>JAUIHT010000003.1 GCA_030432235.1 Verrucomicrobiia bacterium | reverse complement strand
CCAATAGTTTCAAGCCCTTTTTTAACGGTCTGCCCGCCCTAATACGCCGTCGCGGGCGGGCGGAATACAATGAGGGCAGTCTTAGCCAGGATTTCTAAATCAGCCCAGAGGGACCAGTCGGTGATGTGCTGCAAATCGTAGAGCACGCGGCGGCGCAGGACCTCCACGTCGGTGATTTCCCCACGAAAACCGTTGCACTGGGCCAGGCCGGTGATGCCGGGCTTCACGAAATGACGCTGCGGGTAGATCTTTACGTCGCGGGCGAAAATGACGTCGTGCTGCGGCAAGTGAGGCCGCGGGCCAACCAGGCTCATGTCCCCCCTGAGCACATTCCAGAACTGAGGCAGCTCGTCGATGCTGGTACGCCGCATGAAGTGGCCGAAGGTAAAGATGCGCGGATCGTCCCTGGTGGCCTGGATGGACTCGTCAGCCTCGGGCGGGTTGACGTGCATGCTGCGGAATTTGTAGAGAACGAATTCCCGGCGGTTGAAGCCCCGCCGCGCCTGGCTGTAAAGGACTGGGCCGGGCGACTGCCGCTTTTGCATGAACCAGACCAGCAGGGTCACCGGTGGCAGGAGGAAAAGCACCACAGGTAGCGACACAGCGATGTCGAGGGTGCGCTTGAGCAAACGATTGAGGGGGCTCTCCAGAGGCTCCTCTCCCAAGGTGAAAAAGGTATGCGGGCCTTCCTTGACGCTGACCAGGGGATAGTCGAAGTACTCCGCCCAGGGATTGTAAATCAGCATCCGGCAGCCTTCCTCCTCGCACACATTGAGGATGCGCTGCACCCAGTACTTCGACTTGCGCGTCTCCAGCAGCAGCACCTGGTTGACTCCCCTCTGGCGGATAATGTCACGCAGATCCTTCTCTTCGCCCAAGACCGGGATGTCGATCGTGACCTGCTCGTTCCCAGTCTCCGGATCGGGGGTCAACAAACCGATGACATCCAGGCCCAGCACCTCTTTTTCCTCCAGCCAGGTTTCCAGCCCCTGGCAGGCCTTGCTGGAACCGATGACCAGGCAGGTGCGCAGATTGTTGCCCTTTAAAATGACGCGGGACAGCATACCCGGCAGCAGAAGATTCAGCAGGAAAAGCAAACCGTAGGAGCTGACCACATAGGTACCTACCAGAACACGGGAAATCGCCTTGTCCTTGGTGGCGAAGATCAGCCCGAAGAGCATGAGCACCAGAACGAAGATCTGCAGATTCGTCACCTGGAACACCCGGGCGCGGTCAGGTCGGGCCACGGAAGCCCCCAGGGGCCGGTAAAAGTTGAAGAAAATCAGCCCCGCGGCGAGAATACCCCCCAAGTAGAGCGGGAAATTGATCAGGCTATAGGTGAAGCGGTCGGAAAAAGTCACCCCGAGTATCGCCAGCAGCACAAAATACAGAGGCAGCACGATCAGAACGACCACGCCATGAAGCGCGAGCAATCCCGTTGTCCGGCTATCGAGCATTTATACCAGTCCTCCTCACCAATCAGCTTCAAAAGCACTTTTCTGCCATCGGCTAGTCTTTTATATCGGTGTTTTCTTAACAGACCCAAGTAAAGGTCCGAATATCGAGAAAAAAGGGGTAAAACACCTAGTGCGCAAGTTTAGAGTTGATTCCCCAGTCTCATTTCATTTTTTTTTGAAACTGCAACCTCATGGCCGAACTCAATAGTCCGCCATCGGATCTGTCCCGTCCGGGGCCGGATTCCACCGTCGACGCCTTCGAGGGCGAGGCCCGGGCCTACTTCGCCGAAGGAGCGCAGATGTTGGGCCTGCCGAAATCACTTGGCGAAATCTACGCGGTGGTATTCCTTTCTCCACAACCTCTCTGCATGGAGGATATCATACGCAAGCTACACATCAGTCTCGGTACTGCCAGCCAGGGCCTGCGCCAGCTCAGGCGGCTGCAGGCCGTCCGGGTCCTTTCGGTTCCCGGCGACCGCCGCGACTACTATGAGGCCGAGACCGAGCTGAGACGCCTGATTGGCCATTTCCTGGCCGAAGTCGTCGCACCGCAGCTACAGTCCGGCTCCAGCCACCTGGACGCCATGCGCGCACGCCTGCCCGAGGCGAATGTCGTAGCACGTAGCCATTACCGCCGCCGCCTGGCCAAGCTGGAGCAGTGGAACCGCGCCGGCACGAGACTCATCCCACGCATTGCCAAATGGATACGGATTTAAGCCCAACACTGAAACCTGCCTGGTACTGCCTACGCACTCAGCCCAAACGCGAGCGTATCGCCTGGGCCAGCCTGCGCGAGCTGCCCGGGGTCTCGGTGCTGTTTCCCCGGGCTCGCTACCAGCGTAAAAGCACCAAGGGCAAACGCTGGGTGCTGGAACCGCTTTTTCCCAACTATCTGTTCGTTCACTTCGACCCCAAAACCAGCACGCGCGCGGTCAAATACGCCAAAGGCGCCAGTTATCTGGTCAAACGTGGCCAGGACCTGGCTCCGGTTCCGTCGGGTGTCATCAACGAGTTGGCCGAACTGACCGACGACGGCCTTTTCGAGGTCTCTCCCTCTCCGCTGGCCGTGGGCGAGCGTATTAAGGTCATCCGCGGTATCTTCCGCGGGGCCGAAGCTGATATCGTCGAACTGGCTCCGGCCCGCGAACGCGTGCGCATCCTTCTGGAGATCCTCGGGCGCGACACCCCGGTGGACATCGCCTTTGACGAGGTTGAAAGACCCGACCCTCATCCGATGCGGCGCTGAAGCCCAAAGTTCTTTCCGGCCCTTGGCCACCCACAGTCCATTTTTCCACACCGATTGGCTTTGCCGGCAAATGCCGCATCCGGCCAAGGGCGGCAGCGTACCCGCATGAGCGAAATTACTAACCTGCCCACAGCCACCGTCCTCGGACTGCCTTTTTTCAACGGCACGGTCGAGGAAGCCGTGGAACACACCTTGGACGGCGCCCTGGTCATGGCCCCCTCGGGACCCGGCCTCGCCGCCATCGACCGAGAGCCCGTCTATTACCAGGCAGTCAAGGAGGCTGACGTCATCCTGGTCGACAGCGGCTTTCTCGCCATCCTGTGGGAGCGCCAGAGCGGGCAAAAGCTCAGTCGCATCTCGGGCCTGCGCTTCCTGAAGGCGCTGCTGGACGCTCCAGGCCTGCCACCGGCCCGGGAACAGCTCTGGGTCATGCCCACGCCCGATGAAGCCGCCGCCAACCAGAAATACCTGAAGGAGCGCGGCTTCGAACTGCCAACAGAGAATGTATTCCTGGCTCCCCGCTATCCCGACAGCGGTGATATTCGGGACGAAATTCTGCTCAAACGCATCCAGGCACAACGCCCCCGCCTGATCGTGCTCAATATAGCCGGAGGAAAGCAGGAAGTGCTCGGAGCCTGGCTCAAGCGCTCCCTGGACTACCGGCCGGGCATCATTTGCACCGGCGCGGCCATTGCTTTCCTCACCGGTCGGCAGGCCCCCATTCCGGAGTGGGTAGACCTCGCCAAGCTCGGGTGGTTGCAGCGCATCCTGTTTAGCCCGAAGCGCTACCTGCCGCGCTACCTGGCGGCCCGGCGCCTGGCCGCACTGGTGCGCAAATACGGTGAACACGGGCCAGGGCTTGAAGTTTACCCGACAAACGCCGATAACCCAAAGGCAGAGTCCTAAAACGAGCACATGGCCAAAGTCTCCAGTCGCGATCTGACCGGGTACCTGATCTGGGTGTACCTGTTTCTGCTGATATTCGACGGGGCCATGCGCAAGTGGTTCCTGACCCCTTTGGCGGACGTGCTGCTGGTTTCCCGCGTGCCCCTGACTATGCTGATCTATGTGCTGGCCCTGCAGGGAGGCTTTTTTCCCACCTCGGGCTTTGTTGCCGGCGCTGCGGTCCTGGCAATTATCACCGCCCCGCTGGGCCTGCTTAGCCACGGAAGTGCCGTGATTTCCATCTACGGCATCATCACCAACTACCTGAGCATTCCGCTGATTTTCATTATCCCCAAGGTCTTCGATTATTACGATACGGAGAAAATGGGGCGCTTCCTGCTGTTCTGCGTGATCCCCATGACCGTGCTTATCGCGCTGCAGTTTTACTCACCGCAGGAGGCATGGATAAATCGCAGTGTCGGCGGTGAAATCGGCTCGGGCTTCTACGGCGCACTGGACCGCTACCGGCCTCCAGGCACCTTCAGTTTCATTACCGGGGTTGCACAGTTCTTCACGCTCGCCTTTGCCTTTTTTCTGGCCCAATTCGTCAACCAGCGCACCTTGCCGCTGTGGTTCCTCATCCCGACCGGAACCGCCTTCCTCATGGCCATCTACGGGTCCATCAGTCGTCTGCTGGCCGTCTCGATTGTGTTGGTCTTTCTTTTCTGCGCTGCGGGCATGGTCATCAACGGCCGTAAGCTCCACACCAGTATTCGCATCGCCGTGGCAGTCATCGCTTTCTTTGCCATCGCTTCGCAATTCAGCTACTTTCAGGACGGCATGGAGGCGTTCGTCGCGCGCTGGGAAGCAGCCAAGGGCGAAGACGAAGGCGTGCAGGAAGCCATCTTTGAACGCGTCCTCACCGAGCTGGCCAGCCCCGTTCTGAATATGGACTGGAACGAGCCTATCGGTGCGGGCCTGGGTGCGGGCACTGATGTGGGTGCACGCCTGATGACCGGTTCCCGTGGCTTCCTTGAAGGTGAGGGCGAATGGAGCCGCATCATGAACGAGTTGGGCCCGATGTTCGGTTTCGTGTACGTCGTCTACCGCATCGCACTGATGGTTTATTTGGGCAGCTATGCGTTCAGGAAATTGAAAACGGGGAACCTCTTGCCGTGGCTGTTGTTTGGATCGGGCTTCTTCCTCATCGTCGCCGGGCAATGGGGCCAACAAACCACGCAGGGCTTCACCATCCTCACCGCCGGGCTGATCCTGTCGTCCGCGGTGATTCGGTCCAAGGACGAGACCCCTCCCAAGAAACGCAAGAAGCATCGGGTCAAAACCGAGCCTCAAGTGGCGCGCCCGGCCAAGCCCATCATGTCCTGATGGCAGTTTCGCATCCCATCGTCAGTGTCTGCTCGGAGAGCTTTGTTCTGGGTACGGCGGCTCTGCTGGCTTCCGTGCTGAAAAACGCTCCAGTATCGCCCGGGTTTCATTTCCATTTCATCAGTCTCGATCTGTCGGAGGCCTCGAAGGAAAAGCTTCAGGCAAGCGTCGCCAAGCTCTCCGCTGAAAGCAAAATTACCTATTACAACCTGCGGGACATCGACGGCGCCAAGGCCGTCGACCAGGCTCTGACACAGCTGTCCCTGGCCACACATCAACTCCCCTACTTCGCCAAACTACTCGCCGGCAACCTGCCTATCGACTGCCCACGCTTGGTCTTCCTCGATTCCGACATCCTCGCCCTGAGAAATGTTTCCGAACTCTTCGATGCGGCCCCGGGCCACTTCTGCGCGGTGGAAGACGACCACTATCGCGACCATGCAACGGACCCGGCGGTCAACTCGCAGTTCACCCTCGCCGGATGCGACCCGGACACCACCTATTTCAACAGCGGCGTCTTCGTCCTCGATATCGCGCATTGGAAGTCGGAGCGCATGTTCGAAAAGTGCCTTGAGGCGTTGCCGTCCTTCCGCGATTACGAGCGCACCAAACCCAAGTGGTTCCTCATGGACCAGGTCATCTTCAACGTCGCCTACCACAGCCAATGGACACCCCTGGAGCCGCACTGGAACCGCCAGTGCCCGGCTAGTCTCGGCATCCACCACGAGATCAACGCCGGGTCGCAGTGCCTGTTTCACTTCATCGGCAAGCCCAAGCCCTGGAACCTCCCCTACGGCGACGAAAACAAAACCTTCTTTGAATACCTCGACCTGACGGCTTTCGCCGGACAGCGCCCCGCCTCCACCTGGCTGCGCTGGCGCAACCGGCTGTCGTACGCCAAGTATCGCCTGCACCGGCTAATTAAAGGATGAGCGAGCAGACCGAAATCCGCATCCGCCCCAACAGCGCCTGGCTCTTCCTGGACTGGCGCGGCCTGTGCGAATACCGCGACCTGCTCTGGCTGCTGGTGCGCCGGGACTTTGTCGCCAAGTACAAGCAGACCATTCTCGGGCCGGCCTGGGCCGTCATCCAGCCGCTACTGATGTCGGTGGTCTTCACCGTGGTCTTCAACAAGGTCGCGAAGATACCCACCGGGGGCGCGCCGGGCTTTCTATTTTACCTCTGCGGCCTTCTGCTCTGGCAGCTCTTCGCCGGCACGGTACAGTCGGCAGGCAATTCCCTGGCGGGTAACCTCAACGTCTTTGGCAAGGTGTACTTCCCGCGCATCATTCCTCCATTGTCGCTGACCATTTCCCAGCTCATCCCCTTCGCTATCCAGGCGGTCATCTTCACGGGCTTCTATATATACTTTTATTTCACTGCCGCCTCGCCGACCTTCGGCATCGACTTCAAGCTGCTGCCCTTGCTGCCGTTATTGGTTTTGCAAACTTGCGCGGTGGCACTCGGCGTTTCCCTCTGTTGCTCGGCACTGACGGCCAAGTACCGCGACCTGCAACACGCCCTCGGTTTCATCATCCAGTTGGGCCTGTACGCCAGCCCGGTCATCATCCCGGCCAGTCTCTTTGGCAAATACGCCTGGCTGTTCCTGCTCAACCCCATGGCCGCGCCCATTGAAGGCATCAAGGCCATCTTCCTCGGCGGCGGCATCTTTTCCCTGACCGCCTGGGGCTTCTCAGTCGCGCTGACGGTCGTCATCCTGACCGTCGGCCTGCTCTGGTACCAGCGCACCGCCCGCACCTTCGTCGACACCGCATGAGCCTGCCCGTCATCGAAGCCACCGGCCTGACGAAGCGTTACCGCCTCGGTTACGTGGGCGCGGGCAGCCTGCGCGATGAGCTCGCCGGGGCCTGGAACCGCCTGCGTGGCCAGACCGGCGAGGAGGCCTCCGCGCACGAGCTATGGGCACTTCGGGACGTCGGCTTTTCCATTCAGCCTGGCGAAACCGTTGGCGTGCTGGGGCGCAACGGCGCGGGCAAGTCCACCTTGCTCAAGGTGCTCTCACGCGTGACCGAACCCAGCGCGGGCGAGGCCATCATCCGCGGTCGCACGGCCAGCCTACTGGAGGTCGGCACGGGTTTCCACCCGGAGCTGTCGGGCCGCGACAACGTCTTTATCAGCGGCGCCATCCTCGGCATGAAGCGCGCCGAGACCTCCCGCAAGTTCGACGCCATCGTGGACTTCGCCGGGGTCGCCCGCTTCATCGACACGCCGGTCAAACGCTACTCCAGCGGCATGTACGTGCGGCTGGCTTTCGCCGTGGCGGCACATCTCGACCCCGAGGTGCTTTTCGTCGACGAGGTCCTGGCGGTGGGCGATTCGCAGTTCCAGATGAAGTGCATTGAAAAAATGAAGGAGCTGACCCGCAGCGGCAAAACCATCCTCTTCGTCAGCCACAACCTCTACCTGCTGCAAACCCTCTGCTCCCGCGGCATCTACCTGCGCCAGGGGCAAATCGCCGCCGACGGCGATATCCACGAGGCCCTCGCCGCCTATCGCTCCGAGCTCGGCGAAAAAGAAGACGAAGATCAGCAGGCCCTGCGCGGCTCCGATGCCGTCGAACTGACCGGCTGGACTTTTAATGGCAACCCCGACCGCATGATTGAAGTACAGGGAGCTTTCGATCTAGAGATCGCCTGGGATCTCGAGGTCAAGCAGGCCACCACGCTGTACTTCGGCATGGCCCTGCGCACCGCCGACGGTGTCTGGATCAGCGGCCACAGCAGCTATCTGGAAAACCTGCCGCAGGCCTACGAGCCCGGCACCCATCGCGCCAGCATCCGCCTGCCACAGATCAACCTGCCCTCGGGCTCGTACTTCATTCAGCTATCCATCCTCGACGAAAACGGCCAGGCCAGCCACGCCAACGTCCGCAACGCCGGCGTGTTGACCGTTGCCCGCCGCGACGACTTCGTCGGCCTCGTTGGTCTGCCGCACCAGTGGACCACCACCGGGGACTAATCCACACACCCAATGCTCCGCTACTTCTTCCGCGAAAAAATCTGCCGCCCGCCCGTCAAGCGCGCCGTAGATAACCTCCTGCGCGAGCGCAAGGTGCTCAGCGGGCCCTTTGTAGGGATGTCCTATATCGATCGTGCCGTAGGCAGTTCATGGTTTCCCAAGCTGCTCGGCACCTACGAAATGGAGCTTGCACCCGTCATCGAAAAGCTACCTGCCATGGGCTTTGATCGCGTGGTCGACGTCGGCGCGGCCGAGGGCTACTACGCCGTCGGCCTGGCGCGCATGCTGAATCTACCTGTGACCGCCTTCGAGGCCGGCAACCGCGAGCCGCTGGAAAATTTGGTCAAGCTCAACGGAGTCGAAGACCGCGTCACCATCCGCGATTACTGCGACTTGGGGCGGCTGCAGGATGCCATCGGCGACGGCGCGGGCACGCTGCTCGTCATGGACATCGAGGGCGGCGAGGTCTCTATGCTCGACCCGGAATTCCTGCCCGCGCTCAAGCACTGCGCCATTCTGGTGGAAACGCACGACTTCATCATCCGCGGTGCTAACGACGCCGTAGCCGCGCGCTTCGCCAGCACGCACGACGTCGAGGCCATCCCCTACCGAAGACGTACCGCCGAGGACTTCCCCGCATCCATTGGGCCCTTTCGCCTCTTTGACCATCG
This sequence comes from Verrucomicrobiia bacterium, assembly GCA_030432235.1. Taxonomy (GTDB): domain Bacteria; phylum Verrucomicrobiota; class Verrucomicrobiia; order Opitutales; family Cerasicoccaceae; genus JAUIHT01. Next base: position 579,331 of record JAUIHT010000003.1, on the reverse strand, counting down.
CCAGTACCTGCTCGAATACATGGACGAGCGTCTGCCCGGCACCGCCTGGCTCTGGATGACGCCCAAAGAAAAGTGAGTCAGCGTTTTATATTCGCTCTTCCTGAGTGGCTGCCGCATCGCGGCGGGCTGGCCACCTTCTACGTGCACCTGGCCCACGCGCTTTCACATGAGGGCCGCGAGGCCATCTTCCTGGTTACGCAAAAGGACGCCCTCGACCCCGCGCTACCCGGCATTCGCATCGTCAATCTGGAAGCGGAGAAAAACGTCGCCTTCGGCAAGCTCATGCCCGCGCTGCCCGAAGGCTCCAACCTGAGTGCCTTTGCCCTGGCCCATGGTGTGGCCTTCCGCGACTGGCTGCGCGCCCACTCCAAGGAGACCCAGGACGCCGTTCTTTTCGCGCCCGAATTTCTGGGCTACGCCAGTTTGCTTTGCGGTGCAGAGTTTCCGCCGCTGGTCGTGACCGCTCACGGTTCCCTCGGGCAAATCGCGCAACGCAGCGGTCAGGAGCCCGCGCCCGATCTGCCTCTGGTGCGCGCCCTGGAGTCCGAGGCACTCCTCCGCGCCGGGTGCGCCACCGCCTACAGTCCGTTGAACGCTGACGAGTGGAGCGAGGCTCTTGGCAAGCCCGTGCGCTTTGTCCCACCCGCATTTTTGCCGGATGCAGCACCCGCCAACCACCCCAAGCCTGGCACTCCCCTGCGCGGCATCGTGGCCGGGCGTCTGCAGGACTGGAAGGGCGCCGAGACCCTCGCCCAAGCCCTCGATGCGCTCCCTGCCGACGCGCCGGAGTTCATCGTGGACTGGTTCGGTGCCGACACCGAGACCGCGCCCGGCGGTGGTTCCATGGCGGCTTATCTGGAAAAGACGTATCCTGATATCTGGCAGAAGCGCCTGCTCTGGCACCGCCCGGTTGATCGCGAAACGCTGGCCGGGAAACGCACCATGGCGGACTTCGCTCTCGTGCCATCGCGCTGGGACACGCTCAACTACACCGCGCTCGAAGCCATGAGCGACGGCCTGCCCGTCATCGTCTCTACCGGCGCGGGCGCCTCCTACCTGGCGGATGAGACCATGCGCTTCCCCGCTGGCAATGCCGACGCCCTGTGCGCCGCCTTGCTTTCGCTGGTCAGTCAGCCCGATGTCTTACGTCAACGCGGTCAGGCCGCCCGCAAAAAAATAGAGGAAAGCTTCACCACAGCCAAGGTCGTGGTCGCTTACGACGAAGCGGCCAAAGCGGCCTGCAGCGCCGACAGTGATTCTTACGCAACGTTGCGACGCTCTCCGCTGGCTTCAGATCTGCTCGACATCCTGAACAGCAAGCCCGCAGGCGAATCACTTTCGCAGCATGGCGGACGCGAACTGCTGGACGCTTTGCAAAAGAAAGTATTCGCCCGCCTGGGCCTGCATTGATGAGCGAGCCCCGCGTCTCCGTCCTGCTGCCGGTCTACAACGGCGCGCGCTACCTGCGTCCGGCCCTCGAAAGCATCCGCGCGCAAACCCTCGAAGACTTTGAATGCGTCATCGTCGATGATGGCTCCACGGACAACTCCCGCGCCATCGCGGAAGGCTTTGCTGCAACCGATAAGCGCTTCCGTGTCTTGTCACGTGCTAACACCGGCATCGTCGGTGCGCTCAACGACGGGCTTTCGCTTTGCAAGACAAAGTATATCGCGCGCATGGACGCCGACGACATCGCTCTGCCGGAGCGCCTGGTCAAACAGGCGGACTTCCTCGACACTCATCCTGATTGCGTCGGCGTGGGTGCGTGGGTGCTCTTTACGGATCCCTGCGACCGCCCGCTCCTGCACTTTCAACCCGACACCACCTGGAGTGCCATTCAGGAAAAGCTACGCACAGGCAATGTCGGCGGACTCATTCATCCGGCCATGATGTTGCGACGCGATGCTGTGCAAGCCGTGGGCGGCTACCTGCCGGAAGCCGAGTGGGTGGAAGACTTCGATCTCTTTCTTCGTCTGAGCGAACGCGGCGAGCTCGCCATCTTACCCGAGATTCTTTTGCGCTACCGCCAACATCCCCAAAGCGTCAACCGCACGCGCAACGCCAGTGAGCGCCGCCAACGCAAACAGCGCTCCCTGGAAGCCGACGCGCAACGCCGGGATGTCACGCCTGTCACTTTGCCCGAACTGTCACCCTCTTGTGATACAGATCGCCAGTGGGCCTACTGGGCCGCGCAGGACGGCTACTTCCGCTCTGCCTTCCACTGGAGTTTGAAACATCTGGGCAAACACCTAGGCGACCGCGAGGCCTGGCGGTGCTTCAACTACACCCTTAAACGCGCACTGGGACTCATCCCCGCCGCACCCGAACGCTCATGACCACACCGGTCGTCTTCGTCATCTTCAAGCGGCCTGAGCTGACGCGGCAAAGCTTCGCCCGTATCCGCGAAGCGCGCCCGCCCAGGCTTTACATCCTCGCCGACGGCCCGCGCGCCGACAAGCCCGGCGAGGACGAGCTCTGCGAAGCCACGCGGCGCGAAACCGAGAACGTCGACTGGCCCTGTGAGGTAATTCGTGAGTTCTCCGACAAGAACCTGGGCTGCCAGGAGCGCATCGGGGGAAGTCTTGGCAAAATCTTCGAGCGCGAAGAAACCGCTATTATCGTCGAGGACGACTGTCTGCCTGACCCGAGTTTTTTCCCGTACTGCGAGGCCATGCTTGAGCACTACAAGGACACGCCGCAGGTCGGCCAGATTTCCGGATTAAACGTCCTGTGGAACCGCTATAAACCCCCGCACGACATCTTTTTCAGTAAGTACGCCATGTGCTGGGGCTGGGCTACCTGGGCTGACCGCTGGCAGCACTGGGACCGCCACCTCGAGGCTTGGCCCGGCCTGCGCGACGACGCGGCGTTCCACGAATGGCTCGGCCTGCCCCGCGAATGGCCCTACTGGGAGGGGGTGTTCGACAAGCTGCATAGCAAAAGCTCGCCCTGGGACACCTGGGCCTTCCCGTGGATATTTACCAACTTCGCCCGGCGCTGGCTAAGCGTCACGCCCTCGCGCAACCTCGTCACCAACGTCGGTTTCGGCGAGGCCAGCACGCACACCGCGCAGGACAACCCCTCGCTGCAACCGCCTGCCTGTCGTATCGAACCGCCCTACAGTTCCCCTAACTCCATCGCCGCCGACGCCGAGGCCGACGCGCTGACCTTTCGCACCTATTTCCTTTATGAGGAGGCTCGCCCCTGGCCGCGCCTGCGCAACACGATGAAGATTCGTCTCGGCCAAGCGGCACGTAAGCTCCTCGGCAAAACGTCATGAAAAAAGCCATCGTCAAAGCTCTCCTGAAAGCGCTACTCGGCATCGGGCCGTTGCGCCGCCGCCTCGTCTTTGCCTTCCGCCATGAGCACTTCGACTGGCTCGACGTGCGCCTGCCCGTCGACGATACCCACAAGGCCGTGCTCGCCTCGCTCGAGGCCACGGAGTCTTTCTCGGAAATCTTTGTCCGCCAGGCCTACGCACCCGTGCTGCAGAAGACCGGGCTGCCCACACGCTTCCTCGACCTCGGTTGCCACTACGGGCTCTTCAGCCTCTACCTCGCCACCCAGGCCGACGGCGCGGATTTACAAGGGCTGCTGGTCGACGGCGACGCGCGCGTCCGCGATGGCGTGGAAAAGCTGCTTACCATCAACCCCGGCCTCGACGGCTGCCGCTTCGTCCATGGGGTGGTCGGGCAAGGCAGCGGCGACACCACCTTTTACCTGCGCCCGGGCATGGGCAGCTCTTCGGAAAACCCCAACGACAACCAGGGCGTGGCTTCCACCACTCGCATCATTTCCGAGGCCGAGATGCTTGAGCTTCTCCCGCCGCCCTACGACCTCGTCAAGGTCGACATCGAAGGCGGCGAAGGCGACTTCCTCGCACACTATCCACGCGTGCTTTCCCAAGCGAAGCACCTGCTTATCGAGTGGCACTCCTGGAACGCCGCCGGGCTGAGCCAGGATGCCCTTTGCGAAACTGTGGCCCGCTGCGGACTGACCCGTACACGCTGCCTGGAGCAGCGCGACGACATCCCCATGCCCAGTGGACCGGCCAGTTGCGCCGTTTATCTTTTCAGCCGTGAGTGACCTGACCATCCTGACGCCCGTGCTCAATGCCGCGCGCTTCATGCCCGGGTGCCTCGACAACGTGCTCGGACAGGACTGCCCCGAGGCCGAGCACCTCGTCGTCGACGGCGGCTCCACCGACGGCACACTCGACATCGTATGGGAGGCCGCGGAGAAAAATCCAGGCCGCGTCCGCCTGCTCTCCGCCCCCGGCACCAGCCAGAGCCAGGCCATGAACCAAGGCATCGCCGAGGCCGAAGGCGAAATCCTCGGCATCCTCAACGCGGACGACTTCTACGAGCCCGGCGTGCTCAACCGCGCTCTCGCTCTCATCGCACCGCTACGCGCCCCGGCGTTTGTTTGCGGCAACTGCAACGTGCTCGACACCGATGGGCGCGTGACCTCCGTCAACAAACCTGCACGCCTGGGCCTGAGCGACCTGCTGGCCGGGCGTCCCTATCCCTGGAATCCGGCCGCCTATTTTTACCACAAAGCTTTGCATAACAAAGTTGGTCCTTACGACGAAGCCGATCCGTTGACCATGGATCTCGACTTCCTCCTGCGCGCCATTCCCCACGCTACCGTACGCTACATAGACGAAACCTGGGGCAACTTCCGCTACATTCCCGGCGCCAAAACCTTCGAGCAGGGCGGCGGCATCCAGGCGCGCGTCGATAAGCTGCGCAACCACTATCTCTGCCAGGCCAGCCGCACGGTCAACCTATCCGCCCACATAAAGATGCTGTCCGATCGCCTGACGCACAAGCTGACCCGTCGATTTTCATCTGTATCACATGATTAATACAGATTCAGACTGGGGCCTGAGCATCGTCGTGTGTTGCCACAACAGCGCCAAGCGCCTACCCACAACTCTTGAGCACCTCGCCCAGCTGGAGTTGGGCGAGCCCTGGGAAGTGCTCATCATCAACAACGCTTCCACCGACGACACCGCTGCTGTCGCGCAGGGCTTCGCCGACCGCCTGCCCCTGCGCGTGGTGGACGAACCCGAGCCCGGCCTGACCTACGCGCGCCACCGCGGCCTGGCCGAGTCACGCTTTGCCATCCTCGGCTTCATCGACGACGATAACCACGTGCCGCCCCACTGGGCCGCCGCCATGCTCGCTATCTTTAAAGACCAGCCGCAAGTCGCGGCCTGCGGCGGCCCCATTAGCGAGATTTGCGAAATGACGCCGCCACCGTGGTTCGAAAAATTCAAGGGCAACTACACCATCTGGGCCCCACACGAGCAGGCGCAAGCAGTGCGGCATCCTCTCTGCGGCGCGGGGCTGGGCATTCGCAAAACCGCCTGGGAAAAGCTTCGAGCCGACGGCTTCGAGTCTCTCCTGAGCGACCGCAAAGGGGCGGCCCTCAGCAGCGGCGGTGACTTCGAGCTGGGCTACGCCCTGCTGCTCGCGGGTTGGCAACTCTACTACGACCCCGCGCTGCACCTGCGGCATTTCATCCCGGCAGGACGGCTCAACTGGAACTACCTGTGCCGCCTCAACGAGGGCTTCGGACGGCAGTCGGTCGTGCTCGACGCCTATGCCGCCGCCGTCGAAGGCAAACCCGCACCGGGTTGGGCTGCCTCCTGGCTGCGCGGGCTGTGGTCGCTCCTGCGACAACTGCCCGCCGGCCTCGCCAAGCGCGAGGGCGACTCCGGACTGCTTCTCTGGCTTTCGCAAAAAGGCCGCCTCTCCGAACTCTGGCAAAAGCGTTCCAGTTACCGCGCCATGCTCGCACGAATAAACAGCATCTCCGCGCCAGCCTCATGAGCGATTCCGCAAAGCCTCTACTGGTCTGTCTGGGGCATCATAAGTGTGCCTCGACCACCGTGCATAACATCTTCGCCGCGCTTGTGAGCCTGGCCGGACGACGCTGGGCCTACGTCGGCAACCTCTACCCGGACGACCTAGCAGCCTACGCCCGTGAGCAACACGCCACCGCGCTCTCACTCGGCAATGCCGATCCGGCACGCCTGAACGAGCTCGGCGACTTTCGCGGCTTTCACCTCATCCGCGATCCGCGCGACATCGTCGTCTCGGCGTATTTCTCACACCGCTACAGCCACCCAACCGACGACTGGGAAGACCTCGCCGCGCACCGCGAGGAGTTGAGTAAACTCTCCATGGAGGAAGGCCTGCTTCGCGAGCTCGATTTCTGGCCAACCCGCGTCACCCTTGAGCGCATGAGCTCCTGGAATTACAACGACCCTCGCATCCTCGAGACGCGCTTCGTCGACTTCATCGCCGACCTGCCCGCGTGGGTTCGACGCTGGGCTGAATTCTTCGGCCTCACAAACGAGCCGCAAGGACTGGACTCCATCAAGGCCGCGTGGAATGGCCTCTGTGCCAACCGCCGCGGCTGGAACCGCCTCTGCCTGCCTCTCGATGCCATCCCCGTCGCGCAGATCGATGCCGTCTCGGCACAGTTTTCCTTCGACAAACTTTCCGGCGGCCGCGAACAGGGACAGAAGGACAAGGCCAGCCACTATCGCTCGGGCAAACCCGGTGAATGGCAGCAGCACTTCAGCCCGCGCCTACGCGAGGCCTTCCTGGAGCGCTTCCCCGGCGTACTGGAAAAGACCGGCTACGCGCCCTTTGACGAGGCGAGCTGAGTTTTCGGGTCGCCAAGCACCGAGAAAACCTCAAGTTAAACACCATGCCACGCGTCAGTTGCGTTGTTTTTGCTGCCAAGCACATCGACCCACAATGGGTCCGCGGGAAGTCCGTCATTGATGTCGGCGCCTGCGACTTCAACGGCTCGGTGCGCCCCCTCATCGAGGCCTGGGGCTGCGAATCCTACCTGGGCATCGACATGATCGAAGGCCCCGGCGTCGACCGCTTGCTCAATGCCGACAACCTCATCGACGAGTTCGGCGAAAACGCCTTCGACGTCGTGCTCTCGCTGGAGATGATGGAGCACACACGGCATTGGCAGACCTCACTGCACAACATGAAGCGCATCTGCAAGCCCGGCGGCCTGCTCATCATCACCGCGCCTTCACCCGGTTACCCCTACCATGGCTATCCGACGGATTTCTGGCGCTACACGCCGGAGGACTGGCGCGCCGTCCTGGAGGACTTCGATGTCGTCGCCACGGAGTTCGACCCGCAGGGCCCCGGTGCCTTCGTCGCCGCCCGCAAGCCGGATGACTTTGCGGAGAAAGATCTCGCCGACTACGGTCTCTTCAGCGTCGTTACCGGCACGAAAATCCCGCGTGTCGAAGAAGCGGATTTCAAATGCGCATACTTCAAGCGCACGGTCCTGAAGATGCGCATCAAGGAAACCATCGAGCGAACCTACCGCGCCTGCGGGCGTTTCGTGACCAAGCTTTTCGGACTCAAGTAAGATGCGGCTCGAGTGCATCATCACCCTGGCCAACGAGAAGGTGCGGCTGCCCTTCCTCGCCATGGAGCGCTCTCTGCGCGCCACCGGGTGCGATCTGCCTCTGCGCGTCATCCCTTACAACGACGCTAAGTTCGACCTGCCCGACGGCTCGGAGTGGTGGGAGGTGCCGGAGTTCCTCGCCTTCATCGACCGCGAGGGCAACCGCCCCGTCATGCGCAAGTACCAGGCGCTGCTCTCGGGGCCGTTCCAGTTCCTCGACACCGACGCGGTCTTTTTGAAAGACCCCACCGAGGTCCTCGCGCCGCTTGAGGGCTGGGTCAACTCCTGCTGCCACTGGCACAACCCCTTCGAGGCCACCACCGACGAGCTTCGCGCCATCCTGCGCAAGCGCAGCACCACCTGGCCCAAGAGCGTCTTTAACAGCGGGCAGTTCGCCTGCGATCGGCAGCTCTATACGGTGGACTCGCTTTGTGAAACCCTCACGCGGCCCGAGGTGCGCCCGGTCGCGCTGGACGACCCCTTCCATGAGCAGCCCGGCATGAACCTCCTCGCGCACCTCTCCGGCGTGCCTATCTCGAACCTCACGCTGCCGCCACACTGCATGGAGTCCACCTGGGCCGGCGACTACCCCGAGGACGATTTCGAACAAACCTGGACCGACCCTGACCGCAAGCCCTACCTCATCCACTGGGCCGGTCATAAAATGGATGGCCGTCACGCCATCGATCACCTCGCCCTCGACCTGCTTACCGAGGATGAGCGCGCCGACTGGCTGGTAGAGGCCGCACAAAACCCAGCGCCCAACGCCACCGCCCGGCTCAAGCGCGGGCTGCGCGCCGCCCATCAAGCGCTACGCGACTCCTGGGACGACAAGTGAACCCACCGCTCCTTTCCGTCGTGGTGCCGACCTATCGGCGGCCCGATCTCCTCGAGCTTTGCCTGGCAAAGCTTGCACCGGAGGCCCAGACCACCGATGTCCCGTACGAGGTCATTGTCAGCGACGACGATGCAACGGGCTCGGCCCAGGCCGCACTCGGTGAACGCTTTCCCTGGGTGCAGTGGAACCAGGGGCCTTCCAAAGGACCCGCCGCCAATCGCAATTCCGGCTCGGCGCGCGCGCAGGGCGAGTGGCTGGTCTTCACCGACGACGATTGCCTGCCCGAGCCCGGCTGGCTGGCTGCCTTTCACGACGCCATCCTGGCCAACCAGAGCGCACAAGTGCTGGAGGGCAAGACGCTCCCCATCGGCGAGCGCCGCTCCCTGGCAGAGGCCGCACCGGTCAACGCCGAAGGCGGTTTCCTCTGGTCCTGCAACCTCGCCATTCACCGGAGCGCCTTCGACCAACTGGGTGGGTTCGACGAGGGTTTCCGCCACGCCTGCATGGAAGATGTCGACTTCGCCGACCGCATCCGCGCCGCGCGACTTGAGATCGTCTTCGTGGAAAAGGCGCTCATCCTGCACCCCTGGCGCACGGCCAAGAAACCCTGGGACGACGGCAAGGGCGGTGAAATTTACGCACCCGCGCTCAAGCATTATCTGGAGAAGCATCCGCAGAAAGCCTCCGAACACAACCCCGGCCGCTACCTGCGCGACGCCACACGCGGCTTTGTTCGAGAGACCCTACCCGGCCTCTTTCGCTATGGCGGGCGCGGCCTGGGCTACGCGCTGGAGCTGCATCTTTATCAACTAAAACTGGCTCTGCGCAAACCGACATCATGAAAACCGCGTTGGAAAACTTTCTCTGCCGCAGGCCGCGGCTCTATGCCTGCCTGGAAGCCCGCCGCATGCAACCGGACGAAGAGAAGCGCGTCTACCTGGCTCTGATGAGGGCCGGACAAACTGTGGTCGAGGCCGGCGCCAACCTCGGCCATTACACGCGCCTGTTCTGCCGTATCACCGGGCCGCGTGGGCGCGTGCTCGCCTTCGAGCCCGTCAACGCCACTCACGATGCGCTGGCCGCCGGATGCGCCACTGCGGAACTCCCCCGCGCACCGGAGTTGTTTCGCCTCGGCCTTTCCGACTCCCCTCAGACGCTGACCATCTACACGCCCGGCAGCGACCATGGCCAATCCTCCCTGCGCCAGCACGTCGGTGGTGACTGGGGCGGCGAGGGTGACGTCGTCGCGCAGGAAATCCAGGTGGTCGCACTTGATGATTTGCTGCGCGAACAAAACGCCGCCCCCGACTTCATCAAGCTCGACGTCGAAGGCGCGGAACTGCTCGCCCTGCGCGGCGCCGAGAAAACGCTGGAGCAGCACCAGCCCATCATGCATGTGGAAATTTCCGATCACTGGCTGGCGTCCTTCGATCACAGCCCGGAAATGGTCTGCCACTACCTGACGGCGCACGGTGGCTACGACACCTGGTGGGCCTACGGGCCAGACATCGGCCTGCCCCACGCCATCGAGGGCATCGCTTCGGTGCCCCAGCCGCGCTCGCTCAATCTTATCGCACTTTGCAGTGCAAAGCATAGCACGGCTATTGCGACTTTGGAAAAAATTTACGGCTAAAATGTCCCTGCCTTCCAAGGCACTTGCCCTGCTGCTGCGCCCGCTGGGGCGGAAGCGCCCCCCGCCACGCGAGCCGCGCACGATTTTCGTCCTGCGCAACAACGACCTCGGCGACTTGCTGGTCATCACGCCCGTCTTCGCCGCCTTGAGAAAGGCCTTTCCGCAGGCACGTATCCTCGCGGGCGTGGGGGACTGGGCCGCGCCCATCCTGCAGGGCAATCCCAATATCGATGCCATCGTGCCGATCAACGCCCCCTGGCACAACAAGGCCATCTGCCGCCACTCGCCCAATAGCGCGGCGGGCTTCTTGCGCGCACTCAAGTACATCTTTACCTCGTCGGAGGTCAAAGCCCTGCGTGCCGAAAAAGCGGACGTCGGCATTGACATCCTCGGCAGCCCGCAAGGCACATTGCTGCTCGCGCGCGCGGGCATCCCCTATCGCATCGGTGTCAAAGGTTATGCCGGCGGCGAAACCGGTTGCCAGGCTTGGGTGGAGCACCACAGCAAGCAAAGCGTAGTGGGCCAAGCCCTCGCTCAAGCAGAAATTTTAGGCGTGAAGCCACCCGCGGAAATAAAACCGGAAATCTACCTTACCGATGACGAGCGCACGGCTGCGGAAGCCCACTGGCCTGAAGCGAAGCAACGCCTCGTCCTTGCGCCCGGCGCTGGTATCCCGGAAAAACGCTGGCCCCTGGAGCACTTTGCCGAACTGGCCACGAAAGCGATTCAGGATGGCTGGCAGGTCGCCGTCATCGGCGGGTCCGGTGACCGCGAAGCAGGACAACGTATCGCCGAGGCCACCGACGGGCTCGCTCTCAACCTGGCCGGGGAACTCTCCCTGCGCGAAAGCTGCGCCCTCGTCGCCACCGCGCAGTCGCTGGTCTGCAACAGCAGCGTAGCCATGCATGTCGGTGCGGCCTTTGCCGTGCCCACGCTGGTGTTGCTGGGGCCGCTGTTCGAATCCGCCGTGGCGCATACCCGGCAGTGGGGTTGGGAGAAAACGCTCATCCTGGGGCCCGAACCCGGCGGACGCGGCATCGCCAGCACTACGGAAGCGCTTCTCTCTCTTGGAATGTTAGGGCAAATGAAATGATTTGTTTCCTCTGCGGATCGATAGCCCCCGGGCGCGACGGCGTCGGTGATTACACCGCCGCGCTCGCCGCCGAGCTGACGCGCCAGGGCCACGCTTGCGCGGTCGTCTCGCTCATGGAGCACGAGGACATCCCGGCGGATTATCCTTTTACCCACCTGCGCCTGAAAGCCACCCAAAGCTGGGAAGAAAAAGCACGCCTGCTCAAGCCCTGGCTGGAGCGTGAGCAACCGGATGTGCTCAGCCTGCAATACGTGCCCTGGACTTTTAGTCCGCGCGGCTTGCCTTTCGGCCTGACGGCCTGGCTTCAGGATATCGCAGGCCCGGCACGTTTTCATGTCATGTTTCATGAGCTTTGGGTGGCGGCTGAATGCGGTGCTTCGTTTAAGAACTGTATCCTAGGTGTGATACAGAAGCGCCTCATCGCCGGCATGCTCAAAAAGCTGTCGCCGGTTTGCGTCCACACCACCAACCTAGTCTATCAGGAGTTGCTCCGGCGCGTCGGCTGGCAGGCCAAGCTCCTGCCCCTCTTCAGTAACATCACCCCTGCGGAAAGCCCCACCGAGGCCACAGCCCTTTTTGAATCCATCGGCCTACCCGGTGACAAAACCGCACGCCGGGACTGGCTCATCGCCGTGCTCTTCGGCACCGTCCACCCCACCTGGGATCCCACGCGTGCCGTCGAGCTGCTCGAAGATGCCGCCCTACTCGCCGCCAAGCGTCCGGCGCTGCTCTTTGTCGGGCGTAGCGGCGCGCACGGGGACGCGCTGCGGGAGCGGCTTTCCGCGGAACATCCCGGCCTGACCGCCGCCCCGACCGGCCTGCTGGATATCCCCGCGCTAACCGGTGTGCTGCACGCGGCGGACTTCGCCTTCAGCGCATCTCCCTGGGCGTTGGCGGGAAAATCCAGCGCCGGCATGACGCTCCTCGGCCATGGCTTACCCCTGATTTTCACCGACGACCGCTGGCGCCTCCGACAAGGTGACACCCCGCTGCCGGATAACCTGAACGGTTGTTACCTGGACGGCCCGCAACTGGCACAGCGCATCTCCGAGGGCCTGCCTCCGCCTCAGTCCGTCTTTACCCTCGAAGCCGCTGCTCGCCAACTGTATCATGACCTTGATACAGTTTTGAACGCCTCATGATCCTGCTTTCGCATCCTACCGGCAATGCCAACGTGCGCGGCGCATTGCGGGCTTTTGACGAAGTCGGCTTGCTGGCGGGCTACTTCACCACGCTCGGCTTTACGCCGGAGCAACTCGCACGCATGCCCGCCGGACTCGCGCGCCGCCTCCAACGCCGCAGCTACATACTGCCGGAGGACAAACTGTCGACACGCCCGCTTCGTGAAGCACTGCGATTGGCCTCCAAGGGGAGGTTCGTTTCCGTCGACGCGGTTTACACCGACCTCGACCACCACGTCGCCCGGCAGATCGAAAGCGGGCACATCCCCGGCGCCACGCGCGCGGTCTATGCCTATGAGGACGGCGCCGATGCCACCTTTACCGCCGCGCAAAACCACGGCCTGCATCGCATTTACGAGCAACCCATTGGCTACTGGCGTGCGGCGCGGCGCATCCAGGAGGAGGAAGCCGAGCTGCAGCCTGCCTGGGCTCCCAGCCTCGACGCGCTGCGGGACGCCTCCGCCAAGCTCGACCGCAAAGATCGGGAACTTTCGCAGGCCGAATGCGTTGTCGCCGCCTCCACCTTTACGCGCGAAACCTTGAACGAATATCCCGGAGCGCTATCCACGGTCACCGTCATTCCCTATGGCTGCATCGCCAACGATGCACCGCCGGAACCGCCCACGCCCGGAAAGCTACGCGCGCTTTTCGTCGGAGGGCTCAGTCAGCGCAAGGGGTTGTCCTACCTGTTCGAAGCGGTGACCGGCATGGAGTCCGCGCTGGAGTTGACCGTCGTCGGGCGTCGTCCCGCGACACCTTGCCCAGCCCTGGATACCGCCCTGGCCAAGCATCGCTGGATCGAGACGCTGCCCAACGACGAAATCCTGGCCCTGATGCGGCGCAGTGACGTCTTTATTTTCCCGTCGCTCTTCGAGGGCTTCGGGCTGGTGCTGACCGAAGCGCTCTCGCAGGGACTGCCGATCATCGCCACGCCGCATACCGCCGCACCCGACATCATCACCGACGGCCGCGAGGGCTTCATAGTACCCATTCGCGACGCCACGACCATCCGAGAAAAGCTCGAGCTGCTTGCAGATGATACTGATCGTCTCGCCGCCATGAAGGAAGCCGCCTGGCAACGCAGCCGTGAACTCACCTGGTCACGCTACGCGCAGCGGCTCGTCGAAGCGGTCAAAAGCGCCATGGAGCCAAAGAACTGACCATGCCGAGGATTTTACTTATCCGCAACTACGTCCCGGACAAGCAGGAGAGCATGCAGCGCTTTGCCGCCATGCTCGAGCGAGGCCTGCCGGAGCAGGGCTGGGACGTCACTGTGACCGAGCCGCCTGTGCGCATGGGCGCGGGCAAGGACACCACACACGGCAAAGGCAAGTGGTTGGGCTACGTCGACAAGTACCTGCTCGCCCGAAAATCGTTGCGAAACTTTGCCATGCAAAGCAAAGCGGACATCGTGCATGTCTGCGACCACAGCAACGCCATGTACCTGCCGCTCTTCAAGGGCATGCCGCGCCTCATCACCTGTCACGACCTGCTGGCGGTGCGCTGCTGGCTCGGGGAAATCCCAGGCGAGCGCAAATCATTCACCGGCGGCCAGCAGCAACGATGGATTCTCGAGAACCTGCGACGCGCCCCATGGGTCGTCTGCGACTCCGGCGCCACACGCGACGACCTCCTGCGCCTCGCACCGCAGACGGCCAAACGTCACAGCATCATCCCCGTCGGCCTCAACCATCCCTTCCGGCCCCTGGGCGAAGGCGAGGTCGACGAACGCATGCGCGCCGACGCCACCGTACGCACCGCGCTCTACAACGGTGACACGCGCCGTCCCTTTATCTTCCACATCGGCGGCAACGTCTGGTACAAGAACAAGCTTGGCGTGGTAGCGATTTTCAAAGAACTGCTCCAACAACAGTCCGACCTACCGCATCGGTTGGTCATGGCCGGTCCGCCACCACCTGATGACGTACGCGAGGCCGCGGCGGAATTGGGCGAACGCGTATGCTTTCTCGACAAGCCCGATACCGACTTGGTGGAAGCGCTCTACTCGACCGCGAGTTGCTTCGTCTTTCCGTCGCTGGCGGAAGGCTTCGGCTGGCCGCCCATTGAGGCGCAGGCCTGCGGTTGCCCTGTCGCCGTCTCTGATCTGGAGCCGCTCTCGGGCAACTGCGGAGAGGCCGCCGTCCGCTTCGACCCACAGCAGCCCGCCGAGGCCGCACGGGCCATCCTGCCTCTGTTGACCGACCCCGCCCACATACAAGCTGCCCGCGAGGCTTCACTTTGCAATGCAAAGCGATTTACACCGGAGGCTATGGTCGCGGCCTACGTGCAACTTTACCAAAAACTACTCGATGAAAATCCTGCATCTGGTTAATACCCTCGACCCGTGCGGGGGTGGCGTGACCGAGGCGGTCATCCAGTTCTGCCGCACCCTTGCCGAGGCCGGCCACGAAAACGTCATCGCCACGGCCGATACACCGCAGGCGGGCTTTACCGCAGGCGATACACAGGTGCTGGCCTGGGGGCCGGGCAAGACCGGCTATGCCTGGTCGGGCAACTTCCACCGCAATCTAAAGGAGCAGGCCCCACGCTTCGACTGCGCAGTGGTGCATGGCCTGTGGCAGTATCACGGATACGCCGCACGAAAGGTTTTTTTGAATCTAGGGCGGCCCTATTTCGTTTTCGCCCACGGCATGCTGGATGTGTGGTTCAAAAAGCACTACCCGCTCAAGCACCTGAAAAAATGCTTCTACTGGCGCTGGGGCGAGTACCGCGTGCTCCGGGACGCCCGCGCCGTCATTTATACCAGCGAGCTCGAGCAGATCAGCTCGCGCCTGTCGTTCTCTCATTATCAGGCGCGCGAACGCGTGGTGCGCTACGGCATCATCCTGCCGGACATCGACCCCGCACAGGCCGCGGCTACATTTCTTGAAAGACATCCCGAGCTGCGGGGAAAACGCTTCCTGCTGTTCATTGGGCGCGTGCATGTCAAAAAAGGCCTCGACCTGCTCACCCGAGCCTGGTCAGAGATACCTCCCCAAACGCGACCAGCGCTCGTCGTCGCCGGCCCGGAGCAGGAGCCCGGAGTACTGGCCGAGGCCCGCCGCCTGGCCACCGGCACCGACGATTTCCACTATGTCGGCATGCTGCACAACATGGACAAATGGGGAGCGCTGGCCGCCGCCGAGGCAATGATTCTGCCATCGCATCAGGAGAACTTCGGGCTCGTCGTCGCCGAGTCCATGATCATGGGCACGCCCGTGCTCATCTCGGACAAGGTGAACATCTGGCGCGAGGTCGACGAAGCCGGTGCGGGGCTGGTCGAGCCGGACACCCTTGAAGGCACGCGCAACCTCATCAGTCGTTGGGAAGCATTCTCATCAGAAGAAAAAGCCGCCATGACGGCGAGAGCCGCCCCGGCCTGCAGTGAGCTCTTCGACTTGCGCAAAAATACCGCCGCGCTTATCCGCGTGCTCGAGGGAGACTAGGCAAAGCGTAGACTCAGATTGTTGGGCTTTGCCCACTGACGCCGGTTCTTTACCGGCGTTTTTTGTTTGCCGATTCGACAAACCAGCCGGAACGGAATAAGCTTCACAGGCAGCAATGAAGGCAAACCCGGCAGGTTTTCTTTTCGATCTCGACGGTGTATTTTATACCGGAGGGAAAGCCATACCGGGCGGCAAGGAAACGCTCCACATCCTCGACGCTCTGGAGCTGCCCTACCGCTTCATCACCAACACGACCACGCGCCCGGCCTCGGCCCTGGTCGAGAAGCTAGCCGGCTTCGGCATCGAGACCACGGCCGACCACATCATCAGCGCCCCGGTGGCAGCAGCGCATTACCTGGAGGGTCTGGGCAAGCCACGCTGCCGCCTCGTCCTCGACCCCTCGCTGAAAGAAGACTTCGGTGCGGTCGAGTTGGACGACGAGTCGCCCGAATACATCGTCCTCGGCGACATCGGTACGACCTGGAACTACGCCCTGATGGACTCCCTCTTCGCCCAGGTTATGGACGGCGCCAAGCTCATCGCGTTGCACAAGGGGCGCTTCTGGAAAACGCAGGACGGCCTGCGGCTGGACATCGGGGCCTTCGTCGCGGGGCTGGAGTACGCCACCGGAACCGAGGCCACCATCATGGGCAAACCCTCGGAGGGCTTTTTCCAGATGGCAGTCGAGAGCCTGGGCCTGTCCCCAGAGCAGGTGGCCGTAGTGGGTGACGATATCGACTCGGATGTCGGCGGCGCGCAGGCCGCGGGTCTGCAGGGCCTCCTGGTGCGCACGGGCAAGTACCGCGAGGACTACGCGGCGCGTAGCCCGGTCGAACCCGACGGCGTTATCGATTCCATCGAAGCGCTTCCGCAATGGCTTAACCTATGAGGAAACCTTGAGGCCGAGATCCGGTCTGAAAAAAGGGCTTCCCGTCCTTGCCGGTCTTCCTGTTTAATTCCCTATCCCATGAACCGCAGCCTCCTCCTCGTCATCTGCGACTTCCTGCTGCTCAGCTTGCTGGCGCTGGCGCGCTTCGACGACCCCGAGGAAGACGTGCCCCAGCGCGAGATGACCGCCGAGGAGCGTGCTGCCGCGGACGCTGCTGTGGACCGCGACCTGGTGGAGATTTTAAAAATGTCCCTCGACGCGGAGAAGACCGGCACGCAGGAGCTGTCCCAAACGCTGGAGCAAACCCAGGCTGAGCTGGAGGAACGCGAAAAAACCCTCGCGGAAAAGGAAGCGCGCTTGAGCGAGGTACAGTTGACCGCCGAGGAGCTGGCCGCGCAAAAGGCCGCCTTGGAAAAAGCCCGCGCCGATGCCGAGGCAGAGAGAACGCGTTTGGCCACCGAAGCCGAGAAGGCCCAGAAGGAACTCCGCCAGGCCGATGCCGAGCGAGTCGAGCTCGCCACCACTCTGGCCGAAGCCAAGGAAACCAGCGCTGCCTCCACCGAGCGCCTCAAGGCCATGCAGGAGGAGATGCAGCGCCAGCAGAAGCTTTTGGATACGATTCGCTCCGAGAGCGAGCGCCTGGCCAGCGAGAAACGCATCGCCGAGAGCCGCGCACAGGAGCTGGAGAGCCGGCTCAAGGTGGCCGAGACCGAAAGCCGCGTCATCGCCACCACCTTGCAGACCGCCCGCGCCGACATTGAGGCCAACCGTCAGGAAAAGCAGGCCATCCTCCAGACCACGGACAAGCTGGCCGAAGGCGTCGGTGCCCTCGCGCAGTCCACCGACGCGGTGGCGAAGGAGGTCAAACAGATGCAGCCACAGTCGCTCAACGCCCTCTTCGACCGTTACCGGCGCAACCGCGTACGGCTCACCTTCGAGGCGGAGGAAAGCGGCTTCCTTGGCAGCAGCCAGAAGACCTACACCGCCGACACACTCCTCGTCACCAACGGCGAGCGCACCTACGCCCTTGTCCACATCGACGAAACACCCTTCGCCAACAGCGGTCTGCAAGCGGTTAAGGGCCAGATGGAGATGGGCGGGCGCGTCTTTCGCGTACCACAGGTGGGCTTTCTCGCCAGCGATCCGCGCGTCGTCACCGTCGCCGTGCCGGACGAGATGGCGGCCCAGTACGGCGTGGAGCCCTTCACCGTCGCCGCCGACCCGCTGCGCTTCCCCGAGGCCGTTCTCATCGACAGCACGGACAACGCCTACGCCGAAAGCCCCTTTAAGCTGGACCCCAGCGACCCGCGTTACGTCCTCTTTAAAAACGACCTCTTCACGAAGGTCTTCGGAGAGTTCTCACCCGGCCGCGGGGACCTCGTCCTGGCCAAGACCGGCGACTTCCTCGGACTCATGATGACCAGCCGTGTCGCGCTCGCCGCCCCCGCGCTTAGCTCACGTGCCTACCTCAGCCTCGGCGACAAGTTCAGCTCCGCTAAAGCCAACGAGATGCGTCAAATGGTCGAAACCGCCACCGCCCGTCTCAAAGGTGATTTGCGGTGAGACCAAGACTCCTTTTGGTCTATTAAGGGTTGTCGAATTCTATAGGGAGGTACTTCACGTAGTGGGTATAGTCCCCATCAAGAGAGAGTATTTTCATTTTCCACGAAACCGCACATGCGCAGATAAGAAAATCCGCATGCGAACCCTGCACGCCTTTCACCCGGCAATGATTGTGAAAAGACGCAGCCAGTTCGTGGATATCCTGAGTCACTGGTAAATCAGGAAAGGCCCGCAAGAGTTTACGCAACTTTTCAAACCCGGCCTTTTCGCGAACACCTGACAGCACTTCCTGCCGCACCAAGCCAATCATGCAGGCCTCATCGTTTTCAATCAACATCCGCAAACGCTCAGTGTAACGTGTTTCTATTGGCTTCTTACGCTGGAACACTCCCGACCAAACATCGGAATCCACCAAGACTTTCATCGACGATACTTCTTCGGATTGTAATCGTCATAATAATCAACGGTACCGAAGAGTTCGATAATCTTCCGCTGCTCCCGGCGGCGAATATACTCGTCCAGCGCCTCATTGACCGTATCCTTCTTC
Organism: Verrucomicrobiia bacterium; assembly: GCA_030432235.1. Taxonomy (GTDB): domain Bacteria; phylum Verrucomicrobiota; class Verrucomicrobiia; order Opitutales; family Cerasicoccaceae; genus JAUIHT01. The sequence continues at coordinate 560,689 of JAUIHT010000003.1, read as the reverse complement.
GTTTTACGGCCTCCCAGCTTTAATGCTTTGTTAAGCAGCTTATCGTCTATGGCCAGATTCGTTGGCATGTGTGAATGTTTACACATATGATGTGTTCTGTCAAGAACTGCAACCACTCGCACATCCCATTATTCCACCCGTTCAAACCTAGCCAACACATCCAACGTAAATATTGACAAATTAGTTTTACGTGATACAATTCGTATATGAATACTAGAAAAGCCATCCGGAATCGGCCACCCTAGCGGCAGGAATTCTAAATACGAAAGCTTGGCCGGGGTTGACCTGTCCGCGCCGCCGTTTGTCTTTCCACCCATGTCGCCCAGGAGCGCGACGCGGGAGTTCAAGCGAACTTTAAACAGGAAAACGAAAGCAAGGTGTGGCAGGAAATCTTGAACCAAGCGGACGACCTGTTCTTTACCAGTCCGATTACATTCTATGGGAGTCGAAAAATCACCCAATTTAACCTTCGTGCCCTCAGTCTCTCCGTGGCAAAAAAAACGCTTTTAGACGTCCGTCACGGAACCGGAACAACTTCGTAGCAACTTGGGAACAATTGGGAATCGGTGCGAATAACGAAAAGTTACACGGATCGTTTCCGGCTTGCACCCAAGTCGGTTCACGGCCAACTTGGCGGCTAACTCGTTAGAGGACATGGGGATGGCCGGTTATTGCGCTTATCCGCAGGCCTTATTAGGGAGATTACATTTATCTTTTTAAAATTAGAGTAATAACTAAGCATTGCCAGTAACCGCAAAAACCCCAAATCTCGCCATAGCATGAAGTTCACCATCAACCGGGATCACTTTGCCACAGGCCTCCAGCAAGTGCTCAACGTCGTCGGCGCACGCGCCACGATGCCTATTTTGAGCAATGTGCTCATCCAGGCTGAAGGCGGCCAGTTATCGCTGACCACGACCAACCTCGACCTCGGCATTCGCTGCCGCATCCAGGCCGAAGTGGAAAAGCCCGGCGGGATTACGCTGCCGGTGCGCAAGCTCGCGACCATCGTGAAGGCTCTGCCGAACAGCGAGGTCGCCTTCGATGCCAGCAGTGGCAGCCAGGCCAAAATCACGTCTGGCGGGTCCAACTTCCGCATCATGGGCATCGCCGAGGACGAGTTCCCTCCCCTGCCCTCCTTTGCCGACCAGCACGTCTTCGAGCTGGAGCAGGACGAGCTCCTGGGCATGCTCAAGAGCGTTTCCTACGCTCAGAGCCAGGACGAAAACCGCTACATCCTCAACGGCGTGTACTTCGTCTTCGGCGAAGATAAGCTGACCCTCGTGGCCACCGACGGTCGCCGCCTCGGCCTCGTCAGCAAGGACCTCGAAGTCACCGAGGACAACGCGGGTAGCCTCATCCTGCCGGCCAAGACAGTCAACGAGCTCCTGCGCCTGCTCGGTCAGGGCAAGACGGTCAAAATCACCTTTAGCGACCGCCAGGTCGCCTTCGAGATTCAAATCGACGATCAGGACGGCGGCCTGGTCGACACCATTTACCTGGTCTCGAAAATCGTCGAGGGCAACTACCCGAACTACAAGCAGGTCATCCCCAAGGAGACGGAGAACCGCGTCAAGATTGAGCGTGAGCTGATGGCCGAGTGTGTCCAGCGCGCCGCCCTCGTGACCAGCGACAAGAACAATTCCGTCAAGCTCAAGCTCAGCGAAAACCTGTTGGAAATCACCGGTTCCTCGCCCGAGTACGGTGAATCCCACGAGACCATGGCCATCGCCTACGAGGGTCCCGAGGTGCAGGTGGCATTTAATCCCGCCTTCCTTCTCGACCCGCTCCGCGCCCTGACCAAGGACGAGGTTTACTTCGAGTTCAAGGACGAGCTATCCCCGGGCGTTTTCAAGACTCTCGACTCTTTCCTCTGCGTCATCATGCCCCTGCGGCTGAACTAAGCGGAATTTTTCGACGTCTTCACGACTCCCATTCATGGGTGTTTTAAACGCTTGATCCAAGCGTGGAACCCTTCAAGCATGTTGGCTGACTAAAGAGCTACACACCCTTCTCCCATGAGTTACCAAACGGAAATATTTACCGGGCTTTTCCTGGTCAGTTTGCTGGTGACCTATGGAAACATGCAGTGGAATCTGCCGGTGGTGGGTATTTTGAACCGCTGGCTGCGCTGGGTGGTGCTTTCGCTCCTGACCGCTTCGTTGGTCATCGAGCTGGAGTGGACGGGCCGCCCCTTCTGGCTCATCGCCCTGACCGTCTTCATCGGGTGGTTCATCCTTGAGACCTTTTATAACTACGCCATCATCTCGGCGCTGAGCCGTAGCCCGATTCCGCTTTTTCCGCGCTTTCAGAAAAACACCAGCGGTGACGAATGGCCCGCCACCAAGCAGTTCATCCTGCTGCGTGACTGGCTGCGGACCCAAGGCTTCAAGAAGCTCCAATCGGTCAAGGCCAACCTCGACGACGCCATTGCCATCCGCTCCAGCATCTATCAGAACGAGGACGGCAGCGTGCGTTGCCAGGTGCTCTTTTTCCCGGCTCGCACCCCGCGCATGAGCGCGGCCTATGTGCTCTCCACTCAGACCAAGGAAGGCGAGCTGGTGGTCACGGATAACGTCTGCCTGCCCTTCGGCGGTTACTATCCTGAAAATTGGTTCATCGAGCGCAAACCCCTTTGTCGCAACCTGTGCAGCCTCATGCGCTACCACAAGCGTCGCCTGCAGCGCGACGGCGTCAACGTCGAGCCGTGGGACGATGAGGAGCCGTTGGACGAGCTCAACCGCCAGCAGCGTACCCTCGAGCAAATCAACCTCCGCGCCGGCTTTCTCAATTCCCCCGAGGATCAGGAAGAGCGCGGCCGCATCACCAGCGAGGGCCGCTATCGCCTCTGGAAGGAAATCTGGCTCCTCAATTACTTCGGGTCCACCGTGGACTACTGATGTCTTGGCTTTTTGGTGATTTAATAGGAAAGCTTTTAGATAAGCTTGCGGATGCTTTCTGGGATTGGAAATTTGCCCGAGACCGCAAAAAGCAGGAGCGTAGGCGAAATGAAACTCGCCAGAGCCGAAAGCGTCCGCGTAAGTTTCGTTGATGGCAGTGAGTTCAAAACCCATTCCGCCGCGCGAGCGGCTCATCTTCGCGATGGACGTGCCCACGGTGGCCCGCGCCAAGGAACTGGCCGAGCAGCTCGGTGACTCGGTGGTTTTCTACAAGCTCGGCTTGCAGCTCTTCATGACCGGCGAGTACTACGAACTCATCGAGTGGATGAAGGCCCGCGGCAAACGCGTTTTCGCCGATTTGAAGTTTTTCGATGTGCCCGAGACGGTCAAGCTGGCTGTGGCTCAGCTCAAGGATCGCGAGGTGGACTTCGTCACCATCCATGGCAACCAGAGCATCATGGAGGCTGCCGCTTCGGCCAAGGGAGACACGCTAAAAGTGCTCGCGGTCACCGTGCTGACCAGCCTCGACCGTGGCGACCTCGACGACCTCGGGTTTGATTGCGACGTGCAGGCGCTCGTCACCTCCCGGGCCAAGCGTTCCCTGGAAGCGGGCTGCGACGGTGTCATCTCCAGCGGCCTTGAAGTGCCCGCCCTGCGGGAATCGGTGGACGACAAACTCCTCGTGGTTTGCCCCGGTATCCGCCCGGTGGAGAACCGCCCCAGTGACGACCAGAAGCGCGTCGTTACGGTGGAGGATGCCTTCGGGAACGGCGCCGATTACATAGTGGTGGGTCGCCCTATCCGTGATGCCGAGGACCCCAAGGCCGCCGCCGAGGCCATCCAGGCCAGCATCGCCAAGGTCTTTGCCAGATGAAGTGGCTTTGCGTGGCAAAGCTTTTCTTCGGAGTGCTGGTTTTCTCCGGTTGCGCTTCCACGCAAAGCGACAATGGCACGACAACTACCACGCAGGTGGCGGTGCCGGAGATGTTTCAGAAGAAGCCCGCCTTTCATTCCGGTGCCGACCCGGACAAGCGTGATTTCGAGGAGCTGAAAGACCCGCCGGACTTCACGGGTTTTGACGTGGTGGCCATCGTGCCGCCATCCGAGCCCGCCGAAGAAAAGCCTGCCGAGACCGAGGCGGAAGATTGACGCCGCGCGGGCGATAGCGGATACTGCCTTTATGCGCTTTTATCGTTTTACGCCACTGTATCAGGAACGCGTCTGGGGCGGGCATGGCCTCGCAGACAAGCTCGGCCGCACCTTGCCCGAGGGCGGCCCCATCGGTGAGAGCTGGGAGGTCGTCGACCGGCCCGAAGCCGAGTCCGTCGTCAGTGAAGGGCCGGACAAAGGCCTGAGCCTGCGTTCGCTCATCGAGACCAAATCGGATAAGGTGATGGGGCCCGGCTGGGATACCAAAAAGGTCTTTCCGATATTGGTCAAATGGCTCGACTGCCAGGACCGACTCAGCCTGCAAGTACATCCGCCGGCCAAGGTCGCGCCGTCACTGGGTGGCGAGCCCAAGACCGAGTGCTGGTACGTGGCCGCCTGCGAGCCCGGCTCGGCCCTGCTGGTCGGGCTCAAGCACGGCGTGACGCGCCAGCAGTTCGAGCAGGCCCTGCACGACGACGAGCTGGAGCCTCTGGTGCAGCGCATTCCCACGCAGCCGGGCACCTTCATGTTCGTGCACAGCGGGCGCATCCACGCCATCGACGCCGGCAACCTCATTCTCGAGATCCAGCAGAACTCCGATACCACCTATCGCGTCTATGACTGGGGCCGCCTCGGCCTCGACGGTGAGCCGCGCCAGCTCCACATCGACCAGTCCATGAAGAGCATCGACTTCGAGGACTTCGAGCCGGACCCCGTTCCGAACAAGAAAGTGTCGCAACAGCGCCTGGTCGAAAGCGACGTCTTCACTTTGGACAAGTACACCCTGAAGACCGGCGAAACATTGACCCTCGTCGCCAACGAGGAGCCGCGTTTGCTCGGCCTGGTTAAGGGTGTTTTGCGGGAGGCAGACGGCTCCGCTGTGGCCAAGAGCGACAACATCCTCCTGCCCTATGCCGAGGCGTTTACCTTTACCGCGCAGGAAGACAGCACCGTGCTGGTAACCAGTGGTTTCGCTCGTTAGTTTTCTCGAACAGACTGCACGGTCAACACCCTCTATGATTCAATCCTTCCCGGATGACGATACCCGGCAGCTTTTCGAGCATGAGAGAAGTCGTCGCTTTAGTGCCATATCCCGCGTCGCCTTGCGTAAGCTCATTCAAATGAATCGCGCCGGACAGCTTTCCGACCTGGCAGTGCCGCCGGGTAATCGCCTGGAGTCCCTGTCGGGTCGATTGAAAGGCTATCACTCGATTCGCATCAACGACCAGTGGCGCATTGTCTTTCGCTGGACGGACACCGGCCCTGAAAAAGTCGCCATAGTGGACTACCATTGACATACCCCCCTGTAACGCTATACGTTATGGCTATGAAAACACCGATTACACCCGGCGAAATTCTTTTGGAAGAATACCTGAAGCCCATGGGTATCTCTCAGAACGCCATGGCCCGTGCCATGGGCGTACCCCCTCGGGCCATTAATGAAATCGTGCTTGGGAGGAGGGCGATTACTCCCGCCATGTCCATACGCTTCGGTGCATTTTTTGGCCAGTCGGAGGGCTTTTGGCATGGATTACAGGTCGAGTGCGACTTTCGCGCCCTGGCCAAACAGCGACGACAACTCACCTCACATGTTACCCCTGCTCGCGAACTCGCTCATGCCTGATCTATCTGCCTTAATGGCTGGTGCCGTGCGCGCTAGCAGTGGTTTTTCGAAATAAACACACGCCTCCTTGAACCCGCTCAAGATCATTACCAAGCCCATCGGCTGCCTGTGTTCGCTCATCGGGGCGCTCATCCTCGGCTTCTTTTTGCTGGGAGTGTTCGGCCTGTGGAGCTTCAACCATCTGGCGCCGCAGGGGGTTAAGGAAATCGTGGAGTCCCGCGGCGGTTTCCCCGTCACGGTTGACGAGGCTGGCTGGCATCTGTTCGACTCGGCCTTTGTCTCCGAGGACATCATGGTGCAAAATCCGGCCAATTTCCCGGAGACGGACTTCCTGCATATCCGCACTTTGTCACTTAAGGGTGACGCAAAGGAGTGGTTGGCCGGAGACACTCGCGATATCGAGGAGCTGACGCTAGACATCGAGCATGTCAACTGGGTCATCACCGAGGGTGGGTCGAGCAACGTCAGCCTCTTTGCCGAGGCCGTGACGGAGAAAAACAGCGGTGAGGATGCCGAAAACACGGTTGCGCAAGCCACTGATGAAAAAGACATTAGGGTATTGTCGTGGGTGATAAAACTGGGGACGATCGAGATTAGCGACTATTCGCGCGGTGAGGTTCGCCGGGAGAAGCACATCCTGCATTATGAGCAGCGTTTCGTGAAGGCAGAGCCCGCCGGGGTGGTTGTCCAGGTGGTCGCTTCGGATTTCGCGGACCAAGGGCTTCAGCCGATGTTGCACCAGCTCCTAACCGCTATTCTAAGTGTCCCGGACGTCGACGGGCTGACCGATGACCTCAATCCCGCGCCTGACTGGCTGAAGGATAAGCTCAAGAGCGACGATTGATACGAGGCATAAAGCCTCTCCTACAGTAAAATCGATTCACTATTACCCCTTAGTTCATGGCCTTTATTCAATGTGATTTCTACGCCGAAACGCTCGGGCTTTCCACGAGCATGAATGTCATCCTGCCGCAGGCAACGCGAGGTCAGATCGGTATGAAGGGCACGGCGGGCGAGGGTCGGCATCCGGTGCTCTGGCTGTTGCATGGGCGCTCCGACGACCACACCATCTGGGGCCGCCGCACCTCCATCGAGCGCTACGTGGCCGAGCTCGGCCTGGCTGTGGTCATGCCCTCGGCGGGGCTCAGCTTTTATTGCGATATGGCCGGCGGCTCGCGTTACGGTGAGTTTTTCGAGGAGGAGCTGCCCGCCCTGGCCCGTTCCTTTTTCCCGCTTTCAGACAAGCGAGAGGACAACTTCGTCGCGGGCCTCTCCATGGGCGGCTACGGCGCCATGCGGCTGGCCCTGACTCACCCGGAGCGCTATGCGGCGGGGGCGAGCCTGTCGGGGGTGCTGGATATCGCGCAGATGTGTGAGTCCACCGAGCCCTTCCGACGGCAGATGATGCGCGATGTTTTCGGGGATGACCTCGCGAGGGTCCGGGGCAGCAAGCTCGATCTGTTTCACCTCCTGCAAAGCCAGCAGGCCTCCGGAACATCCCTGCCCGCGCTGTACGCCTGTTGCGGGGCGGACGATTTCCTCATCGAGCACAACCGCGCTTTTGCCCGGCATGCCGAGTCCTTGCAGGTGCCTTTGCGCTATACCGAAAACGAGGGTACGCACGAGTGGGGCTACTGGGACCGCATGATCCAGGATGTCCTCGCCTGGCTGCCTGTGCGCGGTGCGTGACCGCACGGGACATTAATGGGGGGCTGCGCCCCATCGCTCGTGTTGCTCGCTGCCCCACATCGACTGCCCAGAAACGCGGTATTCTGAAAAAATGGCTTTGATCTGAGCCATAATGCGGTATCTTTAGCGGTTTTTGCATCACTTATGAGCAACGATTCTAAGACAGCACCCGAAGAGCCCGAGTCGGTGGAAACACCAGAAGGCGCGGAGCCCCAGCCTGCCACCGAGGAAGGCGCTTCGCCCGAAGGCGGCCTCATGGCTGAGCTGGAAAAGGCCCAGGCCGAATCCAAGGAAGCCAAGGACAAGCTTCTGCGCACCGTGGCCGATATGGAAAACCTGCGCCGCCGCTTTGCCCGCGAAAAGGAGGACATCCGTCGCCTCGCCGCCTCCGCGCTCATCGAAGACCTCCTACCCGCCCTCGACAACCTCGACCTCGGCCTGTCCAGTGCGGCCAACCACCCCGAAGCGGCCAATGTCGCCAAGGGCTTCGAGTTCGTCGCCGCGCAGTTCATGCAAATCCTCCAGCAGCACGGCCTGGAGCGCATCGAGCCCGCCTCTGGTGCGCCATTTGATCACAATTTGCACGACGCAGTGTCCCAGGAGGCCAGCGAAGAGGTCGCCGATCACCACGTAATCAAGGTCATGCGGCCCGGCTATCAACTCAACGAACGCCTGCTGCGACCGGCCTCTGTGGTAGTATCCTCGGGGCCTGCGGAGTAATTCAGATTGGTGATGGCAGATTTCAGATTGAATGATTCGGGCCTCATCGCCGATTGGCACGGCTTTAGCAGGATCGCACCACGATGCTTTTTAACCTCGCCAGCTACCTGATATGACGACGAAAGCCGATTACTACGAGATGCTCGGGGTGAGCCGTGACGCCAATGGCACCGAAATCAAGAAGGCCTACCGCAAGCTGGCCGTCCAATGGCACCCGGATAAGAACCCGGACAATCCGGACGCCCAGGCCAAGTTCCAGGAGATTTCCGAGGCCTATGAGGTCCTCAAGGACGACGATAAGCGCGCTGCCTATGACCGCTACGGCCACGCGGCCTTCCAGCAAGGCGGCGGCGGGCGTCCCGGTGCGGGCGGCTTCCACGATCCGATGGACATCTTCCGCGAGGTCTTTGGCGGCGGCATGGGCGGCGGCGGTATCTTCGAGGAGTTCTTCGGAGGCGGTGGTCGTCGTGGAGGTCCGCAGGCCGGCAACGACCTGCGTTACGATTTGGAGATTTCCCTGGAGGAAGCGGCCAGCGGTGTGGAAAAGGAGATTACCTACCGCCGCCAGGTTTCCTGCAAAAGCTGCGGTGGCAGCGGAGCGGAGGCCGGTAGCTCACCTGTCACCTGCCACACCTGCGGTGGGGCCGGACGAGTGGTTACCTCGCGCGGCTTTTTCCAGGTGCAGCAAATTTGCCCGGCCTGTCACGGCTCCGGCACGGTGGTCGAGAGCCCCTGTCAGACCTGCCGCGGTGACGGCCTGACGGCCGAGACCAGCAAGCTCAAGGTCCGCATCCCGGCGGGCGTGGATACCGGCAGCAAGCTCCGCTCCAGCGGTGGTGGCGAGGCCGGTCCCAAGGGCGGTCCCAACGGCGACCTCTACATCGTCCTCCACGTTAAGGAGCACGACATCTTCGAACGGCACGACGACAACCTGTTCTGCCTTATCCCGATCAAGTTTACCCTAGCCGCACTCGGCGGAACAATCGACGTGCCTACCCTCACCGGCAAGGCCGCGCTGAAGATCCCCGCCGGGACCCAGAGCGGGACCACCTTCCGCCTGCGCGGCAAGGGCATGCCTGACCTGCGCGGAGGCACCCCCGGCGACCAGCTTGTGCGCGTGGAAATCGAAGTGCCGAAGAAGCTCAATGGCGAGCAGCGTGAAGCCCTTGAAAACTTCGCCACCGCCTGCGGTGATGCCGACCAGCCCGTGAGTGAAGGCTTCTTCGAAAAAGCCAAGAAATGGCTCCACGGCGAGGAATGAATTCTTGCCACGGAGACACGGAGGGCACGGAGCTTTAGCTTGAGTTAATCGAGCCCTCCATTCATTACATTTTATCTTCTCCGTGCTCTCCGTGTCTCTGTGGCAAATTCATTAAAAAATCCCAAGTTGCGCAGCCTCGACGAGGCCGTGGCTCACCGCGAGGCCTTGCGTGCGGAGGGAAAACGCGTCGTCCTGACCAACGGCTGCTTCGACCTGCTCCACACCGGTCACGTCTACTACCTGCGGAAGGCCGCTGCTCTCGGTGACGCGCTCTTCATCGCCCTCAATGGAGACGCCAGCGTGGTGGCGCTCAAAGGCCCCACCCGCCCGGTGCAGAACGCCCAGGAGCGTGCCTACCTGCTGGGAGCGCTGGACTTCGTCGACACCCTGCTGGTCTTCGACACCCCGCGTCTCACTGCTGAAATCGAGGCCCTCCAGCCCGATATTTACGCCAAGGCCGGCGATTACACCCTCGACACCCTCAACCCCGAGGAGCGGGGAGCCCTCGAAAAGGTGGGCGCGGATATACAGTTTTTACCGTTTTTGGAGGGCTATTCGACCACCAGTTTGATAGCGAAGATTGCGAAAGCCGCTGGGACGTTTTAAGGGCAGGGGTTTGGTCCCTTTTTGTCTGTGTGGTCACGCACTTGACGGCTACGTAAAATCCGCTCATTATTATTTATCATGAAAGGCGAGTTTACTGCCATTATTGAAGAAGCCCCCGAAGGTGGCTACTGGGCGGTTTGCCCGGAGGTCTCAGGTGCCAATGGCCAAGGCGATACAATCGAAGAAGCCAAGGAAAGCCTGCGAGAAGCGATAAAGTTGATACTCGAAGATAGACTGGAAGATTATCGGCGTGGTCTTACCGGGGACAGTATTGAATCTGTGGTTGCTGTCGGATGAAACGACGTTTGCTGGAGAAGCACTTGCGCCGTGCAGGTTGTTATCTCAAGCGCGAAGGCAGCTCACACTCGTTGTGGATAAATCCTGCAACAGGAAAGGTAGAAGCAGTTCCCCGGCATACGGAAATCAAGGAGCCACTCGCGAAGAAAATACTCCGCAATCTTGGTGCGGAATAATTCCAAAGCGCGCATAGCATTTGACGGCAGGGCGGCAGGGCGTTTGTGTGTGGCTTTGCAACGATGAGCGATACGCCTTTCCTGAATGACAATCCGCGCGAAAAAGCGCGCCACTATATCCCGGCCTCCGACAAGGACATCCAGGCCATGCTCGAAGCCGTCGGCGTGCCTGATTTGGCGGGTTTATATAAACACATCGACAAGAGCGTCTTCTTCGATGGCTCCCTCAATGTACCGGAAGAGCTCGGCTACGAGGAGGCCATGGATTATCTGTTGGATGTGTCGCTCAAAAACACACACGGCCTCGACAGTTATATCGGAGACGGCCTGCCGGACTTCCGCCAGCACGAGATCGTGGAGTTTGTCTGCGGCATCCGCAATCTCACCACCGCCTACACGCCCTATCAACCGGAGCGTTCCCAAGGCACCCTGCTGACCCACTGGATTTACCAGTGCCTGATGACGCGCCTGACTGGCTTCGAGGCCGTCAACTCTTCCCTTTATGACCGCTCCACCGCGCTTTTCGAGGGCATCTGCGCGGCCATCCGCCTCTCCCGCAAGGCCGACACCGCGCTGGTCTCCGAAGGCATTTATCCGGGGGACCGCGAGGTGCTGGAAACCTTGGTGGCCGACACCACGCTCAAGCTCGAGTGGGTGCCGCTCGACCCCGCCACGGGTCGCACTTGTCAACAAACTTTGCAAGACAAAGCCGCTGCGCTGGGACCACGCCTGGCCGCCGTGGCCTTCCCGCAGGTCAACAGCCTCGGCTTGCTGGAGGACGTCAATACCTTGACCGATGCCATTCATGCCGCCGGTGCTCTGGCCATTGCCGTCATCGACCCGCTTCTGCTCGCCACTGGTGGCCTCAAGCGTCCCAGTGACTTCGGTCAGGACGGTGCCGACATCATCGTGGGCGAGGCCCAGCACCTGGCGCTTGAGCCGAACTTCGGCGGTCCAGGCCTCGGCCTCTTTGGCGTACGTCACAACGACAAGACCAAAAACCACATTCGTGCCACGCCGGGCCGCTTTGTCGGCAAGGCTCTGGACGAGGCCGGGCGCGAGTGCTGCGTCATGGTCCTTTCCACCCGTGAGCAGCACATACGTAAGGACAAGGCCACGTCCAACATCTGCTCGAACCAGGCCTTCCTTGCCACGCTGGTGGGGGCGGCACTCCTCGCGAAGGGCGAAAGCGGCACCGCCGAGAGTGTGAAAGCCGCCCGCGAAAACGCACTTTTGTTTGCCAGGGAAATCGGCGCGAAACTCGCCTTCCCGGAGACTCCCTTCTTTAACGAGGTCACCTTCGAGGTTGATGATGTAGACGCGTTTCTGGCCGAAGCCCGTGAAGAAAAGATCCTCGCGGGTGTGGATGTGTCGGATCGCATCGGCGGAGGTCGCCAGCTCATCAAGGCCTCATTCAGCGACCAGCAAGCACTCGAAATGGTGTACGTCCTCTTGCGCCAGTTCGATGAGGGTCTCGAAGGCCCCGTGCCTGAAGTTCCCGCCGCGTTGCTGCGTGCCGAGCCCGCCGCGTTACCGGAGTTCGACCCGGAGGAGGTGGCGGCCTACTACTTGAAGCTCGGGGAACTGAATGTAAGCCCGGACGACGGTTGCTATCCGCTCGGCTCCTGCACCATGAAGTACAACCCGTGGCTCAACGACTGGGCTGCTGCGCGAACTTGCTTCACCCAGGCGCACCCGCAGGCGCCCGAGGCTGACGTGCAGGGCTGCCTCGAAGTCCTTTACGAGACGCAGGAGTGGTTCAAGGGCATCACTGGCCTGCCGGGCGTCACCACTCAGCCGGTGGCCGGAGCGCAGGGCGAGCTGGTCGGCGTCAAACTCTTCCAGGCCTACCACCGCGACCGCGGCGAGACGCATCGCGATGTCATCCTCATTCCCAAGAGCGCCCACGGCACGAACTTCGCCACCGCCGCCATGGCCGGGCTGGATGCCCGTAAGGAGCACGGTGTACTGCGCGGCATCGTCCTGCTGGAGGCCAGCGAGGACGGTCTCATCGACATGGCGGATTTCGACGCAAAGATCGCCGAGTACGGTTCGCGCCTGTGCGGAGTCATGATCACCAACCCGAACACCTGCGGCCTTTTCGAGACGCGTTTCCGCGAGGTGGCCGACAAGGTGCACGCCGCCGGAGGCCTCGTCTACATGGATGGCGCGAACATGAACGCCATCGCCGGTTGGCTCGATCTCGACAAGCTCGGCGTCGACGCCGTTCACAATAATTTGCACAAGACCTGGACCATCCCGCACGGCGGTGGCGGGCCCGGCGATGCCATCGTGGCGGTGTCGGATAAACTCGTCGACTTCCTGCCGGGTCGCCAGGTCGAGAAGTTGCCCGACGGCACTTTTCGCAGCTTCAAGACGCCGAAGAGCATCGGTTCCTTCCATCGTCACTGGGGCAACTTCGCCCACAAGATACGGGCCTACGCCTACCTGCTGCGCCTGGGCAAAGAAGGCATCCCGAAGATGTCGGCCATGGCTGTACTCTCGGCGCGGTACCTATTCGCCAAGCTGCGCAAGGAATACCCGACCCTACCGCAGACGGACGAACCGCGTATGCACGAGTTCATCCTCACGCTGGAGGAGGAAGACTTCGCGCGCATCGAGGCCGCCGGGGTGCCGCGTGCCCTGGCCATCAGCCGCGTCGGCAAACTCTTCCTCGACTACGGGTTCCATGCGCCCACCGTGGCCTGGCCGGAGACCTTCGGACTCATGATTGAGCCAACCGAAAGCTACACCCAGGCCGAGCTCGACCGCTTCGCCGAGGCCGTCGCACGCATCCGCCAAACCATCAAGGAGACGCCGGAGGTCCTTGCGAGCGTGCCGCATTTCACTCCGGTCGATCGCATCGACGATGTTACGGCCAACCGCAGTTTGCAGCTCTTCGAGTCGTTGGAAAAACTGCCGCCGCTCAATCCCAACCGCCTTTCGCCCGCCGAACTCGGTCAGTTGCCGGTGGATGAAATCGCCGCCCGCATCACCGCCGCCTGCGCCGGGTGAGAACTCTTACCCATGAAATGGCTTTTGGCACTCTTGAGCGCTGCTCTCATACTTATAGGTTTGCATTATGCAGTTGCTATCAAGTCAGCGCTTGAGGTCGCCAGAGAACGAGAAAGGCCTTTCCTGCCGATTTTGAAAGAGCGGAGAATTGATGACCACCATCTATCTGTCGATGGATTACGGGAGATAGACTATTTTGCATGGCCGCTTACCCGAAGTACTTTCGAGCAGAAGCATGGAGCTTTGAAGACTTTTGCAATCGAGCCGCCTGATAATTGGGCCGATGTCTATGAATACATCATTTATCTTTCGCAGGACGGAAAAACTTACTGGATTTACCGCCAAGGAGGGATCACAGGTGTCAGTGAATATTGGGGGCCGGGGACGGTAAAGACTGATGACGAAGACTGATTTACAAGCCCGCATCCAGCAGCTCCTCGATCACCTTGTGGCCGAGGGGGTCGAGCGCGGTGTTCAGGTAGCCGTTTACCAAAACGGCGAGTTGGTGGTCGATGCCTGGGCGGGGGCGATGGATGTCAACGGCGCGCCGGTTGACGGCGACACGCTCTTCCCGGTGTTTTCGGTTACGAAGGGTTTCGCCGCCACTCTGGTGCACATCCTGGCCGAGCGCGGCGTGGTGGACTACGATGCGCCTATCGCGGTGGTTTGGCCGGAGTTCGCCGCTGCGGGTAAGGGCGGCATCACTTTGCGCCAGGCGCTCAACCACAGCGCGGGTCTGCAGAACATCCCGTCGGGTCTGAAAGCGGAAGACCTCGCGGACTGGGATCGCATGTGCGCGGTCCTCGCGGCAGAGGCGCCCGCCTTTGAGCCCGGCACGATGGCTTCCTATCACGCCATCACCTACAGTTGGCTCGTTGGTGAAGTTTTGCGCCGTGCCGACGGTCGTGATTTTCCGACGTTGCTGCGTGAGGAAATCGCCTCTCCGCTGGGCTTGGAGCACCTTTACTGCGGCATGCCGGAATCGGTGGATAAGCCCGTTGCCGTGCTGGACGAGCCCGGCGTGGAGGCGCCCGAGGACGATGGCAAGCCTGCGGCGATTCCCGCCTGGGTACAGCCGCTGTACGTCTTTATGAACCGCCGCGACGCTCAGCGGGCTTGCATGCCAGCCACTTCAGGCGTCATAACCGCCCGCGCCATCGCGCTTCACTACGCGGCGCTTCTGCCAGGGGGTGTGGACGGTGTCGAGCTGTTGCCGCCGGAGCGCGTCCGCCTCGCGACCGAGCCGCAGGGCTTGCTTCGTGGAAACGGAGAGCCCGCATTTTGGGGCCTGGGCTATCAGCGCCACGAGCACCTTACCCGGCCCGGCGGCGAGCAGGTCGCCTTCGGGCACAACGGCTACGGTGGCAGTAGTGGTTGGGCCGATCCCTCGCGGGGCCTCGCCGTCGGCATCACGAAAAACCTCCTCGGCCAGCATGACACCATCGCGACGGTACAGGCGCTGCTGGTGGAGGGGAATTGAGTGGATGTGATATTTATCTTTTGTGAACAAGGCGGTTGCATGGCTGCTGATACTTGTCGCCTGTCTGGGGATGGTGATAGCCATCTTTTGGCCGACAAGAGGTTCGTTGCATGCCGCCGTTTCGGAAGAAGAACGCGCCGCGATTCTGAAAGCGTACTTCTTTGAGATGCCTTATGGATGGGTCGTGAGGCCTGCCTATGGGGCGGAAATCAACGGTACGTTTCAGCCCAACGAAGCAGCCATCCGCATTCTCTCGCCTTCCCGTATCCAAGTTTATACCGCTCCCCACGATCTGGTCGTTTATTCCGTCGACCCGGACAAATTGTACGGTCCACGCTCGGTCTTTACTTTGAAAGAAGCCTATGTGAATGGGCAGCCTGTCAATACGGAGGATTTCCAGCCATGAGTGGGCCGGCGCCACTCAAGCTACCCAAACCACTGCTCTATACCCTGCACCTTTCTCACGTATCCGCGCTGAAGGCGAAGATGAGCACGATGGGGTAATGGTCGGAGCCGACACTGGGGCCGGTCCACTCGGCCAGGGCGGTTAGATCGGGTGAGAGCAGAAAGTGGTCGATGGGAATCCACAGCCAGGGCTGGCCTGCCGGCCAGGTGCGGCGTGGCAACGTGCGCGCATTGGGTTCGTGCAGGCCGGAGTCCGCAAGGAAGTCCTGAAACATCGGGGACCACTGAGTGCAATTGAGGTCGCCCATGAGCAACAGGGGCTCATCGGCTTTTTGGGTGAATTCGGCAATGGTGTCGAAAGCGCTGTTGCGCCAGCCCCAGGCCTTTTCCGTGATGGGCGAGAGCGGATGCGCCAGTAGCAGGATGAGATGCCCGGAGGGCGTCTGCACCTCGCGCGCGATGGAGCCGGGGCCTGCATAGCCGATTTCCCGCTGGAGGCTGCGCTCGGTCATGGGGTGACTGCTGAGGATGGCCGAGCCGAAGTTATGCCCGTAGATGCGCACGTCCTGGAAGGGATACAGGTCGCGCAGATTTTCCAGTTCGGATTCCCATTTGCCCGTGATCTCGATCAGGGCCACGAAGTCCGGCCGTTCTTTCCGCAGGTAGTCGACGATGCGACCGACCTGTTCGTTTTGCGAGTAGACGTTGATGCTGACGGCCTTCAGGGCGGGCTCACGCCAAAGGCCGGGGCCCCGCGGCCAGTCCAAAACGATGACGGCATTGAGCAATACCAAGGCCAGGGCGAGCAGCAGGAGCAGCCAGCGTCGGCGCCAAATCAAAAGCAGGCTGAGCACGCTGGCGGCGGTGAGGTACTGCAGCCGGAAGTGCGAGAGCGTGTCCAGCCTCCAGTGTTCACGCCCCCAGAAGCCTGCCAGGCTCATAGCGGCAAGCACGGCGATGATGAGCAGCCAGACGCAGCCCATCAACCACCAGCCCAGGCGGCGGCGAGGGGTCGGGCCATCACTGGAGCCCGGAGCCTTCACTCCTCAAGTGGGCGATAGACGGTGTGGCGGGTTTCCTCGCGCACCTGGTTGATGGGGCCGCCGGGGCCACGAATGGTTACCGAGACCCGGCGCGTGGAGGTCTCCTCCAGGGGCAGACCGGTGTCTATGCCGAAGGTGCGTTCGCCCTGCTCGGTGATCTTCATGGCGCTGAGCTGACCCAGATTTTCGCCTTCGACCGGCTGGGCTTCGTTGGTGTAGGTCACCTGGAGTGTCTTGCCGCCATCGGCCGCGAGCGGCGTACTGCTCTGGCTGAATTGCAAGGCCGGGCCGTCGGGCGGCGTGAGTGTTTTGGTCAGTGGATAAGAATCTCCGGGGGTAAGCGCCTTGCCGTAGAGCCAGGCGTATTCGGTCTCCCACTGGTTGCCCAGTCGCCAGCGCTGCGTCTCGCCGTTGACGACCTGCAGGACGGCGTCGCGGCTGTCTGCCGGAATTTTTTTGGTCACCTGCGCGGTCAGATCGGTGAAGCCGTCCACCGACTGCAGTTGGCCTTGTGCATCGAGGTGGTAGGTAAAGGTTTGCCCGAGCAGGATCTCCTGAATGGTGCGGTCGAGCGGGCTTTCGACACCGTCGATCTCCACTTTGGACGGCACGGATTCGATGGACCAGCCGTCGCCCTCGCGGCTGATGGTGTGTGTTCTTACCGTGCGCACGCTGGTGGTGGGGCCGGACTGGCCGCTGATGTTGACCGTGGCGATCATACGGAACTCGCGTTCCCAGGCGCCGGGCTCGGGAGCGAAAGTGACGGTGATGTCCGGCTCGGCCGCGTTTGCGCTTGCCGCCGTCAACGCCAGGATAAGGCTAGTAAGGGTCCGCTGAATTTTCATTGAGAGCGGTTCTTAGCCCGCCGGACCCGGCTTGTCAAACCGCCCGCGCAACGACCTTTCCGCCATGCCCGTCACCCGCCATGTGCTGTACGCCGATTTCGATGACGCTTGGGAGGCTTTGCTGCGGCCCTGGTTTGAGCAGCGGGTAAAGACGGCCTGGGAAGCGCCTCTGCCCACCGTGGTGAGCTGCCCGAACGGCGGCCTGGTGTCGCTGCTCAAGCAACGCTTGCTGGAGGAAAATATTCCGGCACTGGGCATTCACTTTACCACGCCGGGCAGTCTGCGGAGGCTCCTCACGCCGCTGCTGGAGGCCCCTGTTCGTCTGGCTCTGCGCGAGGACCTGCACTTGTTGGCCCGTATCGTTGCACGCGAAGCCGGGGGCGAGGAGCCTGTGGCGCAGTCCGTCGCCGCCGACCCCTCCGCCTTTGTGCGCGCGCTGGATACGCTTGAGGCCGGCGGCTGGGGCCCGGAACAATTGCCCTTATCCGAGGCCGCAGCCTTGGGCCGCTCCCTGCGTTCTTTGTTGGAGCAGTGCGGCCTGCAGACGGTGCGCCGGGTGGACTGGCGGCTCGATGAGGCAGCCGCCAAGGCTTCGCCCCGCCTGGGCGCCTGGCTGGCCGTCGGTTTTTCCTCGGCGGACTGGCCGGAGTTCGCACTGCTGCGCGCTGCTTGCCAAAACGCGGCCGAGGCGTCTCTGTGCTTTCGTGTCGAGGGGGAAGCGCCTGTGGCCGCCGCGTGGGCGGGAGCCTGGGAGGCACTGGCCGGCCCGGTCGAGGAATACCTAGCTGCTCCGGACCCTGCGGAACTGCCTATGGATAGCCTGGCGGAGCGTTTCGCCACGCACACCGAAGGCGGCTCCGCCCGGGCGCGCTTCATTGTCACGCGCCATCAGGCTACCGAAGCCGAAATCGTCCTGCGCGAAGTCCAGGCGGCACTGAAGGAGAACCCCGGCGGGCGCGTCGGGGTCGTGGTGCCTGCCCGCCCGGCGGGCATCGGCCGCGAGGTGGCCCGTGTTTTTGCCGATGCCGATTTGCCGCATCAGGATCGCCTCGGCCATCGGCCCGCCAAAGCGCCGCCTCATCGGCTGTTCACCACCTGGGTCGCGTACCAGTCCGCCCGAAGTTTGGCGTCGCTCCTGGCATTTGCCAAAAATCTCCATGAGGTGAACCAATGGCCGGTGGCCCGTCTGCGTGACCTCGAGCGTACCGGTGAACACCTCTTTTCAGAGCTCATGTGCCAGGACTTAGGGCCGCTGGCGGCTTGCCGGACTGGAGACGCCAACTCGCCCAGCGCCATCGCGGAGTTTCTGGCGACGTGGCCTCTACTGCCGCAAGTTGCTAGTCTGGAAGAGCTTGCTTCCGTGGCTGAGCCGCAGCTCGAGGCTCTTGAATGGCCGGAGGATCGCCCTGCCCTCTTCGAGCGTTTGGCCGGGCTGAAGACGGGCCTGGCGGAGCTCCCCATTCAAGGTTCCTCTTTCCTCTCCTGGCTGGCCGCCGTCGCCGACATCCCCGGTCGCACCCGTGAGCGGACCGCCCGCGAGCCTTTCGCACCGGTGCAGCTCTTGACGCTTTCCGAAGCCGCGGGGCAGTCCTGGGACACACTCATTTTCACCGGCATGACGCATGAGGACTGGCCGGGGCAGTCGCCGGAGTCACCCTTTTTGCCGGATGGAGATATCGCCCGGCTCAATGCGCGGGCATTTCGAGGCGGCGAGCAGGGAATAGGTCACCAGTCGGTGGCAAAAGGCTGCGCATTAATGCCCAACCGGGGTGAACTGGCTCGTCAGGCGGCGGAGGACTTTACCGGCTTGCTAGGTTCGGTGCGGCAGGGACTGACCGCAAGCGTGTCCTTGGGGGACCCGGCAACGCCCGCGTTGCTGAGGCCGGTGAGTGAATGGTTCCTGCGGCTGTGCTCGGCGGATCGCGGAGTCTGGCCGGAGCCTCGAGTGCTTCTGCACTGGGCTGAAAGTACTGAGCAAGCAATGCGTAACAATTTGATGAGCAAAAGGAAGCCATATTCGGAAGTAGCGGATGCCCAAGCCGTGCGCTGTGACCGCAGTCGGCCCTTTGATGCTTTTTCCTATGGTCTGGAATCACCACCACAAAATGGGCTGAACCTGTCGGCCAGTGCGTGGAGCCGGGTTTTCGAAAGACCTGTGCAGGTTTGGTACACCCACATCCTTCGTGCGGAGCCCCCTTTCGATCCGGCGCACGAGAATCCCTCGCGACAGGCGCGCGGCACTTGGGCCCACGCATGGCTCAGCCTGGAATCCGCGAAAGATGATGGCTGGTTGACACTCCCCGCGGTCGAGGACTGGTGGCAAAGTGTCCGTGCCAAGGCCGGAGTGACCCGCGAACGTGTGGAGGCGGCATTTGCTGCGGCCGGCCGGACCTTACCGGAATGGTGGCAGGCGGATTGGGCGAAGGCCCGCGCGCTGGCGCTGGGCTTTGCCGAGGCGGTGACGGAGAGTGGCCTGGGGCATTATGTTACCACGGAGAGTGCGATTGACGCCGGAACCTACCACTTGAACACCTGGGTGCCCGCTTTGTCGTTACGGGGACGGATGGACCTCGTGCTGGCCGATCGCGTGCCGGATTTTAAGGACGAAACCGCACCCATCCCTGGCAGTCTGGTGGTGATCGATTTCAAGACAGGCCAAGACAAGCCTTTGACAGACAGTCGATTAAAGAAGGGCGAAGGATTGCAAATCGCGCTTTACGCCTTGGCACTGCGGAACCTTGCCGGATGCGAGACACAGGCCGTATTGCTCACGCCAGGCGCGGTGTGCTCGCCCCAGATGAGCACGGAGACGATGGATGCCCTCGAGCCCCTTTGGCGAACCGTCGCCGAAGTCGCCAGCACCGGCATACTCGGGGATTTGCCGGAGCCGGGAAGCGGTTTTGGCTTTTCCGCGCCGCGTCCCCTGGCCGAGCTGGGCGTCCCTGACGAAGTCCTGCGTGCCCGTTGGGCGCTGACCCACCCCAGCCTGGACGAGGAGGCGGCGCCATGAGTGCTCCCAGCCACCCATCTCTGCCCGATCAGGCCGAGCGTGACCGCTTCCGGCGTCGACTGGATCGGAATTTTTCGGTTATCGCACCCGCCGGGGTGGGCAAGACCACCGCGATCGTGGATCGCATCGCCGCCATCGCGGATCGGGACGAGCAAGAGGTCGATTCTCTGTTAAAAAGTCTCGCTGTGGTGACTTACACCAAGAAGGCCGCTGCCGAAATGAGCGAGCGGGCGCGTCAGCGCCTGGCTGGTGGTGGGCCCCGGGCGGCGGATCGCCTGGCGGCCTTCAACGGTGCGTTCTTTGGGACTATTCACAGCTTCTGCCTGGAGCTCCTGAGGCGCTGGGGGCACGTCCTTGGTCTGCCGCCGGAGCTTCGTGTGGCCGCCGACAAGGAGGCGCTTTGGAATTCTTTTCTCTCCGGGCAGGATTCTTTGCTGGGCGGTTTGCCGGAGTCCATGCGAGCCGAGCTGGCGCGTTATGTCGACCTGCGGGACTTGTGTGAACTTGCGCGCAAATGGCCGCTGGAATCCACCCCTCCGCCTCAACCGGAGGAGGTACCTCCAGAGCCGGATTTGGGGGCTCTGCTCAGCTACGAAGCGCCACGCAAAAACTCCGTTGCGGTGGTTGAACGTCATCAGCAGTTGCTACGCAAGTGGTTGGATAAGAAAAAATTGGATGATGAATGGCTCGGTCTTCCCGAACGCAGCACGGAGGCCAGGGAGTTTAAGACACTGTGGCAGGCGGTCTTCTCGCCTTTGCGTGACTGGCTGGCTCAGGCCACGGCAGTGGCAGCAGCGGATCTGGCACGACGCTTTCGCGCTTACCGGCTGGAGCAGGGGGAAGTCTTCTACGAGGATATGGTGTCTCTTTGTTGTGAGCTGATGCGCCATCCGGAGGCAGGCCGGGACATCCGCGCGCAGGGTTTTCACATCATCCTGGATGAGGCCCAGGACACCGACCCAGCGCAATTCGAGGTGCTGCTGGCCGTGGCCCAAAGCCCGGAAGCGAGCGGGAACTGGCGTGAGGGTAATCTGCCTCCGCCGGGGCGTTATTGCATGGTGGGCGATCCACAGCAGTCCATTTACGCCGACCGAGCGGACATCGCGACCTACCTGGCGGTGCATGAGGCACTGGTGGCCGCGCCGGGCGGTGAGGAAGCGACCTTTCAGGTGACCATGCGCTGCGACGAGGCGGTCGTCGCGTGGGTCAACGCCAGTGGGCCGGCTGCCCTGCACGGGGCAGAAGGGCAGGTGTCGCTGGTGGCACTGGAGGCTAAGCCGGAGGCGGGCCCGGGCGCCGTGCAGGCTCTGCGTCTGGAGCCGGAATCGCCACCCGATGCGCGCAAGACCAACGAAACGGCCCGTCAGGAAGCCCGCCTGTTAGCGGATTGGCTGAAAAAGTCTACTCCCGGTGACTTTGGCGTGAAGGATTGGTCTCAAATTGCCCTCTTGTGTCCGCGCCGGAATCGTCTGGAGGATCTGGCGGAGGCCTTGGCTGTGGCGGGGCTGCCTTACCAGAATCACTCGGGGCGCAATACACGAGGTGAAGATCCGGCCTACGCTTGGGCGGCCGGCTTGGCGGCGGTTATGGCTGATCCGGGCAACGCCTTCGAGCTGGCGGGAGTGCTTCGGGAGCTGTACGGGCTGAGCGACGGCGAGCTGGCCGCGCAAGTGGAGGCGTCCGGTACGCGCGGGCCCTGGCATCCACTGAGCTTGGCGTTGCCGCCCCGGTGCGGAGGGCAGGTGCAGGTGGCGCTTGAGCAGCTCCATGGGCTGCGACGGGAACTGATGGAACTACCGCTACGCACCGGATTTGCCCGTATGATCGAGGCCGTGGATTTGCCCGGACGCCTGGCGTCGATAGGGGCCGGTGTGGAGGCGCTGGATATTCTCTCAACCGAGGCGGCGGTGGCGGAAGAGGCCGGCGAGGGCTGGGTGGAATTCGCGCAAAGGCTTCGCTCAGACTACACCAGCGAGGGGGGCGAGGCCGACCCGGAGCCGGGTAAAATTCAGCTCCTCACCTGCCACAAGGCCAAGGGCTTGGAGTGGCCTGTGGTCATCCTGCCCTTCCTGTTTTCTCCCTTGGGAAGCCCGAATATGAGCTATCCGCAGCCCCTGGCGGGTCCGGGAGGAGCGCTCACCCTCGCGCTGGACAGCGATCATGAAACCGGAGAAGCCAAGACCTGGCAGGGTCGCCGTGACCGTCATGCCCTGGAGCGCCTGCTTTACGTGGCCATGACCCGTCCGCGTCAGCGCCTCATCCTGGTCGACGACGAGGCGTTTTTCCCCAAGGGCCGCGATTCCTTTGCGGAGTGCCTGCGTCTGCGCGAGGACGAGGAAAACCGTTCGCGTTGGCTTGAGCTTTCTCCTTGGAAAGCTACCACCGATACTAAAAATCACCAAAAAGAGACAAAGTCCCTGCCGGATGCCCCCTCGAAGGTGTTGGCTGAGGCATTGTTAGTGCTTTCCCCTTCTTATATACGCCGGGTTTTGCCCAGCTCGCTGGCCAGGCATGAGGCAGGGCATGGGCACGAGCGGTCGGAGCGGGATCGTCTGGCTGAGCCGGAGTATCCGGAGGTGGCCCACAGCAGTTCGGGCGGCACGGGCTATGGTAACTGGTGGCACGGCGTGATGGAGACCCTGTCTTGGGAAAAGTCTGTCGAGGCCTGGCGGGAACAGCTACGCGCTGCTTTGCCCGCCTGTCCCGATCCGATCCGTGGCGAAGCGGAGATCGAGCGCTTTCTGGAAAGCGATCTCGCTGGGTTGTTGGCCAGCGCGGAGGTCGTGCGGACTGAAATCCCCGTGCTCTGGCGGGCGAGTGAGGCCGAAGCCTATGACGGCTCCATCGACCTCACCGCACGTTTGCCCGGGGGTGGCTGGCTGTTGGTCGATTGGAAGACGGATCGCGTCGGTAAGAACCCGACGGCGGAACTGCTGGCTGCCTACGGGCCGCAGTTGGCTGCCTATCGGAGTGCCCTGCTCGCCATTTTTGGAAGTGACGTAAGGGCCCTGCTATACAGCACGCGGGCGGCCCTGGCGGCAGTCCTGCCGTAGTGACATTTGGGTGAAAACTGTCTCGGGGGTTTACAATGCCTTCATACTGAGGTAGCTTACGACTGAGCATGCCGAAAGATACCTATCTGAAGCCGCCTGAAGTTAAAAAACGCCGCGTCTCCCGTCGCCGGGAGCGCATTGCCATGGTTTCCACGCACGGCTACGTGGCCGCGGAGCCGCCCCTGGGCCAGCCGGATACCGGCGGGCAAGTGGTTTTCGTCGTGGAATTGTCCAAAAAACTGGCCCAACTGGGTTACGAGGTGGACATCTGGACACGCCGCTTCGAGGGCCAGAAGGAACTCGAGAAGGTCGACGATCACGTGCAGATCATCCGCATGCCCTGTGGAGGCAAGGAGTTCATCCCCAAGGAATACCTGTACAAAAAGCTGCCGGAATGGACCGAAAACGCGCTGCGCTACATCAACAAGAAGCGCTTCAAGTACCAGTTCATCAATTCGCATTACTGGGACGCCGGACTGGCCGGGCAGAACATGGCCGAGTCTTTGGATGTGCCGCACCTGCACACGCCCCACTCACTGGGTGCCTGGAAGCAGAACAAGATGCGCGAGGACTACCCCGACGACGATGAGCGGCTCGAAAAAACCTACAACTTCAGCCGACGCATCCACCACGAGACCACCCTCTACCGTGAGTGCGATTTGCTCATCGCCACGTCCCCCATTCAGCTGGACATGCTCAAACGCGACTACCATGTGCCGCCGGACAAGGTGCGCATGATTCCCCCCGGCTACGATGACAACCGCTTCTATCCCGTCAGCGATGCCACCCGCATGTCCATACGCGAATCCCTCGGCAACCCGGCGGAGGCCAAGGTGGTGGCCAGCATCGGGCGTCTTTCCCGTAACAAAGGCTTCGACCTGTTGGTGGATGCCTTTGCCGTGGTGGCCAAAAACGACGAGCGCGCCGTGCTCCGCCTGGCCGTCGGCACGGAGTCCGAGCAGACGACCGAGGACCCGATGTTGCAGGAGATCGTCGACAAGGCCAAATCCCTCGGCATTGCGGATAGGCTCATCTTGAGCGGTTCACTCGACGATCCGGATATGCCGGACTTCTATCGGGCCGCCGACATTTTTTGCCTGCCCAGCCGCTATGAGCCCTTCGGCATGACCGCCATTGAGGCCATGGCCTGCGGTACGCCTACCGTCGTTACTACCCACGGCGGCCTCTACCGTACGCTCACCTACGGCAACGATGCGCTTTACGCGGACAGCTTCGACCCGCAGGACTACGGCTACACCATCCTCAAGGCCTTGCGCCATCCGGCCATTCACCGGCGCCTGGCGGTCAACGGCTCGCACAAGGTACGCAGCCTCTTCACTTGGACCGGCATCGCCCAGCAAACGATCAAGGCAGTCGAAGGGCGTATTTCGCCCGGCATCGAGGTCGTTGATATCGGCTAGTTTCTACTAGCGCGGTTCGTGCGGTGGTGTGTTGTCGGGAGTGTGGTCGTCAAACTCGCCAACGCGATAAAGTTGGCGCATCATGCGGTGGCCCGTCTCGGTGTCCATGAGCGTGAAGCCCAGTATTTCGCCCAAGCGGTGCAGGATATGTGTGAATTTCGGTGACATGTCGGACCTCCTTTCTTTTCTCTAATATCGGATTAATTACACACCACTGTAACACAAACGTAACAAACTAGCAATATTTTTGTAACATTTGTAAATCCTTCGAGGTCTGCCACTCCAAGAATTGCCACCGGGGCTTGCCCTGCCGGGGGATTTCCCCAACGGTATCCCGCATGGGCGATGAGAAAGCTAACTCTGCTCCGGTCAAGGTCTTCTGTTCGGATATCGACGGCACCCTGTTGGGAAAAGCCGACGCCGCGCGTGCGTTCGAGCACTCCTGGGAGTCCCTGCCCAAACGCAAACGCCCGCTGCTGGTTTATAACACCGGTCGGCTGCTGGACGACTTGCAGCGTCTGATCAAGAAGGGCCGCCTGCTCATACCGGACTTTGCCATCTGCGGAGTCGGCACGGTGGTGTATGACTTCCGTAAGGAACAACACATCAAGGATTTCTCCGTGGTGCTGGACGAGGGCTGGGATCGTGCCGCGGCCGAGGAGGTCGTTCGCGAGATCTTCCCTGACGTGCACAAGCAGCCTGACTATTACCAGACGCCCTACAAGACCAGTTGGTATGCCCATATCGACGAGGAGCAGGATGTGCCCCGCCTGGAGGATGCCCTCAAGTCCCGCGGTTTGGCCACCAACGTGGTCTACTCCAGCGGGCGCGACCTGGATGTGCTCCCGAAATTCGCGGACAAGGGCAACGCGCTTTCCTGGCTCTTGAAGCATTTGAAAATCCCCCGTGAGCAATGCCTGGTGGCCGGGGATAGCGGTAACGACACCGCCATGTTTTTGAAAAAGGGCGTGCGCGGCATCGTCGTGGGCAATGCCCAGCCCGAGCTGCTTGAGCGTACCGTGGGCCACCCCGGCGTCTTCCGCGCGGAAGGCTTCTGTGCCGACGGCGTCCTCGAGGGCTTGCAGCACTTCGGCGTCATCAAGGACATCATCGAAGCGCAACAGGGCGAGGCCATGGACCACGCCCCGGAAATCCAGCACCTGCTGCACGAGGAAAAGACCACGCCGCTAGGCGAGCGCGAGCTGCGCTTCGTCCGCGAAGCCTATGAGGCCGCTATAGCCGGCATCCGTCGCAACATCACGCCGAAGGGCTTTTCCGCCTGCTCACTGGAGGACAACATCACCACCGGCACCGATGCGAACTACCGCAGCGTCTGGGCTCGCGACGGCTCCATCACCATTTGCGGCACCATCGAGCTGGAGGACCCCGATATCCGTGCCTGCCAGCGCGCCACCTTGGAGACCCTGCTCGGCTGCGTCTCCCCGCCCGGGCAAATCCCCGCCAACGTCAACCTCGACACCGGCCAGCCGGACTACTCGGGGGTCGGCGGCATCTGCTCCATCGACAGCGGCCTGTGGGTCATCATCGCCTTCTCCGAGTACGTTCGTGCCACGCAGGACTACGACTTCCTGCGCGACTACATGCCCGTCCTGCAAAAGGTCATGGACTGGCTAAGCGCCCACGACTCCAACAACGACGCCCTGCTGGAAATCCCCGAAGCCGGGGACTGGACCGACCTCTTCGGCCGCAGCTACCACGTTATGGCGGACGAGGTCATCTGGTTCCGCGCCAACATCGCCTTCGGCCGCCTCCTGGAAACGCTGGGGGACTGGCGCCGGGCCGGGGATTACCTCCGTTGGGCCGGGACGATCAAAAAAGCCATCCTGCGCAGCTTCTGGCCGTCTATCCATCACGCCGGCGAGCTGCACTACACCTTTGCCGACTCCCAGCTCGGCATGGGCGACACCAGCTACCTGCTCGCGCAAATCACGCCCTTCGACCACGACTGGCGCTGCGACGTTTTTGGCAACTGCCTCGCGTCCCTCTTCAACGTGCTCGATCATGAACGCGCGGAGACCGCCTTCCGCTTCATGTGGGGCTCCGGCGTGGCCGACCCCTTCCCCGCCAGAAACCTCTACCCCGTCGTGCAGGCTGGAGACCCCAACTGGAAGAGCTACTACACCGTCAACCTGCTCAACTTGCCCAACCACTACCACAACGGCGGTATCTGGCCCTTCGTCGGCGGCATCTGGGTTCGCTTTTTAAAACGCCTCGGCCTGCACGACTTGGCCTGCGAGCAATTGGTCAAGCTCGCCGAAGTCAACCGCGCCGGGGTCAATCACGAGTGGGAGTTTAACGAATGGGCCCACGGTATCACCGGCAAACCCATGGGCAAAGCCTACCAGGCCTGGTCCTGCAGCGAGTTTATCGCCGCCTGCCACGATTTGAATCTGTGGGATTAGGCAGGACAGGACGCCCTTGCGTGCCGCCCCGATTAGGCATGACGACGATCCGCCTATTCGCTCTGTTCCGGCTGCTCCTCTTCTTTCTTGGCGCCGATGAGCACGTCCTCGATATCGTAACCGGTCAGCTTTTTGATGCCCTTGAAAAGTTTGAGCATGGCGAAAACCATCAGGGGTAAAGTCGCCACGGTGATGACAATCCAGGTAATCCCGGTCTGTTTGCCGATTTCGGCGTTGAAGGCGGCGGAGTCCACATTGGGATCGGTCTTCACGATCATGCGGCTGATGATGTAATTGAGCACCGCACTCACGAGGAAGGACGACGCCAGGATCCAGGTGCAGGTGCGCATCAGCGCGTCGAAGGCGCTTTTCTTTTCCGGGGTATCGAGCGCGCGGTCGACCTTTTCGCAATCCATGACGGACGGATTGTAAAGCATCAGCCGAATCAAGGGATTTTTGGTTTTGAGCGAAGCCACGATAGCCACACCGAAGATGAGCGGCACGACGGCCTCCTTGATGGCAAAGACCTCGGGGCTGAGCTTGAGCAGGCCAATACCGCCGGTCAGTAGCACGCTGATGAAGCCGATGATGGAGAAGCCGTTGACCTTGCGGCGCTTTTGCAGGTCGTAAACGAAGTAGCCGATGGGGAAGGCCAAGGCCAGGACCAGCACCCCCCAATCCGGCAGAAAGGTCAGCCAATCCCCTCCTTTTGAGAGAATCAGGATGGGCAGCAGAAGGTTGAACCCTAGGTTAATCCACGGGTTTTCGCGCTTGGGGGCGTCCGGCATGGGGAGGGAGCTAAGAGTCGAAAGGCAAAAGACGAAAGACAAAAGTCCGGTCAAAAAATAAATATGCGAACTCCGCGGAGCTTTAGTCTTTCGACTTTCGACTTTCCGATTTTAACTTCCCCCATGCGCGTTCTCATCACCGCCGGGCCGACCCGGGAGTTCTTCGACCCGGTCCGCTACATCAGCAATCCCTCCAGTGGAAAGATGGGCTTTGCGCTGGCCGAGGCCGCACACGAAGCCGGTTGGACCGTTGATCTGGTCCACGGTCCGGTGGCGCTGAAGCCTCCCGCCGGGGTCACGGCCCACGCGGTCGTCACGGGCGAGGAGATGCACGCCGCCTGCGAACCGTTGTTCGAGCAATGCGACCTGCTCATCATGTGCGCAGCTGTCTGCGACATGCGCCCGAAGCAGCGTGAACCGCAGAAGGTCAAAAAGGACGCCTTGCGCATGACTGTGGAATTCGAGGCCACCCGCGACATTTTAAAAACGCTTTCCGCCCGGCGCCGCTCCGGCCAGGTCCTAGTAGGCTTCGCTGCCGAAACCGAAAACGTCGAGGCTTATGCCCGGCGCAAGCTCGAGGAAAAGAATCTCGACTATATCGTGGCCAACTCCGTCGCGCCCGGTGGCGCCTTTGAGGCCGATGACAATACTGTACAGCTCATCCCACAAACAGGTAAGCCGCTTTCCTTCGGCCCTGCTTCAAAAGCCGATGTGGCACAATGGATCGTGAACCAGCTTAAAAGCTCAGTTGCTTGAGCAGTCGGGACATTTCCGCATAGAAGGCCTCCTCATCGCCATTGATGATGCGGTCCACCCCTTGAATGAAGTCCGCCTCATCCGAGCAGGTGACACCATCGGCGGCCATGAGTTCACGGATGGTATCGAGGACGAATATCCGGTCGCCCTCAATCACGGTGGCGTGCCGCAGCTCTTTGAAAGCCACCAGAGCCTCGCTCTGCAGCGGCTTATGATTGAGCATGCTCAGGCAGGCCTTCTGGTCCTCCTTTTTCAAATGCGGAAGCTTGTCAAAGGCCTCCTGCAGGAAGTTGCGCTCTTCAATGGTTACGCGCCCGTCCGCCCAGGCCGCGAAGACGAGCCCGCGGGCAAGTGCTCTGGCAACGAACGACTTTTCCATAACTGACGGGGGTTGGCGAAAGGCAACAATCGAGGATTGTCACTTTCTACTATAAGGTTAGCTCTATTATAGCATGCCGCCAAGCCGGAAATCCAGTCATCTTGAACGAATTCTTGGGCGCCTGGACGATCTCGACGAGGTCAACCTGACCATCCTGGTACAGCGCCTGGCCCGGGAGCGCGAATTGCTGGAGACGGTTTTCAACACCATCCAGGAGGGCATTCTCGTGGTGGAGCGCGGGGGCTGCATCGAGTATGCCAACGCCGCCGCCTGCAGGCTTATCGGCTTGAAGGAGACGGATGTCGGCCAGGCTATGCTCTGGCGCATCGTGCCGGAGGTGGCCCGCAGCCTTGGCATCATGCCCGAGGGAACGGCCCGCGCCCTGCCCGCCGCCGCCCGGGAGTTTGAAATCACTTACCCCGAGCACCGCTTCGTACGGCTCTACCTGGTCCCTTTCGAAGGCCCCGAGGACGAGCCCGGCGAGCGCTTCGCCGTCATCCTCAGTGACATCTCCGAGCAGAAGGCCGACACCGAGGAGTTGATTGAAAACGAGCGCCTGGGCTCCATCTTTGAGCTCGCCGCCGGCGTGGCCCACGAAATCGGCAACCCCCTCAACTCCCTGACCATCCACCTGCAGCTCCTCAAGCGCCAACTGGCCAAGCTGCAGTCCGGCCCCGCCACCGAAAAGATGGACGACGCCCTCGATGTCTGTGCGCAGGAGGTCGCGCGTCTGGATGGCATCATCACGCACTTCCTGCAGGCCATTCGCCCACAGCCGCCCGACCTGCACGACGTGCAGCTCCTCGACGTTGTCACCGAAGTGCTGGAGTTCCAGCAGCACGAAATCGAAAACCTCGGCATCGAGGTCCTGCTGGACATCAAGGAGCCGCCGCCCGTCATCCTCGGCGACCGTAACCAGCTCAAGCAGGTTTTCTACAACGTCACCAAGAACGCGATGGAGGCCATGGACAAGGGCGGCAAGCTGCGCGTCTCCACCCGCAACGACGACAACTGGGTCTTCATCTTCGTCGCCGACACCGGCCAGGGCATCGCCCAGGAGGATCTGGCCAAAATGTTCCAGCCCTTCAATACGACCAAGGAATCCGGCCACGGCCTCGGCATGCTGGTGGTGCGTCGCATTCTGCGCGATCACGGTGGCCAGATCGGCATCGATTCCAAGCCCGGCGCGGGCACGATCGTTACGCTGCAGTTTCCCCTGAAATCCCGCCGCGTCCGTATGCTCGAGGCGGAGTGAACCCGTTTGCGCAGGGGTTACTCCAGGATTTCGATCCGGATGAAGGTTCTTTCCGCGCTGAGGTCGGTGAAGATTTCCAGAATGGTGGATTCGGAAGTATGGGCGCGAAAGGAATCGATGGTCGTCCAGTTTTGCAGATCGCTGGAAGCTTGTACCTTGTAAAGATTGCCGGCTACCTGATCGAACTCGATGAGCATGACATCCTCGCTTTCCGAGCCACTGCTCTCGCCGACCGAAATAACCGGGATGGGGCTTCCATTGGCTGAGCCCGGATCGGTATCGAGCAGCTGCTCGATCTTATTGATCAAGCCGTCGTTGTCCGGATCCAGGTTGGCGCTGGCCAGCGAGCCATCATCGTCCGGGAAATAGGACAGGATATAGCGCATGTACTTACGGTCACTGACCTCGGCCACCGCACTGGGATACACGCCGAAATTATTGCCGGCAAACTCCGTGTACTTCGTGGTCGACGGGGAAAGTGCGATTAAGTTTTCCGCCTCAAGCGAGGCTACCTCGAGACCGGACTCATCACCGCCGGGTACCGTTTCCGTCGTTGTCTCAACTGTGATGAAGCTCTGGTCCGTGTTGCTCAACTGTGAGGGATAAGCGAGGATGTAAACGTCGTAGGTGGTGTCGACCTCGACGTCGTAGAATCGCCAGAAGCCGTCACTGTTGGTTATCGTTTCGATGTCCGCGGCCTTGCTGTAAGAACCGTTTCGGTCAACGTCCAGATAGAGGGTGACCCCCTGAATGCCCGATTCGCCATCGTCGAGTATGCCATCGCCATTGGTGTCCTCGAAAACGTAGCCGGAAATGGAGTCGAGCAGGTTCACATCGAAGTCGACCTCGACGGAGTTCCCCGAAAGGTACGTCGTCGTGACCAAATCCTCACTCGTGTCATTCGATTCATAACCTTGCGGAATGATGACACCCACGGTGACCTCCCCTTCCGAAACCCAGTCGAAGACGTAGTTGCCATTGGTATCGGTCGTGGTGGAGTCGTCCACACCCGCGGTGTACTGTTTGTCTCCATTCGTGTCCAGGAAGACACGGAATCCCGACAGGGGGTTGGTTTCATCGGTGTCGTAGACAACGCCGTAAACCGGAGACTCGATGGTATAGGCATCGGAGTAAGACGTGTAGACGATCTTCTGATGTCCATTATTGATCGCCGCGTAAAAATAGACGGTGCCATCTTGAACCTCGGTGAGGTTTTCTACCACCCATTGCGGCGCGAACAACTTTTCCGTAATTCCCAGATGGGTGTAATCTCCGCCGGAGTTATACGTGATGGCATCCATGAGGGGCGTGCCGTCGTAGTTCTCGTTGTCGGTATCCGCGTATAGTGTGATGGTGGCGCCGCTGGCATAGGCGTCCACCGTTGTGGCCGCGAGTTGAAAGTCGAGCAGCTGCCCGGCGTGAAGCACCGAATCCGTCGTTGATGTGGTAACGCACCACTCGCTCTCGTAAGTGGAGTAATTGCTCAGGAACAGATTGTCATCACCGCTTGCGGCCAAGGCAGCCTGCCAGGCGTCGTAGCAACTTTCGCTGGAATTAAACGCCGAAACAGAGGTGGTGACGTTGTCATCGTCTTCTATCTTCCAAATGGCAATGGTCGGCGCAGCGTAGTCGTAGTAGTTGACGACGCTGGGTTCGTTGATCACGACATTGGCCCCGAGCTCCAGAGACTGGGGATACGAGTAAGTGATCACCACTTCGCCGGGAAGAAGCTGGTCGATGATGGTTCCGCCAAGACCGATGTCCTGCTTGATCAAACCCTGGGAGCTGACTTTGCCGCCCATGGAGTTGGAAAATTCGATTTCGAACGAGCCGGATTCCTCATCACCCACCGTGCTGTACGAGCCGTCGGTAAAGTCCATTACGTGCATGGTCAAGGGCTGCGCGGTCATCGTGGTTTCGTTTATCAAGTCACGAATAGTACCGGTCATCGTCACCCGCATATCGGAGATATCCTGGAGTGTGCCGCTGCCGTCATCCAGGTACCAACTCATATCAGCGATCAACGCGTTGGTGCCGGTAAAGTCGAAGCTGTAGGTCTTCTGAACGTAGGTGATGCCCTCTTTCTCTATCGAGTCTTCGACATCCGTAATCTCATTGTCGAGATCATCGATGGAACCACTGCCGATGAAAGTCGTCTTTCCGTTATGGAAGGTGTACTTGATGCCGGCCTGTTCCGTGGTGGCGATCAGATTCACGTTCACCCAGGCTGCGGCAAAGCTCTGCGTGGAATCGGCCATATCGATGAGCAGGTCGAATCCGATGTCGCCGAGATCGTCGCCGCCAATAAGCGGAATGCCATCCGGGACGCGTACCTCGGCGTCGGCCTTCAGAACGATATACGCCTTGGTGATGAGCAGCTCGTCGGTGATCTTGATGCCGTAGTCGGTTGGCAGGTACAGATCACTATCCAGCGAATAAGTGTTGTCGGCCCAGTCCAGCAGCATCTCTCCGTCGCCCTGGAAAATAAGGGCCTTCCATTTTTCATTTTCCTCGTAGGCGCCAAAGTAAACCGAGTCACTGATCGAGAGTTTGTTCTTATCGATGTAAACACTGCCCTCCATGTAGGACAGGCTCGCGGTGGTGCCGCCGATGCTGAGCTGCCCGCCGAACTCCAGGCCGATGTTGCCGGTGACTTGCAGGTCGGCCGGCTGGTCGAGGTTCTGCAAATACACGCCCATGTCGGCGACGTTTACTCCGGTGTCGAGCACTTCGATGCCCTCAGTCGTACCCTCCGCGATGTATTCGAGGTAAATCGAACTGATCTCGCCGTTATCCGTTGTGACCGTCGTGTCGATTTCTCCCTGAAGCTCGGGAATCACCACGTCAAAGGTGATGCCAACGAGGATGTCGTCGGTGTCGGCATCGCGACTGTAATCGACGGCGACCTCTTGGATTTGAGCGAAGCCGAGATTGATATGATCGACCTCGATGGCGAGGTCGTCGATGATCCACTTGTTGTCGACGATTTCGATGCCGGGATTGGTATCGTCTCCGAGGGTGACACTCACGTCCCAC
The DNA here is from genome assembly GCA_030432235.1 of Verrucomicrobiia bacterium. Taxonomy (GTDB): domain Bacteria; phylum Verrucomicrobiota; class Verrucomicrobiia; order Opitutales; family Cerasicoccaceae; genus JAUIHT01. The sequence continues at coordinate 527,358 of JAUIHT010000003.1, read as the reverse complement.
AAGGTATCCAGCTCGGCCTCGCCATAAACGGTGTAGGTCGTGTGGTCCGAAGTGTAAGTGATGGTGAGCGGATTGTCTTCCGGTGAGGAGAACTTGAATCCGCCCAGGCTAATCTCTGTCGAGACACCGATATCGACCGAGGTCACCGTGCCACCGACAATCGTGAAACCCGGCGTGTTGGCATCGCCCAGGAAGGCATCGATCTCGTCTCCCTCGATGGTGACGTCCACATCGCCGTAGACTTCATAGAGGTCGTTATCGCTGTCGTAGATGAAAGTCACGCCGTCGTCGCCGAGGCTGAGGTCGATGCCATAAAGGGAGAATCCGGCCGTAAAGGTGGCGTCCAGATAAGTCAGGACGAGGTGGCTGCTGGAATCACCCACCAGCTGCATGCCGGGCGCATCCGAGGTGCCCGCTTGGATGCCGAGCGTCTGGCCGTCGAAGGTCACGCTGAGCCCACCGAAGACCTCGTAGGTTTCACTCTCCTCGCTGTAACTGAAGCCGAGGTAGTCGCCCGTTGTCGCAACGGTCAGCCCGGAGAGCGTAATGGAATCCGAGATGCCGAGGTCGAGGTTGAGTAGCTCGCCGTCGACAAAGGCGAAACCGGGGCTGTCCTCCGTGCCGAGGAAGGCCGACACGTCCACACCGTCGACGCCTACCGTCACAGCGCCATAGAATTCGAAAATATCGTCGCTGGTGCCATCGGTCTTGGAGTAGTTGAAAGTCACATCGTCCGGAACGAGCTCCACGCCGTAGAAATTCAGGTTGCCGGAAAGACTGATGAGCAGGAACTCCAGCTCGAGCCCGTTGGTGGTGGTATCCGCGCTCAGGATGATCCCGGGGCTGTCATAGGTGCCAGCGTCGAATTCCACATCCTGATCGCCGAAGCCGATCTGGATGCCACCGAAAGCATAGTAGTAGTCCTGGATGCCGGTATGGCTGAAGCCGATGCCGCCCTCGGTCGTCTCCATCGTAATGCCAGCAATGGAGAACGAATCCGTAATCAGAAAATCGACCCCGATAAGGTCACCGTCCTGGATTTGCATGCCGGGATAAGAAGTCGTATCGCCACCCTCCTCTTCCACATCATAGCCGAAGGTGGCCGCGATCATGTTTTCCTCAATGGCAACCGTAACCATGCCGTCGATTTCGTAGAAATCCGTATCCGCGGAATAAATAATAATCAGCGGATCCTCGTCGGAGATTTCGAAGCTCAACGCATCGATTTCAAAGCTGCCGGTGATCGTGGCGTTGAGGCTGTCGAGGATAAGCTCGGAAGAGGCATTGCTGGAGAGCACCAGGCCGGGCGCATCCGCATCCCCTAGGCTGGCCATAAAGGTCGTCCCGGTTTCATCGTAACTGATGCTGACATCACCGTAGGTCTCATAAACCATGTCCGCCGCATCGTAAACAAAAGAGAAGGCCGTGTCTTCGCTGCCGATTTCGACCGTCACTCCGTCGTACTCGAAATCATCGATCAGGCCAAAGGTGAAGGCCGTGATACCGGTGTCGTCTATGACCAGCCCCGGATCATCCGCATCGGTGCCGACCACGACCGTCAACTCATCGGAGTCCGAACCGTTGTTCACTTTTAGCAAAGCAGTGCCGTAGAGCACATATTCGTCCGCGTCGGCATCGTAGGAAAAAACCAGCGGGGTTTCCTCGTCGACCACGAAGCTGGCGCCGAGGATTTCGAAATCCGTCGTCACCTGCGCGGTAAGCGAAACCAGATTGGCGGACGAATCGATAACCAGCCCATCATCACCGTCCGTCGTTTCGAGGGTAAGAGTCAGTGTTTCGTCCGCGAAACTGATCGTGGACTGGCCCGCCGTACTGAAGGTCAGCCCGTCGCCGGTGTCGGTAAAGGTCAGGCTACTGGTATCGAGTGTGATGCCACTGTGGGTAACGGAGTCGGGCTCCGGCTCGGCCCAGGCTTGTGCTGTGAGCAGCATGCCTGCGCCCAACCACCACCGGTTCAACCCGCGTGTCGGCTTCAGCAAACTCCGGAAATTAATTAACTTTTCAGACATTGGGATGATACGTATCCGCCTTATGGCGAAACCGATGGAAAGGAAGAAAGTTTCGAGAAATGGGCTATCGAAAAATCTCTATAAAAAGCGTCGACGCACTGGGCGAAAAAAACTCGTGAAGGCTGTCGTCCATGAGCCGTTTGACAAGCCTAAAACGCTAGTTCAGCCGCATAACCATGGGCAAAACCAAACATTCGTCCTTCCGCACTTTCATAGCCCCTTTACCACCCTGGGGACTTCCATTTATTCCGGGATTTTCATCCCCCTAAACTTTACTACAGCACCTTCCTTAGGCTGCCGCACTCCTTCAAGTCACACAGCGACAGGGTACCCATTTCATTACTCTTTGTTTATCAGCGGCTCCAGAACGACCCACACGTTTTCGGCGACGATTTGGTGGCCTTTGGGGTTGGGGTGGATGCCGTCGGCGAGGTTCAACTCGCGGATGCCGCCGACGCCCTCCAGCATGAACGGGATGAGCACGGCGTCGTTGGCCTTGGCCAGGCGCGGGTACATGGCGTTGAACTGCTCGCTGTACTCCAGACCGAAGTTCTGCGGCATCATCATGCCTGCAATGACGATTTTTACGTCGGGATTTTTCTCGCGGACCTTGTCGATGATGGCCTGGAGATTCTTCTCCGTATCGGCGAGGTCGACTCCCCGCATGGCGTCGTTGGCGCCGAGGGCCAGCACAATGATGTCCACCGGGCGCCGCAGCATCCAGTTGATGCGCCGCAGACCGCCCGCCGTGGTGTCCCCGCTGACCGCCCCCACGACTACCTTTCCGGGAATTTCTTTTTCATCCAGCTTTTCCTGAATGAGCGCGGGATAGGCCTGGTCCGGGTCGAGCCCGTAACCGGCCGTCAGGCTGTCGCCAAAAAACAGGATGGTCGGCCCGGCGGTTTCCTCTGCCCCCAAAAGGGGCTTTGCCAGGCAAAGCAAAGCCAGGCAGAGCGCGATGATGGACTTCGACATGATCATTGGGACGGGTTTGACGCGAATGGGTTCCTGAAAAAACGAAAACAACGCCCGAGGCAACCTTAGCCTGCTTTACGCGGCTGCGTGACGATGGCGGTGACGGCCCCGGCCACCACCATTGTCGCCGCGGCAACGAAGAGCCAGCCGGGCACTTCACCGAGAATGAGCCACGCCATGGTGCCCGCGAAGATAAACTGCGCGAGGTTGAGGATGGCCACCTGTTGTCCGCGCAGGTGCTTCATGCCCCAGTTAAGCAACGAATGCCCAAAAATCGTCGGCACAACCGTCAAGCCCAGCACGAAGATCCATTGCCCCGTCGGCACCGGCGCAGAGACATTACCGAGGAATGGAAGCGCGCACACGCAAACGACACCCGCGATGGCGTAGACCGGCACCACGTACAACCACAGATTGGCGAAGTCGCGGTTTTTTCGCCCCAGCATCAAGTACCACGCAAAGAGCAGCATGGAGCCGAAGCAGACGGCATCCCCCGCCAGCAGTGCCGGGTCCAGCCGGTAGCTGTCCCAGCCCAGTAGCAACACCCCTACAATGGCGACGACCGTTCCGGCCAGCTCGCCCCGGGTGATGCGTTCATGCATACTAAAATACAGAAGGAAAGGCATCGCCACCGGCACGAGGTTGACGATCAACGTGGAGTTCGCCGCCCAGGTCATGCGCGCCCCGATAATCCAGCTGATGAAATGCAAAGCCAGCATCAGGGCGGGAAACAGGCAGCGCAGGAGGTGCTTTCTGGTAAAGGCTCCGGCGTGCTTCGTCCAGGCCTTCACGAAAAGCGGGCTCAGCAACAGCCCCGCCCCCAGCAGCCGAATGGCAGCCAGCAGCACCGGATCCACCGTTGTCAACTTGATCCAGATGACCGATGTCGAGCAACAGAAGACTCCAAAAAGCAGAGCAAGGTAGCGCATGAATGGATGTGTTCTAGTGCTTGGTGCTTAGTTATTCAAAAGTCTACAAGCCGCATGACCCTGGTGTTCGAAAAATAAACCAGGCACCAGTCACTAAGAACTAAAGCACTTATTAGTCGAGCAGCTCCGGCCGCCGCTGGAAAATCACCACGGCGGGCTGCATCAGCACGAGGAACAAAAGCAGGCTTTGGAAAGCCGGTGGCATCGGCTTGGTCCCCTGATCCGCCGCCATCATGTATTGAAAAATCAAATCGACCACCAGCGTGAAGGCAAAGGCCGCCGCTGCTGCGCAGAGCACGAACACCAGTGGCTTCCATGCTTTGGTCGGTTCAAGCTTCTTCCAGGGCAACAGCAGAAGGACACCCACCAGCCCGAAGACTAACCACTCGGCGGTCAGGAGGCCGGCGGGGGCTTCCCCACCCCAACGCAGGGCATTGAACGGCAGCCACAGAAGCAGAAAGGCACCCGCCGCCACTCCCACCATGCGCGCATAAAGAAGGCTGCGCAGACGGTTGGCCGCGCGCTTTTCGTCGTCCTCGTCGAAGTCCAGATTCATGCCGCGAGAATGGCTTTGCATCCGGTTAGCATGATCATCGGCGGTCATTTCTCAATCGCCAAGAGAGGCTTTTATGGACTCGGGGTAAATTAGTGAACATATTTCCACATTTATGCTTGCATTCGTGCGACGTGCGGACAAATAAAAACTGGAAACGGAACGACGAATCCAACAAACCAACGCCATGGCCGCAGCAACCAAATCCAAAACCCCAGATCCCGCCGCACGCGACGACAAAACGCTCAATCTCGCCATTTCCGCGATTAACAAGCAGTTCGGCGAAGGCACACTCATGCGACTGGGCGATGCCTCGAAGATGAACATCGCCACCATCTCGACGGGCTCCGTCGCCATCGACCTCGCGCTCGGCGTGGGTGGCCTGCCCAAGGGACGTATCGTGGAAATTTATGGACCGGAATCCTCCGGTAAGACCACGCTCTGTCTTTCCATCATTGCCGAAGCCCAGCGCAAAGGCGGCAACGCCGTCTTTATCGATGTTGAGCACGCCCTCGACCCTCGCTACTCTAAAATCGTCGGTGTCGACCTGGAAAACCTGATGGTTTCCCAGCCGGAATCCGGTGAAGACGCGCTCAATATTGCCGAGACGCTCATTCGTTCCGGCGCGGTGGACGTCGTGGTGGTCGACTCGGTGGCCGCGCTGGTTTCACGCACCGAGCTGGACGGCCAGATGGGTGATGCCACCGTGGGTGTACAGGCCCGTATGATGAGCCAGGCCATGCGCCGCCTCACCGCCGCCATCAGCCGTACCCAGTGCGTGTGTATCTTTACCAACCAGATTCGCGAGAAAATCGGCGTCATGTTCGGCAGCCCCGAAACCACCCCCGGCGGTCGCGCCCTCAAATTCTTCGCCTCCGTGCGCATGGATATCCGCCGTATCGGCCAAATCAAGGCCACCGATGGCAAGACCATCGGCAACCGTACGAAGATCAAGGTCGTCAAAAACAAGGTCGCCCCACCCTTCACCGACTGCGAATTCGACATCATGTACAACGAAGGCATTTCCCGCACCGGCTCTATTCTGGACCTCGGCATCGAGCACAAGATTCTCGAAAAGAAAGGCTCCTGGATCAGCTACAACGGCGACCTCGTCGGACAGGGCCGCGAAGCTGCCAAGGCCTACCTCGCCGAAAACCCCAAGGTGCTGGATGATGTGCAGAAGCAAATCCTGGAAAAGGTGCAGGTAGTCGGCGGCGCCAGCCTTGGCAGTAGTGACGAAGACAAGGACCTCGGCGAGGAAAGCTAGGCTGTGCCTTAAGCAGGGGTAGCTACGTAGTAGCGTAGGGGCTTGCCCCTCATTGTCCTGTGCGGTCAGGCACCGCGGGGTTCTGGGGCGAGCAGCTCCAGAAAGGTCGCTGTTTTGGATAAAGCGTGATCTGCGAGAGCAAGTGTGCTTAGCTGCGCCACTATGCCCTTTGGTGAAACCATCGTCGCGCTGGCCACGCCGCACGGCCAGTCCGCCCTCGCCATCGTCCGCCTCTCCGGGCTGGATTGCCCCCGCCTGGCCAGCGAGTGCCTGAGCGGCGGTAAGCTGGAGCCACGCAAGACTGCTTTTCGGGACTATTTGTCACTAAGTGGTGATAAAATTGATGAAGTGGTTGCCGTGTTCTACGAGGCCGGTCACTCATTCACAGGTGAGGACTGCCTGGAACTTAACTGCCACGGGAATCCGCTTATCATCCAACGCCTTATCGAAGACCTGAGAGCGCGAGGTTGCCGTCTGGCCGAGCCTGGAGAGTTCACCCGCACGGCCTTTCTCAACGACCGTATGGACCTCGCCCAGGCTGAGGCGGTGGCGGATCTCATCCATGCTCGTAGTGAGCGGGCCTTAGCCGTGGCGCGACAGCAGCTCGCCGGTGCGCTTGGACGCCGGGTCGAGGCGGACATCGATCGACTCCTCCGCGCGCAGGCCGCCATTGAGGCCTACATCGACTTTCCCGAAGAAGATCTTCCACCCGAAGACCAGTCCGGCCCTTTGCAGGACCTCGCCACCCTCTCCCGCGAGTTTGGCGAGCTAATGCAGACCTCGCGCTATCAATCGGTGCTCAACGACGGCCTCAGCACGGTCATCGCTGGCCCGCCCAATGCCGGCAAGAGCAGCCTGCTCAACCTCCTTGTGGGGGACGAGCGCGCCATCGTCAGCCCCGAGCCCGGCACGACGCGCGACTTCATTTCCGAGCGCATCATGGCAGGACCTTACGCCTTAAAAATAACAGATACTGCTGGTATTCATTATGTTACAGATAATATTGAAGCTTTGGGGATTCGCAAAACCTTGGAACGACTGGATGCCGCGGACTTTGTCATCCTCATGGTAGACAGTACGCTGCCCTCCCCCACCCTGCCGGAGGATGCCCTCGCTTGTATTCCCCCAGAGCGTAGTCTGGTGCTTGAGAACAAAATCGATCTTCCCGACAGTCGCAGGATGGACGACTTCCTGCCCGGACATCCTCATGTACGCCTTTCCGCCCTAACTGGTGAGGGCCTCGACGATTTCAGGGCCACGCTGGTCAAGTTGCTCGAAACCGACGATATTGTACCCGGGCCCGACGCCCTGGTGGTCAACGCCCGACACGCCGATGCCCTCTCCCGGGCTTGTAATGCCATCGACGAAGCCCGCGCCAAGCTTACCAAAGCCGAGCCGGTCGAGCTCGCCGCCGCCGATATTCGCTCCGCTATCGAGTCCCTCGGCGAAATCGTAGGCAAAATTGACAACGAAGCCATGCTCGACAGGCTCTTCTCCACCTTTTGCATCGGAAAATGAAGTCTCCACTGCGATTCGGACCGCACTCCCCTTACGACGTCATCGTGTGTGGCGCCGGCCACGCTGGTTGTGAAGCCGCCCTGGCCGCTGCCCGCATGGGCGCCGATGTGCTTATGTTGACCGGGAACGTCGATACTATCGCCCAAATGAGCTGCAATCCGGCCATTGGTGGTCAGGCCAAAGGCAACATCGTCCGTGAAATCGATGCTCTCGGCGGCGAAATGGCGGTCAACACGGACACGACGGCCATTCAGTTTCGTCTCTTAAATGCCTCCAAGGGCCCCGCAGTACAGGCCCCACGGGCCCAATGTGACAAGAAGGCCTATCAGTTCCGCATGAAGCATCGCCTGGAAACCGAGCCGAACCTGACGCTCTTCCAGGCCATGGTCACCGCCCTCATCTTTGACAAGGACCGCGTGGTTGGGGTCAAAACCAACCTGGATATCGACTTTTACGGCCAAACTGTGGTGGTGACGACCGGCACCTTCCTGCGTGGCCTCATGCACATCGGCAAGAACAAGAACGAAGGCGGCCGTCTGGGAGACTTTTCCGCCAAAGGTCTTTCCAGTAGCTTTCTCGAGGCTGGCATCGAACTCCAGCGGCTTAAGACCGGGACACCGCCGCGTATCCTTGGTTCCAGTATCGATTTTTCACAATGCGAGGTTCAACCCGGCGATGATCAACCGACGCTCTTCGGATTCTACGATACTCGTCTAGGCGAGGAAATGTTCCACGTGGAACAAAATGGTGACGCGGGCCCGGGGTTTGAATCCTTGTTCCACGTGGAACATTCACATCAAAAGCTCCTTGGTTGGCTACCCGGCAACGAGCAAGTGCCGTGCTGGACCACGTCCACCACGGAGGCTACGGAGCGCATCGTGCGTGAGAATCTACACCAGTCCGCCCTCTACGGGGGCGAAATAACCGGTTCGGGACCACGATATTGCCCAAGCATCGAGGACAAGTTCGTCAAATTCGCGGACAAGCCCGCCCATAAGCTCTATCTGGAGCCGGAAGGTCGCAACACCAACGAGTGGTACATCAACGGCCTGAGCACGAGCCTGCCGTTCGCCGTCCAGCTCGAAATGCTGCGCAGCATCACGGGATTGGAGAATGTGGTCATGCTGCGTCCGGCCTACGCGGTTGAGTATGATTTTGCGCCGCCCACGCAGCTTTTCGCCTCACTGGAGTCCAAGAAGGTCGAAAACCTGTTTTTCGCGGGTCAGATCAACGGAACCTCCGGCTACGAGGAGGCAGCAGGGCAGGGCTTGGTTGCCGGTGTCAATGCCGTCTGCAAACTTCGTGAGGAGCCGCCGCTCATCCTTGGCCGTGACGAGGCTTACATTGGCGTGTTGATCGACGATCTGGTAACGAAAGGCACGAACGAGCCGTACCGCATGTTCACCAGCCGGGCCGAGCACCGTCTGTTGTTCAACCACAGTAGCGCAGAGATTCGCCTGGCTCAACACACGGCACGCCTTGGCCTGGCGCCGGCAGAGCGTATTGTCCGTATGCAGGAAAAAGCAGCCCTGGTGCGGCGCTGGGAGCGAGAGCTGGAGGTTTTGACCACCAGCGGCGGTAGCTACGGCGATGTCATCCGCAAGGGTGGGGCACCGACGCGTGCGCAGCTTCCCGAGGCGCTAAGAGGGGTGGGGGAGACCGCCTTGCGCGAAATTCTCTACCGTGTGCAGTATCGGGGCTATCTGGACCGCGAATTGCGCCATCTGGAGAAAATGAAGCATCTGGAGCACATCCGACTGCCGCGCGAGCTCAATTACATAGCGCTCCCAGGGCTGCGGAAGGAGAGCGCCCAAAAGCTCGACGCCATCAAGCCCCAGAACCTGGCTCAAGCCAGTCGCATCAGCGGGGTGAATCCGGCAGATATCAGCCTGCTCATGGTCTGGCTACGCAAGCAGCGCGGGGAAGGGGAGCGGAAAGACCAATCCCCCAATACAAAAGGCGTTGAGGGATTGTAACATTTGCGTGACGGGCCATACATTTGCCGTTTGTCAATAACTCAATTGTTACATTTTAAGTCGCTGATGTTCAACGCATTGCGTGTTTGAAACACTATTTCTTACTTGAAAATATACTCTTGGCCCCCTATTTTGATCATTGGCAAAGGGATATCCACTTCTCAATCTTCCGCCTTGCATGGCTACAATCGCGCAAATGGAAAAAAAAGTGCTCGTGGTCGATGACGAGCCCGACGTAACCGAACTGCTGGACTACAAGCTCCGCCAGGAAGGCTACGATGTGTCCGTCATCAATGACCCACTACTTATCATGGGCGAGGCGCGCCAATTCCACCCGGACCTGGTGATTCTCGATATTATGATGCCCGAGCTCAACGGCATCCAAATCTGCCGCATGCTGCGTTCGGACCCCATCATGAAGGGAATTCCCATCATCTTCCTGACCGCCCGAGGCGAGCCGGACGACCGCATCAAGGGCTTCGAAACCGGAGCCGACGACTATATCTGCAAGCCGTTCGACTCACGCGAGCTCATGCTGCGCATACAAGCCCTTTTCAAGCGGCTGCAGCGCCCCTCGGAAGGCGAGGAGGAGGCCAAGACCCTCGTCATCGGCCGTGTCGTTATCGATATCGACAAGCATCGCCTGACCGTTGCCGGCAACGAAATCGACCTCACCGCAACCGAGTTCAAGCTCCTGCGCCTGCTGGTCGAGCGCAAAGGCCGCGTGCAGAGCCGGGAAAACCTTCTGGTCAACGTCTGGAACTACGAGGCGGACATCGAAACCCGCACCGTGGACACCCATATCCGGCGCCTGCGCGAGAAGCTCGGGCCGGACGCCAGCGTCATACAGACAGTGCGTGGCGTCGGCTATCGCGTCGTGGACGACAATTAGGCCTCGCCGCCACGGCCAGGCATGCCCTAGGATAAACCTGCATGTTGCTGATCGCGGCAGTCCTATTCTTCATCGCACTCTGGCTTTGGCTGCGGCTGCGCTACTTGCGCAACACGTTAAGCCGCCTGGCCGACGCGGCGGAGTCCGGCAAGGCATTCCTCTACGATATCGAGGCGGACTGGGGCCGGCGCTATCATCTGGAGCGGCTGAGCCAAATTTACAACCGCATGTCGGCGGAGCGAGAGAAGTCTAACCGTCAGGAACAGAGCTACTTACGACAGTTGGAAATCACCCTGGGCAACCTCACCGAGGCCGTTATCGTGGTGGACAACTCAGGTCGTCTTTACCTGGCCAATCCCGCTGCGCGCGGACTCTTCGGCATCACCGGTCCGCTGGAAGGGCAGAAGATCGAAAGCGTCATCCAGAGCTCCAAGTTCCTCGAGTTCATGCGCAAAATCCGCTACGAGGAAAACCCCGGGCGCGGCCAGATCGAAATGCTCAGCGGCCGCCAGACCCTCTTTCTCGAGGTGGCCGGGGCGCGCATTCCGGACTCCGGCGACACCTCGCGGGATCTCACGCTCTTCGTTTTGCACGACGTCAGCAACCTCAAGCGCCTCGAGGGAGTGCGCAAGGAATTCGTGGCCAATGTCTCGCACGAGCTGCGTACGCCGGTGACCATCATCAAGGGCTACTCCGACACGCTCCTGGAAGACTTTGACCAGCTTACCGATGCTGATCGCAAGCGCTTCCTGGAGAAAATCCATAAGAACGTAGCCCGGCTGCACCTGCTGCTGGAGGACCTGCTGGCCCTTTCCCGGCTCGAGTGGGAAACCGAAAGTCTGTATCGCCAGCCGGCCTCGCTCAAAAAGATTATCGGAGACGCGGTGGAGAACTTCCAGCAGCGCATCGGCACCGGCGTTGCGGAAGTCTGCCTGGAACTCGACGAAACTTCGGACGAGGCCATGGTCGACCCGGTCAAGATCAGCCAGGTATTCCAGAACCTGCTCGACAACACCATCCGCTATGCCAAGGGCTTCGATTGCCTCTGCATCAGCACCCGGCGGGACGGCGACCACCTTTACATCACCGTGCAGGACAACGGCTGTGGCATTCCCGAGGATGACGTGGAGCATATCTTCGAGCGCTTTTACCGAGTGGACAAGGGTCGCTCGCGTGAATCCGGTGGCACCGGGCTGGGCTTGAGCATCGTCAAGCACATCGTGCAGCTGCACGGCGGCACTGTGCATGCCGTCAGTGCGCCAGGGGAGGGGACGCGGATCGAGATCGACATCCCCTATATCTCTCCCGACGATGAGCCGGAAGATGACAGCGCCCAATCCCGAGACGCCACCACCCAGCCTGCCTGATTACCTGCGGCACATCCAAGAACGCCAAGCCGCCCTGCGTGAAACCTGCGCAAAGCTGTTTCCGGAGCCCATCGCCATCACGTTGGAGCTGGGTTGCGGCCACGGGCACTACCTGACGGGCTACGCACAAGCCTATCCTCAGGAAACCTGCCTGGGCGTCGATCTGGTGACAAAGCGTATTGCCAAGGCCTCTGCCAAGGCCGAAAAACGCGGCTTGGCGCATCTGCGTTTCCTCAAGGCTGAAGCCCGCGAGCTGCTCGAGGCGCTGCCGGAACCTGTGCGCCTGGAAAAAATCTTCATGCTCTTTCCCGATCCCTGGCCAAAAAAGCGCCACCATAAGAATCGCATGGTGCAACCCGGGTTCCTCGCTGACCTGGCACAGCATGCCACGCCCGAGGCACGTTTTTTCTTTCGTACCGATCACGAGGAGTACTTTGAATGGACCCGCGAAATTCTCACGGAGCACCCCGACTGGGAAATCACCGACGAGCCTTGGCCCTTCGAGGAACGCAGCTTCTTCCAGGACCTGATGGACGACTGGCAGTCTTTAGTCAGCAAACGGCGCTAAGCGCGCCAGCCCGCTAGGCATTGCTTAGTTCCGATTGCAGCAGCCGGGACTTCACGGCCAGTCCCCAGCGGTAGCCACCGGCAGAGCCGTCTTTGCGCAGGACGCGGTGGCAGGGGATGAGCCATGACACCGGATTCGCCCCCACGGCGGAGGCCACGGCACGGACGGCACTCGGGCGACCCACCCGCCATGCCAGTGCCTCATAGGAAACGGTTTCACCCGCCGGAATATCCAAAAGCGCCTGCCAGACAGCCAGTTGCAGCTCCGTTCCGCGCACGGTCAGAGTCGCCTCCGCCTCGTCCCAGGGGCAGGGCAGGGGAGCCTCCGCCTCGGTCAGGCGCGCGCCAGGCCAGTTGCGAGCGAGCTCATTCAAGAGGGTAGCCTGCTCATCCTCGCCGCCGAAGCCGAGGAAACACAGGCTGTCCTCGAGAAAAGCAACGAAAGCTGTACCGTAAGGTGTTTCTGCAAAACCATAAGTGATGGCGGGTGTGCCGCCGGGGTGCGCCTCGAGCTGGACGCGGGGGGAGTGAAGAGCGATTGTTTGCATATTAAAATAGATCGAAGGTGATGAGAAAAACTAACTGCGACAAAAGCGCACCGATGACCAGCGTATATATGATACCGCCGGGAACATCCATCCGCAGCCGGCGCTGGGACAGAGAAGCCTCCGCGCTGGGCGCGGGAGCAGGGGAGGGTGGGCCACCTTGCCAGCGGGTCAATGACTCGGTGATATCCTTCGGTCCACCCATGAATTTGAATATGGAGGCGATTTGCCACAAAGCAAGCCTGCACGCAGTCATTAGCTCAGCTAATCGAAGATGTGAGAATTTTGCTAGCCGGACGCGAAAAAGGAAATCCGGGATTGACGCATCCGGTCTGATTCTTCAACTCCATTAACTCTTTTACGGGTGGCCTGCCCATTCGCTTATGACATTGCTCCTCAAAATAGCCCTGTTTCTTCTACTCCTAAGCCCGGCCGTGGCTTCGGCATCCTTTGGCGGTCCGGTCAGCCCCGCCCCCTACGAAATTTTTGAAGTCTTCGGCCTGCCGGTAACCAACGCCATGGTCACGACCTGGGTGGTGTCGCTGGTGTTGATCGTCGTCATCCGCATCATGGTGGGCAAGGCCAGCATCGTCCCTTCGCACGGGCAAGCTGTCGTCGAGCACATGATCGAAGGCCTCAAGGGCATCGTCGAGCCCATCGTGGGCAAGAAGATGATCGATAAAACCTTCCCGCTACTCATCGGTTTCTTTGCTTACATTCTGATCAATAACTGGAGCGGGCTGCTCCCGGGCGTCGGCACCTTCGGTCAGTATGAAGCGGACGAGCACCATCTCATACCTGCCTCTGAGGTTGCCGAGTTTGAGGCGAATGGCGGACATGCCATTGAATTTGACGGAAAATACTATGAGGCTCACCTCAACTACTGGTTCCGCCCCGGCAACGCCAGCCTGACCAACACGCTCGCCCTTTCCGTGGTTTCCTTTATTGCCTGGCTGTGGTTCATCTTCCGTTATGCCGGTATTAAAGTCATCTACCACGACCTCTTTGGCAACAAGGCCAACCCGGACGAAATCAACAAGGGCATGTACATACTGCTCGGGTTCATCTTTTTCTTGGTGGGCTTCATTGAGATCGTCTCCATCCTCTTCCGGCCCGTCTCGTTGTCCTTCCGACTTTTCGGTAACGTCTTCGGCGGCGAGAACCTGCTGAGTAACATGCACGGCATGGTCGCCTACGTCATGCCGGTTCCCTTTTACCTGCTCGAGGTGCTCATCGGTCTCATCCAGGCCTTTGTCTTCACCCTGCTCGTGGCCGTTTATATCGGTCTCATCTGTAATCACGAGGGCGGCGACCACGCCCACGAGGAGGAAGCCCATTAGACTTTCACGAATTTCCCGGCCGGGACCATTTGCCTTTGAGTGTGGGCGGCCGGGTTGAAACACCAAAAACACTAAAGAAACAAACATCATGTTGGAAATCATCACCTCCATCGACCTCGTTTCGGCCGTCAGCCTGGCTGCCGAAGGTGTGGAAGCTGCCGCCGGCCTGACCGGTGACATCGGCAAGGGCCTCGCCGTCGCCTTCGGTTGCGGCGCTGCCGCAATCGGTGTCGGTCTTACCGGCGCCAAGGCCGTCGAAGCCGTCGGCCGCAACCCCGGTGCTTCCGGTAAAGTCCTGGTCCAGTCCATTCTGGGTATGGCCCTGGCCGAAGCTGTCGCCTTCTACACCCTCTTCCTTTACTAAGGATTTTGGCCACTGCGGTGCGGGTAACCCCCGCACCGCCCGGCCTTACTTTTACGACTCATGCTCGACTTCATCCCTATCATCGCACAAGCCGCGGATGCCGGCATCGTGGGTGACCTGGCCGCGAAGGCCGATAAGATATCCGGCCAGTTCGGTATCAATGGTCCCTTCTTCATCGCGCAGGTCATCAACTTCATCATCGTTGCGGTCATCCTTTGGAAGTTCGCTTTCAAGCCGGTCATCCGCGCACTCGATGAGCGCAAGCAGAAGATCTCCGACGGGCTGCAGTTCGCTGAGGAGATGAAGGTGCGCCTGGCCGAGACCGAGAAGCAGGCCGCCGAAAAGCTCCGTGAAGCCTCCGACGAGGCCTCGAAGATCGTCAAGGACGCGCGTGAAAACGCCAGCGCCTACGTCGAGAAGCAAACCCAGGAAGCCGTCCACAAGGCGGAGCAGATCATCGCCAAGGCGCACGAAGCCATGGCCCAGGAGCGCAAGCAGATGATCGCCGAAGTCCGCCAGGAAGTAGCCAAGCTGGTCGTCATGACCTCCGGCAAGGTGCTCGACAAGGAGCTGTCCGAAGACGAGAAGTCCCGCTTCTCCGAAGCCGCCTCCAAAGAAATTTACGCCAACAACTAACACCCACTGATGCGTCAGCGCGAAATCAAAGACTTTGCCAAGCGGCTCGTGGAGCTGTCCCTCGACAACGAGCGGCAGGTCAGCGCCGACCGCGTCCACGGTGTGCTGGAGGCGTTGCAGGCCAAGCCGCCGCGCCAGCTCAAGGCTCTGCTCAAGGAGTACCTGACCCAGTTGCGCCGCGAACTGCGCCAGACCCAGGCCGTTGTCGAATACGCCGGGGATCTGTCCGCCGCCACGCTCGAGTCCATCGCGGCTGAGTTCACCAAGCTGACCGGCCGCAAAGTCACGGCTGTGGGCAAGCCCAATCCCGAGCTTATCGCCGGTGTGCGCGTGCGCGTCGGTGACGACGTCTACGAGGATTCCCTCGCTACTCGCCTGGCCACCCTCTCCATTCCCAATTTTTAATCACTTCCACCCGCTCCCGTTTAAAACACCCTACCTCTTTTTCCCATGAGTTCCGTTCTCGAAGACATCCAAAAGGAAATTGAAAAGCTCGAAACGAAGACCGTTAAGAGCAATGTCGGCACCATCGTGCAGCTCGCCGATGGCGTGGCCAAGCTCGACGGCCTCTCCGGCGTCATGTACAGCGAAATGGTCGAATTCCCTGGCGGGATTTTCGGCGTTGCGCTCAACCTCGAGGAAGACGAGGTCGGCGTGGTCATCTTCGGTGACGTCAGCCAGTTGAAGGAAGGCGACGAGGCCAAGACCACCGGTCGCCTGCTCTCCGTACCGGTTGGCAAGGGTCTGCTGGGCCGCGTGGTCAGCGCCTTGGGCGAGCCGGTCGACGGCAAGGGCCCGATCGACTCCGAGGAACGCTACCCGGTCGAAAAGATTGCCCCTGGCATTCTGCCGCGCAAGTCGGTCGACCAGCCGCTGGCGACCGGTATCATGGCCATCGACTCGATGATTCCGATTGGCCGCGGCCAGCGCGAGCTCATCATCGGTGACCGTGCCACGGGTAAGACCACCATCGCCCTGGACACCATCATCAACCAGGCGAACATCAACAACCAGCACAAGAACGCCGACGGTACCTTCGAGGAAGGCTTCCGTCCGGTCTATTCTATTTACGTGGCCATCGGCCAGAAGCAGTCCAACATCGCCCGCACCGTCAAGGCCCTCGAAAAGGCCGGCGCGCTTGAGTACTGCACGATTGTCATCGCCCCCGCTGCGGCCAACCCGGCCAATCAGTACATCGCTCCATACTCCGGTTGCGCCATGGGCGAGTACTACATGCAGAACGGCATGGACTCGCTCATCGTCTACGATGACCTCTCCAAGCACGCCGTGGCCTATCGCCAGATTTCCCTCATCCTCAAGCGCCCCTCCGGACGCGAGGCCTATCCCGGTGACGTTTTCTACCTGCACAGCCGCCTGCTCGAGCGCTCTGCTCGCCTCAACGAAGACAACGGTAACGGCTCTCTGACCGCGCTGCCGGTCATCGAAACCCAGGCCGGTGACGTCTCTGCCTACATTCCGACGAACGTCATCTCCATCACCGACGGGCAGATCTTCCTCGAGACCGACCTCTTCAATCAGGGCATTCGCCCGGCCATCAGCGTCGGTCTCTCCGTTTCCCGTGTCGGTTCCGCCGCGCAGGTCAAGGCCACCAAGCAGGTCGCCGGTAAGCTCAAGGGGCAGCTCGCCCAGTACCGTGAGTTGGCTGCTTTCGCGCAGTTCGGCTCCGACCTCGACGCTCAGACCAAGGCCATCCTCGACAAGGGTGACCGCACCGTGGAGCTGTTCAAGCAGCCCCCGCTTTCTCCCAAGCCGATGGAAGTCCAGGTCGCCCTCATCTGGGCGGTCGAAAATGGCTTCTTCGCCGACGTCGAAGTGAAGAAGGTCGCCGCCGGCATCGCCGCTTTGCAGGAGTTCTTCGTTACCGCCAAGGGCAACGTCCTTGATAAGATTCGCGAGCAGAAGAAACTCGACGACACCCTCACCGCCGAAATCAAGGAAGCCATCGAAGAGTGGAAGCGCTCTTGGAAAGCATAAACGAGACGAGAGACAGGAAGGCGTAATTTTAACCCCCCATGGCTAATCTAAAAGCGATTCGCGGCCGCATCAAGTCGGTCAAGAACACCGGGCAAATCACCCGGGCGATGCAGCTGGTCGCGACTTCCAAGATGAAGCGTGCGCAGGACATGGCCACGGCCGGGCGCGCCTACGTCATCCTGCTCGGCGAGATTTTCGGCAGCATCGCCAGCCGCATGGGCGACTTCAAGCACCCGCTTTTCGAAAAGCGTGAGGTCAAGAAGCGCTGCGTACTGGTCGTTTCCACCGACAAGGGTCTGTGCGGACCGCTCAACGCCAACCTCTTCAAGGAGATCATGAAGCTCAAGGGCGACGTGGCCTATGTCACCGTCGGCCGCAAAGCCACACAGTTCATCAGCCGCACCAAGCGTGAGCTGCTGGCGGACTTCCCCGTCTCCGACAAGGCCTCCTACCACGAAATCCGGCCCATCGTTCAGTTCATGGCGGACGCCTATAGCGACGGCACCGTGGACACCATCGAGGTGCTTTACCCGGCCTTCGTCAACACGCTGGTACAGGAGCCCCTGCATGTGCCGCTCGCGCCCATCAACGACTTTCGCGCCAGCTTCGAGGAGTTCCGCAAGCGCCTCAATATTGACCTGGCCGACACCCACGGTGACGACCGCGAGATGCTTTTCGAGCCCAGCATGGAAGCCATCATGGAAGAGCTGCCCATGCTCTACCTGAAGCAGGCCATCTACCAGATGATTCTCGGGGCCAAGGCCAGCGAACACAGCGCCCGTATGGTCGCCATGAAGTCCGCCACCGACAACGCCAAGAACCTCGTTTCCGACCTGACCCTCGAATACAACAAGGCCCGCCAGGCCGCCATCACCCAGGAAATTCTCGAAATCGCGGCAGCGACTGCGTCCAACGCAGCGTAACCTACCTCTTAACTTTTAATTCTTAATTCTTAACTTAAAATGACTACCGGTAAAATCGTACAAATCATCGGCGCCGTCATCGATGCGCAGTTTGAATCGTCGCAGATTCCCGAAATCTACAACGCCCTCGAAATCAACTTCACCGTGAGCGGTAGCGAGCAGAAGCTTGTCCTCGAAGTCCAGCAGCACCTGGGCGAGGGCATGGTCCGCGCCGTCGCGATGTCCTCCTCCGAGGGCCTGGTCCGTGGCATGGACGTCAAGGACACCGGCAAGCCCATCAGCGTGCCCGTCGGCGAATGCGTCCTGGGCCGCATCTTCAACGTCACCGGGGACCCGGTGGACGAGAAGGGCCCGGTCGAAGCGACCAAGTATTACCCGATTCACCGCGAGCCGCCGAGCCTGGTCGACCAGGACGTGGAATCGACCATCCTCGAGACCGGTATCAAGGTCATCGACCTCGTTTGTCCCTTCATCAAGGGCGGTAAGGTCGGCGCCTTCGGGGGTGCCGGCGTGGGCAAGACGGTCATCATCATGGAGCTCATCAACAACATCGCCAAGGCGCACGGGGGTTACTCCGTCTTCGCCGGGGTGGGTGAGCGCTCCCGCGAGGGGAATGACTTGTACTGGGAAATGTCCGATTCCGGCGTCATCGACCAGAAGGACATCTCCAAGTCCAAGGTGGCCCTCGTCTACGGTCAGATGAACGAACCCCCCGGTGCCCGTATGCGCGTGGCCCTCAGCGGTCTGGCCATGGCCGAGTACTTCCGCGACGAAAAGAACCAGGACGTGCTGCTCTTCGTCGACAACATCTTCCGCTTCTCCCAAGCCGGCTCCGAGGTGTCCGCGCTGCTGGGCCGCTCACCCTCCGCGGTGGGTTACCAGCCGACCCTTTCCCAGGAAATGGGCATCCTCCAGGAGCGTATTACCTCCACGCAGAAGGGCTCCATCACTTCCTTCCAGGCCGTGTACGTGCCGGCGGACGACTTGACCGACCCCGCTCCGGCCAACACCTTCGCCCACCTGGACTCCACTATCGTGCTTGAGCGCCGTATCGCCGAGCTGGGCATCTATCCGGCTGTCGACCCGCTGGCCTCCACCTCCAACGCACTGGCCCCGGACGTCGTCGGCCAGGAGCACTTCGACGTCGCCCGCGGCGTGCAGAACGTGCTGCAGCGCTACAAGGACCTGCAGGACATCATCGCGATTCTCGGTCTCGACGAACTTTCCGAAGATGACAAGCGCGTCGTCTACCGTGCCCGTAAGATCCAGAAGTTCCTCTCGCAGCCGTTCCACGTGGCCGAGGTCTTCACCGGCTTCCCCGGCGCCTACGTCCCGGTGGCCGACACCATCAAGGGCTTCAAGATGATCCTCGACGGTGAGCTCGACCACATCAACGAGAACGACTTCTACATGAAGGGCGGCATGGACTCCGTCCTCGAATCATCCAAGAAGGAAGACTAAGCGCTTCGCCGAACTCTCATAGCCCATGTTGACCCTCGAAATCGTCACGCCCGAAGGCAAAGCCTACTCCAAGGAGGTGCAGGACGTTACCCTGCCCACCCTTGGCGGCGAGCTCGATATCCTGCCGGGCCACCAGCCCCTCCTCACCGTTATCGAGGCGGGCGAGGTTCAGGCCGGCACCCACGAGGGCCGCGAGTTCCTCGCCGTGGACAAGGGCTTCGCCCGTGTACTCGGTGACGCCGTCTCCATCCTGACTGAGGGTGCCATCGACGTGAAGGAAATTGACTTGAGCAAGGTCGCCGAGGCTCAGCAGCGTGCCGAGGAAGCCCTGCGCAAGGCCCGCGACGAAAAGATGGACCCGGCCGAAATCGAAAAGCTCGAGGCCGTCGCCCGCTTCGCCATCGCCCAGCAGCTCATTAAGAAGCGTCACTAAGCAAGGCGCGGCCTTGGAACCTCGATACTTCACATCGCGACGGGTGTGCGTCGGGTGGACGAAGTTCATAAAGTATTCGGCTCCTTTGGTAGGCTTTAACTTAAACTTGAAGTTGAAGTTAAAGTTCGTTAGGTTGGTTATATGAAAACGCTCAGCATGCTCGATTTACGCCAGCAGTCTCGGGAGGTCATAGATGGTTTGCGTCACGGAGAGCACTATCAACTTACCTATCGCGGCAAAGTGGTCGGAAAGCTTTCTCCGGACGGGGGAGCCACACAAATTCAAAGCGACGATCCCATCTATCGTTTGGCGGAAATATCCGAATCCGGCTCGACGCCTACGCCGCTCACAAATGAGGAGGCCGACCGTCTGATTTATGGATACTAGCGCACGAGTTTTCATTGATACGTCCGGCTTCTACAGTGTGCTGGACTCGCGCGACGTCCATCATGAACACGCAAAGCGCTGTCTGAGTTTTTCAAAAAACAATCCTGTAGGTTTCGTCACAACGGACTATATCCTGGACGAAACGGCAACTTTGCTGAAAGCGCGTGGACTGGGGCATTTGACCGGGCGCTTTTTTACCCTCGTTCACGATTCCCGGGCATTGAATATTGTTTTTATTGACCGGGAGCTTTTCAGGAAGACACAAGCCTACTTCACTCAATACAGCGATCACGCCTACTCCTTTACCGACTGCAGCAGTTTTATGGTAATGCGTGACCTCGGCATCGAACAGGCCCTGACGCATGATCGGCATTTCACCGAAGCAGGTTTCGAAGTGTTGCTATAAAAAACCCCGGTCGCGTGCGCAACCGGGGTTTTGAAAGTGGCCGAAAAGCAGATGCTTTTCGCAGCACCGCTTACTTGGTGGCTTCGTCGAGGATGTCGCCGAGGCTGGTGAGGTCGGTATCGGTCTTGACCTTGTCGAAGGCCGCGATCTCGTCCTGCAGCTGCGAGCTGTCGTAATTGGCCGCCTTGATGGACAGGCCGATGCGACGCTCGTTCTTGTCGATCTTGATGACGCGGGCGGTGACTTCCTGGCCCTGGTCGAGGACGTCCTTGATCTTCTCGACGTGCTCTTCGCTGATCTGGGAGACGTGGACGAGGCCGTCGATGTCGTGCTCCAGTTCGAGGAAGGCGCCGTAGGAGGTAATCTTGGAGACCTTGCCCTTGACGACGTCGCCGATGCGGAAGTAGCGCTCGATGTTGTCCCAGGGGTCTTCGCTGAGCTGCTTCATGCCGAGGGAGATGCGCTGCGCGTCGGCGTCCACGTCCAGAACGATGGCGTCGATTTCGTCGCCCTTCTTGAGGACTTCGCTCGGGTGGTTGACCTTGCGGGTCCAGGACATGTCGGAGACGTGAACCATACCGTCGATACCCTCTTCGAGTTCGACGAAGGCGCCGTAGGTGGTGAGGTTGCGGACCTTGCCGCGGACGCGGGCACCGGCCGGGTAGTTGTGGCGGGCCATGTCCCACGGATTGGTTTCGAGCTGGCGCAGGCCGAGGGAGATCTTCTGTTCGTCCTTCTGGATGCCCAGAACAACGGCTTCGACGGTTTCGCCGATCTTGAGAACTTCGCCGGGCTTGCTGATGCGCTTGGTCCAGGACATCTCGGTGACGTGCACGAGGCCTTCCACGCCCTGCTCGATTTCGATGAAGGCGCCATAGGGCACGAGGTTGACCACGCGGCCGGCAATCTTGGCGCCGACGGGGTACTTACGCTCGATGTTGTCCCAGGGATTTTCCACGGTCTGCTTGAGGCCGAGGGAGACGCGCTCGCGGTCACGATCGACTTCGATGATCATGACGTTGATTTCCTCACCCACCTTGAGCATTTCGCTCGGGTGGCTGATGCGGCCCCAGCTCATGTCGGTGATGTGGAGGAGGCCGTCGAGGCCGTCGAGGTCGATGAAGGCACCGTAGTCGGTGATGTTCTTCACGGCGCCGCGGCGGACGTCGCCGGGCTTGACTTCCTCGAGGAGCTTGCGGCGCTTTTCCTGGCGCTGCTCTTCGATGAGCTCACGGCGGGAGACGACGATGTTCTTCCGCTCGGTGTTGATCTTGACGATCTTAAAGTCGTAGGTCTGGCCCACATACTGGTCCAGGTTCTTGGGCGGCTGGATGTCGATCTGGGAGGCGGGCATAAAGCTGTCCACGCCAATGCTGACGATGAGGCCGCCCTTGACCTTGCTCTTGACGCGGCCGGAGATGATCGAGCCCTCTTCGCAGCGGGTCAGGATCTTCTCCCAGTTCTTCTTTTGCTCGGCCTTGTCGAAGGAGACGACAGGGTTGCCTTCCTTGTCTTCCAGGCGCTCGAGGAGCACTTCGACTTCCTCGCCGATGGACAGCTCGCCCACGTCGAAGAATTCATGTGCCGGGATGCGGCCTTCGCTTTTGCCCCCGATGTCCACGATGACTTCGTGGGGGCGGATTTCGGTGATGGCGCCCTTGATAATCTCGCCGGGCGTCAGGGTTGCGAACTCACTCTGCGCGAGGAGTTCTTCCATTACGTTGCTCATGTTTGACTGTTGGTTGTCCCGGGATACGCGAGGCATGCCGGGGGTTGATGGTTGGGTTGTTTGGTTAACCGATTTGCAGGTTAATAACGCCGCCCGAGGGCAGCGGAAAAGAGTACAAAAAGAACAAATCCGGCCCCGTCTGACAAGCGAAAAGCACCGGCATTCGATCATTGCCAACGCAGGCACCCGGGAGTAAGCTTATTCCCCTTATCTCATTCCCTGATAAGCAGCATGAAGTTTTTTTGCTCTCTTTCCATTCTACTGGGCTTGGCTGTATCGCAGGCCCAGCCTTCGCAAGAGTACAGCCATGGCAATCCCACTGATGCCGAGCAGCTGATGCTCGAGTACGTCAACCGCTCCCGTATGGCCCCCCAGGCCGAGGCGCAGTTGCTTATCGCCTCCGACGACACGGATATCAACAACGCGCTTTTTCAGTACGGCGTTCAGGATAGCGTTATCGTCAGCCAATACTCGACCATCGAGGCGGTGCCGCCACTGGCTTTCCACCCGGCCCTGATCGCCGCCGCGCGCGGGCACTCTCGGGCCATGATCGACGCAGATGTCCAGGCCCACCAGGTCAATGGCGAGCTGGACCTGCGGAGCCGCACCCAGGCAGAGGGCTACGACCTGTCGTCCAGTAACGGCCTCTCGGAAAACGTCTACGCTTACGTCAGCAATATATTCATGGGCCATGCCGCTTTTGAAATCGACTGGGGCGGTTCGGGACCAACTGGCATCCAGGATCCGCCGGGTCACCGCGAGGCCATCCACGACATCGACAAGCTGACCGCCACCGAAATCGGCATCGGCGTCCTCACCGACGACAACCTGCTCGGCGCCAATGTCACCGGGCCTCTGGTCGTCACGCAGGACTTCGGACGTCCCTCGAATCCCATCTACTACGCCCTCGGCGTTGTGTATGAGGACTCCGACAACGACGGCTTTTATTCCGAAGGGGAAGGCCTCGAAGGCGTGACCATCACCCCGGACCAAGGGGACTGGTACGCAGTCACGTCCAGCTCGGGCGGTTATGCCATCCCCCTGATAAGCGTTTCCGGTACCGTCACCTTGACTGCCTCCGGGGGTGGTTTGGGCGACGACCAGACGGACTCCTTCACCTTCGCCAGTGAAAGCGTAAAGATCGACTTCCTTGCTAGCGGCGGCGGTGGTGGCTCCGGAGGTGGCGGTGGTGGTTCCACCCAAAATCCGGGAGTGGACTTTGGCAGCGACACCTCCGTGATCAATAACTACGTGCTGACGACGTGGTTCGGCGGCTTCTTCGATCTCTCGCTGAGCGGGGCGGCCTCCGGGTGGATTTACCACGACCAGCATGCTGCCCTGTACTATTCGGGCGATGAAAACGGTATGTGGTTCTACTCCAGTTCACTGGAATGGACCTACACGGACCGCAGCCTCTACCCGTTCATGTACGCCAACGGCATCGGCTGGCTGTTCTACTACGAAGAAAACACGACTCGGCGTACTTTCTTCGACTATACCGCTGGCATGCACTTCGTCAACGACCCCACCGTCGACGATGTCCTGACCTACTTCTGAGAATGGCCCTTACGAATCCGCTTATTCGGCGGAGGTCTTTTTCGCGGGTGCTTTCCGGGTGGTCTTCTTGGCGACGCGCTTAGCTGCCTTTTTCTTTGGCGCTGCCTTCTTCACCGCTTTGGCGGTCGACTTCTTGGCAGGCGCTTTCTTCGTAGCGGTCTTCTTTTTCACCGGCTTGGAAGCTGCTTTCTTGGTGGTCGGCTTCTTCGACTTTTTGGATGCGCCCTTCTTACCGGCTTTCTTCGAAGAAGCCTTGCCCTTCGAACTGGCTTTGGCCGCTTCCTGCTCTTCCCGGAAGATAGCGTCGTGAACCTTGCCGATCTGTTCCTCAATGCTTCCCAAGGCGCTGCTGGTGGCATCGTAGGACTTGTTGAATGCGGTCGTGAGCAAGGCGCACGTTTTGTCTACAAACTCGTGCTCGTACTCGGAGGCCTTCAGCTTCTTCTTGCGGAGAAACTTCTTAACGCTTTTGGACAGTTCGTCTTTTTTAAGTTTTTTCATGGGGCTACCTGTTATCGCAACATAAATGTGACATTTTCACCAATGCACAATACAAATATCGTTTCTGTATCGTTGGAGACTTTGGGAGAGAAAGTAAAACGCCGGAGTGGAAGCACCCCGGCGTGATGTATAAAGATTGGCTGCGCCGCGGCTTACCCTCGAACCTAGAAAAGGCTCTTCATGGAGTTGACTGCGTCAGCCGCCTTGGAGGCACTGTCCATGTAAGCGCCGTAATCGCCCAGCATGGACTTTAGCAGGGTCTTCTGCGTGGCGCTGAGGCTGCCTTTTTCGGAAATGGCTTTCAGGCTGCTGACGGCCGCGGTGGTGTCCCCGGTCTGTACGGCCTTGACGGCGTCGGTGACGGGACCGGCCATGCTGGGGTCATCGGAAAAATGACGCGTCAGCGCAAGCGCCTGAGCATGGCCCTGCACTTCGGTGAGAAGCTCTTTTTGTTCGCCGGTCAGCATGTTGGCACCGGGGATGTCCGTCAGTCCCTTGAGGCTCTCGATCATGGAGACATCGTCTCCGCCAATGGCCTGCTTCCCGATGTTGTTCAGCAGGGATTTCATTTCAGGGTTATCGCCCATGGATGCCTTGGCATCACTGATAGACTTTGTCAGCGCTTTGCTGATGTCGGCTTCGGAAGTGGGAACGGTCTCGGCCGCCTTTTCGGCGGAGTCGGTTGTCTTGCTCAAGCCGGGAATGCTCCAGCCATAAAGCGAGCCGACGCTAAGAGTTAAAACAAGTAGGAACGCAGGGAATTTGTTTGTCATAATAGTGAGAAGGTTGGAGGGAAAACCCCATCCAAATATTCCCGCTATGACAATCTTAAACCGCCACCGCTGCTGCCAGGACGGCCTGCCGCCTATACCGCCGCCAGCCGTGTCCACCGAGTACCAGCAGCAGCAGGATGCCGGCTATCACCGTCTCGGGCTCGGGTACCGGTGTGGCGCCGGGGATAATGCGGTTCGGGTCTTCCGGGTCGATCATACCGGGCGCGCCGTCAAAGAAGACCTGCGTGCTGACATTGATGGATGAGCCGCTCGGATTAAAATAGACTTGGTCGGTGGAGTTGTAATTGACGATGTTAACCGTGGCGCTGCCGCTGATGTTACCGAAGTCGATATCGGCATCGGCATCGTTGAGCATGTCGATGGTGGAATCTTCATTTAGGGTCAGGTTGGCGATGAACACTTCGTCAGCGGACACCGCCAGGGTACCACCGTTCAGCGTGACGTCGCTACCGCCGCCTGAAAGGTCCGCGCCGTCTTCCAGCAGCAAGGTGCCACCGCTCTCAATAACGACTGCAGCGCCGCTGCCAACCGTGCCCGACAGAGCCAGTTGACCGCTTTCGACGTCGATATTGGCACCGCCACCGATATTGCCTTCGATACTGAGGCCACCGGAAGTGACATTGACGTTAATTTCACTGCCTCCACCGATATTGTCGGTAATGATCGTATTGCCTCCGGTAATGTTCAGCGTGGTGCCCCCGTTGAATTGGGCGTTAAAGGTATTGGTACCCCCGGAGATGTTGATATCACCGCTGTTAATGTTGTTATTGAACGTGTTGGCGCCACCTTCGATGTTCAGACCGGCCCCACCGGGCACGCTGGTATTGAACACAGTGGCGCCGGTGCCACTGAGTGTCAGGATAGAATTGCTCCAAGTGCCCAGAGTGCCGTTCAGCGTCAACTGGCCTGTGCTGGTGTTGCTGAAAATCGTATCTCCGTTGAGCTTGACCCCGGAATCGATGGTCAGGTCTCCGGAACCGCTGTAGTTCAACTCACGCGTACCGGTGGCGAAGACGATGTTGCCGCCGCTGAATGTGTAGTCGTACTGGCTGTTGACGTTGACTTCCGCGATCTGGCGGGTGCCCCCGACGTTGATAGTCTGATTGCTGCCGGGGGTATCGTCAAAATCGACCGTGGCGCCGTACCCCGGCACGCTGGCAGGCGTCCAGTTGGCTGAAGTGCTCCAGTTGGAGTTCGACGAGCCGTCCCAGGTTTGGCCGGAAGCCACAGTGCAGAAAGCACCGATGGCCAGGCACAATCCACCCAGGCGGATGCTGACGGGCAACCGCAGTCGTAGTACAGACTGTGTGGTTGAGTTCACCGGTTGTGTGGGTGAATAGGGGCTTATTACCCTATATATGAGCCATTTGCAACAGAACTTAATCCCAAAGCCGCCTAAAATCCAGTGGCCGGCATGCATTAACGCTTTTTTTGCAAGTACTTTACAAAATTTTTATTAATGCTCAGGGCTTGTCATCCTGGAGCTACAACGACAGGTTTGCCCCCATGGAACTGCGTCTCTACCGTGCCGATCACCAAATAACCCATCTGGCTTTGCATGGGCGTCTCGATCATGCAGGGGTTGAGAATATCGAGGGCGGCTTCATGGCGCTGACTTCCGGCCGCAATCTGCCCACCGTGGTGGAGCTGGGCGACGTGACCTTCATGGTGTCCATTGGCATGCGTATGCTGATTGATGCGGCCAAGAATCTGGCGCACCACGACTGTGGTTTCATCCTGGTAGGGCCGCGTGGGCTCGTCCTGGAGGCTCTCACCATCGCCAAGCTGGACGAGGTCTTTACCATCGTAGACACGCCCGAGGCAGCTCTGGCCAAGGTGGCCGCGAAGTAAGCGACCCGGGGCGCTTAATCGTCCAGGCCCACCGCCAGCGCGGCACGAATATCCGCAAAGGGCTCGGCCCCGACGGAGAGGCGGATAAGCTCCGGGTCGATCCCCAGCCCCTTCAAGTAGGCGCGGCCTTCCTCGTTGGAGGCCAAATCGTAATGGGCGAGGTACATGAAGGGGCACATCATGGTGAACTGCGTGCCGAAGCTCGGGCCCTTGACCACCGTGCTCAGGTCGTAGAACTGCGCCAGGGGCTTCTCCAGCTCGAAGGTGATGATGCCCCCCAGCGAGCCCTCGCTGCGCGCTATTTTGCTGAAATGCTCAGAAGACTGCCCGGTGTGCGGATGGAAGACCTTCCGTACCATGGGGTGCTTTTCCAGGTAGGCCGTCACCTGTGCGGCGTTGGCGTTGACCCGCGCGGCGATGGCTGGCATCTCCCCGATTTGAGCAGCCAAGCGGGAGAGGTCGCGCGTGTAGGGGGGCTCCAGATGGCGACCCAGCTTGGCGGATAGAGCCTCCGCAAATAACGATCCCTCGTTGAAGGCCAACGCGCCGATCATCACGTCCCCCTGCCAGGCCGCGTACTTCGTCAGGCTGGTGACGACGACATCGGCATAGGGCAGCACATCGACATTGACGATACCCGCCACGCTGGGATCGAATACCCGCACCACGCCATGGCGCTGACACAGGGCGCTGAGCCGCTCGACGTCCGGCGTCTGCACGAGGGGGTTGGTGGGCAGCTCCGTGACCACCGCCGCAAGCTCACGCCCTTTCTCGGCAAAGATTTTCTCAATCGCGGCGGCATCGAAGACATCGTGCACGACAATGAGCTGGTCGCCCTCGCCCATGAGCTTTTCCAGTATGCGCTGGGTATCCAGATAGAGCCACCCTAACTGCAGGTAAAGCCTCCGGCCTTTGGGCCGCTGCACCGAACGCACGGCCTGGATGGCGGCGTAGAAGGCATTCATACCGGAGTTGGCCAGCCACAGGTGCGACGTGTCCAGATACTGGCGCAAGCCCGCCATGACGTGCTTTTCCGCATCGCCGTCGAAGCCCGCCTCCTGCTGTACGGGGAATGTCGGGTCCGCCGCTGCCAGATAATCCTCGGCCTGACGCGAGGTAACGCTGGCCCCGGTGTGCTGCAAAAAGGCCTTGGCCCGCGCGCGCACTTCCGGGCTCTCGGGAAAGTGAGCCAGGACAAAGTCCGCTTCGGGCAAAATACCGTGCCCGGGCGCGTCCACGTACTCCGCCAGTGACCACGCCGCAGCCGCCGAAGCCACCGCGTAGACCGCGCGTCCGCTCAGCCCGTGTTTTTCCGCGGCTTTATTCGCCGCCTGGATCACGTAGTCGTGAAAAACGAACCGTGGATAAGCGTATTTGACCGCCGCCATCGTCTCCGGCTCCCGCTCTTCGTACCCGATGACATCGGCCATGCGGGGCAGGCTGCAGCATACCGCGTGGACGCTGTCCGGCACGGTGGCACCAAGAGGATGCTGTCGCAGGAATGTCATGGATGTCAGAGAAGGCGCAGTGGCTTAGGCGCAAGCGGCATGCCAAGCAAGGGCTTTTTAGTAGATGATGTGCGATATGGGCTAGGAGATTTGAGAACTGTGATGTGGGATCGAGGATATGAGGTTTTCGTTTAACCTATTGCCCGCCTTCCACACATCCCAGCTCTCCCATTCCACATCTCCCTATTTCTTAAACCAGGGGCTGGCGGGACGGAGAGAGAAGTCGAAACGCTGGCGATTGGTGAAGAGCGGGTCGCCCCAGAGCGAATTTGCATCCTGCCCGGTATCCTCACGCCACCTTTCGAGCGAAACGCGGTCGCCCTTGAAAATGAAGGCGCGATCTGTATCACTGGAGTAATACAGATTGCCGGAGGCCTTCTCCAGCGTCACCAGCCCTTCGAGGTCGAAGATGGCGCCGTCGTGGTCGAAGGCTGCGATGATATTGTTCGTAAAAGTAAGATTCCCCCTGCCGTTGACGCTGAGCAGGGGCTTGTCACCGCCCTCGGCAACCAGCAGAGTATTGCGAATCGTGCCGCGCGTGCCTCGCAGCTCCAGAAGCTGCGACGACCCTTGGCAGGCGAATTGCCCGCCGGACAGATCAAGCTCGTCGACCGCCACGAGCTGTACGCTGAAGCCACGGTTCAGGTAAATGTGCAGGCCACTCATGGATGTTTCTTTGCTGGCGTATTCGACCTGCAACCCATTGCGGTTTTCGTTGAACTCAGTGCGCTGGATGTTGAGGCCCTGGCTCTTGCGGGTTGCCAGCCCGATGGCGTCGACAGCATCCTTGGGCGCACCGTGGCCATTCAGATTAAAGCTGCCCCCGAGGATGCTGACATTCGAGCACCAGTAGATCTGCGCGCCGCCCAGGCGGTTGCGCACACAGTCCACGCCCGCGAGAACAAGGTCGCGCGCCTGTTGAATCTTCATTCCGAATCCGTTTGCTTCGACCCGGACGTTTTCCAGATGTAGCTTGCGTACGTTCTGAAAGAATGTCGCTGGCGGCGCATCCTCGATCAGCACCGCGCCGTTTTTCAGAGATATACCTTGGACGGTCAGCTCCGGCAGATCGCGTACTTCCAGAATGCTTGGGCGCAGGGCCACTTCCACCGTGCCGTCACGTACGACGGCGTTGCGCGGAGGCAGCATTTCGATATTGCCTTTGCGCAACGTGCATTGGCCTACATCCAGAGACCGCGCGCCTGGCACATACTCGACACGTGCTCCCTGCACAAAAAGATGCGGAACGAGATTCTTTTCGTAGTCCCATTTGCATTCAAAGGTGTCGCCGTTGAGCTTCCACCCGTTGAGGACCTCCGTGCCACTAATGGCAACCTCCTCCCCGGAAACGCCTTCGATGAGGATGGGCGCGTAGGTTTGCGATCTGTCGCCTATGAGTGATACAGATTCGCGGTAAGTGCCCGGCGTCACCAGCACGCGCACGCTCTGGCCGCTGGCGGAGAATTCCAACGCCTTGTCTACGGCCTCCTGCACCGTGGCATAGCTGCCCTTGCCTCCGGCTGCATCGACGCGCAACGTGAGATCGTAAGCTGCCTCTTCGGCGGATAGCGGGCTCAACAAACAAAGAGTGAGCAGTAGAAAAATGGCGGTAATGCCTTTCATGCTATTCGCTTTCAGCGTCTTTCCATTCCACCTCGTTCTGAAGTATCTGTTCAAGCGTCTGGCGCTGGCGGATAAGGTGGCCTGCGCCGGACTCGTCCAGCAGGACTTCGGCCGCCTCGGGGAAACTGTTGTAATTCTTCGCGCTCATGGCCGAGCAGTATGCGCCGGCCCCTTCGATGACCACGAGGTCGCCGGGATGGGCCGTGGCCAGCTCGCGCGGAAGCAGGCCCTCGGGGTCGTCCGGCGAGGGTGTGAGGATGTCACCGCTCTCGCAGCAATGGCCAACGACGAGGTATTGTTGAGTGAGAGATGAAAGATGAGAGATGAAAGATGAAGTATTGACTGACGAGTCGCCGGTGTTGATAGCCTGCGTCTCCTCTTCATTCCTCTTTCTGCTTTCCTCTTTCTGCTTTTCGTCGTCTTCCTCCGGAATCACGACGATGGGGTGTTGCGCGGCGTAGAGGCTGGGGCGGAGGATTTCCGTCATGCCGGCGTCGAGCTTGATGAAGTTCATGCCGTCGGGCCCGCCCGTGCTGATGACGTCCTGCGCGGTGCAGAGCAACGCGGCGGAGTTGGCCACGAGGAAAGTGCCGGGCTCGATCTCGAGCTTTATCTTGCGGCCAGTTTCCTCGAAGAGCTTTTCGAAGGCTTCCTTGACCGGCGCGCCGACGCTTTGCAGGTCGGTTGAGACTTCGCTGGCCATGCGGCCGACCTTGAAGCCGCCACCGAGGTCCAGCGTGTGCACGTCGGGGAATTCTTTGACCAGCGCCACGCTCATGCCGCTAACCTTGGCCCAGACCTCCGGATCGCTGCCGCTGCCGATGTGGGTGTGGATGCGCTCGACGGTCAGCTCGTAGCGCTCGACGATGTCCTTGATTTGCGGGAGCCACTCATGCCAGATGCCAAAGCTGGCGTGTGGACCGCCGACATTGGTCTTGCCGGTGCCGCCGCTGCCGAGCCCGGGGTTGAGCCGCACGCCGCAGGCGCCACCGGGGAAGAGCCGCCCGAAGTTCTCGAGCTGGTTGAGCGAGCAGGCGTTGAACTGGATGCCCGCCTCGTGCAGCTCCGCGAAGTCCCCGGGGAACTCCTGCGAACTGAGGCAGATGTGTGCGGCGGGAATACCGGCCTTGAGCGCGCGCCAGGCCTCGAAGCCGCTGGAGGCGTCAATATGCAGGCCGAGGCCGGAAAAAAACTTCAAAATCGCGGCGTTCGGCGCGGCTTTCATGGCGTAGCGCACGGTCAGGCCGTAGGCATTGGGGAAGGCCAAGGCTGCCTCGGCACTGCGGCGCAGCGTGGCGAGGTCGTAAACGTAGATAGGCGTGCCGAAGTCCTCCCGCAGCTCGCGGGCGATCTCAGGCGTCAAAAAGCGCAAGGTTTCCATGATTCGAAAAGAGTCCGAAGCATGCGGCTTACGCAGCGAAGGTCAAGCGCTGCGACACACGTGCCGACGCAACGTGTGATGGGATTGGAGGCCCTCTATCGTGTCGTCCGGCTTATTTTTGGTAGCGCAGGTAGTCCTGGATATCGAAGACCTTCCATGCGCCTTCGCCGACGCGGCGGTATTGGAGGATCAGGCCGAGGTTTTTGGCCGGCCCCTGGAAGTAGGCTAGGCGGAACGTGCGTTTGCCCTCGTGGATGGTCACGCGGCCCTCTTTGGCCTGCATGGCGTGCATGCCGTCGTTGTTGATGACGTCCTTGCCGTCCATCATGAGGATGGAGCCGTCGTCGGACTCCAGGCGGAACTCGTAGTCGCCGGCCAACTCGGGGGGCCAGTAGAACTCCGTCTCGAAGTCGATGGCGAACCACTCGAACTGCTTGGAGATGCCGGGGAAGCCCTCGGTGAAGTCGCGCATGGGGATGTTGAAGGCGTAATTGTAGAGCTTCTTGCCCTGACGTCGTTTGTGCTCGGTGGCGTCGTACCATTTACCGTCGGAGCGCAGATTGTGAATGCTTTCAAAGAGGTAGACGGTGCCTTTCCAGGCGTAGGGTAGCTCCTCGGTGGTACCAAAGGAGTCGATCTTGATATTCAGGCTGGGGGCCACGCCGCCTTTGCCGAAGCCGAGCCCATCGCCGCGCCCTTGTCCGAAGGTCACCCGCTCCGCTATGACCGGAATGTCCATATCCAGTTGCGGCAGGTTGAGCTGGGACAGGTTTTGCACGGTCATCTTCATGGGCGGGGCCGCGCTGGGCTTGGCCAGTTTGACCGAAATTTCGGGCGGCGGCGTGGATTGCTCAGGCGGCGGCGGGGCTTCGAACTCCGGCTCGGGCTGTTGGGTCATCTTATAAATGGTCAGCCCACCCAGTATGAGCAACCCGGCCAGATGCACGGCGAAGCTGATGCCCAGGACCTCGAGCAGAGGCAAGTTGAGCTTTCGCCGGCGGGCCTGATGCAGCATATGGTTTACGCTCGCTGATTTGCGTGGCTCCGGGCTGACATGCCCAGCCGGAGGCCTCTCCTGGAGCGGCTGCGGCGCGGAAGCCGGGGCCTTCTTCCAAGCCATGATGTTGATTGGGGATTTGTTATCGGAAGACATTTCGGGGCATTCGAGATGGGCATCAGTCTAGGCGAATTGCATTATATTGCACTAATATTATTATGGTATCACCTTTTTCGCAAGCGGGTAAGCTTTCAGCTAATCAACAGTTGAGCAGCAGGACTGCCTCACCTATGGCATTGCATTTACCGGGGGTACCTGCCACGCTGGGTTACCTTTTGATTCATCTCAACTGCTATGACGGAAAAGGAATTACGCATCTGGATGCGCCGGGAAAAAGCGGAGGACGCCTGGTGGGTGTCCATCGACGGGCAAGCCTGCGATGAGCCGATGCGCCTGAGCAGTGTTTTTCGGCGAATCCGAAACCAGGAGGCGCGGGAAGTACTCGTCCTGCACGATTCCCAGAAGGACGCCAAAGATCCCCCCTGGGTGTTGCTCGATCCGAATTCGGAGCTGAATGAGGATACCCGTCGGGAGCTCTCGAAGCGGCAACGGATTAGTGTCGGGCTGGTTGCCCAACTGCTTTTGCTGCTGATTATCGGTGGCGCTGCGTTGTATTTCATCCTCAGGCCCGAGCCCCCGCCGCCCCCACCACCGACGGATCCGCTGGAGCGTGTGTTCGAGCAAATGGACAGCGTCGAGGCCGAAGGCGGGGCAGAGGTCGACCCGGAAAAGCTGCTTCCGGAGTTGAGGGTTGCGGTGGCTTCCTCCGGCCGGATTGTTTATATTTCCAATTTGTCCGATGTTACCTGGCCCAGCTGCGAGATCATTCTGGATGGGCCGGATGGCTACCGCTCTTCCTGGAAGGCGCCCATAGCGAACCATCAGACGATTCACCGGCCCTTGCGCGAATTTCTACGCGATGGGGAGGCGTTCCCGCGTGAGGCGCAAACGCCGAAGTCCGTCACCGTCCTGGTGCCCGGGTACCGCCCCTGGGAGGACGACTTCCGTTGAACCTGATCCTGCTCGACTCCGCCGAGACGGCTCCACGCTGGCCGCCGGACGATGCCCGAGCCGTGCATGTACGAACAGTGCTGCGTATGGGGGAGGGGGATGCCTTTTTCGTCGGCGTGGTCAACGGCCCGCGCGGCAAGGCCACTATTCTTTGGGACGACGCCGACGGCATGGCTTTGCAAATCGCCTGGGAGGAATCCGCGCCTCCTGCCGTGCCGATTCGGTTGCTGGTGGGGCTGCCTCGCCCGCAGACGGCGCGCCGGGTTTTGTTTGAGGCGGCGGTCTTCGGTGTGCCTGAACTGCACTTTTTCCAGAGCGAGCGTGGCGAGCCCTCCTATGCCTCCAGTACCTTATGGAAAACGGACGAATGGCGGCGTCACTTGCGGCAAGGCGCCGAGCAGGCCTTCGCCACCACGATCCCCGCTGTCGTCCACCATGCCTCGTTGAAGGAAGCGCTGGCAAACTTGAACGTCCCGAACGGCTGGGCCACGGTGGCCCTGGATGTCTACGAGCACACCGCACCACTCGCAAAAACCTTGGGTGAAGGCCTCGGCGCGGTCCTGGCGCTGGGTTCGGAGCGAGGTTGGTCTCCCGCCGAGCGGGATTCGCTACGCGCGGCCGGTTACACCCTGGCGGGTCTCGGCGAGCGCGTGATGAAGACGGAGACCGCCTGCGTTGCGGCGATGGCCGTGACTCTCGCCAAAGTCTTTTAGTTTACAAAAACAGCACTAGTGCAACGACGATGGCCAGCCCGATGCGGTACCAGGCGAAGGGGGCGAGGCCGTGTTTCGAAAGGAAGCCGACGAGCCACTTGACCGCGAGCGCTGCTGAAACCGTGGCCACAATCACGCCGAAGACCGCCGGGCCGGGCGCGAGCGATTCGGTCATCACATGCCAGTCGGTAAGCAGTTTGTAGCAGGTGGCCGCCCCCAGGGTGATGAGCCCGAGCAGGAAGGAAAACTCCGCCGCGCGCTTGGGGGAGAGCCCGGCCAGGTAACCGCCCACAATGGTCATCATGGAGCGACTGGTGCCGGGCCACATGGCCACGCACTGCAGCAGGCCGATGGTCAGGCATTGGGAAAGCTTCAGGTGGTGTAGCTCCGGGCCGTCGGTGGCGCTCAAGAGGCTGTCGCCTTCGTCGGGCTGCCGCTTGGCCCGCCACTTTTCCACGCCGAACATCAGTACGGCCCCGGCGACCAGGGCAATGAGAATTGGAATGGGCTTAAAGAACGTCTCCTCGATCCAGTCGTCCAGCAGAAGTCCGAAGACCGCCGCAGGGAGGAAGGCGACGATGAGGTTCAAGCCCAGCCGCAGGCCGTTGGGGTCGCGCCCGACTAGCCCCATGCAGATACTCAGCAAACGCCGCCAGTACAGGATGATGACGGCCAGGATGGCCCCGCCCTGGATAACGATGGCGTAGGCATCGGCGGCGTCGGCCAGCTTGAGCCCGGCCTCGTCCTTCCCGGCGTTCAGGCCGAGAAAGCGGTTGGTCAGTAGCAAATGTCCGGTGGAGGAGACCGGCAGGTACTCCGTGATGCCCTCGACCAGCCCCAGCACGGTGGCGTCCACATAGCCGAGCTGCCGTGCGTCCTCAGGCGGCGACACCTCCGGTGCCTGTGCGCGCAAAAGGGGCAGGGTCAAAAACAATAGAAATAACAAGCGCTGGGCCGTGCGCATAGGCAGAGCTAAAAGCCGAAAGCACAAAGCTTAAAGATAATAATTATGCGATAATCGTTTTATATGGTGATCTGCTTTTTGCTTCCAGCTTTCGGCTTTTGGCTTTTAGCTGGCTATTTATGCCCGAAGAGAAACCACTGGACTTCATTCGTCAAATGGTGGCCGACGATGTCGCTGCCGGCAAACATGATGGGCGGGTGCAAACGCGTTTCCCGCCGGAGCCCAACGGTTACCTGCACCTGGGCCACTCCAAGGCCATCTGCCTGAGCTTCGGTATCGCGGAGGAGTTCGGCGGCCTGTGCAACCTGCGCTTTGACGACACCAACCCGGAGAAGGAGGAGACCGAGTACGTCGACTCCATCAAGGAGGACATTGAGTGGCTGGGCTTTCAGTGGGCGAAAGAATGCTACGCCAGCGACTACTTTCCGACGCTCTACGAATTCGCCGAAAAGCTGATTCGCGACGGCAAGGCCTTCGTCTGCGATCTCGACGGCGAGCAGATGCGCGAGTACCGCGGGTCTTTTGAGGAGCCGGGCAAAAACAGCCCCTTCCGCGACCGCTCCGTGG
Source organism: Verrucomicrobiia bacterium (assembly GCA_030432235.1). Taxonomy (GTDB): domain Bacteria; phylum Verrucomicrobiota; class Verrucomicrobiia; order Opitutales; family Cerasicoccaceae; genus JAUIHT01. Next base: position 491,538 of record JAUIHT010000003.1, on the reverse strand, counting down.
AGGAAAACCTCGAGCTGTTCCGCCGCATGAAGGCGGGCGAGTTCACCGATGGCGAGCGCACCCTGCGCGCCAAGATCGACATGGCGCACCCGAATTTGAACATGCGCGACCCCGTGCTCTACCGCATCAAGCACGCCGAGCACCACCGCACCGGCAACACCTGGTGCATCTACCCGAGCTACGACTTCACCCACGGCCAGAGTGACTCCATCGAGGAGGTCACGCACTCGCTCTGCACGCTGGAGTTTGAAGCGCACCGGCCGCTCTACGATTGGTTTATCGAGAACCTCGACATCTTTCCGTCGAAACAGACCGAGTTCTCGCGCCTGAACTTCACCTACACGGTCATGAGCAAGCGCAAGCTGCTCCAGCTCGTCAAGGAGGGCCACGTGGCCGGCTGGGACGACCCGCGCATGCCCACCATCCGCGCCGCCCGCCGCCGCGGCATCCCGCCCGAGGCCCTGCGCGCCCTCGTCGCGGAGGTCGGCGTGACCAAGTACAACGCCCTGACCGACATCGCCCTGCTGGAGCACCACATCCGCACGGAATTAAACAAGTCTGCGCAGCGCCGCATGGCCGTGCTCGACCCGCTGGAGGTCGTCATCACCAACTGGCCCGAGGGCAAGGTGCTCGAAGTCGACGCCGTCAACAATCCCGAGGACGAGTCCGCCGGCACGCGCAAGGTGCCTTTTACCGGGAGGCTTTTCATCGAAAAGGATGACTTCCGCGAGGAGGCCAACCGCAAGTTCTTTCGGCTCAAGCTCGGCGGCGAGGTCCGCCTGCGCTACGGCTACATCGTCAAGGCCGAGTCGGTCGAAAAGGACGCCGACGGCAACGTCACCCGCGTACTCTGCATCGCCGACTTCGACACGCTGGACAAGAATCCCGAGGATCGGAAGGTGAAAGGCGTCATCCACTGGGTCAGCGCCGACCACGCCGTGGAAGCCGAGGTACGCCTTTACGACCGCCTCTTCACCGAAGAGCGTCCCGACGCCGACAAGGAAAAGTCGTTCCTGGACTTCCTCAACCCGGACTCCCTGCAAACCGTCACCGCCCTGGTCGAGCCCGCCCTCGCCGCCGCTTCCCCCGAGGACCGCTTCCAGTTCGAGCGCATCGGCTACTTCGTCGCCGACCGCGTCGAACATAAACCCGGCGAGAAAGCCGTCTTTAATAGAACGGTGGCGCTAAGGGATAGTTGGGCAAAGCAGGGGGAGTAGGAGAATTGCGAACGAACGGTTTTTGTGAGACCCGATGGTCTCCATCCAGCTAAGCCGGAGGCTTGTAAAGAAATTAGCCAGAGGTTGAGCGAGGAACGAGCGACACCCCTGGACATCGAAACACCCCCCCGTGCATCCCGGAGGGATGCCAGACCTCTAATCCAAATATTTGGGGTCATACTCGACTCCGGCGCGCTCTAAAAACGCGATCAACTCTTCCCGGAACGTTTGCGTTCGGTGGTGTTCCTCCTGATTCGCGATATACTGCCTTACGCTCTCGCGTGCGGTGGCGCTCACGGTGAACGCCGCATAACCTGCCTGCCATGCAAAATCCGACACCTTCATTTCATCACGTACCCACAGCGAAGATGCTTTTTTCAAATCGCGCATAAAATCCGCCAAACAATGCGTCGATTTTAGCCCCACCAGCAAATGAACATGGTCCGCGACACCGCCAATAGCCTCCGGCAATGCATCCATACCGCGTATGATTCCTCCGAGGTATTCGTGCAAACGTGGAGCCCATGGCGGTGCGATGATGGCCTCCCGGTTTTTCGTCGAGAACACGATGTGGTAATGCAGACTCAGGTAGGTGGAGGGCATGTTACAACGAGGGTGCTGGCATCCCTCCGGGATGCAAATTTATTGTATCATGATACCAGGGGTGTCACTCGTTCCTCGCTTAACCCCTGGCTAATTTCTTTACAAGCCTCCGGCTTGGCATAGTGGGACTCATGATTTGGGAAGTGGAACGATTCATTCCGGCCATGGCACGAGCGATTTGTTCCATGCAACGAACCGTCTGTTCCCTTTCCTCGATGATGCGTTAAGCTTAACGAACGGCTGGGAGGGTACAACGGAGCCTTGGAATAAGCATCCGAGTCATTGGGAGCGTTATCCGAATCGTTCGGACGCTTATCCGGACTTTCCGGATGGTTCTCCAGAAGATGCGGGTGATTATCCGGAATGTCCGTACAGGCATCCGAAATATCCGTGTCGCTATACCGAATGTTCGGATAACGTTCCGAAACTTCCGGATCGCCATCCCGATGATGTGTTTGCCTGGACGAATCGTTGGTATAGGGTGACGGATGGTCCGGTAATGGATGCAGACCGCTTGTTCTCGTGGGTCGAAAGCCGATGGAGGGCGTGTCATCTCCCGACTGGCAGCGGCATTTGGCTTGCGGGTAATAATCGGGGTTCTGCAACATACCGGGTGCTGCCAGCGCACTGGCAGGTCGCTTTCCTTTCGGTTTATACACAACCCCCTGAAGCCCATGAAATCCCAGCCCGCCTTCGGTCATTTTTCCGAAAACGACCTCGAGTACATCATCACGGAGCCTTTCGCGCCGCCGCGCGCGCAGGTCAACTTCCTCTGGAACGACACCCTCATTTCGGGGCTGAACCAGTTCGGTAGCGGCGACGGCGTCTTCAACAACCAAACGCTGATGTACAACCACCCGCAGGGCCGGGTGCGCCTCATCCGCGACGGGCGGCGCTATTTTTACCTGAAGGACAAGGACTCCGGCGAGGTCTGGAGCAACGGCCTCTTCCCTATCAAGCCCGAGGGTGCGAAGCTGACCACGCATGTCGGGCTGGGCTACTCGCGCTTCGTCACCGAGCACGCCGGCATCGTCAGCGACAGCCGCGTCTCCCTGGCCCGCGACGAGCCCGTCGAAATCTGGGAGTTCACATTGACCAACAACAGCGACCGCGCGCGCAGCCTCTGGCTGGCCCCCTACGTGGAGTGGCTCATCGGTGGCTACGCCACCTTCAGCAGCGCGTACTCGTACTTGCGCAGCGCCTTCGACGCAGACCTCGGCGCGGTTAGCAGTTACAACACTTCCGACGAACGCCCGCATGGACGCTACAACGCCTTCGTCGCCACCGACGGCGAGGTCAGCCAATGGTGCGGTGGACGCCGCGACTTCCTCGGGCCTTTTGGGCAACCCTCCGCCCCGCACAGCCTCCTCTCTGGAGAGCTGTCGTGCAAAGAGTCCTGGTGCGAAGAGCTGGCCGGCGCGCTGACCATTGAGGTGGCGTTGCAGCCCGGCGAGTCCAAGCAAGTCACCGTGCTCCTGGGCAGCTTCGACACCGAGGAGGAAAAGCACCGCCTCATCGCCAAGGTGCTCCCAGCCGCTTACCGCGAGGAAAACTGGGCCGCGTTAACCGCGGAAAAGCAGGCCATGCTGGACAAGGTTTGGGTGGAAACGCCCTGCGAAAAAATCAACCGCCTGACCAACATCTGGGCCAAGCAGCAAGTGCAGCTCTGCGTGGAGTTCGGGCGCGACGGCGCGCGGGGCTTCCGCGACACCCTGCAGGACGCCTGGGGCATCCTGCCTTTCAACGCGCCGCTGGCCAAGGCCAAGATCAAGGAGACCCTCGCCCATCAGCACCGGGACGGCCACGGCGTGCGCGGCTGGCTGCCCTTGCAGCCGCACCATTACTCCGACGGCCCGGCTTGGATCGCGCCGACCGTCGCCGCCTATTTAAAAGAAATCGGCGACCGTGCCATCCTCGACGACGTCGTGCCTTACCTCGACGCGGGCGAGGCCACGGTCCTGGAGCACATGTTGCAAGGCATCCGCCACCTCAGCGGGGACACCGGCGCGCACGGGCTCGTCCTGGCGCACGAGGGCGACTGGAACGACTCGCTCAACTGGATGGGGCGCGGCGGCAAGGGCGAGAGCGTCTGGACCTCCATGGCGCTTTTCCACAGTTGCAACGTCGTGGCCGAGATGGCCCGCGACTTTTTGAAAGACTCCGCGCTGGAGGCCGAGATGCGCGAGCGCGCCGAGAAGATTCGTGGCCCCATCGAGGAGCACGGCTGGGATGGCGACTGGTACCTTGCTGGCTGGAGCGACTTCGGTAACCCCGTCGGGTCGAAGGTGAACGAGGAGGGCCGGATTTACCTCAACACGCAGACCTGGGCCTCGCTCACCGGTCTGGCCACGGGTGAGCGTTTGGAGAAGTGCTGGGCGGCGGTCGACAAGTACCTCGACAACCCCCACGGCTCGCTGACGCTCTGGCCGCACTATACGGCCAAGGACGAGAACGTCGGGCGCGTCACCATGCTGCTGCCCGGCATGTACGAGAACGGCACCCCGTACTGCCACGGCACCGCCTTCAAGATCGTCGCCGACATCATGGCAGGGCGCATCGACAAGGGGCTGGAGAGCTGGTACAAGGTCATGCCCGACAGCGAGGCGCACCCCTCCAGCGTCTCCGGCTGCGAGCCCTACGCCTTCACCAACCAGTACCTCGGGCCGGCCAACGGACGCGCCGGGTCTTCCATCAGCGGGTGGGTCACTGGGAGCGCCGGGTGGATGTTCCGCGCCGTCCTGGAGTACTTCTGCGGCATCCAGCCGGATTACGATAAGCTGGCTATCAAGCCCGCCTTGCCCACCGGCTGGGACCAGGTGAAGGTCAACCGCGTCTGGCGCGGCGAGTCCTACGCCATCGAAATCACCCGCGCAGGCGACGGCTACGCGATAACGGTCAACGGCCAGCCCTACAGTGACTGAGCAGGTTGCGGCTTGCCTGTAGGCTGCGCCCTACCTTTGATGGGATGTTCATGGAACTTCCCTTCAAAATCTCCGTGCTCGTCTTCGTGAAGGACGCCGCCGGGCGCCTGTTGATGATCGAGCGGCGCAAGGCGCCGAACCAGGGCTGTTGGAGCCCCATCGGGGGCAAGCTGGAGATGGCCCACGGCGAGAGCCCCTTCGAGTGCGCCGTGCGCGAGGTGGGGGAGGAGGCCGGCTTGGAAATCACCCGTGAGGACCTTCACCTGTGGTCGATGATCTCCGAAAAGCACTACGAGGGGGAGACGCACTGGCTGATGTTCTGCTTCGAGTGCAAAAAGCCCCTGGAAGCGCTTCCGGTGACCATCGACGAGGGCCGATTCCAGTTTTACACCCGCGAGGAAGTGGACGGGATCAAGCTGCCCGAGACGGACCGCACCATGATTTGGCCCAACTACGACCGCTTCAAGAGCGGCTTCGTGGCTATCAGCGTGGACTGCCAGCAGAGCCGCGATATGGAAATTGTGGTTGAAGAATCCTTCGGCATGTAGCACCGTGACCCTTCCACGGCGCAGTCCTTGCTGCACCGCCATTTCTTTTTCTTTGCGACCAAGCACCAAGCACTACGCACTAAAACACTAGTTTACCGTGAGCGATACCGACACCGGCACCGAAAACCTGCTCTATCCGGGGCAGGAGCAAGAGCCCTCCGCCGAGGAGCTGGCCAAAACCGAGATCAACGCAGCCCTCTCACCGGAGGACAAACTGCGGCTCTACACCGAAATGGTGCGCATCCGCGCCTTCGAGGCCCGCAGCCTGCGCGCCTATCAGCAGGGTAAGATCGGTGGCTTCCTCCACCTCTACGAGGGTCAGGAGGCGGTGGCCGTCGGCTGTGTCAGCCTGATGGGGCCGGACGACCACATCATCACCGCCTACCGCGATCACGGCCACGCGCTCGCCGTCGGCATGACCATGAACGAGTGCATGGCGGAAATGTTTGGCAAGGCCACCGGTTGCTCCAAGGGCAAGGGCGGCTCCATGCACTTTTTCGCCCCGGACAAGAACTACTGGGGTGGCCACGGCATCGTTGGTGGTCAGGTGCCGCTGGGCACCGGTTTGGCCTTCGCCCTCAAGTATCAGGGCAAAAAAGGCTGCGCGCTGGCCTTCATGGGCGACGGCGCGGTCAACCAGGGCGCGGTCCACGAGGCTTTCAATCTCGCCGGACTTTGGCAGTTGCCGATCATCTTCGTCATCGAGAACAACAAGTACTCCATGGGCACCAGCCAAGCCCGTTCCAGTGCCTATGACGATTGCTTGGCCAAGCGTGGCGAGGCCTACGACATGGACTGGGGAGTGGTCAACGGCAACAACCTTTACCACGTGCGCGAGAAGACCGCTGAGGCCATCAAACGCGCCCATACTGACAGCCGGCCGACCGTTCTGGAGATGTTCACCTACCGTTATCGCGGGCACTCCGTGGCGGATGCCAACGCCGAGAAGTATCGCGAGAAGAAGGAAATCCAGGACTACAAGACCAACCGCGACCCCATCGCGCTCTTCGGCAATATTCTCAAGGCTGAGGGTCTCCTGAAGGACGAGCAGGCGAAGGAAATCGAAAAGACCGCCCGCGCCGAGGCCGATGCCGCCGCGCAGTTCGCCGACAAGAGCCCTTTCCCGAACCCCGAGGCCATCCTCGAGGACAGCTACTGGAGCGTCGACAACAAGGGCAAGGATGCCGACATCGACGCTCTCAACCAGGGCCGCATCATCTTCGAGGACGGTGGCCTGCTCAAAAAGAAATAACTTTACCAAGCCATGCGCAAAATCACTTACCGTCAGGCAATCAAGGAAGCCCTCGCCGAGGAAATCGAGCGGGACGAAAACGTCTTCGTCATGGGCGAGGAAGTCGCCCAGTACAACGGCGCTTATAAGGTCACCGAAGGCCTCTGGCAGAAATACGGCGACAAGCGTCTCGTCGACGCGCCCATCAGCGAGGCCGGTTTCGTCGGGCTCGGCATCGGCGCGTCCATGCTGGGTCTGCGTCCTGTCATGGAGTTCATGTTCTGGAGCTTCTGTTACGTGGCCTTCGACCAGCTCCTCAACAATGGCAGCTTCTGCCGCTATATGAGCGGTGGCCTCATGAACGTGCCCATCACCGTGCGCGGCCCGGCCAACGGCGGTACGAACGTCGGCGCGACGCACTCGCACACGCCGGAAAACCTTTGCGCGAATCACCCTGGCATCAAGGTGGTTTGCCCCTCCAACGCCTACGACGCCAAGGGCCTGATGAAGACCGCCATTCGCGACAACGACCCGGTCTTCGTCATGGAAAACACCCTGCTCTACGGGCAGGAGTGGGAAGTGCCCGAGGATGAGTACATCATCCCGATGGGTAAGGCCAACATCCTCAAGGAAGGCAAGGACATCAGCTTCATCGCGCATGGCCGCGCCGCCATCACCGCGCTGGAGGCTGCCGGTATCATGGCCTCCGAGCACGACATCGACGCCGAGGTGCTCGACTTGCGCTCCATCCGCCCCCTGGACGTGGAAGCGATTCTGGCCACGGTGAAAAAGACCAACCGCGTCGTCCTGGTCGAGGAAAACAAGCCCTTCTGTGGCGTCGACGCGCAGATCAGCCACATCATCCAGGAAGAAGCTTTCGACCACCTCGACGCCCCTATCAAGCGTGTCTCCAGCATCGATGCGCCTCAGATTTACTCCATGCCGCTGGAGAAAATTCAGATACCCGACGCCCGCCGCGTCGTCAAAAAGGCCCTCGAAATCTGCTAAGAAAAGTATTCAGGAGTTCGAGTATTCAGAATCCACCATAAACGAATGCCTGATTGCCAATTCCTGTCTCTTTACATTCTGAATACCTGAAATACTTTAATACTTACATACTTCATACACCATGGCTGAAACCATCGAAATGCCCAAGCTGTCCGACACCATGACGGTCGGCACCATCGTCAACTGGCTCAAGAAAGAAGGCGACGAGGTCGCCATCGGCGACATGCTCTGCGAGGTCGAGACGGACAAGGCGACCATGGAGCTGGAAAACCTGGTGGCGGACGGTGTCCTGATCAAGGTTTACATCCCGGAAGGCGGCGAGGCCCCGGTCGGCTCCCCGCTTTGCGCCATCGGCGAGAAGGGCGAAAGCGCCCCCGAGGTGGAAGCGCCCTCCGCCGATGAGGTCAAGGAAGCCAAGGAAGATTCCGAAGACGACTCCAAGGAAGAAGAGGAAGCCGATGAGGAACCCAAGAAGGGCAAAAAGGAAGCTCCCAAGGAGGACACAAAGCCTGAGCCTCAGGGCCGCAAGCAGGAGTCCGCATCCAAAGAGGAAAAGCCCGCGAAGTCAGACGGCGAGCGCGCTAAGGTATCCCCGTTGGCCAAAAAACTGGCGAAGGAGCTGGGTGTTGATCTGGACGACGTCGAAGGCAGCGGCCCCGGTGGACGCATCGTCAAAGCAGATGTGGAAAAGGCGGCCAAGGAAGGTCCAAAGCCCAAGCCCGTCGCGGCATCTTCCGCTGCCCCGGTATCCTTGTCCGGCGCACCCATTGCCGAGGAAGGCCCGATCAAGGTCACGAATATGCGTAAGGCCATCGCCCGCGCCCTGACCGAGTCGAAGACGCAGATCCCGCATTTCTATCTGGAAACGGAAATCGACGCCGCTGCGTTGATGAAGCTCCGTGCCGATTTGAATAAAGACCTGGCAGAGTTACCCCCGGAAAAGGGCGGTATCAAGCTGACAGTCAACGATTTCATCCTCAAGGCCTCCGCCGAGGCCATGCGTCGCGTGCCGGGAGTCAATTGCTCTTGGATGGGCGACTCCATCCAGCAGCACGGTGGCGTCCATCTGGCCTTCGGGGTAGCGGTGCCGGACGGTCTCGTTACGCCGGTCATCCGTGACGCCCATCTGAAGGGCCTGCGCCAGCTCTCCGCCGAGGCCAAGGAGCTCATCAAAAAGGCCCGCGACAAGAAGCTGAAGCCCGAGGAGATGAGCGGCTCCACCTTTACCGTGACCAATCTCGGCATGTACGGGGTGACTGGTTTCTATGGCATCATCGCGCCGCCCAACGCCGCCATCCTGTCCGTTGGAGCCACTATCGCCAAGCCTGTGGTGGATGCCAATGGCCAGCTCGCGGTTGGGCAGCGCATGGCGGTCGGCCTCAGCGGCGACCACCGTGTGATCGATGGAGCCACCGGTGCGGAATTCCTCATGGCTCTCAAAACCGTGCTGGAAACCCCCGCCCTGATGCTGGTCTGATGCGACATGGGGCTATGCCCCATCATTGTCCTGTGCGGCCACGCACTTAGTTGCTTTCGACGATGGTAAGCTCCCCACCCGTGAGAATAACGGGTGAGTGCGGGGCTGGGATGGCCGCTGGCGCCGAGGTACCGGGTAGCAGGCCGGCGCACTGCTGCAATTGGTGTTCGAGCAAATAGGCCTCGGTGGGCGGCAGAGCCTTGGTTAGCTCGAGAATGGCCCACTGTCCGCCGGAGGGGGCATCTTCAAAAGAGGGGCTGGATGCGGTTTCCCAGCGAAGGACGTAAAATTGCGTGATGGCGCCATTTTGTTTGGCCGGGAGGCTGGCCAGAATAAACTGATCCCTCTGGCCTAGTTGGGCGAGTCCCTCCTGCAGCGCGATCATGTCGAGGGTGCGTTCGTCGTTCTCCTCGGCGGTTTTACGCTCGTGATAAATGCGATTCGTCTGGTCGATAAAGAAGGCGGTGGCCAGACCGGTACAAATGACGATTGCCACGAAGGCTAGGGTGCCACGCCACAGCACCACGCGGGCGTGCTTCTGGACCTCCTCCTCGGTGCCGGCGCGGCGGATGCGCGAGGAGCGGCCACGGCGGCTCTGCACGGTGGAAACCTCTTCCTTGAGGAATTTACTCACGCCGCTCTTGGACGAGTGGTCGATCAGCGCCTTGCGCGATGCCGAATGTACCCGGCACATGCGCTCGAACTTCTGGCGGCGCACCAGGTTATGAGCAATTTCCGCCTTCAAGTCGCTCAACTCGCTAGGCGTTATTTCCTTATCGAGGTAAAGGTTTATCAGCTTCTCAAAGCGGCTGTCCGTCATTGGAAATCACTGCCAAGCTCCGCCCGCAGGCTGTCCCGCGCACGGGCGATGCGACTCTTGACCGTGCCGACGCTGATATCCAGCTCGTCGGCGATTTCTTCGTAGGATAAGTCTTTGACGTTACGCAGGACGAGGATCTCCCGGTGCTTGGGCGATAGCTGATCCATGCAGGAGCCTACGCGGTCGATAAATTCCTGGGTGACGGTGGCCTCACCGGGGGTTTCGCCCTCGGCCGGGAGCAGGTCGCTCAAGGTCAGGGTGGAATCCTCGGCCAGTGACTGGTCGAGCGAGACGGAGGCTCCGCGCTTGCGACGCCACCAGTACCAGTACTTGTTGCGGGCCAGGTTGGTCGCTATCTGGTACAGCCAGGTCGAAAAAGCGGCCTCACCACGGAAGTTTTCGAGCCCCTTGCGGGCGCGGATAAAAGTGTCCTGCGTGACTTCCTCGGCGTCTTCACGGTTGTTCAGGAGCTTGAAGGCGCGTGAAAAGATACGATCCCAGTACAGGGTGACCATTTCGTCGAAAGCGGCGGCGTCGCCCTCACGGTAACGTTCCACGAGCACCTGGTCGTCAGCAGCTTGTTGATTCTTTGGGGTCATGGCGGTGTAGTTCGAGGGTATGAACCCCCGATTCAAACAATTGTTCCAATAATATCGGATCATTGCCCACTTTTTCAAGGCGAATCGGCAAATTCTTCGATTCACCCTACCCACCAGAGGCCGAACTGCACCCAGAGCGGGATGGTGATGAAGCCCGCCAGGGCGCTGGGAACGATACATTGGATGGCCGTGACGGTGTCTCCGCCGTAGAACTTGGCCAGAACGATGGGAAAAACCGCAGCAGGCATGGCCGCATGGATGATCAGCACGTTTTTTATATCCGGGGCCAGCGGGAGGACTTTCACTGCAATAAGAATCAACAGCGGCAGGAGGCCCTGTCGTAAAGTCATGGTGCCGAGCGCGTTGCTCCACGTGCCCTTGCCGCCTATCTGCCCGGTGAGACCGTAGAAGGCCGTGCCTATCATGATCAGGCCTACCGGAATGGCACAGGGAGCGAGCATGCTAATGGAAGTCAGGAAAAAGCCGGGCAGCCACAGCTCGGCGTCGAGGAAGTTCAGGATGGCCGCGCTGATGAGTGCGATGACCGGTGGATTGAAGGCACGCCGTAGCGCTTTGCGGTCGAATCCCCCTGAGATGACCATGACACACACCGTCCAGATGGCTAAGTCCACGCCGGTATTGACCACCAGCATGACGCCGATGATTTCGTTGTTCTCGAAGATGATTTGAGCGACGGGGATGGCGATGTAGCCGAAGTTGTGCAGGCCGGCTGCCACGCTGAAGGTACGCCGGGTCGCCTGATCGCGCTTTCGAAAGAGCGGGGCGAGCCAGTAGCAGGTCAAGCACCCCAGCGCCACGGTCAGGAAGCCCGTTAAGCCGGCTTCCAACAACAAACCGGGGGATTTGAGCTGTAGATTACCCAGTACGAAGGCATAGATGAAGCAGGGATAGAGCAGGTTGACCACTAGCCGCATCAGGTTCTGTTCACCCTCCGGGGTCAGGCCGCCAATACGACGCATGCACCATCCGACCAGGACAAGGGCGAAGACCGGGAGTACGGCGGCAAATATGGTATCGAATCCGACCATAGGTAGCTTCTCTATGCCTCCTATAGAAAAACTTTGGAAGTTTATTTCATTTTAGGCGTCTTATTTGAATATGAAGCAAAAAGTGCGACGCGCGCTGCCCTTGGCTCTTCTGGCCGCAGCCATGCTCTTTGCCGGGTACCGTTCGGCGACCCAGGGAGATCGGGTTTGCCTGATCAACGGCATTCTGGGGAGCTCCTGCCCGTACCAGCCGTCTGGCTCGGGGCAGAGTGAGACCGGACCCGCTCCAGCGGGTGTGCCGTTACTCGGCGGTGTAGGTGAATGACAGCTCCGGTCCGGAGTACTCAAGATGCTGTTCACCGGCCCAGGTGGCGGCCGTTGTCGCATCTTTGGCCGTGACGATGAGGCGTAGCGTCTCACCGGTCATAGCTACCGACGCGAGCTGAGCAAAGGCCTCTTCGTTTTCGCCCGCTTTCGGGGTAAAGGAGAAGGTGTCGGGGACTCCGTTTTCCTGCTTTGTGTAGACGCCCTTGCCCAGATACAAAGCCTGGGGCAGTTGCCTGGCCAGGCCGCCCGGCGTATCCAGAAAGTCATAGGCGAGTACGGAGCCGGGCTCGATACTGCTTGTCGTGTCCGTGCTCAGCCAGAATTCCACGCCGCCTCCGACGGAGAACTGGCTGTTGCTTTGAGAGAGCCGTACCTTGATGTCCGTGACTTCTATTTTGCCGAGGGTCCGGATGGTGAAGTCCGCCACGGCAAAGCTGGCGAAGTTGGCGGAGGTGTCGCCCTGCACATTAAAGTAAAGCTTTCCCCGATCGCCCGGGCGCGGGCCCTTGGAGAGCACGGTGGCGTTGGCGATGGCCTCTGTGAACGGGTATTCCTCTGCGAGAAGGGATGAGGCGGCGCAGGTCAGGGCGAGCGCGAGGATGACTTTTTTGGGAAATGGCATGAAGTGCATGATGTCGTTGGAATATGGTTGGCTGCGTTACTAGGGTGCGGGTCGCTTAGCTCAGGCGGGTGACTACAAATAGCTCCGGCGCGTCGTCGCCGGGGGTGTCGGACAGGATTAACTCCACTTCAAAAGCCAGCAGGGAGAGCCCACGGACCCATTCGCGGATGGCATCGGCCTCCTCGTCACCGCCGGAATGCCCGGGGTAGGCGATGATGGTGATGCGTCCGCCCGGGGCGAGCAACTCCAGCGCGCTGTCGAGCGCGGGGATGGTGGTCTCGGCCCGGGTGATGATGCTCTTGTCGCCACGTGGCAGGTAACCGAGGTTGAACATGATGCCGCGCACGCGCCCCACCCAGTCCGTCGGGACCCAGTCTGCCAGCCGGTGATGGCTGCGCTGCAGCAGGCGGACGCGGTGCAGCAGTTGAGCCTCGCCCAGGACGACGGTAGCGCGGTGCAGGGCGAGCTCCTGAATGTCCAGGCCGATAACGCGGCCCTCCGGACCGACGTTGTCAGCCAGGAAAAAGGTGTCGTTACCGTTGCCGACAGTGGCATCGATGGCGCGATCACCGGGTGACAGCACGGCGGCGATATGCCACTGGGCCTTGTCCGTGATTGATTTTTGAGATGGTGCGGTCAGCTTTTCCATAGAGCCCGAACGTCCATGTTGGACGGTAAGGAATAGCCTTTAGATAGATGATCGCAAAATAATTTCGCGAGGCGAGGAATAAGCAAGGTTCCTTTTGAGCCAAATCCATTAAGGATTGCCAGAGGATTATACCCCGGATGCCGTCCGAGAAAGGGATGTTGGGTACGTGTCCCGGGTCGTACGCCTGCCTGACGGTCCGTTATCTGGAGCGTTTCCCCGGGTAACAAAACGCGCAGGCCTGCCAGGATTTCCGCGTTGCCGGCCTCGGTGGGAAGGTCGTCGAAGGCTTCCCGATCATAGGTGGCGCCGGCCCGAAAGCTGTTCTCCGGTCCGGGGACCAGCCATTTGCCGCGGTTGAGGATGCGATCGCGCTGCAGGGCGTCTCCCTGCACGCTCAGTATCTCGCCCTTGACCGGATCCCAGGGCAGCCAGTCGAACCATGGGTTGCGCGCGCCACGCCAGCCTTCGCAGAAAATCACCCGCTGCGCCTCGACGTCGCCCCAGAGCACGCTGTCCGCACTCACCTGCAACTCGTTGTAGTCGATGGTGGCCTTCCGCAGATAGCCTGCGGTGCTCAGCCAGTCGCGTATGGACTTAAGCAGGGCGGGTACGTCCACCCAGCCGCCGCCGAGGGTGACGAAGCCGCCGTCGAGCTGTTCGCCCAAGTACGGGGCGAATTCCGGGTCTTGCCGGCGCTCTTCGTGGCGTGTTTGTTCGGCCTCGTTCTGAAAGTACCGATGGATGGGCACAGGAAAAAAGAACGGTTTCCCGAAGGCCTCGGCGAGCTCTGCGTAGGTGGCGTAGGCCTCCTCCAGATAGAGGGCGGTATTCGGATAGAGTGCCAGACGGCGGCCCGCCAGGGGATTGATCATCCCGGCCGCCACGCGCGAGGCTGCTGCCGGGCCTTGGTCGTCGACCACCAGCACCGATTCGCCCCGCTGCAGGAGCTGCCAGGCCAGCAGGCTTCCGGCCAGGCCCTGGCCTGCAATCAGTGTGTCGACGCGACTCGCCATTGACGGACAGCTAGCATCAGTCACTACATGCTGGCAAAGCGATACTTAGTGAAAGTTATTGGATCGTTTTAAGGAGGCTTTTTTCCTCTTGCCTCCGGCCCTAATACGGATTGCCTTTTAGTTCCCAACTACTGCGCCGAAACTTCCTCTCTACCCCCTGACAAGAATGACGCTAAACGAGTTGCAAAAGTGGATGCTCAATAATGATGTGTCCGACTCTTGGTGGGTTGCCATAGACGGCGAGGTGCTCGACAACCTGATGGCACTCCCCGATGTCGGCAAAATCAAAGACCAGCACCCCGTAGCCCTGGTGGCCGTGCTGCACGAAAGCAAGGCCGACGAAGAAGAGCCCGAATGGATCCCGTTCCAGAAGAACGAGGGCGCGCGATTCAAGGTCGTGTCTTCGCGTTTTGACAACCTTCAGGTGCGTGTCCCGGCCGGGGCGGAGAAGACCGCCCAGGATTTGCCCGCCAAGGAGGAAGCTCGCGAAGAGGAGGAGCGTAACCAGGAAGAAGACAAAGAAAAAGCCGCCAAGAAGGACGAGTCCAAGGCGGAAGAAAAGGGCAAGAAGGACGAAAAAGACAAGGCTGGCGAAGAGCCGGAAGTGGAGGCCACTCCCGCCGCCGTGCAGTCGCAACTCAATGCCATGCACAAGGAGCTGGAGGCGCTCAAGTCCGAGGTCAAAGGGCTGCAGCAGTTGGCCAACGAATTGAAGAAGCCCATCCTCGAGGCGCACAAGATTCTGGAGGAGCGCGAGCGCTTCCTGGAAATGAGCGAAACCAGCCTCTTCGACAAGGCGCAGAAGCAGGAAGTCCTGCAGACAGAGCTGGAGCAGCTCAGCGAAGAGCTGCACGACCGCGAAGCCTCCCTGAAGGAACGCGAGGCCGCCCTGCAAAATTAGGTGCGTGTCCGCACAGGACAAAGATGGGCTGCGCCCATGCCGTATACGCTACGCGTTGCGTGTACGATCAACGAATCATCGGTTTCGTCACCTCAGGTCGTGCGTCAGCTTTTAGTTGCCAAACGGGGCAACGATGCATTCCCTGCTTCGTTTCGCCGTGCCCTGTGCGCGGCTCTGAATCATGGCAGGCACGGACCACATACGCAACTTCTGCATCATCGCGCACGTCGACCACGGCAAGACGACGCTCTCCGACCGTCTGCTGGAGCAAACGCGCACCGTGCAGCAGCGCGAGATGAAGGAGCAGCTCCTCGACTCCATGGACCTGGAGCGCGAGCGCGGCATCACCATCAAGAGCCACCCGGTCTCCATGCTGCTCAACCACGAGGGCAAGGACTACCTGCTGAACCTCATCGACACCCCCGGGCACGTGGACTTCTCCTACGAGGTCTCGCGCAGCCTCGCCGCGTGCGAGGGCGCGTTGCTGCTCATCGACGCCGCTCAGGGCATCGAGGCGCAGACCGTGGCCAATGCCAACCTCGCGATGGGGCAGAGCCTGGCCATTATCCCTGTCATCAACAAAATCGACCTCCCCGGCGCCCACCCGGAGATCATCGAAAACCAGATCGAGGAGGTCCTGGCCCTGCCGCGCGAGGAGGCCATCCGCGCCAGCGGCAAGAGCGGCATCGGCATCACCGACATCCTCGACGCCATCGTGCATCGCCTGCCCCCGCCGCGCTGGGCCGACTACCCGCAAACCCGCGTGCTCGTCTTCGATGCCGTTTACGACGCCTACCGCGGCGTCATTTGCTACATCCGCGTCTTCTCCGGAAGCCTCAAACCCGGTGACGAAATCGTCTTCATGGGCACCGGCAAGCGGACCACGGTCAAGGAGATCGGCCGCTTTTCCCCGCAGATGTTGCCCGAGGAATCCCTTTCGGCCGGGCGCACCGGTTACCTCGTCACGGCGATCAAGGAGCTGTCCGAGGTCAAAATCGGCGACACCGTCACGCATACTGCCGAGCCCGCCAAGGAGCCCCTGCCGGGCTACAAGGAAGTGCGCCCCATGGTGTTCTCCGGCATCTACCCGCTCGACACCAACGACTACGGCAAGCTCAAGGCAGGCATGGCCAAGCTCCAGATGAACGATGCCGCGCTGACCTACCAGGCGGAGAGCTCCGCCGCGCTGGGCTTCGGTTTCCGAGCCGGCTTCCTCGGGTTGCTCCACATGGAAATCGTGCAGGAGCGCCTCCGCCGCGAGTACGACCTCGACATCATCTCCACTTATCCAAGCGTCGTCTACCGCGTCACCACCAGCGACGGCGAGGTCAAGAACATCGACAACCCGCTTTTCCTGCCGGACCCCGGCGAGACCGAGAAAATCGAGGAGCCGACCATCCGCGCCACCATCCACACGCCCAACACCAGCATCGGCGACATCCTCGCACTCGTCTCCGAAAAGCGCGGCTTCTGCGACCACACCGAGACGGTCGACGCCGAGCGCGTCATGCTTGTCTGCACGTTACCGCTCAACGAAATCCTCATCGACTTCAACGACCGCCTCAAGTCCATCACCAAAGGCTACGGCTCCATGGACTACGAGCTGGGCGATTATCAGGAGGGCGACCTCGTGCGGCTGGACATCCTGGTCAACAGCGAGCCCGTCGACGCCTTCGCCTCCATCGTCCACCGCACCAAGGCGGAGTCCCGCGGACGCGCCCTCTGCGAGCGGTTGAAGGAGATTTTGCCGCAGCAACTCTTCAAGGTGGCCATCCAGGCCAGCGTCGGCGCCAAGGTCGTGGCCCGCGAAACCCTCTCCGCCCTCCGCAAAGACGTGACCGCCAAATGCTACGGCGGGGACATCACCCGTAAGCGCAAGCTCCTCGAGAAACAAAAAGAGGGCAAAAAGCGCATGAAGCAAATCGGCAAAGTAGCGATTCCCCAAGACGCCTTCGTGCAGGTGCTGAAGACGAGCGGCAGCTAGCTGTCCTCAGGCCAAAGGCCTGAACCAACGTAGCCTGGGGCGACGCCCCAGGAATCCATAGCTCCCGAGACTCCCGAGACATGCAGGCTGAAGGCCTGCTCCAATGTTTCATCGTCGCGACATGTTGTGGCAGGCCTTCAGCCTGCGTATGTTTTTTATCAACGCATACCTAGGGCGTTGCCCTAGGCTACGATGGGGCCGCGCCGTTGACGCTTTTTTTGCCCGTGACTCGAATGAGCTCGCAGAAGTCCATCCGCGACAGGCCATACACATCCCTCCGGCTTGTTAATGTCCGAAGAGATAATCTCTGAGCTCCTCCGCCGTAGAGAATCGGTTATCTTATCCGTGTCTCCTTCGTGCCCCATTCATGCCTTCTGTTTCCGTTTCGCCTTCGGGGTGAGGCGGGGGAGGCTGTTGACGATGGCGCTGCCGGGGGCGAAGAGGGCGTGGATGGTCAGCCGGTAGGCTTTCATGAGGGCGTAGGCCTCGTCGAGGCGGGGTGCGCGCTCGGCGATGACCAGTTTGCGGTCCTGCTGAATATTGCGCCAGGTGTCGATGGCGGCAGTAAAGGCGTCGAGGTCGCTCCGGAAGTCATCCAGAGAATATCCGGCTGACAGAATAAAGGGCTCGGGGGCCTGCGCGGCGTTGATGTCCGCCCAGAGCGAGGCCATGTCCCGCAAGCTCTTCTCGTGACGCCATGGTGCGAGGGTACGTGTGCGTGCCTTGGGGAGGTTGTGGGCAAAGGGCGTATCCGGCAGCCGCGCGCGTACGTTGCGGTTGAAGTCCAGCAGGCGGCCCAGCAGGGCATCGCGGTCCGCCTCCAGCACGGTGCGGGTTTCCTTCACGCCCACCCGGGTCCCCGACCGCGCCGCCGCGTCTTCGTCCAGCTCATCGCGCAGTTGAAGGAGGTCTGCGCGGGTCCAATCCCCCGGTCTGACAACGATTTGCTGCCCCAGCGCCGTCTCGGCCTCCTCCCAATGCGCCGCAAAGCGGTTCATGCGCGGAAGAAAGTCCTTTATCGCCAGTGTGGACATCTCAGTTGAGTGATAATATTAACTTTATAGTACTTATTAGTATCTAGATAAGTAATATTAGAAACAAGATAAAAATTATTGTAACATCGATATATTATGTTATTTAATAAGATAAATAATCGAGTAGATAATAAAAAACATAGAGTTAATGCTAAAACCCATCGAGACGATATTAATGCCTAGCTAGAGCAGATAAATGTACGCATAGGGCAGTTTGAGCGCAATCAAGGGGATTGAGGAAGCGGCAACACTTCGACGAAAAACGCCTCATTCGGGCAGGAACGCGCCTTGATGGGAAAATGAAACCGAACGCCTCGGAGATGCGTCCCTACCACAGAGAAGCAACTGCGCGTTGGGGCATGTTACGAGAAGTCAAACCAGTCAAACACCGAAGACAATTCAATATCTGGCCACTCTAACCACGAGAGGTCGATATCGATGCCGAGGAAGGACTCCCCACTTGCCAAATTGGCCAGCACCTCGGCCTTCATGGCCACATAGTCGCAGGCCTCACCCGCAGCCTCATGGATCGCAGCAAAATCACTCGGCGATGCGTACATGCAGTACGCCCAGCAGACATAATCGGGTTGATAGCCGCCATCGAGGGCAGCCTTCCGTATCTGCGCGGGCTTGTAGTACTTTTTCTTACCGTGCTCACGCACCAGGCGTTGGCCGACATCACTGACGAACTTCTTTTTGTCTTCCGGTCCTAATTCGCAGGCAGGCATGATGATTCAGAGCTGAGATTGTGTTGAATGGATGAACCTCTAGCTAACTTCGTATGGTGGTAGGCAGCGTTCTTTCCTTTTACTCTCAAGGAGTATCGTGCCAAGCGCCTAGTTCCGTTTTCATGATATCGCTCAGCTTATTCCAGTAGCCTTGAACCATCCAAAAGTTCGCTTTGTGGTAAAGCCTCTGGGCTAGATTGGGTCCTTGAGTTTTATCGATTCTTTCCAGTAACCATTCTTCCGGGAATCCAGCCCATTCACCAGCGATATCGTGTAGATTGAAGAGAAGTGCTGGAAACAGATCGTTCATGAGGATCTCCTTCGTTTCCTTCATGGTGTATCCAGATTCCAGGATAACGTTTGCGATGTATCTCATCGTCCTGTCGTCTAATTCTGTATCCAAAAAGAAATCTGACAACGCCAACCAAACAGGCTTTTTCCTTTCTATATCCGAGTGCATCTGTTTTGCGAAACTGGTTATTAGTCAATTCTCTGGTAATCTTCTAAAGGATACGACAATAAACAAAATTGACTGTGTCGTTATCCATTTCCAGTGTAGATGCTATCAGACTAGGAATGTTACCCTTCGCGCACTTCGGGTTTTATACTTTTCCCTTAGCCTCTCCGTACGTCCACCAGCCCTCGCCATTGACAAGCCGCCCGCCATGCCCATGGTGTTTCGGCCATGATAGTTTTGCAGGACCTGCGCCTGGTTTTTGGCGAGCGCGCGCTTTTTGACGATATCTCGGGCACCATTGGGGCCCGGGACCGCATCGGGCTGGTCGGGGCCAACGGCGCGGGCAAGTCCACCTTGATCAAGACACTCCTGGGCGAGGTTGAGCTGACCGCCGGCGAGGTCATCAAGCCGGGCTACGTCTCCCTGGGCTATCTGCCGCAGGACGGTATCGAGGCCAAGGGAAAGACGCTCTACGCCGAGGCCGAGACGGCTTTCGCGGACGCCTTGGAGCTGCAGACCAAGATCGACGAGGCCTCCGAAAAAATGTACGAGATGGACCCCGAGGACGAGGCCTACTACGAGATTATCGACCAGATCGGCGAGTGGGAGCAGCAGCTCGAGGACCACGAACCGGCCAAGATGCGCAGCCGCATCGAGCGCGTGCTGACGGGTCTGGGCTTTTCCCACGACGACATGGAGCGCGATACGGGCGAGTTCTCCGGCGGCTGGCAGATGCGTATCGCCCTGGGCAAGCTTTTGCTGCAAACGCCCTCGCTGCTGCTGCTGGACGAGCCGACCAACCACCTCGACATCATTTCGCAGAACTGGCTGGAAAAGTACCTCATCGGTTACCACGGCGCGCTCATGGTTATCTCCCACGACAAGGCTTTTCTGAATGCCATCACGAACAAGATTTGGGAGATCAAGTTCGGCGACCTTTACATCACCAAGGGCAACTACACGGCGTATGAAAAAGCCGCCGCCGAGCGCATCGCCACCCAGCGCAAGAAGGCCGACAATCAGGACAAGGAAATCGCCCGGCAGAAGGAGTTTATCAACCGCTTCCGCGGCAACCAGAAGAAGGCCGGCATGGTGCAGAGTCGCCTCAAGGCCCTCGATAAGATTGACCGCGTGGAGGTCGAGCGCGAGGAGAAGAAAATCTTCTTCCGCTTCCCTCCACCGCCGCCCGCCAGCCAAAAGGTGGTCGAAGTCACCGGCATGAAAAAGAGCTACGGCGATATCCACGTCTTCACTGGGCTCGACCTGCGCATCGACAAGGGCGACCGCATCGCCGTGGTCGGTGTCAACGGCGCGGGCAAGTCCACCCTCGCGCGCATCCTGGCCAATCAGGAGCCTATCGACGGCGGCGAGCGCGAGTACGGCGTCAAGACTGTCATCGGTTACTTTGCCCAGCAGCAGGCCGAGGAGCTCGACCCGGAAAAGACCGTCCTGGAGGAGGTCGAGTCGGTCGTCAGCGAGGATTCCGATCAAAACCCCCGCGCCGCACTGGGGGCGTTGCTCTTCCGCAAGGAAGACCAGCATAAGTCCGTCAGCGTGCTTTCCGGCGGCGAGCGCAACCGCGTCGCCCTGGCCAAGATGCTGATGCAGCCGGCCAACTTCATCATCCTGGACGAACCGACCAATCACCTCGACATCCGCTCCAAGAGCGTTCTGCAGGATGCCATCAACGAGTTCGACGGCACTGTGATTCTCGTGAGCCACGACCGTGACTTTCTCGACCCGGTGGTGAACAAGGTCCTCGAAGTGCGCCCGGACGGCTCCCGCATGCTGACCTGTAACGTCAGCGAGTACATCGCCCGCATCGAGCAGGAAGCGGGTGCGTGACCGCACAGGACAATGAGGGGCTGCGCCCCTACGCTCACGTTGTTCGCTACCCCCTAGGCGACGACCGGCTCGTCGTGCAGCACTAACAAGGCGCCGGCCTTGAGCGAAGCCATGGCATACGCTTTGCCAGAATTATCTGAGAACTCCACCTCAAACACACCCGGTGCCAAATCCATGACGACAGTGCCGACCTGGCCAGCCACGAGTCCGTACTCAGGTAAGTCATGCAAGAGGGCGACGACATCGTGCATTTGGATTGCTTGCTTCATGCGTTTTTGGTTTCTCGACCTGAATCGTCGCATGGAGTCACAGAGACGACTCGCCCACTGGCTGCAGTGAAATAGCCACTGAGACCGTGCGCGGGCTCGAATTCTACTTTTATTTTTTTCAGACCGTCCCCCTCAGCCATGCAAATTATGATGCCGAAAACCGCGTTTTGATGATTAAACCCCGAAAGATTTGACTCACCAAGTCCTTCGAATCGGAACCGCACGAGGTGATGCTTGTGTAGAATATAGTAACCTTTCGCGTCCACCTCTTTTGTCATCTCCCAGCAGTGGATCAAAAACTCTACTGCTGATTCGGAATATCCCAACTCTTCCTTGAAGTATCGCTCTAGTCTTAACCAATGTACCTCAGCATCGTGAAAGCTTGGCCAGTATCCAAAGGCATCTTCTACAGCGCTTTCGTTATCAAGTAGACCTTTGAGTGCCATATCATTTAGAGACCGTGCAAAAAAATATTTTTAATATTTCTATAATTCATTGCTCAGTAACATTGTTCAAGAATCTTTGCGGTTGCCCTTTTAGAGGAAAAGCGGCCATCTTTCCCGCATGGTAGTGAAACCCAAGATTCGCGGATTTTTGTGTGTGACGGCTCATCCTGATGGCTGTGCGGTCAACGTAGCTGAGCAGATTGAGTACGTCAAAAAGGACGGGCAGGTGAATGGCGGCCCGAAGAAGGTTCTCGTTATCGGTGCCTCCACCGGCTACGGGCTCTCGTCCCGCATCGTGGCGGCCTTTGGCAGTGGCGCGGACACGCTCGGTGTTTTCTTTGAGCGTCCGTCGGATAAGGGCCGCCCGGCCTCCGCGGGCTGGTACAACTCCGTCGCTTTTGAAAAAGAAGCGGCCGCTGCCGGCCTCTACGCCAAGAGCCTGAACGGCGACGCCTTCTCCGACGAGATGAAGGCCAAGACGGTCGAGGCCATCAAGGCGGACCTCGGGCAGGTCGATTGCGTCATTTACAGTCTGGCTTCACCACGACGCACCGACCCGAAGGATGGCGCGGTCTACAAGAGCGTGCTCAAGCCCATTGGAGCGCCTTTCACCGCCAAGTCTGTCGACACCGACAAAGAGGAGGTCATTGAGGTCTCCCTCGACCCGGCCACGGAGCAGGACATCGCCGACACGACCAAGGTCATGGGCGGCGAAGACTGGCAGCTGTGGATGGACGCCTTGAAAGAGGGCGGTGTGCTGGCCGAGGGCTGCAAGAGCATCGCTTACAGCTACATCGGGCCGGAAGTGACTTTTCCCATCTATCGCAACGGCACCATCGGCAAGGCCAAGGAAGACCTCGAAGCGACCGCGGGCAAGCTCCGCGAGCAGGGGTTCGATGCCTACGTGTCCATCAACAAGGCCGTCGTGACCCAGGCCAGCAGTGCGATTCCGGTCGTGCCGCTGTACGTGTCCATTCTCTTCAAGGTGATGAAGGAGCAGGGCCTGCACGAGGGCTGCATCGAGCAAATCGTCCGCCTCTTCCAGGAAAAGCTCTACCACGGCGGCGCCGCAGTCCTCGATGACGAAGGCCGCCTGCGCGTCGACGACTGGGAGATGAAGCCGGAAATCCAGGAGGGCGTGAAGGCCGTCTGGCCGGGTATCGACACCGCGACGCTCAAGAGCGCATCCGATTTCGGTGGCTATCAGGAGGAGTTCCTGCGCCTCTTCGGCTTCGGTCTGCCCGGCGTTGATTACGAAAAAGACGTCGAAATCGAGGTTCCGCTGCCCTCGGGCGGTGCGTGACCGCACGGGACAATGAGGGGCTTCGCCCCTACGCTACTGCGTAGCTACCCCGTTTATCTTGTCTGCAAGCGAACCTTTTCGAGCTGTGCCTTGCGGGACTGGTCCATGACGAAGGTAACGTGCTTGAGCGGGACGTCTTCGTCGGCCATGAGCAGGATGGAAGGCTTGGGGTCGCGTTTGGCGGCCTCGGTAAAGATGAGCGTGATTTCCTCCTCGGTGCGTGACTCGCCGTCGACGATGTACTCGCCCTCCGGGGTGATGGCCACGACGATTTGCTCGCTCTGGGTGTTCTTGCCCGCCGTCTCCATCTTGGGCGGGGTGATGTCGAGCACGTTCATATCGCGGAACTGCATCGTCATGAGGAAGAAGAAAATCAGCACGATCAGCACATCGATCAACGGCACGATGTTGATTTCTACTTTCCGGCGATGTCGCTTGATGTTCATGAAAATTTACCCGCGGTTGACGCTGCTTACTTACCCTTGGACTTGGCGAGATCGATCATGCGCTCGACGCCCACGTTGATCTGCGCGGTCATCATGTCGACGCGGCGGGTCAGGTAGCTGTTACCGACGAGGGCGGGGATGGCGATGGTCAGGCCGAGCATGGTGGTGGTCAGAGCCATGGCGATACCGGTCATAAACTGTGTGGGGTCGGGCATGCCGCTGTTGGGGTCGATGCCACCGAAGACCTGGATGAGGCCGACGACCGTGCCGAGCAGGCCGAGCAGCGGGGCGGCGCCCACCACGATTTCGAGGATGAACAGGCCACGCTCCATGCGGGTGGTTTCCAGCGAGGCGAAGGCCTTCAGCGCCTCGGGGTCGGGTCGGTTGAGCTGGTAAAAGAAGAGGATGCGCCCGCCGACGGAGCTGTGGTCGCCATCCATGTCGAGCACCTCGCCGGTGACGAACTTATCCACCAGATCCTTGGGGAGAATCTTGCTGTTTCGCAGCGCGATGAGCCGTTCCACGATAATGAAAACGGCCAGAATCGAACACAACGCCAGCGGGTAGAGGAAAACCCCGGCTCCTTCAAAAATGTTTCCCATGGGCCGCAAGCTTGGTCGGACAAGCCGGTTCAGCAAGGACTTTTTTTGGAAGTCAAAAGCCAAAAGTCGAAAGCGAAAAGCAGGGATGACTCGTGCACTTTAGACTTTCAGCTTTTAGCTTTCGGCTCTACTTCGTCTTCATGACGAAAACGCCGTCCCAGTCATCACCGGGCGGATTGGCTTTGTAGACTTCGCAGCGCTCCATCAGCACGAGGCTGGGGTTGGTCGTGACGCCGGGGGTCTTGCCTGGCTGGTTGGGCTCGAGCGCGGAGGCTTTCTCAAAGAGCCCCATGGCGGCATCCCAATCCTGCTTGAGGTAAAGGCTAAAGGCTTCCTCGTAGAGGCGCACGCACTCGCGGGCGGAGTCCGGCATATCGGCCTGGAGCCCGACGACTTCGTACATGTCGACGGCCTCAGAGCGGCCTTTGACCTGCCATTTGTCGACGAAGCGGAATAGGATGTCGTCCCCGGCGGCGGTGGCAGCCTCCTTGGTTTCGACAGTGACAAGGGTGTAGACACCGGCGGTCTTGGCGCCGGATTCACAACGTGCGGCCAAGTTGACCGTGTCGCCCATCATGGTGTAGTTGAAGCGATTCTCGCTGCCCATGTTGCCGACGGTGGCGCTGCCGGTGTTAAGGCCAATCCGCGTCTGCATCTTGCTGACGATGCCTGGCCAAGTGTCTCCCTCGGAGGCCCATTTTTCGCGCAGTTCGAGTTGGCGCTTCTGGATGCGGGCGGCGGCGATGCAGCCGCGCAGGGCGTGATTTTGCAGGTGCACGGGGGCGTTGAACATGGCCACGATGGCGTCCCCGATGTACTTGTCCACGTAGGAGCCCTCCTCCATGAGGATATCCGTCATGGCGGTCAGGTACTCGTTCATGAGGTGGACGAGCTGGGCCGGTTCCAGCAGCTCGGAGAAACTGGAAAAGGACTGCACGTCGCTGAAGAAAGCGGTGATTTCGGCGTCCTCACCACCGAGGGAGGGTTCGTCACCGCTTTCCACCATCTCGTTGACGAGCTGCGGGGAGAGGTAGGTGCCGAACATGCCCTTGATGCGACTCTTCTGGCGCTCCTCGACGAAGAGCTGGAAGAGCGCCCCGGCGGTCGTGGTAGTGATGGCGGAGGCTACCGGAGCGATTAGCGGCACGACCAGGTGCAGCGTGTTGAAGGCAAGAAAGACGACCACGATGTACCCGGCCAGGGCCAGCACGCTGCCGATCTTGGCCAGCACACTGAAACGTCCGCTGTACAGTCCCAGAACCGCCACGACAATGGTCAGCAGGATGACCAGGGCGGCGCTCATCCCTGGGCTCAGGCGTTTGATGTAGAGCCCGGAAAAGATGGTCTTGAGCATGTTACCATGCATACCCACCTTAGGAACTGGTGTTGGGTCAAAGGGAGAAGGTGCCAGGTCCTGCAGGGTCGGGTCCACGGGCCCGACCAACACGATGGCATCGTTAAACTGCTTAAAGAATCTATCCGCCTGCTCCTTGATTTCTCCCTCGCCGTCGCGCCAGTTGATAAACTGCTGAAAAATCGTGGCCATGCTGGCACGCGGATTCCGTTCCTGGTCCATCCAATCCGAAAACCAATTTACCTCCGCAAATTGCCCCTCGACCATGGGGATATGAATGACTTCCTGGCCGTCCTTGTCTCGGATGAGTATCTTATCTTCCAACACTTCGACATTGTCGTGGGAGAGGCCTAAATATTTCAGAGCCAGTTCGATCGACATGTGGTAAAAGGTACGTTCTGTGTTGAGTGGCAAGCTGCGGGAGTCGCCGTCCTTGTCGACGATGAAAACCAGATCGCCCATGGGCATAAAGCTGTCCTTGTCCACCGTTTCATAGAAAAAGTCGTAACCCTTCAGAAGATTCAGGGTAAAATAGGGCCCTTTCGCTTCGGCGAAGAGAGGTACGTAGCGAGGGACGGCATCGCCGCTCAGCTTATCGTCGAACGCGATCAGTCCAACTGTGCCGACATCGATATCGATAACAGGAAAAGTCGGCATTTCCGGCAAAGAGGTTTCCGGTGTTGGTCCATTGGTACCCTGGTAACGATTGTGGAAAGGCATGAAGCTTTTGTAGGGCTGCACAACTTCCTTCGTTTGATCTATTTCTCGCTGCTCAAAAGTGAGTGGCAGTTCGACTCCGGTATAATTGGCAGCCAACACAATATTCGGGTATTCCCGTATGATTTTGCCGAACTGGAAATCAGAACCGCGGACATTTTCCTGGGGCACCATCTCCGAGCTTGTGAACTCTGAAAAAATGAAGTCGTAGCCGATAGCGCGGGCCTCGCCCACGTCGAAGAGGATTTGTGCTAACTGGCCAAAGCGCAGGCGCGACCAGGGGCGCTCGCCCATAAAATTGATGGCGGGTCCGTCCACGTCCGCGTAGGCCACCTTGACCTCGGGGACGTCCAGTGGGCCGCGGACGCGGTAGCGCCAGTCCATGGCGAGGTTGGAGAGCGGCTTGTAGTAGGGGTTGAAGAACTCCAACTGGCTGAAGAGTGCCCAGAGGATCGGTATCGGCAGCAGGACCAGGAAGAGCTTGAGCTTACCGATTTGCTGAGCAGCCATGAGTAGAAATGCAGAATTAAGAAATCAAAATGCAGAAAGAAAAGACCTCTGGGAACAGGAGTACTTCAATTTTTGCATTCGTCATTCAAAAATTCGTCATTGATTACTGCGGTCCACTGGTGCTGGAGCCTTCGCCCTGGGTGGGCGTGACACGGTCGGCGGGCTCATTGGGCTGCGCCCGCTGGCGGTTGGTGTTTTCCTGATTGGTATTGTTACCGCCGATATCGTCGCCGCCTTCAAAGTCCTGGCCGCTGAAGTCGTTGAAGTCCTCGATAGCCTGGTTGGTGTCGAGCGTGATAGCCTGTTCCAGCTCGACGCCCATGTCGCCGGTGTTGACCTCGGAGATGACCAAGTCGCCATTGGCATCCACATTCGCGGTGATGGTGACCTCCACATCGGAGCCGACCACTTGCTCGGCCCCGCTAAGCGGGATAAAGATGCCGTTGCCCACCGCGATGCCAAAGCGCCCCGTGGCGCCGTCTTGGGTGACGCGTACAGACATGCTCCAGGTGGTGCCGCGAATGCCGGCCGTACCGATGGGTGAGGAGACTTCGAAGGAGGAGCCTTCATCTGTGTTGAGTTTCTTCACGCTACCTACCAAGTCCCCTTCAATCAGGCGGAGTTTGGTCTTGGAGGTGGAGGGCTCCCCTTCGAGTTTGTTGAGTTCCGCGGGGGCTTTCTTATCCGCGGGTGATTGCAAATACTCGTCGATGCCCAGCTTGGTCTCGGGCTTGACCGTCAGGGTGGAGCCGTTGGAAAACAGCAGCACGGCGCTGCCGTCCGAGCCGGTGTTGATGGTGACGCCCTGCCCGATTTTCATCCCCCGTGTCAGCGGCTTGAGCTCAGCCGTAGCGACATCCGAGACGGTGACGGTACCGGTGACGCGTGCCACCAGGATGGAGGCGGGCTTCATTGAGCCCTCCTGCGCGTGCAGGGAGGCAAGCGGATTCAGTGCCAGGACGGCGAGAAGCAGGAAAGCGGGAAGGCGGTTCATAACGCGCGGCATCGTAGAAGTTGAAAGGCAGGCTATTCGGAAGCATAAGCCCGGTCAAGCCTTTGCGCTACCCTACGACCAGCGTGAGGCTGAAGGCGATACCGTAAAAAATGACCGCTTTGGCGGTCTGCCCGAGTGCTTTGCCGTATTCCGGTGGCGTCCGCGCCTTTTTCAGTAAGTAGCTGTTGAGCACGACGGTCGGCATCAGTGCCACCGGTACGATGAGCGTGGCCCACCAAATCAGGGAGCCCATCGCGGCCAGTAAGGCCGGCGTGAGGAGGGCAACGAGGTAGCTGCCCAGGTAAACCCCGTAGGCAAAGCTTCTCCCGAAGCGCACAACGATGGTCTTTTTACCGGCGATGCGGTCCTCGTCGACATCGCGGTAGTTATTGACAATCAGGATATTGTTGACCGCCAATCCCATGCCCAGCCCGGCCAGCCAGGCTTCGTTGGCGAAGTAGCCGGTCTGCACGTAAAAGGTAAATCCAACCGCGATGAGCCCGAAGAAAATTACTACGAAAACGTCACCCCAGCCATGATAGCCGAGCGGGTAGGGGCCTCCGGTGTAGGCAACCGCGCAGATCAGGCTCGCAATGCCCACGCCCAGCAGCCACCAGCCGCCGTAGGGGATGAGCGCCAGGCCGGTGAGGAACGCCAGTGCCAGCACGATCCCGGTTGCACGCTTCATCTGTGCGGGGGTGACCAGCCCGGTGGCGACGGCGCGCTGCGGCCCGAGGCGCTTTTCCGTATCGGTGCCTTTGATGCCGTCGTAGTAGTCGTTGGCGTAGTTGGTGGCGATTTGCACCAGCAGCGCAAAGAGCAGGCACAGCAGCGCGGGGACGCCGTCGAAGCTCCCGGCGCGTTCGGCCAGGGCTGTACCCAGCACCACTGGCATGACGGCGGCAGGGAGCGTTTTCGGGCGCGCGGCTAGGATCCAGGGAGACATGGCAAGGCTTCTAGGTATCTTTCCCGGAATGGCTAGAATTAACGTAGCCAGTGCCGTTGTTTTCATCTGGCAAGAACGGGTATTGCTTGTCAAGTTGACGGGATGTGGCGCCGGTATTTGCGTGGACACATTTCCGTACTGATTGCCTGCTTGTTTGTGCTGGCGGGATGCGCATCGCAGACAGCGATTCAGTCGTCGGCGTTTGTCGATCCTGCGGAGGTACAGCATGTTTACCTGATGCCGATCGTGGCGGAGATCGCGGTTGCGCCTGATTTCAAAGGGTCCGTGGTGGAGGCTCGGGAGGTCGCCAAGGAAAATCTCTTTTCATTGGATGGCTATGTGGCACAATTTCTCGAAGATCGCGGATACCACATTACCGGTATCGCCCCCAGCATATACGGTGCAGACGTCGGAGACTCCGAGTCGGTGATCTCAGCCTGGAAACAGGTGCTGGATGCACAACGCAGCCGTTCGGTTTCCATGAATATCACCGAAACCGATGACGGGACGGTGGTATTATCCCTGGATTCCGCGGATTCGGCACCGGCTTTCGAATTGGAGCTGCCGAAGTCAACGGACTCCGTACTTTTCCTGGCCGTACGCTCGACCATTGCCAAGCGGGGGTTCTTCAACAGCAAGTCTGAGGCGTGCAGCCTGCAGGTGTCGGCAGAGCTTTATCAGATGGTTGAGTCGAACCGCATCATGGTGCACTCGGCGAGTCTGGCCAAAGCGGACATCCTTGATCTGGACGAGGCAAAGCTGGTGACCGGTCGAGCCTTGGCTATTCTCCCGGTAAAGCTCAATTGATCAATCCAGGAAGCCGCGCACCAGCTCTTCCAGCTCGGGGGCTTGGACGAGAAAGGAGTCGTGCCCGAGCGACATCTTGACCTCCGCGTAGGTGGCGTCCTTGCCCTGACGCAGTAGGGCGTGGACGATTTCCCGGTTTTGCTGTGGGGTGAAGAGCCAGTCACTGGTGAAACCGACCACCAGGGTGCGCGCCTGGACGCAGCCGAAGGCCTCCTCCAGCGGCCCGCCGGCGTAGAGGTCGAAGCGGTCGAGCGCTTTGGTGAAATACAGGTAGGTGTTGGCGTCGAAGCGGTTGACGAAGCTCGCGCCCTGATAGCGCAGATAGCTTTCCACTTCGAACTCCACGTCGAAGAGCTTGCGGGCTTCCTCCCCGGGGCGAGCGCGGCGGGCGCGGCCGAATTTGTCCTCCATGCCCTCCTCGGAAAGGTAGGTGATGTGGGCCATCATCCGCGCTACGGCCAGGCCGACGTTTGGACCGGCCCCGCGTTCGTAGTCGCCGCCCTTCCAGTGGGGGTCCTGCATGATGGCGCTGCGTCCGACCTCGTTGAAGGCGATGGCCTGTGCGCTTTGACGCGCGGTCGTGGCCATGGGCAGGACGCGCTGGACGTACTCCGGATAGTCGATCATCCATTGCAGCACCTGCATCCCGCCCATGGAGCCACCCGCTACGGCGTAAAGGCTGGCCAGGCCGAGGTGGTCGGCCAGCCGCTTTTGCGCCCGCACGATGTCGCGGATGCTGACGAGGGGGAAATCCAGATTGTAGGGCCGCCCGGTGCTGTGGTTGGTCGAGCTGGGGCCGGTCGAGCCCTGGCAGCCGCCCAGGCAGTTGCTGCAGATGACAAAAAAGCGGTTGGTGTCGAAAGGCTTGCCGGGCCCGATCATGCTGTTCCACCAGCCCGGCTTCTTGTCGGAAAGGTTATGGACGCCGGCGGCGTGGTGGTCGCCGCTGAGGGCGTGGCAGATAAGGATGGCGTTATCCCTGGCGTCGTTGAGCCGCCCGTAGGTTTCGTAGCGCAGAGTGAAGCCCGGCAGCTCCCCGCCGTCGTCGCAGCGGAAGGGCTCCTCGCAGACGAAGTCCCGCCACTCGACGAGCCCTTGCTCGCCCGGCGGCGCCTCACTGGTGACTACCTCTGCGTCGTTCATAGCGGTTTAGTTAAGGCCAGTGTCGCCCGGGGCGAAAGCCCAAAAATGGCACTCGTTCAGCACCTGGATTCCAACACTATGTCCCTTTTGCCCCTAGGTAGATGTCGCGCAGGGCGGCGTAGTCGGCGTCTTTGTCCTGGCTCTGGATGCGATGCTGGAAATGCGGGGCTTCCTTGAGCTCGATCTCGGCGCTTTTCATGCGGCGGGTGATTTCGGCTTCGTCGTCGGTGCCGCGTCCGAGCAGGCGCTCGCGGATTTGGTCGAAGCTCAGCTCGACGAAAACAGTGGTGAGCCGTTCGGCCAGAGTGGGGCTTTCGGCGGCGGCTTTACGGAAGGATGCGGCCCCCTGCACGTCCACGTTCAGCAGCAGGTCTTGCCCGGCATCGAGCTTGCCGTCGATCTCGCGCTTGAGTACACCGTAGTGGCGACAATGGACGAGGGCGTGCTCATAGAACTCGTCGTTGGCAATTCCGGCTTTGAAAGCCTCAGGGGTAAGGAAGTGGTAATCGACGCCGTCCTCCTCGCCCGGTCGCGGGTTCCGCGTGGTGGCGGTGACGACGCGCCGTACGCTCGGGTAGGCCTCCATGAGCCGGCTGCAGAGGGTGGTTTTACCGCTGCCTGCGGGGCCGGAGATAAGCAGCAGGATGGCGCGGCTCAAGGGTTGTCCTCCAAATCCTTTTCGGTGATGCCGGGATTATAGTTTGCGTTGTCCGTACTGTAATTGTTCCCGGAGTCCGGTCCGAGGGACTTGGTCAAGTGGTCGTTCAAGCGGTTCTCGCGGGCGGCATCGGGGTCGGTAAGGCGTTCGCGCATGTTGGCCAGCGAAGGGTGAGTGGGATATAGGTTGGAGGCGATATTAAGTATTTCCAGTGCGGTGTCATCGTAGCCTGCCTGGGTCATGGCGAGCGAGGCTTCCCAATACACTTCGGGCGGGTAGCGGTTTTGGCGCAGGTTGTCGAGCAGTTCGGCGCGGGCACCCAAGCCGCCGTCCGTGGCAGCGCTGAGGATCAGACCGAAGGCTTCGATGACGCTCCGTTCCTCGCTGTCTGCGGGGACCTTGGGCAGCCATGCCTGGTAGAGTTTCTTGGCCTGCTGAAACTTCCCTTCGGTGATGAGTGCCTGGACAAGGAAAAACTCAAAGGTTGGGGCTATGATGGGGCGTTGCTTCTGGATGTGCGTCAGCATTTGCCCCATGCGCTGGCTGTCAGGCATGTCGGTGAGGAAGACTGCCAGGGCGTTGAGTGCCTGAAGGTTACCCAGGTGTGTGTTCAGGTATAGTTCCATGTAGGCCTCTGACTGCTTGGGCTGGCCGAAACGCAGAATGAGCTGCAGGGCGGACAGTTGCACTCTCCAGGCCGAGGGATACTCGCGGAACAGATTGCGCAGGACAGCCATCATCGCATCGGTCTGTCCACTTTGCGCCAGGGCGCTGGCATATAGCAGGAGCATGGCAGGTGTTTTCTGCGTTTCCTCGTCCAGGCCCTGATAGTAGTCCAGTGCCTGATCCGTTGCGTCCATGCGGATATAGCCGGCCAGGATAACGTTGTGGGCCTTCTGGGGAGCGTCGGGGTCGGCATTGGTGGACTCCGCGGTGGCGATGGCGCCGAGGTAATCCCCACTGAGAAGCTGGGCCTGCATGTATTGCTGCAAAAGCGCGTACTTCTTTTTGGGATCTCCGGCTATCTCCTCCGCCTGAAGCAGCTTCGGCACGATTTGAGTCAGCAGCTGCTGGTTCTGCTGTATGGAAATGATTTGGAGCAGGACGGCCAGGTACTCCTCATTCTCTGGATAGCCATAATCCAGGCCTTCGGCGAGAACATCACCGGCACGCTCCACCATGTTGGCGCCGGCCAGCATCTTGGCCAGGATCAGGCGTGCATCCTGATCTTCAGGGTACATACGCAGGCCGCTGCGATAGAGGCTAAACGCTTCGCGCAGCTTGCCTTGCTCGAAATACTCGTCGGCCTGAGCGATAAGCATCTGCCCTTGCTTGGGGCGAATGGTGTCCCAGTTGCCCGGCCAGGCGACATCCCAGTAGGTCACCGGGCTGTGGGGCCGGTTTCCGAAAAAGACGGCTAAGGCAGCAGTGATGATAAAATACGCCAATACAAGAAGTAAGCCCAGCGTGACGAAAAGGCGCTTCAGATTAACTTCGACAAACAGGGCGGGGTTGTGTCGGTGAATGGCTTTGCGGAACGACAGGAATCGCCAAAATCGGCTCCAGCGGAGTTTGGCGTTTTTCCCCTGAGCAGTAGTAAAGATAACGCGCATTATGGGGGCTATCTAGGTTTATCGGGCAGCCCAGCGCAAGCCTTGGATGAGCAGGGTCTGAGCCCCCGGGACATCGAAATCCTCCGTGTTGTGCCCGAGCGAACAATAGAAGACGCGGCCCTGGCCCCAAGGACGTACCCAGGCCACCGGCATGATCGTTCCCTCCAGCCAGGGTAGGGTGGGCTGGTTGACCACGGTGGTGGCCAGCACCTGCACGGCCGGGTCGATGTGCATGTAGTACTGCTCGGTGCCGGTCATGGCAAAGCCGTTCAGTCCTTCCGTGACGGGATGTGTGCCCGGCACGATATCCACGGTGAAATCCTTGTTGTTGCCGGGGTGGCCGACGAACTGCCCGCCGATCACGATCTGGAAGTCACACTGCTCGCGAAAGGCATCGCCGGCGCCGCCGTGCCAACCGCCCAGGCCACTGCCGGCCTCCACTGCCTGGCTGATTCCCTTGGCCTGTTCTCCGTTCATCTTGCCCATGGTCCAGTTGGGCATGATGAGGTCATAACTCTTGAGCGCCTCGACATCCTCGAAAACGGCCAGGTCGGTTTCAAGCTCGACCTGGAAGCCGTCAGGCTCAAGCAAGGCGGCTACTTTTTGGGAGACTTCGGCGGGGTGGTGGCCTTCCCAGCCACCGTAAACGATCAGGGCTTTTTTCATAATAATATCTTCAGGGTATCAGACGAGCTGAGAGGCAATGAGTATTGAACAGAAGGGTGCAAAGAGCGCGAAGGTAATGACGACTGAAACTAAGTATTCTCCTCTGCGTTCTTTGCGAGCTTCTGTTCATATTTCCAATTCACTCACCGGGGTCGCTCGACGAAGCCGCATTTGCGGTAGACCTTGCCGAGCGTCTTGTAGGCGCGGCGTTGGGCGGCGTCGGCGCCGTCCTTGAGCGCGGCGTTGAGTGCGGCCTTGTCTTCGACCAGTGCCTGATAGCGCTCCTGCACGGGCGCGAGGGTGGTGACGACGGCGTCGGCCACGGCACTCTTGAAGTCCGCGTAGGAAGCCCCGGCGAACCCCTGTTCCAGTGCCTCGACGGATTTGTCGGAACAGGCCGAGAGGATGTCGAGCAGATTGGGGATGCCGGAATTTTCCTTGGCCGAGACGATGCGGCGGTCCGGGTCGGAGTCGGTCACGGCACTGCCGATCTTTTTGCGAATGAGCTCCGGGCTGTCCTTGAGGAAGATGGTGCCGGTTTGAGTCGGGTCGCTCTTGGACATCTTCTTGGCCGGGTCCTGCAGGTTCATGACTCTGGCTCCGGTTTTCGGAATGTCTACGGCTGGTAATTTAAAAGTGTCGGAGTAGGTTTCGTTGAACTTGCTGGCGATGTCGCGGGTAAGCTCGACGTGCTGCTTCTGGTCCTCGCCCACCGGTACGCGGTCGGCGTTATAGAGCAAAATGTCGGCGGCCATGAGCACCGGGTAGTACAACAGGCCGCTGCCGATGAAGCTGGCGGCGTCCTCCTGCTTGCGGGACTTGTCCTTAAACTGCGTCATGCGCTCGAGCTTGCCCAGTGGCGTAATGCAGCCGAGGACCCAGGCTAGCTCCGTGTGGCCGGTGACGTGGCTCTGCAGGAACAGGTGACACTTGGCCGGGTCGAGCCCGCAGGCGATGTATTGCGCGGCGCATTCGAGGGAGGCCTTGCGCAGCTCGGCCGGGACGTACGGCACGGTGATGGCATGCAGGTCCACGATGCCGAAGAAGCACTCGTAATCGTCGAGGTAACGCACCCAGTTGCGGACCGCTCCGAGGTAGTTGCCGAGGTGCAGTTGACCCGTGGCTTGCGCGCAGGTGAGGACGACCGGTTTTTCTTCCGCCATAATTCGCTAAAGGTAAAAAGCCCGATGCAAACGCTTCCCCCGCCCCCGTACAAGCCGTTTTTGGCCTGCATGGAGCTATTAATAACCTTGATAAACGGCAGCTCGGGCCAGAAAGGGTTTGCGGTATATGGTAGTGATATTTTGTTGAAAACATGAAGCTGCCAATGGCCAGTCTGATTCTGGTTTCCTCTGTGTTTGCCCAGTTCTCATATCTGAGTGCCGAAGGGGCGCCGCGTATTTTGCCTGTGGATGAGCCCGATACAGGCGAATCCCGGCGTATATTATGGGATACGCAAACTGACCTGCGGTACTTGTTGGAGGCATCCGAGGACTTAGTGAATTGGGTTGCTGTGGAGGGCTATCCGAAGGAAGCCACGGCCCGGTCCGCACAACATAAGTTTTCTCTCAATGCGGATGAGTTTGTTTTCTACCGGGTTACTGAAATCGACGAACAGCCGCCACAGATAGTTTCTCAGTACCCGGTCGACAGTGGCTTTGCGGTGCCCTTGTACGCCTCTTTAGCGACAAGTCTTAAGGATGCCAGTGGTATAGATACCAGCAGTATTGAGCTGACGGTAAGTGGGTGGGGGACTTATACGCCAGACTCCCCCGAGCTTTCCTTTGCCAATGATATTCTGACTTTCGATTTGGGGGACAGC
This sequence comes from Verrucomicrobiia bacterium, assembly GCA_030432235.1. Taxonomy (GTDB): domain Bacteria; phylum Verrucomicrobiota; class Verrucomicrobiia; order Opitutales; family Cerasicoccaceae; genus JAUIHT01. Next base: position 456,251 of record JAUIHT010000003.1, on the reverse strand, counting down.
AGTCCGCTGGGCGAATATGGGCAGATGGTCGAGGTTGTATTGTCGGTCTCGGACACTCTGGGCAACGAGGTCGAGTACGCCTGGGCATTTACGCTGGAAGTGGAGCCCGTGGTGGTTGAAGACCTTTTTGTCTTCGGTTCAGAGTCGGCACAATACAGCGGACAAGGACTCGAGGGGGCCAGTGCGCTGGTGGCGGCCTCAACCGGCTCGTTGTCGCCCTATACCACGTTGGCTACGTGGGATATCGAGCAGGTCAATACGGACTCCATTGTCATTGCCTACACCAGTGCCAGTCCGCCGGCTTTTTCTATTGGACAGTATGTGGCAAACAGAGCTCCGAAAAATGTATCGGAGATTTTCTATCGGCAGGTGACAGGCGTCAGCGATGACGCTGCTTCTAAACGGCTCACACTGAGCACAGCCGCTGTCTCGGTTGACGACATGGTTTACAATGGCTCGCTTTCCCTGAGTGATGAGCAGCCACTTTTCGAAGTTGGCGAGGACGGAGCGATCACCTCTGTGGTAGTCCCCGAGGATGAATATCGGCTGACCTCTTTCCCTTTGGTGTACGACCTCTCCGGCGAAACGATGGACCTGGGAGATTTGGGAACGCTCCGGCTGGATCGGGCGTTCTTTTTTTTCACCCCCGAGATTCGGCTGGATCGGCAGCGCTATGCAGGAGTCACAGAGCGCTTTAGCGGCTCGGCAGGCGGTCACCTGATCGTCGATTTTGAGCCCACACTTGTTTTTACCGGGCTTGAGCTGGAGAAGACCTACAGCAAGAGCCTGCTGAACAAGAAATGGCTTAAGTTCGCCGTCATCGGCAAGGTGCCTGTATGGGTTGTTATTACTTTCGACCTCACGGCCAAGGCACAGCTGGAAGCCAGCTCGCGAGTTGTTAGTCATGGCCACATTTATAAAAACACCGAAGTCTTTTACGGGGTCGTCTACGACATTTACACACCGGAGCCTCATTACAAATGGGGCTGGACGGATTCGTACAATCCCGATCCCGGTGTCGCTACTTTTTCTCCACTTGAATGGCAGGGAGAGGCGTCGGTTTCGCTTCATTTGATTCCTAGCTTGAACTTTGGCCTCTACGAGGTGCTTGAGTTTGATCTTGGAGCGGTAAATGCATCTTTCGATGCCAGTGTGGCTGCCGAAGGAAGTGCAACGGCGACCACGAGCGGATTGGAATCTGCCAGCCTGCGAGTATACACCAATGGCGAAATTGGTGCGGGCCTGGACTTGCCTGGCTTCGACGAGATCGCCTTGATTGACTATCCGGTCTCCATTTTTTCCAAAGAGTGGCAGATGACCTACCCGGAGCCCGGGGCTTTGGAAATCCTGGAGCAGCCCCAAGATGCCGCATTGGGCGTGGGTGACCGGCTGGTGCTGAAGGTGGTGGCCAGTTCCCAGGATCCTATTACGTATGAGTGGTACAAGGATGGTGCTCTCTACCAGCATGGTGGCGACCGGCTCGTCATTTCACGTGTCTCCAAGGAGCATGCCGGGGAGTACTATGTGAAACTCAAGGCCGGGGGTGAGCCCCTCGATTCCGAGGTCGCCACGGTCACGGTCAATCGCTGGAGCGGGAGCGGTACCGAGGCGGATCCCTTTCGTGTCTCCTCTGTTGAAGACCTGCTCAACATCAACGATCAGCCAGACGCTCATTATCGCCTGGTTAGCGATATCAATATGAGTGGCCACACCTATCGTGAGTCTCCCATCGTCATGTTTAGCGGATACCTTGATGGCAATGGCCATACCATCAGCCATTTTCGACTGGAGGTAAACGGCTTGTCTGGTTCGGGAGCCGTGGATTTGGGATTGTTTGGAAATAGTAATGGGGTACTTGAAAATATTGAGCTTACGGATGCACAGGTTCGCTTACACGGTACGATTGACGAGGTGGAGGTACGATTTGTGCGCGTAGGTACTTTGGCTGGGATGGTCAAGGTCGCCAAACAATGTCGGGTGGAGGGTTCCGTCGTCGTGGATGTCACTAGTGTCAAGCCGGTGGATAGCTACATGGCCGAAAGAATTCAGGTGGGTGGTCTTGCGGGCTCGGCCGTTCAGTCCAGCTCCACCATTGAGATATTGGAGTGTGCAACCGATGTGGATGTCTCGGTCAAGGTTGTTCAAACCGGCAGTTCGGAGGATTCAAGCCTCGGGTTTTTCCTGGATGTGGGTGGTCTCCTCGGCAGGCTCTATAATACCGGAGGTTTGGCCTCAGTGGACAGTTGCCAAGCCAAGGGTGACGTGCAGACCGATCTTCGATTTGCTCTAGTACAAAACGTCAACCAGAGACAGTTCAGCGTCGGCGGCTTGATCGGTTATGGAGGTACCACTGCTGGCATTTTCAAAGTGACGAACAGTTACGCCCGGAACTCGGTCAGTGCGAACGGCTATTGGCAGTATGATGAAAACTTGCCACCGCCTAGGATATATCTGGGAGGGTTCATCGGCATCAATGGCGGCAACGACTCGGGGACCCACAGGATAGAGCATTGCTACAGCATCGTGGAATTGTCTTCCAGCGGTTTCGACACTTGGCGTGCATTTATTGGCGGGTTTGCCGGGAGGGCTATATCCAGCAATAACTCCAACTACTTTGATAGCGATGCGGCTGGTATGGAAACCAGCGACGCGGCCACCGGTGTCGTCCAGCCTGAGATGTGGGAAGAGACGACCTTTGTCGATTGGGACTTCGACACGATTTGGGTGATGGGCCCGTATGGTCCGACACTGCGCAAAGTGGACCCGATGTACCCGATTGGTACACCGCTTTGATTCATTAGTGAATGTTATTTTAGGCGCCCATTGAGCCCATTTTCCTTATGGAAAAGGGAAGCTGGCCTAATAGATCGTCGGATTTACCCCAAAAACCCGTAAAGCGGGCCTATAAGCAAAAATTTTTCTCGATATGGATTTAAAAATCTAATTATAGGTAAGATATAGATAAATTTTTCTAATTCACGGAACGATGAAACAGTACCTGTATCTCTCGCTCATTCCGGAGTCGTTGATTGGCTCTCAGTTGCCTCCGGAAGAATTCGGCAATTACTACGCCGTCGGCACGCGCAAGCGTACCCGCGGCCAGGCCATCTTCTTCGAGGTCGAGCGCTTTGAGAGCGATTACTTCGACTGGAGCGAGCTGGAGCGTCACTGTGTGGCCCATCCCGATGGCAAGCCCAAGCGCTCCGCCTACATGGGCATCTATCGGGTGCTGGAGCATGTGCCGCTCTCGGCCTTGAAAAAGCTCTACCTCGTGACCGACGACGGCCGCGTGCTGGGGCTGGACCGCGCCGAGTTCAAGCCGGAGCCTATTTCGCAGTACCACCTGTACCAGGAGCTGTGCCCGGTGACGCCCCGCGTCGTCTCCAAGCTCGACCCGCCGGAGTTCTGCAAGAGTCTGACCGACCGCTCCAAGACGGTGTCGGTGGACAAGCTGGTCTTTACCGAGCTGACCCTCAACCGGCTGAGCCGCGATCCCGAGAGCAACGATGTCGGCGACCTGCCTTATCCGAATCTCGGGCACCTGCGCGACTGTCTGCGCGAAATCGAGGGCAAGGACGGCAAGATGAACAAGCAGGTCACTCGCAGCCTGACCGGCGAGGTGCTCTTCCGCACCATCAAGAACGGCTTTTTCGCGGGCAACGGGGAGGACTTCGTGTACTTCCCCATGCCATCGCACGATGAACTTGCTCGCGAGCATCACGAATGGTGGCGGTCCGCCCTGTCCACCTTCGGAGAGTAAGGTTCCCGGTAACCCTTAACTGATTCCCATTATGCAAGCAGCCCTAGTTTGGTTGGTGCCGATATCCGCGTGCGTAGCCCTCGTGTTCGCATGGAAATTCTATCATCAAATGATAGCGGAGGACGAAGGTACCGAGACAATGAAACGCATCGCCGGCCACGTCAAAGCCGGTGCTCGAGCCTACCTGATGCAGCAGTACAAGGTGGTCGGAGGCGTGTTCCTCGTGATGATGCTGTTGTTCCTCTGGCTGGCTTACGGCCTCCACGTGCAGAATGGCTGGGTGCCCTTCGCCTTCGTTACGGGCGGGCTCTTCAGCGGTTTGGCCGGCTGGTTCGGCATGAAAACCGCCACCCAGGCCAGCGCCCGCGCCGCCAAGGCCGCCAGCAATAGCCTCAACCACGGCCTGCGCGTGGCCTTCCGCAGCGGTGCGGTCATGGGCCTCGTCGTTGTTGGTCTGGGCCTGCTGGACATTTCCGTCTGGTACGCCGTGCTCAACATCTTCGTGGACAATGAAGGGCCTGAAAAGCTCATCATCATCACCACCACCATGCTGACCTTCGGCATGGGCGCCTCCCTGCAGGCACTCTTCGCACGTGTCGGTGGAGGTATCTTCACCAAGGCCGCTGACGTCGGCGCGGACCTCGTCGGTAAGGTCGAAGCGGGCATCCCCGAGGACGACCCGCGCAACCCCGCCACCATCGCGGACAACGTCGGCGACAACGTCGGTGATGTCGCGGGCATGGGCGCTGACCTCTACGAGAGCTATTGCGGCTCCATCCTCGCCACCGCCGCCCTCGGCGCGGGCGCCTTCGCCGGGACCGATCAACAGGCCGCCGCCGTGGTCGCCCCCATGCTCATCGGCGCGCTCGGCAGCTTGCTCTCCATCGTCGGCGTGCTGAGCGTCCGCACGAAGGAAGGCGCCAACATGAAGGAGCTCATGGGCGCGCTCAACAAAGGCATCCACTTGGCCAGCGTCGGCATCATCATCGTGTCTTTTATCATCCTCAAACTGCTCGGCCTCGAAAACGCCGCCGGGCTCTGGGGAAGCATCGTGGTCGGCCTCCTCACCGGTATCGGCATCGGCTACGCCACCGAGATTTACACCTCGCACGCCTACAAGCCCACGCAGCGCATCGCCGAAATGACCAAGACCGGCCCCGCCACCGTCATCATCGGCGGCATGGGTGAAGGCCTGCTCTCCGTCGCCTGGCCCGTGCTACTGGTCGTCATCGGCACCCTCCTGGCCTACGGCTTCGCCGCCGGGGACTGGAGCTTCTCGCCCGACACCATGAGCCAAGGCCTCTACGGCATCGGCATCGCCGCCGTCGGCATGCTCTCCACGCTCGGTATCACCCTCGCCACCGACGCCTACGGGCCCATCGCTGACAACGCCGGGGGCAACGCCGAAATGTCCGGCCTGCCGCCCGAAGTGCGCCAGCGCACCGACGCTCTCGACGCCCTCGGCAACACCACCGCCGCCACCGGCAAGGGCTTTGCCATCGGCAGTGCCGCCCTTACGGCTTTGGCACTCCTCGCGAGCTATGTCGAAGAGTTAAAAATCGCGTTGCGTCACCTCAAGCCCGAGCGCCTGGAGGTCGTTTTGCAGCAGCTCAACATTGACAGCATGGAAGCCGTCGAAAAGGCCAACCTGACCGACTTCATGAACTACTTTGAGGTCAACCTCATGAACCCCAAGGTGCTCCTCGGCGTCTTCCTCGGGGCCATGATGTCCTTCGTCTTCTGCGGCCTGACCATGAACGCGGTCGGCCGCGCCGCCGGCAAGATGGTTGACGAAGTCCGCCGCCAGTTCCGCGAAATCACCGGCATCATGGAAGGCAAGGCCGAGCCCGACTACGCGCAGTGTGTGCAAATCAGCACCATGGCCGCGCAGCATGAAATGCTTTTGCCGTCCTGCCTCGCCGTCATCGTTCCGGTGGGCGTCGGGCTGCTCCTTGGCGTGCCGGGCGTCTTCGGCCTGCTGGCCGGCGCACTCGCCTCCGGCTTCTGCCTCGCGGTCATGATGGCCAACAGTGGCGGCGCCTGGGACAATGCCAAGAAGTACATCGAGGAAGGACACCTCGGCGGCAAAGGCTCCGCCGCGCACAAAGCCGCCGTCATCGGCGACACCGTGGGCGACCCCTTCAAGGACACCTCCGGCCCGAGCATCAACATCCTGATCAAGCTCATGACCATGGTCTCCATCGTCACCGCCGGGCTCAACGTTTCGTATACCCTGTTTTAGCTCGTTGCTTGAACATAACAAAGGGCAGGGACCGTTAGTCAGTTGTCCCTGCCTTTTTTGTGCCTGGTTGCTTTGTGGGTAGCCGGGACTCTACCGGTCTGGATTTGTCAGAGGCCAGTCGAGCTGTCCGTGGCTTTCAGACATCAGGCTTAAGGGCGTTGAGTTCTCGGAGAAAGCGCTACGCATGTTTTAATACCTATGATTGTGGGAGTTTGTCGGTCTCAAATCTACCCATATGTGGGTAATTTAAGGCAAACGACATCTTATAGTTACTATACCACGGAAAGTCGCCTTACATTTCACTGGACCTTCATCTGTCATATTGCTTGATTGCTAGGGCCATAAGTCATGAAACCTCACTTGTTATTCCTGACAGCTTTTGCGCTGACGGTGGCTTTGCCGCAAGCTTTTGCCCAGTCATTACAAGAGGCTCCGGTCGGCAAGTTCTCAGCCCCGGAAAGTATCCCTGCGCCGCTCACTGAGGGTGAGGCGGATGTCCTCATCTTAAAAGCGGAGGCCGAAAAACGGGAACCGGAGACCTGGAAGAACGCCCGCAGGGTGCGGTTTCAGGTTTTGGATCGGACGGAAACCACGTTAGACGGGCGTAAGCTCATATGGAATCGTGTGGCTCCTCCGGAGCGGGCGGAATTGAAGTCTGCCGCCTGGGAGCCGGAGCAAAAACCTGCTAATGTGAACGAGTTAGCGGAGCAGGAGCGGCTTTCCCAGTTGGCGCAGGCCCAGTTCAACTACTCCGCGACGGTCTATGATCGGGCCGTCACTTGTCTGCGGTGGCAGTACGACGGCCAAACCTACGTTGCGTGGAGCAATGTGGATTTTAACTACCTGCGCGGCGTTACCCAATTGGAGCATGGGGACACGCTCTACCACATTTTTATGGGTATCGGGAATGAGAGGACACCCGAGCGAGCCTTTCGGGAATCTACTATGGCTATGTCGCGCGCGACTCGCTCCCCGGTGCCGCTGCTTCCGGCCTTTACCCCGGGGCGGGCGGAATACGTGCTATTCTTGGACGAAGGGTCAGGTAATCCCGATCCGCAGGCGTTTACCGCGATGGATGCCTTGCACGCCTATTATGAGCAGAACGCACGGCGACTCCAAACGGAGCACCAGCGCGCGGAAGCGCTGAAGGCTGCCCGCAAGCGCTACGATGAGGCCCACCCCAAACCCAAGAAGGACGCTGTCATTCATTTTTGGCCGGAGAAGAATAGCGCCTACGAAAATGGCGACCCTGCCTCTGGCGAATCCGATCAAGCCACGAAAGGAGGCAACCAATGAACTGCTGGAAAACACTATTTCTCTCATTTGTTTCTACGTTGGCGGGAGTGGTCTCTGCCCTGGCCCTCACACCAACGGGCATCACTGAGGACAGCATGATCTTTTATGATTCGGATACTGACTCCTATTCCTTTGAATGGCAGGGCCGTATCGGCTGGACCTACTTCATCCAGCAATCCAGCGACCTGATGGAGTGGGACTACGTCCCCATCATTGAGCCGGGGCAGGACCAAACCATTGCCTGGGGCTTTTCGATAAGTTCGTCTGAGCCTTTCTTCCTGCGTCTGATGATGAGCGACGTCCCCACCGCCAATGCCTGGGAGGACGACTTCGACGATGACGGTTTCGGCAACCAGCTCGAGCTCGACCTCGGAACCGATCCTCTCGACAAAACCGACACCGACTTCGACGGGATACCGGATGACATTGAGGCCATCTGGGATAGTGACGTTTCTTCCGCCTGGAAGCTGGCAGTTGTCAATGAGCCGAATTGGGCTTACTACGACCCGGACAATGCCATCACGACCGAAGCGGACCTGCTCGCCAACGGCGATTATGACGGCGACGGTATCGCCAATCTTGAGGAGTGGTTCGATGAAACTGGTGCGGCAGATTTCTTTAACGGGCAACCTGCCACGCTGTATGCGCATAGGGGAGATCGCCAGATAGGTATCCCTTCCACGGTTCTCAGCGAAACCCTTCTGGTGTCCGTGCGGGATGAGGATGGGTCCGAAATTGAGAACGCTCCGCTCAGGTTTGTGGTTAATGGTGGATACGCAGGCCTAAGCAAGTCCCTGTCCGACCAGGACCTATATGCGTCCCTCACGCTGAGAAATACTCAAGCCGGTAGCATCGCAGCTTTTAAAACGCCACCCAGCATTGGCACCACTACCATTGAAGTAAGCTTACCGAATCAAGACAGCCTGACCTTCACGCTCCACACAGTCGATTCTGCTGCTCATGCGAGGCCCCCTATCGAAAACTTCGAGGCCCAGTCCAATGGGGATGGGACTACCACCTACACATGGACAGCAGGAGCTGCCGAAGGTGACTGGTTCCAGATCGTAAAAAAACAATCTAATGGCACTTTGTTCACCGTTTATTCAACCACATATGGCAGTCAAGATCTTCCACATAATACACAAGGCGTGTATTCACTGACTATCGCAGACTAGGTATTCGCTGATGTAACTAATGAAAACTTTGTTTTTAGCGTTACTCGCATGTGTATGGTCAGCGCAGCTAGCCGGACAGTCTCGGTATGCAATTGGGCCTACCGGCTTGTCGTCTTTAGTTGAACAAGAAATCCCGGGTTTTGCCATCATAGACCTGGGCTACGTTGGGGGTGATTATGAGCGCTGGCCGATTGCGGTTAGCAATAATCTGCACGTGTTGTTTAGAAACGATGATTTGGTTCCTGCCAAAGTATGGCATCCCAGCGGTGAAATTACTTTGGAGGCAGACGTTCAGGGCAATTGGGTACTCGCTACGGATATTAATAATGATGGGGTCGTCGTAGGAGGTGTGGAGAACGATTTATACGACCCTTTTTTTTCAACCGACGAAACCTATGCGGCTTACTGGCCTGCCGGTTCTGCAACGCCAGTACTATTTGATTCCAAGGCCCTGCCTGATGCCGAGACACATAGCTCTATCATATCTCTTGTTAATGATAATGGACATTTTCTTGGGCGTAGAAAAACTCCAGACGGTCAGTACTGGTTGCGTGAGGGCAATATTAGTAGCGGATGGGGAAACAAATTTGAGCCTGTGGAAATAATTACATGCTACATTAAATACCCCGAATCTCCCAACCCTGATACTCTTTATGAATGGGATGAGGTCTATAATGATCGGGAATATTATCCTGCTGCCATGAATAATTCTGGCGAATGGGTTGGCGCCCTTCGCAATTACATCCCTGCATACATTATATCGGCTTATCAGAATGCGCCAAGTCTCGTAGAATATATAGATGGTGTTACAGCAGATTTTGAAGGAATTTATGCGCGTAGTTTCTACTACTCCGCCGAGAACGGAAATTCGGTTACCTATGAACCAATTGATATAAACAATAGTAGCCAGATACTTGCCTATACCGAGGATTACAGTCTCTGGCTGCAAGACGGTTCTAAAAACCATGTTCTGGGGGCAGACTCCGATGGTATTGCGTTGAGTAGTCCTGTTTCAGGTGTGCCTTTGAGGATATTGACAACGACCGACTACATGGAGCAGAAACGAGAACCCGCTACGGGTGCTTTGTCGCCTCTCAATGGGAGCAATATTGAGACCTATGACCTGGATGCTATTGTAGAACAGGCTTCGCCCCGCCTATCCGGGACAACGGATCCGCAATGGACTGATTTCTTCCCCACGGCCATGTCGGATAACGGTGTTTACATTACTGGTTTGGCCACGAATCAAGCAACCGGCCAGGATCATGCCGTGGTACTGATGCGGGTGGAACCGTAAATTATTGCGCCAGAGCCAGCGTACGGAAGGGGATCGGCATAACGCGGGTACCTGCCAGGGTAACTCTCCTCCCGATCGTACGCTTATGCGCCTTTATGCTTCTGGCGTTGCGTGGCGGCGGGGAGTTGTCATCGTGAGGCGGAATTATGTTTGTAGACGAGGTTACGGTGGATTTGAAAGCGGGCAACGGCGGGAACGGCTGTGTCAGCTTCCTGCGGGAGAAGTACAAGCCCAAGGGCGGCCCTAATGGCGGCAACGGCGGCCGGGGCGGCAGCATCGTGCTGGTCGGCGACGAAAACACGGCGGACCTCATCGACTACCAGTACACTCCGCACGCCAAGGCGCAAAACGGTGAGCCGGGCCGCGGTAAGAATCAGCATGGCGCCTACGGCAAGGACAAGCGCCTGAAGGTGCCGCTGGGGCTCATCGTGCAGGACGAGGACACCCGCGAGGCGGTCTGCGAGGTGCTCGAACACGGTCAGGAGATCGTTCTGCTCAAGGGAGGGCAGGGCGGCCTGGGCAACACAGAGTTCAAAAGCCCCATCGACCAGGCTCCGCGCAAGTTCACCGAAGGGGAGCCGGGCGAGGTCGGTCGCTTTCACTTTGTCTTAAAAACCATAGCGGATGCCGGGCTGGTCGGGCTGCCCAACGCGGGCAAGTCCAGCCTGGTCAACAGCCTGACCATGGCGCGGCCCAAGACCGGCGCATACCCCTTCACCACGCTCCAACCGAGTGTGGGTATTATCGACTTTCCCGAAAAGTACTCGCGCCGTAGCGTGGCGGATATCCCCGGGCTCATCGCCGGGGCGCACGAAAACAAGGGCCTCGGGCACCGCTTCCTGCGTCACATCGAGCGCTGCCGCTGCCTGCTGCTCATCATCGATTTCGCCGCCGTCGACCAGCGGTCGCCCATTGAAGACTATACCACGCTCCTCAACGAGCTGGAGCACTACGACGCGGCCATGCTGGAAAAGCCGCGCCTGGTCCTGGCCAACAAGGTGGACCTCCCCGAGGCCGTCGACCACCTCAATGCGTTTAAGAAAAAGCACCGCGATGTGGAGGTCGTGCCGCTCTCCTGTCGCACCGGCGAAGGCCTGGACCACGCCAAGGAACGCATCTTCGAACTAACGGCCTAGTGCCATGACCCTTCACCCCTCGTTTCCCCGCTACACGGACTTTGACCCCGCCGTGCCGGTGTGGTGCGTGACTCCTAACGTGCCTGGTTGCTTGCACCGGTTTTTCGATACCAGCCCTTTTAGCCCATCGGGGCGTTACCTAGCGGTTTTTCAGTTTCCCTTCGAGGACCGCCAGCCGCGTCCTGGGGAGGTTGCGGCCATCGGGCTGGTCGATCTGGAGACGGGTGAGCATCGTGTGGTGGCTGAAACGCGTGGCTGGGAGCCGCAGCTCGGGGCCAATCTCAATTGGGGCGGCAGCGACCACGAGCTGTTTTTCAACGATGTCGATACGGACACCTGGGAGCCGTTCGCCTGGAAGTTGGATCCGTTGAGCGGCGCGCGGCAGCGCATGGAGGGCACCGTCTACCACGCTTCGCCGGACGGGCGCCGGCTCGTCTCGGCTAATCTCAAAACCACTTCCAAGACGCAGCCGGGCTATGGTGTGCAGGTACCCCGGGAGGGCGTGCGGGCCAACCATGGGGCGGTGGAGGACGACGGTTTTTTCCTGACCAACACGGTGACGGGCGAGCGCCACCTGCTTGTTTCCATCGCAGAGCTTCTGGAGCGCGCAGAGCCGCCCGTGCAACTGCCCGACCCGGAGCGTCAGGAGATTTACGGCTTTCACTGTAAGTTCAACCCGCAGGGCGACCGGCTCATGGTCAGCCTGCGGTGGTTCCCGGCCAAGGACGAGGAGCAGTGGAACCTGTTCGCTTCCGCACCTAGGTCGGTCGAGTTCGCCTGGTTCACACTCGGCCTGGAGTGCGGCGGGCCTATCCACTGCGCCATCGGTCCCGAGCAATGGCGCAAGGGAGGTCATCACGCCACTTGGTTTCCCGATGGACGGCGCATCTCAATGAACCTCAAAATCGACGGGGACATCATGCGTTTGGTGTCTGTCAACGAGGACGGCAGCGATTTGCGAATCATGGCGCCGGGTGTGCAGGGCTCCGGTCATCCGACAGTTCACCCTTGCGGGCACATTTTGACCGATACCTACAATAGCGCCTGGGATTTTCCTGTCTACGATGACGGCACTATCCCTCTGCGCTGGATCGACCCTGCGACTGGTGAAGATCGCTACATCGTGCGTATTAACACCCGCCAGCCCTGCGAGGATGGCGTTCTGCGTGTGGACCCGCATCCGGCCTGGGACCGCGACTGGCGCCGCATCGCCTTCAACGCCTACGTTGGCGGCACACGCCGGGTCTTCGTGGCTGACATGACGCCGCTGCTTTAGGCGTCTTCATCGCTTCGACTTTTACCAATATGAACTTACGAAGGTGGATTATTTTTTAACCACGGAGGACACAGAGAACACGGAGTTTATTTGCCTTGTTTTATTATCCACTGCTCGGCACTTATTCGCAATTCATCGGGGATATTTTCCCACTGAGTGTGTTCCCAAAGTGTTAAGTTACTAGCGATAGAGATAATATGCTTAAACCAGTCCAAGTAACTCCATTCCCTCGGCTTTGGCGAATACAGATATCTTCCATTGGGCTCCCAATGCACCTCTGCAGCTTCTCGATAGATCATTGGGTATTCATTGAATGACGGATATATAAGTAGATGACCATGGGCATCTATCTCAATTTTTGCTATCGTATCGACGTCCACGTCCATAAGAAGGCCAAGTATATATTTTCTCCGTGTCCTCTGTGGTTAAATACAATCCTACTCCGGCAGGGCCATAGCCTCGACTTTGGCGGTCTGCTTTTTGCGGAAGGCGATAAGGGTGCTACGGATGGCTTTGTCCTGCAAAGCGAGCACTGCGGCGGCACTGAGCGCGGCATTGGTGGCGCCAGCTTTGCCGATGGCAAGGGTGGGAACTGGCACCCCGGCGGGCATCTGCACAATCGAGAGTAAAGAGTCCATGCCGGAAAGCGCCTTGGATTGCACCGGTACGCCGAAGACAGGCAGGTGCGTCATGGCGGCGGTCATGCCGGGCAGGTGAGCGGCCCCGCCAGCCCCGGCAATTATCACCTGGATGCCTCGTTTCTCGGCGGACTTCGCATAGTCTGCCATGCGGTCGGGTGTGCGGTGGGCGCTGACGATTTCCTTCTCGAAAGGCACCTTGAGCGCGGTCAGCGTTTCGGCGGCGTGCTGCATGGTCTCCCAGTCGGAGATGCTTCCCATGATGATGCCGACGCGGGGTTTGGTGGATTCCTGGCTTTTCTTTGGCATGGCGCGACTTAAAGTCCTTTCACAGTGAACCGCTTTCCCCATCGAGGTCAACTCGCCATCTGCCTGCTCCTGTTGCTGGCCGTGTCGTGCTTTGCGGCGGAGTCACGTACCTGGACGAGCACCGACGGCCGTGAGCTGAACGCTGAGCTCGTGCGGGTAGAGGGTGACAGCGTGGTGGTGCGCCGTGTTTCGGACTGGCGCGTGTTCACCATTCCGCTGGAAAGTCTCAGCGAGGCTGACCAAGCCTATGTCGCTGGGCTCGAAAAGGAAGCCAGTCCAGCCGGCCCTTATGTGGTTGAAGGCGCGGGCGGCTTTCCGGAGGGCGGCTTGGTCTGGCCGGACAAGGTTGAAGCGCCGGGCGATTTCGAGGTAGAGATTTTGGAGGAGAACAACGACACCGGCGTGTACCGTTACCGCGCCGGGCATTTTTCTTATACCTCTGATATCAAGCTGGCCCGCAAGGTCGTGGCGGAGTTTGCGGAGGTTTTCGAGGCCACCTATAACGCCGTGCGTGCCACCCCGCTGGACTGGGGCATCGAGGCCCCCAAGGACGGCTACACGGTCCGGCTGTTTGACCAGCTTGAGGGATTCGAAATGGCTGGCGGCATTCCGGGTAGTGCCGGGACCTATTCGCCGCGCGACCGCGTCATTCTGGTGCCGATGGCGAGCCTGGGCGTGAAAAAATCGTCCACCGGTGTGACGCTCGACAGTCAGGCGGGGCACGGCACGCTGATTCACGAAATCACCCATCAGGTGCAGCATGACTGGATGTACCGGCTGCCGGTCTGGCTCATCGAGGGCTTCGCGGTCTACATCGAGTCGGTGCCCTACAAGCGCGGCATCTTCGACTTCGGCGACCTCGAACCGGACGAAGCTTTGCAGGCGAAGACCGGTGCGACGGATGAATTCACTATCGTCTCCCCGGAGAAGCTCATGACCATGAGCGGTGCGGATTGGAACGCCAACTTCGGTACGGATGCCTTCGCCTTGAACCGGCAGTATGCCAGCGCCTTTTTGCTAACCTACTACTTCGCGCACCTCGACGGCGACGGGCGTCACCTCTGGGAGGCCTTGCGCGTCTTCGAGGGCGTTGAGACCATGCCCGAGTGGAACGCTGCCCGCAAGCGCTTCGACGAAATCCTCCTCGCCGGGCGCACCTACGATGAGCTTTTTGATGACATGCAGCGCGACTACCGTTCCGAGGGAATCAAACTCGTGGGGACGATGTGAGGCTGACTCACGACCTGGGGCTACGCGCCCCAGACCCGCGGTGCGTGACCGCACTGGACAATGCCTGTGCCCCCTTGCTTGCGATTCGCTTGACCCGGTGGCACCGTGCGTGCTTGCTTGGCGGGCTATGCCAGCTATCCGCACCGTGCTTTTCGACCTTGATGGGACGCTGATCGATCATTTCCAGACGATCTACCGCTGCTACGTCTACGCGCAGGAGCAGCTCGGATTGCCGCCGGCGGATTACGACAAGGTGCGCGCCACCGTGGGCGGCTCCGTGCCGATTACGATGGAGCGTCTCATCGGCTCGAAAGAACTCGTCGAGGAAGCGGTGCGGCTCTTCCGGGCGCATTTTGACGAGATTATGTTCGAAGACCTGTACCTGATGCCGGGTGTCGAGTGGCTGTTAAAGGCGCTGCACGAGAAGGGCATCAAGCAGGCCGTCTTCACCAACAAGCGCGGTGAGCCTTCGCGAAAAATCATGACCCACCTGGGCCTGGATAAGTACCTCGACGCTACCATTGGCACGATGGATACCGAGTGGAAGAAGCCGGACCCGGAGTTTACCCGCTACGCCATGGAAAAAGTCGGTGCGGAGGTCGAGACGACCATTCTCATCGGCGACTCGCCTTTTGACCTCGCGGCGGCGGAAGCCGGGGCGCTGCCGGCCTATCTGGTGGCCACGGGTAGCCACAGTCTGGACGAATTAAGAGCGCTTACGGACCCAGCCCCGGCTGGCGTTTACCCGGATCTGGTGGCCCTGGGGCAGGATCTCTTTAATTGTGAACCACCTGCGAGCTTTGCTGTCAATTAACCGGGCCGTCACGAAATTGTAACATTAGTACGGTATGGTGGGCGGTTCCGCTCATATTAATGCAATCCTTTCGCTTCTCTTTTCGGCAGATCCTGCTGTTCATTGGAATCCTCTTTATGTGGATGTCCGTTGCGCGATCCGAGAATCTGGAGACGATGGATTTCTCCTTTCTGCCTAGCTATGAGAAGGTTCCGGGGGTTTACGGCACGCTGACTTCGACCGGCTCGGACACGCTGCACAACATGATGGCGCTCTGGGCCGAGGCCTTTCAGGAGATTTACCCGAGCGTGACTTTCCAGATCGAGGGCAAAGGCTCCTCCACCGCGCCGCCCGCGCTGATCAAGGGCACGGCACAGATCGGCCCCATGAGTCGTGAGATGAAGGCCACCGAAATCATCGCTTTCGAGGAGCGCTACGGCTACAAGCCCACCCGGATCATCATCGCTATCGACTCGCTCGCGCTCTTCACCCACAAGGATAACCCCGTCGAGGGCCTGACCCTCGACCAGCTCGACGGGCTTTTTTCCAGCACTTTCCATCGCAACGGCGCCTCTATCAATACCTGGGGCGAGCTCGGTTTGGGCAGTGACTACGCGCGCCGCCGCGTCAGCCTTTTCGGGCGCAACAGCGCCAGCGGGACTTACGGCTTCTTCAAGGAGTTCGTGCTGATGGAAGGCGACTTCCGCGAGACGGTGAAGGAGCAGCCTGGCACCTCTGCCGTGGTCCAGGGAGTGGCGGTGGATCGCTATGGGCTGGGATACGGAGGCATCGGCTACCGCACTTCCGGCGTCAAGAGCCTGGCCATCGCCGCGGAGGACGGCGAGTTCGTCAAACCCACCTACGAGAACTGCCTCAGCGGGGAGTATCCGCTGGCCCGCTTTCTCTACCTTTACGTGAACAAGCCGCCCAACGCGCCCATGGACCCGCTGACGCTGGAGTTCGTGCGTTTCATTTTCTCCCGGGAGGGTCAGGAAATCGTGCTCAAAGATGGCTATTATCCGGTGCCGGCCGAGGCTGCCGGGGAATTTCTCGCCGCCGTGGATCATTGATTCGCGTGCGGGCATGACCTTTTCGTAACGGAGAGCCGCCTTGTCATCGGGCGTAAATCCGCCAAGCTCGACCTTTTATTGATGGATAACCGGAAGAGCAGTCAACGCAGACGCTTCGAGGTGCGCCCTGTCACGTTGCGGAGCGACCGTATCGCGGCGGTGGCCTTTCGTGTCGGCGGTTCTGCCATTCTGCTGATGGTGTTCGGTATTCTGGTGTTCATCGTGGTGCAGGTATTCCCGCTTTTTCAGGGGGCCAAGGTGAAACCGCTCCACGAACGCTCCGTCGAATCCGCCGGCTACGTCCTGCTGGGGGTGGATGAGTGGACCGAGTTCCCCTTCCTCATGACGCGGGACGGCGACTTTCACTTTTTCAATCTCAACGATGCAAGCCCGCCTCATGTCTTGCGCCCGGAAGCGCTCGGGAAGGCCTCGCCTACGGCCTGGGCCTACCATCAGGACCGGGAGATGGCCGGCCTGGCACTGGAGACGGGCGAATGCCTGATTCAGCAGGTTGCCTATCAGCCGGAGTTTGATGAGCACGGCCAAAGGGAAGGCGTGCGGGTGGCGCTGGAAAGTGTCGCGAGCATCAACTCCGGCGCCGAAGGCGTCATCCATGCCCTGGATTTTGACCAGACCGAACGTCAGGGCCTGCTGGCCACGATTGAGAGCAGCACGGGCGGTATCCGGTTGCGCGTCACCTCCTACCAGCGCAAGGTCGGGTTGCTCAGCGCCGGAGATTGGCAGCAGGCCGATTCACGGGATCTGACCTTGCAGTTGAGCGGCCGTCCAACTCATGTGCTGGTGGGCGGGCATGCCGATACCATGCTGGTGGCTGATGATAGCGGGGTGGTGGATGTTTTCCTGAGGCGCACCGGGGGCTTGGAGCTCATCCAGAGTTTTCGTCCGTTCCCCGATGAGAAAATCGCCTCCATGGACTGGTTGGCAGGGCGTCGCTCCGTGGTTTTCGGTAGTCCACAAGGGCAGTTGAAGCTCTTCAGCCCCGCGCTGGAAGAGGCCAGCGGGCAGGTGGCTTACGATCTTGCGCGGGAGCTGCAGTCTTTGCCCGGTTCCCCGACTTTGTTCGCGGCCAGTGTGCGCAACCGCGTCTTCCTCGTGGGTAGCGGTGACAGCGTGTCCCTGCGCTATGGCACGACCGGGGCGCAACTGTGGCGGGACACGCTGCCCTTCGAGCCGCGTTTCGGCCTTATCGGCTCGCGTTATAAAAACCTGCTTTTCCTCAGCGAGGACAATCGCCTGCGCAGCTTTGCCCTCGACGATCCGCACCCGGAGGCCAGCTTTACTGGGTTCTTCGGCAAAGTGCGCTACGAGGGGCAATCCGAGGACCGTTACATCTGGCAATCGACCGGAGGCGGGGACGACTTCGAGCCGAAGCTGTCCCTGATCCCGCTCATCACCGGGACGCTCAAGGGCACGCTCTACGCCATGTTGTTTGCGGTGCCGGTGGCCCTGACGGCGGCGCTGTACTCGGCGCAGTTTCTCACGGCCCGGGTGCGCCGGGTGGTCAAGCCCGCCATGGAAATCATGGCCTCGCTGCCGTCCGTGGTGTTGGGCTTTCTGGCCGCGCTCTGGCTGGCGCCGCTGATCGAAAGCCACATCCCCTCGGTCTTGCTTGGCCTGGTGTTTATCCCGCTGTCGGCGGTGATGGCGGGTCTGGTGTGGCATCGCCTGCCGCCCCGCCTGCGTGACATCCTGCCGCAGGGGTGCGAGTTCCTGCCGATGATTCCGCTGGTGGTGACCGTTTTTGCCCTGGGTTGGTGGCTGGGGCCTTTTGCGGAGAAGCTCTTTTTTACCGTTTCGGACCCGGCCACGGGCCAGTCCGTGGCAGATTTTCGCCTGTGGTGGCAGGAGAGCCTCGGCATGCAGTTCGAGCAACGCAACGCCCTGGTGGTCGGCTTCATGATGGGCTTCGCGGTCATCCCCATCATCTTCACGCTCTCGGAGGACGCCATGGCGAACGTGCCGCAGTCGCTGGTCTCGGGTTCACTGGCCCTGGGGGCCGGACGCTGGGAGACCGCCCGCCGCATCGTTCTGCCGATGGCGCTGCCCGGGATATTCTCAGCACTGATGATCGGCCTGGGCCGGGCGGTCGGCGAGACCATGATCGTGGTCATGGCCACCGGCAACACGCCGCTGACGGACTTCAACCTCTTCTCCGGCATGCGCACCCTCGCCGCCAATATCGCGGTGGAGTTGCCCGAAGCGCCCTTCCAGGGGACGCTTTACCGTACGCTTTTCCTCGGGGCCATGCTGCTTTTCATCATGACCTTTGCCGTCAACACCCTGGCGGAAATCACCCGTGAGCGCATCCGCCAACGTTATCAAAGCACACCCTGATGTCGGAAGAGAGCACAGTCCGCCCCGGAAAACGTTCGCGCGTGGAGCTGCCCATCTGGTTGCTCGGCACGGGCTTGGCGGTGGGCATCGTTATGGTCTTCCTGCTGTTGGCGGTCATCCTGGCCAACGGCGTGGCGGTTTTTTGGCCACGCGATGTGACGCTGCTTCAACTGCGTGAGGACAGCACGGCCGGGCCGGGTGGGCGCACCACTTTTGGCGCTATCATCCTGGATACGCGTGCGGTGGAAAACGCAGCCGGCAGTGAGAATGAGTTGTACTTGTTTCTCGGCAGCGCGGACGTCATGGGGGACAAATTCCACTACCTGCCGGTCGAGGAGGTGGAGAGCCAGTCTCTCCCATCCACGGTTTACGTAGCCGAGCGCACCAGCCGAGGGGACGCCATCATGGAGCCTCTTGCGCTCATCCTGCCCAGCGGCAAGGAGGTATCCGCTGAGGCACCGGACTTTTCGAGTCGCCTGAATGAAGCGTTGGCGCGCAATGAGGGCATGCGCCGGGAGATTCAGCATCTGGAGCGCAATGAAATCGCCTCGCTCAACCGCCAGATCGAGTTGCTGCGGCGCGAGGGCGTCAGTGCCGGGGCTTCGCCGGAGCTGCAGAGCCAACAGCATGCCCTGGAAAACGAGCACGAGCAACTGGCCAGGGAATTACAGGTGCTACGCCATGGCTTGCAGGCAGCGCATTTGCGGTATCGCCTCCTCTCAGGCGAGGAGCGCGAGCAGACGCTTGGCGAAATCCTCAGAGTTTATCAGCCCAATGCGCTCAATACCTTTGAGAAGCTGGCTATCTTCGGAGCGCGTTTTTGGCGCTTCCTGGCCGAGGATCCCCGCGAGGGTAATACCGAGGGCGGCATTTTCCCGGTCATTGTCGGTACCTTTGTGCTAACGCTTTTGATGAGCGTGCTGGTCATGCCGCTGGGTGTAGTGGCGGCGGTTTACCTGCGCGAATATGCCCGGCCGGGCCCCATCGTGCATGCCGTGCGTATTGCCGTGAGTAATCTGGCGGGCGTGCCGTCCATTGTCTACGGTGTCTTCGGGCTGGGCTTTTTCGTGTACTTCCTCGGCGGCACCATCGACAGCCTATTCTTCGCCGACAAGCTGCCCGCGCCGACATTTGGCACCGGCGGTATCCTGTGGGCGGCGCTCACGCTGGCCCTGCTGACCGTGCCGGTGGTCATCGTGGCGACGGAGGAATCCCTGGCAGCCTTCCCGAAGGGCATGCGCGAGGCCTCCCTGGCCTGCGGGGCTTCCCACTGGCAGACGCTGCGGCGCGTCGTGCTGCCGGCCAGCGCCCCCGGGATGTTGACGGGGCTGATCCTGGCCGTAGCCCGAGCGGCGGGTGAGGTTGCGCCGTTGATGCTGGTAGGGGTGGTGGCCTTCGCGCCAGATTTGCCCTTCGACGGCGTCGTGCCGTGGTTCCATCTCGACCGGAAGTTCATGCACATGGGCTACCACATCTATTCACTGGGCTTCCTCACGCCGGACTCCGAGGCGGCCATGCCCATGGTTTACGCGACCACTTTGCTGTTGATTCTGCTGGTGGTTGTCCTGAACGTCGGCGCCATCCTGATGCGCGATTACATGCGCCGTCGCTATACTGCCGAAACTTTCTGATGCCCACACCCGTGTCAGTCCTTGCCCCCCAAGCCTCCGATAAATCCGAGGCCCGGCCCATCATCGAGGTGAAGGGCGATTACAGCTTCTGGTACGGTGAAAACCAAGTACTCTTCGACCTGAATATGGCCATCATGCCGCGCCAGGTCACGGCGCTCATCGGGCCGTCCGGCTGCGGCAAGTCCACGCTCATTCGTTGCCTGAACCGCATGAACGACCTCGTGCAGGAAACGCATCACAGTGGCGACATCCTGCTGCACGGGAAGAGCATTTACGACCCGGCCCAGGAGGTCATTTCCCTGCGTCGTCGCATCGGGATGGTTTTCCAAAAGTCGAACCCCTTCCCCAAGTCGGTTTACGAAAACGTGGCGTACGGCTTACGGGTATCCGGAGAAAAGCGCAAAGGCGTTCTGGACGAGGCGGTGGAGTCCAGCCTGAGACGCGCGGCACTCTGGGATGAAGTGCGGGACCGGCTACACACCAGCGCGTTGAGCCTGTCCGGTGGTCAGCAACAGCGGTTGTGCATCGCGCGGGCCATCGCTAACGAGCCCGAGGTTATTCTGATGGACGAGCCTTGCTCGGCTCTGGACCCGGTGGCGACAGGGAAAATCGAGGAGCTTATTCATTACCTTAAACGCGATTACACCATCGTTGTGGTTACGCATAACATGCAGCAGGCTGCCCGCGTATCCGACCGCACAGCCTTTCTTTATCTGGGTCGCTTGGTGGAGTATCGCGAGACCGAACAGATTTTTATGAACCCCGAAGATCCCAAGACGGAAGCGTATGTGTCAGGTCGGTTCGGATAATGTCACAGGAATTTTTTGTTAATTTTATCGCTCCTAATGGAAACCGGCGCATGATGAGCTATACTAAAAATCACCAGCCATCTTTTTTTTCGTAACATGAGTTCCTTTTATCAGAATGATTTGGATCGCATTCGCGACAGTCTTGTCCTTATGGGGGAAAAGGCCGTCGACCTCGTGCGATTCGCCGTGCATTCGCTGGAAACAAGCGAGCCGGAAGTGGCGCGCCGCGTCCGTCATATGGATGACGAGGTAGATGCACTGGAAAAGCAGATCGACAGCGAAGCCATCCGCTATATCTCTTTGCGCGCCCCCGTAGCCTCTGATCTGCGCCTGCTGACGGTGGCAATGAAAGCCTGTCATGATCTCGAGCGTGTGGGTGACGAAGCCTCCTCCATTGCCAAGCGCGTGGAGCGCATCGCCAAGGAAGGCCCCGCGCGCCAGCTCCACGGCATTCCGACCATGGCCGCTGCGGTGCTTGAGCAGCTTCGCGACGCTCTCGACAGCTTTATCGACGAGGATATCGAAAAAGCCTACTCCGTGCCTCATCGCGATCGTGACGTGGATGATCTCAACCGTGAAAACTATAACGCGCTGACCGAGGCCGCCCAGGCGGGCAAGGTCGATGTCGATATGGCCATCGGGCTTATCTTTATCTCGAAGAGTCTCGAGCGCATCGGCGACCACGCCACCAACATCGCCGAGGAAGTCATCTACCTGCTCGAAGGCGACGACATCCGCCACACCGAGGCCGTCAAGCGTTCGCTGGAAGCTTCGTAGGCAATGAAAGCCACGTTAATCACGTTGGCCGCCTTTATGATTGCCGGGGCTGTTTCTGGGTTAATACACGCAACTGGCTTTGATGAGCTTACCACAAGTGGCCAAAAAAGCTTAGAGCCGGTCAGCAGAGAAGAATATAAGCGTGGCTACGTTATTTATCCACTCTATGGAGCAGCAGCCGGGCTGGTGCTAGGGTCTGGCTTTTTGGTATACGCGAAATTGAAGCGCAAGAATTAGGCCGCTGCCCTGCTTAGACTTCCTTGCCGACGGCGCGCTCGATGAGCGGGAGCATTTGACCGCGGCGGAAGAGATTGACGGTACCGGTGCTGGCCGAGACCACGATGGCGATGCAATCGGCGGCGATTGAAATAGCGGCTCCGGCGGCGTGACGTGCGCCCAGGCCGCTGGGCAGCTTTTGCGGGTACTCTGGAGCATGCACCAAGCTGCCGGCGGACTCCAGCGCGCCGTCGCCCTTGATAATAAAAGCGCCGTCGAGCGAGGAGTACTCCTTCACGGTTTCGTCCATGAAGGGATTCAGAATGTTGCGCTCCTCGGCGTCGTAGCCGAAGAAGGGATTGAGCACGAGCTGCTTGATGTGCGGTTTGACCTTGGCGGAGTCCCCCAGGATGAAGAGGCAGCCGACGGGGCGTCCCTCGCGGCCTTCGACGGCCAGCTCGGTGGCAATGCCCAGGACACGTTCGAGGACCTCGGGTTTGACCGTGGGCGGGAGCATGTCCGCCTGGCGGGTGAAGACCGATTGGAATTCCCGTTCGACGTCGACCACCACGACGGTGTCGAACTGATTGCTGGCGTGGATGCCGCCGACGCAGCAGATGCGTTCGTTGCCCTTGAAGATGCCGCGCGTCAGCCCGATGAGCATGGCGCTGCGCAGTTGCGACAGGCGGTTGGTGCTGAAGGAGCGCACCGGAATGATGGCGTTGAAGTTCTGCTTGTTGTAGGAGACTTCCGAGGAGGACTGAGTGACCAGGATGGTTTTGAAATTCTCGAACTGATCGGAGACGTCCACGCCGCCCGCGAAGGTGTCTCCGAAGATAATGACGGAGGAGCACTTGGCCCCCTGGGCGACCTTCAGGCCCTCGCGCAGGATGAGCCGGTTGAACTTGTTGTCCTTGGTCAGCTTGCGGTCCGATCCGCGTCCGAAGGTGGTGGAGACGCTCTTGCGTAGTGTCTCAAGATCGTCGGCCTCGGTCAGCTGCTCGACTGTGCTGGGCTCCTGGAAGGCGCGTGCCAGCGAGGCCAGCACGTTCAGGTAGGAGTTTTCCTTCTCCGAGGCCAGCAGCAGGAAGATAAGCCGCAGGTCGCGGTATTCCTCGTTGCCGTTGAAGTCCAGCCCGTCGGGGCAGCGGCCCAGTGCAAAGATGTACTGGCGCTTCATGGGCAGGCGCAGGTGGGGGAGGGCGATGCCGCTGCCAAGATAGGTGGTCATCGTCTTCTCCCGCACCAAAAGGTCGGTCAGTATTTTCTCTTTGTTGACCTTGTCGTCGAGCTTGCAGACCTCAAGCAACTCGCGCAAAGCCCCTTCGAAATCGCTGCTGACGATATCGATGATGCGGGTCTTGGAGATATAACGGTCGAGGTGCATGAAATTTCTGACGGCATCTAGCAAGGTACGACCGAAATGGTCGCACCTATGGAATAACTATGATTGCCGGAAAGAAAAATCAGCGTTCCCACTCCAATCCCTTTTTCTTCATTTCGTAAGCAAGCCCGAGCACCAGGATGCCGATGAAAAACATCACCGGCCAGAGGATGGGGATATGTGACGCGATGAACTCGCGATAAATCAAAGCCCAGGGAATCAAAAAGACGGCCTCGATATCAAAGAGGATAAAGAGCATGGCCACGACGTAGAACTTGACGCCGAAGCGCGGATGGGGGTTGCCTTCCATGGGCAGGCCGCATTCGTAGGCCTTGTCCTTGATGTAGTTCCCACGCGCGCGCTGGCCGAACACATGGCTGGCCATCAGGATGGCGCCGGCCAAAGCCGCAGCCAGCAGCACCTGAATCAAAACGGGAAGGTAATCGGCGATCTCCATCGCGTGTTATTTAGAAGGCGGTAGGGCCTTCATGGCAAGCGGCTTTTGATCATTTGGTCAGGAAAACCCAATCATTTGAACAGGATTTCCACCTTGATTGCATTCGAAGACCCCCTTTGACTCTATTAATGTTTAAGGACGCTCGCCTCTGGTTGCACATAATTACATTCTTAATTCTGAGCGCGGTGTGCGCGCTCGGGCAGGCTGACGCACCTGCGGATGCACCACCCGCAGCGGCGGATGCGGTGTCCGGCCAGCTCGACTGGGTAGAGCAGTTGACCAAAGGCGGCTGGACGGTGGTGGCGCTTGGGTTGCTGACTCTGTTGGGGCTCGGCTTCCTCTTTGAGCGTCTGGCCAATTGCCGCGTGTCGAAAATCGCCCCGGCGGGCGTTTTCACCAAGCTCAAGAGGATGAACGAGGAGCACGACTACGACGGCATGCGTAAGCTCTGCCACAAGGATCGCAGCACCCTCACCGACATCGTGCGCTTCGTCATGGACAACCAGTTCACCGACTTCAACCAGATGGCGGTGGCCGCGGGCGACATCGGCTCGCAGTCCATCCGTATGCACCAGCAGCGCGCCTACATGTTGATGGTGGTAGCGACGGCCTCCCCGCTGCTCGGTTTGCTCGGTACGGTTATCGGGATGATCGAGGCCTTCCAGATCGTTGCCATCGCCGGTTCCATGGGTGACGCGTCCATCCTGGCGGATAGTATCTCCAAGGCGTTGGTCACGACCGCCGTGGGTCTGTTGGTGGCCATTCCCTTTTTGCTTTTGTATCACTACTTCCGCAGCAAGACCTCCAAGCTCGCCATCCTGCTGGAAAAACAGGTCACCGAGCTCCTGTTTGTCTGGCAGAACGCCCACCTCGGCGAGGGTGAAGAGGCAGAGGAACCGGAAGCAACCGCATGAGAATCAAGGATGATACGCCGCCGGACGACGGCATAGCGATGGCCCCGCTGATTGACGTGGTCTTTCTGCTGCTGATCTTTTTCCTGGTGGCCACCACGATCAAGTCCGAGGACAAGGAGATCGAGCTGGACTTGCCCGAGATGAAAAACACCACCCGGGTGAAGAAAGAGGTGGCGGAGTTTGTCATTATCGCCATCGACGCCGATGGCATCATCTACTTGGACGGCGAGGAGGCTACCCGCGAGTACTTGCACCAGGAACTACTCACCATTTCCGAGGAAGAGCCCGACAAGCGCATCCGGCTGGATGCCGACCGCGCCGCGCCCTTCCGCTCCGTGGCCGAGGTGCTGGACCAGATCAAGATTCTCGATTTGAAAAACTTTGGCGTCAAAGCCCACGAGGAGAAAGACCATGGATAGACCCGACACACCTACCTGGCCCTGGCTGGCGTTGGCCCTCGCCGTAGGCCTTGTCATGCTGTACCTGGCCTTTTTTACCCCTGTGCGCGGTCTGTTGGTTTCCTACTTCTCGCTGGAGGAACGTCAGGAGGAAATGGATCAGCCCCTGCCCGAGGATCTCATCAAGAAAATCCTGGATCACGTGGCGGAGGCCAAGCGCAAGGAAATGCTCAAGGAGGTCGTTATCCTGGAAGAAGCCATGGACGAGCTTTACGCTTTCCGTGAGCGCCGGGTGACCGATGCCACCCTGCCTCGCCCCAAAGATGCCTGGCAGGCGCTTTTTGAGCGTCTGAACGCGCAGGAGGCCCTTCCGGAGATTCTGCGCGAGGCCACGGTGCGCGATGCATTGGGTTTGAGCCCGTTGTACGACTACGCCCGGAGCATGGACTTTACCGCCGACGGCCTGATGAAGGACACTCGCGCACTTGACCTCATCGCCCGGCAGGGCATTTCCGACGACGAGGCCTTTTCGCTGGTGGCTGCCGACTACCCCGGGATGTACGATTTGGGGCCGGAGTTGACCAAGTCCTTCGAGTCCGTTCGCACCCGTGCGGAGCTCGAGAATTTCAAGGCGCTGGCCAACACATCCATCCGCGAGGTCGCGATGGCCTCCGAACGCATCCGGCGTTTTCTCGAGCAGATGCAGAACCAGTGGCAGTTCGTGGATATTCAACTGGAGCAGGAAGCCGAGGAGGAGGTCCCGCCGGAGGAAGAGCAGGCCATGGAAGAACAGCCGCCTGAGGAGGAAGTCGTGGCCGAGCAAACCGAAGAGCAGGAGCAAACCGAGGAAGCTGAGCAGGAAGAGGGTGAGCAGACCGAGGTTGCCGAAGGTGAAGCTCAACAGGCAGGCGAAGAGGGTGAGCAGGCTGAAGGCGAGGAAGGTGAGCAGCAGGGACAGGAAGCGATGGCTCAAAACCAGTCCGGTGAGCAAAATCAAAACGAGAGCGGCGAGGGCGAACAGACCGAGGGCGAAGGCCAGCAGCAGGAGCAGCAGGGCATCACCATGCAGGAGGGACTGGCCGCCATGACACCTGCTGAACGCCAGGCCTTGTTGGCGCGTGTCGCCGGGACCGGCAAGGGCGAGGCTCAGCTCGTAGACATGAGCGACCTGATGAAAGGGTTCGATTTCACGGGTGGTGGCCAGCAGGACGGCTCAGGCTTCAAGTACGACCCCAACGACTTTCCCATGTCGGGCTCCGACTACGGCGTGATGGAGTCCACCAACCCGACAGTGATGCATCGGGATAAGGTTCTCAGCCAGGCCGTGCCCGCGCGCAAAATCAGCGTTACGGGAGAGAATGCCACGCGCTCCGGCACCGTATTTATTGATAGTTGGTATATTCTCGGGCCTTTCGAGAACGACGGAAAAATCAAGTTCGACCGCCTGCATTCGCCTGATACCGAGCTCGACCTCGACCGCGAGTACACCGGCAAGGATGGCAAGCCCGTTCGCTGGAACTTCAATCAGTCCAACGAAATCAAGATGCTGGCGTATCCCTTGGCTGAGCGCGCCGTGTATTTCGTCTACACGGAGGTCTGGTTCGACGAGGCCGCAGATATCTGGATCGCGCTCGGTTCCGACGATGCCGCCCGCTTTTGGGTCAACGACCTGCTGGTCTTTGAAAGCTCGAACACCCGGCATGCCTGGGAGCCCATTGAGGGCTTTCGCAAGGTGCATTTTCGCAAGGGCATCAACCGCATTCGCGGTCGCGTGGAGACGAGTCCGGGCACCTGCCACTTTTCCGTCATCCTGCTGCCCACCCTTGAACCGGAATCAACCACCAACTGATGCGCTTCGAACCTGAAGGAGAAAACCCACCCGAAATCGATTTGGCCCCGCTGATCGACTGCGTCTTCCTGTTGCTCATTTTCTTCCTCGTGGCGACCCAGTTGAGCGAATTCGAAGAGCACTTGGAGTTCACCTTGCCCGAGACCGTTGCCGCCCTCAATCCGAAGCGGGAATTCTCCTTCGCGGAAGTCACCATGGATGATCAGGGCCGCATTTCACTGAGCGACCGTAAGTCTTTTGACCGGGGTGGCCATGGGCGGCGATTCACGGTGGAGGACGCGCAACTGCGCGAGGACATCGCGAAGCTGGCCCGCGAGCAGGGAACGGAGATCGAGATGTTCGTCAATGTTCACCCGGAGTCCGAGTTCGAGTCCGTGACAAAGCTGATCGACCTACTCAAGAGCCTGGGATTCAGCAACATCGACGTGCGCGTTTACGGCATTGAGGGCGATTTTTATAAGCGTTGATGCGGGCCTTGGCCGGGCAAAACTTTGTCCTGTGCGGTCACGCACCGCGGGCCTGGGGCGCGTAGCCCCAAGTTGTTCGCCAGCCTCGCATGCTCACACCAGAGCAGAAAGACACTCGCCAAGGGCGACGTGATGGGGCAAGCTCGCGCCCATGAAGCCCTTGGTTGCGCCATCCATTCTTGCCGGAAATCACGCCGCCCTCGCCGACAGCCTGCGCGAGGCCGAAGCCACCCCCGGCATCGAGTGGGTCCACATTGACATTATGGACGGGCATTTCGTGCCCAACCTCAGCTTCGGGCCGCAGACGGTCAAAAACCTTCGCCCGGGCAGTAAGCTTTTTTTCGACGTCCACCTGATGCTCGACAACCCGCACCTGTACGTCGAGGCCTTCGTCGAGGCCGGTGGGCAGAATGTCACCATCCACACCGAGCCGGACTACCCGCACCTGGAAACGTTGAAAAAGATTCGTGAGCTGGGCGCAACCTGTGGTATCTGCATCAACCCCGGCACATCCACGGAGGATTTACAGCCTTTTCTGGAGCACGTCGACCTCGTCCTGCTCATGACGGTGCAGCCGGGCTTCGGCGGGCAGAAGTTCCGCGAGGACGTCTTGCCGAAGATTGAGACCGTGGCCAAATGGCGCGCGGATAACGACTATCCTTTCCGCATTGAGGTCGACGGCGGCGTGGATGACGGCACCGGGCTGCTCTGCAAGAATGCCGGGGCCGACACCTTCGTCTGCGGCACGGCTTTCTTCAAGGCCCCGGACAAGCTCGCCTTCACCGAGACCCTGCAGGCATGAATCTGACCCGAGAAGAGCTGCTCAGGCAGAAGGCCCTCGTCGAGGAGCAGCTTCGCTGGATCGACGCCAAGCTGGCCGAGTCCGGCGACGATGCCTCGCCAGAGGTGGAAACGTCCGTAACGCCAGCACCGCAGCCCGTCGTGACCCCCGCTCCGGCAGCGTCTACGCCAGTGACGCCTATTGCGGCGGGGACTTCGACCATGGATTTTTCCAGTGACGGCCCGGCGGAGGGCATTACCTCCGAGCAGAAGGTTGGGTGCTTCATCCTCGTGGTGCTGGTCTGCGCGGGCATCCTGGCCGCGCTCTTCCTGCTGCCTTATCTGCTGTACTGAATCGGTTAGGGACGGACCTACCAATTGTATTGAGAAAGCAGGTCGCTGTTTCCGTATTCGCGGAAATACGCCTCTAGGACGGCGCGGGCCACGGGGGCGGCGGTTTTGCCGCCGGCGTAGTTGTCACCCCGCTCCATACCCTCGATGCAGACGGCGATGGCCACGCGGGGATTTTCCACCGGGGCGAAGCCCACGAACCAGGCAAGGGTCAGCGGTTGGCCGTCTTTCTTGACCTGGGCGGTGCCGGTCTTGCCCGCGATGCGGACCCCGGGAAGCATGGCGTAGCGGGCGGTGCCCTCTCGGCCCACGGCGCGCTCCATGCCCGCGACCATGGAGGCGTACTGCTCGTCGGTCAGGCCGATGGTTTCGCCGCCGTGGTTAACGACCTCGCCGGGCTCACGCTTGAGAAGGGTGAGGTCGGTGCGGGTTTCACGCCGGGCCAGGGAGGCGACGAATTCGGCCATGTGCAGAGGCGTTGTCAGCAGATAGCCCTGGCCGATGGATACGTTGGCGGTGTCCCCGCCGACCCAGCCAAAGCCCTGCGTTTCCTGCTTCCACTCCTTGTCGGGCACGATCATGCGGGTGGCGCCAAAGGGGACTTCAACGCCGACGGGCTCGTCGAGACCGAAGCGCTTGGCTTCGGCGGCGATATTCTCGATACCGGTGCGCAGGCCGACCTGATAGAAGTAAACGTTGCTGCTTTTTTCCAGTGCCTTGGGGAGGTCCACCTGACCGTAGGAATGGCGCCCGTGCTCGGGGAAGAGGCGCCGACCAACGGGGAAATGGCTGCTGCACTCGATGATTTCGTCCCCTTCGAGGTCGCCGTTGCGCATGGCGGCGATGGCGGTGATCATTTTGAAGGTGGAACCGGGCGGGTAGAGACCCTGCGTGGCGCGGTTGAGCCAGGCCCCGCGCGCGTTGATATCGTCGAAAACCGCCTGCGGGATGCTGGGCGAGAGGTCGTTGAGATCGTAGCTGGGGCGGCTGGCCAGGGTAAGGATTTCGCCGGTGCGTACATCGACGGCGGCGACGGCCCCGGTCTTCTCCTCCAGGGCGCGCTCGGCCGCGAGCTGCATGCCGATGTCGAGACTGGTGACGAGGTCTTCGCCCTGCTTGGCGGCCTTCTCCAGAGGCTTGTCGTACTGGAACTGGAAGCGGTCGACGACCCAGATTTCGCCGCCGGCTTCGCCTTGCAGCTCCTCATCGAAGGCACGCTCCAGGCCGTTGCGGCCTACCTCGCCTTTGTAGGTGAAAGTCTTGAGATCCTCGCCGGGCAAGCCCTCGGGGGCCTCGGCGCCTTCGCGGGTGCTGACCACGTAGCCGAGGGTGTGCGCGGCGGCATCGCCGTAAGGGTAAGCGCGGGCGGTATCGGTGTAGATAAAAACGTCGCTGCCGAGCGGGAGCTGCTCGATGAGCTTGGCGTACTGCTCGGGCTCGAGGTCACTCATGAGCGGGAAGGGCATGAGCAGGCGGTGCCAGAAGTGCCGCTTGATGTCACGCGAGCTCAGCTTCTCGTCGGTGCCGAGGATGGCGTTGATTTGGTCGAGGCGCTTTTGCAGGACGGCTGCGCGGGACTCCCATTGCAGGTCTTCCCAGTCAAACTTGAAGGGCTCCGCGCTGTTGCTTTCCCGATGAGCTTCGCGCATGGCGTTAAGCCGCTCGTAGTACTCGTCCTGAAATTCATCACGCAGGTCCTTGAGCGAGACCACGGCGGAGAAGCGGGGGCGGTTGTCGACCAGTACCTCACCGTTGCGGTCGAGGATGCGCCCGCGTGGACCGGGCTGGATGACGCGGCGCATGTTCTGGCGCTCTTCTTTCTCGCGATACTCGCCCCGCATGACGAGCTGTCGCCAGGCCAGCCCTCCTGCCAGCACCAGGAACAACAGGCCAAAGACCCCGTAAAACAGCCTTAGCCGGGGGTTCCATTGCCGGTATACCTTGATGTGCTCCATGATGGACAAAGATGAAAGAAGAGAGATGAAAGATGAAGTAAATACGTTTCGAGTTCTGCGATCGTCTCACTTCATCGCTTTGCTTCTATCATTCATCTTTTACCTTCAGCGTCGAGTAGGTGTAGTTGCCGTCAAAGTAAACATAGACCGTATTGAGCTCGCCGGGGCCTTTCAGGGCCTTGCTTAGCTCCTCATCGTTGGTGACGGGCTGCTGGTTGACTTCGATCAGGACCAGGCCGGGAGGCAGCTTGCGCGCGTAGGGCGAGTCGCCGTCGACTTCCGTGACGATGAGGCCGTCGAGGTCTTCGGGCAGGTTGAACTCATCGCGCAGCTCATTGGTCACGGTTCGTAGAACAACGCCTTCGAGGACTTCCTTGCCGGGGGCTTTCCTGCCGCCCAGGGCGGCGTCGATGAGCTCCGCACGATCTCCCAAGACGATGTCGATGTCCTCGTGTTCGCCCCCTCGGACGATGCCGAGCGTGGCCGTGCTATCGGGCTGGAGGCTGGAAATGAGATAGATCAGGTCGCCGACGGAGTCCACCTGGGTGCCGTTGACGGTGAGGATGATGTCGCCGTGTTGCAGGCCGGCCTCGTCGGCGGGCAGGCCGGGGGTGACGCGGTTGACGACCGCGCCCTTGGTGGTGTTGAGTCCGAAAGCCTGGGCAAGGTTGCGGTCGAGTGGTCCGGGCTCGATGCCGATGAAGCCGCGGCGTACCTCTTCACCGAGGGCGAGGGATTCGGCGATGTTGGCCGCCAGGTCGATGGGGATGGCGAAGCCGAGGCCGATGTTGCCCCCGCCCAAGCTGGACAGGATGGCGCTGTTGATGCCCACGACGCGCCCGCGCCCGTCCACGAGAGGCCCGCCGGAGTTGCCGCGGTTGATGGCGGCATCGGTCTGGATGAAGCTTTCGTAGCCGCCCGGCAGGATGTCCAGATCGGTGCGTTCCTTGGCGGAGACGATGCCTTGGGTGACGGTCAGGCCGATGCCAAGGGGGTTGCCGATGGCGAAAACGATGTCCCCGACTCGGAGTTCCTGGCTGTTGCCGAGCGTAAGGTGCGGTAGGCCCTCGGCTTCGATTTTCAGCAGGGCTACGTCGGTTTCCCGGTCCGTACCGACCAACTCGGCGACGAACTCGCGTCCGTCGCGCAGTTTGACCGCGATTTCGTCCGGCTCGGAGTCGTCGAGGCCTTTGATGACGTGATTGTTGGTCAAAATGTAGCCGTCGGCGCTGACGATGAAGCCGGAGCCCAAACCGGTGGCCTTGGGCTCGTCATCGGGGGCTGCTTCGGGCTCCTCCTCGCGGGGCGGTGCGCCGAAATAGCGGCGTAGCATCTCTTCAAGAGCTTCGCGCCTGGGATCGACCTGCTGGACGCGGGAGGTGATGACGCTGACCACTGCCGGGGTGACCGGCTCGAGAATGTCCGCGTAGCTGACGATGCGGTCGTCTCCCTTGCGGTCGAGCGGGGTGTCATCGCGGGCCAGCTTCAGGGGCGCAGGTTCGTCCTCTTCGGCGGCATGCGCGGGATTCAGGGTGAAGGAGACGATTCCCAGAACCGCCACCAGGGACCATACGGTGAAGGGTTTTGCCTGCATAAGTGTTTCCTTAAACAAGCATAACCGGGCTTAAGTTCCAGACAAGCCCAAGAGGCATCTTGATCAGAAGCCCTTAATCTCAAACAAATCGGTGACGGATTCGTTGCTGTGGATGTGCTTGATGGCTTTGCCGAGGATGTCGGCCACACTCAGCACGGTGATCGGCAGACCACGGGGCTCCACGGGGGTCGAATTGGTGGTGATGAGCTCGTCCAGGATGCCTTTGGACAGGCGCTCGTAGCCGATGTCGTTCAGCACGCCATGGCTGACGGCCGCGCGGACGCTGCGGGCGCCGTTGTCCTTGAGGAGCTTGGCGGCGGCGGTCAGGGTACCGGCGGTCTCGGTCATGTCGTCGACCAGGAGGATGTCCTTGTTCTGGACGTCGCCGATGAGGTTGAAGGCATGCACGTCGGTGGCGCTGGTGCGCTTTTTGGCGACAAAGCCGAGGGGCGCGTTGAGAATGCTGGCGTAGGCCGCCGCCATCTTCATGCCGCCGACATCAGGCGAGTAAACCACCAGATCGGTCTCGAGCTTGAGCTTGCGGAGGTAGTCGGAAAAGACGGGCGAGGCGTAGAGATGATCGACGGGGATGTCGAAAAAGCCCTGAATCTGCTGCGCGTGCAGGTCCATAGTGAGCACGCGATTGGCGCCGGCTGCGGTGATGAGGTTGGCCACGAGCTTGGCCGTGATGGGCACGCGGGGCTGGTCCTTGCGGTCCTGCCGGGCATAGCCGAAGAAGGGTAGCACCGCGCTGATGCGGCTGGCCGAGGCGCGCCGGGCGGCGTCGATCATGATGAGCAGCTCCATGAGCTGCTGATTGGCCGGCGAGCTGGTGGGCTGAATGATGAAAACATCGCGACCTCGGATGTTCTCGTCGATGCGGACGAAGGTCTCGCCGTCGGGGAAGGTCGTGACCGTAGCCTTGCCGAGGGGGATGCCTATTTTTTCGCAGATTTCCTCGGCCAACTTGGGGTTGGCGTTGCCGGTGAAGACCTTCAGTTCGTTTTCCAGCATAGGTTTAGGCGTTACCTTTCATGTCCTCTTCCAACTTGGCAACTCTTTTGAACAATTCGGGTAGCCGCTTTTTCAAAACGTCGGTCTTGTAGGCCAGCTTGGCCTCGATGGCGGGAGTGCCGAAGAGCCTGTCGCCGGGCTTCGTGTTATTGTGCAGTCCGGATTGAGCGGCCAGAATCGTACCTTGGGACAGGCGCAGATGGCCGGCAATGCCGGTTTGCCCGGCCAGGATGACGTAGTCCTCCAGGGTTGTGCTGCCGCCGATGCCGGTTTGGGCCACGATAATGCAGCCTTTGCCGGTTTCGACGTTGTGGGCAATCTGCACCAGGTTGTCGATTTTGGTGCCTTGGCCGATGCGCGTACTGCTGAAGCGGGCGCGGTCGATGGTCGAGTTGGCCCCGATTTCCACATCGTCCTCGATGACGACGTTGCCGATTTGCGGGACCTTTTGGTGGACGCCGTTGACGGTCTCGTAGCCGAAGCCGTCCGAGCCGACCACGACCCCGGCATGCAGGGTGACGCGCGCACCGAGCACGCAGCGGTCGCCGACAGTCGCGTGGGGACGCAGCATGCAATTCTCCCCGACGACCGCGTCGCGTCCGATATAGACTTGTGCGGCCAGTACCGTCCCGGGGCCGACCTTGGAACCCGCCTCGATGACGCACTGCGGGCCGACTGTGGCAGTGGCATCAACCTCGGCGGTGTCCGCCACTACGGCGCTGGGGTGAATGCCCGCAACGGGTACGGGGTGCAGGCGGCGCTCGATTTCCGTACAGAGGGCGGCCAGGGCCAGCGAGGGGTTTTCCACGCGCACAAAGGCCTGGCCTTCGGTGGGTGTGCCTTCGTAGTCCGGCGGGAGGAGCACGACGCTGGCGCGGCAGCCCGCGACCTCGGGCGTGTATTTTTTATTACCGAGGAAGGACAAATCCCCGGGGCCAGCCTGAGAAAGGGACGCAATGCTGCTCACGGTCTGGCCTGCCTGGCCTTCCACCGCGCTGGCTGACACGAGCTGGGCTATCTGTTCGAGGGTAAATTCGATGTCCATTTTGGGTTACGCTAGCGTATCCGCATTGAGCCGAGCAAGTAATACCGAAATCTAAAAATAAAAAAGCCCCGTGCCTTGCAGCACGGGGCTCAGTGAAAGAGTGCTTACTCCTGCGGCTTGTTGGCGTTAAGCTTGGCCAGAACGTCCTGAGTGACGTCGAAGGAGGGGTCGAAGTAAACGACGGCGAGACCGTTGGTGTTGAGCACCAGGTCGGCGCCTTTGGACTTGGCCACTTCCACCACGACTTCCTTGATCTCGCTGAGGTGGAGATTGACGATGGACTGGCGGCGCTGCTGCAAGGTGCGGTCCGTCTGCTGGCGGTAGTTGTTCACATCCAGTTCCTTCTGGCGGATGAGGTTGGCTTTTGCCTGGGCCTCGGTGGCGATTTCCTTCTTGGCGTCCTCGGAGAGGGCAGGATTGTTCAGCTTCTCCTGCATGCCCTGAAGGTCTTGAGCCATGGCCATGCCTTCGTCGATCATGGTCTGGATTTCCTGCTGGGCGTTTTCAACGGAGCTGTTGAACTTCTCCTGGGCTTCCTGGGCCTTCCAGTAGTCGTTGTAAAGCTGCCCCATATCGACGGTCAGCACGAGAGGCGTTTTCTGGGCGTAAGCAAAGACCGCGAAGAACATCAGGGCGGTCACGAGGGAGATTTTCTTAATCATGAGATTGCGTAGGTGGTTTTAAATAGATGCGAAAAGTATGATAAATAGCGTCCAAGTCAGTATTTGAAAGGAAAAAGCGTGATTAGTTCCTTTTCTGAAAAAAGCCCGCAATTAGAAGACGGTGCCGAAGGAGAAGTTGAACTGCATGCCGCCGTCGTTGTTAAAGGTGCCAATTTTGCTGCCGGCGTTGTTGAGAATGGGCTGACCGCTCTGAATGGGGAAGCCGAAGTCCAGATTGAGCGGGGCGCCCAGGAGCAGAATGCGGAAGCCGAAACCGAAGTTGTCGTTGTAGTAGGCGGTGTTCCAGTCCAGGTCACTGTAGTTGACGAAACCACCGTCGTAGAAGACCGCGAAGCCGAGGGGCTCGAAGAGGCGGAAAGTGTACTCAACCTGCACCATGGCCATGGTATTGCCGCCAATCGGCTCGGCGCCGCCACCGGTGTTGGTGTTGTTGGCGAAGGGGCTGACCTGGCGGAAACGGAAACCACGCAGAGTGTAGGGCCCGCCCAGATAGTAGCTTTCGAAGAACGGAACGGTATCGTTGTCGTAGGGGATAATCGTACCGGTACGTCCCGAGAACATAATTGTCTGGGTCAGGAAATCGAAGGTCTTGAACCACTTGGCGCCGCGGAACTCCTGCCGCACAAAGTCGGTTTGTCCGAAGAAGGGCCCACCGGCGACGTTGGTGATGCTCTGCACGCGGCTGCCCCGGGTCGGGAAGATGAAGTTGTCGCGTGTGTCACGGAGCATGTTCCAGCCGACCATGGAGATACTGCGGCTGCCCTGCTGATCGTAGATGACCTGCGGGGCGTTTGTGGCGACGTTTTTGATTTCGACATCCTGCAGGCTGTAGGAGAGGCGGCCTTCCACGAGCTCGAAAAGGCGTTTGCGCAAGTAAACTTCGAAGCCGGTGCGGATTTCGTTGTACTGGGCAGAGAGGAAGTTGCTCTCGGTGCGGTAGATCTCGAAGCCGAGGGCGATCTCGCGCTCATAGAGCCAGGGTTCCTCGAAGGAGAGCAGTATCTGGTTACTGCGGGTACCGATGGACAGGCGTAGGCGGAACTTCTGCCCGGCGCCCTGGAACATCGATTTGTAGTTGAACAGGTCGAAGTTGCTCTGGCTGACTTCCACGAAGCCCACGATGGATTCCACGGACGAGAAGCCTGCGCCGAAAGTCAGGTTGCCGGTGCGGCCTTCCTTGACGGTGATGCGCAGGTTGCGGCGGTTGGGCAGGTTGGTGGACTCGGGGGAAAGGTTGACCGCGTCGAAGTAGCGTGTGTTTTCCAGACGGGCCTGGCTGCTCTTCATGCGCACCAGGTCGAAGACGTCGCCTGGGGCCAGGGCCAGCTCACGGATGATGACGGTGCTCTTGGTCTTGGTGTTGCCCTGCAGGTTGATGGTCTCGACGTAGAACTTCTCGCTCTCGGTGATGATGATTTTGACGTCGATGTTGCCGCTGTCCAGGTCCGGAAAGCGCTCCACGCGGACGAAGGTGTCGAGGTAGCCGACCTCGCCGTAGAAGTCCTTGAGGGACTCGACGTTTTTATCGATTTGCTCGGGGGAAAAGATGTCGCCGCTGTGAATGGTGAGGACTTTTTCGAGGTCCTCGGTGGTAAAGAGCTTGTTGCCCTCGAAGGTAATGTTGCCGATGTAGTAGCGGCGGCCTTCGTGGACGGTGATGACGATGTCCATCCAGCCCGGATCGGGGTATTCGAGCATGACTTCCGACTCGGGGATTTCCACGTCGAGGAAGCCGTGGTTCTTGAAATAAGTGCGCAGGCGCTCGAGGTCGTCCTGGAACTCTTCTTCCTGCAGGCGGCCGCTGCCGGAGAGCCAGGACCAGAGGAAGATGTACTCGCTCGTTTCCATAACCCCGCGTAGGTCGCCGCTATCGATGTGTTCGTTGCCGACGAACTTGATGTGGTCGATCTTGAGGCGCTCGCCCTCCTCGATTTTAAAGATGACGACGCCGGTGCCGGCCTCCTCGTTGCGGTCGATTTCGTAGCTGACGGTGGCGTTGGTGTAGCCCTTTTTCTGCAGGTACTGGAAAATCTTGGTGGAGTCCCGCTTGACCTGCACCTCGTCCAGCGGCATGCCGATCTCGTTGTCGATTTCGTCCTTCAGACGGGAATCGGACATGTTGGCGTTGCCTTCAAACTTGATGGCGGAAATGCGGTACTTGGCCACCACCACGAACTCCACGCGGATGCCGCCTCCGGCCAGGTTTTGTCGCCTGACCTCGATAAATTCGAAGTTCCCGGTGGCATACAGTGCGCGGATGGACTGGTCCACCAGGGCTTGGCTGTAAGGTTGCCCGACTCGCAACCGGATGTGTGCCTGGACATTCTGGGCGGAGACGTTCTGTGCGCCTTCAAAGGTTATCGTAATTTCGTCCACGATCTGCCCGCCTTCGGCCATTTGGCCGGAGGCTAGCCCGGGGGCCAGCAGGAGCAGGACGTGCAGCAGGAATGCCAGCGGGAGGGCCGCGGGGCTAAGCCGAGTGAGGCGTATAGTTTTCAAAGCGCGTCAGGTTCCGAATAAAGTGCAAAGTTATGCTTCCTACCGGCCCGTTTCGTTGCTTGGCAATGATTAAATCGCGCGGCACCACGTCCGCTTCCATATCTTCGTTCTCCCGGTTCTCCTTCGGCTTGGATAGAAGCAGCACTACATCGGCGTCCTGCTCGATGGAGCCGGACTCGCGCAAATCGGACAAACGGGGCTGCCGTTTTTCACGTTCGGACTCGCGATTGAGCTGCCCGAGGACGATGACCGGGATGTTCAATTCCTTGGCCATGCCCTTCATGCCGCGCGAGATTTCGGCGATCTGCTGCTCACGGGGCACGCGGGGGTCGGTCCCGGCCACGAGCTGGAGATAGTCGACGATGATGAGCCCGAGGCCGTGCTTGAGCTGGTTGTGGATGCGGCGGGCCTTGGCGCGCAGCTCTAGGATGTTCAGGCCGGAGGAGTCGTCGATATAGAAGGGTGCGCCCTGCAGCTCCTTCGCCGCCTGCATGAGGTCCTTTTGCTTCTCGCGGGGCAGGAAGCCGTCGCGGAGCTTGGTCATGTTGGCGCGGGCACGGGAGCAGAGCAGGCGCATGGCGAGCTGATCGGCGCCCATTTCCAGGCTAAACATCAGGGTGGGGCAGGGTTTGCGGTCGCCGCTGGGCAGGATGGCGGCTTCGGCCATATTCAGGGCCACACTGGTTTTCCCCATGGAGGGGCGGGCGGCCACCACGATCATTTCCGTGGGGTGCCAGCCGGTGGTCATTTTGTCCAAATCGATGAAGCCAGTGGTCACCCCGGTGATTTCCCCGCGGCGCTGAATCATGTTTTGCACCAGCGCCATGGCCGAGTCGATGGACTCCTTCAGGTGCTTGGCGGAGTCGCTGATGCGGTTTTCGCTGATCTTGAAGATGCGCTGCTCAACCGAGTCGATGAGCCCGGCAACGTCGCTTTGGTCGGTAAAAACGCTCTCAATGGCCTCGTTGGAGGCCTTGATGATTTCCCGCAGCAGGTGGGCGTCGCGGACGCGGTCTACGTAGTGTTGAAGGCCGACCGGGGTGTCGATACGGTTGGTCAGCTCGATCAGATAGGCATCCCCGCCGGCCTGCTCGAGGGCCTCGTCCTTGCGGAGCTGGTCGATGAGCAGCACCTCGTTGATGGGGCTGACGCCGGCCTGGTAGAGCTTCTGCATGGCGGCGTAGATGAGCTGGTGGCGCCCGCTGTAAAAGCACTCCGGCTTGATCTTCTCCTGAATGCAGACGGGGAAGCTGTTGCCGCCCCCCTCCAGGATGATGCAGGCCAGCAACGCCTGCTCCATATCGACGTTGTGAGGCGGGGTGCG
Organism: Verrucomicrobiia bacterium; assembly: GCA_030432235.1. Classification (GTDB taxonomy): domain Bacteria; phylum Verrucomicrobiota; class Verrucomicrobiia; order Opitutales; family Cerasicoccaceae; genus JAUIHT01. The sequence goes on along the minus strand of JAUIHT010000003.1, from coordinate 417,527 downwards.
GTCCCCGATCACCTTGTCCCATTGGATTATTTTAGGCGTATCGCGATGTTGGTCTCTTTGTGCCACCGGAGGAGCGTCGGGAATGCGCCTGATTCCGTCAACGTCATCTTATCCGCAATCGATTCACAAACCTAGGATTAATAAGGTAACCATAAGGTCGTCTGCTGGAGACCGTCAGCAGTCAAAATGTCTTATGGATTTGTAAAATTTTTGTACATGACGGATTGGCAGGTTTTGCGCACAGGGGTGGCGTTCCTGTAACTCACTTGTAGCAAGAGTCTTGTGCGTCTTGATTCATTGATCGGACGTGGCTCCAGAGGCCAAAAATGCAGTTGGCACAGCGATTGCTCAAGGGAGTGCTCCGACGGTTTCTGCAACCCTAAGCAAACCTCGTTAAACAATACTCTGATAACGCAAACAAATAGTCATGAGCAAAAAAACTAGTCTATTCAAGCTACTGGCGCTGATTGCCGGGCTGGGTCTCATCTCGGGCCTCCTCAGCACCGGTTTGATGGCGCAAGAAGAAGTGACTGAGGTCGTGGAGGCTGCTGTAGAAGCCGCACCTACACCTGCCGAGCCTGACGAGGATTACCTCGCGCTGGTGGCAACCTACGGTGCCACCTTCGACTTCTTCACCATCAGTAACCTCTGGACTCTGATTGCAGCTGCCCTGGTGTTCTTGATGCACCTTGGCTTTGCTACTCTCGAGTCCGGCCTTGCCCAGTCCAAGAACACGGTGAACGTTTTGTTCAAGAACGTGTTTATCATCTGCATGGGCCTCATCTCGTATCTCTTGTGGGGCTTTAACGCGATGTATCCCGGTGACTTCAATGGCTTCTTCGCCATGGGGACACCGCTTACAATGGCTGACTATGGCGGCACCGACTTCTCGTATGGTGGCACGGGCCTTTGCATGACCGGTTGGACCGACTTTATCTTCCAGGCCATGTTCGCCGCGACCGCCGCGACCATCGTCTCCGGTGCTGTCGCCGAACGTGTCAAGCTCTCCAGCTTCATGATCTTCGCAACGCTGCTGGTGACCTTCGGTTATCCGGTAACCGGCTCCTGGAAATGGGGCGGTGGCTGGCTCGACGCCATGGGCTTCTACGACTTTGCGGGCTCTTCCCTCGTTCACGCCTTCGGTGGTTTCGCGGCTCTGGCTTGCGTTATCCTGCTGGGTGCGCGTAAGGGCAAGTACCTCGAGGGTGGCAAGATCAAGCCGATCCTCGGTCACTCCATGCCCTTGGCAACCATCGGTGTTTTCCTCCTGTTCCTCGGTTGGTTCGGGTTTAATGGTGGTTCCGTCCTGAGCGCTGCTCCTGAGGCCGTTTCCTTCGTCTTCGTGACGACTGCTATCGCCGCTGCTGCTGGTGGCCTCGCCGCCATCTTCGTTTCCTGGGTTGTGCTGAAAAAACCAGACCTTTCCATGGCGCTGAACGGCATCCTTGCAGGTCTCGTTGGCATCACCGCTGGTGCGGACTCCGTGACTCTGTACGGCTCGGTCTTCATCGGTCTTATTGCCGGTGCGATTGTGGTCTTCTCCATCCTGTTCTTCGACAAGATCAAGATTGATGACCCGGTCGGTGCGGTTTCCGTGCACGGCATTTGTGGTATCTGGGGCACGGTTGCAGTGGCCATCTTCCAGCAGGAAGGCGGCGGCTTCAGCTTCGTTACCCAGCTCATTGGTACCCTGTCCATCGGTGCCTTTGCCTTCATCTTCTCCATCATCGTCTTCGGCATCATCAAGGCCGTCATGGGTGTTCGCGTCAGCGAGGAAGAAGAGTACGAGGGCCTCGATATTGGTGAGCACGGCCAGGAAGCCTATCCGGACTTCCAGGGCGCCACTAAGGGCTAATCAAGTTCTCGCACACTTGTACTTGAACTTGTTAATATAACCAATTAAGCAGAAAGACAGTAATATGAAACTCGTCAAAGCTATCATCAAGCCCTTCAAGCTCGAAGAAGTTAAGGAAGCTCTTTCCGAAATCGGCATCGAGGGGATGACGGTAACTGAAGTCAAAGGCTTCGGTCGCCAGAAAGGTCACACCGAAATCTACCGTGGCTCTGAGTACACGGTGGACTTCCTGCCCAAGGTCATGGTCGACATCGCCATTCCGGACGACGTCGTAGCCAAGACCGTCGAGGCCATCTCCAAAGCGGCCAAGACCGGTAAGATCGGTGACGGTAAGATCTTCGTCCTGCCGGTCGAGGATGCCATCCGCATCCGTACCGACGAAAAGGGCGACGGCGCCATCTAAGGCACGCCATTCCTTTCTAAGGCAATTTTCGAAGCCCGGCTCCTTGCGAGCCGGGCTTTTTTCTTTTCTATTATCTCCTTTCGGCTTTTAGCTGCTCCCATGAATCACGAATCCCGACTCGCTTCCCTGGATGTTACGTTGCCTGATGCTCCCAAGCCCGCAGGCAATTATGTGCCCTGGGTAAAATCCGGCAACCTGCTTTACCTGGCCGGAACCATCTGCATGGTAGACGGTAACATGCTCTACCAGGGCAAGGTGGGCGAAGCACAGGACCTGGAAGGAGGCTACGCCGCCGCGCGTGTCTGCGCCATGAACAGTGCGGCCATTATCCGCGAGGCCGTTGGCAGCCTGGATTATGTGCGCCGTATCGTGTTGGTGCAGGGCTTCGTCAATGCCGTGCCGGGCTTTACCAAGAGTCCCCAGGTCATCAATGGCGCCTCGGACTTTTTCGCGGAGGTCTTCGGGGATGCGGGCAAGCATGCTCGCACCGCCGTGGCCGTCTCCGGCTTGCCACTGGACTCCACCGTGGAAATTCAGGTCATCGTGGAGGTCGATGCCTGAGACCTCGCAGCCGGGTCGTGCATTGCCCCTGCTGCTGGGCGAGGGCTGGCGTCAGGTGCCAGCCCGGGCTTGCGGGATGCGGCTGCTATGGGAAAGCGCCGGACGCCTGTTTGCCTCGGAGACGGATTTCGCCGCGATCAAAGATGTCGGTGAAATCGGTCGCATCGATTGCCCTGTGGCGGTGGACACAGGCCGGGGTGTCGCTTATCGCTATGCCTGTACCGACGGCCAGTCTCTGGACTACAGCGAAATCCGGTCTTTCGATCTGACAGCGGGTAACACGTCTAAAGCTTTTCGCCTGGGTCTGAACCAATGGGTAGTCTGGATGCTGCGTCATCTGGCAAAAGAGGACTTGCTCGTGGCCATGGTGGCCACGCATATGCCGGGTGAAGGCGTACGTATCCAGCATCAGCTTGGCCTCTTCGACCTGAAAAAGGGCAAGCGCCTGTTCGTGCCCTTGCCACGCGACGCCTTTATGCCCTGTGATCTCCACCCCGGGCGCCGCGAAGTGCTCTTCTCCGGGGCCGAAGGCTGGCAGGTCGTTGGGCTGAAGGGGGACCGAGTCGCGCATCTGCGGCAATTTAAGGGCATTCCGGAAGGTCGCGGCGGCAATATCCACCCCACGCGCCCCCTTATCGCCTTGGGAGGGCGGGGCATTGCCCTTTGGAACCGTGAGCACGGCAACATCCAGCAGGTCCATCCGCGTGGCCAGCAGCCGGTCTGGAGCCGTGACGGCGAGCAACTGTTTTTCAGTGAGAGCAGCTCGGATTTGTTCGTACATCGCCTGGCCAAGGCAGCCACGGAGCGCATCTTCGCCGTGGCGGGCAACCCCCATGCGGAGGTTACCCAGGCCCGCCCCATAGCGCTGTCCCCGGATGGCCGCTATGGCGCGCTGCCTATTCTGCGGCGTGTGCGGCGTGCCCTCGGTGAGGAAGGTCCGACTTTTGCCTACCACTACAGTCTTGTCGTGCTGGACTTCGAGCAGCGCGAGCTCTGGCAGCACACAGTCCGGGCGACGAATCTGGCTTGGGGTTGATTGATTGACGTCAAGAGAATGTAAAAAGTCCTCTTATACAGCTTCTTGCTTGCTCTTATGGGGGCTATGCTCTAGCGTTTTAAACAGTTATGAAATGTACTGCTCTCCTCTCTCTGGCATGTTTTGCTGTCTCTGCCAATTTGGCGCCGGCTGCAACTGTCACTTACACTAACGGTGTTAACAACACCTCCGGTACTTCCGGTACCCCCAATTGGGTTTACCTCCCCTCTCCTCCTTTTCCGGCCAGTACGCCCTCCAAGATGTTCCAGACGATCATCAAGGACTACGGCGGTAGCCCGTTAGGGCCCAGTGGCGCCTCAGCAGATTCCCAGGTGGGCTTTTCCATCTTTGGCGGTGCTGGCTATGACATCACCAAGCTATCCTGGGAAATCGGCGTTGTGGGGGGTAATGATACCGATGCGGCCATGACGCTTTACACGGGTGTTGGTAGCGAAACGGTCTCACCCGGTGCTGCCACCGAGGGGAAGGAAGACTATCGTTACGACACCGCCGGCGGCACGGCAGCCAAGAACATCACCTTTTACTACGATGATGGTGGCCTGCAGGAGTGGGTTACTGGTTACGTTACGCGCTTCGTCACCACCGTGACGGATATCGCCGCGGATAACGCGACTGCCGTTGGCGATGTGGTTATTACGAATTTCACCGCCGCGGGAGAGGATTTCTTCAACGAACTTTCCACCCTGAGTGGAGGCTCCATGGAAATCTCCTACATCGCAGACAGCTTTACGCCGGTATCCCTGAGCAACCCCGGCACCTTCTCAAGTACCGGCAGCTGGACGGTCGTACCCGAGCCTTCCACCTGGGCGGCTGCCTTCGGTGTGGTGGTCTTGGCATTGGGAATTTATCGCCGTCGCAAAAAATAGAATTTCTCTGCTCTACGTCAAAGCGTCACCCGAAATGGGTGGCGCTTTTTTCGTGCCTTTCGGCGGGGAAGCGCTTGAAATCGGATCATGCCTGAACAGCCGACCGGCACCGACTACCTGCATACCGTCCTCGATGCGCCCGAGACTGCTCAGGAAAAGGCCTTGCGCCCGCTGAGCTTCGCGGATTTTTCCGGGCAGGGCAAGACGGTGGAGCGCCTGCAGGTGATGGTCGGCGCGGCCAAGGCGCGCGGTGAGGCGTTGAGCCATATCCTGCTGCACGGCCCGCCGGGGTTGGGAAAAACCACCCTCGCGCACATTCTGGGGCACGAGATGGGCAGCAATGTCCGCATCACCTCCGGGCCCGTCATCGAAAAAGCCGGTGACCTCGCGGGGCTCCTCACCGGTCTGCAGGAGGGCGACCTGCTCTTTATCGATGAGATTCACCGCATCCCCAAGAGCGTCGAGGAGTATCTCTACTCCGCGATGGAGGACTATCGCATCGACATCATGATTGATCAGGGGCCCAACGCCCGCAGCGTCCGCCTGAGCATCCCGCGCTTCACCCTTGTCGGCGCCACCACCCGCACCGGTTTGCTGACCGCGCCGCTGCGCAGCCGTTTCACCTTGCAGACGCGCCTCGACTATTACGACCGGGCGATCCTGGATAAAATCGTCCGGCGCACCTGCAAGCTGCTCGACGTGGAGGTCGACGCCGATGGCGCGCGGGAGATTGCCGGGCGCGCTCGCGGCACACCACGCATCGCCAACAACCTCGTGAACTTCGCGCGGGACTACGCCCAGCAACGCGCCAAGGGCGTCATCACCGGCCCGGCTGCCTCGGCTGCGCTGGAGCTTTTGGAAATCGACGCCCACGGCCTCGATGAGATGGACAAGCGTATCCTGCGCCTCATGGCCGGGAACTACAAAGGCGGCCCCGTCGGCCTCGGCACCGTGGCGGTTGCCGTGGGCGAGGAGGAGCACACCCTTGAGGAGGTGCATGAGCCCTACCTCATCCAGGAGGGCTACATCGCCCGCACTGCCCAGGGACGCGTGCTCACTCCCAAAGCCTGGGAGTTGCTCGGCCTCAAGCCCGGTGGCCAGCAAGGGGCACTCTTTTGAAGGTACTGTCGCGAGAGCAACTCGAAGCTGGTTATAATGATTTGGCTCCCTTTCCTCGGGAGCGCGGGCGTGTAGCTATGCTGAGCAATCGTCCAAGCGAAGGTGTGCACGAGCCGGTGGATTCGCTCGAACTTTGCCCGGCAAAGGGAATCGTCGGCGATCGTTGGGAAAAGACCGCATGGTTAAAGCTGCCTGATGGCGCGCCCGACCCGCGTGTGCAGGTGTCCGTGACCAACCTCAATATTATGGCGCTCATCACCGGCTCCGAGGAGCGCGCCCGAGACTGCGGAGACAATCTCTTCGTCGACTTCGATCTGTCTGAGGCGAACCTGCCTGTGGACGCGCGCCTGCGGGTCGGCGAGGCCGTGCTGGAAGTGTCGGATGTCTACAACGATGCCTGCGGGAAGTTCGTCCAGCGCTTCGGACAGGAGGCGTACCAATGGATTCGCGACCCGGCTAACCACCCACTACGCCTGCGCGGTATCTTCTGCCGCATCATCCAAGGCGGAATCGTGCGGGTGGGGGATACGGTGGCGAAGTGCGGATAGAGCATTTCATATAAAACTATAGCCATCAGAGGGCTTAAATAAAATCTGTAGTCACATGATTTTACAGGCCAACGGCCTGAACCAACGAAGCCTAGGGCAGCGCCCTAGGATTGAGAAGCTAACTGACTCGCAGGCTGAAGGCCTGCCACAAACGTAGCGTATAGTTAGAGCAGGCCTTCAGCCTGCGATAATTGTTCATCAGCCAACCAGGGGCGTTGCCCCTGGCTACGGTGGATAAGGCTTTCAGCCTTGATGACAGTACTCTGAACCAACCAGATAACGGCTACGATTTTATAGCTGCTTTAACGGCGTCGCTTACGGCCCTGTTTTTTCGCACGCTGGCCGCCTTGTTGAAAGCCGCCACCTGATTTATTGCCGGGCTTGCCGCCGGGTTTTTTCTTGCCGCTGCGGCGGTTCATGTCGGCGCGGGAAGATTTGCCTTGATTGCGTTTTGGAGGGCGGGGCTTTTGGGAAAAATCTTCGGGTGTGTGCGGACGACCTTGCTGCTGTGGCACTCCGACGATGCGGAAGTCGATCTGGCGCTTGAAGCGGTCGACGCGCTCGGTCGTGACGGTCACGGTCTGGCCGAGGATGTAGCGATTGCGGGTCTTGCGGCCGACAAGTTCCGTGCCGTCCGGGCTGACGTTGTAGAGGTCGTCCTGGAAGGTGGAGATGTGGACGAGACCGAAGGCGAGGGACTCGGTCAGCTCCACGAACATGCCGTGGTTCTTGATATCGAGCACGACGGCTTCGAAGCGCTGCTTGTTGTCCTTCTTTACCTCGCGCTCGAAGAACTCCAGCAGCTTGATCTTTACCGACTCGCGTTCGGCTTCCTGGGAATTGCGTTCGGTGATGGAAAGGTGCGCGCCGGCGGCGTCGAGGTCGCCCGGACTGTAGGGCCGGGGTGGTTTGGCGGGGGCGGTGTCTAGGCCCTGCCGGGCCGCGTAGAAGTCGAACTGCCGGTGGACGATGAGGTCGCTGTAGCGGCGGATGGGCGAGGTGAAGTGCAGGTAGTACTGCTTGGCCAGGCCATAGTGGCCGTCGTAGGCGGCGCGATAGCAGGCCTGCTTGAGCGAGCGGAGGAAGGCGAGCTTGAGGGTGTAGGCCTGCGGGTGGTCTTTGATGGTGCGCAGGAGCTTTTTGACCTCGCCCTTCTTTGTCAGGTCGCCGATGGCGATGCCCGCCAGGGTGACCTGGTCGCGCAGCTCGTCGAGTTTTTCCGGATCGGGGTCGTCGTGGACGCGGGAGATGGTGGCCATGCCGGCGTCAAAGAAGGCCTTGGCGACGGCTTCGTTGGCCGCGAGCATGAACTCCTCGATGAGCTGGTGGGACTCGTCGTGCTCGGTGGTCTCCATGCGGTCGGCATAGCCGTTCTCGTCGACGTAGATTTTGACCTCGGGCATGTCCAGCTCGAGGCTGCCTTTCTTGAAGCGGTCTTCGCGCAGTTGTGAAGCGATGGACCAGAAGGTGCGCACGGTCTTCTGAATTTGCCGCAGCTCGTGATCGTCGAGCTCGGTCAACGCTCGACCGGTGGAGCCGGTCTGGTGCGCGGGGGGCATGGGTGTGCCGCGGATTTCGTCGAGGGAGTCCTTAGTGAGAAAAGCGTAGGCTTGGCGATAGGTCAGGCGCTTGTTGGAGCGGATGAGGGTGTTGGCAAACCACGTCGAGGTTAGTTTGCCGCTTTTGTCGTACTCGAGGAAGCAAGCCTTGGTCAGACGGTCCTGCGCCTCGACCAGCGAGCAGATGCCATTACTGAGCGCGTGCGGGAGCATCGGGATGACGCAGCCGACGAGGTAGGTGCTGTTGCCGCGTTTGCGTGCCTCGGAGTCCAGCGAGCTGCCGGGCGTGACGTAGTGCGAGACATCCGCGATGTGCACCCCTATGCGCCAGCCGCCGCCCGCTAAAGGCTCCAGGGAGAGCGCGTCGTCGAAGTCCTTGGCGTCGTCCGGGTCGATGGTAAGGGTGAAGACCTTTCGCATGTCGCGGCGCTTGCCGTGCTCTTTTTTAGAGACCTCAGCGGGGATGTTTTCCACTTCCTCCATGACGGCCTCGGGGAAGTCCGGCGAGAGGTCAAACTTGTGCAGGAGCGCCTTGAACTCGGCCAGGGGCTCGTGGGTCTTACCCAGGACCTCGACGATCTCGCCCTCGGGGTTGAGGTGACGCTGCTTCCACTCGTGCAGGCGCACCACAACCTTGCTGTCGATGGCGGGCTTGGGCGTGAGCGGGCACTCCTCGGGAGGCGGCACGAGGATGTCCTGGATGATGCGCGGGTCGTCCGGTATGACGAAGTGAAAGAGCCGCGATTTCTTCAGGGTACCGGTGACGGTGTTGTTTTTGCGCTGAAGGATGCGGATGACGCGCGCGTAGCTTTCAGCGGGTGGGGTGGGGCCGGCACCGCGTTTGCGCTTGCGTCGTCGCCAGGCGGGCTCGTCCTGCAGGCGCACGAGCACCTTGTCCCCATGCATGGCCACGGCGGTGTCCTCGGCCATGATTTGGAGGGCCTCGGCGCCGGCCTTGTCCGGAATGAGCACGGCGGAGCCGCTCTGCCGGAAGCGGATTTCCCCGCTGACCAGATCGGCGTCCTTGGGCAGGACGAAGCGGTCGCGCTTGACCTTGGCGATGGCGCCGTCGTCGAGGAGCTTGTGCAGCGTGCGGGAAAGCTGGCGGCGCTCGTTCTTCTTGAGTTGAAGGGCCTTGGCCAGCTCCATGGCGTCCAGAGGCGCGTAGTCAGGCTTTTGCAGGTGGGTTAAAATTCGGTCTTCGAGTGGCATATGAGTTAGTTAGCCACGGAACCACGGGAGACCCAATTGCAGGCCCCAAATGTATTCCGGTAGGCGGTTCAGTCAAACTGCACGAGAATCCGGCAGAGTGCAACCGCGTCTTTAGGTGGCCACGTATTGAAAGACAAGCGGCCGGCGGATACGTTCCGCGATTACTTGGTCAGCACCTCGGCCTGGTCGGCGTCGGAGTTTTCCTCCATCTCGACACCGTAGCCGTAGTTGACCTCTTCGGTCTGTTGGGTGGCGCAACCGCCGAGTACAAACGCGAAGGCGACCAGAAAAAGCGAAAGCAGTGCAGTGATTTTCATGTCACTAAAAAAGGAGAGGCCCGGTTCGCAGGCAAGCTGTTTATTGTCTTGAAGTGCGGTCATCCGAGCTGTGGCTGATTGAATATTGCCACGTTTGCCATGATTGAGTATCTGAGATGGGCTCGTATAGAATCATGCAATCAACACTACCACATATTCCCTATGAAAATGCTACGCGACTACATACTCAAAAGATTCGGGAAAGTACTGCTTTCCGTTACCACCCTTGCCTACCTGTTGGCGGGCTCTATCGCCTTTGGCTCGGACTTTGCCTGGCAAAGTATGGGCCCGGGGCCGACCCTGGACGGCCAGGTGGAGGGCATCACTGGCAGGCCGGTGGTCGGCGCCATCAATAACGTCCTGGCCCATCCGACCGACGCCAATACGCTCTATGTCGGCGCCACCAACGGAGGCCTCTGGAAAACCACCAATGCGCTCAGTGCTTCGGGGCCGAACTGGACTCCACTGAGCGATTTCGAATCGTCGCTCTCCATCGGCGCGTTGGAGTTTGATCGGAGCGACTCGACCTCAAGCACACTCGTGGCCGGCATCGGGCGCTATAGCTCCTTCAGCCGGATGGGCGGGGCGCGCACCGGATTGCTTAAGAGCACCGACAGCGGCCAGAATTGGTCTGCGATAGACGGCGGCGGCACGCTCTACGGCCTGAACATATCCGGAGTGTACGCCAACGGGCAGACCATGGTCGTGTCGGTCAATACCGCGGACAGTTACAGTACCAGTACGGTCGGTATCTTTCGCAGCACCGACGGGGGTACCTCGTTCAATCAAGTGTCCGGAGGCTCCGGTTTGTCCACGGGCGCCAGCTACAGCTTAATGGCCGACAGCAACGCGCCCGGCGTGCTTTACACCTCCGTGGCCCTGTCGGAAGGCCAGAACGGCATTTTCCGCTCGGCGGATTCCGGTGCGAGCTGGAGCAAGGTCAGCAGCACGGCCATGGATAATCTTTTTGAAGAGAACACCAGTAACGTTGCCCTTTCGGTGGGTAATTCCAACGAGGTTTACGCCACCATCATTAATGCCGGGCGGCCTGTCGGCATCTTCCGCTCCTCCGACGGCACCGGAGTGAATGCCGGCGCCTGGGTCGAGATGGACCTGCCCGAAACCAACGAAGGCTCGGGTGACTTCGGCCTCAATCCCAAAGGCTTCAAGGGGCCCGTCGAAGGCGCTCCCGCTGAGATTGCCGGCGGTCAGGGAGCTATCCACTTTTCCATGACGGCCGACCCTACGGACCCGAACCGCGTCTATGTAGGCGGAGACCGTCAACCCATCTACGATGAAGGCACAGAATCGCCGTCCTGGCCTAATTCCATTGGCGCCACGGACTACACCGGACGGCTTTTCCGGGGCGATGCCTCCCAGTCTTCTGGTGACCAGTGGGCCAACCTCACGCACGATGAGGTGGCCGAGTTTCCGGGCGGTGGCACGCTCAGCGGCAGTGCGCCGCACGCGGATTCGCGCGATATGACATTCGATGCCAATGGCAACCTTATCGAGGTCGACGACGGCGGAATCTACATTCGCACCAATCCCTCTTCTAACGAGGGTGATTGGTTCAGTCTTAATGGAGACATCCGCGTAACGGAATTTCATGACATTGCTTATGATTCTCTCAGCAATTCAATTGTGGGGGGCGCGCAGGATACCGGAACGCCAATACAGGATGTTAACGGCGCTGCCGGGGGAGACGAAGTGCCATGGTACAGCATTTCGACTGCCGACGGCGGTGACGTGGCCGTCGATAATCTGTCCTCGCCGACAACTTCGACCGTTTATTCGAGCAACCAGAATCTGGGCCTGTTTCAACGCAACACCTACGATGCCAGCGGGGCGTTGCTGGAAACGGTCTATCCGGCTCTGACGCCGGAGACGGGCCAGGATCCGATGGTTCCTAATTTTAAGACGCCGATTGCCCTTAACGCGGTTGACCCCAACCGGATAGCTTTTGGCGGCACCAACGGCGTGTATGAAAGTGCTGACAGGGGAGAAACCATTGCCACGGCCCTACCGGGTGTCGGCGTAGGTCCGGCCAATGCTTTTGGCGATCCGATTGCCTACGGAGGCTACCAGGAGGGCGTTCCCAACGCCGACCTGCTTTATTTCGGCTCCGGAGTCGATTTTTACTCACGCACTGTCATGGGTCACGAACCCGAACTAGTCAGTTCCTTCGACTACTTGATATTGGATGTGGCCATCGATAGCGGCAACTGGTCCAACGTCTTTGTTAGCAGTTATTATGGCGTCTTTTTTAGCGATGACTCGGGCGCCAACTTCACCGACATTTCCGGCAACCTGTTCGGCTTCGGGGCTTACGAATTCTATTCACTGGCCTTTATCGATTTAGGCCTCATCGACGCACTCGTCGTAGGCGGATTCGGCGGCATCTTCTACACGATGCTGAACAATCCCGGGCTTTGGTACGATATGAGCGAACTCCTGCCCAACGTCACGGTTTTCGACCTCGATTATAACCTGGCCGACGACATTCTGGTCGCCGGTACTTTGGGCCGGGGTGCCTGGTCACTGGATAATGTCTCCTCCCTCATCCCCGAGCCGGCCTGGAGCGCCGCCGCGTTCGCGTTGGCCGGATTGCTCGTGTTGTGTCTGCGCCGCCGGCTGCGCGGTTGAGGCTCACCATTTCCAGCTCACGGTCACCTTGGCCTCGATGGGCGGGGCCTGGGTGACGAGGGCGTTGGACTCGAAATCACTGCCGGCGAGGATGTAGCGTTCGCTGAAGAGGTTGTTAAGCTCGACGAGGACTTCCCAGCGCTCCTGGCGGTAGAAGGCGATGGCATTCCAGATGACGGCGCTGGGCGCGTTCAGGGTATGCTCGTAGTTGAGCCAGTAGCTGGCGCGGTAGGTCGGGCCGATGCCTGCGCCGAGCCCGATGGGTGTTTGCACGATGGCGAAGAGGTTGGCGGTGAACTCCGGCACGACCGGCACAACCTTGTCCGGGTTGTTTTGGGCGACGAGCCCAGTGGGGTCGCCGCCAGCTGCGTAGTTGCCTCCGGCCACGAGCGGCAGACGATCACCGACGTACTGGAAGCGGAAGGGCAGGTCGTTGCGCAGGTAAACGCGCTGATAACCTGTGGTGCCGAGGAGCGAGAACCACTCGTTGGGTACCCAGGTGGTTTCAAACTCCAGGCCTTCGCCGCGGACTTTCAACTGCCCTGCACCCTGCGCCGGAAGGCGGTCTTCGTCGAAGTAGTAGGCGGCCACACCGGCGTAGAGGGTGTTGTCGAAAAGTTGGGCCTTGGCGCCGACTTCGTAGAGCGTGGCCTGACCGAAACTGTCTGCTCCGGTGACGGCGTTGGTGCTCTGGTAAAGTTGCGTGGTGGTAAAGTCCACCGTGGCGTAGAGGTTGAGCCCGTCCATGACCGTGACGACGGGGGAGAAGCCCGCGCCGCCGCCGCCGCGTGAGCCGCGCGCGCTGGCCGTGGTCCCGCCGAAGGCGATGTAGCCCGGCCAGGGGTAGTTCGGCTCGCTGGGCTGGCGGGCATCGAAAAAGACGAGCTCCCCGCGCACATCGGCGATAGTGGTCAGCCAGTCGCTCCATTCGGTTTGCCAGTTGACGAAAATGCCGGTCTCGTAAAGGTCGCTCTCGACGCTGGCGTCGGAGAAGTAAGACCAGTTGTTGGTGCCGTCGGCGTTGAGCTGGTCGCCGGTAGCGACCTTGGTGTTTGCGGGGATGTCGGCCTTGGAGACGTCGCGGCGGCTGAAGGGCTCGGCGTCGAAGTCGCGCAGCATCTTGGCGAAGGTGTACCGGAAGCTTGCCCCGTAAACGATGGTGTTTTGCTCCTCGGACTTGAAGAGGTCGCCGGCTTTCTGGGTAACGCTGAAACGGTCCTCGATGGCGAACTGGTCGGCGTCGATGCTGAAACCGTAGGAGGAGCGTCGGTCAGTGCCGAAGTACTCCAGGTAGAGCTGGTTCTTAACCGTCTTGTCCGGGTCAGCGGTGTTTTCCCAGTCGAGGAAGTAGAGAAAGTCCTGGCTGTTGGCGACGTCGTCGGGGTCTACCAGAGTCTGATTGCCCTCAATCTGCTGGGTCTCAACCGGCCCGCCGGCGGCCAGGTAAGCGGGGGTGTACTCGCCATTGGGCCCGAGCAAGGCGGCCTGCGCCGGGGTGGCGTTATTGGTGATGAAAGTGGTCGAGGGAATGAGCGCGCCGAACTGCGTCCCCGGCGGGTAGATGCCAGCATCGACCGTCGTGCCGTCAGGATTGTCAGGATAAGGGGTGGACCCGGCGGTGCCGCCGATGCGTCCGGTCGGGATAGGTGTGCCTAGTGGGGAACCGGGAGCAAAGACGCCGGTGGCAAATGCAGTGCCGTAGCCGGGCACGCTGCCTTTGCCGACGAGGCCCCCGGCGTAGGCACTGGTGAGGTCCACGGGAGTGCCGACGATGTAGCGACCGTTGTCGATGAGGTCCTGGGTGACGCGGTTCCAGCCGGGGTTTTCGTTGGCCTGCGAGTAGAAGTATTCCGTGCCGGTGAAGAGGCTGTTGTTTTTGTCTATCTGGATGACCGCGCTGGCGAAGGCCTCGATGAAGTTGTTCTCGACGTTGTTGTAGTAGCTGTCGGCATCCTGCCCGGTGATGGAGACGCGGAAGGCTCCCGGCATGTCTTCGCCTACAGTGAAGGGCATGCTGGCGTCGACTTGGCCTTGGTAATAATCGTAGCTGCCGGCGGTGGCCTGGATGTGGCCCTCGGCCTCGGTCAGGTTGGGGGCCTTGGGCACGAGGTTCACGTAGCCGCCAATGCGGGAGGGCCCGAGGTAGGCCGGGGCGGGCCCCTTGACCACGACCATGCTTTCGGCGCCGTAGATACTGGTGGGGGCCTCGTTGCGCTGATAGAGTTTGCGCATGCCGTTGAAGTACACGTTGGCGTTGCGCCCGCGGATGTAGGGGATGCCCGCGATGCCGAAGAAGTTCGCCTGGGTGGTGTTGGCCGAGACCCGCTGGATGTCCTGCATGCCCCGGATGCCGAAGTCTTGCATCATCTCCGGCGTGATATTCGTCACCGCGCGCGGGATGTCCACGAGGTCCATGGGGTAGGGGTAGACCCCGGCGGCAGGCCCGGAGGTCTGCATAATGGAGTCGTCTAGGAAGTCATTCCCGGTTTCTTCGGCGACAAATTCTGCCAGCTCGGGCAGATCCGAGTCGGCCTCCTTCTGGGCGGTTTCCCGTTCCGATTCCTGACCAAAAGCTGGCAGGGTCAGTAGCGAAAACAGGCAGAGTGCGATGCGCGACGGCGTCGAAATCATTTGTTAGGCAAAAATGAGAGCAAATTAACGATTAAGGGTCCAGCCTTGAGCAGGGGCGCAGAGGCTCAAGCAAAAATCGGGCCGGGAAACACTTTCTTCCTACCGGCGGCGTTTGAGGAAGTCACGCGAAGCACGCTTGAGCTTCTTCAGCTTGCTTTCCTGGCCGCGGAGCGTGTCCGGATGCATCCGTTCAATGAACAACACCCCCTGCAGGTGGTCGTTCTCATGGAGGATGACTCGCGCGAAAATGCCATCACATTCCAGTGTGTGAGATTGGCCATCGAGGTCCTGGTAGCGCACGCGTACCTGGGAGGGCCGGATGACGTTCCCTCGCACACCGGGGAAGGACAGGCAGCCTTCGTCGTAGGGCTGCTCCTCGCCGAAGGCCTCGACCTCGGGGTTGACCATGGCTAGCGGCATGATGAGGTCCAAAGGCGGCGTGCGCCCGTCGAGGGTGTATTGGAAATCCACTTCGCGCTCGCGTACCTGCAAGTCCATGACAAAGAGTTGGATAGCCTTGTCGATCTGCTGGGCGGCCAGGCCGATGCCGTCGGCCTCGTACATGGCCTCGAGCATGTCGGCGGCGAGCTTCTTCAGCCCGTCGTCGAAAACGGTCACCGGCTCGCCCTTTTGCTTCAGGATGGGCTCTCCGAACTGTGTGATGCGCAAAAGCATGATTTTCTAAAGCCGCAGATTAACGCAGATGAAACGCAGATTTAAAAACTAATCTGCGAAAATCTGTGTTAATCTGCGGCCAAGGAAATAAAAAAGTCCAGCAGTTGTCATGCTGGACTCAGTTAAACGGTTGTAGTGGCTGCGCTTAGGCTTTCTCGACCTTGCCGGCCTTGATGGCCTTGACGGAGACCCACTGGCGCTTGACCTGCCCGCTGGGCAGCTTCACGCGGATGCGCTGTACGTTCGGGCGGAAGGTGCGCTTGACTACCTTCGTGACGTGCGTGCCGATACCGCCGCTCTTCTTGGTCAGACCGCTGCGATGGATGCGGCGACCGCGTTGAGGACGCTTGCCGGTGACTGAACAAACTCGTGACATTTGGATACCTTTCGTTTCAGGGAAAAGTGACGAAAATGGCCCTCTGACGACTTTTGGCAAGGAGAAAATGCCGGAGAGATGGGAGATGTGGGATATGAGATGTACGGCCCATGAGGCACATAGCCCGAGAACGAACTAAAAGAATTTTGAAAGCCCCGTCCTCCTCAGTCCCACTTCTCATTTCTCCCATCTCATATCCCCCCTCACAGAACACTTGAACAACCGAAGCCGAAATACATACTTCCCTCATGCCCAAGAAGAAAGCTGCTACGCCGAAGTCTGCGCACACCGAGCGCGAGCGTTTACTCAAATCCGTCAAAAGGGAGGAGAATTGGCAGCGTTGGGGGCCTTACCTGTCCGAACGTCAATGGGGCACGGTGCGCGAGGACTACTCGCCCGATGGCGAGGCCTGGACCTATTTCCCGCACGACCACGCCAGGAGTCGTGCCTACCGCTGGGGCGAGGATGGCCTGCTGGGCATCACGGATCGGGAGTGCCGCCTGTGCTTCGGGCTGGCCCTGTGGAACGGCAAGGACCCTATCCTCAAGGAGCGACTTTATGGCCTCTCCGGGCCCGAGGGGAACCATGGTGAGGACTGCAAAGAACTATACTACTACCTCGATTCCACCCCGACGCACAGCTACCTGAAGTCGCTCTACAAGTACCCGCAAAACGAGTATCCCTACGAGCTGCTCAAGGCGGAAAATGGCCGCCGGGGGCTCGACGACCCGGAATTCGAGCTACTCGACACCGAGGCCCTTGCCGGCAACCGCTACTGGGATGTCTTCGCCGAGTACGCCAAGGGTGGCCCGGACGACATTCTGGTCAAAATCACCGTGGCCAATCGCGGCCCGGACGACTCGACGCTGCACCTGTTGCCCACGCTATGGTTTCGCAACACCTGGAGCTGGTTCTGCGAGCATGACGGCTGCCATGACGATCGTCCGGAAATCGAAGGCGCTGGAGAGGGCCACTTGATCGCCAAGCACGAGTCTCTGGGCGAATTCCACTTTCGAGCCGAGGGTATGGCGCCGGTGCTTTTCACTGAGAATGAAACCAACCTGCAACTGCTTTACGGGGAGGAAAACAAGCATCCCTGCGTCAAAGACGCTTTTCATGATTATGTCGTTCACGGCAACCGGAGTGCCGTTAGCCAGGAAGGGCGTGGGACCAAGGCGGCTTTTCACTACGTGCTTCGGTTGAAGCCCGGCGAGGAGCAGAGCCTGCGCTTCCGCCTCCATGCGCACGATGCCACTCCGCGCAGTGCCTTCAGCAGCTTCGACAAGGTATTTAAGCAACGCATCGATGAAGCAGATGCCTTTTACCATACTATCACTGAGGGCAACCTCTGTGCCAGCGAAGGCGGCATCCTTCGTCAGGCCTACGCCGGCATGCTCCAGTCGAAGCAGTTCTACCACTACTCCGTGCGCGACTGGCTCAACGGCGACAGCGGATCGCCGCCTCCGCCTCCGGGCCGCGGGAACATCCGCAACGGCGACTGGGACAATCTGTTTTGCCGCGACGTCATCTCCATGCCGGACAAGTGGGAGTACCCGTGGTTCGCCGCCTGGGATCTGTCCTTCCACATGATCCCCTTTGACAAGATAGACCCACACTTTGCCAAGCACCAGCTCACGCTCTTCCTGCGGGAGTGGTACATGCACCCCAACGGCCAGATCCCCGCTTACGAGTGGAACTTCTCCGACGTCAACCCGCCGGTGCATGCCTGGGCCGTCTGGCGTATTTACAAAATGACCGGTGACCGCGGCCATCGCGACCTGCACTTCCTCGCGCAGAATTTCCACAAGCTCCTGCTCAACTTCACCTGGTGGGTCAACCGCAAGGACCCCGACGGCAACAACGTCTTCAGCGGCGGCTTCCTGGGGCTGGATAACATCGGGGCCTTCGACCGTTCCAAGCCTTTGCCCGGCGGCGCGCAGCTCGTGCAGGCAGACGGCACCGCGTGGGTGGCCTTCTACTGTGCGACTATGCTCAGCATCGCGTTGGAGCTGGCTTCGCACGACCCCTCCTACGAAGGCGTGGCCTCGAAGTTCCTCGAGCATTTCGTGAGCATCGGCGAGGCGGCCAACACCCTCGGCGGCAGCGGTCTCTGGCACCACGAGGACGGGTTTTACTACGACGTGCTGGTCTACCAGGGGCAGCCCATGCCCATGCGCATCCGCTCCATGGTTGGCTTGCTGGCCATCTGTGCGGTCGAGGTGCTGGACCTGGAGATCGTCGACAAGCTCCCGGAGTTCAAGAGCCGCATGCAGTGGTTCCTGCACCACAACAAGATCTTCGAGGCCGAGGCCTCCAGTCTGGTCTTCGCCAGCGGTGACGGCAAGGGCCGCAAGGCCAAGATGCTGCTGGCCCTGCCTTCGCGCCACCGCCTCACGCGGGTGCTGGAGTATATCTTTGACGAAAGCGAGTTCCTCTCGCCCTACGGCGTGCGCAGTCTCTCGAAGTACCACCAACAGCATCCCTTCACGATGAACTTCGACGGCGAGGAGCATACCGTCAGCTACGAGCCCGCCGAGTCCCACAGCTACCTCTTCGGGGGCAACTCCAACTGGCGCGGACCGATCTGGTTTCCGGTCAATTACATCCTGCTCGAGGCCCTGGAGAAGTATCACCATTTCTATGGCGACAGCCTGCAGGTCGAGCTACCCCGCGGCTCCGGTAACTTCGTCACGCTCGACAAGGCTGCCGACGAGATCGCCCGTCGCCTCATCGATATCTTCATGCCCGATGGGGATGGCAACCGCCCCGTACACGGTCAGCATGCCCCCTGGTACCGCGATGAGCACTTCAAAGACCTCTGCCTCTTTTACGAGTACTTCGACGGTGACAACGGCCGCGGTGTCGGTGCCTCCCACCAAACCGGCTGGACCGGGCTCGTGGCGAAGCTCCTGGAGGACCGCTGCAAGTCCTGCCGGCCCTCGGAAGTGATGGAATCGGAGCTGTGAGAAAAATCGACGGCGGCGTTGACACTGTCCGCGCTCCTTCAGCATGTTGGTTTTCCAGAAACTCCCATCTCTTTAACCCAGCGTTTACTTGTGAGAAATACCTTGGTGCTCCCCCTCTTTTGCCTGTTGGCCCTCTTTTCGGCAGTCCATGCCGAAAAGATCGACCCGTCGGACCCCGCCATCCGCTACGCCGGTCGCTTCAGCGACGATTATCGCTTCGGTTGGACCGGCAGCATGATTGAAACGCAGTTTGACGGCTCGACCATCTCGGCGGACCTGGACTTATATGAGGGGAAGGTCACCGGTATGGCGGTGGTGATCGATGGAGAGCAGCACTTTCTCGAAATCAAGGCCGGACGGCACACCTATACGCTGGCTGAAGACCTGGAGCCCGGCGTGCCCCACACCATTGGGCTTTTCAAGCGCACCGAGCCGTACATGGGCAGTGTGCGCTTTTACGGTTTTGAGATTTCCGAAGACGGAAAGCTGTCGCCGGTCCCGCCGCCCGAGCGCAAAATGCTGGTTGTAGGCGATTCCATTACGTGCGGCTACGGCAATGAAGCGACCGATGTCAAAGAAGGCAATACGGTGACCAACGAGAACGGCTATATGTCGTACGCGGCCATCGCGGCGCGTGAATTGAACGCCGATCTGACCATGATTTGCTGGTCCGGCCACGGCCTGTTTCGCAATCGTAGTCTTGAGAATGACCGCAAGAACGTCATGCCCGTGCTTTTTGAGCAGACGCTTCCCACGGACGCCAGTCTTCAGTGGGACCACGGGAGCTACATTCCCGATGTTGTTGTGATCAATCTGGGAACCAATGACCTGGCTACCCGGGATGATAAAAAAGCACCCCTAGACAAGGATGACTACTGTCAGGCCTACGTCGCCTTTCTCAAGCGCATCCGCGAGGTTGCCCCGGACAGCAAGCTGTTCCTGAGCATCGGCCCGATGGTCATCGAGCCTGTAGCGTCGTGGCTGCCCGAGGTTGCCGCGCAGTTCGACGCTGCCTATGTTGTCGTCTTTTCCAAGTTTGACGGCCCTGTGGATATTGGCGGGCATTATCATCCCAGCGTCATCAAGGACCAAAAAATGGCCGACGAATTGACGGCTGCGATCCGCGAGCATACGGAGTGGTAGTAAGGTTGCGTCAGGGTTGACTCATTGGCTTGGTTGGCTACTGACTGTTGCCATGGCTCCTCCACAGAAGAAGAAAAAGACCGACTTTGCGGCGCTGTCCTCGTCTTTCATGAAGATTCCTTCCATGAAAGTGGAAATCGCGCGCGGGCTGCTGGATGCCGGTGTGCAGGAGGTCTATCAATTGCAGGGGCGTTCGCCGGAGGGTCTCTTCGAGGAGTTGAAAAAGAAGCGCCCGGATGTCCCGGCTGACTTCCTGCCGTGGTTTCGCCTCGCAGTTTACTATGCTGAGACGCCCGAGCCCGAC
This sequence comes from Verrucomicrobiia bacterium, assembly GCA_030432235.1. Classification (GTDB taxonomy): domain Bacteria; phylum Verrucomicrobiota; class Verrucomicrobiia; order Opitutales; family Cerasicoccaceae; genus JAUIHT01. The sequence continues at coordinate 397,289 of JAUIHT010000003.1, read as the reverse complement.
CAGCGCCTGCTGCACGTCAACGCGTGGATGGGCTAGCTTTTCGTTCGGTGGGCTTGCCAGCGGGCTGATTGCGAGTCATAGTGTTAATTATGCCAGCGTTCAGCATACCGCGCGAGGTACCGGTCATGACGCTTTCCGGGGTGGTCTTTTTTCCGCAGGCCATGCTGCCGCTGCATATCTTCGAGCCGCGTTATCGCCAGATGCTGGAGGATGTGCTCGAGGGAGAGCGTATCTTTTGCGTGGCTGGCCAGAACGAATCTCTGGTTGAAGACGATGGCCGCTTTGAGCCGCCCTACGAGATTGCCTCCGTCGGTATCGTGCGAGCGAGCCACCAGAACGAGAACGGCACCTCGAACCTCATCCTGCAGGGGCTGACGCGTGTGCGTGTGCGCCGCATTATTCAGGAGGAACCCTATCGCCTGGCAGAAATCGAGCCGTTGGCCAGTGAGCCCGGCGCCGAGCCGGATGTGCTTTCCGCCAACAAGCGGCGGTTGATTAAGGTACTGAAGAGCCACGCCAGGCTCGGCGGACGCGTTCCCGAGGAGGTGCTCAATTTTCTGGAAACGGTGGATGATGCCGACGCGGTCATCGACTTGGCTGCGTTTACGCTCTGTTCGAATGACGAAGAGAAACAGCATCTGCTGGAGACTCTCGACACTGCCCAGCGCTACACGGCATATATGAATTATCTTTCCGCTGAGAACGCCCGCCTGGCGCTGGATAAGCAACTGCGTGGAGAGCTTGATGCTGACGATGCGGACCGCAACTGACGTAGAAGCGCCATCTTGGCGCTTTGGCAAGCGGCTGGAAGCCGCTTCTACCTTTTCAGATGCCGCTTGAGAATACGGCAGACGGTGTCGGCGTGGAGTCGGCCTTTGATGTTGGCGGGGACATTCAACGTTTTGCCGTCACTGCGCTCCACCTTGAATCCGTAGAAAGCCGTGCTGTTGACCGTCATGGTCGAGTAGGGCTCGATGCTGGTAATGGATTCCGCCGGGATGCGCTCCTGCTTGGCCCCGCCGAGGCCGGCCTTGCGGTATTCCAGGTGGGTGGCATCGACCCGCAGGCTGACCTTGCCGACGAGGAAGGCCAGCGAAGAGATTTCCACAAAGAGCCCGAAACCGCCAATGAAGATAGGGAAGATGAGTGGGATATCGCTGAAGATTCCCATGGCGACGGCTCCAAAGGTCATAGCTCCGCCGATAGCTAGCGGGAAAAGGGCGTACAGGGCGCGCCGCCCGCGCTCGAAGTGCAGCTCGGCGCCGGAGGCGGTTTCACTCAGGACGATGCCTGCCTCCTTCAGCGCGACGGCGTCGGCGACATCGAAGGGCTTTGTGTCCGCGCCAGCGGTGTCGGCACGAGTGGCATCGGGGCGGCTGTCGGCGGTTTTAAAGACGGGCACGACGAAGTCCGCGGCGTAGTCGATGCCGTCCAGTTTGGCGGTGGCGGAAAGCTTCCAGTAGTGCTCCTGACTGGGGCTAATCTCCTCGGTCGGCTTGCATTCGTAGGGGATGTCGAAGAACACCGGGATGAGGCTGTGCATGCCACTGGCCTGGAGATCGCTTTGCGGCACGAGCTGCTCTTTTTCCCAAAGGGTTTCCTCGTGGGTGCGTTGGTTTTTTCCGCTGCCGGTGACCTTTTTAAAGATGCATTGCAGTGCGAGTTTGATTCCCTCGCGCGGACGCACGCCTGCCTTGGCGCGGATGATGCCGCCCAGTTGTCCGCCGATGACTCCCGGTACTTCGGCCATCTCGAAGACCGAGCTGCCGAACTTGAACCACTTCAGCAACGCGTGCAGGGCCGACCAGGCAATGAATATGCCGACGAAGGGAAAGAGCAGCACGAAGTACATGGCGGCTTCCTCCTCCTGCTTCCCTTCCCTGAAGAAAGCGATCGTGATGGTCCAGGAGATGGCGTTCCAGAAGAGCGCGAAGAACAGCATCCCCATGGCTCCGGCGGCGTTGCTGTCTTTGATGCGCCCGCTGGCCCATTGTTTGTTGAGTACCCAGGGATCGTCTGGATGTTGTGCGGCGAGGATGGCATTCGTCTTGGACTTTTTCCAGCCAATGATACCACCGCCGGCGATGCCGAGGCCCACCGCGATAAAGACGCTGCTGACGACATAGCCGACCCAGACGTCGCCCTCGTCCTCCATTTTCCCCAGTAGCATCATGGCCAGAAAAAAGCTGCCCATGCCGGCGAAGAACAGGCCGAAGAGGACCAGGAGGATCATGCCACCCACGCCCATTTTCTTGGCGGATGATGCGCTCGCTGGAGTCTGTATTTGCATCGCAGGCGCTGGAGACGATCAAGGAAATCGCACGATTACACAAACTCCAACTCGCCGCTGTCGGTGATGCGGCGGTAGTAGCAGCCGGTGCGGGTCTTGCCCTCGGCGTCTTTGGTGTGGCAGGCGCCCTTGCCCTGCGGCTTGACCAGATACAGCAGGCTGTTCTGCTCACAGTTCACCCGCGCCTCGACGAGTGCGAGGAAGTCTCCCGAGGTTTTGCCTTTGATCCAGAGCTCGTTGCGGGAGGTGCTCCAGAAGGTCGCCATCTTTTCTTTCAAGGTGGTTTCCAGCGCGAGCGCGTTGGCGTAGCCGACGATGAGCACCTCGCCGGTCTCGGCGTCCTGTGCCACCGCCGGGACGATGTCCTCGCCGCAAGCGGCGACTTTCTTGAGTTTGGTAAAATCGAGTGCCAGGGTCTTGCCCTCTTCCAGTTCTTCGTGAGTCATGCACTCAATAAGACCTTGCTGGCCCGAGGCTTCAAACACTTTTCGCGCAGGCAAAAGATTGACCGCCGTTGTCGTTTTTCATAATTTATTGACGCTATACTAACGGATGGACCAGCAGCATATTTTGACCAAGGCGCTCCTCAAGCTATCGGAGGACATCGAGGCCAGCGATACGGACGGTGAGTTCCTCATCCTCAAGCAGGTGCCGCTCAAACAATATCTGGTCGTCGACACGGACCAGTGGGCATTTCTGAGGCGATTCAAGGAGGCCACGACCCTGCAGGAGCTGATTCCGCTGCTCATCACGGAGCGCAAATGCCTGCCGCTGCGGAGCCTTTACGAGCTGGTGCTGAAGGCGGTGGTCTCCGGCATGCTGCTGGTGGATGGGCAGGAACAGGCGGAGGCCAAGCGCGTCAAGGCGGTCGAGTGGGACCACAGCCTGCGCTTCGGCATGGCGCACTGGTTCGGGGTGGCGGCGATCCTCTTCGGGTTCGTTACCCTGTTGTTGAATCCCATCGAGGTGCCGCGCAATCTCATCGAAATCCTCGTCGGCTGGCTGCTCATTTGCGGCTCGTTGACGATAGGTTACTTTCTGTCGGCCTGTTTGCTGGTGGGCTTCGACCGCGAGGTCTACGATGTCGGCTTTAAGTGGAAACACGCCTTCCCGCATTTTCACTGCAACGTGGAAGACGCCCGCATGGGCGGTCGCCTCTGCGAGATGACCATCGCTCTGATGCAGATGGCGCCGATGTTCTTCATCAACGGGATGGTGGCGTTCTGGTATCCGCATCTGGAGTTTATCCTCTTGCTGGGCATTTTCTACGTCACCGTGCCGACGGGCCACAGTCCGGCCTGCCTGCTGTTGCGAAGTGTCTACCGACGTTATCCGCTCTCGACGACGCGTGACTTCCTCTTCGTGCAGAATCGCCTCTTCTGGACGCTCATCAACGCGCGGGTGAAGTTCACCGACAAGAAGTATCTGCTCATCTTCAGTACCTTCACGCTGACTTGGCTGGGCACGGTTTGTTTGGCCAGTTTGAGCGCTTTTGATCTTAACCTCCCGGAACTTTCGCGGCAGTTCATGACTTCCGGCATGGCCCGTCTCACTGCCATTATCGTGCTGGCTATCATCGGGGTGCTCTTCCTCGGTAGCCTCGGAGCGCTTTCCTGGATTATCGCGAAGAACCTCCTCAACGTCATCGACGAGTATCAGGCCCGCCGTAAGCCCAAGCTCGATATCGACAGCAAGCTCGAGCTGACCACCGCCGATATCGTGGGCTTTTTCAAAAAGACCCTCCTGCTGCGCGGACTCGACGAAGCGCTTCTGCATGAAATTGCCGGGCGTGTGCGCGGGCTGGTGGTCCAGCCGAAGAAGCTCGTGGTGCGTCAGGGTGAGCCCGGCGACGACCTCTTTTTTGTCTACGACGGCGGGGTGGAGGTCCTGATGGAGCTCAAGTCCGGCCGCCCCCTCCGTGTGACCGAGCTGGAGCCCGGCGATGTCTTCGGGGAAATCGCGCTGCTGCACAACGTCCCGCGCACGCGAAGCGTCCGGGCCACGCGCAAGAGCCTGCTGCTCATGCTTTCACGGGCGGATTTCCAGGAGCTGATCGTTCGCAACCTCGGCGCGAAGGAAGTCGAGGCCATCATTGAGAAGCACTCCTTCCTGCACCGCATTGAGCTGTGCCACAACTGGCACCCGCAGGCGCTGACGCGCTTCGCCCGCCTGGCCCACATCGCGGCCTTTCACAACGGCGAGGCCGTTATTCGTCAGGGCATGCGCAACCAGTTTTTCTACCTCATCTACGACGGCTTGCTGGAGGTCATGGTAGAGGGCAAGCGCGTGGCCAAGCTCGCCACCGGGCAGTTCTTCGGTGAAATCAGCCTCCTGCAAAACAGCACTGCCACCGCCGACATCCTGGCCATCACCGAGAGCCGTTGCCTTGTCGTGCAGCGCCGTGACTTCCTCGAGTTCATCAGCACGGACTTCCTCGTTGGGCTCCAGTTCGAAGACATCTCCTCGAAACGCTTGAAACACCCGATTTTCCCGCTCACTGGCGTCGCTTACGACGACTTCGGTGAGCGCTAGTGCTTTTTAGGCGTCCCGTGCGGGGAAGCCTTTGGCGTGGCAGGCGGCGGACATCATGGGCTGGGCCGGGACGGCGCTCTCGCTCCAGATTTCCAGGCTGCGCACGCCCTGCCAGACGAGCATGGAGAGGCCGTCGGCATAGGGTATTCCGAGCTCTCGGGCCTGTTTGGCGAGAGCGTTGTCCACACCGTAGGTCATGTCGTAGACCTTGGCCGCGCCTTGGAACGGCGTGAGGTCGATGGGGGCGGGGTCGTCTTCTTTGAGCCCGAGTGAAGTCGCGTTGATGATCAGGAGTGGCGAGGGGCGGGTGGCGAATGACGAGGGAAGGCTGTCTTCGTTGAAAGGGCTTCCATCCAGCTCGAAGCCGTTGATGCGGTCGGCGAAGTCGTGCTCGTGCAGGAGCTGGAGCAGCTCGCCGAGGCGCTCAGGGTTGCGGTTGCCGATGGTGAGGCTGCGACAGCCCCGGAAGAGGCAGTGGAAGGCGGTGGCACGGGCCGCCCCGCCAGCACCGAGCAGCAGGATGTCGGCTCCTTCGATCTCCGCGCCGAAGCTGCGTTTCAATGCCATCTCAATGCCGTAGCCGTCGCTGTTGTAACCGGCGTAACCGCCGTCAGGAAGGCGCTTGAGGGTGTTAACCGCGCCCATGGCCTCAGCCTCGGGGTCGATTTCCTTGACCAGGCCGACGGCTTGCACCTTGTGCGGGATGGTGAGGTTGAGTCCGAGGAAACCTTTGTCCCAAAGCAGCGGAAGCGCTTCGGGTAGCCTCTCGGGCGGAACGTCGAGTTTAAAATAGTCCCAGTCGGCGAAGCAGTGATGCGTTTGCGCCATGGCCAGCAAGGCAGCGCGGTGCATCTGCGGGCTGACGCTGTGCGCGACGGGATGCCCCAACACGGCCAGCGCGGTGCCGTCGTGGTGGAAGTCGGCCAGGTCTTCGAGAGTCAGGGGCTTGGAATGTGTTTTCGCCACGAAAAGGCACAAAAAACACAAAAGATGGATTCGGCAATGAGCGATTACGGCGATGCAAGGCTTTGCCTTGCCTAGTTCTGCCCCTGATAGACGGACTCAAACTCGTGCACAAAGTGGGCGAAGAGCTTGGCTTTCTCGGCCTGATGAGCGCGGGTGAACTGGTTAACCAGATTGCGGCAGCAGCGGAGGATGACGTCCCCGACGGAGAGCGGCAGAAAGTAGCTGTCGTCCGGCGGCAGCTCGAAGTTGTCCAGGAGCACCTCCAGATCCGCGCGTGAGCGGAAGGCGCCGCCCTCGAAGACGTCGATATAGAAAGGTTCTCCGGCGGTGAAGCAGCCCACGACGAAGCGCCCGGGCAGGCCGACGGGCTCCAGCTCGATGCCGCAGCGGTAGGCCACCAGCAGGTAGATGATGGCCAGGCTGATGGGCAGCCCACGACGACGCTCAATGACCTTGTGCATGAAGCAGTTGTGCGGGTGGTAAAAGTCCTCCTGGTCGCCCCGGAAGCCGTACTCGTGGAAGAGCACGCGATTGAGCACGCGGCATTGCTCGGCGGGCGTCGCAGGTTTGATGAGGAGCTGCTTGACGCGGCGCGCAATCTCATCAAGCACCGTGCAGATTTGCGAAGGCTCGACATGCGGGTAAAGGGTGCGATCGAGCAGGATACTGCCGGTCTCCAGCTCGTAGCTGGTGGAGCGGATGAAGCGCAGGAAGGCCCCCTGCGTGTCCTCCGCGCCGAGGCGCCGCCGGTGCCGCCGGGCAGCCTCGCTCTGAGCCGGTGCGCCCTCCTCGGCCAGCTGACGCAGGAGCACCGCGCCGGCCTCACCCAGGCGCGCGAACTCCTCCAGCAGCGCCGCCTGGACGGTGGGCGCGGGGTCGTCGAGCAACGCCACCAGCGCCTGGGCATGGGCTGGCTTCAGGGCGTTTCCTGGTGCTTCTTTCATGGTGGTTATTTCTAGTGGAATCGGGCCGCACAGGCAAGGGCTGTTTGTGTTAAACTTTTAGCGAAGTTGCTCGCCCCGCGCGGTGTCTTTCCCCTCAATAATAAGCATGTGGAAGGCCATAAAGCGCGTGATTATGGATTTATTGAAATCCTGGCTGCGGGCCGATGGCTTCGGGTTGTCCGCCGCCTTGTCCTTCTATGCGATGTTTTCGCTGGCGCCGATCCTGGTGTTCTCAGTGCTGGCGGCTTCGCACATTCTCGGGGAGGAAAGCGCGCGGGAGGGCGCCGAGCGCTGGCTGCAGGGTTTTGTCTCCAATAGCGAGGCCGCGGATCTGGTTAACCTCGTTCATATGGGTGATTGGAAAGGGCAACCCTGGTGGATGACCATCGTACTGGTGGTGATGTTCCTTTGGGCGGCGTCGCTGTCCTTTGTGCGGCTGCGGGTGAGTGTCAATCGCCTGCTCGGCTGTACCTCCAAGGACATGAAACAAGCGGTGAAAAACAGTCTCATCGGGCGTCTGCATGCGCTGTTGTTCACCCTGGGCGCGGGCATCATCATGACGGCGGGTATCTGGCTGGCGGCGGTGGCGGGCTCCCTGGCGCCGCTTCTGGCTGTGCATGCGGGAGTGACCGATTGGCTGATAGTACGGCTGGTGGCCGTGGTGCTTATTGCCGTGGTGGCGTTGCTGGTTTTTCGCCTGTTGCCGCTTCATCCGCCTGGCTGGAGCGGGACCCTTTGGGGCGTGGGGTTCCTGCTGGTGGCCTTCGAACTGGGACGCTTGCTGCTAAACCTCTACCTGCAGCACAGTTGGATCACTTCGGCCTACGGAGCAGCCAACACCCTCGTCGTTTTCCTGCTGTGGATTTACTACACGGCGCAGGCGCTTTTGCTTGGCGTGACCCTCGCGGGAGTGCTCAGTCCGCACCACAACCCGCAAGACGGTTGAATGCAAAAAGGGCATTTTTAGCCAGAAAGGCATTGAAATAGCTCGGAAGGTTTTCAAACCTCCTAACGCTTATGGTACTTTCACGACTGACTGCGCTTGCGTTCGCATGCCTGATCCCCGCCATGGCGATGGGGGACACGCTCAAATTTAAGAATGGTGACAGCCTCACCGGTACATTCGTCCGCGAGGAAGACGGCAAGATTGTCTTCAAAAGCGATGTGGTCGGTGAAATCACGGTTCCGTCAGATGAAGCCACTGTCATTACACCGGCCGACACGCTGGAGGTGCCGGCGCCATCCGAAGCCATGGCGGATGTGAACTCAGGTATGGCTGCCGATGAGGGTGAAATTTCGCCACCCCCGGATGCGCCCGAGGGTGAAGGCGACGAAGAAAGTGAGAAGAACGCCTTCGACAAGGGGGTTCTCAAAGCCAAGAGCTACGTGGACTACATCGTGCCCGAGGGGTGGTCTGGCAAATTCAACTTCGGTGTATCTTACGTCGACACGAGTACCACTTCCCAAGCCTGGAACGCCAACCTCACCGCCAAGAAGGATTCCGGGCTGAATCACTACGGTGTCTACGCCTTCTACAATTTCACCAGCCAGAAAGATGCCAACGGCGTGCAAAGCAAGACCCTCGACAAGTGGGGCGGCGGCTTCACCTATTCGCGCGATCTCACGGAGCGCTGGTTCCTGCAGTCCGACACCGACTATCTGCGTGACCTGGTCAAAAATATCAATCATCAGGTTACCGAGACGGTTAGCCTCGGCTATAAGGTTATCAACGAGGAAGACTTCACCTTCAGTCTCTTGCCCGGTGTTGCCGGCCAGTACATCGACTCTGAAGGCTTCAATGAGCATTGGCTGTTTTATGGCACCTTTGGCGACGAGCTGATGTATCGCTTCAATGAGACTTTCCGCGTGGAGCAGGACGCCGGGATTCGCGTCAGCCCACTCAATGTCAACGACTACCAGGCTTACTTCAATGCCGCCTTTGTGGCCAAGCTGACCGACTGGATCGACGCCAGCTTGAACTACCAATATACCTACGACACCACGGTCGGCCCTGGCGGCGTCAAGGGCGAGCAGCAGATCATCTTCGCCCTCGGGGTGCCGTTCTAACTTATGATCGGCAGGCGAACGGCATCGTTTTCCCTACTCCTGCTGATTGTGGTGGGGCGCCTGGGCGCCGACATCCTTATCCTGCCCAACGGAGAGCGCATCAGCGGGAACTACCTGGGCGTCCGTGATGGCAACATACAGTTCGAGACGGAGCATCTCGGCGTCGTGCAGGGCTCCGAGGATGCGCTTGAGGTGGAGTTGACGGCGGACTCCGCTTTCGCCGGATACATTCCGCCTATGCTGGCCTGGCGTCCACCCGAGACGGTGGCTTCCCACTACCTGCCCGGTGACGACGAGCCCGTCGAGTTGCAGGAGGAGCCCACCGGAATGCGTGCGCTGTCCCAGCGTTTCCTGCCGGAAGGCTGGTCAGGCGTGGCAAACTTCGGCTTCAGCCGACTCAACACCGACTCCACAGTGGAGAGTGTGGTCTTTGCCGCCGAGGCAACACGGACCTCCGGTGACAACGAGTACCTGTTCGCCGGGGCCTACGATTACGGCCTGCAAACCTCCCCGCAGGGTGTTGATACCAAGAACATCGACCGCTACTCCACACGCTTTCGCTGGACGCATCACCTGACTGACCTGTGGTCCTTTCAAACACGTTCGATCTACCTCAAGGACATGCTGCGGGACATCGACCACTCCGCCACGCAGAGCCTGGGGATTGGTTACAAGCTCCTTCAGGAGGAGCGTATTGAGCTAGCGGTTACACCGGCGATCGCTGGTCGTTACATCGACGCGCAGGGCTTCGACCAGCACTGGCTGGGCCTGGCCACGCTCTACCAGAACCTTGTTTACCACATCAACCACTCCCTGCGTCTGGAGCAGGAGGGCAGTGCCGAGTATAATCCCGGCCAGCCGGTCGAATACGCTTATGATTTTCGTTCGGGCTTTGTCGCCGACGTGACCGACTGGGTCGAAGCCGGTGTCATCTACGAGTACAACTTCGACAACATCGTCGGGCCCGGTGCGGACAAGGTCGAGGAGCGCATCCTCGTTCAGCTCGGCGTGCCGTTTTAAGAAACTCGGCGCGTCCTAGTACTGGAACCACTCATCGGCGGCCCCGGAGGAGCCGATGATGAAGGCGAGGACCATGATGCCTACAGCGGCGATAATGCTCAACAGGACCATGACACCCATGAGGGTGAAATAGGTCTTCAGGCTTTTGGTGGCGGCCTCCGCGGTCATCTCGCTGCCGTCCATCAGAGCGGCCTGGGCGCGTCCGGCGGCCTTCCAGAGGAGCACCCCCTGCCAGATAGGTAGCCACGCGATAACGATGCCCCAGATGCTGAGTACGTTAAGAGCGCCGCCGATAAAGCAAAGAACTGCTATCATCTTCATCCAACCGCCTGCGGCGGCCAGGGGAGCTATCACACCCATGACGGCCTCGCGTGCGCTGCCGGAGGTACCGCCGCCCGTCAGTGAGTAGGGGGTGGCGTGGGGCGAAGTCATGGGTATGCTCATGGCCGGCGAAGGGGCAGACTGTGGCATAGGCGCGGGTGTTGCGCCGAAGAGGTCGGAGAACTCGGGAAAGGAGCCGAGGTTCCTCCAGTTGCCGTCGTCCTGCTTGACTTGTGTCTGGGCATTGGCACGGCCTTGTTTGACCCAATTGCGAAGATCCTGCGCGGTCACGGGCCCGTACTCGTTGCCGTCGCCGCCAACCATCATGTAGTTGCTCATGGCGGTACCATGGCGATTTCCGCGTGTGAATCCAAGCCATGAATCGGCGCGCCACTGTTTTTCCTTCTTGCGCCGCCCCCTTGTGCGTCTTGTCCTCCTTATTCCTTACTTCTTATTCCTTACTTCTTTTCCCATGCTTCAAGCTGGTATCGTCGGACTGCCCAACGTGGGCAAAAGCACCCTCTTTAACGCCCTCACACGCACCCGTAAGGCGGAGGCGGCCAACTACCCGTTCTGCACCATCGAGCCGAACGTGGGCGTGGTCGAGGTGCCGGATGATCGCCTGGAGCCGCTCCGCGCCATCGCCAAGACACAGGTGATCATTCCGGCGGCCATCGAGTTTGTGGACATCGCCGGGCTTGTTGCCGGTGCGAGCAAGGGCGAGGGCCTGGGCAATCAGTTCCTGGCCAACATCCGCGAGGTCGACGCCATCGTACACGTCGTGCGCTGCTTCGAGGACGAGGATGTCATTCACAACATGGGCTCGGTCGACCCTCTCCGCGACATCGAAGTCATCAATACCGAGCTCGTTCTGGCCGACCTGCAGTCCGCCGAAAGCCAGTTCGATAAGACCCGCCGCAAGGCCAAGGGGCAGGACAAGGAAGCCGTTGCCAACGTCGCCTTGCTCGAGCGCCTGGTGCCGCACCTTAACGACGGCAAACCCGCCGTCACGCTCGCCGTCACCGAAGAGGAAGCCGTCCGCATGAAGGGCTTTGCCCTGTTGACCTCCAAAAAGGTTCTCTATGCCTGTAACGTGGCCGAGGCCGATCTCGCCGCCGGCGGCAACGAACACACCGAGAAGGTCGCCGCCTGGGCGGCCGAGCATCACGAAGCTGGCTCCTGCGTCATCTGCGCCCGCATCGAGGAAGAACTGTCCGAGCTGGAACCCGCCGAGGCTGCCGAGTACCTGGCTGAGCTGGGTGTCAAAGGCAGCGGAGTCAGTACGCTCATTCGTGGGGCCTACCAACTTCTCGGGCTGGCCAGCTACTTTACCGCCGGGGAAAAGGAGGTGCGTGCCTGGACTTTTAAGCTGGGCATGAAGGCTCCGCAATGCGCTGGGGTCATCCACACGGACTTCGAGCACAAGTTCATCAAGGCCGAGGTGGTCAGCTACGACGATCTCATTGCCGCCGGGAATGTGGCTGCCGCCCGCGACGCCGGCAAATACCGTCTCGAAGGCAAGGAATACCTCTTCAAAGACGGCGATGTCGCCCTCTTCAAGGTCGGTGCGTGATGGAGATCGGGAGAGACGGAGAAGTGGAGAAACGGTGATACATTTTCTCTATCGCCCGATCTCCGGCTCTCCTTGTCTCCCCACTCACCCCTCCATCTCGGTGTCGAACTCGCGGCCGGTCAGCTCGACGAGCATGCGCTGCACGCTAAGGAACCACGCACCGATGGGGAAAAGCAGCACGGAGGACACGACAAGGTCGGCGAGGGAACGCTCCCAATAGAGTGATTCACCGAGCCAGGGGCGTCCCATGGAGATAGTCATGACTAGCCAGAGCAAGGCGTTGATCGCCAGCAGCACCCAGAGATGTTGCCAGGCGGAGGCCCGGCGCAGACCCTGACGATTGGCAAAGAGCAGAGTCGTCATGGCGGCGAAAAGCACGAGGCTGAAACCGAAAGGCAGTGGCGAGTAGGCGTCGAAGGCCAGCCCGGTCAGCCCTGCCACCAGCAGGGCCCAGCGCAGGCGCAAGACCAAGGCGGGCTCCAGCAAAAAGAGCGCGGGCAAAAAGAGCGTCAGGCCCATCGGCCCGAGGGCATCGTTGAGCAACCGCAGCAGGCTGAGCAACAGCAGATTGGCCAGTAGCAGGAGGGGGCCGCGGAAATCAAAGTCCATCCTCGAAGGCCTCCGCCGCGGGTTTGTCGGGTATGGCCACGGCCACTTCCATGAGCGAGCCTAGTTCACCGGATAGTTGCACCGTGCCTTTTTGAAAGTAGCCGTCAGAACCCGGTTCGAGTTCGGTCACCAGGCCAATGGTCAGCCCCTCGGGGAAGACGCCGCCGAGGCGCGAGGAGACAAGAGCCCTAGGGTCCGCCGGGCTGACCCGGATATCCGGCGGAATGTTTAAAGCCTCGCCCACCGGCGGCACAAAGGGCGGATTGGGCAGCCCCTGGTAGGTTACGGGGCGCTCCTCGCCCTCGAGCGTCGCGGCCATGCGAAAGCCCGGGCTCGTCACCAGCTCGACCACAGAAGTGTAGGTGTGGACTTCGCGCACGCGGCCCACCACGCCTCCGGCGTAGACTACCGCCGCGCCTTCGACGATGCCGTGATTACGCCCTTTGCGAATGGTCAGGCGCTGCCACCAGGCGGTCAAATCGCGCCGGGCCACGCGGGCTATTTCGTAATGGTAGCCGTCGGCTTCGGGCAGCTCCAGCAAGGACTCCAGCCGCGCCACCTCGTCGCGCAGCGTCTCGGTTTGCTGGCGGCTTAGCGCTGCTTGCGCGTTGATGCGGGCCAAGTCGCGTCCGGCCTCAATGAGCTCATCGTCGCTTTGCCCGCGCAAACTCCAGTAGGTTTGCAGGTCGCGCAAGTGCGAAGAGGTAACGGTCAACGGCGCCTGAAATTCGTAAAAGCCGCCGCGTGTGAACAGCTTGACCCCTGCCGGCACCAGCCACCACAAGGCCAGGAAAATGAGCAGGCCAAAGAGGGGCTTCAGATGGGAAAAGCGGCGGGACACAGAAGGAAGCTAAGAGTCGAAAGCTAAAAGTCGAAAGTCTAAAGCTCAGTAGTGCGGTATTAGTACGCTTTAAACTTCTAGCTTTCGACTTTTGACTTTTGTCTAACCTCCTACGCGTTGTCCTTCAGCCACCAGGACAGGTCCTGCAGGACAAGGCCGGTGCCGTTGGCTACGGCGCTGAGGGGGTCGTCCGCGATGATGACAGGCAGGCCGGTGGCCTCGCTCAGGAGGCGGTCGAGGTTGCGAATCATGGAGCCGCCCCCAGCCATGACGATGCCGCGGTCCACCAGGTCGGCCGAAAGCTCCGGCGGACAACGTTCGAGCGCCGAACGTACCACCTCGATGATGCTGTTGAAAACTTCGGCGAGGGCTTCGCGGATTTCCTGCGAGGAGATGTGCAAAGTCTTGGGCAGCCCGGCGACGGAATCACGGCCTTTGACCTCCATGGTCATCTCTTCTTCGAGCGGGTAGGCCGAGCCGATGCGCATCTTGATGTCCTCGGCCATGCGCTCGCCGATCATGAGGTTGTAAGCGCGCTTCATGTAGCCGATGATGGCGTTATCCATTTCGTCCCCGCCGACGCGGAGCGAGCGGGTGAAGACCACGCCGGCCAGCGAGATAATCGCGACCTCGGTGGTGCCGCCGCCGATGTCCACAATCATGTTGGCGGCGGGTTCCTCAATGGGCAGGCCGACCCCGATGGCGGCGGCCATGGGTTCTTCCAAAAGTAATACTTCGCGCGCCCCAGCGTGGATGGCGGACTCCTTCACGGCGCGGCGCTCGACCTCCGTGATACCGGAGGGCACGGCCACGACGACACGCGGCGGTACGAGCTTGGTGTTGTGCGCCACCTTCTGGATGAAGTGCCGCAGCATGGCCTCGGTGATTTCGAAGTCGGCGATGACGCCGTCCTTCATCGGGCGCAGGGCGGTGATGTTGCCCGGCGTGCGGCCCAGCATGCGCTTGGCCTCCAGGCCGACGGCGCGGACCTTCTTGGTGTTGTTGTAGACGGCCACCACGCTGGGCTCACGCAGGACGATGCCTTTGTCGCGCACAAACACGAGGCTGTTCGCCGTCCCCAGGTCGATCCCGATGTCGTTCGATAAAAATCCGAGCACGCTGAAGTTCAGACGCTTCCATGCCTTTTTGTCAAAAGGATTCGTCGGAGATTGCGATATGAACTACTCTACCAGCTCGACGGTGAAGAAAACGGGGGTACCGTTTTCGAGTGCGCTCGGCCAGGTGTAGGAGAGCTCGGTCTGGGCGGAGCTGGCAGTGACGAGACCGTCGGGGGCGTCGTGCCAGGTCTGGAAATCGCTGGTGTAGCGCACTTGGTAACTGCGCCCGGGCAGGGTGGCCCAAGTGAGGCCGGGCTCGCCGCCTTGCATCTTTGCGGCGCGGGCGACGAAGTCCCGGCGCGGGTCGGCGCGGTCCCAGGCACCGTCACCGTTGACGTCCTTCAGGGCGACCAGTGGCAGGGCGAGAAACTCGGCGAGGTCGACGTTGCCGTCGCCGTTACCGTCGGGGGCCTGCGCGGCCAGTGCGCCGCCTTCGTCGGTGGGATAGGCCAAGGCGGCGATGTAAACCACATCGGGCACGGTGGTGAAGGCTTCGCGCAGGTCGATGACGCCTTCCATCTGCTCGCCATCGGTGGCGGATTTGACGGCGGCGGCGCTTTCGGGGGCATTGAACCAGCCGAGGTAAGCGTTGTCGGCCTCGGCGGCGAGGAAAGGTAAGCCCTCTGGGGCGGCGGTGAAGCCCGCCTTACCCCAGGGGGCTGCAGTGGTTGCGTTTGGTAGCAGTTGGTCGGCTACCAAAATGAAATGGTCATTGGCCGCGCCGTTACCGGTGGTCCAGGTGGCGACGTACAGCTTGGTGCCGCGCAGGGCGGCGTAAAGGGTCATGCCGGGAGCGGTTTGCAGGTAAGCGTCGAAGTCCCGGTCGCCGTCCATAACGAAGGGCGGGTTGGGGTCGGGCGGAGGTGGCGAGAGGGTCGTGGCCATGGCCTCGTCGGATGAGGCGGAGGTGCCGGCTGCGTTGAAGGCCTTGACGGAGTAGGTGTAGGTGGTCGAGTCGGTCAGACCGGTGTCGGTGTAGCTGGGCGCGGAGGGCTCGGCGATGGCCAGGCCGTCGCGGTAAACCACGTAGCGGCTGGCCCCGGAGGAGGCGTTCCATGAGAGCTGGATACTTTCGGTGGAAACCGGCGTGGCGGCGAGGCCGGTGGGTACGTCAGGCGGGTCGGTGGCGAGCCCGTCGTCCTCGACGTAGACGTGCTGGATGTCGCTGCGGTGGACGTTGCCGTGGTTGTCGACTGCCTCGATGTAGTAGTCGAGAAGGCGATCCTTGTACTCGGCGCCTTCGACCTTGGCGAAGTAGTAGTCGGCGATGCGGTCGGGCAGCATGAAGAAGTCGATCTGGCTGTTGCCGCCGTTGAAAGCGGGGTCGAGCGAACGCTTGGTCATGGGGATGTCAATCCAGGCTCCGACGGATGAGCCACCGGCGTAGGTCTCGTTCTCGTGCTGGTCGAGCGGGTTGAGCCCGTCGTTGTCGATGCGGACCTTGAGCGTGACGCTCTGCACGCCGGAGACATCGTAGACGTGAGTCCAGACGTGGAAGGCACTGGGCCATGGGTCGTTGCCGTCGAAGCCGATGGTGCGGTAGCCGGTATTGGGGCCCCAGCCCATGCCGCCAGGATTCCAGGGATAACGTTGAGGCTTGAAGACGGTCGGTGCGGTTTCATCGTCGTCCGTGCGGGCCTCGACCCAGCCTTTCAAATCACCATCGGCGGGCGCGCTGCGGGAGAGGGCACGGTTGCAGGCGAGGGTCTGCTTGACCTCGTCGTCGAGGCTGGTGCCATAGTACATGAAGCCGCTGTCGAGCCCTCCGAGGAAGAGATGCCAGCCCAGCTCGATGAAGTTGGCGTTGTTGCTGGCGCCGTCGTGCTGGTTGGGCTCCTGGATGCGCCAGGCTTCCACGGTGCCGCCGTCGCCGGTCCAGAGCTGCTCGGCGGTCTCTAGGTAGTTGGTGGCGGCGACAATGACGGCCCAGTTGCGCCAGTCCTCGGTCCAGCCGGGAGTCTCGAAGTCGGGCCAGGTGCGTGGGTCGTTGAAGTCGTAGGCGGGGCTGGTGGGGTCGCGCTGGGGTGGCCAGAGCCAGTTGATGAACTGCGGGTGGCCCCAGTCGTTGGCGGCGTTGACCCAGCCGCCGTCCTCGATGTGGACGACGCGCATCTGGTTATGATCGAACTCGCTCAGGTACTGCTGGATGGTGCTGGGTTTGTAGCCCTTGGAGGCGGCTTCGTTCATGAGGGCGGGCACGCTCTCGAAGTAGTAGCTGCTGCCGCCGCCCCAGGCGTTGTCGCCGTCGTGGGCGAAGAGGATGATGAGCGGGACGCCGGTGTCGTTGTAAGGGGCGTCGCGATAGGCGGCGATTTCGGATTCGATTTGTCCCGTGCCCATGGTGCCGAAGCCGTTTTGGTAGCTGAGCAAGTCGCACATCGGCACGACGGCCAGCAGGCGCTCCTGGCCGGTCGCCGGGTCGATGTACTGGGCGCGGTGGGCCTGGTAGGCGTAGGGTGCGGGAAAAGCGCCGCCGCGGCCGTCGATGGTGCTGCTCCACCACTGGTCGGCGGGGACGTTGGGCCCGAGGCGGTCAGCCCGGTTGGGCGGATCGATGTTCCAGCCGCTGTTGCCGCGCTGGGCGACGTCCATGTAGTTCTGGCAAGTGCGCGCAAGGTGGCTGTTCGCGATGATGCTCCACTCGTAACCCTCGTCCAGCAGGATGGGGATCATGTGGCGGGAAAAGGCGCCTTCGATGGGCCAGAAGCCCTTGGAGTGGTCGCTTTTGTCGGGATTGCCGCCCCAGCTTTTCCACCAGATTTCCTTGAAGATTTGAATCTCCTTGCGGAGCACGCTCTTGGGCAGAAGCGGGGAAAAGGCGTGGTGGTAAGTCATGCCGAGCATGTCGGCCTTGGGGTGCCCTCCGGAAGTGGTCCAGCCATGGGCTTCCCGGTAGCCGTCGGCCCAGCCGGTTCCGTAGCCGCCGAAGTTGTGGCGCCCCAGGCTGCCGATGTTTTCCTGCAGGGAACCGGAATAGGAAACGGACGCACCGGCGTTCGGGTGCCCGCCCAGAGTGGCGATGCTGTTGCGTGCGCCGCCCTGATAGACGTTGCGGCGGTCGTCTTTGGAGAAGACCGCGTCGTACTCGCCGCCGTCGCCGTCCCAGAGGTGGTTGCGCGGATGCTCGTAGGAAGAGCCAGCGTAGTAGTTACCCTGGTCGTTGAACTTGAGCTGGATGCTGTCGTAGGCGAACTGGTAGCGGTCCAGCCCGATCATCTGCTCCGGCCAATAAATCGGCTGGTGCAAGTGCCAGTGGTAGGTCAGGTAGACATTTGCGGCGGGCAACGGGGACAGTGCTAGCACACTAAGTACGAACGGGGCAATGTACGAGCGGGGCATTTCCCGCTAATGTGCCAGAAGCAAACACCACTCGCAAAATAAGCGCTGTTTGACAGTTTAGCGGGATTAGGTGCGGAAATCGCCTAGAGCGCTGGCTCAGCTTGGGTTGAAGAAGGACTCCTTCTCGTCTTTCTTCTCTTCCTTCTCGGGCTCCTTCAAATCCTCACTCTTCAGGTGGCGGAATTTGCTACTTGGAAAGCCTTTTTGCAGTTCTTCCAGATTTTCCTGAGCCTTTTCGTCCACACCGTACCCGACAATGTGCATCGGGGGTGGCCTGCGGTCACGCTCCTTGTAAAGCTCGCGGGCGCGGTCACGAAGGAAGGCGTTGATATCCTTGAAGGACATGTTGCGGTGACTGATGTTGGGAGCCCAACCCATGGGCGGCTCTGGCGGACGGATGCCTCCAATGTGGCTATTTTCACGGATTTCCGGCGGCAGGCCTTTCTTACGGCGCTCTTCCTTGTAGGCGGCCACCTTTTGCTCATATTCCCGGCGTTTATCCAGGTAGGCCTGCCATTTGGGCGTGCCTTTGACCTTTTCTTCCTCGATTTCCCACTTGGCCCGGGCGCGTTCCCAGGCATTGAATTCCTCCTGCTTGATGTCGCGTGCAACCTGAGGCGTGCCGTCCGTGATGATGAAAATCGTATCGGCGTAGTTTTCAAAGGCTGCCAGCAGGGCCAGCTCCATGCGTGAAGTGGAATTGCTGCCCTGGCCCCACTGCTCTTCGGGGATAGGCACAAGCTCGGCGGACCAGTTGCTGCCGTTGCCCTTGGTGATGACCTTGTTGCGACGCACATCCATGTCCTCAGTGAAGGTGGGGCGGTAGTTGTTGGAATTAGCGCCCTGCCTCCCGACGATGCGGGTTCCTTGAAATGCCCAGTACTGGTTAATCCACTTCTTGGCCGCTTCCTTGTTTTCGGGAGTGGCCGGCATCGGTCGCACGCTGTAGACGTCCAGCCCGCGCTCGTAGGCGTAGATATTGAACAGGGTACCCGGGCTGAGGCCGTCGATCATGTTGCCGATCTCTTCCTTGACCCGGTTGAAGCCCCAGACGTCCCCGCGCTTCGGCTCCAGCATGCTTCGGGTGACGTCCACGATGAAGACGATGTTCTCACCAGTGGACTTGATGCCGAAAAAGTTTACCGCCGATTTGGACATATCCAGTCCTCCGGCCCCGAATCCGCGGCCTATGCCACCGCCACCGGCGCCTGCGCTGACGGACACGCGGCTGTCCACCGTGGGCATGTTGATATCCAGTTTGGGCAGATTGAGGTTGCTCAGATTCTGCACCTGCATGACGCGGGTGGGCTGGCGGCTCTTCTGCTGAGTTTTTTGCAGGCGTACCTTAAGCTCTTGGGGCTGAATGGCTTCCTGTGGGGGTGGGGGCGCCTCAAACTCAGGCTCCGGCTGCTGGATGACCTGCCAGATGGTCAAACCGCCCAGCACCAGCAGACCTACCACGTGAAGGAGGAGGCTGACACCGATAACTTCGATGAGGGGGAGATTTACTTTACGCCGGGGCATGTGAGAACGGTTATTTCAGCATTCTATATCGCTTAAGACAAGCGGATTTCATGGCATTTCTCTGCGTTTTTCCGCTCTGGAACGTGTTTATCCCTGATTTGGAGCCTTCGGATAGGGAAAAACCCAGTCCCCGGCGTCATTGCGGACTTTGCTCCCGGAGTCCTCCAACGCGACGATGCCGCCGTCGTCGAGGCGGTTTCCGCCCAGGGACCAGAGCCGGTAGGCCGCGCGGTTATCGACAACTTCGTAGTGGAAGGGCGCGCCGTCCGCTGCGGGATCCCCGGGGATGTCGGCCATCCAAGTAGGTGCGAGGATATTAAGGTTATCCGGATAAGTGTGTTCGGCCAATTTGTAGCGCTCCAGAGCGCAGGCAATGGCTCCCATGCGCGCGTAGGCGTCGCAGGAGAGGGCGTAAGATACGGAGCCGTCGAAGACGCCTATGGTCATGGCCGCAAGGGCATAGAAAATACCCGCATTCTCGTCCAGTTCCTCGTCGAATTGATTATAGGCTTTCATTATCTCCGGGTCGAAACTTCCAGTCTCTGGATTAAAACTGCTGACCAGAATTTCGTGGCCTTCCAGCACTTTGGCCAGGTTGGCTTTTACATAACCGTCGGGGGCGAGGTTGAGCCCGAATGCCTCGGCGCTGTTCGGCGGTCTGCCCTCGCAGTCGGTAAACATCTGGACCATGTCCCAGTCCAGCCACTCATTCCATGCGGAATAGATGGCGGCCATCTCACTGCGAACGGACCAGAAGGTGCGCTCCAGATAGTGGATGTCGCCGAGGTAGTTCTCTGCCCATGCGAGCTGCTCATCGCTCCAGAGCCCGTCATGGAGCCCGGAGTAGAAGAGGGGCATGAAGTTATTGTGAAAAATCACCTGTGAGGCCATCTGGCTGGTCACGAATGGGGCATCACTGTTGAGTGCGCTGATTCTGCCCAGCGTTTGCAGGCTGCCGAAGGCACGTTCCGTATCGCTGGCCTGGAGGGCGAGTATGCCATCTAGGCACAAGGCGCGGCCGAAGTTGCGCATTTGCCCGAAGGACAAGAGCGGAAACATGAAGGGTGATTCGCTGCCATCGTAGGGTAACTGGAAACCGGATCGGCTCCAGGCGGTTTGCACCAGGGCATCCAGGTCTTCGCGATAAGGGGCCAGTTCTTGGTCCACCTGCCCCCAGACGGCGGCTTCGTCGTTCAGATCGAGCCCCAGCCGATTCTTGTACTGCTTTTGCTTGTGGGCAAACCAACGCTCGGGGAAGAGGTTGCCGGTCCGCCAGTCTTCTGGATAGAGAAAGGAAACGGTCTTGGACAGACTATTGTCGGTTTGGGAGAACTTATACTTCTTATTCCAAAACCGCTCCCACTCGGGCAGGGCGTACAAATTTTCCTCATTCGGGATGGGGTCGGGGACGTAGTCGCTCCAGTCCATGGAGATGCCTTGGGCCTCGGCTCGGGCGAGAGCCTTTTGTAGCTCGCGCTCGCCATGGATGTTGATCAGCAGCGTGGCGACGAGGTAGGCGCCAATGAGGACGCCGAGAAGGATCAGCAGTGCCTTAACGATACGCTTCATGAGATAACCTGAGTATATCTCATTCAGCCCTCTAATAAAGGTTTTTCGCCTTACTCCTCACGGGGAACGAGCCAGAGGAACTGATATGGGGCGAGTTTGACGCCTTTCTTGCCGTTGGAGTAGGTCTTGCCGGAGACGATGTCGTAGAACTTCTTGGCTTTGGCCAGGGCCTCAGAGTTGGCCGGATTCTTCAATGTCTGGGCTTCGGCGGTGAGGTTGAAGACGCAGTAGACGGTCTGATTGCCCAGCCGGGATGTGCGCTCGAGGCAGAAGAAGTGGTCGCCGAGATTGTGAATTTTCTGTGCGCCGTCGGGGTGGAAGGCGGGGTAATTGGCGCGACGGCGCAAGAGCTGTACGTAGCGGCGGAAGGCCTGCGCTTGGAGGCCCTCGGCCTCGGAGAGCACGCCGAGCAGCTCGGACTCGGTGAACTTATGGCGGTTGATACGGCGCGGGATGCCGCTCTCCTTCACACCCTCCTGATCGTTGGGAGTGGCCATGAGGCTGTGGAAGTAAACCGCGGGCACGCCCTTGAGAGCCAGCGCGATGCCCTGCGAGCAGAGGAAGCGTTCCTGGCCGAGGGCGGGGTCCTTCTCGTCGTCGAGGGCGGAGGCATAGGTGATGTTGAGCTCGTAGGGGATCTTGGAGCCGTCCCCGAGGGCCTTGTAAGAGACCTTGCCGCCGCGCGTTTCAACTTGCTTGATGACCTTGGTCAGCTCCTTCTCGGGCAGCAGACCGCGAGCCGGGCCGACGCCGATGCCGTCATGGGAGGCGGTGAAGTTGAGGAAGGTGCAGCTCTGCGCGGGGTAGTCGAGGGCCCTCGCCCACTTAGTCAGGTAGTGGCCGTTGCCGGTCAGCAGGGCGTGGAGCGTCAGCGGGGGCAGGCTGAAGTTGTAAACCATGTGAGCCTCGTCGCCCTCGCCGAAGTAGCTGATATTCTCGGGGTGCGGGACGTTGGTCTCGGTCAGGATAAGCGTGTCGGGTGCGACGATTTCGCACGCGTCGCGGATGAGTTTGACCAGCTCGTGCGTCTGCGGCAGGTGGACGCAGCTCGTGCCGAGCTCCTTCCAGCAGAAGGCGACGGCGTCCAGCCGCAGGATGCGGCAGCCCTTGCTTAAATAGAGAAAGAGGATGTCGAGGAACTCGAAAAGCAGGTCCGGGTTTTGCCAGTTCACGTCCACCTGGTCGGCGCTGAAGGTGGTCCAGACCCACGATTCGCCGTACCGCGTCTGGGTTTTGGTCAGGAGCGGGCTGGTGCGCGGACGGAAGACGGCGGAGGTGTCCGTCTTGGGGTCCATCTCGAGGAAGTAATGCTTGCCAGGAGCGATGCCGGTGAGGAAGTCGCGGAACCACGGGCTCTGGACCGAGCAGTGGTTGCAGACCAGGTCGAAGGCCAGCGCGAACTCCTTGCCGAGGGCCTCGACGTCGTCCCACTTGCCGTAGTCGGGGTGGACCTTGCGATAGTCGATGACGGAGAAACCGTCGTCGCTGCTCCAGGGGTAGAAGGGCAGGATATGCACGGTGCTGACCGCGCCCTTGAGGTGGTCGGCGCAGAACTTCGTCAGGGTTTGCAGGGGCCGCTCGCCTTCCTTGTGAACCATGTCGGCGTAGGTGATGAGCATGACGTCCTTCTGGTCCCAGCGTCGCGGCTCTGCCTCGCGTTGTGCCAGGCCGACACCGTAGCGGCCGACCAGATAATAGAAACGCTCGGCCAGCTTGTCCGCCTGATCCCCATAGAGGAAGCGCAGACGCCGCCGCACCTTGGCGAGTTGCTCGTGTGAGATGGGTTTGATCATTGTTATTAGCTGAAAGCGAAAAGCGAAAAGCTTAAAGCCAACGTGTTCATGGTTTATTCATTTGATTGATGAGGCCTTGAAGCATACGACTTATATCGATGGTTTCGTGGATAAGTTCTTTTGCGGTGCTTGGTTCAATAAGGCCGACTTTATTCGCGATGTATAGTTGCGTTCGCAGTTCTGCATTGGAGCCTTTTGAGATTCGCAAAAAGCGTGCGTAGTCTGGATCGGTGCCTCGCTCCGAGCCTTCTGCGATATTAGAAGGTACTGAAATGGCGGCACGGTTAATCTGATCACGCAGGCCCCAGTCCTTCCAGTCTCGTGTAATTTGATAAACCCGTACGGCTAAACGACAGGCACGCTTCCAAACTTCCAGTCGCTCAAAGTTGGATTGGTAAAACTCCACTTTGGGCTCATGAAGTTCGACGGTGCTCTGTTCATTTAGTAGGTCTTCCATGGCTTTCAGCTTTTCGCTTTAGGCTTTTAGCTCAACCCCGTCAGTGATGTCATGAGCGTTCGCAGGCTGCGGCGGAGCACGGTGTACGAGTAAAAGCGCCGGGCGACGCGGTAATTGTGCTCAATCATCTCCTTGCGATAATTGGGATCGTCGAGGATGCGTTTGACCTCGTTGACGACCTTGTTGGTCACGATGTTGTCCATGACGGCGAAGCGGAAGCCCTTGGGCTCGATATCCTGCACGAAGATGGAATAGCGGTTTACGACCAGCGGCTTACGGAAGTAGATGGTCTCCAGCAGGGCGTTGCCGAAGCCCTCGTAGGTGCTGGGGTAGGTGACGATGTCGCAGTGCGGATAGATGTCCCAGAGGGTGTAGATTTTGCGACCCTGGTCGTCGTACTGGCGCACTTCCCCGACGCGGTCGGCGATGATGCGCATGTCGACGCCCTCCTCGCGGGCCATTTCCTGAAGCATGTGCAGGTAGTCGTCGCCCTCGTCACCGGCCTCGTGGGAGATGACGAGCTTGTAGCGCGGGTCGTTCAGCCGTCCGACGATTTTGATGGCATGCTCGATGCCCTTGCGCGGCACCACGCGGGTCGGCTGGAGGACAAAGATATCGTCGTCGGAGAGGCCGATCTCAGAGCGGACATCCTTGGAGTAGTCGTCGGGGGGCGGCGCTGGCTTGTCGAAATCGAAGACGTTGGGGATGAGCAACGCGCTCTGGCCGGTGCGCAGGGCGAGCTGTTCCTCAGCCTGCTTGTTGATGACGACGTTGCGGATGTTCGGCAACGCGGGCGGAAAGGCACAGCTCAGGTAGTCATTGACGCATCCAATACTGAACCGCGTACGCTCCCAATAAAAGTCGTGGTGATGGGCGATGGCGGGCATGCCGGTCTCGGCCAGAAATTCCGTAATGGCGATTCCCAAAGGTATTTGCATGGGGATCGTAATGGCGTTCTGCGGCACCAGCAGGTCGATTTCAAAGCGCCGCACGAAGTCGTAGAGCGTGCCTTTTAAATAATCCGCGGCGTCCCGGATGCGGGCGGTCACCAGCGGGTCGCGCCGGGTGAGGCGCCAGCAGCGCTCGTTAATCCAGTCACTCTCGGGGTGGCCAAAGTAGGCCTCCGGCACGACGTAGGAGATGCCCGGCTCGCGGTCACTGCGGCCGCTGTACCAGAAGGAGACGTGGCGGTCGCTGTCCCACAACACCTCCGCCCATTTGGCGCTCTCCAGGGAAACGCCGTCCGTCCCGGCAAAGCGGGTCGAGATAAATCCGATGTTCTTCGGCATGATGCTCTTATCGAGTCAGAGCAGGGTCTAGGCCAATCGACACAGAAGGGCAAGGGCGAAGGAGGGAGGAAGACAAAAGACGAAAGTCGAAAGGTGAGGGCAGAAGGGTCCTTTTGGGGCAATGGGTGTGGTGCTTACAAAAAAGGCCGCACCTACCGGCACGACCTCTCGGAAAACTTTGCCCCACGGGCTTTTGCCTTTCGTCCTTAGACTTTCGTCTTCCGGCGCAGGCCTGCCAGGGCCATGACGCCGAGGCCCGCCAGCGCGGCGTAGGTCGCGGGCTCGGGGACGGTGTTCAGCTGCGTCGACGGATCCGGGAATTGACTCGTGGTGTTGAAGCCCCAGGAGATGATGACGTCGTTCACATCGATATTGGCGGGGGTGAACTGACCGCTGACACCTGAGAAGTTTACCGATATACTGATGGTGCCACCGTTAGTAAAGTCCATGGGTATGCCCCCGGTCGAAAAAGAAATGTAGTCAGCGAATCCTCCAACATCTATAGCGTTGGCTCCTGCGATGGCCACCTCATCTGCCGTCCCGGAAAAGGATGTCGCGCCGCCGCTGGAATTGATCCAGGTGTCATTGCTGATTGGGCCGACATAGAGGGTGTCGGGATTGTTGCTGGGTGTTGCAACCGAGGCGGCATCGCCCGTGATATCAAAGGAGAGGCTGTCGGTGGTTATGGCCCAGTTCGTAATCGAAAGGATAGCCTGGGCAGGCAGCGTTAGGAGGGCCGCGCAGGCGGCGGCGAGGAGTGCAGTTTTGAGTTTCATGGTAGTGGTGTGGTAAAGGTGTGTAGGCGTCAAAAGTCGAAAGGCTAAAGTCTAAAGCTTGGTCAAGAGGCACGCTGCATGGGCTTTCGACTTTCGTCTTTAGGCTTTTGACTTTCTCCTGCGCCACACGGCCAGGCCGAGGAAAAACACGCCAGCCAGCGCGGCGTAGGTCGAGGGCTCGGGGACGAGGGGCGTCGGGTCGCTCAGCGCTGTTAGATCGGTGGTCATGAGAAACACGTCGCCGCTGTAATCCTGGATGGCCTGTGGGTTCCAGGTGGCATTAGCGGTAGTGGTCCAGCTTTGTGCCTCAAAGGTTATAACGTCATTGACCGCTAATGGGATTTCAATGAAAGAAAAAGCTCCGTCAGTTTCTGTTATAGCTAAAAAATTAAAGTTGAAGTTGTCTTGTATAGCCAATACGGTTACGCTTTGCACAGCGCCACCATTGATGCGGTAGTTGATACTGTCCGGAATCACGTCTATGCCGTCATTTGAGCCATCGCTCGTGCTCACCCAGTTATCCAGCATTAGGTACGTTGCAGAGCCTGCTGTGGTGACGGTGATGTCAAAGGACTGCGTAATCTCCACCGTGCCGCCGCTGCCGGTGATGTCCCCGGAGAAGTTGATGATGGCCTGGGCAGGCGTGAGTGAGAGGAACGCCGTGCAAGCGGCGGCAAGGAGTGCAGTTTTGATTTTCATGGTAGTGGTGTGGTTAAGGTGTGTAGGAGTCGAAAGTCGAAAGGCTAAAGTCTAAAGGCAGGTGAGGCTTTGCCCAGGAAGGGCTTTCGACTTTCGTCTTTAGGCTTTCGTCTTCCTCCGGCGCCAGCAGGCCAGGCCGAGGGCGGCGGTGGCAAACATCGCGGCGTAGGTCGACGGCTCGGGGACGGCGCTCCACGCTATAGGACCAGAGGCGATATTATCTGTATCTCGGTAAATATAGGCATTGCCGGATGCATTGATCGACGTGTAGTCGAGCATAAGGCTGTTGCTGGTAGTGCGTGTCCCTGTTCCAAGGGTCATGGATAGCCCGCTGGTAAAGCCACTCCCGTTAAAACCTAAGGTTAAATCGGCGGCGGTAATAATCCCCCCGACATAGGCCCCCGTAAATGCGGAGCTGGTAGCCGTCGTCATGGAAATGGTATCGGTGCTATAGCCACCTGAGAAACCGCTGCTGGAGCTATTCCAGAAGTTTTCAAAAACGACAAGAAATACTCCGGTATCGGCATCCGTGGTCAGGAAAACATCCCCTTCAAGAATCTGGACGGTTAGCGGCGAGTTGATGCCGCCGGTGACTTCCAACTGGATGGCCGCGTGGCTGTGGTTAACACAAGCCATGCAGGCAGCAGCGAGGAGAGCGGCTTTGATTTTCATGGTAGAACAGTAGTGTTTTTAAGTCCGACAGCTTCCAGAACAGCAGTCATCTGGAAAAGCGTTTTCAAAGTAGTCTATTATTGAGCCTAATGACAACCTATTTTTGCCTGAGTAGGGCCCAATTTACCATGGGCAGAACGACGCAGGCGCAAATGCGTCGGTTAATTCTGCCCAAAAGCAAAGTAAAATACGGCTCCAAACACCATCAGGTCGTCAAGACGGGCTAAGACATTTATAAAGTCAAAAATAGGAGTAAAACTTTTAAATAATAGGATTTTATAAGCAGCTTAAAGAGCTTTGCGATTAACAAAAACTATAAAACTATTTTATAAAATTATAAAAAAAAGGACTTAATAGATTGAAAAAACAGCAAATTTTATTATGCGTACAGAAACTTTTTATTTGCTTTCGTCATGCCGCTGACCTCTCCCAGCTCTTATGTGTCCACCACGAGCGAATTTATCGCTCATTGGGAGTCGGCCGACGCCGCGCTTGGGGCGGCGGGGCCCATCGTGGTCGGCGGCGGGGTCACATTGCCCGATTTCAAGGCCCTGCGAGAGTCGCTCATCGCCGAGCGGGACCAGGTCATCGCCGATTTGAACGCGGTGGAGTTCGCCTCGGGCTCGATCAAGCAGGCCAAGCAGTCGCTCATCGCCCGCTTCCAGCAGTTTGCCGCCCGGGTGCGCGCGCTTTACGAAAATGAGCCTTGGGCCGAGGCCTTGCCCTACCAGCCGGAGGATTCCTTCGCCGAGAGCAAGTTCCTCGCGCCCCTGGTCGAGGTGCAGGCCCTATGGGAGGCCCTCAACGCCGCCGGGGAGCCGGTCCTGCTCATCGGGGATTATACCGTGGCGGACTTCGCGGCGGAGCTCGATGCCCTGCGCGCCGTTTACACCGCCTGGACGCGCGCCGGGGCCGTCCTGCGGCTGACCCGCGCCCGCCGCAACGCGCTCCAGAAGCGGATTTACAGCGTACTCAAGCAGTACCGGCAGCTCGTCCCCGGGATGTTTCCCGAGGGCAGCCCCTATGTGACCAGCCTGCCCGCGCTCACGCCCAAGCCCGGCCACACGCCCAAGCCCGTCGCCGCCGCCGCGAGCTGGGATGCGGCCTCCGCGCGGGCCAAAATCACCTGGGAGGCCAGTGACGAGGCCACCTTGAAGGAGTACCAGGTGCGCGGCTGCCCTGGCGACAAGTACGACACCGGCGACGAGCACGTCGTGGCCCACGCCGCCCCCTCCACCCCCCGCGAATGTTTGACCACCTTCGGCCTGGCCCAGACGGGCTCCACCGCCAGCTTTCGCGTCTACGTCATCCTCGACACCGGCAACGAAAAAGGCTCCGACACGGTCAGCGTCGAGCGGCCGCCGTAAGCTATTAGGTAGCGCGGATTGTCCCAATCCGCACGCGTTTGCCTCACAGGATGGAACTGCGGCTTGAGGACAAGACGCGCTGCGTTTTTATAAGCGCTTCGCCGCGTGACTCTTTCAGGCCAAGGGCCTGAACGTAGCCTGGGGCAACGCCCCAGGTAGGGCTTCGGTGTCGCCGCGCTGGGCCTCGTCGCCTACCGCCGCCGCCGGGCCTGAGACGGAAGGCAACCCTTTTTCGGAAGCACGCTCCCTGTAAGGAGCGTGCTTTTTTATGATGTTCGGCAGGCCTTGCCGCTTTGTGCGTCACTATCGACTGCGACGGCGCCCATGAAAAAAGCCGCAGCGTTGCGGCCACGGCTTGTTGTTCTGCAAAGCTTACGTCTTTCGACTTTAGACTTTTGTCTTTCTGCGCCAGCAGGCCAAGCCGAGCATGGCGACGCCAGCGAGGGTGGCCCAGGTGGAGGGTTCCGGGACGACGGTAAAATTGATTGTGTTGCCGCCTCCGGAAAACGAGCCCGAATCCCCCGGCGTGAAGCCCATGTCTGAAACGAGATCTTTGTTGGCAAATGTGGCCGTACCGCTGAGGGGAGAGCCGGAGGAGTATCCCAAGGGTGCGTCCACGGAAGTTGAGGAAAAACTGAATGAATCTCCAGAAGGAAAACCACCTAGCGTGGTAACCGTTGTCCATAAGCCCGTGGTTAAAAGAACGCCGGATGCGTGCGTATCGTACATGCCGTTGTAAGACAGGAATTGTGTCTCGCCCACTTCGGCATTGACCCCACTTCCATCGGGCTCACCTAAGAAAAATAGGCTGCCGCTAAAGCTGAAGACGACGTCCGCACCGACTTGTTCAACGGTCACCAGAACAGCGGCAAAGGATGTCGAGGCGCTTAATGTAAGGGCGAGTAGCAGTGTCTTTAGATACTTCATTCAGGTTCTTCTTAATTGATGGTAGCTGTGTGCGTGGAGCCAAGTAAACAGTCGCTCAGGCAAGGTGAGCTGTGGCCTATAGGTCTAACTCTGCAAGCAGCTTTGCTTAATGTAAAGGATGGATTCCCGAATGAACGGGCCGGATGCTGGTTTTGGGAAAAAAGGAACGCATGCGGGCCATATATGATTTACTATAATCAAACTCAGAGGCAGACAAGTCAGTGAAATTTTAGCTGCTTCCTCTAATGCAGTCTACTCCTCTCCTTTTCCCCCGTCACCCTATCGCTCCGTCTCAAACCTCGCCGTCTTTTGCTTATACTGAATTCGTGGCGCACGGCGGCATTGCGTAATGCGGGGCGGCCCGTCATGGTGCGCTCATGGCATTGATTCAAAAATTCACGGAAGGGCACTTGGGTGTGCTCATGATGAGCAACCCGGCCAAGCGCAACTGCCTCAGCGGCGAGCTGGTCAAGGAGCTCGTGGCTGGCTTCGACGAGTTTGAGCAGCAGGAGATCCACACGGTCATCCTGCGAGCCGAGCCGGGCGTGAAGGTGTGGAGTGCCGGGCACGACATCCGTGAGCTGCCGGAGTCCCGCCGCGATCCGCTGAACTACCACGACAGCCTCGGTACCTTGCTGCGGCGCGTGCAGGACTTTCCCTATCCCGTCATCGCCATGGTGGAGGGCTCTGTCTGGGGTGGGGCCTGCGACCTCTGCATCTCCTGCGACATGATTATCTGCGCCGAGGGCGCGACCTTTGCCATCACCCCAGCCAAGCTCGGGCTGCCCTACAACGCCTCCGGCATCGTGCACTTCATCAACGTGCTCGGCCCCAAGATCGCCAAGGAGATGTTTTACACCGCTCAGCCCATCTCCGCCGAGCAGGCCTTTAACGTCAGCATGGTCAACCACGTCGTGCCGCCGGCGGAGCTGGAAAGCTTCACCAAGGACATCGCAGCCAGTATCCTGGCCAACGCGCCGCTGTCCGTCAGTGTGATCAAGCGGCAGTTCCGCTTGCTCTTGAAAGGCACGCCCATCCCGGCCGAGACTTTTGAAGAAATTCAGGGCCTGCGTCGCAAAGTCTACGACAGCGACGACTACAAGGAGGGCATCCTCTCCTTTAAGGAAAAGCGCGCCCCCGTCTTCAAGGGACGGTGATCAGAGCGTTACATCGCCCTCGTAGCGCCATTCGTAGAGACCGTTTTGTGTCCGGTATAGGCTGTCAACGGGCCATTCGCCCATGGGTGTGTGTAGCGTGCCCCGGTACTGTGGCAGTGCCTCAAAGTGGTTGTCGCTGCACTTGTGCAGGTCGACCATGGTGACGGTTCCCGGCTTGGTGCCTGGACCATAGCTGCGGATACCTTCACAGAAGTAGTCCTCAAAAGCCTGGGCATCAGGAAACGCCGTATCTGTAGTGCCCATTTTTTGGGCTGTCTCCCGGAGGTGCAGCGCGACGGCTTCGTCGCGTGTTTCCATGGTGATACTATCGTCGCCCTTGCCCTGCTGGTTCATCTTGACCTTCAGGCAGGCGTGGACTTCGGGGAAGCCGAGCTTGGCCAGGGCTTCGACGAGGAAGCTGTCGCTATAGCGGTGGTCCACCCAGACGGCGGGGCTGCCGTCGCGCGTGTCGCGGCAGGCTATGCGCAGCGCGCAGTTACGGCTGGCCGGACCCATCGCCAGGGGTGCCCAGTCCGGAGCGGCATGTTTCATAAAGATAGCGCACAGGCTCAGGATGTATCCGGCCTCGATTGGCACCGGCTCCAGAAACTTCGGCACGACCAGTTCCCTTACGATGGCCTTCGGTACTATAACATTGGCCACCCAGCGCTCGGTGACTTCTGCATAGATGCTGGTCACGCGCTTGCGGGGAATTTCCCAGCAGCGGCCACTCTCGGGGTCGTGCAAGGTGAGAGGAATATTGCTGATTGTTGTTTTCATAGTTTCTGTAAAAACTGAAAGTCTGGATGAGCTTGATTACGATGCGGGTTCTGGAGGGCCAGCAGGACGAGTAAATTTTAAAACTAACCAAATTTTCAGTAATTACAGAAACTTTGTCAAGGCGCAACTTTATACCGATTTCTTTACGGTGGCGGTTGGTGGAGCCTTAAGCAGTCTGCTTGCGCTTGCGCCAGCGACGGAGGGCTGCGGCGCCGAGAGCGAGCCCGGCCAGGCCGACGGCGGTTTCGCCCGGCTCTGGCATCGCGCCGACCGGGATGGGGGTATCGGCGTCGGTTTCGTAGTAGGCCTCATTGATAATGAAGCCACTGCCGGCGGGGGTGCCGTCTATGGTGACGCTGGCCCAGCCGTAGTGGGTGCCGCTGGCATTGGTGAATTTAAAGCCGATGTAGCCCGGGGTGTCCTTGCTCCAGCCTTGCGCGGTGGCGGAGAAGGTAAGGTTGCCGTAGCCGTTGGTCAGCGCGACCGTATTTGTGCCTGTGGCAAAACCGTAACCTGCAGGGCTACCACTGATTATCTGGCTCAGGGCCACGTTGGCAAATGGGCGGGAATGCGTCAGATTGCCCGAGTTGGTGGCTCCCATGATCCGCCCGTTGTACTGGGCCAGAATATGAGCGCCGGCGAAAATAGAGTAAGCCGTAAAGTTTTGATTGAGCAGTTTGAAGTCGAGGGTGCCGTCGTCATCGATATCCCAATCGACCGTGCCGAAGGTGGCCGGCGGACGCAGCTCTGCGCTGTTCGTGGACACCGTGATGATGCCATGGGCACTGGAGGCGACTCCGAGGCCGAGGAGGGTGGTGAGACCTGCGTGCGCGCAAGGCAGGCCGTTCTTGGCAGACTTCTTTTTCATAGCAGTAACTTTTTAGAGTGAACTCGGCAGTGGATAGGCTAGTCAGAGTGCCGAGCTTCCGGTTGGCAAGGTATTAATATTCATTTAATGGACGATTATTTACCTGGCAGGACCTTTGCCCCGGCGAATTTACGGCCATCAGGCCCTGCCCATGAGTTCGCCCATTTTGGCGTACAGCTCAATGCCTTCCCGTGTGCTTTCCACCAGGTCTTCGGCCAGCGTGACGCGGCCTTTTTCAAAGAGGGTAATCGTGCTGGAGCCGCCGAACTGGAAGTAGCCTTTCTCCGCGCCTTTCTCGACATGCTGACCGGGTACGTGGGTCTGCACGATGCTGCCCACGCAGGTCGCGCCGATTTCGATTATCGCAATATCTCCGAATGGTTCTGTGTGCAGGATGGTGACGGCGCGTTTGTTCTCCCACATGATGGCGAGGCGCTGCCGTAGTGCGATGGGGTTGACCGAGTACAGCGGGCCGTCGAGGAGGCGCGGCTCGCGCTTGGGAGCGCCGGGCACGCCCTCGGCAGGGAAGTGAAACCGGTGGTAGTCCACCGGGCACAGGCGTGAGAGCACCAGCGAGCCACCGGCGAACTGATCCGCGAGCTTGGCGTCACCCAGCAGCTTTTCGATGTTCCAGGACTGGCCTTTGGCAAAAACGTGGTCTTCCGTGCCGACCTCCTGAAAGCCGAGGTGGCGCCCGTCGGCGGGAAAGACCACGCTGGCGGGCTCGGGGTCGATGGGCCGTGCCTCGGGTTTGAGCTGCCGTCGGAAAAAGGCGTTGAAATGCTCGAAGTGATCCGGCGGGCGTAGCATCTCGGCCACGTCGATGCCGTACTGTTCGATGAAGGGAAAGATTTTGGCGCGGCTGCTCTTTTGGCTCATGCGCCAGCCATACCATTTGGAGAACCATGGGCGGGAGGCAGCCAGGCGAGTGGTTAGCTTACCGAGGGGATTGCCGTAGGCCCAGCGCAGCCAGTTATCGCCGTACACGGCCTCGGTCTCGATCTGCCCGGTATGGCGATTGCGGAAGCGGATGGGGCCGTTGTGCTCTGGCTGATTTCTCATTTGCCTTTGATTAATGTTTCTTTCATCTTTCCGTGCAATCGGCAACCACCCGTTTTTGGCATGGCAGATACTTCTAATCTCTCGAACCAGCTTCGTCGTACCCTCCTCCTTAAAATCATCTCCAACAAGGAGCCCAAGCCGGAGGACGTCGATTCGGTGGTCGAGTTGACCTCCAGCCGTATCGTGGAGCTGCTCCAGGCCCAGTCCATGACCTTCTATCTGGTCCAGGGCAGCAACATCATCTTCAAACACGTTTACTATTCGCCCACGCTTTTTGGCGGCAGCAAGGACAAGGAGAAGGAATTCGAGGATAAGCGCGAAAAGCTGCTCGAATTGCAGTTGCCGCTCAGTACCGGCGTGGTGGGTCGCGTCATCGAGCAGGAGAAGCCCGTCTTCTTCTCTATGAGCAAAGAGGCTACCCGGCCCATGTTCAACATGTTCAAGGACACCGGGTTTGAGGTCACGTCCATGCTCACCGTGCCGCTCATCGGCAGCAAGTGCATCGGTGCCATTCAGGTGCTCAACAAGGAGCCCGACGCGCCCCACAAGGAGTTTCGCCGGGACGACCTCAAGGTGCTCGAGGAGGTGGCCGAGTATACCGCGCCGCTCATCCAGCGCCTGACCGACCCCAAGTACGAGATGGGCGACGAGGTCACCGCCAAGTACATTTCACGCTTCACCAATTGCCCGCTCGTCACCAGCGAGGACGAGTTCGAGATGGACGAAAAGCTCCTCGAAGTCGTGGGCGACGCCGTGATTCAGCGCACGGGGGTGTTTCCCACCAAGCAGGTGACGCCCAGTTCCGTCGCCGCACTGATGATCAACCCCTACGATTATCAGAACCGCGAAGCTTTCTACAACGCCACGGAGATGTCCGTGGAGGATGTCTATGTCGCGCCCGCCTCGCTCATCGAGAAGTTGATGAAGCAGTACTTCAAGGTCGAGTCGCAGCAGGAGAAGCTCCAGCAGGAGGGAGACTCCGATATGGCCGGCCTGATGGACGTCATCGGTGCCGAGTACGACATCACCAAGAAGGACGGCGAGGACCAGAGCTTCGAGGAGGAGAGCGCTCCTATCGTGACGTTGGCAAACCGTATCGTGGAGGACGCCTACATCCAGGGCGCTTCCGACATCCACGTAGAGCCGCAGGAGAACGACTTGCTGGTGCGCTATCGCATTGACGGTGTGTGCCAGGAAAAGTTGCGTCTGCCCAAGGCCGTTTCCGGCGCACTTGTGGCCCGCTACAAGGTCATGAGCGAGTTGGACATCGCCGAGAAACGCCTTCCGCAGGACGGTCGTATCGTTTTCAAGAAGTTTACCAAGCGCAACATAGACATCGACCTTCGTGTCGCCACCGGCCCGATGAACTTCGGCGAGAAGGTCGTCATGCGTATCCTGGACAAGACCAAGAGCGCGCTGCCTATTACCGCGCTGGGCTTCTCCAACGAGAATTTGGTGAAATACCGGGAGCTCATCAAGCAGCCCTACGGCATGATCCTGCACTGCGGACCGACCGGTTCCGGTAAGTCCATGACGTTGTTCTCCGCCCTGCGCGAAATCGCCACGCCGGACATCAACATCCAGACGGCGGAAGACCCGATCGAGTACACCATCCCCGGCATCAACCAGATGCAGATGCACAAGCAGATCGGGCTGGACTTCGCCCGGGCTCTGCGCGCCTACCTGCGTATGGACCCCGACATCATCCTTGTCGGGGAAATTCGTGACCAGGAGACGGCCTCCATCGCTGTCGAGGCTGCGCTGACTGGCCACTTGCTCCTGTCCACGCTCCATACCAACGACGCGCCGTCCACCGTGGCCCGCTTTACGGACATGGGCATCGAGCCCTTCATGATTTCCGCCTCCATGCTGGTGGTTTGTGCCCAGCGCCTCATGCGCCGCGTCTGTAAGAGCTGCCGGGTCGAGTACTACCCGGAAGGCAACGAGCTGCAGGTAATCCAGCGTGCTCTGGGCAAGGACTGGGATCCGAAGCCGATCTACAAGATGTCCGAAACGGGCTGCAACAAGTGCAACGGTGTCGGCATGAAAGGCCGCGTCGGCATTCACGAGCTCATGGCCAACAACGAGGACCTTACTCGCGCCATCAACGAGGCCAAGGAAACGGCCGACCTCAAACGCATTGCCATGCGCTCCGGTATGAAGACGCTCCACCAGGACGCCGTGTTGAAGGTCGACGAAGGCATGACCACGCTCCTTGAGGCCGTCTCCACCGTTCCGCCAGACATGATTACGATTGACGAGAAAAAGCCCTCGCCCGCCCCGGCCTGAGGTCGACGCTTTAGGGGTCATGCTGTTTATCCCTCTGATAATGCAGTGGGGATATTTACCCAGTTCGTTAAAATCCGGTGATATCAGCCCTAATGGGGTCGTAACGGCACGCTTATCGCTTTTGGTTGCTTCTGTGAGACGATACCGAAAACGATCTGCCTTCACTTTGGTCGAGCTACTGACGGTGGTAGCGGTGATCGGAGTCCTCGCGGCCATCATCGTACCGGTGGTCGGGAGAGCGATCCAGCGCGGACAGCAGACCTCGGGGCAGGGGCTCATGCGGGAAATTGGGTTAGCCGTTCATCTTTTTGCCAATGATCATCATGGCCGATTGCCAGGCGGCCTTTGGCCAGGCCAGGTGGCGGAAGTCGATCCCGAGAGGACCGGTCGATTGGTGCATGTGATCAGTCGCTACATGGGTTATCCGGAAGTCTCGAAGCCAACGGTGATAGAGGAATTTGGGCCTCCGGCCTTTTGGCAGGCGGTCGAAAGCGGGCGAGAGGGCTCTACGCGAGTCTATGTTCTGCAGGAGCAGATCAGGATAGACGAAGTGGATTACCGGCCTTTTGGTGACATGCCGCCTCCCGGAGGACCTTCCGGCCCGCCATCTGGACGACCTCCCCGACCACCTCCGCCACCACCTTTGGGTATGCACAAGCAGCAAATATTTGCCCTCTTTTCGGACAGTTGGATGCTGAGCGATTGCGATCGCAAGCACCCCAGCGTGACGCACAAACCCTGGGCTGATAGTACCTTGCCCGAGCCCTTTCATGAAAACACCCGCAACACACTCTACTTCGACGGGCGTGTCGAGGTGGTGGCGGTGGACTAGTGGGGTAATTTTACCTGCTTATTTTCATTTGGTGTAAAAAATGAAAATAAGAAAATCTATATTTTCAATTTGGGTGCTTTTTGACGATATGCGCGGTATTCACCAAAAATTTGGGTGAAGACCAAGCCGCTTCCTAGCCATGTGTCAGTTTATTGTCAGCGCTTTTAAGACGTAGGAAGTTTATGAAGTTCGTGCAGGCGACCAGCATGAACTTAGCCTCAGCGTAGTCAGGCTCTTCAGTACCTGCCGTCAGTGAGTGCCGGATTCCACCGCTATCGGAGGTGAAACCATAAAGTTTGCTGACGCTTTCTTCAAGCGCTGGATGTAGGTTCACGCGCTGCTTGATTTGCTTGAGCGCCTGACCGAGGGTCAGTTTATCATTGCCCAGAAGCAGGCGACAGTGGGCCTCGACGGCAGAAATAGATTCCTTCATGGAATTGCGGAAGTCGGGCTGTTTGCGGTCGGAGAGCAGGACTAAGGCCTGCCGCAGATGAGTAACAACTGGCCCCGCCCCGTCTGTAATGGCGGTTTCTATCGCGGCGATTTCCTGCTCGTCAGTGACTTCGACGATTTGGTTGTCGATTACACGATAGGCGCAGTTCTCTTGTTCAAAAACCTTGTTTACTAACGTATTGAGTTCAATATATTCATACTCAATACTTTTGAGGATATACTCTATTACGTCCAAGGACTGCCACCAATAACCTTTCAGAATGAACCCTTTTATGAGCTCCAAAGAAGCGTCCGCAGAGTTATAGGACTTTTTGCCTGCATGAATGCGTTTCCAATACTCATCATACATTCTTGTGCATATTCTTTCTACCTCCTTTGCCCTTCTTGAATCCTGGAAATTTCCTCTAATTTTGACTCTCTCGTTTTTATATTGAAATAGCTCTTCAAATAATGCGTTCCAGAGGCGGTTACGTGTTTCTTCATCAAGAGCCTCGCGTTGGAAGGCTTTTTTCATGGGCGTAATGCCCATGCGTTGTGAGAATAATGCCATTGCTGATTAGCTAGGCATTATTTTGTATCGGATTCAACTCTGTGATTTCCGCCTCACCCTTCCCCGTCGAGCGTGAGTTTGTAGGCGAAGGCGTCTTTCAGAGCTTCCCAAGAGGCCTCAATAACGTCATCGGAGGCGCCGACGGTGCCCCAGATGTTCTCGCCGTCGGTGGATTCCACCTGGACGCGGATGACGGACTGGGCGCCCTTGGCGCCGTCGAGGATGCGGACCTTGAAATCCGACAGGCGCACGTCTTTGACCTGCGGGAACTTCGGCTCCAGGGCGCGGCGCAGGGCGGCGTCGAGCGCGCCGACGGGCCCGGTGCCCTCGGCCACGGTGTGCTGGATCTCGCCGCCGATCTGAATTTTGACGGTGGCCTCGGCGGTAATGTCGTCTTTCCAGTCGCCGTATTCGTCCAAAACCTTGTAGGTGATGACCTCGAAGGGGTCGGGCTTTTTTTCCAGAAAGCGGCGCAGGAGCAGGCGGAAGGAAGCGTCGGCGGCCTCGTACTCGTAGCCGCGGAACTCCAGCATCTTGAGCTCCTGCAGGAAGGATTTCATTTCCGGCGCCTTGGAGTCGACTGTCATGCCCATTTCGTGGGCTTTGAGCAAAATGGAAGAGCGGCCGGACATGTCCGAGACGAGTACGCGGGTGCGGTTGCCGACGGCCTCGGGCTCGATATGCTCGTAGCTGTGTTTGACCTTCTTGACGGCGTCGGCGTGGACGCCGCCCTTGTGGACGAAGGCGGAGCTGCCGACGAAGGGCGCCTTGATATTCGGGCGCAGGTTGGCCATTTCGTCGACGAAGAGGGAGAGGTCGCGCAGGTTTTCCATCTGCCCGGAGGAGGCGAGCGGGTAGCCGAGCTTGAGCGCGAGGTTGGGCATGATGGAGGTCAGGTCGGCATTGCCGATGCGTTCGCCGACGCCGTTCATGGTGCCCTGGACCATCGTTGCGCCTACCTGTACGCCCGCGAGGGACACGGCTACGCCGAGCCCGCAGTCGTTATGGCAATGCATGCCCACACGGATGTCCGGAAATTTTTTCACCACAAGGCTGACGATGTCGGCAATTTCACTCACCATGGTGCCGCCGTTGGTGTCGCAGAGGCTCAGGCAGCTAGCGCCGCCCTTCCGGGCGGCCTCAAGGGTCTTGAGGGCGTACTCGGCGTTGTCTTTATAACCGTCGAAGAAATGCTCGGCGTCGTAAATGACCTCGCGCCCGTTGTCGGTCAGATGCCGGGCAGTGTCTTCGATCATAGCGAGGTTTTCCTCGGCACTGGTACGCAGGACCTCCTTGACGTGGAGCAGCCAGGTCTTGCCGAAAAACGTGACCACGGGGGTCTCCGCGTCGAGGAGCATTTTCACCTGGGCGTCCTCGGCCACGGGCGTTTTGGCCCGTCGGGTGGACCCGAAGGCCGCCACTTTGGCGTGGCGCAGCTTGAGGTGCTTGACCTGCTCGAAGAAGGCCATGTCCCGCGGATTGGAGCCCGGCCAGCCGCCTTCGATGTAATCGATACCGAAGTGGTCAAATTTTTCAGCCAGGCGCAGTTTGGCACTGACGGAAAAGGACACGCCTTCGCCCTGCGTGCCGTCACGCAGAGTGGTATCGTAAATTTCGATGGTGGGTTTGTCGGCCATGCTGTCGCGGAAACGGTCCAGCTTTTGCCTTCATTTACCTAGGCGCAACCAAAAACAGGATAGCGCTCCTGCCCGCCCGAGGTGCGTGGTGTCACGGATTCAACGCTATGCCTTGGGTGCGTGCCAGGTGGTTTCGCCGCCTGCCTGGTTGACGGAGCGGGCCATGGTAAAGAGCAGGTCGGAGAGGCGGTTGAGATAGCGCAGGCAGTCGGTGGGGACGGTTCCGGGGGAGTTATCTTCGAGGGCCCAGACGGCGCGTTCGGCGCGGCGGCAGACGGTTCGGGCCACGTGGAGCTGTGCCCCGGCGGGGCTGCCGCCGGGCAGGATAAAGCTGCGCATGGGGGGCAGATCGGCCCCGAGGCGGTCGATTTCAGCTTCCAGCTCATTTACGCGCTCTGCGTGGATACGGAACTTTTCCGGTTGGGCTCCGGCCAGAACGGCCCCGAAGTCGAAAAGTTCGTTTTGTACGGCCAGCAGTATGGCCGGCAGGGCGTCGTCCTCGCCGAGGAGGGCCAGGGTCAGGCCGAGGTGGGCGTTAAGCTCGTCCACGGTGCCGATGGCCTCAAAGCGTGCTGTGGCCTTGCGTGCGGCCTGGCCGTTTGCCAGCCGGGTCTGCCCGGAATCGCCGGTGCGGGTGTAAATTTTGGCCATAAAACCCCGGATCGAATCGATTTATTCGGGCTCGGCAAGCAGTCTTTGCCGTGCCGGTCTTCGGAAATGTTTCAAAAAGGTTGATTTTAAGCAGTTGACAGGGCTCCCAAGCCTAAGCACAAAAGGCGTCTTTTCTTATTTCCCGAAATCCGTCGCATGGAAAATTTCGCCGAGCAGTGCCTCGACATGGCCCAGTCTATTCTGGGCAACAACCTCAATGCCATCAATGAGGACGGCTCGATCAGCCCGGTTGAGGGCGAGCAGTTCAGAATGGACGAGCCCGGTCACGTCGCGTTGGCCATCGGTGAATACTACCGGCTCACGAACGAAACCCGTTTCGGCGATTACGACCTGGTCGACCTCTCGGCCCGCGTGATTACCGCCCAGGCCTTTATCGACGAGCAGGCGGAGAACGGTTTGGCCTACGCCTCGCTCGGCCTGCTGTCCTTCAGCCCGGCCAAGGAGCGCAACGCCGTCTGGGAGCGTTTGCTGGAGCCCACCCGCGAAACCCTCGACAAGCGGATGCTGGCCCGCACGGACTACGAGGACCACTTCCAGGCCTTCAACATCGCCAAGGCGGTGGCGCGCTTCAGCCTCGGCCTTTCCAAGAAGGACGAAACCGGCCGCCTCATTGATCGCTTCATCGAGCGCCTCGATTCTGGCAGCTCGGCGGGTGTGCTGGACGATCATCCACAGGGCCTCGGTGGCTGTTATGACATTTACGGAGTGCTGGCTTTCATTTTCATCCGCCAGGCACTGCAACTGCACGCCAACGTGCACCTGCGCGACCGCAAGCTGCCCAGCCTGCGCACGCACGCGATGAAGTACCTCAAGATGCTGCCCGACATCGTCCGTCAGGACGGGCTGGGCTGGTCTTACGGTCGGAGCATCGGCGCCTATGGCCAGATGCACTGCATCAGCCTCATCCTGCAGGCCCTGCGCGACGGCTGGATCGACGACGCCGATCGCCCGAAGTATTTGGAGATCATGCGGCGGCTCTTCTCCTTCTTCTTTGCCACCTATCTCGATCAGGAGCACGGCTACCTCGTCATCCGCGACGCTGAGCGTACCACCGGATCGAATCACACCACGCGCATGGCCAACTTCGATGCCGCGCGTTACCTGTGCCAGTGGGCCCGCCTGGCCAAGAGCATCGGTGGCTCCATGAATGCCCAGGCCGCGCCGGTCAAGCGTACCGGCCGCTTCGTCCTTTTCGAAAAGAGCGCCAAGCGCGAGCAGGGCGTCTTCAACTACCAGGATCCCGAGAGTGGCGTGCATATTCTGCTGCCTCTCGTCAGCCAGGGTGCCAGCCGCGACTCCAGCTCGCTGGCGTTCCCGCATTCGCCGGGCGTCTTCGACTGGCCTTCGACCAAGTACGAGCCCATTTTGGTGCCGGAGCTGACCTTCGGCAAGCACCGCATCGTGCCGTGTTTCTACGGCAAGCGTTGCTCCACCGGTCTGGGCCTGCGCAACAGCTTTTTCTTCCGCTACGAGCAGCCCGAGCTTATCAACGCCGAAGAGGAGTTCGTCAACGGCCTCGGCTCGGCCAAGGTAAGCTGGACCTTCCAGGGTGGTAAAATCACGAGCGAGTTTGTCTTCCAGGTGAAGAATCAGGTGCAGATGGAGTCGATGCGCTATATCATCGCCCTGGGGGCGCCGCATTCTCATTACCGCAGTGCGCTGACGTACGCCCTGGGCGAGGAAAGCCTGCGCCCCAATGTCGTCAAGGACGACTTCCAGGCCAAGTGGCGCGACATCGAGGTGGTGACTGAAGACCCCGAGTACCGCAGTTTCTGGGGCAAGATTCACTATCTGCAGGTGCTCGAACGTGACCACCCGCTGCACATGCGCCCCGGCCAACAGTACCGTCTCACCGTCGAGTTCGAGCCGGACATCGTCCTGGGCGAGTAGTAGCCGATAGTGCCTTCTTTGACCTGCGTGCTTGAATGCTCAGCACCAAGCACTAAGAACATGGGCACTTAACGCACTAGTTTATGCTCTCGAATCGCATCATTCCCTGTCTTGATGTCCACGCCGGGCGCGTGGTCAAGGGGGTGAACTTTGTCAACCTGATCGATGCCGGTGACCCGGTCGAGCAGGCCAAGGCCTACGAGCAACAAGGCGCGGACGAGCTGGTCTTCCTCGACATCACCGCCAGCAGCGACGAGCGCGCTATCATGCACGACGTGGTCGAGCGCACCGCCAGCGAATGCTTCATGCCATTAACGGTCGGCGGCGGCCTGCGCACCCTCGACGACATCCGCGCCATGCTTAACTCCGGCGCGGACAAGGTGAGCCTAAACACTGCGGCCATCAAGAATCCGAAGCTCGTGCGGGAGTCTTCCGAGAAGCTCGGCAATCAATGCATCGTCGTGGCCATCGACGCCAAGCGCGTGGCGCCGGATGCCGATGGCAAGCTCCGCTGGGAGGTCTTTACCCACGGTGGTCGCAATCCCGCCGGTCTGGATGCCCTCGAGTGGGCCAAAGAGGTCGAAAAGCTTGGGGCGGGCGAAATCCTTTTAACGAGTATGGATGCCGACGGCACCAAGGATGGCTACGATGTGGAGCTGACCCATGCGGTCAGCGAAGCCGTGCGCGTGCCGGTCATCGCCAGCGGCGGTGCGGGTACACTCGACCACTTGGTGACCGTGATCAAGGAAGGTCGCGCCAGTGCTGTGCTGGCCGCATCGATTTTCCACTTCGGCACTTACTCCATCCGCGAGGCCAAGGAAGCCATCGCCGCTGCAGGTCTGCCGGTGCGGCTATAGGTGCTGCCGGTTCGGGCTGGATGAGAATATTTTTAGGCACGACGGTGCCGGGCTGTGCCTGCATATGATATTTAGAATCTAAGTCGACTTACATTTTCCTGGCTTTGTATGGCAAAGTTATCTTTGACAAAGTAGCTTTGCATCGCAAAGTAATTGCGGCAGTGGTTCACATCCGCCGCCATAACGTCACGTAAAAGGAAGGAAGTCGTCATGAATAACGAAAACGCTGCGAGTTCTTCGCTGAATATTGCGGGGCAGCCGCCTCAATTGCCCGGAGCCATCGGGGCATCATCGGAAGTTAAGCGCATTCCTCACGTGGGACGCATCGCCGCCAGTCTGTTGTTGCTGGTAATCATTGGGGACTATTTTCTATGGGGGCATCACGTCGGGCTGTCGGCCGCCTTTTACGCGGTCTTGCTTGCAGCGGCTATTTGTCTAAACCGACCGAAGCTGGTATGGAAGCGCAGGCATGGAGTTGAATTGGGCCTTTTACTGTTGGCGTCAATCCAGACGGCCCTGCGTCCGAGTCTGAGCAACGGCCTGGTCCTGGGCGCGTTGCTGCTTATCATTGCAGGCGATACCTGCCTGTCGTCGTTGCGTCCGGTTTGGGCACGTTGGCTGTCCGCGGCCGCATCGGTTTTTTCATTCTTCCGAACATGGAAGGAATTTTTCCAGAGCACAGCCGGATTGGGGAACGAGAAATTGCCAGGACTGAAAAGCGGTATAGCGCGGGTGATTCAAGTCTCTTCCTTGGCCGTGCTTCTCGCGGTGCTCTTTGGCCTGCTGCTGGGCTCGGGCAATGCCGTCCTGAGAAACAGTTTTGATCGTGGCTTCCAGGGGCTGATGGATGTCTTGGGCATGATCACCCTGCCGGAGTTCGGGCGCATCTTTTTTTGGGGCTTACTGGCAACGGTAGCTCTCGTCCTGTTGCTGCCCAGGGCGGCTAGCTGGGCAGGTAACCTGGGCGAGTGCGAGCTCCCGACTTTTGCGGTCAAAGACATCAAGCTGGAGCGTTTGCGTTCCCTGCTGGCGCTTATCGTGGTTAATGTGCTTTTTCTTTTTACCAACACTTTCGATGTCCTCTATCTCTGGACGGATCGTTCGCTGCCGGAGGGAGTTGGCTACTCCCAATATGTACACGAGGGAGTCTGGAGCCTGGGGTTTGCCGTGGTGTTGTCGGCCCTGGTGATTACGGCCATTTTTCAGCAGGATGGTCTGGTCACGAGTTCGCGCTGGGTCAAGTGGCTGGCCATGATCTGGATTGCGCAAAACCTCTTGCTCGAGGTCGGGGTGCTCATGCGCATCCATCTCTACGTTGATGCGCATTGGCTGACGCCCAAGCGCGTCTATGTTGTCCTCTTTCTCGCGCTGGTGGCCGTGGGCTACCTTCAGCTTGCCCGTCAGGTACTGGCTCCGCAATTCAACCTCAAGCGACTGCTGCTAGGTAACGCACTCGCGATATTTTGCCTCTTTTATCTGGTGCAATTTATTAATGTGCCACGAATCGCAGCCGACTACAACTACCGCCAATGGCGTGAGGACCCCGAGCGTAACGTCATGCAGATGGATTTTGGTCAAGTGCTTGGCGATGAGATGATCCCCTTGGCAGTACGCGTGGCCGAGTCCGGATTGGATGTAGAGGCAATGGTGGACGCACGCATCCTTTTGAAAAAGAACGGAGATCTCCGGTGGAATCTCGACGAGGGCATGTCCGACTGGCAGGAGTGGACGTGGAGAAAAGACCAACTGCGCGAGTTAGTTCGTAAGTATGCGAATGGCGGAGAAAAATGAAGACGACGGATGGGTAGTCTTTTGGGTGTGTATTCTCTCCGACTGCTCCCACTTCTTCTGGTGTCTTTTAGCCGTTCTTGCTGACATGCAGATCGACTTTTCGGAGCCGGATGTCACCTCCTTGTTCTCCTTCTACGAGCAAGCGACCGACACTATTAATTACCGCCGCTGTGACGACCGCGCAGGAGCTCTATGTTAAAGAGCCGAGACAAATGTAGAAATGCTTA
Source organism: Verrucomicrobiia bacterium (assembly GCA_030432235.1). Classification (GTDB taxonomy): domain Bacteria; phylum Verrucomicrobiota; class Verrucomicrobiia; order Opitutales; family Cerasicoccaceae; genus JAUIHT01. The sequence goes on along the minus strand of JAUIHT010000003.1, from coordinate 353,531 downwards.
TGGCAACTAGAATTTTAACTTGACAGACCTGTCTGTTTATTAATTATCCCGACCTCCATGCGACCCAAAAAAACCGATACACCAGCGGAGGAGAAAATTCTCACGGTCGCATCGGACTTGTTCTTTCGACAGGGTTACCATCAAACCGGGACCAATCAAATAATTCGCGACGCGGGTGTCTCCAAGGCCACCTTTTATGCCCATTTTCCTTCCAAGGAAGATCTTGCGATTGCCTACGTGCGCACCAGTGCCACGGCGGCCATCACCGTGACCAAAGATCGACTGGAAAAGGCGCCTGACCCGTTTCAGCGCTACTTGTCTTTTGCATCGTCCATCCATGCTCATATCATTGCGACGAATTATCGGGGTTGCAGTTTTGCCAATATAGCACGTGAGTTCCCGGGCAAAGACTCCAGAATTCGCAGAGAAGTGGTAAAGTTCGAGCTTCAATACAAGGGCACGCTTTTACAAACGGTGAAGCTACTTCTCGAGTCTGACCCGAAGTATCGCGCACTGCCTTTGACGGCTGAAACAATTACCGACCGCTACTATTTGCTCCTGGAAGGAGCAATTAATGCCAGTGCCAATTTCTACGACGATTGGCCGTTCGAGGTCGTGAATCGAGCAATCCAGGACCTCGTAAAGAGCTAAATTTTTTTAACCATAAATTGAACAGACTTGTCTGTTTTTTAAATAAAACCCTAAATCACAAAAAACTATGTGCCAAGCATGCACACCTACCTTCAATGAAAATCAGGCCAATGCCTTTGCCGAGACACTCGTCGGACATCTCAATAGCGCGGCTACCGTGCTGCTGATTTCCGTCGGGCACCGGACTGGGCTTTTCGATACGATGGCAACTCTCCCGCCGGCTACTTCGATGCAAATCGCGGAAGCTGGCAACTTGAACGAACGCTACGTTCGCGAATGGCTTGGCGCCGTGACCACCTCCGGCATCACCCTATATGATGCCATCACCGGCCACTATTCACTTCCGGCTGAACATGCAGCTCTCCTGACGCGTCAGGCGGCCCCGAATAATATGGCTGTGGCAGCCGCCTTCATTCCGATGCTCAGTCATGTGGAAGATGAAATCGTGACCTGCTTCCGCGAAGGCGGCGGCGTGCCCTATGAAGGTTATCATCGTTTCCATGAGGTAATGGCCGAAGAAAGCAGCCAGACCGTCGTGTTGCCTCTCGTCGATACCATCCTGCCACTTGCCCCTGAAATTCAGACGAAACTTGAGCAGGGCGCGCGGGTAGTCGACTTTGGGTGCGGTAAAGGGCGTGCCATAACCGCCCTTGCCAAAGCTTATCCCAACAGTCGTTTCTGGGGCTACGATTTGTGCAAGGAAACGGTGGCTGCGGCTCTCGAAGAATCGAAGGGCATATCCAACGTGACCTTTGAACAACGTGATGTAGCTGGCTTTGACGAGAGTGAGACCTTCGACATCGTTTTTACCTTCGACTCCGTTCATGACCAAGCCGACCCGGCCCGCCTCCTGGCGAATATCTATCGTGCGTTGAGGCCGGATGGCGTTTACCTGATGCAGGATATCGCTGGTTCGTCACAGGTAGAGCGTAACCTCGATCATCCTATGGCGCCGTTCATGTACACCGTCTCCTGCATGCATTGCATGAGCGTTTCCCTGGCACAGGGAGGGGCCGGCCTGGGTGCCATGTGGGGCGAAGAACTCGCTGAGCAAATGGTTCGGGCTGCTGGTTTTCGGCACTTCGAAAAGAAAACCCTCGAGCACGACTTCATGAATAACTTCTACATCATCCGCAAATAGGCCACCCGGTATGGCTGCGCGATGGAGTTGCTCACTCCATTGCGCGGCCCCGGGCCTGCTTGGCCTAGAACAAATCCTTGTCAGTCACAGCGCCTTCGCTGGCGGTGGCGACGAGCTTGGCGTACTTGCCGAGGACGCCAAGCTTCTCGCCGGGGCCCTTGGGTTTGAAGGCCTTCATGCGGGCTTCGTACTCCTCATCGGGGATGAGTAGCGAAATGGAGTTTTTCGTGGCGTCGATTTCGATGAGATCGCCAGTCTGGACAATGCCGATGGGGCCGCCGCAGGCCGCCTCGGGTGTGATGTGGCCGACATCGAAGCCGTGGCTGCCGCCGGAGAAGCGTCCGTCGGTGATGAGGGCGACCTCCTTGATCAGGCCGCGTCCGGCCACGGCGCTGGTGGGCGAAAGCATCTCGCGCATGCCGGGGCCGCCGACTGGGCCTTCGTTGCGGATGACAACCATATCGCCGCTGACGACGTCCCCGCGCAGGATACCCTTGAGCGCGTCTTCCTCGTTTTCGTAGACCTTGGCCGGGCCCTTGAAGTAAAGGCCCTCCTTGCCGGTGATTTTGCCGACGGCGCCGGTGGGGGCGAGGTTGCCGCGCAGGATGCGCAGGTGGGTGTCGGGCTTGATGGGGTTGTCAAAGGGACGGACGATGTCCTGATCGGTCGGGTAGGGCTTCGTATCGGCCAGGGTCTCGGCGATGGTCTGCCCGGTGACGGTTAAGCAATCGCCATGGAGCATGCCGCGGTCGAGCAGGTCTTTCATCAGCGGGCGGATGCCGCCGATCTTGACCATGTAGCTCATGTGGTACTTGCCGAAGGGTTTGACGTCGCCGAGGACGGGCGTTTTCGCGCCGATGCGCTCGAAGTCGTCGATGGTGAGTTCGACGCCCGCGCTGTGGGCGATGGCCAGCAGGTGCAGGACGATGTTGGTGGAGCCGCCCAGGGCCATGCCGACCGTGATGGCGTTCTCAAAAGCCTTCTTCGTCATGATGTCGCGCGGACGGAGATTTTTCTTCACCAGCTCGACGACAGCCGCGCCGGCGCGTTCGCAGTCCTCGCGCTTGGCCTTGCCGACGGCGAGCTGCGCGCTGCTGTTGGGCAGGCTCATGCCGAGGGCCTCGATGACGCTGGCCATGGAGTTGGCCGTGTACATGCCGCCACAGGAACCGGGGCCGGGGATGGCGCACTTCTCGACCTCCTTTAGGCCGGCGTCGTCCAGCTCACCCTTGGCGTGCTTGCCGACGGCCTCGAAGACCGAGACGATGTCCAGCGGCTTTTCCTTCTTGGCATCAGTCGGTAAGAATCCGGGCAGGATGGTGCCGCCGTAGACGAAGACCGCCGGGCGGTTGAGGCGCGCGATGGCCATCATGCAGCCGGGCATGTTTTTATCGCAGCCGCCGATAGCGACGAGGCCGTCGAAGCCCTCCGCCGCGACTACGGTTTCGATGGAGTCGGCGATGACCTCGCGCGAGACGAGGCTGTAGCGCATGCCGGGCGTGCCCATGCTGATACCGTCGGAGACGGTGATGGTGGAAAAGTTTACCGCCTTGCCTCCGGCACTGGCGCAGCCGGTGGTCGCGTGCTCGGCCAGCTCGCCCAGGTGCATGTTGCAGGGCGTCAGGTCGCTGGGGGAGCCGCAAATACCCACCTGCGGACGCTCGAAGTCGGCATCTTCAAAGCCGACGGCCCGCAGCATGGAGCGTGCGGGGGCGCGATCATTGCCGTCGACGACGACGGAGGAGTGTGGGCGGTTTTCTGCCATGTCAGTAAGTCGTTAAAGGGTCGATTTTGAACAAGGAAACGGCAAAGGCCAAGCGATCTTCGCCAATTTTTCTTTAAAACAAAAAAACGCGCGCCGTGGTGTACGGCGCGCGTTTGGTGAAAGCGAATGCGACACAAATCAATCGATGGTAAATTCCTCCATCGTGGTGAAATCGTAAAAGACGCGATGGTTGGGATTCTTCGATTCCAGCCAGATGATCCAGGACTGGTGCTCAGTCGAGTACATCGACGGAAAATCATTCGCGGTGGTGTAGGCCCAGCCAAGGCCACTGATGTAAAACCAGATGGGCCCGCCGGAGTTGTTGGAGGCGCTATAAATCCAGGCCAGGCCTTCGTGGTAGTACCAGCCGTAGGTGCTGCTGGGATTCACGAAGCCCCACCATGGACTGTAGTACCAGCCGCCGCCGGTAGCGCTGGACTGGCCAAGAAGCGGAGGGGGGCCGTCCACCGGCAGATTTACCACTGTGCGGGAGGTGGAGGCGATCAGGTAGTTTGTGGCGGTGAGGCCGTTGAGGTCGTTGATTTGGATTTCCGATTTTATCTCGCCAATGCCACGGGCGTACCAGCGTGTGGAGTTGTTGGTCGAGGTCACGAGTCCAATGCCGAACTGCTCGATCGTCGTGCTGGAATTCACCTGAATCTTAAGGGCCTGGAAGCTGCCCAGCGGGGTGTTCACTTGCTCGATACCCACGATGGTGGTCGAGAGGCTGTAGGTGCCCTCATCGGGGAAGCTCTCGATTTGCCCGCTGGATTGCGTTGTTTGGCCGACCGTCAGGGTAAGGGGAAGCTCACGCTGTGGCGGTGTGAACGTCGAGGTGGTGCCGTTCACGCTGGCGTTGAGGATACTTTTACCGTTTGCATTGAGGGTCGTTTCCACGGTGGCGGTTGGCTGCCCCTCACCATCAAGGGTTATATCGACTTCGATTTCGATACCTTCGAAGCCGAAAGCGGCGCGCGCATTCTTGTTTACCGATCTTATGGGCAAGGTGGTTCCGCTGTTGGAGACCGTGCCGCTGTAGGTCCATTGATCACCGATGTCGTAGGAGAGGAAGTCGCGCAGGTCGACGCTTTGTGCATGCGCGCTCAGGCCCAGGGCCATAATGCATAATGCAGACAGTGTATTTTTCATTATTTTACTTATTTTGTAGTGGTTATTATCAACCCTATGGCCATGAAAAAGGCTGCACAGCAGACACTTGTCCGTAGCGTTCAGGGACGTGCTCCGAAAAAGCACGATTTTACTATACGAGGGTTCTCAGCATGCATGATTACTGCGGTCATGAAATAAAAAAACGCGCGCCGTGATGTGCGGCGCGCGTCGAAGGAAAGGGATGGGATGTCAACAGGTGTTACTGCGCGGGGATAAACGTATCGAGATTCACGTCGTAGTAGTACCACAGGCCGGTATCGACACGGAAGGAGAAGCCCACGAAGCCGGCGTCGGAGTACATCCAGTTGCCTTGGTCGATGACGTACATCCACAGGTTCGGGCTGTAGTCGCCGACGGGATATATCCAGCCGAGCAGGTAATTGTAGGTCCACAGGCCGTCCGTTGGGTCGTAATAGAAGAAACCGAGGTTGGCATCATAGTAGGCGTTTGTTGCACCGGCGGGGTAGGCGTTGGCCCAGGGGTCGGTATCGGGTTCCGGCTCGGGATCAGGAGCGTTGGCTTGCGGCGGGAACTCGCTGGTGGCCTTCCAGATACCTGGATCGAAGAAGGAGCTGCTGGAGTGCCCGGCGATGAACCAGTCGTTCTCCAGGTAATCGACGGCGGTGAGCTGGATGCCCTGCAGCTCAGCATCGAATTCGGTCCAGGTCTGGCCGTCTGCGGAATAGTAAAGCAGTCCGTTACCCCCAAATCGGCCCGTGACGGCGACGAAGTAGCCGCCACCGTAGGCGATGTCGGTGATGGGCTGGGCGAAGGTCATGTCAATTTCGGTCCAGGTCTCCAGGTCGGTGCTGGTGAGTATGGTGCCCTGCTGGAGGCCGCCGACCGCCCCGCCGGCGACGTAGAGGCCATTGCCGTAGGCGATTTCGGTGGGGGAACTGAAGCCCAGGTTATCTTCCTTGCGCGTCCAGGTCTCGCCATCCGTTGAAGTGTAGACGTCGGTGCCGACCAGAAGGACAAACTGGCTGCCGTCCCAGATGATTTCAGAGATGTCCCGGCCGATGACGCCGTCCAGCTCCCAGTCGACTCGGGTCCAGTTAAGGCCGTTGGTGGAGGTGAACAGGACGCCGGACAGGGAGCCGTAGACGAAGACGCCGTTGCCGTAAGCGACTGTCAGCCCGCGAAAGCTGGAAATACCGTCTTCGAGCTCGATGATGGTCGAAACGGGGTTGCCGTCTTCGTTGAAGGTGACGCTGAAGCCGGGAAAAGTGATGGAGCCGGGGGTGATGATGCCTCCCACTCCGACAAATGTGGTGTCTGATGCCGCCACAGCATCGATAGTCTGGTTGGCGCTCTGGGTGATACCGCCTGTCCAGGTGTTGCCGCCGTCGGCGGATCTCAGGTTGAGGAAATTGGTGGTGATGTTACCGCTACCGTCGTTGGTGACCTGGGAGTATGGGCCGCCGACGTAGAGCCCACCGTTGTATTCGGCAAAGCCCGTAAAGCTGCCGGTGGAGCGATTGATGGCATCAGGGCCGGTAGGTATGAAGACGCGCTCGAAGGGCGCGGCGTTTACGACAGCCGCCGCCAAGGTGGCAGCGGCGATAAGCACTTTAGGGGAATACATATAAGTTGTAGTGGTCTGTTTCCGTTTCTTAACCAAAGAATTAAGGCGGGTATATGATGCATGGAGACGGTATCCACGCAAGTTCAAAGCATGAAAAAGTAAACAAATGTTCACCATATTGCTTGATCTCCTACGAGAGGTGCTTATCGTGATCCGATGCCATGCCTTTGCGGTTCATCTTTGTCGATTTCGACTCGTACTTCGCCTCCTGTGAGCAGCAGCTGAGGCCGGAGTTGCGTGGGCAGCCCGTGGGGGTGGTGCCCATGATGGCGGAGACGACCTGCTGCCTTGCCGCCAGCTATGAGGCCAAGGCATTCGGGGTCAGGACCGGTACGGGGGTGCGCGAGGCGCGGACGCTGTGCCCGGGAATCCGCTTCGTGGTGGCCGAGCACAAGCCCTACGTGGAAATTCACAATAAGCTCAAGAGTGCGGTGGAAGAACTCTGCATCCCGGACATCCACATCAAGTCCATCGATGAGTTCTACGCCGAATTGCCGCCTAACTGGCGCAACGAGCAGGCCGCCTTGCGCCTCGCGGATAATATCCGGCGGGTCGTACGCGAAGTAGCCGGCGAGTACATCGGCTGCACCATCGGTTTCGGGCCCAATATCTTCCTGGCGAAGCTCGGTAGTGGCATGAACAAGCCCCGCGGCCTCAATCTTATCCGTGAACGTGATTTACCGCAGGCCCTGCATGGGCTCGACCTGACGGATATTTACGGAGTGGGGTGGCGCATGCAGCGTCGTCTGCGCGCCCGGGGCATATATACCGTCGCCCAGCTTTGTGAGGCCAGCCGGGAGAAGCTTAGGGCCATCTGGGGCGGAGTGGAAGGCGAGCGCATGTACGCCGAGCTGCGCGGGGAAATCGTTGAGCGGGGGGAAACGACACGGCGGCAAGTGACGCATTCTCACGTCCTGCCGCCGCGCATTCGCAATCGCGACGACGCTTTCGCCGTTTGCCACCGCCTGACCCAGAAGGCTGCCATGCGTCTGCGTCACCTGGACTATTACGCGGCCCGTTACCACGTGGGCTTGCGCCTGCTAGATGGCACGCGTTGGGGCGCCGAGACGACCTTTTACCATACCCAGCGCACCCCGGTGTTTCTCGAGTCCTTGCGCCGCCTATGGAAGGGGTTGCCCAGGGATGCTGAGCCCATGCAGGTTTACATGGCTCTCGGAGAGCTCGTGCCCGCTAATCTGCACACGCCCTCGCTGTTCTCCGGCGGCTGGGATGTGCGTGGTGAGGCCATCGAAAAGGCCATGGACACCATCAACCGCAAGATGGGCCCCCGCACCGTCTACTATGGCGGCGCTCATGACGGCATGGACGAGGCCCCCATGCGCATCGCCTTCACCCACATCCCGGATTTGGAGGTGGAGCGAGACTGAGCGAAACGGAATCGTTTGGTCGTTGTCTTCCGTCTTGAAGCTTGCTGCTTTCGTCTTTTAGCTTTCGTCTTTTCCCGCTTCCTGTCGTGGTCTTCAATCTTCAGAAAATTCTCAAAGCCCTGCTCTTCTCGACCTCCGAGCCGCTGTCCATTCGTGACATTCAGGCGGTTATCACGCGTTACCATGAGCAGGCGGCCAACGAGCCGGAGGAGGAAGAGCCAGCTGAGCCCGGTAACGGCGAGGGCGAGCAGGCCGAGCTTGACGGCATCATGCGCCAAGTGCCCAGTCTGCTGACCGCCACCCAGATTCGTGATGCCATGGACGCCATCGCGCAGGAGCTGGAGGAGGGCGACGAGGTCTACCGTCTCGTCCAAGGGCCCGCCGGCTACCGCCTGACCACCGCGCCGCAGTTTGCCGACTGGGTGCGGCTCTTCCGCAAGGAGCCCAAGCCCCTGCGCCTCTCCCAGGCGGCGATGGAGACTCTCGCTATCGTGGCCTACCGCCAGCCCGTCACCCGGGCGGAGATGGAGGCCATTCGCGGCGTTTCCATCGACAGTGCCCTGAACAAGCTGCTGGAGCTGGAGCTGGTCCACGTCACCGGTCGGGCAGACCTGCCCGGGCGTCCCATCCAGTACGGCGCGACGGACAAGTTTCTCGAGTTCACCGGTATTCGCTCCATCGAAGAGTTGCCGGCCTCTGACGTGCTTTCCAGCGGGCAAATCACCGAGTGGATTCGCCAGGCCACCCGCAAGGAGGAGCCGCTTTCCGACCAGGATGTCGGCTTGCCCGCCAGCGAGCCTGCCGAAGAGGAGGAAGAAGAAGCTCCCGCTGCCGAGGGTGCGTGATCGCACAAGGCTGGGCTTCCACCTAACAAAAAACCCGCCATATCGGCGGGCTTCTTGAAAAGAGTTGGGCTGACTGACCTAGACGGCGCGGGGGACGAGGTCGAAGCGCAGGATTTCGTCGAGGTGGCTGAGCGCGTCCTCGATGTCGCGGCGCCAGACGTTCACGCGGGCCTTGGAAAGCTCTACGCGGTCGGTCACGGTTTTCTGAACCTGATAGTAGCGCGTGGCGAGGTCTTCCTGAGCGCGGTGCAGGGCATCGATGGAAGCTTGCAGGCGCAGGCGGGCGGCCTCAGTGAATTGCTCGCTACGGCAGTACTCCAGCCCCTGGTCGATACGCTGACGGGCTTCGCTGAGCTCGGCCAGGAGAATCTTGGCATCGGAGACACGGCGAAGGTTGGAGGTCATGCCGATTTTGGAAAGGGTCCAAATGGTCCACTTGGTCGGGTCGAACTGCCAGGGTTTGACGCCATTGCGGTAGTCGTGCTGAAACTCGTGGTGGTAGTTATGGTAACCTTCACCAAAAGTCAGCAGAGCCATGACCCAACTGTCGCGGGAGCTGTGCTTGGAGGAATAGGGCTGGGAGCCGAAATAGTGGCAGGCGGAATTGATGCAGAAGGTCGCGTGCTGCACGATGACGGTACGCAGGACGCCTACGATGAGGAAGCCGCCCAGAGCCGCTTGCCAGGAGCCGTAGTACAGGCCGCACAGGAGGGCAGGGAGGACGAAGCCCATGAATAAGGCGATCCAGTGAATATACTTGTGCTGCCAGGCGACCAAGGGGTCCTTTTCAAGGTCCTTGACATTATCGATGGGAGGCTCGGGCTTGAGCTTGAACATGAGCCAGCCCATGTGCGCCCACCAGAACCCGCGGGTAATGCTGTACGGGTCGTCATCCTCGTGGTCGACGTACTTGTGGTGGTTGCGGTGGTCGGAACTCCAGTTGATGATGGAGTTTTCCCAGGCGGCGGCACCGAAGAAGGTGACGAAGGCCTTGACGGGCCACTTAGCCTGGAAGGCCAGGTGGGAAAAAAGGCGATGGTAACCGAGGGTGATGCTGATGCCGGTGGCGAACAGGTAGAAGAAGAACAGAGCCCACATGAAGCCGCCGGTGATGCCACCGAGGAGCAGGTAGGCGGGGACGGCGGTGAGAGCCAGGAAGAGCGTACCGATGAGGAAACCGCTGGTAATCCACTCGACACGTTGAAACGGTATATTTTTGAACATGAAAGTCTTCAGTTTGGTAGCCTGCGTGGGCCGGTTTGCGAATTGGGGCGATAGTGTCCAGTAATTTGAAAAAAAAGCAACCACCAATACATGGGGGCGCGATCCAGGGACACCGGGTAAACCGGTAAGTTCCGCTGCTTATCCTTGGTAGCGGCGGAAGACGACGGTGGCGTTGTGACCGCCAAAGCCCAGATTATTGCTCATGGCAGTGTCGATCGTGGCCTCGCGGGACTGATTGGGGACGTAGTCGAGGTCGCAATCCGGGTCCGGATTCTCGTAATTGATGGTCGGTGGGACCACGCCGGTCTGGATAGCCTTGGCGCAGACGGCGGCCTCGATGCCACCGGCGGCTCCCAACAGGTGTCCGGTCATGGACTTGGTCGAGCTCATCATGAGCTTGCGGGCATGTTCGCCGAAGACTTTCTTCACCGCTGCGGTCTCACACTTGTCGTTGTAGGGGGTGGAGGTACCGTGGGCGTTGATGTAGTCCACCTCCGAGCCGTCGACACCGGAGAACTTGAGGGCGTTGGTCAGGCAGTTGGCCAGGCCGGTGCCTTCCAGGTCGGGGCTGGTGATGTGGTAGGCGTCGCAAGTGGTGGCGTAGCCGGCCAACTCGCAGTAAATTCTTGCTCCACGGGCCTTGGCGTGCTCCTCAGTCTCGAGGATAACGAGGCCGGCGCCGTCTCCCATGATGAAGCCGTCGCGTTTGGCGTCGAAGGGGCGGCTGGCCCGGGTGGGCTCTTCGTTGAAGCTGGTGCTCATGGCGCGCATGGCGCAGAAACCGGCAAAGCCCATGCGGGTGATGGCCGCCTCGGTGCCGCCGGCCAGCATGATGTCCGCCTCGCCACGCTTGATGATGTGCATGGCCTCGCCGATGGCGTGCGTGCCGGTGGTGCAGGCGCTGACGACGGCGAAGTTCGGCCCCTTGGCTTTCAACTCAATGGCCACAATGCCGGAGGCAATGTTGGCAATGAGCGAGGGAATCATGAAGGGCGATACCTTACGCGGGCCGTTGTTGAAGAGCTTGTAGGTCTGCGTTTCAACGGTCTCGATGCCGCCGATGCCGGAGCCGATAATGACCCCGAAGCGCTCGCTGACGACCTTCGTCGGGTCGAGATTACCATCGGCCAGGGCCAGCTTGGTCGCGGCCATGGCGTAGTGGGTGTAGCGGTCGCTGCGGTTGGCCTCCTTGCGATCCATGTAGTCGCAAGGGTCGAAACCCTTCAATTCACAGCCCACCTGGCAAGGGTAGTCGGCGATATCGAACCCTTTAATCCGGTCGATGCCGCTGCGCCCGGCGCAGAGGTTTTCCCAGAAGGTATCCACACCGATGCCGACCCCGGTTAAAGTACCGAGACCGGTCACCACAACCTTGGGGACTGGCTTATGCTCCTGCATCAATGCTGGAAATACGTGCTGGCGGAGGGTAGCCCGCCGCGGGTGTTAGCCCTTCGACTTTTCCTCGATGAACTTGACGACGTCGCCCACGGTCTGGAGCTTTTCCGCCTCGCTTTCGGGGATTTCGCCCTGGATTTCGTCCTTAAACTCTTCCTCGAAAGCCATGATCAGCTCGACAGTGTCGAGTGAGTCGGCCCCGAGGTCGTCCAGAAACGAAGCTTCGGGCTTTACCTGCTCTTCGTTAACGTTGAGCTGGTTGACGATGATTTCCTTGACGCGTTCTTCGATGGTTTTATCCGCCATGATGTTTCAGGTATAAAGGTTGGTTATTGGTTGTTTACATCGCCATGCCGCCGTCAACTGTAAAAGTTTGTCCGGTGATGTAACCGGCTTCGTCGGAGGCGAGGTAAGTGGTCATATTGGCAATTTCTGAGACGTTGCCAAAGCGTTTGAGGGGCACGAGTTTGAGGGCGGCTTCCTTGATGTCATCGCTGAGGCCGGAGGTCATGTCCGTGTCGATAAAGCCGGGTGCAACCGCGTTGACGGTGATGTTCCGGGAAGCGACCTCGCGCGCTAAAGCCTTGGTATAACCGAGGATACCTGCTTTGGCTGCGGCGTAGTTGGCTTGGCCGGGGTTGCCCATGATGCCGACGACGCTGGACATGTTGATGATGCGACCCCAGCGCTTGCGGGTCATGGGGCGCAGTAGGCCCTTCACCCAGTAAAAGCAGCTTGAGAGGTTGGTTTGGACGACCGAATCCCAGTCGTCTTCGCTCATGCGTAAATGAAGGGTATCGCGGGTGATGCCGGCGTTGTTGACCAGGATATCGATACCGTCGGGGTATTCTTTCAGAAGTTCCTCACAGGCAGCGGCCACGGCGGTGGAATCGCCCACGTCGACGGCCTTGTGGCTGGCTTTGCCTCCGGCGGCGCGGATACTCTCGGCCGCAGCGGAGCAGGAGCTTTCGCTTTTGCTCACGCAAATGACCTGCACGCCTTCCGCTGCCAGAGACTCGGCGATGGCCTTGCCGATGCCTCGACCGGCGCCGGTGACCAGCGCTACGCGGTTTTCAAAAGTCAATTTCATGGAAACCGCTCAAAGCAACGGCTTTACCCCCTTGGCGCAAGCGAAAAAAGTCGAAAGCTGAAAGCGAAAAGTCTAAAGTATCAATGGGGTTGAAAGTGACTGCTTCCAGGGCTCCTTTTGACTTTCAGCTTTCGACTTTTTTCGCTTCCTTACAGCGGGCTGCTCATCAGGTTGATACGGCGGTTGAAGACCTGGCCGTACTCTTTCAATACCTCGGCATAGGCAGTGCCTTGATTGAGCGCGGCGGCGCCTTCTTTATCGAGGATAGTCAGGCTGACGTCCACGTAGATGAGTTTTTCACCGGGTTGAATGGAGCCGTCGTAATACAAACCGGATCCTGCGTAGATGAATTCCTTGGGGGTTCCATCGTTATTAACAAGGGCCTTTGGCGTGGTAGAGCCGTCGTCCACCCAGAAAACCAGTCGGAATTGGGCTACGTTTTGGCTGAGGAAGTTGCTGGCGTCCGTTATCCAGTCTTCCGAGACAAAGTCGATGGTTCCACCGGCCTCGTCGATGGTGTTGGTATCTAGCCCGCCATCATCGGAGTCGTAGGCGTTGCCGCTCCAGTATTCGGACAGGGTGTTGTTGCTTTCGTCCGAATCGTATTCTTTGATAGCCAAAGCTTCATTGAAGGTGTTTTCGGAATCGATTACTGTGCGGTAGAGGCCAAAAACGGGTGGCGGTGGGGTGCCGCCAGTGGTATTACCAGTAAAGGGGTTCTTGAAGTCTTGTCGGTAACTGATGGCACAGACATCTCCAAGGATGGGCTGTTTGGGGTTGCTTGTGCCTTTTTCTCTTGGGCGCTCGAGTGTCGGGGCGAAAAAGTATAGAATTTGGGAGGGGACGGTTGCCTCGTTGACGGAGAGATTATTATCCTCGACCTGCATCCAGCAGATGTTGCGGTTGCGTACCACCATACTTTCGAGGTCCGAGGTAAGCAGGTCCATGGCCACGCGGGCCTCGAAATTGGTCTGGAGCTGCCCGGTGGAGCGTGTCCAGGAGGACAGGACATTGGTCGTCAGGCTCAAAACCAGAAGGATGACCACCAGCATAATGCCGGTGGCGGCCATGATTTCGACCAAGGTGAAGCCACAGCGCGAAGAGCGTGGGGTGCGAATGTCAAGGGGGCGCATGGTAGATTAAAAATTACAGCGAGCGGGTCTTGGCTGTGGTGTAGGTGAAAATCGGGTCGATGTTGTTTTTGAGGGAATCGTAAGTGTAACTGCCGGCCTGACTTGGCTCGATGGGGTAAATGTTGATGAGGATGGGGAAATAGCCCTCGTTGTCGATGTTGCCCCAAGTATATTGATTGTCTCCGGTCTGCATACCTTCTTGAAAAGTAACGGCCATGGGGGTGTCCACGAGACGGCCATTATCCAAATCGGTGGCCAGCTCACTCGACGAACTGCTCATATTGAACTCGGTGGGGTCACCAAGGTCATCTTGGCTCTTCCAGACAAAGTAGACCGTATGGGCCTCGGTTGCGGTTTGTGCATCGCTCCAGGTCATTCCGCGCTGGATCTCGGCGTTGACGCGGGAGACGGCGGCGGTGGCCAGGTTGGTATCGATGACCTGCTTGACCGAGCCGATGGTCGGCCCGAACAGCCCGAGGAGCGCCACGATGGCGAGGGAGAGTACGCCGATGGCCAGCACGACCTCGACGAGGGAAAACGCGGATGTAGTGGACTTGCGAGTCATGATTTTCATAAGCCGGTTCCGGATAGTTTATTCGTTAGCCTTCGCGATTTCTTCATAGTCATTCATCAGGGTGACGCCCCCGATGCGCCGTATGGCGAAGCCGATGGCCGTATTAGGATTTTCAACTTCAATGGTGACGCTGCCGCCGCCTTCGGAGGCAACGCGGCCGGCATTTAGAACAAAGGTGTCGCCGGGGTTTTCCGACATGCCGTTGCTGTCGAAGCCGTAATAGTAAAAATTCTCGGTACTGCTAGCCTGTGCATTGGGAAACTTGAGGTCATCTGTGTCACTTTGGTTTTTCGCTACTTCAGTGCCACTGGGTGCGGTTACCGAACCACCGCCACCAGTGGGCAGGCTGTTAGGCATGAAAAAGACGCCTTCGGGCAGGTAGGTACCTTGGTTGGCTGGTATCCAATCGTCCGGGTCATTCTCGTCGCCATTGTCGATCAGGTAGACTACACCCATGAAGCGTAGGAATTTACGTGGATCGGTGCCATTTGTGCCGCTCCCTTGGTCGCCATATATGAGTACCCTTGTCTGCGTTTGCCGCAGGACTGCGATGGAGCGGGCGCTCTGAAAGATGCTGGCGGCGATGCGCTGGCCGTTACCTAACGAAACGGATTCATTGCCTCCGCTGAGGCCCACCCCGATGAGGACGGCCATGATGCTGATGATGGCTACCACGGTCAACATTTCGACCATGGAGAAGCCGCGGCGGCGAGGAAGGTGTTTCTGGCGCTGGCGCATGTTGAGTTGAGGTGATTATTCCCAGGAGCGGACGTCTTCCCAGTGCTCGTCGGCGTTTTCATCCGTCCAGATGGCCACCTTGGCTTTAAGAGGATCGCTCCTGTCGGGTAGTGCCGTGGCCGAGATTTGTCCGTTGTTGTCATCGTCCACCACGATTTTTATATTCGGATTTTCAAAAGCGTCGACCAGTTGCGTATCCGAATCTAGCTGCAATTCGTTGTCAGAGACGGACAGGAAAGAAACCCCTTTTCTGTTATACTCGTAATTCTTGTCTCCATTTTTATCGCGACCAGTGAGGGCCTTGATTAAATCCTCGCTGTTGGTTCCTTGGCCGAGGTCAAAGGGCGTCGTTTCCGAGCCGTTGAGGATACTGGGCCAGTAGCCATATTCGGTGCGATACTGGACGAGAGCGTTGGCGTAGTTGGCAAACTGCGCCTTGGATTTGGCCTTGTTGGCGGCCTTACGGGCGGAGCCTACCACCGGAATGAGGATGCCCGCAAGGATGCCGATGATGGCGATAACCGTCAGCAGCTCAATGAGTGTAAAGCCGGTGCGCGAAATGTATTTTGGGGAGTGTTTCATGATGTAAAAATTACAATTCTAGACCGTGAACGATGTTGTCCTGGTTTTTTGCATTGCCATTGAGATAGTATTCTTCGGCGTTGGTGGGCAAGGTGCCGTTGGTTTCACCGTCGCTACTCATGGAGCCATCCGGTCCTTCAGAAAGGAGTACGAAGCCGGGAAACTGCCACGGGTCGTTGCTCGTATTTCCATCGCGGTAGTTATCGGAGTCGTCAGTGCTTTTATAATAGTAATGGTATTCATTGCCCCAAGGATCCATGAATTTCGTTGGATCGTCCTTACTGTCGACGGTCATCTTGGAGGCCTCCAAGAAGCCGGCGTGGGTGCTGCCGCCGTCCGGTATCCCCATGTAAACCTTATCATTCTCTACATAGAGCTTGGAAGCACCGGTAAGTGCATTGAAAAGCTGCTCGGGCTGATCTGAGCCAGTCCAGGGATAATCGCCGTACTTGAGTTTAAATGACTCCAGCGCGGTCGCGATGGCCTGCATTTCGCCTCGGGCCTTGGCCTCGGACTGCTTACGGTAGACGCCGCGTTGCACGCCAATGACGATGCCCGCCAGGATGAGGATAATGCTCATCACGACGAGAAGTTCGACTAAAGTAAAGCCACCCCGGCGGGCGCCGGTGCCGGAAGAGTTCTGGGAAGGGCACAAAAGCATCGGATTAGGGAGAAAAACAGGCTATGGCGGGACGGGCGGGGACTGTCAATCCGCTTTCCCACGACGATTATGGTAAATATAGCGCATTTTCCCCGACTTTGCACGGCTTTTTGAGGATGTGGGAGATCTGAGATGTGTGATCTGCGATGTGGGATATGGGATATGCAGCAAGGGTTTAATTCATCTGTTCTCCCCGTCGCCCTGCCTCCCATTCTCCCATCCCATATCCCATATCTCAAAAAAAGCTTGTCAGAGGCGGGGACATGCTTTTTATCCCGAATTGTAGCCTGAAATGCGTTTTCGGGCTCTGCTACCCGCCTGGCACCGTACGTCGCACACGAGACGGCTTATTACGAAACGCCTCACAGGTGGGATGATTATGACTCCGCCGCCGTCCCTTTCAGGACGAGCTTTTTCCATGAGCGAAACGACCACCGCCACAGACAACCAAATCCAGGTTGCCGGTGTTTTCGAGCCTCTCGACAACAAGACCGGACAGCTTCTCAACCCCGCCAAGAACGGCCGCAGCCGCCAGGAGGACCCCTTCGTCCCCCGCGAGCTCATTCGCCGCTTCAAGCTCAAGCGGGGCTCCTGGATCAGCGCCAGCGCCCTGCATGACGAGCGTTTCCCCAACCCCAAGGTGCGCTTCATCGAGGAGGTCGACGGCCTCAGCGTGGAGGATCGTCGTAAAAAGTACGAGTTTACCCAGCTCACTACCATCGCGCCGGACAAGCATCTCAAGCTGGAGTGCGCCGATGGCCGCCTGACCACCCGCGTCATGGACCTCTTTACACCGGTCGGCAAGGGCCAGCGCGGTTTGATTGTGGCGCCCCCGCGGACCGGTAAGACGACTCTGCTGAAGGATATCGCCGAGGGCGTCCTGGAAAACCACCCCGAGTGCCATGTGATGGTCCTCTTGGTCGACGAACGCCCCGAGGAGGTCACCGACTTCCGCCGGGAGCTGCCCAGCGCCGAGATTTACGCCTCCAGCAACGACGAGGAGGTCTCCAGCCACATTCGCATCGCCGATATCGCCATCGACCGCGCCAAGCGCATGGTGGAGGTCGGCAAGGACGTTGTGCTGCTGCTGGACTCCATTACGCGTCTGGCCCGCGCCCATAACGCCAAAAAGGGCAGTGGCCGTACCATGTCGGGCGGCCTCGATGTGCGCGCGCTGGAGAAGCCCCGACAGCTCTTTTCCGCCGCCCGCAACACCGAGGAGGCCGGTAGCCTGACCATCATCGCCTCTGCCCTCATCGAGACGGGTTCGCGCATGGATGACCTTATCTTTCAAGAGTTTAAGGGCACCGGCAACATGGAGATGATGCTCAACCGCAAGTGCGCCGAGCTGCGCCTGTGGCCGGCCATCGACATCAATGGCTCCGGCACTCGAAAGGAAGAGCTTCTCCTGGACAAGGACACCCTGGACAAGGTTGCCTTCTTCCGCCGCGCCCTCGCTCCGATGAAGCCCGAGGATGCCTGCGAGACCCTCGTCGAGCGTCTCGCCAAGACCTCCACCAACAAGGAGTTTTTGAGGCTGCTGGACCGGTAAGGGCTGTTGTCGCAATATTCGGCTTCCCACGAGGAGCCAAGATTGCTTAGCTGGCGGGTGCCATGTCTCACCGTCCTGTTTGCCGTTTTTTTCTATTACTTTGCCTGGGTTGCCTGAGCGCCAGGGCTGAGCCGGAGTACCGCGAATTTACCAGTACCGACGGCCAGAGCATCAAGGCCGTCGTCGTCAACTACGACCCCGGCAACGGCCAGGTGGTCATTCGCCGGGAGGACGGGCGTAAGTTCACGGTGCCGTTTGACCGCTTTTCGGCTGATGATCAGGCTTATCTTACCCATTGGCGCGACGAGTACGACCGTTCCTTTTACAGCCTCGACTTCATGGGTATCCGGGCGGAGTCCTCCCGCATCGTATTTGTCATCGACGAATCCGGCAGCATGAATCGGGGGCGTTGGGACAAACTCATTCGTACGCTCAAGCCCGTCTTTGACGCCATGGAGCCACCTCTGGACTTCAATATCATCGTTTTTGGGAGCTACAGTACGCTGTACAAGGAAGGCGGTCTCATCCCCGCCACGAAGCGCAACGTCTTCGATGCCTATAACTGGCTGCAATACCGTTCTCCTGACGGTGGGACCGATACTAAGGACGCCCTGGACGAGGCCTTCGCCATGAAAGAAGTCGAAACGATCATCCTGCTCAGCGACGGCTATCCCGCCGGTGGACCGGATTCAGTTCTCTACTACGTGCATGATCTGCAAAGGCTGCGCGAGAAGCGAGTGGTCATCCATACGATTTCCTACCAGTCCGACCAAGGCGCGGAATTCCTCAAGGAGCTGGCGGAGCAAAACGGTGGTCGCTTCGCACGGCGCTGAGTCATTTGATTCGCGCCGGTACCGCTCGCGGTGGATTTCGAATTTTCGGTCTGGTGGGCTCACCGGGCTTGCCAGCGGCGCGGAATCTGCTCAGGCTGTGGTTGATATGAAAAACACACTCTTCGCCGTTATCTTCGCCGCTTTGCTTTCCGTATCCTTTACCGCCTGCAGTGGCGGAGGGGCCAAAAGCTCCAATGTTCAGGAGACCCGTACCACCACCACCGGACAGGAGTTGATGGATTTGGAAAAGGCTCACAACGCCGGGATTATCACCGACAAGGAGTATGCGGCGCAGAAGAAAAAGATTCTGAACCAGTAAGCCATTGGAGGCACCGGGCATTTTCCCGGTTGAGATTTGGCACGCGATTAGCCTAACTAGTTGGCATGCCGCTGCGTTTGCTTTTTATCGGGCTGATTTTGTGCCTGCCCTTGTGCCTCCGGGCGCAGGACGATTCCGAGGTCGATACCCGTGGCGCGGGCAACGTCAGTATCTGGGACCGCTTCATGTCCAATGACAAGCTGACCGGCGATTGGGGTGGCCACCGGCAGAGAATCGAGGACGAGTATGGCGTCTCGCTGTGGATGCGGGACAAGTTCGAGGGCTGGGGCATCATGGGCGGCGGTTTCCGCACCGGTGGTATCGCGCTCAACCGCCTCGACACCGGCCTGAATATCGACATGGGTACGCTCTTCGACGCTCCGGTCGGGAACCTTTTCGGCGTCTTTTCCTATCAGGTCGGGGGTAATCCCAGCCATTACGTGGGGGACAGCGGCGATATTTCCGGTATGGCTGCGCAGACCGAGCGCACCCGCTTTGCCGCTATTTGGTACGACCAGAGCTTCCTTGACGGACGCTTTCGCTTTAAGGGCGGCGTCATCGCCACCGACGACGACTTCATGGTCTCGAGTATGGGGCAGAATTTCCTCAACTACGAGTTCAACGGTGGCCTTGCCAGTGTCTTCCAGAACGTCAATTACCCCTCTTACCCCACCGACGCGCCCGGCGTTTTCCTCTATGGCGAGCCTACCGAGGACACCTACGTGCAGTTTGGCTGGTATGTTGGCTCCGCCGGGCACAGCGCCCCCGCCGACCACGGTTTCGATTTCGAAGCGGGTGGCGCGGCCGGTTACAGTTTCTTCCTCGAAGGTGGCTGGAAATACCACCTGAACGGCTGTAAAGGCACGGCCAAGCTTGGCGCCTGGTACAATACCGGCGAATTCGCCGACTTCGCGCGCCGGCCGGACCTGCCACTGGGCTCCCCTGACACCCTCTACGGCGACGGTGGCTACTATTTCATTATCGACCAGTACCTGCTCCCCGAGGATACGGCTGGGCCCAGGCCCGGTGTCTTCGCCAAGCTTGGCTCCACCCCGCATCCGGAGAAATCCCCGGTCATCTTCTCCGGCACCGGTGGGGTCATTGTGGAAGGCCTGGTCCCTGGACGTCCCGATGACGTGGCCGGTTTGGGCTACTCCTACCTCAGTTGGAGCCGCGACTACGTGAATAGCCAGAGTGGCCAGGGCACTCCGGTGTCATCCTGGCAGGCCGTCGTGGAGATGTCCTACAATATCAAGCTGACCAAGTATATGACCATCGTGCCGGACTTCCAGTATGTGATGAATCCCCACCTGTCCCAGCGCAACGCCACCGTCATCGGCATTCACGTCACCACCTGGTTCTAGCAGGGCAGCGGCCCTGCACCCGAGATGTTCCGTATCTCCATGAGGCTTTGAGTAAAAACAAAGTCCTGTGCGCTCACGCACCGCGAGTCTGGGCTGCGCAAGCCCAGGTTGTGAGTTAGCTCCGGTCAGCGCTCCAGCACGGCGGCGGTTTCGCGCCAGAGCTCGCCATAGGCCCGGGCGGCAGGGCTACTGGCGGCATAGGAGGGCACCGGGGCGCGGTTGGGGCCCATCTTTTCCACCACGGAGGCCATCGGGATTTGCACGGCAAAGAAATGGGGATCCTCCTGGAGGTACTTCTCCACCGTTTCGCGATGCAGACTCTTGCGCTTCTCCACCATGCTGAAGAAGGCGCGGGCGCGGCGCGCCGGGAGATCCTCCTGGTCGAAGAAGGCGCGGATCTGCGCGT
The DNA here is from genome assembly GCA_030432235.1 of Verrucomicrobiia bacterium. Taxonomy (GTDB): domain Bacteria; phylum Verrucomicrobiota; class Verrucomicrobiia; order Opitutales; family Cerasicoccaceae; genus JAUIHT01. The sequence goes on along the minus strand of JAUIHT010000003.1, from coordinate 333,115 downwards.
AGGTCAGCAGGGACAAAGTAGTGGGGATGACCGGGATGAGCACCAGATCGGAGGCGCGGAAAATATTCTCGGATAATAAAGTGATATTGGGTGGGGCGTCGATGACGATGAGGTCGTAGTCTTCGGCGAAGCCGTCGAAGAAAGCGCGCAGGCGGCTCTTCGATTTCTTCTGTTTATCCAGCAGCAGGTCGAAGTGGCGATAATCGAGATGCGCGGGAAGCAGCTCGAGGTTGGGGTAGTCCGACTCCTTGATTTGCTTGTGGGCGAAGCTGCCGCCTTTAAGCAGCTTCTTCGGCTTCATCTTGTCCTCGGGCTTGATGCGCAGGTAGTAGGACGAGGCGCCCTGTGGATCGAAGTCGCACAGCAGCGTGCGCCATCCGGCCTGCGCGGCCAGATAGCTCAGATTGACGGCAGCGGCGGTTTTACCGACGCCTCCTTTGATATTATAGACGGAGAGGACTTTCACTTTTTTGTTTTTAGCCACGGAGTCACGGCGAGCACGGAGATGAACTCCTCGGTGTCCTCCGGGGCTAATATTAATTCTTTTCCGGGTTGATAGGTTTGAGGGGTGAAGTGGCCTTGGAGCCGAAGAGGGTTTCGAGTTTTTGCACGAACTTTGCCTCGCAGAGCTCGGCGAAGGAGGCGGCGAACTGAGTGCGAACCGTTTCCTTCTCCTTTTGCAAGTTAGCAATCAGCACGCCAAGACTGGCGGCCAGTGGGATGGCGTCGGGGCGTTGTGGCGAAAGCTCGGAGAGGTGCTGGTTGAGTGTGAGCTGCTGTACGTGCAAATCGTTGAGGTTGCCGAGGACGTTCTGGAGTTGTCGTAAGCGCTTGACCAGGAAGGCCACGTCGCGTGCGGGGAAGAGTGAGCGGAAGAATTCCAGCAGGTAGCGGATTTTTTTGAAATCCACGCGCAGCTCGTGCAGGCGCTCGTCCGGACTAAGGTCGTTGATGGCGAGGCCCTCGCGGTAGATGCGCTCGAACCGTTTGGCGATGGTCCGGCGCGCAGTCTCGATGACAGGCCGTGTGGCGGCGGGTGTAGGCGGGCTTTCGTCCTTGTCGAGAAAGCTCTCCCAGCGCTTGATGAACTTTTTGTAGTGGCTGCTGTTGAGTCCCTTGACGAAATTCTGATAGGCCGCGACGCGCTTTTCCCTCAGGTCCTGGAAAAAGCTGTCGAGTCCGGGCCGGAGGTTTTCGGGGAGCTGTGCGCGGTAACGTTCGCGCTCGAGCAGATACACGTCGAGGTCACGCACGGGATTGGTCAGGCGGCCGAGTTGAGAAAACTCTTTTTTAAAGCGTTCCGTCTGCGCCTTGGGGAAAACGCCTCTGATGAGGGACAGCGCGCTGCGGGTGCGGCGCATGGCCACGCGGTAGTCATGCAGGAACTCGCTGTCGATGTCCGCGAGTATGCCGGCTTCATTGCGTCGCATGACTTCGAGCGAGTGTCGATGGATGATGCGCGCGGCCTCGCGGGTGCTTTGCAGGGGGTTGAGCGTGATGTCGATTTTTGAACTGTAGTCGAAGGGGCGTTTACCGGCTGCTTCCAGTGCGGCCATGACAAAGTGCCGTGGGCGTGACTCGGGAAAAACGCCGAGGCGGTCGAGGATGTCACGCAGTTTACCTGCCTCACTTTCATACCCGCGCAGGGTGACGACCTGCAGGGCGTGGCGTAGAGAACGCACGGGCTTGCCGTTGTCGACCAGGGTGACCTCTTCGAGGTTGAGCCGCAGAACGGTCTTGTGATCTTCGTTGAGTGCGTTGTGGGTTTCCAGGCTCTGCTGCGTTTGCGTGATGGGCAGCAGCGCGCGTACATCGAGAAGTTTTTTCAACTGCGCCTGCAAACGGCCTTCTGGGAAGTCCCACCAGAATTGCGGTTCGCCCTTACCGGGTAGGCGTGCCTGTTGTCGCGCCTCGTCGGTTCCGGTGGTACGCAACTCGAAATGCCGCGCGTCGTCACCGAGCAGGAAGTAACCGCCTTGAAAAAGGCGCCAGTCGAAGCTGTCGAAAGCCGTTTGCCGCTTCTGAGCCTGAGAGACTTTTTCCAGCGGATAAAGCCGCCCCAACTCTTGAATGAGGTTTTGGCCGACGGTGTGATCGGGAAGAAGATACGTGTCGTGTAATTTCACTTCAGGAAATGGCGTAAATGGCGTCAAGAAAGCGGCCCATTTCTGTAACGTAATTGTAACATTGTTAATGTGGCACGCATGAGCTTTCGTTTCCAGCCATTATTCCCCCTCCGGCCAAATTGTAACAAAAGTAAAGGCAGTGGCCTTGGAAGTGGGAGGTTGCGCATTCCATGAGGCTTTGCCCCATCGCTCGCGTTGCTCGTTGCTTCGATTGGATAAAAAGAAAGCGACGCATGAAGCGTCGCCTTCCAGAGAAGTGAATATTGAAAGGACTGCTTACTTCATCGAGTGCAGGCCGATGCAATTGCCTTCGGAGTCCTGTACGATGGCGATGAAGCCGTAGTGCCCGATGGGAAACTTCGGCTTGAGTACGTGGCCGCCGCTGGCTTCGACGCGGCCTTGCTCCTCAGCGCAGTCGACGCAGCTGAAGTAGACCAGCGTGCCACCGACACCGGGCTCCACGCCTTCCATCTTGCAAAGCGCGCCGGGTGCTCCCTGCATTCCTTCCTGCATGGGAAAGGCCAGCATTTCGATGCTGGGGCCTTCCGGGGGAATGCCATCGGTGGGTAGTTTTTCCAGCTTCTTTTGGAACACGCCTTCGTAGAAGGCCTGGGCACGGGACAGGTCGGAACAGTACAGTTCAAACCAGCCGACTGCATTGATTTCTTTTTCCATGGGTTAACTCCTTGGTTTGGGTTTGGGCTAGATTACAGTTGAGAGAGGGCTTCGTTGAGGGTCGCGCTGGGGCGCATGGCTGCGGAGGCCTTGGCGTGATCCGGGCGGAAGTAACCACCGATGTCCTGCGGCTTGCTCTGCGCACCGAGGAGCTCTGAGTTGATCTTCTCCTCGTTCTCGCGGAGGGCCTTGGCCAGGGGTGCAAACTTTGCCTTGAGCTCGGGGTCTTCGTCCTGAGCAGCCAGGGCCTCGGCCCAATACAATGCCAGATAGAAATGGCTGCCGCGGTTGTCGATAGAGCCGACTTTGCGTGCGGGCGATTTGTTGTTTTCCAGCACCTTGGCGTTGGCGGCATCGAGGGTTTTGGCCAGCGTTGCGGCTTTGGCGTTGCCGAAGGTTTCGGCCAGGTGCTCGAGCGAGACGCCGAGGGCGAGAAACTCACCGAGGGAATCCCAGCGCAGGTAGCCTTCCTCGACGAACTGCTGCACATGCTTGGGGGCGGAGCCGCCCGCACCGGTTTCGAAGAGGCCGCCGCCGTTCATGAGCGGCACGATGGAGAGCATCTTCGCGCTGGTGCCCAGCTCAAGGATAGGGAAGAGGTCGGTCAGGTAGTCGCGCAGGACGTTGCCGGTGACGGAAATGGTGTCCTCGCCCTTCTTGATACGTTCGAGGCTGAACTTGGTCGCTTCCACCGGGGGCATGATGTGAATTTCCAGACCGCTGGTGTCGTGATCCTTGAGGTACTCCTCGACCTTGGCGATGATCTGCGCGTCGTGGCCGCGGTTTTTATCGAGCCAGAAGACGGCAGGGGCGCCGGTGGCACGGGCGCGGGTGACGGCCAGCTTGACCCAGTCGCGGATGGGAGCGTCCTTGGTCTGGCAGGAGCGGAAGACGTCGCCAGCCTTGACGGGTTGCTCCAGCAGGACTTTTTCATTTTCATCGACGATCCGGATAACACCGTCGGCTTTCGCTTCAAAAGTCTTGTCGTGGGAGCCGTACTCCTCGGCCTTCTGCGCCATGAGCCCGACATTGGGTACGCTGCCCATGGTGGTGGGGTCGAAGGCGCCGTGCTCCTTGCAGAAGTCGATGGTGGCCTGGTAGACACCGGCGTAGCAGCGGTCGGGAATGACTGCCTTGGTGTCAGCGGGGTTGCCATCGGGCCCCCACATCTGGCCGGAGTTGCGAATCATGGCGGGCATGGAAGCGTCGATGATGATGTCGCTGGGCACGTGGAGGTTGGTAATGCCCTTGTCGGAGTTGACCATGGCCAGCGGCGGTTGGGCGTCGTAGCAGGCCTGCAGGTCGGCCTCGATTTCGCTTTGCTTGCCGGCGGGCAGGTTCTTGATTTTCGCAACCAGGTCGCCCAAGCCGTTATTGGGGTCCACGCCGATCTCGGCGAAGGTGTCGGCGTGCTTGGCAAAGACATCCTTGAAGAAGACGGTGACGGCGTGGCCGAAAAGAATCGGGTCGGAGACCTTCATCATGGTGGCCTTCAGGTGAAGGGAGAAGAGCACGCCTTCGGCTTTGGCGGCCTCGATTTCCTTGGCCAAAAATTCGCGCAGGGCGTCCTTGCTCATGACGGCGGCGTCGAGGACTTCGCCGGCCTGCAATTTGAGGTTGGGCTTCAGGACGGTCACATCGCCTTCGCCATCCACGAATTCGATTTTCGCGGTGGTAGCGGCGGGCAGGGTGGTGGACTTTTCGCTGCCGTAGAAGTCGCCGCCGCTCATGCTGGCGACGTTCGTCTTGGATTCGGAGATCCACTTGCCCATGGAGTGGGGGTGCTTACGTGCGTACTGCTTGACAGAGGGCGCGGCGCGGCGGTCGGAGTTGCCTTCGCGCAGGACGGGGTTGACGGCGCTGCCCTTGACCTTGTCGTAGCGCGCGCGGATGTCCTTCTCCTCGTCGGTCTTGGGCTCCACCGGGTAGTCCGGCACCGGATAACCCTTGCTCTGCAACTCCTTGACGGCAGCGGTGAGCTGCGGGATGGAGGCGCTGATGTTGGGCAGCTTGATGATGTTGGCCTCCGGTTTGGTGGCCAGCTCGCCCAGCTCCGCGAGGGCATCGCCGAGCTGCTTGTCCTCCGGCAGGTAATCCGGGAACTGTGCCAGGATGCGCCCGGACAGCGAGATGTCGCGTGTCTCGACGGTGACCCCGGCCGCTTCGGCAAATGCCTGGATGATCGGCAGCAGGGAGTAAGTCGCCAGCGCGGGCGCCTCATCGGTTTCCGTGTAGATAATCTTGGGAGTCGGTTCGGACATTTTTTATCGGTTAGCTATTTATATAAGTGGTGGCGGTGCGGTGAATGACCCTGGGAGCGATTACTTAGCAAGTTCCGCGCAAAACTCGGTCAGGCGTACGAGCCCCTTGTCGATAACCTCGTCGGAGGTGGCATAGCTGAGGCGCATGTAGCCCTCGGCTCCGAAGCCGCCGCCGGGTACGACCGCGACGAGTTTCTCCTCCAGGATACGGCTGGCAAAGTCGTCGGCGCTCAGGCCGAGAGCGCTGATGTTCGGGAACAGATAGAAAGCTCCCTGCGCGCGCTGGCAGGTGACGCTGTCGATGGCATTGAGGCCGTCGAGCAGCTTTAATCTGCGCGTGTCGAAAACGGCGAGCATTTCCGCGATGGCTGCCTTGGCCTTCTCCGGCTGTTCCAGTGCGGCCAGAGCACCGAACTGCGCGAAGGTGGTGGCGTTGGAGCTGGTCTGGCTCTGCAGGCTGGCCACGGCTTTGGCGATGGCGGGTGGCGCCACCAGCGTGCCGAGACGCCAGCCGGTCATGGAAAAGGTCTTGCTGAAACCGGCCACGGTGATGACACGTTCGGCGGCTTCCGGTCCCAGTGAGGCCGGGCTCAGGTGCGTGACGCCGTCATAGAGCAGGTACTCGTAAATTTCGTCGGACATGATCAGAATGTCCGCTTCGATCGCGACCTGTACGAGGGCTTCGATTTCCGCCGGCGTGTAAATCGCGCCGGTGGGATTGGATGGGCTGTTAAGAATGAAGAGCTTGGTCTGCGGTGTGATGGCCGCCTTTAGCTGCTCGGGCGTGATCTTGAAGCCCTGCTCGTCTCCCGCGAAAACAATCTTCGGCGTGGCGCCGGTCAGTTTGACCATTTCCGGATAACTGACCCAGAAGGGCGCGGGGATGATGACCTCGTCGCCCGGGCCACATACGGACAGCAAAGCCAGGTAGCACGAGTACTTGCCACCCGGACTGACCACTACTTGAGCGGGCTCAATGCCGGGCATGTTGTTATCCCGGCCGTATTTTTCCGCGACCGCCTTGCGCAAAGCAGGCAAGCCAGGAGCCGGGCAATACTTCGTTTGCCCGTCCTGGAGAGCCTTGGCGCAGGCTTCCTTGATGAAGCCTGGCGTGTCAAAATCCGGCTCACCCGCTCCGAAACCGCAGACATCCTTGCCTTCAGCCTTGAGGGCCTTGGCTTTGGCGTCTACAGCCAGGGTGGGAGAGGGGGCGATATTTGCCGCCCAAGGAGAAAGGAGTGATTTTTGTGCCATGGTGGTGCCGTGTTTATACGGAGAGCCAACCATGCTCGCCAAACCCGGGGGCTTGGCAACTCTTTTCAAATAACTTCCTTGGGCTTAGCCGGAGCCGTAGTCTTACTTCTTTTTCTTGGCAGCTTTTTTCTTGGCCGGAGCCTTCTTGGCGGCCTTCTTCACTGCCTTCTTAGGAGCAGCTTTTTTGGCTACCTTCTTCTTGGCTACTTTTTTGGCGGCTTTCTTGACTGCCTTCTTGGCCACCTTTTTCTTGGCGGCTTTCTTGACGGCCTTCTTAGCCGGAGCCTTCTTCTTGGCGACCTTCTTCACTGCCTTCTTAGGAGCAGCTTTCTTGGCCACCTTTTTCTTGGCGACTTTTTTGACGGCCTTTTTGGCTACCTTTTTAGCTGGTTTTTTCTTTGCCATAGCTTGCGTATGTTTGGTTTCAGTGAGTCTCCTTGCGGAGGGTTGTTCGAGTAGGCATTTGCCTGCTAGAGTCGTAAAGTTTTTGCAGGAAACTCGGTGCCGGTTTTTTAGCCGGCGTTAGGGATAGGCCAAACAAAGTATCTTGTGTTTTCGGGATCGGTGCCGCGTGAAAAAAGTGGCTGGTGCTCCTGTGATGGATGAGTTCTTTCGTCCACCTTTTATGTAAAGTTATTGCGACAATCAGCATGTTGTGTGTCTGAAGCGCGTCACATGTGTGCCACTGGTGAAACGTGTTAAGACAATAACATAAAGTTTTTCAATCTATTTCTTTGCTTAATGCATTATTTTTCAGCCGCCCTTTCTCTTGGCTTTGCGATGCAAAGTGCATGTGCGTAATCTTGGATGATGCTTTTTGCGTGGCAGGTGTTCTCGATATGAGCATAAGAGAATTTCGACCTGAACTTGCAGATGCATCAATCCTCTATATTCTTCTCACTATTCCCCGCTTACTCTTGCATGAAGTCATCCCGGGCATATAACGTGCTTTCACCGTCTGTGTTGTATGGATTTTAAAAACTACCAAACCGAGGGCTTCTTCGATGAGATGTTCGCCGCCGATGGAGAAGCCCGGCCCCATTATAAGAAGTTGCTGGAGCGCTTTGAGCGCCTGGACCCCGAGGACTTTGATCAGAAGCGCCAGGCCGTCGGTCTGTCCTTCATGCGTGCGGGCATCACCTTTACCGTTTATAGTGACGATCAGGGCACTGAGCGTATCATGCCCTTTGACCTGATTCCGCGCATCATCCCCAACAGCGAATGGAATTTCCTCGAGCGTGGTCTCAAGCAACGCATCACCGCGCTTAATCTTTTTCTCAAAGACATCTATCACGAGCAGAAGATTCTCAAGGATGGAGTCATCCCGCCCTCCTATGTGCTGGGAGCAAAAAACTTTCGCCGTGAGATTGTCGGCATCCATGTTCCGCGTGATATCTATATTCACATTTGCGGGACCGATCTGATTCGTGATGACAAAGGCGAGTACCTGGTTCTGGAGGATAACGGTCGTTGTCCTTCGGGCGTTTCCTATGTTTTGGAAGATCGCAATGCCATGCGGCGTGCCTTCCCCAATCTTTTCCCGCGCGCAGGGGTTCGGCCGGTGGAGCATTATGCCGAGCAGCTTTTAAAGATGCTGCAGTACATTAACCCCAACACCGAGCGCACGCCGGTCGTCGGGGTACTTACGCCCGGAGCTTACAACAGCGCGTACTTCGAGCACTGCTTCCTTGCGCGTCAGATGGGTGTGGAAATCGTCGAAGGGCGCGACCTTGTCGTGCGTGATTTCAAGGTCTACATGCGCACGACCAAGGGTCTGCAGCAAATAGACGTCATCTATCGCCGCATCGACGACGACTTTATCGACCCGAGTGTCTTCAACCCGAAGTCCATTCTCGGTGTGCCCGGTATCGTCAACGCCATCCGTGCCGGCAACATTACGCTGGCCAATGCCCTCGGCACCGGTGTGGCCGACGACAAGGTGATGTACTACTTCGTGCCGCGCATGATCAAGTACTACCTCGGCGAGGATCCCATCCTCAAGCAGGTCGACACTTATCTGGCGTCCGAAAAGGAGGATTTCGATTTTATCATCGAGAACATCGAAAAGCTGGTGGTCAAAGCAGCCAACGAAGCAGGCGGCTATGGCATGTTACTCGGCCCTTGGGCCACGAAGGAGGAATGCGCGAAGTTCCGTGAGATGGTGAAGGCCGACCCGCGCAATTTCATCGCGCAGAATCCGATTTCACTTTCACGTCATCCCACCTACTGCGACAACGGTGATTTCGAGGGCCGTCACATCGACCTGCGTCCGTACATCCTTTATGGCGAAGACATCACCATCATTCCCGGCGGCTTGACCCGCGTGGCGTTGCGCAAAGGTTCGCTCGTCGTCAACTCTTCGCAGGGTGGTGGCGTCAAGGACACCTGGGTGCTCTACAACGATGAATAGCCGTTTGCACAGATAGATTTACCGCTTCTCTTCTTATAATATTCCGACCTTATGCTCTCCCGCGTTGCAGACAGCCTTTACTGGATGGCCCGCTATATTGAACGGGCCGAAAACATCACCCGCTTGCTGGAGGTGAACCTGCAGCTGCTGTTGGACTTCGAGCACCTGGATGACAACCAGGTCAAGGAGCACTGGGACCCCATCATCCGAGCCACCGGTGACGAGAAGCAGTTCTACGAATTGTATGAAATGGCGGACAGCCAAACGGTGACGGACTTCCTCACCTTTAACACCAAGAATCCCAACTCGGTCCTGGCCTGCATCTTTGCCGCGCGCGAAAATGCACGCCAGGTACGCGACCAGATATCGAGCGAAATCTTCGAATCGTTGAACAACCTGTACCTGTTCCTGCGTTCGGCCAACGCCAAGACCGTCTGGCAGCAGGGCGCGTGGGATTTCTACGATCGCATCCAGGAGCACTCGCATCTTTTCCAGGGGTTGGTGTCCTCGACTATTTCCCGGGACGAAGGCTACGAGTTCATGCAGTTTGGGACTTACATGGAGCGGGCTGACAAGACCACGCGTATCCTCGACGTCAAATACCACATGCTTTTGCCGGATATTACCGATGTCGGCGGGGCCGTGGACGTGGCGCAGTGGATCGCGCTGCTCAAGTCCGCCAGCGCTTTCGAGGCTTATCATCGCATCTATGTGGCGGACGTGAATCCGGCCAAAATCGCCGAGTTCTTGATTTTCTCGAACAGCTTTCCGCGCTCCATCCGATTCTGCGTGAAGGAAATCAACGATGTGCTGCACCGCATCTCCGGTTGTCCGCTGGCCAGCTTCTCCAATGAGGCCGAACGTCTCAGCGGTCTCCTGCTCGGTGACCTCAGCTACGGCTCTGTCGAAGGGGTGCTTAACCAAGGCCTGCACGAATACCTCGATGGTATTCAGGCTCGCCTGAACGAGATCGGCGCCTCGACCTACAACGCCTATATGTTCCAGCCTCCAGTCGACCTCGCCGAGGAAATTCAGACCCAGCAACAGCAACAGTAAGCTGACGCATGACCTGTACTTTCGATGCTTCGCATCGTGCAACGCATGATGCGAAGACTCATCTACACGAGTACGAGAGCCACATTAATAGAGACTGCTCTACTTGTGTGGTTCAAAAATCTGTCCGGTAGTCTAGTCTCATGGGATATTTTGGCGCAAATGCAGTGCGGGTCTAAGCCCGCATCTTTTGCGCCAAAACAATGTCCTGTGCGGCCACGCACCGCGGGGTTTGGGGGCGCGTAGCCCCTAAGCTACTCGGTGAGGATTTCCTTGGCGGACTTCTTCTGCGGGATGAAGGGCAGGACGTGCTCGGTATACGGGACGAGGACGTCGAGCAGGAAGGGCTCGTCGGGCTCGGCCAGCATTTCGGCGATGGCGTCCTCGAGCTCCTCCTTCTTGTACACGCGGCGCGACTTGATACCGAAGCCGTTGGCGATTTCGGGGAAGTTCGGATAGATGCCGTCGAGGTTGTCCGGGCTGCCGATGTTGGTCGGGTCGCCGAGGATGGTGTGGCCGCGGACGCCGTCGTAGAAGCGGTCTTCCCACTGGACGACCATGCCGAGGTGCTGGTTGTTCAGCAGCATGATCTTGACGGGAATCTTCTCGATCTTGGCAGTGGCCAGCTCCTGCACGTTCATGAGGAAGGAACCGTCTCCGTCGATATCGACCACCACCTTGTCCGGCTTGGCGACTTTGGCGCCGAGGGCGGCGGGCAGGCCGAAGCCCATGGTGCCGAGGCCCAGCGAGCTGATAAACGTACGCGGCTCGGAGAACTGGTAGTACTGAGGTGCCCACATCTGGTGCTGGCCGACGCCGGTGGCAACGATGGCCTCGCCGTCGGTTTGCTTGTACAGGGCGCTGATGGCGTCCTGCGGCAGGATGTACTTCTCGTTGGGCTTGTAGGAGAACGGATACGGGTGCTCCTGCTTCCAGTCCTTGATAATCTCGTACCACGCGGACAAGTCCGGCTTGGCGAACGGACCGCTCTCGACGAGCTCGTTCATCCGACGGAGCGCGTAGCCAATCTCGCAGTGAATCGGGTACTGCGCGGTCTTGTTCTTGTTGTGCTCGCTCTTGTCGATGTCGAAGTGAACAATCGTCGCGTCCGGTGCGAACTTGCTGACGGTGCCGGTGATGCGGTCGTCGAAGCGCGCGCCCAGGCAAATGAGCAGGTCGCTGTCGCAGACGGCCCAATTGCCTGCTACGGTGCCGTGCATGCCGAACCAGTACAGGCTCAGAGGGTCGTCCGGCGGGAAGGCGCCGAGCCCCATCAGGGTGGAGGCGACCGGGATGCCGGTGGCGCGGGCAAACTTGCGCAGGTCGTTGCTGGCCTCAGCCGAAAGGATGCCGCCGCCGGTATAAAGGACAGGCTTCTTCGCGCCCTCGATCATCTTGAGGACACTACGCAGGACTTCGTCGCTGGCGTGCGGGTCGGGCTTGAGGCCGGGGATTTCCACCTGGGCGGGGAAAACCGGCTCGAAGACCTTCTGCTGGACGTCCTTCGGGATGTCGATGACGACGGGTCCCGGGCGGCCGGAGGTCGCAATGATGAAAGCCTTCTTGATGATCATCGGCAGCTCCTCGGCGGTGAGGACGAGGAAGCTGTGCTTGACGATCGGCAGGGTCATGCCGAAGAAGTCGGTTTCCTGGAAGGCGCTCTTGCCAATGAACTCCTGAAAGACCTGGCCGGTGACGGCCACCAGCGGAATGGAGTCCATAAAGGCGTCCGCGATGCAGGTGACGAGGTTGGTGGCGCCGGGGCCGGAGGTGGCCATGCACACGCCGGCCTTGCCGGTGGCACGGGCGTAGCCGTGGGCCATAAAGCCGCCGCCCTGCTCATGACGCGGCAGGATGGTACGCAGCTTTTTCGTGCGGGTTAGGGCCTGATGCAGCTCCATGGAGGCCCCGCCGGGGTAGGCGAATACCACGTCCACGCCCTCACGCTCGAGGCAGGCGACGACGCAATCTGCGCCTTTCATCGCCGGGCCTTTTTCGTCCTGCGCAGGGAAATCGACAACCGGTTGGGTCTTCATGGTGTTCTTTGCTGTTGGTTTATATTTTGAAAAAAAGAACGATAACTTTACCATTTTCCGCCCGTTTGTCCCGCACGAAATGCAATTTACTTGATCGCTCCTCGGGGAGGCCTCATATCCGCCCTTCTATGTCCGAATTCAGCAACGTTACCGTGGTCCGCGAGGCCAACGTTTACTTTGGCGGCAAGGTCGTCAGCCGCACCGTCCAGTTTGCCGATGGCAGCAAGAAGACCTTGGGCTTCATGCAGGCCGGCGACTACACCTTCGACACCGGCGCCGCCGAGATTATGGAGCTGCTAGGTGGCTCCTGGGATATCCTCCTGCCCGGCGAAACGGAATTCAAGACCTACGCCGTTGGGTCTTCCTTCGAGGTCCCGGCCAACTCCAAGTTCTCGCTCAAGGTCGGCCCCGAAGGCGCCGACTACTGCTGCGCTTACCTGAGCTGATGCACGACCTGGGGCTGCGCGCCCCAGACCCGCGGTGCGTGACCGCACAGGACAATTTTTTGCAGCAAAGGGGATGACGTTCCGCCATCGCACCTTTGCGGCAAAAGAGGCGCCGCTAAAAATTACAAGAGCACGAGGGCGTCGCGGTGGATGACTTCAAGGCGCTTGCGCTCGGGGAAGCTGGCTTTGAGGTCCGCGTTGCTGCGCCCGATGATATCGCTGATTTGCTTGGCGCTGTAGAGGCAGATGCCGCGGGCGAAGGCCTTCCCGGTCGGGCCGGTGACGGTGACGGGGTCTCCGGCCTGGAATTTGCCATCGGCGCCAGTGACGCCCTTGGCCAGCAGGCTGCCGCCTTTTTCGCGCAATGCCTTTTGCGCCCCGGCGTCGACGGTGATGCTTCCGGCGGGGGCCTGGAAGAAGGCCAGCCAGCGCTTGCGCGAGGCGAGGGGAAGCTTACTGGGCAGGAAGAGTGTGCCGGGCGCGTTGCCGTCGAAGAGCCGCGTGACGATTTTGGATTCCTTGCCGCTGCCAATGAAGACCGCGCAGCCGGACTGCGTGGCGATGCGGGCGGCCTCAAGCTTGGTCACCATGCCACCGGTGCCGGTGGCGCTTTCGGTACCTCCTGCCAGGGCGGTGTGCTCGGGACCGATTTTTTCCACGATGGGGATGACGGCTCCGTCGCCGGCCCGGTTTTCCAGGCCGCGGGCGGTGGAGAGGATGCAGAGCAGGTCGGCCTTGCCCAGGCTGGAGACCAGGGCGGAGAGCACGTCGTTGTCGCCGAACTTGATCTCCGCAGCGCTGATGGAGTCGTTTTCGTTGACGATGGGCACGATGCCGTCGGTCAAAAGTTCCTCGACGAGGTCCTTGAGGGCGACATGGCGGTTACGTGCGCGGACGTCCTCGCGGGTCAGCAGAAGCTGGGCAACCACGATGCCGTGCGGGTCAAAAGCCTTTTGCCAGGTTTCGGTCAGGCGGCTCTGGCCCACGGCAGCGCACTTCTGCAGGGAGGAAAGGCGTTTGGGCTTTTGTGCCAGGCCCAAGCGGCCCATGCCGAGCCCCACAGCGCCGGAGCTGACGATGAGCACCTGCATACCACGCGACTTGAGCGCCGCGACCTCTGCCGCGATTTCCTCAATTCGCCCAACATCCAACTGCCCCACACCGGAGGTCAGGATGCCGGTGCCGAGCTTGATGACGACACGACGGGTTGTGGCTAGCGGGAGCATTTTAAATAAACGCTAAACGCTAAGTGCTAAACGCTGAACTTGGCTAAGAACTGAAAGCGTACAGTGGTATTAAGCATTAAGCGTTTAGCGTTCAGCGTTTATTCCTTACACCGCCATCAGTTCGGCCTCTTTGGCTTTGAGGTGCTTATCGATTTCGGCGTTGAACTTATCGGTCTCGGCCTGGACTTCCTTTTCGCCGCGCTTCTGGTCGTCCTCGGAGATTTCCTTGTCCTTGGCGGCGGCCTTGAGCCCATCCATGCCGTCACGACGGGCGGCCCGGATGCCAACCTTGCCCTGCTCGGCCATGCCGTGGCAGACTTTGACCAGCTCCTTGCGGCGGTCACCGCTCAGCTCAGGCAGGGGGCAGAAGATTTTGTTGCCCATGATACTCGGGTTGATGCCGATGTTGGCCTTCTGGATGGCCTTTTCGATATCTTTCAGCACGCTTTGGTCCCACGGCTCGATGGTGATGGTACGCGCATCGGGCGTCATGATGGCGGCCACGTCGCGTAGGGCCATGGTGCTGCCGTAGGCTTCGACCGAGATGGACTCTACCATGGTCGGTGAGGCCTTGCCGGTGTGCAGGCTGTTGAATTCGTGCAGGGTGTGGTCGAGCGCTTTTTGCATCTCGGCCTTTACCATTTTAAGTATTTCGGAAGGGGTCATAGGATTTCAGATTTTGGATTTTAGATTTCAGATGTTTAAGAGGCGGATGCTAAATCGCCAAGTTCTTATTCATGTGAGCTGCTGGCGTGATGATGGCTTCAATCTGAAATCTAACATCACATATCTGAAATCATCTTCAATCTGCTACCAGCGTGCCGATGGCCTCGCCGCAGACGGCGCGGAGGATGGCGTCGGTGTCCATCATGCGAAAGACCAGGATGGGCATGTGGTTGTCCATGCACAGGGAAAAGGCGGTCGAGTCCATGACCTTGAGGCGCTTGGTCAGGGCCTCGGTGTAGCTGAGCTTGTCGTATTTGACAGCGTCGGCGTGCTTGACCGGGTCCTTGTCGTAGACGCCGTCGACCTTGGTGGCTTTCATGATGACGCCTGCCTGGATTTCGCTGGCGCGCAGGGCGGCGGTGGTGTCGGTGGAGAAGTAGGGGTTGCCGGTGCCGGCGGCGAAGATGACGACGCGGCCTTTTTCCATGTGGCGTATGGCGCGGCGCAAAATAAAGGGCTCGGCCACGCGGTCCATGCGGATGGCGCTTTGCACGCGCACGGGGACGCCGTTCTTTTCCAGGCAGTCCATGAGGGCGAGGCTGTTAACGATGGTGGCCAGCATGCCCATGTAGTCGCCTGTGGTGCGGTCAACCCCGCGGTACTTTTCACCGAGGGAACCGCGGAAGATATTGCCGCCGCCGACCACCAGGCCGATCTGCACGCCGAGCGCGTGAACCTTCATGATCTCGTCGGCCATGATCTGGAGAATGCCTCCGTCAATGGCCTCGCCGCTATCGGAGCATTTGAGCGCCTCCCCGCTTAGCTTGAGGATGATGCGTTTATACTTCGGCGTATGGCCGGGTTGACCTGAGGTTTCGTCTCCCATCTTAGCGGGGGAGAGTGACGCCCCGCGACGGATGCGTCAACCCCCGCGTGCATCGGATTACAAACCGTACTGCCAGCTCGTGGTGAGGTTGTCGAAGTACCAGGGCCAGAGCGCCTGGGTGGTCCAGACCCAGCGGGCGCGGGCGTAGTCCCATATCCACAGTGAGTGGCGGTCGCCCTGGAGGTAGAGCCAGGCCTGGCTGTCGTCGAGGAAAACGGTGGGCCACTCGCTGGTAAAGACACTGCCGAACTCGAAACTGTACTGCCAGCCGCCGCCGGACTCCCAAGTATAGCCGAGCATGTTCCAGACGGCGTTGTCGCTGTCGAGGATGGGCAGCGGCTCCGGATCGAACTCGAAGTTGATTTCCGTCAGCTCATAAGTGTCGACGAGGTCGTTGAGCGGGTCGGAGGCGTCGGATTGCACTGTGCCCAAGCCTGGGGTATGCCAATAGGTGTATTTCCCTTCATAAGTTTCCGCACCACCTCCGAAGTCTGCTGTGTAGGTAATGGTGGCCTCGTATTCTTCTTGGAATTGATAAGCGCAGACTTTTCCGAAGGGTAGGTCGATAATTTCGATGGCCTCAAGCTTCACAGTATAACTATATTCATAGGTAGCCATCCACATGTCGTATTTAAGGCTTCGAACACTTTCGATTTGTTTACCGCTGTAGGGTTGGCCGAGAATTACCACCGGAGGCTCAGGACTCTCTTCAGTAAGATGATAACCAATATATCCGTTGGGATAATAATACAGGGAACGAGCATATTTCCCATCTATCATCGTGTATGCTGACCCCGCCTCCCATTCGCCATCATCAAGTATATAGTATGTTCTACGATATTCGTTGTCACTGACTTGCTTCCATACATCCACACCTGATCGTTTCTTTTCGTAACCAGGATACGCGTATACGCCGGTATAGGTCAGTTGGTGGCCGTTGGGCTGAATTAGGTCCTCAAAGGGATTCTCAAAGCGCTGCCCCCAGGCCGCCGAGCAGGTGGCCAGCAACAGTGTAGACACCATAACCGGACGAAGGAACATACCATTAGAATTCCTGATGGATTTGCTCGCCTTTGCAACATAAACAGGCCCATACGTTTTGATAACAGCCATTACTAATAACCGGGCATGAGGGCGCTAATACGATTTCTGCATATGGTTTTTGCCAACCAGGAAACATTGCCGTAACTTTTTCATCATAGGTGAAAAGAATCTGGAAATTGAGCCGGAAATCGGGATCATGTTCATCATCAACCCCCTGAATCGCTTGCCATGAAACGAAAAGTCATCTGTGTCATCATGGGCGGAGGCCGCGGCACCCGTCTGCATCCCCTAACGGAAGAACGCTGCAAGCCGGCAGTGCCCCTGGCGGGCAAATATCGCCTGGTGGACATCCCGATCAGCAACTGCCTGAACTCCGGCTATAACAAGATCCACATCCTGACGCAGTTCAACACCGCCTCGCTGCACAACCACATCCAGGGCGCGTACCAGTTCGACCCCTTCGGCGGCGGCTTTTGCGAAATCCTTTCCGCTGAGCAGACCATGGGTGGCGACACCTGGTATCAGGGCACGGCGGACGCCGTCCGGCAGAACCTGCACCACTTCCGGGCGGAGGATGACGACCTTTTCCTTATCCTCTCCGGTGACCAGCTTTACCGCATGGACTTCAGCGCCATCGTCAAGCATCACGACGAAAACGACGCCGACATCACCATCTCGGCCAAGCCCGTACACCAGAACGAGGTCAGCGGGCTGGGCGTGATGCGGGTGGAGGACGACTTTTCCATCAAGGAGTTCGTGGAGAAGCCCAAGGACCCGGCAATTGTCCAATCCCTCCTGCTCGACCCCAAGCTGCACAAGTACGTCGAGCACGGCAACGCCTCCGAGATGTGCCTGGCCTCCATGGGCATTTACGTCTTCACCGCCCGCGTCATGCGCGAGGCCTTGGCCAACGACATGACGGACTTCGGCAAGGAAATCATTCCTGGCCTGTTGGGCCAGCGCAAGCTCATCAGCTATATTTACGACGGCTACTGGGAGGACATCGGGACCGTCGGCGCCTTTTTCGACGCCAACCTCGCCCTGACCGACCACGTGCCGCCTTTCAACTTCTTCGACGCCGAGCACCCGGTCTACACCCGTGCGCGCTACCTGCCGGCCTCCAAGCTCAACAAGTGCTCGCTGGACCACGTCATCACCGCCGGTGGCGCGATCATATCGAATTCCCACCTCACCCGTGTTGTCGTGGGCGTGCGCGCTATGATTGGGGATAACTGCAACCTCGCCAACACCGTCCTCATGGGCGCGGACTTCTTCGAGGACGAGGAAGCCCGGCAGCGAAATCGTAACCTGCAGCGGCCCGATGTCGGCATCGGCAAGAACTGCCACATCCACAACGCCATCGTCGACAAGAACGCCCGCATCGGCGACGACGTTCACCTCACCCCCGAGGGCAAGCCCGACATGTGGCGCCAGGGCGACGTCATGGTCCGCGACGGCGTCGTCATCGTGATGAAAAACGGCGTCATCCCCTCCGGTACGCGGATTTGATTTGAGTTCATGGCCCACTTGAGCTAGTTTTTCAGGCATGCCACTTACGTTGGACGATATCACTCGGGAGGCCTTGCAGCTGTCCTCGAAGCAGCGTTTAAAGCTCGTCCATCATCTTTTGGAGGCGGATGCCGGGCAGCCGGAGCCGGGAGCGGAAGAAGTCTGGGAGGATGAAATCCAGGCCAGAATTTTAGCGGTGAGATCCGGTCGGGACAAGGGTTTCTCGCACGAGGAGGTTATGGAGGAGGCAAAGAAACGCTTGGCAAAATGAAGATCCGCTACGCCTCGGGAGCCCGGAAGGAATTCTTTGAGGCGATGGATTATTATGAAAGCATTGAGCCCGGCCTTGGCGGCAGGTTTGTCGAAGAGGTAGAGATGGCTCTGGACCAGATTGCTCGAAATCCCAAAGTGCCGCGCTTTCGTAAACGTGGTTATCGGCGTATTAATCTTCACGTTTTTCCTTACTACCTTCCCTACGTCATCGAGCAGGAGATCATTTGGGTCATGGCAGTCGCCCACTCGTCTCGTAAGCCGCACTACTGGACAGAGAGGGAAATACCCTGAAATTTACCCACGCATTTTAGGCTTAACTCTTAACTCAATACTCTTAACTTAGCGTGTCATGTATCCGCCTTTCGAATTCAACAACTGGCTTGGGCCGCTTATCGCGCTGAGCTTTTTTGGCACGGCCACGACCCTGATCACTGTTCTGGCCCTGGCGAAGGACTACTTCCGCCGCGAGGAAGACAGCTATCATAACGGCTGAGCTCGGCTGCTACTACGGCCTGCTCTCCCGCAGTCATGCAGGCTGACAATCGCATTTTCGTTCTGACCGGGCCGACGGCCTCGGGCAAGACCGCTTTGGCCGTGCGCTGGGCGGAAGCCAATCGCGCCGAAATCATCTCCGCCGATGCGCTGCTGTTCTACCGGGGGATGGACATCGGCACGGCCAAGCCCACCCCGGAGGAGCGTGCCCGCGTGCCCCACCACCTGGTCGATATCGCGCCGGTGCGTGAGCCGCTCAACGTGCGCCGCTACGTCGACCTGGCCCTGGAGGCCGTGCGGGACATCCAGGGGCGTGGCAAGCGCGTCCTCGTTACCGGCGGTAGCGGCTTTTACCTGAAGTCCTATTTCACCCCCGTGGCCGACGATACCGTGGAAGACCCCGTCGTGCGCGCGGAGGTGGAGCGGCTGGAGCGCGAGGGCGGCCTCGCGGCCATGCTTTCACGCCTGCGCGAGCTCAACCCCGGCAGCATGGGCAATCTGGACATACGCAATCCCCGTCGTGTGGCTCGTGCCCTGGAGCGTTGCATCACTTCGGGCAAGACGCTGGTCGTGCTGGAGTACGAGTTTTCTCAGGCGCTGTCCCCTTTTGCCCCGTGGGAGAAGCATACGGTGCTGCTGCAGCGCTCGAAGGAATCGCTCGAGGAACGCATCTATGAGCGTACCGCCGCGATGATTGAGGCCGGGCTCATCGAAGAGGTTGCACGCCTTCAAAAACAGGGCCTGGAGCAAAATCCCAGCGCGGCCCGGGCCATCGGCTATCGCGAGACACTGCACTGGCTCGACCACGGCAGCGACGTCTCCGAGCTGGAAGAGGCTATTAATGTCAGCACGCGCCAGCTTGTCGCGAAGCAGTTTAAGTGGTTCCGCACCCAGCTCGAGCCGGACCGTATCGTCGATCTCGACGAGGGCGAACCGGAGCTGGCAGACCTATTCGCCTGAGCTTTTAACGGGTTTCAGGCCGCTGGGGCGATAGTTGGGCGACCAAATGCGGTAATTCGGGATGGTGATGGTGCCACCAGCGGCCTGGATTTGCTCCTCGAGTTTGATTTGGGACTCGATGCGGCGCTGGCGCTCACGCTCGGCGGCGTTTTGGGTGTCGGCGACCACAGCCACAGCCTGCTTCTGCTCTTCGATTTGCTTGAGTAAAGCCTCGTGCTTCTGCTTTTGCTCTTCGTTTTCCTGAGAGAGGCGGGCAGCGATTTCCTTTTGGCGCGCTTCGGTCTCGACCAGGTCTTTTTGGAGCTGGGTCATGCGCGCGGAGGCCTCCTGGGCTGCCTTTTCGGCGGCTTCCCGAGCCTCGGCCTCTTTAGCGAGGCGATTGTTGAGTTCTTCCAGCAAGGCCTGCTTTTGGGCTTCCTCCTGCTTGGCCGCTTCCTCGGCCATACGGGCGGCCTCCTGGGCGGCCGCAGCCTGCTGGCGCTCTACCTCCGCTTGGGCGGCGGCGGCTTCGGCTTGCTCTCGAGCTTCGGCCTCGGCGGCGGCCATGGATTCCATCTGGGCCACCGTTTCCTGGACGAACTGTTGGGCGTTTTGTTGGTTCAGGTAAAACTTCAAGGCTCCGGCCAGGGCCAGTATCAGCAGCAGGGTGAGGGTAATGACTACACCTTTCATGATGCCAAGATTACCCGAAGTCCGCGCCGCGTTACAATCATGGAAAAAGGGCCTTCCTGGAGGAAGAGATTACGTCTGGATTGCTATTCTTTAGCCACGAAAAGGTACAAGGTTGCACAAAAAGATAAGGCGAAAAGGTGAGGTGAATGCGGTCTCATCCCTTTGTTTTTTGGGCCTCTTTGTGGCTATCAATTCTCTTCAGGACAGCCGGTCGCGGTACTCGGCGTAGCCGAAGCGCCGCACGACCTGCGCCACGCCCTGGGCCTGATCGTAGTGGGCGATGGAGGGCAGCGGCACGCCGTTGAAGGTCGTGGTTTTGACCATGGTGTAGTGCGACATGTCGAGGAAAACGAGGCGTTGGCCGACTTCCAGCGGCGCGGCGAAAGAGTAGTCCCCGATGACGTCCCCGGCCAGGCAGGACATCCCCCCGAGCCGGTAGGTGTGGGCCAATTCGCCCGGCTCTCCAGCGTCGAGGACGCGCGGCCGGTAGGGCATTTCGAGCACATCGGGCATGTGACAGGTGGCGGAGGTGTCGAGGATGGCGTTGGTCACGCCGCCGGCCTCCATTAGGTCGAGCACAGTCACGACTAGCGCCCCGGTGTGCAGGGCGACGGCCTCGCCGGGCTCCAGATAGACGTCCAGCGCGTACTTCTCACGGAAGTGGGAAACGACCGCGCAGAGCTTGTCCAAATCATAATCGGGCCGGGTGATGTGGTGCCCGCCGCCGAAGTTCAGCCACTTCAGCCCGCCGAAGAATTCCCCAAAGGCCTCCTCAAAGGCCAGCGCGGTGGACTCCAGCGCGTCGGAATCCTGCTCGCAAAGGGCGTGAAAGTGCAGCCCGTCGAGCCCGGAGAGGTCCTTGGCCCCGGCGGCGACCATTTGCGCGTCCAGCCAGGCGCGGGTGGAGCCGAGCCGGGAGTTGGGCGAGCAAGGGTTGTAGAGATCTGTTTCCACCGTGGAGTGCTCGGGGTTGAGCCGCAGCCCGCACTCGACTGTCGGGGGCAAAATCCCGCGGGCGCGCTGCCATTGGCCGTAAGTATTGAAGACCAACGTGTGGGCGAATCGGCCCAGCGCGTGCAGGTCCTTCTCCGTGTAGGCCGGAGAGTAGGCGTGGACCTCCCCGCCGAACTTCTCGTAGCCGAGCAGAGCTTCGTGCAGGCCGCTGGCGGTGGTGCCGTCGAGGTACTTGGCCAGCAATGGGTAAGTTGACCAGCAGGCGAAGCCCTTTTGCGCCAGGATGACCTTTGCGCCGCTGCGCTCTTTGACCGAGGCGAGGAGGCGGGCGTTGTCCTCGAGCCTCCCCAAGTGCACCACGAAGCAGGGCGAGGGCAGCTCGCCGTAGGGGATCTCCCGCAGGGCGACGAGGCGCTCCGGAGTGAAGGGTGGCGTGGGATCCTGGGACATGCGGGCATTCAGGACGAGGTTGCATAAAGCTGCAATTTTTTCCTCGGGGGCGGCAAAAGTTTCCCTTACGCTGTGCTTATGAATAAACTCATCCAAGCCATTCTTATCACCATCCTGGCCTCAGTCCTGGCCGCTTGCAGCAAAAAGGACAACGCCGCCGAATCCAACGAGCCGCCCTCCGAAACCGAGCAGGCCCTGAAGGAAAGCTGGGCCGACACCAAGGATGCCGTCTCCAAGGGCGCGGACGCCGTGGCGGACAGCTTTGCGGGGATGGGCACGGACATTAAAAACTGGTCTTACAAGCAAAAGGCCGAGCTGGCGGAGTCCTGCGACAAACTCTCCGCGAAAATGGATGCGCAGGTGGCCCAGTGGAAGCAGGGAACCAAGAACTTTTCGGCCAAAGCCAAGCAGGAGTGGAACGAGGGCATGGCCGAGTTCGACGAAGGCAAGGCCAAGCTTTCCGCCACCCTCGACAAGATGGGCGATGCCTCCGAAGACAACTGGGAGGCCGCCAAGGCCAACCTCGTTGCCGCCTGGAATGAGGTCGAGCAGGGCTTCGCCAAGATGAAGGCCGCCGCGACCGAAAAGGACGAACCGGCGCAGTAGTCTTTACCGGCGTCCCGGGCGGTTGGGTACGTTGGCAACGTTCCCGAAGTCTCCGTTCGGCTCGAAGGCGCCGTCTGTCAGGTCGATGTAGGGGATATAGGCGCCGATGTTTTGCGGATTGGGCACGCTTTGGAGCGTGCCGCGCAGACTCTTGGTTTCGGGATCGCGCCGTCCGTCCCATTCCACCGAGGTGCCGTACTTGCGCAGAAGGCTTTCCTTCTTGTCCGCCGGAGCGACCACCGCGATTCCGCCGCCGCCGCTGTTGGCGTCGTCGTCCCAGGTCCAGACGGCAAAGGCGAAAAAGCCCTCGCCGATATCAATGGGCAGCACACGCATGGTTACCACATCGACGTCGATCGACTTGCCGACGTTTTCATCAAAATGGGCTTTGTAATACGCGGCGGTATCGTCGTTGCCGGCATACAGGGGGAACGCGGTCAGGGCCGCGGCAAGGGGGAGCAGGGCTAGAAACCGGAGGGTCTTCATAGTAGCGGATAAAACCGCGCCGGACGCGGAAGGTTGCGGCGGGGGAGAAATTACGGCGCCAGACGCTCGATGAGCCACTGGCCGTTCTCCAGGCGATACTGGATGCGGTCGTGCAGGCGGCTGCTGCGGCCCTGCCAGAACTCGAACAGGCGCGGGACGACGCGGAAGCCGCCCCAGTGGTCCGGCAGCGGTACCTTGCCGTCGGCGAACTTGCGCTTCATTTCCTCCAGTTTCATCTCCAGCACCTTGCGCCCGCTGATGACGGAGCTCTGGTCGGACACCCACGCGCCCAGCCGGCTGCCCAGGGGGCGGCTGAGAAAGTACTTTAAACTATCTGCCGCACTGACTTTTTCCGCACGCCCGAGGATTTTTACCTGGCGCTCCAGAGGGAGCCAGGGCAGCAGCAGCGCAACCTCGGGATGGTTGCCTATGTGCCGGGCCTTGGCGCTGGTGTAGTTGGTGTAAAAGACAAAGCCGCGTGCGTCGTAGGCCTTTAATAATACCGTACGGATATCCGGGCAGCCCTCGTCATCAACCGTGGCTAGGCTCATGGCGTTGGGCTCGAGGAGCTCCGCCGCGCAGGCCTGGTCGAACCACAGACGAAACTGCGCCACCGGATCGGGATCGACGGAGGCCTCGTCGAGGTCGGCGAGCTTGTACTCGCGACGCAGGTCGGCGGGGTTGCTGTTGGATTCGCTCATCGCTTAATACGTCGGCTCGCTCCGATAAGGTCGCTGTGAGGGTGCGTGGTCAAGAATTAGCTCTCTAATTCCCCCGAGTTTCCTTCCAATATTGATCCGCGATTTTTCTCACTTCCGACTTTTTGGCTCCGACTGGAACCCGCTCATAATAGAATTTCATGAACTCCAGGTCAAAAGGAGTGTAGCTTGGCGCGAGCGGCCTTCCTTCCGCAAGGCAGCTTAGGTTTTCTGCTTTATCACTGTGGCCCGAAAGCCCGAATACGTTATAGATATATTCGGTAATCATATCAGTTACCTGGTCGGATTTCGAGGTATCCGTGCTAATAAAGACAACGGCCCGCTCTATTTGCATTTTTCCGTCGTACCAGACCCACCAGGTCCACCGGACGTCGAAGTCCTTTGGCAGGTCCAAGTCCTTTTCGTAGATTTTCTCCAGCTCTTCGTGCTCGCCCAAATAGACATCGATGGTGACTTCGGATGGCTTTTTAAGTCCCGATGCCGCTAGTACTTGCTTGTAGCGGGTGTTAAAAACTTCCTGCAGTTCCTTGTCTTTACAATGAAGCCTGAGCAGTGGGACCCCGGAATGCTTCACCGCACCGTCGGCATGTTTAAATCCAAAAGCGGCATCCGCAGCAAAGTTGCGAAAATCGGATTTGCTTATGTCGCCGGCATAGGCGACAAACGGCAACAGGCAGAAGACAAACGGAAGTAGATAGAGCTTGAGTCTTGTGTGCATGGTATTGATGGGCTTCGCATCTCATGCTTGTTAGGGTGTGAACCGACTTCAACCACCATTTTGGAGGTAGTGGCTTGGTCAAAGAATGGCACAAAAAAGCCCGGTCTGGCCGGGCTTTTGAAACGGATGTTTGAGGTTTCTTACTGAATGGTGAAGTTGCCCGTGATGTCTTCGGTGTCGCCGACAGACGTGCTGCGGCCGGTAATCGTTCCGTTGTTTGCGGTGCTGAAGGTGGCTTCGATTGCGGTCATTGTGCCGTCCACGCCATCTTCGAGCAACACGATGATGGCGATATTGTTGCCGGTCTTGGAGTAGCGATATTCGCCGTGGAAGGTGCCATCCGGACTGACTTCGGTGTAGGTGTTATTGGCCGTGAAAGTCAGCGTGGTGTTGCCGAAGGCGTTCGTCACCGTGACGGTGCGGCCAGCCAGGCTGGCTGGTGAGAATCCCGCCGCCGGGGCCAGTTCGAAGGTGTTGGCGCCAAACATCCAGACGGCGGAATTATTCGACTGCATGAAGTACCATTGGCCGTCGGCGTTGTTGTATACCCACGGTGATGCGCCGGCCCAGAGCCAGTCCGCCGCACGAGCCTGTGCGCCAAGGCACAAGCCGATGAAGACTGAAGAGAGAAGTATGAGCTTTTTCATGATTGATGAACCGTATCGGTTGGATGTTTAAAGATAGGCAAAAGCGATGCCTGGTTCCTCTGGAGCAGCAGATAAAAGCGTCTGTTTTCAGCCGCATTAGCGCGTGAGCGCGGTAATGGCGTCTTTCCACTCGGGAAACTGCTCGACGAGCAGCGCGCGGTCGCCGAGCTGGAAGTCTTCCCAGTCGAAGCCGGGGCTGACCATGACGCTGAGCAAAGCCCAGCCGTGCGTGCCGCCGGGGGCCAGGCGGGTGCCCTGCCAGACATCGCCGGGGACGACCGCAAAGGGCTCATCCCCTTCGTCCAGGCTCATGCCGATTCGCTTCCAGCCGCAGGCGCCGTTTGCTGTGAGGTGCAGCATCTCCAGGGAGTCACCGGCGTGATAGTGAAAGGTCTCCGTGGCATGCAGGCGGTGCATGGCGGAAAAGTGTTCGTTGGTCACCAGATAGTAGATACCGGTTATGATCTCGCGGGACCAATTGAACCCTTCGGGCAGCGCCTCGGCCTCGATCCGCACCGGATGCGTGAAAATACGCCGGAAGTACCCGCCCTCGTCACGTAGGGGCTCAAGCTGTAGTCGCTCAATAATCTCGGTGGCGGTCATGATGGCGGAGGGATTAGCATGGCGAATATTAGGATGACGTCAAAAAAATCTTTTTGCTGGGCTGAAAGCCGTTGACCCTTAAGCGATTCGTGGATGTGATTGGTTATAGGACACGAGCGCAAAACCCCTTTGCCCGTTACGCAAACCCCCGTTGCTACAGTCATGAGTAAAGACCCCGCCTCCCGCGCCCGGGCATCCTTGCCCGATCACATACATCAGATTTTAAGCGAGGCCGAGGAGGCTCTCCAGAACAACCTGATCAAGCCTATCAGTAGTTTCATGGTGGGTACGGTGGCGGCGATGTCCGGTGTGCTCTTCGGTTTCGATGCGTCCATTGCGGCGGCCTGCGGGGATGCGGTGAATCGCTTTTTCGACATCACCAAGGACCCGCTTCTGATGGGGCTGTGGGTCGGTTGTGTGCCACTGGGCGCGCTCTTCGGGGCGTTGCTGGGTGGCATCGTTTCGAACAAGCTGGGGCGTCGCAAAGGCCTTTTGCTCAATGCCTATCTGTTCATTGCGGGCATCCTGCTGGCGGCTCTGACTCCCAACTTTGCGCTCTTCATTGTGGCGCGCCTGCTCATGGGGCTGGCCATCGGCAACTCCGCCGTCATCACCCCGATGTACATGGCGGAGGTGGCGCCGCCGGATTCACGCGGGCGGATACTGTTCATGTACCAGCTTTCCATCGTCATCGGGATTCTGATCTCGTTCATCGTGGGGGTGATTATCGACAGCCTCATCACGGACGTGGACCTGTCCTGGCGTGTGATGATAGGCTGTGGCCTGGTCCCTGCCTTCATCTTTCTCGTCGGAATGCTCAAAATGCCGGACAGCCCGCGCTGGCTGATCGAGAACGACATGTTCAAGCGCGGCCACGAGGTGCTTTTGCGCATGATGGGCAAGTACGATGCACGTGATACCTTTGCGGAAATCCATCAGGCAGCCGTTCGGCAGACCGACACCAGCGTGAAGGCGATCTTCAGCAAGCTGATCTTCCCGGTCATCCTGCTGGGTTTCTTCCTGCAGTTCTTTCAGCAGTCTACCGGGATCAACGCCGACATGTACTTCGGGCCGGAAATTTTCCGCGAGGGGGGCTTCGACCAGTCCGCCAGCATGTGGGCACAGGTCGCCATGGGCGCGGTCAATCTGGTCGCGACCATCGCCTCCATCTTCATGGTGGACAAGCTGGGGCGTCGCAAACTGATGATGATCGGCCTCACCGGCATCATTGTCATGCTCTGCGCACAGGCGTACCTCTTCCACAAGTTTGACCAGGAAAAACATGCCGTTCCCGTTGTCACCACAGACGCTGCCGGGCAGCGTCATACCTTGCCTAACGTGGCGATGGCCGTGACTCACGAGGGGTCTACTGACGCGGATAAGTTCGGCCAGCCCAAAGACGATGCATCCACCGTCACCGATACCGCCAAGGACGCGGCCTCCGCGGTTTCGCAAGCGGCTGCCCCGAGTGGCGCCAAGACCACGACCTACCTCATCTTCGGCAGCATCATTTTGTATATCATTTGCTTCGCCATCAGTGCGGGCCCCTTGTGCTGGCTGATGATATCGGAGGTGTTCCCGATTCGCTTTCGCGGCATTGGCATGTCCGTGGCGGTGGCGGCGAACTGGCTCGTGGACTATATTGTCAGCCAGCTCTTCCCGCTGATGAAGCAGGACCTCGGTATGGCCGTGACCACGCTTATCTATGCGGCCTTTACCACGGTCGGTTTGGCCCTGGCGGTGAAGTTCCTGCCCGAAACCAAGGGCGTGCCGCTGGAAAAAATCGAGGAGAACATCTACGCCGGCAAGCCCCTGCGCGAAATCGGCCAGCCCAAGTAGGAGGTTTTTTAACAGGAAGACCGGGAAGAGCGGGAAGTCCTTTTTGTTAAAATCTTCTTTCCGTCCTTCCCGATCTTCCTGTTAACTTTTTGCGTGGCCCACTTAAAAATCCAGTCCGTTCTGGAGACCTGCCTTTACGTCGACGACCTCGAGGCGGCGGCGCATTTCTACGGTCAGGTGTTGGGGCTGGAAGAGTTCAGCCGCGAGGCGGGCAAGTTTGTCTTTTACCGGTTGGGCGAGGGGATGCTGCTCATCTTCAACCCCGAGGCCAGCAGGGGCGGCGCGCATGACCTGCCTGACCACGGCGCCTCAGGCGTGGAGCATGTGGCTTTTGCCGTCGAGGAAGAGGCACTGGATGCTTGGCGTACCCATTTGGAAGGGCTCGGCGTTGCGATTGAATTGGACCACCTTTGGCCGCACGGACGGCGCTCATTGTACTTCCGTGATCCGGCAGGACACAGCCTGGAATTGGCCTCGAAGGGACTGTGGTCGTGAGGTCATTGCCCGGCTTACTTTCGCTTGTCTCATGAGGGCCGCCTGCTAAGCTTGGCGGAACATGGAGCAGGCGAAGCGTGAGGACAGCTCTTCCGTTGTGGGCAAGACCCTGGACAATCCAGCTATTCAAGCGGGCCTGGTTCTGCTGGGGGGCGTCGCCTATGTCGTGTTGGCTGAAATCGGCTCCTGGCTCTTCGTGCCGGACACAGCCAATCATGTTTTTCAGATATGGCCGGCTTCGGGTTTTGCCTTGGCCCTGTTGATTCGGGGTGGCTACAAGTACGTCGTTTCCATCGCGGGTGGTGCGTTCGTCTGGGCGGTTACGGCAGCAGGCTACGATGTGCCCTATGCAGGCGTGCTGGCGGGGGTGTATTCCATTAGCGGCTTGGCCGGTGCCTCCCTGCTGCGACGGGTTTTGTTGCGCGGCTATGCCCTGGAAAACATTCGCGACATCTTTCTGTTCGTCCTGGCGGGCCCCTTGATGGCCGGACTGATTTCTTCCATGCTGGGTTCGTTGGCCCTGGTATGGCGCGGTGAGGTCAGTTCGAGTGATTTCCAGCATGTCTGGGTGAGCTGGTGGTTCAGCGTCGGTAGCGGGCTGCTGTTGATCGCCCCCCTTTTTCTCGTTTGGACGTCGCGGACCAAAATCAACTGGAGCAACCGGCAGGCCTTCGAAGTCGCCGCCTGGCTCATCGCGCTGACTTTTCTCAGCCTGGTCATCTTTTCCAACTGGGTGCCGACGGACACCATCGGCTATCCGCTGGAACTCGCCCTTTTCCCCATTTTAGCCTGGGGGGCTATTCGCTTCGGCCAGCGCGGCGCCACCACCGGTGTGGTCATCATCACCATTATGGCGGTCTGGCAAATCGTTCGTCCTCTGGAAGCCGATCGTGAGCTGACGCAGGACCCCTGGCTGCTCTGGCTCTTTGTGGATGTTGCTACGGGCACCGGCTACTTTCTGGCCTCCATCATTACAGAGGTACGCCGCCGCGAGGAGCGCACCGCGCAAAACGAGGCTCGCCTGCGTGCTTTCACCGATGCGTTGCCGGACATCGCCTACGTGATATCGGAGGAGGGGCGCTACCTGGAGATATACGCCCCGCAAAAGCGCGCGATCTACGAGGATGCGGACAGTCTGAAGGGACGCAGCTTTTTCGAATGCTGGTCCCAGGAACAAGCGGAGCAGTTCCAGGCAGCGGTCGATAAGACCATTCGTGGGGGCAAGTTGCAGCATCTGGAATACTCGCTTGAGTTCCAGGGAGAGATGTACTGGTTCGAAGGACGCGTCACTCCCATGACCGACGAGGCGGGCCATTGTGATCGCGTTGTCTGGCTGGCCTACGAAATTACCGAACGCAAGCGTGCCGAAGCGGCCCTGAAGCATCGTGACGAGCTGCTCGACGGCGTGGCCGAGGCCAACCGCATTCTTCTGGGAGCGCGTGATATCGACGAGGGCATCGAGGCCGCCATTGCCACCCTGGGAGAGCGTGCGAAGGTGGATCGTGTTCAAATTTACAAGAATGGTCATGATGCCGAGAGCGGGGAACCGGGTGCGTTCGTCGCCTACACTTGGAGCGGGCCAGGAGTTGTTTCCCCGTCAAAGTTGATCGGAGACGTCGCCCTGACTTGGCGGGGAGAAGGTGAGCAGCACTACAAGCAACTGGCCGCAAACGAAGTTCTGGCAGGCCTGCCGCATGAGTTGCCGCCGCGCATCCGCGCATGTGTGGAAGGGCGCGGCGCACAGTCGGTCATCTTCGCGCCCATCTGGGTGGAACGCTACCTCTGGGGCATGATCGGCTTCGATGACTGTCACAAGCCCCGTCACTGGGAAGAAAGCGACACAGCCGCCCTTCGTGTGGCGGCAGCCAGCATCGGCAACTTTATCGTCACCAAACATGCCGAGGGGGACTTGCGCCGGGCCAAGGAGCGCGCCGACGCCGCCAACTCGGCCAAGGGAGAATTCCTCGCCATGATGAGCCATGAGATTCGCACTCCGATGAATGCTATCCTGGGCTTTACCGATTTGCTGGCACAGACCGAGCTGGAGCAGTCGCAGAAGGAACATCTTCATATTATCAGCCGCAGCGGCAAAGCATTGCTTGAGCTGATCAACAACATCCTCGACTACTCCAAGATCGAATCCCGCGGTATCGAGCTGGAGATGGTCGCCTTCAATCTTGAGACGACCGTCATGGAGGTCCTCGAGCTGGTCTTGGTCAAGGCGCGCGAAAAAGGACTCAAGGTAGACCTCGACTTCACCGGAGAGCCCGCCCGCACCTTTGTCGGCGACCCGCATCGACTGAGGCAGATCATTCTCAACCTGGCTAACAACGCCATAAAGTTTACCCGACAGGGCAGCGTGACGGTCAAGGTCCACATCGAAAAGCAGCGCGAAAACGACCGGCATCGCATTTACTTCGAAGTCGTTGATACCGGTATCGGCATCGCGGAGGAGAAACTGCACCGCCTCTTCCAGCCCTTCTCGCAGGCGGATTCTTCCACCACGCGCAAGTTTGGCGGCACGGGCCTGGGGCTGGTTATCTGCAAGCGGCTGGTGGAAAAAATGGGCGGCGATATTGGTGTCCGTTCCGAGGAGGGCCAGGGCTCGACTTTCCATTTCGACATCATCGCAGTCGAAGCCCCGGATGCGGTCGTGCGCCCCAATCGTGCGGGTGGTGAACGTCTCTACAAAGAGTTCGCCCAGGAACATCCGCTGTCCATCTTGGTGGTGGAAGACGATCCGGTTAACCAACACCTTGACCGTGAGCTACTGGGCCGCCTCGGTTTCACGCCCGATATTGCCGGAGACGGCGCGAAGGCCGTCGAGATGCTTAGTGCCAAAGCCTACGATATCGTGCTGATGGACATCCAGCTGCCGGGCAAGAGCGGGCTGGAAATTATCCGGCAGATCCGCGCCGGGCATATTCCCGGAGTCTCGCCCGATCTGTACACAGTGGCACTGACCGCGTTCGCGTTGGCCGAGGATCAACAGAAGTGCTTCGAGGCCGGTGCCTCCAACTACCTGCCCAAGCCCATCGATACAGGGGAGCTCAAACGCCTCCTTATTGAAGCCTCAGAGAAACGGGCCGCTGGCAAGGCGTAGCAGGTCAGGGTCTCGCATCCGCGAAACGGTGTTCTTATTTTCGATGAGAAATATCGTTCCGTGCGGTCATGCACGTTTTTCTTGCCGAAGACTGACAGTCTCCGCATAACCATTAGCATGCCGAAGGATGCGATGGCGCAAAAACGTGGCGGATGGATTGCCTGTCCGGATTGCGACACCTTGCATCAATGCGGGCCGGTCAAGGCTCCCCATGATGTCAAATGCGCGAACTGCGGGCGCACCTTGTTTACTCGCACCGAAAACCCGCTGGATCGTCCGTTGGCCTTTGCCCTGGCCGGACTGGTGCTTTTTATCCCGGCCAACTTGTATCCTATCGTGACCTTTTCCTTTCACGGGGTAAAGACGGACAACGTTCTGGTGACCGGGGTCTACCGGTTGGCCGAAGGCGGTTTCCCCGGTGTTGGCTTGCTGGTCTTACTCGCCAGTGTGCTCTTCCCGGCGTTGTACCTGATGGGTATGACTTACGTGCTGCTCTGTTCGCGCTTGCGGCAGTATCCCGGCGACTTCGCCCTGACCCTGCGTATGACTCAGGGGCTCAACCGCTGGGGCATGATTGACGTCTATCTGTTGGCTTGCCTGATATCGTTTATCAAGCTCGGTCAGCTCGCGACTGTCCTGCCGGGGCCAGGGCTGTACTGCCTGGGTGGCGTACTGGTCTGTACGCTGCTGGCCAGTCTTGGCTTCGACCCGGATTTGCTCTGGCGGCGCTTTGGCGCCCGCTCAGATAAGGCGGGCAGTTGGAACCTGCTGAAACCAAAGGCGTCATGAGCAACGCCAACCATAAACACAGAGCGTTGGAAGCGGGTCTGCTGACCTGCCTGGAGTGCGGTCAGATATCCCGCGTGGCTAAATTACCTGAAGGCAGCTCAGTGCGTTGCCCGGCCTGCCGCGCCACCCTGGAGCCGCGCAAGGCCAATATGATCACGCGCACCTGGGCACTGGTGCTGACCGGTTACATTCTTTACATCCCGGCCAATCTCTTTCCCATCATGACGATGGAGATGGTTGGTAATTCGGAGAAGGAAACCATTTTCAGCGGTGTGGTGGAGCTCTTCCAAAGCGGTATGTGGGCCATCGGCCTGCTGGTGTTCTGTGCCAGCATTACGGTACCGTTGATGAAGCTCGTCGGTCTTACCGTGTTGCTTATTTCCGTGCAGTGCGGCTGGAACTGGCGCAAGCGCGACCGCACCCGGCTTTACCGCGTCATCGAGTTCATCGGACGCTGGTCGATGCTGGACGTATTTTTACTTTCCATCCTCGTGGCGGTGGTCAACCTCGGCGGCGTTGCCACCATCGATCCCGAGATCGGGATGGTCTTCTTCGCCAGCGTGGTCATCATCACCATGTTCGCCGCCAAGACATTCGACCCGCGCCTGATCTGGGATCGCGCGCCAACCCAAACAGCCTCATGAGCCAACAGGAATCAGCCAGCAATAACGAAGAGTATCCGGAGGCCGTCGTGGTGCGGCATCACCGTTTTTCCATCATCTGGGTCGTGCCCCTCATCGCCTTGGGAGTCGCCGGATGGCTATTGTACAAAAGCTACGCCAACCGCGGCACGGACATCACCATCA
Organism: Verrucomicrobiia bacterium; assembly: GCA_030432235.1. Classification (GTDB taxonomy): domain Bacteria; phylum Verrucomicrobiota; class Verrucomicrobiia; order Opitutales; family Cerasicoccaceae; genus JAUIHT01. Next base: position 300,911 of record JAUIHT010000003.1, on the reverse strand, counting down.
CCTTCGAGGATGGCTCGGGCCTGGCCGCTGGCAAAACCGAGCTCCAGTTTCGCGGTGTGCAGGTTGGCATTGTCAACAAGGTCCACCTCGACGATTCGCTCAAGAAAGTTGTGGTCGAGGCTCGGGTCGAGAAATCCGCTGCTGGTCTGGCAACGCAGGGCGCGGCCTTCTGGGTCGAGCGCCCCGAGATAGGTCTTTCCGGTGTGCGTGGGCTCGACACGTTGCTGAGCGGTCCTTACATCGGTATCCTGCCGGGTGACGGGAAGACGGCGCAGGCCAACTTCATCGGCTTGCCGGAGCAACCGGCTGCCGGCCCCAATGAGCCGGGTCTCAACATTCTTCTCCAGGCCGACAAGCTGGCCTCACTGCAAGTGGGCGCGCCGGTTTATTACCGCGAGTTCAAGGTCGGCGAGGTCGATCAGGTCAGTCTCGCCAGCGATGCCCAGACCGTGCATGTCCACGTCCATATCCAGTCCGATTACGAGAATCTGGTGCATGAAAACACACGCTTCTGGAACGCCTCCGGCATCGGCATGAATTTGGGGCTGCTCGGGGTCAAGGTGAAGACCGAATCGCTGCAGTCGATTCTTACCGGTGGCATCGCCTTTGCCACGCCGCCCAACGATGAGATGGGTGCTCAGGCCACGGATGGTACCGTCTTCGAACTCTACAGCGAGCCCAAGGATGAGTGGGACAAGTGGAGCCCGAGCATCCAAATCGCCGACACCGTGGCCAAGTCGCAGGTCTTTGCAGCGGAAACACAGGCTGGTGAAAAGCCTCCGGTGGCTGAGACCGATCCGGGCAATACTACGGTCAAGGATCCGGCGGGCACGGCTCCGGTTAAGGGCACGTCCAAGCCTGATGATGCGCTTATCGGACCGCCTTCGCATCATCGATAAAGGCGTTTTTCTCTTCCTTCACGTGGCGGCATCGGCTAACACTATGCCCATGCCGAAAAAGAAAGCCACTTTCACCCCGCCTGAGTTTTTAACCGCCTTGTTGGAGGCGCGTTCACCCACCGGGCACGAGTTCGAGGCCCAGGCCGTCCTCGACAAGTACCTTAAGCCCGCCGCCGACGAATACCGCAAGGATGCCCTTGGCAACCGTCTCGCCACGCTCAACCCCAAGGGCGATCCCAGCCTCATGCTGGCTGGCCACATGGACGAGCTCGGGCTGCAGGTGAAGTACGTCGATGACAAGGGTTTCGTTTATTTTGACACCCTCGGCGGGCATGACCCCATCATGATTTCCGGTCGTCGCGTCGTTATCCTGACCAAGAACGGTGAGGTCAAGGGTGTTACCGGCAAGCGCGCCATCCATCTGATGGACGCCGAGGATCGCAAGAAGGTGCCCAAGTTTCACGAGATGTGGATCGACATCGGGGCCAAGAGCGCCGAGGAGGCGTTGGAGCGCGTCAGCATCGGCGACCCGGCTGTCTACGACATGGGCTTCGAGTTGGTGCACGGCACCGTCGGCACCGCGCGCGCCTTTGACGACAAGACCGGCTGCTATGTCGTGTGCGAAACCCTGCGCCGCTTGGCCAAGGAGAAGAAAAAGCTCAAGGCCAAGGTGACCGCCGTCGCCACCACCCAGGAGGAGATCGGCACCCGCGGCGCCATCACGTCCAGCTACGCGGTCAACCCCCATCTTGGCATCGCGGTGGATGTCGGCCACGCCACCGACCACCCGGACTGCGATCCGCGCAAGCACGGCAAGCAGGTACTCGGCGGCGGCCCCATCATCGGGCGCGGTCCGAACATCAACCCGTTTATCTTTGAACGCCTGGTCGAGGTGGCGGAAAAGAAGAAGATTCCCTATCAAGTGGAGTCCGAGCCTGGCCCGACGCCGACCGATGCCCGTGCCATCCAGATGGCTCGCCAGGGTGTGGCTGCGTGCATCATCTCCATTCCGTTGCGCTACATGCACACGCCTAGCGAGATTGTCGACCTGCAGGATGTCGAATCCTGCGTGCAGCTTCTTACCGCGTTCGCACTCAGCCTCAAGAAAGGCGAAGACGGCGTCTGGTAATCAACGTCAGCCCCAAAGCAGCTGCACCCAGCCCGAGTGGAACTTGCCCGGGCTCGGGGATGTTGGCCGCAATCCAGTCGGAGAAGAGATCGACGCGGGTATAACTGCTCAGGTTGCCGTACTGGCCGCCATCGTTGCCGCTAAGAATGAACTCCGTGCTGCCAATGCCGACAATGGTGTAATTGCCGGGGGATATCTCGTAAATGGCCGCACCACCACTGTCACCCTGGCCGACGCTGCCTTCCAGCGAGGTCGGTACTTGAGAGGAACCAAAAAGGAAGGGGGCGTTATTCAGGGTATTTTCTCCGGAGGTATTGTTGTCAAAGTCCGCCAGGAAAGAAGTTTCGTTATAATTGGAAATAAAGGTTTGCACAGTGGGGTTACTGGATAGCACGTCGGCGACATTGGTTCCCGCCCGCCGGGTGCCATAAGCGCCACCGTCTCCCGTGATCCCGGTTCCGGTCTGGCCGGTTCCGGCAAAGATGACCTCCTGGCCGATATAGCTGGTATCGCCCTGGGAGATGATGCTCATGGGGGTGACGCCGGCAACGGCCTGGTTGAGCCGCAGGAGCATGATATCGTTTGCGCGGGTCGTGCTGTTGTAGCCTCCGGGCTGAATGATTTCTGCTACCGTGTAGTCCTGGCCATTGATGGTAAAGGTGTCCGAATTCAGATTCAGATGGCGTGCCGTCAACACATAGGTCGGCGCTACCAGAACGCCGGAGCCTAGCGCACCACCGGAGACTTGCCCCACCGCTTCGAACTGGTTTCCGAAATTGATGTAATCCGCGTCGTCTACATCGAAAGAGCTATCGAGCCGGACAATGCCGGAGGCGCAGAAAGGGAGAATAACCAGGCACGCCAACAAAGCGTACAGGCGGGGAAAAGCCAAAAGCATGCAACTACTACTAGCAGGTCTTCGGAAAAACTCAAGCCGCATCGTCTTCCTGGACGGGATCACCCCGGCGCAGCTGCGGCTTTTTCTCCCCGCGTACGACGGCGGCGGAGATGACGACCTCTTCCACATTTTCCTCCTGTGGCAGGTCGTACATGACGTCGAGCATGAGCTTTTCCATGATGGAGCGCAGGGCGCGGGCACCGGTCTTGAGCTCTAGCGCTTGTTCGGCAATGGCCGCGATGGCGTCGCGGGTAAACTTTAGCTTGACGCCTTCGTGTGAGAGCAGCTTGGCGTACTGCTTGACCAGTGCGTTCTTCGACTTGGTCAGGATGTGCTCGAGGTCTTCCTTGGTCAGCTCGTTGAGAACAGAGACCACGGGCAGGCGGCCGATGAACTCGGGAATCATGCCGTAGCGTACGAGGTCCTCGGGTTGTACCGCAGACATGATTTCGTCGCGCTGCGGGCGCTTGCTGTTCTCACCGGTGAGGTCGAACCCGAGCACCTTTTTGCCTGCGCGGTCGGAAATGATCTTCTCCAAACCGACAAAGGCGCCGCCGACGACAAAAAGGATGTTGCCGGTGTTGATCTGGACGTACTCCTGATTGGGGTGCTTGCGCCCGCCCTGCGGCGGCACGTTGCAGGTGGTCCCTTCGATGATCTTCAGCAGGGCCTGCTGCACGCCTTCGCCGGAGACGTCGCGCGTGATGGAGACGTTGTCGGTCTTGCGGCCGATCTTGTCGATCTCGTCCACGTAAATGATGCCGCACTCGGCCTTCTTGACGTCGAAGTTGGCGGCTTGCAACAGACGCAGGACGATGTTCTCGACGTCCTCGCCGACGTAGCCGGCCTCGGTCAGGGTGGTGGCGTCGGCGATGGCGAAGGGCACCTCCAACATACGTGCCATGGTGCGCGCGAGGAGGGTCTTGCCACTGCCGGTCGGCCCGATGAGCAGGACGTTGCTCTTTTCGATGAAGACGTCGCCGAACTCACTGGAGAGGGTGCTGTCACCCAGGGTGCCGTCTTCCATCATAAGGCGCTTGTAGTGGTTGTAAACCGCCACGGAGAGGACGCGTTTGGCGTGCTCCTGCCCGATGATGTAGTCGTCGAGGTGCTTTTTCAGGACACTGGGCTTGACCAGCTTGAAATGCTGCGTGCTGGAGCCGGTCGCTTCTGGGGCCTCGGCCGGAACTTCCTTCAGTTCGCGGTCGATGATGGTCTTGCAGACGTTGACACAGGAGTCACAGATGTACACCCCGGCCGGGCCCGCAATCATCTTGCGGACCTCGCTCTGCGATTTGCCGCAGAAGGAGCAGAAGGTCATCTTGGTCGACTTGGCCATAGGAATAAATGAAAGATGAAATAAGAGAGAAGAAAGATGAGTTTATCGACTTTGGCTAATTGCTACATTATCGGCATAGATGTGTTTTAATTCATCTTTCTGCTTTCATCTTTCCTCGTTTATTCAGCCTTCTTTCGGTTTGTGTTCGATGACGCGGTCCACGATGCCGTAGTCCTTGGCTTCGGCGGCGGTCATGTAATAGTCGCGATCTGAATCCTTGTTGATTTTCTCAACGTCCTTCTTGGTGTGCTTGGCCAGGATCTCGTTGAGGGTCTGGCGCCAGCGCAGGATTTCCTTGGCGGCGATGGATATGTCCGAGGTTTGGCCAGTGGCCCCGCCGGTGGGCTGATGGATCATCACGCGGCTGTTGGGCAGGGCGTAGCGCTTGCCTTCGGTGCCGGCGGCCAGCAGGACGGTGCCCATGCTCGCAGCCATGCCGACGCAGTACGTGACCACGTCGCAGTGCAGGAAGTTGATGGTGTCGTAGATGGCCATGCCCGCGGTGACGCTGCCGCCGGGGGAGTTGATGTAAATGTGGATGTCCTTCTTCGGGTCCTCCATCTGGAGGAAGAGCAACTGCGCTACCACGGCGTTGGCCACGTAGTCGTCGATAGGCGTGCCGATGAAGACGATGCGGTCCTTCAGCAGACGGCTGTAGATGTCCCAGGCGCGTTCGCCACGGCCGTCGCGCTCATAGACGTAAGGCAGCGGTTGATAGCTGCTGACGGTGTTCTTGGAAGTGTATTCGCTCATGGAAAGTGTGACACGCTAGGCGTGGCTATGTTCATGTTCGTGGTCATGGTCGCAATGCTCGTCGTGAACATGCGGCGCTTCACCTTCCGTAACGGTAGCCTGAGAAACGAGGAAATCAAGCGCCTTGTTATGAAGAACATTCTGCTGAAACTGGGCGACGCGCTGGCGGTCGGCCTGGAGTTCCTTGACAATTTCCTCGGGCTTGCGGCGGCTGGCCATGGCCTGCTGCATGATAGCCTGTTGAATATCATCCTGTTCCACCTTTATTTCTTCCTTTTCGGCCACGGCTGAGAGCAGGAGCTGGGCCTTGATGCGGTCGCGGGCGGCTTTGGAGGCGCCGGCGAAAAGCTCGTCCTTGCGCTCCTCGAAATCTTCTTCCTTGGCGCCCTGGGCCATGTTGCGGGCCATAAAGTCGCGCAGGACGTGCTGCGTTTCGTTCTCGACGATGCTTTCAGGCAGCGGGAACTCGATCTTGCCGGAGAGGGCCTGGATGACCTGCTCGCGCTTCTGGCCGTTGGCCTGGTGCTCCTTCTGGCTCTTGATGTCGTCCTTGATGCTCTGCTCGAAGGCTTCCTCGGTCTCGACGTTGAAGCCCTTGAGGAACTCCGCGTTGATTTCCGGCATCTTCTTTTCGCGCACTTCGTGGACCTTGACGTGGTACTTGGCGGTCTTGCCGCGCAGGGCCTCGACCTGGAAGTCGTCCGCGAAGGTCTGCTCGACGTCCTTTTCGTCGCCGGCTTTCATGCCGACAAGGCCGTCGATGATGCAGCGCACGCCGGGGGCATCCTCGGAGCCGGCTTCCTCCCAGGTATTGGTCTGGTCACCGTACATGGGATTATCGGGAATAAGCTCGCTGACGGGCTGGCCGTCGACGGTGCCGCTGTAGTCGAGTTTGACGTAATCACCGGTTTCGGCGGCCTTTTCGGCCACGTTGTACTCGGCGCGCTGGTTCAAAATGTAGTCCTTGGTGCGCTGGAACTCCTCGTCGCTGGCCTCGGTGGAGGGGACGGTGACGGGCAGGCCCTTGTAGTCGGGCAGCTCGAATTCGGGGCGCATGTCGAAGGTGAAGGTCACGGTGGCCTCTTCGCCGGCCTTGAATTCGGCTTCCTCGACAGACACGACGGACATGACCTGGAGGTCCTTGATGGCTTCCTTGTAGACGTCACCCATGAGCTTGCGTCCCATTTCGTCGGCGAGTTCCTTCTTGTAGCGGCCCTTGATCAGGTTGAGGGGGGCCTTGCCCGGGCGGAAGCCCTGGATTTTCGCGCTCTTGGCAAATTCCGCCAGAATTTCCTTCTCGGCGGCGGCGGTTTCCTCGCCACTGATGGTGGCGGTAATCTTCTTGCGCGTTTCGTTGATGTCTTCGGACTGGATGTTCACTGCGTCTTGTGGCTGTGGGTTTTTAGGTGAAAAAGCCCGCCACTAAACTGGATCAGAGTCCCTTTCGCAAGAGAAAAGCGGGTTGCTAAAAACCGGGTGGGACGAAGCTATTAATGGGCGGAGGGTCCAAAACCGGGGGAATGGCCTGTGAGATGACGTTCTCCAGGCGGGCCAGGCCGGCTTCCGCGCCGTCGGGACAGTCCGTTTGGGCGAAGAGATAGGCCCAGCGATGGGTTTTCTGGCTCAGTATTTGGTCCAGGGCGGACTGACTCATGCGCTGGCTGTTGGTCGCCAGAATGACGCCATCCCCGGTGAAAAAGTAGGCGAACAAGCCCGGCACCGTGACCTCCTGGCCATCGGGGTTGAGAAGTTTCCGCTCGGTGCGCAGGATGGTTGCCGGGATGCCTAATGGGAAGCCCGGCACGGTGAAATTGTGCTCAAAGCGCCCTTTGACACTCCAGCCCTGCCCCGCGAGGCAGAGCTCCGGGCGGTGAATCGAGCCGCGGTCCGCTCCGCTGAGCACCACGGAGACCAGCACGCCGACGCGGGGGTCTTCCAGCGACTGGTAGTAGGTGCGGGCGAAGCCGGTGTCCGGCGGCAGTACCTCGCGCTCGACTGGGGTGATCGGGGCGTTGCGCCCTGCCCAGTCTAGCCCGAGATAGGCGGGGAAGGGCGCGGGCTGGCCCTCGGCGGTGAGTTTGACCAGCGTGCCGCCGCCATGGGCACTGTTTTCCAGCCGGTAAACGCCAAAGCAGGTGAGGGCGGAGAGGAGAAGAACGACTCCTGCAGTCAAAGAGGTAGTGAGCCATGGCGTTAGATTGAGCGTGCCGCACAGGCACTGGTGTTCGGTGCTGTTATTATCTTCCCTCTCCTCGTCTCCCTTTCTCCCCGTCTCTTCTATCCTTTCCGGCAGCCATTTCTTCAAGGCTGCGCTGAGCGCCAGGGCCAGCCCGAGCACGACCACGAAGACGAGGAAGCCGAACCAGTCATGCACCACGGCTCCGGCGTTTTGCCCGAACCACTCCGCCGCCACGATGATGGCGAGGATGCGGATGACATTCCCCACATACGCGAAGGGGAAGCTGACGAGGAAGAATAGCCCGCGCCGCCACCAGGCCCTGAAATGCAGATAGCCCAGCAGCGTGCAGAGCGCGGTCAGCGCCACCAGCGAGCGGATGCCCGAGCAGGCCGGAGCGACATCGTAGGCGAAGGAGCCGTCCGGGGCCAGGAGCTGCGTGCCATTACGGATGACGTCGATACCGAGCCCGTGTGCGATGGCGGTGGCGGCGTCGATTACGGCCAGCCGTAGGTGGAACCCGAATTCGTCGAAAAGGAACTCCAGCGGCAGCGAAAACAGCATGAAGGCGCAGGGAAAGGCCGCTGCGCGGCCCCAGCGTTTGCCGCCCAATAGCCAAGCCGTGCCCTCCAGGTAGAGCAGAAAGGCCACCGCCGAGACGCGCGCCTGCCCGATGGCGGCCCCCAGCAGGTGCAGGAAGAGCGCGCCGGTGATGATGGCCAGCCCGATTCCGGTGCGCGGCGTGGCATCGGCGTCTTTGTCCGCCTGGAGATTGCGCCAGAGTAACCACAGGCTGACCGCCGCGATGATGGGCCCGTGCTCGGTTTCGCTTTGCGGATTGAACCACTGGCTGAACCACCAGACAAAGAGCGAGCCGGTGTCGATGTAGCCGCGCACGGTGTTGCCGAAGAACTGAAACACCGCCACCCCGCACAGCGCGACGACCGCCGCCAGGGCGTAAGTGGAAAGGTTTCTTTCAGCGGTCATGCGCCTACAGGTAAGCATTGAATAGAACCACTGATGGACACTGATTCACACGGATTTTTTTCTTATCTGTGTTTATCGGTGTCTATCAGTGGTTCAAAATCTATCTCACAAGCCTATTCTGGAACATGCTTGGAGCAATAGCCTTTGCCGTCCTCGTAGACGAAGTCCATGTCGGGGTCGTCCTTGTCGGTCAGGCCGCAGACGGCGCAGGTGTGGAAGGGTTCGGCTTCCTCGGCGGCGCGTTTCTTTTCGTAGGATTTGCGCCGCTGCCGTGCCTTGAAGCTGCCAAAGACGTCCTTGCCGAAGAAGAGCACGAGGTTCACCACCGCGCTGACCACGATGAGCTTTAGCGGGATGGGTCCTGTCAGGAGCGTGAGGGCGAACATGGCCCAGGTAAACCAGCCCACCCACTTCATTTTGACGGGAAAGAAGAACAGCAGGATTTCGAATTCGGGATTCAGCGCGGCGAAGGCCAGCAGCAGGGAGGCCAGCAGGATGGTGTTGGGCACCTCGAAATTGTAACCGGCCACGAACAGGCCCAGAATAGCCATGCAGCCGGTGGCGACCACGCCGATCCAGACAAACAGGTTAAAGCGGAACTCGCCCCAGTAGCCTTCCAGAGCACTGCCGTAGAGGTACAGCATGTACCACTTGAAGATCATCCACACCGAGATGACGCGTGTATCCGGCACGAAGATAAACGTGACCAGCCGCCAGACCTGGCCGTTGAGCACCTCGGCCGGGCGCAACGTCAGCACCTCCACCGGGAAGGAGGTGAACAGGCCCAGGCCATAGAAAAGCACCTGCCCCATGATGATCCAGAAGGTCAGGTTGGGGACGGCTAAGCGCCCAAAGTGCTTTTCCAGTTTATCGAGCCAAATCATTGGCGGGGAAGCTGAAACAGGAATGTGGAAAAGACAAGTGACTTCGGGAGTGAAGACTAGAGACGGGGAGACGTGGATTAATGATGAGCCGGATAAGCCGTTTTCGACATTCGTCTTCCCGCCATCTGTAAAAGTCTCTAGTTCACCTACCTTTTTGTTTGGCAGGGGCTTTGCCGCGCCGGTAGCCTCTTGTCCGACCATGCCTGATACTTGGGGAAAACTACTGGCCGAACTCCCGATGCTGCGCGACCGCATCCAGCCGTTGCGGGAGATGCTGCTCGCCAACGCCGTCATGTTCGCGGAGATTCCCGGGCCGACCTTCGATGAGTCCCGCCGCGTGCGCTTTATGCTCGATCGCCTGACCGAGGCTGGCTGCGTCAACGTCTCCACGGACGAGGTGGGCAACGCCGTGGGCATTCATCAGGGCGCGCCTGGCTCGGAGCAGTACATTCTGGTCTCGGCTCACCTCGACACGCCTTTCGAGGCCACCGTCGACCACACCGCCAAGGTATCCACCGACCATATCGAGGGCCCCGGCATCATGGATAATTCCCTGGGGCTGGCCGCCATCGCCTCGCTGCCGTCGATTCTGGACAAGCTCGGCATCGAGCTGCAGAGCAACCTCATCCTGGCCGGGACCTCCCGCAGCATGGGCCGTGGGGACATCGAGGGCATGCGCTTCTTTCTCGACGGCAATCCGCTGCCCATCCGCGCGGGGGTCATCGTGGAGGGTGGTACGCTGGGACGCCTCAGCTACACGTCACTGGGGATGCTGCGCGGGGTCATCACGGTCAAGCTCCCGCCTAACTACGATTTTTCCGCCTTCGCCGCCGGGGGCGCCATCGCGGTGCTCAATCGCATCATCTCGGGCATCCTCGGCATTCCTATTCCGCGCGAGCCCGCTACCAGCATCATCCTCGGGGCCATCGACGGAGGCACCAGTTACAACACCATGGCCAAGATCGCCCACCTGCGCTTCGAAATTCGTAGCGAGCAGCAGGGCATGGTCGGGGAAATCGCCGACCAGATTCAGGACATCTGCGAGGAAATCGGTGCCACCGCCCGTGTGGAGGTCAAGCTGGAGCATGTGGCCCGGCGACACAATGGCGGCCTCGGCTACAACCATCCGCTGGTGCGTGGCACGCGTAAGATTTTCGAGGCCGTGGACATCAAGCCCAAGCCCGCCGCCTCCACCGGTGAGCTGGCCGCGCTTCAGGAGAAGGGCATCCCCGGTATCACCATGGGGCTGACCAAGGGCGAGTTTCGCCATCAGAACAACGAGTGCGTGGAGATTGAGCCGGTCTTCACCGGGCTGGCACAGTTCATCACCCTGCTCCAAGCCATTGACGGAGGACTTTGCGATGCCGACGATTGAAAACTGGATTCAGCGCAACACCTTTCACCACTCGCAGTTCTTCGACCAGCGCGAGTTGCTGAAGCAGAAGGAAAAGACGGGCCTGACCATCTCGCTGTGCATACCCACGCTCAACGAGGAGGTCACCATCGGCAAGGAGATCGTCATCCTGCGCTCCGAGCTGATGGAACGCTACCCGTTGGTCGACGAGATCGCGGTCATCGACTCCGGCTCGACTGACAAAACCCTCGAAGTCGCTGCCTCCTTCGGGGCCGATACCTACTTCGCCGGGGACATTCTGCCGGAGGAGGGCCACAAGCGTGGCAAGGGAGAAAATCTTTGGAAGGCCATCCATCAGCTGCGCGGCGACATCATCTGCTACGTCGATGCGGATATTAAAAACATCCACCCGCGCTTTTGCTACGGGCTGGTCGCGCCGCTGTTGTACCGCCCGGAGATCAGTTACGTCAAAGCCTTCTACGACCGCCCGCTCGCCTTCAGTCAGGGTATCCGTCCCAGCGGTGGCGGGCGCGTGACGGAGATTTTGGTGCGGCCGCTCTTCTCGCTTTTCTACCCGGAGCTGACGGGCCTCATCCAGCCGCTTTCCGGTGAGTACGCCGTGCGCCGCCATGTGCTGGAGCGCATCCCGTTCCCCATCGGTTACGGGGTGGAAACCGCTCACATCCTCGACGTTTACAAGGAGTGGGGGATGGAGGCCTTCGGGCAGACCGACCTCGACCAGCGCGTTCACCGCAACCAGGAAACGCTCTCGCTGGGCAAGATGAGCTTTGGTATCCTGCAGAGCTTCCTTGGGCGCATGCAAAAGATGGGCATGGACGGCCACTTGCCCGAGATGCACAACATTCTGCGTCAGTTCCAGGTCAAGGACCAGCAGTACGGCCAGGTTCTGCACACTATCGTCGAGGAGGAGCGCCCGCCCATGATCGACATCGCCGGCTATCGCCAAAAAATGGGCTACGACACTTGATCGCATCTGTATCACACCTATGATACAAGAGCGCATGGATATCGCCATTGTTCATTATCACCTGAAACCCGGTGGGGTTACGCGTGTCATCGGGCACGCGGCCAAGGCATTGACGGCCTTGGGACACAATGTGGTGGTGCTCTCCAGCGATTTGCCGGAAGGGCCGGTGGATTATCAGGTGGGGCTGGTGTCGGCGCTGCGCTACACCTTGCCGAATGAAAAATTGGATAGCGGTGCGCTGGCCTTCGAGATGAAGCGCACGGCGCGCAAGTTCCTCAACGGCGAGCCGGATATCTGGCACATTCATAATCACTCTCTGGGCAAGAACGCCGCCGTGCCCGAGGCCGCGGGCAAGCTCGCCATCGAACGCCCCGTGCTCCTGCAGATGCACGACTTCGCCGAGGACGGTCGTCCGGCCAACTACGAGCTATTGCGTTCGCAGCTCGCCGACATGTCCCGGTTGTATCCGCTGGCTTCGCAGATTCACTACGCGCCGATCAACGGTCGCGACGCCCGTGCCCTCAAGGAAATCGGCCTGCCCGCGAGCAACCTGCACCTGCTTTCCAATGCCGTCACCGCGCCGGAGATTCCCACCGAGGCCGAGCCTATTCCCGAGGCTGTGGGCCGCCCGCTCATTGTTTATCCCACGCGCGGTATTCGCCGCAAAAACATGGGCGAGTTCGTCCTGCAGGCCGTCCTCGGGGGTGATGAGGTCCGCTATGGCTCGACCCTCGGCCCGGCCAATCCTGCCGCTCGCCCCGTCTACGACCGTTGGGTGGAATTCGCCCGGGAGCAAAATATTCCCGTGCTCTTCGGTTTGGGCGAGACGCATGACTTCGGGAAGATCCTCGCGGCCTCCAAGGAAATTGTTACCACGAGCGTGGCCGAGGGCTTCGGCTTGGCCTTCCTCGAGCCCTGGCTCTACAACCGCTCCCTGCGCGGCCGCAACCTCCCCGAAATTACCGCCGAGTTCGGTGACGCAGGTGTTCATTTGAACGGCCTATACAATCGCCTCGACGTGCCGCTGGACTGGGTCGGCGCCGACCGCCTCCGTGCCGCGCTCGACGAGGCCCTTCGCGCTTCCTACGAGTCCTACGGCGAACCTATACCGGAAGACGCCGCCGAGCGCGCGCTGGGCGCGGCCTGCCGTCACGGTTTCGTTGATTTCGGGCGGCTCGATGAATCCATGCAGGAGAGCGTTATCGCCAAATTGGTGGCTGACCCCGCCGCAGCAGATGCCGTGCGTACGGATCGTCCCGGCTTCCTCGGCGACAGCGCTATCGAGCACAACCGCGAGGCCATCGAGGAGAACTTCTCCCTCGCCGCCTACGGTGACCGCCTGACGGCCATCTACGCCGAGATGAAGCGTAGCGACATCGGCGAGATTACTTCGCTGCCCTGGGATTTGCTCCTGCGCCAATTTTTGCAGCCCGAGCGCTTTTATCTGCTGCGGACTTGAAGCACCTTTATGAAACTCAGCTTTCGCCAGGCAAAGCAGGACGACATCGATTGGCTGGAGGCCTTTTATGAGCGTGTTATGCGGCCCTATGTGGAGTTGACCCATAGCTGGGACGAGAGCTTGTTTCGGGAGAGTTTTGAGCCGGAGGTGACACTAATCATTCAATGTGATGGTGAAGATGTCGGCATGCTGAAAACTTATTGGGAATCCGATATGGCTTTTATCAAAGATATCCAGATACGGGAAGACTATCAGGGCAGGGGGATTGGCACTTCGATTGTGCAGTCCATCATTGAACGGGCTCATCGGGAAGGACGCGACGTCCGGTTAAAAGTCTTGAAAGGTAATCCGGCCAAATGTTTCTATGAACGCCTCGGGTTTGCCGAATACACGGAATTTGATAACTGTTTTGAAATGATCTGCAAAACCCCCGCTGAGGATTCTCGAAACATGGCTTCCATCATTGGCTGAGCCTGTCATTACTTTTTTGCCCCATGAATCGCGACGACTCCCTCGAACGAATCGATAACGCCAAGGAAGCCTGGGACATCGTCGTGGTCGGCGGTGGGGCGACCGGCCTCGGCTGTGCGGTGGATGCCGCCGCGCGCGGTTACAAGGTCGCGCTGCTGGAACAGGCGGACTTCGCCAAGGGCACGTCCAGCCGCAGCACCAAGCTCGTACACGGCGGTGTGCGCTATCTCAAGCAGGGCAACGTCTCGCTCGTGCTGGAGGCGCTGAAGGAGCGTGGGCTGCTCTGCGGCAACGCCCCGCACCTAGCGCGGCACCAGTCCTTCATCGTGCCGATTTACAACTGGTGGGAGGGCCCTTTCTACGGCGTTGGCATGAAGGTCTACGATGCCCTTGCAGGTCGGCTCGGTCTGGAGCCCTCGCGGCCCCTGACCAAGCGCCAGACCCTCGAGCAGATTCCGACGTTGGAGCAAGAAGACCTTCTCGGCGGCGTCATTTACTACGACGGCCAGTTCGACGATGCCCGGCTGGCGGTCAACCTCGCCCAGACCGTCGAGGACCTCGGCGGTACGGTGCTCAACTACGCCAAGGTCACCGGGCTGACCAAGAAGGACGGCTTCGTCAGCGGCGTCACCGCGACGGACCTGGAGTCGGGCCGCGAGTTGACCCTGCCGGCCAAGTGCGTGATCAACGCTTGCGGTGTTTTCTCCGATGGCCTGCGCCAGATGGACGCGCCCCAGGCACCGAAGATGATCGCGGCCAGCCAGGGCGTGCACCTGGTTTTGCCGAAAACGTTCGTGCCCCGCGACGCCGCCATCATGGTGCCGCACACTACCGACGGCCGCGTGCTCTTCGCCGTGCCGTGGCACGACTACGTCATCGTCGGCACCACCGATACGCCCCGCGACGAAATTTCCCTCGAGCCACGCGCACTGGAAGAGGAGATCGATTTTATCCTGACCAACGCCCGCCGCTACATGCATCACGATCCCCATCGGCGCGACGTGCTTAGTGTCTACGCAGGGCTGCGTCCGCTGGTCAAACACGGTGACGGCGGCAACACCGCGGCGCTTTCGCGAGACCATACCATCGTCGTTTCCGAAAGCGGCTTGCTGACCATCACCGGAGGCAAGTGGACCACCTACCGCAAGATGGCCGAGGATGCCATCGACCACGCCGAGCCGCTGGCGGGCTTTGAGCACCGCCCCTGCCGCACGCATCACTTACCCATCCACGGCAGCACCACGCAAAAGGTGGACGGCCCTTCGCTCATCGGTCTCTATGGCAGCGATGCCCCTGCTATCATGAAGCTGGCGAATGAGGACCACGAATTGATCCGGCCCATCCACCAGCGTCTGCCCTATACTTATGGCGAGCTGCTCTGGTCTGCCCGCCACGAGATGGCGCGTACCGTGGACGACCTGCTGGCTCGCCGCACCCGCGCCCTTTTGCTCGACGCCAAGGCTGCCATCGAGGCCGCGCCCGCCGCCGCCGAGCTGTTGGCAGGCGAACTGCACAAGGACTCGGTCTGGGCGCAGAAGACGGCCGAAGATTTCATCGAGAACGCTCAAGGTTATCTGGTTAAAAGCTAACGATGCCTATAAAGCCCAAGCAAGTCACCGAGTCGCTCAAGAGCGCCCTGCACGCCGCCACCGATCCTATCGGGACGGTGAAGAAGTCTCTCACAGGCATCGGCGGCATCTTTTCGCACGGGGTAGAGCTGGCCACGAAGCCGATCCCGAAGTTCTTCAGCAAGCCCGGTCAGAAGCCGGGTATCGAGGCCTTCCTGGAGCAGGAGGAGGAGCATGGCCCGACGCCGGTCAAGATTACCTGTATCGATTACGGCCCCAGCTACCTCAACCGCATGGAGGTGACCGACCTCGACGAGTTCCTCGCCGCGCCGCGCGCCGGCCATGTGCATGTGCGCTGGCTGAACATCGACGGGCTCAGCGCCGCGGTGGTGGACAAGCTGCAAAAGCACTACGGCTTTCACCTGCTGGCCGCCGAGGACGTGCTCAACGTCTACCAGCGGCCCAAGTGCGAGGAGTACGAAAACCACCTCTTCCTCGTCGCTCGCCAGATGACGCTGCTCAAGAACAAGCTCATTAACGAGCAGATCAGCATGTTCGTTTTCGAGGATACGTTGATCACCTTCCAGGAAATGTCGGGCGACGTCTTCGACCCAGTGCGCGAACGTCTCGACCGTGAGAACAGCCGCTTCCGTCAGAGCAAGCCCGACTACCTGCTCTACGCCTTGCTGGACAGCATTGTCGACCACCTCTTCCCCCTGTGCGAACGCTATGGCAGCGCCATGGAAGAGCTGGAGGAGGCGATTACCAACAATCCCCAACCGAGCGAGCAGCAGCAGCTCTTTGCCATGAAGCGCGACCTCTCGGCACTGCGTCGCCAGGTGTGGCCCACGCGTGAGCTCCTCCTGGCCCTGGAGCGCGGCGAGAGCAAGTTGATCGGCCCCGCCTTCAAGACCTACCTGCGCGACGTCTACGACCACTGCCTGCAGGCCCTGGAGGTCATCGAGTCCTATCGCGAAACCGCCTCCGGCCTGAACGACCTCTACCACACCTCCGTGGCCAACAAGATGAACGAAGTCATGAAGGTGCTGACCATCATGGCCTCGTTTTTTATACCGATTACCTTCGTGGCGGGCGTCTACGGGATGAACTTCGAGCACATCCCCGAGCTGGGATTCGAGTACAGTTATTATATCTTCTGGGGCGCGTGTCTCAGCATTACCGCTGGGCTCTTCATCTTCTTCCGCCGCAAAGGCTGGATCGGCGGCGGTTGAGTAAAAATAAAAAGCCCGTCTTTGGATGAAGACGGGCTTTGCGTTGTAAAGCTTAATGGCGGCCTACTTGACGAAGTCGGGCTTGACCAGGAGGAAGACGACCCAGGGGTCGTTGCCACCGGACTGGCCGATCATGGGCGGGTAGGTGTTACCCTCCAGGAAGGTCGCGGTGGAGCCGGGTTTGACCGTGGCCAGGTCCATCATGGCATTGCCGCCGGGGGCCAGGCCTGCCACATCGGCGTAGAGCATGGTCTCGAAGACGATGTCGCCGTTTGCGCGCTTCCAGGTCAGCACGTAGGCGTTCTGCTGGTTGAGCTTGCAGGAGACCGGCAGCGTCATCTGCGGCGTGGTGGTGATTTGCGCCGTGTAGTTGGCGTCCGGGCTGCCGCCGGGGATGCTGACGGTGGCGTTGGTGTAGCCGAAGCCGATCTTGGACGGATTGACGAAGTCCACGCTGTGCGTGCCGCTGACGGTGGACACCGCCGCCGCGCCGAAGCCGTCGCCCGTCACCGTGACGGCGGGTCCGGGCCCAGGTTGTAGCGAGGGATAGTTGCCGCCGCTGACTTTGGTGTAGTTTTGAATGGTGCCGTTCTGGAAGGTGAGGTTGGTCGTGCTCGGATCGATGGTGGCGGTGAGGCCGTTAATGGTCACGGTGTCGCCGGTCTGGATGAGCGGCTTGTAGAAGGTGAACGAGGCCTGCCACTGGGCCGTGCCCTTGACGAGGGGCCGCGTGCCGGTGGTGGTGGCCTGCACCGGGAAGTCCTGCGACATGACCGCCCCGCTGTTGGCGGTGGCGCGGAGGTAGAAGGTGTAGGGCGTGCCCGGGGTCAGCCCGGTAACGGTCTTCGTGGTAACGTTGCCGAGGCTTGCGGTGGTGCCGGTGAGCGGCGGGTAGTACTCCAGGGTGTAGCCGGTGGCGTTGGGCACGGCGCTCCAGTCCAGCTTGACGGAGGTGTCCGTGATGTCGGACACGGTGACGTGCGGCGCGTTGAGCAGGTCGTCCGGCAGGATGGTGATGCGCAGTGTGGCGGTGTCCTGGTTGAAGTAGGCGAGCTGGCTGCGCAGGCGGTCGCTGAAGGGGAAGCCGTAGGCCTGGGAGTCGTCCTGGATGGCCTTGGCGTACTGGTTGTAGTACTGGTTGTTGCCCTGCGCGACGAAGGGGGGCTTGTCCCACCACTGGTCACTGGGTAAACTGCCATAAGTGCCGCCGATGTAGCCGCCGTTGAACCCGCTGAGCAGGTCACGCATGATGGCGGAGTAGACGTCGTTGTCGCCGATGGCGCCGGCGGCGCCGCCCTTGGTGTAGGGTGGGTTGGCCGTATAAATGCCACTGATGAGGTCCGCCGCCTGGATGACGACATTCTGCCCGGCGCTGGGCGCGCCGCCGTCTGTGGACAGCGTGCCGGTGAGCGTGGTCGGGCCGGTGCTGCTGATTTGCCCGCTGTAGCTGTAGGAAGCGGGCGGGTACTGCCCGGCGACGCCGTTGTAATAGCCTTCGATTGTGACCGTCGTGCCGTTCACGCTGGCGACGTAGGCGGACATGGACGGGTAGGGGTTGTTGCCCTCGTAGTCCGGCGAGCTGGAGTTGGGGCTGGACCACTCCACGGGCGCGAGCACGCGCAGGAAGTTGCCGTTGGCGTCCTTGATCAGGGCCTTGCTGGCGACGTTGCTGTTGATGGCGGTGACGTCGTTCGTCACCGTGGTGGTGTTGTCGAAGAAGGTGAAGGACTGCAAAACATTCCCGGCGGCGTCGAGGGTTTCGAGCTGAAGCGGCACGCCGAAGTAGTCGACCGCGGTCAGATTGCACGCGCCCGTGGGCACGCCACCTTTGAACTGGTAGGTGATTTCGATTTTGTCGTTGCGGGGAAGGGTCTTGGAAAACGAATCGATTTTGGACTGGGAGTCGGGCATCTTCCCGGTGTTGGGCGTGTAGCCGCCGCCAGAGGCCGCCTTATTGTCGTAGGAGATGAACATGCGGCCCGATTCCCAGTCTGTCGTCTGGAAGGTGAAGGCGTTCTTTTTCTTCTGGCTATTGAAGGTCATCGATTGGTTGAGCCCCACGGCGGCTGGGGTGAAGGTGCCGGTCTTGCCGCTGTAGAGCGTCACGTAGATGTTGGCGTCGGGCACCGCGTTGGCCGCGGAGACGGCTTCATCCGTGCCGTTGACCACCTCGACGGTCAGCGCGGAGTTGACCGTGGTCGCCAGGGAGCTCGCGTAATAGGCGTTGGGGGCCGCACCGCCAGTGGACAGGCCGTAGGAGTAGTACCAGCCCTCTGCCACGGAGTCGAGGTCGCCCACGGTGCCGTCGGTGTCGTAGAGGTACATCCAGGGCGAGGTATCGAGGCTGATGTAGCCCCAGCCGAAAAAGCTGTCGTAAGTGTAGTGCCGGTCAAGCTGGGCGTCCGTGCCGACGATGGCGATGGGCTTGCCGAGCGAGTAGACGTAGACCCATGGCTGCTCCAGCGGGTAAATGTAGCCGAAGACATCGTCGTAATACCAGCCGTCACCGGCGGGGGCGAGGTCGCCAAAGTATTGCTCGGCATCAAGGGCCTGGCCGTGAAGCGGAAGCGACGCCAACGTCAGCGCCGCGATAAAGGAAAGCAGGAGAGTTTTCATAAGTCGTAGGAATTGGGTTTTGCCTATATTCTGGCCTAATAAGAGCCAGTAGCCAGCGAAATTATTCCCACCGTTGCCTCTCAGGGGGTAGGGCGCAGCCAATCGGGGTTTATTTCCGAGATGCTGCCACAGTTGCCCCAACGGGGCTTCGTATTTTAGCCCCAGGTTGGCCGGTAGGCCTACCTGGGGAATCCGTACCGTTTTCCCATTGAAACCCCGTTGGGGTTTCGGAAAATACGGAGATGCCACAATCGTTAAGCGCCATCCGTCTGCACGCGGTATTTTCCACCAAAGGCCGCCAACCGTACTTGCGCGAACCGATGTTTCGGAAAGATATGCATTCCTATCTGGCGGGGATATCGAAATCGCTGGATTGCCCGCCGCACTGTATAGGCGGTGTCGAAGATCATGTCCACATCCTGGCTGGTCTCGGGCGGACGATGACGGTGGCGGATTGGATTAAGGAATTGAAACGCGCGTCCAGCATTTGGGCGAAGCAGTCCGGGCATTGCGCGGCGTTCGCGTGGCAGGCCGGGTATGGCGTGTTTTCGGTCAGCGAATCGAACATGCAGGCGGTTCGTGAGTATATCGAAAACCAGGAGGCACACCATGCGCAGTGTTCATTTCAGGACGAGTATCGCACGTTGTTGCGCAAGCATGGCATCGAATGGGATGAGCAATACGTTTGGGATTGAGCGGCAATCGGGTTGGTGAGACCAAAACCAACGGTGATGTTTGTTTTCCGAAACCCCGTTGGGGTAGGTGGGAATTCATGTGTTTGCCCCAACGGGGCTTGGGAATTTAGCCCCAGGTTGGGAGCTTGCGACCTACCTGGGGTATCCGTGGGTGTGTTGAATAAAACCCCAACGGGGTTTCGGAAACTGCGTGGTTACGGTGACGCCCTTTTCCACAACCCCTTCGGGGTAGGTGGATTTGCCGTACGGAGACCCAGGGTAGGCCTCGCTGCGCTCGCCCAACCCTGGGCTAAAATACGTAGCCCCGTTGGGGCATAGGATGCGCGCTACCTGAATGCCCACCTATGCATCTGCCCGTCGCCTCCCGCCGGGGCGCGGCGTGGCCGTTTTCTGCTTTGACGGGGCGGGGGTATAAGTGCAACCTGATGTAAATCATGGATGAGAGTGCTCCTAAGAAGCATCCACGTGTTAGACCAAAGTTTGCCGTTTGGTTATTTGTTTTTTTAGGTGTGTCGTTTGTGCTCGGATTGCTGGCTGATAAAATCGAGCATGCTAAACACAATATGTGGCTACAGAAAGTCATAGCAGCCTACTCGGTTGAAGCACAAAGAGGTGCTGTTGAGAAACCGGCAATCGATCCAAAATCCGGTGAGATATATGTCTTAATTGATTCTCAACGTGGAGAACCAATAATCTCGGTCTACACTCCCAACGGTGAGCAAGTTGACTATTCAATTACGGAAGAGCAACCAGACGTTTTTGTTTTTAAGCGAATCGAGTAGTATTACGATTTCACCAAAACAAAAGGACGCCCATTGCTGGACGTCCTTTGTGGTAAATAGTGGGCGCTCCGTGTCGCCCTGTCTCCGTTTCTCCTCCTACTCCTTCTCTTCCACGGGGGCGATGACGCCGATGTGGAGGTCGCGGAGCTGGCGGGGAGTGACGGGGCCGGGGGCGGCCGTCATCATGTCCTGGCCCTTCTGGGTCTTGGGGAAAGCGATGACGTCGCGGATGGACTTCGTCTTGCCCATGACGGCGCAGAGGCGGTCAAAGCCGAGGGCGAGGCCACCGTGTGGGGGCGCGCCGAACTTGAAGGCTTTCAACATATACCCAAACAGTTCGTCGACGGTTTCGGTTGGAAGGCCGAGGACGTTTTTGAAGACGCGGTCCTGCAGCTCGGGCTGGTGGATACGGATGGACCCGCCGCCGATCTCGGAGCCGTTGAGCACGATGTCGTAGGCTTGCGAGCGGCAGTTGCGCGTGTCCGTGTCGAGTTTGTCCAAATCGTCCGGGTGCGGCGCGGTGAAGGGGTGGTGCGCGGCGACGTAGCGGCCGGCGTCTTCGTCGAAAATCATGAGCGGGAAGTCCACGACCCAGAGGAAGTTGTACTGGTCGCCGGAGATGGTGAGCTTCTCGCGCTTGACGAGGAGCTGGGCGCACTCCAGGCGTATGCGACCGAGGATGGTGCAGGCCTTTTCCCAGTCCGCGGCAGCGAAGAGGATGAGGTCGCCGTCTTCGATGCCCATCTGCTCGCGCATGGCGGCAAGCTCTTCAGCGGAGAAGAACTTGAGCAGCGGCGAGCGCCAGTCGGCGGGGTCGTCCCCACGGACGACGATGTAGGCGAGGCCCTTGGCGCCCATGGTCTTAGCCACGTCTTCCATGGCCTTGACTTCGCCCTGGGAGATGTCCCCGAGGCCCTTGGCGTTGATGGCCTTGACCACACCACCGGAGGAGAGGACGGACTTGAACACCTTGAAGCCGGTGTCCTTGAAAATCGCGGAGAGGTCGGTCAGCTCGATGTCGAAACGGGTGTCGGGCTTGTCGACGCCGTAGCGGTTCATGGCGTCCTTATAGGTCATGCGCGGGAACGGCGTGGGCACGTCGACGTTCATGACGTCCTTCCAGAGGTTCGAGAGGACTTTTTCGATGAGCGCGTACATGTCCTCGCGGTCGATGAAGGACATTTCGAGGTCGACCTGGGTGAACTCCGGCTGGCGGTCAGCGCGCAGGTCCTCGTCGCGGAAGCAGCGGGCCATGGAGTAGTAGCGCTCGACGCCGGCCACCATGAGCATCTGCTTGTACTGCTGGGGGCTCTGGGAGAGCGCGTAGAAGTCGCCGGGATTCAGGCGGCTCGGCACGAGGAACTCGCGCGCGCCCTCGGGCGTGCTCTTGAAAAGCATGGGGGTTTCGACCTCGAGGAAGCCTTCCTCGGCCAGAGTGTCGCGGATGGACTTGTTGGCGTCGCTGCGGAGCTTGAGCAGCTTGCGCATGCGCTCGCGGCGCAGGTCGAGGTAGCGGTACTGTAGGCGAAGGTCTTCGTTCACCTTGTCGGCCTTACTGTCCTCCAGCGGGAAGGGCAGGGTCTCGGCCATGTTCTCGACCTTCAGGGTGCGGGCGGACACCTCAATCTCGCCCGTGGTCATTTTCGGGTTGATGGTGCCAGCCTCGCGGGGCTTCACAATGCCACTGATGAGGATGACGGATTCGTCCTTCAGCTTGCCGGCGGCCTCGTGGATGTCGGCATAATCAGGGTGGAAGACCACCTGGGTCATGCCCTCGCGGTCGCGCAGGTCGACGAAGAGCACGCCGCCATGGTCACGCACGCTCTGGACCCACCCGGTCAGGGTGACTTCCTGGTCGGCGTCGGCGCTGGTCAATTGGTTGCAGGTATGTGTCCGCTTCATGGAATTTCTCTAATAAAAAGCCCGCCAGTGAGACACATCGGCGGGTAGTTGGCAAGGGGGAAGGTGGGGCGGGAGGGACTAGTGAGAGAGTGTTCCTTCTTTCTATCTCCAGTAAATGTTCCCACTGGATTGGAACATTTCTACTTTCTTGCGTTTTTCTGTAAAAAAGAAATATACGGCGAGTGCGATGAAAGTCCCCTGAAATCCCCAGATGACGATAGGTTGCCAATCATAACCTTCTAGAAGCATGTAATAACCTACGGTTGAAAAAGATAGCCAGAACACTGATAGGAGCGTGAAGATATGCGCCTTATGTTTAATAACGGCAGAGTGTTCTTTCACGGGCTGCATGTTGGAGAAGGAAGCTAAGCGCTCAACACCTCGACGTATTCAGTCTCGGTGTGGGGCTTGGGAATGATTTCCCCGTCTTCGCGCATACCTTCGAGATGAAACTCAATGGCTTCCTTGATGAGTGACATGGCTTCGTCGCGGGTCTCACCAACAGCAACGCAGCCCGGAAGGTCGGGAACATCGGCCCCGTAGGAGTTATCCCCTTTCTCAATGACGACTGCGTACTTCATTTCTGATCTATTCCGGCTTGTTTCAGGATACTTTTAAGAGTTCCTGGCGGAATATCAAGACTTGGTAATTTTGCCGCAGATGAACGCAGATTTGCGCAGATTATTCTATGAGCCTCTGAAATCTGCGTTTCATCCGCGACAATCTGCGGTCCTTAAAAAACCTTTTGCTAGTTTCATGCCATGGCTCAATAATGATACCGCAGTTGAGCTATCTCAATACTATCATCCACGATGCGGTAGACCATGCGGTGTTCCTCGGTGATGCGCCGGGACCACATGCCAGCCAATGAGTGTCTTAGTGCTTCGGGTTTGCCGATGCCTTCGTTGCCGTTGCGGTCGACGTCTTTGATGAGCTCGTTGATTTTCTTCAGGATGCGTTTGTCGGTCTTCTGCCAGTAGAGGTAGTCCTCCCACGCTTGGTCTGAGAAGATTTTCTTCACTCGGCCAGCTCCCGCTCCTTGCCTTTGCCAGCGTCGAGTTGCTCGATGGAGTCCAGAAGGCGTTTGGCGTTCTTCGGGCTGCGCAGCAGGTAGTTGGTCTCTACCATCGACTCATAGTCTTCCAGGGACATCATGACGACCGCATCCGTATTTTTGCGCGTGATGATCACCGGGTTGTGGTCGGAGCACACCTGTTTGATGGTCTGCGCCAGATTCTCCCGAGCGCTTGAATAAGTGATCGCGTTCATGATGTACAGGATATTGGACAATGCCTCTCTTTGTCAATCTGTGTTTCAACCATGCTATTCAGTGGCTAAAAAGCAGCGTACTCATGCTTCTCTCCTGATTCCTTACTCCTTCTCTTCATTCCCGTCTTAATCATCCAAGGGATGGGCTTGGCTTTGGTCGCTATCCTATTGGGTGGACGAATCCTCGATCGCTACTTCTTCTTTAACCTTGGCGACATGGTTGGGGATTACCTCCAGCCAATCGTTAAGCATTTCAACAGGCAGGGTAGGAGAGCACATCAGCGAAACGAAATAGTGCTCACCATCCGTCCAGGCATAGCCCGCTATGGAAAATTCCCAGATGGGGGCTCCGTCGTATTCACCAAGCCGGAAATGCTTGGTCGAGGAATTTTTCTGCAAGAAGCTAACGATAGCTTCCACGTTATCGAACCACATCACCGTTGCTACAGCGCTCCCATATTTGTTGGTTTCTCCCTTCCAACTCATGTGAACCAAACCATGAAATCCAGGTGCGCTTTCATTCTCCGTGGTGGTGTAGACGGAGCGATTCTCGAACGTAAGGCCATTGTAATTCTTCGCAAGAACAGCAGTTCTCTCCAACGCTTCCTCTGCCTCAGGGTGTTTTTTCGACTCACTGGACTCTGCAGACACTGCGTTGCAAAGTAGCAGACCCAGTGCGCATATAAGGGTGTTTATCGAATACATCATTGGGGTGTCGTATTATTTTACCTTACTTTATTGAGCAGATTCACATCCCAGTCGAGTGTCTTTACCTAAAGTACAATTTCGTTGTCCTGGCACCGTTCTGCATTCTGAATTCATCATTCTACATTTCCCTTTATGATCATCCCCGTCGCACCTAAGCTCACGCCGGAGCAGCTCAAAGAAGTCGAAGCCATCGTGGCCGAGTTCGGCTGCCACATACAGCCGATCGTCGGCGCGGAGCGCAGCATTTACGCGGTACTCGGAGACGAACGTCACGAGACCATGATCAACCGCCTGCTCGGGCTGGAGTACGTCGATCGCTTCGACCACATCGACTCGCCGTACAAGCTGATGGACAAGCGTTCCAGCTTGGCCACGGGCAAGCTGACCCTCGCCGGGGTCACGCTGGGCGAGGCACCGCTTTTTGTGGCGGGCCACTGCACCATCGACCCGAAGGAGCCCAACCTGTTTTTCGAGACTGCCGCGGCGCTGAAGGAAGCCGGCGCGCACATGCTCCGGGGCGGCGTGTGGAAGCCGCGCACCATGCCGTACTCCTACCAGGGCGATTCCGCCGCGCTGGATATCCTTTTGGAAGCCCGTCAGCGTACCGGGCTGCCCGTCAACACCGAGGTGATGGACGCCGAGCAGCTCCGAATCGTCATCGAGCACCAGGTCGACATGATCCAGATCGGCGCGCGCAACTCGGTCAACTACCCGCTGCTGCGGCAGATTGGCGAGGCCACCGCCGGGACCAAAACCGCCGTCCTGCTCAAGCGCGGGCGCGCCATGGCGCCGGTGGACGAGTTCCTGGCCGCCGCCGAGTACATCGCCGCCGCCGGGAACCCGAATATCATCCTCTGTCCGCGCGGCACCTTGCCCTCCATGGACGGCTACCGCAATCATCCCGACGAGTGCATCACGCAGCTTTTGAAGGAAAAGACCTGGGCCGCGATCTGCGTCGACCCCTCGCATTCGGTGGGCCGCGCGCACTACGTGCCGGGGGCCTGCCTGGCCGCCATGGCCTACGGCGCGGACGGTCTCGTGGTCGAAACCCACGTCGAGCCGGGCAAGGGCATCGGGGATGACCCGAAGCAGTCCGTCACGCCCGAGGTCCTGGGTAAAATCATGGCCGATGCCCGCACGATTTGGGAACTACGCCGCCGGTATTAACTTAATATTAAGTTTGTTACCCATTTTACTTCGGCGGTTGCATTTTCGCTCAGATCGCTTTCCCTAGGGATAGGCTAGTATGTTCCATGTCTGACACACACAAGGTAGACCTCATTACACTCGGGGACGAGCTTCTGCTCGGAATCCGCGAAAACGGGCACCTCCGCTATCTGGGAGAGGTGTTTGGCCGTCATGGGCTTTGCCTGCGCCGCAACGTCACCTGCCGCGACACCGCCGAAGACATTCAGGATACCTTTGAGGCCGCCTGGGCCACCGCCGATATCCTCATCACGACCGGCGGGCTGGGGCCTACCAGTGACGACAACACCCGCGAGGTCATCGCACAGTGCCTGGGGCTGGAGCTGGTTTTCGACCCGCAAGTCGAGGCCGACATCCAGTCGCGCTTCGAGAAGCTGGGCCGCACCATGAGCGAGAATAACCTCAAGCAGTGCTATTTGCCAAAGGGGGCCGAGCGTATTCCCAACCCCTACGGAACCGCGCCCGGCATTTACCTGAAGCACCAGGGCAAACACCTTTTCATGCTGCCGGGGCCGCGTTCGGAGCTGCAGCCGATGGTCCACGAGCAGGTCATGCCGCGCTTGTGTTCGCAGGGCTTTTGCAACGACTGTCTGGCCTATCTGCAGATTCGCACCATCGGCGTGGGCGAAAGCGCCTTGGAGACACGGCTTCAGCCTATTTTTGACAAGCACCCCGGCCTGCAGGTCGCTTACTGTGCCCACCAGGGCATGGTGGACGTGCGCCTGAGCGGCCTCTGCCCGGACGAGATTCGGAACATCGGGGATACCTGCCGCGAAGAGCTCGGGCCGGACTTCGCCTGCTTTGGCGACGATCCCCTGGCTAAGATTATTTTTGACCACCTGCGCGCCGATGAACGTACCTTGGCCGTGGCGGAGTCTTGCACGGGAGGGCTTTTGGCCAACGCCTTCACCGACATACCTGGCGCCTCCAAGGTCTTCAACGGCGGTGTGGTCTGCTATAACAACGAAGCCAAGATGGAGATGCTGGGCGTCCCCGAGGATATTCTTTGTCAGCACGGGGCCGTTAGTGCGGAGACTGCCGTGGCCATGGCCACCGGTGCAGCCGAGCGCTTCAATTCCGACTACGCGTTGTCCGTGACCGGCTTCGCGGGGCCCTGCGGCGGCACGCCGGAGAATCCCGTCGGCACGATTTATATCGGCTACCATGCCCCTTGCGGCACCTGGTGCGTACGCATGAAGTATCCCGGCGAACGCGTTGCGGTCAAGATGCGCGCCGTCAATCGCGCACTGGATGTCATGCGCCGCAAGCTCGCCAAGTACAAGGTGGAAGACGCGCTCGCCAACATGATGGCTGAAGCGGTGGAGTAGTGGGAGGCGATGATTTGTCGCTCCAAGTGGAGCGCGATTGCAGCCGCTTGGTTGCCGTTAGCCGGAGAGGGCTTTTCCGGTGAAGTCGCTTCCAGACGAGTAATGATGAGGCGTCGTCGGAATCGGCAAAAAACATAAATTCTGTCGGGAGCGGACTAACACCCATTTTGTGTTTGTGCTAGAATCCAGGGGTTACGCCAAGTGTACATTGCCCCTTGTTCAAAAAATCTACGACCCCCAAAGTTATGCGATCTGCCCTCTTAACGGAAGTCGCCTTCCATTTCGGCTAGGACATCAGTTTCCACGTCCTATCCAAGCCTATCTCAGTTGCCCCATACTCACTGTCTGTCTGCTCCAGCAAACAGAAACCCGAAAACCATGCAGTTATCCATACCCCTATGAATATTAAAAAATATCTAATTTGCTTACTCTATATTGTAGGCATATCGTCTGTGTGTACACAGACCGCCGTGGCTTCCTTTCAGGTTGTCGATAATTTCGAGAGTCTGACCAACGGCGCAGTCAATGGCCAGAATGGCTGGGCTGCCGAAAGCAGTACGATAGATGTGGTTTCCACCTCTTTCGGAGGAGTCACCACCAAGGCCTTGGAAAATGGCAGCTCGTCGACCGGTGCTTCCGTTGCCTTGCCCACCTCGTTAACGACCGGTTCCACCGGCACGCTTTACTTCGAGTTCAAAACGAGCTCGCTGACCGCGGGGCAGTCCTTCGGTTTGTCTGACACGACGACGCTGACGGACTTCGACGACTATGGGCCGCAGATGGCGCTGAACGGCTCGGGAAACTTCGTGGCTGCCGGTGGGACATCGGGTAATCATCAATTTGACCAGAGCGCATCCATTGCCACCGGCACGGTCTATAAGATCTGGATGGTCGTCGATAATAACACGCAAACCTGGTCTGGCTACATTCAGGGCGGCGCTTTCACCTCCCAGACACAACTGACCTCGAGCTCGGGTACCGTTACCAGCTTTGCTTTCCGTACCGGCGGATCTTCGGGCACGATGAGTGCCTTTCTCTTCCGGCATGGCGGCGGGACTGACAATGCCCTCGAAATCGACAACGTCTACTTTGACGCAGCCGGCTCGAACCTGATATCGCCTGCAGGCGGCTTCGACCTCGTCGACAATTTTGAAAGCCTCTCCGTCGGCGCGGTCAATGGTCAGGGCGGCTGGAGCGCTGAAAGCAGTACCATTGATGTGGTCTCGGTTTCGTTCGGTGGCTCCACCTCCAAGGCGCTGGAAAACGGCAGCGCGTCGACCGGTGCTTCCGTTGCCTTGCCTAACTCGCTGCCGAGTGGCTCGACGGGTACCTTGTACTTCGAGTTCCAGACGGGTTCGTTGACGGTGGGTCAGTCCTTTGGTTTGTCCGACACGACGACTCTGAACGATTTTAACGACTACGGTCCGCAGATCGCCTTGAATAACGGTGGCGATTTTATGGCCGCGGGTGGTTCCTCTCCCAGTGTCGAGATAGACCAGGGGTCCTCCCTGGCGGTGGATACCGTCTACAAGCTCTGGATGGTCGTCGATAATGATAACGAGACCTGGAGCGGTTACATTCAGGGTGGGGCTTTCAGCAGTCAGACGCAACTGACTTCCGGCTCCGGTACGAACAGCACCTTCAATTTCCGCAACGGTGGCGCGACGGGCACAATGAGCGCTTTCCTTTTCCGGCATGGCAGTGGCGCGGACAACGCCCTCGAAGTGGATAACATCTATTTCGATGCGTCCGGTACCAATCTGTCATCGCCCGCTTCCACCACCTCGCCGATCAGCGGACCGCCCATGCCGGGTAACTGGTCCATGGTCTTCGAAGACAACTTCGACGATCCGGATGGCAAGCTGGACGGCACCAAGTGGAAAGTCGGTTCTCATGTCACTGCTATCGGCGGTTCGGGTGGCGTCAGTCCGGATGCAATTTCCATCGAGGATGGCCTCCTAAAGTTCACGGTTGATCAAGTCAGCACGCAGTACGGTAACACAACCTATTCTTTCTCCACCGGAGAAATCACGACCTACAAAAAATATAAGCGGAAGT
This sequence comes from Verrucomicrobiia bacterium, assembly GCA_030432235.1. GTDB lineage: Bacteria > Verrucomicrobiota > Verrucomicrobiia > Opitutales > Cerasicoccaceae > JAUIHT01. The sequence continues at coordinate 272,210 of JAUIHT010000003.1, read as the reverse complement.
TCGGCTATTACGAGGCGCGCATTCGCTATGATATGGACGTCAGTGGCCTGTGGCCCGCTTTCTGGCTGATGCCGGACAACGGCGACTACGGCTACGAAAACGGCACAACGCGCTCGATTCTTAAATTCGACCTTAGCAACGAAAGCATCGGCACGGTTACCAGCGCCACTCTCAAGCTGCGTATCAATAGCATTGAGGGGACGCCGAATAGTTTGCTGGTCATGGGAATTGAGAATGACGATTGGGAAGAAGACCAGGTTACCTGGAATAACGCTCCGGTGGAGGACCCGATCTGGATTAACCATCTTTGGAATGTGAATCAATCCGTGGATACGGATTTGTCCATCGACCTGACGGATTACGTGCAAGCTGAAGTGTCGGGCGACGGAAAAGTCAGTATACTCCTGGCCGATACCTTCATGTTGGGTAAGAACATTCGTTTTTACAGCAACAATTACGCGACGCAGGCCTACCGCCCGCGTCTGGTGGTCAACTCCACCACCTATTATGCAGATGAGGACGCCCGCTTGGCTTGGGGCACCAACGCAGACACAAATTTCGGCGACGGGGACTATCTGCCCGTAGAGGAAAGCTATGGCCCTGCCGTTGCTACGGATGATGGCCTCGGCATGGAGATCGACATCATGGAGTCCTTCTCGAGCTGGGGCTCGAACATCAACCAGCACGTTGCCCACTGGAATGGTTATCCAAGTACCAACAAGACTTGGGGACCGATCATCTATCCGGCCTCCGTTGACGACTTCCACACCTACGGCCTTTACTGGGCTCAGGATCATCTCGAGTTCTTCATCGATGGCGTCAAAACCGGGGAATGGGATAACTCACGCATTCTCGACACGGACGCTTTCATGCTCCTGACGTTTCAGGTCGGCGGCCCCGGAAACTCCAGCGGCTCTTATGACGACGGCAAGACGATGGAGGTTGACTGGGTGCGCGTTTGGGAAGGTACGAAGTCCAGCAACTATCCGGCCGGCTCCTCTCTTTACGTCGAGGCCGAGGATAAGGACAACACCACCGGCTTCTCACCGCTCATCGTCAGCACCAATGCTGGCGCTTCCAACGGGGAATTCATCCAGGTGACCCCCGGCACCTCCCAGGCAGGAACCAGTATGCCCAATCCCGGTTACGCCGACTATGAGTTCGACGTTTCCGAGGACATGACCGTCGACATTTGGGTGCGTGCCCGGGCTGCCAACGACGGCAGCTCCGTCCCCAACAACGACTCCTTTATCCTGGATCTGCTCGGGGATGAAAAGAGTTCGAAAGTCTGGAATGGCGCCATTCAAAGCACATCCTGGGAGTGGTATCGGATATACACGCAGATTCTAACCGCTGGCACCTATACCCTGCGCGTAGGCTATCGTGAGGACGGCACGCAACTGGACCAGATATACATCACCGGCGCCTGGGATAATCCGTAGTAGCGTCTACTAGCCAAAAAGACACGGGTCACTCGCCGAATAAAGCATTGTGTGGATGCCTTTCGGTTGGGTGGCCTGTGCTTTTTACGTTAATCGCTTTTCTGGGGTCAGTCCTTCGGCAACGTGATGGCGGTGATGGAGCCGTTGGTTTTGAAATCCTTACCGTAGGCTAGCTCTACTTTGGCAGGCGTGTTCTGGATGCCTGGCACCGAGACCGTGGGAGGGCTGGTGTAGCCTGAGCCACCATCGGTGACCTCGTAACCGATAACCTTACCGTCCTTGACCAGCGCGACGGCGGTGGCGTCCTGATGTCGCCAGAGCCGGTTGCCGCCGGGCCGGTAACGGTAGTAGTTCGAGACTTCGTCGAGGCGTTCGTTGGTGATGCCGTAGGGGGCCAGGGCCTTCATCAGGACCGCCTTGTTCGCGCGTGCCTCCGTCTCGGTGGGGCCGCCGCTTCCCGGTTGGGCAGGGTGGACATTACTGAAAGCATCGCGAAACACCTGGTCCTTCACACCCAGCGCAGCAGCGATGAGCTTCACGGGCCGACCGTGGTCCACTTTTTCGGTTTCATGTCCACCGGAAAGGGTAACGGGTACGCGCTGGACGCCGTCGGGAAGGGAGTCTGCGGCTCGAACATCCGATGCGATGAGGAGCAGTGTGGCCAGCGCAAAGCAGCCAGCGAGGGGATTTTGCAGTGAAGAGATTCTCATGACAAACAGGAGTGAGTGGTTAACAACATCGGCCGGAGTCAGCATTAGCGAGTATAACGTCACTCGCCGGAATTAGTTGCACCCTCTATCAGGCGGCTACTCGATGTCGTCAGCGGAGAGGATATCGAGGATTTTTACCTCTTTGACGGCATGGTCCACGTAGAAGACCACAGCAAAGGCGCCGACGAGCTTCACGGCATTCGGGCCAGCGTACTGGACCTCATCGTGGTAATCATTTCCTTGGAAAGGGTCAGCCTTAAGCAAATCGAAAAGTGCCAAAAGCTCGCGCTGCGCCTCTTTCGTCCAGACCTTGAAGCGTGGCAAAGACCGAATCCCGCGCGAAGAGCCGATAGTCCATTAGGCCTTGCCGAGCCGGTTCTTCATTTCCTCCAGCGACACCCAGCCCTCTGGAGTGGCATCATCGCGCAGCCGCTTCAGCTCTTTTTGGTAAGCCGGGTCGCGCATCTTGCGTACCACGTTCAAAAAGGAAGCCAGCCGGTCCTGCTCGCTCGAGGACATCCGCTTAATCTCTTCCTGGATTTGAAGCATGGTCATGCCAAAACCTAATAGCAAAGAATCAATTAGTTCAAGAAGGTAAGCGTCTTCATGAGCATAAAAATCCAATTGAAGATATAAATGAGTATGGGCATCATAAATTCATGAAACGGTTCTTCCTTTGGGTGATATTCGGGGTTGTATCTTTTGTATTAGGCTTCGCTCTTGCCATGTTTATACGAAACGTAGCCGACGATTTGCCTCAATATTCGCCCGATGAATTGGCGAAGTGGATACTTAATAATGGTTCTGTAGTTGGGAAGTCCTACGATGACGGTGTTCCCATGGGCTATCTGAAACCCTACGTGGCGACATTCTTTGAGACCGATACTACAAAGTTTGAGCGGTATATCTTCAAAAACAAACGTTACACTGTTCTCTTAACAATAGCGAATGATGTCGTTGCGGAGGCCGAGATTTGGCGGTCTGGAACTAATGATTCAATGTTCTATGAAGCCAACCCAGAGCGCCTTCGTGAATATTATCAGAATCACCCGGATAAACCTCTAAAATAGTCAATGAACCGACCCGCCCGCGCCAAATCCCCTTGATCATCTTTCGTCGGTCGGCTTGACTGGTGGGCTCTTATGGCGGCACCGGCTTTCACCTTCATCTGCGGGGATGACGACTATCTCGTCAGCCGCGAGGCGCAGGCGGCGTGGGACAAGCTCTCCGACGGCATTGAGGATGACTTCTCCAAGGAGGTCCTCGACGGTGCGGCGCAGAACGTCGGCGAGGTCGAGGAGGCCGTGAACCGCTTCCGTGCCTCCGTGCAGACGCTGTCGATGTTCGGCGAGCGCAAGGTGGTGTGGCTGAAAAACATCTCTTTCCTCGCTGACAGTGTTACCGGGCGTGCCGAGGGCAGCAAAAAGCAGGTCGAGGACTTGCAGGAGTTGCTGCAAGGCCTGGATCCGGCGGGCGTGGGCGTGCTGCTTTCGGCCTGCCCGGTGGACCGCCGCCGCAAGGAATTTAAGTGGTTCAAGGACAATGGTGAGCTGCAGGACCTCAAAGGAGCCGATGACGCTGAAGCCCTCGCGGGCATGCTTCGGGCCGAGTGCGAAAAGCTGGGTGTGGATATCGGCCACCGCGCCGCCGTGGCCCTCATTGCGCGGGTCAATGGCAACACCCGGCTTGTCCTCGAAGAAGCGCGCAAGCTGGCCGCCTACCTCGGCCCGGATGGCGGCGAGGTTACCGAAAAGCTTGTCCTGGAGCTGGTTCCGCCTTTCGGGGAGGGTGACTTTTTCGAGGTCGCCGAGGCCTTCTTCTCGTTGGACCTGAAATGGACCCTGGATGCGATTCGCCGGCATTTCTTTATTCACAAGGACGCCCGCGGCCTTATTACGACGCTTCAGAACCGCAACCGGCTGATGATTCAGCTCCGTGTGCTGATGGATGGCGGCGAGCTGCGCCTGGGGCCGCGAGGATTTGCCAAGGGCGATTTCGACCGCGCCGCGCGCCTCTATGCCAAGCACTTCGGCGGGCTCGACGACAAATCCGCCTACAACGTTTTCACGCAAAACCTCTGGTACCTGGGCAACAAAATCGCGCCCGGCATGGAGTCCCTCACGCTCAAGCGGCTGGTGGATTTCCAACTGGGCCTGGCCGAGGCCTTCACCGGTCTGCTCGACAAGCCCAACGACCAGGAATCGGTCATGCGCGATTTGGCCATCAAGTGCCTTGGCTAGGCAGGTTGACAACCGGCTCCTGAAACCGCAGTGTAGCTCCCTTTCTCATGAGACTTTTCCGTACCGTTTATGCGCCGCTGCTGGCGCTTTGCTTTCTCGGCGCGCCGCTGGCCCATGGCGTGGCCGATCGCGAGCTCGTCGCCAAGCAGGCAGCCGAGACCTGGTTGGTCTTCGTTGACGAGGGCAAGTACGCCGAGGCGTTGGTCAAAACCGCTCCCGAGCTGCGGGAGGAGATCACCAAGCAGGCTTGGGTGGACGGCCTCAAAATGGTGCGCACGCCCCTCGGTGAGGTTAATCAGCGCAAGCTCCAACGGCTTTTCGCCACCAGTGTTTTGCCCGGCAACATCGAGGGTGACTTCGTCGTGGTCAACTTCCGCACGGTCTTTGCCGGGCGTGAGGAGCCGGCCAACGAAATCCTCGTCATGACTCCCGGTCCCACCGCCACGGACGGTGCCGAGACCTGGCAGGTACTCAGCTTCTATATAGAATAGCCGCGCCTTGCCCGGGCGGAGCCCTCATGGTCCCGTGCGGTCACGCACCGCGGGTCTGGGGGGGCGCAGCCCCAGGTTGTGCGTTAGCAGCGCTGCTCAGGCTTGCTTGGCTGAAAAGTCCGGGAAGTGGACGACATTTTCGTCGTCGCTGGGCTCGAGCTCTTCCTCTAGCAGTTTGGCCCAGGTGCGCATGTAAAGCGCCACATCCGCCGGACGATATCGGCGCAGATAGCGCATGCCGCCAGGGAGTGCGGCCAGCACGCGGGCATCCGAAAGGTATTCGAGGCGATGCAGGTCTCGCCGCTCCAAGCCGGCTTCGAGCATGGCGGATATAATCTCCTCCAGGGGCTGGCCTGTCTGTGGGCAATAATCCTTGGCGTACTCGGTCCATTCCGACAAGGCATCCTCACTGGCGCGCTGGAAGAGGTCACTGGATGTCAAGCCGGTGATGGTCTGGGCGAGGTGCCCGCAGTTGCACTTGCCCACGTGAGCCCAGTGATAATCCCGGGTGTCCTCAATGCGATCCGCGGTAAGGCGGAGAATTTGAACGAGACGCCAGTTCGCTTTGGCCATAGAGAATAGTAAGCGAGTGAGAACTGTTTTTCAAGGGGTGCCGGGAGTTTCTTTGGAAAGTGAATCCACGGCCCATCCGGCGGCGGCCAAACCGAATGCCCCCGTGACGAAGGCCGCCGTGCCGAAGCCTACATCGCAGTTGAGCCGGTAGTCCGCCCCGGCCTCCCGTTCAGCACAGACTGTGCCGTCGGCGCGCGGGTAGACGGCGCGCTCCTTGGAAAAGACGCAGGGGATGCCGAAAGGGCCCTCGCGTTCGCCGGGGAAGCCGTACTCGCGGCGGAGTTTTTTGCGCAACTGTGCCGCCAGCGGGTCGTTGAAGACCCCGGTGAGGTCGGCCACGCGGACTTGAGTGGGGTCACGGCGACCACCGGCGCCGGCGGTGGTCGCGATCCGCAGGCCGCGCTTTCGGCACTCGGCCAGGAGGAGGGCCTTGTTCTTGAGGCTGTCGATGGCGTCGACGATGCAGTCCGGCTTTTCGCCGAGGATGCTTTCCATGCTGGAGGCCGTGAAGTACTCCGTGCGGGCCTCGACCTGGCATGCGGGGTTGATGGCACGGATGCGTTCGGCCATGGCTTCCACCTTGAGCTGGCCGTAATGGCCGTCGAGGGCGTGCAGTTGGCGGTTGGTGTTGGAGTAGCACAGGTCGTCCATATCGACCAGGGTCAGCGTACCGATGCCGCTGCGGGCCAGGGCTTCCGCCGCCCATACGCCTACGCCACCGATGCCGATGACGCATACGCGGGATGCGCGCAGCCTTTCCAGCCCTTTGGCGGAAAAAAGCCTGCCCACGCCGGAGAAGCGCTCCATGAAGTCATCGTTCATGAGGAAAAGTTTTGGTGGTAATCGCTTTGATATTCAAGCACGGGTCTTGTGGCTTATGACTTGTCTTGTGATCGGTCTGCTCTAGGCTTTGTCACTTATTACATGGGCCTCTTTTCAAAGAAAGCGACCGCCAAGAAATCGACCTTTGCACCACGCAAGCCGCAATCTCACCCGGTTTGGGGGTTTGTTGCCATCGCGGTGAGCCTGCTCTACGCGGTGGCGCTGTTCGATTTTGAGCCGAATCAATGGAGCCACATCAAAGAGCCGGCCGATCCCTCCACCAATCTGGCGGGCGCGGTCGGTGTGGAGCTGGCGGGGTGGTCGATATCGATGTGCGGGTTGGTGGCGATGCTCATGCCCGCGCTGCTGTTCTGGATCGGCTACATGCTGGTCTTCAAGCGTGCCCATCGCGTGGGGCTGCGCCTGTTTCTGTCCGCTGTGGTGGTCATCGCGGCTCTGTCCGGCATCGCCAACCTGCTCGATTCGCGTCTGGAGCTGTCCGGCGTGCATGAGGTGGTGGAGGCCCCGCCGGAAATCCGCTCGGGCGCGGAAGCCCCGGAGCAGTCGGAGTACTTTTTCAACGGTATGGGCGGCTTCGTCGGCCAGATTCTCTACAACGAGTGGATGACCCGCAATATCGGCCCCTTCGGCACGACGCTTGTGCTGATCGTGGCCTTGTTGGTCGGTGGGATTTTCCTCATCACCGACAATGTTACTGCGACGGTGGAGCGCTGGCATGAGGCCCGGGCGCGACGGAAGAAGGAACGCGAAGAGGCCAAAAAGAAGGCTGCCGCGGCCCTGCCTGAAAAGACCTCCAAGAAGGAGAAGGTTGGGAACGTACCCAAACCGAAGGAGGAGCCGCTGCCGACCTTTACCCCCGGTGAGGCCGAGCTCGAAGATGCCCCCAAGCCCGCTGCGGTGGAGGCCCCGAAGCCCCCACCGGTCAAGCCCAAGGGCACCCGTTTTGCCATTGGTAAAAAGAAGGAGGAACCCGCTAAGGAGGAGATCCCCGAGGCGCAGCCGGCTCCGGCGGCGAAGGAGAAGCCCCGCAAGCCAGGCTCGCTGACCATCGTCGAGGCCGAGAAAACCGAGCGTGCCGCTATCTCCCTGCCGGACAAACGCGGCAGCTACACCTTCCCCAAGCTCAACCTGTTGGCCGATCCGGTCACGGTGGACCCCAACGAGCCCAAGGAGGACTATTCGGAAACCATGGACGTGCTGGTCCAGACGCTGGGCGAGTTCAACGTCAAGGTGGAGCCCAGCGAGGTGCAGACCGGCCCGGTCATCACCCGCTACGAGGTCAAGCCGCTGCCCGGCGTGCGCGTCGAGAAGATTGCCAGCCTGGACAAAAACATCGCGCTGGGCCTGAAGGCGCTGGCCGTGCGTATCCTCGCACCCGTTCCAGGCAAGGGCACGGTGGGCATTGAGGTGCCGAACAAGAAGCCACTGCCCGTGCGCATGAAGGAGATCGTCGAGTCGCGGGCCTGGGGCGAGTCCAAGGCGGAAATCCCCATCGTGCTGGGCAAGGACGTCACCGGCAAACCCATCGTGGAGGACCTGACGAAGATGCCGCACATGCTCATCGCCGGTTCCACCGGTTCCGGTAAGACGGTCTGCATCAACGCGGTCATTGCCTCCCTCCTGTACCATAGCGGCCCGGAAGACCTGCGCTTCATCATGGTCGACCCGAAGGTGGTCGAAATGCAGATTTACAACAAGCTGCCGCACATGCTCATCCCGGTGGTGACCGAGCCCAAGAAGGTCCCCGGCGCGCTCAAGTACCTCCTGCGCGAGATGGAGCGGCGCTACCAGATTTTCGCCAAGGTGGGCGTGCGCAACATCGCAGGCTTCAACTCCAAGCTGATCAAGGAAAAGAAGGCCCGCGCCGAGGCCGAGGAACTGGAAAGGGAGCTCAGCTCCTCCATGTCCCCCGAGGAACGCGCCGCCGCCGCCAACATCGAGGTGCCGCGCGAGCTGGACGAGCTGGATGTGCCGACCGAGAAGCTGCCCTACATCGTCTGCATTATCGACGAGCTGGCCGACCTCATGATGGTGGCTCCGCAGGACATCGAAACCGGCGTGGCCCGCCTGGCGCAGCTTGCCCGTGCCGCCGGCATCCACCTCATCCTCGCCACCCAGCGCCCCTCCGTCAACGTCATCACCGGCGTCATTAAGGCGAACTTGCCCACGCGTATCTCCTTCAAGGTGGCCTCCAAGGTGGACAGCCGCACTATTCTCGATACCGGTGGGGCCGAGGCGCTTATCGGCAAAGGGGACATGCTTTTCATCCCGCCGGGGACGTCCAACCTCGTCCGCGCCCAGGGTGCCTTCGTTTCCGACGACGAAATCAACCACATCGTCGACTTCATCAACGAAAACAACGGCGACCCCGAGTTCGATGACGCCATCCAGGCTGCGGTCGAGGCTGCCGGGGAGGACGGCGAGGGCGGTGGCGCCGCCGAGGGCGAATGGGACGACGAGATGGTCCCGCAGGCCATCGACGTGCTCCGCGCCACCAAGCGCGCCTCCACCTCCATGCTGCAGCGACGCCTGAAGATAGGCTACAATCGCGCCGCCCGCATCATGGAAATCCTCGAGGACGAAGGCATCGTCGGCCCCGAAAACGGCTCCAGCCCGCGCGAGATTCTGCGCGATTTGGATTCGATGTAGGCGGGCAAGTATTTGGTGCCTTGAAAAGACATTTCTTGGTAACGATGGGCGAGGCCCATTGGTGGTTTTCGCCCTGACAGAGGATTGCCCTGTCAGGGCAAGCTTATCCATCGCGACGGCGACGATGGGTTGCACCCATCGCTACCTAGGCACGCCCCGTTGGGGCTGAACTATTTGCCCGGACGGTGCGTGCAGTACCTCGGGCAGGCAATCCACAGGCCCGAATAGTCAATCTGTGCGCCCGAATACCCAAACGACATAGCCGAAGGCTCAATCTGCGCGTCCGATGCGTTGTTCCTCTTACCCGAAGGGCTTGTACACCTGTCTGAATCGCAATTCTTTTGGTCCGAAAGCCTGTTCCATTGGCCTGAAAGGCGAATCTAGTCACTGTGTAAACGATTCGGTCCACTGTTCGAGCCTTTCGGCGCACTCAGTGAGTAATTCGGTCTGCTCTGCGAGTCATTCTGTGCGCTCAGTAGGTCGTTCGGCGTGCTATGTTAACAATTCGGTGAACTAAGCGAGTCGTTCGGTGGGCTATGTGAGCTATTCGGCAGGCTATGTGACTCGTTCGGTGCTCTCCGAGAGGCGTTCAGCGCACAAAACAAAAGGCCCGAAGGCAAACGTGCTGCCTTCAGGCCGCTGGCCCTAATGTTTTGCCACAAAGGCGCCCAAGAAATATCAAAGTTTTTTGGGAAGAGCGCGAGAACCCCTCTTTTGTTCACAAAAGGGTTTCTCGCATCTATCTTCAAAGTGGCTTTAGATAAACAGGTTGGTGCCGGTTTCGGAGGAGGCGCCGAGGTATTCGGCCACGCCGCCGAGCTCCACGCCTTCGATGAGCTCTTCCTCGCGGATGCCCATGGCGTCCATCGACATCGTGCAGGCGACCAGGCGGATGCCGGCTTGCTTGGCCGCGTCCATGAGGCCGGGCAGGTTGGGCAGCTCCTTGGACTTCATGCGGTCCTTCATCATGGCGGTGCCCATGCCGGCCATGTGCATCTGCGAGAGCGGCAGCTTGTGTGCGCCGCGTGGCAGCATCCAGCCAAACAGTTTATCCATCAGCGTTTTCTCCGGAATGACAGGTGCCGTATCTTTGCGCAGGACGTTCAGCCCCCAGAAGGTAAAGAAGAGCGTGGCTTTGCCGCCCATGGCGACCGCGCCGTTGGCGATGATGAACGCTGCCATGGCCTTGTCGAGCGCGCCGGAGAAGACCACGATGGTCGCGCCGTTGCGTGCGCCGCTGGCCGAGGCGAGGGTGGTGGAGCCCGTCGTCGCGGGGAGCTCTGAACCCCCACCGGCTTTCAGTTTACCCACGATGATGCCCTTGCTTTTCTCCGCTCCGAGGAACTCGTAGCCGTTGGCCTTGCAGAAGGCGGGCAGGTCGTTCTTGAACCCGGCGTCAGAGGCGGAGACTTCCAAAATCTGGCCGGGCTTGAGCGCGCTGGCGGCGTCCTTGACACGCAGGATGGGCCCGGGGCAGGCCAGCCCGGTGGCGTCGAGCTTGACGACTTCGCCGTCGGCTGTGGGTGTCGTGCAAGCGGTCGCAGTGCCGCCGCCGCATGAAGTGGAGGTGGTGTTTTCTGGCATGGGTGCAGGTGTGGAAGTGGTGGTCATGGAGGGCTCGGCCTTGGCGCCGCCGACGTGGGCGTAGGTGTCGAAGCCGTTTTGCGCGAGGATGCGGGCGGCGAAGTAGCTGGTCTTGCCGAGCGCACAGACGGTCACGACGGGCTTGGCTTTGTCCAGCTCCACGAGGCGTGAGCGCATCTGCGGATAGGGGATGTTGATGGAGCCGGGAATGGGCTTGAGCGCGACCATTTCGGGCGGGCGTACGTCCACGAGCTGCGCGCCTTCGGGGGCTTCGGCCAGCGCGTAGATGGGCTTGACGAAGCCGTCGCTCTGGTTGAGCGCGGAGAAGGCCGCGATGTTGATCGGGTCTTTGGCCGAGCCAAAGGGCGGCGCGTAGGCCAGCTCAAGGTGCTCGAGGTCTTCGATCTTGAGGCGGCCCTTGATGGCGGTGGCGATGACGTCGAGGCGCTTGTCCACGCCCTCGTAGCCGAAGGCCTGCCCACCGAGGATGCGGCCGTCGGCCTTGTCCCAGAGGAACTTGAGGGTCAGGTGGGTGGCGCCGGGGTAATAGCTGGCGTGGTTGTAGTCGGTCACGATGGTCTTGCCGTAGTCGACCTTGGCCATCTGCAGGCGGCGTTCAGTATAGCCGGTCACGCCTGCGGCGATATCGAAGACGCGCACGATGGCGGTCCCGATAGATCCTGGATAAGGCCGGGCTGCCTCCGGATTAAAAATGTGGTCGGCGGCGACGCGCCCCTGGCGGTTGGCCGGGCCGCCCAATGCGATGGCCACGGGGCCGCCAAGAATCGGGTCGACCGTCTCGGAGACGTCTCCGATGGCGTAGATGTCCGGGTCGGAGGTCTGCATGTGGCCGTTGGTGACGATGTGCCCGCGCTTGCCCAGCTCCAGGCTGGCTTCCTTGGCCAGGCCACTTTCCGGGCGCACGCCGATGGACAGGATGACGAGGTCAGCGGCGAGTTCCTTGCCGGAGTTCAACTGCGCCTTGATGCCGCTGCCGTTTGGCTCGAAGCCCTTGATGCCGTCGCCGAGGATGAGCTCGACGCCGTTTTCGCGGAGTTCTTCCTGCGCGGCCTGAACCATATCCTTGTCCATTTGCGGAAGCACCTGATCGACGAGCTCGACGAGGCTGACCTTTTTGCCGAGGTGGACAAGTTGCTCGGCCATTTCCAGGCCGATAAAGCCCGCGCCGATGATGGCGACGCTTTGGGCATCCTTGGCGGCGGTCTCGATGCGGTCCATGTCCTGCAGGTTGCGCAGGGTGAGGATTTGCGGCAGGTCGATGCCGGGCAACGGCGGCTTGAGCGGGGAGGCCCCGGGCGAGAGGATCAGTTTGTCATAAGGGATGTCCTGCACCTCATCGTTGGTCAGGTCGCGCACGCAGATGGTTTTGTCCGCGCGGTTAATCGCGACGGCCTCGGTGCGGTTGCGCACGTCCAGCTTCAGCATGGACTTGAGCGACTCGGGCGTCTGCACGGCGAGCTTGGAGCGGTCCTGGATTTCCCCGCCGATGTGGTAGGGCAGGCCGCAGTTGGCGAAAGAGACATCGGGACCGCGCTCCAGCACGATGATTTCAGCGTCCTCGCTGAGACGACGCGCGCGGGCGGCAGCGGAGGCGCCTCCAGCGACGCCACCGACGATTACGATGCGGGTTGTTGAAGTCTGGTCGGACATAATGGGTAGGTGGTTAAAAGTTTTAGGCCTGGGGCTCCGCGGCGGTGCCGAGGGTGCACTGGAAACTGTGGCAGAAATTTTTGATGTTCTCGCAGTTCAGGGAATAACGCACACTGGTGCCGCGCGTCTCCGCGTTGAGCAGCCCGGCCTCACGCAGGGCTTTCAGGTGCTGGGATATCGTGGCCTGGGCCAGTGGCAGCGCGCCCACGATTTCACCGCAGGAGGCGTCCCCGCGCTGCTGCAGAAAGGTCACGATGGCGATGCGCGCGGGATGGGCCAGGGATCGGGCGAATTCCGCCAGGGCTACCTGTTCAGGTGTGAAGATATCGAGTTTTTGAAAGGCCATAATCGTATATCGTAGATTAACGATTAAAAGAGCAAGAAAAAAGTGAAACCAAGTGGCTTCACCTTTGTAGTCGGAGTCCTTTGGAGAACCTTACGCGTTTTTTTCCAAAAACGGATAATCGATGTAACCATCCGGGCCGGAGGCGTAAAAAGTATCCGGCTTGGGCTCGTTAAGCGGCGCGTCGGTGCGGAGTCGTTCGGGCAGATCGGGGTTGGCGATGAAGAGCTGCCCCCAGGCCACGGCGTCAGCCTCGCCCTGGTCGAGCAGACGCTGGGCGTCTTCCAGGCTCAGTTGCTGGTTGGCGATAAAAGGTCCTCCAAAGGCCTTCTTCATCGCAGGAGCCTGGCGCGGCTCAGGCATGCCCTCACGGGCAAAAAGGAAGGCGATGCCGCGTTTGCCACACTCCGCGGCCACGTAGCCAAAGGTGGCCGCCGGGTCGGAGTCGCCCATGTCGTGGGCGTCACAGCGCGGGGCCAGGTGCAGGCCGACGCGATCCGCGCCCCAGGTATCGCAGCAAGCGTCGACGACTTCCAGCATGAGCCGGGCGCGGTTTTCGATGGAACCTCCGTAGGCGTCCGTGCGCTGGTTGGTGCTGTCCTGAAGGAACTGGTCGAGCAGGTAGCCGTTGGCCCCGTGAATCTCCACCCCGTCGAAGCCTGCGGCCTGGGCGTTTTCCGCGCCTTTGCGGTAGGCCGCGACGATGCCGGGTATTTCGTCGCTGTCCAGCGCACGCGGCGTAACGAAGGGCTTGATGGGGCGGACCAGGCTGGGGTGGCCGTCGGGCTGAATGGCGCTTGGGGCGACGGGCAGCTCGCCGTTCAGGTAAATCGGGTCGGAGATGCGCCCGACGTGCCAGAGCTGTAGCAGGATGCGCCCGCCAGCTTCGTGCACCGCCTTTGTGACACCTTTCCAGCCTTCGACTTGCTCCGTGGACCAGATGCCGGGCGTGTCCGGGTAGCCCACGCCCATCGGATCCACCGAGGTGGCCTCCGAGATAATGAGCCCGGCGCCGGCGCGTTGACGGTAATACTCGGCCATGAGGGCGTTCGGGACGCGGCCTTCGCTGGCACGGCAGCGGGTGAGCGGCGCCATCAGGATGCGATTGGGCAAGTCCCAAGCGCCCATTTTGACAGGATCGAAGAGTGTTGGCATGGTTGAGAAATGAAAAGCCAAGAGACTAGCCAACTCGCTCGATTTCGCAAATCGTATTCAACATCTCCAGATCAGGTAATGCGAGTTATTACAGGAGGCGGTATGGGCACGCTTGAGGAATAACTATTTTGGGTCGCCCGGACTTGGTTTACTGGCAAACAACGTATAAGGATTCGGATGGCTGCAGTCATTGACAGCGTTGCACCCACAATGTATCATTAACTCTAATTTACTTTAGTCGATTCACTTGTTGCTATGCCCCTCAGTGTAACCAATCGCCAATCATGTGTCGGTGACGGCAAGGGCTTTACCTTGGTCGAATTGCTGACCGTGATTGCCGTCGTCGCGATTCTGGCCGTGATCCTGATTCCTGTCGTCGGGGATATTCGCATGCGCTCGCTGATGACCAAGAGCACGTCGAATTTGAGACAATATTACTTGGGCGCGGATTTGTTCAGAATAGAAAACGGTGGTCGTTTGGTCCCGGGCGAAATTAACGATAGATCGGGTAACCTTCCAAATGGGCACTGGTTTTCAGGGATACTGTGTTCCTATATGGGCTACGAGAAGAGACAGGAACTTGAGAAAGCTATGGTTTGCCCTGCCTATGAAAACCCGGGTGGTGGTCGTTGGGCGCCAGTGGGCTACGGTATTAACGATCAGCCAGGGCTGGATAGTCAGGACTCGATTCGGTCGAGTAACCGCATTTGGGTGCAGCGCAGTGGCAAACCAGATGGTTGGACCACGGATTTTCGAGCTGAACAGATAACCCATTCTGATAAACGCATGTTGTTTTGCGTGTCGGACGAGTGGCAGGTCGGGGGCGGTAGGGCTACGAGTTTTCCCGATTTCGATCGTTTTGGCGGTGATAAAGCCCCAGTGGTCTTTTTTGACGGCCATACTGACAGTCTCAACGCTGATCAGATGTATTATGCTATTAATGACCCTCAAAATCTGAACGCGCACTAAGTAACCGCTTTTCGCTTTTCCTCGGCTGCATTTTGCCTTTGCCTAGCGGGATGTCTGTTGGACTTATCTTTTCCGGACAGGGCGCGCAGGCCGTTGGCATGGGGCGCTCGTTATACGAAAATTCCGCGCAGGCGCGTGAGCTCTTCGAGCAGGCCGACGCGGTTCTGGGCTGGTCGCTGACCGAGGCCTGCTTTGAGGGCCCGGAGGAAAAACTGACGGAAACGCGCGTGTGCCAGCCGGCGCTCTACGTACATGGATGCGCCGCCGTGGCGGCCATGAAGGAGGCGGGCAAGCTGCCGCAGATTAGCTGCGCCGCCGGGCTCTCCCTGGGCGAGCTGACCGCGCATGCCATCGCCGGGACTTACGATTTCGCCACCGGGCTCAAGCTGGTGGCCGAGCGTGGCCGCCTCATGCAGGAAGCCTGCGATGCCACTGCCGGGGCCATGGCCAGCCTCATCGGCGGTACGCCGGAGGCCGCCGAGGCACTGGCACAAAAGCACGACGTGGATGTCGGCAACGTCAACTGCCCCGGCCAGATCGTGCTTTCCGGCAGCAAGGATGGCATCGCCGCCGCGGTGGCCGAGGCCAAGGAAGCGGGCTTCAAGATGGCCGTACCGCTCAAGGTTGCCGGTGCCTACCACAGCCGTTTGATGAAGCCCGCCCGCGATGCCTTCGAGGAGTTCATCCGCGTTTTGGATTTCAAGGAGCCGGTCATTCCGGTTTTCACCAACACCACGGGGGAAGTCATTCGTGACCCGGATGGCATCAAGGCCGCGTTGGTCGCCCAAGTTACGTCGACCGTACTCTGGTCGGCTTGTTTCAGCGGGATGATCGCGATGGGCGTCAAGGAGTTCTACGAGTGCGGTCCGGGCAACACCCTGGCCGGGCTGGCCCGCCGCATCGACCGGGAGGCCTCTGTGGTCACCAAGGGCGAGTGGGAAGCGTAACAGAAGTCAAAAGCTGAAGGCCTAAAGTCAAAAGCAACGGATTTCGTTCTCAAAAGTCCTCCTGCGTTTCAATCGCTTTGGGCTTTCGTCTTTCGACTTTCGACTTTTGTCTAGCTGCATGCAGAAAATCGTCTTCATGGGCTCGGATGCCATCGCGTTGCCGTTGTTGGAATGGCTGCGCGCGGAGGCGTCAGCCCACGGAGCGGAGCTGACAGCCGTCTACAGCCAGCCGGACAGGCCCAAGGGGCGTGGCAAGAAGCTCCAGCCCAATCCTGTGTCCGCCTGGGCTCTGGAGCACAACGTACCTCTCTATCGGCCTGAAAAGCCCTCCGGTGAGGACGCTCAACGGCTGCGCGAGGAGGGCGTCGCGCTGGTGCTGGTCATGGCTTACGGACATATTTTGAGGAAAAGCCTGCTGGCAGTGCCTCCGCGCGGGTTTGTCAATTTTCACGCGTCGCTCCTGCCGAAGTTCCGAGGGGCGTCTCCGGTCGAGACCGCAGTGGCCAGCGGAGAGGCCGAAACGGGGGTCACGCTCATGCAAATCACCCCGCCGATGGACGAGGGGCCCGCCTGCGATGCCGAGCGCGTCGGCATTGAGTCGACGGATACCGGGGCGTCCATGCGTGAAAAACTGGCTGCGGCCTGTCCGGCCCTTTTAGCGCGAAATCTGGCCGCGCTGCTGGACGGGACGGCAAAATTTGCTGAGCAAGACCACGCCGCTGCCACCTATTGCCGCAAACTGGAGAAGGCCGACGGCGCTTTGGATTTCTCCGCGCCTGCCTCTGTCCTCGCCGCGCGCATCAACGGCCTCGATCCCTGGCCGGGCTGCTTCACCGATCACGGCGAAACCCGCCTGAAGCTGCGCCAGGCCACCGCGGATGTCGCGCCGTCGCCTTCCGGTGCTCCGGGTTCCGTTTTGGAAACCACCGAAGACTCCGTGCGCATCGCCACCGGTGAGGGGACTCTCTGTGTGCGGCAGTTGCAACGTCCGGGCGGCAAGATGTTGCCCGCGCGGGAATTTCTCCGCGGCTACGAGTTGTCTCCCGGCAGTGTGCTATCAAGCGCGCCGATGAGTGACTTGTTGGTAGCGGGCTGAGGCTCCGATTACTTGAGCAGCTCGACTTTGCCGGTCTTGAGATTGTAGACCCCGCCAGCGACGACGAGTTTGCCTCCGGCGATGGCCTTGGGCAGGATTTGTCCGGCCACTTTGCACTGATCCATGACGTAGGTGACGTTGGTCTCGATGGCGTCGTGCAGGGGCACGGGAGATTTGGTCGCGCTGGTAATGGCCACGGCGGGCTCGATGTGGTCGACCAGCGAGCCAATCTCGCCGGGGAAAGTCGCTCCCTTTTCGTATGCCTTGATGGCAGCATCGACGGCGCCGCAGTTTTCATGGCCGAGCACGAGGATTAACGGCGCGCCCAGTACCGCCACGGCGTACTCAATGCTGGCCTGGCCTTCGGTCGTCAGGATATTGCCCGCGACACGCACGACGAAGAGGTCGCCGACGCCTTGGTCGAGAAAGATTTCCGGCGCCACGCGGGAGTCCGCACAGCTCAAGATGATGGCCATGGGGCGCTGGCTTTCCGCGGTAGCTGCCTTTGTGGCACTGGTGCGATCGGGCGCAATAGCCGCACCTGAGACGTATCGCTGATTGCCCTGCATGAGCTTTGTCAGGACCTCGTTGCCGTCGGTGACAGCGGTGAGGGGAGAGTCGCGACGGGCTATGGGGGTAGTGGTTTGGGCGGAAACGCTCTGGAGCGTCAAAAGCGTTACGAGTGTGGCAAGGGAGAAGGTCGATTTAAGAGAAGTTATAAGCATTATATTTTCATAGCATATGCGAGGCGACTGACAAGGATGGAATCGCCTGCACTTTCAGAGAAAAAATAGCGACGGGGGCCACTTTTTTGAATCCACAAGTCGTCAGTGGGCGTATAATAGGTGAAAAGGATATTCACCCAGTTCTCTTGTCGCTCTCCGAACAACTCATCCCGGATGCCAATACCGGGGCCGCACGTGCGTCCCCGGATGCGGTGCTTGTGCGGCGGGTTGCGAGGGAGGACCGCGCCGCGCTTGCCCTTCTTTATGAGCGTTACGGCGGGCTGGTCTATAGTTTAGCCATGCAAATGACTTCCGATGCAAACCTGGCCGAGGAGATTCTCCAGGATAGCTTTGTCCGCTTATGGAAGCATGCAGGGCGCTTTGATGCTGGGAAGGCTTCGGTGCGCACGTGGCTGCTGCGCATTACCCGCAACCTCTGTCTGGACCGCCTCCGGGCCTTGAAGCGCCGCCCCGCCCCGGCCCCGTTGCTCGATGAGCATGCGGTGCCCGCTTCCGGCATCACCCGCCTGTATGACGACGAGCGCCGGCAGGTGCGGCACGCTGTGCTGGCGCTGGAGCCGGATATCCGCCGCTGCCTGGAACTGGCTTTTTTCGAGGGGCTGAGCCAAAGCGAAATCGCCGAGCGCTTGCAGCTCCCCCTTGGCACGGTAAAGAGTCGTATCCGCCGCGGCCTGTTGAAACTTCGCGAAACCTTTCCCCGCTATGAGCTCTGACCCGAACGCAAAACCGGACCCGCAGTCTTACCTCCTGGATGAGTTGGACGAGGCCGCCGTACGCGCTTTCGAAGAGCAGTTGCGGGCGCATCCGGGAGACGCGGAGGAGTTTGCTGAAACCGAGGACGCCTGGGCATCGCTGGCTATGTTGTCGCCGGGGCAGGAGCCTCCTCCGGGGGCTTTTAATGGCGTACTCGAGCGATTGCCCGAGGATGGCCACGGGAGCAGTTGGATGCCCATGATTTATGCCCTGGGCGGCCTTGCTGCCGGTTTGGCCTTCATGTGGTTGACCTCGTCGCAGGACGTGCCGGGGGGCGATGGTGCCTCGGCGGTTGAAGTCACCGTAGCGGGCGACGTGGCGCCCGATGCGAATGCGGAGGGGGCTGCGCCGACGGACGCTCCCGGTGACGCCGTGGGGGATGGCTCAACCATGAAGGCACGATTGGCCGAGCAAGAGCAGGCGATTTTGAGTCTGGCGGAGGACAATGGAGCCCTGCGTGATTTGATCGTGCGCTATCAGGCCGACCGGGAGGCACTGGAGCGGGAATTGCGGGTGCAGGCAGCTCGTTGGTCTCAATTCTACAGCAAGGATACCGGCATCGCCCGCTGGTCCGTTCTTAGCCTGAGCAATGGGCAGGTGAGCGCCCCGACGACGCTGTCCAATCGCCTGAATTACGTTGCGGCAACCGATACCGAAGGTGCTCGAACGGGCAGCACGAACGGCTTTACCAGCGCTTCCGCGGATGGCCTTTCGCCGAATGCCGCAGGTGGTGATTCGGCTCCGACGGATTTCAGCGAGGCCTCGGCGCTGGTCTTGTGGGATGTGACCAATCAGGAGGGCGTGCTTTCCATCAGCGGCCTGCCTGACGCTCCCGAGGGCAGCACTTACCAGATGTGGGTACAGCCTGCCGATTCCGATATCGCTCCGGAGAGCGCGGGTTTGTTGCCGGACTTCTCCGGCGGGGCAGGGCAGGCGGTCTTTAACCTGGAAGACTCGGGCGCGGATATCGCCAATGCGTTCATCACGCTGGAACCTGCGGGCGGGAGCGCCACGCCGACGGGGACGGTCGTTGTCAGTGGGCCGGTAGCCGGCGTGACTACGGAGTAGCTAGTCGGCTTGGGCGGTGACTTCCAGGTCGCGGATGTTCCACCAGGTGTCGTCGTCGATGTCGTAAAAGGCGCCATCGGAGTTGCTGTACGTCATGAGCCAGCCCCAATCTTCCGACCAGAGGTAAAAGAGAGTTGCTTCGGCTTTATCGAAAGCGTCAGCGCCATTTTCGGGGTTCAGGTCTTCGCGGAGGACAACGGGGCCGGCCATGTAGTAGACCCAGCCCAGGTAACGGCTGTAAAGATACGGAAGCTGGCGGGTGTAGACCCAGCCGATGCTGTTGGTCTCGGCCCAGCCGCTGCCCAGTGACGAGTCGTAGGGAACACGTATTTCGTCGTAGCGGGCCATGAGCTGGTAGTTGTCGCTTTCGAAGGCCGCGTTGCGTATGTCGCGGAGCTCAGGATTCTCCGCGAGGTCTCCGACGTTGCGCGCCAGGATGGCCGGCCCGATGATTTCCATGGGCCGGGTTTTGTGTACGATGGCTTCAAAGCATCCGCCGGGGAATTCCTCCACCACGGTGGTGACCCATATCTCGGAGTCTACCTGGTAAGCCGAGAGCGTATGGAAGGGCGCGCAGCCCGAACCACTGTGGAGCAGCATGGCCGTTTCGGTGGGGGCTGCCACGCGCAGCTCTTCCTGAGCCGGGAGGGGCAGGGAAACTGCCGCAAGCATAAGTGCCGCAAGGGCGCGTGAACGTGACGGGTTGGGTAAACAATAAGGCTGCATATATCTTTATACGCAGCCTCATGAATATTGGATTCGTAAAAATGCTTTTTATACCAGAGAACGCATTTTTTCGACGCAGCCTTTGAGCGCGGGAACGGGATTTTCCGGATCGCCCTCGTATTCGATCACGGCCATGCCGTCGAAGCCGCCGTTCTCCAGCGCCTTAACGAAGGCGGGCAGGTCCAGGTTGCCGGTGCCGACCACGGTGTCGACCCATTGGCCGTTCTTTTCGAAGACGAAGTCCTTGTAGTGGATGCCGTAAATCTTGCCGGCGAATCGCTTCGCCCACTCGAGGGGCTTGCCAACGTGCGGTCCGATTTGCATGCACCAGGCGGTGTCGATACAGACGCCGATTTCGGGCCCGCCGAGGCCGATGAGGTACTCCAGCTCGTCGGGGGAGCCGCCGAACATATAACCGCCGTGGCAGTGGATGCCCACGCGGATGCCGAACTCCTGGGACCACTTGCGGACCTTGGGGATGGCGGTGAGGAAGCTGCCGATCTGGAAGTGGCAGGAGATGTGTTTGGCACCGGCGGCCTGGGCGACCTCGAACCAGACGCGTTCCTTGTCGCAGCCGGTGAAGGTCTGGACGCCGAGCGAGAGAATGCTTATTCCAGCCTGCTTGTAAGTGTCGATGACGGGCTGGCTTTCTTCCAGGCTGTCGAGGTTGGCATGGATGCCGCAAAGCTCGATGGAGTCGAGACCGATCTCCTTCACTTTGGCGGCCAGCTCTGCGTTGTCTTTGGTATTGCGGAAGCAGTACGACTGCACCCCGAATTGTTTGGCGTGTGACATGGTGGGTGTTTTTTAGGAGTTAAAGGATAACTTCTTTGCCGGTGCGGCTGGACTCCTGCACGGCGTCCAAAATTTTCTGCACGGCGAGCGCCTGCTCCGGTTTGACGCATAATTCCTCGCGGCCGAGGATGGCCTCGATGAAGTTGGCAAAACGGCAGTGCGCCGGGTATTTGATTCCCACGCTGACATCGTCGATGATGCTGTAGCCCTCGCGGATAGGATCCTGTTCGAAAAGTTTTCCAGTGGCCACATCGGCTCCGGCCTCGGTCCCGTAGAGCAGCACGCCCTGGCGGTTGGCGTCTTCCATATGGCAGGCCCAGGTGGCATCCAGACACACGGTCAGCCCGCTCTTGAACCGGATGAGCGCGGTGGCGAAATCTTCCACGTCAAAGACCGATTCGGTCTTGTCGGAGATGCCCCACTTGCCACCGCCGAGGCCGCGGTTGCCGAACTTGGTGTAGGTCGTGCCGCTGACCGATACCGGGTCGAAGGCATCGAGGGCGTAGAGGCACAGGTCCAGGTAGTGCACGCCGATGTCGTTGAGGCAGCCGCCTCCGGCGAGTGCCTTGTTGCCAAACCAGGTGCCGAGGGTGGGGATACCGCTACGGCGATACCAGAAGGCCTTGGCGTGATAGATTTCTCCGAGCTTACCTGCTTCGACCAGGGCTTTGATTTTCTGGTGGTTCTCGACGAACCGTTGGTTCATGCCCACAGTGAAAACCTTGCCTGCTTTTTCGGCTGCGGCGATGACGGCCTCGGCCTCGGCCGTATTCATGGCAAAGGGCTTTTCCAGAATGACGTGCTTGCCCGCCTCCAGAGCTTGGATGGCAAGCGGCGCGTGGAACTTGTTGGGCACGGCCACGTAGACGGCGTCCACGGACGAATCGGCCAGTAGGGCCTCCGCAGTGGAATGCGCGTTCGGGATGCCTTTGTCCTCGCACAGCTTTGCCAGGCGCGGCGCGCTCAGGTCGGTGGCCGCGACTACTTCAGCGTCGTCATGCTTGTTGATTTGATCCGCAGCCGAGTAGGCGATTTGCCCGGCGCCGATGAGTCCGAATTTAACTTTTGCCATGGGGTTTCTGTTATTAAAAACTTGGAAAACACAGCACGCTAGGGGCTTGATTCCAAGAAACCGAGCTAATTTAATATCAAATATCTATGATTTCTTGTTGAAATCTTTTTTTGTGTCAGGCATGCCAGACGGTATGCCTAAGACGTTGGACCGGAGGAAAGCGCCGTTACGATTGAAGCTGGAGAATGTGAACCATTACCACCAGCGCCACGGGATGCACCCCCATCCCCTTGCTTTGTCAGCGCATTCGGTTTGCATCGAGTTGCTGACTGGCGGCAGGGGCTGGGTGCTGTCGGATGACCAGTGGGTGGAGGTTAAGCCGGGTGATTTGATATGTCATCAGGCGGGTCATTATACGATTGGCCGGAGCGATTTCGAGAATCCCTACAGCTGCCTCGCCGTGAGATTCACGCGGGATACGGAGGGGTGGCTTGATGTGCCGCGCCTTTCCCACTGGGCGGAGCGCGACGAGGTGAAGCGCTTTACGCAGGAGGCCGTGGCGCTTTATGTCGATGAGCGTTTCGACAACCAGCACCTGGGGGAATATCTATTTAGCCGGCTGGTTTTTCAGGCGCGCCTCTTTCACTTCCATCGGCGCGATGAGCGCCTGCCTGCGCCTTTGCGCCGGGTGTTGCATCGTATGGAGTACGATTATGCCGAGCCCTTGCCCTTGGTGGAGTTGAGTGAGCTGGCGGGCTGGTCCGAGCCGCACCTGCATGCGGTGTTCCGTCAGCACTTGCGCCTTTCGCCCCATCAGTACCTGATCGAGCGGCGTTTGCGGGCGGCCAAGGAGCGCCTGTCGTCGTCCAACGCACCCATCAAACAAATCGCGGTCGAGTGCGGGTTTTCCAGCGCGGCGGCGTTTTGTGCGGCCTTCAGGCGTCATGCCGGTCGCACCCCGGCTACTTACCGGCGTGAGCAGCACTGGCTGGGCGAAAGCGGCTCATTACCAGGATGACGGCGACGTTGAGGAGGAAGCCCCAAAGCCCGGCATGGACCCCCAGCGGCCTTTTAGGCAAGTGCTCACCCCAGGCATTACCGAGCAGGAAGAGCAAGGTAAGCGCTGTGCCTGCGGCAAATCCCGCCAGCGCGGCGCGGGCCGTGATCGCTTTCCAGTGAATGCCCAGCAGCAGGGCCGGCGCCGTTTGCACCAGTAGCTCCAGCTTGATTTCTATCAAGACCCAGATGCTCTGTGGCAGAATCACCGCCAGCAGCGCGGCGATGCCCATGACCAGCCAGGACAGAATTTTGCCGAGGAGGGTCAGTTTGCTTTCGGGCAGGCTGGGATTCAATGGCTGGATGAGGTCCTTGGTGACAGAAGAGGAAATGGACAGGAGCGCGGAGTCTGCCGTCGACATGATGGCGGCCAGGACCGCGCCGACGAAGAGCACCACGATCCATTTCACTCCGGGGTAGGCGTGCGCAACCTGCTCCAGCATGAGGACGGTGGCGCGCTCGCTGCCGTCGTTGTCGAGCCCGGGGAAGGGGACGTTGGCGAGGATGCCCAGCAGTACCATCGGCAGTGTGGTGAACAGCGGCATGAACACCATGATGGTCAGCGCCCGACGCAGGGATTGCCCGCTGCTGGCCGCGTAAATCCGCTGGATGGCCTGGGGATAGAGGGCGATGCCGATGGCGACGATCAGCAGTGTGCTGGTCCAGGTTACGAGTTTGCCCGTGGGAGGCGTTTTCCAGAATTCCGGCCGGACCTCGTGCAGGCGCTCCGCGAGGGTTTCCAACCCGCCAAAGGACGCGATGACGGCCGCGAAGATGACGGCGCAGCCGAAGAAGAGCATCAGCCCCTGGATGACATCGGTCCAGGCCACACTGCGCAGCCCGCCGAGGGTTTCATAGATGATAATGATGACGGCCAGCACGCCGATACCCATTGCCGGGCTGACCGCACCACCGGTGACCTCGGCGGTGACTTCGCCCATGGCCTTCAAATTAGTGATGAGGAAATTGCACAGTGCGATAATCCCGGAGACGCTGATGCAGACGGTCAGCAGACGGCTGCCGAAGCGCGACTGGATGTAATCGCCCAGCGTGACGAATCCTTCTTCCGCCGAGAGCTTTCGCAGGCGCGGCGCAAAGCTCAGGTAGACGCCCACGATGCCCATCATGAAGCCCACGCTGGCGAGGAACATGAAGCCGTTACGATAGCCCGAAGCGGAGAAGCCGATCAGCGTGTTGCCACTGTACTGGGTGGCGTACAGCGTCAGCAGAAGGACAAAGAAGCCGAGCCCGCGGCCCGCCAGGAAGAAGTCGCCCAGCGAATTGCTTTTGCGCGCCAGGCGTCCAAGGACACCCAGCAGCAGAAGCGACCCCAGATAGGCGCCCAGCATCCAGAGCCCCCAGCCTTCGATCAGTGGCGCGCCGGCCACGGCGATGGTTTTTGCCTGAATCACTCCCAGTGGTTCCAGTAGTGTTTCAGGCTCCACGCGACGAAGCATGCGTAGACCGTACTCGCCACGACGGCATACACCGCCCACAGCGGCCAGCCGGCCAGGGTTTGCCCGCTTCCGGCCACGAACGGCCAGGGGGCGGTCAGGGAGAGGACCAGCAGGTTCAGCAGAGTGTAGCGAAGGGGCGTCATTCGGGAATGTTCAGCGGCCGGTTAGCCGGATATCCATTCATCGGTGCGTTGGACGTAGAAGAAGCGTCCGCCATTCAGATAGACGAAATAGGTCCATGAATCCAGCTTGGGCACGTAAATCCACGGGTAAGTAAGGGGAGTGAAATACATCCAGTCCAGATTGGTATCCAGCGAGTAGAGCCAGACCTGGAAGCTCGAATTGGGATTGAGCGTAAACCAGCCCAGGCCTTCATTCTGGTAAACGTAGGGCGGGTTGGCGGCATACACCAGGCCGAGGGTGGATTGCTCAAAGTAGCCGCCGCCGCGATTTTCGCCGAAGCGGAAGAACTCCGAGACCATCGTGCCGGTGAACGGATTGGAGTTGGTCGTGCCGGTGGAGTCCGTCACCGCTACCCGGAAGGTGCCGGTCGTTCCCTCGTCTGCCCGGACACCCCAAGTGATGCGGACGGTGTAGATGTTATCATTGCCGCTTTGCTCGGTGGACTCGCTGGAGGCATCGAATACCTCTGCCGGGGAGCCGTCGGGATAGCTCATGGTAACCGATAAGCTGGCCCGTACTTTGAAGCTGTAGGTGAATACGCCGTTCTTGGGCGCGTAGGTATTTGCCGGCTGCTGGATAAACTCAGGCGCGGCAAACACACTGGTGCACAGGCAGCACAGACCGAGGAGGGAGGGGAATAGTGTTTTCATCTTATAACGGTCTTAGAGTGTGCGCCATGTTTTAACAAGCCCCAATGGCCCGCGCACTTCGTCGTTGCCGCAGTGGCGGGTGGCCTTAGCGTGTGCCTGCCATGTGGCTCGCTTACATTGCGCCGCTGTTTATCGCCTTCGACATTTTCCAGTTGGTGGCGGCTGAGCGTTATATCGGCATCAAGCAGATCCGCGCCGGAGTCCACCCGCTGGAAGCCGGCAAGAGCGGCCCGGTCTGGCTGGCTCTTTTTTGGCTGGCGGGAGCTTTTGCCATGTGGGCCTATATGGCCGCCATGGTATTCAGCGCGCGGGGTGCCCTGCAGGGCTTCATCATGCTGGTCGCCTCGCTGTTGGGCTATGCTCTGCGTCGCTCCATGGGCCTCAAGTACGCGCTGGTGATACTGACCTTTGAAGCGGCCATCCGCATGGGACTGCTTGTCAATTTTATGATCAGTGTGTTCTTTTGGCTGGGCCGGCCCCTGCCCCCGTCATTTTATCATTGAGGCTCCCCGGAAAGGGCTTTACATATCAACCCATCATGATACGTTGATGCGAAAATGAAAACCCAATCCATCAAAGAGATGCTGGCGGCTGCTGCCCCGGTTTTCTCCGTAGAATTCTTTCCCCCCAAGACCGAGGAGGGCGCCCGTCAGATCCTGCGTACGGCCAAGGCCCTGCAGGCGAGTCGGCCGGATTTCGTCTCCATCACCTATGGCGCCGGTGGCTCCACCCGCGAGCGTACGCTGGACTACGGCGAGCTCCTCCAGGACATTTTCGGCTACGAGGTCATGCCTCACCTGACCTGTGTCGGCCACTCCCGAGACGAGCTGCGCGGCATCCTCGAGCGTTTCCGCAAGTGCGGTTTTCACAACATCATGACTTTGCGCGGGGACCCTCCCAAGGGCGAAACCGAGTTCAAACCGCACCCCGACGGCCTGGCCTATGCCTCCGAGTTGGTGGCCTTCATCCGGGAAACCTGCCCGGACTTCTGCCTGGGCGTCGGCGGGTATCCCGAAAAACACCCCGAGGCGACCGATATGGAGACGGATCTGGCCCACTTGCGTCATAAGGTGGTCCAGGGCGCGGACTTCATCACTACGCAACTCTTCTTTAATAACGCCGACTACTTCCGGTTTGTGGGGCGTTGTCGGGAATTAAACATCGCGGTGCCTATTGTGCCGGGGATTCTTCCGGCCTTGTCGCACAGCCAGCTAAAGCGCTTTTGCGGCTTTTGCCAGGCGACAATCCCTGAGGAGCTTGAAGAGCGTCTGGCCGCTGTGGCTGACGACGAGGAAGCCTCGCAAAAGGTGGGTGTCGACTGGGCCTTCGAGCAAATCCGTGGCCTTCTGGAGGGTGGTGCGCCGGGGGTTCATCTTTATATTCTGAATCGCTCCGGGGCAACGGTGGCTTTGACCGAGCGCCTCCGGGCCGAGGGGCTCCTGAAGTAATCTCGCCATGCGCCTGAGCGTCATCGCCGTCGGCAAGCTGAAGAATACGCATTGGCGCGCGCTGGCCGAGGACTACGCCGTGCGTATCCGGCGTCAGGCCAAACTCGAGGTGGTGGAGGTGCGCGATGCCGACCCCGCGAAGGAGGGGGAGCGCTTGCGCGCTGCCCTTGAGACGGCGAAGCCGGACCGGGTGTTCATTCTCAGCGAAGAAGGCGCGGGCATGACCTCGCGACAACTGGCCACTTCGCTGGACGAGGATCCGGGCGGCAGCTATGCCTTTGTCATCGGTGGTGCGTACGGCCTCAGTGACGAGGTCAAAGTGGCCGGGCGGCTGTTTTCGCTCTCGGCCATGACCTATACCCACGAAATGGCCCGCGTGGTCCTGCTGGAGCAGCTCTACCGCGCGCTCAGTATCAACGCGGGCAGCGGCTACCATCACTGAGCATCACCGGAGGAATCGGGACGCCAAAACTGATTGCGGAAATCCCGCGGGCTCAGGCCGGTGTGTTTTTTGAACTGCTTGGAGAAGTGGAAGGCGTCGCAGTAGTTCAGTTGCTCGGCGATTTCCGCGACGCTCAGGCTCGTCTTGCGCAGAAGGTTGGCCGCGCGCTCGTGCAGGCGCTGATCCCGGTAGCGGCCCGGGCTCTCCCCGGACAGCAGGGAGAAGCGTTTCCGGAAGGTTTCGTACGAAACCCCCATCCGGGATGCCACTGCGGGCAGGTCTGTCGTCTCCGAAAGGGAGGACTCGATTTCGCGACGGGCGCGGCGCAGCCAGAGTTGCTCCGGGTCGTCGTCGGAATCGCGGGCCTCAACCGTCTCGAGGATGAAGCCGGCGAGCCGTCCGAGCCGCTCCAAGGCGGAGGCAGCGTCGTCCTTGGCCGGGGTGATGGCTTGCCGGAAGCGTCCCAGCCAGTAATGCGTCGGCTCGAGTCGCCACAGAGGCCGTTGGCGTTGGATGACACCATGCTGCTCCAGCAGGGCGAAGATCGGCCCATCAAAGATAACAAAAATCTCGTCCCAGCCCTCCTGGCTTCCGTAGCTGTGGCCATATCCGGGAAAGAGTACAAAGAAGTCGCCTGCCCGGACGGAGTGCCTCAGCCCGGATTCGTCTTTGAATGTACCTTGGCCTCGATGCACATAAACGAGCGCATAGCAGTCCAGGTGGCGAAAACGGTTCAGAGGCATCCCCGGGCTGGCCTGGATTTCTCCTCCTTGAAGTATCCTTCCTAAAGAATGCGGTTCCGGATCGGTTCCGGTCAGGGGTGTTACCACAGGTTTGGGGGCATTCATAGCATGCCAAAAAACACATGAAATATGCCATGGCAACCATTCCTTAACCAAGCATTTCTTGTTATCCTTATTAGCATGTCTACAGTTTTGGATATCCCCGTCAGTTGTAACGGCGTCGAGCTCGACGCTTCCCCGGAGTATTTTGGCGAGCTCAGGCGCTCTTCGGATTTACTTGGCCAGCCCGAGGCCTTGCGCGCACGGATGATGGAGGACGGCTACCTGTACATGCCTGGCCTGCTCGATCGTGAAGCGGTGCGGCAGGGGCGCCTTTCCATTCTGGAGAAATTCCAGGCCGAGGGCGCGCTCGACGAAAATGCACCGCTGGAGGAGGGCGTTGCGCGCGCGGATTTTAAAGGCCGGTTTATTCCTGACTTCGCGATGGGCAATCCCGCTATTGAGAAGGTGCTCTACGGTAGCCGCATGATGGCCTTTTTCCGTGACCTGCTGGGCGCAGAGGCGTTGCATTTCGACTTCACCTGGTTCCGCGCCATGACGCACGGTCAGGCCAGTTGGCCGCACTGCGACCTCGTTTACATGAGCCGTGGCACGCACAATCTTTATACCGCCTGGACCCCCTTTGGCGATATCACACGCGAACTGGGCGGGCTGATGATTCTGGAAAAGTCACACCTCAAGGCCGACCGCATCCGCAAATATCTGGATAAAGACGTGGACAGCTATTGCGAAAACAAGCCCATGACCCAGAAGCAGGAAGAGCATCCTGACCAGTGGCTTTTTGACGGCATCCTGTCCAAGCAACCCGACACGCTGCCGCACAAGTTCGGCGGGCGTTGGTTGACCACCGAATTCAGTATGGGCGACGTGCTGGTGTTCCCCATGTCCACTATCCATGGCAGCCTGGATAATCATACGAACCGTCTTCGCCTTTCCTCGGACAGCCGCTACCAGCTCGCCTCCGAGCCCGTCGACGAGCGTTGGGTCGGTGAAAACCCGCCGGGGCATGGGCCGCACGTGCATCGCGGCGTGATCTGCTGATACGTGACCGCATAGGACAATCATGGGGCTGTGCCCCATCGCGCACATGCTCCGCATGGCGCTGCCCCCATAGGCTTTCAGCCATCCAATAGCGCCTTTAGGTCGGCGAAGCCTATCTTGGCGTTGGCGGCCTCGCTGGCCTCGAAGAGATCGCGTAGCAGGGCGGCTTTGGATTGCTGCAGGGCCAGCACCCGCTCTTCGACTGTGCCGGCGCAGATGAGCTTGTAGCTCGTCACCACGCGCGTCTGGCCGATGCGGTGGGCGCGGTCCGTGGCCTGGGCTTCGACGGCGGGATTCCACCAGGGGTCGTAATGCACCACGGTGTCGGCCCCGGTGAGGTTCAAGCCGACGCCGCCGGCCTTAAGCGATATCAGGAAGACGGGAATGCTCTCGTCCTCATTGAATCGCTGGCAAAGAGCGGCCCGGTTCTTCGTGCTCCCATCCAGGTACAGGTGAGAAATCTCCTGTGCGTTCAGCTCGGCCTCCAACAGCTTGAGCGCGGTGGTGAATTGCGAAAAGACCAGCAGGCGGTGGCCGCCATCGAGGGATTCTTCCAGGATTTCCCGGAAGGCTTCCAGCTTGGCCGAGTCGACATCCGCGTGGGCCTGGTCGATGAGGCGCGGGTCGATGCAGGCTTGGCGCAATCGGAGGAGCTCCTGAAAGGCGGCTACGCGCAGGCGGCCTTCGGAGGCGTTGCCCATCTCGAGCTGCATGACCTCCCGCCGCGCACGCTGCTCGACCTCGCGGTAAAAGGCCTGCTGGGCACGGCCCAGTTCGCAAAAGACGGTCTGCTCGATTTTCTCAGGTAGCTCGGGGGCGACGTCGCGCTTGGAGCGCCGCAGGATGTAGGGAGCGGCGCGCTCGCGCAGGCGTGCATTGTGCCAGTCGCGTTCGTCACGACCGAGACCGGCGGGCGGCTTCTTCAGGTAACCGGGCAGAATAAATTCGAAGAGCGCGCGGAGGTCGTCGAGGCTGTTTTCGACGGGGGTGCCGGTCAGCAGGAAGCGTTGGCCACCTTGCAGTCCCCGTAGGGCCTTGGCGTTTTGGGTCTGGCGATTTTTGATGTGTTGCGCCTCGTCGCCGACGATGCAGGAGAAGGTGACTTGATGCAGCAACGTGGCGTCACGCGCGAGGGTGCCGTACGAGGTAATGACAAGGTCGTACCGGGCGAACGCTTCCGCCGACTCCAGACGGGTCGAGCCGTGATGATTAAACGTCTTCAACCATGGAGTGAAGGTGGCTGCTTCGCGCCGCCAGTTCTCCACCAGGCCTGCTGGGCATACCACGAGCGCCGGGCCGCCTTCGGGCTGGTTTTGCCGGACGGCGGTCAGCAGACAGAGGGCCTGCAGGGTTTTGCCGAGGCCCATTTCGTCGGCCAGGATGCCGCCGAGCTGGTTGCGGTAGAGGTGCCAGAGCCATCCGGCGCCGAGCTGCTGATAGGGCCTGAGCTTGGCCGACAACGTATCCGGCAAGTCGATGGATTCCAGGCGGGACAGGTCATGCAGAGCCGTGCTACGCCGTTGCCAGGTCTCGGGCGTTTGCGTGGCCAGGTCTAGCGCTTCGAGGGCTTCGTCGGCGGCCGCGAGTTCCGCATGGGAGAGTTTCACGCGCAGGCGTGGGGTGGGGGCGGCGTGGTCCTCGCCGCTGAGCTTGCGTCCGGCTTCGGTGAATTTTTGCAGCTTCGCCGCTTCGACCAGCACGATCTCATCGCCGTCCTTTTCCAGGTAAGCTTGCCCCTTGGCCAGGGCTTGTGACAGTTGCTCGCTGGGGACGCCCTTCGCGGCCAGCCGCAGGTCCACGGTGTAACCGTCGCGCTGCTCCTGTGCGTCGAAGGCAACCTCCGCCCGGCGGATATTGGCGGTGCGCTGTTGGAAATTTTCCGTGAACCTTGCCCGGTAATGGTTCTCCAGGCGGTCCCAATGTTCGGAGAGGAATTGCAGGGTCTTGTGGCGGTCACGCAGCCACCACTTGCGGTTCGAGGGTTCCAGGCGAAACCCGTGATCTTTGACCAGCTCCAGAGCCTCGGAGTAAATCGCGCTTTCGCGGGAGGGCAGGGTGATAGCCAGAAAGTGCGTCGAACCGTCGACTTCCAGTGGAGATAAATCGATTTCAGATTTTTGATATCTGATTTCAGATTTGGGTGAGGAGGCAGGAACGGTTTTTGGTTTTGGGCTTTCGACTTTGGGCTCTTCCAAAAATTCATGCACGCCGGGTAGTTTGCCGTCGGCCCAGGAGAGGGCTGCCTTTGGCGTCTTTAGGCTAAAAACACAAGGCTGGCCTTCGAGGGGCTGGAGAAGCTGCCGGAGCCGGTCGGGCGTCAGCATGAGCAGGCTGGCGAGCTTGCCGTCGCACCAGCTTTCCAACAGGAGTGCGGCGAGCAGGTGCGGCGGCTCCAGCCAATAGGCGTTCGTTCTGGAGAGCTTTTCGGGAGCGATGGTTTCGCCACTAGTTTCGGCCTCCAGTTTGACCGGTATGCTCTTTTGACCCGCCCGCAGGTTGGGTGGCAGGAGCAGGCGCCAGCTAAGCGGAGCGCCGTCCGGCGAAAGCGCGATGGACTGCAACTGTGGCCCGTCCATGCGTCAGTCGGGTATTTGCACGCGCTTGAGTCGGCCGCTGGCACCGCTCTTGATGGTCACGGCGCTCTTGGCGCAGCCGAAGCGTTTGGCCACCAGCGCGATGAGTTCGGTGTTGGCCTTGCCGTCGACGGGCGGGCTTTTCAACTGTGCCCGCCAGCCGTCCGCACCGTCCTCTTCCAGCAGGCTCTGACGCGCGTTGGGCTTCACTTTGATTTGGATGACGGGCATGAGGTTACTTTTTAGACTGCTTTCGTATATCATACAGTAGCGTATTCAGGGGGAGTACGTCATCCACTCTACTCGCCGCGCAGCTTGAATCTGTATACTCATACGATTCCACGATAGCCCCGCCTGTTATCAGATTCATTGTTATCGAATCCGTCGTAGAGCATCCACCATGTGTCTCTATGGTGTATAAGAGAAAGAGCCGGTCCAACCGCTGCCTCATTTCGTCATTAAGCTCCATGGAGCCGATGAGTTCCGGCTTAGCATAAATGTACTGCTTGCGCTCTTTGTCCCATGTGCGAGGGAGATCGAAAACGGTCACTTTATCGTGGGTAAACAGAAATTTGGCGGCATAGACATGAAAGCACCCAGTGGTCGAAAAGTTGACCTCTATCTGCTCTCCTGCCTGCAATTCTGCCAACGACAGCGGTTCCGCTGCCACGGCAAAATTCACCAGCATCACGCTAAGCAATGCTGATAGCCAGAATCTCATAATCCACTCCGTCCTCAGACGTAGTGCAGGCGCTCGACCACGGAGTCGATGGCCTCGGGCTTGTCGAGCATGAGCGCGATGGGGTCCCATTCGCCAGCGACGAGGGCCTCGTGCGCGCTTTTGGGCAGGGTGCAGGGGTAATCTTCGTCCGCCACCGTGACGATCATCTCTTGCAGATTGATGGTAACCAGGGCCTCGGGGTCCTCTTCAATCAGGCCGGCTATGGCCGTGCGGTCTTCCGGGCTGACGCTGACGCAGGGCATGCCGAGGGTCGTGCTGTTGCCGAAGAAAATCTCGGCGAAGCTCAGGCCCACGATGGCGCGGATGCCGAACTTGTGCAGAGCCTGCGGGGCGTGCTCGCGGGAGCTGCCGCAGCCGAAGTTCGAGCCGACCAGCATGATGGACGCGTCCTGGTGCCGGGCGTCGTTGAGCGGGTGCTTCTTCTTCGAGCCGTCCTCGCCAATGCGCACGTCGTAAAAGGCGTATTCGCCGAGGCCGTCAAAGGTTACGCACTTCATGAAGCGTGCCGGAATGATGCGGTCGGTATCGACGTCGTCACCGGGCACGGGTACGGCCTTGCCGGTCACTTGGGTTACTTTTTCTAAAGCCATAGCGGTTAAAGATGCCTAAGGCTGGCCGTAGCGCAAATCTGAAATGAAGCAACGAGCCCGGGGCGGCATAGGGTGTATTTTACGAATTTCTACGCTCTATGCCGTATTCATATTACTATCAATATGCCCTAAAATCGCACGGTTATCAGTGTAATCATCTCTACATATCATGCACATCTCATTGCGGCGTCTTTTACTGTTATTTCTGGTTCCTGCAGTCGCCCCTGTGGCGCAAGCCGTTGCCTGGATGGCATTTAATGGCATCGGGTACCCGGTCCATGCCAATGCCACCTACTGGGACAACGACAACGAAGGCAACCTCAAGAATTTTGATACCGGGCAGACCTTGGGCGCCTCCGTGTCCATAGCGGAGAGCAATATCATCACCTACAGCGATGGGGGAGTGGATGCCACTTATGCGATGGGCACAGATGCCTATACGCGCTTTATGGACAACAGCTGGGTGTACCCCGGCTTCGTGCAGTCCTATGATGATGCAGGTGTCCCCTTCAGCCAGGTCATCAGCTTTTCGAATTTGAACCCCAACTGGACTTACGAGTTTTACATCACCGCAAACCGGGGCGGGGCCAGCTACGTGGGAACCAATAGTCGCAAAACTCAGTTTACGATATCGGGCCTGGGAGATACTCCCACCGATGCTCACTCCAGCGGGGTGGAGGTGGACGGCCTATCGGGTGTGATTAACTCGGGCTACAATACCGTCAGCGGTGACGTGGTGGGCTGGACCAATATCGTTCCTGATCCGGATGGAACCATGACCGTAACGGTTAGCGCGGTCTACAATCCCGATACGATGGACTACAAGGCCTACTCCTTTCAGATGTTTGAGCTTGTGGCGATTCCGGAGGCGCAGGCGTTTTCGTGTGCCTTGGCTCTGGCCGTTCTGGCGGGGACCGTCCTGTATTCGAGGCAATTGCGTTTCGGAGTGTGAACGAAAGAGGCTACGGGTAGCCCGGATGATTCACGGTAGGTGAAGGAAATATGCCTGTATGGTGTAAGCCTTGGGCGCTTGGATCGTCGAAGAAAACAGTGAGGTTTACATTTCCCGTTTTTTGTCTGCTGTTCGGGGCTCTCTGGGCTCGGGCCGAGCCGGTAGTCTTTGACTCCGGCGAAGAGAGAGTCGCGCTGCTGGAACTGTTCACCTCGCAAGGATGCAGCAGTTGCCCCAGCGCCGACCGATGGTTGAGCCAATTCACCGGGAATCCATCTCTTTGGGAAAAGGTGGTGCCGGTGGCCTGGCATGTGGACTACTGGGACCGGCTGGGCTGGGATGATCCGTTTGCCCACAAGTCCAACACCCAGCGTCAGTACGGCTATTATCGGGCAGGTCGGGTGCGCTCGGTTTACACGCCGGGCTTTGTTCTCAATGGCAGTGAATGGACCGGGCTGCATCGCGGCGAGCCGTTGCGCATTCCGGCGGAAAAAGCGCCGAGGCTGACCGCGTCTCTGGATGAGGGTGTACTCACCGCGAAGGTGAGCGCCGATAAAACCGAGCGCTTGATTCTGCATGTGGCGCTGTTGGGCGTCGGCTTCTCAACGGAGGTCAAGCGTGGAGAGAACCGTGGGCGTCGGCTGGCGGAGGACTTTGTCGTCCTGGGCTATCGCTCGGAGCCGAGTGACGATGGCGACTGGGAGATGCCCCTCGACTTCACGCTCAAGGTGACTGCGCCACGCTATGCGTTGGCCCTATGGGTGACCGAATCCGGTTCGCCCGAGCCGCTGCAGGCTGCGGGTGAATGGGTGCAGGGTGATGAACTTACGCCGCCTTCTTGAAGCGACGGCGGACGATTACCAGCCCGAGCAGGCCGGCTCCGAGAATCAGCCCGTAGGTTTCCGGCTCGGGCACGGCATTGACCTGGATGTTGTCCAAATCCAGATAGCCGACGACGCTGGCCCAGTTGACCGTATAGATGCGGAAATCCACGTCGGATGCATTATCCAGCAGGCTACCGAAACCGATCTCGGCAACCTGCCAGCCAGAGGCCCATTCTTCCGCTTCGGCGAAATCCACCCAGGAGCCGTCATTGATGCGGTAGTCCACTTCCAGGTTGGTGTCCCAGGTCAGCTCGTTCAGGCTTTGATAGGCGAAGGAGACGGTGACGTCGCTCAGGCCGGTGAAGTCGAAATTCTCCATCATGAAGCCGCCGTTGTAGTAAGCAGAACCGGCGCGGAAAAAGCCGACGGCGCGGTTGATAATGGGCCCTGGCAGCAGGATGTTATCTTCCGTGCCGGTGACGTCCGCCTCGATTTCGCTGAAAAACCCTGCGTTGATTTCGTAGAAAGTCGAGCCGATCGAACCGGCCTGGCTTCCCTTATTGGCGGATCCTTTGCCTATTACCGTGGAGGCGTCCATATTCCAATAAGCGACATTGAGTGCCTGTGCGCTAGTGGCGCCCAGCAGGGCGAGTGCGGGTGTGAGGAGGGAGAGAATCGTCTTCATGGGAGAATATAGAGAGCTTTGTACCCTAAGTATTATTCCCTACGAAGCAAGTTTTAAGCCACGGCGGCCTCGCTGCCATTGAGGGCGCGTTTCCTAGGGCTGGCGCGTACTTCTGAAGTGCGCCTATGTCAAAGAACAGCCGTTCAGCCTCCGCCACCCTATTCGGAAATCGCCGCTGGCTAGTTCATCGGTTTAAGCGGAGAGGGGATGCTCCCCTTCTCCGGCCCTGCACCGCGCTCAATGGGCGGCACAGGTAGACAAACACCGCGGCGTTCCTGCTTCGGGCAGCGCGGGCGTTTCGGTGAATAGGCCGCCCGGCTAGGGTGGCCGCATACTGTGTTTTTCATTCATGCCCGGCATTCTACCACACCCCGCCAAGAGTTACGTTGGCTCTGTTGGCCTGGTTGGGTCGGTGTGGTCAGTTGGGCAAATTTTTTTAAGCTATTCTTTCCCATCACACATGGGCTGCCGTGGCTATTTCGCCACTGTTTGATAGGTCTGGACGCTACGCTGTTCTTCGTACACACTCAGCTTTTGTGAAACGTCTCATTGCCGCCACGGTTCTAGCAGGTGCCATCCTTTCCCGCTTATCAGCGGCATTCGATGAGGACATGCCTATGGATGATTACGAGCAATCGGGGGCAATTTTTAAACCGAAGCCTGTCGAAAACTATCAACTCCGACTCCTTCCTCAGTCTGGCTCTGGCTATAAGGCTGAGTGGAATAGTAAGGAAGGTCTGACCTTTTTTCTGGAGTATTCAACGGACCTGCAAAATTGGTCCTACGTGCCGGATGCCATAGCCACGGGAACGGGGGACAGGCTTGAATACTATTTTGATCACGCACCTGAAGCTGACCATCAGGCTATCTTTTTTCGTCTGGTTACTTCTAAAATCATCGCCGAAAATCCTTCATTGGCGGACTTTGACAACGATGGGCTGACCAATAGCGAGGAAATAAGACTCGGCACCGACCCGCTCTTTTACGACACAGATATGGATTTGCTGTCGGATGGCTGGGAGATGCAATACGACGCATTCAACCCCCTAGTTCATGACGAACGTAACAGCAAAACCGGTCTACTCGGTGATTTAGATGGCGACGGTATTACCAATTTTCAAGAGATGGTTGTTAGCACAAATCCTGAAAAATGGGATACCGACGGAGACGGCTACAGCGATGGAGAGGAACTTGCAGTCGGCTCTTATCCTACACTCGCGACCGATTACCCTCTATATCCCAAGCAATAGTTAATCGCGCTTTCTGCTTTTTTAAGCCACGGCGGCCTCGGCCACGCCGAAGACCTCACGCGCGTCGGCCACTTCGCCGGTAATGGCGGCGGCGGCGACCATCAGCGGGCTCATCAGCAGCGTGCGCCCGGTAATGGAGCCTTGGCGGCCCTTGAAGTTGCGATTCGAAGAGCTGGCGCAGAGCTGATCGCCGACGAGCTTGTCGGGATTCATGGCCAGGCACATGGAGCAGCCTGCGCCGCGCCACTCGAAGCCGGCTTCGGTGTAAATCTTGTCCAGGCCCTTCTCCTGTGCGATTTGCGCGACGATTTGGGAGCCGGGCACGACGATGGCCTTGACGCCCTCGGCGACCTTGTGGCCCTGGATGTACTGTGCCACTTCCTCCAAGTCGCTGAGGCGGCCGTTGGTGCAGGAGCCGAGGAAGGCGACGTCGATCTTCTTGCCCATGATAGGCGTGTGGGCTTCGAACTTCATGTGCTCCAGGGCTTCCTCGATCAGGGCGGACTCGCTCTGGGTCTTGCCGTCGGAGGGGGCGGGGATGAACTCGTCCACGAAAATGCCCTGGCCGGGCGTGATGCCCCAGGTGACGGTCGGCTTGATGTCCTCGGCCTGGTAGGTGACCACGTCGTCGTAGGCGCAATCCGGGTCGCTGGCGTAAGCCGTCCAGCGTGCCACGGCCTCGTCCCAGGCTTTGCCGGTGGGTGAGTAGGGGCGGCCCTTCAGGTACTCAAAAGTGGTCTCGTCGGGATTGACGTAGCCGCAGCGCGCCCCGCCCTCGATGGACATATTGCAGACGGTCATGCGCTCCTCCATGGTGAAGTTGTCGAAGACGCTGCCGCCATACTCGTAGGCGAAGCCGATGCCGCCGTTCACGCCCAGCTTGCGGATGATGTGCAGGATGACGTCCTTGGCGTAGACGCCCGGCCCGAGCTCGCCCTCGACGTTGATGCGGCGCACCTTGAGCTTGTTCAGGGCCATGGACTGCGTGGCCAGGACGTCGCGCACCTGGGTGGTGCCGATGCCGAAGGCGATGGCGCCGAAGGCCCCGTGCGTGGCCGTATGGCTGTCCCCGCAGGCGATGGTGGTGCCGGGCTGGGTGATGCCCTGCTCGGGACCGACGATGTGGACGATGCCCTGCTTGCCGGTATTGGTGTCGAAAAAGGTGATGTCGTGCTCCGCGGTGTTCTTGCGCAGTTCCTCGATCATGGCCTGAGCCAGCGGGTCGCTGTAGGGCTCGTGGATTTCGTTGGTGGGCACGATGTGGTCCACCGTCGCGAAAGTCCGCTGCGGATAACGCACGCTCAGGCCGAGGTCGCGCAGCATGCCGAAGGCTTGCGGGCTGGTCACCTCGTGGATGAGGTGCGTCCCGATCAAGAGCTGCGTTTGCCCGTTGGGGAGGGTGCGGATGGCGTGGTCCTCCCAGACTTTCTCGAATAGATTCTTGCCCATAGGAACCTGACACCAAAGCCCGTTCGCGGGCAAATGTCAACGCCGGGCGCATACTAACTCAAATAGCCCTTGACTTGGCCGCGCGAATCCGCACTTTCTCCCTTTTCTCTTGGGGCCGTAGCTCAGTTGGAAGAGCGCTTGCATGGCATGCAAGAGGTCGTCGGTTCGATCCCGATCGGCTCCACCAAATTTTGAGAACCGTCTATTTGCTGACGGACTTTGCGTAGGCCGCCGGAGTGATGCCGAATTTGCGTTTGAAGGCGCTGGTGAAGTTACTGACGTGGTTGTAGCCGATGTCGTTGGCCAAGGCCTTGAGGGGGTAGTCCGGTTGGTCGCTAATGAAATCCCGGGCGGTTTGCAGTCGTTGATTGGTAAGGAAATCGACGATGGTGGCATCGTAGAGCTCTTTGAAGCCGATGCTGAGCTTACGTGCGCTCATGCCGGTGGCTTGACTCAGCTCCAATAGGTTCGGTGGGCACGCGAGATCCTTGACCAGAAGGTTTGCCGCCAACTCGATACTTCTCCGGTTTGCTTGTGCTTGCGTCAATAAGACTTCACCGGAAACGGGCTCGTTCAATTCATTTTGGAAAATGAGGGCAAAAAGCTGGAGCACGGTTCCTTCCAGATAAAGGCGACGCAGCGGCCCAATCAGGGGCGTGGCCAGTGCATTGGTGACGATATTGCGCATCGCCGGGGTTATCAGAAAGGAACGAAAGGCGCCTCTTTGGGTTGTTATTCTTTCCAGTTCCGCGTCATAGCCGTCACCTGCAAACAGAGCCTGTATCTGCGACACGGAAAGCGTGCCGCCAAGGGTACGGATCGGTTCCGCCGGATCGACGATGAATTCCGCCTTGCCTTCGGAGAAATCGGTGATCAGCCCCCATTGTGAATCCAGAACGAACTCACCGAGGCCGGGGAGCGTTCCGTTGGCGCGCCCTGAGAGAGCAATTTGAAAGCTGATGGTGTGGTCGGATTTCCCGTGGGAGGAGTCCTCCGGGACGAGTTTGAAGGGAGCCGCCGTATCGATATAGGCCATGTCGACGGCGGCGTATTGGCCGAAAGCCAAGCGCTCCAGCCGTAGTTCGATACCCTCTTGCGAGATTTCGACCTTGGTTTCTCCCTTGTCTTCGTCGGCCTTCTGTCGGTCGACCAACCACTGGTAGCTTTCTTGGCTCATCGTTAACAAATATTCGCAGTACCCATTAGATATAAAAGACTTGAGATTAGAAAAAGTCCATTTTTGGGCATTCGCGCATAAAGATGGCAGCGCTGCATAAAGAGCGTGGCTTGCGGATTGTTAGGCTTTTGCAAGCGTGCTCTCGAACAGCAACACGCGTTGTGCGTTGGGCTCTCTATTCTTATGAAAAATCACATTGTTCCTTCGGGAATTCTGATGCGCAGCGGGCTGATGTGTCTAGTATTCCTGGCGTGTATATCGCTATTGGGTTCGCTCGCGCAGGCTCAGGTAGCCACCTGGGACGGCTCGGTCGATAGCGACTGGTTTGACGCCGACAACTGGGAAAGCCAGATTGAGCCGATTGCCGGACGTATCACCCTTATTAGCAGCGCAGGTGCCTCGCCAGATATCTCTGGAAGTTCCAGCGATGCCTTTTCCGGCCAGATTTTTATAGGTTACAACTCACAGGTTCCTGTGGATATCAATAATGGAGGAACGCTCACGACCACGCAGTCAGATGCCTCCCCCAGTTACCTTGGCTGGAATGCACTTGGGCAACTCACGGTCAGTGGTTCGGGTTCCCGTTGGGATATAACGGGGGTTACAAGCTCGTCTTCGGATGCGATTCGGCTCGGCTATGAAGACACGAGCATTTCCCGGGGGCGTCTCATTATTGAAAATCAGGGCCACGTTTCCATTTCCAACGGAGCGGGCATTCGGATGTACAGTTGGGAAGATGAATTCAATAATGTCACTCGTTCTCAAATTTCAATCAATGGAACGAGCGACACTGCTGGTACGCTCGATGCCGGTTGGATCGAAGGTGATGCCTCTTCTACCGCAGACAGCCGAATCTCCTTCGACCACATTGGCTCCAACTACTATTTCACTGACAATGGTTTGTCTAACGGCGACGCCGTGGATATCCGAGGCGCAATCGAAGTCTATCAATCCGGTGGCACCACGTACCTTACTGGCAACAACACTTACACGGGCGGCACCCATATTTTTGACGGCACTCTGGCAGTGGGAAGCAACGCCAATCTTGGCGACAGCTCTAGTGCCATCACTTTCGAAGGTTCCGCCACCTCTGCGACCTTACGTGCCACCGCCAGCTTTGCCAATGACCACGCTATCGATTTAAGTGATAACGCAGGCACCATTCAGGTCGATACCGGCGAACTCCTCAGCCAGAACGCGGCCATCACTGGTACCGAGGCTCTGACCAAGACAGGTGCGGGCGCCTTCGACCTCAATGTCGACAGTGCGGGCTTTACTGGCACGCTAACGGTGCAAGCAGGCACCTTCATTCAAGATGGAGCTTTGGGCGCTTCCGCGATTTATGTAAACGAAGGCACGCTCTACAGCAATCATCAGTCCGCCATATCCGGGTTTAAGGATATTCCCTACGATTTCACGGGCGCGGGTGAAATTCGATTCGATCGCTCTGTTGCCCTGACAGGTGACAACTCTGGGTTTACGGGCACCTTTCGTACCAGCCATAATTCGCAGTTAGGTGATGGCACCTCGAACTGGGGCCCTTGGGCCGTGGACATAGAACTCGCCGGTGGCCAGTTCCAGAATGTACGTTTTGCCCAAGTGGGCGAGTTCGAGATCACGGGCGATGTTTCGGGTACGGGTGGTCTCCTGCTTACAGACGGAACCGTCCTCCGCCTGAGCGGTAACAATACCTATACCGGAAATACAACTTTGGCCGGTGACGGTGCCGAACTCATCATTTCTGGTAATATGGGGGCTACGGAGGTCCAAAGTTCTTTGGGAGTGGGTGAAACTGCGACCATCACCATTGATAACGATTCAGAAATCACGATTCAGAGCAACTTGACAGCATTCGGTAGCACTTTGATCAGCAAAATCGGCACTGGTACGGCTACCCTAACCGGCGATAATTCGATTTTAGATTTCGTGATTTCCGAGGGCACCATTCAGGTCGGTGACGGCGGCGATTTGGGCGGAAATACCGTGACCAACAACAGCGCACTCGTCTTCAACCAAACTTCGGCGCACACCGCAGATGAAGCTATCGGCGGCACAGGCACACTGACAAAGAATAACAGCAACACCCTGACGCTGACGGGCGCCAACAGCTACTCTGGTACCACCACTATCAGCGGCGGCACCTTGCAGATCGGCGACGGCAGCTCCGCCGCTGGAACTCTAGGCTCAGGCGATGTCTCCATCGCCAGCGGCGCATCGCTGGCCTTCGATCATGACCTCAGCGGCGGCACGCACACGGTAGCCAATGACATCTCCGGCGCGGGCGGCGTCAGCATCGCGGGCCTGGGGACCTATGATTTGACCGGGAGCAACAGCTACTCCGGCAGCACGACGATTGGTTCCAACAGCACCCTGCAAATTAACAACATCGGCTCGGGTGACATCATCAACGATGGGCAGTTGAATCTGGCCCCGGCGAGCAGCATGACCTTGAACAACACGCTGTCAGGATCGGGGAACATCTACATCGCCGCCAGCAAGACCGTTACCCGCAGCACCAACAGCAGCCTGATGGGTGACGTTTTCATCGGTGACGGCGCCACGCTCCAGCTCGGCAACGGTGGCGCCACGGGCAGCCTGAACAGTGGCTCCATCTTCCTTAATGACAATGCAACCCTGGTCATCAATCGCAGCGACTCGTTCACCTTCGGGAACGATCTGATTGATAATGGTAGCGGGCAAGTGGTCTCCATCGACGGCAGCGGGATAATTACCTTCGGTAGCAATGGCTTCGATGACGACTATACTTTAGACTTCACCGTGAATGATGGCACGCTGCGCTTCACCGGTGATGTGGGCTATGTTCGTCGTGTCACGATCAAGGATGGCGGTACCCTGGAAGCGAAACCTTACGATTATATAGGTACTGTGACGGTCGAAAATGGCGGCATCTTATCACCCGGTAATAGCCCCGGGACTCTGAATGTGGATAATCTCTTCCTCAATGATTCCTCGGTGCTGATCTTCGAGCTGGCCGACCCCATGGTGATCGGGGGCGGCACCAACGACCTGATTGATGTCTCCTTCGGTGATTTTGTGTTGGACGGCTTGGTCAATATCGTCGCCTTGGAGGGCTTTTCTGTCGGCGAGTACACGCTTATTACGACATCCGATTTAAATTCCTTTACCGACAATGGTATTGCCTTGGGGGACGTGCCCAGTGGCTTCGCGGGCTCGGTCTACTGGGATTCCGAATCGGGCAGCGTGCTGTTGAACGTTACCGCCGTGCCCGAGCCCGGCGTCTATGCCCTGGTTCTGGGATGCGTCACTTGCCTCGTCCTTTTCTGGCGCAAGCGCAGGGCTTAGGTTGTGCAAAAAAACTCCGGCGCGGGGTGGACCGCTACCGGAGCTTGCTTGAAGGATTACTGTGTCAGACTGCTTAGACCAAGTCGAAGCGGTCGGCGTTCATGACCTTGGTCCAGGCGGCGACGAAGTCGCGGACGAACTTCTCCTGGTTGTCGTCCTGGGCGTAGACCTCGGCGTAGGCGCGCAGGATGGAGTTGGAGCCGAAGACCAGGTCCACGCGGGTGGCGGTCCATTCGACCTGGCCGGTCTGGCGGTGGCGGATGTTATAGAGGTTGCCGCCCGCCGGTTCCCAGGCGTAAGCCATGTCCGTCAGGTTGACGAAGAAGTCGTTGGTCAGGGCGCCTTCGCGCTCGGTGAAGACGCCGTGCTTGGCGCCGCCGTAGTTGGCCCCGAGCACCCGCATGCCGCCGATGAGTACGGTCATTTCCGGTGCGGTCAGCCCCAGCAGTTGGGCGCGGTCGAGGAGGAGCTCTTCCGGCTGCACGACGTAGTCGGCCTTCTGCCAGTTGCGGAAGCCGTCGTGGATGGGCTCCAAGGGGGCGAAGGAATCACCGTCGGTCATGTCAGCGGTGGCGTCGCCGCGACCGGGGCTGAAGGGCACTTCCACTTTGATCCCAGCCTTTTTTATAGCCTCTTCCAGCCCAACCACGCCGCCCAGGACGATGATGTCGGCCACGCTAGCGCCGGTCTCGGCTGCGATGGGTTCGAGGACCTTGAGCACCTTGGTCAGGCGCGGGGGCTCGTTGCCGGCCCAGTCGCGATGCGGTGCCAGGCGGATGCGCGCGCCGTTGGCGCCGCCGCGCATGTCGGAGCCGCGGAAGGTGCGGGCGCTGTCCCAGGCTGTGCTGATAAGGTCGGAGACGCTCAGGCCGCTGGCGGCAATCTTGGCCTTGGCCGCATCAACGTCGTAGTCGGTGCTGCCGGCGGGGACGGGGTCCTGCCAGATGAGGTCTTCCTCGGGTGAGTCCGGGCCGATGTAGCGAGTCTTGGGCCCCATGTCGCGGTGGGTCAGCTTGAACCAGGCGCGGGCGAAGGTTTCCGAGAAATACTCCTGGTCCTTGGCGAAGCGTTCGGAGATTTCGCGGTAGATAGGGTCGACCTTCATGGCCATGTCGGCGTCCGTCATCATCGGGTTGTAGCGGATGGAGGGGTCCTCCACATCGACGGGCTTCTTGTCCTCGGGCAGATTGACCGGCTCCCATTGGTTGGCGCCGGCAGGGCTCTTCTTGAGCTCCCACTCGTAGTTGAGGAGCAGGTCGAAGTAGCCGCCGTCCCATTGGGTCGGGTGGGTCGTCCAGGCGCCTTCCAGGCCGCTGGTGACGGTATCCCGGCCGATGCCACGGCTCTTGTGATTGACCCAGCCGAGGCCCTGCTCGGACACGTCGGCGGCCTCGGGCTCGGGGCCGAGGTTTTCGGCCCGGCCGTTGCCATGGGTCTTGCCCACGGTGTGGCCACCCGCGGTCAGGGCGCAGGTTTCCTCGTCGTTCATGGCCATGCGGGCGAAGGTTTCGCGGACCTGCGCGGCGGTCTTGAGCGGGTCGGGCTTGCCGTTGACGCCTTCGGGGTTGACGTAGATCAGGCCCATTTGCACAGCCGCGAGGGGATTTTCCATCGTGGAAGGCTTGTCGACATCGCCGTAGCGCTCGTCACTGGGGGCGAGCCATTCCTTTTCGGCGCCCCAGTAGGTGTCCTTTTCCGGGTGCCAGATGTCGCTGCGACCATAGGCGAAGCCGAAGGTCTTCAGCCCCATCGACTCGTAGGCCACGGTGCCGGCCAGGATGATGAGGTCGGCCCAGCTAATCTTGTTGCCGTACTTCTTCTTGATCGGCCAGAGCAGGCGGCGGGCTTTGTCGAGGTTGGCGTTGTCCGGCCAGGAGTTCAGCGGGGCGAAGCGCTGGTTGCCGGTGCCGCCGCCGCCGCGTCCGTCGGAAATGCGGTAGGAGCCGGCGGCGTGCCAGGCCATGCGAATCATGAGGCCGCCGTAGTGGCCCCAGTCAGCCGGCCACCAGTCCTGGCTGTCGGTCATGAGTGCGACCATGTCTTTCTTTACGCTCTCGAAATCGAGGGTCTTGACCTCCTCGCGGTAGTCGAAGGCCTCGCCCATGGGGTTGGTCTTGGTGTCGTGCTGATGGAGTATATCGAGGTCGAGGGTGTTGGGCCACCAGTCCATTTGCTTGCTGGAGGAGGTGTTGCCACCGTGCATGACCGGGCACTTTGCGGAGGAATCGTTGACGTCAGCCAGCTTCGCGTCGCCG
Organism: Verrucomicrobiia bacterium; assembly: GCA_030432235.1. Taxonomy (GTDB): domain Bacteria; phylum Verrucomicrobiota; class Verrucomicrobiia; order Opitutales; family Cerasicoccaceae; genus JAUIHT01. Next base: position 227,496 of record JAUIHT010000003.1, on the reverse strand, counting down.
TGATTTTGGTCGTGGGGGAAGGGACACTTGCCTTCCGATGGGGGTTGATTGGTGTCGTAGGCGTCCATAAGTCTATTCAGTGTTTCGGTTATTGGTGATGGGATTGGCAGTCGGGGCAGATGCCCCAGTAAATGACTTCGGCTTCCTGAATCTGAAAGCCGTGGGTATCGGGCGGGTCCATGCAGGGAGCTTCGCCGTGGGCGCAATCGACATCCAGCACCTTACCGCATTGGCGGCAGATAAGGTGATGGTGGTTGTCCGTCCGTGATTCGTAGCGCGAGGGCGAGCCGGCCGGCTCGATACGGCGGATCAAGCCGTTTTCGCTCAAGGTATTCAGTGCGTCATACACCGCCTGGCGTGAAACCGTTCCTAGCTCGGAGCGTACCTGTTCGCAGATTTCGTCGGCGGTGGCATGGTGCTGCGTCTGCACCGAGCGGAGCACGGCCAGGCGCTGGGCGGTCACCTGCAAGCCGGATGCCTTCAGGGAGGCCGTATAGTCCTGATGCTTGCGGTGAGACATGGGTGCCTAAAGAGCGCTCAATTCTGGACTGTGTCAAGAAGTTTATAAAATCCATAATTATATTTTATGGGTACTATTATTTGTCATAAGCAGTACCGTGGCGGAGAAGACCAGCTCCACCCTTTCGCTCTTGGTTTTCCGTCGCAAAAGGCTATTGGGGCGCTGCCTGATAGAGCTTACGCTCAGGAGTCTTTAGCGGCCACGAGTACAATGATCCCAAGCAGGATTGTCAGGAGCGCAGGTAGCTTTTGCAGGCCATTCTTTTCTTTGAACAGCCACAGGCCTCCGCCGAAGGAAACAAGCACGCTGCCCCGGCGCAAGCACGACAGCACGCCAATGAGGACGCCTTCGATTTCGAGTGCGCGGAAGTAGGCGAAGTCGGCGATCAGGAGGGCTATGCCGACGAACGGAATCGACCAGCGCCACTCAAACTCACCCCGGGGCCACCAGCGTCGCTTCCAGCCCCAAAAGAAGGGGAAAAAGAAGACGACCAGATAAAGCGCGAACCATGACTGCACCGTCTGCGCCTGGTATCCCAGAGTGTTCAGCAGATATTTGTCGTAGAGCGAACTGACTGCCCCCAGGAGCGTTGCCACAATGATAAACAAGACCCAGCGATTCTTGTGAAAGCGAATCCCCTCCTTTCTTCCTGCTAGCGATAGCAGGTAAAAGCCCCCGAGTGTGACAGCAATCCCGGTCCATTGCAGGCCGTTGAAGCGCTCACCCAAAAGAAAAAACGCCCCGAACAAAGTCCACACCGGGCTGGTTGCCCGAATCGGCGCCACCAGCGAAATAGGAAGGTGCTTTAAAGCAAAATAGGCGAAGACCCAGGAGGTTCCGACCAGGGCCGACTTTGCAAAGAGTCGCACATGCCCCAAGGCGTCGATCGATTCGACCCGAAGGAAATTCAATGGGATCCAATCTGGGCGCACATGACTCAAAATTACCCATGGTAACCAGATCGACGCTGCAACCACCTGCGCCCAGAAAAGCACCGGCAATACCGCGTTGTCGCGCACGGCATGCTTCTTGCCGAGGTCGTACAATCCGAGGACGACCGCGGAAATCAGTCCCAGCGTTACCCAATCCATTCGGAAGAAGCCTGCGTAGTTCCCCGATCACAGCAATGCCGACTTTTGCCATTTTGGGGTCCGCCGATACCAAGTTCGGCCGCTGGCCACCATTAGTCCGTGTTGTAGTTTTGCTTCGTTGCCTTCGTGGTACTGGTTCTGCTGAATTCCAGGCATGAGATATTGGATTCAGGGAGGACTGATGCTTTTCCTGCTCGTTGTGCTTGGTGGTTGCGGGCGGGACGGTGAAGAGCGGGAGACCCTGGTCATCTTTGCCGCGGCCAGCTTGACGGATGCGGTGGAGGAAATCGGCGAGGCCTTTCAGGCAACACATCCGGTGGAGCTGGTTTACAACTTCGCCAGCTCGGGGGCGCTGGCCCGGCAAATCCAGGCGGCGCCCCGGGCGGACGTTTACCTGAGCGCGAATCAACACTGGATGGACGTGATTGAGGAAAGCGGTGAAGTTTTGCCCGGCTCCCGCCGGACGATTTTGCACAACCAACTGGTACTCGTCGGCAATGCCGATTCGGGTTTCAGCCTGAGCGACCCACGGGAACTGCCCTCGCTGGATTTTTCCTATCTGGCGATTGGCGATCCGGCGCATGTTCCGGCAGGTCTCTATGCCGAAGGTTGGCTGAAATCGTTGAAAACGTCCGATGGGAAAACGGTCTGGGATGCGCTTGAGGGCAGGATGTCCCTCTGCCCCGATGTGCGTGCGGCCCTTTTCCAGGCGGAGATGAAGCGGGACATCCTGGCCGTCGTTTACCGCAGCGATTACCTGCCGCGTGCCAATGCATTGCGCCTGATATACGAGGTGCCTTTGGCCAAGACTGCCTCGATAGATTATTCCGCGGCGATTCTGGTTGGTAGCAAGCAGCCGGAGCTCGGCGAAGAATTTCTGACATTTTTGAGCGGACCTCAGGCACGCGCTATCTTTATAAAAAACGGATTCATCGTGCCTGAGAACTGAATGATCATGTCACCGGTATTGGAAGTCGTCATCCACACGGTTTGCTGGGCGCTGCTGGCGACTGCGTTCGTCCTGATTCCGGCGATTCCGCTAGCTTACGGTTTGGCGCGCTATGAGTTCCCGGGCAAGCGTGCGGTTTCCGCCTTGGTCACGCTGCCGATGGTGCTGCCCCCGACCGCGGTTGGCTACTTGTTGTTGTATGTGCTGGCGGACGCCGGGGTCCTGGGGCGCGACACGCTTGGCTTCGACCTCGACATCATCCTGACCTGGAAGGGCGTCATCGTCGCCTATGCGGTGATGTCTCTGCCACTGGTGGTGCGCGCCGCGCGAGTCAGCTTTGAGGAGGTGGATCCCCGTCTGGAGACGATGTCCCGCACACTCGGCTACAGCGCCTGCAAAACTTTCTTCGTCATCACCCTGCCACTGGCATCCAAGGGTCTGGCGGCGGCTACGATCCTGGGGTTCACCCGGGCCATGGGCGAGTTCGGAGCGACCATCATGGTGGCCGGTAATATCCCGGGCCGCACGCAGACGCTCGCCTCGGCCATTTACAGTGCCCAGCAGTCGGGCAATTTTCCCCGCGCCAACCTCCTGCTCGGCATCGCTCTGGTGATCGGGTTCACTGCTGTCTTTCTGATGGAGTGGCTGCTGGGGCCGCGCCGTCGTGAACCCGTAAAGCGCGCATGAGCACGCCCTGGCTGGAGATGGCCTTGCGAGTGCCGTTGGATCGTTTCGACCTGAAGGTGGAGGCGGGATTCGACGCGCACGTGACGGGCGTCTTCGGTCCGTCCGGCTCGGGCAAGACGACGTTGCTCGAAACCGTTGCCGGGTTGCGCCGCAATGCCCGGGGGCGTCTGGTTTTCAAGGATACCACGTGGCTGGAGGGCGGTAAGTCCCTGCCGCCCGAGGCTCGCGGGATCGGCTATGTGCCGCAGGACCTGCTTTTATTTCCGCGCCGCAGCGTGCGTAAAAATCTTCTGGCGGGGGCAGCGCGGGCTCACGCTCAGGGACTCGACGTCGAGGCCGTCCTCGACAAGGTGGCGACGATGCTGGAGCTGACACCGCTCATGGAGCGCTCGGTGGATACGCTTTCGGGAGGGGAGCGTCAGCGGGTTTCCCTCGGGCGTGCCTTGTGCTCCGGGCCGCGTCTCTTGCTGCTGGACGAACCGTTGTCCTCACTCGACGGCAAGCTGAGGCACCGCATCCTGCCTTTCCTCCAGCGGGTGCGCGAGGAGTTCGAGGCGCCGATTCTCATCGTGTCCCACCAGCCGCTGGAGCTACAGGCGCTGTGCGACGAGGTGCTGGCCATCCAGGAGGGTAAAATCGTGACGCGCGGCAAGCCGGTGGAGGTCTTTACCGATCCCCGGGTTTACGGAACGGCTTCGCAGGAGGGCTTTGAAAACGTACAGTGGGCCCGCGTGGTGGAGCGTTCGGAGACGCTATGCCGCCTGCGCCTGGGTGAGAGCGGAGACGGCCCCGAAGTTTTGGTTCCACCCTTTCATCAGGCCGAGGATGTGGCCATCACCATCGGGCTGCGCGCCAACGAAATCCTGGTTGCGCTCAAGTCGCCGCAAGGTCTCTCCGCCCGGAATTGTCTGGAGGCGCGCGTGCTCAAGCTGGAGGAAGTGGAAGGCCGCATCCTGCTGGTCACGCTGTTGGACGAAGCGCCTTACCTGCCGCCGATTGCGGTGGAATTGACCTCGCTCGCTGTGCAGGAGTTGGAAATTCGTTCGGGCATGCCGATTCAGCTCATTTTCAAAACCACGGCCGTGAACGTCTATGGTTGAGACTCCACCGTTTCGGGGAGCGCTTCATAGAGGCCGAGCATGGCCAGGATGTCCTTGCCCCTGAGTCGTTGCAGCCACTTCTCCGGGATGCTTTCCACGCCGTGGCGCAGGCCCGCGATGCCCCCGGCGATGCAGGCGGTCGTGTCGGTGTCGTGACCGAGGGAGATGGCGCGTTTGATGATGGCTTCGTAGCTGTCTTCTTCACAGGCCAGCCGTGCGCTATGCAGGGCATCCACCACGTAGCCGCTGCCGTGACCGGCGGGCGGTTCGTCGGGGCGGACATGCTCCTCCAGCTCGCGGGTGAAGCCCGGGTTGACCCGATAGAGACCACGCAAGGTGTCCACCGCGTCGGCCCAGGGATTCGGGTGACGTTGCCATTCGCGGCGTGCCCACAGGCAGTACAAGGCGCAGCATATCTGCGAGCGCGGGTGCTTGTGGGTCAGCTTGGACTGCCGCTGGGCGTCGACCACCAGTGCGACATCGTCGCCGCGATGGAGCAGGGCCAAAGGCAGGCTGCGCATGAGCGAGCCGTTGCCGTTGTTGCGCTCGCCGCTCAGGCCGGAGTCGCTGGTGACGAGCCCCTTCTTCAGCCGGGCGATGGAGACGCTGGTCTGGTTGCCGATGTCGAAGACGTAGTTGTCCACCGCCAGGTAACCTTTGTCGTGCCAGCGTAGCAGGCGGCTGGCGAAGTCATGCGCGTGATACTGCCGGCAGGCCAGCAGGGAGGCAAAGAGGCACAGGGCCTGGGCGCCGTCGTCCGACCAGGTGCCGAGCGGCACGTGGGCATAGGTGCGTAGAAAGCCTTGAGGTGGCTCCATGTCGAGCGCATCCATGGGCGGTAGCTCATCCGGACGGCGAAATTCGTAAGGCACGCCGCAGGCGTCCCCCACCAGCAGGCCGAGCATCCCGGCGCGTATGTGTTCCCGCAGGCTCATCAGTACAACAGTTCCTTGACCCAGTAGTGCCCGCCGATGACGAGGTACTCGTCCTCTCCCCACAGCAGGCTGTCGGGTAGCAGTCCGCTGAAGAAGATGATTTTGCAAGCCGGCACGATGCTTTCCCAGACGGTTGACCCGAACTCCCAAGCTTTCTCGCGATCGGAGGTGAACGAAACAAGGTTGTTCAGGCGCACACAGCTTTCTCGTTTTTCCTTACGTCTGATGACCGGATGCTCCTCGGCGTCATTGGTGCCACGATACAGCGGCAGGGTGAGGCTATCCGGTCTGCGGCGCTGCCACTCGTACTGGCAGAACTCGTAGAGTAGATCGAATTGGGAGTAGATGGCATTGGTCTTCAGGCTGCCCTTCATACGGTCGACGGCAAAGCGCTGGTCCTCCTCGCCGCCGTCCTGCCGCAGGATGCCCTTGTGGTAGGTCGGGGCGATGCCGAAGCGGCTTTGCACCCAGCTCTTCAGGACGGCGCCTTCGACGCCGTTGCTTTCCAGGCCCCAGCCGCGCAGGAAGCGCACGTAGCTGTTGCGCAGGCTGCTGCGTGCCTTGCCACGGTGGTTTTCCCACTGGTGCAGCGCGAAGGTGACATCGAGGTAATCGTGAAAAACCTGCCCCCGGCGGCGTGGCTCCCCGATGTCGTCCAGCATGCTGAAGAAGTGCCGGTTGGACTCACGCACCCCGGCGATTTGGATCGGCCGGGGTGCGCTGTTGAACTCCTCTGATGCGAGAATCCAGGGAGAGATATCGCAGTGGTTGATCGCGGTATCCGGGGAATCAATCAAGGGGGGCATAAAGGGCTTTCATCGCTCGCGGTGACGACGCCGGGCTCAACCCCAGCCGTCGTCATCGTCGTCTTCGAGGTCGGCGTTGGCGGCCAACAGCTCGAGCTTTTTCCAGCGCTTGTTGACGTGGGCCTGAGCGAGCTCGACCAGGGCGTCGGCGCGTTCCGGGTCGGACCTCTGCAAGGAGCGGAAGCGGTTTTCCTGCTTCATGAAATCGCCCACCGTGATGGATGGCTCGAAGGACTCCAAGCGGAACAGTGGCAGGGCCTTCTCGGCGTTACGCGGGTCGAACCGGTAGAGCGGCCAGTAACCGCTATCCACTGCCGCCTTCTGACGTTGCGGGCCGAGGGCGAGGTCGATGCCGTGCGCGGCACAGGGGCCGTAGGCGATCACGAGGGACGGGCCTGGATAACTCTCGGCTTCGCGAAGCACGTCGATGGTCTGCTGTTCGTTGGCCCCGAGGGCGATTTGCGCGACGTAAATCCCGCCGTAGCTTATGGCGATCTGGCCGAGATCCTTCTTGGGGATTTCCTTCCCGGCGGCGGCAAACTTGGCCTGCGCCCCGATGGGCGTGGCCTTGCTGGCTTGGCCGCCGGTATTGGAATAAACCTCGGTGTCGAGCACCAGCACGTTGACGTCGTGCCCGCTGGCGAGGACGTGGTCGAGGCCGCCGTAGCCGATGTCGTAGGCCCAGCCGTCGCCACCGACGATCCAGGTGGTCTTACCCACCAGGTAGTCGAGGTGCTTGCCGAGGCGTTTGGCCTCGGGACTGTCGAGGCCCGCCAGGAGCTTGCGCAAGCCTTCGATATGGAAGCGCTTGGTATCGTTGTCCGATGCGTTCTTGATGGCATCGACGATGGAGTCGCCCAGTGCCGGACGCATCTTCTCAAGAAGCTGCGTGGCCATTTGGGTGCGGCGCTTGGCCGCCAGGTGCAGGCCCAGGCCGAACTCCGCGTTGTCCTCGAAGAGGGAATTGGCCCAGGCCGGACCTCGCCCTTTGTCGTCCTGACAATACGGCGTGGTCGGCAGGTTGCCGCCGTAAATGGAGGAGCAGCCGGTGGCGTTGGCCATTAGCAGGTGGTCGCCGAAGAGCTGCGTGAGGATGCGCACGTAAGGCGTCTGGGTGCAGCCGGAGCAGGCGCCGGAGAACTCGAAGAGCGGCTGGCGCAGGCTGATGCTCTTGGCGCTGACCTTGGCCGGGTCGACGTCCTCGGCGGGGAGCTTTTGGAAGAACGCCACGTTGACCTTTTCTTGCTCGAGGCGCGCCTCGATGGGCGTCATCTCGATGGCCCGGCGGCCCTCGGCGTCCGTAGCCGGGCAAAGTTCGACACAGGCGTTGCAGCCGGTGCAGTCCTCGGGAAATACCTGGATGGTGAAGACCTTGCCGTCGGCCTTGGGCCCTTTGAAGAGCGTGCTGCGGAAACCCTCGGGAGCGTTGGCCAGCTCGGCCTCGTCGTAGACCTTGGGCCGGATGGCGGCGTGCGGACAAAAGAGGCTGCACTTGTTGCACTGGGTGCAGGTTTCGGCGTCCCAGATTGGAATCTCGGCTGCGATGCGGCGCTTCTCATACTGGGAGGTGGCCGTCGGCCAGGTGCCATCCACCGGGAAGGCGCTGACGGGCAGCAGGTCGCCGTTGCCGGCCAGGAGCTGCGAGGTGACGCGCTGGACGAAGTCCGGCGCGTCCGGCGGCACCCACTGGACGTTGGCCGGAGCGGAGCTGGCCTCGGCGGGCACCTCGACTTCGTGCAGGTGGGCCAGGGCGGCGTCGACAGCGGCCTTGTTCATCTCGACGACCTTGGGGCCTTTGCGCCCGTAGGTTTTCTCGATGGCGGCCTTGATGCGGTCGATGGCCTCGGCGGTGTCGAGCACGTCGCTCAGGGCGAAGTAGCAGACCTGCATGATGGTGTTGATGCGGCGGCCCATGCCGGTTTCCCCGGCGACTTTGTAGGCGTCGATGACGTGGAACTTGGCCTTCTTGGCGATCAGCGCTTCCTGGACTTCACTCGGCAAGCTGTCCCAGACTTTGTCCACGGGCAGTGGGCTGTTGAGCAGGAAGACGCCACCTTTGGCCAGGCGCGAAAGCATGTCCACGCGCCCGAGGAACTGCGGCTGGTGGCAACCGACGAAACCGGCCTCGTCTACGAGGTAAGGAGCCTTAACGGGCTCGGGCCCGAAACGCAGGTGCGAGGTGGTAAGGCCGCCGGACTTCTTCGAGTCGTAGACGAAGTAGGCCTGCGTGTGCAGCGGGGTGGCCTCGCCGATGATCTTGATGGTGTTTTTGTTCGCGCCCACGGTGCCGTCTGAGCCGAGGCCGAAGAAGACCGCGGCCTTGGTCCCGGGCATGGGCAGGCTGAAGTCCTCGTCCACCGGCAGCGACAGGTCGGTGACGTCGTCGCGGATGCCCACGGTGAAGTGGTCCTTGGGCCATTCGGTGACAAGGTTGTCGAAAACGGCCTTGCCCATGGCGGGGGTGAACTCCTTCGAGCCGATGCCGTAACGGCCACCCACCACCAGCGGGTCGAGGGGGCGGCACTGGTTGCGGCAACGTGCACCCTTGCGGAAGGCCAGAGAGGCGTCCAGGTAGAGCGGCTCGCCGATGGAACCGGGTTCTTTGGTGCGGTCCAGCACTGCGACGGACTGCACGGTCTTCGGCAGTGCGTGCAGGAAAGCGTGGGTGTTGAAGGGACGGTACAGGCGCACAGCCAGCACGCCGCAACGGCGGCCGCGGGTATTCAAATACTCGGCGGTGGCGGCGGCGGTTTCGACCCCGGAGCCCATCATGATGATGACTTCCTCGGCGCTGGGATGACCGTAATAGTCGAAGAGCTTGTAGACGCGCCCGGTGAGGCGGGCGAAGTTGTCCATCACCTCCTGCACGATGCCTGGCGTCTTCTTGTAATATGAGTTCACCGCCTCGCGGGCCTGGAAATACGTGTCCGGATTCTGCGCGGTGCCGCGCACGGTCGGATTATCCGGCGTGAGAGCCCGGTCGTAGAAGGCGGCCAGGGACTCCTCGTCGAGCAGGCCGAGCAGATCCTCGTCCGCGATAGGCTGGATGGAGTTCAGTTCGTGCGAAGTGCGAAAGCCGTCGAAGAAATGCAGGAAGGGCACGCGTGTCTTGAGCGTGACGGCGTGCGCGATGGCGGCCAGGTCCTGCGCTTCCTGCACGGAGTTGGAAGCGAGCATGCCGAAGCCGGTCTGGCGGCAGGCCATGACGTCGCTGTGATCCCCGAAAATCGAGAGCGCGTTGGTGGCGAGAGAGCGGGCGGAGACGTGCATGACCGTGGGGGTCAGCTCGCCGGCCAGCTTGTACATCACCGGAATCATCAGGAGCAGGCCCTGCGAGGCGGTGAAAGTCGACGACAAGCAGCCGCCCATGAGGGTGCCGTGGAAGGCGCCGGCGACGCCGGCCTCACTTTGCATTTGCACGACCTGGGGCACTTCGCCCCAGAGGTTCGGCTTGTTCGCGGCGCTCCATTCGTCGCTAAATTCGCCCATGGGCGTGGACGGCGTGATCGGATAGATGGAAATAATTTCGCTCAGGCGGTAGGCGACCGAGGCGACGGCCTCGTTGGCGTCCACCGTCTTGAGCTTCGTTGCTGTGACGGTGTCCATGATAGGTGAGCTTTAATGATGAATGTGATGGATGAAAATCAGGCGGCTACGCCGTAGACTTTGGCCAGGGTCTTCCAGAAGTTCTTGGACCAGCCGATGTAGCTGACCATGAAGTCCGCGCCCAGGTCGGTGCGTGACAGGAGGCACTCGGCCCCAAGCTCGGCCAACTTGGCGTCGACCTGCTTGCCGCATTCGCAGAAGAGCGTGTACTCGGTGTCGCCGAGGGCCAGTACGCTGTAGCGTAGGTTGCTCAGCGGTTCGGCGCGGCTCTTGAGCGCGTTGACGAAATCGACGCACTTGGGCGGCGGCAGGCCTTCGTCCCAGGTGGAGATGATGACGAGCGTCGGATGGTCGAGCTCGGCCAGTTGATCGACCGAATAGGTGGCCAGGTCGATGACGTCTACCTCCACGCCGTTTTTCGCGCCTTTGGCGGCGACTTTCTGAGCGAGGCCTTTGCTGTTCCCCGTCTCCGTTCCGTAAAGTACTGTCAGTTTCATGCTTCTACTAATGGTTGGGTGTTCTCGTGGACAGAAGTGGAGGAGGGGCAGACAGCCGCGCCGATGTCCATTTTCGGTTTGGCCCAGAAATACTTGCCGCGAAGGGTGCCGCCGGTCAGCCGCATGGCTTCCAGCATCTGGCGGCTGCTTTCCGGCTTATCGAGGGTGAAGGCGCGCTTGAGTGCGACGGCCGCCCCCGGTTCGGTGGCTTGAAAGAGGATGCGGCTGGCCAGTACGACGTCGCTCTCGTCCAGTTCGGACGATCCTTGAAGATAGGTGACGTGGTAGAGGCTGATCTCGTGAGAATCGCCCGGCATCATATCGAGAATGAGGCGATGCTCGGTCGGGTTGAGGTCGGGCCGCGCCAGCTGGATTATGTCGGCGTCGCTCAACTGCCAGGCGAAGGGGGTTTCCACATGACTGTTTTGCATGAGGAATCGGGCCAGCACGCCGTCCGCGCCGGTCAGTTTGATCGAGTCGACGCGCGCGTAGCGCACGCCGTCGCAATGATAAATAAGGAAGCTCATGACATGGTTGGGTTAAGGAAATTTTCAAGAAGTGAACGTAATTCGTCTTTGGGCAGAGCGTGCCCGAAGGTTTCGGCACGGCGACGTACCGCGGGCAGGAGCAGACTGGCGAGTTCCCGCGTGAGCGGCATGCCAAGGGTTTCGGCGGCTTCCATCAGGGCGGCTGAGCCGCTATGGCGGCCGATGACTACGCCGGGCTGGTCGCGTCCGACATCGCCGGGGGAAATAATTTCGTAGCTGCGGCGATCCTTTTGTAGGCCGGCAAGGTGGATGCCGGATTCGTGGCGGAAGCAGGCCGGGCCGGTCACGGGCTTGTCGTAGCGCAGACGGCGTCCGGAAGCTTGCGCCACGAGATCGCTCAGCTCGCCGAATTGTTTGAAAGAGAGGGGCAGCTCGATGTCGGCCGCGTGCTTGAGCGCGGCGGCGACCTCCTCCAGGGGCGCGTTGCCGGCGCGTTCGCCGAGGCCGTTGACGGTTACGCTGGCGCAGTCGGCACCGCCGAGGAAGGCGGCCACGGTGTTGCCCACGGCCATACCGAGATCGTTGTGCCCATGGAACTCCAGCTCGATATCGCTGATCGGGCGGAGCATGGCGAACAACTCGTGGGTGGCCAGTGGATGAAGCAGCCCGGCGGTGTCCGCCAGTCTAAGCCGCCGTGCGCCGGAGCCCGCCGCCGCATCCAGGAATTCACGCAAAAAACCTGGGTCGGAACGGGAGGCGTCCTGTGCGCCGACGCTGAAATACTCGAAGTGGTGCTGCGCCTCGGTGGCGAGTTTTTCCAAAGTGCGGAAGACCCAGGCCTCGTCCTTTTTCCAGATGGACAGGTGCAGGCGGCTGACCGGCAGCGAGAAGTGGAAGCCGTGCGCGCCGGTCATGGTGGCCGCGGCGAGGTCGGTCATGGTGGCGCGTCCCCAGGTGAGGATGCGGCAGGGCAATTCCGAGGCGGCAATGGTCGCGATGTGCGAGATTTCACTGTCGCCCATGGCCGGAATGCCCACCTCCAGTTCCGGCACGCCGGCGTCGGCGAGCTTCCTGGCGATGGCCAGCTTTTCGGAGAGCGTAAAGGCCACACCCGCCGCTTGCTCGCCGTCGCGCAGCGTTGTGTCGATAAGGTATGGCGGGCGTGTGTCCATGGCTTATTCCTCGATGCCGATCATGACGTTGCTGGCCTTGATGATGGCGACGGCTTCCAAGCCAACTTTCAGCCCTAATGCCTGGGCCGAGGAATTGGTAATAATGCTGACGATTTGCAGGCCGGAAGAGAGTTCGAGAACGATTTCTGTGTTCAAGGCTCCAGTAGTCAGGGAAACGATTTCTCCCTTTATCTGATTGCGGGCGGACAGCTTCATGATCGCTTTGACAAGGTTAAGGTTAATCCTCAATGAGGTTGGTTTCGCAGACCTCGCCGTCTTCGATGGCGTCGAGGATCTCGTCGATGAGCCCCTCGGTGGCCTTTTCATAGAAGCGCCCGGCCGGGTAATCAATGACCACGGGGCCGCGGGTGCACATGTTGAGGCAGCCGGTCATGGAGACTTCCACGCCGTTGAGCATGCGGTCCTGGATCTCGCTCTGGGTGTAGGAGAGCAGGGCCACGGAGTCCTTGTTGCAGCAGACGCCTTTGAGTTCGCCGCTGGCGCGGGCGCTGCCGCAGATGAATAGGTGATGTTCGGGCTTGTTCATGGGAATGCTTGGTTCGTTTTTGAGTGTCGTTATTGGAAAGTGTAATCTGTATTACATATATGATACAGAGGCTTAGCCGCAGCCGGTGCCGTCGCCGCCGCAGGAGACTCCCGCGCCGCAGGTGGTAAAGCGCCGTGCCACGCTGCTGGGCAGCTCTTCGTTGTGGAAAACGTGGGAGAGGCCCATGTCGATCATGCCTTCCATTTCGATGACGCGGATGCCGGCGGCTTCCAGGGCTCGCTTCGGTGAGGGCCCGGCGGCGTTGACCAGGATGGCCTTGCAGTCTTTCAGCTTGTCGGCGAGGACGGCCCAGCGCATCGAGCCGGCGCCGGGTTCGGGAGCGCGGCGGGTGTCGACGGCGACGAACTCGGTTTCGTCCTCGGGGTCGACGCCGAAGACGGTAAAGCTGCGTGCGTCGCCGAGGTGGAGATTGACCAGCATGCCCTCGCGGGTGGCCACGGCCACGTAGGGGCGCTCGTCCTGCGGCTTGAGCGGCAGGCGCGAACAGGCGCGGATAAGCTCCTGGATTTCGTCGGTGTTCTGCTGGCCGAGGCGCCCGACGGCATCGGCGCGGCAACGGGCGCAGTGCGTCATCTGGTTGACGTGCTCGCCGCACTTGAGGCGCAGGGCGAAGCGCATCTTGGCGTCCGGTTCGGGCAGGTGTTCAAAAGCGGTGTTGTGCGTGGGCAGGAGCGGGATGCAATTCATGATGTCCGCTCCGAGCTCGGAAACGGTTTTGGCAATTTCCGGGATGTGCGCGTCATTGACGGTCGGCACGATGATGGAGTTGACCTTGGCGATCATGCCGTACTGCTTGATCCACCGGATGGCTTGGAGTTGCTTTTCGATCATGATGCGCCCGGCCTCGGTCTTGCGGTAAATGCGCTTTTCGTGACGGGCCCAGGCGTAAACCTGGCCGGCGATTTCCGGGTCGGTGCCGTTCATGGTGATGGTCACGTGGCTGACCTTCAGCGCCGCGAGTTCCTGAACGTACTCCTCCGTCAGGCCGAGGCCGTTGGTGGAAAGACAGAGAATCATCTTCGGGTACTTCTCGCGCACGAGGCGGAAGGTTTCCATGGTCTCCTCCGGATTGGCGAAGGGGTCGCCGGGGCCGGCGATGCCGACGACCGCGATGTCTTCGCGCTGCTCCATGATTTTATCTAGATAGACGAGGGCCTGTCCGGGCGAAAGCACGCTGGAGGTGACACCGGGGCGGCTTTCGTTGACGCAGTCGAAGTCGCGGTTGCAGTAGTTGCACTGGATGTTGCACTTTGGCGCGACGGGCAGGTGGATGCGCCCGAAGCTCGAGCACGCCTCCTTGTTGAAGCACGGGTGGTTGTCCAGATTGATGGCGTCTGGATCGGGCGCTTCGTTCAATGACGAATGAGGAAGCCCGAATGTGGAATTGCTAGTGCTTTCTTCTACAAAATTTGTTGATTCGTTTTTCATGGTAGTTCCTTTCGTCATTCAAAATTGGTCATTCGTCATTTTCTCATAGATAGCTGAATCCGGTGTCGGAGTCGTCCTGCTTGACTTTCAGCAGGGCGTTGACGACGCGGTCGAAAAGTTCCTGGGTGCCGCGGTAGCCCATGGTGAGCTGCCGCTGCGAGCCGATGCGGTCGTGGATGGGGAAGCCGACGCGCACAAGGGGGATGTCCAGCTCGCGGGCGATGGGATAGCCCTTGCTGGAGCCTACCATGAGATCGGGCTCGAGGGCGCGGGTGCGTTCGGCGATTTTGGCATGGTCGGCCCCGGCGATGGTTTCAATGTCGTCGATGCCGCCGTCGATTTCGCCGGCCAGCAGCTCGCGCCAGCCTTTGAGCTTCGAGCCAGTGGCGCAGATGACCGGGCGGATGCCGATTTCGCTGAGGAAGGAGGCCAGGGCCACGACCAGATCGGGTTCGCCGAAGACCGCCGCACGTCGGCCCGATACGTACTTGTGGGCGTCCACATAGGCGTCCACCAAACGGCCGCGTTCAGCCGCGACGGTCTCCGGCATTGTCTTACCCGATATGAGAGATAGGGAGGCGAAAAACTCATCGCTGAGGCGAATACCGAGGGGCCAGCCGAGGGCCTCGCGGCGTACGCCGTGTTCTTTTTCCAGCCAGACTCCGGCGCTATCCTTACGCCCGGCCTGAGTGTGGCCGATTTCGAGAGTGGCCTTGGAGGCGCTCATCTCGGCGATGTCCTCGACGGATGTACCGCCGGGCGAAATGCGGTGGTAGGCGTCCCAACTCGCGCCTTCGAGGGTGTCGCTGTAGTCGGGGACGATGGTGGCCTCGAGCTCGTAGAGCGCGCAGAGGTCGCGCAGGTGGCGCAGGTCGGCGCAGGAGCACATGGGCGGCAGGATGTTGACCTGATGCGAAAGGGTGAGGTTGAGGGGCTGGACGAACTCCTGCAGGACCGCCTTGATTGCGGCGTAGTAGCCGTCGCTGTGCGTACCGGTGTAAGCGGGGGTGGAAACGTGGACCAGCGGCGGGCCGTCGCCTTCGTGGCGTTCCTTGTAGTCCTTGATCATGCCGAGCATGTTCTCACCAATGGTTTCGGAGAGGCAGGTGGTGGCCACGCCGATGACCTCGGGCTCGTACTGCGCGATGACGTTGTCCACGCCCACGGCGAAGTTGCGCGCGCCGCCAAAGATGGCGTCGTCCTCGGAGAAGCTGGATGAAGCGATGTCGACCGGCTCGCGGAAGTGGCTGATCATGTAGCGGCGGATATAGGTCGCGCAGCCCTGGCTGCCGTGCAGGAAGGGCAGGCAGTTGCGCACGCCCTTGAAGACCATGGCCGCGCCGAGCGGGCTGCACAGCTTGCAGGCGTTGCGTGTGGCGGCCTTCGGCTCGGGCCCTTCGGTGGGCGCGCCCGCGGCGGTGGTGCGGTCGATTCTGACGGCGAAGTTGCTCATGCCGAAACTCCTTCCTTGTTTTGGGTGACGCGGGGCAGGCTGCGGCGGGGGGCAAATTTCCAGACGGGGCTGAGGGCGCTGCGGGCCACCTCGTCGGCGAAGTGGGCCATGCCCTCGAAGCCGGCCAGGGGAATCTTGCGCTCGTGGTTGTGGTCACAGAAAGCGACGCCGAGCTTGAAAGCGATGGGGCGCTCCTTGACGCCGCCGATGAAGAGGTCGACGTCCTTTTCCAGAACGAACTTGGCCAGCTCGAGCGGGTTGGAGTCATCCACGATGACGGTACCGGGGTCGCAGATTTCCTTGAGCTGCTCGTAGTCCTCGGCACTGCCGGTTTGGGTACCCGCCAGGACGGTTTGCATGCCCAGGGTACGCAACGCGGTGACGAGGGAGAAGGCTTTGAAGGCACCGCCGACGTAGAGCGCGGCTTTCTTGCCCTTGAGCAGCTTTTTGTAGGCGCGAAGGGTGGGGGCGTACTTGGCGATCTCCGAGCGAACCAGCTCCTGAGCGCGCTTCATCAAGTCCTCGTCGCCGAAGTATTCGGCGGCGGCGTAGAGCGCGCGGGCGGTGTCTTCGAAACCGAAGAAGGATACCCGCTGCATCGGGATGCCGTAGTCTTCCTTCAGCTTCTTGGCCAGATGGGTCATGGAGCCGGAGCACTGCACCAGGTTGAGAGCGGCTCCGTGGCAGCGACGCAGGTCGTCCACGCGGCCATCACCGGTGATGGTCGCGACGACTTCGATGCCGATTTTTTCAAAATACTCACGGATCATCCAGGCCTCGCCGGCGATGTTGAACTCGCCCAGCAGGTTGATGCTGTACTTGGAGATGCCGCCGGTGTCGCCGGTGCCGACGAGTTTGAAGGCGGCCTCGCAAGCGGCCTGGTAACCGCTCTTCTTGGTGCCCTTGAAGCCGGGCGAGTCAACCGGGATGCAGTCGACGCCGGTAACTTGCGTGACCGACTTGCAGACGGCATCGACGTCGTCGCCGATGAGCCCGACAATGCAGGTGGAATAGACGAAGGCCGCCTTGGGCTTGTAGTACTCGATAAGCTCGACGAGGGATTCCTTGAGCTTCTTCTCGCCGCCGAAGATGACTTCCTTTTCGGCGAGATCGGTGGAAAAGCTGTTGCGGTGAAGCTGGGGGCCGCTGGACATGGCGCCGCGGATGTCCCAGTTATAGACCGCGCAACCGATGGGGCCATGCACGATATGCAGGGCGTCGGCTATGGGATACAGCACCACCCGCGAACCGCAGAAAGCACAGGCCCGCTGGGTAACGGAGCCGGCCGTGCTTTTGCGGTCGCACTTGAAAGCCTTGCCGGAGCCCTTGGTCCACACCTGGTCGGTGCGGTCGGTCAGGACCTGGATGGCTTCGGGTGTGGTTGCTGTGTTCATCGCTGTAAGTGAATGAGGAATTATGAAATCAGAATGAGGAATAACTTAAATAAGGACGAATGAAGATGCATTCACTAGTGATGTGAATATGCCCACTAACTACGACCTGGAGGACCGAACGGCGAAATTCGGCGAAGCGGTTATTGGATTTTGCCGAATGGTATCTGTGGACCCGATTACCAAGCCCTTGATAAGCCAGTTGGTAAGGGCGGGAACGAGTGTTGGGGCAAATTACTGCGAGGCAGATGATGCACATACCAAGAAGGAATTCCTTCAAAAGATTTCCTACTGTCGTAAGGAATCCCGTGAGACCAAGCACTGGCTGCGCATGATGGCGAAGGCTGTACCCACTCTCAGAGAAGATTCGCTTGTGCTGTGGAAGGAGGCGCATGAGTTGAACCTTATTTTTTCTTCGATAGTTCGTAAGGGTCAGGGACCATGATTTTCTTCATTCGGATTTCGTTATTCTGCATTCGAAGAATCGTCTTCTGACGATTCGAGGGACTGCACGATGTGGCGGTCCAGGTTGTAGGTGGCGCCGGAGCACTCGGCCCGTTTGGTCAGCGTGACCATGTTGGCGGCCCAGGCTTCCTCCTCGACCTGCTCTTCGATGAGCTTCAGCAGGATCGGGTAGGAGGCGTAGTCCTTGACCTCCAGGGCCAGCTCATAGCAGTGCTGGATGCTGGCGCTGTTGCGTTGCTCCAGCGTTTCCGCCAGGGCGGCCACTTCGGTCAGTTTGCCGAACTCAGCCTGCGGCGCTTCCAGCGTGCCCAGCTCGGGGCGGGCGCCGCGGTCGAGCAGGTGTTGGGCGAACAGTTGGGCATGTTCGCGCTCCTCCGCGGCCTGCTTATAGAAGAACTTGCCGAAGCCGGCGTAGGCTTTGTCTTCGCACCACAGGGCCATGGCGTAGTAGGCCTGTGAGGCGGCCAACTCTCCGTTAACCTGGTCGTTGAGTGCTTTCTTTAATATCGGGTTCATGGTCAGTGTGGTGTGTTTGGTTTGGAAAGTGAGCCCCGAAGGGCTGTGTGATGAGGCCGTTTCCCCGAAGGGGTTGGCGCTCTGGTTAGAGCACCAACTCCACTTCGTGGTCCGGGTCTTCGCGGTCGCGCTTGTCGAACATCGCGTCCGTGATTTTTTCGACGATGCGCATGCCGCCCATATACCCCACGGTGGGGAAGGCGCGGTGGCCGACCCGGTCCATAATCGGGAATCCGAAACGGATGAAGGGCAGGTTTTCCTCGCGGGCGACGTACTTGCCGTAGGTGTTCCCCATGACGAGGTCCACCGGGTTGTTCTTGATCCACTGGTGCAGGAAGTGGATGTCGCTGAAGGCGCGCACTTCGACGTCTGGGTTGACCGGGGCGCAGATGTTGCGGATGTTCTGCTCCCACTTCTTGCCCGGTGTGCCGGAGATGACGATGGCGGGCTCCATGCCCATCTCGACCAGGAAGGAAACCATGCTGGTGAGGTGGTCCGGGTCGCCAAAGATGGCTACCTTCTTCTTATGCAGGTACTGGGACATGTCGCTGATCATGTCGACCAGGCGGCCGCGTTCCTTCTCAAGCTCCTTGGGCACGGCGGTGTCACCGGCCAGGCGGAGGGCGTCGATGAAGGCGTCTGTGGCGGCGACCCCGTAGGGGATCTCCAGGTCCTTGAAGGGCACCTTGCACTTCTTTTCCAGGGCCTCGGCGGCGGGCTTGCTGGAGAGTGGCCCGAGGGACACCGTCAGGAAGCTGTCACCCATGGCCTTGAGCTGCGGGATGCTGGTGCCGCCGTCCGGATACATCCGGTATTCACCGTCCAGGGCTGTGTCCAGTACGTCGGAAGTATCCGGCGCGAGGATGAACTCGACCCCGACCCCGGCTGCGAGGCGCTTGAGCTCGCGCATGTCGGCGGGCTCGACCCATCCCGGGAAGATGTTGACCACATTCTTGGTCTCTCCGCTGGATTCGGCCAGGTAGGTGACGAAGGCCTTGCACTGGTTGGCGAAGCCGGTCACGTGGCTGCCCACGAAGCTGGGCGTGTTGGCGTGGATGACCAGTTTGCCTTCGGGGACGATGCCGTCTTCGGTGGCCTTCTTGATGATCATCGGGATGTCGTCACCAATAACTTCTGACAGGCAGGTGGTGTGCACCGAGACGATGTCCGGGTTGTAGATGGTGAAGATGTTATCCAGGGCGGTCTTCAGGTTGGCCAGGCCGCCGAATACGGAGGCCCCTTCGGTGAAGGAGCTGGTGGTGGCAACCACCGGTTCCTTGTAGTGGCGGGTTAACTGGCTGCGGTGATAGGCGCAGCAGCCCTGGGAGCCGTGGGAGTGCGGCATGCACTTGTTGACGCCGAGTGCGGCGTACATGGCCCCGATGGGCTGGCAGGTTTTCGCGGGATTGACGCGCAGGTGCTGGCGTTCCCGGATTTCGGCTGTGGTTCCGTCTAACATGACAAACGATATTGAATGTTTAAGTGTGTGTTTCGTTTTTGGGGGAATGAGAAATTGAGAAATCCGAATGAGGGAAAATTCATTTCGTCATTCTGGTTTCATCCTTCGTCATTCCATTAGGCCGGGACGGCTTCGGACTTTTCTGCTTGGGCTTCGCCGGTGTCGCGCCAGGGGGCGCGGGCGAGCTTCCAGATCTTGCTGGAGGTCATGCGGTCAATTTCCTTGAAGAAGTTGATCGCGCCCTTGAAGCCGGCGTAAGGACCACCGTAGTCGTAGGAGTGAAGCTGCTTGCAGGGCACTCCCATCTTCTCGATGACGTACTTGTCCTTGATGCCGGAGCCGATGACGTCGGGCTTGTAGAGGTCGATGAGCTTTTCCATCTCGTGGTGGGAGATGTCGTCGATGACCAGGGTGTCCTTGGCCATTTGGCGCATCATGCCCTCGTAGTCGCTGAATGCGAACTCCTCGCCTTCGAGCTCCTTCTTGCGCTCCTGTGTGTTGCGCGTGTTGAAGCGTTCCGGGTCGGCCTTAACTTCCAGCTCCTCGATGTTGCGTGAGTCGGCGTCGACCTTGATGTGCGGCAGGACGTCGCGGCCTTCATAGTCGTCGCGGTGCGCGAACTCGTAGCCGGCGGCGATGACCTGCATGCCCATATCCTGGAACAAGTCCTGATAATGGTGGGCACGGCTGCCTCCGACGAAGAGCGCGGCGGTCTTGCCCGTGGTACGCGTCTTGACGTCTTCGACGACGGGCCGGACCTCGGCCATTTCGGCGGCGATGACCTCCTCGACGCGGTCGACGAGCTCCTTGTCACCGAAGTACTGGGCGATCTTGCGCAGTGACTTCTTCGTGCCTTCGAGACCGATGAAGTTGACCTTGAACCAGGGGATGCCGAACTTCTGCTCCATCATCTCGGCCATGTAGTTGATCGAGCGGTGGCACATGACGACGTTGAGGTCGGCCATGTGGCAGTTGCAGATTTCATCATAACTGACCCCGCCGGAGAGCGTGCCGATGATCTTGATGCCGCAGAGGGCCAGGATACGGTCGATTTCCCAGGCGTCCCCGCCGATGTTGTATTCGCCGAGGATGTTGATCTTGTACTTCGCTTCGACCGGTGTGTCGTCCAGGCCAATCATGTGCTTGAAGACGCCGTTGTTGGCGATGTGGTGACCGGCCGACTGGGAAACGCCCTTGTAGCCTTCGCAGGAGAAGCCGAACACATTGATGCCGAGCTTTTCCTTCATCTTGCGGCAGACCGAGTGGATGTCGTCTCCAATAAGGCCCACCGGGCAGGTGGCGTACACGCTGATGGCCTTGGGATGAAACTCGTCGTAGGCTTCCTGGATGGCGGCCTCGAGGCGCTTTTCCCCGCCGAAGACGATGTGGTCTTCCTGCATGTCGGTGGACATGCTGTACTGGAGGAAGTTGACTTCGCCCTTGGCGCGGATCTTGGTCATGTTGCGGCGGGACAACCAGCTGTACCAACCGCAGCCGATGGGGCCGTGGGTGATGTGCAGGATGTCGTAGATGGGCCCGATGACCACCCCTTTGCAGCCCGCGTAAGAGCAGCCGCGCTGGGTGATGATGCCGGGTACGGTGCGGCTGTTGGCCCCGATCTCCGCCGGTGAACCGGGGGATTCGTTGACCAGCATCTGCTTACCGCGCTTGCGCAGGGTCTTCTTGGGATAAACCTTGAGCATTTCCTCACGCGCTTCCGCCGCGCTGGGGCCGGTGGGTCCCATGGGCGAATCGGTGCTGTTGGTTTCTTCTGACATTGTATGAAATGTTGAGTGTTGGTTTTGATTCTGCGTTGTTGGCAGTTAAGGAATGACGAATTGGTTATTCTGAGAGTGAGTTCATCATTCTGGTTTCTGCCTTCGTCATTCCGCTTTGCGGACTTATTTAAAGAGGCCGTAGTCCATCAGCAGCTGTTCGAGCTCGTCGATTTTCAGCGGCTTGGGGATGACCTTCAGCGTGTTGGCGTCGATGTTCTTCGCGAGGGTGCGGTACTCGTTGGCCTGCGGGCATTCCGGGTTCCAATCGATGACCGTCTTGCGGTTGATCTCGGCGCGCTGCACGTCGTTGTCGCGCGGCACGAAGTGAATCATCTGGGTGCCCAGGCGTTTGGCGAACTCCTCAATCATCTCCGCTTCACGGTCGCAGTTACGACTGTTGCAGATGAGACCGCCCAGGCGCACGACGCCGGTTTCGGCGAATTTGAGGATGCCCTTGCAGATGTTGTTGGCCGCGTACATGGCCATCATCTCGCCGGAGCAGACGATGTAGATTTCCTCGGCTTTGCCTTCGCGAATCGGCATGGCGAAACCGCCGCAGACCACGTCCCCGAGCACATCGTAGAAGACGTAGTCCAGTTCCTGGTCTTCCTCGTAGGCGCCGAGCTGCTCAAGCATGTTGATCGAGGTGATGATACCGCGTCCGGCGCAGCCGACTCCCGGCTCGGGGCCGCCCGACTCGACGCAGAGGCTATCGCAGAAGCCGCCGCTGCGGATGTCCTCAAGTTCGACGTCCTCGCCTTCTTCGCGCAGAGTGTCCAGCACGGAGCGCTGGGCCAGGCCCCCGAGGAGCAGGCGGGTGGAGTCGGCCTTGGGGTCGCAACCGACGACCATGACCTTCTTTCCCATCTCGGCCAGGGCCGCGAC
Organism: Verrucomicrobiia bacterium; assembly: GCA_030432235.1. Lineage (GTDB taxonomy): Bacteria > Verrucomicrobiota > Verrucomicrobiia > Opitutales > Cerasicoccaceae > JAUIHT01. The sequence continues at coordinate 205,702 of JAUIHT010000003.1, read as the reverse complement.
GGTGTTTTGCGTGGTGGTGGATTTGCCAATGCCGCCCTTACCGTAAATGGCGACCTTGCGCATCGTTTTTTCGGTCTTCGTTTCCGAAGGTGCTTCTAGTGTTGCTACCATTATAATTTCCTCCTGATGAGTGTTGAGTGGTTTGAGTGAAACGCCTGCTTAGTAAACAGAGTGCGTGCCAACCTCTCTTTATGGTTTTGCAACAACTTGAATATGAAATAGATAAAAACTTATTTTTGAGATACTCACAATTTTTACTCTGAAAATAGGCCTCTTCAGAAGCTACATTTGCGTTTTGTGTAGGCACGTTTCCTACAAAAATGTAGGATAAGAAAACCTAACCTTGACAAAAATTTAAATAAGTTTTGGAAATGTACTTGCGTTGTATATCCCGTCTCCCGCTATTCAGTTGAATTGACAGATAAAGAGTAGCTTATACCTGACCGACGGCCCCTATTGGGCATCGTGTAAGCTGCAATTCATGCGGGGCTGATGAAGACAGACACACCATGCCGTGAGCCGGGGTGCTCGCTTTCGCGCGAGGGGCCGCCGCTAGAATTACTGGATAAAGTGACAGGCGTGAGCTGTCGCTCCGTGCAGGAGCTGAGTCTTCTCTTTGCGGTTAGTCAGATGCTGGAGCGCAGCTTCGACCTCACTGAAATTGTGCGTCCCTTACTCAGGCGCCTACAGGATTTCATGGGCCTTGGACGCGGCACGATCACGATTATCAATCGCGACACAGGGGACTTTCTTTTGTCGGAAGCGGTGGGCATGCCGCGCGGTTTGCGTCCCTCTGCCTACCTCGAGTTAATTACTCCGCAGCTGAAACGCACGGTTGATAAGCGAGAGCCCGTCATTGTGGCGGACTTGGTTCACTGGGCGGAGGAGTTTGATGCCGATCCCGACGTTATCGCCAAGCTGGGCCTGGACCACAGTGTTAGCCTTTTGTGTGTGCCTCTGAAAATCGAGGACACCGTCAGTGGTATCCTTAGCATCGAGCGTCAGCGCGATACACAGATCGGCTGGGAGGCGGACCTGCGTTTGTTAAGCATGATCGCGTCCATCATCGCCCAGGCGGCGCGGGTACGCCAGGACGCCGCCGAGCAAATACAGAGCCTCCGCGAGGAGAATGATCGCCTGCAGGAGCGGATTGCGCAGGATTTTCGACCCCGTGAGATGATCGGCACCTCGGCCGACATGCGCACGGTTTATTACCATATCGAGCAGGTGGCCAATAGCATCACCACGGTTTTGATTCGTGGGGAAAGCGGCACCGGTAAGGAGCTTGTGGCCAAGGCCATTTTCGAAAACTGTGATCGCAAGAACAAGCCTTTCGTAAAGTTTAACTGTGCGGCTTTGCCGGACTCCATCATCGAGAGTGAATTGTTCGGGCATGAGAAAGGGGCCTTCACCGGAGCCTTGGCCATGCGCAAGGGGCGCTTCGAAGTCGCCGACGGCGGAACCATCTTCCTCGACGAAATCGGTGACATCTCACCCAGCACGCAGATCAAGCTGCTGCGCGTTTTGCAGGAGCGTGAGTTCGAACGGGTGGGGAGCCAGAAGACACTCAAGACGGACGTGCGGGTCGTCGCCGCCACCAGCCGGGACCTCGAAAAGATGATGGAAGAGGGTACCTTTCGGGAAGACCTTTATTATCGTCTAAACGTTTTTCCCATCTACATGCCGCCTCTGCGCGTGCGTAAGTGTGACATCCTGCTGCTGGCCGATCACTTCATCGAGAAGTACACGCGTCGCCAGGGTGGCAAGCCGGTGCGCATCTCCTCCGCCGCGATCGATTTGCTCATGGCCTATCACTGGCCGGGAAATGTGCGCGAGCTGGAGAACTGCATCGAGCGCGCAGTGCTGCTGGCCAAGGGTCAGTCGATCAAGGCGCATCACTTGCCCCCCACCTTGCAGATGAAAACCGCCCGCGAGTCGAAGGACACACCCACCTTGGAGGATGCCATTCAGGCTCTGGAGCGGGAAATGATCGTCGATGTTCTGAAGGAAACCAGCAGCAATATGGCCGAAGCCGCCCGGCGCCTGGGCCTGACCGAGCGTAAAATGGGCCTGCGTGTAAAGAAGTACGACATCGACCTGGGACGCTTCGCGAAGGCCTAAATCCGGGACGGCTACCTGATTAATTCAGGCATGAAGTACTGTTCCACAGAATGGTGTCATGGTTAGCTCGCCGCCGACCGTAGTCGGGGTTGGCTAAGGTGATTCTCGTGGATTTGGGAAAAGCTTGGCAAAAATCCGGTTGACAATTCTTCCAAAGTTAGTTTCTTCGAAGAAATAAACTTTAAACCTTGTTCGTTTGGTCGGTTACCCTGCCTGACTGTCCGTGTTCTCGGGCGATGCCAGTCTCGGGGAGGCGACCAATAAACAGGAGGCAGGTTGTTTTAACGATCCCCATAAACCGCTTACACCCACACCCAATCGAAAACACACAAGCTACAATGAACCCCACAAAATCATCTAAACTCGCTTTATCATTATTGATTTCGGCTACTTTCCTGTTGGTGAATCAGGGCAGTGCCGCAACCTTGGCATCGGACAGCTTCGATTACAGCACGGGCGCCATTTCGGGGCAGGAAGGGGGCACCGGCTGGACGGAAGGCTGGGTCACCTATGCCGGTACCCCCACGAATTATTCCCGTATTGTCGATCCGGGTACGTCGCTCAGTTACAACAGTGGCGGCATTAGCATTGATGGCGGCAACCGCGCGCTCAGCATTAATGGAAACACCGGCACCGCGCAAACGGTGGTTCAGCGTCAATTCAATCTCGTGACCTCGGATACCGTTTACCTGCGCTTTTTAATGCGCCTGGATAACGACGTATTTGACGGAAATGATTTTATCGCTTCCTACCTGGATATCACGGGTAATTCCTCCGCGGTTCACGATACCTCGCTGACTGGGTTGACCAGTACGCCTTCCGATGGCTCGTTTTTCGCACGTTTGGAAAACTCGCCGCCACGCGGCGTGATTTCGGCCGGAACGGCCAACGTCGATGAGACCTACTTGGTCATCATGCGTCTGGAGAAGGGCGTATCTACGAAGTACGAAACGATTTCTCTATGGGTGAACCCGTCTTCCACGGACGAGAATTCTCCGGATGCCACGGCTACCGATGCGGCTGGATTCAGAGACAGCATGGACCGTTTTGGCATCTGGACCGGCTCCTCGCTTGAGAATTCTGATGTCATCATTTACGATGAGCTTGTTATCGCCAATGACTGGAACACGGCTGTTGCTATTCCGGAGTCATCCTCCGTACCGTATATCCTGGCGGCTTTTTGCGGCGGTCTTTACTTGATCTGGAATCGCCGGGTTCGAAACAAGCGCTAAGCCTTTCCGGTCCTCATTGACTCGTTTACAGGACATGCAATCCATTAAAAGTTATAAATTAATTATTTTGGTTACGTCGGCAGCTGCAAGCGTCATTCATGGCAAGCCCGAGCAAGAGGTGTGGGCTGGGCCCAGCTTTCGCGCTTTCAGTGGCGTTTGCCAGGCTGTGCCGGAAAATCTGGATTCTCCATTCTGGCAAGTTGCCGTGGGCTGGAATCGGGATGGGGTCTCTTGGCAATTCGCCGAGCCTGAGCCCGGGACTTGGGATGCCGAATACCTGGATGCAACCTATGCTGCAATCGCCCAGTTCAAAGAGCATGGTGTGGAAACGCTCCCGATGCTGGGTTATAACACCAGTTGGTCTTCGGAGGAGTTGTCTTTGGATGTCCCTTACGAGGTCGAGTATGGGGATCGCTGGCGCCGTGAGATCGAAGTGCGTCCGAATGGGGACTATGATTGCCGGACTTATACGCGCCGTTCAGCCGATGCGCCCTGGATGCTGGAAAAGACATTTGTCATTGGCGGTTTTCGAAAGAACAAAATACCGCTGGCCTCCTACCATGTTCAGGATTGGGAGAATTATGTACGCAAGGTTGTCGGCACCTTGAAGCAGGCCCCCTATGAAGTAGAGTACTTCCAGGTTTGGAATGAGGCCCACCCCAAGAGCGGATTTTGGGACGGGGATTTGGATACCTACATGAAGCGTGTTCACTTGCCGGCGGCCAATATTATCCACGAGCTCGGCGGCAAAGTGGTTTACGGCGGCTGGATTCATGGGGCTCCGGTGTCCGAGTTGGTCGAGCTGCTGGACCGCCACGAGGCATGGGGTTCCATTGATGCGCTTGATGTTCACTATATGACGCCGATGGCTTTCGCGGAACTTCGCGAGGCGGCCGTGGCACGCGGGCGCGGAGATATGGGGATTTGGCAGACGGAGTTGGCCAATTCCCCGAACCCCGGCTGGATCAGCAACAATTACCCACGCTTTCTCTATTGGGCGCTGACGAATGACTGGGATTACGCGGACAAATACAAACTGTTTTTCTTTTCCTATAAAAATCCGCGCCTTTCCGAGCGTGAGACGTCCAAGGACCGCACTTTCTTCACGGGTGATCGGCTTTCGGCCCATGGCCATAGCATCATTGCATTGGCTCGACTTTTGGAGGGGCAGAATATGGCAAGCTATTCCGGGCTAACAGCAACGCCTGCCCTTGGTCCCGAGCTGCATCCGGGTAAGAAGAGCCTCGAGGCCTTTCGTATCGATAATCGTGTTGTGGTCGCGGTGCATATGGACGGCAGCTTGTACGCCGACTTGGCGGTGGTGAATGGAGTCAAGGCGATTGACCTGCATTTCAAGAATCTGGGCGGGGCCGTCGAATCGGTTTCCCGCGTCGATATCGCTGGCCAAAAAACGGACCTGACCGGAGGCCTGAAGATAACCGATGACGGAGTAAGCATCAGTGTGCCAGTAGCCAACGACCCTCAAAGTCCCGCCATGGAATGGATTCGGGAAAGCCGCGGTCCTCAAACCTTTTACGTGGAAGTCATCCACAAGAACTGATGAAGCAACCTTACAATGTGCGGTATCGGTTTGGATGGAGCAAGACAATGCGGCTGTGTCTTTGCCTCTTGGTTTCTCTCGGGGTGGCTTCGCTGCAGGGCAAAGAAATGGGTAAGCATCTGTTTGTTTTATCCGGCCAGTCCAACATGAAGCTCTTTAATCACACACATATCTTTCTGCCCGAAATCAATCGGGCATTCGGAAAAGACAATGTGATTATCGTCAAAGACTCCGAGGGCGGACAGCCGATTTGGCGATGGGTTGAGGGGTGGCAGCCTTCATCGGGCCAGCCTCCAAAAGTGACGGGTGACTTGTATCAGCGGTTGATTGCCAAAGTGAAGGCGGCAATCGAGGGAGAGGACATTGAAACCGTTACGTTGATCTGGATGCAGGGCGAGGGAGACGCCAAGAGAGGCCACGGCGATGTTTATGCGGCAAGTCTGGAGCGACTGTTCGACCAATTGCGACGCGACTTGGGCCGCGATGATATCTATGTGGTCATCGGTCGAATCAGCGATACGGACATGCAGAATGTTATCAGACCGGACTGGACAATGGTTCGCGATATTCAGGTCCAGGTTGCCGAGAGTAATCCCCATTATGCCTGGGTCGACACGGATGATCTAAACGGCTCGAAGAATGATATCCACTATACCAGGGAAGGCTATCGTCTTCTGGGGGAACGCTTCGCCGTTGCGTCCATCGAATTGATTCATCAGGCTCAATTTGATGCTGCAATGGGGAGGGAGTAAAACTATAGATGCGTATAACCCTTCGTGAATTCTACCCCAACAACACGAGAGGAAAACTTTTCTCCGCACGAGCACTTTCAAGGCCTCCCGGCTTCTGGTCGGCACAGGCTGCTCACGGATAATGTGCCTCAACGCATTGGTCGCCGGGAGCGAAACAATATCGCGGGCCGGCAGGGCTTTGCCCTTATCGCGTCCCTTACCTTGCTGGCTTTCCTGCTCTTGCTGCTGGTTTCTCTGTCATCACTGACCTATATTGAAACCGGGGCGGCGGTACGGGCCAAAAGCCAATTCCAGGCTGAGCAAAATGCGTTGCTGGGTCTCAATATCGCGTTGGGCGATATCCAAAAGCTGGCGGGACCAGATCGGCGTACGTCCGCCTCCGCCGATGTGCTTTCCTCTGGATTACCGGGTTTGCCCACGTCTCCCACGGAGCCCAGCAGTGATTCGGGTTACGATAACGCCATGGACGCCTGGGCCACTAATATCAGTGCTTACTGGTCCACGCGTTCCCGCCACTGGTCCGGCGTCTGGGCGCCGGCGGATGCACCGGGTGACATCTTTACGAAGACGCCTGAAGCGGTTTTCCTGGGTTGGCTTGTCAGCGGGGCGGACCGAAGCAACTACTCCACGTCAACGGATCCCACGGGCTTCGGCAGCGTTAATCCGTCGGATGCGGCCGATGCCTCTATGGCGACCGATGCCGTCAGTGGTTTGAGTACGACCATGTTGCCGACTTCCACGGTGACTGTTGGCGGCGAGGAAGCGGCGCTTTTGGTCGGTCCGAACAGTCTGGGCTTCCCCACGACGACCGCGGACTTTGTCGTGGCTCCAAAAGTACCGGTAGGGAGCGGCGCCGCCACCTCGGGCAAGTATGCCTATTGGGTGGGTGATGAAGGCATCAAGGCACGCATTGACCGGCGGGATCCGTATGCTGATAGCGGCAGCGATCCTGCGACAGCGGAAGGCAGCTACCGCTATCTGGTGGCACAGCGGGCGGGTTCGGAATGGATTAGCGGATTCGACGCTATCGATTCCGGATCGGGCGAATTGGAGCAGATAGTCCAACTCGATCAACTGGCGATGGTTCCTGGGCTTAGCAATACCTCGGGCAATGTGCGCTTTCACGATGTTTCTGTGAGCTCCTCCGGCGTTTTGGCGGATACGCAGAGGGGTGGCTTGCGCGAGGATTTGAGCTACTACTTGGAAAACAGTGTGACTCCCGGCGGTGATTCGCTTCCCGGTGGTGGCACGGCGATTCTCTCAGTGGCAGGCGCCGATACAGTGCGACCGGAGTTCGGGCCCACTTGGGAGCGGTTGCAATCCTACTATGACTTTGGCAAGGATAGCGGCGCGGTTACAATGCGGCCTGCCTCCGCCACGGAGATGGGTATCACCGCGGTCGTGCTGGAGTATCGCATCGCCTACAGTGCGGTGCGCACCGACACGGATAGTTTTGAAATACGTGTGCAGGTGGCATTCGTTATCGGCAATCCCTACACGGTGCCGATTCAGGTGGATTCTCTGGACTTTAATTTTCACGAGACACAGAGTTCCAAGCGTTTCCATGCCCGCTTCGAAGTGGGTGATGAGATTGTCTACCGTGAAGACGTTCGTTATTTGATGAACAACTTCAGGTTCCGCACCGGTCCGGTAACCATTCCTGCTGGTCGGGCCACGGTATTTTCACTGTCGGAGGACACACCCGTCACCGGTTCCGAATCCCAGGTTGTGGAGTTGATGGAGGGCTTCAATCCCGCCACTGCCCTGACCATACAGGCGAGTAAAGAGCCCACCAATACGGATACGAATACGAGTTGGGACTACGACATATTCGCGACGAATGACCCGGATGGTAACAGCTCCGAAACGGGTGGCTCCTACCACACTCATTTGAATATGTATCAGGGCGGTTCCAAGACCATACTGCAGCGTCAGGAGCACATCGGTTTTGTCCCGCCCGAAAGTGCCATCGTTGGCTCCCTGCCCGGTATCGGTGGTACCTTTACCGGATTCACGATCAAGCGGCAACTGCCCACGGTAACGCAGATGCCTCTCTACAGCGTGCGTGTCCACGCCGACTATAATATCCGTGCGCAGATTATCGAGCAGACGCATACGCACTTGGTGGCTGCGCGCGGGTCCAACCATAATCCGCTGGCCTTCGGCTCAAATTCGGTTGCGCCGGATGCGTTTTCCGCCGGTGGCATTGACGAGGTATTCTGGGGCATGTCCCTGGACGAAGCATTTGGTGGCAAATATGACTTTGCGATGTATGACATTCCGCGCAGTGGCTCTGACGCCGCTCCGGTATTTTTATCCATCGGGCAACTGGGACATGCGGATCTGTCGGCGGCCAATGATCAGCTTGGTTCTGCGACACAAACAGCTATGGACCGGGTGTCGATTTCGAGCCAGCCGGGGCAAGCCTTGGGTAATGCCTGGGCCTCGCCTTATGTGAGGCGTAACGAAAGTCACACCGAGGCTCAGTGGACCGGAAGCTATGCGACGAAATCGAGCCTATGGTCCAACCAGGAGGACACCTTTGATATGTCCTATCTGCTAAACGCGACACTCTGGGACAGTTATTTCTTTTCCACGGTTCCCCAATCGGGCAGCTTCAGCCCAGCGCTCGACACGGTTCTGCCCAATGGCCGTTTGCACTTCCGTGAAGACGGCCTGACCGATACCCAGGTCCGGGATGCAGAGCGGGTGGCGGCCTACCTGATGCTGGACGGTGCGTTCAATGTGAATTCCACCTCAGTGGAAGCCTGGCGTGCCATGTTTGGGGCATTGCACGATCTCTCGCTCGACGGCAATGTGCTGGAGGCGCCCCTGCCGCGTTCACTCAAGCAAACGCTAGGCAGTAACGATGCGGACAATGGCACCAGTGACGAGGCCTGGGCGGGCTTTCGCGATTTGACATCGGACCAGCTTGACGCCTTGGCGGAGCACATGGTGAGGCAGGTTCGTTTGCGTGGCCCTTTCCTGTCACTGGGGCACTTTATCAACCGTGAGCTGGTCGACTCTCCCTATGTGCAACAGCCGGATGGCGGTGGGAACCGCAATGCGCCCGAAACGGCGGCGACCGAGCTGGGTTTGCGCGGCGCTCTGCAGATGGCCATCGATACCTCCGGCCTCAACGACGACCTGGCCGACGACTTTGCGGATATCGTCATGCCGAACGAGAACATGAAAGTCGGCTATATGGATTGGCGGGCGGGCGAAGGCCCCGCTGCCATGGGCATTCCCGGTTGGTTGACGCAGGCGGATGTGCTCCAGCCGCTCGGTCCGGTTATCTCCGCGCGCTCGGACACGTTTATTGTGCGTGCCTACGGCGAGTCTTTGAATCCGGTTACCGGAAATCCGGATGGACGGGCCTGGTGCGAAGCAGTCGTCCAGCGTTACCCGGAATATGTGGGCGAGGTCACACCGGCCTGGACAAAACCCGCGGACATGACTGCTGCGGAGGCAACCGTGGCCGCAAATCTGGGGCGTGGCTTTCGCCTGGTTTCCTTCCGTTGGTTGAATGCCGGAGAAATTTGATTGATGTCTGTACGTATTTTCAGAACGGCCCTCGTTGCGTTCAGTTTATGCATGCTGTGCGCCAACGTGAGCGCGCAAAGCCAGGCGCGAGAGGTTCCCGACACGGTGAGCGATGTGACCTTGACTGCGGTCGCCTGGGAGAGACCGATTCCGTCACTCGAAGTGGGAAACGGTGGCGAAGGGCAGGAATGGATGGTGCCCGCCTTTCGTAAGTCCAGTCCCATCGTGTACGGTGGAGACCGACTCGTCCACTTTTTCACCACGGATACCACGGTCGAGCCACAGGTGCGCCGCAATGTGGCCCAGGTGGAGTTGCCGGCGGAGGCTAAAAATGTGATTCTGCTCTTTTTCCCCACTGGCCAGTTTGCCTATCAGGTGCATCCCGTCGCGGTGCCTGCCATGGATTCGTTCCCCGGTGGTCATGCGCTCGTGATGAATGTGAGCAAGCAGACCGTAGCGGTCCTGGCCGGGGAAGATACCTTTCGCTTGGAGCCCGGGGAATCCAGGATGGTTGCCGGTGACCGGGTGAAGCTCAAGGTCAAGGTCGCCCGGGAGCAGGACGGAGAGTGGCGCGTCGTCGCATCCAATTTGCTGGCGCTGGGGCCTCAGCGTCGGCTGAGCGTATTCATTACCGAGACGGACGCTTCTCAGTTCCACGAAGTCGGTGAACATGGAGAGCTGTTGCGAAGCTCACCGGTTAAGTTGTTCACGGTTGAGAACTGATCCCTGTTCTTGCCCGGCGTAATTACAGTAGTCCTCTGATCAGGTAATAGACGCCGATTGCGCCAAAGAACCAGATGGTGCCGCTGGCCAGCAGGCGTTTCGGAATACGGTTTGCCACATGGTAGCCAAGGATGGCCCCGCTTGCGGCAATCACCGCGCCGATCATGACTTGCATAATGATGGGGCCGCTGAAGAAGCCGGTCTGCGACAGCGCTATCACGCGTGTGCAGGAGGCGACGGCGAAGGCCAGTTGCAGGCTGGCGATATAGCGAGGCAGCGGGAACTGTTGGGTCATCAGAAAAGCTACCAGGGGAGGTCCGCCGGCGCCGAAAGCACCGCCGACCCAACCGCCGGCGAGGCCACAGGGCACCCCCAGATAGATGGGATGCCAGGGCTTCGGCTTGGTTTTCTTGGGCCATTTCATGTGAATGAAGCTGGCCATCATGACGACTCCCAGGATGCAGATGATCAGCCGTTCGGGAGCTCTGGTTAAAAACAGGATGCCCACGGGAGCGGCCAGCCCGGTAGCGAGGATCATCGGCCAAACCCGCTCAAAGCGAAAGTCCCGGCGCAGCTTCAGGAACATGGCGATGTTTAGACACAAGCCGACCACCGCGATGGAGGAAGAGGCCGTACGGACGTCGATCACCAGCGCCAGCAAGGCAATCGCAAGCATGCCGAAGCCGAAACCGGTTATCCCTTGGACGGCCCCACTGAGAAACAGGACCAGCCAGAACCACAGCCATTCGCTCATGTGGCCTGCAGGTGCTAGGACCGCTTATCCTGAATGTTACGGATGCTGCTGCCTTCCCGGTACTCGGGCTCGATAAAGACATGCCGATCCTGCTGCCTGGAACTGAGCAGGTTGAATATCGTTCCGGGAAATCTTTCGATGGGGAAAACGACCGTGCTGAGCTTCGGAGAGACCATCCGGGTGATCTCTGTTCCCCCGTAGCTCATAATCGATACTTCATCCGGAACTCTGACACCCAGTTGGTTCAGTCCGAATAAGGCTCCTACCGAGCAACTGTCGGAAACGCCAAAGATGGCGGTGGGTCGCTTGCGCTGTTTCCAAACACTGTGCATGGCATGGGTGGAGGCCTCGGCTGAGTTTTCCCATTCGTGGATGCCGCAATGGAGCACCTGGGCTTCGTTAAGCCCCAGCTCTTTGGATATCTCCTCGAAGTAGTGTACGCGTTCCTTGACGGAGCGGGATTCCTCCGGCTCGCCCACGAGGAAGAGGATGCGCCGATGCCCGGCTTCCAGCAAACGCTGCAGGCCCATGCGGATGCCGGATGAATTGGAAATGCTGACATTGTTGCAGCTGCAGTCGGGCAGGGGAGTGCCGATGTGGACGGTCGGATAGCCTTGCGAATGCAGGAGGTTATACAGATCCACCGAGGTGCTGACTTGATTACCCAGCAGGATGACGCCGCCTTCGGACGGCCCGAAGGAAAGCTGTTGCTTGGCCGAATGCCAGTTCTCCCCACGATCGAGGGTGATTAAACTGAATTTCATGCCTTGCGAAGCAGTCTGCCGCGTCAGGGCCGTCATGTGCGCGTTGACCGGAACGCTTTCGTAGTTGGGTACGATGAGGGCGACTTGCGCGAGTTGTGCCTTGGCGCTGGTATGCTTGATGACTGTTCCGAGGGCACGGCGTCTTTCAATCAGGCCTTCTTCGACGAGGCCGTCCAGAGCCTTGCGGACGGTCGCTTGCGATACGCCCAGCAGCTTGACCATGACATTTTCCGGGGTCAGCTTGCCGGCGTTTTCCGGGGCATCATGGATAATGCGCCGCAACGAGTGACGCAGCTGCACATGCAGGGGAACGCCGTTCTCGCGGTCCATTACAATGGAACGGAGCTGCTCCTCACAATCAAAGGTCCCGGATGTTGAATTTGCCATAAAAGATATTCTTCGAAGAAAAGGCGAAACGCAGAATCTGTCAATCCTCTCTTGGGATTATCCACAATTATCTGAGCAGTTTTTCATTTTTGAGGGTTGACTAATTCTATAAATATACGAAACTTCGAAGAATATATCGTTTGCACCCCTTTACTATCCTGAAGGTGTCTGGCTCGTGGCCGGGAGGATGTCTCTTCGTGACCGCGGAACCTTCTAAAAATCTAATCAGAATACGCAAATACCATGGACTATCGAGACGGCCTGAAATTTACACGCGAACTTGAGCCGGGCGAAATCAGCCCTTTTGAACGCGAGAAGGAATCCCAAAGTGCGCAGCGCCTGGACGCAGTCTTCGCCAAAAGCACCTGGCCGTGGACAGATACGGCCTGGGCGGTCATGTTGTTGAAGCAGGGACTGCTGCCAGAGGAAAACGTCGGCCGCATCGCCCAGGTCCTTTGCGAGTTCTGGGAGTCTGAGCAGCCTCCGATTGATGAGTTTGCCAGCGTCGAAAAGTACGCGATCAACAAGCTGGGAGTGGAGATCGCCGGGACGCTCGGCCATGGGCGGACGATCCCTCCCTACATGCAGATGATTCATGTGCGGCGCGAGCTGATGAAGCTCATGCATGTCGTGCTGGACTTACACGAATCGACCCTGGACACGGCGGAGCGGTACAAGGCTACCGTCATGCCGGGCTACACGCATATTCGCCACGCGCAGCCGGAGACTTTTGGTCATTACCTGCTTTCCGCTTACGACCCAATGGCGCGGGTAACGGAGCAGCTGGAAGAAAGCTATCGCCTGATGAGCTTGAGCGAGCTCGGCTGCGGAGCTTTGGCCGGCACCAGTTTGCCCATCGACCGCCAGTTGGTGGCCGACTACCTCGGGCTGGAGGGCATCATTGAAAATGCAAACGATGCCGTGGCCTATACCGACGGTTATGTGACCTTGGTTTGCACCCTCGCCAATCTCGGGAGCATCTGGTCCCGCGTGTCCCTGGATTTCAACTACTGGTCCAGCGAGGAGTTCCGCTTTCTGTCCTTCCCCTGGTTCTATCAGCATCCGCCGCAGAGCCAAGGCGGCAAGGGCAATGCCCACAGTTACTTCATGCCGAACAAGGTGGACAACTCACCCTATCTGGAGCGCACCCGTATCTCCGCGGCGGTGCTTCAGGGGTGTGTCAGTGAAGTGCTTGGCCAGTCCTGTCGCGCTCCTCAAGCGGACATGGTTGAGATGATGAGCTTCGGCGAACCCAGCCTGCGGGCCATTGCCTCGCTGAGCCATGTGCTGCACCTCTGGGTCCATTCCCTGCCGCGTATGCCCGTCAAGGAGAAGCGCATGCTCGAATGCGTCAGACGTGGCTGGTCCTGTGCCAGTGAGCTGGTCAATCGTCTGGTCATTGACCATGGAATGAGTGCGCGCGTGGCGCATCAAGTCGCAAACCACCTGGTCTGCCTGGGACGTGAACGCGATGTGCCGGCCGATAAGGTGACGCGTGACATGCTCGACGAGGCTGCCATCGCCACTATCGGGCATCCCATCCAAATGAGTGAACAGGACTTGCGGCTCGCCCTGGACCCGGAACAGTTTGTCAAGGTGACAACCAGCCAGGGAGGCACTTCACCAGATGAGTGTCAGCGAATGATTGATGAGCGTCGCGAGAAGCTTTCGCAATTCCGCAAACGCCATGAAGCACGCATCGTGAAGGTGGAGCAGGCCAAGCAAAAGATGCTTGAAGACATGAAGGCCCTTGCGGCCGGACAAGAAGCCTTGGCGTCTGCATAGCCAGTTGCGGATTCGATGAGGCTAATCGTTTCACCCCGAAATGGTTTCTCTTCGTGCCGGGTTTCCCCGGACCGTTGTTGCCTTTGTCGTCACCTTAGGCGCCTGCCGTACGTGCGCCTTGAATGAAGCGCCTGCCTGATGCCCTCCGGTATCGGCAGAGCCGTGTGCTTTCCTACCCCGAATAACCACAAAAATAGAAGAATGAAAAACTACCCCTCAATATTCTATGCCGGCTTCGCTTTGCTGGTTTGTGCAAATGCCGCCCTGGCAGTGACGTACTATGACAATTTTAGTACGAGCAGCTATCAGAGCGATTCTGAAGTGATCGCCATGACCAACTCACGCAGTGGTCTCAGCGGACCTGTTCGTGAAACCTACCAGGCCGGAAGTGATGATGCGGAGGGAGACTCCAACTACTTAACCCTGGCGGCGAACGGCGCCTCAGGGCAGCAATCGACGGCCACCATAACCTACCGGATCGATGCCGACGATTCCGTGAACGGCTATGCCGGTGACTTTTATGTCCGGACCTATATGGCATGCCGAAGTCTGTATGGGGGCACATCCACCATCACCGTTGAGTATAGCTTCGATAATTCACAATGGACCAGCTTGACGGCGCTGAGCAGCCCATCCGTCAATGACGCGTTTGCCGTAGATACTTCAGTTTACTCTTTTGATGCCGAAGGCGAGACGGCGGTCTATGTCCGCTACACGCTGTGGAGCAGCTATTATAATACGTGGGCGCAGCTGCACTCCGTGCTCATGGGCGATGCTATCATTCCGGCCTATTCGCCCAACGCCCGGGACTTGTTCGGCGCTAACGGGACAGCCGTAGCCAGCTGGAAAGTGGATACAGGGCTCGAGCACGGCCGGGAAACTTTCAGTTGGAATGATATTGAGCCAGCGGACGGGCAGTGGGACTTCGATGGCACCTTGGGAGGCAAAGACTATGAGCAGATCTTACTCGATGCCAAATCTGCCGGCATGACGATTGTGCCGATGTTGGGCTATACCGCGCTATGGGCCACGGATGCGGCCGTTAGTCCGGCTGGCGTGTCCAATGATTTTTTCTGGCGGGCCGAGGATTTATCTGACTGGGAAGACTTTGTGGATCAGGCCGTGGCCCACTTTTCTGCGGCGCCCTACAAGCAGCAATACTGGCAGATATGGAATGAGCCGACCGACGAGGCGGGCTTCTGGAGCGATACGAATGAGAACTTCATTGATATGATTTACAACCGTGCCGCCGATATCATCCACTCTCACTATGTGGATTTGAACAATAACGGGGTGGAGGATGCCGGCGAGGAATGTAAGGTGATCTTTGGTGGTTGGCCCGCCAGCAATACGACCGGCGGAGAGTACAACAGTATCTTAAGCTACAATAATGCCGGCCAGCGTACGGACATTATTGACTGGCACTATCTGGACTACTCTTGGAGCACCGACGATGGCGCGGGCAGTGTTTTTCAGAATTGGGTGGCCAACGGTATTTGTGAGGGCGCCTGGATAACGGAGCACGGCAACAATACGGATATCTATTACGTTTCGAATCGGTATTTCTCTCAAATCGGCTGGGCATTGAATCATAATTGGGACGACCCGAACAAGTACCGTATCCTGCACTGGCACTATAATGCGCCTCAGCAATGGGGGCTTTTCTGGAGCGGGGTGAAAAAGCCAATGGGCTATTCCATGGAGACCATGATGGATCTCCTGGGAGATCATCGTCTGTCGATTTTTCCGAGCTCGGAAATCAGCCTCTCTGTGGGTGAAGTGCATAAGCGATCAGCCTATTGGGTGGGAGAGGATATCCTCTTCCTGCTCAGCGGTTACGCGGGCAGCGATGATCACTGCGATGTGTCGGTTGAATTACCGGCCGGAGCCGGCGTTTATGAGGTTAGCAGGGTAACGGCCCTGTATGGGATAGAAACACCGGTTGATTACAGTGTCACGGGCAGCACCTTGTCCTTTGCCGTCCCTCTGAATTTGGCAGAGGATCTGTATCCGGATTATAATTACATCCGCATCAAGTGTGCTGAGGGCTCGTGGCCTATGGATGAGGGCACAGGCTCGTCTATTGCGGATGCAACCTTGAATCAGAACAGCGGTACGATATCCGGCGCGACTTGGGCGGTTGGCAAGAGCGGGTCATGTCTGGAATTCGATGGCTCCGGTGATAGCGTAAACTTGGGGGATGCCGACGGGTTTGATGTTCTCGGCCCTAAGGCTATTGAGTGCTGGCTCTATCCTCACGATGTGACCAGTGAAAAGTATGCCATCGGTAAACGCTATAATGCATATCATGCTTACGCGGGCTATCTGATCTATGTGAAGAACGGAAATCTTTATGCCGGTTACAGTGATGGCAGCGACAGTACGCTTCTCAGTACCGCGTGCAGTGCGAATGAATGGATGCATGTCGTTTTTAATATCACTCCAGACGACAAGTTGGAATTATATGTAAACGGCATTCTGGTGGATTCGGAAACGGACAGCGATGTCGGCCCAAGCAACCTTACCTATCCGCTTCGCCTTGGCCGGGCCAATGCCCCGACCAATTATTGGGATGGACTGATCGACGAGGTACGGATCTACAGTAAGAACCTCACACTTGCCGAAGTGAGTGCGCAATACGTCAAAGGCCATACAGTCGGTTCCTGGGCTATGGACGAGGGCTCGGGAACAACTCTGGAAGATGCGACCGCAAATCAGAACGATGGAACGATCTATGGCGCAACGTGGGGCAGTGGGGGTCATAGCCTGGTTTTTGATGGAAGCAATGACTATGTTGTTTTCAGCGATCAGGATAGTTTGGGTGCCGACCGCTACGATGTTGACGGGCCCATGGCTATCGAATGCTGGCTCAACCCGCACAATGTGACCAATGAAAAGTATGCTTTGGGCAAACGCTATAATGGCTATTACGCCTACCCGGGATACTTGATATACGTGAAAAACGGAAATCTGTATGCGTCATACAGCGATGGCATGGACAACGAGACCGTGAGCACGGTATGCGCCGCTGATGAGTGGATACATGTTGTCTTCAACATATATCCCAATGACAGGCTCGAACTCTACGTTGATGGCGTTCTTGTGGATACGCAGACCAATAGCGGTATGGATCCGACCAATACTTCGATTCCATTGCGCCTGGGGCGCGCGAATGCGTCGAGTAATTACTTTGACGGTGAGATCGAGCGATTCCGCATCTACGACAAAGCCTTAACGGAAAAGGAAGTGATAGAGATGTACCTCCATTAAGTGCAGCCACGGTGCCGTGTGTTGTTTGAAGTGCGGATTTCCGCTTGCAAACACTACCCGCCCAGACGCCACATCTCCTCTGGGTGGACGGAATCCTTTTTCGCACTTTTTCGCAGCTCTGAATAGCGGTCGTCGCGCTTCCGCCAAGCTTTCGTGATGAGCGCGGGGAGTGCATTGCCCTGGGCCAGCAGAGGCTTAAGGGGCAGGCCGTGCGAAGAAAAAAGACAGGTGTAGAGGGTGCCTTCCGCCGACACGCGCGCCCGTGTGCAACTGCCGCAGAAGGGCCGGCTAACGGACTCGATAAAGCCGACTTCACCGGCGCCATCCGTGTAGCGGTAGTTTCTCGCCACGTCGCCAAACTCTCCCGGGAGTGGCTGTACTTCAGACAGTTCCTTCAACTGCTGTCGAATCTCTGTCCCGGTGACTACCTCGGAGGCTTGCCAGCGGTTGGTGGAGCCGACATCCATGTATTCGATATAGCGCAAGGTGACTCCTATCTCGCGGGATAGCTTGGCCAGTGGTACGATTTGCGAGTCGTTCACGCCACGCTTGATCACCGTATTCACTTTGACGCCCAGCCCGCATGCCTGTGCCGTCTCAATCGCCTGGATAACTCTTTGCGGATCGACGGGACGCCAGGCCATGCGCGCGGCCACCTCCGGGTCGAGGGCATCCAGGCTGACATTCACTCGGTTCAGGCCTGCTTCCCTCAGCTTGTCCGCCATGGCCGCGAGCCGGAGGCCGTTTGTGGTCAGGGCCAGATCGACGCCATCGTCCAGCGCGCGTAACTGCCGAATCAGCGCGGGCAAGTCCGGGCGCAGCAGTGGCTCGCCGCCGGTCAGGCGTATCTTGGAAACGCCCAGCTCGATAAACGCCGCCGCAATGGCAGTGAGCTGATCGAAAGTCAGCAGCTCGGACAAGGGACGGAAGCGGAAGTCCTCCCCAAAGACATCGGCGGGCATGCAGTACTGGCAGCGCAGGTTGCAGCGGTCGATGACGGACAGGCGCAGGTCACGCAGCCAACGCCCGCGTGAGTCGGCCAAGCCTTCGCCTTGCGCTACGGCCTCGCGCTTTGAGGAAGGGGCGGCTGCGATCATGCCGTCGCCTCCCGGTGCTCATGTCGATGGCTGCACTGGCAGGCAGTCGGGTCGACCCATTCGTCGCTGCCGTCGGTGTAAAACTCGTGCTTCCAGATGGGGACGGTGGCCTTGATTTCGTCGATGGTCCAGCGGCAGGCGGCAAACGCCTCATCGCGATGGACTGCCGAAACGCCCAGCCAGATGGCCAGATCGCCGGGAGGAAGGGTGCCGATTCGGTGTTCCGCCCGGACATCCAGAATATCGTAGCGTGCCAAGGCCTGCGTAAGAACCGCAGTGCCTTGTTTGAGGGCGAGCTTTTCGTACGCCTCGTAATCCAGGCGTTCAACGCCTTTACCCAGATGATGATCCCGCACCCATCCCTCAAAAACACAAAAGCCACCGGCATCCACGCGCTTCATTGAGTTGCGAAGCGAGGAGACATCAATCGATTGGTGTGCGAGGGTGAATTTCATAATCAACCGCCTGCCATCGGAGGCATGAACGCGATAGTGTCGCCGTCGGCGAGGGGCTCGTCCGCCGCGCAAAAGGATTCGTTACGGGCGAACCGCAGGGTTGAGGGCTGGTAGGCAAAGCCCAGTTGCCTGGAGCGCTCCTCGATCAGGGCGCTGGGTGTGCGTGACAGCGTTTGCACCTGCTCTTCACCGGTGGCCGCGGCCTGGCGCAACTGGCCGAAGTAAAGTATGGTCACATTGATCATGGGTGCGTCTGAAGCGAAAGGGTTTGGATGCGTTCAAGGTCTTCCGGTGTATTGGCGTTTTCAAGTGCAGATGGCTTCGCCAGGTCTATGAGCGAAACGCGTGCCGATTCGTTCATCAGAAAACGTCGTGGGCAGGGATGGTCGCCTGACAGGCGCGCTTTGAGCAATGGAGCGGCTGCCGGCTCGTAGATGGCACAGAGAGGTTCCGGCTTGCCGTCGAAGTTGCTGCGGTAGGCGGTGGCCAGCATCTGTGGCTGTCGTGCCTCGACGAGCTGCGTCAGTGTCTGCAAATCAAGCAGCGGCAAATCACAGGCGACGACCAGCCATGCGCATTCCGGTTTGGCATCGAAGGCCGTGAGGATGCCGACAAGCGGCCCGGCGTCAGCTATCGTGTCTTCAAGCAAGGAAGCTTCTCCTTCTTGGAAACCAGGGAGGTCCTGCCCCGGGCGAAGCGATATGTGGGCCTGCGGACAGGCCACTCGCAGTAATTCCCATGTCCTTCGCCAGAGCGGACCCTCGGCGGTTTCCAGACCCGCTTTATCCCGGCCCATGCGCCGGCTTTTGCCGCCCGCTACGAGCAGACCGGCCAATGCGGGAGCTGTCTGCGTGGAAGTCATTTTGCCTGAAAGTCGCTTTTGCCGCCGGTCTTTGTAACCAGGCGTACTTGTTCGATGACAATGCCGTGGCTCAGGCTTTTGGTCATGTCGTAAAGGGTCAACGCAGCGGCGGAAGCGCCGGTGAGGGCCTCCATTTCCACGCCGGTTTTGGCCTCGGTGGCAACGGAGCATCGCACGCGCAGGCGGCAGGAGTCGGGCAGGGGCTCCACCTCCAGCTTGCAGCGTTCCAAAGGCAGTGTGTGGCAAAAGGGAATCCACTCGGCCGTGCGCTTGGCGGCCATGACTCCGGCGATGCGGGCCACATCCGTCACCGTTCCTTTTTTGGTTTTGAAGTCGTTCTCGCTCAGCGTGGCCCATGCCTCTGCGGGGAAGCTCACGATGGCCTCGGCCACGGCTTCGCGTCGCGTCACGGCTTTGTCGGAGACGTCTACCATGCTGGGCCGGCCCTCGGGGTCGAGATGTGTCAAACTCTGCGTCATTGTTGCCAGAGTGTATAAGGAAGGAGGCAGCCTTGTGTCCAGTCGGACTCGTCGGCGGCTAACTCAAGGAAGCCCGCGGTACCGGCCAGACGTGCATAGTCTCCGGAGTTGTTGAGCGGGCGGGGTTGCGCCCGGCCTTCCTCATCGAAGGAAAAGGGCAGGAAGAGGGTCATGTTCCGTGGGAAAGAGAACGGTGCGGCCAGCTCGACCATCCGTGGGCGATTCGCCGCCATCCCGGTGCAGGCGCGCAGATAGGGCAGCACGTAGCGATGCGTGGCCACGAGTGTGGAGACTGGATTGCCCGGCAGACCAAAGATAGCCGGACCGTTTTCTTTTTTCCAAAAGCCCATCGGCTTGCCCGGTCTTTGAGCGACACCGTGGAAAACTTTCGAGGATAAAGCATCAAGAGCACTGGGAATCCAGTCACGGCGGCCTTTCGATACCGCGCCCGAAATGACAATCACATCGTTGGCTTCCAAGGCCTGGACCAGCTTTTCCTTCTCGCTTTTGACATCGTCGCCCAGGCGTGTGACCAGGCCCGCGGAAAAGCCCGCGCCTGCCAGGGCGTTTTCGATGGCGTGCAGATTCGATTCCCGCAATTGATGCGGTTCCGGCTTGGTCTCTACGGGCACCAGTTCGTCGCCTGTGCCGAAAATGGCGATACGGGGCTGCTGGCTGTAAAGCGGCTCCGCATAGCCGCACGAAGCGACAATGCCGGCCTCCACCGGTCCGAGCACGGCGCCTGCTTTTAAGAGGGGGGAATCTTTGGGATAGTCGCTGCCTTGTCGGTGGACTGCATCACCGGCCGATAGTGGTTCTTCGGTATGGTACCGAAAGCTCCCATCGGCCAAGGCCTCCGTGTCCTCATAGCCGACGACCGCATCCGCGCCGGGTGGCAGGACGGAGCCGGTCATCACCTCGATGGCAGCGAAGGGCTCGTCGGGCAGGGGCTGCGTGGGCTCGCCGGCATGGACCCGTGCGTGTACTTTGAAAGTGGCTCCCGGCTTGGCTTCGCTCGCGCGCAACGCATAGCCGTCCAGCATGCAGCGGTCAAAAGGCGGCAAGTCCCGATCTGCCAGGATGTCTTCGCGCAAGACACGACCCGCGGCTTTGCCCAGGGGACACCGCACCGATGGGGTCAGGCTGACGTTTGTCCGCAGGAGCTTGTCGGCTTCCTGGACGCTGATGAGCTCGCTCATGATTATTGGGGTAAAAGTTCGAGGGTTTGCCCGCCGCATCTCAGCAAGCCATCGGTATGAATGCGGCAGCGCAGACCGCCGCGGCCTTTGAGCCACTCGAAGGCACCGGGCGCAACGGCTTCATCCATCCAAAAGCAGGGCGCGCACTCTTCGCTACCTGACAACTCCACTTCACCAAGGCGGAAGCGTTGCCCGATGAGGGTATTCAGGTCGATGCCGGACATAAGGATATTCCTGCGCAGCAGGGAACCATCAACCTCCGACAGATTCAACGCGTCCGCAAGCTCTTCGAGCACATTCACGTCGAAGAAAGTCACCTGTCCTTTATAATCCGGCTTGAAGTCATAGTAGCGGTCACCTGCCAAGCCGCGTCCGGCGTGGCATTCCACTTCCGGCAGTGACAGGACGCCGTTTTCGAGTCGGCCCTGCCCGTAGCGTCCCTTGAAGTCGTGGCCGGGAGACAGCCATATCTTAACTATGTCGACGGAGTATGCCACGGTCAGCTTGTACACGCTAAGGGCGGGTGATGGGAAGCTGATTTCACAGCTCTCCGCACTACCCGCCCTGCGTACAGAATGGATCGACCAACTAAATTTTGAAACAGAGGCTGAAGGACAGCTCTACCTGGCCCTTGGTGATCATGGCACTCCGACCTGTGTGCCGCATAGAGAGGAATCTATCAACCGCCCTCGCCGAGGCGTCGTGCGCGCTGGTCGAGGTAGAGTGAAGCGGGTTCCAGGGTTGCGCCTTTGCCAACGCCTTCGACGTGGTCCACGGGGTCGCTTACCACTTTGCGCTTCGCATAGTTCGGCTCCGTATTGACCGCGTTGACGGCTCCTTGGGTGCCGATGACGTAGCCGTAGTCCCCTTGGACTGACGAAATGACATAATCGTGATAGGAATTGGAAAGGCCGGTCGTGTTCCAGAATACCGTCTGTGCGGAGGTGGTATTGTGGGTGGGCTTGGACATCTTCTCGTAATAGCGGTCGCGCGCTTCGAACCAACTGTTGTCGGCAACGCAGTTGTCATAGAGATTGGAATGGCTGAAGTACATATGGTTGTCGCTGCTGCGGCCAGTCGTTGTCCCATCGCCTCCGGCTTGTGTGGCGGTATCCTTGTCCGAACAGCGGAAGAGGACATTGCCCGAGGTGGCCATGCCGGACAGCGAGAAGCCATGGCGCGCGGACTCGGCGTGGCAATCCTGCAAGAGGCATTCGTTGCTGTGGTCCACGCGGAACATGTATCCGTTGCCGCCTCCGCCGCCGTATAGCGTATGGCCCATGGAGCAGCCGATGACGGACACGTTACGGCACTCCTTCAGGCGGATGCCATTGGAAAGGATGTGGCTGCCGCGCTCGTTGCCTTCGGCCTGATAGCTTTCGACGTCGACGATCCAGCCGTCAATCACGCCGACAAAGGCGATGGCAAAGGAGAAATGCACGTCGTAGGCACTCTTCTTTTTCTTGGCGAAATCCGGGTCGAGACCGTAGCCCTCGACCAGGCGCTTGGTATAGGCGCCATCGGGAGCGGCAAAGTCCAGGGTGCCCCAGCCATCCTGGCCGGGATGTTCGACATTGCCGATGGAGAATCCCTCCAGGCCGACGTCGTGCAGGAGTCCTGTCTTGGGATAGACGCGGGCATGGTCGCGCACCTTGAGTGCGTAACGGGTGGGAACGTCGATGATCAGCTCGCGCTTGTCTTCATCGACAGAGACGATGCGGCGCAAATAGAGAATGTTGCCAATCTTATGTTCATAGCCGAGCCAGCTCTCTTCCTCCTTATGCTCTTTAACCCATTCCGGGGTCGGATCGCCTCTTAAGATGATGGTTTGTCCAACCAGAAAACCATTCGTGCTTTCCACCGGGATGCGTGTGGTGGGTGAGAGCAAATCCTCACGGATGGGCGTAACCAGTGCCTCTTCGTCTTTCCAACTGGTTTCAGAATGCGAGGTCACCATGATGATTTGTTTGGCGCGCATTTCCGTGGAGGTATTGAGCAGGAACGTTTTGCCCGGGCCCTCCCCGCGCAGCACGACATTACTGGCGGCGATGCGCAAGGCGCTGCTACTTCCTTCTGGTGGTGCGACATGATAGGTGCCGGCGGGCAAGGTGACCACGACAGGGCCTTTGATGGCCGAGGCACTATCGATTGCCTTTTGGATGGCAGCCGTGCTGTCGGTTTCGCCGCTTGGGTCGGCGCCGTAGTCGAGCACGTTGAGCGTGCGGGCATCCTTCAACTCCGGAATGGGCTTCTCCCCGTTGGCGTAACCGGCATAGGAGAAATCCTGAATCAGCTTATCCTGCCCGTAAATGTGATCTTCGGGCGGAGTCCAACCTTCCCCGTACAATTCGCTCCGCCATGTGCTTGTTTCCTCCGGCGGGGCGGATGCCGGCTCATCCCCGAGACCGGTATCCGCTCTGCCTGTGGAGGAAAGCCCTAGGGCACCCGCAACCATCATTAGTACTAAGCCTTTCTTGCCGCTTTTTTTCTGAGTCAAGCTGTTCATGGGGTATGTCATACCTGCCTTCCAGTGATATCTGGAAAATTTTTCACTTTAGAACTGGCGGTTCTGATTCCCTGAGTGTGGCGGAATCTGTTTTTTAGGCGACAGCCTTTTGGCGGCGAACGCGCCTCCAGATTCCGGCAACCGCCAGAACCGTCATGCCGAAGAGCACGCTCATGTGAGATTTTTCAGGGATGGCGGTGCCGGTGGCCTCAAAGGTTTTTATGCCCAGGCCGAACGAAGTGGTTTGGCTGCTCGAGCCAGCCCAGCCGTCTTCTTCGAAATAGAGCCCGACTGCAGTGATGGATTCGAGATCCAGGCTGTTAAAGTTCGCGGAGCCTGCGTCAAAGTTCAGGCTGGAAGAGGGATTGAACTCGGCCCACAGCTCATTCTGCATGGAGGTCCCTGACAGGGAGAAGCTGCCGCTGTTGTTTGCCAGGTCGATAACGGTTTGGGACAGGTAGTAGGTGCCGCTTTTTTCCACTGCCAGGCGGCCGTCAAAGCTCGACGAGTCCACTGAGGTGATATAGCCTGTCCAAGTTATGGAAACGCCGTCCAAAGATACCGAGCCGGTTTCAAAGCCCGGATTGAAGTCGGCCTGATTGAAGATGTAGATGCCATGGAGGGTCAGGGTAGAGCCGCTCCAGCCGGTCCCTTTGTAGGCTTGGAGAAAGATTTGATCGGCGTTCGGCGTATAATCGCGAATCTGCTGACGGGAGAGATAACCGTTAACCGTAGAACTGGTATAATTGTACCCGCCGTAAAAGGTCGGCCCGGTGTAGCCCGAGGACGGGCTCAATTGCGAGCTGTCGCTGAAGGGATTGTCCGAGACATAAGGACCACTGCCTGATTGGCTCGCTTTACGAGCAAAGTCCGTATCACTGCTGACGTAGTCATCTGTGCCATCGTAATCGACCAGAATGCCGGCGTGTAGGGGAAGAACGAGTCCGGTAACGAACAACGCACTCATGGGGATGATTGAGTTTTTCATAGTAATCTTATTCTGTAGGGTTGGATGTTTATCGGGGTTTTTTGATTTTTCGTTTATGAGCTTAAGGTAACTTCCGCTCAAGGTATGGTTCATTCAAACATTTGCAATTGGGGCGCCAAATGCACTCAAGGGTGGCGATTTTCGGTGCTCTTTGACTGGGGAATGAGAGCTTTTAAGCAGGGCGAATGGTCTCTCCGTCGTGAAACTGTCCTGTAACCATCAAGCATTTCGGAGTGTCGGAAAGACCGTAATTGTTTTCGTGTATTTGCGAGACGAGAAAGGAAATGGAATTGGCGGCCAGGGTTTCCGCTTTCATGTCGTACCCGGCGCAATGCTTGGGGTTGTCGGGGTCATAATTCTTCCAGGAGAGCAGCGAGAAACCGACATCCTCGGGGATGCTCAAGCGCGTTTGTTGAAGGAGTTGGTACACCACCGGATCGGCCATAACCAAATCGAGTTTATGTTTTTTTATCCAGTCGAGCACATCCTCGGGCGTGTAGAGGTCCTTGCTTAATACCGGTATGCGGGCCGACTTGTGCTTTGTTTGATCAAAGAGATAGGCACCATGCAGCAGCCCGTGCGTCCGCTGGCTAAGGTTGCTGGGCAGGTGCAGGCCGATACGGCGATAGCCGCGCTGTCGCAGCGTGGCCAGGTGCTTGGTCATGTTCGTGAATAGATCCTGTACGGCCCGATTGAAGTTGGGACTTTCGACTGAGTAGCCGTAGGCTACGCAAATCCATTGCTCCCAGTCATCATCAAGTACGGTTCCGGGGTTTTCGAAGGTGCCGATGAGGACCCCTTTCAGGCCGCTGTTCCACCAGATGGAGCGCAGGCGATTGAGGGTGATGCCTTCCTCTTTCAGGCTGAAATACTGCAGATTATAACCCAGCTGAGCCGCTTGCTTCTGCGCATAGCGGAAGACCATACTGCCAAAGGGATCGCCGAGGCGTTTGTCGGAAAGATAGGCCAGACCGCTGCGAACGGGATGCGGGCGATTGGACTCACGATACGCGCATAGCGCCTTCAGGGTCGCGTCCGGGACGTAGCCCATCTCGTCCGCCAAGAGCCGGATTCGTTGGCGGGTTGCCTCCGCCAGCCTGGGGTCGTTTCGCAAGGCCAGCGATACGGTCGAAAAGTGGACGCCTGCCCGTTTTGCGATGTCCTTGATGGTGACATTAGCGGCCATTTCGAATGTTTGAACTGATGCCGGACTGACGTCAAGTCAACAAATGCTAAAGTGAAATCAGTAGACATGATTTCGCTAAACTACCCTCCAGTAAAAAGCACCTCGCGTGTGCAGGATCTCTTTCCGGAAGCTTTCGATGTTGTGGTGCACGGCGCGGGTTTTACCGGGTATGCTGCCGCCAAAAAACTGGCCCTGCGCGGCCAGCGCGTTCTGCTGAGTGATGCGGGCGGGCAATTGCTTTGGGAGTCGTCCGCGGCTTTGGAGAACGGCCTCACCGGTAACGCTTCAGGTGCGGATTGGACTCTCTGGCTGAAAACCCTGGAGGCGCAATCCGCGACGAGTGATGGGGTATTCGATTCTGTCGTCGCCGAGATGACGGCGGCTCGTGAGCTTGCGCAGAGTGATGCGATACGCACCCTGCTGTATGCCGTTCCTGTTTCCGCGCAGCACCAGGATGATTCACTTGCCGCTATCGTATTTGCCACGAAAGAAGGATTCCGGCGTGTACGCGCACGTAACTGGGTCGATGCTACGGAAAACGGCGCCTTGGTGAATTGCATTTTGGGACAGGCCGCTCCGGCGCTGGAGCCGGAATCAAAGCGCTGCCGCATCGTATTTCAATCCGCAGACTGGCAGCCGATAGATAAGTTTTTCGCCGAGTATGCCGAGGCTCGGGGAATGCAGTGGCGCAAAGCGGTGCGCGCGACGGAGCGGCACTTGGTTTGGGAGGACGAGGGCGAGCCCTGGCACCAGGCAGTGCTGAAACGACTTCGCCATGTACGCGAATCCGTGGGGGTAAAGGGCCGCCCGCTTGTCAGCCATACTTCCCAGATGGCGTTTCCGGTGTACGGCGCGGCGCAGCCAGCGCTGCCTGCCAACTTGCCGCCGAATCTGCTTGTGCTGAGCCCTGCGCTGGCAGGGGAGGGCTTGCGTAGTATCCCTGAGCGCTATCAACGGGGAGCCGATGCCGTCGAGTCATTCAGATTTGCCAGCGGCAGGATGAACCTTGAGGTCCTGCCGGACCTGGGTGCGGATTCACTGCTCGTTCGGCAGGAGCTGGATTGCGATGTGATGGTTGCAGGTTCCGGTACGGCGGGTTCGCTGGCGATATTGGCTGCGGCGTCGCAGGGTGCGGATACGGTTGCCCTGGAGTTTGCGCCGTTCCCCGGAGGGATTGGCACCGGAGGCGGTATTACGGGCTACTTTTACGGCTTGCCCGGCGGCCGCCAGGAAGCGCTCGGCCGCCTGACTGCCGAGCTCACAGAGCTTTTCCTGGGCAGTAGTTACGAGGTGGACGAAAGGTCCTGGCATCATGAGGCCAAGAAGGTCGCCATACTCACTGAGTTCGATTCCCTGGGCGTTCGCTTTTTCGGGGAGTCCTTGCTTTGCGGTGCAGAGCTTGACGGCGGGACGGTACAATCCGTTCTCGCCATGGTCAAAGGCGCACTTACCCGGGTCAGCGCACAGGCCTTTGTCGATAGCACCGGGGACGGGGATCTGTGCTCTTATGCGGGGGCGGATTTCACCTCGGGGCGGATGGGGGATTCCCGGACGCTGGCTTTCTCACAGGCGGCGTTCACGCTCAACCGGGACAGGCCCGAGATAACAGTACGCCCGCGAAACTTCGATGCCGGCTGGGTGAATGCGACCGATGCGCTGGACCTCTCCCGCGCACGCCTGACGGGCATTGCCCAGTACTATCAGGATGAGCGTGACGAGACGATGCTGCCCCTGCTCTTTGCGCCCCTTCTGGGCATTCGCGAGTCACGCCATATCGTGACCGATTACACGCTCAGGATGGACGATTTGATTTCGGAGAGGCATTTCGAAGATGCCATCGGCCGGGCGGGAGCGCATGCCGATACCCATTCCGTCGATTTCGAATTCGAGGATGACGAGACTGTGTTCTTTTACTGGGTGTGCCGGCTCTTCCGTTACCCGCTCAGGGCTCAGTTACCGTACCGCATGCTCCTGCCCAGGGGCTTGAA
This sequence comes from Verrucomicrobiia bacterium, assembly GCA_030432235.1. Taxonomy (GTDB): domain Bacteria; phylum Verrucomicrobiota; class Verrucomicrobiia; order Opitutales; family Cerasicoccaceae; genus JAUIHT01. The sequence goes on along the minus strand of JAUIHT010000003.1, from coordinate 178,050 downwards.
GAATGTGTGGATTGCCTGTCGCGCCGCCGGCATGAGCGCCAATGTCTTTTATGGTATCCGCATGCAGCGAGACATGCAGCGCCTGGGCGAAGCGGCCGGGGCGGCTGCGGCTTTGGCGTCCCGGAATGGTGGGGGCGGTCAGTCCCGGGCGGTGTCGATTGAGATGCTGCGTGCGGCTATGGCCGCTTTTCCTACTGCTCCAGTGGATGCGTTGGAGCGGGCAAAAATAGAAGAGCCGCTTGCACATTTGGCGAAAGGGGAGTCCGGAGTGCCGCTCTGGCTTGTCTATCGTAATCGGGCGCAGTACCGCGAGGCCGTCGTTGGGCTGCTGGATTCGCCTTTGCCCAATGCGTCCTTCTACGCCGCCTGCATTTTGGCGATGTGGGAAGAGCCCTTGGCGGAAGCGCGTCTCGTCGCGGCTATTCAGCAACGCGAGGAAGGCGAAACGGACCCTTCCGAGAATATGGGCGCCTACGGCCAGGAGATCGATATCCCCTTCTGGTTGCTGGCGGTTATCCTGTTGCGTTGCTGTGGGACGGCCCAGTGCGTGCCGGCCTTGCAGCAATTGGCGAAGGAGCCGGATAACATTCTCAATGTGCGCAGCTCGCTGGCCTTGACCCTTGAGCGTCTGGTGGACCGGCAGGTGATTTCGCCTGCCGATGCGGAACAGATGATTGAACGCTTGGCCGGGCCCATGGCTGACAGGACGCTGTCGCCATCGCACTCCATCGCGCGGACTTTGCGCAAGCAGGAGCAGAAGCAGTTGACGAATCACTACCTGCCCCCGGTGCGCGAAGACCATGCCTGGCAACTGCATCTGGTGCTTTGCCGCATACGCCTCAAGTTGGGGCTGACGCCGCATGAGGAGGCTTTGGCCTATCAGCAGGATGAGCGTAACTTCGTTCGTCAGGCTTTCGCCGGGATCGGTCTTTGAGGCACGTGTGGTCGAGCGACCGAATCGTGCCGGTTACCCATTTTCGATGATTTTGCTTTAGATCGCCATGTCCCGCAAAGCCCATATCCCGGAGTCTGACCGGATACCATTCGGGCAAAAGATAGCTTTCTCCATCGGTGGGAAGATGGATTATTTCGCCACCACGGTAACGGTCAGCATGCTGTGGATGCCGTACTTCAACATCGGTTTGAAGATAAGCCCCATGCTGCTGGGCTTGTGTTTGATGATCCTGCGGGCCTGGGATGCGATATCCGATCCGCTGATGGGCAACATCTCCGATAATGCCCGCACGCGCTGGGGCCGTCGCCGCCCCTTCATGTTCGTCGGGGCGATCGTCACGGCATGCCTTTATCCGTTCCTTTGGCGTCCGCCGGAGGGATGGAGCGAGATGGGAATGTTCTTTTACCTGCTCGTTATCGGGTGGCTTTTCTTCACCTCGTTCACGTGTTGGTCCATGCCTTACTATGGCATGCAGTTGGAGCTGACTCCCAACTATGACGAGCGCACCCGACTGACCGCCTGGATGTCTTTCTTTGGCAAGCTGACCGCGCTTGCCGGTGGCTGGATCATGGCTATTGTCACGGGGCCGTGGTTTGCGAATCCCGAGACCGGCGAGCCTGACATCGTCAATGGCGTGCGCAGCTGCAGCTGGGTGATGGCGGCGCTCATCGTTGTGGTGGGCCTTCTGCCGGCGCTTTTCGTCAAGGAACGTTATTATGAGAAAGAGGCGAAGAAGCAGCCCAAGGATCCCTTTTGGCAAAGCATCCGGGAAACCTTTCGCTGCAGGCCGCTGTGGATTCTTATCGGGGCGTCGTTCTTTCTCTCCCTGGGTAACGCATCAGTGGCCAGCCTGGGGCAGTACGTGAATATTTACCTGATCAACGGCGGTCAGTTGGCCGAGGCCTCGGTCGTCGATGGCTGGCGTTACACCACCATGGTGGCCGTCGGGATATTGTCGCTGCCTTTGCTGACCTGGCTCAGCGAGAAGTACGACAAGAAGTCGCTGGTTGCCGCGGTGCTCATCATTGCGATGGTTGGGCATCTGCTTTACTATTTCTGCCTCATACCGGGCATGCCTTACCTGCAGCTCATTCCCGCAGCCATGCAGGCGGGTGGGTTCTCGGCCTTCTGGCTTTTCCTCCCTTCGATGAAAGCCGACGTGGCCGACTATGACGAGATGGACACGACCCGCCGCCGGGAAGGCGCCCTGAATGCGTTCTACTCCTGGTTTCTCAAAGCCGCCAACACGCTGGCCATGGGACTCGGCGGGCTGATGCTGGAAATCTCGGGCTTTGATGTCCTGTTGGCTGAACAGCCACCGGAAGTGCTGGAGCGCATGAAATGGCTCTTCCTCCTGATGCCGGTGGTCATATGGTTGTTCTCGCTCCTGCTCATTCTATTTTATCCGCTCAATCGCGACAAGCTGTCTGACATTCGTGGCCTGCTCGAGGAACGGCGGGGCAAACTCTAAGTCGACAAAATATCTATCATGTCAACTCCTCCTCTTGATTCGCTGCCGCTGAAGAGCCTTCCTTTTGGTGCGGTGTTGTTGGCTGAGCGTGGTGTGCCGCTTGAGGAGATGCGGCGGGATTTGCAGAACATGGCTGAGTTGGGCTTCAACACGGTGGTGCTTTACCCGAGCGTGAGCCGGTGGGATGCTCCGAGGCCGGGAGACACGGCTTTTGCTACCATCGACGCGCTTATGGACTGCTGCGCAGGGCTGGGGCTCAAGGTCGTGCTGGAGCTGCAGGGGCAGGTCATGCAGGACGCCGACGCGCCGGAGTGTTTTGGCTATGCGCAGGCGGAGAGCTACCGTGAGAACGGTTTTCACCAGCCGCACAAAGAGGCGTTGCTTGAGCAATACCTGCGCGAGGTGGCGACGCATTTCAAGGGGCACCCGGCTTTGTTGGCCTACGATATTTTTAACGAGATTGGCAACTGCTCACGCTCGCCGGAAACCATCCTGGCATTCACGGCCTATTTGCAAAAGCAGTACGGAGGCGGCATCCAGGCGCTCAACGATGCCTGGGCCACTTACTTCACCGCTTTCGATGCCATCACCAAAGTACCGCCCAACTTCCGCGTCTGGTCATGGTCGTCGGTCGTGGCGGAGCGCGACTGGCAGCGCTTTCGTTCGGCCGACTTCACGGCGCAGATGCACTGGTGGCGTTCCGTCATTCGCGAGGTTGATCCGGACACGCCCTTGTTCGCCGATGTGCTCGGCAGCGATGTGTTGCACAACCGCACCGGCAGCTACTTCGGCGCGAGCGACTGGGATGTGGTTGAGGCCAGCGACGTGCTCGGCCTCTCGTGCTACGCCAACATGCTGGGGAAAATCTGGTGGAAGTCGGACGCCTGGCTCTGGCCGCAGTTCTGGCGGCATGCCCTGAGCGTGGCCGACGGCAAGCAGACGATCATCTCCGAGCTGATGACGCAGAACCGCTGCTTGTTTCCGACCGAGCATTCATCGATGAGCGACGAGATTGCGCTGTGGAGTTACCAGGCTGTTTTCCACGGCATCCAGGGGTTGATTTATTGGAAGTACCGCCCGTTCCGCCGCGGGCGTCAGGTGGCCGGGCGCGGGTTGACCGACTTCGACGGCACGCCGAACGACTTCGCCCGGCAGGCTTCGGAAGTGGCGCGCTTTGTCCAGGAGCACGCGTCCGCGCTGACCTGCTCCCGTCCCGATGACAGCGGCTGCGCCATCGTTTTCGACCCGGATATGGAGCGGCTCCTGACCGCCATCGGCGAAGGGGAGGCCACCACGCCGCCCGGAACCTTTTACACCGACGCGCACCGCGGCTGGTTTCAAGCCCTCTGGCGAAGCGGCATCAGCCCGCGTTACCTCGCGCCGCAACGCCTAAAGGACGTAGGCATCCCCGACGACATCCGCGTGTTGATCGCCCCCTGCCTGCCCGCGCTGACGCCTGCGTTTGCCGAGTCTCTGGCCGCTTTCATGAAGCGCGGCGGCACGCTCGTTACGGATGCCCGCTTCGGGCTTTTGGATAACGACGGGAATCTTCAGCACTATGCTCCGGGCTTCGGGTTGCATGAGTTGACTGGCATTGAGGAAGCTAACTTTTCCTGTCGCGGGTCGCGCACGATTTCACTGCCCGGTCACGAGCTGCCACTGCACAACGATTACTTTCAAACCCTGCGCTGCGCTGACGAAGTGGAGATTCCCCTGCGTACCGACGATGGCTTGCCGGCTCTGGCAAAACGCAAACTGGGCGAAGGCGACTACCTGCACATCCCATTCGTGCTCGGACATAAAATGGAGCAAGCCGCATCCCGGGAGGCGACCCTGGCCTATTGCGACGTGCTCATGCAGCTGCTGCGTCCGCGACTGACGCCAACAGTTTCGCTAATCGAAAAAGGCCCCCGCACCGACGTTTCCGTCCTGCTCCTACCCGATGGACGCCCCTGGCACATCGGCATCACCAACTTCAGCCCCGACGAAGATCGCGTCCGCCTCGCCCTGCCCAAAAACACCACCATCGCAAACCCCGACCAGTGCAACCTCTGTGAAACAAACGGGCGTAACGTCTGCGTCGGCATCCAGGCCAGAAGCAGCGTTTCGGTGCGGCTCGAACAAGCAGCGCGTTGACCTTACTTCAAGTTGCTTTGCAGGAACTCAAGAACCACGGGTCGCAGGTCCTTTTGTTCCGGCTGAAGGTCGAAGCTGTGCGGCGCATCGACAATCTCCTCGTAGTGATAAGGCGTGCCAAGGGTGTCGAGGTATGCAGTCAGTGAGCGGGACTCCTCCACGGACACCGTTTTATCCTTTGTGCCGTGCAGGATGAGCATCGGTGGCAACTCTTCGTCGAAATAAGTCTTGGGGGATGATTCCTTGCCCATGGCTTTCTTTTGTTCCCAGGTAGCGCCCATCAGTGGTGAGAGCGGTTTACCTTCGGTGTCGTAGACTCCATACATGTTGACGATGCAGGAAACGTCGTTCGATTGCTCCGGATAAAGCCCTTGTTGGTTCATCCCGGCATCGTTGGCGGTCGCCGCTACCAGCATGGCCAGGTGCCCGCCTGCCGATGCACCCAGCAGTCCGATTCGGTCCGGGTCGACACCGTATTGCTCCGCATGGGCGCGCACGTATCGCAGGGCCGATTTGCAATCGAGGAAGTTTTGCGGCCATGCCAGAAAGCTCAGCGTGTATTTGTTGGTTTCGGGATCCCGGGTGCCGATGTTGAGCTTATAGTTGATGGAAAATACGGCGTAGCTTTCCTCGGCCAGCGTTTGGGCGATGGCTTGCATGCGGGGCTTTGCCTTGTCGCCGTGAGCCCAGCCGCCGCCATGGATGATTACCATGGCTGGTATGGGATCCGCGGGCAGCGGGTCCGGCAGGTACACATCCAGCTTTTCTTCGCGGTCGGGGCCCAGATAAGCCACATCCTGCTCAACAGTCACGGCATTGAGGCGCATGTGTGTGCCGAGCAGCGCGATGCCTGCGAGAATGAAAATGCATGTTCTCATGTGCTTGGTCGTGCTCAATCGCCCCGGCGAATCAGAGCTCGGGCGTGGGAGTCGTTTGAGCGATTTGATAGTACTTGCGGATGCTCGGTTTGGAGTCCGCATCCTGGTAGATGAATACCCAGGCGCGCCGCTTCCCGGGGGTCGCCCATCTCGATTGATAAATCAGCGTCCAGTTAGTGTCCTGGGCATTCGCGGCCATTTGGACATCGACATTTTTGGTCCCCAGTTCAGCAGGCTGGACGACATGATTTCCGCCGGGGCTTATTCTGAATTGTTCCTCTCCCAGGCGAATCGCCATGGTCGAACGGGTGAGGTTGTAGATGTTAAAGGCGTTGGGGCCAAAGTCGCGGTTGGTGTCCGTCAGTGGCAGGATTCGGTACGGTTGTTTTTCGCCGCTCTCCCCGGACACGGGGATGAAGAGCAACAGGCACTGCCTTTGTCCCGGCGACAGGTTTACGGACGCGATGCGGTCGTAGAGTACTTCTCCTTCGGGGCCAGTGCGCTGCTTGTAGAAGCCCATCACCGGAGGACCGCTGTAGGACAATTTAGCGCCGGGCGCGCCGTTGGGAATGAACAAGGAAACGGGGTTGCCTGCGTCGAAGTAGTACAGGTCGTTAATGGAGTCCTGCCACGACAATGTCTGGAAGCGAATCGAGATGGTCTCGGGCTCTTGCGCCTGAGAGGTGGGAGCGGAAAAGAGCAGACAGATGGCTGCTGCAAACAGGGGAAGCGCGCCGGGAAATGCCGGGTGGTTGTGCTTTGCCTTAGACATCTTCTTTGTTGAGCCAGCGGAAAGCCACGATGCGAAACTGTCGGCCAAGAACGGTCGGCGCATCCACCAGTTCGGAGCGTGTGGGGGTTTGAGTTGAAATGACCGGATCCGGTATGCGCTGGACGATGGCTTCGCACCACGCCTTGGCCTCGATCTTATTGGACAGGGGGTTGATGTGGTCACCGTAGGCACGTATGCGGAAGGTGTCCGAGCGCACCGTCATCAGTGGACCGAGTGGCTGGAGGACATCGCCTTGTAGCACCCACCCGGGCATGCCCGTGCCGGCGGCGTCCTCGTCGTTGAACACATCCGTGGCGAAATTGGGAATGGTCAAGGCGTTGCCGCGGGTCGTGCCGATGAGGTTCTGATTCAAAGGCTGGTTGACGGTCTTGTCGAGGGCGGCCTGCAGGGGGCCGCGACGACGCTGCTCGGGGTCACTTGAACCGGGGCGGCGATTGATGAAATCACCGAGGGATGAGAACGGGCCGCGGACTTTGACTTCATTGACGATGGCCTGGGCCAGATCGTTCAGTTCGCCTTCGTCGAGCTTGCGATAGGCTTTCCAAAAGTTCTGACCGTCTTCGTCGCCTGAGAATCCGCTGTCGTAGGAAATGGGTGAGCGGAAGAAGATCGCTTCCTGCTCCTGTTCGTAGGTGGACAGCGCGCTGGTCTGCGGGCTGTAGACGGGAACCTCCAGGTTGGAGTTGCTGGCGAGAAAGGCTTTCCAGGCCTCGACCGAGGTGGAGTTTACGTTGAAGGCTCCGTTGGCCATCAAGAAGGCGGCACTCAGCTCGGCCGTGTCGCTGGCCGATTCGTCGGTCAGGAGCGTTGCGAGTTCTTCGTTCTCCAATTCGAAACCTTGGGGCGCGTGGAGTGAAAGGCGCGGGTTGGGCAACACGCCGCTACCGGTGCTCAGCTCGTTCACCGCTTCCAGTGCATCGCTGGCGGGCTGGGGCAGGGTGGAAAAGTAATAGCTGTCCCAGACGGCGTTGTTGATAGCGTACGACCAGTCGTAGGCATGGCGGGTGTTGCTGCCTTCCGTGTAAGTCGTTTCCGTTTGGTTCGACGGTATCTTGGAGATGGCATAGCTGCTACCAAAAATATAGGCGGGGTCCCGGCTGTAGCGCCCGAGGTTGGCGTGCTGAAAGCTGCCCAGGGAAATTAGTGGCTCGCGCGGTACATGAAAAAGAACTACGGAGTCGGCACCAGGGGCGCTACCTACGTCGATGTCGCGGGTATTTCCCCAATACATGGAGAAGCGGTCCAAATTCGCGATGGAGGGCTCTGGCGTTATGTCGTACTCTCTTATCGTCCACCCGGAGTAGGTCGACAGTCCGTTGCCGCCGCGATAACCTTCTTCCTTGCCGGAGAGCATGATGGGGCGCGGGTTCGCATCGATAAGCTGCCGGTGTGACTCATCCGTGTCTTCGGTCGTGCGCAGGCTGAATTCGATGGTGGTAATCACAATTGGGCCGACTGAGAGATTGGCCAGATTGGCACTCCAGTCGACATCCTCTGGACGCATGTCGTCTTCGTACTCCTGGAAGTAACTGTCGCCGAGTTGGGAGGCCTGGTTGTCATTTCCGCTGGGACCGGTGCGCATGTAATAGCCCCGCATTGGGGATTCGTAATGCTCTCCATTTTTAACTGGTGCGTAGCTTATCTCTACTTGCACGTTAACGGCACTCGGTGATTCGCCGCTTTGCAGAGTGATTTGAAGGTTCTCGATTTCATTGGCGGTGAAGCCAAAGCGCGCACTTTTCTGCTCAGCAGGGATATCCTTGGTTGAATTACTGGAGTAGGGCGAGGCGGTGTTGCCCTCGATAGTGGCGGCATTGATAAAATCATTTTGAGTCAGGTCCACGTAGTAGGCTCCGTCTTCGTTCCAGTCGGCCTCCATCTGCGCATAGTCTTGGAAAGAAGTAGAGCCTTCCATCTCATAAGGTTGATTGAGGGAATAGTAGCGCGTTTCGCCGGGTAGCAGGTTGGTGTCATTTTCAATACGCCAACGGAACGACGAGCCGTAACCGCTGGACTCGGGCAGGACTTCCTGCATGTTGAAGGCCACGGTGGGGTTGTCCCCCACGGTGATGCGAATAGTCGGTTTGAACTCCCAGTTGTAGTCGTACTTTGCCGTGTTCAGTTTGACGTCGTAGGGGTTGTAGAGAGCGATGATCGGCTTGAAATGAATAACCGGACGGTAGGTCGTGGTGGTTCCTCCGCTGGTGTCCGGTTCGGTCGTGGAGTTGAATTCCAGTGCGACCCCCAAGCCCAGTGTCGCGGTCACGGCATGGACGGGTTGGTTGTATTGATAGATTTCCCTCGGGTCGTAATAGCTGACCGAGCCGATGGCTGCTCCAGTGCCGTTCGGCTGGGGCGGAATGACGGTCAAGGCGCCGTTACTGACCTCGTCGTGCAGGCGATAGTAGGAGGCGAGGATGCCCCAGTTGGGAGAACCGTAGGGGAAGCTGTAGTTGCTGTCTGTCGCCCGGAAAGCGTAAGGCTCGGGCCAGTTGCCGACCGGCGAGCCGGTGGGGCTGACGCCAAAATAACGCTGAAAAGCCGTGTCGCTTTCCAGGAGGTGGCTGAGGTCCTTTTTGAGCCCACCGTTCTTGGCGTCTGCCTGGACGCCCTGACCGTAAACGGAAAGATCATGGAAATACTGCTTGTCCAGAGAATCACTGGCAGTGAGTGAGGTCAGGTCATTGAGGGAAGAGAGCTTGGCCAGACTGGCGTCGTCCGGCGACATGGAGTCAAAGGCGGTATCGAGGCTGACGAAACCGGTATGCCGCGGCGCCGTCAGATCGGGATGCTCCGCGAGGATATTATCAGGCACAGTCAGGTTGACGCGTGCCTTGGTGTTCTCTTCGCCGACCCAGAAAGCATAGGTGCCCTCATCATCAACGGAGACTTTGCCCGCTGCCGCATAGTCGGCCAACTGTCCGTCGGTAACGGTGCCCGAGCCGATGAGCTCCACCCAGTTCGGGTTGTCTGCCGTCCAGTCAACATTGTCGTTTTCGCGTTCATCCAGAGCGTTGGTAACACCGTCCGGCAGGGAGACCAGCCAGCCTTTGAAGTCCTCCGGGGCCGTGCCGCCCTCGCGGCCTGCTGCCCAGGCACCGGTCCAGTGTTGTTTACCCTCGGTGGTGCTGTTGTCGATGCCGGCCGGAGCGGTGATGCGCTGGTCCGGCCCGGCCAGTTTCTGCAGTTGCCCCAAGGCCAGCTCCAGCCCCAGGAGCGCATTCTGCCGGGCCGCGATTTGATTCTGGTTCTGGCTTGCCGTGGCCGCTTCCATTTGCACCAGAGTGCCCAGGCTCAAGAGGAGCAGCATGACGAAGGCCATGAGGCCCAGCGCCACAATCAGAGCGAAGCCCCCGCGCAACGGGTTTTGGCTACGCGCTTGCCTCGATATATGGCGACTGTTGGGTAACATGGGCTGGGGTATCAATCCGCTATGCTGAATTCCCGTTGGGGAATCAACAAGTGCCTTTTGCGTTCCGGTGTCTAAGCCCGCACGCAGTCGGCTTGGAGTGCTTTGTTTGAATTCTATTATACATTGTGCGTTTTGGCATTTTGTTTTCAAACCGGCATCTATTCAAACATTTGTAATTTGCGCGTGGTGAAAGAACCATACCTAGTCCGATCGGCTGAAATTTCAATCACCTGAGCTCAAATATCACATCACGTCCCGGGAGCGTACGTCGGCGGAACAGGACAGAGCCGCCTGAAAGCCTCTTGAGCATTGCTTGGCGGCTATATTCAGTACGAGAGTATGCTGGCCCGACAAGATGCGGCCATTCAACTCATGATGACTCCTTGCTATCGTCCCCTCCGTGAAACCGTGAAAACGTCTTATGCCGGAAGCATGCTTCTATGGCTTTTGCTTGGTGTGCTTACGGTGGCTTCGGCGGCGGACCTCAGTGAGGCTTACGATTGGAAGCCGATGAAAATTGGCGGTGGCGGCTGGGTTGTGGGCATGGATATCCATCCCACCGAAAAGGGGTTGATGTATGTCCGAACCGATGTTGCCGGAGCCTACCGCTGGATTCCGTCCGAAGAGAAATGGCGCCAGATCGTGACGGCTTCCAGCCTGCCGGAGGAATTCGTTTATTATGGTGGCTATCGCGGCGTGGACAGTCTGGTCGCTGCGCCGTCCGACCCGGACGTTGCCTACATGGCTTATCAGGGAGAAATCTTTCGCAGCTCGGATCGGGGCGAGCATTGGCGCGTAACCAACTTCGCCTCAAACGATGTCGCGATGGAGCCGAACGGCGAGGGGCGCCAGGAAGGTGAGCGGCTGGCCGTCGATCCTTACAACAGCGATATCGTATACTACGGATCCGTCCACGATGGTTTGTGGCATACCGCTGATGCGGGAGGGCACTGGACACAGGTATCCGCCATCCCTGCAGGCAGTGCACCCCATGGCGTCAACACCATCGTGTTCAATCCCGGTTCGGACGTGAGCAAATCGGACGAGGGAGCTTTGCGCACCCAGGATATTTATGTGACCAGTAACGGCGTTGGCGTTTTCAGGTCGGATGATGCGGGCAGGACTTGGGAATCCCTCTCGGAGGATACGCCGTTGTCCACGGCGGACATTCGTGAAGCAACCCTCGGCCCGGACGGGACTTATTATGTCGCTACCAATAAGACGGAAACGAGCCCTGGGGCCGTGTGGAAATATGCCCAAGGTGACTGGGTCAATATCACGCCGAAGCATCAGCAGGGCGGCAGTCAGGCTTATTGGGGCATCGCGGTGCATCCGAAAGACCCGGAGTTATTAGTCGTACTGTGCTCCGGCGGTCAGGGCTTTGTTTCCAGGGATCAGGGTAAGTCCTGGTCGCATCGAGGCTTCACACTGACGAGCGATGATGTCCTGTGGCTCGGTCAGCAAGAGAACTATTGGCTGAGCGTGGGCGAGTGCGTTTTTGATCCGGCGGGCAAGCTCTGGTTTGCCGAAGGCTTTGGCGTCTGGTGGGCGAATGATCTTTCCGGCAGTGACATCGAATGGCACGCCGCGAGCAAAGGCATCGAGGAAACGTGTGGCAATGATGTCATCGCGCCTCCCGGAGGCGAGCCAGTCGCTGCCATGTGGGATGTCGGCGTGTTTCGTTTTCCGCAGCCTGAAGAATACAATGCCGAGCGGGGGTTTCCCTATTTCATGTCTGCCTGGTCGCTGGATTGGTGTCCGGCGGATCCCGATTTTATCGCGGGCGTTTTCCGTAACCATAACGGCTTCCCGCCGCATGTTCAGGAGTCCGGTTACTCGACCGACGGCGGTCTTAATTGGACTATCTTTCCCGCCATCGAGAATGGGACTGCCCCCAAGGCTTTGGACTACGGGGTCGTTGCGGTCTCGGCGGAGAGCACCGAAAACATTGTCTGGCTTCCGGCTAACAACCACCCCCCGTATTTCACGACCGACCGAGGTGAACACTGGCAGCAGGCAGTGGTGACGGACGTGCAAGAGACCGGATTTAACAATCACTATTCGCCGCTTAAGGCCCTATGCGCCGATCGTGTTCTGCCCGCGACCTTTTACCTCTATCTGCATCAGCATGGCGTCTTTCGCTCCACCGATGGAGGGGCACATTTTTTGCGAGTCGGTAACCCGATTTCCGAGCGCTACAACGCCACCCTCAAGGCTGCCCCGGGACACGCTGGCCACCTGTGGTTCGCTGAAGGCAGCCAGGGTACTCCGGTCGGCGGGCTTTGGCGTTCCACCGATGGCGGGGAGTCCTGGGTGGCCGTGCCGGGAATCGAGCAGGCTTTCAACTTCGGCTTTGGCAAATCCAAAGAGCCGGGTGGCTACCCGACGCTATTCGCTGCGGGTGTGGCCGAGGGGCAAACCGGCATGTGGCGTTCCATCGACGAAGGCAAGACGTGGGATAAAATCGGCAGCTATCCACTGGGAATCTTCGACTGGATTGACGCCATCGACGGAGACAAGGATGTCTTCGGAGTGGTCTACATCGCTTTCTCAGGCTCCGGTTTTGCCTACGGGCAGCCGACGCGCTGATTGGTTACAGAGAACTTATTCCACCGTGACGCTCTTGGCCAGGTTGCGGGGCTTGTCGACATCACAGCCGCGCACGCAGGCAATATAGTAGGCGAAGAGCTGCAGCGGGATGGTCGCGAGGATGGGCATGACACAATCGTGCGCCTGCGGAATGTGGATGACATCGTCGGCAGCATCCTCGGGGAAGTCCTTGCCGGCGGAGGTGATGGCGATGACCTTGCCCTTGCGCGCACGAGTTTCCTGGATGTTGGAAAGCACCTTTTTGAGCGTCTCGCCGTGGGGCGAGAGCACCACGCTGGGGCACTGCTCGTTGATGAGCGCGATGGGGCCGTGCTTCATCTCGGCGGCGGGGTAGCCTTCTGCGTGGATGTAGGAAATTTCCTTGAGCTTGAGCGCGCCCTCCAGAGCGATGGGGAACATGCTCAGGCGTCCGAGGAAAAGCATGTCGGCGTAGTCGGCGTACTTCTCCGCGATGACCTTGATCTTGTCGGCCTGGTCGAGCACCTGGCTGATGAGCCCGGGCAGCGAGCGGAAGGCCCGCACCATGTCGCGCCCGTCGCTGAAGGACAGGTCGCGCATGCGGCCCAGGTGCAGCGCGATCATGCCGGTGATGAGAATCTGGCTGGTGAAGGCCTTGGTCGAGGCCACCCCGATCTCCGGCCCGGCGTGCTGGTAGATGCCGCCGTCGGTCTCGCGGGCGATGGTGGAGCCGACGCCGTTGGTGATGCCGAGCACGCGGAAGCCTTTGCGCTGGGCTTCGCGCAGGGCCTCGAGGGTGTCGAGGGTTTCACCACTCTGGCTGATGACGAACACGACGGTATTCTTGTCCATCGGAGTGTTGCGGTAGCGGAACTCGCTGGCGTATTCCACTTCCACCGGGATGCGCGCGTAGCGCTCGATGAGGTACTTGGCCGTCATGCAGGCGTGCCAAGCGGTGCCGCAGGCACAGAAGAGCAGGCGGTCCGTTTGACGCCACTGATAGGAGTCCAGGGTCAGCCCGCCGAACTTCGCGGTGGACTCGTCGTCGGAGAAGCGACCGCGCATGGCGTTTTCCAGTGCCACGGGCTGCTCGAAAATCTCCTTCTCCATGTAGTGGGTGAAGCGCCCCAGCTCGGCCTCCTCGATTTTCCAGTCGATGGTATCGATGACGGGCGAGACGGCTTCGCTGCCGGTGGTGGTGATGGAAAAGTCCTCCGCGTTGAGGTGCACGATCTGCCCGTCGTCCAGGTAAACGACGTTCTGCGTGCGCCCGACAAAGGCGGAGACGTCGCTGGCGATCATGTTTTCGCCATGGCCGACGCCCAGGCAGAGGGGCGAGCCCTTGCGTGCACCCACGATGTCCTCCGGGCAATCCGTGCAGATGACGGCGATGCCGTAGGTGCCCTCGACCATGCGCGCGCTTTGGCGGACGGCCTCGATGAGTCGCTCGGCGCCCGGCTCGGGCTCAGGCAGCTCGCGGTAGTTATAGGCGATGAGGTTGCAAAAGACCTCTGTGTCCGTCTGGGACAGGAAGGCACAGCCTTCGCCCTCGAGGAAGCGGCGCAGGGATTCGTAATTCTCAATCACGCCGTTGTGCACCAGTGCGATCTTGCCGTCGGAGCTGAGGTGCGGGTGGGCGTTGGTGTCGGTCACGCCCCCGTGGGTGGCCCAGCGGGTGTGGCTGATGCCCAGGTGAGCGGGCGAGTTGTTCTTGTAAACGGACGCGGCGACGTTTTCCACGCGCCCGGTTTTCTTGGTCACATTGATGCTGCCGGACTCCATCAGCGCGACCCCGGCGCTGTCATAGCCCCGGTACTCCAGGCGTTTCAATCCTTCGACCAGAATGGCGCTCGCTTTTTGTTTTCCAACGTAACCGACAATACCGCACATAAGCTTGGGTGATGTTTATTGTAAGCAGACTGCTTAAACGAGCCGGGGCTCCATGGCAAAAGCTAAATTCCCGCCGGGAAAGCCCCTTACACGGTGCGTGAGTAGCGCCCGGTGGTGGCTGGCTCGAGGTAGGCGTCGAAGCACAGGGCGAGGTTGCGCAGGAAAAGCCGCCCGCGCTCGGTCACTTGTAAGCCGCTGTTTGTAAAGGTGATAAGGCCGTCGTCGGCAGGCTCCTGGAGCTGCTCCAGGGCGGGGGCGAAATGCGTGCGGAAGTCGATGCCCCAGCGCGCCCCGAAGGTGTCGAAGTCCAATTCCAGGTCGCACATCAGCCGCATGATGACGTCGCGGCGCAACTGGTCCTCGTCCGTTAAAACGTAGCCGCGTGCCACGGGCGGGCGGGCGGCCTCAAGGGCGCTTTTGTAAACGGTCAGGTCCTTTTCGTTTTGCCGGTAGGCGTCAGCGCTCTGGGAGATGGCTGAGATGCCGAGGCCGCAGATTTCCAGCCCGGCGCGGGTGCTATAGCCCTGAAAGTTGCGCTGCAGCGTTTTTTCGTTTTGGGCGCGGACGAGTTCGTCGTCGGGCCGGGCGAAGTGGTCCATGCCGATGTAGACGTAGCCGGCGGCGGTGAGGGTCTCGATGCAGAGCTGCAGCAGCGCGAGCTTCGTCTCGGGGGAGGGCAGGCCGTGACGCTCCAGAATCTTTTGCGCGGGCTTCATCCAGGGCACGTGCGCGTAGTTGAAGATAGCGAAGCGATCCGGCACCAGCGCGAGGACTTCGTCCAGCGTGCGCGCGAAGCTCTCCGGCGACTGGCGCGGCAGGCCGTAGATGAGGTCGATGTTGACCGAGCCGAAGCCGTTCTCGCGCAGCAGGCGCATGGCGGCGGTGTTTTGCTCGGGTGGCTGGACGCGGTGGATGGCCTCCTGCACCGCCGGGTCGCAGTCCTGCACGCCGAAGGAGGCGCGGCTAACGCCCATGCGGGCAAAGGCTTCGACATGCTCCGGGCTGAGTCGGCGGGGATCCAGCTCTACGGAGCACTCGGCATCCGGCGCGAAGGTGAAGTGCGTTTTCAACAAGTCGCCGAGGCGGTCGAGCTGCTCCGGCGTGAGAAAGTTGGGTGTACCGCCGCCGAAGTGCAGTTGCTCGACCATGCGGCCAGGGCGGAGCTCCCTGGCGGTGATTTCGATTTCCCTGGCGAGCCAGTCGAGGTAGTCCCCGGCGCGGCCCCGGTCGGTGGTGGTGAGGGTGTGGCAGCCGCAGAACCAGCAGAGGGTTTCGCAGAAGGGCAGGTGGACGTAGAGCGAAAGCGGGTCCGTCGATGTGCGGGTGGAAGCCCACAGTGCGTCGGCGTCTTCTACGGGCGCGAAGTGGTTAGCCGGCGGGTAGCTGGTATAGCGCGGCCCTGGCCGGTTGTACTTCTCAATCAGCGCGATGTCTTCGCGGGTCAGTCTCATGCAAGGGGCGTATACTAAACGGTAGCAAGGACAGGCCAAGATTCTTTTCCTGCCTCAGTTCTTCCCCATGATGGCGGCGGGGGGCTGGCCGGAGCGGTAGAGGGTGGCCATCTTTTTCATGGCGGTGGCGCTGTGTTTGAAGAACCGGTAGTAGGCGCCGCAGTGGTAGCTGAGCCCGAATTCGCCGTCCTTGGTGTAGGCGAAGCGATGCTTGGGGCAATCCCCGCCGCAGGCAAAGCGGTACTCGCACTCGCGGCACTGGCGGGGGAGGGTGTCCCGCTTGTTGTCGCCGAAGGTCCGCATGGTGTCGCTGTCGGCCATCTCGGTGATGGTTTTTTCCAGAATATTGCCGAGACGGTAGCGCGGGTAGACGTAGTGGTCGCAGGCGAAGAGGTCGCCGTTGTGCTCCAGGGCGAGGCCGCGCCCGCAGGTCTCGGCCATGGTGCAGGGGCCGCCCGGTGCGCCGACCCACTTGCCCAGCGTGGCGTCGAAGAGGTTCACGTAAACTTGTCCGACATCCTCGCGGACCCAGCGGTCAAAGATGCGGCAGTAGAAGTTGCCCAGGGCTTTGGCCTCCACGCTCCAGCGCGTGACCTTCGGGTCCGCACGGCGCGGCAAAGGATCGTCGGCACGGGGAGGGTGGGCGAGATCGAGGCCTTCGCCGGCGCTTTCGTCGTCGGCCTCGCGCTCGACCAGCGGGATGAATTGCAGGTAGGTCGAGCCGGCGTCCTTGAGCGCGTCGTAGACCTCCAGCGGGTATTGCGAATTGAGGCGGTTGACGACCGTGAGGGTGTTGAACTCCACCTGGTGCTTTTGGCAAAACTCGATGCCGCGCATGACCTTCGCCCAGGTGGGCTGGCCGCCACGGTCGACCCGATAGGCGTCGTGCAGGCGCTCGGGGCCGTCCACGCTGATGCCGACGAGGAACTGTTCGTCGTGGAGAAACTGGCACCACTCGTCGTCGAGTAGTGTGCCGTTGGTCTGGAAGGCGTTCTCGACGGTTTTGCCATTGGCGTATTTCTTTTGCAGGGCCACGGCTTTGCGGAAGAAGCTCACCCCCGCCAGAGTGGGTTCGCCACCCTGCCAGGCAAAGCTGACCAGGCCGCCGGGCTGCGCTTCGATATAGCCTTTAACGTACGCTTCCAGTAGCTCGTCGCTCATCTTGAAGCGCTCGTTTTTGGGAAACAGCTTCACCTTTTCCAAATAGAAGCAATACTGGCAATCGAGATTGCACAGGGGCCCCATGGGCTTGGTCATGACGTGGAAAGGTGCGTGCGCGGGCATGCTCAAACACAAGCGCTTATCGTTCTCCAGCGCAATGCTAATGAGCCCTGGAGCGGGATTCATTAGTTCGCGTTCAAGCGGTTTTTACCCCTGCTTCTAAACCCTTTTTTCGCTATATCTAGTGGCGACACGGGCGTAAATTGACTAAATATAGGCTTATGATGCGGTAATCTCGCATTAGAATTTGTTAACGCCAACCTCAATGTGTCATGATTGCCCCCCGAGAAGAGATCAGCCTTTTTCAACCGACCGACGAAGCCTCCACCATTGAAGCCTACCTGAGCGCCAACACCCCGCCTTTCCGGCATGTGCTCAAGCGGGACGGCAAACGGGTGCGCTTTGACCCACAGCGCATCGTCTCCGCCATTGAGCGAGCGGGTCTGGCAACGGAGGAGTTTGACCGTGAGGAAGCCCTGCGCCTGGCCCTGCGCGTAATCGAACTCTGCAAGGCAGAGCTCAGTGTTTCGACTCCCGGAGTGGAGGACATCCAGGATGTCGCCGAGGATGTCCTGCTGCGTTCGCCGTTTCGTAAGACAGCCAAGGCGTTCATCCTCTACCGCGAACAGCATGCCCGCCGTCGTGAAATCCAGCAACTGACCAAGACCGACATCGTGCGGCAGTACCTGGGCAAGCTGGACTGGCAGGTGCGCGAAAACAGCAACATGGCCTACTCGTTGCAGGGGCTTAACAATTACATCGCCTCGGGCGTGAGCCAGAGCTTCTGGATGAGCGAGGTCTACACGCCGCAGATCGGCGCGGCGCATGAGAACGGCGACTTTCATATCCACGACACCAACCAGCTCAGCGTCTATTGCGTCGGCTGGGATCTTTACCAACTCCTCGCCGAGGGCTTCCGGGGCGTACCGGGCAAGGTGGAGAGTGGGCCCGCCAAGCACCTGCGCAGCGCGCTCGGGCAGGTGGTAAACTTCTTCTACACCTTGCAGGGCGAGGCCGCCGGGGCGCAGGCCTTCTCCAGCTTCGATACCCTGCTGGCGCCCTTTATCCGCTACGATGGTCTCACGTACGACGAGGTGCGGCAAATCCTGCAGGAGTTCCTCTTCAACGTCAACGTGCCCACGCGCGTCGGTTTCCAAAGCCCCTTTACCAACGTCACGCTGGACCTCGTCTGCCCCGGCCATTACCGCGAGCAGCCCGTCCTGCTGGGCGGCGAGTTCATGGCGGAAAAGTACGGCGAGTTCCAGGCCGAGATGGACCTTTTTAACCGCGCCTTCTTCGATGTCATGACCGAGGGCGACGCCGGTGGCCGCCTCTTTTCCTTTCCGATACCGACCATCAACCTGACACGGGACTTCGATTGGGAAAACCCCAACCTGAAGGGCCTTTGGGAAATGACGGGCAAGTTCGGCATCCCGTACTTCTCCAACTTCATCAATTCCGACATGAGCCCCGACGACGCGCGCAGCATGTGCTGCCGCCTGCGCATCGACAACACCCAGCTTGAACGTCGCGGCGGCGGCCTCTTCGGCGCGCACCCGCTCACCGGTAGCATCGGCGTGGTGACGATCAACCTGCCGCGTCTGGGCTTTCAGGCGAGGAGCCCGGGGGGCTTCTTCAAGCAGCTTGGCAAGATCATGGACCTGGCCCGCGACAGCCTCGAAACCAAACGTAAGTGGCTGGAGGAGCTGACCGCAGCCGGGCTTTACCCGTACACACAGTACTACCTGCGCGAGATGCATTCGCGGGACGGGCGCTACTGGAAGAACCACTTCTCCACCATCGGGCTCGTCGGCATGAATGAAGCCTGCATCAACCTCTTTGGCAAAAATATCGCCTCGGAGGAAGGCCGTGACTTTGCCGCGCAAACCTTGTCCTTCATGCGTGAGCGCCTGGTCGACTACCAGAAGGCTACCGGCAACCTCTACAACCTTGAGGCTTCGCCCGCCGAAGGCACCTCCATGCGATTGGCCCTCAAGGACCGCGAGTGCTGCCCGGGTATCGTTCCGGCCAACCCCGCGGATACCTTGCGCGGCGCGACGCCGTACTACACCAACAGCACGCATCTGCCCGTCAACTACACCGACGACCCCTTCGAGGTGCTCTATTTGCAGGAGGAAACGCAGTGCCTCTACACCGGTGGCACCGTCATCCACCTCTTTCTTGGCGAGCGTGTCAACGACCCCAAGGCGGTGCAGGAGTTCGTCAAGGTGGTGGCGGAAAACTACCGCCTGCCGTACTTTTCACTCACGCCGACCTTCAGCATCTGCCCCGAGCATGGCTACCTGAGCGGCGAGCAGCCGACCTGCCCGCATTGCCAGGCCGAGACCGAGGTCTACTCGCGCATCGTTGGCTACCTGCGGCCCGTCTCCCAGTGGAACGACGGCAAGCAGGCCGAGTTCCAGCGCCGTCGCACCCTCCGCTTCGATGCCCGCCCGGCCAAGCCCGGCGCCGATATTCACTCCGAACAAGCGAACCTTTTCTCATAAGCAGGGATTATCGCTGATTGAGTCTATTCTTCATTGTTATGGGGTTGGGTCTATTTTTGTGTCCCTATTGTAATATTCTGTCTTATTAAACCTTTATCCATGAATATCGGCGGCATCCAGAAAAGCTCCTTGATCGACTTCCCCGGTCGTCCTGCGGCGGTGGTGTTCACTCAGGGCTGCGGCTGGTGTTGTCCGTATTGTCACAATGGTAAACTTCGAGGCGTGCATACCTGCTCGCCCTTTGTCGGCAAGGCGGTGTTTTCCATTCTTGAAAGCCGCCCGCCGGAGGCGCGTAATCTGGTAATCAGCGGAGGGGAGCCGACCAAGCAGGAGGGCCTTTTTCACTTCCTGGAAGAGGCCCGCGAGCGGGGTATTCGCGTCAAGCTGGATACCAACGGTGCGCGTCCGCATGTGCTGCGTGCCATTCTGGTGGCGGGCCTAGTCGAGTATGTGGCCATGGATGTCAAGGGCCCGCTCGATCGCTACCACGAGTTCTGCGGCGTGAAAGGCTTCGCCGACGCCGTGGCCGGGAGCATCGACGTCCTGCGCGCCGGGGAGACGGACTACGAGTTCCGCACTACGGTGGTGCCCGCCCTGCACCAGCCGGAGGATTTTCACGACATGGGCCTGTCCTTGCGTGGTGGCCGACGCCTTATCCTGCAGGCCTTCAAGCCGGACAACGCTCTCACGCCCCAGCTACGCAAAACCCCCGAGCCCACGCCGTCCTTTATGCAGGCCTGCAAGGAACAGGCGGACAAGTGGCTGCCTGTGGAAATGCGGGGATGATTTGGATTCGGATTAATATTTAATCTGAACTTCCTCACGGAAATGGACGATGCCATCTAGCAGCTCAATGCATTCTATATATTCAAGTTCATTAATAATCTTTGCGTACTCTCCTTTGCTCATCGGCTCAAACGAGTTTTCTGCTATACATGCGGTGACCTTCGTGTAGCCCTCTTCTTCGTTTATCTGCTCTTTCTCATTCCGATTTTTCCATAGTACGTAGACTACCAGTGCATGGCGCTCGGAAATTTTCTCCTCTGCCGCCCTTTTTACCTTATTGACCACGTTCATTACCGTGAAAGGGATTAGCCACGGTACGGCGTAAGTAGTAGCTCCATTTAACGCCGTTTCGGAAGTAACATCCCACATTTTTTTCCAGCTAATGGTAATATTCCCCGCTTTCCTTGACACTCCGCCGCCTTTTCCCAGAGGGGGCATGGACATCATCTCCATCATGGGCCTGGGCACCTGTGGCTCAGGGGCAGATATGTACGGAGGGGTAAATTCAAAGCATGATTTAATCGAATCTTTCAAAGAATCCTTATCTGCATTCTGGTCGATTTCCTCTATGGAGGATATCATTTCTTCCATGTCGGCTTTCTTCTTGTTCCATGCACGTGTATCAGGTTGGTAATTCATAGTTAGCTGCTATATTGAAAATTAATTGTTTATAGCTTATTAAAGCGATTTGAATCGAGTATCGTGAGAGCCGATTAAGTCAAGCACACTTGACGGAACTTTTAGAAGACCCAGGTCCTGTAATAAGCACAGGAACCCATGGGGCTTTCCGGGATTGTCGTTGCGAAGGATTTAATTGCTTGAGCTGGTTGTCTGGGGGCATGCTATATAAATCGTCGGCTAAAAGTTATGTGCAGCCTAACAAATCCATGAAACACCTCTCATCCCTTTTACACGGAATCCGAATCGCCATGCTTTATATGGCAGTGGCCAGCCTTCCCGCGCTCTACGGCGAGGATTCAGAGTGGCATAACGAAGAGGTGGGCAGGGCGCTCATCGGCAATGCAAAAACCTCTGTTTATCGGACAATCGAGAAGCAATGGTATCGCGATGCAGAGACTCAGGTGGACCTGAGGCTGTATGTCTTCGAGCCCGATGACCTGCAAGCCGGTGACCGGAGACCTGCCGCGCTGTTTATTCATGGGGGTGCGTGGCGGACCGGCCATCCGAGCAAAGGGGCTTTGCTCTGCGAATATTTGGCGAGCCGTGGGATGGTCGCCATCAGCGTACAATATCGCCTGACCCGCGCCCATAAAGTCACCCCCTTCGAATGCGCGGACGATGTGCGCGCCGCCATGCGTTGGGTGCGGCGCCATGCGGATTCCTTGCACATCAATCCGGACAAAATCGTTGCCATTGGTTCTTCGGCCGGGGGACATTTGGCCGGTTGCCTGGCTTTCCTTCTTGATACCGGAGATGACGCCGGCGGCGATGCGGTCAGCATCATTCCGGATGCTTTGGTGCTCTACTGCCCGGTAATCGATGTGACGGAGAGCGGCTATCGCAACGGCCACAATGTCTTGGGGGAGCGTTACCTGGAGCTATCGCCGGCTCAACACGTCACGCCGGATGCCCCGCCTGTTATCATCATGAGCGGCACGCGGGATGGTTCCTCTCCTATGAGAGCCCTTGAGGCCTTTCAGGAGCGTATGCTGGCAGCCGGCAATCAATGCGAGCTCGTGAAGTACGAAGGAGTCAAACATGGCGTGACCGGCACTCCCGAAAATTTTATCGATGTGACTTGGCGAACGGATCGTTTTCTCGAGTCGCTGGGATATTTACAGGACGAAGTTTCCAAGGAACAGACGGCACAGATCGTCCAAGCCCTGGTGGCCTCCTCACAAAGTAAAAGCTGACAGGTCCATCCATCGCGTCGACTCTATTTCCGTCGTTTGCGATGAACCGAGCTTCATCGCCTGAAGTCCTTGCGATGGCCGATGCGTCCTTCTGGCGACTTTGGTCGCGACACAAATCAGCAGCTCTCCGTGGCGATATGCTGGCGGCGCAGCAGGTAAGCCCAACCGGCAAACCCCAGCGCCAGCAGGTAGAACCCGATTAACTCCGGATGTGAGGGCCCCGGAGACATAGTGACCGGTTGCCGGAAAAGAGCGGAGAGGACAATCAGGCCCAGATTATGGATTCCCTGCGCCAACCGGGAAAAAAACAAATAGCCGTAGTGGAAGCCATACAGGTATGGCAGCACAAACAGCCAGCCCCGGCGCGGCATAAACCAGACGATCAGCGCGGCGGGCACGGCACAGATTAAGGCGCTCAAGAGCATCGCCGGGATTTCAGGCGTGTCCCGCCCGGGATATGCATAACAGCCCACGAGGTAGCCGATGTAAGCGACGGCAAAAAGCCCGAAGGCCACCAGACAGGTTTTAATCAGGGGCGTCCCCTGGCGTCGTGCCAGTGCCTGCGCTAGGTCACCAGAAGGCCGAGCCTCGCCCCGCCTTTGCAGCTTCGGCGCGAGCGTCATCTGCACGCCCAGCACCAGCGGCAACCCAATGGCAAAGACTATCAGCGCGTAAATCATGGCGTTTACCCGAGATTAATGACTTTTCCCTTCAAATGGAAAGCCCTTTTCCTGAAGTACATGGCGAGTCTTCTGGAACGATTTATTATGCTTAGGGAATTGTTCCAAAGGTTTAATAAATGATTCCTGAAAGGGAATGAGTCCTTCCAGAAGCTTAATGAATGACTGCGGGAGCTTAATAATCGGTTCCCGAAGCTTAGAGAATCATTCCGGCCTGGAACTGAATCGTTCCCGCCCTTCCTGCATCCCTTCGGGGAAGTAAGTATACCATCGCAGAAGCCTCGGGAATCGTTGCGGGAGCCTCGGCAATCAGTACGGAGTACTCTGGAATGGTTCTCGAAAGCTGGAGAATCACCGCTGTTGTGTCCCGGAGCGCCTACGCCGCCAGTGTCACCTTAGAGCAAAGCCAGCATCAGTGGCCTCAGCTGAGAGGCAATAATATATGTTTTAGAAACGAATACCAACATAGCCAATTTCAGTTTAATGTCGTATTCTTATTAAGATTATTTGGAATCTACTCTATCATTAGTTTTGCGAAAGAAAACAGATGAGGACGTATATCATCGAGGATGAGTTCCATTGCAACATTTGTGGTCGCTATGCTAGCTTCGAAGACGCATTGAACGAACTGAGGAGATGGGCAAAGCTCCCTTGGGGAGACGGGGACCATGTAGCCCCCTGTCAAAGTTGGCGGACCTGCCATGCAGACTACATCGTATACGCTGAAGATGACTCCGTACCGCAAGAAGCACTTCCAAAGGCGGTATATGTTCTTACTCTCTCTGCGCGCGGGGCAGAGTGGCAACCGCCCTATGACAAAACGCTAAATGAAGCCCAATGACTGTCATCACTCTGAATCTGTCCGTCGGGACGACGGACACTACCTTTTGAGGTTACGCCGTTTGCTCCACTGCGATGCGTTCGGAGACTTTTCTAAAGTGGAAGCCTATCACTGCTAAACTAACGGCGGTGGGCAGCAGGTGTTTCCGTTTTAGCGCGCACCAGAGCAGGAGCTTCCAGTACTCGACGCGTTCGCGGCCGAGGATGCCGAGGCGCACGGTGGAGGCGAAGAAGGCGCGGATGCGATGTTTGTCGATGGCGCCCTGGATGTGCGGTCCCTTGAACTCGCTCAGGAACGTCTTTACGCGCGCGTAGTAGACCTTGGGCGAGTAAAGGTGGCCGATGAGGTCGCGGTAGCCTTCGACCAGCACGTCGAGGTTCATCTTCGGGATGATATTGGTGGCGACCGATGTGTTTTCGCCGGTGGACTCGCCCTGGAGGCGGCCTTCGTTCTTCATGCGCTCATACAGGGCGGTGCCGATGGGTGCCTGCAGGATACCGACCATGGCGGTGACCACCCCGCTGCGCTGGATGAAGTCGATTTGGCGCTGGAAGATGCTTTCGTTGTCGCTGTCGAAGCCGACGATAAACCCGCCCTGCACCTGGAATCCGGCGCGCTGGATTTTTTGGATGTCACCGACCAGATCGCGGTCCTGGTTCTGCTTTTTGTTGCAGTCGCGCAGGGCGTCGGCGGAGGGCGTTTCCAGCCCGATGAAAACGGTGTCGAAGCCGGCGCGTGACATCATGTCCATCAGCTCGTCGTCATCAGCCAGGTTGATGGAAGCCTCGGTGTAGAGCGGGATGCCGCGCCCGTGGGTTTGCTGCCACGTGATCAGGGCTGGCAGGAGGTCTTTCTTCAAAAAGCGTTTGTTGCCGATAAAGTTGTCGTCGACGAAGAACACGCTGCTGCGCCAGCCGCGCGCCCAGAGGCCGTTGAGCTCTTCGATGATCTGCGCGCTGCTCTTGATGCGCGGGCGGTGCCCGAAGAGCGCCGTGACGTTGCAGAAGTCGCAGTTGAAGGGACACCCGCGTGAGAACTGCAGCGACATCGATGCGTAGCGCTTTGCCTCCAAAAGGTCCCAGCGTGGTGTGGGCACCTCTGCCATCGTCGGGAAGCGGTCGGCGTCGTAACGGGGTTTGGCGCAGCCGTTTTCCAGATCCTGCAGGAAGGGGGGCAGGGAGCGTTCGGCCTCGCCGAGCACGAGGTGGTCGACCTCGGGGAACTTTTCCGGCTCGCAGGTAAAGAGCGGGCCCCCGGCGATGACTTTCTTGCCCATGGCTTTGGCCCGCGCAATGACTTCCTTGGCGGAGGTCTGCTGCACGACCATGCCACTGATCATGACAGCGTCGGCCCAGGCCAGGTCTTTCTTGCTCAGGCGGCGCACATTCATGTCCACGAGCTTGAGCTGCCATTGCTCGGGCAGCAGCGAGGCGACGGTGACCAGGCCGAGCGGCGGCAGCGCCGCCTTCTTGCCGAGAAACTTCAACGCATGATGAAAGCTCCAGTACGTGGCCGGGAACTTCGGATAAACCAAAAGGACGTTCATAGCTGGCGTTCAGGCGTACCGGTATGGTACATCTATTTGAGAACCATCCTCAATGCCAAGGTTCCGGAAGAGCCAATATAAATAAAAGGCTCGGAACCAATCAGTAGTTCAGGCATCCAACTGTATTAGCCTTACTGCAACTATGGGAGTATACATTCCGGGAGTATCCAGCCTGGCCGAAGAAGTCTTCGAGGGCGACGGCGATCACGTCGTCCTGCTGGACGGCATCGCGCATGACGGGCGCGACATGCGGGCGCTGGGCAACTTTCTGAGCGGGCAAGGGTTTCGCGTGGTCGCCATCGGCTATCCCTCGACCCGGCACCCCATCGAGCGGCTGGCCACGGAGTACGTTCCGATGCGCATGCGCAAGTTCATCCCGGAGGACGGGCGGCCCATTCACTTCGTGACGCACTCCATGGGTGGCATCGTGCTGCGACGCATGCTGGCGGAGAAGCCGCTGCCTCGCCTGGGACGCGCCGTGCAGATTGCGCCGCCCAACCACGGCAGCCCGGTGGCCGATTTCCTGCGCGACATCGCGGCCTACCGCTGGTACTTCGGCCCCGCCGGACAGCAGCTTGGCACCGGGGCGGATTCCGTCCCGCTCAACCTGCCGCCGGCGGATTTCGACGTGGGCGTCATCGCGGGCAACGTCTCCGTCGACCCGTGGTTTGACCCGCTCTTCGACAGCCCGCACGACGGCAAGGTCAGCGTGGCAAGTGCCCGGCTGGAGGGCATGCGTGACTTTATTGCGGTGCCGCACAGCCATTATTTTATCCATCGTCGCCGCCCGGTGCACGAACTGGCGCTCAAGTACCTGCGGACGGGTCGCTTCCGCTAGAAGCGCTGGGACTAGCCGCGATTACGCCGGCTTTTATGTGTGGCCAGGCTGCATCTTCTTTGCGCGTGCGCGTGTTTTAACGGGTCATGAAACTCTGGATCCGTCGCGTCTTAAATCTCCTCTTGTGGCTGAATGTCTGCTTCCTCGCCGGAAGCGGCCTGGCTCTGTTCACCCGCATGCCGCACGGACCGCAAGGGCGTGGCCTGAGCCTCTGGGGGCTGTCGAAGCACGACTGGGGCGAGGTCCACGCCTGGGCGGGCATCGTCTTTGCCGTGCTGGTGGTCGCGCACCTCGTCATGGCCTGGCCGTGGCTGAAGAATGCCGCGGCCAAGCGTCACCTCTGGCCGGTGGTGGGTGGCTTGGTGGCGGGGATTGCCCTGGCTGCGGCGCTCATCTTCGGTCCCATTACCCAAGGCGAAGGCGGCGTGGGCGAGGGGCCGGGTACCGGGCAAGGCACGGGCTGGCAAAACGGCGGCCAGGGCGGCGGTGGTCAAGGAGGCGGCGGCTGGCAGGGCGGTAAGTGAGGGGTTGCGTTGCCGGGGTACGGATGTTGCTCTTGGCAGGCGTGGTAAAGACGGCCTCCATAGCGATTCACGGCGGCGCGGGGATTTTTCCGCGTAAGCAGTTTTCCGACAGCCTCAAGGCGCGTTACACCAAGGCGCTGCACGACTGTCTCGATGTCGGCTGGCAGGTCCTCAGTGCTGGGGGGAGCTCGCTGGATGCGGTGCAGGCTGCGATTGTCGCACTGGAGGACTGCCCGCTGTTCAACGCCGGCAAGGGTTCCGTGCTGAACGAGGATGGCCGCATAGAGTGCGATGCCGCCATGATGGCCGGGGACGGTCGCGCGGGCGCGGCGGCGGGCATCCGCACGGTGCGTAACCCGGTGCTGCTCGCGCGTAAGTTGCTCGACGAGGGCCGCGCGGTTTTCCTCGCGGGGGAGGGCGCGGAGCGTTTCGCGCGGGACCATGCGTTGCCTTTGGTCGAAGAGGACTACTTTATCACCGCGCAGCGCCGGGCCGAGCTGGACGACGCCCGCTCGGGCAGCAAGGTGGCACTGGATAGCATCAAGTTTGGCACTGTCGGCGCGGTAGCGCGGGACAAGGAGGGCCATCTGGCCGCCGCTACGTCCACCGGCGGCATGAGCAACAAGCTGGTCGGGCGCATCGGCGACACACCGGTCATCGGCGCGGGCACCTTTGCCCAGGACGGTGTCTGCGCGGTTTCCTGCACGGGCGTCGGCGAGGTTTTCATCAGGAAAGTCGTGGCCCACGAAATTGCCGCCCGGGTGAGACTGGCCGGGCAAAGCCTGGAGGATGCCGTCTGCGAGGTTATCTACAAGGAGTTGCCGCCACTGGGCGGGGTGGGGGGACTCATCGCCGTGGGGGCCGACGGTAGCTTGTCGACGCACTTCAACGCGCGCACGATGTACCGGGCCTGGCGCAAGGGCCGTGGCAAGCCCGTGGCCCGGATATTTTAGCCGGTTCTTCTTAGTATCGCTAGTAGAAGCGGTAAGACCGGCTTATTTGTGCGCACATTCCCCGTCGCATCTTGTCTAATTTTGTGAAATCACAATATTAGAATTTCTGCTCAAGAGGAGATTGGGGTATGAAAATGGCTGAAAAAGTTCTCACGGGAAGTAAACGCACGTGGTCGAAGCTGCCTCGGGTGATGGGCATTTCGCGGCGTCGGTCGACCAAGGCCGACGGTCAGCCGCTGAGCCATCGGGAAATCGGCGGCCTCCGCACGCGGATTGCGGCCTGTGTTGCCCGGCGCGGTGGGCAGACGACCTCCTCGCAGGAGGCGGCGAAGCTGGCCCGGGAATACACGGCCTGGGACGCCGCCCAGAAACGGCGCTTTCTCCAGTTGCTGCAGGACGAGTTCGACATCGATCAGGCCCGTGCCGTTGAGGCGCTACAGGCTGCCGTCAAGGTGTCGGACAAGGAGCTGAGCCAGGCTTCGGTGCCCCTGCGACGCGCCCTGGTGGCCTCGCGGACGGAGTTGCTGCGGCAGTGGACCCTCATGCCGTCCGGGGTGAAATTCCTGGTCGACCTGCGCGTGGATGTCCTGGCAGCCATCAAGGACGGCCTGCCGCTAAAGCCCTTGGATGCGGATCTGATGGAGCTGTTGGAGTCCCTCTTTAACGTTGGTATGCTGCAACTGCAGTCCATCCGGTGGGATTCGTCGGCGTCCTTGCTGGAGAAGCTTATCCGCTACGAGGCCGTGCATGAAATCCAGAGTTGGAACGACCTCAAGAACCGGCTCGATTCCGACCGGCGCTGCTTCGCCTTTTTCCATCCGAACATGCCCGACGAGCCCCTGATTTTCGTCGAGGTGGCCCTGGTCAAGGGGGTGGCGGACAACGTGCAGGCGTTGCTCGACACGGGCGCGACCGCCCTCAGCACGGACGCGGCGGACACGGCGGTGTTTTATTCCATTTCCAATACGCAGAAGGGCCTGACGGGTATTCCGTTCGGCGACTTCCTCATCAAGCAGGTCGTTGGCCGGCTCCAGCGAGACGTGCCCAAGGTCAAGCGGTTCGTCACACTCTCGCCCATGCCGCGTTTTCGCGCCTGGCTGGAAGGCGAGGAGGGCGCCGCGCTGCTGGCCTCGCTAGACCCGAAGGTCTGGCAAAGCGCCGGGTGCGCCGGTCCCGAAGTGTTTACGGAAAAACTCAAGGCGCTCGATACTGCGACGGCCGGCGAGGCCACCGAGGGTTTTCAATCGTTGTTGAAGGGCCTGGCCATGCATTATCTGGCCGGGGCCAAGCGTCCGGGGCGGGACACCGCCTTCGATCCGGTGGCGCATTTCCACCTCAGCAACGGCGCACGCATTGAGCAAATCAACTGGGGCGGGAACCTCTCCGGGCGCGGGCTGAAGGAGTCCTACGGGCTGATGGTCAACTACCGGTACAAGCTCGAGCGCATCGAGCGGCACCACGAGGACTACGTCCATCAAGGCACGGTGTACGTCTCCAAAGCCGTGCGCGCCCTGCGCCTCAAGCGGAAGCCGCTAGCCGCGTCAAAGTCCACATCACCAAAGGCCTGATAAAGTAAACCACGGATTACACGGATGGGCACGGATGTTGACCTGTTGAATCCGCGTTATCCGTGGTTAAAATAGGCATCTCAAACAAGTTCAGAGCAGGTATCACACCGCTTGGGCGCGGAACTGGCTGGGGCTTTGGCCGGAGATGCGCTTGAAGGAGCGGTTGAACTGCGAGATGGATTCGAAGCCGGTCTCGAAGGCGATTTCGCTGACGCGCAGATGGGGGTTGCGCAGGAGGTGCTTGGCTTTTTCCACGCGCACGCGCGCGAGGTAATCGGTAAAAGTAATCCCGGTGGCCTGTTTAAAAACCTTGCAGAAGTGCCGCGTGCTGGCGTTGACCGCCCGTGCGGCGGCGTCGAGGGAAAGCGCATCGCGGTAGCGACTCTGGATGTATTTCTTGGCGTTGGCCACCAGCGCGGGGTCTCCGGCGGACTCCTCCACGGTGATGCTGTTGCTGATAGTGGCGAGGTGTTCGGCGAAGGTGGAGAGCAGCGCGACCATGCCTTCGTACTGCTGGCGGTCCAGCACACGGGTTTGGAAATAGGCCTCCTCGAGAGACTTTAGATTGACCTGCGCGCCCCAGGCTAGGAGCTGGCGGGTGGCCCGACTGAACTCCTCGCGGTTGGGTTGATGGAGCAAAATCTGCCCGGTCTGCAAAAAGGCGATGAGGCGGTCACCCACGCGGATGGGCACGGCGGTATCGCAGAGCCCGGCGAAGCAGTGCAGGGTTTGCGGCTCGAGCCCGGCTTTCTTCTCCAGCTCGGCCTGCATACGCAGACAGTTGGCGCAGCCAGCGTTGGTTTTGGCCAGGATGGCGCAGAATGGATTCTCGCCGGGAACCTCCTGCGCCTTTTCGTAGGCGGCGACAGGGCGGAGGGCCAGCGGCAGCCCGGTGGCTCTGTGGAAGGCCTCCTGGTAATCGCGGAAAAGCGCGGTCTCGCTCAGGCGCTGGGCAATTTCGGCTTCGGGGTGGGGCTCCTGCGCCTCGGGGGGCGCGGGTGCTTCCTGCAGGTGGTTGGGCATTCCGTGTAAGTCGTCAGTTTTGCGCAAAATGCGCAGGGTTGGTCAGTCTATGCGGAGACACCCTAGGGTAATTTCTGGCAGAATCAAGCCATGCATCAACGACTAGTCAGCTACTTGCGGGACAACCGCGACCAAATCCTCGAGAACTGGCTGACGGAGGTGGATTTGCCCCTGCCGGATCTCGACAGTGCGCTCAACGGTTGCCAGGGCACGGTGCCGCTGGCCTTCCTGGAGGGCGCCTTTGACCGTGTGCTCGAGCGTCTCGAGGGCAAACCGTGTACTTGCCATCGGGAGAACGGGCAGGCCTCGACCAACGGCAAAAACGGCTCCCAAAGCTGTAACGGGCACAACGGCAGCCACGGATGCAACGGCCACCTGCATCTGGACAATTTTCTCAACGTCACCTGTGCCTGCCGTATCCGTCGCGTTGGCGGGCGTGTCTGCATCGAGCTGCATCTGGCCGGCTTGCGTGCTTTCCAGAGCGTTTTCGTGGACGGCTGGGACGCCAGCGAGGATTTTAACGATTTTGAACGCGCCCGGTGCAACGAGCTCATCCATCACGCGTTGTCGAGCGTCTTCGGCGACGAGGTTCAGGCCTGTGAGCACCGCCACGCCCGGCCGGACTGCCCCTTTGCCATTAACTAGGTCCCCTTTCAAAGTACATTATGGAGATACTTCTTTTAACCGTATTCCTGAGCTTGCTGCTGGCGTCGCTGTTCCTGCTGCTGTTCCTCAGGGACAAGCTGGATCGTGGGCTGCGCAGCCTGGAGCAGGATTCCCTGCGCCCCTTCCAACCTGAAGAACCCCGAAAGGCCAACAAGTCATGAGCGGAGTCAAGCAACAGACCATCGAATACGATGACAAGAGCGTACGCTGGTTCATGGTGGCGTCCGTGATCTGGTCGCTGGTCGGACTGGGCGCGGGTGTGCTCATCGCCTCGCAGTTGAACTTCTGGCGGATGAATTTCGACATGCCGTGGCTGACCTTCGGGCGGCTGCGCCCGCTACATACCAACGCGGCCATCTTCGCCTTCGTGGGCAACATGATGTTCGCGGGGATTTATTACTCCACCCAGCGCCTGTGCCGCTGCCGCACCGCCTCGAATCTGCTGACCTGGATTCACTTCTGGGGCTGGCAGTTCATCATCGTCTGCGCCGCCATCACGCTGCCGCTGGGCTACAGTCGCGGCAAGGAGTACGCCGAGCTGATCTGGCCCATCAACATCATGGTGGCCGTCATCTGGCTGGTCTTCGCGGCCAACTTCTTCTGGACCCTGGCCAAGCGCAACGAGAAGAGCCTCTACGTCGCCATCTGGTTCTACATCGCGACCATCGTGACCGTGACCATGCTTTATGTGGTCAACCACCTGTCGCTGCCGACCAGCTTCCTGCACAGCTATCCGATCTTCGGTGGGGTGCAGGACGCCCTCGTGCAGTGGTGGTACGGGCACAACGCCGTGGCCTTCTTCCTGACGACGCCGATCCTCGGTATCATGTATTACTTTATACCGAAGGCGGCCAACCGCCCGGTCTACTCCTACCGGCTGTCGGTCATCCACTTCTGGTCGCTGGTCTTCATCTACATCTGGGCCGGTCCGCACCACCTGCTGAACACCGCACTGCCTCCCTGGCTGCAGTCCCTGGGCATGCTCTTCAGCTTGATGCTCTGGGCGCCTTCCTGGGGCGGCATGCTCAACGGCCTGCTGACCCTACGCGGGGCCTGGGACAAGCTTCGGACCGACCCGGTGATCAAGTTCTTCGCCGCCGGGGTCACGTTTTACGGCATGGCCACTTTCGAGGGGCCGTTGTTGTCCATCAAGTCGGTCAACGCCCTGTCGCACTATACGGACTGGACCATCGGCCACGTCCATGGCGGCACGCTGGGCTGGAACGGCTTCATGGCCGCGGGGATGTTCTACTGGCTGGCGCCACGCCTGTGGAACACCAAGCTGTATTCGCAGAACATGGCCAACATGCACTTCTGGCTGGGGATGGTCGGCATCCTTCTGTACGTGGCCTCGATGTGGGTTTCCGGCATCATGCAGGGGCTCATGCTCAACGCCACCGCCGAGGGCGGCACCGTCCTGCAGTACCCGGTCTTCCTCGACACCCTGCAGGCCATCCGCCCGATGATGCTCACGCGTGTGGTTGGGGGCGGCCTCTACTTGATTGGTTTCTTCATGATGGCCTTCAACCTGTACAAGACCGCCCGCGCCGGTGAGCCGGTCAACGGCACCGTGCAGGTCACTTCGGCCATGGACGAACTGGCAGGCAAGGACCGCAACGGCTTCCACACCTTCGTCAATGCGCCCATCGTCTACTCCTTCCTTATCCTGGGAGGCTGCTTCATCATGATTTTTGGTTCGGGCGCGTCCTTCCTCGCCGGGATTTTCATCACCGCGGTTTTTACCCTTGTGGCCATCGCGCACTTCGAGGTCAGCGGCGCCAAGTGGAGCGACTGGTACGACCAGCTTCTCAAGCACGGCTTCGGCTTTACCATCCTGACGATTATCGCGGCGGCCATCGGCGGCGCCATTCAGATTATTCCGACCGTCACCGTGCAGCGCGCCAGCAACATCGAGGGCCATTTGCAAATCCCCTACACGCCGCTGGAGCTGGCCGGGCGCGACATCTACGTCTCCGAGGGCTGTTACAACTGCCACTCGCAGATGATTCGCACGATGGTGCCCGAGGTCATGCGCTATGGCGATTACTCGCGCCTGGGCGAGTCCATCTACGACCATCCCTTCCAGTGGGGTTCCAAGCGTACTGGGCCGGACCTCGCTCGCGAGGGCGGCAAGCGTTCCGACGACTGGCATTTCTATCACATGCTCAACCCGCGGGACATTTCGCCCGGCTCCAACATGCCGAGCTACCCGTGGCTCTTTGAGAAGCAAGCCGACTTCAAGGCCCTGCCCTCCAAGATCGACGCCATGCGCATGCTCGGGGTGCCCTACGACATGAACCTCTCCCCCGAGGAAATCCAGGCCGAGTACGACGCGCAGGCCGTCGACATCGTCGACCGCCTGGCCGAAAAGGGCGCTTATACCGAGCCCGACAAGCAGATCGTGGCGCTCATCGCCTACCTGCAGAAGCTAGGCACCTACGAGGACACCACCAAGAAGGAAGAGGAAAAGGCCGCCGAGGAGCAGAGCGAGCTTTTCTCCGCTCTTCCCGCGGAAACCAAACCTGTATCAGCTAACTAATACAGACGATTCAACCAAAACCTTAAAAAATTAAATATGAACAGGAGGCCGCAAAGAACGCAAAGCATACCTCCAGTTGCTTGGCCTTCGCGCTCTTAGCGAGCTTCTGTTCAAAAACAACTCCAGTTATGTTTAAAAGAATCCTATACGAGAACTGGACCGGCATGGTGCCGATTGCGTCCTTTTGCCTGACCTTCGGCGTCTTCATCGCCATCAGCGTGCGCGCCATCTTCTTCAAAAAGGACTTCGTCAAGCGCATGGGTAATATGCCGCTCGAAGACGACGAACAACCGAAAGCCACCAACCATGAGTGAGGAACACGAGCAATCTGACTTTCACAAGGAGAAGCTGCCCGAGGGCGTCGTACTCAAGGAGCACAGCTACGACGGCATCCACGAGTACGACCAGAAGCTGCCGCGCTGGTGGCTGCTGACACTCTATGGCGCCATTATTTTCTCCGGGCTCTACTGGATGGTCACGTACCATTATGAAGGCTCCAAGACGCCCACCGAGCGCGTCGACGACCGCCTGGCGGAGATCGCGGCCATTCGTCTGGCCAACTCCATCGACGTCACCGACAACGCGCTGTTCTGGGAGATGAGCGAAAGCCCGCAGTTCGTCAGTGCCGGGGAAGCGACTTACAAGAGCATCTGCATCACCTGCCACGGGGCCAACCTCGAAGGCGGCATCGGCTTCAACCTGGTCGACGGCGAATGGGTCCACGGCGCGCAGCCATCGAGTATCTACAACACGGTTTACAACGGCGTCCCCAACACCGGTATGCAGGCCTGGGGCAGTCAGTTGGGCCAGAAGCGCATCACCGAAGTCGTCGCCTACGTCCTGAGCAAGAATGACCGCTCCGTCATGGAAGCGGCCGCGGAGACCAATCCGTGAGCACATCCGCACAGTCGCGCAAACGTCGGCCTACGCGCGAGACCGTCACGACCATCAACGATGACGGGTCACGCTTCTTCTTGCACCCGGCGGATGTGCGCGGTCGCTATACCATTTGGCGTCGCGTGGTGGCGGTGCTGCTCATTGCGGTTTACGCGCTGCTGCCGTGGATTCCCATCAACGGCTATCCGGCCATCTTCCTCGATGTGCTCGAGCGCCGCTTCCATATTTTCGGGCTGACCTTCGCCGCGCAGGACCTCTGGCTGGCGTTCTTCTTCATCACCGGACTGGGCTTTTCGCTGTTCTTCATCACCGCGCTCTTCGGGCGGCTCTGGTGCGGCTGGGCCTGCCCGCAGACGGTGTTCCTGGAGCATGTTTACCGCCGCATTGAACGCTGGATCGACGGCGACGCGCCCGCCCGCAAAAGACTCGATGCCCAGGAGTGGACCGAGGCCAAGGCGGCCCGGCGTGTCTTCAAGCACGTCATTTTTCTCCTGGTGTCGCTCGCTATCGCACACCTCTTCCTGGCGTATTTCATCTCCATTCCGCAGCTTTACCAGTGGATGCTCTCCGGGCCGCTGGAGCACTGGGGTGCCTTCGTCTTCGTCATCGCCGCGACGGCCATACTGTACTTTAACTTCTCGTGGTTCCGCGAGCAGCTCTGCCTCGTCATCTGCCCCTACGGGCGCTTGCAGTCCGCGCTCATCGACGACGACTCGCTCGTCATCGGCTACGACGAAAATCGCGGCGAACCGCGTGGCCCGGCCAAGCAGGAAGGCATCGGCGACTGCATCGACTGTCAGCGCTGCGTGCAGGTTTGCCCCACCGGCATCGACATCCGCCAGGGCCTGCAAATCGAGTGCATCGGCTGCGCCAACTGCATCGATGCCTGTGACGCCATCATGGACAAGGTCGGGCGTCCGCGCGGTCTCGTGCGTTATGACTCGCTCAATGGCCTGGCTGCGAAGAAGCGCCGCATTCTGCGTCCGCGCCTGGCGCTCTACGGCGTGCTGCTACTGCTGGGCGCGTGCGCGATGACTTACGCCATCAGCCAGCTCCGCCCGGCCAACATGAACGTCGTGCGTATGGCCGGCGTGCCCTACGTCATCACCGATACCGGGCTGCGCAACCAGTACATGGTGCGGCTCATCAACAAGACCAACGAGCCCGAGACCTACCGCGTCGAAGCCGGTGCACCGGGGCAGACTGTCGACATGCAGGGCTTCACCGAGCCCGTCACGGTCCCGCCCATGGGCGAGGAAGTGCGCCCGCTGGTCGTCAGTGTGACCAAGGAAAACTACACCGGGAAATTCCCGCTCGAGGTGCGTCTGCTTGATAGCAACGACAAGGTGCTGATCGAGCGCGAGGCGGAGTTCATCGGGCCGACACCGGCCAACCTCGAACGTCATTTCAACAAGTTAGCCGAAAAGGCCGGGGAGGCGACCCAGCCATGAAGCCGGAAACGCGTCGTCGCCTGCTCACGCTGTGGCTGCCAGTGACGCTGGCCTTTGTCGTCGTCATCGCGGCCTGGGCCACGCTCATCACCATAGCGAGCAAGAACCCGGTCGAAATGATCGAGGTCGAAAAATCGACCGTGGAAAAATGAAAAAAACGGCACAGCCCCGCGTGACCTGCGCGCATTGCGGCACGCCGTTTCAACCTTTGCGCGAGGAGCGCTATTGTTGCCAGGGCTGCGCCTATGTGGCTGGCCTTCTGGAAGAGGGCGGTCTCGAACGCTTCTACGAGCTCAAGGGTACCACCGTGGTGCCGCCGGTGGGTGCGCGTGTTTTTCATGAAGAGTCCTGGGAGTGGCTCGAAGCGCAGGTGGCGAACGCTGAAAACGGTTTGGCGCGCGGCTGTGCGGAGGGGGACTTTTCCATTCAGGGCATCTCCTGCGTGGGCTGCGTGTGGCTCATCGAGGCAATCTTTCGTGAGGGCAAAGGCGCGGTCGATCTGGCGGTGGACACCAACTCCGCCCGTTTGCGCCTGAGCTGGGAGCCCGGCGCCTTTGACGCTCCGGCCTTCGCACGGAAGCTCGCGCAGCTCGGCTACCGCCTGACGCCTCCGGAGCACACCACGGAAATCGCCGCCTCGCACGGGTTGGCGCGACGGCTTGGCCTGTGCGGCTTTTTCCTGCTCAACACCATGCTGTTCACGTTGCCGGGCTATCTCGGCATGGAGAAGGAGTTTTTTCTCGCGCCGCTCTTTCAAATTCTGGCGGCCTTCTTCGCCACGCTCAGCCTGGTGACGGGCGGCAGCTATTTCTTCAAGCGCGCCTGGGCCGCCTTGCGCCACCGCCGCCTCCACATCGACCTGCCCATCGCGCTCGGGCTGATGGCGGCCTACGCTGGGTCGCTGGCCGGGTGGCTGGCAGGGCAGGCGGGGCTGCTCTACTTTGACTTCGTGGCCACCTTTACCTTCCTTATGCTGGGCGGGCGCTGGCTGCAGGAGCTCGCCCTGGAGCAGAGCCGCGCCCTCCTCAACAACCGCGAGAGCGGCCCGGGCAAAATCACCCTCGTGGGCGGGGTTGACGACGGCCAGTCCATCCCGGCGGAGTCTCTTGCCGAGGGCATGGACTATGCCGTGGCGCCGGGCGAAGTCGTGCCGGTGGCCAGCCGCTTGCAGGATGAGGCCGGAACGGTCAGCCTGGAGTGGATCAACGGCGAAGCCGAACCGCTGGCCTGGCCGCGCGAGCGCCTGTTGCCCGCCGGCGCGGTCAATGTCGGCCTCTCCAGTCTGCGCCTGTGCGCGGAGGAGGCCTGGGCCGACAGCCTGCTGGCGCGACTGCTGGCACGCCCGATGGAGAGTTTTCATAACCGGCGTCTGGAGCGTGTGTTGGGGATTTACCTCGGTGTCGTGCTCCTGCTCGCGCTGGGTGGCGGCCTGGCCTGGACCTGGCTCCTGGGCCAACCCTGGGCGGGGCTGCAGGTCGCCATCTCCGTGCTGGTCGTGTCGTGCCCCTGTGCACTGGGCGTGGCCCTGCCCCTGGCCGACGAGCTGGCCGCCGCCGCGCTCCGTCGTGCCGGGCTCTTTGTCAAAGGCGCGGACATCTGGGAGCGCCTGCGCCGGGTGTGTTGCGTGGTTTTCGACAAGACGGGGACGCTGACGCTGGAGACGCCGCGCCTACTTAATCCCGAGGTCTTGGGAATGCTCTCCGCCGAGGCTTTCAACGCCCTGCACGCACTGGTGTCGGGGAACCTTCATCCGGTGGCGCGTGCGTTGCAGGAGGCTTTGCTGGTCAAGATGCCGGGCTTGGCGCGCCTGACGCCCGTCGAGGCGGGAGTCCTGCACGAGACGGTGGGCCAAGGTGTCTCCTGGACGGATGCCCGCGACGTGGTGTGGTCCCTCGGTCGGCCCGACTGGCCTGACGCGGGCGAGGCCGGGCCCAGCGATGCCCAGGCGGTTCTGCGGCGCGACGGAGATATCATGGCGACTTTCTTTCTCAGCGAGGATGTGCGGGACGATGCCCGTGAGGCTTGCTACAGCTTGCGCAACGGCGGCCTGCGTCTCGCGCTGCTCAGCGGGGATGCGTCCGAGCGGGTGTCCCGCATGGCGGAGCGTTTGAACATCGCCCAGGCCGATGCCCGCGCGCGCTGCACCCCCGAGGACAAGGCGGCCTGGCTGGAGCAAAACGCGCCGGGCCACGCGCTCATGATCGGTGATGGGGCCAACGATACCCTGGCCTTCAACGCCGCCGTCTGCCGGGGTACGCCGGTGGTGGAGCGCGCCCTGCTGGAGTCGTCGGCGGACTTCTTCTTTTTCGGACGTAGCCTGCGTGGCCTGCCGTTGCTGTTCCAAGTCGGTCGTCAGCGCCGCTCTACCGTGGCGAGCGTCTTCGCCCTGGCGGTGACGTACAACCTCGGCGCGGTCACGCTCTGCCTCAGCGGCATCATGCATCCGTTACTCGCGGCCATCCTCATGCCCATCAGTTCCCTGGCCAGCCTCGGGCTGGTCTATCTGGGCTTCATGGGTACGAAAAAGGGCTGACGCCGCACGTACCGGGGGCCTCTGGAACGTTTCCTGAAGCTTCCGAAATCACTGCCGGGAGGGGGCAATCACTGCCGGATTTATCCTCTGCTCCAGGGGTGGGCCGGGGCTAGGCCTCTGCTTTTTGGGCGGACTTGGCAAAGAAGGGGTTGTGGCCGAGTTCTTCGAGCACGGTGGTCAGCGGACCGTGGCCGGGGCACAGGACGGTGTCCCCGGGCAGGCTGAGGATGTTGTCGCGGATCATCTCCAGGGCGTCCTCCCAGGACTTGGCCGCGCCGCCGGCAGAACCGGCGAAAATGGCGTCCCCGACAATGGCGACGGGCTTTTCCAGGCCCTGCACGATGTAGGTGACGCCGCCAGGGGAGTGCCCGCTGGTCTCGACCGTGGTGATCTTGAGCTTGCCGACCTGGAAGGTCTTGCCGGGCTTGAAAGGCTCGGCCCCGGCCACCTTCTCCTTTTCCGGGGTAAAGGCGGGCGCGCCGGTCTCGTCCTTGAGCGTGAGCAGGTCTTTGACGTGGTCGGAGTGCGCGTGAGTGATAAGGATGGTCTCGATGCTCAGGCGTTCGTCGCGGATGGTGGTGAGCATCTCGGTGACGTCTCCGCCGCTGTCGAAGGCGACGGCCTGGCGGGATTTGAGGTCCGCCACCACGTAGGCGTTGACGGTCATCTCGGCGTAGCCGGGCACCGGAAAGGGTGTGTTGAAGCAGTAGAGGCCAGCAGGGGCCTCGACCTCCGGCTTCCAGCCCAGGGCCAGTTCTTCCAGCGTGGTGGGGTCCACGCCGAGGGCGGCAGCCACGGGTGCGGCGTTTTTGGCGTGAAAATTGCCTTTCTTCAGATCGGCGATGGCTTCGGCGGAGACACCTGACTTTTCAGCCAGTTCTTCGTCGCTGAGCTCGAGCCCGGCTTGCGCTTTGGACAGGACGTCTTCAAAACAGTCTTCAATGCGAATACTCATGGCAAAAATGGCTGGTTTTTGGGGCAGTGGAGGCTCGTTCAAGCAATGGACGGGTGCAACCCTAATTGTGCCTTTGCTGCTCGTGCTGCTGTTCACAGGCTGCGCTGGCCCCAGCGATGTCACCCAGCGGCCGCGTTTGCCCGCCGTACCCAGACGCGGTCTTGTTGCGGATGGCCACATTGACTTTGCTCCCATCGGCGAATCTTCCGGCCTGGTGCAGAGCCGGCAGTACCCGGGCGTCTTCTGGACGCATAACGACAGTGGCGACGTGCCCCGTCTGTTCGCCATTCGTGCTGACGGCAGCCTGGTCCGGCCCGCCGATGATCGTCCCTACGACGGCATTCATGTGCTGGGCGCGGCCAACAAGGACTGGGAGGACATAACGCTCTTGCCCGACGGCCAACTGGTCATCAGCGATCTGGGCAACAACGCCAACAAACGCCGTGACCTGGCCCTCTACTTCGTGCCCGAGCCCAACCCCTACGAGGACCGCACCGCTCAGGTGTCGGCCAGCCAGCGGGTTTATTATCCGGAGCAGAAGGACTTCCCCCCGGTGCAGAACAACTTCGACAACGAGGCCGTCTTTTACTGGGACCGCCTCTTGTGCTTCCTGACCAAGCACCGCGCCGACGGCAATACCACACTCTATGTCGTGGGGCGGGGTGGCTCGGATAAGCCCGTGCCGCTGCGCCTGCAAACGACCTACGACCTCGAGGGGCAGGTCACGGCGGCGGACGCCTACGAGGGCCGCATCGCGGTGCTGACGTATAATAACGTCTGGGTCTTCCAGCCGAAAATCATGCTGAGCGAAGGCGGCAGCGTGCCGGAGCTCTACTCGGGCGCGATCTGGTGGCGGCCCATCCACGCCGGCCAGTGCGAGTCCGTTGCCTTCATCGACAGGGACACTTTGCTTATCGGCAACGAGCAGCGTGATTTGTACGAGGTCAAGCTCGGCACCATGAGCAAGGTGCGGTAATCAATACTCCCGCGTGGGCGTTTCCACGGCAGACTCCAATGGCTCGCGGTAGAGCAGGCCGTGCATGGTGAGGAGCATGGTGATGCCGTTGCGGGTCAGGTTCTCGTAGGCCTGGCTGCTCAGGGTCTCCTGCCCGGAAGCGTCCCGCCCGAAAGTTTCGCGTAGGGACTCGTCGAGGGGGCGATCCGTATCAATGGGGGTCCAGGAGACGGTTTTGCCGGTCTTGTCGAGGCGGCCGCGGTACGTGCGGGCCTTGCCGCCTTCTTCCACGATGCTGAAGAGCTGTTTGTTGGCGATAAAGGTCTCCGACTCCGCGATGGCCATGCCGTTGTCCGCCCCGTAGACGGCCCGGCCCTTGAGGACGCGCCCGTTCTCGGTGGTTTCCCAGTGGTAGACCACGTCAGCTTCGAGGGTCTGCAGCACCTGGCCGTTCATATCCCGCATCTCGTAGGTGCCGACCCAGCGTCCGGCGTAGCGCTCGAGCAGGGCCATGACTTTCTCTTCGTTGAAGCCGAGCTCCTGGCCCTGTGCGGTCATCGCCAGGCCGAACAGGTTTGCGAGGAGAGAGATGATAAGGAAATAACGATGCATGAAATCCATGGTGGGGAAAACATTTCCCTTTGCAAGCGTGTCCACCATACCTACTCTCTGGCCCCATGAGTGATGCCGAGGCGACATTGGAGGCCCTCAAGGCGCGCGTGCTGGCGTTTGCCGAGGAGCGGGACTGGTTGCAGTTTCACTCTCCCAAAAACCTCAGCATGGCCATCGCGGCGGAGTCCGCCGAGCTGATGGAACACTTCCTCTGGGCCGATTCGGAGGGCTCGCGGAAGCTGGCCGAGGGTGACAAGCGCGCCAAGATCGAGGAGGAACTGGCCGACGTCATCATCTACGCCATTGAGTTTGCCAACGTTACCGGCATCGACTTGCAGGATGCCATCCTGGCCAAGATGGAGCAGAACGCCCGCAAGTATCCCGTCGAAAAAGCCCGTGGCCGTTCCGACAAATATACCGAACTGTAATCAAAGATCGGGATTACGCCGTGCCGCGTGCCAGACCGCGAGGATTTCGACTACGCGCGATTTATCCAATTGACGATAAAAGATGCGGTAATTGTGGAACAGGATTTCGCGAATGGGTGGCTGTCGATCTGCCAGGTATACACGTCCTGATAATGGGAAGTTTTCCAATTGGCGTACCTTGTCTAGAATGCCTTGTCCTACGCGAAACGCGGCTTCATTATCATCCTCGGCGATATAGGTGCAGATTTCGTCCAAGTCCGCCAACGCGGAATCAGTCCACCTTATTTTGAACTCCATCGATAAACCAAGCGTTCGGCGGCTTCATGGGGTTGAGTGCGGCCATCCTCGGCATCCGCCAAGCCTTTTTCGATTTTGGCAAGAAGCGCCAGCTCCTGACTGATCTCTTCCATACTGGAGGTCTCGGGCATCCGCTCGACTACCTGCATGGCTCTCTCCTTTACGCTCATGGATGTATTGTTGATTTATTCTCACGAAAATTCAATCTTCGAATCACAGCACGTCTCCGAACCCGCAACTTACAAAGAGCCAATCATGCCCAACGCCCCCTTCATTTCCGCACTGGCACATGTCTGCCTGCGCACCAACGACCTCGGCGCGACCGAGCGCTTTTACGTCGAAGGTCTCGGCCTGCCCGTGCTCTTCCGCTTCACCAAGGAAGGCAACGATGTTGGCTTTTACCTGAAGATAGCCGAGCGGCAGTTCATCGAGGTCTTTTACAACGACGCGCCGGAGGCCCCCTCCGACAATGCGGCCCTGGCTCACTTTTGCCTGGAGACGCCCGACATCCGCGGCCTGCGCACCAGGCTCGCCGGGCTCGGCTTCGAGCCCACGGAGGTCACGGAGGGCTGTGATCAGAGCCTGCAGTTCTGGATCACCGACCCCAGCGGCGTGCACTTCGAGTTTCACCAATACGGCCCGGCGAGCCATCAGCTCAACGGCGGCGATGTGGAGATAAATTGGTAGCCGCCGATGGAAAACCAATTCGCAGACCCGGCCTTGAAGACCTTTGGCGAGCCGGATTCGCCTTGGCAACTGAAAGTCCACGAGGGCATCCGCGTCGAGGCCTCCGTCACCACCGGCGTGATGACCATCCCGATGAAGTGGACCCAGGGCGTCAACTGGCACGTGGAGCTTATCTACGGCCCCTTCCCGGTGAAGGCAGGGCAGCGCTATGCTATCGGCTTTGACGCCTGTGCCACTCAGTCGCTGCGCTTTAGCGTCTGGCTGGGGCAGTATTTCGAGCCCTTCGATAGCGTGGTGACTGAAAAAACGCACTTTGGCGAAAGCTACCTGAAGCCCAATTGGGAGTTTTTCCGCCACGCTTGGACGGTCGAGCGGGACGAGCCCAAGGCGCGCATCGACTTCGCTCTCGGGCGCAACGATTCCACGGTGCGCATTCGCAATCCACGCCTGCGTCTCCTCAATGCCTGATCACGCACCAGAGGACGATTTCGTCCTGCCCGAGGAGGCTGTCAGCGTGACCATTCCCCCGGAGGCCGACGGCCAGCGGGCGGACAAGGCCCTGGCCGGGCTCTTCGCCGAGTGGAGCCGCGAGCGCCTGCAGGAGTGTTTCGCCGCCGGGCAGGTATGGCGCGACGGCACGGCCATCCCGAAGCGCGTCAAGGTGGCCGCGGGGGAAGTGCTCAGCGTTGTCTTGCCCGAGCCCGTCGATACGCAGGTCGAGCCCGTCGCGATGGATTTGACCGTTCTCTTCGAGGACGAGGCCGTCGTCGTGCTCAACAAGGAAAGCGGCGTGGTGGTGCATCCGGGTGCGGGCGTGCGCGAGCCCACGCTTTGCCACGGGCTGTTGCATCACACCGGCGGGCAGCTTGCCCGGGCCGGTGGTGAACAGCGCCCCGGTGTGGTCCATCGCCTCGACCGCGATACCTCCGGCGCCATCGTCTTTGCGAAGACTGACGCTGCCTACTACGCGCTGGTCAAAGCCTTCTCAGAACGCCGCACGATGAAGGAATACCGCTGCATTACCGTGGGTGCGCCCAAGCTCGACAGCGGCACGATTCTGAAGGCCATCGACCGGCATCCGGTCAACCGCGTCAAGATGGCTGTCAGCGAAAAGGGTAAAGCCGCCCATACGGATTGGCGCGTGCTCGGGCGCTTCGCGGGCGGTCGCTACGCCTATGTGCATTGCCGTATTCACACCGGGCGCACGCATCAGATTCGCGTTCACTTGAGCGACCTCGGCTGCCCCATCTGGGGGGACACCACCTACGGCTATAAGCCTGTCAAAGATGAAACGGACCCGCCGTCGCGTTTCCTCCTGCACGCCGAGCACCTGGCCTTTCCGCATCCAGTCAGCGGGGAAACCGTAGACCTCCACGCGCCGCTGCCGGCGGAGTTCACCCGGCGCCTGGAGCAGTTGCGAGCGGCCCACTAACGGCTTGCCAGCGGGCGCAGGTCACGGTTTTCTCGCCTTAAGCATTTAGCATTCAGCGTTTAGCGTTTATTTTTCTCTCCATGGCCGGCGTCGATGAGACCATAGTGCGCGAGTACTTCGAGATGAACGGGTTCCTCGTTCGTCAGCTTCGCAAGTACCAAGTGCAGGCGCGGGCCAAGACATCCGAGGAGGAGTTGGACCTGATGATTTTCAATCCCACCTGGCGCAAGGC
Organism: Verrucomicrobiia bacterium; assembly: GCA_030432235.1. Lineage (GTDB taxonomy): Bacteria > Verrucomicrobiota > Verrucomicrobiia > Opitutales > Cerasicoccaceae > JAUIHT01. The sequence continues at coordinate 134,451 of JAUIHT010000003.1, read as the reverse complement.
CGAGCACCCGCCGAGCTTTCTGCTTTTTTCCAACGAGCTGCATCTGGTGCGCCGCGGGGTGGTCAGCATCAAGGCCTGGCACAGCTCGCGGTTCACGCCCGGCACCCTGCGCGGCAGCGCCGACATCTTCCGCTTCCTGGAGAAGGATGTGGTCAAGCGCGCCGAGGAGCTCTTTAATGTCACCACCGAGCAGGAGGAGGAGATGCAGGGCGCGTTTTTGAAAATACTCGTCCTGCCCGGTCTGCCCACGCATGAGCCCCACAAGACCGAGAGCGTGACCCTGCTGAAGAAGGCCGGCGTCGATGCCATCATTTCCTTTCGCGCCATCCTGCAGGACCTCGTGGCCAAGCTGGAGGTGAACCACAACTACCAGAAGTCCGATCTGCTGCAAATCATGCGCATCCTGAAAAACTACGACATGATCAAGCCGCCGCAGATGGAACTGTTTAAGGGATAGATTTTAACGCTTAACGCTGAGTGCTTAACGCTAAAATTACACATGTTGCCGTTTCAAAATGCTACTCGTAGAGAATTCAGCACTTAGCGTTTAGCGTTCAGCGTTTATTTTCACTCATGTCGATTTCCCCCCACGCTCTTGTCGATTCGAATGCCGTCTTTGGTGCGGGCTGTTCCGTTGCGGCCTTCGCGGTGATCAAGGCCGGGGTGGAACTGGCGGAGAACGTCACGGTCGATCACCACGCGGTCATCGGCGGGCTGCCGCAGGATTTGCATTTCGATGCCGCGACGCAAAGCGGCGTCAAGGTGGGGGCAGGGACGGTCATCCGCGAGGGGGTGACGATCAATCGCGCGACCAAACCCAGCGGCTTCACTACGGTCGGCAAGAATTGCTTTCTGATGGCAAACGCGCACCTCGGGCACGATGTGCAGTTAGGCGATCGCGTCATCCTGGCCAACGGCGTGCTGCTGGCCGGGCATGTGCAGGTGGGCAATCATGTGTTTATCGGCGGCGGAGCGGTTTTTCATCAGTTCGTCCGTATCGGGGAGGGAGCTATCGTGCAAGGCGGGTCGCGGATGAGCCTGGATATTCCGCCGTTCGTGCTGGCCAGCGGATTGAATACCGCCAGCGGCCTGAACCTCGTGGGCCTCAAGCGTCGGGGGTTCAGTCAGGAGGAAATCAGCGATATCAAAGCCTGCTATAAGGCGCTTTATTTCCAGCCCGGGGATCCGGTCAAAAAAGCCCAGGCCGCGAACGAGGCTGGCTTGGCCAAAACCGCGCGCGGCCGACAATTCCTCGCTTTTTTCAAGGACAGCAAGCGCCGCTACATTCGTTCCCTCAACGAACGTCAGGCGTGATCGCCAGTTCTCGGAAAAAGCGTTCTATGTGCCGGAGGGTATCCGCGTAGGCATCCGGATCGACCCTGAAGTACCCATGGCCGAATCCTTCCAGCGTGTGTAGCACACAGGTATTGCCAGCCGCGTGCATGGCCTCGGCAAAGGCGGCTGCGCCGGGGTAGGGCGTGGTCGCATCGTTTGTGCCGTGGAAGACAACCGTCGGCGGTAAGCCGGGCCGCACCTGATGCAGTGGCGAAAGCTCGCGCCAGTCCCCGTTGAACTTCTTGTGGCCGTAACCTGCCGGGGACGTATCGATGACGGGGTTGAGCAGCACCAGTGCGCGGGGGATGGGCGAGACGGTCAGGTCGTCCGTGGCCTCATCCACGCCATCGAAGAGCGCGGTACTCGCCATGATATGCGCCCCGGCGGAATCCCCCGCGGCCACGATGCAGCCGGGGTCAACGCCTAGCTCGGAGGCGTTTTGGCGCATGTAGCGCATGGCCGAGCGGCCATCCCGCACGCAATCGGCGACCTCGCCGCTGGGGTTGTCTCCGCGAACGATCAGGCGGTATTGCAGGCTAGCCACGAGCCAGCCCCGCCGGGCAAAATAGTCCGCGTGTGGGTAGCCGAGGCGTGGCGAGCCGCCCTCCCAGCCTCCGCCGTGGGCGTACAGGATGCAGGGGCGCGTCTGGCCCGGTGCATGCCCTTTGGGGGCGAACAGATGCAGCGTCAGCTCGTGGCCGTCGACCACCTTATAGACGACTTGCCGGTTCGGTTCAAAGGTGTCGGCCAGGAGGTCAAAGTACACGGGCTTGGGCATGGTGATATATCAGAATGCCTGGCGCGCCCTTGCACAATCAGAATCGTCGCCTGGCGATTTCCCGATTGGCGGGCGGGGAAAGTTTGTCAGGATGCTTCGTATGAGCCTGCCGATTGCCATCACTTGCGGAGACCCGGCCGGGGTCGGCCCGGAAATCATCGCGCGTTGGATGCGGGACAATCCGCAGCGGCAGAGCGAGGTTTGCCTGGTGGGGCCGGCTTCGTGGTTGAACGGCTGCGACTACACCCATGCGCTGGCGGTGGGGGAGCACGGCTTCAGCGCCACACCCGGCCAGCCTACGGCGGAGGGCGCGGAGATCGCGCGCCTGGCCCTGGAGGAGGCTGCCTACGGTTGCCGTCAGGGGCGCTACCGGGCGGTGGTCACGGCCCCCATCAGCAAGGCCTGGATGGAAAAAGCCGGTTTCGGTTATCCGGGCCACACGGAGTTTTTTGCCGACCGCTGGTACGGTCAGCCCTCGATGGCTTTTGCCGGCGGCAAGATGCGCGTGGTGCTGGCCACCTGGCACATCCCGCTCAGCGAGGTGCCCGATGCGCTGACACAGGATTGCCTGCAACGCGCCGTCACCAACGCGGCCTTCCTGGCCACCAAGCTCGGCCCTGGCGGCACTCCGCGCATCGGTGTGTGCGGGCTCAATCCGCATGCGGGCGAGGGCGGGCTGCTCGGCTACGAGGAGCAGGGCGTGCTCGACCCCATCCTCGACATCCTGCGCGAGGAGCACCCGGGGCTGTCTTCCTGCCAGCCGGGCGACACCGTCTTCTGGCGGCACATGCAGGGCGAGTTCGACGTGGTCGTCGCCATGTATCACGACCAGGGCCTCGCGCCGCTCAAGAGCGTGGACTTCGAGACCAGCGTTAACCTCACCCTCGGCCTGCCGTTCATCCGCACCAGCCCAGACCATGGCACCGCGTTCAACATCGCCGGGCAGGGTATCGCCAAAACCACCAGCTTCAGCAACGCCGTCGCGCTGGCCGAGCGCCTCAGCGGGATTTGATTTGAAAACCATTCCTGGGTGGTTTTTCCTGCAGCAAAGCAGGTATTAATGCCCTGCTCGGAATACCGATTAAGAAAGAGTAAATCCCCACCCGTCATGAATGCGTATCGCTCGTTTTCTCTTATTACCGGGGTGCTCGGCACCCTGTTGCTCCTGGCCGGAAGCACGTCGCTCCACGGCCACGGCGATCTCTCCCGTACGGAGTTTCGCCAGCCTTACTACGACGAAGTTTTTCACTATCCCATCGATCGGAGTGAACTGCGTTTGACCGGTGCTTTCGATGAAGCCTCGCTGAACCAGACGGCCGAAATGACCGATGCGGAGGTCGAGTGGTTGGTCGATATTTACACGGGTGGGTCCGAGTACCGCATTGCATCCTCGGAGGACTTTACCGATGCTGAACTGGAGGCATGGATCGCCCTGGCCGAGGAGGCGGATGGCTTCGTGGCGCCGGTCTTTCGGGATACGATGGGGGGCTCCATGAGCCCCTATCCCATGCTGATGGTCAGCTTCCCCTATCCGGCCGACGAGGCCGCGCGGCAGGCCTTTCTGGATGCGGTAACGAGCTTGGAGTCTATCGAGTACAAGTATATCTACGGCGACGATAACGATGAGTTGCCTCCGGGTTATCCCGGCCCGGATGAGAGCGACCCCTATGCGGATGATTATTCGGAGGAGCCTCTGGTGCCCCAGGAATATGCCGAGATATCCCTGTCGTTGAACGACGGCTGGAGTGTGCTCGACCTGGTCGAATCCTTGCAGGGGCGGACCGAGGTCATCTATGTCGATGTGAACATGGTCGTCACCGGTTACCCCGGTATAGAAGAGCCGGAAGCCGTCGATGCGCTTGGGGGTACTCCGATGGCCGAAGGCTGGGTCTACCAGGAACGCCTGGGCTATTACTTCAGCGAGAGCGACGCCGCTGTGGTGGGCGGCGACTGCGTCTACCTCCTCGGCTTTGGCTGGTTTTTCATCCCGGATACGAGCAGTTCCGAGTACACTTGGCTTTACGACTACGCCTCGACGTCCTGGCTGTGGACGAGCACCGGCGGCGAGTCGGTGGCGTACCCCTGGTTTTATCGCGAGGGCGGCCCGTGGCTATTTTACGCCGAAGGCACGTCTGACCCGCGCTGGTTCTACGACGACACTGCCAAGGCCTGGGTGTCGGAGTAGCCTATACTTTTGTTTTTCGTGACCAATATGCCGCTAATGCCGGGCCGGTGAGGTTATGCCAGGCGGAGAAAAGGGCGGCGGGCACGGCGGCCTCGGGGTACTCGGGCAAGAAGTGCGCGACGGCGAGGGCTGCGGCCAGGCCGGAGTTTTGCATGCCGACCTCGATGGACAAGGTGCGACGTTGAGTGATGGGCAGGCGAGTGGCCTTGCCCAGGCCGTAGCCCAGTGCCAGCCCGAGACCGTTGTGCAGCGCCACGCCGCCGACAACCGCCAGCGCAATGGCCGCGATGGTGTCGGAGGACTTGCCGATGACCGCCCCCACGATGAGCACGATGACGGCGATGGAAAACAACGGCAGCACGGCATTCACTTTGTCCAGCAAAGCGCCGGCGTACTTCCGGGCCAGTACGCCAAGGGCCACGGGCAGCAGCACGATTTGGGTGATGGACCAGAACAACCCGACGATATCGACCTGCATCCACGCGCCGGCCAGCAGCCAGACGATGGCCGGGGTCAGCAGTGGCGCCAGCAGGGTCGAGGCGGTCGTCATGGTGACGGACAGTGCGACGTCCGCCCGTGCCAGGTAGGCAATGACGTTCGAGGAGGTGCCGCCGGGGCAGGCCCCCAGCAGGATGAAGCCGATGGCCAGCCCGGGGCCGAAGCCGAACGTTTTGGCGATGCCCAAGGCCAGCAGCGGCATGATAAGGAATTGCCCTGCCACCCCGATGCCGACCGCGCGGGGCTTTTGCACAACGCGCCGCAGGTCGTCCGTGGTCAGGGTGGCGCCCATGCCGAACATGATCAGCCCGAGCGCCAGCTTGATATGCGGTAGGACGAAGGCGAAGGTCTCCGGCCGCAGGAAGCCGATGACACCCGCCAACAGCGCCCACAGTGGAAAGCTGAGCGAAAAGAAGCGGACGAGGCGGGCGAGTGGTGTCACTGGGGCTTGAGTAGGTCTTCGATGTTATCCATGATGCCGGGCCCCACTTTTCTGCCGAAGAGATTGATAAAGCCAATGAAGATTTTAACCCAACGGGGGAGGGGCGCATTGCGGAAATCGGCGCGATGCACCAATTCAGTGCGTGAGGGGCCGAGAGGCTTCAGTTGAAAACTTTCGTCGACGGAGCCGGTTTGGGTGTCGTGGTTGTACTGCAGGCGGAAGGCGATACGCTCGTTCTCCACGTACTCCAAAACTTCTCCCTCGGTCTCATGGGGGTGGTCGCGCATTTGAAACGTGGCGTTGAAGCGGTCGCCCACACGGGCGTCGGGCAGGCTGGAGCACTCGACGCACTTGTGGTTCCACGCCGGCATGTTGCCCGGGTCACGCACGATCAGCCAGAGCTGCTGCGCAGGTACCTCAAAGGTACGTTTGGAGATGATCTTCACGTGTGCTTATTCGGATTTGTCTTCCGTCAGCTTCAGCATCTCTTTCGGATAGAATATAAAACCAGTGCGGTACTGGCTGTCCTGAATTTCGATGATGCCCTCGCGCGGGATTTTCCAGATAAAGAGCGTTCCGTCGTTTAGGGAGAAAGCGCCGTTGTAGCGTGGTAGATCCGGGTCGTAGGGGTAGGCGATATTCTTGTAGGCCAAGCCGGGGTCACTGCTCTTGAAGTCACCTGCTTTCAGGGCCGCAACGAAGTCTTCCTTGGGAATGGCGAGGGTTCGTGCATTGTTGTAAATGACATCATAGCGCTCCTGATAGAATTCGGCGAACTGTGAAAATTTTGGCTTATCAGGTAGGGCTTTGTATAGGAACGCGCCCGTGAAAAAAGGGATACCGAGCAACAGAAAGAGAGACAGTCTCGTTTTCATGTGAGTATGATTTCAATAGAGGAATACGGTGATTCTGGGATGGGGCTTGAACGATCAGTGATAATGATTATTCGCGTTGTTCCATGCGAGCGCATTATTTTCAGCATGTGCCTTTCGAGGGGCTAGGGGCGATGGAGGACTGGCTGTCCGAACGCGGCTGGGAGATTTTCTGCACGCGTTTTTTCGCCGGGGAAAGCCCACCGCCGGTTGACGAAGTCGACTTTCTCATCGCGATGGGTGGCCCCATGAGCATCAACGACGAGGCGGCGCTCCCTTGGCTGGTGACGGAGAAGCAGTTCATTCGCGCGTACCTGGCGACGGGCCGGCCCATGTTGGGTGTCTGCCTCGGCGCGCAGTTGATGGCCGGCGCGCTCGGGGCGCGCGTGGCCCCGCAGGCCGAACGCGAGATCGGCTGGCTGCCCATCCAGGGCGTGGCCAATGGCGGTGACGTGTTCGCGTTTCCGCCGGAGGTGACGGTCTTTCACTGGCATGGTGAGGCTTTCGATTTGCCAGCGGGCAGTGTCTTGCTGGCCCGCAGTGAGGGCTGCGCACATCAGGCTTTTCAAATAGGCGAACGTGCCATTGGCCTGCAGTTTCATTTGGAAACCACCTCCGCCAGTGCCTGCGCCTTATGCGAAAACTGCCGCGACGAGCTCACCCCCGGCCCTTGGGTGCAGTCTGAGCAGACCATCCTCGACGCACCGAAGGAAACCTACGCCGCCAACCACCAGTTGCTGGACGCGCTGCTGACGTACCTGACCCGCTGAGAGGCAGTGGTTGCAATTCCGGGCGCTTTGTGGTTGGCTGTACCTTATGAGTGAAGCTGCAATCGATTTGCCCGAGGGCGTCCGCGTGGGGGACGAGCGCCTGGTGCGACTGAGCCCGGAGGCCGGCGTAAAGGTCAATGCGTTGGCTGAACGTGAGGGCAAGGGCGAGTTTTTGCGGTTGGGTATTTCCGGTGGCGGCTGCAACGGGCTGTCCTACAAGATGAAGTTCACGGGCGAGCCCAAGCGCGGTGACATCCTGGTCGAAAGCGCCGGCGCGCGCGTGCTGGTCGACACCAAGAGCGCGCTCTACCTGAAGGGCACCGAGGTCGATTATTCGGCTGCTCTGGTGGCCGGTGGCTTCAAGTTTTCCAACCCCAACGCCAAGGCCTCCTGCTCCTGCGGCGAAAGCTTTTCAGTGTAAAAGAATCCTCCACCACGAAGGACACGAAGAGCACGAAGCATACACTCAGCGTTGAGAAATCCTTCGTGCTCTTCGTGTCCTTCGTGGTTAAATAATCATTATGCTTGGGCGACGTAAACGCTACTACCGCAACGCCAGCGTGGCGCTGGATGTCGCCCTGGCGGTGTTGGCTTTGGCACTGGTTTACGCGGTGCTGGACCTCGCCTCGCCACAGCTCGAGCCGGTGTTGCGTCGGCTGACGGGTTACCCCTTCAACCTGCAAGGCGTGGAGCATTTAGGCGAGGCCGGCTGGCTCTTTCCGGTCATCGTGCTGTGCCTGATGCTGGGTCTGGCCGGGACGCGCTTTTACGCGCTGGATGTCTTCGCGCCGCTGCGACGGGTGCTGTGGGGGTCGCTCAAGGCGGTGTTGCTGGGCCTGGGTCTGAGCACGTTGTTCTTTTACTTCTTTTCCATCGTCAACGTGAACCGCTCGCTGCTCTTCGGGTTCTTCGCGGGCTTCTTTGTCTTGCAGTCGCTCAAGGAGTGGCTGCTGCGGCGCTGGCTGGTCAATCGTCGTCTCAAACGCCAGCCGCTGCAAGCTGTGGCGGTGGCGCCGGTTGATGAGCGCTCGGATATCAAGGCGCGTTTTAACCGACCTGGCGAAAGCGGCGTCGCGTTGCAGGGCTTTTGTGAAGACGCCGCGGAGCTGGCGCGTACCCTTTCGAAAAATGCCTGCGACATCGTCATCCTGGGCGGTCATGCACAGCCGCAGGCAGTCATCGAGGCAGCCGAGGAGCAAGGCGTGGAGGTGTGGTACTTCGCCGACTTTATGACGCCGCTGCTGGCGCGTCCGCAGTTCGACGAATTCGCCGGGCGTCCCGTGGTCGTGTTTTCGACCATCCCGCATTACGAGGGCAAGTTCCTGCTCAAGCGCCTCTTCGACGTCGTCGGGGCGTCGATGCTGTTGTTGATGCTGTCGCCCTTGCTGCTCCTGTGCGCCCTGGCTATCATGCTGGAAGATGGCCGTCCGGTGCTCTTCCGACAGCAGCGTACCGGCTGGCGCGGGCGTCCCTTCGGTATGCTCAAGCTTCGCACCATGCGGCACGACGCCGAGGCGCAGCGGGAGTCCGTGGCCGGGGGCAACGTCCACAGCGGCCCGGTCTTCAAGGCCGAGGACGACCCGCGCGTGACCCGTGTCGGGCGCTTCCTGCGCCGCTACAGCCTGGACGAGTTGCCGCAGCTCTGGAACGTCCTGCGGGGCGAGATGAGCCTGGTCGGGCCGCGCCCGTTACCGGTCTACGAGACGGCGCGTTTCGCCCGCTTCCGTGACCGCCGCCGGTTGAGCGTCCTGCCCGGTCTGACCGGCCTGTGGCAGGTTTCCGGTCGCAGCGAGATACCGGATTTCGCCGAGTGGGTGCGTCTGGATCTGGAGTACATTGACCGCTGGAGCCTCTGGCTGGATGTGCGCATCCTCCTGCGGACCATTCCGGTGGTGCTTTCAGGCCAGGGAGCGCGTTAAAATGGGCCGAATCAGAGAAGTCAGAAAAAGGGTTGAAACCCCCGGGCATTCCGCCTAACTTGGTATCGATTATTTTTATGGGTATTACATCCTGCTCTCACAGTCTGGCGCTCAGCGCCTTTGCCGTAAACCGTCCCGTAGCCTGAATGGGAAAGCATCCATTTTCAGGAAGGGGTCGCCGCAACTATGATCGCGGTCCAAGAAAGAACGAGCGCATACGCGTGCCGGAAATCCGTGTGATCGCACCGGATGGCCGTAACCTGGGCGTCATGCAGACGCGTGATGCCCTGCAACTGGCCAAGGAAGCCGGTCTCGATCTGCTCGAGATTTCGCCCAACGCCCGGCCGCCGGTCTGCCGCATCCTCGACTACGGCAAGTACAAGTACGAGCAGAGCAAGAAGGACAAGGATAAGGACCATCACCAGCAGAAGCTGAAGGAGGTCAAGTTCCGCGTCCGTGTGGACCAGCACGACTACATGACCAAGATCCGCCACGCCGAGGAGTTCCTCGACAAGGGCTCCAAGGTCAAGCTGACGCTGATGTTCCGCGGCCGCGAAATGGAGCACACCGACCTTGGCTTCGAGGTTATCCGCCGCGCCGTGGTGGACCTCGACCACATCGCTCATCCGGATAACGAGCCGCGTCTGGCCGGCCGTAACATCACCATGACGGTGTCGCCCCTGCCGGCCAACAAACGGCGCCTCAAGTGGACTTTGGACGATGAGGAGCCTGCACCGGAAAGTTCCACCTGAGCGGTTCGCACTCGTCTGGTTGACCCTACTGCTGCTCTTCGCAGGCGCTTTGCCCTGCGCGGCTATCACGCGCCAGCTCAACGGCAACGCCTACGTCAGCCTCGGGGAGGTGGCCAAGCGTCTCGGGCAGGATTTTCGCTGGGTGAAAAAGGGCAAAACGGCGGAGCTGTACAGCGAGTGGACCACGATGCGCTTCACCATCCACGAGCAGGACTTCACGCTCAACGGTCGCGAAATCGGGCTGGGCAACCCGGTGGCCTCGAACAAAGGCGAGCTGTTCACCAGTGAGCTGGACTACAACAAGACCATCCTGCCCATCCTCGCACCGCAGGTCTACAAAGACAGCGCCTCGAAACTGTACCATATCGTCATCGACCCCGGGCACGGTGGCAAGGACCCCGGCGCGCAGAATCCCAAGCTCGGCCTCTACGAGAAGAACCTCACCCTCGACCTGGCCAAGCGTCTGGAGAAGCGCCTCGAAGCCCTCGGCTACAAGGTTACCCTCACGCGTACGACGGACAAGTTCATCCCGCTGGAGGACCGCGCGGCTTACGCCAATCGCATCGGGGCCGATCTCTTCCTCAGCCTGCATTTCAACGCCGTCGGTACGCCCTCGGTTCACGGCATCGAGACCTTCGCCATGACGCCGCAGGGACAGCCGTCCTCCAATCGTGTCAATCTGACCGCGGCGGACAAGCGCGACTATCCCGGCAACAAAAACGATCCCTGGAACGCGCTGGCGGCCTTCTACATCCAGAATGAGATGCTGAAGTTTACCGGGGCCGATGATCGCGGCATGAAGCGCGCGCGCTTTGTGGTCTTGCGGGAGGTAAACTGCCCGGCAGTGCTGATCGAGGGCGGCTTTGTCACCAATCCCACCGAGGGGCGCAACGTCGGTAGCGCGGCCTATCGCGACAAGCTGGCCAACGCCATCACCGCCGGCGTCCTGACCTACCAGAAGACGCTCAACCGCGTGCGGGGGAAATGATCCCACGGGCAAGATTGGCCTTTTCGCAGGGCAAGACGCTCGATTAGGCTGCACTCATGAACGCCTTGCAGATACTGGCTATTGCCTTTGGCGGCGCCGTCGGCGCGGTCCTGCGGGCGGCAGTGGGCGTGTGGATTCCGGCGGAGTTTCCCTGGGCGACGTTGATCGTCAATGTCGTCGGGTCCTTCATCATCGGCTTCGTCTTCGGGCTGGAAGCGACTCACCTGCAGGTTCATCCGCATCTGCGTATACTGCTGACCACCGGCTTCTGCGGAGCGCTGACGACTTTTTCGACGTTCAGCTACCAAACGCTTTCGCTCATCAACGCCGGGGACTACTGGCCCGCCGCGGCCAACACCGTACTCAACCTGGTGCTGACCCTGATCGCGGTCTGGCTCGGGCTCAAGTGCGCAACGCTCATCTTCAGCTAGGCAGGTGGGGCCTTAGAGCCGAGATGCCCTGCATCTCAATGGAGCTGTACCCCATCGGGGGTAGCTACGCAGTAGCGTAGGGGGCCTTGCCCCCTCATTGTCCTGTGCGGCCACGCACCTCTTTCAAAGAACAGCCGTCCGGCGATGCTTCGAAGGTGTCCGGGGCTGCGTCGCGTTTGAAGTAGGCTCCCGCTCTGCGCTCCTGGGCAGGACGGGTGGACGCAACCGGCGCACGATCCAAGCATCGCGTTTCGGTGAGCCGGGGCCGGGCTAAGGTGGCCTGGGCGGAAAAACTGCTTTCATGGACGCGATTATATCATAATATTTTGTCGCGTCAATAGTTGCGCTGGCTCGGTTGGATTAAATCGATGCGTTGGCTACATTGGGGCTTTGCTCACCATAAAAATTACAGAAAACCGTTTCAATACGCATGAATATAAAATTGACCACGGATTACACGGATAACGCGGATACGAGGAAAAAATCCGTGTCCATCCGTGTAATCCGTGGTCAAAATAAAACGTCTCAAACCGCCTTACGCGTCGAAGATCAGACAGCCACCGGCCAAGTCGATATGGGTGCCGTCGTTGGCGTCTTGCATGGCCTTGAGGGCGGTCTGTTTTAAAGCGCTGGGGATATCCTCCCAAAGGGTGGCGGAGATGAAGGACACCAAATCGCGCCCGGCCTCGGTCAGCCCGCCGTCATCCAGGTATTGCTCGGCCGGGACGAGCCCGTGGTACACCTCATAGCGGTGCGCAAAGCCTTCTTCACTGGCCCAGCGGGAAAGGGCCTCCGAGGTCAGGCTGATACCGTCGGAGCGGCTCGCGGCGGAGATGAGGGTTGACGGGCTGGACTCGGCCTGGATGCAAATGAGCAACCGCCCGCCGGGCTTTACGCAGCGTAGCGCTTTCTCCAGCATGTCACGGTCAAACCCCAGCGCGAACCAGGAAAAAAGCGAGAGCACGACATCGTAGCTTTCAGACGATTCGTAATCCTGAAAGGACGCGTTACATGCCTCTGTGATGCGCTCCTCAAACCCCGCCGCCTTTATGCCCGCGAGGCATTGATCGTAGAAAAGCTTCGACGGTTCCACGAAGCCCAGGTGCAGGTTGCTTTTTCGCATCAGCTCGACCTCCACCGCGCCGTCGCCGGGTCCGATGGACAGCACCGACGCTGCGCCGTCGAGTACGCCGCTTTCCAGCAGGTAGGCAGTCAGCGTGCGCTTCCGGTCAAACCCGCCCACTACCTTGGCGTAAGCGTCCGGGAACTTGCGGAAGTATTCGACGTATTCCATTCAGTTGGTTAAGCTGGTCAGGCTTTTTGCTACAGAGCTCCGGAGATGATTTCGCTCCAGGCCACACTCATAGGCCTGTTGATAAATGCCTCCCATGGCCGGGATAGCCATGGCAAGGTAGAGTTTGCCGCCAAAGTTTTTAACCTGAAAGCCTAACAGTTCTTCCTCGATTTGATTGTTGGTGAAGCGAATCTCGTCCCATGCTTGCTGATGTGCCAAGTCGCTGATTTTTGCCACATGATCGCCGTAGAAATTTAGCGTCCGGTTACGTAGAAAAACGAAAGGAATCAAGCCGCCACGGCGTTCCAAATCGAAATCTTCGTAGTCGTTGGCGGCGATGGCGTATTCAGAAAACACTGATTTATCTACTGCGCCAACGAAGTCGATGGGTTGTTCCAGGACTTTTAGCAGTGCTTGCTTTTGTGCGTAAGATAGGACTGGCAAAACGGCTTCAAACCCGCTCTGCAAACGCCTCATCAATACTGTGCAGATCATTTGATGGACAATGACTCGGCTGTTCGTTTGCAGTTCGCAGAGCACCTTATATACCGCCAGCGCCTGCTCGAAGGGGAGTTGAGCGGAGTCATCCACCGAGGCGAGTTCCAGTTGTTTTTCCAGCGAGTAGCACAGATTCCTTAGGTAGGAAAACTGGATGATGTCATCTTTGAGACTGGAGGTATTGTCTTCGATCGGGCCGACTTCAGCCAGGCTTGCCAGTATCTCGACTTGAGTTTGCACGGCTCGGTAATTTTCTTCAATCGCCAGTCTGTTGGCGAGGAGCCAGACGCGGTAGGCTTCCCCTCCTTCATGCTGTGCTTGCCGCAATGCTTTGCTGGAAAGATTCTGGGGCCGCTTGACATCCTGTTGGGTCAGCTCCAAGAGGCGCTGATAATTTTTAACTCCTTGGGTAGTGACTGGAGAATAACTGTCGATGTCAATGGAGTGGCGAATTTCATCATCGTCTTTTCGTAACCAAAACAAAAAGGCTCCAAGCAATACGAGGAAAACGCTTGTCGCGACAATACGACGGCGATGCTTCATAGTGCTATGAATTGTCAACGATTGCCGGACATTGGCAAGGTTTGACTTCCCCCCTTATCCGCCCACCTTTGCTCCAGCTTCCTTGAGGGTGTCGAGGACTGCGCCCGCGCCGAAGATTTCGGGCATCACGATGGGCTCGTCTTTGCCGGGGGCGTAGAGGAGGTTGAAGGGCACGGCGGAGCGTCCATAGCCGGCGAGGGCACGCGTGATGGCCGGGTCGTGATTGGTCCAGTCGGCCTTGAGCAGCGCGACGTCGTTAGCCAAAAATGCGTCGATGACCGCGGGGCTGTTGTAGGCCTTCTTGTTGACCTGACAGGTAGCGCACCAGCGCGCGGTGAAGTCGATGTAGACATAGCGTCCGGCCTCGCGGAGCTCCTTGACTTTCTCCTCGGACCAGGGCTCCCAGATGAGGAAGTCCTGCTTGGCCTCCCCGGAGGCGATTTTGGCTTTCAGCTCAGCCTGGCGCTGCTGTTCGGCAATGCCGTTGTAGGCGTAGGCCAGCGGCGCGACGAAAAACAGCAATGCCACCACGCGGGCGGCCCACTGCGTGCCGGGCTTGCGGTGAGGCGCGGCCCAGCGCCCGTAAATCCAGCAGGCGCAGGCGATGGCGACGAGCCCGAAGAGGACGCCTAGCAGGAGCGTCGGTTCCAACTGCCCGGCCAACACCCAGAGCAGGTAGACGACCGTTCCGTACAGCAGGAAGGCCATGGCTTGCTTAAAAGTTTCCATCCACGCGCCGGGCTTGGGCAGGGCTTTGATCAGTTGCGGAAAGGCCGACAGCAGCAGGTAGGGCAGGGCCAGCCCGATACCGATGGTGGTGAAGACGGCCAGCGATTTTGCCGCGGGCAGGGTCAGGGCGGCCCCGAGGGCAGGCGCGAGGAAGGGCGCGGCGCAGGGGGTAGCCACGACCGTCGCCAGCACGCCGGAAAAGAAGCTGCCGCTCAGTCCGCTCTTCGCCGTGAGTTGGCTGCCGACGCCCACCGCGGAGGTACCGATTTCAAAGAGGCCGCTCATGTTCAGGCCGAAGACCAGCAGGATAACCGTCAGCGCCAGCACGAAGCCCGGCGATTGCAGTTGGAAGCCCCAGCCGAGCTCTTCACCGCCCGCGCGCAGGCCGATAAGGATGCCCGCCAGCACCCAGAAGCTGACCAGTACCCCGGCGGTAAAGACCAGCCCGTGCGCCACGACTTTGCCGTGATCTTCTCCGGCCTGGTTGACGAAGCCCATGATCTTCAGCCCCAGCACCGGGAAGACGCAGGGCATGAGGTTCAGAATCAAGCCGCCGAGGAAGGCCAGACCGAGCAGGCCCAGCAATGGCGTGCCGCGCTCGGCGGATGCGGGGGTGGCTGCGGTAGCGGTGACTGTGATCGAGCCCGTGCTGGACTTGCCGATGGTCACATCGACCGCCATGCCGTCGATCTCCTGGTCGGCCAGCCAGCTTTTGCTGGTCTTGAGCACGCCTTGGAGGTGTTTGTCGTCCCCGTCAAAAAAAGTATTCTTTTCCAAGTGGAGCGCGTAGCCGCGGTCCGTCTTTGTCAGGGGTTGCGGGGCGCTCGGGGTGATGAGCGCGTTTTGGTCGAAGTAGTAAACCTCGCCGATGTCACCGCTGGCGCCTTCCTTGGGATCGAAGGCCAGCAGGTAGTTCCCGTCCACCATCATGGCGGAGACACTCCAACTTCCCGTTAAATCCTGCGGCCAGTTTTGCTGCGCTTTTTCAAAGGCGTTCGCCCACGTGCTGGGCGTGGGTTTGCCGGTTTGCACCGGCAAGGCCAGGCTGACGTCGGCGCCGCCGGGCACGCACATGGAGGGATCGCACTCCAGCCAGTCCGCGCGGGCCTTAAAGGTGACCTTTGTGCCGGGCTGGAGGTCCTTGGGGGGCGTCATCTCAAACATGAGGAAGACCTCGCCCTCGTAGACGTAGTTCATGATGTCTTCCTGCAGGTAGCGCTTGGGCGTGGGCCAGTGGAACTCTCCCGCTTTGAAGCCTTCGGGGAGCTCTTCCCAGGACAAGGTGGTTTTCAGGCCGGCATCTCCGGGATTGACCCAGTAGGTGTGCCAGTGCTCGTCCATGGTGAGCCGTAGGGCCATCCAGAAGGGTTGGCCGGGCTGGATGCTTTCCACATTGGCCACCAGCTCCGCCTGGGTGTGCTTGGCGAAGTTCAATTGCCCCCACAGCGTCCAGGGCAAAAGGAGGACTAGAAGAATCGTGAGTCGGGAAAGGCGCATGGTGAATGGGTCGCAGTTATTAGTACCACCTTACACCCTGTTTGGTTCCCAAGGATATCTCAAGCGCCACCGGCGAGCTTTTCTTTCAGACGTTGTTTGCACTCGTCGCTCATGCAGGCGCCCTGCACTTTTTCCGGCACACCCTCGCCGCACTGACCGGCATGCTCGTGCAGGAGGTCGATTTGTTTTTTGTAACGGGCCGTGTACGGGCACATGAAGGCCAGTATGCGCAGCTTTGCCCGCTCCGTAAAGCTCAGCGGCCGCTCGCAGGATTCCGAGATCAGCCGGGCCGCTTCCCGGCAACAGAGGAAGTGCTTCGAAAACCAGTTGAAAAACTTAACAAGCACGGTGAATCTCCACGTATTACTTTCGTCGTATTATCCTCGACAATCCTTTCGTCAGGTAAAGCGCTTTTTAACATTCATGGAATCTCTGATCGAGCTTTTAAAGAAATCCGCCGACTTTCTGGCGGCCAAGGGGGTGGATAAAGCCCGTCTCAACGCCGAGCTGCTCTTTGCAGAGGTCCTCGGCTGCAAGCGGCTGGACCTGTACCTGATGTTCGAGCGGCCCATGACGGATCCCGAGCGCGACGCCATCCGCCCGCTCGTGGTGCGCCGGGGCAAGCACGAGCCGCTGCAGTACATTCTGGGCCATGCGGAATTTTGCGACCTGCGTCTGAAGTGCGATCGCCGCGCGCTCATCCCGCGACCGGAGACCGAGGAGCTGGCCGCACGGCTCATCGAGCGCCTCAAGGGCAGCCTGCCGGCGTCGATTCTCGATCTCGGCACTGGCACGGGCGCGTTGGCCTTGGCCCTGGCACAGGCTTTCCCCGAAGCCAAGGTGACTGCGGTGGACGCCTCCGCAGAGGCGCTTTCCCTCGCGCAGGAAAATGCCGAGGCCTGTGGTATGGCCGACCGGGTGGCGTTTGCCGAGTCCGACTGGTTTGCCGCGGTGGACGGACAGCGCTTTGACCTTATCGTGTCCAATCCGCCCTACCTGACCGAGGCGGAGTGGGGCAGTGCCCAGGCGGAGGTGCGTGAGCATGAGCCGCACGGGGCGCTGGTCGGTGATGGCGAAGATGGGGCCGACGACCTCCGGGCCATTCTGAGTGCAGCCGTTGAGTATCTTAACCCCGGCGGTTTGCTGGCGCTGGAGACCGGTATTGTCCAGCTTTCCTCTCTTGAAGAAGCAGCCCGGCTGGCAGGCTATGGCGAATTCTACGGGGAGCAGGACGACAGCCGGCGGCCGCGGTACTTTTTCGCTCAGGCGTGAAACTCAAGCGACCTCAGGAAGGTCCTTGAACTGGAAGGTGAGCTCGATGTTGGGCGTGTGATGATAGGCGCGATTGTCGCGGAACTCTGTCATCATCTCGTGGCAGAACGCCTCCAGGCTGTCCGTTTCCAGTTGGAGGGGCAGGCGCTCCAGCTCCCTAGCATAGTGATCGCGCGCCACGATTTCGACGTGGGTTTCCAGCCAGTCACGCAGCGGTTTCAGGGCTTCGGGATCGCGGCGTGTGCTGGCCCCGTAAATCTTGAAGTAGCACTGCATGCACAAACCGGGGTCGTTGCGCTCAAGGGCGGCTTCACGCAAATCGAGCACATCGTTGGCTGCATAACGATATTCTTTCGTTATGGCCCCGAGAGCCGCATCGATCTCTGCCGCCGTATACATGGGGCGAGACAATGAAGTTATTGAGACGCAATTGCAATAAGAATCTTCAAAAAAGGAGGGTTTACGCCCTCCCTTGATGTGAAAATAATTCCCGCTTATTTCGCCGCGAATTCGCCGCACCAGTCACTTGCGGATGTGACGGGGAACTTCGTTTCGAAGCGAACGTCTTCGCCGACCTTGAAGCTGATAGCCTGAGGAGGCTGACGGCGGCATTCTCCCTTGCCGGAGGATTCGGCATTCCAGTAGGTGCAGGCTGCGCAGGTATCGGTGGCGGTTTTGGTATCAGTACTCATGTTGGATGCTTTCTTATTGAGATTAAGAATCTGTTGGTACGGATACCATAGGCCATAAGTCCTTGTTTTCAAGGCCTCATCTCATTTTTTTCTCAATAAGGCGCAAACAAATCTCAGTCTCAATAAGCCTGCGGGTATTTGCCTCGGCGGAGGTGCGTTTAGTCGCCCAGCTTGAGGGCGTCCCAGATGCCGGACATCTTGAAGACCTTCTTCACGTTGGGGTCGACATTGACCACCTTGAATTTCTCGCGCCCGACCTTTTTGTTCACCGTCAGTACGATACGCAGGAAGGACGAGGCAGCGAACTGCACCTCTTTCATGTCGAAGACGACCGGCAGGCCGGATTCCTCGATGGCTTTGACAAGGTCATCCTGGACCTGGTTGCAGCGCTCGGCGTTCATCGGCCCGAGAAAGGCGCAAAGCAAGGTGTCGTCTCCTGACTGAATTTGGACTATATCGGCGGACATGGCAGTGGTTGATTAGGTGAGAATGGTCGCTATTGGGGAGATTGCGCCGGGCGGAGTCAAGCCAGCAGAACTCCGTGTGCTTTTTGGCTGTCCGTGGGGGCGCATATTCTTAGAACCGTTACCGTGCCGGAAATCCTGATCATCAAGCCTTCGTCCTTCGGGGACATCGTCCATGGGCTGCTCGTGGCGGAGTCTATCCGCGCGCAAATGCCCGGGGCACGCCTCACCTGGGTGGCGGCGGACGCTTTCGCGCCGTTGGTCAAGGCCTGTCGGACGGTGGACGAGGTGCTCGTCTTCGAGCGCAAGGGCGGGCTGGCGGCTTTCCGCCGGCTGTTGTCCGAGCTTAAATCGCGCCGCTTCGATTGGGTGCTGGATATGCAGGGGCTGGCCCGCAGCGGTGTCATGACCCGCTCGGCCAACTGCCCGAAGGCCCACAAGCTGGGCCGCACCGACGCGCGGGAGCTTTCCGGCCTGGCCTATGGCCGGACCGTGCCGCTGCCCGCGAGGTTCGCCGAGCATCCAACGCCGCCACCCGAGGCGCTCGACATGGAGGGCAAGGCGGACCCTTCCGGAGGGCAGGCGGCCGGGTATCATGCGCATGCAGTGGATATCCTGCGGGAATTTTTGCCGCCGCTGGGGCTGACCCGAGAGCTGCCGGAGCGGTTGGAGTTTGACGATGCCAAAGCCTCCGGGGTGGTGGCCGCCGCGGCGCAGACGCTCACCGGGAAGGACGGGCGCTTTTCCCCGGTGGTGCTTTTCCCCGGCAGTCGTCGCAAGGAAAAGGTCTGGCCGGCATTCGAAGAGCTGGCCCAGCGGCTGGTGGGCGATCAGGACCTGTGCGTCATCTGGGCGGACTCAAAAAAGGACGGCGCGCCCGCGCTGCCCGCGAATCGTTTTCTCGACCTCTCCGGCAATACCACGCTGCTCGACTTGGTGCCGTTACTCAACGCCGCTTCCGTGGTGGTGTGTAACGACAGTGGCCCCATGCACCTGGCGGCGGCGTTGCAACGGCCCGTCGTGGCCTGCTTCGGCCCTACCGACCCGGAGCGCTACGGCCCGTATCCGCTCAACAGCGAGCGGCATCGCGTCCTCGTCGCCCCGCACGGTGACCTGCGTCAGCTCGCTCCCGAACGCGTGGTTGAGTGCGTGATGGAGTTGAACGATTCCTGATTGTCCCGTGCGGTCACGCACCGCAGGTCTGGGGCGCGCAGCCCCAGGTCGTGCGTTAGCAACGCATTGTCTGCCATTCCCGGCTTGCGGACTGGCCCGCGGGTCTTTTTGCTAGGCTCCTTTTTTCGCAGCCATGATCGACATCCGCTTGTTACGCGAGGACCCGGAAGGGCTCCGCACTGCCATCGCCAAGAAGAAATTCGCGGTCGACCTCGAACCCGTGCTCGCGCTCGACGCCAAGCGCCGCGAGGCCGTGACCAAGGCCGAGTCCGCCCGGGCCGCGCAAAAAGCCGCCGGTAAGGAAGTCAGCGCGTTCAAGGACAAGAAGTCGCCCGAGTTTCAGGAGAAGCTCAAGGCCATGAAGGCCATGGCCGACGAGGTCAAGGCTCTCGACGAAGAAGCCAGCAAACTCGACGAGGAGTGGAAGGCGCTCGTGCTGGCCATTCCCAATCTCCCGCACGAAAGCGTGCCGGTGGGCAAGACCGAGGACGAAAATGTCGTCGCAGCGGAGTGGGGCGATGCCAATGCCTGCTCGCCCAGCGCTGTGCCGCACTGGGACATCCCCGGTTTCGAGCGTGGTATCGACTTCGAGCGTGGCGTCGTCGCCACCGGCGCGGGTTTCCCGTTTTACGTCGGCGATGTGGCCCGTCTGGTCCGCGCCCTTATCAGCTTCTTTTTGGAGGAGGCACGCCAGAACGGTTACACCGAGGTGCTGGCCCCGCTCATGGTCAATGCCGCCAGCGCCACCGCCACCGGACAGCTCCCGGACAAGGAGGGGCAGATGTACCACATCCCGGGCGAGGACTTTTACATGATACCGACCGCCGAGGTGCCGGTGACGAATTACTTCCGCGACCACACCTTCGACGAAAAGGAGCTGCCGGTTTACCGCTGCGGCTATACGCCGTGCTTCCGCCGTGAAGCCGGGAGCTGGGGCAAGCACGTGCGCGGGCTCAATCGCCTGCACCAATTCGACAAGGTCGAGCTGGTCAAGTGGACGCATCCGGAGAACAGCTTCGACGAACTGGAAAAACTTCGCACCGACGCCGAGGGCATCCTGCAAAAGCTCGGGTTGCCCTACCGTGTGCTCCTCATGTGCACGGGCGACATCGGCTTCCCCCACGCCAAGCAGTACGACCTCGAGGTCTGGGCTGCCGGTCAGAAGCGCTGGCTCGAGGTCTCAAGTTGCTCGAACTTCACCGATTTCCAGGCGCGCCGCGCCGGCATCCGCTACCGCCCATCGGGCGGTGGCAAAGCCGAGATCGTGCATACGCTGAATGGCTCCGGCCTGGCCGTGCCGCGCGTGTTGGCGGCCTTATTGGAAAACAACCTCCAGGAAGACGGTACCGTGAAAGTCCCCGACTGCCTCGAAAAGTGGTTCGGCGGCACGAGCCTCGGGCCGCTTTGAGGCTTTGCTTTCGGCTGCCGCGCGGCTACACTGTTATCCATGCAGAAATTGACGCCTAAAGAAGCTGTGCAACTCCGCATTCGCGGCTACGAAGCCATCGCGGAAATCCAGCGTGATGAACTGCGGCGTCAGACCGAGGAAGAGGCCATGCAAGCCAGGCTTGATTTGTTTAAGGGGCCCATGGGCTGGCGGCCTGAATCGGAATATCGCAGTTCGGGACTTGTGGAAATGCAATCATGGTTCAAGAAAGCGAAGAATCGTTGAGTGGCGTTTTCGCCTCAGCCCTTGCCGTTCAAGTTTTTTGCGAGGAACAAGGCTGGCCATTTTGTTTCATCGGAGGCATTGCCATCAATCGTTGGGGCAGGCAACGGGTGACGCTGGATGCCGATTTGGTCGTGCTGGTCGTTCCTGGAAAAGAAGAACCGGTCATCGAAGCTTTGTTGGAGCGTTTTCCGGCACGCATTGAGGACCCGGTTACTTTTGCTCTGGAGCGCCGTGTTTTGCTGCTCCATCCGAAAGAAGGAGCGTCCGTGGATATTTCGTTCGGTATGCTGGATTTCGAACATCATTTGGTGAAACGTTCCTCGAAATTCTTCTGGAGTCCCGGCGTTGAGGTAAAAACTTGCTCGGCGGAGGACTTAATCGTGATGAAGGCCTTTGCGAGCCGCGCTCATGATTGGAAAGACATCGAAGGCGTACTGATCAAGCAGGGCAAAAAGTTGAATTTTGACCAAATCTTCGAGGAACTCACGCCCCTCGTGGAGCTGAAGGAGCAGCCGGAGATTCTCACCCGCCTGCGACAGGATATCGAGAAATTTGCCCGATGAGTTCCAGCCCAAATTGGACCGGGTTGGCTGAGCGGCTGGCGGAGACATTCGTGGAAGCGGCATCTTGCCGCTTTTCGCTATCGCAAGATAGAGAGCCGTTGGCAGGGAAAATCGAGTCCGTCGGCTTGGCCGTCTCCGGGGGCGCGGATTCGGTCTGCCTGGCACTGCTGGCCTGGGCGAATCTGCCGGAGTTACGCGAGCGGCTGACTGTCTTGCACTTCAATCACCGGCGGCGCGGTGAGGCTTCCGACGGCGACGAGGCTTTTGTCCGCGAATTGGCTGAGGGCTTGTGGTTTGCCTGCCAAGTGGGCTACTCGGAACGTACCCCGGACGCGGCCGCCAGCGAGGCGGATTTGCGTGAGGAGCGCCTGGCCTTCTTTCGGGAAAGTGGTTGCGACATCATCCTGCAGGGGCACCAACGCGATGATATTCTGGAAACCCAACTCATGCGCTTGTGCCGGGGCAGTGGCATGGAGGGGCTGGCCGCGCCGGCAGAAGTCAGTCGGCATGGTGACGGCCTCACTTTTTTACGGCCCTTGCTGGGGGTAGGGCGGAAAGAAATTCGCGAGGCGCTTACCCGATTAGGAATCCCCTGGCGGGAGGACGCCAGCAACGACACCGGCGACTTTCTGCGCAACCGCATCCGCCACGACGTCGTGCCCGCCCTGCGCGAAGCCACCGGGCGCGAGCCCTCCGTTGGCGCGGCGCTCAGCCGGGAGCTGTTGGCCGAAGACGCACAGGCGCTTGATTTGCTGGTGCGGGAGTTGTTTCCGAAGGGCTTTGCCGGTCCGGCTCTGGAAATGCCTCCCCTGCGCCAGCTGCCGAATGCCGTGCTCCGGCGCGCTTTTTATGCCTGGCTGGCCGAGCAGGGCATCACGCCGGAGCGTGTCCAGATGGAGGCGTTGCTGACGGCCTCGGGGGAAGACGAAGCGACAATCATCACGCTTGCATCCGGGCGGCGAGTCGCGGTGTCCTCCGCGGAAGCACGCTTGATTCCTGAGGAGGGTGAACCGGGTGCCTGGCCCGTCTGTTCGTTGTCCGTGGATGGCGAAGTGGAGCTGCCCGGCGGGGTCCTGAGCGTGAAGCGGGTCCGGTTGGACGATTTATTGTCCAAGAAAATTTCCGCCGGTCAAATCGACCCTACCTGCGAGTGCTACCTGGCCGTCGGTGAGATATTGCCGAACGAGCTTTGGGCCCGCTCGTGGGAGCCGGGCGACCGCTACCGGCCCCTTGGTGCGCCGGGCACGCGTAAAGTTCAGGATATTTTTACCGATGCAAAAATCCCCCCTGCGGAACGAAAGCGCTTGCCGCTTGTCTTCTGGGGCGACGAGCTGGTCTGGATCCCCGGATTTGCCCCAGCGGAATCACACCGAGTTCAAGATGGCACGGAGTCGGCTCTTTGGTTGACTTATCGCGCCGTCTAAGCGATCTTTATACCTCCTTATCTAATGAGCGACGAAGAAAATCCGAAGCAGGGGCCGAACAATCGCGGTACCCCGCCCGACCGCTTTCAGCCCAAGGTTTTGATCATTTGGGTGGCCTTGCTGGCTGCCATTCTCGTGCTGTGGTCGGCCTTCCCCGGCCAGCAGACCGGGGCCAAGCAGGTTCCTATCAACCAAGTACTGCAGTGGGCCACTGACGGCAAGCTGGAGAAGCTTTACATTAAGTCCGACCCCTCCGGCGGCTCAAGCTGGTTCAGTGTCTGGGGTGAGTATGAGAATCCCGATTACTCCGCCAAAGTGGCTACGGAGGGCGACGCCAAGGAGGCTGGTGCCAAAGAAGGCGAATCCGCCGAGGCTGCCAAGCCGGACGTGTCGAAGACCCTCACTTTTCAGTCTTCCGGCATTCTGACCGAGGAGCGCTACAATTCACTGACCGACCCGTCCAACGAATACCAGGTCATCGAGAAGCCGGCCAGCACGCTGATGATGGAAATCCTCCTCAGCCTGCTGCCCTTCCTGCTCATCATCGGGCTGTTGTATTTCCTCTTCGTACGCCAGCTTCGCATGGCGGGCAAAGGCGCGATGAGTTTCGGCAAGAGCCGCGCCAAGCTGCTCACCCGTGACAAGGAACGCGTGACCTTCACCCAGGTGGCCGGTTGCGACGAGGCCAAGGAGGAAGTCTCCGAGGTCGTCGAGTTCCTCAAGGACCCGAAAAAGTTCCAGCGCATCGGCGGTCGCGTGCCCAAGGGTGTGCTCATGGTGGGCCCTCCCGGTACCGGTAAGACTCTCCTGGCCAAAGCCGTGGCGGGCGAGGCCGACGTGCCCTTCTTCAGCATCAGTGGTTCGGACTTCGTGGAAATGTTCGTCGGCGTCGGCGCCGCACGCGTCCGCGACATGTTTGAACAGGGCCGGAAGAACGCCCCCTGCATTATCTTTATCGACGAAATCGATGCCGTCGGTCGCCAGCGTGGCGCCGGCCTGGGCGGCGGTAATGACGAGCGCGAGCAGACCTTGAATTCGCTCCTCGTGGAGATGGACGGTTTCGATGGCCACGAAGGCATCATCATCATTGCCGCGACCAATCGCCCCGACGTGCTCGATAGCGCGCTGTTGCGCCCCGGTCGCTTTGACCGCCAGATCGTCATCGACCTGCCTGACCTTAACGGCCGCGAGGAAATCCTCAAGGTTCACGCCAAGAAGATCAAGATGGGCAAGGACGTCGATCTGGTTCGCGTGGCGCGTTCCACACCGGGCTTTTCAGGCGCGGATTTGGCCAACCTCCTGAACGAGGCCGCGCTCATCGCCGCGCGTTACAACAAGTCCGAAGTCGGCCCTGCTGACATCGAAGAGGCTCGTGACAAAATTGCTTACGGTCGCGAGCGCCGTAAGCTGATGGACGACGAAGACAAGCGCATGACCGCCTATCACGAGGCCGGCCACGCTATCATCCAGGCCCTCCTCAAGGACCGCAAGATGCAGCTTCACAAGGTCACCATCATTCCGCGTGGACGTGCCCTCGGTATGACCATGAACACGCCGACCAAGGATATTTTGGGCCACTCCAAGAACGATCTGCTCAACCACATTTGCATGGCCATGGGCGGTCGCATTGGCGAGGAGGTCGAGACCGGTGATTTCAGCAACGGCGCTTCCAGCGACATCAAGCAGGCTACCAACATTGCCCGCCACATGGTGTGCGACTGGGGCATGAGCGAGCTTGGTCCGGTCGCCTTTGGCGAAAACCAGGATCACATCTTCCTGGCCCGCGAAATCACCCGCAACCAGAATTACTCTGAGGAAACCGCGCGTCAGATTGATGCGGAAATCCATAAGATCATCGACAGCCAGTACAAGCGTGCCCAGCAGATGATTGTTGAGCACCGCGAAGCTCTGGAAAAAATTGCCGAGGCCCTCCTTGAGCACGAAACCATTGATGGCAAGCACGTCGACGAGATTCTTGAGTTTGGGGAAATCCGTTCGCCCGTTATCACCAATTTCCCGAAGCCGGACGAGCCCACCGCCGAAGAAAAGAAGCCCAAGAAAAAGCCCTCCAAGAGCGAGGACGAAGGCGAGGGTCTTGGCCCCAGTGCCGCCCCGGCAGGAATGCCGGCCTAAGCTGCGTTTGAGCCGATACTTTTCAGCCCGGGTTTGCCGCCCGGGCTTTTTTGTCTCCGGATGAAAAAAGCGCGTAAGCATTTGCGTGCTCGTACGACTTAGGCAATGGTCTTCAACCTAACCTCGAACCTTTTCGCAATGAGTACTGCCAGCCTAGCCCTTGATGATATTGCCTCTCCACTGACCGTTGTCCTCAATGGCAACGACCCCGAAGCCAAGCGGGAGGAAATCCGCAGCTATTTCCACCAGACTTTTGACGTTTACGAACAGCTCTTCGAGGTCATGGCCTCGGACGAGGCTTACTACCAGCGTGCTGACCCGTTGCGGCATCCGCTGATTTTCTATTACGGCCATACCGCCGTCTTTTTCATCAACAAGCTCGTGTTGGGCAAATACCTGCCCAAGCGCCTCGACCCCGAGCTGGAGCGCATGTGCGCCGTTGGCGTCGACGAGATGAGCTGGGACGATCTCAACGAGGCTCACTACGACTGGCCTACCGTCGAGCGTGTCAAGCAGTACCGCGCCAAGGCCCGCGAAGCCATCGACCAGCTCATCAGCGAGGCGGATATCAGCCTGCCCATCGGTTGGGACAGCCCGTTCTGGGTCATCATGATGGGCATCGAGCACGAGCGTATTCATTTGGAAACCTCCTCGGTGCTCATCCGGCACCTACCGTTGTCCATGCTGAAAACACATCCGGCCTGGTGCGTTTGTCCCGAGGACCACGAGGCGCCCGCCAACGAGCTCATCCCGGTTGCCGGGGCGACGGTCAAGCTCGGCAAGCCCGCGGACTCTCCGCTCTACGGCTGGGATAACGAATACGGCGAGCACGAGGTGGACGTCACCGAGTTCAAGGCGTCGAAGTTCCTGGTCAGCAATCGCGAGTATCTGGAGTTCATCGAGGATGGTGGCTACACGACCCGCGACTATTGGACCGACGAGGGCTGGAACTGGGCCACCTACGAAGCTCGCGGTATGCCGCGCTTTTGGCTCAAGGACGAAGCGGGCAACTACCGCCTGCGCTGCATGATTGAGGAAATCGACATGCCCTGGTCCTGGCCGGTGGAAGTCAACAATCTTGAGGCGAAAGCCTTCTGCAACTGGAAGGCCGCCAAGACCGGCCAGCCGGTTCGCCTCCCCACTGAAGCCGAGTGGTACCGCCTGCTGGATGTCTCCGGTACACCCGATGTGACTGCCTGGACAAAAGCTCCGGGCAACCTCAACCTCGAGGTCGCGGCTTCGTCCGTGCCAGTGGATACCTTCGCTTTCGGTGCTGGCTTCTACGACGTCATGGGCAACGTCTGGCAGCACACCGAGACGCCCATCGCGGGCTTCCCGGGCTTCGCCGTGCATCCGCTCTACGATGATTTCTCCACGCCGACCTTCGACACCAAGCACAACCTCATCAAGGGCGGCTCCTGGATATCCACCGGGAACGAGGCCACGCGCGATTCACGCTATGCCTTCCGCCGCCACTTTTACCAGCACGCCGGCTTCCGCTACATCGAGAGCGAGGCCGAGGTGGTCATCGTCGACGACCGCTACGAGACCGACCCCGATGTCGTCCCGTATTGTGAGGCCCATTACGGCCCGGATGCCCTCGGGCTCGACAACTACGCCGAGAAGATAGCGCAGATCTGCCTCGACCGCATGGCCGATAAGCCGCGCGGGGCCGCCCTGGAGCTGGGCTGCAAAACCGGACGCAGTGCTTTCGAACTGGCCGTCGGCTTCGACAAGGTAACCGCCATCGACCCGACCGCCCGCACCATCCGCATCGGCGTCGAGATGGTCGACAAGGGCTATACGCAGTGGGAGATTCCGCTTGAAGGCGAACTCGTCGAGTATCGCCAGAGCCACTTGAAGGACCTCGGGCTCGACGCCTCCCGCGCCAAGGTGGAGTTCCTTCAGGCCGACCTCTCCAATATGAAGGAGCTCTACAAGGGCTACGATCTGATTCTGGTCAACAACCTCCTGGAGCGTTCCTACCAGCCGGCGAATTTCCTCCAGTCCGTGCACGAGCGGCTCAACTCTGGTGGGCTTCTGGTGATCGCCTGCACCAACGACTGGTCGGCGGAGCACACGGACAGGGCGCACTGGCTCGGCGGTTTCAAGGACGCCACCGGCGAGTCCGTCTTTACCCGTGACTCCCTGCAGGCCATCCTCGGCGAGCACTTCACGGAAGAGGGCGAGCCAGTCAGCCTGCCTTTCGCACTGCGCGGAAATGCCCGTCGCTTCGAGCACTTCCTGACCGAGGTGACCTTTTGGAAAAAGCTTTGACGTAGCTTTCCCTCCAACGTGAGGTACGTAGTTCTAGTTGTTACCCTTTTCATAGCGGCTTGTGCCCTGCGCGCCGGCGAATCCATGGACTTGCCAAAATTATTGGTCACCCAATCCGGGGAGCCGGTCACGGACAGCCGTGACTGGGAGCAGGCGCGTCGTCCGGAGGTCTTGGAGTTGTTCCGGGAAAATGTTTACGGGCGTGCGCCGGTAGGGCGGCCGGAGGACATGAGCTTCGCTGTTCACGACGTCGACCCGCAGGCGATGGACGGCGCGGCCACGCGCAAACTGGTGGACATCCATTTTTCCGGTCCCGGTGGTGAGGGCGTCATTCATTTGGTGCTCTTCATCCCCAACCACGTGGAGAAGCCCGTGCCGGGGTTCCTGTTTATTTGCAATCGTTCACGTCGTCATATCGACCCCACCCGGGAAACAAAGTCCGAGTTCTGGCCGGCGGAGGAGATAGTCCGGCGCGGTTACGTGGGCGCCGCCTTTCACTACTCCGATGCGGACCCAGATGAGCACGATGGTTTCCAGAACGGCGTCCACGGCATCTTCGATCCGTCCGGAGAGCGCGCACCGGATGCGTGGGGCGCCATTGCTGCCTGGGCCTGGGGTGCCAGTCGCGCCTTGGACTACTTGGAGACGGACAGCGACATTGATGCATCCCGCATTGCCGTCATCGGGCATTCGCGGGGCGGTAAAGCGGCGCTCTGGGCGGCGGCGGAAGACGAGCGTTTCGCGATGGCGGTCAGCAATAACTCAGGTTGCACCGGGGCGGCATTGGCCCGCCGCAAGCAGGGCGAGAGTGTCCGAGTGATCAACGAGAATTTCCCGCATTGGTTTTGCGAGAATTACAAGGGGTTCAATGATCGCGAGGATGAGCTGCCGGTGGATCAGCACATGCTGATCGCGCTCATGGCTCCGCGACCGGTCTATGTCGCCAGTTCGAGCGAAGACGCCTGGGCGGACCCGGAAGGCGAATTTCTCTCCTGTGTTCATGCCAGTCCGGTGTACGATTTGTACGGCATGCCGGGCTTGGAGGCTGAAGGGATGCCACCTTTGGATTCACCCGTGGCCGATGGCAGTATCGGTTATCATATCAAAACCGGGGAGCACAGCCTGACCGAGTACGATTGGGCCCGTTACCTGGACTTTGCCGATCAGCACTGGGGTGCGGTGGCGCCCTAAATGTTGAAGTGCCCTTCCGGGCGTGCCGTCGAGTCCAGTTGAGCCCGGATGGCGCGCATCAGGACGCGCCGCGTTACCAGCGAACGGACGGGATTCAGAGTCACCACGGTGATGCCTTGCTCCGCCAGCTTGCGTGCGGCTACGCTGTTTTTCGAGGAGCTGTCCAGCACGACCATATCGCAACCGGAGTAGCTGCCGTCCTCGAATTCGGTGGGCTTGGCGCCCAGGCTGGCAAGGTTCTTCAAGGCGGCGTCGGTCTGCGCTTTCGTCTTCAGGCGGACACAGATGTGGCGGCCTTTCAGTGCGCGGCTCAGTTCCAGCGCGTCGATGCCGGGGTCTTCGTCGATGATAGGCAGCCGCACGATGAAGGTTGCGCCGGGGGAACCATCTTTCAGCACCTCGGCGGTTCCGCCCATGGCTTCGGCCAGGCGTCGAACGATGCTCAGGCCCAGGCCGCTGCCGTCCTTACGCTTGGCGCTCTTGGAGCGGATGAAAGGCTCGAAGAGCTGGTTGGCGATTTCCTCCGGGATGCCCGGCCCGGTATCCTGTACGGTCAGGCGCAGCCAGCCGTCACTGTCGGCGCGTGCGCTGAAGCTGATCGAGCCGTTGTCGGTGAACTTGACGGCGTTGCCTCCCAGGTTGAAAAAAATCTGCCGCAGGCGCTCGGCATCTCCGTGCAGCCCGCCGTTGAGGCTCGGGTCGACCCAACAGAGCAGTTCCAAGCCCTTGCGCTGGGCGGCCACACTGAGCAACTCCGCGACGTCGTCGAGTACATCGTCCAGGAGGAAGGGCTTGTCCACCAGGTCCAGGCGTCCGGACTCGATGCGATTCAGGTCGAGCAGCTCGTCGATGAGTTTGAGCAAGGAGACGCCGGCTTTGTTGATGGTTTCGAGATGCTCGCGCTTTTCGGGGTCCTGCTCCTTGTCGTGAAGGATATCGGACAAGCCGAGGATGGCGTTGAGCGGCGTGCGCAGATCGTGTGTGACGCTGGCGACGAACTGCGCCTTGACCTGATTGGCGCGCTCCGCTGCCGCCTTGGCCTCGTAGAGCTGGATTTCCGTCTGCCGCCGCTGCGCGACCTCCTTGCGCATCCGTGTGTTGAGCCGCCATAGCGGTAGCAGGATGCCGAAGGCGACCAATGCGATGGCGAGGGCGATGCCGCTGGTCCAGAGAGCCCAAGTGTAATCCGGGCTTGGGTCAGTCTCGTAGAGAAAGCCCTCAAGGGGAAGTGGGCCGTCCAGCATGCCGAGCTCCTGGTAGGTTTCGGCAATGTGCTGCCAGCGCCCTGCGTACATGTAGCCGACGGGTATGATTTCCGGGTGCATGAGCATGCGCATTTGCGCTGCTTCGAAAACCAGCGCCTCGCGGCTTTTTCTCGTGGAGTATTTGGCGAGGATCAGATCGATGATTTCGTCGGTGTGCTCCAGCGCGTATTGCCAGCCCTCGATGGTGGCATCGTGGAAGGCGCGGGCGCGCTCAGGGTGTTCCTCCAGTTCAGCCTCGGTGGTAAAGAAAAGGTCGCCGTAGAAGTCGACACCGCTGGCGCGCGGATTGAAGGCGAAGTAGGGCACGCCGTCCTTCTCCAGCGTGTACTCCTCGTCGGTCACGTAGGCCGACATGGCGTCCACCTTGCCGTCGAGGAGGTCCTGTGCGCTGAAGGAGTGGGGCAGGATGGTAAGGCTGTCCAGCGGGATTCGCTCGCGTTTCAAATAGGCGTAGAGCTCGGCCGCCTGTGGCTCGATCATGACGCGTTTGCCCGCCAGTTGGCTGATGTCGGTGATGCCTGAGGCCTCGGTGGACAGAAAAACGTAGGGGGAGTGCTGGAAAATAACTCCGAGCGTGACCACCGGCTCGCCCTCGGCGTAGTCCAGCAGGAGTTCCGGCGTGGCAACGCCGTACTCAGCGGCGCCGCTGAGTACAACATCCACCGGGTTCAGCTCAGGACGCCCTTCGACCAGCACCACGTCGAGGCCGTGCTCCTCATAGAAGCCTTTTTCCACCGCCGCGTAGTAGCCGGCGAACTGGAATTGATGCAGCCACTTGAGCTGTACCCGTACTTTGCCCAGATCGGTTGCTCCTGCCTCGTGGGCGGACACGACTCCGCCTGTCATATGGGCGCACATCCATAGGACGATGAAGGCCCGAAACAGCCGGTTGCAGAACATAGTCACAATACCCTAGATGAAAAGCAGGCGGTTTGCCAATCACGATCTGCTTTTCGATAACTTGGCGACAAGCGATTATGCTTTTAACCAGAATAAAAAAAGCTTATGGGTTTCTCATGCGAACACACCTGCTTCCACTGCTTTTGTTTCTTTTGGCGGGCCTTCTGCCTGGGCACGCTGCCGTCAATCTATCCATTTCCGGCGGCAACGGTACGCCGCTGACGGTGACTTTCCCGGAGACGCTCTATTTCTCCAATGTCACAACGGGCCTCACGACCGGTTACGGTATTGTAATTCAGGATGCCTTTAGCGGCAATAGTACCAATGAAGTCCACTTCCATGGAGGGACTGCGGGCTGGGGCAATAGTGGCGGAACGACTTCCGGCACGGGGATTTTTGGTTTTTCGAATGCGGACAATCATCTTTTGACCAATTTACAGTTGGTGTGGGGCCTGGGCGATGAGCCCACCACCACCGCCAACATGAAACTGCGCGCCGGCACACGGACCTCGGCTGACGGCTCGGCGACCCCGGAGAACTTTTTGCTGGCGGTGCCAAATGTAACCGATACGCCGTTCAGCGTTTTCATGATCGATTCCGCCGGTAACATCATCAGCGACGAGGCCTCCAACGTGCCGGAGCCTTCTTGGGCCGCCCTGGCCTTGGCCGCCGTGGCGTTTTTCGTGGTTCGCCGCCGGCGGGCTTAACCGTTGTTAGCCTTTGCGTTTTGCCATGGCCGCCTTGATGAAGGCGGCGAAGAGCGGATGCGCATCGTTGGGCTTGCTCTTGAACTCGGGGTGGAACTGCACGCCGAGCATCCAGGGGTGGTCCACCACTTCTGAGATTTCTACCAGATTGCGCTCGGGGTTGACCCCTCCGATGCGCAGGCCGCTACGGGTCAGGATGTCACGGAAGTCGTTGTTAAACTCGTAGCGATGGCGGTGGCGCTCGTAGATGAGGAACTCGCCGCCGGGGGCGTTGCGCTTCTGTGCGTAGGCCTGCCAGGAGAGGGTCTCGGGTAAGAGCTCGCAGGGCCAGGAGCCCAGGCGCATGGTTGCGCCCTTGTCGGTCACGCCGCGCTGGTCGGGCATGAGGTCGATGACGGGTGTCTCGCAGTCTTCGGCAAATTCGGTGCTGTTGGCATTGGGGTAGCCGGCGACGTTGCGGGCGTACTCAATGACAAGGATTTGCATGCCCAGGCAGAGGCCGAAGTAAGGCAGCATCTTCTCCCGGGCATATTGAGCGGCTGCGATTTTACCCTCGATACCGCGTCCGCCAAAGCCGCCTGGCACGCAAATGCCGTCCAGGCCCTTGAGGTGAGCCTCGGCGCCGTCCTCCTCGATGGCCTCACTGTCGATGCGTACGATGTTGATGCCGCAGTCGTTCGAGATGCCGCCATGGGTCAGGCTTTCGTAAACGCTCTTGTAGGCGTCCTGCAGCTCGATGTACTTGCCGACCACACCGATGTCGACGCGGCCAGCCGGGTACTTCAGGCGGCGCACGACGCTTTTCCAGACGTGCATGTCGCTGTCCGGGGCGTCCAGGCGCAGGTGGTCGACCACCAGATCGTCGAGGTTTTCCTGGGCCAGGGCCAGAGGGAGTTCGTAGATGGAGGTTTCCACATCCATCTCCTCGATGACGGCCTTGACCGGGATGTTGCAGAAGAGGCTGAGCTTCTCGCGGATTTCCTGGCTGACCGGCTGCTCGGTGCGGCAGACCAGAATGTCCGGCTGGATGCCGATTTCGCGGAGCTTGGCCACGGACTGCTGCGAGGGCTTCGTCTTGAGCTCTCCGGCGGCCTTCAGGTACGGGATGAGCGTGCAGTGGATGAAAAGCGCGTTTTCGCGGCCCACTTTGAGGGAAAATTGACGGAGGGCTTCCAGGAAGGGCAGGCCCTCGATGTCTCCGACGGTTCCACCGATCTCCGTGATGAGCACGTCGACGTCGTCACTGGCCTCAAAGATGCGCTTCTGGATTTCGTCGGTGACGTGCGGGATGACCTGCACGGTCTTGCCGAGAAACTCGCCCCGGCGCTCTTTTTGGATGATGGACTCGTAGACCTGGCCGCTGGTCAGGTTGTTGAAGCGGGAGAGGCTGCCGCTGGTAAAGCGCTCGTAGTGGCCCAGGTCGAGGTCGGTCTCCGCCCCGTCGTCGAGGACGTACACCTCGCCATGCTGGAAGGGATTCATCGTGCCCGGGTCGACGTTCAGGTAGGGGTCGAACTTCTGGAGGCGGCAAGTGAGCCCGCGTTGTTCCAGCAAGGCGCCGAGGGCGGCGGCGGTCAGGCCCTTTCCCAGCGAGCTGACGACCCCGCCGGTTACGAATATGTATTTTTTAGGGCGCTGCTTTGCCTCCTCTGCCATGGTATGAAAGTAGTAAAAATAAAAACCGGACGAAAAAGCCTTTTCCGCCCGGGTCTATTGTTTTTGGGAAAGCACCCGGTCAGCGCAACTCCCTTTTTCGAGAAGTTTTTATGTGGACACAAAAAAGGCTGCCCGAAGGCAGCCTGAAAAAGCCGTGCTTGTTACGTTAGCTGGCGGCTCCGAAGAACTTGTGAATCTTGGCGGTGGCGTAATCGCGGTTCATCTTGGCGATGAAGTCCAGCGTGATTTCCTTCGGGCAGACCGCCTGGCACTCACCGTAGTTGGTGCAGTTACCGAAGCCGTTGTCGTCCATGGCGGCGACCATCTTGAGGACGCGGTTGTCCTTTTCGCCCTGGCCCTGAGGCAGCATGTTGAGCTGGCTGCACTTGGCCGAGGTGAAGAGCATGGCCGCGCCGTTGGGGCAGGCTGCCACACAGGCGCCACAGCCGATGCAGGCGGCGGCGTCCATGGCCTTGTCGGCGATGGGCTTGGGAATGGGAATCTCGTTGGCGTCGGGCGCGCTGCCGGTGCGGGCGGTGATGAAGCCGCCGGCCTGGACGATGTTGTCGAAGGCGGTGCGGTCGACGATGAGGTCCTTGATCACCGGGAAAGCACGGGCGCGCCAGGGCTCGATGGTGATGGTGTCACCGTCGCTGAAGTGCCGCATGTGGAGCTGGCAGACTGTGGTCGCCGTTTCCGGGCCGTGGGCGTTACCGTTGATAATCAGCGAACACATACCGCAGATGCCCTCGCGGCAGTCGTGGTCGAAGGCCACGGGCTCCTCGCCTTTCTCGATCAGCTCCTCGTTGAGGATGTCGAGCATCTCAAGGAAGGAGGAATCCTCCGAGACATCGGAAAGGGTGTAATCGCCGAAGCCGCCGGGGCTTTCGTGGCTCTGCTGTCTCCAAACTCTTAGATTTAGCTTCATGACAAATCTCTGTGTGGCAAATTACTTGTAAGAACGGGTGGTGAACTTCACTTCCTCGTAGACGAGGGGTTCCTTGATGAGTTTCGGCTCCTGGTCATCGCCCTGGTGCTGCCAGATGCCGACGAAGGCGAACTTGTCGTCGTCGCGGACGGCCTCACCCTCGGGGCTCTGGTGCTCGCTGCGGAAGTGGCCGCCGCAGGACTCGTCGCGCATGAGGGCGTCGCGGCACATGAGCTCGCCGAACTCGAGGAAGTCGGCTACGCGGCCGGCGCGCTCCAGCTCGGGGTTGAGCTCCTCTTCCTTGCCGGGCAGGCGGAGGTTGGTCCAGAACTCCTCGCGGAGCTTCGGGATGAGCTCCAGGGCTTTCTTCAAACCTTCTTCGGTGCGGGCCATGCCGCAGTATTCCCACATGATGTGGCCGAGACGCTTGTGCAGGCTACGGGCACTTTCCTTACCGTTGATGGACATCATCTTCTTGATTCTGTCCTGAACTTCGGCTTCGGCTTCGGCGAAGCCGGGCGCGTCGGTGGTGACCTTGCCGGCCTTCGCGATGCCCTGCTCGCCGAGGTAGTTGCCTACAGTGTAGGGCAGGACGAAGTAGCCGTCGGCCAGGCCCTGCATGAGCGCGGAGGCCCCGAGGCGGTTGGCGCCGTGGTCGGAGAAGTTGGCCTCGCCCGCGACGAAAAGCCCGGGGATGTTGCTCTCCAGATTGTAGTCCACCCAGAGGCCGCCCATGGTGTAGTGGACGGCGGGGAAAATCATCATCGGGGTCGTGTACGGGTCGTCGCCGGTGATGCGGTTGTACATCTCAAAGAGGTTGCCGTAGCGCTCCTCGATGGCGGCTTTGCCGTCGCGCTTGATGGCGTCGCGGAAGTCCAAGTAGACTCCGAGGCCGGTGGAGGCCACGCCGCGCCCGTCGTCGCAGGCTTCCTTGGCGGCACGGGAAGAAATGTCGCGCGGGGCCAGGTTGCCGAAGCTCGGGTACTTGCGCTCCAGGTAGTAGTCGCGTTCCTCGTCCGGCACCTTGTTCGGGTCGAGTTCGCCCTTGCGAATCTTTTCCGCGGTGGCCTTTTCCTTGGGAGCCCAGACGCGCCCGTCGTTGCGCAGGGACTCCGACATGAGCGTGAGCTTGCTCTGCTGGTCGCCGTGGACGGGGATGCAGGTCGGGTGAATCTGCGTGTAGCAGGGGTTAGCGAAGCCCGCACCGCGTTTGTAGGCCCGGAAGGCGGCGGTGACGTTGCAGCCCTGGGCGTTGGTCGAAAGGAAGAAGGTGTTGCCGTAGCCGCCGGTGGCCAGGATGACGCAGTCCCCGGCCCAGCGCTCAATCTTGCCGTTGACGAGGTTGCGGGTGATGATGCCCTTGGCGTGGCCGTCGACGAGGACGAGGTCGAGCATCTCGTGGCGGGTGTACATCTTCACCTGGCCCAGGCCGATCTGGCGGCTGAGCTGCGAGTAGGACCCCAGCAGCAGCTGCTGGCCGGTTTGGCCGCGGGCGTAGAAGGTACGCGAGACCTGCGCGCCGCCAAAGGAGCGGTTGGCCAGCAGGCCGCCGTATTCGCGGGCGAAAGGCACACCCTGCGCCACCATCTGGTCGATGATGTTGCCGGAGACCTCCGACAGGCGGTGGACGTTGGCTTCGCGGCTGCGGTAGTCACCGCCCTTGATGGTGTCGTAGAACAACCGGTAGACGCTGTCGCCGTCGTTCTGGTAATTCTTGGCCGCGTTGATGCCGCCCTGGGCCGCGATGGAGTGCGCGCGCCGGGGGCTGTCCTGATAACAGAAGCAGGACACCTTGTAACCCATCTCAGCGAGCGAAGCGGCGGCGGATGCGCCCGCCAGGCCGGAGCCGACGATGAGGATGTGGTACTTGCGGCGGTTGGCCGGGTTGACCAGCTTGATGTGCGCCTTGTGGTTCTTCCACTTGTCGGCGAGGGGGCCTTCGGGGACTTTGGAATCCCAGGGGAAATCGCTGTTCGAATCGGTGCTCATGTCAAATGCCTCCTAGTGGGAAATTTCGGTGGTGACGGCCGGCGCGGCGGCCCATTGCGCTTCCTTGTCGGCCAGGTATTCCTTGCCGTGGCCGAAGGCCAGGACGGAGAACGGTATGGCGGCGAAGCCCAGGAAAACAACCCAGCCGTACAGCAGCGCGATGCAGTGCAGGCGCTTACGCCAGATTTCGTTGCGCCAGCCGATGCTCTGGAACATACTGCTGACGCCGTGGCTGAGGTGCATGCAGAGCAGCCCGACGGCGATGATGTAGATGCCCGCGAAGAGCGGGTCGGAGAAGCCCTTCACCATCATGGCGAAGACGTCGAAGAACTCGATCTGCACGTGGGCGACTTCGATGGGGGCCTCGCCGATGGTGGCGTTGTAATCCTCCGGCACCACGCGGGTGGTGAACTGCAGGATGTGCAAAATGATGAAGAGCAGCAGCACGACGCCGGTCACCGGCATGGTGCGGGCGGCGTAGGAGGCGACGTTGCTGTGCTTCTGCGCGTAGCTGTCGTTACCGCGGGCGTGCTTGTTCTCGATGGTCAGCAGGACGGCCATCCACACGTGTACCACCAGGCAGGTCAGCAGGATGAGCCGGATGATCCACAGCGTGACCGGATGCCCGGGCAAGTGATGCAAATGGTAGGCGTAGGCGTTGATGACCTCCGGCCCGAGGAAGAACTGCAGGTTCCCCAGCATGTGGCCGAGTACAAAGAGTACTAATACCAGGCCGCTTCCAGCCATCAGGTATTTTTTCGCCAGCGAGGGAATCACGACTTTTGGAACGTCGCTCATAAGTCAGGAAAAATCAGGTTAAGTCAGAGGGTTTGGCGCGGCCAAAGGCCGGGCACCGTCTATAACTTTTCGTAATGCTGCGGCGGCTGTCCAGTATAAATAAGCACCTCTGCGTCTGCTAGGCGGAATCCGGCCTAACTATTAGCCGGTGGCATGGCTAAGATTAAGCGTGCTTGTCGGGCCTTCTGCGTGGATCAATCTGCCTTTCGCTCCGTGGAACTGACCAATTGTCCCGTGGAATCATCCGTTTTGTTAAGCCCAACGAATGGCCTGTAAATTACACAGTACGCAATTCTTCGGGAAGATATGATTCCAGAAATTTTACCTGTGCAGCTTGGAGGTGCTTTCGCCACAGTTGTTGTGTATCCGGCCAAGGAATGAAGCGATTTACTTCTTTTACTCCATAATTGAGCACTTTGAATGTAAACTTTGCCCAGTATTCGAGAGTGTAATTATTGAGTCTCACATAATGTGCTGGATAGGTCGCTTTTAGCGCTGACCGCATCATCTCAATATTTTTACCTTTCGGATTCAGCACTTCGCAGAATACCTCCCGTGGTTGCAGGGGTCGAATAACTTCGTGGACTTTGTCCACTTCCTTGCGATCGTGGAAAGGCATAAACGGTGCGATAGCTACGTAAACTTCGAGTCCTTCGTCTACAGCTTTCTCTAGCATTCTTAAGCGACGCTTTGGCGATGGTGCCCGCGGCTCCAAGACACGTGCAAGCTTGTCACTCAGGTAGGGAAGCGATGTTCCAACGAGCACTTGGTCACGGTGGGCCCTCAAAATATCAAAGTCCCGCTCGATAAGCGGTGATCGTGTTTGTAGTCGAACCTTATGGCCTGCTTCGAGGATGAGCTTCAGGCATTCACGTGTTAAGCCGAGTTTTGCCTCTGCGGGGGTGTAGCAATCGGTCAAAAATGACATCAACAACCAACCGTCGCCCCAGCGGGTTACATTCGCTTTATCTGGAGTAAAGTTGCGCAGTTGCTCCCGCAAGGAAGCCACTAA
Source organism: Verrucomicrobiia bacterium (assembly GCA_030432235.1). Taxonomy (GTDB): domain Bacteria; phylum Verrucomicrobiota; class Verrucomicrobiia; order Opitutales; family Cerasicoccaceae; genus JAUIHT01. The sequence continues at coordinate 96,804 of JAUIHT010000003.1, read as the reverse complement.
ATTATCTTTCGGATACAGGTATGCGCCCCATTCTTCCTGTGTGCGGCCATGGTTGCTGAATTTAACACCGGGCATGGCCGGGCAATAGCAATGCTTGCAGCCATGCTCACAGCCTACGTACGGATTCAGTACCCAGTCACCCAGGCGCTTCTTCCATAAGGCAGATTTGTTGATCGGTGTCATAGTTGATCGAAAAAATCAGTCTGAGGAGTAGTGCCTTTTACTGCAGCACGCCAGAATTTTATGCCCAATTGATCTCCTGCGGCAAAGACTAACCGATAAAGCTGATTGTTGCCATTCATCATGACGGGAACATTATATTCCTCAGTCAAATAGCCTAAAGCTTCGAGCTTGGCTCTAAACAACTCTTGTATCTTGGCGTTTGCCTGCTGACTGTCTAGATCTCTGAATTCCTTCCACTCGTCTGAGCCGAGAAGACGTGTCAGTTTACAATTCGAACCGATCGATTTGCGATAATAGTGCCAGTTCATTTTTATGCCCATTGAGTCCATCAAATTGATGAGTACGTCGCCTTTAACAGCAATTTGCTTTAGTTTTTTTATCAGATTAATTTCCACAAGACCAGTCGGGTCGACAAAGCTAAAGGTAAGTGTCCTTGTTGAAGGAATTGAAATTTGGTCGAGAGCCTGGAAGTTATCTCCATTCCAAATCTCTACGTCCTCAACTCTTGGGTGATTCTCTATCCGTTTAGCTAGAGCTTGGGCATGTGCTTCTTCGCGCTCGACAAATATAAATCGCGTAAAATTAAGATCTAGAACTTTAAGTGGAGAACCGACCTCTTCTTTACCAGTTTCTCGAATTTTACAGCGCCCAGGGCCTGCATATAGCTCCAAATATACGCGGTTTGGCCATTTGTTTTTCATGCCGCCTGCGAACATGTTGGAGTAATATTCAAGGCGACTATGTTTTTGGTCGATATACTCTCCGCTTTCCCGAACGGGTAATCCATCAAGAGTAGAAACCGTTCCTTTCCACGGAATAGTTCTAGCTGAAGGTAGGGTAACGTACTTCATGGTTGCCAAGGAATAAACTCATTATCCCGGGTTTTTATGCTATGTTTTTGTTCACAAGGGCGTGATAAATGGTCCAGCCAATCTTTATCTGGAGGAAGTAAGTGCTCTTGGCTTTTGGGAACCTTTATGTCGGGTGGGTTATCTCTGCTGTAGGAATAGCTAACTGCCCAATCTTCTGGTGCCAGGACGGATTTATATAGGTGCAAGAAAAGATTCATCACAAGACTCAGAAAAGCTGGGTTGCGTTCATTATGAACCGCATAGCTAGGAACTATAGCATCATAAAGGTCTTCTAACATGAATAATGCAGGTCGTAGCTCTCTTGCGTCGCTATCAAACCAACTCCAATAAAGACAGCCTTCGTTTAAGATACAAAAGCATCTTATTACTTCCAGTCGCTTCAACAACCTATTGGTGTGGACAAAACGATCTACTAAGTCATCCATACTCGTTCCTTTCTCCAATCCACCAGCAAATACAAACGAGTAAAGCGGGTTGCTCAATCCATGTGTGCAGTTGGAGCCTTCTCGATTTTCTACTGTACGATCCATCATTGTTCTTGGGCGATGGAGGCGATGACAAGTGACTAGTTTTTCCATCGCTTGATCCAGAGTGCGTTTACCCAGTGTCTGCTTTACTTCACCTACCGCATAGATGCCTTCGATTGGGTAGATAACTTTTCGAGAGTCTTTAACCAAAGAATCCTTCACCTTTGAAAACCAAAGGTCATTAAAGATTAGGACATCGCAGTCTCCGGCGGTAAACCCTTTGGAATCATTCACTGTGCCACAGGCAATCGTGTAGCGTTTAGGGAGCAATTTACTGAGGGCTTCCCTGAAGATTTCTTCAAACGCAATACCCGAGTCGAATGGGGTAACGCCAGACTCCATTTCATAGGCGCGTCTCAGCAGTAGTTCCTTCTCTACATTTTTGCAGGTATTCAGAAAAACCTTCGCAATGCTATCGGAGGTTTTTTTCGGCAGCCAATCAGTAGTATTTGGCAAGTCGCCAGACATAATGCCTTATATCGTATCCATTTTCAGTTTGCGCAAGCCTTTAGAAGGCTTGGAGATGTGGTTTTTCTTGGTGCCGATGCAAGAGGGCTATTACGCCGTTTCTTTACTTTCACACTTCTAGCCCAGCCCGAGATACTCCAGCACGCTCGCCAGCTTCCGGCAGTTGAGGATGTTGTCTTTCGTTAGCCAGCCTTTGCGGGCGGTGAGGACTCCGGCGCGGTAGTATTTCAACTGGTCGGTGGCGTGGGCGTCGGGGTTGATGGCGCAGAGCAGGCCGCGCTCGGCGGCTTTCTTCCAGAAGCGCCAGTCCATATCCAGGCGCCAGGGAGAGGCATTCAGTTCGATGATTTTGCCGTTGGCCAGGGCGGCGTCGATGACCTTGGGGATGTTGACCGCGTAGGGCTCGCGCTGCAGCAGGAGCCGACCGGTCAGGTGACCGAGCATGGTGACATGCTCGTGTTCGAGCGCCTTGATGATGCGCTTGGTCATGTCATCCTCGCTCAGGGAAAAGGCGTTGTGGACGGACACCACGCAGTAGTCGAGGGTCTTCAAAACGCCGTCGTCGAAGTCCAGCGTGCCGTCTTTCAGGATATCGACCTCGCTGCCGGCCAGGACGCGGCAGGTGAACTTGCCCGAGTCGTTAAGGGCGCGAATTTTTTCGATCTGTGCGGCCAGGCGCTCCTCATCGAGTCCACTGGCTTGGAAGCTGGCCTTGGAGTGGTCGGCGATGCCGAGGTACTCGAAGCCGAGGTCCTGCGCGGCCTGCGTCATCTCGTCGAGCGTGGCGCGCCCGTCGGAGGCGGTAGTGTGGTTGTGGAAGACGCCAAAGATGTCTTCGTCGGTGACTAGCTCGGGCAACTCGCCCTGCTCGGCGGCTTCGATTTCGCCCCGGTCCTCGCGCAACTCAGGCGGGATGTAACGAAGGTCTAATGCTTTAAAAATGTCCGCCTCGCTCTTGGCATCCACCACGGGCTTTTCATCACCATGTGGATTGACCTGACGGGGTTTCTTTTCCTCCTCGCCATCTTTTTTCTGCGTTCTGCGTTCATCGTTCTGCGTTTTAAAAAGTCCCCATTCCGACAACGATAAGCCGCGCTCAAGGGCGCGCTGGCGCATGCGGACGTTGTGGTCCTTGCTGCCGGTGAAGTGGTGTAGGGCGAAGAAGAACTGCTCCGGCGGCACCACGCGCAGGTCGGCCTGCAGGCCGTCGTCGAGGCGTACGCTGGACTTCGTTTCGCCTTTGGCCGTGACCTCCCGCACGCCCTCCTGGGACGTGAACCAGTCCATGATGGGGCCGGGGGTGGTGGAGGCGACGAGGAAGTCCAGATCGCCGACGGTTTCCATGCCGCGGCGGAGGCTACCGCCCGCCTCGGCCTGCTCGACTTCCTTGAGTTTACGCAATCCTTCGAGGATGGGCACGGCGGCTTCGTGGGCATCCCACCAGCGGTGGCGGGCGGCGTAGGCCTCACGGTTGGCGATGCCGCGCAGAATGTTGTCGGCGGTCTTTTTGCCAAAGCCGTCCAGCTCGGCGACCTTGCCGGACTCGCAGGCAGCTTGCAGGGACTCAATGCTCTCGACGCCCAGTGTGTCGTGGAGCTTTTTGATTTTCTTCGGGCCGAGCCCGGGGATGTCCAGCAGGGCAATCATGCCCTCCGGGACGGAGGCTTTCAGCTTGGTGTAAAACTCCAGCTCGTCGGTCTCGTAGAGCGTGGTGATCTTGTCCACGAGGGCTTTGCCGATGCCTTTGACCTCCCCCAGCTCGCCCGCCGCGATGACCTCGCCGAGGTCCTTCTCCAGTGACTCCAGGGCGCGGGCGCCGTTGCTGTAGGCGCGAATCTTGAAGGGGTTCTCGCCTTTCAGCTCCAAGAGCTCTGCGATGCTTTCCAGAATGTCGACGATGCCAGCTTTGTCCATACACGGAGTCAAAAGCCTAAAGTCGAAAGTCGAAAGCCAAAAGAAAAAGCCGTAGCGTTGAGGCCACGGCTTGTTGTTACAGTAAGCTTTCGACTTCAGGCTTTTGACTTCCGCCGCCAAGCGGCTAGCCCCAGCGCGCCCAGCCCGAAAAGGGCGGCGTAGGTTGAGGGCTCGGGGACGGGGATGAGCTCGCCGGTGGTGCCGGTCGTGCCCGGGGTGTAGCTGGAGCCATCGAGGAACCCGAAGACGGTTTCCTCCGGCAGGACAAGGCCGCGCCCGGTTGCATCAAGGGTCAGGCTACCGCCTGCGATGGTAAAGTCCGTCAAGGTGTTGCCAAAGCCGAGAACCACGCTGTCGCTGCCGAGGCGTAGTGTCCGCACGCGTCCGTCGGCCACAGCCGTTCCGGTGTTGTCGATGAAGGTATTGGAAATGACCGGGAGGTTCACGGAAAGGCCGCCCGCGTCGCCACCCGTCCAGGTAATGAAGTGAAGGCTGCCCGTGTCGCTGGATGTGTAGTAGGCCGCTCCCGGGTCCAGCGGCGCAGATTGCTCCGGCAAAAAGGTGAAGGTGAGTATATTATTGTTGAGGCTCACCTCCATCGCGGCAGAGGCAATGGACGAACCCAGGATAGCAGTGGCGAGTAAGCGTTTAAAGAATCCCATATGGTAAATAGCAGTTAGGCGTTTAAGCTTAGCCATCCTGCCCGGACGGACAAGCTTCGAATCCTTTTTTCTGCCTCACGCTGCGCGCTTAGTCCTGCGCCAGATGACCAGTCCCAGCATGCCCAGGCCGAAGAGTGTGGCGGTGGTCGCGGGCTCGGGGACGGCTGTCCAGGTGAGGGTATCGGATACGACGTTGAAAGTATCGCCAAAAATAAGGACGTCGCCCGTGGGATTTACCGAAGTGTAGTCCAAGGAAAGATTGTTCGTCGTGGTTCGTGTACCCGGGCCGAGTGTCAGCATCTCTCCGATGTTTATGGTGGTACCGGTAAAGCCCAGGACGAGGTCATTGGCAGTGAAACCAAAGCCAATAAAGGCACCGGTTGAGTAGGGGCCAGTTGCCGTTGTCATGGTCAGGGTATTCGTGGTGGAAGTGTTGTCGAAAGACGATTGGGTATTATTCCAGAAATCTTTAAACAGTAAGCCGAAGTCGCCGCTGTTGGAATTGATGCTGGTAAAGGTGTCACCCTGCACGATATCGATCGTCAGTGGTGTGCCGATTCCACCGCTTACACTGAGCTCGATGGCGGCGTGACTAATATTAATAGAGACCGCGCATACGGCCGAGAGCAAAAGCGCTTTGATTTTCATAGGAGGGCAGTCAAGTACTGCGTAAGTAGATTAATGATTAACGTCGGAACGTCAACCCAAAGCCGCCTGGCGTGCTACTCCACCTATTTTCTTATCATGAGTGGTGCATGGCCCGCATTTTGCCGAACAACGTCAGCAAGCACGCTATGATGATAAAGCGCGCCTTCTGCTTGGCTACTTGGTAACTTTTCTGCGCCAAGCGGCGAGCCCCAGCACGCCGATACCGAAAAGCGCGGCGCAGGCTCCGGGCTCGGGCACGGCCACTCCAGGCGCGGTGACTGCCTGTCCGCTGATGATACTGATAAGATAGACGTCATAGGCGCCATCGGTATAAGTGTAAGGCACCAGATTGCCGCTGCTGAGCGTGCCACCGGCGTAGGTGATGATTTCCCCGTTTACGGCGGCCTGGTTGCTGAGCATGCCGAACCAGATGATGCCGCCGTCGTTGGCCCCGCCGAAGTCATTGTTGCGAAAAAAGCTGCTCGAAGCAGTGCCGGGAAAGGTGGTGGCGCCCGTACTGGACCACGCGCTGGGATTACCGCCAATACTTGCTCCCGAAGTAGCGTTTTCCGGGGTTTGATTGACATCTACGCCGATTCCAAAAGTGGTCGCGCCGTTGAAGCCCGCCGAGTTGGTGATTTCCCAGCTAATCTCGGGCAATGTGAAGCTGACAGGGGAGCCTCCGCCGCCGGTGAAAGTCACATTGACGACCCCAAGGGCTGCTTGCGCGAGGAACAGACTGCTGGCTGCGACAGTGAGTAGTATGGTTTTTATTTTCACAGAGATAGAAGTGGTTGGGAGTAGGCATGCTCCGTTGACGCCAATGAACTATTTTATAAGTACCCGACCTGGGAATATCAACTTTTTTCAGAGTTGTCGTGATTCTATCTCTTCCACGGCCCACTGGGCGTGTTCAGCCACGAGGGGGTCGTCAGAGGCGGCGGCTTCTTTTAGGAGTGGGAGGTCCTCCGCCGTACCGGTGTTGCCGAGGACGACGCAGGCGTTTCGTTTCCATCTCGACAGCCCGAGGCGGCGGATGGGCGTCCCGGCGAATTTTTGATCAAACGCGTCCTGTGTTAAGGAAAGGCTCTCGACGACGTCCGGGTGGGGCAGGGGGGCGAACTTTGCTTCGCGGGTGGTCTGCGCGAACCGATTCCAGGGGCAGACGTCGAGGCACTCGTCACAGCCGAAGAGGCGGTCGCCGATGGCCTTTCTGAATTCGACCGGGATGCTGCCCTTGTGCTCAATGGTGAGGTAGGAGATGCAGCGGCGGGCATCGAGCTGGTAGGGTCCGGTGATGGCATTGGTCGGGCAGGCGTCGGAGCAGCGGGTGCAGGAGCCACAGTGATCGGCGGCGGGTTTGTCCGGCGGCAGCTCCAGGGTGGTAAAAATGGTGCCGAGGAAGAGCCAGGTGCCATGGGTTTTGTTTAACAGGATGGTGCTCTTGCCCTGCCAGCCGAGCCCGGCGTAGGCCGCAATGGGTTTCTCCAGCACCGGGCCGGTGTCGACGTAAGGCCGCTGGTCGCTGCCGTAGTTTTCCCGCATGTGCGCACAGAGCGTCTTCAGCTTTTTCAAAATGACCTTGTGGTAATCCTTGCCCAGGGCGTACTTCGCGATGCGGCCGCGGCGTTCCGGCTCCGGCTGGTAGTAGTTGAGCCCGACGCAGAGGATGGACCGTGCCTCCGGCAGGGCGTTCTCCGGATGCAGACGGCGGTCGTTGTTGCGGGCCAGCCAGGACATCCCGCCGTGCTCCCCGCGGGCGATCCACTGCTCGTAGTACTCGCGGCGCAAAGGCACCTCCACCGGCGCGACGCCGAAGGCCTCGAAGCCCAGCTCCGTTGCCAGGGCCTCCAGTTGCAAGCGTTGCTTATGATTCGCGATCATCGGCTAATGTATCCTTTCCCGAGTTGCCTTTCCTGGCCAACTGAAAAACACTATTAGCAAATGTTGCCCCTTGAGCCCAGACACTGGCCGGTGATCGCGCCTCCCGGCGGGCGCGTGTTTATTGGTTCGGGGGCAGCCTGCCCGCAGGCGTTGATGCGCCACATGTTGCAAAACAAGCGTGCCTTGCAGGATATCGAGCTGGTGCAAATAACGACTCTCGGTCCCACGCCCTGGGTGGAGAGAGACGCCCTGGATACCTTCCGCACCAATGCCTTCTTCCTTAATCCCGACCTGCGTGGGCCGGTCAACGAAGGCGAGGCCGACTATACGCCGTGTTTCCTCAGCGAGATTCCCTCACTATTCCGGCGTGGCGTCATGCCGCTGGATGCGGCGCTTATCATGGTGTCGCCGCCGGACGATCACGGGCTGTGCTCGCTGGGGGTCAGTGTGGACGTCGTGCGGTCCGCCGTGCAGAGCGCACGCACCATCGTGGCGCAGATCAATAAGCGCATGCCTCGGACCATGGGCAAGTGCGAGGTGCATGTCGAAAACATCGATTTCTTCCTTGAGGCCGACGAGGAGCTGCCCGAATGGCGCTCCGAAGGTGAGGACGAGGTTACCCGCAAAATTGCCCGGTACGTCGCCCAGTTGGTGGAGGACGGCGCGACGCTCCAGCTCGGCGTCGGGAACGTCCCGGACAGCGTGTGTCAGGCGTTGCGTGGGCACAAGCACCTCGGCTTCCACTCGGAGCTTTTCAGCGACGGCGCCATGGACCTGATGAAATGCGGCGCGCTCGACAACAGCCGCAAGCCCATCAACACCGGCTTGAGCGTGGCTTCTTTTGCCCGGGGTTCGCAGGCCCTGTATGATTTTGTCGATGGCAACTACCAGATGAGTTTCCAGCCCACGGATTATACGAACAACATCGCGGTCATCGCCCAGCATCCGCACATGGTGTCGATCAACAGTGCGGTCGAGGTGGACGTTACCGGGCAGGCCGCGGCCGACACCGTGCGGGGTAAGTTTTACAGTGGTGTTGGCGGCCTGATCGACTTCACCCGTGGCGCGGCCATGAGCAACGGTGGGCTGCCCATACTGGCGTTGCCCTCCACCGCCGAGGGTGGGGTGACCTCCCGCATCGTTTCGCTTCTGAGTGATGGCGCGGGGGTCGTTTGCAGCCGCGCGGATGTACACTTTGTCGTGACCGAGTACGGCATCGCCACCCTGCGCGGGCGCAGCATTCGCGAGCGAGTACTGGAGTTGATCCAGGTGGCGCACCCGAAGTTTCGCGAGGGCCTCCTGCGCGATGCCCGTGAGCGCAAGCTGATCGCGCCCTACGAGCGTCTCATCCCCCGGCCAACCCGGGAAATCGGCGGCGTGGAATTCCAGAAGGTCACCCTCGCGGGCGAGTCCTACGTTTTGCGGCCATTGCACCCCTCCGACGAGCGCCGCCTGCAGGAGTTTTTCTATTCGCACACTTCTGACACGATCCAGCGCCGCTACGGCTACCGCGTCACCAGTATGTCCGGAGTGCGCGCGCACGAGCTGACCGGGGTCAATCAGGAGCGCGATCTGGCTCTGGGCATCTTCGAGATGCGCGGCCCCATGCAGCGCCTGCACGCCATCGGGCGGTACTTCCTCGAGGACGATGGGGAGAGCGCCGAGTGCGCCTTTGTCGTGCGTGAGAGCAAGCGCCGTCACGGCATGGGGCGGCTGCTTTTTGCCCGCATGGTGGAGATTGCGAGGCGGCGCGGGTTGACTCGTCTCTGGGCTATGGTGGCTAATGATAACAAGCCTATGCTGAATCTGTTTAAAACGTTGCCCTGCGTTGTAAAACCAATGTCCGACGATCCAAAGAACTGTCAGGTGACTTTATTACTAGATGAAATTGAAGAAACACATAGCGTATAGATAGGTTTTTTTATCTTGTCATTAATAGGATATGATGCCTTATTGGACGTTTGAACATAACCTAAAATACAACGCTATGTCCGAAATCAGTAAAGAGATTAAACAAATCGAAAAGCGCGAAGCAGAACTCGCTAAAATCAAGAAAGAGCTGCTGGACGCTGCAAAGAAGCAAAAGGCTGCCAAGGCAGAGTTGGAAGCCCTCTACAAAAAGAGCGGATATGAATCTCCTCGCAAGCTCGTTGAGGCTCTGGTTGCGCATTATGGTCTGCGCCTTGGGGGTAAGAAGCCCGGCCGCAAGCCTGCTGGCGGTCGCCGCAAGCGCACCAAGATTACGCCTGAGCTGCGCGATCAGGTGAAGGCTGAGATCAAGTCCCTCGGCTCGGTCAATGCCGTCTCCAAGAAGATGGGCATTAGCTATCTCGTCGTCGCCAAGATCAACAAGGGCGGTTACGACAAGCTCAAATAAGAAGGATTTTTCACAGGCGGCCCCGTATCTTTGTGATGCGGGGCCGCTTTTTTTGATGCGTCCGGTTCGAGGGGCGAAGGGTGTATGGTATTCACTGTTGCCAGACCTGCGGGCTTGCGCCACAGTCTCGCCTTTTGATGACAAGCCAGCCCTTACTTCTTTCCTTTGTTACCTGTGACGGTGTGCACCTCGACCATGGTTCGGGGAAGTACTACCTGATGGGTATCTTTTCCAGCATTCGCGGGCGTAATTTCCCCGTGGTGCACCCGCAAATGTTCTGGTTCCTGGTCCTGACGGATGTTGCCGTGGGTCAGCACACAGTTAAGATTTCATTAAGCCTGCCGACGGAGCCTCCCATTATGCAGATCGAGCGCCCTTTCGAGTCGCAAAGCCCCTTGCACAGAATCCATTTGATCAACGAAATAAAGAATCTGAAGTTTGAAATCCCCGGTGATTACAGTGCGGTTGTCGAAGTGGATGATAGCCCTTTGCTGGTGACCACTTTTTCGGTTACTAATTAGAATCGAACCCGCCGTTGTGGTTTTGTTTTCAGACGGGAACCTTGAATTTATTATGAGTGATGCAAAATGGAAATTAATAGGCGTGGGTTCGCCTATCGTGGATTCCCTCGCACGGGTGAACGACGCTTTCGTACAGTCAGTTGGTGGCGCCAAAGGCGGCATGGAGTTGGTCGACGCCGAGAACCTGGCGGCCATGATGGCCCGACTGGATTCCCTGGCGGAGGCTCCGGGTGGCTCCGCGGGTAACACCGCTGTGGCCGTGGCCCGGCTCGGCCTGCCTACCACGTTCCTTGGCAAGATTGGCAACGACATCGGCGGGGAGTTCTACAAGGACCGTTTCATGGCCCTGGGCGGGGACGGTAGCCGCTTCAAGGTCGGCACGGTGGCCAACGGCCGCTGCCTGTCGCTCATCACGCCGGACTCCGAGCGCACCATGCGCACCAATCTCGGCGCGGCCATGACGCTTTCCCCCGATGAGGTCAGCACGGCTGATTTCGCCGGCTGCCAGCATGCCCATATCGAGGGCTATATTTTATTCAACCGCGACCTGATGCTCAAGGTGCTCAAGTCCGCCAAGGAGGCCGGTTGCACCGTCAGCATCGACCTGGCCTCCTTCGAGGTGGTCAATGCCTGTAAGGACGTGCTTGAAGACCTGCTGCGCGAATATGTGGACATGGTCTTCGCCAACGAGGAGGAGGCCAACAGCTTCCTTGGCATGGGTGACGACTATGAAGGCATGGCGAAAAAGCTTGGTGAGCTCTGCTCGATTGCCGCTGTCAAGGTCGGGCCGAAAGGTGCGTACGTTGCCGGTAACGGGGGCCTGACCCGTATCGAGCCGCTGATCGTTACCCAGCCGGTCGATACCACCGGCGCGGGCGATCTGTGGGCGGGCGGCTTCCTCTATGGCTGGCTGCAAGGTTGGCCGCTGGACAAGTGCGGCGCGCTGGGCTCCCGCCTCGGCGCGGAGGTCGTCCAAGTTGTCGGCGCAGCCTTGTCGACGGATCGTTGGGCGGAGATTTCAGCTTCTCTGTAAACGATGGCCGTGCCACCGACAGCTTCCACCGCGCTGGTCATCGGCACCGTCGGTTTTGACACCATCGAGACACCGGAGGGGCGTCACGAAAACCTCCTTGGCGGCTCGGCCTGGTTTGGCGCATTGGCGGCTTCGTTCTTTGCCCCGGTGGAGCTGGTGGCGGCGGTGGGCTACGATTTTACCGAAAGGCACCGCGCGATCCTAAAGGAGCGGAGTGTCGGCCTGGACGGGCTGTTTACCTCGCCGGATAAACTTACCTTTGCCTGGGCCGCGCGCTATGGGGAGGGCTTCGCCACGCGCGAAACCACCGGGCTCGAGCTCAACGCGCTGGTGGATTTCCATCCGGATATCCCCGAGGCCGCACGCGACGCGCGCTTCGCCATGCTTTGCAACTTCGAGCCGCGCCTGCAAGTGGCCGCGTTGGACCAGTTATCGCCGGATTGTTTCGTGATGCTGGACACCATCGACTTCTGGATTCGCGAGGAGCGCGAGGCTGTATCGACGCTGGTGAAGCGCTGCGGCCTGCTCTTGGTCAATGACGAGGAGGCGCTCCTGCTTACCGGCGAGCGGGACGGGATAAAGGCCGGGCACGCGCTTATCGCCGAGGGGGCGGGCGCGGTCATCGTCAAGCGCGGAGGCGACGGCAGCCTGCTGGTGCACCCCGAAGGCACTTTTGACCTCTCCGTCTGTCAGGCTGAGACGTTGCGCGATCCTACCGGTGCGGGCGACACCTACGGCGGCGCCATCCTCGGCTGCCTGGCGAGGGCTGGCGAGGCGAGCTTCGCCGCCATTAAGGACGCGATGACGTGGGGGGCGGCTTTGGCCAGCTTTACGGTGGAGGACTTTTCCTCGAATCGCCTGCTGGCGGTGACGCCGGAGGAATTGGAAAAGCGTCGCGGGCTCTTGCGATTGTAAGGAGTCTTCGTTGGTTACGACGAAGTCATCTCAAACAATCGTATTATCATGAGCCTAACTTATCCAATTCAGGGCAAAATCGCCCTCGTCACCGGTGCCAATCGCGGCATCGGTAAAGCCATCGTCGAAGGTTTTATCGCCAATGGAGCCACCAAGGTTTACGCCGCCGTACGCAATCCCGCCAGCGCCCAGCCGCTGGTCGATCAGTACGGTGACAAGGTCGTGCCCGTCGCCATGGACATCGCCGACGCGGAAAGCGTGTCAGCGGCGGCCAAAGTCACCGGAGACGTGCAGGTGGTGGTCAACAACGCCGGTGTCTTCAAGCACACCGCTGCCCTCGACGACGGTTGGGAGGAGGCCATCGAGTACCAGTTTGGTGTCAACGTCTACGGGTTGATTTACGTAGCGCGCGCCTTTGGGCCCATCCTGGCGGCCAACGGCGGGGGCGCCTTCGTACAAATTAACTCCGTGGCCTCGCTAAAGAATTTCTCCAACCTCTATTCCGCCAGCAAGGCAGCCAGCTATTCCATCACGCAGGATCTGAAGGTAGCCCTTGAGGGGCAGAGCACGCTCGTCATCAGTGTGCATCCGGGACCCATCATGACGGATATGGGCGTCGAAGCCGGGCTCGAGGAAATCGCCGAACCACCCTCGCAGGTGGCCGACGCCATCGTCGAGGCCCTGGCCAGCGGCGAGTTCCACGTCTATACTGACGTGCTCTCACGCCAGATGGGTGAGGGCTACGCCAGTTTCGCCAAGAACGTGGTCGAGCCGGTGATGGAGGTCGGCTGAGGGGGCTTGCCCGCCGTATTTTTGCAGGAGGCCCGGAATGACCGGGTCTCTTTTTTTGAAAAATTCAGCGTTTCATCCGCGCGAATCTATGGCTTAATAGACCTTTTCATGGAAACGACCCCGGACAAAATCGAGGAGCTCGTCACCGGCATCGCCCAGCGTGCGCGGGAGGCTTCCTTTACCCTGGCCACGCTGACCGACGCGCAGAAGAACGCCGCCCTGCTGACGCTGGCGGACCTGCTTGAGGAGCACACCGCCGCGCTGCTGACGGAGAACTCCAAGGACCTCGCTGCCGCTCACGCGCTGGACCTGGCCGGGCCCATGGTGGAGCGCCTGACCTTCACGCCGGAGCGCATCGCCAAGATGGCGCAGGGTGTACGCGAGGTGGCCGCGCTGGAAGACCCCGTCGGGGCCGTCCTCGAAACCATTGAGCGGCCCAACGGCCTGCTCATTGAAAAGGTCCGTGTGCCCATCGGCGTCGTCGGCATCATCTTCGAATCGCGCCCGAACGTCACCATCGACTGCGCGGTGCTCTGCCTCAAGAGCGGCAACGCCGCCATCCTGCGCGGGGGCAAGGAAGCCTTTCACACCAACACCGCGCTGGCCGGGCTCATCGCGCAGGCCTTGGAGAAAAATGGCATTTCCGACGGTGCGGTTCAAATCATCCCCACCACCGACCGCTGGGCGCTCAACGCCCTGCTCAAGCTCGACGACCTCGTGCACTGCATCATCCCGCGCGGCGGCGAGAGCCTCATCCGCTTCGTCGCGGAGAACAGCCGCATCCCCGTCATCAAACACTACACCGGCGTCTGCTCCGTCTACGTGGACAAGGCCGCCGATGCGGATCTGGCCGAGTCCATCGTGGTCAACGCCAAGACCCAGCGCGTCAGCGTCTGCAACGCGGCCGAGAATTTGTTCGTTCACAAGGACGTCGCATCCACGCTTCTGCCCCGTTTGGCAAAAGCTCTGGCGGAGAAAAACGTCGAGCTGCGCGTCGACCCGGTAGCCGATTCCTTCCTCAAGGATGTAGATACCGTGCCCGCGACCGAGGACGACTTCTACGCGGAATTTTTGGACTACATCCTCGCGGTCAAGGTGGTCGATTCGCTCGAGGATGGTATCGCCAATATCAACAAGTACGGCAGTGGCCACTCCGACGCCATCGTCACGACCGACGAGGCCGCCGCGAAGAAGTTCTTTGCCGGGGTGGACTCCGCCACGGTATACTGGAACGCCTCGACGCGTTTCACCGACGGCTTCGAGTTCGGCTTCGGGGCGGAGATCGGCATCTCCACCGACCGCCTCCACGCCCGGGGCCCCATGGGCCTGCGCGAGCTCTGCACCTACAAGTTCGTCATCACCGGTACCGGTCAGGTGCGATAGGGGCGAGGCGCGAGTGACGCCTGGCGGGGTTTGGATTTGCCCTATATGGCCCTGAAGGGGCCGTATGTTGGGCTAAAGCTTCCCTGTTTTTCGCTGAATGCTCTCTATGTAGCTTTGACGTTCCCCTAGCGAGGATTGAAGTAGCTCTACCCTGCCTTGAATCTGCCCTATCCCGCTTTGAAGTTAAGCTTCAGAGCAATATTGGGCTCCTTCAAGGCAACATAGGGCAGCTTCAGGCCTCAATAGAGTAACTTCAAGGCTTGTCAGGGCTGACTCAGAGCAAGGTAGAGCAACTTCAGACCAACATAGAGCCGATTCAGGCGCGGCCAGCTACGCTTTGAAGTGCTCGTAGCCGCCTGGGCCGGCGATTGGCTGTCCGGTGGCGGCGTCGAGGAGGGTATGTTCAGCGATGCCCTCCGGCTGGCGCTCGATGCGGCCGATACAAGAAAGGGGTAGCGCGGTGGCGTCCTTCCATTGGGCGACGAAGGCCAACGCGTTGGTGTCTTTGTCCAGCACGAAGGCCAGCTCGTAATCCTCCCCGTCGCCCAGGGCGTGGTCTAGGGCGTTTTGGCTGCTGGTTGCGGCTGCTTTTTGCGCGGCGTCGCTAACGGGAATCTTGTCCAGATCGAGCATGGCCACACTGGCGGGCGGGAGGAGCTTGGGCAGGTCGGCGGCAAGGCCGTCGGTGACATCGATCATGCCGCGCAGGCCGGGTTGGGCGGCGAGCCATTGGCCTTCGGGCAGGCGCGGGACGAAATCCAGATGCCATCCGGCTAGGCTGCCACCAAGCTGTCCGGTGACCCAGAGCGTGTCGCCGATTTGTCCGCCGAGACGTGGCACGGGGCGGGCGGCGTGGCCGGTAAGGCTCAACTGCGCGATGAAGCTTTTGTCCGGGCCTTGGGCGATATCTCCGCCGACTATTTTCACGCCGTAGCGTTGGGCGCATTCTTTCAAGCCTCGCACAAAGCCCTCCAGCCAGACGAGGGAAACGTCACCGCTGAGGACGAGCCCAAGCAGGGCGTGGTCGGGTATGCCACCCATCGCGGCGATGTCGCTGAGGTTGCGCTTGAGCAGCTTCGCGCCCACGGCCTCGGGGGTGGCGTTGTCGTCGAAGTGCCGCCCGTAGACGACGGGGTCCATGCCCAGTAGGAGCCTACCTGGGCCGGGGTCGACCGCCGCGGTGTCGTCCCCCATGCCCTCGGGACAGGCCGGGGCGACTTCGCCCAGCCAGAGGCGGATTTTTTCAATCAACGCCACCTCCCGCACCGTCGCTACGGTGTTTTTATCTTCGCCGAACAGGAGAGGCTTGGCCATGCGCATTATTTAACAGGAAGACCGGGAAGAGCGGAAAGGCTATTTATCGCGTTTCTTTTTCCAACCTTCCTGTTAAAAGTTTTTCACCCCGTCAGACTTTCGTCGCTGAAGCGTGGGTGGCGGCGTATGGTCACGAACATGCCGAAGGAGATGAGGATGAGTGTGGCGGAGAAGTAGCTGGTGAGGCTGGGGTCGGCATGCAGGATGAGCCAGAAGCCGACGAAGGGTGCCACCGTGCCGCGCAGGCCGGTCATGGCGGTGTGGACGCTCATGTAGGCCGACACCTTGTCCGGCGGGGCAACCTTGGTGACCCAGAGGTTCCAGGCGATGAGGCCGCCGCCGCGCCCCAGGCCGTCGAGGGCGGAGGCGACCGCCAGCCAGACCAGCGAGGTGGTGTTGAAGAACAGGAGGATGCTGGCGAGGAAGCAAAAGTTGACGCACAGGCGCCAGGGAATGAAGTGCATGCGGTCAAACAGCGCACCCCAGACCTTGGTGCTGGCCATGCGCACGATGGAGGGCAGGATAAAGGTCAGCAGCGCCACGGTTTCGTTGCTGGCGTTGATGCCGTACTGGGGGTTGGCCAGGTATTCCACGCGTAGCGGAATCATCATCAGGTTGCCGAAGCCCAGGAGCATCCAGGCTGTCAACATGAAGCCGAAGAGCTTGTCCTGCCACATCAGGCTGAGGTTGCGGAAGGGGTTGCCGGCGGTTTCGCGGGTCATCGGCTCGGAAGGCACCATGCGTACGATGAGGGCGTTGAGCAGGCAGGCCCCTCCCATGATGCCGATGATGGCCGGCCACAGCCCCAGTCGCCAGTCCAGCACCTTGCCGCCGACAAAGGAGAAGGCCATGCCGCCGCCCGCGGCAATCAGCATGACGGTCGAGAGGCGATGGCCACGTTCGCGCGGAGCGTAATTGCGCGAGTAGACCATGATCATGTGCGAGGGCTGCTGGGTGAAAATGATGTGTGCCAGGAGGAAGGCGGCCAGGAACATGCCGAGGTTGACCGCCGCCGCCGAAAGCAGCAGACACAGTCCCGTGCAGGCCATGTAGAGCGCCACCACGGAGGTCGTGCGCCATCCTGTGCGACCGGCTACCGTCAGCGAAAGACTGTTGAGCAGCAGGCCAAGGAATCCCGCGCTGGCGATGGCCGCCTTCCAGATGTCTGGAGCCTCAAAAACGCGGATGGCGATAAGCAGCCCGAAGGTAATCCAGCCCGCCTCGGCAAAGCCGTGCAAGGGCGCACGCAGACACTCATAGCGGTAAGTCAACCGGGCAATCTCCGAGCGAGGCTCGGCCGGCGTCTGTCGCGCTATGGGATTCGGGTTCACCCTATAGGCCTAGCAAAGCATGACCGGATGGCGAACGCTTTTTAGGGGTAGGGAGAAACGGAGATGGGGAGAAAGGGTGATAGGGGGACGGTTTCATGCTTCGCAAAGTACCTCCCCGTCTCTTGTTCTCTCTGTCACCCATTATCCTTTACGATCTTCGCCCATTCGGTATCGGCTTTGGTGGCCAGGGGGGCGTCGCCGCTTTCCTTGGCGGCCTTCTCGTTCCACATCTTGAGGGTGTTGCCGAAGAAGCCATTGTAGTAAAGGAAGAGCCGGCCATCGACGATCTTGTAGGTTTTCGGGTCGGGCTCGGTCTTGTCGCCGTCGAGCATGGCCCAGGCGCACCAACCTCCATAGGCAGGCTCGTATTTGGAAGGGTCGGCGATAAACTTCTGTTTGTTTTCCTCGCTGGAGAAGCGATAGGTGACGCCCTTGAAGGTTGTCGTGATAGACTTGCTGCCCTTCTGCGGGCCGTTTTCAAAATAGGACACCGGGTCGTAGCCATGCACAGCCAAGCCGCCTTTTTCCAAATCGAAGTCGGCCAGGCGTTGCTCGGCAGAGAGGGCGGAGTCCTGGGCATGGATGGCGGAGGAAAACAGTATAAACAGGCAAACAAATATCGGATGGATTTTCATAGTTTCAAATAGAGTCGGTTTAAATGAGTGAGAAGCATATGCTATGGTTTCAGACGGCTGGTTGACGGATTCCTTGCGAATTATTTTTTTCGCAACTGGTGTGAAAGGAATTCACAAACGAGGCGTCTCACCCCACCGTATGAATCATTCTGCTCAACTCTCAAAACCGGCTGCGATTGCGAGCTGGATCTTTCAAGTGATTGCCGCGGTCATCCTGCTGCAGACGCTTTTCTTCAAGTTCACCGGCGCCCCGGAATCCGTGTACATCTTCAGCAAGCTCGGCGTGGAGCCATGGGGCCGTTATGGCGCCGGTGTGGCTGAGCTGATCGCCGCCATCCTGCTGTTCTGGCCACGCTTTGCCTGGGCCGGTGCGGTGCTGGGCCTGGGCGTCATCCTCGGAGCCATCGGCGCGCACCTCGGGCCGCTCGGTATCGAGATCGTGGTGGATGGCAAGAGCGACGGCGGCGAGCTTTTTGGTTTGGCGGTGGCGGTGTTTGTCAGTTGCGCTATCGTGATTGCGCTGCGCTTCAGGCAGATACCTTTCGTCGGCCAAAAATGTACCAAGTCACAATCATGAGCGTGGCCGCAGCCAGAATCGGAATGGTGCGTATCGGCTCCCATGGATACTCCCGCAAAGGCGTGTAACAGTAGATGGCGTCGTAAATCGTATGCACCCAAATGACCAGCCAGAGGCTGCGGGTGCGTGCGTAGAGTAATCCGAAGATAATTCCGAAGGCGATGTACTGTGTGACGGTGAAAACGCTCCAAGGCTGCGCGCCGTAATGGTAAAACGCGAAGCAGATTGTTGTGATCACAATGGCCCAAGCCAGCCCGAGCTTTTTCTCCAGCAGCGTTTGCAGGACTCCGCGGTAAACCAGCTCCTCACGCATGCCGACAACCAGGCTGGTCAGGGCAAAGACCAAACGGGTTTCGCCTGCGGGCAGGTTCCAATCGCCGCTGAGCACGGGTACGCAGAAACAGGCGGCGATGGCGAGTGGGGGCAACAACCACCAGGCATTGAGCTTCCAGCGGCCCGCACGTGGCTTTTCCAGGATTCCGCCGAGGATGCCCCAGACCGCTCCGGCGGAGACCAGCCGCAGCAGAGTGCGCGCGAGCTCGATTCCGATGTTGTCGGGATTGCCCATACCCATGATCCAGCGCGTTCCCGCCATGTAGACTGCCTCCAGGGCGACCAGCACGAGGAGGGCATAGAGGAAGGGCCAGCGGGCTGCGTTCACAGGCGTTAGTTGGGCATGGCAATCTTGGGACCGAGGACCAGGCGGAAGCCGGTGGCGGAGGACGGCGTGGTTTCGCGCTGGCCTTCACCGCGGGTGGCCGCACGGCTGTGGATGGCGAAGTTCTCCCAGCCGCCACCCCGGGTGACGCGCCGCGAGTTCTTGTTCATTTGGACCCAGTCGCTTTCGCTGCCGCCGGGCAGGCGGGCATTGTAGTAGTCCAGACACCACTCGCGGACATTGCCGTGCATGTCGTAAAGGCCGAAGGCATTGGGCGCGTAGCTGCCGACGTTTTTGCTGCCGTAGCTGCTGTCGTCGTTGATGGTGCTGGAGGTAAAGTCGCGGGGGTACTCGCCCTTGAAGTTGCCCTCCTGACCGCCGGCGGCGGTAGCGCCCCAGTGGAAAGGCGTGTTGGAGCCGGCGCGGGCGGCGTATTCCCACTCGGCCTCCGTGGGGAGGCGGTACTCGTACCCGGCGGGGATGCGCCCGGCCTTTTGTTCGCGGGCATTGATGGCGGCACAGAACTTCAGGGGATCCTGGAAGGTGACCGAGTCGACCGGCTTCTCGTCGCCAGTGAAGCGGGAAGGGTTGGCCTTCATGACGGACTTGTACTGTGCTTGAGAAATTTCGTGTGCACTCATCCAGAAGGGCTTGGTCAGCGTGACGCGGGTCTGCGGGCCTTCCTCGGGCAGGCGGGAGGCTTCCTCGACCGGACTGCCCATGGTGAAGGAGCCTTCAGGAATCCAGACAAGTTTCGCGCCCACGTAGGGCACCAGATAGGGCTTGCCCTTGTCCGGTCCGGGAACGGGTTGCAGGGTGGCGTCCCAGGTCAGGCGCTCGTTGGGACGCAGTTGGATGCTGCGCTTGACGGGCAGGTAGTCCGGGGCTTCGAGGACCAATTCGTAGGTCTCGCCGGGTTTGACTGCGAACTGCATGGACTCGCCGACCTCGCGGCTGCGCCCGTTGACGGTAAGCGTCAGCGGAAGGCCGGTGGGGTGGGGCGAGAGTACGATGGTGCCGGGCTTGGTCGCCAGGTCCAGCGGCAGTGAGAGCTTGGCGTTGTCGGGAAGCTGGAAGGTGCGCTCCAGGGTGACGTACTCCGGGTGCTTGACCGTGAGGGTGACCTTGCCTGCGGGAACGTCCGCCAGGATGGGGTCATGCGGATCGAGAGAAGCGCCGTTGTAGCCCTTCTTGTCGGTGCCGGTGGTGCTGACGGTTTCGACCACGAACTGCACGTCTTCGAGCAATTCCGGGGTGGCGGGTTGTCCCTCAAAAGTCAGCGCGGGGATAATGGACCCATGCTCGCGTTCCAAGGTGCCGAAGTCCAGCGGGGTGCGGGTGTTGGGCTGCAGGGTGACGGCCAGTATCTTGTCGCGATAGCCGGGCTTGCGCAAAGTGATCATGAACTCTTCCAGCACGGGGAGGTTTTCCACGGTTAGGTTGCTCTGGCCCAGCACTTTACCGTCGAGGATGACGTTCGCGCCCTGAGGCTCCGAACGCACGCGCAAAGTACCGGGGATGGGCTCCAGGGGGTATTCCACCTGGTTCACTTCCTCGCCGCCGCTGACGTCGAAATCGTCCACCGACAGTGGCCGGTAGCCGGGACGGCTGAGGTTGAGCTGATAGGCTCCGGCGTAGAGGCGCTGGGCCACGCGCAGCTTACCCGCCGCATCGGCGATGCCGAGCTCGTAGCGGACGCCGTTCTTGTCGATGGCGACGCCGTTTGCCCCGGGGGTGGTGACAATTTCGACGGTGGCCCAGTCCGGCTTGAGGCTGATGTCGAGGGTCTGCGGCTCGTCGGTGATTTGGATGAGCTGCTTCTCGGTGATGTGCTGCGGCGAGACTACTTCGATGCGGTAGCTGCCGGGCAGGACGTTCAGGCGCAGCTCGCCGTCACGGGTAATGAAGTTCAACTCCTCCTTGGGGAATCGCAGGCTGGCGTTTTCCGGGGAGATGTTGATCAGCAGGCGCGGTGTCTTCCCCTCGGGAGCCTTGACCGCAACGACGGCGCCTCCCCCTCCGTCCTCCTCGAAGACGAGTTTGTAAAAGGAGGCTGCAATGAAGGCCAGCACGACGCCGAAGAGCCCGATGATGCCGAGGCGGAAGGCCCGGGCGAAGATGATGCCGCGTGCCTGGATACCCCTGGGCACGGGGATGAAGTCGATGTGGCGAAAGACGGTCTTGGTTTCACGGGTGCCGGCCTCTTCGGGGACGGGGCGCAGGTGCAGCTCGTCCAGGCGGCTGAGGTCCCGCAGGACGGCGCCGGCGCTCTGATAACGTTTGTCCGGGTCGCGCTCCAGGCACTTGGCCACGAGCATGTCCCAGCCGGGGGCGAGGTCCTCGACGTATTCCGAAGGCGGCTTGTAATCGTAGGCTGGCTTGCGCCCGGTGAGCATCCAGTATGTGGTCAGGCCGAGGGCGTAGATGTCCGAGCGATGGTCGCCGGGTTTGCCCAGGCGAACCTCAGGCGAAAGGATATCGACGGTGTTGATGCGGATGCGGCGCGGCCCGAGTGAGATGGGCGGGATGCCCGCCGAGACGAGCGACTCGAAGAGCTGCTTGCCCGCCATAGTCATCAGCCCCAGACCGGTTATTTTTACACTGCCGTCGTGGGCCCGGAGGATGTTGGTGGGGTTGAGGTTGAGGTGGAGAACCTTGTTGTCGTGTGCGTACTTGAGCGCGTCGAGTACCTGCTGGAGAATCTCGCGGACCTCGTCGGCGGGCAGGCCAAAGGGTTGGTCGGCCAGCAGTTCGTCGGTCTCGGGTTGCTTGCGCGCGGTTTTCTTGGCCGCTTCGAGCGCGCGCGTTTCCAGGTAGTCGGCCATGTTTTGGCCGGAAAAGTCGTCCGAAAAGATGGTGTAGCGCTCCTTCACCATTTCCGTGTCACGTACGGAGAAAATGCCGGGATGCTCGAACTCCTTGAGCTTTTCGGTGGTTTCGGTGAAGCGCTGGCGGAACTGCATGTCGCCGCCGACCAGGGGCGGCAGGACGAAGATGGTGCGCTCCTCGCTTTCGCGTGCGCGGCGCACGCGGTAAAAGCTGCCCATCAGGTCATAGGACAGGCATTTGAGGATTTGGTAGTCGCCGAACTTCTCCCCGGGAGTCAGCACCTCGTAGGCGCGCCCGGGCGGTGGTTTGGGGGCGGATTGGGCGTCGTCGCTCATCAACTACTCAGCAATAATAGCAGACTATTGGTCGGTAAACTCAAGGTTGCAGTACATCCGGGGCGCGCTTGTCGCGCCCGGCCACGCGGTGGTATTTTCCGGTCAGCTTGTCTTTTTCGTATTTGGTAAAGCCGGCCTTCTCGACGTTTTTATTCTCCAGCTTGCTTTTGGCGGTCCCTTCACCGCCGTAGCGGGTGCTGAGGTTGGGCGGCTGGTAAACGCGTCGCACGACCTCGCCGGTGTGCGGATGGTGCTGCAAAGGCGGATCGCTCATGGGCTGCTCCACCTCGAAGACTTCTCCCTCCGAGCCGTCTTCCTGTACGACTTGATAGACGTATATGGGCATTACTTGTGTATCACGCTTTTACGTCCTTTGAGCAAGGGCAAAGCGTGATCACCAGTATCAGGCCACAGGGCGAATACCAAGCAGGCCGTCAGGCAGGCTCCAATGGTGATTATGGCGACTATCATGCCTCATATTATAGTCACATCACGGGCAATTGCCCGCCGGATGGACGCCTTTTAAAACCTTTTGACATGACCGGGGGCCAACCCCCCAAAAAGGGGCCGGGCCAGCTGCCTCACCTGCATGCCCCTGATGCCTTAGGCTGTTGAATTGGCACGCCGTTTACTCACTCACAAAAAAACGCCCGGTTGTGCCGTGCGTTTTCGTAGTCAGGTTCTGGAGGCTACCGGGCCGGGCAGCACGTGAAGACGAAGCTGGCGACCAGACAGACACCGATGGTGATGATTGCAATTTCCATGATATCCTTTTCGACGCGCTGGCCTGGCATTCCTGACACCAAACTTTCTCTTGGGTGGACTTTTTTTGCGTGGGCGGTTTTTCTACTTCCCAATGGATATCGATACCTTTCCCAATCCCGCCCCTCAGCGCGATTACGTCATTCAGCACATCGCGGAGGAGTTCACATCGGTCTGCCCCGTGACTGGCCACCCGGATTTCGGCACGGTCGTGCTAACCTACGTACCGGACGAAATCTGCTGCGAGCTGAAGTCCTACAAGCTCTACCTGCAAAGCTTCCGCAATCGCGGTATCTACTTCGAGGCCGTCACCAACACTCTCTGCGACGACCTCACCGCGCTGCTCAAGCCGCGCTTCCTGCGGCTGGAAACGATTTGGAAGGGCCGCGGCGGCATCCGCTCCAATTGCCAGGCCGACTACATCAAGGAAGGTTACGCCGGCCCCATGCCCAAGCCATTTGCGGAGTAGGCAACCCCTCTTGAATGAATAGCCTGCTCAAATTCCTACAGCAGAAGATACTCCAGTCCTTTTGGTTTATCCCGGCGGTCTTTTCGCTGCTGGCTTTATTTGCCACGTCGATCCTTAACTGGCTAGACAGCTATCTGGGTCTGGACTCGGTGCCGGCGTTGTCCTGGGCTCTGACCAGCAGCCCGGAGGGAGCGCGCTCCCTGCTGTCCACCATCGCAGGATCGGCGATCACCGTCCTGGGTGTTATTCTTTCGACCATGGTCGTGGTGCTGACGCTGGCCTCCCAACAGTATGGGCCGCGGCTGGTGCGCAACTTCATCGAAGACCGGCCCAGCCAGGTGGTCACCGGGTGCTTTGCCGGCTGTTTCATCTACAGTGTCGTGACGCTTAAAAGCATCAGCGCGAGCGGCTCGGATAACCAACTGCAGCTTTCGGTGTTCTGTGCCGTGCTGTTCGCCCTCGCATGCATCGGGCTGCTTATTTACTTCGTGCATCATGTGTCTTCGGAAATCCAGGTGCAGTCGATCATTCGCCGGGTTTATCAGGATTTGTCCCAGTCCATCGACGGGCTTTTTCCAGAAGGCCTGGGACAGGAGCCAGAGGACGAGGCCGAGCCGGATGCCGACCTCAACGAGGTTTCCGCGACGATACAATCCGACCGGGCAGGCTACATCCAGTCCATCGATGAAGAGGAGCTGCTCCGGCTGGCGGTGAGCGAGGACTTGGTGCTGAAGCTGGCCGTGCTGCCCGGAGACTTTGTCCTGGAGGATGCGGCCCTGATCGAAGTGGTTAACGGCAAGCAGCCCGGTGAGGAAATCCAACGGCAGTTGTACCGTTGCCTTCTGATTGGGACCTTCCCCACGGCGGCTCAGGATGTGCGGTACCCCATTCGTTTGCTTGAGGAAATCGCCGTGCGCGCACTCTCGCCGGGAATTAACGACCCGCACACGGCAGCCGAGTGTTTGGACTATCTTACTTCATCGATTCGTCAGTTGGCCGGGCGCAAGTGGCCGTCTGTACAGCGCATGGATGATGACGGACAACTGCGCATCGTGGCTAAAGCGTTCCAATTCGATTCTTTGCTGAGGCAGGCCTACCAGCAGATACATCATTACGGACGAAACGATGTCACTATCGTATGCAAGCTGTTGGGTGGTCTGCGCGAAGTCGCCGAATGCCTGGGACAGCAGCCGCGCCGCAAAGCCGAGGTTCTTGATTTTGCCCGTGAGCTTCACCGGAAGAGCCAGGAAACGATGGTCTCGGATGATGACCGGAAGAAAGTGTCACCAGTAATGGAAGCGCTGGAATCCGCTTAAGCGCCCCGCAGTCCGTCTAAAACTTCGAAGAAGTTGGGGAAGGTCTTGGCGCAGCAACAGGGATTGCGGATGGCCAGCCAGGGACGTCCGTCGCCGTGGAGATCGTAGCAGCCCAGGATGCCGAAGGACATCGCGACGCGGTGGTCGTGATAGGTGTCGATTTCCACGGGCTTGTCTGCCGTTAGTGCGCGCATGGCGTCGAGGGCCGGCTGCACCGTCAGTGAGTCATCGTCAAAGGTGACGCCTTGGCCCAGCTTTTTCAACTCGGTCGCCATGGCCAGGACGCGGTCGGTCTCCTGAAAACGTGTGTGCGCAATGCCTGTAATCTTTAGCTCGCTCTTCAGCAACGGCGCCACTGCCGCAAGCGTCAGGAAGGTGTCCGAGATGGCGTTGAAGTTTTCTTGAAAACCACCATGGGTCGGATCGGGATACTCAATATGTTGGTCTAATTCTGCACGTTGAAATCGTGCTCCCAATTTTTCTACCACTCGAACAAACCATCTGTCTCCCTGCAATGAAACATTCGCAAATCCGGGAACGGTCAGCTGGCCGCCAACAACCCATGGCAGCATTAAAAAATAGCTGGCTGCGGTTGCATCCGGTTCAATCGGATAAGAGTTTCCTTTGTAATTATAGCCAAACGAATCGGTGGTGTACTCTCCCGCTCCGACTCTCCCTCCAGTTGCATCAAATTGACGTCTCATCAACAACGTCATTTCAACAAATGGAATTGATACGGTATACCCTTCCAACTTTACCCGAAGTGCCTCTTTCGCCAACGGCGCAACCATCAACAACGCCGACAATATTTGGCTGCTGGCGGTGGCATCGACCTCCAGGACGCCGCCGTGCAGGCCTTTGGTTTTTAAGGTAAAAGGAAAAAAGCCTTCCTTTTCGTGGTAGGTGACCTCCGCTGCGTTATGCCGGACCAGGGCGTCGAGCAAGCCGCGCATGGGGCGCTTGCGCATGGCCTCGGAGCCGTCGAGGTGGTATTCTCCGCCTTCCTTGAGGCAGAGCATGGCCGCGAGGAAGCGCGCGGCGGTTCCGGCGTTTCCCACGTAGAGCTCGGCCTTGGCGTTGGGAATGTCTCCTCCGCGGCCCTCGACACGGATGGTCTTTTTTTCGCTATCGGCTTCCACGGTGAACCCCAGCCGCCGTAGCGAGTCAGACATGATCTCGGTGTCCTCACTGAAGAGCGCACCGGTCAGTGTGATGGGTCGTTCGCACAGGGCGGCCATCAGCAGGGCGCGGTTGGTGATGCTCTTGGAGCCGGGCAACGTCACCGACCCCGAGACGGGTTGCGTGAAGGGCCGGATGGGCAGGGGGTCTTGCATAAAGGGAGAGAGCTAAAAGCTGAAAGCTGAAAGCTGAAAGCCAAAAAATAGGACAGGGAGTCCAATCGTCTCGTGAATATGGAGGTCGAAGGTGAATCTTCTATTTGCTTTATGCTTTCTGCTTTTAGCTCTTAACTTTCCCGAGATGGCCTCCCACAAAACCCTCGCCTCGTGGTATCAGCAGATTGCGCAGACGCTGGAGTCTGGAGTGCCACTGGCCGGGGCCATCGAGCTGGCCGCCGGGCCGTCGCAGGCCGACCGTATCGCGCTCTCGCGGCAAATCCAGTCCGGCATGCCCCTGGATGACGTGTTGCGGGGCGCGCCGCGCTGGCTGCCGCGGCAGGACCGGCTTTTCATCTCAGCCGCCGCCCGTACGGGTCGCCTGCCGCAGACATTTAGCAACCTGGCCGAGCGCCACTCGCGGGTGGGCGCCAACCAGCTCAAGGGCATTCTCAGCCTGCTGTACCCGCTGGGGATATTCCACTTCGGGGTGCTCATTACCCCGGTTGTGGGCATGATCGACTTCGAAAAAGGCTTCCAGTGGAACACCGCCGCCTACCTCGGGCAGGTGGCCGGGATGCTCCTGCCGCTGTGGGGGATTATCGGCCTCATCATCTTCCTGGCCAAGACGGACAGCCCTCTGCTGCCGCGCCTCATCCGCTGCATCCCCATCCTGCGCGGCTACAGCAAGTCCCAGGCGCTGGCGGACTTCTCCTATGCCCTCGGGACCTTCCTCGACGCCGGCACACCCATCCGTAAGTCCTGGCAGGGCGCTGCCGCCGTGGCCCACGATCCCGCCCTGTCCAAGGCCACCCGCGCGCTCGATGCTGTCCTGGTGCGCGAGCAAGACCCGGGACCGGAACTCAAACGCCACAGTTGTTTTCCGCCGGACTTCGTTGCCATGTACCAAGCCGGCGCGCGCAGTGGCCAGCTTGACCAGAACCTCTTGCGCCTAGGGCGGCAATTTCAGGAAAAGGCCAATACCCGGATGACATTAGCCGCCATTGTATATCCAACCATCCTGTTTTTACTGGTTGCCGGATTCCTCGTCTTCTCCATCCTGAGTATGTACTCAAATTATCTCCACGCTTTGACCGGGATGATGGAGTAAGCGCCAACGCCATTCTTTTCAGCCATTTTCCCATGTATACCATGAAAGCTTTTTTCCAGATAACGGCTCTAGGCACCCTGTTGGGCCTCGCCTCTTTGGCGGGGCAGGCGAGTAGTGGTAGCTCCCTCGAAGTTACTCAACCTTCAGGTCCGAACATAGTCGGCAATGAATTCATCGGCACTGTCTGGGTAGGAGAGGATTTCGATTATCAGGACTTGAAAGACTATACTTTTACGGGTGGTGCGCTTTCGATCGAACTTCCTGGCGGTGAATTAGTTGTTGTTGGCGACGACACTGAGGAAGAAAACAGCTATCTTGGTGAAACCATTACGATTTCGGCGAATGTGAATGCCCTGGCCCATCCGGCTGATCGCTTTTTTGAGGATTACGGCGAGGCCATGACGACCTTAACCGCTTTCGAGCCAGACTTAACACAGGGCTTCTGGTCCGCCCTCGTCTGGGTCTATGGCAACCAACTGCCAGAGGAAAATAATCTGCTTCAGCGCTTCGACGTGTTGCTGCCTTTCTATCGTGGCTATTTTGCGACAACGGATGATTTTCCCGGTGGAGCTACTGAAGAAATGGTCTTCGGCATGCTCGAGCTCTATCAGGAGTATCTGGATGTGTTGGCCGAAGAAAGAGAGGAAACGGAAACGATTACTTGGACACTTCTGGAAGGGCCCGAAGGGCTTGAGATTCGCAAACTGGATAATAATAGAATCTCCTTTAAGGGCCGGATCAACGAGCCGGGCACCTACAAAATAAGACTCAAGGTCGAGCAAGGCGATATTTCGGCTGAGCGTAATCTAACCCTTGAGGTGCTGCCGACGGAGCTTGTCATGCAATATGTCAGCGAGGAGTTCACCGTAGATGTGGGTGAGCATTTGCAGGGCATTTTCTATCTTAGTGGACGTGCCGATGAGGACTATAATTTCTCGCTGACCTACGAAGGGGAGCTCCCAGAAGGCGTGGAATTCGAATATTGGGAAGTGGACGAATTCGGGCAGAAGTTTATCTTTATTCGAGGCGTGCCGGAGAGTACGGGTGAATATCCTCTGGTTCTGGTAGCGAAAAACCGGAGGAATGAGCAACGTATGGAGTTTGTCGTGCGTGTCGTTGAACCAGAGGCCGAGACTGAAAAAACCAAGACTCCGGAAACTGACGAGCCTGACTCGAATACTGAAGATAAGGGTGCCGTTGAGGAATCCGAGCCAGATTTGGAATTGGCTAGCACCGCCTTTGGCGCTGATTATGAGGAGTACTCTCCGGGCTTTTCCTATTCTTCATGGTTTGGCTTCGCCTATGTCGGGAGCATGCCTTGGGTGTACAACTTCGAGCTGGGCTGGATGTACATTTACGAGGGTACCACGTCGGACGAGGAGGTTTGGTTTTACCATGCTGGCAATCCTTCGCGGGGCTGGATGTTCAGCGGCAGCGGCTTGGACGGCTTTTTCTATTATGAGCTGAGTCCGGGCGAATGGGACTGGCAGTGGCTCTACACCGGCGCGGTCGATATGAGTACGCCGGAGAATCCACCTGCGAACCCATAACGGCTTCCTACTGCCACAAGGCCGTGATGGCCTGGCCGAAGGCGGCGTGGTCGCAGGTGGTGGCGTAGGTGCGCAGCCTCTCCTGGACGGAAGCGAAGGCTTCGGGAGTCTTGCGCGCGATACGCTCCAGTGCTTTCGCCAAGTCCGGGACATCTTCATCTTTAAAAGTCCAGCCAAGGTTATTCTCCTCCACCAAGCGTCCGACCAGGTGATGATTGCTGGCCAGGATGGGTCGCCCGGCCGCAGTGGCGGCGCTGAGTAGATTGGCGGAGCCGTAATGCCCCAGGTAAGGCAGCGTGACGATATCCGCCGCCACGTAGAGCCGCGCCTCGGTCCCGGTATCGACGAACTCATCCAATGACAGTGCCTGCCCGGCTTCGGCCAGGGCATGGACGCGCTGGAGCTCGTCCGGCGCGGGCTCGGGAACCTTGCCGGCGCGCAGGAGGAAAAATCTGTCTTTGGCGGGGCAGGCCTCAAGGGCGTCGAGGAGCAGAGCGAGACCCTTGCGCTCGGCGTAGACGCCGAAGTGCAGCAGGGCGATTTTGCCCTCCGAAACGCCGAGCGCGGCACGGGCCTGAGCGCGGTCGGGCAGGGAGGGGAAGTCGGCGGGGTCGGGCACGAGCCCCACACGCAGCCCGGGGAAATCCTGGGGCGCGGCCTGGGCCACAACCGGGTCGAGCAGGGCGATGCGTCCCCACCAGCGTCCCTGGTGCAGTTTGGTAAAGCCCCTGCGCTTCAGCGTATTGTTAAAGCCTTCCTGGCTTGGGTCGAGCGGGCGCGGGCGGTGGTAGACGCCGGAGATTTTCCCGCGCAGCCCGATGGGTGGCTTGCCGCCGAGCGCGGCCCGGCGTAGCAGGGCGGAGGTGAAATTGTCCAGCGACGTCCAGAAGACCTCGTTGGCGCCGGTCGTTTTCAGGAGTTTTTCGGCGGCGGCAAGTTCGTCGAGGCCCTTGACGTCCGGCAGTGTTTCAAAAGCCAATGCGCAGCCTTCGCCGAGGTAAGGACGCACCTTGTCGGGGTCGCCCACGGCGAGGCTGGCGTGCATACCGGCGGCGTGCAGGGCGTTGGCCACAAGGCCGGCCCACTTGGGGTGGTGGCCTTCGGTGCGGGGCTCGAAAACGAGGATATGCCGGGGGTTAACCATCGTCGGGGGAGTCCTCGGGACGGCGATCCTTCTCCTGATGCTCGTAGAGCTTGGCGTGGCGGTAGAAGGTCGAAAATGCCTGAAACCAGGCGATGTAGAACCCAGGAAAGCCGTCGAGGATGCCAAGCCGGATGAAATAGGCGCGGAAAAAGCGCCAGAGGCTGCGAAAGATGACGGAGGGGGCGTTCCATTTTTCGCCGCGATCGAGCATGCGGGCGAGGTAGATATCCGCAAAATAGGGGATTTTGGAAAGCTGGTGGTCCATGTCCCGGAAGGAGTAGTGATGTAGGTCGCCGTCGAGGCGCTTGACGGTGCCGTCGACCACCATCTTGTCGTGCTCGCGGCTGCCTGTCCAGCGGCCTTTGCCGCAGCGGATGAGGCGCAGGCTCCAGTCCGGATACCAGTCGCCGTGTTTTATCCAGCGCCCAAGGTACCAGACCTTACGGGGAAACTCCGCGCCGTCGTGGCCTTCGCCATCCTTGGAGACAAACTCGCGGATGCTCTGAATGAGTTTGGGCGAAAGCTCCTCGTCGGCGTCGATAGCGAGGACCCACGGTTGGGTGGTCTTGTCGAGCGCGATGTTTTTCTGGTCGCGGTGGCCGTGCCAGGTTTCGTGAAAAATAGTCGCGCCGAACTCCCGTGCGATGGCCTCGGTGCCGTCGGTGCTGTCGTTGAGCACCACGACGATCTCGCTGGCCAGGGGGGCGGCGCTTTCCAGGCAGCGGCGCAGGTTGGCCGCTTCGTTATGAGCGATGATGGCCAGGGACAGCGGGAGTTTTGCCGGGTCGCTCATGCCAGCACCTCCTCGATTTTTTTCAGGACGGTTTCACTGCGGATCGCATCGATGCAGCGGTTGGTTTGGGCGCACTGCTCCAGGTGGCCGGAGCAGGGGCAAAGCGCGCCGCTGAGGGCGTGATGCTTGTCACCGGGCGGTGCCCAACGGCTGGCGGAGGTGGGCCCAAAAAGTCCGAGCGTGTGCACGCCGAGCCCGGCGGCGATGTGTAGCGGCGCGGTGTCCGGCGAAACGAAAAGCCGCGCGCCCGCGACCAGCGCCATGAAGTCGGTCAGGGATGCGCTGGCGGGAAGGATTTGCGCGTCGGGCCAGGTTGTTTTCAGATCCGCGAGGAGGGCCTGCTCGCGTTCAGTGGGGCCGGCGCTGAAACGCACGGGGTGGCCGGAAGCGCTGAGGCTTTGGCCGATGGCGGCCCAGGTCTCGGGTTTCAACTCCTTTTTACGTTGGCTGGTGGAAAGGTGACAAAGAATCGTGCCTCCCGGCAGAGTCGAGGGAGTAGCGGGTTTGGCCAGCTCCAGCTCCCAATTGGCGGGCGGCGGTACACCCCAGGGGGTGAGGACGTAGTAGTCGCGCACGACCTCGTGCCGGGTGGTGTCGAGCTCCTCAATGGTTTCGGTGTAGCAGAGGCGGCGCGCGCCACTGCCGGTCTGCGGGCGCAGGCCCAGGCGGATGTCCGCCCCGATGAGACGGCTCAGGAGCGCGCCGCGGTCGTTGCCCACGAAGTCCACGGAGCGGTCGAAGCGTTCGGCGCGCAGTTCCTTGATGATAGGCATGGTCTCGGAGAGCCGTGCCTTGCCGCGGTCACGTTTCAGCGGCCAGATTTTGTCAATCCAGCTCAGGTCCTTGAGCAGTGGGGCAGCCTCGGCGGCCACCAACACGTGTAGCTCGGCCTCGGGGTACTGAGCCCGCAACGCGCGCAGGGCCGGCACCATGACCACGACGTCACCGAGGTACTTGAACTTGAGGGCGAGGATTTTCAACGGCCCTTAGTCGAAAAGCACAGAACAAAGAGTGCAAGCTCTATGCCAGCAGGTACACGGCCATGCCAAGACCCCAGAGCAATGCGAGCGTGCAGAGGGTTCGAGCCTCAAGGCGGGTCAGTTCCAATGGCATGCCTAGATGAACTCCATGGTTTCGAATTGTTGGCCGAGAATCTGGGTGGAATCGGCCTGGAGCCATTTGTCGATGACGGTGGCGTAGACCTGCCGGAAGTCGGTGGAAAATTCCAGGTCCTGGTTTTTCTTCAGGTCGAGGCTGGCCGGGGTACCCACGAGGGTTTCGCGCACTCCCGTGCCCATGACGAAGAGCGGGGCGGCGGTACCGTGGTCGGTGCCCTGGCTGGCATTTTCGCTGGGGCGGCGCCCGAACTCGGAGAAGGTCATGGTCAGCACCTGGCCGTCGAGGCCCTTCTTCTTGAGGTCCTGCTGGAAGGTGGACATGGCGTTGGCCAGCTCGCGTAGGCGGTTGGCATGGTTGCCGAGCTGGTTGGAGTGCGTGTCGTAACCACCCTGAGAAACAAAGTACACGCGGGTTTCCATCCCGCCCGCGATGAGCGCGGCTACCCGCTTGAGTGACTGGCTGAGGCCGTCCCCGCTGTAATTGACCGGTGTGCGATAGTCGTTGATGAGCGCCTGCACACGCCGCTCGGTGACGAGGGCGTCCATCATGGTGTGCTGCAGGTAGGAGGCGTTCTCGTCTTTGGTGCTGGCGGTGGTGAGGCTTTCCAGGAGCATGACATCCTCCTTCTCCTGCTGGGCGACGCGACCGCGGGCCTGCAGCCCGAAGACGTTGTGCGGGTCGTTGGCGGCGAACATCTGCGGCACCTGATCGCCTAGGTGGACGCCGAGGGGGTCGTCGGTGGGTGTGCCAGCACAGGCGTTGTCAAAGTAGCGCCCGACCCAGCCGGTGTAGCCGTTGACGTCGCTGTCGGTGGCGGTTTCCCAAATTTCGGAGGAGCGGAAATGGCTGCGGTTGGGGTTGGGGTAGCCGACGTTTTGCACCACGGAGAGCTGCCCCTCATAAAAGAGACGTGCCATGGGATCGAGGGACGGGTGGAAGCCGAGGGTGTCGGAGAGGTCGACGAGCTGGTCCTGCTTGAGCCCGATGCTGGGACGCAGGCGGTAGTAATTGTCATCGGCGAAGGGCACGATGGTGTTGAGCCCGTCGTTGCCGCCGGCCAGTTGGACGAGCACGAGTATGGTGCGGTCCTTCTCCGCCTTGGGGAGCTGCTTCAGGGCGCTCTGTGCCAGCAGCGAGGGTGCGAAGCCGCTGAAGGCGAGGAAACCGAGCGCGCCTCCGGAGGCCCGGAGGAAATCCCGCCGGGTGACCGGCAGCGGTGTGTGTTCGTTGTGCATGGCGGAAATTTAGCTGAGTTGATATTGGGGGGATTGCAGGACGGCCACGGTGATTTCCTTGATACCCTCGACGTAGTCCTTCTCCTTGCTCTTGAGGTAGCGCGCCAAGGTGTCGCGGAAGGCGTCGGGGGGCGAGGCGGGCAGGAAATAGCGGCAGAAGTGCTCGGAGATGTATTCCGGCGATTTATCCTGAAGGCCGCTGAGTCGCTCTTCGGTGACGACGAAGTCCGCGCGGTCCTCGGCCCGGGCGGCCTGCAACTCGACGAAGTCGTCGGCGTTGAGTTTTTCCTCGTCGATGGGGTTGAACAGTGTCTGGGCCAATTGCCTGCGCGCGGCCAGCGTGGTGGTGTTGATCCAGTGCTTGCCGCCGACCCAGCCGCGCACGTTGGGCGGGGTCTGGAAAACCTGGCCCATGCCGCGGAGCGAGCCGAGGACACGGGTGGGGAAGGGGATGACGTCGAGCCGCAGGTCCTGGCAGAGGCCGATGTAATAGTGGATGGGGCTCTTGATCAAGTTGCCCTGATACTCCGGCTGGTAAAACATGCGGCTGGTAAAGACCGTCTCGATGAGGAAGTGCATGTCGTAGCCCTTGGAGGCCCAAAGCCGACCCAACTGCTCCAGATAGGGCTCGGGCAGGGGCTCCTCGGCCAGGTAGAACTTGAGGAACTCGCGCGGGACGAAGGTCGCGGCCGCAGGCTGGTCGTAGACGATGTCGATGACCTGGTCGCCGTTCCAGTTGCCGGTGCGCCCGAAGACGGTCTTGGGGGTGCCGTCGAAGGCGTTTTTGTCGAAGATGAATCGGCTTCCGCGGGCTCGGTAACCGGTAAAGGCGCGGGCGGCCTGCTTGATGTCCTGCTCGGTGTAGTTGCCCTCGCCGAGAGTGAAGAGCTCGAAGAGCTCGCGGGCGAAATTCTCGTTGGGGGATTTCTTGCTGCTGCGGTGCAGGTCCAGGTAGTTAATCATGGCCGGGGACCGGCTGACGGACTTGGTCAGATCGGGGTAGGCCCCGAAGCCCTCGCGGCGCAGAAGATTCTGATGCTGGTAAAGATAGGCGGCGGGCTTGATTTTCTCCCGGCTGACGACGAAGATGTCCTGCAGGAACATGACGTACTTTTCCTGCGGTGAATTTTCCTGCTCGCGGGCGAAGCTCAGCCAGGAAATGGCGAAGTCCTGATAGCTGCTGCTGCTGAGCGTACGCTCGTCCCGTCGCAGCATACGCCTTTTCTCCTCGTCCTTGGCTGTGCGGATTTCCTGTCGGAGCTTGGGCAACTCCGTGACTTCGCGTTGGACCCGGTGCGGGATGGGGAAGGGTCGTGTTTTGCCGAAATAATACTCAATAGTGCCGTGCAGGCCCCGTTGCATGGCATCATCCACCGCTCCCGGAGTAGCGCTGAAGCCGATGCGCCGCAGTAGATGGCGTGCATGCGCTTCATTCCACTGCCGTGGGCTCAGTGGCGCCCAGGCTTGCATCGGGGTCAGGTTGTCGGAAGTCAAAGACACGTCTGGAAGTGAAACCGCTCTAGGCGGATAAGGTTGCAATCCTGAACAATAACGTTATTCAAATCTATGTAACTATTCAACTTTATTCAATCAGTCTTGTCCCCATGAACGTTAGAAATCTCCTTTATTCCCTTCTCTGTGTCCTGGCCTTGAGCGGATGTAAAACCCTGCAGGTCGGAGGTACGCCGATGTCCGACGCGAATATCTCGCCGTTGCAGACCTTTTCCGTGACCCCTCCCAACGGCGCGTACAACCTGATTGCCCTGGCTCCGGAGGACATGAAGCAGCTTACGGTAAATGCTGTCAGCGAGCAGCTTACGGATAAAGGCTATCGGCGGGTGGCAGCCACGGAATCCCCGGATTTCATCGTCAATACGCAGTGGATGATTTCCACACAGAACAATCCCGAAATCTTGCGTAATCCCGGCTCGGTTTACACGGACGACAACATCCCGGTGACCCAACAGGTGGCCAGTCTGGATGTGTATGTGATCAGTGGGGAAAATGGCAGCCGGTTGTGGCGTAACTCCTCCCCCTGGCCCTTCAGTGTGCGCTTTGCGACCGAGGCGGACATCGAAAACGCGGCAGCCTGGGCTCTGGAGAGCTTCCCCACGCAGCAGGCCAAGCTGGAAGCCTCGACGACTGAGTAAGCGCTTTCTGACGTTTTTCCTTTCCGCCTGACGAGGGCAGTGCTTGCAAACCTCCCAAACTGCGGATTCTTGTGACTTTGTTCGCCTGAAATTCGTTTCCTCAGCTCTTGGAATCGGGATTCAATTCGCTTCGAAAGCCAAATTTCAGGCTGAAAAATTCACTGCGACTCCTCGTTTCGAGGTTTGAAAACACTGCCGGGGCTGGCAGCATCGGTGCGCATGGAGTCCATGTCGCAGCCAGCCATCAAATCAACGTCCCGTGAACCGCGCGGGCGGGCGCTGGCCTTCGGGGTGCTGGTGGGGGTTGTCTCCGTTTTGCTGACGGTCGCCTGCTTCCCGCCCTTCGATGTGGCCGAGGCTGCCTACGTGGTGGTGCTGCCGTTTTTGATCTGGGCGTTGTTCCGGCCCGGGCGGTGGGTCTACGCATTGTCGGCGCTGGCGAGCTGCTGGGCGGCGTGGTTCGTCATCCTGATCTGGTTGCGTCACATTTACCCGCCGATGGGCTGGGTCGCGCTCGGGCTGCTGTCCTTCCTGGTCGCGTTGTTTCCCCTTTGCTGGTTGCTGGTCGCGCGCTGGGCTCTGCCAAGGCTGGCGGAAAAAGGCTTCCCCGGGCGGCTGGCTATCATGCTGGGGCTGGCGGGGCTGTGGGTCGTGCTGGAGTGGGTGCGGACGTGCTTCCTGACCGGCTTTCCCTGGCTGACACTCTCCGAGAGCCAGTGGCAGCGTGCTGCCATGCTGCAAATCGCGGCCTGGACGGGCCATTGGGGTGTCAGCTTCGTTCTGGTGTTTTTCAACTTCGGGCTTCTTTTTTACGGGCGCAACCTCGCCCAGCAAATCGGCGGTCGCCTGCAAAAAGCCCCGCTGGAGCCCGAGCCTGTGCAGAGTGCCCGGCAGCGGTTCGAGTTCGGCGATCAAGCGGCCAAGGGCGGGCTCTTCGGCAGCGGCATCCGCTTCGCTTTCTGTCCGGAGTTCTACCTGGCCCTGGCCGTGCTCCTGCTTTGCTTCTTTACGTACCTGTTGAGCCTTACCCAGCAGCGCCAGCGCGAGGAGATGTTCCGCGCGGCTGCCGTGCAGCCGTGGGTGCCAGCTACCTTAAAGTGGGACCCAGCCGAGGCCAAGGGCAACATCGACACCCTCAAACGCCTGACCGATATCGCGGGGGTGCTTGAGCCGGACGTCATTCTCTGGCCGGAGGCCTCCACGCCGTTCCCCATCCTCGATGACCGCGACGCGCGCATGCTGCGCTGGACCGAAGAGCTGGTCGACGAGGTCGATGCGCCGCTGCTGGCGGGGAGCCTTTCCATGATAGGCGACCAGCTTTTTAACGGTGTCTTCTGGATAACCCCCGGCGGTGGTCTCCACGACATCTTTTACCTTAAGCGGCACCCCGTGCCCTTTGGGGAATACGCCCCCTTGCGTGACGCTTTGCCCTTCATCGGCAAGGTCGTGCCGCTGGAAAACGATATCATCGCCGGGGACGAGGCCACAGTCATTCCGACTGAATTGGGCGGCAAGCGCTTGCCCGTCGGCGTGCTTATCTGCAACGAGGACATTTACCCCGGGCTCGCCCGCGACATGGCCCGCAATGGCGCAAAGTGGCTACTGGTCGTGACCAACGATGCCTGGTACGGCGTCGAGGCCGGAGCTTACCAGCACGCCGCGCACTCCGTCCTGCGTGCGGTGGAGACGCGTCTGCCGGTGGTGCGTTGCGGCAACCACGGCTGGTCCGGCTGGATTGACGAGTTCGGCCGAGTACGCGAGGTCCTGACCGACGCCGATGGCAGCATCTATTATCAGGGCGTCGGTCCGCTGAACGTCACCCGCGCCACCGAGCTGCCCCCTGGCCAGAGCTTCTACGTGCGCCACGGGGATTGGTTCGTTGCCCTCTGTGCCGTCTTCGCCGCCGGGATGGCTGCACTGGCTTTTTTCCGGGGCTCCTCGCCCCCAAGAACTTAGTAATGGGGCGAGAGGAGCATCTTGCTCAAAGTAGCAGCCAGGTGCCGAGGCCGAGGAAGATGGCAAAGCCGATGATGTCGGTGCTGGCGGTGAGGAACATCTGGGAGCTTTGGGCGGGGTCGAGGCCGAACTTTTTCAGGATAATGGGGATGAACGCGCCCACTGTGCCGGCATAGCTCATGGAGAGCAGCATGGCGACGAAGACGACCCCGGCGATGTCCAGGCGATGCGTGAAGGCCAGGATGACGAGCGCGGCAATGAGGCCGATGAAGATGCCGTTGAGCATGCCCTTGATGCCCTCGCGCAGGCAGACGGCGCGGTCCTCCCCGGTGTGGATGTCGCCCAGGGCGAGGCTGCGGATGACCACCGCGAGGCTTTGGCCGCCGGTGTTGCCGCCCAGGCTGGCCACGATGGGCATGCAGACGGCGAGGATGGTCAGCTCCTGGATCTGGTGCTCGAACATGGCGATGACGCCCCCGGCAAAGAAGGCCGAGACGAGGTTGAGCATCAGCCAGGGGCTGCGTCGCACCACGGTCTTGCCGATGGGGTCGTTGACGGTTTCGTCGCCGCCGGCGCCCATGAACTTCTGAAAGTCTTCCGTGGCCTCTTCCTGGATGACGTCGATGATGTCGTCGTCCGTCACGATGCCGAGCAGGTGGTTGTCCTCGTCGACCACGGGCAGGGCGTGGTAATTGTGCTGCGCCATTTCGTTGGCCACGTCCTCCTGGTCCATCGTCACGGGCACGACGCCGTGCAGCTCGGTCGTCATGATGTCGCCGATTTTATTCTCCGGCTGGGCCATGACGAGGTCACGCATGGAGACGATGCCGAGCAGGTGCTTCTCCTCGTCGGTGACGTAAATGTAGTAAATGTGCTCAAGCTCGTCGTGGAGCTTCTGGATGTGGCGCACCGCCTGGATGACGGTCATCTCGGGCGTGACCGTGGCGACCTCCGGCGTCATGATGCCGCCCGCGCTGTCCGTCGGGTACTCGATCAGCTCTCGGACGGTGGCGGCGGTCTCCGGGTCGAGGCGGTCGAGCAGGCGCTTCTGGTCAGCCTCGTCCAGCTCGGCCACGATGTCGGCGGAGTCGTCCAGGTCGAGGCCTTCGAGAACGGTGGCGGCGCGCTTCTCGCGCATGGCCTCAAGGACCTCGGCGGCGTCCTCGGCGTCCATCTCGGAGAGGACATGCCCGACGAAGTCCTCCGGCATGGGACGCAGGACGGTGCGGATTTCGTCGACGTCGCGGCGGCTCAGGAACTGCCCGATGATGTAGGGCGAGGTGGCCAGCAGGCGTTCACGGTCAATGTCGCCGAGTCGGTTCTCCTCGGAAAAGGCGCGCAGGTCGTCCAGGCCGTATCCGGTATTGGGCGGCTGGGCGAGAGTGTCAGTGGCGTCGGACATGACGGGAGGGATTCAGAATAAGAGAATGACGAATGAAACTATGACGACGAGGCGCTATTGGAATCGAGCGGAAATTGAGGGAGTTAAGCCGCAAAGGCTCCTCGCGGTATTCTCCTATTGGTGCGGCAGCGCCTTGACTACGTAGTCCTCGAAGGCGGCGACTTGGAAAATCTGCTGCGTGAGCACGTCGCAGGCGGTCAGGCGTCCGCCGTAGACGCAGCCGGTATCGAGGCAGAGCGAGGCCTTGGCGCGGTAGATGTCCCGGCGGGGCGTGTGCCCGCAGATGACGAAGGGCGGCCCCTCCCACAGATCCTGCCAACTGCGCCCGCGGGTGATGTGTGAGCGCTTGCCGGACTCGCGTGTCTGCGGGTTGACCACCTGGATGTTGACCAGCGAGTCCACCGGCTGCTCCTGCCACGGCTCCCACGGGATGAATCCGCCGTGGACCAGCACGGTGTCCATCTGTGGAAAGTGAATGGTCTCCTCAAAGGTGGCCATGAAGTTCCAGTCGTCGTCGTTGAGCTGGTGGATGGTGTCCCAGTCGTAGGGCTTGAGCAGCGTTGGGTCGGAGTCGCGCCGGTACTTGAGCAGGCGCAGCTCGTGGTTGCCCAGCAGGCAGCGGACGTTGGTCAGCCCACGCGCCAGCCGCAGCACGCCGGCGGATTCCGGCCCGCGGTTGACGAGATCGCCGAGGAAGACGATGGTATCGGTCGGCCCGGGCGAGAGCTTTTCCAGCAGGTGCTCCAGCTCGGCGCGGCAGCCGTGGACATCGCCAATGGCAAAGATTTTTCCTGGTCTCGGCATATTGCCTGGTTTTGCAGTTTCCCCTTGAGGTCAGTCTCCACTTTGGGACAATCCACTCCTGCATAAACGAAAATCTCTCGCACGCGGCAAAATTTTATTCACAGATTGCTCCCATGGATTGGCAAATTAAGCCCCTGGCCCACACCTCCGCTCTCAGCGGGGAACCCCTCGCCGTCGGCGAACGCGTCGAGTGCTTCATCTTCCTGACTGAGGAAAACGGGCTGACCCGCGCCGACATTCGCGCCAGCGAGACTGAGCGCTTCCCGCGCCCGGAGTCCGTCCTGGGGCGCTGGCAGCGGGTGGTCAAGGACCGCGGCGAGGAGGAACGCGAGGCCCGCGAGCAGAGTCTGGCTACGGCCGAGGACATTTTTTTCTCCCTATTCGAACAGGAGGACGGCGACGCCGACACGGTGTCCGAGCGTGAGGCGCTCAAACAGGTGCTGGCTCTCATGCTCGAGCGCAAGCGCATCCTGCGTTCCCAGGGGCGCGTGGAGGACGGCATGCAGGCCTACCTGCATGTGCGCTCCAAGCGCGAGGTTTCCGTCCCCATGCACGAGCTTGAGCCACAGCAATTGCTTGGCCTCGAGGAAAAGCTTTCCGCCATTGTTATCTGATAAAGTGATAAACACTCCTTACATGAAAAAACTCGCCACGCTTTTTATCCCGGTTCTTGCCCTGCTCTTTCTGGGTGGCTGCAACAAGAACGACCCAACCCATACGGTGCGCTTCTACATCGAAGCGCCCTCCGCCGGGCGCACCGGTGTCTGGGCCCAGCCCATGACATTGATGGACAGTAACCTGACCTATTACGTCAAGCCGGACCCGCTTATCACCGAGGCCAACATCACCAACATTCAGTTGGTCAAGGTGCAGTCCGGGCAGCTCGCCTTCCTTTTCCACCTGGACGAGCCCGGTACGCGCGCGCTTTACCGTGCATCGGTGTCGGACATGGGGCGGATGCTCATCCTGAATGTCAATGGTGAGGCCATCGGTGCGCGACAGCTCGACGGAGCCATCGCCGACGGTCGCCTCTATACATTTACAGAGCTGCCTCCGGAGGAGATGGAAAAGCTTTACGAGGACCTGGTCAAAAACACCGAGTCGGTGCAGGAACTCAAACGCCACCACGGTTACTAAGCTTGCATGCGCTTGTGCTCCTGGGTCTGCCTGATGCTGGGAGCCGTTGCCTTGCCGGCAGCGGAGGTTTTCTGGCCCACACCCAACGCCGCCTACTTCGAGGGCGCGGACATCCTGGAGCTGGTCCAGCCGACCGCCTCGGGTAATCTTGAGTCCGGGCTATTCGGCTGCGTGCGTAATGGCGGCGCGCGTTTTCACGAGGGGCTGGACCTGAAACCGGTCATGCGCACGCGCGACGGCGAGGCGGCGGACCCGATCTTTTCGGTAATGGCCGGGAAGGTGGCGCATGTCAGCAGTATCGCCGGTAATAGCAGCTACGGGCGCTACATTGTGGTGGAAACCGCCGCCGACGTGCCGGTGTACATGCTTTATGCTCACCTGGCGGCTATCGAGCCGGGCATCCGGCCCGGTGTGAAGGTAGAGGCCGGGCAACGCCTCGGCACGATGGGGCGTTCGGCGGCCGGCTACAGTATCCCGCGCAGCCGGGCTCACCTGCACTACGAGTTGGGCGTCGTGAAAACCAATCGCTTTGAGGACTGGTACCGCAAGCAGAAGTACGGCAGCCCCAACAAACATGGCGATTACAACGGCCTCAATCTCATTGGAGCCAATCCGCTGGAGTACTTCGAGGCCGTGCGTGCAGGCCGTTTCACCAATTTTGCCGAGTACTTCGATTCCCTGCCGACGGCGTTCACCTTGCGCGTTTCAACGCGCACCATGCCGGACTTCATTTTGCGCTATCCCCGGCTCCTGACCCGCCCCATCCCCAAGGAGGGCGTTACCGGCTGGGACATCGACTATACCTGGTACGGTCTGCCCAAGCGCTGGACTCCGCTGACCGCCGAGGACACACGTACGCGTCGCGAGGGGGACGTTACGCTGGTATCCTGGGATGAGGATGCCTTCGAGGGGCAATGCCGTGGCACGCTGATCTTCGGCAATGGCGAGGAGCCGACGCTGGGAAACTCGCTCAAGAGCGACCTCAGGCTGATGTTCGACTTTTAGGGCCCTGAGCGGGCTGCCGGCCGCTTACTTGAAGTAGAAGTTGTTGCCGATAAATTCGAAGCCCTCGGCCACGCCGTTTTCCACGTCTTCGGCGTAATAAATCTCGGTAATCATGATGCCCTTGCCGCCTTCCTGGGCGAAGAAGATGCGCGCACCACCGGGGAACAGGCTCATCACCTTGCCCTTCAGGTGGGTGCCTTCGCCTTGTAGGCGGCCCCACTTGCTGAAGTTCGAGCGCGAGTAGGTGTCAACCAGCGGACCGTCCAAAACGTAGATGGCGTTAAAGAGCAGGTCATCCGGATCCTGACCTTCGACCGCCGGGAAAATCTCGATGGTGATGCTGGAGCGTCCGTCCGTATCAATGGTGAAAAAGCGATCCGCATCGAAGTCCGACTGCTTGTCGGCCAGCACCCAGTCCGCCGGGTATTGCATCGTAAAGCCCGGGCGATCGATGGTTTTAGTGTCATCCTGAGCAAAGCCAACCAGGGGCAAAAAGAGACAGGACAAAGCCAGGAGCTTACGTAAGCGAGTGCAGTCGAGAGCGTTCATCTTAACTTCTGAATATAACATACAAGCACATCTACTGGTTGCAAAGGCTTTTTTACGGCGTGCTGTGTGTCATTTATGCGACTTTTTTTCGCGTGCTGCTGGCAGTGAAAAGTTTTGCTTTCCATCGGGCCTGTTGCCGCTAGCCTCGGATGGACTATGCCAGATACCAAGCCACTGAATACAGACGCTCTCACACAAGCCTGCACCGAAGCCCGCGGCCTCGCCATGGACGCCGTCGCGGCCGCCAACTCCGGTCACCTGGGCCTGCCTCTGGGCTCCACGGAAATCGGCGCCGTGCTGTTCGGCAGTGCCCTCAGCTTTAACCCCGAGGACCCGCATTGGTACAACCGCGACCGTTTCGTCCTCTCCGCCGGGCACGGCAGTATGTTCCTTTACACCTGGCTGCACCTGAGCGGCTACGACCTGTCTCTGGAAGAACTGAAGAACTTCCGTCAGCTTCATTCCAAGACTCCCGGTCACCCCGAGTTTGGCGAGACCGACGGCGTCGAGGCCACCACCGGCCCTCTGGGGCAGGGCACGGGTAATATCGTCGGCATGGCCGTTTCCGCCAAGATGGCGGCTGCTCGCTACAATACGTCCGAGCACACCATTTTTGATCACCACATTGTGGCACTGGCCGGTGACGGCTGTCTGCAGGAAGGCATTTCCGCCGAGGCAGGCGCTTTCGCCGGGCGCTTCGGCCTGGATAACCTCATCCTCTTCTACGACAGCAACGCCGTCACTCTCGACGCCATGGCGGACAAGACCCAGTGCGAGGACACCGGCCTACGTTACGAAGCCTACGGTTGGGAAGTCATCACGCTGCCCGACGGGCACGATTTCAAAGCTATCCTCGAAGCCTACGAGAAGGCCAAGGAGGACGATAACGGCAAGCCCAAGCTCATCATCTGCCATACCGAGATCGGCCGTGGCATCCCGGAAGTGGCCGGTACCAACAAGGCCCACGGGGAAGCCGGTGTGAAATTCATCGACGCCGACCGCCTCAAGCTCGGTTTGCCCGAGGAGAAATTCTACGTCAGCGAAGAGACGCGCGCGTACTTCGCCGAGCACAAGGCCGCCCTCATCGAAGACTACAACCAGTGGCAGGCCACCTACGCAGCCTGGAAGGAAGCCAATCCCGCCATGGCCCAGGAGCTGGAGGATGGCTTCGCTCACAAGCACGCCACCGAGGAGGAGTTGCTCAAGACCATTCCTGAGTTCGACCCGGAGAAAGCCGTGGCCACTCGTGCTGCCGGTTCTGAAATCCTTAACGTCATCGCCAAGGAGTGCCCGCTGGTCATTTCCGGCTCGGCTGACCTGCATGGCTCGACCAAGAACTACATCAAGGACGGCGGTGACTTCGACAAGGACAACTGGGCCGGTCGCAACATGCACTTCGGCATCCGTGAGCACGCCATGGGCGCCATCATGAACGGCATGGCCTACTACGGCCTCTTCAAGTCCTCCGGCGCGACCTTCCTGACCTTCTCCGACTACATGCGCCCCGCCGTACGCTTGGCTGCGCTGGCGAAGCTGCCCGTCTTCTACATCTGGACGCACGATTCCATCGGCGTCGGCGAGGACGGCCCCACGCACCAGCCGGTCGAAACCGTTTCGGCGCTACGTTGCATCCCGAATCTCGACGTCTACCGCCCGGGCGATCCAGAGGAATGCGCCGCTGCCTACGCCGCCGCCATCGAGCGCGGGGAAGGCCCGACTGCTCTCATCCTCACCCGTCAGAACATTCCGAATCTCAAGGAAGTCCCGGTGG
The DNA here is from genome assembly GCA_030432235.1 of Verrucomicrobiia bacterium. Classification (GTDB taxonomy): domain Bacteria; phylum Verrucomicrobiota; class Verrucomicrobiia; order Opitutales; family Cerasicoccaceae; genus JAUIHT01. The sequence continues at coordinate 53,339 of JAUIHT010000003.1, read as the reverse complement.
CGGACCGTCGCGCCGGCACCCTCAAGGGCGGCTATGTCCTGATTAAGGAAACGTCCGAGCTGGAGGCCATCATTCTGGCGACCGGCAGCGAGCTGCACTTGGCCGTCGAAGCCGCCAAGGAGCTCGGTAGCGGCGTGCGCGTCGTCTCCATGCCCTGCTGGGAGCGCTTTGACCGTCAGTCGCAGGCCTATCAGGACGAAGTGCTTCCGCCAAGCTGCGCCAAGCGCGTTTCGATCGAGGCAGGGGTTACCCTGGCCTGGCCGCGCTACACCGGTATGGCCGGCAAGTGCATCGGCACGGACCGCTTCGGCATCAGCGCACCTGCTCCACTGGTCTTCAAGGAGCTGGGCATCACAACTGAGGCCGTCGTCGCCGCCGTAAAGTCACTTTAATTCGGCGGACAGTTTTTTAGATAGAAGGCGGCCTGTTATGGGCCGCCTTTTTTGTTAGTTACCCATGAGGCCGTTGAGGAGGCTTTTGACGGCTTGTTCGGAATCCGATTTTTCCTTTTCGGTGGTGGCTTCGCTCTTGTCGACTTTACCGCCGAACCCGCCGCTGAGGATTTCAGTAGCGGATTTACTGATGAGGGTGTTCAACTCAGAGAAGTCGGGCGCGGACGGGGTGCCTGTGATGTTGAACGTAGGCCCCGAGAAGTAGCCCTGCTTGTCTTGTTTGCCGGTAATCATGCGTAGCTCTTTCATCAGGTTGGCTGTGCGGTCTTTGGCGTCGAGGGACACGGCTACGTTGAGCGGTTGTTCCGGGATAGGAGTCCCCGCCACATGCTTGACTTGTCCCTGTCCCTGTAGCCGCACCTGAGGGCCCTGAACCAGGAAGGTATTTAGATTGATGTTAAGGTCGGCGGCGCGCTCGGCCTCGATCCGCAAGGTGTCGTAGTCGATTTGCTGTAAGAGCGAAATGAGTTGCTGCAGGGCGGGAAGTTCACGCACGCGATCCCCGAGAAACAGGCTGGCGGCTCCGGCTATCCCGCTGGCTATCTTGCCAGTGGTTTCGCCTCCCTTGACGCCTGCCAAAGCGCGAAGCTGGCCGGGACCTCCTTTGATGGTGAACTTGCCCTGGGCGCGTTCGGCGATGGTTTCCAGTGCGGCGGAGGTGCCCTGGACGCCGCCGAAGACATTAAACTGCCCGGTCAGGGGAGGCGTCTTGCCCGGCTGAGTCATGATGAGGAATTTGCCGATGTCGAACTTTGTCAGGTTCAAGTTGGCGTCGAGGCCGTAGGGGGCCTTGGGGCGCTGGCCGGGCTGATGGTCGACGGTCATGTTGGCCTTGAGCGGTGCGCCCAGAAGTACGGCTTGGGCAGGCTTGAGCACGACGGCGGTGGGATCTACCTTCAAGGCGGCATCAATATCGGTGACCTGATAATCGCCGTGGACCACCTTTGCCACTTTGAGTGTAGCGGTGCCGTTGTAATCGGCCCAGGGCGGTGGCGCGGTGGGGGAGGGCTTGCTCGTTGCGACCGGCGTTTGCTTGGGGGTGGCTGCGGGTTTGGTCTGGGTTGTGGGAGCGGGAGTGGGTGCGGGCGCTCCGGGCTGGGCGGCGGGCTCAGGCTTTTTGAAGGCGGCGGCGAGCAGCTGCAGGTCCTCGGTGTAAATGGTCTTCCCGGAAGCATCCATCTTGAACGCCATGGGCTTGCTGCCCGGCTTGACCCATCCGGCGAGCTGGGCTGCCGTCTGTCCGCGGGGACCGTTAATTTCGAGGGGCGCTTTGATCGTCATGGTATCGCCTAGCTTGCCCTCGGCGGTGAGGCTGAAGCCTTTGATCGTGCCGGCGGGTTGAACGACACGCAGGCCTTTGCCGTCGACTTTGATGTCGTAGGTGCCGTCAACCAACGAAGTCACCTTGCCGCTCATCGTCGCGGTGCCGGCGGCGAGGTTGTTCATCTTGGCCAGGACGGGTTGCTCCAGTATCTGGGCAAGGTCGGCTTTCAGATCGAAGCTGGCGAGCTCCAGAGGTGAGGCTCCGCCAGGCGTGGCCACGATTTCAGCCTTGCCGGAAGCCAGCTCCACCGGGCCGCTCTTGAGCTTGATGGTGGGAATATCTATGGTGGTCTTCTTGCTGTTGTGGGAGATGTTGGGCTCGATGACTGCGTTGATATCCTTGAGCAGCGGCTGGCCTGCCTTGGATACGCTGAGGTTGGTGGCGAGGATGGGCTTCTTGCCGGAGACGGTTACGTTCTTGCCGTCGCCACTGACGAGTAGATCCGCGGTGACGTTGCCCGAGGTGATCTTCGTGTCACCGAGGAAGGCGTTGATGACGTCCCGGGGCAGCTCCGTGAGGAGGATTTGGAGCACATCGCCCTGAATCATGGATTCCGGGGTGTTCTTTTTCGGGTCGGCCAGATTGAGGTCGAGGGGCTTGAGCAGCTTGGCGGAGGCGAGCTCGGCGTTGTCCTTCCCGGAGAGGACGATGGCGAGGGTTTCTACCAATAGCTTTTCGGGGTTGGGTTGCTTGGCCGAGAGGTTCAGCTTCAGGTTCACCGGGCCTGCCAGGGGCTGGGCGGCGAACGGCTGCAGGAGGAGGGTTCTGAAGTAAACGTTGCCTTCTGCTTTGACCGAGGTGTCCGATGCCTTGCCGTCCTTGATTTTGCCCTGTGATTCCGCGGTGGCGCTGATGAGCGGATGGCCTTTGGCGTTCCGAACATCCAGCTTCTTAAGCTCGCTGGTAAAAGAGTCCTTATCCAGACTGGCGTAGAAAACTGTGGTTACCGATACGTTTTCCAGGAGGGGTTTGCCCGATTGGCTGACGGTCAGCGTGTCCAGCACGATGGGTTTGTTGGTGGTCAGGGTGGCCGTGCCCTTGTCCGCCCGTGCCACCAATTTTCCGCGCAGGTTGCCGGAGGAAAGCTCCAAGCCATCCACCATGGGGGCAATCCAGCTCAGAGAGAAACGCTGGAGGTCCACTTCGGCAATTTTTCCGGAGAGCGTCGAGGGGTCGAAATGTTCGCCCACGGTAATGGGCTGCAAAAGATTCACCGCAAGAATGTCCGCGCCGTCACGTTCCTTTAGGTCGAAGATAGCCTTTTTGGCGGTCAGGGTAGTCGAGGTGATGGTCCCGTTGTATTCGAGGGAGAACTCAAGGTCGGGGACGGCTTTGAGCTTCGAGTTGACGCGCCGGAGGGCAACGAGAAGGCCTTGGGCAGTGATATCCGTGCTGCCAGCGTAGGTATCGCTGTTCAGATCGAAGGAGGCCTGGCCCTGAAGATTGTAAAATGGCAGGTTATTGCCGCCGGTGATGGGTGTCAGAGCCCGGTGGGTGACCTTGACGTTGGCTTTGCCGGCAAGTTGCTTTTTCGCCGGGTCGAAATAGGCCTGATAATCGATAAGGTCGATTTTTGAGCCGTCGTTGAGTGTAAAGGTGTAAACTTCCTTGCCGGAGTCTTCCTGATGCAGGTCCAGCTTCGCCACGAGTGAAGCCGGCTCGGTCAGGCTTCCGCCGGAGGCGTCCGTTTTGGCATCGAGAATAATGGAATTCAGGCGCTTGTCGTCGGTCTGGGCGATTTGCAGGGTGCTGTCGACTTCGACTTTGGCGGCGGCGGCCCCTTCGGAGCTGTCTGTAAGAACCCCCTGGGTTTTGATGCTGCCGGTGGCGCCGGGAGCGATGCCGCCGCCGGTGACCTTGACCTTCAACTTACGCTCGGGCGTCATGGCGACCGTGGCGTTTATGTCCACGCCGTCAATGTAGAGCTGCACCGGGCTCTGGGCCTTGCCGAAGATGCCCTCGAAGGGCGGAGGCGGCTCTCGCGGTTCCTCTTTCTTTTCGGGTTTCGGCTCGGCAGGTTTGGTTTCCTCCGGCTTGGGCTTGGCGGCGGGCTTTTGCTGGTCCGGCAGGATGACCGGCCCGGGACCCATGGGGAGCCTGGGGCGTGCCGCAGGCAGGGTCACGGCCAGATCGTCCACGGCCAGTTTGCTGATTACCAGCTTCTTGCTGAAGAGGGCGCTCATCAGTGAGTAGTCGACCTCCGCGGAGGGCAGCTCGATGAGGGTGCCGTCCTGATCGAGGACCAGCCCGCGGACGGTTACCGAGGAAAAGCCGGCCTTGAAGTAGTCCAGCTCGATGTGCTGGACCTTGCCCTCCAGTTGTCCCATGACGATGGACTTCTGCAGGCCTGCGCTGCTAACGAAAATAAGTACCCCGCCGACGAGCAGGAGTACGACTACGAGCAAGATGATGGCGATCCACTTGAGTGCTTTCATGGCAGTAAGAGCATTTGCCGAAATGCTGGCAATTACAAGCCGCTTTCGAGGAATAGCTGCCAGGCTCCCTGGGCCCAGCCATTGCCGCGTGGTTGTTTGACCGGTGGCAACTCCGCCTGGCTGAGGATGGTCGTGACGGCCTCGGGCATATCACCGGGAAACCAGTGAAACCACAGCGGGAACCAGGCGGCGGGCTCCCGCACGGCCAGCAGGGGCAGGGCGGCGTCGGCCATCCAGGTGTCCAGCCGGGTGCCGCCGATGGAGGCGGCGAGGATGTCTTCAGCGATTTCCCGGCGCTGGGCGGTGAGCCGCCGCACCTTGCGGTACAGGCGTGTATCGGTGGAAAAGGTGCCTTCACGCACACGCTGGGATTTGCCCCAGGCCGTTAAGCGCGCCTGCCAGTTGGGTGCCTTTTGCAGCAGTTGCAGGTATTGGTCGAGGCGCTGGCGTGGGTGGTTGGCGGGACGCAGTCCGGCGAGTTTCCAATGGCCGGCTTGCGACTGGAAGAGATCGTCCGCATCGTGCCTGGGCAGGGCTTGCGGTGGGTGGGCCTGCGCGATGGCGGACATCGGGGCGCGGTTGCGCCGGTAGCCCAGCACTTCCAGCGTCATGGCATGGAGCGTTTGCTGCCACGAGTCCGCTTCCAGGCGATGCCGGGCAAAGCCCACTTTCTGCAGGAAGCGCTTTCGGGCGTTTTCCACCAATTGCTCCGCCCGTACCTGCGGTGCTTGGCAAAGGAAGCCCTCGAGCAGTGATGCAGTGTCGCCTTCCCAGCCGCGCATGGCCTCCTCGGCGGCGTAGGCTTCGAGGTCTTCTTGCAGGTGCGGGAGCAAACACAAGGTCTCGGGGTGTTTGCCCGAAGGGGTCGTTGTCACGGTATCCGGCTTGGGCGGAAACACCACGACGTGCAGGATGACCTCGTCGAAGCGTTTTTGCGCATGGTGGCCGTGGCCGCGCCAGTCCTGCTCGTAGAAGTGGATTTCCACGTCGCCGCGCCGTCGCTGGCCGTCCAGCTCCAGATCCGCCCCGAGGAAATCGGGCCCCTCCTGCAGGTTCCAGCGGCCAGGATGGAAAACCCGCAGGGCCTTGCCGGAAGCAGTGCGCAAGTGGTCCTGCCGGAAGTCCCGGCGGAGCCATATCCTTTGAATCAGCCGCTCTGACAGCGTGACCGGGCCGTAGAGGCCCTGGATTTCGGCAATCTGCATCTGGGTGGACACGGTGGCCCAGCCTGACACGTTTTACGTGATTGTAAACCCTACAAAATAACTGAATGTCGGCCGCGGCTTGCCCTCGGCAATAGGTTGCGGTGGATTTACTGGTCGGTTTCGGGCGTTGCCGTGGCCATGGCAACCAAGCGGGCCAGCAGGCGCCGTTGCAGGCGTGTGCGGCGATCCATGGTGTCCGGGTGTTGTGCCACCAGCTCGTCCACGGTCTGGTTCATCGCGATGATGGAGTCGGTCAGGTTTTCCTTGAAGTAGGCCAAGTCGCGCCCTTCGTAGGAGTCCTTCAACTGCTGATCGAGCTGACGGTGGAACTCGGCCATCATCTCCTCGGTGAAGTAGGTCGCAAATTCCTGGCTGGTGTGTTCGTTGGCGAAGGAGGCGAGCTCGGGTCCGTGCAGATGGATGTACTCCTCGACGATGGCGGACAACTCCGTGCTGATGAACGGAATTTGCTCGGTGTAGGTGAGGTCAATCTGCTCCATGCCGGCTGCCGTCATGCGCGGGACCAGGGAGATGAACTCGTCGCTGAGGCGCTGGGTGCCATTGGCCGCGCTTTCGACGATGGCGTTTTCCGTGTCACGGATGATTCCCGGCAGAGCCGCTTCGGCCTCCAGGCGCATCAGGTAGGCAAGGTTGTCCGGCTGCAGGAAGGTCTTTTCCATATGCAGGATGAAGCCCATGTACGCGCCGATGATGCAGGCGGCGATGAGGCCGAAGATGTAAGTCGAGGTAGTTGCCTTGCGGGCCTTGCGGGCTTCCTCGGCGATAAAGGCGGTCAGTTGTTCGGTTTCTTTTTCAGACATGTTGAAATCCTTTCCGTATTTTGGGTGATACCGTTATTCCGAGGCGTTATCCTGCATCTGGAGCCCGAGTAGCTCGAGGAACATCCCGATGATGTACTGGCTGTCCGGCGGAGGCATGTCCGTCTCGGTTTCTGCCAGGGTTTGCAGTTTATCCACCATGTCCTGGGCGGTGACCATATCACCGGCAAAGTGTTCGGAGAAGAAGCCCTCCATATAAGCGCGCAAGGCTTGGTCGTAGGACAAGCTCAACTGGGCCAGCTTATCCTCGGGGATGTACTGGAGCAGGGTACTTCGGGCCGTGTCCTCCTGCTCGATGACGAGCTCGGCGATGGCGTCCTCGACTTGCGGCCAGCGTGCCTGGGCGTACGATTGCAGCGCGATGTAGTTATCCGAGAGGACTTCGACGTAGCGCTCTTCGTTCTCGGTAAAGGTCCGGGCGAAGATATCCTGGATTTGAGGAGCGGCACGATTGGCGGCCTGACCGACTTCCTCCATAACCATGGGGGTGATGACCGCGGCTTCGGCGGTCAGGGCCAAGCCGAAGGCATCGATCTCGTTTTTCTGGAAATGCTGCACGGCGCCGACGCCGAGCAGGATGAAGATGAAGACAATGGTGGCGATGAGCAGAGTCATCAAATAGCGCGCGGTTCGGCGCTGTTTTTGGGCGGCATTATAGTCTGCGAGTAAGCTTTCGACGCTGGGTGAAGGAGAAGCAGCTTCGTCCATATGAGGTGATTCGGGTTCAGTAGTTCAAGGCGAAGCACGACGGGAGGGCCGTGCGACAACAGCGCAGACGTTAGTCAACGATACAATAGCATGGCAACCACAAACAAAGCGCCCTGGGTGATTTCCCCCGTTTTTTGCCGAGGTATTCTTGCCTTATTTCCGACGGGGAAGAACGATTTATCTTAAAATTGCTGCTCCGGCTCGGGTTTCGAACCCGCGATTTCCTCGATGCGCGCCATGACGTCGGCGGTGATTTTGGGCATATCGTCGATTGTTTTGAGATTCTCCGTGAGTTGGAAAACTTTGGAGGCGCCGAGAATCGCGGTGCTCACGTGCGGGTTTTTCAGAACCCAGCCAAGGGCCAGGCGAGGCATGGTGATGCCAAGCTCGTCGGCCAGTTTGGCCAGCTTGGCAATGACGGCGATTTTCTGCTCGAAATCTTCGCCCTCGAAACGCTTCTTGAGCCAGTCGTAGCCTTCCAGGGAGATACGTGTGTCGCCGGGGTCGCCTTCCAGATACTTGCCGGTGAGCAGCCCGGAAGCCAGAGGAGACCAGACGGTGGTGCCGAGCCCGGGATTGCGGTATAGTGGCGCGTAGTCCACCTCGACCCGCTGACGGTGGAACAAATGGTACTGCGGCTGCTCCATGGCGGGTGCGTAGTGGCCGTTACGGGCGGCGGCCTCGTGGGCCAGGGCGATGTCGCGCGCGGTCCATTCGCTGGTGCCCCAATAGAGCACTTTGCCCTGCCGGATGAGGTCCGTCATGGCCGCGACGGTTTCTTCGATGGGAGTTTGGTGATCCGGCCGGTGGCAGAAAAACAGGTCCAGGTAGTCGACCTGGAGGCGCTTCAAGGCGTCGTGGCAGGCGTCGTGAATGTGCTTGCGGGAGAGGCCGTGCTGGGTCGGTTGTTGCCCGCCCCAGAAGACCTTGCTTGAAACGCACCAGGAGCTGCGCGGCCAGCCGAAGTCCTTGAGGATCTTACCCATGACGAGCTCAGCCCGGCCACCGGCGTAGGCCTCGGCGTTGTCGAAGAAATTCACGCCCGCCTCATAGGCGGTGCGCATCAAGTCCGCCGCGGTATCGTCCTCAATTTGTGCCCCAAAGGTGACCCAGGCGCCAAAAGAAAGGGCGCTGACACGCAGGCCCGTGTTTCCGAGATTGCGGTATTCCATGCCGCCATAGTGAAAGCCCGCCCGGACGGCGTCAAGAGGGCGGGTGGGAATAGTCTTGTTCAAAATGCCAGGATTCTTAGATATAACTCTTTTTCTTATGGCCAAACCGCTACCCAAAGAAAACTTGGCATACATAGGTCTGATAGGCCTGCTTTGCGCGGCTTCCTTGTATTTTGCCTACGAGATTCGCTGGGAATTCCAGACTCCGGAGGTGTTTCAGGAGCAACGTGTTTCCGTCATGCTATGGCTGATACCGCTGCAAATGGTGGTCCTGTACGCCTTCGGCCAGTTCGAGATCATGTCCGCGCGCATGCGCAGTTACGATTTCATCCAGTTGGCCATGGCCCTGGGGCTGACTGCAGCCTTCGAGCTTTACCTCTGGTATGTTTTTGGCGGGAAGGACTGCCCCGGACGCTCGATTATCCTCATCGATTTCATGCTGGCGCTGCTCTTCCTGGGCGGTCTGCGAGCCTTGCTGCAATTTATCCGGGGCGATGCCTATGGCATCAAGGGCCGGGGCGGCGTCCTGAGTCATCGTGTGGCCATCATTGGGGCGGGCTTCGTCGGTAATGGCCTGGCGCTCGAGCTGTTGACCAAGCGCGGTTTTGGCATGACCCCGGTCGCCTTCATTGATGACGACCCTGCGAAGATCGGCTGCACCTACTGCGGGGTTCGCGTGGTTGGCGGCATCAACTCCATCGTGCATGCGACGGCGAAATTCGATCTGGACCGTCTGATCATCGCCGAGCCTGCGATTTCTGCTGCGCGCATTCGGGAGATTCTACTGCTGGCGCGCCGTGAAAAGCTCGATTTGCTCATCGTACCTTCGCCTCAGGAGTTGCTAAACGGTCAGATTCGTGCCGATCAGTTGCGTCCCGTCGAGCTGGAGGATTTTCTCGGACGTCAGTCCCTGGATACCGACAGCATCGAGGCGCATGCGCTTATTGCCCAGAAGGTCGTCATGGTCACCGGGGCCGGTGGCAGCATCGGTAGTGAGCTATGCCGGCAAATAGCGGCGAAGAACCCCCACCGCCTCCTGCTGGTGGACCATTCCGAGGTGGCCCTCTTTGCCATTGAGCAGCAGTTGCACTCGGAGGGCTTCAACGCACTGATCCTGCCGTTGTTGGCTGATGTTTCGGATGAGAAGCGCATGCGCTACATCATGGATCGTTACCGCCCTCAGGTTATTTTCCATTCGGCGGCCTACAAGCATGTGCCTCTGATTGAGCAACAGCCGGGCGAGGCGCTGAAAAACAATACCCTGGCCACGGCCCAGTTCGGGCGCATGGCGATTGAGTTCGGCGTGAAGCGCTTTGTTTTCATATCCTCCGACAAAGCCATCAACCCCACCAACGCCATGGGTGCCTCCAAGCGCCTTTCCGAGATTTACCTGCAATCGCTGACGCAGCAGGAGGGTAACAAGACCGAGTTCATGGCGGTGCGCTTTGGCAACGTCCTGGGGTCATCCGGCAGCGTGGTTCCTATCTTCAAGAATCAGATCCGCGAGGGTGGTCCGGTTACGGTGACCCATCCGGAGGTAACGCGCTACTTTATGTCCATACCGGAGGCGGTAGGCCTGGTTCTGCAGTGTGCCTCCCAGGGTAGCGGGGGTGAGATTTTCATTCTGGATATGGGCAAGCCTATCAAGATTGTGGACTTGGCGCGCCAATTGATTGAGTTGAGCGGCTTCGAGCCGGACCTCGATATCGAGATCAAGTTCGTCGGCCTGCGACCGGGTGAAAAATTATACGAAGAGCTGCACTACACCAAAGAAGAGGAGTACGTCAGCACGTCCCACCCGCGTGTCAGGCGTTACACCGCGAAGCCCACGCCGCTGGAGCAGGTCGAGTCGTATTTCAAGGAGCTTCAGGAGCAGTGCGAGTCTCTGGACCGCAATCAGCTCAAGCAGCTCATCCAGCGCTACGTGCCCGAGTACAAGCCGTATCTGGATTAATACCATTCATCCGCGTTGATAGGCTCGCCTTGGGGCTACATGGCTCGCGTCTGGGTACGATCAAGTTCTTGCCCCAAAGGCACGTTTATGAGAAGCCACGATGCTCCGCATCGATTTTCTCAAGCGCACTGAGAAGCGGTACTACTTGCGGATGGGGCCGTTGTTGCCCAGTTGCTTGCGCAGGTATTCCACGGCCCGGGCCACGGCGTCTTCCTGGTCCATCATGTTTTCCACGGTCTTGCAGGCGTGGATAACCGTGCCGTGATCACGCCCGCCGAAGGACTGCCCGATCTCCTGCAGAGAGTGGGTGGTCAGCATACGGCTCAGGTACATGGCGATCTGGCGGGGGAAGGCGATGTTGGACGGGCGGCGTTTGCTCACCATATCGGAAAGGCGCAGCTTGTAGTAGTCGGCGACCTTTTCCTGAATCTTTTCGATGGTGACCTGGTTTTCCGCTTCTTCCTGAAGAATGTCTCCGAGGAGTTTTTCGACCACCGGGATGTCCAGCTTGCCCTGCATGAGGGCGGTGTAGCCGGCCACACGGGTGAGGGCGCCTTCCATGCGGCGGACGTTGCGCGCCACGCGCTCGGCCAGGAAGTGCAGGATATCCTCCGGCACATCGAGCTGCATGCTGCGGGCCTTCTTGGTCAGGATGGCCAGGCGTGTCTCGAAGTCCGGCGGCTGGATGTCGGTCACCAGACCCCACTGGAAGCGGGAGACGAGGCGGTTTTCCAGCTTGGCGATCTCGCTGGCGGGACGGTCACTGGAGAGGAAGATTTGCTTTTGCGATTCGAAGAGCTCGTTGAAGGTATGGAAAAACTCCTCCTGGATGCGCTCCTTGCCCGAAAGAAAGTGAATGTCGTCAATCAGGAGCACGTCGACCTGACGGTAGCGCTGGCGAAAGCGTGTAACGGTATTCTCCTGAATGGCGCTGATGAACTCGTTGGTGAAGGTTTCCGTGGAGATGTAGGCGATGCGGGCATCGCTGTGGGTGCTCAGAGTGTGCTGCGCGACGGCTTGCATCAGGTGCGTTTTGCCCAGCCCGGTTTCCCCGTAGAGAAAGAGCGGGTTGTAGGCCTTGGCGGGTTCGTTACTGACGGCGATGCAGGCGGCGTGCGCAAGCTGGTTGCCCGAGCCTACCACGAAATTTTCAAAGGTGTTCTTGGGATTAAGAACGAACCCGAGGTTGCGCTCACGTGCGGGGGTCACCCGTGGTTTGGCGGGGACGCGGGTTGCGGTTTCATCCGATTGGCCGTTGCGAGCGGCGCTTTCCTCTTCGGTTTCAGACGAGTCGCCGCCGTCGACTTCGAAGCGCAGGCGCATGCTACGGCCCGTGGCTTGCTCCAGACGGCGGGTGATGAGATCTTGATAGTTATCCTGCACCCAAATGGCGGCAAAGTCATTGGGCACGGAAAGCGTTAAGTCACCGTCGGCCTCGCCGACGCAGCTCATCGGCTCGAACCAAGTTTGATATACGTCGTCTGGAAAGAGTGAGCGAAAATCGGATTTAACGGCATCCCATAGATTGGCGGAATGGGTATTTTGGGACATTTACAGAAATGGAAAATTTTAAGTGTTTATTCACAAATACTTGAATACGGGGATCTTGGCCCAGAGGCCTTGAAAAGGACGAATTTGTCGTCCTGGAAAAGGTAGAAACGATCATTTCAGCATAAAGCTGGCCGAAAATGAGAGAAGTGATTAGCAAAGTGCATAACGGTATGAATATAAATAAATTAAGAATTTTTCGACAAAGAGGAACTGGTCAAAAGTGTTCAAAGCTTTTTTAGGGGCAAAGCTAAAATCTGACCGTTTCCCCACTCGTCTGTAGTGGTCCGAGTTAAGGGTTCAAAATCTCCGTTCGCAAGCGGATATTTTGAACATGTTGTTCACAATGGGTCGTGGGTAATTTTTTTCGGTGAATGCTTCTGTATCACTGGAAGATTTTGATTTAGAAAAGTGCGTATTCTGAGCAGGTTGCGCATGGTGTGGATCTTCTGGCATGATGTCTGACTGAATACTTGGCGTGGTATACGCGTCGAAAAAAAAATTTTAGTTGCTTTTTCCGGTACTTTTGAGCGCGTCGTTACCGGCCTGTAACTTTTCAATCGACCCGCGTTTTTTCGAGTTATTCACGGGGCTGCGTGGCGATCAGCAGGTGAGTGCGGGCTATTAACCGCAGTTTTGCGCGCGTCGCGTCACTTCTTGGCCATGGCCTCGATCAGGCGCTCATTGAATTCCTTGGCCGAGTCGTGACCCATGCGCTTGAGGGCTTGGACCAGCGCGGCCACTTCGGTCAGGCGGGCCAGGTCGCGTCCGGGCCGCACGGGGATTTCGACATGCGGGACATCCACATCGAGGATGTTGTAGAAATTCTCTTCCAGGCCGGTCCTCTCTTCCGGGGTGCCGGGAACCCATTCGTGAAAGCTGACAACCAGGTCGATGCGCTTGTCCAGCCGCACGGATCGGATGCCGAACATTTCCGCGATGTTGATGATGCCGATGCCGCGGCATTCCATGTAGCCGCGGTTGAGCTCGGCGGAGGAGCCGACGATCTCCGTCTCGGCCACACGTTTGACGTAGGTGAGGTCGTCGGCCACGAGGCTGTGGCCGCGCTCGATGAGGGCCAGGGCGCATTCGCTTTTGCCGACACCGCTCTTGCCGCGCAGGAGCGTGCCGATGCCTTTGATGTCGAGGAGGGTGCCGTGCAGGGTTGTGCGCGGGGCGAACTTGTGCTCCAGCAGCACGGTGGCTTCGGCGGTAAAGTCCTTCGATTTTTGAGGCGTGCGAAACGTGGGCACACGGTACTCCTCGGCCACCTCAAGCATGACCGGGGGCGGTACGAGGTTGCGGGAAATAATCAAGCAAGGGATGTGTTTATCCACAATGCCCTCGAGGATGCTCTTCTGCTTGTTCTCCGGGGAGTCGCGCAGGTAGCCCATTTCCCCGGCGCCGAAGAGCTGGATGCGTTTGTTGGCAAAATATTTATAGTAGCCGGTCAGCGCCAGGGCGGGGCGGTTCAGGCTTTTTTCGCGGATGACCTTGTTCAGACCGCGTTCTCCCGCCACCAGGTCGAGTTGCAGGTGTTCTTTAAAAGACTCGTAGAATTCCCGGACGGATATGCTCTCGATGAGTTTCGCTTGGGCCATGGCGCAGGGTAAAGTGGGCGTGTATTAATCAAGCAGGCAGCAGATCTGCGTACCGGGGCCGTGGACACCCTCGATGAGGATGCCTTCGATGTCGGCGGTCTTGGAAGGCCCCGTGGCCCAGACGATGGCGGGGTCGTCACCGAGGTTTGCCAAGGCGGTGGGGATATCCGGGTACAGTGCGCCGGGCTCAAGCAACGCGATATGCGTCCAGGGGGCGAGGGCGCCGAGGCGCGAGGAGGTTACGGCGTCCTTGAGCATGAGCGTGCCGCTCTCGGCGATGGCGCCGGAAGCACGGGTAATGCCGAAGGCATAGTCGTCCAAGCGCTCACGGTCGAAGGTGGTTTCCAGTGTAATGCCGGCAAAGCTGGGCACGGCTTTCAAGGTATCCGCCAGGGCGGGGTCACAATAGCCTATGGTCTGCTTGGCCTCGGTCAGCCAGGCGCCGAGGGCTTCCAGGCCTTTGAGCGGGGTGCCGTTGACGGCCTTCATCTTCTCCGTAAAAAGCTCCCACAGCGAGTCGTACTCGGGATGGGCATGGCAGACGGTGATGGCGTCGTCCCAGTCGGGATAGGGGCTTTGCTTTCCGGCGCTCTTGAGCGGGGCGAGCGCTTGGCTTATCTTCTTGTAGACTGCATCGCGATCATCGGACATGTCCATGTTGCTAGCATCGCCGCTGCTTGAAAACAAAGCAAAACTGTCCGAGCAGCCAGATATTATCGCTGCTATAATAGCGGCATCATCAGGTGAGCGATATCTTCGAGGAAGACGCGGCCGGCGGTGGCCTTGGCCTTCTCGGAGCGGTGGAAGGGCTCGCAGTCGGGCAGGAGGGCGTCGGCCCAGGCCTGGAGCTGCTTGATGGTCTCGGGTGACTTGATAAAGAGGCCCATCTCGAAGTTTACGAAGAAGCTGCGGCGGTCCATGTTGGCTGAGCCGATCATGGCGATCTTGCGGTCGACGATGAAGAGTTTCGCGTGGACCATGCCGGGCTGGTAGAACTGGATATCGACGCCGTCGTCGTGGAGCTCGCGCAGGAAAAAGTACCGGGCGCGGTCGACCATCTTCTGGTTGGAGTGCTCGGGGATGATGAGCGTGATCTTCTTGCCGCGGTGCGCTTTAACCGCCAGCGAGGCGAAGATGACGTCGTCGGGCAGGAAGTAGGGCGTGACAATGAGGATTTCCTCCTGGCACTCCTGCATGTAGATGATGAGCTGCTCCCAGAGGGTGTCCCGCTCGAAGTCCGGCCCGCCCGGCACGAGGCGCATGGTGTTGTCCCCGGCGGGCTCGGGTTTGTACATGAGCTCGTCGTGAAATTCCTGCACATCGTCGCGGGTGGCGAAGCACCAGTCGCTGACGAAGTGGCGGTTGAACTGTGAGACGATGGGCCCTTCGATGACCGCGGAAAAATCGAGGAAGGTTTCCGGGGTGGGGTTGGGCCCCATGAAGCGGGTGTCGATGTTTTGTCCGCCGGTGAGGCAGCGCTTATGGTCGAAGATGGCGACCTTGCGGTGGTTGCGGAGGTTGGCCGAGGTGCGCGTCTGCAGCGGCAGCACGGGCATGAAGCGCGCCACGCGCCCGCCGGCCTTGCGGATTGGGTCGGTGAACTTGCCCCCGCGCCCCAGGCTGCCGAGCGCGTCGATGAGGAGCTTGACCTCCACGCCTTCCCGGGCGCGTTTGGCCAGCAGGTCGACCACGGGCCGCCCGGCCTCATCGTCGCCGAGGATGTAGGTCATGATATGGATGCTCTCGGTGGCGTTTTCGATTTCGCGGCAGAGCGCGTCGAAGCACGTCTTGGCGTCGGGCAGGAACTCGAAGCTGTTGCCCTCCAGCGTGGCGAACTCGTAGGGGTGATCGGGGTCCGGCGCGATGTCCGGGTGGGCCTTGCAGGCCAGCTCGGAGGTGAACTTGCGCACCCGCTGTTTGTTGCGCAGGACGGTGCGGCTCTTGGTCCCGCCGAAGAGGAAGTACAGGATGACCCCGATGAAGGGCATCAGGATGATAAGGAGGAACCAGGCAAAGATGTTACTGGTTTGCCGGCGCTGGCGAATGAGCTGCCCCATGACCAGCAGCCCGATGATGAAGCCCATCAGCGTCACCATGTGTGTGGTGACAAAAAGCCAGAAGGCTTTGCCCCCCTCGAGGAGCATGATGATGAAATCGCCAATCATGTTTCCGGCCCTACCTAAGCGATGGTTGGCCGCTTTGGGAAGTTTTAATCGCTCAAGAGTCAACGAGATAGGTTTTTGCCGTGTGACTCGTATTAAACCGATGGCGGGCTCGAAATTTTTATCGTTCCGCTATCAGCACGACAGGTAATATGACTTTTGATTCTCTAATCAAAGCGATGGAGAGCTTGAAAAGTTAGGGGCAGGTCTACAAACTTCATGCTGCTTCATGCCGACCACCCTTCGTTTACTGACCTTCAACATCGCGCACGGGCGCGGTCTGTCCTTCTACCAGGGCTTCCATGGCGAGAAGAAGCTGCGCAAGAACCTGGAGAAGATTGCGCAGGTCGTCAAAACCAGCCGGGCGGATATCGTGGCGCTGCAGGAGGTCGACCAGGATTCCCACTGGAACAAGCATTTGGACCTGCTCGAGATCATCCAGGGGCACAGCGGCCATATGCACCAGCTCTATGGCATCAACACCACCCGCACGGGTAAGAAGCAACTAAGCTACGGCAACGGTGTGCTCTCGCGCTACCCGGTGCATGAGTGGGCCAATAATCCCTTCGGTCAGGCTACGCTGGGTGAAAAGGGCTTTTTGTATGCCGAGATCGACGTCGGCAACCACCACCTGCCTTTGATCAACCTTCACCTCGACTTCCGTTCGCGCAAACGCCGCATCGAGCAGGTCGAGAAGATCATCGCCTTCATCACGGATCGGCCGCACCCCGGCGGCAACGGCCAGCGCCTGGCGCCGATTATCTGCGGTGACTTCAACAGCGGCTCCGAGCGGGTGGACGACGCCGTCACGCATCTCTTCCACTTCGTTAAAGGCCACGGCGACTACCACCTCTATCCGCAGGGCGCGCGTACCTTTCCCTCGCACATGCCCAGCAAGACCATCGACTTCGTCCTGCTGCCCGCCCCCTATAAAAAGACGCACACGGAGGTCCTGCGCACCTACGCCTCCGACCACCGCCCGGTTCTGGTGGAGTTCACGTTTGGCTGAGAGCGACCTAAACGTGTAACAGGTTCTTTCGCTTGAGGATGACCAGCAAATCCAGGGTCCAAATAGGACGCCAGGCCGCGTAGGAATCGATCTGCTTGTACTTGGTCAGCTCAATGCCGCCGTCCTCCTGAAGCGTGGTTACGGCTTTGGCCGCTTCCGATTTCCAGACGGCGGGCTCGATTTCGCCGGACTCCCAGCGGTTATAGCAGAAGTAGAGCGGGTAGTGCGTGTTGTCGCCCTCGAGCATGGCCAGTAGCTTAGGGATGCGCTCGGCGCGGCAATCGGGAAAACGTTCCGCCGCCGGATCGTGCTCCAGGAACAGAAAGGCAGGATACTCGTAGAGGGTGAACTTGTCCGGGAGCGGCAGGCAGTTCTTCTCAAACACCGTCGCCGCGGCCTCACTGACCGCCGGATGTGCCTTGCCCAGTTTTCCCAAATAGCCGGACACGCCAAGGAGGCGTGTCTTGTCCTCACCGAGCCACCAGGGGCCATGCGGGTAGCGCTTGATGGCTTCGACCAGGTGGGGCAGCTTGTCGCTCTCGGTCACATTGCGGACAATCCACTCATGGACGTGTTCAAAGACCGGCCCGTCGTTGACGCCCATCTCGTCCAGATAGCCCAGGGCCATCTCCGCGGCGATGCCCGTGCTGTCCGGCGCGAGGATGTCCTTTTCGAGGCCGCTGCCGAAGCCGCCGTCGGCGTTCTGGTAACCGGCCAAGGCGTCTAGGTAGGCGTCTTTGCTGCCGCCTTCGAAATGCCAGGCGAAGCGCCGGTAGGTGAGCAGGTCCCCGTGCCGGTAAATAAAGGCGCGGGCTTTGTCGAATTGGTCAAGAGATAGCATGGCGCGATCAGCCTGCACACCCGCTTGGCACTCTACAAAACAAAAACGCCCCCGGAGTAAACCGGAGGCGCTTGAAAGTTGCTTGAGTGCTGATGTTGGCTGTCGTGCTTTAAGCTTTTCGCTTTCGGCTTTCGACTACCTTACATCATGCCGCCCATGCCACCCATACCGCCCATGCCACCCATGTCAGGGGCCGGAGCGGCGGACTTTTCCTCGGGCTCGTCGGTGATCATGCACTCGGTGGTCAGGAGCAGGCCGGCCACGGAGGCGGCGTTCTGCAGGGCCGAGCGGGTCACCTTGGTCGGGTCGACGACGCCGGCGGCGACGAGGTCTTCGTACTCACCGGTGGCGACGTTGTAACCGTGGTTCTTCTTGCCCTTGAGGACTTCCTGCACGACCAGGCTGCCTTCGATGGCGGCGTTGGCGCAGAGCTGACGGAGCGGGTGCTCGATGGCGCGGCGCACGATGGCGGCACCGATGGATTCGTCACCTTCGAGTTCGGCGGCGACGGCTTCGATGGCCTTGGCGGTATTGAGGAGGGCGACACCACCACCAGCGCTGATGCCTTCTTCGACGGCGGCGCGGGTTGCGTGGAGGGCGTCTTCGACGCGGGCCTTCTTCTCCTTCATTTCAGGCTCGGTTGCGGCGCCGACGTTGATGACGGCAACGCCACCGGCGAGCTTGGCCAGGCGTTCCTGCAGCTTTTCGCGGTCGTAGTCGGAGGAGGTTTCCTCGATCTGACGGCGGATCTGCTTGACGCGGCCCTGGATGTCGGAGCCCTTGCCAGCGCCTTCGACGATGGTGGTGTTTTCCTTGTCGATGACAACGCGCTTGGCCTGGCCGAGGTCGGCCACCTGGACGTTCTCGAGCTTGATGCCGAGGTCTTCGGTGATGCAGCGGCCACCGGTGAGGACGGCGATGTCTTCGAGCATGGCCTTGCGGCGGTCACCGAAGCCAGGAGCCTTGACGGCGCAGACGTTGAGGGTGCCACGCAGCTTGTTGACGACCAGGGCGGCGAGGGCTTCGCCTTCGATGTCCTCAGCGATGAGGAGGAAGGGCTTGCCGGTCTTGGCCACGCTCTGGAGGAGCGGGAGGAGGTCGTTCAGGCTGGAAATCTTCTTCTCGTGGATGAGCACGTAGGCGTCCTCGAGAACGGTTTCCATGGCTTCGGCGTTGGTCACGAAGTAGGGGCTGAGGTAGCCCTTGTCGAACTGCATGCCTTCGACGACGTCGAGGGTGGTTTCGATGCCCTTGGCTTCTTCAACCGTGATGGTGCCGTCCTTGCCGACCTTGTCCATGGCGTCGGCGATGGTTTCGCCGATTTCGATGTCCCAGTTGGCGGAGACGGTCGCGACCTGCTTGACCTCTTCGCGGCTGGAGACCTTCTTGCTGTCCTTGGCCAGCTTTTCAACGGCGGCGGCGACAGCCTTGTCGATGCCACGCTTCAGGTAGATCGGGTTGGCTCCGGCAGCGACGTTCTTCATGCCTTCCTTGTAGACGGCACGGGCCAGAACGGTGGCGGTGGTGGTACCATCACCGGCGTTGTCGGAGGTCTTGGAGGCCACTTCGCGAACCATCTGGGCACCCATGTTTTCATAGGGGTCCTTCAGGTCGATTTCCTTGGCCACGGAGACACCGTCCTTGGTCACGGTGGGGGAGCCGAATTTCTTGTCGATGAGGACGTTGCGGCCCTTGGGTCCGAGCGTCACGGCGACAGCTTTGGCGAGAGTATCGACGCCGCTCAAAATCTTTTTGCGGGCGGCTTCGTCGAACAGAATTTGCTTAGCCATAATATCTAAGTTGTTTATTGTTGGTTGTTAATGTGTTCCGGGTTCAGTCGAGACTGCGGCGATTAGCCGATGATACCGAGGATGTCGTCCTCACGCACGAGCTGGTAGGTCTCGCCGCCGAACTTGACCTCGGTGCCGCCGTATTTGGAGGTGATGACGATGTCGCCGACCTTCACGTTGAAGGGCTGGACTTCACCGGACTCGTTCTTGGCGCCGGTGCCCAGGGCGATGACCTTGGCCTCCTGTGGCTTTTCCTTGGCGGAGTCGGGGATGATGATCCCGCCCTTGATTTGCTCATCCTCTTCGATCTGCTTCACGAGTACGCGATCGCCGAGGGGTTTGATCTTCGGTGCAACTGCGGTTGCCATAGTTATGTGTGTGTTGGTTGTTAGGGTTGATTGGTTTGAAAGGGGATTTGCACAGAAGGCCGCAAAGAGCGCAAAGGTTGCTGTTGTGTTTTGGGCTTAGCGTTCTTTGCGACCTTCTGTGCAATTAACCGTTTAAATTACTTCTTTTCGTCGTCGACGACTTCGAAGTCGGCGTCGACTACGTCGTCGTCGGGCTTGTTGGTGCCGGAGCTGGAGGCCTCGGGACCCGGGGTGGCGCCGGCAGCGGCGTTCGCGGCTGCGGCGGCTGCGGGGTCCATGCCTTCGGGGCCTTGCTGGCCGTAGAGGTCCTGGGCGATGGCGGAGAAGGCGTCGCTGATGGCCTTGGCGGCCGCTTCGAGCTCGTCCTTCTTGGCCTCCTGGTTTTCCAGAACCTTCTTGCCGGCTTCGACAGTGTCCTTGACGGGCTGCAGCTTTTCGGCCGGCAGCTTGTCGCCAACTTCGCCGAGGGTCTTCTCGGTCTGGAAGACGAGGCCGTCGAGCTGGTTGCGCGCTTCGATGGCTTCCTTGCGGGCCTTGTCCTCGGACTCGTGCATCTCGGCGTCCTTCTTGGCCTTTTCGATTTCTTCTTCGGAGAGACCGGAGGAGCCGGTGATGGTGATCTTCTGCTCCTTGCCGGTACCCTTGTCCTTGGCGGAAACATTCAAAATGCCGTTGGCGTCGATGTCGAAGGTGACTTCGATTTGCGGCACGCCGCGCGGGGCCGGCGGGATGCCGTCGAGGCGGAAGTTGCCGAGCTGCTTGTTGGCGTCGGCCATGGGGCGCTCGCCCTGCAGGACCTTGATGTCGACAGCGGTCTGCTGGTCGGCGTAGGTCGAGAAGGTCTGCGACTTCTTGGTCGGAATGGTGGTGTTGCGCTCAATCATGGGCGTGGCCACGCCGCCGGCGGTCTCGATGGCGAGGGTCAGCGGGGTGACGTCGAGCAGGAGGACGTCGCGGACGTCGCCCTGGAGCACGCCGCCCTGGATGGCCGCGCCGATGGCGACGACTTCGTCCGGGTTGACGCCCTTGTGGGGCTCTTTGCCGGCGAGCTTGCGGGCGGACTCGACGATGAGCGGCATGCGGGTCATGCCACCGACGAGTACGAGGTCGTGGATGTCGCTGGCGGAAACGCCGGCGTCTTCCATGCACTTCTTCACGGGCAGCTCGGTGCGCTTGGCCAGTTCACCGGTGAGCTGCTCAAGCTTCGAGCGGCTGAGGGTGACGTTCAAGTGCTTCGGGCCGGTTTCGTCGGCCGTGATGAAGGGTAGATTGATGTCGGTCGACTGGGCGCTGGAGAGGGCGATTTTGGCCTTCTCGGCTTCTTCCTTCAGGCGCTGCTTGGCCATCGGGTCGGCCAGCAGGTTGACCTTGGTGTTGTTCTGCGACTGGAACTCGCTGTTGAGCCAGTCGATGAGCACGGAGTCGAAGTTGTCACCGCCGAGGTGGGTGTCGCCGTTGGTGGCCTTCACTTCGAAGACGCCGTCGCCGATTTCGAGAATGGAAATGTCAAACGTGCCGCCCCCGAGGTCATACACGGCGATGGTTTCGTCGGCCTTCTTGTCGAGGCCGTAGGCGAGCGAGGCCGCGGTGGGCTCGTTGATGATGCGGAGCACTTCGAGGCCGGCGATTTTACCGGCGTCGGTGGTGGCCTGGCGCTCGGGGTTATTGAAGTACGCGGGCACCGTGATGACGGCCTGCGTGACCTTTTCGCCGAGGTAAGCCTCCGCGTCGGCCTTGAGCTTCTGCAGAATCATGGCAGAGATTTGCTCCGGCGCGAACTGCTCCTGCTTGCCGTTGACGGTCGCCTCGATCCAGGCGTCGCCGTTTTTGCCTTCCACGATCTTGTAGGGAAGCTGCTTGGCTTCTTCCTGCACTTCGCTGTATTTGCGGCCAATGAGGCGCTTGGCGGAGAAAATCGTATTCTGCGGGTTGGTGATGGCCTGGCGTTTGGCTGCCTGGCCGACCAATCGTTCGCCGTTTTTAGCAAACGCCACGACGGAGGGCGTGGTGCGCTGGCCTTCGCTGTTGGGGATGACGACGGGCTCGCCGCCTTCCATGATGGCCATGCAAGAATTTGTGGTTCCTAAATCAATTCCTAAAACTTTTCCCATGCCCATCCCTATGCAGGTGCCGCGCCACGGTGCATTTTTAGTCATTAGTCATTGTTTTATAATGACTTAAAAATTATTGGCCTCGTTTGGTGACGCCTTGGAGCGTCTGGGAATGGCGCACTTTGTCACACCTGTCACAGTGATCCTGCGTCATGTGAAATCTGTCACACTTGCGTGAAAACCTTGTTATTGCAAAATGCTTGCGTTATAGTCCGGGGCTCTCCTGAATCCGCCGAATGGATCCGGATTGGCTCAAGGCAATTGGGGCGCTGGCGGTGTTACTGCTGGCGCTGGCCGGTGGCTTCCTGCCCACGCGATTGCGCGGGCAGGCGGGGGCGGCGCATTGGCTGAGCCTGGGCAACGCCTTCGCGGGCGGGATTTTCCTCGGGGCGGGCCTGCTGCACCTGCTGCCGCATGCGCATGAGGCTTTTAATCACTTGGCCGAGGTCCACGCCGGGGAGCACGTCCATGTTTTTCCCTGGGCCATGCTGTTGGCGGCGGCGGGTTTTCTGCTCATTCTCTTTATTGAGAAGGTGGCTCCGCCGCGCCAGGACTTCGATGAGCCGCGTATGGTGGACGAGGCGCTTGGCCATCACCACCATGCGGTGGGGAACTCAACCTATCCCGCGGTGCTGCTGGTGGCGCTGTCCATGCACGCTTTTTTCGCCGGGCTGGCCCTGGGGGCCATAGAGGAGGGAGCACAGATCCTGGCGGTGCTCGTGGCCATCCTGGCCCACAAACTGATGGAGAGCTTTGCGCTCGGCGTGACGCTGGTGGGCAGTTCGTATACGCGCCGACGGGTGAACCAGCTCATCGTCGTGTTCTCGTTGGTCACGCCGGCGGGGATTGTCGCCGGGATGCTAGCCATGCACGGCCTGCACGGGGGGCATGTCGAGTGGGCCGAGGCGGTCTTCAACGCCCTGGCCGCCGGTACCTTCCTTTACATTGCCAGCATGGACATCCTCGTGGAGGTCTTTCACCGGTCGGCCGGGCGCTGGGTCAAATTCGTTCTGGTTGTGCTGGGCTTCGCCGCCATGGCGCTTATTGCGCACTGAGACGGTGGCAATAATAGCCCGTGGGGCGCATGCGGAATAGCGAAGTAAGCAGAATGTGAAAAAAATACGAGCGCTTGAAGTTTTGACCTGATTTCTCCAGAATATTACACCGTGAGGCGGGGTAGTGCAGGCTTTACGCTGGTCGAAATCATGATCGTCGTGGTCATCATCGGGATGCTGGCGACCATGGCCGTGGCTCTCTTTGGAAAAGTGAGGCAGAATTCCGTGGTCGCGACCTTCGCCAATGATTTGCGGGTCTTTAAAAGCGCCATGGAGGTTTACGCCTTGGACAATGGCGATTACCCCGCCGATACCGGGCCGGGTACGGCGCCGGCTGACTTTTTGGAGTATCTGCCGCCCAACTTTATGGAAACACAAACCCCGATAGGCGGATTGTGGGATATCGATATCGACGCTGCGGCAGGGGTGACGGCGGCAGTCGGTGTGGGAAACCTGAACGAGCCCAACATGGACGTGATCCTGCAAATCGATAAAAGAGTCGACGACGGCGATCTTTCGAGCGGAAGTTTCCTCTGGTTACCAGTCGATGGCGGTCGGCCCTACTGGATTGTCGAGGAGTAGTACAACGTCAGGCTGATGGCCATGGTTGCGCACTAGCGCCTTTGAATGGCGCCACCCAGTCCCCGCTTTCGACGAGTTTGCCGCGATGTTCGGTGATGCGCTCGGGGGTCATGGTGTAGGTCCAGGCCATACCGAGGGAGTCGCCCTCGGGTGAAAACACCTCGATCATGGGCCGATCATAATCATTTTCCTCCGGTGGGCGCTCTTCGTCGTAGCCTTCCAGATAGTCAAAGCCGACCAGCGCGATCTCGTCCTTCAATGTCAGAATATAGCCCATGGCCCAGGAGGATTCGTCGATGACCATGCCCGGGTAGCCGAGGGGGAGGTGATAGAGGCGGCCCTTTGCCTTGGCGGGCTCCGACGCGACCACCTTGCCCTCGCAAAAGCGGTCCCAATAGTGGCCGCCGGGCTTGAGCGTGCCGTAGACAAACACGCGGATAGGCTGTTCCTCGTCCATAGTTTTTGGTAGCTGGTTCTCACCTGAATGCAAGTTGCGGGCCAGCTTGACAACTTCCTCCGATCTTGACCACGGCGCGGCTTTGCGGTTTGTTGCGCGATTCGCAGATGAACCGCGTCTATATCAAGACATACGGCTGCCAGATGAACGAGCGCGACTCGGAAGCAGTGGCAGCCATGCTCCGGGGACGGGGCTACAGCATCGTCCAGGCCGAGGACGAGGCGGACGTGGTGCTGCTCAATACCTGCAGCGTGCGTGAGCTGGCCGAGCAAAAAGCCATTGGCAAGGCCGGGCGGCTGCTCAAGCAGGACCAGCGCAAAGGCCGCGAGCGCATTATCGGCCTGATGGGCTGCATGGTGCAGAACCGCGGCGCGGACATCCTGGACAGCCTGCCGGATCTGGACCTGCTCGTTGGCACGCAGAAATTTCACCGCGTCCCGGAGCATTTGGACGCATTACTGGCCACGATGCGCGGGCAGGGACCGCGCCCCGAGAGCATCGTCGACATCGAGACCGAGGCCGGCAGCCAGAACACCATTCGGGCCCACGTGGAGGAGGGGCGGCAGATCAGCGCCTTCGTCAGCATCATGCAGGGCTGCAACATGAAGTGCAGCTTCTGCATCGTCCCGAAAACCCGTGGCCCCGAGCGCGCGCGGCCTATGGACGACATCGTCGCCGAGGTCGCGGAACTGGTGGCCAACGGAACGAAGGAGGTCACGCTGCTGGGGCAAATCGTCAACCAGTACGGCGTGCGCGAGTTCCCCTACGTCGACGGCAAGAGCCCCTTTGTGCAGCTCCTGGAAAAGGTAAACGCCGTCGAGGGCCTGGAGCGCATCCGCTTCACCAGCCCGCACCCGGTCGGCTTCCGGCAGGATCTGATCGATTGCTACGGGCGTCTCGACAAGCTCTGCGAGAATTTCCATTTCCCTCTGCAAAGCGGCTCTGACCGTATACTCAAGGCCATGCGGCGACCCTACACCGTGGAGCGCTTCAAGCGTATCATCGATGCCGTTCGCGCCAACGCGCCCGAGGTGACGGTCTCCACGGACGTTATCGTGGGCTTCCCCGGTGAGACCGAGGAGGATTTTGAGAGGACCAGGCAGGTCTTCGAGGACGTCGGCTTCGACATGGCTTTCGTCTTCAAGTACAGCGTGCGTCCCGGCACCGCCGCCGAGCCTCTTGGCGACTCGATCAGCGACGAGGTCAAAAGCGCCCGTAACCAGGAGCTGCTTGCCGTCCTGGAAAAAACGTCGCTACGGCGCAACCAATCGCTGCTCGGCACCACGCAGGAAGTGCTGGTGGAAGCCCCCGCCAAGCGCGGCGAAGGGATGTTCCTCGGGCGCAACCGCGGCCATCGCAAAATCATCTTCCCCGGCGACGAACGCCTCATCGGGGAATTGGTCCAGGTCGAAATCACCGAGGCCCACGTCTCCCACTGCATCGGTGAACTGGTGCTGGCCGGGGTGCGGTGAAGAGTGATTTAACCACGAAGGACGCATTCCAGGAGTATGCGCTAGCGCGCTTTAATAAAAGTTGTAGCTGTTATTTTGCAGGCCAACGGCCTGATCCAACGAAGCCTAGGGCGACGCCCTAGGATTGAGAAGGTAACAGACTCGCAGGCTGAAGGCCTGCTACAAGCGTAGCGCATAGTTGGAGCAGGCCTGGAGCCTGCGATAATTGTTTATCAGCCTACCAGGGGCGTTGCCCCTGGCTACGGTGGATAAGGCTTTCAGCCTTGATGACGGTATGCTGAACCAACCAGATAACGGCTACGACTTTATGTAAACAGCTCTAGCTTTCCCGGATGATGCTGGTGCGGCGGTACTCGTCGTCGGGGAAGACGCGACCGGTGACCAAGGCGGAAAATATGTGTTTGAAGACTAGGCCGGGTTCGCCCCTGACCCGCCCGGAGCGGAAGTAGGAGTGGCCCTTGGGGTAATCGTAGGCGGTGTTTACGTCGTCGCAATCGACCGCGTAGACGTTGGGCGGCGTCAGCTCCATGTTTTCCGGGCCGGTGTGCCCGAGTCGGCGGGATGCGATGCGGTTTTTCAAGTTGGATGCCTTGCTGGCGCGCAGGGCGAGGTCGTCCGAGGCAAAATACGAGATGACATTGCGGGATGCGTGGCAGATGTACTCTCCGCGCATGCCTTCTTCCAGGGATTCGTTTACGATGTCTGATGCGACCAGGAAGGTATTCCGAAAAAGCAGGGGTACACCGTCCGCCAAATCGTACTTGTTCCAGGCGGCCAGCGTCTCGCGAAGGACGCGGTTACCCATGGAGTGGGCCAGTACATTGATGCGCTTCAGGCAAGGGTCCTGCTCGGGGTTGTACTTGTTGGAATTCCTCCACTTGATGAATTTCTCCAGGACGCGCGCGAAGGAGTAGGCGCTGGCGTCCGCAGCTTTTTGGTCATCCCAATAATCCTGGACGATGCCAAAATCGTCATCGCAGGGCCAGACCATGGGAACGACCAGCACCTCGCGCTCTTTGGCATTTTCACACAGCTTTTGCAGCTCGTCGGTGGCCTCGAACACGCTCTCGGGCAGATTGGAAAAGCCGTGAATATAGATGAGTATCTGGCGGTATCGGGCTTCTTTCAGTATGGAGAGGAAGTTGGTGCTGCCAATTTCCGTGTATTGATCTGCTCCATGGCGTTGGCAGAAGTAGACCGAGTTGCTGGCGGCATTGTTGCGTAAATCAAAATCGAACTTACGCCCGACGCGTGTCTGGATGCTTTGTTTGGGAAAGCGGTTGGTGATGAATAGCATGATGTGCGGTAGTTGTTTCCATTACAGTTTACGGTTTTTAACATCTTTGAAAAGTATAAAATACGTAAATTTGTCATACGGGAATTCTTGCCGAAACGCGACTTCACTTTTGTCATAGCGACAAGCAGCCAATCTGGCGCCACGCGTCCACTTTGGACGCTATGGGCGCAATTCGAATGCGAACGGATGTTCGCGGAGCTGTGGGGGCCGCTACCGGCCTTCGACGTCGAGCAGGTGCGTTTTTTTCTTAAGGGCGCGTAGGCTGAACCAAATCACGAAACTGATGCCGAGGGCGTAGAGCCACTCAGTTTCGAAGTACAGCTTGTGGAAGATGAGGGTGTCGCCGATGGTTTCCATCAGGAACATGCAGACGACCACGGCGAAGAACCCGCTGTACTCGCGCCGCAGCACATTTTTCAGGGAAAAGGGTAAGCTGGGCTTGGTGTACTGCCAGGGCTTGGGGAGGAATGCCGGGGTGCGGTCGGCCCAGTTCATATACGTTTGGCCGAATTTTTTGCGCAGGTAGGTTTCTTCGGCGAAGATGATGCGCTCGTAGTAGAGCCAGAAGATCAGGCTATAGATGAGGGCCAGCCACCAGGTGTGGACGAAGAGGGCGATGCCGAGCCCCATGAAATAGTTGCCCAGGTAAAGCGGGTTGCGGGTGGTCGCATAAATGCCCGTGGTGTTCAGCGTGTCGGCGATTTGTTGCTTGGTGTTCCGTCCGGATGTGCCCTTGGGCGTGTAACCTATCGTGAGGACGCGGATGCCGAGGCCGAAGAAACTGACAGCCAGGCAGAATATCTCCCAGAGATGGTCCAGGTGGTGGCTGTTGGCGATAAAGTGGAAATCTCTCAGGCTGAGAAAGAAGATCGCGATAACGCCCAGCGGCAGGAAGCTCCTCCATCGGAACAACCAGTTCCCGGAGCCCTCAAAGTGCTCTTTTAAAGCCATTTCAGTCAGTAATTAAGGATTCTGTTTGTGGTTATTTACATTCGTTTTGACCGGCCATTAAAACATTCGTTCAAATTTCTCTATTGTTGAGAATCAATCTCTGGGCGGGGCCACAGGTGACCCGGTTGCGCTCTCGACAGAGGGAGATTGCTGGCCAACATTATCCCTCATGCTTCGCCGAATTGCCGCCCTGTTTGGAATCGCCGTTGCGCTCGCGATGGTGGCGGCGGGACTGTGGCTGCCGGCGCGCTTTCGGGCCGTGGCGCCGGAGGTCCTGCAGCAGGCCCGGCAGGCGGGGCAGGGGGTGACGGAGCGCGCTGCGCTTTTCCTGCGGCGTGGGCAAACCGGTCCGGCGGGTGAACTTTTAACTGCGGCACAGGAGCTCGATTTGGACACCGAGGGCTTGCCTGTGCGCTTGGACGAACTCCTGTCCGAACACCCGGGCTACCGTATCTCCGGTGGACCGAGCCCGTTCTTCGACGCGTTTATTCAAACGCTGCCCCGGGTGCCGGAGGGCGACGGTAAAAACGTTCCGCTGGCGGCGCTGCTGGCTTCCTCGGACAACCGCGCGCGGCTGGCCGGCTTCCTGTCGAAATCGAAGGACCCCACCGTGGCCGCATTGCTGAAGACACGTACGCTGGCAGGCTGGCGGCAGCTTTTCCCGGTGGACGCCCCCGGAGGCGCCGCGCTGGACATCGCCGCGCTCTCCACCGCGTTGCTGGCGCAGACCGAGGCTTTCAACGAGAGCGTCCTCCTCGACCTGGATAACGCCGCCCGGGCCGCGCTGGAGGGCGACCCGCAGGCGCTGCTTGTTCTGGAGCGTGCCTACCTGAGCGTGCTGGCGGCGGCGGGGCGCTTCAACTGGCTCACGCTGGAGGCCTGGGTGGAGTCCTCCCCGGGGCTGAACGGGCTCGCGCGCATCACGCCCTGGCTACGCAAGTCGGAACAGCCCGCCATGCTCTACTCGGCGGTGATTCTGTCGCAGCAGGCCGGGCACGTGGCGGCCTTTCTGGAAGCGTTTCCCGATGAGGGCGAGGCGGACCTCGCTGCGGGCGTCGCGGGTGGCTCGATGGGGCTGGCCTTTCTTTTAGACGGACCGCGGCCGATATTCGAGCGCCCGGTCTGGTTGCAGTGGCTGCCGGAGGCGCCTCCGGAGCTGGCCCAGTTTGCCTTCCGGCGTCCGGTGTGGGCGCGCGGGGCGGTGGTCGGGCTGTGGCTGGTCGCGGGTTTACTCTTAGCGATCTGCTTGAAAGCGCTGCTGTGGGGGCAGGCCCGGGTGCACGAGCGGCCACTTATCGAGGGTTCGCAGGATGTCATCCTGGCCGGGTGCCTCTTGCTCGGGCTCATTGTGGCAACGGAACCCGGCCTGCTCAGTCAGACCGTGACCGAGCCGGGTAAACTGTTTTTGGAGTTTGAACTCGGGCCGCAAAGCGCCAGTGTGGGGGATACATCCATGGATATTTCGGGACTCGACCAAATCACACTGCTGGTGCTGCTCATCTTTTTCGTGGTGCAGCTGGTCATCTACACGGGTTGCCTGGTGAAGATCGGGCAGGTCAAGCGCGCCCCGGCCTCGGCCGAGGTGCGGCTCAAGCTGCTGGAGAACGAGGACAACCTCTTCGACACCGGCCTTTATGTGGGCCTTTCCGGCACGGTCATCTCGCTGCTCATGCTGGCCATGGGCGTGGTGCAGGCCAGCCTCGTCGCCGCCTACGCCTCGACGCTCTTCGGCATCATCTTCGTGGCGCTGCTCAAAATCCTGCACGTGCGCCCGCTCCGCCGGAAGCTCATCCTCGAAGCCGAGCGGTTCTAATCGGCTTTCGAGTGGAACCCGACGCGCCCGCACGGTGTCCGAATCGTCATGTTGGCCGGACTGCTTGTTGCCTGTGTTTTATGCGCGGAGCCTCCTGAGCCTGGAGACAAAGCGTCTCTGGTCGAAATTAAGCTCTATACAACTGAGCGAAAGCATTCCGAAGCGCTCGGGAATCACTTCATTGCCCATTACGAAGCCGACCCCATCATAACGGACGAATCTGTCGAAAAACTGTCCGTTGTTGCGGATGATCGCTATGCCGAATTGAAAGTCGAACCGAAGTATTACCTTGGCGTTACACTCACGCCTGAAGGTTTCGAGAGGCTTCGCATGGCTTTGGCCGAGCAAGCTGAACAAGGAATCGACAAGGCATTACCGGGTGGCGCAACTATCTTCCTCGATGGTAAACGCGTCGGACATATCTCGCTTCAACAATTGGAGGCCAGCGAAGGGTCTACTTTGCTTATCCCTCAATTTGAACTTCCACAAAAATGGAAGCATTGGGTGACCGCCTTCAACGAAAGCAAAGGGGCATCCTTGGAGGGACAATGATAGCTTCCTCCTTGCGCGGTGGGCACGGTGCCGCCAACGTCTTGGCACATGCACATCTACTTTATGGGCGTTTGCGGGACGGCGATGGGGAATGCCGCGCTGATGCTGGCCGGGCAGGGGCACCGGGTCAGCGGCTCGGACAGCGGCGTCTACCCTCCCATGAGCGACAAGCTGCGTGAGGGCGGCATCGCCATCCTGGAGGGTTACGATGCCGAACGCCTTGAGCAGCTCGGGCCGGACCTCGTCGTGGTCGGCAACGCCGTTTCGCGCGGGAATCCCGAGGTCGAGTGGCTGCTCGACACCCGTGCGCTGCCTTTCATCTCTCTGCCTGCGTTGCTGGGCGAACAGGTGATCGGCGAGCGTCCGGCGCTGGTGGTGGCGGGCACGCACGGCAAGACCACCACGTCCACCCTCGCTGCCTACCTTTTAGAAAAGAACAACGCCAATCCCGGCTGGCTCATCGGGGGCGTTCCGCGGGACCTGCCCGAGGGCGCGCGCTTTGGCCACCCGACGGCGCCGTTCGTCATCGAGGGCGACGAGTACGACAGCGCGTTTTTCGACAAGCGTAGCAAGTTCATCCACTACCGCCCGCGTGTGCTGGCCCTGAACAACCTCGAGTTCGACCATGGCGACATCTTTCGTGACCTCGCGGATATTTCCCGCAGCTTCAGTCACCTGCTGCGGATTGTCCCATGCGGCGGAGCGGTGGCCTACAACGGTGACGATCCCAACCTCGCGGCGCTCCTGCCGGTTTCGTGGTGCCCCTGCGTCAGTGTCGGGGTGGGGGAGCACTGCGACCTGCGCATATCCGACTTCGCCGAGGGCCCGGAGGGCTCCCGCTTCTCGCTCGTGTGGAAAGGCGAGGCGCGCAAGGAAATCGCCTGGAGCTTGCCCGGGCTCTACAACGCCCGCAACGCCGCCGTGGCCGCGCTTTCCGCCGGGCTTTTGCTGGACGGTGAAAACCCGCTCGCGGCCATCGACCTCGCGCCTTTGGCGGAATTTCAGGGGGTCAAGCGACGCCAGGAAATGCTGTTGAAAACGGACGCGCTCGTGGTCGTGGAAGACTTCGGGCATCATCCCACGGCTATCGCGGGCACGTTGGAGAGTCTGCGTGCGCGTTTTCCCGAACACCGGCTGACAGCCTGCTTCGAGCCGCGAAGCAATACCGCCACTACCAATGTGTTTCAGGGCGCTTTTACCGAAGCCCTGGCCAGGGCCGACGCCGTTTACCTGGGGCCGGTCCATCGCGCCGAGAAAATCCCCGCAGACGAGCGGCTCGACACCACGGCTATGGCGGAAATCTTGAACGCGGACGGTTGTTGTGCCGGGGCCTTCCCCAGTCACGAAGCTCTGCTGGAGGATTTGGTTGCGGCCACGCGCAATAAGACCGACGCCACCCGGCCGCGCTGCGTGGTGTTTTTCTCCAACGGCAGCTTCGGCGGCATCATGCCCAAGTACGTGGCGGCGGTTTCCTGAGGACGTTTTTCCGTGCCTTTCGGCGAAAGCTTGTTTGAATGGTGCCTCCTTTTTTGAACCCCCATGCTTACTGAAATCGATTATCACGGGTGGAAATCCCTCAAGCTCACCTCCGGCGCGGCCAGCGTGGTCATGCCGCTCGAAATCGGCCCGCGTGTGGTGGCTTGCTCTCTGGAAGGCGGCCCGAACCTCTTTCACAACGTTCAGGAGGAGCTCGGTGGCAAGGGTGAGCCGGACTGGCATCTGCGTGGCGGGCATCGCCTCTGGCACTCTCCCGAGGCCCATCCGCGCACTTACGACCCCGACAACGTGCCCGTCATCCCCCGGGCCAAAGGCGAGCGGGCGGTGACGCTCGAAGCGCCCAAAGCCGATCCCGCCGGTATGCACAAGACCATCACGGTCGAAGCCCTCGGTGATGAAAGCTTCCGCCTGACACACACCCTCCGCAACGACGGCCTGTGGCCCGTCCAGTGCGCCCCCTGGGGCCTGACGGTGATGGAGCGCGGCGGCGCTCTGGCTCTGCCACTGCTGCCAAAGGGTTCGCACGAGACCAATCTCCTGCCGAATTACTCCGTTGTACCGTGGACCTATACCGACTTCAGCCTGCCGTGCTGGAAGTTCCACCGCGATTTCATCCGCATCGAGACCTTGGAGAACGTCGTGCCGCAGAAGCTCGGTATCACCAACTATCCGGGGTGGTCGGCCTACTGGCAGGAGGGTGGCACGTTTATCAAGCACGCCTTCGTTGAGGAGGGTGCAACCTACCCGGACTTCGGCTGCTGCTACGAGACCTTCTGCAACGACTTCATGCTGGAGATGGAAACTCTCGCGCCGCTGGCCACGCTTGAGCCGGGCCATAGCGTCACGCATGTCGAGCACTGGTTGATCAAGGCCGGTCTGCCCAAGCCCGACACGGACGAGGCCTTCGCCAAGGGCGTAAGCGCCACCGCCACCGACTGGATTGCCAAGCTGGGCAGATAGTCCTGCCGGACCGGGTTGTTAAGGGATTGCCTGAGTCCGCTCGCATCCCTAGCG
This sequence comes from Verrucomicrobiia bacterium, assembly GCA_030432235.1. Classification (GTDB taxonomy): domain Bacteria; phylum Verrucomicrobiota; class Verrucomicrobiia; order Opitutales; family Cerasicoccaceae; genus JAUIHT01. The sequence goes on along the minus strand of JAUIHT010000003.1, from coordinate 21,130 downwards.
TTTCTGTTTCTGCATTAACTGCCTATGAGTCGCCGCGCTCCTCTCAGCCGCCTGGAATTCTTTGGAGACCTCTCTCTGTCCAATGCCCTGGATTGGGTGGTCACTCTGCTACTGTCCGTCTTGTTGGCTGCGGCCACCATGCAGCTCGGTGGCGATCGAGCCGAAACCCGGATGATCCTTCTCTGGCTGACCGGCGCCTTGCTGATCTTTCATGCGCTGTGGATGCTCTCCCTGGGGAAGGATCGCAAGCGGGCGGTCAGCATGTACGCCTTGGCTTTCCTGCCCTTTGTTGCCTATGTTTGCCTGTCCTGGCTGATGCTGAGCCCCACGGGCTGGACGGCCCGTGGGGAGGCATTGCTGGTCCTGCAGGGATTTGCCATCTTCTGGGTGGCCGTGCATAATTTGGGCACCCGGAACCACATTTGGTTCCTGTTTCTCGTGCTCGGGGCGCTGGGTTTTCTCTCCGTCCTCATGGCGTACAATCAGTACTTCCGCGATCCGGAATGGCTGCCGAAGCTCTTTAATCCGCTGGAGCTCAAGAAGTATCCGGTCAGTGCGCATGCCCAGTACGCCGGGCGCGCCAGCGGGCCGTTCGGGTCGCCCAACAGCCTGGCGGGCTTTATGATTCTGGCCTTTTTTCCGGCGGCCCTGGCGGCCCTGACCAAGAATCTGTCGCCCATCCTGCGGGTATTCAGCGGCTACCTGGCGCTGATGTTCGTGTCCGGGCTCGTACTCAGTATCAGCCGGGGAGGGCTGCTTGCCTTTTCCCTGTGTTTGCTCCTGCTGCCGTGGTTTTGCGGATTTAAAAAGAAGTATGCCGCGATTTGGACGGGCCTGCTGATTCTTGCCGCCGGTGTGACGGTGGCCCTCCTGCTGGTATTCTCGACGCGTTTTCAGGCGCGCTGGGAGAACTTCGCCGGGGAGGGTGGCGAGCGTACCCGCCCGGAAATGTGGCAGGCCGCCTGGGATGTATTCCTTGAACACCCGGTTTTCGGCAGCGGTCTGGGCAGCTATCGCTACTTCCTGGACCAGTACCGGCCCGAGGGATTCACCGCCGAGCCCTACCATGTGCACAACGACTATCTGGAAGTGGCCAGCGACCTCGGGGTTGTCGGCGTACTCCTCTTCTTTGGAGTCCTTGGTTGGCTGGCGATTCTCACCTGGCGTGCGTGGTTGGCCATGCCCGATCGGGTGGCTCTCGACGAAGTACTGCGCAACCGGCGACGACGGCGAGTGATGCCTCATCAGAAGCTCTTCTTGTCTGCGGTCATGCTGTCGCTGCTGGCCTTCGGGATGCATCTGTTCATCGAATTTCACCTGCATATCCCGGCCCTGCTGTTCTGGGCGGCTGTCTTCGTCGCTATCGCTATCAAAATGCTGCCGCCGCGCGCTTGGAAGCTGGAGACCCGGCTTGGCTGGCTGGGGTATGCGGTCGCGTTGATAGTGATTGGGCTCCTCCTGCCTATTGGCTTCACGCGCAGCTATGTGGCGGAGATGTACGCTTTTGAGGGCAATCGCCTGACGGACGAATTCTCCGGCGACTTTGGGACCCTGCGTGCGGACCGGGAATTTCATGAGAAGCGTGTGCGGGTGCTTCAGGGAGCGGTGGAGCTTTATCCCGATCATGCCGAGGCGCAGTCACTCCTGGCTCTGGCCCTGGCCGACCAGAGTTACATCGACCCTGCCCGCCGTTTGGAGCTGGGGCGTGAGGCGGAGACGCACGCGCGTGAGGCGGTCGAAATGTTTGAAGAGTCACCCTACTTCCAGATACGGCTGGGCGAGACACTTTTTCTGCAAGAGCGCTGGGCGGAGGCCGGCGAGGCCTATGAACGGGCGGTGGAGCTGGCCCCGAACAACGACGTTGTCTGGTACTACTATGCCAACTGGCTCAACGGCGAGCCGGGCCGTCGCGCGGAAGCTCTCGCTGCCATTGAGCGCTCATTGGAACTGGATCCCGACGACCCCCAGGCCCAGAGCCTGCGCCGGAAAATCCTCATCCCATAGGGCTCAAAAGAGTTCGCCTTGGGTATCGGGCTGGATGCCCGTGCTGGCGGCTATGAGCTGTGGCAGGGAGGCTTCGGCCAAGGCAGGCGTTTCGCCCAGACGTAGAAGCAGTAAGGCTGCTGCGAGAGTATCGTAAAGCGCGCAATGGTACTTGGAACGCTTGGGCGGACAGTGCTCCGCCGCGAGTTGGTCCAACGCCTCTTGTAGTTCGAAACGTTTGACGAGCGCGCCGAGCTTGTGCTCGGGCAGCTCTGGATGGAAGCGCTGGTAAAGCGCGCGGGTGTCGAGCCACGGCCCCCAGTCGGTCACCTCGCAATCGGCCCGGGAGAAGTCCGGTGCGGCAGTGGGGTAGGGCCAAGAGCGCTTGAGCAGGCTGTGCTCGACCTGGGCGTGGTGCGCGGCCAGCGGCCCGGTCTGGCGCAGGCCGTTGAAGAAGTCCCAGTGCTCGCGGAAGGGAGGGTGGCCGTCCGTATCGGCACGGCGCAGACCGTGCAGCCAGACGTCGCGCTCGTCGATGTCCTCCTCTGCCGCGCAGAGGGCAGTGTAGCAACGCGCCACCTCTCCGTTCTGGAGCGTCACCACGCCGTACTCGATGACGCCGTAGCGGGGGCTGCCTTCGAAATCGAGGACGTGGACGGGCTGCGCTTGCCAGGACATGGAGGGGGAAGCTAAAAGTGAAAAGCTCAAAGCTAAAAGCAGAAAGTCGGAAGAGCGTGCTTAAATATGTCTTGAAATGCGAGGAGGCCTCTCCGTTCGATGGCGTATCTTGTCATCCTTCTTTTAGCTTTTAGCTTTGAGCTTTTCACTTTTAGCTCACCTCCATGAATCTCCAGCCCTACAAGGACTTCCTCGTCGAACTCGCAGCCGGCACGGGTGACATCATCCGGCGTCACTGGGACGACGACGCCCTGGCCACCGAGCGCAAGGCCGACGACTCCCCCGTGACTGCTGCCGACCGCGAGGCCGAGCAGTACATCCGCGCGCAAGTGGCGGACAAGTTTCCCGGGCACGGCGTCATCGGTGAGGAGTTTCCCGACGCTGATACCGACGCGGAGTTCGTCTGGGTGGTCGATCCCATCGACGGCACGAAGTCCTTCATTACGCATGTGCCGCTCTTCGGGACCATGGTGGCGCTACTGCATAACGGCCAGCCGGTGCTCAGCATGATTCACCAGCCAATCCTTTGGGAATTGCTCATCGGCGACAACGAAACCACCACGCTCAACGGCAAGCCCGTCCGCGTGCGCGAGTGCAACTCCCTGGCCGAGGCCACGCTGTTGTGCAGCGACCCGAACTACTTCGCGCCGGATTCCTTGAAGCCCGAGGCGGAAAAGTTGCGCCGCGCCTGCCGCCTGACGCGTACCTGGGGCGATTGCTATGGCTACCTGCTGCTGGCCACGGGCCGGGCCGACATCATGTTCGACCCGGACATGGAAAAGTGGGACCTGCTGCCTCTCATCCCGGTCGTGCGTGGCGCCGGCGGCGTCATCACCGGCTGGGACGGCTCCGATCCGACCCAGGGCCGCAGTTCTTTGGCTTCCGTCAGCCCTGTTCTACACGAGCAAGTGCTGCGGCTGCTTCAGTCCTGAAGGCACGAAAAAGCCGGTCAAGTGGCTTGACCGGCTCGTGTGGTGAAGAGTACGGAGGTTCCTAGGGCTTCGCCTCGCGCTTGGGTTTGTGGGCTTCCTCCTTGTTGCCTTCGAGGGCCTCTTCCAGCGGGGCGGTGAGGCCGGCGGCGGAGGTCGGGTCGATACCGAGCTCCTTGAGGAGGTTGTCGACGAGCGGCGAGTTCATGCGGTAGGAGAGCAGGCTCTCGACCAATTGGTTGGGCATGCCGCCGGCGGGGGCGGGGCTGCCGACACTGGTCCCATCGGTGCTCGCGCCGTTCGTTCCCGGCAGGTTGAAGCCGTTGGTGGAGACGATGCGGATGCTGTCGATCTTCTCGATGGGCTTGACGCTGGCCTCGATGATTTGCGGGGCCACCTGGGCGAGTATCTTGCGAATCTCGAAGCTGATGATCTCGGCGCTGAGGAGGTTCTTGGCCTCGTTGATGGCCTTCTCCCCGTAGGCTTCGACCTCGAAGCGCTTTTCGTCGGCCTCGGCCACGATGCGGATCTTCTCGGCTGCGGCCTTGGCTTCGGTGACGACGGCCTCGGCCTTGTCGAGCGCGGCCTGCTTCTCGGCCTCGGCGGCCACCTTGATGTCGATGGCTTCCCTTTCGGCGGACTCGCGGGCCTTGATCAACTCGATTTCCTTCTGGCGATTGGCCACGGATGTCTCGCGCACGGTGACGACGTTTTCCTCCTCCTTGACGAAGAGCGCGCGGGCCTTGGAGGCTTCGGCCTCTGCCTGGGATTGCTCCTCGGACTTCTTCGCCACGGCGATCTTGGCCTCCTGGCCTTTGATGTCGACGGACTGCTGGCGGAAGATGTCGGCCTCCTCGACCTGACGCTTGGCCAGGATGTCGCGCTCTTTCACGGCCTGCTCGGAGGCGATGGAGGCTTCCTTCTCCTTCTGCTCCTGGATGTAGCGGGCCTCCTCGGCCTCGCGCTTGCGGGTGGCGCGCTCGGTGGCCACGAGGGATTCCTGCGAGGCGCTGGCGAAGGCGACTTCGCGTTCCTGGTCGAGGCGGGCCATTTCCTCGTCACGTTTGATGTTAAAGCTCTGGCGGGCGGCTTCGAGGTTCTTGGTCTCGATCTTGACGCGGGTGTCCTGCTCGATGCGGTTACGCTCTTCACGCTTGGCTTCGGTGATGAGCGTGAGCTTGGCCAGGCCTTGCGCGTCGAAGGCGTTGTCTTCCTTGAAGTAGCCGCGGCCGGTCTGGTCGAGCGCGGTCAGCGAGACCGACTCCAGCTCAAGGCCGTTCTTGAGCAAGTCTTCGCTGACGGAGGACTGCACGGACTGGACGAACTCGGCCCGTTGCTCGTGGAGCTGCTCCATGCTGAGGCCGGCGGCCACGGCGCGGAGCGAGTCGACGAACTTGCCTTGCAGCAGCTCTTTCAACATCTCCGGCTGGAGCGTGCGCTCACCGAGGGTCTGCGCGGCCTTGGCGATGGATTCCTTTTCCGGGCGTACCCGGACGTAGAACTCCGCCGTGACGTCCACGCGCATGCGGTCGGCGGTGATGAGGCCGTCTTCGTTCTTGCGGTCGACCTGCAGGCGCAGGGTGCGCATGTTGACGGCGACGATTTCCTGGAAGATGGGCAACTTGATGCAGCCACCGTCGAGGATGACTTTTTCGCCGCCCAAGCCGGTGCGGACGAAGGCGACTTCCTTGGAAGATCGCTTGTAGAGGCGGGCCAGGACGATGCCGAAGAAGAACAGCGCGGCAAATCCGATGGATACCCAGATGATGATATTGGTCATGGCGTTTTGTGGTTAGGTTGAGGGTTTTCGGCCCGGCTTATACGGGTCGGTATCGTTAAAGGTTCAGGTGTGTGGCGCGTGCTCGTCCTCGGTGTCGAGGTTTTCGTTGGTCACGGCGATGACGGTGAAGTGGCCTTCCTCCTCGCCCACAAGCAGCACATGCTCGCCCTGCGGGAAGTGGTCGCCCTCGCGGTCGGCTTTGACCATGACGTAGTGCGTGCGGCCCAAGGGCCCGCGTAGCTTGGCCTCGGCGGTGCGCTCGTGCGTGGCTTCGCCGATGGTGATAGCCGCGACGCGCCCGATGAAAGTGTGGCTGGAGACGGCGTTGGTCTCGTCTTTCGGCACGACTCTTCCCAGGATGCCGTTGGCCCACTTGAGCGGGAAGAGCGTCACCAGGAAAGCGATAGGCGCGATGATAATGGCCGGTAGCATTCCGAGCCCGCTTTCGAAGAGGGCCAGCTGCGCGTTGTAGCCGATGCAGGCGAAAAGGAACAGGAAGGCCAGGAAGCTGATGATGAACGGCACCTTGCCGAAGTTCATCCAGGCGAAGATCTGTGCCACCAGCGAGGCTTCTGCCACCGTGTCCGGCCCGGCCTCGGCATCCACATCGACGTCAAAGTCCCCGCCGACATCGAAATCGGCGTCTGCGTCGAAGTCGAAATCGGGCAGCAGGTCGTCAATCCAGCCGAACAGGCTAATGCCGGTAAGCAGGCTGACGGTCTGCAGGATGCCGATGAGGAAAAACAACCCCAGCGCCACCGCGAAGGGCAGGTTTTCCGGAGCTGTGAAGTGGGCGAACATGTGGGAAAACAGAAAGCCTAAAGTCGAAAGCTTAAAGCTAACATCGGTGATTTGTTGGTATCAGTGGTTTGGTGAAGGCTACTTGGCGGCTAAAGGCTTTAGACTTTTGTCTTTCTGCTTTTAGGCTTCCAGCGCCTTGAGGCGGGCTTCGATGCGGGCGCGTTTGTTGAGGTGGGCGAGCTCGACGAGCTTGCCGGCCTCGTCGGAGTTGGCTTTGATGGCGGTACGGCGTACACCGGTGGCGTCCTGCAGTACGCGGGTGAAGGCACGGTCGGCACGATCAGCCTTGGCCGCGGCCTGGTTGGCACGTGGCGCGCCATGCTCGGCGGTGGGCGTGTCGGCGCCAGCTACGGCCTGCTGCTGGGCCTGCTTGAACTCGAAGAGCTCGTCGTCCATCTCGTTGCGTTTGGCTACGAGCCCGGCAATGGCCTGGTTGAGCTCGGCTTCCTGGCGGCCCAGGTCGGCGAGCTGATTTTCCAGAGCCGGAAGCTGGTCCTCAATGTCGATTTGGCGGGAGATGGCCGCCTCGAGCAGGTCCTTGCGCCCGTCCTTCTGGGCGGTGTCCATGTGCTCGGTGATGCGGCCATGCTCTTCGTTGAGCTTGGCCATGGCCTTGGTCACGTGATACTTTTGGGCGGTCACGCGGCCGAGCTCGGCCTTGACTTCGTCCAGGGCGGAGTCGACCTCCGCGATGGCCTCGGCCAGGACGGCCTCGGGGGCCAGCCCTTCTATCTTGGTGACGATGGAGCTGGCGGTGCCGGTGATGATCCGACGGATGCGATTGCTGATACTGTCATTCATGGTAAGTGGCGGTTGTGGGTTAACGGGTTTGGAGGGCGGATTGGACTTTTTCCAGAAAGGCCTTTTCGGGATCGGCCTTGCCGTCGGAGGCAAGCAGGCGCTCGCAGATGCCGGCTGCGGTCATACGGGCTTCGTAGGTGTCCAGCCGCTCTGCGATGAAGGCGATCAAGCTATCGACCGAGGAGGCCGAGCCGCGGATGGCGCGGACGCGCCCGATGGCGTTGTCGACATAGTATTCGACGGACGACTCGCCCTCCCATTGGAAGTTGTCAATCTGCGCTTGCAGAATGGCGTCTTCGGAGAGGTTCAGCTCGTTGTCCACATACATAGCCAGAACGAGCAGGTCGACGAGCGCTTCGCGCTGATTTTGGTTCCAGCCGTCGCTATCGGTGCGATTGCTGTCAAAGAATTTATCCAGTAGACTCATGGCTTAGGGGATCGGGTTTGAGTTTATTTTTGTGGTGTGTGTGAAAGCAGTCCAACCAATTCGACGAGGGCGTCGAGTTTACCCTCGAGCAAATGGGGGTTATAAGCGGGGGCCTGGCGGGTAAGGCCGAGGCGTAAAAGGTGTTCCACGAGACGCAGGCTGATTTGCAGCAGCCGCTCCTCGGTCTCCAGCAGGTAGGGCAGGGCGCGCTTGGCGCTGACGGCTTCCTGGCGGCTGATAAGGAAGGCCAGCGCCTGCGGGAGCAGGTTGGCCGCCTGATCAACCACCTCGGAGTGCGCGCCCTGTTCGTGCTCGAGCCGCTTGAGATTCTTGCGAGCGGGCTCAAGGAGCCGGTTAAGCTCCTCAAGCCCCTCGGCGAAGTCGCCCAGGTTTTGATGGTAATGACGGAAGAAGGAGGCCATATGGCGCAACTTCTCACTCGCGGTGACCTTGCCGCCGAAGGCGTAGGCCATCAGGAAGTCATAATCCTCCTGAGCGATGCGCCCACTGATGGGCACGGTTTTGGTGATGTCTGACATGGAGGGAGGCCCGTAGGCTTTAAAGGTTTTGAGGTAAGAAGTGGTGCTTTAATATTCAATTGTATAATATTTATACGTTTGGATTTCTAAAATGCAAGGGAAATCGTACGATTTTCGTCGAAGGTGTTTTCTGCGGGCCTGAGGCCCTGTTAGTTGACGAAGAAGCCGACGACGGTGCTGCCGCGCATGGCCAGGGTGACGAGGGAGTCATCCCCGCCTTTGTCGGGGCGGAGGCGGTAGAGGTAAACCGTATCCTCGGCCTTGCGGAGCGAGCCGAGGTAGTCGAGCTGTGACGGGCGTGCCAGTATGGGGCCGAGCTTGTTCTTGGCCTCGGCGAAGAGCTGCGGGGTCATGGCGGCCTGGAACTTCGGGCTGCCGTTTTCCAGAAAGACGTCACGGTTGCCTTCGCTCAGGGAGGTGAGCAGGCGTTGAGCGTTTTCTGCGGCTATCTTGACCGGGCTGGCGCCCTTGGCCGGGGCGGCGGGAGTGGCGGCCGGGGTGTCTTCGGCGCGCAAGGGCAGCAGACAGACGAGAAGGGCGAGGGAAAGGAAGAGGGTTTTCATCATGAGGTGTTCTATGGCAGGGTTTTCGTTGATGGGCGTTTAAATCTTTTCGGGTAAAAGCTTCTCGACGTACTTGGCCAGCAGGTCGAACTCAAGGTTGATGGCGTCGCCGACCTTGCGCTGGTGGAGGTTGGTCACCTCCAGCGTGTGCGGGATGAGCCAGACGGCCAGGCCTGCGTCGTCGGCCTCGGCCACGGTCAGTGAGATGCCGTCGAGGGCGACGCTGCCCTTGTAGACGAGGTATTTTTGAAACTCCGCCGGGACCTCCGCGCGCAGGTAGTGGTTTTTCCCGCGCGGCTCGAAGACGGTGACCTCCCCGGTGCAGTCGACGTGTCCGCTGACGAAGTGACCGCCCAGGCGCGCGTCGGCCTTCAGGCTGCGCTCGAGGTTCACCTTGTCGCCGGGTTTGTACTGGTGGAAGCTGGTCAGGCGCAGGGATTCCTCCAAAAGGTCGAAGGAGAGGCGCTTGCCCTCGGCGGCGACTACGGTCAGGCAGCAGCCGTTGCAGGCCAGGCTGTCACCGATGGCCAGAGGCAGGACGAGGTCCGCCTCCAGCGTCAGGCGCCAGGCCTCCGCTTGTTCCTCCAGCGACACGACGGCGCCGGTTTCCTCCACAAGTCCCGTGAACATACCGCCAGTTTCAACACCCCCGCCGCCGAGTGCAACCACGGAGGGCATGTATATTATCAGCCGCAGATGGACGCAGATGAAACGCAGATTTCAAAGGGATACCAATCTGCGCTAATTTACGTCCATCTGCGGCCATATCGGCACGTTACGGATTAAGCGTTCAGCATTTAGCGCTTAGCGTTTATATCAAAGCTCGACGGCGGGCGCGGAATGTGCGTGAGTGGCCGGTTCATGATTCCTCCCGAGCGCAGCGTGGCCCTGGTCGGCCGCCCCAATGTCGGCAAGAGCCGCCTTTTCAACAGGCTGGCGCGCCGCCGCATCGCCATCGTGCACGACCAGCCGGGCGTCACGCGGGACCTGGCCACGGCGGAGATTGCGAAACAGTACACGCTTTTCGACACCGGGGGTATTGGCATGAAGCCCGAGATGACCCCGGAGCTCATCCACAGCGCGACGGAGGAGCAGGTGGGCTTTGCCGTCACCGCCGCCGGGCTGGTGGTGTTCGTCGTCGACGGCATTGAGGGACTCACCTCCATCGACCGCGAGCTGGCCGAGCAATTCCGCCGCTCCGGCAAGCCTGTCCTGCTGGTCGTCAACAAGATGGACAAGCCCTCGGCGCAAAAGAAGTTCAACGACTTCTACGAGCTGGGCTTCGGCGACCCCATCGCGGTTTCCGCCGAGCACGGCGAGGGCGCGGAGGAGCTTCACGCTGAAATCCTCGACAAGCTCGGCCCCTACAAGCCGCCCTTTTACGACAAGGAGGCCAAGCACCGCCGCATCAACATCTGCCTCTGCGGCAAACCCAACGTCGGCAAGTCCTCCCTCGGCAACGCCCTGCTCAAAGCCCCGCGCCTCATCGTCAGTGAAGTCGCCGGGACGACGCGCGATGCGATTGAGCTGGACCTCGACTACAAGCCGCAGGCCAAGGAGCGCGCCCAGGCGGAGGTAGCCCGTCAAGAGCCAACCGACGAGGGTCAGGAGGCGGAGACTGAAAGCCAAAAGCTGAAAGCTGAAAGCCAGGAGGGGGAGGAGGACTCTGTTGAACTGCCTGATGACTCGCTTGAGCCACAAGTGCTCGAACCGGAAACCGAAAACGGGGAACCGAAAACCGATAAACCCGCCGCAGGCGGTCCCCTCTGGCGCTTCCGCCTCATGGACACGGCCGGGGTGAAGCCGAAGCGCAAGATTGGCTCGTCCCTGGACTACTTTTCCGGGCTGCGCACGGAGGGCGCGATCCAGCGTGCAGACGTCGCGCTGCTGGTCCTCGACGCCCTTACCGGCGTGGGCAAGCACGACAAGACCCTCGCCGGGCAAATCCTGGAGGCGGGCAAAGGCCTTGTCATCGTCGTCAACAAGTGGGACCTCGCGCTGGAGAAATTCCAGCAGGATTCGCTGCGCGGCTACGACGGCGAGCGCGAGTTCCGCAAGGCCTTCATCGAGGCCATCCAGACCGAGCTGTTTTTCCTGCCGGAGTCGCCGGTTTTGTTCGTCTCGGCCAAGAGCGGCTTCCGCGTCGAGACGCTCCTCAGCGCCGCTCGGCAGGTCGACGCCGCCATGGAGACGCCCCTGCCCACCGGCGTGCTCAACAACACGCTGCGCAAGCTGACCGACCGGCAGCCGGCGCGGGTCGTCGGGGGGCGTCGCTTTAAAATCTACTACGCCACGCAGGTGGCAACCCGCCCCGTCACGATAAAGTTCTTCTGCAACCGGGCGGAGCAGCTCGAAGACGGCTACCGCCGCTACCTGGATGCCGGTCTGCGGCAAAGCTTCGACCTGCGCGGCTGCCCCATGCGCTTCGAGCTGGTCGGCAAGACCGCCGACAACCCCTACCACACCGTGGACACCTCCGGTAAGGACAAACGCGCCGTCAATACGCTCTCCAAACACGGCAAAGCCCGTCCCAAGGAGAATCGACGCGGCGGCAAACGGTCGCGTTAGCGCGTCGGGCGGCCCTTGATTTAGCACGGGCCTTCAGCCCTCGATATCGACGGGGGCATCCGCTGACCTGGGGCGTTGCCCCAGGCTGTTATAGAGCGGGCCTTTGGCCCTGAGCCGGAGGCAAAGTTGCCCGAACGGGACATCTAGCGCCCCGAGCGGCTTGCTGGGCGAATCATGGTACTCATCCTTGGATTAAGCCGGAGGCTTATCAGCCATTAGCCGGGGGTTGAGCGAGGTACGAGCGACACCCCCGGAGCTGTAATGACATAAATGCATCCCGGAGGGATGCCAGAGAGGCTGCAGCAGCGGCATCTTTAGCGCGGGCCTTCGGCCCTTCATGATAATGGGGCGGTCCGTTCACCTGGAGCGTTGCCCCAGGCTATTATAAGGTGGGCCTTTGTCCCTGAGCCGGAAAATGAGTTGGTTTAGCAGGCTACTGAGCGCGTGGGGCAGGTCGCCGAGCGGCTGAAGGAGCCTGCCAAGTCAATAGAGAGCCTCTCATGGCCATTATGGGAGCTCTCAAAGTGAATTCAGAAGCTCGCACAGCCTCTATAGAAGCGCGATAAGACGCTGTAAGCGCCTGCCGAGCCCGTAAAATACCTCGATGAGTTACTCTACAGGTCATTATATCTACTCAGTGAGACATTACATGCGCTCACCTCGTGATTATATGCGCTCATCGAGGGATTATATTGGCTCAGTGAGGCATTATACGCACTCAGTGAGCTTCTACATCGACTCAGAGAGCTTCTACACCAGCTCAGTGAGCTATTACATCGACTCAGTGAGCTATTACATTCGGTGGATATGCTTCTAAACCGACTATTCTTGCTCCTAAACGGACTTGGAGAGCGGCTAAATCGACGCGATTGGCGACTAAATCCAGTGGGTTAACCGCTAAATGGACTATTCAGGCGGTTAAAGGGGCTTTGCTTGTGGTGGAATCCACTAGCCGGCCCAGTCGGGCGCCTTGATGAGGCGTTTGCCCATCTTGGTTTTTTCACCCGCCTCGGCGTCCTCCCGCTCTTTCTCGAGGATGCGGTCTTTGACATCCCGGGAGAGCTCCGGATAGTGCTCTTCCAGGCAGTCCGGGCAGAGGCTGTGGGAGAACTCAGCCGTGGAATGAGCCTCGACGTACTCCTCGACGTCCTGCCAGAAGCCCTGGTCGTCCCGGATGCTCTTGCAGTGGGTGCAAATGGGGACGAGGCCCTTGAGCGTCTGGATTTTATCCAGGGCTTCCTGGAGCTGGCGGTTGGTTTTCTCCAGCTCGATGGTTTTGCGCCGCAGGGCGGCCTCGGCTTCCATCTGCGCGGTGATGTCGATATGGCTGCCGAGCATGCGGACGGGCCGTCCGCTCTTATCACGGATGGCGATGCCCCGACAGCGCACCCAGATGGTGTGCCCATCCCGGTGGCGGTAGCGCACGACCTGGTCATAGGGCTGCTCGGGGTCCTTGAGGTGCTTTTGGAAATTCTCGGTGGCGCGCTTGAGGTCCTCGGGATGGATCATGTCCTGCCATTCGCTGGCCAGGTGCTTCTTTTCGTGCCGCTCGTAGCCGAAGAGCTTCCAGAAGCGCTCGCTCATCCACTCGTTTTCCGGCTGTTCGAGGTCCCAGTACCAGGTACCGTCCAGCGAGCCCGCCTCGAGGAAGTCGAGGAAATGGGGTCCTTCTTTAAGCAACTGGTCGAATTCCTGTTTGAGGTAGTGGTCGTTTGTTTTCATGTACTAGCCGAACTGATTTACCATCAGCTTCTTGCTTATCGGCAAGTTTCGGGACGACTTTACCAATTCTTTGGGGTAAAGCCTTTAGCGGGCGCCGGGGTTTTGCAGGCCTTATGGTAGCTGTGTTTGCGGTGGATGCTATCCGCAAACCTTTATAAACAGACACTTTCCGGGAATAAGGTTGCCCCGAATGGCTCTAAAGTCCTGAATGCCGGACACGGGTATTTTTCGCTCTCTATACCAACCAAAGTACTACTCATGACAGATAAAACACGCCAAATCACTGCCGCTGCCCGCTCCTTCACCCCGCGGGCTACCAGTAAGCTCCTTCTCGCCGGCCTGCTCGGGCTGGCCGCCGCCACACCCGCCTTCGGCGCCATCCTCGATTGCGACGAAAACGACGTCTATTTCCGCTTTTACGACAAGAACGGCGCGCCCCTCTACACCGGCAGCGCCTACGTCCACATCGACGAGTACGACTCCACCCAGGACCCCTGCGACGACATCGAAACCGACACCGACAAGGGAAGCGACGACAACCAGATTCGCCTGCGCTGGGAAGTCGACCGCCGGAAGGACGACGACACCGGGGACTGGTTCCTCGACAACATCGAGAACGACAACGGCACCGTGCCGCCCGTTCTCGGCCTGGGCCTGGGCGACGACCAGGACGAGTACTCCTACCTGCCCGAAGAGCTGAACCTCGCCATCCAGTTCGACATTAAGGACATCAACTTGCGGGACGGCCGCACCATGCAGATTCGCAACCTCGTCACCGCCCAGGGCTCGGACACCAACAGCGCGCGCACCTACCTGTCGGTGGGCAAGGCCGTCGGTGAAACCATCTACAGCGCCTTCCACCTGGAAATCGTCGGGACCATGCGCAGCCTCGTCGAGGTGGCCAGGACCGCCACCGACTTGAGCTTCCGCAACAACTGGTACGTCTCCCAGTCCAACGAGCAGAACGACAAGGTGTACATGATCCACTACCGCGGCGGGCCCGGCTTGGTCGTCTGTGGCGAGGCCAGCGACGGCAGCCTCATCCCCGTGGTCATCACCGAGGGCAGCGACGTGTTCAAGTTCGACTGCTACGTCCTCGGCGTGGGCGGCGGCACGCCCCCGGCTTATTTTTCGAGCAAGAAAATCGGCGGCGGGCTCTCCTTCGACCCCAACCTCGGCATCATCCGGCTGCTGCCCAACTCCGAGTGGATTCAGTCCCCGCGCCTCGGGCCGCTCTACACCGTGGCGATCAGCGATACCATCCTGTGGGTCTACTGCGACGAGCAGGGCGACTGGCTCTATGTCGACCGCGACATCCCCGGCGCCTACTACTCCCTGCTGACCGAGGCCTGGTACATCTTCAACCGCGACACGCTGACCTTCGACATGGTCCTGCCCGAAGACATTCAGTAAGCCGCCGCGTACTTCACCTTTCCAGGGCCGTCCCATTGCCGGGGCGGCCTTTTTTTGTGCAAAAGTCAGTCCTCCCAGACGCCTTCGCCGAGCTCCCCGCGGACCTTCGGCAGGCGGTCGCGGGTGAATTTCGGCGTGGTCTTACCGTCTTTGAGCTGGCATTCGTAGTCCTTCAACAGTTGGAAGGCCACGCCGCCGAGCAGGAGGATGGCCACGAGGTTGATGATGGCCATGAGCGCCTGGGAGAAGTCCGCCAGGTTCCAGATAACAGGCACCTCGCCCACCGCGCCGAAGAACACCATCCCCAGCACGAGGATGCGGAAGACCAGCATAACCTTCGGAGTCTTCTTGATGAACTCCACGTTGCCCTCGGCGTAGGCGTAGTTGCCGATGACTGAGGAAAACCCGAAAAAGAACAGCGCTACGGCGAGGAAGTGTCCGCCCCAGGTGCCGATCTCGCTCTCCAGTGCGGCCAGGGTCAGACGCGCCCCGATGGCCCCGGCCTCAGGTGTGTAAACGCCGGACAGCAGGATCATCGCGGCGGTGGCGGTGCAGACGATGACGGTGTCGATGAAGGTGCCCAGCATTTGCAGCAGCGCCTGTGAGATGGGATGCGTGGCGGTGGCGGTGGCGGCGGCGTTCGGGGCCGAGCCCATCCCGGCCTCGTTGGAGAACAGCCCGCGCTTGATGCCCATGCTGAGCGCCTGCGAGACGGCGAACCCGGTGAAGCCGCCCGCAGCCTGCTCCAGCCCGAAGGCGCATTTGACGATAAGCCACAGCACGCCGGGCAGCTCGGTGATGTGGCTGAGCACGGAGTAGCCTGCCATGGCCAGGTAGCTCACTGCCATGATCGGCACCAGCACGCCCGCCAGCACGGCCACGCTGCGCAGCCCGCCGAAGATGACCGGAGCGGAGAGCCCCACGAGGATGAGCCCCACCAGCCAGTCCGGCGCGTTGTAGTTCTCTTCCATCACGGCGGTGATGGAGTTCGCCTGCACGGCGTTGAAGACCAGCCCGAAGCACAGCAGCAGCGCCAGGGCAAAGAGCACGCCCACCCAGCGCTGCCGGAGTCCCATCTGTATGTAGTAGGCCGGCCCGCCGCGGAAGGAATGGTCCCCGCCGTGCTTGACCTTGTAAAGCTGCGCCAGCGAGCACTCGATGAGGGAGCTAGACATGCCCAGCAGCGCGGTCATCCACATCCAGAAGATCGCGCCGGGGCCGCCCAGCGACAACGCGATGGCCACCCCGACGATGTTGCCGGTGCCCACGCGGCTGGCCAAGCCGGTGGCGAAGGCCTGGAAGGGCGAGATGCCGCCGTCCTCACCGCCGCTGAAGCCGCCGACGATTTCCTTGATCGAACGCCAGAAGAGCCGCACCTGCACGAAGCGCGTGCGTACGGTGAAGTACAGGCCCGTGCCGAGCAGCAGGTAAATCAGCAGATAGCCCCACAGGACGCCGTTGATGGATTTGAGGATGCCGTTCAGCCACTCCATGGGGTCAAAGAACAAAGCAGGATGGATACCTAGTCAGAACTGCTGCCGTCGTTGCTGTC
Source organism: Verrucomicrobiia bacterium (assembly GCA_030432235.1). Lineage (GTDB taxonomy): Bacteria > Verrucomicrobiota > Verrucomicrobiia > Opitutales > Cerasicoccaceae > JAUIHT01. The sequence goes on along the minus strand of JAUIHT010000003.1, from coordinate 5,374 downwards.
TCCTCCACTGGGTAGAAAACGCCAGAACTCCTTGGCGGGAATCGAGCGGATGAAACTGACGCCTGATTTCTTGAAGAAGAAGGCCATGCGGTTTTGGTCGATGGGTTCGACCCAGAAGCACTCGTAGCGTTCCTTGCCCAATGCGTTGAACATGGCTTCGACCTGCTCGGGGCCCCGGGCCACATCCTTGTTCCAGACGGTGATGACGCGGTACTGCCAGGTGCCAGCCTTGCCGATGTCCTCCTTCGTCCAGTCGCGGGCCTGCTCGTACCACTCGTTGGTAGAGTCGCGCGCTTTGTCCATCAGCTCGCCGCTGGCCTCCTGGGTCTTGTCGGCCCACTCGCTGCCCTTGGCCTTGGCGGACTCGTACTGTTGGCGTACGCGCTCCCAGTAGCTGGCCTTCTCCTCCTCACTGGCCTCGTCCTCGGGCGGCGCTTCCTCCAAGACGATGAGCGTCTCGTCGACGGTGACGGTTTCCGTGGGCTGCTCCTCTGCGGCAGCATAACCATGGAGCAGGGCAGTTATCAAGATGGCAGCTATCAAACGCATACCCGGGAGTATGCGGTTCTGACACGGCATGCCAATCGGAATATCGCCGTTTGCACCAATCGGCATCCAACAAAAGCGCCAACGGTGCGACCCATAATAGATCAGGGCAACGGCCTGGGTAAACGGGCAAGTCTTTATTAATATCTGGAATATGGGGGCTCTTGCCCCAACGGGGCTGCGGAGTTTAGCCCCAGGTTGGCCGCTAGGCCTACCTGGGGTCATCGTTCGGTAAAAACACCTACCCCGAAGGGGTTGCGAAAAAAGACGTCACCGGGGGCCTTGCCGTTTCCGAAACCCCGTTGGGGTTTTATAGGATGCCGTTCAGTAACCCCAGGTAGGTCGCAAGCTCCCAACTTGGGGCTAAAATACGTAGCCCCTTTGGGGCAAACCAAGCGGAACACCGGGCAAACCAACATCGCGCAGGGGCATGGCGGAAATCCGATTTGTCCCGCACGACTTTGCCTGCTTACCCCGTCGTGCGCAGGCCGCTGGCGATGGCGTTGACGGACTGCAAGAGGTCGGTCAAAATCTCCTGCGACTTCTTGCCGGAGCCGGGGGCGGCGCGCCAGGCCTTGAGCAGGCGGATTTGCTCGGCGTGCAGACAGCGGAGGCCCCAGTCGCGGGCCTCAAGTGTCTTGACAAAGCGCGGGCGGCGTGTGGCGGTGTCCCCGCCGAACAGGGCGGAAAGCTGGGCGCGGGTGAGCTCGTACTCGCCGAGGATTTTTTCCATGAAGCGTTTGCGCACGGTGGCGTTGGGCACGAGCGCGGCATAGTCGGCCATCCATTTGGGGCTGGCGCTGGCCAAGGAGGTCTCGACGTTGTAGAGCAGGTAGCGCAGGAAAGGCCAGGCCTTCCAGTGCTTCTGCAAACGCGCGTAGGACTTCGGGTCGCTGGCCTGCAAATTTGCCAGGGCGGTGCCGACGCCGAACCAGCCGGGCAGGTAAAACCGCGCCTGGTTCCAGCTAAAGACCCAAGGGATGGCGCGGAGGTCGTCCAGTGTCTGTGCGCCGGTGCGGCGGGACGGGCGGGAGCCGATGCGGCTCTGCTCCAAAACGTCGATGGGGGTCGCGCCCCGGTAGAATTCGATGAAGCCGTCCGTGCGCAGGAGCGATTGGTAAAGCTCGCGGCTGGACTCGGCCAGGGCGGCAACCAAGGCCTCGTCCTTCTTGGTGGCGACGGCGTTGCCGTCCAGCAGTGCCGCGCCGACGGATCCGGCGGCGAGCAGCTCCAGATTCCAGGTGGCGGTTTCGAGGTTGTTGAACTTCTGGCCGATGACCTCGCCCTGCTCGGTCAGACGCATGCCGCCCTCCAGGGAGCCGCTGGGCAGGGCCTCGAGGAAGCGGTGCGTCGGCCCGGCCCCGCGACTGACCGTGCCGCCGCGCCCGTGGAAGAACCGCAGGGCGATGCCGCGCTTTTTCGCGATTTTGACCAGCCGGAGCTGCGCCTGGTAGAGCGCCCACTGGCTGGCGATGATGCCGCAGTCCTTGTTGCTATCGCTGTAACCGAGCATGACGAGCTGCACGGGCTTGCCGTCGGCGGTGCGGTAGCGTTCGTCCTTTTCGGCGAGGAGCTTGAGGCTGCGCTTGGTCACGGGGTGGTCCAAAAAGTCGCCGAGGATGCCGTCGCTGGCCACGAGGTCGTCCAGGGTTTCGAAGAGCGGCACCACCGGCAGGCGGCAGACGAGGCCGTCGTCGGCCAGGCGGGTCAGGCCGGTCTCGCGCCCGAGGAGGAAGACCGCCAGCAGGTCGGAGAGCTGGCGCGTCATACTGACAACCAGCGCGCCGAGTCCGGCGCGGCCATGGCGGTCGAGATGGGCGGTGGCGACGGTGAAGCAGTCGAGCACGGCCTCGGCCTCGGGTCCGGCCAGGCGACCCTTTTGGGCGAAGGGGCGCGGCGTGGTCAGCTCGTGGTTGAGCAATTCGAGGCGGTCGGCCTCGGACCAGTCCGCCCACTTGGCCGCGTTGGGCACGCCGCCGGCGATCATGAGCTGGGCCAGGGCCTTGTCATGGAAGCCGCTGTTCTGGCGGATGTCCAGCGCGGCCAGGTGGAAGCCGAAGGTGTCGACCAGTCGCTGGATGGGCGCGATGAGGCGCTGGGCCAGGGCCTCGCCGTGAACCTCCGTCAGGCACGCGGCCATGAGGTCGAGGTCGGCGGAAAGGTCTTCCGGGGCGGCGTAGCCGTGGCCCTCGCCGGCCTTGAGCTTGGCCCGCATATCGATGACAAAGGCGCGCCAGGGCTCGTCGGGCAGGTCGCCGCCGCGGGCTTTGCCCAGCAGGCGCTTGCGCAGCGCGGCGGGGGTCTCCTGCACATGGCGGGAAAAGCGCACGGCGCGCTCGAGCTTTTCCAGCTCGGCGTCGAGGGCCTTGACCGCCCCCTGATGCAGGCGGCGCAGGGCCTTCAGGGTAATGTCCGCCGTAACCAGCGGGTGCCCATCACGGTCGCCGCCGACCCAGGATCCGAAGGCGAGCTGTGGGTAGGCCGGCTCGGCCATCTTTTGCCCGAAGCCGCTCTGGTGCCAGGCGAAGCGCAGGCGGTCGTCGAGCTGTTTGACAGCCGCCGGGAAGACTTCCTGCAGATAATAGAGCAGGTTTTCGAGCTCGTCGGCCACGTCGGGCTTGCGCATGAAGACCTCGCCCGTACGCCAAAGGCGCTCCAGCACGGCGCGGACCTCCTCGGCGGCGCGCTCCTGCTCAAAGGGGGTGGAGGAGGCGGCAAGCTGTGGCAAGAGCCGGTACAACTCGCGATGCAGGCCGAGCACGGGCCAGCGTTTGGCCTCGGTGGGGTGCTTGGTGAAGACCGGCTCGACAAAGGCCGCCCCGATGGCCGCGCTGACCGCCGTTGCATCGAGCCCCTTCTTTTCCAGCAGGGCGAAGTAGCTCCCAAACAGGCCCGGCTCGGCCTCCGCGCCCAGCTCGCGCTCGCGGCGGTGACGGGTATTGTTGGCGGCGTACTCCTCGGCGAGGTTGAGCAGTTGAAAGTAGAGCGACAGAGCCTCGGCCCCGCGTGCGGGCAGCTTGGCGCCGGCTTTCTCCCCGCGGATGAGCGCGGCGCAGCCTTTCTCCCCGAGGTGTTCGAAGAGCGCGGCGGCGGACTCCGTCAGGAAAGCCAGCTTGCGGTCGATAGTGTCGAAGCCCTCGGCGACGAGTTGGGCAAAATGGGCGTTTTGCGGCATAAGCCCTACACCATAGCAAGACGCGTGCTTGTCCAGCCTAGGATTAGGGGAGATTATCGCGGGCAGTAGCGCAGGGTGTTTGGCCGCACAGGGCGTCGCGGTTTAACCACGAAGGACACGAAGAGCACGAAGGATAGGGCGCAGACTCCGGTCAGCCACCGGCCTCCTCTATCTGGTTCTTGTGGGGCTCGTGCGAGTGCTTACGTTGCCCGTGCGAGCTTTTACACTGCCCTGAACGGCGCTTTCGGTGCCCTATATTGCTATTCCGCTGCCCAGAACGCTCAGTACTGTGCTCTAACCTGTCATTATTGTGCCCTGAACGGTCATTATTGTCAGAGTAATTGCAAGATAGGGCACCGTAATCCCGGAATAGAGTAAAATAATAGTAAGATAGAGCACCGTAAGAGCGGGAAAGGGCACCGTAATGGCTCTTCAGGCCACCGTAAGAGCTAAATAGGGCACCGAAGTGACTCCGTGGAGCGCTGTAAAGGTCGACTAGTGTCCTGCGAGTTAAGACCGCTTAAGAAAGAGATATGTGCATTTTTTCGAAGATCGATTCAGTGGTAGCGGCCCATTTGAACGGCTTTGGGTCTTCGTTGTGCATGTCGATGTATTGGTCCATGGCCTTCTTGAGTTGATTGACCGAAGTAAATGAGCCCCGCCGGATGGCTTCTGTGGTGATTTTACCAAAGAATCGCTCGACCAGGTTTATCCATGAGGCTCCGGTTGGCGTGAAGTGAATCTGAAAGCGCTGATGGCGCTCCAGCCAGCGCTGTACTTTATCCGTTTTGTGGGTGGCATAGTTGTCCATGATGATATGCAGTTCGTTACCGTCGTCGGGCCAGGCGGTATCGATTTCCTTCAAAAACTTCAGGAACTCCTGACTGCGGTGGCGGGCGTGGCTCTTGCCCAGGACTCGTCCGGTGGCTGCGTCATAAGCAGCGAACAGCGAGAGGGTTCCGTGACGCTCGTAGTCATGGCTTTGACGCTCGGGAATGCCTGGGCGCATTGGCAAAATCGGCTGGGTGCGCTCCAAGGCCTGGCACTGACTCTTCTCGTCCACACATAAGACCATGGCCTTCTCAGGCGGATTTAGGTACAAGCCCACAATGTCGCGAACCTTCTCCACGAACATCGGGTCTTTGGAAAGTTTGAAGCTTTGGACTTGGTGCGGTTTCAATCCAAAGGCCTTCCAGATGCGCCGCACGGAATGGTCGGAGATGCCTGATTTTTCAGCCATTAGGCGGCTGCTCCAATGGCTGCGGGCTTTGGGCTTTTGCTCCAATGTATCAGTCACCACCTGCTCGACTTTTTCATCCGATATCGTCCGGGGCGCTCCCGGGCGAGGCGCGTCCACAAGCGCCTCCATGCGCCCAGTAGCGAAGCGGGAACGCCATTTGCCCACAGTCTGCACACACACGCCCGTGCGGAGGGCAACGGTCTGATTGGCCAACCCTTCTGCGCAAGCAAGGATGATGCTCGCACGCTGCGCATCACGCTGGCTCGACTTCGGACGTGAGGCCATCAGCTCAAGCTTGCCACGTTCAGTCTCTGTTAATTTTATCGCTTCTACTGGTCTTCCTTTTGACATCAATTACACAGGATGCAGGATGCTTGCCAATTATTTAGCTAATTTAACTCGCAGGACACTAG
>JAUIHT010000021.1 GCA_030432235.1 Verrucomicrobiia bacterium | reverse complement strand
TGCATCTCGTTTACCGCGACAAGCTCTTCCCGCGCCAGGAGTACCGGCGTGCCTTCGAGGCGCTCATTGACCGGCTGCCCGAACGGCAGGACTGCAAGATCACAGTCGAGCTGCTTGCCCTGGCGCATGAGCGCAGCTGCGAGCGGGCGCTGGCAGCGGAACTGGCCAAGGTGCTCGAGGCCGGCGGTCTCCCCGATCTTGCTGTCCTTCGAAGGCACTTCGCCCCGGACCCGGCCTGTCTGCCGGCCGTCACCGTGCAATCCGTGTCCCTGGACAGCTATGAAGCCCTCGTCAAAACGGCGGATGCAACAGGAGTACCGGCATGACGAGCTCCCATACCGTCGATGAGGCCCGCCTCAGCATCATGCTGAACGACCTGCAGCTACCGACCATCAAGATCCTCTGGCCGCAATTCGCCGAACAGGCTGACCGGGAGGGCTGGCCTGCCGCCCGCTTCCTCGGTGCCTTTGCCCGCGGGCTGCGGCGAGAGCAGGCCGCCGTCGCTGCGGCGCTTCGGGACCCATGGTCGAACAGGCAGATTAATCGCCTCATGACGCTCAAACGCCAAATGTATGAAAGGGCGAACATCGACCTGCACAAAGCGCAACTCGTTCAAGCGACCGGGGCACGGACGGACGCTCAACCTGAGCATTAGTCACGTCAACCTTACCAAATAGCCACAAGCACTTACCACAACGATATTCACAAAAGCCTTTCGATACTTTTACCCCGCCCAAAGTTATCAGACTATACTGACGAGGTGAGCCCACTCCTCTCCGTTTGCTGGTAAGTTTATACCAAGCTGGGGAGCAAGGCAGTGAACAAACTCGTTAATATCCGAACATACACTATAGGCTTCGTAGGCCCATGTGGCAGAACCTTTGCGGATCTAACCGATATGGTGTCTACACGTGGAAACATATTCGTTAGAATGACGTCTTTAATCGGTTTATCGGCTGCGTTAGTAGGGGCAAGACCGAAGATTGACCGGCTTTTTGTCGATGTCGATGGTTTGGGTGGGATAGAAGCGATTATTGATGATTTGTTGGATCTCAGGCGCTATCTCCCAAAGCTGCCAGTCGTGCTAATCTCATCAGAATTTTCTCGTGACGAGTTTGACTTGACAAGGGTGTCGATCTGCGATTGCAGCTTAAAGGCTCCCCTGACATGTGAATCCGTCGATTACGCTATTACTCAGTCTCGCGTGAACAATATGGTCTGGGTAAAAAAAAACTTTGAGCCGTTAAAACACGTTGAGCCTAAGCACGATGAAGGCATGTTTGACTTGCATTTGTTCGCCTGCATCGGCGTGGCCACAGTGGCTGGGATGCTAGCAGGACTGATTTGTTTGCTCGAAACACGCAGTTGGCTGTATGCAACTGGAGCATACATAGTCGCTGGGCAAGTTTCAATTTGGTCTCTTATATTGTTGGCGGTTCTGAAATCTAATACTGCCTTTAACCTCAGGCCAGACGTAAAAACCCGGACAACATTTCTCGGTGCAAAAAAATGATGTCTTTCAGGACTTATCAGTGTTCTGACTGGTGTAGTCTTCGTACCCGTGTAGCCCCTCACCTTCAAAACTGGCTAGCCCCCAACAGAAAAAAAATCCGGACGGGTTTAACACTCCTCACAAGCCTACTGATATCGGTCACCGAGTCGGCCATCAAACACATTGCCAGGCCCGGCCTCAATATGCGCGCACTTACGCTGACAACAGCAACGCTTGCTTATAACGCGACATATCTTGGGGAAGCGCATGCTTCTGACTTCAGTAAAGGAGGCCTTTATGATGCCGTTCAGGTTGGTGGATTTATTTTGCCCCTGAATGACGTAACCAAACTTTCTGATGAAGGCATTCTACGTTTTGACGACCGGATCCGTCGGTTTACGATTGATAAGCGCATTGAAAACGAGCGTCAGTTAAAACAGCGCTTAAAGCCGATTACTTTACAAGATGCGCGGGCGGTACGTGACTTGTATCGAGCTCATCGCGTCACTCTACCCGGACCAATCGCACATGTCTTGACTATACCATCTGGGTTTGGGCCAGCGGTGTTTTCCAATCAACCCAATCACGCAACGGTGGCAGCCTCCTTTGGTGGCGTCAGCCGCGTGCCATGGACAAATGACCCTGATGCCGGCGTTGCCTTAGGGCTTGGCTTAGGCAACTCCTTCGAGAAGCTGGGGGTCGCGATGATGCTCTCGCTGAATGACCTTTCTGATATACGTAACCAAGACCGAACATCTTTTGGCTTCCAGCTCAGCCGCTATTTTTTCGATGGGCTATCCGTCGGAGTGGGCGCGGAAAATCTGTTTGTAAAAGACACTGATGGAGAGGTCAGCCCCTATCTCGTCGCAAGTTGGGCATTCGACCAGCCAGACACCCCGTTCCCATTGGAAGGAGTGTTTACCGTAGGGGTCGGCGGCGGACGTTTCGCGCATAAAAGTCCACGTGACACAGCTGCAGGCAAAGGCCGCAGTGCCTCCAAGCTTTTTGGCGGGTTTTCGCTTCAGACCAGTACTTCGACTTCAGTGATAGCCGATTGGAATGGACGAAACTTAAGCATTGGCGCCAGTTGGCGTGTATCAGAATCTCCAATTGCACTCAAAATTGGCATCAGAGATCTCACAAACTTTAGCGGTGACGGACCGCGATTGACTGGCTCCGTCAGTGTTGTCTTGGCCCGTTTTTAATCAAAAAGGAAAGTACGATGTTAGTCAAACGAAAGCTGGCAGTAAGCGTCGCTGTATCCTTGATCGTATGCGATGCTGCAATTGCCGATATTGCTCGCGATAGTGACGGGGATGTTATAAGTGCCCTGCACTTAATCCTAGAATACGGCGGAGCGGCCCAGGATGCGAATGGATTCAATGCGACACGTATGCAATCATCTCAAGTCGGCATCAATGACTCATATAACCCTCCCTCGCATGGAGAAAATTTGGCCTCTGATGGCAACGGGTTGCTCCGGGCAACTGGTCCGGCTTCTTTTAACACCGACAAGCGCCCAGATGCTGTAGGTCGACGGGTCAATCCTGAAACATTTGGCTTTGATTGATGGTAGCGGACTGACTTGTTTCACAAATCTGTTGAAGAATTACCTGTATGAATCCAGCGTGATAGCTGGGAGGCATGAACAGTTGGGTCCCGTTTAAATACAAGACCACGAACTGGTCGGACGACCATGAAGTATTGCGGCAACGCGGATCACTAAAGATCTGGTCCAATCACAATATGGTGTGGAGGCCGCATCCCGCGGGCCAGCGCAGTCAGCAACAGGCTTGCAGCGATGAGGCCATCCAGACGCTGAACCTGCTCTCCCCTCTCATGTATTGCGTAGCAATACATGAGAGGGGAGAGCACAGCACCGGCACCAAGGCCGAGCGGGCGAAGGCGAGCGGCACGCTCGCAAGCACGCCCCAAGCGGCGGGTCTGGCGCAAGAGACACATCTTCATCGAAAAGGAAACGCTGGGCGTTCGGGCTCTCGAGGTAACCGGCTATACTGCGCTCTGCTTAACTGTCACGCAGCCCTTGGAAGTATTCCTCCGGCGGGGCCCGTCAGGCGGCCCCCGCCGGAGGAATACCCTGCAACTTCATGTAATATAGGCGAGTAACATACGCTCCAAGCGGTTTGCTTGCTCTATATTTGGAAAAAACCCACAATCATTTACCTTGCTAAACAGGATATCATAGTCCAGCGTTCGGATCACTTCAGTGAGACCATCTTTACTAAACTCCCGGTAGCCAAGATCCCTACGCTGTCGAATATACTCGTACATAACCTCAGAAGTCTTTGGAACATAGGGATGAAAACGCTCTGGAGTAATTGGGGAATTGATCCGGTATACGTCAGCGACGATTGATTTGGGCGCCGCAAGATGAGAACTGTAGATACAATCCCTTGTAAAACGACAGAATTCTTCTGGCGTTCGCTCTTTGCGTTCCAGGTAGTCTGCATAAATGTCAACCGCCATGTCCGCAATGAAGTGATAAAGCTTCAGTTGATAAGCGGGAAAGGTATCGAACATCCGGTGAAATGTAGATTTTGAGTATCCAGCTTTGATGTATACTTCCTTGGCTGAAACTTTCTTGCCATATGTCAACCGATAGGCTCTTAAACCAGCACGTAAGAAGGTTTCCTTCACGAAGTCCAAATGCAGCGAAGAAATTCGACTTTCAATCTCATCCAACCACACGTCAGCGACAATCTCTGCCTCGTCTAGGTAGAGCGTCACATCAAACCATTGTTCTTTGTCGAATGAAAACGATTTGGACACGGGTTACTGTCTCCTCGGCAATTTAAACCTCATTATGGACTTTCCGACCGGATTTCTCCTATCCGGAACGCAAAGATACAAACATTCTATGCTTAGTTGCGTGGGCGACCACCGTCGACCAGAAAGTCACATTTGCTTGAACACCCTTAGAGGAACTGCAACGCATATCAAAGTATTTATTCTCAAACTGGAACGACCTTGTGATCAAAATCGCATGGCCTTGTATTAATTAAACAAAATATGGAACCTCACATTATTGACTACAACGAAAACACCGCATCGCATGGAAATAAGGGTTATGGAGCGGTGTGCGGACGCGTCAGCGCTCGAAACTGCGCAACCACGTCAATGTCGAAAGTGCAATCCCCTGATCTGCCGTGATCCCCCATCCGACCGTTGTTCGCTGCAAGCCGAACCACTTCGCGCCAAAACGTTGGCGTCGGCCTGTATCCATTACCCATAGCATGCATCCTGTCTCCGCAATTGGCATTCTCAATAATTTTTTGGTGGCTCCAGCGTTGCGCGACCTGGGTGGAAAACGAATTCAAAGGTTTTGATATCTTTCGATAAGCTAGGAAGCCGATATTGCCGACAGGCCATGTCATTGGCATCATAGGCGAACAACCTTGTTGGAGAGAAACCATGAACAGGACAATTGGTATACTGCTCGCGCTGGGACTGGGATTTAGCCCACTAATGACGCAGGCACATGATGTTGCACCAAAGGGCACCGCATTCCATGCGCACCACACGGCCGCCATTACGACAGGTCGCTTAAACCTGCGCAGCGGGCCCGGAAAATCCTATCCTGTGATTGCAGTCATGCCGCTCAATACCGAAGTGAACTTATATGACTGCCACCAAGGAAGCAGTTGGTGTCATGTCTCCTATTCCGGGTTTGAAGGATGGGCTTGGGATCGCTTTTTGCGTCCGACAACTACCCACCACAATCTGGCTGACCATAAGGTTATAGTTATTCCCAAAGGATATAAGATCAAAGCAATTGTCAAGACCGGACCGCATTCCCACCCGATGATGATAATAACACCCAAATAGAATGTGCAGCTGAGGAGAGGAAAATATTTCTGCAGAAACCTCGATTAAAAAAAGGGGGGTCCTCAGAATCATCAATGTATTCTGCGTGCCAAGATGCGTAGACTATGTTGACAATCGTTAAATGGATTGTGCCTGCCCGCGACAACAATAAACAAGCGGGCCAATTCAGAATAGGCCGCGTTGAAGTTTAATGCAATGCCATACTTCTCTTGCGGGAAGTGGATGATAAAAGTGAAAACTGATGAGGAAAGAATTATTGAAATCCACACTCATCCTAACAGCGGTCGTTTTATTCATTTTAGGGGGAGCTTCGTCACCCAGCGCTAATGCGGAGATACCTCAATGTGAAGTGCGCTCGTTGGAAATCGTAACCCGCCACGGCAAGGTGTCGGTTTCTGTCGAAATTGCTACAACGCCCGAGGCGCGTGAAGTCGGTTTGATGAATCGCACCGAGCTGGACCGTGATGCGGGCATGTTGTTCATTTATCCACCTAACAGGGCGATCGCACTATGGATGAAGAATACGCTCATTCCGCTAGACATGCTGTTCATCGATAAATGGGGGATTATACGTTTCATCAAACACGACGCACAGCCTCATGACCTGACGCCGGTTCCGGAGCCAACTGGTATCGTGG
>JAUIHT010000020.1 GCA_030432235.1 Verrucomicrobiia bacterium | reverse complement strand
CGAGGATGACATGGGCGTGCTCAAAGCCGGACCACGGCAAGCGGAAGTGATAGAGCAGATGCTCCAGCGGCTGGCCCGCGACCGTTACGGCCGCGGCCCCCAGGTCGGTGAAGTCCGACAAACCGAGTCGGCCCGGTTCGTGAACCTGCCGGAAGATGACCTCCTGTTCTTCGCCATGCACTGCGTGCCAGGCGCGGATCCGCCGCTCCAGTGTCCGGCGGATGCCCGGGGACAGTTCGGGGTGGCGGCGCTGCATCTCCTCAAAAATTGCGACCGGGCGAAGGCCGGGGGCTGATTGCAAAAGAGGGACAACTTCAGCGTCGAAAATGTGCTCAAGCGGGTCCGGGCGCCGCCGACCCCGCGTCTGGGCCTTCTGCGACGGCAGCTTGGGATCCTTTGAAATGTGGTATCCGGTCGCCCGGCTCATCCCGGCCTTGGCCGCGGCGACTTCGATGGGGTGGTCTTGTCTCAGCTTCATGAAAAGTCTCGTCTGTTGATCGGTTACATGGCGCCCCGGCACAAAAGTGGTTTTCCATTCCTGAAAACCACCAGCGTAACGGGCCGGCCGCGATCACAGACCCCAAAAACGGGCGAAGCGGCGGGCGTGTGCCTCCGGTCGGGCTACGCCCTCCCTCCGACACACGCCCGCCGCAACGTCTCATCCTGATTGACGCGGAATCTCATCCAGTTTGTCGCGCAGCAGGTTGGTGCCTGTTGTCGTTGAAGGGCATATAAACCGGAACAAGGGGCGCCAGCTGACCGTTGATGGCTATGCCGGATACGATGCGTTAAGTGATCCGAAGAAAACCAATGACCCTTGGACGATGGCCTATTGCTGGACGCATTGGCGACGCCGGTTCGTCGAATATAGCCGCACGACGCACTCCCCGATTTGTCTGGAAATGACCAATCGCATCGCGCAGCTCTATCGGATCGAGGCTGATATCCGGGGCAAAGCGCCGGACGTTCGGCGCGCCGTCAGGCAACAGCTTTCCAAGCCCATCTTGGATGCCCTGCGTCTTTGGCTGGAAGGGCAACTCGACTTGCTCTCTTCAAGCTCGTATCTTGCCCGACACATCAGGTATGGCCTTAAACGATGGGTGGGCCTGACCCGGTTCCTTGACGATGGTTGCATCGAGATGGATACGAATGCAGTCGAGAACGCAATTCGCCCGATTCCTCTTACAAGAAAGAATGCACTCTTTGCAGGAAACGACGACGGGGCGGTCACATGGGCACGCATGGCATCGCTGATCGGTGCCTGCAAACTCAACGGCATCAACCCACAGGCCTATCTGGAACACGTGCTGGACAAGATATTGAACGGACATATGCAGGACGACATCAAAAGCCTGATGCCGTGGAACTTCAAGCCGAACGGGTCAAAGTATTCATGAGCAAAATTAAAGACCTCGAGCGCAGCATCGAGGTGATCGCAGGACAGGTTGCGGCTCAGCAGATGCTCATGGAGAGTGTCATCGTTGAAGCCCTGCGCAAGAAATCCATTGGGGAAGCACAGATCATGGAGCTCCTCACCCAGGGCATGGACGTTTTTGAGAACAACAAAAACATGACCAAGAGCGAGACCTTCGGTGCTATCGGCACCCTGACAAGCGTTACTGACACAATCAAACGAATGAAAGACGCGAAGCTTATCGGCTGAGCGCCTGCCACCAACCCAAGTGTCGTCAAGCCGAAACTCGGTGGGTGATCAGGCGGCGCTTACGGTTGGCCTTGAGGCCTGCTGGCAGAAAATCCCGCCACGAAAACTGTAACGCCATCGGCAACCTACTGCAGAACCTACCGATTTATAGCACTTGGTAGATTGGGCTGCACCAAATCTCCTTCAGATCCAATTTTGGATGCTTGTTCACAATATGCGCCTACCAGCCTAGTTGCTTCAGCTGATTGGATTGCGGTGCCCTCTAGACCAACTGACGTCAAATTCAACAAGAAAATCCCATCCTTTCGGTACACTAAATACTCTAAAGGTTAGGTTGTTAGATATCGCAGATACAAATATTGCTATGTTTTGACCGAAAAGTAAAAAAGGGTCGAGTGGTAGTGAAAATGTCAACAAGTTCAGAAGCGAAATCTGTATTGATAGCAGATGATCACGCAGTCCTTTGCGATGCGCTAGCAGCTATCATGGAGGTCCAAGGCTATGTTGTTTTCAAAAGCCATGACAAGCATTCATTGTTGAGAACCCTTGAAGACCACGGGCCGGACAATTTCAACGTTATCCTGTTAGATGTGAATATGCCTGGAATGGCAGGCCTAAAATCAATACGAGAAGTGTGTCAGTCAGTGAAAAAGGTGCCCGTAGCGCTAATCTCTTCAGGATTGACATACCAATTTGTGAAAGATGCGCTAAAGTCAGGTGTGTCTGGATATATTCCCAAAACGACTCCGTTGAATAGCTTCAAATCTGTAGTCGACCTTATCATTAGTGGTGGCATTTATATACCAACCGAGCTAATTGTCCGCGAAGATGGAATGGACAACCCCTGGCGCCTTACTCCAAAAGAACAATCTATCGCTTTCCTCGTTAGTAAAGGAATGTCAAATAAATTGATTGCGTATGAGTTGGATATGTCCGAGCCCACAGTAAAAATGCATCTTCGAGCGATATTCAAAAAAATGAAAGCAACTAACCGGACACAGGTCGCGTTTGCCATAAGGGAATCCGGCCTTCAAGATTCCAGCGCCATGGCCTGAATTTTCCCAACAAAAGTCCGAACAACTGTGATGCACTGAGAACAACATGTATGAGTTAAAAACGGTCATTTATCTGGGTCGCCTTAATGAAGCAAGTCCTCGTGTATTTGAATACTTCAACAGACGGGGTGCGCAAATTTTATATGCTGACCCGAATGCTGGTTTCCAGTCGTATTGGCGTGAGGAAGGAACCATTCTGTTCATGGATGTAGATGGGCTAGGGGGGACAAAAAAAGTCGATGAGTTTTTGGTCAATTTAGATTCTGATCGAGGCCCGGTCCCGACAATACTCTTTTTTGCTGCCACGGCGAACTGGCAGGAGCAAAAATATGCGAATTATAGTGGTGTAGCTCAACTTTATGGCTTCGATGATCCATACTCCGTTGAGTTTTCCATTTCGCAAGCGATTGCATTGAGAATGGCGCACGGAAAGGCGGGTAAAATTTCTGGCCTCATGCGGAATGAAACAGGCAGGGCTTCCGGTTGCGGGGCGTCGTAAAAATCTAAAAGGCCAAAAATATGTCTGATCTGATGACCGATGAAGAATGGGAATTTTATGAACCATTCCTGTGGCAGGTGCGGGCGCCGCACGGTCGTAAACCCGTTAGCTATCGACGGTCTCTCGAGGGAATTTTTTGGGTTAAGCGAACCGGTGAATCTTGGCGTAACCTACCGGAAAAGTATGGGAAATGGATGGCGGTTTATCAACAATACCGACGGTGGACGACGGCTGGTCTTTGGGAAAAGATCGAGTGTGCGCTTCAGATGGAAGAAGTTTAATGCGAACGTTTCCATTGGCGAAATGGTGGCGGTGTAACGGTTTCGGGGCCGGTAGACAAGCGTCATGCCCGCGCTCCAAAAGACGGGAGCGAACCTTCTTCGATGCTTTGAGGCCAGAAGGTGTTTTGTCGACTTCTAGGGATGATCAAAGAATGTGGTCTTAACGACGAAATTTAAAGTCCAGCCCACGAACTGAGTTCCTTTCCTTGAGGGAACAGTAAATTTCGACACCAGAAGAGAGCATCAGATTGCGCGCACTTTACCTTTTTTCCGTCTTTATAGCGCTTACCTGCATAAGTGCCTGTGCTAGTGGTGATCTTTTTTCGTCGGGTTCGACTGCGAGACCGCTGCCGACCGGACTGGTAAATATTATCCTCCCGGAGGCGTTATGCACGGGTTTGCAGATTGATGCACGCCGGGCAATAACTGCAGCCCATTGTTTGTATAATAAAAAGGTTGGAGGAGTTGTAGATTTGGAAGACATACACGTTGCGAAGGATCTGGATTTTTCGCACGTGTCTGTCGGTGTTTCCAGTGCAGAAATGCTTCCCGGATTCTCAATTTCTTCGAGAACGGTGGACAATTTTAATTATGACGTTGCTGTGCTGACTTTCTCCGATGTTATGCCTGGAAAATTCCGCATTCCGAACACTTTCAGCATACCTTTGCGAATGGGTGATGAATTGTCGACGGTCTACTACAAAAACGTTAAGAGGCGTTTGCAATTGATTGAAGCTTCCTGTGGTTTGATTAATAGAAAAAAAAGCGTTTTGGTCTTGGATTGCCCAGTCGATTTCGGTGCGTCCGGAGCTCCTGTCTACAGGCTAGGACGAGACGGCTCGAGCGACCTAGTCGCGATTATTGTTGCCAAGGCCATGTGGGGAAATAAGCGAGTGGCTTTGGCAGTTAATGTTGGATCAGTTTAATACAGGAGGACTAGTATGGTGGACGTAGAGTATGAAAAACTCTCCCTCCAAGAGCTTGAGCTCATGCAGAGAGAGGTAAAAAAGGCAATAATTAGCTACCAAAACCGACAACGAAAGGTGGCAATCGAAAGAATGACAGCCGTGGCTAAGGATATGGGGTTTTCATCTCTCTCAGATGTGATTGGAGCTCAGTTGCCCCACCGGCACCATTTTGAGATTCAGCCGATTTACAGAAATCCCGAAAATCCGGACCAGATTTGCGGAAATCGCGGACGTAAGCCCCTTTGGTTCAAGGAATTATTGTCACGTGGTTATACAATTGATCAGTTGCGTATAGAAAATCAAAAATAGAATGATGTTGCGGGCTGAAAGTATGTTATGGTAGCTAATATGCGCTAGCCGATTAAATTTCCTGTGTCGTTCGGTTCTTTCTATTATGGTTTTTTCTGTAATAGGGGTTGATTAATAATCGAACCATAAATCGAACGTCACAGCGTTCGGGGATCTCCTCGGCTAGCACGGAAATATCTACTATAAAGGTGTGGCTGGCTTATTAAGATAGGCCAGCCAATATTGAAGATCCGTTGGGTGCGTTTTGGGGTTGTGCTTTATTGCGCTACCATATCAGCTTTAGTGATATGGTAGCGCGTATAAGAGTTCGGCGCGGGACCGTCACTCAACTTCTTGCTACAAGATTTCTCGCATAAAGGTGTTGTGACTGCAACATCGAATTGGGACTAATGTTTATGTGTGCCTTTAAGGTGTTGATATTGTGGTGTAAGTTTTGGCACCATACAGCAATTGACAGGGCACTTAAGAGCGTATCGCGTGGACCGAATAAGGGTTTCGATATTGCTGTTTTGTGAAGACACTGCGTATCTTCACCGGTGTTGTTACAGAACTCTCTCGTTGGAGGATTCACAAAACGAATACATGGGGTTAGACGGATGTCATGAGCAAGCCCAAGCCCGCCCGCTACCGCACGACGAACTGGTCCGCCTACAACGCTGCGGTCCTTAAGCGCGGGTCTTTGCTGATCTGGCTGGATAAGGAGATGGCCTGGTACGCGCCGCTTGAGGGCCGCCCTGGGCGCCCGCCGGTGTTCTCGAATTCGGCGGTCCAGTTCTGCCTATCGATCAAAGTGCTGTTCAAGCTGCCGCTTAGACAGACCGCCGGGATGGTCGCCAGTCTGCTGCGGCTCGCGGGGCTGGACTGGCCCGTTCCCGACTATTCGACCTTGAGCCGAAGGCAGAAGACCCTGAAGGTGCAGATCCCTTATCGCCGGGCAGACGGGCCACTGAACCTGCTTGTCGACAGCACCGGCATCAAGTTCCTCGGAAATGGAGAGTGGCAAGCCCGCAAGCACGGTGCTCAGCGACGCCGCCAATGGCGCAAGGTCCATCTGGCCATGGATACCGCCACATCCGACATCCGCGCGGTCGAATTCACCTCCAGCCTGGAAGGCGACAGTCCCGTCCTGCCAGAACTTCTGAACCAGCTCCCGGACGACGAAGACATCGACACCGTGACCGTAGATGGCGCCTACGACACCCGCCGCTGCCACAGTGCCATCATCGCACGCGGTGGCACGGCTATCATCCCGATCCGCAGGAATGGCCGAGCGTGGAAGGAGGACTGCCCAGCCGCCCGGGCCCGCAACGAAACCCTGCGCGCCACACGTCACTACGGCCGGGCGTTCTGGAAACGATGGACGGGATACCACACCCGCAGCCGTGTAGAAGCCAGGATGCGCTGCCTCAAGGCTTTCGGCTAGCGCATCGCCGCGAGAGATCCAGATAGCCAAACCGCTGAAATCCACATCCGCGTCGCACTCATCAACCGCTTCAATGCCCTCGGCACCGCCGAGATCGTCCGTGTGGCCTAAACCTGAAGGGGAAAGCGGAAGTCACGCCTCGAAACGCCTTGACCTGCCCCCCGAGGCTCCCTTATTCATAACGAGAGTCTGCGGGTCTGGTTTTCATATTCTCCGTCGTCTGATTGGGCAAGCGCGCCGGGCGCGGAGCCCTCAAATTGCT
>JAUIHT010000002.1 GCA_030432235.1 Verrucomicrobiia bacterium | reverse complement strand
GATGTCGGCTCATCACATCCTGGGGCTGGAGAAGGTCCCAAGGGTTTGGCTGTTCGCCAATTAAAGTGGTACGCGAGCTGGGTTCAGAACGTCGTGAGACAGTTCGGTCCTCTATCCGCTGTGGGCGTTGGAAACTTGAGGGGTTCATTCATCAGTACGAGAGGACCGTGAATGACGTGCCGCTGGTGTTCCGGTTATTGCGTCAGCAGTAGCGCCGGGTAGCTAAGCACGGAAGAGATAAGCGCTGAAAGCATCTAAGCGCCAAGCTCCTCCCAAGATAAGGTTTCCCTAAGGTTCCTGGAAGACTACCAGGTAGATAGGCTGGTTGTGTAAGTGCAGCAATGTATTGAGCTTACCAGTACTAATTAACCAATAGGTTTGATTACTAGACACCAACTCTTTGACGAAATGACGCGTAAGTGTCATTCGCTCAAAACGCACACCGATGTCCGCGTGACATCGCCGCCTTTCCATCAGACTTCATTTTCATCAAGTCGCACAAAACTTGGCTTATGTGAGTTCACCCTCGCGACCAATGAGTAAGTTACACGCGAATGCGTTTTAAGTTCTTAATGCGTTAAGCACTTAGCATTCAGCGTTTAGCACTCACCCAGCTGGTGACCACAGACGTGGGGAAACACTCGTTCCCATCCCGAACACGCCGGTTAAGCCCATAGTCGCCGATGGTAGTGCCGCCCCGATGCGGTGCGAGAGTAGGTTATTGCCAGGTTTATGGCCCGTGATTCCGAACAGGAGTCACGGGCCTTTTTTTTGCCCAAATCAAATGTAAAGAGTGTGCAAAAAGCCACTATTCTGCCTCAATTCTTTGCATCAAGTAACTTTTGGCCTATAGTATTGGTTCAAACTCAAACTAGAAAGTACGCCATGAAATACCTAATGCATATGTTTACCATCAGCCTGTGCGGATTTGGACTGCTATGTCTGTCCGCATGTGACAGCGGCAAGGATGCCGGCGATCACCTCGAAGACGCTGGCGAATCGATCTCCAAGGCCGCCGACGAGGCCGGTGAGAACATCAAGGATGCTGCCGAAGACACCAAGGAGACCCTCGAAGAGAACTCGACCAAGCCCAAGATCGACTCCTCGAACAAGTAATTGGGGTCCGGCAGCTCTTTTTTCGGACGACTGACTGGCAAGGTGGTCCGTGATGAGGGTGCAAAATGCTACTACAACATCTCGTTTTTTACTAAGCGAAGGATGGGTTTATAGTGTATTTTGCTTCAAGTGAGGAATTCAGTCCTCACGACATAACCTCAACTATTAGAAAGGATTTCCCATGTTAGCATGGTCACTGACATTTCTGGTCATTGCCATTATCGCAGCCATACTCGGGTTCGGCGGTATTGCCGGAGCCGCGGCTGGAATCGCGAAGATACTGTTTTTCGTCTTCCTGGTTCTGCTGATTATCTCGGCGCTGGTTGGCGCTATGCGGGGCAGGCCCCCGACTTGAGTCTATTGCTCGATTAATTAAGTATTCATTAACAAGACCCGTGGTTTATTGAGCCATGGGTTTTTTTATGTATAAGATTGATTAGCCGGGCAACATACTCGTTCTGTCAGGGTTCTCTTGTGTATGAAATATCTGACTGCACCCATCGTTTGCCTGCTGATTACTCCTGTTATTTTACCGGCCACTTCAGATCAAAGTGGAAACTACGTAGTAGTCGATACCGGCCAGGATCACACCTACAACAACACCTCGGAGATAAAGGCGCCGCGACAGGGGCAAGCTTTCTTTGGACAGGATGCTCAGTACGTGGGGACTCAAGCGGCCTACCGGGACAACGACGACGGCACCGTGACCGATCTAAACACCGGCTTGACGTGGTCCCAAGGCGTTGACGCGGAGAAGCTCAGCCTCGTCGAGGCGAAGTCCCAGGCCAGCCGCCTGAAGCTGGCGGGTTACACGGACTGGCGAGTGCCTACGATTAAGGAGCTTTACTCGCTGATGGATTTCCGTGGTGTCACCGGCATGGCACGTCCCGAATCGCAAACCGCGCCCGCCGACGCCGTACCCTATATCAACACTGATTACTTCGATTTCCTCTATGGCGATGTCGATAGCGGCGAACGTTACATCGACGCGCAATGGCTGACTTCCACCAAGTACGTCAGCACTACCATGGGCGGCTCGGAGACCCTCTTTGGGGTAAACTTCGCCGACGGACGCATCAAGGGCTACGGCTACGAAATGCCGGGGCGTCGCAGCGAGAAGAAATTTTACGTCCGCTATGTCCGGGGCGAGCCCTACGGCGAGAACGACTTCGTCGACAACGGCGATGGCACCGTGACCGACCGCGCCACCGGACTGACCTGGATGCAGGCCGACAGTGGACAGGGGATGAATTGGGAGGAGGCCTTGCAATATGCCAACGATCTCGAGCTGGCCGGCTACGACGACTGGCGTTTGCCCAATGCCAAGGAGCTGCAATCCATCGTCGATTACAGCCGCTCACCCGACACCACGCAGTCACCCGCCATTGATCCGCTCTTCGACACCACCTCTATCGAAAACGAAGCCGGGGAGAAAGACTGGCCCTTTTTCTGGACTTCCACCACGCATCTAGACGGGCGCAACGCCTCCATGGCCGCCTACATTGCCTTTGGACGGGGCATCGGGCAGATGCATGGCCGTACCATGGATGTTCACGGGGCGGGTGCTCAACGCAGCGATCCGAAGACCGGCAGCCCTGCCATTGGGCATGGCCCGCAGGGAGATGCCCAGCGCGTTGACAACTATGTCCGTTGCGTGCGCGGCGGCGCTGAGCTGGTGGTATCCCCCAAGGAAATTCAGACGAATAGCTCGAAGTACCCGAATACCGTTCGTGTCGGTACTAACACTTATCAGCCGGAAGAAATCGACATGAGCCGCCGACCCCGCATGGGGCCGCCATCGCAGCGAAATACTGAGGGCGGCATGCAAAGAATGGCGCTGCCCGCTGGCCCGGAAGCTTTCATCCGCAACGAGGACCGCAATGGAGACGGCAAGGTATCACGCCGGGAGTTCCGTGGCCCGGACAACTATTTTCGCCGCATCGACAAGAATCACGACGGTTACATCAGCCTCGATGAAGCCCCGGAGTTGCCTCCCGGCAGACAAGAGCGCTAAAACTTTCTGGCCTCGGTTTCGGCGTCGGCCTTGTAGAGTTTGCGCACTTTCTTGTCGTGCTTCGGGTCGCCGATTTTTTCCAGATTGATGCCCTTGGTCTCGATGGCGAACACGGTGGTTACGACCGCTCCGGCCCCGAAGGCTACGACTAGGCACCACAGCAGCGGGCCGGTTCCAATTGCCTTGATCAGTATCGGAAACAGAAAGGCGGTCAGGACCGCGCCAATCTTGGCGAAGGAAGCCGCGAAGCCCGCGCCCTTTCCCCGCACATGGGTAGGGAAGACCTCGCCGGCCAACAGGTAGGTCATGGAGTTGGGGCCGAGGTTGGTCATGAAGAAAAAGAGCATGAAGCCGGTGAAGAGCAGGGCCATGTTGTTACCACCGTCCTCGCGCATGGACAGGGCGGCCAGGGCCAGGCCGACAGCGCAGCCGATGAAGCCGGTTATTTGCAGCCGGATGCGCCCGAGCCGGTCCACCAGGAAGATGGCGAAGATGATGCCGACCACGAAGAGCAGGTCCATGATGGCCGAGCCTTTGGCCGCGAGCATGTCGTTGTGGATGATGTCCCGGAGGGTGTTTTCATCCGCCTTGGCCCCGATGATGGCGGCGAGGATAGTCGGCGTAAAGATACCGATGCCGTAGGTGCCCAGGTCCTGCAGAAACCATGGCACCGAGGCCAGGATGGTTGCCTTGCGGTTCTTTTGGTTGAACAGCTCGCCGTAGCCGCCTTTGGGCTCCTCCTTGTTGGGCTGGTGCAGGTGGCCGAGGGATACCTTTTTCGGGTACACCGGGCTGCGGTACAGCAGGCGATGCGTGGCCTCTTCGGCTTCCTGGACGCGCCCCTTGGAGAGCAGCCAGTGCGGGCTGTCGGTAATGAAAAGCCGCCCAAACACGACTACTATAGCCGGCAGGATCGCGCTGGCGTACATCCAGCGCCAGTCGCTGATCTTGTCGGGGTTTTCATAGAGGATGGCGTAGCCGATAGCGGTCCCGGCCAGCGCTCCCACGGCCTGAAAGGCGAACGCGCTCAGCACCAGGCGCCCGCGCACCGTGGTCGGTATGCTCTCGGAGATGACCATGTGCGCCGTCGGGTAGTCGCAGCCCAGGGCCACGCCTGCGCCGAAGAGGAAGATGACGAGAAAGAAGAAATTCGGCGCGAAGGTCAGCGCGATGAGGAAGACCGTGAAGATTATCATCTCCACGATGAACATCCGCTTGCGCCCGAAGGTGTCCGCCATGCCTCCCAGTGCACTGGCGCCGACCAGGATCCCGGCCAGGGTCGCGGCCGTGACGAAGCCCTTGGCCCCGGCTCCGAGGCCGAACTCCTGCGAGATAAGCGGCAGTGCCACTCCGGTCATGAAGACCACCATGCCCTCGAAAAACTTGCCCGCGCAGGCCAGGGCCCAGATGCGCCACTGCATGGCCGTCATCGGGGTAAACGGCGTCTTGGTCCCGTCCGCCCAGATAGGGCGTTCGTCGATGTATTCCTGGACCGTCTTCTGCATTTCAGCAGCCGGCACAACCGTTTCCTCGGGCATGGTGTTCCTTTCTCGCGCAGTCAGTCGTTGGCGTAGTATTCCTACCGGAATCACTCGCATCATTCCCTGGCAATCTCCAAGTCTCTCTGTAACATACTCTTAACATCCCCGTTTCGTCAGGGGAACCTAAGCGGTTGGCCGACTGGAGAATAGGTTTGCGATGAATCTCAAAGTGTAAATAGTCCTCGGGCATGGTTGCGGTAAATTCCACGATGCTTCCGTTAGGCACCTTGGCGCCGGACTTTGCCCTGCCCGATACGGAGGGCAACGTTGTCTCGCTGGGGCAGTTTGACGGTGCACGGGCTTACCTGGTCATGTTCATCTGCAACCACTGCCCGTACGTTATCCATCTGCGCAAGGATATCGCGCGGCTGGCCAGCGAGTACCAGGAGAAGGGCGTCGCCGTCATCGCCATCAGTGCCAATGACGTGGATAACTATCCGGCTGACAGCCCCGAGAAAATGAAGCTGGAGGCCGCCGATGCCGGTTACACTTTCCCGTACTTGCACGACGCCACGCAGGAGGTGGCCAAGGCCTACAAGGCCGCCTGTACACCCGACTTTTTCGTCTTCGACCAGCATCGCCTGCTAACCTACCGCGGCCAGTTTGACGACGCGCGTCCCGGCAACCAGGTGTCCGTCACCGGCAGTGACCTGCGCGCCGCCCTCGACTCCACCCTCGACGGCGAACGCATCGTCGACGACGTCCAGAAGCCCTCCGTCGGCTGCAATATCAAGTGGAAGCCCGGCAACGAGCCCGAGTACTTCCTCGCCCGGTAGGGGGCAGCTCGCACTTTATGTGGGCTGTTAGTCCTCCTTACTGCTTATTCGTTTCCGTACGCGGTTCATTTCTTCGATACCATCCATATGGCTAGAAGTGACAGTGGATTGGGTATCCTGCGAGGGCTCAACGGTAATTAAGCTAAGAATATTATTCTGAAAATAGTCATCGATGTTTTCCTGATAGGGCTCCGGATATAAGGAATCGTATACGTCAACGGCTCCTCCGTGACAGCGACCTAACACAATCCAGTGCAGGTTCCCGTTTTCCTTCCGGCGGATTAATGTCAACGTGTAAAGGCCTCTGTCCCCGTGCTGACATAGCTTTGTTTTGGATTCTTCGACGTCCGGCTCAAGTGCGGTTAAAACAAAACCGTCCTGTCGTCCGACCCTGTATATATCCGGATGGATGCTGCCGAGTGTTTCGTTGTCGAAGGGCACCGCAGGCTTGTCGACGCCGAGGCGGAATCGGAGATTCATCGTCTGAGGGTCCAGTCCGTGTGCCTGATAAATGCTGGAGAGCGCATGATACCCGCAGGTGTGGCCTTCTGTTTGTTCCTGGACGATAATGGAACCGGGTTCATTGATGGGGGTGCTATCGACTTCGACAGGGCTGTATTTTTCCCGGTAGTATTGTTGTGACCCGAGGCCACAGCCGATGATCAAGCCTAGTGAGACCAGTGCGAGTAGCCCCACTATCAGCGTTGTTTTCACTATAGTCCGGCGTTTCATTATAGTGGGCTCATCCGGGTGGGACATTGCCTTAGGATCTTACATCGATTTCCTTGAGCAAGCGTTTTGCGCGAATCGCGATGATGGCACTGCGTGATCCGAGCATGAGAAAAATCACGATTGAAACCAAGTCATACCATTGCATCTCGGATCTTATTGAGGCGCCCAATACGGCTAACAATAGAAAGCCGACTGACAATACCGCGTGACACGGTACGAGCGTCCGCAAACGATCCACCTTGGCCTCGTTATCTCCTTCCGAATCTGAAGAGGCATTCAGCTCCTTGGGAATCCAGCCATTACGAAACATAGGTTGATGATATTGTTGGGTGGTGTTTCTACGGTGTCGAGATACATCTCACTCTCCTAACAGACGCTCCACGGCTTCGACGACGGGTAATTCTCCGGCGGTGACCTGTGCCTCGATGGTGGGCAGGGCGGCCTTGACCTCGGCCTTGCCGCGGAATTGCGCCAGGACGGCCTCGCTGAGGAGGCCGCGGAACCAGTGCAGGTTTTGCGCCTGGCGCTGTTTGGCCAGGCGGCCGTCGGACTCCAGTTCGGAGCGGAAGCGCTGAATCAGCTCCCAGATGTCCGCAACGCCGTCCTTTTCCAGAGCGGAGCAGGTGAGGGCGACGGGCTTCCAGTCGGGGGTGAAGGGCGTCAGATACTGCAGGATGCGCGTGTACTCGCCGCGTGCGGACTTTGCCTTGGTGACGTTGTCGCCGTCGGCCTTATTGACCGCGATGGCATCGGCCATCTCGATAACGCCCTTTTTGATGCCCTGCAGCTCATCCCCGGCGCCGGCGATTTGAAGCAGGAGGAAAAAGTCGACCATGTTGCGTACGGCGGTCTCGCTCTGGCCCACGCCGACGGTTTCGACAATGATGACGTCGAATCCGGCCGCCTCGCACAGGAGCATGGCCTCGCGGGTGCGAGCGGCCACGCCACCGAGCGCACCGCTGGAAGGGGAGGGGCGGATAAAGGCGCGAGGCTCCCGGCTGAGCTCCTCCATGCGGGTCTTGTCACCGAGCACACTGCCGCCGGTAATACCGCTGCTGGGGTCGACCGCCAGCACGGCTACCTGCTTGCCCTGATCGCAAAGCATCTTGCCGAACGCCTCGATGAAAGTGCTCTTGCCTGCGCCCGGCACCCCGGTGATGCCGATGCGGGCGGCTCCGCCGGACTCCGGCAGGCAGCGCCGCAGTATCTCCCGGGCCACGATTTGATGTTTGGGGGCCTTGCTCTCGATCAGTGTGATGGCGCGCGCCAGGAGCGTACGATCGCCTGCCAGGATGCCTGCCACCGCCTCGTCGGCGCTGAGGTCGCGCTTCTTGCGCTTGTGGCGGGCCACGTTGACCACATTCTCCGCTCCGGCGCTGACGAAGCCCGCGAAGGCCTCGTGGTGGCCGTCGGGCGCCCATTCGGTTTTCTTTTTAGAGTTATCCGTCATGAGGAAAATGTGAAATTAGGACTGAGGGATATCCCCCCGGAAAGTGAACTCGCAACATCCACCAGTTTTCGTTAGTACTATTATTTAGTTTCAATATCCTGAAATGTTCTGATTCTGCCTTTTTCCGTATCGAATCACGATTTATGCCCTGGATCAAAAGCTTCCTGCCTTTACTTGTCATGCTGCTGCTTGGCCTGCCGCTTGTTGCGCAGGAGACGCAGCCCTACTCGCGGCCCGATTTCTCATTTGAGTTTCATAAGGACTGGACGGTGGAAAAGGGCGAGTCGGACTTCAATCCCGACACGCATTTCACGCTGCAATCCCCCGGGGATACCAACATCCGCGTCGAGGTCTTCACCATGGCGCCCGGCATGTCGGTGGACGACCTGCTCTTCAACAGCCTCTATGTGCTGGACGGGACGCTCATTCAGGTCGCCGGGCGTGAGAGCATCGACGCCATCGGGCCGTTGAAGGGCACCGGCAAGCACCTGACGGGCAAGGTAATGCATGTCTTTCCCGGGGGGGCGAAGATTTTCTTTCACCAGAATGGGCAGAAGGGCCTGATGCTCACGCTCGTTTACTGGAAGGAAGAATACGCCGACGGCGACAAGTGCCTTGAGGTCATTGCGAAGACCTTCAAGTTTCGTTGAGGCCGCCGGCGATTCTAACAATCTTCCATCATGAAGACGATTCTTCGTCGAGCAACAGCTCGAGTATCTTTTTGGCGCTGTCAGGGATGACGGTGCCGGGGCCGAAGATGGCCGAGGCTCCGTTCTCCAACAGGAAGGGGTAATCCTGGGCGGGTATGACACCGCCGCAGACCACGAGGATGTCCTCGCGCCCGAGCTTTTTCAGTTCGGCCACGAGGGCGGGGAGTAAGGTCTTGTGTCCGGCAGCGAGGCTGCTCATGGCGACGATGTGGACGTCGTTCTCGACGGCCTGTCGCGCGGTTTCCTCGGGCGTCTGGAAGAGCGGCCCGATGTCCACGTCGAAGCCGAGGTCGGCATAGGCGGTGGCGACGACCTTGGCGCCGCGGTCGTGCCCGTCCTGACCCATCTTGGCGATCATGATGCGCGGACGGCGGCCTTCGTTTTCTTCGAATTTGGTGATGAGTTCCTTGATGGTATCCACTTTCTCGTCCTTTCCGAATTCGCGGGCGTAGACGCCGGAGATGGCGCGTATCTTGGCCTTGTAGCGGCCGAAATGCGCTTCGAGGGCGTCGGAGATTTCCCCGAGGCTGGCTCTAGCCTGTGCGGCTTTGACGGCCAGATCGAGCAGATTGCCCTCGCCGGTCTCGGCGCACTTGCTGAGGGCGTCGAGGCAGCTCTTGACCTTGGAGCCGTCGCGCTCGGCGCGCAGCTTCTTGAGGCGGGCGATTTGCGACTCGCGCACGGCGGTGTTGTCGATGTCGAGGATGTCGAGCGGGTCTTCCTTTTCGAGGCGGTACTTGTTTAGCCCGACGATGGTCTCCTTGCCGGAGTCGATGCGGGCCTGACGGCGCGCGGCGGCCTCCTCGATGCGGAGCTTGGGCAGGCCTTCCTCGATGGCCTTGGTCATGCCGCCGAGCTCCTCGACTTCCTGGATGTGAGCCCAGGCCTTGCGCATGAGCTGGTCGGTGAGGGCTTCGACGTAGTAACTGCCGCCCCACGGGTCGATCACTTTGCAGATGCCCGTTTCCTCTTGCAGGAACAATTGCGTGTTGCGCGCGATGCGGGCGGAGAAGTCCGTCGGCAGCGCGATGGCCTCGTCGAGGGCGTTGGTGTGCAGGCTCTGCGTGTGGCCGCAGGCGGAGGCGAAGGCCTCCAGGCAGGTGCGGGTGACGTTGTTGAAGGGGTCCTGCTCGGTCAGGGACCAACCGCTGGTCTGCGAGTGCGTGCGCAGGGCGAGGCTCTTGGGGTTCTTCGGGTCGAACTGCTTCACGAGCTTGGCCCAGATGAGGCGCGCGGCCCGCATCTTGGCGATTTCCATGAAGATGTTTTTGCCGATGGCCCAGAAGAACGACAGGCGCGGCGCGAAGGCGTCGATGTCGAGTCCCGCGTTGACGCCGGTGCGGAGGTATTCGAGGCCGTCCGCAAGGGTGTAGGCCATCTCGATGTCGGCGGTGGCGCCGGCCTCCTGCATGTGATAGCCGGAGATAGAGATGGAGTTGAACTTCGGCATGTTCTTCGAGGTGTACGCGAAGATGTCGCCGATGATGCGCATGGAGGGCTCAGGCGGATAGATATAGGTGTTGCGCACCATGAACTCCTTCAGGATGTCATTCTGGATGGTGCCCGCGAGGTCCTTCAGCTCGCAGCCCTGCTCCAGCCCGGCGGCGATGTAGAAGGCCATCACCGGGATGACTGCGCCGTTCATGGTCATGGAGACCGAAACGCGGTCCAGCGGGATGTTGTCAAAGAGCACCTTCATGTCCTCGACGGAGTCGATGGCCACACCGGCCTTGCCGACGTCCCCGACGACGCGTGGGTTGTCGCTGTCGTAGCCGCGGTGCGTGGCGAGGTCGAAGGCAACGGACAGCCCCTGCTGGCCGGCTGCGATGTTGCGGCGGTAGAAGGCGTTGGATTCCTCCGCAGTGGAGAAGCCGGCGTATTGGCGCACGGTCCAGGGGCGGAAGACGTACATGGTCGCGTAAGGCCCGCGCAGGTAGGGGGCGATGCCCGCGGTGTAGCCGAGGTGCTCCATCCCTTCTGTATCACTGGACTGATACAGTGGCTTGAGCTCGATCTGCTCCATCGTGTTCGTGGCCAGTTCGTCGGGCGACATGCCCGTCTCGTCTTTGACGCGCGCGGCCCATTCCTCGCGGGTCTCACTGGCCTTGGGCGCTTCATAGGGCAAGGTGGTGAAGTCGATATCGTTCATGGATTTCAAATTTTAGATGTTAGATTTCAGATTGTATTTTGGGATACGTTATCTGCATTTACAGGACGCCGAGCTTTTTGAGGAGGGCGGCGTTGGTCTCGTAGTTGTTGGACTTGATGGAGATGAATCCGTCCATGCCGGCTTGGGTGAAGGCGTCGGCCTTGTCACCGGGGTCGCCCGCGAGCATCAGGTGCAGGCCGGGTACGGCGTCCTTGAGGGCCTTGAAGAAGTCGACCGCCTTCTCGGCGTAGTCGTCATCGTGGCCGCAGAGGATGGCCGCCTTGGCGCCGCTTTCCTTGAGTGCCTCAATGGCGGCGGCGGACTCGTCGAATCCTTTCGGGTAGACGACTTCGAAACCGCCGGTCTCGAAGAAGC
The DNA here is from genome assembly GCA_030432235.1 of Verrucomicrobiia bacterium. Classification (GTDB taxonomy): domain Bacteria; phylum Verrucomicrobiota; class Verrucomicrobiia; order Opitutales; family Cerasicoccaceae; genus JAUIHT01. Next base: position 623,557 of record JAUIHT010000002.1, on the reverse strand, counting down.
CGCGGGTGAAGTCCGCCCGGAGCTTGTGACGGCGCAGGGCGCCGAGATTGACGAGGAAGAGCTTCGGTCCGTGGCCGTTTTCGGCGGCGTACTTGCGGCTGGCTTCGCGCAGCGTCTCGTAAGGGGCGGCCAGGCGCAGGCTGGGCAATTGCTCGATGGTGGGCGCCTCGCCTGCTTTGCCGCGCAAAGCTTTGGTGACTTCCCCGAGGCTGGCCCCGGCGGCGAATGCTTTCTTGCAGATGTCGAGCCACTGGCCCGGGTCGGCGTCGGTCAGGGCGCCAAGGGCATTCATGACGGTCTGATCGCTTTCCTCGGTGTCGGAGAGGCGGACGTTGCCGAGGGCGCGGGCGCGCCGGCTCTGCACCGCCGAGTAGTCGACGGGACGCGTCTCGAGGGGCTTCTCGGTGGCGTTGGGATACTGGTTGGTGCCGATGAGGCTGGAGCGGCGCTGGGCCAGCAGTTTTGACTTTTGCGTGAAGGTATCCGCGAAGCACTTTTGCAGTTTGCCGTTGCTCAGGCTTTCGAACATGCCGCCGTCCTTTTCGATGTCCTGGAAGGCGCTCCAGGCGGCGCGGCCGAGCTCGTCGGTGAGTTTTTCAACGAACCAGGAGCCGCCGGCGGGGTCGGCCACGGCGGTCAGCTCGCATTCTTCCTGCAGGATGACCTGCGTGTTGCGCGCGATGCGGGCGGAGAAGCTGTCGGGCGTGCGGATGCACTCGTCGAAGGCCCCGACGCAGAGGCTGTCCACGCCGCCGGTGACGCCGCAGAGGGCCTCGGTGGTGGTGCGGAGCATGTTGACGTAGGGGTCGAGTCGGGTCTTGTTGAAAAGCCCGGTGCGCCCGTGGACGAGTGCCTTGGCAGCCTCGTTGCTGCCGCCGAGCTCCGTCACGATGCGGGCCCAGAGCACACGGAAGGCGCGGAGCTTGGCCAGCTCCATGAAGAAGTTGCCGCCCAGCGAAACCGTGAAGCGGATCTGCGCGGCGGCCTCGTCGATGGACAGGCCTTTATCCTGAAGGACGCGCAGGTAGGCCAGCCCGGTGGCGAGCAGGCAGGCCAGCTCCTCGACCGCGCTCGCGCCTGCCTGATGGTAGGGGAGGCCGCTGGCACCCACGGCGCGGAAGCCGGGGCGCTCCTTGAGGCACGCCTTGGCGGCGGCGGCCATTTCCGTGTAGGCCTGCTCAAGCGAGGTGGGCAGGGTGCCGCTGGCAGCGAGGATGCCCAGCGGGTCGATGCCCAGGCTGCCTTTGACGGCGTCCTTGTTCAGAACCTCCTGGCCGTCCAGCCAGGTTTCGAAGAGCGCGCCCAGGGCGAGGCCGGAGCAACCGCCCTGCAGATGAAAGCTGACTGCCTCCGGCATCACGTCCCTGAAGGCAGCCTGGATGTCTTCGAGGCAGCTCAGCGAAAGCCCGCAGGCGCCGACTTCGCCCGTGGGGGCCTCGTCGGGGTCGCTGCCGTTGAGCGTGGCGATATCCAGCGTGACGTTGAGCGCGCTCTGGCCCCGGTAGAGGGACTCCTGCAGGGCGCTGTTGAAGGCCGTAGGCTCACCGAAGGGCAACTCCTGGGCGATTTCCCAGGGCTCGCCGCGATAGCCGATGGCCCGGGTGCCGCGCAGGTTGCCGTCAGCGCCGGGCAGGGAATTTACCGCGTCGATGCCCTCGATGTCGGAGGCGTTGTAAATCGGCTGGAGCGTGATGCCCTCAGGCGTGCGCGTCAGCAGCTTCTTCTCAAAGGGGGCGCCTTTGAGCAATGCCTCGGCGGCTGCCTTCCACTCCGCGTAGGAGTTAGCCGGAAACTCGGACAGTAGTTTTTCTTCGTTATTTGGTTTCATGATGGAGAGATTAGAGATAGTTTGATTAATACCCAAGTCAATCAGAAAATTTAATAATAAAAATCCTTGACTTTAGAAAATCTAATCGAAGAATTCGCCACCATAATCCATTGAAATAATGATACAGCAAATCGACCATCTCGGCATCGCCGTCCGTAAACTGGAAGACACTATTCCCTACTACGAGAAGAGCCTGGGCCTGAAATGCCACGGCGTGGAAGAAGTGGAATCGCAAAAAGTGCGTACGGCATTTTTCGACGCCGGCGGCGTCCATATCGAGCTCCTGGAGCCGACGGCGGATGACAGCCCGATCGCCAAGTTTCTCGAAACGCGTGGCGAAGGCATCCATCACATCGCTTTCCGTACGGACGATATTGAAGGCCAGCTCAAGCAGGCCAGTGAGAGCGGCGTACGCCTCATCCACGAAGTGCCTTTCGAGGGTGCGGCGGAGAAGCTCGTCGCCTTCCTCCATCCCAAGAGCACCCACGGTGTGCTGACGGAGTTCTGCATGGCCAAGCATCACGATGCCGCCGGTGAAGGCGACTCGATGGTGGAGTGAAAGATGAGAGCGGAAAGATGAAAGATGAAGTGGCGTAATATTGCCACTCGTCATACGTCGCTCTTCTAAATCTGAAATCTTACATCACCAATCTTTAAATTATCACCCTCATGGCAATTGACCCCAAACTACTCGCCGACCTCAAGGCCCGGCGCAAGAAAGCACAGGACGCCGGCGGCGCGGACAAAATCAAGAAGCGCCACGACAAAGGACAGCTCAGCGCTCGCGAGCGCCTGGAGCAGTTTTTCGAGGAAGGTACCTTCCAGGAGTTCGGTATGCACGCGCAGCACTCCTGCCATCGCTTCGGCATGGAAACCAAGGAGATGCCCTACGACGGCGTCGTCTGCGGCACCGGCTACGTCAACGGTCGCCCGGTGGCGGCATACAGCCAGGACTTCACCGTGGGTGGTGGCGCCCTTGGCCGCATCCACGCCAAGAAGATTTGTGACCTGATGGACTACGCGCACGATGTCGGCGTCCCCGTAGTGGGCGTCAACGACTCCGGCGGCGCGCGCATCCAGGAAGGCGTGGACTCGCTTTCGGGTTACGGGCAGGTGTTCTTCAAGAACGTGCTGCTCTCCGGGGTGGTGCCGCAGGTGGCAGTCATCGCCGGTCCCTGCGCGGGCGGCGCGGCTTACTCGCCGGCCCTGACGGACTTCATCATCATGACGCAGAAGAACGCCAACATGTTCATCTGCGGCCCGGACGTCATCAAGGCGGCCACCGGGGAAAAGGCCGAGCTGGAGCAGTTCGCCAGCGCGGCGGCCCACGCCTCCGTCAGCGGCAACATCCATCTGGTGGCCGACGACGACAAGCACGCCATGGAGCTGGCCGCGGCTTTGCTCTCCTACCTGCCGGCCAACAACATGTCCGACCCGCCTCATGAACTGAGCGAAAGCATGGAAATCGGCGACGACGAAGGCATGAACGAGCTTGTCCCGGCCGACCCCAAGGAAGCGCTCGACTCGCACGCGGTCATCGAGCGCCTGGTGGACGGCGGCGAGTTCTTCGAAATCATGCCGGACTTCGCCAAGAACCTCATCGTGGGCTTCGCTCGCATCGGCGGGGTCGTGGTGGGCATCCTGGCCAACCAGCCCAAGGTCAAGGCCGGCACGCTGGATATCGATTCGTCCGATAAGGGCGCGCGCTTCATCCGCGCCTGCAACATTTACAACATCCCGCTGGTCAACCTCGTCGACGTGCCCGGCTTCATGCCCGGCCTGGCGCAGGAGCGCGGCGGCATCATCCGCCATGGCGCGAAGATGCTCTTCGCCTATGCCGCGGCCACCGTGCCGAAGATCACCGTCATTATGCGCAAGGCCTACGGCGGTGCTTACCTGGCCATGTGCTCGGCTGATATGGGCGCGGACCTCGTCTTTGCCTGGCCCACCGCCGAAATCGCCGTCATGGGTGCCGAAGGAGCCGCGCGGATTATCTACCGCAACGAGCTCAAGGCAGCCGATGATGAAGCCAAGGCTAAGCTCATCGAGGGCTACAAGGCCGAGTTTGCCTCGCCCTACCAGGCTGCCGCCAACGCCATGATCACCGATGTCATCGAGCCCTCGCAGACCCGCGCGACCGTTGCCCTGGCCCTGCGCGCCACGCTCTCCAAGCGCGACACGCGTCCGCCCAAGAAGCACGGTAACATTCCGCTGTAAAAATGACGAATTAACGAATGTAGAATGACGAAGTAGAGGAAGGAATAGCACCACCTGTGTTTATCTTTTCATTCGTCATTCCCCCATTCGTTATTCGGCATTTACAAAATATCCATTGCCAATTTCACCAAGATACTGACACCATTCCGGCCATGCTGAACCCTACACCCGTCTTTGCGTACCTGTCCGATCATCCATCGATCGGGGAAAGCATCCAGTTTATCTTCTCGGGCTTTCTCTTCGTCATCGTCGTGTTGGCGGCCATCGGGATTCTGACCTCCCTGGTGGGCATGATCTTCAAGCGCCTGGAGCCAAAGCCTGCGCCGAAGCCAGCCCAGGTGGCCGCACCCGCGCCCGCGGCGCCCTCCGAGGATGCAAACCTGCCGGCGGTGATCGCGGCGGCGGTCTACTCCGTCATGCAGGACAAGCCGCATCGCATCGTGCAGATTCGCCCCGCCGACGAAACCTGGGCGCGCGAAGGCCGGCGCTCCATCCTGGGGTCTCATAAGGTCCGTTAATCCTTTACGCTTACACCAATGAAAAAACTACGCATCACCGTTGATGGAAAAACTTACGAGGTGGACGTCGAAGTCCTGGTCGACGAAGACGAAGCCGCCATGCCCAGACGTGCCGCTCCGGTGCGCTCCAGTGCCGTGGCCGCCCCCGTAGCCGCGCCCGCCAAGGCCGCGCCTGCCGCTGCCGGAGCCGGGGACGTGCCCAGCCCGCTGGCCGCTGTCGTCGTTTCCATCGACGCCCAGCCCGGAACCGCCGTGAAGGAGGGCGACAAGCTTATCACGCTCGAGGCCATGAAGATGAACACCATCGTCAGCGCCCCCGCCGCCGGCACCGTCGGCACCGTGCACGTCAAGCCGGGCGACTCCGTCGAGGAGGGCCAGGTACTCGTTTCAATGAGTTAGAAAGGTTTTCGGTTATCGGGTTTCAGTTCTCAGTTTTTAGCGAAGCAAAAGGCAAAATGAAGGTAACTGAAACTAGCGCTCTGCAAGACCCATGGCATGCTTCCATCCGATAACCGACAACTGACATTTGATAACCGACAATAGATAATCGAAAGCTTTTCCCCATGCAGGACATAATTGATCTTTGGAATCTGACCGGCTTCGTCGCCCTGGAGTGGAAGATGGTCGTCATGTGGCTGGTGGTTGCCGTATTGCTCTACCTGGCCGTCTTCAAGGAGTTCGAACCGCTCCTGCTCGTGCCCATCGCCTTCGGCGCACTACTGGCCAATCTCCCCACCGAGAACATGGTCAACAAGCCCGCCGGGGAGATCGTCGCGCCGGTAACCGGTACCGTGGTCTACGCCGCGGCTGTGCCGGGCGAATCCATCGTCCTGCCCAAGGTGGTGCACGAAAAGCCCGAGAGCGTCCAGCGTCTTGGGGATGTCGATTCCATCAGCGCTTACTTCGAAGATGAAATGGCCCTGGCCGAGGCCGGGCACCGTTCGCTGATGTACATTGTGCGCCCGCAAGGGGTGGAGCTCGATGAGGATCCGATTGTAGTCAATATCGACGGCCAGTCCCTGGCGCTTTCGTCCAAGGACATGCTGGTCTGGGCACCCGCTTCGGGTGTTTTGGCGGACAATAATTACGCGACCGGCGATACCGTTATCAAGGGCCAGGTCATGGCGCGCCAGCACAGTGACCACACCGGCGGCCTCTACCATTACATTTCCATGGGCATCATCCTGGAGCTGTTTCCGCCGCTCATCTTCCTCGGGGTGGGGGCGCTGACGGACTTCGGGCCGCTCATTGCCAACCCCCGTACGCTCATCCTGGGTGCGGCGGCGCAGTTCGGTGTCTTTGCCACCTTCATCGGGGCGATTGTCAGCGGACTTTTCACCTCCGGACAGGCTGCCGCCATCGGCATCATCGGCGGGGCGGACGGGCCGACGTCCATCTTCTTATCGAATGCGCTCGCGCCGGAGCTACTCGCGCCCATCGCGGTGGCGGCGTATAGCTACATGGCGCTGGTGCCCGTCATTCAGCCGCCTATCATGAAGGCACTGACGACTGACAAGGAGCGCAAGATCCGCATGCAGAGCCTGCGCAAGGTTGGTCGTTTGGAAAAACTCATTTTCGCGCTCATGGTGACCGTCGTGTGCATCCTGCTGGTGCCGCCGGCAGCGCCGCTTATCGGTATGCTGCTGCTGGGCAACTTCCTGCGGGAGTGCGGTGTCACGCAGCGCCTCTCCAAGGCCGCCCAGAATGAGCTTATCAACGTCGTCACCATCTTCCTCGGCACCAGCGTCGGCATCACCATGACCGGTGACCGCTTCCTGCGCGGGGAAACGCTGGCCATCCTCGGCCTGGGGGTCATCGCCTTCGGTGTCTCGACCGCCACGGGTGTTTTGATGGCCAAGTTCATGAATCTTTTCTCCAAGAACAAAATCAATCCGCTCATCGGCTCCGCCGGCGTCTCCGCCGTGCCCATGGCTGCGCGCGTCAGCCAGGTGGAGGGTCAGAAGTACGACCCCGGCAACTTCCTGCTGATGCATGCCATGGGGCCGAACGTCGCGGGCGTCATCGGCACCGCGCTGGTGGCGGGCTACTTCCTGGCTCTGCTGGGAGGTCACCATTGATTTGTCGAGTGGCGAATGACGAGTGACAAGTGACGTGTGAATCTGAAGCAGGTGCGCACAACAAGTTCCCTTTGTCCCTCGTCCTTTGACCCTCGCCCCTTCACTTTCCCATGAATGCCACAGTCCTCCAGGAAATGACGGCCGCTGAGGCCGCCGAGTTCGTCCAACACGGTTACACCGTCGGTTTTAGCGGCTTCACGCCCGCCGGTGCGGCCAAAGCTATCCCCATGGCCATCGCCAAGCGCGCGCAGGCCGAACACGCCGCCGGGCGTGAGTTCAAGATAGGCGTCGTCACCGGCGCCTCGACCGGGGATTCGCTCGACGGCGAGCTGGCCCGCGCCGACGCCATTGCCTGGCGCACGCCGTATCAGTCGAACAAGTACCTGCGGCAGTCCATCAACGCGGGCAAGGCGCACTTCTTCGACATGCACCTGTCGATGTTGCCGCAAAATCTGCGCTACGGTTTTCTCGGCAAGGTCAACCTCGCTATCATCGAGGCCTGTGAAGTCACGCCGGAAGGGGAGGTCGTCCTGACCACCAGTGTGGGCGCGACCAACACCCTCGTGCGCATCGCCGACAAGGTGCTCATCGAGGTCAACGCCCAGCACCCCGCCGCCCTGCGCGGCCTGCACGACCTCTATGAGCCCAAGGACCCGCCGCACCGCCGCGAGATCCCCATTTACTCCTGCCGCGACCGCATCGGTGAAGAGGTTCTGCGCATTCCGCCGGAGAAGATTCTCGGCATCGTCCACAACGACATGCCCGACGAGGTTGGCGGCTTCAAGGAGCCTGACGAGGCAACCCTGAAGATCGGTGACCACGTGGCCGAGTTCCTCGCGCATGAGTTGAAGCACGGTATCATCCCGAATGGCTTCCTGCCCATCCAGTCCGGCGTCGGCAACATCGCCAACGCCGTCCTCGGCGCCATGGGTGGGAACAAGGACATTCCGCCCTTCGAGATGTTCTCCGAGGTCATCCAGGACTCCGTCATCGACCTGATGAAGAACGGCGACGTTTCCTTTGGTAGCGCCACCTCGCTGACCGTTACGCCGGACGTACTCGCCGACATTTACGGCAACCTCGACTTCTTCAAGGAGCGCATGGTGCTGCGCCCGCAGGAGATTTCCAACCACCCCGAGCTGGTGCGTCGCCTCGGCATCATCTCGATCAACTCGGCCATCGAGCTGGACATCTTCGGCAACGTCAACAGCACCCACGTCATGGGCAAGGACCTCATGAACGGCATCGGGGGCTCGGGTGACTTTACCCGCAACGCCTTCATCTCCATCTTCACCTGTCCGTCCATGGCCAAGGGTGGTAAGATCAGCACCATCGTGCCGCTGGTCAGCCATATGGACCACAGCGAGCACAGTGTGCAGGTGGTCATCACGGAGCAAGGCGTGGCCGACCTGCGCGGCAAGGACCCCATCGAGCGCGCCCAAGCCATCGTGGAGAACTGCGCCCACCCTGAGTACAAGGAAGCTCTCACGAGCTATTTCCGTAGCGTTAAGGGCGGCCATACGCCGCAGTCCCTCGGCAGTGCCTTCGCCTTCCACCAGCGTTTCCTCGAAACCGGCGACATGCGCGGGTAGTTTTCTGGATTACGAAACCAATTTCAACCACGCCTCGAGCGGTATTTGCTCGGGGCGTTTTTGTGCATCGACGCCGAGTTCCGTGACGTCCTTGAGCCACTGCTCGAAGGTGGCACTGTCATCCATGCGACGTAAAATGCCGCCGATTTGTTTGCGGCGTTGGGTAAAGATTTGGCGGATGGCCTTGCGGGTCTCGGGAGTGAAGTGTTTAGGCTCGGGCAGGCGTTCGAAGTGCGCGACCATCGAATCCACATCCGGGGCGGGGTGGAAGCATGTCCGCGCCACCGGATGCGCGGCGGCGCGCCGGTAGGCTGCTTGCAGGAAGATGGAGACGGCGCCGAACTGTTTGGTGTTCGGCTCGGCGAGGAAGCGGTCAGCGGCTTCCTTTTGCAGCATGACGGTGATGTACAAGGGCAGGGGGCCGGCCAGCACTTGCTCCAGCCACGGTGTCGAGATGGCGTAGGGCAGATTGGCCACGATTTTGAAGTTTCCGGTTGAGGCGATGTCCTCCGGAAGCCCTGCCAAGGGCGCTTTGACAGCGTCGGCATGGACCACATGCAGGTGCTCGGGGTACTCCGGCTGCAGACGCTCCGTCTGGTAGCGGTACATCGTTGGGTCTGCCTCCACCGCGTAGACCGTCGCCCCGGCCTCCAGCAGAGTGCGCGTCAAGGTGCCCAGACCCGGGCCGACTTCCACGATGACGTCACCCGCCTCTACCTTGGCGAGCGCGAGCGACTTACGGACGATATTGGCGTCTACCAGATAGTTCTGACCGAGCTGCTTCCGCGGACTATGCCCCAGCTCCTCGAGTAGCTTGCGCGTCTGGGTGAGAGATAGCATTTTAACAGGAAGAGCGGGAAGACCGGAAAGTTATATGGTGGGTAGTGATGTACTTCCCGTCCTTTCCGATCTTTCTGTTAAACATATTCGTCGATTTGATGGAAAGCTTCGATGAGCTCCTCGGGGTCGTCGGCCTGCATGAGGGACTGGCCCACAAGCACGGCATCGGCTCCTGTAGCGCGGGCTCGGGCGGCGTCTTCCGGGTTAAAAATGCCGCTCTCGCTGACGCGGATGCGATCGGCGGGAATCATTGGGATGAGCCGTTCGGAAAACTCCAAGTCGGTGCGGAACTTCGCCAGGTCGCGATTGTTCACGCCGATGATCTGGGCGTCATGTTGCAACGCGCGCTCCACTTCATTTTCGGCGTGGACCTCGAAGAGCACGTCGAGCCCGGCCATGAGCGCAGCCTCGTGCAGCGGCTTGATCTCGTCGTCGGTCAGGGCGCGCACGATGATGAGGATGCAGCTTGCTCCGGCCTCGGCGGCTTCGACCACCTGCACGGGGTGCACCATGAAGTCCTTTCGCAGGCAGGGCAGGTCGCGACGCATGTCGGCGATGAAGTCGGTCACCTCCCAGAGGTCTTTGAGGGTGCCGCCGAAGTACTTCTCGTCGGTCAGCACGGAGAGGCAGTCGGCCCCGGCGTTGTAATACTCGCGGGCCTGCTCGACGGCGTCGGCGAGGTCTTTGATTTGCCCAGCGCTGGGGGACTTGCGCTTGATTTCCGCGATGACGCCCAAGCCGCCCTCACGCTTGAGGTGCGCGGCGAAGGATGGTCGCGCCACACGCCCCAGCCGCTCCAGCTCGGAGTCGCGCACCGGCCGCACGCGATTGGCTATCTCCCCCCGCTTGTGGGCCATGATTTCCGCTAACTTGTCCATGTGAATAAGGAACCACAGAGAACACAGAGCGTCCAGAGTTTCAAAGCAAATTGGAGCAGAAGGGGACTATTTCGTGACGGGGCTGTCACGGAAATTGCCGGAATGTTACTGAGTTTTGGATATCTATGCCGACTAACTTGGTCTAAACTATGCTTAAGAAACGCGGTATCAACACTCAGCTAATCTCATACTATGCACTTAAAAATGCTGCTACGCGCAGTCTTTTGCGCTGCCTTCTGCAACAGTGCCTTTGGCGCTTTCATTATCTCACTGGACTCCATCACGACAACCTCGATGACCATCAGTGTCGATGGGGTGCTGGGCCCCTTGCCTGCAGGTGATATCACCGGCGGGCAAATCTTTTACTGCGGCGTGCCCGGAGATGCGGACTGGATAAATTCCGATAGTGCGACCTTTGGTTTCGTCAGTACGGGCTTCAACACACAGTCGCCGGTTGACGGTGGTTTGGTGGATTCTGAGATAGGTGACGCGGTTGGTTTCCTGATGCCCGGCGTCATTGCCGAGGGCGACGAGTATCATTTCACGGTGACTTTGACGGAGAGTGACTTCAGCCCTGCTAACGTCGATCCCCAGGACTTCATCATTACCTTGGGCTATGCGTCGCTTGACACACTCCCCGATCCATCGATGCAGTTGGGGAGTGCCATACCCGAGCCATCGACCTATGCGGCTCTGTCCGGACTGAGCGTGCTAGGCCTGGCCGCCCTGCGCCGAAAAAAGCATAGCGAGCGCTAGCTCACTGAGTAGCTCGAATCTTAATATTATGCGTTTGACCCCTTCTGTCTTCTGCTGAACTTGAAGTGAGTGGAGTGTCGGGAAAAGAGTCTAAAGCAATATGCCGGAATAGGGTATATGGTGTAAGTCATAAGGGCCAGAATCAACCCTAGGCTAAACAAGTTGACCGCCAGAGTCATATCTTGAAAGCTTGCGATACTGCTTTTCTCCATGAGTATCAAAAAATTCATAGGTTTTGCACTTATCGGTGCTCTATTGCCATGCAGCCTGCCAGGAGCTATTCAGATTACCATCTATCAGTCAGGTGCGGATATCGTAATTGAGGCCAGTGGTACGGCGAATACGACGGATCTTACCGCAGGGGCCATCGGCACGTTTAGCGGTTACGTCAACAGTTCGGACGGCATTGCTCAGACCGCAGAAGTGAGTTCAAACAATGGTCAACTCTACACTGGCATCAGCGGCCCTGGCAGTTACGCCGGGACGGCCAATCGGAGCGGCGTATTTTTTTCGTCGGGCGATACGGTTGGCATACGCGCAGTGGACAATGCCATTGTTTTGCCTACGAGTTATGTCTCTGAAGCGTCCCTGAGCGGAGCCAGTACAGCTTTTGATATGACTCTGGCCGCCATCGGTCTGGTTCAAGGGACAAATGTTACCTGGACCTGGGGTAGCGGCGGTAATGCGGACTCTCTCAACTTGAAGGTCATTCCCGAACCCAGCACCTATGCCGCCCTGATGGGCCTCGGTGCAGTGGCGCTCGTGATGTTTCGTAGGAAGCGCGTGTAGAACGTTGCCCTAGGCTACGATGGGGCCGCGCCGTTGGCGGCTTAGTGGAGTGCCTGCTGTCCTTGTTCAAGACTTGCCTCAGCAGAATCTTCTGACTCATCCAAATCGTGCTCTGCGAGGAAGGCAGAAAGGTTTTGTTGATAGCTGGCAAAGTCTTCTTCTAGCGGCACGGGCTCCACTAGACCGTCTTCGATTTTGATCTGCGAGAAAGGCTGCTGCGCGCCGATCGGGAAGCCCTTGGAGCGTTTCCATTCGATGATGTCGACTATCTGTTCGTCTAAGCGTTGATTAAGTTCTTCGTCTAGCGAGCTTTTGTCTGCGGTGAAGTATCCATATAGCGTAAGGTCATACAACTTGCTCAGGCGCTCGGCTCCTTCTTGTGTCAGACCACCGTCCCGGATGACTTTTTGCATTTCTAACTCTCCGGAAAAGCCAGCCCAAAAAGCATCATGTTTTGCACCCATCCATCCTGCGACATAGCCTATCGTGAAGCAGACAACAGCTAGTAGTATTGCGAGGATGGCTTTTTTATTCATGAAAACCTACTCGCCCTTATTCCACGCCTTCTTCTCTGGCACGGGCAGGCCCAGCACCTGATACGCGGTGCGGAAGTGGAGCTTGGCGAAGTCGCCGAGCTTGTCCTTGCCGTATTTTTCGACGATGGCTTCGCCTTGTTTGCGGACCTGGGCGGAGGCACCTTTGAGGAGTTTTTCGCCGAAGTCTTCGCTGAGTTTGTTCATGCGGCGGACGTACTCGGCTCGGGCGCAGACGGAGGCGGCGGCGACGACGGGGTCGGCCTCGGCCTTGGTCATCATGCGCAGCTCGAAGTCGGGCGCCTTGAGCTGGCGCTGCACCATGGGGGTCTTGGAAAACTGGTCGAGCATGCCCCAGGGCACCTTGCGCTCCTGCAGGGCGGCCTCGAGGGCGGTCTTGTGCATCCAGGCCAGCAGGCGGTTTAGGTTGTTGCCGAATTTGCCGTAGAGTTCGTTGTACTTCGGCATGCCGAAGGCCATGCGCTTGACCACGACGCCCTTGGTGCCGCAAATCAGTTTATCCAACTTGAGGATGGCGGCGTCGGAGGTAATCTTTTTCGAGTCCTGTAGGCCGGCTTCGCGCCACTTTTCGATCATGGGGCGGTCGGCGATGACGGTGGCCACGGTCAGCGGGCCGAAGAAGTCGCCCTTGCCGGACTCGTCCAGGCCGGCGTGGGTTTCGAACCACTCGGGGTGGTGGATGTCGTCGTAGCCGAGCAGGGGAGTATTCGTTATCTCGGCCTCGAGCACGTAGGTCACCCAGTCCTCGGTCTTCTTACCCTGCACGACGAGCTTGCCGGACTTGTAGCCGACGATGTTGATTTTGTCCCCCTTGAAGGCGAAGAGGGCGTGGTCGACCTCGTAAAAGGACCACAGGCGCTTATCGCACCATTGCTTGACCTGCTGCATCTGCTCGTCGGTCAGCTTGATGGTGTAGATGGTTTTCTTGGGCGGCTCTTCGTCGAGCGGCTGTTGCTTGGGGCGCTTTTTCGGCACGGCGCGAGTCACGCGGATTGTTTATTCAGCGTCAAGGGTCTTTCCTGCCAGGAGGGTGCTCTCGGGGAACCAGTTTTTCTCGGCGGCGGCCCGTCCCAGCGGGGTGTTGGGGCAGCGGATGACGAGGGCTTGGTAAAAGGGCTGGGCGGCTTGCGGGTCGCGGGCTTTCAGCCAGGAGCCTGCGGTGTAGAGGATGTCGGCGGTCTGCTCGGAGTCGTTGGGCAGGAGCGATGCGGCCCAGCCCCCCAGAGAGGCGGCGAGGTAGCGGTAGTGGAAACGCTGGTCCGGCGGCAGTGTCTGCATGAGGCGCTCCAGCTCCTCGCGGGTGGGAGCGAGGGGGCCGCTCTCGTAGGTGGCGAGTTCTTGGCGAGACGTTGCCTCGTCGATGAGTTCAATATTCCCGCGCCAAATTTTTGCATCTGGGTAGAGCTCGGTGCCGAAGAGTTCCATGCCGTGCTCGCGGATGAGTTGTGCGGCCTCCCAGAAGTCCGCCGCACGCTCCACGGCGGGGCGTGCGCCATCGTAAGCGGTCTGCATGAGCGCGATGTAGCGCTCGGCTAGCGCTTGGATGTCGGCATCGAAGTAGAACAAGGCTTGCTGGAATTGCTCTTCGCGCATGAGGCGACGGGCGGCGAGGTCGTGTAGCTGTTGTTGGTTGCGGGCCAGAGTTTGTGTGGAAAACTCTTCCTCGCTGGGGGGCTCGAGACCATCCAGGTGCTGGTCGATGTAGCGGCACAGCTCGTGGGTAGTCAGTACACGCTCGGCCAGATAGGCGGCGTCCTCCCAATGCCCGCCAAGCATCCAGGCGGTGAGAGCGGCTTGCGGTTTGTCTTGTGCCAGGTACACGCGGCCCAGCTCGGCGTAGAGCGCGGGGTAGTAGGTGGGGAAGGCGTTGGAGGCGATGGCGAGATTAAGTCGATCTGCGGCGCGCGTGAGATTCCCCTCGTGCAGGGCAATCTTCGCGGCGATCCAGGCGGCCTCGCCGTCTTTCTCCGGGGCCAGCTCCAGCCACTCCTTGGCCAGTTTGATGTTACCGCCTTTGTAGGCAATCCAGGCGAAGTGCTGGTACTCATCGAAGGCCTTGACGTCCTGCTCCTTGAGGATGCGCACCCACTGCTGGCAGGCGCGGGTGATATCGGCCTTGTACTGGTCGTCCCAGTAGTAGCGGTCGGTCTCGAGTGAGAGCAGGTAGGCGGTCCAGAGTTGGCGCGTGATGGGGTCGCGGGCAAAGGCGTAGGCGGGGTTGTCTTCTGGCAGGGGGTACATGGAGCGCGAGAAGGCACGCTTCATCACGGTACGGAGAGAGTTGAAGGCCGAGGGCGCACCCGCCTGGTACTGGCGCAGGTAAAGCTCGGCAGCGGTGACCAAATCCTCCTGGTCAAGGTAGCGCTTGGCCTCCCAGCCCCAGCTCGCCTGGGCGAGGTTTTGCGAATCGTTAACCCCCACTTGGGCCAATTCACGCACACGGTGGAACCACTTTGTGGCCGCATCTGGGTCAGTAGCCGTCCGCCCCAGCATGTAGGCCGCCCAGGTGGAGCGATTGATTCGTTCATAGACAGGAAGTGCCAGAACAGCTTCCCAGGCGGCTTGGGCAGCCAGCATATTTCCGTACTTATATTCCATTGCGCCGAGCAGGTAGAGTGAGAACTCTGCGGGGACGGCCTCCGGCATTTGCGCCTGGAGTTCCTCCGCGTTCAAGCTACCCAGATTTCGGCGGAGCTTGGCGTAGCGGGCTATGGTTTCGGAGATGTCCGCCTCGGGCAGGCCTTGCGCTTGCAGTGCGTTGAGGAGATCCTCGATATCGTAAAGCGCCGTCTGGCTTTCCTGGGAGCCGGAGTCGCGCGGACTCGGGGTTTCACAGCCCGCGATAAGCGAGACCTCGCGGTAAAACATCGCCTCGGGGGCGGACAGGATTTGGGTCGAGGGCGCGTCGAAGTAGCGGTTAGGGAAGTCAGGAGCGCAAGCTTGAGCGGAAGACGACAGAAGGCCGAGGCTGCTGACGAGTACGGCGAGGGCGGGTGCGGCTTTGCGGGAGAAAGTCTCAGGTGTCATGTGTTTTAACGGAAAGCGTGGTGGGTTGGTTGAAGCGCATCCAGGCCAGGGTGATGCTTTGCCCGGGGGCAATGCTGGCGCTGGGAGAAAGGAAAGAAGAGCTGATGACGCCGGTGTTGGTGACGGGATTCAATGTGATCGAAAAGACACCAGAGGCATCCCAGGCAATGGGGATTATATCGTTTAGGCTTTCCCACATTACTGAGATCGCTTTCGGAAACGGCATCCGGGTGTCGCCCGTGTTTTTCAGAAAAATGTAGACGAGCTTTGGATCGTCGGCACTTGGCTTGGCCTCGCAGACGAGGTTGGGCTTAGGGATGTCGCCATCGAGCACTTGCAGGAAGGTTGCCATGCTCCAGTTGAGCCGGTCACTGCTGACGGGGAGCCGGAACCACACGATGCCGTCGCAGTGCTCGGGCGGATCGTCGGCAAGCGTTTGTGCGAGTTGGGCCATCTCGGCGGGGTCACTGCGAACGACGCGTACGTGCGTGCCTTCCTGCCAGGCCGGACGCTTTCCCTCGGCCACGAGCGCAGTGAAGTTCCCATCCGCGTCGAAGATGAGCTCGTAGCCGTAGGTCGGGAGCGCCACGAGGAAAGGCTTACCGATTTCGGAGGCTTGCTTTGCCCATTTGAGGCTTTGCTCTGGATTACAAAGAGTAATCGGGCTTTCGAAGGACTCGGGCTTCTCCAGTGAATGGACCTGTAGCACAAAGCTGTCGGCTGCCGCTGCCAGGCTGCGAAATGCCTCTTTGTGGCGTAGCCAGGCAGGCAGGGCAGTGAAGCTGAGCTTTACCGACGGGTGTTTCACTTTCAGGTGGCTCCTGATTGCCAGCAGCCACTCCCGATAGCCGCTGAGTTTGGACTCGGCACAGTCGAAATCGATTTGAAACTCCGTGACGGTGATACCGTTGGCCTTTGCCTGTTGGAGGAGCATGTCGGCCTGTTCGGCTAGGTAGCTGGCAGTACTATCGCTATGCGAAAACGGTCCTCCGTAAGGTCCGATACGTAGCACAAAAGCCAGGGGTGTTTTTAATGACGCAAGGATGTTGGCCTTGTAGTGCACTTTCACTTGTTCGGGCTCTCCAGCCCGCCAGGCTTGCTCGGCAACCAGGACAGCCATGCCGTCCAGTTGCTTTGGCGCCGTCTCCACGCTGGCGACCACGGCGGGTGTCCATTGCCGCTGCCAGAGGTAGGCTTGCTGTGTCCATGCGGCGCTTACTAAACACCCCGGTATGGTGCCCAGCAATATGGCGATGAGCCGGGTTGCTCGAAAGTGGCGCATGGGTCGAGGGGTTTGAGCTTATTGGAAAGGAACGGATAGCATGCTTTTCATCCACAGATACGCCCCGGGCGGCTTCAAGATGAAAGCGTGTTTGTGAACAAGTCGTGTCACCGGTCGGGAGGAGGTCATCGGTTAGTCTGACGAAGGATAGCGACAGTACGTTCAAATTCCCGTGTCTGACCGCGTTTCTGACATAGGTTAATTCAGTGCATGCTCATCTCTGTAGGGATACTGCCAGCCTGCGAAAATTTTGGGCGGCTTGAAGGGGCTGAAAGAGGGCTTTTTTTCGTGAGAGAAAAGAAAGTTTTTTTATTTCTTTTCATAAGAAACGCTTGCAAAAACGATTGTTTTATTTAGATATTCTAATCGTAAGCCTTGTTATGAAACCCGAGCCCTTTGCCATTACGGACGCCAATGAGGCGGTCGCCAACGTAGCCTATCGCCTGAGCGAAAACATCGCGATTTACCCGATTACGCCCTCGACCCCGATGGCGGAGTTATCCGACGAGTGGTCGGTGGCGGGTAAGAAAAACCTCTGGGGAGACATTCCCACGGTGGTTCAGATGCAGAGCGAGGGCGGCGCCGCCGGGGCGCTCCACGGAGCCCTGACCGGCGGCACGCTGGCCACGACGTTTACGGCCTCGCAGGGGCTGTTGCTGATGATTCCCAATATGTACAAGATTGCCGGCGAGCTGACACCCTTCGTCATGCACGTGACGGCCCGCAGCCTGGCCACACACGCGCTGTCGATCTTCGGTGACCATTCGGACGTCATGGCCTGTCGCGGCACGGGTTTCGCCCTTTTGGCCTCGAACAACGCGCAGGAGGCGGCGGACCTCGCCGCTATCGCCCACGCGGCCACGCTGGAGTCACGCGTGCCCTTCCTGCACTTCTTCGACGGCTTCCGCACCTCGCACGAGATCAACACCTACCAGCCGCTGGACAACGACCTGCTGGGCGAGCTGGTCGACGAGAAGCTCGTCTCGGCTTTCCATCGCCGTGGGCTCAGCCCGGATGCGCCCAGTGTGCGCGGTACGGCACAAAATCCCGACGTTTTCTTCCAGGCCCGCGAGGCTGCCAACCCATACTTCGACGCCGCCCCCGGCATCGTGGACGATGTCATGGAGCGCTTCGGCAAACTCACCGGGCGGCGCTATCGGCTTTTCGACTACTACGGCGCGCCCGATGCCAAGCGCGTCATCGTCGTGATGGGCTCGGCGGCGGATACCGCTTGCCTGGCCGCCGAGAAGCTCAATGCCGCCGGGGCCAAGACCGGCGTGCTGGTCGTGCGGCTCTTCCGGCCGTTCTCGTTGACGCACTTCCTCGATGCTCTGCCCAAGACGGTGGAAAAAATTGCCGTGCTCGACCGTACCAAGGAGCCCGGCGCCATCGGCGAGCCTTTGTACCTGGACCTCTGTGCGGCGCTGTTGCAGGCCGCTCAGTCAGGACAGATGAAAGACCGCAAACCCCTGACGCTGGTTGGCGGACGTTACGGGTTGGGCTCGAAGGAATTTACGCCCGCGATGGTCAAGGCAGTCTACGACCACCTCATCGACGACAAGCCTGCGCACGGCTTTACCGTTGGTATCAACGACGACATCACGCACCGCTCCCTGACGGTCGACGAGGACTTCCGCGTCAGACTGCCGGACACCTTCGCGGCGGTCTTCTACGGGCTCGGTAGTGACGGTACCGTGGGCGCGAACAAGAACACGATTAAGATTATCGGTGAAGGCACGGACAACTGCGCGCAGGCCTACTTCGTTTATGACAGCAAGAAGAGCGGCGCCATGACGGTCAGCCACCTGCGCTTCGGCCCGCGCCCCATCAACGCGCCGTACCTGGTGCAGGAAGCGCGCTTCATCGGCATTCACCAGTGGTCTTTCATCGGCAAGTACGACATGCTCGGTTTCGCCGCTGAGGGCGCGACGGTCTTGCTGAACGCGCCGTTTGGCCCCGATAAAGTCTGGTCAAAGTTCCCGCGCGAAGTCCAGGAGGTCATCCTGGCGAAGAAGATAAAGCTCTATACCATCGATGCCTATCCCGTGGCGCGGGAGGCTGGCATGGGCGGGCGTATCAACACGATCATGCAGACCTGCTTCTTCGCCATCTCCGGGGTGCTTGAGCGTGAGGAAGCCATCGAGAAAATTAAGAAAGCCATTGAGAAGACCTACGCCCGCAAGGGTCGGGCCGTGGTCGAAAAGAATTTCGCCGCCGTCGATGCCTCCGTGGCCAATCTCCACGAGGTCGTCATTCCCGCCAAGGCTGACGGCGAGCCCGCGCCCGCCGCGCTTCCCGCCACCGCGCCGGACTTCGTGCAGCGCGTTACCGCTGTCATGCTGGCCGGCGAGGGGGACAAGCTGCCCGTCTCGGCCTTCCCCGTGGACGGCACCTGGCCGACAGCCACCAGCCGCTGGGAGAAGCGCAACATTGCCACCGAGGTGCCCCTCTGGGACCCGGACCTGTGCATCCAGTGCGGCAAGTGCGCCTTCGTCTGCCCCCACGCCACTATCCGCCTGAAGAGCTACGACGAGGCCGCTTTGGCCGGAGCGCCGGAGGGCTTCCGATCTACCGAATACAAAGACCGCAACGCGCCCGCAGGTACGCGCTTCACCATCCAGGTCGCGCCCGAGGACTGCACTGGCTGCGGGCTATGCGTCACCTTCTGCCCGGCCAAGGACAAGGCGAACCCACGCCGTAAAGCCATCAACATGGAGCCGCAGGAGCCTGTCCTCGAACGCGAACGCGCCAATTGGAATTTCTTCGAAGAGCTCCCGCTGCCGGATCGTCCCTCGCTCGGCCTGTCCATCAAGGAGACGCAGCTCCGCGAGCCGCTCTTCGAGTTCTCCGGGGCTTGTGCCGGTTGCGGCGAAACTCCGTACATCAAGCTCCTCACGCAGCTCTTCGGCGACCGGCTCATCATCGGCAACGCCACCGGCTGCTCCTCCATCTACGGCGGCAACCTGCCCACTACGCCTTACTGCACCGACGCCAACGGGCGCGGCCCGGCCTGGAGCAACTCACTTTTCGAGGACAACGCCGAGTTCGCCCTCGGTCTGCGTCTGGCCGCCGACAAGAAGCGAGGCATCGCCCGCCGCCTCGTCAAGGTGCTCAAGCCCAAGCTCGGCGACGGCTTCGTCCGCGAAATCCTTGGGGCAGGGCAGGGCGACGAACTTTCCATCCTGGCCCAGCGCGAACGCGTCGAGGCGCTCAAGCGCAAGCTCCGCGATGTCGATGCGCCCGAGGCCAAACGCCTTGCCGCCCTGGCAGACTTCCTCGTGGAGAAAAGCGTCTGGGCCATCGGCGGTGACGGTTGGGCCTACGACATCGGTTTCGGTGGCCTCGACCACGTCTTGGCCAGCGGCCGCAACGTCAACATCCTCGTGCTCGACACGGAGGTGTATTCGAACACCGGCGGGCAGTCCAGCAAGTCCACTCCGCTCGGGGCGGTGGCGAAGTTTGCCGCCGGCGGTAAGGCCACCCCGAAGAAGGACCTTGGGCTCATCGCCATGGGCTACGGCGATGTCTACGTGGCCAGCGTGTCCATGGGCGCGAGCGAAAAGCAGGTCATCGAGGCCCTCTCCGAGGCCGAGAGCTACGAAGGGCCGTCTTTGGTGATAGCCTACAGCCATTGTATCGCGCACGGCTACAATCTCAACTTCGGGCTCTCCCAGCAGAAGCTCGCGGTGGACTCCGGCCACTGGCCGCTCTACCGCCACGACCCGCGCAAGGCCGTCGACGGTGCGCCCGCGCTTCAGCTCGATTCCCGCGCGCCCAAGGCACGCCTGCGCCAGTACGCCGAAAACGAAATCCGCTACCGGCTCCTCATGGAAACCCAGCCCGCCCGCTCCAAGGAGCTGCTGGACCGTGCCCAGGAACGCGCCGAAGACCGGAGAACGATGTATGAGGCGAAGGCGCAGGCTAAGGGCTAGGCAGCAAGTGCTTTAATAAAAGATGAAAGATGAGAGCAGAAAGATGAAGTCGAAGAATCATCCGGCCAGTCTCTCATTTCATCTGTCATCGTTTATCTTTCATCTTTCATTCCTTTTCCCATGAACCTTCAAACTTCCTATCTCGGGCTCGACCTGCCACATCCCTTTATCGTGGGGGCCTCGCCGTTGGGCTCCACTGTTGACCGCGTGCGGGCGGCGGAGGATGCCGGGGCGGCTGCGCTGGTTTTCCACTCGCTTTTCGAAGAGCAGATCGAGCATCACGAAAGCGGCTTGCACGCGCACGTGGAAGCCTACGCCGAGAGCTTTGCCGAAGCCAGCGGGTATTTCTCCAGTGCGGTGGACTACCACTATGGACCGGAGGAGTATCTGGAGCACCTGGCCCAGTGCCGCAAGGCCGTCGATATGCCGCTCATCGCCTCGCTCAACGGCACCACGCCCGGCGGCTGGACGCACTATGCGCGCCAGATTGCCGAGACGGGCGTCGACGCCCTGGAGCTCAATCTGTATTACCAGCCGCGCACCGACGAGGAATACGGAGCGCTCATCGAGGCGAACTTCATCGAGGTTGTGGGCAAGATTCGCGAGGCCGTGTCGCTGCCGTTGGCGGTCAAGCTCTCGCCGTTCTTCACCTCGTTGCCTCACTTTGTCCGCCGGCTCGAGCTGGACGGCGCCGCCGGCGTGGTCCTGTTCAATCGCTTTTACCAACCTGACATCGACCTGGAGTCGCTACAGCTCAAGCCGAGCCTGCACTTGTCGGACTCCTCCGAGCTTCTTTTACGCCTGCGCTGGCTGGCGATGTTGCACGGCCGCTACGAGCTTTCCATTGCTTGTACGGGCGGCATTCACACCCGAGACGACGCGCTGAAGGCCGTCATGGCCGGGGCGGACGCCCTGCAGCTTGTCTCCTGCCTCCTGCAAAAAGGCCTGGGGCAGATCGAGGAATTGCGCCGCGAGGTGGCCTTCTGGCTCGAGGAGCAGGAGTACGAAAGCCTCTCCCAGGCCAGGGGCAGCATGAGCTACCTGCACGCACCCAACCCCGAGGCCCTCGAGCGCGCCAACTACCTGCGCATCCTCCAGTCCTGGGAGGCGTGAGCGCAGAGGACCTTGAAGGCCTTTGCTTCTGGGAATGCCCTGGCTGGGGGCGATTTGGCCGGACAGTGATTAACACATCGTCGTCGGCAAATCACATACGCTTATCATCGTCTGTCAGGCTGTTTCCCGCCATAGAATACTGCTTTGGTTACCCCCATGGCAGATCGCGTTTTCAGTTCCTTGTTGCGCTTAGGCATACCTGTGAAGAAATCAGGTGCCGCCCCAAAGCGGCAGAAAGTGCTTATTCAGTTCATTTTGTTGAGCCTCTTGGTTCACCTGGTGATCGGTTTTATCCTGGGCAATTATGTTATCTGGACTCAGTTGAGTACCCCCGAGCCGGAGTTTGAGGCGCCCCCGGTCCAGCAGGCCAATCCTCCGCAGCCCATCAGGATTGAACTCAAAAAGTCATCCTCTGCTAAACCCAAGGAGCTGGCCCGGGTGCTGACAGCACGGGTGGAGGATATCAAGCTGCCCGAGCTGTCCCTCGATAACATCAACACGAATGTCGGGGTTGCTGTCGGTAAAGGCCGCTACGGGGGCAAGGGTATGGGGCTGAGTCTGGCCACCTCCATGCCCAAGATCAGTTTTTTCGGCATGGAGTCCGACGGCAAGGACCTGCTCTTTGTCGTCGATATTTCGGGCAGTATGATTAAGGAGCCTCGTGGTATGGAGGGCTTCCGACAGGTGGCCCGGGAAGTGGAAGATACGCTGATAAAGTTCACGGGCCAGGGTCGTTTTAACATCATTGTCTTTGCCGCGGATGTGGATAAATTTCGAGGTTCGCTGACCCCGGCCGACGAGCAAGCGGTGAAGGACGCCATCGAATGGCTCTATGGGCAGGACCCTGCTCTTGTTGTCGAGAAAGCCGGTGGCAACCACGGCGATGTCGAGTGGAAGAAATATAAAGGGGGCAAACATTTCGGCACCAATACGGGCGAGGCGCTGAAGGCGGCGATTCGTCAAAAGCCCGATACCATCTTCCTTCTCTCTGATGGGAAACCGTTTCCCATCAGAGAGAAGGAAGTCCTTGCCTTGGTAGACAAGCTGCAGGAAAAGGGGCCGGTTGTTCCGATCAACACGATCTCCTATAAAAGTCAGGAAGGGCGCGATTTTTTACGAACCCTGGCGGAGAAAAACCAGGGCATATACCGCACGGTGAACTAGATTGTTTCGATTCGGCGGATCGGGCATTTTTCTGTTGCGTGGGTGGCGATCGGCTGGAAAATCCCCAAGGGCAACACCCGTTGCCATGAGCGCGCATTCCGACGAAAAATACTATCTTCCCGCCGAGGCTTTCTTTGGGCAAAACCAGCCCTACGGCCTCACCTATGACGACATCACGCTGGCCACCCGCTACTCCGAGGTGCTGCCGCGTCAGACCCGCCTGGAGACGGCCCTCTCCGAGCGCCTGCAGCTCTCCATCCCGGTTATCTCGTCGGACATGGACACCGTGACGGAGTCTCGCATGGCCATCGCCATGGCCCATAACGGCGGCATGGGGCTGATCCATTACAACATGCCCGAGCGCGAGCAGGTGCGCGAGGTCGCCCGGGTCAAAAACAACATCCACGGGCTCATCCAGGATCCGATCAAGGTCACTCCGGACCTCCACATCGCCGATGTGCTGGAGATCATCGAAGACCGCGGGTTCAAGTTCAGCACCTTCCCGGTGGTCGACGAGCAGAACCGCCTCCTCGGCCTGCTGCCGGGCCGCGCGGTCAAGCAGCGCTATGCCGATCGCAAGGTCATTGAGGCCATGCAGCCGCGCGCCGAGGTTTTCACGATTCTCACCAGCGACATTGAGAACGACCCCATCACCGCCGCGGACAAGTTTTTCAACGACCACCTCGGCATCCACAAGCTCCTCGTTGTCGACGACCAAGATCGCCTGGCCGGACTCTTCACCCTCAGCGACATCGAGCGCATCACCGAGGAGGTCCGCGATAACGTCAAGCCGGCGCGTGATAGCTCTTTTCGTCTGCTTTGCGGCGCGGCGGTATCGAGCCCCCGCACGACCGATGGCGCGCTGGACAGGGATCGCCTGCTGGGGCATGTCGGCGCGCTGGTCGACGAGGGTCTGGACGCCGTGGCCGTTTCCACCGCGCACGGCCATAGCGCCGGGGTGGGGCAGAGCGTGAAGCTTATCCGCGAGCAGTTCCCCGAGCTGACCATCATCGCCGGTAACGTCACCAGCGGCGAGGGCGTGGACTTCCTGGCCGAGGCCGGGGCGGACGCCATCAAGGTCGGTCAGGGGCCGGGCTCCATCTGCACCACGCGCATCGTCGCCGGGGTCGGCATCCCGCAGCTCACCGCGCTCTACGTGGCCTCACAAGCCGCCGCCAAGAAGGGCGTGCGTATCATCGCCGACGGCGGCATCACCAAGAGCGGTGATATCGTCAAGGCGCTCACCCTGGCCGACGCCGTTATCTGCGGCGGGCTGCTGGCGGGTTGTCGCGAGGCCCCGGGGCAGATTCTCGAAATCGACGGCAAGCTCTACAAGCAGTACCGCGGCATGGGCAGCCTGGAGGCTATGAAGGCCGGTAGCGCCGCCCGCTACGGGCACACCAAGACGGAGAAAAACCAGAAGGTCGCCGCCGAGGGCATCGAGGCCCTGAAGGAAGTTTCCGATTCGCTCGACGTTGTCATGGGGCAGCTCGTGGGCGGCATCCAGAGCGGTATGGGCTACCTTGGCGCAAAGGACATCGCCGAGCTCAAGCAGCGTGCCCGCTACATCCGCGTCACCGCCGCTGGCATGAAGGAAAGCGCCCCGCACGACGTCATCGAGGTCAAGACCTCCAAGGAGCGGGGGTAAGAGTGCAAGATGAGGGAGCGTTGCTACATTGAGACAACCATCCCGAGCTACCTCACCGCTCGCCCCAGTCGCGATCTAGTTGTTCAGGCTCGCCAGCACCTCACCCGCGAATGGTGGGAGACGCAGGCGAGTCGGTATGATTGTTATGTCTCCTATGCGGTTCTGGCGGAAGTTGCTGAAGGAGATCCAAGGGCATCCGACCTTAGGTTGGAGAGCCTTGAGGGGCTTCCGATTCTTGAATTGACGGAAGAGGCTGACCAGCTTGCCTGTACTATTTTGAAAACCATTCAAGTGCCCACACGTGCATCCGAAGACGCTCTCCACATCGCGCTTGCTTCTGTCAACGCAATTGACTATCTTGTTACTTGGAATTTCAAGCATTTGGTCAATCCAGCAAACTTCAAAAAACTGAGGGCCATCTGTGAGAAAGCAGGCTATCAATTACCAGAAATCTGTACACCCGAAGAACTGTTGGAGTCCCGACGTGGAATATAAAGACGAAATATTGGAGGAAGTCTGGCGCATCAAGGAGTCTCTTGCTAAAGAGGCCGGGGGTGACATGCGTAAACTCTCTGAGATTATTCGTGTTAAGGCGGAAGCTGCGCGAAAAAGAATGGTCTCAAAACCTGCAATACTTAATGAAGAGCAAAGCGAGTATCCTTCATCCTAAGGAATTCGATTAGCATTTCGATACAGGCGAGGATATCAGTGAAGCCTATGTTCTCTTTTTCGCCGCCACGCAAACGTAACAAACGCAACATTGCGGTGAGGCGGGCATCCCTTTAGCCAAGGGCGCAAAACTGCAAACTCCCACCGCCTGTGAAAATCGTTCTCGTCACCGAAACGTTCCCGCCCGAGGTCAATGGCGTGGCCATGACGCTGCATCGGGTCGTCACTGGCCTGCAAAGCTTCGGACACGAGGTTAGCGTGGTGCGTCCACGCCAGAAGGCCGACACCGGCCCGAAGTACTCCACGGCCAATGGCACGCGTCCCTACGGCGAGTTGCTGCTGGGAGGCATTCCCATCCCGCGTTATCCCGGGCTGCAGTTTGGCCTGCCGACGGTGGGCATCCTGCAGAAGACTTGGCGCAAGGAAAAGCCCGACCTCGTCCACATCGCGACGGAGGGCCCGCTGGGCAAAAGCGCGCTCGGGGCGGCGACCAAGCTGGGCATCCCTATCTCGTCGAGCTTCCACACCAACTTTCACACTTACGGCAAGCACTACGGCTACGGCAAGCTGGTTAGCCCGCTGATGGCCTTCTTCAAGCGCTTCCACAACAAGACTGCCGCCACCTTCGTGCCCTCCGTTGAGGTCGTGCGCGAGCTGGAAGGCTACGGCTTCGACAACGTCAAGATCCTGGCCCGCGGTGTCGATACACAGCTCTTCGACCCTGCCCGGCGTGACGCTGCCATGCGAGCGGAGTGGGGCGCGGCCCCGGAGACGCCGGTGGCGATTTACGTTGGTCGCGTGGCCCAGGAGAAGAACATTCCACTGACCGTGCAGGCTTTCCTGAAATTCAGGGAGAAGGAACCCGAGGCCAAACTGGTCATCGTGGGCGACGGCCCCGAGCGTGCGAAGCTGGAGAAGAAGCATCCGGAGATTCACTTCGCCGGTATGCGGCGCGGCGAGGATCTGGCCACGCACTACGCCTCGGCGGACTTTTTCTTTTTCGGCAGCGTGAGCGAGACCTTTGGCAACGTCGTGACCGAGGCGATGGCCAGCGGATTGGTCGTGCTGACTTACGATTACGCCGCCGGTCACCGTCATATCAAGGACGGCGAAAACGGCTTCCTGGCCAGGTACAACGACGAGGGGGAATTCCTCGCCGCCATCGAGACCATTCACAATGCCAAGCCGCTCTGGCCCGTCATTCGTCAGGCCGCCCGCGAAACCAGTTTGCAAATCTCCTGGGGGAGCGTCCTGCGCGGCTTTGAGGCCGACCTGAAAGAGATAGTTTCTACCACGAAATAAACCAAAGACACGAAAAAGAAAAAATGCTTTCGTGTGTTTTCGTTTGTTTCGTGGTTAAGTTGCATCCGTGCCTAAGTACTACGATGCGCATGTGCACCTGCAGGACCCGCGCCTGGCCGGGGTGCTGGACGAGTTGGCGGATATCTACGCGGAGTTGGGCGTGGCGCGGGTGGTGGTCAACGGCACCTCGCCGAAGGACTGGCCCGCGGTGCTGGAGCTGGCCCGGCGCTGGGAGTTTGTCATCCCGTCTTTCGGGCTGCATCCGTGGCACGTCAATAACGTAGAAGAATGTTGGCAGGACTCGCTCTCAAAACACGTCGATGCAGCCGCATCTCTGGGGCGCCCGGTGGGCATCGGTGAGTGCGGGCTCGACAAGTGGATTCGCGATTACGATCTGGATAAACAGAAGTCCGCTCTGCAATGGCAGCTTGAGTTGGCCACTGAGCGCAACCTGCCGTTGAGCCTGCATTGCCTACAGGCCTGGGGTACGCTCAAGGAGATGTTGGAGCAGACCCGGCCCGCGCGCGGTTTCCTGCTGCACTCCTATGGCGGCCCGGCTGAGATGGTAGACTGTTTTGTCGAGTTGGGCGCGTACTTTTCCTTCAGCGGTTACTTCGCCAAGCCGGAAAAGGCCGCCAAACTGGAAGCCTTCCGTCTTGTGCCGCCGGAACGCCTGCTCATCGAAACCGACGCCCCCGACATGCTCCCGCCGCCGGATGGCATCGCTTATCCCATGCCCAATGACGGAGAAAAGGCTGCCCCCAACCACCCGGCCAACATCGCCAAGGTTTACGCACTGGCTGCGCAGTATCTGAAGCGTGATGCGGCGGAGTTGACTCAGCAATGTGCAGCCAACTTTTCGCGGTTTATCTCACGCAGCGACGCCGCGTGATCCCAAGCCTATAAGACGTGGCTGGGGACGGCCTGGTAGATCGGGATGAGGTGGCGCTTGATTTCCGCGGTGCTCATGTCCTCGAAGTCCTCCAGCATGACGGCGTCGTCGACGTCGAACTTGTCGCTGGAGATGCGGCGAAGGTCCGTCAGGTGGGCGCCGCATTCGAGTTTCTGACCGATGTCGTGGGCCAGGGTGCGGATGTAGGTGCCCTTGGTGCAGGAGACGTAAAAGTGAACCATGGGCAGTTTCATCTCGACCAGAGCGAGCTCGTTGATGCGGATGAAGCGCGGCTCGCGTTTGACTTCCTTGCCCTTGCGCGCGAGCTTGTAGAGCGGTACACCGTCGATTTTCTTGGCGGAGAACATCGGCGGCGTCTGGTACTGGTCGCCGACGAAGCCTTTGAAAACCTCCTTGATTTGGTCCTCGGTGAGGGTGGGCACGTCCTTGGTCTCGGTGATCTCGCCTTCGACGTCGTAGGAGTCGGTGGTTTCGCCCAGCTTCATTTCGCCCTGGTACTCCTTGTCCAGCGACATGAGGTACTGGCTGACTTTCGTCGCTTTGCCCACCAGGATGATGAGCAGGCCGGTGGCGTTGGGGTCGAGCGTACCGGCGTGGCCGATGCGCTTCATCTTGAGCTTGCGCCGCACGCGGTCCACCACGTCATGCGAGGTGGGCCCCTGCGGCTTGTCGATCAGGAGGATGCCTTCGAGTTGAGGTGCTTCTTGGGTCGCCATGAAAAAAAGCCGCGTAGCGTAAAAGGGTTTTAGCCGGGAGCGCAAGCCGGGAAGGGATAGGAGATATGAGATGTGGGATGTGGGAGGAACAGCAAAACAAGCTACCGAAATAATCCTCAATTTGAAATCTAACATCTGAAATTTGAAATCTTACAGCTTCCCGGCGTCGTAGGTGGCGAGGTGCTCCTTGATGGCGGCGAGGGTAATTGCCTCCACCGATGCCATGGGCTCGTTGATGTTGAATCCGGCGGCGGCGGCGTGGCCTCCGCCGTTGAGCTTTTTGGCCAGCAGGTCGACGTGCATGGTGGCGGTCTTGGCGCGGAGGCTGCCCTTGGTGCGGCCCGGCTCGTATTCCTCCAGCAGCAGGGCGATGTCGACTCCGGCGATGTCGCGGCAGTAGTCGACGAAGCCCTCGGCGTCCTCCTTGAGGGTGCCGGTCTCCTCGAAGATGCCGTAGGGCAGCACTCCGTAGCAGAGGCGGCCGTCGAACTCCAGCTTGACGGTGTCGAGGAAGCGGCGGAGCAGGTCGAGCTTGGCGAAGGGGTCGTTTTCGAAAAGGTGCTCGGAGGCGAGCGCGGGGGAGGCGCCCCGGCGCAGCAGCTCGGCGCAGAGCTCAAAGACCCGCGGGCTGGTGGCGGCGTAGCGGAACTGCCCGGTGTCGGTGGCCATGGCCGCGTAGAGGGCCTGGGCGGAGACCGCGTCGATGTCGATGCCGGCGTCGAGGAAGAGCCCGGTCAGCATCTCGCCGGTGGCGGCGGAGTGGGCGTCGATGAGATTCACCTTGGCATAGCCGGGGTTGCTGCGGTGGTGGTCGATGTTGGCAAAGAATTCCGGGAAGAGCGCGTTGACCTCCGGCCCGAAGCGGGTGGGATCGGCACAGTCGACCGCCACGGCGGTCCAGCCGTCAGCGTCGAAGCTGTCGGGGGTGGCCCAGGGGGTGTCGGCGACGAAGGGCAGCAGGACACGCGGGGTGTCGTGCTTGTTGAGGCAGACGGCCTCAATGCCGCACGCGTTCAGAGCCCGACAGAGTGCAACCTGGGAGCCGATGCAGTCGGCGTCCGGGCGCAGATGCCCGAGCACGGCCACGTGTTTGCCTGCGAGGGCTTCGAGCAACTCCACGAAGTCCACCAGCGTCTCCGAATCAAAATAACTCAACGGCCTTCCTCCTGGCCGCTCGCATCGCTGGCGTCCTCCTCGGCAATTTCGTTGAGGAGGTCCACGACGCGATTTCCGCGCTCGATGGAGTTGTCCCGGAAGAATTTGAAGTGCGGCAGGTACTTTAAAATGACCGTTTGGGAGACTTTACGCCGCAGTTCTTTCCCCTTGGCGGCGAAGAACTTTTCGGCGGCGCGGGCATTGGCCTCGTCCCCGAGCACGGAGTAGTAGACGTGGGCCACACGCAAGTCCGGCGAAACGTCGACCTCGGTTACGGTGAGGGCGACGGCTTGCTCGCGGTAGTCAGTGTGCAGGATCTGGCTGATCTCGCGCTTGACCAACTCGTTGACGCGGACGCTTCGGGACATGGAGAAAAGCTAAAAGTCGAAAGTCGAAAGTCAAAAGCGTATAGCTCAAAGAATACAGGAAAAGCTCATGCTTCTGACTTGAGGCTTTAGTCTTTCGACTAAATTACAGGCTCGGGCGAATCTCCTGCACCTCGAAGCATTCGATGGTGTCGCCTTCTTCGTAGCGGTTGAAGCCCTGGACCTGGATACCGCATTCGTAGCCGGCGCGGACCTCCGCGACGTCGTCCTTGAAGCGGCGCAGGGTGCCCATCTTGCCTTCGTGGAGCAGTTCGTCGCCCCGGAAGATACGGGCGCGGCCATCGCGGCGGATGAGGCCCTCGGTGACCATGCAGCCGGCGACGAAGCCCTTGGCCACGGGGAAGACCTGGCGGACCTCGGCGGCGCCGAGCTTGTTCTCGCGGTACTCGGGGTCGAGCAGTTCGGCCATGGCTTCCTTCACCTGGTCGATGAGCTCGTAAATAATGTTGTGCTGGACGATGCGCACGTCGTGGTGCTTGGCCAGTTGGGAGACGCCGTTGTCCTGCTTGACGTTGAAGCCGACGATGACGGCCTCTGCGGAGCTGGCCAGGTCGACGTCCTTCTTGGTGATCTGGCCGACCTTGGAGTCGATGACGTTGAGCTGGACCTTGTCGCTCTTGATTTCCTCGAAGACTTCGACGAGGGCCTCGCGGGAGCCGGCCACATCGGCCTTGACGATAAGCCGCAGGACCTTGGCCTTTTGCTGGTCGATGGCGGCCAGGAGGCTGTCCAAATCGGTGGGGGCGTCGGCGTCGGGCTCGGCATGAGCGGCGGTCTGGGCGCGCTTGCGCTCCTCGATGGCTTCCTCGGCCAGGCGCTTGGCTTCGCGCTCGTTCTTGACTGCGTTGAAGCGGGCTCCGCCGGAGGGAGCGTCGGACCAGCCGAGCAGGCGCACGGGCGTGGCCGGCGGCGCGCTTTTGACGGGCTTGCCGTACTCGTTGACCAGTGCCTTGACCTTACAGGTGTACTCGCCGCAGATGAGGGCGTCGCCGACCTTGAGGGTGCCCCTTTCGACGATGACGGTGGCGGTGCAGCCGCGACCGGGCTCGATCTGGGACTCAATGACGATGCCTTCGGCGGGACACTTGGGGTTGGCCTTAAGCTCGAGGATTTCGGCCTGCAGCAGGAGGGACTCCAGCAGATCGTCGATGCCTTCGCCTTTGAGGGCGGAAATAGGCGTGCAGAGGGTTTCGCCGCCCCAGTCTTCGGGGGCGATGCCGCGATCCTGCATCTGCTGCTTGACGCGATCGATGTTGGCGCCCTTGGAGTCCATCTTGTTGATGGCGACGACCACGGGGACGTTGGCCTTCTGGGCAAACTTGAGCGCCTCGTCGGTCTGCGGCATGAAGCCGTCGTCGGCGGCGACGATGAGGATGGCGATGTCGGTCACGCTGGCGCCGCGCTGGCGCATCTTGGAGAAGGCGGCGTGGCCGGGAGTGTCCAGGAAAGTGAGTTTGTGGTCCTTGTGTTCGACCTGATAAGCGCCGATGTGCTGGGTGATGCCACCGGCTTCGCCGTCGACGACGTCGGCCTTGCGGATGGAGTCCAGCAAGGTGGTCTTGCCATGGTCGACGTGACCGAGCACGCAGACGACGGGGGGGCGTGGCTCGAGCAGGGCGGGGTCGTCGGCGTCGGGTTCGTCCTTCTTTTTCTTGCCCTGTTCCTGCTGTTCTTCGCCGCGGTGCTTGATTTCCAGGGTAAAACCGTGGCGGACGGCGAGCTTGGCCGCGACATCTTCCTCCAGCGTCTGGTTCATGCCGGCGAAGATGCCCATGTCCATCAGTTCGGAGATGAGCTTGAAGGGCTTCAGGCCGATGAGCAGGGCGAAGTCGCGCACCACGATGGGCGGCTTCACTTGGATAACCTTGCTTTCGCCTTCAGCGGCGGGTGCTTCGACGGCCTCTTCCGTGGCGGGCGCTTCCGGCTTGGGTGCGGGCGGAGGCACGGCGGGGCCGCTGCGGGGCGGCACGGCAGGCGCATTCGTGCGCGGGGGCACGGGTGGCGCAGCCGGGCTTTTGGGCTGAATAGTGACTTCCGGTTCCTTGGCCGCAGGCTTGGGCGGAACTGATGCAGGGGCTCCGGGCTTGGGCGCGACGCCTACCGGCATTGCCGGGCGGGGCGGGGGACGCATGCCGGGCGCGGGGGCCGGCGGTGGCGCCTTGGAGCCGGGAGGTGGTGGCGCCTGAATGCCGCGGGCGGCACGTCGACGTTCCAGCTCGGCTTCCTGGCGCAGGCGTTCCTCTTCCTCGCGCTCGCGGCGCTCGCGCTCGATGTCCTCGGCGGACTTCACGATGGCGCCGGCGGGCAGCTTGAAGGGGGGCGCGGTGGGCGCCTTGGCGGCCTCTGCCGGGGTGCCGTCTCCGTTGCCCTCGTCGGGTATAGACTGGTCCTTGAACTCCTCGATAAAGGCCTCGGCCGAAATATTATCGATGGTGCTCGAAACGGACTTCACGTCAAAGCCCCGCCGACGGAAGATCTCGAGGACTTCCTTGTTCTCTTTGTTTACGGCTTTGGCGATTTCGTGGATGCGAACACTCATACGGGTTTATTTCTCGGCGCGGTCTGTCTCTGTCGGTTTCGGGTTCTTATTGGGTTCTGGAAAAAAGGGTTATTATGCGCGGGCTTCCTCCACGCGTTGCAAGACCGTTTTGGCTTCGTCCTCGGAAAGGCCCAGGCCCAGGAGGTCGTCCAGCTCGGCGCCTTCGAAGGTTTCGACGGAGGTAAAGCCCCGGTCGACGAGCATGGCGGTCTTCTCGATGGAGATGCCGATGCGGTCCTGCAGGGCGCGGACGGCCTGCTCGCGCTTCTCGTCGAAGCCCTGGGCGACGTGCTTCTCCTTGCCGATGTCCAGGCGCCAGCCAAGGAGGCGGGAGGTCAGCTTGGCGTTCTGGCCGCGACGGCCGATGGCCACGGACATGTCGTCCTCGGAGACTTCGAAGTAAATGCGGCGTCCGTTTTCGTCGATCTGGATGTTGCGCGGGATGGCGGGCTTGATGGCCTCTTCCAGCAGGCGCTGCGGATCGGGATAGTAGCGGATGATGTCGATCTTCTCGCCGCCAAGCTCGCGCACGATGCTCTTGACGCGGGCGCCGCGGGCGCCGACGCAGGCCCCGACGGGGTCGACCTTCGGGTCGACGGTATCGACGGCGATCTTGGTGCGGTAGCCGGGTTCGCGGGCCATGCCTTGCAGGACCACGGTGCCGTCGGCGATTTCCGTCACTTCGAGCTCGAAGAGGCGGCGGACAAAGTTGATGGAGGAGCGGCTGAGGATGAGCTCCGGCCCGCGGGCGGTGTTTTCGATGGCCAGCAGCAGGCAGCGGATGCGCTCGCCGGGGGCGTAGTCCTCGCCCGGGACGCGTTCACGCGGCGGCAGCACGGCCTCGGCCTTGCCCAGGTCGATGATGAGGTCGCCGCGCTCGCGACGGCGGACGGTGCCGGAGACGATGTCGCCCACGGAGTCCTTGTAGTCGTCGTAAATACGTTCCTTTTCGAACTGGCGGATGCGCTGCATGATGGCCTGACGGGCCGTCTGCGCAGCAATACGGCCGAGGTAGGCCGGATCGATTTCCTTTTCGATGTAGTCGCCGACTTTGGCGGCTTTGTTGTAAAGGTGGGCGCGGTCGATGTGGATTTCGGTGGCGGGATCGCCCACGGAGTCCACCACGCGGAGGATGGACCAGGCCTGCAGGGCGCCGTTTTTGGGGTTGATTTCGACTTTCAACTCCTGGCCCGCATTGATGCCTTTAGCGGCAGCATTGCGAATCGCAGAGGAGATGGTGGCGATCATGTCGTCACGACTGATCCCCTTCTCTTTCTCCATGTATTCGAGAACGGACAGGATTTCGGAGCTCATTGGATGTTGGTGTCTGTAGAAAAAAAATAGCGGGTGCGAGACCCACTATCCGAGTGAAAGGATAATGTTTAAACGATACTAAATACCGCGTAGGGAAAGTCACTGTCAAGCGTGTAGCGGAAAAGCTTGTACGTGATTAGGAGAGGTTGTCGCGGCAATGGAAGCTGCTACCCGCAGGATTCGAATGCAGTGATTATCGCAGATATTGTGCTGCGCCAATATCTTTGCCTAGAACGGTGGTTTCGACGGTGAAGTCTCCGAGTTCATGAATGACAAAGCAGAAACGCTCCACCTGACCTCCTAACTGGGTGTAGGTATATAGTGTCCAGATGCATTCTTTGCCAGAGACCCTTTGCCACATAGGTCGGATAGCGTTCTCTACGTCCGCTTCAAGCGGGGCTTTCGCATAGTCCGGTATTTCCTGAATGGAGCCAATCAGCTTACATTTCCCCCACGGTAGGCAGCGGTTATAGAACTCCATAAACCCCTGGATGTAATCTGCTTGTGCCGCCACATCTTGCGAGAGCATTTGGTGATTCTGGAAGATGATTTGCTGGTCTTTAAGTGTACCAGGGACTGCATTGCCGTTCGCATCGACTAGATAAATTTCAATGAATGCCGGAGACATCCACTTATCAATGACTTTTACTCTGTATACGCCAATGGGATCTATGGTGGCGCGGAATTCGTAGTCGTCGGTGGTTTTGCCCTTCTTGATGTAAAGCTCCTTCACTCTTTCGATTGCGAGATTGGTTTCTTCTGAATGAGAAACCGAGCCATCCTGAATAACAGGCACGGTGTTTCCATGGGCAATGAAGGCGAGCGTTGCCAAGAACATCCATAGAAGTCGCCGTTTCATCAGTATGAAGATATCACTTATGTAATGGGACAAAAGAAGAATGCCCATTCAACATTAGTTTCTTTATCTGTTAGTGCATGCCATGATCGGCGGAACCGCGTCACCACTTTAGGCTTTAAGCCGAGGGCTTTGGGCTTTTAGCTGTCCGGCTTTTTCCATGGCAACCGACCAAGACTACAACCCCGCCGAAATCGAGCCGCGCTGGCAGGCCTACTGGGCCGACCCCGCGCAGGGCGGACGCTTCTTCCGCGCCACCGAGGACAAGCCCGGCGAGCCGTTCTACATCCTGGATATGTTCCCGTATCCCAGCGGCGCGGGCCTGCACCTCGGCCACATCGAGAACTACACTGCCACCGATACGCTCAAGCGTTTCAAGCTCGCGCAGGGCTTCAACGTCCTGCACCCGATGGGCTGGGACGCCTTCGGCCTGCCCACCGAGCAGTATGCCATCAAGACTGGCGAGGCCCCGGAGAAGGTAACCGCGCAGAATGTCGCCACCTACAAGAAGCAGCTCGCCGCCGCCGGCTTCTGCTACGATTGGGACCGCGAGGTCAACACCACCGACCCGCAGTACTTCCGCTGGACGCAGTGGATTTTCCAGAAGCTGTTCAAGGCCGGTCTGGCCTACGTGGACGAGAAGCCGGTCTGGTACTGCCCCGAGCTGGGCACCGTCCTGGCCAACGAGGAAGTGCTCAACACCGCCGAGGGGCCTCGTTCCGAGCGCGGCAACTTCCCGGTTGAGAAACGCCCCATTCGCCAATGGGTGCTGAAAATTACCAAGTACGCCGACAAGCTGCTGGACGGTTTGAAAGACCTCGACTGGCCGGACTCCACCAAGCGTTTACAGGCGAATTGGATTGGCCGCAGTGAGGGCGCCGAGGTGGACTTTACCATCGACGGAATCGCCGATGAAAAATTCACGGTCTTTACCACGCGCCCGGATACCTTGTTTGGCGTCACCTATATGGTGCTTTCGCCCGAGCATCCGTTGGTCAAGCAGCTCACCACTCAGGACAATCGCGAGGCGGTCGAGGCCTACGTCAAGAAGGCCGCCGAGAAGAGTGACCTTGAGCGCGCCGAGCTGGCCAAGGAAAAGACCGGCGTGCCGACGGGCAGCTTCGCCGTCAATCCCGTCAACGGCGAGAAGGTGCCCATCTGGGTGGCGGATTACGTGCTGATGTCCTACGGCACCGGCGCCATCATGGCCGTGCCTGCCCACGACGAGCGCGACTTCGCCTTCGCGAAGGAATTTTCACTTCCGATCAAACAAGTAATATTTCCTCACGCAAAGACGCCAAGCAGCAAAGAGAGCTCAAATGAGGAGCTTTGCGTCTCTGCATCTTTGCGTGAGAATGAACTCACTGAGGCGATGACGGATACCGACAACGGTGTCCTGGGCAACTCCGGCGAGTTCAGCGGCATGCCCTGCAAGGAAGCCATTAAAAAGATTACCTTCGACCTGGCCGAAAAGGGCCTGGGCAAAGCGGCGGTCAATTACAAGCTGCGCGACTGGCTCTTCTCGCGGCAGCGCTACTGGGGCGAGCCGTTCCCTATCTTGTGGATTGCGCCCGAGGACTACGAGACGCTGACCCAAATGGAGCACTCGCCGCTGCACGCGCTGCTGCCGAAGGAGCCGGTCACGGCTTACCTCGACGGCAAGCTGCGCTATGCTGTGGCCCTGCCGGACGACCAGCTCCCGCTGACGCTGCCCGAGGTCGAGAGCTATGCGCCGAGCGGCGACGGACAGAGCCCGCTGGCCAAGGCCACGGACTGGCTGAACGTTTTCCTGAGCCTGGAAACGGGCGAGGTGCTGGAGGAGCGCCGTGGCCTGGACAAGTCCCCGCAGGCCGTCCGCGCCATTCGCGAGACGAACACCATGCCGCAGTGGGCGGGATCGTGCTGGTACTACCTGCGCTATCTCGACCCGAAGAACACCACTGCGCCCATCGCGCCGGAGGTCGAGCAGTTCTGGGGCATGCCGAAGTGGTATGTGGGCGGGGCCGAGCACGCCGTGTTGCACCTGCTCTATGCGCGCTTTTGGCACCAGTTCCTGCATGACGAAGGCGCGCTAACCACCAAGGAGCCGTTCACCAAACTCTTCCACCAGGGCATCATCCTGGGCGAGGACGGCGAAAAGATGTCCAAGAGCCGCGGCAACGTGGCCAACCCCGACGACGTCATCGCGAGCTACGGGGCGGACGCCCTGCGCATGTTCATTATGTTCCTAGGGCCGCTCGAGGCCATGAAGCCGTGGAACCCGCAGGGCATCGAGGGTGTTTCACGCTTTTTGAAGCGTATCTGGACCCTGGCGATGGACTCTTCCAAAATCGTTACCACCGACGAGTCAGCGGAAAATTTAAAAATGCTGCACCAAACGATCAAGAAGGTGACCGAGGACTACGAGACACTGGGTTTCAACACGGCCATCTCGCAGATGATGATTTGCCTGAACCATTTCTCCAAGGCGGACAGCGTGGCCAAAGCCACCGTGGAAAGTCTGCTGCGCCTGCTCGCACCGCTGGCGCCGCACATCAGCGAGGATCTGTGGGTGAAGCTCGGTAACGAGCCCGGCATCATCGACGCCGGCTGGCCTGCCTTCGAGGAGAAGTACCTCGTCGAGGACACCATGAAGCTCATGGTACAGGTCAACGGCAAGCTCCGCGGAGACCTCGAGGTGGCCAAGGACATGGAGAAGGGCGACATTCTCGCCGCCGCCAAGGCCCTTGAGAAAGTGGTCCCGCACCTGGAGGGCAAGAATCTGGTGAAAGAGATTTACGTGCCGGGCCGGATTGTTAATCTCGTCGTTAAGTGATGTGCCGCGTGCTTGCCATTCTCGCCCTGATAGTCGTTCTGCCGACATTGCGAGCCCAGAATCTTACCTGGCCCGAGGTACTCGCCCGGGTGGACAGCGCCGGGGGCGTTGTCCTGCGCAACGGCGAAGCGGCGGTCCAGCATGAGACCTTTCCGGCGGCGGATACGACACTCACCACCGGGGTGAACGGCTTTGCCACGCTGGTACTTTCCACCGGGCTGACCGTTTACCTGGGGCCGTCCTCGCAACTGACCGTTGTGCGGGCGCAGCAGCTCGAGTACGTCGATATCCATATCGGCGGGGAGTACGAGGAAACGCGCAGCGATGTCGTCATCAAGCTGGTGGAGGGCCGCTTCGGCTTCGTCCAGCCTGAGCCCGATCCGACCTCCACGCTGTCCCTGGAAACACGCTACGGCAAGCTTGAGGGGGACGCCGCTCAGTTCGCCGTTATCCTTGACGGAGGGGACCCGGCGGCGGCCGCTCTGCAGGGCAGCCTGTACTACATTTCCGATTCGGGCCCGCGCCGCTTTGTGGCAGAGGGAGAGGCGCTCGATTTGCAGGCAGCTTCGCTGGACAATCCGCCGGAGGCCCTGACGAAGATGCTTGCGCGTGGTCGCCTGCGCTTTGAGCCGCTCGTTCAGCCCGCCTACAAGTCGGCCCGCCGTACCATCTTCCTGACCACCGGCGAGGAGCCGGAATTTATGACGGCCGTCCCCGTCCGCGACCTCGATGGCACCGCTTTCAACGACTATCGTTCGGCCAGATAACGATGAGCCCACAAGACGAAGAGCACCTGCGCCTGTTGTCGATTTTCCATCTGGTCCTCGGCTGCATTACCGCCGTTTTTTCCCTGTTTCCTTTGATACACCTGTTTGTCGGGCTGGCTATCATCTTCAAGGCCGGGCCTTTTGCGGATAAGAACGATATGGATACCTGGTTCGGCATTTTCTTTGTCGTGCTAGCGTCGGTTTTCATTCTCGTCGGCGAGGCGCTGGCCATCTGCATGATTAAGGCGAGTCGCCGTTTGAAGGAACGCCGTGGGCACATGTTTTGTCAGGTGGTGGCCGGGTTCGAATGCATCTTTTTCCCCTTCGGTACCGCGCTGGGGGTATTCACGCTCCTGGTTCTGGGCCGCCCGTCGGTCCGGCAAGGCTTTGGTGTTGATGTGCCGCCCACGACACCGCCGACACTCCATACCTGATGCCCTCCCGCTTCTTACCGGATGACTTCGACGCCGCGCGGCCCCTGGCGGTCATCGCGGGGCAGGGGATGTATCCGATGCTGACGGTTGAACTGGCGCGCGCCGCAGGCGTGTCGGTCCGCCTCATCGCTTTCGAAGGGGAGACACGCCCGGAGCTGGTCGCGAGCTTCGGTGAGTCCGAGCGGGTCATGATCAAGGTCGGGCAGCTCGGGCATATGCTCAAAGCGCTGGATAAATTCGGGGCCGGTTACGCGCTCATGGCCGGGCAGATCACGCCCCGCAAGCTCTTCAAGGGTTTGAGCCCCGACCTCAAAGCCGTCACCATCCTGGCCTCCCTCAAGGAAAAGAACGCGGAGAGCATCTTCGGCGCCATCGCCTCCGAGATTGAAAAGCTCGGCATCGTCCAGCTCGACGCCCGCGCTTTCCTGGACATGGAGCTGGCCGAGGCGGGCATCATGGCGGCGGGCAAGTATCAGCCCGACAGCGAAGCGCTCGATTACGGCGTGCGGCTGGCCAAAGAGATGGCGCGGCTGGATGTCGGCCAGGGGGTCGTCGTGGCCCGAGGCACGGTCCTGGCGGTGGAGGCCTTCGAGGGCACGGATGCGATGTTGCGCCGTGCCGGGACCTTCGATGCCAAGAAGACCCTCTTTGTCAAAACGGTGAAGCCCGGCCAGGATTACCGCTTTGATGTGCCTGTTTTCGGAATGAAGACACTCGACGTTATGAGCGAGGCCGGCTTGGCTGCTGCCGCCCTCGAAGCCGGTAACTGCATCATTCTGGAAAAAGACGCCGTTCTGGCCGAAGCGAAGAAGCGCAAAATTACTTTATTGGGGTATTGAGGCGAGGTATTCTCGCAAAATGCACGATTGGCGGGGATGGGCGCTGGCAAATTGCGCGATACAGGGGCCTGCGCGCTTTAAAGCTTTTTTACAGAAAGATGTAAGTTGCTTTGCGGGAGCAGCTTGCTGTTGGCGCAGTAAAGTTGGCACGCTCCAGGCAAGGTAGATGTGGGAATCGAATTATTAACCTTAACATCTATTCAAAATGAAAAAGCTAATTATTACATCTGTTCTTGGTCTGTGCAGCAGCGGGCTTCTTTTCGCCCAGTCCTCCAACGGTCAGGAACGTATCGAATGGTCCAGCTCCACCTCCTCCGTCGAGCGCTCCGAAACCATGGGCCCGGCCTGGACCCATGATGTGGATTCCACAGTGGTTCCGGTCAACTCCGAGTCCGAAGAGGTGGCGTATGATGCGCTACGCGGCGAAATCAAGA
This sequence comes from Verrucomicrobiia bacterium, assembly GCA_030432235.1. Lineage (GTDB taxonomy): Bacteria > Verrucomicrobiota > Verrucomicrobiia > Opitutales > Cerasicoccaceae > JAUIHT01. The sequence continues at coordinate 584,202 of JAUIHT010000002.1, read as the reverse complement.
CGCTGTCACACTATCTTCAGACGGCCAAGGATGCGGATCCTCAGTTGAAGGAAATCAAGGACCGCAGCCAGATCGTCCTGGTAACCAAGGAAAAGGGTTTCCTCGGCATCGGTGAAACCGAACGCGTCTATCTCATCAAGCAGCATCCGAATATGAAGGATACTGAAGGGAACTTTTCTCCCTCCGAAATGCTGACCTACGAGGATGTCGGCGTCTTAACCTTGGAATCCACCGAAAATACTGTGGCTGAGGTGCGTCACGAAGGTGAATTCGAAGTCGTCGGTACCATCGTGGAACGCGATGGCCTTGACGAAATCCAGGTAGTCTATGCCGTGCCCGTATATTCCAGCTACAAGGGATAATCTCGCACCCTTCATCATCTCATCAGAAAGCCACCGGTTATGCCGGTGGCTTTTTTTATTTATCTATTTCTGCCAGGTTTCTAAAAAAAATCGTCCGACTGGGCTTGCGCCGATTAAAACGAGCGTTTAGTTCCTGATTCTTGTGACTGCAAACAACGATACCTCCACCCCTGAACCAAAATCGAATACCGGCGCGAAATTGTCCGGTATTCTGGTCTTGCTGGCCGGAGTGGCGGCGGCGGCAGTCCTCATCTTTTTGCCTCCGGGCGAGGGGGTGCCACCCTCTCAGAACCGGCCTCCTCCGCCGGTCTTAGTTGAACAGATTCAGTCGGAAACCCTGCCGTTGACCTTGGAGTCGCTTGGGACCGTGCGTGCCAACGAGCAGGCTACGTTGTCAGCCAAGGTGACGGACCAGATCACCGGCCTGTACTTCGACGATGGCGAACTTGTCGAGGCCGGGCAGCTCCTGGTACAGCTCAACGACGAAGAGCAGCAGGCCTTGTTGGTCGAGGCACAGTCTCTCCTTCAGGAGCGCGAGCGGCAAGTCGAGCGCATCAAGCAGGTGGAGGGCACGGGGGCCTTGTCAAAGTCCCTCATCGACGAGGAGCAGTCCAAACTGACCCGGGCCCGCGCCGGGGTGAGCCTGATCGAGGCGGCCATCGCCGACCGTAACATCAAGGCGCCTTTCAGCGGTCAGGTCGGCTTGCGCAATGTCAGCCTGGGCGAGCTGGTCACGCCGGGCAAGACCCTCGCCGTCATTAGCGACCTGACTCCGGTGAAGGTGGATTTCACCGCGCCGGAACGTTTTATCGGGAGCCTGGCGGTCGGACTGGAAATCCGCGCGACCTCCGTGGCCTTTCCGGGGCGCACTTTTTCCGGAGAAATCTTTTCCGTATCGCCCATTGTCGATCCGGTCACGCGGGCGGCCCAGGTGCGCGCCATCATCCCCAATGAGGACCTGGCCTTGCGTCCGGGCATGCTCCTTAATGTCGTCATTGAGCTGGGCCATCTCGAGACGCTGACGGTGAACGAGGCGGCGCTGACGCCACAGGGCGAAAAGCAGTTCGCCATGCAGGTGGCCGACGGTGTGGCCAAGCGCGTCGAGGTGCAGATCGGCCGTCGCCTGCCGGGCAAGGTAGAAGTTCTGTCCGGCTTGAAAGCGGGCGATTCGGTGGTGACGGAAGGTTTTCGCGTGGTGCCCGGTCAGCCGGTCACGATTACTACGGAAGAAGAGGTCTTCTCGGTTGGGGAGGGCGGTCAGTAGGGCATGCACATCTCCGAGCTATCGGTCAAGCGGCCGGTTTTCGCCGCGGTGTTGAGCCTCCTTCTGGTGGTCATCGGCATCATCTCGTACACGCGCCTGCCGGTGCGCGAATACCCGGACATCAACCCGCCGGTGGTCTCGGTGGAGACCAGCTACACCGGTGCGTCGGCGGCCATCATTGATACCAAAATCACGCAGGTCATCGAGGACCGCATCAGCGGCATCGAGGGCATACGCTCCATTTCCTCCGTCAGCAAGGACGGTCAGTCCGACATCTCCATCGAGTTCGAACTGAGTCGCGACATCGACAGCGCCGCCAACGATGTGCGTGAGCGCGTGGCCCGGGTGGTCGACAACCTGCCCGAGGAGGCGGACCCGCCCGAGATTTTCAAGGTGGACTCCAGCAGCGACGTCATCCTCTGGCTCAACTTTTCCTCCGACACCATGAGCGGCCTGGAGCTGACCGACTACGCGCGGCGCTACCTGGTCGATCGCCTGTCCACCGTCAATGGCGTGGCCCGTGTGCGCGTGGGGGGCGACCGCACCTACTCCATGCGCATCTGGTTGAACCGCCAGGCCATGGCTGCGCGCAGCGTGACCGTCGACGATATCGAGGCGGCCCTGCGCCGGGAAAACGTCGAGCTGCCCGCCGGCCGGGTGGACTCGTCAGAACGCTACTTTACGGTGCGCACCGACCGCCTCTACGAGGCCGAGGAGGACTTCCGGGAGCTGGTCGTGGCCAAGGGCGAGGACGGTCACCTCATCCGCCTGCAGGAGGTCGCCGATGTGCGCGTGGGCCCCGAGGAGCACCGGCAGGAACTGCGTGGTAACGGCCAGGACATGGTCGGCCTCGGCATCATCCCCCAATCGACGGCCAATCAGCTTGAGGTCTCGCGTGGTATCAACGCCGAGGTGGAGAAGATACGCCCGAGCCTGCCGCCGGGCACGCAACTTTTCAATAGCTACGACAGCACGGTCTTCATCGAGCAGTCCATCGACGAGATTTACAACTCGCTCTTCATTGCCATGGGGCTGGTGGTCTTCGTCATCTTTGTCTTCCTGGGCAGTCTGCGCGCCGTCCTGGTGCCCGCTGTTACCGTGCCCATCTCGCTCATCGGCTCGCTGATTTTCCTTAATTTCATGGGATATTCGCTGAATATCCTGACCCTGCTCGCGCTCCTGCTGGCCATCGGGCTGGTGGTGGATGACGCTATTGTGGTGCTGGAAAACGTCTATCGACGCATCCACCTGGGCGAGTCGCCTCCGCTGGCCGCCGTGCGCGGGACCAAACAGGTCAGCTTCGCTGTCATCGCGACGACCCTGGTGTTGATCGCGGTCTTCGTGCCCATCGGCTTTCTCAGCGGCAACACCGGGCGGCTCTTCAGCGAGTTTGCCTTCGCCTTGGCCGCCAGCGTGGGCTTCTCCAGTTTTGTCGCCCTGACGCTTTCGCCGATGATGTGCAGCTTCCTGCTCAGCACCGGGCAGACGGAGGGCTGGCTGGCGAAGAAAGTCGACCACACCCTCGAGTCCTTTGCGCATCTGTACCGGCGTACGCTGGAGTTTGCCCTGCGCCTGTGGCCGGTTGTCCTGACTCTCATACTCGTTACTTTCGCGCTGATGTTCTTCATCTTCCAGCGCTTGCCCGATGAGTTTGCGCCCAAGGAGGACCGTGGCGTGTTCTTCTTCCTCATGCGCGCACCGGAGGGCTCCAGCTACGAGTACTCGCAGCGCTACATGCGCGAGATCGAAAAAGAACTCATGCCTTATTACGAAAATGGTGAGGCCACCCGCGTACTCATCCGCACGCCCAACAGCTTCGGGGATCCCAACTCCTTCAACGGCGGCTTCGGTATCGTGGTGCTCGAAGACTTTGGCAAGCGCCGACCCGCGGGTGCCATCATGGGCGAGGCCGCCGGTAAGATATCCCGCCTGCCCGGTGTGATGGCCTTCCCCATTGTGCGCAGTGGATTGACGCAAAGCTCGGGTGAGCCGGTGCAGTTCGTCATTGGCGGAAGCACCTACAAGGAGTTGCGCGAGTGGCGCGATATCATCCTGGAGGCTGCGCGGGAGAACCCCGGCCTGCTGAACGTCGACTCGGACTACAAGGAGACCAAGCCGCAACTGCGCGTGCGGGTTCTGCGGGATCGCGCCGCCGACCTGGGCGTGCCCCTGCGCGAGATCGGCCGCACGCTGGAGACATTTTTGGGTTCCCGCAGGGTAACGACTTACCTGGATCGCGGGGAAGAGTACGACGTCATTATGCAGGGCGCCGACGCCGACCGCCAGAGTCCCTCTGACCTGGAAAATATCTACGTGCGCTCGTCCAACACCGGCGAGCTTATCCCCCTGAGCAATCTCGTCGAAATCATCGAGACGGCGGACGCTCCCGAGCTGAAGCGCTTCAACCGCCTGCGCGCTTTGACCATCACTGCCAATTTGGCCGATGGGTACACTCTGGGCGATGCACTCGACTTTCTGGAGCAGGCCGTGCATGAAAAACTGCCGGCGGGTGCGCAGGTCGACTACAAGGGCGAGTCCCGCGAATACATCGACTCGCAAGGGGCCATTATCTTCATCTTCGCCTTGTCGCTGGTCATCGTCTATCTCGTCCTGGCGGGGCAGTTTGAAAGCACCATCCATCCCATCACCATCCTGCTGACGGTTCCGTTGGGTATCTGCGGCGCGCTCATCGGCATCTGGCTCATGGGTGGCACGCTGAATATCTTTTCCAAGATCGGCCTCGTCATGCTGACCGGTTTGGCGGCCAAGAACGGCATTCTCATCGTTGAGTTCGCCAATCAGCTTCGGGACAAGGGCATCGAGCTGCGCGAGGCGCTCCTGCGCGCCTGCGAAATCCGTCTGCGCCCCGTGCTCATGACGGCCATCTCGACGGTTTTCGGCGCCATACCCCTGGTCCTGGCCAGCGGCGCGGGCTCCGAAAATCGCATCACCTTGGGTATCGTGGTGGCCTTCGGGGTTTCCCTGGCCTCGCTCTTCACGCTCTACGCCATTCCCGCGGCCTACCTCTTCTTCGGTCGCTTCACCGGTAGCCCCGGCGAGCGCGCCCAGCGCATTGAGACCGAAGCCGACAAGAAGGAGTTTGTGGAATGAGTGAGGAGCTAAAAGTCAAAAGTCTAAAGCGAAAAGCCGGGAAAGCTATGAAACGCATTATTGTTGGCTTTCAGCTTTCAGCTTTCAGCTTTTTACTCACCTCCTGCACCGTCGGGCCGGACTACGAAAAGCCCGAGACGCCCACGCCGGCCAACTACACCTATGAGGATCCCGCCAAGGCGTCCGTGCCGATGACTTCCGGCTGGTGGCTGGCGTACGAGGACCCGCATCTGGACCTGCTTATCGCCAAAGCTACCGTCGACAGCCCCACGCTGGCCGCTGCCCTGGCTCGGGTGGATCGTGCTGCGGCGACGGTTGGGGTTACCCGCGCTGAGCTGTTTCCGCAGGTAGACTACTTTGCCTCCGCCGCCCGCGAGCGCACTTCCGGGAATACCGGCAGTGCGTTCAGAAACGCAGGCACGCGCAATAACTTTTCCACATCGCTTGGGCTGGCATGGGAAGTTGACCTGTGGGGTCGCGTGCGGCGCCTGACCGAGTCTGCCCTGGCTGAAGCCCAGGCCGAGGCCGATGCCTACGCTTATGCCCTCGTGCTGCTCCAGACCGGCGTGAGCGAGGCGTACTTCCGCATCCGCGTCCTCGACCGCAGCATCGGTATCCTCGAAAAAACCATCGTTGGTCGTTTCGAGTTACTCCAGCTTGCCCAAGTGCGCCAGCAGAGCGGGCTGGGGGACGACCTTGAGCTGGCCCAGGCCCGCACCGAGTGGGCTACCGCCTCCGCCGAGCTGCAGGCCTATCGCCGCGAGCGGGCCGTTTCGCAAAACGCTCTCGCCGTTCTCGTAGGGGTGTTGCCGGAGGGCTTCGTCATCGAGCCAGACGCGGAGTGGACGCCTTTTCTGCCGCTTTCACCGACCGTCGTCCCCTCGCAGTTGCTGGAGCGTCGCCCGGACATTTCGCAGGCCGAGCTGTTGGTCAAGGCCGCCAGTGAGCTCATCGGGGCGCGCACGGCGGAGTACTTCCCGCGCCTTCAAATCACCGGCGATGTCGGCTTTGCCAGCAGCGATGTCAGCAACTGGTTCACGCGCAGCAGTCTTTTCGGGGCGCTGGGACCATCCATTGAGTTGCCGGTCTTCACCGCCGGGCGCATCAAGAGCCAGGTGGAGCAGGCCAAGGCTGAGTTCCGCGAGCTTTCCGCCCTGTACAAGCAGCAGGTGCTGGATGCCTTCCGTCAGGTTGAGGATGCCCTTTCCGGGCTGGATTACCTCTCTCGCGAAATCGACAGCCAGGGCATTGCTGCCAAGGCCGCCAACGACGCCGCGCGTCTGGCCCGCCAGCGTTTCGACTCCGGGCTCGTCAGCTACCTGGAAGTGGTCGACACCGAGCGCATCGCCTTGTCGACCAATTTGCGTCTGAATCAGATCCAGGGCGAAATCCTGGCCGAGCAACTCGCGCTCATCCGCAGCCTCGGCGGCGGCTGGCAGTCCGCGCCGCAGATGACGGCGGAAGAGGCCTCCGACCTGGCAGAGGGCAAAGACAAGTAGCTCTCACGAGGGCAGCAAGTGCTCTTTTAGGGGACAGCGAGTAACGCGAGCGATGGGGCAGGCCCCATTTCGAAACGTAGTTTCGAGGATGCAAGGCTTGCCCTGTTTTTCGCATTGAAAAGACCTCTGGGTAAAGGTTGGCTTGTCTTTTTCATGGGCAACACCTTCGGCAAGCTATTCACCATATCGACGTGGGGCGAAAGTCACGGCGGCGGCATCGGCGTGGTCATCGACGGCTGTCCGCCGGGCCTGGAGCTGTCCGAGGCCGACATCCAGTTTGAGCTGGATCGCCGCCGTCCGGGCCAGAGTGACATCACCACGCCGCGCAAGGAGACCGATACGGCGACCATCGTCTCGGGTGTCTTCGAGGGCAAAACCCTCGGCACGCCCATCGCCATCACGGTGCCCAATGGCGATCAGCGCCCGGAGGCCTACAGCGAGATGCGGGAGAAGTTCCGTCCCTCGCACGCGGACTACACTTACACGGCCAAGTACGGTCGCCGCAACCACGAGGGCGGTGGGCGTTCCAGCGCGCGCGAGACCATCGGCCGCGTGGCCGCCGGGGCTATCGCCAAAAAGCTCCTGGCTGGCGCCGGGGTGGAGATTTGCGCCTACATCGAGCAAATCCATGACATCTCGCTGGACGCCGAGTGGCTGGCCGAAGAGAAATTTCCCAGCCTTGAGCAAGTCGAGGCTACCCCGGTGCGTTGTCCGGACGCCACCGTGGCCGAGGCCATGATTGCGCGCATCAAGGAAGTGCGTGCCGAGGGCGACTCCGTTGGGGGCGTCATCCGCTGCCGTGTGCGCGGGTTGCCCGCCGGGTTGGGCGAGCCGGTCTTCGACCGCCTGGAGGCGGACTTGGCCAAGGCGATGCTGTCCCTGCCTGCAACGAAGGGCTTCGAGGTCGGCAGCGGCTTTGGCAGCATCCTGCTCAAAGGCAGTGAGCACAACGACGCCTTTGAAAACCGTGATGGCGAGGTCCGCACAAAGACGAACCGCTCCGGCGGTGTGCAGGGCGGCATCTCCAACGGCGAGGAGCTATCCTTCCGCATCGCTTTCAAGCCCACTGCGACCATCCTGCAAAAGCAGCCTACGGTCGATCTCGAGGGCAAGGAGACCGAGCTGATGGGCCGCGGACGGCACGATCCGTGCGTGGTTCCACGCGCCGTGCCCATCGTCGAAGCCATGGCTGCCCTCGTCCTGGCCGACCACTGGATGCGTCAAAAAGCCCAGCGCGAGAGTTTTAATCTGGCGTAAACGCCTCAGGCGGCTTGTCTCCGCTTGACTCTTGACCCGGGACTCGTGACGTTTTCCCCATGCCTCTGCACGTCATCGACCATCCTCTGGCCAGGCATTACATGACGATCCTGCGCGATCGCGACACGCAGCATCAGGACTTCCGTGTGGCCGCCGACCGGCTGACGCAATTCCTGGCTATCGAAGCCACGCGGGGCCTCGCCGATGAGGGGGTCAAAATAAAGACGCCGCTGGAAACAATGGAGGGTTCACGTCTGGCGGAAAAGATTGTCATCGTGCCTATTCTGCGGGCAGGCCTGGGCATGCTGCAGGTATTTGTGGATTTACTGCCGGAGGTGGCGGTGGGATACGTCGGCATGGAGCGCGACGCGGCCACCGCCGAGGCGGCCTCGTACTACTGCAAACTGCCGCCGCTGGAAGGCCGCCGTGCACTGGTTATCGACCCCATGCTGGCCACCGGGGGCAGCGCCGAGGCCGTCATCGAGCGCCTCCACCAGAGCGGAGCCAGTGCGGTGGACATGGCCTGCATTCTGGCCGCACCGGAAGGCGTTGAACGCCTGGAGAAGAGCTTTCCCGAAGTGCAGATTTTTACGGCCGCCCTCGACCGTGAGCTGAACGCCAAGGCCTATATTTTACCCGGTTTGGGGGATTTTGGCGACCGCCTCTACGGCACCTGATCCGGTATGGCGTGACGAATTAAGAGTTAAGATTTTGCCTTGAACCCTTAAATAGATGGTCAGCCGTTACGACAGGCTACGCTTGCCAAGCCAGCCTTGTCTCATAACTTTGAACCCTTAACTCTTTAACTTCCCTATGGCCTACGATCCCGAAGAACAGGTATACCACGCCTCCGACCACAACTACAGCATCAACGATTTGCTCCGCAGTGCGCTGGACCCGGATTACATGGCCAACGGCATGCCGCGTATCTCCGACTTCCATATCAAGGTGGGTGAGGCTGTACGGTTCCGCCTCGACGACGATTTGCACTCCATCCCCGGCGGGGACGCGTTGACGCAGGAGGTGGCCGAGAAGCTCATTTTTCCGCTCCTGAACGACAAGCAGATCGAGCAGCTCAAGTCTTCGGCAACCATCGACATCGATGCCGGGTACGAGCTGGTTGAGGAACACTTCAATTTTCGCATCAACGCCTTTCGCGACAAGGACGGCCTCGCCGCCACCATCCGTCTGCTGCCGCGTCACGTACCCGATGTGACCGAGGTCGGCTTTCCCGCCGAAAGTACCTGGAAAAGCCTGGTGCAGATGAAGCGTGGCCTGGTACTCGTGACCGGTATAACCGGCAGCGGTAAGTCCACCACCATCGCCAGCTTGATCCACCAGATCAGCCACTCCCGTGCCGTGCGCATCATCACGCTGGAAGACCCCATCGAGTACATGTTCGACAGCGACAAGGGCCTCATCTCTCAGCGCGAAGTGGGGGCGCAGGTGGAGAGTTTTTCCCGGGGGCTCAAGAGCGCCCTGCGTGAGAATCCGGACATCATTTACGTCGGGGAAATGCGTGACTATGAAACCGCGCAGCTTGCCCTGACCGCCGCCGAAACGGGGCACCTGGTCTTCTCTACCCTGCACACCCGCGATGCCGTCGGGGCCATCACCCGTATCGTCGATATGTACCCGCCGGAGCGCGAGAAGGAGGTCACCACGCAGTTGTCCTTCAGCCTGTCCTGCGTTCTCAGCCAGAAGCTCATTCCCCGCGCCGACGGCAACGGCCGACTCGTCGCGATGGAAATCATGCGCAACAGCGGTGGTCTGGCCAATCTCCTGCGCACCGGTAAGTGGGCACAGCTTTATTCCATCATGGAAACCAAGGCCGGCGAGGGCATGATCACGATGGAGCAGCGCCTGCTTGACCTGCATGAGCAGGGCATGATTACCCGTGAGGACGCCATTCTGTACGCCAACCGCGACGATATCATCGGCCGCCTGCCCAACCCGGCTGCCGGTAAGCGCTAGGCCATGAGCGGGGAATCCGGCACCGGAGGTCAGCGTGAGCTGGAAAGCCAACTGGCGCACCTCCAGCGTCACGTGGAGGAGCAGGACCGTGAAATGATGGCCCTGTCCGACCGTCTGCGCCGCCTCGAAGCGGAGTTGAAGACCACCCGCCAGCGTCTGGGCTCCCTCGAGGAAGGGCAGGGTGGCGGAGCCTCAGCTAGCGAGCGCCCGCCGCACTACTAAGACGCTTTTTCCGGTAATTTAATTTCGAACGACTGCTTGCAGTCCAAGCAGTCTGCTGTGCGCGACTTTACCGGGATAAAGATCGGACTCAGCAGCAGACTGAGGGCGCTGATCAAGCTCAGATCGCGCAGATGGACATTCGAAGAGCCGCAATGCGGGCACATCAGGATGTCCGAAGGCAGCTTGGGCAGTGATAGCACCTCCCGCGCGCGTTCGGCATCTTCCGGCGCTACGGCCAGTTTGACCCCGCCGACGGCATTGGAGATATACCAGTCCATCGTTACCGTCTCGGCGTCGAGCACCTCGCACTCGATGTCGTTGCCCTCCAAAAGCGAGGCCGCCAGATAGGCTTCATCGGCTTTGGAGTAGCTGGCGACGACGGGCATGGCTCAGAAGAACAGCAGCACCGTGATGAGTGCGCCGACCAGGTACATCAGCCAGGCCTTGGTCACGAAGTACGGGAAGACCATCAGGGCGATACCGACTGCCAGCGGGCGCGCCTGCCCCTGCTTCTTGCCATAGATGAATGCGCCCAGCCCGATTGAGCCGAAGAGGATGGAGCCAAAGAGCGTGCCGAATGTCATGGGGCTATTTTGACAGGCGTTATGGGAATCCGTTCCTCATACCCATTGAGGCTGATAGACATCATGGAGCCGTAATAGGCCGCAGCAAGACCCGTTTTTCTCTATTAGAACAGGTAATACGTAGATTTGGCGCGGGCGATCCTCCATGAGCTTGAGGGCGTCGGCCAGGGGGGCGTCGCGGGTGATGGTGACTGGGTCGGCGGTCATGATGTCGGCGGCGGTGATGCCGTGGAAGTCCTCGGTGCGCTCAAGCATGCGACGGATGTCGCCGTCGGTGATGATGCCGAGGAGCCGGTGGGCGTCGTCGACCACGCAGCAGGCGCCCTGCGGGTAGTGGGTCAGGGCGATGACGACCTCGCGCAGGGTGGCGGTGGGGGCGATCCAGGCGACCTCTCCGGTGGTCTTCATGACGTCCTCGACACGGTTGAGCAGGTTGCGTCCGAGCTGACCGGCGGGGTGGAGCTTGGCGAAGTCCTCGCCGTGGAAACCCTTGGCGACCTCCAGTGCGGCGGCGAGGGCGTCCCCCCAGGCGAGGGCGCAAAGGGCGCTGGCGGTGGGGGCCAGATTGAGCGGGTCGGCTTCGCGGGCGACGGAGCCGTCGAGCACGGCGTCGGCCACGCGGGCGATCTCGGAGTTGACGTTGCCGACGATGGCGATGATGGGCGAGGCGAAGTCCTTCAGTACCGGGATGAGGTGGAGCATCTCGGTGGTGCTGCCGCTCTTGGAAATGAGGATGGTGGGGTCGCCGGGGTGGTAGATGCCCAGGTCGCCGTGACGGGCCTCGGCGGCGTGGAGGAAGACGGCGGGCGTGCCAGTGCTGCAGAAGGTGGCGGCGATTTTCTGTGCGATGTGGCCGCTCTTGCCCATGCCGCAGGTGATGACCTTTCCGTTGTGACCAGTCAGCAGCGCGACGGCTTTGGAAAAGTCACCGTTGAGGCGGCCTTTCAGGGCCTGCAGGGCTTCGGTTTCGGCCTGCAATGAGGCCTCCGCGGCGGCGAGGAGTTTTTCGGGCTCGGGCTTATCCGGCATGGCGGTAAACTGTGCCTGTCCGCAGGTTTGCGTTCAAGAAAATAGGTAGGGATGGCTACGTAGGTGCGGCCCTATCTTTATGACAGATGAAATCCTATCCCTCGGCGAGTTGCTTGAGCTTGGCCAGCTCGAGCTTGCCGGAGGCGAGGGTGGGGATGGCCTCGACGCGGCGGATCTCGCGGGGAATCCACAGGTTGGGCAGGCCGGCGACGTTGAGCCTGGCCCGGAGGTCATTCGCCTCGATGTCGATGGCGGAGAGGAGCACGAGGGCCTCGCCCTTGGCCGGATCGGTCACCGCGCTGACAGCCACCTGAGGCGTTTCGGCGGTGTCGACGTCGTAGGCTTTGGCGATGGCAGTCTCGACCGAGCCGTGGGGCACCATTTCGCCGCCGATTTTGGAGAAGCGTGAGAGGCGTCCCTCGATGTAGAGGAAGCCGTCCTCGTCCAGCCGGGCGAGGTCGCCGGTGGTCAGCCAGCCGTCCTGCAGGACCTCGGCGGTTTTTTCCGGCTCACCCAGGTAACCGGCGAAGATGTTCACGCCCTTGAGGCGCAGGATGCCGGTCTGGCCGACGGGCAGGATGTTGCCGCTTTCGGGTTCGGCAATTTCGGCGGCCATGCCGGGGAAGAGCCGCCCGACGGAGCCTTTGCGCATGCCGGTGCCGATGGGGTGGTCCGGCGGCAGGTAGGTGTCCGGGATGTTGACGGCGACCACGGGCGTGGTCTCGGTCAGGCCGTAGCCCTCAAGGAATTTGCTTTCGGGGAAGCGCGCGTCCCAGGCCTCATGGAAGCCTTCCGGCGTTTTTTCCGCACCCGCCACGACCACTTTGACTGACTTCATCGCCTCGGGCTCAACGCGCGTCAGGTAGGGGCGGAAGAAGGTCGGCGTGCCCAGCAGGATGCCGCATTGCTCGGCCTGGATGGCTTTGGCCGCGAGTTTGAAGTCCAGCGGGCTGGGCGTGTAGACGACCTTGACGCCTTCGAGCAGGGTGGCCCAGACGGTGACGGTAAAGCCGAAGCTGTGAAAGATGGGCAGGTTGCCCAGCACGCTCGCGCCTTCGGGGAAGACGCCGCTTGCCAGAATCTGGCGGCAGTTGCCGATGAGGTTGCGGTGGGTGAGTACCACGCCCTTGGGTTCGCCGCTGCTGCCGCTGGTGAAGAGCAGGGCGGCCTCGTTGTCGCCACCTTCGTCCGCGGAGGGAGCTTTGGCCAGCTTGGCCACGGTGGCGGCGGGCAGGAGCTTGCCGGCGAGCAGCCACTTGACGATTTTCGCCTTGGGCAACCCGGCGATTACCTCCGAGAGGTCGACCACGTTGTCCGTCCAGGGAAACTCGGGGAACTTGGCGTCGATCTTCGTGCGCACGGCCGCGGCGCTGATGATGGTCTTGATTTCCGCGCGGGCCAGGCAGGATTCCAGCGCGGTGCGCCCGAGGGAGAAGTTCAGGTTGACCGGGGTCTTGCCCGCCAGGCTGACGGCGACGTTGGCCACGGCGCCACCCAGCCCGGGCGGCAGGACGATGCCCACGCGCTTCTCCGGGATGTCGTGGCGGATTTTATCGGCCAGGCAGATGGCAAGGGCGGCAAAGGTGCCGGCGTTGACGGCCTTGCGGCCCTGAGCGTAGTCGACCACCGCTTCGCGGCCAGGGTTTTTCAGAAGTGATTGCAGCACGCGGGAGCCAAGGTGGCCATCCAGCTCGGGGCGGCGGGCAAAGGCATCCGCGCCCATGTCGATGATGGTCTGGCGGGCGGTGTCGGGAGTCATGGCAGTGGGGTCGAGGGCGGGGCCGACGGAGAGCGTGACCCGGTAAGGCAGTTGTCGCGGTCGCTTCCAGAAGAATCTTCCGCGTTCAAAACTGAAGATGGAGCCCCACAGGCCGTCAAGGCAAACCGGCACCACGGGCACCCCGGCGCGCCGGGCGATGAGCTCGTAGCCGCGCTGAAAAGCCTGCACATGGCCGTCGCGGGTCAGGTGCCCCTCGGGGAAGATGCCGACGATGTCGCCGCGCCGGGCGTACTCGACGGCTATCCGCACGGCATCGCGTGAATGTTCGGTGGAGACCGGGATGACCTCAGCCAAGCGCAGGAGGGAGCCCAGAACCGGGACTTTTTGGAACTTGTCGTGGCTGAGGAAGCGTACCGTGCGTGGTGAGGTGAGGGAGAGCAAAACCGCGTCCACATAGGTGACGTGGTTGCAGATCAGCACGGCTCCGCCTTCTTTGGGTAAATTTTCCCAGCCCCGGGAGCGGACCCGGTACAGGGTGCGTACTATAAGAAAGGTGACGCAGCGCAGTAACCACTGGCAACTGCGCCGGAAGGGGTAGTGACGCGTTTTTTCGCGCGGGCTTTCTAGTTCATAGGAAGTGGATGTTGGTAGAGTATTGTCCATACCCTACCCATTGCCACCCCCATGCCACATTTTCCAAGGAGGGCCTTGTGGATTGTAAGGCTATCGATTTCAATGCTTTGCGCGCCTGCTTGCTTTGGGGAGTAAGCCAAGGTGATTTTGTGGCTATACAAAATATGTATAGCATATAGCCAAAATTGAACTCAACCTTGACCCTTGCCGAGGAGGTCGCGTTCTTCGAGCAGGAGTGCTTCCTCGTCGATAGTGGCGATGAGTGCGTTGGCCTCGTCGCTGCGGCCGTTGGCACGGAGAATGGCTGCGTAGACGGCCCGCCAGCCGGAGCGGGCCTGACCCCAGTCGACCGGGAGTGTGTCGAGTACGGTAGCGGCGTCGAGAGCGCGGCCCTGCCGGTAGTAGGCCAGGGCGAGGGTGACTCGGTTGGCCAGGTAGGGGCTGCCTTCGTTGATGAGCCGTTCGGCGGTGAGAAGCGATTCGGAGATGTTCTGGCTGAGCAGCAGATTGGCGTAGGCGAGGTCGTTTTCCACCGCGGTGTCGTTGGGGTAGGCCTCGTGCATGGTCTGCAGGCGATTGCGCAGCTCCAGCACGCTGCCATCGCGCTGCTCGAGCCTGACCAGCTCCTCGAAGGCCTTGCGGCGGCTGGAGGGCAGGGTAGTCAGGCGGTCGAGCGACTCTTTGGCCTCCAGGTAGAGGCCGAGCTTTTGGGCATAGCGGGTGAGAAACCAAAGCTTTTGCGGGTCATTGGCCACCTGCAGCACGGCGCGGCTCCAGGCGAACTCCGCGCGGGCGGTTTGGCCGGTTTCCATGTAATAGCGCGCCTGGAAGAGCAGTCGCAGGTACCTGTCGATTGGCGTGTTGTCATCCGCCAGGGCCTGATTGATGACCTCCCATTGGTCGAGGACGGCCAGGGCATCCAGCCAGATGAGGAAAAGATCCTTCCGGGAGTAGGCCTGCTCCTGGGAGATGACCTGCAGGGTCTGGCCAAAGCGTCTTTGCTGGTTCAGCCAGCGTCCCAATTCGATGAGCTGCTCGGGAGATTCCAGATCGATGATGGCCTTGGCGGATTCCAGGTTTTCCTCGGCATTGGCATCTGGTAGAAACATCTCCAGGCGCAGCGCCAGGAGTTGGTCGCTGTGCTGCGCGCGCGGATGATTGCGCAGTTTGGCGATGACATCCTCCAGCTCCTCGGGGGTGTTGGCGGTATAGTTGCTGAGATTTTGCAGCGCATGCAGGCCCAGTTCGTCGTCTCGCTGACTGAGGGCACGCAGGTAGTCGATGCCTTCCTGGCGCACGGTCGGATCGTCGGAAAACTGGGTGAGCTGGACGTAGAGAAAGTGGGCGGCCTCGGGGATATTTTGGGACTTCAAGGCTTGGCGGGCGGCTTTGGTGGCGCCTGCGATGTCCTGCTGGGCCACTCTCAACTGGGCTTCGAGCAAGAGGATCTTGCCGTCCTGTGGGTCCAGTTTGAGCAATTCCGCCATGTACTGATCGGCCACCTTGAACTTGCGGCCCAGGGTGGCGGCCTCGACAAGGTGCTCCAGATCGTCCCGGCGGCCGGAGAGTGCGTAGGTTTCCTCCCAGAAATCCACGGCCATGGCCGGATCGGCCCGCATCGTCACCTCGGCGACCGTGCGCGTGACGTCTTCGTTTTCGGTAAACAGGGCGTAGGCGGACTGGGCTTTTTCCCACGCGTTTTCCAGGGAGTCGTTTTCCAGGTGCACCATCGCCTCCTTGGAGAGATTGACCGCGCGCCACTCCTTGACCAAGCGCCAGGCAGGACGGGCCGATACCGCCATAATCACCAGGATCGCGAATAAAATGCCGGCGACGATCCACTTGACCTTTCGCGGTTGGGGGATGCCCGGCTCGACTTCCTCGCGCATGATTCAGGCAAACATGCCCCCGGACCCGGTCGCCGTCAATGCCTCTGCTTGGGTGAAAAGCACGGCCTAGAGGCGCTTGAGCACTTCCGGGCCGAGCATCTGCACGAGCATCTGCCGGGTGTGCCCCCCGAAGAAACGGTGGCCGGCGCGCACCGAGGTGATGGCCTCTTCAAAGTCTTCCAGGCCCGCGCCCTTTTCGATAAAGCCGTCGGCGCCGCCTTCGTAAGCCAGGCGCACCTTGTCCGCCGTCACCGAGCCGGTGAAGACGATGACCTTCATCTCAGGGTGGCGTCGCTTGAGCAGGAAAAGCACCTCCATGCCGTTAAATTCCGGCAGGCGGATATCGGTCAGCACCAAGTCCGGGTGGGTCTGCTCGATTTCCTGCATGGCAATGGCACCATCATCGGCCTGGCCCACAATTTCCACGCCGGGCAATGAGCTGACGTAAGTATACACCAACTCCCGGATCAGGGACTCGTCTTCAATTATATAAACGCGCATATCTGAGGTAACGCTTACCGGTCAAAGGCATAGGAAATGTAGCGCCCCTTATCAAGTTTTCTTTGAGTTTACTTTTGCAGGGGGCCATTTTCTATGGGTTATTTGAGGATTGCCCCCGCGCCTGAGTGGTGTATGTTCCTGCGTTTCCTTACTTGGAGAAGTGGCAGAGTGGCCGATTGTGACTGACTCGAAATCAGTTGTACCGCAAGGTACCGGGGGTTCGAATCCCTCCTTCTCCGCCAGTGCGTGACCGCACGGGACTTTGAGGGCTCCGCCCTACACTCACTACGTTCGTTACCCGCTCCGGCGTTGGATTTCGCGCAACAAAAGTTCGCACTCTCGTACACGGGCTCCGCTTCGCTCAATTTACTCAGGTTTGCTTGAGAGAGGCCATGTCGATGCTGAAGCGGTACTTTACGTCGGACTTGAGCATGCGTTCGTAAGCGTCGTTGATTTGCTGGATCGAGATGACCTCAACGTCGGCGGTGAGGTTGTGCTCGCCACAAAAGTCGAGCATCTCCTGGGTTTCCTTAATGCCGCCGATGGCCGAGCCGGACACCGACTTGTTGCCGAAAATCAGCCCAAACGCGGCGATGGGCAACGGCTTTTCCGGTGCGCCGACGAGGGTGAGGTTACCGTTCACGGCGAGCAGAGCGATGTACTCGTTGAGGTCGTGCTCGGCTGATACGCAATCGAGGATGAAATCGAAGGTGCCCGCGAGGGAGCCCATGGCGTCGGGATCGGTCGAGAGCACGACGGCGTCGGCTCCGAGCTGCAACGCGTCGTCCGTCTTGCTCTTCGAGCGGGTAAAGACGGTGACGTGCGCGCCCATCGCATGGGCCAGCTTCACGCCCATGTGGCCAAGCCCTCCGAGGCCGATGATGCCCACTTTGGAGCCTGGGCCGACCTTGGCGCGCCGGAGTGGCGAGTAGGTCGTGATACCGGCGCAGAGCAGAGGGGCCGCACCGGCGGGGTCGAGGTTTTCCGGGATTTTGAGTACGAAGTGCTCATCGACCACGATGCTTTCGGAATAGCCGCCGTAGGTAACGGGCGCGGTGCCGTGTCTGTCAGGCGAGTTGTAGGTCAAGGCCACGTCCGGGCTGAACAGCTCGTGCCCGTGGTGATGCTGGCAGTCATGTCCCGCATCGACCATGCAGCCGACCCCCACGAGATCGCCGGCTTTGTATTTCGTCACGGCCGAGCCGACCGCCGTGACGCGGCCGATGATTTCATGGCCGGGCACGCATGGGTAAACCGTCGGCATGACGCTCTTCCATTCGTTGCGTGCCTGGTGCAGGTCGGAGTGGCAGACGCCGCAGAAGAGGATGTCGATTTGCACATCGCGGTCCGTCGTGGCGCGGCGCGGGATGGAGTCTTGGGCGAGCGGAGAGGTTTCGCTCGCGGCGGAATAGGCTTTAGCTTGGTACATAATGAAGGGTGGGTTGAGTGGTTTGAATAAGAGTGATATTAACGTCCGGTCAGCGCTTCGAGCGCCTCCGGATAACGGTTGCCGACGAGCTGTATGTCATCGGCGGCGGCGTTGATGCGTTCGAGCTCTGCGGTGGTGAGTTGAATGTGAAGAGCGCCGAGATTTTCTTCCAAACGGTGGAGCTTCGTGGTGCCGGGGATGGGTGCGATCCACGGCTTTTGCGCGAGCAACCAGGCCAGTGCGATTTGAGCCTGTGTTGCTTCTTTGGCATCCGCAATGCCTTTCAGCAGGTCGACCATGGCTTGATTGACGTCCATCGCCTCCGGCGTGAAACGCGGCAGGCGGCTGCGGAAGTCCGAGCTGTCGAAGGCCTTGGTCTTGTCGATTTTTCCAGTGAGGAATCCCTTGCCGAGCGGACTGTAGGGCACCAGGCCGATGCCGAGCTCTTCGAGCAAGGGCAGCACTGCTTCCTCCGGCTTACGCCACCAGAGGGAGTATTCGCTTTGCAGGGCGGTTACGGGTTGGACCGCGTGCGCGCGGCGGATGGTGTCTATGCCGGCTTCGGACAAACCGAAGCGCCGTACCTTGCCGGCTTCGATCAACTCCTTGACCGTGCCCGCGACGTCTTCAATCGGCACATCGGGGTCGACGCGATGCTGATACAGCAAATCGATCACGTCGATATTCAGTCGCTTCAGGCTGCCATCGACCGCTCTTTTGATGTGCTCCGGCTTGCTGTTTAAACCCGGCAGGCCTCGCGCTGGGTCGTGGCCATTTTCCGGGTCGAGATCGAAGCCGAACTTGGTGGCAATGACTACACGGTCGCGCATGGGCGCCAGTGCCTTGCCCACGAGTTCCTCGTTTAGAAACGGCCCGTAGACTTCTGCCGTGTCAAAGAAAGTAACGCCAAGCTCGACGGCTTTGCGAATGAGTTGGACCATCTCCACCTCGTCTTTGGGTGGACCGTAAGAAAAGCTCATGCCCATGCAGCCCAGGCCCAGTGGGGATACTTCCAGTTCATATCCGGTGCTTCCTAATATGCGTGTCTTCATATGTGTCCTCGGTTGGATTTCGAACGACACCTATTCTACATCAACGCAGCGCAAATCAGGTAGACCGATCCTGTCGGATTATTGCCCAATTCTCCGAAGCGGGAGAAATATTTGATTTTCGACCTCTGGAAGTGCTACAATGGTTGGCAGCCGAAAGGCTGGAATCCTTTTAAAACAAAGACTTATACAATGAAAGTGAACGAGCCGCACCATGCCTCAATCGAGGAACTCAAAGAATCCATTGCCTATTTCACTGAGCAAGGAGAGGTGGAAGAAACCGCCATCGAGGGCCTGGGGCTGTTCCGGCGCGAAGGTGCATCCGAGCCGATCACCGGTGTTTATGAGCCCAGCCTCTGCATCGTTGCCCAAGGCGCCAAGCGGGTTCATCTCGGCGAAGAGTTCTTCGTCTACGATGCGCAGCATCACCTGATAACATCCGTGCAACTGCCGACGGTGGTACAGGTTATCGAAGCCAGCCCTGCCAAGCCGTATCTGGGGCTGCGGCTAAAGTTCAACCTGCGCGAAGTGGCGCAGCTTATGGTGGACAGTGACCTGCCACCGGCTCGGCCCCAACAGTCCAGCCGCGGCATGGCGGTCGGCAAGAATACGGTCGAGCTGTTGGATGCCATGAAGCGCCTGGTAAACCTCCTGCACGAGCCGCAGGATATCCCCATTCTTGGTCCTACGATTCAGCGCGAAATTATCTATCGCCTGCTTACGGGAGAGCTGGGCGGGCGCTTGCGGCAAATAGCCTCCAGCGGTAGCCAGGGGCACCAGTTGGCCAAGGTTATCGAATGGCTGAGCGAACACTTTACCCAGCCCTTACGAATCGACGAGCTGGCGCAGAAGTCCGGGATGAGTACGTCCACCTTTCATCATCACTTTCGCAACGTCACCGCCATGAGCCCGCTGCAGTTTCAAAAGCAACTGCGCCTGCGGGAAGCCCGCCGCCTCATGCTGATGGAACGCCAGGACGCCGCGACAGCGTCGTTCAGGGTCGGCTACGAAAGTCCGTCCCAGTTCAGCCGTGAATACAGCCGGCTCTTTGGCTCCCCGCCGATGCGCGACATTGCGAACCTGCAGCAGATGGCTGAGGCAAGCTAGCGCATTACTGCCCGCCCTGGGCTTTCTTCAGGCACTCCCGGATGATGCGCAGGGCGTGGGCTCCCTTTCTTCGCCTTACTCCTTGGATTTGACCGGTTCCCCCAGGTATTTTTGGAGGAAGGCCAGCAACTCAGGACGCAGATCTTGGCTGGGCGGGTTCAGGTCGTAGGAATGCTCCCCGCCCTTCACTTCGATATAAACGTAATCGATGCCCCGTTGCTTCAGCTCCTTGACCAACTTGCGCGAGCGTTCAACGGGGAGTCTCGAGTCTTTGGTGCCATGGGTGATGAAGAACGGCGGCAGGTTATCGTCGAAGTAGGTGATCGGAGATGCCTCCGCCTCGTCCGTTTTGCTGGCTTTGGGGGAGTAGCCGTAGAAGGGTGAGCTGTTGCGGCCCCGGGTATCGTAGTCACCGTAAAAATACACCACGCACGATACGGCATTGGATTGTCCGGTGTACAGCCCGCCTTGGTTGATCGAGTCGGCATTGGCTGTGGCCGCGACCAGCGTGGACAGGATCGCGCCGGCGGAGCCACCCATGACGGCTATGCGCTCGGGATCGACGCCAAAATGGTCGGCCTCCTTACGAATGTAGCGCAGGGCGCTTTTGCAGTCGTAGAGGTTCTGCGGCCAAGCCAATTTTTTGACCTCCACATTGCCGGATTTGTCCCGACTGCCCTCGTTGAGTAGATAGTTGATGGAGAAAACGGCATACCCGTGATTGGTCAGGAATTGTGCGAAACTGCGTTCGCGCCCATCGGCCTTGTCCCCGCGACGCCAACCACCGCCGTGGATGAGCAATATTGCTGGCACGGGCCGCTGAAAGATGTCCGCCGGCAGGTAGGCATCCATTCTCTCTTTGCGTTCCGAGCCCAGGTAAGGGATATTTTTTTTAACCTGAAAGCCTGCGGCGTGAACCCATCCCGAAATGAGAAACAATGCCGCCAGCGGGAAGAGCAAGCGTTTGGAGGTAGTCATCAGAAAATCTAGCTTAGAGCCAATATTCTGCCGGACTGCGTTTCAAGGGATCTCGTATGTCAGATACTGTTTTCTATTAGGCTTTCCCTGATGATGCGCAGGGCGTGGGCTCCCTTTTCCTCCGTGAAGCGCAGGGTGGGCCAGGCCACGGCGATCATCGGCTCGGTGGAGGTTTTGGTCAGCCCCCAGGTGGCCATGGCAATCAGGCCGGGGTTGGACTCCTCGCGGTTCCAAGCCGGCTCGTCGCGGTCGATGGCCTCCAATTGCGCCAGCAGGGCGGGGTCTTTGACTTCCCGGCGCAGGTGTGGGGTGCGGCTGAGCGCCAGCTTGCCCAGAGCGCTCGTGGTCAGGTCGTGCCGGGTGATCGGCGCCGGGGCCACGCGCACGGCGTGGTCGGACTCCAGATAGTCGACATGGATGATGGCATTGCCCTCCTGCAGGCCCAGCAGCACGAGCTCTCCGGTTTCCTGCCGGATGTGTTGCAGGATGGGCCGGTAGCGGGTCTTGAGGAGCGCATTGCGGTCGTGGGAAGACCAGACATAAAACTGCTCCGTCAGCCGGTAGCCCGCTTCGCACTTCTCCACCAAGCCGTAGGCGGCGAGGCTTTGCAGGTTGCGCAGGACGCTGGGTCGCGGAAGGCTGGAGGCCGCCACGATTTCGCGCAGGCGGGCGCCTTTCGGGTGACCGGTCAGGTACGTGATCAGGTCCAGCGCTTTGAGTAAGGATGTGGATACGGGCATGCTCTTGGAGGTGTTTTACCAGGAAAATCGCGCAAAAAGTCAACAATATTGACTTTTATGTTTCTATTATTGACTAAAAAGGGTCGGTTCAGGAGGGAAAAGCACATGGAACCGATGCAATGGAAAGACGATACCGAGCTCTTTCGGCTGATGCGCGAGAAGCTCTTCACCGCCGTGGTGGGCGACGTCATGGACCTCATGGGCCACACGAACCAGTTTCTGCCGCCGCAGATCCAGCCGCTGCGCGACGACATGGTGGTGGCTGGTCGCGCCATGCCGGTGCTGGAGGCCGACGACTTTGGCGGCGGCGAGGGCCCGGGACGCAGGGGCGGGCAGCTCAACCAGGCTTTCGGCCTGATGCTGGATGCGCTCGACGACCTGCAGGAGAGCGAGGTCTACATTTGCGCGGGTTCGTCGCCCAAGTACGCCCTGTGGGGCGAGTTGATGAGTACGGCAGCGCTCAATCGAGGCGCGGTCGGTGCGGTGGTGGACGGCTACTCGCGTGACACTCGCGGCATCCTCGCGCTGAACTTCCCGTGCTTTTCCTATGGTCGTTACGCGCAGGATCAGCGTGCGCGGGGCAAGGTGATCGACTTCCGCTGCTCCATCGAGGTCGGGGGCGTGCGCGTGCGGCCGGGTGACATCGTTTACGGCGACCTCGACGGCGTCTGCATCGTGCCGCGGGAAATCGAGCAGGAGGTGATGCAGAGGGCCTGGGAAAAAGCCTACGGCGAAAAACAGGTCTTCGAGGCCATCAAGGGCGGCATGCTGACCCGCCAGGCCTGGGACACCTTTGGTATTATGTAAGGAGCAGACTCATGAAAATCGACAAAGTAGACGTCTGGCTGGTCGAGGGGGTTAAGTACAACTGGACCCTCATCCGCATCACCACGGACACCGGACACACCGGCGTCGGTGAGGCCACGAACTGGCCGGGCAGCCCCATCATCGAGGCGGCTGCCAAGCATGTGGGCGAGCGCATCATCGGCCTGGACCCGATGAGGACGGACTTCATCTGGCAGAAGCTCTACCGCGACCTCAACTGGATCGGCCCCTTCGGCGCGAGCATGTGCGCCATCAGCGGCGTCGACATGGCCCTGCTGGATTTGAAGGGCAAGGTCCTCGGCGCACCCTGCTATGAGCTGCTGGGCGGCGCCTTCCGGGATCGCATCCGCCTCTACGCCAACTACTGGTTTACCGGCGGGGGGCACACGGCTGAGGATTACGCACGGCAGGCCCGGCGGGTGAAGGAGCTCGGTTTCACCGGGCTGAAGTTCGACCCCTTCGCCCACACCAACTACCTTTACGGCGAGGACCTTAACACCGACCTGGGCCTGACTCCCGACCAGCAGGACGTCGCCTTCGAGGTGACCAAGGCCGTGCGGGAGGCCGTCGGGCCGGAGTTCGACATGATGATCGAGACCCACGCCATGCTCAACTTCGAGGTCGCGGTGAAGATGGCCGAGCGCTTGGCGCCGCTGGGCGTGACCTGGTACGAGGAGCCCGCCGGTCCCGAAAGCGCCGACACGCTGAAGGCTTTCCGTGACCGGTTGCCTGCGAATGTGCCGATTTGCGTGGGTGAGCGCCACTACACGCGGCACAACTTCCGCCCCGTCCTGGAGAAACACATCTGCGATGTCATCATGCCGGACATTACCCGCTGCGGCGGCCCCAGCGAGATGAAGCGCATCGCCACCATGGGCGAGGCTTACGGCGTGCTCGTCGCTCCGCACAATCCGAACGGCCCGCTCAGCACGCTGGCCAGCGCGCACGTTTGCGCCTCGATTCCCAATTTCTTCCGCTGCGAGTTCATGGTCAACGACGTGCCCTGGCGCGACGCAGTCATCACGCACCCGTTGGACGTGCGCGAGGGCTTCCTGCACCTGTCCGACCGGCCCGGGCTGGGCGTCGATTTGGTCGAAGAAGAACTCGAAAAGCACCCCGGAATTCGTGAACTTAAGGCGAGGGACAACTTTTACGTCTGATGGCGCTCCAAATCGATTTACAGGACAAGCGCGTGCTGGTGACCGGTGTGACCTCCGGCATCGGGGCCGCCATCGCCACCGTCATGGCGGAGGCTGGCTGCGATGTGGCCGGTTGTGGCCGGAGCGGGCTCGACTCAAGCGGCGCGCGTGCCTTCGTCGAGTCGGTGGAAAGTGCAGGTCGGCGGGCGTACTATGTGCAGGCGGATGTGTCCGACCCACAGGTTCCGGCAGCGTTGGTAGGTGAGGCGGTGGATGGCCTCGGTGGGCTCGACATCCTCGTTTCCAACGCGGGTCGCAATGTTTTCAAGGGCGCGGCGGATTGCACTGACGCGGACTGGGACGAGTGCATGCAGCTTGATCTGGCCTCGCACTGGCGGCTGGCCCGCGAAGCCCGTCCTCACTTGGAAAAAGCTTCCCCCGGCGCGGTCATCATCATCGGCTCGAACCACGCCTGGGGCACCATTCCCGGCTGCTTCCCCTACAATGTGGCTAAAGCGGGCCTGCTTGGGCTGGTGCAGTCGCTGGCCATCGAGTGGAGCCCGGCTGTCCGCACAGTGGGCATCGCACCGGGCTTTATCGACACCACCGGCAACCAAGCCTGGTTCAATTCCTTTGACGATCCAGCGGCTGAGCGCGCGCGGACCGAGGCCATGCATCCGGTGGGCCGCCTAGGTACGTCGCGGGAAATCGGGGAGCTTTGCGCCTTCCTCAGTTCGCCCATGGGCGGATTTATCGCCGGTACGACCCTCTGCGTGGACGGAGGTCGCTCCGCTTTGATGCAGGATTAGTTTACCTCGACGCGAAGGAACTTCGGCGTGGTCATTTCGTCCGCCGGAGTGCTGTCGCGCACCAGCAGGGTGCCGTCCCCGAGGTCTTCCACCACAGCGGCTTCGACGTTCTGGGTAAAGGTCGGCGTGGTCGATAGCTGCCCTGAAATGGTCACATTGGCGTCCATGGAGGGACGCACGATGACGGCCAGGTAGCGCGTATCTGACTCGTTATCAAGAGGTTCGGGGCCTTCGACGATTTCGAAGATGCCGGACTCGAGGGCGTTGTTCGCGCCCGTGGCCACCGGATTGTCGTCCAGGGCGAAATCGAGCATATTGGGGCGTCCGTTGCCGTCCGGATCGGCCATGGCGTCCGCATCGGGGTCGCCATCGGCAAAAAAGCGCTTGGCCCAGATGGCGTAATCAATGGAGGGCAGGGGAGCGTCGCCGACGTTTTGAGTCACTACCTGGTGACCATTGCTGTTGACTGCACCGATGACGGCCTCGCTGGCTTCGCCGACCATCCAGTTGACCTTGAAGCCCAGCAGGCTGTCCTCCGGCCAAGCCCAGGTTGGATCGGAAATCAGAACCCATTCATTGAGGGCCGGATCGCGGTGAATACCCCAGATGTAGCCTTTGCGGCCGACAGCGGGATCACTGGGAGAAAGCGTGTGGCGTGCGTTAAATACCTGATAGTAAGGATTATAGTTGACCGCATCGACGGTTGTCCAGTTTTCCGCCCATTCGGCGATATTGCCGGAAGTAGGGGTGAATCCTTCGCTAAATACACCCAGGTAAAAGACATAGGCGTCATCCAGTGGCGTCGTCTCATCCTGTTGCACATTACTGGCGTAAATGGAGCACCCCCAATCCAGCGCGCGCGCGTGTAAGCCGCTGCCTGAGAGCAAAAAAGCCCCCAGAAGGCAGGTGGCGACAGGGATGCGCGGTATCGGGTGCATAGTGTATTTCTACGGATTTCAGGAAAGAAACTTAAGTCACTAAATATTTCTCTATTTCAGCCGACACTAAATGACAATGCTATAACTCCTTATGGGAGAATCTAGTCTTTACCCTATTCCAAATACTACTAAGCTAATGGGAATTTTTTCTAGGGCCTTTAACTCAAAAGTCTGGTGATTAGAAGTTACAAAACGCTTCTGCTGGTAACGGGTGGCCTGCTGCTATCCGCCTTCGCTGCCTATGCCGGTCCCGAGCCGGTCCAGATTTTCTATCTGCCGCTGCCGGAGCAGGACATCCAAAGAACTCTGGTGGAGCTGCAGCCGAGCCAGACCATCGGGCAGTCTATCCGCAGTGTGACCTCGGTCACGACCACGCGCGACAGCACCATCCTTTACTACGACCACTGGGAAAACGGCTACGAGGTTGATATTGCCAACCCGGTCAACCTTTACAACGCCTCCAATCCCGGCGGCACTCAGATATGGGGCGACAACGATCCGTCCAACGGTATTCCGCCCGGATTCGTCACCGACATCATCGATGCGGACTCCGTTATCGCGCTGACCAACGATGTGACTGTGCCGCGTAACCCCTCCACTTTCTACTACGATGCGCGGGACAAAATCGGCTCGACCAAGGCCGTGGCCATGACGCGTGCGGAATGGGCTGAAGACCCCGGAACCGTGCTCGCCGGCGCGGTGGAAGTTTTCTCGGTGGAATACCTCGGTACGCAGTACGAATTCCCCATCGGCGAAGACCTCGACGTCGTGTCCGACCGGATGTTCCAGTATGTCGCTGCGTTCGTCATGTCGACGAAGGACGGCACTAACATCACTATCGACGTTGACGGCCCCGGCGGGAATGCACCTGTCACTCGTGTGCTGAATGCCGGCGAAAACTATTTCACCTCCGGCGTGCAGACCGGCGGTACGGTTACGGCTGACAGCCCAATCCAGGTTCATCTCATCACCGGTAACCTGAGCACCAGCGGCGGCCGCCTGGAGGCGCGCTGGTTCACGCAGATTTCCAGTGACACCTGGAGCGACGAGTACTACTGCCCCGTGGGCAGCTCCGGTACCAACCAGCCGACGCGCGTCTTCCTCTATAATCCCGGCGGCAGCGCCATTAACGTCGACTACGAAACCTTTGTCAGCAGCGGCACCATCAACGTCGGCGCCGGCGCGGTCGCGGAATACACCATGCCGTCCAACACCGGGGCGGTCTTCGTCTCCCAGAACGAAGAGCCCTTCTTCGGCGTCGCCATGGTCGCGGCAGGCACCAACAACGGCGGCTCCTCCAGTCAGGACAACGATACCTGGGACTGGGGCTTCAGCCTTGTGCCGGAGTCCATCCTGACCCCGCAAATTGTGGTGGGGTGGGGCCCCGGCGCGGACGACCAGAATAATAACGGCGAGCCGGATGCCCAGGGCAGCCCGGTTTGGGTGGCCGTTACTCAGAACACCGTGGTCTACATCGACTATGACGGTGATGCCTCCACCGGCCCGCTGACCGACCCCAACGGCAACAAGTACGACAAGGCCCTCAACATGAATCGCTTTCAGCAGGCCAAGGTCTACGACGATTCGGGTGACAACGACCAGACCGGCATGAAGCTCTACACGGTCGACGGCACGCTCATCACCGCAGCCTGGGGGCAGGACCCAAGCCGGGCTGGCGCGGGTAACCCCTACTTGGACCTGGGCACCACCGTGCCGCCATTCCCCTTCCCGCAGATGACCAAGACCGCCGCCGAAGTTGCCGGCATGGATGGGGACGGCATCTTCGAGCCCGGCGACACGATCGAGTACACCATTAAAATCAAGAACCTGGGAGCGGTCAGTCTGCCTGATCTGCTCCTGCTCGACGAGCTTCCCACGGACGTTACTTATGTGTCCAGCAGCACTACTTTGCAAAATTCCGAGGCTGGGGCTGTGGTTGCCATAGCCGACGATCCCATCGGTTCTCCCTTCCCGCTGGATGGTGACGGCATGGAGCTGCCCACCATTGGCCGGGGCAAGACCCTTTGGGTGAAATTCCGCGTCCTGCTCAACACCAGCGCAGCCGGACGCGTCGTTAACACTGCCATCCTCGACATCGGGCCGGAGCTGCTCATCGCCGACTCGCTCAGTTCTTCCAGCGCCGTCGAGGTCGTCAATGATCGCGTCCCGCCGGATGTGGAATTCACCGATGACGGTTATACCCCGGTGTCTTACTACGAGGAAGGCGACGACGTTTACATCTCTCTCGACGAGCCCGACTTCAACATCGACTCCGTCACCGTCGACAGCTTTACCGTCATCGTCAAGAACGACACCACCGGCGATTACGAGCTGCTGACGCTGACCGAAACCGGGCCGAACACCGGCATCTTCCAGAACACCGTGGCTCTGCCGGGCTCCGCCAGTATTGGCGAGACCGCTCAGGACGGCACGCTCAATTACCACACCGGCGATACGCTCTCGGTCACCGTGACCGACCCGGGCGATCCCTCTGGCAGCAACACCGACACGGACACCGTGACGGTTTCCGCGCCTTCCAACGCCAAGCTGCTTTACCTGGCCGACGACTTTGGCACCCCGGTCATCAACCGTACCGAGCCCAGCGGTGGCTCGCCCATCGAGCTTCCCTTGGGCACGGGCGTCAAGGTGGTGGATGCCAATTACCGGGTTAATTCCTCCTCTACCGGCAACCACACCATGACCGTCCCGATCACGGTCAGCAGTACCGCCAACAACCAGATTATCCTCGTCAGCGTCTTTTACGAAGATGACCAGGATACTTCCGGCGGCTCTTACGCCGGTCCCGATATCGACGTGTCTGGCGTGGTCTTCGACAGTGACTCCGCGGCGCCCGTTAATGCCACTTTCGAGAATGAGCAGATTTCGACCGAAGAAGCGACGACGGAACTTTGGTATATTCTGAATCCCAACCCCGGTCCCGGCGACGTCGAGGTCTCCATCATCAACGACACCGACCCCGGTAGCGGTTTTGAAGACTCCGTCATCGTCAGCGTCATCGTCATGTCGGATGTTGACCAGGTGGCGCCCTTCGGCACTTCCATCCAGTTCGAAGGCTACGACAACGAAACCGCTATCATCGGGGTGCCCTCCGAGCCCGGCGACCTGGTGCTCGGTTTGCTGGCGGTGGACGACCAGGAGACCATCCAGTCCGCCCCTGGTCAGGTGGATATCTTTGGCCCGGTCGGTTCTGAAGGTGGCGGCGAGGGCCTGGGTTCCCCCGTGGGTGAATCCGCACCGGTCGGTGACGGTGCCCGATGCATCATCTCCGCCAAGGTCGGCCCTTCCAATGCCTCCAGTGTGGACTTTGCCTGGGACTTCCCCTCCGGCTCGGACGCCTACGCGGTCGTCGGTGTAGCCATTAAGGCGGACGACAGTGTGAATTCCGCCCTGCAGGCCACCTCCATCCCCTTTACTTCACCCTTCTCCATGCCGGCCAACGGCGCCGTCGAGATCAGCATTTTCGCCGAGGTGGATATGGGCGAGACGTTGACCGCCGGGGACATCGAGGCTTCGCTTTTGCTCAACACGACACCTTTCTTCACCTCAACGGTTTCGACCATCACTCAGATTGGCGCTTCCGGCAGCGGCCCCAACGGCGGCGATGTCTATCGTCTCGACTTCAACGGTACGCTCAGTTCAGCCGTCAACGCCAGCCCCAGTGACACCATTGAGCTAAACATGGTCAACAACGGCACGGTCGACTTTACCATCCTTTACGACAGCAGTGCCTACAACACTTTCATCTCTCTGCCGGCCACTACGGTTGTCGATGTTGAGTCGGTCGAGTTTTACGACGCGCCGTATCCTGGCGGCAGCCTGGTGACTTCCACCTCGGTCGGGGATCGCTTGTACATCCGCACGGTTATCAGCGACCCCTTCGGCCCTTCCGACATTACCAATCCGACTCTGCAGATCACCGATCCGCTCGATCAGGACGCCTTCACTCCCGATCCGGCTGACCTGACTGTGGTCGGCGCCCAGGTCGCCAGCGACACCGACTCGGTGACCTACGAGTACGTTTGGCAAACTCCGGGCATTGACGGTGAATACGCCATCACGGTTACCGCCGAGGAAGGCACCGAAGGCACGGTCACCGATACGTTGACCGAGACCATTGTCTTGACTCAGCAGGATGCGGGTACGCCCGCCTTCGTCGAGTTCACCACCGGCAACGACGGCCCTGTCACCGACACCTATACGCCCTCCGAGAGCATTGGCGTGCGCCTCTTCGACTTTGACGAAAACGAAGACCCCGGTGTGGTCGAAACCGTCCAGGTTACCATCACCACCAGCCAGGGTGACACCGACGTGGTTACCTTGACCGAAACCGGGCCCGACACCGGCATCTTCACCGCTCTGTTCCCCTCCGCAACAGACTCTGGCAACGGTGACGACGGCGACATCAACGCCCCCGCCGGCACCGGCCTGCACGTCAGCTACGTCGATGACGACGATCCGCTCGATGTGGCCGAGGACAACGCGGCGGTGCCCGTGGGCACGCCCAACACCCCCGCGGTATCGGTCAACAAGCAAATCATCGAACCCTCGGACGGCACGGCGCTGGTTGGTGAGCAGATTACCTATTCGATTTCCATTACCAATGTCGGCAGCACCACGCTGACCTCGACAGAGTTGGTCGACACCTTCGTCGATAGCGAGCTGACCTATGTCTCCGCCTCCATCGCGCCGGACAGCACTTCGCCCAGCGGTACCCTGACCTGGGACGACCTCGGCGCGCTGGCTGTGGGCGATAGCGTTTCCGTTTCCCTCGTCTTCACCGTCAATTCTGCCGGTACCATCGATAACGATGCGGATGTCACCGCCACTTCCGGTTTTGGCACGGCCCTGGGCTCGGACACGGCCAGCCTGTCGGTCACTCAGCCGGGCGTGACCGTGACCAAGACTCTCGATGGCGGAGCCCGCACGCTCTACTACGGCGACCTGCTCACCTACACCATTGAAATCGAGAACACCGGTAACGTTGATATCGAAACCCTGCCGCTGACCGACAATTACTCCACCGCGTTGGAGTTCGTCAGCGCCACTCCGGCAGCCGACGGTGGCGGCGGCGGTGTTATTCTGTGGAACGACCTTACGCCCGGCGCCGCGACGCTCGACGTCGGCAACACCACCAGCGTTTCCGTTACCTTTAAGGTCGTCGGCGAGGCCGACCCGGCCATCAACTATGTCGAGATTCGCTACGCCACCGACGTCAACGGTGATAAGGCGCCTCCGGCTGAGGATCAAAACACCGAGCTGACCGCCGATGCCGCCAGTATCTCCGATACCATCTGGGAAGACACCGACGGTAATGGTACCCAGAACGGTTCCGAGGGCGGGCTTTCCGGCATCCGCGTCTACCTCGACCTCGACGGTGATGGCATTCGCGACCCCAACGAGCCTTTTGATGTCAGCGATTCCAACGGCAACTACCGCATCGGCAACCTGCCCGAGGGCACTTACACCGTCCGTCTCGACGCCAACACCATCGACGACGCCTTGAGCATCACCACTCCCGGCGCCGGCGCGTACAGCGTCACCCTCGACCCAGGCGAGGACGACAGCACGGTGGACTTTGGCCTTGAGCGCACCACCATCACGGGCCTCATCTTCAACGACGTCAATGGCAACGGCCTGACCACGCCGGACTCCGGTGAAAACGGACTCGGCGGTATCGACGTTATCATCACCGATTCCAACGGCAACACCCAGGTGGTCCGCACCTTGCCCGACGGTACCTTCACCGCTGAAGTCCCCGCCGGACTGACCTGGATCGATGTCGACGACACGACCCTACCGGCGGGCTACGCTCTCACCACCGATTCGGCTACGACCGACAACGAACCGCAGTCACTCACGGCCGTGCCCGGCGTGAACACCTACACCTCCATCGGCTACCAGCAGCCCCAGGGGGTTACCGGTCATCTCTTCATCGATACGGATGCCAACGGCACCCAGGACGGCGGTGAGCCGAACCTGCCCGGCGTTACCGTCTTTGCTGACCTCGATACCGACGGCAACCTCGACCCCGGCGAGCCTTTCACCGTCACCGACAGCAACGGCGACTACACGCTGGAAATTCCCTCCACCGGCACCATTTCCATCCAGGTGGACGAATCCACGCTGCCTTCCGGCCTGGATACCACGCCAACCACCGCCAACGACCCGCAGAATGTTTCGGTCTCCGGCAGCACCCTCAGCACAGCCTCGGATGTCGGCTATGCCTTTAACGGCTTGGGTATCCTCAAGAGTTCCGATGTCGATACCAACGCTGAGCCGGGAGACACCGTTACCTACACGATCAATGTGACCAATAACAGTGGCGTTACCCAGGATGGCATCGACATTACCGACACCCTGCCTGCCAACGTCACTTTTGTTCCCGGCAGTCTCGAAATCGACGCCCCGGCTAACGTCATGGCTACGGTCAACATCACGGACAACTTTGATTCCCAGGATGAAAGCGGCGGCAGCCCGATGTCCGTCTCCGGCTCGCTCGGGTGGGTTGGCGACTGGATTGAGGTCAACGAAGCCAACGGCTTCAGCAACACCGAAGTAGCCATCATCTATGACTCCGGCGCCTCCTCCACCGACTCCTGGTCCATGCACGTTGAGAACGGTGCCGATTTCGGCCCGGTCGGTGCCCGCCGTGCCCTGGACCTGAGCGCGGCCTCATCCGCGACCATCGATTACACCATTCGTCGCGTGTCTCTGAACTTCCCGGACGACAACGTCGAAGTGCAGATTTCCCCGGATGGTTCCAGTTGGACCACCTTGGCCATCGAGGGTGGCGAGGATACCCAGCCCGGCTATGCCGACGATAATGATTATGTCGACCAGGGCTCGCCCATCACCATCGGCGGCTCTTTCCTGACGTCCACGGCGCAAATCCGACTGCTTTCCCAGAGTACTCTGGAGAATGGTGACTGGGTTAACTTCGACGACTTTGTCATCTCCGCCACTCAGAATATTTCCCAAACCGGTGCGCCGGGGAACTTCCCCTCCAACAACGAGCTTGCCCTGGGCTACGTTCTGGAGGACGGCCAGAGCATAACCATCACTTACGAGGTGACCGTGGACGCTTCCCATCCTGGTGGCAGCCTGGCCAACACCGCCAGCGTACAGAGTAACCAAACGGGTCTGACCAACTCCACGGTGACCGATACGGTGGTCATCCCGCCCAGCACCGGCTCCATTGCCGGTACGGTCAAGGCTGACACCGATGGCGACGGCATCGGCAACCAGCCCATTGAGAACGTACGCCTCGAGCTGCGCACCTCCGGTGGCGCACAAATCGACGCCAACAGCAGCCTGCCGGGCATCCAGCCGACCTACGCCTACACCAACGCCGACGGCGAATACTCCTTTGACGACCTCGACGACGGGGTCAGCTACCAGGTTTGGGAAACCCAGCCCAGTGGCTACGTCAGCGTGGCCACGACCACGCCGAACAACCCCGACAGCCCGGATGTGAATGTCCTCGGTGACGACTATGCCCTCACCGTCACGGGCGATACCATTAACTCGGGCAATAACTTCGTCGAGCAACAGCCCGCCACCATTTCCGGTTACGTTCTGGAAGACTTCGACGGCAACGGCAGCGGCGATATCGGAATCGGCGGTATCACGGTTGAGCTGCTTGATGCCACGGGCACGCCGATCGACAGCGACAACGTCACCGCCGGTGTCCAGCCGACCGTTGCCACGACGAACGCGAGCGGCTTCTACTCCTTCAATAACCTGACGCCCGGCGTCACCTACCAAGTCCGCCAGACTGTTCAGCCCAGCGGATACACCAGCGTCAGTGACAGTGACGGCGGCAATGCCAACCTCATTGGTGACGTCACACCTATCACCACAGTCGCGGGCGCAAATCCTGGCAACAACTTCATCGAGGAGCTTATCCCCGGCAGCATTTCCGGCACCGTCTACGATGACACCGACGGTAACGGCACCGGCGACACCGGCATCGACGGCGTCACCGTCTACCTGGACCTCAACAACAACGGCACTTACGATGCCGGCTTCGACACGACGACCACGACAAGCGGCGGCGGCAACTACAGCTTCACCGGTCTGCGCAACGGCACCTACCATGTCCGTGAGGTCGATCCCGGCGGCTACGTCTCCGTCAGCGACAGCGACGGCGGTGATGCCAACCACATAACCGTTAGCCTCGGCGCGGGTGTTAACTCTACCGGCAACGACTTCATCGATGGCGTTCCCGGCACCATCTCCGGTACCGTTATCGACGACGCCAACTCCAATGGCGTGAATGACTCCGAGAGCGGCATCGACGGCGTCACCGTCGAAATCTACGTGGATGACAACGCCAACGGCCAGTTGGACTTCGGCGAAGTTCTCTATGACACCACCACCACGAGCGGTGGCGGTAACTTCAGCTTCAGCGTTCCGGCGGGTGACTACGTCATTGTCGAAACCGATCCGCCCAACTACTACAGCACCGCGGACTCCGACGCGCCCAACAACAACGAAATCGCTGCCAGCGTCATGCCCAGTGGGACCAGCAGTGGTCACGAGTTCCTCGACGCCAACGCTGGTGTCGGCCTCAACGTGACCAAGAGCCTCAACGGCGGCGTCCAAACCCTTTACTACGGCGACACGGCCACCTATACCATCCAGGTCCAGAATCTAGGCAACACCGCCATCACCACACTGCCGCTTCTGGACACTTTTGACAGCTCCGTTCTGCAGTACCAGTCAGCTACCGTCATTCCTGACCTGGTCGATGGTAACGAGATTACCTGGGACAACCTCGGTCCACTATCGGCCGGGCAAAGCGTTTCCATCGAAGTGACCTTCGTCGTGGTGCGTTCCGGTACGGATGTCGAGAACATCGCCTCCGTCACGGGTGCCTTCGACGAGTACGGTACGCCCGTGCCGGACGACTCCGACAACGATATCCAGCTCACCGCCGATACCGCCAGCATCAGCGGCTCTGTCTGGGATGACACTGACGGCGACGGGGTCTTCGATGGCGGTGAAAGCGGCTTTGGTAACACCCGCGTCTACCTCGACCTCGACGGCAACGGCAGCCGTGGTGTCAGCGAACCCTCCGTATTGACCAACAGCAGCGGTGATTATCTCTTCAGTGACCTCGACGCCGGCTCTTACACTGTCCGGGTGGACCGCAGTGGCGCGCTCACCAATCCGCCGTCAGATTATATCTCCACTACTGTCGCGTCCCACAGTGTGGTTCTCACCGACGGGCAGGACTCCACCGGCAATGACTTCGGCTTCGGCCCGCAGGCAGGTGACCTGACTATCGTCAAGACATCCGATGCGGGTGCTTCGGTTAACCCCGGCGATACCGTCACCTACACCGTCACGGTCACGAATACCTCGACCGATACCCTTACGGGTGTCGACGTGACCGATGTCGTTCCCGAGGGCACCTCCTATGTGGCTGCCAGCGTCAATGTCGACGCGCCCGCCTATTATATTGCGCCCTACAACACCGTTACCATCACCGATCCCATTGATACCGTTGGCGACGGCACCACCGGTACACCGACCTCCGGTACCTGGTACTGGAACAGTGACTGGATAGAAGTCGGCGAGTCTGGCGGCTTCGGTGGCGGCGATATCCAGATCATGAACGACGGCTCTACCGTAGCCCTCCGTTTGCGCGACAATCAAAATGGTGGCGAAGGCGCGCAACGTCTCCTTAACCTCAGCGGTGCGACCATTGCGACCCTGAGTCTGGAATACCGCCGTAACGGCTTGGACAACGGCAACGACTATGTTGACATTGATGTTTCCAACAACGGTAGCAGTTGGACCAATCTTGCCACTATCGACGGTAGTACAGTCGGTACCGATGCCAATTACCAGAACCTGACGGTGTCTATTCCTGCATCCTTCCTAACCAGTACGGCCCGGATTCGTCTGAGAACATCGCCCAACATGGGCAACAATGACCAAGTCTGGTTCGACAGCGTCACCATCGTCGCCTCTGACGCCTCTTTCGTCAACATAACGGAGAACTGGAGCAGCAATAACTACAGTGGCGGCTC
Source organism: Verrucomicrobiia bacterium (assembly GCA_030432235.1). Classification (GTDB taxonomy): domain Bacteria; phylum Verrucomicrobiota; class Verrucomicrobiia; order Opitutales; family Cerasicoccaceae; genus JAUIHT01. The sequence goes on along the minus strand of JAUIHT010000002.1, from coordinate 549,085 downwards.
ACCTATTTCCAGCGGCGATTCTATTGGCTGGGATGCCAACTGGACGGAAATCGGCGATAACGGAGCCTCCGGCAGCGGTGAAATCCTGATTGATACGGAAAGTGGCGGTAACGCGATTCATATTCAGGGTCCCAGCAATGGCATTTACCGCGCTTTCGATCTGACCCGTGCCGCCGAAGCCTTCCTTGATTACGATTTCCTGCGACTGGCAATTGAGGACTCGGGCGAGTACGTTGATGTCCAAATCGCCTCCAGCACCAGTGGCCCGTGGACCACGCTGGAAACACACTACGGCACCGGCACCGACGACTCGAGTTTCCAGACTCAACCGACCATTTCCATCCCGTCGCAGTTCCTGGGCGATGTGGCTTACCTGCGCTTCTATTCGAACAATACGTTCAACGCACTCGACGAGCTTTACATCGATAACATCGCCATCTCCTGCATCGAGAAAGTGCCACAGCCCGGTACTCCGGGAGCACCCAGCGCCATCGCCACCGACTACGCTCTCGATGGCGGCGAGGTCATGACCATCACCTATCAGGTTCTGGTCGACGATTACCCGGGCGTCTCCGTCGTTGAGAATACCGCCATCGTAACCAGCGATCAGGAGCCCGGCCCGTTCTCTTCCACCGTCTTCGACCCCGTCGATGTCGGCGCTATCAGCGGCTATGTCCTGCAGGACACCAACGGCGACGGTATCGGCGATGTGCCCATCACGGGCAACACGCTGGAGCTGCAACTGGACGACGGCACCCAGATCGACACGGATCCGGACACCGTCGGCATCCAGCCGCCCATTGCCACCACCAACGGTTTCGGCGCCTATGTCTTTGAAAACGTTCCGGTGGGCGACTACCGCGTGGTCCAGCTGGTTCAGCCTGCTGGCCTCGTCAGCACCAGTGACACCGATGGCTTCAATGACACGGTCAACAACATGATCGGCGACGAGACCGCCATCACCGTGACCTCGGGAGTCAATGTTTCCGACAACGACTTCATCGAGTCGGAGGTGGGCACGGTCGAGGGCTACGTTTATGAGGACCTCAACTTCAATGGGGCCTACAACGGCGGCGAGCCCGGCATCGAGAGCGTCACCATCGACCTCATCCTGGACAAGAACGGCAACGGCCAGATTGATTTGGGTGACATCGTCTTTGAAAACGCCGCCACCACCAATAGCAGCGGCTTCTTCCAATTCACCAACGTTCCGGTCGGCAATTACCTGATTAAGGAAACCGACCCGGCTGGCTACATCAGCACGGGAGACTCCGTATCGCCGAACAACAACGTCGTCACCGGCATCACCGTCACCAACGGCGGCACCTCCAGCGGCCATTACTTCCTCGACGCCAACCTGAGTAACAACGGGGACAACGACTGCCGCAGCGACGTGCTCGAGTACGCCCTCTCCGGTGACCTCGACAGCGGTGCGGTCAACGCCACCTGGCCGAAGCTGCAACTGGTCAACACCGCCACGGGCCGCTTCGACTTTGTCTTTACCCGCCCGGTCGGCATCGTCGGAGTGAGCTACACCCTGCAAGGCAGCAACAGCCTCATCGGCACCTGGTTCGATATCGCCTCCATCGCGGCCAATGCCGCCGCAGCCTCGCCGTTCTCCGTGCATGACAACGGCAACAGCACCGAAACCATCACCTACGGTAACGTCCAAAGCCACGGTTCCTACGCCACGCCGAGCTTCGGCTTGGTGCGCCTGAAGATTGAAACCGGTGAAGGCGAGCACTACACCGCTGTCTGGGGCTGGGAAAAGACCGTCCTGACCCAGGGGCAGTGTAATTCCTACGGCAATCCCTTCTCGCTCCAGGAAGTCTTCTGCGGTGGCGTCACCAACGTCAGCGGAGCCGAGCTGACCATCAGCTCCGGTAACGGCACCGATTTCAGCTCCTTCCTGGCCGGGGCGAACTACTACGTCGAGGTGACCGATGGTGACAACGAGGGCGCGCGCTTCCAGATCGCCTCCGGCGGGGTCAACACCATCACGGTTTACAACGACAGCGACGTGTATTCGCCCACGGGGGTCGATTCTCTCAACACCCGCACCGGGGTACCCGCCGACCTCCTCGGCGACGCAATCAAGATCGTCCGCTACCGTACGGTCGGCGAGTTCTTTAACCCCGCGACCACTTTCAGTACTCAGGCGGACGCCAACGGGGCCAATGCCGCGCACTCCTACATTTACAATAACCGTGCCGATGTGCCCATGTACGACGCCATGGTCCTGGTGGACATCCCGGCCGAGTTCGCGCCCTTCTACACCTACCTTGACGAAGGCAAGCACTGGGTGCTGGAGTCCGAGCAGGGTGATTTGGACGCGCAGGACCAGGGAAGCCGCCTGGTGGACCCGCAAACCGGCTTCCTCGTCATTCCCAAACCCGCGCCCACGGCTTCACCCACGCTTTACGCCTACGGGGTGGCCCGTGAGCACGATGCCGACCTGGTGCTTAATTCCGGATTTAATCTAGTGTGTTCCCTTTACCCACTGGACCAAGTGCCGATAGATGATGCAGATCAAGGTGACGATGGCCAGGACCTCACAACGACCAACTTTACCGGTGGCACTGCTCCGACCAGCTCCACCGAGATCATCCTGTGGCACACGGATCCGGAGGTCGAGGCCTTTGACAGTACGGTATTTATGCTTCTGGACACCGATGACGCCTGGATTGACTACGCGGAAGTTGGTGCACCTCCGTTCACTAATTTCAACGATGAGCCCGCGACGCTTCTCTTCCAAAGCAACCGCGCGCGCTTCATCAAGTTGCCGGCTAGCGACCAAACAATCCATCTATTGCCTGAGCCCACCGAGTAAACGATGACTTTTCGCTGCAAAATAGGCTTACTGCTTCTGGCGCTGATTCCCGGCGTCATGCATGCCCAGACGACGATTAGTTGGGGCACGGGCTTTGTGGTGGATGAAATGGTCGAAAGCGATGGCGTCACCGAGGTCACGCCGAGCGGTTACACCATCGCGCTCGGGACCTTCGGCTCCTTTACCCCCACCGAAAACAACATCGAGGACTGGGCCAGCAACTGGAAGGTCCTCGACGTCGTCAGTTCCGGTGACAGTGACAGTTCTGACCGCTTTTTTGACTTCTCCGGCACCGACGGGGCCTTTTTAGGCGGCGACACCCTTAACGCCAACCAGACTTCCGCCTCCTCGGATGCCAGTGGGGCCACCTTCTCTGCCGGGGAGCAGGTTTACGTCTGGGTTTACAACACCCAATCCATCACGGAGACGAGCGAATGGGCCCTCTACACCCAGTACCTCGACGGTGAGTGTGACAACTGTATCGACGGCGCTTGGCAGATTCCGAATGCCAGCTCTACCAGCGTCCCGCCGAATTTCTACCTGTCCGAGGCCGATACCGCGTTGTACGGGTCCATCAACGACCAGTCCTCCATCGGCATGGGCGACTACGACGCTTCTCCGGCGACCTCTCATTTCCAGACCCATTCCGGTGGCCGTGGCAACTACTGGGACTTGAACGGCTCCACTGCCGGATCCGCCGCCGCGGGTACGACCGCCACCTGGAACAGCTCCAATACCAATTGGAATAAGAAGGCCGACGGCACCAACCCGACCAAGAAATTTAAGAAGAATTCCGTGGCCGTCTTCTCCGCCGGGGACGACGCCGATGGCTCCACCTACACCGTGGTCAAGGAAGGCAACGAGGATGTCTTCGGCCTGGACTTCGAGAACGGCGACTCCATTACCATCGCGCATGGCACCGGCGGTTCCATTACCTTCGACCGCAACGGCAAGCACGCCTTCCACGAAACCGACGGCACCACCTCGGTCCACCGCAAGGCCTTCATCAACGTCGATACCGGCGTCGAGGCCACCATCGAGACCGTTCTGGCCGGCTCCGAGGACGTCCGCAAGATTGGAAACGGCACGCTGGTCATGGCCGGCAATACGGTCAGTACGCTGACCGGAAAAATCCTCCTGGAGGAGGGCACCCTGCAGATGTCCGGCACCGGCACCAGCCCGCGTCTGAACACCGATATCAAGATCGACGGTGGCACGCTCCTCATCAGCGAGACCAATCCCACCAGCGACAACCAGTTCGGCTCCAGCACGGATATCGAGTACACGCACGGCCTCTTTCAGGTTGGCGAGGCCAACGAATCGCTCGGCACCCTGAACCTGACCCTCAGCGAGGATTCCACCCTCGATATGACGGGGGATGGCACCACCTCCAAAATCTTCTTTGCCGACAGCTCTTCCGAGGACTGGAGCGACTCCGGCGGCAACCTGCTCATCATCGAAAACTGGGATGGCATCGTCAATTACGGCGGCGGCAACGACCAGGTTTTCTTCGGCAGCGATATCAACGGCCTGACCGGTTCGCAGGTCAGCCGCATCAAGTTCCTCAATCCGGCGGGAAAGACCGGTACATTCGATGCCATCATCCTCTCCACGGGTGAGGTTGTGCCCTTCTCCTACATTCCGGAGCCGAGCACGTACATCGGTGGCTTTGCCATGGCTGGCATGCTGCTCGGCCACGGTTACAGGCGCTACCGCAGGCGCCAGCGAGCCGAATCGCTTGAGGGTGACCAGGCCGTCTGACCCTCCCGGAATCGCTCAAAGCGGTGGAAGGTCGGGTACTTGGCGTTATGCTGCCGAGGCTTTGGGCAGTTCCGATAGGCGAGAGTCTTTTGCTGCGCGATTACGCTCATGGCATCCAACATGCCATGGTTGGTTCATCGGTTGGTTTTCTTTTTTCGCATTGTTCTCAGGGTCTTGCCCTCCTGCCAGGTGCCATCGATCATCAGCGTGAGTGGTACCTCGGGAATGCCGTATTCTCGTCGATGGATCATATCGACCAGAAACTCCAGTGCCCGAGCGCCTATCAGATGTGAGTTTTCAACAATCCCAGAGACACCGGTGTTTTTTTCGTAAAGTGAGATGAGCGCCAGCCCCAGATCTTCCGGGATTCGTATGCCACTTGAAAGTAGCCAGTTTTTTGCCCGTCTTTGCTCCGTAATGACGATATCGGGTTTCGTTTGATGAACCCAATCTGTTAGCATCTGCCCCGTCATGTCATTGACCAGGAGGATGGGTAGGCGATTCCTGGCACTTAACGATTGCTGCACTCCCCAGAAGGAAGACGACCAGTTATGAATCGTGCGCTGGTCACTCCGTTCGGATAGGGCTAGCCCTGGTCTCTTGTAGCCGAGTTCCAGGACGTGCTCCATCAGTTTGATCATGGATTTCGATTGATGAGAGACGACCGTGTTCAGTGCGGGAGAGGCCAGGGTGTGACCAAAGGTCACGGCTGAAAAACGGGACACATCAAAGTCTATATAGGTACTGGGAGTGGCTTGTGGCGAAAAGAGAATCCCCGGGATGTTGCGGGCCCAGAGCAACTCGGACAAACGCTTGGAGGTCATGCCTGCTTTGGCTAAATAATGTGTCTCGACTTGATAACCGAGCTCCTGCGCCCGCTCAACGGCGCCATGGTAATAGTCCAGATAGAATTGAGGAATGTTCTTCCAGTTTTCGCTTTCGGGATCATTGACAATCCAGGCGAGCGTGGCCTTGTAGTGTGTCTTTGCGGTTCGCTTTCGGTAGGCGGATAAGGCCGTCAGATGCGGGTCGGGCCGATATCCCAGCTCCTTGGCAACTTGATGAACCTTATCCCGCGTCTCTTTGGAAACGCGTGGATTATTGGCCAACGCCATCGAGACGGTCGCCTGTGCGATCCCCGTTCGCCTGGCGATATCCTTTTGGGTTGGCCGATGCTCATGCATGGGTAACCATGGTAGTGGCCTCCTTGCATTACTCAAGCGAATGTTAGGCTGCGGGTTCGTCTCCCCGGGGTGGTCTATCGGCCTCAGTGTGCCTGGAGAACCAAATGAGAACGCCTCCGATGCCGGCAGTGAAACTGCCCAGGGCCAGGATTTGCAGGCGAGCAGGGAGGGTATTGGGCACAAACAGCAGAAGGAGGATAAGCATGCCGAGGATTAGCGTAGTCCATCCGATGATAGTATACTGGGCGACATCCTGGGATTGGCCGACCTCACCCCTGAAATCAACCGGCCGGCCCATCTTTTCATAGAAGGCTTGCACTTGCTTCTTATAGGCATCCGTGCCTCGCTTCCAGAAGCCCCAGGAGAGTGCCAGCCCGATCAGGCTGAAAGCATAGATCCAAATGAGCCTGTCCTGGATGGGCCAGTTTTCACCGTATATGTTGCTACGTACGATAAAGTAGACGGAGGGAATCAGGGCAGCGCCGATAATGACATAGTAGGCCTTCCAGTGAAGTTTCCGGATCCACAGACCTAGAAGCAGAGGCATGCTCAATGGCAGCCCAATCAAGGCGGCGATCATCAGGTAGGCGTCAAACAGAGACAGGCCTTTCTGAAATGCCAGAAAAAGGCTGACCAGGATGATGTACAGGCCCAGTGCGATTGTAGTCAGGCGGCAAATGCGAATGGTCACCTTATCGCTCAAAGGCGTTTTGCCTGCCTTCTCGCGTATTCTCGGTATGATGTTGTTGACGACGACACCGGCCACGGTGTTCAGCCCGGTATCCATGCTGCTCATGGTCGCGCCCAGCATGGCTGCAATCATGATTCCCATCAGGCCGTTTGGGAGCAGGTGCTGGGCGATGACGGCGTAGCTTGCCGTGGCGGGCTCCTTCAAGGCCATGCCCAAGACCTCGTCTTGATAGAGAAAGCGGGAGACCATCGGTGGCAGGAACCAGATGATGCTGCCGATGATCATCAGAAAGCAGGCCAGGCCCGCGGCCCAGCGTGCCTGGCGGCTGTCCTTGACGGAAAGAAAGCGCCCGACGCTGCTCAGGTTTACATAACCCTGGAGCTGAAGGATGAATATGACGATCATCCATTTCCAGGTGAATTTGTCATCCGGGAACTGGCCGGGCTCTTTGACAAAGGAAAAGTCACTGGCGAAGTTCGGGTCATTGAAATAGGAGAAGAACTGCCCAAGGCCGCCGATTTTATAAATCGACAGGAAGAACACCAGCACGGTGATGGCAAAGAGGACGAGCCCCTGCACAAAGTCCGTCGCCATGACGGCCCAGCGTCCGCCCGTGGTGGAGTAAAAGAGAACGATCAAGCCCAGGGTGATGATTACCCAGGGCGTCGGCAGCCCCAGGATGGCAGCGATAAATACCGCCAGGGCGTAGAGCTGCGTGGCTGCGCCTACCGGCTGAGTGAGCAGTGAAAAGTAGATGCTGAATTGCTCTACGCTGACGTGGAAGCGCTCCCGCATGACATCCGCCCAGGTGGTCGCCCGGGTCTGGCGAAACCAGGGCCCCAGCACCATGCACAGGGCCAGACCGATGATGTTGGCGAGGTAAATGACGAGAAAAGTGGGGCCGGCTGAAAAAGCTGCTGATGCATTGCCGGTAAAAGTAAAGGCGCTGATGCCCCCCATGAACATACTGGCCCCGACCATCCACCAGGTGCCCTGAGCGCCGCCCCGGGCGAAGTCGCTGATGTTCTTGTTCATTCGCGAGAACAGCGAGCCAACCACCATAAGCAGTATGAGGTAGATGACCAAAGTGACGATGGTTAGGGTCATGGTGCTTTTATCGCGGGTATGTAGTGAAACGCGCGGCTAGCGTGAGGCTGCCCGCAGCAAGGTTAGGATAACGTTTGAGACGCCCGCCTTCAAGGGACGATGTAGGTGTTCGACTCAGCCGCGACGGGTTCAGGCGTGTTGTCGAAGTCCTGCCTGGCGACGACTTCCCAGAAGTCTTCCATGGTCATGTCCGGGCGCTCCTGACCGGCGATCCAGTAAATGGTTTTCCAGACACGGTGAGCGTTAGAAGTGCCATTCATCTCGCTCTGAAAACCGGCTTTTGCCGGTATGGCCTTGCTCCCCAGGTAGAGGTCGTTGGGATTGACGTAGGAGCCACTGGTGCGGCTGAGAAAGGCACCGTCGTCCTGTCGGAAATGCTTCAACTGTTTGGTGGAGAAGCGGGTGATTTCCACCAGTTGCTCGTCAGTCACCTGTTGACCAGTTTGCTTGCTGAGATCGTTCATCATGTCGCAGGCGTTGCGGATGAAGAATATCTTGTCTATTTCCGGCTCGCTCTTGAACCATGCAATCAGCGAGTCGCGCATTTCCTCCGCCCGGGGGACGGGGCGTCCGGTATCGACGCAAAAGCGCACGAACTTGAACGCGCCGGAGATACGCACCTCCGGATTGCCGCCGCCGATCAGCCCGGTGTCCGGCTCCTGGCGTTCACCGACGTAGCGCATGGCCTCGTCGATTAAGGGGTCACGAAGCTGTGGTGGCAGACCCTTGATGAGTTGCTTTTGAGAAGAGAGATTGTCCAGGGCCGTCCATGAGAAATGCCAGGGCCGATCATCCAGCCACTGGCGAAAGGCCTCCACGGATACCAGGTGCGGGGGCACCCGGGATAGGTCGATTTGTGAGACCTCCGCTTCAGTCGGCACGATGTAGACATTATTTGCTTTGGGCGCCGTGGGTTTTGGTGCAGTGGGTTTTGGTGCAGTGGTCTTGCCTGTATTCGAGGAAGAAGCGGCAGGCGCGGCCGGTTGGGCTTTGCTGGCGGGGGCGGAAGGTGTTTTGGCTGTTGTTTTGGGGCGGGGCTGACCCGGGAGTGGATAGAGGGGCTCGCTTCCCAGGATTCTGAGCGAGCCGATTGAGAACGAGAGGGCGCGGCCCAGAACGCGCTGGTTCTCCCACATGTCGGGGAAATCCGGGTCGATGAAGTAGCCCGTCTCCGGGTCCTGGCGGCTGTGGAAGTAGCCAATCATCTTCTCCTTAACCTCGGGCGGCATGGTGTCGACCAGCCCGGCATTATCCAGGATGATGATAGCGAAGAAGGTGGATTGGATATCGGGGCCGTAGGCTTTGGGCTCCTTGCCTTCCTTGAGGCCGATGGATTCGTAGAAGCCGCCGCTCACCGGGTCGTAGGTTTGGGCGAGCCAGGGGAGGATGTCGACAAACAGAGCATTCAGCTCGGCCATGGCTTCCTCTCGCTCAGAGCTCGCATCGGTCTCCGCAAGTCCAAGAACGCAGGACAGCAAAATCACGCAAATCGGAGCTATTTTATTTCTGAGAGCCATGGGTTTCCTTGTTTGCGGGTGTATTCGTCAAATTATCATCCAGGCATGCCTCCCAAAAGTTTTTCGTCTTGAGCAGCGGAACCTTTTCGCCGGCCAGTCCATAGACGGCATCACGCGTCGCCATGGCCATACGTGTGGCGTTGATGTTGCTTTGCGGGCCCGCCTGGGCAGGTATTTCGTCTTCGCCATAATAGAGGTCGTTGGGGCAGACGATGAATCTGTCTGGATAATTGCTGAAGGCGCCGTCGTCCTGGCGGAAGCGATCCAGTTCCCTGGTGGCGAAGCGAATGATGGATACGAGCTGCTCCTCGGTCAGCTCATTACGTGTTTGGTCGATAAGCATATCAAGCATGTCGCAGGCATTGCGGATGAAGAAAATCTTTTCAGTCTCGGCTTCGCTCTGGAACCATTCCACCACGGTAGCCTGCAACTTATCGGCTTCCGGCACAGGTCGTTGCATGGCCCTGCAAAACAGTATCAGTTTAAAAGCACCGGAGAGGCGTACCTCGATGGTCCCTTCGCCAACGAGACCCGTGTCCGGCTCTTGGCGTTCCGAAATGTATCGAATGACTTCGTTGATGATTTGCGTGCGCAGGGGCTCGGGCAGATTTTTGATGAGCGTCCCTTGTGATTGAATATTATCCACCGCTGTCCACGCATGGTGCCACGGGCGTTCATCCATCCACTGGCGAAAGGCTTCGGCGGAGACCAGGTGCGGGGGGACATTCGACAAATCCAGGTCGCGTAGGTTGGGGACTATGTAAACATTCTCGGGAGGTTCGCTTTTGACCTTCGGGGTCTTTGCCGCCGGCGTGGCTGCTTTGCTTTGCGAGGACGCACCATTTGTTTGGGCGGATGTGCTGGCCTGGAGGTTTGGATCGGCCGCTTGTGTGGAGGCGCTTTTTGACTGCTTCGGCGCATTGGACTGAGGGGCGGCCTTCTTCTGGCCGGGCAGGGGATAGAGCGGTTTGGCGTCGAGTACTTTTAGCGACCCAGTGGAAAACGACAGCGCCCTGCCGAGGACGCGCTGGTTGTCCCGCATTTGCGGGTAGTCAGGGTCGATGAAGTAACCGGTCTCGGGGTCCTGACGAACCAGGAAGTAGTGAATCAGCTTCTCCTTAACCTGTTCCGGCATGGAGTACTTGGCGTCCGATTGCCGTATGATCGAAAAGGCCATATGGGTGGACTGAATATCGGGGCCGTAGTCTATGGGTTCCAGTTTGCGCTTTAGCCCGATGGACTCGTAGAAGCCGCCACTGACGGGGTCATAGAGCTCGGCAACCCACGGCAGCACGTCTTCGTAGAGGGCTTCAAACTGGCTCAGGGAGCTCTGGAGGTCGGTCTGGCTTAAATCGCTTGTCGGCACGGCCATCGCCGAAGCAATGAGGCTGAACTGTGCCAGGCATGATAGGGTTCGTTTCATGGGGAGGGGAGCCTTTTCTGAGAATAAGTGCGGGGGCATGCTTGGCCAGTGAAACCAAACACCGTTTGGTCCCAAGGCAGGTAACGCTGTGCTTGGCTTTACTTGGAAAGGGTGGGTCGAATCGAAACGGAATCGATGCTCAGGGCCTGGTCGGTGCCTTTATTGTTTTCATCAACCCAGCGAAACCAAATGCTCTCGCCGCTCTTTAGCTGAAGGTCGGTGACTTTGCCCGAGATGGTTTCGCTCAGGACACCGCTGGTGGTCGCAAGGCCGATGTAGTCATTCGGGCCGGAATCCACCAGGCTGTTGAAGGTCAGACTGTCAACGGTGGTCCACTTGCCTGTGTCCAGGGAACTGGCATCGGTTGAGTACTGGAAAACCAGTTTGTCAGCCCCACCGCTGTTATGCTGCCACTGCTGCCCAAGATAGCTGACGGCGAACTCGGTGATGGTTGAGTCCGTGTCATTACTCAGTTCCAGCCCCATGGCGGTGAAGCCTTTGTTCGAGCTTTCACGCATGGTGCCGAGTGCGCCGCTCTTGCCCGCCTTTCTCAAAAGGAAAATGCCCGGTGCGCCTTCCTGGGTATTGCCATTGGAAGCTTTGTACTCAGAAGGGGTGTCATCATCGACGATGGCATACCAGCCAACAACGGTGGTGTTGTCGACCCAGGGGTAGGCACCGTAATCGTGAATTATCGTGGAGGCGTCCACGCCGTTCTTGCCTTGCTCGAAGGGCTGGACGTACTCGGAGTCCTCTACAAACACGACCTTGGCCTGGGCGGAGTTTACGAGAAAGAGCATTGCGCCGGTGGCAAGGAGGGTAAGGGATTTTTGTGTCATATAATCGGTTGTACAGGGGTTGGGTTTTACTTATGTATTAGTGACCGCGCTCAGGCTTCAAATGAATCGCTGTTGATACATATATATTTTTTGCCTAGGTGGGTCTATCCTGAAGACTTTTCCTCGTATTCGAACCAGTCGAAGTCGGCATGCTGGCGGCCCCCGGTCAGGTCCTGGCAGCACAGGCCTACGAATGCGCCAGTGAACCTGCCTTCGCGGCAATGCTCATCCGATAAAATACTGGCGTCGAACTCAGGACCGATTGCTGACAGCGGCCCATTCTCGGGTCCGTGTGAAAACTTCAGGATGTCGAAATCCACCGACACGGATAGCACCCAGCGCTCATCGGATGGAATGTGGACAGGGCCATCGAGGGGGAAATCCAGCTCGCCGTTGACGCTGGTCATGATCTCTACCATGCGTCCGGTTTTCTCGTCGAAACCGACCTTGAGATAAAAGAAGTTTTCCTGGTCATACAGGCAGATGAGACCGGCAGAGTGCTTGAAGTGGGTGGGGGCGTATTCGAGGCAAGTCGAGGCGCGAAAACGGAAGGTCTGCCAGCGTCGTGCCACCAGAGCCTGGTAATGGCGGGAGTAGAGCGAGTCGCGGCCTTTGAGGCGCAGATAGCCGGGCCTTTCCACAAGGCTGAGAGTGTCTTCCTTCAGCGGTATGCGCAGCGTCTGGAAGCACAGGGGCAGCTTCGCCTCCTCAAAGTCTTCGCGGATGGGAAGCGCTGGCCAGGGCGCCGGGGGAAGCCCGGGAGGCGGGACTTCCGTCGCCGCACATCCAGCGAGCGGGCCAACCCGGAGCCAGCCATCCTCCGTCCAGAAAACCTGCTGTAGGGCGGTTTCGCGTCCGAGCGTACAGCGGCCTTTACGGGCGATGGGCCGACCACAAAGGTGGGCCATGTACCAACCTGAGTCCGGGACTTCCACGATGCTGGCATGCCCGGCTTTTTGCAGGGGGTCCAGCGCGTGGTTACGGCTGGTCAGGGCTGGGCCTGAGGGGTCGGGTTCGTAAGGGCCCAGCAGGGAGCGGGAGCGCGTGACAGTGACTGCATGGCCGTAAGAAGTGCCGCCTTCGGCGACGATCAGGTAGTACCATCCGTCTTTCTTATAAAGGTTTGGGCCTTCGGTGGACCCCAGCGGCGTGCCTTTGAATATTTCGGTGACCGGGCCGGTGACTCGTTTTTCCTTGGGCAAGTACTCTTGAATAATGATGCCTCCAAAGCGGGAGCGGTTTTTGCGATAGTCCGTTTCCATGCTGAGCACCCAGTGGCGTCCGTCTTCGTGGTAGAGGGCGGGGTCGAAACCGTGACTGTGCAGATAGGTGGGCTCGGACCAGGGGCCTTCAATCGACGGGGCCGTGACTACATAGTTGTGGGCATCTTTAATGCCTTTCATATAGGTTTTGATGTCCGTGTAGACCAAGTAGAAGGTACCGTCGTCCCAGGTAAGGTTCGGGGCCCAGATACCGCAGGAGGCATGTTCGCCGAGCATGTTTAGCTGACTGATGCGGTCCAGGGGGCGGGTGAGCAGACGCCAGTTGACCAAGTCGCGGGAGTGATGGATTTGTACGCCGGGAAACCATTCGAAGGTCGAGGTCGCAATATAGTAATCCTCATCGACACGAAGGATGGAGGGGTCGGGGTTGAAGCCCTTCAGGATAGGGTTCTCTATCATTTTTCTGTGGGAAAGGTTTTTAGGCGGAGGCGTGCGGCGCTGAACAAGCATTCAATCTCAAGTGCTCCAAATCATCGTACATCAAGCCCTCTGGAGTATAGTGCACGGGCGCGATATAGCAGTCACGTATGCGGTCGACCGCACGGTTGCGGTACTTGCACCAGACATGATACCACTGCCCTTTGAAGATGAAAAAGTCGCCGTGCGCGTAAACCGATTCGAGCTGCCAACCTTCGCCGACAAGGCCCCTGTATTCGTACGGGCCATACACGTTCTTTGACGTCGCATAGTAGCCCGAGCAGCTCAGGTAGTAGGTGCCGTTGTGCTTATGCAGCGAGTTCTTATCCATCTCCGGGAAAACATCCTTGCGCTCCAATGGAATCAGCCTCGGCTCCTCGTCCAGCTCGATCATGGAGTCTTTCAATCGCGCAATCTGGTAGTCGCCCTCGCCATAAATAATATAGGGCGTGTTGTCGTCATCCACGAAGATGGTGGGGGTCGAAGGAATCGACCATGGGCTTCCCAAGAGCATCCACGTAGGGCCCCTCAGGCGACGAGGCAACCATGACACCGGTGCTTTCCTTGCGATTTGAAAAATACCAGAAGTAACGGCCATGACGCTCGACAATGTCTCCCGCCCAGCACGAGGTGTTACCTGCTCCCATGTAGTTGTCCGAGGGATCGATGATGCCAACCTGCTCCCAATTCTGTAAATCCCCGGACTTATAGATGCGCCAGTGAGGCATGACCCAGTCACTGATGCCAAAGCCTACATCGTGCCCCGTGAACAGATAGCAAACATTATCAACCACCAGCGCGTGAGGGTCGGACATTCCAGCCTCAGCTATGAGCGGGTTGGTTAAGGGCAAGGAAGGCATTGCTATCTTGCAGAGGTTTTACCTTCACGGTGTCCTCTACAAATTCTTTGAGCGATTATGCATATAAATGGCTTTCTAGGCCATGAGGTGAAAGTTCTCCAGGTTGACCGGATAAAGGGGTGGTTCGCCTTGGAGGAAACGTTGACACTCAGTAATTGCCAGGCGCCCCATACGTCGGCATTCGCGCCCCATGGACCCGGCGATATGCGGGGTGAGAATTACATTGGGCAAAGTGAAAATGGCCGAGCCTGGTTCGGGCGGCTCCAGGGTTGTAACATCCAGAATGGCCATGATGTCGGGGCGCTCCTTAAGGACATTGAGCATTCCCACTTCATCCACGATGGCGCCTCGGGCAGTGTTGATAAAAGTTGCCCCCGGGGCCATCAGACGAAAATGGAAATCCTGGATCATGTTCAATGTCGAATCGAGCTTGGGCGCGTGCAGGCTAATGACTTCGCATTCGGCAAAGAGCTCCTCCAGGCTTACCTTGCGGACCCCCATTTCCTCCATTTGCGCCTTGCTGGCATAGGGATCATAGGCGAGAATCTCGACTTCAATTGACCGCAGCCGCTCGCAAACCAATCGGCCAATGGTGCCGAGCGCGATGATGCCCACCTTGCTTCCGTGGAAGCAGCCCGGGATTGCCAGGTCCTGGGACCACCGCTGCTCCGCTTTCAGTTTGAGCGCATACTGCCAGGTGCTTTTTAGTGCCAGAATGATTTGCGCGAAGGTGAACTCGGCAACGGGTATGGCGTTCGCATAATAGGCACTTGTCACGATAATGCTCCGCTCCCAGATGCAATCGGTGATGATTTTTTTTACCGTGCCCGCCCCGTAAAAAATCGCTTTCAAGCTGGGCATTCGATCTAAAAGGGCCTGGTCGAAAACGGGGGCGCCCCAGCCGGAAAAGATGATCTCAACGCTGCTCAATCGGGCATCGCTGGCCTCTGTCAACTGGAGCGGCCCCGGGGCAATATCCACGAGAGTACGGATGAGCGCCTGCTCTTCCGGCCCATAGATCAGGGGGAAGAACTTATCTTTTATCAGATAAATCCCTTCAGGCCGCTTCATGTGTCCTAAGTCGAACTGCTGTGCGAAATACGTTTTGGTCTATCCGCGTCTGCGGATGCGCCACAGGAGTGTGCCGATGATCACGGTTAGGCAAAAGGTTATCGTGGAGGGCTCTGGGATTGCATTGACGGAGAGGTTGTCGATGGCCAGGCCCTGTCCATTGCCGGTGCCGCTGAAGTCGTCCGACCAGCGAATCCAGAAGGTCTCACCATTGGCGATGTTCAAGCCGGAGATGTTGGCTGAGATAGCGCTAAAATTAGGTGCGCCAGGTCCTCCGGCCTGCCCGGCGGTCTTTTCCACATAACTGCCGCCACTGTAGATAGTGTCTGAGTTACCATTGAGGCCGGCTCCGGTGCCTCCCGAGTATAGGGCGGTGAAACTGAGCGAGGATGCGTCCGACCAGGAGCCGTTGGATAGACTGGTGGCATCTGTCGAGTAGGCGAAGTCCAGCGTGTTAAAGTCACTGCTTGAGCCCCAACCCCATTGTTCGCCGGTGTAGCTGATGGACAGGTCGGTAATCGTCGAGCCAGTGGCATTTGTAAACTGTGCGCCGAACGTGGCCTGGTAGGTGCTGTTCGAGAGTGAGCCCAAGGCGCCGTCAGTGCTGCCTGAACGAAAGAGAAACAGGGCTGTCGGCGTTGCGCCGCTTTCCGGGGTCTGATTATTCGCGTTCGAGGCACGGTATTGTGAATCGCTAGGGAAACCGGTTTCAGCATACCAACCAAAGAGGGTGCTGTCATCCGTCCAGGGGTGCAGGCCCACGCTCCGGTCAACGCTTTCAAAATCTTCGTTGTAGCCGCTTCCGGTTAGTGAAATCTGCGCATGCAACGAGCCGAGGGAGGCAAGAACGATGAATAAGGTGATGTATCGATTTTTCATTGGAGTAGTTTTTGGGTTTGTTTTCTTAATGTCGGAAAACCCTACTGCCTACCCCAACCAGGAACAAGGCGACCCCTTGTCTATACATATAGAATAATCAGCATGGACACCCGTGGCATGCCGAATATTGAACTATTGAACTTCTCGAATCGTCCAGAGCTCCACGTTGCCAATGACGTCGTCCCGGCTCAACAGCTCGGTGTGGCCATCAAAATAAACGACACCGGCCTTATCGTTATAACGGTAGGCTATCGCGGAATTGTTATTGGGATTCCCCACCTCTTCGACGCCCTTGTACTTATCGGCGCCGTTGATTTGTATCTGCCAGTCAAGGGCGTCCGCAAACGCCAGGGTTTGGGCAGGTTGAAAGACTTGGTTCAGGGTAGCGTTTCGCGAGGTGTCAGGGACTCCGTAGCTGCCCAGCCCGGTGTAGTTGTAGCCATAGGAGCGCTCTATCATCAGATTACCATGGATGTCCCGCAGGGCGGCTTTGGGAGACAACAATTCCTCAGGCCATGCATAGACGTCGGACACTTCGAGGTATATGGGGGCAAAATCAGGGTTACGATGCCAATGGTTTTTATACGCTCCTGTTCCATCGAATGTGCCTACGGGGACATACAGGCCATCGTTATTCGTCGCATAGAGCATGTTTGCAGCCTGAAGATTTCTCAGGTTCGCAAGATTCTTCGATACGCCGGCATTCGTTATCACGGAATTCGTTACCGGGATTAGTATCGCTACGAGTACCGCGATAATGGCGATTGCGGTGAGTAACTCGACTATCGTAAATCCGCGGGGCTGCCCGCCTTTACATGGGGTATGATTTAAAAGCATTATTACATTATAGCTCAAAATTCATAATCTTCTGCATGATTGGTGTCTATACAAATAGACAGACGCTGGCTCAGCTTCCCTGCGGACACCCGAGGAGGTGGCTGATTCAAGGGGGGGCAATGTATTTTGCGCGTTCCGGCTCCGGGTTAACTGTCAGGTACTGGAGGGCTGTTCGCATGCCTGTGCGCTTATATGTATAGACATCAGGGAGCTATCTTCGAGCGCACGGGTAAGGGTAGCATGCGGGCAGATCATGTCATTATCTTTACCAGTTCCCCTTTCATTTACAGAAGAAGCGCAAGCGGTAACCAGCGGTCCCGGGCATCACTTCTTTGGCTACTACGACAAATCCTGCTGGGACGCTTCCGGGCGCTGGATTCTTGGCTTGCGGGCCTCGTTTATGGATCGCCCACCCAGGGCGGGTGATAAGGCCATCATTGGGGTGATCGATACGCAACAGGGCTACGAATGGCGTCCGCTTGCTGAAACGGAGGCCTGGAACTGGCAACAGGGATGCATGCTACAATGGCTTGGGAGCAGTTCGGATATTATCTTCAATGATGTGTCTGAAGGTGCGTTTTGCGCCCGCGTTCTTAACGTCACTACGGGCTTGGAACGCATGATTAAGCGTCCAGTCTATGCGCTGAACCGTACCGGCACGCATGCGGTCTCCCTGAACTTCTCCCGCCTTCATCACCAACGGCCTGGTTATGGCTATGACGGTGTGCCGGACCCATGGCAGCTGGCGGATGAGCCTGAAAACGACGGGTTGTACTCCGTGGATGTCAACACGGGGCGATCAGAGCTTATTCTGAGTATCGCGGAAGCGGCGGACTTTCAGCGTCGGACTGAATTCGACGGAAAAACGCATCGTTTCAACCACGTTCAGTTCGGTGCGAACCCGAAGCGCTTTGCCTTTTTACACCGCTATAAAACGCCTGATGAAGAAGTGGGCAAGACCCGGCTCATGACGATGAATTTGGATGGCAGCGATTTGCGTTGCCTGTCCGATCATGGCATGGTTTCGCATTATGACTGGCGAGGTGATTCAGCCATCCTGGCTTGGGCAAATCGCAATGATGTGGGAGCGCGCTATTTCCTGTTTGGCGATAAAACCAGCGAGATTGAGGTGGTTGGAGAGTCCGTCTTCAACTGCGATGGGCATTGCTCTTTCTCGCCCAATGGAGAGTGGATGTTAACGGATACCTATCCGGATGAGGCGGATCGGCGGAGCCTGCTGCTTTACCATATGCACACGGGTGCCCTGCATCTGTTGGGGCGTTTCCATTCGCCGCCGATGGAGTGGCAAATCCGTTGCGACCTTCATCCGCGTTGGAATCGCGACGGGACACAGGTCTGCTTCGATTCGGTCCACGAGGGCAAACGAAAGATGTATGTGCTGGATGTGAGCGAATTGACCACTCGGGCATGATGGCGCTTTAGTCGACAAGTTCCGCCAGTCCGTAGGCTGGGAGTATTGCTAAAGCTTGCGAAGGGTCGTGCCATCGACCCAGGTGCCCTCTACCAATTGAGTCAGCGGCACTGTCGGCACCCCGCATTCACGCCGATGAATCATGTCCACCAGGAACTCTAAAGCGCGTGCGCCGATGAGCTCAGGATTCTCCCAGATGCCGGAAAAGATTTTGCCTTCGTCTGGAACTGAGAGAAGAGCCAGGCCCGTTGTTTCCGGAATCTTTTCCCCTGCCTCAATAAGCCAATCGTGAACTCTTGGCCAAATCGTAACAACGACATCGGGACGATACTTTTGGCGCCAGCGGTTAAAACCCTCCTGGGTTAAGGGTTTGGGTAGAAGCAACGGTATGCGATCACGGGAGGGCAAAAGGCGCTGAGCGCTCCAAAAAGCAGCGGACCAATTATAGTCGGCCCGATGATCGCTTTCATTGGAAAGTGCCAGGCCAGGGCGTTTGTAACCCAAACGCCGCAGCTTATCCATGACTTTGGTCATGGAACGGAACTGGTGCAGCGTGACCCGGTGCAGCGTGGGCTCTGTCAGGGTGTAGCCGAAGGTGACGGCGGAAAACCGTGCGAAGTCGAACTCGATGCGCGTGTCCGGATTCGGCTGTGGGGCCAGCAGCATCCCCGGGATATTCCGAGTCTGCAGCATGCTGGCCAGCCTGCGCGGGGTCATACCCTCGCTGAGAAGATGGTGGGTTTCGAGGCGGTAACCCAGTTCTTTGGCCCGTTTCACCGCCCCAGAGAAGTACAGCTTGAATGTTTTTGACTTCTTCCACTCTGAATCGTCACTGCCGTTGACTAGCCATGTCAGGGTTGCCTGGTACTGGGCCGGCACTAGCTGCTTCCGGTAGGCGGACAAGGCTGATAGGAGGGGATCGGGGTGGTAGCCCAGCTTTTCCGCAGCCTCAAAGACTTTTTGCTGTGTCTCTGCAGGAATCCTGGGGCTCTTGGCCAGAGCCATAGAAACCGTTGCTTGGGTCAGACCGGTGGCTTCGGCGATTTTCTTCTGGGTAGGGCGCGGGGTAGCCATCTGGTTGAAAAATATGGTTTTGGAAAGCTTTGTCGCTGCCAGGTATTTTCTTTGTCGCTTTCGAGGCAGAGGTTTTCCGGGTTCAGAAAACTTTCAGAAAGTCGATTCCATGATGAGGCTCGGTGCCAGGATCGCAAGCCTGTCTATATGTATAAACAAAAGCGGATTTGTGCCTATGGCGCGATTAGCCAGTATGTTAGATTGTTTAGTTCACCATTAACCCAAACCCCTAATATGATTATGACAAAGCTCCCCTTAATCTCTATTCGGGCCGCTGTTGCAGCCTTCGCCTTTACTTCTTTAGTCCACGCTCAGGTCTCCCTCACGACTGATGGCTATACCCAGGATTTTAACAGTATCCCCAATGTAAGCTCAGCGGGCCTCTACACGTGGACAGACAACAGCACGATCCAGGGATGGTATGGCTACACGGTGAATGCTCCTGACACGCTATACCGCGCATCCAATGCGAATAATCAGTGGCCTGGCACCGGTGCGACCGCGACATCGCTGTTCGCCTTTCGCCCGAATGGCACCGAAGCCGCCCTCGGTTCGCTGAGTAACAGCACTTACAGCGCGGTTTTCGGTGCGCAGTTTATCAACAACACGGGCGCGGTAATCACATCGCTGACCATTAGCTACACGGGTGAGCAGTGGAATTGGAACACCGCAACCGTTAACAATACGCTTCAGTTTACCTTCTCGGAGGATGCGACCAGCTTGACCGACGGCAGTTGGACCGATTATAACGACGGTGATTTCGCCTCACTGTTTGACTCTGGAACAGGCGCCGGTCTGAACGGCAATAGTAACACGATTTATAACGGCTCTGGTTATGTGGCGAAGACGGCTGGTCAAGCAGGCGGCCCAGGCGCCGATAACTTCACCGATATATCCGTGACTATTTCCGGGCTTTCGATTGCCCAAAGCGATACTTTTTGGATTCGCTGGTCTGATGACTTTTCCGGAGTCAGCGGTAATGGCCAGGGGCTTGGCATTGACAACCTGAGCGTCAGCGCGGTTCCCGAGCCTGGTTCGGTTGCGGTATTCATGTCGCTGGCAGTATTAGGCTTTGTCGCGGTCAGTCGCCGATTCAAGCGCAGCTAGTTTCACTTCTCCCGTTCCGGGGAATTCTTTTAGAGACGAGATCCGCCTTGCTTTAGCAGGAGCGGATAGCGGTGCTTATTTCCATGAGACACGGACGCGAGGCACTCGTCGCTACAAGATAGGGGAGAGAGAGTAAGACTCCGATAGTGCCAGGTGGACTCCCTGGCAGGGCAGGGACTAGGCAAAGAGAACCCACGGTAGAGACTGTAGAAAGATTATCCTTGTCCTGCCTCGCTATCGATTGCCTGTGCGAAGTCCGGCTCATGGACATCACTGGGGAGACCTTGAGCATGGAGTGCGACTAGCCTTTATCCGCATTAGCGACGAATTGTGGGCGCAAAAAAACCGCCAGACTGCAGGCCGTTTTTAGCCTGCAGAGCTGGCGAACTTGTCAGCGATGTAATAGGGAAGCTGGCGACTACTCGATCAAGGTCAGTTCAAGGGAGATATCTCTACCTCGAAGATGGAGAAGCTGACGCTGGCGTCGCTCTCATTCGTTTGGGCCTGGAATGCGATGCCGGACTCTTCCGGGGCCCAGTCATCCTTTTGGGCGCGGTAGCGTAGGCCTGCGGAGCTGACCTCGTCCTTGCCGTTCGAGACGGTGATGTCGTAGCTGCCTTTTTCCGGATAATTCTTGATCGTAATTTCGTAGATCTTCCCTGGTTCGATTAACATGCCGTTGCCTCTCCCACCGATCTCCTGCATGGCGCGACCGGAGAAATCACCGCCGTCAGCCTCGCCATGATAGGCGCCCCATTTCCACTTGTCGGGGGTCTTGCCAACCGTCCGCACCGCCCAGGTGGAGGTGCTGGTGAAATTCGTTCGGGGATTCTCTCCGCCGAATGCGCCCACGAAATCCGAATAGTCGTTGAAGCCCTCGGTGTGATTCATCTGGATTTTCATGCGAATCTGGTGGGGCCTGTCGGCATCCCTGTATTTACGCATGACCGAGGCGTTGTTGTAATCTTGGGACGGGGGCTGAACTTGCATAGTGAAGACCAGATGCGGGGATGGATCGCCCGGATCGAGTTCTACATTCAAGTCGATATTTTTTGCGTATTTGGGTATTTGCCACCCTTCGGCCCAGCCGGCACCGCGTGCACCGGGATACTGGTCGGGACGCTGGTCTCCCGCGCCATCGGAAAAATCGGTTTCAGCTTCCTGAGCGGGCAAGGTGGAGGCAGCGAGTGTGCAAGTAAGTGCGAGCGCGATGCGTAGCGCGCGATTCCATTGGGGGTGTTTGTGGTTCATAGTCTATTGGGCTAACGATTATCTTTGTATATGAATATCAAGTGAGAGAGGGGCTTCGTCGAGTTTGACCGTACGGGTGCCAACGACCGTTTCCCCCATAAGCACGGTAATGTGGTACTCACCCTTGAAGCCGCGTTTACTCCAGGTGCCGTCCGCGGCGGTCCGGCCCGACGCTTGCGTCCACCATTCCCCGCGGACCAAGTCCAGGTAGGTGAGTGCGGCGGGCCTGGGCGTCCAGTCGCGCTTCCAGAGCGCAGCGGAGGGCTTCCAGTGTCGCCCCTCCCAGAACCCCCACATCTGGATTCCGGTTACGCTGGGGTGACTAAAGACAGCGGTATAGAAATCGCGCAGGTAGCGTGCCTGAAACGCATCGTCGGCGCTGTCCACGTCGAACTCAGTCACTTCGATATCCAGGCCCAGCGGCTCCAGACGATCGAGTGTCTCAATGAGCTGGGCGGGCGGTGTGACGACCCAGCCGTTATAATGGCACTGGATGCCAAGCCCGTGAATCGGCGCCCCCTCCTCGAGGAGAAATCGGGTAGTCTGCTCCAAGGCGTCCATCCGGGGGCCGGGCGACAGCGCAAGCGCTTCGTTGAGGAAAAATCGTCCCTGAGGGAGCCAGCGCTGGGCCTCCTTAAAGACTTCGGTCATGAAGGATTCCCCGCCGAGCAAATCGAGTATTTCGTGGTGGAGGCGTGGTTCATTGATTACGTCCCACGTCCGGACGTAGGGGGCGGTAGGTACGATAATATCTTTGATATGGTCGAGGATCAGTTGTCGTAGTCGCTCCGGATCATCTTCAGCATCTCTTAAGTAGTCCGGTGTGAGACGGAAGCTGGGCCATAGCAGGACATGTCCGCGTACTTCTTCGAAACCGTTTTGATGAAGCCATTCCAGCCCGTGCAGGGTTCGCTCGCGGGTCTTCTCCCAACTGGGCCATTTTAGATCGTACTCTGTGCCGCAGGCGTCGAAGTTCTTGAGCAGGATGCTTTGGTAGAGGGCGGTATCCGCGGGCTTGTCGTACTCGAACAATTGCTTCAGCGCAACGGCGGTTCCGAAGGCAAAAGCGTGCCGCGTTTGCTCCAGGCGTACGGTGGCGCCAGGGACTGTGTTTCCGGCGCTGTCGAGGACGCGGACCGTGATATCCTGCTTGCGGTACTTTTCTATACGCTCCTGCGCTTCCTGTCGCCACGGAGCGTTTTCCTCGTGTCCCTCGTAGAGGGGCGGGGTGGTCACCGGCAAAGTGGCCAGGTCCGTTTTCGCTGGCAGCTTCCATAGTTGCAGGTCTTTGATTTCGATGATTTGCGAGTCGTAGCCCACGCGCAGGTTCAGATTGATTTCACCTTTGGAATAATCACGACCGATACGGCCGGGTATCTGGATTTCTGTCCACTCCTTGACTACCGGGAAACGTCCCCAGATCGTCTTTGTGTAGGGGGCGTTTTTCATCTCTACCAATGGCCCGATCTGTCCGGTGCCGCTTTCGGCCTTTGTCTCCAGGCAACGAACCTTGAAGCTGAGGAATAGCACATCCGACTTTTGGAAGCTTTCCTCCAGGGTGGCGCGCAATTGCCATGTGCTGTCGATCTGGGGACGCGGACCAAAAGTCTCAACGCGCAGGACTCCGTACGGGTCGCCGCTGGCGGGGGTGATCTTTACCGCTTCAGCATCTGGATAGGGCTGGAAATTACCAATCGTTATCGGAGTCGCAGGAGAGAGTGGGGGCTCGCTTGATTGGGCCGATAAGCCCGTGAGCACGGTCAAATAAGTGATGATGAGCAACAAGCGAATGCAATCAGTACTGCGGCGGATAGAGGGGAGCTGAGCCGTCATTTTCGTATGGATATCTCGGTGGCTTTTTATACGCGTGAGCGCATTAGGGCTAAAACAGAAGCTTAGCTTCCCAGAGTGATCGAATGAAATACAGACGCTGTCTATACATATAAATTGGCCGGGCATCGTGGGCTAAAGACTTTGAAGAATTCGAGCCGTGTCAAAATAGACTAAAACCCAACATACCAGTGCCCTGAGGTAGAGAAACATGCCAAGGTGCTTCAATGAGCATGTTTTAATAGCACTGACCTAAAGCTTTACCTCCAGGGTTCATAAAGAAAGTATGCGATACGATTTTGCACTATTCTCATTGTGTGAGAATAGCCTCAGCCCTATCGCCAGCTAAACAAATGCTTTCAATACGTAATTCTTCTCCCTGCTTGAGTATTGGCACGATTTCGATTCGATGAGCCTTGCCCGGGTCGAGTCCGGTGGCGATGGCTGCCACACTGCGCATATTGCCATCCTTGCAGTGACTCGAGATGGTGCGTGGAGGGCCATTATCCACAATTACCTGGTAGCTTCCCGAGTTTTGTGTCGCTTCACCGAATAGCATGACATTGCGGGCATGCACGTTGAGTATTAGGGGTTCCGGACTTTGAGATTCGGTATGCTCTGCAATGCAAATAGTATCCATCCAGCGTGAGCACACGAAATCGAACGCGATCGCATTCCGGTGAGGTTTACCCACGCGCCAGCCTGCTGGAAGCTCGTTAAACTGTGAAAACGGGATGCGTGCGAGGCTCATATAAGTGTCCTCGAAAAGCATTTCCTCGGGTATATTGGATACTAAAGCTTCGGCAACCGCTCTTTCGTAGGCCTGCCACACTGCCTGAGCATACACTGCGTAGCCAGCGTCTCCGGGATGGGTTTGATCATTCTCGATATCCCATAGCACATCCGGGGTAGTGTCTCCCGATTCCACATGTTCCCGGGTAAAGCCCACCGCGTCGGCGATGGCTAGCCCGTAGGCTTTACCGACCGTTTTGTGTGCTGCGTCCAGTGGGCGTTTAGGTGGATTGGGCTGAATGTCTCTCTTAACCGGAAGAATGACTTGAACGACAGGAATGCCCTTGTGGACCAGGCGGCGAACGATGGATTCGTAGGCGGCCATCCGGTCTGGGTCAGGAGAGGCGTGAGCGCTATCGTTCACCGTGAAATCCAGGAACACCAAGTCAGGGTGATAAGCCAAAACATCTCTTTGGAGACGGAAAGCGGCCAATTGGGATCCTGTCCCGCCGATGGCGGCATCCACAAAATGGAAGTGGGCATCCGGGTACGTGGTCTCCAGACGATTTTCGATGAGTGCACGGTAGGAGGTCTTGTTGGGATTGGTCGCCTGCGCGCCCCAAGTCAGGCTGCCCCCGAGAAAAGCGACCGTGAGCGGCTTGCCTTCGCGCGCGGATTGGTCGAATTCGGCGAAGCTTGCCACTGCGTTAAGTCGAGCTGTCCCCATGAGCATTATTAACAAGCTTATTTGGATGACAGTGAGCAAGAGGTTTCTGGCTGCGAACAGTATGCTGAT
This sequence comes from Verrucomicrobiia bacterium, assembly GCA_030432235.1. GTDB lineage: Bacteria > Verrucomicrobiota > Verrucomicrobiia > Opitutales > Cerasicoccaceae > JAUIHT01. The sequence goes on along the minus strand of JAUIHT010000002.1, from coordinate 524,164 downwards.
ACCTTCGCCGAGGCTCAGGAGGCTGAGTCTGAGCGGGGCGGTTATTTCTTTGGGTGTCTCTTCCTTCGGTATATACATGGTGAATCGAGTAACAGCCATTCTGCTACCGTGGGTTTGATTTAACTTATGCCTATGGCCAGAGACCGGACAATCTAAGAAGGCTATAATCTTACGGATAAAACAAATCGGATGTCGCCTCTCACGTTAGCTTTTAGTGCCTTGTTTGTGGACAACGACGTAACCCCGTTTTGTTAAAGTCTTTCTCACTTTTAGTATTGTTGAGCGCTGCCTTCTTTGCGCACGGGGATGTACGCAGTAAGTACCTATTCACGGATGAAGAGGTGCTGGTTGATGTGCCTGAAGATACGGCCGAGACGGACCTCAAGATTGATTTGCTGACACGGGAAGGGTGGGGCAACACCGTTTTGCAGCACGCTCCGGTCGAAGGAGAAGGCGCCCGAATAAAGCCGCTGGGCGAGGGTATAAACCGGGTGCACCTCGGCGATGGCGAGTACCGGTTTCTCGCTCTCGAACCACCTGAAAGGCTCGACGAAGATCGACTGCGCGAAACCTTGCCGCATACAGCTGGAAAGCTGTTGAGCGATCAACCAGTAACGCTCCTTGCCATAGGGGACTCCGTTACGGAGACAGGCGATTACCCGGAAATGCTGGCCATGCTTTTCGAGCGTGCGACCTCGAACACGGACATTCACGTCCATAAGCGGGCCTATCCGGGCAAAAGTATTGACGCCTCGGTGAGGAATTTCGAAGGGGATTTGCACGGTATCCAGCCTGACCTCGTGCTCATTATGTACGGATTAAATGATCAGGGCTCCAACTCGCCGCTGATTGCCTATCTGGAGCAGTATGCCTGGCTGACCCGCCAGTTGAAAGAGCGCTATGATGCCGATGTTGTATTCTTGGAACCGACACCGCATATTCATACCTTGACTCCGGGAAAGGGGGAGAGCTTGCCGCCAGCGTCTTCCATTTTCCGTACGATTACGTTTGCATCGGCTCTTCGGGATTTAGGCCAACAGCTCGATGTGCCGGTCGTGCCTGCATTTGATGCCCTTTGGGGGACTCAGGCCGATGGTTTGCGGGAACACGCTCAAGCGCTTTGGCCGCTGTACCCTGTCCATTACAAACAGCCGATGACGACTTTACTTGAGACCCAAGGCAAAGGCGATACCATTCATCCGAATGCATTGGGACACCTGCAAATCTCTAAAGCAGTCTATCGCACACTTTGCGGGCAACCCGAAGCACCCACATTTGGCTATTCGGCGAAAACGGTTTGGGAAGAGGGTAAACCGCGGAGTATTCTCACGCTGAGGAATAATAGTGATAAACGGCAACGGGGAACCTTACGCATCTATCCTTATCCGGAAAACGACACGCACGAGTCCCATCCCTATGATTTGGAGTCTGGAGGAGAGCAACAGATTGCTTTTGCTTGGCCTGGTGTAGAAAAGCCCGGTGACCTTTTAGTCGAGCCCATGCGTACGGCGTTCCGGCGACCGGGCCCCTACCTCCAGATTTGGAATCGGAGTGAAAAGGCGAGTGAGGTTGCCGCCGTCGCAGCTCCCTGGGAGCCACGGGTCTATTATGAGTCGGGCCGTTATGTGGCGCAAGGGCCGGAAGTGAGCATCGGTGTGGTGATGGCAGGGGAGAGCAAATCGATAGCGGTGAGTCTGCCTGTGCCTGAGCAAACCGGCCGCGTGCAGTTAGTTGAGCCATTTGAGGTGGATGGGAAAACCACTTATGCGGTAGGCGAATTGGTTTTCACGCAGTATGCCGAGGCGAGGGCGCGTGAGGTCACCGTCGATGCGGATTTGGAGGAATGGCAAGATGCCCGCTGGGTGCCGGTGGGCGAGACGGAGCAAGCGCGCTGGTTGCGAGGGCCGATGGATCGTCGACAGGCCAAAGAAGAGGCTTACACAGAATGGGCGATTGCTGCTGGCGAGGTAGGCATCTATATCGCATTCCGTGGCCAGGGGAATCCGAAGCGCGACACGGTAACTCTTTTTTTCGATCCCAGAGCTCCTGAAGCACTGGGTACGGTCGGAGCCTACTATTGGTTGGATGTCAGATTGGATCGGGACGGCTCATTGTCTCTGCGTCCTGGTGATACCTCGCCCAGCCGCTCTGGGCTTATCGGAAAATGGATTCAGGACGGTGCTCAAATTGAGGGTGAGCTATTCATTCCCTATCCTGTGATTGGATTAAAGCATTGGCCGGAGTCGGGCGATCTCGGCTGGTCTATCATTTGGAAGTATCAACCCGATAGCGGAGATCCAACTTACTTGATGTGGTCAGAAAACGGGCACCCCTGGACACCAAGGTGGTATGGTGTGGCGCGCAAAAATCCGCAGGGCGCATTACCCTTCAGGATTCAAGTGGAGTGAAATCCCTAACCGGTGAAATTGTAGTACGCGTATAGTAGACAATCGTTTTACTCGTAATATTGTTTCGCGCCTCAGGCTTGTCTAGCGTTGGATTACGAGTATGGCATTGAAAGAGATTTCACCCCATGGAGCGACAGTCGATGTCGAAAACTTCGAGACGTTGGAGTCCTTTTCTCTACCGTCAAATGCGGGAACTATGGAGATGTGGCTCAGGGGTGAAAAGCCACGCCCTCTGTTTTTCAAAGAGTGGTTGCCGGCCTGCTTTGAGCGCAGGCTCGATTTCGATGATTGGCGCCTCGGTGAGGCCATTTTGTCTTGGATTTTGACTGGGCCTGAGGGGAAGGTGCGTTTGACGCTCAGCTCGAGTGAACTTGTCTTTCAGCAATATTTTCATGATTCCTTTTACCTGAATTCGCCCTCCTTGCTTTTTGATCAGGACTTTGATGTGGCTCGAAGCCAGTGGTTTAAAGCAGAGATGTCGGAGTTCGACGGAGTCACCGGTATCAATGTGCACCCAGAGGCCAAATGGGACGAGCGCCGTTATACTTTGCCTGCGAGACTGCACTCAGTATCGCTTTCCCTTTCCCATAACATGGAACTGGCAGTCCTGGTGAACGGTGAAAAGGTCATCTCACAAAACTGCTTGTATGACCTTCATCATCACCAATTGCAGCTCTCCGATTCGTCGGGTTACTGTTCCGGCGTGCTCTCTGCGCCGATGCCGCGCGAGGTCAATGCCCGAGTGGATGTAGAAGCCAGCCATCAGGCGATGCTGGGCTTCGGTGGAACGACAATCCCAACCGCCTACGCGGAGTTAAGCGAGGCGGGTAGGCGTCAATTCTGGGAGTATGTGGAGGACTATAATCTGCGTATCCAAAGAGAGAATCCTATCGCAGGCGAGCTGTCTGAAGAGATGGATAATTGGGACGATCTCGATGATGCGATTCCACACTACTATGGGGATAGTTTCCCCAACGGTAATATTTCGGATTTCTCCCTGAACCGTGAATTCATCCAACGCGGTGGAGAGGTCTGGTTCGAGTATTGGCACTTTCCCAAATGGATGGTGCGTGACGGGGAGACTTTTGTTGACGAAAAGGGCAAGGAGCGTCCGGATCCAGTTCGTGTGGATGAGTACGCACGCTCAATCGTTGAGTATTGCCGCCGCGCGGTGAAGGAAACCGGACAGCCGCCGCGCATCGTCGGGATTCAGAATGAAAATTCGCATCCCAAAGAGACTTACCATGCCATGGTACTTACTCTGCGCCAAGCGCTGGACAAGGCTGGCTTCGAACAAGTGCGGATTCACATGAGTGACGCGAACATGCTTTCGACTGATTCCGAGTGGGGCAAGCTGTACGCCGACGGTATTACGCGCGCAAAGACATTCACGGAGAGAGCAGACGTTTGGGAAAAGGTCGACTACGCGGCCACGCACATGTATGATTTTCAGGAATATTTTGACGACCCGGATCGCTTCGATGAGCCGATGAAGCAACTGCATAGTCTTTACGGTGACCGTCCTTTCCTTTCTACGGAATTATGTGTGAATAGTCCGCGCTACCAAATGCGCAGCTACCGACTGGCATTGCTCATGGGGCAGCTTTCTCACAAGAATCTGGTTTTGCTCGATGCAGTTGCTTTACTGTACTGCTGGACCCTGCTGAATGTCGAGCAACCCTCGTACGGCTGGACACGTTCGCTCCTCGCCATCGATCGGGAAAGTGGTTTTTCCGCGAAGCCCAGCAGCCATCAACTCCGTGTGTTCGGTGCCTGGAGCCGCCGCATCCGAAAGGGGATGGTGCGGGTGGAAGTCGACTGCGATGACTCGGATTTGCTCATCACTGCCTTTGTGGATGACCAGGGGGGGCAGACCTTGGTCGCTATGAACCGGGGGAATAGCCCTGTCTCGTTGAACATCCAGGGACTGGATATGGAGCAGTTCAAGTGGATGGAGGAAGTGTCACCTTACGCACCTAGCTTGTCGCGTCGTATTACTGACAGTATTGAATGCATCGCTATTGAGCCCGGTGTCATTCGGACATTGACGAATATCCCCCTTCGCTCCGTTTGACCCTATGCGAGCTGTTCGCTATTAATCGATGTCTGTGTTATCGTTCCCCAAACTCTTGCTGAGCCTCATCATGAAAAGCCTGACACGCCCTTTGGGGTCCGCCTTATTCGTCATTGCGTGCCTGTTGCCGATGTGGCTCGGTGCTGCCAGTGGTGTCCATTCCGAGCTGCCGTTGGTACCCAGGGAGCAGGCTGTTGAGGTCGACGGAGTGCTGGATGAGTGGGACACGACGGCAGGCATTCTCGGTGCGCGTGACCCGGATGGTGATTACCTTGACCAAAGCGCCTGGATATACGGCATGTATGACCAAGAGGCTGTTTACCTGGCCTTCCGGGTATTCGATCCGACTCCTTTGAACAGTACGGTGAACCCAACGCTCAGCAGCTATGGTTGGCTGGGGGACTGTGTGCAGGTTCGCTTTGATACGGACCAGATTACGCACCTAACGGCTTGGTGGTACGGGCCGAAAAATCTGCCAGCGGTTCACGTTTCCATAGGAGAGAAACCCAAGGCCACACCGGATGGTTTGCTAAAAGTGTTGGGGGATACCCAATTATGGGGGGGCGTGGAAATGGCCGTAGCATCTTTCGATTCGCCTGCTCCCGGCTATGTGCAGGAAATAAAAATCCCATGGGCGCTCATCACCGGAAATGGTAAACCGCCGGCTTCTGGACGTATGGGTATGCTTATTCATGTATTCTATGATGGCGTCGAAAATATGTTCTTTGAGATGGTGGCTGAAAGGGCCGGCATTGAGCGTATGATTTACGAACAGTCTGAAAACTGGGGCGAAGCCGTTCTCGTTTCGGGCGAGACAGCTCCAGTCTTGGACTCGATACTACGCAATCGCTGGGAGCGAGTGTCTGTTCCGCAAATTGGCACCTTGACCGAAGCCGTTTTTCTGGACGAAAACACCGGTTTTCTAACTGGCAAGCACGGTATCCTGAGTACCACCAACGGAGGACGAAGCTGGAACAAGACCGATATCCCTGCCTTTGCCATGTGGCGGATGAGCTTTCCTTCGGCTGATGTCGGTTACGCGATTGGGATGGGTGCTCCCAAGTACCCAAGAGCGGCTGGTGTGGTCATGGCCACGGAGGACGGGGGCAAGCATTGGAAAGACCTGGACAAAGATTTTCCGGTAAAATTGAGACGTGTCGCGTTTGCGGATACAAACGCCGGTTGGGTGACCACGGACCGTGAGATATTTTACACGCAAGATGGGGGCGAGAGCTGGCGTATAAGCGTACGACTTCCATCCACGTTAATTGAACTATTTGCCTTCGATATCAGTCATGCCCTTGCTGTGCTGGAGTCAGGTGCGACCCTTAAAACTGAAGATGGCCTTTCATGGCATGTGCAGGATTCGCCGGGCTTCGAAGTACAGGCGGCTCAGCGGATTCCGGATTCAAGCTCGTTGATAGTTGTCGGAGATGGTCAAGCATCCATCAGCCAGGATGCGGGTAAGGCCTGGAGCCCGGTTGAATTGCCCTACGAGGCTGGGCAATGTCTTTCCTTGGCTGTCTATGATGAGATGCGCTGGGCGCTACTGACTAATCGAGATGGGACTCAAAGGATCTACGAAACGTTGGACGGGGGGACAAGCTGGCACTGGATGTATGATTTCCAGGCTTCTGAGGAGAGGCTAAATCAGGTGGGACTGGAGAGCCTGGCCTATGCTGGAAATGATCTTTGGGTAGTTGGTGGGGGAATGGTCATGGCCTCTCAAGTTTCGCTGGTGTACCGGTTGGGCGAAGGCGTCCTCCTGCCAGAGACTTTTCACGGGCCCGTGCCGATTCATTACGATTTGGACAAGGATGCCTACGTCACCATCGTGATCGAAGACGAGGATGGGAACCGCATTAGAAACCTGCTCAACGATCAGCCAAGGTTGGCGGGTGAGAATGTCGACTACTGGGATGGCTATAATGACCGGGGCGATTTAATGCCGGTGGGCACCTATCGTTGGCGGGGACTCACTCACGAGGGACTCCACACTTACTTCGAGTTCGTATACAATAATCCTGGAAACCCCGCCTGGAATACACCCGATGGCACAGGCAACTGGGGTTCTGACCATGCGCCACCTCAGGATGCGACCTCGTCCGGCGATACGGTTGTGCTTTGCTGGCCTTTTTATGAGGCAGGTTGGGGTGTTGTGGCGGTAGATTTAGATGGTCAAAGACGGTGGGCCTCTCCACATCGGGCTATCATGGGCAACGCCCACTGGGGCGGTGGTTCGGCAAGAGTCGACGCCGATGATGAGCATGTTTATGTGGCGCTGCAGTATGACGGCAAAGTGGGCTTTTACCGGCTTGGCTTGAAGGACGGGGAAGTTGTTCCTTTCACGTGGACTGAACATGGCAAGAAGAAGTCCAGAATCGACCAAATCGTACGTCAAGGTGATGAGCTTGCCTCATTTGAAGGCGAAGACATGCCTCATGCATGGGAGGCTCTGAAGTCTAAAGGTTTGGACGTGCGGTACGCGCTCTACGGGGATCGTGGAGATGGAAACAACCTGAGTGGCTTGGCTGTGGGTGAGAAGTATATTGTTTTGGCCCTATGGCCTGATAATCGATTGATGATTTCAGACAAGGCAACCGGCCAAACTGTTCGCGAGATCGAATTAGCTCATCCGGCGGGTATTGATTTCGCGCCGGATGGTCGCACGCTTTTCGCCATCAGTGATGGTGCGGTGGTTCGCATTGATGTCGAAACCGGCAGGAAGGAAGTGGTCATCCCGGAGGATAGTGATTTGTTGTCCGCGCCGCTTGAAATCACGTATGGCGAAGATGGCCGACTTTATGTCAGTGACTGGGGTGCCTCCATGCAGGTACGAGTCTTTTCGCAACAGGGAGCGTATCTCGGCTCAGTCGGCCAAGACGGTGGGCGAGGAATTCACGGTCGCTATGACCCCAATGGCATGCTTTTGCCCATGGGGTCGGCACTGGATACCAAGGGAAAACTGTGGGTCGCAGAGTATGTTTATACGCCCAGGCGCTTTAGCGTTTGGGACGCCGATACTGGTTCTCTGGAAAAGGAGTATGTTGGGCCGACAATGTATGGCGGAGAGGGGCCAGTCGTTTGCGAGTGGGACCGAAGCATTGCCTTTGCTCCGGGAATGCAGTTCGAACTCGATTGGGAAACAGGAGATTACAAGGTTACTGATGTGTTTTCCCGAGCGGAGTCGGATCCAAAAGCTCTATTTGGAGGGCCCTCTATCATCTATGCAGGCATGGATAAAAATGTTGCGAAATGGGCAAACTATCCGGGGTCTGGAAAGTATATTCAATATCAGGGGCATGAGTATTTTCTGGAGCGATCGCCTTTTCCCGTTCTGTACGAAAAGAAGGAGGGGCGCTGGTTGCCACGTGTAGCTATTGGGTCGACTCACTATTTTGCGCGGCGTAGCTATTGGTCTGACAAGTACATTCTGGATGCGATTCCGGGGTACGAGTTTTCCCCCGATGGTTCTATTGTTCGAGGCGGTGGCACCAATGCCGCAACGCTGGGAGACCGGTCTCGGGCACTTCCTGAGTTTAACTTCATCTGGGTAGACGCCAATGGGGATGGCCTCAGTCAGGAAGATGAGTTCGAGCTCATCCAGGAATCGGATAAAGAAGAGGGTGCGCTTGCGTATCGCTGGAATGGACTCGGCTCCATCGATGAGGATTTAACCATTTACACTTCAATTGCTAAATTTCCGCTTCATGGTTTCTCAGAAAATGGGACGCCTATCTATCAGCTGAGCGATGCCGAGGTGTTGCCTCAGCGTGGGGATGTCCTCGCGACTAGAGATGAACGGGTTATCTCCATGTCTGACCCGCTTGTCGCCTACGATGCGGACACATTGGAAACGGAATGGGTTATCCCGAATCCCTATAAGGGCGTTGCTGGCTCTCATCGGGCTCCAGCGCCGCACCGCGGCCAGTTTGTCGGCTCTTTTAACATCTCTAATGATGCGCCTCTGGACGGTGAGCAGGGACGGGTTTTTCACGTTACCGGAAACCATGGCCAGCATTTCCTGTTCACTACCGATGGCCTGTATATCTCGACTCTCTTTGCCGATAGTCGCACGGGCGCATCGCAACCTTCCGAAAACCGACGTGGCATGAACATGGACAATACCAGCTTTAGCCAGGAGGGCTGGTCGGGCTATTTCTGGCGCGACCAGGAGAGTGGTAATTTCTACGTCATTGGAGGAAAGACGGATTACCGAATCTGCCGGGTCGAGGGGCTTGAGACCGTTCAGCGTTTGCAGGGGGCATCGATTGAGTTTACTTCGGAAGAGCGCGCTGAAGCATCTCGGTTGGTCGTTGAGAAGCAAAAAGGCTATTTGTATAAAGTATCGGCTTCGGATGGCGAAGCTGACGCTGAGGCGAAGACGATTCCAGTAACAAACATTCAGCAGGCTCTCGGCATGGATGGTGATTCGGATGATTGGCCGGCGGCAAAGGACGACGATACGATTCAGATCGTTGCCGATGATAAGCAGTCCGCTACGGTTCGACTCGGCTGGGACCAGGAGCGCTTGTATGTGTTCTACGACGTTAAGGATCCGACACCGTGGATGAATTCAGGAAAAACCTATGATTCACTTTTCCTGAGCGGTGACGTCGTCGATCTCATGTTGAGGACAGACCCCAGCGCAACAGGAAATACGCCAGTGCCGGGCGACTTGCGTTTGCTCTTCGGCAATCTGGAGGGCGAGTCCATTGCTGTACTCTATGAAGCAGACAATCCTGAAACGGAGGACCCGGTTGTCTTTGTCGGGGTAAACACTGCAAAGTTTGAACGCGTGCGGCAACTTCAGGGCGCGGAGGTGACGGTTGGCAAGTCTGAGAGCGGCTATACGCTTGAAGCATCCGTGCCATGGTCAGATCTGGGTGTGACACCTGAATCCGGAATGGCATTACAAGGGGATGTGGGGTCACTCTTTTCGGACAACCTGGGCACCGAAACCACACGACGGTTGTACTTTTACAACGATGACACACAGGTCGTCAGCGATGTTGGCTCGGAAGCCCGCCTGCAGCCAGGTAACTGGGGCAGCATGAGGCTGGAGTAAAACCATGAAAATGCCGTAATATTACGGGTAAGATTTATTCAAGCTGGCATCGGCTGGCCCTTCAAATAGACTAATGCCCCTATGAAAAACTCGTTACTTAAAATCCTATCCGTTTCTATCCTAACACTTTCTACCGCACAAGCGCAGTTCAACGTGGACTTCGGGGCTTCGAATGATCCCGATCCCCAGATTGTTCAGGCGGGCTATGATGGATGGTCTGCCGACCGCAATACGGCATTGCATAGTATTACTCAGAATTTTTCGAATAGTCTGGGTATTGGAGATAGTATTGATGTGCGTGTCTATGAATATGTAGCGCATTCGAATGCCCTGGACCCAAGAAACTACGAGCCTATAACCAGTGGCCCTTTCCTGTCGGAAACTGCTCTGTTACAAGACTTGGTCATTCATGCTCGTTTAGCTGTAGAAATTTCCGGCCTCGAGTATGGTGAGTACAATATTACCAGCTATCACCATGCGACCCAATACACGAATTGGGGCACAGCAACAGTGCTCGTGGATGACGCTGACGCGACCAACCGTATAGTTGCGAGCGGTGTGACACCCTCAACTGGCACCAACCCGAGTGCGATCACGACAGTCAGTTTTAGTTTTACTGTGGATGAAACGACCCCCGACATGTCCTTTGAGTTTAACTCTAGTGGCGACAACTTCATCATTAATGGCTTTAATGTCACCGCCGTACCCGAGCCCAGTGAAGCGGCCGCCATGTTGGGAGGCTTTATTTTGCTGACGGTATTTCTGGTTCGTCGTTTCCGTAAACAGTAGTAGACGGCTAGTCCTTTCTGCGCTTTCCGGCGCAGTTCAGAAGTAACGATATAGCAAGCACACGACTCAAGTCAGAGTCGCGTGCTTGCTTGTTGTTATGCGCCCTCGATCATCGGTAAGGCTGTAAGAGTATGCGGTGGCTCCTTCGGGTAAAACGACATAAAATCTAACGGGTAAAAATTGGCCATTCTTGTCAGTGGTACGATGAATTTCTATAGGTATTCTCACATCGTCGACCTTGGCATTCTATTTTTTGGAGTGCCGTAGCAATTTTAGAAAAATTCCCCTTGAGGTATAATCCTTCCATCGCATCCCCAAATAAGCCTCGTGGCTTCGCGCTGATTGTCGCGATCTCGCTGTTGGCTTTTATACTGATACTCGTCGTAACGCTCGCAACCTTGGTCGAGCTCGAACATAAGGTTGCCTCTAGTGCCGGGTACACAAATGAAGCGGAGCAAAACGCACTCTTTGCGCTTCAGGAGGCAATAGGGGAGTTGCAGAAGTATGCGGGGCCGGATCAGCGCGTGACTGCCACTGCTGATATCCTGGCCTCGCAGGACAAATTTGGAAATGCGTCACCGACCAGTAGCGGTATTGCGGTTCAGAATGGTGCCCGTTATTGGATGGGTGTCTGGGGGAATGGAGACTCACTCGCTAATGGAAAAACTAGTCGTTACGACCTGCGCCCGGATGAAGTGGATGGTGACGGAGTAGACCCGATACAGTTGAACTGGCTGGTTAGTGGAAATACTTCCGCTTCATACTCGGTGAATGCCAGCGACGGCTCAGTGAGTAAGGGTAACGCACCCAGCTATACACCCAGCTCGGTTATATCCCTGCCGACCAATGCTGACGCAATGTCCACTGAATTAACCATACAAAGCAATGATGGGGGCGACTCTGCCGCGGTCCTTTTGGTTGGGGCCGGATCCGTTACGGATGGATTTGCTCAGGACTACATTGTTGCTCCAAAGCTTGAGGTTCCCGGCAATACAAACGCAGTTTCCGGGCGATATGCCTGGTGGGTCGGCGACGAAGGCGTTAAGGCGCGCATCAATCTTATCAATGGCTACCAAGACAGTGGACAGGATGTAGATCGCATTAATAGTTTTATCACGAGCCAGCGCTCTTCGGTTCAGAGCATGGACCGAGACCAAGATGGGAATACTATTGGGTCGGACATTCATCCAGGAGATGCACGAGTTCAAAACCTGAGTTCAGGCAAGCAATTACCCCTGCTTGCCTCTGATAATTCAGCAGAATCGCGTTTACAGGAGGGGGCCTTGTTTCGCTTTCACGATTTGACCTCATATAGTTCAGGCGTTCTGGCCGATGCCTATAATGGTGGTCTAAAAAAGGATCTGACTGCCGACATCGCGGATACTTCGAATGACACTAGCTATCGTCCGTCAGATTCGGCCCCAATATTTGCCCCCCTGAGCAGTAATGAAGTCAATTTGCCGACATGGGGGCATTTGCGCTCATGGGCCAGAACCCAGGCGATTGGAGGGACTGTTGCGCCTGTTCCCCCGACGGATACCGAGGCGGGCATATACCCGATTGTGCAATATGCCTCGCTTGGGATGAGCACCTATGTAGATACCTTTAGCTCTAATACCATTCACCTGTCTATTTATCCCGTTGTCGTTCTCAGTAATCCTTATTCGGTGGCGATTGATGCAGCGGACTATGACATTTCATTTCAATTTAGAGCCGGAGCTTGTTTGTATTACCGGACAGCACCGGAATCTACGGGCGTTAAGGTGAGTGCGGGTGACGACACTGCCTTCACGACGGTTGCGACGTTTGATATCGGTACCTTTGATCTGAAGCCAGGAGAATGGACGCCTGAAGCCTTGGAGGCTCAGTCTCCCAACAGTGTGCCAGTCAGTTTTCGTATTGAAGGAAGTATTATCCCTCCGGGTGAGACGCATATTTATGTCCTGGATGCATCCCAGGATGGCCAAAACTACCAGCCAGGGCGTGTCCTGCGCCGGGCTCCCGATAGTAGCTTTATTGGGACGGTGAACCGATTGGAACTGTCACCGGCGGTAGCAGTTACGATCCCGACAGTCCCGGAGCCGGATGAACGTAAGTTGGTCGTCTTCTCAGAAAACGTTTCAAGAACCCGGGAAGAATGGCCTGGCGACACTTTTAGAGTTAACTTCGCAGAGGCTGGTGGGCTGGGCAGCCCGTCTCAAGCCTTCCAGTCCTTTGAGATGATGATGAGCGAGCTGAATATCCGCCCGGCGGGTAACCGCATTTTTCAGGCAACGAATGAAAACCTGCCAATAGCCGATTGGAGTATCGACCCCGGTCTGGCGACCGCGGCCTTTCGATTGGGAACGGCTCTCGATGCGCGCTATACGTTTGCTGATTTAGGTCAATCGGTGGGGATGGCGCCTTCTCCTTTTAAGGCATGGCTAAGGAGTGGGAATCTGCGAGCGCCTTATTCTCTGCCAACATTTGCTGAGGCCGCTACAATTTCGGGTGGCCCGGTCGTTATCGGCGGCCATAGGGCGAAGGACCAGCGTGCGGGTTCCATGGTTACGGGCGCATTACTTGCAAATCCAATAGCTAGCACGAGCACCGCATTGTTGACTGGCAATAACCGCTACACCGCAAATCTGGCAGGAATCCCGCAAGCAAGCACGCCCCCACGTTATGCAACGTATTTTGATGTATTGGATTCGCCTGACCGTTTGCTGTCTCTTGGACAACTTCAGCATGTTCCGTTCTCCCGCTATTCGTTTTATTCGTCGTATCCTTTTGGGAATTCGGTCGCTGATGTTCATATCGACCGCACAACGACATACCGACTGGGCTTGGGTACTGGTACTGGACCTGGCGTAGGTTCGGGTATCGTATTGCGGCCAGGGGATCCGGCAAACATGGACCCTGCCTATGATTTGTCCTGGCATCTCAACCGCGCACTCTGGGACCGGTATTATGTTTCTGGAGTGCCAACGACCTGGACACAGGCTTCGATTGATGCCGGGTTGCAACTTCCCAATAACCGCATGCGTTATGCCTCGTTCGACGGCTCTCGTCCTGACATTGACTCCATTCAAGCGAAGCCGGGTCTCTCGAATGCCTACGATGAGGCGGCGGCGAATCTCATGGTTACTGGTGCATTCAACGTCAATTCCACGTCTGAGCAGGCTTGGCGAGCTGTACTGGCCGGAACGCTTGGGCTGCCGCATGACGACACGTATTCTGATACATCCGATACTGTTGAGAAGCTTGTACCTTTCCCGAGGTTTTCGCGTAATCTGGAGCGTACTGGGAATTCGCCCTACGCAGGAGTCGTACATACGATGGCTACGAATCTCTCCAACGAGAGGTCGTTTTACGAAACCTATTTTCACGGCAACCGTGGCCTGTTCCTCAACGATCCTGCTGTGGCTTCTCAGAATGCTTCCGCGGAAGCGGTTGTAAATGAACTGGCTAGTAAAATCGTACAGGAGGTTCGACGTCGCGGTCCGTTTCTGTCAATGGCTCAGTTTGTAAATCGCCCTATATTACAGACACGGCAAAGCGCAGGGATTAAAGGAGCCCTGCAAGCAGCTATAGACTCAACTGAGTCTCCGGGGCAGGTCAACCCCATGGAGCCCGTTAATGGAAAAGGAAGAATAATCACCAATAGTGACAGTTACCGTAACCCCTATCCCTCCTGGGATGACGAGCACTATATCGGGGGCGCAAATTCCGAAGTAGGTACCGGCCGGGATGCTTTTCGACTGACATCCGCCTTTGCGCCGAAGTACCTCACCCAGGCGGATATCCTTTCTACTCTGGGCCCAATGCTGACAGTTCGTTCAGATACTTTCATCGTGCGCGCATATGGGGAAAGTCTAAATCCGCTCACTCGGGCAATAGAAGGACGTGCCTGGTGTGAAGCGGTCGTGCAACGCATACCCGAATACACAGACGTGGGGACAAACCCCAATGCCTGGGAAGAATCACTTGGTATAAATAGCGAGTTCGGACGCAAATTTGTCGTTGTGTCCTTTCGCTGGCTGACCCCTTCAGAGATATGAACCAACCCTACTCATGCCTCCTTCGAGTCGCCTTTGCTTGTTTGCTCGTGGTGTTGTTTTCCGGCCATGCAACAGCGAGCACCTTCCGGATTTTTGCGCTAGTTGGGACTACAATGGACTTGAGCTACAAGCCTGCTCAAAGCAAAGAGTTTGTAGACTTAGCCATTTACAGCAAGCCCTCCAAATCGTATCCGATGCCCGATGGGGATACGTTTGATCTGTATCGTGAAGTGACTCTGCCTGCGAGTGAAACACAAGGGGATAACACTAAGCTCAGAGAGATTGTGGCGAGCATCAGTATCCCTGGCGGTGCGGATCGCTATGTCATTGTTCTTATGCCAAAGGAGGATGGGCATATAGCCGCAATGGCTCTGAAGGATGATTTCGATATGGAAAATGCCGAGGTTATTCGATTGATGAACTTTTCATCCATGCCTGTCGCATTTCAAATCAATGATACGATGGAGCTGCTTGATGTTGGAGAGTCGACGGCAATAGATGTTCCTTCGCGAGCCTCTCTTGTGCAGCAGGCTGTTCAAAAAGCGGGAAGCTGGATTCCTGTTATGAGTATCGAAAAGCGATTTAGCTCCGGCTGCCGCTACACCTACATGGTATTTGATTATTTGGATGACCCCAATCGGCTTAGCAGCTCAACACCGCAGCCAGTTATGTTGAGGTCCTTTGTCGAGCGTGTCCCCAAACCACAGATGTAATCATACTGCGTCTCCACAGAAGACATTCCTATGTCACACAAAATTCGTCACATATCATTCTACAAGGCTTTGTCGCCAGTATCGCGCCCGATTGCCGATGCTACACACAGGATCGATGAGATCGCTTTCATCATTACACGCCTCGAGCTAGAGTCCGGCGTTATTGGCGAGAGCAACCTGCTCTCCTTTCATTATTCTCCTGCTGCTATCGCTGGAGCGTTGTTTGACATTGCCCCGCTGGTCGAGGGCATTGAGGTTAATGAGACGGGACAGCTTATGCAAAAGGCTCTCGCTGAGGCTGAGTACTTCGGTGATGTGGGCATCAATCGCTGGGCGCTTGGCGCTATCAACCTTGCCATGTGGGATGCCTGGGGAAAGGTGCTGGGCCAACCCATCTGGAAAATTCTCGGGACATACCGTCAGCGGGTGCCCGTTTATGGCAGCGGCGGCTGGCTCAGCTACTCGATGGAGGAACTGATTGAAGAAGTCACCGGCTATGTGCGGCGCGGGTTCAAGGCCGTCAAAATCAAAGTGGGATCTGCCGATATCGAAAACGATGTGGAACGCCTCAGCCGCGTTCGCGAAGCCGTAGGCCCGAGTATCAAAGTCATGATGGACGCCAATCAGGGCATGCAACTGCCGGATGCCCTGGCCTTGGCTAAGCGTGCCCAGGACTTATCGATACATTGGTTTGAAGAGCCCATCGTTCGGACGGACTTTGACGGCTACCGGACCTTGCGCCAGCAAGCGGGCATCTCCCTGGCGATGGGAGAACGTGAATATGACGTCACCGCTTTGCGGGAATTGGTAGCCCGCCAAGCCCTTGACTTGTGGCAGCCGGACATTCTCAGGCTCGGGGGTGTCGAGGGCTGGAGACAAAGTGCATTGATGGCCAATGCACATGGGTTGCCCGTACTTCCTCACTACTATAAGGAATACGATGTGCCGCTGTTATGCACCATCCCGAACGCCTTTGCCTGCGAGTCGTTTGATTGGGTGGACGGTCTGGTTGACAAGCCGATTCGCGTTGAGGATGGTTACGCTTATCCCTTGCCGGGGCCAGGATGGGGATTCAGTTTCAAGGACAGTACCCTGTCTCCGTTGGAAGCAACCTGCCTCAAAGGTAGCGTACGATGAACACTTCAAACCGCCATGCAGCTTTTTCTTTGGATGGCGAAGCTGCGCTGATTACAGGCGGCCAAATTTATTGCCGGTGGCGTCTTGCCAGTTGATGGCGGTGCCTCGATAGGGTTTTAGGCCGTTTGTTTTTAGACTACTGATGTCGGCAGGCGGGCGATACTAGGAGTCGGTACTTGGCAAAGGGTAAGTGGCCGCCAAGCGATGTACGCCTTGAGGTTTGAAAGAGATGTGATCCTCCAGGCCCAGATAGTTCGCTGCTATTGCTACAACCGAGAGCCACATTTCCGTGCCCTGTAGCCCTGCTGGCATTCCGGGGGCAAAAGAAAAGCCATAGTTCTTCTGCCAGCGTGGCGCAATTGCCAGAAGCTGTATCTCGATGATTTCTTGTATCTCTGACTTTCGATGCGGGCTCTGTTTGGAACAAAGCCAGAGCGGATGTACGATATCGAGCACATTGCAGGCGTTGATATTGTGTTCGAGGAAATTTCCGTTCAGGCGGCAATGGCTCAAGATCGTGTCGATGCTGCTTTCCGGGTAGGGTAGTTCACGGCCAAATTGCGCATAGGTTCCTCGTGTTAAGCGATAGAATCCGTTGACGGCTTGCAGCCATTGCTGTTCGCGAGTTTGGGCTCCCCACATCCCGGTGGCCGGATCGCAGTTTCTGTCCAACCAGGCGAACAAGTGATCTGGCCGGACTGAGCTATGATGGTGGCGCAAGTTATGGTACATGCCCGTACCGTAATGGTCTACCCATGACCCTGCGTCCCAGGCAGCGTCCTTCCAGTTAAGGGATTCGAGGTGAGCTTCCACCTCATCATACTCCAGTTTATCAATCGCTTTTATTTCATTGGGTAAATTGCTTCCCAGGCATTCTAAAGCGTAACCGACGGCCAGGAAATGGTAACCGTCCGGTAGATGAATCAGCTTATCTGCTGGAGGCGGCTCCTTATTGTCGCTAAAAATCAGGCCATATTTCGCCTCTTGATAACTCTTCAACCGATGTATTAACGCCTCGCGGCTCTCGAGTGAAGGTGTTTCACCAAAACCACCCGCTATTTCAATGGCATCGCACCAGGCGCGTAACGTAGGTTGTCCATACTGGGGGTCCAAATAGATAGGTTCGCCTTTATATTTTGCTTCGTAGTTGCGCAGGACGTTTTGCCATTGTTCAGTAATCTGTGCGTTTAAATCAATGAGGGTTTGTTCAACGTTCGTGCTTCTTCTTTGCTTGGAGACTCGTCGGTCTCGGATGAGACGAGCCGGATTTCCCCCCACAATGGAGTACTCGGCTACGTCTTTGACCACCACCGCTCCCGCTGCAATGACGCTGTGCGAACCGACTTTCACTCCATCACAGATAACGACGTTGGCGCCTATCCAGACATCATCGCCGATTTCAATACCCTTACAGGTATGGGCTTGTTGATAGATAGGCTTTTCTAAATCATCAAAGCGATGATTGAACCCAACGATGGTAGTCAACGAGGCAACGCGAACACCGTTGCCCATGGTTATTTTGCCTGAGAGCGAGGCCATCGCATTGATGGTGCATTGTTCACCCATGGTGATGTCACCCCTGAGAATAGCTTGGCCGGCAACCCAGCTTTCCGGTCCGATTTTTAGGGCCTCGGTGTGGACATGAGCCTCGGGTGAGACATACGCACTTGTATCGATGTGATGCTCCGGCTTTGAGCGTAGCGCATCCATGTAGCCGGACGCTTGCTCTATATCTTCTGGAGTACGAGTCCAGGGCATTAAGTCAGCCTCTTTCATAGTTGCATGATTACTTGTTTCTAGACTGCATTATTCATATTATCAAAGCAATGCTCAGCTAATTGCATATCGGGCAAAAGTGATTGCTTTTCAGGCTGGGTAGGTTCAACAAATATCCTGTGCAGCAGTCCATCAGGCAGTCTCCGGTAGCTGTCAGCATGCCCGACTATGGTATCTTTGTGGGGGAAAGTGTCCACCATCCCACATTCA
Source organism: Verrucomicrobiia bacterium (assembly GCA_030432235.1). GTDB lineage: Bacteria > Verrucomicrobiota > Verrucomicrobiia > Opitutales > Cerasicoccaceae > JAUIHT01. Next base: position 505,949 of record JAUIHT010000002.1, on the reverse strand, counting down.
GCATGGAGTGGCGGGTAGACGACTACGCCAAGCTGATAATTGCATTCTCTGGTAAGGGGTCACTGTGTTTGGAGGATGGCATATTGCCGATTGAGAGCAACGTGGTTTGTGCTGTCCCGCCGGGGAAGCGCCACCGTTTGGCAGACGACACCACAAAGCCTTTGTCGATCTACCTTATCTGTATCGATTTAGACAGGTTTGTATTCAAGGAGCTGACAGTTAAAGCGTTAAATAAACTGCACCTTCGTCCGGCTCAAGCGTGGCAAATCTTTTCAGATGATATCTTAAAGCAAATGCTTTATGAGCAAACGGCCCGTCGGGAAGGTTATCGGGAGATCATTCTTGGTCTTTCGAGTATTTTACTTGTGCGACTCCTTCGTGAGATCTCGACAGAGTCCCAAACACTTTGTTCATCGGAACGCGTAAAGGCGTACGCCGGTCTTATGTCACAGCGGTTTTTTTCAAGGCAGAGCCTGGATGAAGCAGCTCACTCTTGCGGGCTGAGCCGTCGCCGTTTTTCACAGCTCTTCAAAGAAGTGACTGGCAGCAGCTGGAATGACCGCCTGATAGAGTTGCGTATAGGGCATGCGTGCTGCTTGCTCGAGACTATGAATAGCTCAATTCAGTCGGTAGCCTTTGAGTGCGGCTTCGACGACTTATCGCACTTTTACCGCACATTCCAGAGCCGGGTTGGTGCGACTCCAACGCGATACCGGGAGCGTAGCTTTGAAGAGTAGAGTTCACATAGGAAAGATGAAGGATCGCCCTTAACGAGGGAGGAAGCTAATAATAAATCGGATGTGCGCTTGGAATTATCCTATCCAATAAAATATTTACCGTGACTTTCAGCTCCCTGAATCTCAGAAAAGCAATTTCGGTTTTCAGAAATCCTAGGCGGTTGCCAAAGATGCACCGTTTTTCCATAGTTTCTGGTAACCGGCCAGAGTTAGCCATAATTGGCTCAAAGAGGCCTGCTGGCCTCAAGGTCATTATTTAAAGCGGAAATCCGCTATTATGAAAATGGTCGGGGCAGAGGGATTCGAACCCCCGACCCTCTGCTCCCAAAGCAGATGCGCTAGCCAGGCTGCGCTATGCCCCGATCAGGAAAAGGGTGGTAGCATCGCTCAGACGATTGAAATGTCAACGGCAAAGCAGCCCTCGAAAAAGTTGTCCGCATCAGGCAGGAACCACGCCCATGGAGTCGAGGATGGTGCTGATGAAGGGGATGAGCTGTTTCTTGCGGCTGACGACGCCGGGCATGTCGAAGATGTGCGTGTGATTAAGCACGCGCGGGTAGGGGATGCGCTCGATGAACTCCTCCGTGCCACGTACGACGAAGAGCGAGTTCTGCGTGTTGATGTCCGTCACGAGCAGGCAGGAAAAGGTGAGGTCCTCGCCGCTGCGATAGGCTTCCAGGGCGTCCTCGAGGGCGTCGGCGTTATTCCAGAAGTTGTCGAAGCCGAGCTCCTCGATTTGGGACACGGAGTAGCGCACATCGCCCTCGCTGTACTGCTTGCAGTCGCCTTTGATGACCACGTCCGGTGTGGAACTGATAATGACGGAGCCGGATTTGAAGATAAGGTCGGCCAGCTCCTTGGTCTCGATGCCGGCGAGGCGGGTCAGCCAGGGCAGCAGCTCGACATCGCGCTCCGTAGTCGTGGGGCTGCGCAGGTTGAGCGTGTCGCTAATGAGCCCGGAGGCCATGATGCCGGCGATGGCGGGCGAGGGCTCCAGGCCGCGCGAGCGGAACATCTCCGCGACGATGCTGCAGGTGGAGCCGATGATTTCGTTGCGGAAAAAGATGGGTTGCGAGGTTGGCTGGTTGCCGAGCTTGTGGTGGTCGACGACCTCGATGATGTTGACCTCCTCGGCGCCGGACACGGCCTGGTCGAGCTCGTTGTGGTCGACAAGGACGAGACGTGTCTGGATGGGTTTGAGCAGGTCGGTCTTGGTAAAGATGCCGATGAGGTGCTCGTCTTCATTGACGACGCAGAACAGCGGTGCGTTGCTGCTGGCGATACGGCGTTTCACTGAGGCCAGTTTTTCCTCCGGACTAAAGGTCATCACGTCGGCATGGACCATGGGGTCGACCAGAGTCGCGGTGCGGATGATCCACGAGGTCGTGGCGGAGTCGAAACGACTGACGATGAGCGAGACGCCTTTGTCCTTGGCGGCCTGCATGACCTCCTCGTCGATTTCGAGCGCGCCGGTGATGACAAGCAGGCGCGCGCCCATGCCGATGGCCTTGTGCTGGATGTCGTAGCGGTCACCCACGACGATGATGCTTTCCTCCGGCGCGGTGCTGTCGGAATTGGTCCACTTGCCAAAGGAGCGGATGTCCATGGCGCCGACGCGCACGTAGAGGTCTTCCACGCGTTCCTCATCGACACTGTTGAGCACGGTGGCTTCGAGGGCCTTGATGATGTGTGCGATGCTGGTGCACACGTGGCGCATCTTGCGCGGTTCTTTGGGCTTGGGGATGAAGAACTCGCCCAGGCTGAAAATGGAGACCAGGCCCTCCAGCCCGCCTTGGGGGGTGACCACCGGGAGCGCGCGCACGTCGAAGCGGTCGATGATTTCGAGTGCCTCGTAGCAGGTTTCACCGAGGAGGATTTTGCGCACCTCGGTTTTCATGATGTCATGCACGCGCGGTGTCACGTCCCCGACAAAGACCGGCAACGGCACGCCGAAGCGGTGCAGGATGGCGTCGACGCGGGCGTTACTGTTGCCGCAGCGTGCGGCGACAAAGCCGGACTCTCCCACGGCTTCCTTGAAAGCGGCGTAGGCGATGGCGGAACAAATCGCGTCGGCATCCGGGTTGCGGTGGCCTATGATGTAGGTCGGGGCGGGCATGATAGAAAACTGCTAAAAACTTCCAAAATCTACCAAAAGACTGTGATTGGTCAAGTTCAGCTTTTGGTAATTATGCCGTGGCGGGCAAGCTCTGCCGGCCAAAAACAAAGTGTAAAGAGCGGCCTGAAACGTACAGTCCCAGTAGAAGCATGCCAAGGCTAATTCCCTGGATAAGCAGGCCTAGCTCATTGTCGATGACCATGAAAATCAGCCCTGCCAGGGGTGTTACCAGCATGAATGCTGCCGGAATCAGCGCGAATCGAAAGCTGAGCCGCTCTGCCTTCAGGTAGACCACAAAGGTGACCAGTGCCAGGGCCGCCATGAGCTGGTTGGTGGCGCCGAAGAGCGGCCAGACGACCTGCCAGGCGGGCTTGCCGTCGAAGCTCATGAAGCAGAAAATCGCCGGGATGATGAGCACCAGTGCCGTGCCCAGGTAGCGGCTTAGCTGGTTGCGCCAGGCGAAGGTTTCCTCCACCAGGAAGCGGGCCAGGCGCGTGCAGGTGTCCAGAGTGGTCAGCAGGAAGGTGCTGACGGTCAGCGCAGTGAATTCCCGCCCGAGCTTGGCCGGGATGCCCAGCGACTCCATGAAGACCGCCGCGCCGCTGGAAAACAGCACCACGGGGTTGGGATTCTCAGCGATGGCCCCGGAGCTCAGAATGGCCACCGTGGCCAGGGCGAAGACGGCCAGCAGGCCCTCCACCAGCATGGCGCCGTAGCCGACGCGGCGGGCGTCGCTTTCGCGGGCCATCTGCTTGGAGGTGGTGCCACTGGCCACCAGACTGTGGAAGCCGCTGCAGGCCCCGCAGGCCACCGTGATGAAGAGCACGGGAAAGAGGAAACCGGGGTTGGCTTTGTCCGTAACCAGCCCCTCGAAGACGGGGGCCTCGATGGGCGTCCCGGCAAAGAGCAGCCCGATGAAGCCGAGCGCCATCATGACGTAGAGGAAAAGCGAACTGAGGAAGTCCCGCGGCTGCAGCAGGACGTTGACCGGCAGCACCGCCGCCACCAGGCAGTAAACGAGGATGGCGATGAGCCAGGCGTTTTTGGGCACGCCTCCGGCGGGAAAGTAGTGTCCCAGAGCCAGCCCCGCGAAGGTCAGCGGGACGAAGATGAGTAGCGTGGCCCACATGGGCAGCCCTTTGGCGCGCAGGACCAGGCCGAAGCCCACGGCCATCAGTACGAACCATCCCGAGGCGGTGGCCACGGCGGGCGTGTTGGTAAAGGTCGACGCCGTCAGGTCCAGGAAGACGATAATGACGTAAATCAGGGCGAAGAGCAGGAAGAGCCGGAAGTACAGGCCCGTGCGCGCGCCGATGAGCTTGTGCGTGATTTCCGTAATGGTGCGTCCCTTGTTGCGCAGGGACATCAGCGTGCTGCCGAAGTCGTGGACGCCTCCCACGAAGACCGCGCCGAGGAGAATCCAGGCCAGCGTGGGCCCCCAGCCGAAGTACATCGTTGCCAGGATGGGCCCGACGATGGGGCCGGCTCCCGCGATGCTGGAAAAGTGGTGGCCGAAGAGCACCGGAGTGGCCGTCGGCACGAAGTCCACGCCGTCCTTTTCGGTCTCCGCCGGAGTCTCACGGGAGTCATCAATGCCGCAGTGCCGCGTCAGGAAGCCGCCGTAAAACCGATAGGCAGCCAGCAGGACGATGGCGGAGACGATCAGGATGATGACGAGCATCGTTTAGACAGGGGAATAGAAACTATTAGCGAGTCAGACTGCCAGCGGCTTTCATGCCTGTCAAGCGCCCCACGAATCCGATCAACGGTTTGCCCCAAAGTCAATTTTGGCTATGGTACCTTGATGCTAACGTTTTTTTTTATCTATGGGGCCCTTGTCCATTTAGGGGGCTTGGTCCTGTGGGTACACATGCTGGCCTCGGGTAAACGCACCGGCTCCATGCTCATCTGGAGCTTCTGGCTTATCATTCTCCCGACCCTGGGTATCCCGCTCTATCTGCTGCTGGGCACGGATCGTATCCGGCGCAAGCGCCTGGAGCGCTACAACAAGCGTGCCCGTGCCGGGAAGCACGTGGATCAGCCGCAATTGACCGGGGACAATGCTGCGCTCCTTCGCTATGTGGGCGGCATTGGGAACAACGCACTTACCTTTCTCGACCAGCCCGAAATTCTACCGGATACGGAAGCCTACTACCCGCGCCTGGAAGAGGCCATTGACGGGGCCGAGCAGTATATCCATTTCCAGACCTACGTCTGGCGCCCCGACGATGTGGGCCAGCGATACCTGGATGCCCTGGTGCGTGCAGCCAAGCGTGGTGTCGAGGTGCGTCTGCTGGTGGATGAGCTGGGTTCGCCAGAGGCGAAAACCGAATATTTCCAACCTCTTGTCGAGGCTGGGGCGGAGTTCAGTTGGTGCCTGACGGTTCACCCGCGGCGCAATCGTTTTTTCTTCAATCTCCGCAATCACCGCAAAATTCAAATTGTGGACAGCCGCATCGCCTTCGTGGGCGGGATGAATATCGGCCGGGAGTACGAGGGGCGCAACAAGGATGTCGGGCCGTGGCACGATATGCAGATGTCCGTGAGCGGTCCTGTGATTAATGAATTGCAACTGACTTTCCTGGACGACTGGGCATTTGCCACCGGTGAGCAGGTGGAGGGCGACCATTTATGGTGCAAAGCCAAGACGCAGGACCCCATCCCGGCGGCTGTCATCCGCAGCGGCCCGGATCGCGAGGAGCAGCCTTTCCTGAAGAGCTTCATATACCTGTGCAATCACGCGCAGAAGCGGCTCGACCTCTACACGCCTTACTTTGCGCCGGACGAGGCCATGCTGCTGGCCATCGGCATGGCGGCGGAGCGCGGTGTACGCGTGCGTATGATCATCCCCACGCTCAACGAGCACCAGTACATGGTCGACCTGGGGCGCGCCTTTTACGAAAACCTCATGAGGTCTGGTGTGGAGTTCTACGAGTTGCCCGACGCCGTCCACCATGCCAAGGTATACATCGCCGACGACGACTGGGTCATGATTGGCTCGCCTAACCTCGATATACGCTCCATCCGCCTGAACTTTGAAGTCGGCCTGCTGTTTTCGCATCGCTCCACCGTTGAGGCCCTCGATAAAGTCTATGACGGCTTTTATGAGCGCAGTGATCGGGTTGCCTTGGATGAGTTCCGGAAGCGCCCCTTCAAAGAGCGTGCGCGCCAGGGCTTCGTCCGCCTCTTTTCGCCAGTACTGTAAATCCGGGAGTTTACGTTTTGTTTAGGCTCATCACCTTCAACATGCAGAACCGCCTCGGCGAATCCACGGAGATTCGCCACGAGCGCCTGTCGAATATCGCCAGCCTGCTGGAGCGAGAGCATCCCGATGTCGTTTGCCTGCAGGAGGCGTTTTTGGGCGATTACCTGTTCCTCCGTGACCGCCTAGAGGCGCGGGCCTCCGTTTTCAAGCCGCGCGACGATGGCGAGCGGCTGGGGGAGGGCAATCCGGTGTTCCTCCTTAACGAGCGCTGGCGCCTGTCGGGCGAGCAGCATTTCTGGCTGTCACGGACGCCGCATCAGCCGAGTCGCTCCTGGGGCGCCATGCATCGCCGCATCGCGACCGTGGTCAGGCTTCAACCGGAAGGAGAGGGGAGCGGGATGTGGCTGGCCAACGTCCACCTCGACCACGCCAGTCATCTGGCCCGTCGGAAAAGCCTGGGCCTCATCCGTCGCCGGCTGGCACGCTGTCAGGCTGAGATGGAGGGCGAGGTCGTGATCTGTGGAGATTTCAATATGCGTCCCGGGGCCCTGGTATCCAGTGGCCTGCTGCGCGAGTTTCCCACGCCCGAGGGCCGCCTTTATTTCCAGGATGCCGCCCATGCGGATGCGCATCAGGGCACTTTCGCGACTTACGCGGGTTGGGGGCCGTGGAAACTTTTTGCCGCGCGGGTGGATCACTGCCTGCTCAGTCCGGGGTTAGCGTGCCAACACTATGCCGTCGCCGACCCGGAATGGGACGGCGCCTGGTTGTCCGACCATCGCATCGTCGTGGCAGATATCGTAGCGAACGCATCATCATGAAAAAGCAGACAAAGAAAACTCTCATTGGAGTAGCCATCGGGGTCGTTGTTCTGGCGGCGTTGAGCCAATTACCGCTCAAGGATTGGCTGGAGCCGCTCTGGGACTACATCCAGGATGCCGGTGCCTGGGGCTATTTTATCTTTCTGGTGGTGGGCACGCTTTGCTCGCTGCTCATGCTGCCCATCTCTCCGGTAGTAGTGGCGAGTGGCCTGCTCTTTGGCTTTTGGATCGGCCTGGGGATGAGCCTCGTCGTGCTGCTGCTGTCCTCGGCTATCGCGTTTGAACTCGGCGGGCATTTCTGGGACCGGTTCAGCCACCATTCAGCCTTTCAGAACAAGTACTTCAAGGCCATCCGCAAGGCTATCGAGTCCGAGGGCGTGTACCTGGTGGGGCTGTTGCGGCTGACGCCTTTCATCCACTTTACGGTGGGCAATCTCTTTTATGGCAGCCTTTCGCTGAAGTTCTGGCGTTTCCTCTTCGCCAGCATGCTCGGGATGCTGCCGGGCACGGCTATCTTTGTCTACGCGGGTTATCTGGCCCGGCGCTCCTTCGGCGAGGACGTGGAGCTGAACGGCTGGCAAATCGCGCTCTTCGGCGTCGGCGTGCTAGTCTTCGCCGGCATTACCTGGCTGGTTACGCGCAAGACACGACGCATTTTAAGAGAGGAGGGGTGAACGATAAAAGATGAAAGCAGAAAGATGAAGTAAAGACAGGGCATAAGGTTCACCAAGCGTCCTACACCGGTATGAAGGTCAGTTTGTTGCCATCGTTGGTTTTTCATCTTTCTGCTTTCATCTTTTATCGTTCATTCTTTTCCCCCTCGACTTTCCGGGCTCCATGGCTACCAAAGGGCGCATGTTAAGTGACGGTGTCGGGACCGAAGATCCCTCGGCGGTGGCCGAGGCCATCAAGCGCGCGCAGGATTTCCTTTTCGCCATCCAGCATGAGGAGGGCTTCTGGAATTGCGAGCTGCCTATCGACAGCACCGTGGCCTGCGACTTCCTCCTGTACTACTTCTGGACGGGCGACACGGACCGCATCCCGGTCAAGCGTATCGCGGACTTCATCCGGGGGCGACAGCTCGAGTGCGGTGGCTGGCCGCAATTCCCCGGTGGCCCGGCGGAGCTGAACGCTACCATTAAGGGCTACCACGCGCTCAAGATGGCCGGCGATTCCCCCAACGCCGAACACATGGCGGCGGCCAGAGTAAAAGCGCTGGAGCTCGGCGGCATCCCCAAGATGCACACTTGGGGAAAACTCTACCTCGCGATGGTCGGCTGCTTCCCTTGGGACGCCTGCCCGCTTATCCCGGTCGAGCTTTTGCTGATGCCCAAGTGGTTCCCCGTGCACATCTACCGCATGTCGAGCTGGACCCGCAACATGCTTGTGCCGCTGTCCGTCATCAACCACTTCAAGCCCGTTCGCACCATCGAGTCTTGCCCGGACCTCGACGAGCTTTACCCCGAGGGTACCCTCGGCTCGGACCTGTCGCTACCCTGGAGCAAGGACACCTTCTCCATGAAGAACGTCTTCCTGGCGCTGGACAAGATGGGGCGCTTCGTCAACCACCTGCCGGAGGGATTCACCCGCAAACGCGGGCTCAAGCTGGCCGAGCAGTGGATCTGCGATCGCGTCGGCCGCGGCAGCGATGGCATGGGGGCCATCTTCCCGGCCATCATGAACGTCCTCATCGCCTTCGAGCTGCTCGGTTATTCCAAGGACCACTGGCTTTTCAAAAAGAACCGTCGCCACTTCGAGGAGCTGTGCATGTACGACCGTGAGCAGCCCATCCCGCTGGCCAACGACCGCACGGACTACTATCAGAACGGCGAAAAGGTCGAGCCGGGCTGGCGCGTCGGCCCGTGTTACTCGCCCGTCTGGGACACCGCGCTTATCACCATGGCCCTGGGCGAAAGCGGCATCGGCCACGACGACCCACGCATGGCCAAGGCCGGGGACTGGCTCCTGGACCGCGAAATCGGCCTACGCGGCGACTGGAAGGAGAATTGCGACTTCCCCGAGTCCACCGGCTGGGCCTTCGAGTTTAACAACGAGTGGTATCCCGACGTCGACGACACTTTTCAAGTGCTGCTCGGTCTGAGCGCCACTGGCGCCACGGACAAGGAACGCCTCGCCGCCGCCACGGACCGCGGCATGCGTTGGTGCCGCGCCATGCAGTGCCGCGAGGGTGGCTTTGCCGCCTTCGACAAGGACGTGACCGACTGGTGGCTGGAGGCCGTGCCTTTCGCCGACCACAACGCCATTCTCGACCCGCCTTGCAGCGACATCACCGGGCGCGCCCTGGAGACGCTGGCCCTGCACGGCTACGGTCAGAGCGACCCGGTGGTGCAGAAGGCGCGCCGCTTCCTCATCGATACTCAGGAGGACGACGGCTCGTGGTTCGGGCGCTGGGGCGTCAACTACGTCTACGGCACCAGCCATGCCATCCGTGGCTTGAAGGCTATCGACGAGGATATGTCCGCTGCCTGGGTGCAGAAAGCGCGTAATTTCCTCGAGAATATCCAAAATCCCGACGGCGGCTGGGGTGAGTCCTGCTGGACTTACCACGACGACCAGACCCGTGGCATTGGCCCCTCCACCGCGTCGCAAACCGCCTGGGCGCTCCTGGCCCTGCTGTGCTTCGGCGACCCCGATCGCGCCAGCATCCAGCGCGGCATCGATTACCTTTTGAAAACCCAGAAGGAAGACGGCTCCTGGCGCTACGATGAGTTCACCGGCACCGGCTTCCCCCGCATCTTTTATCTGAAGTACACCTCGTACCAGTGGTACCTACCGCTCTATACGCTGGCGAAGTACCGCAAGGCGTTGGGGTAGGGTGCAGGCCTGCGGGCTACCCGCGATGTTATTGAGACGAGTAAAAAGGCGTTGACTTTTTCAAGGGATGCATATGCATACATGTTGACGGACGCGTAGTGCCATGAAATCCTCCATAACACAGTCTGTAAGCCTGAAGTGCACTGGAACTTCCCTCTTGTCTGGTCCGATGTGGAGACGCCTGTTCCTGGGTTTCCTTTCCAGTCTATTCCTGTTAAACGTGCTCTACGGTGCTCCTGCCGGTGAGGAAAAGTCCGGGAATACTGCCCGCCCGAACGTGCTTATCCTCTTCGTGGATGATATGCCTTATCAACTCCCGAAGGTGCATCAGGCCGGCAAGGTGGACACCCCGAATATGGACCGGCTGGCTGATCGAGGCACTTGGTTTACGCATGCATACAACGCCGCACCGCTTTGCTGCGGTTCACGCACCGCTATCCTGACCGGGGTACATCCGACGAGGTCGGGCGTTTACTACAACAGTCAAGGCTACCGCCGGGCGGACACCTTTATCGCAGAGGTGACTTCGCTGCCCGGCATCTTCCGGGATAACGGTTATCTGACCATCGGTTATGGGAAAGTGGCGCACAACGCCTTCCTCGCGGATGACATCGGTGATTACACTCCGGGCTATTACAAGTATTTCAATAATCCTGAGAATGTCACACACACTGAGAGCGACCTGAAAAACTATCTCCTGCCGGGAACCCTGAATACCGTCCCCGGCCCCGCGACGAAAAACTGGTGGTGGGGAGTGCTGCCGGATGATTGGGATCGGGACGACCCGACGAAAATGCAGCAGGATACGCAGCAGGCCAATCGGGCTATCAAGGTATTGAGCGAAAAGCACGACAGGCCGTTTTTTATGATATGCGGTTTCTATCGGCCCCACCTGCCATGGACGGTGCCTGAGCGCTATTACAAAAAGTTCCCTATCGATTCCATTGAGATTCCGGAGGGCTACCTGCCCGGAGATTTGGACGATCTGCCCAAGCCGGGACGCTGGATTGCCAGTAATCGCAAGGAGCACGCGGACGTCGTCTCGGCAGGGAAATGGAAGAGTGCCATTCAGGCGTTGTACGCTTCCACGGCCTATGTCGACGAGCAGATTGGCCGGGTCCTCGATGCCCTGGATGACGGACCCAATCACGGCGATACCATCGTGATTTTCGCGGACGACAATGGCTTTCATACCGGTGAAAAAGAACACTGGCTGAAATTCGCCCTGTGGGAACAAACCTGCCGGGTTCCTTTCGCCATATCGGTGCCGGGCTATCCCACGCAAAGGGTCGATACGCCTGTCAGCCTGATGGATATTTACCCGACCTTGATTGACCTGTGTCATCTGCCGGCTCCAGCAACCCACGATCTCGATGGGGTGGATTTGACGGGCATCCTCTCCGGCGAATCTGCAGAGCGCGGACGGCCTGTGCTCTCCACTTATGGCAAGGGCAATCACAGTATTCGTAACGAGCAGTTCCGTTATATCCGCTACCGGAATGGTGACGAGGAGCTCTACGATTTGCTGGACGACCCACACGAGTGGCGTAACCTGGCCGAGGATCCCCAGTACGGTGAAGCCAAAGCGGAGTTAGCCAAATCGTTGCCTGAAATTGAGGCGGAGAATACGGCTCCTCCGGGACCGGTGATGACGTCGGCGACCTGGGACGACGAGGCCTTTGAGCCGGAAAAGGAGTAGTGTCTCGCGTTGCCTTTCGGGGCGCTAAGCGATGCTCATGGCCAACCCCGCAAGGTGCCCGGTGGTCCAGGCGGCTTGAAAATTAAACCCGCCCGTGATGCCGTCGATGTCGAGGCATTCGCCCGCGAAGTGCAGCCCGGGCACGAGGCGGCTCTCCATGGTCTTGAAGTCGACTTCCTTTAGGCGGATGCCGCCGCAGGTGACGAACTCCTCCTTGTTGGTCGTCTTGCCTACAACGGCGAAACGGCCGTCGATAAGCTCGCGGATGAGGGCCGTTTCCTGGGCCTTGGGGAGCTGCGACCAGACGATGTCCGGGCCAATCCCGGCGACGGCCACAAGGCGCTCCCAGAGGCGGCGCGGGATAGCGTCAAAGACCTTGGTGCGCACAAAGCTTTTGCCGGAGGTCTGGCGGAGCCGGGCAAAGCGTTCCTGTAGCGGCTGCTCCTTGGCATCGCCGAGCCAGTTAATAGCGATGTCGAACCGGTAATTGACGGCGTGCAGTGCGCGGGCCTCCCAGGCGGAGAGCCGCAGGATGGCTGGGCCGCTGAGCCCCTTGTGGGTGATAAGGATGGGGCCGCTCTGCGGCTTGCTCTTTGGCAACACCTGCACGCTGGCCTTTTCCACGGCGAGCCCCGCAAGCTCGGCCAGGCGCTCGTCCCGGATGTTGAAGGCAAAGAGCGAGGGGGCTAGGGGCTCGATCGTGTGGCCGATGCTTTCCAGCGCGGCGGAGAGCTGAGAGGTCTTGAGTGAGCCCGCCGTGATGCAGACTTTGTCCGCGGATGCGCTGGAGCCGTCAGTAAGCTCAAGAGTAAATCCGCCTTCGGGGTTTTGCTGAAGTGCTTTTAACTCCTGGCCGAGACGTAGCTGAACCCCTGCCTCCACGGCGCTGCGGCGGAAGCAGTCGACGATGGTCTGCGAGTCGTCCGTGGTTGGGAACATGCGTCCGTCAGGCTCGGCCTTGATGTCTACGCCCCGTGCCGCGAACCACGCGAGGGTATCCTGCGGCTGCCAGCGGTGGAAGGCGCCGCGCAGCTCGCGTCCGCCGCGCGGATAGTAGGTCACTAGCCTGGCCGGGTCGAAGCATTGGTGAGTGACGTTGCAGCGCCCACCGCCGGAGACCTTGACCTTCGTAAGCGTCCGCTGGCTCTGCTCGTAGATGGTCACCTGAGCGTTGGGTTTGGCCTCCGCCACCGTGATGGCCGCGAAAAACCCAGCCGCGCCCCCACCGATGACGGCAATGTGTTTGCCTGCGTGCCCGCTTGCGCTCATGGTCCGGATGCTCGTTAACCGCGTAGGCCGAAGCAATGGCAAAGGGAGCCCTGGGCTATGCTACTGGTCGACTTCGATCACTTGCCCCGTCTGCTCATACACCTCTATCATCTTTCGGTATTTCTCGGGCATAGTGGCGTTCTCCTCTTCAATACCTTTGATGGATTCGTTGATCGCCTCCAAGGCCAACTCTCGGGCGCTGAACACCTTTATCATCTTTTCAGGGGGTGGAGCTGGTTCGGCTGGAGCGAAGGGGTCAGCACCTGTACTGGCAAATGACGAGTAGTAGGCTTTAGGGACTCGAATTTCTAGGCTGGTATCCTCTTCGTCAGTTATGGCTTCCCATCGTTTCTTTTCAGCTTTCAGGTAGTCAAGCGACTCGGGGAAGTGGCAGCCACCGAGAAACCGATAAAGCCATATCTTAATATCAATGCACTCGTCATCGAAGAATCGCTGATATAACTCATACTTAGGACGTCTTGAGAGGTAGAATATCTCGTATGAACGGCCCATCCCAACACTATACTGCTGCAGGTCTTTGGGGACGGATCTTCCGACACTCCATAGTGCTAAAAAGCGGTATAATGGATTTTTGGAATCAATTAGTGGTTCCCAGGCATCTACGGTTGTACCCGTAAAGTAGCCATATTGCTGTTCCATGAAAAATATCATCATAATCGTAACATTCGCGATGTCCAAGTCACGCTTGGTGGGCGGCAGAGTATCGCCGTATGGCTTAAGCGTTGCGGGCAGCTTATCTATATCGTCTGCCATTCTGGCTAAGAACATGGAACTACTCAACCTGTCCATCTCGTGAGAATACGGATAGCCTTTGCTTGCTTGTGTGAATTCGAAGACAATATAGGGCATGAACACGGCACTGGCGAACTCCGTGGGAAGCTTTTTGCCGGTGGCAACATCCGGGTCCGATGTGCTTTCCAGCGGGGTGCTATCCAGTTTGTTGATACTCTCGTGAAAAATCCTTTGCCAGTTTTGTTTGGCCCATACCTTTACATATTCCGTTACCTCATCCTCCTTGAGTTTGTTTTGGCCTCTGTAGTCCTGAATCACATCATACCAGTATTTCCGTTCATAAGGCACTGCAGTATAATGAGCCTCCAGCAGTTCTGAGATGGCCTCCTGGTGCTCGGCGGAAAGCTCTGCCCTCGCATATATAGTTAGCAGGCCAAACAGTGATAACACTAGGGGTAAAGGGGATTTGAGCATGGCAATGAGTATATATCACAACGGTGGCACCTTGGCGTCTTTGCGTGCGCATGTTAACAGTCTTCAAGAACGCTTGAACTCGTAACCAAAGAACACTGAACTCATTCCATGGATTTGCTCCGACAGCTTCGCCAGGAGACGCTATTTGCGCGGCAGCGGGTTTACCGCGCCGGCGAGCCGACGCCGTTGGAGCTTATTGAGCTGGACGGCTTGGTTCGACAGGGCTCACCACGGGGCGGGCAGGTCTGGGTGAAGCGCGAGGACCTGTCGGCCATCAAGGCCTATAAGTGGCGCGGCGCCTACAACCGCATGGCGCTGCTGACGAAGGAAGAGTCCGAAAAGCCTGTCCTGGCGGCCTCGGCGGGCAACCACGCGCAGGGCGTCGCGTTGTCGGCCCGTATCCTGGGCATCCGGGCCAAGGTTTACATGCCCGTGACGACTCCGGCGGTGAAACGCGCCGCGGTCCTGCGTCACGGAGGGGATGCCGTCGAAATCGTCCTTGAGGGCGACAGCTACGACGACGCCTTGGCGGCGGCCCTGGCCGAGGCGAAAGCCACTGGCGGGGTTTACATCCACGCTTACGACGACCTGCACGTCATGGCGGGGCAGGCCACGCTGGCGGACGAGGTCGTGATGTCGGGCGAGGGGCCTTTCGATGTGGCCTACCTGCAAATCGGCGGCGGCGGTATGGCCGGTGGGGTGGCCAACTGGCTCAAGACGTTTTACCCGGACATCCGCATCGTCGGCGTGGAGAGTGCCGGGCAGGCCTCCATGAAGACGGCTGTGGCCGCGGGCAAGCCCGTCCGCCTCGACAGCCTGGACCTCTTTTGTGACGGCACGGCGGTGCGCAAGGCGGGCGAGACCCCCTTTGCCATCTGCAAGGAGGTCATCGACGACTTCGTCACGGTGAGCAACGAGGAGGTCAGCGACGCCATCCGCCTGTACTGGGAGCACCATCGCTGCCTGCAGGAGCCCTCTGGCGCGATGGGGTTGGCCGGGCTGATCAAGGATCGCCAAACGAACCCCCTGCACCGAGCGCTGGTCGTGGCCACAGGGGCAAACCTCGACTTCGGCCAGCTCGCGCGCATCGCGGATGCCGCGGGTATTGGCGGTGGGCAGCGGCGTCACCTGCGCATTGAAATCCCGGAGCGTCCGGGGGCCATGCTGGCGCTGTTGGAGACCGGCCTCGGCAGCCTCAACATCATCGACTTTCAGTACGGCAAAACCCACGCCGACGAGGCCTGGCCGGTCTTCGGCCTCTCCTGTTCCGAGCCCGAGCACGCCGCCCTGGTTGAGCGCCTGAAGGCGGGCGGCTACACCTTCACCGAGGTGGACGACTCCGTGGAGGTGCGTTACCGCGCCATCGCCTGCGAGGCGCGCCTGCTGACGCATCCCCTCTTCCTCGAGCTGGAGTTCTACGAGCGTCCCGGCGCCCTGCATGCCTTTTTGGAGAACACCATCAAGGGCAGCGCGAATTTCTGTTACTTCAACTACCGCTATTCCGGCGAACGCGTCGGGCACGCCCTCATCGGCCTGGAATTCGACTCCGCTGACAAACGCGCCGCCTTCGTCAAGGCTCTGCCCACCAGCGGCCAGGGTTTTCGCCAATGCCGCCCCCTCTCCAACGGCGAAATGCAGCGCCTGGTGGGGTAGGTGTTTTGGTCTGGCACACAGTGACGGCCTGCGGCATTATCACGGCATGCGAGTAACCCTTTATCCATTCGTTCGTGGGCTGCTGGTAGCGGCTCTGGTTATGGGATTCAGCGCCACGATGTATGCGCCCCCCGGGCCTCCGCCACCGGCTGCGCCCTCACCCGCTCCGGCCCCAGGCCCCAATCCGGTTGCGCCTGCGGTGGCTCGTGAGGCGCTTATTCGCGAGGAAATGACTGATGATGGTTCCCCGGTGCGTCTGACTGGCCGGCAGAGTTTCAGCGGTGACTGGCAGCGCACGGACGGCCCCTACACGCTCAGCATCAGCGATGTCGATACGGACAGGAACACGGTCAAGGTGAAGTACTTCAACCCCCAGCCCATCAACGTCGAGTCCGCCCGTTTCGTCAAAAAGAGCGGCAAATGGGAGCTGACCATTGTTCTGCGCGACCAAGGCTACGAGGGCTCGAAATACGCGCTCTATTACGATTCCGAAGGCCCCAAGTTGGTGGGTCGCTATACGTTGGGCGCCACAGGGCAGACCTTCGAGATTGAGTTTGTGCGGAAAAAGAAAAGCGAGACTGGCGGCCCCGGTTGAGATCAGGCCATGGTTTCGTCGTCCCTGGGCATATCGGCGTCGTCGATGCGGTCGATTTCGGCGCCGAGACCTTTGAACTTCTCTTCCATTTTTTCGTAGCCGCGGTCGAGGTGGTAGATGCGCTGCACCCAGGTTTCACCTTCGGCGGCCAGGCCTGCGATGACGAGTGCGGCGCTGGCGCGCAGGTCGCTGGCCATGACAGGGGCGCCGGAGAGCGGTTGCTTGCGGCCTTTGACGATGGCGCTGGGGCCCTCGATGGCGATGTCCGCGCCCATACGCTGTAGCTCGGGCACGTGCATGAAGCGGTTCGGATAAATACGTTCGGTGATGATGGACAGCCCCGGCGTGACGCTCATGAGGGTGCTCATCTGCGCCTGCAGGTCGGTCGCGTAACCGGGGTGGGGCAGCGTAATGACGTCCACGGGCTTGAGGTTGCAGCGCTGCCCACGCACGCGGATGGCGTCGACGGCCTCGATGGTGTAGTCCAGCCCGGCCTCTTCGAGTTTGTCCAAGAGCGCGGACATATGCTCGGCCTCGGCGCCTTCCACGCGGACGTCGCTCTCCATCATGGCGGCGGCCAAAAGGTAAGTGCCGGCCTCAATGCGATCGTTGATGACGCGGTAGGTGGTGCCGCGCAGGGCCTCGACGCCTTCGATGGTGAGGGCATGACTGCCGACGCCGTCGATTTTCGCACCCATGCTGATGAGCATCTTGCACAGGTCCACAACTTCCGGCTCGCAGGCGGCGCTGTCGATGCGGGTGATGCCGGGCGTGAGGACGGCGGCCATGACGATATTGGCCGTGCCGGTGACGGTACTGCCGTGGCGTCCGCCGAGGAAGACGTGTCCGCCGTGCGCGGCCTTGGCGTCGACGAAGACGTAGCCGTTGCGCACATCGACGTCGCAGTGGAGCTTCGACAGGCCTTTTAAATGCAGGTCGATGGGACGCTGCCCGATGACGCAGCCGCCGGGCAGGGAGACCTCGGCGGACTTCATGCGGCCCACCAACGGCCCGAGCAGACAGACGGACGCGCGCATCTTACGTACGAGATCGTAGGGGGCGCGGGTAGCGACTTCCTTCGCGGTAATTTTCCAGGTGTTGGGCTCGGGGCGCTCAACTTCGGCCCCCATAGCCTCAAGAATCCTGGCCATGAAGCGCACGTCCGAGAGGTCCGGGACGTTTTCGATGACGCAGGTCTCCTCCGTCAGGAGGGTGGCGGCGAAAATAGGCAGGCAGGCGTTTTTGGCCCCGCTGGCCCGGATGGTTCCCTTGAGCGGTTGTCCGCCACGGATGCGCAGGACGTCCATTGGTAAAACCTAGGAAGCGTCGCCGCCGTTTTGCTGAGCCTGCTGGCCGTCCCGGTTCTGGTTGGAGCGGTTGCGGCCACCGCGACGGCGTCCGCCGCGACGGCGACGCGGCTTGTTGGGGCCGTCGCCTTGCTCCTGGTCCTGATCTCCGCGATTCTGGCGATTGCCTCCCTGGCCCTTGCGGTTGCCGCCTTGCTGGCGGTTGTCCTTGCGGGGAGGGCGGTTGCCCTGACGGGGCTTGTCACCTTTTTGAGATTCCTGCTTGGCCTGGGGCTTGGCGGGCTCTTCCGCGCCAAAGATGCCACCTAGGGCCTTTTTGATTTTGCCAAAGAGGCCGGTGGGCTCGGGTGCTTTGGGCTCGGCCTTGGGCTTGGGAGCTTCCTGACGGGGGCGCTGCGGGCGATCGCCCTTTTTCGCGTCACCTTCCTGGCGAGGCTGGCGGTCGCGGTTTCTGTTGCGGTTGCGGCCTCCGCGCTTGCGGGAGTTACCGGAAGATTCGCCATCCTTGCGCGGTTCGCGTGGTTCACGCGGCTCGCGGGGTGCCTTGGCCTGAGCTTCTCCTTCGGAGGAGGCTTCCTCGGCAGCGGGCTTTTCCTCGCGCGGTTCGCGGGGCTTACGTTCGCGGCGTTGAGGCTCTTCGACCTTGCCGTCCTTGACGCGGTTGCCGCTGAGGGTCTCCTGCGAGAGTGTGGGCGATTCGACTTCGCCGAAGCTGCCGCCTCCTTTGACGACCTCCTTGGAGGTGGCGGGACGGCCGCCTCTGCGCAGACCGGGCTTACGGGGGCCGGCGGGCTGGGGCTTGATGCGGATGCTCTGCTGGATGGTGGGCGCGGGATCGCCGTATTCGGCGTCGATATAGCGCGGCGAGCGGTTTGCGATTTCCTCGCGGGCTGCCTCTTTGGCGGCTTCCTCGGCGGCAGCCATTTCCGCCGCGGCGGCTACATCGCCCTTGCGAGTGACCAACTGCGTGGTCGGCAAAAGCTCCTCGGAGACTTCGTCTTCGGCGTTGTTACTGTCGTTTTCGCGATTTTTACCAGGTTGGTAGAGGCTGTCGGCGTTGTGTTGAGGAGAGGATTGATTGGAGTGTTCGAATGAAGGCATTGTTCAGGATTTATGTCGGTGGGTGGGCGCCGGGCAGTAGTGGATCAGGCCGGACGCTGGCGCGATTGCGCGGGCCGCAGCAACTTCAAAACGAGAAGGCGCGGCGTCTCCACAAAGAGATTATTAGTCCATAACAATTACGGGCCGGCCTCAAGCTTTTTCGACGGGCTTTGTGCTTGCCCAGAGCGGTTCCGCACTGTTGCGTCAATTCATGGATAAGCTGGAAGAGATTTTTGCCCTGCAGGAAGGCCTGAACGAGCGCATCGGTGTTAAAACCGCCGGTATGAGCGACGAGGAAAAGACCAAGTGGGTGCTCAACTACACCCGCGCACTTCAGCAGGAGACGGCCGAACTGATCGACTCGGTGCCCTGGAAATGGTGGGCCAAGTACCAGGAGTTCGACGAGCAGAATGCCCGCGTGGAGGTCGTCGACCTGTTTCACTTTCTCATCTCTCTGGCCCAGGTTCTGGGCATGAGTGCCGACGACGTGCATGCCGCCTATACCAAGAAGAATAAGGTCAACCATGACCGGCAGGACAGCGGCTACACGAAGAAGGATGAGGCGGATTCACGGCATATCTGACGTAGTTTCACCGCTGGGCGCTTGTCACCGGAGTGTTTCCCGTTATGCTATGCAATGAATCCTGAGAATAGGATGCACTGTTCATAGCATAACTGCGGCGGTACATGTTCCACTACAAGGTAGATTCCAGCGGCTCTGTGGTCGTTGCCGAGGAGGCGCTCAGCGAGGCGATCGAGTTGTGGATCAATGCCTGTATCCGCGAGTACGCGGAAACGCTGCCCGACGATAACCCGGCTCAGGCGGTCTTTACCAGTGGGTGGATGCCTTGGCTGAAGCGTCACAAGGAGCACCCCGGCACGGAATGGCTGTTGCGTTACCGGGACGCCGTCGACGACCACTTTACCCGCACCGATCAGTGGTTCCACGGCTACTGGCGCAGTCACGAGGCCGGGCGCGGCATGGACCACTTTCTGGTTTTCCTCGGCGGCCTTTGGGAAATCATGCCGCAGGAGCCGGTGACTATCGAAATGGCCGTGGATGCCGCCGAGCACCTGGGCAACTGGAACGAGGATGTGCCTGCCTGGTTCGACTGGGACACGGGGCTGTTCCGCTCAGTTTACCTGGGCTCAAACGGCCCCTCGCAGACGGAAGATTTTCCGTACAACATCCCGATGCACCTGAAGGGCCTGGACATGGCTCTGCTAGCCTACCGCATGAGCGGGCAAAGTCAGTACCTGAACCTCGCCTTGGCCGGGGCTTCGCGCTGGGCCGACGCCATTGTTTCCGCCGAGGCCTATCCGCTGGCTCTCGGGCCGGACGGCGGGCTGGCCAAGCTGCCCCGGCGTGCGGCTGCGCTCTACGGAGAGTTCCTGATGCCCAAATCGCAGACCGGCGACGATGCTCTGCGGGCCGAGGCCGTGCTGCAGGCTGGCGGAATCCCACTGCTGCTCAAACTCTGGCAATACGCCCGCGAGCCGCGCTTTATCGAGGCGGTAGAGCGCACGCTGGACCTTCTGGTGCCGGGCATCGGTGAACCGGGCTCCAACGCCCTGGTGGCGGCTATCCGCTTTTACCGCAACCACTCCGGGCGCGTTCGGTACGACGACACCGTGTTGCAGACCACCGAATTCCTTTTCCCGTATTTCATCGAGTCGCTCAACGTGAACAACTACGAGCGCAGCAAAGACGACCACATCGACGCGGTAGCCTGGCGTGAAAATACCCAGGCGCGTCAGCACAACCCGCTGCTCCTTGGGCTGGCTGCAGAGATTTCCGGCAACGAACGTCTCGCTACCCGTTCTCTGGAGCTGGGGAGCGGCTACCTGGAGTTGGCGCGGCGTGCCTTCCCCACCGGGCGGGACAACCCCCTGTCGCCGCGTACGGTCAGTGCGGTTGCACGTGGCTGTGGCCGGGACAGCGGCGCGGGGATCGTGACCGAGCTTTGGTCGCCCTTGCAGCAGCATTTCTGCGCGGATCCCTTTGCCAAGCGAGAACGTCCCTCACGGCGTCCTTTCCCCCTGCGCCTCGCTAAAGCATAGGCAGGGCAGGGGCCCTGTACCCGAGATGCTGCGCATCTCAATGGTTCTACGCGATTACGCCTTGTCGGCCATTGCCTGGGCCTCCAGAGAGAGGCGGGCGGCCTGGAAGGCGTGGTGCTGGGTCATGGCTTTCTCGGTGCGATTGAGGCAATCGAGTATAAACTGTCCGAAGAAGGGGAAGCCGACCTGGCCCTCGACGTTCAGCTCCTGGTCGCCCTTGTCGTCGGCGATGAAGATGAGGTTGCCCTGGCTGCTGCGCGCGAAATCGAAGTACTTGCGGATTTCGATGACGCCTTTGGTGCCGGTGATAAAGGTACGGCCGTCACCCCAACCGCGCATGCCGTCGGGTGTGAACCAGTTGACGCGCGAAAAGCATTGCACGCCGTTGTCGAGAATGAGCGAGGCCTGGCCGACGTCCTCCAGCTCCGGTTTGTCCGGATTGGCGCGGTTGTCGACGATGGCGTGGGCGATCTTGCCTTCGTCGCAGCGGGTGTAGTGCAGAAACTGGTCGAACTGGTGCGAGGCGATATCGGTCAGGATGCCGCCGTACTTGGCCTTTTCGAAAAACCAATCCGGGCGGCTGGGCTTGTTGAGCCGGTGCGGCCCGAATATCTCCATGTGGACGATGTCCCCGATGGCGCCGTCCTGGATGAGTTGGTCGACGTACCAGGCGGATTCAACGTGGAGGCGCTCGGAGTAGTAGACCATGTACTTCTGTTTGGTCTCGGCGACGACTTTCTCGGCCTCGGCGAGCTGCTCCAAGGTAGTGAAGGGGCACTTGTCGGTGAGGTAGTCCTTGCCGGCCTTCATCACCCGGCAGCCGAGGGGGCCGCGGTCGCAGGGAATGGCGGCGGCGGTCACGAGCTTAACCTCGGGGTCGTCCAGGACGATGTCCAGTTCGCTGACGGGTTTGGCCTGCGGGTACTTCTCAGCCATTTCAGCCAAGCGCTTCGCGTCGCTGTCGTAAATGTATTTGAGCTCGCCGCCGGCTTCGGTGAGGCCGTTGATCTGGCCGTGTATGTGACCGTGGTCAAAGCAGGCTGCGGCAAAGGCGAATTCGCCGGGCTTGACCACCGGCTGTGGTTTCGCCGCGGTGGGCGCGTAGTTCATTCCGTCAGAGGACGCCATGGGGATAATAGGTTCGTAGGTTTTGTCTGTCGTGTCTTTTGGTGTCTCCGCCTTTCAGCGTTTCCTAAAAGGACTTGCTGAAATCTTCGGCGGCTCCGGCCTTCACGGTCTTCTTGGTGAAGGTGGACTCAGCTATCTTTTTTTTTAGCACCGTCTCGTAAGCGGCTCCGTCGAGTGGCAGGTTTACGGTACTATCCGTAAAGGTTGAGTAGAGCATGGCGTTGGCCAGCTCCACCGAGTTAGTGCCCTCGGAGGCGGGCGCGATGAGTGGCGTGCCGTCCAGCACGGCCTCGGCAAAGTTTTTCAGGATGCCCTTGTGCTGCGGATTCTCGCCGGAAACAGGAATGGTAACATCCCATGTGGGCGGACGGCCAAAGCTGTGTTTGGTGGTCTTGCTGAACTCCTGGGCAGGCGTTTCGTTACGCGTGAAGCTGAGCTTGTCGCCTTCGATGACCATCTTGCCCCGGTCGCCGATAACCTCGAGGCGGTTGGTGCCGGGAGCTTCGCCGGTGGTGGTGATGAAGACGCCGGTCATGCCGTTGTCGTACTCCATGTAAGCGGTGACGGAATCCTCCACTTCGATGTCGTGGAAGCGGCCAATCTGGCAGAAGGCGCGGACCTTTGAAGGCATGCCGAAGAGCCATTGCCACAGGTCGAGCTGGTGAGGGCACTGGTTGAGCAGCACCCCGCCGCCTTCGCCGCCCCAGGTGGCGCGCCAGTCGCCGGAAGCGTAATACTGCTCGGAGCGGAACCAGTCGGTGATGATCCAGTTGACGCGCTCAAGCTTGCCCAGCTCGCCTTTTTGAATCAGCTCGCGGAGTTTGATGTACAGCGAGTTGGTGCGCTGGTTGAACATCGCCGCGAAAATCTGCTTCTCGTTCGTGTGGGCTTCGACGAGGCGCTCGCAGTCAGCCTTGTGGACCGAGATGGGCTTTTCCACCAGCACATGCAGGCCGGCCTTGAGAGCGGCGGCACCGATGGTCGTGTGCGAGTAGTGCGGCGTGCAAATCAGGATGGCGTCGATCTCGCCGGAGGCGATCATCGCGTCGGCATCGTCGAACTGCTTGATGCCGTCGAAGGGCTTCAGGCGGTCCGGGCTGCGGTCACAGACGGCGCTCAGCTCGATGCGGCCGGCTTCTCCGTTTTGAATGGTGCGGGCGTGGGCGTTGCCCATGTTGCCCATGCCAACGATGCCCATGCGGACTTTTTTAGGGTCTGACATAATACTATTTTTACAAGGTTTGCCATCACCCCAAAGAGAATTGATCAGGAATGCAACAACAACCTACACGTGTAGGTTTTTTTAGTGCGTGGTGCGTGGTCGCACGGGACAAAGATGGGCTGCAGCAAGGCAAAGCCTTGCATCCTCAAAGCTTCGCTTTGTGATGAACTCCGTTCATGCCGTACACGCTTCGCGCTGCGAGGGTACCGGTTGAGGTGATTCTCAATCCATTGGGTTGTCACCATACAGGTCTTTTGGCGCAAAGGTAGTGCTGGTTTCAGCCGGCACCCTTTGCGCCAAAACAAAGTCCTGTGCGGTCACGCACCGCGGGTCTGGGGCGCGTAGCCCCAGGTCTCCTGTCCTACAGCCTCGGCAGGGTCAGGCCGCCGTCGATGTAAATAGCCTGGCCGGTGGAGTAGGGGAAGTCGCCCCGGGCCATGGCCGCGACGGCCTTGCCGATGTCGTCAGGGAAGCCCCAGCGCTTGGTCACGCATAGGCCACCCTCGATGAGCGCGTCATACTTGTCGGTCACGCCCGCAGTCATGTCAGTCTTGATCACGCCGGGACGCAACTCGTAGACGGGGATGTCGTACTCGCCCAGGCGGGCGGCGAAGAGGGCGGTCATCATGGCGATGCCGGCCTTGGCCACGCAGTACTCGCCGCGGTTGACCGACGCAACCGTGGCGGAGATGGACCCGACGTTGATGACGGCATAAAAGCCCTCCGGGTCGACGGCCTTTTGCCCAATCATCCAGTTGGCCGCGCTTTGAGTCAGGAAGTACGGGCCCTTCAGGTTGGTGCCGACGACGTAGTCAAAGCTTTCTTCGGAGGCCTCCAGGATGTCCTTGCGCTCCTTGGGGGCGACCCCGGCGTTGTTGACCAGCACGTTCAGCTTGCCGAAGCCGTCCTTGATTTGCGCCAGCATGGCCTCGCGAGCCTCGGCCGAGCCGATGTCTCCACGGCAGTAGAGTACCTTGGCGCCGAGGGCCTCCAGGGCTTCGATGGGCTCGGAGACGGCCTCGGCCGGACGCATACCGTTGATGGCGATGTCGAAGCCGGCTTTGGCCAGATGCTGGGCGCAGCCGAAGCCAATGCCACGGCTGCCGCCGGTGACCAAAGCTGTGGGCTTTGAAGAGTTTTCGGTTTTCATTTCTCAGTTTTCGGTTCTCGGTTATCCGAGCGCGGGCACGTCCATCCACTTGCGTTCCTCGGAGCTCTTGAGGCCGAGCTCGGCGAGCTGGACGCCCTTGGCGCCTTCGAGCAGGTTCCAGCGGAAGGGCTCGTCGAGCACGACATGGCGGAGGAACATTTCCCACTGCACCTTGAAGGCGTTGTCGTAGGCTTCTTGCGCGGGCACCTTGGACCAGTCCTCGAAGAAGTCGATGGGCTGATCGACGTCGGGGTTCCACACCGGCTTGGGCGTGTTGCCGTAGTGCTGGATGGTGACGTCGCGCAGGCCGGCCACGGCGGAGCCGCGGGTGCCGTCCACCTGGAGAGTCAACAGGTCGTCGCGGCGCACGCGGACGTTCCACGAGGCGTTGATGTGAACGACGACGCCGTTATCGAGCTCGAAGGTGGTGTAGCAACTGTCGTCGGCGGTGCACTTGTAGGGCTTGCCCTCTTCGTCCACGCGCTCGGGGATGTGGGTGGCGGCCAGGCAGTTGACGCCGGTGACATTGCCGAAGAGGTTGTCCACCACGTAGCGGAAGTGGCAAAGCATGTCGACGGCCATGCCGCCGCCGTCTTCCTTGCGGTAGTTCCAGGACGGGCGCTGGGCCGGGATGCTGTGGCCTTCATAGACCCAGTAGCCGAACTCGCCGCGCACGCTGAGGATTTCCCCGAAGAAGCCGCACTCCATCAGACGCTTGAGCTTGAGCAGGCCGGGCAGCCAGAGCTTGTCCTGCACCACGCCGTTCTTTACGCCGGCGTCGCGGCAAATCTCGTAGAGCTTGACGGCGTCCTCGGTCGTGATGGCCGTCGGCTTTTCGCAGTAAACGTGCTTGCCGGCCTCGGCGGCCTGCTTGACCGCGGCGAAGCGACGCAGGGTCGTCTGCGCGTCGAAGTAGACCGGGTAGGCCGGGTCCTTCATCACGCTGTCCAGGTCAGTCGTGTAGTCTTTGACCAGACTGCGGGCGCAGAGCTCCTGGAGCTTGTTCTCGTTGCGGCCTACCAGGATGGGCTTGGGCATGATCACCTCGTTCGGTGATACCTTCACGCCACCTTGCTCCATAATGGCGTTGACGGAACGCAGCAGGTGCTGGTTCGTGCCCATGCGTCCAGTGACGCCGTTCATGATGATGCCGATTTCGTGGATTTTCATAAGGGTTGTTCGGTATTCTGTTATTCCGTATTCCGTTTGTCGGTTATTGTTTCGACAGATAGTTGATGAATCCTCCGATGAGGCGTTCAGTTTTCAACGCATCTGAACGGAGTTGTTCGAAGGTCGGGATGTCGATGTATTCTGCGTCCAGAAGGTTCCAAAGCTGGGAACGGAACTCGCATGCGGAGCCTTTGGCTATACGTAGAAAGCGGGCAAATTCCGTTGAGCCTTCACGTCCGAAGCCTTCTGCTATATTGGAGCTGATTGATACGACAGAGCGCCGGATTTGATCGCGTAACCCGAAGTCCTTGGACAGTTCGCCCTCCTTGCAAATGCGGTACACGCTCTTAACCAATGTCCGCGCTTCTTTCCATGCATCGATTTCTTCAAAGTCGCGAATGATAGCCATAATTCTCGAAGGTTTATAATGATGAACGGAGCAACTGGATACTGATAAACAGAATAACCGGCCACAGCTTAGCTGTGCTCCCGATAGGCATGGACGATTTGATCGAGGAAATCCCTTTGATCGCCTGCCCAATGTTTTTCGGAGAAAATTTCGACTTCGTTGTAGCCGTGGAAACCGGATTCTTCGACCCAGCTGCGAATTTCGCGGATGGGGATGCAGCCTTCGCCCATGAGACCACGGTCCAGCAGGAGGTGCTCGGTGGGGGTTTTCCAGTCGCAGATGTGGAAGGCGAAAATCTTTTTCATGCGGCCGCAGCGGCGGATTTCAACTTCCAGGCGCGGGTCCCACCACAGGTGGTAGACGTCGACGGCCACGCCGACGTAGTCGGAGTTGATCTCTTCGCACAGGTCGTTGGCCGTCTTCAAGTCGTTGACGGCCGAGCGGTCATCGGCGTACATGGGGTGAAGCGGCTCGATGGCGAGCTTGACGCCCTTTTCCTTGGCGCGGGGGAGCACGGCGTTGATGCCGTCGACGATTTGCCGGCGCGATTGGGCCAGGGATTGCCCGGGCACGGCGCCACAGACGAGCACGACCAGCGGGGCGCCGAGGGCGGCGGCCTCGTCGATGGTGCGCTCGTTGTCGTAGATGGCGGACTTGCGGTCCGAGGCGTCCTTGGCCGGGAAGAAGCCACCGCGGCAATAGGAAACAATCTCCAGGCCGCGGCTGCGCAGGAGCTTACCGGCCTCGACCGGATTGGTGCCTGCCAGGTCATCCCGCCAGACGGTGACGCCGCTGACGCCGACGCGGGCGAAGTTGTCCGCCACCTCACGCAGGCTCCAGGGCTTGTGCGTGATGGTGTGGATGCAGAGTTTGCTCAGCGAGTTGATAGGCGTGGCTTTCATTGGATTGAGAGGTTGTTCGGTATTCGGTTAATCCGTTCTCGGTTCATTGCTGTTTGTAGTTTTTGTGTCATTCACCCATTTGAGAACTGATTACTGATACACTGAAAACTGATTACCTATCGTTTTCAGGCTTCGGGGCCGAAGAAGGTCAGGTAGGGCTTCTCGTCGATGAGGCGCTGCAGGTAGACAGCGAGCTCCATCAGGTGGTAATCGCCCCACATGGAGGACTCGCCGTAGGCGACCTTGCCGGGCTCGGGCTTGTAGTCCCAGCCGTTGGGCTCGTGGTAAATGGAGTGCAGGAGCAGGCCTTGATGGTTGGCGTCCTCGCTCAAGTAGGGCGCGCTCATGAGGGCCTTGGCCGTGACGAGGCCGGCCTTCTCATAGCGGGCGGCGGCTTCTGTATCACCTTTCTGATACAGATACTTCGACAGGCGCAGGAGACCCTGGGCGGTGATGGCGGAGGCGGTGCTGTCCACCGGCTCGTACTCGTTGAAGGGATCGGCAGGGCGGTCCAGGTAGTCACCGAGCTTATAGAGTTGAGGTGCTCCCTGGTCCCAGTAGCTGATGCCGTCGGTGGGGGTGTTCTCGATGAAGTTGTCCGCGATGGCGGTGGCGGCTTTGAGCATCAAAGATTCCCATAGCGCTTTACCGCCGTAGGGTTCGAAGGCTTCATCGGGCATGGTGGCAAGCAACTCCAGCTCTTCAGGGAAGCCCACGGCGGCCCAGGACTGGCCGCGCGTCCAGGTGCTGAACCCGGTATAGCCCTGCTGGGAGTTGGGGCAGCGGTAGGCACCGTCCTTGGTGTTGAAAACGCACTCGTGGGCGGTGCGGCCGGCGACATCATAGCTGTCGCGACCCTCGCCGTAGAAGACGGAGTACTCTGCGGTGGAGCGGATGTGCTGCAGGGCGCGGTCGAGCAGGCTGATGGCCTTGTCGCCTTCGCCCATGAGGACGTGCCCGAGCTGATGTGCCACCATGAGGATGCGGCAGGAGCGAATCGTGTCGACGAAGAGCGAGTGCGGGCCGTTGAAGCTGTGGATGAAGCCGCCTTTCTGATGCACGGTCCAGCGGGCGGCTTGGACTGCGCCGGAGACCTTGATCGCCAACTCGTAGAAGTTGCGCTCCCACTCGTTTTCCGGGATGCGCCCTTCCAGCATGAGGCGGCGCAGGTTGCCGTAGGTCGAAAGGTTGTTGAAACCGTGGTCGTGCACGCCGATGTGGCTGACGTGGCTGGCCATGCGTCGGACGGTCTTCTCGCGGCCGCTTTGCAGGCTGGCTTCGTCACCGGTGGCGTCGAAGTGCAGGACGGCGATGCCGTAACGGAAACCCTCGGTCCACTCGGTCCAGCCACGCGTGGTGTACTCACCCTTGACGGTGAACACCGGCGAGCCCTGAGACTCGTCGTAGTTTTTGTCGATGAGGGCGACTTTTTGGCCGGCGAGCTCAAAGGTGCGCTCCAGAGCGGGCTTGAGCTCGGCTAGTTGCGGGGCTTGGGAGAGGTCGATCATGGATTATGAAATTTAGAAAGCCGTGCGATAGGTGGTATTAGAAGCAGCTGTATTGTGTGGGTAAGTAAACGCTTGGTGGGCCGGTTGTTCTTGGCCCGGGATGCTGAGACGCTAAAAGCGATGCGTTTTGGTCAGGTGGACAATGAAGAGCTCGGCGTCCTCGAGGATTTCGTAGGTGTGGTGCAGGGCGGCGTCGAACTTGAGGGCCTCGCCCTCGCTAAGCTCATGCTGTTCGCGGGTAAAGCTGATGCGGATGCGGCCGGACTGCACCCAGCAGATCTCAAAGTCGTCCCCGTGGGCCTCCGGTCGCATGAGGGAGTCGCCGGCCTTGGCGAAGGCCTGGTAGCACTCGATTCCTTGGAAGGCGATTTTGGTGAAGTCGAAGGGGCCGGAGCGGTAGCGCTCGGCCTGTTTGGCGTGCGCGCTGCAATTTTCCGCCAGCCCGAGAACATCCGAGGCGGACAGGCCGAAGACCCGCCCGAGCCGGTAGAGCGTCTCTAGCTCAACGAGATTCTGATTGCGTTCGAGCTTGGAAAGAACCCCAATGGATATGCCCGAACGCTTCGATACCTCTTCCAATGTCATCTCCGCCCGTTTGCGCAAATCGCGAACGAATGAGAAATCAAGAGGGGGTAGACTTTCGGCCATATCTTTTTATTTGAGTTGAAATTATAGCCTATTTTTGTTTTTTCAAGAAAAAACCATGAAAAACCAGAGACTTCTCCCTGTAGTTGTTTTGAACGAGGTGGACTGGGCCGAGCCCTTGGCCGAGGCCCTGATCGCCGGTGGACTCGAGCAGATCGAAATCACGCTGCGTACGCCTGCCGCCCTGGAGGGCATTGCGCGGGTGGCGAAGAAGTTCCCGCAGATGCGTCTGGGGGCGGGTACGGTTTTGGAGCCGGGCATCATTACCGAGCTCAAGCACATCGGTGTCAGCTTTCTGGTGACGCCGGGCATCAACCCGTTGGTCGTCGAGGCGGCCCACGAGGCGGGCCTCCAGATTTACCCGGGCATCACCAGCCCGACTGAGATTGAGACGGCGCGTTCGCTGGGTTGCGATGCGGTCAAGTTTTTCCCCGCCGAGCCCCTCGGAGGTGTTTCCATGCTGAAGGCGTTGGTGGGCCCTTACGGTCACACCGGGCTGAAATTCGTGCCTACCGGCGGTATCTCGCCGGAAACCTGCGGTGCCTACGCGGCGATTCCGCAAGTGGAGGCCGTAGGCGGCTCCTGGTTCGTCAAGGCCGGTCTGATGAAGGAAGGCAAGTGGGACGAAATCACGCGTCTGACAGCCGAAGGCCTGAAGCTAGTTTCCTGATTTTCCATGAGTAAACCCAACGCCATATATTTCCTGCCCGCGTATTCCTTCGAAAGCATTTACGGGCGTGATGAGCGCGATGCGATCGCTTCGCTGGTGAACATCCGCGACGAGCCAGGCTCTCCTGAAGACAGTGCCCTGGCGGACTCTCTGGCGGAGGCTGAGATTGTCTTCTCAGGCTGGGGCGCTCCTGTTTTCGATGATAAGCTGCTGGCTCGCATGCCGAAGCTGAAGGCTATTTTTTACGGTGCGGGATCGGTCAAGAACATCATTACGCCGGCGGTCTGGAAACGGGGCATCCTGGTGACCAGCGCCTATGTGGCCAATGCGCGTCCGGTGGCGGAGTTCACGTTTGCACAGATCATTCTCTCGCTGAAAAAGACCTGGCAGCAGGTCTTTGCCATGAAGGAGACAAGAAACTGGCAGCGTCATGATGATATGCCCGGTGCTTTCTTCGGCACCAAGGTGGGCATTATTTCCCTCGGGGCTATCGGCAAGATGGTGTGCGAGCGTCTGCGCGCGCTGGACGTCGAGATCTACGCCTACGACCCCTTCATCAGCGACGAGGACATGCGCAGTCTCGGTGCGCACAAGGCGAGCCTGTCCGAGCTTTTCGCCATCTGCGACGTCGTTTCCCTGCACACACCCAAGCTCGATGAAACGCTACGTATGATCAAAGGGGCTCATTTCAGTTCCATGATTCAGGGGGCTACCTTTATCAATACCTCCCGTGGCGCGGTGGTGGACGAGCCGGAAATGATTTCGGTGCTGCAATCTCGTCCGGACCTGCTCGCCGTCCTCGATGTGACTGACCCCGAGCCACCCGAGCCGGACTCTCCGCTGTATACCTTGCCCAACGTCATCCTGTCGCCGCACATTGCCGGTTCGATGGGGCGCGAGTGCCGTCGCATGGGCCGTATGGCCATGGAGGAGTGCCGCCGCTACCTGCGCGGGGACGAGCCGATGCATCCCATCACCGAGGACAATTTTGCACGCTTAGCCTGATACTGAATCATGACCAAAACAGGACTCGTATCCATCACCTTTCGACAGCTCACGCCGCAGCAGATTACCGACCTCTGCCAGGTGGCGGGCGTCGATGCCATCGAGTGGGGCGGGGACGTCCATGTGCCGCATGGCGACCTCGAAAAAGCCCGTGAAGTAGCGGCCATGACCCGCGAAGCCGGGCTCGAAGTCGCCTCGTACGGCTCCTACTACCGCACGGTGGACAGTGAGGCCGAAGGGCTGACCTTCGCTTCCGTTCTCGACACCGCCGTGGCCCTGGGCGCGCCCACCATTCGCGTTTGGCCCGGAACCAAGCGGCCTGTCGACGCCACACCGGACTACCGCGAGGCTGTCGCGGCCAACCTCCGGTCCGCTGCCGAGCAGGCATCCGCACGCGGGGTCGGCATCGCGCTGGAGTTTCACGCCAACACCTTGACCGAAACGCTGGAATCCGCCGTACAACTCCTGGAAGCCGTTAATCATCCGAATCTCAAGACGCTCTGGCAGCCGACGCTCATCATGCCCTATGAGCAGCAGATGGAATCCCTGTTGGGCGTCCGGGACTGGATCGATTACTTCCACGTCTACACCTGGGATATGACCGCCGACGGTAAATGCGACCGCAAGCCCTTGGCCGACGGCGAGGAGCGCTGGAAGGCATTCTTTGCCGAGTTCCAGCCGCCCTACGCACTCATTGAGTTCGTCAAGGGCGATGCCCCGGAGCAGTTCCTGGCCGACGCCGAAGCACTAAAGGGCTGGCTGGCCTAAGTATCGCGTCCCTGACCCGCTGCCTTGCTTAAGCTTCTTTGGCGAATTCGACGACGGCGGGGGACTTTTCGTCGAACTGGCCCATGGCGCGGAACTTGGCGTAGCGCCCGTCCAAGAGCTTGGCAGTGGAAAGCTTCTTGAGCGGGGAGAGGTTGCGCTCGATGGCGTCGCGGAGATTGAGCGAGGCCTGGCTGGGGTCCACATGGGCGCCGCCCAGGGGCTCCTCGATGATTTCGTCGGCGATGCCGAGCTCGATCAGGCCTTCGGCGGTCAGTTTGAGCGCCTCGGCGGCACGGGGGGCGTGGACGCGGTCCTTCCACAGGATGGCGGCGCAGCCCTCGGGCGAAATAACGGAATAGTAGGCGTTCTGGAAGACCAGCACCTTGTCGGCCACGGCAATGCCCAAGGCGCCGCCGGAACCGCCTTCGCCGATAACGACGGCGATGATGGGAGTGGTTAGCGCGCTCATCTCGCGGATGTTGACCGCGATGGCCTCGGCCACGTGGCGCTCCTCTGCTCCGATGCCGGGGAAGGCCCCGGGGGTGTCGATGAGGCAGACGATGGGCATGGAGAATTTCTCCGCCATTTTCATCAGGCGCAGGGCCTTGCGATAGCCTTCGGGATTGGGGCAGCCGAAATTGCGGGCGAGGTTTTCCTTGGTCGTGCGGCCTTTTTGTTGGCCGATGACCATGACAGGCTCGCCGTTGAAGAGCGCGGTGCCGCCGATGATGGCCCGGTCGTCGCGGTAAAGGCGGTCGCCGTGCAGCTCCTCAAACTCGTCGAAGAGCGCCCCGATGTAATCCAGCGCGTAAGGGCGGGCCGGATGCCGGGCGAGCTGCACCTTTTGCCAGGGCGTCAGCGCGCTGTGGATGCGCTTCTTGGTCGATTCCAGCTTCTCGGTGATGGCGCGGATCTCCTCCTCCACGTCGATGTCGGACTGGGCGGAGGTTTGGCGCAACTTGGTGAGCTGCTCTTCCAAGTCGTGTATGGGCTTCTCGAAATCGAGGGAGTACTTTGGCTTCTCCATCTTTAAATCCGGTATTAAGGCCGTGCCAGCCCCCCTTTGTCAAGGGTTGGTTATTCACCGTACTTTTACAATAGTGGTGCTCAATAAGCTTTCAGATGCTCTCGGCTGCCTGACAGGGACAAGGCGCTTGCCAGGGTGGGGCGGAGGGGTTAAAACGCACCTTTCTTTCTGTAACGCAATCGGATGGCGCAAACTGCACCCAACACAGACGGGCTGACCCTCGGCCAGATCCTGGCCGTACTCAACGCCCGTAAGGCTCTCATCTTTGTCCTGCTGCTGCTGACGCTGGTGACGGCGGCCATTGTGACAGCCTTCATGCCGCGTTGGTATCTGTCCACCGCCATGATCCGGGTGCAGAAGCCGGAGGAGAAAGTGTCGCTGTTCCAGGCCGAGAGCCAGGGCTTCTTCGACCCGTATTTCACGCAGGAGCAGCTCGAGATACTGCGCAGCAAGCAAATCCTCTATCAGGTCATCGAGGCGTTGGACCTCCAGCAGGTGCTGGGTAACGTCTTCGCCGAGGGCGAAACGCTCTCACCGGAGCAGGCCTACCGCATCCTGCGCTACAAGATGCTCGATATCGACAGTGCCAAGGCCGGCACCGCGCTTATCGACATCGGCGTGTGGGCGCGTGAGGACCCTCGTTTGGCCGCCGCCATCGCCAACGCCATCGCGCAAATCTATGCCGAGGACCGCGTGGCCTTCGCCGTCTCTGACCAGATCGAGGGCGTGGCCCGCCTGAAAAAGGAGCTTGAATCCCAGGAGGCTGTCGTGGCCGCGCAACGGGACCAGGTAGAGAAGCTGCGGGCTGAGTTGGGCGTGTCCGGCGTGAACCTCGACTCGGAGATGATGACGCAGGAAATCGAGAACCTCCGCGCCATGGAGCGGACCTTGGTCAGCCTGCGTCTGGACGCCATCGGGCGCAAATCCCGCTGGGAGAATTTTAAGAAGATACCGAGTGAGGACCGCCTGAACCTCGTCAATTCCGAACTCATTCAGGACCCGAATATCAAGGACCTCCTGCAGGCCTATCTGGTGGCGCAGCAGCAGGTCACGCGCATGCGCGGGCAGCTCGGGGAAAACCACCCGGACTTGCAGGCGGCGCAGGGCAATCTCGCCCTCATCGAGAAGCAGCTCAACGACCTTTTGGACGGTTACGCTAAGTCGCTGGAAATCGCCTATTTGGAGTCCCAGGCGCGCGTCACGGAGCTTGAGACGCAGTTGAAGTCCGCCCGGCTGGCACAGATTTCGTCGGCCAGTTCGGTCATGCGGCCATTCGAGGACGCTGTGGAAAAGCTCCGCGAGGAGGAACGCATCTACCAGACGCTGAAGCTGACCCTGCGGCAGCGCGAAATCGACTTTCAGGCACCGAAGAAGAGTATCGAAATTCTCAACGCTGCGGAGCCCGCCAGCTTCCCCGAGCGCCCCAGCTGGCTGCTCAACATGCTGCTGGCGCTGGTAGCGGGTGGTGCGCTGGGCATCGGCGTGGCGCTCTTGGTGGAGTTCCTCGACACCAGCTTCCGCTCCATCGAGGACCTCGAGGCGCAGCTCGGTCTGCCCATCCTCGGGGTGGTCCCGCGCGAGGTTTCGTTGCTGACAAAGGAGAGTTTTAACGGCCCCGAGGCCGAGCCCTACCGGGTGGTGCAGACGAATCTCGATCTCGCTGCGGGCAAGGACGCCGCACGCATCCTCACAGTGCAGTCCGCCGGTCCGGGCGAGGGGAAGTCGACCACGCTGTACAACCTCGCTGCCGCCATGGCCTTGTCCGGGCAGAAGGTGCTGCTCATAGACTCCGACCTGCGCCGGCCTACCCAGCACGAGCGCGCCGAGGTCGAGCGCAGCCCGGGCCTCATCGACGCGCTTAGCGATCCCGCCAAGGCTGACGCGGCCATCCATGCCTGCGGAGTTCCGGGTCTGTCCATCATGCCCAGCGGGCGTGGCGTGTTCCACCTGACCGTTCTGCAGGCCAAGCGCTTTCGCGATCTGCTGGAAAATCTAGCCGGGCGCTTCGACCGCATCCTGCTGGACTCGCCCCCGGTCATCGGGGTCAGCGACGCGGCAGTCATCGCCGGGTGCGCCGACGGCGTCCTGTTGGTAGTGCAACATCGCCGCAATCCGCGCGCCATGACCCTCCGCGCCACCGACATTCTGGAGAAGAACGGCGCCAAGCCGCTCGGCGTCGTGCTCAACCGCGTGCCGCCCACCGGCGAAGGCGATTACAACTATTACACGGCCAACTACGACTACTATTCCAAGGGAAGTAGTAAACGCGACGGCGGGCAGAATGCTTCGGATAAGTCCTCCACGCCGAAGGCCGCCAAGGACAAGAAATCCCCCGAGCCGGACGGCTTCAGCATGGTCGAGTAGGAGGGAGACGACTGGTCTCTATTGCGCCGTATTTATCACACCTATCAGGTAGCCTGCTGATGCCATGATACGATGTATGGGCTCTCTTTTAGTGTGACAAAAGTCCGCTCAGAAGATAGTAATAGAATGAGTCCTTCTGTATCCAAATAAATATGCACCCTCCCTCCAGACGCATTATTGGCATGGCGTTGCTTTGCATGCTGGCGTCTATTGGCTTGGTTTTTAACGCCTTGAGGGATGGGGGAAGCGGGCCACCGGTCCAGGCGGCACTGGACACCGAAGTGGCTCAGGCCGAGAAGGTGGAGGTGGTGTACATGGATGCACCCGCCGAGGCTCCTGTCGCTCCCGTTCAAGCCGCTCCGGAGGCATCCGCTTGGACAACGGCGGGGCCGTTTTCAAACCTGCTGGCGGCTTCGCGCATTGTGGACAGCCGCACGGAGGCCGACCGGCGCGTCGACCTGCTGGACGCGCCCTTCAAGTATGGATGGGTCCGGCTTGAGCGCAGCCTGCGGGCGGATGGCGAGGTGCGGACACGCGCGATGGTGGGCTCTCATGTGCTGGTACAAGCTCGAAGCCGTCTCGAGGCCGAGCGGCTGCACGAGTTCACGAACAGGAAGAATCTGACCCTCGTGCCGCAACCAGCCGGCAATCTCTATCTGGTGGTGGACACCGCGCCGGACATCGATACGGTCCCCGACCTGCTCAGGCAGCTTTTCGCCAGTGGATTCGTTCCCGAAGCGGATTATCTGGTGTACACCTGTGATACCCAGCCTGCCGATCCGCTCGTGTTGGCAAGCAACGGCGGCGCGACGTCATCCACGCTTTATGGGGTGTCCATTGGCTTGGTCGACTCGGGGCTCGATGCGGACCATCCGGCGTTGAGTGGTTACGTTTTTCTCAATGGCAGCGAAGTGGAAGGCCAGGCCGGTGTGGATGATGATGCCAACGGCTACAACGACGATCTCGCCGGCTGGGACTTCGTGGACAATGACGCCGAGCCGGACGACCTCAACGGGCACGGTACCCACGTCGCGGGCATCCTTTGCGGGGTGGCCGAAGGCGGGGAGGGCGCTTCGGGCCTCGATATCGTGCCCGCGCGTATCTTGGATGCCAGCGGCCTCGGCACGGTCTCGGATGCCGTCGCGGCGATCCGCTATCTGGACCTGCTCGGGGTACGCGTGGTCAACCTGTCCTGGGCGGCTTCCGCATCATCGCCGGCCCTGAAGCAGGCCATGCAAGACTCCCCAGCGCTTTTCGTGGCGGCTGCGGGTAACTCCGGCGCCTCCCTGACCGAGTATCCGGTCTATCCGGCGGCTTACGATTTGGACAACCTCATCGTTGTCGGGGCCACGGACGGCTCAGGCGCACTGGCCGCTTTTTCCAACTACGATGCCTACGCGGTCGATCTGCTTGCGCCGGGAGCTGACATCCAAAGCACGGAGCCCGGCGGTTTCTACGGCACGCGCAGCGGTACCTCCATGGCCGCGCCCAAGGTGGCTGCCGCGGCCGCTCGGGTTTTCGCCAAGGACCTCAGACTGACCGCAGTGGAGGCGGCGGAGTTCGTGCGCCAGGCCGCGCGCGGGGAACCATTGCTTGCGGCCTATGTGGCACAGGGAAGTGTCTACGATGCGGATACGTTCCAGGATGCGCTTTACGCGATGCCGGTCAGTGCCGTCGATGCAGTCCAGACGGTCGTCTACGACGCCACCTTTTCCATCCCGCCTCATGCCGACGGTGGCGCTCCGATCAGCGGCGAGCCGGATGGCATTGGAGCTGTCAATTTCGGTTCGCCCAAGATTATTACGTCGATCGGTGGTTATGCGGATTCCTGCCTGGAGTTCGAAGGCGGCACATCTGCTTGTTGCGGTTATTATGAACAGATTCAGTTTAACGGCAATCGGGGAGCGGATGAGTACCGCATCGAGTTCGATATGTACGTGGATAAATTGACCGACGGGGAATTGGTCGTGCATTTGGATACTCCGTCCACCCATCGCATCGACTTTCAGCCTGATGGCACCATCGACGTTGCCTTTGCGGGACCTAACATGGGGACGTTTCCGTTCGATGAGCTTTTTACGATACGCATCGATATTTCGCTAGCGAGTAATACAATGACTGTCGCTTTGAACGGTGAGGTCTTTTCCACCGGCGCTTTCTCGACATCCGCTTCGGATATTTCCAGTGTTCGCGTTCACCTGACCAGTGATGTAAGCGGCTCCAATCGCGTGGCCCTCGACAACTTCCGCTGGATTGCCAACCCGGACAGCGCTCCCACCGGGCCACCGAATTTGAAATTGAGCGCGTCCGCTCTCAACTTTGGTGACGTGCGTATCGACCGGACCAAAACGCTCTCCCTCACTGCGGAAAATCTCGGCGGCGAGGAGTTGACGCTCTCCGGCATTGCGACCGGTGCACCATTCTCGATGACACCGGATAGCCTGACGCTACAGCCGCTGGAGTCCGCACCTATAGAGGTGACCTTCTCCCCGGAAAGCGTCGGCGCTGTCAGCGGTGCGTTGACCTTCACGACCAACGAGGAGACCGGCAACTCATACTCGATTCCGCTCTCCGCGCTGGGAGAAGATTTTCCGGATGCAGCCATGGACGTGACCCCGGTCGCGCTGACGGTCAACCAGGGCCTCACCGCCAGCGAGACTCTCTGGCTCGAAAACAACGGCGATGGAACGTTGTGGTGGTCGGTGATTTTCCGGGAGTCGGGGACGGACAATGAAATCACGCCCAGTTGGATATCAATGCCGAGAACCTCCGGCGGCACGTCCGGTAACTGGATGTCGGATATCGATTTGAATATCAGCTCCTCCACACTGGCGGCTGGCGATCATCACGTCGATGTGGTCGTACAGACGGACGACCCGGACCATCCGGAGTTCGTCGTGCCGTTGACGGTTACGGTGGTCGTCGACCCCGAGCTGAGCGTTTCCACCAGCCCAATCGATTTTGGCTTGGTGGATTTGGGGACCGAAAAGACACTGACCTTAACCATGGCGAACACCGGAACATCCGTTCTGGTGATCAATTCCATGACCACGGACAGCGCCTTGTTCGCTGTCGAGTGGACCGGCTCTCTTGTGATGGCGCCCGGTGGGTCCTTCGACATGCCATTGCACTACACGCCGGATGGCCCGGGGCTGGACGAGGCAGTTTTGCAGATAAATTCCAACGACCCCGACAATCCCACGGTCGCGATTACACTGAGCGGCAGCGGCAAGCCTGCGCCCACGGCTAGTGTCACGCCATCCTCGCTGTTTTTCCATCTTTTGTCGGGCGACACCGCCACGAAGAGCATCAAGATCGGCAATACCGCCATTGGCACCTCACCGCTTGAGGTCAGCCTGTCCGTGCGCAATGTACCTGGGGACGACGCGCTGGAGGTTGCCGGAGTCATGATTGCGGACGATCCTTATCTCCGTCCGTCACCTGAACCGGCGCCGTTGCTGGTCCTGAGCAACACCACGGAAGGCATCGCGGAGGCTACGATTTTCATAGTGGGCGCGGGCAGCGCTATCCTTCAGATCGATCCGGTGACCGGCGAGACCATCCGTACGATTGACTTGCCTGAGAGGGCCTCCGGTGGACCCGATGGCCTGGCCTATGACGGGGAGTTCCTGTATTTCTACAATTATTTCGGCAGAAGGACGCTCTACCAGTTCGATGTGACGTCAGGTCAGGTCTCTGCCTCGAAAACAATCATCAATCCCATCGACGGCCTGGCGCATGACGGTGAGTTTCTCTACGTTCAGGAATATGGCTTTCGGCGTATTGCGGTTTACGATTCGGAGCTGGAACTCGTCCGCTACCTGAACCCGCAGGTATCCATCGGCGGGGGCATCACGGCGGGGGGTAGCCGGGGCACCTTGTTCGTAGCAAATTTCGGCGGCGCTATTTCCGAAATCGATGTGGAGACCGGCGCGGTCATCAACCAGCTCAGCAATACCCGAACGATTTACGGCCTGGGCTATTCGGAGGCTGCCAGCGCGCTGATTGTCGGCGACGCGGGGTCCACCGTATTGCGCTACCTGGACCCCGATACGGGCAACCTGATTGGCAGTGCGTCGGTTTCGATGCCTCCCTCCGCGGTGGCGGCGGACGAAGCGGCGGGCGGTGGCCTGCAATGGCTCAGTCTGGATACTGCCGCAGGGCAAATCGCAGGTGGCAGCTCCCAGAAGTTTTACGTCACGGTTGATACGTCACGCCTGAATGCCGGTATCTACGAGAAGGAAATCGTCGTGACGACCAACGACCCGCTCAGCCCCGAGTTTATGGTGCCGGTGACGCTGGAAGTGGAAGGCGCGCCGGGTATCCAGGTCACCCCCGGGTTGCTGGACTTTGGCACGCTCTTTGTCGGCAACATGGAGACGCGGGAGCTGGAGATCGTCAATTCGGGCACGGATGTCCTGATCGTCGACGACATCTTCGCCGACAGCAGCGACATCGACGTCATCGGGACGGATTTCCCGCTGGCTATCGCTCCGGGCCAGCGCACAGCGGTCACGATTCGCTTCCAGCCTTCGGGTCCGGGCTCCCTGGATGCGATGCTGGATATCTTCAGCAACGACGAAAGCGACCCGGTCTATGCGGTGCCTCTGACCGCCGAGGCGCTTGAGCCGCCGATTGTTCAGGTGAGTGATTCGCGGCTGGAATTCGAGCTGATGCCAGGGCAGTCCGGTTCGCGCAGCTTTACGCTCTTCAACGTGGGCAGCTCGCCGCTGGAATGGAGCATCCACTATACGCAGCCTCCGAAGCTTCAGGCCGCCGCTGCGCTCGCGCAGGCCTCGGCGCCGACGCCGGACCTCTCCGCCGCAGCCGCTCCGGGCTCGCTCATCGTCCGGCTGGAGCCGGGGGTGGACGCCGCCGAGGAGGACGCGCTCATTTACCTGCTCGGGGCGAACGTGGCCTACCGCTCAAAGCTGGTCGACGGCCTCGTCGTGCTGGAGCTCCCCGAGGCCACCAGTACCGCCGCCGCCGTCACGACCTTGTCCACCGACCCGCGCGTGCGCTACGCCGAGCCTGATTACATCGTGAGCCTCGATCAGCCGGTAACGATGAACGACCCGCGCTTCGACGAACTGTGGGGACTGAGGAACACCGGCCAGACCGGAGGCACGCCCGATGCGGATATCGACGCCGACGAGGCCTGGGCGTTCTCCACCGGCAGTCGCAGCGTCCTCGTCGGGGTCATTGACACCGGGGTGGACTACAACCATCCCGATCTGGCGGCCAACATATGGACCAACCCCGGCGAGATTCCTGACAACGGTATCGACGACGACGACAACGGCTTCGTCGACGATGTGCACGGCTGGGACTTCGCCAACAACGACAACGACCCGATGGACGGCCATAGCCACGGTACGCACTGCGCGGGCACCATCGCGGGCCTCGGCAACAATGGCACCGGCGTGGTCGGCGTCTCGCCTTTTTGCACCATCGTGCCGATCAAGTTCCTGGCCGATAGTGGCAGCGGCTCGACCACCAACGCCATCAAGTGCGTCGAGTACGCCGTCACCGTGGGCGTCGACCTGACGAGCAACAGTTGGGGCGGGGGCAGCTTCAGTTCTGCGTTGCACGATGTCATCGCCGCCGCCGGTGAGGCCGGGCAGCTCTTTATCGCTGCCGCCGGTAATACTTCCAGCAACAACGACTCGAGCCCGCACTACCCGTCGTCCTACGATGCCGACAACATCATCGCCGTCGCCTCTACGGACCACAACGACGCGCTCTCGTCCTTTTCCTGCTACGGTGCCACCTCGGTCGACCTGGCCGCGCCGGGCTCCTCCATTCTGAGCACGCTGCCGAATAACGGCTACGGCAGCAAGAGCGGCACGTCCATGGCCACGCCGCATGTCTCCGGGGCCGCCGCGCTGCTCAAGGCGTATGCGCCTGCCGCCACCGCCGCCGAGATCAAGCAGGCCCTGCTGGATTCCGTGGACCCACTCCCGGCGCTCTCCGGCAAGATGCTCTCGGGCGGCCGGCTCAACGTGCGCACGGCCCTCGATCATGTCACGCCGCCTTGGCTGAGCCTGACGCCGACCACGGGCGTCCTCGCTGCCGGTGGCTCGGAGGCGATTGACGTTTCCATCGACACGTCGACCCTGGACGCCGGCCGCCACGCCATGAATCTGGTCATCACCAGCAACGACCCGCTCACGCCCGAGCTGACCCTGCCGGTGGTCTTGTTCCTGAGCGAACCGGGTTCCTTCGGCATCCGCTACATGGCCTGGGCGAACCTGTACTTCGGCAACGTCGCGTTGGAGGGCCTGTTGAGCCCCTGGCACCCCGATGCCGACCCCGACGGGGATGGCCGGGCGAACCTGCTCGAGTTTTTCCAGGGCACCAGCCCCGGCCATGCCAGCCGCCCGGCCGAACGCGTGGAAGCGGACGGCGACCGCTTCGTCTGGCGCTCCGTGCTGAACGAGGACGCCGAGACGACCTACTACCACTTTGAAATCTCATCCGGCCTGGAGGGCGAACCGTGGACCGGCGGCGCGGTGCAGAAGCGCATCTACACCGAGGACGGCGTGCACTACCTGGAGTACTCCGTCCCTATGGAAGACCAGACCCACGCCTTCGGCAAACTCGTCATCGAAACCCCAGGCGGGTAGGGTTATAGATTGCCCGCATCGCCTCATCCCGCGCCTACCCCGCCTCAGCATCCCCGACCGGCCCCTCGTCCTCCTTCTCCACATACTTGGCGAACAAATCCCGCAGCTCCGGGTCGTCTTTGTACTGCTCGACTAGGTCTTCTGCCCATTCTGAGTGGAAGAATAAATCTTCTGGTGGCTTGCTAAGGAAGTCGATGAGAGCGTACCTGACTTCGCTGTTACCCTGCCAATACTCAGCAAGACCCATAACTACCTGAGAACGTGTATAAGTTGCATCATCTGAGTCAGCTAGACATTGGATGAGCAAGTGCCGAATGTCTTCATCACCCTTCCAATGCTTTGCGAGGGTATAGCTCGCAATTCCACGTACTCCCCTATCGTCTTCTTTATCCTTTAAAACTTCAATGATTAGCTGTCTCACGTTGTTGTCTTCCAGCCAGTGCCTATTTAATGCACGGATAGCGTTACAGCGCAGCCACCAAGCCTCATCTTTATCTCGTAGCAGATTAACTAAATAGGCACGTAAATCTTCGTTGCAATTATTCGTTTTTATAAGGCCGTGCAGGGCTCTTTCACGCACATACCTAATATCCTGTTTGTCTTTCAAACATTGCCACAGAAGTTCAGGAGTCTGCGTATGCTCTGGATAGTCCACAGCGAGAAGACTGATTGCAGCTTTACGTTGGCTATCTGACTTGTCCTTGTCATTTATTATGGCAGCCAGTTCCTCAAAGGACTGCTTTGGCTCTTCAACCTGCTCATCCTCTGGTTGGCGAGAGGCAGCGAGGTAGTTCTCTATGAGTTCGCGACCATTGGTGTCCTTGAGCCAGGCTTCTCCATGTGGACATAGTAGCATTTTCTTAAGGTAAGGGCGCTCATCAAGTTTGGCACATATGGATTCAAATCGTCCATGTAGACTATGAGCATAGCTGCGCGATTCCCTTTGCATGCTTCCCATCCAGTTGTATGCTCTG
Organism: Verrucomicrobiia bacterium; assembly: GCA_030432235.1. Lineage (GTDB taxonomy): Bacteria > Verrucomicrobiota > Verrucomicrobiia > Opitutales > Cerasicoccaceae > JAUIHT01. The sequence goes on along the minus strand of JAUIHT010000002.1, from coordinate 463,755 downwards.
TTGCGCTCCATAATTGTATTATCTCCTACAGTTGCTCTCGTTGATAGTTTACCATTCTTTTCCAGTGCAAATTCAATCTCATCTAGCAATGTTGTGCTGTTTTTTGAGGCCTGTTGAATAAAGACCTGCAATATTTTTACTATTTGTTTTCCCGCATCTACCAGCCACTCGTAGTCTTTGTGGCCGAGGCGGTCTTCGAGAAGGCGGGAGATGGCAGCGAGAGAGATAAATTGCTCAATACTGACTTTCTTTTGGTCTTCGGCGGGCTGGCCTTGCCAGAGGCGGCTGTCGATGAGCAGGCGGTTGAGGAGGCGGACGAGGGCGCGGGGGTTAGCGTCCGTCCCGAGTGTGATGGCCTCCTGGGAATCTTTGAGGGCGTCGATGACCTGCCGGGTGTTTTCCGGTAGGTCGCCCTTGTAGAAGTTATCAAGGCGCTGTTCGTACTGCTCCAGCTCGAAGGCGACGTGCTTCTCGAAGGCCTCGTGGGCGCGGGGCAGGTAGAGCGGGAGCTGGATGAGCTTGTCGAGGTAGTGGCCGCCCCCGGCGATGCCGTACTCCTTGAGGCCGTAGTCCTGCTCGTAGCGTTTGCGCAGGTAGGCGTCGATGACGTCCCGGTCGATGGCCATGCAGAAGACGAAGCCGGGGTGGGCGAGGACGAGTTTGATGGACTCGAGCAGGTCTAGAGCCTTTTTGGGGAAGCAGCGGTCGAGGTCGTCGATGAAGACGACAATTTTGGTCTGGGAGATTTCCTTTTCGTCCGCGAAGCCGCGGTACAGCTCCTCCAGGATGGTGTCGGCCTTGTAGTAGATGGACTGGTCGAGCAGGGGGTCGCGGGTGCGGGCCAGGTCGTCGTCGCGGTCGATCATCTCCTTGGCCACGAAGCCCGCCTCGACCTCGGCGAAGCCGGGCAGGCCGAGCTTGACCTTGGCGTTGGTGCCGTAGCCGATGGCCCGCAGCGCGCGCTTGGCCCGGCTGTAAAAGGTTTTGGTGCGCTCGACGATTTGCTTGCGCGTGCGTTGAGGCTCGGTGAGTTCCTGGCCGTCCTTGAATTCCAGTTCGAGCGCCTTGAGCTTGGCCTGTTTTTGCTCGATGGCGTCGACCATGCAGGCGATGAGCGGCAGGATGGGGTCGTTGTCGTGCTCGTACTTCCAGGCGTTGACCCAGACCGTGACGATATCGTGCCCCTCGGGCTTGTCGGGTGAGCGGGCCTCGCGATCGAGCTGGTCTTGGGCGAGGCGCAGGGCGGAGGTCTTGCCCTGGCCCCACCCGGCGAAGACCCCGATGTTGAAAGGGCCGTTGACGCCCAGCACGGTCCCGGCGATGGTGCGGGCGAAGCGCTTGGCGTCGTCGCGGGCCGTCTTTTCGAATTCCAGGACGGGCTCATCGCTGAAGAGAAAGAGCGGCTGAAGCGGGGCGTTTAAATCATCCGGCGGAGTAGTGGCGTCATCGGGCATCTTGCCCGAAACTATTACGGACTGAGGAAGCTTTGTGAAGCTTTAAGGTGGGCGGGTGAGTTGCCACACAGGGTAGGGATGCCTCGCCGAGGCATCCGTGGACGGCCCGGCGGTCCGTCCCTACCTTTGGTTTTCCCACATCTGGACGGTGTCGAGATGCACGTCCTTGAAGGGGAGCCAGAAGTCGCTGTCGTGGTCGGGGTCGAGGGAGCGGACGATGTTGAGGGAGCTTTGCAGGTGCTTGAGGGCGGTGTCGAAGCGGCTTTTGGTCGTGCCGGTTTTCTCGATGGCCTGCTTGCGGAGCGGTCCGGTGTAGTTGGGCTCGTTGCGGATGAGTTCGTAGACCTCCTGGGCCAGCGGGGGCAGCTCGGTGACGGGGCGGTGCGCCTCGGGGTAGTGGACGGCGCGCAGGTGGTCCATCTCGATGAGGGCGGCGTCGCCGTCGGGGAGCTTGCCGTAGAAGACCTCGTCGGGATAGGTCATGGGGATGCGCGTTTTCCAGTCCCACACGGCCCGGACGCGCGGGCTCCAGCCGGACTTGGGTTTGGCGGCGGAGAGCGCGGTGTTGTCCCAGAGCGAGGGGTGGGGCGAGCCCTTGCTGCCGAAGACGGTCACGACCTTGTTCTCCAGCACGAAGGCGACGGCGTCCTCGAACGTTTTTAGTTTTGCCACGACTTCATCTATCGCAGTGCCGACGGACTTTGTGAAGCCTTAAGCGGAGTGCGTCGGCTTCGGCAAGGCTTTGATTTCCTTATCGCTCAGGATGCGGGAGCGGATGAGGAAGCGCAGGTCCAGGGGGATTTCGAGGGAGAAGCTGGCGCCGCGGCCGGGTGTCACATCCACGGTGATTTCGCAGGCACGGTAATACGAGAAGGTGTCCTCGGCGATGTAGAAGGGGCAGTCCGCGATGGTGCCGAGTTTTAAATCCCGCGAGCCGATGAGAAAGTCCCCTTGCGCCAGGCACATGGGCGCGGAGCCGTCGCAGCAGCCGCCGCTGAGGTGGAATAAAAGCGGGCCGTGCTCGGCGCGGAGCTGCTCGACGACCTTCTCCGCCGCTTCGGTGATCTTTACACGCTCGGGCATCGGATGGGATGTGGGATATGGGATGTGAGATATGAGATAGGGGATGGGAGATATGGGTTGGGAGATGTGGGATATGAGTTATGAGGTATGTGATACGAGGTTAGCGCGTACACATCGCTTTGCTGCATCAAATTTTTCTAGCATCTCACATCTCCCATCTCATATCTCACATCACAAATCTCACATCCCATCTCAGAAAAATCCCAGCTTGGACTGCGAGAAGGACATCAATATGTTCTTGGTGTGGCGGTAGTGGTTGAGCATCATCTTGTGCGTTTCGCGGCCGATGCCAGACTTTTTGTAGCCGCCGAAGGAGGCGTGCGCGGGGTAGGCGTGGTAGCAGTTGCACCAGACGCGCCCGGCCTCGATGCCGCGGGCGAAGGCGTGCATCTGGTGCACGTCGCGGGTCCAGACGCCGGCCCCGAGGCCGTAGAGGGTGTCGTTGGCGATGTGGAGCGCCTCGGCGTCGTCCTTGAACGGGGTGACGCTGACGACGGGGCCGAAGATTTCCTCCTGGAAGATGCGCATCTTGTTCTTCCCCTCGAAGACGGTCGGCGTGATGTAGTAGCCCTTGGGGTACTTCTTGTTTTTGTACGCCTTGCCGCCGATGAGGACCTTGGCGCCTTCCTGCTTGCCGATGTCGATATAGCTGAGAATTTTCTCGTACTGATCGTTGGAGGCCTGCGCGCCCATCATGGTGGCGGGGTCGAGCGGGTCGCCCATCTTGATGGCTTTGACGCGCTTGAGGACGCGGTCCATGAACTTGTCGTAAATCTTTTTGTGGACGAGGGCACGGGAGGGGCAGGTGCAGATCTCGCCTTGGTTGAGCGCGAAGAGCACGAAGCCTTCCACCGCTTTGTCGAGGAAGCCGTCGTCGGCGTCCATAACGCTTTCGTGGAAAATGTTGGGAGACTTGCCGCCGAGCTCCAGTGTGACCGGAATGATGTTTTCCGAGGCGTACTGCATGATGAGCCGCCCGGTGGTGGTCTCTCCGGTGAAGGCGACTTTCTTGATGCGCTTGTGGCAGGCCAGGGGTTTGCCGGCCTCGGGGCCGAAGCCGTTGACGACGTTCACGACGCCGTCCGGGAGGAGGTCGGCAATGAGTTCCATGACGACGAGGATGCTGGCCGGGGTTTGCTCGGCGGGCTTGAGCACGACGCAGTTGCCGGCGGCCAGGGCGGGCGCGAGCTTCCACGTGGCCATGAGGATGGGGAAGTTCCACGGGATGATTTGCCCGACGACGCCGAGGGGCTCGTGCACTTCCATCGAGACGGTGCTGGAGTCGATATCGGAGATGTCGCCGGACTCGGCGCGGATGACCCCGGCGAAGTAGCGGAAGTGGTCGATGGCCAGCGGGATGTCGGCGTTGAGGGTCTCGCGGATGGCCTTGCCGTTCTCCCAGGTCTCGACGGCGGCGAGCTTTTCCAGGTTGGCCTCGAGGCGGTCGGCGATGTGGTTGAGGATGGTGCTGCGCTCGGCGGCGGACGTCTTGGTCCAGGTGGCGGCGGCCTTCCAGGCGGCATTGACGGCCAGATCGATGTCCTTCTCGTTGCTGCGGGGAATTTCGCAGAAGACTTCGCCGTCGATGGGCGAGGGGTTCTTGAAGTATTTGCCGTCGACGGGCTTGGTCCACTTGCCGCCGATGAAGTTCTGGTAACGCTTTTTGAATTTAGGCTTAGGGTAACTCATAAGTTCAGGGTATAGGGTTGTTAAGCAAAGCTAACCCACGCCCTGCCGCTGTCAATCGCGGTTGAGTTTACTTTTTTGCCAATTTACAAATGCGCTCGAACTCAGCCTTGGTCACGGGCGTTATCGAGAGGCGATTGCCGCGTTGGGCCACGCGCATCTCGGCGAGCTTTTTGTCGGCCTTGATTTCGTCGAGGCTGACGGTGCGGGGAAATTTCTCCACGAAGCGGAAGGTGCAGCAAACCCAGCGGGGGTTCTCGGCCGTCTCTTTGGGGTCGTAGTACTTGCTCTTGGGGTCGCGGGCGGAGGGGTCGGGCTGCGCCTCCTTGGCCACCTCCATGACGCCGACGACGCCGGGTACGTCGGTGTTGGAGTGATAGAAGAGAGCGAGGTCGCCCTTCTTCATGTCGTCGCGCATGAAGTTACGGGCCTGGTAATTGCGGACGCCGTCCCAGGGCTCGCCTTTCTTGCCGCGCGCCTTGAGGTCGTCGATGGAGAATACGTCGGGTTCGGACTTGAGGAGCCAGTGGTTCATGAAGAGGAGCTAAAAGCGGAAAGCGAAAAGCTGAAAGCAAAAAGGAATTCCGACTTTTGGCTTTGAGCTTTGGGCTTTTAGCTTACCAACGTTTCGCATCGACAAGCGCGGGGGGTATGGGTTTGAATCGTTGATACCGTGATACTTGCCAAAAAAGACCTCGACTTGCTTCTCAAGGCGCGTCACGCCGCGCCGCATGATATTCTCGGGCTGCATCCCGCAAAAATAAAGGGCAAGAAGGCGCTTGTGGCCCGGGCTTTCCTGGCCGACGCGCAGTCCTGCGAGGTCGTTGATGTCGACACCGACGAGCGCTGGCCGCTGGAGCAGCTCGACGAGAGCGGACTCTTCGAGGGCGTCATCTCCGGGCGAGACAAGACCTTTAACTACCGCCTGCGCACGGTGCGCTACAACGGCGAGATCCGGCAGTTCTGGGACCCGTACTGCTTCCTGCCGACGCTGAGCGACGACGACCTTTACCTCTTCAACCAGGGCAACCTCCATCGTGCTTATCGCAAGCTCGGCGCGCAGGTGCAGCACTACGAGGGCGTGCAGGGCGTGTCCTTCGCGGTCTGGGCTCCGAGCGCGAAGCGCGTCTCGGTCGTGGGCGATTTCAACCAGTGGGACGGCCGCTACCACCCGATGCGGGCCCTGGGTGGTTCCGGTGTGTGGGAATTGTTCATCCCCGGGGTCGAGCCCGGCGCGAAGTACAAGTTCGAGCTCATCGGTGGGGACGGCTATCTGCGCCTGAAAACGGACCCCTACGGCAGTTTTTTTGAAGCTCCCCCGCACAACGCTGCCATTGTCTGGGACGACGACGGCTACGAGTGGCAGGACAACGGCTGGCTGAAGAAGCGCTCCAAGTGGAAGGCGCAGGAGACGCCGCTGTCGATTTACGAGGTCCACCTCGGCTCCTGGAAGCGGGTGGTGGAAGACGGCAACCGTCCGCTGAACTACCGTGAGATGGCGGTGGAGCTGGCCGAGTATTGCCACCGCATGGGCTTCAACTGCGTGGAGTTCATGCCCGTGGCGGAGCACCCCTTCTCGGGTTCCTGGGGCTACCAGGTCACCGGCTACTTTGCCCCTACGCACCGGTACGGTTCGCCGCAGGACTTCATGTACCTGGTGGACTACCTGCACCAGCACGACATCGGCGTCATCATCGACTGGGTGCCGGCGCACTTCCCGCGCGACACCTGGGCGCTGGCCGAGTTCGACGGCACCTGTCTCTACGAGCACGCCGACCCCCGCCAGGGGCAGCACATGGACTGGGGTACGCTCATCTTCAACTACGGTCGCCACGAGGTGCGCAGCTTCCTCATCAACAGCGCGCTGGCGTGGTTCGACCGCTTCCACATCGACGGACTGCGCGTCGACGCGGTGGCGTCCATGCTTTACCTCGACTACTCCCGCAAGGAGGGCGAGTGGATACCCAACCAGTACGGCGGCCGCGAGAACATCGAGGCGCTGGAGTTCCTCCGGCAGGTCAACGACCTCGTGCATGAGTACTACCCGGGTAGCCTCATGATCGCGGAGGAGTCGACCGCCTTCGGGGGCGTGACCAAGCCGACTTCCGAGCACGGTCTGGGTTTCGACTTTAAGTGGAACATGGGCTGGATGCACGACACCCTGCAGTACTTCGAGAAAGATCCGGTCTACCGCAAGTTCCACCACAACGACATGACCTTCGGGATGCTTTACCAGTACTCCGAAAGCTTCATCGAAGTCTTTTCCCATGATGAGGTCGTGCACGGCAAGGGCTCTATGATGACCAAGATGGGCGGTGGCTGGGGCATGACCGAAAAGGCGGCGGACCTGCGCTCACTCTACGCCTGGATGTGGGGTTGGCCTGGCAAGAAGTGCCTCTTCATGGGTTGCGAGTTCGGCCAGTCGCACGAGTGGAAGTACGATGGCTCTCTCGACTGGCATCTGCTCCAGTACATGGACCACGAGGGCGTGCAAAAGCTCGTCGCGGATGTCAACCGCTGGTACCTGTCCAATCCCTCACTGGCCAAGATGGACGGCAATCCGCAGGGCTTCCAGTGGATCAACGGCGGCGACTGGGAGAACTCCGTGCTGAGCTTTGTTCGCTGCGGCGCCTCGCCGAAGGAAACCTTCCTCGTCGTCGGCAACTTCACTCCGGTCGACCGTAAGGCCCACTTGGTTGGCGTGCCCTATGCCGGTTACTGGCGGGAACTTATCAACACCAACGCAGATTGCTACGGTGGCAAGGGCGAGGGCAATGGCGGTGGGCTCATGACGCGGAACGAGTCCCGCGACGGTCGTCATCAGTGCCTCGAGCTGACACTTCCCGGATTGACCACTTTCATCTTCCAGTACGAGGGCTGACGTACGGCTGCAAAGCATGACCTGGGGCTGCGCGCTCCAGACCCGCGGTGCGTGACCGCACAGGACAATGATGGGCTACGCCCATGTCGTACATGCTGCGCATGTCGTGGCCCCGACAATTATTCGGTCTGGATCGCCTTCACCTCTTCGATGACCTCCACGGGGTCGGCGCGGTTCGTGTAGTCCGCGTCAAGGAAGGCGTAGGTGATCTTGCCGTTGGGCGCGATGACGTAGGTGGCGCTGAGGGGCAGCGTGCCGGAGTCGTCGCCATTGTAGGCATGCAGGTCGAAGCGGCTCTGGTATAGCTCGTGGATTTCGGGCGGAAGCTCGAAGACCACGCCGTACTCCCGGGCCACCTTGTTGCCCGTATCGCTGAGAACGACGAACTCCAGCTCGTTCTTCTCCGCGGTCGAGAGGGACTGGTCGGGCACTTCGGGCGTCAGTGCCACGAGGGTCGCCCCGGCGGATTTGATTTCGTCGAGATGCTCCTGGTAGGCGTGGAGGGTCAGGTTGCAGTAGGGGCACCAGCCACCTCGGTACCAGAGCAGCACCACGGGACCTTTTTCTAAGAGAGAAGCCAATGAAACTGGCTGGCCGGTGGCGTCCTCAAGGGTGAAGTCCGGGGCGTCGTCACCGACCTGCTTGGCGCTTTCGAGCACGCCTGACTCGGCCACCTTGCGATTGCCCTCGGCCATCATCTCCGCCAAGTCCTGGGGCGTGCGGGCGCGAAAGGTCGCCTTGCGGGCATCGAGTTGTTCCTGCAGCGATTCCTCCGCGCCGAAGACCTGGACGGCCAACAGGCCTATGAGCATCAGCAGGAGGACGATGCGGATATAAAAACAGGGACAGCGTGTGTTCAAATGCATGTTTGGTTTGTCGGGTTCGCGGGCCGAACCTTTCACGCATCGCTTATTTAAACCAGTTGCGCATCTCGATACGCGAACGGGTGTTGCCCCGGGGCTTGTCCAGCTTCGGAATGCGGTTCATTTCGTCATGGTCGAAGACGATGCGCGTCTCCAGGGAGAGGTCGAGTGACTGCACGCGGAGCCAGGCGTCGGATGCTCCCGCAAGCAGCCAGAAGGAAAACAGGCAGGCGGGGTTTTGCAGAGGGAAAGAGACCAGGGCCAGCACCAGTGTGCAGATGACCGCTACCCACAGGTGTGCGCTGAGCAGGCGCTTTTTATCGGATAACAGAAATCGGCTCATCAGGTAAACCAAGGGCGCCGTCCAGAACACCAGTCCCAACAGCCCCTGCTCAACCAGCAGGTGCAGCAGATCGGAATGCGGGGTGAGGATGGCTCCGGCGGGCAGGTTGACTTCGCCCTGCATGGCCGAGAGGAAGCTGTACGAGCCAACTCCCCAGCCGAAAAGCGGCTTGTCCAGGAATAAGGCCCAGGCGTTGTGCCACAGTTCTGTCTGAATCGCCCAGTCCAGCCCGGTCAGCGGGGTGCCCTGCATATACGCGTATCCCAGGTAGACGATACCTGCTCCGCCCAGGGCAAGCCCGGATAAGATTGCCATAATAGCGCCCGTTTTCTTGCCGGTGGAGGCGGAAAAGGTAGCTTCGGAGATAATACACCATCCCAGAGCGATTCCGAGGAGAGTACGGTGCAGGGGCGTGCCGGTGACACAGACGGAACAGGCCAGTACACCGCAGGCCGCCAGCAGCAGGATGCCCCACTTTTCGAGGAAATTTTCCGCATCCGCCAGCCGCCGCAGGTGCAAAATCAGACCGAAGAAGGCGATGGTCCAAATCAGGGCATAGCTGGCGAAGTGGTCCTGATGCGTAAAGGTGCTGAAAAACGAATCCACCGGCTCGAAGATCCAGAAGATTTCCTGAGCGCCTCCATACAGCTGTATGAATCCCAGGATCGCGATGACGACCGCGTTTACTGACAGGATAACGAGGAGCCGCCTCAGCAGTGAGGTCGTCAGGGCGACGAATATCAGACCGATGCCTGCCATATAGACGGCTGCCAGGTAGAGCATCGTCAGCCAGCTGGATTGCAGCAGGAAGGTGCAGGGGGTCCACATGGAGCTGGGGTTCAGGCTGACAAAGGTTTGCCCTTGGATTTCGACATCGCTGGACGGATCCCAGATAAGGCCTGCCAGATAAACCGCAATCAGATACCAAACCGGAATCAGCGCGGTACAGTAGCGCTTGATCGGGTGGGCGATGAGAAAGTGCCCATGACGCCGGTGTCCCTCCACGATAATGGGCGTGAGCATACCCATGGCGGCCAGATAGCCGATGATCCAGAATGGGCTGCCGCCCAGAACCCAGGCCGATACGATGCCCATGGCCGAGAGCTGGAGCAGGATGTAATGCTCGGTCAGGCTGTGCAGCCCAGGAGTCGGGTATTCTTCCTCAAACACGGGGTCGTCTTTAGTGGGATGACATCACGCAGATGCTCTGGGCTACGGCGTCGGCGGTTTCCGGCCCGGACAGGCGTGCCAGCAGTGCCAGCCCGAAGTCCGTGGCGGTTCCGGCGCCGCGTGAGGTGATAAGAGGGCCGTCTTCGACTACGGCCCGGCTTTCGTCGATGGCGGTCAGCTCCTCGGCGGTGGAAAAGTGCGCGGTGTACTGGTTGCCCTCCAGCAGCCCGGCGTCGAGCAGGACCAGCGGGGCCGCACAGATGGCCCCGGTGAGCTTGCCGGAGCCCAGGTGACGCTTCAGTAGAGCTTCCACGCGGGCGTCTCCCCGCACTTCCTTCAGGATGCCCGGTCCGCCCGGGAGCATGACCAGGTCGAAGTCCGTTTCCAGCACGACGTCCAGAGGGGCGTCCGCCAGCAGAATCATGTCGTTACGCCCGGTGACGGCCGGCTCCCTGCCCAGGGAGGCCACGATGACTTCCACCCCGCCGCGGCGCAGGATGTCGATGGGGGTGACGGCCTCGATTTCCTCGAAGCCCGGATGCAGGATGACGAGCGCGGTTTTGCTCATGGTTTCAAGCTGTCACGAAAGTTCAAAACGGCATCCCAATAGCGCGGCCCGGCTACTTCAACCAAATTGTTGTGCCCGGCGTCCGGCAGATAGAGCGTCTGCGGGGACTCGGGGAGGGCGGCGGCGTTCTCCCCAGTGTGCCGGAAGGGCACGGTTTTGTCCTGCCCACCGTGGATAATGAGCACGGGGCAGCGGACTTCAGGCAGCTTGGAGACATTGTCGAAGATATCCCAGGGCAGCAGCTGCCAGCGCGTCATGACGCGGAAGGTGCTGGAGAAGGCTCCGTCGAGGATAAGTCCGGCCACCGGTTTCTTCGAGGCCAGCTCGACCGACGGCCCGCTGCCCAGGGAACGACCGTAGAGGATGACCTTGTCCGGATCAGTCTCGTGGAAGACCAGCAGATAGGAAAAGGCGGCGGCGGCGGCCTGGTAGACGCCCAGCTCGCTGGGCTTGCCGTCGCTGGTGCCGTAGCCGGGATAGTCGTAGGCCATGACGGCGAAGCCACGTTTCTGGAACTCCTGCAGCCAGGGTAGGACATGGCCGAGGTCTTCGCCGTTGCCGTGGCTGTAGAAGATAGTGTACTCGGCCTCGGGATTGGGCAGGTAGAGGGCGGCAATCTCCCCGCCGTCGGGCAGGGGCAGGCGGATAATGCCCTTACCGTCCTCGTAGGAGGGCTTCGGGGCCGGGAAGATCATGCGGTTGGCAAACAGCACCGCGAAGAGACACGCGCACAGGTAGGCGATAACGCAGAAGGTGAGTATATCGAATAGCATGCGCAGATATCTATTTTTAAAACGAGGAATGGGCACAATGGGTAAAAACAATATCCGATGTACAAGCGAGCGACGAGTGAGGCTTGGGGTATCATGTCTCATTGCATTTCCCGTTTGAACTACTGTTGGTTTTCTTTTTAAAGACAGAATAATGATATCTGAATCGGATGCACGAGCAATGATTCGCCTACTGGGGCAAACCGCTACTGTGCAGGGAGGGCATGCTGAGAAAAAGCGATTCCTAATGCAAGGTCTCTGCCGTTTAGTAGTGGCTGACAGTTGGGTGTGGACTTTGAGCTGCCAGAATGTGCCTGGGAAATCACAGGTCTACGCCAGTTTTCTCCATGACGGCTTCAGTGAGGAGCGGTACTCGACCTTCCTGAAGGCTCTGGAGCACCCTGATATGACCAAAGTCGCCGAGCGCTTTTTTCAAGAGATTGCCACGCAGAAAAAGCCTCTGACCATGCAGCGCAGGGATATCGACCCGGAGGGTATCGCTTACCAAAGTCCGGTCGGTAAACTCTGGGAGCAAATCGATGTGGGTCCATTGATTATGAGTTGCCATCCCCTGGATGAAAGTTCGGCCAGCGGCATTGGTATTTACCGTCGCAAGTGCGAGCAGGATTTTTCCGAGCGTGAAATTAAGATTGCACACCTTATTCTATCGGAAGTGCCCTGGCTGCATATGAGTGGCTGGCCGGAGGACCGTGGCGTCTCCGTGCCGGAGCTCACGCCACGCCAGCGTACCGTGCTGAACCTCCTGCTCGACGGCTGGAGTCGTAAGCAGATTGCTGCGCATTTGGATATTACGCTCAATACCGTTCAGGGCTACGCCAAGGAGCTTTACCGGCACTTCGGCGTCAATTCTCATCCGAAGTTGATGAGGCGCTTTTTCCAGGGCAGTTAGTCGCTGGCATGGTACCATAAACGCATCCCCCTATTTTGGGGGTACGGTTGGACTTGTATCTAGCAGGTCGTTTCCATGAGTCTGCTTTATGGATTTTATTAAACGCTGTTTTATATTCGCTATTTTTGCACTAGGGTTTTCCTCGGCCTATGGAGCCATCCTGACTAGAGAAGATGGGCATACCTGGACTTACGAGGAGGTACTGCCACCAGAGGAACTCCAGGCTCTGGTTGACCTGAAAAAAGTGTTCCCTGACTGGAGCTGGGAACCGGAAAGTAGTTATTGGGAATTCATATCAGATAGTATTCATATGAATTTGCCGGACATCGATAAGGGCTTCGGGGATGATGACGAACAGCTTTTAGAATACGGTTCGATAGATGAAATATGGTTTCTTTTTGATATTATTGCAGCAGGTTCCGGCCAGATACCCGAGAGCCTCGGTAACTTAACCAACCTATCCAGGCTACATCTACAAGATTGTGGCTTGAGTGGCCCCATCCCCGCTGCTTTTGAGAATCTTGTAAATCTTAAAACACTAGATTTGTGGGGTAACGAACTATCCGGAGAAATACCCGATTTTTTTGGGAACCTCCCTAAGCTCACCACTTTATCGCTAGGCTCCAATAACTTTACTGGCTCCATCCCGTCAACCCTGGGTAACTCAAACACGTTAATAAGTTTAAGCTTATTCAACAATCAGCTATCTGGTGCAATCCCATCGAATCTCGGCAACTCCAGCACGCTTAGTAGCCTGAGTTTGCACAACAATCAATTGACAGGATCCATTCCTCCAAGCTTGGGGAACATTAGCACTCTTACAGATTTAAGCCTGAAAAACAATCAGCTAACAGGTTCGATACCGTCCAGCCTGGGTAACTTAAATAATCTGATTACATTAAACTTGGGGGCCAATCAACTCAGCGGGTCAATACCGGACAGCTTAGGCGATCTTACAAACCTCGAAAATCTCTATCTGGACGAAAACCAGCTAACGGGCTCGATACCGCCTAGCCTGGGTAACTTGAGCAATCTGATTATATTAAACTTGGGGGCCAATCAACTCAGCGGGTTAATACCGGACAGCTTGGGCGACCTTACAAACCTCTGGAAGCTCTTTTTGTATGAAAACCAACTGACGGGTTCCTTGCCCTCAAGCTTGGGCAATTTAGGACAGCTCATCACCTTCAGCTTAGGCGAGAATCAATTCACGGGGACTATACCAGGTAGCTTTAAGAATCTGAAAAGTGTGGAGTTTTTCACTCTCCGGGCCAATCAACTCAGCGGGCAGATACCCTCGTTTTTCGGCGATCTTTCCAACCTCTATTTTATTGGGCTCCACAATAACAATTTTACGGGAGAAATCCCGGAGAGCCTTGGCAGCCTGTCGAAGCTGAACGAACTTTACCTGTACGGCAACGAGTTACACGGAGTTGTTCCAGAGAGTTTCGCAAATCTCGCGGTGTTGGAAATGCTCAACATCCGCAGTAATTATATCAGTGGCGAGTTGCCTGAAGGCTTGTTGGACTTGAAAAATCTAACAGGTTTCTATCTGAGTGACAACTGCCTGCTGGTAGCCGATGGCTCTCCCAACCATACATTGATTTCTCAACTAATTGCCGCCGATGTAGAGGTCGAGTATACACCGCAAAAGGCATCGCCAGACTATGTCACGATTGAGCAGGATCAGGTGAAGTCCTATTCCCCCATCCAAACTCTGAGCCTCGATTTTGATATTACAAATAATGCTGATGTCCCGATCGACAGCCAAATTTTCTACGCCTTTGAGGATGTGGATATTTTCAGCTATGATGACAGTGTTGTAAGGCTGAATAGCGGAAAAACCAATTCGTATAAGTTCAATTCTGTCATGGTTAACCAAATCGAAAGCGTGAAGAGTGGCGGACTGGGCCACTACAAGATTCTGGTTTATTTCGGAGGCGCAAAACCCACAGCAGTTAGATTTAACGTGCTCCAAACTACCAGCGTGAAAGTGTTGGACGCAAATACGTCTGAACCCATCAAAGGTGCCACGGTACAACTTTTCCAGTACCAGAATAAACAGATGTACAGCGATATGACAGGAGCCGATGGGAAACCAGAGACCTATCCTGAGTATGCGGTATTAACCGACGGGCTTTACTGGTATGAAATCTCAGCTCCCGGCTACGTTTCGCAAAAAACCGAGGCCAAAGACATAGGGCTCCATGAAAGCTTTAACCTTACCGTCAAACTAGAGCCCAAAGATATCGATCCCGAGCCCGAGCCTGAACCCAATCCCGACCCGGACCCCACCAATCCGCGCCCCCGGCCTCTACGCGAGGCGGAGGACTTTGGCGGTGGCTTTTACCTGTCGGAGTGGTTTGGCGGCTTTTTCAAGAGTGATGCCGCGGACACCTTCCTCTACACCATGGACTTCGGCTGGGCCTGGGTCAGCCCGGTGGGCACTGCCGATAATATGTGGTGGTGGAGCTTCAACATGGAAAGCTGGATGTGGGGCAGTGCCGATACCGGACGTTACTTCTACCGCAACTCTGACGGCAAATGGGTCTTCGTCCTCAGTGAGAAAGGTGGAGGCTCCTGGATTCAGGACACGACCACCGACGAGTGGACCTTCCTTGCGCAGTAGAGCTTAGGCATTGGCCTTGCCGGTTTGCTTGAGCAGCTCGGCCAGGGATTTGTTGGCATCGTTGTCGCGCTCGTAGGCGAGGTAGTGCTCCTGGAAGTAGGGCAAGAGCGGATCGAGGGTTTCGATAAGCTCGCGTCCGTCATTGTTGCCAAAGGTCTCCATGCGCTCCTTGAAGCCGGCGAGGGTAATGCGTTCCAGCGGAATCTTCGGCTGGTAGCGGGTGCCGGTGCTTTGCTCGTCACCGACGTTTTCGACCACGCTCAGGTAACCGAGATCGCACAGGCGCGTAAGGGTCTCGTTGAGGGTGTTGCCGGGCACGCGCATCTTGGCGGAAAGCTCGTCGGTGGAGTAGGCTTCCTCGCAGTGGTCGAAACGGCGGGCGACGAGCAGCAGCGCGGCCAGGGCCAGGGCCTCGCGCGTGCGCAGGCTGACGTTTTCCCAGGCGCGTTGATTAGTCAGAGCGTTGGCGTTCTGGATGGCGTAGGTCAGCTGCCCGCCCAGCAGCAGGATAAGCCAGAAGATGAAGAGCCCGAAGAGCAGGATGGGCAGGATGCCGACCGCACCGAAGAGGCTCTTTTGCCGCACCACGAAGCCGATGTAGAGGAAGCTCACGGCCTGATTCAGGTACAGCAGCAGCGCCACGATGGTCGCCCCAAGCAGCGCGGGCAGCCAGCGCACGCGGGTGTTGGGGATAAATCGGTTGAAGCAGGTAACCAGCACGATGACGAGCAGGAAGGCCAGCAACGGGCCCATGGCCACAAACCAATCGCGCAACAGCTCGCCGAAGAAGGGCATGGACTCAAACCGCCGCGCGATGGCGCTGACCGTACCGATGGTCAGTGCGGTGAAGCCGATGACGGCCCCGAGGCTGATAAAGGTCCAGTAGAACACCACCTGCTGGGCGATGCCGCGGGCGTTGCGCACGCCCCAGATGCCGTTGAAGGTCTTCTCGATGGTAGCCAGCAGTTGGATGCTGATGACGATGAGTATGAGCGAGCCAACTACCCCCACCGCCCCGGAACGGGCGTTTTCCACCAGATCGCCTATGATTCCAGCAATCCTGGCTTTGGCCTCTTCGTGCTCTTCATTGCCCTCCAGGGACTCTGCAGTGAGCATTTCACCATCAATGGTGTTTAATTCACTGTTGATATCCAGTTCTCCGAAAAAGTTGTCCAGTTCCGCTTCGGATTCCATTTCGGCCTGCTCGGCGGAAGGCGCGATAAAATAGATCAGCTTGGTCAGAGCCTTGGTTGCGACCTCGTCCTGGTTGTCCCGCACGACGAAGCCGGAGACCATGATGACGATGGCGATCAACGGCCCGAGGGCGATGAGCGTGTAGTAGGAGAGGGCGGCGGCCTGGCTGGGGATGCGATTTTTGAGAACACCTTCGACCGTGATGGTCATCACACGCAGCACGCCGAAGAAGAAGGCACGGGGGCCTTTTTCCTCCAGGGTCTTGGTGTGCCAGATCTCCTTGCCCAGCACCTGCGGAGCCTGGCGCACGACGTCACGCGCCTGGGTGAAGATACTCTTGGCTGAGGAGCCGTTGCCCATGTCTTTTAAAGTGTCACCGCGCGATGCGGATTAGTCAACAGCCCACCCGGGGCCGTCCCGGCGGGGTCAGCCCAGAAATGCCAGCACCGCGAGCGCTCCCATGCCGGCGATACCGGCCACCGCACAGATTAGCATCAGGTAAAGGTTGAGCGTCATAGTGCAGATGTAGACGCTGATCGAGCCGGCGGCCACGGCTATGAGCTGCGGCATCTCGCCCCAGGCCCAGAAAACGTACGCGAAGTAGCCCAGGCCCACCATGGCGCGGAAGCGCAACAGCGGGAAGGCATCCGTCACGGACAGGAAGCAGCACAAGGCCAGGAAAAGGTCGAAGACGCCGAGGATGAGCAGCGGATGCTGGAGCAGCAGCATGTACTCCTTGTCGTCCATCACGGTCTGCAGGATGCTGATGCCGGGGTAGACGTTGGCGATGCCGCTGAGCAGCATCATGATACCGAGGGCGGGCAGCGAAAGAGCGGCTGCGCGCTCCATACTGGTGGCCTTGGTGGTGAGGTGCTTGGTATCCTCGGTCTTGCCTTCAGCGGCGGCAAGCATCTCGTCCACCGTGACGGCGGGCGCGGCGACATCCTCCTGGTTGAGGCTGTTGGCGACCTCCTTGGCCTTGAGGTTGAGCCGCTGCTTTTCCGGGAAAAGCACGTCGCGCAGGTTCACATTGTCGACGATGGGCACCCAGTCCTCCTTTTCCTCGTCGTAGTAGAGCGTCTCGCGATTGGCTTTATCGGACTCGATGAGGTCGGAAATCTTTGGCACGGTATAGGGGCCCCGCGCCTCGTTCTCTTCCGGCTGGCGGATGTAATATTCGCTCACGAGTAAAAGTTGTGCCGCAGGGAGGCAAATCGGGCAAGTCGAAAAGCACGGTTGCACCGGGCCGGGCCATTGGTCCATAGTCGCCATTTTCGCGTACTCTTTTCGCTTTAAGCCCACCCACTTACCCATAGAACTATCCCCATGCAATCGATGACTGGTTACGGCCGCGGCGCGGCCAGCGACGACCGCCTCGACCTCACCGTCGAGCTTTCCTCGGTCAACCGTAAGGGCCTCGAGGTCTCTGCCTCCCTGCCGCGAGACTGGCAGGGTATGGAGCGCGATCTGTGCGAACGTGTGCGCAACGCGGTCGGCCGCGGGAAGGTCAGCCTCTCGCTTACGTTCAAGCACTCCGGAGCCGCCGAAGGGCTGGACTGGGACGACGCGCAGGTAAAAGCCACCCTGGAGCGCCTGCGCACTCTGTCCCGGGAGCTGGGCGTGGCCTATGCCCCGGATACGCAGGCGCTGCTGGGCATCATCGAGGCGCTGGAAAGCTCCCACGACTTGCCCGAGTGGACAAGTGCGCTGCCTTTGGCCGAGCAGGCACTGGCAGAGGCGCTGACGGCCTTCAACGCCATGCGTGCCACCGAGGGCGCGACGCTGGAGATAGATTTGAAAACACGCCTCGATGCCGTTCGTGGCTGGGTCGGCGAAATTCGTGCCGCCTCCGAGGGCACCGTGCCGCGCTACCGCGAGCTCCTGCTGGAACGCCTGCAAAAGGCCAGCCTTGAGCTCGACCTCTCCGACGAGCGTGTGCTCAAGGAGATCGCGCTCTTTTCCGACCGCTGCGATACGACCGAGGAGCTGACCCGCCTGGAAAGCCATCTGAGCCAATTCGAGGACACCTTCAAGCTCTCCGAGCCCATCGGGCGGAAGCTCGATTTCCTCTGCCAGGAGCTGCACCGCGAGATCAATACCGTCGGCAGCAAGGCCAATAACCTCGACGTCACCCGGCTCGTCATCGAAGTGAAAAACGAACTCGAGCGCATCCGCGAGCAGGTTCAGAACATCGAGTAAAATTTGTAACGTTTATGCGAACCACCAATGAACACAGATAGACACTGATTAAGAGATTCCTGAATCAGTGTTAATCAGTGTCCATCTGTGGTAAAAAAATATCTCCATCATGCCCGAAGAAAGCTCTCTTTCGACT
Organism: Verrucomicrobiia bacterium; assembly: GCA_030432235.1. Classification (GTDB taxonomy): domain Bacteria; phylum Verrucomicrobiota; class Verrucomicrobiia; order Opitutales; family Cerasicoccaceae; genus JAUIHT01. The sequence continues at coordinate 445,869 of JAUIHT010000002.1, read as the reverse complement.
ACTGAAGAACTCCGCCAAGCCATCGTAGACCTGACCCACGAGGTTATCCAGATTCTCGGTCGTGCGCCCATGGATACCGCCGGGGCTACCTTGGCCCAAGAGGCTATCCGGGTGGTCGGTCAGGCTGGGCTGCTTTACCGGGAGGCCTGCCGGGCCAAGTCCCGCTCGGAGTTCTACGCATCGCTGCCGGGTGTCTGCGAGCAGGTGGACGCCGCTACCTACTGGCTGACGCTGGCGCAGGATTGCCGTCAACTGCCGCCGGAGGTCACCGTTCCGCTGATCAAGCTGTCCCGGGAAACCTCCGCACGTCTGACGGCCGCGCGGCTCTCGTCCAGTCGGCGTTCCAAAAGCGAGTAGCGGGTATGGCGGGCAATAACAGGGCGGTCGTGATTGGCGGGGGCCTTGGAGGCCTCAGCGCGGCTATACATCTGGCCATCGCCGGCCATCGCGTCACCTTGGTGGAGCAGAACGATACCCTCGGCGGCAAGGCCAACCATCGCCAGTGGGAGGGCTACCAGTTCGACACGGGCCCGTCGCTGGTGACGATGCCTTTCGTCCTGCGCGAGCTTTTCCAGAAGGCGGGCCGTCGGCTGGAGGACTATCTCGACCTCATGCCGGTCAAGCCCGCTTGCCGCTATTACTTTGCTGATGGCGTGTGCTTCGATGCGCCGGGCTCGGTCGAGGGCATGCGCGAGGCCATTGCGCAAACTTTCCCCGGTGAGGAGGCCGGCTTCGACCGTTTCATGGCCTACGGCAAGCGCCTCTGGGAGGTCAGCGGCCCGGCCTTCCTTTTCAACCCGATGGAGGCCTCGACGCTTTTTAAAATCAACCCGTTCAAGGGTCTGGCCGGCCTGGCAGCGCTGAAGCCCGAGACCTTGCAAGCTTCCCTCAAGCGCTTTTTTAAAGACCCGCACCTGTTGCAGTTGTTCAGCCGCTACGCCACTTACAACGGCTCCGACCCCGCGCGCTGCCCCGCGACGTTCAACGTCATCGCCTACGTGGAGATGGCGTTCGGCTCCTGGCACATCCGGGGCGGCATCTACCGGCTCGTTTTGGCCCTGGCCAAGCTCGCGGATGAGCTCGGCGTGGAGATTCGTACGGACAGCCCGGTCGAAGCGGTGGACTTTTCCAGTGACGGTAAGGCGGTTACGGGTGTGGCTCTGTCCCGCGGCATGACGCTACCGGTGCGCCGTGTGGTTATCAACGCCGATGCCGTCACCGCACTGTGTGGTCCGCTGATGGCGCGCCACCCCAAGGCCGCCCGGTGGCGTGAGACATGGGCGCCGCGCGAGGTCTCCGGCAGCGGCTATGTGTTACTGCTGGCGGTGGGCAAGCGGTTTCCGGAGCTGCTTTGTCATAACATCTTTTTCTGCGAAAACTATGAGCGGGAGTTTCGCGAGATTTTCGGCGACGCCCGTCCCCTCGGCGATCCCACCGTTTACATTTCCGTGCCCTGCAAGATTGACGACACGCAGGCGCCGGCGGGGGGCGAGGCGTGGTTTGTGTTGGTCAACGCGCCCAGCCTCGACCGCTTTTCGGGCTGGCCCGCGGATTATCCCGGTTTCCTCGTCAAGCGCCTGCAGGCGCTCGTGCCGGGTTTTAGCCACGCGGACGTTCAGTGGAGTACGCCTTTCGGGCCGCCGTTTTTGCGCGACAACTATGCGGCGTGGCAGGGCTCGATTTACGGTCCGGCCTCCAACAGCACCAAGGCTGCCTTCTTCCGCGTGCGCAACCGCGGCCCCGTCAAGGGGCTGTCCTTCGCCGGCGGCAGCGCCCATCCCGGCGGCGGCATCCCCTTGGTACTGACGAGCGGTCGCCTGGCGGCGCAGTAGGGGACTTTTAACCACAGAGAGCACAGAGTCTTTATCCACGAAGTTCGCCAAGGAAACAAAATTAAGTGATATATTTCAGTATGGTTGAACGTCCCTGTCTGCCTGTCTTATCGTTGCTGATCTTCATGCCGATTTTCTGCCTTGGGCAATTATTGGCTACCGAGAAAAGTACGGGACTGAATCCGTTGAGGCCGTATCACTATGAAAGTTTAGAAAAAACCTATCCTGAAATTTTCGATTATAGTAATGAGCTAGCCTTTATTTATGCTCCTGCTTTTCCATTCGAATTAAGTTTAGGTTTCAATAATACTTCTGTGCTTTATCTTCCTTTGGAAGTAAACCTGCTCTACTTGAAACAGATTTATCAGGACCAAAAGAAAATCTACACGATTGAAATCACTGAGGAGCAAAGAGCTATAATCACGGATTTCTTTCTAAAGGCGCTACTGACCGTGTCGTATCCAAATGGTCCCAGAGGTGATGATGGTGAGAGCTTTTATTTTTACTATAATAACCGATATTTAGGATTCGAAGAAGCAATCAAGCGGAATGATAAGTCACTCATCATGGATTATACAAATATGTATGGCTATACGTGGAGCCCAGATGATTTTACTTTGGCAAACGATATAACAAATTCGGCTATGGCTTTTGTTTATATCCTCAGGGAAGAAGATGAGCAGAAAAGAAAAGATGCACTAGCAGAACTAACTCAAAATCTTGATGCCTGTTTTCTGGTACCTGAAGCAGTTCGCGTTGACTTTAAGATGCGAAAAAAGAGCATATATGGGACGTTCGATCTCAATGATCCATTTGCCGAGAACGCAGAAGAATTGAGGCTTAAAAGAAAGCAACTAGACTCCGAATATAGACAACTACTGAGAGAATACGGGGATTATATAAGGTCGCTTGAGACTTCCCCGGAATAACCTGAGTTCTACCTGCTCTTTCGGTGAATAGGACCCTTTAAGGTCGAAGGCATTGTTCAAGCATAGCTTAGGAAGCGGGCTTGGCATTGGCGCAGGATGCGTTTTGCTGGAGCCCGATGAGCGAAGAGCGGCAAACGGGAAGCGTGGCGGAGGTCTTTTGGGCCTTCCTCAAGCTCGGTTGTCTATCCTATGGCGGACCGGTGGCGCACCTGGGTTTCTTCCGCAAGGAATTCGTGCAAAAGCGCGAATGGATTGGCGACGCCGCTTTCGCCGACCTCGTGGCGCTGTGCCAGTTCCTGCCCGGGCCGTCGAGCAGCCAGGTGGGCTTCGCGCTCGGCTACCGGCGCGCCGGGCTGGTCGGCGCCTTTGCTGCCTGGGTGGCGTTTACCATGCCTTCCGCGGTGCTGATGATCGCCTTCGCCTTCGGCATGGCGAGCCTGGGCGACCTCACCGGAGCGGGGTGGGTGGCGGGCCTCAAGCTCGCCGCCGTCGCGGTGGTGGCCGATGCCATCTGGAACATGGCGCCGCGCCTGTGCCCGGACCGTCCCCGGGCGCTCATCGCACTCGGCAGCACCGCTCTGCTGGTGGTGGGCGATGCCGTCCGCTGGCAGCTCGTGGCTATCGCGTTTGGCGTGTGTGTGGGCTGGCTGCTCTACCACCGCGCGGACAACCACCTCGACCTGCAGGAGCGTGTGGTCTCACGCGGACGCGGCTGGCCCTGGCTGGCGGTTTTCGCCGCACTGCTCGTCACTTTGCCCTGGCTGGCCAACGCTCTGCCGCCGGACAGTACCGTCGCGGTGGTCAACGGCTTCTACCGCGCCGGGTCGCTCGTCTTTGGCGGCGGCCACGTCGTCCTGCCGCTGCTGGAGGCCTTTACCGTCGACCCCGGCTGGATCAGCGGCAGTGAGTTCCTCGCGGGTTACGGCGCGGCCCAGGCCGTGCCCGGTCCGTTGTTCACCTTCGCCGCATTTTTGGGTACGGACATTGACGCCGGGCCCGGCGGCATCCCGGGCGGCCTGCTCGCCCTGGTGGCGGTGTATCTCCCGTCCTGGCTGCTCGTTCTTGGCGTATTGCCGTACTGGGACAAGCTGCGCAGCCTCAGCGCCGCCCGAGCCGCGCTCATGGGGGCCAACGCCGCCGTTGTCGGGCTGCTCATGGCCGCCTTTTACAACCCCATCTTTTTCGTCGCCGTGACCACCCCGCTGCGCTTCGCCTTCGCCCTGACCGCCTTCGCCCTGCTGCGCTACGGCCGCGCCCCCGCCTGGGTCGTCGTCATCCTCTGCGGAGTCGGTGGGCAGGTGCTGCTGTAGAAAAAGCAAGGGGCGTAACACTGTTTTTTACCTGTTCTCATACGTGATATACATACATCACGATATCATCATGAAAAAATATATATTTACGGTATTTATTGTTCTGATTGTCTGCTGTAGAATTCATGCATCCGAGCTGACCTATAAAAACTACCGAGAAAATAAGCCTGGATTTCGACTAGATAGCGATGTCGAGAATAAGATACTTGAGCTAGGGAACATAAAAGAAATTCAATGGGTTAATAGCATTGAGCTTCTTTCGAAAATTACTGATGTTAGTGATAATGGGAAGCCTGTCTCTGGATACTTGTTCTTAGTTATTTCCGCTGAATTCGTCCTTATTGAGGGCTGGGAAGGAGTTTGGCATGGAGTAAAAATCCTTGTGAGAAAAATAGAGGCTCCAGATTGGAGCCATTCGCAATTTATAGATGTCCAATACGTCGATAATATATTCAAACTCCAATGGATGGATGAGAGCGCTATTCAAGAGTTGATTGCCCGTTCGAAAAACTTGAGGGATAATGCTGCGGATTTTCTCGAAAATTCATCACAGCAGTAACAGCTCGGGGCTGAAACGCTGACACATTCTGCTACGGATTCACCGCATGCAGCACCTGGAACTTGGCGCCGAGGTGCTGGGGGTGGAGGAGCTCCATCAGGCTCTGGCGGGCGGGGTCGAAGGCGTCGGCTTTGCTCTGGATGATGGAGGCGATTTCCTGTTCGGCGTTGAGCACAAAAAAGCTCTCCTGCCGCTGGACCTTGGGCTCCAGGCCGTGGGCGCGGCAAACTTCCTCGAGGCGATCCCAGCAGACATGCGCGGTGAGGTCCTGCTCGCCGGGGCGGGCCAGGAGGTCGTCGCTGACCTCGTGCCGATAGTAGGCGCGGGCGGTGCCTTGCGGACGCGCGGTGATGAACTCGTTCCAGGCGCGGCCGTAGTCCAGTTGCAGCAGCAGGCCCCGCCACGGCTTGGTTAATATGTCCGCGAGGAGCTGCTCGGCGTCCAAAGCGATGTCGAGCCGGTAGCCCTCGGGCATGACCTTGGGCAGGGGCAGATCGGCTTGCTGGACGGCTACGGACAACTCCGGCAGCAGCGTCTCTGTGAGCGTGTCACCTTCGATTTTCACCCCGCACTCGTGCCAGCTCCCTTCTGTGAAGATGAGCCGGTGGCAGGGTTGGGCGTCGAAAACCTCGTTGCCGAAAACCACGCAGGGGCCTTCGAAGTCCAAGGCATTCGACGGGCCGGCAGCCCGGTAGCCCGCACAGCGCTCGGCGGCCATTTTGGCGAAAGGGGAGAGGTCCGGCTCGGCGCCCAGCTCGATAAAGGTGTGCTCTGCCAGGGTGCCGCCCAGAAGATGGTCGGCCGCCGCCAGGACCAGTCGCGCGAAGACGGGCCCGATGCTTTCGGCGGTGTAGAAGTCGGCCTCGCGGGTGCGGCCCACACGGTGTTTTTCCCGGTGGTAGTAGCCGTACTCCGGATGATAGAGCGCGAGCTCCATGAAGTCGCGGAAGCTCAGTAGCCCCGCTGGTCCGGCGCGTTCATTAAGCGCTTGAATGATTCCCTGTTCGCTCACTTGCTTGTCTGCCTGGATACACGATTTTCTTCACCACGAAAAACAACGAAAGACACGAAATAAATATATGGGTTTTTATCCGTTTCGTGCTTTTCGTACCTTTGGTGGTAAATTTAATTCTGTTTGTTAGGTGATTACGATGCGGCCCGTTGTACGGTTTATCCTGTTGATTCTGATAGCGCTCCTGCTGGGGCGTTTGATGGTGGTGTTGATTTTACGGCCGGAGTCGCGGGCCTGGTTTTCCCCGAACTTCTGGCACCATGCCGCGAAGTTTGGCGAGGTCATCAGCATCGTCAACGCGCATTACGTCGACGCCGACAAGGCCCGCTATGAAAGCCTCTCTCAGGACGCTCTCGACGCCATGCTGCACGGGCTCGACCGCTACTCGGACTTCCTCGACCCGGAGGAGTTCGCGGATTTCACGGTCAGTGCCGACCAGCACTATGCGGGTATTGGGGTGGAAATCGAGCGGCTCAATCGCCGCGTGACCGTGACCGACGTCTTTGAGAACAGCCCCGCCGCTGAGGCGGGCGTGGAGGCAGGCGACCAGATCGTGGGCGTGGATGACGAGGATACGCGCGAGTTCGGCCTGCGCGACATTGTGGCGCTCATCCGCGGCCCCGTCGGCTCGGATATACCGGTGACTTTCTTCCGCCCAGCCGAGGATAAGGAGTTCACCGTCGATATCACCCGGCGCAACGTGGACTACCCGACTGTGCGCGACGTCGAGCTGGGGCCCGGTGGCATCGCCTACCTCCGCCTGTCACAGTTCAGCCGCCGTAGCGCCGAGGAGCTCGCCGCAGCTTTGGACATTTTGGAATCCAAGGGCATGCGGGCGCTCATCCTTGACCTGCGTGACAACCCCGGCGGCCTGCTGCCCGTTTCGGTGGCTGTGGCGGGTGAGTTCCTGCCGGAGGGCACGGTGGTGGTCTCAACCCGGGGTCGTAGTGAGGGCGAGCGCGTCGAAAAGACTGACACCCCGCCGCGCGCGGGCAACTACCCGTTGATCGTCCTCGTTAACGGCGGCAGTGCCAGCGCCTCTGAGATCGTATCAGGCGCGCTGCAGGACGAGGGTCGCGCCGTCATCGTGGGCGCGCAGACTGTCGGCAAGGGCTCCGTGCAGAGCATCATCTATCTGGATGGCGCCGAGGCCGTGCGTCTGACCACTGCCCGCTATTACCTGCCCAGCGGACGCACCATCAACGAGGTCGGCGTCACGCCGGACATCCTCGTCGAACTGTCCTCCGAGGAGCGCCTGCGTCTGCTGGCGCAACGAGCTTACCGCGACATGCCCGAGGCCGAGTTCGAAGCGAAGTTCGGCGTCGCCAAGATGCCCGACCGCCAGCGAGCCGCCGCCGAGGCCATCCTGCGTGGTGTCCTGGCCTTCGAGAAGGACACAAAGAGAGGAACTTAAAATTGAACAGAAGCTCGCAAAGAGCGCTAAGTTTAGGGGCATAGAGCTTTGCGTTCTTTGCGACCTTCTGTTGAGATATTTATTATGATTTTTGCCGTTGAAAGTTCCTGTGACGAGTCCGCGCTGGCCCTCTTCGACCCCGCACGGGGGCTTTGCGGCGAGTGGGTGCATTCACAGATCGACCTGCACCGCGAGTACGGCGGCGTCGTGCCCGATCTGGCCAGTCGCGAGCATCTGGAGCGCTTCGGGCCGATGCTGGCCAAGGTTGCCAAAGAGGCGGACCTCGACGCGGTCGAGAAAATCGCGGTCACCGTCGGCCCGGGCTTGGCCGGATGCCTGGCCATGGGGATGGCTGCGGCCAAGGCCCTCGGGCTGCTCTGGGAGGTGCCGCTGGTGGGCGTTAACCATCTGCGCGCCCACGCCTTTTCACCCTTTATCGGAGTTCACCAGGACGCTCCCGCAGAGTTCGAGGAGAGGTTCGCCGCGCTCTGCCCGCATCTGGGTCTGCTGGTCTCCGGCGGCAATACCGTGCTCTTCGAGCTGAACGCTGACCGTGGCATCCGCATCCTCGCGCAGACGGTGGACGACGCCGCCGGGGAGGCTCTCGATAAAGGCGCGAAGCTCCTCGGCATGCCGTACCCCGGCGGGCCTTTGGTGGAAAAGCAGGCAGCCAAGGGTGACCCGGGTGTGTATGATTTTCCCAGCGGCATCGCGGAAAAGGCGGACCTGCGCTTCAGCTTTTCCGGCCTCAAGACCAGCCTGCGCTATCGCCTGGAAAAGATGACCCCGGAGGAAATCTCTGCCGCCCTGCCGGACCTTTGTGCAGGCTACCAGCAGGCCGTCATCACGCAGCTCGCCAACAAAACCCGGCACGCACTCGAAAGCGGACCTTACCGCAGCCTCGGGCTTTCCGGAGGCGTGGCCAACAACCAGGCCTTGCGCGCGCGCCTGGGTGAACTTGCCTCCGACGCCGGCGTGCCCCTGCTGGCCGCCGAACCACGTCACACCGGAGACAACGCCGGCATGATTGCCTTCGCCGCTTACGCCGACCCCGGTGGGTGTTTGTCTGTCGACACCTTTGACCCGGCACTTCCGCTGGCGCGGTGATGTTTTTAATGGATACGGTAAATGTATCTTGACTATCCCCAAATAATGTGAACTTTTGAGCACTTAATGGGCTTATTGGCAAATATTGATTTGGAAAGAGAACTGCGCGAGCGCTTTGGCCATGCTGCGTTTCGCCAGGGGCAGGAGCCGGTCATTCGTTGCCTGTTGGAAGGGCGCAGTGCCCTGGCTATCTTTCCCACGGGGGCGGGCAAGAGCCTTTGCTACCAGTTGCCGTCACAATTGCTGCCCGGCATGACGCTGGTGGTTTCCCCGTTGCTCGCCCTCATGAAAGACCAAATCGACGCCCTCCGCGGCAAGGGCATTGAGGCCTTCCGGCTGGATTCGAGTCTGGATGAGGACACCTATCGTGAAATTATCGGCAAGCTTCGTCGGAAAGAAGTAAAGCTGCTTTTCGTGGCACCGGAGCGTCTGAGCAATGAGCGTTTTCTCAGCCTTGTGCGCGGAATTCGCATCAGCTTGCTGGCCGTCGATGAGGCACACTGTATTTCCGCCTGGGGGCACAATTTTCGTCCAGACTACCTGAAGTTGGCTCGTGCCGCCAAAGAGCTGAGGGTGGAGCGGGTACTGGCCCTTACCGCGACGGCAACACCCCTCGTCGCCAAGGATATAGCTGAGGCCTTCGCTATTGCCGAAAATGATGTGACCAACACGGGTTTCCATCGGCCCAACCTCGAGTTGCGCGTCACCGCATGTAGTGATGCCGAGCGTCCAGCCCTTTTGCTCAGGCGTATCAAGGAGCGCCCGCCGGGCCCAACCATAGTCTACGTGAGCCTGCAGCGTCACGCCGAGGAAGTAGCGGAGTCTCTGGCTTGCGCCGGGTTCAAGGCCGCGCCTTACCACGCAGGGCTTGCGGCGGAAAGGCGTGAATCGGTGCAGGAGGCTTTCATGGACGGCAGCCTGAACATCATTTGTGCCACCATCGCCTTCGGCATGGGCGTGGACAAGGCGGATATCCGTTACATCTACCATTATCATCTACCCAAAGGCTACGAGAGCTACATGCAGGAGACGGGCCGTGCCGGACGCGATGGTAAGCCTTCGATATGCGAGTTGTTTGCTTGCCCCGACGACCGCGTGGTCCTGGAAAACTTTGTCTATGGTGATACGCCTGACCCGCTCAGTGTTACTGGTTTGGTGCGGGAACTCCTCACCATGGGGCCGATTATTGACATCGCGGTATCGGACTTGTCGAAGCGTTTCGATATACGGCAACTTGTGGTGAACACGCTTCTGACGCGCCTGGAGCTGATGGAGATCATCCGTTCGGAAGGCTTTTATTATGGGGATATCCGCCTGTCGACGACCCTAGGCTTTGACGCGATTGTCAAGCAGTACGAAGGTGCGCAAGCGACCTTTCTCAAGAAGCTTTTCAACTGCTGCACCACGGCGAAAAAGTGGGCCACCATTGATGTCGATCGAGTTATCCGGGAGACCGGGCACGACAGGACCGTCGTTATGCGGGCTCTGACAAATTTGGAAAGCCGCGGGCTGGCAACCTTTCAGATGAAAGGTTACCGCCAGCGATTCCGTTTGCTCAAGCCGGATGTGGATCGCACGGCTTTATGCGAAGCTCTGGTGGCTAGTTTTCTGGAGCACGAGCGCATGGAGATTGCACGGATACAGTCCATGCTCGACTACGCGGCTCATGACGGATGCCTGAGTGGCAAGCTCTTGGCCTACTTTGGGGAGACGGTTGGGCAGTGCGGCCACTGTGGGGTTTGTATGGGCGATGCACCGGCAAAATTGAATATCACTGCAGGGGCCTCGGTGGACATCACAATTTTAAACCGTCTGGAGGCATTGATTGAGGAGTATCCAGACGCGCTGATGCGGCCTCGTCAACAGGCACGTTTCCTATGTGGCATTAATTCCCCTGCGGTGTCGGCAAGTCGCGGCCTGCGTGGTAATCGACTCTTTGGTACGATGGAGGGAGTCCCATTCGGGCATGTGCTGAAGGCTTGCGAGCAGACAATGGTCGCGACGAAGTAAGCTTGTTCGCATCGCGGCCTTGACAGAGTGCGCTCCGGGGGGGACAAATTCAGGTTTACCGTATGGCAGACATCCACCCGACCGCGATTATCGAAGACGGCGCTCAGATTGACGAGGGCGTGAGTATCGGCGCTTACGCCTACATCGGGTCGGAGGTGTCGATTGGCAAAGGGTCGATCATCGCGCACCACGCTACGGTGGAGGGCTTTACCGCGATCGGTGAAGACAATCAAGTCTTTCCCTACGCCTATGTCGGAGGCAAGACTCACGATCTGAAGTACAAGGGCGGCAAGCCCGGACTAAAGATCGGAGCCCGCAACGTCTTTCGGGAATACGCCACCGTGCATCTGGCCACTAACGATGCCGAGTTTACCGTGTTGGGCGACGACAATGTCATCCTGGCCTACTCACATGTGGCGCACGACTGCATCGTCGGCAACCACCTGGTTATGAGCAGTCACTCCGCGCTTGGCGGGCACGTCATCCTGGGCGACTACTGCAACATCGGCTGGGGTGTGGGCGTGCATCAGTTCTGCCGGGTGGGGGACTACGCTATGGCCGGGGCTTGCTCCAAGGTGGTGCAGGACATACCGCCGTACATGATCGCCGACGGCAACCCCGCCGAGGTTCGCACCATCAACAAGGTCGGGCTGGAGCGCCGTGGGTTTTCCGCCACCGATATCGAGCAGGCCCGCGCCTGCTACAAGGCGCTTTACCGCGAGGGGCTCAACCGTTCCCAGGCCAAGGAAAAGCTGGCAGCACACCCGGCCGCCTCTGAACCCGTCATTGCACGCCTGCTGGACTTCATGTCCAAGAGTGAGCGCGGCCTGGCTTGAGCTGTCGTCCCTCAGTCAAAGGATGATTGGGTGTCGGAAATAGGCTTTTATTTACTAATTATCAAATGGTTGTTGAGGCCTTAGGTATTCCGTTTTTTAGGTTATTACTGACTTAAAAGCTATATTTTGATTCCGTTCGGATGGAGCTAAATAACTATATGGAGAAAAATCGCCTTGACTTTAATAAATATTAAACGCTAGGGAAGAGTGGTTCATTCGTTCTTTGCTTCATCTACCCCAACCAAAGGCAAGTTGTGAAATTACCCCTGATCCTTATGCTTAGCGCAGCCAACTGGTGTGCTGCTACGACGTACTACGTCTATAACACGACCCAACTCGAAGACGCCATTGATAGCCTCGCCGCGGGCGACACGGTGGTCATCGGCTACGGTACCTACAGCCACTCCGGCCTGACAGTGGACGTGGTGGGAACCGAAGCGAACCCGGTTGTGATTAAGGCGGCTACGGTTGGTGCCGTTCGCTGGCGGGGCTACCTGCGCATCTACGACTCGGAGTATGTTACTATCGACGGCATCGTATTCGATCAGGAGGCGAATCCTTCAAGTACGCAGAATGTGCACATCGAGAACAGCGAGCATTGCCGTATGACACGCTGCACCTTCGATTTTGGTGAGACCGGGCTGGTCTCAACCGATACGCGTTACTTCGTCGTGATGGAGGGTGGTCGTTACAACCAGATCGATTACTGTCAGTTCAACGACAAGATAACCAAACATCCGACACTGAAAATCGTCCATACGGAGTATGCACCGACCATTAAGTATAATTTCTTCAACACCCATACCTATGCAGGTGGAGCTAACGGCCACGAGACCATTCAATTGGGTTCGGGTAGCGCTACCGGCAGCAAGGGCTACGTTATGCGTGCCAAGGTCGACTACAATTACTTTTACAGGTGTGATGGTGAACCTGAGATTATTTCGTCCAAGACGAGTGAGAATCTCATCCGCTTCAACACCTTCGAGGAGTGCAAGGGTCAGGTGGTTCTGCGCATGGCCGACAATAGCGAGGTTTACAACAACTACTTCCTGAACCCGTCTCTCAAGGATGGTGTCGGGGGCATTCGCATACACGGTAGTTACAACCAGATCTACAATAACTATTTCTACCGCATGACCTCACCGACGATCGAAACCCGTTGGGGCGATACGGATACAACGGGTGGCGGCGAAGAGACAGCCTACCGCCAGTCCAAAAGCAATCTGGTCGCATTCAATACGATGTATCGCTGTCGCAGCAGCATGATCGATTTTAACGATTACAGCAGCACCAATCCCCTACCGCCCACGGGTTGGGACGTCATGAACAACATCTTTGTCAGTCCCATCTCGACAAACACCTTTATTACTGGCTCGGGAGACGTGGACACCCTATACGAAAATAACATCGCTGACGAGATCGGCAGCGCCGGGGTCACTGACATCGGTCGCACGCTGAGCTCGGGTGAGATGTGGATTCTCTTCCATTATCTGGAGCTTCACGCCGACGGGATTTATCGCCAGCGCAGTGATTCTCTGGGTCGCAGCCAGGCCACGGCCCTGTCCGAACTGGCCTATAATAAGGATCTCGATCACGAGTCTCGTGATAGTGCGCCCGATATCGGTGCGGACGAGTACCGCTCGAGCAGTCCTGCCTACCATCCATTGACTTCTTCGGATGTGGGACCTGGCGCCTACTAGGCTCTTACTCCGTTACACGCATCAGGGAGTGGGCGGACGGCGGGTCCGTCTACTCCCGGATGCCTTTTAGGCGCGCTTCTCGAAGCGGAACAAGCGTGCGGTGTAGGGGCGCGGGAGAGTGACCTGCAGCGTTTGTGCGCCGGCGTCGTAGTTGAACGCGACGGGCAGGGATTGGGGATACAGTAGATCGGACGAGAGGCCGCCGGGAAGATTAAGCAAAGGGATGTCGCAGGTGGCCTCGACGGTATCCATGCGGTAGACGGCGAGGAAAGCACGGTCTCCTGTTTGTAGCCCGAAGGCCAGCCAGGGATCGCCCAGACGCGGGATGCCCATCGGCCAGAAGGGGCGCGCCTGCGGTATCGATGCGCGAATAGCGGATTTGTAGAGGGCGATGGCCTCGTGGATGAGCGCGAGTTGCTCTTGCGAAAGCGTGTTCAGGTGGCCGCTCTGGTGGATGCGCAGGAGCAGGGTGTTGACCATGTTGAAGGCGGTTTCCTCCAGGTCGCTGTTGGCGGCGGGGTAGGACCACACGGCCTGCTGCTCGGGCGGCGCGATGGTGGGCGAGGCCGCCGCGATGTACGCGTAGGTGTCGTACTCCTGGCAGTCACTGGTGGACTGCACGCTGTGGCGGCTCAGCAGCGCGGTGTTCATGCGCAGCCCGCCACTGCCGCAGTTTTCAATGACCAGATCGGGATAACGCTCGAACACCGCGTCAAGCCACTCCAGGTAGGCGGCGTTGTGCCGCTCGAAGCCGTCCCCGGGGCTGTCGGCGTCGACCTCGGTGCCGGCTCCGAGGTTGATGTTGAAATCCATCTTGATGTAGCCAGCGCCGTACTCGCGCACGACGCGGTCGACCACGGCGTCGGCGTGGGCGCGGACGATGGGATGGCGGAAATCCAGATGATAGCGGCTGTGGGAAATGACGCGTTTGCCGCGACGACAGAAAAAGCATTCGTCCGGCCACTCGCTGGCCAGTGGGCAGTGGATGCCCATGGACTCGATCTCCAGCCAGATACCGGGCACCATGCCTTTTTGGCGGATGCGCTCCAGGGGCTCCTCGATGCCACCGGGGAAGCGTTGTTGGGAGGGTAGCCATTGGCCCACGCCGTCCCACCACTTGCCGTCGGCGTACCAACCGGCATCAATGACGAAGTACTCGCAACCGGCCTCGGCGGCAGCGTCGATCAGCGGGATGAGCTTCTCCGTGGTGGGGTCGCCCAGCAGGCAGTTCATGTAGTCGTTGAAGATGACGGGCAGCTCACGGTTGTCGCGGTTGTCGCGGCGGATGCGGCGGCGGTAGTCGTCGAGGGCGACGGAGGCCTCCGGCAGGCCGCCGGGCACGCAGGTGACGGACACCGGTACGCTGGTGAAGCGCTCGCCCGGTCGCAGGCAGCGCAGCCAGTGATGCTCGTTGTAGGAAGGGCCGTACAACTGCAGGTACTGGTGAAAACCGATGGTGCTCCACTCCCAGCCCCAGGAGCCGATATGCTCGATTTCCCAGGCTAGGGTAAAGCCAGCTTCGATATTTTCGAGCGCGCCCATGGCCAGGTAATCACCGGTACACCAGCCGCCCAGTGAGCCGGGGTTGACGCGTTTGCTGGAAAAGCCGCTGTCGGGCACCGGTCCGATGCCCAGCTCCGCCGGTTTGAATTGCTGCCACTGCAGCTCGCGTTTCCAGGAGTTGTGGCAGAGGTGAAAGCGCTGCCGCTCGTTCAGGGGCTGCACGCCTTCTTTTTCGACGCCGGTCAGGCAGAAGGAAGAGACATGCTCGAGATCGAAGACGGTATCGCCGGTGTTTTCCAGTTCCGTCCAGGCCCGGATGACCGGCAGGTCGTGGAAAAACTGCCAGTGCATGGTCGCTTTGAGGCCGGTGCCCTCCTGATGGATGCGCAGGTGGCGGCCCAATGCGTCCTCCTCCGACTCCATGCCGGTAAAGCGAAGCAAGTCACCGGGGGAGGTCCCGGTATGTTTTAAGCCGGCGTGGTCATTCTGGTTGAAGCCGGTGGCTTGCAGCTCCAGAGCGCGAAACCACTTCTCCTTGCCTTCAGTGACGTCGCGCGGGTTGAACGGACGGCTGGCAAAATGCAGGAGGCGCAGAGGTCCGTCGGACGGCGCTTCAAAAACGGCATGCAGGCCGTTTTCGGCAACCTTGAACCGGTCCGGCTGCACGGCGGGCTCTGGCGCAACGGTACTCACGCTTTACGGCGACGACGCAGCAGTACAGCCATGGCGGCGAGGGCGAAGCCGCCCAGGATCATGCCCGCCTGTTCCGGTTCGGGCACTGCCGAGGCGGTGAAGCTGTCGAAGCGGAAGTTGGATTGATTGTTCGTATTGGCCGTATCCAGATAGAGGCCAATGCCCTGGACATCCGTGAAGGTGTGGGAACTGAAGCTGCCAATGGAATAGTTGGAAGTGGAAATGGTGGCCCAGGTATCGTCCGTGGGATCGTCCAGAGAAAAGGCGCCGACTGAATTGGTGGTCTTTTCCGTGGAGGAGACGTAATAGGTGCCGCCGTCATTGACCACAAAGCGCATGCTGACGGAGTCGGCAGACGCAAGAAAGCCTACGTTAACGGAGAAAGAATCGGTGTTGCTGAATCCTAAAGTCTGGCTGGAGGCCCCGTTCAGGAAATCCGCCTTGTCCCACACAATCATGCCGGTGGTAGTGGTGTTTGAGCCGTTGTTGGGATTGGCCTGAATCTGGATGGAATTGTTCGAGGCCAGAATGCGCACGACGGAGTGGTAAGTCGCATGGGATGCCGTCCAGGTCGTAATGGCGCCTCCGTAGACGGTCGTATTGGTTCCGGTGCCTCCGCTAATCAAAGGCGTGCTGTCGGAGAAATCCCAGGTGTCTCCGGTCATGGTTTGTGTGTCAGCCGCGCGCCCATCCACATTGCTTGGATTGGTGCTGGCAAAGTCGATGACCTGAACGGCGCTGGCGGTTACGGCGCAGCCAAAAGCGACCAGAGTGCAGAGTGTTTTTGAATATCGATTCATCGCGGGGTGAGGGTGTCTTTAGGGTTAAATCTATTTAGAGAGAAATCCCTATAGTATTGATAGGGCTTGGTCAAGTGCATCATTTGCCTGGAGGGGCTGATTGTCTAACGAAAAGGTTGGTATTTATCTGGTAATGGGACGATCGATTAAATCCACATCTATGGGCGAATCCAGCATGTCGATGTGCCAGTCCAGGTAGAGGACGATGGTCTTGCCGTCGTAGGGGAAAAAGATGCGTTCTTCTATGGGGAGACTGGCTTTTATGGTTTCAGGGAAGACAAAGCCGGGGATTTGGCCGCTTTTCTCGCTGAAGATGCGATAACCGTCGACGGCGAAGATGACGTCGTCCACGGACTGTATTTCACCGAAGGTTCTAAAGACGTTAATTTTCCTCTCTTTGACTCCTTGGGAGTTGAACTTTTCGGTGGCTCTGGGCGTAAAGTCCACGTTCATGGCCCAGCCCATGTGTCCATTAAGATCCCAAATTTCGTCGGGATGGCTGGGGTTTATCAAATCTGTTGGCTCGACCCCGAGGTAAGGTTTCGCGCGCTCATCCCATTGTTTGTCGATGTCGCCTCCGTCTTTCACATAGGTCGGCCCCATGCCGTTGATGATACCATTGTTGTCTGCGGCGTAGAGTTGAGTCGCCGTGGCCAGCTGCCGGGCATTGCTGATGCCGGTCGTCATATGCGACTTCTCAATGGCTTTGCGCACGGCAGGCAGTAAAATAGCCCCCAGAATCGCGACCACCGCGATGACCGTAAGCAGCTCAACCAGTGTGAAGCCACTTTGCCGGATGGGCAAGGCAGAGCGCTTGGGGGATATTGGGAACAGGCTTGTCATGGCATGCCTTTCTGCCAGCGGAAAGGTGAGGGGCGCCAGCCATCCGCGTCGACCATATTCGGCATGGGCTCGGGATAGTTGGCCCATCCGTAGGTGGCGTAAGTGGGCTCGGTAACGTCCGCGCTGCTTAGCTCGATGGTGTCCGGCGCGGTGACTTTAGCCTGAGCCGGATAGTAGACGCCATTCGCGCCGGCGACTTTGAAGCCCTGAATGGTCTCGCCATCGGTGTTGCTCTGAAGCTGTCCGGACACGGGGGAGAAGTGTACGACGAGCTTGCCCGGCTCGGTCTCGATGCTGGTTACCGCGGGGCATTTCTCCGGCAGGATGCCATCGCTTTGGAGGCCGAGTGCGATGCCGGCCAGGCCCTCGCCCACGGGTTGTTTACAGATGGGATGAATGTCTTTTGGGTCGCCCCAGCCCATGGTGACGAGCAGGGCGGTCTTGTCGTCTTTCCGAGCGGCGGCTGCCTGGCCTTCGCGTACCTGTGCATAGACGTCACCGTTGAAGTTGCCGCCGCCGAAGTCCGGCAATTGGACGACAATAAAAGGTGTGGGGGTACCCTTGTACTGGCGCCAGTCCGCGATGAGCGCGGTCAGGAGGGTCTCGTAGTGTTCGCCGAATTGGGCGTTGCTCTCGCCCTGGTACCAGAGGACGCCTTTGACGGTGTAGGGCAGAATGGGCTCCAGCATGCCGTGCCAGAATACGGAGGCGCGGTGCAGATCCAGCGAGTTCATAGGGGAGGTGGGTTCACGCGGCGGATTTTTACCGGCGGCCTTGGCGGCTTCGGCCTTTTTTTGCCAGTTGGCGTATTGCAACTCGTAGCGTGGCATCGCCTGTGTCTTTACCTTCTCGGTGTGACGTTCCCAGGCCGCGCGGAAGTCAGCCAGGGCCGGGTCGCCAGTGTAGGTCTGTGGGCTTATCCAGGACTGGGCGGAACTGCCTCCGCGGGCGCATCGGATGATGCCGAGCGGTGTGCCGGTGCTTCCCGCGTAGCTGCGCGCAAAGTAGTACGCCACCGCGGACAGACCCGGGGCCGTATCCGGCGTGACGTCCTCCCAGCGGCCCGCGCCTATTTTATCGGTTTCGTCGGCCTGGTTGAAGGGGACGTTGAAAAAGCGCACGTTGGGCAGGTCGGTGGTCCGGGCGGCTTCGTCGCCACCGATGGAGCGTCGCAGCCCCATGACCATATTGGACTGCCCGGCGGCCAGCCAGACTTCGCCCACGAGGGCATCCCGGCAGACCTGGCGGCTGGTACCCTCGACGATCAAATCGCCACCCGGCCCGGGCTCGTCGGTGGGCAGGGACAAGCTCCAGCGGCCTTCGTCGTCACAGGTGGCCTGTGCGGTTTTTCCGCGGAAGCTGGCCGTGACGGTGGCGCCGGGATCGTCCCAACCCCAAAGCTCGGCCTGGCCGCTCTCCAGGACCAGGCGGTCACTAAAGATGGACGGCATGCTGAGCCCCAGGCATAGCGCGGAAGAGGCCAGGAGGCCCAAGAGGGTAATTTGAAATCTCGGGGATAACATGGAACGAAATTCAGAATGGGCTCTGGCCGATGTGGAGTCAACTTAAAATATAGAGAATATTCTATAAATTGTGCATTTAGCTACTATCGTCTTAAAGGGCTTGCTACTGAAAAATGGTTGGTAAACTATTGCCTTCTATCTCTGTATTAGCCTCGGAATACTACCCAACATTATGCGAGCCAAGTATCTGGAAATCCTTGAAATGCTACGCCTGCGGATTCAGCGCGGCGATTACCAGCTTGATGGATTTCCCAGCGAGCAGCTTCTGGCCGAAGAGGTTGGCGTCAGCTACATGACGGCGCGTCGGGCGGTCCTGAGTCTGATCGAGCAAGGCTACCTGAAGCGCGAATTTAACGGCCGCATCAACCTGCCTGCGCGTTCAGGCAAGACGCCCCCGGTCGTGGCCTTGCTGCTGCCGGCTATCGGCTCGAACATCTACTGGGACTGGTACACCGCGCTATGCGAGTTGGTCGAGGGGATGGGCGGCTATGTGCGCCTGATCAATTATACGGACTTCAACGACCGCTTCTTCTTCGATACGGTGGCGCGCAATTACTACGGCGTCTTCATCGTCAACCAGGAGGACTTTCCGCGGCTCAACCTCGACCTGTTGCGCAAGCATCGTTCGCGAGTGGTGACTCTCTTCAACGACTACTCGCGCCAGGGGCTGGCCTGTGTCGACAGCTCGCCGGTGCGCGGTGTGTCCCGGCTGATTAAGGCCGAGGTTGCGCAGGGACACCGCAACATCGCTTGCCTGAACGTCATCGGTAACAGCCAGATCGTGCAGGACAATATCGCCCAGTGGCAGCAGGTGACGAAAAAAGCCGGTGTCCAGGGCAAGCTCTGTCAACAGGAGGCCGATCACACGACTATTCCCGAGGTGGCCGCCTACGAGCTGACCCGCAGTCTGCTCAAGGGCAAGGATCGGCCCACTTCGATTTTCTGCACCTCTGTGGCGCCGGCCAACGGCGTCCTGCGGGTGGCCCGCGATCTCGGGCTCACGCCCGGTCACGATATCTCTCTGGTCTTCTACGGCTCCAATCGCCGCGCGCGCCTCTTCAACCCGAGCCTGACCTGCCTACAGACCGAGGACAAGCGCATCTTCCTGGGCAAGGCCCTGAAGTGGCTCGGCACGAAAGAGCGCGACTTCGACGGCCCCATCGTTTTCAAACCCACCCGGGTTCGTATTCTCAAAGGCGAGAGTTCCTGCGCGCCTCTAGTGGACAGCCCAAGGTGAAGTGAACATATTATAGAAAATATTCTATAATTAAAATTTGACGCTGATTGCATCCGGGTATAGCCAATTGGGCCTATGCTTGCCTCATCCTTCCCCTGGCACACACGCGTGGCGGCTCGCCTGGTCGCCTGTATGGCGCTCGTCGGCGCTTGTTTGCTCCATGCCGAGCCAATCGAGATCAACGTGCGCGATTTCGGCGCGGTGGGAGATGGCGTCACTGATGACAGTACGGCCTTATCCCAGGCCATTGATGCACTGGAGCAGAGGGGGCGTCCCGCTCGACTGATTTTTCCTGAGGGCAGCTATTATCTGGGAACGCCGATGTCGGGCAATCTTCCGCCGCGCTGGGAGAACCAGCAACAGGGCCCGGAACTGCGCGCGCATTTGCTTCTGATTAACCAAAGGAATGTCACCATTCAGGGCGAAGGCGGGGCGGAACTCATCTGTGGCGACCTGAACGCGCATGGGGTGCTTTTGGGGGAATGTGAAAACGTCGCGGTTGAGAATCTGGCTATAGCCTACCGGCCCTTGCCCTATGCGCAGGGCAGGGCGCTGGCCGTGGACCCGAAGGGGCGCTGGATAGACTGGCGCGCGGATGCAGGCCATGCCACGCCTGAGCGCGCGGATTTCTTTAACGGCCAGCAGGCGCACTGGTTTGTGGTGTTCGACCCGGAGACCCGCCAGCGGCGTAACGATGTCTACCGCATTCGCTTCACCAAAATGGAGCGACGGGACGACGGGGTCTTTCGCCTGTTTGGGCGTGCCAACGGCTTCCCGGCGTCGGTCGAGGGTTGCATTGTCCTCATCACCTCGCGCCGGACCAGCCATGCGCTTTACGCGCATTTGGGAAAAGACATTCGCTGTGACAACGTCACCATCCACAGCTCGCCCGGGCTGGCCTTTCACGCCATGTTCACCTCGAACTTCCAGGTGCGCAACAGCCGCATCGGGGCCAAGCCCGGCTCGGACCAGCTCCTGGCCACTTGTGCGGACGGCCTGCACGTCAAGATGACCGAGGTCGGGCCGACGCTGGAGAACTGCCACTTTACCCAGCTCGACGACGATGCCATCAACGTTAACAGCACTTACATACGTGTCATCGATCAACTCGAGCCGCGCGTTCTGCTTACGGATGTGCGCCCGGACATCGTGCCGGGGGTGGAGCTGGGCTTTCTCGACCCTAATACGATGATGCCGCTGGGCGAGGCCAGGGTTGAGTCGGCGCGTATTCAGCCTGGCCCGCATGTGCCATTTTTGCGGGTAACCCTCGACCGCGACATCGCCGTTGAGCATACGGTGCGAGGCGTGAAAGACAGTATCTGCTGGGGCCCGCCGGTTAAGGACCCGCGTCACGAAGGTCCGCGACCCACGCTCATCTGCAACCGCAATGCGGTCAACCGGGGCACGCGTATCGCCGGTAATACTTTCGAGGATATCAACTATCGCGGTGTCGTCATCAACGCCGAGGCTGCGGTTATCGCGGACAACACGTTTTCGGGTCTGTTGGGGCCGGGGGTGCAGACGGGCAACGACCTCTCGTGGTACGAGGGTCCGGCCTCGTGCAACCTGGCCGTCACCGGCAATCGCTTCGAGCGTATCGCGAACAGCAGCGTCTACACGGCCGCGCTCGACCTCCATCACGAGGAGAGTGACGCGCTACGCATTGATGGGCTGACGCTCACGGATAACGTCTTCGAAGCCATCGGCGCCCGGCCATCCATCGGGCGTGGTTACGGCCTGGCCGGGCATGTTGTCGACTTGAATAACACCGACGGGGTGACGATCACCGATAACCGATTTAGTCTGGCCGCTTCGGGCCCATCGCAAGGTGCTCCCATCGCCTTGAATCGCAGCGCGGAGGTCGTCGTGTCGGATAACGTGTTTGCCGGCTTTCCGGACGAGAGTCCGGTGTTGGCCGAGGGCGGAACATCCGGCGTGGAAGTGCGGGACAATACCTTTGAATCCGCCAAGGCGGAGTAGGGGAGCCCTTGTTTTTCTACCACTGGGCCATCGGTCCAATCAAGGAAGGGGGATTTTTTTAGGCTTTACACTTATAGAATATAATCTATAAATTGTATTCGTACCCCAATCTCATTGCTTCAATAACCCAACCCCACTCCCGATATGACAACCTGCCCCCGTACCCAGATCTCACGTGCCGCCAGCCGGTCGTTTTTCCTGCTAGTCGCTTTGCTCCTGACTCCCTTCGTTGGGGCCGAAACGTTCAATGAGTATATCAATGATCAACTGACGGAGACGAACAACACCGTTACGCTTCCTACGGGTACGTATGAAATCAACCAGAGCGATCTGATTAACGGCTGCGGCTTGATCCTCTCCTACAAGGACGGAACAGTCATCAATGGTAATGACTCCACGATCCTGATGAAGGCAACGGGCCGCGCCATCCTGCTGCGCTACAGCAACAACGTCACGATTAAGAATCTGACCATCGAATACGATCCGCTGCCGTTTACACAGGGGATCGTTACCTGGCTCTCCACGGACAAGAAGGAAGCGCTGGTGGAAATCGACGAGGGCTATCCGGTGCCGCCTGAGAGCAGCGTGGTTTTGAAGCGCACGATTATCCACAACGCGGGCAATCAGAACTTTCTGGAAAGCTCGGCCACGCGCACCCGAACCCAAGTGATAGGCGTGGAGGATAACGAGATCCACATCAAGCACCCGCAAGCCTACGACCAACTGAATACGGTGGGTAAGCGCATTTCGCTGGCCTACAATTACAAGGAGGACGCCGAGGCCGTGGTCTCTGTAGAAAACACCGGATGCGTCTTCGAGAACATTACGGTTTATTCGAGCCCGGCGGTTGGCTTTAAGGAGAATCGCGGCTCGGCTAATACCTACGACGGCATTACCATCACGCGGAATCCGAATCCTCCGGCCGGTGCGACTGTGTTGCCCGTGCGCAGCACCAATGCCGACGGTATTCATTCGCTGGGCACCCGCATCGGACCGGAGATAATCAATTCCCTGATTGAGGACTGTGGCGATGACGCCATCGCCATTCGCGGCATGTACGCTCAAGCGGCCGAGACCGTGACCGACGCCACCACGGTGCTCTTTTACGGTGCGCCTCTGGATTTCTATTCGCCCGGTGACCGCTTTCGCATCTACCTCGACGAGGGCCACGGCGCGCAGTTGATTCGGACCATAGACGGGGACGTCCTGGATGTGACCTCGACGGTGCCGCCCATCGCGGGATTCAACACTACGTTGCAAATTTCCTTCACGAGCCCGGTGACTCTGGAGGCGGGCGACATGGCGGTCAACGAGTACACGCAAGGCAATGACTTCCGGGTGGAGAACAACACCATCAAAAATATTCGCGCGCGCGGCATCTACGTTAAAGCGGGCGGGGATATCATCGACAACACCATCATCCGCACCCAATTGAACGGCATCCGCATGTCTCCGGAAAACATCAGCTTCCTGGAAGCCGGGTTTGCCCGTGACATTAACATCGTCGGCAATCGCGTGGTGCGCGCCAACCATGGTGCGCCCAACCCGGCGATGTTCCAGGCCGGAGCGATTTGCTTCAGCCACGATGATTGGGACTGGGGTAAGGGTGGTCACGCCAACATATCCATCGATGACAATATCATTGAGAAAACGCGCGGGCCCAGCCTCCAGATACAGTTCGCCCGCGACGTTACCGTGACCAACAACATCTTTGAAGACCCCAACATGATTGACGGCTATTTCGGCTCAAACGAAATACCCGCGGCGGATGAAAAGGCGGTCGTCTGGCTCGACCGGGTCAACAACGTCTACTTCGACAACAATGCGGTCGTTTACGACGAAAAGGTTTTTACTCCGCCGGAATCTGAACAGAATCCGTATCACGTCGATCTGGTACTCCATCGGGACTGCTCCAACATCAGCGGGGATACCACGTTTTAGGCCCGTGCCGGGTAGCCATGAATCGCGGAAATGTCGCATTTGGCACCGGGCTGTAGAGATGACAGAGTACGGGGGAGCATGAAAGTTCCCCCGTACT
This sequence comes from Verrucomicrobiia bacterium, assembly GCA_030432235.1. GTDB lineage: Bacteria > Verrucomicrobiota > Verrucomicrobiia > Opitutales > Cerasicoccaceae > JAUIHT01. The sequence goes on along the minus strand of JAUIHT010000002.1, from coordinate 422,543 downwards.
ATTTTCGTTGCCTCTTGACCGCAGTCGTTTGCCTGACGTCGTCCGCCTTTGCCCTTGAGCCCGGTGACGTCATTCCGACGGGCACGGCGGTGCCGAATGAAAATCCGGATACCGCCTACGACCTCTTCATCATCTGCGGCCAGTCCAACACCAAGGGCGGGCGCTGGATGGTGCCGGAGCTGGACCGGCGCTTTAATCCCAACGCCTGGATGATCCTGACCATCCCCAAGGATGTGCCCGAGTACCGAAACGTACCTGTGGCAGCGGTGGAGCCGATGTATGTCGTAGGCAGGACGGACAAGGATAACTTTATCGGCTTCGGCAAGAGCTTCGTCGATTGCCTGACCGAGGTCGCGCCCGAGCGTTACGAGGACCACGACATCCTGGTGTTCCATTGGGGGCATCCGGGCAGCGGCTTCACCACCAATCGACGCGACAAAGAACCGCTGGAAGGCATCGCGGCGGACCGGCCTTCTCCGGGCAACTGGCGCCCGGAGGAGGGCGACCTCTACCAGCCGATGATTCGACGTGTGCAGCTCATTCAGGAAAACGTGCCCAATGTCCGCATCGCGGGCATCCTCTGGCATCAGGGAGAGGCTGACTGTCGGACGCTGACCCGCGAGGAGTGGTTTGCCACCATGGAGGCCTTCGTCGCCCGCTTACGCACCGACCTCGGCGAGCGCGAGCTGCCTTTCGTCGTCGGCGGTATGGTGCCGAGCTGGTGTCGCAACAAGGACTACGTTATCGCGCGCCAGGAGGATTTGCGAAACTTGCCGGAGCATATCGCGCACACCGGTTATGCCGACCCGTTTAACAAGTCGCCTTATGAAGGGGAAGAGGATCCGGACGAGTTGGGCTTGAATGACGAGCCCGAGGGCGCGCGCAATGACCCCATCCACTTCGGCGCGCAGTCCCACCGCCTTTTCGGCAAGCGCTACGTCGAGGGCTATATGCAGGCGCTGGATAATTCCTCTCAGTGAGGGGCCGACTTATGCTTGGCGGCAAATGCCCACGGCAGGATTAGAATAGTGATGAGCAGCGCGAGCATCTGTGCTGCCAGACCCCAGCGGCCGAGCGTTGCCACAGGGCCGAAGGCGGAAAACGACGTCGCCAGTAGGAGGATGGCCATACAGGTAAAGGAGCCGAGAATCGGCAAGCTATTTTCCCGGAATGTGGTTTGAAGTGAACTGCCAGGGAGCCCCGCATGGGCGAGCAGGTGGATAGCGTGGTCGATGGCCAGTGCGATAGTGATGAGTGGAACGAGACTGGTGACGATATTCACCGGCTGCTCGCTCAGGATGCTGTAAGCGGCCAGAAGCAGGAGGCTCAACAGGCTGGGGATGACCGCCAACATGCTTTTGAGAGGGGACCGGAAAAAAAGGCCGAGCAGCAGGATGCAGAACAGGCTCATCCAGGGAAAGGTCCGAATGGATGCCCAGGTGGCGGCGTCAAGGCCACGGGTGATGAGGTTGTACTGCCCGGCTATGGAGTAGCGCCAGCCTTCGGGTAGAGATGCCTGCAACGAGTGCTCAAGATCGTCCGTGAGGGTACGCAACTCGGTTGAGCTCGATACCGGGTGGGCGACGACCCAGCGCAGCTCTTTATAATCGTTGGCCACCAACCGGCTGGTCAGTTGATGCTCGCCGCGCCGAAGCATTGCCAGATAGCCCTTGTAGGCGCCCGGGGAGGTCAGGTAGGCATCGGGGGTTTGTTGGAAACTGCGCATCCGGGCAAGGTCTTCCATGTAGGCGTCCAGCGAGCGGACATCCGCCTGCGGATAGAGCTGCCTGAACTGTTTCCGCATGTCGCGAGCCACGCGCATGTTTTGCTCGGAACGGAAATCTCCCTGCGCTGGTTGCAGGGTTACATTGAAGAATAGAGGCCCGGGAAATTGCTCCATGTACTGGTCCAGGCGTTGGCTGGATTCGGAACCGGAAGTAAAAAAGGAAAAGAAGTCATTGTCCACGCGGAGCCGGGGCAGCAAGAGTACGGTTGCCAACAACAGTCCACCTAAAAGTACGGATGCGGGCGTTCGCATCCGTTGCAGCCATTGTGCTGACTGGCTCCAGTCCCAAGGGAGCCGGCGCAGCTTATGGGGCTTGGCATACCGCAGACACAGGGGCGAAATCAGTAGAGTTAGCATGAAGTTGGCGATAAATCCCACTCCGAGCGTAAGGCCGAATTGACTGAGCAGTGAAACCGGATTGGAGCCTACTACGAAAAATCCCGCTGCTGTCGTGAAGGCGGTGGCGGCAAGAGGCTTGGCCAACTTCGCCAGCGTATGGTAGTATGCGTCCCCCCCATCGTGCCCGCTGGCACAGGCATCCTGAAAGGCGTTGATGAGGAACAGGTCTTCGGTCGAGCCAACCAGCAGCAGCAGGATGGGGATGGCAAAGGTGAATATTGATATGGGCATCCCGCACCAGCCCATGAATGCGAAGGCCACGGCGATGCTTGCGCCGCTCGTGAGCAGGGGAAAGGCCACGGCCCCCGCACGGCGATAGGCCACAGCGATCAGGATGATAAATCCCACCAGGGCTGCCGGGATGAGGCGTCCACTGTCATGCAGCATGATAGCGCGTTGATGCATCAGGTAGTACGGCTCTCCGATCTGCCAGCCGCCGGCTTCCCGGGTCAGCGTTTCCAACTCCATGCCGATGGTCAGTAGCGCCTGCGGATCGCGATAGGCTTCGTCCATCTCGACGACAAATAGGGCATGGCGGCGATCCGGGCCGGCAAAGTGATCGAGTAGTGAACTCGAGCGCTCCAGCAGGCTTTTCCGTTCCGGTTCGGATGTTTCTTCCCAGAGGTCGCCAAAGGGGCGAATGCCTTGGTTCGTTTGCACCGGTACATCGAAGAGGGAGCGGACCGAGCTGACGCCTTCCACTCGCGACAGCTCTTGCCTGAGACGGTCGAGGCGCTCGAGGGATGCATTGTCATAAAGCTCGTCTTCGAGGGGAATGCCTGCGAGGGCGACGCTTTCGTGTCCATACCGGGCGGCGATTTGCCGATGGGTGTGCAGCATGGAGGTGTCCGAGGCGTAGAGGAAGCCGTCGAAGCCGAGGTTTACGCGCAAGCGCAGCAGGCCTGGACTCATGACGGCGACCAGTAGCAGTGCCAGCCCGGCCCAGCGTAGCGGATGCTGCCACAGGTTTCCGGCAAGGGACTTCAGCTTGACTTGGGGTGACATCTCCACGGGCATTAGTTAAAAAAAGCGCCTCGGATAACCAAGGCGCTTTTTGAAAGATTTGGAGTGGTCCGGAATTTAACGCGAGCCGGTGAAATTCTCGAAGGTCATGAGAATATCGCTCGGGCCGGTGCGTTCCCAAGTGCCGTCCGCTGTATCGACGATATCGCCTTCCGGACCGGCGAAATCGTCGAAGATGCGCTCGGTGTACTCGAAGGTGCCGCTGTCCTCATCGACGAATGTCAGCACGGCCTCGGCGACGAAGAAGCCGTCGTCGAAGGATATCGTCAGGCTGGCCGTGGTGTCGGTGCTTTTGGTGTAGGTATACTCGAAGTCGCGGGTGAATTCGTTGGTGATATCCGTTTCCAGGCCAGAGTCACCGGTGGAATCGAGTTCATAGGTGACGATGAAGTCGCGGCCGGTGGTGGTGATGGTGGTGCCGTAGTAAACCGAGGCGCTGTCCGGAGCGGGAGCTGTCGGGGTTACGTCTGGTTCATCATCGTTCGGGTCATCATTCGGAGTGCCTTCCTGATATACTGAAGTGTCTGCATTGAGCAGTGCTCCGTCTGAGAAGCGATAATAGAGCACGGGATCGGTATCCTCGTAAACGTAGAGCCACGTCTCCATTGCGTTACTGTAAATGGCAGGGTAGTGCTCAAGGGAGACCCAGATCCAATCATACTCTTCGTCATAGAACCACGCTGAGCCGTCGTCGTTATCGACCGAATACAGCCATCCCATGTCGAACTCAAATATCCAACCGAAGAGCAGGTTATCGTAGTAAGGACCGAATGAGCCAATTTCGTAATAGCCATTTCCCAGAGGGACCGCGTTGGCATAAAAACTCTCAGCACGCGAAGGGCTGGAGAGGTTAAACATCAGTGCAGTTAGCAAGATAGAATATATAACTTTCATGAGGGTGTGCAGCCTATTAGTTTGCCCGATGGGGTCAATAAGGATTGCCGCCAAGTCTGGGCGCTATCGTTTTTTACCAATTATTTAAGCGGGCTGTATGCCGACGCTGGACATACAACCATGACGTATGCCTTGATGCACCCAAGCTTGGGCCGGACCTATTTCAGCGGCCTGACCGTATTGCCCTCGAACCACTCACCGGCGATCACCACACTCTTGGGCTCCGTGGGGATGCCTTTTTCATTACGGTAGAGCTGGCCGACGATCAGGTCGACCGTCGCGGCGCCGACCATTTCGAATTTCTGGTCGATCCCGCTGACATAGGGATAAATGTAGGGCGTCTTATGGTAAGTTGCCAGTTGGACCGTATCCGGGATCGCGATGCCGTTGGATGCGAACCACGGAATCAGTTTCGGGTATAAAGTGGAAATGATGCCCTCCGGCCGGTATCGTTCGTACCAACTTTTGAAGCGTTCCTTATCCCAGACCGGCAGGATCAGCGGCGGTATGCGTTGCCTGGCGGGGATATCGTTCTGATACAGCAGAAATGCCGCGAGAGAACGCCCATTTCCCCGGGCTACCGTCTCTTCCAGGGCTACAAAGCCGATGCGTGAATCGCCGGACGCCTGCAGGCGGTTGACACAGCGCTTCACCGCATCGAAGTTTTCCGGGGAGGCGTGGTGCAGTGATTTCATTGGGCCCAGATAGGCTCCACATGCCGCAGAAGATAGTGACTCCAGGTTCAGGGTGATGGGGGTGTCCACATGCTCGTAGCGAACGGGGCCGAATATAATCCCCTGGATACCGCGGTTGTGTAACACCTTTTTGAAGTGCTCGGTGGAAAAATCCGGGTCCTGCAGCGAAAAGGGCTGCACCTTGTACCCCTGACTCTGCGCCCGCGCCTGTATCCCGCGGTAGTACCTGCCTATGGGCATCATGGAGTTCAGGGTGTCCTGGCTGATGGAGCCATCCGCGAGAAATGCGATGGTCGCCTGATACTTGATAGGCTTTTGACTGCGGACCTGAGCCATATGCGCCGCCACCAGAGGACTGCTTTGATAGCCCAGATCTACGGCGATCTGCTGAATTCTTTTGCACGTATCGGCGGGGAGTTGCGGGTCGTTACGAAGCGCCAGCGACACCGTGGCCTTACATACCCCGGCTTTTTGAGCGATGATCTTTTGGGTTACTCGATGAGGGGTAGAGGCCACTAAACGGGATTAGTAAGCAGCCTATTGACATGAAATCAAGCCAGATTCAAATTATGCCTTCGAAACTTATTGTTAACATAAACAGTGAAATAAAATGCGTATACCTACCCCTATCACCACCATTGTTTTATCCTCCCTGGGCCTTTTGCTGAATCCCCTTCAGGCCGTGACAACGGTTCTTAATGACACCTTCGATGTCGGAGCGGGAACCTTGGGCAATGACCCCGGCGATCCCCTGGACACCGCATGGTATCGTGCCGACAGTACCGGCGGGTTGCCGGCGTTGAGCGTTGTGACGGATTCCGGCAGCAGGGCGATGTTCGTTGAACCGACCAATACGGCTCAGCCGCTGGTGGGCTCCTTTGCCGCCGTGACGCTTTCGAGCATCAATGACTACATCGAGTTGAGCGGCACCTATCGCACCGATGACCAGATTGGCGGCGGCATGCGATTCGGCCTGTTTTATGACAGTGGTACTCCCACCATTGCCAATAACGACGGCAGCGCTGATGACGATATCGGCTATAAGGCGAATATCGGTACGCCCTCCGGCTCGGCCACTGGCACCTCGACTTTGACCTATGACAACGGCCCCGGTGACGTCGCGACCACGGATACGGTCCTGTACAGTATCACAGGCGCGTTTGCCGAGGATTTCGCCGTGCATACCTGGCGTTTGCGTATCACGCTGACCGGCGCCAGTGAATTGACGCTCTTTCAGGAATGGAGTGGTTCTAGCAATGGCACGTCCACGCTTTCCGGAGTCGTAACTACGGATTTGATTACGACCTACAACGAGGCCGCTTTTGCCTGGGGGGCCACCACCGGCAGCGGAGATGAAGCCTATTATTTGGATAACATCACCGTGACCACCAACACTGTCGTCCCCGAGCCATCCCATGTTGCGCTCATGCTGGGGTGTGCAGGCCTGGTGTTTGTCTACTTGCGCAAGCGGCGTTCTTAAGGCGCGTCGCGTCGAGGGGCACTCGCCAGGTTTGCGGGTGTGTTTAGTCCAGTGAATTATTTATCGGCTTCGCGCGGAAAGTCCGTTCGCGATGTTTTAGTTATGCCAGCCAGGCAGTCGGGTCTCGAGTGTAATCCGCAGGGTCGAGGGAAGGCCTTATTGCTTACGGCCAAAAGTCCGTGTTTCCTCTCTAGCGCAGTTGTAGAAAGGGATGGCGGGCTGGGGATTCGAAAAATTCTTCAAGTGAAGAGCTAAACTATCTTCGTATTAATCCGTTTGAAGATAATAGAAATAGTGATTACTATGTAGTTTAGCAAAACCCTCCTTGAAGAACACGTTTACCCCCTCTTTGGAATGAAATCCCCTCATGCGCTGCGAGAGATAAAAGGCATGCAGTCATTCAGGTTGACCCTGAAAATAGCTATCCCGCTGATTGCCATGGTCGTACTGATTGTGCTGATGGCAATATCGTCCATTGTAACGCTGTCCATAGATAAGCATGCTATCGCTGAAGTCAGTAACAGCGTGCAGAAGCAGAGGACGCTCGGCGATGTGGAGCTGCACTATACGAAGCTGCTGATGGCTGAGAATAGTTATGCGCTTTCCGGAAACAGTAGCTATCAAGCTGTTTTTGAAAATGAGAAGCTCCACGTTCAGAACTCCCTCGACCGGCTGAAGGCGTTGCCGCTCACCGCATCGGAGCAAGGTGAGGTGGCCAAGTTCCAGGCTGGTTTGGACGAGCTAGATAACGAGATGCACGTTCTGTTTGGTGAACGCTATGCGGAAAGTAAAAGTACGGTCCAGGAGGCCGTTGTGCAGATGGACAATTCCATCGCGGGGAATTTGGCGGATGAAATCTATCAGCTCACCGATTCAGTCGAGGCCGAGGTTGAGTCTGCCATCGGTCGAATACAAGCCGCAGACAACCGGGAATTCTGGTTCACCATCGTGCCGGTTATGATTGCGATTCCCATCGCGATTGCCGTTGTGTTCCTGACCATCTATCGCATCTCAAAGCCTTTGCTCAAACTGGTGGAGATCGCGGAGAAAATCACGATGCGCGACTTCTCCAGCCGCATGAAAACAGGTCCCCTGGACGAAATTGGTATGCTGACGAGAGCATTCAATGCCATGGCGGAAGAGATCGAAAGAAGGTACGACGAATTGGAAAGCTTTGCCTATATCGTGGCCCACGACTTGAAGAATCCGATATCGGGAATTTATGGTCTATCGGAGTGTGTCCTCGATTCGGTGGAGGGGCGTGTCTCTGACGATGAAAAAGAAGCATTGGAGTCCATCAAGAGCGCGGCGGAGTCCATGAACTCCTTGGTCACTGATTTGCTCGAGTTTGCGCGAGCGGGTAAAGTCGAATTCTCGAAAGAGCCCGTCCCCATGGCTTCACTCCTTGAGGACATCACCAAAGAAATGAAGTTCTATATTAAGGAGCGCAGGGCCAAAGTTAATATCCAGGGAGACTTACCCTCGGTTTACTGTGACCCCATTCGTTTTTCCCAGGTCTGGAAAAATCTGATTTATAACGCCTTGAAGTATAATGATAAGCCCGAACCCACGGTAAACATATCTGTCCAGAAAACCGGTAACGGAACTTATCTTTTTCAAGTCGAAGACAATGGTATCGGCATCGATGAAAAAGACTATCAGTCGATTTTCCTGCCTTTCAAGCGGGCTGAAACTGACGGGAAATATGAAGGCACCGGCATTGGGCTCGCTATCGTTAAACGGGTCGTCGATTTCCACGGCGGCAATATCTGGGTAACTTCGCAAAAGGGCCAAGGTACCACTTTCCATCTAACCGTGCCGAGGGCACATGCAGTCAGTGTCGATCGCAGCCACGAAGTTAAGGCGGCTTAAATCGTCGGTTTGGCACGTGCGTTCATTTTGTGTCCCCGTATCCGCTTGTGCTTTCTTTCGCATTGTTCTGGTAATCGCCGGAATCTTGGTTGTATTCTGACAGCGTAGCTTTAGTCATGCTTGAGACTTGGTATGAATGTTGACTGGCTGGATACCTCCGTGCGCATTAATGTAGCGGGCAGTTTTCATTGGCCGCGAGGAATGCGTGTCAATCCTGCGTGGAGCCGCTGGGTTTTTGATCATCAGCTCAGATTATGTACCGGAGGGCAGGGGTGGATACATCTGCACGAAGGACGGACCACTCTGACACGTGGCAGTTGCCAATGGTTGCGCGCGGGCTGGGATTACAACATCGAGGGTGACCCCGAAGATCCGCTGCGCTTCTTGACGATCCGATTCGATATGCTGGATCCGGATGGAAAATTCAGACTGAACAGCGCAGGACTCCCTCCGGAAAATCTGAGCAACCTTGATTTTCACTATGTGCAAATGGAGATGAGGCGCATCGTTGATGACCTCAACCCGGATGCGGCGTTTTCCGACAAGGTGACGGAAAAGTTCGGCTACACGTTTACCGGCGTGAGGCGCATTCGGGCGACGGCCAGGTTGACTGCCTTGCTGATGGAACTGGATGAGGCCAATTTCACGCAGGATGATTTGTCGGGTGTTCGGATTCACCCGAGGATTTTGAAGCTGCAGCGCATTGCGCGCCGTATGTGTGAGCGTCCCGGGTCGGCGCCGACGGTTGAAGAATTGGCTCACGAAGCAGAATACACGCGAGCCCATTTCTGTCGCGCCTTTAAGTCAGTGACCGGCTATTCGCCCCAGGAATTCCTGATTATCTGGAGATTGCGTCACGCGCGCCGCATGCTTGTGGAAACCTCGCTCTCCGTGAAGACGATTGCGATGGAGTTGGGCTACTGTGACAGCGAGCATTTTTCACGACAGTTCCGGGGGCGCATAGGCATCACGCCGTCGATGTATCGTGAAAGCAATCCGCCGGCCTTCTGATCCGGCCGACGAAGCGCTTTAGTGGATATAGTCTGATGACAAGGCGTTGCCTGCGGCTATCGGGAATTTGGGAATGGTACGGACGGATCGTCGCCATTTTCGGGTTCAATTGTAAAAAATAGCACACAAGTCCAGTAGAATGGCCTAATAATCCCATTTAAAAGTTATATAAGTCCATTATAGTAAGAGGCGTTATGAAAATACATACTCCTCTTCACCCCTTGACCCTTAGCAGAGCTGGTATCGCATTAGCTGTGTTCATCGCCACAGCAACGCTTTGCTCGGCTTCCTTCGTTCTCGTCGAGAACTTCAACTCACTATCAACCGGAAACATCAACGGCGTTAACGGCTGGACCGCACCGGATGACAACTACACGGTTATCGATACGGCTCCGGCATCGCCTTCGGATCAGGCGCTGAGCAATGGAACGGATGTGGCCTATCGGAGCACTCCGGATATTGCCGCAGGCGGGCTCGGCACGCTGTACTTCGAAGTGTACTTCAATGACATCCTCGCAGGCCAGTCGTTTGGTCTTACGACCAGCTCCGGGACGGCGGCCGCGGACTATGTTTCGCAGATGTCCGTGAATGTTTCCGGCGATTTTCGTATTCGTGATGGAGGCACCACGCGCGATGTCGACAACGTTACGCTAGCCGCCGATTCCTGGTATCAGTTCTGGATGACCATGGACAACTCGGCCGATACCTGGGAGTTGTATGTCAAAGGCGGCGCTATCTCTACTCAAACTCAGGTGACTGTTGTCGGTTCGGACAGCACTTTTGATTTTCGCACCACGCCACCCGATTCCATCAGTCGCTTCTTGCTGAGCCGTGGAGGTTCTGGAAACGGAACCGCTGTTATCGATAACATCTACCTCGATTCCTCGGCGATCAATTTATCAACGCCCACCATACCTGAGACGAGCCATGCCGCCTTGCTGATGCTGATTCCCATGCTTTTTGTGGGTGTGCTCATCCGTAGGAAGCGTTGCCAATTGCGGTAAGCCCAGTCTCCTGCCCGGTCTTCGCTGCCGGGATAAAAGTCTTTTTCTGTCTTATGGACTCAATTCGCGTCCAACGTGTTTTTTTGTTTTTCGTCGCCAGACTGATCGTGGCGATGTTATTCCTGAGCAATCAAGCCCATGGAGAGGCTATGCGTCAATCCGACCCACTGAACAAGCCCAATATCGTCCTGTTCCTGGCGGACGATCACGGTTATTATGAAACCCACTTCGATCGTCTTTCCTATCTGAACGATGATCGTCATGGCGAGGATCATTCCGCGAAGGGCTTGGAAGAAGCGAAACGCCTGAGTATCCCCAATCTGGATCGACTTGGTCAGGATGGGCTGGTCTTCAACCGGGCCTATACCTGCACAGCGATGTGTGCTCCCAGTCGCGCAGCCTTGTACACGGGCATGGGACCGCATCGTAATGGCCTGCATCCGAATCATTCCTCGATCAAGGATGGTATCCGGACACTTCCCCATTACCTGAAGGATTTGGGATACAGGGTGGTGTTGGCGGGTAAAAAGCACATCCGCCCGTTGGAGGGTTTTCCCTTCGAGTACGTCCGTGACAACATGAAGAAGGTTAAGCGTATCCTGAAGGACTCGACCAAGCCGGTGTGCCTTATTTACGCCTCGCATGAGCCGCATTGGCCGCATCGATTGGATGGTCCGTATAGCGCTGAGGATGTCTCCGTGCCTCCCAACATGATTGATACCCCGGAGACGCGGGAGCTGATTGCCACGTACTGGAATGATGTTTCGGCGATGGACCGTGAAATCGGCGAGCTGCTGGACTGCATTGAAGCAAGCGGCAAAGAGGAGAATACATTGTTCATCTACACGAGCGACCACGGCGCCTGTTTGCCTTTCGCCAAATGGACGTTGTACGAGGCGGGAGTGCGTGTGCCCTTTGTGGCGTACTGGCCCGGTGTCATCACGCCCGGAAGCACGGATGCGATGATCAGCTTTACGGACATCCTGCCGACGTTTGTGGAGGTTGCCGGCGGAGATGCGCCTGTCGATATCGATGGACGAAGTATCACTCCCGTGCTTTTTGAGGGAGCACCGAAACACCGGGAGCTGGTTTTTGCGGCCAGTACCACCGAGGGGATTATCCGCGGGGAGCGCTACCCAATTCGCTCCGTGAGGAATAAGGACTACAACTACATCGTTAATCTGGAGCCCGACGGACGCTTTCAGAATGTCTTCACGGAGTTGAGCAAGGAGGAAAGGGAGCCTTACTACTTACTGTGGACGAGCTGGAAAAACGCCGGGGCGGCGGACCCGGATGTGAACCGGCGTGTGCGCATGTACCAGCATCGGCCTGCGGAGGAATTGTATGATTTGAATGCGGACCCCTGGGAATTGAATAATCTGGCCGACGATCCCAAGTATGCAGGTTTGAAGCATCAGTTTCGCCAGTCGCTACGGGACTGGATGGTCCAGCAAGGCGATGGCGAGGTCAAAGCCCTCGATGCACAGGGAGCCCGTAGCGCAGTCCAATGAAGTCGTTTATACGTCGTATTTGATATGTCCCAAATGGAATCATTCCCCAGGATAGAAACCCGGAACGCCGAGGTTTCTGCCTGGTGCGTTACGCCGCGTCACGGACGTACGTTGCATCGCTTCTACGACACCTCCCCGATCAGTCCTTCCGGCCGTTTTCTGGTGGTCACGCAATTGCCCTACGATGACCGTTTGCCCAAGCCCGGGGATCAGGCGAACATCGTATTGGTGGATTTGCACACGGGTGAAGAGCAGGCGATTGCAACCACGGCGGGGTGGGATACCCAGCTGGGAGCGCAGGCGCAATGGGGCGTGCTGGACCAGGACCTTTTCTATGCGGACGTCAATGTGGAGGACTGGACAGTCGTCACGGTGAAGCACAACATTTTTACGGGGGAGCGCCAGATACTGAACGGACCGCTTTACATGCTCTCTCCGGATGGCCAAACCATTGCCGGTCCCGACCTCATAAAAATCGACAAAACACAGATCGGTTATGGCGTTCATGTTCCGCGAAAATATTTCACGGATAACCGAGGCGCGCCCGATGATGATGGCGTCTACCTTACGGAGGCCAGTACCGGGAAGGCCACATTGTTTATCACGCTTGACGATTTGGTGGCCGGAGCCCTGGGCGAGGCCGGCGAAAAGCTAAGGAAGAACGGCGATTTTTACGCCTTTCATGTGAAGTGGAACCCGCAAGGTTCTCGCATGATGATTGTGCTGCGTTGGCTGGCCCGGAGTGGGGGAGCTCGCAAGAACTGGGTCGTTACCGTCCGTATGAGTTGGAATCGCGATCAATGGTCATGGTCTGAGCCGCGTGTGGCGGTACCCGCGGAGGTTTGGGCGCGGGGTGGGCACCATCCCAACTGGTGTCCCGATGGCGATACGATTTTGATGAATCTGAAATGGAAGTATGATTCGCTACGCTTTTGCGTGGTGGATCACGACGGGCAGAATATGCACGCCGTCGCGCCGTCGTGCAAGGGCTCGGGACATCCGACCATGCATCCCAATGGCAATCTCATCATAACCGACTGCTACCGGAATGAGGGTTTTTCGGATGGAAAGGGCCACGTGCCCCTGCGATTGGTGGACATCCCCGGAGAACGAGAAGAGTACCTGTTAATGCTCGATACAGAACCAAAGGTTGCCGGGCCGGGCAATGCGTTCCGGATTGATCCGCATCCCGCATGGAATCGCAGTTACCAGAAGATCGTTTTCAACGGCGTGTACAAAGGGGAGAGACGCGTCTTCCTCGCCGACCTGAGCGGTGTACTAGCTTGAGGCCGGAAACCGTTCTCAAGACGATCAGCCAAAGAGGCGCTGGCTAGGCCCAACCTATACCGAACTTTTTTCTTTGAGCGATTCTTCTGAAGACGGTAAATCAGAAGGCAATGATTTCCAGTGGCGGTGAGATGAATCTGGAGCGGATGCGCGGCCTTCACCAGGGTAAGTCATTTGCGGTTATCGGATCCGGCCCTTCCGCTTTGATGTATGCCGGCCACGAAGATGTGGGAATCGGCGTAAATGCCGCAGCCCAGTTGTTAAAGGGGGGCGGGTATTTCGTTTCGATGTACAAAGCGATACAGTTTCGTTCCTTTTTTGAGCAAATCCCCCTTGATTTGAACTGGGTGTTGAGGCCCCATTCCGCTATCTACTCGAAGGCCTTCTATTCCGATGACGTTCGCAACCAATTGATTCAGGTAAATTGCGATTACATGGAAAAGCACCCGGAACAGACTCAGGTAGTCAATGGCTTCCGCTATGTCTCCAAGGAGTATGAGTATATGCCGGAGTTCGTCGACTCAATGCCTGGTCATGAAAAGCATTTGTTGGTTCGCCACGTCCAGGACGACATCGAGATATCTCGTTTCCAGCCCGTCTTAACGCAGCAAGGAACCAGCTCGTCCACCGCCATTCAGTTGGCGTTTATCCTCGGCGCCGCCGAGATTCATTTATACGGCGTTGAGTTCAGTCATGACGCTTCATTCCTGCATAAAGAAAACAAAAACCAATATTTCTATCGACCGGCACCGGGAGAAGCCGGCCGACCGGTGCTGGAGAAACACAAGAGAGACATTGAGCGCGTGATTTCCGCGATAACCGGCCAGGGGTGCCCTGTCTATTCACACGGCCCGACCCGTATCTCCAATACGATTCGCTTGCCATCATCCGAAAGGCAATGACCATGAAATCAATGAGAACAGTCGCCCTGTTGACCGGGAGAGGGGGAAGTCGCATGAAGGACAAGAACCTTGCGGAGATCAACGGGAGTCCCTGCTTGTCCTATCCGGCGCGAGCCGCCAAGAAGGTGGGCTTGATTGATGGCTACTTCATCAGCAGCGATGACGAGGCGATACTAAAGGCGGGCGAATCCTACGGATACCAGAAAATCGTTCGCCCGGAGTCTTTGGCGAGGGCGGACTCGCAGCATCATGACGTCATCGTGCATGCCTTGGACTTCATGCAAGCGCACGACGTGCATCCTGAGTTTCTGGTAGTGTTGCTCGCCAATGCCCCAATCGTGCTGCCTGAATGGATTGAGGCCTGTATCCGCCTTCTGATGGAGAACACCGGGGTGTCGTCCGTCGTTCCGGTCGTGGAAGGCCAGGATTGTCACCCTTATCGAGCCAAAAAGATAGACAGTGATGGTTTTTTAAGACCCTGCGTCGCGCTGCCTGATTCCCAGGTTTCGAGTAACCGGAACGATCTTTTTCCGGTGTATTTCCCGGCTCACAACTTTTATGTTCTTCGTCGGGAGAACTTTTCTCCCGAGTGTATGGGGGATTACCCATGGCGTTTTATGGGACGTAACACCTTGCCCTATTTTCTGGAGTATTCCATCGACATCCACGGTGAGTCCGACCTGTTGCCTGCCGCTCAATGGTTACGGGATTTTTGGACGGAGGAGCTAAATCGCCAGGCATAATGATGGCGACGGGAGTGTTGGAGGATACTGTCAGGATCAGTTTTGCCTATGTTGAAGTCCGCGCCAGTTTGTTAATTTAGCGTTAATGCAGTTTCACTGCTCTGGTTTAAGGTTTGCTAAAGCAGGGCTGAACTTTATCCATGGCTAGTCTGTGAGTGAAAAAAACTTTCAGAGCTGGTGGCTCGCTATGCTGCTCACTCTGTTTGGCGGGGCCCACTTTCTTGAGCTTTATGGCAGCGGTGCCATTGAGCATAGCGTCCGCCATGGCCTACACCTCAAAGCAGAAGATGCCACCTTCCTATTAAGCGTTTACTCCCTGTGTTATGGCGTCGTGCAGATTCCTCTGGGCCTTGCGTTCAGCAGGATTCATCCCATTCGCCTATTGAGGCTGGGCGGGTGGTGTTTCGCCCTTGGAAACATCCTGTTTGCTATGTCCCCGTCATTTGCATGGGCGCTTGCGGCGCGTTTTGTAACTGGATTTGGCGCTGCCGTTTTCTTCCCGGGGTTTATCGCAATTGCCGGTCGGTATTTCGAACCACGTTATTTTGCCAACCTGATCGGCCTGAATAATGCGTTCAAATCTCTGATGGCGCTGGCCTTTGTTGCGCTGGCCCCGGCTCTATTATCGTCATTGGGCTGGCGGGGTTATTTTTATGCGCAGGGTAGCGCGATCTTTCTGATGACGATACCTTTGAGCTTCGTGAAAGTCGAACCTCGCCGCCAGCCTCGATCCAGGAATGTTATTCAAAATTTAAAAAACCTGGGCAAAGAATTTTACTTCGTGGTTCGCCAGCGAAATGTGCTTTGCGCAATCCCTATTGGCTTATTCGCTAATGGCGGCATCATGGCCTTTACCGGATTCTGGTATGTCCCGTTTTCTGAAAGCTTAGGCTATTCTGATGAGAAAGCAGCCTGGATCGTTTCACTCAGCATGCTTAGCACGCTGATCGGTTATCTGTTCTCAGGGTCGATCTCCAGCTGGTTTAAAAGCAGGAAATACCCCGTTGCCGTCTCTCTGTGTGCGGTCCTGGCCACGCTCTTGATACTCATGTTTTGGACGACATCTCCTCTCGCGTGCGAAATCGCACTCGTGCTGGTGTTGTCATTTTCTTATGCGATTTATGCGAGCCTGGTGACCGTCATCTTAAAAGAGTCCTTATCGATTGAGCTTTCCACGGTGGCGACGGGTATTTGGATCACCTCGGTCTACCTGGGCAGTTTTTTGATGCAGTTTATTCCCGGCGCTCTGTTTAACTTTGTCAGTGGAGGGGCTCGCCATTTTCATAACACTCCGACTTTGGACTTTCAGTGGGCTTTAATTGTCTTCCCCCTGGTATTGTTTGGCAGTGCGATTGCGGGTTTTCTCATGAAGGAAACATTCCCGGCTAAACCGCAGTCGAGCGAAGCGGGTGTCCCCGCTCCTTAAGCGGGCGCTGTTTGTGAATCCATTGCCCTTCTTCGGATACATTTTCAGGCAGTATGGGCATAAGGAAGGGCCTTGGCGATTAACCAAGGCCCTTCATATGGTCGGGCTGAAGGGATTCGAACCCCCGACCCCCAAGCCCCCAGCTTGGTGCGCTAACCAGACTGCGCTACAGCCCGAATTGGGAAAACGTGTAAAAGAGCAAACGGCGAGGGCTCTGTCAAAAACTTTTTCTCACGCTTCGAGATTGAGCCAGGCCATCTCGTCGGGGGTGATCTCCACATTCAGGGCGTCGATGGACTGGCGTGTTTCGCCGGGATTACTCGGGCCGATGAGCGGGAAGGTGGGGAAGGGCTGGCAAAGCACGTAGGCCAGGGCGAGGGTGGTGGGCGCGATGCCTTTCTTTTCGGCCAGTTCCAGGCAGCGCTTTTTACGCTCGAAGTTGTCGTCGCTGTAGAAACCGTCGACAAGGAGCTTGTCGTCGAGCTTGTCTGGCGCGCTGCGCGTGGAGAAGAAGCCCTTGGCCTGGCTGGACCACGGCAGCAGCGCGAAGTTGTGCTCGGTATGCCAGGCTTTGAACTCCGGCGTGGCGCTGGTGATGCAGCCGGCCCAGATGGGGTTGACTAGGCGGGCCATGCTGAACTGGTTGCTCAGGCAAATCGGCGGGGTCAGGCCCTTTTCCTTGGCATAGGCGACGGCTTCGTCGGTGCGCTCCATGGACCAGTTGGAAAAGCCGTAGGCGTGGATGTGGCCCTTTGCCTGCATGCCGGTCATGACGTCGACGAACTCGCCCACGGGCACCTCGGGGTTGTCCCGGTGCATCATGTAGAGGTCGAAGTAGTCGGTCTGCTGACCCTCCATGGCGACGGCGAGCTCGTCCTCCATCAAGTTGGGTTGGCACCAGGGAGTGTGGGCGCCCTTTTCGATGAGGATGCACTCCTCGCGGAGCCCGCGGTGCTTGAGCCACTGGCCGACGGCAGTTTTGCGGGCGCTGCGGCCGCGATAGATGGTGCCTTCGTCGAAGGTGTTGCCGCCCTGCTCGAAATAATGGTCCCAAAGGCGCGCCACTTCGGGCAACTTGCGCTGCATAGCGTGCCCCATGACCAGCCGCGAGACAGGCTTGGCGATGCCCGGCAGGCTGGCTGTGGGGATGGCCGACCCGCGTTTGAGTGTGCCACCGTGGACGATGCTGAGGTTTGCGGGCTGCTCCTGCTCGTAGAGGAAGTTCAGCTCCTCGCGCCAGCGGTCGAGCGTCTTCATGTTGCCGAGGGTGTCGGCCCAGCTCATTTCGGGGGCTTGCGTTTCCCCAGCAGCTATGCAGCGGGTGGCCACTTCGACCTCATAGACCATCAGTTCGCGGCTGGAATCGCCTTTTTCCTGGACGGGGTCCTGGTTGCGCCGCTTCAGGCAAATGTTACCGTCACAGCCCCAGGGGTTTTCCACTTCGATGGCGCCCTTGGTTCCGATGATGGTCAGGCCCTTGCCGGCGTTCAGGCGCACACCGCTGAGCGCTTCAGCGACGATGCCGCCTTCGAATTTCATCAGGACGCTGGCCCAGCCGTCGACGCCGGTATCGGGGTCGAGGTGGCCTATGCCCTTGAGTTCTCCGGGGTCGAGAAAGTCCTTGCCTCGAGCGGCTCCGGCCATGCGGCGCAGCATGGAGATAGGATAGCAGCCGACGTCGAGGATGCCGCCGCCGCCCAGCGCATTGGCCATGAGGCGGGACTCCTGGTTGGGGCCCGCGTCGAAGCAGAAGCTGGCGCGCATGTGCTGCACCTCGCCGATCTCACCGGCGCGAATCCACTCGATGACGCGGGCGGTCTGGGAGTGGCAGCGGTACATGAAGGCTTCCATGTAAAAGACGCCGGCCTGCTCGACTTCGTCGATGACGGCCATGATTTCGCCGTAGTTCAGAGAGGCGGGCTTTTCGCAGAGGATGTGTTTGCCTGCCCGCGCGGCCTTGATGGACCACTCGGCGTGTTGAGTGTGCAGGTTGCCGATGTAGACGGCATCCACCTCGGGGTCGTCGAGCAGGGCCTGGTAGGAGCCATAGGCTTTGCCGCCGCCGAACTCGTCGACGAAAGCTTGGGCGCGTGAGGCGTCGCTGCTGGCGGCTGCGGCGTAGAGGTGGCCCGTATCGGTTTGGGAGAGCGCTTTGCCGAAGCGGCGGGAGATGCGACCGGGGCCGATCACGCCCCAGCGCAGAGGGGTTTTACTGGAGGACATGGGATGTGAGCTAAAACGTTATATGGGGTTCCAGGCAAGACAGAAGAAGGGTTTACAGTAATTCACCCATTGATCAGCGCCAGGACGGTCCAGCCGATGGCGGCGAGGGCGGCGGCGAGGGAGCAGGGCACGATTTGTGTGCGCACGTGGTCCATCAGATCGCAGCCGGTGGCCATGGAGCTGAGCACGGTGGTGTCGGAGATGGGCGAACACTGGTCGCCGTAGACGCTGCCGTTGATGACGGCGGCGAAGCACAGGGCCATGAAGAACTTGGGGTCGCTCACCCCGGCGGCCTGCGCGACGGCCCAAGCCAGCGGCATGGCCAGGGGGAAGGTTACGGCGAAGGTGCCGAAACTGGTGCCGGTGGAAAAGGCGATGAACATGGTCAGCAACTGTAGGATAAACGGCAGCAGCCAGTAGGGGATTTCGCCTTGCAGCAGGTCGACCAGGTAGAGGCCGCCTCCGGCCTGCTTGCTGATGCCGCCGATGGTCAAGGCCAGCAGGAGAATGACGGAGCCGTAAACCACGCCTTTGAGGCCGTCAGTCAGGCCTTCGACCACATCCTTGAGGGACATCCCGCGACACAAGGCCGAGAGGAAGGCGTAAAGCATACCCGCACCAAAGCCCCACAAGACGCGTGGGCTGCCGTCGTAAAGATAGCCGGCCACGGTGATGCCGATGATGAGCACGATGGGGATGAAAAACTCGGCAATGCTGGCGCGGTAGCCTTCCGGCACGTTGGCCTCTTCGATTTCCTTGGTCAGCATGGGCTCGGCATCGGGAGCGTCGAGCTGGCCGGTTTCACGCGAGCGCTGGATGGCATTGCGCATGGTCCGGCTGATGAAGGGCAGCTTGTCGATGCTCAACAGGAAGGTGAAAAGGACTGCGAGGATGGCGTAGAAGCTCAGCCAGATGGTATTGTAGAAGAAGCCTACCCGGTCGGCCTCGGTAGCGAGGAAACTGACCCCGCCTACGTAAATGAAGGCCTGGATATAGAGTGGCCAGGCGTTGAAGGGCAGTAGCACGGCGATGGGCGAGGCGGTGGAGTCCACGATGAACGACAGTTCCTCGTGGCTGACCTTTTCCTTGTCCGCCACCGGGCGCACGGTGGTGCCGACCAGCACGGTGCTCATGGTGCCGCCCTGGAAGAAAATCACTCCCAGGCCCCAGGCGACAAGTTTGGCTGTGCGTGGGCCGCGGACGAATTTCTCCGTGGCGTAATCCGCGAAGGCTTGCGCGGCCCCGGTGCGCGACCAAATACCGAGCAGCCCGCCGAGGAACCACAGGTACAGGACGATAAGGGTGGCCCCGGTGCCAGTGCCGATGGCAGGAAGCAATACCTTGCCGGTCAGGTCATATTCCTGCAGCAGCAGAGCCCCCGCGATGATCCCGCCGGCCAGAGCGGTGAGGGGTTCACGGGTAATGAAACACAACGCTACCGCCATCACGGCGGGCAGGAGAGACCAGAAGCCCCAGTGCTTCTTCGGCATGAGCAGGAAGTAGGAGGTCTTGGTTTCGCCGTCTTCGGTGACTGCCTGGCGGACGATTTCCGGTTGCTCCGTGGGCAAGGTGCTTACGCTCTGTTTGAGCAATGGCCAGAGCGCAGAATCTTCCACAGTCAGCACGTCGCGTATGGGCGCCTCAGCCTTACGCTTGATGTAGTACTGGCTGCCATCTTCACGGGTATGCACATCCAGTTCGATCTTCTCGACCAGCCAGGTCGGCTTTACCATCAGGCCTGCCATCAGCGAAATAGCCAGCCCAATGACCGTCACCCAAAAACCCGGTGCTTTGAGGAACTTCACAGGCCCGAGCTTGGAGGCGTCATCCGCGATGGCAACAAGAAGCTGCCGAAAATCCGTTCGCGATTATTTTCGAATCACCCGCGTGCTGCAAATCATGTCGTGCAAGGTGCGCTTTTCGCTGTCCCACGCGCACATCAGGTAACCGATAAACAGGATAATTGCACTCAGGAAGGCGGCGAAGTAACGCCCAAATGCTCGCAGGTAGGAGCAATCCGTGCCGTCGTCCACAATGATGCGGATGCGGCAAATCATCATGCCAGGTGTGGCTTGGAACTTCGATCCGAGGAAGTAGGTGGCGTAGATAACGCCGATGGCGAGGTTGATGAGGGACAGGATCATCTCGCCCAAGGCATGATCCGGTTGGGTTGGCTCGCCAAACGTGGGCACCATGCCGGATTGTATGAATATCGTGCGAATGGCGATTTGGACAATGCCCAGGAAGATTCCGTCGAGCAAGAGCCCGCCGAAACGTATCCAGAAACCGGCGTATTCGAAATCGTCATAACCGCGCTGCGCATAGGGCGCTGCATACGTGGGGGCCATGCCTGACGTCGGCGCCCCGCCCATCACGGAGGCGTAGGGCAGCCAGTCACTCATACCCTCGCGCCAGACCAGCGTGCTTGGCTGGATGACGCCGGAGGCGACCAGATTTTGAAACTCCTCGGCGGACACCGGTCCCGCCTGATTCCCGTTAATAGAGTAGTGCCATTCCATGATATGAGAGAGGTTGGATTTGACACTGTAGGGTCTTGCACGGTCTGGCGACAGCAAAAAGGCGCCACTGTTGAAGGTGACGCCTTTCTCTTATTCGGAATCCAAACCAAAGGGTTATTCGTCTTCCATGCCTTCGTCGAATTCAGGAGGAGGGGGCGGGCCCTTCTTCTTGTCCTTGCCCTTTCCTTTGCCTTTCTCTTCGCCGCTGGGTGGCGGTGGCGGCCCGAAGCGTTCGCCTTCTTCACGCATGGCTTCACGGGCGGCTTGCTTTTCCTCCCTGGAGAGTTTGCCGTCGCCGTCAGCGTCGTATTTTGCGAGCATTTCCTTTTTGCGCTGCTCATGGAAGGCCTTGGCGGCGGCTTTCTCTTCTTCGTTGAGCTTGCCGTCGCCATCGGCGTCGAAGCGCTTGAGGTCCATCTGCTCGCGCATGGCTTGCCGGGCTTGTTTCATCTCTTCGCCGGTGAGCTTGCCGTCGCCGTCGGTGTCATACTTCTCAAGTATTTCCGGTGGCAGTTGCCCACGGGGTCCGCCGGGGCGCATGCCCTGCTTTTCCATGGCTGCCTTGGCGGCTTCCTTCTCCTCCTTGGAGATTTTGCCGTCGCCGTTGGTATCAAATTGCTGCATGAACTCCTCGTGGGAGGGTGGCGGTCCGCCGGGGCCTCCGGACGGTTGTGCGACCGCGAAAGAGGCTCCGGAGAGGAGCGCTATAAGGGTAAGTCTGGTTGTGTTTTTCATGTTGTTTAATGTGAACGACTGTAAAAACAGCAGGCCTGAATAAAAGTTGCACAGGCCGGATTCACATTTCAGTCTTTGTGGCCAAATTCGCGATGTACCAAGTCACCTTCAGCGATCAGAGCATGCACGAGCTTAACCAGCTCGATATCCTTGTGCAGATGCCGATCGTGGAGAAATTCTCCAGTCTGACCAAGGCCGACCTCGAGGGCGGCGGCGAGGAGCTGGGCCGGTTTGAGCGTGGCGGCAAGACCTACTATCGGCTGCGCGCGGGTGAGTTTCGTATTTATTTCGAGGTGCGCGGGGACACCCTCTACAGCCACTTCATCCTGCATCAGCACTCGCTGGCGGACTTCGTCTTTCGCTTCAAGCTGCCTTACCGTGAGGAAACCCTGGTCGAGCAGCATCAATCCTTTTGGAAATATCTGGAGAGCCTGCGCAAATGAGCGATGAACCACAGAAATCGCCCGCCGAGGAGCCGCCCTATCAGGACGTCACCGAGGCCAGCCGCATCTACATTCTACCGAATCTGTTCACGGCGGGGAACCTCTTCTTTGGGTTCCTGGCCATTATCTGGTGCATTCGCGGGCGCTATGTGGCCGAGCCAGAATCCCTGGCGGCAGCCCAGTTCTACACCGAGGCGGTCTTCTTCATCCTCGGGGCCGGCATCTGTGATGTCTTCGACGGTCGCGTGGCCCGCCTGGGTGGTCGCGAGAGCCTCTTCGGCAAGGAGTTCGACTCCATCGCGGACGTGGTGTCCTTCGGGGTGGCTCCGGCGCTGATGGTGTTTTTCCTCATCCTGTCACCCACCGCCGGTTACGAGTTCTACCGGCAGATCGGTTGGCTCATCGGGTTCATCTACCTGCTGTGTGCGGGGGTGCGCCTGGCGCGTTTCAACGTCATCACGAATCCCTTCATTCCCGGCTCGGACGAAATTCAAAAGCCCAAGGAGTTCCTCGGCCTGCCTGCGCCCGCCGCCGCCGGCCTGACTGCCTCGCTGGTGCTGCTGGTGGTCAATTACGACCTGCGCGGGGCGGCGCTTTTCCTGCCTGCGCTGATGCTTCTGACGGCTTGGCTGATGATCAGCAGCGTGCCGTACCCGAGCTTCAAGCACCTGAGTTGGCGGACGAAGATGGGCATCCAGGGCTTCATCCTGCTGATTATCCTGGCGGCCTGCCTGGTGGTGTTCTGGCGCTGGTCCTTCGCCGCCGGCTTTATCATTTACATTTTCTACGGTTTCGTGCGCTTCCTGCGGAAAACCTACAAGGCCCGCAAGATTGAGAAAGCCAATGCCGGGGAGGCTTCAGCGGACGACTAGTTCACCGCTGCCTCGAACCACGTCTGGCTGGACAGCTCGTTGAGAAAGCGTGTGCCGCCAGCGGTGCTGTCGTAGTAAATCCAGCCTTCCCGGTCGACACTCCAGAGGGTGGGGTAGAGCCCGGCCTTGGTCCAGAGCCAGCCCAGGGCGGCGTCCCAAATCCACAATCCCTCGCGGTCGTTGCCGGTGACGTACCACCAGCCGTGCTCCTGATGGAACACCCAGGGGAAGCGCGCCCCGACGTACCACCCGATGCTCTCGGCATAGCTCCACTCGCTGCCCTCGACCTTGACTGAGTCTAAGGCGCGCGGGTAACGCACTCCGATGGCATCGAGGTCAAACCCCGCCGAGCCCGTGGTCGGGTAAGGGTCGTAGATGGGATTACCCAATGAGTCCTTCATCGATCCGTTGCCGAGAACATCCTCAACAAGCACATAACGAATATTAGCCAAATCGATGGTTGAATAGCCGACGAGATCGTCGAGATCAAAGGGTACTCCAAATCCCGCGCGATATTTGCCGGCTAGATTGTAAATGTTGGTGGCGTCGATCTGGCCAAAAGCTGACACCGCTGCAGATGTCAGTGAGACGGAATCAAAATAATAGGCTCCTTGACCATCATGCGAAACCGCCACAAAGGCCAATTCCAGAAAGTAATCATCAAAACTGTTTTCGAAGACCACAAAGTCCCATCCAGGGCCATTGGAGATGCCTTGAGGAAATTCCAGCACGATAATGCCAAATTGTCCAAGAGAGGCTACGTTATAAGGTGTGCCTTGAGCTGCTCCAAGGGTGTTTTCAGGAGTTTGCCAGGATTCGTCCACCCCCGAGCCATTCGCATAGAGGAAAATATCACTAGCCCAGTAGCGAATCTCCGGGTCGTCCTTGGAGACAGCGGTGGAGCCGGGTTGCTCGGCGGGCGGGGCATAGGGCCCGGCGAGCAGCGCGGTGGGGGTTAGCAGAAAAAGGACAGCTTGCACTATTGGCAGTTTCATGTCGATAGTGATTGCGCTATTTCGTGCAATTTCAATCCTAAATCTGTACCTAACCAAAAAAAACGCCCGTTGCACTGGGCAACGGGCGTCTGGAAAGAAGAGTTGAAGTCGCTTACTTCTTGGCTTCGGCGCGCTTCTTGGCCTCGGCGATAACGGTTTCGGCGATGTTCTTCGGGCAGGGCGCGTAGTGCGAGAATTCCATCACGAACTGGCCGCGACCAGAGGTCATGGAGCGCAGGTCGCCGATGTAGCCGAACATTTCGCCAAGCGGGGCGTCGGCCTTGATGCGCACGGCGGTGGCGGACGGCTCCTGGCTCTTGATCATGCCGCGACGACGGTTGAGGTCGCCGATGGCATCACCGATGTAGTCCTCGGGCACGAAGACGTCGATCTTCATGATAGGCTCAAGGATTTGCGGGGCGGCCTTGGCCACGGTCTGGCGGTAGGCGGCCTTGGCGGCGATTTCGAAGGCGATGGCCGAGGAGTCGACGGAGTGGAAGGCGCCGTCGGAGAGGATGAAGCGGGTATCGACCAGCGGGTAGCCGGCCAGGACGCCCTTTTCACAGGAGTTCTTGAAGCCCTTGTCGACGGCGGGCCAGAATTCCTTGGGCACGTTGCCGCCCACCACTTTGGACTCGAAGAAGTAGCCGCTGCCGACCTCGCCGGGCTCGACGGTGTAGTCGATGCGGGCGAACTGACCGGAACCACCGGACTGCTTCTTGTGCGTGTAGGAGTCCTGCACGGACATGGTGATGGCTTCGCGGTAGGCGACCTGGGGCTTGCCCACGTTGACCTCCACGCCGTAGGTGCGCTTGAGGATGTCCACCTTAATGTCGAGGTGGAGCTCACCCATGCCCTTGAGGATGGTTTCGCCGGAGTCTTCGTCGGTTTCGACGCGGAAGGAGGGGTCTTCGGCGACCATCTTGCCGATGGCGATGCCGAGCTTCTCCGCCGCGCCCTTGTCTTTGGGCTCAACGGCGATGGAGATAACCGGGTCCGGGAAGACCATGGGCTCGAGCGTGCCGACGTCGTTCGGGTCGGAGAGGGTGTGGCCGGTCTGGACGTTCTTCATGCCGAGCAGCGCGACGATGTCGCCAGCCTGGGCGGAATCGACCTCCTGGCGGTCATTGGCGTGCATCTGGACGATGCGGCCGACGCGCTCAGTCTTGCCGGTGAAGGTGTTCATGACGGTGTCGCCCTTGCTGATGGCGCCGGAGTAAATACGGGTGAAGGTCAGCGCGCCGTATTTGTCGTCCATGATCTTGAAGGCGAGGGCGCGGAAAGGCTTCTCGATATCGACGATGGCATGCTTGCCGGTCGGGTTACCTTCGAGGTCCATTTCTTCCTGCGGCGGGACTTCGGTCGGGGCGGGCAGGTAGTCCACGACAGCGTCGAGGATGAGCTGCACACCCTTGTTCTTAAAGGAAGAGCCACAGTAGGTGGGGAAGAAGTGCAGGGCGATGGTGCCCTTGCGGATGCACTTCTTGAGGTCCTCAATGCTGGGCTCGTTGCCCTCGAGGTAGGCTTCCATGAGGTCGTCGTCCTCTTCCACGGCGGTCTCGATGAGCTCGGCGCGGTACTGCTCGACCTTCTCCTTCATGTCCTCGGGGACATCCTGGATTTCGTAGTTGAGGGGGTCGCCGGACTCGTCCCAGACCCAGGCCTTGCGGGTCAGCAGGTCGACCACGCCCTTGAGCTGGCTTTCCGTGCCGATGGGCAGGACCATGACCAGTGGCTTGGCGCCGAGGACGTTCTTGACCTGATCGACGACGCGGTAGAAGTCCGCACCGATACGGTCGAGCTTGTTGACGTAAATGATACGGGCGACCTTGGAGTTGTTGGCGTAGCGCCAGTTGGTCTCGGACTGGGGCTCGACGCCGCCGCTGCCGCAGAACACGCCGATGCCGCCGTCGAGCACCTTGAGGGAGCGGTACACCTCGATGGTGAAGTCCACGTGCCCGGGGGTGTCGATGATGTTGAAGCGGTAGGGCTCCTTGTGCTGCTGCACGCTGCCCGGCCAGAAACAGGTGGTGGCGGCGGACTGGATGGTAATGCCGCGCTCCTTCTCCTGGTCCATGAAGTCGGTCGTGGCCGCGCCGTCGTGCACCTCGCCGAGCTTGTGGATCTTGCCCGTCAGCTTCAGGATACGCTCCGTGGTCGTGGTTTTGCCGGCGTCCACGTGCGCGAAGATGCCGATGTTACGGTAAAGGGACAGATTGTTTAAGGTCTGCATGGTGTCTGTGGTCTGGAGTGCTTTTCGTGCAAAGCGGACGAAGGAACCAGATTTTTAGCACTTGGCAAGGATTTGTTTCGTATTCGCCGAATTCCTTGAAAAATGCCTCGACGGGGCACGGGATAAGCTACATTTTGAGCCCACCATAGCGCAATTGCCTCTGTGCCTGGAAAAATTGCGTTTTTTGCGAAAAAATTACTTGCCGAGTGGCAGGAAAGTCTTCACTTTTTTCGCTTTTCCCAAATTTCCGCTGGGTCACACATGTCCAATTTCTGTGATTCGGCGGTCTTCTTATTTACAGATTCCAGAACACATGCCCACGATCAACCAACTCGTCCGCAAGCCGCGTGAACTGAAGAAGGCGAAGACCAAGTCGCCTGCTCTTCAGTCGAACCCGTTTCGTCGCGGTGTCTGCGTGCAGGTCATGACCCGCACCCCCAAAAAGCCGAACTCCGCTATCCGCAAGGTGGCCAAGGTTCGCCTGACCAATGGCTACGAAGTCATCGCCTACATCCCCGACGAGGGCCACAACCTCCAGGAGCACAGTGTGGTGCTGCTGCGTGGCGGCCGCGTGAAGGACCTGCCGGGCGTACGTTATCACATTGTTCGCGGCACCCTGGACTGCCAGGGCGTGGAAAAGCGCCGCCGCAGCCGCTCCAAGTACGGCGTCAAGCGCCCCAAGGAAAAGAAGGCCTAAACCCTTAACTATTTAGATACCATGTCACGTCGCAGACGAGCAGTCAAACGCCCTGTATCCCCGGACCCGCGCTATAACAGCGCCCTGGTCACCGGCCTGATCAACCTGGTCATGCGCCGCGGTAAGAAATCCACCGCGCAGAACATCGTTTACGGTGCCTTCCAGCGCGTCTCCGAGAAGCTCGAAAAGGGCGACCCGGTCGACCTGCTCATCGGCGCCCTGGAAAACAGCCGCCCGAAGATCGAGGTCAAGAGCCGCCGTGTCGGTGGCGCCACCTACCAGGTGCCGGTTGAAATCGCCTACGAGCGCCAGCAGAGCCTGGCCTTCCGCTGGATGGTCAACGCCGCCCAGGCCCGTAAAGGCACCCCGATGCGTGACGCCCTGGCCGACGAGATCGTCGACGCCTATAATAATACCGGCACCGTCGTGAAGAAGAAGGAAGAAACCCACCGCATGGCCCAGGCCAACCGCGCCTTTGCCCACCTGCGCTGGTAATTCCCCGAGAATTTCCCCCCGAAACGCCAAACCGCGTCACCCAACGAACGATTAAAAATGTCAACCGCAACTCTAGAGCTTTCGCCGGCCAACGCGCCGGAGCGCCGCAAGCCGCTTGAGTTTACCCGAAATATCGGGATTGCGGCGCATATCGACGCGGGTAAAACGACCACCACCGAGCGCGTCCTGTACTACTCCGGCGTCGTCCACAAAATCGGCGAAGTGCATGAAGGCACCGCCGTGACGGACTGGATGGAGCAGGAACGCGAGCGTGGCATTACCATTACCTCGGCTGCCATTTCCTGCCAGTGGACCACCAAGGACGGTCCTTACGCCGGCACCGAGCAGCGTATTAACATCATCGACACCCCCGGCCACGTGGACTTCACCGCCGAGGTGGAACGCTCCCTCCGCGTGCTTGACGGCGCCATCGCCGTGTTCTGCGCCGTGGCCGGCGTACAGCCCCAGTCCGAAACCGTCTGGCGGCAGATGAACAAATACCACGTCCCCCGCATGGCTTTCATCAATAAGATGGACCGTACGGGGGCCGATTTTTATGCGGCGGTCGACTCCATCAAGGAGAAGCTCAAGGGCAACGCCCATCCGATTTATCTGCCCATCGGCGCCGAGGACCAGCTCCGTGGCCTGATCGACCTGGTGGAAATGCGCGCGGCCATCTATGATACTTCCGACCAGACCGGCGTGGCGTTCTCCTGGGAGGAGATTCCCGCCGACATGCAGGACAAGGCCCAGCAGTACCGCGAGCAGCTCATCGAGGCCCTGGCGGACTTCGACGACGAACTGGCCGAAAAGTACCTTGAAGGTGGTCTGCTGGAGGCCAACCACATCAAGCGCGCCATCCGCACCGCTACTTTGACCCTCGATTTCATCCCCGTTATCCCCGGCTCTGCCTTTAAGAACAAGGGCGTGCAGATGATGATGGATGCCGTGGTCGACTACCTGCCCAATCCTCTCGACCTGCCTCCCATGAAGGCTTTCGACGAGGACGACGAGAGCAAGGAAGTCGGCATCAAGCCAGACGACCACAGCAAGAACGTCATGGGCCTGGCCTTCAAGCTCTGGTCCGACCCCTTCGTGGGCAAGCTCGTCTTCTGCCGTCTCTATTGCGGCACCCTGCGTAAAGGCGACACCCTTTATAATCCTCGCACCCGTAAACGTGAGCGCGTCAGCCGCCTCATGGTGCTGAAGGCCGATGCTCGCGAAGATATCGATGTAGCGTTTTCAGGCGATATCTTCGCGATTGTCGGACTCAAGGACATCGTTACCGGCGACACCCTCTGCACCGAAGGCGCAGACTTGGTGCTGGAGCCGCCGTCCTTCCCCGAGCCCGTTATCTCCATGTCGATCGAGCCTAACTCGAAGGCAGACCAGGAGAAGCTTTCCATCGGCCTGCAGCGTCTGGCCGAAGAAGACCCGACCTTCCGCGTCAGCTCCAACGAGGACACCGGACAGACCATCATCGCCGGTATGGGCGAGCTGCACCTGGACATCATCCGCGACCGTCTCTTCCGCGAGTTCAAGGTCGAGGCCAAGTCCGGCAAGCCGCAAATCGCCTACCGCGAGTCCATCACCGGCAAGGCCGAAGGGGAGGGCAAGTTTATCCGCCAGTCCGGTGGTCGCGGCCAGTACGGCCACGCCGTGATCAAGCTCGAGCCCAACGAAAAGGGCAAGGGCATCGAGGTCGTCAACGAAATCGTCGGGGGCGTCATTCCCAAGGAATACATCAAGCCCACCACCGACGGCATCGTCGAAGCCTCGCAGAACGGCACCGTCGCCGGTTACCCGGTGGTCGACTTCATCGCCCGCATCACTTTCGGTTCCTTCCACGAAGTCGACTCCTCCGAGGCCGCCTTCAAGATGGCCGGTATCTTCGCCTTCAAGGACGCCATGGCCAAGGCGGGCCCCATCCTGCTTGAGCCCATCATGTCCGTCGAAGTCACCACCCCGGAAGAACACCAGGGCGACGTCGTGGGCGACATCAATCGCCGCCGCGGCCAGATTCAGGGCATGGAAACCAAGAACGGCGTCGCCATCATCACCGCTTTCGTCCCGCTCGAAACCATGTTCGGCTACGCCACGGATGTGCGCTCGCTGACCAAGGGCCGCGCCTCCTACGCCATGACGCCTTCGCACTTCGACCAGGTGCCGCAGAACGTCCTCAAGGAAATCGTCGAAACCTCCTCCCGTGCCCCCGCACGCTCATAACTTTCACCGCATAACTTTCACACACACTTACCATGACCGGCCAACGCATCCGAATCCGCCTCCAGGGCTTTGACTATCGCATCATCGATCAGTCCGCCGCCGACATCGTCGAGACCGCCAAGCGCTCCGGCGCCCGCGTCAACGGCCCCGTGCCCATGCCCACCCGCATCGAGAAGCTCTCCGTCAACCGCTCCGTGCACGTCGACAAGAAGTCCATGGAGCAGTTCGAAGTGCGCACGCACAAGCGCCTCATCGACATCGTCGAGCCCACCGCCCAGACCGTGGACGAGCTGAAGAAGCTCAACCTCCCGGCCGGTGTCGACATCACGATCAACGTTTAAGTCCGCCCTCAAAAAGCCGACACACTCACCTCCACATTTTCAAACCAAAGAAAATCCTTAACCAACAGTAACCTCTAACGCAGGTCTCTCGGATAACGAGCCTCACGGTTCACCTGCCTCTTGGAAATATGAGCTTTACCCTGATAGGAACAAAGATCGGGATGACCCAGATTTATGACGGTGAAAACCGTCTGGTCCCCGTAACCGTCGTCCAAGCCGGCCCGTGCCCCGTGGTACAGGTCAAGAACGGCGAGTCGGACGGCTACAACGCCGTGCAGATCGGCTTCAAGGAGCAGAAGGAGCACCGCGTCAACAAGCCGCAGATCGGCCACTTCAAGAAGGCCGGCGTCGCCCCCCACCACCAGCTGCGCGAATTCCGCGTCAACGAAGGTGAAGGCGAGTTCAATGTCGGCGACGTTCTCGACGTCTCGAAGTTCGAGGAAGGCCAGAAGGTCGACGTCATCGGCACCACCAAGGGCCGTGGCTTCCAGGGCGTGATGAAGCGCTGGAACTTCGGCGGCGGTCCCGCCTCCCACGGTAGCATGACCCACCGTCGCGGTGGTTCCTACGGTATGTGTCAGTGGCCCGGTGAGGTCATGAAGGGCAAGAAGATGCCCGGTCACATGGGCAATAAGAACCGCACCACGCAGAACCTCGTGGTCGCCAAGGTCATCGCCGAAAAGAATCTCATCCTTATCAAGGGCAGCGTGCACGGGTCCAAAGGTGGCACCGTTTATATCCGCACCGCCAAGAAAACCCGCAAAGCCAAGTAATTGGAGGAAGCCACAGCCATGAAACTCAAAGTTTATAGCGCCGACGGCGCCTCCAGCGCCGAAAAGGAATTCGACATCCCCGTCTTCGAGGGCACCAAAGGCGTGCAGGCTCTGAAGGACTACATCGTCCTCTATCAGGCCAACCAGCGCCAGGGCACCGCGAAGGCCAAGAACCGCTCGGAAGTCAGCGGCACCGGCAAGAAGGTTTATCGCCAGAAGGGCACCGGTAATGCCCGTCACGGCGACCGTCAGTCCCCGATTTACGTTGGCGGCGGTGTCGCGCACGGTCCGAAGAACCGCGACTGGTCGAAGGACATGAACAAGAAGGAGCGCAAGCTCGCCTTCTCCCGTGCCATTTTCGACAAGGCCACCGACGGCGAACTCAGCCTCATCGAAGCCTTCAGCGTCGAAAAGCCGAAGACCAAGCTCTTCAACGCTATCATCGAGAAGATCAAGCCCGATGGCAAGGTCCTCATTGTCGACGGCCAGTTCAGTGACGACACCGTCCTGGCTGCCCGCAACCTCGAGCGCGTCCAGATTCAGGAGGCCGACAGCCTCAACGCCTGGGACCTCGTCCGCTTCAACACCGTACTCATCAGCGAGTCGGGCTTCGAGAAAGTCCTCGCCCGCGTCAGCAAGTAACCCTTTAGCCGCCCAACGCCATGTTTTCCCCCGAGAGCATCATCAAAGATTACCGCGTGACGGAAAAGGCCACCGCGCTCATTTCCGAAGGTAACAAATACACATTCGAGGTTTACCCGACGGCCAACCGCCGCCAGGTGGCCGCCGCCGTGGAGCGCCTTTTCAACGTCAAGGTGTCCCGCGTGAACATCCTCAACAAGCAGGGCAAGCTCAAGCGCAGCCGCACGGTGCGCGGGCAGACCGGCCGTACCGCCTCCATGAAGAAGGCGATCGTCACCCTGCAACCCGGAGACAGCATCGAACTGGCCTAAGCCACTAAACGGAGCCACCCAACATGTCACTCGTACCAATTAAACCCAAGACTCCCGGCCAGCGCTTCGAAGTGAAGAGCCGCAACACCGAGCTCCACAAGGGCCGCCCGGAGAAGTCCCTCACCGTTTCGCATCACCGCGCCAAGGGCCGTAACTGCTATGGCCGCATCACCTCGCGTCGTCGTGGTGGTGGCCACAAGCGCCTCTATCGCGTCATCGATTTCAAGCGCACCAAGCTCGACATGGTCGCCGAAGTCCTGCGCCTGGAGTATGACCCGAACCGCAGCGCCAACATCGCTCTGCTGCAGTACGAAGACGGTGAAAAGACCTACATCCTCGCGCCCAAGGGCCTGAAGGCAGGCGACAAGATCGTCAGCACCAACAAGCCCCAGGAAGAGTTCAACGCCGGCCTGTGTGTCCCGTTAAAGCTCCTGCCGCCCTCGACCTTCGTCCACGCCATCGAGATGCAGCCCGGTAAGGGCGCGCAGATTGCCCGCAGCGCCGGTCAGTCCGCTCAGCTCATCTCCGTGGAAGGCGACCGCGCCACCCTCAAGATGCCCTCCGGTGAAATCCGCCTGCTCAACTCCAACTGCCGCGCCACCGTCGGTCGCGTGGGCAACGAAGAGCACGAAAGCGTTTCCCTGGGTAAGGCCGGCCGTACCCGCTGGAAGGGCAAGCGCCCCCGCGTCCGCGGTGTGGCCATGAACCCCGTCGATCACCCGAACGGTGGTGGTGAAGCCAAGACCTCCGGTGGCGGTCACCCGGTCTCCCCCTGGGGCCAGTTGGCCAAGGGTTATCCGACCCGCACCAAATCGAAACCCTCCAACGCCATGATCCTCGTTCGCCGCAACGGCAAGAAGGTCAAGAAGCGCTAACCCCCGAAGTATTTTTACGCAATGGCACGTTCAATTAAAAAAGGCTACTTCGTCGATCCGAAGCTGATGGACAAGGTGGAGAAGGCTCAGGCCGAAGGTGGTCGCAAGCCCATCCAGACCTGGTCCCGCCGCTCGACCATCACGCCCGAGTTCGTCGGCATCAACTTCAACGTCCACAATGGCAAGGGTTTCATGCCCGTGCACGTGACTGAGAACATGGTCGGCCACAAGCTCGGCGAATTCGCGCCCACCCGCACCTTCAAGGGCCACCAGCCCCACACCAAGAAATAATTTTAATCATTCAGCCGACATGAAGATTTTCGCGCAACTGGCAGTATCCGTCTCCGTAACGATGTTTACGGTGGGTGCGCTGTGCGCGGAAACCGTGGTCGACCCCCGCTACGACCAGTCCGTCCTCACGGCGGACTTCGAAGGGGAGTGGGCCGGCCTGCCGGTTGAAACCACGTCCGAGCCCACCGAGGTTGTCGTCTTCAAGCAGGAGGCGCCCGCCGCGCCGATTGCCCCGGCCGCTCCTCAGTATCCGGACCCGCTCTTTGTCAGCTATCCTTTGCATCCCACCGGTCGCACCGTCGTCTTCGGCGTGGCCGAGGCCACCGGTACCGATGTTGTCCTGCTGGACAACGGTTACGACCAGGGCTTTCGCACCGGGATGCTGTGTGAAATTTCCAACGCCGGCCAGCCCGTCGGTGAAATCATTCTCGTCGAAGTCCGTGCCGATCGCGCTGCGGGCCTCATCACTCAACTCAACGAAGGCAGTGTTATCCGTTACGGGGACGCTGTCCGCATCAAAACCGTCCAATACCTTTAACGCCTGAAACCCATTCGAAAATGGAAGTCCAAGCCTTAACCAAATACGCGCGCATGTCGCCGAAAAAAGTCCGCGAGGTCGCTCGCTCCATTCAGGGCAAGCCTGCCTCGGAGGCGCTCGACCTGCTGCGCTTCATCCCGCGCAAGTCTGCCCGTCTGTTGCACAAGACGCTGACCAGCGCCGTGGCCAACGCGGAGAACAACCACAACCTTTCCGCTGATGACCTCGTCATCAAGTCCGCCATCGTGGAGGACGGCCCGGCCCTGCGCCGCTACCAGCCCGTCAGCCGCGGTTCCGCCCACCCAATCCGCAAGCGCATGAGCCACCTGCGTATCGTCCTGACCGACGAGTCGCCTGCCACCGCCGAATAACCCCGAGCCTTTCCAATACCATGGGACAGAAAGTCAACCCGATCAGCCTCCGCCTGGCCGTCCGTAAGAACTGGGACAGCCGTTGGTACGCCAACAAGAAGCAATTCCCTGCCTACATCAAGGAGGACCACGAGATCCGCTCCATGCTGAGCGAGAAGCTCCGCTTTGCCTCCGTGCCGAAGATCTTCATCGAGCGCGCCGGTGCCCGCATCCGCGTCAAGATTTTCACGGCTCGCCCCGGTGTCGTCATCGGCCGCAAGGGCGCCGAGCTGGAGAAGCTCAAGGAAGAGCTGAACAAGGTGACCAAGAAGGACATCCTTCTGGACATCCAGGAAGTGAAGAAGCCCGACCTCGTCGCGCAGCTCGTGGCCGAGAACGTCGCCCTGCAGCTTGAGCGTCGCATCTCCTTCCGCCGCGCCATGAAGAAGGCCGTCCAGACCACCATGAGCATGGGCGCCGAAGGTATCCGCATTCAGTGCTCCGGCCGCCTCGGTGGCGCGGAAATCGCCCGCACCGAACAGCAGCGCCAGGGCCGCGTGCCTTTGCACACCCTGCGCGAGAAGATCGACTACGGTTTTGCCGAAGCCCGCACCGTTTACGGCATCATCGGCATCAAGTGCTGGATCTGTAACCCCGAGCCCGAAGAGGGCCTCGCCTGATTGAAAATCTGAAAGCCTGAAATTCTGAAAAGCTGAAACAGCACTAAGAACCAAGCACTAAGCACTAAACCACTTTTCCAATGGCCAAGCTTTTACCATCCAAGACCAAGTACCGCAAAGTCCACAAGGGTCGCATCCGTGGCAACGCCAAGGGAGGCGACGAGCTCTCCTTCGGTGAATTCGGCATCCAGTCCCTCGACCGTGGCCGCCTGACCGCCGCCCAGATCGAAGCCGCTCGTGTGGCCATCAACCGCCACCTCAAGCGTAAGGGCAAGATGTGGGTCCGCGTGTTCCCACAAAAGCCGGTAACGAAGAAGCCTGCTGAAACCCGTCAGGGTAAGGGTAAGGGCTCCGTCGAGTACTGGTGCGCCGTGGTCAAGCCCGGCCTCATGCTCTTCGAACTCTCCGGCGTTCCCCAGACCATCGCCCGCGAGGCCATGCGCCTGGCCGACGGCAAGATCCCCATGCGCTGCCGCTTCGTCAGCCGTGAGGAGCTCGAGACCTACTAAGCTTTTAATATTCCGAACGCATCCTTTCCATGAAGACCAAAGAAATTCGCGAACTTTCCCCGGAAGAAGCCGGCAAGCAGCTCCGTGACCTGCGTGAGCGCCTCGTCCTGCTGCGCGTGCAAAAGCGCGCCGGTACGGTTGAGAACCCCAACGAAATCCGCGTCATCCGCCGCGACATCGCGCGCCTCGAAACCATCATCAAAGAAAAAGCCGCCGTCGCGGCCTAAGCCCTCTTACCATCCATGAGCGAAGAAGCATCCAGCACCGCCACCGTCGAAGCCACTCCGGCCTCCCGCAACCACCGTAAGGACCTCACCGGCGTGGTTACCAGCCGCACCGGCGACAAGTCAGTCAAGGTCACTTTCTTTTACAAGATTGCCCACCCTCAGTACTCCAAGGAGGTTAAGCGTAAGACCGTCGTGCACGCTCACGACGAGAAGAACGAATGCGGCCTCGGGGACAAGGTCGAGATTATGGAGACTCGTCCCATGAGTAAATTGAAACGCTGGCGCGTCGTGCGCATCCTCGAGAAGGCCCCCGTTGTGGCCTAGAGAGGAACGCCACACCGCTGGAAGCCGCTTTAATCAAAATCTTTAAACGGAACCCACCATGATACAGCAAGAAACACGGCTCGAAGTCGCCGACAACACCGGCGCGAAGCAGGCGATGATGATTCGCCGTCTCGGCCAGGCCAAGAAAACCGCCTCCGTTGGCGACACCATCGTCGTCAGCATCAAGGACAGCACGCCTGAGGCGGCTGTCAAGAAGGGCACTGTGGCCAAGGCCGTGGTCGTGCGCACCAAGGCGCCGATCCGCCGCCAGGACGGCAGCTATCTGCGCTTTGACACCAACGCGGTCGTCATCATCGACCCCAACGGCAACCCGCGCGGCACGCGCATCTTCGGGCCCGTCGCCCGTGAGCTTCGCTCGAAGAAGTTCATGAAGATCATCTCACTGGCGCCCGAAGTCCTGTAACCAAACGTGTCCCAGTGCTTGGCTGCTGAAATCAAGAACCAGGCACCAAGTACCAAGCACCAAAACACTTTTACCCATGAAATTTAAAATCAAAAGAGGAGACGAAGTCGTCGTTATCGCCGGCGCCCATAAGGGCAGCCGCGGTAAAGTCCTGCAAATCCTGCGCGAGAAGGAGCGAGTCATCGTGGAAGGCGTGCGCATGATCAAGCGCCACACCAAGGCCCGCAGCCAGGAAGAACCCGGCGGCATCATCGAACGCGAAGGCCCCATACATTACTCTAACATCATGAAAGCCGATCGCTACGACGCGAAGAAGGCTTCCTGAAGTCCGACTACTTAATGGACGGAAATCATTAAGAAAGAACATCCCATGGACACACCTTACCTAAAAAAATATTACCT
The DNA here is from genome assembly GCA_030432235.1 of Verrucomicrobiia bacterium. GTDB lineage: Bacteria > Verrucomicrobiota > Verrucomicrobiia > Opitutales > Cerasicoccaceae > JAUIHT01. The sequence goes on along the minus strand of JAUIHT010000002.1, from coordinate 386,385 downwards.
CGACCAAGTCGTGCCCGAGCTGACGAAGAAGTTCGGCTATGACAACCGCCACCAGGTGCCGGTAGTCGAGAAGATCGTCATCAACTCCGGCTTCAACCCGAGCGCCCGCGACAAGAACTGGATCGCCGACCTGCAGAAGGATATCAGCAGCATCGCCGGCCAGCGCGCCGTCGTGACCAAGGCCAAGAAGAGCGTCTCGAACTTCAAGCTGCGTGAAGGTATGCCCAACGGCGTCATGGTGACGCTGCGTGGCAACCACATGTACGAGTTCATGCTGCGCCTCATCGCCATCGCTCTGCCGGCCATCCGCGACTTCCGCGGTGTCTCCCGAAAGCTCGACGGCCACGGTAATTACAACCTCGGCATCGGCGACCACACCATCTTCCCGGAAATCTCCGGCGACACCGGTTCCCGCGGCAACGTCGGTATGGATATCACCATCGTGACCAGCGCCACCGAAGACGAGGCCGGCCGCGAGCTGCTCAGTCAGCTCGGCATGCCCTTCCGCAAACCTTCCACCACCACCGCCGAGCAGCCCGCCGAGGCCGCCGCCCAGTAACCTTCACCCATATACCATCATGGCAAAGAAAAGTGCAGTTGCACGTAACAAGAAGCGCGAACGCCTGGTAGAGAAGTACTCCGCCAAGCGCGCCGAACTCAAGGCCACCCTGGCCAACCCGCAGACCGAGGACGAAGCGTTCTGGAAGGCCCAGCGCGAGCTGACCCTCCTGCCGCGCAACTCCTCGCGCACCCGCCTGCGCAACCGCTGCAGCATCACCGGTCGTCCGCGCGCCTACATCCGCAAGTTCGGCCTGTCCCGCATCACCTTCCGCGAATTGGCTTCCAAAGGCCACATTCCCGGCGTCACCAAGTCCAGCTGGTAAAAACTGAAAGACGGTTTATCGGTTATCTGTTGTTCTGTAATCAGTTCTTTACCGACCAACCGAATACCGTAACACCGAATACAGATTAAAAATTTCCTAAACGTTAACTAGCTCCCGCAAGAGAGCCAAGAACCCAAGAAAACCCACTCACATGGCAGTTCACGACACCATCGGCGATTTCCTCAGCAGCCTGCGCAACGCCCAGCGCGCCAACCTGGCGACCTGCACGGTCAGCTTCTCCAAGATGCGCGCCGGCATCGCCGCTATCCTTCAGGACGAAGGCTACATCCTCGGCTTCGAAGAACGCGAAGAAGGCCCCGGCCGCAAGTTCCTCGACATCCAGCTCAAGTACGTCAACAGCGAGCCGGCCATCGTCGGCATCGAGCGCTATAGCCGCCCCGGCCGTCGCCTGTACTCCAAGTACACCGACATCCCCCGCGTGCTCGGCGGCCTTGGCGTGGCCATTCTGACCACCTCCAAGGGCATCCTGCGTGACCGCGACGCCCGCCGCATGAAAGTCGGCGGCGAAATCATCTGCAAGGTTTGGTAGGGGAGTGCTTTAGTTCTTAGTGCTTAGTTCTTAGTTCATAACGAACGAAACGCAAAGCCACTGACCAATCTGAAATCTAAAATCTTAAATTTGAAATTACCATGAGCCGCATAGGTAAACTTCCCGTTGCCATCCCTGAGAAGGTCAAGGTCGCCGTCAATGGCGCCGAAGTGACCGTCGAGGGTCCGAAAGGCAAACTGAGCAAGAGCTTCGACCAGTCCGTCACCGTCTCTGTCGAGGACGGCAATGTCATCGTGGCGCCTGGCTCCAACAGCCGTCATTCCCGCGCCATGTGGGGCACGGCCCGCTCCATCATCGAAGGCATGGTCGAGGGCGTGCAAAAGCCCTACGAGCGCAACCTCGAGATCGAAGGCGTCGGCTTCAAGGCGCAGCTCAAGGGCAAGGTCCTCGACCTCGCGCTGGGCTACTCCCACCCGATCGAATACAACATTCCCGAGGGCATCACCGTGACTGTCGACGGTGGCACCAAAGTCAAGGTCGAGGGGTCGGACAAGCACCTCGTCGGCCAGGTTACCGCCGACATCAAGAGCTTCTACCCGGTTGAGCCCTACAAGGGCAAGGGTGTCCGCATTGTTGGCGAATACGTCCGCCGCAAGGAAGGCAAGAAGACCGCGTAGTTAGTATAACGAGTATTTCAAGTATTCAGTATTTTAGAATTCCAAGCATGATTGAACCTACAACTCTCCTGAATACTTGAACTCCTGAATCCTAGAAATACTTTAAATTACCATGAAACTTCAGAAGAAAAACAAGCTCGCGCAGAAACGCCGCTGGCGCATCCGCAAGACCATCCGCGGCACGGCCGAGCGTCCCCGCCTGACCGTTTACTTCAGCAACCAGCACATCCACGCGCAGGTCATCGACGACGTCGCGGGCAAGACCCTCGCGGCCCTGTCCACCACGGCCAAGGATGTGCGCGACGAGAAGCTCGGGCCCAACACCGAAGGCGCAACCGAGGCGGGCAAGCTCCTGGCTGCCAAGGCCAAGGCCGCTGGTGTCGAGGGCGTCGTCTTCGACCGTGCCGGTCGCCGCTACCACGGCTGCGTCAAAGCCTTCGCCGATGCCGCCCGCGAGGCCGGTCTTCAGTTCTAAGCATCACCAAAGAAAGCATTTCCCATGGCAAGAAATTCCAGAGACAACAACCGCAACAACCGCAACAATTCCGAAGAGGAAGATAGCGGCTACATTGAAAAGGTCGTTCACATCAACCGTTGCGCCAAGGTCGTCAAGGGCGGCCGCCGCTTCAGCTTTGCCGCCCTCGTGGTGGCCGGCGACGGCAAGGGCAACGTAGGCGTCGGTTACGGCAAGGCCAAGGAAGTCCCCGAAGCCATCCGCAAGGGCACCGAGCGCGCTCACGCCAGCATGGAGCCCATCCGCCTCAAGGGCGTGACCATCCCGCACGAAGTGCGCGGTATCCACGACGGCGGCGAGGTCATCCTGCGCCCGGCCTCCGAAGGTACCGGTGTTATCGCCGGTGGTGGCGTTCGCGCCGTTCTGGAAGCAGTCGGTATCCACGACATTCTTTCCAAGTCACTCGGCTCCAACAATCCGGCCGCCATGGTCTGGGCCACGATCGACGGTCTGCGCCAACTGCGCTCCGCCGAGCAAATCTCCCAGGTCAAGGCCCAGGAAGCAGCCGCTGTTTAATCGTTAGCATGCCTAGTATTTCAAGTATTCAGCAGCTCAAGAATCTCTTTGAAGTGTTCTCTTGAATTATTTTGAATACTTGATCTCCTGAATCCTCGAAATACTTTTTAAAATGAAACTTCATCAACTCACCAACACCACCGGCGCAACCAAGCGCCGCAAGCGCCTCGGTGCCGGTCAGGGCTCCGGCCGCGGCAAGACCAGTGGCCGTGGCGTCAAAGGCTACAAGGCACGCGCCGGCAGTGGCGTTCGCCCGGGTTTTGAAGGCGGCCAGATGCCGCTTTATCGCAAGCTGCCTCACCGTGGTTTCAGCCGCGCGCGTTTCCGCCAGGAGTTCGCCGTGGTCAACGTCAGCGATCTGGAAAAGCTCGGTGCGGCGGAAGTCGACCGCGAAGCACTCGTGAAGGCCGGCCTCATTCGCAAGGACGAGAAGCTCGTGAAGATTCTCGGCCAGGGCGACATTTCCAAGGCCGTTACCGTCACGGCAGACGCCTTTTCGGCCACCGCCAAGGAGAAGATTGAGAAGGCCGGAGGCAAGGTCATCGCGCCCGAGCCCAAGGAAGAACCTGCCAGCGAGGAAGGTAAAGCGTAACGCGCCGGGGCCGCGCCCCGACCGTTCTAAACCCCGCAACCTGAGTCGCCACCATGTTCAACGCCTTTCTCAACTGCTTCAAGATTCCTGAGCTTCGCCAGAAGATCATTGTCACCCTGGCCCTGCTTTTCGTCGCTCGCGTCGGCGCCAATATTCCGCTGCCGGGCATCAACCCGCTTCCGCTGCAGGAGTACTACGACTCGCTGAAGAACTCGCAGGGCAGCCTGCTCGGGCTGTACAACATGTTCACCGGGGGCGCGCTGCTCAATGGCGCGGTCTTCGCGCTGGGCATCATGCCGTACATCAGCGCCTCCATCATCATGCAGTTGATGGGCGCGGTCGTTCCCGGCCTGGCCCGCCTCCAGCAGGAGGGCGACGTGGGCCGCCAGAAGATTACGCAGTACACGCGTTACCTGACGATCGGCATCGCGCTGGTGCAGGGTATCCTGCTCAACCTCGCGCTGATCAATTACCCGGACAAGCTCTTCATGGGCTACGATATCGGGCGTTGGGGCTCCATCATCATCATGGACCCCAAGTGGTTCCTCATCACCTCGACGCTTTTCCTGACCTCCGGTTGCGTCCTGTTGATGTGGATTGGGGAAAAGATTACCGAGCTGGGCATCGCCAACGGTATTTCCCTGCTCATTACCATCGGTATTTTGGCGGACGTGCCCTCGGCGATTTCCTTCGCCTATGAGCTCTTTACCGCTCCGGCTGGTTCCCAGTCCCAGTTGAACGCCCCGCAGGGCATCCTGTTGCTGGCCTTCTTCGTCCTGGTGGTGGCGGGTATCGTCCTGCTGACGCAGGGCACGCGGAAGATCCCGGTGCAGTACGCCAAGCGCGTGGTGGGCCGTAAGGTCTACGGTGGCCAGAGCAGCTTCCTGCCGCTGAAGATCAACTACTCCGGCGTCATGCCGATCATCTTCGCCAGCGCGATCATCCTCTTCCCGCAGCAGATCGCCGGCTACCTCGGCGGCATCACCGACTGGGATGGCTTCCAGCGCTTCTCCAACCTGCTCACGCCCGCGCGCTGGCCCTATTACGTCTTTTATTCGATCCTGATCATCGGCTTCGCCTACTTCTGGGTGTCGATCATGTTCAAGCCGATCCAGATCGCCGAGGACCTGAAGAAGAACGGTGGCTACATCCCCGGGGTGCGTCCCGGCGAGCCCACCGCGAAGTTCCTCGACTTCGTCATGACCCGTCTGACCCTCTTCGGCGCCCTCGCGCTGACCCTCATCGCGGTCATCCCGAACATCGTGTCGCTGTGGATGAACATTCCCTTCCAGGTCTCGCAGTTCTTTGGCGGCACCGGTACACTGATCGCCGTTGGTGTCACCCTCGATACCATGCAGAAGATCGAGACCTTCCTCATCCAGCGCCACTACGACGGCTTCCTCAAGAAGGGCAAGGCTCGCAACCGCAGCCGCCGCAGCCGTCAACTGGTCGAAACCGGCGAGCTGAAGAACTTCAGCAAGCTTTACTGGGCTACCGGTTCCCTCTTTATCATCGGCCTGATTTCCTGGGTCATCCGCAAGTTCGTACTGGAATAAAAATTTTAACCACGAAGCACACAAAGCGCACGAAACCGGCTGCCACAGACAGACCCTGACTCATTCGTGTTCTTTGTGTGTTTCGTGGTTTTTGCTTATTAGACAAAAGATGTTGAGACGCAGCGGGCATATCGCAGTCAAATCCGACGAAGAAATTCAGCGGGTGCGCGAGGCCTGCGTGGTTGCCGCCACCGTGCTGGAAAAGCTCTGCGCGGATGTCGCCCCGGGCGTCAACACCTACGACATCGACCAGGCCGGCAAGAAGTACATCGAAGAGCTTGGGGCCGAGAGCGCTTGCTACAACTACCGCATCGGCTCAAAGGTCTACCCGGCCTACACCTGCCTGTCCGTCAACGACGAGGTCGTGCACGGCATCGGTTCGCTGAAGACGATTTTGCGTCCCGGCGACAACATCACCGTCGACGTCGTGGTGCGCTACAACGGTTTCATCGGCGATAACGCCCGCACGCTCATCATCGGGCATGGCGACGAGCAGATGCACAACCTCGTCAAGACCACCGAGGAAGCTCTTTACCACGGTATCAGCTTCGCCAAAGCCGGTGGTCGGGTAGGGGACATCTCACACGGCGTCCAGAAATTCGTGGAAAAACGCGGCATGAGTGTCGTGCGCGAATTCGTCGGCCACGGGGTGGGGCGTACCATGCACGAGGACCCGCAGGTGCCCAACTACGGTCGCAAGGGCAGCGGCGCGAAGCTTTACCCCGGCATGACTATCGCCATTGAGCCCATGGTCAACCTCGGCAAGGCCGCCATCCAGGTCGATTCCGACGGCTGGACTGCCCGTACCCGCGACGGTCTGCCCGCCGCCCACTTCGAGCATACCGTTTTGGTGACCGAAGCCGGCCCAGAAATTTTGACAATTTCTAAAAAATAATCTTTGCAAGCTCAAAATTTTCGTTACTTTCATACGTTTTCCCGAATTTTCGGGCTCTTTTTGTTTTAACATTTTCTCATTATGCCACGTTTAAACGGAGTCGACATCCCCGGTGACAAGAAGATCGAATATGCCCTGCGCTACATCTACGGCGTAGGTCCCGCCCGTGCGCGCAAGTTGTGCGAGCTGACGGAAATCGATCCGAACGTCCGCGCCCATACCCTTTCCGAGGAAGATCTGAACAAGATTTCCACCGCCATCCAGGAAAACGGCTGGCGCACCGAGGGTGACCTGCGCCGCGAAATCACCGGCAACATCAAGCGTCTCGCGGCCGTCCGCAGCTATCGCGGTATGCGTCACCAGCGCGGTCTGCCCGTGCGCGGTCAGCGTACCTCCACCAATGCCCGCACGCGCAAGGGCGCCCGCCGCACCGTCAGTGCCGGCAAGAAGTAACCTTTAATCTTATAATAGATGAGCGAAGAAACCCAGAAACCCGAAGCGGCCGAAGAAGAGGCCAAGCCCGCCGCCGCTGCTCCCGCCGAGGAAGCGCCCAAGGCGGAAAAGAAGGAAGCTGCTCCCAAGAAGGAAGAAGCTACCGCGACTGCTGAAGCCGCAACCGAAGATGCTCCGGAGGGAGAAGAGGCCGAAGAGAAGAAATCTTCCCAGCCCACCGCCAAGGACCTGCTCTCCGACGACCTCGGTGAGCTCAAGATTCGCAAGGCCAAGGGCAGCAAGAACGTCCACACCGGCGTCTGCAATATTCTCGCGACTTTTAACAACACCAAGGTCACCTTCAGCGACCAGGCCGGCAACGTCATCTCCTGGTCCAGCAGCGGCAAGTGCAACTTCCGCGGCTCGCGCAAGTCCACCGCCTACGCCGCCCAGGTCGTCTGTCAGGACGCTGGTCGCGTGGCCATGTCCCACGGCTTGAAGGAAGTGCTCGTCAAGGTCAAGGGCCCCGGCATGGGCCGTGACTCCGCCGTGCGCGCACTCCAGGCCCTCGGCCTGAACGTCACCGCGATTATCGACGTCACCCCCGTTCCGCACAACGGCTGCCGTCCTCCCAAGCGCCGCCGCGTCTAATCTTTTTTCACTAATATCCGGTCCTGCCATGGCAAACAGGGCCGTAGAAAACCACCCGAACGCCACCCAGACAGCATAACCAACGATGGCTCGTTATACCGGACCAACCACCCGCATCAACCGCCGCTTCGGCCAGGCGATTTTCGCCCCGAGCAAGGCATTCGAACGCAAGCCCCATCCTCCGGGCATCCACGGACCGCGCCTGCGCCGCAAGGTCTCCGACTACTCGCTCGGCCTGAACGAGAAGCAGAAGCTTCGCTACATGTTCGGCCTGACCGAAAAGCAGTTCCGCCTGACCTTCGACAAGGCCAAGCGCAAGCGCGGCGTTACCGGTGAAAATTTCCTCCAGCTTCTGGAGACCCGCCTCGACAACGTGGTGTACCAGCTCGGTCTGGCCCGCTCCCGTCAGGCCGCCCGTCAGTTTGTCAGCCACGGGCACATCCGCGTCAACAGCCACAAGGTCGACATCCCCAGCTACGAAGTGAAGCCCGGGGACGTCATTGAGGTGCGCGACCGCACCTCCTCGCGTCAGCTCGCCACCCGCTGTCTGGACGAGACCCAGTACCGCACCGTCCCGGCCTGGCTGGGCATGGAGCGCGACGCCCTCCGCGGCACCGTCAACCGTCTTCCCTCGCCTGAGGAGATGGAGCAGGGCATCAACCTGCAGGTCATCGTTGAATTCTATAGCCGCTAGGCCCGCGGCTCTTTTCCTTTTTCCCTAACGCCCTGTCGGCCTTCCGGGCGCCACCAACAACCGCAAATTATCCATGAGCACCGTCGACGAAGCAGTTCCCGCCAGCACCGCAGATTCCTCGCCCAAGCGCCTGGGCAAGTTCGAGTTGCCCAAGCGCCTCGCCAAAGACGAGGCCTCGGCCACGCCGACTTACGCCAAGTTCACCGCCGAGCCTTTTGAAACCGGCTACGGCCACACCATCGGCAATTCCCTGCGCCGCATCCTGCTTAGCAGCATCGAGGGCGCGGCCATCAGTTCCGTCAAGATTGACGGCGTGGACCACGAATTCCAGAGCGTCGAAGGCGTCGTCGAAGACGTCACCGACATCGTGCTGAACCTGAAGAAGGTTCTGCTCAAGTCCCACAAGCGCGAGCCCGTCCGTCTCCTCATCGACGTGGACAAGGAAGGCGCCATCACCGCCGGTGACATCCAGAAGGACTCCAACATCGAAGTCCTCAACCCCGAGCAGGTAATTTGCACCCTCGACAAGAAGCGTCGCTTCGTGGCCGAACTGGAAATCAAGGTGGGCCGTGGTTATCGCCCCGCCGAAGAGAACAAGCGCGAAGAGCAGGTCATCGGCCTCATTCCGATCGACTCCCTCTTCAGTCCCGTTCGCCTGGTCAAGTACAACGTGGAAAACACCCGCGTTGGCCAGATGACTGACTTTGACAAGCTCATCCTCGAAGTGTGCACCGACGGCCGCGTCACCCCCGACGCCGCGCTGAAGGAAGCCGCCGCCATCCTGCGCCACCACCTGGACGTCTTCGACGAAGTCAGCCGTGAGCGCATCGAGTTCGAGAGCGAAAGCAAGGAGATCAGCGAAGAGCAGAACCGCCTGCGCAAGCTCCTGAACATGAGCGTCAACGAAATCGAGCTGTCCGTCCGCGCGGCCAACTGCCTGAACAACGCCAACATCACGACCGTCGGCGAACTGGCCATGAAGACCGAGCAGGAAATGCTCAAGTACCGCAACTTCGGTAAGAAGTCTCTCAACGAAATCAAGGCCAAGCTCGAGCAGCTTGGTCTCTCCCTGGGCATGAAGCTGGACGAGCGCCTCATCGAGCGCATCGACTAAGCCGCCCGGCAACCCGTAATCATTTAACGCACCCGACCCATGCGTCACCGCAAACATTCCCACAAACTCGGCGTCAAGAAAGAGCACCGCGAAGCCATGGTCGCCAGCCTGGCCACCGCGCTCTTCACCCACGGCCGTATCCAGACCACCCTCGCCAAGGCCCGCGCCCTGCGCCCCTTCGCAGAGAAGATCATCACTCTGGCCAAGCGTGCCCACGCCACCGAAGACGCCGCCAAGAAGCTGCACTTCCGCCGCCTTGCCATCGCCCGCGTGCGTGACAAGGACGCCGTTAAGCTGCTCTTCGACGAGCGCGTGAACGAGTTCGTCAACCGCCAGGGCGGCTACACCCGCATTTACAAGCTCGGTACCCGCGTCGGCGACGCCGCCGAAATCGCCATCATCGAACTGGTGGCTGGCGACGACCAGGGCTACGCCAAGAAGAGCAAGGCCAAGCCTGCTGCTGCCAAGGGCAAGTCCAAGAAGGCTGCCAAGAAGGCCGAGGAAGCTCCTGCCGCTGAAGCGGAAGAGGCCGCCGTCGCCACCGCCGAAGCCCCGGCTGAAGAGCCAAAGGCTGAGGAAGCGCCCGCTGCCGAAGCTGCCGCCGAGGAGCCCAAGGCCGAGCCCGAAGCCAAGGAAGAAGAGCCCAAGAAGGAATAAGGGCCTCGCTTCGACCCCTTTCAGCCCGCATGTCCGCACCCCGGCGCGCGGGCTTTTCATTTCAGTCGAAAGTCTAAAGCCAAAAGTCTAAAGCTCATAGCATATTTGTATTCCGCCTCCCTGCACTGCTTTCGACTTTCGACTTTCGACTTTTGGCTTTAGACTTTTAGCTCAAATGATCTCCATCGACTTTTCCTGGTTTGCACTGCTCTACGTCGGGGCGGGGTCGGCGTTGATCTTCGGTCTCTGGATCTTCTACGAGAACCGGGATAAACGCGTCTACCAGGCGGCGCGGGAGCGGGTTACCTTTCATTGCATCAAATGCGGCGAACTCTACACCGATTCACGCCAGAAGGAAGTTTCCCCTTGTCCGCAATGTGGTTTTGAAAATGCTCGTTTGAAGTTCTAATTTTAATACCACGAAAGAAACTAAATTCACGAAAGGATTCTTTTTCGTGTGTTTTCGTGAAGTTTTGTGGTCCAAAAGATTTTACCCATCATGTCGCAAACCATCGCTGTCCTCGATTTCGGCTCCCAGTACACGCAGGTCATTGCCCGGCGTATCCGTGAGTGCAATATCTACTCCAAGATTTTCCATTACTCCACGCCGGTCAAGGAGCTAGCCAAGGAGAACCTGCAGGGCATCATCCTCTCCGGTGGCCCCAGCAGCGTTCTGCGCAAGGACGCACCCCTGCCGGACAAGAAAATCTTCGAACTTGGCGTGCCCGTTCTCGGCATCTGCTACGGCCTGCAGCTCATGGGCAAGGTACTCGGCGGCTCGGTTGAGAAAAGCGAACGTCGCGAGTACGGCCGCGGCACCCTGACCCTCAAGCGCAAGAGCCCTCTGCTTAAGGACCTTCCCAAGCAGCTCAAAGTCTGGAATTCACACGGGGACAAAGTGACCGCGCTGCCCCCGGGCTTCAAGGCCATCGCCGCCACCGAAAACAGCGACTATGCCGTTATCGAGGATGCCAAACGCAAGTTTTACGGGCTCCAGTTCCACCCCGAGGTCGTCCACAGCGAGCGCGGCATCGAGATACTGAAGAACTTCCTCGTGGGCGTGTGCAAGTGCAAGCAGGACTGGAAGATGTCCGATTACGTCGACACCGTTATCAAGGAGATACAGGAGAAGGTCGGCGACAAGCGCGTCATCCTCGGCCTCAGCGGCGGTGTGGACTCCTCCGTGGCCGCGGCACTCATCCACAAGGCCATCGGTAGCCAGCTCACCTGCGTCTTCGTGGACAACGGTTTGCTGCGCCTGCACGAGCGCGATCGCGTCGAGGAGCTCTTCGGCGATCACTTCCACATCGACCTGCGCACGGCCAAGTCCGGCCCGCGCTTCCTCAAGGCGCTCAAGGGCGTGACCGATCCGGAGAAGAAGCGCAAAATCATCGGCAAGGTGTTTATCGATGTCTTCGACGAAGAGGTCAAAAAGATCGGCGATGTCGACTTCCTCGCCCAAGGCACGCTTTACCCGGACGTGATCGAGAGCGTGGCCATCGGTGGTAACCCCGCCGCGCTGATCAAGAGCCACCACAACGTTGGTGGCCTGCCCAAGCGCATGAAGCTCAAGCTTCTTGAGCCCCTGCGCGAGCTCTTCAAGGACGAGGTCCGCGCCCTCGGTAAGGCCTTGGGCCTGCCCGACAGCATGATTTGGCGGCATCCCTTCCCCGGTCCCGGCCTGGGCGTGCGCGTGCTCGGTGAAATCAAAAAGAGCTACCTGGACATCCTCCGCCAGGCGGATCACATCCTGCTCGAAGAGATGAAGCGCACCGGCTACTATGGCAAGGTGTGGCAGGCCTTCTGTGTCTTCCTGCCCGTCCGCACCGTCGGTGTGATGGGTGACGAGCGTACCTACGACTACGTTATCGGCCTGCGCATCGTCGAGAGCCTCGACGCCATGACGGCGGACTGGGCGCACATCCCGCACAGCGTCCTGCAAATCATCTCCAATCGCATTATCAACGAGGTCAAGGGCGTGAACCGAGTCGTACTCGACATCAGTTCCAAGCCGCCCAGCACGATCGAGTGGGAGTGAGGCGGTTCGCGGACGATGGGGCGGGGCACACTTTTTACGTGATTTAGAACGAAAAATTCCCAATGGCCAGGAGCCCCTACACCAACATTGGCAAAAAGCGGTTCTGGAAACACGGCGTCGAAAACTCGGACCCCCTCAGCCTCAACGGCATTCACAGCCCCGCGTGGGAAATTCACGCTACGGATACCATCGTGACCATGGGCAGCTGCTTCGCGCAGCATATCGCCCGATGGCTAAGGGCGCGCAGTTTCAACGTCCCGTTCTACGACACCAGCGAAAACATCAAGGCGCGGCATTTCTCGGCCAACTACGGCAACATCTATACGGTCAAGCAGGCGCGGCAACTCGTCGAGGAGGTGCTGGGCCGTCGGGAGTGCTCCGAGGCATCCTGGGAAGCGAAGAACGGTTTTACCGATCCGCTCCGGCCCAATGTTTTTGCGGAGCCGATTAGCGACGGCGACACGGTCAAAAGCCTGCGGCAGCAGCACCTGGAGGCGGTGCGGCAGGCCTTGAAGAATCTCGATATCCTGGTCTTTACCCTGGGGCTGACGGAAGCCTGGAGGATAAAGGCGTGCCAGACGGTGCTGCCTTCCGCTCCGGGCGTGGTAGCCGGTAGCTATGAGCCGGACCGGTATGAGTTTGTCAATTTCAAGTACCCGGAAATCATGGCAGACCTGCAGGGCTTCTGCGACGCCATCCGCGAGGTTCGCGAAGGCGCGGATTTCAAGCTCCTGCTCACCGTCTCGCCCGTCCCGCTGACGGCGACGGCGGTCGACCGGCACGTGCTGCAGTCCTCCATCTATTCGAAGTCCGTGCTGCGTGCCGTGGCGGGTGATTTCGCCGAGGAGAACAACTTCGCGGACTATTTCCCCTCCTTCGAGATAGTCAACAACCCGGCGGCCCGCTCTTCTTTCTTCGAGGATAATTTCCGGGCGGTCAGGAGCGATTCCGTCGAAACCGTCATGGATCTGTTTTCCAAGGCTTACTTTGCCATGAACGCGGACACGCCGCCCCCGGAGCAGGCTCCTGCGCCGAACGCTTTGATTGGAAACGAGGATGTGGACTGCGAGGAAGCCCTGCTAGAAGGCTTCAGCGATGCCCGCCAGACGCAGACGGTTTCCGACAAGCCCATCCTGGTGATTGGTAACAGTCACCTGGCCTACGTGAGGATGCAAATGAAGGACCGGGGCCTCAACGCCTATGCCGAGTTTGCCCCCTTGAATTTCCTCAGGCAAAGCCCCATCGACGAGATTGAGGAATTCGGATTTCGCCGGTTTTTGTTCAAAGAGAAATTCCCGCAGTTTAAGGATTTCACCATGGAGAAGCCGCGGGTGATGGTCATCGCCGGCTGGTTTCTGTTCGGGGATAACATCATTCGCGCCCACGGCCCCATCAAGTCGGGTTTTGCCGGCTGCACCGGACGGGATATCACCCCGGAATTGAAACCTCTGAAGCGACCAAACCGGGAACTGGTGAAGCTGTACACAGGTATCCTGGAGAACCGGATGAAGCTGATCCGGCGCTTGGAGCAGCTGACTGCCTTTGAACGGATTTACTGGATTGTCGCGCCCGACCTGACGGAGGCTACCGCTGAATTCCGGCTGGGGCCGGGCTTCGTCCGGGGCGGTTATTATCCCGTTTATAAAAACACCTACCTCAAAGTCTTCAACAAGCTGAAGGGAGAGCTGGAGAAAACCGAATTTATCTTACCACGCTGGGAGGTGCTGTGTGGCGATTCGGGCTTCACCAAGAACGAGTACGCGGCCACTACGGGCTTGTGGGATATCCACAGTAGCAAGGAGTACTTTCGCGAGTCCATCGACACCCTGATCAAGCGTCTGGAGTCGCATGAAGGCCTGATGGCATGAGCTACTCGCCGGGAGTACATCCTTCTATTACCGATTCGAAATAGAAGTCTTTCGTGGCAGCAGATCGTTTTCCAGACCCAAGCGACCGTGGTATAAAACGACCGGCCCGCGCTCACAAAAGCAACGGGCCAGTCCGGGGGGTAGGGTTGAGGAGAAAAAAGTTGTTAATAGAATGTGAATTGTAGTTTCACCGTGCAACTGAAAAGTTGAGCTTTTTTTGAGTATCAGCACAACTTATGATAATGCATTCCCAACACGCGTAAGGATTTATATTCTAATAGGTTAAGTGAAATCTGCCTAGAGACTCTACTCTACACAAAACCTGCAAAAAACAGGAAAAACAGGTGCAGTGGCAGCTTTTGAGTCAGGTTTTTGACCAGCCGAGTAGGAATTCGCGATTACCGTCGGCTCCTTTGATGGGGGAGGGGCATTCACCGATGAGTTTTGCTGCTGGCAGTACGCCGGCAAACGCTTTGATATCAGAGAGTACTTGGGCATGGATGCTCGGGTCGCGAATGACGCCGCGGCCCTTCTTGAGGGCGTCCTTGCCAGCCTCGAACTGCGGCTTGACCAGCGCGATGAGGCTTCCGCCCCGGCGCAGCCGGGGCCAGGCCACAGGCAGGATCAGTGTCAACGAAATGAAGCTGAGGTCCATCACGACCAGATCGTAATCGCTGTGCGGGAGCTCGGCGTTGTGGAGTTCACGGGCGTTCAGGCCCTCGAGGTTTAGCACGTGTGGGTCACTGGCAATGCGCGGATGGAGCTGCCCGTGGCCGACATCCACACAGGTCACGTGGCTGGCTCCGCGACGCAACAGGCATTCGGTAAAACCGCCGGTGGAGGCTCCCAGATCCAGGGCTTCCTTGCCTTCGATCTCGACGGGAAACCTTTTCAGAAAAGCCTCCAGTTTCTCTCCTGCGCGGCTGACAAAAGGTTCGCCTCCGACGATCCGCAGGGATGCGTCAGCGGGCAGTGTCTGAGCGGGTTTAGTGACGGCTTCCCCGGCTGCGGTTGCCACGCGGCCGTCGAGGATGAGTCGTCGTGCCTGCGAGCGCGTTTCGGCCAGTCCCTGGGAGACCAGCAGTGCATCGGCGCGCGAAGAAGGATTATTTTCAGCCACAGATTAACGCAGATGAAACTCAGATTTTAAGGGGAGCGCCTAGACACGAAAGCTAACCTGAAAAGATTTCGTGAGTTTCGTTCTTTTCGTGGTAAAGAGATATTCAATCCGTCAGGCCCAGGACGTCTTCCATGCGGTAGAGGCCGGGCTGTTGAGAAACGGCCCAATGGGCGGCGCGGAGGGCTCCGATGGCGAAGATTTTGCGGTCGCCCGCGCTGTGGGCCAAGGTGACTTTCTCGCCCTCACCGGCGAAGATGACTTCGTGCTCGCCCACCACGCTGCCGCCGCGCAGGGCGTGGACGCCGATTTCGTCCTGCGGCCGTGCCCCGACCTCGCCGGAGCGACCGTGGCGAACCTGGTCGGCGGAAAGTTCGCGCGCCTCGCGTACGACTTCGATCAGGCGCTCGGCGGTGCCGCTGGGGGCATCCAGCTTGTGCCGGTGATGCATCTCGACGATTTCCGTGTTGTAGTCGGGCCCGAGGATGGCGGCGGCTTTCTTGACCAGCCAGAAGAGCGTGTTGACGCCCACGGAGTAGTTACCCGCCCAGACGATGGGGATGGACTTGGTGTACTCCAGGATGACGGTGCGCTCCTCCTCGGTATGGCCGGTGGTGCCAATGACGAGTGGCTTGCCACCCTGGGCGGCCAAGGCGGCGATACGGGGCGTGACCCCGTGGAAGGAAAAATCGATGACCGCGTCGCAATCGGCGATGCCGCCGGCGGGTTCGTCACCTTGATCACAGGCATGGACAATCTCCGCGCCGGCTTCGGGAGCGGCGGCGATGATGGCCTGGCCCATGCGGCCCTGGCAGCCGTTGAGTAGGATTTTTAAAGACATGGCGATTAAGCATTGCGCCACCGCGCCCACTGGCAAGGCCGATTGTGCGGAGTGCTTGGGTTTGGAATCGGAGGCTGATTCAAGATTGTCCTGTGCGGCCACGCACTTGTCCTGTGCGGTCACGCACCGCGGGTCTGGGGCGTGTAGCCCTAGGTTGCCTTTAGAGCGTTTCCTCTTTGGCTAACTTGCGTTGCGGATTGTCGGCTCGGAAGGAGGCGATAAAGATGACGACGGCGGCGGCGACCACTCCCCAACTGGCCGGGGCATATTTGCCGGTAAACTCCAGGGACAGGCTGTACAGCAGTGGCGCTACCGCGCTGGCCAGTACCAGTGCCAGCATCGACCAGCCGCTGATTTTGCCCAGGTGGCGTCTCCCGAAAAAGCGTGGGTACATGACGGACATGAGCGTGCCGAAGCACCCCCAGGCGATGCCTCCGCCAATGACAAAAGCGGCCTTTCCGGGGAAGGAGGCAAGGGCCGTGATGCCTGCCGCGCTTATTCCCATGCTCGCAGCCATGATGGCGAGGCAATAGCGCAGTCTCACCTTGCTGGTCAGCCACCCGATGAGGAAGCCGATCGGGATATTGATCATCATCATGTAGGGAAAAAGTCCGAAAAAGGCCCCCTCGGTCATGCTGTTTTCCCGGGCGATATCCGAGGCATGAAAGTTGAAGGCGGTGGCGTAAATGCCGTTCAGGCAGAATGCCGCGGTAAACACCCAGAACGGATAAGTGCGGATGGCTTCCTCCGCGGTAAATTCACGATGAACGGTCAACTCGGGGTCGGTTTTTCCCGCAGGCTCGGGCGGTGGTGCTTTACCGTCCATGACGAGGCCGCATTCCTCGGGGTTGTCGCGAAAGAGCAGCCAGCTCAGAAGGGACATCACCACCAGCATGAATAGTCCGCAGACGACCCAGGCCCCGCGCCAGCCGGCGAGCTCCTTAAGACCGTAGAGTATCGCCGGGGCCGACCCAAAAAAGATCGCCGTGAAGCTTCCGCCGATGGCGCTGGCCATGCCGCGATAGACGTTGAACCACTTGCCGATGAGGGCGCGCGCGGTTAGCGTGACCACTCCCTGGCCGATGAAGCGAATGAGAAAAAAGCCCAGCGAAACGAGGGCAAAGGCGAGCCAGGGCCAGGGGGTGCCCTCCGGGTGCAGGTAGTGGTAGATGTGATCGCAGCCCGCCATGAAAAACAGGGCCAGGGCAAAGGCGATTTGACTGTAAAAGCCCATGGGGCGGGCCCCGAAGCGGTCAAAGATGCCCCCGATTTTGGGTAGCAGCAGGCCGCCGCCCGTGGTCCCTATCAGGTAGGCCACGGACATGTGCATACTGGTCAGCCCCAGCGCCATCTGCAGTGGCTCCTTGAATGGGCCCACGCCCACGGTTTGCCCCGGAATGCTGCTGGCCACCCCCAAGGTACTGGCGCCCAGGATGATCCATCCGTAGAAAATGGGTGCCTTGCGAGGTGCGAAAGGGAAGTCGGGATGGAAAATGTGGGATCGGGCCATGTAAACGGTCGTTTGAATTGGAATCATTGCCACTTCCTCTGAATTTTCAACCTGCGGGAGTAGAATAAACGTAGCTGATGTCGTTTTGTCCATGGTAACCTTGGCCAAAGTAACATCCGGCGTCGTCCCTTGCCCGAGTCATCTTGCGGGACCGCACGGCCTTGAGTCTCGCATGTCTCTGCGTTTCAGGGAATGGCAATAAACGATTCTATGACAAGTTCTGCTGTATTATTAGATATATCATGTGGTCGATTAAAATTGACAGTGTCGAACGGGGGATATTAGAGACCCTGCATGCCCCTGTTAAAATACCCCTATAGTGTCTTCGTTGTTTCAATACTCCTCGCATTGTTGCCCCAGCGCAGCTTTGGATTTGGCGATCCCATGTCGTATT
Source organism: Verrucomicrobiia bacterium (assembly GCA_030432235.1). Taxonomy (GTDB): domain Bacteria; phylum Verrucomicrobiota; class Verrucomicrobiia; order Opitutales; family Cerasicoccaceae; genus JAUIHT01. The sequence goes on along the minus strand of JAUIHT010000002.1, from coordinate 368,924 downwards.
CCTCAGGTTATCTGTCCTCCGTGTCCGATGACTTGTGGTTCAGTTGGATAAATAATTCCGAGATTTCCGCCGACGGTTACGGCAAGGCCTGGATAGGCTCATCCAGGAATGACACCATGGCGCGCCTCTTGCGTCGGCTGGACAGCCAGGGGCAGGTGCAGAGCTGGCCGACCAGCGAGATTTACGCCCGCTTCGACATCAATGTCAGCAGCGTTCCCTCCGCAGGTGACGGCGAGTATTTCCTCAGCTTCAGTGACTGGGCGGGTAACCGGCGCGGCCGCGTCTTTATCCAGCGGGTCACCAGCAGCACGTTTACGCTCGGTGTCAGCTATGCCTGGATACATCCGGTGGACACGACGGGTAGCCTGTCGGTCAACACGGACTACACCGTGGTCATCAAACTGGATACCACGACCAAGGAGCTGACCCTTTGGGTGGACCCCACATCGGAAGCGTCCACCAGCATCGTTTCGGACGACAACAGCTCCCAGTTCGTCTACGATGTGCTTCTGCTGCGCCAGTCGAACGTCTACGGCGGCGTGGGCAGTATCTCCATCGACAACGTTCTGGTCGGCGAAACCTTCAACGAGGTTTGGGGCGAGATATTCGATGTTACCGACAGTGCGCATGGCGCCTATCCCGCCGTGGCGGGAGACTCCGGTGATGACAGCGAGGGCATCCGCCAGGCGATTGCGGCGGCCGAAAGCTACGGCGACCATGCCATCGTGCTCTTTCCCACCGGTGACTACATCGTCACGGAGACGGACGCCGATTACGTGCCCGAAGACGGCAATGCCTATCTGTACGCCTGCCACTTGGAGGAAATCGACGATCTCGTCATCGAGGGCTCGGATTCCCGGCTGCTGGTCAAAAGCAGTACGGCAGCGGCCTCGGGGTACTCGCCCAATTACGCCATGGTTTCGCCGTTCTTTTTCAACGACTGCGACGGCCTCACCCTGAAGAATCTCTTCATCGAATGGGAGCGGCCCTCGTTTACCGTCGGCACCGTGGGCGAGGTGACCGAGGAGACGCCCATCACCAATTACAACCAGCAGTGGTCGTTCGACGTCACCGTCGAGGGGCCGCCGCTGGAGCTGGGCAACGACGCCTGGACCGTCTGCGGGATTTCCGACATGGACGCCAGTACCGGGCTGCCGTTGATGAACATCTCCGTGCGCGACAAGAGTCACACCAACTTCATAGACTGGGAACTGGACAACGTGACTGACGGCGGGGTCACCACCTCGGTTTACTCCCTGACGGTACGTTCCAACATCAGCTCCAGCGGGATTAACGTGCACCGCACGGATCATCTGGATTACACCATGGCCCAGCTTGAGGGCTCCAAGGTGCTCCTGCATCACCCCAGCGGCGGTTCGGTCCGGGGACCCTACGGTCCGCCTTCCATGTCGGCTTACCAGTGCGATGACGTCACCATGCGCGACGTCACCCTGGGCAGCAACTCCGGCATGGGTCTGAAGGCCAGCGAGTGCATCAATATGGCCTTTACTCGCGTGGATATTCTCCCGTCGGACGGGCAGTTGCTCTCCACCGCCAAGGACGGTCTCTTCCTCAGCCTCTGCACCGGGGACATCAGTTTCGACGACTGCATTCTCAGTGGCAACGGGGACGACTCGATCAATGTCCATGCCACCAAGTTCATCAAGCTGACTGGAACCATCCCGACCTCCAGCCCCTACACCGTCACCGGCACGCCGGCGGACGGCTCCTTCACCGGGCCCGCGCCACAGGCGGGCGACACGTACGCGTTTGTCAAGATCGGCACCAACCTGCATACGCCGTACCTGTCGGGAAGCTCGATATACACGGCTACCGTCACCAGCGCATCGCGCGCCGGCAACGTACTCACCATCACCTTCGACGGCCTGCCCGCCGGGTTGGCTGTCAACGAATACATGTACCGCACCAGTTCGCTGGCCACCGTCAGCGTCACGGACTGCGTCTTCTACGGAGGCATCGCACGCGGCCTGGTGCTTTCTACTGAGGACATCACGGTCACGAACAGCATCTTCGAGAATATCGCTTTCAACGGCATCTACTTTCTGGCCGACCCGAAGAAGAGCGGCGCGCAGGCGCCCGGCGCCAAGGATGTTACCATCAGCGGTTGTGAGTTTATCGGCTGCGGCGCGGCCCCGATTGCCAACTACTCTCCCAGCTATTCGCCGCCTTCGCGCCCCAGCGAGGCGGGCATGTTCGCTGACTACACCATCTCGGGAAATCTCTTCGATCCGGAAAGCTCCGCCGGTATCAACGCCAAGCGTCTCGCTCGCAGCACGACCGGTGGCACGGGTGAGGATGTGCGTACCGCCTACATGCAGGCCGCTTTGTTCCTGCCCAGCCTGGGCGGCACGAATCTTATCGAGGATAACGACTTCGGCGGGACCAATCCCGACAACGGCTTCGCCCCGGTCGTCCTGCTCAACCATTCCACGGGCGTGAGCCTGTACGATAATCTCGCCACCGGCATGTACTGGCGGCGCTCGCGGCTCTACGTGCCCGGCACGCCCCCCTATGACCCGGTTCCCGACTTCACAGGCACGCCCACCGGCTCGTCTCCTGACTATCTGGTGGAAGCCGACGAAGAGGCCATCGACGGCTCGGGCAATCCCACCACGAGCGACTCTTACTACTTCGGTTATCCCCGGCAGCTTGGGGATCTTCAGTAACGAAAATCCCGCGGAGAACGGAGTCAGTCGAGCACTTTGACGAGTACGCGGGAATTACGCCCGCTCTCGTCGTAGGCTTGGCGGCGCGCCGGAGGCAGCTCGTCGACGGAACCGTTGGTGAAGCCACAGACCTCGGTAAAAAACGAGGAGGTCTGGGTGCTGAGCGCGATGACCTTATGGTAGTCACGCTCTTTGGCCTGCTTGAGCGAGTACTCGACGAGTTTCTTGCCCACGCCCTTGCCTTGATAGAAGGGTTGCACCAGCACCGCGCCTAGCTCCGCCACGCCGCTGTCGTCCAACGGCACCAGGCTGACGCAGCCGATGAGACTGCCGTCGACCTCGTAGACGAAGAAGTGCCCGAGGTTTTCCTCGAGTGACTGCCGGGTGCGGTAGCGCAGGGCCTCGGTCCGGGCGGCGTTGCGAATGATGCCGTGGAGGGCTTCCAGGTCGCGCTTTTTGGCCGAACGGATTTGCTGGTAGTCGTTGGCGTGGATCATCGTACCCAGGCCGACCTTGTCGAAAATCTCGATGAGCAGGCAGCCGTCCACGCGACCGTCGAGGATGTGGGCGCGGGGCACGCCGCGGCGCAGGGCTTCATGGGCGTGGCGGGCCTTGCTGGCCAGCCGTTCGTCGATGCCGTCCTCGGTCTTCTGCAGGAGGGCGTCGAGCTCCTCGGCGGGGATGTTGCGGTGGACTTCTCCGCCGGCGATGAGGCCGGGGTGGGGCGTCAGGTAAATCAGCTTTGAGGCGCCCAGGCGCACGGCCAGCTCCGAGGCGAGCAGGTCGGAATTGACCCGCAACGAGTCGCCATCGCGGTCGAAGAGCACGGGGCCGAAGACCGGCACGGTGTCGCGGCCCATGAGGCGCTCGAGCAGGTCCAGGTCGACTTTGTCGAGCTTGCCGGTCTGCAGGTGATCGATGCCGCCGACCAGGCCGACGGGTACGGCGCGTGCCAGCCCGGCTTCAACTGAGGTCAGCCCGTTCTGTTGCAGGCGGCCGTCGATCAGGTGGCCGACTTCGCCCGCTGCGCGCATGGCGAGCTTGAGCGTGGGCTCGTCCGTCGGTCCGGAGCCATAGGCGTCGGAGATGGCGGTATTGGTTTCCCCGGCCAAGCGCTTGAGCTGCTTGCCGATGCCGTGCACGAGGATGACGCGGATGGCCAAGCTCTTGAGCACGGCGATGTCCGTCACGATGTTGGGGAAGTTTTCATGCGCGACCACGCTGCCGTCCAGCGCGATGACGAAGGTCTGGTCGCGGAACTGGGGCACGTAATGCAGGACGCCGCGCAGGTCGACGGGTTGCAAACGCTGTGGAGGGTCGTCACTCATGAAAGCCCGCTAGCTTCGTGGCAAGGTGGCGGCGCGTAAAGCGGGAAATAGCCCTCAACCCACGAAGCGGATGGTCAGCGGGTAATGGTAGAGCTGATTGTCGGCGGCTTTAATCGTCCCCACGATACAGAGGACGAACTCCGCGATGATCACGGCAAAAATCATGGGGATGCCGATGACGATGAACACCAAAGGCAAGCAGACGAAAGTCCAGATCAGGTAGGACAGGTGAAAGTTGAGGGCCTCGGCGGCGTGAGTGGCGATGACCTGATCGTCGCTCTTTTTCACCAGATAGACGATGATAGGCAGAATGATCCCCACACCCAGCAGCAACGACACGTGACAGAGCACCGCCCAGAGGCGTTGGTCGGAAGTCATTTCCAAGTGAGGCGGCGGCGCTGGAATAGGTTCGTTCATCGAAGCGAAGCTAGTAACAAAGTAACAAAGTTTAAAGTAACAAAGTGAAAGCAGAGGCGCGAGTGCAGTATTTCACCTCATTGAGGATGGTATGTTCAATGGTTGGTGCGACCTTGCACACAGCAACTTTGTTACTTTCATCTTTCATCTTTCACCTGCTGGAGCAGTTCTTGGCGGGCGGTTTCGAGCTGTGGCTCATCGACGATGATGAGGATGGACTCGGCTTCGCCGGTGCGCTCCATCTCGATGAGCGCGCGGGCCTTCTGCAGGCGGATGATATCGCGCTCGAGGTCGCTTTCGGCGCCGGGCTCCAATTGGTTCCACAGGTACAAGGTACCGCCCCAGTTCGGTGAGGCGACATCGGTCTGCGCCTCGGCGAAGCGCATCAGGAAGGTGCGGTTGGTCGGGTCGAGCTCGGCGGCCTTGCGAAAGGCCTTGAGCATCTCCGTGTCGAATTCCGCCCGGGGCATCTCGTTCACGGTCAGCATGCGTTCGCGATTCTGGTAAAGCAGCTCGCCGATCTGGTACTGGTAGAGGGCGTTGTCCGGCTCCAGCTCGGCGGCGGAGGCGAAGTAGCGCAGCGCCGTTTCCCAGTCACCTTGCTCGGCCAGATAATTGCCCAACTGCTGCTTGACGACCGCGATCTGAGGGTCGAGCTGGTTGGCCTTGGCAAAGGCTATGTTGGCGCCTTCGCGGTCGCCTACCTGGCGCAGGAGCTTGCCGTAGAGAATGTAGCCGTAGACGAAATTGGGGTTCTCGTAGGTGTACGTCTGATATTCGGACAGCAGATTCTCAATCAGGCGTTCGCGTTCGGCGTTCGTGAAGTCCTCCGGGTTGGCCTCCAACTGACCGAGGACTCGCTGCTGTTTGTCGTAGATGCGCTTCAGACGGCTGTCGGCCAGGGTTGTGCTTTCCATCGTGGCCGGGGCTACGTTCGCTCCCGACATCGGGGCGGGGGTGGGTGCTGGCGTCGTCGGCTGAGGGGCAGGTGTTGTGGCCGGGGCAGGCGCTGCGGTGGCCGCCGGACGCGGGCGTGGCGGAGGCTCCTCGTCGCCAAACCATGAGGCGCAGCCGCCCAGCAGGGTAGCCAGCAGGACGAGTCCAAGCGGAAAAAGCCGGCGGACCGGCGAAAAGCGGGGGTGGGGGCGCATGGGTTTCCGATTCGCCCTAGTTCAGGCCGCAAGAGCCATGGGGGCGCCCGCAACCGCAGCCGGCGGAGTGGACATGGCCTGACGAGCCGGTGCTGGCGCCCGCGCCAGCCGCACTGAAGGTCGAGAACTGCTTTTCCAGCTTTTCACTGCCACAGGCGGGGCACTTGGGCTGGGTCGAAGCGGTTACCAGCAGCTCGAAATCGTCGCCGCAATCTTCACAATGGTATTCGTATAAAGGCATTCTAGGTACCCATTATCAGCTTTCGCGCGGGAAATGCAAGCGCGCCGATTGTGGGGCCCGGCGATGTTTCCGATTGAAACCGGAAGCGGACCTGCCATAATGCGGCTTAACTTTGCTCAGCAAAGCAGACCACCGAGTACCGTGAACACACCTTCCACCAGCCTTCGGGACGGCCCACGCCATGTTGCCATCATCATGGACGGTAATGGCCGTTGGGCTAAAAACCGGGGCCTGCCGCGCATCGAGGGGCATCGCCGCGGGGTGGAGAATGTCCGCGAAATCCTCAAAGCGGCGCGGGACCGGGACGTCAAATACCTGACCCTGTTCGCCTTTTCGGTCGAAAACTGGCAGCGCCCGGCGGAGGAGATTTCCGCGCTCATGGGACTGCTGGAGCTTTTCCTGAGCCGAAACCTCAAGGATCTGGTGGAAAACGAGGTGCGGCTGCGTGTCATCGGCCGCCCCGAAGAGCTGCCCGAGCGCGTCCAGTCTCCCTTGCGCAAGGCGCTGGAGGCCACCAAGAATTTCACCGCCCGCCAGTTGAACGTCGCTCTCAACTACGGTTCGCGCACCGAGGTGCTGGACGCCGTGCGCGCTTACGCCGAGGCCGTCAGTGAGGGTCGCGAAGACCCCAAGCGCCTTGACTGGCCCGGCTTCACCAAGTTCCTTTACACCGACGGTATTCCCGACCCCGACCTGCTCATCCGCACCTCGGGCGAAACCCGCCTGAGCAACTTCCTGCTCCTGCAATGCGCTTATTCCGAAATGTATTTTAGCCCAGTGAACTGGCCGGACTTCGGCCGGGCGGAGTTTGAAGCCGCCCTTGAAAGCTACAAGAGCCGTGAGCGCCGTTACGGGCGCACCGGGGAGCAGGTGCAGGCGCATGCACCCGCCGAAGAAGCTTCTGTGGGCCAGTGAAGAGCCGTATCCTCAGCACTATCGGCCTCTGGGCCGGCGTCATCCTGATGCTGTCCATCCTGGGGAACCTCGGCGGCGTCATCCTGCTGGTGGTCCTTTCCGGCCTGACGCAGTGGGAGCTGTACACCTTGCTGGAAAAAATGGGCCGGCGCCCGATGAAGCGTTACGGCGTCGCTCTCGGCACCCTGATGCTGCTGGGCAGCTACTACCTGTCTGCCGCCCATGGGGTCGACGCCTTCGTGGTCGCGGTCATCGCTCTGTCGGTGATGGTGCTGTACAAGCCGGACTTCGACAAGGTGTTCCTGCCTACGCTCTTCGGTCTGGTTTACATCCCGTTCATGTTCCAGTTTTACGGGATGCTGCTCACCGATTACGGCACGCTCTTCCTGCCGGTATGGGTCATCGCCGTGGCGAAGTTCTCCGACGTCGGCGGGCTGCTCATCGGCAAACAGTGGGGCCGCACCAAGCTCGCGCCGCTGCTCAGCCCGGGTAAGACTGTCGAGGGTGCTGCCGGCGGCATCCTGACCTCGACGCTGGTCGGTATCCTGTTGGCGCTGGCCTTCCTGCAGGGCAACCCGGTGGGCTTCGGGCTGGTCAAGGCGGGCTTCGCCGCCGCCTGCATCGGTACCATCGCGATTATTTCCGACCTCATCGAGTCCGCCATCAAGCGCCAGGCTGGTGTGAAGGACTCCGGCAACGTCATCCCCGGCATCGGGGGCGCGTTTGACCTTTCCGACAGCCTCATCCTGACCGCGCCCGTGGGCTATCTTTTAATCAGCTATTTAAATTGATTTCTAACAGAAAGATCGGAAAGAGCGGAAAGTCCTATCGTCAATTCATCCTTTCCGTTCTTCCCGATCTTCCTGTTTAATAAAACGTACTGAATGACTGCAAAGAATCTCGTTTTACTGGGGGCCACGGGCTCCATCGGGGAGAATGCCCTGCGTATCGTGCAGGCGCATCCGGACCGCCTCAAGCTGCTTGCTATCGCGGGCAAGCGCCGCTGGAAACCGTTGGCGAAAATCGCAAAGGACTTTGCCGTCAAGCATGTGGGTATCTTCGATGACGACGCTCTGGCCGAGGCTCGGGCCAGCGGGGAGTTCGCCGCCGACACCGTCTTTTACGCCGGGCTGGAGGGCCTGGAAGAGCTAGCCTGCCTGCCGGAGGCCGACATGGTGGCCGATGCCGTCGTCGGCACGCTCTCGCTCAAGCCCGCTCTGGCCGCGCTCAACTGTGGCAAGGACCTCGCCCTGGCCAGCAAGGAGATTCTGGTCATGGCGGGGAAGTTCGTCACCGCCAAGGCCCGCGAAAAAAACGTGCGCATCCTGCCCATGGACAGCGAGCACAACGCCATCTTCCAGTGCTTGCACGGTGAGAAGATGGAGCACGTGGAAAAGCTTATCCTGACCGCTTCCGGCGGACCCTTTCGCGATTACACCGCTGCGCAGATGGAGACCGTTACGCTGGAGGCCGCGCTCAAGCATCCCAACTGGGATATGGGCCCGAAGGTGACCATCGACTCTTCCACCATGGCCAACAAGGGCCTTGAGGTCATTGAGGCGCACTGGCTCTTCGGCAAGGGACGTGAGGCCATCGATGTGGTCGTGCATCCGCAGAGCATCGTCCACTCCATGGTACGGTATGTCGACGGCTCCGTCCTGGCGCATCTCTCGCCGCCCATCATGACTTTCGCCATCCAGCACGCGCTGCTTTACCCGGAGCGCGCTGCCGGCGTCGATGCCCCGTGTGACTTCACCCAGGCACTCCAACTCGACTTTCGTCCGCCGGACTACGGCCGCTTCCCCTGTCTGCGCCTGGCCATGGAGGCGATGGCCGCCGAGGGGGTCGCGCCAGCCGTCTTTAACGCTTCCAACGAGGTTGCCGTCGACGCCTTTGTCGCGGGCAAAATCGGCTACTGCGACATCGCCAAGACGATCGAAGCCACCCTCGAGGCTATCCCGGCTCAGGACCCCGACTCCCTCGACGATATCATCGCCGCTGACACCGAAGCCCGCCGCCTCGCCGCGGAACAATGTCAACTCATGGTCTGAGTCTATCACTTGTTAACATCGCCTAAACATGAGCATTCAAGCGTTTTGTTATGTTGCCTCAGTTTTGGCTGTGTCCTTAGTCAAAGCGGAGCTGGCCTTTGAAGGACTCGGAGACTTGCCCGGTGGTAAATATGAAAGTTCAGCCGTTGACTTAAGTGCTAACGGTACGGTTGTTGTTGGCAACAGTTCTGCTGGAACGAGCAATAACGTTTTCCTGTGGACCGAGGGCAAGGGTATGGTGGGTATGAATCACAGCGAGTTGCCTGATAACTGGTACACAATAAATGCGTCGGCCATAAACGCGGATGGCACAGTTATTGTCGGAAGTGGCTCTTCGACGAATGGTGTGGAAGCTTTTCGTTGGACTATTGGTGGAGAAATTTTGGGCCTGGGGGACCTTGCGCCTGGCATGTTTCGCAGTGAAGCATCCGACGTGAGTGCTGACGGAAACGTAATCGTTGGAAATAGCTGGGTTGAGAAAAACCACCTTGAGGCTTTCCGTTGGACTATGGAGGATGGAATGATTGGCTTGGGAGACCTGAAGCGTGGAGTCACCTACAGTCGTGCCAATGGTGTGAGTGCAACCGGCAACGTTATTGTTGGCCTTGGGCACTCTACCTTTTGTGAAGAGGCTTTCCGGTGGAATAAACATGCTGGAATGCAGGGACTGGGTTTTCTGAAGCCCGGACGCGGCACCGAAGCTCATGCTGTAAATGCAGACGGATCCGTGGTTGTTGGGGTTGCGGTATCGCCTCAACGAAATGTTATTCGTGAGGCGTTTCGCTGGACCTCACGAAGTGGAATGGCCCATTTGGAGGACATCAACGGAAAAGTGTTCGTGAGTGCCGCCTTAGGAGTAAATGCGGATGGCTCTATCGTTGTCGGTTATCGTGAAGAAGAAAACTCGCGAGATTCCGAACAAGCCTTCGTATGGGACGACAAGAATGGGATGCGGCGCCTAACGGACGTATTGATTGCGGCGGGTACTGACCTTTCTGGTTGGAAGTTGCTTGTCGCTCGAGCGGTGAGTGATGACGGAAGTGTGATTGTTGGCAGTGGTCGCAATCCCGAAGGTAATATGGAAGCATGGCGGGTGACGGGCTATAAGGCCGAATAAGCCTCCTATTTCAGGGCAGCAACATGCTTTGCTCGATATCATCGCCGCCTATGCCTGCACTTTCGATGCTGAGCATCGTGTTTTTGCCGCAAAGGGGATGGCGTTCCACCATCGCCACTTTGCGGCAAAAGGTGGCAGCTAAAAAGAGGCCCCCGTTCACGCTTATCGCAAAGCAACAGGAGTTGCTTCCGATAAGCGCGGACACGTTGCCCAGGCAGGGCGCAGCCCTCAATGTCCCGTGCGGTCACGCACCGCGGGTCTGGGCTGCGCAAGCCCAGGTCCGTAGCAAGCGTGGGCGCACTGTGCTACCAGCTCAGTTGTAGGCCGGCGGTGATTTGCCAGTCCTGGCCGAGCTGGGGACCGTCGAGGCTTTGCCAGGCGGGGAAGCCGCCTTCGACCGCGAGTCGGGTGGAATCCAGCGGGAAGCCATCCGGCAGGGGCAGGAGGAAGTTCGCGCCGAAGAGCACGTCCAATTGCTGGCCACCGCGCAGGTTGGGCTGAGCCGTAGGCACGCTTTTGAGGCCCGGCATGGGCGAGTTCTGCCCGATACGCGCATCGGCCCCGTCGATATTGCCCCAGAGGTTGTAGGCCAGTCGGAAGGACGTGCTGACCCAATCCGTCCAGGGCTTGGCCACCCAGGCGGTGCCGAGGAAGGTGTTGCCTAGGCGGTAGTCGGCGGAGTTGTCGTTCATCCACAAGGTGCCCTTGGCCTGTGCGCCCCAGGAAAGCCAGTCAGTCTGGCCGTTGTAGGTTAGCCCGGGGATGAAGCCGAAGCTGCCGGAGCCCAACTGCATGGGATAGGGCAGGACGGGCGAGCTGCCGTTGGGCGGAGGCAGCGGGATGTAGCCGGTTTCGTCGATGGAGCCGGTCGGCAGGCTGAACCCGACGTTGAGCAGCAGGTTCTGGGCGTCGCCTTCCCAGACTTTGTAGAGCAAAGTCAGCTTGGCATCGCCGAGGCCGCTGCTGTGCGTGTCGAAGGTCTGGCCGCGCAACGGGAAGGGCGGCGGGCCGCCGATCTGGTGCGTCATGTCCTTGATGACGTAGGGCAGGCCGAACATGACCGTGGCCTCGTCGGTCAGGGCATACATGAGGCCGAACATGTGCATTTCCATCGACATCTCCGTGGGCGAAACCAGGTAGCCTTGGTTGAAGACATCCTGCGTGGAGACGGAGGAGTCGCCGATGTAGTTCGTGCCCATGTCCATGTACATGTAGCGGTAGGAAAACATCCACTCGCCTTTGCGGTGGACGTGGTCGCCCATCACGCCGATAGGCGCGTGGCCGTCGGGGCGTCCCACCGTGTAGGTCGCCGTAGCGGCGGGTTGGGTCTCGTCTTGAGCGAGCGCGTTGAGTGAAAGAGTGAGCAATGCGGTGGCCACGCGGGCCGTTTTAAAAAGAGTCATACGGGTAAGGAATTACAGGTGAATACACGGCAAAGCCCCGCCCTGTGCGGGTAAGCCGTCTTCGAATGAGGATTTTAAAAAAATAAAAAATCCTTAGACGCGTGGAGGGGGTACCTCGGGCAGATTCACCTGCCTGTATCCGGTCTGTGTATCAGCCAGGGGCTGGCCATCCCGATGGATGTGTGCCAGACGCACCGGACTCAGGGTCAGCGGTAACAGCTTCACCTTGGTGAGTGACTCGTCGCCGGGGGCTTGGTCGCCTGCGGCGGGAGTCTCCCAATTCTCTTTGACGGTGACGCAAATCTCGCAGGGGTAGTCGCCGCCAAAGGTACGTTCGATGGCCTCCTGGAGAGTTTCGACGCGCTCGCTCTCGGTGCGTAGCATGTTGGCCCAGGCCACGCCCTGCAGAGCCGCCCAGTGGATATTCAGGGAGGCGAGCAGGGCCATTAACAGCAGGCAGCTACCGAGACGTTGCAGCATCAAGCCCGTTTGATGGCGGACGGATGCTTATGAGTCAACAAGACTCTGCTTATGTTCTGAGCCATCCGGTTTGATGCAGGCTACAGTTGGGGAATGTCCCGTGAGCAATGCCAGAAGCGCAAAATTTCCACTTGGCTGGATGTGTGCTGAATGCGGTAAACAATGCGATACGCGCCATGAATCAGCTCACGTACGGTCGTATCCTTAAATTCAGGGACAATGCGCCCCGATTCGGGGAAGTGCTCGAGAATGTCCGTTTGTTCGATGAGCTCGTAGCCAAAGCTTTCCGCACGCTCCGGATTATCTTCCGCGATATAGGTAACTATACTCTCCAGATCGATCAGCGACTCTGGAGAGAATGCTAGCGTCCAGCCCATTGGGGGATCTTGGCTTTGACTGCGTCCTTGGAACTACCGTGGCCTTTGTCCATCGAATTCATAGCCTGCCGAACGCCCAGGATAAAATGCAGTTTCTCCTGGATGTCTTCGGGGGAAGCGTCGTCCGGCATTTCCCGGATTTGCTCCATGACCATTTCCTTTACTGACATGACTACAGGTTAGCAGAAGCTACCCGGACTGGCAAGATCGTCATTTCTTGCGCTTCTTGGAAGGTGTGTGGCTGGCGCCTTTGGCCTTGAGGGCCTTTTGCTGCTCGAGCTGTTTCTGCTGTGCTTCCTGCAGGCGTTCCATAAAGCCCTTCTTGCGGGGCTTGGTGGGCTTGCCTGGTTTGAGTGGCTCGTCTTCGTCGTCCTTGCGGCGATTGGTCAGCCACTGTTGGAAAATGGAAATCAAGTTCTGGCAGGTCCAGTACAGCACCAGGCCGGACGGGAACCGGTAGCAGAACAGCAGGAAGATAAGCGGCATGAACTGGAAAATTTTCCGCTGGAGGTTGTCCGTCGTCGGCGTGGGGGTCATGCGCATCTGCACGACCATGGCGGCGGTCATGAAGAGCGGCAGGATGTTGATGGGGAAGCCCGCGATGACCGCCACGGTGTCGGGTAGGGCCAGGTCGTTGATCCAGAGGAAGGGCGCGAAGCGCAGCTCGGAGGCGGTACGCAGCACGTAGAACAGGCCGATGAAAATAGGAATCTGGACGATGAGCGGCAGGCAGCCGGCGGCGGGGTTGATGCGGTGCTCCTTGAAGAGCTCCATCTGCGCCTGCATCATCTTCTGCTGGTCGTCCTTGTATTTCTCGCGCAGCTCCTGCAGGGGCTTCTGAATCTTCTGCATGCGCTTGGCCGAGCGCACCTGCACCTGCGTCAGCGGCCACAGGAGGGCCTTGATGATGACGGTGATGGTGATGATGGTCCAGCCCCAGGCCCACGTCGGTGAAAGATGGACGATGAGGCCGTGAATCCACAGCATGATCAGCAGCAGCACCTTGCTGATGCCGCTGAAGAAACCGAACTGCATGACGGCGTCCTGATCTTTGCCCAGCTCGGCCAAACGTTCGTATTCCTTTGGCCCGACGTAGTATTGCATGCCCAGGAGCTGTTCCGCGCCGGGGGCGATTATGCCGAGGTTGAACTCCACGCTGCCGGTGAGCCCCTTTTGCAGTTCGGGGTCGTCGGTGGTCTCGCTAAGGTCTTCCGGGCGGGCGTAAACACCGGTGCCAAACTTGTCTGTATCCGGTGTCAGGACTGCGGCGAAGAACTGGTTTTTGACCGAGGCCCAGACCAGTGGGCTGACCGACTCTTCGAAGTCCTTGCGCGGAGAGCTGGCGCCGAAGCCGAGGAAGCCCTTGCTGCCGGTGAACTTACCCATCTTGATGAAGTCGGCGTCGTCACCGTCGTAGTAGCCGAAGTTGAGGAATTCATGGCGGACGTCGCCCTTGGTCGGTGGGGCGGTGCCGACGTTGACCCACAGCTTGGTCAGGTTTAAAGGTGTTATGGATTCGTTAACTACTTTTGTTTCATGCAGAATGACATAGGGATCTGGGAATTCAAATGGGCCGCCGACATTTGGAATGTCGATGGTGTAGCCACGATAAAAGACGATGCCTGTCTTTGTTTGGAGGGAAAAAAGTATGGTTGAGTCTGTTTGTTTGACCAGTTCGTAGGGGGGGGCGTATTCCTCCGGTGTATCCTTGTTGTCGTCGGGGTCGGAATCGAGGCTGATGGCGAGCGCGGGTAGGGATGCGCCTTCGTTGAAGATGTATGGCTCGGTGCCGTCCAGGGTCTCAGGATACTTCAGCGTGCCGTTGGCCTGCTCGTTGACGAACTCGACCTGCTTGATGGAGCCGCCATAGGTCGAAAAAGTGACGCGGATGTACTCGTTGGAAAGGACATACAGCTTTTCTTCGACTGTCGGTTCGATGCTTTCCAGCGGCTTATCTTTAGACGGACTCCCTAGTAGATTTGTCAGTGCATCAGAATCGCCATTAGTCGATTCTGTGACGGCGGGTGCGTTTTCGCCGGCTTCGGCGACTTGCTCGGCGAGTTGTTCCTGGGCCTGTTGGCTCTGGCGCTGTTCCTCGGCGGCTTCCTTCGCAAGCTTGCCCTGATAGAACATCAGGCCGAAGGAGGCGCCGATCAGTACGATGCCTATGATGAGGTTCTTCTTCTCCATGCGTGAAAACGGTTAGGCATGAAAGACAACGCGCCCTCCCGCAAGTTTTTAATCGGGGAGCCTCAGCGTCGCCGTCCTCTATTAGTCCTGAGCGCTCACCTATGCCTCAGGCGGCTTCTTCCCCGACGCGGGGGCTTGGGTCCTCGTGATGGCTGCAGCACGCCCTCGGAATCGGGTCGTAGCCGCCGGGATGAAAGGGATGGCAGCGGAAAAGGCGCTTCAGGCCCAGCCAGGAACCCTGGAAAAAGCCATGCTCCAGCACCGCCTGCCGGGCATATTCGGAGCAGGTCGGGTGAAAGCGGCAGGCCGCGTACGGCCCCAGCAGCAGTCGCTTGAGCGGCGACAGCGTGACTTGGTAGAGCCGGATGAGGGCGGCGGCGATTTTTGCCAGTATGTTCATGAAATGTCTGATTTGCGGCGCCGGTGGCAGGCTTTCAGAAAACGAGCTTCCAAATTGTGGTAATCGTACTTCTGAAAACCGGCCCGGACAATGATTAATACGTCGCAGGCCTCCGGCAGGGCGTTTTGGTTTTTCCGGAAAATCTCCCGGAAAAGGCGTTTGGCGCGGTTGCGGACCACCGCGTTGCCGACCCGGCGCGAGGCGATGACGCCAAAGCGGCGCAGTGGTGGAGCGGACGGGTCCAGCGGTGGCAAAATACGGCAAACAAAACCCGCGCAGTCGGCTTGAAAACCGAGTCCGCGCGGGCGGTTGAAATCGGCACGCGTCCGCAGATGCTGCACGGGCCGGAATCTCTGGCCGCCCGCAGTCATGACGCGTTAGACCTGGGTCAGGCGCTTGCGTCCCTTGCGGCGACGCGAGGCCAGAACGGAGCGGCCGCCCCGGGTTTTCATGCGGGCGCGAAAGCCGCACTTGCGCACGCGCTTGACGCGGTGGGGTCTGTAGGTGGGTCCCATGGTTTTATCGGTTTAAGTTGAGTCTGAAATGAAGAAAAGCGGTAGAAAAAAGGCCATTCCGCGCCCACTGTCAAGGCCTATCCGCGTTCGAAAAGGACGGGGCGCACTGTAACAATTTTGCGAAGGCGTAAAAATTTTCGAGCCAAGCGGCCCGCAGGCTGTTTTACTTCATTGTATTGTCACTGCCATGGCCAAGAAAAAAACGAGCTCCACGCCCGGGGAGGCTTCTCCGGGAACCAAAAAGAAATCCATCGTGAAACATGCCTCCGGGGCCAAGCCTCCGGCGAAAAAACGCCCCTCGAAGGCGGCCCGGGCTGAGTCCCTGGGGCTCGAACACCAGGTGTACGAGGATCTTCACACCGAGCTGATGGAGGATCTGGTCGAGGAGATGGAGCACGATATGGAGGACCTTTTCGAGGAGGACCTCAAGCGCAAGAAGGGCATGCCCCTGCCGGGCGAGGACGCGCGCACTGAATTTCGCCGCTTTTATTTTCGTGAATTGCGCCGCCTGCAGGTCGAGCTCGTGCGCCTGCAGGACTGGGTGCAGGAAACCGGCTACAAGCTGGTGGTCATCTTCGAGGGGCGCGACTCTGCCGGGAAGGGTGGCGTGATCAAGCGCATCACTCAGCGCCTCAACCCACGCGTCTGCCGCGTGGTGGCTCTGCCGGCTCCGAGCGACCGGGAAAAGTCGCAGTGGTACTTTCAGCGCTACGTTCCGCACCTGCCTGCCGGCGGCGAGATCGTGCTTTTCGACCGCAGTTGGTACAATCGCTCCGGTGTGGAGTCCGTCATGGGCTTTGCTACGCCCGAGCAGGTGGATCAGTATTTCAACGACGTGCCGCTCTTTGAGCAGATGCTGGTTAACTCCGGCATCAAGCTGCTCAAGTACTGGTTTTCCATTTCGGACGAGGAGCAGCAGTTTCGCTTCCAGTGCCGCATCCTCGATCCGCTCAAGCAGTGGAAGCTCAGCCCGATGGACCTCCAGTCGCGCATTCGCTGGGAGGACTACACCCGGGCCAAGGAGCGCACCTTCCGCAAAACCAACTTCCCCTACGCGCCCTGGCACGTGGTGCAGGCCAACAATAAGAAATTCGCGCGCCTCAATTGCATTCACCACCTGCTCGACCAGATCCCCTACGAGCGGGTGCCTCACGAGCCGATTGTCCTGCCGGAGCGCAAACACACCGAGGGCTACCGCCGCAATCCCACCCCGCGGAATATGAAAGTGCCGAACTACTATCCGCAGTTCGGCACCGACAAAAACGCCAAAGCCTGAGCGCGATCAGTCTGAGGGATTGGCGGGGCATCGGGGTCTTGCCTCGACTAAAGTATCGGACTAAACATCCGATGCTTAGAGTATGTCCCCTAGTAGCTTGAGACGAAGTGCCCTTCGTCTCAGGGCGGTTTTGCCTTGGGCGGCTTTGCTGTGCGCGCTTGCCGGCAAGGCGCAGGCGCTGTCCTTTGCCGTCGACACTTTTGAGGACTACTCGGTGGGCAGTATTGCGGGCAACAACGGCGGTACCGGCTGGGCCGGGGCTTGGACGGGCCAGAGTGGTCAGTCCATCGTCGATACGACCTCCAATCCGCTCCAGTATCAGGTGGTGGGCGGCGATCTGGTCGACGGCGGCAGCCGGGCGCTGAAGATTACCGGCAACAACGACGGGATGGCGACCCGGACCTTCGACACCACCTACGACGGCACCATCTTCACCAGCTTCCTCATGCGGGTGGACTCCGGCACGTTGGGCAACAACGACTTCGTCAGCATCTGGTACAGCAATATCGGGCCGAGCGGCGGGCCCTCCATGGGCCTCAAGGCCAACGAAGGCAGCGGTGATGGCCCCCTGGATTTCTTCGCGCGCACACGCCAGATCAACAACGACGCCGCCTACAGCACCGAGGCGGTCACCGGGGAAACGTATCTGCTGGTCGGCAAACTGGAAAAAACCGGGGCCAACGGCAACATCTACGACCGCTATTCGCTCTGGGTGAACCCCGATGCCGGGGCCTCCGGCACGCCCGATGCCGTTTATAATGTCCCCAGCCTGTACAGCGATGTGACCAACATGGGCATCCGCAGCGTCAATCTCAGCGACGGGGTAGCTGTGTCCATCGACGGTTTGCGTTATGCTCCGACCTTCGAGGACGCCATCAGCTCACTTTCCCCGACGGCGATACCCTTCAACGTCAACCCAGCCTACGGCATCCTGATTGTGGCGGCGTATTATGGGGTGCGCCTTCGCCGTAAAGCCCGAGCGACGGCCGGTTGATATGGCCATCGACGAACTCACGTTGCCTCCGGACAAGCAGCATCAACTGCGTTGGGCACCCATTTTGGCCGGCCTGGCGCTTGTCCTTCTGGGCCTGCTGGACTTGCTGTTTGTCGTCTGGCCCCTGGATTTGATGAACCCAGGGTGGGAATACCTGACCACGGGCAAGGTTTCCGAGCACTTTTGGCCGGTCCTGCTCGGTGTGGTGTTGGTGCTGGCGCCCTTGGGCGAGACGCCTGATCCGCGGACGCTGGGCATCCGTAATGGGGTGCGATGGGGGACGCTGCTTTTTGGCATGTTCCTGTTGCTTTTACTTCCGCTCAATCTGGTCAGCACGATTCGGATTCACCGGGGGTACGACAAGGAATACCAGGCCTGGGCGGCACAGCGCGTCAGTCACACCGATAACGCCGT
Organism: Verrucomicrobiia bacterium; assembly: GCA_030432235.1. GTDB lineage: Bacteria > Verrucomicrobiota > Verrucomicrobiia > Opitutales > Cerasicoccaceae > JAUIHT01. The sequence continues at coordinate 350,968 of JAUIHT010000002.1, read as the reverse complement.
GGAAAAGCTGGAGCAGTTGCACTCGCGCCCGGAGATTCTGCAATTTGTCGCGCCGCTACGGTTTTCTCCCGATGTGCTTCAGGACGAAAATCCCGCCGAACTCAAAGCCAGCCTGGCAGAGCGCATCCGGGCTCTGGAAAAAGGGAGCCTGGAGGAGGCGAGGAAAAACATGCGCAAAAAGACCAAGGTGCTGTGGCGTGACGGGCTCAAGGCCGCGTTCTCGCTCTTGATCGGGGCGGTTGTGATGCTGGGGCTCTGGCGTCTGACTCGGCCCTACCGGGACTTGATGGAGTTTACCACCCCGGAAGAGCGGCGATGGGGATTGTTTGAGCGATTTCGCCGGGACCGGCGGCCGTAGTCGGTGTCGCCTGGCGATACGATCCCTAGACACAAAAGTGCCGAGCCACGTCATGCGGCTCGGCACAGAATAAAAAAAAGAGGGTAATGGGCTCAGGCGTCCTTACTGGTCAGTTTTTCCAGAGCGGGGATGAAGGCGTCGGGACCGCCTTTCATGTAACCCATCTGGCCGACTTTATTGCCGTCGCTGTTGAGCACGACGATGGTGGGAAAGCCGCGGATGCCATACTGCTTGGCGATTTTCTCATTCTGCTCTTTCAGGGCATCAGCCTGCGGCTTGCCACGAGGGAAGTCCAGATAGACCAGGACGAGATTTTCCTTGGCGTACTTTTCAAAAGCAGCCGTGTCCAGTACTTCCTTGTCGAGCTTGATACACCAGCCGCACCAGTCGGAGCCGGTGAAGTCGATGAAGACATCCTTGCCCTCGGCCTTGGCCTGCTTGAGGGCGGCGGCGTAGTCGGTCACCCAGCCTTCGGGGACGCCGGGTTGGGGCTCGGTGGAAACGGTCGAGGGATCGCCTTGCGGCTCGGCCTGGGCACACCCGGCGAACACGATGGCGAGGAGTAATGGGGCGAATAAACTGCGGAATCGTTTTTTCATAGTGTTGATCATGGGTTGCCGGTTAAGTCGTGCGAGAGGCGAATTCCTGACAAATAAGTCAGCAGCACAGGCAAGAGGTTCCCTGGCCGCGAATTATTCCGTATGTTGCGCGCGCGTTAATTTTCTAAGAAACCGTCTTTTGGTGCGTAATTGTGATGGCAAGCCGTGCTGGCATGTCATATCAAATATAATACGCCATGTGGAAAATAGCCCCCGTTCTTCTTCTTTTCTTATCCTCCCTGCTGGCTTCGGCAGAAACTGACGCCGAAAAATCCAGCTTTGACGCTCAGATTGAGCAGGCTGAGGCCCTCGCTCAGGAGGGCTCATACGAAAAAGCTCTGGGCTGCATTCGGAGTCTCAGCCCGGACGAGCAATTAACCCCGTATGAGCGTGATCGGCTGGCCTACATCCAAGCCGACGTCACCCTGCGCAACCTCGCCTCTACCAACCAGAGCGACCAGAAGCTTATTCAGGATCAGCGTGACATCCTCATCGAGCTGGCAGCCAAGCTGAAGAAAGAGGAAACCACCGCGCGTCCTCCGGAGTTGTGGGCGCAGATTCAACGCTCACTGGGTGATTCCTGGTGGGCCAATGACGATTTGCGCAACTGGGGGAAAGCCTGGCCGCATTTCCAAAAAGCCCTCGATTGGTGGGCCGCCTCGACCGACCTCGATACCGCCCGCGAGCGTTACCTGGCAATAATGACACAGCTCGTCGACTGGCCCAATGGCTTACCGGGGCAGCGGCGCGTCAATTATTACTCCGGCTGGCGACAGGCGCAGGTTCCCGTTGGTTATCTTGAAAACGCTATCCGTTTGGCGCAAACGCCCGGTGGAAAGGCCCGCTTTAACTTTGCCTTGGCCAATGCGCTCAGCAACCAGGGCAACGGTTATCAGCAACTGCGTCGCATTGAACTGCTGCAGACGGTTGTCGCCCAGGGCAAGGACACTGAATACTACGATATCGGGCTCTTCGCTCTTGCTACGGTAGAGGCCCAGCAGGGTGCCTCCCATTACGACGAAAACGGCAACTGGATTACCAAGCCCGATTTCGAGGAGGCGCTCAAGTACTACCGGCAAATCCTTGACCAGTATTCCGAAGGTGAGTCGCCTGTCTGGCGCGAGGCCAAGAGGCAGGTCGAGCAAATCACCGGCAAGGAACTGGCCGTCATCGTGCAGAACAACTTCCTGCCCGAGGTGCCTCTCAGCTTCACGGTGCGTACGCGCAACATCAGTGGACTTCGCGCTGAGGTTTTTTCCGTCAGCATGGATGAAATTGCTTTTCCGGGCTCGGAATCCGACCAGGAGAGTTCGAATTGGTGGGAGCGAGTTAATCTGTCAGGTAAGGAGCCAGTGTGGAGTTACCATGGGGAACTTGCGAAGGAGTACGAGGTGTTTAATCAGGAGGTGCGTTTGCCAAAGGGGTTACCCAAGGGGCTTTACGTGGTGCGTGCTTCGGGTGAAGGCGAATCCACCTACGGCTGGCTGCTCGTCACTCGCGCGGCGCTGGTGACCAAGACCGGCCGCGATAACCTGCACGCCTGGGCCATCCAGGCCGAAAGCGGTCAACCGCTGGAGGGCGCGAAGCTGCGCGCCTGGTTTACCCGCGAGCAAAACAACCGGCGCACCTGGCAGTCCGCCAACGGGGAGACGGACGAGGACGGCCTGGCGGCGTTGCCGTTTCCCACGAGCGAGGATTACTGGCAGTGGATGCTTTTTGCCGAAACGGAAGAGGGCCCGGCGATGCTCCAGCAGTACTGGCACCGCTACCGCTCTGAGGACGTCCAGTGGCGCGTCTATGCCTTTACCGACCGCCCGGCCTACCGCCCCGAGGACACGGTACACTGGAAGTTCTCCGCGCGCATTCGCCAGAGCCTCTCCGCCTACAGTGTGCCCGCCGGGGAAACACTCAAGTGGCGCATCGTCGATCCACGCGGCAGCGAGGTGGCCAAGGGCGAGGCCAGCCTCAACGACTATGGCAGCACCTGGGGCGACCTGCCCCTGACCAAGGACATGCCGCTGGGTATGTTCCGCGTGGAGTTCCGTCATGGTAACAACTGGATCGGCAGTGAGGAGCTTTTCCGCCTGGAGGAATACAAGCTGCCGGAGTTCAAGGTGACCGTTTCCACTGAAGGTCCCGACGGCGAGCCGCAGACCGCCTTCCGCCTCGGCGACCGCGTGCCGGTCACGGTGCAGGCGGACTACTACTTTGGCGGCGCCGTGGCCAACGCGCAGGTGGAGGTCGTTGTACGCCAGAAACAATTTTATATGTGGTGGCAGCCCATCCGGCCCTATGCCTGGTACTACGACCAGCAATCGCGCTGGCGCGGCTACTATGGCCCCGGTCAGGAAGTGCAGCGTGAAACACTCACCACGGACGACACCGGTCGCGCTACCTTTACCATTGAGACGCCGGCGGGCAACCGACAGGACCTGGAGTACACCGTCGAGGCTCGCGTGGTCGATGAGTCGCGCCGCGAGATTATCGGTAACGCGAGCATCCGCGTAACGCGCCAGCCGTACTTTGTTTTTCTGCAACCCCAGCGTCAGCTCTATCGCCCCGGCGAGGAGGCCCGCATCGACATCAAGAGCCTCAACGCCAACCGCGACCCCGTTCCCGCCACGGGTCGTCTCATCGTCACGCGCGAGGAGTGGCAGCAGATTTGGATCGGGCCGAAGGGTGAGGAAATCACTGGGCAGGAGTACCGCCGTCGCCAGCGCTCCACCGGACTCTTCTCCCGGCACTTTGAGCCGTCCGAGTGGCGTCTCATGCGCCAGGGCTACGACGTGGAGGAAATCTCATCGCAGACCATCACGACGGACAAGGACGGCGCGGCCACTTTCTCCTTCGAGGTGCCCAAGGCGGGTTATTACAAATTCTCTTGGTTCAGCCAGGCTGAAGATGGCTATCCGATTAAGGCCGACACCGCTGTTTGGGCCTGCGACGAAACCACGCTCGATGTCGGTTTCCAGGGTGGTTTGAAACTGATCTTCGACGCCGACTCCTTCCGCGCCGGGCAGTCTGCGCCCGTCATGATAAATGCGCCGTCGGCGGGACGCGCCGTGTGGTTTACGGTGGAGACGGATGGCCTGCTGGAGAGCCGCATCGTCCGCATGGAGGGCACGGTGAAGCTGCTCAACCTCGACGTCACCGACGCCTGGGTGCCCAACGTCTTCCTCGCCGCGTCCATGTTCCAGGATTACACGCTTTATCAGGACAACCAGGAGGCCGTCGTGCCGCCGGTGGATCAGTTCCTCGACGTTACCATTACGCCGAATTCCGATCTGTATCAGCCTCGTGATACAGGTACGCTTACGGTCGAGACGCGCGACCACGACGGCAACCCTGTGTCTGCCGAGGTGGCCCTGTCGCTCTTCGACGAGGCCGTGCTCTACATCCAGCCGCAAATCGCACCCGACCCGCGTGAGTTCTTCTACGGCCAGAAGCGCGGCAACAGCGTCCAGACCTACAGCAGTGTGTATGACCGCAGCTTCTGGACTCCGGCCATGGAGGAAAGTCGCCGCCGCGCCGGCGCGCGCAATGAGCGTGAGTTGAAGGCGGGTGCCGCTTACCGGGACGGGCGTGATCAAGATATGTATCTGGGCTATGCCGCTTCCGAGTCCGTGTCGACGGCTGCGTATGCCCCGGCACCGGCTGCGGCTCCAGTGATGGCGCGAAGCCGTGGGATTGTAGCCGGCAAGCTGGTCGCAGGCGCGGAGCTGGCAATGGACTTCGCCGGTGCCGCCGTCGCGGGCGAGGAGCCCGCCGTGGTCGTGCGTAGCGACTTCCGGGCGACGGTTTTCTGGCAGCCCAATGTCATGACCGGGCCCGATGGCACCGCCACCGTAGACGTTACTTTCCCCGACAGCCTCACCACCTGGCAGGCCGAGGCGCGCGCCCTGGCTTTGCCCGGCAAAGTGGGGCAGGCATCGGCGCAAATGAAAACCAAGCTCCCGCTCATTGCGCGTTTGCAGATGCCGCGCTTCCTCGTCACCGGCGACGAGGTGACCCTCTCCGGTGTCATCAACAACAACACCGACACCGACATGCAGGTGGAAGTCTCCCTCGCGCAAGACGGTGAGGCGCTGGAGCTTGGCTCTGCGACGCAAAGTCTCACCGTGCCCGCTAACGGATCGTCACGCGCCAACTTCACCGCGCGCGCGGTCAACCCCGGTGAGCCCAAGCTGACGCTGACCGCGAAGGGTACGCAGTACGCCGATGCGATGGAGAAACCGCTGCCGGTCTTCGAACACGGTATCGACAAGTTCCTGGCGCAGTCGGGCAAGATGACCACGGGCACGCTCACCGTTCCCTTCGATATGCCTGCGTTCCGGCCCGAGGGCGCGAGCTTTGAAATCTATGCCACGCCCAGCCTTGCCGCCACCATGCTGGATGCTCTGCCGTACCTGGCGGGGTATCCCTACGGTTGTGTGGAGCAGACCATGAGCCGCTTCCTGCCCGCCGTCGTTGTCTCCAAGACTTTGACCGACCTCGGCCTGAGTGAGGAGGATGTGGTCGAGCGTGCCTTCGGAGGGAAAGAGGGACGTCAGGCCGGTGACGGGGGAGATAATCTTTACGATCTCAAAAAGATGGTCGGCGACGGCCTCGCGCGCCTCTACGACTTCCAGCACGGCGACGGTGGCTGGGGCTGGTGGAAGGGCGGCGACTCCGATGCGTTCATGTCGGCCTACGTCGTGTGGGGTCTCACGCTCTGCGAGCAAAGCGGCGTCACCGTGCGCAACGGCGTGCTCGATCGCGGGCGTGAGTTCCTGGACAAGCGTTTGGTCGAGACCGAGAACCAGCCCGACCTCGCCGCCTGGATGCTGCATGCGCTGGCCAGCCGCTTCGAAGGCAACGACAACCCCGCGCCGACGCGCTTCGAGGCCAAGGCTTTCGCCGAGCTGTGGAAGAGCAAGGAGCAGCTCAACGCCTACACCCGCGCCCTGCTGACACTCGCGGCGGTCAACCTCGGCTTTGAGGAGGAGGCCGCCACGCTGGCGCGCAATTTGCAGAACGGCGTCATCGTGGACGACGCGCCGCAGGGCAGCATCATCGCTCCGGGCAACCCCCGCAACACCGCCGAGCTGGCCACCGCGCACTGGGGTAACGACGGCATTTACTATCGTTGGTCCGACGGCGGCGTGGAGGCCACGGCCTTCGCGGTCAAGGCCCTGCTCGCCGCGCACGGCGACAAAGCTTTGTCAGACAAAGCGGTCAACTGGCTGGTGCAGAATCGCCGCGGCGCGCAATGGAGCAACACCCGCGACACCGCCATCACCATCCTTGCGTTGAACGACTTCCTCAAGCAGTCCGGCGAGCTCGATGCCGCCATTGATTACACCATCGCGTTAAATGGAGAAACGGTCGCCACCGAGAGCGTCCCCGCCGGGCACGGTCCGCTGGCCCCGAGCCGGTTTACCGTGGACGTCAGCAAACTTAACGAAGGCGCGAACACGATTACCTTTGCGCGGCAAAGCGGAACGGCTCCGTTGTACTTCTCCGCCCGGGCGAACTTCTTCACTCTGGAGGACCCCATCACGCCCGCCGGGAACGTCGTCTTCGTCCAGCGGGACTTCTACCGCATCCGTCCGGTGCCCACGCTGCTCGACGGTTACGCCGAGGAGAAGACGCAGATTCAATCCGGTGCCGAGGTGCAGTCCGGCGACCGCGTGGAGGTCGTGCTCGTCGTGCAGGCCAAAAACAACCTGGAGTACCTCGTCTTCGAGGACCTGAAGGCCGCCGGCTTCGAGGCCACCGAGCTGCAATCCGGCGCATCGCTCTATGCCAAGGAGGTGCGCGTGCTGCACGACGCCGATGGCAACATCGCCCTGCCCGCCGAGGACGCCAAGGATCGCTACGTGGGCCGCCAACGCTGGGTTTACCAGGAGCTGCGCGACCGCAAGATCGCCTCCTTCGTGGACAAGCTTCCCGAGGGCTACTGGGAGCTGCGCTACACCCTCCGCGCCGAGACCCCCGGCACCTTCTCCGCGCTCCCCGTCCTCGGCCACGCCATGTACGTCCCCGAAATCCGCGCCAACTCCGCCGAGTTCAAGGTCACCGTGGAGTAGTAGGGGAGAGAGTGGCGAGTGGCACAGGGCGAGTGGCAAATGCCAAAGGCAAAGGGTAGAGCACAGCCTACAGGCAAGCCGCGCGTCTGCCTCACAGTCCCTCGCCACACGACACTTGCCCTACGCCACCCGTACCCTGAGCAAATAGAAGGGCTATAAGCTTGCCCATTGCTGCTTTGTGATACGAAATAGCGGCCCATGCTGCCGCTTTTGCCACTCATTGCTAAAGCTGAGGAGTCAACAATCCTGGATATGCTGACTTCGCCTTGGGGTATTGTGTCAATGGCCGTAATTGCCCTCGGATTTTTTTTCCAAGGTTTCTTTAGAGAGCTGGGTAAGAAAGCTCTTGAGCATTTTATCAAACCTAAGCCCGAAGAGCCTGATGTCGAAAAGCTCTGGCCCGAGCCCCTCCCCGCAAAATCCCTGACCAACATCACCATTGTCTCGCGGGGTGACGACTTCGTCGGGCGCACCGAGGCGATGAAGGAGCTGCATCGGCGGCTGGGCAAGCAGGGCAAGTCGTCCGCGGTCGTAGGTAAGGACAAGCTGGACGCCGTACACGGGGCCGGGGGCATTGGCAAGACGCAGCTCGCGGTCGAGTACGCGGCTCACTACCATTGGGCTTACCAGGCGCGGCTGATGGTCATCGCCGAAAGCCCGCAAAAGCTGGACGAGGAGCTGGCCGAGCTGGTGGAGACGCTCGTGCCGGAGGCTCCCGCGGAGGAGAAGCAAAACCAGGCGGCCGCCCGCAACCGGGTCCTGCAATGGTTTCAGGACAACGACCAGTGGCTGCTGATTTTGGACAATATCGACACGCCGGAGGCGCGCACGGCCGTGCAGGCGCTGCTGCCACAGCTCGGACGGGGGCGCGTGCTGGCCACCTCCCGCCTCGACGACCTCGGCGACGCTTTCGAACTCATGCCCATCGACCTGCTGTCGCCAAAAGACTCGGCGGACTTCCTGCTCAAGCGCACGGCGGAGAAACGCACCCCGGCCAAGGACGACGCCGCGCAGGCCGCGGAGCTGGCCCAGCGGCTCGACGGGCTGCCCCTGAGCCTGGAGCAGGCCGCCGCCCAGATAAACGAGCAGCGCCTCAGCCTCGCCCAGTACCTGCACAAGTGGGACACGGCCAAGGGGGACGAGATGCTCTGGTTTGAGCCCGCGAACCCGTCCTTTCGGGAGCCCGCCGCCGTCACCTGGCAGGTCAGTATCGACGCCGCCGGGCCCGACGCCGCCGCCCTCCTGCGGGTGCTCGCCTGGTTCGCCCCCGAGCCCATCCCGTGCTTCCTCATCGATAGGCTTGAGCAGTATAATCAGTCACTTGAAGAGCCAACAGAGCCCGCCAAAGGGGAAACAGTGGCGGACGAGGAAGCGGACGAGCCCCTGCTGGAGAACATCGGGGACGTCCGCGCGGCCCTCGGGCGGCTCTGCGCCTTCAGCCTGGCCAAATTCACCGAGGACAACGAAGCCTTCACCGTGCACCGCGTGCTCATGGCCGTCACCCGCACCCAAATGACGCCCGAGCAGCGCGACGAAACCCTCTCCCAGGCCCTGCGCTGGCTAAACCTAGCCATGCCACAGGATACCTACGATGTGCGCACTTGGCCCGTGGTAACGCCTCTGCTGCCCCACGCTACTCAAGCCTGCGAGCACAATATCTCTCCTTTAGAACCCGCCGCAACAGCCCGCCTGCTCTCATGTTTAGGTATGTACCACGAAGCAAGGGCAGCCTATATTCTGGCTGAGTCGCTCTATCAGCGGGCTATTCAAATCGGTGAGGCCACTTTAGGCCGAGAGCACTTTGATGTCGCCATCGATTACAACAATTTGGCTGAACTCTTGCGGGAAACTCGACGGTATGAGGAAGCTGAGCCGCTCTATCGTCGTGCCATCAATATAGCAGAGACCACTTTAGGCAAGGACCACCCGGATGTAGCAGTTTGGTACAATAATTTGGCCCTACTTCTAAAGCAAACCGAGCGTATTGCTGAAGCCGAGCCACTCTATCGCCGCGTGATTGAAATCTTCGAGGCAAATGAGCCGGAAACACAGCGTAGTTATGCAGGTACGCTCAACAATTTGGCCCAACTTTTAAAACAAACCGGACGCCCTGCTGAGGCCAAGCCGCTTTTTCGGCGCGCCATTGACATTGGTGAGGTCACTTTGGGCAAAGACCATCCAGATGTGGCCGTTTGGTACAACAATTTGGCATCTCTTTTGTATGAAAGCGGGCAGACCCGGGAGGCTTTGCCTCTAGTAGAACAGGCCTTAGCCATCTTTGAGGCTAAGCTGCCTGCGGGGCATCCCAGTACAGAAAATACACGCAAGGGTTTAGAACTCTGCCGGAAGGCACTTGAGCAGGGTGAGTAGCCTTTCGGGGTGGTGGGGCGCGTGAGGCGTCCGTATTGCGAAATTGGGCGGGGCGCTGGGCCGAAAAGCTGACGCTTTCCGCTACTTAGGGCGAATCGACATTCAACGCAGCTCTCGCGTATAGCGCCAACGGCGCGGCCCCATCATAGCCTGGGTTGGAGCGAGCGAAGCGAGCACAGGCCCAGGAAAGCATTGCCCCACAAGGGCTGAGCGCTGAAGGTGCGGCGCTATCCCCGCGCACTGGCGCCGCGCCTTCAGCGCTCAAAAATATTAAAACGCTGCTTCGTCCCAGGCCTGCGCTGCGTTCGCAAGCTCACTTCGCTACAGCCTGGGCTGTTATGGTCCGCGCCCTTGGCGCTTTTTTGAATGTTGATTTGCTCTATGAGGGCAGGGCGGCGGCTTTGGCGGGTCGCTGATTGACCTAGATGGCGCAACCATGCGGTTTTGCTGTCGGTCCAGGCGATTATTACGTTAATCCAGTGGATTATTATGCGAGTCCAGGCGATTATTTCGCAAGTCGAGTCGATTATTTTACGAGTCCAGTGCGTTAGGAAGGCGTTCCAGTGGCTCGAACGCTTTCCTAATCGACTGGAACGGCATCCTAACCGACTGGATTGCCTTACTAATCGACTCGAACGCTTCCCTAATGCGCTGGAACGCCTTCCTAACCGACTGGATTGCCTTACTAATCGACTCGAACGCTTCCCTAATGCGCTGGAACGCTGTCCTAATCGAGTGGAATGGTCACCAAACGCATTGGATAGGTTTACGAAGCGGGTAGAGTTTTCTCAAAACAGTCTAATTGGAGGGAATAACGGCGAGGGCGTGGAGGTGAATTTACTTAAATCCATTTAGAGCTAAAACAATGTTCCCGTGATATTATTCGGCTTGACGCATTATTGAAACGCTGGGTACCCTAAAATCCTCTCTTCTAGGATTAATCCATAACAATTATTTACCATGCCTATCTCCGGACCTTCTTCTTACCTGCCTACGACGGACGAGTTTATCGCCCACTGGACTGCGGTTAATACAGCTCTTGGCAACGACCTTATCCTGAGGGGCAACATTGTCATTGACCAGCTAACCGACCTGATGGACGAGCTGGACAACGCGCGCACGGAGCTCACCGCCAAGCTCAACCAGCGGGAGTTCGCCCGGGGCAATTTGAACGCGCAAATCCCGCCGCTGTTGACGCGACTGGAGCAGTTTAACGCGCAAGTCCGCGTGACCTATGACGGTGGCGAGTATGTGAACGCGCTGCCCAAGGTGCCTGGCCCGACCGTCGGGGAGGCGCGCATCCTGGGCCCGCTGGAAGACGCCGCCAACATCTGGGGAGAAATCAACGACGGCGTCAACGACCTGCTGCTGATCGGGGATTATACGCTCGCCATGTTCACGTCGGCCCTTGCCGCGCTGCAGGATGTTTATACTGCTTACAATTCTGCGGCCAGCGACGAGAGAATCGCCCGCGGCGCCCGCAATCGCATCCAGGACGAGATTTACCCTATCCTCAAGCTGTACCGGCAGACCGTGCCCACCAAGTTCGCCGAGGGTAGCGAGTACATCGTCAGCCTGCCGCGGCTGACTCCGCTGCCGGGCTCGACGCCGGACGCGGTCAACGCCTCCGCCATCTGGGACGAAACGGAGCAAAAGGCCAAGCTCGTCTGGGACGCCTCGGACAACGCCAACCTGAAGGAGTACGAAATCCGGTACACCCCGGGCAGCAAGTACGTGGAGGACGACGCCTCGGTGGTCGCCAACGTATTGCCGGGAGCCGCGCTGGAGCTTTTGACCCTCGACGGGCTCACCCAGCCGGGCGCCACCGCCACCTACAAGGTGTTCGTGATTTTGGAGACGGATAATGAAGCGGGTAGCGAGGCCATGTCCGTGACGCGGCCGGCAGGTGCGTGACCGCACAGGACATTTATGGGGCGTTGCCCCATCGCTCGCATTGCTCGCTGCCCCTTTCTCGTTAACCGCGTAGGACGCCAAGGGCGCAAAGGGGAAAGGTAGCGCGGCTTGTCCCTAAGCCGCATGCGTTTGCCTCTCTGGATGGAACTGCGGATTGAGGACAATCCGCGCTACCTGGTTAATGCTCCGCGTACCTTGCCGAGCCGACTTTTTTTCGCAACTCCTTCACGGAAAAAGGGCTCGCCTGCCGGGGGCGGGTTTGCCTGTCCTCTTAGGTCTTGCTTGATGTCAGATGAGCGTGCGATAAAGAGCACCGCGAATCTCACTTATTATCCCATGCCATTGCTTACTATCAGCGACGAGCGGCTGGGCCGCGAAAAAACACCGGCCCTGACCCTGGATTGCCTGACGGAGTCCCTGAGCGTGCGGGAGCTTATCCGGCAGCGCATCTACCAGGAGGTCCAGGACTACAACCAGAAGATTGAGGAAAAGTCCTCCCGGCCGTTGCCCCGGCTGTTGGTGGAGCCCACGGAACAGGAGGCGCAGCTCAATGCCAAGCCGAGCAAGATTGGGCCGGCCAAGCAGCGCCGGAGGCAAAAGGTGGATTGGGAAAAGCAGTTTGAGCTGGCCTGCAAGGCTTTCAACTCAAACGGCTTTTTCGTGCTCATCGGCGACCGGCAGGCGGATGAGCTGGACGAGGTGTTTCCGGTCAAGGTCGATACGGAAATCACCTTCGTGAAGCTCGTGTCGCTGGTCGGCGGGTGAGGGCGCGCCATGGATGCATTCCTCAACCTATTCAAAAAGAATCGCTCAGAGCCGGATCCCTTGGATGCGGATATTCGAGCCCCGTTTGACAATTTTCTGCTAGATGAAAGGGTTGGCAAGGGCTCTAGTTTTACACCTGCCCGGGCGGCTGCTTCGAAATCATTTCAACTGCTTGAGGCGCTTTCTGGGGAGCAGAAAATTCAGATACTTCTTCAGGCCGCTCGACAGCAAATAGATGCCAAGCGTTCCCCAGAGAACTCCCAGGTGTTATTCCGTCAGATTTACATTTTAGAGCGCTTTCTGACTCAACATCTGCCATTTAGCCCAGAGCAGTTTATCGAGCTTTTCCGACTCTTAAATGAGCTTCCGGATGAGCTGTACCATTTGCCGGTCCAGGGCATTTGCGATACGGTGGAGAATTACTTAAAAGCTCACGGCATCTTTTCCGAAGCGCAGGTCAGGATCTTGACGCGTTTTTATGAGCTTTGGAAGTTGGATGCCCGCCCGTACCATAAGAGTCAGCTCAATCAATTTGGAAAGATTCTGCTTTCGAACAGTACGATTCCGGCGATGCAGCTTCGAGCCAACGGTGAGATTTTCGCTGGAGCGGTTGTTCTCTATTTCAATGAGCTTCCGCTGCCTCAACAGAGGCGTTGGGCCGAGCTCATCCTGCATGCGCAGGATAGCAGCCCCAGCAAACCCTCAGGCAAGTGGTGCAAGCAATCCAAAGACTTGATTGAATCCATCGGCCAGGAACTGTTCCTTCAAAAGCTCATAGAGTGGCTGCCTTTGGCGGACAAACCAGCACCCGAAGATCGTGTCAGGCACTACAGGAACTATGGGTATCCACTGCATCCTCTGGAGATGGAAGATGCCCATGTGGATGCGCTTAAGGGCCTGGCCTGGATGGCCGGACTGTTGGATGACGATGCGCTGACGCGGGCCATCGGCTTAGTGGGCGTTAGCGCCTACAAGAAGATCCCCGGGGTGGGGCCGCGGGCCGTACGTCTGGGCAACGCCTGCGTGTGGGCGCTGGGCAACATTGGCTCGCAGTGTGCGCTGTCGCAACTGGCCATGATGAAGGTGCGGGTGAAAAACGGCATGGCCCAGAAGGCTCTTGAAAAAGCGCTACAAAAGCTGGCCGACGCCATCGGCGTTTCCACCGAGGAGTTGCAGGAGATGAGCGTGCCCAGCTACGGCCTGACGGATGTCGGGCGGCTGGAGGAAAAGCTTGGCGAGTTTACCGCCGTGCTGGAGGTCGTTGGCAACAAGCCGGTGCTGAGCTTCCTCAAGCCGGATGGGGCGCCGCAGAAGTCCGTGCCCGCTGCGGTGAAGGAAAACTTCTCCGATGACCTGAAGGAGATCAAAGGCAGCGCCAAGGATCTGGAAAAGATGCTCATGGCGCAAAAGGAGCGCCTGGATAACCTGTTCCTTCTGCACAAGTCCTGGCCCCTCGCGTTATGGGAGGAGCGTTACTTGAACCATCCCGTCGTCGGTGTCTTTGCCCGGCGTCTGATCTGGCGCTTCCAAGCGGAGTCGACGGGCGGAACCGTGAACGCTATCTGGTACGAGGGGGCGCTGACGGGATTGGACGGGAAGCTTGCCGATTTGCCCGCCGATACGACGGTTACGCTCTGGCATCCCATCGAGAGCGATACCGAGGAGATCATTAGGTGGCGTAACTGGCTTTTCGAGCACTTGGTGCAGCAGCCGTTCAAGCAGGCGCACCGGGAGATTTACCTGCTCACTGACGCCGAGCGCACGACGGATGTCTATTCCAATCGTTTTGCCTCACATGTCCTGAAGCAGCATCAGTTCAACAGCCTTTGCGCCGTGCGGGGCTGGAAGAACAAGCTGCGTCTGATGGTGGATGACGAATATCCTCCCGCCTTCAAGCTCCTACCCGCCTGGGGACTGCGCGCCGAGTACTGGATCGAGGGTATGGGCGATGACTACACCGAGGCCTACGTTACCGAGTCCGGTGCTTTCCGTTACCTGATCACCGACCAGGTTCGTTTTTACCGCATCGACGACACTCAGGTATCAGCCCATGCCGGTGGTGGCGGGTATGGCGCGGGCTGGCGCGGTGATGCCGGGGAGCCACTCAAGTTGGATGCCATTCCCCCGATCGTCCTGAGCGAAATCCTGCGTGATGTGGATCTGTTCGTCGGCGTGACCAGCGTGGGGAACGACCCGAACTGGTTCGATGGTGGCCCCGAAGGGCGGCACCGTACCTATTGGCACGACTACTCATTCGGCGATTTGGGCGAAACCGCCGTCATGCGCCAGCAATTGCTCGAAAAGCTTTTGCCCAAGCTGAAAATCGCCAAGCAGTGCAGGATGGATAACAGGTTCCTCATCGTGGAAGGCAAGGTGCGTACCTATAAAATCCACTTGGGCAGCGGCAACATTCTGATGGAGCCCAACGACCAGTATCTGTGCATCGTCAAAGCGCCTTCACGCGGTGAAAAAGAGAGCGAGCTATTCCTCCCCTTTGAAGGTGATGGCAAACTGGCTACGATTCTTTCCAAGGCTTTCCTGCTGGCCGCTGACGATAAGATTAAAGATAGCACGATCCTTTCCCAGATAGGGCGCAAGTGACCTTTTTTTCGCAAACCATTGACGGAAAAAGGGCTCGCGTGGGCGTCGGCTGTTTGCTTGGCTAGGCGTTTAACTAGCAATCTGCTCGCACGACGCGGCAACTCGGCGGTATGTACCAGGAATTTTACGGTCTGCAAGAGATGCCCTTCAACGTGACGCCGGACCCGAAGTTTCTCTACCTCAGTCCGGCCCACGAGGAGGCGTTGTCGCATTTGCGTTACGGCATCGCCGAGCGCAAGGGCTTTATCGTACTCACCGGAGAAGTCGGTTGCGGCAAAACCACGCTCTGCCGCGCGCTACTGAACGAGCTCGACGAGGAGCGCTACGAGACGATCCTCATCCTCAACCCGCGCATCTCCGAGCAACAGCTCATCTCCGCCATGCTGCGGGAGCTGGGCGAGGCCGCTCCCAAGCGCGCCAAGGCCGATCTGACCGGGCGGCTCAACGATGCCCTCATCGAGCGCATCCATAACGGCCGTGAGATCGTTATGATCATCGACGAGGCGCAGAACTTGTCTTTCGAGGTCATGGAGCAGGTGCGGCTTCTTTCCAATCTGGAAACGGACGACCAGAAGCTGCTGCAAATTATCCTCATGGGCCAGCCGGAGCTGCGGGCCAAGCTGCAGGAGAAGCGCCTGCGGCAGTTCCGGCAGCGCGTGCTGGTGCACTACGACCTCACGCCGCTGGACCGCACGCAGACCGACGCCTACATCCATCATCGCCTGACCCTCTGCGGCAGCAACGGCCGCCCGCGTTTCACCTCCTGGGCGCTGCGCAAGATTTTCCGTAAAACCCACGGCACGCCGCGCCTCATCAACAACCTCTGCGACAAGTCCCTGCTTTCGGCCTACGTGCGCAACTCCGACGAGGTCAACTGGTGGGATGTCTCCAAGGCCGTCCGCGACATCAAACGCCTGTAAGATTTTTTTTCTACCACGAAGAACACAAAGCCAGAAGGATGAAATCAACTCACGCCCGCTTCGCTCAAGACGCCAAGACGCAAAGAGAAGGCATCTGTCATGCTTTGCGCCTTTGCGCCTCTGCGTGAGATTTAGTCCGTTATCGTTTTTCCAAAATGTCACTCATCAACCAGGCCCTGAAGAAAGCCCAGCGCGAGCGCAATGGTCCGCCCGCGCCGGATGGCCCTGCGCCGCGTCAGCCGGGCGAGTTGCGTCCGACGCACGCGGAGACGCAGAAGAGCTATCAGGCGCTGACCTGGATGGTCGGCGGTGGCATTCTCGTCACTGGCATTGTCGCGGCGGTGGCCTTGACCATCGTCCTGATGTCGCCCAAGCCAGAGGCCCCGGCAGAGCCGCCGGATGAATCCGTCGCGGTGCATATCAGTTTGCCCAAACCAGCCGTCGAAGAGCCTGCCGAAGCTGTGCCTGAGTCTGAGCCCGAACCAGTAGTCACCCAGGAAGCGCCCGTCGTCGTGCCCGAGACGCCCGCGCAGGAATCTTTGGTGAAGGCCGCGCCGTCGCCGCAGAGTGCACCATCACCTCAGACGGCGCCCTCGCCGGAATCGACCCCCACGGTGGCTCAGGCGCCTTCGCCGGAAAAAGCGCCCGAGGTGCGTGCGCCCGTTCCGGAGCAACCCGCCGTTACCGCTCCCGTGGCTGTGGCTCAGGAGCAAGCGCCGGTAGAAGTTTTACCGCCGCAGGAACCTGTTGCCTCCACTCCTGCGCCCGAACCGGTTTCCACGCCGGATGCCGCCTCCACGGCTGCTGCCGAGCCGGTGGCGCAGAAGGAACCCGCGCCGCCGGTCATGCCTGAACAACCCGTGGCCGTGGCGGGAGAGCTGGCCGAGCCGGAGCCCGCGCCGCCGCCCGATGCGCCGGTGGCCGGAGCCGAGCCCAACCCGAAAGTTCTGGCCTTTCTGGAATCTTCACGTATCACGGGTATTAAAGTCGCAGGGGTGCACAGCCGATTGTTAATGAACAATCAAGTCTATCGCAAAGACGACATGGTGCACTCCGAAACCAAACTTCGCATTAAGGAAATAGCCGCTAACGAGATACTGTTTGTCGATGAGTCAGGAATCCAATACCGAAAGCAATTCCGACGATAAGCCCAAGAAACGGCTTTCGTTGAAAAAGAGCGGTGGCGGTTCACCTCAACCTGCCCAGCCCGCTCCCGAGAAGCCCAAGCCCCAGGCGTCTTCCTCCTCGGAGAAGCCCTTCCGCATGTCTTTCAAGAAGAAGGAGGAAGAGGCGGCGGCTACGCCTGAAGCATCGGAAGCACCCGCACCGGCCCCGGAACCCGCCACGCCTCCACCGCCCGCTCCCGAACCTGAGCCGCCCGCGGACGAGGCGCCCCCGGTCAAGCTGGGCCTGAAAAAGACATCTGAACCGGAAGAGGCACCGCCTCCGCCCGCAGCCGAGGCACCCGCACCGCCGCCGGTCACGCCGCCGGTTCCAAAAGTTAAAAAGATCCCCATCGTTGAGGCGGGCGCACCGTCCCCAAGTGAAGATTTAAGCAAGCCCGCACCGGAGCCTGCCGTTCCGCCGCCGCCGTCGATGAAGCGTGCCCCGGAGGAAAAGCCGCGCGGCTCCGGCCCCGGGACGCGTCCGCCCATGCCGCCGCCCGGCATGAAGGTTCGCAAGGATGACGACGAGGTCGAAAGTGCCGCCTCCGCGCCCCCGCCGCCGGTGTCGCCATTGAGCAGTGCGCCTCCGCCCATTCTGCCGGCCACCGATTTGATGGAGGAGGAAATCGAGGCGGAAAAGTCCCACAAGACGAGTCCGCTGAAAGGTATTTTTGTCGCCGCCATTATCCTCCTGTTTTTGGTCGGCGGTATTGGGACTATCGTCTGGGGCGTCCTGGGCATGCTCAAGGACGGCGAGGAAACCGTCCAGGAAGCACCCGCGCCGCCACCACCGCCTGCCGCGCCGGCGGAGCCCGAGCCCGCGCCGTCTGGGCCGCAACTGGCCACGGACGAACCCAAGAGCTTTCTGGGCAAGACCGCCAAGTTGACCCAGCAGGTTTCCGAAAAGGCTTCCACCGAGGAGATCACGGATTTCGCCGAGGGGCTGGAGAAAGAGCCGGCGCCGGAAGAACCCGAGGCCGTCAAGGTCTCCAGTGAGCCTGCCGCCGGAATCTCACGCGATGTTGAGCCGACTCCCAAGGCGGTGCGTTCTTCGGGAGACCCGGAGGTGCGCACTTGGATCGAAGGCATACGTCCGAGCGGCGTGGGTCGCGGCATGATGATTCTCGACGGCGAAAAGTATCGCCTCGGCGAGGTCGTTAACCCGCAACTGAATGTTCGCTGGGTCGGTGTCGACAGCCAACTGGGCATCCTGATCTTCGAGGACCCGTACGGCGTGCGTTACGAAAAGGATTATTAAGTCGGATTAGCCTTCCCGTCTATCGGGTGCACAAAGGGAGCAGGTCAATAATTTAAATATTACATAATATCGAAGTCTATTGCTTGGATGATAGAAGGATATCCCGAACACGAAAGGCCTCAGTTGCTACGGTGAATAAGGCTTTCAGCCTTGATGACAGTACTCTGAACCAACCAGATAACGGCTACGACTTTATGTAAACTGCTCTAGTGTCGCGCCCTTGGTGCTATTGCTTCCATCTCTTCCTGTCTATGGCCCCATCTCAGTCCTGTGCGGTCACGCACCCAAAAGAAAAGCCCGCGGGGATACCGCGGGCCTTCCAACCGTAAAGGGTACAGGGTAAGCTTATTTGACGGCGGCCTTGAGACCAGCGCCAGCCTTGAACTTGACAGTCTTGGAGGCGGCAATCTTGATCTTTTCGCCGGTCTTAGGATTCACACCGGTGCGGGCTGCGCGCTTGGCAACCGAGAAGGTGCCGAAACCAACGACCGCGACGGCCTTGTCCTTCTTAACGCCCTTCTTGATAGCTTCGAGGACGGCTTCAACGGCGCGTTCAGCACCTGCTTTGGAGGTGTCACCACCGAGGCTCTTCTGGACTTCGAGGACCAATTCTGCTTTATTCATAATGAGGTTATTCGATTGTTATAGGTTGGGTAGGTTAGTTATCTTAACCTTCTCTATGCAGACGCCTTTTTAGCCCCTTCGTCAACAGAAATAGCAGCGAAAATGGCGCTTTTTTCAATTTTCCACCCGGCTGGAGCCCCCTTGGGATGGGAAATGAGGGGGGGCGACGCCCTCCCTCCCGCTTTTTACCAAGCGTAAGAGATAGTCTAATGCCTCAACCTCAGTGATATTCCGCTCTCGCGCCAGTTGGGCTGATCGCTTTAGGAGTTGCCTGGCCATGGTCCCGGCCTGCTCTTTTTCCGCCCCCAATTTCTCACAAAGCAGAGTGAGCTGGCTGAGCTTTTCCGCGTCGTCCATGAGGCGGATTTTTTAGGAGAAGCTGCCGTCTTCCCAGGCTTGCAGAATAACGAAGACCCAGGTGCACAACACATTGAGCAATGCGAAAAAGACTGCTGCGCTGCCCATGTCCTTGGCGCGCTTGGCGTAAGGGTGGGTTTCCTGCGAGATGTAGTCGATGGTCCACTCCAGCGCGCTGTTGAGCAGCTCGGTGATGAGGACGATGAGCAAGCTGCCGATCATGAGGCCCTTGCCCAGAAAGCCGACCGGCAAAGCGATGGCCACGGGGGCGAGGATGAGGCATAAAATCAACTCCTGCCGGAAGGCCGCCTCGTGCTTCATGGACGAGCCGATGCCCTCGAAGGAATACATCATGGCGTTCCAGATGCGCTGCAGGCCGCCGCGTGATTTGTCTGCGCGGACGTTATTGGCGATGTCGTCAGGTGATGCGTCGGTAGAGGGGGGCATGGCGTGATTTTTGCGGCAGGCTAGGCACCGTCAGGAATTTTGCAACTGCATAACGGCGTCTAATTGGGCAGCGGTCAGGGTTGAAACATGCCGATGGCTTCGATGCTCTGCCATACAAACCAGAGGGCGAACAGCCCCAGAGGCAAGCCCAGTCCCCAGGCCACCCAGCGGGTGGGCAAGTCGCGCAGGTTGCGGCTGTCTGAGCGCGCGCGCCGGAAAACGTTGTAGGAAAAGCGGTGCCAGTTCTGCCGGGTGCGTGTCTTGCCGGCGAGTCGTCGACGGGCCGCTCGGTTCTGCCGGGCGTGATAAATCCAGCGAAACAGGCCCGATATCATATCCGCTTCATACGTTGATGATCAGTCCAGATCCTGGCTGGAGTTGCGGGTGCGGATGAGGACCTTGCCGTTGTAAACCCAGCGGTAGGTGCGGCCATTGCTGCGACTGGAAAACTTGATGCGGCTGAAGACCACCTGGTGGACTTTCTTCGAGCCCTCGATGGGCACGATGTACTCTTCTTCCGGCCAGATTTCGGGATCCGGCAGCTCTTCCGAGGCGGTGCGTAGTTGTCCGAGTGAGGGTAGGAAGCGGTCGCTCATGTCACACAATAACGGTCTCGTTTATGTTACCATTAAGTTTTTTTGTGACCAAGTTGAAACTAAAGATCGTTTTCAAAGTCAAGCCGTGGGAACTCGGAAATGTTCAACCGGGACATATTATTCCGCGAGTAGGTGGCGCCTGACTCCTCTGCCTGGCCGTACACGAAGTTGTAGAATTCTCCCAGTTTGTACTGTTCGCCGCGATAGATGCTCTTGGCTTCCATGAGGTGATCGACGGCCGCCTGGGATTCCTTTAGCAGGCCGGGCAGCTTCATGTGGTTTGCGTTGCCGTACTTGAAGGTACTGTTGGGAACGCCGGCGTCGACCTCGTCGATGGTTTTCTGGAAGTCCTCGGGGAAGTTGGATACCTCGCGCAGATAGAGCAGCCCGACGCGCGAGACGGTATGCCGGGTGTCGGCAAGGTAATTGAGAATGGCCCCGAGCGAGGTCTCGCCCTTGTCCAGCTCCACGATGTCGGTGCGCTCCTTGCGGTGGAGGTTGCCCTCGTCGTCGATGATGATGGACTCACGCGGGTAGATGTCGCGGAGGAAGTCCTGCAGCTCACGACGGTAGTCCCGCATGGCGCGAACGTAGCGGCTCCAGTCGCGCTCCTTCATCTTGATGACGTCCGGATCGCTCTCGAAAAGATAGTTCACATTTTCAGGCAGGGAGTAAAAACGTTGGCGCTCCAAATCGTGGTAAAGCCGGGTGATGGCCTCATCATAACTGAGGATGCCGGCGAAGCCTCCCAGGCGCAGCAGGATGGGGCGGTTGAACTCCTTCGCGTCCAGATAGCCGTTGTAGGCGTCGGGATAGGCCAACTGCAGGTGTTCCATATCAAGCTTTTCCCAGGCCACGGTAATGAGCGGGCTATTGGCCTGCGTCTTGATTACGAGCCCCTCGGGGCGGGCTTCCAGGACGCCGTAGATGTCAATTTCCAGCCCTTCGTTGCTGATCAGCCGGAGCGAGTCGGCCCCAGTGAGTCGCAGGCAGGCCAGAAACATGATCAGACAAAGGGAACGACACAGGCATTGAAGGGGCATGATGGGGTATTTTGTCACATTTGCGCTGCTTGGCAATCGTGCAATTTGCCATCGACAAAGCATGGAGTCCTTCTAATACTTCTCATCATCCCCGGTAGCACCGGGGAAATTGGGGAATATACGAGAGGCCGCCTCCTTCGGGGGGCGGCTTTTCGATTGGGAATGTGCGGTTGGCTGCTCCGCACCGTGCTTCATCGTTGCAGTGGGCCCGCAGAATGCTTTGCATAGGGGCGTGGAAGAAAGCAGCGGTTTGATAGCGGACCTGGGCGTGGTGTTGATGTGCGCCGCCGCGGTGACCTTGCTGTTCAAGCGGCTGCGGCTGCCGGTCTTCCTCGGGTACGTCCTGGCGGGCTTCCTGGTCGGGCCAAACCTGTGGGACCGCTCGCCGATCTCGGACATCCATTCGGTCAATTCACTGAGCGAGCTCGGCGTGGTCTTCCTGATGTTCTATATCGGGCTGGAGTTCGACATCGCGAGGCTGCGGCAGGTGTTCATGCCTGCGGTGCTGGCGGTCATCCTGCAAACCATCGCGTTGGTTTTCCTGGGGACGCAGATGGCGCCGCTGTTGGGGTGGGGCGGTGTCGAGGGCCTCTTCCTCGGGGCCCTGCTGGCCATCAGCTCCTCGATGATTACCATTTCCGTTTTGCAGAGCCTGGGCCGCACGAACCAGCCGCATGCGCAACTGGCCGTCGGCATTCTCATCCTCGAGGACATCCTGGCGGTGACGCTCCTCGTCCTGCTTTCCGGCGCGGCGGTCTCCGGCAAGGTGGAGATGCTGCAAATGTGGAAGGTGACCTTCGTCATCGCGGTTTTCGCGGTTACGGTCTACTTCGCCGGGCGGGTCTTCGCGCCGCGGTTGTTGAGGGCTCTGGAGCATTTCGACGATCACGAGCTGGTCACCATCTGGTCGGTGGCTCTTATGCTGGCGTTGGGGAGCCTGGCGATTTACCTGCACCTGTCGGTGGCGCTGGGGGCGTTCCTGGCGGGCTCCATCCTTTCGCAGTCGAACCTCGCCAAGCGCATCGAGCATGTGACCGCGCCGCTGCGCAACGTCTTCTGCGCGGTGTTCTTCGTCTCGGTGGGTATGTTGATCAACCCGCTGAACCTCCTGGAGCACTGGTGGCAGATCCTGCTTCTGTCTGTCCTGGTGGTGCTGACCAAGGTCATCACGGTCTGGCTGGGGCTGTTCCTGGGCGGGCAGCAACCGGCCACCAGCCTGAGGGCTTCCGTGGTGAAGGGGCAGATCGGTGAGTTCAGCTTCATCATCGCGGCGCTGGCACAAAGTTCCAAGGTGGCGGATGCCGGTCTGATGTCACTGGCCGTGGGGGTCTCCGTCCTGACTACGCTGATGAGCCTGTTCCTGACGCAGCGGTCGGACCCGATTTACGAATGGCTGTCGCGCAAGATGCCTCCGGGCCTGCGCCTGGCGGGCGAGTTTTACCAGAA
Organism: Verrucomicrobiia bacterium; assembly: GCA_030432235.1. Classification (GTDB taxonomy): domain Bacteria; phylum Verrucomicrobiota; class Verrucomicrobiia; order Opitutales; family Cerasicoccaceae; genus JAUIHT01. Next base: position 328,436 of record JAUIHT010000002.1, on the reverse strand, counting down.
CCTGATGGGCGAGCTGCGCATGCGCATGGGCAAAAACCTGCTGCTGAAGCTGCTCAAGCGCCCGCTGCTGCAGATACTCATCTTTTTCCTGCTGCTCAACGCCATCATCCTGAGCACGTATGTCTTCAACCGCTACATGGCCACGCATGAAGAGCTGGGGAGCATGCGCGCGTGGCTGCCCCCGGTGACCTGGATGGCGGCGGCAGTGCTCTGCCTGCCCTTCGTTATCGCCATCCTGCGCAATCTGAACGCCATCGTGCTGCTGGTGGCGGATAGCCTTTTTCAAGCCGCGCCGGCCCAGCAGTACATGCGCGGGCGCATCCAGAACATCTTTGCCAGCATCAGTGTGGCGGGGCTGGCCGTGGTGGTGGGTGGCATCTACCTGTCGGCGGCGGCGGAATACCTGCCGAGCGGTGTGGCGTTGATCGCCTTTACCCTGTTGGTCGTCGGCGCGTCGCTGTTTTTCTGGCGTCGGCTTATCAACGTCAACAGCCGCCTGGAATACCTGTTCATGCAGAGCTTCAACCAGCGCGCCCGCGAGGAGGACGAGGTCCGCTCTGCCAATGCCCTGGAGGAAATCACGAACAAGTACCCCTGGCCGGTCAAGGTGCGCGAGATGGTGCTGCCGGCCCTGTCCCAGGCCTGCGGGGTGCGCCTGATGGACCTGAAGCTGCGCGAGGAGACCGGTGCGTCCATCATCGCGCTTTCGCGCAACGGCCAGGTGCTGTACGATCCCGAGCCGATTTCGCGTCTCTTTCCCTTCGACCGCATCTATCTGTTCGGTGAGGAAACGCAGACGGAGGACGCTATCCAGATGCTTTCCGAAAAACGTTCCGACGGCGCCAGCGCGTTTGTCCGCCCCACCTTGGAAGTGGAAAAGATTTTCATTCCGCGTGACTCCATTCTGGTCGACCAGACCCTGGCCTCGGCTCACCTGCGCGGGGAATACGGCATCACTGTTCTGGGGATACAGCGCAAGGAGACGCGCGTCACCGCACCGGGGCCGACGGAGATTCTTCAGGCTGGCGACGTGCTCTACGTCATCGGCAATGCGGAGTCTATCCACCGTATGCAGGAGGACCATCCGCGCGTGACCAAGGCGGAGCCGGAGCCAGCCGATGTACTGGACGAGGAGTAGTGCCTCGCCTAAGCGTAGGGGGCTTGTCCTCTCATTGTCACGCACCTGGGGCTACTCGCCCCAGACCCCCGCTTAAGGCAGGGCCTTAAGAATCCCCGATGCTGCGCATCGACTTTCTCAAGCCGACTGGGCGTGGTATCAAGAAGTGTCAAAGAACAGCCGTCCGGCGTCCTCCGAGTTTCGTTTCGGGCTTGCTGATCGCATCCTCCGTTTAAGGCGCATGGTGCCCCGGCGCCACGCTCGAGTGGGTGAGGCCGGTGAAGAAACGCAGCGTGCCCGTCACAAAAATCAGGTTCGGCGTTCCGGTGATAAGGTCCCTCCTCTAAGGCGGCCGGGCCGGGTGTTTCGTTTTCATGCCCACGATACTAGCACACCCCACCAATAGTTAGGTTGGGACTCTGGGCTGCCTTGGAAGCGTTGGCTAGGTTGGGCCGTTTTTCTGAAAATTTCTGCGATTTTCGGTGGTATCCTAACTATCGATAAACTTCGCCAAACGTTTTCGCAGGCGTAGTAATCTCTCGTCAGAGATGTTTCCAAGCGCACCCATGATGGCCTTTCCAGGGAGGGTGGCCAGTAAGCCAAGGCGGACCAAAGAACTCACTTTCAGGCCACTGTCTCGAAAATCCTCATCCCGTTCACCAATGATTTCATCCAGTCCGGCCTGAAGATGCCCGAGCTTGGAGCTAACCGCGCAGACCAGCAAGTCGTTATAGGGAGGAACGCTACGAAGAACAATAACCGGGCGGGGCTTCATCTGGCCATCAGCTTGCTGAAGAGCGGCCAGGCAAACATTACCGGTCTTCATTTCTCTTTGATGTCATTCGCGGTATATTCGACTTCGTCTTCGTCATAAGAGGCTGCCAGCGCCGCTGAAGAAAGCCGCTGAAACGAGTCGAGCCCTTCACCGGGAGACGGTAGAACAGTAACGAGCACGGGCGTATCCTTGGGGAGTGCTACAGACTCGTCCAAAGTAACTCCATGGCCGTCATAGTGACCCGGTATCGTTAAGATAGGCATTCCAATAGATTATATTTGGTTTGGGTTAGGTCAAGCGTTACCACGATGCCTGCACCATCTACTCCGCCATCATCATCATGGAGTCGGCGCTGTCGCCGGAAGTCTCCTGTGATTTGCCCAAGGCCAGGCGTGCTTCCTTGAGGCCCTCCTCGGTGCGTTCGAGCTCGCGCATGCGATAGGAGGGGAAGTAGGTGACGGCCCAATCCTGGCTTTTGGTGTGGAAATTGGTCAGGCGCATTTCCACGGCGAGGTCCTTGCGCTTCTGGATGTGGCCGTGCCGGATAGCCTCCGGAATCAGGCTGGTGATGTCATGCTTGACGGTTCGGGTCTCCCAGGGGCTGACCGGCTTGGGGATGCGCACGTAGCGGTTTGCCTTGAGGACTTCCTTTTCGGAGCCTTTGGGCAGGTGGATGAAGACACGCAGCCGCACGCTGTCGATGGATTCCTGGGTGCCGTTGCGTAGCTGGAAAACCAGGTAGGCCTTATCGATGGTCGTCTTGCCCTCCAGCTCGAAACGGTAGTTGTACACGTAGACGTCTTCCAGCAGGTCGGAGGTCTCCAGGGCTCGCTTCTGGTCCTTGGAAAGTTCACCGAGGCGTTCCGCGTAGACCTGTTCGCGCAGGCTCCAGTATTCGGAGGGCTCGTCCAGCCCGGCGGTGTTGGTGTCGTCGGTGAGCAGCTCGTTCGGGCTCTTGCCCGTGAGTTGCCGGACCAGGCGCGCGTCGACTTCGTCCCGCGGCACGAAGGGGTCGTCGATGAGGTCCTGCCGCAGCTCGCTGACGTACTGCTCGAACTCGGCCATCTGCTTCTTCGGCGCTTTCTTGCGCAACGTCTCCAGCTCCGTATGGAGCGCGCCGGGGGTGTCCGCCTCGATGGGTTGATCCATGACGGGAGCCGCCGGCAGGAGCGGGGAGATAAGTCCGGCCAGCAGGAGTATCAGCATTTTGCGCCGAAAGCCCATGCACACAGCTTGCAATAGATTTTTCATCCCGGCAAGGGTCAATCCTCCGCGCGGATGACCACTGCTTTGGCAGATCAATGTCGGTTCAAAGAGGCTCAACGGGTTGACGAAGAATGGTTCGGAGCTTCTCCGGCGCAGTGCGTCGCGGATCGGACAGGTAGATTTCGTGGTGAGGGCCAGAGAACGTATAGCCTTTGGAGGGCATAATCTCGTGATGCAAGTTTTGCAGCACGGGGGCCTCGTCGGCGTAGCTGCCGATATGCAAACGCTGTAGGCATAAACCTTCTTCAAACTTCTCCATTCGCACTTTGCTAAAGTCCTGACCGGGTCTTTTGCGGCCTTGGGCTTCGGCGACCTGCTCGACATGTCCGCAATTTATCCAATCGGGCAGCAGGAGCATGAGCGTCCAGCGCCACTGATCGCGTTGGCCCGAAGTATAGACTTCCATGTTGTCGGCATACCAAATCCCCTCCAGCGGCGGCACCGTGTAGTCGCGCAATAGCTTGGTTTTACTAAAAAACTTTGTGCCGTAGGCCACGGGGTAGAGTAAACTGAGGGCATTTTGGTACTCCTCGGAATCCCCGGGTGAACCTTGCCCATCGATCATCAGGTAATTGTGGGCTGGCAAGGTGATTTCCTGCCAATCGGCTTTGGGAGCGGTAAAGTAGCTCTTCAATTCACGCTTAAAATCGAGCTTGGGCACTTCCGGCGTCATTGCGGTTCCCTTGTCGTTGGATATCGTTGCTAATCGGGAGGTCAATCCTCCGCGCGGGTGATCTCCGCATGGATTTCCCCGTCGGCGAAATCAACCGCGAGGGCATCTCCTTTTTTGAGCCCGGCGCGGCGCGTGACGAGGTTGCCCTGGCCGTCGCGCACGACGGCGAAGCCACGGGCCAGCGCTTTTTGCAGGCTGGCGGATTCGAGGCGGCCTAGCAGGGCGGTCAGGCGCTCCGCCTTAGGCTGGAGGCTCTTTTGCAGCAGGCGCTCATAGCGCCCCTTGACGGCGTTCAGCTTTAGTTGAGCCACCTCCAGGCGTCGCTCGGGCGAGTGCCGGGCCAGGCGTGTCGACAAAGCCGCGATGGCTTCCCGGCGTTCGTGTAAACTCTCGCGCAGGGCGTGGCCGAGGCGGTTGGAAAGGTCGTCCAGCTTCAGGCTGTTCTCCTCGATGCGACGGCGCGGCGAGTGCTCGCGCATAAGGCTGGTGAGGAGTTTTAATTGATTGCGTCTATTATTGAAGAGACGTGTGGGGCCTTCCGCCAGTCCCTTGGCGCAGGCCCGCAGGCGCTCCAGGCACTCCAGATAGGCGCTGGATATCAACTCCGCCGCGGCGGAGGGCGTCTCGGCGCGCTGGTCGGCGGCGAAGTCGCTCAGGGTGAAGTCGATCTCGTGGCCGACAGCGGAGATGGTCGGAATGGTGCAAGCGGCCACCGCGCGGGCCACGATTTCCTCGTTGAAGCACCACAGGTCCTCCAGGCTACCGCCGCCGCGCCCGACCACCAGCAGGTCGATGCCGCCGAGCTTTTGCGCATTGCCGATCTGCTTGACGATCTCCTGCGCTGCGCCCTGGCCCTGCACCTTGGCGGGCAGAATGATAACGCGACCTTTCCACTGCCGTCGTCGGAGAATCGATAAAAAGTCCTTCAAGGCCGCGCCGGTGGGGGAGGTGACGATGCCGACGGTGTGCGGCAAGCGCGGCAGGGGCTTTTTGCGTTCCTTTTCGAACAGCCCCTCGGCGGCGAGTTTCTTTTTCAGCCGCTCAAACTCCGCCTGGAGCCGCCCCGCGCCGTCCTCGACGACTTCACGCCCGATGAACTGGTAGCGTCCATGCGGCTCGTACACGCTGAGGCTGCCAAAGAGGATGATCTGGCGGCCGTCGGACATGTCGACGGAGCAGCGTAGGGCGTCCTGCTTGAAGAGCACGCAGGGCAACTGGCTGTCGCGGTCCTTGAGCGTAAAGTAGATGTGGCCGCTGGATTGCTTGCGGAGGTTGCTGATTTCCCCGCGTACCCAGCAGGGCGGTATGTTTCCCTCCAGCAGCGACTTGATGCGGCGCGTCAGCTCGCCGATGCCGAGGATGGTCTCCGGCGTGGCGGGGTCGTGGGCGCTGTCGAGTTTGCTTGGCATTTTACTTTTTTACCACGGATTACACGGATACCGCGGATATTAAAATACATAAATGCCTATTCGTGCCATCTGTGTAATCCGTGGTTATATCTTATTTTTTCTCTGCGCTCCCTGCGGTTAAATTGACCTTCGAGCCAAACATCCCGTAGGCGATTTTGGCAATGAGCGTCATCACGACGATGAGGATGACACCGAGGATGATGAGCCCCCACGAGCCTTCGAAGAGCGAGCCGCCGGTGACGGTAAACGCGATGATGGGCAGGGACTGTGCCAGCATTGAGAGCACCATGTACTTGCCGAAGGGCACACGGGCCATGCCCAGCAGATAATTCTGGATGGGCAAGGGTAACCCCGGCGTGATGCGGAGTACGATGATGATGCGCGTCTCTTCCTTTTGCGGAATCTCGGGTATCTTCCATCCGCGCGAGTGAATCAGCCCCTCGATGAACCGCCGCAGCGGGTAGGCTGCGAGCAGGTAGGCGAGGGCGTCGTTCAGCGCGATACCGACGAAGCCGATCGTCAGCCCGACCGGGATGCCGTAGGCGAGCCCACCCGCAATCAACAAGGGGCTGACGGGCATCCCCACGCACGGCAGGATGGCCAGCGCCAGCAGGAGCACGGTGGGGTGGAGCTGTGCGACCCAGTCCAGCAGCTTCATGGCGGTTGCCACCAGCGCCTTGGGGTCGAAACCGGAGGTGGCCAAACCGAGCCCGCCCCCGACGAGCACCGCCAGCACACAGATGAGCAGCGGTATCCAGAAGCGGCGGCTCGAGGCCAGGAGGGATTTGGATGGAACTTTTTCGTCCACAGATTACGCAGATTGACGCAGATTATTCTTCAGTTAAATCCTTATCTGCGTACATCTGCGTTATCTGCGGATAAATAAAACCCAATCATCTTCTTACTTATGAGCAAAGTCATCATCGTCGGAGCGGGCGGAGTCGGGGGCGTCGTGGCCCACAAGTGCGCCCAATTACCCGAATACTTTTCGGAAATCGTCCTCGCTTCCCGCACGAAGTCCAAGTGCGACGCCATCGCTGCGGACATCAAGGAGCTGCAGGGCCGCGAAATTCGCACCGCCGCCCTGGACGCCGACGACGTGCCCGCCACCATCAAGTTTTTGAAGAAGGAGCAGCCCAAGCTGCTCATCAACGTCGCGCTGCCCTACCAGGACCTCGTCCTGATGGACGCCTGCGAGGCCGCCGGGGTGGACTACATGGACACCGCCAACTACGAGCCGCTGGACACCGCGAAGTTCGAGTACAAGTGGCAGTGGGCCTACAAGGACCGCTACAACGCCGCCGAGCGCATGGCCTTGCTCGGCAGTGGCTTCGACCCCGGCGTGACCAACATCTTCTGCGCCTATGCCCAGAAGCACCTCTTCGACGAAATCGAGACCATCGACATCCTCGACGCCAACGCCGGCGACCACGGCTATCCCTTCGCCACCAACTTCAACCCCGAGATCAACATCCGCGAAATCACGCAGAACGGTCGCTACTGGGAAGAAGGCGAGTGGAAGGAAATCGACGCCATGTCCGTCATGCAGGTCTACGACTACCCCGAGGTCGGCCCCAAGGATTCCTATCTGCTTTACCATGAAGAGTTGGAGTCCCTCTCGCAGAACATCAAAGGCCTCAAACGCATCCGCTTCTGGATGACCTTCGGGCAAAAGTACCTGACCCATTTGAACGTCCTGCAGAACGTCGGCATGACCTCCATCGAGCCCATCGAGTTCAAAGGCATCAAGGTCGCGCCCATCGAGTTCCTCCGCGCCGTTCTGCCCGACCCGGCCTCGCTCGGCTCCCGCACCAAGGGCAAGACCTGCATCGGCTGTGACATCGTCGGCAAAAAAGACGGCCAGCCCAAGCGCGTCTTCATCTACAACGTCTGCGTCCACGAGGAGTGCTACGCGGAAGTCCGCAGCCAGGCCATCAGCTACACCACCGGCGTCCCCGCCATGATCGGCGCCTCGCTCATCGTCGACGGCACCTGGCGCAAGACCGGCGTCTGGAACATGGAACAACTCGACCCCGACCCCTTCATGGACCGCTTGAACAAGTACGGCCTACCGTGGAAGGTGAAAGAGCTGCCCGTGGAGTAGGTGGGATTTAGACTGGTTTTACTGAATAAACTTTCTTTATTCTACTCTCAATGGAGTCTGTAAAATACAATAATTCAGCAGGGCGTTTACTAGAGTTACTAAAATCAATTAGTTCTGGAGGTAACTATAATGATACCTTGCGCAAGTATCTTATCTCGAAAGGTGAAGTTAACGTTGAGGGAGATTTTGGGTTAAAACTAAGTTGTACGTTAGGGCTCGTAAGACTCCACGAAGTATATTCAGGATTTATCAGTGACATGAATGCTGCCCCAATAGGTGATGCTCAGAGAAATGTCTTATTAAGTGGGCTTAAATCTTTAAATAATATCATCTACACTTCTAACTACAATAGTGCTATACGAAGCCCATCTCAGGCTGAGCTTTCCTTGCTAGAGGTTTGTGCAACAGTATTACCACAAGAAGGCGAGCTAGGAGCCACAGATATTGATGAAATAAATGAGAGTGTAGAAAATTTAAGAAAGGTTATCGAGAAGTCGGATACGCCCGATATACTAAAAAAACTTCTACTGGAATATGTCAGACTTAGTAAGGATTCAATTGATAGATATGCAATTTATGGAGCAAAGGGATTGAAGAAGGCTATTAAGTTCATGCTAGCCGAGGCTGCTGAAATGCAGATGTCATTGAATGAAGATGAAGTTGAAAAGATTAAGAGCGATGAGGCATGGCAGCTGGCGTTGAGTCATTTAAGGCTTTTAGACAAGATAGGTTCAAAGGTTTTGGAATACCATCCACTACTTGATACAGCTGCACAGTTCTTTCTGAAATAAGGGTGTGTAATGATTACCCAAGGCCAAGGGCCTTGTCCAACGTAGCATGGGGCAACGCCCCATGAACCCGTGGCCCCCGTCCCCGCAGGCTGACCTGTCCTGAGCCCGTCGAAGGATGGCCTGCTTCACTCGTGGGCGGTTCCGTTGAGGCAGGCCTGCGGCCATCTGGCCATCTCGTGTCGGGGGGGCCAGGGCGTTGCCTTGGGCTACGATGGGGCCGCGCCGTTGGCGCTTCTACGTCTCTCGGGGCGAATTTTCCGGATATCGGGGACTTCCGGGCCTCACCGGAACCGTTCCGTTAACCGGAAGATCCGTTCAGATAAGGGCAGAGACGCAGACGAAAGGAAAGCTGCCGTTGCCCCACAGGGTAGGGCAAGCTGCTGGTGACTTTTAGAAAATAATTTCGTTCGCGATTACTCTATCTCCTTCAAGTAACTCGAAGTCTGGAACACTCGCCAATTTTAGCCTACTCGCGTCGATTTTAATATGCTTTTTCTCTCCATCTACTATTCTGATAATTGAAAACATGCGTGGTGGACCACCGCCGAAGTCTCCCTGCTCACCAGAGCCGCCGCAGATTCCATAAAAGTATTTCAGACCTGTTCCTTCAAGAATGTAGTAAGTGCCTGGAAACCTGAAGTTGCCTACGGCTTCTACTTTAATTCGACCTTCGTCCGGTTGACTAAAATGACGCCAATGCTTGGCCTCTGTAGACATCGGAGCGGAATCATTATTGGCGAATGCAACATATGTGAGTGTTGCACTAATCGCTAAAAAACAGGCTATAGAAAATTTCATAACAATTCCATACCTAGAATTTAATTTTTGTTCAAGCCGCGGTTAGCTGGAGTCTGCGCCCAACCTGTCATCTGGCTGAAACTAATGCTCACTCCTCATCGATGCGCTCGATGGCGTCGATGTTGATGGGGTGCTCGGTGAGGAAGACGACGAGGCGGTTGCCGTCGGTGAAGTAAGGATCGCCAGTGTAGTTGCGGCCGGGGTTGTCGATGGTGCGCTTGCCGACGCCGGGGGCGAAGCCGTACTCGTTCATGCTCTGCGAGTAGTAGAGGTCCTGCAGCAGGTACCAGCGGGCCTCGTCCACATCGGGGTCGATCTTGTGCGTGGTGATGGTCTTGTAGCTGAGGCGGACGCCGATGTCGCGGCTGATTTGCCCGGCCCAGACGGGGAAGCCCTGGTAGTTGACCGGGGCGCGCCAGAGCCGCATGTGATTGCGCTGGTTGACGTTGCTGCGTGCCTTCTGCAGGGCGACGTCCTGCCTGCGGTCGAAGAGGTAGAGGGACGAGACCGGGGAGTTCTGGTAATTCGCGCCGAGGACGGCCGAGCCGATGGTGTCGATGACGCTCACCGTGCTGGTGCTCTCGGTCAGGTTCCAGCCCTGCCGCACGAGCGCGGAAAAGACGTCCTTGGTCGTGCCGACGAGGACGATGTTCAGCGGGTCACCGTCGGTCTTGCGGTTGCCACCGAGCACGGCGGGCGGCAGGTCGTTGGACACCCAGTCAATGAGCGCCTTGGTGTCGGGCAAATCCTTGTAGCCGGTTTCGCGATACAGCTCGTCGAGGTTGACCTTTTTGTAGTCGCCGCGGAAGCCCTCCAGCTCGATGAGGAAGCCGAAGCGCAGCGTGTGCACGCCTTTGTCGCCGATGAGCTCAATGTTGACGAACTTCGCGCCCTGCTGGTGCTGGGTGAAGATGAAGCCCGATACGGTCTCGCCCGGATGCACGACGCGGGGCAGCGCGAGCTGGTACAGGTGCTTGTCGATGTCGAAGTTCCGCTCTGAGTCCACCCAGCCGTGGCCCTTCCAGGCCAGCTCCAGCGGCGGGTAGTAGCTGGGGTCCAGCGCGATGCCGGGAATCGCAAACAGCTCGTCGGTGTTATTCTGCACCTCGACCCATACGGGCTGCGGGCGCGTGACGTTGAGGTCGTAGCCGAGCAGCTCCACGGTTTCCGCGTCGGACAGGACGGCGGTCGAGACCGTGACGGAGTCCTGTGTCTCGGATTGGGCGCGCTCCTTGAAACCAATCTCGGCGACGGGCACGGGATTGAAGCTCGCGCAGCCGGCCAACAGCGCGACCAGCGCGAGTCCGAGGACTTTATAATAAGGGATGCCGTTGCGAGAACCGCCGTTTTTCATAAGCAGTGTCAATAGTGAGCAAGGTGTCGTCTGAGGTATCAAAGTGACCTTTCCCCTGGCTTCAATGCTAAACGCCGAGCGGCGGAGACAAGGCTGAGGGTAAGGCGCAGACTCCAAGAGAACAATTCCGGATAGGCTAGGATTGTTGATAACCCTATTTTAGGAGATCCAAGTATGCTCCTTCTTTACGAATTTCCAATCTTTGCCATTGAATTCCACGAGTACAACCGCAGCACCTGATGCTATGCTTGAGTAATGGTAGGAAACAGATACGATCGCCAGATTTCCTTTTCTCTGAATCTTCCCGATACTGAACTGCTTAGGTGGGGCCAATTTTCCAGATATGCCAAATTGATTTCGTACAATTTGGTGAATGCGCTCTTTGTCTGTTATCGACACCTCTGTTTTAGGCGTCTCAAGATAATAAAAGTCCCTTTGGATTGAATTGATAAAGACGGGTGCGGCGTAGCGGAATTGTGTGTCATTAGCTTTAGTAGGCGCAGGGTTGAACGAAATAATGCCGCTCCTTGTCCCAATCACTAGTAAAGCAACGATTAAAAGAGCCGGGCCAAATACTGCTCCCGATAGTAAGGATAGTAACTTTACGTTCGGCTTCATCAACAGCTCATAGATATTTTGGATGGATTCCCAACGTTCGTCAAAGTAAGAATGCAGTTGTAGATTTTCTCGTCAGACTGAAACTGTCCGTGTCACGACTCTGCCCGGCAAAGGTCCTGCCTTTAACCTCTGTGGGCTCGGTGTCTTCCTCGTGTGCTCTGTGGCCAGCCTGTCTTTTCCCGGAACCTCCCGGTGGGAACGCCTGACATAGCTATAGACTGTTTAGCAGGCAGTGTAGAAAGTGGGTGGCGGATTTGTCTTTCCGTCCTTCCCGATCTTCCTGTTAACTACCCTTAGTTTATGAGTCAGTTACCCGAAAATCTTTCCGGCGAGGAAATCGTCGCTCGCGTGGGCGAGTCCCGCAAGAAACTGAAGGCCGAGCTGTCCAAGGCCGTCGTGGGCCAGGACGAGGTCATCGAGCTGATGATTATCAGCATCCTGGCGCGGGGGCACGCGCTGCTGACCGGCGTCCCGGGCCTGGGCAAGACCCTGCTGGTGCGTTCGCTGGCCGAGGCCTTTTCCTTATCATTTAAGCGCATCCAGTTCACGCCGGACCTCATGCCGGCGGACATCATGGGCACCGAGGTGGTGGAGGAAGACACCGCCACAGGGCACCGCAGCTTCCGCTTCGTCAAGGGGCCTATCTTCGCCAACATCGTGCTGGCCGACGAAATCAACCGCACTCCGCCCAAGACCCAGGCCGCCCTGCTCGAGGCCATGGAGGAGCGCCAGGTGACCGCCGCCGGGGAGACGCATACGCTCGCGCCGCCGTTCTTTGTCCTGGCCACGCAGAACCCCATCGAGCTGGAGGGCACCTACCCGCTGCCCGAGGCGCAGCTCGACCGCTTCCTTTTAAACATCACCATGGACTATCTTCCGGTGGCTGATGAGGTGAAAATGGTCGCCGCCACCACGTCCCCGAAGAAGGAAAAGCCTGCCGCGGTCTTCTCCGGCGAGGAGGTCGTCGCCCTGCAGGAGTTGGTCCGCCAGGTGCCCGTCAGCACCGAGGTGGCCGAGGCGGCCGTCCGCCTGACCGCCTCCTCGCGCCCCACGCACAGTGATGCATCAACTTTGGCCAAGGAGAAAATCAAGTGGGGCGCCGGCTCCCGCGCCTCCCAGGCCCTCGTGTTGGCAGGAAAAGCCCGCGCCCTCCTGCACGGCCGCTATGCCGTGTCGTTAGAAGACATTCGCGAGCTCGCCGCGCCCGTCCTGCGCCACCGCATCATCCCGACCTTCCAGGCCGAAGCCGAAGGCATCAAGTCCGACGACTTGATCGCCGAACTGCTGAAAGGGATGTAGGGGAGTGCGGTTGTGAGGCAGCGAGTTTTTTTGCCACGGAGACACGGAGAGCACAGAGGTTTATAATGAAGGTAAATCAAGCAGTTGGTTTCGGAATAATTCTTGGATTGGCCTCATTTGTTGTCGGATATATGGCATATTACAATTCATCTTCATTGTATGCCTCAGTCGCAGTAGCCCTATTTATTTTTGCACTATCAATGGGGGGGATATTGAAGACATGGCGTGCTCGTATTCCAGAATCAGTGAGAGTCATTGTTGCACTTGTCGCATCCTCTCTACTGCTTTTGTTCCTTATATTATCAGGCTCAGGACTTTTCTACTCGATAATTGCTGGTGCAGCCTTTGCTAAGGCACTTGCCAACGTTCTAATATTTAGACGGCGCTCTAAATACGGTGATCTGCGTCATTGGAATCTTGAGAATTAAATCTCCGTGTCTCCGTGGTAAACAACTAATCTGCCTCACCGCCCATGCCTACCGCCACCCATCGTGACCTTCTGGACCCAGCGACGCTCGCCGGGATGGGGAGCCTTGCGCAAGACACAAAGTCGCCTGGTTGGTACGGTAAGGTGCTCGCCGAACGTCGCCGTAAAATCAAATCCGGTGAAGCGCGTTTTCTCACCATGGATGAGCTGAGGAGGCGTTTATTGAAATGATGTTAGATTGCGCCCATAAAAACCCCAACGGGGTTTCATCTCATAGCGAAGGGTTCTTGAACCCTGGGTATTCAGGCGCGTTTACCTGCCAACCCCAACGGGGTTGCATTACGTCTGTGTGCGAGGACGATGCAACCCCGTTGGGGTTGATGGGTTGGTGGGGTGCATTGTGCCAGGGTTTCATTCGCTTCGCTCACTCAACCCTTCGCTATCGGATGGAACCCCGTTGGGGTTCAAATAACGATGTAAGCATCTTTCGTATCCTTAATGTCTCATGGGTTCATCTCGGTACCCTCGTGGTAAAACATTCGCGCCTTTGGGCCTTTGTGAGAGACTAATCCCCATGCCCACCTCCTCCCATCGTGACCTTCTGGACCCCGCGACGCTCGCCGGGATGGGGAGCCTTGCGCTGATGGCGCGTTCGGCGGTGGAAGGCTTTTTGTCGGGGATGCACCGCAGTCTCTTTCACGGCTTCGGGACGGAGTTCCTGCAGTACCGCAACTACTCCCCGGGCGAAGATTTAAAGTACGTCGACTGGAAGGTGCTGGCGCGGTCGGACAAGCTGTACACGAAGGTCTACCAGGAGGAGACCAACATGAACTGCTACGTGCTTCTCGATGCCTCGGCGTCGATGGACTACCAGGGCGAGCGCGCACCGTGTTCGAAGCTGCATTACGCGCGTATCGCGGCGGCCTGCATCGCCTACCTGGCGCAGCGGCAGGGGGACAACCTCGGGCTCTTCGCTTACGGCGGGGAGATGCGTGAGGCGCTGGAGCCCGGCCACCGCAGCGGGCAGTTTGAAAGATTTCTCCAAGGGCTCATCCGCGCCCAGCCCGAAGGCGCTGCCGCACACGAGGCTATGTTGTCCTCGCTCAGCACGCAGCTGCGTCAGCGCGGATTGGTGGTGTACCTGTCGGACATGCTGGAGGCGGAGGACACCTTGCCGCAGGCGCTGGCTAAGTTTCGCTTCCGCCACTGTGACGTGCTGGCGATTCAGGTGCTCGACCCGGACGAACTCGACCTGCCGCAGCAGACCGTGACGCGCTTCCTCGACAGCGAGACCGACAGTGAAATCACCACCTGGCCCGAGGCCGCCCGCGAGCGTTACCGCACTGGCATGAGCGCCTTTTTGGAAAAACTCGACGACGGCTTTGCCAAGGCACAGGTGGACACCCTGCGCGTGTCCACCACCGACTCGCTCGCCTATACCTTGGCTCGATATCTTTCACACCGGGAGCGCACCGCCTGATGCTGACCTTTGGCGCACCGTGGTTTCTGGCCGGGCTGGCGGGTTTGCTGGCGCCGTTGCTGATCCACTTGATCAACAAAGAGCGCGCGACGCCGCTGCGTTTCCCCTCGGTACGGTTCATCACGCGTTCGGCCCTGCCGCAGCGCGGACGCCGCAGCCCGCGCGACTGGCTGCTTTTGCTGCTCCGCCTGTTGTTTTTTGCAGCGGTCGTGATTGCCCTGGCGCAGCCGCGCTGGGTGGAGCCCGGTGTCGCGGGCGCTGTTGAAGAGCCAAACGAGTCGGTTATCTTTGTCGTCGATTCATCCGCCAGCATGAGCGCGCAGGGCGCCTGGGAGCGGGCCGAGGCCATTATCGATGAGGCGCTGGATTCGGTATCGCAACGCACGCCCATCGGCTGGGTGTTTTTTGCCAACGGCGCGCTGGCCGCCCAAGCCCCCGCACCGGGACAAAAGCCGGACCTCGACGAGCTGTTGCCGGTCATCACCGGTTCGAATCCCTCTGTGGCCCTGCGCGAAGCACTCTCGTTCGTGCCGGAGGGGGAATCCGCCCGGCTGATTATTCTCTCGGACTTCCAGGCGGGCGACTGGTCCCGCAGTGACTGGCCGGTGTTGCCCCAGGGGATTGAGCTGGACTTCCAACCCATTCACAAGGAAGCCCCGGACAATGTCGGGGTCGTCTCGGCGGAGGTTTTTCCCGCGCCGGGCAATCAGCTCCGCGTCATCGCGCGCGTGCGCAACTTCTCCGACGAGGCCATCACCGCCACGCTCAGTCTGGGCAACCTCGCCAGCGAAGAGATGACACTCGCGCCGGGTGAGCTGCGCCCGGTGGCCTTTCTGGTGGAGCGGGGCCGACCCGTGCCGTCCATGCTCATTCTCACGACGCCGGAGGGGCAGGACGATTACGCATTGGACAACACCTACGCGCTTTGGCTCGATGCGCCGCCACCGCTGACGGTCGGCCTGGTGCTGCCCGCGGCGGAGGAGCCGCAGAAGCTGGTCGAGGCGGACTTCGTGGCCAACGCCCTCATGGCCGACGCCGAGACCGGTCACCGTTCCTTCCAGATTGTGCCGCTGCAGCCGGACATGACGCCGGCGGGCGGACCGCAACCGGAGATCATTTACCTGGCCGGGGCAGGCGGCTATCTGGAGCCGGGGCAATTGAATGCCCTGAAGGGTTTCGTTGAGGACGGCGGCACCTTGCTGGTGACGCCCTCGCAGGCAGGTTCGCGGCAGCAGGCGCGCTTGCGCGAGAGCGGCCTGACGGATGTTGCTTACCTGGGTCAGCCGGGGCGGCATGGCGACCGCGCGCGCACCTACCGCATCGGCAGCCTGAACGAGCGCAGCTTCCTCGGGCGGCTTTTCGATGAGGAGACCTCGCGCGACCTCTACCTGGCCGAGATTTTCGAGTACGTCAAACTGCGCCCCAGCGACGAGGCCACCGTGCTCATCGCCACGGAGGAGGGTGACCCGGTTTTGATTGAAGAAAGGCTGGGCAAGGGTCTTGTGCTGACCAGCGCCATCGGGCTCGACACCGAGTGGTCGGACCTGCCGCTGCGCAACAGCTTCCTGCCGCTCCTGCGCGAGGCCCTGGCGGACTCCGCCAGTGGCAGCGACCCGGTGCTGCGCCTGAGCCCCGGCGAACTCCCGGGTGAGACCGCGCCGCGCGCCTTCCTCGATGCCGAAGGCCATCCGGTCGAGGTGAATGTTAGCCGGGCGGAGTCGGATTTCACGCCGGTGTCGCTGTCTTCGCTACGTGCGGCCCTGACGGGTGGGCGTGGGAGCCAGGCGGAAACGGAATCCGTAGCGCCCGATTCTGAATCCGGCAAATCCCTGTGGCCCTGGTTTGCGTTGGCGGCCCTGGTGATATTTATTTTGGAAAGTACCCTGGCGGGCGTACGTCCCGCCGCGCCCAAGTTGCGTCATGCCTGATTTTTACTCCAAGCTTCGCTTTCAACAGAGCCTGCTCATCCTGCTGCTGGCGCTGATGCTGGGCTTTGCCGTGCTGGGTACCTTTAGTCTGGCGGTGTTGATATGCCAGGGCATTAACGGCATCGCACCGGTGCAGGAGGGGACCGCCTGGCGTACGCTGTTTGGGCTTGGCCTGGGTTCTCTGGTGCTGGCCTTGGGCGGGTTGCTTTGGCTGGCCCTGAAGCGGCCGCGCCCCATCGATCTGGCCAGGCTGGTGGAGACGCGTCACCCGGAGCTGCAAGAGACGCTGAGCACCGCCATGGAAATCCAGGAGCGCGGCGGGCCCGCCAACGCGCTCGAGGAAGCTCTCTTTCGCGATGTGGATGCCAAGTGCGCCGAGATAAACCTCAAGCGTGACTCGCTGCCGCGCCTGGTGCATCCGGCTTCCGTGCTGCTGCTTATCGCCGTGGCCATGGTGCTGTCCGACTTCGCGGGCAAGACCGACTTCGTGGCCAAGGCGCGCTTTTATCAGATCGACCGCATGCAGGGCGAGGCCACCGGGTTGCTCGTTCAGCCCGGCGATGCTGACGTGCCCCGTGCCGACGACCTGACCATCACCGCCGAGGTGACGCGCTGGGAGAACGATCCGGTCATCGTCTATGAGCAGAACGGCGTCACCGAGCGTTTCCCCATGACGGTGCAGGCCGCTGGCCCGGCATCGTTTACCCTGTTTGGCGTTACCGAGCCGCTGCGCTATCGCGTGGAAACGTCCTCGCTGAGTACGCCATGGTACGCGGTGACGGTCTACGACCCGCCGCGCATCGACACGCTCGAGCTGTCCGTGACGCCGCCTGCCTACACGCGGGAGGAGCCCACGGAGTTCAGCCGTCTGGTCGATCTGCACGCGCCCGAGGACAGCGAAGTCTCGTTGATGTTAACCACGCAGATCGACGTCACCGGTTCCCTGCGCGTTTCCGGCGAGCGCCTGCCAATGGAAAAAATGAAGGGCAACCTCGCCGGTAGCTTTGTTATGCAAAGCGATGGCGACTATCAGGTGGTGTTGAAGAACACCGAGGGGCGTCTGCTGGTCACACCGAGTTTCGACCTGGACGTCATCCCGGATGAAGCGCCCACGGTGGAAATCACCGAGCCGGGTGAAGACAAAAAGGCCAAACCCGAGGGCGCCGTGCCGTTCAGCGTGTTTGCCGGAGACGATTACGGCCTGAGCAAGGTGGAGTTGCATGTGTCCGTCTCCGGTCTGCCGCGCAATCCGCTGGTGCTTTTCGAAGCCGGTGAAGAGCCCACTCCGGAAGCCGAGCTCTACGGAGCCATTGAGATAGCCAGCCAGAACGCCGAGCACGGCGACATCATCACCTACTACGCCGTGGCCTGGGACAACCGTGAGCC
The DNA here is from genome assembly GCA_030432235.1 of Verrucomicrobiia bacterium. Taxonomy (GTDB): domain Bacteria; phylum Verrucomicrobiota; class Verrucomicrobiia; order Opitutales; family Cerasicoccaceae; genus JAUIHT01. The sequence continues at coordinate 311,011 of JAUIHT010000002.1, read as the reverse complement.
CGAGCCGCAGTCCGCGCGCTCGGATGTATTTTTCATCGAAGTGCTGACCGATATCCCGGACCAGGAAGGCGGTGAGAGTGAAGGCCAGGGCGAGGGTGAGCGCGAGGAGATCAACCTGCGCGGCATCATCGTGGAGCTCAAGCGTCTCATGCGCATGGCCCACGCCGCCATCCCGCAGACAGGCGAGCGGCGTGAAGAAGCCATGCAGGAGCTCGCCACCGGCATCGCCGAGGCGCGCAAGGAGACCAGTGTTGCCCTCGAAAAGCTCACCATGATGTTCATGCAGATGGCCATGATGGGCAACGAGGACGGCCGTGCCATGGCCGACCTGCTTGTCGTCGCTATGGAGAATATGGTCGAGGCCGAGTTGCTGGCTAATCAGGACGAGCCTGACAAGGTCAACCCGACCTTGGCCGAGGCCTTGAGCAATTTGCTCATCGTGGAAAGTTTTGCCAATAGCCAGCCGCAGATGCAGGCCAGCAGCGGGGGACAGGGGCAGCCTTCGGAAGGCCAGGCAAAGTCCTCCGGTGAACAACAGCAGCAAGGCCAGAGTAAGGAGTCGCAGGAGATGAGTATGTCCGACCTGCAGGAGTCTCTCGAAAACCTGAACCGCCTCTTGGGCGAACAGGCGGCCCTGAACGGTGACTATAATCGGGCCGACGGGCAAAACCTCAGCGAGGCCGAGCAATCGGAGCTTCTGGGTAAGCAGGTCGAAATCGACAACGAGGTTGGGATTTTGTCCAAGCAACTGCGGTCGGGCATGCAGGAGCAAACCTACGAGCTGCGCAATGCACTCAAGGAATCGCAGAACTTTATGCGCAAGGCGTCCGGGGCCACCCAACAGGGCGAATACGGTTCCGCGGAACGAAGCGGCCTTCGTGCCCAGAGTGAACTCAGTGCCGCTCAGGGCATGCTGGGTGAACTCATCCGTGAGACCGCCACCGGTGCGTTGGCCGGGCTCTCGCAACAGGCGGGTGACCTGGCATCCCGACAGGAAGCGGCACGCCAGGCCAGTGAGGCTGCCAGTGGAAATTCACCCGGCGAGGATGCTGCCCGCGAAATGCGTCAGCAGCAGGATGCCATGCGCGAGGAGCTGGAGCAACTGATCGCTGAAATGCAACGCGAGGCGGTCAACCTGGAACAGACCTACACCGAGGCGGGCGAGGCGCTCGGGCAGGCCGCCCGTAATGCGCGACGCGCCAATACCACCGGTGAGATGCAGCGCGCCACCAACTCTTTGCTTTATGAGCGTTACGCTCGCGCCGAAAGGCATCAGGGCGAAGCCGCGCGCCAGCTCGAGGAATTGCAGGCTTCCCTCGATGCCGCCATGGAGCAGCTCTCCGCCATGTCGCCGTCACAACTGCGCAACCTGTCCGAGCAGATTTCGCAGGCGCAGCAGGCGCTGGCACAGTCAAAGCCGGAAGGGCAGCAGTCGGGTGAGCAGTCCGCAGGACAGCAGCCCGGCGGAGAGCAATCCAGTGAGACCGAAGGCGAGCTTGCGCCTTCCTTGCGCCGGCTCGGTCAGGAGCTTAGCCGTGCGGGCAAGGCTTTGAGCGATGAGCAGTTGGTCGAGCTGGGGCAGAACCTGGAAGCGAGCAAGGAAGGCGACGGCGGCGGCCTGACCCGCGCGCGTCTGGCTCCCTCGCTGGATCAGGCCGCGCGTATCATCCACCAGTATCTGCGCGGGGAGCTCATCGGTGAGCGTCTGCGCATGAACCGCGACTCCGCTCCTCCGCCGGAGCAATACCGCCGCCTGGTCGAGGAGTACTTTAAAAACCTAGCCGAGGAGCAGTAGTGTACCTGTTCCGCTTCTGGTGTGAAGGTATAACGGGTCGCCGGGTGAACGTTTAATAGTCTGGCCGAGGAACAGTAGGCGTTTGGCTTATGGGTCGTAGGACCAGGCTTCGTCCTCAACCACGTACGACCAGGGGTAGAGAACGTCTTGAGTCCAGGCCCAGCTCTTGTCTTCGCTGTAGTACCAGAAGTTGTCCGGCATGGAGGAGATGTAGCTGTAGAGCCAGCGGTGGCGGCGGTAGTCGAAGAACCAGGGCGTGTCAGTTTCGTACAGCCAGCCGAGCCAATCGGAGTAAAGATTGTTCGCGTTGTTGCTATCCTGATAGACGTCACCGAAGGCAAAGGTGCCGAGTAATTCGTCGCCGCGCTTGTGCAGGCCGGTCACGATGTAGCTCAGGCACCAGGGAGCGGACTGGGGGAAGCCGTCCCAGGGGATCCAGTTGGCATCACTGTTCGGATAAAGCAGATAGGGGAGCAGGTTGTAGCGGTCAATTTCGCCGATGGCTCCAGTCGATTCGATTTGGGAAAGCTCAAGGGTGAGGGCCTGCGAGAACGCGGTACTTTGGGTGTTGGTGGTCGTCCAGGTCTGGCCACCACCGAGGCCGGCTCCCAGAAACGCACCCAGGTCGAAGGGCAGTTCCAGCTTCATGCTCCAGTCGATTTTCTGGGCTTTCTGCTTGGCGTTGTTTTCATCGACGAACGTGCTGGCGGACTCCGAGGCGTTCACCGTGGTGGTCATGGCAGGCAGACCGATGCCGTCGCGATAACCGTCGAAGACCTGTTTGTGCCAGCCCACCGGATCGTTGCTGCTGGGCCAGCCTTCCAGAGGGTCGCCACCGAACATGCCGTTGGAAAGCGGCGAGAGCAGGTCGTTGGGAGCGGTCAGGGGGAAGGATATCAGGTTGACGTTGCGGTCGGCATTCAGCGTGGCGTCCTGAGTGTAGACGATGTAGTAACGACCGTAGTCGTCCTTGTTGTTGGGAGCATACTCGTGGAAGAGGGTTGCCAGGATGATGGGCTGGTAGACGACCATCCAGCCGGTGATCTCGCCCTTCTTCGTCACGGGCGCGGTGAGCTTGATGTCGAAGCCGAAGCTGATGGTGCGCTTGGTGGAGTTGACGGTCGTCCAGGTCCTGGCCGCGCCGAAGTTGAAGCCGCCGACACCCGTGTGCGCCTTGCCGAGGAAGCCGGCCGAGGTGGAGGCGGAGCTGGAATGGTCGACCTGGCTGGTCAGCGTATCGGTCTTGTTCCAACTGATGCTGCTGGTGACCTTGTCGGGCGGGGTGGTGCTGGTGTAGGGAGGCACACCGGTGATGACCCCGAGCAGATTCCAGAGACGGGAGAGATTGTTGGCGATCGTGTCGTCGAGTATGGGCTGCGCGGTTCCCTTGGGGAGCTCACGCAAGGTGGCGTTCTGAGTGTCGATAGCCACTTGTTGGACGGGTCGCAGGACGTCCGACTGGGTCGCGTTGACGTCGATTTGGGACTGGGAGGAATTGGCGCCGCCGCCGGTTATCACCACCACGCGCCGCAGGGAGCCTTTATGCGCCTTTGAGGGGACGATGACGGTGTTGCCGCGCACACTGAGGATGCTGGCGCCGGGAAAATTGTCGAACCAGTCCTTGCCCTCATAGGACAGTGAGGAGCCGTAGAGAAAGAACCCGCCTTTATGGGTATAATGCAGGCCGTGGGCGTTGATAGCCTTGTCGTCCGATGTCAGGACAAGCTGCAACGCGGCATCCTCGATCTTCGGGCCGCCCCGCAGGCCACCCAGGGCGAGACTGACGGTTTCCAGGGCCCTTTTACTGCCCAGGCCCAGTAGCTTTTTAGTAAAGGTCTTGCCGCTGATAATCCCTTCGCCGTCAAAGGCGACGACGCCGACGATGTCGGTATCTCGCATGTAACTGATAACGGCCACCTCGAGGGGATCGCCGTTTTCATCGTCCACGATGAGGTTGGCGGCGCGGTAACGCTGCGTGCTTTCCGGAGTCAGGGGAGTCGTGCCGCTGGGCGCACCCAGCTTGGAGAGCGAGCCGAGGTACGTTGCTTTCGTGACCTTGTCGAAGTGGAAGATGTAGGGCTCCAGCGAAGTCCCGCTGGCGTCGCCGATGAGCAGGTAGATTTCCCCCTCGATGGTGAAGGCGGTCATGGTGCCGATGGTGAAACCCTTCGGCTGCCCCTCAAGCTTGAGCTTAATGGTCTCCGTGGTGGAGATATTCTTGACCGCGGTATTGTCGGCTTCCTTGCGAAAAACGCTGTAGGCCATGGACTTGCCGCCATCCACGTAGATGAACAAGTACAGGTCGTCTCCGTACAGAGTGGGGGCAAAGCCAACCTTTTTGTGATCCCAGCCTTTGGCGAAATTCTTTTCCTGGCCTTCGTTTTTAATCACAGGTTTGTCGCTGGCGCTCAGTTCGATTTTCGCGGCACGGTACGCCAGGTGGCCATCATTTTTGGCCCAGAAATAAAAGAGCCGATCAGCCCAGCCGATGGTTTCCATGCGTGAAACATTGGCTTCGTGATTTTTCGAGAATTCCCAGTGATTGTTCTGGGTGTAGTCGTCGATTTTGGCGTGAAGGCTACCACCGAGGGTAAGGCTCATCAGGGACAGGGAAAGCAGTCCCTGGCTTAGGTAGGAGAGTATGCTTGTTTTCATGGTATCGCAGTGTTGACGGACGTGGAGAGCAGGCCGCTTTTAGGGTTGGGAGTACCGGACGGCTATTAAATTCCCTGAATTGTGATGCAATGTCCGCTTATGGACAACGCTATTATGCCCAGTGTTTAAGCGGCATGGAGACTGCCTACAGGGCCATAATTAAGGCCACTACTTTAAAATCCGGGTTATGTATACAGGCTTTTACCGGGTCTATGTTTACGGCTTCTTTACTGTTATGTAAATTCATGAATATAAGCAAATAATGAATCTGTTTAAGAATATTTTACGAAGTTTGAGGTTGGGCTTATTCCTTCGTAATTGCGCATAGGGTGGTTCGGTCGTAATCTAGGGCTGTTCATTCATTAACTCATAGCTCGGGTAAGTGAGGATTTTCACCCGCCCGTATATCATAAATCTCGAGACATATTCCCATGAAACCGATCATCCATCAGATACTCGCGAAGAGAGCAGCACGTTCGCCTGGGTTTACCCTGGTTGAAATCATGGTAGTCGTCGTGGTCATCGGGCTGCTGGCCCTGCTGGCCGTCCCGGCGGTACGCACGGCCAAGGAAGGCACCTACAAGAGCCGCCTGGCCAACGATTACCGGCAGTTCCGCTCCGGCTTTGAAACCTACGCCATGGAGAACGGGCAATGGCCGGATGACGAGAGTCCGGGCGTCCTCCCCAGTGTCATGGATGGCTACATCACCGAAGGCACTTTTGAGCAAGCCTCCGTCATGGAGGGCACCTGGGACTGGGAGGGACCGGGCGCCTTTTCCTTTACGGCGGGCATATCGTTGCGCGATTCCGTGGCTGACGATGAGTTCATGGCGCGCCTGGACCAGATGCTCGACGACGGAAGCCTGACCTCGGGATCCTTTCAAAGCAACAGTGGCTCCGCCTACACCTATATCCTGGAGCCGTAATTTTTGCTTTGACGGCGGGCCTGATCGGCAAAAGCTTCTCCCCGATTATGGAGCCTGAAAACCGCAAGCTGATTTCACCCGTCGCCTTTTTGTTCGACCTGGCCTTTGCCGGGGTGATGTTCCTGTTCTTCTTCTTTGTGGTCATTCCGCCGCACGTGCCGGTCTACGACCCGGCGTGGAAGCTGTTCTGGACGGCCTATGCTTCGCTGGTAATGGGGGGCTTCTTCTTCATGGGTGCCTGCCTGTTCCACGTGACGCTGGCTGACCAACTCCACCGTCGCCGTGAGGGCGCCAAGAGCTGAGTAAGTGTCGACTTTCCAAAAAAAGCACCGGATTTCGCCGGTGCTTTTTTGTGAGAGAGTGTTGGGGGCGCTCAGGGATTAACCTGGTGGTAGTGCTCCGTCTTGAGGAAGCTGCCGAAGTTGTTGCCGAGGGAGCAACGGCCGCCCGAGTGGGCGTCGCCCAGGGCTGACAGGGTGCAGAGCACATCGAAGAGGAACGGCCCCTTCTTCGCCACGCCGATTTCGGAGAGCGGAATCTTGGCGGTGAAGCTGTAGTCGATTTTGCTTCTCTTCGCCGTGACGCTTGCGCCCGGAATCTTGTTGTGGCCACGGTAGACCAGTTGCACGCCGGACTTCTTGCCGGGGATGGCAAAGACCTGCTTGATGACGGGCTTATCCTCGCTGGCAAAGAACAGCTCGACGACCGAGCCCTTGTGCGGCGCGGCTTCGTTGGGCTTGATGTCCGAGTCGGTTATGCGCATGCGGACTTCCAGATGCTTGTCCGTGCGCTTGAGCGAGCCGACGGCCGCGTCGAATCCGGCCAGTTGGAGCTTGAAGTGGGAGAGGCCGTCGTCGGCCTTCTCCAGAAGGCGTCGTGGCAGCAGCTTGTTGCCGATGGCCAGAACGTTGGAGTCGTCCGTATCCAATTGCAGTTTCACCGGCTCTTCTATGACTTCCAGCACCTTGGCCTGAATTTGTACTTTGGCCGTAGCGCGGCGCTTGACGGCGATCTTGAGCTTGCTCTTTTCGAGCTTGAGCTGCGGGTTGCTTGAGCTGAGCAGCAGCGGCACGCTGATATCTTTTTCGCCCGGATTCTCGACCTCGACGATGACCGTGAACTTGTTGCCCGCTTTGTGGAGTTGCTCGCCTTTGGTTTTGACCTTGGCAATGACCCGGTCGCCGACACCGGCATAACTGCGTCCGGTATCCTTAATGGTGGGGGCGAACTCGCCCAGATAACCGTCCTTCTGGTGGGCCTCGATGAGCTCGTCGCACATGGACCAGATCTGGTCGAGGGTGAGGGTCGAAGAGGCGTGGGGATCTGCCATGACGGCGTGGTAGATGTGCTCGCGCTTCTTTGTCAGGGCGGCCTCGACGGTCAGGCGCTGGACGTTGACGTTGGTCATGCAGAGGGCCGCTAGCTGCTCGGGGAGGGCGCCGATCTTCAGAGGATTCAGGCCGGTGGCATCCACCTGGCAGGGCACTTCCACGCAGCAGCCCTGGGTGAGGTTGTCGATGAGGCCGTCATTGGGGACGTTGCCATAGACGGTGCGCAGGGTGTCGGTTTCCCGTGAGTGAATGATGTAGGAGCCGTATTCGTGGGACTGTGGAGACACGTCGATGTCGCGGTCCTTGCCCAGAAGGGTGTCTTCGGTTTGCTGCCAGGTGGAAATGATGGCTTCGCAGCGGCGCAGGTACTCGTCGATGGGGATGCAGAATTTATCGATGACCTTTTTGCCGTGGTGGATGAAGTAGGGCAGGTACTCGCTCTGGTGCTCGCTGGACTCGGTGACGAAGTAGCCGGTGCGGCGCATCATTTCGTAGCGGACCAGTTCGTAATTGCGTTCGGGATCCTCGAGCACCTTGAAGAGCAGCGGATAGGCGTCCTGACCCCGGTACTGGAACTTGAGGAAGAAGGCCATGTGGTTGACGCCGGCCACCAGGTAGCTGACGTCCTCGTAGGGCAGGCCGGCATGGCTGGCCAGCATCATGGCAGTACCGAAGACCGAGTGGCACAGGCCTACGTGCGGGATGCCCACGCCTTCGTCCACCGCCCAGCAGTTCATGGCCATGGGGTTGGAATAGTTCAGGAAAAGACAGTCGGGGTGCGCATGATCGGCGATGTCCTGCGCGATGCTGTTGATGACGGGGATGGTCCGCAGGCCGCGGAAGACGCCGCCGACGCCGAGGGTGTCGGCGATGGTTTGCTCCAGCCCGTACTTCTTCGGGATGTCGAAGTCGCGCCGGGTGGAGGGCTGGTAGCCGCCCACCTGGACGGTGCAGATGACGTATTTGGCTCCTTTGATGGCCTTGCGCTGATCGCTGGTGGATTCGACACGCGCCTTCACGCCCAGCTTCGCCACGATCTTTTTCATCATGATGTCGGCAACCTTCAATCGCGCCGGGCTGATGTCCATCAGGCAGATGTGGGCATCCGAGAGTTCGGGGAATTGCAGGATGTCGCCGATTAGAGTCTTGGCAAAGACGACTGAGCCGGCGCCGATGAGGGTAATTTTACAAGGCATGAATGTGACTATTTGTGATTTTGGTGAATCCGGAGATTGGAATTATTGCCTATTATTCTGATAAATTTATCGATTTACCAATTGATATTTATGATAATTAACCGGATATTTGTGATTAGGGCCAAATATGGATGCTTTGATCAGGTGCAGCTGGGGACAGATGGAGGAGCGACAATCGGAACGCTACTTCCATCAGAATCGTGATCGTCCTGGGCCGTGTTTGGCGGTGGTGCAACGGACACTGAAAGGGGAGGGCTTCATCGAAGTAGAAGGTATCGAATACCGCGCCGGAGTTGGCAAAGCGATGCTTTTTATCCATGGCGAAAACTCCAGCTACGGTTATCCAGCGGATGCAACGGAGCTCTACCGGCACGAGTTTCTCAGTTTCGAGGGTGAGTTGGCGGTTTCGGCGATGCAGGCAATCAAGGAACGCGTTGGGCCGGTCGTGAGCCTGGCGCGTGGAACGGAAAGCGATCGGCTCTTCAAAGAATGCTTTGAGCGAATGCGCAGCCGCAAGTTCCAGGACGTCTATCATGAGTCCTCGCTGGCTTACGGTTTTTTTATGGCGCTGTCCCGTGATGCGCTTATGGTCCCCCTTGAGCGCGATTCCATTGCTTTTGCCGAAGACTACATGCAGACGCGCTTCCGGCTCCCTATTACCGTCAGTGAGGTTGCCAGTGCCAGTGGCATGAGCCGCGAGCACTTCACGCGTAACTACCGCCAACGTTACGGCACCTCGCCCGGCAAGCGCCTGCAGGAGCTGCGTCTGGAGGCTGCCTGCCAGTTGCTCGTTTCGACCACCGCCCCGGTAGCGGTGGTGGCCAGCCATTGCGGTTATGCGGATCCGGATAGCTTTTCCCGCGCTTTTCGCCGCAACTTAGGCTGTAATCCAGCTGCCTGGCGTGATGCGGCTCAACGAAAATAGGACCCGGCATCGAAAATGCTAACCGGTGCCGATTTAATCCTATTCTCACCCGTTGGTAGACAGGGCTTCCACTGCAATTTACCATCCTGTTTGCTGGCAGACTATTCGAATTGCCCCTTAAAAAAGAGGTTTACATTCCCAGATACGATGCCCTTTATGAGAGATTACGCATGGCTGATTCTACAGTGAAAAACCTCACTCCCGAGGAAGAGGAACTTATCAAAGATTCCCTCAAGCGCTGCTCTCCAGAGTCGATTGAGGCAGCCTTGTCCTACCGACGTACGGGAAACACAGACCTGATTCCGGTCGTTATCCTCGGTATTATCGAGCGCTTCCTGGAGCCGGATATCCGCCCGCGTCTGAAAAACGGCGCTGACGAATTGCGCATCTTTGAGGACCTTGGGGTCGATTCCCTGACTCTGGTCGAGGTTATCATGCTGGTGGAGGAAACCTTGGACATCTCCATTGACAACAACGAGTTGCGCGACCTCCGCACCGTTGGGGACGTCAAAATATTCATTGATTGCAAGCTGAAGGGCCTGCCACTGCCCGAAAAGGCCCTCCACATCCCTATAGAAGAAATCTATCAGGATCTTCCCCATGGCCCGCCTTTCCTGTTTCTGCAGGATGCCACCCTGCGCCAGAGCGAAGCCCGAGGCACCTATCGCATCGCGGGGGATGAATTTTTCCTCGAAGGGCATTTTAAAGGTAATCCGGTTTTTCCGGCATCTATCATGCTAGAGGCATTAGGACAGCTTGCCGTGCTTTACCTGGTTAAAACAAAATCTGAAAGTCTACCCAAGCAGGTGGATAAGGATAAGGTCTTTTTCAGTTCCTGTGACGGCATCCGCTGTACCCGCTTCTGCAAACCGGGGGACAAATTGACGCTGAGCATCAAGCCCAAACGGATTCGTCATCCGCTTGCCAGCTTCGAAGGACACATCATGGCAGGTACGGAAAAGGTTGCTTTTGCTGAAGAAATCTCCTTGATATTTGATTTTTGTGGCGAGGCGGAAAGCGTAGCTCAGGAGGGTCCTGGTTCCGCTGGCTGATCGTTGCCACGTTTTCATTCAAGGAGACTATGCCTCAAGTAGCTATCACGGGACTCGGTTTCGTCACCAGTATCGGCAACGAGCAGGTGACCGTGCTCGACAATCTGCGGGAGTTGCGCCACGGGATTGATTATTTTCCGGATTTTGCCGGGGCGGACTCTCCCGTCAAGCTGGCCGGCACGGTCAAGGACTTTTCCGTCAACAGTTGCGATCCGGAAGACTGGACCTATCCGGATGCGTATCGCGTTCGCCGTGAAGTATTGCGCGGGCTGGCTCCGCACGGTTTGTTCGCCTACTGTGCCATGCAGCAGGCCATCGAGGACGCCGGATTGAGCGAAGAGGAGGTGTCCAATCTAGACACTGGCATTTTCACCGCTTCGGCGGGCTCGGCCAAGATGCTGCATTCGCATTTGGAGCGTATGAATCGCCACGGGGTCAACCGATGCTCGCCCCTCGGCATCGTTAATTCGATTGTCGGCACGCTGACCTTCAACCTCGCATCGGCCTACCACATCAAAGGCGCCTCGGCGGGCTTCGTCTCCGCCTGTGCTTCCTCCGGGCACGCCTTGGGATACGCCTGGGACGAAATCACCCTGGGCCGCCAGAAGCGCATGTTCGTCGTTGGTGGCGAAGACGGCAACCGTGAGAGCATCCTGCCTTTCGCCGGGATGCGCGCCCTCAGCCAGTGCAAGGATCCGGAAATCGCTTCGCGCCCCTTCGACAAGGACCGCGACGGTTTCGTCGGCACCGGCGGTTCCGTCGTCATGGTGCTGGAGGATGAGGAGCTGGCCCGCAAGCGCGGCGCGACCATTTACGCCCGTATGGTGGGCTGGGGACAGGCCTCGGACGGCTACAACGTCGCCATTTCACACCCGGACGGGGACGGCCTGGCCAATGCCATGCGCCGCGCCGCCGCCTGCGCCAAGGTTTCCCTCAAGGACATCAACTACATCAACGCCCACGCGCCTTCCACACCCATCGGCGACCTGTCGGAAATCCGCGCGCTCAAGCAGACCTTTAACGGCGACCGTCCCGCCATCAGCAGCACCAAAGCGCTGACCGGCCACGGCCTTTCCCTGGCCAGCATCATGGAGGCAGCCTTCACTGTCCTCGGCCTGCGTCACAATTTCATGCCCGGTTCCGCGCACATCATGTCCCTCGACCCCGAGGCGACCGGCCTGCGCATTATCAAGGAAACCGAAGACAAGGGCCCTGCGCTCGCCATGTCCAACAGCAGTGGCTTTGGCGGCGCAAATGTATCATTGATCTTCCAGCACATTTAGTGCATCCCAGAAAGGGAAGATCGCGCCATGCGCATTACTTACCTGTTTACCACGTTTCCCGTTGCGTCGGAAACCTTTCTCCAGCGCGAGCTGCGGCTGATGGCGCGGCAGGGCGTCGATATTCAGATACACTCGCTGTGGAAGGGTAAGAAGTCCTGGGAGGGCCACACGGTAAACCATTTTCGACATCGTTACCTGCTGCGGTTGCTCTGGGCCTTGCCTTACTGGATATGTCGCCGCCCGGACGTCGTTCGCGGCACTTTACAACGCCTCTACCAGCAGGACATCCGCTGCATGCAAAACCTCGGCGAGTTGCTCATGGGGCTGGGCTTTGCGGTGGTGATGGCCCGGCGCTTCGAGAAAGATAAGCCCGACCTGCTGCATGGCGTCTGGGCCACCATGCCCGCCACGGCCGCCTGGCTGCTGCATAAGCTCACCGGCATCCCTTACAGCATGGGGGCGCACGCCTACGACGTCTTCCTGCATGGGGGTGATTGCCTGTTGCCTGCCAAGGTAGCCAGCGCCCGACTCATCCATACCACCACGGAGGCTACCCGCCGCCGCCTGATTGCTCTGGAGGCGAACCCCGAGCGGGTGGTGCTGATTCGCCGTGGCTTGGATCACTTTCCCGCGTTTAAGCCCCTGCGTCAGGCCATGAAGCCCATCCGCCTGCTTTCCGTCGGGCGCATGGTGGAAAAGAAGGGCTTCGACGACCAACTCTACATCTACCAAGCTCTCAAGGAAGCCGGTGTGCCCTTCGAGGCGCGGATTATCGGTGACGGCAGGCTCCGGGACGAACTGCTTGCTCTCCGGGAAAAGCTCGGCCTGCGCCGTGAGGTGACTTTCGTCGGCTGGCTGGACTACGAGGCCGTGCAGGAGGAGTATGCCTGGGCCGACATTATGGCCTTCACTGGTCGCGTGGCGGCCAATGGTGACCGCGACGGCCTGCCCAACGTTATCCCCGAGGCCATGGCCAGCGGTTTGCTGGTCCTGACTTCGCCGGTCTCCGGTACCATCGAAGCTATCTCGCACGGGCGCACCGGTTGGGTGATTTCGACGGCCAAACCGCAGGCCTGGGTCGCGGCCATCCGGGAAATACAGGAGAACCCCGCTGCGACGGAGCAGATTCGCAAGGCTGCCCGCCACTGGGTGGAGACGCATTTCGACAGCCACCGCAACGCCATGCTCCTGGCCGAGGCCTTGCGCCAGGCCGTCGGCTATGTTGACTATCCCGGCCCCGGACGCGCCCGCCCCGAGCCGCCTGCCGCACCCACCGAGCGCCTGGCCGTTAGTTTTTAGAGGAAACTGCCAAGACACGGCATTATCTACGTTTAGTCTTTTCTTCTGTGTTTTCCGTGTCTTCCGTGGTTTGAACGTTTTCCATGGCTAATTCACGTAGAAATCTCGGCGGACGCGAAAACCGCCACGTCTCCAAGAAGCAACTCGTCGAGCCCATGGACGAGAGCGAGGCCCTCGCGCGCATCGAGGCGTTGGAGAATCCGCTCGTGCTCATTCTCGACCGCGTGGAGGACCCGCACAATCTCGGGGCCTGCCTGCGTTCCGCCGCCGCCGCGGGCGTGGATTTTGTCTTCGCGCCGCTCAAGCACACTGTGGGCGTGACCGAGACCGTGCGCAAAATCTCCACCGGTGGCTCTGACCACGTGCCTTATATCCAGGTGGGCAACCTCAACCAGCTCCTCACCCGGCTGAAGGACGCCGGTCTCTGGCTCGTTGGCACCGGCGACGAGGAGTCCAAGCTGCTCTACGAGGTCGACCTTAAAGGCCCGCTCGGCATCGTCATGGGCTCCGAAGCCCGCGGCCTGCGCGAGAAAATCGCCGAGAAGTGCGACTTCCTCGTGCGCATCCCCATGATGGGGCCTATGGATTGTCTAAACCTCTCCGTCGCCACCGGCGTGTGCTTGTTCGAAGCCGTCCGGCAGAGGCTGTAATTGGAAGTCGAAAGACGAAAGTCAAAAGCCGGATTCATATTGGACGATGGGGAATTCTCATTGCTTTCGTCTTTAGGCTTTCGACTTTTGACTCTTGAATAAAAAAAAGCCGCCGGGGGTGACCCGACGGCTTGAAAGTTTTTCAGCTTTTTCAGAATTTCAGCGTTTCCTTAAAGGAACTTGGTGACCTTCTGGAGCAGCTCGACGCAACGGTTGGAGTAACCCCATTCGTTGTCGTACCAGGAGACGAGCTTGAAGAAGTCGTCGCTCAGGCCGATGCCGCTGCCGGCGTCGAAGATGGAGGACAGCTCGCAGTGAATGAAATCACTGGAGACTACTTCGTCTTCGGTATAGCCGAGGATGCCCTTCAGTTCGCCTTCGGAGGCGGCCTTCATGGCGGCGCAGATTTCCTCGTAAGAGGTCTTCTTCTCGGTCTTCACGGTCAGGTCCACGACGGAAACGGTCGGGGTCGGGACGCGGAAGGCCATGCCGGTGAGCTTGCCCTTGACCTCGGGGATGACTAGGCCGACGGCCTTGGCGGCACCCGTGGTGGAGGGGATGATGTTGATCGCAGCGCTGCGGCCACCCTTCCAGTCCTTGCGGCTAGGGCCGTCCACGGTCTTCTGCGTGGCGGTGTAGCTGTGGACCGTGGTCATGAGACCTTCCACGATGCCGAACTTCTCGAGGACCACCTTGGTGATGGGGGCGAGGCAGTTGGTCGTGCAACTGGCGTTGGAGATGATGTTGTCGTCGGCCGAGAGGCTCTCGCAGTTGACACCGAGAACGACGGTCTTGACGCCGTCACCCTTGCCGGGAGCGGAGATGATGACCTTCTTGGCGCCCGCGTCGAGGTGACCCTGAGCCTTCTTGTCCTCCACGAAGAGGCCGGTGGACTCGATCACGATGTCCACGCCAAGCTCCTTCCAGGGGAGGGCGGCTGGGCCTTCCTTGATGGAAAGCGACTTGATGGTCTTGCCGTTGACGATCAGCGTGTCGTCATCCGGCGCCTCCACGGTGCCTTTGAAAGGACCCTGGATAGAGTCGTATTTGAGGAGATAGGCGAGGTTGTCGGCGGGGACGAGGTCGTTAATTGCGACGACTTCGACCTCACTGCCGAGAAGGCCCTTGTCCACGAGAGCGCGGAACACGAGCCGGCCTATGCGTCCGAATCCGTTGATACCTACTTTGACTGCCATAATCTGATGTGTTTGGTGGTTATGGTGAAATGATTGAGTGGCGCGCCGCTACGGGCGCAAGCCTGTCGAAAGAAAACGTGTTCCCGATGGCTGGCAAGCGTTTTAAGAAAAGAACGCTCAAAACAGAACGAGGAAGGTGAAAATAAGCAAGGCAGCCCGGTTCATTAGTCAAGCTGATTTTAAGAAATCAGTAAATAAGCTCACATTTTGAAGCGTCAAGGAGCCTTGGAGCCCTCTTCCGCGGCCTTTTTCTCTACGGCTTCCTTGAGTTCTTTCTCTTCCTTGGATTCGTCGTCGCGGGAACCGGCGAGCCTTTCGATGGTTTCATCCGGCGTTTCCTCCTTGTCAGTGTCTTCCGCAGCGCTCTTGTCCTGCTCGTCCTTTTGTTCGTCGTCTTCCGGCTTCACGGCGGTCCGGTAAAGACCGGGGTGGGCGATGAGGTCGTCGACGATTTCCCCGGTTTGAGCATCGGGCGCTTGGTCGCTGTGTTGTTTGAGGTCGATGGTCTGGGTGGGGAAGGCGAAGTCGATGCCGGCCCGGTTGAAGCGTTCGATGAGCTGGATGTTGAACCAGGTGCAGTAGTCGAGGTATTCCATGTAATCCGGGGGATGGTACCAGTAAATGACCAGGAGGTTCAGCGAATCGGCGTTGAGGTCGTTGAAAAAGACGCGGGGCGGGAAATCCTCGGTATTGATGCGGGTGTTGGGCGGGCGGCCCAGCTCCTCGTCGTCCTTGCCGCCGTCTTCCTCCACGGAAAGCAGCCCGCGGACGATTTCGATGGCCTGCTTGATCTTTTCCGGGGGCGTATCGTAGGTGAGGGTGACGTTGAGCATGCGTTTGATGTAGGGACGCTTGCCGATATTCTCGATGAAGGAGCTGGAGACTTCTTCGTTGGGCACGGTCAGCAGATGGCCGTCGAGAGTGCGGATGCGGGTGGAGCGCAGGCCGATTTCCTCGATGATGCCGTCGTACTTGCCAATCACCACTCGCTCTCCGATGACGAAGGGCTTGTCCGCGAAGATGAGCGCGCCCCCCAGAAAGTTGCCCAGAGTCGGCCGTGCGGCCAGGGCGAAGGCCAAGCCGCTTATACTGACCCCGGCGAGGAGTGGCACGAGGGAAAGCCCAAGATCCTTGAAGCCTTCGAAGATGATGTAGAAACCGATGAGGTAGGCGATAATCCGGGTACACAGCCGCACCAGGCTGGCATCGAGCCCAAAGGGACTGATTTCCGGCGACGATATGATGATGGCCGAAATCAGGTTGCCCACGCAGACGCAAATCCAGAATGAAGTGATGTAGAAGAGGCCCCAGAGGATATCATCGGTAACATCCAGAGGGATCAGCCGCAGGCGCACATCCACTGTAATCAGATGAATGGTGAGGGGCAGCAGGAATGCCATGACGACGGGCAAAACGAGCCTTCGAATCTGCAAGCCTATGTGATTGGGGCTGTCTTCCTTGTCAGAGCGATAGCGGGTCAGGATCTTGACGATAATGAAGATGAGCAGGAGAGCGGCTAAGATGAGGAAGCTGCCGAAGTATTTCCATAATGGGTCGCCGAACAGCTTTGCGCGCATCCATTTCGGAATATGGTCAGTGAAGTTTACGGGTAGGAGCGGCCCGGTATAGTTGATATAGTGATCCAGAATGCCGCCGCCGGAACCAATCTCGCCGACATTGGCATCTTTGCGGTAAGGCGCGAGCTGGGCACGCTCGTAGAACTTGTCCGCTTTTTCTACGGTATCGGCGGAAAAGACCCAGTCACCTTTGCGCGGCCCCTCTTCGATGACGCTTAGGGATATTTCCGTTTCGGGGATACGCCAGTATTTCATTTCGTCTGCTTCTACCGCATCCGCGTTGGGGATTTTTTCCAGGGGCGGCAGGTAGATGCGGTCCAGGATTTCAGAAATCTGGGAGGCGATGATATTATCGCGGGCGTAGGCGTCGTCCTTGGGGAGCTCGCTCGTGTCCAAGAGGAAAACGAGCTTGTCGTACAGGTCGATGAGCTCCTCTTCCTGCTCCCAGTTGACATCGCCATAGTAGCTGCCCTTTTCGAATACCTCTTCGATGCCGCGTGTCAGCTCCTGGAAGTTGCGGATGCTGGTTTGCGGGCTATCGGCACTGGGAATGTAGAGGGGCGGTGCATTACGGAACCCTTCTGAGAGCGCGCCTTTGGATTTTGCCACGCGCGTTACTTCCTCGTGGGTGCCGGGATTATCCTCCACGGTGACCGGCTTGGACATATCCAGCGGCTTGTCCTGGGCAGTCAACGTGCAGGCGAATAACAGGCACACGCAGTAGATGAAAGGCCTCATGATTAGTAGCAAAGCAGAATCAGCCCCTTTTTCAAGCAAGTTGTTCAGTCCAAGTGGGTTAGGGATTCTAATATTGAGACTGACGCTTAGAAGCTTAACCGCATACCGACCTTCAAGGTGCGGCCGTTGGCGGGGGAGTAAGGCTACAAATAGGTGCCGATGTCTGTCCAGTGGGACTAGGGCAATCAGGAGATAGGGCATATGCCCTATTTTATTATGATAAATGACTCTATTAATGCTTTTTTAACTGAGATCTATTACAAGTACTGTTTGGTTGTGGACATCGAGAATATCCTCGTAATCGTTGAAGTATATCTGAAAAACGCTAATAAAGGAGATATAAAGATGAAACCACTCACTAAAAACTACTACAAGTTGGCGATCATTGCCGCCTCTTTGATTTTTGGTAATAGCCTGTTGACTGCTGCTTACCGCTACGTCGATTTTGAATCCGGTGGATACAGTCTCGACGGAGACGGCGCTGGAACGGCGGTACTAAGCGAAGATCAGGCATTGAGCCCTACGCACTCGGCGCAACTCTCGCTCGCCAACACGGTAACAGACTTCGCGAAGGTAATCATCGACTTTGCGCCTGGTTCCTTATCCCTCAAAGAGGCCGCAGGCACATTCTATTCCTACATTTCTTCGGGGAACCCGGCATACCTGCCTTACATGTATTTCGGAGTGGATACCAATGGCGACCAGACCTTTAACTTCGGGGACGATTCGTTTGTTATTGCCTTTATCACGGATGGCCCGGCAGTTCAGTTTGATACCTGGCAGATCAGTGGCATCGATGGAGGCACGGATGTGCATGTGGTAGGCGCTCGTCCCGGACTGGGTTCGTCCTACTCTACAGCCAGTACCGTTGATACGCTCTCTAGTCTTAGTGGCTTCTCGACGGGCAGTGGTCTCTGGGGCGATCTGGGTGTGCTGGAGGTGCGCGTAGGCGCTGGCGAAACCGGCAGCGATTACGGTGCCTACACCAGTTACGTGGATGACATCACTGTGGTTCCGGAGCCTTCCCTGTACGCTGTCCTGTGCGGTATTGCCGTGATTGGTTTCGTGGTATGGCGCCGCCGCTCTGAATAAGCGTGCGTGCGGAAAAGGCCGGTTTCAGAAGCTCACCCGCGTGCCGACTTTGAAGGTTCGGCCGTTGGCGGGATAGTAAACCCCGGCGTAGGCGACGGTGAAGTAGCGCGCGTCGGTCAGGTTGTCGATGCCGCCGAAGACGCTCCACCACGGGCGGATGTTATAGCGCAGGAGCAGGTCGACGAGCTGGTAGCTGGGCAGCTTGGGCAGTGTGCCGGTGATGTTGTTGCCCTGGTCCTGCTCGGCGGTGTAGCTGTAGCGGGCGATGAGTGCGAGCTCCCGGGTGAAGTTGATTTGCCCGCGTAGGCCGAGGCGTTGCCGGGGGACGAGCCAGACGGCGTAACCGTCGTAAAAGCCGCTGGTATAGTTGGCGTCGATGAAGCTGTAGTCGGCGCGCAGGCTCCAGTGCTCGTTGCCGTAGCCGAGAGCAAGCTCGGCCCCTAGGCGGCGGCTGTCGCCGATATTGATGTTGAGGCTTTGCAGGTAGTCGTAACCGATTTCGCCGTCGAGCCACATGCCGAAGAGATTGGCCCCGGCGAAAAAGCCGTCCCGTGCCCAGTCGAGACCGACCTCGACGTTGTAGCCGGTCTCGGGGTCGAGACTGAAGTTGAAGGGCTGGGTCAGCGGGTAGCCCTGATAGGCGGCGATTTCGTCGGTGGCGGGGTAGCGGTAAAGGCGGTCAAAGCGCGTCCACAGGCGCAGGTCTTCGTTCACTTTGTAGACCGCGCCGGCGTCGACGGCCACGCCGAAGTCGCTCTTGCGGGCGTCGAAGTTCTGGATGGGCGGTTGCCTGTCCACGTTGGAGCCGTCGAGCCAGGTGCCTTCGAGGCGCAGCCCGGCGGAGAGCACCCAGCGTTCGTCCGGCTGATATTGCACATGGGCGTAGCCGCCGACGGAGTCGCGGGTCAGGCGACCGTAGCCGGTGGACGTGGCTCGGTTGTTGTTCTGAAAGATGGTGAAGTCCAGGTCGTCGCGGATGTAGTCCAGCCCGTAGACCAGCTTCCAGTCCGTCCATTCGAGCACTTGGCGCGGGGAGACGGTCAGGGTCTGGATGGTATTGTCCGCCCCCGGTCCGGCCAGTGACCAGGCGAGGCTGCGGTTGAGGTAGCCGGCGGTGAACTCGAGGCGGTTATCGCTCTCGATGGCGTAGGTGGCCTGGAGGTCGCCGCGCCAGATGGTTTCGTCGGAGTAGGAGGTGGCCGCGTCGTTAAACGACTGCCGCGGGTCGTCCTGTGCCTGCGTGAGTGTCAGGCCACCGGGGAAGAGGCTGTCGGTCTCGGTATAGGCAAAGGAGCCGCGCAGGCTGAGTTTTTCGGAAAAAGCGTAGCCGAGGCTGGCGCTGCCGCTTTTGGATTCTACGCGGGAGTTGGCGCGGTAGCCGTCGAGCTGGTTGTAGTCGCCGTTGGCCGCCACGGAGAGTTTGCCAGTGCTGCCGCTGTAGCCGCCGCGGACGTCGACCAGGCCGTAGTTGCCCACTTGGGTGGAGAGGCTGCCGCCGGGCTCCCCGAGCCCTTGTTTAGTCGTGATTTTGATGACGCCCCCGGCGGCGTTGTTGCCGTAGAGGGCGGTTTGCGTGCCGCGCAGGACCTCGATGGACTCGATTTGCTCCAACGGGAGCTGCAGCCAGTTGAGGGCGCCGATGTCGGGCCGGTTCAGCTTGACGCCGTCGACCAGCACGAGGACGCGTACGCCGCTGTTCTCGCCGAAGCCGCGCAGGTCGGCCTCGGCGGTGGAGGCGTTGCCGGTGGTGTTGCGGAAGTAGACCCCGGCTTCTTTTTCCAGAACCTCGACGACATCGCTGGCGCCGGACTCGGCGATGGCGTCCGCCGTGATGAGGTCGAGGTTGACCGGGATGTTTTCGGCGGACTCATCGAAGCGACTGGCGGTGACCACGAAGGGCTCCATTTCGATGACGTCGTCGACCTCTTGCGCACCAAGCGGCGACACCCCGAGGAACGCCGCCGCTACCATCATGAATGCCCTGGCAGGGCACATTAATCCGCTACACCGATTTCAAGGTCGATGTCATGTGGATATTCGACGATTTCCTTGGTATCGGCGTCGTAAAAGAGCCACGGGTTTTCTGTTCCCTTGATGTAATAGAGCCAGGCGCCTTCGTCCATGACGTAGAGCCAGGGATACGCTTCGGCGGTGGTGTAAGCCCACCTTAGCAGGTTGCTGTATAAGGTGATGTCGTCGGGGGTGCTCTGTGGGTCCAGGTAGAGCCAGCCGAGGTCGTTTTGGTAGACCCAGGGCAGGTTGGCGTCGTAGTAATCTCCGAACCACGGCGAATAGCTCCAGCCATCGGCAACCGGCACTGCGCCGGCCAGGGCTTTAGCCGTAAGGACCACGTTGTCGATGGCCACATAGGTGGGGGTGTTGATGCCATACTCGCCGACATCCGAGGAGTAGAAGGAGAAGCGCAAATTGGCGGTGCTCTCTCCGAAGCCGCTCATGTCGATCCATTCCCACTCATCGAGGATGTAATGATCGTCGGGATTGCTGGAGCGGTAATCGGCCAGGAAGACGAACAACTGGCCTGTCACGTTTTCGTCGCTATCCAGGCCGGTGATGGTCATCTGGAACCAGTCACCCTGCTCGAACTGCCGGGAGACGCCGTTGCCGTTGAGCATGGCCAGGGCAGCGTAGGTGGTGTTGGTGATGTACATGCCTTGCAGGGAGTAATAGGCACTGAGGGCGATCTCGCTGGTGTTTTCAAAAAAGGGAAAGACAATACCATAGGCGCCGCCGGGGACTATTTCGCCGGAGAAATTGGCGCCGCCTCCGGTATAGGCCGCCCCTTCGTTGGCAAAGCCCTCCGTGGTCGTGTCGACGAGGGTGGAGAGCCCGACGCCGTTCCAGAAGGTGTAGGAGAGGGTGCCGACGGGGTTCTCGACTTCGTTGAAGATATTACGGAAGCCTATCGCGTCGCCGGTATGCCAGATGCCGTTGGCGGTGATTTGCAGGCCGCTGTCCGGCCCGAAGGGATCTGTCGTCTCCGTAACCACGGCATTGGGCGTGGGGCCTTCCTCGAAGGTGTCGGCGGCGATGCCGAAGGCCTCGAAACCCTGGGTTAAGGCTGGCGCGGAGGCGGCGCCGAGCAGGCTGAGAGCGATGAAGAGGGTGGTTGTCTTATGCATTGGGTTGTCAGGTTTGAAGCGATGCAAAGAGGAAAGCTCGGGCTCTGCAAGCATTAATTGGCAGTTAAATGTCAATAGCAAGCGCGATAGATAAAAACGCTTTGCGCCTGAAGCGATCGTGGGTTTATCTGCGCCTTGTGAAAACCCATGGTATGCGGCAGACGAAGCAGCGCGAAGCCATCCTGGCCACTTTGCAGGAGGCCGCGCGCCCTTTAAGCTGGGAGGAGGTGCTGGCCGGCGCGCGTGTTCGCTGCCCGCGCGTGGGGGAGCGCACGGTCTTCCGCAATCTGCGCGAGATGATGGACGAAATGCTGCTGGTGCGCGTTTATTTGCCGGGGCAACCGACCCGCTATGAGCTGCCGACGGGTGAGCACTGCCCGCACTTCATCTGCCGGCAGTGCGGCCAGGTCTTCCAACTGCCCGGTGAGACGCCGGAGGTCATGCATGGCTACACGCCGCCAGAGGGTTTCACCATCGATGGGGAGGACGTGGTTTTCTTCGGGCGCTGTCCGACCTGTCATGATTGATAAAAAAATATCGAGAGCGTTGTTGCCCGACGGCGGGAAAGGCGTAAGGAATTAAGAAGTCTTTCTTATGTTTCCTTTCCTCTTAGGACTGGCCCTTGGCGCTGGCTCGCTCTGGCTGCTGTTTCTGGCTTCGCGCCGGCAGATCGTGCGGCTGCGCGAAGAGAAGCAGATGCTGCAGCAGGAAAAGCAGATTGTGGTCGAGTTCATGCACAACCTCGTCGAGGACATCGGTGAGGGCATGAGCCGCGAGCAGCTCTTTAAAAGCATGGTGCATGCGGCCATTCTCAGTACCAATGCCCTCAGCGCCTGCGTTTTCAACCGGACGTCGGACGACAAACTGCAGGGCGTGGCCGTCGAGGGTCTTTTCCCGCCTCAGAAAGAGCTACCTAAAACCTCGACCGACAAGCTCTCCACGCGGGCGAAGTTTATCGAGCAGGTGCTTAAGTCCGAGGTGTACGAAATGGGCGAAGGCATCATTGGCTCGGTGGCGAAAAGCGGTAAACCCGTACTCATCGAAGACGCCACGCAGGACCCGCGCGTGGTGCAGCATACGGACAGTTCGCTCATGGTGCGCTCGCTCATTGTCGCGCCCATCACCTTCCGCAAGGAGCTCATCGGAGTCCTGGCCGTGGCCAACCCCAGCGACGGCATGGCCTTCACCGAGACGGATTTTTCACTGGTCGAGTCCATCGCCGAGCAGGCTGGTATGGCCATTCACAATGCCGACCTGATGAAAATCCAGATCGAGAAGAACAAGCTCGATTTCGACATCTCCATGGCCAGCTCCATCCAGGGCATGATCCTGCCAAAGAAGTTTCCGGAAATCGAAGGGCTGGATATCGCCGCCCTGTACAGGCCCGCTCAGAAAATCGGCGGCGACCTCTACGATGTTTTTGAACTGGAGAGCGGCAAGCTGGGCATCGCCGTGGCAGACGTCTCGGGCAAAGGCATTCCGGCCTCATTGCTGATGGCCATTTGCCAGACCAACCTGCGCCGTTTCGCCAAGGAATTCGAGTGCCCCGGTGAAGTGCTCAAGGCCCTCAATCGTGAGGTCGGGCCGGAGATGCGGCAGGATATGTTCGTGACCTTCGTCTACGGCATCATCGACCCGGTGGCCAAGACCCTTACACTGGCGCGCGCCGGTCACGAGCTGCCGCTGCTGCTGCATCACAACAAAAATGGCGAAGTGGTGGTCAACCCCGTCGGCTCCGAGGGCATGGCTATCGGCATGGTGCCGCCGGAGCTTTTCGACATGATCATTGAGGTCAAGACCGTGCCCTTCAACTCGCGCGACATCGTGGTCTTTTTTACCGACGGCATCACCGAGGCAGCCAATCGCGACGGCGTCGAGTTCTCCGACCTGCGTTTACGCGAGACCATCAAGACCCTGCGCGAGCGTAGCGCGACCGAGCTCAACGATGGCATCGTCTCCAGTGTCGAGCGCTTCACCGGCAGTAGTGTCTTCGCCGACGACCTCACCCTCATGACCGTGCGCTGCGCGTAGGCGTAGCCACAGGTCGTGCGTCAGCCGTGCAAATACGGGTCGGTGCCGAGGGTGCCGCTGAGCTTGCCGAGATATGCCTTGGCCTGAACGGCGGCGATGGCGTGCTTGGCCAGGTCGATGCGGGCTGGGATATCCATCATTTTGGCCTCGGCGGCGCGTGAAGGCTCGTTGTTGAAGGAATTCAGGCACTGCAGGGCGTTTTCCCAGCGGGCGACCTGGAGCTTCTGGCGGCAGGCCAGGCGTTCCTGATACCAGTCGCTTTCGATGACCGACTCGCGGGTGAAGAGCGCGCGGATGTCCGGGTGCTCAAGTCCCTTGCCCTCGTAGTTGCCGTCTTTCATGATATGGAGGAGGGCCTTGAGTGGCGGGATGGCGCCCTCGATGGAGCCGTCCTCAAAGTACAGCCCGGCGACACGATGGTGGGTGGCCATGATGTTGTCCATGCCGTCGGCAAAGATATCCAGGTCCTGGGTTTCGGGCCGGAGCATCTCGGGGGTGAAGACCGCGGCGGGATTGGCGAACATACGCCCGAAGATGCGGATGACGAATTTCTCCGTGATGCGGTAGCCCAGCATGCTGCCGGGGATGGTCTTGCCCTTGTGCTCGATGTCCTCGCACTTTTCCAGCATCTCTTCCTCGATAAGCCATGCCGGTTCCTGTTCCCGGCCGCGCATGCGGCACCACAGCTCGGGCACGAGCAGGCTGATGTCGTGATCGACGCGGCACTTCGGCCCGACGTAACCGGCGGCCGAGATGAAGGGCGGGTAACCGGTCAGGAGGAAGGACACGAGCGCGTTGTTGAGATCGACCACGGGCGGCAGGGCGTTGAAGGGACCCTTGGTCAAAGCCCCTTCGCTTCCGGCGCCAGTGGTGGACGGGCTCTTGCCGGTCATGCTGGAGACGACCTCCATGAAAAACTCCGGCAGCGGCAGGTAGTGCAGCGGGTTGAAGACCGCCAGCGGGCGGATGCCGTCTTCGGGCGGGTTGTTGCGACGGCCCGGCAGCACGGCGTTGACCGGCATCGGTGCGGGGGCGCCGAGTGGAAGCTTGCGATTAAGCTGCAGACCGAGTTGACCCAGATAGAAGCTGCGCGGGTCGACGAGGTCATCGCGGTCCTGCAGGTAGCGGGGGTTCTTGGTGGGCTTGCCGTCGACGATGCGCGGATGCGAGGGCAGGCTCAGGTACTCGCCGTTGGGCTTGGCCAGGAAGTCCCGGATAAGCTCCTTGATCGGGTCGGTGTATTGGTCGAAGCGGATGGTGTCGTCGACGATAGCCTGGGCCTGCTCGCGGGTCAGCGGCGCGTAGTTGGAAAAGAAGTTGCCGGGCAGCGACATGTCCGACTCGGTGCGTTTGTCGTAGCCGCGATGGATGGCATCGTCGGGGCGCTGGAAGAGCCGGTATTCGCAGTTGAGCGCGAGCTTGACCGAGGGGTGCAGCGACTCG
Source organism: Verrucomicrobiia bacterium (assembly GCA_030432235.1). GTDB lineage: Bacteria > Verrucomicrobiota > Verrucomicrobiia > Opitutales > Cerasicoccaceae > JAUIHT01. Next base: position 286,682 of record JAUIHT010000002.1, on the reverse strand, counting down.
GCGGGCAGCCCATCCACCTGATCCACGGGGAAGACGGCGGAGGCGGTGATGTCGTCCTCGAGCTGGAGCTTGAAGGCGGGCGAGAAGTCCTTGCGCAGGCCGAACGTGCGCCACGCGCCCTCGGCGGTGTAACCGACGCGCAGGTACTGGGAGACGAGTTTGCCGTTACGGTACTTCAGTTCGTTGCCGGAAGTGCCGTTGACCAGGTCGACGTTGAAACGCGAACGCCAGTCCTTGCCCCAGTCCTCCTTGTAGAAGCGTTTGACGATGAAGACGAGCTCCTTGATGTAGAAGGGGATGGTCTTGAGCCAGGTGTTGTAGTCGGGCTTGTACTCCGGCGAGGGCGTCAGGAGCTTGACCACGGAGCCGAGGGAGCGCGCCGGGCTGAGCAACGGTCGGCCCGCCTTGCGGTTCTTGGACTCGTCCTTGAAGCGTTCGCCGTACTCCTTATCGATGATTTCCTCGACGAAATCGAAGTCCTTCTGGTAGTCCGCCACGATGGCCGGACCGAAGATCATGGCATCGCCGATGGACTTTGAAATCTCGCTCTTGCCACCGCCGGAGACGGTGCAGGGCTTGTGGCAGAAGGTGCCTTCGGCGGTGATGCCGATGAGGCGCCAGCGCTGTCCGCTGTGGCGGCGCACCATCTCGACCTTATAGCCGCTGGGCAGCACATAAGTGACGCCTGGGCGCAGGCGCAGTTCGCACTGCTTGCCGCCGCGCTCCCACTTGACGCTTTGCTCCTGCAGGGAGAAGGCGGCGTCCTCTGGCACGAAAAGGATGTCCGGGTGGGTTTTGTCGACGGCGTAGCCTTCTTCGGTGACGTTGACCGAGTCGCCATAGCGCTTGAGGAAGTCGTCAAAGGTGTAATCGGCGTCGGGCAGGCTTTGGGGCAGGATGAAGTCCTCGCCGAGGTCGTAGCTGGGGAAGGCGATGGCGCCGCCGGAGTGCTCCTCCTCGGTCAGGCCGTAGAGGTTGGCGCTAAAGCTGATCTGGGTTTTGACCTCCTTCTTGCAGTAGCCGAAATAGTTGTCCGCGATGATGGTAACGACAACCCCGCTGGCGTCGCGGGTGGTGAGCTTGAAGGCGCCGCCGCCGTTGTAGAGCTCGTCTTCCTTTTCCCAGCACATCTTGTCGCGTTTCTGGCGCTCGGTGGCGTCGGCGATGTTGGGCAGGCCCAGCTCCTTTTTGGTGCAGCGGATGAGGTGCGGGGCCAGGATGACGCAGCCGCTGTGGCCGGTCCAGCCGTCGACATCGAGGGCGGCGTCGTTCTCGCCCAGATAAGGGTCTCCGGCGTTGCCGAAGATGCTTTCGACGAAGTCGAGATTGCTGACCAGGTTGCCGGGAGCGAAGAAGCGCACTTCGTAGCGCTTTTCCGAGATGGCGCCGGGCACGGCCGGGCAGACCACCGGGCGTAGTAGCAGCGAGACCCAGAGCTCGGCCTTCTCCTCCTGGCTGGCGGTAAAGGGTAACTGCATGAGCTCGCTGGGGGGCTGCAAGGCGCGCTCCAGCATGCGGGCGAAGGTCACCTTGGGCACAGCCAGTTTGTCCGCCGGGATGGGCAGGCCGCCTTCGGCCACGTGGAAGACGCCCTGGGTGGTGCGGCGGTCGCTCTTGGGATTGTGCAACACGCCCTGATGGAGGCGGTAGCTGTCGATGATGTCCGAGGCGAAATGGTCCTTGTCCGGCGGCAGGGAAAGCATGCGGGCCAGCCCGTGGCGGTCCGCGGTAAAGGTGGAGGAGGGCAGGCGGGGGCGCGGCTCGGACTCATCGAGTGAGCCCAGGTAGCGGTCGATGAAGGACTGGATGCGGGCGTCGACCGGGCAGAGGTAGCCGGCGAGCAGGCGGTTTTTCTCCTGATAGTCGCGCAGGAGCGGGTGTGCCAGCCGCATGACCGGGTAGTCCTTGCGGGTGCCGAAGATGGGCTGGCCCAGCGAAGCGAGCTTGAGGTTGGCGTATTCCAGCAGAAAGGGGTCGCGCGAGGGCGTTTCCCGCTTGCCGGGGGTGATTCCAATAGCTTTTTGCAGGTCGATACTCATAGTCGGGACGTTCTTTGTAAGCCGTTTCTGTTCCGTCCTGAAACGAAAAAACGCTTTTGTGCCGTCTTTTTCACATAATGGGGGCTTATCCACGCATTCTGCGCGATTGACAGTCGCCGGGAAATCCCCCTTGCTGCCACGTTTTTCCAACCAGCATTCCAACCATGGCATCCCCCACCGAAATCCGTAAAGGTCGCGTCCTTGATTATCAGAGCGCACCGCACCTCGTTCTCTTGATGCAGCACCGCACGCAGGGCCGTCAGGCCGGCTTCGTGCAGGTGACTATGCGCAACCTCAACACCGGCGCTTCGACCACGGCGAAGTTCCGCTCCACCGACAGCGTGGACTTCCTCCACACCGGTACGCAGAAGCTGGAGTTCTCCTACATTGACGACATGGGCTACCACTTCATGGACCCCGAGTCCTTTGAGGACAGCGTCCTGCCGACCGATATCTGCGAGGAGTACAAGGACTACCTGATCGAGAACAACACCTACGACATTCTTATGGTCGACGACAAGCCGGTGGACATCAACCTCCCCGCTGCCGTCGAGATGAAGGTGATCGATGCCCCCGAGGGCATCAAGGGTGACACCGCGTCCAACGTGCAGAAGCCCGTCACCACCGAGACCGGGCTGTCCGTGCAGGTGCCGCTTTTCATTAAGCAGGACGAGGTTATCCGCGTCAGCACCACCGACGGCTCCTACCTGAGCCGCGCGTAAACATTTCAGCCACTTAAGCCTTGTCGCGACAGGCTGTCGCTGCCATAGCTTTTCGTCTTCCCATGATCCTGAAGCTCATCAACTGGATACAACCCGAAGAGACGCAGATGTTCTATTGTGACCATCCGCGTGGCTCCGGCTATGCGCACACGTCCGGGATGAGACGAAAGCAACTCAAGTTTGAACCTACGAGTAACCGATAGATACAGACTCTAGCGACTTTCAAAAAGCCCGGACCGCCCTCGCGCCGTCCGGGCTTTTTGTTTCTGCACTGCAAGGCATTGACCGAACCTGAAAACAGGTAAGTCTGCGTCGGGGCGGTGCTTTATCTAATTTCATAAGATATTGGTATGCAAATATTTATGAAAATAATTTATTGACTTTGTTCCATGGGGCGGCCAATTTCCTCACACACTCTTTTTTGAATCATGAATTATTCCATAGACCACTTCCAACCCGAGGGCGCAGGCGAGCGCCGGTGTTACCGTCCCGATCAGGGCGGTAATGATACACTGGAAATCGCCGTGCTTGAGGCCTTGAGGAAGCCGACCTTTCATCCGCGTCCCCTGGGTGGCGCACAACCACCCGGATGCTGATGAAACGAGAGACCTTCCCTGACGCCCAAGCCGCCTGTCCTATCGCGCTTGGGCTTTTTTGTTTTCCACCTACGACAGTCATGCGGTGTCCCGTCCACCATCTCCGGCGGGTGAAACGTCACATAAATGGCGTCCAAACCATGGAACCGAATTCGGTGAAGTGAGAGGGGCGAAACGGCTGCAGCTTGGCCGCTTCTTCATAATTCATCGGCTTCGCACACTGTATCATTTTGGCTAAAAATGCATTTCCTCGCCTCGACAAATCCGCATTTGCCTCGGCTCGAAAGCCACATTTTTACCTCAAAATTTCACGACGTGTGCTTGTGCTTGATGATGAAGAAGTGGCCTAGGTGGAAAACAAAAGAGCCTTTTTCGAAGGTAGTTCAATTGGCAGAACACGTCCCTGTTAAGGACGCAGTTGCAGGATCGTAGCCTGCCCTTCGAGCCATTTCAGGGAGTATGGTGTAGATGGTCTGCACGTCCGGTTGAAGACCGGGAGGTCATGGCTCGAAACCATGTGCTCCCACTTGGGGTTCTAACAGTATCCCCAAAACACATTTCGGGATGAAGGCAGCCCACCCGGTCACATAGCGCCAGGCAATGGCACCCTGACAGGTGTTGCGGGGGTGACCGGGCGGCGGCCTCCCGAAGTTTTTTATCTGATACGGCGCCGATCCCGAATGGCCAGGGCACGGGTCTGCAAAATCCGTTTCACCAGGTTCGAATCCTGGCGGCGCCTCCACTTTTTGTCCGCATCGTCTAGTGGTCAGGACATCACGCTTTCACTGTGAGAACGCCGGTTCGATTCCGGCTGCGGATACTTTTTACCTTGCGGGGTGGTGTAGCGGTAACACAGCGGATTTTGATTCCGCCATCGAAGGTTCGAATCCTTCCCCCGCAGCATATATCACTTTCTGATCGCCGGTCGGCGGCACGGTATTCCCTGGCCCAGCCTGTTGGAGTGCGGTGTCCCGCTTGACGTTCTGGACGGTCTCAGGAAAATGCGGCCCTAGCTCAGTTGGTAGAGCAGCCCTGTACGAAGGGGTAGGTCGCTGGTTCGACTCCAGCGGGCCGCACCACGATACTGGTAGCTCAGTTGGTAGAGCAGTGGTCTCATAAACCATCGGTCTCGGGTTCGATTCCCGGACAGTATGCGACGGTAGTGCAGTGGATAGCACACTGGCTTAGGGAGCCGGATGTCGGAGGTTCGAATCCTCCTCGTCACCCGCCGGCTAATCACCGGCTTCGAAAACCGCCCGCGGAGAGCGGCGGCGACACGCAAAGCCCGGAGCAGGGCAGGGGCGTCATGCGTCCGTGTGGGGCGTTCTTCCCTGGCTCCAGCAGGCAGCCCACCAGCGGCCCGGCGGATACCGCCCGGAGACAACCGGAGCAAAGCATGCACGAAGTGGAAAACGCATCTGTATTAGGAGACTGATACAGTGGTGTTGGAAGCGGAGTCATGGCTGCGCTCCGGTTTGACCCCGGCTCAAGCCGAGCCCCGTGGAGCTTGCCTGTGGCGGCGCGTCCTCGTCGTCCGCTCTCCCGGGCTCATTTTTTAGACACTTTGGTCCTATGGCCAAAACGAACGCAGGCCGTCAGTCCTGCATTAACAATGCAAAACAAAACGACAATGTTCATTATCAAGCGAATCCATGTGCCGTACGAAAGCGTCGGTCTGGTCTTTCGTGAAGGTCGTTTCGTCGAACTCCTGGAGGCGGGGCGCTTTTGGCGCTTCGACCCGCTGTGGCGCACTCAGGTGGAAGTTTCCGACCTGAATGAGCCGTGGCTGATGCTTCAGAATAACCAGCTCAAGCAGCTCCGCGAGGCGGAAGCGGTGGCTGAACGAGCCGAGTTCGTCGACCTGAACGACAACCAGCGTGCGCTGGTGTGGCTGGACGGCCGTTTCCACGGCATCCTGACTCCGGGGCTTTACGCCTACTGGAAGGGGTTGGTCAAGGTGCGCATCGAAGTCGTCAACGTCCGTGAGGGCGTTCGCTTCGAGCACGCCGAAGCCGAAGTCATCCTGAAGAACAGCGTGAGCAACCTCTACCTGGACGTCCACGACATCGAGGACGGAAAGCTGGGGGTGCTTTACCTGAACGGTCAGTTTGCGGAGATTCTCCGCCCGGGCCGTTACGCCTTCTGGAAGAACGCCGGCAAGGTCAAGCTCTACCAGTACGACCTGCGTGAGAAGGTCCTCGACGTTAGCGGTCAGGAAATCATGACCGCCGACAAGGTGACCCTACGTCTGAATGCGGTACTGACCTACCGCATCGCGGACGTCCGCAAGGTCGCCGAAACTGCGGAAGACGCCGCGCAGGCGCTCTACCGCGAAGTCCAGCTTGTCATCCGCGCGGAAGTCGGGGGCCGCACCCTCGACGCGCTGCTCGGGGACAAGACTGCCGTGGCCCGCGAAGCCTTCGCGGCCATGAAGGAAAAGGCCACCACCTACGGGCTCGAAGTCCTGGGGCTGGGTATCCGTGACATCATCCTGCCGGGTGATATGAAGGAACTGCTCAACCAGGTCATCGAAGCCGAAAAGGCGGCCCAGGCCAACAACATCAAGCGTCGTGAGGAAACCGCGGCTATGCGCTCTCAGCTGAACACCGCCAAGCTGATTGAGCAGAACCCGGCCCTTATGCGCCTGCGCGAGCTCGAGGCGGTCGAAAAGATCACCGAAAAGGCCAACCTGCAAATCTTCGTCGGAGACGGGCAGGAGCTGAGCAAGCGCATCGTCAAGCTCATCTAGGCCAATCCTATGGACGACCTTAGATCGAGCCCGGAACCCTAACCACCCCGGAGACCGACGACTCCGGGGCTTTTTCTTTTTCTGAACCAACAACATTAACTCACAACCCGCCGGGAGGGCATCCACTATGGAACTCAAAGAATTGAATCTGATTCGCGGCTACCTTCCCAAGGGCCGCACCAAATACTACTACTTCAAGGACCGTTACGCTTTTCAAATGCTGGCCTGGAAGTTGGGCAAGCGAAGCATCAAGGTGCACGAATTAAAAAAGCATGCGCACCTGAGGCGCTTCCTGCAGCTTCCGCGCTTCAAGCAGTTTTTAATGACTCTGCCGGACGGCGTCATCACGGCCGAGCGTCTGATGGAGTACGGGTTTGAAACCCACAAGCTTCACCGCTTCCGGTTGACCGTCGGTCGCTGGGGTGACAGTGGCAAACGCCACGACTCCTGGTACCAGACGTCTCGCCCCGGCTGGAATCTGGTGCTACAACTGAACTTCTCCGCGGAGCACGACCGCTGTTACGGGAGTCTGTGCGAGGATAGTGCCAATCCCTTCTTGCTCGGAGCGATGTGCCACCCTGTGCTCATGGGCCCACGCTACACCACCATGGCCTGGACTCGTATCGACCTGGACATGTTGCGTGGCATCGCGGTCATTGAGGAAATCCAGAATGACTGGTTGCGAGACGCATTGTTCGAACAGCAGGCGCTACTGAAAAGCCTGAAGGGTGGTAAGGTCTCCCTGAGCGGAAGTTGGTCTGATGTGCCTGTTAGAAAAGCGTTGATGTACTTTAAAGAGCACATCCAGCCCATGCAGAGCCTTTGGGACGAGGCCATGCTGTCGGCTGCGCTCTGGTTCCTTTACGAGGAGCTCGAGGTCAGCATGGTTTACTTCCATACTTGGGAGTCCGGACTGTGGTTCAAGCAGCTCAATTCACGGTATGGGCCGCCTCGTTCGTTGTACACGAAGCTGCCCAGTCGCTTTGGATTCCACCGTGTGCCCGAGGGGCCGCGCTTCATCGAGGAGCAGTTGCCGACGGATCGCCGCTCGCGTCAGCGCCAGCGTTCGCGGGGGAGCTATCACTGGTGGCGCACCATACTTTCACGCCTTGAATAGGCTGCAAGGCTCACGAGCGCCCGGAGGGCTTACGGTCGTCCGGGCGCTTTTTATTTTTCGAATTTTGCTCCAGCGGATGGAGTCCGAATGGAGTGGACAAGGCCAGCCGCGCTACTTAACCGTATTAGGCATGATTGCGAACTACCTCGATATGCGCGGTCGGCTCGGGCCGCTGGGCTTTATTCTTTCCTTTATCGTGCTGGCGGTGCTCGGCTGTGCCGTGGTGAAGCTCATTTACATTGCGCTGCATGCCAACCATCACCTTTCGGGCATCATTGTTTTTCTCGGCATCCTGACCGGCATCGTTTGCCTGTCGATACTCCTCACGCAGGCGGTCAAGCGCGTCAACGATATGGGCCGGGCCGGCATACTGGCCATCTTCTCGGTTTTCCCGGCCTTTTGTGTGCCCATCTTCTGGTTTTACCCGCCGGCAGTTATCTTTAGCGGCCCCTGGCTGGTCGTCGTTATCCTTGGCGTAATCGGCCTGGGCATGCTGATGCTGCCAGGTCGTCCGGGCGCTCCGGCTGACCACCACTAAGCGGGTGGAGCAGCCTGGCCTGGCAATAGAGCCTGATGCTGATAGTCCGGGTCTTCCTCCTGTCGCTTCTGTATGGCGACAATCTCACGCCAGGTCTGGATAAGGCCCGCGGGGCAGGGTGGTAGATCGTGCCGGATGAGCCGGTGGAGTTGCCCGAGGTGGTAGCAGGGCACGGCCGCGTACATATGGTGTTCCGTGTGGTAGTTCATCTGCCAGTAGAGAAAACGCACGAGGGGATTGAGCGTAAAGGTGCGGCAGCACAGGCGGAAGTCCGGCACGTTGTCCTGCAGGCCGATATGCTGAGTGTTGTTACAGAGAAAGAATAGCCAGCCCCCGATGAACGGACAGAGGCTGAAGAGGATAGGAATAATCCAGAGGCCGTAGAACAGCGACACCACTGCGACAGCGAGGTGAATCGTCAGGGTCAGGCGGGCCCACCCGAGCGAGGGTCTGCGCTTTTCGGGCGCATCCGGCGGGAAGAGGGTCAGCTCCCATTCCCCCTGGAAGCGCCCGCGGGAAAACCGCACGTAGTTGACGAGGGCATTCCAGAAGCCCTTTACATCGATAAAGCCGGTCAGGAAAAAATGTCGGACCATCAGGCGTACCGGCAGCACGACCTCGAGGTCGTCCGGCGGATGCAGGGTATAGCGATGATGGCGGGTGTGGCTGGCGTTGAAGTTCTCGTCGTTGACCCAACTGAGCACGGCCAGGATTTTGCAGAAGAAGCGGTTCCAGAAAGCGGTTTTAAGGACAGTGCCATGGCCGAGCTCATGGACGCCGTTGATGCCGAAGGCGCGCGTCATGCCGTGGAGGAATACGAGGCCGGCAGTGACGTACCATGGCCAGTACAAAAAAGAGTAGAGCGCCAGGGCAAAGGTAAGCAGCAGGATGCCCAGATAGCCGAGGGTCTGGACGCTTCCCTTCCAGTCGCTACGCTCGTACAGGCTTTTGATTTCCTCCTTGGGCAGAGGGGTGCGGTACCAGCGAATGGCGGGCGCCTTGCGTTCCTTTACGGTATATTCCGCCAGGCTTTCTTTCTCGGGGCCGAGTTCGGAGATCGTTTTCATGATAGCCATTATAAGCATTTCTATGGGTTTGACTTCCGCGAAAAGCCTTCAATACATTTTCAAACATGTCGCATCGCCCCGATCCCCTGCGGCAGCAGCGTATCCTGATGCAGCCGCGTGGAGAGCTACTGCGGGGGGTGACCATGGTGGGGCGCTACAATTACGCCTCGGCCCAGCGCCCGCTGTCGCTGCACAAGCATCCGGGCGCGATTGAAATCTGCTACCTGGTGCGCGGCTATCAGACTTACCAGGTCCATGGTGACCTCCATCGGTTGCGCGGGGGTGATGTGTTTATCACTCGGCCTGATGAGGTGCACAGCACCGCGGGCCAGCCGGAAGAGAAGGGCGTGCTGTATTGGCTGATCTTAAAAGCGGATCATGGTGGTCAGGGCTTTTGGGGTCTGCCCAACGCCGAGGCGGTGCGTCTCTGGAACCGTCTGCTCTCCCTGCCCGACAGGCAGTTTCGCGGGCTCCGGGAAATGTCGCACGAGCTGGATGCCTTCACCCGCATCTATCACGACAAGGCCGCGCCGCTACGCGCAACCGCCATGCAGAACCACTTGCTGCGTTTCTTCCTGCTGGTGAGCCGGGCCGCGGATCAAACCCATTCCGCGCAGCGCTATTCCCCGATCACGAAGGTGCTGCGGGCTATCGCGGAAAATCCCAGTGAGGCTTATAACAACGAGGCCATGGCCAAACTCGCCGGGCTCTCCGAGCCGCGCTTCAAGGCACGGTTCAAGGAGGAGGTTGGGGTGCCGCCACGGGAGTATCTCACCCGCCACCGCCTGGAGTTGGCCTGCGAGGCCTTGAAGCGTGGGCGTGCCTCCATTACTGAGATCGCCTTTGAGCTCGGCTTCCCCAGCTCGCAGTATTTTGCCACGTGCTTCAAGCGCTACTACAACTGCACGCCGACCGATTACCTGACCAAAGCGGCGGGTCAGGAAGCCTGAGCTTGGGCGCTCGCCGCTGAACCTGGTTCCAGGTGGTGCGTCAGCAGCAGGGAGGCAACGCAGGGCGGCACCATGATAATCAAGGTAAACCCCCAGGCGGGGATTGGGCTTATCGGCGCGAGCCCGGCCCATATCCAAAGGAGTAGTCCACTCAGAAGGAGCGACCCGCCAAAGACTTTTTTGACCAAGCTGGCCCTCTGATGCGTGATGGCGAAGACATAGCCGGCGCCCCCTTTTGCTGGCATCAGGACGTTGGCCAGCCACCAGCATAGCGCGGTAAAAGGGAAGGCCGCGATGATATCCACGACGTAGTGGTAGCCGGTCGTGACGGCGGTCAGGATTTGGATAATCCCCAGAGGCAGGCAGAGCCAGAAGAGCCACCGCCGCCAGAACCACGCGGCTGTCAGGGCCATGAGAGAGAAGGCGGTGTGCAGCGACGGGAATACGTTGCGCGTTTGATCGTGGTACCCCTCGATGGTCTCCGGCCCCTCCATGATGGCAATCGTGGCATTGTCCAGTGGGATGTCGTTTTGCGGGATAGCCTTTGCGGCCAGTATAGGTTTGTAAGCGTACAGCGGGCCGACGGCTGGCACGAGAGTGTAGCTTGCCAGCCCCAGGCAAGCCACCAGCACCAGTCCCATCAGGCAGCGTCTTGCCTGGGCGTAGTTTGCCGATGCGTAGAGGCAAAACGCAGGCAGGGCGATGGTCAGGCCGAGCATTGGATAGCCGAAGTCATTGATGGATTCCATCCAGTCGCTGCCGTAGCCGAACAGGAAAGCGCTCCGCGCAGGGATGCCGCCGAAGGAGAGGTCCATGCGCATCAGGACCGGATCCCAGAGCGTACTCAGGCTCTGCATCATCCAGGTGAGGCAAAAACCACCGGCCACCAGATAGAGCCCGAGCGGCCCCCAGAGTGCGATGAAACGAGCTGTGACACCCGAAAAGCGCTGCCAGCTGAGCGCACCTGAAGAGTGTAGGTACAGGACCACCAGTGTTATTGCGATGACCGAGGTAAGGGCAGCTGCTTCCACCAGACGTCCGAACCAGTAGGAGTGGGGCGGATTGTAGGTCTGCACCAGCCAGGAGACACCTGCCCCGCATAGAAGCACGAATGCGGCAATGGCTACGGTGCGATCCTTACGCTCAAGGGAGCGCAAGGCATCGGCGGCAAAAGCCAGGCTGGCCAGCAGGACGACAAACGAGGCGAAGTAGCTCGACAACTGGTAGTAGAACATGTCGTCCAGCGGGAGCACCTCCAGGCTGTGGGTCAGGCCATAGTAGGCGGCAAATCCCAGCGTGACCAGGATGACCCACCACTCCGGCCACTGCCGGGCCTGTCGGAGGTATTTGGCCACACCCATGCAAATGACATTCGGGCGCGGATGCCCTTGAGGCAACTTATTCCGCGGCCTGCTGACGCTTGCGGCGTGAGCGGCTGACCAGCCCCACGAGCAGGGCGATGCCGCCCATGCTGGCTACGATCGTGGAAGTCTCCGGAATGGCTGTTGCGGTTATGGAAAAGCCACCTACGCCGCCGCTGTAATCCCCGTCAGAGGTGCCATTCCCCACTTTATCACCATTACCCCCACTCGTGCTACCACTCGTGCTACCGCTTGAAGAACCGCTCGTAGAGCCACTGCTGCTTGCATTCGCTATGAGTCTAAAATCCATACTATCACTGTAGAGGAGTGGTGCGGTAACCGGAGATAGTTCACTGGTGGACACAAGATTTGGAACGCCAACACCGGATTTCCAGGAGAGGGAACTATTAAAGCCAGACAAGGCCAGGTAGTAGGGCGTATTGGCGTCTATCTCATAGCTTCCATCCGCACTGTAGTTAACGCTATGAATCCCGGTTGCGGCATCCGCCGTCGAAAAAGTCATGCTTGTGCTAAAGCTATTGTTAGTCGGTAGAGTATTTGTTACGCCGACAGATAGGCCGGTTTGTGCGCCACCTGTAGTGTCGAGGAGTAAGGCAATGCTGTTCAGAGTGTAGGTTCCACTGCCATTAAATTGAAAAGGGACGATAAATATCTTTTCGGAGGCTGAGGTGAATGGGTCGATGATGCCCCCGATACCCGTATCGTAGCCGATTTCGATGGCGGATTGCGTGATAGAGGCACTGGCGAGGGCACCAGCGAAGAGGAGTGCGTGTTTGTAACCCATAGTGTAGCAGTAACTTGATAGTGAGCTATAAGCTATATTCATAGGCTTGTAGTGCGGAGGGTCAACTCCCTATCTGGGTATTGAGGTTTTTAATCCATCGGACGGTTGAGCAGCGTGGATAGGGGCACAAAAAAAGCGCGCCCCGGAAGCCGAGGCGCACTTTTCGGAAAGAATGTATGCGGGTTTAGCCCAGCAGTTCGTCAGCAATATCGTAATTGCTCCAGACCGCCTTGACGTCGTCGAGTTCGTCGAGGGTCTCGGTCAGCTTGAGCACCTGCTTGACCACGTCTGGGTCGGTCACGGGAACGAGGTTGTTGGGGATGTAGGCGATTTCGGCGGACTCGGTTTCGATGCCCTTTTCCTGCAGGGCGGCGCCGAGGTCGTTGTAGGCTTCCATCTCACAGAGCACTTCGAAGTGGTCGTCGTTGTTCTTGATGTCCTCCGCGCCGGCCTCAATGGCAACCTCCATGAGGGTGTCCTCGTCGGTCTTGTCGGCGGAAATGATGAACTGGCCCTTGCGCTGGAAATTGAAGGCCAAGGCCCCGGCCCCGGCGAGGTTGCCGTTGCACTTGGTGAAGGTGCTGCGGACCTCCGAGGCGCTGCGGTTCTTGTTGTCCGTGGTCACTTCCACGATGACGCCCACGCCGCCAGGGGCGTAGCCCTCGTAGACCAGCTCCTCGTAGGATACGCCTTCCAGCTCGCCCGTACCCTTTTTGATGGCCTTCTCGACGTTGTCCGAGGGCATGTTGTTCTGCTTGGCCTTGGCAATGACCATGCGTAGGCTGGGGTTGAAGTTCGGGTCGCCGCCGCCGTTCTTGGCCGCGATGGTCAGCTCCTTGGAGATGACGCTGAAGATTTTACCACGCTTGGCGTCGATGGCGCCCTTGTGGCGTTTGATGGTGGCCCATTTGGAATGTCCTGACATAGCTGAAAAGGGATTTAATCTTGGAGGTGCCCCCGTGCGGATTCGGGTTTGGGGCAGCGGGTTTCACCTCTTTTAAAACCTCCAAAACGAATGAAATCCGCGCCTGCCCGCAAGCAGATTTTTTATGGCCCCCACCCAAATTTTACTGGACAGGCAGGCGTAAAAAGGCTTTTTTCTCCCTTTTTCCATGAAGGCAAAAGCCAAAACACGTAAATCATTCACCAAACGCTTCAAGGTGACCGGTACCGGCAAAGTAATGCGCCGCAGTCAAAACCGTCGTCACCTGTTGCGCAAGAAGAGTGTGAAGCAGAAGCGTCGTTCGGGTCAGGACCAGCAGGTCTCCGAGGGCTTCTCCAGGCAGGTCCGCGAGGCCATGCCGCACCACTTCTAAGCGTTTATCCAATTAACCCGGGCGGCTGGTGACAACCACAGGCGACCTCGCCGCCCACCCAAAACACAGAAAGACCATAAAACATGCCTAGAGCCACCAACGGACCCGCCACCAAGGCACGTCGTAAGCGCACGCTGAAGACGACCAAGGGTTACTTCGGGAACAAGTCCCGCCTCTATCGTTACGCCAAAGACGCACGCGACCGCGCCGAGCACTACGCTTTCCGCGACCGCCGCAAGAAGAAGGGCGAGTTTCGCCAGCTTTGGATTGTGCGTATCAACGCCGCCTGCCGTCTCAACGGCGTGGCCTACAGCCGTTTCATGGCTGGCCTCAAGAAGGCCGGTATTGAAATGGACCGCAAGCAGCTCAGCGAGCTCGCCATCGCGGACGAAGCCGCCTTTACCGCGCTCGTCGGCCAGGCCAAAGCCGCCCTCGAAGCCTAAAGCCGAGACAATCCATTTGACCCACTCCGAAAGGCGGCCCAATCTGGCCGCCTTTTTTATTGGTGAATTTTAGCCGCAGATGAACGCAGATTTCCGCAGATTTAAGGCAGTGCTTTTATCGCTGCTATGTAGCATGCCTGCATATCTGTGTGCTGATAAGCCTTTGGGCGATAGCATTAAAATAATCGAACTAGAGTTAGATAAAGAAAAGAACTCACTTGGGATTTCTATTGTTTGGACTGATAAGCCCAATGAAGTATTCTTGCTGGTGAGCGACGAACCAATTGCCAGAGACCCTTTGGATTCCGCTCGAATTTTTTGTTCATTGGGTACGGTCGAGTCTGATGATCCTTTTGTTTCTAGTTCAGAACCCCAAAAGAGAGAGTGGGTTACTCTACTATTCTTAACGAACACCAATAAAGAGACTGTTTTCCTTATCGTAGATAAAAATGAAGTCACTTTGGTTGAGTTATTAGAATCTTATCCTGTTAAAATAATACCTGACTTTTGAATACAATCTGCGCTCATCTGCGTAAATCTGCGGATAAATAAAAACCTCCCATGAAAGAAACCCTTCAAGCCATTCTTTCCGAAGTTGAAAGCGCCATCGGCGGCATCGCGACGCGTCCCGAGTTCGAGGCCTTCAAGGCCACCATATCCGGGCCCAACGGCAAGCTGACCGCTGCCATGAAGGGCATGAAGGACGTGCCCAAGGAGGACAAGCCCGCCGTCGGCAAGCTGGTCAACGAGACCAAGACCCAGATCGAGGCACACTACACTGATGCCCTGGCCCGCATTGAGGCCGCCGAGGTCGCCAGTCGTCTCGGACCGCCCATCGACCCCAGCTTGCCGAGCCCGGACACTCTCCAGGGCGGTCTGCATCCGCTCACGCAGACCCGCCGCAAGCTCGTGGATATCTTCCGCCGCGTGGGCTTCACCGTGGCCGAGGGCCCCGAGGTGGAGACGGAGTGGTTCTGCTTCGACGCGCTCAACACCCCCGCCGATCACCCGGCGCGTGATGCTCAGGATACGCTTTTTATCAAGCCCGAGACCAAGGTCGGCAATGTTTCCCGCCATGGTAAGGACGCCGAGTCGGAGGCCTACCTGCTGCGCACTCACACCAGCAGCGTGCAAATCCGTACCATGCTGGCCGAGCAGCCGCCCCTGCGCATCGTCGCCCCGGGCCGCGTTTTCCGCCGCGACACCGTCGATGCCACCCACAGCGCCAACTTCCACCAGCTCGAAGGGCTCTGCGTGGACAAGGGCGTGTCGGTCGTCGACCTCAAAGCGGTGCTCGATCACTTCGTGCACGAAATATTCGGCGACAGCGTCGAGACCCGACTGCGCCCCAGCTTCTTCCCCTTCACCGAGCCGTCCTTCGAGATGGATATCCGCTCCGCCAACCTCGGCAAGCTGTCCAACAAGTGGATCGAAATCATGGGCTGTGGCATGGTCGACCCCGAGGTGTTTAAATCCGTCGGCTACGACTCGGAAGAGTGGACGGGTTACGCCTTCGGCATGGGCGTCGAGCGCATAGCGATGATTCTCCACGGCATCGACGACATCCGTCACTTTTACCAAAACGACCTGCGCTTCTTGCGACAATTCGTCGCTTAGGAAGAAGTAAGGAATAAGGAATAAGGAGTAAGGATGACTCTGCTTCAATCAGAAGGCTTTGAGATCATCTCTGCGGTATTTAGCGGAGATGAAATCGAGGCGCTGCGCATAGAGGTCGATAGAATCGCAAACGAAGCAGGAGAGGCCTGTGTGCGGCATCTCCGCAGTAAGTCGGAGATGCTGGATAAGCTCGCGAACTCGGCAAAATTGTTGGATTTGCTGCCTACCGGTTATGCGCCCGTTCGCAGCATTCTTTTTAACAAGACGAAGGAGCAAAACTGGCCTGTTGCCTGGCATCAGGATTTGACCATTGCCGTGGAGGCACAATGCGAGGTCGATGGTTATGGACCCTGGTCGATTAAGGATGAGGTGGTTCACGTCCAGCCGCCGCAGTCGTTGCTGGAGTCCATGATTACCGTGCGTATTCACTTGGACGATACTCCGGCTCAAAATGGTGCGTTGCGTGTCATTCCGCAATCTTCACGACTCGGGAAGATACCTTCCAATGCTTTGCAGCGGTACAGCGCAGGGCAGGAAACCGTGTGTGAGTGTCATGCTGGCGATGTGCTTTTGATGTCGCCATTGATTTTACATGCGTCAAGTCGCTCGGTATCTGTCGGCCAGCGTCGGGTCATCCATTTCGAATATGCGCTTGCGGGAGTACTTGCTCCTCAACTCGCATGGCATGAATCACTAAATTAAATTTTCCCATGAAGATATCTTACAACTGGCTCAAGGAATACGTTCCGCTGACTGCTACCCCGGAGGAAGTCGCCGAGGTGCTGCCGATGCTCGGCCTGGAGGTCGAGGAGGTCGAAAAGCTCGGCCTGCCGCCTTTTCAGAATCTCGTCGTGGGCGAGGTACTCTCGCGCGAGCAGCACCCGGATGCGGACCGGCTCGGCGTGTGCATGGTCAAAACATCGCCAGACGAAGAGCCGCGTCAGATTGTCTGTGGGGCGACCAACTACAAGGTTGGCGACCGCATTCTGGTGGCTTTGCCGGGCTGTGTGCTGCCGGGGGACTTCGAGATCAAGGTCGGCAAGCTGCGCGGCGTGGAGAGCCACGGCATGATGTGCTCGGCCAAGGAGCTTGGCCTGGGCGACGACCACAGCGGCCTGCTCATCCTGGAGCAACGCCCGGAGATCGGCATGCCCATCAACGAGGTCTTTTCCGGCGGCGATACAGTTTTCGAAATCGAGCTCACGGCCAACCGCGGCGACTGTCTCAGCCACATCGGCGTGGCTCGTGACTTGGCGGCGTATTTCGGATTATCGGTCAAGCTCCCTCCGGTGGAGGGCTACGCGCCCGAGGGCGAACAACTCATCAGCGCGGTCGAGGTGACTACGCCGGACTGCCCGTACTACACCGCCTGGAGCATTCGCGGGGTAAAAATCGCGCCGAGCCCGGCCTGGCTCAAGGAGCGCATCGAGGCAGTCGGCTTGCGTCCCATCAACAACGTCGTGGACGTCACCAACTACGTGCTGATGGAAACCGGTCAGCCCCTGCATGCTTTTGACGCGAAGAAGATCAAGGGCGGCAAGCTGATTGTGCGACAGGCGGCGGACGGCGAGAAGATCACCACGCTCGACGAGAAGGCGCGTACGCTGGACAGCGGCATGATGGTCATCGCCGATGCCGAGCGCCCGCTGGTCGTGGCCGGGGTCATGGGCAGCCTCGATGCCGAGGTGGACGACGCCACCACGGATATCGTTTTGGAGAGCGCGTGGTTCCGGCCCGGCTCCGTGCGCGGTACCGCGCGCAAGCTCAACCTGTCCACGGACAGCTCCTACCGCTTTGCCCGCGATGTCGACCCAGCCGGGGTGGACCTGTGGGGCCGCCGTGCCCTCGAGCTTATCCTCAGTTTGGCCGGGGGAGAACTGACCGGCGCGCGCATCACCCATGGCGAGCCGCCGCGCGGCGATCGCGAAATCGCCATCACCGGCGATTACGTGCGCGAGGTCTGCGGTTACCGTCCCTCCGATGAGGACATCATCAAAGTCTTCACCCGCCTGGGCTTCACCGTACGCGGCTCGGAGGGCGAGTATACCGTCACGGTGCCGTCCTTCCGACCGGAGGTGGACCGTCCCATCGACTTGGTCGAGGAGTTCGTACGCGTCAACGGCACGGCTAACATCCCAGCCGCAGCCGTCTCCGTGCATGGCCTGCATCGCGAGGACGCGCCGCTGGCCGCCTTCAACCACCGTGCGCAGGACCTGCTTTCCGCACGGGGTTATCACGAGTGTTGCCACTACAGCCTGGTGGATGGGGACGTGCTGACGAAGTGGGAATCCGCCGAGGCCGAGAGCGTGCTGTCGCTGGCCAATCCGCTGACCAGCGAGATGAGTCACCTGCGCGCCTCGCTCATCCCGGGGCTGCTCAACGCTCTGCGCCTGAACCGCTCCCACGGCAATGCCCCGCGCCGCTTCTTCGAGACCGGCCGCGTCTTCAAGTCCGAGAAGGGGGCGCTCAAGGAGATGGCCTCGGTCGCCTTCGTTCTGGCCGTGGACGAGCCCGAGCGAGCCTGGAAGACCCCCGAAGCGCCTGACTTCTATGCCGCCAAGGCACTCGTCGAGGAAGTTGCCGCCCTGTTGGGCGCCAATGCCGTGGGCTGGAAACTGGCCGACGGTCTGTCGCTCTGGCAAAACGGTCATGCCGCTACCGCCACGGGCAAGGCCAGCCTCGCCGCCGGACTCTTGTCCATCGACCTGCTCAAGGCCAACGACCTCGATGGCCTCGTGTTGGCGGGCGAAATCGTCTTTGCGCCCGAACGCCTGAAGGGTGGGGCGTCGAAGCCCGCCGCCTTCCAGCCTTTCAGCGACTTTCCAGGGACCGAACGCGACCTCGCCCTCGTTGTCGACGCCACCGAGCCCGCCGAAGCTGTGCGTGCCGCCCTGGACAAGGCCGCCCGCAAAGTAGTGGGCAAGGCGTTCTCGGTGGACGCCGTGCGCGTTTTCGACGTCTACCAGGGCAAGGGGCTCGAGGAAGGCAAAAAGAGCCTCGCGCTCAGCCTCAAGTTCCGCGCCGACGACCGCACGCTGAAGGACAAGGAGGTTAACGACGCCTTCGAGAAAATCCAGCGGAGCATGGTTCAGGCGGGTTACTCGCTTAGAAGCTGAGTCGTTCTGGCTTGAAGTTTTTCTAATAGGGGTTTATTATCCCTACTCTTTTATATTACACTGATATGCGTCGTCTCCTGACATCACTGCTCTTTCTCGTGCCGCTTTCCGGCTTCGGATTGTCGTCCGTTTTGTACGATATCAATTCGTTGGCTGAAAACGCCCAGTCGCAGTCGCCGTCACTGCCATCGAACGTTCTAGGCACGATTGTGGCCGATCCGGCTGATTTGGAGTCGAATTTTTCGTCCATCTTTGGAACGGGCCTGCTGGGCGCCAAGCCTGACTTCAGCGTCGGTTGGGTGGCGGAATCCCTGGGCGCTCTCGTTTGGACGGCTGCGGATGTGCGTGATGAAAACGAGGTCTTCGCCTTCGCGGTCAAGGCCGCCAGCGGATATACCCTCGACATCAACAATCTCAGCTTTCGCTGGGGCAGCACTCAGGACGGTCCGCGCAAGCTGGACATCACCATGGATATCGGCAACCAGGGCAACACCTTGGCAACGCTGATTGGTGACAATCTGGACCTGAGTACGGATGTCGCCACGGGTAACGGAAACAACATCGCGGGCACGAATATCAGCGTGCCTATCACCATGGACCCGACGACCAGTATCGTGATTTTCCGCGTTTACGGCTATGATGCCGGTCCGGGTGTCGGCAATAACAGCGGTGGCTTTTGGGACGAAACCGGCGGCAATCCCATCTCCCTTGACATGGTTGTTGTGCCGGAGCCGTCCTGGTTTGCTTTGGGCGCGGGCGTGCTCGCCGTGCTAGTCTGCCTGCGCCGCCGCGTCTGAGAAGGGCAGCGAGCAACGCGAGCGATGGGGCACAGCCCCATTAATGTCCTGTGCGGTCACGCACCTAGTCGTTGCTTTCGGGCAGCAGGGCGATGAGATCGCGCAGGCTGTCGAAGGAGTCCTCGAAGCTGTCGCCGCCGGTGGCCTGGCTGAGAGCTTCGCCGAAGAGGGCGCGCTTCTCCTTCTGCAGGGCTTGAATGCGCTCCTCGATGGTGCCTGCCGCCACGAGGCGATAGACAAAGACGTTGCCGCGCCGCCCGATGCGGTGGAGGCGGTCGATGGCCTGCTCCTCCACGGCGGGGTTCCACCACGGGTCGAGGAGGAAGACGTAGTCGGCATTGGTCAGGGTGATGCCGGAGCCACCCGCCCGCAGGCTGACCAGCATGACGCCGGCGCCTTCCATCTCCTGGAACTGCCTGACGGGCTCGCCGCGGTCGCGGGTATGGCCGGTCAGCAGGAGCCGTGGCACGTCGGGGAAGCTTGCCTCGATGGCCTGGCTGGCGCGGTCGAGCAGGCGCACAAATTGACTGAAAACCACCGCGCGGCGACCGCTGGAAAGAACCTCGTCGAGGCGGTCGACCAGGATTTGCAGTTTGCCGCTGGCTTCCCAGGGCTGGTTGACCCACGGCAGCAGCGCCGGGTCGCAACAGGCCTGCCGCAAACGCGTGAGCAGGCTGAGGAAATTCATGTTCTGGGTACGCTTGGCCGCTGAGATGTCGTCGCCGAGTTTTTGCAGGCCTTCCTTGCTGAGGCGTTCGTACTCGGTGCGCTGGAGCTGGGTCAGCGGGCAGCGCAGCTCGGCCTGCACCTTGTCCGGCAGTTCGGGGGCGACATCGGCCTTGGTGCGGCGCAGGACGAAGGGCCCGATCTGGCGTCGCAGGCGGGCCAGCAGCCCGGAGGGATCGCCCGCCACGGCGGCCTCGAAGCGCCGGCGCGAGCCCAGCATGCCGGGCATGAGGAAGCGGTAAAGCGTCCACAGGTCCAGGAGGCGATTTTCCAGCGGGGTACCGGTCAAGGCCAGCCGCCGCCGTGCCCGCAAGGAGCAGCAAGCCTGGGTGACTTTGGCGTCGGGGTTCTTGATAAACTGCGCTTCGTCCAGCACGGCGTAGCCGAACTCCACGTCGCCCAGCAGGTGCTTGTGGCGGCGCAGTTGGGTGTAGCTGGATACCCACAGGTCGACGCCCTCGGTGACCTCGGCAAAGGTCTGGTCGCGGCCCAGCACGGCCACCTTGAGCTGCGGGAAAAAGCGTTGGGCCTCCATCTGCCAGACCGGGATGACGCTGGCCGGGCAGACCACCAGCGCGGGCAGGCCGTCTACGGGGCGTCCGGCCAGCAGGCTGAGCACCTGCAGGGTTTTACCCAGGCCCATTTCGTCGGCCAGCATGCCATGGCAGCCGGACTCGGCCAGGTGAGCCATCCAGCGCGAGCCGTGGCGTTGGTAGGGCCGCAGGAGCTCCGGCAGGTTGAGCGTCTCGTCGTCGGGCTTTTGCAGGAGCTGTTCGCGCCAGGCGGCCACGGGTGCGTCCATTTCGAGCTTTACCTCCTCGGCGCCGAAGAGCGAAAAGACCAGGTAGCGCGGGAATTGACCGTCGGCGTAGAGGGCGGCGGCCTCCTGCCAGGACTCGGCCGCTTCGGCGGCGCGCTTTTGCAGGTGGGCCAGGCCGCGCCCGGGCAGCAGTACGGTGGCGCCGCCCTGGGAAACCAGTCGCTTGGCCTCGTCGCCGGTCAAAACACTATCGCCGAGGCGCACGGTCCAGTTGAGCTTGAGGCTGCCGCCGTCACCGAGGGAGGCATGCGCGGTGACCTCGGCCTCATGGATGCCATCGGCCAGACGGTCGACGCCCGGCCCGGTCTCGATGTCGAAATGGGCGCGCCAGTTGGGCAGCTCTCTCCGGATGAAGGAGGGGGCGCTGTCGAGCGACTCGAGGCGGTAGCGGCCCTCGCTCTGGAGGTAGCGGAAACCCGCACGCCGGGCCGCGCTGGCCAGGCGGATGATATCCTCGCGTTCATCCGTGGTGAGCTCACCGGCGGCTTCGGCCTTACTGCCGAGGGCGGGGAGGCGCTTTTTGTCGAAGCCTTTCCAGAAGGTGGAAAAAATCAGGCCGCGCGGGTCCTCGGTGAAGACCAGCACGAGTCGCCGCGAGGGCTTTTTCTCCGGTTCGGGTTTCGCGTCCTGTTCCGGCTCGGCATGGGCGGCGGCTTTGCCGTTGGCCGCAGGCTTGCCCTTGGCCGTCTTGCGCGCGGCCAGGAGTTTTTCCAGAGCGCTTTGGCCGTTGCCGTTGGAGGACGTCTTGGAGGAGCCCTTGGCGGCGGGAGCGGCTCCGTTGCCATTGGTGCGATGGCCGTTGCTGCCGTTTTTGCCATTCTCGGTTTCCTCGGCGCCGGGCTTGGGATCGGGGGGGAGGGCAGCGGCTTCGTCGCCCACCAGCTCCTCGATTTCGTAGAGCCCGGCGGCGGCCAGGGCGTGCCCGAAGGTATCCTCGCCCGTGGAGGAGCGCACGCGGGGGCGGCCTTCCTCCCAGTCGATGACCACGTAGCGGCTCTCGCCGTCTTCCTTGACGTGAACGATGGCGTCGGCCTCGCTGAGTTCGATTTCGCGCACCAGACCCTCCCGGTACATGCGGCGGCCGTCCTCGAGGTGCTCCGAGCGGAAATGCTCTTCCCAGTCGCTATCCAGACGGGTGAGCCAGGCCTCCAGGGCCGCTCCCGAGTACAGTCGTTTAATAGCGCGCGTGTTCATCGTCAACCGGCCCGAGGTCGAAATGGGCCAATAATGAACCTGATAGCCTACGCCCCTCCATCGACCCGCGCAAGCGATAAAGATCAACGAGTTTTTTAATGGATTTGAGGATATCTTTAGCCTGTTTTATCGGAAGAAATCTATTCATTGTGATATTCTTAATTTAACATGAGAGTACCTGCTCTTGTATGTATCTTCTGGGTGGTTGCCATGTCAGCCTCTGCCGAGAGTGAGTTTTTGCCGCTCTCCAGCATCAGCAATCTTAGTGAAAACGAGGTAATTCGGGTCATTGTCGATTGGCGTGAAAAATTCCCTGAGAATCAGTTATACAGGGTTTCCAAAGAAAAAACCCTTCCCAGTAGTAGAAAATACCTACAGATTCTGTTCAATTTACGGTGGGATAGCTCACTTGGCTTTTATCGGGGCCGGGAGATGAACGTACGTCTGGAGAACGATGCGTATCAGGGGGAAATCTTCTCCGTAGAAACAGACGATATACGTGATTTTTTCTACACCTTTGAATTTCGACGGGGTGGTTCGCCGACTCGGTTGGAGGGCATCAGCAGGGAAGAATTTGAGCAACTTAAGGACCTGTTTGTTTATGGGATCAACGTTCCGTGGAGAGACAGGTTTGTGGATGCGGGGTTTCTGAAGCAGTACATTGGTATGGTATCGAATTACACTGAAGGCATTTACATCATCTACATGAACGGGCCCTACAAAGATGAGCTGCTCACGGTCAACACGTTAGGTAGTGCAAACGAATACCGGTTCAGTAAAAGAATCGAGATGCTCCCGTGATCCTTTACCCTCGCACGAGCACTCTGGCAGCGGCGCTGAGGCCGATGACGCGTGGCTCGGCCTTGCCGACGCGCAGCTCCATGCAGTCGGCGGCCTGGTCACACTTGAGGATATGGAGTGCCGCTCCGGGGACGAGCCCGGCGCTCTGCGCGAAGTTAAGAAAGGCCGTGTCCTGGTTCTGAATGCGTGCCACGCGCGCTTTGGTTCCGGCGGGACATTCACTGAGAGGTCGCAGGACGGGCTCCTCTATGAGACCATCGGCGTTTGGAATGGGGTCGCCGTGCGGGTCGTACTTGGGGTGGCCCAGATAGGCGTCGAGCTTCTCCAGCATGCGGTCGGACACGGCGTGCTCAAGGGCTTCGGCCTCCACGTGGATCTCGGCCCAGTCCATCTCCAGGACCTCGACGAGGAAGTATTCAATAAGCCGGTGGCGGCGCAACATGCGCAGGGCCAGAATGCGGCCCTCCTCTGTCAGGCGCAGGCCCGCGCGGGGCTCGTAGTCGGCCAGACCGGCCTTGGCCAGGGATTTAGCCATGGTGGTGGCCGTACCGGGGGAGACGGCCAGCGCGCCTGCCACCCGACCCATAGGCACGACATCACTGTCCCCGTGCTGACTCTCCAGGAAGATTTGTTTGGCGTAGTCTTCGACCGTGCTGCTGGGCATTTTTAATATTGGGAAGGGGCTTCTCCGCTTTTCCACGGGGTGAGGATGGAAATACCTGGTGATTGCATGGAATCAATCAAAGAAACAATTTTGACTTGTCAAAGTCAAGTATTTGAGCAACAAAAGAAGTAATTATGCGAATATCAAAGATGTTTTCCGGCATGGTCCGCGTAGCTTTTCTGGCTGTGATGTCCGCCGGAGCGCTGCTGGCGGCCAAGCCCGTCGTGGTCACGACTACGACCATGGTTACGGACATGGTCAAGGAGGTTGGCGGAGACGACGTGACCGTCATTCCGCTGATGGGGCCGGGGGTGGACCCGCACTTGTACAAGCCTTCCGCGCGGGATATCGCGCAGCTCCGCAAGGCCGACGTCATCATCTACAGCGGCCTGATGCTGGAGGGGCGCATGGCGGACGTTTTCGCCAAGATGGCTCGCAGCGGCGCCAAGGTCTACGCGGTGACCGAGGAGCTGGATGAAGCGACGCTCCTGGAACCGCCGGAGTTCGAGGGCCACTGGGACCCGCACGTGTGGTTTGACCCGCAGATGTGGGCCGCCTGCATCCCGGTGGTGGTCGAGGCCCTGTCTGCCGCCGATCCGGCGCATGCGACTCAGTTCGCAGAGCGCGGGGAAGCGCTGGAAAGCGACTATCTGGCCTTGGGAGAGTGGGCTAAAGAGCGTTTTGCCGTCTTACCGGAGGACCGGCGCATCCTCATCACGAGCCACGATGCCTTCAACTACTTCGGGCGCGCCTTCGGTTTTACCGTGGTCGGCGTGCAGGGCATTTCTACCGCCTCCGAGGCGGGACTGGCCGATGTCTCGGGGACGGTGGATTACATCAAAAAGCATCAGGTTCCGGCTATCTTCGTGGAGAGCAGCGTACCACCCACCACCATCGAGCGCATCAGCCAGGACTCCGGCGCGCGCGTCGGCGGCGAACTTTTCTCGGACGCCATGGGCACGCCCGGCCAGATGGAAAGCGGTCCTGGCGGAGTCTCGTACGATGTCGGCACGTATCCGGGGATGTTCCAGCATAACGTCAATACCGTGGTGGAGGCGCTGAAGTAGCCATGAGCCCGGACGCGGCACCACCACTGGAAGTGCACGACCTGACGGTAGCCTACCACAAGCGCCCGGTGCTGTACGGTATCGATATGGTGGCGCCAGCGGGCGCTCTCATCGGCGTGGTCGGGCCCAACGGCGCGGGCAAGTCCACCCTCATCAAGGCCATCATGGGCGTGGTACCGATCAGCGGCGGCTGGGTAAAGCTCTTCGGCAAGCCCTTCCGGCAGGCCGTCAACCGCGTCGGCTATGTGCCGCAGCGCGAGTCGGTCGACTGGGACTTCCCTGTCAGCGTCTTCGACGTGGTCATGATGGGCCGCTACGGACGGCTCGGACTCTTCAAGCGCCCCGGCAAGGCAGACCGCGACATCGTCCGCGACTGCCTGGACAAGGTGAAGATGCTGCCCTACGCCGGGCGGCAGATATCCAACCTTTCCGGCGGACAGCAGCAACGCGTCTTCCTCGCGCGGGCTCTGGCGCAGGAAAGTGACCTGTACTTCATGGACGAGCCCTTCGCCGGCGTCGATGCCGCCACCGAGGCCGCCATCATCGAGCTGCTGACTGAACTCAAGGCGCGCGGCAAAACGATCCTCGTGGTGCATCACGACCTGCCCACGGCGCAGAAGTACTTCGACCGCATCCTCATGCTCAACATGCGGCTCGTCGCCTACGGGCCGACGGAAGAAGTCTTTAACATGGAGAATCTGCAAAAGGCCTATGGCGGACGTCTCAACATCCTCACGGAAGTGGCCGAGCGCGAAAAGGCTGTCGCGGAATGATGAAGGAGGACGCCATCAGCAAGCAGGCATTTTCTTTTGCCGCGGATTTGCGCAGATTTACGCAGATTATTTTCTCCCGAATCTGCGTTTCATCTGCGTTTCATCTGCGGCTGAAAAAAACCATATTTATATTATGGTTACTGTTTGGGACATCCCTGGCCCACGCGGCAAAAATCGGTGACCTGCGCGAGACCGACTGGCTGGAGCAGGCTGCGCGCTTCTGGAGCCTGAGCGATCCTGCGGTGGTCAACGCGCTTATCGGGTCGGTCCTGATGGGTGTTTGCTGCGGGCTGCTCGGGGCCTTCATCGTGGTGCGCAAACTCTCGCTCATGGGGGACACGCTCTCGCACGCCGTCATGCCAGGGGTGGCGCTCGGCTTCCTCTGGGCCGCCAGTAAGAATCCGTTGGCCATTTTCATCGGTGCGACGCTGGCCGGGCTGGCCGGCACCTGGCTGGTTGGCGCGATCAAGAAGACCACGCCGGTAAAGGAGGACGGTGCGCTGGGCATGGTGCTGGCGGGATTTTACGCTGTGGGCATTTGCCTCTTCGTCATGATCCAACGTTCGCCGACGGGCAACAAAAGCGGCATCGACAAGTTTCTCTTTGGTCAGGCCGCCGCGCTCTCAACTCAGGACCTCTGGTTGATGGGCATCGTGACCGCCTGTGCGCTGCTGGCCGTGGCGCTCTTTTACAAGGAGCTGCTGACCACGAGCTTCGACGTCGGATTCGCGCGTAGCTCCGGTATGGCCACTGGGATGCTGCACAGTCTGTTGATGTCGCTGCTGGCTTTTGCGGTGGTGATTTCCCTGCAGGCCACCGGCGTGGTGCTGGTCTCGGCCATGCTCATCACCCCGGCGGCCACGGCCTATCTGTTGACCGACCGCATGGGCGTGATGCTAACGCTGGCCGCGCTCATCGGGGTGGGCAGCGCGGTGCTGGGCGCCTTTCTGTCCTTCCTCGGGCACAGCCTGCCGACGGGCCCCTTTATGGTGGTGGGCGCAGGCGTGGCCTTTACCGTGGCCTACTTCGCCGGGCCGCGCCACGGGCTGATTACGCGCTGGTTCCGGCAGGCGAGCCGTCGCCGCCGTGTGCGCGATGAGAACACCTTGAAGGCTCTCTATCACTTGGCAGAGCAAAGCAACTTTGCCGAAGAAAGTTTTAACCTTGGCCAACTCGCCGCTCAGCGTAACGAGTCGCTGCCGGAAACCGAGGAACGCGCCGCCGCCTTGGCCCGAGCGGGCTTCGCCACCGTGGTACAGGCTACGGAGAACGGCCTGCCCGGCACCCATCGCAACGTGCAGTTGACGCCCAGCGGCTGGCGTCGGGCCAGCGAGGTCGTGCGCAACCACCGTCTTTGGGAGCTTTACCTGACCAATGCCGCGCAGTACGCCGCCGATCATGTTCACGACGACGCCGAGCGCGTTGAGCACATCCTGGGCGAGGAGATTGTGCGCGAACTGGAGAAGCGGCTTAACTACCCACAGCTCGATCCGCACGGCAAACCCATCCCGCAAACCCTGCAACCTGCACCCGCCGGTGATTCCGCCGCCACGGGCTACCGTCAACCCGGCTCATGAACGGCTTCATTCCAGCATTCGATTTTCAGACTGTCTTCGTCGAGCCCTGGCAGTGGGACCCCGTGGGCACGGCCTGGATAGTCGGCATGGGGTTTCTAGTCAGCGCGGCCTGCGGATTGGTCGGCACGTTTCTGGTCTTCCGGCGCATGGCGCTGGTGGGGGACGCCATCAGCCACAGCATCCTGCCGGGCATCGTCATTGCGTTTCTGATATCGGGTTCGCGCGGTGTGCTGCCGATGATGGCGGGAGCAGTGGCGGCGGGACTGGTCACCGTTGCGCTTATCGAGGCCATCCATCGCGGCTCGCGAGTCAAGCCGGACGCAGCCCTCGGCATTGTGTTTTCGACTCTCTTTGCCCTCGGTGTCATCCTGTTGGCGCTCTTCGCGGACAAGGTGGACCTCGATCCGGACTGCGTGCTCTACGGCGAGATTGGGCTCATGCCGCTGATGCAGGAGGCGCGCATCGGCTCGGTCAGCCTCGGCCCGTGGCCGGTGCTGCAGATGGGGATAGTGTTCCTGGTTCTGGTGGCGTTGCTGTTTCTTTTCTACAAGCAATTGCTGGTGACGTCCTTCGACCCCGCGTTGGCACGTTCGTTGGGCATCCGCGCGAGTGTCTATCACTACGGGCTGATGTTCTGCCTGTCCGTCACCGTGGTGAGCTCCTTCGAGGCCGTAGGCGTTATTCTGGTGATTGCCATGCTGATTTTTCCGGCGGTCACCGGCACCATGCTGACGGATCGCCTGCCGCTTATTCTAGGCCTGACTTTGCCGCTGGGCGCTATGTATTCGCTGCTGGGCTTCCACCTGGCGCTGTGGCTGGATACGAGCATTGCCGGGGCGATGGTCGTGGTGGCCGGTGCGCTCTTCGGCGTGGCGTGGATATTCAGCCCGCGCAAGGGTCTGCTGGCCCTCGCCCTGGCGCGTCGACGGATTCAGCACGAGGCTGCCACTGCTTAGCCTTTTTCAGCGCGTGGGTCGAAGGCCTCGCGGAGGCCATCGCCCAAAAAATTAAGCGAAAAAAGCGTAACTGCAAATACGATACTGGGAAAAATTAACTGCCAGGGATATTCTTCCATATTCTCTGCCCCCACTTTAATGAGATCACCCCAACTTGTCATAGGGGCTTGCACCCCGAGTCCTAAGAAACTGATAAACGCCTCCAGCAGCATGACGGCGGGTATAGTCAGGGTGGCGTAGACGACAATGATGCCAAGGAGGTTGGGCAGCAGATGACGTCGCATGATGCCGCCTCCGCGCTGACCCAGGCAACGGGCGGCCTCCACGAAGGCGCGTTGCCGCAGGCTGACGACCTCCCCGCGCACGATACGCGCCATGGTCAGCCACTCCACCGCACCGATGGCGATGAAGATGAGCCAGAGGTTGCGCCCGAACAGCGTGACCAGCAGGATGACGAAGATGACGAAGGGCAGGGAGTAGACGATTTCCACGAAGCGCATCATGGCGCGGTCCAGCAGCCCACCGGCGTAGCCGGAAATCATGCCGTAGACCACGCCGATGCTCAGGGCTACCGCCGTGGCGAGTAAGCCGACCGCGAAAGAGATACGGCCGCCGTAGAGCAGACGGCTGAGCAGGTCGCGCCCCAGCATGTCGGTGCCCAGCCAGTGTTCTGCCGAAGGCGCGGTGGGGCCGAGGGCGAGATTGGTTTCCTCGTAGGGGTAGGGGGCGATGAGCGGCGCGGCAAAGCACAGCGTTGCCATGACGACGAGGAAGCACAGCCCCGCCAGCGCCATCTTGTTGCGCGCCAATCGTCGCCAGGCCCGCCCCGTCAGGGAGAGCCCGGGGCGTGTGAAAGGATCGTTGGATGCAGCCGTGCTCATTGGCCGAACTCCAGCTTCTCGTTCATCAGTAACATTAGGTTAATGAGTTCCTTTACATCGCCGCGGATGGGGACGTCCAGCACGATGGGCACCTTGACCCCTTTGAAGGAGCCGTCACCCTCGAGATGGATGCTGATGCGCTCTTTGCCCTCGCCGGGCTTGAGGATGTCGAGGCGGAAGGCGGACATATTGAGGTCGCGCATGGCCAGCTCAGTCAGGATAGCACCGCCTTTGGGCTGCTTCATGAGCGTGGCCAGGTCCATGTCTTTGGAAAACTCCACCGGATTGAGTGAGGGGTCCTGGGTCAGCCAGCCCTGCTTGGTATAGCTGAACTTGCCGGTGTCGCCCGCGGCCATTTCCAGATAACCGGGCCGAATAAAGACGCGGTTGCCGACTTTCTTGATCGGGATTTCGCCGGAGACATAGCCCTGGATCTTTCCGTCAAACTTCGGGAAGAGCCCGGCCAAATAGGTGAGGCTCACGCGTTGCAGGAGCAGGTCCGCCTGAGCAGTGAAGGGCTCGCCGAGGGTCACCTGGATGCGCCCGGCAATGCCGCCGTTGGCAAAATCGCCGCCCGCGGTCAGGCTGACTTCCGCCTGTTCGCTTTCCGTGGCCGCTTGGTAGGCCACGTTGATTTCGCCGTCGTAGATGACTATCTTGCCCTGCTCCAGCTGTTTGAAGGTGAGCGTCTGCTTCTCCGGCATGGCCAGGGGCAGGATGTTGGCGATCTGGACTTCGCCATTAATCCCGGTGAGATGCCCCGAGTCGCTTGCCCAGGTGACGTCGGTGTTCTTTATATAAATGGTGGACGCCAGTGCATTCGGCGGCTTTCCGCCAACCGCGACTTTTACACGCTCCGTGGCAATCTCGACCGGCCCCGCGTTGATGGTGCCATTTGTTAAGGTCGCGGCGGCCTCCAATTGGGGCTCGCCCTTCACCGGACCGAAGTCCGCGCGCAGGCCCAGCGTGCCGAGGATGCTGCCTTTGCCGGTGAAAATCTCCACCGGGCCTTCCTGCAGGATAAGGCGTACACTGAACGGCTGCAAATCCTCCGCGCCGCGCACGGTGGCCCAGGGGCCGTCCAGTAGGACACGCACCGGCCCGGCGGTGGCGCTGACGTCTCCGAGCTTGTACATGGCGAGGTCGCCGCTCAGTTCCCAGTCTTCGAGCTTCAGGTAAACGCGTTCCGAGTCGAGGGTTTCCAGGGTGGCGGCTTCCCACTCAAAGCGGGCGGGCAAAGGATTGGCCAGCCGCGCTTCGCCGTTGAAGAGGCCGGCCCAGAGCTTGTCAGGCATCATCCCGTCACCGCTGGCTCCGAAGTTGAACAACCCCAGGCGGGCGGAACCGTCGGCGGTTTCAGCGGCGAAGTTGTTGAGCGAGCCGAGGACGGTCCACGAGCCCAGCTCGGCGTCGTCAGTGCGTAGTGCGCCCTCCAGTTCGAAGGCGCCGGATTCCCAGTCGAGCCCTTCGGGCAGTGTGTTCAATTTCAGGCTGTCGAGCAGGCCCTGCCATTCGGTGGGTCGCGCCATGCGCAGATGGAAGGTGGTTTCGTTTTCGAGGCTGATGGTGTCGATGGTGCCGGAAACGTCGATCAGGTCGGCGGCGTCATCGGCCTCCAACAGGTAGCGGGCGGGGCGGCCGTCCTCCAGGTAGGCGTTCACGTTCAACCGTTTGCGCCAGCCGTCCGCCTCCAGGGTCAGGGAGCTGTCGTCGAGCAGGAGATTTTTGACTGGCAATGAAAGGTCTTCCGGCAGGGCGAGCGGCTCCGAGGTCGGCCCGTCCTCTTCATCCTGCTCTTCGATAAATGCGCCGCCGAACTGCCAGTCCTCCAATACAGCCTGCACGTACACGGTGACGTCCAGCCCGTCGATGATCAGGCTCTCGGCCTGTCGCCGCACTAGCAGGCCGGTCAGCGAATAGTCCAGCAGGACAGAGCGCAGGGCTACGTCCGCCTCCGCACGCTCCAGGGCGAGCCCGGTGATGGTCACGCCGCTGTAGCCGAAACGTTCCACCTCCATCTCGACCGCCTCGAAGCCGAGGTCCTCCAATATCTCGCTCGCTTGTGACTCCGCCAGGGGCGGCAACCACCAGCCCAGCGTGGCCAGCGCCGCGAGTACCAGCAGTATCAGCACCGCCAGGGCGACCCCGAGCCATTTGAAGAAGGTTTTCAAGGCCGGCCATTCCAAACACCCACCGGGTACTTGGCAAGCGGGGAGGGGAGGCGATTTCATCGGGCCCTAGGTCCCGATGAGCCGCGACTAGGTGGGCTCCTCGATGCGGAAATACTTTTGCGCTCCCCAGACCGGAGGCAGGTCGCTTTCCTCCTCCAAATCGCCAAGCTCCTGCAGATTGATGCGGTCGAGTACTGACTTGGGAATATAGGAGATAAACGAAGCGTAGTAGAGGCCCGGACCGTCGACTTCGACGTAAAAGGGGATTTTTAGCTCCACTCCCGGTGTCACCAGGGCGGAGCTCATGGTTCGCAAATACTGTGCGGTAATGTAACTGTGGGCTTTGGCCGGGTAGGAGTGCGTGACGCCGACAAAATTGGGATTTATGCAGCCATCCAGCTTGGAGACAGTCATGACCTCGCTACTGCTCAAGTCCAGATCGACGGCAAAAATACCGACATTCTTGACTGTTACCGTCACTTCGAGGCCGATTTTGCCTGGCTTGTCGCTACGGATGGTTTCCGTCGCTAAATCAAACTCGAGCGAGACATGGCTTGCCTCTTGTGCGGCAATCTTCGCATCCGACTTGTAGACCGTGCGTAATGCATTGAAGGTAAACAGGGCCCAAAGGCCGGCCATCACCACGGCAATGATTTTGACCTTGGATTCGAGTATATCTGTTTTGAGTTTTTCTTTCTCAATTTCCATCGTAATTAGTAATTTAAGGATTATATACAATGAAATATATTACAATTACAAGCTGGTAATGGTTCCAGCTCCTTTTGGAATCTCGGGTTGCCCTGAGCCGCGTTCCTCTATTCCTTGGCCTACTTATGCCCAACCGACTCGCCGCCGAACCGAGCCTTTACCTGCGTCAGCACGCCAACAACCCCGTGGACTGGTATCCGTGGGGACCGGAGGCGCTGGAAGCCGCGCGGGCGCAGAACAAGCCGCTGGTGGTGTCCATCGGCTACTCGGCCTGCCACTGGTGCCACGTGATGGAGCGCGAATGCTTCGAGGACGCCTACATCGCCGGCCTGATGAACGATCATTTCGTCTGCATCAAGGTAGACCGTGAGGAGCGTCCTGACATCGACCAGATTTACATGGAGGCCGTGCAGATGCTTAACGGCCATGGCGGCTGGCCGCTCAACGTCTTCTGCCTGCCGGACGGGCGGCCCTTCTTTGGCGGCACCTACTTCCCGCCGGAGGATACCGGGCAGGGCATCGTGCCGTGGCCGCAGCTCCTCATGCGCATCGCCGACTACTACAAGCGCAGCCGGAGTGACCTGGAGGAGAACGCCGAGAACATTTTGAAAAACATGGCCCACGCCAATCTGCCGCTTGGCGCAGACGGTTCGGCGCTTTCGCCGCAGGCTCTCCTGCGCGCGGGGGAGGGCATCTGCTCCCA
The DNA here is from genome assembly GCA_030432235.1 of Verrucomicrobiia bacterium. Lineage (GTDB taxonomy): Bacteria > Verrucomicrobiota > Verrucomicrobiia > Opitutales > Cerasicoccaceae > JAUIHT01. The sequence goes on along the minus strand of JAUIHT010000002.1, from coordinate 254,408 downwards.
GCACGACGACGACCGAGGCGGCTTCGGCAGCGCGCCCAAGTTCCCGCCGTCGATGGCCGTCGACTTCCTGCTGGCCCTGCGTGGCAGCCGCGCGGTGGAGTCCACCAAAGGGTTGGCCCAGCGCCTGGACTTCGTTCTGCAGAAGACCCTCGACGGCATGGCCATGGGCGGCATCTACGACCAGATAGGCGGCGGCTTTTGCCGCTACAGCGTCGATGCGCAGTGGCAGATTCCGCACTTCGAAAAGATGCTTTACGACAACGCCCTGCTGCTGGACGCCTACGCCAAGGCCTGGCTGCGCACCGGACGTCACCTCTATGCCGCCGTGCTTGAGGAAACCGTCGGCTGGCTGGAGCGCGAGATGGCGGGTGACGGCAAAGGCTTCGCCGCTTCGCTGGATGCTGACAGCGAGGGTGAGGAGGGCAAGTACTACGTCTGGCGGCCCGAGCAAATCGAAGAGGTTCTCGGCAAGGAAGATGCCGAGATGTTCTGTGCGCTTTACGGGGTGACACCCGCCGGCAACTTCGAACATGCTACCACCAATCCCGTGCTGGCCACGGACGATTTTATGCTGCGCACCGCCGCTACCGAGATGCGCGCCAAGCTTCTCGAGGCGCGTCAGGAGCGCGTGTCGCCGGGGCGCGACCCCAAGCGTCTGTTGTCCTGGAATTCCCTCATGGTGCGAGGGCTGACCACGGCGGCCTTCGCCCTGGACCGTGGGGACTGGTTCGCCCGTGCCCGCGAGACCGCCGATTGGCTCTGGGAAAACTGCCGCGACGCCGAAGGCCGCTTGTCCGCTGTGATGTACCCGGACGGACCGCGCCATCGTGCCTGCCTCGACGACCACGCGGACTTCATTCAGGCCAACCTAGCCCTGGCGGCCTATGCCGAGGTTTTTGGTGCAGATAGCGCCACCTATATCGCGCGTGCTCAGGAATTGCTGGATGTCGTGATCAAAAGATTTCGGGACGAGCACGCGGCCGGCTTTTTCTATGTGGCCGATGATCACGAAGAACTGGCCGCGCGCAAGAAGGACTGGCTCGACAACGCCCGCCCGGCCGGCAACAGCAGCCTGGTCCATTGCTTCGCCCAACGCTATGCGCTGACCGGCAAGTCCGAGTACGCCGCCGAGCTGGGTGAGCTGCGCAAGTGTTACACCGGTCTGGCCGAACGCGCGCCGTCCGCTGTTGCTCACGCCCTGGCAGGCTTTTGCCAGGAAGCCGTCGGCATCGCGGTGATCAAGTGCAAGGACGCGGACCCTGCCGCGCTGGCCGCTGCCCTGCGCGAGCGCCCCTGGCGACCGCTCTTTATCCTCCCCGCCGATGTGGATGGCCCAAGCGGCTATCAGTTGTGCGTCGGTACTCAGTGCCTGGAGCCGATGTCTGATCCGGCGGAAGTGGCGGAGTTGCTGTAACGTTCGCTAGCGTTCCAGAACTTCCATTCCGGCGGGGGGCTGATCAACGATATCCTTGATGTGTATTTTGCCGTAGCCGCGCGTGCTGTTGGTGTGGCCTGTGACGCGGCAGTAGTAGCTTTTTCCGTTTTTAGCTTCAAGGGATGGCTCTCCGCACGAACCGAAATGGGTATAGCCTTCCTCGGGCGCGTGGTTAAGTCTGGAGAAGTCTGTACCACGTGCCTCGGTCATGCCGTTCTCGTTGTTGCCTCGGTGGTGTTCGAGCAGTAGTGTCTTGCCCCAGAGTTCGCTTTGCTCCACATCGCCCTGCCAGAGTTGCCAGTCGTGCCGGAAGCCCGGTAGCGTACCCCAGTGGCCGACTGCCGCGACGCCGCTGTAGGTGGGCTCGCGATTGGTGAAGTCCGGGTTGTCACCTTGGTAGAAGGCGTACTCGATGATGGCGTATTTCTTTTTGTGAAGCCGGATGCGGCTGTTGTCCTTGAGCTTTAACTTGTCGCCGTTGAGTTCGAGTTGGTGCCACTGAGCGGCATAATTGGGCGTTTGAAAGTAGAGGTAGATGCGGTCGTTTTTTGCATAGCCGCGTTTGGGCTCCTCGTTGAAGTTGGTGTCGGCGTAAATGTCCAGGTCAACCGGTCCCGGGGCCTGGGTGGAACCCTCCCAGACGGTTCGGTGGTTGTATTCTATCCTTAGGTCGATGTCTTCCTTGCCGGTCCCATCCAGTGCGATGGAGATATCCTGCAAGTGATAGTTCGGCTCTTTGTAATTGGCCTGAATGTACGTGCGGTCGGCTTCGGAAAGAGTGTCTAGCGGCACATCGAAAATGCGTTGATCACTTTCCCGTCGGATAGAGGCGGTACCGTCTTGTACGCTGATGAGACCACCGGAAAAAGAGCGTCCGGCAGTGTCCGTCCAGGTGCGGTTTTCACCAGCCAGTACGCAGAGAGGTAAAAACAGCAGAGCGAGGTATTTCATGCTTATATCATTTTGAGTTATTTGTGGCGCCGCTGTCGAGCACGAGATGGTTGACTGTTTCCTCGACTCGTGCCGATTACGTATAAAAAAGCACGGAGCGCTGACGGCTCCGTGCTTCGAGGTTTTTAATGTTCTTGGCGGTGTCTTTGTTCGTCTCTGGAGGGGTGATGACGAACCGGGATACCGCTTCTGAAGATGACTATTGTATTTTTTGCAGGATTTGGTTCATGCGCTTTTCAGCGCTCGCGGTCAGGATAAAGACCGCGACAACCCAGCACAAGGGGATGAGAAAGATCGCCAGCATCTTACCTACAAACCCGCAATAGGCTACGGCGAGGGCGTCCAGGACGACTGGAAGCACCATCAGTCCGATTATTTGCACAAACAAACTGGATTCTAGTTTCTTCATAATAGGAAACCGATTGGAAATCCTGCTAAATGGAGTTCACGACCACTGCGGCTCCCCCGCCTTAGAGGCGGGAGATGAGCAGTTCGCGCTCGAAGATGAGTTCCTTGGGCAGGTGTTCGAAGAGCTGGAGGAAGAGTTCCTCGTGTTGCAGCGTCTGCATCTTCAGCTTTTCGCGGTCGTAGGCCATGAGCTCCTTCCATTGATCCAGGGAGAAGTCCAGCCCGCGCCAGTCGAGGTCTTCGAAGCGAGGCACCCAGCCGATGGGGGTTTCCTTGGCGAAACCGCGGCCGTTGGCACGCTCGACGACCCACTTGAGCACGCGCATGTTCTGGCCGAATCCGGGCCAGAGCCATTCGCCCTTGGGCCCGCGGCGGAACCAGTTGACGTGGAAGACGCGCGGGGTCTGGTCGAGGTCCTTCTGGAGCTTGAGCCAGTGGCGGAAGTAGTCGCCCATGTGGTATCCACAGAAGGGCAGCATGGCCATCGGGTCGCGGCGGAGTTCGCCCTGCTTGCCTTCGGCGGCGGCGGTGCGCTCCGAGCCCATGGTGGCGCCGAGGTAGACGCCGTGGCTCCAGGTGAAGGCCTGGAAGACCAGCGGGATGTCGCTCATGCGACGACCACCGAAGATCATGGCCTTGATCGGCACGCCTTCGAGCTTTTCCCAGTCTTCGTCGATGACCGGGCAGTTGGCTGCCGGCGCGGTGAAGCGGCTGTTCGGGTGCGAGGAGGGCTTTTCGCTCTTGGGTGTCCAGTCGTTGCCGTTCCAGTCGATAAGGTGCTCGGGGGTTTCCTCGGTCATGCCTTCCCACCATACGTCACCGTCGTCGGTCAGAGCCACGTTGGTGAAGATGCTGTCCTTGCGGCAGGACTCCATGGCGTTCGGGTTGGTGTCGTAGGAGGTGCCGGGGGCCACGCCAAAGAAGCCCGCTTCGGGGTTGATGGCGTAGAGCTGGCCGTCGGGGCCGGGCTTGATCCAGGCGATGTCGTCGCCGACGCAGGAGACCTTGTAGCCTTCCATTTCCTTCGGCGGGATGAGCATGGCGAAGTTGGTCTTGCCACAGGCACTCGGGAAGGCGGCGCTGACGTAGGTCTTGTTGCCTTCCGGGTCGGTGACGCCGAGGATGAGCATGTGCTCGGCCAGCCAGCCTTCGTCGCGCGCCATGGTGGAGGCGATGCGGAGGGCGAAGCACTTCTTGCCGAGCAGGGCGTTACCGCCGTAGCCGGAGCCGAAGGAGACGATGGTGCGCTCCTCGGGGAAGTGGACGATGTGGGTGTTTTCCGGGTTGCAGGGCCAGGTCACGTCTTGTTGGCCGGGCTCCAGCGGGCAACCGACGGAGTGCAGGCAGGGGACGAAGAAGCCGTCCGTGCCCAGAGCGTCGAGGGCGGCCTGCCCCATACGCGTCATGATGCGCATATTAACGACGACGTAGGGCGAGTCGGTCACTTCGACGCCGATCTGGGAGATCGGGCCGCCGACAGGGCCCATGCTGAAGGGGATGACGTACATGGTACGGCCCTTCATGCAGCCTTCGAAGAGCTTCTTCATCTTGTGGCGCATGGCGCGGGGCTCTTCCCAATTGTTGGTCGGGCCAGCGTCGTCCTTGTTGACGGAGCAGATAAAGGTGCGGCTCTCAACGCGCGCGACGTCGCGCGGGTCACTGCGGAAGAGGTAGCTGTTCGGGCGCTTCTCTTCGCTGAGCTTGATGCACATGCCGCTCTCCATCATTTCGGAGAAGAGGGCGTCGGCTTCTTCTTGTGAGCCGTCGCACCAGTGGATCTGATCCGGTTTGCACATGGTGACCATTTTGTCGACCCACTTGAGGAGGGCCTTGTGCTTGGTCGGCGCTTCGGAACGGAGTTCGAGGGTGGCTGATTTCATGATGAGGTTGGATTTTTGTTAGATTACAAACGCTTATGGGAGAAAATTATTATGTTAGCAACACTTATCTATGGCTTTTGCGCAAAAAAATTCCCTAATCGACTCGGAGTCGGCATAGCTATCAGGGGTTGTGATAGAGAATAAGTGCAGGGAGGCTTCCGGCAACGGAAAAGCGGTGTTTGGAAAAAACCGTGTAATCGGCGGAGCCGGAACGTTTTAAGCTTTATGCCCGGGGGAATCCGCTATCGACTCACACGATGATCGCACCACGCAAGCTCTTCGAGGGCCACCCGCCGAAGTTCACGGAGGGGCAACTGGTGCGTCATCTCCGCTATGACTACCGCGGGGTGATCGTTGCGCTTGATCGCGAATGCCAGGCTGACGAAGCGTGGTACCAGGCCAATAAGACCCAACCCGACCGCGAGCAGCCATGGTATCATGTACTGGTGGATGGCGCCGCGCACGCTACCTACGTGGCAGAGAGCAACCTGGCGGCGGACACCTCGGGCGAGTGCGTTGTCCATCCGTGGGTTAACGATTACTTCGACGAGTTTACCGGTCAGGAATACCGTCGCAACGACACACCCTGGCCCCACGGGGCACCGTGAGGCAGAGCAGCATGGACCTAGGGCTGCTCGCAAATATTAAAGTTTTTTGAGAAGAGCGCGAGAAACACTTTTGTTCACAAAAGGGTGTCTCGCATCTATTCAACCAAGTGGAGCTAAGCAAAAAAGCCGCCGCCGAGGAGCTCGTCGCCACGGTAGAAGGCGGCGACTTGCCCGGAGGCGAGTGCACGCTGGGGTTCGGGGAAGACGATTTCCGCGCCGTCTGTGTCTGTGGGTGTGAATTGTACTGTGAAGCGTGGATCGCGGTAGCGTGGGCGGACTTCGATTTCGCCGGCCTCGGTGACGGGCTTCCCGAGCCAGCTCAGGCCGCGAAGGCGGAAGCGCGTTTCGTAGAGGCCGGGAGTGCCGGGTTCATCAAAGGCAACTACGAGTTGATTGGAAGCAAAGTCCTTGGCGACGACGACGTAGTTCTTGTTGTCGGTGTTGCTGGGGATGCCCATGCCGTGGCGTTGGCCAATGGTGAAGCGGTGCAGGCCGCGGTGTTGGCCCAGCACGGCGCCGTCGGCACGTACAATCTCGCCGGGCTTGTCGGGGATATAATGCTTTAAAAAATCGGCGATGCGCACCTTGCCCAGGAAGCAGATGCCCTGGCTGTCCTTGCGTGTGGCATTGGGCAGGCCGCGTTCGCGGGCGAGCTCCCGCACGCGGGGCTTGGCCAATTCGCCGATAGGGAAGAGGGCGTCGCGAACCTGCTCCTGGCGGACGAGAGCGAGGAAATAGGACTGGTCCTTGTTGCCGTCGAGGCCTTCGCGGATGCCCGCCGTGCCCTCGGGGTGGGTGAGGCGGCGCGCGTAGTGTCCGGTCGCGACCGCGTCGAAGCCTTCCTTCTTGGCGTAGTCGCGGAAGACGCCGAACTTCATCTCGCGGTTGCACATGATGTCCGGGTTGGGGGTGACGCCGCGCCGGTAGCCTTCCACAAGATAGTCGACCACGCGGTCGTGATAGGCATCGATGAGGTTGACGACCTCAAAGGGGATGCCGAGATGTGCGCAAACGGCCTTGGCGTTTTGAATGTCTTCCTCCCAGGGGCAGTCCTCAAAGACCGCGCCGCCTTCTTCGTTCATCCAGGTGCGCATGTAGGCGGCCGCGACGTCGTGCCCGGCGTCCTTGAGCCGCATCGCGGCCACGGCGCTGTCCACCCCCCCGGAGAGGGCGACGAGGACTTTGCGCGGCTGCTCGTTTGAAGGCATGGTGAAAGCCATACCTTGAACGTTTGGCGGACAAATGCAATCGCTTCGCTCAGCCCTTGACCGCGCCGGCGGAGAGGCCCTTGACGAAGAAGCGCATGGAGAAGAGGAAGATGACCAGCAATGGCACCGAGGCAATGGTGTAGCCGGCCATGAGCTGCCCGTACTGCTTGACGTACTCACCGTCGAGACGGAACAGGCCCACGGGAATGGTCAGCAGGTCGTTGTCGCGCAGGAGCAGCAACGGCAGGATGACGTTGTTCCAGGAGTGCAGGAAGTCCATGATGCAGACCACGGAGATAATCGAGGCCGACAAGGGCAGGATGATGTGGCGGATTTGCTGGAAGTGTCCGGCGCCGTCGATCTGGGCGGATTCGAAAAGCTCCTTGGGGATGTCCTCGATGAAGTTGCGCAGAATAAACACGCCGGCGACCTGACCGGCCACGGGCGCCATCACGACGAGGGCCCAGAGCGAATTGACCAGGTTCAGGCGCATCAGCAGGTCGAAAAGGGTGACCAGTGCCGCTACGGTGCCGGGCAGGAACATGGTGGCCATGACCATGTAGAAGATCAGATTCTTACCCGGAAAGTTATAGCGCGCGATGGCATAGGAGGACATCAGCACGATGCACAGGGTGATGCAGGTGCCGGTGACGGAAACGAAAATCGAGTTCGAAATATAGCCGCTGACGGTATCCCAGGCGATGGACCAGTTTTCCCATTTCCACGTGGCCGGGTTGTCGAAAAACCAGGGGTTGGCCATGTACTGCTCGTTGCTCTTGAAGCTGACGACCAGCATGATGAATAGAGGCACGAAGGCAAAGAACAGCACAAAGGCGACGTAACCGACTTTGACGACTTCTCCGAGCTTGCTGGCTTTCTTGGGCATAGGGCTACTTGTCCACGCGGACGTATTTCTGGTAAACGATGGTGAGCAGGATGATGATGACGAAGAGCACCATACCGAGGGAACAGGCGTAACCGAAACGCCCCTCAGTGAAGGCCGAGCGGAACATGTACAGGCCCGGCACCATCCCGCGGTTGTCCGGACCGCCGTCCGGCCCGAGGAGGATAAGGAAGGTTTCGTAGGCCGTCAGGGTACTGATGGTCATGAAGATGAGGTTGATGCGCACCTGCGTCATGATGAGCGGCAGCTCGATGTGCCAGATCATGCCGAGGGGCGAAACACCGTCCAGCTCGGCGGCTTCGTAGACGTCCTGCGGGATGTTCTGCAGGCCGGAAAGATAGATGAGAACGCCGACGGTGCCGACCCAGGGGAAGCCCCAGAAGATAAGGGAGGGCACGATGAGGTCCGGGTTGCCCAGCCAAGCCGGGGTGCCGGTCTCGAACTGGCCGATAGGGTCGGTCCAGACTTTTCCGAGCAGCACGAGGGCGGCGCCGACGGTGATGATGCTGAGTGCGATCATCATCAAGACGGGCTTGCCGGTGTAGAAATCCCGTTTGGCGCGGACCAGCTCGAAGACCCCGATTGCGACCACCAGTGTCAGGGGCAGTCTCCAGAGCTCATTCCAGAAAACGACTACGCCGGCAAGGACGACAAAAGGCCAGGCGATCCAGGAATTGCCCAGGCGGCGACTGAGCCAGAACATCACGCCGACGGCGATGAGCAGGGTGATGCCCAGGCCCGAGGCGGTGCTCATCAGTCCCAGGAGGCTCATGACAGGCACCACCAATGCGAGTGAGAAAATGGCGCCGTAATCAGCCCAGCGGCTTTGATCGTGCTCCTTGCGATTACCGAGGGCAAAAATATACACCCCGAGCAGAATCAGTCCGCCAAGACCACCGAAGACAGGATTGAAAAAGCCATTGAAGGCGGGCTGCAAGGCATTGGAGAGCGCCGGCATGGCGGTGTCGAGCGCCTGCAGGATGTCCATGGCCCCGCTTCCGTTGAGGACGCGATTGAGCAGGCCGAAGTCAGGATCGTAAAAGCTTTTCCAGATCAACAGCCAGACCATCATGGGAATGACCATGGGCACGACGAAACATACCTGGAAAAAATAGCGGAGTTTGTTACTGGCTATGCGGTGCAGGGCAATCGCCGCCAGGATGCCGGGCCATAGTTTGACCAGATTGGCCAGGAGGAGAACGCCTACCAGCTTAAAGGAATTCCAGAAGAGTGGATCGGCGAAGGCCTCCTGGTAGTTGCTCGTGCCGTTGAACTCCAGTACCTGGCCGGGAATCCACCGGAAGAAAGACATCAGTACAACGTCCGCCTTAGGGTAGTAGCTAAATACGAGGAGGGACCCAATGGTAGGCAGGCACAGCAGGTACAGCATCAAGCGCAGCTTGAAGCGGTGCCAAACCTGATTGTTGCGGGTCTTTTCAGTCATGCTGTTGGAGTCTGCCACGTCTAGAATTGAGGAAAGGGTTTCCCGGGATGATATTCTTCCCACAGCTTCTGGATGTTGATTGCCTCATCCAGGATTAGGGAGTTGTAAAAGAGCGCCCGCAGGCGGATAGCGGCATTGGGGTCGTCGTCCATCAGCACTTGGTAGCCTTCCACACTGATGGAACGGTCGCGGGCAACGGATTTGTCCTCTTCTTCCTGGCGTTTGCGGAACCAATAATTGTCAACACCGAGCCTCGGGCTGCTCAGGTAGGTTTGCATGCGCTCCTTGAAGGTATCGAGGGAAATATCGCCGGAGGTGACCAGGTTGCTCTGGCTGATAAAATAGGTGTCGATTTTAGCAATGGCACCGCGCACCGAAAGTGCGTCACCGGGGGGGAAGCCCTCCGGCTCGGGAGTAAACGGCTTCATGTCATCCACGTTTTCGCCGCCTACAATGGAGCTAAGCCACGCTGCGCGTTGGTTGAGGCCCTCATTGATAGGCTGCGAGGTGATGAAGCGCAGGAAGTCCAGAGACCAATCGAGGTTGGGGGACTGTTTGTTGACGGCCATGGGCACGCCCGCCTTGAAGTCCGCCTCAGACTTGGGATATTTCAAGTATTCGGCCCAGCGCTCGTCAGCGGCGGGCATCGGAACCGGCCGGACAATGACGTCAAATGAGTCCTCGGGGTCATCACGGTTGGTGGCCCCCGCGAATATCCCGGCGGCGTCCCAGCCACCCGAAGAGATCATGGCGGCATTGCCCAGGATGAAGCGTCGTTGGGCCTGCTCGCGGTCGAGGCCGAGATAGCCCTGCGGGAAGTAGCGGTTCACCAGTTGGGCAAATTGATAGTAGGCGTCAATGGCTGGAGAATCGAAAGACCAAATACCGGCGCCCCAGGCGGCGTAGGTTTCGAAACTATCGACGCCGGAGCCGATTTCAACTTCGCCCTTTTCGGTGAATTCGGTCATAAAGCTGGCTTCGTAGGTTTGGGCCAGGTTACTGATCGTGTAATTACTCGCGGAAACCGGAACGAGATAGGGGCGATTTTCCGCTTCGGCATAAGCCAATGTGGCCTCGCAGTAGAGAATGAGCTGCCCCATGGTTTCGGGCGGTTCGTCGGTTTTAAGCCAGTCGTGCAGGCGCTGGTTATTGGGCAGATAGCCGGTTGTTTGACCATCGGCATCCTTCTTTATCCAGCAGGCTTGCAGCCAGGCTGGTTGAGGCTGCTTTTCCATGGCCTCTTCAATGAAGGTCTTGATTTTGTCCAGCAGCTTCGCGTTGTAGAACATACGCATGCTGCCCCAGGTACTGATGGGAATGGCGTAATAATCATCCAGTTCCTCGTCGAACCCGCCGAGCATCCCGTCCGTGAAGGTGTCTTTCCAGGAAGCCTTGCCCAGGTATTCGGCCAGTTCGGGATCCAGGTCGGGGTCCAGATATTCAGCGGTGTTGTAGGGGTTGGGGTCGTTGATGTAAACCCCGAGCGGTGCGTAGTAACGCGCGACGGCATTCCCCTTGATCAGCTGGGTCTTACCCTTGGCGGCGATATCGGGAGCCGTGCCGCTGATCAGGTGAACGTTCATGAACTGGTTGTAAACCTTCTCCGTAATGGCGGCTTGCTCCACACGCACATTGGCGGCTTTTACGTGGGGCAGCTCGTTGTATTTTTCGATGGCCCAGTCGAGGGCATCGCGGTAGCCAGGCTCCAACTGCCAGTGGGTTACCCGGACTACTTTTTCGTCGGAGGCGTGCTCTTTTTCCTTTCCGAAATAGCCCGCGACGTAAAAAAAGCGTCCAGCGGCGAAGACGTAGGCTACAACCAGGATAAGGAGGGCGATGTAATTGATATTGAATTTTTTCATCAACCATTACCTCCGATTTTGGATTGGCCGATTTTAGGCACGGTCAGTGATGAGTCGGGGTGCTCCTCCAGATACGTGGCGATGCGATCCCGCGCATAGGTGCCATAAACGCTGCGGGGGAAGTCGGTGACCACCTCATGGAAATAATCCATGGCCAGGCGTTCCTGCCCCGCCCGTTCGGCGAAGATACCCATGCGCCAGGTGTAGATGTCTGCCTTCGAGCGAACGGGAAACCCTATCTTCTGGGCAATCTGATAGGCCTCAAGCGCTTTCGCGTAATCGCCGAGATCGTCGGCGTAAAGATCGCCCAGGTACTGTGCGGCTACCGCCTTCCAGGGATTTTCGGGGTAGTCGTCCACTGCGACTTGTATCAGGCGAAAAGCTTCTTCCAGGCCGGCCTCGTCAAGTTGCTGCACATAAGTCTGGGCCAAGCGCATGATGGCCTGATAGCCGAAGTCGTCGCCGGCATGGGTTTCGATGACTTCCCGATACAGAGCCCGCGCCTTTTCCACGTCGGTCGTGTCGCCGGGGTAGCTGGGGACTTCGTAAATACGGCCCAGGTCAATGCGGGCTGTCGCCACCAAGTCCTCCGAGGAGCCATGCTTAATCAGGGAATCGAGCAGTTCGGTTGCCTGACCGAGGTTGAAGGAGTCCGGCGGTGACTTGTGCCAGGCGGCCAGGGCCAGCGTGTAAGTTGCTTTTTCCCAGAGTGGGGTGCCGACTTCCAGCTCGTCCTGGATGGGGGTCAACAGCTTGTAGGCTTTATCGAAGTCATAGATGGTCAATGCCTTGGCGGCTTCTTCGAGGCGGGCCTCGTTATCCGCGAAACCCTTGTTCGAGCTGCCGCCGCAACCACCGAGCAGAAGCGAAGCGATTAACAGTAATACAAAGAATGCCTTTGAGTTTGGTGATGTATGTGGGTTGTTCTTGGGGCGCATCTCGGGATACCAAAAGAGGGTCTTTTGTGCGGGGTAGGGCATTCTAGGCAATAACAAATCACTTTTTATGTCGATCTGCACGGTACGATTTCAGGTATTTGCCTGGCTTTTACGTGCTGGAAGATAGCTTTTATCGTCAATGTACCATTTTTTGGTGGGTTGAAGCTGATGATCGACAGCCACCCGGTAATCGAAGACAAAGCATTCCCCCTCCCATCGGCTGTGACTGGCTGGGACGGATTCGAGGTACTTCAGGATGCCGCCATGTAAATGGTAGACCTCGTCGATGCCTTTTTGCCTTAGAAATGCGCTGGCTTTTTCACAGCGAATGCCACCGGTGCAGTACATGGCCACTTTTCTTTGCTGGTTGGCCTCAAGCTGTTGTTTTACGAAATCGGCGAAGCCAACAAAGTCCTCCGTGCCGGGGTCGACCGCGCCCTTGAACTTGCCGACCTCCACCTCGTAGTGGTTGCGCGTGTCGATGAGCAGCACGTCGGGATCGTCGATGAGGGCGTTCCAGTCCTCCGGCTCGACGTAGGCGCCCGCCTGAGTGAGCGGATCGATGCCGGGTTGGCGAAAGGTTACGATCTCCGGCTTTAGCTTGATTTTGAAGCGCTTGAAGGGGCAGAAGTCGCATTGGGCGAGCTTGATCTCCAGCCGCCGGAGGGGCTTTTCCCGCCGGATGATGAGCAGGTATTCGGCGAGCTGTTCGCGGCTGGGCGCGGCGATGGTGCCGTTGATGCCTTCTTCGGCCAGCAGCAGTGTGCCCTGGATGCCGAGCCGTGGCCCGGCCAGGCGCAGCCGTTTAGCCAGCGCGGCGTAGCGCGGCAGGTGGGCGAAGCGATAAAGCGCGGCGATATGCCAAGTCTGTGCCATAATGTCAGAACCACGGATTACACGGATTACGCGGATAAAATCCACCCTCATCTGTGTAATCTGTGAAATCCGTGGTTCAAAAATGGTTTTGCCTGTTGGGTGCAAAGTCTTTGGCTTGTTCCTCTCTATGGCAGAAACAGACCTTGATATCGACTACGTGGCCCGCCTCGCCCGCCTCGCGCTCAGCGACGAGGAGAAGCAGACCTACGCGCGCCAGCTTAACCAAATCATTGGCCACATGGACAAGCTCAACGCCGTCGACACCGAGGGCGTCGAGCCCACCGCGCACGCTTTCCCGCTGGTCAACGTCCTCGACGCCGACGAGCCCCGCGAGCCGCTGCCCATCGCCGATGTCCTCCGCAACGCCCCCGAGTCCCGCGACAACCAAATCGTCGTCCCCAAGGTCGTCGAGGATGCTTAACTGTTTTTAAATGTCAGTATGCCTGAATATGAGAGAGGATTTCTTACAATGGCTATCTGATGCTCATTTCGGATTTATCGATACTGATTACGTGATGCGCCTCGTAGATGATGAGATTATCAAGCAAGAAAATCCGACAATCGAAATGATTGAGCTGAGTACTATGGAAAAAGCTCCTTGGGATGAAATATATCGCAAGATAGAAAATATATGCGGGTCTAGCTTCGAGAGAAGACATTTTCTGAAGACATTTATGCGCGTCTGTGACAAGACACTTGAAGACAGAGATTACGACTGGATGGCTAGTAATGTAGCTAGTTTGCTCTATTATAACCCAGAATTTGAGCGCTCTTGTTATTTGCCAGAATTATACGAATTAGATCACTATATAAACGATATGTCTGTTAGAACTGGTCACGTTTCAGAATCACATGTGGTAGACTTGATAAAAGAAATTCGCTCTAGCGTAAGTGAAGAATATAAAGCGCTTACGGATTTAAATAATTAGAAACTCCTTATTCCTTTCCAACGAACCGTGTCCGACCTTACTTTCAAAACCGCCACTGAACTCTCCACGCTCCTTGCCAGCGGCGCGCTGTCCTCCGTGGATATCGCCAATGCCTGTCTCGACCGTGCCGAGGCCACCGAGCCGAGCGTCGCGGCCTTCAACTCGCTCGACAAGGCCCACGTGCTCGCGCAGGCCAACGCCAGCGACAAGCGCCGCAAGGACGGCAAGGCCCTCGGGCCGCTGGACGGCGTGCCCGTGGCGCTGAAGGACGTCATCGCGGAAAAGAACCAGCCGCTGACCGCCTCCAGCAAGATGCTGGCGAACTTCGTCTCGCCCTACGATGCGCACGTGACCGGGCTGCTCAAAGGGCAGGGCGCCGTGCTCACGGGTCGCTGCAACCTCGACGAGTTCGCCATGGGCTCCTCCACCGAGAACAGCGGCTTCGCCCCGAGCAAGAACCCCTGGGACACCGCGTGCGTCCCCGGCGGCAGCAGCGGCGGCAGCGCGGCCTGCGTCGCGGCAGGGCAGGTGCCCATCTCCCTCGGCAGCGACACCGGCGGCTCCATCCGCCAACCCGCGGCCTTCTGCGGCGTGGTCGGGGTCAAGCCCACCTACGGCCTCGTCTCGCGCTACGGCCTCATCGCCTTTGCCTCCAGCCTCGACCAGATAGGCCCCTTTGCCCGCACCGTGGAAGACTCCGCTCTGCTGCTCGACGCCATCATGGGCCACGACAACCGTGACTCCACCTCACTCAAAGTCGAGCCTCCGAAATGCCTCGAAGCGGTCAAGACCAGCGCAGGCAAAAAGTTCCGCGTCGGCGTGCCCAAGGAGTACTTCATCGACGGCCTCGACCCGGAAATCATGACCGCTGTCCGCGGCGCGATTGACTGGTACGCCGCGCAGGGCTGCGAGATTGTGGAAGTCAGCCTGCCCACGACCGAGCTGGCCGTGCCCGTGTACTACATCCTCGCGCCCGCCGAGGCCTCCTCCAACCTGTCCCGCTACGACGGCATCCGCTACGGCCACCGCGCCAAGGAGTTCAAAGACGCCATCGATTTGTACTTCCAGAGCCGCGCCGAGGGCTTCGGGCCGGAGGTCAAACGCCGAATCATCCTCGGCACCTACGCGCTCTCCAGCGGCTACTACGACGCCTTTTATTTGAAAGCGCAAAAGGTCCGCACGCTCATCCGCAAGGACTTCGAAAACGCCTTTGCCCAGTGCGACTTCCTCCTGACGCCCACCACGCCCAGCCCGGCCTTCAAGTTCGGCGAAAAGACGGAAGACCCGCTCTCGATGTACCTCAACGACATCTTCACCATCAACGTCAACCTCGCCGGGCTCCCCGGCCTCAGCCTGCCCTGCGGCCTCTCCAGCAGCGGCCTGCCCCTCGGCATGCAGCTCATAGGCCCCGCCTTCGGCGAAGGCACCCTCCTCGCCGCCGCCCACCAGTACGAACAAGCCCACGACTGGGTGAAACTGCACCCGAGTTTGTAGGGATTGGTTTAACAGGAAGTTCGGGAAGCACGGAAAGGGTCAGCCGCGTTGCCTCTCAGGGTAGGGACGATTGTCCTCAACCGTCCGCTTTCAGATTGGTAAAAGGTAGCGCGGCTTGTCCCCAAGCCGCAGTTGCATCCTGATGGTGAAGGTAGGGATGGCTCGCCGAGCCATCCGCCGCGCTGCCTCTCAGAGGGTAGGGCGCAGACTCCAGTCAAGCCGTCAATATCAGTTTATAGTCGTGTTTTTTGGAAGATTATCTGAAAACTTCCCAGTCGCTTGTTAGGCGAATGAAATGAAATCACCCAACGGAAAATTTGAAGCAATTTGCACAGACTTTCAGGAAGTGCGAATGGGAAGTCCACTCTTTGGAAAGATTGAACTCAAAGAAACGAGCTTTCAGCTCGAAGGAAGAGAATTCGGTGAAGCGATGGCATTCAGCAAAGACTCTAGGTTCTTTGCAGCGTATCAGCTCAGTATAGCAAAAGGTAATCCATACTACAGAATTGTTGTTTTCGACCTCCAAAAGGAAACTGAAATAACAGTGGGTTCAGGCGATGGTCTCGTAAGAAAAATAGAATGGGATGATCAGGATCGAGTTGAGATAACGGTTTGGACTCACACGGGAGGAGAGAGAACTCTAATGAAGAATATAACAGAAGAGTCTTTCCCAGAACCACTAAAGCCGAAGAGCATTTGGAGACGTATTTTTGGATGAACCAGTAGGTTGAGCCAGTAGATTATCGCGCTCATGCCAACCCTCTGAAACGCGGATGGCCCGGCGGTCCATCCCTACCTGTCGTCAACCTGAAACTGCCCAACGGGACGGTAGGCGCTACCTTTACTTAAACGTTGCCCCTTACCCCAACGGGGTAACGTCCTTGAGCCCAGGGTTGAGCGAGTGCAACGAGCCTACCCTGGGTAGGCGAACCCCACACACCACCAACCCCAACCCCACGGCTGGCTCAGGGCAGGCGGGGTTGCATAGGGCGCCTGCCGAACGGGTTCCGCAACCCCGTTGGGGTTGGTGGATTATCGGGCCGGGATTTCCAGGGTAGCCTGCGGCAACCCTTCGCTAAATGACGCAACCCCGTTGGGGTAGTTTTATACCTTAATCAACTTTGCAGGCCTTGCGCTTGCGCCAGCGGCGTAGGCCGGCTGCTCCTAGGGCCAGAGCACCTAAGCCACCGGCTACCGCACCGGGCTCGGGAATCTGTCCCACAATGATTGCGGTATTGGGCTCGTCTTCGTAGGCCCAATTGTCAACGCTTAGCGTGGTCGCGTGGAACGAAGCATCCATGGTCATGTTGGCCCATCCATAATGGGTTTGGGAATCTGAACCTATAAAGCGGAATCCGAGTTTAAAATGGATCGTCTTGTCGTTAATGAGCCTACCATTGAAATTTGACAGTAAGGCATTCGAATAATTTGCAGTGAATGAAGCTAAAATTTGCTTATGGGTGAAAATATCGCGGCCCGACAAGCTACTAGCTGTTGGCCATGCCCCATGATAGGTGAAAGGACTTCCGAAATAATCGATTACTTGGGCAGTCATAGTCGCTGTACCGACAGGCTTTCCATCGACCACATTGAAAAACTGTTTCCCACTTCCAATCATAAAGGCATTGGAATTACTGATTTGGTAATAGGCTCCCATCTGTAGTTTTATTGCCGAGATAACAAGCGGAATTGTACTGGTCATGAGCCTGAAATCCGGAGTGCCATTGTCATCCACATCCCAGACAACGTCGATGGGGTCGGAATCAGATAAACCGACATAGAGGTTAGGAGGTGCTGTTCTATACTGGATACTAGCTTGCGCGCTACCAACCATGAGTAAGGATAATGTAGTGGAAGTGGCTTTTTTAGATTTCATGCTAACGTTGAGCTAAGTAGTGGATTGCTGTTCTCAGTAATGATATAGGATAATTTACGATTGCAATTATTCCTTTTAAAAAAGAGCAAATGCTCGGCCAATCATTACTTGCCTCTGGATTGAAATGGCAAAAGCTAGAAAGAGTTTACATGCCTTTCATGGAATACGAAGCAGTCATCGGTTTAGAAGTACACGTGCAGCTCAAGACGCGCTCGAAGATGTTTACGCGGGCGCCTTACAGTTTCGGGCATGAGCCCAACACCCTGACGGACCCGGTGGTGCTGGGGATGCCGGGCGTGTTGCCGGTGATGAATCACGAGGCCGTGCACAAGGCTGCCGCGTTGGGCGTGCTGCTGGGCTGCGAGATCGCCCCGCGCTGCAAGTGGGACCGCAAAAACTACTTTTACCCGGACAGCCCGAAGAACTACCAAATCTCCCAGTTCGACCAGCCGCTCTGCCTCGGGGGCTCGGTGGAAATCGAGATGGAGGGGCCCTCGCGCAACGTCATGGGCGCGCACCGCCATGTGCAGTTGACCCGCATCCACCTGGAGGAGGACGTCGGCAAGCTGACTCACTTTACCAACGACTCCCTGGTCGACTACAACCGCGCCGGCGCGCCGCTCTGCGAAATCGTGACCGAGCCCGACATGCACTCCGCCGACGAGGTCTTTGCCTTTATGACGGCGATTCGCAACGCCATCGTCTCCGCGGGCCTGTCGGACTGCGACATGGAGAAGGGCCAGATGCGCTGCGACGCCAACATCTCCGTCCGCCCCGTGGGCGAGACCAAGCTGGGCACCAAGGTCGAGCTGAAGAACATGAACACCATCTCGGGCGTCCGCAACGCCGTGGCCTACGAGATCAAGCGCCAGGTCTTTGCCAAGAAAAACAACACCGAGGTCATCGTGCAGGAGACGCGCCGCTGGGACCCCGTGCAGCAGGTCACGCAGTCCATGCGCATGAAGGAGGAGTCCCACGACTACCGCTACTTCCCGGACCCGGACCTCATGCCGGTGGAGATTTCCACGGAGGTTTTGCAAAAGATCCGCGCCGAGCTGCCGGAGCTGCCTTTTGACCGCCAGCGACGCTACATGGAGTCCTACGACCTCCCGTACACGCTGACCAGTGTGCTCTGCCCGGACTACGAGCTGTCGGTCTTCTTCGAGGCCGCGCTCGCCGCCACCAAGGGCAAGGGCGAGCCCAAGGCCGTGGCCAACTACATTTGCAACGAGCTGCTGCGTGACCTCACCGCCGCCGAGGGCGAGGGCCGTGCGCCGCTGGCCGAGAGCGTCATCACCCCCGCACACATCGGGGAGCTGGTCGCCCTCATCCACGACAACGTCATCTCCAAGCAAATCGCAAAAGACGTCTGGGCGGAGATGTCCCACAGCGGCCTGATGCCCGCGACCATCGTCGAGGAAAAGGGCCTGAAGCAAGAGCAAGGGGACTCTGGCGAGCTGGAAGCGCTCGTCGCCGCCACCGTGGCCGACCCGAAGTTCGCCAAGGCCATCGGCCAGTACAAGGACGGCAACGACAAGGCCCTCAACTCCCTCATGGGTCCCATCATGAAAGCCACCCAAGGCAAAGCCAACCCCGCGCAAATCGTGGAGATGCTGAAGAAGGCGGTGGATGGGGCGTAGCCTTGGTGCGTGGCCGCACAGGACATTCTTTTTGGGCTTTGCCCCACATCGCTCGCGATGCTCGCTGCCCCTATTTACCGATTAGCATTTTTAGCTTTTGCTGGACGTTTTCAACATTGTCTTCGGGCCAACTCAGCAACCAGTGCAGTGTCAATTCACCATCATTGGCTAGCTCACTGTGGTTAGTATGGGCCTTGACCCACCTTTTTGCGCTTTTCGATAAACTTTGAGGTCTATTCAAGTTGAGTGTAAGGAACCAAGTGAAATTTTCATGGATTTGTATTCGCTTCACTTGTAAGCTATCAATGTCGTCAATGGGCACAGAGATTTGAAGCTTATTGCTCCATACGGTTCCTGGGTACAGCTCGAGATTACGATTAATAACTCTGACTAGTATTGGTGGCTTAACTAGTTGTGTGATTCCAATTGCTGCACCTAGTGAAAAAAGGAGAACTATTACCAATAAAAGTGGTTCTTGATCTCTGTAAGAAAGATTCAGAATGAATAGTGAAATAGGAACACATATAATCGTGAATATGATTCCGATTAGACGCCCCGAACGTATTTCATGGCTCATTTATAGATTTTTTGCCTCTTGGCACTTTTTCAGTCAAGGTAAACACATAGTAATGCCAACCCCGCGCAGATTCAGGAGATGCTGAAGAAGGCGGTGGACGGGGCATAGCTGCTGAGAGATACTTGGCTATAGAAATATAGCTATTAACACGATTATCAGTGGCACAATTAAGAGAATCCATAAAAACGGTATTCTCAGAAACCAAGTCTTGCCCACAATTATGTAGCACCTATCACACCACGATCCTGTATAGGGAACGGGTCCTGGGAAATGCCGGGTATGCCCCGGTTTTCCGCATCTTTCACATAAGCCACAGAATCCTTCAGGGATGTTTTGCTTTCTGTATAATTCGGGATTCTTATCCCAAACAGAGCAATAGCAGCCTATTCTCGCGGCCCTTTCAGTTGGCGTTTCAACACTGCTGCACATCCTAAGCTTAAGCTGTCTCGCGGCGCTTCTCACGTCAAGGTAAACGAAGGCCTCTGCAACCCCTTCGGGGTAGGGATTGGTGCGGGATGCCAGACCCAGGGTAGGCCCGTCGGGTGGCTCCGGCCCAACCCTGGGCTAAGGGCTGCAACCCCGTTGGGGTTGTGGTGGACGTGGGGGCTGGTTTTGACGGCGCATCCGTGGGTATTGAGGTAGCGCGGCTTGTCCCTAAGCCGCATGCGTCTGCCTCTCAGGTCGGTCGAATGTCCGAATAGAGGCGTGCGTTGTCCGACAGGATGGAACTGCGGTTTGGGGACAAACCGCGCTACCTTTAGGCGCGTAGAGTAGGCTTTTTGCGGGCTTAGTACCATCGAACTTTGACTTTGTCCGAAATATTCATAGGTCTGTGGGTGCTATGCGACTAACTACCAGCCTCTTTACCGTGGCGGGCCTGCTGGCCGCCGTCTCCGCTTCCGCCTTGAGCTTGTCGACTGTACTGGTGGGCGACTTGGGCAACAGTGCCGACAATACCGGCTACGGCGCCGTCGGCTACGATTATCATATCAGCACCTACGAGGTGACGAACACGCAGTACGTGGCCTTTCTGAATGCGGTGGGTGCGACGGATACCCACGCGCTATACAATGCCGGTATGAGCAGCGGGTTCGGCGGCATTGACCGCAGCGGGACCAGTGGCAGCTATACCTACAGTACCCGTTCGGGATTTGAGAACAAGCCGGTCAATAACGTCTCCTTCTGGAACGCCGCGCGCTTTACCAACTGGCTGACCAACGGCTCTCTCACCGGTGCACAGGACGCAAGCACGACGGAGACGGGCGTGTACAATCTCAACGGCGTCACCAACCCCTCGAACGCATCCATCACCCGGGACGCGACCGCTTTCAATGCGGGGGGCGTCGCCATCGCCACGACGGACGAGTGGTACAAGGCGGCCTATTACGACCCGACGCTCAACAGCGGGAGCGGCGGCTACTACAACTATCCAACGCAGAGTGATTCCGCGCCCACGGTCAACACTCCCAATTCAAATAACAGCAACAGCGCCAACTTTGGCAATGCCGGTGACGGCCCGACTGATGTCGGCAGCTACGCGATTGCGGACAGCTTTTACGGCACCTTCGACCAGGGGGGCAATGTATGGGAGTGGACCGAGGAAATCGTTTCCAGCACGGATCGCCGTCGCTTTGGAGGCGCGTACAGCACACTGTCCTCGCGTTTGTCCGTGAGCAGTCCTGCCAGCAGCGACCCGACAACGCAATCCGATGGTACGGGCTTTCGCGTAGTCAGCCTCATCCCGGAGCCCGCCACGGTCGCGGCCTGGCTCGGCATTATTGCACTGGTCTGCACCGGGCTGTGGCGCCGGGTCCAGCGCCGATAGCGACGTCACCGTACGCTATTACCGTAAGGTTAGGACCTGTCCGTGCTCTTGCTTGGCTCGGGGGCGGCACTGAGGGTCAGGATGTAGCGGGTGTCGCTGTTCTTCATCAGGGTGATGGGCTTGTCCGGGCTAATTTCCACCATGGCCTGCCAGCCGACATCGCGGTACTGAGTGTTGCCGTTGTATTCGAGGGCGAGCGATTTGTTCAGGGAGTAGCTTAAGGTGTAGCTGCCGTTCTGGAGCTGCTTGAGTATCCCTGTAAATTTAATGATCTGGCCGAGCTTGTCCCTTGGGTCGATAAGCTCGACGGTGAACTGGGTAGGCTTGTTGGCCAGGAGCAGCTCCATGGAGTTGAGCTGTACGTCCTGATTGTAGACCTTGAGGGTGAGGAGGAGGTTGCCGACGGGCCGGGTGCTCTCACTGCTGGCGGAACTCTGGCCAACGAGCGGGCGGGGCGGCGCCTGGATGCTGTTCTGGGCGCTTAATGGCAAGGCCAGCGCAAAGAGCGCCATTGAGGCAACGAGACGAGAGGGGCGAAACCGAAAGGAAGACATATGGCTTCCTTTCTATGGAGCGCTTCAGGGTCGGGAAAGCCTTAAGTTAGGCCTTGCCTTAGCCCTTTTTCTTGGCGGCTGCAGCGGCGGCATCACGTTCGCGACCGGCGCCGGGCTTGTAGCTACGATAGGAATAATAGTCGTAGTACTTGTAATAGTAGTGGCTCGGCTCGCGGTTATCGACGAAGTTCATGATGAAGCCGCGCACCTTGATGCCCCGCAGGGTCAGGGTGTCGATGGCGTTCTTGATCTGGCGGGCGCGGGTGTAGTTGGCGCGGACGATGAAGAGCACGGCGTCGGCCTTGGTGGCGAAGCTGGGCGTGTCGTCGGTGGCCAGCACCGGCGGGCAGTCATAAAGGATGTAATCGTAATGCTGCTTGAGGTCGTCGAATATCTGGTCGAAGCGGCGGCTCATGAGCAGCTCACCGGGACGGTCCGGATAATCGCCGCAGGTGATGACCTCGAGGTTTTCGACGCTGGTCTTCTGGATGATGTCCTCGGGCTTGAGCGAGGGGTCGGTGAGCAGGCCGGTGAGACCGGCGTTGTTGGAGATGCCGAAGTTCTCGTGCATGTGGCCGCGACGCAGGTCGGCGTCGACGGCGAGGATGCGGGCGGAGGCGAAGGCGAGGGTGATGGCCAGGTTCCCGGTGAGGGTGGACTTGCCTTCGGAGGGCACCGAGCTGGTGATGAGGATGGTCTGCGGGTGCGGGCCTTCGCGGTCCATGAACAGCAGCGAACTTCGGATGTTTCGACAGGACTCGGCGAACATCAGGCGGTCGTCGTTGGTCTTGAGCATCTCGACCTTGCCGTCGCTTTGTTTCTGCAGCGGGATGATACCGAGAACCGGGGTGTCGTAGCGGGCGCTGAGGTCGTCCACCGAAACGAGCCGGTTGTCCATCATGGCAAAGAAAAAGAGGATGCCGGAGCCGAGGGCGAGGCCGACCATGCCGCCCTTGAGGAGCTGCTTGGCCATGTCGGCCGGGGGCTGCATGGCGGGAGTGGCGGGCTCGAGCACGGAGACGATTTCCTGGTCGAGGTCCTGGGAAAGGTCGATTTTCTGAATGGAGTCGAGCAGGCGCTCGTGCAGGCCCTTGACGCTGGCGAGGCGTGAACCAATACGGTCGAACTCGGCCAAGAGGCGGCTAAACTTGAGGGCTTCCTGCTCCTGGTCGCTGATTTGCACCTCGATGTCCTGCAGTTCCTTTTCGGTCTGTTCCTTCTGCTGGGCGACCTGGGCGAGGCTGGAGCGGCGATAGATATTAAGCAGGTTTTCCTGGCGTTCGATTTCGCGGTTCAGCTCGATAATCTTCGGGTGCTTGGGCTTCATGTAGATGGCGAACTCGGAACGTTCGGCCTTGAGCTTTTGCACGATCTTGCGGGCTTCGGCGAATTCCTCGTCGACTTGAGCCAGGTAATTATCGGTCGCGGGTGCGATCTTGCTCGGGTCGACGACTTCGACCTCAATCTGCTTGAGCTGGCGCAGCTGGTTGCGCAAGGCGGCGGCGCGGTTGTTCAGCTCGGCCAGGTAGGTGCCGGCGTTGTTGCCGCGCTCCTGCAGGAAGACGATGTTGTTCTGCTTCTGGAATTCCAGCTTCTGCTGTTCGAGGTCTTCGATCTGCTGCTGGTACTCGAGCACCTTGTCCATAATGGTCAGGAAGGTGTTCTCGGAGGTCTGGGAGCGGCGCTCTTTCTTGTAATTGAGATATTCATACATGAGCGCATCGAGGAAGTACTGCGTGTACTTCGGCTCACGCCCGTGCGCGGTCAGGATGAAGATGTTGGCGTCGGCGGATTGCCGGACGCTAATCTGGATGGAGGGGTCCGGCTTGATTTCCGGATGGAGGGCCTGGACGCGGTCGCGGGCACGGCGTTGCACCATGGGGCTCTTCATTAGCTCCATCTGGGTGCCCCAGAAGTTGGCAAAGACTTCGACGTAGCTGGCTCCCTCGGGCAACTCGATACGCCCGTCGATAATCATACGTGAGTAGGAGACGAAGAGCGGCTCACGGTTGAGCTCCAGGTAGGCCTGGTAGCCGACACCGGCGGCGACGGTCAACAGGAAGACCCACCAGAGACGGCGAAACACGATGCGTGCGCGGAAAATCCACGTATGCATCATTTCTGACCAATCGAACTCTTTTTCGGTCTCTTTGAACGGTAAATCGCTCATCGGCTATATTCCCTCACACTGTGGGCTAATAATGTTGTATTCTCAATTAGCAATGATTTTCGAACGTTTGTTTAGAATTGTATCCACTTCTCATCCACGATGATCTGGTCGCCGGGCTGGATTAGGACGTCGTCGTCGCGGATACCCTTTTTGAGGATTTTTTCCACGTTGATGACCTGCTCGGAGCGGGTGTTGTTCTCATCGTAGCGGATGAGCATGACGTCCGTTCCGTCGCCCCATTCGTTCAGGCCTCCGGCCTGCAGGATGGCTTGGCTCAGGTAAAGCTGCTGGTTGGCCGCGATGGCGAAGGACCCGGGGGCGCGCACTGCGCCGGTGATGGTAAAGGTGCCGCTGGTGTCACCCACAGGAGCGACGAAGACGAGGTCGTTGGGTTGCAGGACCAAGTCCTTGTCGAGTTGGCCTTTTTCCAGAATGTCTGACACGTTGACCTCGATGCGTTTCTCATCGTCCGGGCTCTCCAGGTCGCGGCGGATGACCGTTACGCGATCGGTATCGGCACGGGGACCGAAGCCGCCGGCGTTCAGGATGGCGCGGCTGATAGTCATGACTTCGTTCTGCGGGATGGGTACCATGCCCTGCTGCAGAACCTGACCCATGACAAAGACCTCACCGCGCGTACGGGCGCCACGGTGTTCGGCGATGTGAACGGTCGCCTGATAATAGTACTCCTGTTCCAGGTTGGCACTCAATTCCTTGGCCAGCGTGCGTGCGGTCTTGTGCACGGCCTGGACTTTTCCGACGAGGGGAACATCGACCCGGCCATCTTCGGCCACGAAGAGCACGATGGGCGGATCGCGGTCCTCAGCCACCATGTATTCAAGCTTGTCGCCCAGCTTGATGGGCTTGGTGTCGTCAAGCAGCTCCATGGTCTCGGGCTTGCCAATGCGCACGACGCTGGGCTTGGCCGTGGTGGCTGTTTCCTCCTCGGGGACGACGTCAATGCCGCGGGTGCTCGAAGGCTTGGCCACCGGGGCGGACTCGATCGGCTTGGGAGCAGGCGTTTCCGGCTCGGGTTGGTAGCGGCCGAGCCCGGGGATCGTGGTCGTCTGCGCGGTCAGGACAAGACAACCAAGCATACCCACTAGGAAGAAAGGTAATTTCATGGATAGGCGTATCGGCGTTCTCATGGGTGACTTAAATATTTCGAGTAAGATACTGGGGGGTCCACCCTATTCCCGGTGTCACGGAAAAAATGTGCACTATTTTTGCCGAATGGCTCAGCAATAGGGTGTGGATGCACATCCGTAACGCGTTTGCAGTAGTTAGAAGTCGTACCGTACGTCCAGCCAGGCGCGGTTACGGTCGAAAGTACGGTTGTAAATGTTGGAATTACGATGGCTCCACTCGTAGTTGAGGCCGGCGATAAGATTGTTGGAGAAGCGGTAGTCCATGCCGACATAGACGTAGAAGCGGTCGTAGTCTTCCGGGTTGGTGCCGCCTGAGTCGTTGCCGCGGTCCCACCCGAAGCGCCCGCGGGGATTGATCTTCTTGGCGATTTGCCAGTTCCAGCCGTAAACCAGGCTGTCCACAATGGTGAAGTTGGAGAGGTAACCGTAGTTGTAGGAGCGTGAGAACCCTAGTGAGTGAGTGTACTTCTGGGTCAAGCGGTGGGTGACAATGATGTTGCCGAAGAATCCCACCGGATCGGAATCGTCAGACACGGTCGGGTCGTTGTTCTGGAATTCGAACCAGATAACGCCCGCGCTGGCCGACACGTTGATGACGGAGGTGGGCTGCCAGATGGCCATCGGCGCGATGGAGTAGCTCCAGCTGTTGTTCTTGATCACGCCGTTGGCGCCGGAGTCGTGCCAGACGTTGTAGGCGACGGCCCCGGTGAAGCCGAGGGTCAGGTTGGGGGCCACGAGGAAGCGCGGACCGGCCTGGACCTGGTGTTCGGTGCGCGCGGTGAAGTCGAAGTCGCTGGTGGTCGGAATGATATCCAGGCGTGAGACGCCAAGGAAGAGGATGACGTCGTTGAGGTCCCAGTCCACATTGACCCCCGCTAAATTGATGAAGCGGCCATAGTCGATGGGATTATTGTTGTTCGGCAGCAGGGCGTCGGTGGCATCCACCGAATAGGCGAGCCGGTCGTAGGCCTCGATGGTGAAGTCCTCAACGTAGGCGGTGAATGAAATCTCTGTATCCGGGGAGATATTGATGAAGTTCCGAACGGAGTCCAACTGCGGATTCTTGATGTACTTGGAGTAGCCCAGGCCGAGGGTGACGCGCAGGGTATTCAGCTCCGTGGCCTTCCATTCCCCGGTCAGGCTGATGCCGGGAGTCAGGATGAAGTCCGAAATCGGGTTAAAGGTAGCGCCGTTGATGTTGTCGTTGTACTCGGCCTGAAAGGTCGCAGCCAAGTCGAAGGTGAAGGCGCCGATGCGGAAATTGCGGTTTTCCCCGCCGGCCGGAACGGCGGCAATCAGGCTTAGCAGCATGGCCAGCAATAAGCGTTGTCCCTTGCGGCTACAGAGGGACAAGGCCGGTTTTCTTTGACAAAACCGGCTTTTACAGTCTAGTTTAGGGAATACCATCTAGTTCGCGCTTCCTTTTAGTTAAGTCTGAAGCATGAATGCAACCATCGATTTTCCTTAGTTTTTCTTCAGGAATGCCGATATCGCAACACGCAGGTTATTATCGGCATAGGCCATAATACCTAAAATTTTATTATGAAGCGCTTATTCATTCCATTTGGTTTTCTTCTACTGGCGTTGCCGCTGGGGGCTGAGACGGTGGAGCCCGGCAGTGACACGGTTACTGTGGAACCCGCCAGTGATACTGTTACCGTGGAAACCGGCAGTGATGCCGCTACTGCGGAGCCTGAAAATGACGTCGCGGTCGTAGAGTCGGCTCCGGCACAATCGGTCCTGGTGGATGCTCCCGAGGGGGCCAAACCCAAGGTCGTGGCGACTGCGAAGATGGGCAAAGCAACCGCTCCTGAAAAAGATATCCAGCTAAGCCGGGTGCCCGGCATGACGACGCGGGAAATGCTTGATATGCCCAAGAATCTTGCCCGCTGGCATATGGGGGCCGTGCTTTTTGTCGCCAATGACGGTCCGCTGCAGCCTTTCAACTGGCGCGATGCCGACGATGGCCAAAGCGCGGGCTTGCTTCTGGGGGACGACCCCAGTGCGGAGCTCGATTTGATTCCGGACACCTATAAATACGTCATGGAATTGAATGACTACTACCTGGTGCGGCGCTTTACCTTCAAGAATTTCACCGCCATTGGCACGTTGCAGGTGTTCTCCGCCGCGTCGCTGGCCAATTCCAACAGCAAGGAGTGGAAGCCTCTGGCCGATCCGGTCAAATTTTCTGGCGAAGGGTATGTCTCCGTGCGCTTTGATGAAGTCGATACGCGGCATATCATGGTCGTTTTCGACATCACCACCGAGGGTTCCATCGGTATTTTCGGTCTTTACGGAGATATGTCCGTGGCCGAAACCCGGGTCCCCCGGACACACCAGGACGCCGAGCAGATGGTTATTGCCTCCACGCCGGATGAAGACACCACCAAGTTCAACTTCGGTTCGGTTTCCAGTGGCTCGAAGATTTCCCACATCAACAAAGGCGATCCCTCCCAGGTGCAGAATATGAACGACGATGACGTCGAAACCTCGTTCGAATTCCCCGAGGACAGCACTGAGGACGTGATGATTATCGACTTGGCCGAGCAGCAGGAGATTAACCGCGTCTCCATGTTGTTCGAAGCGCCGCCGGGTGTTTTTGACCTCTTCCTCACCAATGACCTACCTGAGGGCATGAAGGAGCTGGAAGAGCCTGCCGACGGAGCAGCCGAGGAACAGCCGACGGCGGAAGCACCCGCAGAAGGCTCGGGCGATGAAGAAATGGCCGCGGACTGGCAGCCTGTCTATCGCCCCGAGATGTTGTTGGCGGCCAGCCCTGGCAGCCTGGGTGAATGGCTTGCCCTGGCGGCTTTGGCTGCCGGCCCGGACGTTACTCAGGTGACGCTGCCAAAGAGCTTCTTCGATGACAACAAGCACGCCATGCAGTTTGAGGTCGATGGCACTATTGGCCGTTTTCGTGCGGATTTCGAAATCATTGAGATGCGGTACATGATCATCCGCTTTACGCCCTCGGCTGGCAACCCTCCCGGATCGGGTGGCTTGAAGGTCTTTGAAATCGGTCTCTTCGGCGATGTGCCCGAGGAACGTCGCCGTGTGGTGCGCGTGCCGGTTTTTGACTTCTTCGAGAATGCCGTAGACACCACTGTGGAGTTGGCCCCGCCGACTGGTGGTGAAGATGGTTCCGACACAACTCCCGGTGGTGGTGGCGCCCCGCGTCCGCCGCCAGTCGTCAGCCCGTAAGGGAAAGGCAGGGAAACTGAAAAGCTGAAAGGCTGAAATTTTGAAAAGCTGAAATGTGCGATAGTGTGCGTTTCAGCTTTTTTATTTCAGCCTTTCAGATTTTCCTAAAAGGGGAAGCCCAGGGCCACCTGGAAGGTGCCGTCCGGGTCGATAGGGCGTTTTTTCACGTTGTGGCCGTACTCAAAGCGCAGTGGGCCGACCACAGTGCGGATGCTGATGCCACCGCCCACGCTCATGAGCACTTCGTTAAACGGATAGTCATCCAGCGTGGCGGCATTGCCCACTGTATCGCAGAAGGCCACCACGGAAAACAGTTCCGTCAGGCGCTGTTCGAACTCGACCTGCCACAGCATGTAGCTGACCGCGCCGATTTGCTGCCCTTGAGCGTTGACGGGTGAGGCCTGGTCCCGCCGGTAGCCGCGGACGGTATTCTCGCCGCCGAGGAAGAAGCGCTTCGGCACCGGGATGTTTTCGCTGGCGGGGCCGAAGGAGGTGACGACACCGGTCTTGTAGCCGGCATGGAAGACCAGGCCGCTGTCCGTCACCGGGTGATGCCAGGCGCCGCCGACCTCGATACGCTGGAACTCCACTTGGCCGCCTAACTGTGTGAGGGCAAACTCCGAGGTGCCGAAGACCTGCCAGCCGTCGGTCGGGAAAACCGGATTGTCGAGCTGGCTGCGGTTGGCCTTGAAGGTGATGCTGGAGACGGTGGAGCTCACCGGCCCGGGCGGCACGGCAAACTCCGCGTTGCGCGCTTCCACCAGCCCGTAGTTGAACTGTGCGCTGGCCGCGGTGTTGATCTCGCGGAAAAAGTGCTGCACGCCGGCCGAGCCGCCGTACTCCTCACGGTCGAAAGTGATTTCCTCGCGGCGCAGGTAGTTGGCCGAGAGGAAGAAGTCGATGTCCTCGCCAAGGACTTGCGGTATGGTGTAAGTGTAGTCGAGATAGGTGCCTTTGAACGACTGCACCGCGCTGAGACGGCTGTGGTGTGCCCGGTCCCAGAGGTTGTTTTGCCGCACCTCGAAGCCGCCCCGTACGATGTCGAAGCTGCCCACGCCCATGATGAGGTTGACGATGGTCTGCTTTTTCATCACCGCCTCGTAGACGACGTTCCATTGGCCCTCTTCGTCCTGCTCGTAGTCGATGCGGATGGAGCGGAAGATGCCCAGCCGGCTGAGGCGGTCGCGGCCTTCTTCGACCTCCCTGCGGTTGAGCAGGGCGCCTTCCTGCAGGCCCGCTTGCTTGGCCAGGAGCTTTTTATCCGTGTCGCCCATGTTTTCGAAACGCACCTCTCCGATGCGCACCACCGGTCCGGGCTCCACGATCAGGACAACCTTTACCCGGACTTCGTCGTCGCTCGCCGACAGTTCCTCGATCTCCTGCTTCACGAGGACCTCCGGGTGCCCGTCGGCATAGTAGCCATTGCGCAAGTTCTGGGCTTGCTGCTGGAGCCAGGAAGGCGAAAAGCGCTGGTCCGGGAGCGTTTCCGTTTTGGTGGTGATTGCTCCGCTCTCGTCCGGGGCCTGCAGGACGAGCTGGTCCACGAAGTACACCGGCCCGGGCTTGACCTCCGCGCGAATGGCGACCGCGCCCGTCTCACGGTTTTCGTCCGTGACCTCTCCCGTGACGTTGGCTTTGCGGTAACCCAGGTCGCGGAGCGTTAACTTGATGCTGTCGAATCCCGTGGCGAGGCGGCCCTCGGAAAAGAAGCGCGCCTCCCGGGTGACGATCAGCCGGTCGGTGCTGTAGAAAAAGGACTCGGGGGTGTCCTCCACCTCACTGGGCAAACCCTCGACCGAAACGGTATCGAAATAAAACAGCACGCCCCCGCGAATGACGAACTTAACCGAGTCGCCTTTGATGCGGGGAGGTACGTCTTCATTCAGACGGCCTTCGCTCCATGTGCCTTGCCAGACAGTTGCGCCCTCGCGGCTCAGGCTGACGTCGATAGCGGGGTAGAGGTAGCCGCGCCGTTTCAACTCACCGGAGAGAATCCAGACGGCGTCCTCCAGGTAAATGCTGTCGAACTCCGCCAGCCTTTCGTCCTGTGGCTCCAGAATTTCCAATGAGCGTGTCAAGGCCATGTCTCCAAAGAAGCCGAAGCCGTCGACGGTCACGTGGGGATTGCCGATGAGTCCGAAGAACTCCGCGCCGCCAGCCCAGCTCCCGGTGAGCAGGAGCATGAGCAGGCACAGGGCGCGCCGTCTGTTGGGTGCCAGGCTCATTCCTCGTAGATGGTCCAGTGGAGGTCCAGGGTGAAGGCGTCGAAGCGGTCGTATTGGCCGACCAGCGCCCAGGTATCGTTGATGCGGTAGATAACCTTGACGGTATCCTTACCGGTTTCAGTGACATCCTCGCCGATGTAGACCTGCAGACGGTCGTCGAGGGGATCGACCAGGCCCATGTCGACCAGGATGGTGTTTCCGATAAAGATGCCCAGGCCGGCCAGGCGGCTTTGGCTGGAGCGTTGATCATTCTCCGGCATGCGCCCGGCGGTGACCATCAGGAGGATGTCGCCTTGCTCCAGCGCGGGGGTGGAGGAAAAGGTCAGCAGGGGCTCGTCCGGGGTGCCGGTCAGGCGCATAATCAGATCGTAGCCGTAGGCACGACCGGTGGCGGTGACGTCAATCTCCGGGGTGAAGGGTTGATCCTGCCGGATGGTGACCGAGCCCTGCTCGACGCGGAAGTTGGCGAAGGGAAACAGGACGACGCCCTTGTCGATGGCGGCCTGACCGGTGGCCAGCGGCTCGTAAAGGGTGCCGCGCAGCTCCATGTCGGCCGAGACGAGCCCCTCGAAGACGGGCGTACGCACACGCAGGAACTCGGTCCCTTCCACGTCGATGTTCAGCCGCCACGAGGCCAGGGGCTCTTCCTCAACCGAGAAGTAGGGGAAGCGTCGATTGGGGTCGCTGTCGTTGCTCTGCCCCAGGGAGGCGAGGTCGACGGTATAGAAGCTTTCGTTGAGTTGTACCTTGCCGGCCAGCGTCGTGATTTGCTCGTCGTTGGTCTTTAGGGTCAGGTCGGGGCTGCCGCGGATGATGAGACCCGGCGCGCGCACAAAGGGCACGTTGTCACCTGTGAGGGCGAGGTCGAACACGGGTGCGTACGGGTCCGCGATGTCGACGTCTCCAGTGATAGTCAATTCGCGTCCACCGACCAAGGCGGAGGCGTTGTCCACCGTCAGCGTATGCCCGGCCAGTTTCATCCTTGCACTGATACCGGCGAGCGAGCCGAGCTTGGGCAGCGGCATGGTCTCGACATCGCGCACATCGAGCTCGCCGAACCAGTCGAGGCCGGGTTTCAGCTCCGCATGCAGGCTGAAGGTGCCTTTGGAGCGGAAGAACTCAGGCAGAAATGTTTCGAAAGCCTTTAGTGGCACCTCTTCGAAAGTCAACTTGGCCGAGGCTTTCTCGAAGTCGGGGGGAGTGCCGCCGCTGAGCATGTCGGTCCAGGCCTGCTTTGACATGGGCTGCCTGCCGGACAGCTCCAGCGTCTGCCCGGAGATGGCGGTACGGAGCCCGTCGAGCCGGATTTCCTCCGGGCTGAAGGTTGCCTGCGCGCTGAGATTATCCACGCGCGGGATGTGGGGCAGGCCGCTGCCCTCGGGGAAGTCCAGCCGTGCCAGGCCGGCGCGAAGCTGGCCGCTGGGCTCGGACAGGCTGCCCGCCAGCTTGAGCGAGATCTCGGGACGCTCCAGGATGACGTGGTAGCGATTTTGCAGCCAGCGCCACAGGGGAGTCGCGCCGGGCTGGGCCTGGAGTGTGAAGTTGGCCGGGGCTTTGGGATCGAGCGTGACGTAGCCGTTGGCTTGCGTGTTTACCACCACGGGGAAGTTCCCCTGTGCCGTGGTCAGGAGGTTCTCACCCTGCCGTACCTCCAGTTGGCTGAGTTCGACCGACTCTCCCTTGCTGCGGGCCAGCGCCTCCACCTGGAAGGGCTCCTGGCCCTCGGGGAAGCCCACTGCCTTGCAGTCGAGTGTGAAGCGCATCGGGCCGTTGTCCCACTGCGCCGAGAGGTCGAGCTGCTGGAGCTGGGTGGGGAAGGGCAGCTCCGCGTCGGTCAGCACTTTGATCCAGACCGGGCTGTTGGCTTGCCCGCTGACCGTCAACTCGCCGCGCTCCGGCCACTGGACCACGCCCCGGGCCTTGAGGAAGCCGCCTTGCTCGCCCTCCAGCGAGAGGTCGTCGATGGTGATTTCGCCGTCGCTCTTACGGGTGAAGTTGACCGGCTTGACGAGGCGGATTTCCGGGGCGTCGCTGGGCTGCAAAAGGGCCTCCTTGAGCGTCAACCGTTGCGATTCCAGACCGAGCGAGGCGCCGCCTTCCCAGGTGAGGTCCAGCGTTTCCCCGTCGCCTTTGCCCGAGAGCACTTCGAGCTCTCCGTGGACACCCTTCCAGGCCAGATCGACGTTGATGAGGTCGTCCGCCCAGGCGAGCTGTTCGATGCGCAGGCTGCCCTCGTGGCGTGGCCGGGCGCGAGGGCCGTTCACGGTGAAGGTAGCGATCAATGACTCAAAAACCGGATCGCTGATGCCGTACCCGGCTGCCAGTTTGCCCGATACCGTGGCTGTCGCCTGCAAGTCGTCGATGTTCTCTTCGGCTAGGTCCACGGTGGCCGTGGCTTCAATCTTTGATTGCTCGGGCAGCTCGGCCATGAAGCGCTCGACGGTTAGCAGGGGCCAGTCGAGCGTCGCTTCCGCCTGGATTAGATCCACGGTATAGTCGCCGTAGCGCAGATTTTTGCCGGAGAAAAGAGCGGTGACGAGCGGGTAGGCATCGTCGGGGCGGTCGTCAGCCTCCATGCGCATCTCCGTCTGGCCTTTCAGCGGCAGCAGACTCTGCTGGTCGAAGTTCGCCGCCAGAGCGAAGCCGAAAGGAGGCAGGTCCTTCAAGCTGGTGAAGGGCACCGTGACCGGTTCGTAGAGCTGGCCTTCGATCCAGCCGCCCTCGATGCGGGCCTGCTCGACAGTCACCGCTTCCAAATCTCCGCTGGCCTCCACGCGGGCGTTCAGGACGGGCAGGTCGCTGTCGTCGGGTGCGGCGGCGGCATCGAGGGAGAGTTGATAGCGCTCGCCATTCCACTCGGCCTCCAGCGATCCCTTGGGCGCGGCGTAGCCCTGACGGTCTTCCTTGGATAAAAAGTCCTCGGGCAGCGTCCAGTCTTTGGCGGTGAGCGTGGCACTGTTCGGCAACCAGTCTTCGCCCTGCCAGGTGGCGTTCAGAATAGCGGACTGTCCGCGCCAAGTTAGAGGCGCGTAGATTTTTAGCTCAGACGGATCAGTCAAATCGATATCCACAGTGAGGACGATAGGCTCCGGGGATATTTCGGCGATGACCCGCAGCTTGTTCGTACCCCATCGATGTATATCCACGGTTGCGGTTTGCTCGGTGATGGAACTTGTCAGGACGGCGTGAAAACTTTGGCCATCGTAAATAATATCCGTAGCAGTCAGGCTCGTGCTCGATTCCTCAAGATGCACACGTTCGACGAATGCTTCCAGGTTTACGCGGTCGCTC
Source organism: Verrucomicrobiia bacterium (assembly GCA_030432235.1). Taxonomy (GTDB): domain Bacteria; phylum Verrucomicrobiota; class Verrucomicrobiia; order Opitutales; family Cerasicoccaceae; genus JAUIHT01. The sequence goes on along the minus strand of JAUIHT010000002.1, from coordinate 220,964 downwards.
AGGTTCAGGTATTCGAGTATTTGCGCTCCGCGAGCTACTGGGCCGCTCTCGGGCTCCGGCTTGCTCTCCCCCGATGATGGTTCCCCTTGGTTTATACGCACAAGCTCGACGGTGCCTGCCTTGACTGAGCATGAGCGATTCGTCCACAGGTTCATCAGGGCAGTCGGTATGCCGGGGGCTTTCACTTCGGTCACCGTTGCCGCCACATCCTCGTCCTCATACCGCACGTCCCGCAGGATAAACTCCCCGTAGCCGGACCGCTCGTACTGGCCGAAGGTGATGCCCTCGCGTGCCAGAATCGGGCGTAGGGCCGCTTCCAGCCACCAGGGGGAGGTCAACACGGCCACCACCGCCAGAAGTGTCATCGCCAAGGTCGCCCAGAGGAGGGTTTTGGAGATTTTTCGGGCGTTCAGGCGGCTCATTTAGGCGGATCGAATGCTTGGGACAAAAGTTGAGGTTGAATGTTCGCGGGGCGGGCTTCAATGTTCAACCTTTCATGGCGGAAGGCTATCAAGTTATCGCGCGGCGCTGGCGCCCCAAGCAGTTCGACGAGCTCGTCGGCCAGGAGCACATCGTGCGCACGCTGAAGAACGCCATCGACAACGACCGCATCGCGCACGCCTATTTGTTTGTCGGTCCACGCGGGACCGGCAAGACCACCACGGCGCGCATTTTCGCCAAGGCCCTCAACGCCGAGGGCGGGCCCAGCGCCACGCCGGACGACTCCACATCCATTGCGCAGGCCATCATGAACGGCTCCTGCATGGACGTCATCGAGATCGACGGCGCCAGCAACAACGGTGTCGACCAGGTCCGCGCCCTGCGGGAAGAGTGCCAGTACGCACCCGCCGAAGGACGGTTTAAAATCTACATCATCGACGAGGTGCACATGCTTTCGACCGCGGCGTGGAATGCGCTGCTCAAGACTTTGGAGGAGCCGCCGCCGCACGTGAAGTTCATCTTCGCCACGACCGAGGCCCACAAGGTCCTGCCTACGGTCGTCTCGCGCTGCCAGCGTTTCGAGTTTCGCCCCATCGCCGACGAGAAAATCATTGGCAAGCTCAAGGAGATCACGAAAAAGGACGGTGTCGAAATCGACGCTGCCGCGCTGGCCTCTGTTGCCCGCATGGCTGATGGTGGGATGCGCGATGCCCAGAGTATCCTCGACCAGTTGATTTCCTTCTGCGGCAACAAGATTTCCGAGCAGGACGTCCTCGACGTCTACGGACTTGCCTCCGAGGACACCCTGGAAAGTCTCGCCGGGGCTCTGGCATCGGGTGATTACCAGAAGCTCTTTGCGCTTATCGAATCCATTGCCGCGGAGGGGCGCGACCTCTACCGCGTCCTGCAGGACATCCAGGCGCGCCTGCGCACGGCTCTCGTCGCGGCCATTCAGGGTGGCGGCAAGACGGATGTCGGCGGCTCCACGCTGACCTCCGAGGCTCTCACGCGCATGCTCGACGCCCTGCAGGCCAGTGAAAGCGCGGTGAGGCAGGGCTTGTCCCAGCGGGTGAATTTCGAGGTGGCGCTCTTACGGGCGGTCGAGCAGAGCCGAACACGGGCCATCGACTCGGTTATCAACGAGCTTTCCTCCCTCGCCGCCGGCCTCCCCACCGAGTCCGGCCAAAAAAAAATCTGAGGATCGGAACGGGCATAAGCCTGTCGAAAAGGAGGCGGTTGCGCCACTTGCAGAGCCCAAAGTCGAGCCCGAGCCCAAACCGGTGTCTCCGGAGCCCGCGCCTGCGGTTGTCGAGGAAGCGCCCGCACCGAAGCGCAGTAGCGCTGCCCCCATCTATTTTCCCAACGACAAAGTCTTTGGCGAGGCGCTTGACTCCATTCCCCAAGCCACTCGCACGCGCTTGAGCGACTTGCTGCGGGCTAATTTCAAATACCTCGAAACGCTGGAGCTGGAGGAGAAGGAGCCTGTGGTGGCCCAGGATGAGCCCTTGCCGGACGCGGCTTCCGCCGATCTGGAGCTGGACGAGGAGGAGTAGCTCCTGCGCTAGAAGCGCGGGGACTCCCGGCCGAACTTTCGGCGTTGCGCGGCGGCGACCGCACGGCGGCTCGGGGCGAAGCGGGACAGGGCTTTGGCGTCCTTGTTGGGCGCGAGGAGCATCTCGAATTCCGGAGGCAGGTCGGACTCGGCGTAGAACTCCTCCTTTTCGCCATCGATGATGAGCGGCAGCTCGATACTGCACGAATGCAGGAAGAGCCGTCGCGCGAAGTCCAGCTTGGAAAAGTGGCGGTTGAGATTGAAGTCGCCGTAGTTGGCGTCCCCGAGGATGGGGTGCCCGTGCTTGGTCAGTTGATAGCGCAGCTGGTGGGTACGCCCGGTGATCGGTATCAGGTTCACCAGAGAGAGCCCCAACTGGTTGGCGTCCGACTTGATGGCGCGCTGCTCTGTGCGGGCCGTCAGATGGCCGCCACCCTGGGCGCGTCGTCCATGACCAGGGCCGGCCATGACGGACATGCGGTCGGTCCAGATGTTGGGCCTGGGTCGTGGTTTACCCTGGACGATGGCCTGGTAGGTCTTTTTGACACGGCCTTTCTCGAAGGCGCGAACGATTTGGGTCATTATCTCTGCGCTGGTGCAGACCAGGATGACGCCGGAGGTCGCCGAATCGAGCCGGTTGACTAGGAAAACCTCTTCGAAACTGCCCTCGTCTTCCAGATTGTGGAAGCGTCGTTCCTCGTAGTCGTAATCGGCGCGAATCAGACTGCGGTTGCGGTCTTCCTCCCGGTTAGGGTGGGAGAGGACACTGACGGGCTTATCCAGTGCAATGAGGCCGCAGGGATGCGCTTCCAGCACGCGGACACCCTCGTGGAGCGAGAGCCTTTTGGCCAACGCCTGTGGGTCTTCACTCATCGATAGAAGAAATTGATGCGGATGCTTTGCTGCTCGCCGAGGACCTTGATCATGTCCTGCGTCCACGGGCCGTAGGGTGCGCGGGACTTAATCGCTTCCATGGTCATGAGCGTCCCGGCGGAGCTGGAGGAGGAGTGCAGCACGCGGACATCGCTGACCTTACCCTCGCGGTCGAGGACAAACTCCACCACGCAGTTGGTGCCGACATCGGCCCCGGTGTACCGGGCCTGGTTGCCCAACAGATACCATTGGGCAGAGATAGCCTCGACCATGCGCTGCTGGTAGGCGCCGAACTCGCTGAAGTTGGCGTCGATGGCTACCTGTCCCATGCGGTTGGCCGAGTGGCCCTGCTGCATTTTCGGACCGGCGGGCACGCGGAAATTGATGCGCGGGCGGGCCTGCGGTGAAGGCTCTCCGGAGGTGGACTGCTGCTGGGGCGCGACCTCCTCCATCATGATCTTGGGAATTTCCTTGGGCTGGGGCTTGGGCTGCTCCGGCTCTTCCTGGGGTTCCTCGACGGGCTCTTCGGGAATCTTTTCCGCCTCGGCAGGTTCTTCCATGGAGAGCTCGCCTTCTTCCTCGATGGGCTCCTGTTCCAGAGCCTCGGGAGCGGCTTCCTGCATCTGCTGCTGCGGTTCGGGGGTTTCGGGAATGTTGGTCTCCGGCTCGACAGCTTCGACGGGCTCGGGCTGGGGCGGGGTAGGCTCGACCATGGGCTGGGCCTCCTGCTCGGGCGTCTGCTGGCCCTCTGGCATGGGCGGAGGCGTGGGATCTGCCATGGCGCCGTCCACAATCTTGGGCGATTCCAGTTGCTCGCCCTCGACGCGGGGCTTGTCAGAATTGTCGTTGGGGTCGGGGTCCTCCTGGGCGGCCACCTGGTCCTGCGCGGCGATGTTGTTGGTCTCCTCGGGGCGGTCCGGCGTGACGTTGGGATTGGTCTCGACGAACTTCGGCATCTCGAACTCGACGAACTCCAGCTCCAGCGGCTGGGTTTTCTCCACGGCGCGCGGCTCCACGGTGAGGAAACTGTTCCAGGGAATCATCAAGACGATGCCGAGGTGGAACAGGATAGTTACGGCAATCCCGACGCTGACGGTCATGCGGCGGTCGGCGCGGGCGTAGGCATCCTCCTGCCAGTCTGGCCAGTCCTGATGGTCCGGTTTGGGTGGAGGTGTTTTCGTGGCAGTACTCATGTGTGTCGGAGGAGATCCCAGAGCCCGAGCTGGCGCAGGAGCTCCTCTAGGCGCTCGACAGGCAGCCCCATGACATTGCTAAGGGAGCCGTCGAGACCGGCGATGATCAATTCTCTGCCTTCTTGAATACCGTAGGCGCCTGCTTTGTCCAGAGGATTGACGATTTGAAAATAACGTTCAATAGCAGTAGCGTCTAATAGATTAAAAGTCACCTCACTCGTGACATGCTCCAGCGCATCCAGTTCCATGGCGGGGCAGAGCAGGTGAATGGCGGTGTAAACCGTGTGCGTGCGCCCGGCCAGGCGTTTGATCATCGCCCGCGCCTCGTTCATGTCGACGGGTTTGTTGAGAACGTGGTTGTCGAGCGCCACGGTGGTGTCCGAGGCCAGGATAAGCTCGCCGGGCCGGCGCTCGGCGGCCCAGGTGGCTTTCAACTGTGCGTTGTGGCGGACCAGCTCGTCCGGCGGGGCGTCATGCTCCTCCCACTCGTCGACCTTGGCCGGGTAGACCTCGAAGCGTAGCCCCATGCGCGTGAGCAGCTCACTGCGGCGCGGCGACCCGGAGGCCAGCACGAGGTGGTCTTTGTGAATTATATCCATTTTTTAAGCCGCAGATTTACGCAGATGAAACGCAGATATAAAATGCGATTACTTTTTAACCACGAAGAGCACGAAGAACACAAAGCTGACTAGCTGATTGGGCCTTCGTGACCTTCGTGCTCTTCGTGGTGAAGATAAAAAAATCTGCGTTTCATCTGCGTAAATCTGCGGCCTATTCTTCTGTGAATCTGGCTCCCTTATCTTCGCCGAGGACGTCGCGGACTTCCCCGAGGGCGTAGGCGAGGTTGAGCTGGGCAAGGTGGAAGCGGTAGGTGGCTTCGACCTGTTCGTCCTCGGCGCTGGCAAGGTTGGCCTGGGCATCGACGACCTCTTGGTTATCCGCCACCCCTTCGGAGAAGCGATTGGAGGCCAGGTCGAGCTCCAGCTCGGCCAAGTTGACGCGCTTGTCCGCAATGCCCATCTGGCGGAAGCGCGACCGGGTTTCGCGTTCGGCGTCGCGGTACTGCTGACCGATTTCCTCGGCCAGGCGGCGCACGGCGTATTCCTGCCCGCGGGCGGTGGCCTGGGCCTCGCGCTGCTTGGACTGGATGCGGAAGCCTTCGAAGATAGGTACGCTGAGGCCGACGCCGATGGTCCACTGTTGAGCGGTATCGCTGGCGGCGGGGGTGGTGCTGCCGAAGCCCCAGTCACCGAAGATGCCGACGGTCGGGTAGTGCTCCCAGCCCGCGGCCTTGGCGGCGTAGCGGTCGTAGGCGAGCTGCTCCTGGGCCTGGGCGTAGTCGACGCGGCGTTGCAGGACGGACTGGTTGTCGAAAGGCACCGGCTCGGGTGCGTCGTGGAAGAATGGGTCGGCCAGCAGGATGGGCTCGTCGAGGTCCAGGTCGAGCAGGCGCTTGAGGAAAAGCCCGGTCTGGTAGACGGTGGTCTCCTGCTGGGCCAGTTCGAACTCGTTCCCGGCCAGGCGGACCTCCGCGCGGGTGATGTCCAGCTTGGTCGCCACGCCGGCTTTGAACTGCTCATTGGCGACGTCGAGCAGGATGGTGTCGCGCTCGATGTTGGCCTGAATGACGGCCAGGCGGCTGAGGGCGCGCAGGTGGTCAAAGTAGGCCTGCCCGGCCTCGCGCAGGATGTCCTGCTGGACGCTGCGGTAATTCAATTGCGAGACCTCATAGCCCATCTGGGCCAGGCGCCAGTCCGCGATGCGGCGCAGGTCGAGGACGGACATCTCGCCGCGGATGACGGCGTCGAAGCGGTTTTCCGGCGGGCCGTTGGGGAAGTTGCCGAAGCCGCGCCCGGCGTTGACGTACTGCGCGCGCTGCTGGTTGGCGTCGAAGCGGACCTGTGGCAGCAGGCGCGAACGCTCCACGTAGGATTGCTGCAAGGCGGCCTCGACGGCCTCGCGCTGCAGGAGCACGGTCAAGTTCTCCTCCTGAATGATTCGAAAAGTCTCTTGAAGCGTGAGCACACGGGGCACCGCGATACCCTCCACGACGCCGCCGGGTACGGAGTCCAGCGTCCGCGCCTCCATGGCCGAGACCGCATCCAGCTCACCCTCGACCACCGTCGGTGGTTCCTGGGCTTGCAGGCCCGCGATTGAGGCCAGCATCAAGAGCGGCATCCAATATAAAAACCTCCTCATTTTCTCAAAGCCGCCTAGAAAGACGCCCCCTGCCCCGGATGGCAAAGAATTTCGTCATAGTAGCGTACATCTCTTGAGATTCTTTGCTGAGAATTTCGAATACCTGGAACAACGCATTTTAAACCACGGATTACACGGATGGCACGGATGGAATAGAGATACGCTAAAATCCGTGCCATCCGTGTAATCCGTGGTCAATAAACTCATTTCGCGTGGTCGTTGATAACGCGCTTCCAGGAGAGCTTCGCATGCTTGAAGTTTAAAAGAAGTGCCACTTCGAGTCAGGTAATGTTCAGGTAGCCCAGCATTTGTGCGATGTGGGTATCGTTAAAGGCGACGGCCACTTTCGGATCCACAATGACAGCATTATCGACGATCAGGTCCGGGATAAGCGTACCAATGAGTTGTTGTCTGTAATGTACGGGGAATTGCGTTTGCTGCTCAACCCGGTGCCCCAACGACTCCAACTCGATAACGAGTGCATTCTCGTAAAGCTTTTCATCAAGCCCGGGCTTCAAGACATTTAATACCCGCATTGCTGCCCCGATGACGTTTTCCGTTATTTCAGCGTGATGCATGGCGATATTCGAATACCCGGACCTTAAAGGGGCCGAAAAAAGCGCAGCCCGGCGCGGAAGGTAAAGTATTTCGTCAGGGAATGTGCGGCACTAGCTGTCGCTTATGCTGCCCTGATCGTTCATTTAGTTTCAAAATCTCAATAGACCACCTTGGCCTTCTTTTTTCAATTCTTGGTATTTCGTCAGGTAGTAATACATCGAACCAAAGACGTTAACCAGAATCGTAATAAGAAACCACTTCGTTCTTTCTTTTGGCGAGTCTAGATGCTGGATCGCATGTAGTGCTGCAAAACCGCAATAGCAGAACAACAGGAGGGCTGAAATCACTCCTGTAATCTTTGCAGGAGGTAGAAGCGAAAGTGTTTCAGTGCCTTCTTTCACCAGTATATCCGGGACCATCGTTATGATAATCAAGATAGGGATGAGGATGGCAAAGAATCGATTCATTTTTCGGCCAACAAGTTTTGGTTATTTTGAGATATCATTCCGTTAGAGGCCATCTCTAAATGAGATATCCGCTGCTTGCGGCTCGGACACAGGTGCTTGCCTTAGGGGTAGCGCCGACCCGCTGGGGCGGCAATATGCGCATCCAGCGGATGCGCGCTACCTTGCCTTTATGCTGCTTCCGCGCTTGTTCATATTATCCATGGTCTGGGACTTTCCCTAAATCTCCACCGTGTCGCCGCAGGCGAGGACGTGCGGCTCGATGTCCTTCTGGCGCGCGCCTTCGGCGAAGAGGCGCGGGTCGACCTCGATGTAGGGGAAGGTGTTGTAGTGGATGGGCACGACGTGTTTGGGCTTCAGCATATCCAGGGCGGCGAGGGCGTCGTCGATGCCCATGGTGAAGTTGTCGCCGATGGGCAGGAGGGCCAAGTCGATGGGATGACGGCGCGCCAGGAGTTCAAATTCCAGGGTGAGCGCGGTGTCGCCGGCATGATAAAGGGTCTTGCCCATGGAGGTGATGAGCACGCCGCCGGGCTGCCCCATGTAGATCGGCAGGCCGTCTTCGCCGGGGATGCTGGAGCCGTGGAAGGCGATGGTGAGCTGTGCGCGGCCAAAGGGAAAACTCGCGCCGCCGCCGATGTGCAGCGGGTGCACCTTTGCCAGGCCCTGCTTTTCCAGCCAGCTTGCCAGTTCGAAGTTGGCGATGACGACGGCGTCGTTTCTCTGGGCGATCTCGACGGTGTCGCCGACGTGGTCCATGTGACCGTGGGTCAGCAGGATGTAGTCGCACTTGACGTCCTTGGGGTCGACGTCGCAGAGCGGGTTGTCCTTGAGGAAGGGGTCGATGAGCAGCTTGTAATGCCCTGTTTCGACGAGGCAGGCGGAGTGGCCGAAGTAAGTGAGTTTCATGGCGGAGAGAAGTGCTTTGGTTCTTAGTGCTTGGTGCTTAGTTTCTAGAGGTAATGTAATGGATGACTATCGGTACTTCTAGCAGATTAGGTAAAAAATCTCCGATTCTCCCGTTCGCCCTTTCTCCTATGCTCCCATCTTCCTCCGCCAGGCTTCGGCCAGGCCGAGGAGGGTGAGGCCGGGAACCCACTGCCAGCGTTCGCGCTCCTCGATGAGGTGGAGGAAGCTGCCGCCGGTGGCCAGCAGCGCGGGCTTTGGGTGACCGCGTGCCGCCATCTCTTTGATGATGCGGCGGGTCAGGGCGGCGATCATGCCGTCGAAGCCCACGGCGCAGGCCAGGGCCATGGATTGCGCGGTGCTTTGGCCGAAGGGGGTGTCGGTGGAAAGCTGCTCCAGGGGCACCTTGGGGAGCTGCGCGGTCTTTTCGTGCAGGTAATCGCTCAGCATGGCCAGGCCGGGCGCGATGAGCCCGCCGATGTAGCCTTCGTCCGGCAGCACGGCGTCGAGGGTCACGGCCGTACCGGCGTCGAGCACGATGGCGGGCGCGCCGCTGAGGAGCTGCGCGGCGATGGCATTGGCCAGGCGGTCCTGCCCGATTTCCGCAGGCTTCGGGTAGGTGATGGGCAGCCCGGGGCAGTCCAGATGGTTGAGATGGCAGCAGGACTTGCCGCAGCTTTGCGCGATAGCCGCCAGGGCCGGTGATTTTGCCGGAACCACGGAACACCAGGCCAGCCCGTCGAAAGTTTGCCCTTCCAGCCAGGCCGGGACCTCCGTCTCGCACTGGGCGGTGGGCACATGCGCCTCGGTAAGCCGCTCACGACCCCGCACCAGCCCCAGATGCGTGCGGCTGTTGCCCAGGTCTATGCAGGCGATGACGGGTTCCATGGCGTTAATGTAGGTTACAACCTACATGAGTAAATAGCGAAACGCGATGCGGCACAGAAGGGGCTTGCACCACATTGTCCTGTGCGGTCACGCACCGCGGGTCTGGGGCGCGTAGCCCCAGGTTGTGCGTCAGCCCCGCTGGCCGCTCAGGGTGACGTCGCCGGCCTGGAAGCTTTTTTCCTCGCCGCTGGGCAGGCGGAGCTTGAGCGCGCCGTAGGTGTCGATGCCGTCCACGACGCCGGTGATGTCCCCCTGTACGGCGGTGACGGTGACCTCGGCGCCGTCGAGGACGTTGAAGCGCTGCCAGAGCTTTTCGAATTCACGTTCGTGCTCCCCGGCGACGAAGGCGTCGTAGGCTTCTAGCCCCTTGCGGATGAGCCCGGCTGCGAGCGTGTGGACCTCGAGCGGCTGCCCGTGGACGCGCTGCAGGGAGGTGGCGCGGTTGCGGATTTCCTCGGGCCAGGACTCGGGGTCGCTGTTGACGTTGATGCCGCAGCCCAGCACGAGGTCGCGGGTGCGGTCGGCGTCGACGCGCGCCTCGGTGAGGATACCCGCAATCTTGCGCCCGTCGCAGAGAAGGTCGTTGGGCCACTTCATCATGACGGGCAGCCCGTGCGCGTCGTTGAGCTCGGCGCAGAGACAGAGCCCGAACCACAGCGTGAAGCGCTGCATGCGCGTAGGGGCCAGGTGCGGCCGGAAGACGTAGCTGAGGTAAAGGTTGCCGCGGTCTTCGCTGAACCACTGGCGGCCCAGGCGTCCGCGGCCTTTGGTCTGGCGCCCGGCGGCGATGACCAGCGGGGTGGGGCAGCCGTCGGCCAGCTCGCGCTCGGCCTCGCTGTTGGTGCTGTCGATGCTTTCGAAAAAGCGAAACTCCGAGGCCACGCGCTCCTTCCAGAGGAAGGCTTCCAGCAGGGCGGGGTGCAGCTCCTTGGGGAGCGCCTTGAGCCGGTAGCCGCGGTTGCGGATGGCCTCGATTTCGATGCCTTCCTTTTTCAACTGGTCCACGTGAGACCAGATGCTGACGCGTGACACGCCGAGGTCCTCGGCCAGGGCGTTGCCCGAGGCGAAGTCTGGCTGCGCTTTCAACAGGGTAGCGAGGATGAGGCTGTCGATTTCGCGGTTCATGAATCGCTCCAATCCAGCCCGATGTCGGCCCAGGCGCTGTGGTGGATGAGTGCGCCGCAGGAAATGAAGTCCAGCCCCAGCCCGGCCAGCTCCGGCAGACGCTCGCGGGTAATGCCCCCGGAGGCCTCGGTGTAGGCGGCCTCACCGATGAGGGAGACGGCCTCGGCCAGATCGGGGGTGGAAAAGTTGTCCAGCAGGATGACGTCCGCCCCGGCTTCCAGAACGGGTGCGATCTGCGTGAGGGCGTCGACCTCCACCTCGATGGCGAGGTTGGGGTTGCGGCGTCGGGCCAGGCGGATGGCCTCGGCCAGATTCGCCCCCTGCGCGGCTCCGGTGGCGGCGAGGTGGTTGTCCTTGAGCATGACACGGTCGAAGAGGCCCAGGCGGTGATTCCAGCCGCCTCCGCAGGCCACGGCGTACTTTTCCAGCATGCGCAGGCCGGGGGTGGTCTTGCGGGTGTCGAGCAGGCGCGTCTGGCTCCAGCCCAGGGCGTTGACGTAGCCCGCCGTGTGCGTGGCGATGCCGCTGAGGTGTTGCAGGAAGTTCAGCAGGATGCGCTCCGCCTGCAAAATGGCGCTGGCCGGACCGGAAATAGTGCCCAGGACATCCCCCTTGGCTGCCTCATGGCCGTCGGCGACGGCGGGCGACCAGTTGCAGTTATCCCCGTAGGCTTCCAGTACGAGGGGAACCAGTCCCAGCCCGCAGGTGGTCAGCGATACGCGCGCGACCAGCTTGGCCCGCCCCTTGGCATCGCCCGCGACGGACTCGGTGGTGGCATCGCGGGGACTGGACGGGGCGGCTTGCAGCCCGGCGCCCTCGAGGTCCTCGGCACGGGCCAAGGCCACGAGCTGCCGGAGGTACTCCGGGTCGAGTTCTTCCCATTTCAAGCGGCGAAAGAGGTGCTCGCGGAACTGTTCGGGTTTGCCCACGGTAGTTTTCACCCTACTATAAATTCGCTCTGCGTGCGCCGGGGCAACTCAATAAAATGCCTTCCTGCAGAGCAGTTTACGCTTCCACGCCGCTGCAGTGGGTCTCCTTGAGGAAAAACAGGAGCACCAGGGCCAGCACCAGACTGGCAGGCATCAGCAGCAGGGCGTTGCGGTACGCCTCGGCGTCGAGGGCGTGGCCATAGGCCGAGATCAGACTGCTTTTGACCTGAAGATCCAGCAGCCAGCCGATGACCGGTTGGAGCAGCCAGCCGCTGACGACCAGGCTGAGCATGTTGGTCAGGGCCATGGCCGTGCCGTGGCTGCGGTGCGGCGTGATATCCCCGGCAATGGCGAAGCCGATGACGTAGCACGATTGGGTGAAGCCGATGGCGAAAATCAGCCCGCAGGCCGGCCAGTAGCCCAGTTTGGGCAAAAAAAGCAGTGCCAGGAGCAGGACGAGGCTCAGCACAGTGCCGACAAGGATGGGGAGCTTGCGCCGCCCGATTTTCCCCGACAGCCAGCCGAAGAACGGCAGCCCCGGCACCGCCCCCCAGAACATCAGGGAGCTGGCGAAGGCCGCCGCGGGCAGGTTGGCGTCCAGGCGCAGTTGCAGGTAGGGCACACCCCAGAGCAGGGCGAAAGCGCCCAGGGCCGTGAAAACCAGCCCGCAGATGATGCCGTTGAGCCACAGTTGCCAATGGCGCAGCATCTTTTTCAGGCTGGCCAGGCCCTCGCGGAGCTTGGGGGAGTCCTCCCGGGATACGCCCGGTGGCGGGGAGTCGGGGTTGTTTTTTACCGTCCACCAGGCTATCAGAGCCAACAGCCCGCCTACAGCCGTACAGACCAGCATGGCCTCGCGCCAGCCCAACAGGTGAACCACGCCCCCGAGGACCTCCTGCCCGATAGCGCCCCCGACGACGCCGAGCATCTCCGTCAGGCCCGCCAGCAGGGCGAATTTCGCCGGGCTGAACCACCGCGCCGCGAGCGTCAGGGTGCTGACGACCGCCGGGGCCGCCGAAATGCCCATCAGCATACGGCTGGCCTCGGCTACGTGGATATCGTGAGAGAAGCCGAAAATCAGCGATGCCAGCGCCGCGCCGCCCAGACCGAGCGTCATGACCGTGCGCGGTCCGAAGCGCCCCACCAGGAGCCCGGCGGGGATTTGCAGCAGGAGATAGCTGTAGTAGAAGCTGGAGGAAACCGCGCCCAGGCCGTTCTCGTCGAGGACGAGATCGCGCACCAGCTCCTCGCTCATCACGCTGGTGGAGACCTGGAGCAGGAACTGGTAAAGCACGAACAACCCGCCTACGCCCCAGACCAGCCAGGCATAGACATTGGCCGGGATATGAGCAGCAGCAGGCTTCATGCGGACCATTCAAGCCGGTTCGCACCTCTCTGCCAAGAGAAAGGCGGTAGTCTTGCCCCCTACGACAATTTTCAGATAGGTTCTTGACAGCGCCCCCTGAAACAGGTTTTCTCTTCCGCTTTTTCACATTCCCAACCGTAACGAATCCATTCATGGCCCTTAAAATCCGTCTCCAACGTTTTGGCGCAGCACATACGCCCGTCTATCGCATGGTCGTAGCTGAGTCCACCGCGCGCCGCGACGGCCGCCACGTCGAAGTGCTCGGCCACTACAGCCCCAAGGCCCGCGGCCAGGAAGTCGAGTACAAGTTCAAGCTCGACCGCGTCGACTACTGGGTGAGCCAGGGCGCCAAGCCCACCGACACCGCCCGGACGCTCATCAACCGCGCCCGCCGCGAGGCACCCGCCGAGGCTGCCAGCGCCTAAGCTAGTTGCCCAGGCTTTACCAAGCTCCCGTACTCCGGGAGCTTTTTTGTGCCCGGGGTCGGGGGTTATTCGGGCTTCTGTACCTGAATGCCCAGTGAAAAGCCCATGGTATGCCAGCCGTTCTCGACCCGGTAGAGGATGCGGTTGAGGCCTTTTTTGAAGAAGACTTTCCGGAAGCCTTCGTCGACGCGCCAGACTTTCAACTGGTCGCCGCTGATCCAGACGGGCAGGTCGTTGACCCACACGTTGGCCTTGTCGTCCGAGCCGATGGCAATCCAGAGGTCCGCGTCCTCCTCGAACCACAGTTCGGTGTAGGCGTAGTAGATGGCGTAATCCTCGGCGTGGTGCGGGGACATCATCGGCCTGTCGAGCCTGTCAACGCCCTGCAGGAACTCCCAGCCGACCATGCGCCCGCCCTTGCCGGGGTAGGTGGCGCTGAGATTGACCACCGTTTCAGGCGGGAATTTCGTGTTGATATTGATGCGGCTTGGGTTGGGGAAGGGGCCGATGGTGTACCAGGTGTCCACGAACATCCACTGCATCTCCTCGCCGCCGTAAGTCGTAACCGTGCGGCTGTAGCCCACCTCATCGAGGTTGATTCTCAAGTTCTGCATTTGCTGGGCATCCAGCTTTGCCCCCTGTAGGGCTTCACGCGATTGTGTGATCGGCGCGGACATGACCGCGCGCATTTCCTGGCTGACGTCTACGGCCCGCTGATCGGCGTTCTCCCGTGCTTTTACCTCCAGTTCGACCTGCTGGGTGGTCGTTTCTTCCACCAGTGAGTCATTACCCGCAGCGTGCTCCATCGTCTCGACGACCTCGACTTCGACCGGCGGCGGCTCCTGCTGCTCCTGGATTTCCTCGAGCAGGCGCAGGGCTAGCTCCACCATGTTGCTCACCTCGGCCTCGACCTTTTCCACCGCTTGTTTGTGCGCGGTGATTTCCTCGGGATCGGTAATGCGTTTGAGGAGGATTTTCCGGTCAATGGGCTGTAGGACCGGCATGACGGACTGGACGTTGGCGTAGGCCTCCTGATAGGCGATGTCGCGTTTTTTCGCCAGTTCGGCCGCACGGATGCGGCGGTAGTCCTCGCAGACTTTTTCCAGATAAGCCACGGCGGCATCATAGCAATCGACGATGGTCGCGTCTTCGTTCAGGAGGATCGCCTGCAACTCCGCCGGCGAGAGGTCCGCGGGCAAAGAGGTCTCCTGGCCCTTGGCAGAGGCTGCCATTGAGAAAATGGCCACAAGGCTAACCCACTGGGAGAATCGAAGGCTCATGGCTGACCCTCCTCCTGCGCTGTCCCGGAAAGGGGCTCTTTGTTGTCGATTACGGCGAGCAGGTTTGCATACGCCTTCTTTTGCTGAGCGGCGGCTTCCTTCTGCTGCCTCACGGCTTCGACGATGGCGGTCTTACGGTCGGCAATATCAGTCGGGATATATTCCTCCAACTGGGCAATGATATCGGCCAGTCTTTGCCGCTGTGTGTCCAGTTGCTTAATCTTGCGCTCAAGGTAACCGATGGTGTTGCGGGCCTTTTGGCGCTGGTTATCGATCCTCTTGAGCTCCTGCTTCTGTTTTTGGAGGTCGCGCTCGGCTCGCTGAAGCTCCTTTTCCAAGGCTTGCCTGTCCGTTTTTTCCTTTTTGGCTACGGCGACTTGTTTCTTCAGATCCCGGATGGTGTTCTCGATTTCCTTGCGCGCATCCGTGGCTTTATTGCCCTCTTCCTGAATGCCGGCATACTCTTTCTGCAACTGCTCCAATTGCTTGGCGAAATCGGTGGTTTCCTTCTCCAGGTCTGCCATCTTCAGGTTTTCTTTTTCCAGCCGGTTGCCACGGTTGATTTCCTCGGTGCGGTTGTGGATTGCCTGCGTGATGGAACCGAAGGCGGCGTATTGGCTCTCTCCGGCTTGGTCGAGCTCCTGCAGTAGCGGCTCGTTCTCCGGGGCAATCAGCAGGAGCGCCCGGCGGAACTCCTCCAGGCCGGTTTCAATTTCGCGACGGCTGGGCTCGAACAACGCGTTGAGTGTATCCGCATCGGGTGACGGGTTTTCCGCGAAGCTGCGAACGGCAAGCAGCAGTTCATCCTGCAAGGCAAGGGTTTGCCCGGCATTCTGCTTGAGCCGCTCAGCCACACCGGCGATTTGCCCGGCCATAAAACCGCTGTACTGCTCCGCGGAATGCACGAGGTTCGTTTCCATTTGCTCGCTGACACTGTCCAGGACGCCGACCTGATCCTTCAGCCTGACGACAGCCAGTTGCCGGATTTGGTCGATGACCTTGGCCAGCTCCTCATCCTTGCGAATGATTTCAGCCTTTACCGGGCGTTCCTGCTTGATGATTCGCTGGCCTACGGGCGTTAGGAAAAACAGCCCGATGAGCAGGGCATGGAACGCAACTGAGATGGCCCAGAAACGCGAATTATCTTTGCGCTTGGCTCTCACTTCGATTTGTCCGTGCGTGTCTTTACACCGATGTTGTGAAGCTGCTCGAAGCGAAGCATGTCGAGTATCTCCATCACATTCTGGAAGGGAATTGTGGCGTGGGCATCGACCCGGACTTTCAGGTCCTTGTTGTCACGCGCGCGTTCGCGGACTCCCTGCTGGAGCAGGGTGATGGTGATCGGCGAACCGTCGAGATAGTACTTACCCTCCTGGTCGATGGACACCACCATGTATTCCTCCGGCTGCTGGACCTCGACGCTGGTCTTGGCCTCGGGCAGCGTCAGGGGCAGCTCCTCGTCGATTTTTTTCAAAGTGGTGGCAACGAGGAAGAAGATCAGCAGCAGGAACACGCAGTCGATCAGGGGAGCCATGGCGACTTCCACGGTCTCTTCGTCTTGCAGGTTTGTCTTCATGATTCCGGCTCCTTTCCCTTTTTAAGACGATTGCTCGCCCGAGAGTGGCTGAGGGCGAAACCACTCGCTGATGAGCTCATCGGCTTCTTCCTCCACCTGAAGGGCAAACTCATGGGTCTTGCCCCTGAAGTGGTGGTACAGGCCCAGAGACGGGATGGCAACGATCAGGCCGAAGGCGGTGGTCACCAGCGCCTTGGCGATCCCCGCCGCCAGCAGCGAGGCATCTCCCAACGATCCGGCAATGGCGACGACCTCGAAGGCGTCAATCATCCCGGTCACGGTCCCCAGCAGGCCCAGGAGCGGAGCCAGGGTCGCCACGATTGCCAGTGGGTAGGCGCGTTGCAGATGGCGGCGCATCACGCGGGAAATTTCGTCGCCGGCCATTTCGGATATTTCGCGCCGACTGACATCGGGATGTTTGGCGAGGAGCTCGATGGCGGATGCGAGTACGCTGGGATTCTTCTCGGCCAGTTCGATAACCTTTTGGGTGTCATTCCGGTCCCAGACTTTGCGGGCCTCGTCAGCCAGTCCGGCCGGTACGATAGTTTGACGCCTCAGGTTAAAGAGGCGTTCCGTACCAAAGGTCACCATGATGACGGACAAGACCAGAAGCACGTACATCGTCAGGCCGCCCTGCTCGAAGCGCTCCATCAGGGGAATCTCGGGGATGGTCAGCGTCTCCTCGCCTTCGGCGTCCTCCATTTCCTCCAGCACAGGGCTATCGGGTGGGGCAGGTTCTTCTTCCTGCGCCTGGACGTGCAGCGCGCCAAAGGCGCACAGAATCACCAGCAACCTCAGAATGGCTGCAAGTTTCCGGGGTAAGTATCGGTCAAGCATCTGATGTAATATCACCTTATGCACCATGATAGGGAAGCTACAGTCAAACGCTATCTATGCCCTCGACACACCAGTCAGGACTTTGAACAGTAAATGACACATGGCCGCCATGATTCAGACACATGCCCGCAAGCGTCCGCTGGGGCTGTTTGTGCTGGCGATGTTGATGTTCGGCATCACTACGACCCTGCACGGGTTGTCTCCACTGGCCACCTACGGCCTGGGGGCGCTGTTTTACCTGCTCCTGGCTGTGGCCTGCTTCCTCGTGCCGGCGGGGATGGTCGCGGCGGAGCTGGCTACGGGTTGGCCGCACGAGGGGGGCGTCTACATTTGGGTCAGTGAGGCCTTTGGCAAGCGTTGGGGCTTCCTGGCCACGTGGCTGCAATGGCAGCAGAACCTCATCTTCTGGACCGTTATCCTGACCGGCAGTGCCGCCATGCTGGCCATCGGCTTCGGTCAGGAAAAACTCGCCAACGACAAGCTCTTCGTCGTGGCGGTGGTCGTGGGCACTATCTGGCTGACCACTTGTCTGACCGCGCGCGGGCTCCACGCCACCGGGAGGCTTGGCATCGTCGGTTCGCTGGCCGGGACCGTCCTGCCGGGGCTGTTACTCATTGGCCTGGCCGTGTATTATGTCGTGAGCGGGCGGCCCTCGCACCTGTCGCTCGATCCCGCCACGCTCCTGCCGGATTTAAGCCAGCCCGGGAACCTCAGCTTTGCTATCTCGACGATTATGATCTTCGCGGGGGTCGAACTGATGGGGGCACGTGCCGACGAGGTGCATAATCTCAACAAGACCTATCCGCGCGCCTCACTGCTGGCCATTCTGCTGACAGTGCTCCTGTTGGTGCCCGTGGCGCTCTCCATCGCTGTTCTGGTGCCGGTGAAGGATCTCAATATCGCCGCCGGGCTGGTCCAGGCGGTCAACGTGGTCTTTTCCAGCGATCCTATGCTGGGTTGGGTGCCGGCCTTCTTCGCGGTGGCTCTGTGGCTGGACGCTACCGGGGAAATCGCCGGTTGGATGGCGGGCACGCCTATCTCCATGGCACGGGCGGGCCGTGACGGCTTTCTGCCCAAGAAGCTCAGTAATCGGGCAGGGGATATAGCTCCGGGTATGCTCTATGCGCAGGCTTTCGCCGGGACGCTTATCTCGATTTTCTTCACGGTTATTCCCGGCGTGCAGAGTGTCTTCTGGCTGCTGAGCGCACTACTGGTGCAACTCTATGTGCTGATGTACATCCTGCTCTTTGCCGCCGCCTGGCGCCTGCGACATGCCCGCCCAGAGCAACCCCGTGCCTATCGCGTACCCGGTGGCACGCCGGGTATGATCGTTGTTTGCCTGGTCGGCTTGATCGCCTGCCTGACCGTGTTCGCCTTCGGCTTTTTCCGTCCCACCAGCTTGACCGAAATTACTGAGACGCGCTACCTGGCCGTCCTCGGCGCAGGGCTGGCACTTTCCCTGACGCCGCCGGTCCTGCTGATTCTTTTCAATCGCCGTTAAGACTTTCCGGTAGCCTTTTTATCAAGTATTTCTTAGAACTTCTCACCGCCATCCTTCATGAAAATCATCGTTCCTCACATCTTCATTCTGATCATTGCCCTGTTGTTGTCCGCTTGCGGTCCTCAGGCCTCGGACTCTTCGCAGGAAGAAACGACAGCATCCTCAAAGACGGACGCAAAGAATGCGGAAGCACAGTCTGCGCTCCCTGCCGCACTTAAGGATGCGATTCAGCCGCGTACCCTCGGATCGCGTTGGGATTACGCCAGCTTCTTTTATATCGATGGCAAAAGAGAGACCGGAGGCACCACCACGGAAGACGTGATCGAAGTCATCAACATCGAAGGCACCCCCTGTTACCTGATTCGTTTGACCATGGACTACCGCGGCTTTGCGGAGCGCCTGCTCGGGGCCAAGCTGACCGAGGATGACTATAGCTATTACTGGGAGTATTTTAACGACGACGGCAGCTACAACTATTCTGTGGATTCGGCTACGGAAAAGCCGAAGTCCCTGAAGGATTTTGAGCTAACCTTGCCATACCCGGCGAAAAAGGGATATTCCTATGAGATAAGCGGGGGAGAAACATGGACCGTGATTAGTGTCGATGAGACGGTCAAGGTGCCCGTGGGGGAATTTAAGTGTGTGGTTTACCAAATCACATACAACGAAGAAGAACAGGGAGATCACGTGTCCCGCGACCGTTATTACATGTCACCCGGCGTAGGCCTCGTGCAGTGGGAATCGGACGTAAAAGAAGACGGCAAATGGATTCTGGACGCGGTCGATGACTTAACTCGCTACGAAATCAAACCAACCGACAGCCAATAAGGCTTTAGGTTAGTTTTATGCAGAACTTGCTGCGGTAGCACGGCTTCATATCGGGCGGACTAGATTACCTTGATTCGTGGACTATAATCCTATATCGCATTTACAGTTTTTTCCTAACAGCAATTCACTCAAGTTTGAGAACCATGAACATCCTTAAGATCTCGGTAATTTCTCTTTCCCTGGCAGTAGCCAGTATCGTCTACGCCCAGGTGCCTGATTCGTTCGACGGGGCGACCGTTTATCTCCAGGCCACCAGTGGTGATTTTTTTAGCAATTCCGACCAAACGTATCGGGTGAAATTCTTTGCCAGTACCTTTGTCATGTATGATACCTTCGTCGATCCCGAGGTGCAGGAAGATGCCGGCGCGTACACCGTGTCGAATAATGGCAGTATCGCGACCTTTGAGTTAGGTGTAAATGCGTTACTCCCCAGCGACCTGGTGCTAACCTTCGAGACAGAGACAACCGGCACCTTCACCTACAGTGCCATTTTGGAGAATATATCCGGTACCTTCACCAGCGATATACCCAGCCTGGGCACCGGTACGGGTAATGCCTGGATATCCGAATGGTCGTATACCGCCTTTTTTCCGTGGATATACTCGCCGAGCGACGGCTGGTTGTTTTTTACCGTGGTTCAGGGAGAAGCATGGTTGAACAAGTCCTCGACAGGTGAATGGCTCCCGCTGGAGTAGCAGGATACTATGAGGCTGTGCTCCATCATTGTGCCCTGTGCGGTCACGCACTGGTGCTTGGGGCAGGGCTCCTTCCGAGGATGCCACGCTAGCGCTCGACAAGGCCGGGCCACTTTGCGGAACCTGACCACCCGCGCCGGTGAGGGGGCTGCCTAAATCGTTGATTAAATCTGGTGCTCGGGACAGGACTCGAACCTGCACGTCCTTGCGGACACCGGATCCTAAGTCCGATGCGTCTACCAATTCCGCCACCCGAGCATGTAACAGAATCAAGCAAATTGACAGCTACCCGGCCCGTTGTAAATTGAAAATCCTGGTTAAGAAGGTAGAAACAAAATTAACCTGACCCCTTTCGGGGCCCAAATCCTTGATTTTATAAATTGATTCTAGCATCTTGCGGGAGTAATCTATCAGTAGAATTCTCAGAACAGCATGACCGCTTAGAGAATTCCTAAGTCCAAGAAACCCTATTATAGCTCCTCAATGAAGCCTTTACTGTTTATTATCGCTATCGTCAGCATGCTTTATAGCATTGTATTTGCTGGCTCCAACGCCGTCAAACTTGGCAGCTTTCCCATTTCCCGGGACGCCACAAGCTGGCCCCTCCACAAAGGTCGAATCATCCCATACACGACCCACAAAGACAGTGCAGACACTCAGGTGCTTGTTATCATCGGTCCTGACGCAGATAGCGCCAACCGACTCAACTATGAACTCATTAATATGACCAGCATCGGCCAGGGCAATCGAGATTATGAGCAACTTAGCGATTTGCCGATATTAACTAACATATCGGATTTTGACGCAGAACTCTATTCTCCTGCTGACGGTCCCTCCGTTCTGTTACTTGCTTCTGCCGTCGACACCAACAGTGATGGAAAGCGGGACTCAATCCATATCATAACTTCTCCATCCGAGAGCCCCACTCACTTGGTATTGACTTCACCACCGTATAAACTGGAGGGCGGGATGCAGGTGGTTGGCCTGGCCTGTTACCAAGTTAATGGGGCGCCTTTTCTTGCGGCGGTCGTCACAGATGGAAACGGGGCCAATCCCTCGATCCACCTATTTGAGGTAATCATTGATGATACCAAAAAAATAGCGATCAAAGACACTTACACGCTTGAAGCCGGACAAGGCAATCAAGGGCAACTACAAGTAGTGGTTAGCCCTATTGTCGTGGACAACAACTCTGTGCCTGGAGTTTTTCTGGCCTACGGCACTGGTAACAGCGCGGAGGTAATCATCGTTCACGATGGGAGCATCCTTGGCCGCCAGAGCTTCAACTTTGATCACGCTGCAGACTATGTCGGCTTTGCGCAGGGCTCATTGTTGGGGGATGGCGTCGAGGACATGGCCTTTACGCTCATGGCCCAATCCAAAGACGACACATCGAAAATCAGCTACGTGACCTTTGCGGCAAACCAAAACTATGAAATGAGCCAGGTGGCAAACGGTTCCACGGATGTGAACGGGCACCTCCTGGATGCGACCAGTTTGGTGCTTCAGGATGCCGATGACCGTTTTCGCGTGCGAGTTTCTTTCGTTACGATGAATCAAACGAATAGCGAAGTTTTCTCCTACCAATCCAACGGTATTCGGAAAACCGGAGAAGTGACCGTCGATACGGAGAATTTTACTATTCAGATCGGCGACAAAGAACCTGTCGCTTACGATCAAAAGGCAGAAGCATTCAAGTCGCTTTGGATTCCCTATAGTGTGGTCAGCGGTACAGCTCCGATCCCTTCGGAAACGATCGGTGGCGACGCTTCCAGCTCCAGCGTGTTTTTCGTCAACACGACGAGTGGTACCAATAGTAGGGTTAATTTTCAGAGCAGTAGTACCACGTCAAGCAGTGGTGAGGGCCTCTCCAGTCCCTTTGGCGACTCTTCTGAGGAATTGGAGTTTCTACCGGCTATCCTTTCCCAGGTCTTTCGAGCCATTTACAACAACCTCGGGTCTATTGACGAACAGACCACGTCATTTCACTCACTGTCCACCAGTGTTTCGGAAAGCTATGAGTTTACGAACGCCACTGAGCTCAACAAAGATCCGAACGGCAATGTAGGTTTTCTCATAGTAGCCAAGCCAAAATACTTGCTGAGCACCTTCAACTACTTCACGCCCAATGACCAAAGTGTGGTCAGCAACCAGGCTGGATTCGTTACCATGAATCTGCTTCCTGGCGACAAGAACGACTTAACCCCCAAAGTTGCCACCTTCAACCTGACCAACCCCAATGCAGAGGGTGAAATCTCGCAAGGCATGTTTGAGGGAAACACGAATCGTGGCTGGCCCAACAGTGGGGATATCAGCAAGTGGAACATCTCTGATAAATCCGGAGTGCTTTACTCTATTAGCCAGAAAAATAAGGAACTCGTGCGCCTCGACACAATGGATATGGCTCGCGATTCCGCGGCTCAGTCGGTCGTCGCCAGCGAAGAAGCCTTTAGTCGCCAGGAAACATTTAGCCGGACGGTGAAGACAAGCTCCAGTGGTCTTATTGGCCTAATCTACGACCAGCCCGACCGTGAAACCACATCTGGAACGACTGTGAATTTTTCCGTCAGCGTTCAGAACACACTGGGCATCAGCGTCGATGCTGGACTGACCTCTTCCAGCACTACCAAGGCCTACAATGTCACGCCACGTGTTTACATCGCACAAGACGACAGCCCGTGGGTGCCCCAGAAATTGTTTCCGAATTCGAACCCCTTCCTCATCACCTACAATGTCACCGCGATTGATCCTTCGCCTTCAACCACCGAAACGGCTTTGGGGACTGCCACGCGTATAGGCGTTGAGCCGACGACTCCCAACGGCGTTTATTACACCAGCGATTTCAGCTGGATTTACTACGACGCGTATCCATGGGTCTACTTGTACGAGGACGATAATTGGATTTACCTGCTCGACGAATCCGAGGTCGAGAACCTGTGGTTCTGGGAGGGCTCGTGGTACTGGACGATGGCTCAATACTTCCCTTGGTGCTACAATGTCGACCAAGGCCACTGGATTGTTTATGATCAGTAATTCGCAGTGTGCATTGAATAGGGGCAACCGTTGCGAGTGGCATGCCCGGCAACGACTGTTTTAGCGCCGTAGTGAGCTTCTTGGAGACTGATGTCGTACTTGACTGCCGCTGAACATCCAAATTGGATCTATGATATTTGGATGAGGTTGGGCTTGAGGTTTCTGATCTGACAAAGGAGCCCGCTCCAGGTATTAAATTCATGGGAAATGTAAATGAATAAATTATACTTTTTATTATTCATTGTGTGTTTTGCGTGTTCGCTGTTTGGAATGGGCGAAAAAATGGAAATCAATGCGCCTAGTGGCATTTCGGGCCAACTTGGTCCTAGCAGTAAATTTCTGATAATCAGAGATGCTACATTAGCAGTAGATATTAGAAGTCATGGTGGATATCCCATTGAAATACATCTGGAAGATGGTAGTCTACTTATGGAAGTTAATGAATCGGATTTATACTATGCTGCACTATACATGCCTTACTTGCGTGCCTACTTTGCCTATCCTGGCTTATATTATATCACTGCAGACAGAAATTCTAAAACATATGAATTATGGTTGATTGAAGCCAGCGCTGGAGATGTTGGCATTACTGTCGGTTCTGCGCTTGCGAACCTATCAGTGGGAGAAAAATTTACAGCGAATGTAATTACTACTCCAAGTGAGCCGTATCCCGGGAACCCCATGGAACAGCCTGAAATCGAAAAATCTAAAATCGATGAAACAGAGCTTAAGAAATTAGAAGAGGCAATCAAGAGCCTCAAAGAGGCAAAGCCCGACATAGTCATCAATAACCACTACATTGAGCAAAATGAAACGGCAGGCCCCTAGCACTCGCGGACCGTTGTACATTGAAAATCGGATTTATGAAATCCTCCGCAGGTATTTTCTTAAAATAGTTAAATGACTGGTAGGGCTCCTGTGTTTCCATTGTTTGTAGAAAATTGGCATCGCATAAGCTCATTGTAGGGTAAGCGCCGCCTGGTTGATTACGGACTTTGAGCCTGATTGACAGGGCAGATGCTGGAGATACGAGTTCTTTAACCAACAAACAAAGTCGAACAATGAGCAACATTCGCGTGTTGCTTGTTGCCTCCTTACTCCTGGTCGTGGGTGGGGCTTATGCCCATCAACCCATTTTACACATCCTGAATAGTTCAACGCAGGGCTTCACGGTCTCTCTTGATTCACCTGATGGTGAAATCCATACTGTCGCGCTGGACCCGGGGGAGTGCCTGGCCGTTTCTCGTCCAGCGGGGGAGCATACTCAGTTTGAACTGGATTATCTCCTGCCGGGGCAGGAATCGCAGTCCTTGGAGGGCGCCTCGTTTATCCTGAACCTGGCCGATGAGGGCGCCTCAAGCTGCATGGTGACGGCGGATGTGAAACATCCACTGGTCCTGCGTGGTGTGGAAGCGGAATCTATCCAGGGCCTTATGCTCTCCGGGACCGGGAAGGAAGCGCTCAAATTGCGCTTTTCCATGGAGACGCTTTCCGAGGGTATCCTGCTTAGCCAAAACAGCTAAATCCGCGGTACCAATCGTTTTCTGCGACGGCATCCGGGAGGCTTTCCTCTCGGATGCTTTTTGCGGGCTCAGAGGAGGTACGCTATTCGTTTAAATAGGGGGCAGGCATCGCTTGTAGGTATGAGCCTATGTGTATCTTTTTTCAGAAAAATGCGCCAACGTACCGATTTTTCCCAATAGAACCCACGCATCCAAGGTAACTATTGGTGCCCTGTGCTAGTATCGTGGGCATGATCAGAAAACAACAGCTGCGGCCACCTTAGCCGCAAGCGATGTCTACCGAAGCGCAGCACCGGTTTTTGCCGGACTGGGCCGTCGCGTTCATTCGCCTGCTCCTCCCGTTTGCGCGTGGGGCAGGGGACGGGAGCCGAAGAGTTTTCCCGCCACTTAAATGAATGAAGGGTGCATGGGCTGGTCGCGGGAATTTCGTAGCTGCGGGACGGAACCGTTCTTTGACAGTGAGTGTTTGCACCGGATGATGTCCGTGGCCATTTAGATTTTTCCGAAAATTTCGCGGTTTTTCCGAATTTTTTTCGCGGCTTGAATGGCAGCCCCGTATCACGCCCTCATTTATGCACCACAGTGTGGGATTTGTTCACTTTTTGGGGGTGTGGATCAGGCGTGTTACGAGGGGGTTACGGAGTTATTCACCGATGGGCGAAAAACAACTTTAGGATTTTCACAAGTTTTTGATAATCAATTATTTTCAGTAAAAAATTTCTTGATCTTTTTATGGAAGTGGCGATGATTCTACTCAGTTCTTTGAAAGAACGGGAAGCGAAAGCAAAACCGAAATTTCAATATCAGTAATCAGGCCTTAACCAGGTGAAAGTGTGATGTCGCTCAAGCGGCGTGGCAGTTTCCGCAAGGTTGAGAAAGAGAAGGAGGCGTACCTTGTGTGCGTCAGGATTCTCGGCTTGGCCCTGTGTGAAGTTGTTTACGTGGCGGAAAGCTGCGTCAAGGGCTTCACCGGTGCTTATCCCGTACCTTCGGGTGCGTGGGCGGCGGTTAGGGTTCAGGTGCTGGTCATTGGGATGGAGATTGTTTTCGTAAAATTCCTCAGGATAATCCCGGGAAACCGGGTAAATGGTCGCGGCCTACTGGTAGCCGTGGCCCCCGTTGGACGGCTTGTCTGTCTTGCGGGCAGCTTTCACCCGTCCCGCCCGGTGGCTTCGCAGCCAAAGCCGGGTTGATGCGAATGAGGGACGAGGCGGTGAGCGGGGCAGTTTTGCCGCCCTGCGAGCTGAGTGAGGGCGTGGACGAGGCAACAACGTCCAATGCCTAACACGGTGACCCTGGCCGGGGTCGATGGAAGCTACCGTGAACCAGTCCCCGAGCATGCAGCCGGCGGCGAGCACAGCCGCCCGAAGGTCCGTGAACTTAGCGCAAGCGGATGCGAAAAGGCGAGTGCGGCGGGAGTGAAGGAGATGCGGCCTCCGATAGGAGAAGCCTAGCGCCTTCAGCCGTAGAGCAAGCGGTGCGCAACCACGCATCGATTGCCTGTGTCAAGTAATGCTTCCTGAGGGAATTGTCCTGTGTCGTCTGTTTGGCGCGGCTTTCGGGCCTGCGCTGCGGTGGCATCCGTCCGTGTTCTGTAGGTGTGCATACCAAGAGGGCACGGAGGGCGGTTGGTCTAGCTCAATACCCGCAAGGGGAGCGTGCACGAGGCTGCCGGGACATAACGAGGCAAGACCCGTAACTGCTTTAGCGGTCGTAGAAGAAATTCTGGGGCTTGCGAAGCGGATAAACGGTCAAGAGGTTGGACACAGCAGCCTCCTGTACCGGGTGCGGCGCGCCACTCGCTGGTAACGAGAGGCCGAACCGCGCTGAAAGGCCTCACCCGAATACTCAGTCCGGGCAACCGGTACTGTAGGGCCTGCTATGAGCCCAAAGACTCCGCTTGTGACGGCGGGGACTAGCGTCGGGGAGTCGTCAGCCCAACATGTGTTACCCGCAAGTTGGAGCGCCAAATGGCGACAAGGGAAAGAGCGCTTGGCGAGCGCCCACCCCCACTTTTGAGAAAGCCTCCGGGAGCAATCCCGGGGGCTTTTTCATGTTTACCGAACGGCAAGTGGCCGCATAGCATGTTCGGGTGTTGAGCAAACTGAAAAGCGTGTCCAAAATCGCCTTGGCGGCCGAGGCGGCGAAATTCGCCTACGATCACCGCGAGGAGGCTTTGGCGTTGCTGAAGAAGCTCCAGACCTGGCGCAAGAGCCGTAAGGTGGTCGAGGTTTCGGCGGAGCCTCTGTCGGATGAGGAGCGCATCGCGCAGTTGGAAAAACGCCTGGATGAGCTGGAGGCGCTGGAGGTTCGTCAGGCCGAGCTTCTCGAATCGCTGGCCGAGGATGTGGTGCGCAGCTCCAACGCACTCGAGGTTGCCCAGCGCCGTCTGCGAGCGGTCAGCTTGCTGGCCTTGAGCACCGCGCTGGTGCTCGTCGTCGTGATTCTGTGGCAGTTGGCTGGCTGAGAGATTGTCCCGTGCGGTCACGCACCGAGTAGCCGCAGCTTAGTGCCGATTGGCGCGCCAGAGCAGGCCGAAGCCGAGGGCCTGGAAGATGAAATTGGGTATCCAGATAAGCAAATCGGGTCGCAGGGCGGGCTGTTTGTCCACCCAGGAAATGACAATGGTCAACATGAAGTAGGCCATGGCCAGGGCCAGGGCGATGGCGAAGTTGGCATAGGTCTCTGAGCGGGAGGCTTTGATGCCCAGGGGGATGGCGAACACGCAGAGCGAGAAGACTGAAAACGAGAACGCGATCTTCTTCTGCAGGGCCGACTGCACCTCGATGCGTTTGGTGAAGCCCTCGGCGTCGCCGGCTTGCTCCTCGGCGGCGTAGTCCTGCCGCAGGGCCAACAGCTCGTCGAGCGTCATGAGGGACAGCTTCCGGCTGCTGTCGCGCTTCCCCAGGATTTCTTCGAGGGATAGCTTGAACGAAGCTTTTTCGCTGTTCGCAACCGGCGGGTGGACGGAAAAATCCTCCGGATCGTCGTCATCACGCAGCTCCCCCTTGACGTTGAACAGCGTCAGGATGATCGAGTCGCGCTCGGTGTCGTACTCGAAGGTGCCGTATTCGCCGGTCAGGTACTTTTGGACCATCTGGGCCTCGTTCAGCTCCCATACCTTGACGTCATTGATCTGTCCGCCGTCCCGTGAATCGACAAAGATGACATATCCCGGGAACTCGCTGATGAACGTCCGCGGCTGGATGAAGCGGATGGGGTCCTCCCGGATGACGTTGGCCAGGGTGCGCTTGTAGGTGCTGTCAGCCAGTGGCGCGTAGTAAAAACCGATAATGAGCGCCAGTGCGGTGCCGAGGACGGCCAGCAGCAGGATGGGGGCGCAGATGCGCCAGAGGCTCAGCCCGGCGGCCTTCATGGCCAGGATTTCGCTCTGGGCGGAGAGGCGTCCCAGCACCAGCAGGGTCGCAAACAGCAGCCCGAGGGGCAGGGCGTAGGGGATGACGCCGGGAATGAGAATGGCCATCAGGTAGGCGAACAGTCCCCAGCCCAGCCGTCCGGAAGCGAGCAGGCCCAGTACTTCGCGCATGGCATTGCCCGCTACCAGCACGAAGACGAACAGCCCCACCGCCATCACGGTCGACAGCAGCACCTGCCGGAATATGTATCGATGTAAAAGGATGCGCGCAGTGTGGGCCTCCCCGGCGCGGGAGTAAAGTCGTCAATCGCTACCAACGATCTCCTTTTTCTTTTTCCAGAACGCGAAACAAGTGATTGACCGATATGAATTCGTATTCATATATTGCCGGTGGTTTCAAAAATGCTTATCTAATAGTCTCAGCAACCTAACTCTACGCGCATGATTATCGGCATCCCAACAGAAGTGAAGAACAAGGAAAACCGCGTGGCGGCGACCCCTGCCGGGGTCAAAACCCTGACATCGCGCGGGCACCGCATATTGCTGCAGTCGGGGGCGGGCCTGGGCAGTGGGTTTGCCGATGCGGCCTATGTCGAGGCGGGAGCTTCGCTGATCGACAGCGCGGACGAAGTCTGGGGCCAGGCCGACATGATCATGAAGGTCAAGGAACCGGTGGAGTCCGAGTATGGGCGCCTTCGTCCAGGATTGATTTTATTCACCTACCTGCATTTGGCGGCGGTGCCCGCACTGGCCCGCACCCTGTTGGAGAAGGGGGTCACGGCCATTGCCTACGAGACGGTGCAGGAGGGCAAGCGGCTGCCGCTGCTGGAGCCCATGAGTGAAATCGCCGGCCGCATGTCCAGCATCGTGGGGGCGTATCACCTGTCGACTCCGCAGGGCGGCAAAGGCATCCTGCTGGGGGGCGTGCCGGGGGTTTTGCCGGGCCGGGTGCTTATTCTTGGAGGCGGTACCGCGGGGGTCAACGCCTGTCGCATGGCTCAGGGGCTGGGGGCCGATGTCACCATCCTGGAGATAGATCACGAAAAGATGCGCATGCTGGACCTCAATCTACAGTCGACCGTCCACACGCTGTTTTCCAACGAATATAACCTCATGGAGGCACTGCCCCGGGTGGATTTGCTCATCGGGGCGGTACTGATTCCCGGCAGCCGCGCGCCCAAGCTTATCAACCGGGAGATGCTGCAGCTGATGCGCCCCGGTTCCGTTTTCGTGGACATCGCCATCGACCAGGGCGGTTGCGCCGAGACATCGCGGCCCACCACCCACGACCAGCCCACGTTCTTCGAGGAGGAGGTGCTGCACTACTGCGTGACCAACATGCCCGGTGCCTATGCCCGGACTGCGACCCAGGCGCTGGCCAATTCGACGCTGCCATTCGCCTTGCAGATTGCCGACCTGGGTTGGGAGGAGGCTTGCCGCCGTAATGCCGCTTTGGCCCGTGGCCTGAACACCCACGATGGCAAGCTGAAGCACGACGAGGTGGCGGCATCCCTGCCGGAGTTGACTCAGACCTGAAAACCCCAAAGTCAAATTAGGGGTTGAAACGTTCCGGCGGCTGTGCGACGTTTCTCTTCGGCCGGGTCCTATGCAACGACAAGCCGGTGAACTCCCCCAGGGCCGGAAGGCAGCAAGGGTAACCAGGATTTGCGTGTGCCGTAGGGTGCCTGGCCTCTTTTGTGCCCGGATCCGGCGTTGGATGAGGCCAGAATGCGTTTGTGAAGCCTTTGTTAAAACGCATTAGCAGCATTAATGGACATTGACTGTTGCTGCTTATCTGGCATTCTCTTCCGGCTTTGCGTATGCGTCATTCTGCCTTTTACCTGCTGGGTCTGCTGGTCACCTGCGTGACCGCCCGTGCCCTCGTTTCCACCTCGGAGTACGCGAGTCTGCAAAGCTTCTTCCAGGGGCTCCATGGCTCGACGAATCTACCTGTGGATGGCATGACCTATGACGATGTCGAGTCCGCCTTCGGGCCGCGCATCCAGTCCTCCACGGACAACTACGACTTCCACCGGGGCATCGATATCGACGGCACCGAGGGCGATAACATCCTGGCGGTGACTGACGGGGTCTTCTGGGAGTACCGTGTTTTCTCCGGAGGAGGCAATACGGTCATCCTGCGGCACGATTTCGACAGCACCATGACGATCAACGGTAACAGCTACGACCACTACTACACCTATTACATGCACCTTTGGGACGACGAGGTCGGTGGCAACGGCACCAGCACCGACGACATCGTCAGCGGCTGGACGGCGGCCAAGGACAATGGTGGTGTGGGGACCCTGATCACCGCCGGCCAGCACATCGGTGAGATGGGTAGCAGTGGCAGCTCCGGCGGCGATGATTACGCCGATCACCTGCATATGGAGGTGCGTGTCGGCACGACCAACAGCCTGATTTTCCAGCTCGATAACCCGAGCACGACACAGCACGGCTTCGATCCGCATATGAATCCCATGCTGTTTTTCGCCCCGTACACCTTTGGCGATCCCGACTACGATCCAACGTTGGAAGCCGACGGGGAGTATACGGCCAATGACGACCTCACGGTCGTCTACACCGTCAACGACGAGCAGCCTCTGCTCAACCGCTTCGAGGTCGAAGTCATCGACGAGTCCGACGACAGCGTAGTCAAATCCTACGTGTTGGACTACAACCTGCGCAGCGGCTTCGACGCCTCCGAGCAGGAGCTGCTCGACTCGCAGGACACCGACAATCCCTACATAGCCCCGCTGGGCTTCGGCGATACCGCCATCGCTTTTTCCGCCCAACTGGTGCTGCCGGAGGGCTGGCTCGACGGCTACGACTCCGACGGTTACCGCGTGGAGGTCAGCGCCTTCGACATCTGGGGCAACGAGACCGCCAATATGTTTACCGTCGTGCCCGAGTCGGCAACCTTTGCCCTGCTCATCGGAGCCGGGGCGCTGCTTTGGGCAAAGCGCCGTCGCGCGTAATTCACTTGTCGGGTCCGGTCTGCCCGGTGAAGATCGCCGCATGGAAATCGAAATCCTCAGCGGCGGTTGGCCGGACTATGCGTTGTTGGATTGCGGGCATCGCCGCAAGCTGGAGCGTTTCGGCCCGGTAGTCGTCGTTCGCAGCGAGCCCAAAGCCTGGTGGCCGCCGGCGCTGCCTCAGGCCGAGTGGGATGCTGCTCATGCCTCCTACGACGATAAAACCGGACGTTGGGACAAGCAGCGGGGATGCCCGGGGGGCTGGATTTTGAATTACCATGGGGTGAATTTCGAGGTGAAGCTGTCGAACGGCTCGAAGCACCTTGGCGTGTTCCCCGAACAGGCTCCGCACTGGGATTTTTTAAGATCGAACTGTGGTTCCACGGGAGCGCGTTCGGTGCTCAATCTATTTGGTTACACCGGGGCGGCCAGCTTGGTGGCCGCGCAAGCCGGGGCCAAGGTCACCCATCTGGACGCCTCGAAGCCGGCCATCGCCTGGGGGCGCTCCAATCAAGACGCTTCCGGCCTGAGCGACAAACCCATCCGCTGGATTCTCGACGACGCCCTGAAGTTCGTCCAGCGGGAGCATCGCCGGGGCCGCCGCTACGATGCCATCATGCTGGACCCGCCGTCCTTTGGTCGCGGGCCCAAGGGGGAGGTCTGGAAGGTAGAGGAGGGCGTGGTCGAGCTGCTGGAAGCGTGCCGGGACCTGCTCAGCGACGAGGCGAAATTCCTACTCTTGACGATGTACAACCTCGAAGCGTCCTCGCTCATGCTCGGCAACCTGGTTGGTGACGTGCTCAAGGCGCGCGGGGGGCATGTCAGTGTCGGCGAACTGGTGCAGACCCGCGAGCCCGACGGTCTCTACC
The DNA here is from genome assembly GCA_030432235.1 of Verrucomicrobiia bacterium. GTDB lineage: Bacteria > Verrucomicrobiota > Verrucomicrobiia > Opitutales > Cerasicoccaceae > JAUIHT01. Next base: position 189,552 of record JAUIHT010000002.1, on the reverse strand, counting down.
TGCCCTTGTCGCTTTTCGCCCGCTGGGAACGGTAAGGGTAGTCTCTGTCCCCAGACACTGGCGAAAGTCCTTTTGGGGAGGGGTGAATCGCTGGTTGTGGTGCGGTTTTTAACCTTTTTTTACCCCCGCCGGGCTTTTCATTCAAGGGGAATTGAGTTTAAATTATATATACCCCGGTGTGTTCGTGCTGATTAGGTCCAAGTAAATTATTTAACAGTATAATCAGCCTGCATCCCAAAGAATTTAATATCCCCGCCTGATGGGCGATCAATTAGGCGAGTGAAAAAGTTTTTACAGCTTCCCCAAGGCCCCAATATGCTTCCCGTTGCTTGTGCCGGTGTGGTGTTACTGCTTGGGGTCATGGATATCATCGGTTGGCTGAGCCATACCGAGTTTCTCGTCGCGATCATTCCCGGGTTGGCTACGATGAAGTTCAACACCGCCCTGGTTTTCATTTTACAGGCACTGGGCCTGGTCATCGTTTGCCATTGGAGTGGTGTCAGGAAGGCGAAGGTTTTGGGGTCTTCCCTGACACTGGTGGCGATGTTCGTGGCTGCCCTGACTCTATTGGAGTACGCCACTAACCTTTCATTGGGGGTCGATGAGTTGTTTGTGCGTGATTTTTCCACGCCGCGTGACGCCTACCCGGGGCGCATGTCCATGTCCACAGCGGTGGCTGCGCTGGTGAGTGGCGCCGGCATCCTGCTGATAGCCTGGGGCTTTATTCGAGCGGGCCGGGTCTTTGGTTCCTTCCTTCTTGTTTTCGGGCTCTTCGCCCTGTCCGGTTACATATATGGGGTGGAGGATCTTTATGCGCTGCCTGCTTTTTCAACCCTTTCGCTCAATACCAGTTTTTCCTATCTCATGCTGGGGCTGAGCCTGATGGCGGTGCGCCAGGAGAAAGCTTCCATGGTTCAACCGGGGGGGCTGTTTAGTGATGACCTGCCGGAGTGGCGCAGTGTCGTTCTCTGGATTGCCATGGTCATGCTGGTGGGCGGTTTGATCGAGCAGTTCGACACGGAGGGTATTGTTGGAGAGCGTCTTGATGCCGTCCTCATTGTGGCAATAACGGCTATCGCAGTGGGGGTGGTGGTCTGGACGTCGGGGCGGCGAGAGGCGAAGTATCGCCTTGAGGAGGCCATACGGGAAAGAGAAGCGCAACTGCGCCTGATTACGGAAAACATGCCCCAAATTGTGTGGCTGTTCGATGCGGTTGAGAAGAAGCTGCTCTATGTAAATCCGAACTTTGAGAAGATTTATGACCGGCCTCGTGAAAGCTTGCTGCAGGGATTTAGCTTCGATGCCGTTCTCGAATGGGTGCATCCGGCTGACCGCGAGGAGAGAATGCGTTACCTGCAAAATCACGACCAATTCAGCGAGCACACCTACCGTATTATCCGGCCCGACGGATCCATCCGTTACCTCCATAATAAGAATCTTCCCGTTAGTGACGAAAGCGGACAGGTCGTGCGCGTGGTCGGCATCACGGAAGATATCACGGAGCGCAAGAAGCTTGAGGAACAGTATATGCGGTCACAACGCATGGAAAGCATCGGCACGCTGGCTGGTGGTATCGCACACGACTTGAACAACACGCTCACGCCCATCCGCCTCAGTTGTGACCGGTTGCGTATGATGAAGCCAACAGCGGATCAGCTGGAATCCATCAAGATCATCGAACAAAGGGTGGAGAGTGGCGCTAAAATCCTGAGGCAGGTTTTGGATTTCTCCCGTGGAGCACCCCGGGATATGAGCAGTGTCGATTTTCACCAGTTGGTTGATTCGGTCACCGGCATCCTGGGACGGACGCTTCCCCGTTCCATTACTTTAGACGTTCAGCTCGACGGAGACCTGTGGAAGATAAACGCGGATGCGACCCAGATCGAGCAGGTACTGATGAATATCTGCCTGAATGCGGCCGACGCCATGCCCGAGGGCGGAACCGTGACTTTGCGGGCCGAAAATCGCCATCTGGACAAAGTCGAGATGCGTCACAATCCTGGCGCTAAAGGAGGTGACTACATCCTCGTGAAAGTCAGTGATACCGGGAAGGGCATCTTGCCGGATAATCTGAAGCGGATTTTCGAACCGTTTTTTACGACCAAGGAGCCCGGGAAGGGAACCGGGCTGGGCCTGGCCACCGCCTATTCCATCGTCCAGAGCCATGGCGGTTTCATTACGGTGGACAGCGAGGTCGGGAGGGGAACCACCTTCAGCATATATCTGCCCTCTTCTGATACCAAAGAGGAGGTAGAGCCAGAGAATAGCCAGGAGGAGGAACTCCCCCGGGGGAGCGGTGAAACGATTCTGGTGGTTGATGACGAACCGACCATCCTGGACAGCATGAAAATGGTGCTCGAGTTCCACGGCTACCAGGTGCTGTTGGCCTGTGACGGCCGTGACGGGCTGGAAACCTATACGGGCAGCCCCAGGGAAATATCTGCGGTCATCACCGACATGATGATGCCGGAAATGGATGGCGCCGCCATGATTGAGGCTTTGCGCGAAAAAGACCCGAGGGTCAGAATCATCGGCATCAGTGGCGTAGTTGACAATGGCGCGATGACAAGGGCCAGAAAGTTGGGTGTGCGTCATTTCATTAACAAGCCGTTTTCCCTCGACCAGCTGCTTGGCGAGGTGGCCGCAGTTCTGGAAGAAAACTAGGCTGTTTTTTTGCTCCCGGAGAGAAATCCCCTTGCCGCTTAACTGCGATTGACGCAGTCTCTGCGGCTAAGGCAGATGGAGTTTCGGTTTCAAATTTTAGGCAGCAGCAGCAGTGGGAATTGTGCCCTGCTGTGCACGCCGGAGTGCAAGGTATTGATCGATGCCGGGTTCAGCGCCCGGGAGATAGGAAAACGCCTGCAGGAGTCCGGCGAAAGGCTTGAGGACATCGACGCGGTGTTCCTTACCCACGAGCATTCCGACCATACCGCCGGCCTGCGGGGATTGCTTCGCCACAAGAAGGTAGAATTTTTCGCCAATCGCGACACCGCCTTTGCCGCCCAGAGTCGGCTGGGGGAGCGCAAGGGCCGCTGGAAGCTTTTCGAGACCGGCAGCGCCTTTCGTTATCGTGACCTTACCGTGACGCCGTTTTCCGTGCCGCATGACGCCCATGATCCCGTCGGTTACGTCTTCGAGCACGGCCATGATGATCTCTTCTCTCCGCGTCGTAGCGTGGCCTGGGTGACTGACCTCGGGCACCTGCCCCGGCTCGTCAGCGAAAAGGTCCACAGCGCTGACGTCTTGGTGATCGAGGCCAACCATGACGTGGAAATGCTGGAGATGTCTCCCCGGCCCTGGTCGCTCAAGCAACGCATCCGCGGGCGCCACGGGCACCTCTCCAACGATGCGGCCTTTGACTTCCTGGCCGGGGCGGAGCAACCGCGCTGGCAGCGCATCTACCTGGCCCACCTCAGTCGGGAATGCAATAGCCTGGAGTGTGTTGAGCGTACCTTTGCCCCATTGCGACAGGGCGGTAAAAATTTCCACATTGATGTGGTCGATCCTCAAAACGGCGTGATGCCTGCTCTAGCATTTTCCAGTCTGGCCTGAGCCGCGTCCCGGTAGCAGGCTTGTTCCATTTGCTATGAAGTTCAATTACCGCCACACCAAGATCGTTTTCACCATCGGGCCCGCCAGTGAGTCCGAAGATAAACTGGAAAAACTCATCGCCGCCGGCGTGGACATCTGCCGGCTTAACATGGCGCACGCCAGCCATGAGTGGACCCGCACCACCATACGCCGTGTGCGCGCGGTATGTGAGCGGGTGGGGCGGCACATCGCCATCATGATGGACGTCAAGGGGCCGGAAATCCGCACCGGAGACCTGCCGGAGCCGATTGTTTTACAGCAGGGCGAGACGTTTGATTTCCTGACCAAAGGCAGCATCGAAACTTCGGGCGAGGAGGGGATACGTTGTGTAACGGTCAACTATCCAGGACTGGCTGACGACGTCCATGTCGGCAATACCCTCCTGGTCGACAGTGGGCTGGTGCGCATGAAAATACTTGAGGTGCTCAAGGATCGCGTGCGCTGCGAGGTAATCATCCCCGGTCCCATGGGTAACCGCCGTCACATCAACCTGCCCGGCGTCAAGGTGGGCTTGCCCGCCCTGACGCGCAAGGACAAGGATGACATCAAGATTGGCCTGGATGAAGGCGTGGAGCTCTTTGCCCTGTCCTTCGTGCGCGAGGCCGACGACATCGACATCTTCCGGCGCTTTCTGGCCGAGCATGAAGTTGACGGCAAAATCATCGCCAAGATCGAGGACCAGAGCGCCATTTCCAACCTCGACGAAATCATCGCCGCCGCCGACGGTCTGATGGTGGCGCGGGGAGACCTCGGCATCGAGTGCCCTTTCGAGCAGCTTCCCATTATCCAGCGGCGCGCGGTCAGTCAGTGTATTTACAAGAAGAAGCCCGTCATCGTGGCTACGCACATGCTCGAGTCCATGATCGACAATCCGCTGCCCACCCGCGCGGAAGTGACCGATATCGCCAACGCCGTCAACGAGCGCGCCGACTGCATCATGCTTTCCGGCGAGACCACCACGGGCAAGTACCCGGTCGAATGCGTCGATGTCATGAACCGCATCATTCGTCAGGTAGAGAGCGAGCAGGCTGACAATCGCGAGCTCAGGGAGGTCGAGCTGAAGTCCCCCAAGGCCCTGATGCTGCGCAGCGCCGTGCGCCTGGCCATGGACCTGGAGCAATGCGGCATCGTGGTCTTCACCCGCAGCGGCTTGCTGACCCGGGTGCTGTCCAGCCTGCGCCCCAGCCAGTGCCCGATATTCGCCTTTACCGACAGCCGCGTGCTCTTCAAGCAGCTCCTCATGCAGTGGGGCGTCGAGCCTTTCATGATGGAGTTCGACCCCGACCCGCAGGCCACCATCAGCAAGGCCTTCAACCGCCTCAAGTCCAGCAAGCACAAGTGGGCCGAGGACGGGGACTGGATGGTCGTCATCACCAACGTTATCGCCGGCGAGAAAATCATCGATAGCATCCAGATGCGTCAGGTCGAGTAGGGGAGCGCAAAAGACTGTCCCGTGCGGTCACGCACCGCGGGTCACCTTCGACAAGCTCAGGCCAAGTGGGGCCGTAGCCCCAGGTCGTGCGTCAGCAACGCATCTATTACTGGTTTCTGCTTTTCTTTTTGGGAAAATGCTGTTCGTTTTGGGGCATGTCTTCAGAAACCGCAGTCCCCGCCCTGAATCCGGCCTCTCTGGCCGACCTGGACCCGGATGTCTTCAACGCCGTCGCGCAGGAGAAAAACCGCCAGCAGACGCATATCGAGCTTATTGCCTCGGAGAATTTCACGCTGCCGGCCGTGATGGAAGCCGCCGGTTCGGTCCTGACCAACAAGTACGCCGAGGGCTATCCCGGGAAGCGCTACTACGGCGGGTGCGAGTTCGTCGATATCGTCGAGGAACTGGCGATTGAGCGCGCCAAAGAGCTCTTCGGAGCCGAGCACGCCAACGTCCAGCCGCACAGCGGCAGCCAGGCCAACTTCGGCGTCTACGCCGCCGTGCTCAACCCCGGGGACAAGCTTCTGACCATGAATCTGGCCGACGGCGGGCACCTGACCCACGGCAACCCGGCCAACTTCAGCGGCAAGCTCTACGAGATAGTCCACTACTACGTGAGCCCCGAGGATGGCCGCATCGACTACGAGGGCCTGGCTGCGCAGGCGGAAAAGGAAAAGCCCAAGATGATTACCGTCGGGGCCTCCGCCTACCCGCGCATTATCGACTTTGAGCGCATGGGTGAGATCGCCAAAAGCGTCGGAGCCTACCTGCTGGCCGATATTGCGCACATTGCCGGCCTCGTGGCGGCGGGAGAGCATCCGTCGCCCGTGGCGCACGCTGATTTCGTCACCACCACCACGCACAAGACCCTGCGCGGTCCGCGCGGCGGCCTCATCCTGTGCAAAGAGGAATTTGCCAAGAAGATCAATTCCGCCATCTTCCCGGGAGGGCAGGGCGGCCCGCTCATGCACGTCATCGCGGGTAAGGCCGTTTGCTTCCGCGAGGCGGCCAAGCCGGAGTTCAAGACCTACGCGAAGCAGGTCAAGGCCAACGCCACCGCTCTGGCCGAGGCGCTTCTGGCCAAGGGGTATAAGCTCTCCTCTAATGGCACTGATAACCACCTGATGCTCATGGATTTGCGTCCCAGTCACCCCGATCTGTCGGGTAAGCAGGCGCAAATTGCTCTGGAAAAGGCCAATGTCACCACGAATCGCAATACGGTGCCTGGTGAAACGCGTAGCCCCTTCCAGACCAGTGGGATACGTCTCGGCACACCCGCCGTTACCTCACGGGGTATGGGCGAGGCCGAGATGGCCGATATCGCCGAGGCCATAGACTTGGTTATCAACGGCCCCGAGGACGAGGCTAAGATTCAGCAGGCCCGTGACATCGCTCTGGCCCTTTGCCAACGCTTCCCGCTTCCTTATTAAAATATCCAGCCTTACCCGGACGCCTGTCGAAGGGCTCAATTGAACGTTGAGCTTAAATTTTCGAACTTTTGGGCGATGAAAAGGTCTATTAGGTGATATCTTTCAGCTATGAACGCATTTTAGGGATAAATTTCGCTTGAATGCATACGTCAATAAGCCCAATTTGCTTAACTCCACACTCCACATGAAAAATACAAAAATCCTCTCTCGTTCCCGCGGCTTTACCCTGGTCGAGCTCCTCACGGTCATCGCCATCATCGGTATCCTCGCGGCTATCCTCATCCCCACCGTCGGCAGTGTCATGGACAACGCCCGCAAGGCTACCGCAGCGTCCAACTTGCGCCAGATTGGCCAAGGGTATAGCATTTATACCACCGGTGGCAGCCGTCCCAAGTCCCTCACACTGGGTACGGGTGCATTGGCAGATTATACCGCCACCGTCGATGGCTATGCGGCTGTTTTGGCCAAGGAAGCCGGTCTGAATGATCCGAAAATCTGGATTCTTGGTGATGATGATTTGGCTGCTACTGCAGAAATTCCTGTGGTTGTTGCAGTCGATGATGGTACTGGCGTTTACGCGCCTGACACCGTTTTCGCAGCAGCGCCCAAGAGTTTTGTGGTGGTTAATGGCCTGAGTGCCCGTGCCGCTTCCAATACGCCGGTAGGCTGGACCCGCGGTCTGACTGCAGCTGGCACATGGACCGATGCTGCCAATGATCCAGTTTACGGTGATAACGGCGGCGGTCACATGGTTTTTGTGGATGGCCACGTTGAATTCTTTGATGACATGGTTGGTGATGGCACTACGCCTGGCTTGATGGTTAATGCAACGACCGGTGCTCAGACGGTAAGTTACGAAGACGCTACAGGTAAATCTGGCGATGACATCTTGATCGATTCCGGAAGCTAAGATTCGTACATCGATATATTTTCCACTTTCCACCAAAAGCCGGGCATTAGCCCGGCTTTTTTGTTTATAGACTGGCGTGATGTTTGCAGTGGAAGCGGATTTATAGATTGTACTCTAAAATATAATGGACTTAGGGGAAAGTGCTTAGGTGATGTAGGTATTATACCGATATATCTCTAAAATGAGCAATCATATGGCTACTGGACGTCCTCAGTTTTCCGTCGTCGCACGCTTGTTACTGCTGTTGAGCGTCGGGCTGTCGGCGTTGGTGGCCTTCAGCTTGATTCATTTTATAGAGGTCGAGCAGCAGGAGCGTGCCTTGCTCAATGTTTACGTGGAGGACTTTGACGAGCAGGTGGACCGAGTCATGGCCCTGCACCGGGAGAGCCTGGAGACCTTCAACTACGACTACAGTTGGTGGGACGAGATGGTCGATTTCGTGGCCGAGCCCAGCGACGAAGCCTGGCTGGTTATGGCGGAAGGCGTGCCGGAGATTTTTCATGTAGACCTGGTATGGGTGTACAACCTCCAGGGCGAACTGGTTTACAGCGTGGACTTAACGCAGGAAGATTCCCATGGCGGGGAATCGCCGCTGTCTCCCGAAGTGGTGCCCACCTTGGTTGCGGAGGATGAGTTTCCTGTCTTTTTTCTAAGGTATCACGGAGAAATCATCGAAGTGGCCGCCGCCCCGATTCACACCAGTGACGATTTGGAGCGTACGGGAGAGGTTTTTGGCTACCTCATTTCGGCCCGTTATTGGACGGAAGGCCATTTGGAGGCCATGGGCCAGAGTCTCGCCTCCAAAATTGAGATGCTGGACGCATCGCCGAACGGAGACATCCCCGGCGAATCGATGGAGACCTTTCCAGAGATAGGCGAAGTTACTGTCGACAACCAAGGCGTGGATCACAACGGAAGACCTGTTCTGGCCTATTCGGTCCACCATATCATCCCCGGATTGAATCAGCAAGCGGACGCGCTGGACTGGTATTCGGGGCTGGTTTTCGTTACGGTGATTTTTTTCAGCGGTGTCTTTATCTTTTGCCTGATTGCCTGGGTGATCCTGCCCCTGCGTCGGATCAGTAATGCCTTGGAATCAGCGGAACCGGAAGCGGAGCTGAGGTCTCCGCCGGTCGGTAAGGAATGGGAGCGGCTCACCGCGCTGATTTCCCAATCCATTGACCAACGCAAGACACTGCGCGAAGAGGTGGCTCAGCGTAAAGAGACCGAGGATGCCCTCGTAGCCAGCGAAGCCGCCTTGCGCGACCACATGAAGGAGCGGGAAGCCCTGGCCCGTGATTTGCACGACGGGATCATCCAGTCCGTCTATGCAGCCGGCTTGCTGGTCGAGACGGCCAAGCTGGAAATGGATCGTAATCCCGAGGAGTCCAATTCCCTCCTGGAGGAAGCGCGCAAGCAGCTCAACCAGCTCATCAGCGATGTACGCAGCTTCATCGCGGGATTGGTCCCCAAACGCCTGTCCAATACGACTTTAGCCGAGAATATTGAGTTTTTAGCTCTGCCTCTTCGGCGTGCCGGGATAGAGGTCTCCATCCATGTGGATAAAGCCCTGCAGGAAGGCGTCAGCGAGGAACAGCGCATTCACTTGGTGATGATCCTGAAAGAGCTGATGAGCAATGCCACCCGGCATTCGGATGCCAAGAAGATCAGGGTCGAAATATACCTCGAGAATGGGGCCTTGATGATCAAAGTACATGACCATGGACCTGGATTCAACAATCTACCAGAAGATTCTAATGGCTCAGGACTTAAGAACATACAGGAACGTGCCGATATCCTGGGTGCAAGCTTCACTTATTGCCGTTCGGAAGAGGGTGGTGGGTGTGCCTGCCTGACACTCCCTCAACCGGAACTTAGCTTGTAATTATACAGTTGCGCTTCCGGCTATTTTAAAAACAAAGAACGCTTCTCTCCCTTGCCAGTCATGACAGTTACCTCCGTTATTCGCATTTTCATGGTTGAAGACCATGAATTGGTTAGACGCGGTTTGCGCCAGATATTTGAAAGCGCAGACAGCTTGGAACTGGTGGGAGAGGCAGGTAGTGTGGCCGATGCCCTCAACGCCATTCCCGCTGCCGAGCCGGATGTCATTCTGGTGGATTTGCGTTTGCCCGACGGGCTGGGCACGGAAGTGGTCAGGAACCTGAAGGATAAGATGGCTCAGCCCCCGCGTTCCCTGATTTTGACTTCATATGCCGAGGATTCCCTCGTACTTGAGGCGATGTCCGCCAATGTAAATGGATACATCCTCAAGGATATTGCCGCGTCGGACCTCATTGAGGCCATATGTAATACCCATGCGGGCAAAGCGGTCTATTCCAGCAGCGTTTCCGCCGCTATGGCATCCCTGGTACGTGGGGACGGCCAATTCGACGACCAGCGTGGTAAACTGGAGGCCCTCTCCACCCAGGAATATCGTGTCCTGTCCGAGGTGAGCAAGGGCAAGTCCAACCGCCAGGTGGCCGATACGCTGGGCTTGAGTGAGAAAACAGTCAAAAATTACCTGAGTAATATCCTCAGTAAGCTGGGGTACAGCTCGCGCACGGAAGCGGCCGTGAATTTCGTCCGCAATGCCTCGGCGCATGGTTGATTTTCTCAGTATTTACCTTGAGACGGGTGTTGCGTAAGGCCCTGGTATTGTAGGGCATACAGGCGGGACCAATGGCCGTAGAGATTGCGGCCCGCTTCTGTTATAATAGTCCCGGATGGTGACTATTAGTAGCGAAGACGAAGCGGAATTAGGCATTCCATGTCGAGTGCCCCGGGCAGGATTCTCATTGATTGAGATCATCATCGGGATGTCCATCTTCGCGATTACCGCCGCCGGGATATTCTCGGCGCTCGTGCAAGCTGGCATCATGAAGGAAGCCGCTGCCAACGAGCTGCAGGCCACCATGCTCCTGAACAACGAAATGGAGCATCTGCGGGGGCTGGACTGGCCGCAGGTCGAGGCCTTGCCTGCCAAGGCGGTCTTCAATGACGCTGTGAAGGGTTCTGCATTTTCCACGGTCAGACTCATCAGTACGCCGGTAACGGGGCAACGTGAAGTCAAACTCACGGTCAGCTGGACCGACAGCAAAGACAAAACCTTTACCACCAGCGTTGTAACGCTGCTCACCGAGTATGATTAGGCATCGGCAGGACTTACGTCGGAAGAAGGGGTTCACTCTCGTGGAGGTCCTTATCGGCACCACGATTTTGAGTGTCATTCTCGTGGCCGTGACTTCCGCCACCATCACCTCCAGCCGGATGCTTTACCGCATGATGGCGGATGCGGATATCAATCAGGAGATTCGCTTTGTCGAGGGGCAGCTGGCGCGTGACGTGCGCCAGGCAACATCGGTTAGTATGGCGGACGACTCCACCCTCAGCATCTTCACTGCCGGTGGCACGATTGACTACTATACGCAGGAAACCAAAGACGGCGCGATCGAGCTTATCCGGGATGACGAAGGCGGTAATTCCAAGCATACCATTCTGCAGGATATCTCCAGTGTGAAGTTCGCCGTACCGGCCTACTCAGTCACCGTGGTAGAGCTAACTATCGTGGCCTACGTCCATGTAGGTACTACTGCTGACGTTCAACGCACTTACTTCAGCCGCTTCACCTCTCGCGTTTCGCGTTTGTAATTCATCATGAGCTTTTCGACCTACATCAATCGTCATCAGCGTAGCGGTTCAGCCATCCTGGCTGTTGTGCTTTTCGTGCTATTCGCCGTTACCGTGCTTGCCACCCTCATGCCGTCCATGATTACGGAGTACAAATCCAACATCCGTAATCGCCTGCTCACCGTCGCCGTGGGTGTTTCAGAGTATGGCTGCCGCCAGGCCGTTTGGGGACTCAATAATTACGAAACCGATGAGGAGTGGACGAATGGCGGCTGGACCATTTCCACGGAAGATGACGGCGATACCATTGCGCTGAAAGAGTACGCCATCGCCCAGAACGGGGATTCGACCTATACTCTGGATGACGGAGAAACGGCGCGTGTGCGCATCATCATGCGCAATGTATCGCTGATGAATGTTGAAATCATTTCGGAATCAACGGTCTATCGCAATGATATGGAAGTGAAGCAAATGGTGACCATGCGCATCTCCAAGACCACGCCGTTCATGGGTTTGATTGCCAAGGATTCCCTGACCTTCAATGGGCAGCCTTCCTTTAACAGCTTTAACTCCAATGTCTTTCCTTACACCTATACTTATGGCGTCAATACCGGCCAAAGTGTAACCGTCGGCTCCATCAGCACCAGTTCCGGTAGTGTCGACCTGGGCAATGGCCATGTTTATGGAAATGTTGTCAGTGGCGCGAGCGACCCCATTGACAGCGGGGCTGTTTCCGGTGGCAAGACCATCACCGGCGCCATTGTCGGCGATTTCTACATGGACTTTCCCGATGTCGAGACCCCCGATACCTCCGGCTGGGCGACTTCTTTTTAACCAGGACGAAAGTTTATCGATGAAATATTCAGTTGGATGCTCCCTTCGCGTTACCCTGGCTGTACTGGCCTGCCTGATACTCACCCCGTGCCTTTCCGATGCTAAGCCTCCTGAAGGCAAAGGTTACGCTAAAAACGATACGGGCGGCTCTGGGGGTTCAGGTGGCTCCGGCAATTCGGGTGGTGGTGGCGAGTCCAGCGGCAGTGGCGTTGTCGTCGGCACCAAGGATGCAACGAGCCCGACCACCATACACCTGACCAGCGATTTCAGTCTTAGCAGTGACATCACCATTGCGGGCCCGGTCGTCATCGTGGCAGATGGCAACTTTAACATCGGGAACCATACTTTAAATGTGGCGGAGGGCGGCAGCCTGCAGCTTTACGTCGAAGGCGATATAAAGATATCCGGCACCGGCTCCTTTAATAACACCAACACCTCCGAGAGCCTCCAGATTCTGGGTACCTCCAAAACGGGTCAGAGCATGGATGTGAAAGGTAACGGTTACCTTTCAGCCATGGTTTATGCGCCCTATGCGGACCTGGATGTCGATGGTGGCGGCAGCAGCGGTGAAACCATGGGCGCCTTTGTCGGAAAAACGATCAACTACAACGGCACGGCGGCACAGTTTCACTTCGATGAAGCTTTGATGGACCTGGATACGAATTTCTCCAGCTATATCCTCCGCAGCTATGATCTGGTCTACGACCGTTCCTCGACCATGGAGGACGAGACGAACAAGCCCAGCTACGAGGATTATATCGCCTATTATTTCAAAAAGAACCTCGGTAAATAAGGCACCATAGGCGTGCGAATCAATTTGCTATTTTTTGCCGGCGCGCGAGCGTGTGTGTGTGGAAATTGCGACGGCCAAGAAGTACTTTGAGCAATCTGTGGTGGTGGATCACTACGCCCGGGCCGCCAACAATGTCGGCTTGTGGATTTCCGAGGAAAAGATATTCACCCGCCTGTTCAAGAAGGAGGATTCGCTGCTGGAGCTCGGTTGCGGCGCAGGGCGCATCGCCATCGGCCTGTGGGAGCTCGGTTACACCCGTTTGCTCGGGTTGGACTACTCCCGCGCCATGATTAGCGAGGCACGCCGTATCAATAAGGTGCTCGAGTATGGCATCTCCTTCCAGGTGGGGGACGCCACCCGGGTCGACTTCCCCGATGCCAGCTTTGACGGGGCCATCTTTGGCTTCAACGGCCTGCTCATGATACCGCAGCGGGAAAACCGGCGCAAAGCCATGAGCGAAGTGCGTCGCTTGCTCAAGCCCGGTAGCTGGTTTGTCTTCACCGGGCATGATCGCGACAATCATGGCAGCAAGAAACTCTGGCGCGAGCAGTACAAGCTCTGGCAACGGCACGGCCAGCATCCTGACCTGGAAATGTATGGTGACCTTTTCCACAACATGCCCGAGGGCGGTCAGATGTACATCCATTCCGCCACGCGCGGGGAGATCCTCGAGGATATCGCCGCCGTCGGCTTGCGCCATGAGGCCGATGTGCTGCGCTCCGATCTTGCCCTGGAACCGCCACGCGTGCGTGCTTTTTCCGACGACACCCGGTTTTGGGTCGTCCAGCGACCGGAGGATTAATGGCCATGAGAGTCTATCTGGATGTGCCTGATCGCCTGGGACTGGTTTACCGCCTGATTGCCGGTTGGTATTTAATTTGGTTCTTGGTCGGGCTTGTTTTCGTCGGTTTCGATCTGCCGTCGCTGTTCGGGCCGATTGAAGACTTTCTCTTTATCTTTTTAGCCGCCATGGTTCTGTTTTTGGAGGCCGTCCGGCGGATGGGGTGGCCCTGGGCCTTGCTGGCTTTTGGTTGGGTGGTACTGGTTTCCGGTACGGTCGAAACCATCGGTGCCCTGACGGGCTTTCCCTTCGGTGACTACCATTACAGCAACGCCTTCGGCCCGCGTATTCTGGGCGTGCTGCCTCTGGCGATCCCTTTCGCCTGGTGGATTGTCCTGCTGCCGCTGCAGATTATCTTTGTCCGCTTGAGTCAGCGAAACTGGTTCCCCGTCGCGGCGATCCCGCCGCTGGTCGGTCTATGCGCGGCCTGCGTGGACCTGGCGCTGGAGCCGGTAGCGACACTGGGGCGCGGCTACTGGCTCTGGGAAACCAGCGGCTTCTGGTACGGGGTGCCCTGGACGAATTTTCTCGGCTGGTTCCTCACTGCCACGGTGCTCAGTGCGGGCTTGCTGGGCCTGTGCGGGAGCGTGTTCCGGCGGGGGTTCGGCTGGGAAACGCCCAGTGCTCACATGATTCCCCTCTGCGTGCTGTACTCGGTCCTGCTGACCTTCCTGCTGGCCTCGCTGGTGGCCGGCTACTGGTTAGCCTTTGTGGTCGGTCTCGTCGTCGTGCTGTGCCTGCGCCGAAGCCTGCGGCTGCTCGGGCGTTTCAACCTCCGTGCCCTGTGGCGTGGCTGACTTGCAGAACGTCCGTTTCCAGTCGAACAGGCCAGCCAGAATATAAATGGCGACCCCCACCGTGATGCCGCTGTCGGCCACATTGAAGGAGGGATAGCGATAGCTGCCGAAATGGAAGTCCAGGAAGTCGACCACGTGGCCGAACCGAAGCCGGTCGATGATGTTTCCGATGATGCCCCCGATGAGCAGCCCGAAAGCATACTGCATGAGGGGCCGGTGCAGCTCGAAATGCTTGCGGAAAATCAGGATGGCTACGACCGCCAGGATACCCAAAATCGCCAGCGCGAGGCCGTAGCCTTCAAAAATCCCCCAGGCTGCGCCGGGATTGCCCACATGCACGATGTAGAAGAAGTCCGGAATGACCGTGTACGGGGGGGACTCCGGCCCGATGACAAAAGTGCCCTGCGGGATGCGTGATACGATCCAGCTTTTGGTCAACTGGTCAAGGAGCAGGACGATGAGCGCCGTTAGCCCCAGTCTGCCATAAGCGAAATGGAATGCTCTGCTCATAAGGCAAAGCAGTAAGCGCTGAACGCTGAACGCTGAACGCTGAGTGGAGCAGGGCGGTAGCTGAGCAATAGAACAAGCCTCCCGGAAAAGAGGTCGTATCGCTTGTTGAGTAGTTCAGCGTTTAGCATTTAGCGCTCAGCGTTTATTTCACGCTTACTCGTCTCCGTCGTCGTCTCCAAAGCTCACGCTTTCGTCGGAGTCGCCGAAAACGCCTCCGCGCTGCTGCTTGCGGCGGCGGTTGCGCTCGAGCTCACGCTGGCCTTGCAGGGAGAAGCGGGTGAAGGGGACGGCCAGGAGGCGTTCCTTGTCGATGGCTTCGCCGGTAATCTCGCAAGTGCCGTAGGTGCCGTCGAAGATACGCTGGATGGCCTCCTCGATCTCATAGAGGGCTTCCTGCTCGTTGGAAACGAGGGAGAGGGCGAAGTCGCGGTCGAAGGTGTCGGTGCCCGCGTCGGCCATGTGCTGGCCGTAGCCGGAGAGGTCGCCGCTGTCGTCCTTACTGGAGCGCTTGAGAGTGTCGGCGGTGTGCAGGGCCAGGCCTTCGCTGACGTGGTCGCGCAGCTCAATGAGGGCCTTGTAGTTCTTGAGCCACTTCTTGGGCACCTCATTGACGTCGCGCGGGCTCTTTTTCTCGGCGGGATTGAAACCGAGGATGTCGGAAAGGGAGGCGGCGGTGTGATTGCGATGCTCGACGGCTGGGGCGGCATCGGCGGCCACGGTCTTGCGCTTGGCCTTCTCGGTGACGGTTTCCTGTTCGCTGTCGGCAACCGTTTCCTTGCGCTTCTCGAGCAGCTCGGCCACATCCTCCATGGTGAACATGATAGGCGTGTTCTTGGATTTGCGCGGTTTGAAATGTGCCGGGGTCGAGGTACGCTTACGGGCGTTCAGGACCATGGCCTTGGCCTTCTCGTCGAGCTCAGGAGTGGCCTTGCCGTTCTTTTCGGATTTGGCTGTCTCCTTTGCGGCCGGCTTCTTCGCGGCAGATTTTTTGGCCGGGGCCTTTGAGGCGGCGGCTTTCTTAGGCGCGGTTTTGCTCTTGGAAGCGGATTTTGCAGCTTTCTTCACGGGCTTGGTTACTTTCTTGGCGGCCTTTTTCGGGGCCGCTTTCTTGGTTGTTTTCTTTTTAGCGGGCATGATGGGGTGGGTTGCTGCGTAACGAGTTAAGGTTGGGTTGAGGGATTAAACAAAATTCAGGCTCTCCAGAGCGCGGGCGTCGCGCTCGGAAACCTCACCGAAGTCCCCGGCGGACACGAGCTTGTCGACCCAGCGCCAACTGCGGGGGCAGCGCAGGGGGCATCCATGGTCGCGGGCGTGTCCGGCCTCGATATTGATGTTGTCGGAATCGGCAAAGGTCACGGAGACCTTAGAAACAATGAAAAGTTCCGGCAAAGCTGCCTCATAGTGCTTGAGGAGCTTCATGGTCTCGTCGCTTCCAGGGCCACTGATGGCTACGCCAGCGTCCAGACTTTGGCCAATGACCTTCTCCTCGCGCAGGCGTTCTAGCTTCTCGTTGACCTGATCGCGGAAGGTGAGGATGGCCTCGATGCCTTCGGCGGTTGCTGCATCGAAGCAGTCCGCGCCGATGACGGGCCAGTCTTCCAGATGGATGGACTGGTCGTTGAGGTCGGCATCGCCCAGATAGAAGGCCCAGGCCTCGTCGGCGGTAAAAGTCAGGATGGGCGCGATGGCCTTGACGAAGCTTTCAAAGATGATGCGGATGGCGGTCTGGGCGGAGCGACGCTCAGGCCAGTCGGGACCATAGGTGTAGAGGCGGTCCTTGAGGATGTCGTGGTACAGGCGCGAGAGGGTGACGCCGACGAAGCGGTCGATTTCCTGGTAGGCGCGATGGAACTCATAGCGCTCGTAGGCGGCAGTGATGGCCTCGAGGAACTGCTGCGTGCGCCACAGTGCCCATTGGTCGAGCGGCTCAAGCTTGTCGAGAGTCACGGCGCCCTTGGCCAGATCGAAGTCGTGCAGGTTGCCGAGCTGGAAGCGCAGGGTGTTGCGCACGCCCCGATAGACATTCGAGACCAGCTTGAAATGGTTTTCGGAGAGGCGAATGTCCCCGCGGAAGTCCTGCGAGGAGACCCACAGGCGCATGATATCCGCGCCGTACTTTTTCACCCAGCCATCGGAACTCATCGCGCCCTTGGACTTGGAAATCTTTTCGCCCTTCTCGTCCACAATGAAGCCGTGGGTCAGGACGGTCCGGTAGGGTGCAGAGCCGTCGGCGATGACACCCGTCCAGAGGGAGGACTGGAACCAGCCACGATGCTGGTCGCTGCCTTCGAGGTAAAGGTCGGCGGGCCAGCCGAGGTCTTCCTGGCTCTGGAGGACGGCGCGGTGGGAGCAGCCGGAGTCGATCCAGACGTCGAGGGTGTCCATGCCCTTCTTGAGGGTTTTGCCCGCGAACTCGGCGGGGAGGTCGTCGACGGAAACCAGCTCGCTGGCATCCTTTTCCCACCAGATGGCGGTACCGGCGGTCTCGACCTTGTCGGCCAGGACGCGGATGACCTTGGCGTCCAGCAGGGCGTTGCCGTCCTCGTCGTAGAAGGCGGGGATGGGCACGCCCCAGGCGCGCTGGCGGCTGATGCACCAGTCCGGACGGCTCTCGACGGCGCCGCGGATGCGGTTTTCGCCCCAGTCGGGCAGCCACTGTACTTTGCCGATGGCGTCGAGGACCTTCTGGCGCATGTGGTGGGCGTCGAGGGAGACGAACCACTGGTCCATGGCGCGGAAGACGACGGGGGTCTTGGAGCGCCAGCAGTGCGGGTACTGGTGGCGGAATTTCTCCATCTTCAGCAGCGCGCCCTCACGCTCGAGGGTTTGCAGCACGGCGATGTTGGCCGGGCATTTGCCCTTGGTTTCCAGCACGGTGACGCCGACGAGCTCGGCGGGCACCTGGCCGTCGTCCACGTAGCAGCCGTGGTCGTCCAGCGGGCAGTAGATTTCGAGATTGTACTTAAGGCCGGAAAGGTAGTCCTCGAGACCGTGGCCCGGGGCGGTGTGCACGCAGCCGGTGCCGGCGTCGGTGGTGACGTAGTCAGCCAGGATGACCGGCGAGTCGCGGTCGATAAAGGGATGCTGCGTGATGAGCTTGGCCAGCTCTTCGCCGGGGATGGTTTTGACGACCTCGGCTCCTTCGAGTGCGGTCTTCGTCAGAAAGTCTTCGAGCAGGGCCTCGCCCACGAGGTAGTGCGCCTCACCGGACTTGACCACGACGTAGGGCAGTTGCGGATGAACGGCCACCGCGAGGTTCGCCGGGAGGGTCCACGGCGTGGTCGTCCAGATGACCACAGCGGTGTTTTCCGGCAGGTGGAGCACCTCGGGGTTCTTGACGGCAAATTTGACCCAAATGGAGGGGCTGACGTGGTCCTGATACTCGATTTCGGCCTCGGCCAGGGCGGTTTCACAGGGGATGGACCAGTAGACGGGCTTCTTGCTGCGGTAGACCAGCCCCTGCTCGACGAAGCGGGCGAAGGTGCGGAGGATATCGGCCTCGTAGGCCGGGTTCATCGTCTTGTACTCGCGGGCCCAGTCGCCCAGGACGCCGAGGCGCTTGAACTGGCCGCGTTGCGTCTCGATGAAGCCGGCGGAAAACTCGGCGCATTTGGCGCGCAGCTCGGCGGGGGCGAGGTCCTGCTTCTGTTCGCGTAGCTCGCGGGCGACCTTATGCTCGATGGGCAGCCCGTGGCAGTCCCAGCCCGGCACATAGGGGGCGCGGCGGCCACGGAGGTTCTGGAAGCGCAGGATGGAGTCCTTGAGAATCTTGTTCAGGGCCGTGCCGATGTGGACGTCTCCGTTGGTAAAGGGAGGGCCGTCGTGCAGGATAAAGGGCTCGCCGGAGGCCGTCTTGGCCTGGATTTTGGCGTAGAGATCAATGGATTCCCAGTGCTTGAGGCGTTCGGGCTCGCGTTGCACGAGGTTTCCCCGCATGGGGAATTGCGTCTTGGGCAGATTGAGGGTGTCCTTGAGTTCCATGAGGCCGCTTTCTCGGCGCTAATACCCGGGTTTGCCGGGCGCGTCGTCCTGTGTAAAAGGCGGCGGATTTTGGCCTTTTCCCCGCCGTAGTCAAGGGTGGTTTCGGTCAAAAGCACGTATTTCGGGGGGCTCGCGCCTGCCTGGAGCCCATTTTATGGATATTCTTCCTTGAAACGTCCTAATTTGGGCTATTCACTTGCTGGCATGGACAGCGAAAGCCGTCTTGTTCATGCCTATCTGCATTCATCCTTCGCCCTGCCGGGGGCTTTGGTGCGTGCCGTTATTGCCGCCTACGTAACCGGCTTCCACCACTTTGACCGCCTGACGGGGCGCCAGTGCCGGACGGCGGAGGAGGCCGAGGATATCATCGCCGAGAGCAGCGAGCGGCTGATGCAGGTGCATTACGACATGCCGCGGGTCCTGTTTGAAAACATGCTCGGGCCCACCATGAAGTACTCCATGGGCCTGTGGAGCCGGGGAGCGTGCAACCTCGAGCAGGCTCAGGAGGCCATGCTGGACGACCTGTGCGCCAAGGCGACCATCGGCGGCAGTCAGCGAATCCTGGATATTGGCTGCGGTTTTGGTAGTTTCTGCGCCCACGTGTTGGAGCGCTATCCCGAGGTGGCGGTGACCGGGCTTACGCTCAGCCGGACCCAGGCGGATTACATCCGGGAAAAGCAGACCGAGCCCGGCCATCCGCTCAACACCCCGCGCTTCAAAATCGTCCAGGCCAACTTCGCGGAGTGGGGAACTCAGGAGAAGTTCGACCGGGTGGTCAGTATCGGGGTGATGGAGCACATCGCCAGCCTGCGCGCGGCCAACGCCAAGATCGCCGGTCTGCTGGAGCCGGGTGGGCAGGTGTTTCACCACTACATCGTCTATAAGCCCCATGAGGACGACCAGACCGAGCCCCGCCAGAACGCTTTCATCGACCGCTACGTCTTTCCCGGCGGACGCAACCGGGCCTATCCAGGACAGATAGAGCACCCGGAGCCTTTCGAGCTACGCGGCGACTGGTTTTTCGACGGCGGTAACTACCGCCGGACGCTCCTGGCCTGGTTGGCCAACTTCCGCCGCAACCGTGCCGTGATCGAGGCCACCGGGATAGATGCAGCCACGCTCAAGCTCTGGGAAATTTACCTGTGCGGTTGCGTTTCGACTTTCGGCCTGGAGGGCTGCAACCACTACGGCAACGGGCAATACTTGTTGGCCAAGTCAGCCTAATAGGCAAAGAGCCGGATATCCCAATAAAAGATGGCGATGTAGACCAGCAGCCAGCAGGCGATGATGACCTGTAGCTTGTGGTCGCGCAGCAGGACTTCTTCCAGGGCTTCGTTGGTCTCGTTGGCCAGCGTCTTACACTCGAAGTACATGATGCCGTAGTAGACGAAGGGGAGGGTCAGGATGAGCGTCGAGTTCAGGTGAGAAGTCACGGTGAAAAGCGCGTAGCTGGTCACGGTGATGATGGAGGTGCCGTTAAGCAGCTTGTCGAGCATGGCCGGGGTATAGCTGCCGAGGGATTTTCGCTGCAGGTCGGCGTCTCCATTCGTGGCCGCCTTGAGCTCCACGATGCGCTTGGAGAAGCCCAGATACAGTGCCAGGAAAAAGGTGCAGATGGTAATCCAGGCCGTAGGCACTTCGCCGATGACATAGATGCCCCCCAGCAGCCGCAGGACGAACCCGAAGCCAATGGACATCACGTCGATGATGATGTGCTTTTTAAAGAGGAGATTGTAGAGCAGATTGTTGAGGAGGTAGGCCAGGATGGCGCCGACCGTCAGCATGTTGAAGCTGAAGAGAAACAGCGCCAACACTACGGCCAGTCCGGCCAGCAGAGCCCAGGCGTTGCGTGGCGGCACCTGTCCGCTGGCCACAGGTCGGAGACGTTTGCGGGGGTGATGACGGTCGCTCGGGGCGTCGAGGATGTCGTTGAGCACATAGACGGCGGCAGAGGCCAGGCAGAAGGCGATAAAGAGACGTACCGCGTCGAAGGCCAGGGGTATTTCAAAAAGCCGCCCGCTGAAGATCAGCCCGGCAAAGCAGAACCCGTTTTTAATCCATTGCTTGGGCCGGAGGAGCTGGATGTAGGGTGCTGGGTTCATGCTGGGTTACGCCTTTAGCCAACCGGGCTCACGATCAAAAATTTCCTGCAGGCTGGCGCGCATGCCCGCACGCAGGTCGACCTGCGGTGCGTAGCCGAGCTCCTTCCGGGCCAGCTCGACGGAGCAGGCGATGGTTTTGTTCATCTCCGAGAGGACGTGCATCTTCTGGTGGTAGAGGCCGGTGCGCTGGATCAGCCAGTCCGCCGCGGTAGCGATTTCCCCGGCGAAGTGCGGCAGTTTCATGCGTTTGTGGGCGCAAGGGATGCCGAAGTCGTCCTCCAGCAGGCTTTCGACGGTTTCGATAATCTCATTCATGGAGTAGGGCCGCAGGTCGGCAATCCAGAAAATGGTTTGCTCCGACTCGTCGTTGACGGCGGCCCGCAGGATGCCCTGGGCGAGGTTTTCGGTGTAGGCCATGGAGCGCGGGTTGGTGCCGTCGCCGACCACCGGGACCTTGCCCTTTTGGATCATCTCGAAAAACAGCTTCTGGCGCGGCGGTTGGAGCGGGCCGTAAAACCACGGAGCCCGGATGATGCGCAGCCTGGGAGCGCCGGAGTCCAGCAGGCGTTTTTCCATCAGCATTTTGGAGCGCCCGTAGTTCATGTAGGGGCGGTAAGGGGACTCCTCGGTGAAGATGTGCTCGGGGTAGGGATTGCAGCCGCAGGGGGAGTTGGAGGAAACGGCTACCAGGCGGTGAGTGTTGTCAGGGTTCAGGCTGGCGATGAGGTTTTCCGTGCCGGAGACGTTGACCCGGTAGAAGTCACTCACGCGCCGGGGGTGGATAAACCCGGCGGTGTGGATGACCAGCGCATCGCGGGCCTCCGTCATCAGCTTTTTGCAGGCATCTGGATTGGTCAGGTCGCCTTCGATGATGGTCAGATGCTCCTTCCAGGGGGCGAGCAGCGCGGCTTCCTCGGGTTTGACGAAGGCCCGGATGGGCGCGTCGGGCGTCAGCTCGGGAAAGGTTCGGTCCAGCAGGCAGCGGATGAGGGTGCGTCCCAACCAGCCGGAGGCGCCGGTGATGATGATTTGCTGGAAGTCCGTTGCCGCCACGGTTGTTTATAGTTGGCCGAGGTGATGCAGGAGGTTGCGTTTCACAATGGCCATGATGCTGCCTTGTGGGTTTACCGAGGGAGGGCCACAGAGCAAGCTTGCATCCGCGACCCACAGGTTCTCCTGGCCGCGCAGCTGCCCGTAGGTGTCGGTCACGGCGGCGGAGTCTTCGCCCATGCGGGCACTGGAAAAGAGGTGAATGGTCATCAGGTTCATGTCGGCGGCAGGGAAGGCTTCCGGCAGGGCGGCCAGTTCCTCTTCGGTACGCACGATGGGTGCGCCGCGCACGGTCGGGACGACATACTCCGCGCCCGCAGCCAGCAGCAGGCGCATGAGGTCCCTGGCCGCGCGGTTCATGAGGGCCAGCTCGGGGTGGTCAAGGGCGTAGGTGACCAGCGGCTTGTCGCCCAGGCGGGGGTCGAGGACGCGTCCCTTGCCGCCGGTGGTCATGGCGTAGTAAATAGCATGGCGTCGCCAGCCGTCGCCCTCCATGCTGCGCAAGGCCTCGGGGTGATCGAGGAGATTCAACGCCAGATGCTGTGGTGTGCTGATGGAGCAGCCGAAGCTGTAGTCCGGCGCGTGCTCCTTGACCTGGTACGAGGGCACGCCCATCTCCGGCCCGTTGATCTCCCCGGGGAACTTCGCGATGACCTTGATGGTCGGGTGCAGGTGCAGCGGGGAGAGTTTGCCCAGAGCCAATCCGGAGCGTCGCAGGAGGAAGGGCGTCTGCGTGGCGCCGCAGGCAAGGAAGAGGTTTTCCGTGCGGTAAACTTTCTCCCGGCAAAAGCTGCCGTCGCGCTGGTGACAGTGCAGCAGCCAGTGACTGCCCGCCCGCTCGATGCGACGCACACTCGTGCCGGTGACGAACTGGCAGCCTGCCTCTGCGGCCTGGCGCAGGAAGGTTTTCGACATCGTTTGCCTGACCTCCACGGTCGCTCCGGAGGCGTCGCTGGAATAACGCACCCAACGGGGGACCTCCAGACCCTGCCAGCCGAGGCTCTCCGCGCCGTCACGCAGCATCCGGGCCGCGCCCGGCAAACCGTCGGGATGGCATTGCACGGACAACTCCTTTTCGATACCGGCGTAGATGTGCTCCCAGATATCCTCCGGGGTGGGCTTGAGCTGGTAGCGCTTGTGCCACTCGGCGAATAGCGCTTCCGGGCAGCGGTGGAAGAGCCCGCTGTTGACCTCGCTGCCGCCACCCAGGCAGCAGCCTTCGGCGTAGGCGACCTTGGGTGTGCCCAAGGCGACAGTCATGCCGCGCTGCCGGTATTTCTTCTGGATTTCGTCGAAGGAGAAAGGCACCGGCGGAGGCAGTTTCGCCCAGTCGAGCCCGGCCTCCAGCACCGCGGTGGACTGGCCTTGCGCCGCCAACATCGAGGCTGCCACAGCGCCTCCCGGGCCTGACCCCGCGATGATGTTCTGAAACTCTCCGTCGGGCTTCATGCGGTGGTCGGGCTGGGCTGAGGTTCAAGAGCGCTCAGGGTGGCGAAGCTCAAGTGGAAGCGCACGTAGTCACGCAAGGGGCCGAGGCGGCTGTTTTCCCATTGCTCCAGGACTTCCTCGCGGGCATCGGCAGCCAAATGCTGGAAGCGTCGCCCGTGGGAAAAGAGTGTCATCCAGGACAGGCCCAGCTCCAGCACGGTGAAACCCAGCAGGACGGGTAATGGCAGTTCCGCCTTCTGGGCAGCAATGAGCTCGATAAATGCCTCAGCCTGGTGGGCGTCGTTTTCAGGCAGGCTCAGAGAGCGGAGTGTCCGTCGCAATACCGTGGCGGTTGTGGCGGCGCTCATGTCGTAGGTCAGCCGGAGGGCGCAGGGGATGGGGCATGGCTGTGCGCGGCGGGGAAATTTTCCGAAGACGCGCTCGAGGCGGATAGTCTCATCGGCTGTTATTTGGCGCAGCAGCTCATCAGGGGGATTCACGGCATAGCTCTTACGGGCGGCTCGCCAGCAAGGGAGATCCTGATGTGAGTTGCCGACGTAGTCGAAGTCGCCTTCGCCGAAAAGCTGGGTCAGGCGTGCGGCCTTGGCCTCGGCCACGAGATTCGTTTTGCCGTCCGAAGCCTGCACGCCGCAGAAGAGATCCAGACGTTGCGCCAGTGCTTTGACCTGGCGTTGGTCGCTACCCGAAACCAGCCAGAGCGGACGCCCGGCCTCGCGCTCGGCCCGGAGGAAGTCGAGCAGCTCCGCATGCGGCGTGAGGCTGTCGGGGTCGAGGCGTGAGACCTCGAAGATGCGTGCTTTGAAGTATGCCTTGCCGCGTGTCAGCCAGAGTGGGGTTTGCAGAAGGCTGAGCCAGTCACGCCTGGCCAGGTTGAGCAGGGCGCGGACAAGGGTGTCCTGCCGGAACAGCGTGCCGTCCAGATCGACGCAAAGGGGGATATCGGTGTTGCTGGCCATTTCCGCGATGCGTAGTAATGTCAGGCGTGGTTAGCCGTTGGCGTCCTCCGCCGGGATTGCTTGGGCAAAGGTATCATCCCTGCGGACAAATATCCTGACGGGGAGGGCCCTGGGATCGATCCCGATGGTATGGGCCAACTCGTAGTGCTGGTCTATGTAGGCTTTCAGGTCGGGGAACGTTTCGTAGGAAAAGCCGAAGAGTTGGCCGTGCCAGCTTGAGCAACCGTGCGCCACGGCGTCGACAAAGACCTTGGGAGGATTCGCCTTCAGGTCCTCCAGATAGCGGTTGCGGAAATAATCCTGATTGGGCGAATTCCAGACGACGTAGTGCCCGATGCCATCACGTGTGGCGGGATACGTTTGGGTGAAAATATAGAATTTGGGTTCCCAGCCCCAGATGCTCATGGTGGGCTCCTGCTCAAGGTGCGGCTCGAGTAACGCTACGGTATTTTCGATAAACTCGTTTCTGGGCATGAAGACACGCCAGTAGGTGGCGTCGGCAAACGTCCGGGCAAAAAAGACAATCGGAAAAGCCACCAGTATAATCCGGGCCAGGATCGGAGCGCGCAGGCGGGATGTTTCTCCGGGCTCCTTCGAGGACTCCTCAATCAGATGAATCGCAGCGGCGATGGCATAGGCGAAACCGAGAAACAGAAAATGTGCGTAGTGGGTAAACGGGTGTCCGGATTTGAGTACGGAATACAAACATACCAGCAGAAAGATGAGACTGAAAAGAGCCAGTAGGGTGTGACGTGCCTTCAGGGCGACTTTTCGTTGAGAGGCCAGATAGGCGATCAGGATTAGCAGGGCCAGGTAGATCGTCAGCAGGCACTTGCCGGGCTTTAGCACAATCAGGAAATAATCCAGCAGGAAGCCGACGCTGTAATTCGTAATGGTGGAATGGAAAAGGGCCTGCTCAATGTAGGATATCCAAAATGCTTCCAGGCTTTGGTTAAGGAGCAGAGTAACGAAGATCAGGGCGGGGACGAGGCCGGTACTGATGAGCAGGACAGCCAAGTGCTTTGTCGCGGTCTGATTAGTGATGATGCTCTTGCGGGCTTTGAAAGCGATGGCCAGAATGGCTCCCAAGCCCAGGGCAACGCCGCAGTAGGAGGCTTGCAGCTTAGCGAACGGAAGGGCGCCGAGCAGCAGTCCCGCCCATAGTAACCAAGTGCTTCGGGGCTTTCCCGATATGTAATACTTGGCGACCAGCCAGACCACTATAGACAGGAACAGCAGCGGCAGCTTCTCGCTCGAATAATAGGTGAATTTCGTATGGGCGCTGGTGCTGTAGACGAAAACCAATGGCAGCAGGGCCAACCGCGAGCCGGACAACGAGACAAAGAGGCGGAAGGCGCGGTAGACGAAGAATACTGTCAGGAAGTTCAGGACAAAGGCCGTTACATGGAGCGTGACGTAGTTGTAGGGTGCTCCCGCCGCCAGGGCGACGGACAGTACCCAGGAGTTGAAGGGGCCGCTGGTGGTCCCGTCGACATCCTTCCACGGAATGGGATGGGATAGGTACCGCTCCGCCTGGATGAGCATCTGGCCCTCGTCGACATTGAACTGGCCGTTGATGCGAATATAGGGGTAGAGGCACAGCAGCAGATAACCAAAAACCAGAATTAAAAATACCCAGTCGCGTCGCCACAGCGGGGATGCTGCCGGTTTGACGCCCGGCTCCATACGGGCGGGTAGAAGGGCCAGTGCAAAGAGAGCCAGCAGCAGCGAGATTTTGGCAATCAGGATAAAGATATCGATGGACATGATTCCCTCAGTTCCGGGAGAGCCTAGGAGAAGTGCTTCAGGAGTTTGATAATGCCGTGTTTGAGTGTGCCCCGGTGGGCCGAGCGGGCCTTTTGTTTTTCCAGCCGCTCGCGGTTTTCCAGGTACCAGCCATAGGAAGCCATCAGCATTTCGTGGTTGGACATCCGGGGCCGCCACTGGAGCTTGGCAAAGGGCGTGGTCAGGTCGAAATAGTAAGGCTTGTGGTAAGTCATGTAGTGCCAGGGGCCCAACGGTGAGAGCCGGGACTTGTCCAGCAGCCAGAGCGAGGGAATGGCCAGGCTGACGGGGATGCCGCGCACTTTGGAGCCAGTGCCGGCCTCGTCACAGAGGGCTTGCAGGGTGTTGCGGAGGGTGTCGTAGCGGTCCGTGCCGATGTTAAAGAGGCCGCTGACCTGCCGCATGGCGGTCTCGATGCTGACCTCGACGATGTCGTTGACGTGGGCGAACTGAAACAGGTTTTCGCCATTGCCGATGATGTACGGATTGCGCCCCTCGCTGATCCACTCGAAGAGGATTTGAAAAATGCCCAGTCGCTCTGTCCCGAGGATGGTGCGTGGGCGGATGATGGAGCAGGACATCTTGCCTTTCTCCAGCTCCTCCTTGACGGCCTGCTCGGCGGCAAACTTCGAGCGGCCGTAGATTTCCACCGGGTGCAGGTGAGACGGGTCGTCGCCGATAGGGCAGTCCGCCTCCTTGACGTTGCCGAAGATGGCCGAGGAGCTCATATGGGTGAAGTGGGCCACGCCTGCGGCCTTGGCCGCCTGTAGGACGGTTCGTGTGCCCTCCACGTTGACTTCCCAGAATTGGTGCCCGGCTTTGCGCAGGGGCACCAGGGCGGCGTTGTGATGGACAAAGTCGACGCCCTTCATCGCCTCATCGACGGCGGCACGGTCACGCACGTCGACGCGGGCGAAGTCCGTCACGGCCTCGGGGGCATCATCAAGGACGTCGAGCGCCCGGACGCTTTCACCCATTTCCAGAAGGCGACGTGAGATGAAGGAGCCCAGATAGCCGCAGCCGCCGGTGACAAGATGGAGAGCCATGCTGCGCAGACTGTCGACGCGCCGGGCCCTTGAGACAACGCCATTTTTTTACAGGAGGCGGAGAAAAGATGTGCCAAAAGAGGAAGCGAACTTGAGGAAAATGAAAGCACGCCTCTGAGCCTAATCGTCTTTTTGCTCTTCATCTTTCATCGTTCATCTTTCATCGTTCATCATTCCATGTCTGTTGTGTCCACATGCACCGTTGATGATCCAGACGATCCCGACTGTCTGCCTGGAGGTGGGCCGGGGGAAGACTTCTGGCCGAAGCTATGGCTGCGTGTGGGCATTGTGCTGGTGCTGGCGGGGCAGGGCATGGCTTTCGGGCTCGGGCTTAACACCGCCGACCCGCCTCTGACGCCGAAGAGCCCGATCTACTGGGTGCTGCACGGCGGCTTACTGCTCAGTGCCGTGGTCGCGCTGGTGCTGCTGGGCGGACCGCTCTTGCGTGAGACTTGGGCAAATCTTTGCCGGGCGCGCATCACAGTGGAGTCGCTCTTCACCCTCAGTGTGCTCGGGGCCTTCGCCGGGTCGCTGTTGTCGACCATTCGTGGGCACGGTTCGGTCTACTACGAAGTGGTGGCCATCGTGCTGGCCATCTACACTGTGGGCAAGGCCCTCGGGGTCCGTGGCAAGGCTCGTGCCTTGGCCGAGGCCCGCAAGCTGGAGGCGGATTTGGATTTCGCCGTGGTCGAGGAAGCAGACGAGCTGCGGCGGATGCCCGTCGAGCAGGTGACTGTTAATCACTTGGTCGTAGTGGCGCCGGGAGAAGTTATTCCGGTGGACGGCATTGTGCTGCGCGGCAGCGCCTATGTGCAGGAGCAGCCCCTGACTGGTGAGCCCGCACCGGTCACACGTGGTCCGGGGGACTCCGTCCTGGCCGGGACGCACTCGGTGGATGGGACTCTCTTCATAAAAGCTGAAAGATTAAAAGGGCAGCGCCGCTTCGACGAGGTCCTGGCAGCCGTCCGCGAAGCGCGGGAGAAGCCCTCGCGACTGCAACGCGAGGCCGACCAGCTAACGCGTTGGTTCGTGCCGGCGGTCTGCACGGTTAGCGTGAGCACCTTCATCGGCTGGCTGCCCTTCGTCGGCTGGGCACAGGCGCTTTTCAACGCCATGGCGGTGCTCATTGTGGCCTGCCCCTGTGCGCTCGGCCTGGCGACCCCGGCGGCGGTCTGGGCGGGCTTGGCCACGCTGGCCCGGCTGGGTCTGGTGGCCCGTCAGGGCGACATTTTGGAAGACCTTGCCCGTGCCCGCACGTTCGTTTTTGATAAAACGGGAACGCTGTCCCGGGAGCATCTCACGGTGACTGAGGCCGAACTAGATGGCCCTTGGCAGCAAAGCCCAGCCGAAATCGCCGCTGGCTTGCTGGCCATTGAGACGCCGCTTTCGCATCCTGCCGCGGTAGCTCTCCGCGCCTGGGCTTCGGAGGGTAGGGGCGCATCGCCGGGGCGTCCGCCGATGCTCCTGGAGAGTCATCTCGTGCCAGCGCAAGGCATCAAGGCGGTCTTGGAAATCGCTGATGGGCACACCCAGCACTGGCGCATCGGCCAAAAAGCCTTCGCTCTGGGAGAGCAACCGTCTGCTCTGGATTCGCACCTATGGGTATCTATTAACAAGGATCCCGCCGCGCGTTTTACCCTTGCCGAAACACTCCGAGCCGGCGCGGAAGGGGCGCTGCACGATCTGAAAAGTTTGGGCGTAGCAATCGATATCCTGTCGGGCGATCCCGCGCCGGGTTGGACGGATATCGCCGGGGTCTCCATCGCGTCCGGCCTGACCCCCACGGAGAAGGTCGCGCAGGTAAAAGCACTACGGGTGGAGGCCGGGCCGTTGGTCTTCGTCGGGGACGGTGTCAACGATGCTCCCGCCATGGCCGAGGCGGATGCCGCCATCGCTTTGGACTCCGGCGCGGGACTCAGCCAGGCCACCGCGGGGGCCGTGCTGCTCGGCGGCCAGCTTTCCGGGCTCCCGCAGGCGGTGACTTTCGCACGCAAGCTTACCCGTGCCCTTCGGGGAAATCTCCGCTTTGCGCTTTGCTACAACCTGCTCGGCATGGGGCTGGCCGCGGGCGGCATCCTGCATCCGGTGGTGGCAGCGCTGCTCATGCTCGGCTCCAGCGCGATTGTCAGCGGTCGGGTTCTACGAGTGGCAGGCGGCGTGGAACGCACCTAGCAGTCGCGTGGGGCGGGGTGAACCGCCGCGCCCTCCGTACATTGCTTTCAACTAGCGCCGCGCCTCCACTTACTATTGCTTATTCCTGTTACGGCGCTATAGCAGGAACCATGTTTTTCCGAACCATGTCCCGCTCCTGGGAGTTTGCCAAGCTCAGCTACAGCACGCTCTTTGAACACAAACACCTGATGGTCTTCCCGCTCATCTCGACCATAGCGCTGGTGCTAGTCATCGCGAGCTTTCTGGTGCCGCTTGGTCTTAGTGGGCAGCTCCAAACCTGGGTGGACAGCGCCGAAGCGCAGGGGAGTACCCATGAAGATCCGATGATGTACGTCACCAGCTTCCTGTTCTACTTCTGCAACTACTTCGTCATCGTCTTTTTCAACACCGCACTCGTTGCCTCGGTCATGGACACCTTCGAGGGCGGGCCGGGCAAGCTGAGCTTTGGCCTCAAGTTTGCCGCCCGGCGCATCCACGCCATCTTTGGCTGGGCGCTTATCTCCGCCTGCGTGGGCATGATCCTCAACGCCTTGGAGCGAAATGATAAAATCGGCAGTATCGTGGCCAGCCTGCTTGGCTCTGCCTGGAGCGCGCTCACCTATTTCGTTATTCCTGTGATCGTCACGGACGGCCTCGGCCCCATCGCGGCGGTCAAGCACTCCATGCGCACCCTCAAGGACACCTGGGGCACCGCGCTGATGGGCAACTTCTCCATGGGCGGCATCGCCTTCCTCATGATGCTGCCCATCATCGCCATTGGTATCCTGCTTGGTATGTCTGTCGGTGTCAAAGTGGCCATCGCCGTCTGCGTGCCCCTGGTTATCATCGCCGTGCTCGCCAGCTCGACCGCGGATGCCATCTTCAAGGCCTATCTGTTTAGCTACGCCACCGGCAAGGCCCTCCCCGCCAACGTCGATACCTCTTCCATGCGGGATGCGTTTTCGCCAAGAAGGCAGCGGTAGGCGCGCAAAAATCTTACTATCGACGATTATGTCATCAAACAGGTGCTTAACGTCATTTGCATGTGCGGCGCAGGCTGGCGTGCCTATTTCAGTATGCCGCTGATTCGACTCGTTCGCTTTTGTGCATATGCCTTTATTTTCAGCGGATTGGGCGTCGTAGCTTTGTTGGCCGAATCCACTATGGGCGCGGAGACGGAGCCATCCAGGCAGACTGTAACCTATTTAGAATCCCAGGATTTTCACTCTTTATCGCCACAGGAGTTCAAAGCGGCCTTTGAAAAGCAGATGGCATTCTGCAAGAGCTTGGATATCAAGCAAAGGCCCGAAGCTTGGACGCGTGCGCACCTTGAGCTGGAGCAGTACTTATTACATCTCAGAAAGGATAAGGCGGTTGAGCCACTGATGACGCATTTTTTAGCCGTCGTAGAGGGGGTTTGGGGCAAAGAGCATATTTACACCGGTACAGCGGAGAAAAACCTGGGTCTGTGCTACTTCCTCACCGAGCAACCGAAAAAGGCCGAGCCGCACCTGCAGCGTGCCTTGGAAATCTACCGGAGCGCTTTGGGGGAAGAGCACCCTGTTGTTGCCGACAGATTAATGAATATGAGCATGGTCTATTTAACCTTGGCCCGATACGAGGAGGCATTGTCCATGGCCAAATCCGCGTTGGCGATTCAACGGAAAGTGTATGGGGAAGAAAGCCGAGAGACGGTCGGCACACTGCTTTCCATGGCGACGCTGCACCAACTAATGTTGCAAACGGAAGAAGCGGAAGTTTGCTATTTGCGTGCCTTGGATATTCAGGAAGCGATTCTGGGGTCTGAAGATCCTAGTTTGGAAAGTGCGTTGGGGAATTTGGCTACGCTTTATTTGGAAGGGGGGCAGTTGGAGAAAGCCGAAGTCATGATGAGGCGCCTTTTGATCCTCAAAACTAGATACTCGGGTACGGACGAAGCAGATGAGCATGATAATCCAGACTACAGGAAGCTCTATGCCGGGCTTTTGGTGAAACAAGGTCACAGCAAGCAGGAAGCCGAAGCTGCAACAGATGAGATCGTCAAGCAGGTCCAGGCAGATAATGCCGATGAGAAAAGAAGAGAAGTCGGCGAAGAGCCGCAGGAATAGGGGATGGGGCGCGCATCAGGGCACAAGGCCGGTCTCCTTATCGACCTCATTACGGAAGCTAATTTATCCGGGGTATTAGCAAACTTTGAAAGATTTTGGAAAAATTCTGTTGATTGGGGTGCGTAAACACTTTTGATGCCTCTCTACTGACTAACTAATGGATAAGGTGTTTACCAACCGTAAGGCGTTTCTCGCTGCGTGTGGCTCGGCTTTGTTTGCCGGCTTTGCGTTTGGCGGAAAGCGTGAACCGGCCCGCTCTGCCAAGAGTGAGGCCCCCAGCGCTGAAAAACTGCCCATGCAGGCCGTGAAAGCGCCGCGCTCCGTGGCGCGTGGAGGTAACACCGCGTAGGCCCCTGGCCAATTCTCATGGCGAACGTCTTTCCAAAGTGGGCCAACCTCGCGCCCGTCAAAGTTCTGATTGGGTTGACCCTGATTCTGGGAACCGTGGTGGCGGGCGTCACTTACTACGCCACACCGAAGTACCTGCGGGTCGGTTACCAGCCGGTGCAGCCGGTGGCCTTCGACCACAGCCTGCACGTCACCCAGCTCGGGATGGACTGCCGGTACTGCCATACCTTTGTCGACCGCTCGGAGCACTCCAACGTCCCGGCGGCTTCGGTCTGCATGAACTGCCACAATCAGGTGCTGGCCAACGACGCCAAGCTCGCGCCCATCCGCGACAGCTATAATAGCGGCGAGCCGGTACCGTGGGTGAAAATCCACAACACGCCTGACTACGTTTACTTTAATCACTCCGCCCACGTGAACCGCGGCGTCTCCTGCGTGCATTGCCACGGCCAGATTAACGAGATGGAGACCGTCTACCACGCCAAGCCCCTTAGCATGGCTATGTGTCTGGAGTGTCACCGCAACCCCGAGAACTTTATTCGTCCCCTCGACAAGGTCTATGACCTGACCTGGAAGCCCGAAAGCAAGCAGGCCCAGCTCGAAATGGGTGAAACCTTCGTCCACGACTGGGACGTCAATCCGCCGCAGAGCTGCTCCGGATGCCACCGATGAAGCGCAAATTCCACCATCCCGAACCCACCGAACGCGAGCTCTCCGGCCCGCGCTACTGGCGCAGCCCTGACGAGCTGGCCAACGCGCCGGAATTCAAAGAGACGCTCGAGCGTGAGTTCCCCGAGGGCGCTTCCGAAGCCAGCGAGCAGGACCGTCGCCAGTTCCTCAAGCTCATGGGGGCCTCTGCCGCCTTTGCCGGCATCGGGCTGACCGGTTGCCGCATGCCGCGTCGTTACGTGCTGCCGTACTCACAGCAGCCCGAGCGCATCATCCCCGGCGTGCCGATTTACTACGCCACCTCTTTCCCGGGCGCTTACGGCAGCACGCCCATCATCGTGGAAACCCACGACGCCCGCCCGACCAAGATCGAGGGTAACCCCAGCTACCTCGCCTACGGCGGCACCACCGACGGTTTTGCCCAGGCCAGCATCCTGGACCTTTACGACCCGGACCGCCTGCAAGTTTCCGTCAAGAAGGGTGGGGCACCCGCCTCCGACGCAGAGGTCGCCACGGCCCTGGCCAATCTTTCCAAGAAATTCTCCGGCAACAAGGGCAGCGGCCTCGCGCTTCTGCTCCAGCCCAGCACGTCGCCGACCCGCGCCCGCCTGCTGGCTGACTTGAAGAAGTCGATGCCGGAAATGGTCGTAGCCGAGTACGAGCCGGTTGCCTACAGTAACCCCGTCAAGGCCCTCACCGCCATTTCGGGCAGCACGCACCGTCCGCTTTATCATACGAAGAACGCCAAGCGTGTCCTCACGCTGGACAGCGACTTCCTTAGCAGCGGCCCCGACCAGCTCCGCAACTCGCGCGGCTTCGGCAAGGCCCGCGCCGTCAAGGACGCCCATGAGGCCTCCAAGATGAACCGCCTTTACTCGGTCGAGTCCACCATGAGCCTCACCGGCGCCATGGCCGACCACCGTCTGCGTGCCTCCACCAGCCAGATGCCCGCCGTGGCTGCGCTGCTTGGCGCCGCTATTATAGAGCAAGCCCACGGGGACGCCGCGCTTGCCGCCGCTCTGAAGGAGCTGGGCAAGGGTGCCCAGGTCGACCAGAAGTGGATCGACGAATGCGCCGCAGACCTCGCTTCGCACAAGGGCGAGTCCCTCGTCGTGGCCGGCGAGCACCTCCCCGTAGGCGTCCACATGCTCGTCTACGCGGTCAACGCCGCGCTCGGCGCCGAGGGCCACACCGTCGAGTACAAGCAACTTCCCGAAAACACCGCTGTCGAGCTGCCCGCACTGGTGGAGAAGCTGAACACCGGTGAGGTAGACACGCTCGTCGTCATCGGCGGCAATCCCGCCTACGACGCTCCGGCGGACCTGAAATTCGCCGAAGCCGCCGCCAAGGCGAAAACCGTCGTTTACCACAGCTATTACGACGACGAGACCGCTGAACTGGCCGACCTGACCGTCGCCGCGAGCCATTACCTCGAAACCTGGGGTGACGGGCGCGCCTTCTGCGGCGCTTACATGCCGGTCCAGCCGATGATTCTGCCGCTCTTCAAGACGCAGTCTGAGCTGGAAGTGCTGTCCGCCCTTGGCGGCAAGCCCCTCGGCGAAGATGGCGCCTACGAGCTGGTCCGCGCGACCTACACCGAATTTACCGGTAAGAAGGACGATATCTCCTTCAACGAATGGCTGACCATCGGCGTCGACGAGCCCGACAGCTATAAGGCTGGCATGCCAACGCCCAAGATGGCGTCCTTCGGCATCCCGCAAAAGCTGGACAAAGCCGAGTTCAAGGCCCCCGCGCTTTCCGAGAACAGTCTCGAGTTCCGCATCCTGCCCAGCACTCACGCCTACGACGGTCGTTACAACAACAACGGCTGGCTGATGGAGTGCCCGGACCCGATGACCAAGATCACCTGGGACAACGTCGTCAGCGTCAGCCCCAAGATGGCCAAGGTTCTCGACATCACGCCCAAGCCCATTCGCATGGACGAGATGGGGCAGCTCCACATGAACGACAACACGTTCAAGTTGGGCCGCGAAATCGCCCACATGGCGAAACTTTCCCTGCCGGACGGCACCACCATCGAAGGCCCGCTGCACATCCAGCCCGGCCTGGCGGATTATACCGTCGTGCTGACCCTTGGCTTTGGCCGCCGCAAGACCGGCCGCGTCGGCACTGCCATCCATTACCCGAAGGAGGGCAAGGGCATCGGCTTCGACGTTTATCCCTTCGTCAAGAGCAGCTCGCCGTCCGTCGCTACCGGCGGCACGATTACGGTGCTCGATGAGACTTTCCAGGTCGCCAACACCCAGGAACACTGGTCCATGGAAGGCCGCGCCATCATCCGCGAGGCCAACAACACCGAGTACGAGTCCAACCCGGAATTCGTCAAGGCCATGGGCATGGAGGCGCACTCGCCGCCAGTTCTCGGTACGGCCCGCAAGGAGCCGTTGTCCGAAGTTTCCACCGATATTCCGCGCGGTGGCTCCCTTTACGATACGCCTGCCTTCACGGACCGCCAGCAGTGGGGGATGAACATCGACCTGAACACTTGCACGGCTTGTAACGCCTGCGTGCTCGCCTGCCAGTCCGAGAACAACATCCCCGTCATTGGTAAGGACCAGGTCCTGCGCGGGCGCGAGATGCACTGGATTCGCCTCGACCGCTACTATTCCGCCGGTCCGGACTCCAGCACGACAGAGATTCCCGAGGATCCGCAGGTCAGCTTCATGTCGATGGCCTGTCAGCATTGCGAGCTTGCTCCCTGCGAGCAGGTCTGCCCGGTCAACGCCACCGTGCATGACGACCAGGGCCTCAACGTCATGGCCTACAACCGCTGCGTTGGCACCCGTTACTGCGCCAACAACTGCCCGTACAAGGTCCGTCGTTTCAACTTCTTCGATTACAACAAGCGCGAGCGCGGCGAGTTCTACAAGGGACCTCTCGGTACCAACTACGACAAGACCGAGGCCAGCCAGCTCACCCGCATGCAGAAGAACCCGGACGTCACCGTGCGCATGCGCGGCGTCATGGAGAAGTGCACCTACTGCGTGCAGCGCATCGAGGAGGCCAAGATCAACCAGCTCGTCAAGGCCAAGAACACCAACAACGTCGAGGTACCCGATGGCACCATCAAGACCGCCTGCCAGCAGGTCTGCCCGACTGACGCCATCACCTTCGGTGACATCACCGACACCACGACTGAGGTTTACCAGGCCAAGGAGAGTGACCGCAACTACTCGGTCCTCGGCTACCTTAATATCCGCCCGCGCACGACCTATCTGGCCAAGCTGCGCAATCCCAACCCGAAGATGCCGGACTACACCGCGCAGCCCCTGACCCGCGCCGAGTACGAGGCCAAGAGCGGTCACGCAGCCGGGCATGGCGAAGGTCACGGAGACAACGGTCACGGTGAGCCCCACGCCTCCACCGAAAGCCACGGTGCGCCGACCCACGCTGAAGCGACACCGGAACATCACTGATTTTTAACTAAGCACTAGGAACTAGAGCACCAAAGCACTTTATAGAATGTCTCACGCCACCGCAGAAGTCACCCTGACGCCTGAAGAACAGAAGGCGCGGAGCGAGCTGATCGCCAAGGCCAAGCCGGTGGATATCCCACGTCCGATCCTCGTGACCGGCGGCAAGGATTTCCACTGGGTTACGGAGAAGATCTGCGGCATTGTCGAAGGCAAGACGCCGCTGTGGTGGTGGATCCTGTTCCTGACCGCAGCCTGCATGGCCACCTTCACCCTCTTCGGCCTGACCTGGCTGGTCTCGACCGGTGTCGGGGTTTGGGGTCTGGCCAATCCGGTCAATTGGGGCTGGGCCATCGTCAACTTCGTGTTCTGGATTGGTATCGGCCACGCTGGTACGCTCATTTCCGCTATTTTGTGCCTGTTGCGCCAGAAGTGGCGCACTTCCATCAACCGCGCGGCCGAGGCCATGACCATCTTCGCGGTGGTTTGCGCCGGTATCTTCCCGCTCTTCCACGTCGGTCGCGTCTGGTTCGCCTGGTGGCTCTTTCCGCTGCCCAACAGCAACTGGATCTGGCCGCAGTTCCGCTCGCCGCTGGAGTGGGACGTCTTCGCGGTCTCGACTTACGGTACCGTCTCCGTGCTCTTCTGGTACATGGGGATGATTCCCGACCTGGCCAACCTGCGCGACCGCGCCAAGGTGTTGTGGCGCAAGCTCTTCTACGGTCTCTTCGCCATGGGTTGGCGCAACAGCAACCGCCACTGGCGCAATTATGAGATGGCCTACCTGCTCCTGGCCGGTCTCTCCACGCCGCTCGTTCTTTCCGTGCACACCATCGTTTCGTTCGACTTCGCGGCGTCGAACCTCCCCGGGTGGCACACCACGATTTTCCCGCCGTACTTCGTCGCCGGTGCTATCTTCTCCGGTTTCGGCATGGTGCTGACCCTTATGCTGCCACTGCGCGCGGTCTACGGTCTGCACAACCTGATCACGCAGTACCACATCGATTGCATGTGTAAGATCATTTTGGCGACTGGCTCCATGGTCGGTTACGCCTACGCGATGGAGTTCTTCATCGCCTGGTACGGCGGCAACCCTTACGAAGGCTTCGCGTTTATCAATCGCGCCTTCGGTCAGTACGCCTGGGCCTACTGGATCATGATTAGCTGCAACGTCATTTCCCCGCAGCTCTTCTGGTTCAAGTGGGTGCGCGAAAACACCTGGCTGGTCTGGATCATCTGCGGCTTTGTCAACGTCGGCATGTGGTTCGAGCGCTTCGTCATCACGGTTACCTCGCTGGCCAACGACTACCTGCCCTCGAGCTGGGGTTACTACTCGCCGACCATCGTCGATATCTTCACTTTCTTCGGCACCTTCGGATTGTTCTCTGTCCTGTTCCTGCTCTTTGTCCGCTTCCTGCCGCTCATGCCGATGGGCGAGCTCAAGGCGGTCATGCCGGCGGCTGATGCCCACGGGCACGGCAGTGGCACCCAAGGCCAGGGCGTTCCCCACCACGATAGCGAAGGAGGGCACCACTGATGAAAGCAGAAAGCAGAAAGCAGAAAGCAGAAATTTCTCTCACTGAGGGCATGTCGTTCTTATTGACTCCATCTTTCATCTCTCATCTTTCATCTTTTGCCAAGGGAGGTGCTTGCTGATGGAACACCAACCGAAAGCTCTGTACTGCCTGCTGGGCACCTTTACCAAGACCCCCGAGTTCTTCGAGGCCGCGGGCAAGGTTCGCGACGCCGGCTACAAGAAGTGGGATACCTTCACGCCGTTCCCGGTCCACGGGCTCGATGCCCAGATGGGCATGAAGCGCTCCAAGGTGCCCATGTTCACCTTCTGCGGCGGCCTCTTCGGCTTCTGCCTGGGCACGCTCATCACCTGGTACATGAACGGCTGGGACTACCCGCTGATCGTCGGTGGCAAGCCCTTCTGGAGCCCGGTCTTCCCGTTCCCGGTCATGTACGAGTTGACCATTCTCAACGCCGCTTTCGGCACGCTGCTCGGGATGTTCGTGATGAACATGCTGCCGCGCCACAACCACCCGCTTTTCAACTATCCGGACTTCGTCCGCAGCAACGACGACACCTTCTTCATCGTGATCGAGAAGTCCGACCCGAAGTTTAATCGTGAGGCCACCGAGGCCTTCCTCAAAGAAATAGGAGCCGAGGAGATCCACGCCGTCGAAGCCTGACCATGCGCTACTTTATCGCCATATGGATCTTCGTGATCGTCGCTACGGTTTCCATCCTTGGAGTCCGCAGCAAGAAGTTTTCGGAAACGCCGGTCTGGGTCTTCCCGGATATGGATATCCAGGCTCGCTTCGAACCGCAGGGTAAGAACGAGTTCTTCGCCAACGGCATGGACGACCGCCCGGTTGTGCCCGGCACCGTCATGCGTGGCTACGGCTGGGAAGAGAAGGAAGTCTTCTCCAGCGAGTACGAGTGGGACGTCGCCAAGAACCCCGCTATGTACTCCGGCAAGGACGCCAACGGCGAGTGGTATAAAGGCTTCCCGGTAGAAGTCTCGCCCGAGCTCATCGCCCAGGGGCAGGCCAAGTACCAGATTTTTTGCCTGCCCTGCCACGGCCAGACCGGTGACGGCAATGGCATCACCAAGAAGTACGGCATGGCCGCCACGCCGTCCTACCACGATGATCGCATCCGTCAGATGGCCGAGGGCGAAATCTTTAACACTATTACCCACGGTAAGAACCTGATGGGCCCCTACGGCCCCGTACTGAATCCGGAGGAACGCTGGGCCGTCATTTCCTACGTGCGCGCCCTGCAACTGGCCGGTAACGCCACCGTCGAAGATGTGCCGCCTCAATACAGAAAGGATTTGGGACTATGAGCGCTGAAGCTGTCGCCACCTCATCGGCCGCGGCTCCCGCCACAAGCCGCAAGAACCCCGCCGGGATTTTCCTCGTCGTCGGCATCATCGGGCTGGCTATTGGCCTGGGCGCCCTTGTCATGGGTATCCAGAACAACGACAGCCGTCTGGCGCTTAGCTGGCTGGTTGGGTTTACCTTCTGGTTTTCCGTGTTGGCCGGGATGCTTTTCCTCACCCAGATTTCGTATCTCTTCGATGCTGGCTGGGTAGTCGTCGTGCGTCGCCAGATGGAGAATTGCCTGGCTGCCTTCAAGTGGCTCTGGCTGCTCCTGATCCCCGTCATCGCCCTGCCTTTGCTGATGGATAATCCGGGCCTGGTCTGGCGCTGGATGGACCTCGATGCAGTCGTGCCTGGTATCCACCATACCACGGTGGGCAACGACGTGCTTTACCTGCACAAGGCCGGCCTGCTCAACGTGCCCTTCCTGATTGGCCGCCTCTGCATTTACGCCCTGGTGACCTGCGGTCTGGCTTTCCTGCTGCGGAAGAATTCTTTTTCCAGCGACTTGGAGATCAACCCCAAGTACTACAAGAACTGCCGTAAGATTTCCGCCGTCGGCATCTTCCTGACCGCCTTCACCGCCACCTTTGCCGTCTTCGACCTGCTGATGAGCCTCAGCTACCACTGGTTCTCCACCATGTACGGTGTATGGTTCTTCGCCCTGAGTATGCGCCTTGGCATCGCGGCCACCGCGGTTCTTTGTTTCCATCTGAGCCAGCAGGGTCGCCTCAAGGGCCTTTACAACCAGAGCCACGCCTACTTCCTGGGCTGTCTGGCGCTGGCCTTCACCGTTTTCTGGGCCTACATCAGCTTCTCGCAGTACTTCCTCATCTACAACGCCAACATCCCTGAGGAAACCTTCTGGTACAACATCCGCGAGCTCAACATCGACGGCAGCAAGAGCGCCTGGTGGTACGTTTCGATGGGCCTCATCTTCGGCTTCTTCGTCATTCCGTTCATCGCTCTGCTGTGGTATCCCACCAAGATCAAGCCCTGGCGCTTCCGCACCATTTCCTGCTGGATCATGTTCATGGGCCTGATCGACATCATTTTCAACGTCGTGCCCATCCAGGAGCCCGTCGATAACATCCTGGGCTTCCAGGTGCTGCCCTTCCTTTCCCCCGCACTGCTGGTCGACGTCGCGGTGGTGGCCGGCATCGGTGGCATCTGCATCTGGGCTGCCCTGCGCAGCGCGGCCAAACAGGAGCCCATCCCCCTGCACGACCCGCGCGTGCTCGAATCCATTCACGCAGCAGAGTAAATTGTCATGGAAGACGAACACGGCGCACTCGAAACCAGTCACTCCAACTTCCTGCTCTCCGTAGTGGGAGCGGTTGGGAGCATGCTGCTTTTCGCCCTTATCATCGCCATCGCCTACGTGCCGAACCGCCCGCAGCCGGTGAACGAAGACATCGTGCAGCAGCGTAAGGATAATCTGACCGAGGTCCGGGCTGCTCAGGCCAAGGCCGCGGACAACTACTCCTGGGTGAACGAACAGGAAGGCGTGGTACGCATTCCGATTTCCCAGGCCATGCAACTCACGGCCCAGCGGCTGAGCTCCGGCGAGGCAACGCAACCCGAGGCCAAGCCCACCGAAAAGCCCGCTGCGGCTAAACCCGCAGCCAAGGAAACGTCCGCTCCTCAGAGCGCCCACTAAGAGGAAACCGTAACCGATGTTCGAGTGGAACGCCTACCTGATTATCATCGCGGCCGTCGCAGGTTTGTTTTTCGCCACGGCGGTGGCTGCACTGGTCTGGGCGGTTAAAAACGGGCAGTTCAGCAACCTCGAACAGGGAGCCCGCAGCATTTTCGACGCCGAGGAGCCTGAGGGCATCCAACAGGATTTCTTCCCTGGCGAGGCCGATGAACAACGGGCCAAACTCGAAAAAGAACGCCGCCCCTCCTGACATTACTTTTGAATTCTGAATTTCACTGCAAGTGAGTCCGCTTCTGTCATTTTTCTCCAGCATCGATCCCAAGGCCAGGCCCGGGATACCGGTCAAGGTGCAGCTCAGCGAGATCGACGAGTCGATGCGGACGCCATCGATTCTCTTTCTCAGCGCAGCGGTCTGCTGGCTGGTGATCGGTTCGTTTTTCGCTCTGGTGGCCTCCATCAAGCTGCATAGCCCGGACTTCCTGGCCAACGTCGAATGGCTGACTTTCGGGCGCGCGCGCTCGGCCCACTTGAACGCCATGGCCTTCGGCTGGGCCAACAACGCCATCTTCGCGGTGTCGCTGTGGATTATGGCGCGCCTGTGTAAGACGGCGGTGCGTCATGGCGGCTTGCTTATCATCGCAGGTATTTTCTGGAACATCGGTGTGACCATCGGCGTCATCGGTATCCTGACTGGCGGTCTGACCTCGGTGGAGTGGCTGGAAATGCCCCCGCAGGTGGCTCCGATTCTGGCTTTCTCCTACATCCTGATCGGTGTGTGGGGCGTTATTGCTTTCCGTTTCCGCCAGCTCGGCCACGTGTATGTGTCCCAGTGGTACATCCTGGCTGCACTGTTCTGGTTCCCCTGGCTCTACATCATCGCACAGACGATGATTTTCATCGAACCCGCGCGCGGCACGGTGCAGGCCATCACCAATTGGTGGTTCGCGCACAATGTCCTCGGGCTGTGGTTCACGCCGGTCGGTCTGGGCGCGATTTACTACTTCCTGCCCAAGGTACTGGGGCGTCCGATTTACAGCTATTACCTGTCGGTGCTCGGCTTCTGGTCGCTGGCCCTGTTCTATAACTGGGCGGGGGTTCACCACCTGATCGGCGGCCCGATTCCGGTCTGGCTGATCTCCGCCGGTATCGTAGCCAGCGTGATGATGGTCATCCCGGTCATTGTCACAGCCATCAACCACCACTTTACCGCCGTGGGTAACGCCCGCGCCACCTGGGCCAGCCCGACGCTGCGCTTCATCGTCTTCGGCGCGATGTCCTACACGCTGGCCAGCCTCTTTGGTTCCGGTATGGCACTGCGTGACGTCAACGTGGTGACGCACTTCACGCAGTTCACCGTGGGGCATGCCCACCACGGCGTCTACGCTTTCTTCACCATGGTGATGTACGGCAGCATCTACTTCATGATGCCGCGCATGCTCAACCGTGAGTGGCCCTCCGCCGCCTTGATCAAGACCCACTTCTGGTGCTGCGCCATCGGTATCGGCATCATGCTCGTCGGCCTGCATGTGGGCGGCTGGATTCAGGGCATGATGATGAACGAGCTGACCCCCGACGGGAACCCCAAGTACACCTTCCTCGAGGTGGTTCATGCGCTCGTGCCCTGGCTTTTCTCTCGCTCGGTGTCGGGTGTGCTGCTGACCATCGGTCACATTGCCTTCTTCGTTCACTTCTTCTGGATGCTTGCCGGACCAAAGATCAGCCGCTACCGCGAAGGTCCTACGCTGCTTCTGGACTCCATCAGAGGGGAGGGTAAGGCTGGATGAAGAATCTTCCGCTCCTCTTTCTCGGCATCTTCTTCTGCCTGGCTTTCTCCTGGACGGGGCTCATCCTGAGCAGCGAAATCCAATACGGCGGGCTCAAGCCCATCGCGTTGGAAGAAGGCGAAACGCCGCAGCCGCAGGCCATCGTGGGCGAGGCTCAGCAGGGTCGCCTGATTTACATCGATCAAGGCTGCCTTTACTGCCATTCGCAGCAGGTCCGCCGCAAGGGTTACGGAGCCGACTGGGAGCGTGGCTGGGGCGACCGCCAGACCGTGCCCCGCGACTACATTTTGCAGCCCCGCGTGCTCCTCGGCACCAGCCGTACCGGGCCGGACCTGATGACCATTGGTCAGCGCCAGCCCAGCACGGAGTGGCACTACCTGCACCTTTACAATCCCGACATCACTTCCAAGGGCTCCATCATGCCGCCTTTCCGCTATCTCTTTGAGACCCGCGAGATCGGTGATGCTCCCTCGCCGGACGCCCTTATCTTTCCCGACGATTATGCTTACGAGCGTCCTCCCGCAGGCTACGAAATCGTCCCCACCGAACGCGCCCGTCAGCTCGTGGCTTACCTGTTGAGCCTGAAGGTGGACTACGAACTGCCCGAATCCCGTTTCGCCGAGTAAAATCATGGCCGACAATCCACATCATTCCGACAAGCATCGCCCGGCTCCGAGCGATCACCTCTCGGAGATTGACCGCGCGGCCTACGGCGACGACTCCATCCATCGCATCCACCAGCAGTTGGGTCGCGAGAAGGAGGAGCCGACCGAGGGCTTTTCGCAGATTCCGATTGTCCTGCTTTTCCTCTTCGGCGCACTGGTCTTTTGGGGAGGGATCTACATTGCCAACCACTCGGCGGAGTTCCGCTACGACATCTACGATCCGGATTGGAAGCCCGGCTTCGGCGGTGATCAGACCGCAGCCGCCTGGGACCCCATCAAGAAGGGTGACCGTCTCTTCAAGAATAACTGTGCCGCCTGTCACCAGGCCGAGGGGCAGGGCGTGCCTGGTGTTTTTCCGCCGTTGGCCGGTTCCCCCTATGTGGTTGGAAGCGAAGATCGCCTTGTTAAGATTCTTCTGCGCGGCCTGAGCGGGCCCATTGATGTCCTTGGCACCGAGTACAACGGTAACATGCCCTCCTATGGCGAGAATGGCCTGGGCTGGGATGACCGCGATATTCACGCCATCACGACCTATGTGCGTCAGGCTTTCGGCAATGAAGCGCCGCCTATCACCGAGGAAACGGTCGCGCGTGTACGCGGCGAAATCGCCAGCAAGAGCACGGCCTGGAGCGCGGATGAGCTTCTCTCTGCGCATCCTTTGGAGTAAATTCCGGTTTACTGTTTTTTCTTCGCTAAAAGTGTCGCCCTGATTCTTTTTGGGTGACGCATGCCTGCCCGAATAACGCATCTTTTCGGATTGTCATGAGTGGTTAGGGCTCTTTAAACTACTACTACCTAACTTCTACTATGTTCAATCCATGAAAACAATCACCGTGATCCTCGCGGGCCTGAGCCTATCTTTTTCGCTCAGCGCCCAACATGCCGAGCATGTGACCCCTTTGACCTTGAATCCGCCGCAGGTCAAAGTTGCTGAGCCGATTCCACTTCAGGCAACCTTAACCACAGCGTCGGTTGCCCATGCGCTCTTTCAGCCCGGGGATGAGAAAGTGCCGCATCCAGTTTATACGGAATTCTGTGGTGAACAGCTGGATCCACGCCCTTATCCGCACGCAACCGGTTCGGCGACCCTGCTGTTTGATCCGGAAACG
The DNA here is from genome assembly GCA_030432235.1 of Verrucomicrobiia bacterium. Classification (GTDB taxonomy): domain Bacteria; phylum Verrucomicrobiota; class Verrucomicrobiia; order Opitutales; family Cerasicoccaceae; genus JAUIHT01. The sequence goes on along the minus strand of JAUIHT010000002.1, from coordinate 145,593 downwards.
AATGAACTGAAATACTCTATCTCGTATGGTGGCTTGAGCGGCCCGCCCATCATGATGCACTTTCACTATGGTGAGCCGGGAGTGACCGGGCCCATCGTACAAACCATTTCAGGCGAGCCCACCGGTGATTCCAAAGGGCTTGGCTGGACAGCCTCTCCGCCTACCTCAGGCGATGTTGCGCCCAAGGGGATGTCGGGCTTTATTACCGGCGTCTATAAAGTACAGGGCAATCCGCACTTGACCCCGGCTCTGAGTCAGGAAGAGGAGGTTCAGGCGTTACTTGGCGGCAAAATTTATATTAATATCCATACGTGCTTGAATGAGTTGGGTGAGCTGCGCGGGCAAATTCTACCGCTTGCCATTATCCCTGCAAAGGAGTAATGGTACCGGTCTGTTTTTTACTCAGCAAACTCACATCAACGTATGAAAGTACTTACCTATATTGGCATCCTTCTGGTGCCTTCGCTTGCCTCCGCCGACATGCTGCAACTCAAGGACGGAAAAGTCCTGAATGGCACCTACGCCGGCGGCACTATCGCTACCGTGCGCTTTGAGGTGGAGGGGCAAATCAATGACTATCCGGTCATGCAAGTGGCTGCTATTACCTTTGGGGGAAGCCCGGGCGCTCCCGTGGCAAGCAGTTCGTCCGCACCGGTCGCCATGAGCACGGCCCCGGTCCAGTCCGCTCCGTCCGCCGCTACGATTCCCGCTGGCACGCCTCTGCTGGTTTCCCTGTCCCAGGAGCTGGACTCCGGTAACGCGCAAGTCGGCCAGATGTTTAGCGGTACGCTGGTCTCTCCGTTGACGGTTGGCGACACTGTCGTGGCTCCGGCGGGTTCGCGGGTCAATGGCACGGTGAGCGAAGTCCACGGCGCGCGCCGTTTGCTTGGCCGCAACGCTTCTCTAAGCTTTTCCCTTAACACCCTGGTGGTCGGCTCGCAGCAGTACTCGATCAGCACCACGGCGCAATCCGAGGACGTCAAAGGCAAGGGCATGATCAAGGATGCCGCTGGTGGCGCGGCCAAGGGGGCTATTTTTGGTGCTATTGCCAATGATGATGCAGGCGATGGTGCGCTTGGCGGTATGGCTGCCGCTGCGGCGGGAGGCGTCCTGCGCAAGCCGGATCAGGTCGTTTACAAGTCTGGCACGATACTGTCCTTTGACCTGACGCAATCCCTTCAGTTGGGCCGCTAAAACACCCTAGGTGTTGCTCTTGATTCCGGCCTGATTTTTATCGGCCTGGAAAATGCTCTAGGCACGGGGGACTGGTGCTCTATATCTTTGCTGTTCTTAACCTTAGGCAGTGCAGGCACCTTGTCCGTGCAGTCATATGGATCATGAAGGCCTGAATATTGCCTGGATACTCGTCACCGCCGCCTTGGTGATGACGATGCAGGTTGGATTTTGTTTTCTCGAGTCGGGGCTGGTGCGCGCCAAGAACAGCATCAATGTCGCGATCAAGAATATGGCGGACTTCTGCGTCTCGGCGTCCGTCTTCTGGCTGTTCGGCTTTGCGTTGATGTTTGGAGCGGGTGAGACGGGCTGGATTGGCCACAGTTTCTTTTTTGTCGATGCGGGGACTGACTACTGGCTGCTGGCTTTTTTTATTTTCCAATTGGTATTCTGCGGCACGGCCACGACGATTATCTCCGGTGCCGTGGCTGAGCGGATGCGCTTTTCGGCCTACCTGATTATTGCTTTCTTCGTTTCCGGTCTGATTTACCCCATTTTCGGGCATTGGGCCTGGGGTGGGGTGGTGCCTGGCACCAACAGCGGCTGGCTCAACGCGATGGGCTTCCGTGACTTCGCCGGGTCGACCGTGGTTCACTCGGTGGGCGGCTGGGTGGCCTTCGCCGCCATCCTGGTTATCGGCGCGAGGTTGGGGCAATTCCAGAAGGGCCGACCAAATATCCAGGGGCACAATCTGACCTTGGCGACCGCTGGTACGCTCATTCTCTGGTTCGGCTGGCTGGGCTTCAATGGTGGCAGCACGCTCGCGCTCAACGAGCATGTGCCGCTTATTATTACGAACACCATCGTGTCGGGCGCTTTTGGTGGCGTGGCAGCCATGTTCGTGGCTTACGCCTACTACCGCATGCCGAAGACTTGGGCCATCATGAACGGCATCATCGGGGGCTTGGTCGGCATCACTGCAAACTGCAATGTAGTCAGCCCGTCGGAGGCCGCTATCATCGGTACCATATCGGGCCTGCTTTGCTTCGGTGGTATTGTTCTGCTTGAGCGATTCAAGATTGACGACGCCGTGGGTGCCGTGCCGGCGCATGCCTTCTGCGGCGTTTGGGGGACTCTGGCGGTGGCGATTTTCGGGGACTTGGCAGTGTTGGATACAGGTCTTTCACGCGGCATGCAGTTTTGGGTGCAGGCCGCCGGGGTGTCCGTCTGTGCGGCTTGGACCTTTGGTATTTCCTGGATCTTTTTCAAAATGCTGAACCGCTTCGTCCCACTGCGGGTGACGCCCGAGCAGGAGCATGCCGGCCTCAATGTGTCCGAGCACGGTGCCACCACCGAGCTGGTCGACCTGATCAGTGAGATGGACTCTCAGCGTCGCGAGGGCAGTTTTACCTCACGGGTCCATGAAGAGCCGCATACGGAGGTTGGCATTATCGCCGCCGAGTACAACCGCGTCCTCTCCCGTGTTGAGGACGAGATTCGCCAGCGCGAGAACGTCGCCGAAATGGCCCGCAATGCCCAGGGCGAAGCCGTGCGCGCCAACCAGGTCAAGAGCGACTTCCTGGCCAACATGAGCCACGAGCTGCGTACGCCGCTGGGCATCATCACCGGCTACACCGAGCTTATCCAGGAGGAGATGCGTGATGCCGGCCAGGGCACTTATGACGAGGAGCTGGAGGCTATCGCCAACGCCAGCCAGCATTTGCTCCACCTCATCAACGGCGTGCTTGATATCTCCAAGATTGAGTCCGGGCGCATGGAGGTGCACCTCGAGCCCATCGAGGTGACCGATCTTATTGCCGGTTTGGCCAAGACCGTGCAGCCGCTGATTCGCCAGGGCGGTAACACGCTCAAGACTGATTGCCCGCCGACGGTCGGCATTCTGGTTTCCGACGAGAAGAAGCTGCAACAGTGCCTCCTGAATCTGATTTCCAATGCTGCCAAATTTACTCATGACGGTCAGATTATCCTGACCGTTTCAAGGTGCGAAGCCAACGGCAAGCGCCCCCGGATTCTCATCAAGGTCAAGGATACCGGCATCGGCATGAACGATGAGCAGATGGAAAACATCTTTGAGGCGTTCACCCAGGCGGATAGTTCCACGACCCGGCGCTATGGCGGTACCGGTCTGGGCCTTGCCATCACGCGCAGCTTTGTACGGCTGATGGGCGGTGATGTCACAGTGGCCTCCAAGCCTGGCGAAGGTTCCTGCTTTACCCTTGAACTTCCCGCGGACCTGGAGCCCACCGAAGCTCCCGTTCCCGCACGTCAACTTGAACTGAACACCCTTTCTCCATGAGCGGCCCGCAGATACTACTCGTGGAGGATAACGCCATCCTCCGCGAAATGATTCGCCGGCGATTGATTAGGCGAGGCTACGATCTGATCCTGGCGAAGGACGGTGAGGAGGGGCTTGTCGTCGTCCGGGAGAAAAAGCCAGCCATCGTTTTGCTCGACATGAGTCTGCCGGGCAAGGACGGGTGGACGGTCGCCGGCGAGCTTAAGGCGGACGATGCCACGGCAGGCATCCCCGTCATAGCGTTGACGGCGCATGCCATGCGAGGCGACCGACAACGCGCGCTCGACGCCGGTTGCGACGACTACGTCAGCAAGCCCATCGACTTCGATCTGCTCACGCAGAAGATGCAGGCCTTCCTCGAGGGGTAGGGACGGGCGGACAAAAGATTGTCCTGTGCGGTCACGCACCGCAGGTCTGGGCTGCGTAAGCCCAGGTCGTGCGTTAGCAGCGCCACGCACTCAGGCCGGGGCGACGGCGTCCATCTCGACGAGGGCTTCGGCGATCTGCACGGCGTTGAGGGCGGCGCCCTTCCAGAGCTGGTCACCCACGACCCAAAGGGACAGGCCGTTGTCGAAGGCGGTGTCGATGCGCAGGCGGCCCACGCCGCACTTTTCCTTGCCGGAGAAATCGATCGGCATCGGATAGCGGTTCTCAGCGGGCTCGTCGCAGATTTCCGCACCGGCGAAGGCGGCGACGGCCTCGCGGGCCTTAGCCACATCCACGGGCCGTTCGAACTCGGCGTTGATGGCGATGCTATGAGCACGCAGTACCGGCACACGCACGCAGGTGGTGGAGGCGCGGAGGCCGGGCAGGCTCATGATCTTGCGGCACTCGTTGAGCATCTTCATCTCTTCCTTGGTGTAGCCGTTGTCGAGGAACTTGTCCACGTGCGGGAAGAGGTTGACGGCGAGCTGGTGGGGAAACTTTTCCGCGACCATTTCCTCGCCCTTGGCCCAGGCGCGCATTTGCGCTTCGAGCTCGGCCATGGCGGAAGCCCCGGCGCCCGAGGCGGCTTGGTAGGTGGCGGCGAAGAAGCGCTTCAGGCCGAAAGCCTCGTGCAGCGGGTAGAGCCCCATCAGCGCCACCGCGGTGGAGCAGTTGGGGTTGGCAATGATGCCCTTGTGCCCGCGCATGGCCTCGGCGTTGATTTCCGGCACGACCAGCGGTACGTCGGCCTCCATGCGGAAGGCCGAGCTGTTGTCGATGGCCACGCAGCCGCGCTTGGCGGCCTCCAGGCAGAGAGCCAGCGAGGTGCCTCCACCCGCGCTGAAAATCGCGATGTCCAGGTTGTCAAATGCCTCTGGAGTGACCTCGGCAACCGTCCACGTCTTGTCCCCGCGGGTGATGGTTTTACCCGCCGAACGGCTCGATGCGAGCAGGGTGAGACTCTCCATGGGGAACTCCCGGTCATGGAGGAGGTCGATCAGTTCTTGACCCACGGCGCCAGTCGCGCCGACGATGCCGACTTTGTAACTCATTTTTATCTTGGAGGCTTTGGATACACTATTCGCACGTTGCCGTGCATTGTCAATCGAACCCACGAACGATGCGATTCACGTGTCGATTGGCGAGCAAAAACTCCGGCACTTTCGTGATGGGCAGCTCCTGCGCGAGTATACGGTGTCAACTGGACGGCGTCCGCCGAGTTGCGTGGAGAACTCCCTCGGGACTCCTACGGGCCTGCATTTTATCGACGAAAAAATCGGCGATGGCGCACCGCTGGGCATGGTTTTCAAAGGACGTGTCGCCCAAAAGCCCTACATGGAGCTGCCACCGGAGGCCAACGAACCCAACCTCATCACCACGCGCATCCTCTGGCTGCGCGGGCTCGAGCCGGGCGTCAACGTCGGGCTGGGGGTGGACACGCATGACCGCTACATCTACATCCACGGCACCAACCACGAAGAGCGCCTCGGTACGCCCGACAGTCACGGCTGCGTCCTGATGAGCAACGCCGAGGTCATCAAGTTGTTCGAGGCCGTGCCGTCGAAGACGCTGGTGTGGATCGAAATTTGATTTCCTCGGGCCTTTGCCTAAGCTGTGTTAACCACGTAACCATCAACTGAATCACTTATGAAAATATCCGACTCCCTCGCCGCCGCCATCAACCAGCAAATCGCGCAGGAGCTGAACGCCTCCTACCTGTACCTCGGCATGTCCGCCTGGTTCGAGACTACCGTCTACAGCGGTTTCGCCAAGTGGATGCTGATGCAAAGCGACGAGGAACGCGCCCACGCCATGCGCTTCTTCAACTACCTCAACGACCGTGTTGGGGCCGTGACGCTCGACACGCTGCCCGCGCCCAAGGTGGTTTACGATTCACCCCTGGAAGCCTTCAAGGTGGCCCTGGCGGCCGAAATCAAGAATACTGAGAGTATTCACAAGCTCTACGAGCTGGCCGAGACCGGGAAGGATTACGAGACCAAGCACTTCCTCAGTTGGTTCCTGCAAGAACAGGTGGAGGAGGAGAAGTCCGCCCAGGACTGGGTCGACCGCCTCACCATGGCCGGCGAACACGTCAACGCCCTCCTGCAACTCGACAAAGACGCCGGCTCCCGGACCGGGGACTGAGTTTGTGTTTTCTTAAATGCATAAAAGCCGCACTCCCTATGAGTGTGGCTTTTTTATGCTATCTCCATCGACTATTCTTTGACCGGTACCAGATTGAAATTCTCTTCCAGAGGATTCGTGTTTCCCACAGCAAACCACTGTTTCTTGCCGACAAGCCTTCCACCCAATTTTTCACCATTGTAGAGAACGATGCCCGAAGCTCCATCTGACTCTTGTTTTGGCGGATTATAGAAGAAGAATGCCTCTCCGTTATAATAGACTTTTAGTTCATCGTCGCCTATCGTGATGTAGGGCTGCGACTCTTTGTAAGCGATGGTGACGCTTTGACTCGAAATTTTCGGGATTTCTCCATTACCCATGAGTAAAGAAGTGTTCAGCTGGTATTTGCCTGGCGGTAGGATGTCGGTTATGGCTTCACTTTCAGCAAAGCCGATGAATGGCAGCGCGATGAGGAATAAGATACACAGGGATGTTTTCATGGGTGTTTTCCAGTTGGAATTTATTTAGATTAAGCAAGCATTATTATTTTAGAGTCTAGCCATATTGGGGTAAAGACGTTTTTCGAGGAGAAATGGCCGGTATGGTCAAAATCGTGACGTAGAAGCGGCTCTGGAAACTTTCCCGCTTGATGCCTGGGGGCGATCCAGGCATCCTTCCTTTATGATGAAAACCCTGTCAGCCCTTCTCCTTTGCTCCGTTATCGTGCTCGCCGGCTGCGGCAAGACCGAGCCGCCCATCGTGGTGGACGAGTCGAAGGTGGCCAAGCCTACCGACGAAAGTGGTACCGTGGAATATCAGAAACGCACCTTCACCGTTAACCTTTCCGCACCGACACCCGCCTGGTCGGTCAAGATCAGTGAAGTCTGGGTGGTCGGCGAAGAGGTCTGGGTCCTGGCTGATCTGACGCAGAAGAAAGCTGACATGGTTGCGCAGGTCGTCACGCCCATCACCGACAGTGTCACGGTTGATGCGCCGGACATTGAGGCGGTGTACTACATCATCGGCAAGACCGGTGGTTGGACACCCGCGACGTCACCCGACATCAAGCTCATCCTGAACAAGGACCAGATAGCCGCCGACCTGAAGAACGGCTTTCAGATTTGGCCCAAGCCGTAGGTCGAAAAATAGCCACAAAGAAGCACAGTAGGCACAAGTGGCATGAACAGGATTGGATTTCTTTGTGAATCTTGTGCCTTTTTGTGTCTAAACAGAATTGACTGATGATCAACTTTGCCGAGGCCCCATCCGCCCATGACGGCCCGGCGGCGGACTTGGTCCGGCTGACGGATAGCGCCTTTGCCGCAGGCGGTTGGCTGGAGTCTGAGTTGGGCCTGGAGCATCGTCCGCAGCAGGAGGCCATGGCGCTGAGCGTCGCCACTTCGCTGGCTTCGAACGAGCCGCTGCTTTTCGAGGCAGGCACCGGGGTGGGGAAGAGTCTGGCCTACCTCATCCCCGGGCTCATCCACGCGGTCTCCGCGAAGCGGCCCTTTCTGGTCTCTTCGCACACCATTGCTCTGCAGCAGCAGATTGAAAAGAAGGACCTGGAAATTTGTCGGGCTCTTTTCCAAAAAGTGCCGGAACTGGAGCCCTTCAAGGACTTCAAGGTCAGCCTGCTGGTTGGCCGCGCCAACTACCTCTGCGGTCACCGTCTGGCCCGTGCCATCGAGACCCGCATGGACCTCTTCGGTAACGCCGACAATGACGACCTGCAACGCCTCTCCGACTGGGCTCAGATCACGGAAACCGGCATGCGCGAGGAGCTCAGCCCCGCCGTCTCGCCCGAAGTCTGGGACTGGGTCAACGCCGACTCGGGGGCCTGCAATCGCAAGAACTGTTCGCCGCAGACCTGCTTCTACCGCAAGGCCCAGGCGCGGCGGGCCGAGGCGCACATCACCATCGTCAACCACAGCCTGCTCTTTAGTCTCATGGCCGCCGGGCTGGCTCCGCAGGGCGATGCTCCGGGCGTTCTCTTCGCCAACGACTTCCTTGTGCTCGATGAGGCTCACACCGTGCCGGATACCGCCACGGACCACTTCGGTGTGGGGGTCAGCTCCTTCGCCCTCGAGCGGCTGCTCAAGCGCCTGTATTCGGCCAAGGGCAAAAAGCCGCGCGGGTTGCTCGCCCGCTTGGGAGACCGACAGGACCAGCTCGCCGTGACCAAGGCCCTGGCCGCCACCGAGTCTTTTTTCAACGAGGTGCGCAGTCGCTTTCTGCGGCGTAAACCCGTGGCCCGCCTGCTTGAGCCGGACTGGATCGCCCTCGACGTCGGGCGGCCCTACGGGGACGTCATCCGGCGGCTCAAGGTGCTGTCCCAGGTAGACAAGAACGAGAAGGAGCGTGAGGAGTTGAACGACCAGGCGCAGCGTCTGCAAAGCTACCTGGCGGGCATCCGTGCCTGCGTGGAGCTGTCTGACGAGCGACACGTCTACTGGCTGGAGCGCGGCGGGAGGCAAGGGCAGATAACCAATCTGCGGTCCGCCCCCATCGATGTCGCGCCGGATTTGCGCGCAGCCCTCTTCGAGCGCGGCACCAGCGTGACGCTCACCAGCGCCACCCTGACCACGGCGGGTTCCATCGAGCCCTTTCAGCGGCGTGCCGGTGCCCATGGTCTGGAGTACGCTGTGGAGGCCTCGCCTTTCGATTACGATAACCATATGCAAATCTTCGTGGCCCGGGACGCCCCCGCGCCGAGTGCGGACGGTGGCCGGCTGGATATTGATTACCTGGCGGATATGCTGGTGTTTTGCGCTGCACGGGTTGAGGGCGGTACCCTGGCTCTTTTTACCAGCCATGCGGATCTGGCCCGGGTGGCGTCCCTGGTGGAAGAGCCTCTGCGTCAGGCGGGACGGCCTCTGTTATGTCAAGGGCAGGGCAGGACGCGCGCGCAGCTCAAGGCGGAGTTTGTCGAGGCGGGTAATGCTGTGCTTTGCGGTACGGATAGCTTCTGGACAGGCTTCGACGTGCCCGGCCCGGCGCTGTCGCAAGTGTTCATTACGCGGTTACCCTTTGCTAATCCCGGCGATCCCGTCCGCGAGGCCCGCGCGGAGGCCATCCGGGCACGCGGTGGCCAGCCCTTTGCCGAACTGACCTTGCCCGAGGCCGTCATCCAATTCCGCCAGGGGGTGGGGCGTCTTATTCGCAGTCAGTCGGACAGGGGCTTATTGACCCTGCTGGATTCCCGCTTGTTGGGTAAACCTTATGGACGCTGGTTCCTGGAAAGTCTGCCCAAACAGGACTTCTCAGTCTTTACCCGTAGCGATCGGGATGCGGTTTTTCCTTCATGACATGAGGTTTCGTCCTGTATGGCAGGGGCTTGTGGCGCATCGGGGCTTTACTTTTCCGTCATATTGCGGTAAAACCTTATCCATTCGACGCTGACAGGGTTCGCCCTCTTTTTTGTGATGATGACTTTCCTCTCCCACGACCAGCTCAGCGCGTTTGGCCAGACAGATCAGGGCCTGATGCGCAGTGACAATGAAGATTGCCTGCTGGTAGACTCCAAACACGCCGTTTTTGCCGTGGCCGATGGGCTGGGCGGCCTGCCCGAGGGGTCCATGGCCAGCGAACTGGCTATCGAGGCCCTTGCGAAGCATCTTAAAGGCCTCAAGGACGGCCAGGAGTTGGACTTTCCGCAGCTCTTTGCTCAGATCAATCGCCGCGTCTTCGAGCGCGGGCAGCAGATCAGCTCCGAAATGGGCATCGGGACGACGCTGACGGCCTGCCAAATCTCCAAGGGCATCCTGCGCGTCGGCCATGTGGGCGACTCCGGCGCCGTGGTCTTCAACAACCGCTCCTGGCGTCAGCTCACCCGCGACCACACCATGGCGCAGGACATGCTCGACCGGTTGCGCCCTGGTGAGCACGCCTACATCCCCGAGTATTTTTCCCATACGCTGACCCGCTGCATCGGTCAGCTATCCCAACTGGAGTCCGAAGCCTACCAGTACGAACTCACCGAGGGTGACCGCGTGCTCCTCTTCACAGACGGGGTAACCAAGACGATGAGCCTGGATGAAATCCACGAGAACATCCTCCGCGCCACCGACCCGGAGCCCTTTGTGGCTGAGCTTATCGATACCGCCAACCAACGCGGCGGCCCGGACAACGTTACCGCCATCGCGGTCTTTTACGGCTAGTCGGTGTGATGGACTTGGGGCACAGCCCCATTTCGATGAGGAGCATCTCGGGTGCAGGGCCGCTGCCCTGCTGGAGCCGAGAATCGGATTCGAACCGACGACCTACTCATTACGAATGAGTTGCTCTACCAGCTGAGCTATCTCGGCATTAGCAAAACCGTCAAAAAAACAAGCTTGGACGCATTGGTCAAGGGTGTTCGATGCCTTGCGGTGAGAATGTTTTGGCGCTCCAGGAGCCCGGCACGGTCGGTTTATTGACCGCTTCTTTGAGCACGTCGAGAAAACGGTCCCGGGGCCAGGTCTCCGCGCCAAAGCGTGCAAGGTGGGCCGTGTGCTGCTGACAGTCGATGAGCGCATAGTCTTCTGCGCGCAGATAATGGATCAGGCTGACGAGTGCTATCTTGGAGGCGTCAGGCTCACGGTAGAACATCGATTCGCCGAAAAAAGCGCCCCCCAGGGCCACTCCATACAGGCCGCCGATGATGGCTCCGTCGCGCCAGACTTCGATGCTGTGGGCGTAGCCGAACCGATGCAGCGAGGTGTAGGCATCGCGCATTTCCGATGTGAGCCAGGTGCCGTGCTGGCCGGGTCGCGGGCTGCTCGCGCAAGCCTCGATGACTTCTCTAAAAGCATGGTCGGCAGTTACTTCCCAAGGCTCGTCCAGTCGCCTTGCCAGACCGTGGGGCAGGTGGAACTGCGACGGGACAAGCACGCAGCGTGGGTCAGGGCTCCACCACAGAATAGGCGATTCGGGACCGTACCAAGGGAAAATGCCTTGCGTGTATGCTTCTATGAGCGTGGCTCGCTTCAAATCGCCGCCGACCGCCAGCGGCGCGTCACCGGGGGCCTGGCGCGGGTCGGGAAAGCGTATGAGCGGGTTCTTCACCAAAAGCATTTTCTATGGCTTGCGCGTCTCATGCGAGCCTTTAACGTAGGGGGCATGGCAGAGTACCGCAGAGACGAAGTCAGCGACGTAATGGCGCTGGTTGAAGAGGCGACGTTTGACTTCACCATGGGCGATTGCGATGTGGCGGTGGAAAAACTGAAGCGCGCCATCGAGGCCAAGCCTGATAGTTTTGAGGCCTGGCATGCCCTGGCTGAAGTGCAGTTCTCCGAACGCAAGTTCGACGAGGCGCTCGAAGCGGCGGAGCAGGCTCATAAGCTCAAGCCGGATGACGTCCATATCAACACCAGCCTCTCACGCATCTGGATGGAGAAGGGCGACAAGAAACAGGCCGAGCACTTCGGGGCCCAGGCTCGTATCCTCGGCTGGAAAGACCAACTCAAGCAGGGCAGCGGCCCTGCACCCTAGATGCTGCGCATCTAAATGGGGCTGTGCCCCATCGCTCACGTTGCTCGCTGCCCCCTTTCTGGCAAAACTATGTCCTGTGCGGTCACGCACCGTGACGTAAGCCCAGGTCGCGCGTTAGCAACCTTTGCCGAGGGGCATGAGGCGTGCGGCGGCGGGGTTGAGCTGGGAATTGTGATGTTGTGTGCGCGGGTCGTAGCTTTGAAGCAGCTCCCAGAAGGCGGGCGAGTGGTTCATCTCCGTCAGGTGAGCGAGCTCGTGCAGGATGACATGATCCTGCAGGTTGGGGCGCAGCAGCACCAGCCGCCAGTTGAGCGAAATGGTACGGTTGGAAGAACAGGAGCCCCAGCGACTGCTCTGGTCGCGCACGGTGGTGCGGCCCACCTCTACGCCGCATTGTTTGGCCAGCTCATCGACGCGCAGGCTGATGACCTCGGAGGCAAATTCGCGTACCAGACTCAGGGTGGCCGCTTCGCGATCGCCTTGTGAGGGGATGCGCATTTCGATTTCCGAGTTGGGTACGGAGTAAACGTAAAAGGGTTTGGCGCGGGTGAAGCCTAAGGTCAGGCGGAAAGATTGCCCGAGGCCGTGCAAGCGCGAGTGCTTTTGCAGGAACTGAAACAGAGAAGTGCGTGTTGGATGATCCTTGAGGCGCTCTTCAATCCAGTCGCCCTGGCTGCGCAGAAACTGCATGGCTTCGGCGAAGGGGCAGCGCCAGGGCACGGACAGCAGTGCCTGGTTGTGACGACCGATACTCAGCCGGATATAACGTGCGCGCCGCGAGCGCCTCAACTCATAGGGGACCAAGATGCAACCCTCCGAGGTGGGGACCTCGGCCAGTTTAAGTCCGTTGTCTTTCTTCTGAGGCACGGGTGGAAACTTCGTCTTGCACGCGGCGGCATTCGCGACGCAGGGCAGATTCCGGATCGATTCCTGCGTGGCGGCATGCCGCTACTATGGTGAATAGCATATGACCGGCTTCCTTTTCGGTCAAGCCGTGGCTCTTGTCTTTAATGGCCTCCGCATCGATGACGTTTTCCGCAGGCAACTCCTTCTTGATGATTTGCTTGTAGAGTTCACGGGCGTAAAGCAGGGCGGGGAGCATGGGTGGCAGATGTTTAAAGGGACCGTTTTCATCAATGGCCGGGCCGTTTTTCTTTTCCGCTGCCTTGATTTTATCCCACTGCGCCAGGACGGCTTCGCTATCGTCGAGAGACATATCCCCGAAGACGTGCGGGTGGCGTCGCACCAGCTTTTCGTTGATGTCGTGGGCGACTTCCTCGAAGCCGAACCGTTTCTCCTCCGCGGCCATCTGCGCGTGCATGACGACTTGCAGGAGCAGGTCGCCGAGTTCCTCGCGCATGTGCTCGAAGTCCTCGCGGTCGATGGTGTCGAGCAGCTCGGCGCATTCCTCGACGAGGCAGTCGCACAGGCTTTGGTGGGTCTGCTCGATATCCCAAGGGCAGCCGCCGGGACCACGCAGGCGCGCCACGGTATGAATCAGATCGTCAATCGCACTCATGCCGCGCAAGGTTTGCGCTCACGGGCGTCTGGTCAATTACCCTTTTCAGTGACGCCGGGTTCCAGTGGGATGCCATCCAGCTCAGCAGGGGATAACTGCGCCTCGGGTTCGGGTTGCCCCATGACAGCATCGTGGATGGCAGGCAGCCCCAGACCGAGAGCGATACTCAGGCCGAGTCCCAGCAGCGCCTTGACCGCGTCCTGCCCGATGATGGCGTAGGTGCCCTTCATTTTCCGGAGCTTGTAATTGAGCGTGAAGCCGATTTCGCGGCCGGCCAGCAACCCAAGGAAGACCCAGGTGGTGCTCATCGGGATGTCGCTCTGAAATTTGAATATCCAAAGGATGATGGCGTAAACGAAGTCCACGATGGTAGCCGAACGGATGTCCGTCGTGTTGGTTTTTGACAGAACGATCTTTTGGATGCGGCCCCCGGCGAAGTAGAAGATGACCGCCATGAGCAGGACAATCCAGCCCAGGGAGAGCAGCATCTGCCAAAGCTCCAGCTTGCGGGGCAGGTAGGCGAAGACGTTGCAGACATCCTGGGTCAGCCAGCCGCTCCACAGTAAGGCGGTCGAGCACCACTGTATGGCTATCCAGTAGCCGGGCGGAGGCTGGTCGGCGGTGTCGATAAAGCGCTTTTCGATCTTCTTCGTGATGTAGAGCACCAGGACCAGCGCCGCGACAAAGGCGACCGCATAGCCGAGTAGGGACTTTTGCAGCATACTGCCCAGGCTTCCGGGTGCAAAAGTCGTCAGGATAAGGAAAGTCGTACTGACCGGAATACCGTAGCGGGTTAGCACCAACAGGAACAGCGGAGGCACCATGTAGAGCCAGGCCATGCTGCGATCCGGAATCGGGAACTTCTTGGGGTTGAGTCGTCCGAAAGAGGGGTCACCGCTGTTCAGGTACCACCCGATTAGCATGGTGGCAACCAGGATACCGGCGGCGAATAGCCAAAGCACCCACCAAGGGCGCTTGGCATTGGACGCTATGAATGTGCCCAGCGTTTGTAACGAGTCGTTGCCGATAACGGCGTAGCTCGCCATCGCAAAGCCCAAAAGCAGAAAGATTGTTGGCCAGTCCATGGGATTATTCCGGACCCGTAATCGGGTCCTTAAGTCACCGCAGTGTGCCGGGGGGAAGGGGAGGGTCAAGGTGAGAGCAATATTTCATTGTTACAATTGTATGACATTCTCCATCGCGGTTGTCCCGGCGGATTCCGGTGCGTGAAGACGCGAAACTTTTCTGCTGGACAAATAGGTTATTTCTGCCACTTTCCTCTGTTTTTTCACCACCTTACACCGATACAATAGATACAGACACACTCCTTATGGGTAATCTCAAAAAGAAGCGCCGACTGAAGATGAACAAGCACAAGCGCCGTAAGCGCTCGCACGCGAATCGTCATAAGAAGCGCGCGTGGTAGGCGTTTCAGTGCCTGTGGCATCCTGAGTGGATGCCTCCTCCTACTGGCCAGGTTGATACCTGGCCTTTTTGTATCCATCCATTCAGAATAAGCGGCTCATTTTCGGATTTTAAGGAAATGCTTGGAGGAATTCCTCATGGATTCCAAGTAGGGCCTTTCCTGGGGGATTAATCCCCATAGCCAGACGGGGTCTTACCGAGACGCGTCAAGGAACTGTAAACCCTTCATTTTCCGGGGGAAAATGGATATTCTAGGGTCTTTTTTGCTTGTTAACGATCGGCCCTGGCGCTTATTTTCCGGCTCTTTCCTGAAGCCTTAGATTTACTGACAGCCGAGAAGCGTATCCTATACCGTCATGCTCGAAATTCTGCTTGTTATGCCCGCCCAGTACGTGGCCTCTCACGATGCTTAAAGCCAATACCAAAGGTCTGTTTGCTCAAGTATCTGAATACGGTCTTCAGGTAGCCCGTGTGACCAAACTGGAGCCCCCCTATCATATCGAAGCGCTGGACGAGTGCCAGCTTTCGGAAGATCCCGAGGAAGTGCGTGATTTTATTATGGGCTTCGCGGGCACCAATAAGGGGCAGCTTTCCTTTTCCATTTGCGGTATTTATCCTCCGCGGCGGGTGGTTCGCCGCGCTACGCTGGAGAATGCTGCCAAAGCCAAGGAGCCGAGCTTCCTGCCCGAGTACCTCAAGAATCAATTTAAAATAGACTTGGAGGTTTTTTCGATTTCCGCCCTGACAGCCGCCGAGGGCAAGGCCTTCTCCCCGGAGCGTGGTCTGACCAAAGACCTGGTTTTCTGCGGCGCGCCCAAGGACGAGTTGCAGGAAGAGCAGGATCGCCTGGTGGAGTACTCCTTGTTTCCGCAGCGCATGGAAATCGGCACCCTCGCCACTCTTGGCGGGCTCATGCGTTACTGTGAGAACGAAAAGGTCACGACACCGACCCTGGTGCTGGAAATTTCAGCGGAGAGTTCGCAGGTGCTCATCTTCCATGAAGGCCAGCTCGATGTGGCCCGGCCTATTCCCCACGGGCTCAACAGCATGTATCCGGTGGTCCAGAAGGAGCTCGGCCTCAAGGACGAGGAGTCCGCTCGCAAGCTGTTTTCTTCTAATACCTTTGATTTTACGGAAATGGGCCCCTCCCTGTTGCGGAAGCTGCTCAAGGAGCTACAGGCTTCGACCGGCTTCTACGAAGTGCAGACCGGGCAGACCATCGGGCAGATATATCTGGGCCTGCTGCCTGAGAATCTTTCCTGGATTGGCAGCAGTCTGGCACGCTCCCTCGGCGTCGATGAACTCCGGGTGGACTTGCGCGACTGGGTTGGCAACCAGGATATCTCCGTCGCTGAGACCGTCGACCTGACCGGGCTTGGCGCGCGTTGGTTCGGCCTTTTCAGCCTGATGGGGGACTACGATCCGGTAATCGCCGAAGGACAGGGGGTCGAGAATGGCTAAATCGAAAAACAAAGAGACCGCGGCCATTTCCTGGCATCCGGACTTCCGCATCCAGGACACCCTGCCTGACGTTAAGGTCGTTCGCACGGACTTCATCATCAACTTCATTACCATCACCGCCGCCGTGTTGCTGGCCGGTTTTTACGGATATCGTAAGTTGTATTCCTGGGACCTTGGCAGCCGCATTGCGGATGTTGAAGCTCAGATCGAGCAGGCTACTCCGGAGAACCGCCGTAACCTGAAAAACAGCGGCGATTTCAAAAAGGCCTCCACCCAGATTGAAGACCTGGTCAAGTTCTACAGCCAGTCCGAGCCCCCCCTGGACTTCCTCGTGGAGATTTCGCAGACACGTCCCGAGTACATCGCTTTGAGCAGCATCGAGTTCACGGAGCTCGAGCGCCCGGTCAGTAAAAAGAAGACCGTTAATTACAGCCGATATCGCATCGTGGGTGTCCTCCAGGGCAGTTCAGCGGAAGCGCTCGACGCCCTCAACAAGTACCGCGAAATCGTCAACGGCCTTGATATCTTCAAGGACCGTATTGAATCCATCGAAGTGCCGCCACCGCGCCGTAACCCCGGCCTGGACCTCTTCGAGTTCAACATCGTCGTCATCCTTAAGCCCACCGAATAATGAACGCCCAAGCACTTCTTGCCAAACTCAAGCAGTATCCGTTGGCGGTAGCCGGCACGGTGATTGCGTTGATCTTTCTGGTCTTGCTCTATTTCTCCTCCAGTACGGTTTCGGACCTGGAAGGACGTTACACGGAAATTGAAACCGAGCTGAACACCATCCTGAAGAACAACGAAAATGCTGTAGGTCTGGAACAGGAGTTGACCGAGGCGAACAAGCTTGTCGAAGAACTTGATGAGCGTCTCATGCTCGATGACGCAAAGGCGGATCACTACCAGTATTTTCTCGGTATCGCCGAAACCAGTGGAGTCAGTATCAGCGACCCGGTCTATGGCGGTTATTTGAATCCCGATGAAAAGGGTGTCAAGGTGGATACCAAGGAATTTGCCCAGATTGAATACTCGCTGGATATCAGTGGTGAATATCAACAAGTCCTCGATTTTCTCTACGGCTTGCGCACCGGGAAATATTTTATCCGTGAAAGCCGTCTGGCGCTTTCGACCCGCCAGGACGCCAACGGCCCGGTGGTGGAGGCGGAGATGGTAGTGAAGATCCTGTCTAAAAAGAAGGAGGTTAAGAAGACTGATGCGTAACCTCACGATACAGAAGTACCGCGTTGTCCAGGGCATCCTCGTGCTGACTGCCTGCACGCTGCTTGCATCCTTGGCCCAGGCCCAGAGCGGAGCCGTCATCCCCATCAAAAAACGTAAAGCGATTCTGGAAGAGGGGCGCACCTACATGTACCAGGAGGATCCCGAGCTGAAAGCTGCCTTTGTTGATTTGCTTTACCCGTTTTCATTTAAGGAAGAAGAAATCCCCGAAGAAATCATTGAGAAAGAGCCCGACAAACCTGTCGAACCTGAGCTGACGGATAAGGATGTGCTCACTGAGGTCGCGCCCAAGATCAACGCGACCGGTACTATGGTTCGTGGCGGGACAAGCTATCTGATTTTCCCTAACGGCCAGTTGCCCGAAGGCGGCTCGATCAAACTCAATTTCCGTGGAAAGCCCTACATCATCCGCGTTATCAACATCAACTCGTCCGGATACGACCTGAAGCTCAACGACGATGTCGTTCATAAAACCTTCGGGCAAGGAACCAGCGGAACCATCGAGCGAGATTCCCCCAAACCCCAATAACTTTTAGCTACCGGAACACCGACCGAACTTAATACCCATCATGAAAATCCAGTCCTGCATTTTCCTCATGACAACCCTCTGTTTCACCTTCCTGATGGCTCAGGATGATGAAGCGAAGGGGCAGACTGAAACCGGGGAGCAGCCCGTCATGGTTCCACATTCTCCGGAAGACACTTCCACTGGCGACAGCCTCTTGCCCAGTACGGCGACAGAGGCAGAGAAGGAGGCGGCCGCCGAAAAGGCGAAAGTCGAAGATATCTCCAGTGGGAATAATGCCATGCCTGCTAAAACCGGGCCGGCGGGTGATCCCCAAAGTCAGTTAACCATGGATATCGATGCCGACGATGCCCAGGCCAAGGGTGTCTCCGCAGAAGAGCACGTAGTTCCGGCAGCCGATGCCGTGGCTCCCGTTGTGGCGGCAGACGCCTCCACGGAGCCGGCTCCTGCGACGGTAGAGCCCGCAGCCGATGGTACGGATACCGCCGCTGCGACCGATGCCACGGGCTCTACGGATACGACGCCTGCTGCACAGACCGGCACGGAATCCTATGCGCCGGATACCAGTGGCCTGAGCGTCAAGGAAGTTCAAGTGTCCGAGCCGGTAGTCGAAGCGGAGCTCGATCCGGGTGGTAAGCCCAAGATGGCGGAAAGTTCCACGACATTGCCGGCTCTCGAAGTGGACTTTCCTGAATCCGGTGAAGTGACCTTGGAATTCCCCACCAGTGAGGAGCAGGTGACCGAAGCGGAGATGGGCACGGACGACACCATTTCGGTCGACTTCCCCGACGAGGAAGTGCGCACCATCATCCGCAACGTGGCCGACCTTTATGACCTCAACGTCGTCATTCCCGACACCTTGGTGGGCAGTACCAGTGTGAAGCTGCGCAACGTTTCCTGGCGCCAGGTCTTTGAAGTGGTGCTTCAGCCGCTGGGCTACACCTATGTGGAAGATCGCAACATCATCAAGATTCGCAGCCAGGACGAGCTCCTCCAGGAGCCTGTTGACACTCGCGTCTTCCTCATCAATTACGCCGTGGCCAAGAATCTGCAGGCCTCCCTCGCGCCCCTCATCGATGCCGCTGCCGGCGGCCGCATCCAGGTCGACGAACGCACCAACGCTCTCATCATCACCGAGCGTCCTTCCCGCATGAACGACATTCAGGAAATCATCGAGCGTCTCGACCGCCCGAATCCGCAGGTGATGATCGAGTCGAAGTTTATCGAGGTGAACGACCGCAACCAGGAGAACCTGGGCGTCAACTGGACGTCGTTGAGCGGGTATCGCATTTCGGCCGGACCATTTCAACGTGACTATAGCAGCGAAAGCTCGGCGGAAAATCTCAACAACTCCACCAGTACCAATAACCGCAGCAATACCTCCACCTCGACGGTTACCAACGGTACGGCTACCAACACTTTCACCAACACGGTCGGGACGACCATGAGCAACGCGCTCGACATCGCCACCGCCGCCGGTACCAGCCGCATTGACACGGCTGTGTTTTCCGCCCCGGCTTTCGAGTGGGTGTTGAGTGCCCTGCAAACGCTCAGTGATTCCAAGCTGCTGACCAACCCGACCCTGGTCACTCTCGACGGGGAGGACGCCAAGCTGCTCATCGGCGACAAATATCCGATACCGAATTACACCTACAACGAAGAGCGCGGCACGTTCGAAGTCAGCGGTTTTGAGTACGAGGACATCGGTATCGTTCTGACCGTGCGCCCGCAGGTAAACTCTGCCGGCTTCATCCGGCTTGACGTGAATCCGCAGCTCAGCCGTCGCAACGGTGACGTGAATTTCGGCGGGGCCGGTGGCGCCACCATCCCGATCATTAATAGCACGGAGACGCAAAGCTCGGTTATCCTCAAAGACGGTTACACCCTGGCTATCGGCGGTCTCATCCAGGATGAGCGTGTGCAGACCGATAATAAGGTGCCGTGGCTCGGCGACATCCCCGGTCTCGGTTACTTTTTCAAACATGAGGCCACCACTACGGACGAGCGTAACCTCATCATCTTCATCACCGCCAAGACCCTCAATCCCGACGGCACCACCTACAAGGATATCATCGACCAGCGCATGCTCTACCGCATGGGCATCACCGAGGCCGATATCCCGGGGATGAAGCTTCCCGACGATCACAAGCAGGTCATGGATGACATCTTCCAGATGCGTTCCCAGGTCGAAAACGACAAGCTCGAGGAAGACCTGTTTGAAAAGCAAATGGCTCTGAAGGTACTTCAGCAGGCGGGCGTCATCAATGGTGACGGTACCACGGACGATTCCTCCCAGAAATCACCTACCGATAAACGCAATGCCGTCAGCCGGGCTCGCTAAGACCACCCCGGACCGGTTCAACCGTAAAGCAGCCAATGGAATCAAGCCTTGCCAATCCTCGATAAGCTCATCTACCATTTGCTTAAGTGATACACCTTTTAGCCGACCTTATATAAACGCATGAGATTAAGAACCTGCCTTTTGATTGCCCTTTTTGCCCCCGTAGCCTGGCTCTCCGCCGCTACGCCGGCTCCTAGCGAGGGCTGGCAGTACAATGAAGATACGATGCGTCTGCGTATTGCCGACGCCTCCACATGGGTCAGCATTGCGCGGGTGAATCTCAAGATTACCGATCTTGCTTTGAAGGAAGGGCGCCTGACCGGTAAGTACGACATGGAGGTCCCTCTTTTCAGCAAGAATAACGAAGACGGACAGATTCAGCTCTCCTTTGCCAAGAAAATCGTAGAGTTGCGCCAAGATGGCGGCATCATGGAAGGTTTCGGCATCAAGGGTGACAAAACCGCCGCACGCCGCGAAGTATCCTGTGAAATCTTCCCCAGCGAAAAAGACAAGGATTGCGGTAAGATTGTTCTGAAGATCGATACCGGTGACCGTGTGCTGACCTTCAACACCACCTACGCGGTGGAGCCCATCGGTACGTCCAGCTAAGGCTAGCCCAGCCGGGTATCGGCGTAGAAGCAGTTTTCGCCGAGAGCGTCCTTGATGGTAGCTTCGATGTCACCACTAGAAGCCTCTTCATTGGGAAGGGCAAAGCAGCAACTGCCGCTACCGCTCATCATGCAGCGTAGTCCGTGCTGTTTCCGCAGGAGTTGCAGCAAGGCTGGCAACGCGAGAAATTTTTCAAAGACGGCATCCTGTAGGTTGTTGAAGAGCGGCAGCGAATCCCAGGTGGGCTCCGTAAGCCAGCCGTTCAGTTGGGTGTGCGCCTCTTCCTCAGGCAGGTAGTAGCTGCCATTTGCTTTCATGCGTCCGTACGCCCACGCGGTTGACACGCCGAAGTCCGGGCGAAACAGGATGATGCGCCGCCCCGAAAGGGCTTCGAGGGCAGGTTGGGGGAGCGGTTCCAGAACTTCGCCGCGCCCGGACATGACGGTGGCTTTTCCTTCGATGAACAGTGGGCAATCGCTGCCAAGCTGCGCCGAAAGTCGGCACAGTGCCTGGGTATCCAGTGGGCTTCCGAGGAGCTGATTCATTCCCAGCAGTGCGGCTGCGGTATTACTGCTGCCGCCGCCGAGCCCTGCGCCGGCAGGAATGGTTTTCATCAGATCGAAGTGAAAACGGCCGGGAACGGAAACCTCTTTACGCAACAGAGCGGCCGCGCGCAGCACCAGGTTCTCCGCCCCCGTGGGGACACCGGGGAAGTCGCAGCTCATGGTGTCCTCTCCCGCATCGCTATGCAAATGGACGTGCAGGCGGTCCCCGAGTTGAAGCGGAGCGACCAGGCTGAGCAGGGCATGGAAGCCATCATCGCGCACTCCGGTGATGGCCAGGAACAGGTTGACCTTGGCCGGGGAAAAGAGTTCGACGCAGTTTGCGCTAGGGGACATGGCTGCGGATGCTGTCCGGCCCATCGGTTAGAGGCAAGCACTGTTGGCTTTTTGTTTGGCAGTTCCGGGACGCTCTGCTTTGGTTGCTTGCTTTCGTTGATTTCCCTATTCGATGTCCAACGCAGCTATACTTCTCTGTGCCGGGAGCGGCACCCGTATGAAGGGTCTTGTGGCCGACAAGGTCCTGACTCCGCTCGGGGGCAAGCCGCTGTTTCTGCATTCGCTGAATGCCTTTCGTGAGAGTGGCATTGTCGATCAGGTTGTCATTACCTATCGGGACGCCGAGCAGCGGGCCGGCCTGGAACGGGCACTTGAGGAGCACTCGCGCGATGGCCTGCAGATTCACTGGGCCATCGGTGGGAAGGAACGGCAGGATTCCGTTTTCAACGCGTTGACCGAATTGTCCCTGCTGGTCGAGTATGTTTTCATCCACGATTGTGCGCGGCCCTTCCTGCGATCGGAGATACTGCGTGAGCTTCACGATGCGGTATTGCACGACAAGGCCGCGGTGCTCTGTCACCGGGTCGCCGACACGATCAAGAAGGCCTCAGCAACCCGCCGCACGCGCCGCAAGCGGATACTGAAGGACGTGCCACGCGCCAGCCTCTGGGCCATGGAGACCCCACAGGCTTTTGACCGTGAACTCATCACCGACGCCTATCGTCGCCTGCGTTTCGAAGGGGTGTCCGTTACCGACGATACCGCAGCGGTCAGCCGTCAGGGCCATCCGGTGACGCTGGTGGAAAATTCGCATCCCAATCCCAAGTTGACCGTGCCCTCGGACTTACCCTACTTGGAATTCCTGCTCAAGAGCAGTTAATCACCGATTTGAGTTTCTATGAATAAAGCACCTTTTCGTATCGGCCTCGGCTATGACATTCACCGTTTTAGGGCAGGTCGCCGCCTGGTCTTGGGCGGTGTGGAGATTCCCGCTGACGAAGGCCTCGACGGCCACTCGGATGCCGATTGCCTAACGCATGCGTTGGCCGACTCGGTCCTGGGGGCGCTTGGCTTGCCCGATATCGGCCACTTCTTCCCCAATGACGACGCCTCCATCGAGGGCATCGACTCGCAGGAGATTTTGAAGAAGGCCGTCGCGGAAGCGAAGTCGCGCGGTTATGCCGTGGGCAACGTCGATATCGCGATCATCGCGGAAAAGCCCAAACTCATGCCGCATGTGCCTGCCATGAAGGAGGTGCTCGCCGCCAGCCTCGGGGTGTTACCTGACTGCGTCGGGCTCAAGGCCACGACCAACGAGAAAATCGGGGATCTCGGCAAAGGGCTTGGCATCGCCGCACACGCCACCTGCCTGCTTATCGCACAATGAGGAGCCCCTCCTTCGAGATCACACGACTGGTCCTGACCGCCATCGGCTTCCTCCTGTTGGTCGGGATCGCGATTAAGCTGATCTTTAGAGACAGCAGCGGTCAGGCCGTCCAAATCATCGGGTGGGGCATCATCGCGCTACTGGTCGTCGGCGTGGTCGGTATGTTGCGCAAGCGCAAGCGATAGCAAAGAAACTTTAAAGTTTTTTGTGAAGAGCGCGAGAAACACTTTTGTTCACAAAAGGGTGTCTCGCATCTCCTTGCAGGAAGCTATCGTTTCGCGGCCACGGCCTTGACCATGCGGTTCAACGCCTCTTCGAGCACGCTGCGAGGGCAACCGAAGTTGAGGCGCAGGTAGCGGTCGTCGCCGAAGTCCTTACCGGGAGAGAGGCCGACGCCATGCTCGATGAAGAACCTGTGCGGGTTCTCGATGCCGAGTGCTTTCAGGCCTTCGATATTAAGCCAGGCCAGGTAAGTGGCTTCCATGGGGCGCACCTTGATCTCGGGGAGGTTTTCCTCGATGAAGCCGTAGAGGAAATCGCGATTTGCCTTCAAATATGCCAGCAGCTCCTGACGCCAGGGCTCGCCTTTTTCGTAGCAGGCGATGAGCCCGGCGTAGCCGAAGGGGTTGATTTCCGTGATGAGCCCGCGGGCGGCGAGCTTGAACTTGCCGCGCAGGGTGGCGTCCTTGATGGTGGCGAAGGCGCAGGCCAGACCGGGTACATTGTAAGTCTTGCTCGGGGCCATGAAGGTCACGCAGATGTCCTCGATTTCCGGGCTGAGTGTGGCGGTGCAGGTGTGCTTGATTCCGCCCAGAAGCAGGTCGCAGTGGATTTCGTCCGAGAGCAACACGAGGTTGTGTTTGCGGCAAAAGTCGCCGAGGCCGCGCAGCTCAGCCTGATCGTAGACGCGGCCGACGGGATTGTGCGGGCTGCATAGGTAGAAGAGCCTGGTACGGTCGGTTACCTTGTTCTTGAGGTCGTCGAAGTCAAAGGTCCAGCGGGCGCCGTCCCACTTGAGAGGGCTGGTAGTGCTGACGCGATCCTGCCAACTTGGCGCGCCGAGGAAAGGCGGGTACACCGGGGTGCAGGTCAGCACTTCGTCACCTGATTCGGCATAGGCGCGCGCGGCAATGTTGAGCCCCGGCACCATGCCGTGCATCCACACCAGCCACTCGCGTTCGGCTTTGTAGCCGTGCTGCCGCTCGAGGTAGGCGAGGGCGGCGTCCTCGGCCTCGCGGGACGGCAGAGTGTACCCCATAATACCGTGATCGACGCGCGCATGAAGCGCCTCAAGTACCTCGGGGGCGCAGGCGAAATCCATATCGGCAACCCAGAGGGGCAGCACATCCGGCCCAAAGCGGTCCCATTTCAGACTGCCGGTGCCGTGGCGGTCGATGACCGTATCGAAATCGTATGACATACAATTAAACAGAAAGATCGGGAAGAGCGGAAAGGTGACTCATATTTTGCTAAAAGCAACTCCTTCCCGTTCTTCCCGATCTTCCTGTTAAAGAAAAGTCAGAATGGCGCGGTTTCGTCGTCCTCGGCTTCAGCGTTTTTGTCGTAGTGATCGAGCGGGGGACCGTCGTCATTGCCGCCACCGGAGGAGGCGCCGGCCTGAATCTTCCAGGCGTTGAGGTTCACGTAATAGTTGCCCTTCCACTCGCGGCCACGGACATCGAAGGAGACCGTCACCGTGTCACCTTTGTTAACGCCGTCAATCAGCGAAGTCTTGTCCTTCACCAACTCGAATTTGATGTCCTGAGGGTATTTGTCCTCCGTCGTGACCACAAATTCGCGCTTGTTAAAGCCGCTGCCGAAGGTCTGTTCGTCAAAAATCTCTTTTACGGTGCCGGATAATTCAAACATGGCGATGGAGTGAAGAGCAGAAAACAAAAAGCTTAAAGCATAAAGTAAGGAATCTGAGAACAGACGCCCTACTTTAGCTTTAAGCTTTCGACTTTAAGCTTTTAGCTGGGGATTACCGCAGTTCCTGCCCGTTGGTGGGGTCGACGACCTTGAAGTTTTCGACGTGATAACCCGGGTCGGAACGGAAGGACAGGCCGACGTTGTAGGCTTCCTCGATGTCGACGAGGTGCTGTTCGTCTTCCTGGCGCAGGCGTTCGAGATTGGTCGGGTGCAGGAGCACACGCAGGTCGATTTTTTCGCCTTGAGAGCGGCCACCGACAGAGCGCAGGTGACGCACGATACTGACGACGCGGCGCTGGATTTCCACGCTCATGGTGCGGGAGCTCTTGACGATGCCACGGGCGGCACAATACGGGCAGCCGGTGTAGATGCCGGAGATGTTCGACTCGGTGTGGCGCTGGCGCGTCATCTGCATGATGCCGAGCTGGCTGATGGGTAGGACATGGCTCTTGGCCTTGTCAGTCTCCATTTCGCGCCGCATGGTGTTGTACACCGCGTTGCGGTCGCGCTTGTTCTTCATGTCGATGAAGTCGAGGATGATGAGCCCGCCGATGTTACGCAGGCGGATTTGCCGAGCGGCTTCCCTGGCGGCCTCGATGTTGGCCTGGACGATGTAGTCCTTGCCGTCCTTGTTGCCCTTGTGCGAGCCGGTGTTGACGTCGATGGCAACCAGGGCCTCGGTTTCCTCAATGACGATTTCGCCGCCGCTGGGCAGGGGCACCTTGCGCTGGAAAGTTTGCTCAATCTGGCGCTCAATGTTGAAGCGCTCGAAGATGGGGATGTCATCCTTGAAGTGCCCGATCTTGCGTTTGGACTGGGTGGAGATTTCGCTGACCGAATCGAGCATCTTGGTGTAGGCCTCAGGGCTGTCCACCAGGACGCGGTCGATGTCCTCGGTGAGAAAGTCGCGAACGGTACGCTCGATGATGTCGGGCTCCTGATAGAGCAGGGCGGGGTTCTTGCCGGACTCAAGGATGTCATTAATCTCCTTCCACTTGCGCAGGAGGAGGTGGAGGTCGCGGATGAAGTACCGGATCTTCTTGCCCTCGCCGGCGGTGCGGATGATGACGCCCATGCCTTCGGGGATGGTGAGAGTGCGTAGAATTTTCTTCAGGCGGTCACGCTCGGAGCGGTCCTCAATCTTGCGGGAGATGCCGCACTGGCCGCTGTAGGGCATGAGCACGAGGAAGCGCCCGGGGATGGCCAGATTGGTTGTGGTGCGCGGGCCCTTGGTGCCGATTTGGCCCTTGGTGATCTGCACGACGATGTCGGTGCCGACCGGATAGAGCTTGGGGATGTCCTTCAGCGTGGGCTTTTCGTTGCGACGGCGCTTCTGCTCCTCGCTCTGGTTCTCGCGCACGATTTCGACGGACTTGTCCTCGGCCGCCGGGAGGATGTCCCAGTAGTGGAGGAAGGCGTTCTTAGGCAGACCGATGTCGACGAAGGCGGCCTTGAGACCGGGTTCGAGGTTCTGCACCTTACCCTTGTAGATGGCGCCGACCATGCGGTTTTCCCCCGAACGTTCGACCTGGAACTTCTCCAGGACGCCGTCGACGAGGAGGGCCACCCGGGTTTCGAGCGGCTCGGCGTTGATGATCAATTCGCGGTAGGGCGCGTTTTTGTTGCCGGAGATTGCGGCGGCGATTTTTTGCAGAATGGGGCGCTTCTTGGCCCGCTCGCGGGAGCCCTTGCGCAGTTTGTCGCGGGGGATGGGCTCGACTTGTTTCTCGCGCGGTTTCTCGCGCAGTTCTGCCTGAATCTTATCTTCGGTATCAGCGGTTGAGGAGGTGTTCATTCTTGGGAGACCCTTTCAGGATTGCGGGGCCCCTTCGTCCGCCATGTTGCGCAGTCGCGCCGCACACGCCTCGGCGGGTGCGGAATAAACGCGAGTCTGACCTCGGGAATCTCATGAAAAGTCCTTTCTGAAGCGGTAAACGCTCTGTATGAGACCCTGAAGTATGCAACAACTTAAGACAAAGGAACCACCATAGCTCAAAAACGGCAGGGGAAGACCCGTGATCGGCATCAAGCCGATCGTCATGCCGATGTTGACGAAAATGTGGACCATGAAAACGACGCTGACCCCGACGGCCAGCAACATGCCAAATCGGTCGCGTGCCAGCCCCGCGATGCGGATGCCGTTGGCGACTAAAACTAAAAACAACAGTAAGACGAGGGCACTGCCGAGGAATCCGGACTCCTCGGCCAGCACCGGGAAAATGAAATCATTGGTGGCTACCGTGGGGGGCAGGTAGCCGAGCTTGGCCTGGGTGCCTTCACCAAGACCTTTGCCTGAAAGGCCTCCGCCGGCCACTGCAATGAGCGACTGGTTGAGATTCCAGGCTACCCCCGTGCCCCGGGGATCGACCACCTGCGGCGCCGCAAAGGTGAGGATGCGGTTACGCTGGTAGTCTTTCAGCGGGATGATGGACTGCCCCTGGTAGGCACCGGTGTCGTTGAGGAACGACAGGTCGTTGCTTTCCATGAAGCTTTTATACCGGTAAACATCGAACCCCACGATCAGCACCACAGCGACAAACGCGGCGAAAGAGACCGCGAAAAAACGCTGTGAAAGCTTGGAAACGTAAAGGAGCGAGAAAACCATGGGAGGGAAAACCAAAGCCGAGCCCAAGTCGGGCTGGAGAAAAATCAAAAACAATGGCAGGAAAAACGCAAACCCCACTTTTATCAAGACCTTAATGGATTCCCGGAAGGTGCCAATTTCGGATCGTGCGAGGATGCTGGAGACCATCACGAGGGTGCCGATCTTGGCCAGTTCGGTCGGCTGGATGGAGATGGGACCGAAATCGTACCAACGAGTGGAGCCGGAACGCGTTTCCACCAGCGGCAGATCGACGCCGAGAAGAGATTGCGCGGCCAGCGGAAGCAGCAAAAGAACCCCCGCCCAGTAAACGATGTGGGCGTATTCCAGAAAGACCTTGTAGTTGACCAGGGAGATGAGCGTGTAGACCGCCGCACCCACCAGAAGCCACATGATCTGCATTTTCCAGGCGCCACCGCCGCTGTAGCTCTGCGCCGAATAGATGAAAAACACGCCGACCAGCCCAAGCAACGCAATGCACGCCGGACCCACCCAGTCGGTCCGGTGCTCGTCGTTGTGGCGGACGAAGCGTGCCAGCCGCTGGTTCTTGACGGCGCTGGCGAGCTGCGTCAGCATGGGCTTTTATTGTTACGCGATGGTTTCATTCCTGGAGTTGCTGTGCTGAAAGACAACGCGCCATCAGCAAATGTTCAAGCAAATCGCGCGGCTCCGGCGGCTGATTCCGGCGGGCGCTGCGTGCTGTTTGTCTCGACGGAGAGGCAGTTGGGTGGGGCTGAGAAGAGCCTGCTGTCCGTTTTGCACCATTCTCCGCCTCCAGGGCTGCGCCCGGTTCTGCTCTGCCGTCCGGAGGCGGCCATTGGCCGGGAGGCGCGTCGTACGAGGGTGGAGGTGGTCGAGTTGCCGCTGGTCCAGCGGCATTTAATGAGACAGCCCTTCGGCTATGTTTTTTCCCTGCTGCGCCTGTGGTGGTTGGGGGTCAGGCTGCGCCCCGTAGTGATTTTTGGCGACGGCTGGCGGGGCATTCCCTACGCCGTGCCGCTGGGCCGCCTGCTTGGTGTTCCCAGCTTCGTTCATACGCGCGATACCGATATCCCGCCGTCGTGGCTGACACGTGCCCTTTGCCGTGCGGCGGATTTCACCACGCAGGTCTCGCGCTGGCAGCAACGTTTTCTTGTCGAACGCGGGCTCATCCATCCGCACCGGTGCCGACTCGTCTACAATGGCCTTGAGCCGGAAATCTACCTGCGCGAAGGTCGACCCGCCGAAGCGCATCGTGCGGAGTTGGGCTTGGCCCCCGGCGAGCTCGGTGTGGTCCTGCCGGGATACCTGCTACCCTGGAAAGGGGGCGAGGCTTATCTGGAAGCGGCCCGTCTGTTGGCCAAGGAATATCCGCATGTGCGCTTTTTCTTCCTTGGCGGACATTTTCCCGACACGGGCAGTACGGAGAACGACGCCTTTCCGGAGAAGATTCAACAACAGGCCGAAGCGCTTGGTTTGTCCGACCGTGTGCGTTTTCTCGGGCATCGCGATGGTGTTGCCGAGGTGCTGTGGCGCATGGATATTGCCGTGGTGCCGACAATTACCGAGGAGGCCTTCGGGCGGGTAGCAGCCGAGGCTATGATGGCGGGCTTGCCGGTGGTGGTGGCGCGGTCGGGCGGCTTGCCCGAGGTGGTGGCTGAGGGAGAGACGGGTTTGGTCGTTCCGAAAGAGAATCCTGCCGCCTTGGCCGAGGCGCTGCGCAAACTTATCGACGATGCCGACCTGCGGCGGTGCATGGGTGAAGCGGGCCGAAAACGCGCCCTGCGGCTCTTTCAGGCCGAGCGCAAGGCTGAGGAAATGTGGGACGCTATCGCGGAGGTGGCTCGATGAAGCTGGCCTCGTTTCCAGCCTGGCTGCGTCAAGGCGGTGGGATGGTCGTGCTGCAGGCAGTGGGCAAGCTCGCCTCGCTGGCCGGAGGCGTCTGGGCGGCGCGTTGCCTGGGCCCGGAAAAGCTGGGTATCTCCGGCGTGGTGTTCGTTCTGTTGCCCGCCTTTTACCTCTTCGCCGGAATGCGGTTGGAGGTGCTGCTGGTGCGTCATTTCGCTGACTATGAAAAAGAGGACGGCACCGAGCGGATGGCTGCCACCTACGCACTTTTTCAGGTGGTCAATGTCCTGCTGCTGTTCGGAGTGGGCCTTGGGTTTGTCCTGATAAACGGCTTACCGGAGGAGGGCCGCCTGAGCCTCTTGCTGGCCCTGCCGGTCTTTTTCTTTGCCACGGTGCAGCCCACCTGGCTCTTGCAGGCGCGCGAACGCATGCCCGCCTTTTACGCTGCCAATACCGTGCTGGCGTTGGTCAATGCAGTCCTGCTGTTCGTGCTGGTGCGCCCGGGGTCTCCGGCGGGGATGGATTTGATTCCCTACCTGGCGGGCTCGATGTTTGCCTGGGGCCTGATGTGGACCTGGGCGCTCTTTGAAAAGAAGCTGCCGCGTGTGGGCTTGTCGGCGCTGAAGGACATGTGGCGGCTGGCCCGTGAGAACGGCCTGATCTTCGTCACAGGGGTGCTGATGTTTGCCTACAACGCCCTGGAGGCGCCCTTGGTGGGCTGGCTGTACTCGGTGCAGGAGCTCGGCAGCTACCGCACCGCGCTGATGCTGGCCAACAGCCTGGCGACTTTTCTGCAAATCATCCCGGTGTTGCTCTATCCGCGCTTCGTGCGGTGGCAGCGTGAGGACCCCGACAGTCTGCGCGCCCGTCAGGACCACTTGGCCCTGACCTTTGGCGCGGGTGCGTTGGTGCTCTCGGCGGCGGCCTTCCTGATTGCGCCCTGGGGTTACCGGCTGCTCTACGGCATCGTTTACCTGGACGCGGCGCTGCCCTTTGCATTGCTGTTTACGGGTAAGCTGGTGCTGGTCATCAGCGGCATCTATACTTGGGGATTCTGGGCGCAGGCCGACGCACGTAGGCCGCTCCTGGTTATCGGGCCGGTGGCGGTGGCCAGTATGGTGGCGGACTTCATTCTGATCCCGCGTTACGGTATGCTGGCGGCGGCCACCATTTATCTGGCCAGCGAGGTGCTCATCCTGGCGGGGGTATTTGCCTTTTCACGACGTAGAAGGGTAGGCCGTGAGTAAAAGCGGAGAGAAAATTCCCACCGTCTTGCACTTCACCGGCTACGGCGAGGATGTCGGCGGCGTGCTCAACTACATCCGCGCCGCTTCGCTACATAACGGTGCGCGGAACATCCTCGTCGTAGGGGAGTCCTTCCAGCAAACACGCGGGCCACGCCTGCCACTCATGCGGGTGCCGTCGCTGAAGGCCGAGTCGCTCTACTGTCCGCACACCATCTGGAGCTGCTTCCTGCTAGGGCTGCGTGTTCATTTCCTGTTGCAGAGGCACCCGCATCTGATTTTCCACGGGCACTCGCGTGCCGGGATGCTCATCGCCAAATGGCTGGGCCTGCTTGGGCATACCCGTTGTGTGGTCACGGTGCATGCCAACGGCCGGCATCGCTGGTTTTATCGTTGGATGGCGCTGCTGCTGGGGTCACGTCTGACCTTCCTCTGCCCTTCGATGAAGCGCTACTACGGCTTGCCGGATGTCTCCTGGAAAAATTGCTTCCCCGGTGCGCCGCTGGGAGAGGTGGCCCCGATTCCGCGCAGGCCCGGCCCGGTCTTGCGCCTGGGTGGGCTCGGGGCGCTGGTACGGTGGAAACGCTGGCATCTGGTCCTGGAAGCTCTGGCAAAACTCTCGCCGGAGCGGCGCGCGCGCGTCCACTTCACGCATGTGGGCGCCACGCTGGACGACCCCGCCTCGCGGGAATACGCCGCTTTCCTCCGGGCCGAGACCGAGCGCCTCGGCCTGGGGGGCTGCGTAACCTGGCGCGGACCGGTCAGGGACACCACCGCCTTTTTCACGGAAATCGACGCCCTGCTGGTGTGTTCGGAAAACGAACCGTGGGGCCTGGCCATGCTGGAGGCCTTGTTCGCCGGAGTACCGGTCATCGCATCGGCATCGGGAGGTCCCGCGGATGTCATACGAAATGGTCAAAACGGATTTCTCTTCCCCGACGGCGACCCCGCTGCGTTGGCGGATCGACTCACGGAAATTCTGGACGAAAGGCGCGCCTTGCCGACCGTTCAGGCCGCGGATTTGGAGCGCTTTTCCGTCAAAGTTTTCGGGGAAAAATGGCGGCGTTTTTACGGGAATTTGTCCAGCGGGGGCTGATTTGCATGTGTTCCCGCTCGAAAAACTAGATGTAAGGTTTCAAAAAGCCCCAAACCCCTACATTTAGTTGCCCGAGACGCAGAAATGTTGTTCACAAACGCATTTTTTGTTTGGCGAAAGGGGTGCGGACACTTACTTTTTAGCCTTTTTATGGCAGCTAAAAATTCTGACGACAAAACTCCGGATAACAAACCCAGCTACGACGTTGATTCGCTAAGCAAACTGGAAGGTCTGGAGGCCGTTCGAAAGCGCCCCGGCATGTACATCGGGAACGTCACCAACGGCGGGGCGCTGCACCACTGCGTCTTTGAAATTGTGGACAATTCCGTCGACGAGCACTTGGCCGGCTACTGCGCGGAAATCACGGTCACCATCCACAATGACGGATCCTGCTCGGTGGAGGACGACGGCCGCGGCATCCCGGTCAAGATGCACAAGCAGTACGGCAAGAGCGGCGTGGAAATGGTCCTGACCGATCTGCACGCCGGCGGCAAGTTCGGACAGGGCGGCTACAAGGTGTCCGGCGGTCTTCACGGTGTGGGAGCGAGCTGCGTCAACGCCGTCTCGGAATGGCTGAAGGCGGAAGTGCGCCGCGACGGTGAAATCCACAAGATGTCTTTTGCACGCGGTGTGGTAACGGAGCAACTGCACGTCGCAGGCAAGACCCAGAAGACCGGTACGACCATTTCCTTCCTCCTTGATAAGGAGATTTTCATCACCGAGAACGAATTCAAGTACGAGAACATCGCCAAGCGTCTGCGTGAACTGGCATTCCTCAATCCCGGCATCGTCATCAATTTCCGCGACGAGCGCGACGAGAAGGGCGAAACGTTCAAGTTCGACAAGGGCGCGGCCGAGTACGTTGCCTGGCTCAATCGCAACAAGGTCGTGCTGACCCCGGAGCCGGTCCACTTTACCGGAGAAATCGCGCCCGATGACAAGAAGCCGGATGATGTCATTACGGTGGATGTCGCGCTGCAATACAACGACACCTACAACGAGCAGATTTACCCCTACGCCAACTCCATCTACAATGGCGATGGCGGCACGCACCTCTCCGGCTTCCGCACCGCGCTGACCCGTGCGGTCAACACCTACGCCAAAAGCAACAATCTGGTGAAGGACAAGGACCCCACCATTTCCGGCGAGGACGTGCGCGAGGGCCTGACCGCGGTTATTTCCGTCAAAATCCTCAATCCCAGCTTTAATAACCAGACCAAGGACAAGCTGCTCAATCAGGAGGTCGACGGCGTGGTCCAGCGCGTCATGGGCGACAAGCTCAAGCTGTACTTCGACCAGAACCCGAAGGAGGGCAAGCGCATCGTGGATAAGTGCCTTGGTGCCGCTCGTGCCCGCGAAGCCGCGCGCAAGGCCCGTGAAACGGTCCGCAAGAGCGTCATGTCCGGTGGCGGTTTGCCCGGTAATTTGGCTGACTGCTCAGAGAAGGACCCGGCGGTATGCGAAATTTACATTGTTGAGGGTGACTCCGCTGGTGGCTCCGCCAAGCAGGGCCGCGACCGGCGCTTCCAGGCCATTCTGCCGCTCTTTGGCAAGCCTCTCAACGTGGAGAAAGCGCGTCTGGACAAGATGCTCAACAACAAGAATATCCGCTTGCTCATCACCGCACTCGGCACCGGTATCGGCAGCGACGGCGACGGCGCCTTCGACATCACCAAAGCCCGTTACCATAAAGTCATCCTGATGGCGGACGCCGACGTGGACGGCTCCCACATCATGACGCTGTACCTGACCTTCTTCTTCCGTCACATGAAGCCGTTGATCGAGGCCGGTTACGTCTACATCGCTCAGCCGCCCCTCTACCAGATCAAGCGCAAGAAGCGCGAGCAGTACGTGGACAACGATGCCGAGCTTAACCGCATACTGCTCGAGCTCGGCTCCGAGGACGTCGTGCTGACCCGCCTGCGCGACGGTCACGAGTTCACACCGTCCAAGGTCGACAAGGCTGTTGAGTGTGTTTCCCGCATCGAGGTGCTGGGCCGTGGCATCACCCGCTACGGTTGTGCCATTCACCGTTATCTGGACGCGCACGATGAGGCCACGCACGAGCTGCCCAAGTACATCGCGCGCCTGCGCACCGGTAATCAGGAAGAGTTTGTCTTCCTCAAGGACGACGACGCGCGCAGCCGCTTCTATATCGAGCAGGAAATCACCGAGGACATGTTCGCCGGTATGACCATCCGCGAAGTCCAGCAGGGGGACATCCATGTGCAGCAGCGCATCTCCGTGCATGAAATCCACGAGGCCGCTACGCTGAGCAAGGTTCTCAAGGAGCTCGCCAAGATCGGCCTCGACATCCAGAACTTCACGCCGACCGACGAAGCGCGCTACACCCTGACCGAGAACAAAGGGCAGAAGAACGAAAACGTCGTCGAGATGCACAGCATCCTCAGCCTCGTTGAGCAGATTCGCCTCTTTGGCCGCAAGGGTCTTTCCATTCAGCGCTACAAGGGTCTCGGAGAGATGAACCCGAAGCAGCTTTACTCCACCACCATGGATCCGGCTAACCGCCGCTTCCTCAAAGTGGATATCTCCGATGCCGCCAAGGCCGACGAAACCTTCTCCATGCTCATGGGCGAGGACGTCCCCTCCCGCCGCGCCTTCATCGAAGACAACGCATTGAACACCTCTTACCTAGACGTCTAAATAGCCACGAAGCTCACGAAGAATTCACGAAGAGCACCAAGCCAACTTTGTGAACTTCGTGTCTACTTTGTGTTCTTCGTGACTCAAAATCCCTTTCCAAAATGTATACCGAAAACGAACGCCTCGAGCCCCGCTCCATCACGGAGATTATGGAGACGGCCTACATCGACTACTCGATGTCCGTCATTGTTTCCCGCGCTCTGCCAGATGCCCGCGACGGTCTCAAGCCCGTGCAGCGCCGCATCCTCTATGCCATGAGCCAACTCGGCTTGTCGCACAACCGGCCCTTCAAGAAGTGCGC
This sequence comes from Verrucomicrobiia bacterium, assembly GCA_030432235.1. GTDB lineage: Bacteria > Verrucomicrobiota > Verrucomicrobiia > Opitutales > Cerasicoccaceae > JAUIHT01. The sequence goes on along the minus strand of JAUIHT010000002.1, from coordinate 111,072 downwards.
CGCAGTCGTCGGGGAAGTGCTGGGTAAATACCACCCGCACGGTGACCAGTCCGTCTACGACGCGCTTGTGCGCATGGGCCAGACCTGGGTGGTGCGCTATCCGCTGATCGACCCGCAGGGCAACTTCGGCAGTATCGACGGTGACCCGCCTGCGGCTTATCGTTATACTGAAAGCCGCCTCGCCGCCATCGCCGAGGAGCTGATCCGCGACATTGATCTGGAGACGGTCGACTTCGTCCCCAATTACAACGAGGAAACCGTCGAACCCAGCGTGGTGCCGGCCGGTTTGCCCAACCTGTTGATGAACGGCTCCACCGGTATCGCCGTCGGTATGACGACGAATATCCCGCCGCACAACCTCGGTGAGCTCATCGACGCGGTCACGCTGCTCATCGACAAGCCCGGTTGTTCCATCGACGAAATCATGAAGGTGTTGCCCGGCCCGGACTTTCCCACCGGCGGCTCTGTCGTGGGTCTCAAGGGCATCGAGCAGTACATGCGTACCGGTCGCGGCATTGTGCGCGTACGCGGCACCGCACACACCGAGGAGCTTAAGGGCGGCAAGGAGCAGGTTGTTATTACGGAGATTCCGTACAACGTCAACCGCGCCAACCTGACCTCCAAGATCGCCGAGTTGATTCACGACAAGTCCATCGACGAGGCCAGTGACCTGCGCGACGAGTCCGACGAAAATACCCGTATCGTCATCGAGCTTAAGCGCGGCGAGTCTTCCCGCGTGGTCGTCAACAAGATCGCCAAGATGACTCAGTTCGAGTCGTCCTTCGGCGTCATCCTGCTGGCCCTCGACGACCGCCGGCCCAAGCAGATGAACATCAAGGAAATGCTCGAATGCTACCTCGAGCATCGCCGCGAGGTCGTTTACCGCCGCACCCAGTACCTTTTGAAGAAAGCCGAGGACCGCGCTCACATCCTCGAAGGCTACAAGATCGCGCTCAACAATCTCGACGACTTCGTTAAGATAATCCGTGCCTCCAAGAGCCGTGACGATGCCAAGGAGCGTTTGATGGCCAAGTATCCGCTGACCGAGCGGCAGACCCTGGCCATCCTCGACATGCGCCTGTACCAGCTCACCGGTCTTGAGCGTGAGAAGATCGAGGAGGAGTACCGCGAGTTGATGCAGAAGATCGAGTACTACCGCTCGATTCTCGACAACGAGCAAATCCTGCTTGGCGTCATCAAGGACGAGCTTACCGCACTGCGCGCTCGCTTCGAAAGCCCGCGTCGCAGCCTCATCCAGCCGGAGGAAGGCGAGTTTCGCATGGAGGACGTCATTGCCAACGAAGGTTGCATCATCACTGTTTCGCACAACGGTTTCATCAAGCGCACCGCCGTCAGCAGCTACCGTTCGCAGAAGCGCGGCGGTAAGGGCGTCATCGGCAGCGGCCAGCACGACGACGATTTCACCGAACACCTCTTCACCGCCTCAACGCACGACTACATTATGTTCTTCATGAACAACGGCCGTGTCTACGTGGAGAAGGTCTACGAGATTCCCGAAGGCACCCGCACGGCCAAGGGTCGCTCGGTGGTCAACGTCCTGCAGATGCAGAAGGACGAGCACATCGCCTCCATGATTTGCATTAAGGACTTCGGCGATACCCAGCATCTGGTCATGTGCACCAAGAAGGGGATCGTCAAAAAGACGAACCTGGCCGAGTACCAGAATTACCGCAAGGGCGGCCTCATCGGTATCAAAATTGACGAGGACGACGAGCTGATCGGCACCAAACTCACGTCCGGCGAGGACGAGTTGGTTATCGTCACGCGCGAGGGCATGTCGATCCGCTTCAAGGAAACGGATCTGCGGGACCAGGGTCGCGCCACCCGTGGAGTCAAGGGTGTCACGCTTAAGAAGGCAGGCGATTGTGTGAAGGCCATTGAGGTGGTCGACCCCAACGCCACGCTCCTTATCGCCGGTGAGAACGGTCAGGGCAAGCGCACCGAGTACTCCGAGTACCGCACGCAGAGCCGTGGCGGCTCCGGTATCATCGCGCTGAAGACCACGTCGGTCGTAGCCGGCGCACTCAGCGTCCACGAGGGAGACGAAGTCATGATGTTCACCAACGGTGGGCAGGCTGTGCGCTCTCCCGTCAAGGATGTACGGGTCATCGGTCGTGCCACGCAGGGCGTTCGCCTCATCAACCTGTCATCGGGCGACAAGCTGGTCGGCATCTGCCGCGTGGTTGAAGTCGAGGACGTAGAGGAAGAGGATGCCGAGTAGTTTATAAACTCTCCTTGCCCCGCACGGCCTCCGTGTTCATACAGAAAGGCGTCATGCTTCAATGGCGCCTTTTCTTTTTCGTAGCCGTTATTAGTGGCTTGGCCACCGTCTCGACGCAGGCGCAATCCTTGGGTGTTTCTAAAGAAGGCGAGGGCGGCGGGATGGTGCCTGAAAAGCGACAGGAGCCGCCTAGCCTGAAGGACTTTTTCGAATCGTTTGGTTACCTGATTACGAATGAATTCCGTCAGCTTATCGGTATCGAAACCACCGCCGAGCCACGTTGGGATTCGATAAAAAGCCCCCGGGATTCGACCATGACGTTCATTGAGGGAATGAATGCCATTCTCTATGAGGGCTCCGATAACTTAAAACGCGTCAACCAAACCCTGCCCTCCGGATATACCGCGACCGATTCGGAGACTCTGGCTCTTAAAGCGGTCTTTGATCGGCTCGGCGAAATCAGTCCTATTGAACTGCCCGGCCAGTCGACAAGCCAGCGATCCAATATTTCGAAGTTCGAATTATTTCCCTACGGAGTAGACCATGCATGGATTTGGCAAAAACTCGGTAAAGCGCCTGACGGCAGCATAGTCCTGCAGCGGGAAGCAGGAGGAGACGAATGGCGGTTTACGGAACAGACTTTGCAGAAAGCGCCTGCCTTGCTGGAGTCGATGCTCTCCATTCCGCCTGTCTACCAGACACAGAACAAGGATGCTTTGGCCAGGCGTGTTCTCTACCCGATGTTTGATCGCACGCCCTGGTGGGGGTGGCTGATATTGGCGGTGGCTATTGGGCTGGCCTGTGTGGTGGGCTTAGTGACACGTAAGCAGATCATCATTCTCGGAAATCGAATGGAGGGAAAGACTAAGCCCATTATCGGCGCCATCATACGAAGTATCGGCACTTCGGTCGCCATTATCCTGGGCACCTTGGTATTCATCGTGGGCGGCGCCTTTATCGAGTTATCTCCTATGCTGGCCCAGCTCCACTGGGACTTCATCAAGGTCGTCCTCGTCATCGCCGTCATCTGGGTGTTCTTCGGCGTCTCTGATTTGGTGGGAACCTTGGTGCGTGGTCGTCTGACGGGCAAAGGCAACGAGTACAGCAAGATGACGGTGACGATCATTCAGAGGGTGGTGCACACGTTTGTGTTTGTGCTTCTGGCAATATTCATCTTGGAAAACCTCCTCAGCTTTAACGTCGGAGCGCTCATCGCCGGCTTGGGCATCATCGGCCTGGCGCTCTCGCTGGCGGGCAAGGAAACGGCGCAGAATCTCTTCGGCGCGGTTTCGATATTTATCAATCGCCCTTTCGTGGTCGGCGATTGGATATCCTATAAAGGGCAAATCGGAGAGGTGGACGACGTGCGTATGCAGTCGACGCATATTCGCCTGCTCTCGGGTGAGATGCTGGTGGTGCCAAACATGCAATTTGTCTCCAACGAAGTGGAAAACCTTGGGATGCGTCAGTATCTGCGCCGGGAGATGAACATCAGTCTTCCGTATGGGATACCGCCGGATAAAGTGGAGCGTGCCATCGCGGTATTGGACGAAATACTTCGCAGTGATGAGGTTGTCCAGGAAGGCAAGTGCGACCTGGAACGCCGGCCTCCAGTTATTTCTTTCAGTGACTACGGCGACTATTATCTGAACATCAAAGTCTATTACTGGTATTTCATCGAAGATGGCGGCGAGGCCATTCAGCGTAACAGCGAGCGTGGGTGGTTTAGCTATCTGGAGCATTGCACGCTGGTCAATCGCGCCATTTTGCAGGCCTTCGATGAAAATGATATCGAATTCGCCTTCCCCACACAGACAATCGAGCTGGAGAAAAAGAACGACAATGGCAACGAGGATGAATCATGACAGCCGATGGCTTTTCCTGCTGCTAATAGTTGGAGCGGCCTTGGTATCTGGATGCGGCGAGACCATCGACCTCTACGGGGAATCGCGCTTGCAGACGGCCGAGCCCGTGCAGGCACGCGAGGATCCGCAGGACAATCCTCACCGTAACGTAAAGCCTCACTCGAAGGCCAAGACACCCGAGCCGAATACCAAGACGGACTATGGTGCCTCCGAGGGCATCTTTATGATCGTGCCGCCGGCGGATTTGAATCCCAACAATGTGGAAGGCACACAGGACCCGCAAATCATCACTATCGATTTCCAGAAGCAGTACAACTGGATGCCCGTGCAGGTGGTTGTGGATGGTAAGGTAATATTCGAGGAGCGGCTCAAGACAGATAACAGAGGGTACGCAGACTCGGTGAGTTTCCATTACGAGCGGCCTCCGGCACGATTCACTCTCGTGTTTCCCTCCATGGGTATGCGGGAAACTTTTACGGTTAACCCGGACAAAGGCCGATTTCTTGGTGTCGCCTTCATCGATGGCCAGCTAAAGCTGGACTTGCGGGAAGGGCCCTTTTTCTACGGGAAGTAGCGCAAGCAAGCTGCGGTTTGATGATTCTTTGACACCGCTAAGGTTTGACCTGGCTGATACGTTTGCTATTCTACTTCGCATGCTTTCTTCTCTGCCACTGCTTCGAAGTGCATTGGGGTCGAGTGCCGTTCTGTTGCTTTGCGCGACGACATCGCAGGCCCTCACTATCAATCTGGACTACTCGCACGACACCTTCTTCGCGGGTAACGCTACGGCGCAGGCCACGCTGGAAAAGGCCGCTACGGATGTCAGTTGGGCCATCACAACCGCGCTCAGCCCTTTGAGCCAGGATATGTTTTCCTACACGCACACCGATGGCCCGAACAGCACCACGGCGACGGCGGACTTTCATTTAAGGTATACCAATCCTGAAACCGGGGGCACGGAAACGCTGAATACATACAGCTTCATCAACAGCGAATTTCGCATCTTCGTAGGTGGTCGCGATCTGCTGGGCAGTACGTTGGGGCAGGGCGGCCCGGGCGCGTTCGGCTTTAGCGGCGGCGGCTCGAGTATCGGCACCCCCGATTTTCAAAGCGCGGTGGATGGCCTCCTGGCAGAAGCAAACCCGGCGAATCTCCGGGGTGGCCCTATCCTCAGTACACTGGCGCTCGATCTCGCCGGTGCCAGCGGGACTATCGAAATGGGCTATTCCGTCGGCAATCTCTGGTTTGATACCGATACGGATAATGACGGCTTTACCGATAGCGCTTCCACGTTGGCGGCTAATTGGCACTTCGATTACAATACACCCGTTGAAGCCGGCAAGGATGACCTGTACTCGGTAGCCGTGCACGAAATGTTGCACTCGATCGGGTTCGGCACGGGCAATACCTGGAATGACATGGTGTCGGGCACGGACTGGCTGGGCACGGACGTCATCGATTTGCTGGGGTCCGGAGTCGATGTGGTTCACACCGATGGCGCGCATGTGGCGGCAGGTCTGACGGGCACGCCCATTGTCGATGGGGTACTGCTCATTGGTGACTCTCAGGAGGCTATCATGGATCCCTCGCTCACGGTGGGTTCGCGCAAGTACATCACCGATTTGGATTTGGCTTTCCTCGCCGATATGGGATGGGGTGTGGCCTCGCCCGTGCCGGAACCACGCTTCTATGCCTTGGCTTGCGGATTGATGAGTGTCGCTTTCCTGGGCTGGCGCCGTCGTCGCTCCTAGTGCTTCACCCAGAGGCCGCAGCTCATCGGGGGAAGTGTCAGTTTGCCATCCTGCCACACAAAGGTGGGCTTTTCCAGACCGTGTGGTTGAAAGCGCTCATGGTCGGCAATCTGTTTGAACGGACGTGGGTCGACGCCTTCCACCGGTAGTTCGAAGGCGTAGTGATGCGGGTTGATAGCAAAGAAAAGCTGCTCGCGGCCGTGCGAATGATCGTCGTTGTAGAGGCAGGCGATGGCTGAAGTGTCGCCATACTCGAAGAAACGCAGGTAGTGATCGCTCTGGCGTTTGTCGAGCCGGAGCAAATGGCCCTGGGGCGACAACCGGAACTGTATCCAACGCTTGAAATACTCATGCGTCATTGGGAAGAGCCGCATGCGCTGATAGTCGAGTGCGTTGAGGTCACCACGTTGGTAGGTGTTGTTGACCCCTTGCTTGGAGCGCAGGAAGTCCTGACCTTCGGAGATCATGGGCACGCCCAGTGACGCGAAAAGGAAGGCGCACATCAAATGCGTGCGGCGACGGTCGTTGAGGGTGGGCCAGGAGCCGTTGTGCTCTCGATTCTCGGTGATCCTGTCCAGCCAGCAGCGGTCGTCGTGGGACTCCGTGTAGTTGATGGTCTGGGCCGGGAACATGGCGAAGTAGTGCGGCGACCCGGAGAGGAAATATTTGAACGTGTCGCGCGTTCCCTGGCCACGAACGTACTGTGAGGTGAACTCGCGGTAGCCGTCGTTCCAAGAGGCCCAGCCGGTGTGCCGTAGGGCCTGGGCAATATGCCCGCGGAAGCTCCACGGCTCGGCAATGAGGATGATGCCGGGCTTGACCTTCTTCAGAGCGGTTTCGATTGCGCGCAAGGTGTCGACGCCGAGCAGCTCGGCCAAGTCGAAGCGGAAACCGTCCACGCCGTACGTCTCAACCAGATGAACGAGGCTGTCGATGGTCAGACGCAGGCCCATCGGGGTGTGCGTTTTGAAGTCGTTGCCACAGCCGCTGAAATTCATGAGGTGGCCGCCCTTGGGCGTGACCTCGAAATAGTATTCCTTGTCGACGAAGAGCAGATGGGCAGGCTCGCCGACATGATTGTAGACGACGTCGAGGATGACGGCCAGGCCCTGCTCGTGAAATGCGTCGACCATGTCCTTGAACTCCGCCACCTGCGCGGCGTCTTCGGGCTTGGTGCCGTACTGGCTGGCGGGTGAGAAGAAGTTACAGGTCATGTAACCCCAGTGATAGGCGTTGAGGTCCGGGGCATCGTTTTCCTGGATAGGTTGCAGCTCCACTGCATTGATGCCGAGGTCCTTCAGATAGCAATCGTCCGAACGCAGCCACTTGGCCACGCCCGCGAAGCCGCGCCGCTCCTGCGGGCTCATGGGGAGAGGTGCCTTCGCCGCCAGGTCCCGCACGTGTGTTTCCATGATAACGAGGTCATGCCAGTGAGGCACCTTGAAGTCGTTGCGAGCAAGCGGCAGGCGACGCCGATCCAGGATGATGCCGGGGCCGCGACCGTTGACGCAGGCGAGAGCGTAGGGGTCAAGAATGCGGAAGTTGCTGTCGAAGTGAGTGGAGTTGTCGACGTTTTCGCCCTCGACGGTGTAGTAATAATACCAGCCGTGCAGATCGCGCGGATAGACTTTTTCCCAGACGTCGTCGTCGAGTCTCAGCAGGTCGTGGGTCTGTTCCGTGCTTTCGTTCAGACTTTGGAAAAACGTTACCCGCACGGCGGTGGCGCGGGGAGCGAAGAGGCGGAAGACTGTTTCACCGCGCTCGATAAAACTGCCGAGCGCGCCGAGGCTATGCCTGTCCGCCAGCAGATGCCCGTAAGCGATGGTCAGTTTTTCTTCGCGCTTCTTGTCCTTCCAGACCAGGCGCTCGTGGCCGAGAATGGGGTGGCGCTGCCGGGGTTCGAAATAGAAAACGTGGTTGCCGGTGCGGCGGGTATCGAGGACGAAGTTGTGCGCTTCGCTGTCGTCGCGATTGGGCGCGTCGAGAGGCACAGGCTGCCATTCCTTGTCGGCAGTGACGAACTTGAAGCAGACCACGTCGGACTTGCGCGGGCAGACCTTGCGGACGGGCAGCTCGAGTTTGAAGCAGGGCTTGCCTTCGTAAAACGTGGGGCGTAACTGCCAGTCGCCGTTACCGATGGCGTCGGCCCAGCCGTTGAAGTCACCGACCACGAAGATGCTTTTCTCGCCCCATTCAAGATTGGGGAAGTGCGGCGGCCAGAGGAAAAAGCACAGCGTCGCCCCGCGCACGAAGTAACCTGCCAGTTTACCGTACTCCTCCAGCGGAGCGCGCTCTATGGTCTTCAGTTCGCTGGAACCGGGCTCGATAAAAAGCGGCGGATGCTTGGTTTTGTATATCCAGTCATCCTGCAGATAGGCGACGCCCCTCCGATCATCCAGCCAGGTTGCGTCCTGCAATTTTTCCAGTTCCTCTCCCATGTGGGAGTTGACTCTAGAAGTCCTAATACGGCTGGCAATTGGTTTTTATAGCGGACTTTAAACCTTTTCCGGGCCCGCGCGCATCAGGCGTTTGGCCTCTTTGAAAACGGCACGATGGTCCGGACGATCCTCGGCCGGGCCGAAGCGTATGCGTTGCAGGCCCTCGAGGGCTTCCTGCCAGCGGGAGAGACTTTCGGGCGATCCGCCTTGCGGCTGGGCCATCTCGCGCTTCTGATGCCAGAGAGGGCGGAAGGCGATGAGGAGCTTCCCTGCCTGGCGCCGAATGGGATCGCCACCCATCAGGCCCGCCCAGGGACCGCCTCGCCCGGCCGCTTCGCGCAACATCCGCCAGAGGTAGCGCAAGGCGACAATAGCGAAACACACGCCTGCGATCCAAAGCAGAACCTCAATGGTTTTTTCACGATTCCATCCGCTGAGCAGCCAGACTTTAAAGCGTGTCCAGGCGGCGGAAATGTCTCTTTTCAGATCCTCGTAGGCGGCCAGTGAGTAATCCTTCAGGCCGCTCGCCATTTCCATCTGGTCGCTTTGGTCGAAGTTGACGACGCGGCGGTACCAGACCATGCGGAGGCTATCCACCCAGGCGCTCCAGCCCGAGATCGCGCCGATACTGCTGGCCAGGGCTGCTCCGGGCAAGAAGCCGCCGCCGGCCGGCGGGGTGGGGTCATAACGAACCCAGTAGCCATCCAGATAGATTTCCACCCAGGCGTGCGCATTGCTGTTGTTGACGATCAAATAGTCCTCGTAGTCGTTCCAGTAAGCTCCGGCGAAGCCCGCCACGACGCGCGCGGGAATCCCGGCGGTGCGGCAAAGCAGGGTGAAAGAGCCCGCGAAGTGCTCGCACCAGCCGCGGTCGGATTCACGCATCCACAGTAGCAGCGGATCGCTGCCGTCTTCCATCAGTGGGCGGTGGCGTGTGTCGTAGCGGTAATGTTGCTGAAGCCACGTTTGCGCCCGCTGGGCAAATTCCGCAGGCGGTAGTTGCTGACCTTCTCTGATTTCGTTCACCAACCCATGCAGGTATTCCTGTTCTTTGGGGCTTGAGGGAATAGCCAGCGTGGTCAGTGGGTAGTCCAGTCGCTCCTCATCAAAGCCCGGGGTGGGAATCGGGCCTTCGGCGCTATCCAGCTCGGCACGATCAGAGGGCGTCGCGGCAAAGCGATCCATCGGTGTCATGCCGGAGACTTGATACCCGAAAAGTTGCGAGGGGACTTGCTCGAGCATGAAGACGTCCGTTTCGGCGAAGGGCCAGAATTTCGTTTTTTGAAAACGAATGGTATCGTAGGTGCCGATGAGCGGAAGATACCGGCTGATGTCGCCCTCCAGATAATAGACCCAGTTGTTGGACGGATCGTTTCCGCTCCGGTCATAGTGTCTTTCCGGATAACTGCTGCCCTCTTTAAAGGGAATCGTGTTCTCCATGAGGGAGCGCGACACCTCAAACACGCCGTTGTCGTATTCGTCCAGCACGACCATGCGCCAGAAGGGCCGCACGGGCACGACGTTGAGGTTGGGGACTGTCACCCGCATGGCCCGGCTGTCGTCGAAGCTCAGATCGTTGACATCACCGAAGCGGATGCGGTCGCTGAAGCCGACTTTACCACTACCCTCCATCTTGAGGAAGGGCAGGGCCTGGTCCATGCTGAAGCGTGGCATAAGGACGAAGATCAGGCTACTGACCGAAACCAGGCCGATGAAGAGCATGGCGGCAAATCCGATGAGGCGGAAGTCCAACCCCTTGGCCAAACGGTCGAGGAAGCGGCCCCAACGAAAGCGCTCCCAGTCCTCGGGAATGAGCATGCGCTCGCGGCTGGTCTCAAGGAGGTTGATGAGAAAGAGCAAGGCCATGGCCGCCGGAGTAAAGAGCAGCATCTGGAAGGCGAAGAGCAGCGAGACCGTCAGCACACCTTTGACCACGAGGGTGAAGAGGCACAGGAGCACGAGCTGCAGGTCCTCACGGGCCTTGCGGTACTGGAGTGAGCGTAGCAGGGTGAGCAGCAGGATCATGCGCACCATCGGCTTGAGGAACTCCACCCCATGCAGAGCGAAGTCCACCACGATGATGGCGATGAGCGTGGGTGTGGCGGCCTTCCAAAAGAGTGAGGGAATGCGCCCGGGCAGGCGCGGGAAGGCGAGGGTGGCGGCTACCAGCAGCGTAAACAGGAGCAGGACGGGTTCGCTGCCCATCTCCAGCCCGAAGAGCGCCCACATGGCCATGAGAGCGAGGAACTGACCGAGCAGCCACTTGAGCTGGTGAAGCTCGTCAGTGCTCAGCCGATCCCGCAATGTTACCGCCAAGGTAGGCATAGACTTCGCCGCCCAGACCCGGGCGGAAGGTTATGAGGTTGCGCCCGCCGCCATCCGGGGCCTGGGCATAGTGATCCGTGCGTGCCAGCAGGGCCATCCGCTCGAGGAATAGCTGCAGGTCGTGCAGGCGTTTGAGTGTTTGCACGGGTTCGTCGTTGACGGCGTAGCCGAGGAGGCGTCCGTCGCGAAAGAGGTCTTCAGCCAAACTGGCGGCAAAGGAGCAAAGCCGCTCGAACTGTATGTCGTCCGGCCAGAGCGAGCTGGGGGATTCGACAAAGAGCGTGTAACCGTCGCGGTTTTCTTCTGCCATCTGCCGCACGAGGAGCTGCCGCTGCCGTGCGCTGGCTTTCCAGTGGACCAGTCGTTGCGCGTCCCCCGGCTGGTAACGGCGGATATTGATCAACTCGTTGCCCGCGCCGGGACGGCGGTTCGTTTCGCCCTGCAGGTGGGAATGGTGCCCGCCGGGAGGCTGAAAGCTGTATTCGATGCGCTTGGGTAGTATCGTTACGTCCTGCCTGATTCCTCCGCCGATGCTTTTGCGCAGGAAGCCGAACGGGAATTGCGACTCAAGGCCGGAGACGGTCAGTTGACACTTGCCGCGTGTGTGGGGTTCGAAAAGCCAGTCCAGCTCGGCGGTCTTGCCGGGGTTGAGACGATCTTCCAGGTGGATGCGTCGCTTTGCTTTTTCCTGCTCACTGGCGACGTTGAACCAGAGGCTATAGGTGGGCAGGACTTTCTTTTCGTTGATCAGCTCGAGTTGCAGTCGCGCGGGATCTCCCACGCGGTAATGCGGGGGTTGGCGCAGCCGCCATTTGGTGTTCTTGAAATTCAGCCAGGAGAGAAAGCCGCTCAGAATAAGGCTGGAGAGCAACAGCGACAGTGCCATGAAGAGGATGTTGCTCGAGGTGTTATAGGCGGCGCTGCCGAGACCGAGCGCGACCAGGATAAGCACGTATCCGGCTGGGGTAGGGACAATGCGATGACCCTCCGGTGGGACCAGCATCATGAAGACCAGCCGCCAGAAGTTTCCCCCGCGTCCCAGGCGCTTGGAGAAGAACCCCGGATCGGCCCAGTCCCCCACCGATGGGGGCGGCGTGGGCGTGGTGACGGAAACATTCATTTCAGATGTAAGATTTTAGATTTCAAATTGAAGGGAGAGCACGACGCTATTTCCGCTGGCTATCGTAATTTCACATCTGAAATCTACCACCTGAAATCTGAAATGTTATCACTCCGGCAAGGGAACGCTGTCGAGGAGCTTGGTCAGGATGCTTTCCACGGCGCGGCGCTCCTCGAGCGGATCGGAGGTCTGACGCCGCAGGCTCAAGCGGTGGGTAAATACCGGACGCAGTACTGTGGAAACGTCTTCCGGCACGACAAAGGCGCGGCCGTCCACCAGGGCGCGGGCCTGCGCGGCGGCCTTGAGCGCCAAAGAGCCGCGTGTGCTGATGCCATTCTGAAATTCACTTTCGGTGCGGGTGGCGGTGACCAGGCGCAGGATGTAGTGCAAGATGCTGTCCTCGATAAAGACTTGCGGAGCGAAGTGCTGAATCTCTGCTACTTCCTGCCGGTTGAGCACCGGCTCGATATCCAGCGAATCGTACGCCTGTCGGCTTTGGCGGTTGCTAAGGATTTCCAACTCGTGCTCGTAATCCGGATAGCCCATCTGCAGGCGCATGATGAAGCGGTCCATCTGGCTTTCCGGCAGGGGAAAGGTGCCTTCATAGTCCACGGGATTCTGCGTGGCGAAAACAATGAAGGGCGGCCCGACGTTGAAGGTTTGCCCGTCCACCGATACTTTGCCGCGGTCCATGACCTCCAACAGGGCGCTTTGTGTTTTCGGGGTGGTGCGGTTGATTTCGTCGGCCAGGACGATGTTGGCGAAGATGGGCCCTTTCTTGAAAACGAACTCGCGCATCTGCTCGTCATAAATGGAGACGCCGATGACATCGCTGGGCAGCAGGTCGCTGGTGAACTGAATACGTGTAAAAGAGCAATCCAGCGAGCGGGACAGACAGTAGGCGAGGGTGGTTTTTCCCAGGCCAGGCAGGTCTTCGATCAATATGTGGCCGCCTGCCACGAGGCCCGTCAGGACTTGTTCAATGACTTCGTCTTTGCCGCGAATGACACGCGCTATGTTTGTTTTAAGTTTGCGTAACGACTCTTTGATACGCGGGGCGGGGATAGGTTTGCTCGCCTGTTTCATGCTACTGACTGGTTGCGAAGGCATTCTACCTTCTTAATTATCGCATAGCATGGCCTGAATGCGCCCTTTTGGCAAGCCAGTGCTGAAATTTCACACCATCTAATTTGAAACCTAATCCTTCGGCACCGGCTTTAATTTGGCCAGAATTTCCTTGTCGGTTTGCGGGTTCCACTTGGCAAGGGCCTCAGGCGTGAACAATTCCTGCGGCAATTCCAGGTCGAAAGCTGCCTTGACCTGCACCATGATGGTGATGGAGCCGTCGACATAGTCCAGGATTTCCAGGCGTCGGGCCCGGATGCGGGGATCGTCCTGTGTGCCGACATTGGCGTGGTGGGCGGCGTTGATCGTCTTGATGAGGTCGCCACCCGCGTCATAGGCGTCGGCTTGCAGAAAGCGGCGATCCAGCAGGCCGAGATAGACGCGGCGTTTGTCGTAGCGCGAATTTTCCTTGAGCTCGGGGTCGCCGTAACGGCTCTCAATTACCATGGCCTCCTGGCCACGAACGGTGGCGTTGCCCAGGCGGCGGTGGCGCCACTGGTTCTTGTCGTCATCGTAGATATCCTCGATATTCCAATCGCTTGGACCGAAGGCACGGCGGCGATCGATGCCGCTGACTTCCTCGACCTTGCCGTCGTCACCATCCTGTAGCCAGACTTGCGGTGGCTGGCCCGGGAGTTGCAGGGACAGCAGCGTCACGGACTCCTGGTCGTCATCCGGAAGGATGCGCCAAATGCCCCGCGTGGCTTCTCCGCGGTATTCGTAGGCCAGTAGCCAGTTGTCGATATGGACACTGCCGTCCTCATCGATACGCACCATGGTGTACAGCTCGGCGTGCGAACGAACGGAGAAACTTTTCTCGTTGTTCTCGAACTCCTTGGTTGCCTGAGGGCTGAAAGCGCGAAACCCACTCACGCCGATCCAGACCGTGAGCAAGAGCATAGTCAGGAAAACCCGTCTCCGCCTCATGATTGGGAAAATGGCAGCGTTATCCTTGCAGTCAAACCTCTAAGCAACTCCTGTTCCGAAATGCTGGTTCAACACGGATTGCGTGGCTCATCAAACTGAGCGCGCGCCTAGGCGCCTGTGGATACTACTGGCGGGACCAATTCGAGAAATCGGGGTCGTTGTACTTCGCCGCCTGGTTGGACCAGCGACGCATGTCACGCAATTCCTCTTCATTGAGGAGTTCAACGGAGCCGTCCAGGTTGGCCACGGTTGCCTTGCCCTGATGGCGCAAGTGGACATTACCCAAGGATGCGGGGATATCCTCGTTATAGCTACCCCAGTTGGGCTGTAAAGGAGACTTGGGTGGGTTTGCCCGGAAAAAACCGACGCCACCGGCGAAGGAATCACTGACGGAGTGCGTGGATACAAAAACGATCAGTTTTGAAGGCGCATGAGCGTCACCGGGTTGTAGGACCCAGAAGTCCCTTGGATATTTCTGGTTGTTGCTGCGCGGCCCGGGCTCATACCCGGGAGAGCTTCGCGTGCCATCGTAATGACCGCCGACGAAGAGGCTGTTCATGCCTAGGGAAGGATAGAGGCTCAACTCGTAGGTAGAAGGATCGTTGTCGTAAAATTCCTGATGGGAACCGACATACAACGCCGATAAACCGCCTTCTAGGAACTGAGCCAGGCGCCAGGGGAAGCGTTTACCGTCCTCTGCGGCATTGGGTATACGATGCCCGTTGTCGTCGAGGAAGGTTTTCCCCATCACGCTTTTATAGCCGGGCATAAAATAGCCGTCGTAATCCATGGGCGTGAGGAGGTAAGTCGTGATGGCCTGACGGGCCGCACTGGTTTCCTCGGTAGTGGTGGCGGACTCGCGCACCTGATTACTTACGGTAATGACAATGCCGGATAGAACTCCGACAATGCTGATGGCGGCCAGCAGCTCAATCAGCGTCATGCCATGGCGCGCCTTTTGGGAACGGTATAGATTGGTTTTCATCGCGTTGTCAGTCAGATGTCAGAAGGTGTCTGGGGTCAGGAGCTGGTTTCGGTAATATCCAGGGAGATAAAACGGGCTCCTCCGTCGGGGATGGGGGTCAGGTCGCGATAAGTAACGGTCTCGGTGCCGTCGTCGTTGAGAGTGATGCTTTCGGCCAATTCCTCGGTATAGGTTCCGGTGCCGTCGCCGTTGTAGTGCCAGGTTGCCAGGTCGTTGGAAACCATGACGGCGTACTCGATGTCGGTGGCGGCGGGTTGGCGGCGGAAGGTGACGTGCAGGTGCCCGTCCACCACGCTGACTTGCGGGCGGACCGGCTCGGTGTCCATGGCCACTTCGGGTTCGCCGCCCAGGGCGTACTCGAGCAGGTTGATCAGGCCGTTGTGGTCCGGGTCGGCGGTTGCCGGATAGCGTGAGGACTCGTCACCCAGGTAGGCATTGATCGTGTTTTCGCTCCAGCCGTAGTAACTGGTGGGACTGAAGATAGCGCTTACGCTCAAGCCTTCCTCCATGGTCACGGTGAGCGTGCCGTCCGCCTCGTCTCCCAGGCCGCTGTAAGGGCCGGCCCAATCCATAAAGACGTACTCGTAGGTCCCGATTTCAACCGGGGTCAGCTCGATGGTTGCGCCTATTTCGTAGCTGAGAGCGGGGTCGGTTTGACCCTGCAGGTGGTGATCCACTTCGCCGATAGTTCTGAATTGGGAGTTGGTTTCGACGGTGAGGGGATAGCCGAGCTGGCGGGAGAAGATGTCGATTGTGTCCAACTGAACCTCTTTCAGGCTCATGCTGCTGTCGGCGCTGGTAAAGGTAATGTAGTAATCGAAGACGGAGAGGGCGCTCAGGTCCCATTCCCAGGCGGTGAAGGTATCGAAGCCGTTGCTGCCGATCAGGAAGCCGCCGCCGGTGGGCATGACCGCTTCCTGGAGCAGTCCGTTTTCCGTTTCCCGGTAGTAGAGCCGGGCGCTTTCGACATCGGCGTGCGAGCCCCAGGAGCGCAGTTGAAACAGCACGGTGCCCACATCGAATGTCGGAGCGTCATATACCAGATAATGGCTTAAGTTGCCGCTGTTATCGTAGATGCCGCCTGTGCCCGAGATGATGGCACTCGGGGAGCCATTCTGAATCAGGACAGCGTCCTCGTTATCCGCTTCTTCCCGGTTGGGGAGATTGCCTTCCTCTTCAGGGAAGGGATCGACGCTTTCGCCGGAATCTGGCAGCTGCCAATCGGTGTATGGATCGGTAAACTGATCCCACCAGGCAAACTCGGTGAAGTCGCTTTCGTATTCCTCGACCCAGCTCGGGACCTTGAACTCGGCGTTCAACAGGCCTGCTGTCGTAAGGAAAAGACAGGAATAAAATACTTGTGCCCTCATATTCGGTTGTGTTCGTTTCCCTCATCTCATTTGCCCGCAATACCCCCGGGAGTTGCGGCTCCCGGGGGCTGACATGAGGGTGTCTGACTTTTACTGACTTACTTTTGGAAAAGTTTGCGGCGGCGAATGAACGCCAGGCCCAGGGCCAGCACGCCGCCAATCATGGCATAGGTTTGCGGTTCGGGGACGGCCTGGAAGGTGTCGCCTTGATCAAGCTGGAGACCTTCGATGGACGCATGGTAGCCGGTCGTGAAGGTAATCGCGAAGTCCGTGATGGGATTCGATTCCGAGCTCAGGTCCCACTGATAGCCGTAGAGGCCTTCGGTGTTGAGAATCCGGGTGCCGGTGATGTCCTGGCTGCCGCTGTTGTAGGACAAGAGGGGGCCGTTCACAAAGTCAGTGAGTTCCGTTTCCTCGTCGCTTTCCGCGCCGTACCCGCCGGTGTACTGAAGTACGATGGTGGCGAGATTTGCCAGGGGCGTGGATTCGGTAATGGCAAAGGTGCCTTCGCCGCTAAACGTGTAAATACCCGCGCCCAACGGAAAGCCTGAGCCGGAAACCTTGTCGAATGAGCCATCGCCGTCATCGGCGCTTATCGGGCTGGGCCAGGCGGCGGTCGGATTTCCGAAGCCTGGATAGCCGGGATGATTGGCCATGGTCATACCAGACCAGCTTTCAGTGCTGCTGTTGCCTGGCAGATCGAAGTTAATCGCTGCGTTTGCGGTGAGGCCCGCGCAGAGCGCCAGGCCAGTGAGGAATATACGTTTCGTGTTCATGATGCGTTAGATTGTTTAGAATGATTCTAGATTGGATATCGGGACTTAGTCTCAATTGGGGATGGCGAGAGGCCGCTGTTGGTTATACGGACAAGGTTAGGAACCTTGAAAAAAGTGGGCTGCCTAGTTTTGCAGGGAGGCCAGCAGTTCGCGCCAGTCCTCGCGCTCGGGAATACCGGGCTTACGGGCGCCGAAGAACTGCGCGATGAGCTCGCCGTCGGCGTCGTAGGTTTCCAGGGAGGTCACGGTGCCGTCCTTGGTGGGCTTTTCCACGATCCAGCTGCTCGCGATGCCGGGAGTCTTCAGGTGCAGGTTGAAGTCAGGGTCGAGGACGTTGATCCATTCGCCGTGCGGCATGATCTTGTTGACCGGGCCGGTGTGGATTTGAATGGCGCCTTCGTTGCCGACGAAGACCATAATGGGGACCTGTTTTTCGCTGGCGGCGTGAAGCATCCGCGTGGAAATTTCGTTGTCGACCTTCTTGGTGAAGGAGCCTTCGGCGCTCTTCATGGCGCAGAGGCGGCTGACCTGGTGCTTCTTGAGCAGGATGAAAAAGTCGTGCGTGTCCTTCAGTTCGGCCCATTCGCTGACGAAGGAGGCGCGGCCCAACTCGGTCAGCTCTTCCTTTTCTTCGGGCTTGGCAGCGGGCGCGGAAACGGCCTGCTCGGGGCTCTGGTCCTCGGCCTTGAAGCGCTCGGTGAGCTCCTGGAAGACGGTCAGGCCTTCTTCGTTCTTCAGGTAAACCTTGTGAATGGCCTGTCCGGCGGCGTCGAAAAACTGGAAGGAGCGCATGACTCGCTCGCCGTGGGTGCTTTCCACGGAGTAGGCGAGGGCCCATTCGCTATAAAAGAGGCGCAGGTCGATGTCCTTGCCGGTAACGAGGCCGATTTTGCCGCCGTGGGCCTGGATGTTTTCGTAGCAACCGCTACGCTCATGCACACAATGCTCGTTGCGGGTCAGCACCATCACGCGGCCGAGGGCCTTGAGCTCGGACATGAAACCGGCCCAGTCTTCGATGGCCAGGCGGGTGACGGTCTTGCCGCACTCCAGGGAGAGGAGCTGGGCTTCGGAACTGCCCAGCTCAGTGGCGGCGTCGCGGATGCGCAGGCGGGGCTGCTCCTCTTGGAGCTTGGCGTAGGCCTGGCGGAGAGTTCCTGTGTCAGTGGCGTTGGAAAGAGTGGTCGTGCTCATAGCAAAGATTTGATATTGAGACTGGATTGCATTTAAAACTTGCCCTCGTCAATACCTTTTCGCAAAAAAATGCGAATATGTCTCAATTTCATTTAGCCAAAACTGTCCTGTTTTCTCTAAGCCTTTCGCTGGCAACCGTTTTCGCGGAAATGCCAAAACGCATCGTCAGCGTGGGAGGCGCGGCCACGGAAATCGTCTTTGCGCTCGAAGGCGGAGATAACGTCGTCGCGGTGGACCTCTCCAGTACCTATCCGCCTGAGGTGCGTGCCCTGCCGAAAGTTGGGTACATTCGCAATATTTCGCCGGAGGGCGTCTTGTCCATGCAGCCGGATTTGGTCGTAACGACTGAATCCATGGGCCCGCCCGCGGCCAAGGCCATGATGAAGCGCGTCGAGGTGCCGGTTATCTGGTTGCCGGAGCCTGACAGCGTCGAGGCACTGGACGATTCGCTGCATGCAGTGGCCGCTAAACTCGGTAATGAGAAGGCGGCTGCGGAAATCATGGAAGGCGTCAATGCGCAGATAACCTCCGCTCAGGAAACCGCTGCCACCTGGTCGAAGAAGCCGCGCGTGCTTTTTCTGATGCAGCCGCCGAGCGATTCCCGTCCGGGTATGGTGGCCGGCAGCGACACGCGCGCCCAGTCCTTGATTGAGCTGGCCGGGGGAGAAAACGCCGCCATGGGCGTAAAAACTTATCAGCCATACTCCAAGGAATCCATTCTGGAAACCAATCCCGACGTCATCATTGTGGGCATCAATCCCGCTCATGGAGCCACACCGGAGTCTGTCGAGGAACTCAAGACCATGGCTTCCCTGGAGCCTGTAACGGCCTTCAAGCGGGGTGCCATTTACGGGGTGCCGATGGACGATTTGAACTTCGGTCCGCGTTTGGGCGAAGCCGTCACGCGCTGGAATGGCTTGATTGCGCCGCCGGAAACGGGCAATCAGTAAAGATTCATGCCGCTTCGTCTCAAACCGCCTGTGCGCCGCGCCGTGCTGGTCGCGCTGGCCGTCCTGCTGCTCGTGCTGGGCTTTATCGCTCTGTTGCTGGGCCCGGCTGAGGTCTCTCCGGGGCAGGTGGGGCGTGTGGTGGCCTCCCATCTGGGCTTGGGTGAACTGCAAGGAACCGATGGGATGGCCGACGCGGTAGTCTGGCACATTCGCTTGCCCCGCATTATCGGGGCGATGCTGGTGGGCGCAGGACTTTCCCTGGCCGGTGCGATGTTGCAGGGGCTTTTTCGTAATCCGCTGGCGGACCCCGGCCTCATCGGCGTCAGCAGCGGTGCCGCGCTCGGCGCAGTGACGGCGATCATCTTTTTGCCTATGCTAGGCTTCGGGGGAGTGTATGGTCTGCCGCTGCTGGCGATGGCGGGTGCGGTCGGCATTACTTTCCTAATCTATAATCTGTCCAAAGTTGGCGGGCGTACCCATGTGGCGGCCATGCTGCTGACCGGTATTGCGGTAAACGCCATCGCGCAGGCTTTCATCGGGCTGGCCGTAACGGTCTTTGCGACGGACGCGCAACTGCGCACGGTCACTTTCTGGACCCTCGGGAGCCTGGCAGGGCTGAGCTGGGAGTCCGCTATCGCTCTGGCACTGTTGATCGTCCCCGGTGTATTCATCAGTCTCAGTCTGGCGCGTCCGCTCAACGCCTTTTTGCTGGGTGAAGTCGAGGCCAGCCACCTCGGGGTCAATACGCAGGCGGTCAAGCGCTGGATCATCGTGCTCGGTTCGCTCATGGTCGGTGTGACGGTGGCCTTCTGCGGCATCATTGGCTTCATCGGCCTGGTCGTGCCGCACATTATCCGCATCAGCTTCGGTCCAGATCACCGCCTGCTGCTGCCTGCCAGTGCGTTGCTTGGCGGCATCACCATGGTGGTGGCCGACACCTTCGCGCGCACCATTATGGCTCCGGCGGAACTGCAAATCGGCATCCTTACGGCGATTCTGGGCGGACCCTTCTTCCTCGGCCTGCTTTTGGCGGGACGCAAAAAACTGACGGTGTAACGATGTTAAGCGGCCTCAAACTGACCCAACGCTACGGCGCCCACACGGTGCTGGAGAGCGTGTCGCTGGCCGTCGAGCCGGGCCGGGTCACCGCCATCCTGGGGCCCAATGGCGCGGGCAAGACGACCTTGCTCAACTGCCTGACCGGCGGCGGTCAGCCGAGCGAGGGCGAGGTCACTCTGGATGGCAAAGCGTTAAGCGCCTACGGCAGCCGCGAGTTGGCTTGTCGCCGAGCGGTGTTACCACAGTCCTCTTCGCTGGGCTTCAACTTCACCGTGCGCGAGGTCGTCGAGATGGGGCGTCTGCCACACATCGAGCAACATGAGCGCGCCCGGGATAGCGAAATTGTCAACCTGGCCATGCTACAGGCGGACATCCAGGTCTACGCACACCGCCACTATTTGACGCTTTCGGGGGGGGAGAAGCAGCGCGTCCACCTCGCCCGCGTGCTGGCACAGGTATGGCCCAATGAAAAGCACGAAGGTCCGCCGCGTTACCTGTTTCTGGACGAGCCGACTAATAACCTCGATCTGGCGCACCAGCATCGTTGTCTCGCCTTGGCGCGTCGCCTTGCGAATGCCGGGCTGGGAGTCTGTGCTATCCTGCACGACCTGAATCTCGCCCTGCGCTATGCCGACCAGTTTGTGCTTCTGCAAAACGGACGCCTGCGTGCCTATGGATTGGCGGACGAAGTCATGACGCCCGAAATCATCAGCGAAGTCTTTTCGGTCAAGGCGCAGGTTGTCGACCACGCCGGCCACAAGCTGGTCCTGACCGAGCCGGCTTGATGCACACGACCTGGGCTTGCGCAGCCCCAGATCACCGCCTCTGCCGGGTGGGCGAGTAGCAGGTAGTGCGTCCGCCGATTTCCTCGCGGATGAGAGGTTTACCGGTCTTGGGGCAGAGGCCACCGTTTTGCCAGCGGTGGTTGAAGAGCCAGGAATCGGGCGGATCGCCCCAATCCGTGCCGATGACCTCCATGGCGTCGCGGCAGACCTGCTTCATCTCTTTATATAGACACGTGGTCTGACGGGCACTTAAAGACCCTGCGGGTTGGGCGGGATGAATGGCGGCGCGCCAGAGGATTTCGTCGGCCATCCAGTTGCCAATGCCGGGAAAGCGTTCCTGCATGAGCAGCACGGCTTTGAGCGGGGCTTTCTTCCGGCGGTTTAGAAAAGCAGCGAGGGCATCCTGGTTAAAATCATCGTCGAGGACCTGTGGAGGCAGGGCGGTCCACCAGGCGGGCAGCTCCTTGCCGGGGTCGAAACGCACGCGGCCGAAGAGGCGCGGGTCACGGAAGACCAGCGCGTGGCGATTGGTTTCCAGCACGAGGTGGTCATGCTTGTCCGGCGCGTAGGGGAGTTTTTCGGCAAAGAGCTTGCCGGTCATGCCAAGGTGTACTCCCAGGCACGCGGTGGAAAACTGAAAGAGCATCTGCTTTCCGTGTGCCAGCGAGGCTTTCAAGGTGGCGCCAGTGAGGAGCTTTACCAGTGCCCGTGTATCGACTTCGCGAAAGAGCCGCTTTTCGGCGTGTATTTTAACCGCGACGATCTTTTTGCCCAGTCCGGGGTCCCACTGCTTGCGGTAGTATTCGACTTCGGCCAGCTCCGGCATGTGAAAAGCAATATGTCCAGTATGGGCTATGGCAACACTTCGGATTCCTTCAGGCCGAGCCGTTGTTCGACGAGGGCCTCATATTCTTGACCGGACTTGCGTGCTGCCTCCGGGTCCGTGCCAAAGGGGATGCCGAACTCCTTGGAGAAGGCCTGCGCCTGATCGGGGTCGGGGAGGATGATGCCCGCGCACTGACCGAGGTCGGGGAGGGCGAGGAAACGCTCCCGTCTGCCGTTGTCGGCCAGGGCGAAATTGACCGCGTTGAGGGTTGATTTTAGGTCGTACCAGTCCCCGTGGTTCTCGGCGAAGTAGCCGTACCATTTGCCCCGGTATTCGAAGAGGACGTCGTAGCCATCCCGGTCGTCGCGCCAGACCTCGACGGCGCGCGTAGGAGTGAAGATGCCGCGGCCTGCCTGCCCGAGTTCCTCCAGTATGAGGAGGTCGTGGCGGTTGGGGAAGGTGTCGGTCTCGACGTCGAAGTAGGCGATGGCCCCGGCGGCGTCGAGGGCGGAATACCATTGGGAGAAGGGGTCGGTGGTGGTCCCGTACTCGGCCAGGTTTTCGTCGAGGACGGAGAGGTCCGGCGCGGTGTCGATCAGCCCGTGGCGCACGGAGCCCTGCAGGGCGTCGTTGACGGAGACCCCCATGATCGTCCAGCGGTCGCCGAGGGAATAGCTCCCGGGCTTCGCCTGCCGGAGCAGTTCCACGGCGAGGCGCTCGGCTTCCTCGCCCTCGATTGCGCCGATGATGTGCGCGACCTCAGCGTTCGGCTCGTCGGAGGCCATTTCGGCGTCGTAGAGGCGCTGGGCCAGCCCTGTATCGCGGGTGCCCCGCGCCAACACCCCGAGTGTGTAGCTCGCATCCCGGCCTAGGGCGGGGTTGTCGAACCAGGCCTCCAATTGCTCCCGGGCCCTGTCGGGGTCGGCATAGGCCCATTTTTGCAGGGCGTAGGCAGTGGAATACTTCGGCTCGATGTCCTCGGCCGCGACGGCTTCCAGCATCTGCAGAATCAGAGGGCGGGATTTTTCGGGGAAATGCTGCAGCAGGCGGTAGGTATTGTCGCGGATGATCTCGGGGGGCTGGCCGTCGATGGTTTTCCAGAAGAGAGCCCGGGCCTTCGCCTGGACGTCCCCCTGGGTTTCGTCGATGATGTCGCTGTAGTAATAGAGGCAGGAGGTGACGGGGGCGTGCGCGGCCTGTGCGGCCACGAGGTCGAGGAATTTGGCCTGCCGGTCGCTCTCGCGGATGAGGAAGAGCAGGTTCGGCTTGAAGGGGTAGTCGGGTTGGCGCAGCCGATCCTCGATCGCGTCCGCCCAGATATCGGCGTCGACATAGCGGAGCAGGAAGATGCTTTGCCTGACGATTTTGTCATCGGGGTGGTCGAGGTTTCGCAGGAGCAGCGGGGTAACCCGAACAAGGGTGTTGTCTTGGTCCCAGGCGATTTTAAAGATGACCGGCCAGTTTATTTGGACGGTATCGGTGTCGGTGGAGGCGATGGCTTCGTCCATTTCGGCCCGCACGTCCGGGGCTCCGGCCAGGTAGAGGGCGGCTTTTTGCATGGTGTCGTCCTTCAGGGGATGAGTCTGCAGCCAATCGCGCAGGGCGGCCTTTTCGGCGTCGGGCAGACGAGCGATGGCCCCCGCCGCGTTTGAGGTGAGTCGTCCGCTCTTGCGGAGTTCCTCCAAATGAAGCTCATCCCAACTGTCGCGGTAGGCTTTTTCCCAAGTTTCGTGTTGGGTGAGCATTTCCCGGTAGCGGGCATCGTCGTCGTAGACAGTGACGGCGGCATCCGGCGTGGCACCGAAAGCGTGGGCAGCGAGCAGACAAGTGGACAGTAGCCAAGGTTGGGGCATTGGAAATCAACCGGCGGGCTAGTTATTCAGGTAGTTCTGCTCCAGGCAACCGCGGAGGGCCATGCGGGCGCGATGGAGGATGGTCCACAGGTTTTGCGGAGTGATATCGAGCTGCTCGCAGATTTCCGGGCTGGAGAAGCCGTCTACCTCGCGCATGATGAAGACTTGGCGGATTTTCTCTGGCAGCTTGTCCGCGCAGCGATAAAAGTGCTCCATGAACTCGGAGCGGTCCAGCTTGTCCACCTGAGCGGGGCTCCATTCCTGCGGAATGCTCGGGTTATCGTAATTCCAGTGCCCGTCCTCGCTGAAGAGATCGGCTTCCTCGCGTTCGTAGAAGTTCGCAATCTCGCTCATGGAGCGCATGCGGTCTTTCTTACGGTAATGATCGATGATCTTGTTCTTGAGGATACCGGTGAGCCAGGTTTTGACCGAGGCCCGGCCGGAAAAACGATCCTTTGCCTTCATGGCGGCCAGGAAGGTGTCCTGCACCAGATCCTCGGCCAGGGCGGCATTATTGACACGAAAGAGCGCGAAGCGGTACAGCGCGTCGCCATAGGCGTCCACCCAGGAGCTTGGATTGGTATCCGTATTGGACTCAGAGCTGGCGTCACTCATGGCAATCGGCGGGTAAGGTGGGAGATTCGCCCTAAGCGGGAGAGTGGTCAAGCATCCAGTGCGGATTCACAAGTATGGGCCATTTCGTATTTTCCGCCATTGACGCGAGCCGGAAATGAGCCATTTCTTTTCCTTTCATGGCCGTTTTGGCACAGCAAACGTCGACCCTGACCTTTTTTACGGGCTCTTTCCGGCCCGTCAGGGTAGCATAACCCCACCTGAACTGATATAATAGCCGCTTGTGACTTCCGCCGACGACTTTGTAATCCAACTCATCCAGGACCGCGGTCTGGTCTCCGAGTCTGATGTCAATCAGGCTCGCCTGCAGGTCGAGGCCTCCGACGAAACGCCGGAAAGCGGCGAGGACGCTGCCATCATCGAGCTGTTGGTGGGCAAGTCTCT
Organism: Verrucomicrobiia bacterium; assembly: GCA_030432235.1. Lineage (GTDB taxonomy): Bacteria > Verrucomicrobiota > Verrucomicrobiia > Opitutales > Cerasicoccaceae > JAUIHT01. The sequence continues at coordinate 86,467 of JAUIHT010000002.1, read as the reverse complement.
CGTCACCAAACCGGACATCGTTGAGGCCCTTGCCGATGAGTTTAACATGGAGGTGGTGGACCTGGATGATATCCGCGTCTCCCACGAGGCTCTTGAAAAGCTGCCGCGCGATTTAGCGCAGCGCTACCATGTCTTTCCCATCGAGATCGACGGCCACCAGCTAGAGCTGGCCACGGCTGACCCGCTCGATGTGGATGCCATCGACAGCCTCAGCCACGTCCTCAAGATCACGATTAACACCCGTCTGGCCACGCGGGAAGAGATCGAGACTGCCATCAATCAGTATTACGAAGGCCCTCAGGCCGAGGGCATGGAGGGCATCTACGGCGAGCTGGCCGAAGACGCTGACCTGCAAATAGAGCTGCCCACGGGCAATGAGGAGGGCACCAAGCAGGAAGAAGCCCCCATCATCCGCTATGTGCACATGCTGATTACCGAGGCCATCAAGCGCCGCGCCTCGGACATTCATCTGGAGCCTTTGGAAAAGCGCTTCCGCGTCCGCTACCGCATCGACGGTGTGCTGATGGAGGTGGAAAATCCGCCCAAGCGCCTGCAGCCGTCCATCATTTCGCGCCTCAAGCTGATGGCCAACATCTCCATCGCCGAAAAGCGCATCCCGCAGGACGGTCGTATCCAGATGAAGGCCAGCACCAAGGATATCGACTTGCGTGTCTCCTGTCTGCCCACCGTTTTCGGTGAGTCGATCGTCATGCGTATTCTGGACAAGGAGGGCCTCAACCTCGGTCTTCCGCAACTGGGCTTTTTCAGCGACGACCAGGCCACCTTCGAGCGGCTCGTCTCGCAGCCGGACGGCATCTTCCTGGTCACCGGGCCGACCGGTTCGGGTAAGTCCACCACGCTTTACTCGGCGCTCAATTACATCAACCACCCGGACCGCAAGATCATCACGGTTGAGGACCCGGTGGAGTATCAGATGACCGGCATCAACCAGGTGCAGGTCCGCAAGGACGTCGGCATGACCTTCGCCGCGGCCCTGCGCTCCATGCTGCGCCAGGCCCCGAATATCATCATGGTCGGTGAGATTCGAGACTTGGAGACCGCCGAAATCGCCGTCAATGCCTCGCTGACCGGTCACATGGTGTTCAGTACCCTGCACACCAACGATGCCCCTAGCGCGGTGACCCGTCTGGTCGATATCGGGGTGAAGCCGTTCCTGGTTTCTGCCTCTCTTCGCGGTGCGCTGGCTCAGCGCCTCGTACGTCGCATTTGCTCGAACTGCAAAAAGCCCTACGTGCCTTCGCCGCAGGAGGTCAACTCCATGGGTGCGGCGGCCCAGGGCAAGATGACCGACGCCACCTTCTATACTGGTGAAGGTTGCCCCAAGTGCAACGGCACCGGCTTCAAGGGCCGCTTGGGCATCTTCGAGATGTTCGTTATCACCGAGGAGATCCAGCAGATGATCTACGAGGGCCGCACCCTGGTCGAGTTGCGTACCAAAGCCCGCGAGGGCGGCATGCGCAACATGCGTGAAGACGGCTGGCGCAAGGTCTTTGCCGGCATGACAACCGTCGAGGAGGTCCTCCACGTCACCGTTTCCGATTCCATCGCCTAAAGGTTTACCTGACCGTCCACCTTCAACCATAACGCACCGATGAGCTACGAAATGAACGATTTGCTCAACCTCATGGTCGATGAGGGTGCCAGTGATTTGCACTTGCAGGTCGGTCAGCCTCCCACATTGCGCACGGGCGGCTCCATGGTGCCGGTGGACGGGCCGGATCTTACCCCGGAGGATACTGAGAACCTGATGAAGGCCATCACCTCCGACGCTCATCAGCAAAAGATCAAGACCGGGGGTGGGGCGGACTTCGGCTTCGCTTTCATGGACCTGGCGCGCTTCCGTGTCTCCGTGCTCAAGGCCAAGGGCAACTACGGCATGGTGCTGCGCCAGATTCCCAACAAGATGTTCGGCCTGCGCGAAATCGGTCTGCCGGACAAAGTGCGCGACCTGCTGACACGCCCCCGCGGGCTCATCCTCGTTACCGGGCCGACCGGCTCGGGTAAGTCGACCACGCTGGCCTCGATGATCAATTGGATCAACGAAAACACCGATGGTCACATCATCACCATCGAGGATCCGATCGAGTATTACCACGAGCACAAGCGTTGCCTTGTCACCCAGCGGGAAGTTGGCGTGGATGTTCCCACTTTTGCTTCCGCCATTCGCGGTGCGTTGCGCCAGGACCCCGACATTATTCTCGTCGGTGAAATGCGTGACCTGGAAACCATTGAGGCCGCCGTCTCCGCTGCTGAAACCGGCCACCTCGTCTTTGGGACGCTCCACACCACCGGGGCCGCCCGTACCGTCGACCGTATCGTGGACGCCTTTCCCGCCGATACCAAGGACCAGATTCGCACCCAGTTGGCTTCTTCCATCGTGGCGGTCATCTCGCAGGTGTTGTGCAAGAAAGTCGGAGGCGGCCGCATCGCCTCTTACGAGATCATGGTCACGACGGATTCCATCTCGGCGCTTATCCGCGAGAACAAGACCTACCGCCTCAACTCCGATATCCAGACCGGCGCCAATCTCGGCATGATTTCCCTCGATGCCCACCTCCTGAACCTTTTCAACCGCGGCTTGATTACGGCTGAGACCTGCATCGAAAAGTCGCAAATTCCCGAAGAAATGCGTAACAAAGTGCAGGCCCTGAGCAGTCATGGCTAACCCACCTTCCCCGTCTCGTCAGCATGTTTGAAGACCATAACGACACCATTTACGAAATTCTCGAGCAGAGCGGCGAGCTGGACCACGCCCAGCTCGAGGATATTAACACGGCGCATATCAATACCGGTAAGTCGCTGGCCGATGAGTCCATCGACTCCGGGCTGATTGAGCGCGGCCAACTCCTGCAGTTGGTCGCCGACTACCTGCAGTACGAGTACATGCCCGTCCCGCCTCAGGGAATCGAGGACCACATTGTGCGCGCCATCAAGCCCGCCGTGGCCCGCATGTATGCCGTCGTGCCCGTGCGCGTCGACGACCATTCCGTTGACCTGCTCGCTAAGGACCCCTTTAACAACAACATCATCGACGACCTGACCTTCTCGCTGAGCAAGGACATCAATCTCGTCGTGACCGACCCGGATTACCTCGACAGCCTTCTGACCACCAATTACGGCGACGAGGACTCCTCCATCGACGACCTGCTCGACGAAATCCGGGGCAGTGAGCCGGTGGCCGAAACCGGCGAGGATATGTCCGAGGCGGAGTTGACCAACCTTGCCAACGAGACGCCCATTATTCGTTTCGTCAATCTGGTGCTCCAGCAGGCCATCCGGGACAAGGCCTCCGACATTCACTTTGAGCCTTTCGAGGACCAGTTCCGCATGCGTTACCGCATTGACGGTGCGCTCTACGAAATGGCGCCGCCGCCCAAGAACCTCGCCACACCGGTTATTTCCCGCGTCAAGGTGCTGTCTAACCTGAACATCGCCGAGCGCCGCATCCCTCAGGACGGTCGTATCAAGATGACCATTGCCGGACGTCCCGTGGACCTGCGTGTATCGACTCTGCCTACCCAGTTCGGTGAATCCGTGGTTTTGCGCGTTCTGGACAAGTCCGTGGTCAACCTCGACCTCGAACAGCTTTCCATGCCGGACGACGTCCTGCAGAACATTCGCGACCTGGTGGCCCGCCCCAACGGTATTTTCATCGTCACCGGGCCGACCGGCTCCGGCAAGACCACCACGCTTTATTCGGCCCTGCGCGAGGTCAACAAGACCGAGATTAAGATTCTGACCGCCGAGGACCCGGTGGAATACGAAATCGACGGCATTATGCAGGTGGCCATCAACCACCAAGTTGGTCTGACCTTCGCCGCCGCCCTGCGCTCTTTCCTCCGTCAGGACCCCGACAAGATCATGGTCGGTGAGATTCGCGATATCGAAACGGCGCAGATTGCTGTGCAGGCCTCGCTGACCGGTCACGTCGTGCTCAGCACTCTCCACACCAATGACGCCCCCGGTGCGATTACCCGTCTCATCGATATGGGTCTGGAGCCTTTCCTTATCTCCGCCTCCGTCGAAGGGGTGCTCGGCCAGCGCCTCGTGCGCCGCATTTGCCCGACCTGCAAGACCGCCTATGAGCCCGACACGGAGGTCATCGAAATGCTCGGAGCCGATCCCATCGAAATCGCCGACAAGTCGTTCTACTACGGCAAAGGCTGCGCCGAATGCAGCCAAACCGGATACCGTGGACGGCAGGGGCTTTTTGAAATGATGATGATCAGCGACTCCATCCGCGAGCTCATCACCAACAAGGCCCCGACCCTCGTGCTCAAGCAAAAAGCCCTCGAACAGGGCATGCGCACACTCCGGGATGACGGCCTGCGTTCGATTTTTGACGGCGCAACCACCATCGAGGAAGTGTTAAAATACACCTGATAACGCGTTTTGGAGCTGCTTGCTGACGACGAAATTCCTTGTTGTCTGTTAGGCTGCTTCTGTTCTTACTTTCCTAATTCAATCCTCTTTAAACTGACCCTGAACCCATTGTTGCTCCATCATGGCTAAGTTTCGATACTCCGCAATTGACGCTAACGGTAAGGAAAAATCCGGTAAAATAGACGCCGCCAACGAGGCGGAGGCCAACGCCAAGCTCACGAGCATGGGCCTGATGGTCAATAAATTGATAGCCGACGGCGGCGGTAAGAAAGCGGGCGGCAAGGCTCCCTCCAAAGGCAAGGGCGGCGGTTTCTCTTTCGGCAAGGTGGTAAATCAGGAAGAATTGACCGTTTTCACGCGTCAGCTGGCCACGCTGTTGCAAGCCGGCCTGCCTCTGCTGCGCAGCCTTGAGGTCATGATCCGACAGGAGAAAAAGCCCGCTTTCAAGAACGTGCTCAGCCAGATTGCCGACAACGTACGTTCGGGTAACAACTTTTCAGATGGCCTGGCCCAGCACCCGAAGGTCTTCGACCGCCTCTTTGTCAACATGGTGCGTGCCGGTGAGGCCGGTGGTGTGCTCGATGTGGTTCTGTCCCGTTTGGCCCGCTTCCAGGAAAAGGCGTTGAAGACCAAGAAGAAGGTCAAGTCCGCCATGATTTACCCGATTGTGGTTATCACCGTGGCGGTGGCCATCGTGGTCGGCCTGATGATCGGTGTGGTGCCGCGATTCCAGCAGATTTTCCAGGATATGCTCGGTGGTGCCCAGCTTCCGGCCTTGACCCGCTGGGTCATTGGCTTCTCCGAATTTATCCAGAATAACATTATCATCACCGTTGGCATCGTCATCGCTATCTTCATCGGGTTTAAGGTTGCCTTGAACACTGCTGGTGGTCGGCGTGCCTGGGACTGGCTCGGCCTCCACACCCCCAAGCTGGGTGACCTTCTCGGTAAGGCTGCTATTGCCCGTTTCGCACGTACTTTCGGCACTCTCCTTTCTTCCGGCGTGCCCATTCTGCAGTCCCTCCAAATCACCAAGGAAATTATCGGTAACTCCGTTATCGAGCAGGCCCTGGACAAGGTCCACGACCGTGTCCGCGACGGTGAGCCTCTGGCCACCCCGCTTGAGCAGCAGCGCGTCTTCCCGACCATGGTCACGTCCATGATCGACGTTGGTGAGGAAACCGGTGAATTGGCAGAGATGCTTAACCGCATCGCCGACAACTACGACGAAGACGTCGACAACGCGGTCTCCAGTCTGACCTCCATCATCGAGCCGATCATGATTGTGGTACTGGCCGTTATCGTCGGTGTCATCGTCATCGCGCTGTTCCTGCCGATTATCGGCATCATCCAGCAGCTCTCCGGAGGTTGAGCAGGGCGGTGGCCCTGTGATAAACCTGAGCCTGTCGAAGGGCACCCGAGATGCTTGCGCATCTGAATGTTCGCTGCCCCCTTGGATTTCCGAGGGGGCTTTTTCTTTGCCTGTACTTGATCCCGGCCCGGTGCGTGCTCACAGTAGGGTGAATGGGATCTAACGGACAACTGGCCAAGGGCAGCCGCGTTGAGGTGGCCCTGCGGCACCGCATCAACGCCGGGCGTGTGGCTCTGCGCAACCAGCTCGGGCTCTTCCGGTCGCAGTTTGGGGACGTTTCCAGCGAATGGAAGGAGGATGACACCCGCGTGACCTTCGCCGACTTTGCTATCTCGGAAAAGATTTTCCACGAGCTGCGCGCCAGTTTTCCCAAGGACGACTTTTGCAGCGAGGAGGGTAATCCCCCCGACGAAGAGCAGGCTCTCGAGGCGGAGTTCGCCTGGGTCCTCGATCCCATCGACGGGACGAACAACTACTTCCTCGGTTTGCCTTTATGCGCTATCTCCCTCGCCATTCTGCGCCAGGGGCAGCCCGTCTACGGCTTGGTTTACGACTTTGCCCGCGACTGCCTTATCGAGGGTGGCCCCGGCTTTGGCCTCAGTGACGACGGGCAGCGCGCCGGGTGCGAGACCGCTCCACTGGATCCCAAACGCAGCATAGCCGCGCTGTCCTTTCCCCTGGCGCCCGAGGACCTTATCCGGCTGCGCTCCTGGATGGAGACGTACCGATGCCGTGCGTTCGGCAGTGCCACGCTCAACCTCGCCTACGCCGCCATCGGAAAGGTGGACGGCTGCCTTGATTTCAAGGTCAAGGTGTGGGACATGGCTGCGGGATACGCCCTCATGGCGGCAGGGGGAGGGGAGTTTCACTTCGATGGACCGTCCCCGTTTCCGCTGAAGACTTTCGGGGCGCGTATGCCGGCGCTTCGTTATTGGGCGGGTAGTTCCCACTTTTGTAATTGTATGAAGGACGCTTTCCGGGATTGAAACCGGCAGCGGATTACCAATGATGAAGCCATAGGATAATTTATGGCCGATCTTAAAGAATATTCCGACGGGCATCCGCTCGACCAGATTCACTACCTCGAGTATAAGATTCTTCTCAAGCCGGACCACTTTGTCCGCCCCGAAGGCTACGAGTACTATTGGGAAATTATTGAGAAAGTAGCCAAGAAGCTCGGGGTGAAGGTCCGAATGGAAAAACACCCTTTTAAGCGCGCGGTGCGCGAGGTCCTGTTTTTCGATACGCACAAGTTCGACCTCTACAATCGCCGTTTTATTCTGCGCAAGCGTACCTACTATGTGGATGGCTGGCCTGAAATCGACCACGAGCTGGCCTTCAAGTTCCGGAGCGAGGATATGAACAAGGCGGCCGAGACGGATGTCCGCGCACTGTTGGAGGGGGCGGAGCGCATCAAGTTCAAGGAGGAGCTGCTGCCTTTGCGTGACAAAGTGGGCGGCATGCGCAGCCTTTTTTCGCACAACTGCATCCTCACCACGCCCAACATCATGCTGGATCAGGCGTTATCCGACATTGCCAAAATCTTCCCTTGTCTGGGAGAAATCGATGTGCGGCCCAACACCAAGATCGACTTGGTCAACGAGGTGCGGGTCAACGAGGTCGAGGTCTCGCCGGGCCATTTTGATTTCGGCCATGGTCTGGAAGCCAAGGCAGGCATCGCTATCTGGCGTAACCGCGCGACGGAGACTTCTCTCGTAGGTGAGTTTTCCTTCCAGGCCAAATTCGACCGCCTCGATGATATCCATCAAAAGGCCCGGAAACTGGCGGACACCTTTTTCATCACCCTGCAAACGGAAGCGCCCGAGTGGCTTCAACTCGGAACGACCAAGACCTACATGGTTTATGGCATGGGTGGCAATTCCCTCAAGAATCACGAATAGGCGGTGAGCAAATCCAGAAAAACCCTTACCGTCTATGGGGCCGTCAGTGCGTCCGTGGAAGAGGTTTCGGCTCACGAGACCGCGGCTTTGCGGGCCAAACGTGTGCCGTACTGGGAGATTTTCTGGACCTTTCTCGTCATCGGCGCGACTAGCTTCGGCGGCGGGGTGGTGGCTTACTTGCGCAACAGCCTCGTCTCGCAAAAGTCGTGGCTGGACGATGAGCAATTCATGGCGGCTCTGGAGATTTCCCAGGCTCTGCCGGGGCTGAACGCGACCAACATGGCGGTCATTGTGGGCGATCGCCTGCGTGGTCCCATGGGTGCCGCCTTGGGCTTTCTCGGTATGACGCTGCCGGGGGCGACCCTGGTATTCATCCTCGGCTTCGTCTACGGCAAGAACCCGCACAACACCTATATCAACGCGGCGCTCAAGGGTGTCGGCGCGGCCTCCGTCGGGTTGCTCAGCGCGGTGACCTTGCAGATCGGCCACAAGCAGATGGAGCACATTCTCGACCTCGGCATTGTCGTGGTGACCATCTACTTGGTCAGCTTCGCACACGTCTCGCTGCTTATCGTGCTGCTGACGGTTGGCCCGGTGGCCATTCTGCTCTATCGCCCGCGACCCAGCCTGGAGTTCAAGGCCGGCGACCAGGGCACAGATCGCAAACCCGCCGACTAGCGCAGTATTTCAGGTATTCAATCGCCCTCACCCCATATCTTTTTAACCAAGCACTAAGCACCAGGCACCATAGCACTTACTACATGCACCACGAAGGGTCCATATTCAGCATCCTGGCGGTTTTCAGCCTCTTGAGCATCCTCGCGGTGGGCGGTGGCACCGCAGTGTTGCCTGAGATGAAAAAGCTGACCACGGAGGAGCATCACTGGCTCACTCAGGACGACTTCCGCGATGTTTACTCCATCGGTCAGATTGCGCCGGGGCCGAACATGCTCATGGTCATTCTTATCGGCTACAAGGTGGCCGGGGTGCCGGGCGGGCTGGTGGCTTTCTTCGGTTTCTTCGCGCCTTGCGCTCTGATTGCCTGGGGTACTTCGCGGGTTTGGGACCACTTTGAGTCGAACCCCTGGCGCCTGTCAGTCCAGCGAGGGATGGCGCCGTTGGTCGTCGGTCTCATGATCGCGGGGATTATTGCGATTGGGCGTACGGCCATTCTCGGTTGGGAGACCATTGTTCTGGCCGTTCTTGTTTTCGTCACGCTTTTCTATGGCGGTAAGCGTATCAACCCTGCCTATCTGGTGCTTATGGGTGCGGTCGCTGGAATGATATTTCTGCGGTGAAGGGTGTTGGGGCCAGCATTCTCGTTTCAATCGTAGTCCTTTTTGCCGGGTGCGGCAAGGAAGCCGAAAAACCGCCCAAAGAGCCGCAAGAAGTGGCTGCCATGCCCGAGACTTTTGACCACGAGCGACTCACGGCTATCGGCCCCGAGGCCTGTGTCGAGTGCCACGCGGACGTTGTCGAGAGCTGGAAAGGCTCCCATCATGCTCATGCCAATCGCCCGGTTTCCCGTCAGTTGGACACGACAGCCTTCTGGCCGGCCCGCACCTACGAGGAGCCGGGCGTCGACTACAAGCTGGAAAGATTCGATGACAGCTTTGTCCTCCAGGAAACCCGAGACGGGCATACGCGGACTTACCCTCTGGCCGGAGTTATCGCTTACAAGCCCTTGCGGCAGTACCTGGCTCCCTTCCAGCGGGGGCAGTATCAGACGACCAGTCTGGCCTACGATCCGGAGCTGAAGGAGTGGTTCGACGTCTTCGCCGACGGGCGTCAGCCGGGCGAATGGGGGCACTGGACGGGTCAGGGGATGAACTGGAACGCCAACTGTGCCTACTGCCACATGACGGAGTTCGTGAAGGATTTCGATCCGGCCACCGAGACCTACCACTCCACCTGGCTGCAGCAGGGCATCGCCTGCGCGCAATGCCACGACGGTCTCATGGAACACGTTCATGAGGCGCGCCTGCCGGACTACCAGCCGGGCAAGCTTGTGCTCGACGAGGCTGCCGTCATGGCCAGTTGCGCGACCTGTCACTCACGCCGTGAGCAGTTGACCCCCGACACCTTTCGTCCTGGCGATGCCTATGACGACCACTTTGCCCTCAGCCTGCCGGACCATCCGGGCTTGTACTACCCGGACGGGCAAATCCGCGACGAGGACTTTGTCTACGGCAGCTTCATGATGAGCCGCATGGGCCACGCCGGGGTGACCTGTGCGGACTGCCATAATCCGCATTCCGGCGATACTATCCTGCCGGTCGCCAACAACTCCCTGTGCATGCGCTGCCACAGTGTCGGCCTGGATAACGCGCCCATCATTCAGGAGACGGCGCATAGTTATCACGCGGCGGGCAGCACCGGCAATCTGTGCATCAACTGCCACATGCCCCACACCACTTACATGCAGCGCGACCCGCGTCGCGACCATGGCTTTCTCTCGCCCGATCCGCTCATGACGCGCGAGCTGGGCATTCCCAACGCCTGCAGTACCTGCCATGCGGAGGAGTCGCTCGACTGGGCGGTGGAGCACGCCGAGGCCTGGTACGGCGAAAAACTGGCGACCAAGCCCCAGCGCGCCCGTGCTCGGGCCCTGGCAACTGCCTATGCCGGTGAGCCCGCCGCGGAAGCACTGCTCCGGCTGGCCGCCTCCGAGGATATCCCGGCCTGGAAAGCGGTCTACACCGGCCTCCTCGGCAACTACCTCGGCGAACCGCATGTCATCTCGTATTTGCGCGCTCAACTCGACGATGACAGCCCCTGGGTGCGTGCCCGGGCGGTCACCTCCCTGACGCCCGTGCCGGATGTTGGGCCACTGCTCATGGACAGGCTTGCCGACCCGGTGCGGCAGGTGCGCATCGCGGCAGCGCGGTCGGTCGTTTCGCGCGGGGAAACCCTGCCCGAAGGCGAGGCCGAGAAGGATTGGCAGACCTACCTGGAGTTCAACGCGGACCGCCCGCAGGACATGTTTGTCCTGGCCCAGCAGGCTATCGAGTCCGGTGACGAGTCTACCGCCCGGCAGCGCATTGTCTTCGCTGTCTCGCTGGATCGAGCCAACGCCGAGGTGCATCGCCGGGCCGCCATTCTTTACAGCATGCTCGGAGATAACACCCAGGCAGGCGCGGCACTCGAGACCGCGCTCAATATCGCCCCGCAAAATCCCGATGTGCTTTACAGCCTCGCGCTCCTGCGCGCGGAGGAGGGGAGGCTGGAAGAGGCCGCGGCCCTGCTTGAGGATGTCGTCATGGTTGCGCCTGACTTCTACCGCGCCTGGTACAATCTCTCGCTGGCCTACGTGCAGTTGGGCCGCTGGCAGGATGCCTCCGTCGCCCTTGACGAAGCCGCCCCCGCCATGTCCCAGGACCCGAACTACCTGCGCACCCGCGCGGTCATCGATCGTATGTTGAATCGGTAAATTTCAGGCTCGCACCCGTTCGCGCTCTTTTAAGTAATACCCACCCATGCTCGAGCAAGCCACCATCCTCGGCCCCGGTCTTTTGGGCGCTTCCCTGATGCAGGCCCTGCGCGAGCATGCCCTGGCCAAGCGCCTGACCACCTGGTCTCGCCGTCCCGAGACACGGCTCAAGTGCGAAGGGCAATCCTGGTGCGACGCTGTTTTCGCCTCGCCTGAGGAGGCGGTGACCGGAGCGGACCTCGTCGTCGTTTGCTCACCGGTGGAGCACATCGTGCCGCTGCTTGAGCGTATTGCCCCCAGTCTGTCCCCGGGCTGTCTGGTGACGGATGTTGGCAGCACGAAGAGCCTGATCTGCCGCCAGGGCGCCGCCGTCATGCCCACGGGCACTCACTTTGTGGGTTCGCACCCGATGGTTGGTTCCGAGAAAACCGGCCTCGAAAACGCTTTTCCAGAGCTTTTTCAGGGCGGGGCTTGCTTCGTCACTCCCTTGCCTGAGACGGATGCGGCCGCCGTCGAGAAAATCATGCGCATGTGGAAGGCACTCGGCATGGAGCTGACCAGTGCCTCACCCGAGGGCCACGACGAAATTGTGGCCCATATCAGCCATTTGCCCCACTTTTTAGCCTCTACGCTCAGCGCCTATCTGGCGGGCAAGGACCCGGACTGGCGTAATGTTGCCGGGGCCGGTTTGCGCGATACCACCCGCGTGGCGGCAGGCGATCCGGCCATGTGGAAGGCCATTGCCAGCCATAACCGCGAGGAAATCCTGCGTGCCATCGACGGCTTCGAGGGCGAGCTGCAGCGGTTGCGGTCCGCCTTGCATAACCAGCGCTGGCTCGAGCTGATCAACCTCCTTGAGCGTGGCAAGGAGTACCGAGACAGCCTCCGGAAGCGATAAATTCGCTCATTTCAGTTATTGAACTTATTCACAATGTGAGGCTTGATTCTCTTAGAAATTTTACCTAGCTTTAACATTAACCCCTTCTCTCGTAGGTCTCAAGAGACCGCGAATGACAGATTTTTGGCCATTGTTTGCCGCTTTTTGCGTAGGCGCCGTCCTGGCGTCGCTGATCCTTTATGTGCTCCTGCGTAACTGGCTGGTGAGCAGGCGCTTGGAGGCCGACAAGACCCTCGAATTGTCACGCAAGGAAGCCGAGGTTTTGGCCCGTGAAATCAAGGCGAAGGCACAGATGGAATTCGAGCGCGAACGCTCTGAGCGGGAGCGTCTCATGGATGAGCGCGGCGGAGTGCTGAAGCGTGAGGAAGAGGCCCTGCAGGGACGTCGTCAGGCCCTCGATCGGGAGCTGGCCAAGCAGCAGACCCAGCGTGTCCGCCTGGAAACGGAAGTGGAGCAGGCACGGACCGAAAAAGAGGAGTTTCTCAAGCAAAAGGAGGCTTACCGTAGCCGTTTGCAGCGCATGGGCGAGCTTAGCCCGGAGGAGGCCCGCAAGGAGCTGCGTGACGAAGTCATCCGTGCCGCCAACGGCGAGCTGGGCGACATCCGGCGGGAAATCCTTTTCGAAACGGAAGAAAAAGCCCGTGCCGAAGCTCAGCGCATCCTCATCGATACCATGCAGCGGTTGGCCATCAACCCGCCCAATGAGGTCTCAGCAACCATGGTGGAGCTGCCCAATGAGGAGATGAAGGGCCGCATTATCGGGCGTGAGGGCCGCAACATCCGTGCTTTCGAGTCCAGCGCGGGCGTAACCCTCATGATCGACGAAACACCGGGCTCCATCCTTGTATCGAGCTTTGACCCGGTGCGTCGCGAAATCGCCCGGATCGCCCTGGCACGTCTGGTCAAGGACGGCCGCATCCATCCTGTCAGTATCGAGGAAACCCTGGCCGAAGTTGCCGAGGAGATGAAGGACAACGTCATTGCCCTGGGTGAACACGCGCTCATGCGCCTGCGCCTGACCAACGTTCACCCTGAAGTGGTGACCACGGTGGGCAAGCTGCACTACCGCCTGTCCAACAACCAGAACACCCTGGAGCACTCCATCGAGGTGGCCTACCTTTGCTCACTGCTCGCCGCCGAGCTGGGCCTCGACACCGATCTGGCCAAGCGCTGCGGACTTTTCCACGATCTCGGAAAGGCCATGGACCACGAACACGAGGGCAGCCACGCCGAGGCCGCCGCGCGTCTGCTCCAGCGATACGGTGAAGACGACCGCGTGGTCAACGCCGTGGCTTCGTCTCACGAGGAAGTGCCGCCTACCAGTGTCTATGCCGGCTTGCTCAAGGTGGCCGATGCTGTCTCCGCCGCGCGCCCGGGTGCCCGGGCGGATTCCATGGACGGCTATATCCAGCGCGTGCGCAACCTCGAGGAACTGGCCTTGGAATTCCCCGGCGTGACCGACTCCTACGCCGTGCAGGCGGGCAAGGAAATCCGCGTCATTGTGTCTCCGGAGAAGATGTCGGACGAGGACGCCCGCAGCCTCGGTCGCAAGCTGCGACAGCGCATTGAAGACGAACTGCAATACCCCGGCACTATCAAGGTCACCGTCATCCGCGAACAGCGCTTCACCGAAACCGCCAAGTAATCTTTAATGGAAACGCTGACTCTGACCGACCTCGATCCCACCTGGCAGGAAGCCTTGCAGGCAGCTAAAAAGGTCCGCGAACTCGCGTATGCGCCCTATTCGCGCTTTCAGGTCGGCGCGGCCATCCTGACTTCTGGCGGCGAGATGATAACGGGAACCAATGTAGAGAACGTCTCTTACGGGCTGGCTATCTGTGCGGAGCGCAGTGCAGCCGTCGCGGCCGTTTCCCGGGGGCTGCGCGATTTTTCCGTCGTCGCTGTCACTGCCACCCACCGGGATATGGACGTGGAGATGCCGGTGTCCCCCTGTGGCGCCTGCCGCCAGTTCCTTTACGAATTCAAGCCGCGCGATGGCAGCCTGACCATCCTGATGGCTAACTCCGACCTGTCGCGCGTTCGCGTCACCACCATTGACGAGCTCCTCCCGGCGGGCTTCGGCCCCGAACTCGACGCCTAGATGCATTCTGGGGCGAGTAGTCTCCAAAGAGCACACATTGTCTTGAGCGGCGCGCGCAAAGCGTCCTAACTCGGTGTCATGAGCATGGGCAGCGTTTATCTCATCCTCGGCAGTGCCGGATCGGGCCGGCGGGAAATCCTCACCGACCTTATCGAGGGCGGTCTGCCTGCCGACGAACCCGTGGTGGTCGCCTTGGCGGATTCGGAAAAAGAATCACCGGCGGACGCAACGCTGGCGGCTCGTGACGGCACCGAGATTGCTCGTTATGCGGCTATCCGCGAAGTGGCTCCGCCCCCGGTGGGTGGTACGCTCTTTTTGCTCGTACCCGGTGATGGCGATCCCGCCGACTCTATCGAGGCTTTTCAGGGCTGGATGAAACGTAGCCGGGCGGAACTGGCCCGCATCATCGCCGTTATCGACTGCCGCCTGGGTGCGGAGGAGCCGGCCCTGGCAGTATGGTTTGACTGTCTGGCGCACTTCGCCGATGCGGTGCTGCTCAGCCGCCGTGAGGGCCTTTCGCCCAAGTGGCCCCAGGACTTCGTGAAGAAGTACGAAGCGAAGCATTACCCCTGTCTCTTCGAGTACATCAAGAAAGGCCGCGTCGGCAACCCTGCGCGCGTCCTCGACCCGGTGGCGCGCCGCATGGCCCTGCTCTTCGACGACATTGAGGCCGCGTACCAGCTCGACATCGATCCGGACAACCTGCCGGATGAGCCCATCGATCTGGTCGCGCCTGAGGATCCCTGGCTGGAGCGCAATGACGGCGGACGCCGCATGCAGACCCTGCCGGATATCAAAAAGTACCTGAACCGTTCATGAGCCCGATCACCTCCCGGCAGAACCCTCGTGTGAAGGCTCTCGTGCGTCTATGGGAGCGCCGCGAGCGTGAGGCTGCGGGCCGCTTTCTGATCGAAGGCCAGCGTGAGACCGAGCGCGCGCTGCTGGCAGGGGTTGCTTTGTGCGAACTGTACTTTTGTCCGGCCCGTTGGCGTGATGAAAGCGTTGCGCGGGCTCTCCTCGAAAAGGTGGAGGCTGCCGGCGCCGCTCTGGTGGAGCTGGCTCCGGAGGTTTTCGAGAAAGCCAGCTCCCGTGAAGGGCCGGACGGTATTTTGGCCGTGGCTGAGACGCCTTCTTTGAGTCTGGAAAATTTGAATCTGCCCCCGGAGCCGCTCGTGCTGGTGGTGGAGCAGGTGGAAAAGCCCGGTAACCTCGGTGCGCTCCTGCGTTCGGCGGACGCCGCCGGGGTAGCGGCAGTCATTTGCGCGGACCCGCGCACGGATTTCTTCAATCCGCACGCCATACGCAACTCACAAGGGGCCGTTTTTTCCGTGCCCTGCGCGGCGGGCGAGGGCAGCGAGGTGATGGCCTTCCTGCGGGAGAGCGGACTGCGCATCGCCGCCACCACGCCTGATACGGAGACGCTCTACTGGGATACGGATCTGCGCGGTGGGATGGCCCTGTGTGTTGGCAGCGAGCACGACGGCCTGAGTACCGCTTGGCTGGAAGCCGCCGATGTCCGCCTGCGCATTCCCATGCATGGCGGTGCGGATTCGCTCAACGTCTCGGTCTCTGCCGCGCTTTGCCTCTTCGAAGCCGTCCGCCAGAGACGGTGCTGACGCACGACCTCGGGTTACGCGCCCCACCTGGCCTGAGCCCGTCGAAGGCAACCCGTGGTGCGTGACTGCACAGGACCATTTAGGGCAGGCCCCTTGTACTGCTGTACTGTTACCTCGTGGAAGTCGCCATGCTTTGCGTTTGCTTCCATGCGGATTGCAGGTTTGCTTGGGGCATGTTTTTGAAATACAGCCCCGCACTTTTGTATATGCTTGCGCTTCTTCCGGGCAGCCTGGTTTCGGCTCAGGAGCCGGATTTATCCGTACTTTTCGAGGAGCGGGTCAAGAGCGTGGTGGCGGTGGAGTGCTTCATCCAGCACGAGGTCGACCGCGAGCCCGCCATCGCCGTCGGGGTGGTCTTCGACGATGAGGGCCGGATCGTGCTGCTCGATACCGCGTTGCCCTCCTGGCTGCCACCGGACCGCTTCAAGGATTTCAAGGTGCATCAGCTCGGTGTCGACGATGACGGCTTCGGTGCTACTTATCTCGGCCAGGACTACCTGACGGGCTATCACTTTGTGCAGATCGAGGAGAGCGCTCGCGACAAGTTTGTCTCGGTACAGTCCTTTGGCATGGCGGCTCCAAAGCGGGGTGAGTTGCTTTGGGGCATCGGGGTCATGGGCGACCAGTGGGCCTTCCTGCCGTACTTTTTATCCGGACGTCTCAGCGGTGTTGAGCCACTGCCGTGGCTCATCGGCTTTACCGATGTAGCGGTGGCTTCTCCGGGTAGCGCGGTATTCGATGCGCAGGGGCATTTCGCCGGCTGGGCGGGCCGACCGGTCACGCAGGAGAAAGTCGTTTTCATGCAGGGCGAGCGCTTCAACGCAGCCATCCAGGATATCCGTGAATCGTCCATGTTCCTGACCGCGGAGGAGTTTGCCGAGCAGGTGAAGATGGTGCCGTCACGCCCCGAGGGCGACCCGCGCCCGTGGCTGGGGATCAGTGGCGTGCAACCGCTGGACCGGGAGGCCGCGCGTTTTCTCGGCCTGGAGCAGCAGGGTGCCTTGGTCGTGAGCGATATCATCGAGGAAGGGCCGGCGCAGAAGGCTGGCCTGCAGAGTCGCGATATCGTGGTGGCCCTCGATGGCGAGCCTTTGCCCAAGTACAAGCCGGATTTCGTCGTCTCCCGTTTCTTCGAGCTGGAAATGATGAAAAAGGGCATCGGGCAAACCGTGCCTATTACCGTTATTCGCGGGGACCAGAAGCTGGACCTGGAGGCGACTCTCATTCAGCAGCCCACACCGTTGAAGGAAGCCGAGCGGCACTACTTCAGCGACCTGGGGCTGGCCATCCGGCAGTTCACGTTGTTCGACGGCATCTCCCGTCGCGTCATGAAAGTGTCCGACGAGGGCGTCATCGTGGATTTCGTCAAACCCAACAGCCCGCTCAACTCCGCCGGCCTGGTGCCGGGGGACTGGGTCAAGGAGGTCGATGGCAAGCCCATCGCCAACTTTGCAGAGGGTGAGGCTGCCTTTGAGGCTCTGGAGGACGATCCAGACCGCAAGGACTTCGTGCTTCTGGTCAGCCGCGCCAACGAAACCAAAGTACTGCGCGTCAAACGCAAATAGGCAGGGCAGGGCGGCAGGTGTGTGGCCGCACAGGGCCTTAATGGGGTAGTGCCTGAGCGCTCGCGTTGCATGCTGCCCTGAGGTGGGAACGGAGATGAGAATCAAGTCGCATCTTTTTGATAGTGTGCGATTTCCCTTGCGTCGGTGGTATATTGGGATTAAAAGTTAACCTGTCTTGTTTAACCCCGTTCACGCGAAGATAACCCCTTCGTTGTAACCCCCCGAAAACCCTACCATGAAACTCTTCCGCTCCCTGGCGGCGGCATTGGCCGCGCATTTATTATTGCCTCAAATTTTCGCTGTCGACCAACACCACTCAGCCGAGCAGCCGGCCTTGGCCATCGAGAGTAAAAACTATTTTGCTGGTGATGGAGATGAGGAAGACGAACACGAGGATTTCTGGACACAGTTGGCCCAGCAGGAGTACCTTCTGGGAGACCTTTGGGGAGCGCGGGATGAGATATCCGAGGCCGGATTCGGGGTCACCTTGACTTACGTTTCCAACATCGCGGGCAATCCCGTCGGCGGTGTGAGCCGGGGTTTTACCGAGACTGACAGCACCGGTCTGAGCGTTAGTGCAGACTTCGAAAAGATCACTGGTTGGGAAGGGCTGACGGGCTTTGTCAGCGCGGCCTATCGCCAGGGCACCAGCCTGAGCCTGCGGCGCATCCGCAATGTCATCAACGTGCAGCAGGTCTACGGCGGTCAGACGTTTCACTTGGTGAACCTGTACCTCCAGCAGGACTTCCTCGATGATCGTGCCTCGTTCAAGGCCGGGCGCATTGCGCAGTTCGATGACTTCTCGCACGATTATGCCTTCGGGTACTACATGAACAACGCCTTCGACGGCCAGCCCGTCGGCTTCTTTTTCCAGGGGCCCTTCACCGCTTACCCGACGGTCACCTGGGGCGCCATCGGGAAGTACGGGCAGTCCATCGGCGAGCAACTCGGCGTCTACACCTTCCTCGGCGTCTATGGGGCGGACACCCGTCTGCCGCAAAACCAGTACCACGGCGCATTCATGAGCTTCGATTTCAACGAGGGGGCCAACATCATGGGCGAGGTCGGCCTGAAGCGCAACTGGGCCCGGGGCGAAAAGGGTTTGCCCGGCAAGTACTCGGTGGGCGGCTGGTGGTTCACGGGCGACTTCGACGTCTTCTCCGGTGCGGCTCCCGGGGGCCCCGGCAGCACCCCGCCGCAGAAGAGCGGCACCGGCGGCTTTTACTACCTCATCCACCAGGGCCTTTACCGCGAAGGCACGGGCGATGAGGTCGGCACGCAGGCGCAGGCCTCGCAGAACGCGACCTACTGGGGCGATATCAACTCCGGCCACCGGGAAACACAGGGCCTGTTTCTCTGGAGCTCAGGGCAGTTCGCGGGGGCCAGCACCAGCCAGATGGACGTCTTTTTCAGCGCCGGTATGTTTTATCGCGGCCTGCTACCGAATCGCGATCAGGACGTGCTCGCGCTCGGCTACTATTACGGATTTTTCAGTGACGACTTCGCTGCTTCTCAGCAACGTCAGGGCCAGCTACCGCAGAGCTACGAGACTGCGGTGGAATTGGGCTACCGCTACAACGTGACCGACTATTTTTACGTTCAGCCCAACATTCAGGCCATTTTCAACCCCGGTGGCCGTGGCAACATCAGCGATGCTCTCGTCCTCGGCGCGCAAATCGAAGTCGATTTCTAGAGCAAGAGGCCAAAACGGTCACCGGGATATTGTTCAAGCTCAGTGGGTGCGATGCGCGTGCTCGTCGGTGTTGAAGGGGTTCCGGGTATGGTGGCTGGCGTGTTCATCTTCTTCCTGCAAACGCTCCCTGCGCAGAGAGTAGTACACGATGCCCGTAAAGAGCGCCGCAAGCAGGGACTTACCGTAGAGTGGCAGGCCGCTTACGGGATAAAAACAGGCAAATATCACCGCCGGGACCGTGGCCAGGATGGTGAACCACAGGCAGAGTCTTTCCGCCAGATAGAAGCGGGGTTTCTTGAATTTCATGATCGGACTGGTTCGAGTTCGTTTGGGCTCGGCTGAGCCCTTGAGATGGCTAAAACGTACGCCTGCGTACCCGGTTTTTCAAGGGGAGGACCGGGAAATACCCAGTTGCGGGGTGGTTAAAGTCTTGAAATAGGCCTCCGTTACGGGCCTAATGGGTGGCTTTCCCTGATGACTGTCATGACCCGTATGGATACCCGAGATATCAACGTCGCCGCGACCACGCCGCTGCCCGAGCCGGTGGAGCTGCTCGCGGAGATACCGAAGACCGACGACGAGGCCGCGTTCATCACGCGCAGCCGCGAGGAAATTCACCGCATCATCTTCGGTGACGACAAGCGCCTGCTCGTGGTGGTCGGGCCGTGCTCCCTGCACGACGTCAAAGCGGGCCGCGAGTACGCCGAGCGCCTCGCCAAGCTGGCCGAAAAGGTTGGCGACCGCATCAAGCTGGTCATGCGCGTCTATTTCGAGAAGCCCCGCACCACCGTGGGCTGGAAGGGCCTCATCATGGACCCGCATCTCGACGGCACCTACGACATTCCCGCCGGCCTGCGCCTGGCCCGGCAGTTCCTCAGCGAGGTCATCGACCTCGGCCTGCCCACCGCCACCGAGCTGCTCGACCCCATTACGCCGCAGTACATCGCCGACCTCATTTGCTGGACGGCCATCGGCGCACGCACGACGGAAAGCCAGACGCACCGGCAGATGGCCAGCGGTCTCTCCATGCCCCTCGGCTTCAAAAACGGCACCGACGGCGGCATCCAGGTCGCACTCAACGCCATCAAGGCCGCCAGCGCGGAACAGACTTTCCTCGGCATCGACGAGCACGGACGCGCCTCCGCCGTGACCACCCGCGGCAACCCCAACTGCCACATCGTCCTGCGCGGCGGCAGTCACGGCACCAATTTCGACGCCAAGAGCGTCATGCAGGCCCGCCTCGCGCTGGAGTCCGTCGGGCTCATTCCCGCCATTATGGTGGACTGCTCCCACGAGAACTCCGCCAAGGACCCCGAGCGCCAGCCCGCCGTCTTCGCGGATGTGATGCGGCAGATCGAGGCCGGGGACGATTCCCTCATCGGCGTCATGATCGAGAGCAACCTCCAGCCCGGCAAACAGAAGTTCCCGCAGCCCAAGGACGCGCTCAAGTACGGCGTCTCCATCACCGACGGCTGCATCGATTGGGAAACTACCGAGGCCGCCATTGAGAAGGCCTACGAGGTGCTGAGCTGTAGGTTTTAGGGAGAAGAGCTAAAAGCCCAAAGCGAAAAGCTAAAAGCAAGAATAGACAAAGCGGATTTATAGTTTTCGTACCGTATTTTCCGCTTTTAGCTTTCAGCTTTCGACTTTTAGCTCCCTGCCTTTCGGGCCTCCATCCCCTTCAGGAAGCCCAGATAGATGGGCACGCTGAGGAGCAGGAGGAACAAGGCGTTGCGGGCGAGGGCGCCTTCGGAGCCGGCCACGGCGAAGAGGCAGTAGGCCATGGCGCCGAGCGTGACGGCCCAGGCGGCATAGCGGCGCCAGTCGGTGAACTTCCGCGCGCGGCAGGAGACGAGGAATGCCACCGCCGAGTAGAGGTAGGGCAGGAGCGTCAGGATGATGGCGGTGTCGATGATGTTGTCGAACTGGTCGGTCAGGTTGGGCGAGGCCGTGGCAAACACGATCACGCTCATCAGCACACCCGTGACGAGGAAGTTCTTTACCGGCACACCGTTCTTGCCGCGTTGTCCGAAGATTCTGGGGAAGATACCGTCCCGTGCCGCGCTCTCGGCGGACTGCGCGATGGTCAACGTCCAGCCGATGAGCGAGCCGCCGGCCTTGAAGATGGCTGCCACGCCGATGATAATCGCTCCGATGTGCCCCACGGTCATCTCGGCGGCGAGGGAGAAGGGCGCGTCGGCCACGGCGAGCTTCTCGGCCGGGATGATGCCCATGAGCACGGTGCAGGTGCTGACGTAAAGGAAGGCCGCGATGAGCAGCCCCAGCAGCGTTGCCAGAGGGACGTTGCGCTTGGGGTTCTCAATGACGCCGGCGTTGACCGACGCGCTCTCGATGCCGATGAAGGCCCACAGCGCGAAGGCGGAGCTGCTGGCCAGCGCGGCGAGCGGCGGGCGGTGGTTGGGGTTCCAGCCGTCGAGGAAGGTTTGCGGGTCGAACCAGAACCAGCCAAGGAAGGCCACGCCCAGCAGTGGTATGATGGCCAGGGCCGTGCCCCAGCCGGTGACGAAGCCCACGCAGCGCGGCCCGACGAGGTTGATGGCCGTGGCCACCCAAATCATGGCCACGCTGAAGCTCGCGCCGACCCACTCGTGCTTGAGCGCCGGGATGAAGAGCGTGAAGTAGCTCGTCACGGTCGTGGCCACGGCGATGTTGCCGACGAGGTTGGCCGTCCAGTACACGTAGTTGGTCTGAAAGCCCAGGTACGGCCCGAAGGTCAGCCGCGCGTAGGCGTAGGGGCCGCCCGGCTGCGGGTCCGTCGCGCCGAGGTAGGCGAACATCAGCCCGATGCATCCGGCGCCCAGCGAAGCCACCAGCCAGCCCCAGATGGAAATGCTGCCGATGCTCGCCATCGTCACGGGCAGCAGGAATATCCCGGTGCCGACCATGTTCACGGTGACCAGCATCGTGGCCATGAACAGTCCCATCTTACTTTCGCATGTGCCAGCCTGCATCGCGCCAGATGCAAAGCACCGTACGTGCCCCGCGCGAGGCTTTTTTGCAAAGGGGCGGGTGGCAAGGGGGTAAATCGACTTTGAGTAACTATCTCCGTGTACAGCGCCAACGGCGCGGCTTTATCATAGCCTGGGTTGGAGCGAGCGAAGCGAGCGCAGGCCCAGGAAAGGATTGCTTCACAAGGAACGAGCGCTGAAGGCGCGGCACTATTGCCCGGGAATGATGCCGCGCTTACAGCGCTCAAATGTACGTAACGCTGCCTCATCCCAGGCCTGCGCTGCGTTCGCAAGCTCTCTTCGCTACAGCCTGGGCTATTATATTTCGCGCCGATGGCGCTATTGTTGAGCTAATGGCTGTAAAGCCTCCGGCTTTAGCGGAAAACCATGCAAATGGGACTCCAGCAGCCCACTGTGCGGATGTAGGAGCCCGGCTAGTCACTGTAGAACTGTGTCAGGACAATATAGAGACTAACTGAGGCAATGTAGAAGCTCACTGAGTCGATATAGGTGCTCACAGAGTGAATGTAGAAGCCCACTGAGTCGATGTAGACGCTTACCAAGCCGCTGTAGAGAGGTTATCAGGCAATGTAGAAGCAAATAGAGCAGCTAATCTTGCTTCTACATCGACTCAGTGGGCTTCTACATCAGCTCGGTGACCCTCTACATTGTGTGGATTCGTTCCTGAACGGACTCGACACGCCCCTGAATTGCGTGGACTGGCCGCTAACCGCGCTCGGCGAGCCACTTTTCCAAAAGGAAGAGGGCGTTGACACAGATGCAGTGCGTGATTTCGCCGCGGCGGGCCATCTCAATGGCTTCGCGGGGCGGCACGGTCTTGATGGTCAGCTCCTCGTTGGGGTCCAGGTCCTGCCCGGCGACTTGCTCACAGCCTTCGATGAGGATAAAGTGGGTTTTGTTTTGCTGCAGGGCGGGGTTGGGATAGCTCCAGCCCAGGTAGGAGGTCTTATTGCCCCGGTAGCCGGTCTCTTCGATGAGCTCGCGCGCGGCGGCGGATTCCGGAGAATCGTCTTCGGGGTCCATCATGCCGCCGGGGACCTCCCAGGAGAGCTGCTTGCTGCCGAAGCGGTACTGGTTGACCAGGATAAGCTGCCCGTCGGTGGTTAGCGGCACGGCCTGAATCCAGTCCGGGCAGTGCATGACGTAAAAGGTGCCCTCGCGGTTGTCGCCGAGGTGGCGGGTGCGCTGCTCGAAGACGCGGTAGACCCTGCAGTCGGCATGCTCACGCTCGGAAAGGACCTCCCAGTGCGACGGATCGGGCTCGACAGACATTACTCGCGCTCGTGGTCGTTGTGGGGAATCTTGATCTTCTGCCCGACCTGCAGGCGGCGCGGGTCCGCGTCGGGATTGGCCGCCAGGATGGCGTCGACGCTGACGTTGTACTTGTTGGAGAGCTTGGCAAAGGTTTCCCCGCTGGCGATGGTGTGCTCGCGGTGGGCGGGCGCGGCGGAGCCGTCCGGCGCATTGGTGGGGGCGTTGCCAGCGGCGGTGATGGTGGCGACGTTGGTGGGTGCGGCCGGCTGTGGCGGTGCGCTGGCCACAGACATCTTGGCGATGATTTCCTGCACCTTCTCGGCGATTTCGGCGGACTGCTGGCGCGTCTTGTTCATCTCCACGCCTACCTGGCTGAGCGCGGTCTGCGTTTGCCCGGCCAGCGTGCGCAGGCGGGTGTCCTGCGAGGACATCTCGGTGGAAAGCTTGGCTAACTGCTCCTCGATGCCGGCGAGGCGATCTTCCAGCGCGGCGGTCTGCTCCGTGGCGGACTTCAGCGCGGCCTGAGTCTCGGTGCTCTTGCCGCTGCCGGAGAAGGCCAGGTAGAGCGCGATGCCTCCGAGAAGGATGCCGACCAGCCCGATGGCCGTCGGGATGAAAATGTTGCCACCGCTGGAGCCGGAACTGTCCGGCGCGGTGAAGCTGCCCAGGTTTTCGTCGCCTTCCATTGGAATTTTGACCTATTTACAAGGCTTAACCCTTTGGGTGCAAGCCGCTTTCTTGAGCTTCATGGGGGCTGCGCGCCCCACCTGGCCTGAGCTTGTCGAAGGCAACCCCGCGGTGCGTGACCGCACGGGACATTGTTTTGCGGCAAAGGAGCGATGGCGGAACGCCATCCCCTTTGCCGCAAAATATCCCATGAGGAAACGGACCCCATGAGTTAGAGAACCTCCCACGCAACGCGAAGCGCGTACGGCATGGGCGTAGCCCATCACAAAGCGAAGCTTTGAAGGTGCAGGACTTAGTCCTGCTCGCCGATGGAGAAGTTGACGCCCTTGATGCCGGCGATGGAGATGGCGTCCATGACCTTGATGATGGTCTGGTGCTGGACGCCGTCAGAGGGGGCGACGGTGACGTTGGCCTCGACCTGGTTGGCGGTGGCGGCCTCGTGAAAGCGTTTGAGCATGGAGGCCAGCTCGATGAAGCGGGGCGAGACGGGCGTGTCGTACTTGTAGTCGTTGACAATGACCTGGCCCTCGTCGGTGATTTCGATGATCTGCTCGTCGGGCATGTCGAGCGGCTCGTCCTGTTCGACGGTGCCGGGGAGCTGGAAGCTGATGTCGGCCTCCTGACGCTGCAGCGTGGCCGAGACCATGAAGTAGATGAGCAGCAGAAAGACGCAGTCGATCATCGGCGCGATGGGAATCGAGACCTTTTCCTCGGGCTTCTTTTTGCGCTGGATCATCGGCTCTGGTAAGTGGCGTAAATGACTTCGTAGGCACCGGCCTCGGAGCAGGCCTTGAGCACCTTCTTGATGTCGCCGTACTCGGCGGACTGGTCGGCGCGCACGAGGATGCGCATGCGCGGGTTTTCCTTCATGGAGGCGGTGATGGCCGCCTTCATGTCCTCCAGGCTGATCGGCGCCGCCCCGAGGTAGATGACTCCGGCGGCGTCGACGGACACCGTGCCGCGGTCGGAGAGGTCCTCGGGTACGTCGGACTCCTCGGACTCCGGCAGCTCGACCTCGGCGACTTTCTGGGCCTGGGCGAGGGTACTGACGCACATGAAGAAGACCAGCAGCAGGAACACCATGTCGATCATGGGCGCCATCTGGAACTCTTCTTCGGCCCGTTCGGCCTTGCGCATTCTCAGTGCCATATCCGACAGTTGAAAAAGTCTACCTGTTGCTGGCGAGCAAAACCGTGCATTGTTGCCGTTTTGTTACGGAAGTTGTCATGCGGCAGCCCCGGCGATGGGTTGGGGGGCGTTTTCACCGTACTCGTAGATATCCTTGGCCGAGCCGATGATGCGCTTATCGACCTTGATCAGCGCCTCGTCCTTGCCTTCGTACGGGATGCTCTTGAGCAGGTACTTGATGGCGTTGAGGCGCGCGCGCTTTTTGTCGTCGGAGCGGACGATGGTCCAGGGCGCGTCTTTGGTGTCGGTGTAAAAGAGCATGGAGGTTTTGGCCTTGGTGTACTCGTCCCAGCGGCCGAGCGACTCGACGTCCATCGGGCTGAGCTTCCACTGCTTGAGCGGGTCCTTGGCGCGGCTGAGGAAGCGGCGCAGCTGCTCCTCGCGACTGACGGAGAACCAGTACTTGAACAGCCGTACGCCGCTACGCGTGAGCATGCGCTCGAACTCCGGGGCCTGCCGCATGAACTCCAGGTATTCGTGCGGGGTGCAAAAGCCCATGACGTGCTCGACGCCCGCGCGGTTGTACCAGGAGCGGTCGAAGAAAACGATGTCGCCGGCGGTAGGCATGTGCTGGATGTAGCGCTGGAAGTACCACTGGCCGCGTTCGGTGTCCGACGGTTTGGCCAGGGCGACGACGCGCGCACCGCGTGGGTTGAGGTTTTCTGTGAAACGCTGGATGGTGCCGCCCTTGCCGGCGGCGTCGCGACCCTCGAAGACGATGACGATGCGCTCGCCGCTTTCCTTGATCCAAGCCTGCATCTTGACCAGCTCGATTTGCAGCAGCTCGATTTCCTCCTCGTAGACTGCACTCTTCATCATCTTTTCGTAAGGATAGTGATCGCTGATAATCTGCTTCTTGCTGGTGGCGTTTTTGACGCGCTCGACCAGCTCCGGCGGGATGCTGGCGCGTACCTGCTCGTCGATGGCGGCCACCATGGGGAAGGCTTTTTCCATCAGGCTTTTTGCTTCCTCGCTTTTGGCCTTCTTCAACGCCTTCTTGGGAGCGGCCTTTTTGCCCGGCTTTTTGACGGCTTTCTTGGTCTTGGTTTTGGGCGAACTCTTCTTCGTGGCAGTTTTCATGGGACGACAATATCGTGGTTGGCGGGAGGCAACCCGATGAATGAGTGGAAGTATGGCTGCCTATAAGCAGCAGTTGCCATGCCCCATGGTCTGGAATTCGTTCCGCTTAAAACAAATACGACGCGGAGAAGGCCACCCAGTGTCCGTCCAGGGAGATGCTGCTGCCCTGATATTCGCCGTTGAGAATCTGGCTGTTGTTCACGTTGACCGTGTTCTTGATGTCGTACTGATAGGTGAGCGCGAGCTCCCAGTCTTCCATATTGTAAATCACGCCGGTACCGATGGTCTGCTCGTTAATTGCCGCAGTCAGCGGGGTGATGGTGGCGGTGGGCACGGGGTTGTCACCGTAGGTATAGCCGACGCGCCAGCGCAGGTTATCGAGTACATCAACTTCCGTGCCGACGCGGTAGACCCAGACGCTCTGCCAGTTCAGCGGCGAGGTTTCGGTGAAGCTGTTCCCGCCGGTGAGGGTGTTGAGCGTGGCATTGGTGCCGTTGGATAGGTTGATGACGAGGTCGTCGAAGGCATTGGCATAGTCCACCCAGTCGGCCTGGAAGAACAGTCTGCCCCAGGACACCGGGCTGACCTTGGCCCCGACGGAGACGATCTGCGGCAGCGAGGTCTGGATGTTGGCCTTGTAGGTAAAGTTCGCCGGCGCGGCCACACTGAGCGCGGCGAACTGCGCGTAGGCATTGCCGTCGGCCTGGCCGCTGGTACTCATGCGGGTGGGCGTCTGGTAGCTGACACCGAGCTGGAGCCACTCCGTAGGCTTCACCATAATGCCGAAGTTGCCGTTCCAGCCGATGCCGGTGGTCTTGAGATCCAGCAGTGTCTTGGCCCCGCTAATGCCGGGCGAGTTCTGGAAGGTGTAGGGGGCGGTCAGTTGATTGTCGTTGTAGACCATGCCACCGACCGCGCCGACGGCCACGTATTCGTTGATCTCCCACGAGGCGCCTGCGGCCAAGCGCGCGGCCACGAACTTGGAGCGGTTCTGTTGCACGCCGTAGCTGACCGTACCGCCGAGGCCACCGGGCGCGTCGTTGTAGCGCCAGTCGGCCTCCAGGGCGGATTCGGCGGCGATGCCCAGGCCGAGGGTGATGGGCATGCCCTCGATTTGATAGCGAACGCCGACCGAGGGGATGACGCCCTGGCCGGTGTTCAGCGGGCTGTTTTGGTTGACCGAATTGCTAAAGTCGCCGTCCAGAATGCCGAGAGATAAACTGGCCTGCACGGCGTTGCGGTCCTGGAAGCTCAACCCCGCCGGGTTGCCTTGCAGGGCACTGACGGGAGTACCGGCCTCCGGCGTGTCGATGCCTCCCAGGGCCATGCTTTGGGCATCGTCGCCATTACGGAAAATACCGTGAGCGAGGAGATCGTTTGCGAGAAGGAACAACAGCGGCGTAAGTGCTTTCAGAAAAGAAACTTGAATACGTGTCATTAGTGTAGCCAATAGGGAAAGTGAGAAACTGGAAGCAACAGCTGGGAGAACGTCAAGCGTCCTTTGCCTCTTTGGTCGAGGTCGAGTACCTGCGACGGGAGGCCAAAAGCGAGAAGGCATCCTGCCTGGTCTGGTTCCTGGTTATTTTCCTGACGTATTCGCTCTTCCTTGGGTTTGCGCCGAAGGTTTCCGAGGACTTGTTCCATGACATCACGCTGCTGGTGGCCGTCATGGCACCGTCTTTCGCACTGCTCGCGCTGATCATTCATCTGGGGTACTACTCGCCCTATCTGCGCTTCCTAAACACCTTCCTGCAGATCACACTGGTTTCGGGGGCTATCTTTGCCGACACCATATCTCAGGGGCCGGAATACGCACTCAGCTCGATGCCGCCAATGGCCTATGGTTTGGTCGCGGCCATCACGGCATTCCGCTTGCAACCCTGGCTGGGCGTTTTCGCCGGAGTGGTGGCGGGCTTGGAGTTTCTGCTCCTTTACCTATTCATTATCAGTCCTTCGGATGAGCTCATTGAGCGCGTACCGAGCCTGGCGCTGGACGTTACCCTGATGAAGGTCGTCATCCTCGTAGCACTCGGCGTGGTGTGCGGTTTCGCCGCCCGGCGTCTGAAGAATTACCTGAATACTTCCGTGCACGATGCCTTGCAGATATCTTCCCTGGAAAAGACCTTCGGCCGTTTCGTGTCGCGGGATGTCGCCCAGCGCATCCTGACCAGTGACGCCCAGGCGCTGGCCCCGCGCGAGACCGACGCGGTCATCGTTTTCGGGGACATTCGCGGCTTTACCGCCTTCTCCAGCGAAAGCCTGCCGAGCGAAGTCGCAGGGCTGCTCAATCGCTACTTCGAGGTCGTCTGCCGCATTGTCGAGGAGGAGGGCGGGGTGCTGAACAAGTTCCTCGGTGACGGCTACCTCGCGCTCTTTGGGTTGTTTTCCGACGAGGGTAATCCTCACGATGCCGCCGCACGGGCCGTCTTTCGCATCCAGCACGAAACGGAACCGTTGCTAAAGCCGCACGGCCTCGGCAACGGCGCCGCTGCACACGCGGGCCGTGTCATCACCGGGGAAATCGGGTCGGAGGGGCGTTGCGAGTTCACCGCCATCGGCTCCGCCGTCAACCTGACCGCACGGCTTGAGAAGCTCAACGCCGAGCTGGATACCTACTTTGTGGCGACTCAGGACTTCAGCCAGGCGCTTTCGCCGGGTATCGCGCAAGCGTCTTCGCTGGGCAAGCACGGGTTCAAAGGTGTGCCGTTTCCCATCGAGATTGTTTACCTGACCGAACCAGGCTCCGGGCAGCCAAAGCCGGTGGAAGCTGTAGAGACTGCCTCGCAATAAGGTTGCACGGGGCGGCATGTCCGGCTTGTCTATCGCACGCCATGCACATGCACCATGATCACGGAGCCCACGACCACGAGGGGCACAGCCACTCGGCCAAGGGCATTCCCAAGAAACGCCTGCTGCAGGCGATGGGCGTCAGCCTGATTATCACGGTGGCGCAGGTCATTGGCGGCCTGATCTCGGGCAGTCTTGCGCTCATGTCGGACGCGCTCCACACGGCCACGGATGCCATCGCGCTGGTCATCAGCTTCGTCGCGCTCAAGCTCGGTGAACGTCCCGGCACGGCCAAGCACACCTTCGGGTTCAAGCGCGCGGAAATCCTCGCCGCTGCGCTCAACGCCGGCGTGCTCATCGGCATCAGCGTATGGCTCATCTGGGAGGCCATCCTGCGCTTTATCCATCCGGAGAATATCAAGGCTGACTGGATGATCGGCGTGGCTTTCGTCGGGTTGGTGGCGAACATCGTCAACGCCATCCTGCTGCAAAAAGGCGCCAAGGATAACATCAACATGCGCTCGGCCTACCTGCATGTGCTCAGCGACGCAGTGGTCAGCGTCGGTGTCATTCTAGGCGGCATCGCCATCCTCTGGCTGGGCTGGAACTGGATCGACCCGCTGCTGACCCTTGCCATCAGCGTGTGGCTCATTCGTGAGAGCTGGAGCATCTTCGGGGAGGCCATCGGCATCGTCATGATGTCCGCGCCCAAAGGGATGAATATTTCGGAAATCAGCGGCGCAGTGGCCAACGTCGAGGGTGTGCGCGGCGTGCATCACGTCCACCTCTGGCAGCTCAACGATCAGAACATCCACTTCGAGGCGCATATCGACGTCGAGGACCGCATGGTCAGCGCGACCGCCTGTATGCTCGACGAAATCGAGGACATCCTGCACGACCGCTACGAGATAACGCACGTCACCATCCAGTGTGAGGCCGGGCGCTGCAAAGACCCTGAGGAAATCGCGCAGCACTGATATCGGTTCGGTAAAACATTGCCCCGAGAACAGGGCTGGGTAGAGTCCGATTCGGTTATGGAAGTGGCAATACAGACAGCCGGATTGATTCTCGTCCTGCTTAATCCGTTTCTCGTCATCATCTACCTGCTGGATGTGGTGGAGAAGCTCGATAAGCGCACCTTTGCCAGCGTCATGCTGCGGGCCTGGTTGATAGCCACGGTGGTGTTTTGTGTTTTCGCGCTGTTGGGCGAAGCGATGTTTACGCAATTTCTGCAGGCCGACTTCGCCTCGTTCCAAATCTTCGGTGGCATTGTGTTTCTGTTGATTGGTTTGCAATTCGTCTTTCAGGGACCGCGTGCCATTACGATGCTGCGCGGCGAGTCCGAGCATCTCGCGGGTGCCATTGCCATGCCGGTGCTGATTGGGCCGGGTACGATCAGTGCGAGCATCATCGCGGGCAAGCGCCTCGAGCCATTGATGGCCTGCATCGTCATCGCCGGATCGGTGGCCCTGAGCTGTGTCGTCATGGTACTGTTGAAGTGGTTACACGACGCCGTGCGCAAGCAGCAGGAGGCCCTCGTGCAGCGCTATATCGAAATTGCCGGACGCATCATGGCGCTCGTCGTGGGCACCGTCGCCGTGGAGATGATTATGCGCGGCGCACAAGCCTGGGCGGAAAAGTTTTAGGGTAGGGAGGCTCGAAAGGTAGAAGCGGCATCTTGCCGCTTAGGGTATGATAGGTAAAGCGGCAAGATGCCGCTTCCACACTATCAAAGCTTACACGCCGATGTCTTCGTTCCAGAGCTGTGGGTGTTGCGCGATGAAGTCCTGCATCATCTGGATGCACGCGGGGTCGTTGAGGACAGTCACGTCGACGCCGCGTGATTTCAACAGCGCTTCGTCGCCCATGAAGGTCACATTCTCGCCGATGACCACCCGGGGGATTTTATATAACAGAATCGCGCCGCTGCACATGGGGCAGGGCGAGAGGGTGGTATAAATAGTACACTCCTGGTAGACTGCCGCCGAGCGCCGCCCGGCGTTCTCCAGCGCATCCATCTCCCCATGCAGCACCACGCTGCCATCCTGCACGCGCTTGTTGTGCCCCCGGCCAATGATTTCACCCCGGTACACAATGACCGACCCAATCGGGATGCCGCCCTCGACCAAACCTTGGCGGGCTTCTTCAATCGCGGCTGCAAGAAAGGGGTCCATGGATTAGAGTGTCGTTCATCTTCATTGACCTTTACGACGCTATTTTAATTTAGTATTATTGGGTAATGAAGTATCTGCTCGTATTCTTAGTCGGTGTGGTTGTCTCTTTAGCTTCAATGTCGGTTTATCAAAAGCTGACTTACGAAAAGGCAAGGGTCACTCTTCGAGATGACGAAACCGATTTCTCTGAGCCCAAGGTTTATGGCGACTATATTATTTCTGTTGGCCAAGTTCCCGGTGAGGAATCTCTCATGGTTTGGAATAAAGAGTCTCGTCGTCCAATCCTTTGTATGCGCGATGAGGACAATGACGGTAAGGCGGACTTCTATGTTCTGGATTTAAAGAAGGGCGGCTACGGTCCAGAGACATATGGCGATAGCAAATACTCCGTTGATAAGAATCACTATTTCAAAGCGGTCTCGACGAATAATGATGGCCGGTTTTGGACCATGCTAAACAACGAAGGTGAATTTCGTATGGACCGCGATGGTGATGGCGAAGTGGAGCTCGTTATGTCGCGCTATGAAGGCAGTGGCTTGAAGCCCGTGAAAATGCTCTATGATGACCGGTGGGTCGTTGCCGAAGATGGCGATGATGCGATCAACTTGATGCTTGAGGAGCGAACGCTACCCATCAAGTTCGATATGGAAACCTCTGCTTGGGAGGTTCTCGAACGCAATTGATTAGGCCACCAGACCGCTCCGGCGTAACAGTGCCTCGGCGTCGGGCTCGCGGCCTCGGAAGTCTTTGAATAATTTCTCTGGCGGCTCGGAGTTGCCTTTTTCCAAAATGCACTTGCGGAAACTCATGCCGGTGTCGCGGTTGAGGACGCCTTCTTCCTTGAAGCGGGCGAAGGCATCGGCGTCGAGGACCTCGGCCCACTTGTAGGAGTAGTAGCCGCTGGCGTAGCCGGTGGCATCGCTGAAGAGGTGACCGAAGCGACGCACGAGGCTCGGCGGCGTGGTCTTGAAGGGATAGCTGTAATCCGCGAGGGCTTCTTGGAGCAGCTCGTCGAGGTCGCCCTCGGCGTACTTTTGCGGGTTCAGGTGCAGCTCCAGGTCGAGCTTCCCGAGGCCGAGCTGGCGCATGGTGAAGGCACCCTGCTGGAAGTTTTTCGCCGCGAGCATCTTGTCAAAGAGGGAGTCGGGAATCTTTTCGCCGGTCTCGTAGTGCTGGGCAAAGAAGTCGAGGGCCTCGCGCTCCCAGGTCCAGTTTTCCATGATTTGGGAGGGCAGCTCGACGAAGTCCCAGGCGACGTTGACGCCGTTGAGGCTCTTGACTTCCACGCGCCCGAGCAGGTGGTGGATGAGGTGCCCGAACTCGTGGAAGACGGTCTCGACCTCGTCATGGGTCAGCAGAGCGGGCTTGCCGCCGGTGGGCTTACTCATATTGCCGCACATCAGGCCGAGGTGCGGGGCCAGCGAGCCGTCGTCCTTGGGGCCGCCCGTGCGCAGGTAGTTCATCCAGGCGCCGCCGCGCTTGGACTCGCGTGGATGCCAGTCGGTGTAAAACGCGCCCAGGGTGCTGCCGTCGGCGTCGACCATTTCGTAAAAGCCGACCTCGGGGTGCCAGACCTCGATGGGCTCCTGCTCGCAGCCGGGAACGGAGTGGACCGTTTTTTCACCGCTTGCGGCATCCCGATAAAAAGTGCTGCGGGCCTCGATGCTGACGCCGAAGAGCTTTTCCGTGATGGCGAACATGCCTTTCTTGACGGAGGGCATGGCGAAGTAGGGGCGGGTGTCCTCCTCGTCGAAGTCGTATTTGGACTTGCGGAGCTTTTCGGACCAGTAG
Source organism: Verrucomicrobiia bacterium (assembly GCA_030432235.1). GTDB lineage: Bacteria > Verrucomicrobiota > Verrucomicrobiia > Opitutales > Cerasicoccaceae > JAUIHT01. The sequence continues at coordinate 53,536 of JAUIHT010000002.1, read as the reverse complement.
CCGGTTTCCCACGGTTCCAAACGATCCTGCGGTTGGCCCGTCTGCTCCGCCTTGAACTTCTCGATGTCGGCAAAATCTTCCTCGAAGGCCTTGTGTACACGCTTGTGTAAATCCTCGGTGAAGGCCAGCGCGGCCTGTCCGCTCTTGGCCATGCGGCGGGCGGTAACGAGGTCGGGGAAGTTTGCCTTGCCGATGAGCTTGGCCTTCTCGTCGCGCAGGAGGAGAATCTTTTGGATGAGCGGTGTGTTGTCGTGCGGCTCGACCGCGCCGATGCTCTTGCCGCCCTCCCAGACCTGCTTGCGGATGGAGTCGTCATCCAAATACTTCATGACGGGCAGCACGGAGGTCATTTGCTGGCTGATGCGCCACTGCGGTTCGGCTTCGGTGCCGTAGCCCTTGGCCAGGGCGTCTTCGCGCATGGCGTCCTTGGCGGAGTCCGGCAGGCCCGCGAGCTTGGACTCGTCCGTGATGACCAGCTCCCAGGCGTTGGTGGAGTCGAGGGTGTTCTCGGAATACTTCTGGGTCAGCTGGGCCAGCTCGGCCTCGATGGCGTGCATGCGCTCCTTCTGCTCGGGGGCCAGGTCCGCGCCGCTGTGCTCAAAGTCCAGAATGGTTTCGTCGAGCAGCCGTTTGCGTACGCCGGTGAGAGATGCAGCGTCGTCGGTTTCGGCGTAGTCTTTAATCGCTGCCCAGAGCTGGTCGTTGAGGAAAATCTTGGAGAAGAACTCGGTCACCTTGGGCAGCATGGCGTTCTTGGCCTCGCGGAGCTCGTTGCTGTTGTTGACGCTGTCGAGGTGGCCGACGAGGTTCCAGGCGCGGGAGAGGTCCTGGCAGGACTCCTCGAAGGCGAGGAGGGTGTTGTCGTAGCTGCGCGGCTCCTTGAGCGCGATGATGGCGTCGATGTTTGCCTGGGCCTGCTCCAGCGCAGCGGTGATGTCGGCCTCGACGCGGTCAGGCGTGAGTTCGCTCCAGGGAATGTGGAAAGTATCAGCAAGAAAGGGATGTTGCATGGCGAAGACGGAAGACGGATAGGCCACAGACGCAAGTCAGGAGTTTTTTATCCGCAGATTACGCAGATGAACGCAGATGGTTTCTTTTGGGGAAAGATTACCTAATCAATTCATGAAAAGTAGCTTCAAACAACCCAAGTATAAATAATCTGTGGTAATCTGCGTAATCTGCGGACAAAAATAACCCTATGAAAGAAGCCTTAGCAGTCGTCTACAAAGAACATGGCAAGCCCCTTGAGGTGCTGTCGGTAGAGTCGAAAGAGGTCTCCGAGCCCGGCCCGGGTGAGGTCCTGTTGGCCCTGCGTTGCGCGGTCATCCACCCGTCCGACATGGGCATGATTGGCGGCAGCTACGGGCGCTTGAAGGAATTGCCCGCTGTGGCCGGTCGCGAGGGCGTGGGCGAGATCGTGACCGTCGGCGAGGGCGTTGACAAAGCCCTGCTGGGCCGTCGCGCGCGTATGCCGGAAACGCCCGGTGCGTGGATGGAGGCGACCGTGGTTCCGGCGGAGGCCCTCACGCTCTTTCCCGAAGGCCTTGATGACGCGCTCGCGGCGCAGGCTTACGTCAACCCTCCCACGGCCTACCGCATTCTCAAGGACTTTGTCGATTTCGAGCCGGGCGACTGGATTATCCAGAATGCAGGCAACTCCGCCGTCGGCTTTTGCGTGACGGGTTTGGCTAAAAGTATGGGACTAAAGACCCTATGCGTGGTCCGTGATGCAGGGGTGTGGTCGGGACCTTTGGAGGAGGCCGGCGCAACCGCGGTTGTGGCCGAGGATTCCGGCTATGAAAAACAAATCAAGGAGCTCACGGGCGGCACCTTGCCTAAGCTCGGCCTGAACTCCATTGGTGGCGACAGCGTGATGCGCATCGTCAAATGCATGGCCGAGGGAGGCACGCTGGTGACCTTTGGTGGCATGGTCGGCGACAAGGTGCGCTTTCCCACACGCGAGCTCATCTTTAAGGACCTGTGCCTGCGCGGTTACTGGATGGACCGTTGGTTCCGCACGCACACTCCCGAAGAAGCCACCTCAATGATGGACGAGGTTTGCCGGCTGCTGAGGGATGGCGTCATGACCATGCCGGTGGACAGCCGTTTTCCCGTGGCAGAGGGCCTTAAAGCCGTAGAACGAGCGTTTGAATCGAGACAGGGAAAGGTGCTGTTGACCTCAGACTGGCGGCCTTGACTTCTACGCTGGCGCCTACTTGACCGTCGCCACCTGTGTGCTGTGCACCACGTTTGGCGTCGACTGTTCGGTGGCCGTGTCCTTTTCCCCGGCGCTCTTAAAAAAGCAGCCACTAATGGCGAAGACTACGATAAGTGAGACTGCCAAAAGTGTGTTCTGTCCCGATATATGTTTCATGCAGTTGCTTGTGATTGTGTGAACGATTTGGGGGCCAGGGTAGGGCGATTTTCGTGGGGAAACGCCTCTTCCAGGAGCGGGGCTTTGGGGCGGGCCATGACTGAGGGGCTACGCATGGGCCGTCCGGTATTGGCAACGACATGAACACACCGGTCATCCCAGATTTCCACCAGCGAGAAGTCTTTCTTGTTGGTGATTTCCAGGTCTCCCAGTTTGTGCTTTTTCAACCACTTTTGTATCGGGGGTATTGCCTCAGGGATTGAGGCGCGGGCGGTGAAAATTTTAACGCGGTAGCCTTCTGCCTGCCATTTGCGCACACGCTCAAGCATGGGCTTGACGGGCTTGCCGATATGGCTGAAGCCGCTCCACATGCCGAACTTGGCCAGGGTGCCGTCCAAATCTACCCCGATCCAGGGGGTGTTTTGTTCTTCCGTTTCGGGAGCATCAGCATGCTCGCCTTCTGTTATGGAAGGAGTGGACATATTCGGACAGGTTGAAGACAGGTGACTGGGGTGAAGGCCCCAAAAAGCCGCGATGGCGGCTGTATTTTTATTGAGAAAAGACTAGCAGGAAGTGCCCGAAAAGCAAGCCTCAAAGTTTTTCCTGGTCCCTCCGTGGAGGCGAAAACGGCTAGTCCTTGAGCATATTGAGCAGTGCTTCTCGTTCGTCCAGAGGCAGGCTGCTGGCGTTGACCGTTTGCCAGGCGCCGTTCTGGTCGCGCTTCTTCCACTCTTTTACCACGCGCTCGGTGGCTTTCTTGCGCGAGTCCGCGTTTTCAATGGCCAGAGCCCAGTCGAAGGCAGCATCGGGCTCGCTGCGGTAGACGGCGTTGACCAGATTCTTCAAAGACTCCTGTCGGGCATCGCCTTCGGGCAACTGCGCGATCCATTCGGAGGCCGCGTAGGTGTCCTGGCGCAGCCACTGCTCCGTGAGGACATCGACAGCGCGCTTCTGGGCATTGCCTTCCAGTGACAGGGTCCAGTTGGCCGCGATGGCGGGGTTCTGGTAAGCCATGCTGCGGGCGAGGTTGCGGTACTGGTTGTCGTCCAGCTTCAGTTGCGGGTTTTGCATGAGGAATTGCACGGCGGCGGCGGTATCCGTCGAGCCCCAGCGTCTCAGGGCGTTGTATTGCGTTTGCTCGCGCAGCTTTTCATCGGCGAGGGTATTTGTCCACTGCATGGCGGCAATAGGGTCCTGCTCGACCTTGGCCTCGGCAACCTCGACAATCAGCTTGGTTTTCTCTTCGCCGTCGGGGAACTGCTGGGCGTAGGTAAGGGCCAGCTCGGGATTCTCCCGGGCATAGCTGGAGGCGAAGTTGTTAAAAGCGTTCGTGCGATCCGGCCCTTGAGGGAGAGAGTAAATCCACTGGATGGCAGCCTGGGGATCGGTTTGAGTCCAGGCGGATGCCAGAGTAGAAACGGAATTCGAATACGCCTCGCCGTAGGGTAATTGCTGGACCAACTCGGCGGCACGTTTCGGGTCCTTTTCGGCGACCTTGCGGATCATTTGACTGCTGGCGTGGCGCAGTTGGCTGCCCTGCATATTTTCTATAGTCCAGCTAAAGGCCTTCTCCGGGTCTTTCTCGGATATGGTCCAAATCATGTTTTGGGCAATCCGGCTGCGGATCTGTGCATCATCGATTGAAGAAACGTAAGCCAAGGTGGCGTCGAGGTCCTCGCGTGCCCATGTCTGTATGATGCTGGACAGAGAATCCTTGAAATCCTGCGCACCCAGATTGTTCTGTGCGAACTGAATCGCCTGATGGGGGTCCTTGCGTGCCATCTGTGAGAGGACAGAGGAACGAATTTGCCCGAACGTCTGGCTATCCAGATTCTGCTGGCCCCAGAAAAAAACCTTTTCCGGATGCTCCCGCGTCAAAGACCAGGAGGCGTTGCTCATGATTTTACGGCGCAGCATGAGGTCATCAATGGAGGCGATAAAGGACAGGGCTCCATCGATATCCTTGGATGCCCATTGCTGCAGGATGGTGCTGAAAGTGCGCGGAACCTGCTCCTGGTCCAGGTTGTGGAGCGCCTCCTGGGCGGCCTGGGCCGGGTTTTCCTGGGCCATGTAGTTAAAATAGCCGTGCAGAGCCATTTGCCGGTTTTCAGTACTGTCCAGATCGTTGATGGCGGTGAGGGCGGCGGCGGGATCTTTCTTGGCCCAGTTACTGAAGATGCCCTGGAGCCGATAGCGCGCCTGTTCGTCGGTGAGGTCCAACATGCTAAGGGCCAGCTCGGGGTCGTCTTTGGCGATGGAGTTGACAAAAATGCTTTCCGCTATCTTGCGCGCTTTTTCCTCCTGAATGCGATCGATGGCAGCCAAAGCGCCATCCTGGTCGGTTTCCGTCCAGATCGTAATGACGGTGGAGAGTTTGCCGTAGTCCGGGTTGCCATCGTCGTCAGGTTCTACGGCGAAATCCAAAGCCGATTGGGGGTCGAGCTCCGTCCAGCGTGTCATGAGACCGCTGAAAATCCAATGCGTGTAAGCCCCGGTGGCCTCGTCCTCCTTCATCTGCTGAATCGTCACGCGGATTTCCTCCGGTCCCATCGTGTTGGCGATGGTGAGGACCTCCACGAGCCCGCTGATGGATGGTCGTTCGTCCGCACGCTGGATAAGCTCATCGACGTCCCTGGCAGGCAGTTTGGATGATGAGGTGCTTACTCTTTGAGTGGTGGAAGAGTATGACGGATTCGCCGAAGTGGCACTCGGCGCGTCGGGCTTGGCATAATACCCGACAGCGAAGCCGATAGCCAGGCAGCCGATGGCAATGGGAACGATAACGAGAGAGCGCATTCGCGAAGTTTTTACCCGCGTCCAGTATTTGTCAATATCACGCAGTGCGCTGTGACTATGCCAACTGCGCTAGGAAGGCGTCGCGCCAGTGGTAGTGTGCCAGCAGGGTCGGGTTGTCGTCGCCGAGGAGTTTGCGGGCGAGGTAAAGGGCCTCGACGGACGCCAGCCCGGCGGCAGGGTCTTCCGCGATTTTGCTCACGCGGGGGTAGGCGGTGGTGATGCCTCCGGACAAGCTTCTCCGTATGGGCGTGCCGCGCAGGCAGGCTTCGAGTTGATACAACAAGCGCCAGGTGGAGTCCAGCAGCAGCAGGGGGCGCTGCCCGTTGAAGGGTAAGCCTTGCAAAGTAACTTTCTCACGCAAAGCTTTGGCCTCCGTCTCGCCGACCAGGGCATCCTCGGGCGAGAGCGCCGGAGCGTCGACGGCCAGCAGGATGAAGCCTGTGACATCAATGACCACACGCTCGGTCGCTTTGACGAAGACCAAGTCATTGCGTTCACGCAAGGGCTCCAGGCTGCACTTCGACAAGCGCTCCTTCGGGTGCCGCAGGATGAGGGTGGGAATCATGGGAGAAGCGGAAAGTCGAAAGCTAAAAGCTTAAAGCAAAGAGGGACATTGGTATGTTATTTCTATTTGATACCCGTTAAGGAGTATCCCGCTTTGGGCTTTAAGCTTTTCGCTTTAAGCTCGCTTACAAAATCGCGCCTGGCTGGTAATCCTTGGCGTCGGGGAAGCGCTTGAGAACTTGCTCCACGCGGCCAACGAAGGCGTCGGTCTGGGCGGCGGCCATGCCGGTGGCCTTGGCGCCATTTTCCAAAATCTTGTCCAGCGCTGCCTGGTCGAGCGGCAGGCGGTCATCGTTGGCGAGGCGGGTGAAGAGGTCGTTGTCCTTGGTGTTGCCCGAGCGGATGTCCCGCGCGGTGGCGACGGCGTGCTCCTTGATGACCTCATGCGCGGTCTCGCGTCCGGCACCGGCCTTGACGGCGGCCATGAGCACTGTGGTGGTCAAAAGGAAGGGCAGGTAGTGCGCGTTTTCCTGCGCGATGACGGCGGGGTTGGCTTCCATCTGGCCGAAGACGGTCAGAAGGGTTTCAAAGAGGCCGTCGATGGCGAGGAAGCTGTCCGGCAGGGCCACGCGGCGCACGACGGAGCAGGAGACGTCGCCCTCGTTCCACTGGTCGCCAGCCAGTCCGGCGGCCATCGTGAGATGCCCCCGAATGATAAGATGAAAACCGTCTACGCGCTCGCAGGAGCGGCTGTTCATCTTGTGCGGCATGGCGGAGGAGCCGACCTGCCCGGGGAGGAAGCCCTCCGAGGCTAGCTCGTGGCCGGCCATGAGGCGCAGGGTACGGGCGAAAGAGGCCGGGCCGCTGGCCAACTGGTAGAGGGCGCTGATGCAGCCGAAGTCGATGCTGCGTGGGTAGACCTGCCCCGGGGCGTCGAGGACCTTCTCGAAGCCGAGGTGGGTGGCAAAACGCTTTTCCAGTTCAGCCACTTTTCCGACGTCACCTCCTAGCAAGTTCAGCGGGTCGAGCTGGGTGCCGACTGCGCCCTTGAGGCCGCGCGCCGGGTAGTTGTCGATAAAGCGGTCCAGGGCCTCCCAGCCGAGCAGGAGTTCTTCCCCGAACATCGCGAGGCGGCGGCCGTAGGTGGTGGCCTGCGCGGCAACGTTGTGCGTGCGGGCCGTGATGGCCAAGTCCTTGTACTGCTCGGCGCGGCGGCTCAGCGCGGCGAGGGCGGCGGCGCCCTTTTCGCGGGTCAGCTCCAGCGCGCGGAGCACGAGCAACTGCTCGACGTTCTCTGTCAGGTCGCGGGAGGTCATGCCCTGGTGGACGCCCTCGGCCCCGGCGAGGTCGCAGAACTCCTCGATGCGCGCCTTGACGTCGTGGCGGGTGATGCGCTCGCGCTCGGCGATGCTGGCCAGGTTCACCTGGTCCTTGACCGCCTCGAACTTCTCGATGGCGCCCTTGGGCACCGCGACGCCGAGGTCCCGTTGAGCCTTCAGCACGGCAATCCACAGCTCGCGCTCGGCCACGATACGTCCCTCGGGGGACCAAATCGCGTTCATCGCATCAGACGCATAACGCTGCGCCAGAACATTGGGTAAAGCTTCCATGAGGGGGAGTAGCTAAAAGCTGAAAGCACCAAGCTGAAAGCTAAAAATAGGCGACTACAGTCCCTCCTCACGGAGGCGGCGAGGGGATTTGCCGCCGCGCTGCCGTACAAACTTGTTGAAATGGCTCAAGTCGCCGAAGCCCAGGTCGATGGCGATGTGCTTGGGTGGCAGCGGGGTGGAGGTTAGCAGGGCGTGAGCGCGCTCCCAGCGGCGGGCCATGAGGTGGTCGAGCGGACTTATCCCGAGTCGGCGCTTGAAGAGGCGTATCATCTGGTTACGGGTCAGGCCGACCTCCGTGGCGATGTCCCCCAATGCCGAGCGCTCGCCGATGCGTTCCTCGATGAGTTTCAGGCAGGCGGCGAGGCGGCGTTCTTCTTCCGTTCCCACGGCGACCTGCCTGGCCTCCGCTTTGTCCTTCAGGCGCCACAGAAATTGCCAGACTGCCGCGACGGCCCGCGCTGGCTCACTAAAGAACCGGCCGGCCGCTTCGCCGAGTTCATCGAAGCACAAGGGGGTGTCTTCGCCCAAATCCTGCAGCAAAGGCAGGCTCGTCGTGGTGGCTTTTTTAGAAACGCGAAACAGACTGAAGAAATGCACCGAGCCGGGATGACGCCAAATATGGCGGAAGGGCGTGCCGGGCGGCACCAATGTGACCGCGCCGTCGTGCAGCGGGTAGCGTGCGTCGTCGAGCTCCAGCCAGCCGTCGTAGCGGTGCAGGTGCACCGACCACACCCCGTCCAGGCAGTAGCGCCGGGAGGTTTTTTCATGCCCGTGGCTGCCCACACCGGTGTAGGTGATGTCCGGCGGTTTGCCGAGCGGGAGCTGCCAGATAGGCATATTCTCTTCAAGAGTGGATGAGCTCATGATGCAAAATAAATACCAGTAATAGTGAAAGATGGCCACTGGCAAGTCTCGACCCCGTAGAACGCTTCTTGTCCGATATGTGTCATGGCAAAAGTATCTCTCGGCGTGAATCTGGAATTCGTCCGCCACGCGGACAAGTCCTTCGAGTGGGGCGTGGAAACCGCCGCCCGGCTCGGTTACGAATACGTGGAGCCCATGGTGCACTGGGGACGCGAGCTTCTCAGTGAGGCACGGTACTTCCACAGCGTTTCCATGCTGGACGATCCCCTGCGCATCAAACGGGTCTGCGAGCATTATGGAGTCAAGCTTTCCGGGCTTTCATCGCACTGCCAGTTGTGCAAGCCGGAGATTGCAGTGGAGTACCTCAAGCAGGCCGCGCGTTTTGCTGCTGAGTGCGGCGCGCCGGTCATTAACACCTCCGAGGGCTACAAGGCGGAGTGGACATCTGAGGAGGAGGACTACACGCTTATCCGCTACAGTCTGATGGAGGGAGCCAAGGTGGCCGAGCCGCGCGGCATTCTCATTGGGTTGGAGTCGCATCGTCAGTACAGCAAGAATCCCGAAGGCCTGAAAAAAATTTACCAGCTGGTGGACAGCCCGTCCATCGGTTACAACTTCGACACCGGCAACAGTTACCTTTGCGGGCACGACCCCTATGACTGGCTGGAGTCGCTCCTCGACGGCCTTGTCCATGTGCACGCCAAGGACATCCCACACAGCCAGTCCGACGCCGAGCGCGGGCATGTCACGGGCACGCCGGTGGGTTGTGCCTGCGGCGAGGGCGTTATCGATTGGGCGCGCATCGTAGAGCTGTGCCGCCGCGCGCCGCGCGACATCGTCATGTCGGTCGAGTGCGGCACGGTGGATCAGGCCGAGCGCAGTCTCGCGCACCTCAAGCCGTTGCTGGACTGACTCTTTTTTGAAAGGAACCCCATGAAAAACATCCGCTTCTTTACCGGTGGCCCCGCTTTCCATCCTACTACTGATCAGGCCAAAATGATCGCGGGCTGGCTCGGGCCGGACTATCAGTGCGAAATCGTCGAGGGCGCGCCCGCCTTCGACGACCTCGACGCCGTCGACCTGCTTGCGGTCATGGGGCTGCACTGGCCCGGCATGAGCAACGACTGGGCGGGTAGCTTGACCTACGAGCCGCTCGACGATGCGCGCAAGCAGAGCCTGCGTGACTACGTGGGCTCGGGCCGACCGGTGTTGGGCTTCCATGGTGGCGTGGCCAGCTATCCGGATTGGCCGGAGTTCGGCAACTTGCTCGGGTTTTACTTCCGCTGGAAGCTGAGTAACCACGACGTCGGCAATCGCCTCGTGGCGGTCGAGCCGACCGACGACAAGCACCCGCTCAACGAGGGCATCGAGCCCTTCGTCGTCCGTGACGAGGTTTACGTGAACGTCCAGGCTGCTTATGATATGCCCATCGACGTCCATGCGCAGACCCGTATGGAAGGTGCGCGCTTCCCCATGATTTTGTCCGGAGAGGGCGGGCGCCTCCCCGGCGCGGGCAAGGCAGTTTATCTAGCCAACGGCCATGACCTGCGCGCCTTCGAGGCACCCGCCATCCGGCGTATTTGGGAAAACGCCATTCGCTGGCTTCTGGAATCCTGACCTTTTCGAGCTATGTCCTCATCCAAGAAATACAAGGTGGCCGTGGTTGGTTGCGGCAAAGGCGGCGGCGTACTCGGCACGCATAGCATCGGTTACGCTCACGGCACCGACTGGTACGACAGCCCGCGCGCAGACTTCGTCGGCGCCTGCGATCTCGACCCTGAGAACCTCAAAAGATTCTGCACGCACTTCGAGGTGCCGCACGGCTTCGTTAACATCCGCGAGATGCTTGCCACGGCACAACCGGAGGTGGTCAGCATTTGCACCTATGCCGGGTCGCATCCGCAGGTACTCGAGGCCTGTGTGGAGGGCGGTGTCAAAGGCATCTGGTGCGAGAAGCCCTTCGCGCTGTCCATGGACGAGGCCCGCGACATGCGCGACCTCTGTGCTGAAAACGGCGTCAAGCTGATCGTCAACCACTGCCGCCGCCCGCTGGAGCAGTTCCGCAAGGTGCGCGCGCTGCTGGAGGCGGGAGCCATCGGAACGCCCATGCTTTTCGCCAGTTCCATCGGGAACTGGGACCAGATGGAGTGGGGCACGCATTGGCACGACATCTTTCGCATGTGGGCAAAAGATCAGCCCGTGGAGTGGGTCATGGGGCAGGCACGTTGTGGCGGTGAGAAGTTCCGTTACGGCCATACCATGGAAGACCATTCACTCGGCTATTATTGCTTCGCCGACGGCACCCGCGCCTTACTCGACGGCGGCGTGGCCCTGCCCGGTGATGCCGCGTTGAGCGTCTTCGGGAGCGAGGGCGTCATTCACCTGACCCAGAAAACCATGCGCGTGATCAACCGCGACGGCATGACCGAAACGGAAATCCCGGGGTTGCACCCGCCGGCCTACGGCAGCGAGGAGTCCCTGCGTATTCCTCACTCGCTGCTGGACTGGATGGAAGGCGGTCCCGAGTCGGAGTTGTCCGTCGACAACGCCCTCAAGACCACCGAGCTCTACCTGGCCATCTACGAGTCGGCCAAACGCGGTGACCGCATCGACTTGCCCCTTGGTACGCAGGCGGACTTCCCACTCGACGCTGTGGCCGCCCGGCAAAAAGCTCAGTGACATTTCTCCGGTGACGGCTATGCTGCCGGCCCATGAGTCCATTCGCTTTGGATCACGTCTACTTTTACGGCCGCGATTACGAGGAAGTGCTCGGCATGTTGATGCTTGAGGAGGCGGGCTTGAAAGGTAAGAAAATTCTCGATTGCCCGTCCGGCCCGGATGCCTTCGTGGGCGAGGCGCATAAGCGCGGGCTGGACGTGATTGGCTGCGATCCGCTCTACGAAAAACCGGTCGAGGATATCGTGGCGCTGGGAGCAGCGGATATCGACGACGCGGAGCAAGTCATCGCCAAGACCGGCTTGTTCAAGGGAGATGGGGAGAACGAAACATTCCACGACAGCAAGCGTGCTGCTTTAAAGAAATTTGCCGCAGACTTCCCCGAGGGCAAGGCCGCCGGGCGCTACGTCCACGCCGCGCTGCCGAAGCTTCCTTTCGAGGATAATACCTTCGACCTGGTGCTCTCGGCCAACTTCCTTTTCAGCTACAGCAGTAATCGCTGGGGAGGATTGAGCTTGGGCGACACCTTTGACCTGACCTTTCACATTGCCGCCGTACGCGAGCTCCAGCGCGTTTGCCGCGGGGAGATGCGTCTCTATCCTATCATGACGCAAGATGGCTCCGACCACCTGCACCCCTTCGCCGCGCAGATCATCGGGCAACTCGCCGCAGACGGCGTCCCGATTCAGCTCAAAGACTCTCCCTACAACCAAGGCGCCATCACCGGACATCAGGTGCTGATCGTCGAGTGCCGGGATTGAGGGGCTAACAGAACACCTTCTAAGCTTTCAGGCGGAGCGGAATCTGCTGGTAAGGTGCATCAGGTTTCCTTAAGTTACCTATTCTATAGCGTTATAGTCCATTCTCGTGTGTTCCTTTTCTTCAGGCCCAATTTTGAAAAAAGCCGTCCTGGCCGGTGTGCTTTTTGCGGGGGTGCTGTTGCCGGGCCGGGCTGCTGAGGAGATGGAAACGCCGTCCTGGCATCGGGTGCGTGTGACCATGGCGCAGTACTGCTACGAGTGCCATGGAGGCTTCCTGACTGAGGGCGGCGTCGACCTGCTGGCGCAGCGCGAGGAGGCGACCATTGCGGAAAACCCCGAGCTGTGGGCGGACGTGGTGCAGGCCCTCCGCAACCACTACATGCCCTCCGAGGACGGACGCCCAATGCCCGTCGACCGCCGCGACGAGCTTATCCGTGGCATCGACGACCGCCTCGTCGCCATGACCGAGGCCGGGCATCCGCGCAGCACCAGCCTGCGGCGGCTCAACCGCACGCAGCTCAACAATACCCTGCGCGCGCTGCTCTTCGTCGACGAGGATTTTACAAAGGATTTGCCGCCCGACGACAGCGGCTACGGTTTCGACACCACGGCGGACGTGCTGACGGTCTCGCCGCTGCTGATGGAGAAGTACCTTGAGCTCGCTGCCGAGGCCGGGGATATGGCCTGTCCCTCGCCGGGGGCCAGCCGCACGCTGTACGTGCCTGCCGTCGATTATGAAAAGAAAAGCAGCTACCACATCGGCGACGCCGTGGTGATTTCCTCCACCGGCATGAATCAGGCCGTGCGCACCACGCTCAACCTCTCGCCCGGCGTGTACGACTTCGAGTGGGTGCTGGCCGCGCAACAGGCCGGAGGCGAGAAGGCCCGCGCTGCTGTGCATATCAACGGCCAGAAGCTGCAGGAGTTTTCCGTCGAGTCCGGCCAGGACGATAAACCCAATCGTTTCCCGACCAAGCTCCGCGTGCTGGCTAAGGGCGCGAAGCCACGCGAGGGGAGCGTTCTGCCCGCCTTCGAGACGCCGCTCAAGGTCGCCATTACTTTTGAAAACGACTACTACCGGCCAGAAAACCCTGAGGGCCAGCGGGACCGCAACCTCATCGTCGCCGGGGTGGGGTACACCGGCCCGCGCGAGCAGACCGCCGACGACCTCCACACCGCCTTCATCGAGTATTACTTCGGTGCGGATCTCGGCCAGCTCGATCCCCGGCAGATCCGCACGGGCATCTTTCGCTTCGCCAGCAACGCCTACCGCAAGCCTGCCAGCAAGGACCTCGTGAATACCCTCTGGGCCGTCTACCAGGAGAACCTCAAGGGCGAAAACCCCGACCGCCGCGCCGCCATGCGAGCTGTGATCGACGCCGTCTTCGCCTCGCCGCACTTCCTCTTCCGCCACGAGCCCGGCGACGACACCGACCCCTTCGTACTGGCGAGTTGGCTGGCCTACTTCATCTGGAGCGCGCCGCCGGACGATCGCCTTTACGAGCTGGCCAAGAAGAACCAGCTCCACGCCAACCTCGACACCGAGATCACTCGCATGCTGGCTGACCCCAAGGCCCGCGCGCTGACGGAGAACTTCGCGGCGCAGTGGCTGGAGTTCCGCGACCTGCCCCAGCACTGGGCCGACGGCAAGGTCTACGAGGGCTTCAACGGCTCCGTGAAGTGGTCGATGCGCCGGGAGACTGAGCGTTTCGTCAGTGACCTCATTGAGAACGACCGCTCGCTCCTCCTCCTGCTCGACGCCGATTACACCTTTGCCGACCAGCGTCTGGCCGAGTTCTACGGCCTGCCCGACAAGCCCAAGGGCTTCCAGAAAGTCTCCCTGGCGGACACGCCCCGTCGCGGCATCTGGAGCCAGGGCAGCGTGCTGACCGTGACCTCGCACCCGCGGCGCACCAGTCCGGTCAAGCGTGGCAAGTGGATTTTGGAAAACCTGCTCGGGCTCTCTCCGCCGCCACCTCCGAACAACGTCCCGTCGCTCAAGGAAACCGGCGACGGCCCCGCGCCCGCCTCCCTGCGTGAGAGCATGGCGCAGCACCGGGACAACCCCGACTGCCGCTCCTGCCACGCCATCATGGACCCCTTCGGGCTCGCGCTGGAAACCTACAATGGGGTGGGGCAGTGGCGCTCCGAAAAAGAACTTGCCGAGGTGCGTCCCGAGACGGTCTTCGACGGCACGACGCTGAACTCGCCCGTCGACCTGGCGCGTTACCTCGTGGAGGAGCATCGCGAGGACTTCATCCAAAACGTCGCCCGCAAGCTGACCATCTACGCCACCGGTCGGGGCGTCACCTGGCGCGACCGCGCCGCGCTCGAACGCATCACCGCCGCCACCGCCGCGACCGATTACCGTTTTTCCGCCCTCGTCAAAGCCATCGTCTTCGAGTACGCGCCCGGCCTGCAACATCGGCCCCCCGCGCCCGAGATGGCATTACTCGACAAACCAAAGGAGGTTCCCGATGCCCGCTAATCCGTCCCCCATATCCGCTATGCCGCGGCGTCACTTTCTGCGCGGTGCAAGTTCGCTCGTCGCCTTGCCGCTGTTTTATTCGCTGCCGGGCAGGCTCCTTGCCGACCTCGCGCCGAAGCCGCTGCCCATCGCCACCACGCCGGACGGCAAGCCGCTGCGCCTCGCCTGGGTTTACCATCCCAACGGCGTCATCATGGAGAACTGGCGGCCCAAGGGCAAAGCCCTGAGCGGCCTGCCGCCGTCCCTCGAGCCCCTGCAGGGTGTCAGTGACTCGCTTACGGTCGTCTCCGGCCTCAAGCACGACAAGGCTTTCGGCAACGGCGACGGCGCCGGGGACCACGCCCGTGCCACCGGCACCTACCTGACGGGTGTGCAGCTCAAGAAGACCGGCGGGTCGGACATCCGCGCGGGCAAATCCATCGACCAGCACATCGCCGACCGCCTCAACGGCGTCACGCCGCTGCCCTCGCTGGAGCTTTCCTGCAGCAACGTGCGCAGCTCCGGCACCTGTGACAGCGGCTATAGTTGCGCTTACCAGTACAACATGTCGTGGCTCAGCGAGGACACGCCCAACACGCCCGAGGTCAACCCCCGCGCCGCCTTCGCCCGGCTCTTCGGCGGCGTCGACACCGCCGGGCAGAAGCGCATGGAGGCCCTTTGGGAGCGCCGCCAAAGCGTGCTCGACGCCGTCAGCTACGACGCCGGGCGGCTTTACAAAACCGTCTCGGTCGAAGAGCGTGGCAAGCTCGATGCCTACCTGGAGTCCGTCCGCGCGGTCGAGAAGCGCATCGCCGCCAACACGCAGGAGCGGCAGCTCCCCGACGACTTCGAGGCCCCGAGCGGCGTCCCGCGCGACTACGGCGAGTACCTCGACACCATGTACGACCTCATGGCGCTGGCCTTCCAGACCGATAGCACCCGCGTCATCACATTCCTCCAGTCACACGACGGCAGCGGCCGGAAGTTCCCCGAGATTGGCATCGGCGACGCCCACCACAACCTCTCCCACCACAAGGGCGAGCAGGACAAAATCGAGATGCTCAAAAAGATCGACCGCTTTTACATGGAGGCCTTCGGGCGCTTTACGCAAAAGCTCGCCGATACCCCCGACGGCCAGAGCGGCACGCTGCTGGACTCCTGCGTCGTCCTCTATGGCGGCGGCATCTGCGACGGCAACCGCCACAACCACGACGACCTTCCGCTGCTCCTCGCGGGCAAGGGCGGCGGCCTCTTGAAAGGCGGCCAGCACCTCACGGTCAACAACGAGCCCATGTGCAACCTCTACCTCGACCTCGCCAAAGCCATGGGCGCCCCGATGGAACGTTTCGGCGACTCCACCGGGCACCTCAAGCTCGTTTGAGGGCGGTTTCTTGCGAGAGTTAGTTAATGACACAGATTAGAGTGCGCAATAGCTGACATAGGGTATTGTATTTGCTTCCCTAATAAGGTGTAACATGGCTTACTTTTATTGCCATGTTTTCCTCATCTCTACCTAAAGGTCGCCTGCTTTCTTTTTTAGTGGGACTTGCCGTCTTGGCACTCTTTCTGGGAGTGGGGATTGGCATCTGGCAGAATGGTGAATCTGGAGACCGAGTTGCCACTGCTCACTCTGATGCGGAGGAGGCTATTCGGGAGCAACCGAATGTGCCCGCGACGGAAGTTACGGTGGAAAGAGACGGAGAAGAGCAACTGGCTTCAGGAGAGCAAGTCTCCTCTCTAGCGAATTCCCTTAGCGGCATGCCACGTGTTGTTATCGAACATGCTGATTTCAAGTATCCTTACATTAGGGTAGAGCTGGAGGCCGACGACTCGGGAAGCATACGAATGGTGGCGGATCATCTGATGGTCCGGCTTAAGGACGGCATCCCGGAGCGAGCCTGGTATGAGGCTGTAGACGAGACCGTGTTAGCAATTCGTAAGACGGTGATCCCCGGGCAGGTCTACCTGCTGAGCCTTGCTGACTCCGTTGAGCCAGATGCGGATACCTTGAACCTTATTCGCAGTCAGACTACTCCTCTGCTCGCGATGGTTGAGGGAATCGAGCCGGACTACATCGTTCAGGCTGAGCGCACTCCAAACGATTCCCAGTTTGGTTTGCTTTGGGGGCTGCATAATACGGTAGGCCCTGCAGATATAAGTGCGCCCGCGGCTTGGGATATCACCGTCGACGCCAGCTCTGTGCTGGTAGCGGTTATCGACACCGGTATCGACTATACGCACCCCGATTTGGCTGCCAATATCTGGACCAACTCGGGCGAAATCCCCGGCAACGAAATTGACGATGATGGCAATGGCTTCGTGGACGATGTTCACGGTTACGACTTTTACAACGACGACGGTGATCCCATGGACGACCACTTCCACGGCACGCATTGCGCCGGAACAATCGGCGCGACCGGGGACAACGGCTCCGGCGTAACCGGGGTTGCATGGTCCGCCAACATTATGGCGGTGAAGTTCCTGAACGAGACCGGCCGTGGGTCGACTTCTGATGCGATTGCGGCTATTCACTATGCCTACGGTAACGGAGCGGACATAACCTCGAACTCCTGGGGTGGGGGTGGCTATTCGAGCGTGATGTTCTCCACCATTGAGGAAAGCGGTAAAATATTTGTCGCCGCCGCGGGTAATTATGGCAGCGACACGGATGCGTTTGCCCATTATCCCAGTACCTACGATTTGGATACAGTCATTTCCGTGGCCGCTACAGATCGTAACGACAGGCTGGCCTCCTTTTCCAACTACGGTGCCGATACGGTGGATCTGGGAGCACCCGGTGTTTCGACTTACAGTACCTTGCCTGGGGAACGCTATGGCTCACTCAGCGGTACCTCGATGGCCACACCTCATGTCAGTGGAGCCTGTGCCCTGCTTTTGGCTCTGGACCCAACGTTGACCCCGGGCCAGGTCAAATTGCACCTGCTCAACTCGACCGATCCGATAGCGGCCCTGGCGGATAAAACCGTTTCCGGCGGGCGGCTCAACCTCGATCGCCTGCTGCGAGGCGATTCGAGCGAGGCCCCGCTTATTGATAGCCCCGCGAACGATACGGCCTATCTGGGCTTGGCCTACAGCTACCAGATTACCGCCGAGCCGCAAGCGGTGTGGTATGATGCCAATGGCTTGCCGGAGGGGCTGTCGTTGAACCGTGGCTCCGGCGTGATTTCGGGGATTCCGAAAGCCGGTGGCGTCTTCGTGGTCAGTTTGGTGGCGGGAAACGCCAAGGGAATTGGCTCGGCCGAGCTGACACTGACGGTAGTGGTTAAACCACCCCGGATTACCTCGCTGTTGTCCGCAAGCGGACAGCAGGGCGAATTTTTCCTCTATGAGACGACTGCCGATCCGGTTGCCCAAAGCTTCGAGGCAACAGGCTTGCCTGCAGGTCTGAGTATAACAGAAAGCTCGGGTATCATATCCGGCTATCCGGAGGAGCATGGAACCTTTTCCGTTCAACTCACGGCCACCAATACGGGCGGTTCCGATTCGGTCATGCTGACGCTCGTCATCGCCCCGCCGGCCGCCCCTGAAATCATCAGCCCGCTGGCGGCGACCGGCGTGGTAGCGCAGCCCTTCCAATACAAGATTGTTACGACGAATCATCCGGTGGCTTTCTCCGCTTCCGGCTTACCCGAGGGCTTGGTACTCAATACGGGCACTGGCGTAATTTCAGGGACTCCGTCCAGTGTGGGCGTGTATCCGGTTGTTATTACGGCGGAAAACAGTGGGGGCATGGCAACCGAGACGTTGACCATCACCGTCAATTTGCCGGATGCCCCGGTCATCACCGGGAGCTTAGCTGCGCAGGGCCAAGTCGGAATCTCCTTTGCCTACACAGTGACCGCTACTAATACACCGGCTTCCTTTGCTGCGCAGGGCCTGCCCGCTGGGCTCAGTCTGAACCCAAGCACCGGTATTATTACCGGCACACCGACCGAGGCGGGAAGCTTCCCCGTACTGATCGGCGCTACCAATCTCGGTGGCACAGGGAGCGCGACACTGACTCTGCTCGTCCTTCCGGCCAAGCCGATCATCACGAGTCCGTTGACGGTCACCGCGACGGTCAATACTGCGTTCTCCTATCAAATAACACAGACGCCCGAGGCGGATTCCTACAACGCTACGGGCTTGCCCGAAGGTCTTTCGGTGAACGGCTTTACCGGGCTCATCAGTGGTCAGGTGGCGACCATAGGGACGTATCCGGTCACGGTTTCCGCGACCAATACCGGTGGCATTGGCAGTGCCAAAGTGAATTTCAACATCGTGCCGCATGTGCCGGTCTTCGGCGGTCCGCTCATATTCACCTATCAAGCTGGAGAGCCTATCGAGCTTCAAGTAGCAGTCGATCACAGCCCGACATCCTACTCTGTCAGTGGCTTGCCCGAGGGTTTGGCACTCAACTCCGGTACCGGGCGGATCACCGGTGCTCTGGTTGCTATGGGCGAATATTCATTTGAGCTGACCGCCAGCAATCTTGGCGGCTCTACCACCGCCAGTGTCACCCTGAACATTGTCGAGGGCCCTACGCGTATTACCGGCTTCTCTCCGGATACAGTGGATCCGCACGATACATTGACCATTTCGGGTGTTGGCTTCGAAGGTGCGACAGAGGTGTACTTCTCGGACCGCAACCGCATCCTGGTTCCGGAGGAAAACTTTACCGTTATTTCCGATAACGAAATCCAGGTGGAGGTACCCGAACTCTTCATGACCCACGACTTCGAGTATAGCTGGCTTGTGGTCAATACCCCGCAGGGGATTGCCGTCGCTTTCCCTCCTGACTACGTTGAGGTCAATGACGGTTATGAAGCAGTTAGCGCCAGCAAACGATATTACCTCGTGCGCGACGGGGGAGCTTTGATTGGCGGCAAATCCTCCAGCAGAGTAGTTATCGAGGATGGCGGTGCTGCGCAGCCCGATGAAGGAGAGGTCTTCTTTGTTGGTTCGGGAGGCTTCCTCGATATCTCCAGGCTCAGCGGCTGCACGGTCTTTCATGCCGAGGATGCTTTCATCCTCGACGAGACTACCATATCCGCAGCCTCTACCCCGCAGATGCATGTGGTCAGTGCCGTGACGGTATCGATTCTTGATAGACTGCTTGATGTGCGTCGTATCCCGATCATCACCAGTCCGGCGGAGGACTCCGTGGCGGTAGGGGAGTTTTACAGCTATGACTTTGAAACCCAATATCCTGAGAGTTCGTTGAACTTCGCGGCCAACGAGATGCCCGCTGGTCTCTCCTTCAGTTCGTCTTCTGGTTCCATCACCGGGTATCCGACCACGCCCGGAGTTTATCCTATCAATTTCGAGATTTCCAACAACGAGGGCACGGCGTACTTTACTTTGACCCTCACGGTCACTGGCGATCCTGTGCCGGTCGTTACCAGTGCTGTTAAGGTTGAGGGCGACTCTACGAGTCACATTGAGTACACCATCACGGTGGCTAACGGCCCGGCGACTTTCAGCGCTGATGGCCTGCCCGCTGGTCTGTCCATCGCTCAGGACACGGGTGTCATCAGCGGCATACCTACCGAGGGCGGCATCTTCAATGTCACGATCACCGCCACCAACAGCTATGGTTCCACTTCGCGGGTTGTCAGCTTTTTTATCGACGCATCTCCGCTGGCCGTCACCGCCTTTGCCCCGACCAGCATGCCTATGTATTCCACGCTGACGATCCAAGGGCGTGGGCTTGAGGAGGTGGAAAAGGTTTATTTTATTAGCAGACGAAATCAGGCAGTAGAAGGTACGGATATTGCACATATTTCTGACACGGAGATGACTGTGATGGTCCCGTCTCTACGGCATGCCTCGTATGACGCCTCACCTGTCATCGTTTGTTCGTCCACGCGCACGGCTATCACGCTGCCGGAGTCGGGTGAGATTTCACGGGCTTCCCGGCTGAAGATAGTTCCTTCCGGTGTCACGGCTGTAACGAGTAGTGGCGGCAACAATTTCTATGTGGAATCCGGGGGTGTCGTTAATTTCAGTGGTGGCGGTGGCGGCCATCTCGTCTTCTTGGAGGACGGTGCTACGGTTAATACGGGAGGAGGAGGGGGAGGTCATCTTGTTTTCAAGAGCCCTAACAGCATTGTTTTAAACCGAAACGCCACCGTTGTCGAAGTGCCTTCAATCAGTGCCAACTGGCTCGATCAGGACATGCTCAATGTCCGCAGTGTACCGGTCATTACCAGCGAGGACGCAAAAGGCAATGTCGGCGATGTCTTCGCATACTGGGTAGAGTTGGATTGGCTGTATGACACAGGCCGCTACTACTACGCGGACAATCTGCCACCCGGAGTGGTCATTGATGTCGATGAGGGCACCATCTCTGGTGTCCCTACTCAGGCCGGTGTGTACGAGGTCGAATTGGCCGTAGTGGGGTATTCTGAATACACTGGCACCAAGACGGTGACCTTTACGATCGAAGAAGCTCCGTTGCCGGTATTCACCAGCGCTGACCGTGTGAATGCCACCATTGGCGAGGCCATAGACTATCAGGTGACGGCCGACAACGCGCCCACCGCTATTCGCGTAACCGATTTAGCACCGGGCTTAAGCGACGATGGGGAAGGGCATATCACAGGGCAGGTTGATGAGGCCGGGGCCTGGTTGGTTTCCATCGAGATCGACAACGCTTACGGCACCATCAGCAAAAAGCTTTTCGTGGCTATCGACCGACCCGCGCCGCTCGTCACGACCATGCCGGTTTCCTCCTTCACCGGCGCACCTGTGCTACTGCAGGGCGAGAACCTCGACCTCATCTCTTCGAGTACCTTCTCAGATTGGCGATACTGGGACAACGACGGCCTCATTACCGCGCAGTCGAAAACCGAACTCACGCTCACCACGCCCGAACTCAATATGGCCCACGAGCTAGGTACAGTAATAGCGCTCTTCGGGTCTGGCGGCACCACCGTGCTCGTACCTGATACTTGGGAGCGAGTCTCGGGCACGGTTAGTAGCTCTGCTCAGAATGACTATCTGGTTCTTGACGGAGGACGGATTATCAGTGGCAGTACCTCTGGTATCATTTACGCGCAACGAGGCTCCTTCGTAAATGTGGAGCGCGCGCAGGTTGTCTTTGCGGAGAACGGCTCTACCATCGACGTACGCGGTGCCGGCCGCTGTTGCGTGGTTCATGCGCCCAACGCCATTGTCCTGCACAGCAGCCAGGCGACGCTCATTCCCGTCAACGACCTCTCTATTAGCGAAGTGCGGGATTTTCTGAAAATCCTGCCCGTGCCTGTCATCAACAGTCCTGTTGCGGCCAAGGCCTACCTAGACATTCCCTTCTACTACAACACCACAGCGACCAACAGCCCTACGGCCTTCAACGCTACCGGCTTGCCCGCCGGTTTGAGTTTCAATTCCGCCAGCGGCGCCATCTCCGGTGCTCCCACCGAGACCGGTACGTTCAAAGTGAAGTTATTCGCGACCAACAGCTACGGCACCAGCAGTTCGCGTCTGTCGCTCTGGATCGGCGACCCCTTCGACTACTGGAAAAAGTTTGCCTTCGCCGACCTGAATGAAGGCGAGAACGATCCTATGGCCGCAGACGAGGCTGACCCTGACCGCGACGGTAAATCCAATCTTCTCGAGTATGCCGAGAGCGCAGACCCGCTCACGATGAATCACGCCAACGCACTCGGCACGGACACCCAGGTGCGCGACGGCTGCATCGAGTATAGCTTCCGCCGCCGCAAAGGCAAAGGGCAGGGCGACGCCGTGAACGGCTACGCCATCGAAGGCATCCGCTACATCGTCGAGACCAGCGACGATATGGTCACTTGGAATACTGGTCCCACCTATTTCATGGCGGTAGGCTATCCTCAGGACAATGGCGATGGCACCGAGACTGTCACCGTCTGCCTCAAGCAGCCCCTGCCGCAAGACGGTCACGTCTTCCTCCGTGTCCGTGTTGAGCGCGTGCCCTGAGCCTTCGGCGACTCCACCGGGCACCTCAAGCTCGTTTGAGGGCGTTGCCTGCAAATAAAAAAGCCCGGCATTGCGCCGGGCTTGAGTGAAAGCATTGCGGGCTCGGGCCTAGAGCACCGAGAAGGTGCCCGTGATGGTCTCCGTGTCGTTTATGCTGGTGCTGCGTCCGTTGACCGCGCCGCTGCTGGTGGTGGCGAAGGTGGCATCGACGGAGGTAATGTCGCCATCGCTGTCGTCGGACAGCAGGACGATGAGGGCGGAGTCGTTGCCGGTCTTGACGTAGCGGTAAGAGCCGGTGGAAGTCCCGTCGGAGGTGACTTCGGTGTAGGCTGTGTTGGTGTCAAAGGTAACCGTCGCTTCGCCTTCACCGGTCACGGTGATAATGAAGGTCCTGCCGGCTACGCTGGCGGGAGAATTGCCGACCGGCGGGGAGAGCTCTTCCGAGTTGACGCCCAGAATCCACACGGCGGAGTCGATGGATTGCATAAAGTACCAGGTGCTGTCGTCGTCATTGTAGACCCAGGGAGTGGCGCCCGCCCACAGCCAGTTGGTGGCGCTTGCTTGGTGCCCGAAAAACAGGCCGATGAATAGTGAGGTTAGGCATATTAGTTTTTTCATAATGTGGATCAGTTGAGTTTCCCCCAAAGTAGGGCCATTGGTCTCTGGCGTCAAGGGACCCACCGGCGATGTTGCATATTGCTTCATGGTCCCGGGTATCCCCTCCCGCCCCGGTCGGGTTTCGCCTTCTTAACGGTCAGAAGATCATACCCCTAAACCTCTGGACGGTGGTGAGGCGATTTGGGAATATTAAAGGACTCCCCGTTAATCCCCTCATGCTTTCCCTGAAAAAAGTGTTCCGCGCCTGTGCTGCTCTCGCGTTGCTGGGCGCGTCTGTCCGCGCGAATGAAGAGCCGCTCTTCCGCTTCGCTCTGGTGGCCGATGCCAACGTCACCACCAACGTGCTCACGCAGCAGAGCTGGCGCGACACCCTGGCCGACGCCTCCGCGCGCGGGCTGGAGTTCGTCATCGGTAATGGCGACATGGTCTACGACGGCGGCAAGGACGCCAACTGGGACCTCCTCGCGGGCATCGCCGAGCCCGCCGACGTCAAGGTGTACTTCGCCCCCAGCAACCACGAGACGCAAATCGTCCAACAGGGCAGCGCGCCCAACGTCTCGGACCGGCTGGTCAGCCTGGAAAACTTCGAGGCGCGCACGGGCTATCCGCGCGGCTACCGCTTCCGCCACGGCCCCGCCGCCTTCGTTGTCTCGTACAACGCCGGGCTCTATCGCGGCGACCTGTCCAGCTACGAGTTCCTCGACGAATCCCTGCAGCTCTTCGACGCGGACCCCACCGTCGCCCACGTCTTCGTGGTGGACGCCTTCGGGGGCCTCATTGGCGATCACTTCCCGCACGACACCCCCATCGCCGGTGGCACCGACCGCGACGCCGTCATCGATGGCATCCTGGCCGACTCCGCCGCGCGCACCGGGCTGCAGCGGCCCGTCGTCTGGCTCAGCGGCGACACCGGCTGGGTGCAGGCCACGCGCCCGCGCTTCTACGAGGTCGGGGCCGGCGACAGCCGCTACGCCGCCCGCTACTACGACATCACCGTCTACGCCGACCACATCGACCTGCTGCGCCGCGAGGTCGCCGCCGACACCTTGACGCATGCCGCCACCATCGAAACCGGGCGCACCGTGGCGGCAAAGTACCTCGAGGCCGAGTCCCCCGACGCCCCCACCGACACGCTCGCGCCCTGGGTGCGCCGCGGCCACCCCGGCGCCTGGGACAACGCCTACCTCGGCCAGCAAAACACCGGCGGCCCCGGCATCGCCGACTACACGTTTGAGTTCGCCGCCGAGGCCGACGTCATGCTCTGGGCCCGTGTCGACCTGCCCGCCGCCGACGCGGAGGTCTTTCAATACCGCCTCGACGACGGCGCCTGGCAAACCTACAGCGGCCGGACCGACGGCTGGGAGTGGGTCGAGCTGGGCGGCTTCCCCGACCTCGCCCCCGGTCCGCACACCCTCGGCATCCGCCGCGTCGACCCCGGCGTGCGCCTCGACCGCTTTTACCTCGCCACCGATTTCTCCGCCCCCAGTGACGACGCGCTGACCTTTCAAAACCCCCGCGCCAACGCCCGCCTGCAGGCCGAGGACGCCGCCCTCGCCGGCGTGACCTTTGCCAGCTCCCTGCCGGGCTACAGCGGCAGCGGCTACGTGCAGTACGCCGCCACCACCGCCCGCAAGTCCGTCGCGTGGACCGTTACGACGCCCGTGGCCGGCAGCTACCTGCTCGACTTCCGCTTTTCCAACGGCAGCGCCGCCGCGCGCAACCTCCTGCTCGCCGTCAACAGCCACGTCGAGGTCGAGGACCTGAGTTTCCCCCAGACCGGCGGCTGGGACCACTGGAGCAACCTCCGCGTCGCCGTGCCCCTGGCCGCCGGGGAGAACACCATCGAGCTCTCAACCACCAGCAGCACCGCGCCCTACCTGGACTTCCTGCGCGTGCCGCTGCCCGCCCACGACTTCGACGGCGACGGCCTGCCCGACAACTACGAGCGTCGCTTCGGCCTCGACCCGCGCGACCCCACCGACGCCGCCGGGGACCGCGACCACGACCGCCAGACCAACGCCGCCGAGCACGCCTTCGGCACCGCGCCGGATGTCTCTACGGATTTTTTGGCGCTCCGCCCGGGCTTTGCCGACGAAAGCTTGAGCCTCCACCTCGACGCCCTCGCGGGCACCGCCTATCAACTCTGGACCGCCCCCACGCCCGCCGGCCCCTGGACTTTTGACAGCGCCCCCGCCGCCAACCCCGCCGACGGCCCCTTCGCCATCGCTTTACCCGAACCTACGAACGGCACACCGCTGTTTTACCAGATTACGGTGGGGGAAGAGTAGGGGAGCCTCACGCAAAGACGCCAAGGCACAGAGGCTGAAGGCACCGAACTTTTTATCACGCGGCGGCGCAGCGTGAGTTAAATGGCCTTGCCGCGCATTAATAAAGCGCCAACGGCGCGACCTATAACAGCCCAGGGCAACGCCCTGGGTTAAGAATCGGTTTATCGAAATTATAGGGCTGAAGGCCCGACCTATAGAAAGAATAAGATCGGGCCTTTAGCCCTAATGGTATGTTGCGGCCATGCTAACCTGGGGCGTTGCCCCAGGCTGTTATGGCGCGGGCCGTTGGCCCTTTAGATATACGTGCGGTCCGACACTAATCGTCTCCGCATCACCGTCTCTCCCCATCTCCGTCTCTCCCTGTCTCCCCGTCTTACCGCGACACCTTACCTCGGCATCCCCGGTTACGAACGTTGACATATCGGTGAACGCGCGGACCATACTGTAGTTCGTTCCGCCGATGCCGGGGGCATTACCGAAATGAACACGCTGGAGCTAATCGCAAATATCGTGGGAATCGTCGCTGGGCTCCTGGCTGCCTGGAACAGCATACACAACTGGTGGGTTGGCATGATCGGCTGCGCGCTGATGGCGCTCATGTTTTTCCAGTCCCATCTCTATGCCGATACCACGCTCCACGTGTTCATGTTCGTCACCAACATCTTCGGCTGGTATTACTGGCTCAAAGGCAGAAATGGGGGCGATGCGCCCATTCGGAAGAGCAGCCTGCTGTATTTCGGGGGCTCGCTGATTGCCGCTATTGTGGTCGCTGCGCTTTACGGTTGGGGCCTGGAGGCGGATACGAACGATTCGCTGCCCTTTGAAGACGCGACCGTGCTGGCGCTCAGCCTTCTGGCGCAATTCCTCCTCATCGGCCGGCGGATTGAAACGTGGTACTGCTCGCTCCTGGGCGATACCATCGGCATCGTCTTATTTGTTTCCGCCGGGCTCTACGTGACCGCGGGTCACTCCGTGATTTTATGGGGCAGCTCCTTCATCGGCTTTTTCCGCTGGCGCGCCGAGCTGCGGCGCAACGAGCACCTTGCCTCCACGGCGTAAAAAAAGAGTCTTCCAACGTAACCACAGCGTCTTCCAACGTAGAAGCGGCATCTTGCCGCTTAATAACTCATCTACAAGCGGCGGGACGCCGCTTCTACGTTGGTAATTGGCAAGCGGCGGGACGCCGCTTCTACGTTGGTAATTGGCAAGCGGCGGGACGCCGCTTCTACCCCTGGATCGTGGCCTCGACGGTTTCGGACCACGGGCCCTGCTCGCCGCGGGTGTTGACCCAGCGCAGGAAGTAGTAGGCGGTTTTGCCGCCGTCGTCCTCCTCGAACTGCGCCAGGTAGGGCGTGCGGGTATCCACCCCCAGGAAGCGCGCGGCCGACGGACCACTGGGGGCTTCCTCGCCGACGTAGACCCAGATTTCGCAGCCGCTGACGCCAGTGGGCCTGGCTTTTTTGAGTGAATTCTCGTCGCGAAAATGAATCAGGTGCTGCCAGCGCTGCGGCGTCTCCACCTCGACCACTGGCCGCGTAGTCGGCGCCGCCACCGGCGTGCGCGAGGTCTTGTGCACCGGCAGCCCCGCAGCGTCCCGCGCCTCATCGGAGACATCCGGATTGGCCTGAATCTGCCCCGCCACATCCCGAATCGCCGCCACGAAAACCGACTTTGACTCGTTCTTGACGCCCGTGGCGGCCTGGGCGGCATCCTGCGCGGCGGTATGCGCGCTGTAATCGGTTTCCCAACTCGTTTGCAGCGGGTCCAGCGCATCGTACTGCGCTTGCGTTAGCCCCAACGCCGCGAAGTTGTCCGCCGCATAAGCCATGAAGTTTGCCTGCCAGGTGTTAAACTCTGAGTCGGATTGTGGAATGTATTTTGCCATGAGTTTTCTGTGGATGATGGTTTTGTGTAGAGATCGCGGATGAACTCGCGCGAAAGGATGATTCCATGATTCAGGTCAATCGCGAAAAATCAACTAATTATATCACGTTAATATTGTATTAATGTAATTGGATCATTTTAAAGCCTAATTAAGTAGATGGCAGCGCTCATGTCCTTTTCACGGCAAGCAGCCTTCCATGCTCACCCCGGGAACGCTTTGCCGCCAAGACGCCCTGCATGCGCCAGCCCGTTACTCAACCGTGCGCAGCGGCGCGTCCAGCGCGCCGGCCAGCCCAAACGCCCCGCTCATGAGCGCAACCGTTCCCCTGACAAGCGGGGGCAATGCGCCAACCGGCGCAGTGGTTTTCCTCACGAGCGCATTCCGTGCGCTTGCCAGCGCAGTGAGCCCGCCAAGGAGCGCATCCATTTTGCCAACGAGCCGAAAGACTCAGCCAGCCAGCGCAACCTCCCCGCTCATGAGCGCAGCCATCCAAGTCATCGGCGCATCCATTCCGCCAGCTTAGGAAATGGGGGCGCCGAAGAGAGGAAAGGTCTCGATATTGAGCGGAAAGAATCTGCCAACGGCTTTACGCCACCACATCGTCTTCGTAAAGATGATGCTGGAAGTCTGAGAAAAGATCGCGGATGTCTGTGGGGTTGCCGAGGCTTTTGACTGCTACGTCCGGAGAGTGGTACTTGAGCGTTAGGAGCTTGCCCAGCGAGGGCAGCTCTAGAGCGCTGAGCCCGGTCTTCACATATTGGCTCAAGACAAAGTCGATAAACTCGCGTTGAGGGTCGGCGTAGCCCTCGAAGATGAGGGTGCGGTGGTTGTGCACACGCTCCTCGCGTGTCAGAGGTTGGCTCTTGTAAGCGATGTAGGCCAGGACGTCATAGAGGTCGCTTTGGGGGGCGTCGATGGCGTCGGCGAACTCCGCGAGCTGCTCGCGGCCATAGCCCTTTTCTTCGAGGGCCTGTAACAGCTTCTCGCGCGTGTCGGGACGGCCCCAGATTTCGCGCAGCTGTACTTCGTCCTTAAAGAGCGTGGGTAGGGCCCCGAAAAGCTCCTGGGCAAACTGATGCGCGGACACGGGCTTGCCCTCCGCGCTCCAGTAGCTCGTCATCATCATGTGCTGAATGGTGCGCTCCTTGCCGTCGGCCAGCCTGATTTTAATCTTTTGGCGCGGCTCAGGCGGAGGACCATCACCGCCTGGACCATCGGGCTCGGGGCCGGGTGGTGTGGGCCCCGGTTTAGGCTTAGGGGCTACCGGCTCGATTGGTTCGCCGTCCCACTCCGGGTCGCTGAAGTGATGGTAGGCTTTGACGAAATCGTAGATGGTAAAGAAGTCCTTGCCGTCATAGAGCCGGGTACCGCGCCCGACGATTTGCTTAAACTCGATCATGCTGTTGACCGGGCGCATGAGCACGATGTTGCGGACGTTGCGGGCGTCGACTCCAGTAGAAAGCTTTTGCGAGGTGGTGAGGATGGTGGGGATGCTGCGTTCGTTGTCTTGGAACTCGCGCAGCTTCTCCTCGCCGATGGCGCCGTCGTTGGCGGTCACGCGGCAGCAGTAAAAGGGGTGGTCGCTAGCGGCGTATTGATTGATGAGGTCGCGCACGAGCGCCGCGTGGGCCTGGTTGGCACAGAAGACGAGGGTCTTTTCCTTTTGGTCAATCAAGTCGAGGAAAACCTGCACGCGCTTGGCCTCGCGCTCTTTGATTTCGATGATGCGGTTGAAGTCCTTTTCCTCGTAGCGCTTGCCCGCTTCGACCTCGCCCTCCAGCACGTCGTCGTCGGGTGTAAAAACATAGTCGTCGAGCGTGGTCTGGATTTGCTTCACCTTGAAGGGGGTCAGGTAGCCGTCGTTGATACCGTCCTTGAGCGAGTAGACGTAGACGGGCTCGCCGAAGTAGGCGTAGGTGTCGACGTTGTCCTTGCGTTTGGGGGTGGCGGTCAGCCCAAGCTGTACGGCGGGGCGGAAGTGCGTGAGGATGTCGCGCCAGGTGGACTCGTCCTTGGCCCCGCCGCGGTGGCACTCGTCGATGATGATGAGGTCGAAAAAGTCCGGCGGGTATTGCTCGTAACAGAGCTTGGCGGTGTCGGCCTCGCCGCGATCCGTCATGAAGGTCTGGAAGATGGTGAAGAAGAGCGAGCCGTTCGTCGGCACCTTGCCTTTCTTGCGGATTTCCGCCGGGTCGATGCGCACGAGGGCGTTTTCGTCGAAGGCGGAGAAGCTGTTATAGGCCTGGTTGGCGAGCACGTTGCGGTCGGCCAGGAACAGGATGCGCGGGCGGCGCAATTTCGGGAGCGCAGAACTCCTGTTCTGCTCTTCAGTAAGCGAATCAGGAGATTCGCGTTCCCGGGTAGGCAGCTCTCCCGAGCTGCCTGCCGTTTCCTGTTCCTGGTGTCCCCATGCATCCAGATTCCAGCGGCTCTCGAAGAGCTTCCAGGCGATTTGGAAGGCGATGGCGGTCTTGCCCGTGCCAGTAGCGAGGGTCAGCAGGATGCGGTCGCGCCCGGCGGCAATGGCCCCAAGCGCATGGGTGATGGCGGCGTGCTGGTAGTAGCGCGGCTGCCACTGCCCGCTCTTATCCTCGATGGGCACGGCGGCGAAGCGCTCGCGCCAGACCTGCTCGCGCTTTTCGGTTTCCCCGTAGAGGTCCAGCCAGAGCTCGTCCGGCGTGGGGTAGGCCTCGATGGGGCCCTCCGTGCCACGGCGCATGTCGATGCGATAGAGCTCGACACCGTCGGTGGAGAAAGCAAAAGGCGCGTCGAGCTTTTCTGCGTAGTCCTTGGCCTGCCCGACGCCCTCGCCGGACCCGAGCCCCTTCGCCTTAGCCTCAATGACGGCCAAGGGCTGGTCCCGGTAAAACAAGACGTAGTCGGCCTTGAGTAGCTTGCTGCGACGTCCCCCGCCTTGAAGCCGCCCGATGGAAAGCACGTATTCGCGTGATACTCGAATGGAACCACCTGTAGTCCAACCCGCAGCATTAAGCTGATGGTCAATCAGCTCCGCACGTGTGTCGGCTTCGGTGTAGTGGTCCATGGATTACTTAGCTAAGCTGCTCCAAGGCCATAGTTTAGGATTTTCGCAAAGACCAGCTTTTACTGGATTGTTATGTATATACTCCAGTACTTGATGATAGTGGTTGTCGTTCCGGATGTACCGGTCCCAATACTCCGAATGCCAGACGGGAGCGGGGGAGTGGCAGCTCGGGAGAGCTGCGTTCCCGGGTACACAACTCTTGGGAACGCAACTCTCCCGAGTTGCCTCTACTGCCCTTTTCCAATCATTTATCCTCCGCGCGCTAAACTTCTTCCAACTGGCAACCACCTTCGACAATTCCCAATCGCCTTTAGTTTGCAGCAGGACGTGGACATGGTTGGGCATGATTACCCACGCGTGTAGCTCATATCGCTCGCCGTCGAAATGCTGCAAAGTTTGCTGCATCATCTCAGCCGGTTCGGGCTCATTGAAAACACAAGACCCGTAACCCGCATCTATGAGCTCTTGCAGACGCTGAACACGCTCAAGCTTTTGCTCAGCGTCCGGCAATAATCTTAAGGACTCATCTAAACGCTCAAGGACGTCCTTCGGCAGACTGTCAGCCAGATGCAAGGTAACATGCTGGATATGGTGAGTGCTGTCGAAGTGAGGCAAGTAACCCCGCGAGTGCCACCCTTTAGGTTCGCAAATTTTAGGAACGCAACTTCCGGGCACGCAGGTCTCCTGACCTGCCTCGACTCTTCCCGCTTTCCTCTCTCCCTCCATCTACACGGCGGCTTGGGAGCAGCTCAGGAGAGCTGCGTTCCTATTGGGAGCGCGAATCTCCTGATTCGCTTTTACCTTTAGTCTGTTGAAGCTGTTCTGCATTTAGGCTATGGCTTGGGAGCAGCTCAGGAGAGCTGCGTTCCCGGGCTGGGCGTCTTCGGTGGTCAGCTCGCCGCGGAAGGCTTTGGCGAGGAGGGATTGCTTCAGTGCGTCGAGCAGGGCCAGCTTACGCTCGGCCAGCGCCGCCACCCGCTCCGTCTGCTCCGCCAGCGCATCCAGCTTTTCCACGATGCGGTGCTGCTGGAAGATTGTAGGCCAAAGCACTTTTATTGGGTGAATCAAATTTCGATTCAAAGCAGGATTTGCAGTGCCAGAATCTAATCCACGCAAATCTAGCGTATGCATAAAGTGAAAGATATATTTGGGAAGATTATCTTTGTAATCCTTAACCCAGAGTGTCGTGTCGTGCGGCCAATAATCTTCTTCTATGTAATATATTGAGCCAATCGAACCTTTACGGCCAAGAATGACGCCAGGTCCTGATGCTTTGAAAGTTGAGTGATAGCTCTTTATTCCACCACTAGAGACAACTGGAATTTTTCCTGACTCTTGTTGAGACTTGGTAATATCAAAACCTCTTTGTAGGACTAATTGCTGACCAATTGTTGTTTCGATCCATCCGTTACCGCCTGCTTGTATAAAATCCCTTCGAGCCCGCTCAAACACCTCCTTGGCTTTGTCGTGGACTTTTTGGGTGTTGGCGGTGGCGGTGGCGATGGCGGCGAAGGCGGTGTCGAGTATCGCCACGATGCGCTTCTGCTCCTCCAGCGGCGGCAGAGGGATATAATGTTGCTTAACGTCGTTGTCGCTAACGGCAGGATAACTGGCACCTCTTTGCAATTGCTCCATTTCAGCAAAGAACGCCTCGGAAAATAGATAGTGAAATATATAGGAAGGACTGACCAATTCTGATTTAGCACGTAAGACATAGTAGCCAGTGCTGCAAACGGCTCCATCAAGTTCTTGTGGGACAATGGCAATTCGCTGGAGTGTAGGGCGAATGGTGGCAAAAAGCACATCTCCCTCTTTTACTGCGCGCCTTGCTCGGCTAGGAGCATCCTTACCAAGGAGAACGCTCGTGCTTTCTATCTCAAATGAAGCGCGTGAGATGCTAGAGACATCTATATAAGTGAATTCGTTCTGAGCCGCCTTTGTAGGATCTGTTGTTTCTATTGGTTCTACAACCTCCCCGAGCTTTACTGTCTTCCAGTTTTTCATGCGATGAGGGCGCGGATGTCGTTGAGGGCTTCGGCGGTTTCCTGCTCGAGGGCGGCGATTTCGTCGAGGATCTCGGCGGGGTCGCGCAGGGGCTCAGCCTCGGGGGCGTTGGGGTTCTTGACCGAGAGGTCGGCGCTGTCCTTGTCCAGCGTCTTAACGTCGATGGACCAGGAGCGCTCGCTGTCCGCCTTCGTCTTTTGAAATTCTACAAACTCGGCCAGGTCGTCGTCGTTGAGCGGGCTGGTCTTGCCGAGGGAGCGGCCGGGGTCGAGCTGGTAGTACCATAGCTTGCGCGTGGGCGCGCCCTTGGTGAAGAAGAGGACGACGGTCTTGACCCCCGCACCGAGGAAGGTCTTGGCCGGGCAGTCGAGGATGGTATGCAGGTCGCTGTCCTCCAGCAGGCGCTTGCGCAGGCTGCGGCTGGCGTTGTCGCTATTGGAAAGGAAAGTGTTCTTAATAATGACGGCAGCGCGCCCGCCGGGCTTGAGCGACTTGATAAAGTACTGGAGGAAGAGGAAGGCGGTCTCGCCCGTCTTGATGGAGAAGTTCTGTTGCACCTCCTTGCGCTCCTTGCCGCCAAAGGGGGGATTGGCCAGGATGATGTGGTGCTGCTCGTGCGGCTGGATGTCGTCGAGGGGCTTTTCCGCCAGGGTATTGCCGTGGACGATGTTGGGGGCCTCGATGCCGTGCAGGATCATGTTCATGACCCCGAGGATGTAGGCCAGGGACTTCTTTTCCCGTCCGTGGAAGGTTTTGCTCTGCAGGAAGTCGAGCTGCTGGGGGGACATGTGCTGTCGGTTCTTCTCCCACAGATATTGGAAGCTTTCGCAAAGGAAGCCCGCCGAGCCGCAGGCAGGGTCGAAGATGGTCTCGCCGATCTGCGGGTCGGTCACGCGAATCATGGCGCGGATGAGCGGGCGCGGCGTGTAGTACTCGCCCCCGTTGCGCCCGGCGTTGCCCATGTTTTTAATGCGCGTCTCGTAGAGGTCGGACAGCTCGTGCTTTTGCTCCTGGCTCTTGAACTCCAGCCCGTCGATGAGGTCCACGGCGTCCCGCATGAGGTAGCCGCTGGAGAACTTGTTGCGCACCTCGGAGAAGATTTCGCCGATTTTATACTCGATAGTGTTGGGGTCGCCCTCGGGCTGCTTGAAGCCCTGCAGGTAGGGGAAGAGCTCGTGGTTGACGAACTTGATGAGGTCGTCGCCCGTCAGCTCGTCCTTGCGCGCGTGCACCCAGGTGCTCCAGCGGTAGGGCTTTTCAAAGAGGGGCGCGTAGGTGCGGCCCGCGAAGGTGTCGTTCATCTCGCGGGCAGGCTCAGTGTCCTCCAGGTATTTCAGGAAGAGCAGCCAGGAGGTTTGCTCGGCATAGTCCAGCTCGGAGCCGCACCCGGCCTCCTTCCACAGCACATCGTCGAGGTTCTTGAAAGTTTGTTCAAACATGCAACGCTGGCATTTCGTAGTAGGAGGCAAAAAGCGGCAAGCTTATAGGTAATGAAGTGATGCAAGCCATCTTTGACATCCGGCTTATCGCACGTAGGGTGGGGGAATGTCTGCAAACAGGTATTTATTGGCGAGGTCGGGGGCGGTGCTGCGGGTGACGGGGGAGGACGCGCCGACGTTCCTGCAGAGCCAGTTCTCGAACGACCTGCGGCGCGGGGCGTCCGGGCATCCGGTGACTTACGGGCTGTGGCTGGACCGCAAGGGCAAGGTGCGCGCCGATTCCTTCATCCTGCGCCTGGGCGAGGAAGACTTTTTAATCGTCAGCTATTACTGCGGGGCGGCGCTGCTGCGGGGTATCGTGGAGGAGAATATCATCGCCGACGATGTCGAGGTCGAGGACCTCACGCCGAATGCGTCGCTGCTGTCCTGCTGGGGCCCGGGGGCGCTCAACGCCCTGGAGCGCGGCGGACGCGCGGCGGGGTCGTTCTTCCGGTTGGAGGGCGATTACCTGTTTGCCGGTCGCCGCAGTGCGCAGCCGTGCGCGGAGCTGCTCAGCATCGACGACGAGATTAACCCGAAGCTTTTCCTGACCGTGGGCGACTGGCAGCCGGCCACCGCCGACGAAGCCGAGGCCGAGCGCATCCGCTCCGGCATCCCGCGCATCCCGGTGGACATCGGCCCGGGCGACTTGCCGCAGGAGGGCACGCTGGAGAAATCCGCCGTGGCGTTCAACAAGGGCTGCTACCTCGGGCAGGAGGTGATGGCCCGCCTCCACGCCATGGGGCGGGTCAACCGGGGCTTGTACCGGGTCACTTTCGATGGCGCGCCGCCGGAGTCTTTGCCCGCCGAAATCCTGGCCGGGGAGAAGTCCGCCGGAGAGCTGCGCAGCGCTTTCACCGGGGACGGTCAAACCGTCGGCCTCGCCCTGCTCAAGCACCGCGCGGTAGAGGAGGGGAGCGCGCTCACCCTCGGCGGCGTGACGGTGTCCGTGGGGTGACGCTGCTGACGCACGACCTGGGCTTGCACAGCCCAGACCCGCGGTGCGTGACCGCACGGGACAATATTTTGCGGCAAAGGAGCAGCCTATTATATCAATTCGCTGCTAGTTTGAGACGTGTGTTTTTGACCACGGATTACACAGATGGGCACGGATGTTTTTCTCCTTATCCGAGTTATCCGTGTAATCCGCGGTCAATACTCTCATTTCTTATGGGAAGTGGCATTACTGGATGGTCAGGGTGCTTGCTCCCTCTGAACTCAGAACGATGGCGTTCTTGAGGCGGGCCCGGCCTTGCTCGCTGGTGAACGCCAGTTCGTCGCCGCCCAGGCTTAGCGAGGTAATGCCACCCGGCAGCTCCAGCTCCCGGAGCTCGAGAGCGCCCTGCAAAACACGGATTTGTTGGCTGCCGGCGTCCCGGCGGTACTCGCCCCAGGCGTCACCGAGGCTCCAGAAGCAGCGAAACTCATCGCCCTGCGGCTCAACGGGCTTGAAGCCCAGATAGCCGCGGGTGCGGTCAAAACGGAAACCGCTGTAGGCGTGAAGCAGGGCATAGGCGGCCAGGCTGCGCGCGTAATTGCTGCCGCATTCAATCTCGTTCCAGGGGTTGCGCTTTTTGCCGTCGTAGCGCTCGCGGATGGCCTTGACGACGGATTCGCCCTCTTCCACCAGGCCGCTCATAATCAGGTGGGAGGCCGCCGCCCACTCGAACCCGTGCATCGTCTCGGTGGAATAAACGGCGGGGATTATCGGGCGTCGCTTGCCCTCGGGCCAGGAGCAGATGCACATGCCGGCTTCGTCATTGAGGCAGTAAATGCGCCAGGGGTTGGTTACCTCCCGCATGGAGGTCACGAAGTTGTGACGGTAAGTCGCCAGTAGCGTTTGTCTGACCTGCTCCGGGTCCAACACGTCGCCGAGCCCGTACAAGGTGGCGTGCCATTGGGGGAGGTGCATGTCGATGCCGAGGCCCTCGCCGATCTGATAGCGGATTTCGCCATGCTCATCGTTCCAGTACAGCGCGATGGAATCATCGTCGCCCCGGCGCGGGTACGACTCCAGGATGGAGCGATCCTCGAGGTCGACCAACTGGCAGTAGTACTCGCCGTTAAACAGGTTTTCGATGGTCCAGGCCCGGCCACGCTCGAAGATGTCGCGATAGTCTTCCGCGCATTGAGTCTCCCCGAGGGCGTCGGCCATCTCTGCCGCGGCCTTCAAGGCGCCAAGATAGAATCCGTTAAGCCACGCGTTGGGCCCGAACAGCTCCATGTCGAGCGTGTGATGCTGGCGACCGGTGATAACGCCGCTGCGCTGCGGGTCCCAGCGGTCGTAGTTCTCTTCGCTCCAGGCATAGGCGATGGTTCGCTTGATCGTGGGCCAGATGCCGCGCAGCCACTCCGTATCGCCGCAGATTTTCCAATCGCGGTAGGCCTTTATGACATCGCCGAACTGCCCGTCGACGCAGGGCCGGTGCATATCCGGGTCGGCCTGAATCCCGAGGGGCAACATGAGGCGAAAATGACTGCCCCCGCATGCGTCCACACTGTGGCGGTAGTGGGATTCACGCATGGAGCGCTCCAGACGGGGAAACAGAAAGGCCAGGGCCTGGGCGTAATTCCAGACATGCGTGCAGGAGCCCTCACAGGAGCCGGTGCTAACGTTAATGCCCTCCCAGCCGTAAAAGGTGCCGTCCTCGAGCCGCAGGCAGGTGGGGCTCCGCAGTACGGCAAGACACGAGGATACGCCGTCCAGTACAGCCTCGGGCAAGGTCGAGGCGTACAGGGCGTCGTGGAAGCGTCGGGTTTTTTCGTAGAGATCCGCATAGTTCTCCAGGGCATAGGCGCCGCTGGTGAGGGAGTCTTCCCACTGGGTCGCGTACCAGTTCCGCCAGCGGTTTTGCAGGCCGTTGCTTGCGGCCATTTCATCCGCCTGCTTGTTCCAGTAGTTGGTCTGGTTGGGCACATGCCAGGAAATCACGAAGCCGACGCGCTGGGACTGTCCGGGCTCCAGGCTGAAGTGGGCCGCCAACATGCCGGTATCCCTTACCTTGGCTTTTGCCGGATAATGAATGTGCGGGTTCTCGACATCCAGCTCGTAATGCCGGTTGGTGAAAGGCCCGGGCTTGGAGAAATCGTTCCAGTAAACTTCGATGTCGTCTCGCCAGTTGCCGCGATACCAGTACTCCTGGTAGCTAACATCCTCCTCCGCCGTGCTAAGTGTCAATTCACCGTAGCCCAAGTCCCCGGTGTCACCGCCCCGGCTCATGGTCAGCTGGTGCTGGCCGCCCTCCGCGTGGTGGCGGTTCCAGGCCGTGTGCTCCAGGTACGGGTTGGTCAGCGCGGCAACGACGGTGTAGTCCAAAGACGACTCCGTATCGTTGACGATCTCGACCTCGTAGCATGCAATGGGCAGCGAAGAATGGTAGTCATCGCCCGGAATGAAAGGGCTCCAGGCATGCAGGGATGGCTTACCGGGGAAGCTGCTGTCAGAAAAATGCACAGAGGCCAGTGGAAACTCACCGACAAATCGATGCTCCCGGAAGTGGGGAAAGCCGCAGAGGTTGTTGACGTCCGGACCATGCCCAAAGCCATGACCGTTAGGACGGCCCCGCTCGCCCATATAGGGTGGCGCCAGATCCCCAATGAGAACTCTCCCGTCAAGCACCTTGCCCTCTTTCTCCGCGCGTACCGCGAAGTGAGACGAACCGATGAGGCTGCCTTTGTTAGGGCGGTTAAATATCTCCCAGTCCATTAACTGGCCATTTCCGGCCAGGCCGATGCAGCCGGCGCCAATGCCTCCCAGGGGAAAGGATATCTGCTCTGTCTTGTCTTTGGGGTAGTTCATTGTGGGGTTTACTACGCAAACTCCAGACTCCAGGCTTTGTTAACGTCGAAACGAATCCAGGTTTCCAGAATCGCACAAGCGTATTTCAGGAGATGAAGACACAAAAGCCTGAAGTCTGGGATGCTTAAAGATACGGCTTAGTTCGGTTCCAAATAGATGGCATCGAAGTACAACGCGTACCGGTTGTCCATGCTACGGGTGTCATTCACACGAATGTCGATGACGTGAGAGCCTGCGCCGATATATCTGGTGTCGGCGTGGAGCCAACGTATCGCGTTTGAAAGACCGTAGCTCCTGCCGGTGGCAACCGCTCCACTTAGATTTACATAGCCCGTGCCGTCAATTTGGTACTCGTAGGGGGAAGCCCAGGTGACATTTGGTGGCGTCGACGCGAAAAAGATCTTATAGTATCCGGATTCCGGGACGGTTATCGTATAGCGAAGGAAGTAGTAGCCGGAGGGATGAGCTGCGGTCGTGTCCAGGCGTACAAATTTCCCATTGTAGCTGTCGTCATCGTCGTACAGCCAAGGGGTCCAGTTGGCCGAGGTATACGATTCACCCTCATTCCAGATGTTGGCATCGCCGGTGATAATCCAGACGGGTTGATCGCCATAGGAAAAGTTTATGGTCGTATCATGGATCGTCAGTACGTTATCCCCGCCGATACCGTATACGTAGCCGGAGTCGCTCCCGATCTTGAAGGTTTGATTCCGGCCGAGTCCCGTAGACCAAACGACGATATTCTGCTGGCCGTTATCCTTCATGAATTCATAGCAGACACTATCGTTGTAGATGCGCTCACGCATGAAGATGGAGCCGGTCATCGCCTGGATGGAGCGTTTCATGGCTCCGTATTGCTTGCGCGGAGTCTCGTCCTCGTCCAGCCGGAGCAGCCCAGCACCGTCCGGTTTTTGTGCAATATCTTTCATCTGATAAGTATTTATGCGGGGCAGAAAACCGCTTGGCATATCCAATGCCTGCACGCGGATGATCCTTTTCATGTTAAACATGGCCTGCTCCGTTTCGTTGCCATGTAGAGCTGGCCCGCTGGTCAGGAAGCCGCACTCGGTAATGTAAATCTTCTTGTTATCAATGACATTTGACGCAGCCTTCATGTCGTTGAACCATTGAATCAAATCAGGCAACTCGTCAATCTGGGCGCCCCACATATTGGGGTATGTGTGAACGGAATAGGAGTCGCAGAAATTATTCAGCCCTACGTCCAGCATATCCAGGAAGAAGTCGTACTCATACTGGTATTTGATTGCTCCAGCCAGGGATGCCATGACGATCTCGGCGTCCGGGTCCGCTGCCCTGATGGTGTTGTAGACATCCTCGGTCCATAGTCTCATCGCTTCCTTGGTCGCAGCAGGATTGTCCCGGTTGGTTGAATCCACCTCGTTGCCCAGATGATAGAATGCGACTTTGCCCCGATGGGCATAAACCCTGTCGTATATTGCCGTAAGGTAATTCTCACGATCTGCATACGCTTCAGTCGAATAAAAGTTACTCTGGAAGTAGAACATTATTTCGATGTCGTTCTCATCATGAAACTTTTCGACTATGCTGTCGTGTACCCAATCCCACCAAGGAAGATTGGTATCGTTGTGGAATGGAGGGAAGGCGACCCGGATAAAGCCCGCTCCAATATCCGTAGTCCAGCCTTCTGCTTTGCCCGGGTGATTATAGAGAAGAGTGCCAAGCTGAGTGACATCGTACTGAATACCAAAATAGTCGGCAGGTATGCGGCCGGACTGCGCGTGTGAGGTGGCGGCTAATGAAAAGCCCAGAATAGCAACGGCTATGAACTTAATTAGTATTTTCATTTATGGGGTGGGGGTTGGTTTTGGGTATGCCCAGAGGGCGTGGGAGTATGGGGATTCCTACGAAATTTTGAGGGGGTATTGTTTCGACTGTATTAATGCGCGTATAGTCGAAGCCGATGGCGTCTATTGTTGAGCCAGGTCGGATGGGTAGATTAAAAAGATGATGGCGGCGGCATTCTCATGATACGGATACCGGTTTCGACAGTCGCCTAAGATTTGATGAGCCGCTTTTCGTGTGCTCTTTAGAGCGGGCATGATGGTGGCCTTGGCGTGAAGTGCCGGGCTGCTTGTCAGGATTGCCCTCAATGGTCGGCACACGGACAGCCTTTCCGTCACGAAGACTCAGGAGCCACGTCGCAATTTCGCCCGGCTCCAGTCTCCCCAGGGATAGATGACGGTTAGCCCAGTCGATCTCCGCGAGTGCGCTATCCTCTCCGGTGTTTTGCACGCGCAGCCTGACATTGCCATCTGCGTGCGGGGTGAGTGCCAGCAAATGAAACGGCTCGCTTAGCCCTATTAAGCCCTCTTTGCTCCAGGGCTTTCCTTCTCGACCAGGCACGGTAAGTGTAACCAGTGGCTCTTCCAACTCGCCGGCCAGGCGCGGAAGCGCTTCCCAATCCGAGGTCAGCAATGCGCGGAAAACATGTTCGCCGAGGTCAGCGCACGGTTGCCAGGGCTGCTCATCGGGAGCTCTCCTGACATCGCTTCCATAGCGGGTGGTTCGTGCAATAGTGGCGCGCAGCTCATTGTTGGTAGTATCATAGCCATAGAGGGCGTTGCTGGCAAAGCCGACCGAATGGACACCTGCCCCAGCGCGCACCCAACGCCCACCGGGCACTTCACCGCATGGGTTACGGAGGACAGCTCCGCCGGGCACGGAATACTCCGCTTCGCCGTTCGCGCCAAGGGCCGGAATGACGAGTTTCATGCGCGCTCCCCGATCGGCAAGGAATGCGCGAATGCTCATTTCAATATGTGAGGCTTCCTGATCGATGTAGAAGGTTACCTCGACGGTAGAGCGAACTGTTTTGCCACCAAACTGGACCCAGATGACGCGACGCAATGGCCCGGATTCCAAAACGGCCATGTTGGTTATCGACAAGGTTTCCAGCTCCTTCGTCAAAAGCCAGGAATCCTGCTCCTCCTGCATGCCTCCCCAGGCGCCCCAGGTATCCTCATAAAGTCGAATCTGCAAACCGGGCGTGAGCCATGGTTCGCCCAAGCGGCTAAAGCGAACGGCATTTTCGCCAACGGTCGCTTCGCAATCGAAGTTTCGTTTCGTTTCAGGCTGAGGCTGTGGGGGCTCTTCGATAACTTTCCCGGAGCCCGCTTCATCGAGACCCATCTGCAGGATCGTCCAGCCCATCGGCGGCAGCTCAACATGCGCGGCGACGCGTCGGCGCCAGGGCAGCTCCCGCATGCTGTCATGTTCTTCGTGAATCACTTGAATGGGAAGCGTATCGCCAGTGGCTCCGTCAACGAGGCGGAGGGGCATTTCATCTTGTTTGCCGATCCAGTTAATCAATGGTCGGTAATCCAACGAAACCTCTATTTCGACCATGCGTCGAACTGCCCATGGATGGGGATTCCAGACAAGAACAGGCTGGGGGAGGGGATGATCCTCGGGGACTGGCCAGATGTCGGCCCTGGTGTTCATTTCCGAGACAAGTGTCGTTAGCGCCGATGTTTCTATCCGCTGCGCGGCAGTCACCACACTCCCGATTTGGGCAAGCTGGTCATCGAAGGCTCGCTCGATACTGGACCCAGGGAGGATGTCGTGAAAGGCATTGAACAACAGCGTGTCCCAGGCATCCTGTATCGGAGGCTGGCTGGCGCCCAACGAGAGTTGTGCGACCGATGCGGCCTTCTCTGCGCGTAAGAGGAGCGATTCCGCTTTGCGATAGGCATACTTGAACCGGGCAACGGAGGCACTGCATCCGCGCAGGCAAAAATTAAGCTCACCCTGATGGGTTTCTATCGAGTCTTCACCTCTTTGCGCCAGATCGCTCCTGAGATCGGCAAAGAAAGAATGCAGCCCCGAATGAATAACTTCCACTTCCGGGTGTGCTGCCGACCAGGCCTCGATTTCGCGCAGATGCTTGCGTGATGGTCCGCCACCATGGTTGCCCAATCCATAGTACATGGCGGCAACCGGTGCTTGCTCCTCGACTGCTTGCGATAGGCATGTGTCGAGTCGCTTCCCGATTTCAGCGCGCTCACATGCATACCAACCGTCATGAGGCCTGTAGGCAAGGATGCGGGCTCCACCGGCGCCCGTCCACCAAAATGCCTGGGTGCGAAATGGGAGGACTTTATTCGAGGGGCGCGTGAATGCGTAATTCTCCATTCCGGCCGCCTCGAGAATATCGGGTAGCCCGGCAGCGTGCCCGAATGAATCAGCCGCCCATGCGGTCGTCACGTTTATGCCAAACGTTTCCTGAAAATAGCCCTTTCCCCGAATGAACTGTCGCAGCATTGCCTCCGTACACGGGAGGTTGGTATCGGGTTGTATCCAGTTGCCGCCAACGATATCCCAGCGGCCTTCCTCGACGAGCGAGCGTATGGCGTCAAACAGTACTGGATCATGCAGCTCAATGTGACGATAGACGGCGGCCTCACCACGCGAAAAGTG
Organism: Verrucomicrobiia bacterium; assembly: GCA_030432235.1. Taxonomy (GTDB): domain Bacteria; phylum Verrucomicrobiota; class Verrucomicrobiia; order Opitutales; family Cerasicoccaceae; genus JAUIHT01. The sequence goes on along the minus strand of JAUIHT010000002.1, from coordinate 11,955 downwards.
CATCCACGGGAACTCGTTGAGTAAATCGACCATGGCGCGACAGGTCGCGATGGCTTCGTTCATTCCTTCCCGCCAGTCCCAGAGCCAAACCGGATCGATATGCGCGTTTCCGATAAGGTGAAGCCGTACCTTTGTTTTGCTGGCACGCTGGCGTTTGTCTTCGCCTTTGGGCAAAGGACGCGGATTTCTATTTTGGGTGGATATCACAGGGATGGCTCCAGTTGCTCAGTATGGAATTTTTTTATTTCGACTGATGTACTGGTCGTGCAGCGACATGCAGGCACGTGACGCAGACATATCGCTGCGAAATCAGGTCAAAAAAAAGGCAAGTTGGCGCAATGTAGGGCACCAACTTGCCTCCGTCATTGATATGCCCAGATGGTTAACGTATCGCGTACGGAAGGTGATTCCTAACTGCGCGATTTGCGAATCCGGCGATACAGAACAGCCGCAACTCCAACTAATGGGAATAGCCAGAGGGCGTCAGATGGTTCGGGAATCGGAGTGTAGTCGACTGTCAGAATAGGCCGCACGTTCTGTGCCGCGCCATTCGTGCTGAAATTATAGCGAACATGTGCTCCTGACGTCATGCCGCCCCCTTGGTCCGGGGGAACCGCGATAACCATATTCAGGATACTCTCAGAATCGAGCGCGCTCTGAGCAATGGACACAAAGTTTGAGGTGGTTGCGAATGTGTGCTTTGTGCCGCTGGGGACACCATCCGTTACCGGATTACTGATAAAGGAAGAGACCTGAGGGCCCATGGTAATGTTTCCCGAAGGGCCGAAGCTTGTGTTCCAGGTTTCACTACCATACTCGGGGCTGCCTGTGATGTCATACAGTCCTACCGTGAAATCTTCATTAACGGCAGATCCTACAGAAAATTGGAAGATGGAAAGTGTTATAGCGTCAATCGTTGCGCCAGCAGGTACGAAGCCGTCGAGCTGAAAGGTGGCAAAAAGGCGAATCTCATCCGTGTCATAACTGGTGAAACCGGCATTTTGAAACGCATCCGTGTAGGCGGTATCAGGAGATACACTGAAGACCTTGAAAGCCTCACCGGAGGTGTAGCCGTTCACGCCATTAATGAGCTCAATTTGATCGGCAGATGCGACAGATGCGAGAAAAGCCAGCGCCAGGGCCAGGCCTTTTGTTTTAGTAGGTTTTAGGGTATTTGTTTTCATAGGGCATTTGAATGAGTTCGGGATTAAGAACTTTAAACAGGGACATTTTTGAGGCTCAATTGCATTGCTGTCAATACAATATTTTGAGGAGACTCTTTGGGTACATAAATGTCTTAAATAAAAAGCTATATGTAATATTTTTATGATATTCAGGAAATATTGTATTTAAAAAAATACAAAAATTTATCGTTCTGGTAGGTTGCCCGTTCGAGAGGCTCGGATCCGCAATTATCCATGGCGCAAATGCGGACTGTGATTGGCCTCTCCTGGGGTGGGATTCGCGTGCTCGTGGTCAGGTTCGAGCAACCGTTGTCAACGACAGGAAGCGTGTGTTGCACGGCCGCCATGAAAGTGGGGCGGAAGTGTCTTTTTGCTTTTCAGCCCCGCCAACTAGAAGGGTGCAGATGGCCTTTAGCAGAATGCACCGAGCACAGCTCTTTCCGATTTCAGGATGTTTCCATGCCGTCGGAATTCGCGGGATCTTGGCTCCTGCCAGAACTTACGAGGCAGCTTCCCAGCACAGGTTGAACTCATCAGCGAGTTCGCTGAAGCGTGCGTTCAGCTTTACTCCAATGGGAATGCCACTGGCCAGGCGTTCCTTGCGCGTGATCTCCTCGGGTTGGCCCGGGTAGAGGACAGGGACATCGGGATCGGCTTGTGGTTGTGCGCACCATCTCCGGCAAAGCGCTTCGATGCGCGTGCGGAAGTTTTCGGCGTCGCCGAAGCGCGAAACATCTATAGCCCCGACAAGCCCGCCCAGTAGACGTTGCTTGGTGGGATCGCCGTACATCGCGGCGATATCCGGTCCGTAAGGTGAGCCCAGCAGGAAGCTGCACAAAATGTCGATCATCAGGCCGAGGCCTGAGCCTTTATAGTCACCAAAGGGATGCACCGCGCTGACGGATTTTGGGTCTGTCGTGGGATTGCCCTGTTTGTCCAGCGCCCAGTTATTGGGGAGGGCTACGCCTTCGATGGCCGCATTGGTGATGGTATTCCAGGGGACAATGCTGGTGGCCATGTCCAGGCAGGGGATGTGGCCCTCGGGGCCTGGCACGGTGATGCATATCGGATTGGTACCGCAGAAAGCATGTTTGGCCGCGTAGGGTGCGACCATGGAATCCGAATGGGTGAACACAAAACCGATCATGCCGGCACGCGCGAGCTGTAGCCCGTAGTAGGCCAGGGCACCGCAGTGGGACGAATTCTCGACGGTAACCCATCCGGACCCGATGTCTGTGGCGAGTTCCCTGGCCGCATCCGTTGCCTTCTGCATGACCACTTGTCCAAGGCCATGATCGCCGTCCACCCGACCCAGAGAGGGTGAAATCTTGTGGAAGGTGACCGAGGGGTTCGTCTTGATGCTGCCGTGTTGGATACGGTTCAGGTAGTGTGGCAAGCGTGCCACCCCATGCGAGTCTATCCCCCGTAAACTTGACTCCACCAGCGACTCTGCCACCAGGTGTGCGTCTCGCTCGGAAAGCCCGATAGCAGTCAGGCACTGTTCGCAGAATGTCTGAAGTCTTTCGTGCGGGACGATGACGGATTCGGAAGTTATCTGGGGCATATTAAAGCTCGCGCAAGAGTGCACGCGTCCACGCGCCGTCCACTTGCTGGAGATTGACGGGAGCGGCAATTAACTCGTACTCCCCGGGCGTGATATGGCGCAGGTTGATGTTCTCAAGAATGACTGTGCCTGCACCAAGCAGTGCGAGGTGGGCCGGGAATGTTGGCTCGGAAGGCGGATCAATCGTCAGGTAGTCCAGGCCGATGAGTAGCACTCCTTTATCCACGCACCACCCGGCAGCGTCTTCGCGGATGTACACGAAGTCGGGATTCCACGGCTCATGCCAGTAGTCCTGCTGGCTGTTAAGTGTCTTAAAAAGTAATCTTGGCGGTGGCTTCCCCCTCGTTGCCTCATCCAGTATTTCAGCAGTGATGCAAGGAGCCGAGCCCGCATCGATAACGAGACATGGGCCGATGAAAGGCTCAAGGCCGACTTCTTCCATCTTCTTGCCGTCCCCGATGAAATGCCAGGGGGCATCCACATGGGTGCCATGGTGCAGGCCGCCTTGGAAGAACCCGACGTTGGCCGGGTCTCCTTTGCTGATAGCCCAGTTGGGCCAATCGAACCTGGGCGCGGGATCGCCGGGAAATACCGTGGTGCGTTCCGATGTCGGAATGCTGATATCTATATAGTGGGCCATGCTATTCCTTGCAGTATTCGGCTGAGGGGAGGGAACCGTCCATGACGTACCCGCCGTCAATGGTCAGGTGCTGGCCAGTCATGTAGCGCGATTCCTCACTGGCGAGATAGACGGCGCCGGACGCAATCCACGAAGCATCCGCAATCTCCTTGAGCGGCACGCGTTCGAAGAGAGAACGCTTGACGGACGGCGTATACATCGGGGTTGTCAGCTCGGTATAGGTGGCTCCGGGGCGGATGTAATTCACCGTTATCTTGTGCGGAGCCAGCTCGGTGGCCAGGGTGCGCGAGAAGGCTTCTATGCCGCCTTTGGCCGCCGTATAGTGGCCGCAGTTCGGTTCACTGAGGACAGCATGGATGCTGGAAATAGAAATAATTCTTCCACCCTTTCCCTGCTGAATCATGCGTCGGCCTGCCTGTTGGGAGCAGAGGAATACGCTTTTCAGGTTCGTCTGCAGAATCAGGTCCCAATCTTCCTCGGGCATATCCATAATTTGGGAAAAGCGAATGATGCCGGTGTTGTTGACCAGGATGTCGATTCCACCCAGGGCCTTGTCCACCTGAAGGAAGGCCTGCTCGACCGCCTTGGCGTTGCCGACATCGCATTGGATGAAGACGCCTTGCCGGCCCGACTCGCTTATGGCTGCGAGGACTTCGCTCGATTTACTTTCATTGATATCGAGGATAGCGACATCGGCGCCCTCCTTGGCAAAGGCGATTGCGATTGCTTTACCGATACCACTGCAAGCACCTGTTACGACGGCTTTTTTGTTTTCCAGTTTCATAGGGGTATTTTCAAAAGTCTATAGACTATTGACAGAAGCCATGTCAATAGGTTTGTACTTCAACTGCGCAAGATTTTGAATATCCCTAGGAGTACAAAGACCTCATGCCAAAGCAGACGCCCCCAAACCCCCGCCGAAAGGCGGATTCCGCGGACATCGCCTTTGCTCGCTTACGCCAGGCTATCCTGGATGGAGAGCTGAAGGACGGTGAACGTGTGCGGGAGAAGCGTCTGGCGGAAAAATGGAATGTCGGAGTGACGCCGATGCGAGAGGCGGTTCGTCGTATGGCTGCTATCGGCTATCTGGTTCTCAAGCCGAATCACGCCCCCATTGTACGCAAGCTGGACAACCAGGATATCCGCCAAATCTATAAACTGCGCGAAACCCTTGAGTGCCTTGCCCTCCAGGAGGTGGTTGAGTCGTTGCCAGGCAAACAATTGAACAAGGTCCGGAAGCGGATCGACCAAATCGACGCCATGAAGGCAACGGAGCGTCGCATCCAGGCTCAGCTCGACTTGGATACTTTGCTGCACGACCTCTGGTGCGAGCAGTCGGATAACCCCTGGTTGTCCTCAACGCTTGAGCGCTTACTTATATACCGGCCCAACATACTGGAGCTTTTGAAAGGCCACCCGCAGCTCATTGAGCAGGCTTATCAAGAGCACAAACGCATCGTGGAGGCCCTGGAGGCAGGTAACGCCAAAAAGGCGGTCAGTCTATTGGGGCAACACATACACTCCTCGGGAATCAGTCTCTCCAGCATTAGCCCTTAGTGGACATTTTTATGAAAATCAGCGGCATCTACTGTCCTAATATCGTCCCGTATAATGCGGATCGCTCCATTAACGAACCCGAGTTGGCGCGTTTGACGGAATGGTTGATCGAGAAGGGTATTAGCGGCCTGTACCCCAACGGCAGTACGGGGGAATTCATCCGGCTGAGCTTCGAGGAACGCCTGCGCGTCGTGGAGGTCATGGCCAAGGCAAACCGCGGACGCGTACCCATCCTGGCCGGAGCCGCGGAAGGTAATATCGATCTCGTTCTGAAGGCGGCCAAACGCTATGCGGACTTGGGTTGCCGGGCCATCTCAGTAACCGGCCCCTACTACTACAAGGTGAAGCCTGAGAGCGTGGAGTACTACTTCCGTGAGATTGCGGCCCGCTCGCCTATCGATGTGGTCCTCTACAACATCCCTCAGTTCTCGAACGAGATTCCGGTTGAGTCCGTGCGGCGGCTTGCTCTGGACTGCCCCCGCATCGTGGGCATCAAAGACAGTAGCCGCGATATGCCGCGCTTCCTCAATACGCTGCATGCCATCAAGCCGCAACGTCCCGACTTTTCGGTCTTGGTGGGCTGTGAGGAGATTCTTTATCCGACACTCTTCATGGGCGGCGATGGCGGCACTATCGCTACCAGTGGCGTCGTGCCGGAGGTCGTCATGCGATTGTATGAATGCTTTCGGAGCGGCGATCATTCAACGTGTCGAGATATCCAGTTTAAACTGCTCGACCTGATTAACCTCATGCTACAGGCCGGGAATTTTCCGGATGGTTTTCGGAGCGGTGTCGAGCTGCGCGGTTTCCGGACCGGTGAGCCGCGTCAGCCTCTTGGGCCCATGGATGGTCAGTCCGTCACTCAAGCCCGCAAAACTATCGCCTGCATGTTGGCGGATTGCGGCTTCCACGAGGCTGCTCGTTTCTGTGATCGTCAAAACCTTACAACAGGTTCATCGACTCAGCCTCGTCGAATCGACGTCGAGGCCATCGTCCGTGACGTCATGGGCAAACTTTAGTTTTCAGAGGCTCCGATGGTCTTCTTGCCACTGGTGGATACTGCCGGAGTGGCCTGATAGGGATACCAGTCGTCCGTCCTGAAAGGTTCGGCGGGCAGCCCATCGGAATTTTCCAGATTTGCCCATTCAGGATTATCGGCCCAGGCATAGCGGACGCTTACGGGCTCAGGTACCTCTTTGCTGCTGATGACCACCGTATCGTTATCCACGATCTGCGCATCAGCCCAGTGAAAGTTGCGATCATCTCCGGCCATGACAAAGCCTCCGATGTCCGAGGCCTTACAACGCAGGCCATCGCCTGTGTTTTCGAAACGCAGCAGCACGCGCTCTCCATCGATACTCATGTCCGCCAGCCGAGGCCCCCCGCAGAGGACTGCTTGGCCATGGCCAACCTTATCGGCACAAAGTGAGAGACGCCTGCCCACTTCCTGCTTGTTGGGCGGATGGATGTCCACCGGTGATCCGATGTCCAAAGTAGTGGCCATCTCGGTGGCGGGCAGTTCCAGTGCTGAAGTCTGAGATTCCCTGAGTAGTGCCCAGGCGCTGTTTTCATTGGGATCGGGCATCAGGGCGCCAAGCGGTTCAAACGAGGCCAACTGCACATAGAGAAACGGCAACCCCGGGTCGCCCCATAAGGTCCGCCAGTCTTGGATGAATGCCTTGAACAGTGGCTCGTACTCCATGGGAACGGCTGTGTTGGTTTCGCCCTGATACCATAAGAATCCCTTGACCGCGAAACCGACGAACGGGGCAACCATACCATTGTAGTAGACGGAGAAGCCACGGGACAACTCCGGCGGAGGCGGGATATCCTGGGCCCGGAGTTCAGTCTCCACTTTCAATTCCCATGGCCCGCTCAAATCCATCCGCTCATCCGCTGCGTCCTCAGGGCAAAGGTATATCGAGCCAAACTCCGGGATGCCGCCGGAGCCAAGAATTTCCAGCACACGGATATTGATGGCGATTTCTTTCCGATCATTGACGTGGGCGGGAATAGGGTACGCCCGTGACGCAAACCACGGCTCGGCAGTTTCCTCGAACCCCGTGGCACCTACTCTTACCCCGTTTACATAAGTGACGTCACAATCATCAATGCGGCTGATATGCAGAACCAGGTTTTTTCCTCTCCAATCGGAGGGGAGGAGGCGTCGTGTTCGCAGCCAGTATATGCCCGGCTGGCGATAGTCATATCGCTCGATATAAATTGGCTGACGGATTGAGCGCCATCCAGTGCGGTTATCCCGGTCGAGAAATGCTGATGCGACGGTGCCTTTCGGCTCAACATCGAACACCGGGTTATCTTCAAACCATTTTAGATAGCGCTTTTGGAAAATCGACCCGGCCAGCTCTGGCTCAGCTTCCAGCAACTCGGCTTCCGCTGCCATCTCCAGAAGCCTGGGGTGGCTCTGATAACCGGCCTCGCTAAGCCAGCATTGTATCGGCGTGGCTCCAACGGACGCGATTATCAATCCCACCGGTACGCCATGTGTCTTCCATTGCTCGCGAGCGAAGTAGTATGCCACTGCCGAGCACTCAGGCACTGTATCCGGGCTGCAAATTTGCCAATGACCCTTCGCATACCTGGCGGGCTCCGTAGCTTTGGTCCCGGGAACATTGAAGAGGCGTATCGATGGAAAGTTCGCCGAGGCCATTTCCTCGGGCGCGTTCATGCTCTTGGAGACCGGCCAATGCATATTGGACTGACCGGAGCACACCCAGACATCGCCGATAAGGATGTTCTCCAAAAGCACATTCGTATCCCCACTTGATGCGGACAACTCATAGGGACCGCCTGCGGGAAGCGCACCCAAAGTCACTTCCCAATGGCCGTCGCTGTCTGCCATGGTGGTGCCGGATTCTTCCGACAGAATGACTTCAACAGTAGCGCCCGGCTCCGCTTCACCCCAGACGCGTATCGGCTTGTCTCGCTGAAGCACTGCCTGGGACTGAAATGGCGAGGCCAACTTCAAAGCCCATAAAGGCTGGGCCACAGCCATAAAGCCTGTAAGCAAGAGGGCAGGTATGAGTCTATGCTGAATCATAAAAGGGCCATCACTCCTGGTTCAGTTCGAAGTGGTGACGGACGGTGACCACGGACTCCTCTTGCCCGGGGAGGCACAGGCGGGCAGTAACGTCCTTGGGGAGCTGGAGTTGGCCCGTAATGGTGTTTCCTTTGCGCGTCCAATGGCAGCGTATGCGGCCCCGTGGGCTGGGTATGGATACATCGGCATGGTCACCGATGAAGTTCGGCTGGCAGATGATTTCCTTCCAGGCCGGAGCGGTCTGACGGATGCCTCCGAGGATTCGCATCAGGTGGAAGAGAGGGTGGGCCGACCAGGCATGGGAAAAGCTTTCGTGTCCTTTTACGGACTGGAAATTTTCCCAGGTGGTACCGTGCTCCACCATGGGCGCCCAACGGGAGCGGATGTCCTCGACCACTTGTGGGCCAAAACCTCGTTCGATGAGTGCCTCGTAAATGTAGGTAATCCAATAGGCCGAAGGGCGGACCTGCGATTGATTCTTGCCCGTGACTTCTTTCAACAAACTCTTTTCGAGCATGATCTTCTCATGCTTGCCGGCCAGTCCGGTCACCAGGCACAGAGTCTGCGCGTGAACAGAGCAATGGGCATCGATGCGTCCCTTGGCATCATAGCCGTCACGCATGAGCCCGTCCGGGCCGATCAGCTTTCGCAGGTTCCGACGCAGCTTGCCCGCATTCCTTTTAAGCGACTCCGCGCGTGCTTCGTCACCGGTTAACTGGTAAAGCTGACTCATTCGGTCAAGAGCGTGCAGGTACCATAAGCTATAAACGCTGGAGTACCCCTCCTTGCGCAGGCTGGTCCAGTCGAGAAACAGCCAGAAGCGTTCATCGTAGCGCAGGAGTCCCGTTTTGGGGTCCAGCCACTTCGTGAAGTAGTCCAGTGCCTTTATCAGCGTGGGTTGATTCTCCTGGAAGGCTTCCAGGCTGCCCGTTTGCCAGTAGTGGTCCCAGAGGGTCAGCATCCACACCAGTGTGAAATCAGGCAAAATGCAGCTATGCGCCATCGTTGGCGCATGACCATAGGTGACGCCGTCCGGGGTCGACTGTGAGGCAATCTGGCGAATGCCACGGCGCAGCAACCGGTCATCTCCGTTGAGGTGAAATGTATTCCAGGCCTGCACGCGTGCGTCGCCCCACCATTGTGCTTGTTCCCGCCAGGGGGTATCCACGTAGGCGTCCAGGCTGCACATGCGTTGTGTCCAGGCGCATGTTTCCCAGATAGCCTCCAGCGAAGTATCGGAAGATTTGAATACGCCCTTTTGCTCCATCGGGTAGACGCTCGTACGCAGGCTTGTTTTGATCTTCAGTGGCGATGTGTTGTCGCGCACGGTCAGTATCATGTAGCGATAACCAAGCGCGTGATAGAACGCATGGCGGTTATTGCCCTTGCGGCATATCAGCCGGTTGCTGAAGGCCATGCGGCAATGCGCATCAGGAATGTAATCAGGGGTCAATGTCTCCGCATCAATGGTCTCATAATGATGGCACTCCACCATTTCACCTCCGCGGGCGCCTGCAATATCGAGAATGACGCTGCCCACATGGAGCTTTCCAAGGTCGATAAGTACGCTCTGCCATCGGCCCTTCTTTGAGCTGCCGAAAGTGATTTTCGCGATCTCGCCTTTCGTTGGTTGGTGAGACAGTCCTTCTCTGAAACGAAGCAGGGAGAGATTGCGCACCTCGGAGTAGCCAGGGATGGATTGGCCCTTGGCCTCACCAATAACTGCTCCGGGTGAAATCTCCATCTCCTCCAGCATGGGAATGTCACGTGGCTCGAGTGAGTACCAGGGCATGGCATTCCAGGCAGCGGTAGGCGGCGTAGCGTTACAGGCTGTGCTATACGGGGAAGCATTCCAGGAACTGTCGTTATAATCCGGTGACATCCAGTCGGGTTCTTCCTCATTGAGGTCGATAGCTTCCTCGCAGAAAAGCTGAACGCTGGTTGGCACCATATCACGGCGAACGCCGTTTTGGCGTCGGCATAGCCACGTCTCATCGCTCTGAATGTGAACCTTGCCCCATTGGGCCGCCACAAGCAGGCCGGCATAACACTGGCTCAAGTACTGAAAATTGCTGAAGCCGGGATTGTGGGCCCGGACGGCTATCAGGTTTTTGCCCTTCTTCAGCCAGGGCCGGACATTGATCCTGTCCAGTGGCCAGCTCCGTTGAAATCCACGCGCCGGCCCCCTGCACACATAGCGACCGTTGATATACAGTTGGTAGGATTGGTCTGCCGTAATATACAGCGGGGCGTTGGCCGGAACAGAGCTCAGACGAAAGCTGTGCCGGAACAACGCGTAACCATTATGCAAATCCCAGTGATGACTGTCGGGCCAAATCCAACGGGCTTTTTTTATGCATTTAGGTAAAGTTGAGGCGGTTTTCAGGTTCATGTTTCGGGATGGTGGCTTCAGGGGTTATCTGGTATTTCGACGACTTCTTCGAAAACAAACTTGTCCGGAACTTGAAAAGGGTCGTTGGCCAGAGTTTCACCGGCGGGGACAATTCCGTGTGTGATGCGCTTAGTGCCATGGAAGACTTCGTGTCCGTTCTGCTCCAAACTCCAGCCATCACGAAATGTGAAATACTCCAGGTCCTGGCAACGGCGTCGTATAGCGGGTAAGGCAGGCAAGTCTTCCGCGAGTGTTTCATCGGGATTTTTCCAGAGGAGAAAGTCCCAAAATACCGAGAAGGAGTAAGAGCCTGTGGTAATCGCAAACATGGGCCTGTTTGCATCCAGAGTGGTGGGAAGGGTGCCATCCATGAATACGTACTGAGCCAGTGTTTGCTCTAAGCCATCTCCAAGGGACTTAAGCCTTTCATCGTAGTGCCCCAGCATATGGAAAGTCATGATGGCCTCTGGATAATCCGATATCTGGATTTTTTCTTTAGACCAAACGGCTTTCCCATGGCTGCGGGTTTTTGCGTCGTCCAGCCCTACGGCCAGTTGATGCATGCCGTTAGCGTCCACATAAACGGCATCTCCCATGGCATGGGCGACTCTCTCCAAGGTCTGTGAAATCCGCTTGTCGGGATGCAAATCGTTTATGCGCGCCAGCATTTTTGAGATGATGCACATGTAGATGCACCGTTCGGTGAAATCCGGATTGTCACCTCGCTCAAAGAAGCCCGTATCTTCGTGAAAATAGCGTGGACTCAAGTAGGTATCCAATGCCGGCAAGCCGTACTCTTGAAACGGCCCCCAATCGCCAACGATTTTCCCGTAAAGCCCAAGGTTTGCTATCGCTACCAGGTCCTGATTGGTCACGCCGCACCAGCCCGGAAATGGTAGTGGCTTTTTCCAGGCATTACCAATCTTCCACCAATGGTTATGGAACCATTTGAGGTGCTTTTCCAGGACATGCTCAATTTCACTGCGGATAGGTTCATCGGGGCCGGTCTCTTCATAGTGGAGCAACAAGGTTCCTACCGGGAGCATTTGGTGGATAGGGCAACTGAGAGTGGAGGTGTATGTCGGCTCGGCTTCCGCACTTGCATGAAAAAAACCACCATCGGGGCTCTGTTGCCATAGAATCTGGGCAATTAGCTGGTCCGCTATATAGCGCCAGCGTGGCGATGAACTGCGGTGCATCAGCTCCCGCACCCCCTCATAAATCCAGGCCGTTCTCGATACGCTGGAACCATGGTACTTCCGGGTAAGGCTGGAATCCGCGTTCCAGCAGGCATGTAATTGCAGACCACCGAAATCTCCCGGTCCTTGCCGCCAGGAGAACAGATTGGCGGTTGCCATTGATAGCATCTCCCTGCCAAAGGCCTCAGCCGGTGTTTGCTCCTTACGTGGATAGTTAATGACTGTGCTCATACACTACAATTTGGTTCGTGGATTCCAAGAACGATGGGATATTCAAGCATGGGGGTTAGCGAGTGGAACCGTCTTGTTGGCGACAAGACATGGCATCCACAGGCACTGGCAAATGGACTGGGGGGGG
>JAUIHT010000015.1 GCA_030432235.1 Verrucomicrobiia bacterium | reverse complement strand
GGCATACTACGATCCGACACTAAGCAGCGGCAGCGGTGGCTACTGGAGTTATGCGACACAAAGCCCAACGCTTCCTACCGAAGCAACTGCCACCACAACTGGTGATATCGCAAACCCCGGGATTAACGTTGCGAATTACGGGTATGGTGCCGATTGGAATAGCCAAAGCGGAAATGTGACCACGGTGGGTAGCGCTGGAGCCGATTCGTCCAGTTTTTACGGTACTTTCGATCAAGTTGGTAATGTAGGGGAATGGAATGATGAAAGAATATTCAACCTCACTACTGGCCGTGGGATATGGGGAGGAGCCTATACTTCGAATGATTTTGAACTAACATCAGACAATTTCCCATCGTTTAGCCCGACTTTCGAGTTCCCAAACGCTGGTTTTCGTATTTCTAGCTTGGCCGCAATTCCTGAGCCAAGCAGCTACGCAGCACTGGCCGGACTAATCGGCCTCCTGCTTGCTCTTCGTCTTCGCCGGGTGACTAACTTCAAATCATAGAATGTCATGGGTGATCCAGTCTTCTTAAAAATCGCCTACTCAAGGATTCACGCAGCTACGGTTGCTGTTGTGCTGGTACTGGCCTTCAGTGGTTGCGGGAAGCAATCAACGGAGCCTTCGCGGGCTGACATCCATGCGGCTGTTGCCAAAGCCCTTCCGCCCGTGCTGTCCTTAGAAAAATTGGATTATGATATCATTGGGACCTCACCTGAGAGCCTGACAATAAAGTTCAAGGCCGAGGCCAAAGCTCGTGAGAATCTCTGTCGTCCTGTTCAGGAATTGCTCAACGAAGCAGTGCTCCTTGAGGTCGTTCATGCTGCGAACGAGTCCGTGGTGCTTTACGGTGCCACCGAGGCGCAGAAACAGGTCGATCGTTGGAGCTTTGGCCCAGTACGATTCGATAACGGGCTAAGTAACCTGGGCAGCCCCCAATCCAGTTATCCTCCGGGTAGTGTGATGGAAGGAACCGAGGATGCGAAGCGGGCCATTGAGGCGCATGATGCTTTTGTTGCTCAGAAGACCCGTGAGTACGAGGAAATGCTCGCCCGGGAGGAAGAGCGTATCCGCAATGAGAAGGCCGCTATAAAAGCTGCGCAAGAAGCCGAAAAGGCCCGGCTAGCCAAAGAACAGTCTGAACGGCTGGCCGCTGTCACAAAGGCCTTGGCTCCAGGAACGAATTTTCGCGGCACAGTGTCCAACAGCCGGGATATTCAAAATGTGAGCTTTATGGTCGATTCATTGGACGGCCTGCACATGGTGGCGACCTTGACGAATCTTGACCTACCCGGTGTGGCGCAGACCTTCGCCGGTATGGTCGAACCAGGTCCCAAAGTGCTAGGGCAGTACACCATAATTCTAAAGCCAACAGGAAACCAGAGCTTCGACGATAAGAATGTCTGGATAATTTTTCGCAGCGATGGCGAGCTAAAGCTCAGCTCCTCTGCTTCCGGCCTTGAAGGAAAGGGTAACTTTAGGGGCTATAGGTTCGATTTGAAGTTAATGCGAGGCCAAGAGATGGGCAAATGATCTAGTTCACTGATTGTTTGCGGAGAGCTTCAGTTCTGATAATTTTCGTGCTTTGTTTGGCTACTGGCTTAATCGCCGTTAGCTTTTGCGCTTTGGCTTTACTAAGACCGCGAAATCCTTGGCTTCAAGCTGGACATCGAGCTGGTGCTCAAAATAAAGCGACAGAAGTCCGGCGCGTTGCTCAAGGCTGACGGCTTCATCAGTGAGAATGCTTTTCATGAGGGTCGGCCCGGGGGAATGACGTTGGTATAGCATGGAGATGTAGCTCGAACGGTTCAGGCTTAAATTTTCGACAAATTTCTCCTGCGTGAGTTTTTGCTCACGGCGGATGGCTTCCAGCGCCCTACCGAAAGTGCTTATCTCTCGCTTCGATTTTGTCCCAGCCATGTATTATGTAATAACCAATGTTGTCCGACACGCAACTTTTTTGTTGACGTTGCGCAGTACGCAACATTTCATGTGTGTTATGAAAGCAGCCAAACTACTCGCCTTTGAATCAGAACTCCACTTGTATAACCTCAAACAAGAATCTACAGAGATATATCTTTCTAGCGGACGTATTTATCGGCCATCGACTGGACGCTCCGGAGGGGAGGCTCTCGATGATTACTTGATGATGGGCGTAACTGACCCTGGACTTAAGGGCATGGTTGATAGATTTGCAAAACAGGTCAGATTAAACGATCACTACTGGAAGCGAAATTATGAGCTAAACACGTGGGGGTCCTGGCGAGGATTCGCAGATCTGGTCAAAGTATCGGGAAATGATGTCACTGTTATAGAAGCCAAGTGGGCTCCCCGTCGTTGTCCAAGAAAGCCAGACCCGAAACACGTCAAACAGCTGACTCTTTATACCTATGCTCTTTGCCGCAAATACAGAGGTAAAGCTGTTCATCCTAAATTGGTCTATTTCTATGGCGGTTCACGAAAAAGTTGCCCGAGGATCAAGACTTTTGATTTTTCTGCCGGGCAGCTTTGCGCGATCGCTTCTGCTGTGATGGAGTGCAACTGAGCATGGATAAGGTTCAGCAATGGGATTTCACTCAGGGGTTCGAGGCGGCTCATGCTGCTGGTTTCTCAGACCATGAGCTTCTTGAGCTTCGCATGCGCTGGTCCACCGAACGTGATTACGAGTTGCGCCGACGAGTAAGCCATGTCCCACGAATAATGCGCGAGCGTATCCACTGGGATGCTGCCATTGAGAATTTGATTCCGTTCAGGCCGGGAAACATCGCCCCATGCCTCGGCTATATGGTGTTGCCGATTCGGGCAGAAATGGAGGTAGAGGAGTTCAATGTTCTCGTTTTCCCGCCCGCACCCCAACGTGCCGTCGAAATACTATGGCCATGGGGCAGCGAATTTCTCTCTTGGCTAACTGCTCCCAAAGCTGAACGCGGCCTCACCTGGTTAAAAATGATGATAGAGGAATTTGGGCTGCCCGAAGAAGGCCAACATGCTTGGGCCAGCCCGCACGCGGGGGCGAGCGTGCTAAACATTAAAAGGCATGCCGCATTTTGGCGAGAACTACAAGCAGCTCGCTTAGTAGAATCCAAAAAACGCATCGCAGCCATGGCGGATTGGTTGGCCGATCGCGGCCTCGATGGATCGGTAAGCTACACGCCCCATGCCGTAATACGTGGGTCTGAAGATGATTATGCGCCCGAGACTTCGACTTATATTTTTTCGGTTTCAGTTCGAAAGGATGATTATTGCTTGGTTTGCCCGCCAGCGCCTAGAGAGCCCATGCACCTTCAGGAGCTGTTCAAGGAAGCCCGTAAATTTGTTGCCAGTTCAAATTGGGTCGACCAGCAAATATGGCTGAATAGTCTGCAATCGAATAATTAGTTTTGGGCCGTAAAGGATGGTCTGATTTGGCTGCCCGTGGTCTTTGGTGAATCTTTCATATTTTAAAAATAACCAAAAGCAAATCCGGAGCAGTCCACCCGGCGTCTCATTCTAAACTCTGTAAGCCCACACACCGGCATTTTTCTATGACATCTCGGTGTGCAGTTACTCCTTCTCTTGTCTTTTATATGGAGCTTCAGGGATTTTTCTACCCCTCGCCGGGCGCGGGCGCCCGGATTCTTGGCTTTGCACTGAGTTGGATCGTCCTGCCCTCGATGATAGCTTTTGCGGCAAGGTGGCTCATTTCTTCATAGTCGAATGCGACTATAGGGTATAACGACAACGGAGCACTCGTGGCCCCAAAGGCCGAAAACAGGTGTGGACATTGGCCACTCTGCTTGAGGGGCATGATACGCTTATAAATTTTCTGTGCTGCTATTGGATCCGGACAAATAATACCCGTTTCTCGTGAGCTACCTGTCGCTGCCACCATAACTTTATTTGTGGTTTCTGGATCATTCATATCCTCTTCGAATCGCTTCAGAATCTTATAGCCACGTCGCTCCGCTGCCATTTGAGTCTCATTGAGAAAATCCTCTTCAATTTGCCACGCCCTTTTGTGCTTTATGAGGACCAGTTCGTTGACGGGCGTCGCATCTAGGTGGTCCACCAAGGTGGATGCTGCTCCCAACGCGCTTGGCGCCACGTAACTTAACGATTCAGTGAGCAGTCGCTCATTTAGGACAACAACCTGATTTCTTTCCACAAGACGCTTTTCAAAATTTGGGCTGGTCTGGCTCAACAGAAAAAGCACCCCAATGGTGTCTCCGCCCTCCGGCAGGTCGTAGATTTCTTCGACATGATCGAGGAAGTCATTGTTCGAGGCCAACAATCTTGAGGAACTGGCATCCCGCTGGATGAGCAGAAGCTTGTGCCAAGGGCCAAGAGCCCGACTAGCCCCCCGGATGATATCCAAATGCATAGCTGTCCATTCGCTGACATGGTCGATGACCACGGCGAGCGTACCTCTATCCCGAGGCTGATTGCTCCGGGAAGCTGGATAGTATCGTTTGCCTTTCTTGCATAGAAGACCTTCTTTGGCCATTTCTTGCATCACACGTGAAACGGTGGGTTGAGAGCAGCCAGTTTCCTCAGCAATTGCTTGTGTTGTCGGTAGGCAAACCATCGTTGATTCACATATCCGACTTTCATCTACAATAAATGCCTTTAACTCAGATTTATTCATTTAATTCATGCTTTAATCCGCATAATGATTCAATTTTTCGATTATTTCAATTTAATTATTCATTTTAATTCTAATATATTCAGAAGTTCAAGCAATCCCACCCTGACTGAAAAGGTCTATTATAGCCCCTTTACTACCTTACGGTTTGGAATCTACAGCGTTTCCAGCTTTTGCTGGCCCATACAAAGCAGCCTATAAAGTCGTTAACCGGCATTTGCATAGTATACTCGACAAATCGCTGTAATGCGCGGGCGCCCGGATTCGGTGTGGCATTCTGCCACCTTTTTCTAATTTGCGTCCCTAAGATCACCATTCTCCTTGCGATCTAGTTCTTGGTGCGCCCGCTACTCCTCCAGGAGTAAAAGCTGTAGTTTTGAAAAACGATTAAAGCCTTTATCGAAGGTCACCAGACGCATGCCCCGTTCCAGACAAACTGCCGCCAGCATGGCGTCATTACAGTCATTTCCGCTAATGCTATAGTGCTGGCAGAGTTCAATCCAGCGATCCCTTGCCGCAGTTGTCCACGGGCAAATCTCCACGTTTGGCGCAGAGCATAGCACTCGAAGGAATTCCACAGCTTCATCAAAAGGAGTCGGAGGAGAAAAGATTTTGGCATGGGTAGCAATTCGCAAAAATCCCACCTCAACCGTTGGAAACAACCGGATAGCCTGTCCTGAATTGACCGCATCCTCAAGCCACTGCTTAGCCCGGGCATGATGAGGAGCATCTGGACGCAAGGCGTAGATCAGAATATTGTTATCTACTAAATCCATTCTACTTCAACCCAGCGAGATCGTCCTCAACAGAGGCACCCTGGATGCGTCTCGTATATGCTTCCTGACTCAGCCGTGAGCCGGCAACGGAACTAACGGGCAGAGAGAACTTTCCTCGAATGGGCTGTTCGTCTAACTTGGCTAGACGCTCCTCCACCGCTTCTTCAAAGAAGCGGGTCAGACTCAGACCCAACTCACTCGACTTAGCCTTGGCCCGGCGGTAGGTCGTATCATTAATGCGGAGCGTTGTTTGCATGACAGAAATCTGTCACATGCAAAGGGGATTGTCAAGGAAACCTTCTGAGTTCTCCTGCCCCATCCTTCTGTAGCCTTTCTCAAAACCTATAATTTTTACCCAAGAGATTTTCCCAAGTTATGTATAAGGACTTGATGTTCATTTCCTGCATTTGCGGCGCCTTGGCCCTATGTTCGGCTCGTGGCTCAAGATATGTTGGTCCAGCAAGCGGGATGCCCGGAGTGGCCACGCACGAGCCGTTGGACGGTGAAGGCGAAGTTTCCACCAGACCCTTTCGCTGTCCCCGTCAATCGGCACGGTCCCTGGTGTAGATTTTACCGACACAGGTGGCTCGCCTCGCCTGGGGGACCAGGGCATTGCCTGGTATGTCCATCCAACGGCAAGGCGACCCGGGGCACACGATTTTCGAGGGAAAAGATGCAGCCATCCCATGCATCCCCCTGGAGGTAGTTGATGGCTGTTCCTCGAAACAGGGTGCCCAAGGGCGTGCCCCCGAGCGGAGCGGAACCTCGTAGAGCAGGAAATGGAAAACTTTCCCCGGTGCGAGTTTGCTCGCAGCCGATTTCGTATCATCCCAGTTCCGGGGATGATTCAGCGAAATCGGCAGGGAGGAAGTTTTCCTTCCTGCCCCATATTCGGTTACCGGGCACCTGCGATTTGGCATAAATGGTTACATGCCATGATCGCAGTGCCCAGTGTCACCGAACCGCGAGGTCGATAGCTTCATTTTGGGACGTTTTGTCCCTAAATTGGGCTGAGCCGAACGGAAAGATGTGCTCATTAGACCACATCTTTAGGCGGTTAGCCTTGTTACCGGCCGGTTTGTCCGGGGAAAAAATGAGGGCTTGTGGCGACATGCGGACCCCGTTTTTTGTGAACCTCCAAGTGATTGATTTACAATCACATGCGACCATGGCGCATAAATGGTTACCACCCGGGCCTTTGAGGCCGGGATCGCGACGGCCCTCCAGGCCTTATAAACACTGGGATTGCGAGCGGACGGAATTTTCACGACTGTCTCGATTTAGGCCAGAATAACCAGAATTTTGAACGTCGCTGTCTCGTTCCAGGGTAATTTCGATTCAAGCTGTCTCGATTTTTAGCCGAAATTCATAATCGGTTACCAGGCAGACCAAGACAGCCACGACTCAAACGAGGCTGATTTGAGCCATGTCGACACTGCCGCCGACCATAAGGCCAAGATGAACCCCGTTGTGCAATTTGAAGTGAGCTGGCGGGTGGTACCGAAAAGCATTTCGAGACAGGAATATCCAATTTTTATAAGCTATCCAGTGCTGCCCTCAGCCGAGGCGTACAATACGAAAAATACCCCATAATATCCGCAATGGCGTCTGATTCAATGAAGCAAAGAGTTCATCCAAGAGTCCTACTTCCCTCTGACCTCATGCAATGAAAGCTAGCGATTCCAGTTCGGCCTCCCCTCATACAGGAAGGCTGTGAAATACAAATGGTAGCAATTTATCCCTTTCTTTTGTGGCAAGCCTTAGTTAGCCCTCATTTATCAGATAGCATTAGGAGCAGCAAAGCTGACATCAGAATGCGAATTCAGGCGTTACAACGTCGATAATAGCAATTTCCAGGGTCTGTACCCTAATATTGCATCAAGCTAGGCATGTCGTATCTAGGGTGAATTTTTTCCGGGGTAAAAACCGCCGATTTTAGGGGGCTTAAATCTTATATCTAGTTATAAAACAGCTAGTTATAGAATTCAAAAAATTTTGCTGCTGTCTCGATTTAGGCTAATTCTTAAAATTTAGAAAACTTTTCACTTGCGGGGGTTATACCCTATAATTGAATCAATCTATTACAACTGTTAAGTCTGTGTACTACAAATACAGGATATAATTGATGAGGAATGAGTGTCTGGGTCAAGATTTTTCCATATTTTTCGGGAAATTAGTACATGCCGTTGAGCCGAGAACAGGACGAGTAAAGAGGCCGATGCTTAAAGGCTATCGAGAATCGATTAGGAGATTTACATTTCCTTTACAAAAAAGTGCCCTCAGCGACTTGGAGAAAAAAAGCCATTCCCCTACAAGTTTAATAACAGCTCAGCTGTTTTCACAATTCACTGTAAACACAAATATACACAATCATGTTCAACGAACCAAAATTCACACTCAAGGTAACTCCTCAAAAGGAAGAGCCCTTTAACATCTCAGCTTCTCTTTGGCTTCAAGACATCGAGGTGATTGCTGCCACAACTTCATTGGAGAACCTTTCTCGCATGCTTGATAGAGATGATTTTGCTGTTGAAGTCGAGAATGAGATCGAGTGCTCCAACTTTACTGCGCTCACAATGGCAGATTTTCTCTCAATTGCTTCGAGTCATAATAAAACGCATGCGCAACAATCAGCCGCAATCCAAAACCGACGCTACACGGACTATCGGAATCGCATTATGGCTGGAATGGGGGTCATTGAATCCGGAATTAAATCTGATATTCCATTTGATCTCATTAGATTACACAACGCCATTCATAAAGAAAAAGAAGATATAGAGCGTATCACAGATATGGAAGCTATACCCTTTTAGATGATCTTGAAACTCGGCCCATGGAAACGAGCACCTTTTCGATTCTATGACCAAACCGATCATTGATGACTTGCCACGCAACCATTTGACTTCGAAGTGACATTTTAACTCGATTGGGTTTGCCGGTCACGCATTTTGAGCTTGGTTTTAGTTATAATTTAACAATTTATATCTTAGCTATTGATGATAACAAATAAACACAGCCTAGGCCTAATTTGACGCGGTTTATTTAATGCAGTGAAAACATATAATTCTTAAACTTAATTCAGCATTTTTGGGAATTTTTTCAGTTTGAAAAATCACCCAAAAAATCACCCATTTAAATCATGAAGCACCACGAAGACCCAGCTAAACTAAAAGCCATTAAGCTTTGGCTTGAAGATGATGACCGTCCACCTGCTAGCAACCTTTCAGCAAGCATTAACTATCCAGACCTTAATAAATACGCAAAGCTGCTCGTAAAAATCTGGAACACACCGCAAGAGGAGCGTCCGGAAAAAATCGTCCAATGCAGCGTTCTTGCCGCAAAGAGAGGTATTTCTCGATCCTGCTTTCGCTCGGTCGTAAATTACATCCTTGGCAAAACCGATGCATTCTTTGCATCTCTTGCTACGGATAATGATTCGGGTATGTCATTCATCCACAATATCTGGTTAGATCTTGAAAAGCTGGCCGATGCCCAAGGTGTCACAGATGCACATTTAAAGAGTATCAGTGAAAATCTTGCAGCCTTTTCACTGGAAAACGACCGCCGAGAATTGAATACAATGTTGGCCGCAGGTGCCCTCGCCTATTACACGCGACGCGCCGATGCCGAAGGTGCAAGAATCGCAGACCAATCATCCAAGGTCAGCATCTGTCAGCCTACCTTGAAAGCACTCAAGTGCCCCAATTCAGATTCTTCCGTAACTCGCTATGCCGATGGATTTCAAAAACTGGCCACGACACTTAAAAATGACGAGCCAAAGAACATTTTTACCTCTGATTTTGAAAAATGGTGGAAGGATGTCCTGAGCCAGATTCAATTACGCTGCAGTTATGGCCCTGAAGCCTTTGTGGACCTGATTGAGGTACTCAAGGAATTCCCCGGCTCGAAGAATGTACTTTCCCTGAAATCGGAGAAAAAGGAGCCAGATGCAGAGCGACCTGTTCAGCCCACCCTGGAAGAGAAGATTACTCAGGAAGTCGGCAATTTCAGTAAGATGCCACTCAACAAACAGAAAAAGCTGTTGAATAAAAAGCTGGAGAGCGTCTATGCCATATCGCTGTTTATGAATGGCGTGACCCTCCTAGATGCTGCGAACCATGAAATACCGACTGGCACCCTGAAGAATATCCAGGGACTGAGCCGTGAGCTAAAGGCACTTTTAAATCCGACTGTGGGCGAGAACAGTGGCCATCCAGAAAATCCCCCGAATGAATCTCCTCAATTACCCATTGAGGATTTATAAGCCATCCCTCATGAGCGGTACATCTCTATAAAATGCTATTGATCTCCTTATAGTGAATCGTGAGGGGTTCACTTTTAGAATCAGTAGTATTGATGCGGCTTGACGACCGATTTTCGAGTTCCAAGACTACAGCCTTGAATACGCAAGTCCAGCTACTTTTGGCCATGATTTCCGGTTGGATGAACCGGAAGCAGCAGGCTGTCATTGAATATTTGCTCGAAGAAAATCGCACCTTAAAGCAGCAGTTTGAATCCACAGGTAAAAAGCTCCGTTTGAACAACCATCAGCGACGTGAGTGCCTCGACCACATGATCTTCTTCGGCGAAAAGCCCCTCCGCCGGGCTATTTCTCAATACATGGAGCATTTCCACGAGGAACGAAACCACCAAGGTTTGGATAATGTCACCCCCTTCCCTACCAGCCCGCCAGCACAGTCAGAATCAGGACTAATCGTAAAAAGTGAACGGCTTGCTCGGAGGGCTCCTGAACTACTATCAACGTGAAAATGGAAAGGAGGAAGCCAAGGCAGCGTAAAATCGAACCGAAAACCGTATTTTTAGCACGCTTGATTGAAATGATTGAAATCGTGCAGCGTTTTTCGCCCTTTTCGAGGCGGCGAAGCCACACTGGTAAGCGCGTTTTCAACCGTAGAGTGGGAGCGGAGGTATCCCTCCGCTCCCCTCATCAAACCGTACGTGCGGATTTCCCGCATACGGCTTTCCGAGGTCTTCACCGTTTGCGTTTCCAACCAGCAGTGGTGGGCAAGGGATAGAGGCCGTACTCCTGATACAGGCGATGGACGGGAACCCAGCGCCACTGGGCACGGGTCTTGCCTCGCCGTTGGTGCTTGCCCGCGAACCAGCGCTGGACGCGCTTTTCCACGAAGACTCGAACCCGTGCGAAGCTGCGCGTACTGTTACCGAAGTGGTAGTAATTACACCAACCCCGAAGGACGGGGTTGAGATCCGCCACCACCTGCGGAGCACTGCGCCACAGTGTCCAGTGATTGAGTACCGTCCTCACCTTCGTCCGCAACTCGTGCTCGGCCTCTGGAGTTGGCTCCATGTGGACGTAGGCACGATTACTGCGAAAGCTGCGGCACCAGTACAGACGGAAGCCCAGGAACCGGAGCGTATCGCAGCGAGCGTCCAGCAGCTTGGTCTTTTGCTCATTGAGCACCAGACCCTTTCGCTGAAGGTACGCTTTCAGTCGCCGGTAAACCTCGTCACGATGACCTGGGGCACAGAGGATGACAAAGTCATCCGCGTAGCGCACCATCATCGCGTTCAGCTCCGGCAGACCATTGACCGCATGGTCCAGTTCGTTCAGGTAGAGGTTGGCCAGCAGCGGACTGATGACGCCGCCCTGCGGGGTGCCCCGCCGCGTACGTTCCAGCCTTCTGGCCCGACCTTCCATCTCGACCACCGGGGCTCTCAGCCACTGCCGAACCAGTGCCAGGATACTGCCGTCACTGACCCGCCGGACCAGCAGACGCAGCAGCGGCCCATGAGGGATGGTGTCGAAGTACCCGGACAAGTCCGCGTCAATGACTTCGCTTTTGCCCGACTTCAACCCCTGCTGGAGCTTTTGAAGGGCATCATGCGCCGTCCGTCGCGGACGGTAGGCGAACGAGTTCTCATGGAAGTCCGCTTCCAGGATGGGCGTCAGCAGCAACGCCAAGGCGCTCTGCACTACCCGGTCCTTAACTGTCGGAATCCCCAGGGCTCGTCGCCCACCGCCAGACTTTGGGATATAGACCCGACGCACCGGGTTGGCCCGGTAACGCCTGAACCGGAGTTCTTCCGCAAGTGACCGCAGAAACGGCTCACGATTGCTCGCCAACCATTCGACGGTCATCCCGTCGATTCCACTGCCACCTGCGTTTCTTATCACTTGCTCACATCCGGCCCGGAGTACTTCCAATGAACACACGTCACCGTAAAGACTCCAGGCCTTCCACTTTTGGTTGTTCTTCGCTTGGCGGTATAGCGTCCGTTGGAGCTTTCGAACCGTTAACCAGGGTGTTACTATCCCCGTTACGGGGCCATCACCCGGCTCGCCGCTCTCCCTTCTGCTTGACCAAGTGCCGCCCCTTCGCTCCCCCTCCATTACAGAGGCTTCTCCACTACTATGGGCGACTCCGACTTCTCCGGACTCCAGAACGCCCTTGCCCGTGTGGCTTGCGACGTCTGTCGAGCCCTTCCGCCCGAGACCGGAGATCTCTCCACTTAACTCCATGCCACTTGCGCACATACCGCCCTCGCGGACTCCGCCGCAGCGATGACCCAAGGATTGGTTGCTGAGGTCTCTCTGAGTTTTCATCAGGTTTACCACGCTTGGGCCCTGGCAGCCTTCGCCTTCACGATAGAGGCTCGGCTCTGCGGTTTCTTCATTTCGAAGCTCATTCGATGAGGTTCACTTTCGTTGCGGTCTGCACACTGCCAAGCCCCCCACTCACCACCCTGCCTCGCGGCAACGCAGCGGGGGGCCGCTTCACGACTGAGCAACCTGATTGGTCGGGGGGACTCGCACCCCTTGACATGGGATTCATGGACGTACACCGTGATTGAAATAGGAAAAAAGATAAAACAGCCAAATTCCGCTTAAATAAGCGCCTTGCGGGCTGTTAACCAGTTTGGTCTAATTTCAATCAGTTCGACTTTTCACAGGTGTTTGGCCAGCCACCATGGACGGGAGCGTAGTCAACGACTGGAGGCCATTCTGAAAACCGTGGGGCTACAGCCAATGTGGCCCTCTTGAATGAACGTTAATTCGTTCTTGCCTCCAGCTCTCTCGTGCGAAGCATAGCTAAACGGTCTGCGGTAAACGTAGCCGGAAAACATATGCAAACACAGACAAGACGCGTTACGCTTGGTATGCTGGCAAAGGAATTAGGGGTCACTCCAAACACAGTGTCAGCGGCTCTTCGCGATACCGGCAGGATTAGCGAGACAAAGCGCAAAGAGATAAAGATGCTGGCCGCTGAATTAGGCTATCGCCCGCATCTTGGCGCACAGTCTCTTCGCAGCAAGAGAACGCGCCATATCGGGTTGCTGCTGAGCGCGGATGTCGTCGCATACGGCTTTCAAAACCCTATCCTGCGCGCACTGGCAAGCGAATGCCAGGCACATGGCTTGAGGTATCAAGTGGAATGGTGCCACCCGGGTCAGAAAGTGCCAAGCCTGGTTACCGAGGGCATGATCGACGGGATTATCGTAGGGGGTAAAATGGGGCCCGCCATGTGTGACTGGCTAGCCCGAAGCTGTCATATTCCATACATTTCTCTCGCCGAGCCTGGTCCGTACGCAATCCAGCCGGATGCCGCCGCCAATCAGCGGAAAGTCATCGATTTCCTCTATAGCCTCGGGCATCGCAGCATCGGCCTGCTGGCCCTGACGAGGACCAACTCCACCTACCACAAGGAGTCCATACAGCCTTTCCGCAAAGCGCTCCAGAACATGGATCTAGCTATCAATGAGAAATTTATTATTCGTCATGAAGACAAGCAAACAACCGGAAATCGGCAGCCCTTGGAGGCACAACTTCATAGTATGTTACGTCAGCCCAAACGTCCCACTGCATTCGTTTGCATGGGGCTAAACTTGGCCCAGGTTCTCGTAGTCGCCGCATTGCGGGCAAATGTCGCCATACCCTATGAGCTATCCATCATCGTGCATACGGCCGAACACATGGCAGCTGAAGCATACCCTCGCTATTCGGTACTGGATCCGGATTCCGAACTCATGACCCGCAAAGGGCTGGAAAAGCTTAATGACCTGCTGGAGGGTAAAGAGGTATCCCACAAACCCGTGCGCGTGCCGGGCCGCATCGTCGGCTATGACACCACAGCGTCGGTCAATATAAAGAAATAATAGCCCCGACTTAAGTTTTAGGGACCCATTTCGAGATAAACAGAAGGGACACTTCCTGAATCGACTTTTTGATTGAAGAAGCAGGAAAACCTATTAGAATTAACGTTATTTCCAGCTTTCAAACTCTAAGCCT
Organism: Verrucomicrobiia bacterium; assembly: GCA_030432235.1. GTDB lineage: Bacteria > Verrucomicrobiota > Verrucomicrobiia > Opitutales > Cerasicoccaceae > JAUIHT01. The sequence continues at coordinate 26,336 of JAUIHT010000015.1, read as the reverse complement.
AGAGCCAAAAAATCTTATGGTAACCAAGTGTCCTCAAAACCCCGTCTTAACCGCCTCTGTCATTCCCTATAAAGCGGATTGCGTGTTTAACGCCGGAGTCGCCAAAATCAACAGTGAGTATGTAATGGTGTTCCGCAACGACTTCGACTACCTTGGGGGTGCGCAATTCGGCGGATGCTCTCTGGGGCTTGCCCGCAGCAAAAACGGCGTACAATGGTCAGTCGAGCCCGAGCCGATACTGACTCTGGAGCAGGCTCAGATATATTTTGCGCATTCACACCACAAGCGTTTTGGCCCAGGAGAAATTACCCGCATTTACGACCCACGTATAACAGTCATTGAGGGATGCATACTTCTCTGTACTGCGATGGATACACGCCATGGGGTAGTGGGTGCAATTCTGGAGACGAAGGACTTCCAGAACTTTGAATTAAAATGCATTACAACACCGGACAACCGTAACATGGTGCTCTTTCCAGAAAGAATAAATGGCCATTACTACCGTCTAGAACGTCCGTTCCCTATCTATGGCAGGGGAAAACAAGAGGCTTTTGAAATTTGGTCGTCCAGTTCCACCGATTTACGTTATTGGGGTGATACCCGGCTCGTGCTGGGAAGCGAGGAGGTTCCATACTCAAATTGCAAAATCGGTCCCGCCGCCCCACCAATTCGCACGGAAGCGGGCTGGCTGACTACGATTCATTCCGTCTATAACTCTCCCGATAAGCCTCTCAAAGCTTGGGGTGATCAAAAATGGACGAAGGCATACCACGCAGGACTAATGTTACTCGATCTGGAGAATCCGCAAGAGGTCATCGGACTTGCACCAGATCCACTCATCTTGCCAGACGCCCCTTACGAGCTCGATGGATTTCGCGGCAGCGTCGTCTTTCCTGGCGGCATGATTTTGGAAGACGACGGCGAGGTAAAAATCTACTACGGAGCCGCAGATACGTGTGTCGCACTGGCAACTGCATACGTGAGCGACTTGCTCGCACTTTGCCATCCCTTTTGAGGACACCCGGAAAATGTATTGGAGCCGATTGTGCTCACTAACTAACGTCGTCCGGTCCCAGGAAACGGAAGGACAGGATGTGGAATTTACGTCCCAGGATTTGGTTGGTAGTGGACTCGGCGGCTTCGTGGTTCTCGTCGCTGTCATCAACGTAGTCGGGGATGCGCTGGACCACGGCCTCGCAATAGGCTCGCGCCGTGATCCGGCCGGTTAGGTCCCGGCTGTCCCCATAGGCCCGAATGGTGAAGGTATCGCTACGGGCCGAAAGCAAGGGAGCCAGCGGCGTCAGGATATCCGCCTGGTCAACGTACCCGGGAGCTCCCACCGATTTCGGGCCAGCTTCCGCCGCTGGAAAGGCATAGCCGTAGGCCGTGGCCTCGGCCAGGGACAGCGACCGTTCGCCTTGCCGATAGGCCGTGTTGATGGAGACACTGGAGTCGTCGAGTGCGCTTTGAATGGCACCCGAAACGGCTATGTCCTCGTCCGTGCTTAAGCGACGATTAACGAAGTCGGCCAGGGAAAGGAAGGGGCCGCGCAGCCGTACCTGGGCGACGATGGCGCGGGCCAATTCGTCGATTTGCGTGTCCGTGAGGACACGGAAGCCGGTCCACTGTTCGGGGGTCTTCGGGTCACTCAGGGCGGCTTCGGGGATTTCCCCTCCGCCCGCGGTCAAGAGGCCCGCGACGATGGTGTTATGGTCCGTCTCGCCTCCCTTTTCCAGGGTGACATCCGAGCGGCTCGCATTCGCTGGACGGACCGGCATCGAGGCGTCCTTCAAGCCAGCCAGGACCGATTTCCAGGCGGCGACCGAGGTCGAGTTGACATTGAACATGCCGTCGACCATTAGCATGGCCGCGATTTCCCGGTAAGCGTTGACCCGGGGACCGTTGGCGTCGAAGATCATGTCCAAGGCTGCGTCCGAATCCTCGGTAAAGGGCAGGTAGCGGCTGTTGGGCAAGGTAGCATAGGGCTGGTTGTTGGCCCCGACAAACTGCTCGAAGCGGCTGCGCTGTTCGGCATAAGCGGTACTTTCGTCGTTGTGGGCCGTCGTCGTTTCCGGATCGATGGACGAGAAGAAGTAGTCGTCCCAGAGCACTTGATTGGCCAGATAGGAGTGGTCTGCGAAATCAATACCATCTACGATAGCGGATGAAACATCGGACGCGATGAGGGATGTCGCAAATGAATTCCCGATAGCCTGCTGGATGCTGGGCTGGAGGGATTGGGAGTTACTGCCCTGCTTTCCGTCTGGCAGAAATTGCTGCATGGCCCCGAGCGAATGCACCGGCTCGTCCGCGATGGACCGGGCGATGACATAGGAGTTGCCGTCGTTCGCCCCGTAGGATGCCCCGTAATAGCCGAGGCCGTCTGCGTCACATTCGATTTCCGCGTTTTGAAGAATTTCCAGAGAGCTGCTGACCCGACGCATGCCGATCTGCAAAGGAGTAGACCGCAGGGCACCCGCTTGCAGTTCGAACATATTCAAAGACACTGTTGTAGGATTGAAACGTAACATGCTGCGCCCGGTCATACGGGTTCCCTGCTCATCCTCCGCAAGACCGGAAAACTGCGTGTCCAACTCCGTCTTGATACCGAAACTAAAAGCAGCCAGCGGCCATTTTTCACCGCTTTCAGCCAGTTCCTTGACATTCACGGACCGTGAAATATCCTCCTCGATGCTTGGAAAAACATCCGGAAACTGGCTGGCAGGAAGCGTGTCGGGACCAGAAGACGCATTGATAATGTGTGCCCCCAGAGAGTAGCTTTCCCGAGCCGTATTGGGCCATCCGTAGTAATAGTCAGACCGGTAGAGTCCATAACCCAGCAGTACATTGGGGTCCGTGCTGGGCGTCAGGCGATAGGTAATCGAATGTGAACCGTCCCGGTTGGCGGCGGGATTGATATAATTAATGCGTTTTTTGAAGCCGGCCGCGAAGTCATAACCCAAGCTACTTGGGTAGCGCACATTGTCGGCGGTCAGCGACTCGATGGCCGTTCCATTCTGGGAGCGGATTTGGACCTCGCCGGGTCGCAGCACCAGATCCTGGTTTGCCCCCAGTTCGGCATTGTGAAAATTGTGAGAGAAAATAGAAGCAATCGATCGGGAAAACGTTCCGTTGATGGTGCCCTCACGCAACCGTATAGTGAGGTCATACGGCGGAGCCCAGGTCTTGAAAGTGATAATGGTGCTGGTCGGGATCCGCAGGGCGATGTTGTTCGGGTTCCAGATGGTAAAGACCGGATCCACGACGACGTAGAGGTCATAGTACGCATTAGCGGTGCCCGCGTTTATCTCTTCCGCTACCAGTGAAAATACGAGTGTGGTTTTCAGCTTCGTGGGATACTTGTACTCAGCAAAAGGGTCTGCGCCAGCCTCGTTGGGAGTCGACTGGGCCACGAAAAACGGGGTACCCGAGGCGATGGGGTTACCATCCTCGTGGGCGGGGGGACTGTCCAGATACTCGATCTCGCCCCAAACATTGAAGTCGCGCCAAAGCTCAATCCACCGGAAGCCTCCCTTGCCGTTTACGCTATAGAGCGGCTCGTACTCTTCAGCTAGCGTCGCGGTGAAATCAGACAAGGGTTGTTGCAAATACAGGCTTAGGTCCTTGCGCAAACCGCCTGCCCGGACATTGGTCAACAGCCCGGCGGAGGTGAACGAATAGTCGTGACGGTACGGCGTCCGCCTCAGGTCCACCCCGAAGTCGTCGATCCCCAGTTGGTTCTGACTCAGCAAACGATCCAGCAAAGACGAATCCGCGGGGATATCCTCGTTCAGGAGAAATTCGTGAGCGGCGCGAGGAGTCGCCTGAAGGCGCCCGATGGCGGTCTGCGCATCCGTGGTGGCGGCGATGGCGTGGCCGATTTTCGCTTTGGCGTTTTCGTCACCAACCCACCAGGCATAAGCCCCCCGATCTTCTATCGTCACCACGCCCGCTTCGACCGCTTTATTGACAAGATTGCCGTCGCTATCGTACTCGGCGGGAACGAGCGCGACGGTATCTTCGGCCAGCTCAATGGTTTCCGTCGCGGCGGAAGACAAGTTCTCGACGGCCGAATCATGACCCGATATCAGCCATCGCCGGAATATTGGCTCCGGGCGCTCCGTTTCACTGTCCGGCCAGGACTCGTAAACACCCACCCAATGCTTTCGTGCGCTGGTGTCGCCTTCGGCAAGCAACTGCCCGCCCGGAGCGTTGATGCGCTGATCCGGCCCGAGCTCCGTTTGGAGTTCCCCCAAGGCTATCGCCACTGCCAGCAAAGCGTTCTCTTCGGCTTTTGACCGTTCCAGGGCCTGAGTTGAATTCCTTAGCTCCACCGAGGACAGGATGGCCAGACTGAGGAAAAGCAGCATTAGGAAAGCCATCAGCCCGAGGCTCACGATCAAGGCAAAGCCACGTCGATGGAGTGAACACCGTCTTCCACATACGGTGTTCATTGGAGCTGGACTGGAGGGGAGCATGAGGTCGGAAAAAATACTGACTAGAAAGACTCGTCGATCGCTTGATAAACGATTCGTTGGGTAACCGGATCGCGAAAAAGAAAGACAATGCTGCGAATTTTATCCCGGTACGGCCACCGCGTGCTACTGAAGATTCTAGCCCCGCCTCCCGAAACCGGATAGTAGAGGCTGACCTGGTACCAACTCTTGCCCTCAGCTTCGGGTGCAAGCGCGAAGACCGGAGTCCAGGGTTCGGCAATGGTGATCTTGTCGCCGAGCTTTGCCGCTAATGGCATCTCCGTCGTATTGAATAAGAGAATACGCCCGGACGAAAAATCCGGCGAGTCCGAGTCCACGAGGAATGACTCGAATTCGTTGCCTCGGGGTAGTAGCAGCACAATGAAATCTTTTCCTTGATCCGGCAGGCTGATCGTTCCGACCTTACGAAATCCCGACTCAGCGGCCGAGTCTTTTAGCGCCAGGTAACAGTGTCGTTCAGATAGTGTGACAGGCTTGCTCAGACCATGGGTGCCCACCGTAACCGACCCCTGAGGCACTGACGAACCTTCATTAAAAAAAAAGAGTTCCAGGTTAGACCCGCCCTTGGCCAGAAGAATCAGTCGTATGTCCGGGCTTGCCTCCGGCGCACCCGGCAACCCAAACGCCTTAACCTGAACCAGGGCAAAGCAAGCCAATACAAGACACATGGCTGGGGATGCTATTTTCATTGGCGGTAATTACAGTTTGAGCGGGCATTCCCCGTAACAATGTCTAGCCAATATTGCCAGGTTATCAAGTCACCAGTCTGGACAGTTGGCGACGCGACACCCGGTACGGTGTCGGTCGGTATTGGATTGTCGAGGTGCTTCGAGATCATGTCATGTTGGACAAGACCCGCTGGGATTATCCTCCGGGGAGGCGACAAGAACATCACCTGTCCTGCATAATCCCACAGGTGGGGTGGCGGGAGTCTAGAATTAACGATAATCCTATCATGCGATTCGTTTCCTTCAATTAAAAAGTTACGTGATCCAATATATTTTGAGCACGACGATGGAACCGGGGCATAAGATCAGAACTGTGGGACGATATCAGGCTCTCTATATCTCGTTTCACGGCTCCGGTCCGGTCGCGCGGCATCTTGGTCGTGAGGATCCGTCTCCACGGCAAAAGCTTTCCAGTCGCCCGAAATTTTGCGCAGGCGATAGCTCCGCAGGGCTCCCGTTGGCAGGGGCGGCAAGTGAACGGCTTGCGCTTGAATCGTTACGGTGGGAGAAACCGCTTCGGATGTGAGGTTCTGCAGCCGCAGATTCCATTGGTCCTTTTCGTCGGATGCGGCCAGGGCGAGCAACCGGACATGCCTCTCTGGCTCAATCCCCATAATAGACGCGCAACGAGGCAGGTACCCGGCGGAAGGAGCCACGTTTTGGACGTAGACGGGCTCCTCCAGGCAAGTCGCCAATCGGTCCAGTTCGCTTTGCTGGGGCGTCAACAGGAAACGGAAACGGTACTCCCCCGGACCATCGACCGGATAGGAGTCTTCATAGAACTCGCCCGACGCGGCTTTTTCCGTAGAAGCATAAGGGTGCGTGCGGACCAAAGTGGCCGTCAAGGCACGCTCATGGATGCTGAAATTATAAAGCGCATCGCTGGCAAAGCCGAAACCACGGCCCTCGGAAGATGTGCCCCAGACCCAGCGTTGACCAGGCACTTCACCGGAAGGTACACGCTCCACCGTGCCGCCCGGCACTTCGAAGCGTGCCTTGTCGACTCCGGGCATAAGCATCTTCAGTCGGGCCGCCTTCTCCGCCCAGAATACACGTACTTGCGCGAAAACCGCCTCCTCCTTGTCCGTCAACTGAAAAGCTATTTGCGCCTGTGAGCTCCCGGCCGCCAGCCGCACCAGCAGTGTCGCCCTGAGGGGACCGGACTCAGTGACGCTGACCTGCGTGATTTTCCAGCCGGAGAGCTGTTCGCATATCTCGATGGATTCGGGCTCCTCAAAGTGGCCGCCCCAGGAACCCCACGGGTCCCGCATAGTAACAAGCGAGAGCCCAGGCTCCGACAGAAGCGGGGCTCCCTGGTACTCGATGCGAATACCGGATTCGCCCGGTATCGCGGAAATGCAGAGGCTACGATTGGAGATCGAGTGTGGCTCGATAACAAAAGGACTCTCATCTGGGACTGCCTGAGAGGGCTCCGGCTGTTCCAAACCACAGGTGTATACCCCCCACCCCATCGGCGGAATTTGCACCCGGAAGGCTCGATGCGTTCGCCAGGGATGCAGGGGAAGAAACTGGTTTGTCTCCGCCAAGCGTTGGTGGACAAGTTTTCCGCCGTGCGCATCACGGATGACTACCGGGACTGCCTCGGGCCTGCCTTCATAGTCGAACAGAGGCCGGTAATCCAGGTTGATATCGCATTCAACAAGGCCGTCGTAGGGAAACGGATGTGGGTTGTAAACCAGCAGCGGCGTGGCCTGGGGCATGTCTTCCTCCGGCGGGGACGGAACGGACGTGTCTAGCGCCTCCGCCATCCGGTTCAGCAACCGGAATTCGGCCTTTTGCGTTTCGTGCAGTGTGCGCCCGAGCCAATGTACCTGCTCGTCCGTGACCCGCTCGATCATGGTCCCCGGCAAAATGTCGTGAAAGGCATTGAAAAGCACATCTCTCCACAAGTCGTCAAAGTCCTCGGGTGCTTGTCCGGTGCGCAAGCTCCAGGCCGAAGCGCTTTTTTCCAGCCGGGAAACGAAGGATTCGGCTTTGCGGTATAGATGCTTGATGCGGGATGTGGCCGAATAACAACCTCTTAGACAAAAATTCAATTCACCCGTCCAAGTAGGCAATGAATACTTCTTCTCCACAATGCTTTCCCTAAGCGAGTCGAAAAATCGATGCAAGCCGGAGTGAACGACTTCGACCTCGGGATGAGCTTTGCTCCAGGCCCGAATGTCCTCCACATGCCTGCCCGACGGCCCGCCACCGTGATTGCCCAACCCATAAAAACAGGCGATCTGCGTGAGAGGTCCGCTCTCCAAGGCCCGCAGGCAGAGGTCCAGCCGCTTGGTCATTTCGTCGCGCTCGCATCCGTACCAGGCAACGGGGGGACGGTAGGCCAGGATCGGCGGCCCAGACTCCGTCCGCCACCAAAAGGCGGGCGAGGCAAGCGGCTGTTGGGCCTCATGCGGGCGAAAAAAGGCGATGTTGCGAATCCCGGCATGGTTCAAAATGGCGGGGAGACCGGCACTGTGCCCGAAGGAATCAGCCTGCCAGGCAACCTCCACCCTTTGCCCGAAGTGTTTCATAAAAAAGCGCTGCCCTACCTCATACTGACGCACCAAAGTCTCCGTGGCGGGCAGGTTGGTGTCGGCTTGCAGGTAGCTGCCCCCTACCACGTCCCATCGATTCTCTCCGTGAAGTTCTAATATTTTATCGAATGTCGCCGGGTCTTCCTTCAGCACGTGCTCGTAAACCAGCGATTCTCCCCGGATATAGGTCAACTCCGGATAGCGCTCCATCAAGCGGACGACCGAACGGACTGTGGCGAGGGTCTCGGTCAGGCCTTCCCTCCAATCCCACAGCCAGACCGGGTCCAGGTGGGAATTGGCAATCAAGTGAAGAGTCGGTTTTCGCGCCATGAATTATCGTTATTTCATTGGCACCGCTTCTTTTCAACTAAAATTTTAGTCAGAGGCAGTCTCTCCCGATGCACTCACCGGAGCCATCTCGGTGGTGTCGTAACAGAAGATGCCACCGTCCAGCATTACCACCAGAGGTCGGACAACTTGATATCCTTTCCCTAAGGCCGCAGAATGAGTCCCGCCATGGCATTGTCTTGCTTTTCACTCACCCCCGATCCCAAGCTGGACATCCAAGAAAAACGACCATCGCCATCATCTTCGTTCACAATCAACGCCAATCCCAACACGGCATTTACCGCAGGCTGGAAAGGCTCTAGTTCACTCCAGGGGATGGCCATCTCATAAACGCGCCCCCCTGGACTTTCGGTCGATTGAGTCGTGCTGAACAGTATGTCGGGAACCTTGCCTATCAAACGATCATCAACAGCGGACATGAAGCGCCAAACCTCATCACCTTCAGCACCATAACCCGCAGCATAATTATAAATACGACCAGCCACTCCACGCTCAAACGCCGGCTTCACCAGAAATTGGAAGCTATCGCCCGCCCAAATCAAATCGCCTTGATGAACATTTCGGAAAACTTCGTCCCGAACCTCAAGGGCGAGGTAGAGATAATCTTCGTTCCATAGAAAGCGTGCCACTCCGCTCAAATCGTCAGCCCCAGTCCACCGCTCCCGCCATTTTCCTCGCATTCTATGCTTACCAGAGAAGCCCCATGTAACCGCGTCCGACCAGAAAGATTCATCCAATTTACCATCAATAGAAACAGGACCACGCGCCTTGACGACCGGAAGGAAGTCACCCAGCCAACGCGACAGTAAAATATCTTTTTCTCCGTTAACACGAACATTCGCACGAATCCGGTAAAAGCTGTCTGTATTTAGATCTGGCGCCATGACTGTAATCCGATGTTCCTCGCCAGACGCCAGACTCAAAGCTCCAGAAGCAGGTTCGCGTAGCGCCGTACTCGCCAAAGCAGCATTCTCAAGGTCATACCACCCCACATCCATGATCGCCTCTCGATCCAACTCCATGTCCCATGCAATGCTGATCAATTTGGAGGAGTTATTCCTCAACGTCAGAACAAAGGAGACTTCCCCCTCGGCCGAGATGCCAGGAGTCAATCGAACATCACATTGCGCACCACACGGAACCGGGATCTTCAACATGACACAGGCAAGCCTTTCACCGTCTTCCAGAACTGCGGTAAACTGTGCGGTTTCGACGGTCGTGTCATGAGGAACCTGCACACTAAAGACTCCTTTTCCATCCGACAGGTCCTGCACTTTCCAACCCGGAGGCGTCGACAGCTTCACCCGAGACTCCGGCAGCACGGTGTTGAATCTCATCTGAAAGTCATTGCCGGGAACTAGGCTTTCCTCGAACAACGCGCTCAGCCGAGGTTCGCCTAACTGAGCCGGCAAAGTAAATGATGCATCAGCCAGGAAACTAATGAATTGAGGATCCTTACCAATCCACAGATCAATCCCCTCCCCTCTGGCGTCTAATTTCTGCTTACGCCCATCCAAGCTGGTAACCACCACTTCGCCGATCCCAGGCAAAGGAAGGGAAACCACACCCTGCCGACTCCGATTCCACATCACAATGACAGCTTCCCCTAGCTCATCCACAAAGAGAAATCCTTTATCACCATCTTTCCAATCGGCCTCCTCCTGGAAGCTTTTGACTGTCAATAGGTCCAGAAGGTGAAAATAACTAATAGCGTCAAAGCGAGGCGTACCATCGACATTGAGCATGGCAAAAGCCCCTAGGTAGTTATCATTCAGAGCTGCGGTTGCCTGCAGGCAAAACCAATCCACACTATCAACTCCATCCGCGAAGATCACCACCTGCTTGGCAACCGTATCAATGGCACGCTGGTGTCGACTCAATGAAAATCCGTTACTGCCCAGCTCTGTACACCACAGCGGCTTGCCCGGAGAATATTTTTCAACCCAAGCCTGCATATTACGGGTGAGCCGGCGCTGCTCTTCGATGGGCAGATAGGCGTGAAAATCCACATAATCACAATAAAGCCCAACGCCAGCCTCCATGAATCGCTCATGATTGTTGTTTATAGAGGAGCTTATGACGCGAGCGTTTGGATCCGCTTGTTTTATCCCCTCATAAAGGGCGCGATAGCCCTCAACGGAGTTCCTTACCTGCTCCATATTCCAACCGGGAGGTTCGTTTCCGAGCTTATAGGTATTCAGCCCTTGTGTTGAATAATGCTCAACAAATTCCGGAAGCCCCTCCAATAACACGCTTACGTCATTCCCTAATCTACCGCGCTCCCAAGCCAATCCATCATCCAACTTCATGTAGGGAATGAGCCCGACCGAAGTGAAGTTGGAGACATGCACCTTTTGCCATGCCGGATCATCCAGATGGAGGTTCCATCCGCGGAAACGTCCCCTCGACCACCGCGCTCCAAGGCGAGCACCAAGCTTCTGGGCCGACTCGGAACGCCAAGTGAAGCCCTGCGTCCCAAAGGGGATATCAGCTGCCGGGTAATCAAAGGTGCGAGACTGAGGTAGCACAGCGAAGCTAGCCGATCCCTTCGAACCGTCTTCAGCGAAAACATGAAGTTCATAATAAACACCCTTCTCCAGGCCGAGGTCACTTAAATCAATATGGGATAAAGAGGCACCGCTCTGCCCCTCTCCCTTCAACGATACCGAAGAGTCACCCCTAAAACAGAATCGCTGCCCCCAATAGTCCCTGACCTCATACGACAGCGTTTCGCCTTCCCCTGCATCGCGATTTAACCGGACTGAAAACCGTAAAGCATCTTCTGGCAAAAACAGATTACCCAACTCCGAACAGGTAATAACCATTTCTTCATCTTTATTGCTCCTCTCGCCGGAAGGCCCATTCACCGGTACGATCGACAGATCGTCCACCCAAGCCGTCCCGTGTGTCTTGTTCATTGCGATAACGAAACGCCCCCCTTCGACCTTCTCAGGAACGACCCAACGACGCTGCAAAACGCGCCAGGACATCGTCCCGGTAACTTCTCCCAGAGAAAACGTTTCAACCACATTCCCCTTCGCATCCAGCCCCTCAACTGAAACACTGACGTTAAAGGAATCATCAGGGCTAAACAATCCCTCCGCCCGTAGCGCAGCCTTCACCTTATAACTGCCTGGATTGAGATCAAAAACATCACTTACGACTCGAGGCCACTGAGCCTCGCCAGACTGACGCGTAAGCTTCAATGAATGCCTCCCGCCAAGAAATATCTGTTTATCCAGCAATACACCTCCCGATGCATTCCAGTGATTCGGCTTCGTTTCTCCCTCTTCAAAACCGGCATTATCGAGCAGATTGCCACGATGCAGCTCGACCCCATCCAACTCGAAGCCTGCCTTTTCGTAAAACACGCGTAAAGCAACGTAAACCAAATTGGATAAATCCGCATGAGCGTGACTGTCTTCTCGCGGAAAACGCTTTCGGCTCAAAGGGATATTCAAATCCTTCCATTCCCCTGGTGACGAGACAATCCACTCCTTCGACGCATAGGAACTCCAATTGCCATTCGCATCCTGAACAACCAAACTCACGCGCTGGCCAATCAGATCCCCCCTGATGCGGATACGCACGTGCGAGTAGCTAGAAAAGTTCCATTGCCCTCTCTGATACAAATCGTAGTAATTATCAGCGTCCGCCCCCATAGCGCCTCCTAGATAGCGGACGCGCACAGTTTGATCGTCGCTCCGCTCCAAACCAATCCGCAGATGAGTGGGCTTTCCCAGATGCCCCCCAACCTGCCACTGCGAAAGCGATGTCTCAGGCTCAGCCAACTCATAGAGAGACATCGACCCAGCAGGTGTGTCCGCTCCAGATGCGGGCAGTGCCATCGCGATACAAATATAAAGCATGGCACAAATTAAAACCCAAAAAGCAGCCGACCGTCCCTTGGACTGAAGGCCCGTGGAGAAACACCGCTGGGCAGCAACGGAAGAGAAAGGGCAGATCATGTGAGCGGACATTCTAATTCTAGGTTTCAATTCAGATATTTTCACGACATCTTCAATCATGTGCGGCTCTTAAATTGGATTTATGCACTAGATTGAGTTGTTTTTGAGTTGTTTTTTCAATATAATGCCACTTTATTTGTTTTTACACTATTATTTATTTACTTATACAATTTATATACTCTAATAAGTCCAGTTTTTTTTGAAATATATAACTGCCGAGAAAGGAATATAGGGCTGCTATGCTTAGAATGCCAGTCACTTACCCCGTGAAATACCATGATAACAAAACCAAACATCCTATGGATCATGTCCGATCAGCACGCTGCCCACGCCTTGGGCTGCTACGGAAATACAGATGTTCGGACCCCCAATCTTGATACCCTTGCCGCCAAAGGAATCGTATTCAAAAACGCCTACTGCAATAATCCAATTTGCGCCCCCTCCCGCGCCTGTTTCATGTCTGGGCAGTATATCCATACGCACGGCATCGCCGGCAATCAGGTTCAGGATTACAATGCAACTCATCCATTGACTATCGCCGAGCATTTCCAAAATGCTGGCTACCAGACAGCACTCATCGGAAAAGGGCACCTGCCCATCAGTTGGATTGAACGCGGCTTCAAGCACCAACGCCTGGCCGACATGGCCGATGCAGACCCCGACAATCCTCTTTCCATCCACTACTTTGCCCACCTCGTTGAGGAAGGGCTGGCTGACGACTTTGACCTTGGAACGCTCTATCCTCCCCATCCCGGAGCATCGATGAAAGGCTTCATCAGTCCTCTGCCCTTCGAGCACTCCACCGAGCGCTGGACCGGCAACGAAGCCCTCAACTTTCTCGAAAATCACCGAGATACCACGGATCCCTTTTTTCTTAAAATAAGCTTTCAACGCCCCCACGACCCCTATTCGCCCTCAGCAGAGCAGGCTGAGCTGTACGATCCCGAAAGTTTGACACTCCCCTCAAACGCCAGCGATCTCTTTGAAAATCATTTCGAAGGAAAACCCGGGTATCAACGCGAATACATAAAGAAAAAAACAGGCTCAGGCTACCCCTACCGCCCATACGACCCAGCAGATCTCAGACGCCAACTGGCTTACTATTACACACTCATCACCGTGATTGACACCGAAATCGGTCGGATCATCGACCATCTGAAGGAAACCGGCGAATACGATAATACCATCATCGTTTATCATGCCGATCACGGTGATTTCGCCGGCGAACACGGGCTTATGTTAAAAAATTTTGGAGTCTACGAATCCATCCATCGAATCCCTTGGATCATGCGTATTCCCGATGGCCCAGAGGACAGGACTTACAATGAACTCATCGAAAGCGTAGACCTCTATCCCACGCTGTGCGAAGCCGCCAATCTAGCTGTACCGAAAAACCTGGATGGCGCCTCGCTGATTCCCGTCATCGAACGAAACACTTCCGGCAAAGAACAAGTCTGCGTCGAATGGGACTTTCCTCAATCAGAAATGGCTCGAGTCCTCTCCGTTCGCACAAAGACCCACCGCTTGGTTTACTATCCCGAAAACCCAAGCGACGGTGAGCTATACAAACACGAAAACGATGCCGGTGAGCTCCATAACCTCTATCATGATCCCGCCTGCGCCCTCGTCCGCTTGCAACTAACCGAGTGCCTCCTTCAGCACGTCAGCGGCTTCCATCGAAACATCGATTTCAAAACCGAAACCCATCCCACCGGCCCCAGCGTGCAGATTCATAAAGGTGGCAAACAATGGAGTCAGCTCTACCCGGGACTAAGTTCCAATGTCACTGACAAACTACAGCACGATTTTAACCCCAGTTCAATATGATTACTCGTAAAGACTTTATCAAGCTATCCGGCACCAGTTTGAGTGCCCTTTCCCTCACCAGTATGACCCGAATCGCCGCATCCATGCCCGAATCAATCCATGCCCCACTCAGTGAACCAGAACCAAACGCGTTCACTCAAAAACCTACCGGTAAGAGACCGAATATCGTCTTAATCCTGGCCGATGACATGGGCTATGGCGATATCGGAGCACTTAATTTTGGAGCCTCTGAAACGCCAGCGATTGATCGCCTCATGCAAGAGGGAACACTGCTGACCCAACACTACGCAGGCTCAGCCGTGTGCTCTCCCTCCCGAGCTTGCTTGATGACGGGACGTTACCCTCACCGAACCGGGGTCATTGATACTCCGGGAAAAAAACACGACCTTGCCCTCAGCGAACAGACCATCGCCAATGTCCTTTCCAATGCGGGCTACGCAACGGGAATGGTTGGCAAATGGCATCTCGGATCCGGCCCCGGCTATCGCGCTTACGAACGCGGCTTCCAGGAATGCTCCCTCATCTACGAATGCAACAATCACTGGAACCGTCCGATTAGCCGCAATGGCGTACTCCACAATCACGATGGAGAATACCTGGCCGATGTGCTTACCGAAGAATCCATTCAGTTCATCAAACGCCATCAGAATGAACCGTTCTTCCTCTACCTCGCGCATTTCGCCCCACACACGCCGCTACAAGCACCCGAGGAAGACATTCAGCCGTTCCGTGACAAAGGCATCAGCGAAAACGTCAGCACTCTATACGGCATGATCCGACGGATGGACCGGGGAATCGGACGAGTCCTGGAAACCCTGAAACAACTGGGCCTGGAGGACGACACCCTAGTCGTCTTTACCAGCGATAACGGACCTCAGTTTGCCACTACCTGGGAAGACCGAACCAGCTTGACTCGCTATAATTGTGGATTCAATGGCCACAAGGATCTTATCTACGAAGGCGGTATCCGCGTGCCGGCAATCGTCCGCTGGCCGAACGGATTACCATGCACGATGATGCGCCACGAGATGACGCATTTCAGCGACTGGTTCCCCACTCTGCTCGACGTCGCCGGAGTACAACGGCCTAAAGACCTTCATTTAGACGGGCAAACCATGCTCCCCCTGCTACGCGGAGAAGATTACATCGTGGCTCCACGTCGCTATTGGCAATTTAGTCGCTACTTTCCAACGCCTTTGCGCAACGCCGCTGTCCGCAATGGTGACTGGAAACTGGTCCGTCCCTGCAAAGACGATGTCACGGGTCCGATTCTCGGCTTGCTTCCGCCCAAAGGAATAGCTTCTCCCACTCATCTCGTCGAAAACGGGGAGGATTACATACCAAAGATTACCCAGCCCTTGGCACCACAACTCTTCAACCTACGGGAAGATCCGCAAGAGCGCTTCGACCTATCCGCCCAATATCCGGACAAACTGAATGCAATGCAGAACGACTTGGATCAGTGGTATGAGAATGTCATGACCGACTACTATTCCATTAAAAAAACCTAAACAACCGAACGGCTCCCGATTACTATGCAATTTGAGTTCACCACTGCTTGGCGGGAGGTGCCTTGCCCACAGTAAATTGAAGCCGCTGAGAAAACGTCGAGATACTATATTCAAGTCACCAGATACAGATACGGTGATTATCGGGAACGGGTGCTATTGCGATGAATAATTTGCGGGCGCACCACTACTTGAGGATAGCTGTTTTGACATGTCCAGGACCCCGCCAACTCAACTTCCACTAGTTTGACAAGTGCCTCCCCAACTTCCACTGGCGGGCAGGACAGCGTCGTCAGATTCTCCAAGCCTGCTTCCGGGATATTATCAAAGCCAAGGACCGAGATCGGCAAGGAACGTCTCGTAATCTCATACAACATACCCAGAGCGATGATGTCGTTCACACCTACGATAGCCGTGTAACTTTCATCCGAATTTAGAATCCGCTCCACTGCCAAACTTCCAGCTGCTCGTTGTGCATCCCAGTCACGTGTTCCCAAATCCGCAGTAAATATGTCCTCGACGGAGACAGGGAGCCCCTGTCGGTGACAAACTTCTAAAAAGGCCTGATAACGAACTGATACCCACTGAAAAAGCCCCTGTTCCGCTTTACCCATATTAAAGCCCGCCAAAGCGATCTTTCGGTGCCCCAGGCTTTTCAAGTGCTCAATCGCCAACCACATCGCCCACCAACGGTCCTCGATGACTCGCGGCAGACAAAAAGCTCCCAAGTATTCGTATGCAATAATTGGCAATCCCTTGTTATGGAGGCGCGGTAAAACCTTCCAGCCAAAGTCAATTCCCTCAAATTCAAAAAATACCAGAACCGACAAACCATCTATTTGATCTATCCAGGATTGGAGTTGAATTCCTTCATCTTCGGTTGCTATGCGCAAGACAACGGTACGCCCTTCCCGTGCAGTGACCGCCCGTTCCAGAGCTTCAATGATCTGACGTTCTCGAAATTTGATCTCTATTCCATCAGGAAGAAGAATTCCCACCGCAAGGGATTTCAGCGACGAATACTTCGTCTGCTTTTCGAAGTGACCGGAAGCCAAGCCAGCCACCGATGTGCGGGGCCATTCCTTCTCAACGAAAGTTCCGCGTCCCCGCACACGACGAAGGTAGCCATCGCGCGCCAACTCATTCAATGCTTGACGCACGGTTATGGTACTGACGTCCAGATTCCGCGCCAGTATCGATTCCCCCGGAATGCGCTCTCCTTTCTGCCAAGAATTCGCCTTCAGCTGCTCCATCAGCCACTGTTTGACTTTTTGATAACGGGGCTGAAAGGCCCGAAGCGATGAATCCTTAACCACCATAAAAGTGCTATAGTTATGATCTGCCACCAAAAAGCAAGCCATTCAACGCATTGCAGCTATCGAACGAATCAAAGCCGCAGAATATAATCGGAGTCGCCTGGCGTTGATGCGGCGGTCGACGTGGATACACAGGCACTCACGGGTAAACTCATCGATGATGTTGAGCATCTTCAGCTTGCCGCCGTGCATGGTCGAGTCGTGAACGAAGTCCCAACTCCACCACACCTGCCCGCGATGCGTCGCCTTCGTTGGCAGCCCGGTGGAAGGGCCGCGCCGACGCTGCCGCTGCTTCTTCGTTGATCCATTAAGTGTTCCAAATCCTGCTGGAACAACTGCGGAGTTTCATCCTCAATTCGAGCTTTTGGCTTTCCCATTATGACCAGTTTTTCGCGGTTTACCACGCCATCTTGGGCGCTATGGGAATGCCACGTGATCATTATCTTTTTGTTGCAGAATCATATAGGCCTTTTTCAGATGGGACTAACATAGCGCCTGCTCCTCCAAAATCATGCCCTATATCGAAATCGCCTACTATCTGTTCTTCACTGTGATGTTTCTCCTTCATGATTCTGGTCGGGTTTTACCCGGCAGAGTCTCAATAGCAATGATACGGTTTGCCAATATGACTTCATCAACAGGACTCAATAAGCCAATTGCCTGAAATCCTTGACACGGTGGAAAGTTATCATGTCTGTATCATGCGCGTTTTTTGCGTCCTTACTTCCAGAACGGCTCAAAATACACAAATCGTCCCCGTCCATATCCATACTCGCATAGCCGCGCGACTCACGTGATGTCTCGCCCGTGGCGACTAAGGCCGCGAATTGCCAGTCCACCAAGTTCTTGGAGAAGTAAAGGGCAAGCCTTTCGCGCTGATCGAGAGGCAGACCGAAACGCCCGTCCTCTGACAACGCATCCGGGACCGTCATGCTGTCCGTGACTTGATTGGCCAGGAGCCAATAGAGTTTTGATTTCTCATCGTAAAAGACATGAAATTTGATATTTCCTCCCGGCAGCGGAAGGAAAACATGCGTGGTGCCAGCAGGCGTTTTTTGAAGGTCAAAACTCAATGAACCGTCCTCGTCTTCATGCATAACGGCAAGCGCGGCCATATTGCTAAGATGGGCATCCGCACGAGCCAACACATGAAAAGTCGACCCCGTTTTGTCGTACCAGAAGTGGTTGGGGTCCTTAATTTGCAGCAAATGTGCCTCATGCCATCCCAGCCGGTTGGCGCGCCTCCCGGGAGCAGCCCAGACACCTTGATCACGGTCTGGAACGTCGTAAAAGGGAATACCGAAGTAGTCCAGATCCTCTGTCGGAACAAAATCACGGAACGCTTTCGTCGGCTCCGAAAAAGTCCAGTTCTCACGATGCGTCAGGTCCGCATCAACGGGCGCATGCATGCCAACAAGCCCTAATGTGCTGATAAAATAACCCCGATAATCAAAATCGGTGATATACATCATGAGCAGATACACTTGACCGTCCACCTTGAGCACATTGGCTGGCGCCTGAGTATAACGCCCCCCCTTGTCATCGGGGTCCGTCAGAGGGACTGGTTCGGACCATATCGTGCCCCCGTCCTCGGATTTCATTATCATGATATTCCCCTTGTGTCCAAGTAAGTACACGATGCCGCCGGCTTCCAACAATCGCGCATGGCAATAGGGAAACTTCGCACGTTGCGTCCAGGTTTTCCCCTGGTCATCGGAGGTGAAGATCAACCCTTGCAGCTTCTCACGGAAATGATAACGCTGCCCAGTCGGACCGGTACAATATTTCTCAAGGCCAGGTCCGCGCAGGTCCAGTGAAGCGATAAGCCGTCCGTTGTCCATAGCGATAATTGACGGGCTACCGGTAAAGAGCTCTTTCGGGTGCTTGGAGCGGTAAACGACGCTATAGTCCTGCGCAATCGGTCTCACTTTAAATGGAATGTCCTCGGTCATAGCTAGCTTTGTCTCACTTCTTACGCAATTCATGAAAAGGAGGAACGCAATGTTTGCGATACCCAGAAAGCGAAAGAATATATTGCGTGTAATAGTCGTGCTTTTCATTATAAATAGTTCGTGTTATGAGCCTACAAAACCTTCGCGAATTCCAACAGCTAAGGAATAATCGGGTTTCGGTAATCATATGCTCGATATTCATACATGTTAACGTGGATCGCTTCGATCTTGCTGCCAGACGGTCAGATTCTTTAGCTTTCGCGATCCCGTCTTCAAAATCACGGAGGCAACAAAACCCACGGAGAACATCAACAGGTTACCTAAAATAGCCGTATAATAGAGGTCGAACGAAGCACTCAATCCCTTAGGCAGGAGCCCATGACTGGAGAAAATTGTCCACCCTGTGAATAGAATGGTGCAACCAAGCCCCCACCACACGGCCCTGGCATCTCCGCGGTCGGTGAAGAAACCGAAAATGTAAAGACCCACCAGTCCGCCGCCAAGCACTGACACCAGAATAAGCGCCGTGTCCTGAAGTGTCTTCGTTTCCAAATAAGTCAGGATAACGGCACCTCCAATCATCAAAGCCGATGCCAAACAGGCCAGAAGCTGAGCTACGCGCAAATAGTGCCGGTCGGAGAGATTTCTCCTATAAAAGCGCCGATAGAGGTCTGTCACTGCAATCGTCGAGATAGAATTAATACTTGAATCCAACGATGACATCGCCGCCGCTATGGCCGCAGCGATGACCAGCCCCGTAACCCCTGGCGGTAGATAGTGTATAACGAAGAAAGGCAATACCTGCTCAGCCTTACGGACACCTTCCAGCGCCTCAGTGGCTTCGGGAACAGGAAATACTTGAAAATAAACGTAAAGGGCCGTGCCTAGGAACATATAAAAGGCCCAAATCGGTAAGCTGCACACGACGGATATCCACATCGCTTTGCGTGCCTCGTGCAATGATTTGGATGCGGCATAGCGCTGCACGACATGCTGCCCCGAACTGTATTCCCGAAGCCAAGTTGTCAAACCGACAAAAAACATCATCAAGACGGTTTTCTTTTCAAGAGAGAACCCCCAAGGTACCGGTTGCAAGGAACCATCTTTCAACTCGGAAAATGAGAACTTGTTTTCCGGTACCGCAACTTCGAAAATCTGGGAGAAACCTCCCGGCAGTTCAAAGACAATGACCCCGAGACAAAAAACGCCACCGAGAACCAGAATGATTGTTTGTGCAACGTCAGTCCATATCACGGCATCAATACCGCCAGTAATCGTATAAAATGCCGTAAATAGTCCACTCACCAATATGCACAGGATGGGTGAAAAGCCCGTCATTTCGTGAACCAGGAGCGCTACCAGGTAAAGGATGATACTTGTGCGCACCAGTTGAGACACGATGTAAACACAGCCTGCGTAAACACGTACCGAAGGTCCGAATCGAGATTCGAGATACTCGTAGGCAGACGTTATCTTCGCACGGCGGAAAAACGGTAAAAATGCGTACGCTGCCACCAAGGCGGCAAAAGGCAACGCGAGGTTAGGAATGTACCGTAGCCAAGCTGTCTTGTAGGTATCCGCCGGATAAGCCAGAAAAGTAACCGAGCTGATCGAGGTACCCACAAGACTCAGGCCGATAGCCCAACCCGGAAAGGAACGGCCACCGACAAAGTACTCCTCTGTGTTCGTGTTCTTGCGCGCAAACCAGATTCCAACTGCAGCCATGGCCGCGAAATAGGTAACCAGTGTTACGATATCAAAGACATGTAGATGCATCTTCGTATTGTTTTTAAATAATGGATTAGAAAGCGGTCAGATTGAGAAAACACTTATTTTGCCTGTAAAACGAAGATTTGGTCCCATGTGCCGGCAGCCGACGGAACTGGACGTATATAGGCGATATATTTCCCATCCGGTGAAAACACACATGCATGAGGACCGGGGCCGTTTTTCTCGACTCTGGCTGTGAGTCGAGCAGCGTCACCAGTTTTTACATCAACTGTCCACACGCTCCCGTCCGAGATACAGGCTATCCGCCTACCATCGGGGGACCAACTGAAGGCCGAGGAAATATCCGCAGCCAGAGCGCTTAACCGCCTGGGATTCCCACCCCAAGGAGTGATTGTGTAAAGCTGAACGATGCCGTGGTTATCTCGCATGAGAAAAGCGATACGTTTGCCATCGGGTGATGAAACCGGCCAATGCCGAGGCTCCGCCAAGCCTGGATACTTGCGTGTGACCGTATGCGTAAGCCGCCGTTGAACGACGCTGGCGGGAGCCTTTGGGAGCGTCGAAATGCTTCCCTCTATGCCCTCTGCTTTCAACGCGTCGGGATTATCCGGCAAATCGACGATAAAGAGTTCATTGATAAAATCGCCCCTCTCTGTATGGACCAGTCCGTCAAAGGCAATTGCCTTGCGGCGGTACTTCCCGTCTGGAGAAAGATAGCCATCCTCCCCAACCCAGGCATGATTGGCCGCACGCCGTATCTCGTCACTGCCCGGCACAGGGCTCTCTGTTGTCGTCGTGACAACTACAGTGAAATGGCTGCCATCATGATTGCGCGGATGGTCTTTCTTGACCGCGATACCGCCCTGCCAAGGCACACTGATCGCCAGTTGGCGTTGTGTCGGGGATTCAGGATGACGCGAATTGAAGAGATGGTCCTCGTAAGTCGATGCAACCCACTGGCCGTCACCACTCCATAAATGCACATGCGTGCCGCCACGCAAGGCCCCGGGCGTGAATGGCGCAGTCAGATCTCGTGCATCCATGTTATGTCTAAGCGCGGAGTGGCCGCTGTCGACAATGACACCGCGGCGATGATCCGCACGATAGGACCATGATGGCTCTGGATACTCGGGCCCGTGGATAAAAATGATGCGCTCATCGAACGGATGACAGGTAACCACGCCGCAGTTAGCGCCATCCTGTGCTTCATAGAGCACTTGGATTTCCCCTGTTTCGACATTAACCCGCTCAATTCTCTCACTGCGGAAAATACCGCCTTCGGGACGCAGGTCATACACCAGCCATTGGCTATCCGGCGACCAAACCTGCGCGTTGGTCAGAATGTGTCCATGGGGAGCATCGGTTATTTGTTGCCCGCTAACTGCGGTCTCTGAGTTTGCGTAGACTGGAACGAGAGCAAAAAATAAGGCGGTAATATAAACCCATGGGCAAATCCATTGGAAAGCAGTTTGGATGCTGTTTGTTTTGGTGGTCATGAACAATGAGTCGCGCTCATCGGAAAAGCATTAGCGGGCGATAGTAGCCGCCTTCCAATTGGTTTGAGAGAGATACATAGCAACGCCTGCCCTATACTGCCAAGCACCGAGAATTTGGGGCAATTAGCCCCTGCTGTAAACCATCTCATATTCAATGAGAATGGTATAAGATGATTGCGTACAAACTTTGTTCGACTGGCGCTGGGACGGCTTAGAATGACTGCATCAATACAATCCCCAAAGCTATCGAAGCCTTGATAAACCCATAAGCTAAATATGCGGAAAGGAAGTCAGACCGGAGAAACGCGCTTGCGTATACGCAGGATACCGAGCGCAAACATCACCCCGGACAGCGCCAGCGCGTAGAACGAGGGCTCGGGAATGGCTGCGGCGTAGTGAGCGGAAATTTCCGAAGCGCTCAGCCCGTAATCGTACATCGCGAACTCGTCCATACTACCATCCAATCGATTGGATAAATCCCCACGGATACCATAGGTGGCAGTGAGTGTTTCTCCTGAGCGCTCCGCCATATCGAAGGTGCTGTTGCTCCACACGATGGCAGCGCTGCCGATTAGACTTCCATTGACATAAAGGCTGACCGAATCGCCCGCGTAATCATAAACGGCGACCAGATAAGTCCAGGAGCTCAGGCTGACACCGACATCTTCGAAAGTGTAAGCCTGGAAAGACTCACTACTGGTACTTCTTCCGGCCAGGCGAATATCGTCATCGTCGTTCATGAAATTAATCGTGATGCCGGAAGCGAAACCGGCAGCGGTTTGAATGGGAATGTCCAGTATCGCACCACTGCCGTAAGAGGTCGGGTTGATCCAGGTCTCAATGGTAATCTGCGAGGACCCATTAAAGTGGGTCCGGATATCGGCAGCACTGATGCCGACATGCTCCGTTCCTGAGTCAAAGGTGACGGCCTTGTTCTCCGTGGAAAAACCGAGGTAAGTCGGTGGGATGGGCCCAGCATTAACCCCCTGAATGCCTGCGCTAGCAGTCCCGTTGATACCAGCGGAGCCCTGGTCAGTCACCGTTGTACCGGTCTGCTCGAAACCGTAGTAAATGAGCGGATTATCGGCCAGTACAGCGGCACCGTAATCGGCTTTGGCAGACATGCAAGATACGATCAAAAAGCAAGCAGACACAAGGCCTTGTTTGCCAAGGAGAGTTTCAAGGACTCGAGTATTTCTTTTCATAGTATGGATATTATCAGTTTGGGGTGGATGTTGTTTTAAGAGTTTGGGTGAGGAGAATCGAAGCAAGCGACTAAAGCGCTCAACCGCCGAAGACCATTGTCGAAATTTAACAAACCATCCGGACTGCGGCTTAATCCAAGGCTGTAGCAATACACCGAATCAGGGTCGGGCGTGTTTACGTCGACAGCGTAATCCTGCACAGATTGGAAGGTGGTCATTAAGGAGACAAACGACATAGGGTGGACGAAGGGGCAAGAATGAGAAAATCAAATTGAGTGAGTTTGGACGAAGAAACTTTGTAATAGTTAATATACTGCCATACGCACACCTCCGACGACAATACCCTTTCCACTTTCCCTATAAAGTATTACGTGGATAACCATATCCTTGCAATGGCTTTATAGGGAAAGCTTGCGCAGCATTGCGGTGCGTTCTGGATGCGTGACAAAATCACTGGCATGTTAACCAAACATACTTACCGCGGCGTTATTGCCTATCCTCCCACCCCCTTCACGAAAGATTTCAAACTCGACGAAGATGCCCTGCGCGAGAATCTGCGCAAACTGATCGCGGTCGGTGTGGACGGCATTGCAGTGGCTGGCACTTCGGGCGAATTCTACACCATGAGCCCGAGCGAGCTTCGCAAGGTAGCCAGTATCCTGCAGGAAGAAACCAGCCAAGCGAGCGTTTCAAGTATAATGGGAGCCATTGGCCTTTCCACTGAAGAGGCTATTCAGCGTGGACAGATGGCTATGGAAGTCGGCGTGGATGCTATCCTTGTGATCCAGCCTTACTACACGGCTTTGACTCCCAATGAACTTGTCCGCTTCTGGGAAACGCTCTGCGCGGCCTGTCCAGATGTCGGCGTCATCGTCTACCATTATGATTATATACGTCAGCCTTATACACCGGAAACATTCAAGCGGCTGGCACACATCCCCAACCTGATAGGAAGCAAGGAAGCTCACTGGGACTTCAAGCTCTGGCAGGCGATGCACAAGGAAAGCCCGCTTCTGCACATGAGCTCCACTGATCTCGGATGGCTGGTCGAGCTTCACCGCCAGCGCGCCATCGGCGTCGGCAGCCTGCAGCTATGCTGGATGCCCCACAAGGTGCGCGAGATACTGGACCTTTGCGCCGCCGGGGACTATGACGCTGCCGAGCGGGCCCAGTCCAACTTCACCGAGTTTCCCTGCCGTATCAAAATGGGTCAAGGCAGGCCTCATATCATGCCTCAGGAACTCAATGACCTCGATAACTACAGTCATACGGCTAAGCACAAGGCCTTTATTAACGCCCTGGGTTTTCTCAAGGTGGGGCCACCTCGGCCCCCGGCCATCCCGGTTCCGGACGAGTTAATTATGCGTATCCGGGATTTCGTTGAACGCCGCTACCCGGAACTTCTCTTGCCAGAGAGGTTCCTTGCCAATCAGTCGGCTTCGAACAAGCTTTGGCGTACAGCGGATACGCCCACCGCCATGTTTTCAGCATGATACATCGCCTCCTTCCCCTGATAGTCCTGCTAGTGTCAATTGCTGAGCCCGCCCGCTCCGCCGAGCCGCTCAACGTGCTCTTTATCGTGGTCGACGATCTGCGTCCGCAATTGGGGTGCTACGGCGATCCGATGGCCCAGACCCCGAACATCGACCGCTTGGCTAATGAAGGTACGGCATTTTCCCGCGCTTACTGCCAGGAGGCTGTGTGCAATCCGTCGCGTCAATCTGTCCTAACTGGTCAGCGTCCAGACTCCATACAAGTCTGGAATCTCAAAGAGCATTTTCGCGATACCAAGCCGGATGCCGTGACGCTTCCACGCTATTTCAAGGAACACGGCTACTATACCCAGGGCATTGGCAAGATTTACCACGGAGCCGCCAACATGGGCGATCCCTCCGGCTGGACGGTGCCGCCACAGTATGAAATAACGGGCCCGGGCACCTACGCACGACCGGAAAACCAGCCGCCACCGGGAAAGTTGTGGTTCAAGCGGGGTGCGACGGAGGCCGCCGATGTCGATGACGGCTTCTACATCGATGCCATGGTTGCGGATGCGGCTATCGAGGTGATGGAAGCCCAGAAAAACAAACCGTTTTTCCTCGCCGTCGGTTTTCGCCGACCGCATCTGCCCTTTACCGCTCCGCAACGCTACTGGGATCTCTATGACCGTGAGGCCATGCCGACGCCCACACCGGAAAACGCCCCCGAAGGCGCACCGGACGTGTCCTTCCACGACTGGGGCGAGCTCCGCAGCTATGACGGCATTCCCAAGAAAGGTGCATTTTCCGAGGCCCTAACTAAGGAACTCTGGCATGGCTACTTTGCCGCTGTGAGTTACATGGACGCCCAGGTGGGCCGCCTGCTCGACACCCTGGATCGGCTGAATCTGAGAGAACACACCGTAGTCGTTCTGTGGGGCGACAACGGGTTCCACCTAGGCGAGCAAGCCATGTGGTGCAAGGCGACGAACTACGAGTTCGCCACCCGGGTTCCCTTCATCATCAGCGATCCCGGATTTAAGGCAGGAAACAGTGATGCCCTGGTGGAGTTGCTGGACATCTATCCGACCCTGGTCGACTTATGCGAATTGCCCCCCTCTGAGGATTTGGAGGGGACGAGCTTGCGAGAGCTCTTGCTCGATCCAAGCCAAACCGACGCGCGTTCAGGAGCGCTAAGCCAGTTCCCCCGCCCTTGGAATACGGGGGACTGGGGTAAGCAGCCGCAGATCATGGGCTATACGCTTCGCACTGACCAATGGCGCTACATCGAATGGATCGACTTGAAAGACGATACCATCATCGAACGCGAACTCTATGATATGTCGAGAGGAGAACCAGAGCAACGCAATCTCGCTTCAGAAGCTTCTTCGGATCCGATAATGGAAACGCTAAGCCGCCAACTCCACGAAGTACGCGCAAGCGGAAAACCGAGTAGCCGTTAATAGAACATTACTCTCGTCATGAGAGGCTTGTATTTGCCAGTGCGGCCACCCGAGACACGGTCGCTCGCATCGAAAGTTCAGACGAACAAGCAGCTCCAGCGGACCTACGGTGGGTTTGAAGGCGCAGGCCCCATGAATTGGACTCGCAAGAATTCAGCGAATGGGACACTAGTGTCCTGCGAGTTAAGACCGCTTAAGAAAGAGATATGTGCATTTTTTCGAAGATCGATTCAGTGGTAGCGGCCCATTTGAACGGCTTTGGGTCTTCGTTGTGCATGTCGAT
>JAUIHT010000001.1 GCA_030432235.1 Verrucomicrobiia bacterium | reverse complement strand
CTGCGTAATCTGCTCGGACCCTACTTTGGAGGCAATCAGCACTCACAGTACTGGGCCTGGCGCAGCGCTCCCGTGCATGAAGTTCCCGGTGAACACTACCAACCCATCTCGCAGGGCCTGCTCGGCGATCCCATTATAACAATCTAAATGAGCCCAAGGGTCAGCACCTTTCGGGCGTAGAATAAGATTGGCCCGCAGCCCCCTTTTTATCGGGAACTGCGGGCCAAATCAGACGGAAGGGAAATTGGCAGGGGAGCCGGGACTCGAACCCGGAACCAACGGTTTAGAAAGCCTTATTTATGGCCTGTATTGAAGCGGTGTCAAGTGGCGTTTACCGAAATGTTTACCGCTTTCGGCGTTTCTTCCGGGCCGTGGCGAGGCCTCCGAGCCGCCCTAGCTTTTGGGCACAGGTGGTCAGCTTGCTTTTCTTTTTGCGTGCGCGTTTCTGGGGCATGTTATTTGCCTTTCTGCTTTTTAGGGAGGAAGCGGCCTTGAGGGCCACGGCGACGCTTAGGCTTTTTGGGCTCTGGCGCCGCAAGGAATTTTTCTCTACGTCCGTATCGTGCCATTGTCTTTAGGTGTTGGTGGTTAGTTGATGATTACATAAAAAACTTCCAAATCGAAATTATCCATCCCGGCGTCAGAGTTGTCTGGAATCTGAATACGCAGGTCAGTACGAATCTGATTGGCCGTTGGCAGGAATACCGCCCCTTGGAATGAGGCAATGTTATAGGTTCCAGTCAGGAAGGTGTTGGAATTGATACCGTCGTAACGGTTCAGCTGGAAATTCGCGGCAGTGATAGCCCCGTTGTCGTTGTTGTTGACTACGACGTGGGTGATGTTGCTCAAGTTTGGCAGGATGTCACGGGCACCGGATAGCAGATAGGCAACAGCGCCATTGGCATCTAATCCGAAGCCACGGACGGAACCGCTCTTGCGCGGGCACAGCCAGGTAAAGCCGCCCGTGGACAGTAAGCCGTCGTAGTGGTTGGCTGAGATGTCCCGGATTTGATAGCCGATGCCTTCATCGAGGCGATACCCGGCAAGGACGGACCCACCCGGAAGCGAGCCGTCACGGTACAAATCAGTGACATCCCCGCTGGTCAAAACTTCGTCGTAGAGTGACAGGCTGTAGAGGGTAACGGCGCTATTGGCATCGGTGAACCACTCGCTATTGTTCGCGTTGGCATCGCCAATATCAACGTCACTCTCGGCGGATATGTCCACGTTCGCCGCCGATGCCCCATTGACATAAAGCCTGGCATTTCCATCGCGGTCACAGACAACGGCCACCATGTAGGGATATCCGCCAGTCAGGGCGGCGCTGGGGGCCAAGTCGTAATCCGTCGCAATACCTGCGGAATCGGTGAAGGTCAACCGCCAAGCGCCGTCGGTCTGAATGCTCAGAACAACACGACTGTTCCCGGAGGAATGGCTTGACCAAACTTCCACGGCATTCGCCGGGGTGTAGTCATCCATCTTCAATTTCAAAGCGAGGGTAAAGTCATTCAGACCCAGCGCCACGCCTCCACTGATAACAACTTCACCGGCTGCGTCCAAGTGGACGCCGCACTTGTTGTTTATCCATGCCGGGAGGGCAAAATCGCTTGGATAGAATCCGCTGGGCTCAAGGTTCTTATCGTCATCATAGACGGGAATGGAAAACGGCTGCGCCGGTCCCCCTTTGTGAATCACAAGATTGTCATCCTCGCCACCCGCGTCTCTGGTCGCGGCGGTGCCCAAGCCGAGATTCACACGGGCGATCTCGGCGTCGTCGAGGTCATCAAGGTTTTCGGACGCGGACAGCTTCCCATCCAACAGCGCTTGCAGGTAATCGGGCGGCGTCGGGTCCGTGTCAGCGATTGGCTGAGTGCCGGGGGGAAAGGATGTTCTGCGGCGTTGCGGTGTCATTTGATGGCCTTAACGGTTTGGATGATTGAGGGCGCGAGGTAGACGGCGGCGGCGGCGGGCGCTATCCACCAGACGTTTTTTGCGAGCCATTGAAGGCCCGCGACATTGGGGGCAAGGGTGGTAACGGCTTCGTCGCCTAGTGCCGTGACAAAGGTGCGGAAGCCATCGACGGGGCCGAGCGAAACGGCCTCATTAAGATGCCCGTCAAACTGCGTCGAATCGGCTCCGGGAAAGTAGGCGGGGAGCTGGGCACGGAGCCGAGCGAGCACTTTCAAGCGCCAGATGCGCAAATCCGTTGGCATCGAAAAACCGCCGTCGAGGTTGTAAATCCGGTCAATGGACAGCAGCGCCAATTTGTTCGCGGTGCCATCGGTGAGCTGGCCGTTTTCCCTGGCACGGCTCAAGGCAGTATTAGCCATGTTGAGCAGTTCAGCAGTTACGGCCCGGTCTATCTCGGGCAAACTGTATCCGGCTACATTCATATCCCAAGGTTGCGCTGCCGGGGCATGGGCTCCGGCTTGAAAAGTCCTTTCTGGTAAACGTAGTACCCGCCGCCGATGGCAACTAAACCGATACCAGCATAAAGCATGATATGACCGTAGGCCGGGAAGAAATGACCGATAGCGGCCAATACGGCAGCGCATCCAATGAGAGCCCATCCCCAGCGGTTAGGGATTTCCTTAAAGCCGAGAATCAACCCACCGAGAATCAAGCAACCGATGGCCGCGATGTGATAGGGCCTAAAAGCCGCGAAAATGGCCGCCGTGGTGGCGTTCTTGTTCTCAAAGGCGTCTCCGGTGCTCCCTTCAATGGAAACGCCTTCTCGCGTCTCTATGAGCTTAATAAAGCCGCTCCCTTTGGGATTCTCGGGCTGCTGGACCTTGATAGTCAAGCCAGCCGGGGTTTTGCTTTCGACCCAGCCGGGGGCATTGACGGAACTCGGCGCGGTACTGCATCCGAAAAAGCAAGGGGTGAAAAGTAGCGCCATGGCGATAATGGGAAGCTTGCCTCTCATGTATCGCAAGCCGCGCTTGACGCACTCCCATTTCAGGAAGCGATGCGCGATTGCTCCCACCATGTAAATGCAGGTCAGTAACGCCGCCGCGGCAGCAAGAACTTTTTCGTTGCTGGCCAGCCAAACTGAAATGCCAGAGCCGGCAGCGCCGATTACTATATTGATTGAGTCTTTCATGACGAAAAATCACGCCCGCGCCCGACCCGGCAAGAGGCGTTATCCCCAGCGACGCGCCCGACTGATGTATCCCCATGAGTCGGCGGCGGTGTCCAGTGGGATTCGCTCGGGGACGCGGTATAAGTCGCGGTCCACCCAGCGAGAAAATTCAAGGTAAAGGCTGATTGGCCCGTCGTGACCGGGAAAGCTTCCGGCGCTCCATGCGCTTGAAGGCAGTTCGACGGCGGGCTCAACTTCTTCAATGCGCTCCCCTTCCCCATCGAGTCGATAGACGGTGATGGTGTCGCCATCGCGATAGTATTCGCGAAGACAATAACGATGAAGCTGGACAGCGCCGCCGTGAGGCGTCGCGGGCTTAGCCGACCCGGGCACTGTAATATCGAGGGCTTTCTCATGGCCTAGAGGAAAAAAAACGTGAAAGCGAAACGACAACGTCATCGCCGCCAGCATTGAAAAGGTGAAGGTCTCCAGCGAAGCGAAGCGGGAACGGTACGCCTTTTTGCAGAGGCACGCCGCTATTGTCGTTCACGATGCTATTTGTATGGCGCAAATAGACCGCGCCGGTGCCACTTGCCCAGGTGGCAACAACGCTCTCGATGCCATCCTTGGCCGCGGCGATTTGCTCTGAAGCGCCAGCGCCGATTGTGGTTGCCCCATCGTCGCCAGCATTCGGCGCGGGCTGGTAAATTTCATTCCGGTACTCACTGAGAATCGCAAGTACCTGATTCTTGATGTTGCCGTTACCGGTGAAAAAATGAACCGTTACCGCCTCGGCGTTATTGTTCCTGATGCGAACGCGGGTAAAGGTTTCGCCTCCGTCCGTCGTGTAGGAGAATCCGCCGAAAGCTTCAAAGGAGCCTTGCCCGTCGAGCTGGATTTCAATGAACTTGCCTTGCGTCGAAACGACCAAAATCATACTGGCATCCGGCACGGTCCATTTCTTTTCCTTGCCCGCTTCGATGGTGTCACGCTGCGGCTCAAGATATGCGTTTCTAAGGCTCATTTTTTACGGCTGAAAAGGATGAGGGCAATCAAGGCGGCGCCGCCGCCCAGGCCGATAAGGGTGTTGCGATTGAGGGTGCCAACGGAATCGAGCAGGGCTTCGCTTTCGGAGCGTCGGCGGTCCTCGGCATCGCGGGAAATCTGCCCGATGGCGTTTTCTGTCACTTGGACGTTTCGGTCGGTCAGTTCGCGGGTGAGGTCATCCGCGAAGCCTAGCGCGCGGTCAAAGGTATCGGCGGACACTTGGAGCGAATCCCGGCCAAAGTCCAAGGCGTCTTCACGGGCGTATCCGCTTTCACGAATCGCGGATTGCCCCAGTGCTTCGGCGAAGTCGAGGGAGTCACGGCCAAAGCCTAAACTTTCGTCAATGGCGTCAAGACTGAGGTCCGTTGCTTCCTTGGCGTAATCCCGCGCAAGGTCCGTCGATTCATAGACGACATCGCGAGCGAGTTTATTAGAGCCCTTGGTCAGTGCCTTAGCCAGGTTCCCGGATTGCTTTTGAGACTGGATGGCAAATTTCTGACTGTTCGCAATGGCCTTATCCGCCCGCTTTTCGTTGCGCTCTTTCTCAATGAAAGCTTGGTCCTGCGCACGGACGGCAATTGCATAAGTCTGGTCGGTCCCGCGCTTGGCTAAATCATAGCCGATATCCTGCGTTCGCTTGGCGAGCTCCGCGTCTGCCGAGACAATGCTGATATCACCAGTCGAGCCACTAATCCCGCCGCTGATACCGGTTATATTGCCATCCTCGGCGTACTGGCTGGTGTCCGTTAAGCTAAGGCTCTGCGTAGAGGTCGAGCTATTGTCGTCCCCGCCGCCGAATAAACTACTTAGAAATCCGCCCATGACTATTTACGAAGCATTTTGAGGGCTGCAAGCCCGAGGATGAACGCGCCTCCATAGAGTGCTATTTTTTCAAGGCTGGGCCCGTTGTTGGCGGTGTTTGTGTAGGTTGGCCCCAGCGCGGGAATGGGTGGGCCGTTCGCCACCACGGGAGAAGACGTTAGTCCACTCACCCCGTTATTGTTGCCGTTGATGGTTACTCGGACTTTTCCAGTACTGCCCTTGCTGGTATTCCCGCCCGAGATGGTCCCGCCTTGCGCGGAAGATGATACAGGCTTTGCCTTATCGCCTCCGCCACCACCGAATACTTGGTTTGCAAGCCCCAGCGCCGCTGTAAATCCGAGTGCCATGGGTCATTTCAGGGCGATGATGGTGGCGACACCGAGCACCCCCGCGCCCGCAATCCAAGCCCACGGGGGAACCTGATTGATTGCGTTTTGCGCGGTGGCTACGGGGCCGGTCTGAACGGTCGCGGCGGGGGCTCCGTTGGGAATGGTTTGATTTCCGGTCCCATTGATGGCCCCGATAATATTCCCGGCTGCGTTAGCCAGGTCGGGCAAGTTGCCGATGAAGTCGCTGAGGCTCAGCGGGCCACCGTTGGCTTGCGCCAAGTCCTGATTGTCCACGTGGGCGTATTCGAGACCGAATGACATTGGAGCGCCTTTCCTTAGATGGCTTCGCGGAACTCGGCTACGATGTCGTAGTCGGAGACTCCGGCGTCGCCGGTGAGTTCGATGATGAAGGAGGCGAGGCCGCGCATCTGGATATGCTCAACCAAGCGCTGATGCACATCGAAGACGACGTGATAAACGCCCGTGGCCGGATTGAAGCCGTACCGCTTGAGCTGGTCGTTATTCACTTCCAGACTCATATCATGGAGCACGATGTTGCCCGCCGTGATTTTGACGTGAGACACCTTGTCCGAGAAGATATGCAGGCGATGCAGCTTCTCGAAGCGAGGCATCGTCTGATAGCGGTGGATGCCTGCGGCGCTGTGCGGAATGGTGACGCTCTGGAATTGCAGGATTTCACCCGCGCCCTTGGGGTTGCCGTTCGCGTCAGTCGGGTAGTCGATTTCTTCCCAGGCATTCAGGACGATGTCGGTGATGCCGCTCTTGATGAAGACTTGCAGTTGCAAATCTCCGTTCAGGTTGCCGGTGCCAAGACCGAGAATGTCTTCCTCGGCGGCGGTGCGTCGCCACTCCTCGCAGAAAGGAATCTGCACGAGAGTCGAGGCCTCGACACTTTCGCCTACGGCCTTGGTGCCGTTCAGGTCGACGATATCGGCAAACTGTGCGGGCGTGTATTCGCGGACGGTGCGAGTGCCAATAACGAGAGCGAGCTTGTCAGCGACTGCGGCCAAACCGCCGCCGCCGTTTTCATCCGCTTGAAGGAAAATCTTACGGATGCGTCGCCCGTCACGCGGGATGGTAAGGGTCGCCTTTTTGCCAGCGTTCACATTCTCGAAGCTGGCAGAGGCTACACGTTGCGGAGGGAGTACCATTTCGTATTCTTTCCTTTGTGGCGTGTGGCCGGGTTAGCGAACGGCCCGTTCAAGATTCTGATACGGACGGGATGCGGTGATGAGGGAGCCGAGGGCTACGCCGAGGGCTACCGGGAGAGCGGCCACGAAGGCCTTTTTGAGTGAGTTCATTTTAGGTGCGTTGGGTTGGTGTGAAGGAGTTCAACGCCGCCTAATAAAAAACGCCCCGCCGATAAAGCGGAGCGTTTTGCCTATCTTGCCTATAATGTCTATCTTGCCTATCTTGCCTATCTGAGCACTAAGAGCGCGAAACCGAGAATCACAAGGATTCCACCGGCTGCTTTACGGGCGATGTATTTATCCTCAGATGGACGTGGTTGCTTTGGTGCATCGTTTTTTCGCACGGCTCCCACTTCCCTGTTTCCGGGTTCAGGACTTCCATCTTCCCGCTTAGGGGATACATCCGGTAACGGCCCTCTATTGGCAGGCTTAGGGTTGCTGTCAACCCCCTCCTCCTTGCCGCTTCCCACTGGCGTTTCGTTATTCGTTTTATCGTCATTGTCCATGGTTGTTATTTGCTTAGTGTTTTTATATCTGCTGGTTTGAATTTTCGCTTATGCATAAAGTTGTATTGCGGTAATTTGTAAGCCTCACCTAACAATGGCTCGTTCATTATTTTTGCCCATGATTCGCCGTCTTCTTTCCATGAGTTAAACAGGAACAGTTCTATGCACTGTCCGCGTATGGTGGGGTTTACCAATACGGGCCTTTGTGATATAAAGTAGACCTTGTGCCCCCAGTGACGTGCTTGCGTGGCCAGCCATTTGACCTCTGGTGGCGGATGCATACCGATGGTGTCTCCCGCTTCATCCACAAAGAGCGCACAGCCCGTTGCCTGCCTGGCTATTTCCAAAAATGAAGCCATGTCGGTAAACTTTCGCGAGCACTGCCATTCGGGGTCATTCATGGGGTCGAGCACGAGGACGCCGCGCCCCGCCGTCATGTATGAAGCGGCAAGGCTCTTAGCGAGTGTGCTCTTGCCGCTCATGCTGGTCCCGTCGATGAAGCTATGAGGCATTTCCGGGGGCCTCCTTGGCTTTCGCTGGACGTGCAAGTTTGCGTTTCATGGCGCGGGCCTTCGCCTTGGCTATCCAGTCGATTATACGGCCACGGATGCCCATGGCTTCCTGTTGGGCCGCTTCGCTCATGGTATGTACGAACTGGCCGTAAGACAGGGTTGCGATGGCGCATTCCGCCCAAGGTGGGATATTGGTGATCTCCCGCTCCTCGAAGTAGCGACGCCACGCCCCTTGCATGGCGTCCTCATGCTGCTTCAGGGGCTTTGCCTTCACGCCGTATCGACTGATTGCGAAGGTGAATATCGTGGAGACCACAACGTCGGCGGCGGAATGCGCCAATGCTCGCTTGTCCGGTTGTGGCGGAATGTCCGTTTTTTCCGGGCCGGAAGGTATGAAGCTTTGTGGCGCGGGCTCCGGGCCTCCATTTGAAGGGGGCGGAAGGTTTTCGCGCTCGGGAAGCTTTCCGCTCTGCATTGCTTCACGGCGGGCCGCTCTTTCCGGGTTCAGAATGCTTTCCGATTTCTCTTTAAGCATTCTCATGGCCGATTTTTTCTTAAAGTAACCGCCCTTGGTCCACTGTGGCCGCCCGAATTGGTCGGCGTAGTGCTTTTTGGGGTCGAATATCGCCCCGGATTTGTCTTTGGCGGGTTCCTGGCCGGATGGTTTCGGCGGCTCCTGAGTGGGTGGTTGTGGCACGGGCCGGTTCGCTGCCTGCACAGCGTGGGTGTTTACTTTTGGATGCTCTTTGAGGGCATCGGAAACAAGGCTATCTGCACTTGTTGATTGCGGGCTGTCGGTCTCCATAGAGGGTGATTCCTTCTTGTTTGAAGCGTTTTAGGTCGGTGTTGAGAATGCGCCGGGATTTCCGGCCAAAGATGAAGATTTTAACGCCGCATTCCTGGCAACGGGTTGCCAGGGTGCGACGGTCAACGCCGAGTTCGGCGGCGGCATCCGTGATGCGTACGTAATTAGAATGGTTCGTCTGGTTCGTCGTCATCGGAAGGGGGCGGCTCACTGGCCGGTTTGTCGGTTTGCTTCCCTTCCGTCTTTGGCTTCGTGCTAGTGCTCACGAACTGGAAATTCTCCAGCGTGAGGGAGTGCTTGCGCTGCTTTTCGCCGTTGGTGGCTTCCCACTGTTCAAGACGGAGATAGCCTTCCACGTACAGGCAATCGCCTTTGTCGGTGTGCTTGTGGATAATCTCAGCAACTTTTCCCCATGCGTTCACGTCTATGAACATAGTCTCTTCAACGGGTTTGCCTTCGCTGTTTTTCCACTTCCGATTGACGGCTAGTGAAAACTTACATACGGATGTTGCTACTACCGTTTTAAGCTCAGGGGATGCGGTTAGATTGCCTATGAATATGCATTTATTTACGTTAGGCATAGCTTTTCTATTGACTCGTAGTTATTATCGTTGGTTAATGGCGCTCCCAAAAGAGGAGAGGCCCCGGTTGCGTAAGCGACGGGGTTTTTCCGTTTCTGAGTGCCGAAAGGTGACTCACTGGCTATCGTTTCGCCATCGGGCGGCGGCTTCGCGCCGTCCCCCAAAAGAGGAGAGGCCCCGGAAGGCGTTGCTCTGGACTTTTCCGCGAAAGTTACGGGGGTAGTGTGAGCAGAAACCGCGCGGCGTGGAGCGCGCCCGATTGTTTCCGCATCGGTAAAGAGAATCGAATCTGTTTCCGTATCTGAAAAGTCTTCCTGCAGGAGCGGTGCAACTTCCGTTGCCCAGTGTACCGGGTCGCAACGGTGTTGCTCAAACCATTGGTCAATGCCCGCCCGCCAAAGGTCGGCTGTTTCCTTCATCGCAAATTGAACGTGCTTGTTCTCTGCGGCCTTTTCGGGGGATACGGCACCCCGGAACACAAAGCAGGGCTCCGCTATGGGCGTGAAGCGCGCAGAGGGCGCACAGCGGGCCACCATGACGGGGTCTAGCTGCTTGCCGAGGGACGGGGGCTTCACGCCATCGTCTTTAAAGCCCAGGGGCTTTTGATTGTGGTTCTTTACCGGGGCAAGCTCTAGCTGTTCGCCGGTTTCATTCGGCATCCGTCGAAGCTTCTCACATTCGGCCTTATGCTTGAGGACCTGCTTTCTCAGTGCGCCATAGCTGGCAACGGTACGCCGCTTGTTCAGGCGTCGAAAAATGCGGATAAAGTCCATGTCGCGAAGCTCCATGATTTCATCGCATTTCATCATGTACTTGCAGGCCTCGCGGGCGTCGTTAATGACGCCGTGGTCGGGCTTCACGTGGTAGAAGTGCTTTTGCAGTTCCTTGACCAAGGCTTTAAGGTCTACCCATCCAGACAGATGCAACACCGCGTGCGTGTGCGGGTGGTAAGTCTGCCGCCCTTCACTGTCCAGATTTCGCACTCTGTCCCCGTTGGCGTCCCGGATGTAGGCACGTTTAAATTTGCCTGTCTTGGCGTCGCGGGTCTTGTCAGCTTCTTTTTTGAGTGGGCTTCCGAGTTCATTGGACCTAAAAACGATGTAAGCGCCGAACTTTCGAGCGGCATGTGATTTGTTCCATTTGTTGATGAGGAAATTTTGCCATTGCCACGACTCGGCAACCTGTAACGACGTGCAGCGGCTTTTCTCGACGGCCTTCAACTGCTTATTCCAACGGCCATTGAAAACGAGCATTCGGCAGCGGCCCGGATTCATGCGAATGAAGTATTCCAACTCATTGACCATATTCGCCCGCTTCTCATGGCAGATAGCGGGAACGAACTTGTTCCGGCGATAGTTGGGCAATTCGTAGGTTTCACCGGAAAACGCACCGTAGACCCATACTGGATCAAGGTCCGGGGAACGGAAGCCGCCGAGCCCCAAACGCTCCATACGCTCTGCTATGGCGTCCGAGAGGCATAGCATTTGAGACTCGGCTTTCTTCCGTTTCAGGTAATCCCCAACCTTGGCCGTCAATCCGGTATCGTTCAGGGCCTTCAAATATGCGTTTTCACGAATGCGCCATTCCTTCTTTTCCCACTCAAGCGCGGCCTGGAAAACCGGGTTCGTACCGGATGCCGCCACCCGGTCAAACTCCGGGCGGACGGGCGCGGGATAACGCTCATAATTGCGAATGAGCGTGCCACGCGGGCCGGGTATGAACTCGCCGGGCTTCATGTCATTTTTGATCCGGTTGAAGTGACTACGGATGTCAGAGCGGCTAACTCAATAAGCCATCGCGCAAATGCGAGCGGCGTGTGCTCCCGCTCGGCTTTGGAAACGTGTGGGCGATGGCCGCCGCGTTTTCTTGACTGAATAACGTGCGACGGCTCACCGATTTTGAATGGTATCGAGGGAATATCGCGAGGCTCACAACCAACGATGTAGAGCAGTGTCGGCTTTTCGGCTCGATGTCCCCACCACCATTGCGGCGCGCCCATTGCCCACCCCCCAAAGCCATCACGTTCACCTGGCTTTGGTAGTCCCGCTTCCGGCCAAAGCAATGATGCTGCTGGATGTTCGAGTACGCCACCCCATCGCTGCACCATCTTTACGGCCCACAAAGCCAGCTCGCGCTCTCCCTCTATTGGCCGCGCAAAGTGTCGAAGCCGCCCCCACGCACGGCACGGAGGATGGGCCACTACGGGACAGCCGCCGTGCCAGTTGAGCGCGTCCCGGTCTGCGTCCCAGACATCACACTCCGGTAACGTCTTGTATATCGAATCACGGCGCGCAAAAAGGACGGCCACTTTAGCCGACGTGCTCACAACGACGCCCCCCGGCCATCGAGCCATTGCAGGATTTTAACGACGGTATCCCATGCGGGGGCTTTTGATGAAAACAACAGCCGATGGGCTTGACCCGGCCCTACTCCGATGCCCGTTGCGAAGTCGGAAAGCTTGTTGTCCCGGTATCGTGAGTCACGACTAGGCCACCCCTTATACGGGCGAACGTGCTCTTTCAGTACACACTGAATCTCGGGCCATGAGGGCAGGGTGTGAACGCTGAATGATTGCGTGCTCACTGGCCTCGCCCTCCGAAAATGCGCTCAAGAACCAAGTAGACGACCGCGAACGCGCAGGCTATTAAGAACAAATCAAACATGGCGGGCCTCCTCGCATGCCATGTCGAAAAGCTCTAGTGCCCTTCCCTTTTCAGTGGCTTCGGCCAAGCGAACGATTTGCACCGCGAAAATGACATATTTCCCGTCTACTTTTTGAAGGACGACCTTGCGGCCCGGCTGTACGTTCTCAGACATACTCCACCCGCCTCCCTTCAATGGATTCACTGAGCAATTCGAGTTGACCAACCGGGGGCAGAGGCGTGCAGGCCTCAACAAGCTGAATCGTGGCTACACGACGGCGGTTTTTATTGGGCTGCGTGAAGGCATCCTCCAGGTGTTTCACGACAATCACGAGGTGACGGCGACGTTCCAACATCTGCACGCGCTCGGCCTCAGTAATGATGCCGCGCTTTACCCATGCTTCGCCCTTCGATTGGACTTGAGAAAGCATCTTCCCCGCTTCCTCGGCCAGTTCCCATATCTCGGGGCGGCTCACTCTCCCCTCCCCTCTGCTTTGGCAATGGAGGATTCTATCTTAACACGCACAGGTGCCCCGTCCTCGACGGTGCATCTTAAGTCGAAAAGCTCTCTCGCAGCCCTTAGCGCCTCCAGCATTTCCGGGGCGGCGGCTATGAGCAGTGCGTTTGCTCTTGAATGTCCCTGGCCTAATGAGTGATGGACCGTAGCAAGACGGCTTCTTTCAGCGCGATTGGCGGTACTGTATTTAATGATCCACCCGTAGCCTTTGACCTCCGCTAGCCATGGTGACGGTGAGGGCTCTTGAGGGAGGGGTGGTAGGTGGATTTCGTCGCCTGCGGTCATGCCTCCCTCCCCTCTGCCTTGGCAATGGCATATCTGGCGATGT
The DNA here is from genome assembly GCA_030432235.1 of Verrucomicrobiia bacterium. Taxonomy (GTDB): domain Bacteria; phylum Verrucomicrobiota; class Verrucomicrobiia; order Opitutales; family Cerasicoccaceae; genus JAUIHT01. The sequence goes on along the minus strand of JAUIHT010000001.1, from coordinate 1,702,489 downwards.
CAAGGGCACGTTCCTTTCGTGGATGGTCGTCGCTGTAATGCTCCATGAGCTTAAGCTCTTTGAGGGCTTCCAGCAGTTCCGGGGCGGCGGAGAGCAGGTCCGCGAGCTTACAGACTTCTTCATCTGTCATGCCCGGCTTTCCCGTTACCATGCCCACCCACTCGAACTCTGTGCCGCCTTCCGGGTATAATAGGAGCGTCCGTTGATTCCTTCCGCTTATATTTCCGACTCGCAGTTTCATGCTGCCAGCCCCTTCTTTTTGAAGCCGTCGCGCAGGGCGATTCGCTTGATTTCGCGGCCACGGATGCGCAGGCCGCGCTTTTGGCCGACTACGCGCTTGCCGGGGTTGGTGTCCACACAGTCGGCTCCTGTGAGATAGCCTTCATCGTAATAACGGTGAACGGCCTTGTTGGTGGTATATCCGAACGCGCCGGATAGGATTTCAGCGGGATAAAGCTCATTGTTTTTCAAGGCTTCAATCTCCGCCGTGCTTACAGGTTTGATTTTCATAGTTCCCTTTCCGTTTTGGGTTATGGGCATATCGAGTGCACAAAATATGCTTCACGGTCAACATGAAAAGCATACTTTGTGCACCTTGTGTTACTTGTTGCGCCGCTAAGTCGTTGAAAATTAGATGTTTACAAAAATGCGAAAAAGTGCATTTTTTATTACATGAGCGAAGAAAAGGCATCCGAAAGGGAGATTCGGCGGGGGGTTACGTTCAGTAAACAGACCCTTAAGGCCGCCAAGCGTATCACTGACGAAACGCGACTATCCCTGCCTGCCTTGATTGAGCTTCTAATTGAATCGGCGTCAGAATACCAGGCCTCGCACGGGGCTTTTCCTACGCCCTTTCGACTCGTTCCCGAAATGGAGTATCGCCGATTTTTAGAAATCCAGCACCTTACTAGCCCGGAATCCTTTCGAGACTTGATGCAGGGCTACGGCCTGAAGGTTGCCGAGGACAAGCCCCAGCGTGGCAAACGTAAAACCGCGTCATAATTCCATTTACTCTCCATCCAGATTAACCGAAAAATCATAGTCCATGAAAGCAATCACAATCGCCCTCTCATTCCTCGCCGTTGTTACGGCCTACGGCGTCACACCATCCGGCCAGCCCGTGTCCGGAAGTGTAACAGGCTCCAATAACAGCTACATTATTCAGGCGGGGAACTCCGCAAGTATCATCGGCTCGAATTGCACCATCTATGTTTATTCCGGCGCTACCCTCTCTGAACTGGTCGGCTCCAACTGTGAGGTCTATTATGAAGCCGGGGCCAGCATCGGCCAAACAGTCGGCAGCAATAACAGCTTTCAGCAAGTGAGCTTCGGCTCCGGGGACAGTCCAAGCGACGGCCTGTCAACCTTTTCCCCTGGCGACAATATAGATGACTGGGTATACTTTGGCCCATGGCCGTGGGTTTACATATCAAACGGCGGGTGGGCCTATCTCCTCCCCACCGAAGACGGGCTTTATGTTTTTGCCGTCAACGGCAATACTGTGCTTTTGCTGAACGAATAGGCCGTATCGAGTCAAACAGCGCCGCCTTTTCGGGCCTCATAGTCTCGAAGTAGTGGGCATATATCATGGCCGGGGAATTGCCTGCTTCCCTGGCCGTTTTGTTTTCGTCATTCGTCAATGCCAGGCGGGCGGATATCCACGTATGCCGGGGGAGGTCTACCGCCCAACGTCGAGGGCAGAGCGCACGGGCGTTTTTCATGGCCGTAGAGTCCACGGCGGGCCAGTCGAAGGATGGCGGGTAAGCGGCAAGCCAGGCATCGAGGACGGGGAAGCGCGGCACGATGCGACGTTTGCGGCCACGCATTTTCCCCCCGGTGACTCGAATCCCGGAAGCGGTCAAATCCTCCGGCCTCAATTCCGCTATTTCCGAAGGCCTGAGCCCGGCGAATAAGGAAAGTGCAAAATAGGGGGCTAAGATCCTAGCGTTGTTTTTTGACTCCATTCGGGCGAACCATATCCGGGCCTCTGCTGGCCGTAGGATGGCCGGGGCGGCGTCACGGGCACGCGAGGGCGTCTCGATGCGTGAAATGGGATTTGCGGCCAGTCTGCCGCCCTTCACGGCCCAGGCAAAGAACTGATGCAGGGCGCGGCGGTCATTCGTCTGCGTCTGTGGCGAGTTGGGCCGGAAGATGAATTCGCGGCAATCGGCCTCTGTCACTTCGCCCAGGCAGACCTTGCCACAATGACGGCGGAAGGCATTCAGGCGAAGCTTGAGCGTCTTTTGTGTGCGGTAGGCCCGCCCGGCCTTATCGAGTGAAACAAGGAACTCTTGCACCTCGATGGAGATTTTCCGTTTCGGAAAACTTTCAGCTGATAGTTTCCGTATCAGAAAGGGAACGTCGACCGGCGAAATGGCTACCTCTTCACACGCGGCCACGATGTCAGCAAAGAGCCGCCTTTCCCTTGGCCCTATGTGTTGCCCTTCCCTACCCTCGGCAAGCAGCTTATCATTGAAGGCCTCGCAATCGGCGTCTGCATCGGCTTTCTTGATGAAGTAACGACGATACGGCTTGAAGCCCTTCCTTTCGAACTTCACCATATAGCGATATTTCCGGTACTTGACCGGATAGACTTTCCCCTTCGTCACGTTTACCGAATGTTTACCGATTCGCGGGAATTACGAGCTTTTTTGGCAAACAGAGCGAACACGCGGCCACCGGAAAATAGAAAGGCCCGCAGCTCCCTTTTTATCGGGAACTGCGGGCCATATCAAACGGAGGGGAAATTGGCAGGGGAGCCGGGACTCGAACCCGGAACCAACGGTTTAGAAAACCGCTGCTCTATCCGTTGAGCTACTCCCCCGGATGGGGATGAAAGCATGGGAGGGTGATGACTAAAGTCGAGCTTTCAAATAATCCGCAATGAAGACTCACTGCCCTGTCCACCAGTTGCCGGTTTTGGGATCCAGGTGCTTTTCGAAGGTGGACAGCTCCGAGGGTGCGCCGGAAATGACAACGCCCTCGGTGATAATCTTCGGCATGGCCAGACGACCCGACATCTCCGAACTGGCCGCGAAGATATCGAGATTGAATTGCATGGCGCCGGTGACCTCATTGGCGTACATCAAGTCCAGCAGCGGGGGCGCGTCAACGAGCTTTGCCTCGGCCCAGGCACGTGCTTCGGCAAAGGGTGGCGCGGCTTTGCCTTTCAGCAGGAAGACATCGTTGAACTCGTGGAAGAGCGCGCGGTCCGTCAGGAAAAGAACGATGGACAGGCGCACGTACTCGCAGGAGTCCTCGTGCTGCGGCACGTCCGGAGCGATATAGGGATTGCAGGCGGACTCCGAGGGAATGGGCAGAACAATCAGGCAAACGTCATCGGCATGCCCCTCCATGAATTGGTACAGGCTCTGGTACGTTTCGCGGCAGTGGCCACAAGTGTAGTCGTAAAGCAACGCCAGCACACGCCCAGCGGTGGGATTACCCAGATGCGGAAAGGTCTCCGGGTCGATCGCATTCAGGCCACCTTGCAAGTTGACTAGTTCGTCGCCGAGCTCCGGCGCGGGAGCCTCGTTGATCACCGTGTGCACATCGATGGGCTCTTTGATAAAAAGGACCTGGCCCCCAATCAGAATCGCCAGCCCGAGGCAGCCCAGCAGGAGTGACCTCCAATCCAGAAACGCCTTACGCTGTTCATCGCGAAGCAAGATGACAACGGCCAGCACGCCCAAACCATGAGCTGTCATGCAGAAGACGCAGTACTGCTCCAGAACCTTTGCCTGGATAGCGACGAACCAGACTGCGGCCAGCAGGATGCCCCACCCTAACGCGCCAAAGAGCAGCCGCTGCACAGGCTTTTCCAGTTTGCTGAAAGTAAGCGCAAGTAATGCCGCATGCGTGACCAGTGCCAGCAACGACACGGGGATGTGGAAACTGTACGCCCAAAGCGTCGCCAATACCGAGCGGCATCCCTCTTCTCCGCCGCAACCGGCCAGCGCCCCCTCAGTCAGGGCCAGCCAGCCCAACCAGGCATCGATAAGCAACGCCCCTACGAGCAACAACCGGCTAATCCATACAGCGAACACAGTCACAGCGTCATTGGAAACGGGCCTACTGCCAATCCCAAAGCTACACCACTTCCCCGGCTAACATCATGCAGACCAGTCCGCTGCCGATGCCCAGCAGCGCAACGCGATCACCACTGCCCAGCGCGCCGTCCTCGATGGCGCGTGTGAGCGTCAGCGGGAGGGACACCGAACCGACATTGCCCCAGGTCTCGAAGGTGGAAAAGTCCTTCTCCAGTGGGATGCCCAAGGCCTCGAACAGCGCACGCTGGTGACGCCGGCCTACCTGATGCGTTAGCACACGTTGCGGCGTCTCCACACTCCAGCCGCTGACCTCCTGAAATGCCTCCCAGCTACGTTGCGCCAACGCCACCCCGGCAACCAGCAGCGCCTCGGAGTCGGTCAGCATGGCCAACTCATCCCCGGCGGAATCACCCTGGCAAAGCTCGTTGGCCGCGGAATCCGTCAGAGCCGCGCCCGCGCCCAGGCGCACGCCTCCGGCAGGCACGTCGCCGGCAGTCAGGACGGCAGCGATGGCGCCGCCGCCGATGGTCAGGTTCGCAAAGTAAGGCTTGATGGCGTTGCGGCTGAGGTCCTCCTCCAGCAAGGTACGCAAGGTACGCTCCAGCAGAGGGCGGCCATTTTCGCCGGACACCACCAGCGCACGTTTTGCCTGACCAGAGCGCAGCATGCCCGCTGCCACCGCAATGCCGTTGAGGATGCCCAGGCAGGCGTTGGAGAGGTCGAAAATCTGGCAGCGCCCATCCAGTCCCAGCAGACGGTGAACATTGCTGGCCGTGGCTGGCTCAAGGCGGTCCCGGCAAACACCGCAATGGATAAGCAGGTCGATATCCGCGCGGTCCTCACCGATTTTTGCCAAAGCGTTCTCAGCTGCCTTGGCAGCGGCAGCGGACGGCAGCGTACCCGCGGGCCAGAAGCGCCGCTCGCGGATGCCGGTCATCAGCTCCAGCCGTCCGGCGGGCAGGCGCAGGCGCTCATAAAGCGGCGCGAGGCGCTCCTCGATGTCTGTCGAGCTGACGACATCGGGCGGCTCGGCATAGGCCAGCGCAGCTATGGAAATACCTTCGAGGTTAAAAGTCACGTTCTAGGGGGATGTGGAATTAACAGATTAGCGCAAGCCCTCAGCGGCGACGCAGCATCGAGGCCGCGAATTCGACCACCTCACGGCGCTCATGGAAGCGGCTCAGCCACAGTAGTATGAAATAGACAACCACCCCCACGGGAATGAGCAGGCAGACCACGATGATATCGGCAATCTTGCCGGTGCCCGCCCAGCCAAAGATGAACTGTTGGCCCAGCCAACAGACCAACCCCAGGCCCAGGCTGGAGTAGACTACTTTGATAAACTCCGGTGTGCGTAGATCGGTCAGCACCCGGGCGGAATCACGCCGCAGGCAGAGCATCAGCATGACGGCCTGCAGCGCGGACGAAATCAGGTTGGCCAGCGCCAGGCCGATGACGCCCAGCGGCACTATCAGAGCGAGGCTGACGCCAAGGTTGGCGAAAAACGACCAGGCCGCGACCCGCACCGGTGTACGCGTGTCCTTCATGGCGTGAAAACCACGCGTGGCCAGGGTGGAAACGGCGTAACTGGGCATAGCCACCGCGAAGATGATCAGCACCGGGCGCGTTACGGCGACATCGGTGGCGTTAAACCGACCCCACTCGAAAAGCAGACGCAGGATAGGCCCGGCCAGCATCGCCAGCCCCACCGCTGCCGGAACGGTAATCGCCAGGATAACCCTCAAACCTTGGCCGAAGGACTTGGCCATGCCCTGGGAATCTCCGGAAGCCGCATGCAGGCTCAGGCTGGGAAACAAGACCGTGGCCACCGCGATGGCGAAAACCCCAAGCGGCAGTTCCACCAGACGCGCGGCAAGGTATAGCGCAGGCAGGGCCTCGTCACTGAGCCCGAAGCCAAGCAGGCGCGAGACGAGGATGTTTATCTGCAATATGGCCGCCCCCGCCACCGCCGGCAGGAAGAGTCGCCTCAGTTCGCCGATGCGCTCGTCACCGGAGGTATCCCACTTCCAGCGCCAGCCTTCGCCGCGTAGAGCCATGCTGGGGACAAACAGTTGCGCCAAACCACCCACCAGCACCCCGGCGGCCAAAAGGTACGCCGTAGATGTCGCTCCCAGCCCTAATAGCGGCCCGGAGATGAGCAAGGTGGCAATCATCGCAATGTTCAGCCAGACCGAGGAAAGCGCGTGGATGGCAAAACGCTGCAGGACATTCAGGACCGCGCCCTGCGCCGCTGCCAGGCATATCAGCGCCATGTAAGGCAGCAGAACCACCCCCAGGATACAGCCCAATCGCCAGCGCTCGCGGGCGTCCTGCCCCAGCCTGGTCTCCGCCCCCAGCAGCAGGTAGGCGATACCGTAGACCACCAGCCCGAGGCCAATCAACACCGCCAGGGCCATGGCCGTGCGTGTCAGAGCCTGGTTGGCGAAGCGCAACGCCGCAGGTTTGCCCTCCCGGCTGAGCGTCTCAGAAAATACCGGTACCAGCGCGGAAGTCAGTGCGCCTTCCCCCAAAAGACGGCGGAAAAGGTTGGGCACAGTAAATGCGAAAAGGAAGGCCGCTGCCGCCGGTGTCGTCCCCAGCAAGGACAGAGTCAAAATGTCCCTGAGCAATCCGAGCACGCGCGAGCCCAGTGTGGATGCGGCCACGACGGCAATATGCTGGAAATTTCGCGCCATAAAATTTTAAGTGCTGTGGTACTGGGTGCCTGGTGCTTGGTTGTTGAGCAAAAACCGGTGAAATTCTTGTACATGAGTAACTAAGCACCAGGCACCAAGCACTAAAACACAAAATCAATTAGGGAATTGCGTGGGTGATGTAAAACGGTAGGGTATGCAGCAAACTTTTAAATATGTCACTGATTAACCGACTTTCGATTCGCCTTCAGAACCATCCGAAGCGGGTGGCTTTCCCGGAGGGTACGGACCCGCGCATCATCCAGGCGGCGCGGCAGTTTGCCACGCGCGGGCTGGGGGTGCCCATCCTGCTGGGCGACCGCACCCGCATCAAAATTAACGCAGCCCGGCTGGACATCCGGCTGGACGGCATGCGTATCATAGAGCCCGAGCGCAGCGACGAGATGGAGGCGTACATCACCCGCTTCCAGGGTCTGCGCCGCTTCAAAGGCCTGGCCGACAAGGAGGCCAAGGAGTACCTGGCCAACACCAGTTACTTCGCCACCATGATGCTGGCCACTGCGGGCTGCGACGCCATCGTATCCGGCGCCACTATCGCGGCCTCCAGCGCCCTACGGCCGCTCTTCCAAATCATCCCGACGCAGGAAGGGGTCGACACCGCCTCGTCCATGCAAATCCTCGAGCAGGAAGACAGCCGCCTCGGCATCGAGGGCGCTCTCTTCCTGGCGGACTGCGGCGTCATCCCCGAGCCCACCGCCGACCAGCTTGCGGACATCGCCGTGACCACCGCCTCCCTGGCCCAGCACCTGACCAACCAGATGCCCAAGGTCGCCATGCTCAGCTTCTCCTCCAAGAAGAAGGAGTCCAGCAACGCCAGCGTCAACAAGGTCAAGGCCGCTACCGCCATCGCCAAGGACAAGGTGCGCGCCCTGGACATGGATGCCGACATCGACGGCGAACTCCAGGTGGACGCCGCGCTCGACGCCTTCGTGGCCGAGCAAAAAGGCATCGAAGGCAGTGTCGCAGGCAAGGCCAACGTGCTCATCTTCCCGGATTTGAACAGCGGTAATATCGCCTCGAAGCTGGCCCAAACGGTCGCCGGCTGCCGCTCCTACGGCCAGATTATCACCGGTCTCACCCGCCCCGCAGCGGAAATCAGCCGCGGCGCCAGCGCGCACGACATCTTCGGTACCGCCGTCATCGTCGCGGCCCAAGCCGTGGATCAGCGCTTCCTCTACCCGGTCAGGTAATCGTCGCCCTATGAGCCGTTCCCTGACCAAGTCCCCCTTTGTCGAGCCCGACGACACCGAGGTGTTGACGAAACCGCGCAACGTCTCGACCAAGCGCATCTTCGTCGCGGCCACCCGTCAGAACGACGGCAAGACCACAACCAGCCTGGGCCTCTTCGCGGCCATGCGCACGCGCACCAAGAAGGTCGGCTTCATCAAACCGGTCGGGCAACGCTTCATCGAGGTCGACGGCAACAAGATCGACGAGGACACCGTGCTGCTGGACAGCGTCTTCGACGTCCAGGTGCCCATCGAGGCCATGAGCCCGGTGGCGGTCGACGGCACCTTCACCCGGCGCTATCTGAAGTCGCCCGAGGAAAATCTGCCCATCCTCGTCGACAAGATGTGCCGCGCTTTCGACCGCGCCAGCTACCAGAAGGACGTCTGCATCATCGAAGGCAGCGGCCACGCCGGAGTCGGTGCGGTCTTCGACCTCTCCAACGCGCAGGTGGCCAAGCTCCTCGGCGCGAAGGCCGTCATCGTCTCCCAGGGCGGCATCGGCAAGCCGGTGGACGAAATCGCCATCAACAAGGCGCTCTTTGACAAGTACGGCGTCGAGGTCGTCGGAGCCATTCTCAACAAGGTACTGCCGGAGAAAATCGATCTCGTACGCGAATACGCCGGGGCCGGCCTCGCCCGCCTGGGCGTGCCCCTGCTCGGCGTCCTGCCGCTGCAAAAGCAGCTCACCGCGCCGAACCTTTCCCAGATCGTCGAGGAGATCGACGGCCGCTGGATCAACGGTCGCGAACAGGGCAAAAAGGAGCGTATCCTACGCGTCATCATCGGGGCCATGACGGCCAAGGGCGTCATCGATTACCTGCAGCCCGGCGTGCTCATCATCACCCCGGGTGACCGCGAGGACGTTATCTTTTCCGCCATCGCCGCCGCCGGCATCTCCGGTAAGAAAGTCGTCTCCGGCATCGTGCTGACGCGCAATATCCTGCCCCACCCCAAGCTGATGGAAATGATCGCGCAAACGCGCATCCCCTGCGTCATCTGCTCCGAGGAAAGCTACGCGGTGGCCTCGCGCATCAACAACATGACGGTCAAGACACAGCCCGAGGACACCGACAAGATTCCGATTATCAAGCAGATGTTCCTCGACCATATCGACATCGATATGCTGCGCTCCGCGCTGTGAGAAGAGTTGCATTCTCTGGCTCTGATAGACTTTCTTGTTTACAATGTAGCTCAATTGTGCCACATTCCTTCTCATGAAAACCCTGACCGTCAGAGCCCGGGTAGAGCCGGAGTTGAAAAAGGAAACAGAAAGCATTCTCGCTGATATCGGTTTATCCACAACGGAAGCTATCCGGCTTTTTTTGCATCAGGTGCGCCTGCGCAAGGGCTTGCCTTTCTCCCTGACCCTTCCCGAGGCGGACATGGACGTGGAAGACATTCTCCACCCCGCAAGCAAGCGCAACGCGGCTCTGGACGTAATCGATGAAGATTAAGCCCGGCGAAGTTTATCGTGTAGACCTGGGCTACCAGGGCAAGGTACGCTTGATGGTAGTTGTCTCGCGCGAAGATGCTGATCCTCCGCGCGCTCTAGTGCTTTGCGCCCCCATCACCACCAAGTACCGGAGCAGTCGCTATGAGGTGGACATAGGAAAACTGCGCTTTCTGCGCTAGCGCTCATATGTGAATCTACAAGGTATTGTTGCCGTGCAAGTCCGGGAACTGGAACGCAAAGTTGGAATCATCGATCCTTCCCTTTTTGCCTCCATCAAAGAAGCCATCCAGTATACTTTTGACTTGTAGGCAATAGTGTAACTGGAGCGTATAATACTCTGCGAAGCATCTCGGGTGCAGGGCCACTGCCTTGCCTACATCGGTACGGGCAGGGCCTCAAGTGACCAGATATCCTTGGCGTATTCGTGGATGGTGCGGTCGCTGGAGAACTTACCCATGTGGGCGGTGTTGAGGATGGCCATCTCGGCCCACTTCGACTTGTCCTTGAAGGCTTCGTCGACGAGTTTGTTGGCCTCGATGTAGGCCTGATAGTCGGCCAGGACCATGAAGGGGTCGCCACCGTCGAGCAGGCTGCGGCGCACCGGATCCAGCGCGAAGGGTTCGCCCGGCGTGAAGAAATCCGAGGCCAGCCAGTCGACCACCGCCTTGAGCTCGGGGTTGCCGTTGTAGTACTCCCACGGATTGTAGCCCTTGGTGCGCAGTTCGTGAACCTCTTCAACTGTCATGCCGAAGATGAAGATGTTCTCGCGTCCGACTTCCTCCATGATTTCCACGTTGGCGCCGTCGAGCGTACCGATGGTCAGCGCGCCGTTAAGCGAGAGCTTCATGTTACCGGTGCCGGAGGCTTCCTTGCCGGCGGTGGAGATTTGCTCGGAGAGGTCGGCGGCAGGCACAATTTGCTCGGCCAGGCTGACGCGGTAGTTGGGTAGGAAGACGACCTTCAGTTTGTCCCCCACCCGCTCGTCGTTGTTGATCTTCTCGGCGATTTTATTGATGGCCAGGATGATGTTCTTGGCCAGGTCGTAGCCGGGCGCGGCCTTGGCCCCGAAGATGAAGACGCGCGGCACCACGGGGGCGTCCGGGTTGTGCAGGATGGCACGGTAGCGAGCCAGGATGTGCAGCAGATTCAGGTGCTGACGCTTGTACTCGTGCAGGCGTTTGATCTGCACGTCGAAGAGTGCGTCCGGGCTAACCGTAACGCCGCAAAGCTCCTCAATGACGGCGGCGAGCTTCTCCTTATTATGCCGCTTGATCCCCATGAATTTCTCCTGGAAGGCCTTGTCCTTGGCGTACTCGGCCAGTCCGGTCAGTTTTTCCAGGTGATAGGGCCAGTCGTCACCCACCTTTTCAGTGATGAGAGCGGAGAGCTCGGGATTGCAGACCTTGAGGAAGCGGCGTGGCGTGATGCCGTTGGTCTTGTTGTTGAAACGCTCAGGGAAAAGCTCGTTGAAGTCGTGGAAGAGATGCTGCTTGAGCAGCTCGGTGTGCAGCGCGGCCACGCCGTTGATGCTGTGGCTCGCGACAGTCGCCAGATAGGCCATGCGCACCATCTTGGGGTTGCCCTCTTCGATGATGGAGAGCGCGCCCTTCTTGCCGTTGTCCCCCGGCCAACGGTGCTCGACCACATCCTCGAGAAAGCGGCGGTTGATTTCGAAAATGATTTGCAGGTGACGCGGCAGCACCTTCTGGAAGAGCGGCACGCTCCACTTCTCCAGCGCTTCGGGCAGGAGGGTGTGGTTGGTGTAGCCGAAGACCTTGATGCAGATGCCCCAGGCCTCGTCCCATTCCATGCCTTCCTCGTCGATGAGGATGCGCATGAGCTCGGGCACGGCCACGGCCGGGTGCGTGTCGTTGAGCTGGATGGCAACCTTTTCCGGGAACGCTTCCCAATCCTCGTTCTTCTTCTTGAAGCGGCGAACGATATCCTTGAGCGAGCAGGCCACGAAAAAGTACTGCTGGACCAGTCGCAGCTCCTTGCCGCTTTCGCTCTTGTCATTCGGATAAAGCACCTTGCTGACCGTCTCGCTAACGGCCTTGTCGTGCACGGCCTCGGTGTAACCGCCACGGTTGAAGGCATCCAGGTCGAACTCGTTCGAAGCCTTCGATTCCCACAGGCGCAGGAAGTTAACCGTCTTGCCGCCGTAGCCGATGATAGGGATGTCCCAGGGCAAACCGATGATCGACTGCGTGCCGACCCAACGCGGGTACCAGTCGCCCTTGGAATCGAAGTGATACTCGACGTGACCGTAAACCGGCACGCTCACCTGATACTCGGGACGGCTGACCTCCCAGGGGTTGCCGTTGTGCAGCCAGTTGTCCGGGCGCTCCACCTGGTGGCCGTTGACAAACTCCTGCCGGAACAGGCCAAACTCATAATGGATGCCGTAACCGATGGCCGGATACTCCAGCGTGGCCAGCGAGTCGAGGAAGCAGGCCGCCAGGCGCCCCAGGCCGCCATTACCCAGACCCATATCGACCTCTTCGTCCATGATGGCCTTGAAGTCCACCCCCAGCTCGGACAGGGCCTTTTCGACATTGTCGTAGATGCCGGCGCTGACCAGGTTGTTCTCCAGCAAACGCCCCATCAGGTACTCCAGCGACAGGTAGTAGACGCGGCGAGCGTTGCTGTCGTTATGCACACCCTGGGTGTCGATGTAACGGTCGAGGATGCGGTCCTTGACCGCGTAGCTGGTGGCCAGCCACCAGTCACGCGAGGTTGCCGTCTTGGTATCGCGGGCCAGCGAAAAGCGCAAGTGATTGGATATCGAGGCCTTAAGGCTCTCAACATCAGAACCAATGTTGAAATTGAAGTTCTTCGAGGCGGACTCGGCGGCTTTCTTTTTAGGCTTGGTCGTGGCTGGCATGATAGGTTGCTGTGGTTTAGGATTTCGGATAAAATAAAAACAGCTCCGTACAGTCAACCCCGCTTGCGGAACTTCGCAAAATCGTCACGGGGAGACTCGGAGCATTCACTTGACGCTGGCTGGCAAATTTGGCAGGCTTTATCTTTGTTGAAATAGCAACCTGCGCGCCAAGCTAACGTGAATTCGGATATTTCCATACTGATCATCCTGCTGGTCGGTCTCATCTTTTCTGCCATGGTCAGCATGGTGGTGATTATCGAGCTGCGCCGCCATGCGCCCAAGCTCGGGATCATCGACGAGCCGGACCACCGCAAGATACACAAGACGCCTGTCGCCCGCATCGGCGGCCTGGGCATCATCGCCGGTTTCTTTTCGGGAGTGCTCTTTTTCCAGTTGGCCCGGGCCTACTGCGGGGAGGTCTGCTCCGTACTGGTCATGCCCAATCCCTACCTGCTGACCGGGGCCATCGCCATCGCTGTCGCGGGCCTGGCGGACGACCTGCGGGGGCTCAACTTCCGCCAGAAGCTGGTCGTGCAGTGCCTGGTGGCCACCTACATGATTCTGGCCGGGGCGCGACTGAACCTGAATTTCTTTATCTACCCAGGCTATGCCGAGGCTATTTCGGTGCCATTGACCTTTTTCTGGATCATCGGGGTCACCAACGCAGTCAATCTCATCGACGGTCTCGACGGCCTCGCCGGTGGAGTCTTCATGATTTCGCTGCTTGCGATTACCGTTTGCATACAGGTTTCCGGACAGGCACTGAATCTGGTCCTTATTTTCTGCATCACCGGCGCAGTGCTGGGCTTCCTTTTCCTCAACTGGCACCCGGCCAAAATCTTCATGGGTGACTCCGGGAGTCTGTTCCTTGGCTATGTTATCGCCTGCTATTCGCTGCAGGCTACCGAGGGCCCGAGCAGCTTCTTTGTGTTCCTGGTCCCCATCTTCGCCGTGGGTCTGCCGGTTTTCGACACCCTGCTGTCCATGAGTCGACGCCTGCTCAAGGGCCACCCGATGTTTTATCCGGATAAAGACCACATCCACCACCGCATCCAACGCATCTTCAACTTCTCGCAGCGGAAAACCGTCTATGCGCTCTATGGCATCAATATCTGTTTCGGGATCCTCGCGGTGCTGCTACGCTTTACGGGGAATCTCATGGGTTTCTTCGTCTCCGTGCTGGGCGTAGCCTTCCTCACCTTTATTGTCTTCCGGCTCCAGTACCTGACCCCGAAGAACGTCAAACGTTTCCTGAAGCAGCGTAAACAGAACCGCCACAATACCTCTCTCATCCTTGGCACAAACACAGGAGCGGCTAAAAGCAACCGCGCAGTGTCTCAATAACGCGGTCTTGATCGTCACGCGTCAGCATACCTGAGCTGGGCAGGCAAATCCCGCGGGTCGACAGCTTCTCGGCCACAGCGCCTCCGTATACTTGGCAATCCTGAAAAAGAGGCTGGCAATGAAGAGGCCGCCATACCGAACGTGCCTCGATATTCTCAGCCTCCAGGGCGTCGATAAGAGCTTCCGGCTCGACCGGTGGGTCCTCCGTGTCCAGCAGGATACACGTCAGCCAACGCGTGGATTCGCACTCAGCCGGCTCCGGCATGAAGCTCAGGCCTGGCAGGTCACTCAGGGCCTCCCGGTAACGCTCAAAGACAGCCCGGCGTCGACGGATGCGCTCTGGCAGATTAGCAAGCTGAGACCGCCCCAGAGCCGCCAGCAGGTTGCTCATGCGGTAATTGTACCCGGTTTCCTCATGCAGGTAGCCACGGTCTGGCAAGCGCGCTTGGGAAGCCAGGTACCGCGCACGTTGAGCCTGTTCCTGGTCGGCCGACCACAGCATGCCCCCTCCCGCCGTGGTGATCAGCTTGTTACCGTTGAATGAAAAGGCCGACATACGCCCAAAGCCGCCCGCGGGACGGCCCTCGCAGCGTGCCCCCAGTGCTTCCGCCGCATCTTCGATCAGGGGCACGTTGTATTGCGCACAGAGGGCGCAAATCGCCTCCATGTTGGCGCATTGCCCATAAATGTGGACCACCTCGACGGCGGCAGGCAGAGCACCGGCTTGCGCGCGCTCCTCCAGAGCCTTGGCCAGCAGCGCCGGGTCCAGGTTCCAGCTTTCTCTTTCCGAATCGATGAAGACCGGGCGCGCCCCACAGTACGCAATGGCGTTGGCTGAGGCCACGAAGCTCAAAGTAGAGCAGAGCACCTCGTCGCCCGGTTTCACCCCGGCATCGAGCAGGGCCAGATGCAGTGCGGCCGTGCCTGAGCCGAGCGCCACCGCGTAGCCGCCACCCATGAATTCGGCGAAGGCCTTTTCAAAAGCCTCAATGGCTGGGCCCACGGGCGCAATCCAGCCGCTGTCAAAGGCTTCCAGCAGGGCTTCACGATCACCCGGAAAGACCTCCGGTGGGGACAAGTAGACGCGTTCGGGCATTGGGCGGCAATATTGGGTTGATTCCATGCCACCTTTCAAGGCAACATTACCGGGAAATACAGGTCTCAAGCCCCATGCGTAAAGCCCTCATCGTTCTCAGCTTCGCCATCGCCCTCTTTTTGGGCGGTGCCCTGCTCTACCAGACCTTTATTTGGGCGCCCGAGCAAACCCTGGATATCGACCTGACGAAGGCCGTCCCCAGCGAACTGCCCGGCTGGGAGGTGGAAGACCACGAGCTGGCCGATTCCGAGGAAATGCAGGACCGCGTCGAGGACATCCTCAACTTCAGCGAAGCGCTTTTCCGCTCCTACACCAAGGGCAAAACCACCATCTCAGTTTACATCGCCTATTGGGAGCCGCGCAAAATGCCCGTGCGCCAAGTGCAGGCCCATACGCCCGACATCTGCTGGGTGCGCAACGGCTGGCAAGTCGCCGATAGCGAATACTCGGTGGCCCTAAACGCCGGCGAGCTGCCACTTAAGCCCGCCGAATTCCGGGTCATGACGAAGGACCCTGTCCTGCAGTACGTCTACTACTGGCATACCGTGGGCGACAACATCTACGTCAACCGCACCATCGGCAGTTGGGACAAGTGGGACCCGATCAAGTCCCTCTTCAAATTCGGCCTCAATCAAAAGCGCGAACAGTTCTTCATCCGCCTTTCGAGCAACCGCCCCTTCAATGAGATCTGGAACGACCCGGACTTCCAGCTTATCCTCAGCGATTTGGCTGCGCTCACTCTAGAAGAAATCAATCCCGTCGGCATACCGGAGCAGGCCGATGTCTGATCGCGATCGGGCCCCGCTGCCGCTTTCGGAACCGGTAACCCACTCCAATCCGCATGGATCATAACCCCGTAGAAGTCCTAATCCTGGGAGGCGGAGGCCTCGCTCAGGAGGTTGCCTGGGTCATGGACCGCTGTAATGCCGTTCACCCGCAATACATCCCGCTGGGCTATTGTGACGACGACCCCGCCAAGCATGGGCAGTCGCTCCATGGCTATCCTATTCTGGGCAGCCTGGAAAGCGTCGTGGAATCGATGAAAACGGCCCCGTATTACATCGGAGGCATTGGCGATAACGTCCATCGTAAAAGCATCGTCGATCGTGCGAATGCCCTGGGCCTGAAACCTATCAGCGTCGTCGATCCCTCCGTCATCACCGCCCCCAACGCGGAGGTCGGCCCGGGCAGCTACATCGCGGCAGGCTGTATTCTTTCTCCCAACGGCAAGATTGGCGCCCATGTGATCGTCAACCAACACTGTACCATCGGCCATGATTCACATATCGGCGATTTCGCGCAAGTATGCCCCGGTGGCCGCGTTTCCGGAGCCAGTGTCCTCGAGGAGGGAGCCTTCATCGGCTCCAACGGCGTTGTCGCTCCCGGTGTGCGCCTCGGCGCCTGGTCCGTTTTGAGCGCAGCGGCCTTTGCCCTCAAAGACACCCCGCCGGGCACCACCTCCCTCGGCGCCCCCGCGCGCGTTCTTTACCGCAATTCTAAATCGACATGACACGCAACCAACTCAAGGAAATCGTCGCGGACGTGCTGGAAATCGAAGCCTCAGACCTGTCGGCCGAGGTTGAGCTTACCACTTTCGAAACTTACGACTCCGTCAACGTGCTTTCACTCATTATTGCACTGGACGAAGAGGCTGGCATCAAGCTGGGTCCGCAGGATGCGGCCAAGCTCAACACCTACGGCGATATTGAGAAAATCGCGCTCGAGCAAGGCGTGGAATTGACCGACTAAACCCATGCAGGCCCGCATCGCAGCCCTACACTACTGCCTTCCGCCCAAACGGCTGACCAACGCCGATCTGGAAGAGCGCTTCGATCCCAAAAAGCTCCGCTCCATCACAAAGATGTCCGGCATCGAGGAGCGCCGCGTCGTCGAGCCCGGAGTGACCGCCGTCGACCTGGCGACCCAGGCGGCCCGCGCGCTTCTGGATGGCTATCAAGTAAAGCGCGAGGAAATCGACCTGCTTATATTTACCAGCCAAACGGGCGACTATCGCATCCCCGCCTCCGCCTGCCTGCTGCATCAACGTCTCGGGTTGGCCGAAACCTGCGCCGCCTTCGACATAGGCATGGGTTGCAGCGGTTATCCGTATTCGCTCTCCGTGGCCTCCAGCATGATACATGCGGGCACCGCGAACAAGGCCCTCCTGCTCAACGCCGATGCCCTCACCGGCGTCATCCATCCGGGCGACCGGGCTCTGGTGCCTCTGCACGGCGACGGCGCGGCGGCCACCCTTCTGGAAGCAGCCGAAGAAAATGGCATTGAGGGTGTCGAACTCGGCACGGATGGCCAGGGCGTGGAAAACCTTATCATCCCCGCCGGCGGCGCGAGGCAGCCCTCCGGTCCCGATACCTGCAAGGAAGAAGAAGACGAAGCCGGCTGCATCCGTACCGCCGAGAACCTGCGCATGAACGGCCCGGCGGTTTTCCATTTCTCCATCTACAAAGTGCCCGAAGTCATCAAAGGCGCGCTGGAAAAGTGGTCGCTGACGATGGATGACATCGACCTGGTCGTCCTTCATCAGGCGAACAAAACCATGATGGACCAAATCTACCGCAGCCTCGAAGTACCGCCGGAAAAGCGCTTTTACTTTATCGACAAGATTGGCAACCTCAGCGGCGCCTCCACTCCAGTTACGCTGGCCGAAGCCTGGCGGCAGGGAGCCATAAAGCCCGGCAGTCGCACTCTTATCGCCTCCTTCGGCGTGGGCCTGTCCTGGGGCGTGGCCTCGCTACGCTGGCCTGAAAAATTGCCTGCCCCGGTGGACGCTCCCATTGACTACGATCCTGGATTCGCCCAGCCTGAAGACCATGCGGGGACTGAAGAATAAATGTTACCTGGTCACCGGGGCCTCTTCCGGCATTGGGCTCGCCACCGCCACCCGCCTGGCGGAGGAAGGCAGCCGCATCGTACTGGTCGCTCGGGATAGCGAGCGCCTGCAAGCCGCATGCGCATCCCTGCCCGGCGAGAGGCACCTGAGCCGGTCCTGCGACGTGACCGACGAGGATGCGCTGAAGGCACTTTTCAAAGAGCTACGTGAAACCGTAGAAACCATCGACGGACTGGCGCACTGCGCGGGCATTCACTGGCTGCGTCCACTGAAGGTCACCAACAATGCTGCCCTCACGGAAATGCTAACCAGCCAGATCGGTGGCAGCATAGCCGTCACCAAGGCCTACGTATTCGGAAAGGTAGCACCGGCAACAGGAGCAGCCATCGTCTGGCTTTCCTCTGCCGCCGCGCTTCAGGGCGAAAGCGGCACCGCTGCCTACAGTGCGGCCAAGGGAGGACTCATTTCAGCCGGACGCTCGCTGGCGGTCGAGCTGGCCCCGCGTCATATCCGGCTGAACGTAATCAGCCCCGGAGTGGTGCGTACGCCACAAAGCGAAGCCTTTTTAAGCCAACTGTCCGACGAACGCAGGCAGGCCATCGAGAACGCTCACCTTATCGGCATCAGCGAGCCAGCCGATGTCGCAGCGGCAGCTACCTACCTGCTCTCCGAGGACAGCCGGAAAATCACCGGGGCCAACCTCGTCGTCGACGGAGGCCTAACCATCCACTGATGGAACATCCAGACGCCACCATGCCTCCCGTCGGCCGGCTTCACCACATCGGTTACCTGGTGGCCGACATCACCGCCGCCGCGGAGCATTGGCAGCACAGCTTCGGCTATCAAGTCGAGAGCGACGTCATCGAAGACCCCACGCAGACCGCCCGCGTGCAGTTCCTGAGGCTACCCGGCGAAAGCCATTGGCTCGAACTGGTTTCGCCTGACGGATCGGACAGTAAGCTTCAAAACGCCCTGGCAAAGAAAATCCGCCTGCACCACCTCTGCTACGAAGTGGAGAACATCGAGACCGTATTGAAAAGCCTCCGGCAGGCCGGCCTGTTTATCGTCTCCGAGCCCGTCCCTGCCCAAGCCTTTCCGGGCCGGCGCATCGCCTGGGTCATGGATGCCGGCGGCTACCTCTTCGAGCTTGTTGAAGCAGGCCAGCCTCCTCTATCGTCAGCTCATCTGGCCCAATCCCTTCGCTAAACAAGCATACCGCCACATACATGGACAACCTGCTACGCCTTCAGGAAATTTTCCGCGACATCCTCGACGAGCCCACGCTGACGATCAGCGAGGAGTTCTCCATGGCCGATCACGAGGACTGGGATTCGGTTGCCACCGTGCAGATTGTTCTGGCGGCTGAAAACGCTTTCAATACCCGCCTGCCGTCCGACGCCGTGGGCTCCATTCGCAAAGTGAAAGACATCCTGGAACAACTGCCCGCATGAGCGGCTGACATTTCCGCATGAGCACTCCCCGGCAAAGCTATGCAGACCCGCAGTGGATCGACGTCGATACCGCAGCGACCTTTCTCAGGACTTGCCCCGACGATGCCTTCATGTGCTTGCTGCGCGACTGCATCGAGCGTATCGAAACCGCTTCCGAAAAGCTGGTCTCGCAGGTCTTGATCGAGCTCGAGAAAAGACAACTGCTGGAAGACCCGCTCTGGCAGCAATGGCAACAAGAGCAGGACGTGCGGCGCTCTCCATTTGGCCTCCGACTCCTCGCGGAAACCTGCCAGCGGTGCGGGAAGAACGAGCTCGCCACGGACTTCTGGACGCAACTGGCCAGCCTGTCGATCGACGATCTCGCCACAGCCCACCTCGCGCTGGCCCGGCTCAGCGAGCATCCGGAGGAGGCTTACCGGCATCTGCGCGCGGCGGTCGGAAACTGCGAAGAGTATGCATTCCTGTCGCGGGCAGCGCGCATGCTTCATCGTCTGCAAAAGAAGTCGCCTCCCCCGGACGCGCGGACGATCAAAGTAGCCGTGCTGGGTTCCAGCACTACCAGCCTGCTTCTGCCGATCCTGCAAGTGCTCGGCCTGCGAAGCGGCCTCAATATCGATTGCTACGAGGCTCCCTTCGGGCAAATCCCACAGGAGATTTTAAACCCGGGCTCGGGCCTGTATGCTTTCGCGCCGGACTTCGTCATCATCGCCACCAACTGGCGCGACGCCGGGCTGCCGCCTATCAGCGAAGACCCGGAAACCGCCCTCGACGCCGTGGTTGAGCATTGGAAAAATCTCTGGGGCCCCCTCATGGAGAAGCACCCCTGCACCATCCTGCAGCACAACTTCGACGTGCCCGTGGTCGACTCCGCCGGGTCTCTCAGTGGACGCCACCCCGGCGGGCGGGCACGCCTGCTGCGACGCTTGAACGAGCAGCTGCTCGGATCCGCGCCGGCTGGTGTCCTCTTCGTCGACTTCGACCACATCGCGGGCGAGTTCGGGAAGCGCGCGTGGTTCGACGCGGTCGGCTGGTACGGTGCGAAACAGTACCCCGCCGCCGACGCCCTGCCCTTGCTTTGCGAACACTATCTGGCGCTCATACGCACCGCGCTCGGCCTCAGCGCCAAGGTACTCGCCCTCGATCTGGATAACACCCTCTGGCAGGGCGTCATTGGAGAGGACGGTCTGCAGGGCATCAAGACCGGGCCGCCATCCGCCGTCGGCGAGGCCTTCGCGGATATCCGCCGCTACGCCGCCGAGCTGAAGGAGCGCGGCATCCTCCTGGTAGTCGTCTCCAAAAACAACGAGGCCGACGCAAAATTGCCCTTCGAGCAGGGCGAAGACATGATTCTGAAACTGGAAGACTTCGCCAGCTTCCGCGCCAACTGGGAGGACAAAACGCACAACCTGCGCCAGGCCGCCGAGGAGCTTAACCTCGGACTCGACTCCTTCGTGCTGCTCGATGACAACCCCGCCGAACGTGCCCAGGTACGCACACAGGCTACCGCCGTAGCGGTGGTCGAGCTGCCGCCAAGGCCGGAAGATTTCCTCCAGGCCCTGCAAGCGGGGCATCACTTCGAAGCCCTGACTTTATCCACCGAGGACCAGCAACGGCACGCCGACTACCAGGCCAATCGCGAGCGACAGTCCCTCCAGACAGCCACCGGTAGCCTGACGGATTATCTGCGGCAATTGCGCATGGAGGCCACGTTACGACCCTTTAACGATGCAGACCTCGACCGCATCGTTCAGCTCATCAACAAGACGAACCAGTTCAACCTCACGACACGGCGCTATTCCCGCGAGGAGGTCAAAGCCCTCATGGCTTCGCCCGACTACTGGACTTGCAGTGTCCGTCTCAGTGACCGCTTCGGCGACAGCGGTCTGGTGGGCGTTATTATCGCGCGGCGTGAGCCTGCCCGCTGGTACATCGACACCTGGCTGATGAGCTGCCGTGTGCTTGGACGCGGCGTGGAAGCACTGATGCTACACACCCTCGCTCAGGCCGCCCGGGACGATGGAGCCACCGAGCTGGAAGGGCGCTTCATCCCTACCGCTAAAAACGGACTCGTGGCCGATCTGTTTCCCAAACTGGGCTTCGCTCCCGCCGGAACCGACGTTGACGCCCAGAAATTTTTCGCTGCCCTCGACGCGCTCGTTATTCCCGAAACGCACATCGAGGTTGTGGGCAGCTAGCTACCCTCGCTTCCCATGAACTCCTGCATCGTGGCCTCGCCTTCGGCGCTGATGCCCTCGCGCTTGAGCACCTTGAATGCGGTCAGGAAGAGGATTTTTATATCGAGCGCGAAGCTGCGGTTTTCCACGTACCACAGGTCCAGCTCGAAGCGGCGCTCCCATGTCTGCGCATTGCGGCCATTGACCTGCGCCCAGCCGGTGATACCAGGCGGCACCTCGTGACGGCGTGCTTGTTGCGGGCTGTAGCGCGGTAGATAGCGCACCGGTAGCGGACGCGGCCCGACCAGGCTCATTTGGCCGCACAGGACGTTCCACAGCTCCGGCAACTCGTCGAGGCTGGTGGTTCGCAAAAAGCGCCCCAGCGGCGTCAGGCGCTCGGCATCGGGCAAGGGCTGCCCTGCGGCGTCGCAGGCGTCCGACATGGTGCGAAATTTCAGAATCGCAAACGGCTTCCCGCTCAGGCCCGCACGCTCCTGACGGAAGAACACCGGGCTGCCCAATCGCCATAAAACCATGAGGGCAACCAAAACGAGCAACGGCGAGAGCAGCATTAGGAGAGACGCGCTGACAACCACGTCGAAGAGTCGTTTCATGGCTGCACCGCTTCCGCTTCCTTCCACTCACTCACCAGAAAATCATCCAGCTCAAGGAAGTCGCCGGGCATCTGCTCCTGCACGCGTAAGCTCAGGTACAGCCACTCAGCACCCTCTGGCACCTCCGCACGCTCGGCCAGTACACGCCAGTCGCTATGTTCCCCCACGGGGATATCCACCTCGTCCGCCTGGCCGATATTCTTGCCGCCGGCATCCAGCCAGAACATCGCCAGGGCAATACGTGAGCCGGGTGAAACTTTTCCGCGATAGCTCAATTGAGCTTCAATCATGGAGCCCGGGGTAGCCGCCTCCATCTGAAAAAGGGTAAAAACGCTGGCCCCTTCCAGCCGGATGCCTCCCTGCCCTGTCGCGGCAAAAGCAGCGCCGCGCTGGAAAGTAAACGTATCGTTGTGAAAGGACGTTGTGCGCCAGCCATCGCGAAAGGAACCTCCGCGGAAAAAGAGCGCCTCGGAGGGTTGGTCGTCTCCGTCAAACAGAGGCTTTTCAAAGTCCTCCCGGAAGAGCGTGTCTGCGTTACCCGGCGCCGGTGCAGGCGGAGCCTCGGTTGCCTCCAGGAGGATGGCCTGCATTCCGTCCTTCCGTATCTCGGCAATCTCCGGCAGAGCCGCGAAAGCCTCACGTGCCCGCTCGAGAGCCTTATCCCCGAGACCGCTAAGCATCTTTTCCTTCCAGGCAAAGTACAGGGAGCAGGCGGCCCGGCTGTAGTCATAGTTCTCGCGCACCAGAGCCAAGCGCTCCTGGACGCGGGGGGATTCGGCCAGCGCCTCGGCTTCCGCCAGAAGGTCGCCGAGTTCTTCCCAGACCGGCATGGGGAAAAGCTCGGCCTGCGAGGGCATCCTGTAGTACTTGAGCCAGCGCACCGGCCCCTCCTGGGCCATCCATTGCCTCTCACACTGTTCATAAAAGGAACTCATAGGCCCGGCCGCTTCCCCGAAGTAGCCACGATAAAACTCGTTCAATAAAGTGTCTGGGTCTTGCTTTGCATCAGAAAGCAACTGCGCGGCCAGCCAGAAGCGCGGGGCGTCGAAGCCCCAGTGAGGCCTGCCTTCGGCGAAGAAGGCACGCACTCCGGCGTCATGAAGGAAGGGGATGCTCTCGGCCACGATACCGGTGAAGCAACGCGGCACGAAGTACGGACCGCCCTCGTAGTAATCCCAGGTGCCGACGATTTCCGGGCCAGCCTCACACCAGGCCTTGATCAGCGCCTTGTCCTGCTCGCGATAGTCCTCGCTGTACCATTGAGCACGGTCGGAGGTCAGGTAAGGAATCACACGCGGATGGACCGGAAAGGACGGTACGTTCTCCGCCCAGTAGTAGGCCAGCGAGCCCAGGTACTTATCCTGTGCCTCAAGCGGAGTATCCTCCAGGTCGAGGGAGCCGTCTTCGGCCCACGGCCAGATGTCCCCGGCCACGCGGTTGGCGAATCCAAAGATCAAATCGGAATAGTCCGGACGATTCCGGAAAAAGCGGAAAGGTGTCACGATCTCCAGGGTCTCAGGCGATTCATCAAAATTGATGTTGTCCGTGATACTGATAGAGAAGGTCGTCTGGTCCGGGTTTTTCTTGAAGAAAGTGACCGCCTCCTTCGCCACGAAGCGCGCCAGCTCCGGCTCGGCCAAGTTGGGGTTTAGCCCGCGCCCGCCACTGGTCGGAGCGAGCTTGCCTTTGACCCGGGAAAACCAATGGGGCTTGGACTCGAAAAGGTCCGATGTAACGATGTTGTGCAACGCGTGGTTGAAATTCCACCTCCGCGTCAGGAGATTCCTCCGCGCCCAAACCTCCCCGCCGGGCATCTGCGAGGCCCCAAGGAGCGTGCGGTTATAGAACGACGGCGTGATCGTGCGGTCCATGCGTGTCAGGCGAATGCGCGGCGAGGCTGGCAGTTCTTCACCGAGCTCACCAGGGATAAACCAATGCACACCGACGGCGTTTTGCAGGAACCAGTACACGGCGAGCACGGTCGCCTCCGGCGTGGCCCCGTCCAGGGTAACCCGGTGGGAACTCACCTTGACCCGGAAGGTCTGCGACATCTCCACACGGGCCACCGCGGCATCGTCCGGCAGGCGACTCGGCGCAGGCACCAGGGCTATCTCCGCCGCTGCGGCAATGGTGTTGCCCACAAAGATACCGGCTGGCATCACACGCTCGGGCTCGGCTTGCACGGGCCACTCCGTGCCGGTGATGCGCCCCAGGACAGCAGCCAGATCGTTGGCGGCATCAATCTCCTGTTTGTTGGCATCCGCCGCATAGTATATCGGCCCCAACTGCATGCCCGGTGTACCGAGCAACGTGCCCGCGGGCAGCTCAGGCCGACGCGGAGAGGCTTCGAGGATACCAATCCCAACCAGCCAACCACAGAGGCAGGCGGCAAAAAAGTGTTTCAGGCGAAAAGACACTCAGTTCAGCTTTCGTTCTTTGATAACCTTGGCGGGGTTGCCTGCGACGATGCTCCAGGCCGGCACGTCCTTCACCGCCACGGCGCGGGCGGCCACGATGGCGCCCTCCGCCACCGTGACATTGGGACCGACAAAGGCGTCGGCACAAATCCAGGCCTGGTCACCGATGACGATGGGCGGCTTGAGCAGCGGCATGGCCGGGTCACGGTAATCGTGTGAGCCGGCACACAGGTGGGCGAACTGCGACACGGTGACGTTGCGGCCCAACGTGATTTTGCCAAAGGAATAGAGAAAGGCGCCGCGCCCGATGCCGCAGCCTTCACCGACCTCCAGATGCCAGGGCTGCTCGACATGCGACAGCCGGTCGAAGCGAACGTTGGCGCCAAGCTTCGCACCGAAGAGCCGCAGCAACGCGTTTCGCCAGCCCCACAGCGGCCGCGGGCTAAGCCGAAAGAAAGGCTGAGCCAGCGCCCACAGGATGCGGGCACCCTGCTCCTTGGGCGTCCACTTGCGGGCCGCGCGGTTGGAAGCGATGTCGAGGCTCATTGGTTCGCCTCAGTTAGCCATGAAAGGCCGGGACTGGAAAGCTTCTAAAGTGAAGCCGCGCCTTGGCGGATTTCCTCCTCGATCCACTTGTAGGTGCGGGCGATACCGTCGCGCAAGGTGGTGGAGGGCTCCCAGCCGAGCTTTTTCTGAATGAGGGCGTTGTCGCTGCTGCGCCCGCGCACGCCCTTGGGGGCGTCGAGCTTGTATTTGCGCTCCAGCTTGATGCCGGCAATCTCCTCGGTGATGTCGACCAGTTGGTTGATCGAAACCATCTCCGCGCTGCCGAGGTTGATGGGCTCGACGATACTGGCGTCGACAATTTTCTGGATGCCTTCGACGCAGTCGTCGATGTACATGAAGGAGCGGGTCTGCAGACCGTCGCCCCAGATTTCGATTTCGTGGTTGCCGGAGTTCTTGGCCAGGATGACCTTGCGGCAAATGGCCGCAGGGGCTTTTTCGCGACCACCGTCCCACGTGCCGAAGGGGCCGTAGACATTGTGGAAACGCACCGGATAGGTCTCAATGCCGAAGTCCTCCCGGAAGTGGCGGCACATGCGCTCGCTGAAGAGCTTTTCCCAGCCGTAGCCGTCTTCAGGATCAGCCGGATAGGCGTCTTCCTCCTTGAGCGCGGGGATATCGGTTTCGCGCTGCTTATAGCCTGCATAAACACAGGCCGAGGAAGCGTAGAAAAAGCGCTGAACGCCCACATCACGCGCAGCCAGCAGCAGGTGGGTGTTGATCAGGACGCTGAGCATGCACAGCGCCTTGTTGTTTTCGATAAAGCCCATCCCGCCCATGTCGGCGGCCAGGTTAAAGACGACATCGCAGCCGTTGGAAGCCTCGCGGCAGTCATCGAGCTCCTGGAGGTCCAGGACGCGATTGTCCACGTCGCTAAAGCGCTGGTACCACTGCCCGAACGGCTTGCGGTCAACACTCCGAATGTACTTATAACCCTGCTTGCGCAGGCTCGCGACAAGATGGCCGCCAATGAAGCCGCCGCCACCGGCGACGAGAATTTTTGCGTCTTTATCTACTGTTTTCATGTCTAAGCAGGGGGGTTCTTTTGCGAATAAAAATAAACGATGGAGAATGTCAGTCCGAGGAGGCCTTTTCAATTCCAAAAATGAACACGGTGGCCCGCGACTGGCCGCCGTTGGTGAGCGCGTGCTCGTCGCCGGGCTCCATCAACAGGCCTTCGCCGCTGCCAACTTCGCGCGGCTGGCCGTCAACCGTGAAGGTCACGCTTCCCTCGACCACAAAGAAGATTTCCCACATATCCGTGTGGCTGTGCGCCTCGACCTGCTGGCCGGGCTCCAACTGGAAGCGCCCGAACTGGGTCAGCCCCGGGGCGCTGCCTTTGGTCAAAAAGACCTGGCGCAGGATGGACGCGTCGTGCCCGGAACCGGTCCAGGGGGTGTCTTCGACGGAAAAAGTCTTCACAGTCAGCGCGCAAGAATATCGACCATCTTTTTGTCGCAAAGGATGGCCTTGCTCAGCCCTTCTTCGATGGCCGCGCGACCCTGTGCGCCCACCTTGTCCAGCTCATCGACACTCAGGGATGCCATTTCACGCAACTGCTTCTCCGCGCCATCCACATCGCCATGGCGAACCGCCCAGCCGCAATCGTAGCGCTGCAGAACGTCGGCGACGTGACACTCCTCGGGGCCAAGCAGCAGGATGGGCTTGGCCAGCGACATGGCCCCGTAGAACTTGCACGGGTGCACGATACCGACCATTTCCGGGCCCATGCTGACCAGGTGCACGTCCGCGGCGGAAAGCGAATATTTGATCGCGTCCAACGGCTGATAAGGCAGTGAACGGATGTTGGTGGGCTGGTGCTCGCGAATCACTTCCTCCACGCGCTGTTTGCCGAGACCACCGCCAATGAAAAGGAAGACCACACGATCGTCATCCTGCATGCGCAGGGCGGCGTCCAGAATGGTGTCGAGCGGGTGCGCGACCGAGTGGTTACCGCTGTACATGATCACGAACTTTCCGTCCAAACCGTGCTCCTTGCGGAAGGGGTTGTCGGCGTGCTCAATGCGCTCGAGGTGGCCCTCCATGGGCCAGGGAGGCATAAGGTGCATCTTGGGCGCGGAGGCCGGTTTTTTGTCCTCCATGGTCTTGCCCATGAAGCGGTCCAGCACGATGATGTCCGAGGCACGCGCCAGGATGCGGCGGTTGAGCCAGTCGAAGGCGCGTACGGGGAAGCTGGTCGGGCTGGCCTTGCCGAGGGCGACGGCCTGGTCCGGGTTGATGTCCATGACCCAGAACTTGACCTTCACCTTCGGACGCAACAGGCCGACGACCCAGCCGACGATGCTGCCCATGGGCGGCGAGGTGGTCACGAAAATGCAGTCGAGACCCGGCATGAAAAGGCCGCGCACCATTGCCTGCAGACAGAAGGAAAGCTGTCCGGCCAGCCGGTGCAGGATGGTCTTCTTGCCCAGCGACGAGAGCGGCAGGCGGCAAACGTCCACGCCGTTGAGCATCTCCCGGTCGGGAAAGCGTTCCGCCGGATTGTCGTAGCCGCGATTGGCCGTGAAGACGCGTACACGCCAACCACGCGCGGCCATCGCCTCGGCGGCATCCGCCATGTGCTGGCCAACGCTGGCCGGGTCGGGAACGTAAACCTGACTGATAAGTAGCAGAGTCTTCATGTACGTAGTATAGGGCGGGCCTCAGCCTTGGCTTTTGCGCCGCCAGCTTTCGAGTATTTCACTGAAAATGTCGTCGAGGGACTTGCTGATGCCCCACTCCGGATAATGCGCGCGCATCTTGCGCAGGTCGCTGTAGTAACAGATGTGGTCGCCCTCGCGGTTCTTGTCCACGTAGGTGTATTCCATGGGCTTGCCACTGAGCGCCGTGATGCGGTCAAAGGCCTCAAGGATGGAGCAACTGTTTCCCTTGCCGCCGCCGAGGTTGTAGACTTCCCCCACCCGCGGCGCCTGCGCGAATGCCCACATGAAACGCGCCACGTCCAGCGAGTGGATGTTGTCGCGCACTTGCTTCCCCTGGTAGCCGTAGACGTTGTAGTGTTTGCCTTCGAGGTTGCACTTGACCAGGTAGCTGAGGAAGCCGTGCAACTCCACTCCGCTGTGGTTGGGGCCTGTCAGACAACCGCCCCGCAGACAGCAGGTGGGCATATTGAAGTAACGCCCGTACTCCTGCACCAGCACGTCGGCGGCTACCTTCGAAGCGCCGAAGAGCGAGTGCTTGGACTGGTCGATGCTGAACGTTTCGGCAATGCCCTCGGCGTAGGCCGGGTCGTCGTAATCCCAACGGGTCTCCAGCTCCTTCAGCGCGATACGGTTGGGGGCGTCGCCGTAGACCTTGTTGGTCGACATGTGGATGAAGGGGCTCTCCGGGCAGGCCTGCCTCGCGGCCTCCAGCAGGTTGAGCGTGCCGACGGCGTTGGTGTCGAAATCGTCGAAGGGAATCTGCGCGGCACGGTCGTGCGAGGGCTGTGCTGCGGTATGCACGATGACGTCCGGCCGAACCTCCTTGAGCAGCGCGAGCACGCCTTCACGGTCGCGGATATCCAACTCATGATGAGTGAACTTCTCAATGGCCTCCTGGAGGCGCTTTTGATTCCAACGCGTGTCCCCCGACTCGCCGAAGAAGACAGCGCGCTGGTTGTTGTCCACACCGTGAATGGTGTAGCCTTCGTTGGCAAAGAAAACGCAGACCTCCGAGCCGATCAGCCCGGATGAGCCGGTGACGAGTATTTTTTTAGAGTTAGGCAACGGACCCAAAAGTAATTACGCCGGGCAAAGCTCCTCAAGCTTGCAGTAGATTTCTTCGAAAGCTTTTTCCTTCATGGCAAAGAGTCGATCGGCAAGCCGGGGAGTCCCGGCCTTTTTGGCCTGCACCGTTTCGCGGGTGAGCGCCTTCATCCACTCAGCTGCCTGTGACCGCATATCGCCGGAGGGATCGAGCCGCCAACCGGCGTCACCGAGGAGCTGCCAGTTGTCGTTGGCTTCGGAGCCGTGGAACAGGATACTTCCTCCCTCGCAAACCGCGCTGAACGCTTTCGAGGGCACACAAATGTGGTCCCACTCCGGCAGCAGGCTGACCAGGTGCACGTCGATGTAGCGCAGTTGCTCGCGGGGCACGGACGGCAGCACGGTAACGCCGGGACGGCCCTGCGCGAACTCCAGCACCTGATCTGCTTTGGCTCCGGCAGCCGCCAACACGAAACGATGACGCTCGGGGTTCATCGCCTCGATGAGCGCTTTGACGAACTCCGCGCTGTGGGCTTCGCCGAGGTTTCCCGCATAGCCGAGGATGAGCCGGTCCTCCGCCTGGGCCCAGGATGGGGGCTCCTGCGGAACTTGTGAACGAACGATGCCACAGGGCAAAATACTGCGGCTGATCGGGGTCGAGTAATCGGCCTGGATGTGTTCGGCCTGACGCGGCCCCAAGGCGATGAGGTGACTGGGCGTCGACGCGAGCGAGCCGCGCTTGAAGAAGCGGTAAAAAAAGTTCGTGGCTTTGGCCAGCCCGGCGGCGAGGAAGGCCTCGGGATATAAGTCCAGGGACCAGTAAAGCCAGGGCACTCCGCGTGCACGGGTCTGGCGTGCGACCCAGAAGTTGAGCAGCGGCGGATTCGTCATGCAGATGATCGGCCCGTGATTAACGGAGACCGCGCGACGAGCCAGTTGCCTGCCCTCCAGTAAACTGGACAACAGGCGCAGCACCTTGTTTTTGCCATTATAGTAGCGTCGCAGCAAATGGTGCTCACCAGGCAGCGATGAAGCGGATGTTTGACCATCGGAGGCATCCCGCAGGGAAACCAGGCTGACCTTCACTCCGCGCCCGGTCAAGTACCTGGCCAGCTCTCCGGCTGAATCGCCGATGATGCCTCCCGGCTGGATCTCGCGGTTGACTATGGTACATTGGGTCGCCATGAGCCTGGCCGTCGGCAGACGTTATTTCGCCGTCGCCGCCTTCTTTTTCAAATCCGCAATCTTGAGCTGGATGAGGAAAAAATAGCCGGACTTAAGCAGGGCCACACGCAGACCGGCCACGCCATCCAGGAAGCCTTTTTTCAATACGTACGCACCGAAAAAATAAGCCGACGGGAACCACCACTTGACGAGGTTGCGGTACTTGGTGCGCTGGCGCGGCGTGAGTTTGTTCCACTCGGCCTCGCCCTCCGTAATGAGACGCAGGTAGCGCCGCGCCTCCCAGTCGGAGTAGGCGTTGTGCTTGGCCACCCAGTGCTCCATGCCACGAAAATCGTGGTGCTCGATGGGCGCTTTGATTTCCCCAATTGTACCCTCGATGACGGGATGCTCGTGCACCTCCATGTCCAGGTGCGACCAGGAGTCTTCATCAATGCGCTCATACTCCCCCGCCCCGACGCGAAACAGCGCCAGCTTGGGACACGGGTCTCCATGGCGCAGGAGTTTGTCCATGAAGTAATTGTCATAGCGCAACCAAAAGCCCGCGCAGCCGGTGTCCGGCAAAGTGGCTTCGAGCTCCGTCCAGAATGCCTTCGTGGGAAATTCGTCGGCATCGAGGAACAAGACCCACTCGGTTTCAAACGTGAAGTTGCGCAGCACCCAGTTGCGCTTCTTGGGAAACTTGCCGTCCCAATGAAAGGCTTGGTAGTCGACCGCGAATTCCTTCGCCACCGCCTCGGAAGAATCCAAGTCCCCCGAGCCCACAACCAGCACATGCTCGCGCCCCTTCAACCGCTCCAGGCACAGGCGAAGGTTTTGCACGTCGTTTTTAACCGGTACGACGATGCTCAATGGCAGGCTCATGGCAGATGCTATGGACAGGAAGTGTTCGTGCTTTGTTCAGCGTTTGAAGAGCCCCGGATTCTCCTGCATGAACCACTGGGCGGTTGCCTGCACTCCCTCCTCGAAGGTGAACGGGAGCGGACCGCAAATCTGCTCCGTCGGTGTCATGTCGAAGACATACTCGGTGCGGATATTGCGCAGGCGAAAACTGTTGTAGGGAGTGCGGCGTCCACAGGCCTCGATGGCGTCACCGGCCAGAGCCAGAAGCTTGGCCAGGGGCAACGGCACCGTAACGGGTTGCCGGACACCAAAGGCCGCAGCCAGACCGTCGATGTAAGCCCGCAGTGAAAGCGGCTCGTAATCCGCCAGATAAAAGGCTTTGCCCTGAATGGCCTCGGCAGGCGCTTCCAGAAACTTGATGTACTGGTAGGCGATGTTACCGGCGTAGGCATAGGATTTATGCAAGGCGCCACCGCCTGAATGGAAGTAGTTGCCACGGGCCAGGTGCCGCAGGAGCGATTGATAGTGCTCGTTCATGTACGGCCCCCAGACCGTGGTGGGACGCAGCAGACACCATGTGCAGCCACCACCGTCCATCTTGCGCACGGTACGCTCGGTGCCCACCTTGCTTTCACCATAGACCGTGTGCGGGCAATAATCCTCATACGAAGTCGGAATGTACCCGACCTTGCAGACCAACTGCGATGAGGTGTAGAGGGCGCGCTTGATCGACGGCGTGGCCTTGACCGCACGGCAGAGATTTTCCACGCCGCCAATGTTACTGTCGTAGTCCTCCAGGGTGCGCCCATCCAGGTCACAACGAGCCGCCAGATGAATGACCGCGTCGGGCTCGAAGGCCTGCAAGGCGGCAGTCAGCCTGGGCTCGTCCATGATGTCGCCCACTTCGCAGTGGGGCGCGAGATGGGGATAGGGATTCTCCCGGCGATCAAAACCGCGCACGGTCCAACCCATTTCAAGGATACGTTCCAGGACCCATTTTCCGATGAGACCGCTCGATCCGGTGACGAATACTTTCATACTAACTTGCTTTTTCGACGGGAACTTACTCCGACAATTCGTTAAAAATAGTTTCCCAAGTGTCCGCGTAGGCCCTGGCGCTGAACGGCCCGCGCATTCGCTCGACGCCATTGAGAGCCAGCCGCTCTCGACGCGGTGCATCCGCCGCCAGGGACTCCATGGCCGACGCCACGGAGTCCGTGCTGACCTCTTCCAGCAGGCAGGCGCAATCCGGGTTCACCGTGGAGGGAATTTCACCGACAGTAGAGGTAATAAGACTGCAACCGGAGGCCAGGGCCTCCAGCAAGACCAGCGGCTGTGCCTCGACCGGGAAAAGCGAGGGAAAGACAAACACCTGAGCGTCCTTGAACAGACGCTGCTTCTCCTCGCCACGCGCACCCGGAATCCAGCGCACCGTCACCCGTGTATTGGGCACGGCATTGATGGCCGTAATCTTGTCTTCGATCCAGCGCTGCTTGTCCGCGTCGTTGGTGAAACGCGTGCAATGCGCCGAGTAAGACAAGGGGCCGCATAACACCGCATCCAACGGCTGCGGCAAAGGCTGGCTGGCGAGCTTTTCCAAAGCCTCAAGGAACTCCGGATAGCCCTTCGATTCGATTAACAGACTAAGATGAAGGATGCGCACGGGGCCGTCCGCGCGGTGCTTGCGGCTGACGGCCTCGTCGTCCATGATGTCGAGCTCGCATGTGTTGGGCACCACCTTGATTTTGCTTTCCGGTATACCCAACTGAACAAGCTTCGCCTTCTGCTTGTCACCCAGCACGGTCGTCAAGGCAGCCGAATTGAGAAACCAGCGAAAGACCCGGGTCTCGCGCGAATCGCGTTCCCACTGCATGAAGATGCTGCCGTGGAGTGAAACCACCACGCGCATTCCCCGGCGCAAACCACGGACCAGAAAATAAGGCATCCCGATGCGCACGAAGGAAGCCATGCTCTGCCCCAGATTCAGGTGCAGCACGGGCTTGCGAGCACAGGCCAAACCGAGAAAGAGACGCCATGTCTTGAACTGCTGAAAAATAAAATAGGCATAGCGCGCGAAGCGATTGGCGATGCTGCGATCCAGCGGATAGATAGGCAGGCGCCTGCAGTCCCAATCACGTTCGGCCAGTTTTTCGATGATGAGATCGGAGGCCGCGGACTGCCCCGAAAAGCTTATCGGCTGCACATAGGCGAAATAGACGCGATGGGGCATGGCTGCTTCCTTCAGACCAATCCGACGGTGAACGCTCAGTCGTAGAGCGTAAACCCGTGCTGCTTCTTCAAGGTTTCCCAGTAGGCGATGTCGTCCTCGTCAAACAACCCCTCCCACTGCTTGCTGGCCCCGCTGCGTGCGAAGACAAAGCCCTGGCTGAACTTTGCCTTGAAGTCCTTGCTTTCCTCCTGCGCCTTGCGCATGTGCGACATGTCCGAGCGCTCTACCGCCAGGGTGATTTGCTCCGGCGTGGCGGGGATTTTCAGGTACTCCACCAGGCGCGTGAATTCGCGCACCGGTTCCGCCTTGAGGTCTTCGTAACGCAGGATCAGATCGGCCTGACCTTTCCACGACTCATATTGCGCGAAGAAATTTTCCAGACCCATTTCCGGGTCGTGAATGACGTCCTTGATGGTTCCTGAATAGCCGATTTCCTTCTTCGCCACCACGTAGTGATGGAACGACACCATGACGTCGCGCGGATCGCGGACCACCACGACGGTCGGGCGCTTGGCCAGTATCGGATTACAGGCGCGGTGCGACTTGATGACGCGCGGGCAGGTCTTGAAAGGCCATTTCCGGAACATGCTGGGATGCCCGAACTCCGGCATGGTCTGGTTCATCTCGTCGATGCTGACTTCGTGGCCGTCCCCCTCGCTGAGCGTCAGGACGTTATACAGGAAGAAGCGCACCCAGGTGCTTCCCGTCTTGGGAAAGAGGGCAAGCACCACGTCGTCCTTGCTCATGGTCAGATAGGACCGCGAATACAGGTAGGCCTTTTGCATGGCCCATCCCGGACGCGTGACTAGCTTTTTGACTAAGTTGTTCATGGGTCTGCCTTTCAGATGCTGGAGTCGTATCCGAGCCAGTTCATGGTGGGTGCGATGACCTCCGCGATTTGCTCCAATTGCCCGGGCTCAGCACGTTTGCTGCGTTCGCCGCTCATGGACTGCTTAAAGTTCTTGGTGAAATAGTCCTCCATCTCGCCGGCGAAATCCAAACCGCAAAACTGCGCGATGGCCTCCAGCTTCTCCCGTCCAAGCTCTTCGAGGCGTACCTCCATATAATCCTCAGGCGGGAGCTTGCGACCGGCCGCACAGGCCATTTCCACGCAAACGCGCCACTGCAGCGCTGCCACGGTCAGCACGTCCGTTTCCTTGAGAATCTTGCGCATGCCCGGAAAGCGCGGCCCCCACAGGTTCTGGCGCTTGATGCCAAATTTGCCCAGAAGACGCCCGGCAAATTCCGCCGCGTAGTAAGGCATCTGACGCGGATGCATTTCGCCGAGCCGCTGCTTGAGAATGGAGCGCTCTCCCTCGATGCGGGAATAACTGATGTCCTGGGTGTGGCGGTGCCAGTAATCGTAAATCGACAGTGTCGAGTCGAAGCCGTTTCGCAGGATATGGACAATCTTACAGTCAGGAAAGACCGCGCGAACAAAGGGAACCCGCAGGCTGTTGCTGGGCGTTTTTTCTAGCAGGCGCTCCTTGCCGGACTCCTCTACAAAGCGTTGGAAATAGCTGCGGATGTGAGCCTTGACCTCAGGACGCGCGTCTTCGGCCCGGAAGGCGTCAGACTTACCGTCGTTGCCGAAGCGCCAGACCAGCCGCGGCTCGACCGAGGAAACCACCTGGGGATGCTTGGACACCAGGCGCCCCAACACACTCGTTCCACTGCGCGGCGCCCCCACAATGATGATGGGCGCCTGAAGTTGGCTTTCACTATTCATACACTGCGCTTTTCATGATTTCACTGGCGTCAGAGATTCTTAGACGAGGCCCTGC
Source organism: Verrucomicrobiia bacterium (assembly GCA_030432235.1). Lineage (GTDB taxonomy): Bacteria > Verrucomicrobiota > Verrucomicrobiia > Opitutales > Cerasicoccaceae > JAUIHT01. The sequence continues at coordinate 1,667,906 of JAUIHT010000001.1, read as the reverse complement.
CCTAACCCTTGGCTTCTGTATCCAGAGCGCGGACATGCTCCTGCAGGACGCGGCGGCGGACTGCCCAGTCGAAATGACGACGGACTAACTCTCGCCCAGCCTCACGTTGCTGCTGGACGAAATCGCTGTCGCCCAGGACCTCAACGATTTGCGCGGCAAAGGCCTCGGCGTCTTCAACCACGCGCCCATGAACCCCGGCCTGGAAATCGGGAATGCCGTTGAAGGCAGTCTTATCCCCCAGCACCAGGCAACCGGCGGCCATCGCTTCGACCACTTTATTGATCAGGCCGAATCCTTTGAAAATAGGCGCGATGAGCATGGCTTTGTCGCGGTAAATGTCTTCGATTTCCGGCACAAAAGGCTGATAGGTGACTCCCAGGCGCTCGAAGATTTCCGTCAGGCCCTTGCCTGCGCCTTTGCCCACGACCACCAGTTTTGCCGTCGGCATCTTTGCCATAACTAACGGCCAGACATCGTCCAGAAACCAGCGCAGACGATGCCCGTACATGGCGCTGAGGCGTCCCACGAAAACGACCTTGGGCTCCCGCCCCGACAGTGGCAAATCCAGCAAGTGCGAGGGGATGCCGTTGGGCAAAAGAAGGATGCGTTTGACGAGGGCCTCACCACTGAAGCGCTTGATCCACTCCAGTTCCTTGTCCGTTTGCATCGTCACCAGGTCGTAAGCGCCAAGCATGGCTATCTCCGCGCGCGCCAGCACCTTGCTGCGCCCTGCCGAGACCGCGGACATGGTCAGTTTATAAGCTCGCGACTTGCTTTTTGAGGTTTGTTGCCCCTGTCGATAAATCACGAGGGAGTGCACATCACTCAAACCCGCCACCCAATGCCGTGCCTTCACCCGGCGACGCCATTCGCTACGCGCAAAAGCGGCGACCGCCGGCGCTGTGCCGCACCAAACCACATCGTACTCGGTCTCACTGAGCCAGGACGGCAACTCACCGATGAGTTGAAGCGCCCCGTAGAAAGGTTGTCTGCGCAAAAACTCGCCCGCAATGGCGGCCACGTTCGAATCGCGCCGCACTTCGATGATGCCGCATCGGCTCACCGCCTCACGGGTTTCCTCGATATCCTCATCCGGACGGGGCAAATCCACGCGTTGCATGATCAGCAAGTCCACCTCGCCCATCTCTTTTAACGCACGGAAATGATTCGCCGCCGGTATGCGTACCCCGTCCGTCATGGGAAGCAGGGGCACGGTTGAAATGAAAAGACTTCTCATCAGTAAGGTCCGGGCTCTCTCACGCCAGCAGAGGCGAGCCTACGAATCCGCTATTACTTGTCGCTGCCGCCTTAGGCGAGCTTCAGATAAAATTGCGTCAAGTCGGCGCCATATTTTTGCCAGGACACCTGGCTCGCCCTCTTGCCGGCTTTGGTGCCCATCGCTCTGCGCAGCTCCGCGTCCCGGTAAAGTGTTTCGATGGGCCGCTTGAGCGCCTCCGACGAGGCCGACTCAACCACAAAACCATCCTCGCCGTCCGTCACAATGTCCGAGGCACCGACATCATGCGTCACGATGACGGGCATTTCAAACGACATCGCCTCGGAGACCACCATGCCGAAGCCGTCTTCGACCGAAGGCAGGCAAAACGCGTCGCAGCTCTCGTAGAGCTTCGACAGTTCCTCCCACGGCATATGCGCGTGGTATTCGACACCCTCGATATCGCGATAGTTGTCGAAAAAGCTGTTCGGCGTGGTGACGATATGCAGCTTGGCATTCGGAAGCTTCAGCTCCTTCCAGGCCTCCAGGAGATAAAAGAGCCCCTTTCGCAACGAAGGCATAGCGACGCATATCAGTTGAAATCCGTCCCGGCCCTCGCGAGTCGAAGGATGCAAGGTGAAGTTGGACCCCAGATTGATGAAATGCACCTTGTCCCCGGGGATGCCGTGCTTGATGAACGTCTGGCGAGCCACGGAAGAACAGGTCAGGATGGCATCGGCGAGTTCATATTCGCGCAGCATGCGTTCGCGGCGACTTTCCGAGACGACGTCCTTGGGCGACGCCTTCATGCCCCAGCGCTGCATCTCCTGGTCAATGATCGCAAGCTGCTCGTCGATATGCGTGCCAGCGCGCTCAACCACCAGAACTTTGGAGCCTTTCAGCTTCTCGAATGCCTGCAGACAAAAGGATGACCATCCGTGAAATATGCGTGAATCCGGATGATTCTTTTGAATCTGGGAAAGTGTCCAGCGATCAAAAAGAGCGTACATGGATTCGAGCTCCGAGCTACCCGACCGGTAACGGGCCAGAGCTTTTCCAAGCACACGCATGGGCAATGGAGCGCGGGTCGTGCAGCTCAAGGCCTCGGCATAGGGGCGCTTGAAATCGGCGGTTAGGACATGCGCACGGATTAACTCTTTATCGACCCCGACAGCGGCCTGATACATATACCAGCGCCAAAAGGCAGCCATGACTACTTCGATAGGTTGACTCATATTACTCCAATGGATTTCAAGAACAGTAGTATCTTATAATCACGGATGATTAAAAGCAGGCTCCGACCTGCGAACGTGAAATCGGTAAAACAGCTCGAGGCTTATAATAACCAATGGGAAAACAATGGCCGGAAGCCCATTAAGGATGTTCGTCCAAACGCCGGAAAACAAAAATGTATACAATACGTATATAATAGCAGCCTTACAGCCCGGGTACCTCAGAATATAGAGAAATCTGTTATTGTCTATCAATATGGTGAGGACGGCCACTAGCGCATAGGTGATAAATACCAGTGCTGCCCCACCGACAAAATAGGCTTCTGTCATCAGTGACATCCCCGATGCATAATTCCGGGCATTGGGGTTCGCCCCCAAAATAACATATGTCTTGTACTTTGTCGGTGTCTCGTAGGGAAGGATTTCAAATATACGATTATAGAAAAAATTGTATCTCACGTCATAGACGATTATCTCCTCCACGCCCACGCCTTCCCGGAAGACGCGCTTAACAATGGCATATATGCGCTCGGTAACCGTGTTGTCCGACCGCTTATCAATAATCAAGCTGATGTCGTCGTTAGCCGTAACCAAATTGTTCTCAGCTTCACGAAAAGCATTCAACTCATTGAGGAAGAGACCAATTGCCCCAAAGATAACAAACACCACAAGAAGGCGCGTGATTGATATGGAGCGCCTGACAAAGAACCAAATCGTCAATGGAGCCACATAATAGTATAATATCTGCCCCTTCGATAATCTCAATACGGACTCCACCACATTCCAGAAAAAGAAAAATACGATGAGGAATAGAAACAAACGGAAGTTCTTATGCGTATGAAAATAGTCAGCCAGGACTATAAACATGATCGGGACTACCATTTGTTTATAATACAAAATCACCCCATTGAGCTTGTAAGGCAACACCCTGGAATCGGTCCCCATAATATCAATGCCCAGGCGCCATGACAAAAATGACATCACACAAGCCACCAAAATAACCAATACCATTACCCAGAACGGCAAATAACCCAAATCGGGAACTCCCCATATGGTGGGGTTTTTCTTTCGCATAAATGCGCGCAGGGTCAGGGTCAACAAACCAAAGAAAATGAGACAGCTGCAAAGGGTGTAATACGCCATCTCCGAATAGTTGTCCAAGGACACAATGCCATGTATCTGGCGAACGCATACAGGCCATGAGAACATAGCAGCATCCAACATGACCCAAACCACCACAAAACTGGTTTTTGAGTACAAGGATCCGCGAGACATCACGAACGGCCTAATCAGCATGATGGCGCCCGCAAAAAACACCGGCAGGAGAACATCCGGGAAGGAAAACGCAGAAATCAGTGAAAGCACGGTGGCTATTAAAATATACAGATTCCTGACAATGGTTTCCAATCCTACATTTAATGCAGGACTCGCCCTAAGACCACCTGAAGCTTCGCTAATCATGATTTCGTTTTATTTATAAATTTCTCTAGCAATGTAAAATTCCTTTCGGCCTTATCCCGCAACGCTCCAAAACCTTCCCTATTGGTAGCTGGCTCGGCAAACTCGCTATCAAGGCTCTTGCCTATTTCGGATTCGTCACAATGACCATATAGGTCAACGACTTCCTGCGAAACAAAATAGTCGGCGTATATCCTAACCTTATCCGAGTAGACAACGGGAACACAAGGAACGTTCAAAACTTTAGCAATAAGAAACGGGTGCATTCTGCAACTGATTATCATTGATGCACTATGCAGCAACTCCACTCCTCCTTCGATACCATTATAGTTGAAAAAATCAACATTGATACCCGAGCTCTCCGGCAGCGCCTCCTGAATAAGGGCTTGGAGGGACTTGCTGATTTCGAAATCCACATGGGTCGCCATGTTTGCCACGACAATTCGACCAATATGGTTTTTGCGGGAAAACGCAATCGACTGATTGATAATGGCTTCCAATAAACGGCGTTCCTGCTTCGCATCGACGATGCTGGAATTATCCCTCCAAATTAGAACCATATACTTCTCATCGCCTGCAGCCTGCGGACCATCCTTGCACTCGTACAGCCAGACAAGATCTTCGGCGATGGCATAGTTTCGAAACCTGGGGCCAATGGCTTGGAGAAACCCTTCGGAAACCTTGTCACGTAGCGTGATGTAGTTACAGCATGCCAGCGATACCTTACCCTTTAGCCTGGCGTAGAAGCCCTTGACCTCCTCGACGCCGATTGCCAGCCAGAACACTTTCTTAAAAAACAGACGCGCCAATATGTTGCGCATGAAGCCGCAGAAACCCTGCGAGTGCAGGCAAGTGCCTCCGCCCCAAAGCAATACATCGCACTTCATCAGATACGTAATAATCTCACGCCGGCTGGAACACGAAAGCAGGCTGACTTGCTCGCTGCGCATCTCTTGAAGGTTCTCAAGCCCCTGGGGGGAGCAAACGATGACCATTTTCGCATCCGGATCTACTCTTTTTACGCCTTCTACGAGAACACTGAGGAGAATGTCATCCCCGATATTCCCATGCCCGTAATAGCCATTTATCAGCCAGTTCATTGTGTCGCTTTTCTTAGGTGCACAACCCTGGTGAGCGCTATTATTCCTGCGGGTAGCCCTACCAAAAGCGGTCCCACCAGAAACAGCTGATAATAGAACCATGCCGTGCTTACTTCACTGCTCAGGACCAGATAAAACACAAGGATCGCCAAGCTCTGCAAAAAGCATATGTAGTGGGTAACGATCAACCCGCGGAAAGCCACGAACAGCAAAATCACAATGTTGGCCGTTTCGACACCATACCCCAAAGCGCAGAGCGCGAATTTCCCGACGGATGGCACCATCGAAGGACGATCAAAAAACGTCTGATAGCCCAGGCTAAAGGCATAGCCCAAAGCTGCGAAGAAGGTGAACGCAAAGACGCTGATGAGCAGGTTCACGCCACATTTCCGAAGGAATAGCTTGTCATCCTGACTAGCATTATGCGCGAGTTTCCGCGATTGAATAGTCGTGTAGATCACCGCTCCGGCTTGGGCAGCGTTCAGGATTTGCAGTGAGAAAAGCAGCTCATTGGAGTCAATCGTGGCCAGATATCCCACGGAAGAGACAGTGATAAAGATAATGAGCCCTTTGTTTATCAGGCTGCCAATACCCGTCCTGAGGGACGACCTCATAACGTCGGTCCTGACGTCACCGGGAAGCGCTTTTAAACTAAAAGACGCCTGTCCCCAGAAGCCCTCCCTGACGAACATAATGATAACCGCCAAGGGCATTATCAGGTATCGAAAAAGCGCCACATAGGCAATCTGCGTTTGTATCAGGGAAGCGAAAACGATGATGAGCAAAACCATCACATTGATGGTCAGGTCGATCATGCTATTCGTTAAAATACGGCCTTCTCCAATGAATATGGAGCTGATGTACTTATAGAAGGACCGGAACGGAATGCAAAATCCCACGACTGCCAAAATGACAATAAACTGAACATGGCTCAGCTTTAAGTCCTTATTGATATAATATAAATAGATTATCCCTCCGATTGAGCCTAAAACAAAGATGGTAGAATAGGCAATAAGCCCAAAGGACCGGATACCATGAATATCAAAAGTGATCTTCTGCTTTTCCTCCCTCCCCTTTTTAATGAAGCCAAACTTCGCATACGAAATGTATCGGGTGAAGTTGGGTGAGAATCCAAAATCCAGCAGATTGATAAAGCTCATGATGCTCACCAAAATCAGCCAAATCTGCATGCTACCCGCATCATAGAATGCCGAGACGATCAGGGTACCGACGAAGACCAGAACCACGGCAGTCATGCGAGAGCTGACTGCCAACCAGTTTTGATATGCCGCTTTAATCTTTATTTGACGCGTAAATTAAAAGTGAGCCTCAGCGGAGCTTGGCAATCTCGGCCTCACTCAAGGTAAACCGTTTGTAGGACTCACAAAAGTTGCGGCTCGTGATCTCCTCATCGTACAAATGAGGCTCATCATCCCAGTAGTACTTGATGCCATCTGTGAAGGCGTCCGAAAGCGGCGTCCTCCTGAACAAGATAGGAATCGAGCGACACATGCACGCCTCAATAAACCGATAAGTCCACAGGCAGTCCTTGTCGCCCTTCCAGTCCAGTTGATGGGGGCAAAGCGCAAAGCGGGCTGACTTCATACCCACATAGTACACGCGGTTGTAGGAATTCTTTTTCCAGATGTTTCTGCCGTCGCGACTAAAGATGATCTGGCTGTCTTCCTTCTGGTAGGGCCTCAGCATATCGCGTCTGCCATTATCATCTCCCGGATAGCCGTTAAAATAGTATTCGTACTGTCTGGATGCCGGCAGACACTCGGAGGTATAGAAGTATCTTTTGGGGTAGATAATTCCCAGCTTCACACCGTTCACTTCAGAAACCCCTCTATCGTGATCGATGGATATCCTGCATTTCCGGGGGTCGATGGAAACTTCCTTCAAGGCCTCAACGAGAAGGTTCTCTTGAAGCTTTTTCGTCTTACCCAAGGCAAATTTTATTAAGCGCTTTACTTGTCTCTTCATCTAACCGTGGTGTTTAAAATAGCGAATCGATACGTTGCCTTTAAGCAGTCAACCGGCGACTGGCGCCCCATCTAGACCTGTGGGACGTAGCGCATGACCTCGTTGGCCCGCTGTGGCAATGCGCCCACCCGTAGTGTGCCCGTCGCCTGCCATTGTTCCCACCAATGTTCGGCAAACTGCGCCAGTCTTTGGGGCTGCCCACCGCTGAGGTTCACGTATTGGGGTTGACCGGGCTCCAGCGGGCAGTTCAGGGCGGCCTCAAGTATCATTTTGGCCACCACTTCCACAGACGTAAAATCCCGGACCTGCTCGCCGCTGCTCATGTCAAAATCCTCACCGGCCAGTGCGGCGCGCTTGAGCGAGGGCCAGAAATTCCGCGCGTCCTGCCCCTCTCCAAAGACGTGAAAGACGCGCGCAACCAACCCGTGCAATTCCTTTTCGCGCACCAGGCCGGAAAAGGCGGTCGTAAAAGCCGCCTTGGAGGACGCATAGGCGCCAATCGGCTCCATCGGCGCATCGGCCGGAATGGAATCGTAGCGCGAGGCCGCACTGCCGAATTCCGTGCAGGAACCACAGACGACCAAACGGCTCACGTTTTGCTCCACGGCTTTAAGCATGAGGCTCATGGGCTCCGCGACATTCGCCTGCATAGCGGTCTCCCACTCGCAGGGCTGCGGGCTGACACCGTAGGCCGCACAGTGGATAAGCACATCACAACCGGCCAAAGCTTTCGCTGGCACATCGTCAAATGAAGTCCCGGTGACCCATTCCGGCTCACGGCTTAGGGTTATCCGGGCCTGACTGCTTTCACGCCTGAAGGCCCGCACCTCGTGCCCGGCCTTAAGAGCCGCCTGCAGCAGATAGGATCCGATAAAACCGGTGCCGCCTGTCAGGAATAAACGCATGCAATCAAACGCGCCCGACGCTTACCGGGCGCAAAAAGCCTGAATGGACTCGATCATGTAGTCCAGTTGCGCATCGCTCAGCCCCGGATAAGTGCCGATGAAAATAGCCTCGTTCATGATGCGGTCCGCCCCCGGCAGGTCTCCGACGATGCGCAGGGCTTCAGGACGCTCCTTGCGCAGTTGGACGAAGGCCGGCTGACGCGCGAGGTTGCCGCCGAAGAGCATGCGGTTGCCGATTTTCTTTTCGTCCAAATAACGGGCAAAGTCGGCCTTGGCAAAGGGAGCGTCAGGCTTGACCAGCAGCATGAAGCCGAACCAGGAGCAGTCAGTGCGGCAGCCAGAATCATCCCAGGTAAAGCCGTCCGCGCTCCAGCCGGTGGCGTGGGTGGGCAGGGCAAACTCAAAGCAGTTTTCCAGCCCGGCCAGACCGGCTCGCAGAACATTCCAGTTGCGCTTACGCGCCTCGACGAAGTCCGGCAGCTTGCGGATCTGCATGCGGCCGATGGCGGCCTGCGGGTCGAGCGGTTTCAAATTATAGCCGAGGTGGCTGTAGATGTACTTGTGGTCGTAGCCCTCGGGCAGCTCGCCGAGCTGCCAGCCGAAGCGCTTGTTGCACGTGTTATCCTTGCCGCTGGGGCACCAGCAGTCCCGGCCCCAGTCACGGAAACTTTCCGCGTACGTGCCCAGCGGGGGACGACGGATAATGTTAACCGCCCCACCCTCGCCCATGGTCAGGTGATGCGGCGGGTAAAAGGACTGAGTGGAGATATCGCCAAAGGAACCGGTAGGCGCGGTCAGCACGCCGTCCTCGATGCGAATCCAGGGATGGTCGCCCTTTTCGGCAATCTTGATCAAGTGCGTCAGGCCCAGCTCGCGGGCCTCCTCCAGAGGCAGGCTGTAGGTGCAGCCGAGGGCGTCGCAGTTGTCCTCGATGAGCCACAAGCCGTGTTTGTGGCAGAAAGCCAGAACCGTGCGCAGCTCGAAGGGATTGCCCAGGGTGTGGGCAAACATAACCGCCTTCGTCTTGCCTGGATTGTAAGCACCCTCAAGCTGATCGGCGCAGGCGTTACCGGTGACCGGATCGTTGTCGATGAAGACCGGCACGGCGCCATTCTGCAGAATGGGCGCCACCGTGGTGGGAAAGCCCGCCGCGCAGGTAATGACCTCGTCACCAGGCAGCAAACGCTTTTCAGCCGGCAGCTTGTGAGTGGTCAGGGTGGATACCGCGATCAGGTTGGCCGACGAGCCGGAGTTGACCAGCAGGGTCTTTTTCACACCGAGCAATTCCGCCAGCTCTTCCTGCATGGCGTGGCCTTCGTTGCCGAGGGTCAACCAGAAGTCGAGCGTGGACGACACGGCGGCTTCCACCTCGTCCTCGTTGAAGACACGTCCGGCGTAGGGGACGACGTCCTGTCCGGGCCGGAAGGCCGGGCGTGCGGCGTCGGCGCCGGGTCGCTGGGCTGCATGGGTGAGCCTGGAGTATTCGCGGGTGAGTTCCAGGATTTGTGCCTTGAGGGCTTCAGGAGACATAATCGGCAATGTGCTTTTGGGTGAGTTCGACCGGGTCGGCGCCGTCTTCGAGCACGGCGCGATACCACTGGACGGTGTGGGCAATGGTGAGGGCAAAGTCCCAGCGAGGCTGCCAGTCGAGAAAATGAAAAGCCTTGTCCGTGGCTAGATTGAGCAGGCTGGCTTCGTGCGGCGCGGTGTGGTCGGACTGGTCCAGCCACTCGCCCGGCCAATGCTTGAGTACTTCCTCGACCAGTTGGCCTACCGGGCGGTTGGCCTCCAGGGAGGGGCCAAAGTTGTAAGCGCCGAAAGCCGTGGCCTGACGCTCGGTCAGGCTGCCGTCGAGCCGACCGAGGACGGCCTCATGCAGGCGCATGGCCAGCAACAGGTAGCCGCCAAGGGGCTCCAGGACATGCTGCCAGGGCCGGGTGGCGTGCTTGTTGCGCACGGGTATGGCCTGGCCTTGGCTCAGCGCGCGCATGCAATCCGGAATGATGCGATCCAGAGCCCAGTCCCCGCCGCCGAGGACATTGCCGGCGCGGGCCGAAGCCACGCCCACGGGCGAATCGTCATGCGAGAAGAACGAGCGGCGGTAGCTGTTGATAAGCAACTCCGCGCAGCCCTTGGATGAGCTGTACGGATCGTAGCCACCCATGGGATCCTCTTCGCGGTAGCTGTGCACCCACTCGCGGTTTTCGTAGCACTTGTCCGTGGTGACGCAGAGCAGGGCGCAGGGCTGCTTCAACTGCCGGGCCGCATCCAGGACGTGAGCGGTGCCCATGACGTTGGTGGCGTAGGTCTCCAATGGCGTCTGGTAGGACAGGCGCACGAGCGGCTGGGCTGCCAGGTGCAGGATGACGTCCGGCTGAGTTTCCCCGACCACTTCCCGCACGAGCCCGGCATCGCGGATATCGCCAATGCGGTGACTCAGACGCTCCGGCAAACGCAACTGCTGGCAGAGCGCCGGATCGGTATCCGGCTCTAGGGCCAGCCCCGTGACCTCGGCCCCGAGGTCCAGCAACCACTCGGCCAGCCACGAGCCTTTGAAGCCCGTGTGACCGGTCAGCAGGACGCGCTTTCCGGCGTAGAAGGATTTGAACGTTTGGTTCATGGCCAGACTTTCCAGGGCGCCTTACCGCTGTCCCACAGGCTCTCGAGCTGCATTTTGTCTCGCAGCGTGTCCATGGGTCGCCAGAAGCCATGGTGCTTGTAGGCGTTCAGTTGCTCGGCTTGGGCGAGCTTTTCCAGCGGCTCGCGTTCCCAGGGCATGCTGTCGCCCGAGATGTAGTCGATCACCTTCGGTTCCAGCACGAAGAAGCCGCCGTTGATCCAGGCGCCATCGCCGTCGGGTTTTTCCTGAAACTGTTCGACCATGCCGTCACCGTCGATGTCCAACGCGCCGTAACGGCCCGGGGGCTGCACCGCGGTGAGCGTGGCCAGCTTGCCATGCTGACGATGGAATTCCAGAGACGCGGAGATATCCACGTCACCGACACCGTCGCCGTAGGTGAAGCAGAAGGTGCCGTCGCCGATGTAATCACGCACACGGCGCAAACGGCCACCGGTCATGGTCTCCTCGCCGGTATCGACAATGGTGACCTTCCAGGGCTCGGAGCGCTTCTTATGCACCTCCATCGTGTTATGCTCCATGTCAAAGGTCACATCCGACATGTGCAGAAAGTAGTTGGCGAAATATTCCTTGATGACGTAACCCCGGTAACCGGCACAGACGATAAACTCATTCACACCGTGGGCGGAATAAATCTTCATGATGTGCCACAGGATTGGGCGGCCGCCGATCTCGACCATCGGCTTGGGCTTGAGATGCGTTTCTTCGGAGAGTCGGGTGCCGAGGCCCCCTGCGAGTAGTACGGCTTTCATGATGTATAGGGCATTAAAGTTGTCGTTCTCAAAATGGAAATGCGGGAAGCGTGTGTCTTAATTCTCATTCGCTGGCTTGCTCGAAGGCCCATTATCGTCGCCCTCGAAGACCCCCTCCTCTATCATCTCTTCCAGCAGAAGCACGCTCCCGGAACGGTTGATATGCAACACGTCCGCGAAATACTCATTCGAGGTTAAGGACTCGGATAAATCGTAAAAGCGCACATCTCCCGGCAGAGCGACACGGAAATCGGCCACCCAGGTATCGAAGTCGGTTATGCCATTCCGAAATGCCGGCAGGTAGGGCGTGGCCACCAGGCGCAGCGATATGCCTTCATCCCGGCAAAGCTCGACGATGCGAAGTAACGCCTCCCAGTTGTCGTTGTCGGTGGGAAACAGTTTGGTGTCCTTGTCTTCCTGGCTCACCGTGTAATTCTGGGCGTACTCCGCATCGACTTGACCGGTGTTTATCCACGACTGATCCGACCGATCGATATAGTACAGGCTCCGGAAGTACATCTCGCTGTTAAAGCGATAGAGGTTCGAAACCTGACAGGCCACGGCCAGGGGCTTGTTATAGTCCGCAATACTTTCCTGCAAACGATCACTCTTCCCCATGAACAGCTTCAGGTCATTGAAGAGCCTGGCTGTGCCGTACACATTGGTGATTTCCAAAAGGAGCATTTCGGGCTTTTCATTCCGCTCCAGGTAGTCACGGAAAAGAACCTCTGCCACGGTCATCGACATGCCGTTGTAGGCGAGGTGGAACACGCTTTTATCCAATTGCTTTTCGATCTCCGGCGCGAAGAACGCATTTACCGCCCGGGAATTACCCATGACGACGATATCCGCGTCCATACCACCACTATACAGTTTAGAAAAGCGGGTGTTGGCCTGATCCAGAAGCGTCTGCAAACCGTAAGCGAGGACCCGATCAGCAGCGAAGTAGCAGACTGCCAGGACCAGCAAATACAGGATTAGTTTCTTGAGTGTCGCCAAACTCATTAGAACTGGAAGTAGATGAATGCGTTGCCGCCGTACATTCCGAGGAAGGAAAGGGCCAGGAGACTGACCACGCCGTAGGCCAGGTTCAAGGAGGGACGCTTGCGCGCTATCCCATCAAAATCAATCTTCGTGCTCAAGACCTCGATAGCGAAGATACTGAGTAGAATGAGCGCTCCCTTCAGACAATGCAGCTTGAGGAAAATGGTGCTGGGATGAAAGTGATCCAAGGTGGCGATTTTCTCAATGATGACAGCGGCGTCATGAAAGCTTTGAACCCGAAAAAATATCCAGGCCAGGAACACCCCGACCATCACGCAGAACCAGCAGAACAGCTTCTTCAGCAGTTCAGGCAGGGGGACATTCCACAAGGGGCTCACCCAGCGCTGGGCGATCAAATAAAAGCCGTGTAGACCACCCCAAAGGACAAAATTCCAGGAAGAGCCGTGCCACAGGCCGCCCAGCAACATCGTCAGCATCAGGTTTATCTGCGTGCGCCGCTTGCCTTTACGGTTTCCTCCAAGCGGAATATAAAGGTAGTCCCGCAGCCAGGATGAGAGCGATATGTGCCATCGCTTCCAGAAGTCGCTGAAGCTGGTCGCCAGATACGGCCGATTGAAATTCGCGTTGAAATGGTAGCCGAGCATTTGCGCCAGACCAATGGCAATGAGCGAATACCCCGCAAAATCGCCGTAAATCTGGAAGCCGTAAAAAATCGCTCCAATCAGCAGGTAGAGGCCACTCATGGCTGACGGCTCGGCAAAGGCACGATCAACGGTAATCGCCAAGTTGTCGGCCATAACGACCTTCAGGATAAGGCCCCAGAGAACCTTGTTGATGCCCTGCCGCAGGTTTTCCCAATCGACGGTGCGGTCGGACTGCAACTGGGGCAGAAAATCCTTGGCCCGCACAATCGGACCAGCCACTAATTGAGGGAAAAAGCTGACGAAGACCGAAAACTTCAACAACGAACGCTCAACCGGCATTTCCTTGCGATACAGGTCGATGGTGTAGCTCATCGTCTGGAAGGTATAAAAGGAAATGCCGACCGGAAGTACGATTCCCATTACGAGCGGGTGGAAGTTAATGCCGATCGTCTGGGTCATGGAGTAGAACGAATCCATGAAGAAGTCGAAATACTTGAAGAACCCAAGAATGGCCAAACTGCTCACGATGCTGAAGGTCACGTAATGCTTGCGCTGATGGACCTCGTCCCCGACCTCGGCAATCTTCAGCCCGCACCAGTAATTGATGCCCGTCAGCAGAGCAATGAGCCCGAGGAAGCGCCAATCCCACCAGCCATAAAACAGATAGCTTCCCACCAGGCACAGGGTCATGCGCACCTGCCCCTTCGTCAAAAAGTACAGGACGAAGAACGTCGGGAAAAATATCCAGAATACTAGGCTATTAAACAGCATGGCGTGTTAGCGTGTCGTCTTCGCAGGGCATGCTCACGTTGAGCATGAGTGTTTGTTTGCACGAAGTAATCGTCTCAATCTCGAGCGAATCTATTTTCCGGTGAGGCAAGCCTTCAAATCCGCTTCCACCATCAGCTTGACCAATTTACTGAACTTCACCTGTGGCTCCCAGCCGAAGTCACGCTTGGCCTTGGAGGCGTCCCCCACGACTTCGTCGACTTCGGAGGCGCGCATGAAGCGTTGGTCGAAGCGCACGTAGTCGTGCCAGTCCAGATCGACGGCGGCGAAGGCTTCGGCCACCCATTCCTCGACCGAGTGGCACTCCCCGGTGGCGATAACGTAGTCCTCGGGCGAGTCCTGCTGGAGCATGCGCCACATGACCTCGGCATACTCCTTGGCGTACCCCCAGTCTCGACGCGCCTCCAGGTTGCCGAGGGTAACGTACTCCTGCAGACCTGCCTTGATGCGGGCGGCGGCCAGGGTGACCTTGCGCGTGACGAAGTTCTCACCTCGGCGCGGGCTCTCGTGGTTGAAGAGAATGCCGGAGCAGGAGAACATTCCGTGGGCCTCGCGGTAGTTGACCGTGGCGTAGTGCGAAAAAACCTTGGCGCAGGCATAGGGGGAACGCGGATGGAAGCGCGTGGTCTCCCGTTGCGGAGTCTCGACAGCCTTGCCAAACATCTCCGACGAGCTGGCCTGGTAGTAGCGAGTGGTCTTCCCCAGACCCGCCGATCGTATCGCCTCGAGCAGACGGACCGTTCCGGTGGCGTTGATGTCGGTGGTAAACTCCGGCATGTCGAAACTCACACGCACATGGCTTTGCGAGGCCAGGTTATAAACCTCGTCGGGCTTGAGCTCCCCGAGAAGGCGGTAAAGGGAATTGGAGTCGCCCAGGTCGCCGTAGTGCAGGTGCAGGCGCGCGCGGGCTTCATCGGAGACATCCTCAAGGTTGTCCAGACGGCCCCGGTCAAGACTGCTGGAGCGGCGAACCAGCCCGTGAACCGTATAACCTTTTGCCAGCAGGAGCTCCGTCAGGTAGGAGCCATCCTGGCCGGTGATACCGGTGATGAAAGCGCTAGGCATGGGATTGACGACGCTGTGCAGGTAAAGTTATTTGAGTGCCGGCCATAGCCAACAGCACAACGAATAGAAACAGCACCGGCGGATTCCAAAAAGGAAAATCGAACAGGCTGTGCAGGAAAAGGGCACCTGCACCAGAGTAGAGCATGAACACTTCCCCGCTAAAATCCGACAGGTGACGCAAGGCCAGAAAGGCCCAATACCCCAGGCTCAGACAGAGCAGCCCAACACCAATGATGCCATATTCCGCCAGGGACTGCGCCCAATCGTTATGAGCATAATAAATACCCTGATGGCGAAGGGGCCGCTTGCCCTGACTTTTGAGATAGAACCGTATGGAATTTATCGAGTAATACAGATAGTTGTACCTTATCTGATACTTGGGGAAGATAAACCGGTAGCTGCCAGCCCCCCAGCCCAACCAGGGGCGGTCCCGCCACATCTCCATGGTCGCTTGAGTCAGCAGAATACGCTGGTCCGCCACACCCTCATTTTCTTTCAAAGTATCAAAGCTCTTCTCCGTCTGGCTCCAGCGCTTGCTCAACTCCGGCAGGGCACGCTGCAGCATCGGCCAGGCAAAATAGAAGCCCAGGGCCAGTGACGCGCCAACCACCGCCAAAGCGATAAAGCCCTGACGGCCGGAGGTAATGACCGTCTTGAGAAAAACCAGAGCAGCCATGCCACTCACCAACGCACTGAAAACAATTCCCCCGCGCGAACCCGCCATGAAGATGGCCATGAGGATAACAAATGCGAAAAACATGAAGAGCGGAGCCGGGCTGGACGTCAAAGCCTCTTCGCGCATCCGACGCCAATGTAAAAACACGGCCCCATAAGCCGCTGCCAGCCCCAGGTACAGGTAGGCGACTCCGTGATTACGGTAGTGAAAAGGGCCTGCGAAATGGGGGTTAACCGGTGTGTAATGCCAATAAATCAATTTGGTATCACTCAACTCCTGCAGAATCACCAGCAGCGCGACCAGAAAGGCGTTCATCGCTACGATACCAATCACCAGATGCAGGGCCCGCCTACGCGTCATGCCTACCCATACCGAGCAGGCCAGGAGCAATCCGCTGCCAACGAGAATCACCACACGCCACGGGCTCATTTTGTCAAAGGGAGTGCGCACGCCCTGGGGCAACCACGCAATGTAATCCTCCGCCGGCAGCCGCACCATCTTCCAGGTACCTCGATCGGGATAGGAAACATAGTCCCACGAGTAGTTGAGGGCTCCGATTATAATGTAAGCCAGGAAGAACAGGCTGATCCAAAACACCGGAAAACGCAACAGCCGCAGGACGCGCTCGCGTGTGGTCGTCGGACCGGGAAGCACCAAAGCGCAGACAAAAGGAAGAATCGCCAGCCCCAGGAAAATCAACTGCTGCCACCAGCGCATGCCGCCCAATAGCCATGGTGGCACACACACCGCCAAGGCCACCGTCAGCGCCGTCCAGCGCTCCTGCGTGGTAAGCGATGGACGGGTGTCCGCGCTAGCACGACTTGAGCGTCTGCCGTGTCTTGAGCTCATTGCCATTAAAAATCAAACTGCAGCAACCACTCGCGGTTCCGGCAATACCAGTCCACGGTTTTCTCGAGGCCGGCACGCAGGGAGGTCTGCGGCTGCCAGCCGAGCAGCTTACCGGCCTTGGTGATATCCGCCATGGTATCCAGCATATCGGCATCGAGGAAGGGCTTACGATCGATGACTGCCTGCTTGCCGAGTAGCTCCTCGATGATGGCGATGAAGTCATTCATGCGCACCGGTTGCTGTCCGCAACCGAGGTTGATGATTTCATAGCCGAGCGGTTTTTCGGCCAGCAAAGTCCCCTTGGCGATATCATCAACAAAGGTAAAATCACGCCCCTGCGTACCGTCACCGTACAAGGTGATGGGCGTTCCGGCATCAATCCAGCGGATGAAACGCAACGGCGACATGTCCGGCCGCCCCGCCGGACCATAGACGGTAAAGTAACGCAGCACCGAGACATCGAGCCCATGCAGAAAATGGTAGGTGTAGGCCAGCGCCTCGGCTCCTTTTTTTGACGCGGCATAGGGAGAACGCGGCGTATTGGACGCGCTGTCTTCCTTGAAGGGCATGGCCTCATCGGCATACAGCGAGGACGTCGAGGCCAGTAGCAGTTTCTTAACATCATGCTTGCGCATGGCTTCCATGACATTGAGCGCGCCGGTAACGTTGGTCTGCATGTACAGGCCGGGTTCCTCCACGCTATAGCGTACGCCCGCGCGTGCCGCCAGATGATAGACAGCCGCGAATGCATGCTCGCCGAAAAGCGACTCCAGCACTGCAGCATCGACGATGTCGCCCTGCACGAAGCGGAAATCAGGCTGCGCCGTCAACTCCTCCAACCGGTGCTGCTTCAACCGCACATCGTAGTAGTCGTTGAGAGAATCGAGCCCGACGACGGCATCGCCGCGCTCTAAAAGTAACTGGGCAGTACGCTGGCCAATAAAGCCAGCCACACCGGTAACGAGGTAAGTTTTCAAGGGAAAATACGGAAATGCTAAAGCAACAGCGCTTAGCTCTTATAAGGCGCCGGTGATTCGGCAACAGCGATATCCCGGGAGCGAGGGTAATTCTGACAAACCGCATCAGAAACCCAGATGTCTTCATCCAGCTCGTTCCAGCGCAACGCACGGCCACCCACACGCAGACTCACAGCGTTCAACTGCGATGCGGTTGCTTGCATCAAGCGAGGATAGTATTTCACGGGAAAGGCGTGCGACGAACCATCGTCAAGCACCAGGTGAACTCTGCCATCCTCTACCCATACTCGAGTTGCTATGATTTCCCGTTCTTCAGCCATGAACTCTATTCCACGATTCAATTAGTGTAGCGTAATTCTCTTCCACCATTCTAGCAAGTTTGTTCAGCTCGTTATCCGGGAACCCAAAGTTTCGGGCCAATTCAACTGGCTCCAGCCAAAATTTGGCTTCCAAGTCGTCCCGTGCCACATGTATGTGCGCGGGTTCGTCATTTTCACGACTATAAAAATGAAATCGGTACGGTCCGATGCGAAGAACGGTCGGCATCAAACTTCCAACGTTTCTCTCAGCTCTTCCAGAGTCACCGCCACGGTACCGACCTTGCCGACGACCACGCCGGCAGCAACGTTGGCCAGATGGGCGGCGGTTTCCAAATCCGCTCCGGCAGCGAGGGCGGCGGTCAGCGTAGCGATGACAGTATCACCCGCGCCGGAAACATCGAAGACCTCCTGGGCCACGGTCGGGATGGTCTTCTCCACCCTGCCCTCGCGGCTGAGCAACATCCCTTCGGCCCCGAGAGTGATGACAAGGTTCTTGGGCCGATACTTTTCCCAGATCAGGCGGCAGACTTCCTCCGCTGGAAAGAGGTCGTGAGGATCGCTTTCGAGCCCGGCCAATTGCAAGGCCTCCGAACGATTCGGCGTCAGCAGGTCGGGGCCGCTAAAGGCCAGCCGGCGGCGCGGCTTCGGATCGAGCGCCAGCAGGCAGCCCTTTTCATGAGCGGCCTTGAGCAAGGCCTCCCAGAGTTCCGCCCCAAGCATGCCCTTGGCATAGTCGGAAATAATGACGGCATCGGCTTGCCCCACGGCTTCGACCAGCGCGGCGAGCCGGGCGGCGGCAGCCTCAGCATAAGCCGCTGGCTTCTCTTCGCGGTCGATACGGCAAAGCTGCTGCTTTTGCACCAGCACGCGCGTCTTTAAAATAGTCGGCAACGACGGCGCCAGCCAGGCCGCGTCGAAGGCCACCCCGTCGGTCTGGAGAATACTATGCAGACGACGGCCGGGCTCGTCGTCACCGGCGCACCCGGCCAGCTCGACAGTGGCGCCGAGGCCGCGCAAATTCAGCGCGACATTGGCCGCGCCGCCCGCCGTGTAGGTGTCACGAAAGACATGTACGACCGGCACGGGGGCCTCCGGAGAGATACGCGTGGCGTCACCCCAGATGTAGTGGTCGAGCATTACGTCGCCCACCACCAGCATGCGCAGCCCGGCAAATTTATCGAGAATAGCCCGTTCCTTTTCGTGGCTCATAGTAGGAATCAATTAAGGTTGATTGAGGCCAGCCCCACCCAAGTGCTACCATTTCTCCGCTTCGACCATTTCGAGCCAGGAGTGCAGGATAAAGGTGTGTACCTCCTGGATGCGGGCACTGTCATTGGCGGGGATGATGATATCGAGGTCGCCCAGCCCCTTGGCACGTCCGCCGTCCTTACCGGCCAACAACACGGTGTAGAGCCCGGCGGCCTTGCCGGCTTCGAGGGCCTTGATAATGTTGGGCGAGTTGCCGCTGGTGGTGAAGGCCACGAGGACGTCTCCCTTGCGGCCGAGGCCCTCGACCTGGCGGGAAAAGACATCGTCAAAGCCGTAGTCGTTGCCGATACAGGTCAGGGCCGTGACGTCGGCGGCGAGGCAAATAGCGGGCAGGGACTTGCGCTCGCCCCGGTAGCGGCCGACAAACTCCTCGGCCAGATGAAGCGCGTCCGCCGCACTGCCACCGTTGCCACAGGAGAGGACCTTGCCGCCGTGACGCAGGCTGCGGATAATTTCTCGGCCGGCCTCGTCCACGAGGGGCAATTGCGCCTCGAAACGGTCCAGTGTCGCGCGCAGTTCGTCGAGTGCTGGTTTTAACATGATAAGTGATTTATACAAGCTGCCGCCCTTGGCCGTTCCCTCGAAAAGGAAGCCAATCGGCGTTGGTGGGTTGACTGATGCGTCCCATCAGGGAAGCGCGCCGGCTCAGAGTATCTTCTGGACCAGCGGTAAAAGTTTGGAGGTCTTGTTGTGCCAGTTGCGCAAGATTTTCAGGCGCTCCTCGGCGACATCCCGGGCCTCGTTCTCCAATTGACCGGTTAGCTCGGCAATGTGCTCCAGACGCCGGACCCCGTTATCCAGGTGAGGCCCCATCTGATTGGCAATAAATCCGGAAAACAACCGGCGCAGGCCCAGCTCGGCCTTGTAGTGATCACGACGATCCCCGTGCTGGTAGACCGTTTGCACGGCGCCGATCTGGCGCAGGGTTTTCAGGCCCTGGCTGGCCGAACCTTTGCTGATGGCCAGACGCTCAATAATGGCATCCATCGGCAACGGCTCTTCCGAGCAAAACAGCAGGCCGTAGATCTGCCCCATCGACTTCGGTATGCCGATCAACTGAGCCGCGTGCACGAAGAGCTCGATGGTCGCCAGCTCCCATTCCGCCAGCGAGTTCGCGGAGGCATTGAGGGAATCCGGATCCGATTGAGCGAGTGAATCCACAAGAAAAACCGACACTATGGCAATTGTGTTCGATTAGTTCAAGAAAAAATGAACAAGAGCCGGTTCTGCGTTTTAACTAACTCTAGTTGAATGCCTTAGGGTGAAAAAGGCCTGTCGGCTCCTCCGGTAGAATTTCCACTGAATCAATCGCCATGCCATGCAGTAGATCCTTACCGGACAGGATGGATATCTGGCTTGGCAGCCGGGTTCCACCGACATCCCGGTAGTTGTCCATGAGTATTTCCCGCTGCCCTTCCTGCTGGCCGACCAGCCAGACCAACCGCCGGATCTCATCCAAAGTATCCACATTGAAGAAGAAGCGCACCTCACGCTTGCCCTGTTCCCGCAGCCCAATAACCCGACAATCCTGATTGCGGAAGCGCTCGTCGAAAAGCATGCGATAGGCAAACCCACGCCGTCCGTAATTGCTGAGCGGATCGAACAGTCGCCAGAGCTGGTTGACGAACATCCCATCCGGCTCACCGTCGATCCGCTTCGGGCCTGCGGCGGTTATCTGCCAGCAATGCACGCCATCGGTGACCAGATCGGTTGACGCGCCCTCTTCAGGAACGTAGCGCAGACGCACACCCTTGGGCGACCACCAGAAGATAAACGGAAGCTTTTCCTTCGATTGCGTGTCCACCCCGCTCATCTTGATAGGGCCGGCAACCGGAAATCCGCTACGGGTTTGCTGCTCCTCGCAGAACAGCTCCAAGGCGCTGGGCTGCTCCTCCACTACTATGGGCGTAGCTGGTTGCTGCGCCGCAGCCTGTGCCTGCGCACGCTCCTTGGCCAGAGAATCCGCCATCGTCTTCTGCTGACGCCTGTCCAGGACAAGCAGCAAAACAATCCAGGCCACAACAATAACGGTGACGAAGATCGCAAAGGCTACCACCGCCGCAAAGAACGACTCCCGCTTAAAGCGATGTCCAAGGATTTTTACGTGCTTACGACTGCGGGCCGACATAGTGGATAAACTGAGAAGGTGTTTTCAATCGAGAACCTAGCCCAGTCCTCTGTCAATCCTGCGACGAGCCGGTAAAAATTTAGAAAAAGCCTCCCGAAACGTGATTAGAGTCACTTTCAGCTAAAAACCTGCAAGACTGTCAGGTGCCTTTTCCTTGGCTTCCTCCTCATCCTCAGTGCGCTTTTCCTCCATGCTGGCAAAGACAAGCTCGTCGAATTCAGGCAAGTACAGGATGAAGTAATTCCGGTTGCGCAAAGCGCGCACTTCGCCGTCGTCACGCTCGTACTCGTAGCCGATGGCGCTGGGCTTGGCTTGATTTTTGTCGACCTTCTTCCAGAAGGACTGGCCCTTGTTCAGCGACAGCAGCCCCTCCTGTTCGAAGCGTGTAATGCCACTGCCATTGCGCCGGTAGGCCTCAAAAACAGAGCGATCCTTGAAGTAGATGACGTGCACCTCCCAGCCATCGGGAAAGCGGTTCTCCTCCAGATCGCCCTGGCTGGCTTTGACGTTCTCGGCGGGCTTGAAGTAGATTTCGTGCTCCGCACCTTCGGGCAAATGATCGTAGAGGTGTTTGTAAGGCACGCTACGGTCGTCCAGCTTGGCTTCGACATCCCTTGAGGACACCTTGACCGCGGTGCGGTCGGCCAGGAGACGGCGTTCCAGCGTGCTGCGGGTTTCCCCGGGACGTGCCTGAAGAATGCCGGCACATCCGATCAGACAAACGAGGATTGCGCCAAAGGGGTAAAATCTGCTTTTCAACATGGTCTGCAACGAAAAGTTACGAGTTTGACGTAACCGCTCACTTTGCCAAGTAAGAACCTCACCCATGCCTGACAGCTTTTACACCGGCTTCGACACCGCCTGCTTTGGTGAACCCCGCGAAGCGCCCTCCCAGGATAGCCGCAGTGCCTTCCAACGTGATCGCGACCGGGTTATCTTTTCGTATGCCTTCCGGCGGTTGCAGTCCAAGACGCAGGTCTTCCAGTCGGGCGAATACGACTTCTACCGCACGCGCCTGACGCACTCGCTGGAGGTCGCGCGCATCGCCCGCTCCATTGCCACCGAGCTGACCGGCCAGGTACCTGAGGCCGCCATCGACGGCGACCTCATCGAGGCCGTCGGGCTGGCCCACGACCTGGGCCACCCGCCTTTCGGGCACATCGGCGAACGCAAGCTCAACGAGCTGATGGCGCCCTGGGGCGGCTTCGAAGGCAACGCGCAAACCGTGCGCATCCTCACCGAGGTCTTCTGGGAACGCTCTTCCGGACCGCAGGGCATGGCGCCCAGCCGGGCCTTCCTCGACGGCGTCATGAAGTACAAGGCGCTCCGGTCCGAGTTCGACGAGCCGCCGCAAAACCACTTCCTCTATGACGAACAGGCCGTCGCGCGCGACTTCATCGCGGATGGCCAGTGGCCCAAGGCCTCCGCCAAAGAGGCCAACACCCACAAGAGCATCGAGTGCCAAATCATGGACTGGGCGGACGACACCGCCTACTCCCTGCACGACATCATCGACGCGCTCAAAGCCGGCTTCATCACGCGACCCCTCATCGAGCGTTGGGCTGCGGAGGCGCAGGGCTGGCAAAAGCCCCTGGCCGATTCCCCCGCCCTGCCTGCCTTGCTGGACTTGATCGAGAAGGAATACCTCGAAGCCATCTTCGCCCGCAAAATCGGCCACTTCATCCGCGCCGCGCGACTCGTGCCTCACCAAGGCCCGCTTTCCCACCTCAGCCAACGTCACTGCTGGCGGCTGGAAGTCCCCGGCGAAATCCTGTCCGAGTGCGCACTCTACAAGAGCATCGCGCTGGACCTGGTCTTCCGCTCGCCGTCCATCCAGCAGGGCGAGTTCAAAAGCGGTTTTCTGCTCGAGCGCCTCTTCAACACGCTCTTCGACTGCCACTTGGGTGCATCCGACCGAAAAGCATCCTCGCTGGCCACCTCGCTCAACCTGCTGCCGCAACCCACCCTGGCCTGGGTGGAAAGAGCACCGGATGAAACCACCCGTGCCCGTCGCCTCTGCGACTACCTCGCGCAACTGACCGATCACGAGGCCATCCGGCTGTACCGCCGCCTTTTCGACCCCGACTACGGCTCCATTCGCGATTTGCTCTAAGTGAGGCAGTAG
The DNA here is from genome assembly GCA_030432235.1 of Verrucomicrobiia bacterium. Classification (GTDB taxonomy): domain Bacteria; phylum Verrucomicrobiota; class Verrucomicrobiia; order Opitutales; family Cerasicoccaceae; genus JAUIHT01. Next base: position 1,644,772 of record JAUIHT010000001.1, on the reverse strand, counting down.
GGAACAAAAAGCCGCCCTGATTGACATTAGAGGCAAGCATTATAACCTCTATAGTCATGAATCAAACGTCCTCCGCCAACGAACCCTCTGTCTCTTCCTCTTTGCCGCGCCGTAGCTTCATGAGCGGGGCCGCCCTCGCCGGGCTGGGCCTGGCAGGACTCAGTTCGCAAGCCTCTGCCGCGGAAAGCCAGGCCGCGCAGGAGCTCTTTACCGTGCCGCAGGACGCCAACGGCGAGTACGCCTTGCCGCCCCTGCCCTACGCCTACGACGCCCTCGAGCCGTCCATCGACGCCGAGACGATGCGTCTGCACCACGACATTCACTTCAACGGCTACAAGAAGGGGCTCAACGCCGCCCTGGCCAAGCTGAAGGAGTTCCGCGAAGCCGGTGATTACCCGCAGATCTCCTACTGGGAAAACTCGCTGGCCTTCAATGGCGCCGGTTACAACCTGCACACCGTCTTCTTCGCCGGGATGGCACCCGCCGGGACCGACAAGCCGTCCGCCGCCTTCGAGAAGCAAATCTCAACGCATTTCGGCTCCATGGACGCCTTCAAGGGGCAGTTCTCGGAAGCCGCCGCCAAGGTACAGGGCAGCGGCTGGGCCATTCTCGGCTGGCAACCGATGGGCAACCAGCTCGTCATCCTGCAGGCCGAAAAGCACCAGAACTGGAGCATGTGGAACGTCATCCCCATCATGGCGCTGGACGTGTGGGAACACGCCTATTACCTCAAGTACCAGAATCGCCGCGGCGACTACATCAAGAACTGGTGGGACGTGGTCAACTGGGACTACGCCGCCGGTCGCCTTAACGCCGCACAAAGCATCAGCTAGGCGCAACCTCTTTCAAAGAACGTATCGTCCGGTCGGGGTCGTAACCTCGGTTGAGCGGATTTCTCCTGGCGAACGTTTAAGGTTTCCCTGACGCGCGCTCGATGGGCGCGACAGGCGTCGCAAGTGTCCTCCGGTCAATCGCCGGTTACGGCATCAACCATTCGTGAATGGCCTCGCCGCTAAGGTGGACGGTTCTGTGGATTGGTCATCATCCACAAATTATATCATACTTTTTTATAGTGTCAATAGTTACGCTGGCTCGATTGGATCGTTTCGCTGCGTTGGCTACATTGGGCAGCTACACACCACTATCCGGGCGCACAACGCCCCGGTCATGCATCACGCATCGATGACGATGTCGCCCTTGGGGACGGAGCAGCAGAGAAGGGCGTTGCCGTCGTCGGGCTCCCCGTCATGACCATTGGGGTATTCGACCTCGCCGGAAAGGATTGCCTGCTGGCAGGCGGTGCAGTTGCCCATCCGGCAACCGAAGTCCAGCGTCAGCCCCTCGGCTTCGGCCAGCTCGAGGATGCTGTCATGCTCACCGGTCCACTCCGCGGTAACGTTGGAAACTTTGAAGGTGACGGTGGGCATGGCGATGAGTTGGATTAGCGCTTGAGCGCGCCCATGAGGGCCTTGAAGCGGTTGCCCCAGTTGGCCTTTTCCGCCTGGGAGGGCTGCGGCTTGATGGCCTCTTCGTCCCACCACTGGGGACGCTCGGTCTTGAAGCCAGCCTCGCGGATGGTGAACATGATCATGGGGATGACTTCACGCACCTCCAGATCGGCGCCTTTACCGAAGATGAGGTCCATCTGGTGAATGTAGTTCTCCGCCCGGCGATCGCTGGTCGGTACCGAAGTCATGGTCTGCAGAGACGGGATATGGGCCTTGAAGGCACGCGCGTCGAGCTTGCCCAGTATGGCCTCGATCTTGTCCTCCTCGACACGACTCGGCGTATCGACGATGAAGGTCAGACAGAGGTAGTTGACACGCTCGCGGGCCTCGTTGGCAGGCCTTGCCACCTTGCAGAGCCCTTCAAGGGTGCGCTTGCCGCCGGTCTGGGGCATGTGGAAGTCAAAGAAGGCAAGAAACTCCTCCTGGGCGAAGAAGTCCTGCATCTGGTCGAAGGCGTCGGAATTGGGTAGGTCGCTCACGTTAATTAAGGTATTATTAGGTTAGCCTAACGATGGATGCGGGTTTGACTAGAAAAAACCGGGGCGTCACCGTAACCCTTACAAAAATGGAGCACGACCTTAATTATTGGGCGCTGACCGTCACCACGATATTGATTCTAATCGGGCTGGCGGGCACGGTCCTGCCGGTGATTCCGGGCGTGGTCATCGTCTGGCTCGGCCTGATTGTCTATAAGCTCTGGGTGCCGGAGGACCTGACCTGGACCTTTATCATCATCAACGGCGTGCTGGCGCTTGTAGCTCAAATCCTGGACTTCGTCATGAGCTACTACGGGGCCCGGCGTTTCGGCGCCACCTGGCGCGGGGGTGTGGGCGCTCTACTGGGTGCCATCATCGGCCCGTTTGTGTTAACGCCCCTGGTCGGGCTCATTCTCGGGCCCATCATCGGGGCGGTCATTGGCGAGCTTTCCGCCGGCCGCACAGCCAAGGAATCCGGTAAAGCCGGCGTGGGCACCATCGTTGGCGCCATCCTCTCCAGCGTGCTCAAGCTCGCCATCGCGGCCTTCATGGCGGGCTGGTTCTACTGGAAAGTTTTTACCTAGAAGGCGCAGCTCCTAGGCTAGAGCAACAGGCTCTTCCATATAACGGCCTCGCCCGGGATACCGTGTTGGACCAGCATCTCCGTGATAAACTGCTCGGTAGGCTCTTCCACCTCGTGCTTGGGATCGCCGGGAAGTTCGGGTGACTCGCGACGCACCAAGGCCCAACAGGCCCAGGCCCGCCAACGCTTTTGCCCGGCCCGTTCGCCCCGCACGCGGTCGGCGAGATGCTGGTAATGCACGCGGGGATTTCCGATAAAGACGCCCTCGGGATTCTCACGCAGCATCCAGGGCACGACCCGATAGGGCAAAGGCCAGTCACGCAGGACGGCCTCGTCACCGCACAGCTCCGCGAAGAGCGCACGGTCCACCGCCAGCAGCGCGCGCGCGGATAATCCCTGCTGCCACAAATGCTGGGCGTAGCGAAGGGCCGCCTCGTAGAAGTCCGCGCCCTGATTGTCCCGGTGCCGGTTCAGGCTACGCCAATCCATGCCGGGCAGGGCCTCGGGCAGAAACGGACAGGGCGGACGGGTGCTACTCATGAGTGGTAAATGTTCTGGAAAGGCGGCAAGCTTGTCCCTAGACCGTTTGGCTTGCAGCAGGAAAATTCAACACAGGAAGCGCGAAAGGTAGAAAGCATATCGGGCTGGAAGCTGCTGGCCATGCTGCCGCTCGCTATCGTGGCGCGCCTGTGGACGCTTACCCTGCGCCTGCAGCCCTCCCCCGCCATGCGCGAGCTGCTGGCGCGAGACCAGCCCCAGGTTTTCCTGCTTTGGCACAACCGCTTGTTCATCATCGCGGAGATTTACCGGCGCTACCGCCGACCGCATGCGAATCGCCATATGCACGGGCTCATCAGCGCGAGCAAGGACGGCGCCTGGCTGGCTGCGTTTTTCCGGCTGGTAGGCATTCGCGCGGTGCGCGGCTCCAGCAGCTGGCGCGGTGCCCAGGCCATGCGCGAGGTCCTGCGCGTCGTCGAAGATGGGGGCGATATCGGCATCACCCCGGACGGCCCGCGCGGGCCGTGCTACGTGTTCCAGCCCGGCGCGGTATTGGTCGCGCGCAAAGCAGGTATTCCGGTCATCGTTTTCGGAATGCGCTTCACGCGCGGCAAGCGCCTGAAGAGTTGGGACGGCTTTTACCTGCCAAGGCCGTTCTCACGCATCGAAGTGGACGCGATCGAATACGTCAGCGAACCCAACGAGCAGGCGAAAGACAGCGTCACACGCCTGCAACGCGAGTTGGCACGTCTCAACCCGGACTCACTGCCCCACCCCAGGGATGAGGCCACCCCAAGCGGGCCTTAAAATAGCGGAGCGGAGATGCTGGTGCCGCCGGAGGCAACCGTCAGGTCTTCACCTTGTGACCAGACCTCATCATTGATGAGGAACTTAAAGGTGACACCAGACTTTGCCGCCGTGGTCGACCAGGACCAGGCGCCGTCGACCCAATCCATCAGCGTGCCCTTTTCCCAGGACAAGCCACCGCCTTCACCACGCAGGTAAATGCTGTTGCCCCAACCCACATCGGTTTGGGCCACGATGGTCGTGAGCGGCGCGGGGGCCTTGGCCGGAGCCGCGGCTTTCTTCGGGGCTGCCTTCTTGGCAGCGGCTTTTTTAGGAACCGCCGTTTTGGTGACCGCTTTCTTGGTCACAGCCTTTTTGGTGGCGGTCTTTTTGACTGCCTTTTTGGTGGTCGTCTTCTTTGTAGCCATGGTTCGTTATTTGCAGGTTCGATGGCGAGGAAGGTTATGGTGAAAAATGCTACCCTCGTTCGATTAATCCGATTAGCAGTTCGAAAGCCAACTTCAAGCGTAATCCAATCACGGACCAAAGAAATTCGAGTTAAACCGTCAAACCCTCATCACGTCGATTAGCCGCTCAAGGCTGATGATCCGGGTCGGCTGGAGGAGCCTTTCGGGCCATGCTTTCGCCGCGCTTCCACTTCAGGTAATCCTCATAGGTGGGCTCATAGCCCAATGGCTCGGGCACCGCGATAGTAACGTAGCGATTGGTGCCGGGTTCCTTCACCGGATATTCGTAGGAAGTCTCATCGTAACCGACGAGGCCCCGCTGGGTTTGCTCAGCCCCGAGCGTAACGCTGTCGGCTACCGGCTGGGAACAACCGCAAAACAACGCACTTGATGTCAGAAGCGTGGCGCAAACGATGGAGGAAAACAGAGAGTCATTCATGGGTCGTTGTCTAACAACCGAGCCCTGTGTCGGCAACGCAGAATATTCTCATCCGCAGGCCATCTATTTTGTCTACGGGAGGAAGAATCAGGGTTTGAATCAACTCTGTGTTCAAAAGTGCTTGTCAGGCTCGGAAAACCTCTGCTAATGCTTTAACTTTACGTTCGTTTTGCCGCCAGGCAAATGACATGGGTCCTTAGCTCAATCGGTAGAGCAGTTGACTTTTAATCAATTGGTTCGGGGTTCGAGTCCCCGAGGGCCTACCATTTCGGAACCAACGACTTATGAACATTGGCGAACGGCAAAAATCGAAGCAAGCCACCGAATAGTCACGCTAAAATTCAGCGTTTGCTCTCGGGCTCAAGCTCGTCCCATGAATAGCTCCGCGGACACCTTGAAGTGCTCAGCGAGCCGTTGAATATGCGACACCGTAAGCTTGCGTTCTCCCTTGAGCAATAAAGACGACTGGGCACGCCCTACCCCGAGAATGCGGCCCAACTCTGCCCCGTTGACGTCGTTTTCCTCGCAAAGATATTGCAGCATCGGCAGGCCCCGCGGAAGCGATTCCAGCTCATCCTTGAGCAAATCATCCTCGTAGGCTTCAAGAAGTGTCGAGAGCAAGTCCAAGTATTCCTCCTGCTCATCATTGAGGGGACGGCCCGCCATGGCGTCGATGACGGCCAGAGTGTTATCGTGGCCGACCTGGTCATGGATCGGGCGCGGCATGAACGCCTTGACCAGTCCGGTATAGGTTGCGGGCAGTGTGGCGTTGCGGTCTATGAGCGTTTTCATGAATCAGTTCCTTTCCTTCCAAGTGTTCTTGTCGTAATCGGCGTGCGTGAGAAATTCGCGGACGTAGACCCGTCCCTTGTCCGGACTTTTCGGCGTGAAATGAATGGCAGCGATGAGGCGATATGAACGGATATTGAAGACATAAACGGTGTTGCCGCTGTCGAGGTGCACCATGTCGGCGGAATTGAAAGTGTTGCGTAGGTCGGCAAAGTTACTCCAGGCGGCGTTTTGGACGGTCGATAGCCACAGCTTGACGCTCGGCAGGCTGTCGGCATGGGCCTTGGCCAGTTCAAGCAGCCTTGCTTTGGTGATGACTCTCATTGTTTACAGTCAGTAAACATACAGAGCAGGGCCATGTCAACATATAGTTAACAAAAAAGCCGCCCTTTCGGACGGCCTCGAAATGGCTGGTTTCACATGAAGCGTTTGAGTTCTCGGGCCGGGATCAGGATTTTCGAGATGCCGGAAACCCGCTCGATCTCCTTGTCGTCGACCATCCGGTAGACTGAGCGCTCGGAGAGGTTCACCTTGTCGGCGAACTCCTTGACTGTGAGCGGGGCCTCGAAGGCCTCAAGGCGGCGCTTGGCCAACCGGGCTTCTACAGCGTCAACAATGGCCTCGATTTGCTCCTCTGTGAGTTCTATGGATATACCGGTCATTGTTTTGCACTTGGATTAACGCTTTGCTTCCCGATTAACGGCGTGCTGAACCTTTTCCCGGCTGTAGGCGTCGGTCCTGCCAGGGATCGGTTTCAGCTTGTGCCGTTTCGTGAACTGTTGCCAGGCCCATAGCGATTTACACTTGGCCAGGTTCATTGCCTCGGCTCGTGACACGATCGGAGAGTGCAAGGCTTCGAGTTTAGAGACAACCCGGTCGGCTACCGCCTCAATGTCGGCCTCGGTGAGTGTACGGTTGCTCATGACTGATTTCGTTCTCCTGTTCGAATCCAAGTTATTCTTCCATTCTCGAATGCCCATGTTGTCTGTTCATCTTCAGCTATCTTATTATTGGGGATTGCCCAACGATACACCTGCGCCCAATCCCAGACTCTGGGAGGGCTCATATCGTACTTCCTGAAGCTATTATGGTTTACCTCAATGTCTTCCGCTAAAGCGGATATTAGGTAAGCAGCCGAGTGACTAAAACGCTGCTTCAATGCATCCGCGTTGAATTCATTCCTAAATTTTCGTAGGTAGTATTGGGGCGGCCTGTAAGGTATCGGTGCATCTTCACATGTATCTTCGGCGGCTTCCTCTGCTGCCTCATTCACGAATTCGACGATGTTGTCGCGCTTAATGCTGCGCTCTCCATTCAAGCGCTCGGAATGTCGCCACTCACCTTTTGCCAACTCGAAACGCGGGCAAAACGGAACCTCAAAGCCGCTGTCCATTTCGTCCTCCAAGCATAGAAGGGCCTCTCCGAGATAGCGATTTGCGACCTTTGACCGTATGTGTCCTCGCTCCACGCCTCGATGTTCTATTTCAAACAGTTCTGCTAATCGTTCTAAGGCCTTTGCTTCCGGCCCGTCCAGGGTAAGGGTAACGCGCACTTTTCCCATTAGTATCTCTCCAAGGAGCACCCCGCCCGTCCGGGGTGGAAATTGGGCACACAAGGAGCCCTCCCAACTGCCAGCGGGGTGCAAAGTGAAGAACTTGTGTTAGTAGGCTTTCCACGGCCATGTTGATAATGTTGTCCTATCGTGCCCTACCGGGCAAGCAGAAAAACGATCTCCAATACCACGAGCAGAGGATCGAGAAGGGCATGCAGACCTTTCTTGAGGTGGGCGAAGCGCTGTGCGCCATCCGTGACGGTCGTCTGTATCGGGTAACTCATGGAGACTTTAAAACCTACTGCCGTGAAAAGTGGGGGCTCTCACAGCGTCATGTTAATCGAATCATTGAAGGCAATGAAGTTGTGAAAGAACTGGGACCAATTGGTCCCAAAATTACAACTGAAAGCCAAGCCCGCGAACTTTCGAAAGTCGAACCCGCCAAGCGCGAGGAAGTGCTGACCAAGGCGGTGGCGGCGACGGGCGGCAAGCTGACGGCGAAGGCCATTGCCGAGGCGGCGAAGGCGAGTTCGCCGCCTTGTCAGATCGGGCTATTGCCGAGATGTGCGCGGTCAGCGACCCCTTCGTTATGAAAATTCGCGAACAGGTGCTAACGGTTAGCACCTCAAAACCGCGAACCGGGAAAGACGGCAAAATCAGATCATTACCCAAAGCGGCGACCACTAACGTACCCCTTTCCGATGAAAGTCTCTACCGGTTAACCCGGCCCGTAACCTTGTTCGTCAGCTCGTTGATGTCGTCTGCCATCTGGTCGAGCCTGTCGGCCATGCGTTCTTGCCGGTCCTCGGCCCGCTTGACCTGGTAGGATACCCCGCTCGTGCTGAGTGTGCTGGCCATGCCGGACCCCGGCGCGAACAGAGACTGAATGCCGCCGAGATCGTCACGATAGCCGCTGTAGCCCCCGGCGCGCAGGGTAAAGGCACGCCGGCCTAGTGCATTGAGCCTTGCCCTGTAGGCGTTGGCAGCCTGAATGGCGGGATCGGCTGACAGGCCACTTCGGAATGCAAAATGAACTTCGCCCGCCGATCCGCCGGTTCTGGTTTCGCCTTTCAGCGAGGGCATACTACTTTTCTCGAATGCGTCTTTGGATGTACCCTCGCCATAAAAGCTATCTCCCTTTTTTGCCTTCTTGGCCGCGTCTCTGGCCTCTTTCTTGAGCCGGACCTGTGCAAAGTGCATCGCTTGGGCCGGGGACAAGTAAGGGTTGTTTTTCATCACTTCCCGCGTCTTGTCCTGAAACTGTTGCTGTGTGAAACCAAGCTCGTTCTCGATCTTCTCGATCCTTGCTGCTTCGGCTTCCTTACGCTGGAGGCGCATTTCTTCAGTTTGGCGTTTCAGTTCCTCCGTTAGCTCGCGTTGGGATTCAAGCGCGGTTTGGTGATATTCGGTCGCCTTCTTGACCGCATCTGCGTATAGTTCAGCCCCGGCTTGTGTCTCTATGTTCGCGTCCGCCGCTACCTGCCTTAGCTCCTCGATCCGACCTTTCGCGTACTCCAGTTTTTCGGCTGGTGTCATCGCCGAGAGCAGATCGTTTTCATTAATAGCTGCTACTGCTTCGCGGGCCTCGGCATGTATTTCACGAATATATTCCGCAACCTTCAGGCGTTTGTTAAAGTCTTCCGTAGCAGCTGCTATATTTGCAGCCGTCTCCTTGGCTGCTTCCATGGCCGCATTGAGTCGTAGCTGTGCCTCAGTGAGCTTATTGGTTGAGCCTGCGGCGGCGTCCGTCTCTTCATTCCACTCAGCAACCAGCTTTAGGCCCGCCTCCATAGGATCGCGCCCATCGGCCATTGCCCCGAAAAACACCGCAAGCATTTCGCCTGACATCGAGAGTCCTTCAAGGGCTTTGCCCGCCGCTATTGTCGCAAGGGTACTCAGTGATCCGGTGTAACTGTTGATTTGATCGCGAGCCCTAACCAGTGTGTGAATTGACCCGGCATCTATTACGTTGAATGTGTCGACGGCCTCTTGCCGGTATCTCGCCAGGGCGGCGCTTCCGTTCTCCAGAGTGGTAACAAGCCCGGCCCCCTCGGAGTCAAACGCCTTGAAAGCAATCCTGAGCCGTTCCTGCGGGCTTTCCACGCTCTTGATAGCATCGGCAAGATCGTCCATGACGGCCTCGACTGACCGCGTGCGGCCTCGGGCATCGGTTGCGGCAATCTTGTACTGTTCCAGGACCCCCTTTAATTCCCCCGCACCCTTAGCCGCCTCTGCAAGACGACGTGAGAAACGCTGCATTGCCATGTCAGCAACGTCCCTCGTGACGTCACTGGTCTGTGTGGCTGCATACCGAAATTCTTGAAGATATTCTGTGGAGACACCGATCCGTTTACTGGCTTTGTCGATCTCGTCGGCGGCGCGCGCCTGCGCAGTGGCTATGCCTATCAACCCGGCGGCGATGCCTCCGCCCACAACGGCATTGCGCACCTTACTCATCTGATCGGAGAACTGGGCAAACGAGGCTCGGCCCTTGCCGGTCTCCTGCCTGAGAGCATGCACGCCCCGCTTAGCGCGGTTGGCTGCGTCGACAAAGCCTTTCGCCCTGCCGGTGAGCCCTACGTGTAAATTGCCAACTGCCCCCGACATGCTAGTTCAGTCCGTCAGGTCGGGTTTGCTGTTGCTCCCGCTTTGTTGGCTCGGGATAATACAAGGCTCTGCCCGTAGCGGCATGTTCTCTTAAAGCCAACGAAACTTGCTTGATAATGTCGCCGGACTCTTCGTCGATGGCTTCGGCAAATTCAGCGAGCGGGCGCTCATCGGACAGGGCCAATTTGGCAACCGTCAGCATCGCGATCAGATCACAGCGCCAGGCCGCTTCCAATACTCCCGCTTGGATGGCCAGCACTTCAACACGGCGAGTAACCACAAGGGGTATCCGCTCACCATCTACGGTTAATTTCGCGGTGCGTAACATCTCAAAATAGATTGCTACCGCCGCCAATGTGAACGGCGGTAGCGTTTCCTCAACCACTACTCTTGAGCGTATGGGCAACGGCCCATCCTCGGAAATTCTCAGGAGACATCGAAGCCGAGATCGCAACGTCAGCCACGGCAGAGGAAAGACCGAAAGCCTTGGCAATTTCGCGGATAGTATGCGGTCCGCCGATGCGTCCCCCGTCTTCGAAGAAGGCAGATTTTTCCTGGCTGCTCATGGCGTCAAATTCCTGACGCGTCACGATTCGCCCGGTGCGACCTTTGTCGTCCATAAGCTGTTTAGCAATTACTGCCGCCGCCGTGGTGTTGGCCCCGGTGTGTACGATTTTACCACCGGTTTTATGGAAGGTAGCCTTTGCCAGAGGCGGCAGCTTGTTGTATTCGGTGCGTGATAAAGTGGCGCTCATATCAACCCCCCGTCAGTTCCTTGACCTTCGTAAACATACCCTGGACCTTCGCAGGCAGGCTTGCCTTGGCCTTCTGGACGGCGTCGGCTACGTGCGCTTCCTCGGCCAACCGGGCTTCGGCGGTCAAGCGGTGTGCCTCCATACGCTTTGTTTCCAGCTCTGCCACAAGGGACGCCCGGCGCTCCCAAAGTGCAACTACTTCGTCACGTAAGGCGCACCATTCGGGATCGGCTTCGAAGACTTTTATTAAGGCTTCAAAATCTGCGATAGCAGATGCATCGGGTAGCAGGTCTTGACAGTGCGTGGAAAGTCCAGACCGAACAGGTGTGATCGCGGCTGGATGCGGCTTGCGGTGCTGAGCAAGGATTTGCGGGCCGCGCTGGATGAGATTCTCAGTGAGTTGATCGCGGCGGTGACGCGCATCCTCCACGACTGCGACCGTTGCCAGAAACTCCCGCGCCGAATACTTGGCATCGCCTTTTTGGTCGGCACGCGGCCCCCAACGACGGTTGCTCTCCTGGAGCTGCTCTTCAATGGACTCCAACTCTTTTTCAAGCTGGCGAATGGATTTTTGATTTGGTGTTCCCATACCTATAGCGCGCGCTGTCAACCCTTCGCCTCACCATCCTCGATAAGCATGTCGGCGAAATGTATTTTCAGTGCGTTGATCTGTTTCGAAATGGCCTGCTTACTCGCTCCCAGCCGCTCGGCTAGTTCTTCCTGAGTTTCCGGGGTAGCACGCAAAAGCCATGACAGGGCTGCACCGGTGCAGTTGACCCTCTCCAGCCGCTCCAATACGGCGAAAACGGCCTCTGCGGCTGCCCGGCGTGACTGGTCATTGACATGCAACTCGATCAGATCGTGAAGCCTGGCGGCTGCCGCTTCCTCAATGCCGTTCTCCGCGAGCAGGTCATGGATCAGCTCGTAGGGCTTCGGCCCGCTGCCGTCTCGGCACGTTCGTCGAGTTGGCTTGTAGTTGTTATTTTGTTTCATAGTCGCTTGGGGGTGCCCCCCCTAAAAAAACCACGCGCATTTTTTTCATATTCGGTGTCGGTATAAAACGCGTTTCGAGACAGGTTTTGAACGCCCCCACCCCCCATGGGGGTCTGGAAATTATGCAGATTGTCCATACGCCCATGTCCCCTCATCCCAACTCACGTGCCATGCATCATAGTAGGCAACGAATGCCTTTCGGTAATCGCGCAAGGGCTCAAGCTGTCCGTTTTGGCGATTGAGGACCTTCCAGTCTCTACGCTGGTTAAGATCGATCCACGCCTCTACTGCTGTCCATGCGTCGTCGTTAACGTCTTCTGCCCATTCGTCGTCACGATCACCATACTCGGATTTGAACCACGCCCAAAACTCATCGCTGCTGAGGCTGTCTTGTGAGGTACTGCGCTCTTTGTCAGCTTCGGCAAATGCCAGTAGTGCATGCGGCCATGAACGCATTCTTGTAGGCTTACCATCCTTGCCAGGGATCACCCAGTCGTAGTAGCGGCTTGATGCCCACCACCGTTGAGCCGCCCCGTGGTCGACATCGAAGTCTTTGACGAATCGAACGACCTGCTGCGACGGCGCTGGTATGGTAGTCGGATCGTACTCTTTAAGCTCCTGAACAGAAAAACCACTGCCCACCTTGTGGGCGTCCATTCCTTCATTTCCTTTATTTATACATTTTCCCTTATTTCCTTCTTTATTAGTGGTTGGAGTTCGGTTGGAGTTATTTTGAGTCTTGGTTGGAGTTTCAAAGTTGGGGTCAAAAATGCTAGTATCTATCAGGGTTATGGTGGTTCCCTTCTTGGTTGAAGTCTTGGTTATAGTTCCATTGAGTTCCAATCGAGTTAGGGCGGTTCTGAACTCCTGCTCATCCATGCCAAAGCTTTTGCATTCACTGCGGCCCATGTAGCATTGACCAATTTCGAGCCCGTTCTTCGGTTCGCTGCGTTGGACCCGGTGCGCGATAATGTACAACAAACAGAAAGTCCGATGCCCTGATCCGCGTTGCCCACTTGCGATCAAACCAATACCCGGCGGGAAAGCGCCACCTGATCTAGGCGCTTGTACAAAACCGTGTGAGTCTCCATCCACTCACACACCACCCTTCTCTATCCACGGCGATCCGTCTGATTCGATCTCCTGGGCAACGCGTAATTGGGAGCGCTGATCACATCGGAGTGGTACGCCTGTAAGGTCATGGTCTTCACTGTAACGAATGGCCAGACCTTGCCCGGAAAGACGTTCTCGCCGTCTACGTGCGCCCTTCACGGCTTTTGAGCGGCACAGCTCGGCAACCGTGCGCGATTCGATCTTACGCCTGCCGGATGCGGAAACCCTAGGCAGCTTCACCGGACACCTCCGACCTTTAGGCGATCAAGACACTCCAATGCTTCTTCGGTGGGGATCCTTACGGAACGTCCTAGCCGAATCACAGGAACTACGCCTTCACCAATTAAGTCATCCAGGTGGCGAAGACTAACCTTTAGTCTGTCTGCAAACTCAGTGCGTGTTGAGTATGTTTGGTTCGCTTTCACGCTCTCTCATAAAGAGAGCATTCAGTCATTTGTCTAAGGACGGATAACCGGCTTAATCCGTCCTGATTGAAACTTTGAAAATGGCACTAAACGTGTCCAGCCTCTCAATTCTCTTGCGTAATTCTTGACCGCCACGATTCAACCTAGATGCCAATTTAGTTCGGTTTTGCCAAAGCCATTCTTCAAAGTTGATGGGCTTGCTCTCAAAAATCTGCTGTCCCGATAGTTCAGCCTCAACAAGCTGCCCTTTAGTATATCCGGAGAATTGTTGAAGCCGTTTGGGAGGATATTCTAGACAAAACTCCACCATCGCAACTTCGAGTTCTAAATCTTCTCGTGCCTTATTTCCTATTGGTTTTTTTATTCCTTCGATTGCTTTGGGGATATCGCGGATGGCCACTAAGTCATTATTGCGGTATAGCTCAGCAAGCAAATTTCCAGCCTCTTTGTCATCTCCATCAGCTAACAAGGCCGCAATGCGAAGAGCTGACTGCGTGACTTTAGGTAGGCGGCTCATCCTGCCACCTTCCTGCGCAAATTATCGCCTGGAACGATTTCCCAAAAATTCAATGCCTCTGCTTTGGAGACAAGCCCGCGGTAATTAGTGAACAGCACGTCTCCCACCTCATGCCCCATGATCGCCCTGGTCGCCTTCACGTCATTGAAGGCTTGCAGATGGCAGCTCGCAAATGTCTTCCGTAGTTGGTCGCGTTGATCCGAAATTCCAGCCTCGCGCCTAATGGCCTGCCAGCACTTTTTCCAGTTGAGCGGGACAACGGCCCCTGTGCGCTCTGTGACGGGCACGGTAGCCAGCCATGCCTTGAGGGTATCCGGCATGTCAAAGAAGCGGCTGCGGTCAGTTTTAGACTTCTGAGCGGATACAAAGACTGTGCCGTCATTGAGGTTCACGTTTTCCCAATCGAGACGGGCCACCTCAGCAGGACGGACGCCAGCAAAGAGCATGAGCGCTAGGGCGGCGGTTGCCCCGGTGGCATCCACTTTCAAGTATTCGGGCCAGTCATTACCGCGCTGGCTGTAGTCGAGTGCGGACGCCATGACCTTACGCGACTGATTCAGCGTCAGGATCGCGATCTCGTTACGGGTGGTGTCACGTGGCTTGAGCCGGTCGCAAGGATTTGCGGTTGCCCATCCCTCGCGCACAGCAAGGCCAAAAGCAGGCCTGAGATTGCGTAGGGCGAGATTGTAGCCATGTGCTGTAGGGTAAGCCACTGTGAGGGCCTTCCTGATGTCCTCATGGCCAATGTCGCATACGAGCTTATCGCCAAGGATCGGTGTCAGGTTTCGCCCCAGAGCAATATTAGTGTTTTTGTGATTGTCGGATTTCCCGGTAAGCTCATCTTCACGGATAGCCCACAGCTCGAGAAAGGTCTTGCTGCTATTCGCCAGCGTCCAGTGCTCCAGATAGGCAGTTGCCGCCTCTACGATGGTTGCGCCGGTGGGTTTGAGGATGTCCACGGCCTTGACCGCCTGGGTCGCCAGGCTCGACGGAATGGAGAAACCCTCGACGCCGTGTAGCTTTTGGCGCTCCATATCCTTGAGTCGAGAAAGCTCAGCCTGTTTTTTTGTGTCGAAAGTTTTGCGCTGGCGTCTGCCAGACTGGGCCATGCTCGGCGGCAGGTCATACCGCCATTTACCGGAAACGGTCTTGACTATGGGGAGCTTCGGGGTCCTTGGCATAGGCGCATTCAGTCACGTTATTCACGCTAAAACAAGTCTTTTGTGCATTTCGGTGCATTTCAATGCTCCTGCATCCAGCATAAATACTACGCATGGCTTCAGGATTACTTGACTTTTAATCAATTGGTTCGGGGTTCGAGTCCCCGAGGGCCTACCATTTTAGAAAAGGGCAAAGAGTCCCACGTTGTGTAAAACCACATGAATGCCCGAGACGGGACAGCATGCTGCAAAAGGTTTTGCATTAATCCGCTGCTCATTTTGTTGGACGACACTTCTAAAGTGGATCACAAATTCTCTTTTTCCCAATTGGAAACCGGACAACCTACCTCCTAAAAGACGAAAATGCTCCCAGAACACGCCCTTCCGCAATTAATTCTCGGCCGCACGCAAGCGACTCTTAAGCGCCTGAAACACACTATCTGGCGCGACAAGGTCAGCCTGAACGTCACCGCAACCGCTCCCCAGACCGAGCACATGAGTTTGGCTGAAGCGAAAAAACTGCCCCGGGAGGCGGTCCTCGATGGAACCAGTTGGGGACGCTTGTTCGATCAGCGTTTCTGCCATGTGGAATTACCCTCCCCCGCCGATGGAGGCACTTGGTTTTTCTGGCATGACCAGGGTGAAGCCACCCTCTACGTGGACGGCGAAGCGTACTTCGGCCTCAATGTGGCACATCGCCACTGCCGCCTGCCCAAGGGCGCCAAGGAAGTCTGGTTGCAAAGCAGCTGCGTCCAGAGCGCCATCTGGCACGACGAAGCGAAAGGCATGCTGCAGGGAAGCCTTTTCAAAGGGGCTTGGCTAGCGAAGCGTAACGATGTGATCTGGAATGCCTACCACGATCTGAGCTGCCTCTTTGATCTGGCGATGGATATGCGCAGCCGGGAAAATCCAAAAATCCCGCGAGCCCTCGAAGGCGCCGGCCTGTTGCCCATCGTCGACAGTTTTTCACCCGCCTACCGGTTGATCCTGCGCATCATGAACGAGGCCATCGATGCCTACGAGCTTGATGGACCACAGGCCATGCGGGACCGTCTGGCCCGTGGCTACGAATCACTGAAGCAGGAGAATCCTCTGTCCGAGTGTATTCTGACAGGGCATGCCCACGTCGACCTGGTCTGGATTTGGCCTGAGCGCATAGGCGAGCTCAAGGCGGTCAATGTCTTTGCCACCGCCAATCGCCTGCTGGAAGAGTACGACGACTACCGCTTCGCCTACTCCCAGCCCGCCAGTTATGAGGCAGTGGCACAGCGCGAACCCGGACTGTACGAAGCCATTCGCGACAAGATACAAACCGGCGCGTGGCAGGCCACCGGCGCCATGTACGTGGAGTCCGACACCATCTTTGCCTGTGGCGAAGCCCTGGCACGGAGCTTTGTCATCGGGCAGCAAGAATTTAAAAACATCAGCGGCCAGGAGTCACGCCTGACCTGGCTGCCGGACGTGTTCGGATACTCCGCCTGCCTGCCGCAGATCATGAAGCAGACCGGCGTCGATTACTTCTTCACCACGAAGATGACGTGGAACGCCATCAATCGCTTCCCCTACAGCACCTTCATCTGGCGCGGCAACGACGGCTCCGAAATCCTCTCACACGTCACGCAGGATTCCGGTTACGTGAACCACATGAAGATAGAGCAGATCAAGGCCACCATGAACGCCAATCAGCAGGCCGATCTGTACCCCGAGTATCTTCTGCCCATGGGCTACGGCGATGGTGGTGGCGGCCCCACCGACGAGATGATTGAGCGTTCCCGCCGCCTGGGCAACCTTCCCGGCATGCCCTCGATGCGTTGGGATCAGCCCGAGGCCTTTTTTGAGCGCCTCGATCAAATCGCGGCCAAAGCACCTGTCTACCAGGGAGAATGTTACTTGGAGTACCATCGCGGGACCTACACCACGCACGGCAATCTCAAAGCTGCTTTCCGGGGCCTTGAGCGCGCCCTGCAAGCCGGTGAAGCCGCCGCTGCGGCTACCGGACAGAAGGTGGAAAACACCCATGCGTGGAAGCGGCTTATCTTTTCGCAATTCCACGACTACATCCCCGGCAGTTCCGTGTGGGATGTTTATGTGGAAGGCATCCCCGAGTTGGAAGCTCTCGCCCAAAACGCGCTGGCCGATGCCTCGACATCCCTGAGCAAGGATGGCGAAGCCTGCCTCTTCAACCCGCACGCCGTGCCAGTCACGCACTGGACAGAAGACGGCAAGGCAATCGAGCTGGCTCCACTCAGAGGCACGCCGGTCTCTAAAGCGACTCCGGTGGAAAACCCTGGTACGGTCACACTGGCTGAGCATAGCGTCGACAACGGCCTCGTTTCCTTCCGCCTGAACCAAGATGGCTGGATCGAACAACTCGATTGGGAAGGCGTCTCCGTACCGCTCTCCGCACCTCTGGGCAGCCTGTACCTCTATCCGGACCGCGCCGCCAACTTCGAGTCCTGGGACATCGACAGGCACGTGCTTTCGCTCGGCCAGATTTGCAATGCGCCCGCCGAAATCGAAACGATTAGCGAAGGCAGCCATCGCGCAGGCTACAAGGTGACACGCAAAGTCGGCAAGCAAAGCAGCGCGTCCGTCACCTTCCTGCTCAAAGCCGGCAGCCCGCTGGTCCACATCGACGTCGAGCTGGACTGGCAGGAAGAGGAAAGCCTGCTCAAACTACACTTCCCCACCCGGTACGCGGCACCAAACGCCCGCTTCGGCATTCCCTATGGCAGCGTCCTGCGCCCGCAACAGGCCGGCAGCATGACCGCCGAGGCCATGTGGGAGGTTCCCTTCAACCGTTACCTGGCCGTCTTCGACGACAGCGAGCGCGAAGGCCTCTTTGTCATCTCCGAGGCCAAGTACGGCGCCTCCGTGCGCGACGGCCAAGTGGGCGTCAGCCTGGTGCGCAGCCCGAAGGTCACCGGCTACGATCTGGGGCACGGTCATGCCTGGCCGGCCCACCTGACGCGCCTGGAGAACATCACTCCTTGCAGCGACATCGGCGCCCACAGCATCAAGCTCGCTATCGGACGCCATGAAATTGGCCTGCCCCGCCACCGGCAGCCCGCCATGCTGGCCGATACACTCTTCACGCCCGCCCTGCCTTATCAGGGAAGCGCGGTCCCCGCATTGCTGGAATCCATCGAGGGCGGAGACACGCTCATCCCGAGCTGGGCAAAACCCGCCGAGGGCAGTGGCTGGATTCTGCGCCTGCACGAGGTCGCCGGACAACGCGGCAAGGCTCGTATCAGCTTCAGCAAGCCGGTCAAGCTGGCCCTGACGCGCCTGGACGAAGCGCAATCCAAGCCGCTCGACTCCGATACGCTGGCCTTCCAGCCCTACGAGGTCATCAGCCTGCACATCTCCGCCTAGCAAAACGGGCTGGCCCGAAAAGGGTCAGCCCGCAGCGAGAATCAAGCAGAATAAAAGGTTAGCGACGGCGACGAATAACCGCGAGGCCGAGCATGATGACCCCGAAGGCCATGGCGAAAGCCTGAGGCTCCGGAACCGCTGTCGGGGTGATGAGCACACCTGAGCCGTCCTGCACGATATTGAACAAGTTTTCGTCGGCCACACCGTTATAGCGAATGCGCGAATCAAAAAGGCCTGTTGCACCGGCCACAGTCAGGTTGTCAATGAAGATGGATGAACTGGGGTCCACAACGTTGATATAACCACCGTTGGAAAAGACACCCTCAAAAGTACCACCGTTGGCAATGCTGAGGTCCGTACCGTCCAGGTTGAAGGAGTCGGTTTCACCGCCTTGAATGGCAATCAAGCCGACATCCAGATTGCCACCCGTCAGACTGACCGTGGCGCCGTTGGCGGTGTTGGGCTGAAATTCACCCGTGGTGGCAAAGCTGCCGCTCGACACACTGAAGCTGGAGGTATCGTTGGTCACGAAATTGCCTCCGCCAGTCAGCGTTACATTTGCGCCTCCGACCGAGAGATTGTATCCCACGGAACCGGCACCGAAATTATTGATGTTGACCGTACCGCCGTTGAAGGTCGCGGCACCGTTAAGCGCGATCTCATTCGCAGTTACCGTGGCACTGCCGCTGGTCTGCAGAGTACCAGTCGCGCTTACTTCGAAGTTGGAGCCGTTGGTATCAAAGGTCCCACCATTTACGTTGACCAAGCCCGTGCCGCCATTGAAGCCGACACGCATATTCTGAGCGGTACCAAAATTGAAAGCACCACCGGAATTGACGTTGATCGTGCCACCACTGACGTTGCCGACATTGATCCAGGCGATGCCTGTGTCTTGAGTCCATGTGCCGCCGTTAATGGTCAACGCGGCGCCACCGGCCACCGTAAAATCAGCACCCGGCGTGTAGGTTGCCGTACCGCTGTTGATAGTTGCACTGGTTCCATTTGCTGTATCAGGAACACCACTGGGCGTCCAGTTACCGGCCACATTATAGGAGCCATCACCGCCATTCCACACGGACTGAGCGCCCACGAAGGGGACGGTTAAGCAAGTCACGGAGAACGCAATCGTCGCTTTGATAAGATTTTTTTTCACGGGGATTTTCGGGTTAAGGATAAACAAGGGTACAATAGAAACGTTATTACTGAAAGTCATTCACTGACTGGGGTTTAAGATAATCTAGAGTAGAACAAATAAAACTTATGGAGGAAATTTTGTGCATAAAATTGCAATGCGTCAAGCAGATTTTTTACTCAAAATTAGCATAGCTGCTACCCTATCCGCGCATTCTTATGCGACGTACATGCGGCACGCCGTCAGCGTCGGAGTAAACGAGGCAGAAAAACTTCATCGTCGGCAGCAAGTACCATGAAGATGACGAGAAGACCTGGCCTTCTCCGTTGAACTCGGTGGCAAACTTCACCCCTCCGTTGAAAGGGGCATCCTCCATCTTGGCCAGTTCCACGATCTCGCGTTTTCCCGACTGCACGGAAACAACCTCTTCGCCAAGCTTGGCCATGAGCGGCTTGTTCAGGAAATTGTAGATGAGGATGGAACCAGACGGAAAGTGGGTCCCTGAGTCATCGATATAAATAGGACGGTAATGCTTATCCGTACCAGAACCCTGTGCGAGCAGCAGGACGATGGTATCTTTCGCGCCTTCCGGAAACTGCAGGCTAAGCGCCGGTGTCGCTTTCTCCTCGGGCTCTGGATACTTGTGGTAGAGGTCCACGCGTCCCCCCGAAGGAATCGGGTATTCCGACGAAATATGAGTCGTGGACAGATAAATTTTCTTCACCTGGCCATCGTTGCCTAGAAATTCGAATGCCTCCATACCCGGCAGGGACTCGGTCACCAGCATACGAAAATCCGCGCTGTGCACCGTGGCCGTTCCCAAGCACAACAAGAGTGCCGCGACCGTTAGACGAACGACGGGAAGCACTCGAAATGATTCAAAAGAAAGGTTCATACTTCGCTTTCATCGAGCCAGCGGAAGCTGACGATTTTAAAACCGCGCCCGAGCTTCTCCTCGATGCTGTCCGCATCCGGCAGCTCCCAGGACTCCTTGGACGAACCCGGTACGTAATCCGGTTGACGCTGCACCACGGCCTCACACCATGCCTTGGCTTCCACTACCCCATTACGCTCCACGTCACCGTAAGAGCGAATGACGAAGGTGTCAGAGCGTGCGGACAGCATCGGCGCCACCGGCTTGAGAATGCTCGCCTGTGTGATGTAGCCGGGCGCGCCCTCGGAACGATCCCCTTGCATGCTCTGTGGTGAGGTAAACCCTGCACCGGAAATCGCATTGGTATCCATCGTGTTCGAGGCATACTGTTCCTTCAGCACGGTATCCAACGCCGTGTCGTCCGAGGTGGTGTTGAGCCCTGCCTCGTCAATGGCCGCCTGAACCGCCCCCTTGGTGCTGAACTCGGTGCGATCGGATATTTCGCGATTAACAAACTGCCCCAGCGACAGGAAGGGCCCGCGCGCCTTAACCTGCTCGACCAGCTTCTCCGCCAGCGTGCGAATCTGCGTGTCACTCAAGGAACGGTAGCCACTCCACAGCGAGTTGACCCGGTCGAGGTTACTACCGGCTTCTTCCGCTGCGATATTGGCGGGCAATGACTTTGAAAGAATGGGCGAACGTTCGTCATTCGCCGCCAGGGTGAGGTCACCGCTTTCGTCGCGATACAGCACCTCGCGATCACGCAGCCCCGACAGCAACGCGGCCCAGGCATCAGCCGAGGTGGAGTTGACATTGAACGCGCCATCGACCGTCAGGTAGGCCGCGATGCGCTCGAAGGCCTCAGCCTTGGGCTGTCCGCCCTCGAAGAAAAGCGCCACTACTTCCTCGTCGGTCAAGTCGATGGGGCGGTAAAGAGAGAACGCAGCGTTGGTCAAAGGCTCCTCGCCCGCGACGACGGCCTCAAACTGCTCCTGCGCCGTACGCGTGTTGCTAAACAGCGGTCCGCTCTCCTCCGCCAGCCCCGTGAACAGGTACGAATCGAAGAGCACGTCGTTAAGAAAGTAGGAATAGTCCACACCGTAACCGCCGTCACTCACACCCGCCAACGGCAGCATCGGATGCGAAAAGCTGTTCCCCACCGGCAAACCAAACACCGGCGCCATGTCGCGACGACGCGGGTCGCTTTCGGGCAGTTCACCAGGGCGAGTGTTATGGTTATCGAAATCAATAGTATCATAAATAAGGTGAGAATAGTCTCTACCTAAAGGTGCGTGTTCCAGTTGCGCTACCGAACTGATGGGAGCGAAAAGAAGCTCGTTAGATATGTTTGAGCTTATGTCAGCATGTACTGAATTGAAAAGCACCCGGCCTGAAAAATCGTCGTAGAAAATCAGATCATCAATATCGGTAACTTGTTCGAAGCTAAACTTAAATGGAGATAGGGCATATGCCCGCTCATCGACAGACTCTGAATAATAGTAAGCATTTGGGTAATCCCAAAAAAGTGTTGGTTTTCCTATCCCTTCATTATTGGGTATCGCTCTAAGCTCATAGTTAATTACAAAAAGCGGGACAAGGCCTGTAAAATTATCACTTTCACCATCTCTTAAATCAGTAAGACTGGATAGCGCGATCGAGGGACCTAATTCAAATTCCTCAATCAAGTATTCTGAATCGATTGTTTGCGGAGCCTTTAGGTGAAAGGTCCCTGCTTGTTGGCGGTTTCCTTGGCCACCCTCTGCGCCAATATTGAATTTAATAATAAAATTGAATTGCTCATCAGGATCTTGACGAAACCTAACATGAATTTTCGCATTTCCTTCTGCCAATAATTTTGTGTCCGGTGATGATTTTTCTATCCCCGGTAACAAAGTTGGCGAAAACAATCCTCGTGTTCCTTCATCAAAACCCGGCGACAGCGGTTGATTCCTACGTGCCCCACTTTTGGCCCTTGTTCCCCAAAAATCCTGCCTCTCTCCATGTTCCATGTAGAGGTTTGCATTATAATCAAGTTTTGAAAGTGTATTTATTCGAATTTCACCGGGAGGAATAATTATTTCCTCATAGTCTTCATTTGAGGTTTGTAGTGCGATTAGTGTTCCACCACTAAACCAGAAAATATCATCGAGCAGTTTATAGCTATTTCCTCCATCGAAGGAAAACTCCATATGAGGAAAAGATGCAAATAGATTAAGGACGGCCTCCTTGTGCTGATCTTTGGGTAATAATACGGATACATTATATGGATTCCATAAATAAAGAATAGGCGTTATCATCAAATACACTATTTTATCATCGGATTCAAAATTCGTCACTCCATCTGCTATCTGCTGATCTGTTAGCGGGGTAGTTTTTAGCCCCGATTCCGTATTGTATCCTTTGTATAATGAGATCACATACTGGTATCGATAGATTAAAGGCAACGGAGCATCCCCGGGTTTATCATCACCCAAACTGTTAAGAGTTTCCGGCTTCACATCCAAGATGTCGATATAGGGGTCGCCGTTGCCGTCGAGTTGGATCATCTTGTAGCGGTCGTGGTAGCGCTTGACGTAATCCCAGGTGGGGCCGACGGCGTTGTTGATGGAGAACATAGGCGTATCGGCATAGCCGGAGGGCAGCGTGTCTGACTGAAAGAGCAGGCTGAGATCTTTCTTGAAACCACCCTGGTTCATATCGGTGAGCAGGCCTTGCGAGTATGGCGTCAGGCTGTGGAACTTTTCCTGCACGACAGCTTCGTCGCCCAGCGCATCCGAAAAGGCTGCGGTGACAGTCATCCAGTCTCCCAGGCGGGCATCATCCGAGGCATCAGTGGTCAGGGCATCCCAACCGGTCAGCGCGGCGAGGTTACGCCGGGAGCTGGCAGCGTTGGCGCGATAATGCTCCGCGTTTGTGGCTGGAGCATCGATAGTGGCATTGACCAAACGTGCCTTGACGCCCTCGTCGCCAACCCACCAGGCGTAGTGGCTCTCCAGCAGGCCATTTGTGCCGATGGTTTCCTTCGGCGCGTAGACCTCTTCCTCGGAACCCACCGGCAGATTATCCCCCAGCGTACCGGGGCCGACCAATAACGCCGCCTCGGGAGAGGTCTTGTCGAAACTCTGCGCATTGCCCACCTGGACGACATCGGTGACCTCACCGGACACGAGCCAGCGCAGGAAATCGTTCGGGCGACCGTTGGAGGTACTCCCGGTGCCGGCGTCAATACTGGGCGTTGAGGCGCGATCCCAAGTAGATGCGTTCCAGGCACCGGTCCAGTAAGGCTGCCCCACCCCGTCAGCCTGCGCGGTCTCCGGGTCGCTATCAAGGATCGCCGCGATGGCAGAGGCACGCTGGTCAGGCCCCAGGCTGGACTGCAATTCCCCGAGTGCGGTCATCAGGCCGAGGAGTGCGTTTTCGCGTGCCTGCTTCAGCTTGAGCTCACTGGTGGCCTTGTGCGTCTCCATCTGCACCAGCGTGGCCAGCGATACCAGCAGGAGCAAAATGAAGCCCATCAGCACCATCGAGACGACGAGCGCAAAGCCGTTTTGCGCAGCCTTACCCAGCGCCCGAGAGCCGGGCGCGGTAGAATCTTTCGATGGGAACTGTTGGGGAAACATGGGGCCGGGAGCCGCGGGGTTTGGCGGCCTTTACATACACGACATAATCATCGGCATGATTGGACGGTGTGTATAATTAGAACAAACATCGATTTGACCTATTAGCAAACCAACCGGTGATTCACATCGCTTCAAATTCGAGGGCCTTGACGCGGCCCTTGGCGGCGTCGGCAGGCGTCCAGAACCAGCCCTTGGTATCCCAGCACTGGGCAAAGCCGTACTTGTCGACCAGGGTCTTGTAAGCCGCCATGGCCTCGGTGGTCTTGCCCTGCTGTTCGAGGGACTGCCCCAGGATGAAATAGCAGGTGCCGACATCATTGAGCGCCCAGTAGTCGAAGGCATTGTCCTTCGGTGCCAGGGCGGTGAGCGAAGCCTGCTGCTTGGCGGCCTCGCCAGCGAACATTTCGATGCACTTGTTGGCATAAGTGTCCGCCAGTGCGTAGTTTTTTTGGCCAAGTGCCTCCCAGGCCTTGGAGGTCAGGGTCGATGAACTGTAATCGCCGAAATCCGCCTTAACGGCGGGGCCGCCCTCCTGGGCGAAAAGCGGCGCGGAAGCCACGAGGGCAACGAGAAGGTAAACAAGCGTTTGGTGTATTTTCATGGGTTGTAAATGTATCGGTTATATATCGTGCATGATAATGATTTAAAAATCAATGCTTATCTTGCAATTTTATGCAACTTTTTAGCGCAGGCGAAATCCCTTCAAATACTGCATGGGTTTATTCCAGCGGCCTGCCGATGGTCTTGCCCGATATCAGTTCACAGCCCAGCAGGATGTGCTGCGGAGGTGAAAAGCGCTTGCGCACCATGTCGTGCAGTCGCTTGGCAGAGGTAAACCCGATTTCGCGGAAAGGTATACGCACCGTACTGAGCGTGGGGGCACGCGAGGGCTGCTTGATGCCGTCGAAACCGGTCACTGAAACGTCCCGGGGAACGCGGATGTCGCGCTTCTTCAGTTCGGCAATCAAATCGTAGGCCACGTGATCGGCGGCGCATACCCACGCGGTAACGCCCTTGCTCACTTGCTCGGCGGCCACTTCAAAGCCTTCCTCCAGGCTGACCGAGTGCTTCGGGTGGACATTGATCACGCTGTCATTGGAAATTTCCAGCCCGAGCTGCGTCATCTTTTCGACATAGGCACTGTAGCGTCGCAGGGCCCAACTGGCCTGTGGCACGTAGCTGCGTGAGAAAAAGCCGATGCGTTCGTGGCCAAGCTCCACCAGACGGTTGATGACCATCGCGATACCCTTGTAGTGGTCCACGTCGACGCAATTCAAGGGCGAGGTGCCGTACTGCTCCACCAGCGATACGCAGGGCATGCGCTGCATGATGCCACTGACCACGCTCTTGGGAAAAGGATACAAGAGCAGGACGCCGTTCCAGTTCCGGTTGGCCAGCCCCTTCAGGTCGGAATACGGCGGCTCATCCAGATTGTTCGCCTCCGGCGGGACGATTTCGATGCTGACGTCGATCTTGTGGAGCTGCGTGTACTCCGAAATGCCCTCCAGCAGAGGCTGGCCGGGACTTTCGTAGTCCGTCTTATTGTACTCTTCCAAGTCCGAGCAAATGAGCACACCGTAATGCAAGGTGCCGCGTTTATGGCCGTTGCGCGACTGCCGCATCTCCATGTGCTTGTACCCGAGACGCGAGGCCAGCTCAAAGACCTTGGCTCGCGTTTCCGGGTTGATGCCGGGGTGATTCGTGAAGCAGCGGGAGACCGTCGCGCGAGACAGGTCCAGCTCCTTGGCGATCAATTGCTGGTTAATTTTCGGCATGAAATAGGGGTGACGTAATTCCGGATTTAATGGCAACGACAACTATAAACGATTGCACTTTTGTGCAATGTTAAAAAATTCTCACTTGACTTATAGTGCAATTTTATGCAACTTTCAAGTATGTTTTCAACTAAACTCGTCATTTTATCCATGTTAGCAGTACTCCCCACCATCCACGCGGGCACCTCCAGCAAGGTTACCGTAGATCAGCAACCCGGCGGCGAAGCCAGCCTCATTGTCAACAGCCAACCGTTCTTTATCAAAGGCGTTGGCGGCTACCAGTACCTTGATACTCTCAAGGAGATGGGCGGCGATTCCATCCGTACCTGGAGCCCTGAGGCCATCGACGAAACAATAAACGGCCAGCGCGTGGGCGACTATTGCGCCGACAACGGCATCTTTATCACCCTCGGCATCTGGATTGCCCATGAGCGCCACGGCTTTAACTACAGTGACAAGAAGATGGTGCAGGAGCAGCGCGACAAGGTTCGCAGCATCGTGCGCAAGTACAAGGACGAGCCCGCCCTGCTCATGTGGGGCCTCGGCAACGAGATGGAAGGCCCGACCAACGACGGCGCCGACCCGCGCATCTGGAAGGAGCTCAACGAGCTCGCCAAGATCGTCAAGCAGGAGGACCCCAATCATCCTGTCATGACCGTTATCGCCGGCGCGGGCACGACCAAGGTCAAAGCCGTCAAGCAGTACTACCCTGAAATCGACGTGCTCGGCGTCAACGCCTACGGCGGCGCGGCGGGCGTCGGCGCGGGGCTGGTCAGCTCGGGCTGGGAAAAGCCTTTCGTCCTGACCGAGTTCGGGCCCGTCGGCCACTGGGAGGTCCGCCACACCGAATGGGGCGCACCCATCGAGGCCACCAGCCTGGCCAAGGCCGCGAGTTACTTTGCCACGCAAAGGCAGGTCATGGAGGACGGCCAGGGGCTCTGCCTCGGCAGCTACGCCTTCCTCTGGGGCCACAAGCAGGAGACCACCGCCACCTGGTACGGCATGTTCCTGGCCAGCGGCGAACGCCTCTCCGCCGTCGACGCCATGGCCTACGCCTGGACCGGCGAGTTCCCCGCCAACCGCGCGCCGAAGCTCAAGCAAATCGTCAGCGCCATCGACGAGAAGCGCGTCGCGGGCGGCATCACCGAAAGCGCCGAGGCCATCGTGGAAGACCCCGACGGCGACCCGCTCGACTACGAATGGGTCGTCGTGGCCGAGAGCACCGACCGCCGCGAAGGCGGCGACGACGAGGCCGCCCCACCCTCCTTTCCCGGGCTGACCCTTTCCACCGACGGCAACCGCGTGACCTTCAAGACCCCGCGCAAAAGCGGCCCCTACCGGCTGTTCCTAACCATCCGCGACGGCCACGGCAACGCCGCCACCGCCAACATCCCCTTCTACGTCAACTAAACAATAGAAGTTATTGTCTCACGCAAAGCAGCCAAGCAGCGAAGCGAACTCAAAATCATCTTTGCTGCTTCGTTGCTTTGCGTGAGCATACACCCCTGCCTCTTCGCCTCATGAAACAAATCTCCAGTCTCTTTATCTCCATCCTTTCGTTCCTCTGCGCGATTGCCTCCCTCGCCCACGCCGACGTCCACGTCGAAAAAGGCGCGGACGGCTTCACGCTCATGGTCGACGGCCAGCCGTTTTACGTGCAGGGCATCACCTATGGCAGCGACGGCAAAGGCGCGGAGCTGCGCGAGCACCTGGCCGACATCAAGAGCCTCGGCGCGAACGCCATCCGCACCTGGGGCTCCTCCCCCGACGGCACCAAGGAGCTGCTGGACGTGGCCGAAAAGAACGGCCTCAAAGTGATGGTCGGCATCTGGCTGCGCCACGGACGTCCCGGCGCCGAGGACGACGACTCCTTTAACTGGGTCAGTGACCAGAAAGGCATCCAGGACCAGAAGGACCACGCCTACGCCACCGTGCGGGCTTTGAAAGACCACCCCGCCGTGCTCTGCTGGGGCGTCGGCAACGAGGTCATCCTCAACATGGGCACGGAGAAGGAAAAGGTCGCCTACTCGAAGCACCTTGAGGAAATCGCCGCCGAGATTAAGAAGATCGACCCCAACCACCCCGTCGCCTCCGTCTCGGCCTGGGCCATCTCCTGGCCCTACTGGAAACAGTACTGCCCCTCGCTCGACATCTACGGCGTCAACACCTACGGCTACGGCGCGGCGGCCGTCCCCGGCGACGTCGAAAAGCTCGGCATCGAGCGCCCCTACCTCGTCTGCGAGTTCGGCGCCTCGGGCGAGTGGGAAGCGCAGACCGACCCCAACGGCGTCAAGCGCGAGCCCGACGACCAGCACAAGTACGACATCATCGCCAGCGGCTGGTACGACCTCATCGCGCAGTACAAAGGCATCAACATCGGCGGCTTCGTCTTCAACTACGGCGGCCACCGCGACCACACCGGCATGTGGCTCTCGCTCCGCACCGACGACTACAAACGCCCGCAGTACTGGGCGACCCTGAAAGCCTTCACCGGTCAGGACCACACTTTCCCCAAGGTCGAGACCTTCCTCATCAAGGCCGACACCACTCCGAAAAAGCCCGGCGAGTGGGTCAAGGTCATGGTCGAGGTAGCCGACGCCGGCCTGTCCCGGCCCAAGGTGGAGTTTTACTACAACCAGCGCCAGGGCTCACGCGAGTACCGCGACAACATCCACCCGCTCAAGTCCCGCTCAACCAGCCGCGACAACGTCTTTGAGATTCAAATCCCGCAAAAACTCCACGGCGGCGCCAAAATCTACGCCACCGTCATCGACCCCAAAGATCAAACCCTCGCCGCCGCCACCTCGTCCCTGAAGGTGGAGTAACAATCCGCTTCAGCTAGACGGCGAGGATTCCATGCCCTATTTAGAAATCTTTGATATTTTTTTGAGCTTTGATCTACTAAATACAAATCCAACAATACCAATTAAAATAAAGCTCATCCCTTCAAAAAAATAGAAATTAGCATTATTTTCACTTTCTTCTCGTGATTCAGCTAAATTATCCATCTTATCAGCACTGTTTTTTTCCAAGTACCTGCTTGATGTGAAAGGTTGTTGTAACCAGCCCCAAACAACTGAAGTCACCCCGATAACTATCAATAAGATAAAAATCTTTCTCATCGTTATAAATTAATCCACACCCTCTGAAAACGGATTTGTTAAAAGCCCATCAAACAAACGTAAGTCACCGCTAGAACTTACAATGTTAATCCAACCAGAATAACATCCATATGAATTACAAGCGTAAGCCCATAGCAATCCTACCTTATGGTGTGGATCGCCTAATGAGTCTGGAGTAAAATGAACCTCATTGGCGCCATAAACACCTTCCGAATCTCCATGACTGTGCCAATAGATTGCTTGAGTATACGGATTTTTTAATGCATTTAGAAAATTTTGACTGGTAGCATTGTAATTGACAACAGTTTTATATCGATTTTCAGCGGCATTTGCTCTCATTTCATAAACTATAATTGCAGACTTAATCCCTAATCCAACATTTTGAACGAATCCCAATAATCCAGTATGAGTATTTCCCTTTTCAAGTGGCTTGTAATCCGATCCGGATACATCGCCTTGGAGAACATAAGCAACATTAGGAATTCTATATTGGCAACCTGGACTAGGATCCTCACCACTTCTCACAGGATCGCCATTAAAATAGTATTTAACCCATTCTTGATACTCAGATAACTCAAGTTTTGTTTCCTTAGAGAGATCGCTCCATGTATCATTTTCTTCAGCAGTTGCAGAAGCAAATTCCTTATTAGGGTTTCTTTCAATTTCCCAAAGTCCAAGATAATCCCATCTATTAATGCCATCATTTGCAACGAATCCATAGAGGTTTTTACCTCCTGTTTCTCCAATAGGGTCACGATTGAGAAAGCGGCCTTGGGCAGGATTATAGATAGCGAAGAGATGGCTGCTCAGAGCCATGAATAACAATATAAGAGATGGTGTTTTCATCGCGGTTAATTTTGATAGTCTTTGAGCATCATGAGTTTTCGCTGACGTTCAATTTCCAGCTCGTTTTGGCTCAAGCTCTGGTTAAAGGAGGGAGTTGACTGGTACTGCATTAGGTACGGCTTGCTGCGCATGGCGTCACGCTTTTCATAGCCGCTCATGCCCATCATGGATTGTAGCTCATCGATGTATTTGCGAAGTGCTTCGGTTTCTCCTTCTTTTTTGGTAAGCTCCTTACGCAGGTAGTAATTCTGATTCGTTTCAACTTGGTTCATTGCCACAAGTTCACGCTTTTGACGCTGGAGCTTGTCAAAGTAAGTGCTCTGATAGGGATTTCCCTGCGCAAGCACTGCCGGATTGATGCGCTTGGTTGCCTCAATCAGATAAGACTGATAGTGCATTGAGTCCGGCATCAATTCGCCGCCCCTGGCATAGGCAATCTGCGCTTCGTGGTAACGCTCAGATTGCTCAAGAACAAGCCCGCGATGGAGCATGAAGACAGCTAGGTCTTCCTGTGAAGTCATGTTTTTTAGAAAGAAACCACTTTCTATCTCTGCCTCTGTCATGGGATAAGGCCACTCATGATAATACTCATCAGGAAAGGTAGACATTCCATTGCCATGATATTCGATGTTGAGCCTCTCGCCCGCTTCAGGGTCATCCCAACGGGTAAAGGCATGGGCCTTTGCGGAAACCAGATATAGCGGATATCCGAGACGTCGGCCTACGGCTACTAACAGCACTGGCAAGGAGGCACAGGTACCTCGGTGTTCGTCCGAAAGCAACCCATGAATGAAAATATCGGAGCTGTCTTTGTAGAAGTCACGGGTCTTAACCAATTCACTGGCTGGCAACGGGGTTACCGCCTTATCAGAGGCATACTTAATACCGAAATCCTGCTGAAGAACACCCGTCAGAACAAGCATTCGGAAGTAAGCTTCAGAATTTTCGTATTCTTCTGGATTTTGCTCATACTTGTAGAAGTTTCGCTCTGTTTCCACCTTTGTGTGTGCAGCCCATTCATCCAGCATTATTAGACACTGGAAGAGATCAATGTTCTCCCCGCCAGGCAATCCCTGGGCACAGATTATGTTCAGCACACCAATGTCTAACTTTTCGATTTGGTCAGGAGGAAGGGTTAGCAAATCGCCATAATCGTAGCCTTCAACGATGCCTATAGCAGCATATTCAAATACTGTTTCTAGTGGAACTTCTCTGTTATCGGAGTAATAGTCAACTTCCGCCAAAAGCGTAAGAGGCAGCATCCATGCGAATGACACAAGCTGTGTGGAGAGGCGCACGACTAAATTAAGATTTTTCGCCGAAACGAAGTCAATAGTGACTTTTTGATAATCTTTATCGTCTTAAGATGCTTCGTCACCTTCGTCCTCTTTCGGGCCGGAGCGGTCGATGATGACGCGGGCGAAGCGGTAGGCGTCGGCGAAGGCAGGGTTGGCGGCAGCGAGGATGGGCACGAGGTTGTCCATGCGCTGCTTGAGGATGGCGTCGTTCAGTAGTATGAATATTTTATAATGTGGTATATGATAATCAGGCAAGCGTAATTGCTAATATTTAGCATCTACGGCTAGACGGGGGTCTGCTGCCCTACCCTTTTATCCTCTGCCTCTCGGCGGCTCTGCGCGAGACTCTCAATCTCCCCCCGCTACTCCACGGGTTCCAGCGTGGGGGCGGTGGTTAGGCGATGGGGGGCGGCGGTCAGTTGGCCGAGGGGGATTTTATCTTTACCTTTATCACTATCGCCATCGTTGCCGTTTGCTTTGCGGTAGAAAGTGACGGTGCGGGGGGCGGGGCCGGGGTTGTAGGCGGCGTAGGTGGTTTGGCCGTCTTTGGCGTAGGCGGCGGCGCTGGGGAGGTCGGCGTAGATGTCCCACTGGCGCGGGCCGAGCGAGCGAAAGGCGTGGGCGTAGTAGTAGGTGATGCCGCCGGTGTAGTTGTCCCGCGCGATAGGGTTTTGCTCGCTCCATAAAACCTCCATCTGCCGGGCAACGCTCGCGGGGTCGTAGAGCGTCTGGTAGCCGAGCAGGACGTTGCCGAGGGCGCCGCCGGACTCGGCCACGGGGGCCTTGGCGCCTTCCTTTTCCACGCGGTCGGCCATCATGGCGTCCCACTGGGCGCGGGCGAAGGCGGGGTCCTGCGCGAGGTAGTCGAGCTGCGGGCCGATGGGTAGCCACTGGATGCCGTAAATCCAGGCCGGGTCGCCGCTGAAGTAGGTGGCGTAGGCCTGGCCGTTGCCAAAGACGATGCCCGCGATGGTGTGGGCGTAGGCGGCGGGGAAGTTGCTGGCGGCGGGGCCGTCGCGCCAGGCGTCGATGTTTTGCCAATACTGCATGACGGCGGCGCGCTCCATGGCGAAGCCCAACGCGCCGGCGTCGCGCAGCTCGGCGTCATCCAGGGCGAGGCCGAGGAGGAAGACCCCGGCCCAGGCTTGCATGGCCTCAGAGCTGGACTCCTGGTTGTTGCCGCCCGGGGAGCTGAAGCCGCCCGCCCAGGAGTGGCCCTCCCAGACGTCGAAGGTGCGCATAAAGGGGAACTCGGGGTCGTCGCGACGGGGGTTGGCGTACTCGCGTGCGACCAGCGTGGCCATGCCGCCGAAGTCTTTTAAAAACGCCGGGTCGTCCAGCCCCAGCAGCGCGGCGCTGAGCGTGAAGTAGCCGTAGTGGAAGTGCTGGTCGGTGAACTGGAAGGACCAGTAGCTGTCGTTGAAGCCGACCAGCGCGCCCCACTGCGGGTAGCGGGCGAAGTAGTGCTCCACCTCGCCGTCGGTGTAGGTAAACCAGTCGGCCAGCGCGGCGCGTAGCTTCGTCTGCAACTTGTCGGCCACCAGCGTGGACCCGAGCTGGCGCGCCATGCCCATGTACCGCGCCATGCGGACGAGGTCTTTGCCGCCCCAATAGGTGTCGCCGCCGTATTTGGCGTCGGCGGCGTAATCAGCGCAGTAGGTTTCCATGCGGGCTTTATTAAAGGCGGGCTCCGCGCCGGGCTCCGGCAGGGGCGCAGGAACGACTGGCAAGAATCCCTGGAACGGGAACCCAATCGTGAAATCGTTGCCGCGGGCCAGGCGCAGCTCGCCGCGCGGCGTGGGCCAGGTGAGCCCCTCGATGAAGGGCAGCGCGTGCTGCGTGCCCCGGTAGTGGTGTGGGATGAAGCCCTGCAACACGGGCCCCGCCACGCCGCCGGGCAGGGGCTCGGTGTCGATGTGCCAGGTGGTGCGGACCTCGGCAGCGGCGGGATCGTAGTCCCAGGCGATGCGGCTGCCGGTGGGGCGGCGCAGGGCGTAGGGGGCGAACTTCGCGGCAATCTCCGCCGTGGGCGCGGCGGCCAGAACGAGCCAGCCGGGGCTGCCTTTGCCGTCGAAGGTGATGTCCGCGCCGCTGGCTTTGGCGGTAAAGTCTTTGGGTAAATAGAGCCCCCAGGTGCGCCCGCTGGCTTTGACGAAATACGCGCCGGGTGTACCGGGCAGCGGCGTGACCTCCGCCGGGCCGTCGCCCTGCAGGAGCGGCTCGATGCCGCGGAAGCGCATCCAGACGAAGGGCTGGCCACGCGCCAGGGTGACCTCCGCGCCGTCGCCGCTGGCTTGGCTCCAGGCGAAGGCGAGCGTCCAGTCACCATGCCGCAGGGCGCGGGCGTCGGCAGCCGTCCAGTAGTCGCCGGAGCGCTCCGGCTCGGGGGCGTCGCTGAGCGTGAACTGGTCGGCCATGATGTGCCCCCAGCCGCCGGTGGAGCCGTCCACGATCTCCAGCGTGGCGCGTTTGCCCTGGAAGGGGCACAGGTCCCAGGTGCGCCATTGCAGCGTCTCGGAGTTCTCACCCGTGGTCGCGAGCA
The DNA here is from genome assembly GCA_030432235.1 of Verrucomicrobiia bacterium. Classification (GTDB taxonomy): domain Bacteria; phylum Verrucomicrobiota; class Verrucomicrobiia; order Opitutales; family Cerasicoccaceae; genus JAUIHT01. The sequence continues at coordinate 1,611,520 of JAUIHT010000001.1, read as the reverse complement.
CCGTTTTGCCATCGATGAGCAGGCGCACCTCGCTCTCGCCCGGGTGGTTGCCCCCGCCAACGAGGAAGTGCAGGTAGGCGCGGTCCACCGTGAAGGCAGGCGAGGTCAAGGTGCCCGTCGGTCCGTCGCCGCCGTTGAAGGAGTTTGCCAACCGCGCCCCCTGGTATTTGCTGACCGGCGTCTGCCCGGGGGCGGTCCCGGCACTGGGGCCGTTTTTAAAAGCGTCGCCTGTGGCCTTCCAGCCGTCGGGGAATTTCTCTGCCTCGAAGTCCGCCAGCACCACGGCCGTGTCGTTGGGAGCGTCCTGCTTGCGAGCGCGCAGTTGCAGCGCCGGGCCCTTCTCCATGTGCGTGCCGTCCGCGTTCCAGTCCCGAGGTTGGTAAACCGAGACGCGGTCGGCCTCGGCGTTGACCATGAGCGGCATGGCCCAGAGGTCGCCCGCGTAACGGCTCATGATGAGGTCGGTCCACCACTGGTTCGTGGGCACGGGCTGGCCCACCATGTCGCCGCCAACGAACAGCTCCTTTTCCAAGACCTTCGTGATCTTGCCGACATCAGTATCCTTGCCGTCGCGGTTTTCAAAGTCCTCGTGCTTGGGCGGAAAGGCGGCGTAGCTCCCCTTCCCCACCGACACCGCCTCTTGGGCGTGCAACGTATTAAAAAATGGCAAGGCGAGACAAACAAGACAGAGTGCTTTCATACGGGTAATAAACAGAGCCATGCAATCGAATATTGCATTAAATTGCAAGCATTACACAGCAAGCCGTAACTGAATATCATCTCTAATACGCACTTAGCCTAATGCATTAAGATTGAACGCATCGCTGATGCAATGAATCATGATACGATAATAAGCCAGCCATGCCTACTTGGTCACGTATCGTTCCCACCCTATTATCCATCCTGTTGCTATCATGGGCTAGCGGAGCCGAATACGCGATTCCAGACACAAATATCGTTCTGACCTACGAGGTCTATAGTTCGCTCGTAACGATTACAGACTGTAACTACGACGCTGTCGGAGAGCTCAATATTCCGGAAACCATCGGCGGCTATCCGGTTTATCGTATTAAGAATTACGCCTTCTACGCCTGCCGTTCCATAACACGAGCGGTCATCCCTGATAGCGTCCAGATCATGGAAATGAATGCATTCTCGACCTGTGACAGCTTGGCCAGTGTCGTTACCGGCAACGGAATAACGACCATCCAACATGGCACCTTCGAGAGCTGCGACAGTTTGACCGATGTCGCTATTGGAAGCAACGTGACGACCATCAAAGATGATGCCTTCAAGAACTGCCTCAGCCTCGAAAGTTTTTTCATTCCGGCCGGAATAACGTCCATTTCCGATGAGACCTTCTCGAACTGCGAGGCGCTGACATCTATCCAAGTCGCCAGTGACAATCCGGTTTACGCGAGCACTGACGGTATCCTTTTCAACAAGAGCGGGAGCAGTCTTTTACGGTGTCCTCCCGGGAGAAGCGGCCCCTATAATGTCCCGAATGGCGTGACCACCATTGGCAATAGTGCCTTTAAACAATGCGATGGCTTGACGACTTTATGCTTACCGGAAGGGCTGACTACGATTGGAGATTATGCATTCTCCGGATGTCACGCCATGACCCTGGATGCCTTACCTGAGAGCCTGTTCAGCATTGGCGTCCGCGGCTTTTATGGATGCAGCAGCTTGACTAGCATCGTGCTCGGCGAGAACATAACCACGCTGACCGGTTATGAGTTTTACGGCTGCACCCAGCTTACTTCCATAACCCTGAGCAACCAACTGACATCTATTGGCTCCTGGACGTTCGCAAATTGCAGCAGCTTGACCAGTGTCGTGGTACCCGATAGCGTAACAAGCATTGGCATGGGCGCTTTCGGTGGCTGCAGCGAACTCACTACCATTACCGTCAGCAGAGGCTCTATCGGCGAGCGCGTTTTCGAAGGCTGCGACAATTTGACGAGCGTGAAACTGCTCGAAGGGGTGACCAGTATCGGCAAACAGGCTTTTTCCGAATGTGCCGATCTGGCAGCGGTAACCCTCCCAACCACCGTCACCAGCATCGGAGAGGAGGCCTTCAGCTATTGTCCGGAGCTTGTTGACGTGCTAATCAACGGCGGCGATATCGGGGTAAACGCCTTTACCGGCTGCGCCAAGCTGACCAATCTGACTTTCGGTGGCGGCACCATCGTCGTAGGCGAAAGCGCCTTTGCCGATTGCAATGCCCTCACCGGCCTCAACATCCCGGCGAACGTCAGCGCAGTGGGTGCCTACGCCTTCAGCGACTGCTCCGGTTTACTCAGTGCACAAGTTTCCGCTGCCGACATCGGTAGCTACGCGTTCGCCAACTGTTATAACCTGACCAGTCTGACGCTGCGCGATGGCGTCACCAGCATCGGCAACGCCTTCATTCAAGGCTGCGACCAACTCGCTACCATCGCGATTCCAGATAGCATAACCTCCGTTAGCGCGCGCATCTTCACGGATGCACCGGCGCTATCGGCCATCTCCGTTTCAGCCAATAATCCTGCCTATGCCAGCGTGGATGGCGTGCTCTTCAGCAAAGATGAGAGCACACTCGTCGCATTCCCTTTCGGCAAAGCAACGACCTTTGTGATTCCGGAATGCGTGACGACCATAGGCGACTACGCTTTCTACATGAATGAAGGCCTAACCTCGGTAATCTTTCCCGAGAGTTTGGAGTCGGTCGGAAATTTTGCCTTCTATTTTTGCAGGTCCCTGCAAAGCCTCCACCTGCCGGCCAATGTCGCCACGCTCTCTAGCAGCGCCTTTGGCGTCTGCCATTCGCTAACCTCCATTACGGTTGCCGACGACAACGCGTCTTTCAGCAACCAGGACGGTGTGCTCTTCAATAAGGACAAAACCACTCTGCTCATCTACCCGGCGGCAAAGGCTGGAAGCTATGCTATCCCCAATGGGGTCGCAAACCTTTACTCATATGCGTTCTACGATGCGTCCCTGCTGACCGCAGTGACCATCCCTGATGGCGTTTCAACTATCGGCACCTCCGCCTTTCGCGGCTGCACCGGACTGACGGAAATAGTCATCCCCGCCAGCGTGACCTCAATCGGCAGCGGTGCATTTGGTACCACCAATCTTAACTACGTCCGTTTCGAAGGCAATGCACCCACGATTTCATTTTCCTCCTTTGGATTCGACCAAGTGATCTATTATTATTCCGGCGCAACTGGTTTTAACCGTTCCTCTTGGTCACTGTTCGATCCTGAAGTATACACAGCAACGACGAACAACGGCCTGGTTTATCAGATTTCCATTCAAGGCAAGGTTAGCATCACTGACCACTCCGATTCGGCGGATGTGGACCTCATAATCCCTGAAACCATCGAGGGACTACCAGTTACAAGCATCGTCAGCTACGCACTGAGTTACTTTCATGAATTGAAGAGTGTAATTATACCTGAAGGCATGGAAACCATTGGTTTCTTGGCCTTCGGACATTGCTCCGGCTTGGAGGAAGTAACCGTATCCAACACAGTAGTGACAATTGATGACGTTGCATTCTTCAATTGCCCAAAGCTGCGAATCATCTCCCTAGGAACAAATGTTGCCACCATAGGCGACTCCGCCTTCAAGGACTGCATATCTCTGACAAACATCGAACTCCCCGACAGTGTCACAACCATTGAAGATGAGGCATTTTCTGGGTGTAGCGAATTGGAGAACGTGACATTTAGTGCCAATCTTACGAGTGTAGGAGAAAGCACTTTCTACAATTGCGAAAAATTGAAGAGCATAGCGTTGCCAAATGGCTTAACCATCATCGGGCGAAACACCTTCGAAGGTTGTTCCGCTCTGGAGAGCGTAAGTATCCCTCCGAGCGTTATCACCTTGGACTTCAATACCTTTGAAGCCTGCAGCTCCCTGACGAATATTGAGCTGGCTGAGGGACTCAAGGCTATCAATGGCTATGCCTTTTACAAATGCACAAGTCTGGAATCTATTAATATCCCCGAAAGTGTAACGTTCATTGGTTCATACGCATTTCTCGACTGCTCTTCCCTTGTCGAAATAACGATACCCAATGGAGTAACAAGCATAGGAAACCACCTATTCCTGCGTTGCTACAGTCTAAAAAGTGTATTCCTCGGCAGTGGTGTAACCACTATTCCAGCCCATGCATTCGATGCCTGCAATCAACTTGAATCCGTTAGAATAGGGAATCACGTTAACTTGATCGACGAGTGGGCATTCCTGAACTGCACAGGCCTGAAAAGCATAGAATTTCCTCAAAGCTTGATGACTATTGGAAAAAGTGCCTTTCAAGGTTGCACGAGTCTTCTATCGATTACGTTACCGGAAGGGCTGACAACGATGTATTCAAGTGTCTTTTCACATTGTGACGGTATGCAAAGTATCACCATACCTTCTACGCTCATGGATGTCGGGCAAAGTGCCATTCCATCCGGCGACAGCTTACGTAGCATTATTTTCAGGGGTGATGTCCCAGCTAACATTAGTTCATATAATTTCACCCAGAACGATTTTGGGCCAACTGCATATTTTTACGAAGGAGCGACAGGGTTTACAACTCCAACGTGGAACGGCCTCCCCTGCGTTATGCTAGGGGCGAACTATGTGAGTTGGCTAGACGCGTCCTTCGACGGAATTGCTCACCGTAGCGGAGAAACGCTGCCAGAGGCGGATTTCGACGGCGACGGCTTGAGCAACGAGGGAGAGTATTTGCTGGGCGGCGACCCCACCAAGCCAGGCTCACGTGCTGAAACAAAGCTGCGCGATGCCGCACCCGGCGATGGCATGGAGGTGGAGTTCTTCATTCGTGAGGATGCCGACGATGCCACTTATACCGTACAAACCACAGGCAATCTCACCGATGGCTGGACCGTGGCGACGACCTTCACGCCCAACGGAACCGGCCTGGGCGTCAGCCGAACCGCAAATATTGCCGGCACAGAATTGGTCGAAATGACCGATATGGGCAACGGCCTTTATCGCTGCATCGAGCGTGTGCCTATGCCTGGAGATAGCGGGTTTGCCCGTGTAGATGCGACGCAGTCAAACTAAGTTCTCACTCGTCGCCGAAGCGGAGGCGGTAGAAGCTGGCGGTTTCACCAGGCTCGGGTGCGATGAGTAAAAGCGCGCCGGTGGCGGGGTCACTTTGCACGGCAAAGCCTGCCTCCGCGGTCCACGCGCCGTAGGCAGGGCGGCTGGCCACGGTGAGCCACTCGACGGGCGGGAGGGTGTCGGCGTACTCCCAGGCGATGGCAACGTCATTGCGCGGCGCGGGCAGGTGAAGCGCCGGGCCGTCCGTGACCACGAATTGCCAAGGCGTGGGCTCGGGCGTGAGCGCGTTAAGCATCAGCGTGAATTCGGCCAGGTTGGGGATGCCGTCATTGTCGAAGTCCGCGGCTTCCTCGGCTTCGGGATCGTTGGCGTTAACACCAAAGGTCTCGTCGCGCCAGACGCCGTAGGGGCTGAGTTGGGAAATCCAATCGCGGATGAGCGCCTGCGACTCCAGCGCGAGTGGGTCGTTGGGGCGCATGCGGGTGCCGCGTTGTGGCTGGGCCGAGCCGATTTTTTCCATCAGGTAACTGCGCAATGACGAACCCGGCTCAACCAGCATGACGCCTTTGGCTTCCACGCTGATGCGGTTGACCAGCTCGCTGTAGCTGGCCCCGGCCTGGAGGTCGAGCCCGCCGCTGTTGGTGGCAATGTCGTTGTGGCAGGCCACGCACTGCGAGGTGAAGATGGGCTGGATTTGCGTCTCGTAATCGACATCCGGCGTGACCGCGATGCCGGAAAGATCGTCCACACCTGTGCCGCCATCGTAAAGGCCGAGGACGAGGTTTTCATCGTAGCTGCCGACTGTGGAAACGGCTACGGTTTCCGTGACCTGACCATAGACCGACGCGCCGGTGTCGCCGGGGGCGTCGAGGGTAAAGTCCGCGTCAGCATCGGCGGCGGGGATGGCGAAGTAAAAGTAACCCAGCGCATCCACGTCGTGGCGGTGCGCCACCCCGGTCGGGGGCTGCGGCGAATGGGCAACGAAGTCGCGTCCCCCGGCCACGGCGAAGGGCACGCCGTCGCGGGCAAGGCCGATGTCCGTCACGGCGGGCAACCCAAGCGTGTCGAGCACTTTGCCATGCAAAGCGGTGGTGGCGAGATGGAAATCCGCCGCGATGTCGTTAGCCTCATCAAGGTCGATTTCAAAGCCGCTGGTGGCCGGAACGAAGTCCGCGCTGTTGCCCTCGCCTACCGTCACAACCAGGCCCGCGGCGCTGAGTTGTATGTCGGTGGTGATGTCGATGAGGCCGTTGGCGGGCACGGTGAAGGCGTTGCCGTCCGTCCCGCTGCCACCGCTGGCAGGCGCGGGCGTGATCCCGTCCGATTGGTAAAGGTGCAGGTCGAGCGTGACACCGGGCGCGGAGGGCGTGCCCGCGGTGACGTCGTCGATGGTCCCAGTGAGGTTGAGTGTGACGGTGCGGTAAACCGTGACGGTGGCGGTCGTGGTTCCGGGCAAGCCGTCGGTGTTCGTTACGGTCAGACTGACGGTGTAGACGCCGGGGTCATCAAAAGTGTGCTGCGGGCTGGGCTGGGTGGAGGTGCCGCCATCGCCGAAGTCCCACGACCAAGTGGCGACGGTGGAGTCGGGCGCGGTGGACTCGTCAGTGAAGTCGACCGTGAAAGGCGCTTCGCCGCGCGCGGAACCGTCTATGCTGAAGGCGGCCACGGGAGGCTCGCCACCGATGTAGCGGATGCGCCCGAGCAGGTAGCCGGTGCCGGTGGAGTTGCCCTGGTTGCTGTCGGTAAAGTAAAGCGCGCCATCGGGGCCCTCGGTCAGACTGACGATGTTGAAGCCGGAAAAGTTATCGAGGAAGGGCTCGCCGTTGTCGGAGGCAATCTCCTCCAACGTATCGAGGTCAGCTCCAGTCAGATTCCAGCGGCGGATTTCCTTGCGGTCATCGCCGCCGTAGCGCCCCTGGTAGACGACGGGACCGTCGGGCGCGAAGGGGCCACCCCGGATGATGGCAATGCCAGTGACGGACGGATCGGTGGTGCGTAGGATGCGGCGCTTGCCGTCCACGGAGTCCGTAGTGAACTCGTCGGGCCAACCACCGTCGGCACCCTTTTCGATGCGGGCCAGGCGGTCGGTGCCGTCACCGTTCTCGGAGACATAGAGCACGTCGGCGATGGGCGTGGCCGGGTCGAAGCAAAAGCGAAAGGCGTTGCGGAAGCTGTGCGCCCAGATGCGTGAGCGAACCGAGTCGGGGTTGCCGTCCCAGAAGGGGTTGTCGGACAGGCCTTCACCGGTGGCGGCGTCGACACGCAGAAGCTTGCCGTTGTAGAGATCGAGGTCGTCGACCAGGTAGCGGTCGCCATCGTCACCGAGCATGACATAGATGGTGAAGGGATCGGCGGGGTCGAAGTGGATATCGCCGGCGTTGTGGACCGGGTTGACGTTGGGCAGGCCGGACAGCAGGACTATTTCCGAGCCGGGCGTCATGGTGGAGAAATCGGGCTCGAGCGTGATGCGAGTCAGGCGCTGGTCGCTGCCGGTCGAGTAAAAGAGATAGACGAGGCGCGTGTTGGCAAAATCCGGGTCGAGGGCCAGGCCCAGCATGCCGCGCTCGCCGTCGGTGTTGACGGCACCGGACAGGTCGGCCACGATGGTGGGCCCAACGAAATCGCCCGCCGCACCGCCGAGGGTTTGCCGCGCAAAGTTGGGGCCCTCCCACTCCACGTCGAGATTCTCACCGCCACCGGCTTCGAAGAATTCGACGACGAGGTCATAGGTGCCGGGCGTGAGGTTGATGGTGCCGGAGCGCTCCTGATTCCCATGCGCGCCGTCGTTGTCGACGATAAGAGCGCCGTCGATGCTCAGGCTGCTGCCGTCGTCAGAGGTCGTGTAGAAGGTGTAATCGCCCTCCGTGGTGATGGTCAGCGTGGCGTTGTAGCGGAAGGCAAAATTGTCATCCTGCAGGCGCGGCTCGAGGCTGAACCCGCTAACCGAGCCGCTGGCCACCGGCGTGAGGCTGTCGAAGTCCGGCAGCTCGTTCCAGCTACCCTCGAAGTACTGGTAGGTGATGGGTAGCTCGGGCATGTCGTTGGGCTCAAAGAGCAGCAGACGGCCCTGTTTCTCGGTCACGTAAAGGCGGCCGGTATCGTCAAAGGCCATAGAGATCATGCCGTTGCCCCGATAGATTTCCTCCTCTACGAAGTTCGGGTCGGAGAAATCTCCGCGCAGTCCCGTACTGGATGAAAAAACGAACCCTAACAGTGAGAGCAGGCAGAGTTTCCAGAGAAAATTAGCACGATAGGATGGATTCATACGAGATTGCAGGGGTGGATAATTTATGCAATATTATGCAATTAAAGAGCCCGTAGTCAAGCCTTTGTCAACTAACTTAGCGGGAATACACTCTGTCCTTAGAGCTTCTGAGCCACTAAATTATTCCAGACCAAGACGTTCCCACTGCTCTTCGGGAGCATCCAGCACACGTAGGTGTTCATTCAGCGCCTGGCAGAAGCGCGCTTCGACGGCCTCATCGCGAATCGGTGTCTCCTGTTTGGGGTCGTTTTGGAGATCATAGAGCCAGGTCTCGTGCCCCACCTTGATTTTCTCGTCTCCAGGCATGACCGTTTGCGAGGGTAGTCGCATCAGATGACAGCCCTGGGTAAAGTCAAAGCTACGACTCTCCAGCGGCTCCTGAAATCGGTCCATGGTAAAGGCGTGACGCATGTTAGTAGGCATCAGCGTGTAGTCAGCCAGCGGTAGGTTGCCCTGCCCTTCCGGGTTGCCGCGCATATAGACGTGGCGGCCATCGGTGATGTTCACGTGGCCGCCGAAGATGCCAAAGATAGCGGTCTCGCGCACGGGCGTATCGTCGGCCACGGTGGCGGCAAGGTCGCGACCAGTCATGCGCGGCGTGGGCTCCTGCCCGAAGAAATTCAGAACGGTCGGGGCCAGATCGATGGCTGGCTGCACGAGGGCCTTGCGCCGCTCGTTGCGCACCTTACTACGCGGATCCCATACGAAAAACGGCGTGCGCGCGATTTCCTCATAAAAAGGCATCCAGCACTTGGCCCAACTGTCGTGCTCACCGAGGAGGAAGCCGTGGTCGGTGCCGACGATCAACATGGTGTCGTCCCACATGGCGTGGCTGTCCATAAAGTCGAGCAAGTCGCCGAGCTTTTCGTCACACATGGATACCAGTGCGGCATATTCGTGGCGAACATGCTCCACTTCCTCGGGTGTTTCCTCGACCGGACGGTACGGCGGCCAGTCGAAGGGCAAGCCCTTGTAGTTGCGATAGTGTTCGGCGTAGAGGTCCTTGTAACGGCGATGGGTGAAGAAAGGCTCGTGCGGGTCAAAGGTTTCGATCTGCAGGAACCAGTTATCCGCATCGTGGTTCTTTTCCAGGAAGTGGCGCGCCTGAGTAAAGGTCTGCGACATGGGCTGCATATGCGGCTCGGGCATGGACTGGCGGTTTTTGAAATCCTGCACGCCCATCTTGTCAGTGCGCTTGAACACCGCATCGGGCAGCTCGGGCGAGCGTACCTCCGCCGCCCAAGGGTCGCCCTCCTGGCCGCGAATCATTTCCCAAGTGTTGTACTTGGTATGGTAATTGGTGGCGCCTTCCTCCCAGTAATGCTGGTGGTCGCTGATCAGGTGCGTGTAAACGCCTGCCTCCTGCAACAGCCTTGGCAGAGAGTCGTCACAGGGCTCTAGCGGCCCCCAGGAGCGATGGAGGAAGTTCGGACGGCCCGTATGCATGTCCCGTCGCGCCGGCATGCAGGGCATGCTGCAAACGTAGGAGGTATCAAAAGTAGCGGTCCGCTCGGCCAGACGCTGGAAGTTCGGCGCGATGGCCTTGCCACCGTAGGGCGGCAACATATGGCGGTTGAGGGAATCAAAAAGGGCAAATATGACTTTCATACGGGCAATCTTGTCAGAGAATAGTCCCAACATACCCAGTCCCCCTTGACAAGACCCCACTTACCCGACCCGACAGGACACGGACAACACCGTCCGGCGGAAAAGCTATTTACCGGTTATCCCAAGGAAGAACGTCCCGAAACAATTCTTCCACCGTGTAGCTGCCAGAGCTGCCGTCAGCGAAAACCATTTGGACCTTACCGTCATGCCGAAATGACAGAACCGGATTACTACCAGCAGCAGGAGCATATGTGGACTTCGAAGGATCGAAAAACCAACTACCTACTAGTTCACCCCCTCCATATTGTTCACAGTCAGCAAGCAGAGGCGCTTTCCCTGGTTCTTTTATATCTGAAAAAGAGAGAGAACCTTTATGGTTTGCAGTTTTCTTGCCGTCATCATCCTTAATGTCCTTGCGAATGGGGCCACCATAAGTGTTTTCATTATACGCGACCCCATAGTCTCCCCGCCTCGTGTTATGTACATCCTGGGCGGGGCAATAAAGTATGTCAGAAGCAACCATGACATTATGATTATTCGATTGTGGGTACGCAGTAAATTCCAGGTACGGCGCCATCGTTGCACTCCATCCCGTAGATGTATCCCAAGTTATCGAGCTGCCAGTATCTTTCGCATTATTCAGCGGAGGCAGGTGCCCATTTTCGGCGTGGTACAGAGCAAAGGCGGAATAGATAACCCGCTTATTGCTGAGTGACTTCGTGGCGTAACCACGCCGGATTACGCTCCCGATCAATGGGAAGAGGATCAAAGCCAGGATAGCGATGATGGAAATGGCGACCAGTAACTCGGTCAGAGTAAAAGCTCGATACACTTTGGGGAAACTACGCATACAACGAAAATGGGATATCAACGACAGAATCAAGGGGGATAATAATAGCCTGCTGAGGATTTTGCAAGCGACAAGACCTGTGATATTTCAGTTGAACCATCAATGTCAAGTTTTTCGAGAGCTAAAAACTGCTTTTTGCCTAAAATCAGGCCTAAAACAGGCCTCTCGGGCCTCTTTCAACGATATCCCAAAGCAGCTTCAGCGCGGCCATTTTCAGCGTACTTTTAACCCACTGAGGAAGCATCGGTGGAATAATTAAGGCGAGAATATTATACCGCCAAGCGGGTACATACGCAAATCGAACAGCACCATTTTCACGTCCCTGCCGGGGCCACCTGAACCACCGGGCACAACGGCGAGGCTCCTGCCCTGGCAAAACACCTGGGACGGCAAATAAGCCACCACGCAAGGGCCTCCCTTGAGATACGAAAACTAACGCTTACGATTCAACCCGCGGCAGCGCCCAGAATCTCTTCGGCATCAACCAGCGCCCCGGTCTGACGCAGCTTTTCCCGCAAGGCGGTGACATCGACTTCGTTGAAGCCGAGGCCCTTTTGGGCCACCATAGCGGCGGCATTGCCGGCGGCCTCACCCATGGCATAGCAAGGCGCCATTACCCGCAACGGCCCGAGGACCGGACGTTCCACGCTGACGGCCCGCCCGGGGCAAATAACGTTGCGCACCGGCTTGGGCAGCATCACCCGGTAGGGAATCGGAATCAGCTCCGGGGCGACCACGCCTTCCTCGTGTTCCGGTTGGTAGCTTGGCTTTTGCGGATCGGGTAAATCGAAGCCGTAGCCACTGAAGCCGATGACGTCGTCAAAGTTCTTGCGGCTCATCAGGTCGTCGACCGTGTAGTAATAGTCACCGCGGAGGCGCCGCGTTTCGCGCACCCCGAGCGACGGCGATATCTCAACAATACGGCTGTCCGCAAAACCGGGGAAGTGCTTCTTCATGATCGCGAAGAGTCGCGTAACCTGTGAGCGGCCCTCCATCATCCCATGGGAAACAGAACGGCCGTCGGTGCCGTCTACACCGCAAATGCGCGTGGTGTTAATCATGAACGTTCCCGGTTCCGGCGCTTGCTGGCTGATGAAAATATCAAAGTCGAAGGGCCACTCACCTTCCGCGCGCAGACGCTGGATGATGTCTTTGAGGCGGATGGATTCGTGCTCGCGCATGTAAGTCTCCAGCACGGCCTGGTCGACCTGATCCACGCGGAACATCAGCGTCGCGGGTGTCATCAGGCCGTCCGAATCGCGGCCCTTAATAAAGTCGCAGCCCGTGCGCGCGGCTACGTCACCATCACCGGTAGCATCCACCACGGTAGCGGCTTCGACCGCTTGCAGGCCGCCTTTGTTGAAGAAGATTACCTGCCGGACACGATCACCTTCCGTGACGGCATCGACGAAACCCGTGAAGTACAGGACATCCACGCCGGCCTGAATCATCATCTCATCAAGCAGGCAAACCATGGCCTTGGGATCGAAGTAGAAGCCCACCGCGAGGTCACCATGGGCCCAGCCGAACGGTTGATAAGCCTCGTTGGCGACGGTTTCAGGGTCCACGCCCTCGCCTCGCGCAATCAAAGCCTGGGCCACCTCCTCGAAAATACCGGCGACGCAGGGGCGTCCGGAATGGCGCATGCGTCCGCCCAGCAGACCGCTGACACCCGCGCTGGTGCCCGTGCCACCGAGCTGCCCCGTTCCTTCCAGGAGCAACACGCGGCTGCCTGCGCGCGCCGCGGCCAGTGCTGCCGGAACGCCGGACGGACCGCCTCCACACACAACCACATCGTAACTATCAATGACGGGAACTTTGCCGGGGTATTCGATATACATAGTGATATTTCAAAGCATTTGCGAGACAAGGTCAAGTGCGGACCAAACAAAAAAGGCCACTAAAATATCACCTACAATATCTTATTGACAAAAATCGAACACAGCAGCCATGCTTGAGGTCATACTTTATCAAGATAAACCCTGTAGCTTTACCTATGAAAATCCCATCCTCCCTCCGTGTATCCGGACTCCTCGGCCTGGTAGCCACCGGCCTGTTTTTCACTTCAGCTCGGGCTGAAGTCGTCGTCGAATGGAGCTTCCAGGATTTGAGCGCCGGCGATAAGGCCGAGAAGGTTGCCAGCGCCCTGCCCGGTGGCCCCGCCCTAACGCAGCCCACCGACTATCGCAGTCCTTACGTGGTCAATCCCGAGTCCGCGGACTTCCCCGGTACGGCATTGGAATTCTATTCGGACCAAAAGCAGTTCCTGCAGGCTCCCGCCGACGGCCCTTACAACTTTGGCGCGGACGACGCGTTCGCAATCGAAGTACTATTAAAGATATATACCTATGCACCTACCGAGGGCACCGCGCGTCAAATCATCATGAAACGGGCTCGCACGGGCACCTATCCCGGATGGTCTCTGGCGGTACTCGGTGACGGCAGCCTGGTCATGGCGATGGCAGCGGAAGGCAAGCCGGCTAAAGTCATCAAGACCCGCACGCCTCTCCCCTTAAACGAGTGGATACAAATCGCGGGTACGCGCACGGACGACGGACGCATAGCGCTCTACATCAACGGCGACCAGGTCGCCGAAGGCGCGACCCACGGCCTTGATCTCACGAATGACATGGAGTTATTCGTCGGCAAGCACAGCGGGGCGGAGAATCCCGGTTTCTATTTCGACGGACTCATCCAGGCCGTTCGCATTTCCAAAGGCGACTTCACCATCAAAGCGGACGATCTGAAAAAATAGCACCCCGTCCGTCACCTCTTCCTTCCCCGAACTTATCCCTATGAAAAGCATACTTGCCTGTCTCGTTCTTGCCCTGATGCCTCTTGTGTCCGAAGCCGACCCCACCACCATCGAGGCGGCCGCTTACGGCGTCGACCCCGCCGCACCGGATAACACCGCGGCTTTACGTAGCGCGGTGGCAGCCTGCCACAAGGCCGGGAGCGACGTCCGGCTGATTCTGCCGGAGGGCACGCTGCGCTTTGATGCCACTTCACTCGAATCGCCAAAGCGCGTGGTTCAATTCAAGGGCATAAAGGGCCTCGAAATCATCGGCAACGACACCACGGTCCTCCTCACCGGCAATCCTACGTACGTGACCAACTTCTACTTCGAAGACTGCGCGGACACCGTGGTCAAGGGAATCGTCTTTGATTGCGAATACCCCATGTGCGCGCAAGGTATCATCAAGCGCTTCGACGCCGACGGCTTAATCGAAATCGAAATAGACCCCAAGTACCCGCTTATCGAAGGGCTGCCCATTGAGTCCATCATCGATGGCGATCCCCAAACGGGTCTTATGCTCGCCAATATCGACCTTTACAAGGTCGCCATCGTTTCGACCGAGACACCCGAGCCTAATCTCCTGGTGGTCAATTTCAAGCTGCACATGGACGCCAACGATCCCAACCGCAAACGCGAGATGCAGGAAATCGAAACCGTGCTGCCCGGCCACTCGGTCGTCCTCCGACAGTTTTCCTATGGCGGATACACCCTCGAGTACGACAAGTGCGACGGCATCACGGTGGAGGACGTCACCATCTATGCCGTTGCCGGCATGGGTGTGAAATCCGCACTCTCGAGCGACCACATCCTGCGGCGGCTCACCATCGCGCCGAGGAAGGACAGCGGGGTGCTCATCTCCGCCGTCAAGGACGGTGTGCACTTCACCCACGCCATCGGTAAAGTGATCGTTGAAGACTGCTATTTCGACGCCATCGGCGACGACGCCATCAATGTGTACTCGAAGTACCGCAACGTTTCAAAAATTACGGACAACTCCTCCATCGAAATGATTTTTGATCGCAATCGCGGCTGGCAGGGCCCCACCCCGCTCAGCGGCGAAACCCTCAACTTCTGGGAAAAAGATTCCATGCAGCCAATTGGCAGCGCCCAAGTAGTCAACGCCAACTGGAATCCAAACACGAAAAAATTCCGTGTCCGCTTCAGCGGAAAACTACCGGAAGGCCTGAAGCCCGGCGACTGGATCAACAGCTCCCGCTACGTACCGAGCTTTGAAATACGCGACAGCTATTTCCGCGGCATGCTGGGGCGCGCCATTGTCATTTCCACCGGTAATGTGGTGGTCGAGAACTGCGACATCATCGGCACGTGCTACACCGGCATGCTGCTGACCTCGGGCGCGCGCCACGAACGCCAAGGCCCCTCCCCTCGCAATGTCCGCATCGCCAACAACCGCTTCAGCAACACCGGCGGTGCGGCCATCTACGGCTATGTCTTCGTGCCCGATCCCGGCACCGACGCCATGAACAACATCACCATCACCGGCAACACCATTACCGAAGACCCAAGGATGGCTAAAATGCGTCTGAAAGCCCGGCGGCCCGACTGGATGCACTGGTACGCCGGCATCTGCCTGACTTCCACCAGCGACCTCACCGTGAGCGACAACAGCTTTTCCGGTTATGAAATCCCCGTGTTTCTGGAGAACATCAAAAACCTGACCTTAACGGACAATAATTCCGATACCCCTTCACTGGCTGTGCTCAACCGCACCGTCGGAGACGTCACCGTGTCGGACAACGAAAACCTGACCGTCGAGAGCGATGAGAAGGACTACCACTGGGACCTGGGCTACATCGGCATCATGCGCTAGGTGAAACATGGTTTCGCCATCCCTAAAGCCATTTGCCATCAGTGTAGTCTTCGCGGGCATCTCTACCCTTGTGCACGGAGATGTCTCCGTTTCAGCTCTCTTTTCGGAGCACGCCGTCCTGCAGGCTTCTGAAGAAACACCCGTTTGGGGCCGGGCAGCACCCGGGGAGGCCGTAGCCGTTTCCTGGGGAGAAGTGACCGCGTCCACTCAGGCGGACGAGAACGGCGAATGGCGACTACATCTCGATTTAAGCCGGGAATCGGGCCAAGTCCATTCTCTGATCCTTACCGGAAAAAACCGCCTGGAGATTCCCGATGTCGCAACCGGCGAAGTCTGGCTATGTGGCGGTCAATCTAACATGCAGTGGCCGATGTCGCGAACCAATGGGCTCAATGAAGAGTTGAAACGCCCTGCAGATCCATACCTGCGCTACTTCCGCGTCAGAACCCGCAGTTCCGAAACGCCTCTCGATGACTACGAGGGCGAATGGGTAATCGCCAGCCCGGAGAACATCGGTCGATTCTCCGGCGTGGCCTACCACTTCGGCAAAGAGCTACGCCAGGCACTGCATATGCCCATTGGCCTGGTTGATACCTCCATTGGCGGTTCCGCCGCCGAAACCTGGGTCAGCGCGGAAACCTTGGCTACCGATCCGGATTTGAAAGAAAACATGGAGACGGAATTGCGGGATCGGACCCAAGCGCCGCTCATGCGCAGCCGCTATTTCCAGGACTTCAACCGTTGGTGCGAGCAGTATGATCGAGCGGCCCCGACCCCCGGCATGAGTCTCGACCAAGTATTATCCACGGAATCAGAATCCTGGCAAACGGTACGATTACCGGGGCTCTTCAACGAGGAAGGCCTGCCCGTATCCGGCGTCATCTGGCTAAAGAAATCGGTCACCATATCCCCGGATATGGAAGGCAGGGCCCTGTCGCTCCAGTTCGGCCCGATCAACGGCTACGACACGGTTTATTACAACGGCCATAAAGTCGGCGAAACCACACCACGTTCCAACGGCGCATGGACAGCTTACCGGCGTTCTTACCGCGTACAGTCCGACTGGGTCCAGGCCGGCCCCGCTGAAATCGTCATACGCGTATACTCGCCCTTCGATAACGGAGGCTTTCCCGGCGAACCGCATCAGCTTTTTATAGGACCCGAGAAACTATCCGGCGAATGGGAGGCCACGGTCGAATACAACTTACCGCCCATGACGGAAGAGGCGCGGCGCAACTGCCCGCAGCCCCCGCCGGAGGTCGACCCCGACATTAAGATCCCCACCCTGCTCTACAACGGCATGGTGCACCCTATCAGCCCGTATGCCATTGCTGGCGTTATCTGGTATCAAGGCGAAGCCAACGTCGGCCATGCCGGCCTGTACCGCAGACTATTTCCCATGGTCATCCGCGAATGGCGGACCCGTTGGGGACAGGGAGATTTTCCTTTTCTTTACTGCCAGTTGGCAAACTACGGAGAGAAAAGCGAGTCGCCCGGGGAAAGCAAATGGGCGGAATTGCGCGAAGCGCAGACCATGACCTTGTCCGTTCCCAATACCGGGCAAGCCGTACTGATCGAATCAGGGGCGGTGGATGTGCATCCTCTCGACAAGCAAACACCCGGACATCGCCTGGGCCTGCTGGCACTGGACAAGGCTTATAGCCGGGATGTCGCATCAGAAAGCCCGCTGTATGAAAGCATGCGTATTGAGGGCAACGCCATCCGCATAACCTTCAGCAATGCCAAAGACGGGCTGAAGGCCCAATCATCCCCGCAGAACGGTTCGGAAAACTCCGATGAAATTACTGGGTTTGCCATACGCGGCTCCGATGGTCCGTGGGTCCGGGCTACCGTAAAAATTGAAGGCAGCAGCGTTCACGTTTTCTCCCCTCAGGTAGAGCACCCCGTGGCGGTTCGCTACGGATGGGCCAACAATCCAGATTGCAACCTGTACAACATGGCGGGTTTACCGGTCACACCGTTTCGAACCGATTTCCCTGCCTCAAGGGATTCGTCACAACGCCCATAACGCAGGGTCCTGCGTCACAACGTTGGTCGGGAAGCAGTTGTAGATGGCGTCCTCGCGGAAGTGATACTCCGCCTCGACTTCCGGAGTAAGTTGCACGCCCAAGCCCGGAGCATCCGAGCGTGTCAGGAAGCCATCCTTGATGGGCAAAGGCTCCACCATCAGCGCCTCTCGTAGCGGATAGGTCGGCATGGGCCACTCCGCCAAATCCGCGCTTCCGGCGAAAGCCGCATGGTAGTTGGCCATTTGACAGACGCCCGCACCCCAGCAATGCACGACCACGCGCACCCCCAGGCGCTTGCCCGCCTCGAAGCAGCGCATGACCTCGTGCGGACCGCCCAGCACCGTGGCGTCCGGTTGCGCCCAGTCGTAGAAGCCGGCGTCCATGCGTGCCAAGAGCTCCTCCGCTGTGGTGACGATCTCGCCGCCCGTCACGGGAACGTCGATGCGCTCGCGCAATTGGGGAAAGTCGGTCAGGTTTTCCGGCCCGAATGTCTCCTCCAGAAACGCCACGCCTGGCATGCCCTCAAGCTCTGCCAGAAAGCGCACGATGTCGTCAATCGACTGCGAGGGCCGGGCCAGATTCTGCGTCATATCGATGCCGATGCTGATGCCTTTGTCTGCCGCCTCGTGTAAAACCCAACGCGCCTTCGCCACCTCATGGTTGCGAGCGCGAATCTTAAAGAGCTTGATGCCCATCCCCTGCAGCAGGTCGATTTCCTGCGCCATGGCCACGGGGCCGTCGGAATCTCCACCACTGCCGTAAAGCGCGATGCGCTCGGGCGGAGCCGCACCATTCGCGAGTAACTGCCAGGCGGGAACTCCCTTTGTTTTGCCCACGGCATCAAGCAGCGCGGACATTACCGCACTGGTGATGTGGCGAGCCGCTCCCTGAAAACTCCAATAGTCGCAGATGCGGCACAGACGATTGTAGGACGCAGCGAAATCCTCCGCCGGAGTGCCGATCATATGCGGCGCGACGAGCCGGACAATCGACTCGAAGACATGCGGTGCGAAGACCGGCAGGTAGCCTTCTCCGAGTCCGGTGATACCGTTATCCAGGCACACTTCCACCAAGCCGCAGGTACGGTAGCCGGTTGGCAGATGGTAACGAACCTCGAGGTTGGTATCGCAGGCATAAGGCGCGCTCAAAAGCACCGGACGAATCGACGTGATCTTCATGGGGGCAAAGGATCAGTAGCCGCGACGCCAGTCCACCGTATTTTGCAGAGGCTGTCCGGCACGGTAACGCTCAAGATTCTTCAAAAAGAAGCGGATGGCGCGAGCGATTTCATCATTGGAACCGCCGGCACTGTGCTGGGTGAGAATGACATTGGGACAATCCCATAGCGGATGATCCTGCGGAAGGGGTTCGGTCTGCGTCACATCGAGTACCGCCCCGGCCAGACGCCCACCCTGCAGGGCCTCGATGAGCGCCGCTTCGTCAACCACACTGCCCCGCCCTGCGTTGACGAACAAACACTGCGCCGGCAACAGGCCGAGGCGCTCGGCGTTGAGCAGTTGTTTTGTCTTCTCCGTTTCCGGCAGCAGCGAGCAAACGATGTCGGACTCGCTCAGCGCCCGGTCCAAATCCTGCAATCCCGTGACATCGGCCACTTCCGCACGCTGACCGTAAAGACGGACCTCGCAGCCGAAGGGCAACAGTAGTTCGCGGGTACATTGCGCGATGGTGCCGGAGCCGAGTATCAGCACCCGGGCGCCATCCAAACTGCGAATCGACGTGCGCAGCTTATCCTTTTCCCAGGCATGCCGGGGGCACAGTTCAACGGCGGTCTTGATGCCGCGCGTGAACGCCAGGATGCCCGCCACGCAGGTCTCGGCCACGGAGCTGCTGAAAACACCGCGCATGTTGGTCCACTGGATTCGTTTCTCCAGTGTTTCCCAATCAAGCGACAGGTAACCGTCGAAGCCCACACCAAGCAGTTGCAGCCAACGCAGATGCTCACTGGCAGTCACCCAGTCGGGGGGGCAATAGCCAAAGGCAACCTCGGCCTTTTCGAAGGCTCCCCGATCCCGCTCATCCGGATTGGAAGGATCCGCGAACCAGAGTTCGTCGTTGGGCAGGGAGGCCCGCAGGCCATCTTTTTCGGTATCGGAGGCGGGGACTTGAAAATAGAGATTCATGCCAAAGGTAACGGAACGCCGATGAGAGCGTACTCTATGCGGGGTAGAAAAAAACGATTAAACGCTCTGCAAGGCCTTGCCGGATGCACGCGTCGCTCGGAATTGCTGAGGCTCGGTGATAGCGGAAAGCAGACCTGCATCTTCCAGAGTTCCCCGAAAACGCGTGCTTTCGGCATGGCTCAGAGAGCGCATTGGCAGACGCATCGGGCCCATATCGTGGCCGACGAAGGCCATGGCCGCCTTGATCGCCGGCAGGCCACCGAAATCAATGCAAACACTGATCAGCTGTGCCGCAATCCCCTGAAGACGCTGGGCCTCCACCATATCGCCCCGGCTGAAAGCATCCATCACAGCAAGGTACAGGGGCGCAGCAAAATTATAGGTGCTGCCAACTGCCGCTTGCGCACCCAGCGCCAAAGCCGCCAGCAGGCACTCGTCCCTGCCGAAGGCGATATCGAAAGCACCGTCCAGTACCCGTTGGCACATCTGGAAATCCAGCAGGTCTTCGTAAGTGAATTTAATGCCGGCCAGGTTGGGAATCCGATCCGCGGCCAATTCCAGAAAGCGATACATCGGGAAAGAGACTCCGGAAACGCTCGGAATGTGGTAATAATAGAACGGCAGCGAATCCGCCGCCTCTGCAATCGCTCCGACGCTACGCACCAGGGTTTCCAAATTGGGCGCCACCATACGACTGCTGGGCATGGCCGCCACGGCATCCACACCGCATTCGAGCGCATGAGCCACCAGGGAGCAGGAATCCGCCCCGGAAGAATGCCCGACATGAGCGATGATTTTCATCCGGCCTCCAGCGGCATCGACCCAGGCCTCAAGCACACGTCGACGCTCGTTTATGGTCAACGAGACACCTTCTCCGGTCGTGCCGCAGACGAATACCCCGGAAACACCGCTCTCCTGCAAATACTTAGCGTAGGCTTTTATCTTATCACAGACAACGGCGCCTGACGCATCAAAAGGGGTAAACGGCGCCGCAATCAATCCCGCCAATTTGGGGTAGCGCGACGACGGCAATGCACTTTCAGGTATATCTTTCATTTTGAGTAATATATTACATGATACGTTTTTCACAATTTCAAGCCTTACGTCGAGAAAAATATCATGCCCCCGGACACGGATTGCACCGAGCCTACGATCGGCTTCCAATAACCATGCGACCTGCGCCACATCCAACGGCAGTGAATATATTTAAACGACTTTTTTGATATATTACTTGAACTATTTTCGGGAATGTATTCGCTGTATCCCTGTTACCCCGACAAGCCAACCGCAAGTCCCCGCACCTCTAATGACCCGATTGCGCAACCCCGCACCCGCCCTCATCGCCCTTTGTTTAATGCAATGCCTGACGTCAGCCGGCACGGAAGAATCCGCCGGGCACCTTGGATTCTCAGCCACCTTCCGAAACGGCTCCCTGGTCTCTCTAATTGACGATGACGGCCATACGCTGGTCGTGGACTCCGGCGAAACTTCCGGCGCAGGCATATCCTGGGAATCCGGGCATGAAAAAGCTTCTGGTTCTGAGTCCGTCAGCCTGAAAAATACGCCGAATCTGGACCTGGCATTGGACTATGACTTGGGCAACGCCACGCTCATAGAGCAAATCACCACCGAGCCCGGCTCAGGAGATTTGATTCTCACCCAGACAGCCGAGTCGACCAAATCCGGCCTAAAGCAGGTGCAGTGGTCCATCGGCATGATTCCGCTGGATAGCAATATCATCGTGCCCGGCGCCGGAGGTGTACGCCTGACCAAGGATTCACCGGGAGACTTTCACTCCTACAGCTACCCTATGGGCTGGGAAGCACAGCTTGTCATTATCGAAGGGCAAACGGGAGGCTTTTACGTCTGGGCGGACGACACCGAGGGAAATTTCAAAGGCCTGGTCGTACGTCGCAGCCCGGAAGGCTGGCTGCTCACCTTCTCCTCCACCAATCAGGCCCCCTTCGCCGGACTGACCCGTTGCCAATCCAAGCCCTGGCACCTGAACGTATACCAGGGCGATTGGCGCGTCCCGGCCAGACGCTACCGCGACTGGATGCAGGCACAGGAAAACTTCATCCCGCTCGCCGAGCAGACACCCGCTTGGGTCGCGGGGGTTCGTACCATGGTTTATTCAGGTAGCAATATCGAGCTGCTCGATTCTCTGGCCCAGGTCTTCAATCCGCCGCAAACCGTGCTTTACCTGAATCATTGGCGCAAGCAGGAGTTCGACCGGATGTACCCCGATTACGACCAGTACGCTTCCGGCGTGCGCCAGTACATCGAACGCGCCCACGAGCTGGGCTTCCGCATCATGGTTCACATGAACTTCTTCGCCGTCGACCCGACACACCCCGTCTACGAGAGCCTGAGCAAGCACCATATCCGTTCACCTAGCGCACCTTTTAAAACACTCGGCTATAAAAACACCCGTCAGAATCCGCCGGTGGAGCTCGCCTACATCAATCCGGCCAGCCCGGGGTGGCAGGAGTTGTTCATTGAGCGCACCCAGGCACTGGTGGAAGACCTCAAAATCGACGCGATCCACCTCGACCAGAATTTCCACGTCCACAATGACCAGAACGGCCTCATCGACGACATGACGATGAGCCAGGGCATCATCGCCTTTCACCAGGCCGTCCGCGAAGCATTGCCCGAAGTCGCGCTCAGTGGCGAAGGCCTTAACGAAGTCAGCTCGCGCGACATGGCCTTTGCCCAGCGCCATGTCTACAGCGCCATGCGCGGCACCATCGACCGCGCCGCGCTCAGCATGGCCCACCCGATATCGTCCTACCTATTCTCACCTTATTGCTACCTGTACGGCTGGCTTGGACAACCCTCGCCGGACGACAACTGGACACTCTACAACGTATGGTGGGAAAACTACCGCCCCTGGGGCATCCTGCCGACGGTAAAGACCATTCGCTCAAATCACGAGGATCTGCTCGACCCCTCCCCTGGCATGCGTCAGGCCCTCGACAAGGCACAGTACTGGCAAAAACACCTGGTCGTCCCTGATACGGATGGAGACTGGAGCGCGGACATCGCCTTCCCTTATCAAACAGACGACGGCCTGGCCGTCATCGAAACCAAAAACGGCGCTGTTCTGGCCAACGACGAAGAGATCGCGCGTACCGTCAGCGGCGTAACCGAAGTCGAGCTGCCCGGCACGATTCCGGGCTGGAAACTCTACAATGCCGAAAAGATTTTCGGCCTGAACCCGTCCGCCTGGTATCCCTACTTCGAAACGCCGCGCGACTTGTCCGTGCCACACATCAGTGAGCTGCAAGACGGCTTTTCCGCAAAGGACGTCGTGGTGGACGAAGCGCAGTTGAGCCTGGAAACATTCCAGACCGGCGGACTCGTTTTCGACTGTGTCGAACACCTTCAGAAGGCTACCGTCGGACTGCTCATGAACGGCCGCAAAACGGCGCTGCCTCCGGGGGACTCCAATCTGTCCCACAACGCCATCCTCAATGGCACTGCGGGCACCATGCGGAGTACGCCCCCCTCGGCCACCGGCATGTCCGAGGACTTCGAGTCCGACGCCGCCAATCGCGCACGCGGCCTCGGCGAGGTCTACGCCTCATTCACGGTTACCTTGCCGGACAGTGGCAATCTGCGATTCTACGCCGATGTCTACATGGACGGCCGCTCCATTGGTAAAGACAAGACCGACGGCGTCACCTTTAAAGTCGTGGCCAGCAATAAAACGGAATACGTCGGGGCCGAGCTCCACAACGACACCGCCACACCCCAAGCCCTGGAACTCGACCTCGCGCGCTTCGCCGGCCAAACCATCACGCTGGAACTCAGCGCAGGGGCAGGTCCGGCCAATGACGCCACCGAAGATCGCGGCATCTGGGACAACCCTCGCATCGAGCACAACCTGCAAACCCCCAAAGGACTGCTCGCCGTCAGCCAGGCTCCCGACTGGCTCGCTGGCGTGGCTCTGGAAAACGGATACGCCGCCGAGCCGTCCGGTGAAACGCTCATCTTGCACATCCCCATGCCGGGTGAGATACTACTGAAAAAGCCTGCCCCGCCCATCGACTCCTGACCCCGTCATGTTCGACATGAAACCCCTTTGCATCCTTTCCGCGATATTGTTGACCGGATTGACTTTGCACGGCAAAGTTATCACGCTGACGAATGACGCCATTGAGGTCAAAGTGTCCACGCAGACAGGGCACACGATTTCCCTGGCTCCGCCCAACGAACCCAATCTGCTTTACGAAGCGGATGGCGATCTGGGCGGCGAAGCGCTTCACCCATTGCAGCAAGTACAGCTGTGGTTCCTCACCGGCCCCGTCATCGGCCCGCTTCAGCCCGACCCGACTTTTTGGGACAGCCCGTGGAAGGTTATTTCTCAAACAGGTGATGCGCTTGTGCTCGAAAGCGAAGTCAGCCCCTTGCTCAAACTCAAGGCCACACGCACCTATCAACTATTGGGCGATCAACCAGCGTTGGAAGTGACCACGACCCTCAAGCGCGTCGCGCCCAACCCCTACCCTGTTCACGTCTGGTCCATCACGCAGCTAAAACGCCCCAACTATGTCCTGTTGGACGTCGAAGAAATGCCCGGCCCCGATTACCTGCTTCCGTGGAAGGAACTCAGCCGCCCGGGCCGTCTCGAATCCTACATGCGCCAGCCCCTCGAGGGCGCCGTCATGTTTCGGGTCAAGGGGCAGACATTCGACAATCCGAAACTCGGCACTCTCGGCGACTGGGTTGCCACCATCGTACGTCCCGGTCTGGCGCTGGTGAAGTCTGTCCCTCTGGAAAATAGCGGCTGCTATCCGGACGGCACCTCCATGCAGGCCTATGCCAACCAAGACTTCACCGAAATCGAAACCCTGAGCGTCAACCAACATCTGCAACCGGGCGAAACGCTGACCAGCCGATCAGTTTGGCAACTGGTTCGCGCCCCTGAAGACAGTTCTCCCGAAACCTGGATACAACAAATCGAAAAAGCGGTCGAATCCGTACCGCAGGGAGAAGCATCCCCATGAGCACAACCTGCGACAAATCCATCCTCCCTCTGGAGGAAATCTTCATCTCCGGTATACGCTTTCAGCCTGCCGCCCTTCCCGAGCCCATGAGCTTTTGCAAGGAGCTGGGTGTGGTTGGCCATAAATGCCTGTCCGTCGAGCGCATGCACATCGACTGGTTCACCTGCCACCCGCGCGCCATCGAGGCGGACAACGGAGACATCCTGCTTTTTTATCCAGCCGGCCCAATGCACTACGCCTGGACGGAGGCCAAGCAACCGGGCAGCCCCATGTATGTGCGGCGTTCTTCGGACCGAGGCAAAACCTGGTCCGAGCCAATACAGGTGTGGAATTCCACCTACGGCCAACATGCGGCCATCCCACATCGTCGTTCGGGCGAAGCACGCATCTATGCCATCGGTACGGAGCCGGAGAAAGGCTCTTTCACCGGTGGAGAATGTGCCGCCATCGCCATGCGCTACTCGGACGACCACGGGGTCACCTGGTCACCGCCAAAAGTCATCGAGCCCGACAACGCCCCTGAGTTTCGCGGCATGTCCGCCATGCGTATGGACGAAGGAGCGAACGGCACCTGGCTGGTCGGAAGCCACGCCGGCACATGGATTACCGACAACAAGGTAATCACGAACCAGTACATCCTTTGCTCGCGGGACCAGGGTGACACCTGGACTGTGATGCCGGACTATCCAGACGGCTGGCAAACACCTGGCTTCCAACGCATGGACGAAGGCCGACCGATTCACCTCGGCGACAATCGCTGGCTCTTCATGGCGCGCACACCCGAAGGTCACCTATGGACCATTCGAAGCGAGGACGGCGGTCGCACCTGGTCCGAATGGGAACCCACGTCACTGCGTCACCTCGACGCGCCGCCCATGCTCTTTCATCTGGAAAAAGGCAAGAGCCTCATAGCTTTTATACACAATCGCGTGCGCGAAGCCAATGCGGCCCATGTCTTTGCCCATGAGCTGCGCAGCGAGCTCTGGGTGGTCGTCTCCCATGACGAGGGGCGCACCTGGTCGGAGCCCCGCTGGCTGCTGGCCAACGCCTGCGAGGCACCCACGATGCACGGCTGGAACGGCTGCACCCCGATGGTTTCCTACGCGGACCTGTTTGTCGATGGCGACAACCTGCACCTCTTCGTCGATCATCAGATGCGGCAAGTTCTCCATGTAACTTTCAAAAAGGAAGACATTGACCAGTTCCCCACCATCGACGAATTGAAAGCGTTAGCTTGATGAGCCTGCACGTCGTCATTTCCGCCGACCAGCTTACCGAGGAGAACGTGGAGGAAATCGGTCAAGCCTGCCAAGGCTGGACCACCTGGGAACGCCTCCCGCAATCGGTGACCGGCAGTGAGCTGGAAACCGTCCTGGGCCGGACGAATATCGTTGTGGGCTGGACCAACACCGACGCGCTACTCCGCTCACCGGTGACGCATTACTTATGCGGCAGCGCCGGCTACGACGCTTACCAACACCGTGGACTTAGCCGCAAGCCCGACTTTCAGTTGACGCATGCCGGTGATATCATGGGGGCCACCATCGCCGAGCACTGCCTGGCCATGCAGTTCGCCCTCGCCCGCGAGCTGAACATCATCCTGAAGCAGCAAACGGACAAGCACTATGAGCGCCGCTGGAAAGCCCGCGAGATCGCAGGCAGCACCGCCTGCATCGTTGGCTTGGGCGGCTCCGGCACGGCACTGGCGCAACGCTGCCGCGCACTTGGTCAACGCGTCATCGGCGTCTGTCGCAATCCCGACAGGCATCAGAATAAGGCCGACGTGTTGTATTCCGCCGATAGGCTCATCGACGCTGTTCGCGAGGCCGATCACGTCTTCGCCCTGCTTCCGGGCGGCCAGGAGACCCTGCATACGTTTCGCAAGGAAGTCTTCGATGCAATGAAACCGGGCGCATGCTTTTACACCGCCAGTCGGGGAAGTGTGACCCATGAATCCGATCTCGTGGACGCCCTCCGAAGCAGACTCTTGGGCGGCGCCGGCATTGACGTCTTCGAGATTGAACCCCTACCACCGGAAAGCTCATTGTGGACACTCCCGAACGTCATCGTATCTCCGCACAGCGCCGGCCTGTCACGTCACTTGAACGAACGCCTGACCCGTCTCTTCATTGATAACCTCATGCGTCTTCGCGACGGCAAGCCACTCATGAATCAGCTGCCGGGCAATTTACTCGATTAGTCATGAAAATCACCTCATTCACCGTGCGCCTCGTACGTCAAAGCGCCGAAGCCTGGTATGCGCCGAGGCCCATCCCCGAGGGCGCGACACCCCACTTTGATTTCCCGCTGGTCAGCCTCGAAACCGACGAGGGCATTACCGGCTACACCATGGAGTACTGCCCGCTGGGCCAGGGACCCGGCACGGCCCATCAGCTAAGGGATATCTTTGCCGCCGACTTCATAGGGCAGGACCCCTTGAACCACGAGGCCATCTGGCAAACGCTTCGTGGCAAACAACGCCACCTGTACAACGTCACGCCCTGCCTGTGGTCCGCGCTCGATATCGCGCTATGGGATATCAAGGGCAAGGTCACCGGACTTTCCATCGCAAAGCTTCTCGGCGGTTATCGCGACAAAGTGCCTGCTTACGCAACTTGCCCGCCTCAATCCATCACGACCGTCGAAGAGGTCGCCGAGCAGGTTGCCATGAAAAAAGCCGCCGGTTACTCCGGCGTGAAGCTGCAGCTCTCCGGCGGCTCCGCCCTCGACATACCGCGCCTGCGAAAGGCCCGCGAGATCGTTGGCGAGGGCTACCCGCTGATGGTCGACTCTTCCGCCGTGCTGACATTCGAGGATGCCCTTCGCATTGGTCATGCGCTGGACGAGCTGGAGTACGAATGGTTCGAGGAACCCATACCCGACGCCTATATCCTCCAACTCAAAAAGCTGGCTGAAGACATTCGCACACCGGTGCTGGCGGGCGAAACCGTCTCCCTTTTCGAACTACCGCATTATCTGACCGAGGGGCAAATCGATCTGGCCCGAGGCGACGTACACCACAAAGGCGGCGTCACCGGACTGTCCAAAGCTTTAGGACTATGCGAGATGCTCGGCTACGAGTTGGAAATCCATACGGCTGCCACACCGTTGCTCGACGTCGCCAATCTTCAGGTCGCCTGCGGTCTACGCGGCTCGCGCTTCGTCGAATCGCATCACGACATGTTTCGCTTCGGCCTCAAAGGAGACCCGCTCCGCGTGCATGAGGACGGCTGCCAACATGCTCCCGAAGGCCCCGGGCTGGGCGTCGAAATCGACTGGGACTGGATGGACAATCACACCATCGATGTGCTGACGGCCTGAGCGCCCTACTCGACCCCAGCAGTCTTGGGGAAGACCTGGAAAACTGACGGTGTGCAGTCACGCTCCCCAACCTGTCCCTTGATGGTGAAAAAGGCTGGCTCGGTGGAGGGCTCCGTAGCGGTGACGGTTACCTCGCAGAACGCCTCGCCCATCGGCTCCACGGTCAGGGAAAAGTTCGCGGGCTCGACCACATAACCTTCGGGAGCTTCGATGGTGTAGGCACCGACTTTGCTCTCTATGCCAAAGTTAAAGACCCGTACGGTCAACGGCATCGTCTGGCCCTGAGTCAGCACATAGCCGCGCGGCGACCATTTCGTGGCCAGCCCGTCCCAGTTCTCCTGAGGACGCCCCGGATCGCGGTCGACAAAACCAGCCGGGATATCCGGCAGGATGACCGTTTCCAAATCCAGGTTCGTCTGCGCGTCGGGTTGCGGCACGGACGGCTTGGTGACGAGCTCGTCCCATTGCACACCGGTCAGGTAGAGGGGTGACTGGCTGATGTTCAACTTCAACTCTTCTTCGGTGGCATCCAGTTTCACCGGTTGCCCCATCACGTTAAAGACCTGTACTCCGTCCGCGGGTCCGGGCAATGTACGCGTACGACGGAAGGGAGCCCAAACGATTGCGACACGCTCCTCCCCGTCGGCAAAGAGATAGGCACTGTATTGCTCGCTCTCCAGCTTCCCGAGGTAGACGCCCTCCCCGAGCCGATGCGTCAGGGTCGCCAGAGCGGAATAGTACGGAAAGGGAGTCAGGTCCAGCCGCATAAGCCCGAACTGGGAAGGTCCGCCGCCGACATAGGGCTTGAGCAGGAACCAGAAAATGCGATCAAGCCCCAATGCGCGGCCGAGTGCAAAAGACTTCACCACGTAGTCCGCCTGCTGCCGGGCCACCTCGAGCGGCTTTGAGGGCGCAACGTTGCGCGCGAAGGGCATGCCCGTTTCCGTCATCCAAATCTGCTTGTTGGCGAATCCGTATTGCTGGGCCAGGGCTTCATGAACCTCGATGATGCGTTCGTAGAGCCCGCTTTCGATGGGTGCATAGGAGTGGTAACTGTAGGCATCCAGATAGGCGGCGACATTGGCGGAAAAAAGCACCTTCGCATAGTCGCCCGTATTCGGGTCCCGGGCGATGGGCCCCAGGAGACGCAACGGCTGAAACTCTCCCGAAGACAAACCAAGCGAGAATGCCTTGAGGAAGGCCGCATAGTGATCCGGCGTGCTGTCGCCAAAGTGCGCGATATCGTGCTCGTTCCAGATTTCCCAGGCTGCGGCGTTCGGCCCAAACGCATCGCACAACTCCCGAGCCTGCCGATACGAGGCCAGCAGGTCCTTCGTCATCCGCACGTCCCCTGGCTTGAGCGACCAGTCCGGCGAATCCTGAAAGACCTGCAATACACCTAACCCCGCCGCAGTGGCAACGGTGTCGTTTCCTAGAGGCGGTTGCCAGTTACGCTCGTTCGGAGAGGGAAAGGATCTATCGATGGATATGCGATCGCGCAGCCACTTCACACCGCTCAACCGCGTCAGCCGGATCATCGCGTCCGCCGGAATGGGAGAAGTGCTGGACATGGCGACATCCATACCGAACGGACTCGTCGACTGTGCGATGTGGCGGGGCTCAGGCACGACCGCATAGGAGACATAGGCTCCGTGATCCATAGATGGAGCACGCGTCGCCGCGTATTGCCAAGTCACCCCTTCGGCGCCACCGATCACAATACGGTACCAGCCGGGCGCAGCAGGCAGGTTCTCCAGGCGTAGCAGGCGGGACTGCAGATGACTGGCCGGCTCCAGCGTTTTCTCTCCCTTGGCAACGACTTCGCCCAAGTAGTCGTACACGCGATAGGCGACAGGCGCGGTGGTATCCATGGCGCCCGTGAGGCGTAAAGTAACGGTCACCGGTTCGCCTTCGACGAAAACATGGTAGTTAAACTCCTCGCCAGTGTCCGCGACGGGTTCGACCAAAACATCGGCTTTGGCAAGGGCTAGAGTCATACATAAGAAAGGCAAAATGCGTTTCATGTCTGGGTGTTTTATGTATTGGGAGCGGCCGGGTCTTGCAGCCAGGCCAGGTTAAAGCGGGCCAGCGACACGTAGCGTGTCACCCACATTGAGTTATCAAATCCGTCCCGCTCGTAAAGCAGGCAAACAGTCCCGTCCGGCAGTTGCGTCAGGTCGCAATACGAGGAGATACCCGGCTCGACCACCTTGGACACCGGCCACGTCTGCGCATCGTCTTCGCTGAGCTTGACGGTCAGGTTGACGCGGTCCTTGTTGTTGTCCCAGCTCTCGCCGAACTTGCCGGAGTAGACGTCGTTGTCGGGATTGCAAAAAAGGATACGCCCCGGCTCGCTTTGCGTAGCAAAGTTCAGGCGCAAGAGCTGGCCCATGCAGACCGGTTCTTTCAAGGCCTCGTCGAAGATCGGCTTAGTCCAGCCGGTGGCGCCGTCAGGACTGACGCAGAGTGCGCGGCGATGCGCGCGGTCCTCACTGCGGATGTTGAACTGCACGGAGCCGTCTTCCAGCTCCACCGCAGTGGTTTCGCTCATGTGCGCCAGCAGAGGCGGCAGGATGTCGCCACGCTGCCAGGTCTGGCCGTCATCGTCGCTATAGATGCTTGAAACGACTGAGGGGCGGTGCTTGCGTCCTCCGTTGGACAGCCAGACAGGCACGACCAGGCGGCCATCGCGCATGAGCAGACCGTGCCCAGGCCCTGCCGCAATGACGTTCCACAGGTAGTCCGCATGAAAGGCCTCGAAGACTTCCGTGATAGCGCGCGGCTCGCTAAAGCTTAGCCCGTCGTCCTCGCTGACGCAGTGAAAGGCGTGCTGGTAATTGATGAAGAACAGAAAATGCACCCGGCCATGTCGGTCTATGAGCAAGTTGGAATTGTGCGCGGGCAACACGCCGCCGTCGCCTACGATGCGGGGCGCCGACCAGGTTTCGCCGCCATCCTCGCTACGGCGCATCAGGATGTCGATATCGGCCCAGTCGCCCCAGTTTTTGCGCGCCTCGCAAATGGCCAGCAAAGTGCCTTTCGGTGTGGCCGTAATAACCGGGATGCGGCAGGTCTGATAGCCATCAATCCCTCCCTCGAAAAGGTCCTGTCGATGAAAGTAAGGTTTCATCATGCAAGCGCAAAGAAAGCGGGGAGACGCTCCCGGGCAAGCGCGCGCAGGCGCAACGCCTCTTCCATGGGAGCGGAACGGTAAGGGCTACGGATAAGCGGGGATATCGGGCACCAGTCCCCCATGAAGCAGAGGAGCTTATCGAGAGCAGGATTGGAGTACCCCGCCCGTCCCAGTGGCGCGATGTATTCCTCGAAGAAGTCCAGGATTTCGTGCTCGATACGAATCGCCTCGGCCGGATTAGACGCAATCAGGTCGAACCAGCGTCGAGTGGCGGTGGGATGTAGGCCGGCCACGTTGGAGTAGCTGCCGCGCGCTCCACGCAAGATACCGGTTGCCATGTGATGCCCAGGAATGAAGACCGAAACATCCGGTAACTGGCCACGAAGAGAGGCATACCAACTGGCATTGCCATCGGCCACCTTAATACCGATGAGCCCAGGGACGGCTTTTTTCAAAGCCGCGAAGTCCGCAATACTCAGGCATTTCTTGGCATGAGGCGGATTATACAGCACCAGCGGAATACCTCCGGCGAGAGCTTCCATCTCCTGTAGGAAAGCAACATTCTCATCCATCGTAGGCGGGAGCCAATCAGGCAGAATCACCTGAAAGGCACCGGGTTTGAGCACTAAGGTGCGCTCAAGCCGCTGGCGCATGGTCAATGGACTGGGATGACTGATACCGATCTGAAAAGGCAACCCGACCGACTCGCAACGCTCCGCCAGGATACCCTGCACTTGGTCAAACTCATCCTCCGTCTGGTTATAGAACTCCCCCGCCGTGCCGTTGGAATAAACGCCGTGCACGCCGGCTTCGGAAATGCGATTGAGCTGCTCCGACAGTAAGGCGTAGTCGATGTGTTGCTGTTCATCCAGCGGGAGCAGCAGTGGCGCCCAGACACCGGATAACGTGGACGTGGACAGGGGAATCATTGGAAAAGTTCGTAACCGTTGAAACCCGCCATCACGCGCCCACTACCGGGAAAAATCCCCCGGCAAATCCAGCCTTACTCAAATGTATTTGGAGATTACGGAAGCTTAACCGCGGCTCTTCCGGAAGAAGCGCTTGCGCATCAACCAGGCAAGACCGGCCAGGCCCATCAACATAGCAGCGCTATGCTCGGGTTCGGGTACGGCAGCGAGATTTACATCGGCAAAACGATAACCCGTGACACCACCAGTGAAGGAGGCAAAGCCGCCAGGACCGCCAATAGACGCCGTCGTCGTCAGGCTCAAATCGGTGCCACTGTAGACGATGCCGCCGCCAGTGCCGAGCTGCTCGATTTGCAGATCATACGTCTGCTCCTGTCCGCCTCCGACAGTATTGCCGATGGTTCCCAAGTACGTCACACGGTACCAGGTATCGATAGACGCACTCACCGGGTTACTCTCAACCAGCAAGTCCGTGAATGAAGCGGTCGAACCTGTTGTCATGACCTGGAATTTACCGGCGCTGACGCTGGTGCCTACAATTCGCATACCGAAGAAAGTAACGTTGGTGGATGAGCCGCCCTTCAATTGGAAAGCGGTGGAAGAACCGTTCGTAAAGTTGCTTTGGGCCACATCGAAAGTCAGTTGTACCATGTCGCCTTCGGTGACGGTCCACTCGTTTGTTACGGGACTCGCCGTGTCGGTGGCCAAGGTGAGTACCGGAGCACCCGCCGTTCCTGTACTCGGGCGATCGACATACGCCTGCTTACCGGAAGGCGTATAGCTGTTTAAGGTATCAGCCGCTTCGACATTCTCAACAGCCGTTCCCTGCTCACCGATACCACCGTAGGTGATGACCCAGGGCGAGCCGAGCTGGCCGTCGGAATAATCAAATTGTTCATCGATGTAAGTCTGGCCACACAAAGCTGAGGCCGAGAAGAGGCAGGATGCCACGACAATTTGGGGAGTGAGGTATTTGAACTTTTTCATGATATTTTAAGGCTTGGAGTTTAATCAGTGATTAAAGGATAACGATTCGGGATTTTGGGGTGATTACTGGACTGCTAACGCAGATAAATAATATTGTTCTCTAAGGTATTCACGAATGCAACGCCGTCAAGTTAAAATATTTGCTGATATTTCAGTGGGCGAGAGAGCATTCCTTTCGCTCAATCGGGTTATCAGAGGAATGATTTATCGGCGGCGGCGATAAGCAACAAAGAGGACGACGAGGATACCCGCACACCAGGCAAAGGCTGTCGGCTCGGGAATCGCTGCCGCCTCCGAGAACGTGGTGGCCACGACCAGATCCTCCATGGAGCCACTAAACACATCCTGAAAAACCTGAAACTGGCTTACCGTATCGACCAGCGGATAGGTGCCGATAGCGGATGTACGCGTGTAGGTAGCGTAGATGGTTTGCTCGCCTTCGTCACCCGATGTGGGATTGACGTACATCGTCACAGTCTCGTTGTTACTGGCAGCGTCGGAAAAACTGTAGGCCACGACGATACGATAGGACTGATCGAGATTGTATGCCGTCGCACCATAGGTTCTGCCTCCACGGAAGCCGGCCGAAATCCCAAAATTCAATGTACTCGCATCGATGGTCTTACCGTAAATCCGGGCGCCATAAGCGAGAGCAGTGGGCTCAGTATTTGCGGAAAAAGCGCCGACATAGCCTTCCGTATCCGCAGCCAGACCGGAAGCGATAGTCAGGTCCATGCCTACATAGAGGGTGGTATTTTGATAAACCGCTCCCCCACTGAAGCCCACCGTGACGTCTTCACCGGCGGCAACAAACGGCAGGCTTCCACTGGAAACAGTCAAAGGATGATTGGCATTTTGCAGATAAGTCCAAGTCTGCCCCTGCGGGCTATCCTGTCCAATCAGAGCTGCATTGTCATAGCCATCAAATCCGGTCACGAGGACTGTCGCCTGGGCCGTGCCCAAAACCATGAGTAAAGAGAGTAGCGCAAAGAGACTTTTTTTCATAGGGGTACTTTGGGGTTTAAATGTAGCTTTATCACCGCCTAAATCCCCACTGTCGTCAAGTGAAAATATTTTGAGATATTTCAATGCAACTCCATCCTGCCTGATGCCGTTAGCCGGACTTGAGACTCAAACGCAGAAAATGATTGATATTTCACATGAAGTTTTAAAGTAATAGGCTCATGCCCCCTGTAAAACCTTCCCCGATTAAAAAAACGCCGCGCCCGTCGCATCTGTTCCAAGCAGGCCTTAGCCTGTTGTCCATCATGCTTCTGGCGCCGGCCGCCTTGGCGCAAAACGACATCCTGCGAGTGGAAACGGATGCCTGGCAAGCCACCTTCCGGCACGGCGCGCTGGTCGGGCTGGTCGACGCCCAGGACCGCGACTTGGTCACCGTTGGCGACACCGGGCGCTCCTTCGAGCTGCATGTCAACGGGAAGACCTACCTTCCGCGCAAGACCTTCATTGACGAGGCTTCGGCGGAAGGCATTGCCAAGATAGAGTTCAGCCAGTTCCCCAAACTGACCGATGCGGAGGGCGCACTCCAGATAAGTGTCACCGAAAAAGGCGACTTGTATGTACTGCCGACTGCCCAGACCGAGACCGGGCTCGAATCCGCCTCCTGGACCATCGCGTATATCCCTCTTGAGTACAATATCATCAGCACCCGAGGCGGCGGGGAGAAGTTGACCCGTAACTCTCCTTACAAAGTTCGCAACTATGACTATCCCCTGGGCTGGGATGCCCAGCTGCTCATCGTTGAAGGCAAGGACCACGGCTTTTACCTGTTCGGCGACGATACTCACGGCTCCCCCAAGAACGTCCGTGTAGAGCGTAGCGACAAGGGATGGAAAATCGTCTGCACCTCCATCAACGACGCCCCCTTCGACGATAAGACAACGCTGCAGCCACGGCGCTGGTACATCAATACCTACGAGGGCGACTGGCGCGTGCCCGCTCAGCGTTATCGTGCCTGGGCCGCGGCAGCCTTTGGCGCGAAACCCCTGGCCGACCATAACCCGGCCTGGGTCGCCGACATCTACGCTTTCACCACCATCGAATTCGTCAACGATGAGCTGCTGCAAGAGCTGGCCCGCCAATTCGATCCGAAGCAGACGCTGCTCTACATGCACCATTGGCGCAATCAGCACTTTGATCGTGACGCTCCCAACTACCACGAGCCCGCCGAGAACTACCTTGCCTTCATCAAGAAAGCCCAAGCCCTCGGCTTCAAGGTCATGGTGCACGTAAATTTCTGGGGCGTCTCCCCGGATCATCCGATCTATGCGGAGATGGCGCCCTATCACCTGCTCAAACAGGACGGCTCCCGCGGTCGCTATGCGAACTATAACCAAAACCCGCCGGTGATCATGAACTACATCAGCCCGGCCAGCAAAAAGTGGCGGGAGTTCTTCATCGGCGAACTCAAGCGTACCCTTGAGGCCACCGGCGCCGACGCCATCCACCTGGACCAGAATTTCCACGCCCACAACGACTTCAACGGCATCATCGACGGGCTGACCTTTAACGAAGGCATCCTCCAATACCACAAGGAAGTCCGTGAAGCCCTGCCCGGCATCGCACTCGGCGGCGAAGGCCTGAACGAGCTCACTTTCGCCTATATGGACTTCGCCCAGCGCCACGTCTGGAGCGCCATGGGTGGCACCGTCGACCGCGCCGCGCTGAGCATCGCACACCCCATCGACTCCTACCTGTTCCAGCCCTACACGCGGCATTATGGCTGGCTGGGCTTCCCCCACCCCATGGAAAAACCGCAACCCTACAATGCCTGGATGGAAAACTACATGGTTTGGGGCATCTATCCGTACCTACGTTATTTCCGCGAGGACTCTCCGTTGAAACTCGCCCAGCCCGTGGGCTTTCATCAACAGCTTGTCGAACAGCTTAAGACCTTCCAACGGCTCCGACTCGAGCCCGACCTCGACGGCGCCTGGCCCGACGACGTGCTCTTTCCTTTTATCGGCGAGGACGGCACCCCCGTGCGCTGGATGAGCAATCGCTCCTTCGTTGTGGACGGCGAAGAAAAGTTCCGCACCTTGATCGACGTCAGCGAAGTCGAGCTGCCTGGCAAGGTCGACGGCTGGCTTTTTTACAACGATACGAAAATCTACGGCCTGGAACCGGAACGCTTCTACGCCTACTTCAACGAGCCGCGCGACCTGCACGCACCACACGTAGACAGTATCCCGGACGGATTGCGGCCTGACGGCGCGCGCCTGAGCCCGGACTTCCTGCTCTTCCAACTCCGGCGCAACGAGGCGCCCTTGCTCTCCCTGGTCGAGGCTCTGCCCGAGGCACAATGCGGGCTGCTTCTCGACAGCGGCGAAACGTACACGGAAACGGGCGGCGTCAGCGGACGCTATGGCTCGAACCTTTCCGGCGCGGCAGGCACACTGGCCATCACGCCGCCGTCCAAGGCCCGGCTGGCCACCGATCTGGAAAGCACCGTTGGCAACCAGGCTAAAGCCGTCGGCGAAATTTACGCCAGCTATCAGGTATACGTCCCTGAGGACGGCCATGCGGCCTTCATTTCGGAGGTCGGTCTGGATGGACGCGCCGTGCGCACCCGCCAATGCGACGGCATGGATTTCACCGTCCGCGCCACCGCCGGTGACGAAAGTCGCGAGGCAGGTGTTTTCGCCCCGGACGACGCCAAGCTCCCGCTAAACCTCGACCTCGCCCCCTTCGCCGGGAAGACGATCACCTTGCAGCTTATCGCGGGTGCCGGCCCCCGGGAAGACGCCACGGAGGACCGGGGCATCTGGTACCAGCCGCGCGTCGTGCAGTTTGCCTCCGACGACAGCGGGGATACCACCCTGGCCGGCCTGCCGAAAGACTGGTCACACGCCTTCAACGTAAACGAATCGCTTGAGGTGAAAGCTGACGGCGACAGCAAGCAGATCGCAGCCAAGGCAGGCCTGACCGTGGCAGGAAATCGCGCGCCGCTCGCCGTTGAGCCGGGACAAGCCCTCGCTGACCTCCCCTACACACTCACACAACTCGACGTCTGGGGTTGGCCACTGCCGGAAGGCGAGCCCGCACCGACCTTGACGCCACAAGGCGAAAACTTCGAAGTACATCTGCCGCTTCGCACCCAGTTGATTGTCGATTGGCTTCTACAGCTTCCGGATACGCCTGCTATTTTCCAGACCCAGGTCTCGAATCGCTCCGGCCCCGGCGGCACCGGCTCCCTTTATGCCGTCCTCTCCGTCAACGACCAGGAGCTTAACCGCATAAAACTGCCCGGCGGCAAGGAATCCGTGCCGCTGAGCTTCGACCTCGCAGCCTATGCCGGACAGAATGTGGTCTTGTCCCTCACGCTCGTGGGTAAGGACATCCGGGGTGACTTCACCGTGCGCGTTGTCGAGCCAAGCATTCTCGAGAAACCAGAGCGCAAAAACCGCGGAGACGGCACGCCGCAGACGGTCATCGACGAAGAGTTCGCCTATGCCGACGGCCCCCTCGGCGATCCCTGGACGATTACCTACGACGGCCTGGGGAAGAAGGGTACGGCCAGCGAAATAGTTACCGCCAGCACTCCTCTGGACGGGTTCACGCCTGCCGGGAAGCAACTAACAATCAGCCGTCCCGACACCAAAGAAGCCGGCGCACCAGCCATGAAGCTGGTCACCACCGCAAACAGTCCGGCGGTCCAGCCTTGGGAGCCCTACAGCGATGACCAGTTGCAACTAAGCTTCGACTTGTCCTTAACGGATATCCAAAGCGGTGCCTCCTGCATCGTCCAGCTCATGGGCGGGCCCACGGCAAACTCACCGTTCTTCGGCCTGCGCCTGGTGGGCACTTCCAATAGCAACGGCAAGTTTCAGGTGCAAACCACCGGGTCCTTCAACTCCTTCAGGGACCTCATCCTCAATGGCCGGCGCGTCGGGGCTGACGCCAACGCCTGGTACCGCGTCACCTATACCGGCACCCTCGGCGCCACCTATGCCGGTGGCGCCGCCGGACGCCAGTACTATGACCTCAAGATTGAGCGCCTGGGCAACCAGCCCGAAGTCATCTTCTCCGAACGTGGACTGAGCCTGGAGCCCAGTTCCGCGATCATGGGGACGATTGGACTGAAAGTCGCGACCACCGGCGCCCTGACCTACAACCTTGCGGATGTCCAGTTGCAGGCGAGCATCAAGCCTTGATCAGATACGGTTACCCGCCTGCATTTCCTGGCGGAGTTTTTCGGCATAGGCCTCGTGTGCAGCTTTATCCTCACGTGCTCGCTCGGCGTAATAGATGAACCCCAGAGCCTGCCGCGTGCGCGTGGATGAGTTGTTGCGGTCGGCCCGATGGATCGTCATGGCATGATGCACCAACAGGTCGCCAGCTTCAGCGGGAAAGGACCGCTCCTGTGCAAAGTCATCCGGACCATAATTGAGTATCCCCTGTGAAAAGCCCAGCGTGCCCGTGCGCGTGTGCGGACGCATCTCACGCTGATGCGATCCGGGAATGTAGCGTACGCAGCCATTGATTTCGTCAACGGACTCGAGAGCCAGCCACATGGTAACGGCCTCGCAAGGGTTGAGCATGAAGTAGTAGCCATCCTGGTGCGGCGGCGTGGGCTGGCCGACCAGCGGTGGCTTGTTGAAATATTGGAAATTGCGTGGCACCACCGCATCCTCCAGCAGAATTTCCGCTACGCGCTGGAAGCGGCTGCCATGCAGCAAGTCGTGGAAAAAGGGATGGTATTCGTCCAAATGCTGAAGCTGCTTAAGCGTATCCGGCTTATCCTTGTCCTCGTAAAAAACATGGTGGTCAGGCATGGTGGGCAGGACCTCG
Organism: Verrucomicrobiia bacterium; assembly: GCA_030432235.1. GTDB lineage: Bacteria > Verrucomicrobiota > Verrucomicrobiia > Opitutales > Cerasicoccaceae > JAUIHT01. The sequence goes on along the minus strand of JAUIHT010000001.1, from coordinate 1,572,738 downwards.
CGACGGAAGAGTGCGAGTTGTTCAAGGGTCTCGCTAACCTCCTCCGGAGAAAGGAATCCCTTGAGAAGGACATAACCATCTTTTTGATAATCCTGACGAAGCCGGCTAACCGTTTCCTGATCGAAACCAGGCTCTACAGACGGGGTAATGGAGTTCATTGTACTTTGCATAGTCTTGTTTTAAGGGTTAAATTCAATATCAGTACGCCTTAAGCATACCATAAGTGCCTCAAACAAGCTATTGACCTTCTCGCCTATCTATTGATAATTCCGCCTGATGCCTCAGTTCCTGCTTCATGGCTACGGCACCTTCAATAATCGCAATCTCGTCGGTCCGGCGCGCTGGCCGCATTTCGACCTTCTCTTTGTCCACCGCGGTGCACTGCAGCTGGATATCGCCAGCACCGGAGACCGCCTGACTTTACGAAAGAGCGAAGGTGTACTCATCTGGCCGGAAACGGATTTCAGCGGACATGCAGTCACCCGCAACGCGCGAGCCTCCGTGCAACACTTCGCCGTTCTCGGTACGGACGGCCCTCCCTTCGACACCCTGCTCGGCCGACGGGGCGGCATCCGCCGCCAGCAGTCTACGGCGCCGCTCCGGGTGCTTGAACGGGACATTGATCGCGCGCAGGAGCTGGCATACCAGACAGATCACTCCAGTTTGATACAGGTCCGAAGCGCGCTCCTGGCCCTCATCCTTACTGAAGGCGGTTTCCTGCAGGCCGGTAATCAGATCGAAAGCCGCATTCCTCTGGAGGAAGTGCAACGCTGGCTGCTGGATGCGTTGCCTCAGGGCGCACCGCTGGAATCCATGGCGCGGCACTTCGACCTGTCACTCAGCCGCTTCCGCGATCTATTCCGGCAGGAGCACGGCATCAGCGCGGGGAAATACGTGCAGGCCTTTCGCGAGCGCGAGGCACGGCGGCAATTAGCCGAGGGCGACGAACCACTCAAGGTGCTTGCCGCGCGGCTGGGCTACGCCGACCCGGTGGCATTCCATCGGGCCTTCAAAAACCGTACCGGCATGACCCCCGGTCAATACCGCCTGACCCACCGCGTGCGCGGCTAGTTGTCGGTCGGCTCTTTATCCTGCCAGCAGGTCAGCATAAAGGCCTCCATCTTGTCGGCGATTTCCGGCGTGAGGGCAATGCCGTGGGCCATTTCGGGAAAGATAACCGCTTCGCCATGGCCCCCGTGAGCATTGACCACTTCGGCAAAATTTACCGCCTGACGTACGTCGATAGCCGGATCCATGGCGCCGTGTAGCAGAAAGGCATTCGGCGACGGCTCGCGCATATGATAGGCTGGCGATCCGCTTTCCCAGTTCTCACGCGAGGTGCCCTTCAGCCACTTCGAGGAACGACCAAAATTGCCGTCGTATTTATCCACGAGGTCATACATGCCGGGAAAGCCGATGATGCCGATACACTCCGGTGTCTGTACACCGAGGAAAGCGGCCAGGTGCCCGCCCGCCGAAGATCCGGCAAAGATCATCCGGTCCGGATCCCAGCCGAATTGCTCCGCGTGCTCCTTGACCCACGCAATGGCAGCACGCAGGTCATCCTGAACCGTGTCGACGTTACCGCCCTGGGAAAGCCAGCGGTACTGAACACGGACCCCAGGGAAGCCCCGCGAAGCAAACAAGCCGGACCAGCCCTTGAGCGAGTTGACATCACCATGTACCCAGCCTCCTCCAAAAATCCACACGATGACCGGACGCGGCTCACGCTTATCACCCACAGGCATGTCCACGCACGCTTTCAGCGGCAGGCCGTCCACGGTTGCGACAGTAAACTCTTCCGACTGTACTTTGAAAGGTCCACGCGCGGCAGATTCAGTTTCCTTGGGGAGTTTTTCCAAATGGAAATCGGTAAACTCAGCCGTGCCTGAATGGCCACCGGCGGGGACAAAAGAGCCGGCCTCGTAGACATTGTTCATGCGAAGCGGATCGACCGTCCCCGGGTACAACCGCATTTCCACATCCGCGATCAAATCAGTGCCTCCGCCCAGGAACTCGACGCTAAAATCCGTCCACTCCGTGGCTGCTGGCAAGCGAATGATGCGGATCGGGCCCGGCGCTTTACCCTCCCGGCCCACCAGGTAAAACAGGATGGTCGGCGCGAGCTGGCCATCCGTACGGTAACGCAAGGACAGGCGGTAGTAGCAGCGCTCAATATCGACCCCCTGGGCCACATAGGGGTTAGCTCGTGCTTCATCGCTCCCTCGGAAAAAAGCCAGTGAGGACACACCGGATGCCTCTTTGATCGAAAACGTTCCGTCCGGGGCACTGACTGTCCAACCATCTAACCCGGTGGAAAAGTCAGGATTTGCCAGCAGGTTTTTGCCGTCGGGTTGCTCCGCACTGGATAACGCAGACATGAGAACCAAAATCGCGAAAAAAAGACAACCGAATCGCATCTGGAACAAGGGCATTTCCACCATATGAAATACCTTGTGAAATATTTACAATAAAAATCCGACTCCCACTCTAGGTCTTTTAAGCCTTAACGCAGGTCCTGGAAGAGCGTTTCCTTACCGTTGCGGATATGGTTGCGAATGAGGCGCTCGGCCTCGTCCGGCGACGCGGACTTGAGAGCATCCAGGAGGCGGATATGACTATCCCTCACCCCCTCGGGATGCACCTGCTGATAGAGCTGGATGCCCATAAAGAGCTTCTTGCGCATCACATTGGTAAACGCATTCAGGAGCATCGGCACTCCGGTCAGGGCCACCAAAGCACAGTGGAATTCGTTTTCGACGTTCCAGCCGACACGGATGTCTTTGTCGGACTTGTCCGCCTTGAGCGCGAGCACCTCCAGATCGCCGTGATTGTCCTGAACACGCTTGCCGCAGTAGATTCTTGCGGCCGCACACTCAAGCGCTTCACGGATAATAATCTGCCCACGCAAATCCTCCATGCGAACCCCGCAAACACGTGTGCCTTTGCGCGGAATGGACTCCAGAATACCATCGGCCTCCAGCTGCACAACGGCCTCAAGGACCGGCGCGACGCTGATGTTCAGCTCTTCGGCGATCTCCCGGCGATTCAGCAAGTCCCCCGGGGCCAACTGGTTGGTCATCAACTTTTCCAGCAGGTAGTCATACGCTTTCTGGGAAAGACTGATGCGAGGTGCGGTCTTACTCTTACGTTTCTTTTTGGGTTTGGCGGCAACCATTCAAGGACGAATTATTCGATATACCCACAAATATGTCAAGTGTCAGATAGCCCTATGAATAGTAAGCACCGCTCTGAGCCTTGGCTACACCTCGACAGCGATAGGAGTTGACATAGCCTTTTCCATGTGATTTAACGCTAAATCATACTCCACATCTTATCATGAAAAAGTTGATTTCTACCCCCCTCGCACTTGCTATCCTCATACCCCTCGCCTCCGCCCAGACCACTTGGGTAGGCGGGTTTGACAGCGAAAACTTTGCCAATAGCAGTAACTGGAGCAGCGGCGCTCCTGACACCAGTGGCAATACCGGAACCATCAATAGCGGCACGCCTGTAATTTCGGCAAACTTCACTGCTAATATCAATCAATCCAACGGGGCGGTCAGCTTCGTATCGGGAGGCAACAACACGATGGCAGGCGGAACGTGGAATCTTACTGGCGGCAGCTTCGATATCGCCAGTGGGCGCCTGAACATCAACAACGATTCCGTCTTTACCGTGAATGGTGGCAGTGTCACGCAATCCGATAGCGAAATCGCAGCGGACTCGTTCCAGATGAACAATACCTCAACGGTTAACCTGCTCTCAGGCAGCTTCGACTTGACCGGAGGACGATTTAATCAACGCACCTCGACCGTCAATGTTGACAGCATGACGATGACCGTAGGCTCATACTACTACGGAATTAACGGGACACCGGATCCCATACTGAATCTTTCGAACGGCGGCTCCATTGTGGCCAATACCGATGGCGGTGCCAATGGTGAATTCCGTTATGTGAATACCAGCACCCCCGGTTTAGGACAGGTGAGTTTCAGCTCCGGTGTCTCATCTATCACAGCAGTTTCGGCCACACGTATCAAAAGCATTAATTTCGACTTTGCTACTGCTGCCGACGGCAGTTTCATTAATGTAGCCAGTGGCTTTTTGAGCCAGTTGGAGTGGGAGACTCAATGGGACGATGGCTTTTTAACCGTCGATGGGGGCAACACTGGCGACTTTGGCGACTACTTCACGGTCAGCGATGGCCTCCTCACCTTCACCGCCGTACCCGAGCCACAGACCTATGCACTGATGGCCGGTTGCGTGGCGCTGCTCGCCCTCGGCATTCGCCGCCGCAAGTAAGCGGCGCTGCGCCCTCCCCTGCCTAGTGAATAGGCAGGACGGTCCGCAGGTACTCGTTGCCGATAACCGTAGGCGAGAGCCCCTGGACGTTCAGGTAGGATGCGGCCAACTCCTGCTTGGAGGGGCGAGGTGTTCCCCGATTGAGCAGGCTACCGTCGTCGTTGAGATCGGCGTGGTTCTCCGAGCGCAAGTGTTCGATGAAGGCATCACGCAGTTCGCCGATGTCAGCTTGAGGCAACGGATTCTCGTCGCGCGGGTCCGCCTGAGTATCAAATGCCAGCTCGGCACCATCGTCGGTGAAGTAAAGGTACTTGCGGTCTTCGGTCCGGTACATGTGGTGCTTGCCGATTTGGCCATGCATAGCGTCACGGACGCGGGTGCTGTCGCCCTGCAGGATGCCACGGAGGCTGGCCCCATCGATGTCGGTGGGGGTATCGGCACCGGCGTAATCGCAGATAGTCGGTAAAATATCGGCCAGCTCGACCAACGCCCCGGAAGTGGCACCGGCGGGCGCGTCATCATCCTTGGGCGGACGAATAATCAGCGGAATGCGGGTAGAGCTTTCCAGGAAGGTGCTCTTGGCGACATCACCGTGATCCCCCAACTGCTCACCATGGTCGGACAGATAAATGACGAGGGTGTTGTTCCAGTCACCATCAGCGATGAGCTGTCCGAAAAGACGGCCCAACTGGTGGTCGAGATTGGTGATCATGCCGTAATACACGGCCTGTGCCTGCCGAATCTCGGCAGGGCTGAGCGGTTTGGCATTCCACATCCAGCGGTGCTGGTAAAGCGCCAGCGGCACATCGTCGCGGTTACACCAGTCGGGCACCACCGGCTCGGGTATGTCCGCCCCGGCATACATGCTGTAGTACGGCTCGTGAATGGAAAGCGGCGGATGCGGGTCCTGGAAGGAGGCCCAGAGGAAAAAAGGCTGCTCGCGGTCACGCGTGGCCAGAAAGTCCAGAGAGCGATCCACGATCCAGTTCGTCATCTGTAAATGCGGCGGCAGCTCCGAACAGGTGGTGCTCAGTTCGTTGAATCCCAATCCGTCCAAAGTAGTGGCACGTCCGCATTCGAGCATACGCTGGCGACGGAGGAAGGCCATCCAGTCGACCGATTCAAACCCACCCCGGAAAAACGGATCGGTGTGCCAGTGCGTCTTGCCGACCAGATGCGTCTGGTAACCGGCTGCCGTAACCAAGCTGCCCAAAAATTGCTCCCGCGAACGGTCGATACGGAAAGCATCGTTGTACTCCGGCATGCCATAATGGTGTGACTGGATACCAGTCACCAAGGTCGTCCGCGCCGGAATGCAGACGGGGCAGTCCGTGCAAGCCTGCTCGAAACGCGTGCCCTGATAAGCCAGCGCATCGAGATGTGGCGTACTCACGCAAGGGTGGCCGGAGCAGCCGAGTGAGTCGGCCCGATGCTGGTCCGAAGAAATCAGGAGAATGTTGGGCTGGGGTGACTTCATAAGCGACTTGAGTGGATGCGTCCGCAAGGGACCTTCAGGGCAACGCTATCTTGGCAAATCTGCTCCATGGATCAAGAGGATTGACGTATAATCACATCGATGCACTATGAAATCACACCTTTAATCAGCAAGCCTGCTTGAAGGCCATTTCGTTGCTTTAGTTAACCATGGTAACATTAAAAGGTATCGCCAAGGAGTTGGGGGTGTCACACACCCTCGTTTCTCGTGTCATCAGTGGTCGCATGGGCACCACACGCGTCAGTGAAAGCACGCGGCAAGCGATTTTAAAGCGGGCCAAAGAGCTCGATTTCCAACCCAACCGCCTGGCTATGGCCCTGCAGGAAGGCCGCAAAGGCGTCGTCGGGCTATTCCTGCATCGCATTGGCACTCCGGGCAGTGAAATGAGCCACCTGTTCGCAAACATCGCCTCCAACATGCTGGATGAATACGGGGACCGGCTCATGCTGCGCTACTTTCGCAACAAGGATGACTTTGAAAAGTTCTGCTCCCCCGGCATCAAGAACCAGGTAGACGGCCTCATTGTCGGTGGCGTGCCCCACCCCGAAATGGCCTCGATATTGGCAGATTACGACCGTAGCGGGCTGCCCGTCATCTGCGCCTTCCACAATGTAGACATCTTGGCGAACCTGCCCAACTTCCAAGTAGATCACTCGATGCAAGCCTGCCTGGCCACCAAACATTTGCTGGAGCAAGGCTGCCGCCGGCTGGCCCATTTTTACGTCATGCCGGGTCGACAGGCGGGCTTTCTCCAAGCCCACGAAGAACTAGGCATCACCCCTGATCCCAGCCTCTACATACAGGCCAAGCAGTACCATTATGAGGACGGACGGGAATGCATGCAGCGCCTGATGGATAGCGGCATCCAATATGACGGTATCGTAACCGACTCCGATGGGCAAGCCGCCGGCGCGCTCAATCTCTGGTTTCAACGCACGGGCCGATTGAGCGATTGGCCCCGCATCACCGGTGTCGATAACTCCCCCATCGCTACCAGTTGCCTGGTGCCTCTGACTTCCGTGACCTCCGAAGTAGAGGAAACCGCCCGTGCCGCCGTTATGGCCTTGTACGATAAACGGGCCGGTAAAGAGCCGCAGTCCGCGCTGCTCACGCCCAAGCTGGTCGTTCGCGAATCCAGCACACGCAGCCAATTCGATTAACGAAACGTCTAGCGCGGCACGACCGACAGACGCACAAAGCGCCTTCCTCCCTCGCCTACGGGAGCGGCCTGCACCCACGAATGCGACCACCGGCCGTCGAATGTCTGTGCCACGAGCAGATCGGTTTCGACCGGAGTCCAAGCCTCGGTGAGGCCTAGATCGTCGCTGCCTTCCAGCACGACACTCAGGTCATCCGGTATCGTCATATGTCTGCCGGCCAGGGAAATAAAAAGCCGTGAGCTGTTATCCATCCCCACCAGGCGTGTCCAGTACTGGGCATCGCTGGACCATGGATTGGCATCCAACATATATTCGAATATCAAGGGTAAGCCGTCGAAATCTTCGTCGGACGCAGGCTCCGCACCGGGCATCCCCAAACCGTTCTTCCATTGTTCCAACCCGGACATGTCGTCATCCGGCGTCAATACCGGCTGCATGGCCGCCTGCAGGGCTCCGGCCAGCTTGTCGGCGCCGGAGGGCTTGAGATGGACGCCGTCGAGCAAATCGCCTCCCTCCACCAGCGGCTCCCCATTGATAAAGAAGACCTGATCATACCCCTCTGAGCGCATCGAGGCTACGATTTCCTGAACAGTCACCCGATAGTCGGCTATCTTTTTGCCGTTATCCGAGCCGTCGTTGGCAGCATCCACGGTAGTCGTTAAAGGCGAGATGCAGAAGATGACCGCATCCGGACACTCCTCTACCAAAGATTCGACAAATGTCGTGTAGCGTTCACGAAAATCGCTCAACGTAAACACCTGGTTACCGCGATCATTATAGCCCCAGAGCACACTAATGATATCAGGCTTTCCGTTCAGCCAGGTATCGACCTGTGCATCGTCCAGCACATAGGCCAGTTCAGGCGTGGTAGTGGATCCACCGATGGCGAAATTGTACAGTTCCCAGCCCTGTCTGCGCGCAAGTTGGTACGGATAGGTGTCAAAGGTACGGCTGCCCTGGCCGGTGCCGTGCGTAATCGAATCTCCAAAGGCCGCATATATCGGACGATCCGTCACGGGATTCGCCTCCAAGCCGTAACCGTCCTCAAGCGTCAACCCCAGTAAGGCCACGTTGGCCCAACTGGGAAGCGTGACTTCGTACGTCACCGATTCCCCGGGATGCGCCGAGGCGACGCTGACGGTGTAGTCGCCGGGGTGTTTGCCGGCATTCACCTTGTCGGTTAAAGTTCCGTTCTGGATCACTCCCACCTCATGGCCACGATTATCCTCGGGAACTTCCCGTAAGTGAATCTCGACGGTGGGGCTGCCCGTTGTAAATCGGAGTGTAATGCCAGAAGATGTCTTGGCTTTGAACTCGTTGTAATAGGACTTGAAAATGACGCTCCCGTCGGTCCGCTTGCGCTCCAACAAGTTATCCGTGAAGCGCTGAAACTGCAGGCTGTCATCGGCCTGACGGACAATCAGCGCGCCGTCGACTTCAATGCCCGGATCGCCCGGTGGTATTTGCACCGAAGCCTGTACCGGGACGGACCATAGAAGGAAGGGCAAAAGTACCAGGTGGCACGCTTTGGGGAGGTTAATCACTCATCTAAAATGGCAGAATGCAGAGGCATTTCAAACCGCTGTCACCGAAACCATATTCAGTGGCTTGGATGGGCCTGAGCAGCTGGATACGGGAGAATAATCCACTCTTTGGATATGGTTCCAATTCGCGGTAGTTGCCTCTCGGGCAATTTAGCCGATATATTATGCCTAATAAGCATTATCCCAAAACTTATAACCACCCCATGATTTCCCGCAAAAACAGTGCCCCCGGCTTTTCTCTGGTCGAGCTGCTGGTGTCCCTCACCATCGTGGCTGTGCTGGTGGCTATCCTTGTCCCCACGGTCAGCAGCGTGATGGAACGGGGAAGAACCATGAACTGCCAGTCCAACCTCCGTCAGATAGGCTCCGCCGCTCTCATATGGAGTGCTGAAAACAATGGCTGGGTAGCCCCCACACTCATTCGGCCCGGTGGCGACGCAAATGCACTCCAGTGGAACAAGGACTTGCTTATCGGTTACCTCGGTATCCCTGATGACGGTACCCCCGAGGTAAAGACGCAGATCAAAAAGAAAATCAGCTGCCCGGAATGGTATGACCCGCAGACAACTTTCTGGGACTGGGGTTACGCAATTAATGACACTCCAGGATACGAAGGTACGAGAACGACCAAGCGCCAGAAGCAGACAAATCGAATCGTCTACGATGATGACGGAACCAAGAAAGGTAATTTCGGCCCGTGGACCATGCAGGAAATCACGCACCCGACCAGCCGCCTCTTCTTTTTCGATGCCAACGAATGGCAGCTCAATCCCAACCGCATTCTTGAGGAAGGCATGGTCGATGTACAACGACATCACAATGGCTTCATCAACGGCGTCTTCTTTGACGGCCACGTAGAAGCGATAACACTGGAGGAAGCCTATCGGGCCGTCTACGACCCAGGCAATCGCAGCCTGCCGACACCGGACGTCTAAACTTTAATAACTTTACCAATAAACACTTATAAAATGCTGGATATGGTTCCATCGATACTCAATTGCAACCAGATATTCATTGCTTAAAAACGCAGCTAGAGCCTTGAAAAATACAGGCAGATATTTTATCTTTAAAATCGTAAATTCTACCCCGACTAGAACCCACTAACAGACATACACCCCATGCGATTCCAACTTTCTGTTTTAGCCCTGAGTATCCTGACGGTAGCCATTCCGGGTATCGCCACCGCCCAAACGACCATCTACGCGAGCGACCTGACCAACAAAGTAGAAGGCGGCATAACAGGAAACGTCACCGGCTCCGGTGCTAGTTCGTATATCACCCTGACATCGAACAGAAACCAGGATATTACTTGGGACTTACCAAGCGTGGATCTGACTGAAGTGGGCCACTGGATTTCAGTCGATGTAGCACTGTCACTCGATGCCGCCCTATCACCTGAATCTGCCACTCAAATCCCCTCCCTAGATATCCGACTGCAGAACTCCGATACGGGTTATTGGGCCGCTATTTCGTTGCGGACGCCTGGAGGTGGAACTGGTGGTATTTTCCCGACGTCCCTAAACGCCAACAATGGCGGACGTTTTGGCATCGACGCGATGTCCGCCAATGCAGGCTCGCCCAACGTTTTCAGTTTCACACTCACCTTGACGGAGCAGCCAGCGACCAGTGGCCTGGAGCTAAGCGCAGCGGGTAGCTACATCACCGGCGGCAATATCAGCAAAGAGGCAAACAGTACTCCCACTTCCACCCTCTTCGATCAAATCGTGTTCCGCACTTCATCCGGTGACACATCCGGCGACTGGAACGCGCCCGTCACCATCACTTTGGACGATTTCTCCATCACGTCCAACGTCCCCGAACCATCGACGTACGCACTGTGCTTCGCCGCATTGATTCTGTTTGGAGTTGCGTTCTATCGTCGGCACAAGCGCTGATCAGGTGACCAGCGTAATGGTCGGCTTTTTCTCACGAGGAGAAAGCCGACCGGTCTTATCGACACGTTGAGGCAAACTGTCTCCAGGCGACCACTCCCCTTTGACCAGCTCCATTAGGCTGCTGTGCTTGGCCCCCGCGCTGCCGGAGCCAATCATCATTTTCAACAGATGCAGGCCCCGCTCGAAAATCAGGCCGTTATCCCGGAAGTAGCCTGCAATGACACCCAGCTTGTTAATGTCCCACAGGTTGGCGGCCGCAAAGGCAATGTCCTCCGGTATGCGGTATCCGAGTTCGTTGAGCACCCATGACTCGTTGTGAGCGTTGCCCAGAATCACATCAGGCCTATAGCGCTCCAGCCAGCGTTTGAGGCCATGGCGCTCTTCCTCGTTGAAATCGCTGAAGGAAAAAAACGGAATGCGATCACTCTCCTGCGGACAGTTTAGCTGCTGGCACAGGATGGCCCCTTTGCGTTGCTGAACAGAAATCGAATTAGGGTGAGCCTTGAGCAGCACACCAATACGCTGATAGCCCGACTGGATCAGCTGCGACCAGACCTCACCGATGCTGACGAACTCGTCCTGCATCACGATAGGGCAGTTGGGCTGATAACTGGCAACGTTAATACTGACCGCCGGATAACTGGCAAACAACCCATCCAGAGGATAACTCACCTCCGTCAGCAGCGACACCAGAATTCCAGAAATCCCCTGGGCGTGCAGCCGTCGCATCAAATCCGATGTATTTCTAAAATCGGCCAGATCTTCACGGATCAGGCAGTAGCCACGCGCCTCAGCCATTTTTTTGAAACGCCGGAATTGAAAGTCAGCCATATCGGCGAAAATCGAACGGCTATCGAAGACATACCCAAGGTTGAGATCACCACCACGGCGTCGCCCCCGCCAACGCCTCTCAATCAGGCTGTGCAGCGCCGGGTCCGGCCGATAGCCGAGTTTATGTGCCACCTGCTTGACCTTGTCCCGGGTTGTGGCCGCCGCCGAGGGATCGTCCCGCAAAGCCCGGGACGCAGTGGCCAGCCCCACCCCGGCGGCATGGGCGACATCCCGAAGGGTAATGTTCTGATCGACGTCGGTACGGCCTTTCATAGCGGAATACGGTCGGCAAACCAACGATCCTCGCGTTTGGGGGACGGGTAAAGCAAATAGATGCCGCGTGCATCCGGGCGCATGCTCCAACGCCGCCGGTAAACGAGTTTGAACTCCTCGCGGTCCTTGATGGCTAACGCGATGGGCAGCAGGTTGTTTTTGATGCCACTGATATCCAGATCGACGGACTTCAACGGCCCCAGATTGTAGATGCTATCCTCCGCCTTGAAAACGATATCGAGCGGGGAAAGGTTATAAACCGCAATGGTACCCGGTGGTAGGGAGTCCGACGAAGCATCCGCCGCCAACGCAGCAAAGCGCCCGCTGCCACCGAGGTCTGGCACCGCAAAGACAAGCGCCTCGCTCCAGGACGCCTTGAGCTGTACGGTGAAGGCTGGTTCGTAAAGCGTTTCGCCTTCGGGTGAAAGACGCGAGGTGTAGAAAGTAAGTTTCTCCGCACCGCTGTACGGAATGGACGGAGACAGCCTGCCTACTTGGAAATTGACGGGCTCATACTGGCTGCCGTTGCGGTAAAACAGCTCCGGCATCTCCGGGGCCCAGTTCTCAAATTCCGCCGCCATCGGGCTCATCTGCATACGTTTGGCAAAGCACATGACCTTGAACGAAAGGTTGCACGGATAGGCCTCCGTCTGTGCCATTACCCGGACCAGGCCCAGCAGGGCGATCGCCAGGCACGTAATCACTAGTCGTGTCCGCATCAGCCGTTTTCCTCGTTGAGCCACTGGAAGTCCACCACGCGAAAAGCGCGGCCCAGATTCTGGTTTATCGTCGAAACGGTGGACAGGTCCGCACTCGGTTCATCACCGCTGGAGTCATCAACAAAGTCCGACACGCGCTGAACCGTCACCGCGCAACGAGCCGTCGCCAACGGTTTGCCGGTCAGCGCACTGACAGACTCTCCGTAGCCGTAAATGGTAAACGTATCCGAGCGCACCGAGATATACGGCCCCATCGCCTTGAGCAAATCCGCCTGCGTCAGATAGCCGGGGTTGCCTGCGGCGATGTCACCCAGGCTGGCATCAACGTCGAGGTAGCGATAGAAGGCGGCTATATTGTAACCCGTATCGTCATCTGTTAGCTTGTTGTACTTTCCTGTGAAGGAATCGGACTGGTTAAAACGCTTCAGGCTGCTATCTTCCGGCGAGACTTGGTTGACTTCCGAGGCGTCGATGGCCGCCTGAAGAGCCCCAACGATCATAGAGTGTGGGTCGGCTCCGGCGAAAGTGCCCTCCTTTGTCGAACGATAGTCGGGATCGGCCACGACACGGTTGATGAAGTGTGACAAGGAGATGAAGGGCCCGCGCTGCTTGACTTGCTCCACAATAGCCACGGCCAGCGCTTCGATATCGTCCTCATCCAAAGTGAGGAAGCCATTGTAGACCTCGTCGGTGTCGTTGCTACGGTCGTTCGGTGCATCAGCGTTCTGTGGTTTCCCCGTCCGTAGGAGCGGGACGTCTGTCTGGCTGTAAAAGGTGCCCCCTTCATAGACAATCTCAACTCCGAGGGCGCTGGAGAGAAAGGCTTTCCAAGCCTCTACCGAGGTCGAATTGACATTGAACGAGCCGTTGACCAATAAGTCGCCTGCGGATTCGTCGAAGCCGAAAGCGAAGTCGCTATCGAGGTCGTAACGCCGATTCAGACTATCCAACGTGGTGCTGTCATAGGCCGAGAGGAAATACTGATCCCAAAGCACATCGTTTAGCAGATAGGACACATCGTAATGATAATAGCCGTCACCTTCAGAACTTTTATTACCATCCGGCCAGACATCACGCACTAACTGGCCGGCGGGAATGCGCGGGTCCTGCAGTGAATTGCCTATGGCATAGGCTGGCCAAGTGTTCTGAATGTTGTAGGATGCGGCAGGTTTTTTCAAGTAGTCCTGAAATGGACGTATCGTGGGTGGTCGATTGAAAGGCTGCGACAGATTCGCCTGTGAGAAGTCACCGACGGACAAGAAGTAACTGCCATCCTGAGGAATATCAAAGAGACTCCAGCCATCTCCGACAAAATTAGAGGGGTTATCGCTGTACCCTAATGCAATACTGGTATCACCTGGATTAAATGTCTTGTAAGAATGGTTTGCCGGACCTCCTGCCTTGTAGGCCTCCTCAACTCCAAAATAGGAAGGATTAAACCCCATGTCGCTGTCGAGCTGGGCATTTTCCAGTGGACTTTTACTGGAGCGTGGGGCCCGGGGGTTGTAGTTGGCCAAGCTTCGGATGTAAGGCAAGTATTTCCGCAAGCTACTATCGAGCTTGTCGTTGTTATTCACCTCAGCGAAATTTTCTACCATCTTCAAATGCATGAAAATTCCCGCGCCGGGGAATTCCGCAACTCCGGTTAAGGCAGGATGACCAAAAGTAATGGCATTCTGAACTTCGCTTAGATCATTATCTCGTATAAGATTTGCATTGGTGGCAGCGAATTTTGTTGGCCCTAAGCCACCTCCAGAACCCTTGATAAAATAATTCATGCCCGAAACATGCTGGAGGAAATTTTCGTCATCCAAATTGGCAATGCTTCCTGTAGCAAGAGTCAGGCGAATGTAATTGGCGTTGTGCAAGTTGAAGGCGAAATCGCTGACTTCGAAGAGGGGGTTGTTATTCAGATCGATATTGACGAAGCGCCCAGGGCTTTCGCGATAATAGTACATGCCATCGTTGAAGCCGAGACTCAACTCTACTGATTCCGCCGGATTGGAGGGCATTTCGTCGATCTGGCCAGGAGAGAAAATGAGAGCCTCTCCCGGCTGAATCGTCGGAGCATTGATAACAAACCGGTAGGGCTCTTTCGTGTTTTCGAAGGTAGGCGCTTCTCGATAGTAAGGAGCATTACCACTATTGGAGATGGTTTCCGGCTTACCATCGTCCTGAGTGAGGTAGATACGCGGACTAATGTCTTGCTCAAACTGCTCTTTCAGGCCAGTGGCCCAATTATAGCTGGCTAATTTCATGTAATAAGTCGTCGCTTCGATAGGCGTATCGTAGGGGTTCCAAAGGACAACGATGGGAAAAATGCACAGGCGTGGCACATAGGTGGTGCTACCGGGACTTTCCTGATAAACGAGTAGGTGCTGGTGCAGGGAGAAATGTGAGATGACCGGGTAGACGCCCATCTGGTCGTCGAGCTGCGGACGCGGGCTTATCTGGCCGGTGGCGTCGGGGCGCAATTCAAAGAAGGAGCGCAGCTGCGCCCACTCGGGGCCGCCGGGATCCTTGGCCGTTTGAGTCGGCCCTTGGTGATCGAATATCTGGTCGCTTCCGTGGAAGGCGAGCAACTTGGAGAACTCCGCATCGTCGCTGAAGGCGGCAGTGAGGTCTTTCTTCAAACCGCCGTCGCGGACGTTCGCCTGGACGCCGCGCGCGATGGTGGTGAGATCGTGGAAGTGTTCACGGACGAGTTCCTCATTTCCATCAAGCACCTGCGTCACCCCGGCCATATCAACGGGCAAACCAAGGCGCTCAATGTTATCGGTGTAGGCCTGCGGATCGCTCTCGTTCTTGAGCAGAGCGGCGAAGTCATCGCTGACGGCATCGAGGGCCATACGGCGCGGATTACGCGCTTCCAGGTTGGAGCTGGTGGTGGTTGTCGTCTCATCGACGGGCAGTGCCACGCTGGCCTTCACCCCGTCGTCGGCCACCCAGTAGGCGTAGTAGCCATTGACTGCTCCCTGGCCGCCGCTCACCGGCTGCTTGGTTAATTGAATGAGATCACCCTCCTCGACCGGGTCGGTGGTGTTCGTACGCGTGTCAAGTAACGTGATTGGATCTTCCTCCGGAGCGAAGCCAACCGGGTCAGGTAATTCACCGTCACTTGCGCCTGGTTCGCTGACCAGCCACTTCAACGGCGCACGATCTTTTATCGCTGACTGAGTACCGCTCGCATCCGGCTCGGCAGACCAAACACCGGTCCAGTAAACGCTATTGGTGCCACCGAGAACGTCCGCGCGTGCGGTCACGCGCTGGTCGGGCCCGGCATACTTTTGCAGATCCCCCAGCGCCAGGTTAACCGCCAGCAGGGCGTTGGTCTCCGCCTCCAGCATGGCACGTTGCTGGGACGTGCTGGAGAGCTCGATATTAACCAGGCTCGACAGCGAAAGCATCAGCAACAAGACAAACGAGAGCAGCACCATCGCAACGATGAGCGCAAATCCGCATCGGGTCTGCTGGGGTCTACGGGGCATCTTATCAAGTAATATCGGCAAAAATGCCGTTAATGCTAGGGGTACCAATCAGTTAAATCTTCGGGGTATAAATCAGCGAATTGGAATAGATGTGATTTAACGTGTGATTCATAGATTTTCAAGCTAATATTGCGAGTTTTTATACCCGAACCGGGATCGCTCGGAATGTTATCTCAACTCAGGAGGCACTTAACTGAATCTTGAGCGTACGCACTGGCGAGGTTTTGAAGCCGTAGCGCTCGGCACAGAGCTCGATGCTGCGGTCACCGGCTTCCAGGCGCAGGGCTTCGCGATAAATCGTCCAGGGGGCTTCGGGGTGAAAGCGATAGGCCACGGTTGCGCCTTCGGTCAGGCAGTGCAGTTGCAGGAGAACCGGCCCGGGGCCATTGATATCCTGGTCCACAACTCTGCCTTCGAGGCAGTCGAGATCGTACAACACCACCTGGGGCGTCAGGGTATCCGGTTGAACTCCACCGGGCCAAAAGCGTTGCGCAATTTCCGCCTCGGGAGTGTTCAGGTACGGGTCGTGACGAAGCTGCCATTGTTCCAGGCGCTCACGCAACTCCAGCAGGACATCCTGCATGGCCGGCACCGCGGCCAGGTTATTCATTTGATGCGGATCTTCGACGACATCGAAAAGCTCCTCCGGGGGAAAAGGCGTGTCGATGGCGGGCGTAGTTTCACCACGAATCTGGGCAGCGCGGATGGCGCGCATGGCGTCATGCCGGCCACGGTAATCCATATGCCCGTAGCGCTCGCGACCGTCGTAGTAATTGCGGATATAGCGGTATCGCTCCGTGCGGACGCTGCGGTTTTTCAGGTAATCCGCATCGAAGCGGTCTGCATGCGAGAAGCAAGCTTCGCGCGGGCGTTCGGCGGGGCCGATGAAAGGCGCGCCTGAGTAATCAGCGGGCAGCGGGAAGCCAAGCAGGCTCATCGTGGTCGCCGGCAAATCAAGCAGGCTGACCAAGCGCTCGTTGGTCACACCTTCCAGAACCTTACCCGGCCAGCGCACGATCATCGGCACGCGCGTACCGGAATCGTAAAGGAAACGCTTAGCCCGCGGCAGACCCTCGCCATGGTCCGACCACAGGAAGACGACGGTGTTTTTCGCCAGGCCGTCCTCTTCCAATTCGCTAAGTATCCTGCCGACGAATTCGTCGTTGTAGGCGATGTTATCGTACTGCCGCGCAATAGCCGCGCGGGTCTCGGGCGTATCGACCAGGAAAGGCGGCACCTCGACATCGGCGGGATGGGTTTGGGCCGGGAGCGCCTTTTCAGGCCACATGCAGCTCTCATGGGAGCTCTCCAGATTAAAGACGGCAAAGAAGGGCTGTTCGGGATCGGGCCGTGCACGCCAGTGAGTTTCTTCCCAGGGGCCGTTATTGCGGTTACGGTCCCAGGCAGCAAATGGCGTTGGCATGTTGTAGTCGGTCTTGCCGTTGTTGGTGCAAAAGTAACCGGCGGAACGCAGCGTTTCAGTCAGGCATTTGACGTGAGCGTACGGCACCGCGCAGTACGGAGTACGGCCTGCCGCTTCCACACTGGCGTCGTAATTGGCGTAGGCGGTGGTACGCATGTGATGGCCACCTTGCTCTGTGGCGTAACGGCCCGTAATCACAGCCAAACGGCTGGGCGAGCACACCGGCGCGGGGGAAAAGGCGTTCGGAAATCGTGTGCCCTCGGCGGCCAGCCGGTCGATATTAGGCGTACGCGCCACCGTGTCGCCATAACAACCAAACCGGGGAGAGGTATCCTCCAGGGAAATCCAAATAACGTTTAGCGGGGCTTTACTCATTTCCTTCATACTGAGTCCTGGCCAGACACGTTGACAAGCTCAGGCAGGCTTTTCCCTTGTCGATGCGAATGGGTAGGGGGCGGTACTGCTTCGGAGCCGAGAAGTGCACCGTTGCTTTCGATGACCCAGCTATACCAGTGGGCGGAGTCCTTGAGCGTCCGGCGTAGCGTGTCGTAATCGACATGCGTTAAGCCGAACCGATGGCTATAGCCCTTGCTCCATTCAAAGTTGTCCAGAATCGACCAATAAAAATACCCAAGAACATCCACGCCGTCCTGAATGGCGCGGCGCAGTTGCAACAGATAGCGCTCGATGAAATCGATGCGCATCGGGTCATGCACCTTGCCGTCGAGGCTGGGCCACTCCATACAGGCCATACCGTTCTCGGTAATGGCAATGGGCAGCTCGTAGCGCTCCTGGAAAAACTTCGGCAACCAATAGAACGCTTCTGGTTCCATGGACAGAGGAAAGAGCACTTCGCGTGTGCCCGGAGCATGCCGAATCACCTCGGGCTTGCCACCCTCCCCTGCCCGCGTGGGCTTGGCGGAATAGATGTTGCAGCCGAAAAAGTCCAGGGGCTGGCAAATGGTGTCCATGTCGTCCGGGCCGATAGAAGGGACGTCCGCACCGTAGGCCGCCAGGCCTTCCTCCGGATAGCATCCCAGGTAAACCGGGTCGCACCACCAGGTCGTGTTCCAGAGCGAACCCTCCTTGATCGAAAAGGTGCCTTTGCGCGCCGCCTCGATGTCTTCCGGGGAATCCGTTACCGGATAATTGCCAATGCCGCAGGGAGCCCAACCGACCTTGGGCTCGCTGTGGGCGCGCGCGCGTATGGTTTGCACGGACAGCCCATGCGCCAACAATGCGTGATGCCCTGCCAACAGCACATCTGCCAGTCTCAGCTTCAGCCCCGGGGCATGATAACCGGACTGGTGCCCGAGACTGATAAAGCACTGCGGCTCGTTCAAGGTCATCCACCGCTGGACACGATCGCTGAGACGGTCGACCACGACCTGGGTGTACTCGGCGAACCAGTGCGGGCTGTCAGGATTGAGCCACCCACCCCGTTGGAATAGCGCCTGCGGAAAATCCCAATGGAACAGTGTCACCCACGGTTCAATGCCCTCGGCCAGAAGCGCATCCACCAGACGGTCGTAGAAATCCAGGCCCTCCCGATTAATCGTGCCCACGCCCTCGGGCAGAATCCGTGACCACGACACGGAAAAGCGATAGGCCTGCAGGCCCACCCGCGCCATCAAGGCGACATCTTCCTGATATCGCCCATAATGGTCGCAGGCCACGTCACCGGTCTCGCCGTTGGTTACCTTGCCCGGCGTCTGGCTGAACGCATCCCAGACGGACGGACCACGCCCATGCGTGTCCCAGGCCCCCTCAATCTGGTAGGCCGACGAAGCCGAGCCCCAGAGAAAAGTCTCCGGGAAAGCGTTCGCGCGGGTGGAAGCGTCCCCGTCCACACTCATGCCTACTGGTTGAGGGTGAGCTTAGTCGGGTTGGACCGCATGTCGTAAAGACTATTGGCGGCGTCGCGGGAAGCATCGATCATCACCTGATAAGGCGTGTCCGTGATGGTGAGGAAACCAATG
The DNA here is from genome assembly GCA_030432235.1 of Verrucomicrobiia bacterium. GTDB lineage: Bacteria > Verrucomicrobiota > Verrucomicrobiia > Opitutales > Cerasicoccaceae > JAUIHT01. The sequence goes on along the minus strand of JAUIHT010000001.1, from coordinate 1,553,626 downwards.
CCGTGATTCTCCCCTTCCAGTGTGCGGCCGGAAACCGGCTCATCCATCAGTTGGAACCAGTGCGCGCCGACAAAAATCGGGTTCTTGATCGCGCCGTCGATGTAATTGCGGTACATCTCGACGCGTCGCTCCGTCGTTTTCGCACCGCGCAAGCCCGGGCCGAAGACGCCGCGGTCTGTTGCTCCGAAGTGGTATTCGCCGATAATTACAGGCTTATCGATAGCGTACGGCGGCTTCCAGGAAGCGACCGAGCCACGGTAGATGTTGAAGGAAACCACGTCGCAGTATTCCGCTGCGACTTTGACCACCAGCGGATTGTTGTCGGCAAAGCGGCAACCCAGGTAAAGCTTGTCCGGAGCCACGGATTTGACTGCGTCACGAACCTTTTCAAAGTAGGTGCTCAAGAGCTTTTCATTGAAGGCAAGCAGGTCCGCCTTTGCCTGTTGTGTGTCCGGCACATCCTTGACCGGCTTTTTCAACAACGCATCCCAACTGGCAATGTCAGTACCCCACGCCGTGTTGAGTGCGGCGATATCGCTGTACTGTGCCTGTAAGCTTTCAACCAGGGCCTGCTTGGCATACATCTTGGCGCCGGCGGCGAGAGCCTGTCGGGCCATCTCGGTTTCGTCGCCCCACGACAGCTCGTTGTCCACGAAGTATCCGATGCAGTAGGGATCGTCGGTGGTGCCGCGGGTCATCGTCTCCGCGCGTTTGCGGACGGCCTCGTAAAAGTTGGGGTCAAAGGGATCGGGCACGGGCTTGGGGCCGCCCATCTTGCTCGGCGGCCAGTAGTGCACCCAGTGCGTGTACGGGATCTGCGCCTGCTGGAGAAGCTCGGGATCGGACCAGTTGCCGATGGTGTTGAAGCCCCAGTTCATCAGGCGATGCGGGGTAACCTCCAGCCAGGTCTGGCGCCAGTCCGGGCCATATTTGCGGTGGAGGTTGGCAGAGTAAAACTCGAAGGTCGTTGCCTCGACGCCGCCGTAGTCACCACGCACGGATTTGCCGGTGGATTTGTACTGGGCCATTTCCGGCTCGTTCAGCCAAGGCTCATCAGCAAACCAGCCCTCGCGCCCGGTCTCCTCTCCGATGAAGGTCGAGCCCCGGGCCTGGATGACATCCATGCCGAGAGAGAAAAACAAGTGGCCTTCCGGATCGACCAAATACCAGGCATCGTTCCAGCGCGTGGTGTAGAAATTACCCGTGGCTTCAAGCTGAGGGCCGGTCGCCCAGCCACCGTATTTGTCCCAATCCTCGGGCTTGGGAAAATCGTTCATCGACTTTTCTTCGCGCGCGCGAATGGCAGCGAAGTCTTCATCCGAATGAATTTTGTCAGGCCAATCCTGGTGGATATACTGGCCGTACTTATCAACGTACGGAAAAAAGGGCTCAGGCTTGCTCAGGCTGTCAGGATCGAACTTGCCGGCGGCACGGACCGCAGTAATGACAAAGCTGTGGTCCTGATGCGGCTTGTTCATAAAGACGTTCATCCTCACGATGTAAGCCGGATTGATCGAGCTGCCACGCCGACCGCGAGGCCCCCAAGGTGTATAGTCGAGCCCCTTCAACTGGCTTTTGATATCCTCCGCATAGGTGCGGTAAAACTTGACAGTAAGCGTGCCGGACTGGCCCGGGTCCAGCGTTACCGAGCCACTATTGGAGTTGGAACGACCGGTGGCATTGGGGTTGTCCACACGCGCACCGATACCGACGGATTCGTCGTTCAGGTTGACGATGTCGAACTCGATGCTTTCGTAGGCGGACAGATCCAGCGGCTCACTCGGAGTAAAGGAAACATTCGGGTACGGGTTGTTATGGCCGAGAGTAAACTTCAATGCCGGCTTACCTTCATACTCCTCCACTTCATAGGTCGAATCGAGACCCTTGACCCCCTGGAGCGGGTTCGCCCCTTTGAAGTCAAAAAGGATGGAGCTTTGCGGCGCCGTCCCCTTCAGATCATCGATATTGACCTGCTCGCTGGCAGTCCCCCAAGGCTTCAGGCTCTTCAGCAGAACAGCGCTGGACTTGGGGCTCTTACCCATAAAAAACAACACCGACTCCACCGAGGCAGGGTCCAGTTGAAAGCCAGGCTTGCCGTAATCCATGCCGAAGGTCACGCGCACCGTGGCCGTTTCGCCCGGCTGGATTCTCGCACCGGTCTGATTCCAGGCCCGCTCGTTTTTCGGCCGGTTATTATCCACGCGCATTCCGAACTTCAGCATCTCGTCGCTTTGGTTGGTCACCACCGCTTCGATACCGGCGTACTGGGATAAATCCCATACGCCATCGGGTGCCTGAATGAACACATTCGAGTACTTTTCACTGGGGCCGAATTCCATCTTGAGTGCCGACTCACCATCCACCTCGACTAATTCGGCGGTAGCGTCTCTCACCTGCAGGGACTCGCTGCTGGCAGGCATCAGGCTTGGCTGAGCTTTAGCGGTCAGCGTCGTCAATAAAGCAAGGGAAAGCAGAGATATTGACGTGTAAATACGTGGGATAAACAGGGATCTATTCATGGAGTATTCTGGAAGGGGTTGGATTAAAGCCTGAGCATTTACTCAGGAGATATGCCATTGATTAAACGTGTGATTAAGATAATTTCAAGCAAAAAAATCTCAACTAGGCACTCTCCCCTAAGCGGCCTAGGCCGTCATCAGCGCGATGTCCCACTCCCGCGAGCCCGAAACAACCTCCGGGGCCAAACCGGACAGCGATACATCCGCCTCAACTCCCTCGGGAAGACGGAGAGTCACATGGATTTTTTCGTTCGCAAGGCGCTCCCACGAACTTTCGATAAGGCCATGCGGCGAAGGAATCACCGCGCCACCGGTATCTCCATGGAAAACCGGACGGAAGAGAATACGCTTCCAGGTGGGCGCGGCCTGCCGAACTCCTCCCACGGTAGCCATACAATGAAATAGCGGATGTGCCGACCAGGCATGTGAAAAACTTTCCGTGGCAATAACCGGTTCGAAGTTTTCCCACGTGGTTCCATGACCCACCATGGGCTGCCAGCGCTCCTTGATATAAGCCAGGACTTCCTCTTCGTAGCCTGCTTTTATCAGATAGGAAAAAACGTAGGTGATCCAATATGCCGAGGGATGCACCTCGGGCACCCATTCACGACGAATAAACGGCAACAAGAGCTTTTCCTCTGCAACCTCTGCGGAAACGCCGTCTAAACCTGCGTACAACGCGAGCACCTGATTATGCAGGCAGGTGCTTTCCACGCGTTTGCCTTGGCGATCGATACCGTCGCGGATGAAGCCGTCCTTCCCCACCAATTCGCCCAGTGCACCACGCAGCTCAGCAGCCCATTTTTCCAGAGGCTCGGCATCGGCGGGCCGCTCGGCTACACGGTAGAGCTCCACCAGCTTATCCAGCGCTATGAGCAACCACAGATTATAGAGGGTCGGCGTGCCGTCCTTGAATATCCCCGTCCAGTCCAGAAACAGCCAGTAGCGGTCGTCGTAGGTGAGGAGGCCGGATTGCGGGTCCGTCCAGTCACGAAAGTAATTCAAGGCACGCTGCACTTGCTCATGATGCGCGAGCAGTGCCTCGGTCTCTCCGGTCTGCCAATAATAGTCCCACAAGGTGATAAACCAGATGAGGGTGAAGTCCGGCAAAATGCAATTATGGGCCATCGTCGGCGCGTGGCCGTAAGTGACCCCGTCCTCGGTCTGCTGGCTGCCGATTTGCTTGATGCCACGCCGAAACAGACGCGTATCGCCATTCAGATGAAAAGTGTTCCAAGCCTGCACACGGGCATCGCCCCACCACTGAGCCTGCTCGCGCCAGGGCGTATCGACGTAAGCGTCGAGCATGCAGCATTGCTGCGTCCAGGCACAGGTTTCCCAGATAGCCTCCAGCTCTTTGTCCGAGCTGTAAAAACTGCCTTTGCGCTCCATTGGATAGCCCACCCAGTTCAGCTTGAGCTCCAGCTCGAGTTGAGCTTCTGCATCGCGCACCGTGACCTCCAGAAACCGGAAACCGTAATGATGGAAGAAAGAATGCGTCTGCTCGCCTGGACGACACACCAGCCGGTCGCCAAAAGCCATGCGGCAGTGGGCATCCATCTTTTGATCGAGAGTCAACGAATCCTCGTCGATGGTCTCGGTCAAATGCGTATCGATAATCTCGCCGCCCTGCGCTCCCTTGACGGTCACGACGAGGCTGCCCACCACGGTCTTGCCGGAATCGAACAGGAAGCTGCGAAAGCGCCCTGTCCCCGTAGGTTCAACCGCGACGGTGGTGGCTTCCCCACCCGCCGATTGGTGCGAGCGGTCTTCTAGCACACGGGTGGCCACGATGTTGTTGGTTTCGCGGTAACCTTCGGCGCAAGCGCCCTCCCCCATTCCAATCAACGGTGCGACAGGCCACAGCTCTTCGCGCAAGAGCGGTATATCGCGTGACTCCAGCGCATACCACGGAGCGGAGTTCCAGGGACGCGTTATCGGCGCGCGCCAATCGCCCTCTACCTCCGCCAAGCTCTGCCAGCCGACGGGCTCTTCGCGCAGGTCGATATGCTCCTGCGGAAACAATTGCATCGAGGACAGATAAGCGTCGCCCTTGATGCCCTGCTGGCGCAGGCACTGCCAAGTCTCGTCACTGTGAACCTCCACGCTACCCCAGCACCCACTGACCAACAGCCCGGCAAACCCCTGGCTGACATACTGGAAGTTGCTAAAGCCGGGATTGTAGGCGCGTACCGCAATCAAGTTCTCTCCGGTACGCAAATACGGCGAGATGTCGATTTCGTCATAAGGCCAGCTCCGCTGAAAACCACGTGCCGGACCACGCCCAACAAAACTTCCGTTGACCCACAGGCGGTACGCCTGATCCGCGGTAATGAACAACGGCGCACTCGCTGGTACATTTCCCAGAGTGAAGGTTTTACGGAAAAGCGCGTAGCCGTTCTGTATGTTCCAATGGTGGTTGAGCGGCCAAATCCAGCTCGAATGAGCGAAGGGAGAGAGGGGGGCAGTCGGCATATCTGTGATATTTTTAATAGTATTTCAATAACACTAATAAAGGGATACCTTTTACACAGCAATTGTCTACCGAAAAGATAAAAGAAAGGCCGTGGATTTTCGATATCAACGCCACAATGATATCCATCCAGGCAATCCCCCACTGGACACCCTATCCGGCGGGAGGCCTTCAGACTAAATCGAAACCGCGTCGGTGCGGCTCAAGCCTTCTCTCGCTCAAAGACGGACTTTTTGCGGAAAGATTCCAGCTCGGTGCGTCCATCACCACAACCGCCTTGCCCGGCAGGGCGAATGTAAGCCCTTGAAATATCCTCTGTGCCTTTCCAGGCGTAAGGATCTTCGCCCGCGACCAGAACGATGTCGCGGTAGTCATTCTTGGCATTACTGATGTCCTCACGATGACGCCAGGGCAGAAGCGACTCCGCACTCATGTAATGATTGACCAGCGCACGTCGAAACCGGCCTGTGGTGCGGTTCGGCAGTGACTTGTGCAAGAGATAGCCGTTGAAAAACACGATGCTGCCAGCGGGCACCTCCACGGGTACCGCGTCGGAGTCGGCGTAGGGAAAGTCGTAGGCCATGGTGGCGCAGTCATAGTCGGGGTTGTTGTGCGGATATTGCGGCCAAAGCACACCGTGACTGTGCGAGCCCGGAATGACCCAGAGGCAGCCGTTCTCCACCGTCGCATCATCCAGCGCTATCCACGCGCCGATGAGCGAGCGATCACGCGTGGGGATGTAGTCCTCGTCCTGATGCCAGGCCTGTCCGGGCTTGCCGCTGGCCTTGATGAAGAGCATCGACTGCATGCATTTGACATTCGGGCTGACCACCCCGGTCAGAACCCTGACCAGGTTCGGCTGAGCCAGTGCGCGAAACATAACATCGGAGAATTTGTGGACCTGATGGATACAGAGAAACTTGCTGATGACCTCCTCATCCGACAGCTCGGCCAAGGCATCGATATCGATTTCGCCGTGCTGCCTGTTACCATCATTTCGCATGTGCATTTCGCCACGCTCTCCCCGACAGATGGCGACCATCTCGCGGTTGAGCTGAGCGACTTCCTGTGCGCTGAAGCCACCCACAAGAACCAGGTAACCCTTCTCCTTGAAAAACCGGATCGAATCCTCCCCAAGTTGTTCGGGAGTGAAGTAGCCGGGTTGGTCGGTGGCGATGGAAGTCGGGGATTGGATGCTCATGATGTTAAGTGTTGTTGATGCCCCATAGTAGCATGCCTTTTCAATCTTTACCATGCCCCCGATCGGCATATATTTGTCTGAAATGAACATTATCGGGAAAAACACCGGCTATATCGTCAATGATGTTGTCTATGGCGATGGAGGCACGTGCGGGCCTCGCATCCAGCCGAACCTGCAACTAGTCTATGTTTTTCGCGGTTCCTGTCACATCGACGCGGGAGATAAGTCCTTTGAACTGGAGGAAGGACAAGCAACGCTTCTGCTACCCGGCAGGGTCGAGTACTTCGTCTTTGCGCCTGACACCTGCCACGGCTGGAGCCAGGCGTGCAACGCGCAGTTAAGTCCCGAAGCCTTCAACATCATCGACAGCCTGCCCCAGTGCGTTGCGGTATCTAAGCGCCTGGAGGAATTGCATCGGATGGCCATGACCTGCGCGGGCTCACTACAGCCGGCCGAGCAATCGCTGCAAGAGAGCTTGGCCGAGTCCATCCTGGCCTGCTTTCTGGCCGACGCGGGTGCTTCGCTGACACCAAACCCTCCCCTGCCAACCGCCGTGGAGCGCGCCCTCGACCTCATCCATAATCATTACCAGGAACCGCTGGACCTGGACGCCCTGGCCGTCGCCGCCGCAATCAGTGGCCCGCACCTGATTCGTCTTTTCAAAGAGCACCTAAGCACGACGCCTATCCGGTACCTCTGGCAAATCCGCACCCGCGAAGCGATTAACCTGCTGCGCAATACCGGACTGGGCATCTCCGAAATCGCCTATCGCTGCGGATTCCAGACACCTTATCATTTTTCACGAGTCGTACGTGAAACGGCAGGCGCATCTCCGCGCCAAGTCCGCCATGCTGCCTGGTCACATCCGAAAGTCAGTGAATAGGCGTGCCTTTAACCGCCAAGCAAGTCGAAGATCACCTTGTTGTGATAGTTGGTTCGATTGACCAAATCCTCAAAGATGGCAGGCCCCTCCGCGAGCGGAAGCTTGTCCGTAATCAGTGGGGCAACGTCGAGCTCGCGATCCAAATACTTGAGCACGGTGGACCAGTCATCCGTGCCAACCGGGGTTATCTTGCTGTTCCACGTTCCGTGGATGGTTAGCTCCTTGCGCAGGATTTCCGAAAAATCCTTTTCGCCGATTTTGAACTCACCCGCAATGTTCCCCATGAAGACCACCTCACCAAACATGCCCGCCACCTGTACAGCTTGCAGGAACGTAACCGGCAGCCCGCAGGCTTCGATGCTGCATTGAACGCCTGCCCCCTGGGTGGCATCCAGTATGGCGGCTTTGGGGTCCACCTCCCTCGCGTCCACCGGTACAAAGCCCATTTGTTCGGCGAGCGCGAGTTTGCGTGGCTCGATATCCACAATGAAGATACGTGAACAACCGTGAATGCGCAGCCATTGCGCCGTCATATTACCGATGGGTCCCGCCCCGAAGACCACGGCATCGCTTCCAGCCGGCACGCGTAATTTGCGCACCGCGTGCAGAGCCACGGCTGCGGGCTCTGTCATGGAAGCGTGGAGCAAGTCAACATGCTCGGGCACTGGAAACAGATTCCACTCCGGAATGCGCAGGTAATCCGCAAAGGCGCCGTCACGCCGTGAGCCATAGTAATCGTACTCGCGGGACTGGGCATAGTTACCCGTTTGGTTGGCCGGATCCGTATCGACATTCTTCGGGATAAGAGGAAAGACAGCAACGCGATCTCCCTTCTTGAAACGTCCACCCACAACCGGTTCTTCGACAACACCGCTAAACTCATGTCCCATGACCAGAGGATAAAAATAGGCTTTACCGCCAAAGCCGCGCGGGATGTCCGACCCGCATATACCGCATGCGGCAACTTTCACCAAAGCAGCCGGGCGTTCATCCGGCGCCACCGGCATGGGATAGTCCTCCCGGTAAACGAGCTTCTTATCCTCTTCAAGTACGAGTGCGCGCATGACTAGCTCCAATTAATAATAACTTTGAGCGAATCCTTGTCCGCCGCCCGCTGGATGGCCGGCAAAAGCTCGCTATGGTGAAAGCGCTCGGTGTCGTTGGTCATCTTATCGATGAGCGGCAACATGCCTTCATTAATCATCCGATGGGCAAGGCCGATTCCGTGCATGCTTGAGCCGTGCGTCGCCTGATAACACTGAAGCTTGTAGTGGATATCATTATTGAGGTCGACCTCGTGCTGGATTTGAGGTTTGCCCCCGGCTCCCTTTACTCCGGCGTGGGCATCCAGCACCGTGCCATAGCCGAGCAACTCCGTCGAAAGGCGGTAGCCGGCTTCGGCGGGTGCATTCATCATGACAAAATGCGGCTCATTAAACGGCCTGCACGCTTCGAGAATATTGCTGACGACATTGTCATCCCAGCGAATCCCGACAACGCGCTCGCTACCGAAATCCCGCAACACGCGCTGCAGACGGTCTTCTCCGCGATTAACGAGAATCACCTTGCGCGCCCCCATCGCCAACGAGCACTGCAACGCATAGGTACTTTGCGAGCCTGCGCCAATCAAAACGACGATGCGGTTCTCGATGCAGTTGTTGACGCGCGTCATGCCTTCGAGACAACACGCCAACGGCTCAAGCTGACAGGCATGGTCCGGATTAACGCCATCATCAAACTTCGCAATCGGGCCAAGCTCGACGAACCAGTCGGGAAGTATCGCGTGCGTGCGTGCGAATCCCGGAAACTCGTGCCCGGTCGCGATGGTGTTCGGGCAGGATGTCCAATCGCCGGTTCCCTGACGCCCGCAATAAATGCAATCGAGATCGCCGCATGGGATATCGCAACCAATGCCAATCAGATCACCTGGCGCGTACTTCGTCACACCCTCTCCGACGGCATCGACCGTTGCGCATACCTCGTGAAGGATTATCGCGGGCCACTGCTTGATGCGCGGTAAACCCACCTTGTAAATGACCACATCGGATTGACAAACCGAAGTACGGCGCATGCGGATTCGTATTTCCCCCGGGCCCGGTTCAGGCATGGGTTCTTCAACAGCCTTAAAGGCACCGCCCGGCCCATCCAGATAATAGACAATGTTCTTCATTCGCTAAATGTCGCTGAAGTTAAGTCAGGACTTGGTTGTCGCGACGCGCGAGACCCGCACGTATGGCTTCACGGGTGCGCTCCAGGTTGCTCTTCCAGGAGCTCGCCGCATTGAAGATGCTGCTCGTACCCGCCACGAGGTTTTGGGCGCCCGCAGCAACCATTTCAGGGATATTGCCAAAGCTGACGTTCCCATCCACCTGAATCGGAATATGACTATAGCCGTGCCGGTTCAGGTAATCGCGGCAGTCCTTGATCTTGCGTATGGAGGCAGGCGTCATCTTCTGCCCTGCAAAGCCGGGGTTAACTGTCATAAGCAGAACGTAGTCGATGCGGTCCAGAATGAAATCAAGCGCACTAAGCGGCGTGGAGGGATTCAGCGCAACTCCAGCCTTGGCGCCCATTTCTCGAATGCGGCTGAGCGTCCGGTCAAGGTGCGGGCAGGCTTCTTCATGGACCGAAATCTGGTGGATATTCAGGTTCTGCAACAATCCGATAAAGAAGTCGTTGTTTTCAACCATGAGGTGCACGTCAATCGGCAGATGTGTACGCTCACACAGCGCTTCGAGAACCCCCAGTCCCATCGGCGCGTTTGGCACGAAGTGCCCGTCCATGATGTCAAGGTGCAGCATATCGACACCGAGTACTTCGAGCCGTCTGAGGGCGTTTTCGAAATTGAGCGGATCGACACACATCATCGACGGCGATACATACACCCGCTCGTCATCCTGTACCGGCAGCTCCAGGCAGCTATCGGCAACTTCCGTAGCGGGATCCGCGTGGAGGAAATGCTGCTTCAGGTATTGTATCGAGTCGCGCAGTTGCGCCTCCAGCTTACCATCGGTGTAATCTCTCCCCAGCTTTGGACCACCGATCTCGAGGTAGCATGCCAGCTCGTCGACCGGTATGAGGTCGGCATTGTCTTCAATGATACCACGGAACATGGCAGCATCGACAATGCCCCTTTCCACATTGTCCGGCTCGAAGCCAAAGGTGGAATTGAACCGATTGTCCGTATTCTTGAGATGCACCTCATAGAGCCACGGCAAGGAGGCCTTGAACAGCTCGACGTGGCTGATGCGTTCACTTTCATCGGCGCTCAGGTAACCGTGAGCGATGTCCGTGCAATAGCCCACACGCGCAGTGGACTCACGATGCTCCTGATGGTAGGCATGAAGTTCTTCTGCCATGGCAGCCATCTCTTCCGGCAGCGTCGGCGGCTCGGCCAGACATGACATGGGCTCAATCGTAAGCCAGCCAACCCCCTGCTCTTTGGCATAATGCATCAGCTCTTTCATATGCCTGAGGTAGCATTGAATGCCTTGCTTTTTCAGGCCCATGAGATCGCGGGGCAATGCGCCGGGATTGGACCCGACCGATTTGGCCCCCAGAATGCCGCCGATTTGTATAAGGCGCTGGTAGTTCTTGTTGGCAACAGCAACCCACTCCGGATCCTCCCGGAAGAACCCCCCAAGCTCACGATGTGCGGTGAACAAGCTATCGATCGCGATGCCGAAATCCTCAGCCTGTTTTCTCAGGCGCAGAAAATAGTCATCGGGCAACTGGTACAACTCGAAGAAGGTTCCAAGTTGGAGCGACGTAATCCCCTCCTCGGCCATCAGGCGAAAAAGCCAGGGAAACGAGTAGCGGTATTCAATCGGGTCGGATTTGATGCCAAGCTTCAGCTTCATGACTAACTAGCGAAGCCCATTTCGTCAAAGCCGCCGACCCAATTTGACTTTTTATGCACTTTTTTGATTCAAATTTTTGACGCTTTATGATTCATTTTCATCTAAATTACTGATGAATAAAATCGAGCGACATGAGCAGATACTCCAGCTGACCGGCAAGCTAGGCATGCTCTATCTTGAGCGAGCCATGAGCGTCACGGGCGCGAGCCGGGCAACGATCCGGCGGGACTTCGATGAACTCTCCGACAACGGAACCCTTGAACGCATACGCGGCGGAGTACGCCTGCTTCGCACCGAGGGCAACGTACCGTTTAACCTGCGCGAGGTGCAGCACTCGGAAGCAAAAGCGGCCATTGCCAGAAAGGCCGTGGGCCTGCTCAGCCCGGGTAATGTCGTATTTATCGACGGGGGCACGACGACCTATCATATTTGTTTTCATCTGCCGCGCATCCCCCTGCGGATCATTACCAATTCGCTGAGGGTCTCGGCCTATCTCGATAATGCCGCCATGCAGTACTTCGATTGGGAAATCTATCTCACGGGGGGCAAAATACAGAGCGGCTCCAATATGCTGACGGGCCCGGGCACCCTGCATAGCCTGGACTTTTACCATGCGGACTGGGCCTTCTTATCCGTCGGCGGTATTACTGTGGACGGGCTCTATAATACGTCGGAGGCAATCGTGGAAACCGAGCGCAAAATGATAGAGCGCTGCGACAGCGCCGTTATCCTGGCCGACCAGAGCAAACTCGGCAAGCGGGCCATGTGTCGCGTATGCGGGATCAAACGTATCAGCCATTTGATAACGAACGTACCCGACGGCAGATCGCTCATCGAAGAGGATATGCGCGAACAAGGCCTGACTATCCTTCATGCGGAAAAATTGCGGTGAACCCATTGCTCATCGCACAATAAAGCCCGTAACCGGTTAACAGTCACGGGCTTATCATGCCTTTCGGCGTCTTGAAATTGGGTGCAGGGCTTGGATTTGAACCAAGGACCTTCAGGTTATGAGCCTGACGAGCTACCGGACTGCTCCACCCTGCAACAAAGAAAAGGGAGAAAGTACAAGAGCGCCGTGGGCCGTCAAGGGATTTCGTGGAAATTTTTTCAGCCACCAGAAACGGGCAGGATCCGGAACCAGCTGTGACAGAATTGCTTTGCCACATCTTTAATCGTTCTTTAATCTACGATACATGATTGGGTCACTGCGTTTCAATCTCCTGCATGTTGCGTCTGCCACCTTGGCTATGCTGCCCGTTTGGGCCAGTGGCGTGGGCACGGACATCACCTTCACCGAATCCGTTGATACGGACTGGTACAATGCGAACAACTGGAGCCCAACCAACGTACCGAGCACCGCCGACACCGCGATTTTCGACTCCGCAGTGACCGCGGATATCGGGGCTCCAGCCACACAGATTTTGGCCCTCGAAATGAGCAACGGCCAGATTGAAGGCTCCGGTACACTGGAAGCGACCGACCTCTCCATGATCAGCGGGGGTGTTCTCACTGGAAGCGCCTATTACACTTTCGGTACCGATGGAAATTCTACCACAGGTTTACAATGGTCGAACGGCACCGTCAGCACGACCGGCAATTTTACGGTATATGGCGACTTGGACTGGTCCGGAGGCAAGCTCGACCTGACCGACGGCTCGCTTTTCGGCACCTTCGTCAACGGCGCGGATGCCGGCGGCATCAAAGGCAATGTTGAATGGGCCAACGGCCATATCGACTCCGGTTCGGGCCTGGCGGTACAGAGTACCGGGACACTGGATATTTCCGGCAGCAACTACCGTGAACTCTACGGTAGCGGCGCTCAGATTGACGGCGCTGTCAAGTTTACCGGCGCCTCAACGCTCTACCTGTATGGTTCCGGCCAGCAGATTTTTGTGAACGGCGCCGGCAGCATCGACTTCCAGGATGACGCCTCCATCGACTACGGTGTCAGCACTCCCCCCACTTTGTACAACTATGGCGTTATTGAAAAAACGGGCGGCTCGGGAGAGTCTCTCCTGAACACGAATGTCCAAAGTGGTGGCGGAACCATCAACGTCTATAGCGGCAGCCTCGCTTTGGCTCAGGGCGGCTACTTCACTAGCGGTTCCACGCTCTATGCTGGCGATCCTCCCAGCCCAGATGTGACCGTTTCCGTCTCCAACCCGGTGCTCAACTTTAGCAACGGCAGTTTTACCGTCTCGAGCGATTCTTCGGTGAGCACCAGCAACGGCGATGTCCTGATAAACGAAGGCGCCACTCTCTATATAGACGGCACCTATGACGTCAATGGAACCACAAAGGTCGTTTCAGGGGGAGAACTTTATGGCAGCTCAGGTACCACCCTGGAAACCGATTACCTGGATTTCCAGGGCGGGCTCATCGTTCCGGAAGGACAGTTTTTCATCAATAATAGCGGTGACTGGAACGGTGGCACCTTCGGCACCGAGCCCGTCGTCCTTGAAAGCACTTATGCCGTAAGCTCCAGTATCGTGAGTGCCATCCCCACTCCCAGCACATCCGGGGAAACTATCGTCCAGAACACCGCCACGCTCAATATCCAGGACACCTCCAGCAAGGTCATCCAAAACCATAAGCTCATAAACAACGGCAGCGTCTTCCAATACAGCAGCTTCGAAATGGGCAACAGCGTCATCGAAAACAGTGGCCTGTGGTCTTTTAATACGACCGACAGCTATATCCATACCGGCGACACCAATAACGAAGAAGGCAGCAAGTTCCTGAATACAGGCAGTATCTTCGTCGTCACCGACGGAACTAGCGGCATCGACGTCTTTTTCGAAAATGAGGGCTCCCTGCAGATTACCACCGGCGAGTTCATCCTCTCCGGTGGAGGCGTATTTACGGACACCTCATCCACTCAGTTGGGCTCTCCTGTCGTCATCGGTTCCGAAAGTACATATACGACGAGCTCCAACCCCAAGCTGACTTTGACAGACGGCACCTACGACTTCGAGGGGGATATTGGGCAGTATTCCACCATTGTCGGCGGCGGCACCAGCTACATCGAAATCTACAACGCCAACGTCAATGTCACCGGCCTCCTTGAAACAGAAGGCGGCGTGATGCTAAACTCCGGCGCAACTCTGGACCTCGGCCTCACTCCCAACGAAGGTATCCACACCATCGGATATCTGGATTTGTTAGGCCCCGAAGCCTTAAACGCTACTGAGACTTTTTCAGCCCCCATGCTGACAGGCCTGGGCGGCGTAGTCATTCAGGGCGGCCAGTGGCTGTCGGGTACCATATCAGGCTCGTTGGCTAACGGTCCGCTGTCTATAGGCGATTATATGAACAGCTCCGGCTACTTCTCCATATACGGCGCCGAGCAGAAGATACTGCAGACACGTGTGCTTGAAAACTGGGCCTATGTCAGTCACAACAGCGGAGAGATACTCCTCGATGATGGCCTAGTGCAGAATTATGGTTACTGGTCCATGGCACCGGGCAGCAGCATCAGCGTCACAACCAACGGCGGTGCCATTAACAACTACGGTCAGTTCAGCGTTTATTCCTACGCACCGGCCTCAGAGAGTGTGACACCCGCAGAAACATTTGAGGCGGTTATTGGCGGTGACTTCGCCAACTACGGTCAAGTTTATCTCGATTCGGACACGCGCTTCACCGGGACATACGAGCAGGAGGAATCTGTCAGGAGTCTGAATAACACGGAGGAGTATTTCGTCGAAACCAGCATTTATAACGACTCCATCGTTACCTTCGAGCAAGGGGCGACCTTTAACGGAGGCCTGCTCATTGGCCAGGGAACCATACTCGGGGACATCACCGGGTTCGGCATTGAGATTGAGCCGGAAAACTACGGGTACGAGGCGTACTCGGCCAACTCTACCGGCTACGGCGGGCAACTCACCTTCGACGGCAACGTTACGCTGGACTCCAATTCCACCGTAGTCATCAAGATTTTTGACTCCATTGAGTTCGACCAGATTCTCACCACCGGCGATTTCAACATCAACGGTTCGCAGCTCTATGTCGACGGCCCCACCGAAATGGCCAGCCTGCTGACCTCTTCCGATTACTTCCCCATTCTGGAGGCGTTCGACGGTGGCCAGCTCCTCGGGGTCTTCGCCGGCCTGAGCGACGGCGGCCTGCTCATGGTCTACGACTTCGACGAGAACCTGATCGGCCAGTTCAACATCTTCTACGACGATTTTGAAATCGCGCTGACCAACTTCCAGGCCGTGCCGGAGCCCGAAACCTGGGCCCTGCTCATTCTCGGCCTCGCCGCCGTCGGCTGGAGCCTGCGCCGCCGCCGCGCCTAAGTGCCGGGGAGCGCGCTTTCGTTATTGTACGCAAGACCGCGAGTGTCTTTACTCATTGTCGCCATGATCGACTTAATTAAAAAAAGCATGCTGGCCGGCATAGGTGCGGCCGTTGTCACCAAGGAAAGCGCGCAGGAAACTCTGCAGGAATGGGTTGAGAAAGGAAAAGTCTCCACCCAGGAAGCCCAGGAAATGGCTGGAAAAATCGTCGAGCAAAGTCGTGAGGAGTACGAAAAAGCCCGGTGCGAGTTTTCCAAACTTTTTGACGAGGCCCTGGCCCGCGCCAATGTCGCCTCCCGCAAGGACCTCGCCGCCCTGGAGGAGCGTGTAGCCGCCCTGGAGGCGCCGGCCGTCGGTGCAACCAATGAGGGAGCGTAAGACGCCCCACCCTGCCGCTTGAAGACACTCGACCTGCTCAGCAACGCCGTCCGGGCCAAGGAAATCGTTACCGTTCTGGTGCGACGCGGCTTTGGTGATATACTTGCCGAGCTTGGCTTGCCCAAATCCTGGCTCAGCCACTTCGTGCCCCAGGAGTCGCTCAACCAGAATATCTGGCAGCGCATCCGGGGTACCCTGGAAGATCTCGGTCCCACCTTCGTCAAGTTTGGCCAGGTGCTGAGCAGCCGTCCGGACATCGCGCCGGAGCCTCTCATTCAGGAGCTGAAAAAGCTCCGCAGCCAGGTCAAACCCGTCCCCTTCGAGGAGATGCAGGCCGTGCTCCATGCTGAGTTGAGTTGCGACTACAACGAGCACTTCTCCGACTTCAACACCATCCCGGTAGCCTGTGGCTCCATCGGGCAGGTCTACAAAGCGACCCTCAAGGAGAGCGGTGAGCCGGTCGCGGTTAAGATACAGCGCCCCAACATCAAGAAAGCGATCAAGGCCGACATCGAAATCATCGGCTGGATCGTCAAGCAGCTCCATGAAAAGGTGGAAGATCTGCGCCCCTATGAGTTGCCGGAAGTCGTCGCTTCCGTGGGCAAGGGCATCATGGAGGAGCTGGACTTCTCCATCGAAGCCAACAACGCGCACCTCTTCAACCTCATCAATCCCTACAAGGAGGAAGTCTTCGCCCCCAAGGTTTACACGGACTTCACCTGCGCACGTCTCAACGTCTGCGAATGGATCGAAGGCGTCAGCCCGTCGGACGCAAAACTGCCCGACGAGGAGGCCAAGCGCCTCGCGCGGGTCGGCGGCAAGAGTGTATTTCACCAGATCGTCCTCTCCGGCTTCTTCCATGCAGACCCCCATGGCGGCAACATCATGATCACGGCGGACGGACGCCTGTGCTTTATCGACTGGGGGCTGGCTGGGCAGCTCACCCGTGAGATGCGCTACTTCCTGGCCGACCTGTTCAGCGCCATCGCCTCCAACGACCCGGAAAAGGTCGTGCGCGTGGCCATGCTCATGGCCATGGGCAAGACACGCGTCAACGAAACGCAGCTGGAGAAGGAAGTGGGCTTCGTCCTGCGGCAGTACCAGTCAAAGTTCGGCCACGGTGAGGCCATCGGCAACATCGTTATCGACCTGCTTTTTGTCTTCGGTCAAAACGGCATCCACCTGGCGCGAGACTATTCCCTGTTGGCCAAGGCTATCATTTCCATCGAGGAAGTCGGCATGACCCTCGATCCGAAATTTGACATCCGCACCATCGCCAAGCCCTTCCTGCAAAAGCTCAACAAAGAGCGCTGGAACCCAATCAACATGGTCAAGGCGCAGTGGTGGGATTTCCAAAACCACTTCCGACGCCTGCGGGAACTCCCCGGAGAAATCCAGCGTTTCTTCCGTCATCTTGAGGATGGCGAAATCAAAATCCGTATGGAGCACACCGGCATTGCCGAGGCCGGGGAAGTCTTCGAGGCGGCCACCAACCGAATGGTTTTGGCCATCATCACCGCTTTCATGCTCTTGTCTTCGGCTATCATGGTCGCAGCAACCGCACCGGACAATCCAGACTTGTTGGACCTTTACAGCTCCCTGCCCTCCTTTATCGGGATGATGGGTTTCAAAGCCTCCATTGTTTTCGGTATCCTCATCATGTGGGATATCGTGCGGCATGGCCGCCATAAGTAAACGATGTCGCCCATGGAGCTGACCCCGACAGCCTGGCTGCTGGTTTCCCTCGGTGCATTTCTGGTTGGTCTAGGCAAAGGTGGCCTCCCCGGTGCAGGCAACCTGACCATTTATCTATTTGCCGTCGTCTTTGGCCCCAAGCCCTCCGTCGGCATCCTGCTGCCGGTACTCATCTGCGGCGATATCGTGGCCATCATCGTCTACCGCCGCCATGCCGAGTGGAAGTACCTGAAGCGCCTGCTGCCGCCGACATTGGCCGGTATCTTAATCGGCTGGGGAGTCTTCGAATGGATACCAGCGCGAATCTTCGGCACGGTCATCGGTGTCATTCTTCTCCTGATGACAGCGCTGCACTTTTTCCGGCGCTGGCTGGTCTCACGTCAGGATAAAGACGCGGAGGACCTGGTGCCACATACCTGGTGGTTCATTACCGGCACCGGGCTAGCCGGTGGCCTGGCTACCATGCTGGCCAATGCCGCCGGTGCGATTGCATCGTTCTATCTGATGGCAGTGCGGCTACCCAAGTATGCGTTCATCGGCACGACCGCCTGGTTTTTCTTCATTGTCAATGTCTGCAAGATACCGCTGATGGTCGACCTTGGCATCATCAGTTTCGATAGCATCGGCATGAGCCTCTCCCTCGGCATATTTGCCGTAATGGGTGCGCTTATCGCGCCGCGATTGGTCAAGCACATCCGGCAGGATATCTACGAGAAGATTATCTGGATTCTGATAATTATCGCCGGCCTGCGCCTTATCTTCTAGTGCCCGTGATTTGCTCAGCAAGTGCTTGGGCAAAATCGAGAATTAACGGCGGCTTCCCGTTGCTATTTCCGACGGGAACCATAGCTTCAAAACTCATGCTGGATCAAATTTACTGGGGCAATCCTTTGGGCAACTATCTGGTCACCGCAGTCATCATCCTGGTCGGTTGGCTGTGCGCGGTATTTGCCCGAACAGGTCTACGTCGATTGGCTAAAAAGCGTGCCGAAGGCGGACACGCAGTTTCCTCCGAGGGGTTTGCCGCCTTTGCCGACGGACTGGGCTTCCTCGGCTTCGCCATCGCGCAGGTTTTCGCTCTGGACCTGATTCTGTTTCCCGGCACTGTCGAGCGCTTCCAAGGCGTCACGAGCGATCTAATTCTGGTGCTGGCTATCGCGCGTTCCTGCTGGTTGCTGGTGCGCGTACCCGAGGTTTGGCTTTCAGAAATCGCCAGCCAGGGCGGCTCGCTGAACTCGATGTTCGGTCCTATGATCCGCAACTGCCTACGGGCCATCATCATCATCCTGACTCTACTGCAATGCATCCAGCTCGTCAGCAACCAGGACATGACCACCATCCTGGCCGGCCTGGGCTTCGGCGCGGCGGCACTGGCACTGGCCTCCCAGCAAAGCGTCTCAAATTTCTTCGGCTCCATCGTTCTTTTTATCAACCGCCCCTTCGACCTCGGCGACCGCATCGTATACGAGGGCAACGACGGCCCCATCGAGGAAATCGGCATCATGTGCACCAAGCAGCGCACTCTCGAGGGGCATGTCGTCACCATCCCCAACGGCAAACTCTCCGGCGACGTTATCCGCAACATCGGCAAACGCCCGCACATCCGCCAGATTCACAACATCACCATCACCTACGACACGCCCCCGGCTAAAATCGAGCGCGCCCTCGCCATCGTGCGAGAACTCCTTGATAACCATGAGGGTATGGAGGAGGACTTCCCCCCGCGCGTCTACTTCAACAACCTCAACGCCGACAGCCTCAACCTCTTCGTTATCTACTGGTACCACCCGCCGGCCTACTGGGACTTCCTTGCCTTCAATGAGAAGTTCCTGCTGGAGGTCTTCAAGCGCTTCGAGGCCGAGGGCATCGACTTCGCCTTCCCCACCAAGACTATCTACCTCGCCGGCGACGACAAGCGCCCGCTCGAAATCGCCCTGCGCCAGGCCGTCGAAGGCTCCGGACCTGATGGCAATTAGGCACAAAAAAAGCCGCCGAGACACACCCGACGGCTTTTGATATTAAATGCTTTTCAGCTTAGGCACGACGGCGGCGATACATGGCCAGGCCAATCACCAGTACACCCGCCAGAGCCGCATAAGCACTCGGCTCGGGAACAGGGGCTGCGTACGTCGCACTCAAGGTAAGATTGTCTATGCGGTTATTACCACTTGTCGAACTAGCACCTGCCAACGTATAGCGGAGAAACGCTGTGGTGACATTGTCCAAGCCCGTAGTTGAGATGGGCCCTGCAGTACCAAACGTAGTACTAGTCGACGCAGTATTACTACCAAAACCAGTGAAGTCTGTGCCGTTGGTGCTGTAAGACCACAGACCACTATTGAATCCGGTACTCGTACCGCGCACAGCAAACTCCACTTCCAGACTTTCCAAATTCTCCATGGAAAAAGAAAACTGAATGTAGCTACCATTGCCCGTGTTACCCACCAACGACAGCGAGGGACCAGCTCCCGATGATAACTCTTCGTTAATGGTAGACCCGCTGAAGTCATCAACCAGCCCCGTCCATGGAGTAAGGGAAAGTGTGGCCGAGCCAAAATCGGAAGCGAGCGAAGTCGGCACACCCCCACTACCTGGCGAGGAAGCTGTAGTTATTGATAGACCATTGAAGTTCCAGTAGGCAAATACGCCAGACTGGCCATCGGATGGTGTTGCATTACCGATAAACGACTGACCAAGCAGCGTTGAAGCCCCGAGAATCCCCGAAGCGATTATTGAGACAAGGCATGTTTTCATATGTTGTTGTTAGTGCACCGGACAGTAGGCATTACCCCAGCGCGAAAATTGTATCAAAAGTCGGTATCAATTCGGTGCCCAACGGGTAACTTGCTCGTAACGGATGTAGTGGGGACCCGAAAAAAGCCGCCGGGCGAACCCGACGACTTTTGAAAACTGGATTATGTAAAGAACGCTATTAAGCGCGACGGCGGCGATAGGCAGCCAAACCGAGCATCAACACACCAGCAATTGCGGCGTAAGTAGTCGGCTCGGGGACGATAGAGAAATCTGTGGTGCTGTACGTCTGTGCGGACCCACTAGTACTCCAAGTGCTGTTGTAAATGAGCGGAAGATAATCAGCGAATGAACTTTCTCCAGAGCGAGAGCCAGTATACATACCATTGTCACCTCCAAAGTAAATTGCAGAGGAACCGATAGTCAGACCAGTTCCGGACAAGGTACCTGCATCACCCGAATCTTCACCTGCGAACCCAATAATAGTGCTGACAGAACCATTATAGACATTGTTGGATGTCTGATAAAGAAAGATACCATCACCACTATTTGACAGGGCAAAAGTACCAGCTTGCGAAGTAACAGTACCACCTACCGTTGTGGATGTATCGGTTAATGTAATAACCGTACCCGCACTGATTGTGGGAGTAATCCAGGAGACAAAACCCTCTCCTGTGTTAAAAGAGGAGCCACCCCATTCGTCATCGGTGAAGAAAACAGTCTCGCCTGCGCTGATGTCTTCCAGCGCGACAATTTGAAAATCCTCGTCATCGACACCAACTGCGGTGAAAGCGAAACTGCCAACTGAGAGACCCATAAGACTGGATGCAGCAAAGGTAGCCCCTGAAGCGATTAATGCGGAAATCTTATTCATCATTCGTTTTATGTAGTAGTTTTCGAATTTAAGTTAAATTGTTCCTCCTCTGGAACGCATATGAGAATAAGCTATCATCGCGCCAATTTCATGGCAGGGATGTGACAAACGTGAAAATAGCCTAATTTTTTGGACCTTTTCCCCTACCCAGAGCTCCAAAGGTCATTTTTTTACGGATTATACTCTACATCAAGCGTCCCAAGAAGGTAATCACACCAATCAGCGTATGTCTGTCCAAATGGCACAAGGCACAAGTGAGCCTTAGCGTCGCCACTTATATCGACTACGCATGCGTGTGCCTGAGCACAGCTAACCTCAACCTGGATGATCGAACTGCTTACTCTTCGACTCCCTCGATTTGCAAGAAGGTGGTGGGGAGGCTGTCCAGCGACTGGTCACTTACGAAAACCACTTCGGTACCCGCCGGTATCTCACCGTCAGTGAAACTTCCAACGAGGCTGAAATCCGCCGGATCCCAAACGGTAATGTTGGTTGATTCTTCAATGGAGAGTATAATCCCGGCACCGGTAAGTGTTTTAGCCGTATCATCCCAAGTAAAGGCCTGAGCGAGATATACCGTGTAGGTCAGGTAAACCTCGTCGGAAATAACGGTGGTACCGATGACCGGCAGGATGTCCAAATCGCTGACCAGCGGATTGCCACCGAAGGCAAATTTGAAGATATTGGCCACACCATCTCCCGAGGGGTTGGCGTCAGCAGCGGCATCGGGTCCTGAAAGACCAAAGCTCGCCATGTAGTCTGACAGAGTCTGCACACCGGATGCCTCGGTAATATCCGCCAAGCTACGGGCAGACAGGTAATTGCCCGGAACATCGTCCACTACTTGGGAATTGGGAATACCGACGATGTCAACATCCCCTTGAGGTATCACAGTATCAATATAATCGGTGCTGTAGAATGTACGGAATCCAGCACTGCCCGATGCATCCGAGATTGCTGATACATTGCCTGCAGCAAAAGTCGCTGAACCATCAGCGGAATCGAAAGCAGCGTTGATGACCTTAACCAAACGATAGCGGTAGGTTACGAAACTGGAGAAAAGCTGATCCAACGTAAGCGTAATCGGGGTGATGGTATTCCCAGTACTACTGATAGTCCCTTCTGTAAGCTCTACTTGGAATTCTATTTGATTGTTGTATTCGGTAAAGCGACCGACGAGTCCTGTAACGCCATCGCCGACAGCCAGCCTGCCTGGTGCATTAACCACTAGATTGTCGTCGTCCATAAAGAGGCCGCCTGTTGCGTCTTGAAAGTACGCCTGGCCACGAAAACCACCCGGATCAATATAAGTTACGATAACTTCCGTGCTTATTTTATATAGCTGCCCCAAGATAGGACTGGTTACCTCAGAGAGTTGTGTGACAAAAATGGGAAGCTCATAGACACGCGTCACCACGGGACTTGGATCCAGTGAAGGATTATCTGAAAACGCCGCTACTTTGAAAGTAGTGCTTTCCGAAATCGATACTGGGCCCGAATAGAGTGAAGATGATTCGGATGGTTCGCTGCCATCCAAAGTATAATAAAGATCCACATCAGAATCCGGTGTGGTAACCGTCACACTAAAGACATCCAAATAAGTGCCGCTGGCAGGCGTTACTGTAGGTGCCGTGAGTTGATTAGCATCCGGTACACTAATGGACACATCCGCAATGCCAATCTGGCGCGAAGCACCCGAGCTTTGTCCTCGGTCACTGGACCAAGTGATAGAAAAGGTCTCGCCATCAGCGATATTCAAACCGGTAGCCGTACCAGATATCAGTGTATCCTCTCCTACTTCGGTGCTGTAATTCAGTTCAGGAAATTCCGTACCGTTCACCGCGAATGTCCAAATGGGAATACGTGTCTGATCCACACGCTCGACACGGCCAAGATAAGATACATTGAGGCTGGTAAGCGTCGCACCGGTATCATTAACCAATCGCAAGGTTACGGTAACGGTTCCAGTCGAACTCGTATGTTGGTAGCCAAGTACACCGACTTCAGCGCCAGTATCTGGCCCTAAGAAACCACCACTACTGCCCAATCCCCATACACCTATATAGCCGTTTACTCCTTCCGAGGATTCGGCAGTCCAACCTTGTGGCAGTGTCTCTACACCTGCAAAATCAAGGAAACTCTCTTCGTATGGTGTGCCCGCCGTCAAACTGGGAGCCACAGTCAATGTGCTCACTTCAAGCACGCTGGAATAAGTGGTACCAGCACTATTGGTGGCAAATGAACGTACCGAATAAGAGGTACCTGCAGTCAAGCCCGTGTAATCAAAGTAGAAAAAAGGATCATTATCGGCTGTATAATAGTCGATGGTCGTATTAGCCGTTTCCAAAGTAGGCATGGGCTCCAATGCGGTTTGTGCGATTAAAAAACCACGTTGTGTAATTTCCGCACCACCGTCGGAGGCAATCTCCGAATCGACACCAAAAGCGGTTTCTGTAAGGCTTCCATCAAAAAGTGTCAGGTAATCAATCGAGGGAGCGACAACAGATGCGCCAGTCGATACGGTAACATCACTGATCCCAATCTGCTTGCGTGAGCCCGAACCCGGAGAGCCTGCTGAGTCACCAGAAGAAGCCCATATTATAGTGATCAAGCCACCATCTGCCACTCCCAAACCACTCACCGAGGCTTCACGTAGCAGATTGTCTTCGTTACTGGCCGTATCATAAGCCAGAGACGCCACTTCAGTCCCATTTACGGTTACCGTATAGAATGGCGAGCGACCTTCCGTGATGCGTTCAACACGACCATAATAACTGATGGTAACAGCATCAAGAACACTACCCGTATCATTTTTAAGCGTGAGCGTTTGAGTAACATTTCCGGTGCTCCCCGTATGCTGATAGCCAAAAACATCGACCGTTGCTGAGCTATATTTCACCGCAGTATCCGTGGTTGCCCATTCAGAATGCTCCAGGCGATTGCCGCTAGAGGTAACTTCCCAGCCATTCGGCAAGGTTCCATCACCGGTAAATGTAGAAAAATCCTGAGTATAATCAGTCACACCATCCAACACCGGAGGGGGCGTCAAAGTAGTAAACGTAACAATCGGTGAATAAACAGTCCCCCCTTCATAAATAACATACGCACGAACAGAATAACCCGTAGATATAGTTAAGCCCGTAAGAGTTGCGCTAAAGGGACTAAAAGGAGTGCCAGAATTATCAAGCAAAGTGACATCGGCTCCTCCAATCTGCGGATCAGCGTTCAATGAGGTTTCCGAGAATACAAAACCATATTCCGTAATCGATGCAGCATCGTTTGCCACGTATTCGGCTAGAACATCAGCCTGCTCTTCCTGTATGGAAGATACTTCAGGAGTGCCCACTGCCGGAGGGACTGGCTCACCGCCACCATTATAATCCGTGATCACGATATCATCAACATTCCAGCGTTTGCCTGTATCTCCGGAAACTTGCCGAATGCGGATACGCGCATCACCGGAAACATTGGCTGTCGCAGTAAATTCGGTCAGAGTATCAACTGCGTCTAAACTGGTCTCATTACCAAACGGCACCCATACAGAGCCGGCGCTATTACTGTACTCGACGACGAAAGACGGTGCCACGCCACTACGATCTCCGGAGAAGTCAGACCGCGCATAATAGAACGTGACGTCTCCAATGCCCCCAGACTTGTCTGCCAACATGGCAATGGAACCGTTATTGCGAATGCGTGCAGCTTTGGTTCCATTCTTTATATCGCCCGTAGCATTACCCACCAGTGCTTCAGTAAAATTCCAGTCGATACCATTTAAAGTCGTTGTTCCGGAAGAGTACGAGGACTTGTCTCCATCTTCAAAATCAACGGTGTAATCCGCCTTGACAGAGAATGGCACCAGACTTCCTACAAGACAGAGCAATAAAACAATACGATGATTAATGCCAGAACGGCCTCTACCACCGACTCGCAATAGTAATTCCGGAAAACGCGAGGCTACCAAAAAAAAGACTTGAGGAATATTATTCATAATTTGTGGTTTTTTACAGTTACAAATAGCGAAGGGGCTTAAGCTCCCTCAATTATACGGAACGCAACGATTTCAAAAGAGCCAACCTCTTCCGGAGGCATAAGTACTATGAGAGTGCGCCGGTTTGGAGAAAATTGAACATTACTATTCAGGACTACTTTCAAAGAATCTTGATTTTGCACCATAAGCCCTAAAAGAACATCGTTACCATGATCAATACCTGTAGAAGAAAATTCTTTGGAAAGGCCTTTATCTAGGACAAACCTTTCCCTATTAAGGACTCCCATAAGGCGAACCCCAGTTCCATTAAAGAACGCCAAGCGATTGGGGCCGACTGCATCATGGATCATAGGCATGGCAGCCATATTAAACTCCTTAGTCGAACCATCTTCACCTCTGCTCGGAGTCAGAAAGATTAGCAGGCTACTCTCACCCTTGGACAACTCCAGTGAAGCGATTTTTTCGTAACGATATGTTCCCGGAACCTCGCCAGGATAACGCCTGAACAAGCCCATTTCCTTCGGACCGTAATATGAATATTCTTCAGACTGCTGACTGATACGTATTTTCAATTTTTCTGCTTTGCCCGGAGTAGGGAAATAATACACATCACGAAACTTAGCTCGGCCTAAAGCATATAGATGGAATGCCACTTTTACATAGCCTTCCTCCTCAGCAGGAACTGCCAAGTCTTGATCTTGAGCGTATGTGTATAGTTGCACACCAAAGCCCAGAAACAGAAAAAAGATTATCGGGTAGCTTAGTCGTTTATCCATCTCATACTCACAATCTTAAACGCACGACCGCTATTAATTTCGGTCGCGTTGGACATAGGGTCAACGACGGTGGTGCCGTCGCCGATAATCTCCGGGACGCGTTGAACAACCGCTTCAATAAGAGCAGTGGAAATAATTTTATCCGAAAGTGGATCGCGGTAATCTCCATAAGATCGGATAAGAAAAGTATCTGAACGAGCTGACATGTGAGAAGCTATCGTCGAAATCACATCACTCTGTCGCACATAAACCGGAGCAAAGGACTTAATGCCTTCATTAATAGGAGTCACCTCAGGCAGTTCTACTTCCGTCACTGCAGGGCCAACTGCCTCAATCGCGTCCTCAACAATACCACTGTTGATAAACTCGGAAACAGAGCCAAAGGGCTGGCCTCTCGCCTTGATACCCTCGACGATACGATATGCTAACTGCTGAATTTGCTGATCTCCCTCGCTGGAATTTAGAGAACGGAATCCCTGCCGCGTCGATTCCCGCAGTAATTCACTTCCGGACAGATTCTTTAGCCCAATAACATCATCAGTCCCCTCTAACGGAGAATCCCCCAAAGCTTTGTTATATTCAAGTGCTCCAAAAGGAAATCGAAAGAAGTAATTCTCCAAATCAATATCGCTGGGCACCCCATTGGATGAGGTTCTTTTGATGAATATTCCTTGGCGATCCCCTTCATCAAGACTATAGTCAGTAGTACCTTGATCCAGTACGGCAGCCCAAGCTTCGAAAGAAGTTGAGTTAATATTAAAAGCGCTATCAACCATTAGGTATTGGGCCGAATCATAGGCCCTTAAAGCACTGGTGGACTGTGTTTCATCAACAACGCGCATATAGGGGTTTGGTAAGTCGAGCTTAGAATCTGGTGTCCAACCTGTATCGGGTATTGAGGAAAAGAAGTACTTGTCGAATGCATCGTTGAGGCCTCCTCCATTAGGGCTGGTCAGACTTAATGGTGCAGTACCCACAAAGTAAGCATGACGTAGAGAGGCAATGTTAGTCGGACTCTGAGTCGGAACATCATACAGGCGCAAGTCCTGATAACGATCAGCGGCTGCGGCCTCCGGATCGCGGTAGCGACTCTGTAAATCCCAAAAGGCATCAAAGGTGGGCTCACGCGACAATACCTTCGAGATGAAAGTCTCGGTGCTGATGGGATTGAAAGAAGCCTGATCTATAAAATCGGCATAGGCACGTGTTACCTCGTTACCATCCTCATCTATATAGGAGAAGCTGCCTTCATAGTCGATGGAAGGGTTTCGGAGATCGTAGTACTTAAGAAACTCTTCCAGCTCGGGACTGTCGATTCCAGCACCCAAGCGGAAATGAAAGGCAAAGATATAGGTCTTATCAATTTCTACACTGCCTTGATTTCCACTTCCTTGGATATATTTTTTGTCACCGGCTGTGCCACGACCACCAGCCGGCTTACCATCCGCTCTATCATAAACAAAATAAAAGTAATCTGGATTTCCCTCGTAGGGTAAGTTTTTCAACTCAAAAACCGAAGGGTCGCCTGCTGTACGCGTATTAATACCTTCCGTCTTGTAAGTGTACCCCTTTATTAGCTTCACATTTAATTTACCTTCTTCCTCGCCATCAGGCGCCCGACACTCAACGACAATTTCATCCGCATCTTCGACTGTTTTGGGCTGATACCCTCGCATGTACTTCAGTAGGCCACCGACCCTGTTTGGCTCATTCAAACGGTAGACTTCACCTGGCATCAAAAAGCCAACGCTGTCTTGTTCGCCCTCATCTCCAAGGTTGCTGTCAGTGATTTCAAGCCATGAGGATGTTTCAACGTCACCTGAACTCGAACTCAGCGGAAGATCATCCATTGCGACCCAACCGGAAGAAACTGACGCACCTGATACAGGATTCTTCGTCACCTTTATTTCAGGTAAGCCTTCCACCATAACAGTCAGAGGCTTGCGGTCAGAACTGGAGAGTAAGATAGGAAAAGGATAGGGATTATATAACTCCAACTCGAGTTGATAACGTATTCCTGGATGACCTCCGTCACTGGGACGATGGAACACAGAGAAATAGATAATAAACTCAGTAATGATAGGTGTCAAATGATGGTATGCCCTATACCCTTCTTCTGGCTTTTCAGGCATATTATTTTCCCAGTCCTCTGCCATTTGATCAACCGCATCCAAACCATAAGTAGTCCAGTAGCGCTCCGTTTGAAAAGAGGTATAATTGGCTTGGTGATTAATGTAAGCATTCAGATCTCCATTAGTGAAGGGGTCATTAGGATCTGTTCCTACTGGATTATCGAGATTCATACGCAACCCACCGTTCACGCTATCAGCCAACACGCCCGAGGAATGCACTGTCAGATCGTGGAAATAACGTGGCATAAAGTCATCCTTCAGGTTATTAACCTGCATAAGGTCGGATAAGTGCAATGCCCGAGCTAATTCATGACTTGTACCCTCATGAGTCTGACGAAACTCGCCGGACTCAGAGAATGAAGTCCCGACTAATGCTTCCACGCCCACACGCGCTCCATTCTGGGCAAAATTGATACCGCGCTCATGGCGTTTGACCACATCGACTTGATTGGCGGGTTCAGGGTAAATGTCCTCGCTGCCCACATGGCTGATATTGGCTTTTACACCCTCGTCCCCAATCCACCATGCATAGCGCCCATTCTCTTCAGCCGGCACCGACTCAACCACTATTTTCTGGTTATTGGCATTAGGGTTAATGCTCGTAGTACCAACAGTTGCCTCCCCAACTAACGAGACGGTGTTATTACCACTAGGAGTTGATGCCGGATCTGGGTTTTCCCCTGAAACCAACCACGTCATCGGAGATGTAGTATTTGCACTATCCCAAACCCCTGTCCAGAAACGTGTACCCCCAGTTAAAGTTGAATCCGAAATGTCCGCCCGAGCCGTCACGCGTTGGTCGGGGCCAGCCTGCACTTGCAGCTCGCCGAGGGCGGCCAGAAGGCCGAGGCGGGCGTTTTCGCGGGCAGCGAGCTTGGCCTTAGACTGCTGGATGCCGGCCAGCTCCACACTGACGAGCGCGGAGAGGCTCAACAGCAACAGAAGTAAAAATCCCATCAGGGACAGGGCCACAATGAGGGCAAAGCCCCCCTGCCTTTTGCTCAAAAATGAGCAAGCAGGCAGACTTTGCCGCCGAAATCGGGTGTTTTTCCTCCTAAAAAACATATGTGCTGCTGAACGTCACCTATAGTAGCAAGCCGGAAGCCATATTCGCGATTTAGCGAATAAAAATATACTAGAACACCCGTAAAGCTCAGCGCCAGCACAGATAGACGTCGCCACGAGAATTCCCCATGGCCGTAACGCAACCGTAACAATCCCCCGGAAACACAGGGGTAGACCCAACTACGATATCGCCAACTCGCTATGGCTAAATGTGGATAGCCTCGCCGTGCGTGGCGGCAGCGGCCTCCATAAGTGCCTCGGAGAGAGTCGGATGCGCGTGAATGGTGCCGTGAACTTCCTCCCAGGTGGCTTCCAGTTCCATGGCCAGGCCGTACTCGGCGATAAGCTCGGTGGCCTCGGCTCCGGTGATATGCGCCCCGAGGATTTCTCCATCCTTCTCGGCCACAATGAGTTTCACAAAACCTTCGGACTCCAGCGAGGCCACAGCCTTGCCACTGGCGGTGAACGGGAACTTCCCGACCTTGTACGGGATACCTTTTTCCTTCACGGCCTTTTCCGTCAGTCCGATGCTGGCGACCTGTGGCTGACAGTAGGTGCAGCCGGGGAAACGCAGCATGGGACGCGGCTCGCCGTGACTGAAGATGCCATTGACGGCCTGCACGGCCTCGTAGGTGGCAACGTGGGCCAGCCAGGGCGGCCCGATGATATCCCCGGCGGCGTAAATCCCGCGCACGTTGGTGCGGTAATGGCTGTCCACCTTGATGTAATTGCGGTCCATCTCCAGGTTTACCTTGCTGGAGAGCAGACCGTCCATGTTGGCGGTCACGCCGATGGCCACGAGCAGGCTCTCTGCCTCAAGCTTCTCGGTCTTGTCGCCCTTGGTGGCATCGAGGGTGACTGACTTCTTGCCGACGGCGATCTTTTCAGCCTTGGTGCCGGTCTTCACGGTGATACCCTGCTTCTTGAACTGTCGTTCGACAAACTTCGACACTTCGGCGTCCTCGACAGGCAAAACGTCATCGAGCATTTCGAGCACGGTCACCTCGCAGCCAAAGGAGCTGAGGAAATAGGCGAACTCCATGCCGATGGCGCCGGCGCCGAGGACAACACAGCTCTTGGGCAAGTCGCGGCGGTCGAGGATTTCGCGAGCGGTCATGATGCGCTGGCCGTCCTTTTCCAGGCCGGGCAACATGCGGGCGCGGCAGCCGGTGGCGATGAGGATGTTTTTGGCGGTCAGGTACTCGCCTTTTTTGTCGCCCTCGGTAATCTGGACCATGCCAGCGGCCTCGATCTGAGCTTTGCCGACGATGTAATCGACCTTGTTCTTCTTGAAAAGGAACTCAATGCCCTTGGCCATCTGGTTGGCCACGCCGCGGGAGCGCTCGACCACCTTGGCAAAGTCCACCTCGATGCCCTTCACAGTGAAGCCGAAATCGTCGGCGTGGAGCATCTTCTGATAAAGCTCGGCGCTCTTGAGCAGGGCCTTGGAGGGGATACAGCCCCAGTTCAGGCAGGTGCCGCCGGCGCGTTCCATTTCCACGCAGGCAACTTTCTTGCCGAGCTGCCCGGCGCGAATAGCTCCGGCGTAGCCCGCCGGGCCGCCGCCGATGACAATCAGATCGTATTGGGATTCAGACATGGTGAGCCTGCCACCATGACAGCACATCCCGCGCCGTCAAGCGCGCGAGCTTCGGAAGGGCGATTATTGCCCACAAGGCTCTCCGACGTCCCTTTTCACCCGATAGTCTCCGCGACTGAAGTATTTCTCCAGCCAGAGGTACAGGACGATAAACAGATAGCGGCTGCCCATCTCCTTGATTTTCAGTTTGGTCCGGCCGGCGGTGCGATTTTTCCAGGAGATTGGGATAACCGTCCAGGTGAAGCCTCGAATAATGGCCTTCAGGGGCAACTCCACAGTCAGGTTGAAGTGGGGGGCGATGAGCGGACGGCAACCGTCGATGACTTCCCGCCGGTAGGCCTTGAAAGCGTTGGTGGTGTCATTCAGGCGGATATTGAAAATAACGCGAATGAAAAGATTGGCCCAGCGATTGAGCAAGAGCTTGAGCCAGGGATAGTCTATAACCTGGCTCCCGGGGATAAAGCGGCTGCCAAAAACGCAGTCCGCGCCCTCCCCTAGTTTTTCCCAATAACGCACGACATCTTCGGGCGCATCGGAAGCGTCCGCCATGACAATGGCGGCGGCGTCT
Organism: Verrucomicrobiia bacterium; assembly: GCA_030432235.1. Lineage (GTDB taxonomy): Bacteria > Verrucomicrobiota > Verrucomicrobiia > Opitutales > Cerasicoccaceae > JAUIHT01. The sequence continues at coordinate 1,522,559 of JAUIHT010000001.1, read as the reverse complement.
CCGAGCATGGCATCAAGACCACGAATGACGGCCCGGCCGAAACCGTGTGGACCGGGATTGGCGATAGCACGCAAAACCAGCAATTCATCCGCAAGCCTGCCCAAAATATCTCCGGTGCGGTCGGTACTGCCATCATCGACCACGACAATCTCATGCGGCACGGTCCCTTCGTTAAGCACTTTGTGGAGAGCGCGCACGGTGGACTCGATGGACGCCTCCTCGTTGCGTGCAGGAATGACGACGGAGAGCAATCGCAACCGGCCATCCGAGGTGACGACTTCCGGTTTCATGGCTGCGTTTCCCTGAGCAAATCCCCATAGTGCTCGACAAGCCACCGACGCTGTGAAGACCCCGGACGGGACAAGGTCCAAGCCGTTTGCACGTCCCCAGTGGCGGCGGCCCTGTCCCCACGGGCCAAGTGCAGCTCGGCTCGCTTGACCAGATAGAGCGGCATCGACGCTTCTAATGAGTTAGCATAAACGATGTCATCATAAACTTGTAGAGCACCGTCCTGGTCGTGCAAATTAACCAGGTAATTAGCATAATCGGCGTAGCGCAAAGCCAGCTGTGGATCTTTTGCCACCGTATAGCTGTCGATACGATCGAGTTCCTCTGTGAGGGAGCGAATGGGCCGCTGGTCCACCAGAAATACCAAATAAGCTGGCAGCAGGAGGTTAGCCGCCAGGGTGCCTCCGCAAAACCACAGCGCCAGGGGCTTTTGCTCGCGGGCCAACATCAGGATGCCTGCCACCGCCAGCGGCCACAACACGGAGGCTGATCGTGCGGTATCCCCGGCAATCGTCATGGAGACAAGCGTGCTCAGGGCAACAAGCCCCAGGAATGTAAAGAAAGCCCATCGCGGCGCGTCCCGATAACTCCAGAATAGGCAGGCGCCCAACAGAATAAATCCTGCGCGAAGCCCTTCCCATAGGCCCCAAAGAACCAACGGCCATTGGTCGCCCCCAATCACTGCCAGCATCCCTTCGAGCATAAAGCCGCTATGTCCGTCCGAGCCGAACACCAATACAGCCAGACGCAGCACCAGGTAGGCAATCGCGGGGGTCAGGACGCATACTGCGTCCTTAAGGAGGGGTTTGCGTTGCTCCGGCTCCCAGCCTTTCAAAAAAAGAAATCGCAAACCGAGCACCATGGGCAGGGCCAGGATAAAACGCTCATCCACCCAGGGGGCCAGCAATGCGGTCACCAGGAGCACGTGGCGGCTCCGCGAAAAAGCGGTTAACAACAAGGCCAGCATGAACCAGCCGTCAAAGTAACCCAGCCAACCGACCGCGACGAAGTGCCAGGAGCCGGTGGCAAACAAGGCTGTCCCCAGAAAGGACAACCAGGGGCTGGCCGTCTCTCGCCGCAACAGCCAGGCCAGCCAGCTCAGGCACAAGAACGCTCCCAGCACCGGCAACCAGGCATAAACTTCAGGCCTCATCCCGGTCGCATAAGCCATCAGGGGAAAAAGCAACCGCCACTCGATGACCTTGTTACTCACGCTCTGAATTTCCACAAAGGGGTCCTCCAGTTGCATGCGCACGAACTGCCAGCGATTGATTTCCGGCCGGCTGAGCACCTCAACCGCGTCCCAACGCGTTGGCTGAATGACACCGAAGGCTGGCGAAAACATTCTCAGGCTCAGGAGCATCGCTAGAAGAGCGAAGCCGCAGGACATCAGAACAATACGATACGAAAGCATCAACCGCTTCAGCGTGACTTCGCCTCGCCCGCTGTCCAGTTCATTCGGGGCTCAGCCGCCCTGCCGCCGTTTCTCCAGTTTGGCCGTGACGAGCTCCCCGGCAGCGGCAATGTCGGTAACCTCTTCCATGACACAGTTAGATGGTGGCACCGTTAAAGGGCCTCAGTTATGAAAACTCAAGCCTCCACGAGGCAGCGAGCAATGCGAGCGATGGGGCAGAGCCCCATGTTTGTCCTGTGCGGCCACGCACCGATGGGGCAGAGCCCCATCACGAAATGAAGTTTCGAGGATGCAAGGCTTCGCCTAGCCTTAGTGCTCCGGGGCGTCGTCGACGAGGACGGCGGGGCTGAGGCCCTCGGGCTCGCGGACGGAGTCAACCATGTCCTGGATTTCCGGCGTAGGCGGCTTGGTGAAGGGCGTCAGGGCGAGGGTGACGGCGAAGTTGACCAGCATACCGACGGCGCCAATGCCCTGCGGGCTGATGCCATTATCCGATAAACCGAGGGTCCACTTGTCCATGCCGAGAAAGACCGTGCCGATAATATAATAGAGCGTGAAAATGAGCCCGGCCAACATACCGATGATTGCGGGGACCGTACCGACGCGCTTGCTGAAGATACCCAGCAGGATGACCGGGAAGAAGCTCGCCGCGGCCAGACCGAAGGCGAAGGCCACCACTTGGCTGACGAAGCCCGGCGGGTAGATGCCAAAAAGCCCCGCCACCACCACGGCCAGGCCAATGACTCCGCGCCCGACCAGCAGGCGCTTCTTGTCCGTGGCCTCGGGGTTGATCACACGGTAGTAAAGGTCGTGCGCCACGCTGGAGGAAATCACCAGCAGCAGCCCGCTGGCAGTGGAAAGTGCCGCAGCCAAGCCACCGGCCGCCACGAAGGCGATGATCCAGCTCGCCAGCTCCGCCATCTCGGGCGTGGCCAACACAATGATGTCGCGATCCGGCCCGGAGAGCCCGGCCTTGGTCAGAATCACGCGAGCGTCCTCGCCCTTGGCCCCGCCGGTGTCGACCCACTGCTGATGGTTGCGCACCAGCGCAATGGTCTCGGCCTCGCTCATACCGCCACGGCGGAAGATTTCGTTCTCCGGCCCGGATACGTACTCCAGCGTCTCGTCGCCGTCGTCGAACCAGAGGATGAGGCCGGTCTTTTCCCAGCTTTTGAACCAGTCAGGGATTTCCGTGGCCTTGGCGCCGTTGAGCGACTCCAGCATGTAGTAGCGCGCGAAGCCCGCGATGGCCGGCGCGGTCAGGTAGAGCCCGGCGATGAAAAACAGCGCCCAGAAACCGCTCCAGCGCGCCGCGCGGGGGCTTTTGACCGTGTAAAAGCGCACGATGACGTGCGGCAGGCCCGCCGTGCCTGCCATCAGAGCCAGCGCGACGAGGAAGACGTTTACCTTGTCCCAGCCGCCCGTAAAGGTGTCCGTGTAACTGCTGAAGCCCAGGTCCGTGCTGATCTGGTTGAGCTTGGACAGCAGGGTGACGCCCGGTGAGACCTCACCGCCGAGGCCCGCCTGCGGCAGCCAGTCGCCGGTGAGTTTGATGGAAATCGCAATCGCCGGGACGACGAAGGCCGTGATGAGCACCCAGTATTGCGCCACCTGGGTCCAGGTGATGCCCTTCATGCCGCCGAGAGTGGCGTAGATAAAGACGATGATCATGCCGATGACCACACCGACGTTGATATCGACATCGAGAAAGCGGCTGAAGACCACCCCTACCCCGCGCATCTGCCCGGCCACGTAGGTGAAGCTGACGAACAACGCGCAGACCACCGCGACGAGCCGCGCGGGGTTGCCGATGATGCGCTGCGACAAGGTCGGGTTCTTCACGCCAGCCAAAGTGCGCGTGGCGAAACGGTCCCCCACGAAGTCCGGCACGGTGAAGTGGCCAAATTTGCGCAGGTACGGAGCCAACAGCAGCGCCAGTAAAACGAAGCCGCCCGTCCAACCCATCAGGTAGACGCCTCCCGCGTAGCCCATGGTCGATATCAGACCCGCCATGGAAATATACGAGGCCGCACTCATCCAGTCCGCCGCCGTCGCCATGCCGTTCGCGGCAGCAGGCACACCGCGACCCGCCACATAAAAACCCTTGGTATCGGCCACGCGCGCCCACCAGGCGATGCCCAGGTAGAGCGCAAAGGTCAGGCCGACGAAGATATAGGTGTAGACCTGGACACTCATTGTACGCCTCCTTCCCGTGCGATGGCTTCCAGCTCCTCGTGGTGAATCCTATCGAGGCGGTTCATGACCAGCGCGTAAAAGAGAATGATGAGCACAAATACGATAATCGCCCCCTGGTGCGCGAACCAAAACCCCAGCGGGTAGCCGGACAGGTGGTAGGCGTTGAGCTTGTCCGCCCACAGGATGCCGCAGCCCAGGCCGGCCACGGCCCAGACAATCAGACAGCCGCCCATCAGCAGCAGGTTTTTTCGCCAGTATCCGCGCAGCAACGCCTGTTGCCGCGCCTTGAGTTCGCTCGGGGTATCGCTCATAGAAGGGTATGCCCGCGCAGTTGACCGTTTAAGCGCAACTTGGTCAAGGCTTTAGGCGGACTTATCCGCAAAGAGAAGTCTCGCTACTGTAAATGAGGGTCGGATACATGATCGCCAACAGAACATTTCTCGAAGCTACACAAACCACATGGACAGTCCATGGTGGATGTGCAGCCCCCAAAAAAGCACTCAAGTGGGTACTACTGGGCCTTAACTATTTGTAGAAAATGCGTGGATTAGTGGCCTTAACATCTAGAGGTTCGAGCATTGTACCATCTTGCGACTCAATCACTAGTTCAAAACAAATGTCATGGGGTTCGTATTCGCCAGATCGAAATATTCGAAGATTCTTATTGGGAATCTCTACCAATGACCCCGAGTAACACAGTATTTTTTGCCCTGGTTCAACTGGAATGTAATCATACTGATGGTAAATAGTACCTCCAATTAAGAGTGAGAATTCAGAAGCATTCCGAAAATAGACTAAAAGCAGCTGATTCCGCTCATTTTCATTTGGATAGATGGTTATGTTCCATGGCGGACCATAATCTTCCAGCACAAAATCGAGAGCCTGAAACCCTGCCTCTCCCATACTCGATTGGCCCTCATAAGTCGCTACTGGAGGCCTGTAGCATCCCGCGAATAATGACGTACAGAACAAACATATAATCTGTATCATCCTCATTCTTTTCCTGTCTTTAGCATTTACGACTAAAAGGGAATCAGGATTTCAATGAAATAACCAACTAGCAAATATATTCACCCTTTCTAAAGCTCGAACAATAGCATCGTACATAAACGAGTCTCCCCCTTCCCGTTTGCATTCCCCAAATTCCTGCGCATGCTGATGGCTTTCGCATGTTCGATTTGCAGGCAGACTTCGCCCCCATGGGGGACCAGCCCGAGGCCATTGACCGCCTCGTGGCGTCTTTCCAGACGGGCAACCGCTACCAGACCCTCCTCGGCGTCACGGGCTCGGGGAAGACGTACTCCATGGCCAACATCATTCAGCAGCTGGGACGCCCGACGCTGGTCATGAGCCATAACAAAACGCTCGCGGCGCAGCTCTACAGCGAGTTCAAGGCCTTCTTCCCCAACAACGCCGTCGAGTATTTCGTCAGCTACTACGACTATTACCAGCCCGAGGCCTACGTGCCCTCGACCGATACCTACATCGAAAAAGATTCGTCGATTAACGACGAAATCGAGCGCCTGCGCATCGCCGCCACCAGCGCGCTCATCAGCCGCCGGGACGTCATCGTGGTCGCCAGCGTGTCCTGCATCTACGGCCTGGGCTCGCCGGAGGATTTCCGCGAGATGATGATTCCCCTGCGCGAGGGCGACGAGCTCGGTCGCGATAAATTTCTCGAGCGCCTCATCGACAACCTTTACGAGCGCAACGACGTCAGCCTGACGCGCGGGAAGTTCCGCGTGCGTGGAGACGTGGTCGACGTCTTCCCGGCCTACATGGAGAGCGCCATCCGGGTGGAGTTCTGGGGCGACGAAATCGAGGCAGTGCACGAGCTGGACCCCCTGACCGGCGCCACCGGCGAGCGCCTGAGCTATTTTCACCTTTACCCGGCCAACCAGTACATCACGCCGCGCAACAAACTCGAGCACGCCGTCAAGGCCATCCGCTCCGAACTGGAGGAACAGGTCTCAAACTTCGATAAGGACCGGCGCTTCATCGAAGCCCAACGCATCCGCATGCGCACCGAGTACGACTTGGAGATGCTCCAGGAAATCGGCTTCTGCAGCGGCATCGAAAACTACTCGCGGCACCTCAGCGGCCGCAACCCCGGCGACCGCCCCTTCTGCCTGCTGGACTTCTTCCCCGACGACTTCGTCACCATTCTCGACGAAAGCCACGCCACCCTGCCCCAAATCGGCGCCATGTACAAAGGAGACCGCGCCCGCAAAGAACGCCTGGTCGACTTCGGCTTCCGTCTGCCCTCGGCGTTGGACAACCGCCCGCTGCAGATGGACGAGTTCCACAAGAAGGCCGGGCAAATCCTCTTCGTCTCCGCCACCCCCGCCGCCTTTGAGCTGGAGCACTCAAGTGTCATCGCCCAGCAAATCATCCGGCCCACCGGCCTGCTCGACCCCGTGCTGGAGGTCCGCCCTGCGCAGGGCCAGGTCGAGGACCTCATCGGCGAAATCAAGAAGGCCGTCGCCGCCGAAGAGCGCGTGCTCGTCACCACCCTAACCAAGCGCATGAGCGAGGACCTGACCGGCTTCCTGCGCGAGGCAAACATCCGCGTGGAATACCTGCACAGCGACATCGACGCCATCGAGCGCGTGGAGATTCTCCGCAACCTCCGACGGGGCGAGTTTGACGTGCTCGTGGGCGTCAACCTTCTGCGCGAAGGGCTCGACCTGCCCGAGGTCGCCCTCGTAGGCATCCTCGACGCCGACAAGGAAGGCTTTTTACGCAGCCACACCAGCCTCATCCAAACGGCTGGCCGCGCCGCCCGTCACGAGAAAGGCCGCGTGCTACTCTACGCCGACCAGATGAACGACTCGCTGCGCAAGACCCTCGAAGTCACCAACGAGCGCCGCGAAAAACAAATTGCCTTCAATACCGAGCACGGCATCACCCCGAAGAGCGTCAAGCGCGCCGTACAAGCTAGCCTCCACTACGGCCAAAAGGAATCCGACGCCGTCAACGTGGCCGAGGCCCACGGCGACGAGGACGTGGCCGCCGTCCTGGCCGAACTGGAAAGCGAGATGCTCGAAGCCGCCGAGCAGTTGCAGTTCGAACGCGCTGCCGTCCTGCGTGACCAGATAGAAGCCCTCCGCAAAGGCGAAACCGGTGGCTACAAAACCGGAGCCCGCCGCGAATCCCCCAAAGCCACCCGCCGCCGCAAAAAGGTTCAGCGCGGCAAGGACGTCAAGTGGGGCAAAGGCAAGTAGTAGGCAGGTGAGGAAAAGGTAGCGTCCGTCGTCCCGACGGACAGTTTCATATTTGACTCAATAAGCCATGTGAAAACATTTAGCAGCAGAGGATGAAGACCATTTCAATAGATGTTAGCGGTATCAGTGATTGGACTGCCTTTCACGATTTCTTCGCCAAGACTTTTGGTTTCCCTACCTACTACGGAAAGAACATGAATGCTTGGATTGACTGCATGGGAGATGTGTTACTCGGAGAATCTATCTTTCTTCACATCAATAGGGCTAAGGGACTGAAAGAGAGATGTCCTGACATATGGGACGCCTTGATTGAGTGCTCAGCCTTTCTCAATTATCGTCAACACGAAGTGGGCAAAGGCCCAGTTATCTCACTTTCATACTTCGTATAGTTTTTAATCCCTCAAGGCCAAGGGCCTTGTCCAACGTAGCCTGGGGCAACGCCCCAGGACACCGACGTCCCCCCGACCACGCAGGCTGAAGGCCTGCACCATCGCCGCGCTCAGTCGCAGGCGAACGGACCATTGAGAACAACGATCCCTACCAAGATACATATTGGTGCAGGCCTTCAGCCTGCGGTGAGTTTTTTCAACACATACCTAGGGCGTTGCCCTAGGCTACGATGGGGCCGCGCCGTTGGCGCTTTTTGAAACGGACGGTCTGATCGAGACCAAGCCTTTACGCTGCTTTATGAACCTACATTCTGACTGTGTCCGGCCTGTCAGCGCACTTCCACACGCACAAGAGCCTTGCGTGGGGGGCATAGATATTGCGGAATCGTTCTTTGCACAGATGGGGATAGGAGAAAAACCAGTAACGATCCGGCGCAAGCCGCCCTGGAAGAGCGGAGTGGAGGCGGCCTGGGCAAATCGTTGGCCGGGGCTGGCGCTTGCGGTGTTTGCCCTCGGCATGGTGGGGAGCTATCATTTCATCGACTCTGTCCGGGCGGCTTTTGATCGCATCACCGTCCTTAGGGAAACCGTCGGCTGGAGCTATGCACTGTTCAGCACGGTTATTTTCGGGGCGCTCATTCCGTGGATCGTGCAGCGGCTGCGCCCGTCCGCGCTCTACCCGGTTCCGTGGTCCCATTTGTTTTTCCTCAGTTTGTTCTGGGCCTGGAAAGGCGTAGAGGTTGACCTCTTTTACCAATTCCAGGCCTGGCTTTTCGGACACGGCCACGATATCGCCACGGTGGTGAAGAAAATCGCTTTCGACATGTTGGTCTACGTACCACTGGTGGCCGCACCGACGACCGCCTGGGCCTACGGCTGGAAGGACAGCCACTTGACCGAGAAGGGGTACGTGCGCCGGAATACCGGCAAACTGCGCCTGAGCTTTCGCCATTGGTATGCCTACAAGGTGCTGCCAGTCCTGATAAGCAATATCGCGGTGTGGACGCCCGCGGTGGCCGCCATCTACATGCTGCCGCTGGCGTTGCAACTGCCGATGCAAAACCTCGTCCTGTGCTTCTGGTCCTTGCTGGTCATGTGGCAGGTACGCGAAGTCCAAAAGGATATAACCGCGCACACGAAAGCAGGCCCGCAATCCTCCTGAGCCACTACTCCTCGCCCAGGACAAGCCAGTGGCCCCGCCCGTGGTTGCTCACGTCGACGCGATAGGTGCGCTGCGTGATGCCGTCGGGCGGCGCGGGAGTCATCGTGTAGGTCACGGTGACGTTGAGCTTTTTGTCCTTTTCGTCCGCGTCGTGACGATAGCGCAGCTCAGTGTCGATACCGGTGATTTTCAAAGTGTTCAGGGAATTCGTCAGCGCCTGTATTTTGGGCGTAAGCGAGGGGTCCGCCTTCACCTTGGCCATCATCGGCGTCATGTAAGCCTGGATGTAATGCTCGTAAATCGCATTGCGCATGGGCTGCTGTCCGTTGTTCCAGAGCGTCTCCTGCGAAATGCCGAGAGCCTGATGCGTTTTGCCGAAGCTGATCCAGCGCTTGAGGCTGTCTAGTCCGTTCGGTCCCGATGCGAAATAGGCAATCCCACCAACAATCAAGAGAATGATAACAGCAGGCAGCCCCTTAATCTGGGTTTTGGATTCCACGATGCTAATGAATAAACCAGACAGGCCACCGGGTAAACGAAAAAGCCCTCAAAGAACCTACTGAGCCTGCTGCTTTACCCTTGCAGCGAACACAGGGGATTTAGACAGTATAGACGCTATGCAGAAAATACTGCACAGGCACCTGACTGCTGCCGGGGCCGATACTCCACATCACAAGCATGAGTGGAAAAAGATCGGTCTGCGCTGTGTGTTACTGGGTATCCTCATCGCCGTCATTGCGGCGGGCGGCTACCTGATGCAGGATCATATTCCCGCTATCGAAGAGTGGATAAAAGAAACAGGACCGTGGGCGCCGGTGTTGCTCATCGCCCTGTTTGTTATCGGCACCCTCTTCCTCGTACCAGCGGACATTTTCATCTTTGCCGCGGGGGCGCTCTTCGGCATCTGGTGGGGTTACCTGTATGCCGTCATCGCGGAAATGCTCGCCAGCCTGTTACCCTTTTACCTGGGACGGCACATCCTCAAGGACAAGGTGGAAGGCTTCATGGCAAAGCACCCGAAGTTTGCCGCTATCGACAAAGCGGTGGTCGGCGCGCAGGGGTTGAAAATCTCCTTCCTGCTCCGGCTCGGTCCGGTTCCCTTCGGCCCGCTCAACTACATATTGGCCGTCAGCCGCATCCGCTTCAAAAACTACCTGCTGGCCATGCCCGGCATACTGCCATCCCTCTTCGCGGTAACCTACTACGGCAACGTGGCGGCACACCTGGCCAAGCGCGCCGCAGGCCTGGAGCATCACTCCGACGCCCATTACGTCGGCATGATATTCGGGGGCGTGGTGGCGGTCGTGGCGATGGTTTATATCTCCCGTGTGGCGCGCAAGGCGCTGAAGGAAGCCGATGCGCTTTGATCTGCCAGCGCTTTTTAAAAGGCGCTGGCTGCGCATTGTCCTGGCCCTTCCAGTAATTGCGCTTTTCGTCGTACTGGCCAAGGTCTTCGGGCACGAGTTTCCGATCTTCGAGCATTGGGTGGGCGAGCAGGGCTTCTGGGCGCCGATCATTTACGTGGCAGTGTTCGTCGTCTTGTCGGTGGTCAGCATCTCGGCGGCGGCCTTCGCAGTGGCGGCTGGTGCGCTTTTCGGGCTCATGTGGGGCTTCACCTACTTTCTCGTGGCGGAGTTTCTGAGCATGGCGTTGCTGTTCTGGATTGGCCGCAGCCTGGCCCGTGATAAAATCGAAAGGCTCTTTAAAACACATCCGAAGTTCGCTGTTATTGATCGCGCGGTCAGCAGCAAGGGCGCAAAGATGGTCTTTATGATTCGCCTCACGCCGGTGCCGTTCACCGCCATGAGCTACCTGCTGGCCATCAGTCGGGTAACCTTTGGTCAGTATATGCTGGGTGGATTCGCCCGCGCACCCATCGTCTTCGCGGAGGTCTACATCGGCTTCACCGCCAAGCACCTCAGCGCCATGCACCAGGAAGCCGCCCCGCATGAATGGGTGCATTACGTCGTGCTGGGCGTAGGCCTGCTCGCCGCTCTGGGCGTCTCCATCTACGTGACCCGCGTGGCAAAGAAAGCCCTCGCCGAAGCTGAACTGCAAAGCTGACGCACAGGACAATCTCCCCGCTACCTTACTCACGTCATATCGACGGGGTCGACATCGAGAACATCTACCACATCCTCGTCCATGGGAAAGGCTTCGCGCAGGGCAACGATGTTGGGCAGCACGCGCGAGACATTGCCGATAAAGTACCACGAGTGAAAGCGGTAGTGGTCCTTCATCTTCTCCATCGGCGCGGCCACGGGCCCACGAATCTCGATGGGATCCTTTAACTCCTTCTCCAGCTTGCGGGTCCACTGCTCGGCGTAGAATTGCACCTTCTCCGGATTACGCCCCCGGAACAAATGCCTCACCAGATGACGGAATGGCGGGTAGTTGAATTCGCGACGCTGCTCCAGCTCCGCCTCGAGGAATCCGTCGAAGTCTGACTGGCGCGCGTACTGGATAGGCGGACTGTGCGGCATGAAGGTTTGCACTACAACCTCCCCGGCCTTGTCCCCCCTGCCCGCTCGCCCGGCCACCTGCACAAGCAATTGAAAAGTACGTTCTGCCGCACGGAAGTCGGGCACGTGCAGAGAGACATCGGCATCGACCAAACCCACCAGGGTGACATTGGGGAAGTCGAGCCCCTTGGCGATCATCTGTGTGCCGACGAGGATGTCGATTTTGCCCACGCGAAAGTCCGCCAGTATCTGCCGGAAAAGGTGCTTCTTCGTCATCGTGTCGGTGTCCATGCGCACCACCTTCGCACCCGGGATCAGCGCCCCCAGTATTTCCTCGATGCGTTGCGTGCCGTAACCGCGCCAACGAATTTTGGTGGAGTCGCACTTGGGGCAACGATGCGGCGCAGGCGCGTGGTAACCACAGACGTGGCACTTGATGCGTTGCTCGTGACGGTGGTAGGTCAACATGACGTCACAGTGCGGGCACATCGCGACGTAAGAGCAGTCCGGGCAGAGCATAGAGCTGGCGTAGCCGCGACGATTGAGAAACAGGATGCTCTGCTCACGCAGCTCCCAGCGGTCGCGCAGCTTGTCCGCCAGCATCTGCGAGATGTTGACCGCACCGTCGCTGCGCAAACGTTCGCGCGTCATATCAACCAGGTGCAGGATGGGCAGCGCGCGGTCGTCCACACGACGAGTGATACGATTGAGCCGGTAGCTTTTTTGCTGCACGTTGTAGAGCGACTCCAGAGAGGGCGTCGCCGAACCTAGCACGCATACCGCCCCGGCGAGCATGGCGCGATACACCGCTACATCGCGCCCGTGATAGCGCGGCGACTCGGCCTGTTTATAGGCCGGCTCGTGCTCTTCGTCCACGACGACCAGTTGGAGGTCTGAAACCGGAGTAAAAATAGCCGAACGCGCGCCCACCACCACCCTTGCCTCTCCGCGTAGGAGAGAGAACCAGGCGTCGAACCGCTCACCGTGCGACAGATGACTGTGCCAGACGACGATCTTGACCCCGAGCTGCTCAAGGCGTCCACGCAAGCGCCCTACCGTCTGCGGCGTCAGAGCTACTTCGGGCACCAGGTAGATGACGGAACCGCCCCGGTCGATAACGGTTTTAATAGCGCGCAGGTAGACCTCTGTCTTGCCCGAGCCGGTCACACCGTGCAAGAGGTGAACACGAAACTCGCGCGCATCAAGACTGGCGGCGATATCGCTTCCTGCCGCTGCCTGCTCTTCGGTCAACTCCACTTCGGCAGGCGAAACTTTCTCGGCCTCTCCCAGCACATCGCTGTAGACGGTGCGCGCTTCCTCTTCATGCGTTTCGCGCAAAAGGCCCTTTTCAATGAGGGAGTCGCAGACTGATGCACTGGTATGCAGGCGCTTGAGCACCAGCCCGCGTGGAACAGGCCGCGGCTGTTGGGAAATAAAGCGGTAGACCTCAGCCTGCTTGGGTGCGCGTTTGGCCAGCGCTTCTTCCTCCTCGACGCTAATCGACTTTGCAGCGCAAAGCATGCGATTAACCTTGGCGCTCATCTCCTGTCGCAAGGCCGAGGGCAGCATGGTTTCCAAGACCGCCTCGACGGGCGCGGCATAATAGCGCCGCATCCAGTCGGCCAACTGAATCAACCCCGGGGTCAGCACAGGTTCCTTATACAACCCTTCGATCACGTACTTGAGCTTGCCCGCTGGCACTTGCTGTTCACTACCCTCGCGGGTGACGACGCCGAGGCAGTGCCGATTAAGTAGTGGCACACGCACCAAGGCACCGGGCGCCACACAGCCAGCGACGCCACCGGGGACCGCGTAGGCAAGCGGCGCGCCGATACCGGTCAGCGGCAGGACTTCGACCAATGACTCCGAGGCACTCACAGTGAAAGACTGTGCTATGCCAACGCATCGGGAAATAGAAAAAGCAAAAAAGCCCGTTTTCTGGAAAGGAAATCCGCCACCCCTCGGAGTATTCAAGCGCGAGGTGCTTTCCTGATTGAGCATGAAAAAAGCCCGCCGGATGTCCGGCGGGCTTTGAAAGTGTGCGCTGGGCGCGGGCGGCTTAGTAGACCGTGGTGGATTCCTGGTCAACAACCGGCGTGTCGCGGAAGTTGGTCAGGGTTTCCATGACGGTGGTGTGCGTGCCACCCTTGGTGCCCGTAACGGTGATGGTGCGGGAGACTTCCTTGCCGGGGCCGAGGGTCACGGGCAGGAAGGACACCTTGTTACCGCTGATGGTACCACCCTGGGAGGTGCTGACGATGCTCAGACCATCCGGAACAGTAACCGTCTGCGACGTAACCGTGAAGGTGTCATAACCGGACTGGTTGAGGGTCTTCAGGGTGTAGACAGTCTGCTCACCGGTCTGAATCGGGTCGATGCTGTCCATCAAGGTGGTGTGAACACCCGGAACAGCCTTCCAGACGGTCTCGGCGGTAGCCGTGTCGGTCAGGCCGCGGTCAGTCGTGACGGTCGCCTTATTGACGGTGGTCATCGGCTTGTTGGCGTGGAAGGAAACCTTGAAGGACTTCGAAGCACCCGGAGCGAGGCTGTCGATCTTCCAGTCAATCTGGTCGGCATAGTCGTCAGCGAGCGGGTTGTCGCTGCCGGGCTTCCAGTAACCGTAGACATTCTTCGTACCGTAGAACTGCGGGTTGAGAACGGTCTTGCCGGAATCGGTGTCGGAAACTTCACCGCTCTGGTCAACCTTGCCGATGAGGACTGCGCCGTCGGGCAGGTTGTCGGTCACGACGAGGTTCTTCAGGGTGGTGTTACCCTTATTGGTCACCGTGATGGTGTAAGGCTGGTTGACGAAGATGTAGCCGGTAGCCGGGCCGGTCTTGGTGATGGCCACAGCGGACTGTACCACTTCGATCGGAGCGGTAGCCTGGACAGACTCGCCACCGGTGAAGCTGGCCACAGCAGTGTTGGTGAACTGACCGACCTTGTTGCTCTTACCGGTCACGGTGAAGTTGCTGCTGGCGCCGGGGTCGAGAGAACCAACGTTCTTGGAAACCGGGCTGGTGGCGGTGAAGCCGGCCGGCATGGTGTCGTTAATCACGACATTGTCGGCAATGGCGTTACCGGTGTTGGTAACGATGATGTCCCAGGTGGCGGACTCACCGAGCTCAACACGGGGAGGACCGGACTTGGCGATGGTCAGCTCGGGCTTGCCAACGAAGAGCGGCAGACACACCAGCGGGTCAGCGCGAACAACGCTGCAGACCTTATACTGGCCAACCTTGCCGGGAACGACCGTGACATTGATCTTTTCCTGGTCGCCGGCGTCGAAGGCTTCCAGATCCCAGCTGGGCATACCAAACTGGTTCATGTCGGCCTTCGGAGTGGAGTCCTTGAACTTGATGCTGTCCGGCAGAAACTCATCCACTTCGACATTGGTGATGGCGCGCTTGGCCGTCACGATGATGTCGTAGTTGAAGTCCGAACCCACCGTGGAACCACTGTTGTAAACCTTCTCGAGCTTGACGAGATTGTCTTCGTAGATGGTTTCGCTGTCAGTGGAAACGACGACGCCGCTGTTGGCTGGGGCGACAGTCTGCTTCGTTTGGGCGCTGGTCGAGTAGCCTTTGACCTCACGCGATGGATATCGGTCATTATAGGCTTCGGGAGCGTTTTTAACTTTGGTTGATTCGCAACCGGTAAAAAGTACGGCCACGGAGAATGCGGCAGAGAGCCACAGATGCTTGGTTAGTGTGTGCATGAGTTTCATGGACTGTATAGATATGGAAGAACTATCGAATTATATGAGCGTTAGTTAAGCATGAAAACCTTGATAAAGCGTGAATTACACGTCCCTGTCAACATCCTCTTTACATTATTACTACGCCTCTACTCTTTTTGCGATTGACTTGAGACTGGCACGATCCTTGTTTATTTGGAATCTGAATGAGCAATAGCGCCACCGCATCCATCGAAATCGAAAACCCACGCGAGACCTTCAAGGAGTTCATGGCCAGCAAGGGCCTGCGCGTGACTAATCAGCGCCTGGCCATCTTTGACGCCGCCTATGAGGCAGAGGGCCACTTCACCGCTGAGGACCTCCTTGACCAGGCCCGCAAGCTCGACGACTCCGTCTCCCGTGCGACCGTATACCGCTCCCTGCCGATCCTGACGGAGAGCGGCCTCATCCGCGAGGTGGATGTCGGCCACGACAATAAATACTACCTCGCCAACCGCCAGGCGCAAACCTTTCAGGCACAAGTTATCTGTGCCGACTGCGACCACATCTTCGAAGTCGACGCGCCCTTTATGGAATGGTACGGCAAAACCGTTTGTGGCAAACTCGATATGCAGCCGCAGTCGCAGCGCCTGCAGGTAGTGGCCGGCTGCACGCCCTTCCGCGCCACCGGCGTTTGCACCCGTGGTTTCAAAACGGCCTAAGCGTAGCGGGGCTTCATTTTTCGATGAGCAAGGACGACGACTACAGCTTCGAAATACAATTTTACGAGGGACTGCTGGGCCGCCTGCCCAAAGACACCGAGGTCATCGAAATTCTCGGTGGGCTTTACAGCAAGGCTGGGCGCGTCGACGACGGCCTGAAAATGGACCGCAAACTGGTCCGCCTGATGCCGGACAACGCCACCGCGCATTACAATCTCGGCTGCTCCCTCGCGCTCAAACGTCGCAAGGCCGACGCCGTCCGCGCCCTGCGCAAAGCCGTGGAGCTTGGCTATAGCGACTTGGAGTGGATGCGCGACGACCCTGACCTCAAGCCGCTACAGTCCCACCCTGCCTTTCAAAGCCTCCTCACCGAAATGGCGGAACGGAACAGCTGATTTTAATCCGCAGATTAACGCCGAGACTTTATTATCTGTAAAATCTGCGTAATCTGCGGACAAAAAATATTTACCATGCCCGAGACACTCAATTACGAGCCGATGATCTTCGCCCCGAAGGCGAAGGAAGCGCCCCTGAGCGAAATCCAGGAGCAGGTCCTCGCCCTCAAGGAGGAGAAGAACGCCGTCATCCTGGCCCACAACTACCAGGTCGAGCCCATCCAGCGCGTCGCCGATTACGTCGGGGACTCTCTTGGGCTCTCCTACAAGGCCGCCGAGGCCGACGCCGACGTCATCGTCTTCTGCGGGGTGCACTTCATGGCCGAGACGGCCAAGATCGTCAATCCGTCCAAGACCGTCATCCTGCCGGACATGGAAGCGGGCTGCTCCCTGTCGGACTCCTGCCCGGCGGAGAAGCTCCGCGCCTACAAGGAAGCCAACCCCGACCTCTACGTCGTGGCCTACATCAACTGCAGCGCGGGCGTGAAGGCGCTCAGCGACGTCATCTGCACCAGCGGCAACGCCATGAAGATCGTCGAGCGTGTGCCCGAGGATCGCGAAATCCTTTTCGTGCCCGACCAAAACCTCGGCAACTGGGTGGCCAAACAAACGGGACGTAAGATGCGCCTGTGGCCGGGCAGCTGCTATGCCCACGTGCTCTTCACCACCCGCGCCCTCGAGAAAGTCAAGATGCAGTACCCCGGCGCGCCCGTCGTCGCCCACCCCGAGTGCGTCGAGGCCGTTCGTGACTTGGCCGACGAAGTCTGCTCGACCGAGAAGATGGTTGGCTTCTGCAAAAGCAGCCCTGCCGACACTTTTATCATCGCAACGGAAACCGGCATGATTCACCGCCTCCAGCGCGAGCTGCCGGACAAGACTTTCATCGCCGGGCCAACCGATAAGTGCGCCTGCAACGAATGTCGCTTCATGAAGATGAATACCATCGAGAAGCTCCGTGACTGCCTGCGCGACCTCTCCCCCGCCATCGAGATGGACGAACAAATCCGCGCCGCCGCCTTCACCCCCATCCAGCGCATGCTCGACTGGAGCCGGTAGGAGGTGTTTAACAGGAAGAGCGGAAAGGACGGGAAAATTAATTGGAAGCCGCCTTGCGCTTGCGCAGGCGACGGAGTCCCGCAGCGCCGAGGGCGAGGCCTGCCAGTCCTGCAGCGGTTGTCTCCGGCTCAGGGACGACCCCCTTGTCGCCCACCTGGATGCCGGCCCCAGTGGTTTCGTAGGCCCATTCATTGATGGTCATACTATAATTGGCCCCCGTGGTCAGCGTGATACTCGCCCAGCCAAAAATAGGTGATGCTAAAGTACCGAATTTAAATCCAATATAGCCTGCTTCACCACTAGTGAAACCTTTTGCAATTTGAAAATTACTGTAACTGATTACATATCCTTCGCCAAAAAAAGGTCCTGAGTTGGTGTCGATGACTCCTGTGCTCATGACATAGCCAGTTGCTAGATTGGGCATATTTAAGAAGCCAGCCTGAAAGGCTCCAAAGTTATGCGTACCCGAAAAAACACTATCGAGAAAAATACCATTGTATGAGGTGACTCCAACCAGCCTCGCCTCTACTCGGCCAGCTTGATCGATATTCCAGTCAACGCTTGTTGCTCCATCGCTTTGGGACAGGGAAATGGCGTTGGCCGCATCTAAATAGACAATCATGCCCTGGGCAGAGCCCGCTGCGAGCAGGGAACCGAGTGTGGCGGGGGCAACTTTCTGTAGTGTAGCAGGATTCTTTTTCATAACGCAGTAGTATAGAGCTTAATATGAGAAATTCAGGCAATGCATGTACATTGGCTGAAACGAGCAGTAAAATTAGGGCAGCATAATACGGTGCCCATGGCCAGAGAAAATCGAAACGCCCCCTGTTTTTCTCCGTGACCTACGGACTTCCGTGGTTATAATCCCGATTCCAAATTTTTATGCAGCTTTATTGTGAATCCCGATTCGTGGCCAAGCGCCGCCAAACCCGCGAGGTGAAGGTCGGCAATGTCGGCGTGGGCGGAAACAACCCCATCCGGGTGCAGTCCATGACCACCAGCCTGACCCAGGACGTGGCCGCGACGGTCAAGCAGTGCATCCGCCTGGCTGAGGCCGGCTGCGAGGTCGTCCGCATCACCGCGCCGAACAAGCAGGCCGCCGAGGCCTTGAAGGACATCCGCGCGCAGTTTTCCGCCGCCGGCTTTGCCGAGACCCCGCTGGTGGCCGACATCCACTTTCTGCCCAGCGCCGCCATGGTGGCCGTCGAGCACGTGGAGAAGGTCCGCGTGAATCCCGGCAACTACGCCGACAAGAAGAAGTTCGCGGTCAAGGAGTACTCGGACAAGGACTACGACCTCGAGCTGGAGCGTCTCCACGAGGCCTTCACCCCGCTTGTGCTCCGCGCCAAGGAGCTGGGCCGTGCCCTCCGCATCGGCACCAACCACGGCAGCCTCTCCGACCGCCTCATGAACCGCTACGGGGACAGCCCCCTCGGCATGGTCGAGAGCGCGCTGGAGTTCATCCGCATCTGCGAGAGCCACAACTTCCACGACATCATCCTCTCGATGAAGTCCAGCAACACCAAGGTCATGATCGCCGCCTACCGCCTGGTCGTGGCCAAGATGTTGGAGGAAAACATGCGCTACCCGCTCCACCTCGGCGTGACCGAGGCCGGCGACGGCGAGGACGCCCGCATCAAGAGCGCCATCGGCATCGGCGCGCTCCTTTACGACGGCCTCGGGGACACCATCCGCGTCTCTCTGACCGAAGACCCGTGGTACGAGGTGCCCGTCGCCAGTGACCTCGCCCGTCGCGCCGAAGCGTTGTGGGCGAACTGCGACGCCGTCGAGCCGCAGTACCCGCACGCCGAGCTGGTCAACCCTTACGAGTACAAAAAGCGCGATGTGGTCGAAGTAAGCTTCGGCCCGCAGACGCTCATCAACCCGCTGGAGCCGCCGCGCGTTATCACCAAGATCCCCGGCAAGCTCTCCACCGAGGCCGAGCAGATCGTGGCCACCGCCAAGGCTGCCCAGAAGCAGTTGAAAGACGCCCGCATCGAAGGCCTGCTGCTGGAAATCAAGGACGCCGCCGATGCCGAGGCTTTCAACTTTGCCGCCTTGCAATTGGCATCAGAGGTGAAGGCTTTCGTGCTCGAAGTCGCCCCCGGTCTCACCCCCGACAACCTCTCCGCCATCGCCACACTGCAGGGCCCGCGTCTGGTAATCTGCCCCACCCTGACAAAAGACGCCGGCGAGGTCATGGCCTGGGGTGAGTTCGTCAAGTCCCGCGGTGGCCTGCTGGCAGTTAACCTGCCCGCCATGGACGTGGAAGACTTCGCCGAGGAGTTCAAAGCCATCGACGAAAACAACCTTATCTTTACGTGCACCACCGCGCGCACCCTCAGCGCCTTTGACGACAAGCCGGACGACACGCACCCGCTCGGGGCCTACCGCGCGCTGGTCAATACGCTCGCGATTCAGAATATCCGTTCGCCGCTGTGGCTGCGCTACGAACCCGGCTTCACCATCCTCGACGGCGAAGGCTTCGGGCGGCAGCTCCTGGAGGCTTCCATGTTCGTCGGCAATATCTTCGCCGACGGCGCCGGGGATCTCATCAGTACGGAGAACGTCGACGATCCGGTCCGCGCCACCAACCTCGCCTACAACATCCTGCAAGGCGCGCGCATGCGCACCGTAAAGACCGAATACGTGGCCTGCCCCAGCTGCGGGCGCACGCTGTTCGACCTGCAGGAAGTCACGCAGCGCATCAAAGGCCGCACCGGGCACCTCAAGGGCGTGACCATCGCGGTCATGGGCTGCATCGTCAACGGCCCCGGAGAAATGGCCGACGCGGACTTCGGCTACGTCGGCGGCGCGCCCAACAAGATCAACCTCTACGTCGGCAAGGAGTGCGTGGAGTTCAACATCCCCGAGGCCGAAGCCCTCGACCGCCTCGAAGACCTCATCCGCCGTCACGGCAAATGGGTCGATCCCGTCGAAGAGCCGGTGGGTGCGTAAGGCAAACCGGTGAAAGCAATTCAATATTGCATCCAACAAGCCAATTAAACATCCTCCAGATTCCATGAGCACGAAGGAAATTGCGCTGGACTCCATCAAGGGCCTCCCCGAGGACGCCACCTGGGAGGAAATCGAGGAACGCATTCACTTCATGGCCGCCATCGAGCGCGGGCGTCGGGACATCCGTGAGGGCAAAGTCGTGCCTCATGAGGAAGTCAAAGAAAGCCTCAAGGCATGGCTTACCCGATAGTCTGGACCGAGACCGCGCGAAACGACCTGGCGCAACTCGTTTCCTATATTGCCAGCGACGACCCCGTGGCGGCTGCACGCTTTGGCGAGGCCATCATTGACCATATTGAGCAAGCCGCGCTCCACCCGAATAGCGGGCGAGTCGTGCCCGAGTTTCAGGTGGAAACGCTCCGTGAACTCATTCTCTCACCCTATCGGCTGATTTACGAAGTCCACGACGAGACGCAGAAAGTGTATGTCGTGCGCCTCTGGCACGCCGCCAGGGGCCATCCGGTCATTGATTAGGGCAACCGTCTCAGCGAGCAATATCTGAAACAAAAAAACCGCGAACTCATGCTCGCGGCTTTTGGGAAAGGAATGTCGCTCGACTTAGGCGACCTTGCGGCGGCGCAGGGCGGCCAGACCGAGAACAGCTACCCCGGCCAGAGCGGCATAGGTCGTCGGCTCAGGAACAGTCGAGGTGCTAATCACGATGGAGTCCGCCGCCCAGGAGGTCGTGTAGGTGTTGGGAACCGGACTGAAGCCCAAGTCAGCAAGCGTCATGTCCTCGTAGTAATTGCTGCCGGAGATAGTACCACTGGTGTAGCCTGACGGCACGAGGATCGAGCTGGTGGTAAGCGGGTCAATGCCTATAATCGATGTTCCGGAATAAGAGGTGGGAGGCACCGCAACGCCCGTGTTGATACCGAAGTTGCCAGAATAAAAAGTGATGGAACCAGTGTAGCGGTCCGCCTCCGCAAAGGGCTCCGCTGAAGGTGGGGCAATGAAGATATCCCCATTGGCAGAATACGAAGCTACGTAGCCATTGGTAAAAGCCGCTTTGGTGGATTTCGTGAGGCCCGTAAGGTCCAGAGATCCACTGAAGCTGATGGTGACCCCGGATGGGCTCTCAACGGCAGTGATGTTGATGATGCCCATCAGCGGCGCTGTCAGAGACAGCGCGAAACTTGCAACAGCAAGGAACAGTTTGGTTTTCATAGGTAGTGAATGCAATAATAGTCATTAGGGTTAATTCTAGCTACATTATCAAGCATTTTTCCCGCCATATTTAGATTCTTAACCCTATGATAAGCTCCAAATACGGCAGGCGAATCCTGTTTTAGAAACGCTTTTCCGCGTTACGCTGGGCGCAAAGCCTCTCAAAACGCCACCCCGCAGAGCTCAGGCCAGGCAGCGGTCGAAGAGCGCGGTGAGAGCGGGCTGGTCGAGCCGGGAGCCGATGGCGACGATGCGGCTGCGGCGCGGGGCCCTACCCCAGGGGCCGAGGGCGGTCAGCTCGGTGCGGCGACCGACGGCCTGCAGGCTGTGGCGGGCCTCGGGAGCCTCGGCGACGTGGACGATGCCTTTGCAGCGGTAAAGGTTGGCCGGGAGTTCGCGGCGGACCATCTCGCGCAGAGCCTCCGCGTCGAAGGGTTTATCCGTCTCGTAGCTCCAGGTCTGGAACTGTGCGCCGGCCTCGCCGTGGTGGTGGTCGTGCCCGTGGCCGTGCGAGCCGGCCTCGACCGCGCGGGCGAGGTCGAAGCGGCCGACGGCGAGGAGGATTTCCAGCGGGACGTCGCCATGGCGGGCCTCGAGGATGCGGATGCGGCGCAGGTAGGGTTAGAAGAACGACCGAGCACCGCGCCATTAGAGAGAGACATACCAGACTGAAGTTTTAAGAATGGCCCTGGCCGCGTTCTGTCCTTGCAAGAGGCAAGTAGCCCCTTCGTGATAGGGGGATGCTTGGTCTCCCTACGGAGCAGCTCCGCCGTCTCTTTTTCCCTCTCGGTCTTCTCGCCGTAGCGCTCTGTCTGCAGGCCAACGGGCCCGCTCTGCACGCAGCCGAACTGTGGGAGACGCTCCCGCAGGACAAGACGAAGACAGTGCACGACTTCGCGGGCATCATCCAGCCCGGCGACGAGCAAGCGATGGAAAATACCGCCCGCGCGGCTTGGGACGCGCACAGCGCCGCCATCGTGGTCGTGACCATCGACTCCATGCAGGGCGGCCAGATTGACGACTTTGCCAACCGCCTCTTTGAGAAGTGGGGCATCGGGGGCGCCGAACACGACCAGGGGGTCCTCTTCCTCGTGGCCAAGAACGACCGCAAAATGCGCATCGAGGTCGGCTACGGCCTGGAGGGAACCATCACCGATGCGCAGGCCAAGGCGCTCATCGACCGCGTGGCCGCACCCGCCTTCCGGGCAGGGAACTACTCCGGCGGCATCCGGCAGGTCGTCACCAAGCTCGACGGCCTCATCGCGGGCGACCCGACCATCCGCCAGGAGTTGAACAAGGCCCCGCCGCCACAGAAGAAACCCAAAGGCAAATTCATTGATAATCTTAAGGACCTCTTCCTGTTAATCATTTTTCTGATGCTAATCTTTGGCCCGTTCTTTCGAAGCTATAACCGCAGGCGAGGCTACTACCGCAACGGACGCCGCCACACCCCCTGGATATGGGGTAGCGGAGGTGGCGGTCATGGTGGCTGGGGCGGGGGCGGCTTCGGCGGAGGAGGAGGCGGCGGCTTTGGCGGCTTCGGCGGGGGTAGTTCCGGCGGAGGCGGCGCCAGCGGCGGCTGGTAAACACTATTTCTTGAATAGGATGAACCACGAAAGGAATGAAATTCACGAAAAGAAGACGGCGAGGATGCCTGCTCTAGGAGCCTTTTGTGTTTTTCGTTAGTTTCGTGGTTAAAAACAATCGACTCATTCGCATCATGACACCGGAAAGCTTTACCCAAACCCTACAAAAGGCCCTCGGCGAGGGGCTTGTCTCCGTCATCCTCTACGGCTCCGCGGTCCGCGGTGACCACACTGGGCAGAGATCGGACTACAACCTGATGGTCGTCTGCAAAAGCCTGGGGATGGACGTGCTCGACGCGCTGGCCAAGCCCGCCAAGGAGTGGGTTAAGGCTGGCAACCGCGCCCCGCTGCTCTTCACCGAGGCGCGCCTGCAGCAGTCCCGCGACGCCTTCCCCATCGAGCTTTTGGACATGCAGGCCCATTACAAGGTGTTGGCCGGGGACGACCCGTTGGCCGGGCTCTTTGTCGAAACCCACCACCTGCGCTGGCAGCTCGAGCATGAACTCAAGGGCGCGCTCATCCAACTGCGCGAGCGCTACCTGGCCGCCGGGGGCAAGCCCGAGCTGGTCGCGGAAACGCTGGTGGGCTCGCTGGCCACCTTCACCACCCTGGTGCGCGCCAGCCTACGTTGCCTCGGCAAGGAGGTCCCCGCCACGAACGACGAGGCCCTGACAGCACTGGCCGGAGTCATCTCCCTCGACCCCGCACCCTTCCGCCAAGTCGAAGCCATCAAACGTAAGGCCGCCAAACCCGACGATGTGCCCAGGCTTTTCGCCGCTTATCTGCACAGCGTGGAACAAATAGTCGACGCCGTCGACTCACTTGAAGATAAGTAAGCCATGAGTGTTGTCAGTGAGTTAACCGGAAACAAAAGCAACAGCGGCGGCATGGGCTGCGGCATGGTCGCAGCCATCGTGGCCGGCATAGCCCTGCTCATAGCGGTCATCGCCGGGTTCTGGCTGATGGGCAGCTACAATAAGATGATCAAGCTCGACGAGCAGGTCGACGGCTCCTGGGCCCAGGTGGAAACCGTCCTCCAGCGACGCTTCGATTTGATTCCGAACCTCGTGGAGACGGTCAAGGGCTATGCCCAGCACGAGTCCGACGTCCTCACGGAAGTCACCGCGCTGCGCAGCCAGTGGGCCGCGGCCAAAACCGTCGACGAAAAGGCCACCATCGCCGGGCAACTCCAGGGTGCCCTCGGCCGCCTGATGGTCATTTCCGAGCGCTACCCGGACCTCAAAGCCAACCAGAACTTTCTAGCGCTGCAGTCGCAACTCGAAGGCACGGAAAACCGCATCTCGGTGGAACGCCGCCGTTACAATGAGGCCGTCCAGCAGTACAACGCCACCATCCGCACTTTCCCCAACAGCATCATCGCCGGCTTCGCCGGGCTGGAGCGACGCGACGAGTACTTCGAGGCCGTCCCCGACGCCACCACCGCTCCCAAGGTGGACTTCGGGACTGGGAGCGCGGACAAATAAACGCTGAACGCCTAGCGCGGAATGCTTAACAACATGGTGAAGTTGTCCGTGGTGTTCGTGACCCGGATGAAATTTAGCGTTTAGCATTTAGCATTTAGCGTTCAATTTCTCTCCCATGATATCCGGAATCCGTGTCAAGGTCTGCGGGATGACCCGCGTTGAGGACGCTCAGCTCGCGCTCAAGCTGGGGGCGGACTACTGCGGCGTGATCCGCTATGACAAGTCCCCCCGCATGGCCACGGAGTCTCAGGCACGGCGTTTGTCGAACTCCATACCGGCAGGCAAGCGCGTCTGCGTGGACGTCTCCCCGACCCCGCAGGAGCTGGAGGCGCACGGGGACCTCGGTTTCGACTATTTTCAGGTGCACTTCGACCTGGAGGTGGCCATGGCTACGGTAGCGGCCTGGAGCGGCATCGTCGGGCGGGAGGCGCTCTGGCTGGCCCCGCGCATCCCGCCGGGCGAGCTCTTCCCCGAAAACGTACTGGCCTTCGCTGACACCATCCTGATCGACTCCTACCACGCGCAGGACTACGGCGGCACGGGCAAAACCGGCAACTGGCTGGGCTTCGCCGAGCTGATGCAGCGCTACCCTGACACGCGCTTCGTCCTGGCCGGCGGCCTTAACGCGGACAACATCCGCGAGGCTGTGCGTGTCTCCGGCGCGCGCATGGTAGACGTCGCCAGCGGCGTGGAGGCCTCCCCCGGCATCAAAGACCCGAGCAAAATGCGCGCCTTCTTCACCGCCCTGGCCGGGTAGCGACCTGCGCGGCTAACGCAGACTGCTGGCGCACGATCTGGGGCTACGCACCCCACGCCCCTCGTCACTCGTCCCGTGCCACTCCCTCCGCTTAATCGTCGTCGTCTTCGGAGGCGACTTTCTTGACCGTGGCGGAGAGGATGCGTTTTTCGTCGACGGCTTCGATGCGCACTTCCAGGCCGGGCTCTTCCAGTGTGACCTCTTCGCCGGCCTCGGGGAGGCGGCCGAGGCTCTCGGTCACGAGTCCGCCGAAGGTGGCCGCCTCGGTGTCGTCGATTTCGACATCGAGGGCTTCCTCGACCTCGTGGATGGGCGTCAGGCCGTCGACTTTGTAGTCCTCGTCGTTGTCGGTGGTCACGCGGGCGGCCTCGGGGAGGTCGAACTCGTCGTGGATGTCGCCGACGATACGCTCGATGATGATTTCCAGCGTAATGATGCCGGAGACGCCGCCGAACTCGTCCTTGACCAGCGCCATGTGGCTCTTACGGGCCAGGAGCTGGGCCAGTGCCTGTTCCAGGGGCAGGTCTTCCTGAAAGCTGAGAATCTCGCGCTTGAGCCGTATCAGGTCAGCCGCGGCGGGACCGCCAGGCCAGCGGAAGAGGTCCTTGATGTGGATGAGCCCGACGCAGTGGTCGAGGTCCTCGTGGCAGAGCGGAAAGCGGGTGTGACCGGTCTCGCGGGCCATGGCAAGATTTTCCTCCGCCGGGAGCTCGAGGTCCATAAAGTGAACGCTCTGGCGCGGCTGCACCACATCGGAGGTCTCCAGCTCGCGCATGCGCAGAGCGTTCTGCACGATGGACAAGGTCTGCGGCGAGAGCGGCTCCTCGTCGTCGGCCAACGCGCGGATTTGTACCTCGAAGTCGAGTACGTTGAAGTCGTGCTCGAAGGTGATGCCCATCAGGCTGAAAGCACGCCGGGCGGTGTGGCGCAGGGCCTTGAACCACGGCAGCAACACGATGACCATCACCGCGACGATCAGCGAAACCGCCGCGAGAGAACTGTGGGGCTTGCGCACGGCCAGGCCGCGGGGAACCAGGAATCCGAAAAAGCTGATAAACGAGGCCGCGATGGAGAACAGAAGCAGCACGATGATCGTGCGCCCGGGCTGTCCTTCCCAAAAGGGGATTTTGCGCTGCAGGCCGTCGATGAGCGGGAACACCGCCATGCCCAGGCCCACCGTCACGACCATGATGCCAAAGCGCACGACCTGCGCGGCCCACCCGGCGTTATCGATGAGGTAGCGCGTGGGCCAGCGTTGCTTCAGCCGCTCGGTCTCCTCGTCCTCGCCCAGGGTATAGCGCAGCCGCACCAGGCTGATCTCACAGGCCACGAGCACGGCATTGACCACCAGCAGGAGCAACAGCAGCCCGCCGGCGATGATTATGTCGTATAGGTCGTCGCTCACTGTTGAGGTGCCGTGGCCCCGGGAAGCAGGATGGATGCCTCCGGCCCGGCAAGAATTTTCTCCAGACATTCGCCCAGCCGGTCGTTTTCCGGCTCGGTACCGACGGAGATGCGCACGTAGTTAGGCAGTTGATACACGTTAAGGGGACGGATGATGACGCCCATGGACTGTAATACTTCGAAAATCCGGCGGGAATTTTCAACCTTCAAAAGCACGAAGTTGGCCTCGCTGGGCACATACTCGAGCCCGAGCTTCTTGAAAATGCAGGCCAGGTGCGCCTGTCCGGCGGTGTTGACCGCGCGTGACTTGGCCACATGCATCTCGTCACCCAGCGCTGCGGTGGCGGCGGCCTGCGCGATGGCGTTGACGTTGAAGGGCTGGCGGATGCGCCCGAGCAGGCCCATCAGCTCGGCGTCCCCGTAGGCATAGCCGATGCGGAAGGCGGCCAGGCCGTAAATCTTGGAAAAGGTGCGCGTGCAGACCACTTTCTTACCCGCCTTGATGAGCGGTCGCAGGTCCGGCGGGTTTTCCATATACTCGGCGTAGGCCTCGTCGAAGAGAAAAACCACATCCTCCGGCAGCTTATTAATGAGCGCCTCGATGTCGGCCTGGGAATGGCTGTCGCCGGTGGGGTTATTGGGCGACGGCAGGTAGACGATGCGCGTCTTGTCGGTCACCGCGGCGGCGAGCGTGTCAAGATCGTGGCTGAGGCCCGGCATCGGCACTTCGACCGGGGTCGCGCCGAACATCATCGTCGAGAGCTTCATCGCGATGAAGGACTGCGCGCCCATCACCACCTCGTCGCCGGGCTTCAGAAGAGCCTGGCAAAGCAACACCATGATCTCGTTGGAGCCGTTGCCGATGAGCAACTCGCTGGGCTGCACTCCACGTATCTCGGCCAGCTTCTGCCGTAGAGCGTAGCAGCCGCCGTCGGGGTACAGGTGGGCCTCCTCCAAGGCGCGCCGAGCTGCCTTGATGCCGAGCGGTGACGGGCCAAGCGGGTTTTCGTTAGAGGCGAGCTTGAGGATGCCGTCGGGGTCCAGCCCGAAGTCCCGCGCGACCTCCTCAATGGGGCGTCCAGGCTCATAAACGGGCTGCGTCAGCACCTCCGGGCGGACAAGCTGGGTGTAGGTCATGGTTTTTGGAAAAGGATCGAGCAAAGCAGTTTCCACCGATTGTTCAATCGTATTCGAGATAACTTAGAACTGTGCCTTTATACAGGATTCGAGCAGGAGAATGCAGTAAGCCGCAGATTCACGCAGATTCAAAATACGATGGCTTTTTTATCATGAAAGCACGAAGAAAACAGAGCTGACTGGCTGAATATGACTTCGTGACCTTTGTGTCTTCGTGGTGAAGATTAAAAATCTGCGTTTCATCTGCGTGAATCTGCGGCTAGGCATATATCAGGCATGAAGCAAAGACTGCTGGCTTGCGCCGGGGGTTCTTTTTCCCAGAGTTACACGCGTCCTTATGTCCAAACCACCTCCGCCACCCATCCAACTGCCCGAGGGCGATTTTGCCGGGTACATCTTCGACTGCGACGGCACCCTCGCCGACTCCATGCCGCCGCACTTTCGCGCTTGGCGCTATGCCTACGAAAAGTACGGCGCGAAGTTCGACTTCACCTGGGACCTGTTCTACTCCCTGGCCGGTGTCGGGCTGATAGAGTCCGTGCAACTGCTCAACGAACGCTTCGGCGACAACCTCGACCCCGTCGCGGTGGTCGAAGCACAGTCACAGCGACTGGCCGAGGAGTTCGCACACATGCAGCCCATCGAGCCCGTGGTGACCATCGCGCGGGAGCTGCACAAGACCCATCCGGTCGCCGTGGCCTCCGGGGGCAGCCGCGAGCAAGTCGAGGAGACGCTGGTCGCCGCCGGGGTGCGTGACCTGTTCGACGTCGTGGTGACCAAGGACGACGTCACCCACAGCAAGCCCCACCCCGAAAGCTTTTTGAGAGCCGCCGAACTCATGGGCGTGCCACCGGAAAAGTGCCTCGTCTTCGAGGACAGCAAGCTGGGCATCAAGGCCGCCGAAACCGCCGGCATGCAATGGGTCTACATTGAGCCGGAGCTTTACTCGGCGGGGCTTTAGCCCTCGATCTTTTCCTCGAGGAACTTGACCAGATCGTCCTCGCTCATGCGCACCTGCTCGGTGGTGTCGCGATCGCGCAGGGTGACGGTGCCGTCTTTCTCGATGGTATCGAAGTCCACTGTGATGCCAAAGGGCGTGCCGATTTCGTCCTGACGGCGGTAGCGGCGCCCGATGGCCCCGGAGGCGTCGTAGAAGACGTTCCAGCGCTTTTGCAGGCGGCGGTAAAGGGCGTCGGCGCGCTCGACCAGCTCCGGCTTGTTCTTCACCAGCGGGAAAATAGCGGCCTTGTAGGGAGCAATACGCGGGTGGAACTTCATCAGCGTGCGCTTTTCCGGCTGCCCCTTGTCATTGGGAACTTCGTCCTCGCAGTAGGCCGAGGCCATGACAGCCAGGAAGGTGCGGTCCACCCCAAGTGACGGCTCGATGACGTTCGGGATGTACTTGAAGGGCTCCTCGCCGGCCTGCTTGCGGACCTCGTCGAAGTAGTCCATGCCCTTGCCGCTGTGCTCCTGATGCTGGGTGAGGTCGAAGTCGCCACGGCAGGCAATGCCCCACAACTCCTGCACCCCGTGCGGGAAGGCGAAAGTGAGGTCGGTCGTGCCCTTGGAGTAGTGGCTGAGCTTCTCCTGCGGGTGAACATCCTTGCCGATGCCCTCGCGGGGCAGGCCGATGGAGACGAGCCAGTTCGTGCACCAGTCGATCCAGTAGCGGTACCACTTGAGGCGGTTTTCCTCGCCAGGCTCGATGAAGAACTCCAGCTCCATCTGCTCGAATTCACGGCTGCGGAAAACGAAGTTGCGCGGCGTGATTTCGTTGCGGAACGCCTTACCGATCTGGGCGATGCCGAAGGGCACCTTGACGCGGCCGGTGTCGACTACGTTCTTGTAGTTGGCAAAGATGCCCTGGGCAGTCTCCGGGCGCAGATAAGCCTTAGCCGTGTCATCTGCGAGAGGTCCGACCTTCGTCTCGAACATCAGGTTGAACTGCCGCGGTTCCGTCAACGTGCCCGGCGCAGTGGCGTCGGGGCCAAGGGTCACAGTACGCTCCTCGGCGGTAGACTCGGTGAACTCTTTGGCCGTTTCGAGAGCCGCTTCGTCGAGCTTGGCTTCCTTGTTGCCCTTCAAATCGCGGATTTTTTTGGCCTGTTTGACGATCACGGACGTTTCCGCTCCCTCCATGTAGGCCACGAATCCGGCGGCTTCGCCGTCCAGAATCACGGGAGCGTAGAAAAGCTGGTCGGCGCGATAGCGGAGCTTGGACTCCTTGCAGTCGACCATGGGGTCGGAAAAGCCGTCCACGTGACCGGAAGCCTTCCAGATCTTCGGGTGCATGATAATGGACGAATCCAGCCCCACAACGTCGTCGCGGCGGCGGACCATGTCATCCCACCAGGCGTCCTTGATATTCTTTTTGACCTCTGCCCCGAGCGGACCGAAGTCGAAAAAGCCGTTATAGCCCCCGTAGATGTCGGAGGACTGAAAGACAAAGCCGCGCCGCTTGCACAGGGCGACAAGGGTTTCCATGGAGACGGTGGACTGGGCGTTATCAGTGGCCATAAGGGGTCAGGAGGATGGCAATCGGCACGGTTTGGTCAAGATTCATAACACAATCAACCTATGTCCTTCGGGTAGTTCCCCTAATTCATCAAAGTACACTGTTGACTAAATTTACATGCCAAAAAAATTCTGTAGATTTATCCTGACCTGATCGCGCACTTATGCTAATCAATAGAGCCATAAGCTACTCAAAATCAGCATAATACATTTTACCTAACCAAACTGCTTAGAATATATCACATGTATTCGGATGACATAACCCAGCGAAAGTTTTCTATAGGGATGACGATAGGTCGGCCAGCGGCTTTCAGAACCCCCTGAAACAGCCGATTTCGACATTGGGATATTAAATGACTTTTCATTCAGCATCCGGTGACCAAACGAACAGGAGTACGCCTCCTGAAGGGGTGGGTGTACACCTTTACGAGCGCCTGCTCGAGCGGATGCAAACCGGGCTGGTTCTCTTCCAAGGCGACCTCTTCGAGAAGCCTGAAATCCTGCATGGCAATGAGTGCTTCGCCCGCATCACGGGCCACGACTTCAGAAAGCTGGCTGAAGCGGGCTTCAGCCTACTGGCGGGTAAGACTACGGACATGCAGGTGGTAAGCTACCTGCAAAAATCCCTGGCTGAAAATAAACCGGTACGAACCGAGCTGCGCCTGACCCGGCAGTCCGGCACCAGTTTCT
Organism: Verrucomicrobiia bacterium; assembly: GCA_030432235.1. Lineage (GTDB taxonomy): Bacteria > Verrucomicrobiota > Verrucomicrobiia > Opitutales > Cerasicoccaceae > JAUIHT01. The sequence continues at coordinate 1,491,818 of JAUIHT010000001.1, read as the reverse complement.
GGGCTGCGGTGGAACTTTTCCGCGAGGAAGGCGGAGTCGGCGTCCTGCGGCTGGAGGATATCTCCGCCCGCAAGACCGTCGAGGAGCAGCTTGGGAACGACCAGGAGCGGCTTTCCGTAACCCTCAAAGCTATCGGGGAAGGTGTCATCATCGCCGGCGCGCGGGGCGAAACCGATTTTATGAACCGCGAGGCCGAGCGCCTGACCGGCCATGCCTTTGCCAAATCGCGCGGCAAGCCTTTCGCGGACATCTTCCGCATCATCGGCGAGAAGAACAACGAGCCGCGCTCCTGCCCCATCCGCAAGGTCTTCAAGACCGGCCAGATACTCGGACCCTTCAACGACGTACTGCTGGTCAGCGCCGACGGCAGCCAGCGCAAAGTAAGCTACCATGCCTCCCCCATTATCGACGTGCGCGGCCGTGTCGCGGGCGGAGTCATCGTCTTTCGTGACATATCCACGCAAAGCATGCTCGAGCGTGAAATGCACAAGATCCAGAAGATGGAGTCCATGGCGCTGCTCTCGGAAGGCATCGCGCATGATTTCAACAATATCCTGACGGGTATTCTCGGCAACCTCTCCCTGGCTCGCAGCAGTTGTGAGCCGGGTGGCCGGATTACCAACATTCTCGAGGCCGCCGAAAAAGCCGCCGCTCGTGCCAAGGACCTCACCCACCAGTTGATGACCTTCTCGCGGGGCAAGGCCTCGTCCAAGCAGCAGGTCTCGCTCAAGGATCTGCTCCGCGAATGCACCGGCTTCATTCTGAGCGGTTCCAACTGCCGCTGCCAGGCAGCCATTGCCCGGGATCTGTGGCCCGGCGAAGTAGACGAAGGCCAAATCAGCCAGGTCATCAACAACCTGCTGATCAACGCCACCCAGGCCATGCCGGAAGGTGGCACCATCACCGTGAAAGCCGAAAACGTCGAGCTTGGCGCCGAGCCTTCCGTCCCGCTTGAGCCCGGTTACTATGTGCGCCTGCGTGTGGAAGACGACGGCCCCGGCATCCAACCAGAGAACCTCAGCCGCGTCTTCGACCCTTACTTTACCACCAAACGGGACGGCAACGGCCTCGGCCTGGCCACCAGTTACTCCATCATCAAGAGCCATGGCGGCCACATCATGGTCGATTCGGAGATCGGCAAAGGCACCCGCTTCACCTTTTACCTGCCCGCCTTGCCGGATGCCGGCGGCGTCGGCCAGCAAACCGAGGGCAAGCTTTACCACGGCAAGGGCCGTATCCTGGTCATGGACGACGAGCCCATGATCCAGCAAATCACCGGCGACATGCTGACCCACCTCGGCTACGAGGTCCATTTTGCCAAGGATGGCGACGAAGCGGTGGAAAACTACCGAACCGCCGCCCAGGAGGGCAATCCCTTCGATCTGGTCATGTTCGACCTCACCGTGCCCGGCGGCATGGGTGGTCACGAGAGCCTGCAACGCATCGCCCAGGAGTTCCCGGACGTGCGGGGAATTGTCTCCAGCGGCTACAGCAGCAACCCGATCATGAATGATTACCGTAAGTTCGGCTTCATTGGGGCCCTGAGCAAGCCCTACACCATCCAGCAGCTCAGTTGGGTGCTCAATGACGTCCTCTCGCAGAAAGAAGTGTAAAAAAGCCGCTTCCGAGGGGCGAAAAATCTTTCATAAAGGTATAATTTACCGTTGCACCTTAATTTGGAAGCCCTTCAATTTTACTCATCTATGAATCGTTCACGCTTGCCCTTGCTTTCACTCGCTCTCGGCGTTGCGACCTTTTTCGTCGCAGGCTGCAATAACTCCTTCGAGCACGACTCGACCGGCCTGTACGCCAAAAACAACCGGGGCACTAATATCCTGGGCATCGTGGACTACTCCCCTGCTTCTTACAAGAAGATCAGCGACACCACTCTGGAGGTGGATTCCGACGAGCTGGTCAAGCGCAAGAATATCAGCGGTGACAACGTCTCCCTGTTCTGGGGTGGCATTACCTACGCCGACTATTAAGTCGACCGCGTGTTGTTAAACACGCCCTATCCGTCACTCGTCACGGTCGATTTTTTCCAGGACAAAATAGTCCTGATTGCAGCCCCATCCTCTTTCAGCGGCGGCAACCAAGGTCCAACCCGGCATGGAAAAGACTTTTGCCAGGACCCAGTCCGGACGGGATAAAGCCACGCCGTAGCCCTGGCCCTCCACGTAATCGCTATAGCCAAAGCCGGTTGCGTCATAATCGCGCAGGATGGCTGCGGCTACCTCCGGTGTAGTGCCCAAACTGCCCTTTTTGTAGCGCATCCAGCTGGCTGAATGCCGCCCCGTCGTGGTAAAGATCACCCGGCCCCCAATGGCCAGGTGGCGCTGGAAAAAGCCCAGCAGCTCATCCCACAAGTCCTCGTCGAAGTGGGTCAGGAGTGAGCCGCAGAAAATGAGGTCGAAGGATTCCTCCAAATGAAAATCCGCCGGACGCTCCGGTGCGTTCATCGGAATGGCGTCAAAAGTATGGGCGCTGAACCCCACCCCGTCTTTGTTGAGGTCGGAAGCCATAATGCGCGCATCCGGATAACGCCGCCGCAAATGCCTTAAGACCCGGCCGAAGCCACAGGGGTAATCCAGAATGTTGCAGGGCCGGCCCTTGATCTTCTCCAAGCCGCCGAAACGTTCCACCAACTCCAATGCTTCGTAGCCAAAGAGATAGTAAAACGCCTTGGATGGCGAATCGTACATGTCATCCTTCGGATGGATGGCCGTAAAGGGGTCGGTGTATGGCGGCATAAAACAAGGGCATAGGACACGCTTAGTCTTTGGCAATGATTTTGATGCGGTCATGACAAGGATTTGCGGCTTGCAGAAGCCCCAAGGCCATGAAGCCTGTCCAGCGTGGCCAAACTTTGCAACGTCGCACGACACCTGACCAGCTCCGCGCGCAGCCAGCCGGAGCAAATCGCGGTTGTGACACCACCCTCGCTAGGAGGTCACCGTTTGTCCCTGGCGGAATTGGAGGCTCTTGCCACAGGCGCGGCCGTACTGTTTGCGAAGCAGGGCATCCAGCGTGGCAGCCGTGTGCTGCTGATGGCACGACCGGGCCTGGAGCTAATCGCGGGCGTCTTCGCGCTTTTCAAGCTTGGCGCCCCGCCGGTGGTTATCGACCCGGGCATGGGCCTGAGAGGCTTCCTGCGCTGCGTGAGGCATGCCGAGCCCGAAGCCCTCGTCGGCATCCCGCTGGCGCAGGCCGTCAGCCGTTTTTTTCCAAAGAGCTTCCGCTCGGTCAAAAGCCGGGTAACGCTCAACGCCCGTTTTCTGGACAAAGCCCGTGCGGCCTCCGAACAAAAATTCTCCCCCGCCCAAACCAGCGCGGACGAGCTAGCGGCGATCCTCTTCACCAGTGGTTCCACCGGCCCGGCCAAGGGCGTGCGCTACACCCACGGGATGTTCGAGGCCCAGGTGGCCATGCTGCGCGAGCATTTCGCCATCGAGCCCGGTGAGGTCGACCTGCCCATGCTGCCCATCTTCGCGCTCTTTAACCCCGCCCTCGGCATGACCACCGTCGTGCCCGAGATGAACCCCAGCCGCCCCGCCAAAGCCAACCCGTCGAAAATCGCCGCTGCCATCCACAAGCACAAAGTCACGAACAGCTTTGGCTCGCCCGTGCTCTGGACGAAAATCACCGACTATTGTGAATCTCATGGGCAAACGTTGCCCAGCCTGCGCCGGGTGCTCATGGCCGGAGCCCCCTGCCCGCCCGAGCTCATCCGGCGGCTCAAGGCGATCATGCCCAACGGTGAAGTCCACACTCCCTACGGTGCCACCGAGGTGCTGCCCGTCTCCAGCATCAGCGGCACGGAGATTTTGGAATACTCCGCCTCACTCACCGAGCAGGGCAAAGGGACCTGTGTCGGCCTGCCGCTGCCCGGCGTCACGGTCAGAATCATCGCGATCGAAGACGCCCGCCTGGCCTCCCTTTCCGACACCCGCGAGCTGCCCCAAGGAGAGATCGGCGAAATCCTCGTCACCGGACCGACCGTCACCCGGAAATACGACGGCCTGCCGGAGGCCACCGCCGCCGCCAAGGTCCACGATGGAGAAACCGTCTGGCACCGCATGGGAGACCTCGGCTACTTCGACGACGAAGGCCGCCTGTGGTTCTGCGGACGCAAGGCCGAGCGCGTCGAAACAGAGCAAGGCACGCTCTACACCGACTGCGTCGAGGGCGTTTTCAACACCCATCCGGATGTCTTCCGCACGGCGTTGCTGGGCCTGGGCGAGCGGGGAAAGCAAATCCCCGTGCTGGCAATAGAGCCTGTGACTTGGCCACTACCGCTTACAAAAAAAGAAAAAAATCACCTAATCAGAGAATTAACGGCACTTGGAGCAAAGCATGATCAAGCTGTCAATATTCGTCATTTCCTATTCAACGATTCCTTCCCGGTTGATGTGAGGCACAACGCAAAAATTCATCGAATATCAATGGCAGCTAAACCCATGAAGGATTTCTGGACCACCGACAGGGGCGATCCTGAACCAGAGCATTTCTCTAGAATCACAAATCTGTCCACAAAATGAAAATCCTCGTAACCGGTGGCGGCGGCTTCCTCGGCGGACATATCGTCGAAGGTCTGCTGGCGCGCGGACATGAAGTCCGCAGCCTGGGCCGTTCCCCACAGCCGGAGAACGCCGTCCGTGGCGTCGAGGTGGTCCAGGGTGATTTGGGTAAACGCGAGGATGTCATGAAAGCGGTGGAAGGCTGCGAAGGGGTTTTTCACGTCGCGGCCAAAGCCGGGGTCTGGGGACCGTTCCAGGAGTACTTCGACGCGAATGTAAAAGGCACACGCAACGTCCTGGCGGCTTGCCAAGAGCATGGCGTGCGCTACCTAGTCCACACCAGCACGCCCAGTGTGGTTTTCAACGGCGAGGCAATTCGGGGCGGCGACGAGTCGCTACCGTTGGGCGAGGACTTCCCCTGCACCTACCCCGCCACCAAGGCCCTCGCAGAGGCGGAGGCCCTGGCAGCGGACTCCCGCGACGGACTGGCTGTTTGCGCCCTACGCCCACACCTCATCTGGGGCAAGGGCGACCCGCACATCGTCCCGCGCCTGGTTCAACGTGCGCGCCAGGGACGCCTGCGGCCCATCGGCGACGGCACAAATCGCGTCGACATCACCCATGTCAAAAACGCCGCCCACGCCCACTTGCTCGCCCTTGATGCCCTGCAAAACGGCAAAGCTCGCGGCAAGGCCTATTTCATTTCCGATGGGGAACCTGTGGTGCTCTGGGACTGGATTGGCGACCTGCTCCAGCGTCTCGGCGAGCCGCCGTTAAAAAAGCCCGTCTCCGCCAAGACCGCCTACCGTGCCGGAGCCATTCTGGAAAAAATCTGGAGCACCTTAAAACTCAAAGGCGAGCCGCCCATGACACGCTTCGTCGCCGTGGAAATGTCGAAGGATCACTGGTTCGATATCTCCGCAGCCCGGCGCGACTTGGGTTACACGTCCGTGGTCAGTAACGAAACGGGCATTCAGGAATTGGTGGACAGGTAAAGTCGACCACCGATGTCTACCTTATGGAATTCATCATTCAATTCTTAGCCGAAATATTCCTCCAACTATTCTTCGAGGTGTTGGCGGAAGCTGGCCTTCACTTCTGGGACCGCCAAAAGAAGTATAACCCTTATTGGGTATCTCTCGGTTATATTCTGCTCGGGGCAATTCTGGGCGGGCTCAGTTTGATCCTCTTTCCGGAAAGTTTCCTCTCTTCCACTTCACTGAAAATCATCAACCTGATAATAACGCCCATAATTATTGGAGCGCTCATGGCATGGATTGGTCGACACAGGAAAATACGCAGCAAGGATGTCATACGCCTCGAATCTTTCTTCTATGGCTATCTCTTCGCTCTCAGCATGGCGTTAGTCCGGATGCTATTCACTACGTAGATTGAGATTCACTCGCCCAAGATACGTTTTTTGGCGTCGGCCCAACCAGGCTGTTTGAGGATGGCTTCGGCGTAGGCCGTGCCGAGTTTCTGTCCTGCACGGACGTCACTTGGGAAATGCACCCCCACGAGTACGCGGTTGTAGCCGACGTGCCGCCCATACTCGATGAGCGTATCCTTTTGCTCCGGAAAAACATCAGCCAGGAGCAGCGCGTAGATCATACCGCGGGTAGAGTGCCCGCTTGGGTAACCCTTTGAGCCCTCGTGTTCGAAGACCGGATGGACGAGTTCACTCTGCCTGTAGGGGCGCGCCCGGGCGTAGTGCGCCTTGATAGCTTCGTACTCCAGCTTGACCTCCTCGATGACCTCCTTAAGGGCGGCTCGCAGCTCGATAGCATTGACGCGCGTCATGGGCTTGGCCAGGATTTCGGCGAAATCGTCCAGGTCGAAATCCTCCTGTGATTCGGCCAACTCGATTTGATCCGCCGTGCGTGTCTCCTGCATCCACAGGACGATGGCGAGATCCTCGGCTAACTCGACAGAACCAGGCGCGGGCGGCGGGCCGATGAGGGCCTCAGCGTCGACGACCCCGATGGGTAGGTAAATACGTTCGACGGCGGCCGTTTTGGCAGTAAGGGAGGTCGCCAGCAGGCACAGGGTCAGCAAAACCCTGACAAGGGAAGACGAAAGCACGCGTTTCATGCCCCGATCTCCAATCCGCACCGGGGCTCGAACTCAAGCCGAATCACGCGGGCCGGCGTGACGATTGGGCAACGACTCAATTGGCCGGGGCCAAACGAACCAGTTTGAGGTTGTTGATGTCGTATTCGCCCAGACCGACTGCCTTGGCGTACTCGAAGAGCGCCGGATCCTGCTCGGGTGGTTCAAAATGCTGACTCTCCTTGAAGCGCTTGATACGCTTCCACATCAGGTAGTCCAGCGCGACGGGATTGGCGCTCATCCAGAGCTTGGGCTCCTGCTCGGAGTACATGGCGTTGAATCGCGGGCCGCCCATGTACTGGTAGCGCTCCAGCGTCATAATGGTGAAGGCCCAGGTGGAGCGCAGCTCGGGGATGCCGGCGATTTCCGCGGCAGCAACGGGAGCGTTGGCCGGGCTGGCGAAAAAGCGCTGGTTGTTGCTGATATTCCAGAGAGTGGCATTCCCAAGTGCCCCACTGACACCAAGGGCGTCACTGTCGGCCACCATGGGGAGGTTGATCCACAACTGCGCGTCCAGCAGCAGCGGGGTTGCCAGGAAGCTCTTGCGCTCATCCGGATCGGCCTCGAACTGCATCTGGTAATTGTTGGCGGCCTGGGCCACGCGTTCGCGCGAAGGCAGGTTGCTGTCGTAGAACCAGGTGTCGTCGTAGTGATCGCCTTTATCCAGAGAGTAGACGACGACGTCCTCGAAGTAATTTGTACCGGTACCCTCACGAGGCAGATAGCCAGCCCGGCGAAGGCGGCTCTCGTCGTAATCGATGATGAACATATCCTCGCGCTTGAACCCGCGCTGCTCCAGGGCCTCGATGACCGCCTTGGTCAGCGCCTTGGGCGTAGCCAGGCCCGGACCGGAGGCGGTGTAGATTTTCAGCCCCACCTTTTTGCGTTCGCCCGGCGCGATCTTCATGGGCGCGTTTTCTTCGTAAACGCGAAACAGCGTCTCGACCCCGGCCTGGTAATCGACCTCGGTAAAGCCCTTGAGCGGGTATTCCCAGACATAGGCCTGCAGTTGCGGCGAAGGCTTATAGTCCGGCGCAGCGCTCAAAGAGCCGGCCAATAGGACCGGAATCGTTAGGAGAAAATTGAACAATCGGTGCATTCTCAATTCTTGACAGCGTAAGTGACGCGGGGAAAGGTGGTTGCCGCGCGGATGAAGTCCAAATCAGTTCGAAAGCTTGCGGTGCTCGGCCTTGCCCTGGCAACCCTTTTCCTTAACGGATGCGGGCAATCCGAGAGTGAGCGCCTGGAAGCACGCCGCGAGGCCATCACTCAAGGGTTGGACCGGGCCAATCGGCTTTTGTTCAGTGGACAGACCGATCAGGCCCTGGACCAGCTTGAGGCGCTCGACCAGCAATACCCCAATTCCCCCGAGGTGCTCGAGGCCATGGCCTTTGCCTACGCCAAGAAGCCCGACCACGCTCTGGCCGCCTTTTATTTCGACACCGTGGTCCAGTTGGACCCATCCCGCGCCGACCTGGCCATGTACGCCGCCCGCTCACACGGTGAGACCGGCGACACAGCCTCGGCCGCCCGTGCCTACCAGATTTACCTGCAGGACTCTCCCGAGGACGCCGCAGCCTGGCGAGCGCTCGCCCAGGCCTTGACCAGCGAGCACAAAAGCAAGGCCGCGCTCGACGCCTGGCTGCAAGCCATCAAACTTTCCGGCGGTAAGCCCGACGCTGCCGACGCCGCCAGTATCGGGCGCCTCTATCTGGACCTCGATAATCTCCCCCAGGCACGGCGTCTATTCGAGGCTTCGCTGACCGCCCCCGCCGAGGGAGATTCACGCGCCCGCGCATTGCTCGGCCTGCTGGAGGTCGACATACGCGAAAAACAGTGGGCTGCCGCCGAAAAGCGTATCGCCCAGCTCGACAAGGTAGATCCCGCCGCGCTCGACAACTCTCCCCTGGCTGCGGCCAGACTCGAACTCAAGAGCTGGCGCGAGGCCCAAGCGGAGTTGGCCAAGCAACAATTGGTAGCCGCAACTGAAAAGAAAAAGGCCGAAGAAGCCGCCGCCCTGGCGCAGGCGGAAGCCGTCCGCAAGGAGGGCACCAGCGGCACCATCACCATTGATCGCACCGGCGAAACGATAAATCTGGCCGGAGGCTCCAACACGGCCCTGCCGCCTGACCTCGATAAGTCCGCCACCTTGCCCGGCCCGCCCGCCCATCGCGAGGAAGAGCGCGTCACCGCTACAGTGGCCGAAACCGGCGCTACTACCCCGACAAACACCGGTGAAGAAGTCGCCCCCACCCCCTTGGCCAACGGCTCCACCGGAACCACCGCCACGACCACTACCGTGACGGAAACCGTGGTTGAGGTCGCCGCCCCGCCCCCTGTTTCGCCGCAGTCCCTGCGCGAGCGTGCCGACCTGGCTTACGAGGCTGGCAATTTCGCCGAGGCTATCCGCCTTTATCAAGCCGCGCTGGCCGAGGAGCCCGATGCCGCACCGGTTTACTACGGCCTGTCACGCGCCTATTATGAGTCCAAGCAATGGCCTCAGGCCGAGCTCTACGCCTCCGAGGCCAAGCGCCTCAACCCCGGCGACCTGCGCTACACCGTGAATTTCCTGCGCGCCATCCAGCGCACGCAGTCCAGCGAGCGGCTCATGGCTGAAATGATACGCGCCAAGGAACGCTTCCCGGACAGCCCGGACATCACCCTGGCTCTGGCTCGCGGCTACGAACGCCTCTACAACAACCGCCGCAATGCCATCTTCCTGTATCAGGAGTTCCTCACACTGGCGCCTGCTCACCCGCAGGCCGAGGATATCCGCCGCCACCTGCAAACCATTCGCTAGGCGGCGCAAGCAGCATAGTTTCCAGTGAAAAGGCCGTTTCGTCAAAAGACGGAATATTATTATCGATGTCCTCCGGGCGCATGATTGAGGATCATCGGATGCGCATTACCCGCCTTGTTCTTCCTCTCGCGCTGGCCCTCGCCACCCCACTCGGTGCCGCCACGCACCTTTTCATCCTCTCCGGCCAGTCCAATATGGCCCGGCTCGAGCCAGACCGTACCTTCACCCCAGCCGTGACCAAAGCCATGGCCCCGGACGAGGTCATCGTGGTCAAGGAGGCACAGGGCGGCCAGCCCATCTGGCGCTGGTACAAGGACTGGAAGCCCTCCAGCGGCAAGGAGCCCAAATATCCCGAAGCCAAGCCCAAAGGCGAAATTTACGATAACCTCATGGTCAAGGTCAACGAAGCCATCCAAGGCAAGGACATCGATACCGTCACTTTCGTCTGGATGCAGGGCGAGCGGGATGCCAAGGGAGGCTACGAAGATGTCTACGAACAAAGCTTCAAGGGTCTTATCAAGCAGCTCGAAACCGACCTGAGCCGCGATGATATCAGCGTCGTCTACGGGCGCCTGAGCGACCACGAGCCCAAGGGCAAAGAGGAAAACTGGACCCGCATGCGTGAGTTGCAAGTCGCCATGGCGGAAGCCAATCCACACTGGGAATGGGTCGACACCGACGACCTCAACGACCACCGGCCAAATAAGCCGAACGACCTGCACTACTCCAAAGAAGGCTACGATATCTTCGGGGAACGCCTCGCTGAAAAAGCCGCCGCCCTCGCCAAGGCGCGCGAAGCTGAGTAACCTCTGCTACGCACCTGGGCCTGCGCGCCATCAGGCCTGGGCTTGTGGAAGACGAAACCGCATAGTGCGGATAACTTGTTTGCAACTTTCAGTTGCGCAAGCGGTCTGACTTTTGCTTGATTGGCTGTTATGCCCCGGATTAAGCGCAGTTGCATCGAAGACATCCGCCAGAGGGTCAGCCTGGTGGACGTTGCCGGGGCCTACACTCAGATGAAGCGCGCCGGCGCACAATTCCGCGGCCTCAGCCCCTTCAACTCCGAAAAGACGCCCTCGTTTTATATCCACCCGGAGAAAAACGTCTTCATGGACTACTCCAGCGGCAACGCCGGGGACCTCTTTCGCTTCATCCAGCTCAAGGAGAATCTGAACTTCCAGGAGGCCGTCGAGTCCATCGCGCAACGCTTTGGCATTCAGCTCGACTATGAGGACGACGGCACCCCGCCCGAGCGCATCAGCCTGCGCAAGGAGCTCTTCGACCTCCACGAAGCCGCCACCGACTACTTTCACCGCTGCTTTAAGGCGGACAAACCACAGGCGGAAGCCATGCGTGCCTACTGGGAGCAACAGCGCGGCTTCCCGCCGGAGCTGGCCGAGGAGTTTCAAATCGGCTTCTCCCCGCCCGACGGTACCCCCTTTATCGAGTTTTTGCGGAAGAAAAACTACAGCATCGAGGCCCTGCGAGAGAGCGGTCTGCTCTACCTGCGCGATCACGACAAAGACCTCTCCCGGGCTCGCGCGCGCTTCCGGGGGCGGCTCATGGTGCCCATTCGTGACGTGCAGGGGCGCGTCATCGCCTTCACCGCGCGTGTCACCGACCAGACTCCCAAGGACGACCCGTCCCACGAGGCGAAGTACATCAACTCGCCGGAAACGCCCATTTTCATCAAAAGCCACGTGCTCTTCGGCCTGGAACGCGCCCGTAAAGAGCTCCAGGACGGCGATTCGCTGATACTCGTCGAAGGTCAGCTCGACTGCCTTCGCTGCTGGCAGGTCGGCATCAAAAACGCCGTCGCCCCCCAGGGAACGGCTATCACCGCCCACCAGCTATCGCTCGCCCGCCGCTACACCGGTCATCTGGAGTGCCTGCTCGACGGTGACTCCGCAGGTCAAAAGGCCGCCCTGCGCATGCTCCCGCTGGCCCTCACCGCCGGCCTGGAGGTTACTTTTCTCTGCCTGCCTCAAGGCCAGGACCCCGATGACCTCCTCCGCGAGGGCGGTGCCGAGGCCTTGGACGCCCTGCGCGGTAAGTCCCTCAGTGCCATGCAGTTCTCCGTCCAGGCCCTCCTGCCCGAGCCGAAAAAAGCCGGTGCGAGAGAAAAGGCCGAAGCTCTCGATAAAATTTACGCCATTGTGCGCGAATGCGACAGCGCCGTGGCCCAGGACGCCTACCTGGCCGAAATAAGCCGCATCGTACAGGTCGAACCGGGCGCCGTCAGGCAGGATTTTGCCGCCATGCGGGGTGAAAAAGCCCGTCCTCAGCCCATAGAAAAAGTTCACCCAACGCAAAAAATACGGAACAATCAGAAATTGACATGCGTCGAGGGAGAAATACTCTCCTTAATTCTTCATTTTTCTGAATTAGGCCAAAAACTAACGCAAGTCATTGATATTGAATGGATTGACATCGAGTCTCATGAAGGCGCCATCCTCGCGCGCCTAATTGCCGCAAACGAAGAAGGCGAATGGCAGGGACCTGAGAATATCGACATGTTGCTTGAGAATGACACAGAAAGGAATTATATTTATAGGCTTCTCTCCGATTCCCCCAAGGTCGAGGATTATATCCATGCAGCCAACGATTGCCTGCAAAGAATGCACTATACGTACTTCAAGGAACGATCCGACGGCCTAAATTCTGAAATAAAAATTGAAAGCGATTCGAACCGAAAAAACGCACTTATTTTAGAACGACTCGAAATCCTTCGAAACCATTTGCACCATCCGCCGCGACTCGACTGAGCCGCCCGATACCCACCGATACCAGCCCATGGCAACCAAAACCTCCGCCAAAAAGCCCGCCAAATCCGCTCCCAAGAAAGCGAAAGCGCCCGCCTCCAAGCCGGCGTCTGCCAAAGCTCCGAAAAAGGCCGACGCGCCCAAGGAGTCCAAGGAGCCCAAGAGCGCTGCCCAGACCGAAGCCGAAGAGGCCAAGGCCGCGCACATTAACGACCGCATCCGCGTGCTCATCCGCCACTCGCGTGAGCAGGGCTACCTGACTGTGCAGGACATCAACAAGGTCCTGCCCGAGAGCGTCAATAACCCCGAGGAAATCGAGAACATCATCAACATTCTCGAAAACCTCGAAATTGACATTCTGGACAACGAGGAGGTCGAAAATTACAAGCAGAAGCTCGAAGCCAACGAGGAAGAGCAGAGCCGCCAGGCCAATGCCGACATCCTCGACGACCCCGTTCGCATGTACCTCAAGCAGATGGGCCAGGTGCCCCTGCTGACCCGCGAGCAGGAGGTTTCCATCTCCAAGCGCATCGAAAAGGCCGAGCTCAAGGCCATGGACACGCTGTTCTCCATCGGCCTCACGACGACTTTCCAAATCGACCTGGCCAAGAAGCTCATCGAGCGCCAGGAGCGTTTCGACCGCGTGGTGCTGGACAAAAAGGTCGAGAGCCGCGAAAACTATTTCAAGACCCTGCCCAAGCTCATCGAACAGGCGGAAGACCTGGAGTCGAAGTGCGAAAAGGCCTGGGCCGACATCCAGCGCTACGAAGGCGACGACACCAACCAGAAGCGCTCCACCACCCGCTTCAAGAAGTACGAAAGCGGCCTCAAGCCCATCTTCAAGAAGTACTGCTTCAAGCTGAAGGTCTTCGAGGAATTCCTCGACAACCTCTCCCCCACCATCCGTGAAATCGAGGACCACCTCGACCATCTGGAAATTTCCAAGCGGGTGCAAACGCGCAAGCACAAGAAGCACGACCCGGCCACGATCAAGAAGCGCCTGCACGACATCGAGCAGATGTACCGCATCAACCCGGCCGAGCTGCTTGAGCTGATCCGCGACGTGCGCAAGTCCATGCGCGAGGCGCACCGCGCCAAGACCGAGATGGTCGAGTCCAACCTGCGCCTCGTCATCTCCATCGCGAAGAAGTACACCAATCGCGGCCTCTCCTTCCTCGACCTCATCCAGGAAGGCAACATGGGCCTGATGAAGGCGGTCGAGAAGTTCGAGTACCGCCGCGGCTACAAGTTCTCCACGTATGCGACCTGGTGGATTCGCCAGGCTATCACCCGCTCCATCGCCGACCAGGCCCGCACCATCCGCATTCCGGTCCACATGATCGAGACCCTTAACAAGGTCATGCAGGTGCAAAAGCAACTCCTCCAGGAGCTCGGCCACGAGCCCACCCCGGAGGAAGTCGCCATCGAGATGGACCTCCCGGTCGAGCGTGTGCAGGCCATCATGAAGATGGCCCAGCAACCGATTTCCCTGCAAAGCCCCGTGGGCGACTCCGACGACACCAACTTCGGCGACTTCATCGAAGACAAGGGTGCGGAAAACCCCTACGACATGACCGCCTACTCGCTCCTGCGCGAGAAGATCATGGACGTGCTCGACTCCCTGACCGAGCGCGAACGCCGCGTGCTTTCGCTCCGCTTCGGCCTGCAGGACGGCTACAGCCGCACCCTCGAGGAAGTCGGCCGCCAGTTCAAGGTCACCCGCGAGCGTATTCGTCAGATCGAGGCCAAGGCCCTGCGCAAGATGCGTCACCCCACGCGCATCCGCCAGCTCCACGGCTTCTTCGAAGGCGAACTCGACACCTCCGGCCCCGGCTTCGACAACTTCCGCCGCCAGTAACCTCCGTCCACCCATGAGCTATTCTGAATTTCGAGACGTCATTCGGAAACAGCTTGTTAAGGATGGCTCCGGGCTGACTTGGAAGGAGTTGCGGGATTCGCTCAAGCTTCCCTACGACCGCCCGTGTCCGGAGTGGACCAAGAAACTGGAGAAGGACATCGGCCTGGAACGTAAGGAAAAGCGCGGCAATGCCCTACTCTGGAAGCTCAGGCGTGCTTAATTTCCCCGAAACCTTGTGACTCCTTACACCAAACGCTTGTTCACCTTCCTCCTCGGTGCGCTGCTAATGTGCTCCGTTCTGGAGGCCGCACCGCGCAGTGGGGTGGCCAAGGCGGGTGAGGACGAGGAACCGGCGAAGACCAGCTCCACGCAAAAATCGTCCGGCGCGCCACAGCAGCCCGTGCTCTCGCGCCGCATCGTCACCAAGGTAGATGGCGTTGTGGTCGAAGAGCGCGACACCGCCGCAGTGCAAGTGCCCTTGCTGATGCCAAGCGCTCAGACTCCGGCCACGCCGCCCTCCCATGCCAAGGAGCAGCCCACCCCGCGTGTGCCCGAGGGCGTTGTCTATGGTGAAGCTGTCCCTGTTGACAACAGCGAGCCCGTCCCCCAAGACGAGGCCCCGGCGGGAAGCACGGAACCACCTGCCACTCCACCTGAAAAGGAAAATAAGCCCGGCGAGGAATTTCTCGGTGGCCTCTTCAGCGGATTTTTTGACCCCTCCCGCGAAGCTGAAAGCAACCGCATGCGCACTGGCAAAGGTCGCGCCATGCACCTCGCGCCGGAGGGCGAATCCGGCCCCACCTATACCCCGATGAAAGTACCCGAAGCTCCGAAAGAGTCTCCCTACATTGCGCCCAGCCGCAACCTTATCGTCGGGGAGATTGTATCCGTCGACCCCGAGCAGGGCATCGCTGTAGGCTGGATGCAGAGCCGCTTCATCACGCTGGAGCGCAACGTCATCACACGCAACCACGAGCTCGAAACTACTGCCGTGCTACGCCCTACCTCCTTCCGCAATGGCCGCGCCTATGGCCTCGATATCGCTGTCGGCCTGCCCCGTGTCGGCGATGAACTTGTGCTAACCGACGCAGGTCCGGCCATGCGCCGACAGGACGAACTATCGGTCAATGTTTCACTTACGGTGGAACCATCGGCCCAAAATTAGGGTTTTACTCCATAACAACAGTCTCTATCTTATATTCATCATGGCATCCGCCCTCAGTCACCTGCCCGTCGCCTTTCTTGGCAACCTCGGCCCTTGGGAAATCGGCCTCATCGTCCTGCTGGCGCTGCTGCTCTTCGGCGGTAAAAAGCTGCCGGAGCTGGCGCGTGGCGCCGGCAAGGCCCTCAAGGAATTCAAAGACGCCACCGCCGATGCGGAAAAAACCTTCAAGGACGCGATGAAGGAGCCGGAAAAGTCGGCACATCCGCAAGAGGGCGAAGTCAAGCGCGAACAGACTCCCGCTCAGCCCAAAGAAAAGCCAGAGGCCAAGGCTTAGTAGAGGCGGCTACTCGTCTTCTTCGACAGCCTTCGCAGGAGGTGCTGTTTTTTTCTTCTGTTCGGCGACTATTTCTTCCTTCGTGCGAATACCGCCAGGAGGCGAAAAGTAATCGCTGTAAATACCGGGGTTTATCGCGGCTTTCTCAATGCGTATCTCGTTGGAAAGTTTACCATCCTGATAGGTGGTAATGAGAAACGGAATGGTCAAGGGCGGCACCTTGCGCTCGGCCGAATAGTATACCTCCGTGCGACTCAGCTTGCCTTCCGATTTATGGATAAACTCCACCTTCTTCTCCAGGAAGTTTTCGGCAGAGACGAAAAAAGTGATGTCCTGACCGGAGTCCGGACGGGCTTGAACCTCGTAGCAAGACTCGCCATCGATCTCGGCAGAGCCGAGCAAAAGAAGACGATCAGGCTGATCCCGCAGCGTATAAAGCTGACTAAAAAGCGGGGCACTGGTGGCGGTAGCCGCCGCGGCTTCGGGCTCCATGGCCAGCGAGTGCTGCATGACGCGAGACTTCATCCAGGCCGTCTTGCCATCGTAGCCGCTGATGAATTCGCCCTGCGGCAACTCGACAATAGTGCGCATCAGGTTAGGAACCTTCTTAAACTGGATAAACGGCACGGTCGCATCGCCTTGAATAATGACACCTTCCAGACGGAGGGAATGCACTGTCTTGATAGCCTCTTCTCCCCCCTGCGCGTTGATGTAGCCCTGGATGACCTCCTGCAGGGTGACCGCAGGCAGCACTCCGGGCAGTGCAAGCAGGAACAATAGAAGCGAGTGGCGTAGTGGCATGGTAAATCAGGCGCGGGGCTGGTAGGTTTGCGAATTGAGCTTACGGGCAATGGTCTGACGGAACACTTCGAGGCTCGGTACGCGACCCAGGCCGAGAAGCTGATAGCCGATGTTGCCGACGGCCGTGCCCTCCAGGCTGTAGCTGGAAACGGGCCAGCCGGAGAAGTCCGCGATGCGCTGACAGAGCAGGCGGTTCTTTGAGCCACCGCCGACGATGGATATGCTGTCGAACTCCGTGCCGGTCATGCGGGCAAACTTCTCCGCCGTGGCCGCTACGCTACGCCCGAGGGAGTCGCAAATCAGGCGCGTGTAGCCGGGCAAGGTCTCGGGCGGCTTCGCCTTCTGGCGCTTGAGATTGGCGTCGATGGCGGCACGCATGTTGGCGGGATTGAAGAGCGTTTGATCGGTGGTGTCGATACAGACCTCGGCCGGAGACTCTTCCTCGGCCGCCTCAATGAGCGAGCTCCACTCGGCGGCGGATTCAGGACGCTTATCGAAGGAGGGCAAGGTCTGCTCCAGCAGCCACAGGCCAAGGAGGATTTTGTTCGGGCGAAAACCACCCAGTCCGTCACGTTCGTTGGAAACGCCTAGCGTATAAGCTTCGTCTCCCGTGGCGGGTTTTTCCGTCAGGCCTCCGGTCAGCAGCCAGGTGCCCGCGGAGATGAGCATCGACTTGCCCGTCTGCGGGATGGCCTCGAAGGCGCAGGAAGTATCATGCCCAGGGGCGAGGATAACCTCGACGCCATCCAGTTCCGGGATGTCCTTGATTTTACCGAGCCGGCGGCCGGCCTTGGTCGGCCCTTCGAACCAGCTCTGCGGGATACCGAAGTACTCCAGCGCTTCACTGGAGAAAGCCACACCTTTCAAGTCCAGTAGCTGACCTGTGCTGGCGATGGAAACCTCATTGGCCATGGCGCCGCAGAGCAGATAGTTAAAATAATCGGGCAGGAAGAGCACACGGTCCACGACTTCCTTCAGGTGCGGGAAAGCCGTGACGGTCTCGGCCAGCTGCAGGCCGGTGTTGTAGTTGATAGCCGGGATGCCGGTCCAGTCGTAGAGCGCCCTGTCCTGCCCGGTGCTCTTGATTTTCTTCAGCAGCGGCTCGGTACGCTGGTCCCGATAGGCGTGCGTGGGAAAAGCCAGCCGGCCGTTGCGGTCGAGCATGACGTAATCGACGCCCCAGGTGTCGACGCCGCAGGAGGCCAAATCGGGAAAGAGGCGCTTGGCCTCGGCCAGGCCGGCCTTGACCTCGCTGTAGAAGCCGCCCAAGTCCCAGTAGGCATGCTTGCCCAGGGTATGGAAGGCGTTGGGGAAGCGACGAATTTCAGTCAGCTCGAGGCCGTCATCGTCGTAGGATCCGACAATGACGCGTCCGCTGGTCGCACCTAAATCGATGGCTGCACAATGGGTTCGTTTCATGGAAGGGGTGGAGCCGAAAGCTGAAAGCCTAGAGCTTAAAGCGGAGAGCTCTTAAAATTCGTGGGGGTTGTTGGGTAATTTGTAAAAGGTCAGTACGGTGAACGTAAAGGTATTCGGCTTTTAGCTTTGGACTTTCAGCTTTCGGCTTCTTCATCCTCGGGATGAAGGGCGGCGGGCTCGGCTACGATAACTTCCGTACCGGCTTTTCTCAAAGCGGCAGCCAGCTTGTCGGGCGGAGCCTTGTCGGTGACGAGGGAGAATTTGTCTGAAAGCTCGCAGCAGTGGTGAACGTTGCGGTGCTCGTGCTTGGTGCTGTCGATGACGAAGTACACCTTGTCCGCCGCCTCCATGACCTTGAGCTGGTTGGCGATGATGAAACTGTTGTTGTTCCAGATGCCCTCCGCCGTGATGCCCGCCGAGCCGATGATGGCCACATCAGCATGGACCTGGGAAATCGCGCGCTCGCAAGAGGGGCCGTAGAGGATGCCCAGGCGATTGTAGACCGTGCCGCCGGTGACGATGGTCTCGCAGGAGCCGACCTCGCTGTAGAGCGCCGCGATGGGCAGGCTGTTGGTGATGATGACGAGCCGCTTCTCCACGAGCTGGCGCGCCACCGCGTAGGTGGTCGTGCCGCCGTCGATGAGTACGGTCATGCCCGGCTCGATGTACTGCGACAGGCACTGCGCGATGGCGTGCTTCTCGTCGGCTTGGCGGTCGTCCTGCGTGATAAAGTCGTAGCCGCCGCTGCCGGCTTCGCCCTCGACCAGACTCGCGCCACCGTGATGCCGCCGCACGATGCCCGTCGTCTCGAGGTCGTTCAGAGCGCGCCGCACGGTGGACAGGCTGATGTCGAACTTCTGCGCCAGCGTGTGCAAATCCGCGTACTTATGCTCGCGGATAAACTTCTCGATCAGGTCCAGGCGCTGCTTATTCGTCATACGAAGAGCGCAGGCTAGGCGGACGGGGTTTCAAAATCAACCACGGAGCGTCACTTTCTTCCAATGCTTGACTAAAGTAAGGTCGTGACACGCCAAGGGAAAACGTTATAGCAGAAAACCATGATCAAATGCCTTACCCTCCTACCCTTCGTTCTCATCCCGGCCCTATCCCCCGCTGTCGTGCAGGAAAAGCCCGTCTTCAACGACTTCATGGGCCTGTGCGTGCACACGATAAACTTCAAGCCCGAGCTCTACGCGCCCGCCATCCGCCAAGTGCGCGACTACCACAACATCCACTGGGACCTCGGCGGCGACACGTCCAGCCCGACGCAGTTCCCGAAGTCCGCCAACAACGTCCACTGGGAAAACCTCTACGGCGACTGGGTCCGGGACGGCTACGAAATCGACGCCTCGCTGACCTTTAATCACCTGCCTCCGGAAAAATGGGCCGACATCGAGAAGGACGTCGAGCGCTACGGCGAGGAATTTGCCCGCTACTTCGGCCCGTCCGGACACAAGCTCGTGACGGCGGCCGAGATCGGCAACGAGCCCGGCGTCTTCAGCGACGAGGATTACACCAAGGTCTTCAAAGCCTTCGCCACCGGCCTGCGACGCGGCGACCCCAAGCTGACCATCCTCACCGGCAACCTCAACCCCGGCGAGAGCGACAAATACTCCAAGAGCGTCACGACCATCAAGGACCTCGCGCCGCTCTACGACGTCCTCAAGATACATACCTACGCCCAGGTCGAGGGCTGGCCCACTTGGAAGCGCACCTACCCCGAGGACCCCGACAACGAATTTCTCTCCAAGGTGCAACAGCTCATCGACTGGCGCGACGCCAACGTGCCGGGCAAGGAAGTCTGGGTCACCGAGTTCGGCTGGGACTCCACCACCAAGCCCAACCACACGGAAGGCAACTTCAAGGACTGGGAAGGCGTCACAGACACCCAGCAGGCGCAGTACCTCGTACGCGCCTTTTTGTGCTTTTCCAACATGGCCATCGACCGCGCCTACATCTACTTCTTCAACGACAAGGACGAGCCCAGCGTCCACGCCGCCGCCGGGCTGACGCGCAACTTCGTGCCCAAGCCATCGCTCTACGCCGTCTCCCACCTGCGCGCCACGCTCGGCGACTATCGCTTCAAGCGCGTGATAAAAGAAGACGTCGGCGAACTGTACGTCTACGAGTATCAGAGCGCCAGCGATCCGAAAAAGTTCGTCTGGGCCGCCTGGTCCCCCACCGGCAACGGCCGCACCGCAGAGGTCACGCTCAACACCGGCAGCGGCAAAGTCACCAAAGCCGAACGCATGCCCCTGGCCAAAGACGACGACACGAAAATCAAATTCACCCAACCCACGCCCACAACAACCACCCTCACCGTGACAGAATCCCCCGCGTATTTGTTTATCGAAGCCCCGTAAAAAACACCTCTCAGCGAGACGATCTTAAACCACAAAGGACATAGAGAACACAAAGCCGACCTAACGAAAAGAAACTCACGCAAAGACGCAAAGACACTATAGAGTAGTTTCAAACATATCAGAAGCGTCATATATGAATCACATCTGAGCAGATTGAATACCCATCCTGGCCCGCCTGCGTCTTATCGGAACGGGCCAAAGGCCCACACCATCGTAGCCTGGGGCAACGCCCCAGGATTCCCGTCCAACAAAAAAAATTCGAGGGCTGAAGGCCCGGCCCCAATTGTAATCCCCAAGTGCCAGCACCATCCAGGGCCGGGCCTTCAGCCCTTATCGAAAGGAAGACCTTCCCCGCACCTGGGGCGTTGCCCCAGGCTACGGTGCCATAAGGCCGTTGGCCTTGATGATAATGCAACCCATATAAAGGCCTATATCATCGCCCCTCCCAGCGAAACCGGAGGTTTCCCAGAAATTAGCCGGTGGTTGAGCGAGGAACGAGTGACACCACCGGACAACATCCCCCATTCTCCACGCATCCCGGAGGGATGCCAGACCGGCGGACACACGATGTCATTTAAAAGTCACGGTGCTTGTCAGCCAGCCGATTCCGCCAACGGTTACGCCAAGCTTGCCCATGGCCACACGACCCCGGCGCATCCCCCTCCCGACTCACCACGCTGGCATCCCCCCCGGGATGCATGCCTTGGGCGATGGGCGATGCGGTTTTGGCAACGGGCGATGTGACTTTGGCGACGCCCGGCCCCGGTGGTGTCGCTCGTCCCTCGCTCAACCACCGGCTACATGCTGCCAAGCCTCCGGCTTGGGGTGCGAGGGCGACGATTCAGACGTTAGGTATGCCTGCCCGAGTCCTCATAAGTCGTATTCTTTAAAAAATCCCTGCTCCACGCACCATTGCCTCACCCGGCTTTGGACATACTCAAAGTTACGAATTTCATATAAAACCGATTCACGTAACTTTTCCGATAGCCTACCCTTGATTAAGAGCTGCTTGAGCAGCTCAAATGCCTCATCTCGCTTTATATAGTGCGCAGCAAGCGCTAAGATAGCCTCTTTACGAGGCAAGTCTAACGTCTTGTCTCGCTCGGCATAACCTTTGATTAGCTCGAAGCTTCCGGGACGATTTGTATAGCGCCAGCCAAGCATTCGAATTGCTATAGCAAGCAGTGTGTCTGGCGTATCAGCATCTTCTGCCAAGGCTTTGATTAGTTCATAGACCTCTGAGCGCTTGGAAAAATAATAGCTAAGTCCCCCTATGGCGCTAGAGCGTTCATTGTCCTGCAGACTGTCGTCCTTTACCTGCTGGAAAAGCTCTTCAAATTCGGGTTTGGTCGTCTTTTCCTTTTCGTCGGGCTTTTCGGAGACGGTGGCAAGATAGCCTTCCACTTGTATGCGTAAATCATCTTCTATGAGCCAACGTTGTCCCAACTCGGTGCGCAGCATGTCCTTGAGGTAGGGACGCTCATCTAAATCTTCAGCTAATGCTATTAAGCGATAGCGTTGCTCAAAACGGCTATATGGAGAATCAGACAAAACATCTGACTTCTCTGTGCTAAATGATGATACCTGTTTTATTTTAAATCTACGCTTAGCCAGCTCTTGTCCGACTTCTTCATACTCATGTGGGAGCTCTGCCAACCGCCTACAGAGAACTATGTTTTCACTTGGTTCATCGTCATCTTTTTTAGAAAACTTCGGCAAATAAAGCAGCAAAGCATTCGTCATAACTCCACGATCTAGAGCGAGCATAAGGTAATGCTCTTGTTTCAGCTTGTCCTGCAACATGCGCGAGATGGCTGCAAACTGCATAAACTGCGTCACGCTCAGGTCCTCGTCACTCAAGGTTCCGTCATTTTCTTTTGCCTCGAGCTTTGCCTGCCATGATACACGGTCAAACAGCAGTCGATTTAGAAGACGAACAAGTGAGCGTGGGTTGCTGGCCGTTCCCTTTGCAATAGCAGGTGCTGCTTCAAACAATCCATTGAGAACTTCTGAGAGCCCTGGATCTTTTTTTGAAAATCCAGCCTCATGGATGGTGTCACGATATTTCCAAATTAGCTGTTCGATATGCTTTTCAAACTGCTGCGTGCGTCGCGGCAGGTGGAGGGGTAGTTGTATCAGCTTGTCGAGGTAGTGTCCGCCGCTGGCCTTGGCGTATTCCTTCATGCCGAACTCTTTTTTGTACCGCTTTTGCAGGAAGGCGTCGACGGGGTCCCGGTCGATGGCGAGGCAGAAGACAAAGCCCGGGTGTGCGAGGACCAGTTTGATGGATTCGAGCAGCGCCATCGCCTTGTCGGGCAGGCAGCGGTCGAGATCGTCGATGAAGATGACGATTTTGGTCTCTAACTGCTCCTTGTTGGCTCCTTGAAACGTGTCGTAGAGCTGTGTGAGGATGTGGTCGGCCTTGAAAAAGATGGACTGGTCGAGCATCGGGTCATGGATGCGGGAGAGTTTTTCGTATTCCTCGGCCCACTTGCCCGTGTCGAGCTGTACGCCTGCGCCGAGGCCCGGTAATACGTTGCCCGACAGCTCCACCGTGGTCGAGTGGGCCAGCGCGCGCAGCCCAATGCTGACCTTTTTAAAGAAGTCTCCCGCCACGCCGACGATCTGGCCCTGCTCATCGCGCTTCATGGCTTTTAACTTCTGCTCGACGGCATCCACGATGGAGGCGATGAGCGGCAGCATGGGGTGCTGGTCGTGCTCGTACTTCCAGGCGTTGACCCACACCGTGACGATGTCGTGTCCGTCCGGGTTTTCCTGCGAGCGGGCCGTGGCGTCGAGCAGTGCCTTGGCCTGGCGGAGGGCCGTGGTCTTGCCCTCGCCCCACCCGGCGAAGACGCCGATGTTGAACGGGCCCTCGACGCCCCGGCAAACCCGCGCGATGGTTTCCGAGAAGCGGTCGGCGTCAAGCTGCTGTTCTCTCATAAGCCGCTCGATGGGCTCGTCGCTGAACATCATCAGCGGCGGCAGGGACGGCGGCGACTTGGCGTCCTTCTTTTTCGACACGTTGTCGTCCTTTCCAGAATCCGGGGCAGCTTTTTTCGAGGGCATGGGTATTTTTATCACAAGATGACGGGATTAAGGAAAGCTTTTATGTGGGTGGAGTGACGAGGGGCGTGGGTCGGGTGGCGGGTGTGGTGGTTTGGGCAGCAAGGGGCGTAATCTTGCCGCATGGCGGCGTCGTTGTGCCAGGTGGCAGTATCAAAAATACGGCAAGGCCGTTACGGATTTTAGCCCGGGGTTGGTTGAGCGCAGCGAGACCTACCCTGGGGATGCGTCGATGCAGGACGGCCTACCCCGACGGGGTTGCGGAATCCGGTGCACGGGCGGTGATGGTGCATGCGTGGGTGACGATGCATGAGGCACGCGTGGCAAATCCCAATGGATAGGCCGCGAATTAGGGTTCACGGGCGGCGATGGTGTCTCCGCAACCCCGTTGGGGTAATGCAATACTGGTTCTTCGTACCCAAGGTAGGCCTGGCGGCCAACCTTGGGCTAAAATACGTAACCCCGTTGGGGTAAAGACGCTGGCCGGTGGGGTCAGGACGGAAGGCGTTGCGATTGCGGCGACGGGATGCGTGAATTAGGCTTCCAGCCTGTTTACTTCAACAGCCAAGATGGCTGTTGAACGGACTGGGCGCGGTATCTTTTAAGGTAGAAGCGGCATCTTGCCGCTTTTCTGTGTGGCAAAGGAAAGCGGCGAGACGCCGCTTCTACCTTAACGCGCCACTCGCCACGCGCTCTTTGCCCCTATGACTCGGCCCCGCCGATTAGTTCCTCGACGGCGTTGATGAAGGTGTCGTCCTGGAAGGAGCTCTTGGTGAGGTAGTAGTCGGCGCCGGCTTCGAGGCCTTTCATGCGGTCCTCTTCGCGGTCCTTGTAGGAAACGATGACGACGGGCACGCGCTCGAGGCGTTTGTCGGCGCGGATTTTGGCCACGAATTCGAAGCCGTTCATGCGCGGCATGTCGACGTCGCTGACTACGAGGTCGAAGTCGCCCAGGCGCACCGCGTTCCAGCCGTCCGCGCCGTCGACGGCAACCTCCACGGCGAACCCGGCGTTCTCCAAAAGCTGGCGCTCGGTCTCGCGCACGGTGAGGGAGTCGTCCACCACGAGCACGCGGCGCTGCCGTTTGGACTCGCCGCCCTCGCGGCGCTCGGCGCGGACGAGTGAGCCGCCCGAGAGGAGCTTGTCCACGGCCTGCACGAGGTCCTCGACGTCGACGATGAGCAGGGGCGCGCCCTCCTCGGTCAGCGCGGCGGCGGAGATGCCGGGCACCTTGCCGAGGCGCAGGTCAAGCGGGCGCACGACGAGCGAGGCCTCGCCGAGAAGTTTGTCCACCTCAACCCCGTAGAGGTTGCTGCGGTCGTTGACCACCACGACGGTCAGCTCGGGGCTGATGCTGCTAGCATGACCGGTGAGCCCCAGCGCAGCGTCGGCGGAGACGAGGCCGACGTTGGCGCTGTCGAGGGTGAAGTACTGGCGGTTTTCCACCGCGCGGACGTCCTGCTGCGGCAGGTGGAGCGTGCGCACAATGCGGTTGAGCGGGAAGGCGTAGGGCTCGCCGTCGATTTCGACCAGCAGCGCGCGGATGACCGAGCGCGTGATGGGCACCTCGATGACGAAGGTGCTGCCCTGCCCCAGCGCGGTCTGCACGCGCACGTGGCCGCCGATTTCCTGCATCATGGTCTGCACGACGTCCAGCCCGACGCCGCGCCCGGAAATCTCGGTGACGCTGCCGGCGGTGGAGAAGCCGGGCAGGAAAAGGAATTCGAGCACCTCCTCCTCGGTCATGTGCTCGGCCATGTCGGCGGCGCAGAGCCCGCGCTCCTGCACCTTGGCGCGCACGCGCTCGATATCGATGCCCTTGCCGTCGTCCTTGACCTCGACCACGAGCATGCCGGCGCTGTGGCGCGCGCTGAGGGAGAGGTGGCCGTTGGCGTCCTTGCCCGCGGCCTCGCGCTCGGCGGGCGTTTCGAGGCCGTGGTCGCAGGCGTTGCGCAGGATGTGGTTTAGCGGCGCGTCGAGCTTCTCGAGGATGTCGCGGTCGACCGGAGTGTCCTTGCCCTCGACCTCGAACTTGACCTTCTTCTCCAACGAGCGGGCGAGGTCGCGCACGAGCCGCGGGTAGCCCACGGTGCCGTCGCCAAAGGGGCGCATACGGCTATCGAGCACCTCGCGGTAGAGGCGGTCGGAGAGCAAGGTGTGGCTGCGCGAAAAGCTGTCGAAAAAGTCAATCTGCCGCCGGATGGCCTCGAGGCCCTGGCGCGCGCTGGCGCGGACCTGGTGCAGCTCCGCTTCCACCGTCGGCGGCAACTGCTGCCGTTCCAACGAAGCCCCGGCGACCTCGATGCGGTGATTCAGCTCCGCCTGCGTCTCCTTGAGTTTTAACAGGCTCTCGCGGAAAGGCTCCAGGCGACGCGTCTCCACCAAGGTCTCAGCCGCCAGGCCCATCAGGCGGTTCAAATTCTCCGCCGAGACGCGCACAACGGAGTCGGAGCGGCTGCCGGACGACGCTTTGGCGGTTTCCTTCTTTGCCGGTTTCTCAACGGGGGGCGAGGGACGAGGAACGGGTGACGAGGGAGACTCGGCAGTGGGCGCAGGCGAAGGTGCGGGTGGCTCGGGAGACTTTTGCTCGGGCTGCGGCGCGGGTTTGGCCTTGGGGGCTTCGCCTGCGAGCAGTGCTTTTAAATCAGCGAGGAAGTTTGCCAGCTCGTCGCCGTGCGTTTGCGGCCAGGCGGTGAGCTCGTCCTCGGAGGCAACGGACATCGCCTTGAGCCAGTCGGTGGCGCGCAAGAGCAGGTCGATGCCGTCGGAGGTTAGCTCCAACTGGCCGTTCTGGGCGGCTACAAGGACGTCCTCCATGGCGTGGGCAAGGTCCACGGCGGGCCCCAGGCCGACGATACGCGCCGCTCCTTTCAGGCTGTGCGCCGCCCGCATGAGCGGCTCGACGCGCTCGGGCGACGGGTCGTCCTCCAGCTCAACCAGGCCACCGGACAAGGTGCCGAGCTGGGTCTCCGCCTCGGTGCGGAAGAGGTCCAGCATGGAGGCATCGGCCAAGTTTATTTCAGATTTCTGATTTTTGATTTCAGATGTAGGAGATGAGACTGCAGACGTAGAAGGCACAGATGATTTCTCAGGGACCTCGGGAGACTCGACGGGGGGCGTTTTTTTCGCGGAGCGGTCCTCGATGGCTTTTAAGTCTACGATGATATCCTCGGCCAGGTGTTCGTTGGCCTTGAGCCAGTCTCCCATCGCGGCCTCGTCCTGCTTGCCGGAGGCGACCATCAGGTCGACGGCGCGGAGCAGCTCGTCGAGGTTATCGACGGCAAAGGCCAGCTTACCCTGACCTGCCTTGACAAAGACGTCCTCCAGCACGTGGGCGACATCGCCGACGATTTTCAGGCCGACGATGCGCGCCGCACCCTTGAGGCTATGCGCCGCCCGCATGAGCGCATCCAAAGTATCCTTGGACGGCGCTTCCAGATTTTTCTCCAGCTCCAGCACCCCGTCGTTGAGCGCGGCGCCATGCGTTTCGGCCTCTTGCTGATAGAGGTCGAGCATGGGAAAACTGTCGCCGGCGCTCATGATAAAAAGGACTGGATATTATTTAACCACGGATGACACGGATAACACGGATATGTGTTTCTTGCATCCGTGCTATCCGTGTAATCCGCGGTTAAAAATCGGTTTCATTTATAGATGTTGGTTGAGGAGGCTGTGGAAGATAAGTTCGTCGTCGAGGACGGCCACTTTGTTGTCGTGCCAGGAGTACAGGCCGCGGGTGAAGGTGGCCAGCGCCTTGCTGACCGTCACGGGGGCGTCCTCCATGAGCGCGGTCTCGAAATGCGATACGCCCATGACTTCGTCGACGCGTGTGACGAAGCGTTGTCCCTCGCTGGCAATCATGATCATACGCGGATAAACGCGCGCGCTGGCCTGGGGAGCGCTGCCCTCGCGCAGGCCCAGCATGGCGCGTAGTGAAAAGGCCAGTTGCAGCTCGCCGCGGACGTTCACGATGCCACGCAAGACTTCGTTGGTGCGGTGCGGCACACGGTGCACCGGTGCGTCGGCGGTGATTTCCGCCACGGAACCCACACGCAGGGCCAGCCACTCCTTGGCCACGCGGAAGACCAGCAAGGCCACCGTGTCGCGCACCTCGTCGTCGGGCTTGTCACGCAAGCGGTCTTGCCACTCGCGTAGGTAGCCCTCCGGCGCAGGCCGGTCCAACAGGCGGATGCGCCCGTTCGGTTTGGCTTCACTGTGATTCTCGTCGGGCATGCGTTACGGGTTGGCGGTCTCCAGTTGGCGTTTGGTGGCGCGGCGGCGCCAGTTCGTGGCCTCGCGTTCGTCACCGCGCTGTTCGGCCAGCAGGGCCAGGCGGAAGAGCGCGTCAGTATGACCTGGGTCCAGATAGACCACGCGGCGCAGACAGGCGTCGCCGTCGGGAATGCGTTTTTGCGCGAGCAGGATTTGCGCGAGCAGATACAACGCCTCGACCGAGCCGGGGGACCTGGTCAACTCTTCACGGCAAAGCTGCTGTGCCTCGGAAAGTTTACCGTTGTCCGCCAGCGTGCGCGCCTGGCCGATGGAAGACACAGCTTGAGGCTTTTGCTCCTTGGCTTCAGTTTTTTCGGAGGGCTTCTTCGGGGCGTACTTGGGTAGTGGCTTGCTTGCCACCCATGACGCTTTCGCTTTGCGCGGCAAAGCTTTAATCGGGGCGGGCCTGGACGAAGGCGCCTCTGCGGGTTTCCTTTGATAACTGAAAGCACCGGGCGGCCCTACCCGCTGGTAGTCCTCCGTGATGCGCCCGAGGGCGTCGGCGTGCCCGACACAGAGCAGGCCGTCCGGCGTAAGGGCCTGACTAAGCCCACGAAAAGCGGCTTTGCGGCCTTTTTCGTCAAAGTAAATAAGGACGTTTCGGCAGAAGATGACGTCGAAGGGCGAGGCCGCCGCATAGCACAACGGGTCGATGAGATTGAGCAGGCGAAACTCCACACGCTGCCGCACGAACTCGCGCACACGCAGATGGCAGTCCTTGTCCTGCTCGAAATACCTGTCCTTGTCGCAGAACTCACCACCGCGAAAAGCGATGGCACGGTAACGGCCTTCACGCGCCTGATCGAGCAGACACGGGTGAAGATCACCGGCAAGCACACTGAAGCGTTCGGGGTCGAGTCCGGCCTCAAGCAGCGTGATGGCGATGGAGTACGGCTCCTGCCCCGCAGCACACGGCAAGCTCAGCACCTTGAGCGGCCTGTCCGGATGCGCTTTCAGCCAGACATCGTTTACCCACTGCTTGAGAAAGAGGAATGGCGCGCGGTCACGAAAAAACCACGACTCGGGGATCAGCAGCTCCTCGGCAAAGGCTTTAAACGCATCACGGGAGCTGCGCAAATGCGTAAAGAACGCTTCGTTGTCCGGCAGCGCCAATTTCTCCCGGCAATGCTGCACGGCATGCTCCAGGCCCGGTCCCTGGCAGAGGTTCGGGTCCAAACCGTAGCTGGAGGCCAGCCGCGCGCCGAGGTCTTGTGGCAGCTTCATGACGCGGCCTCCTCCGGCTCGAGTTGGAGCGAAGCCAGGACCTCTTCTGGCAGTACACTGCCGGGCGTGACGCACTGGACGATAGAACCGTCTTCGTCACGGAAGATTTCACCGAGAAAAGGCGCATCCTTTGATTTCAAGCCGGGGTCCTGGAGCTTCTCCTCGGAGACTTCGAGAGTCTCGGTGACCTGCTCAGCCAGCAACGCGATGGGACGCTCGCCCGCCTTGACGATGATGAAACGCGAACTAAGCAAGGGCTGCGCGACTTTACCGGTGACAGCGAGAGAGAGGTCGACCACAGGAATCATGCGCCCCTGATGCTCAAAGACGCCCACCACGGAAACGGGCGCGCCGGGTATCTTCCGCAAAGGCAACGCCGGAACCACCGTCTCGACCTGAGTGGCATCGAGCGCGTGCGGCTGGTCTCCGATGCGAAAGAGAATGAGAAGCATGACGTAATTAAACCACGGAAGACACGGAAAAACACAGAAGGCTTTGCTTTGAATACCTCCGTGTCTTTCCGTGTCTTCCGTGGTTACAAAATTCAGTTTCCATGAATATCGTTTCTTAATCTTGTTTCTTCTTAACTCCCATGGGGAAAGGCATGCGCGTGACGCCGGTGGCGTTGCGCTCAGACACCTTAAAGCGGGCCACCTCGCCGCGCAAGTTGGTCACGGCCTGGTGAAGCGCCTTCGTGGCCTTGTCGAATTCCTTCAACGAATCGGACGTGCGCTCGGCACCATCGCGGAGGTTCCCCATGGCCTCGCTGATCTGCTGCGCGCCTTGCGTCTGTGAAAGCATGCCTTCCTTGACCGAGTCGAAGCGCGGGGTAAGCTCTTGAACGCGATTGATGATGGATTCCAACTGCGAGCCGAGGTCGCGTATCTCCCCGACCCCGCCATGGACGCCTTCGGAGAACTTATCCATCTCCATGACGCCACTGGAGACTGCGCCCTGCATCTCCGTAACGATGGCTTTGATATCGACCGTCGCTTGCGCGGTCTGGTTGGCCAGGCGGCGTATCTCGCGCGCGACGACGGCGAAGCCGAGTCCGTACTCACCAGCCTTCTCGGCCTCAATGGCGGCGTTGAGTGAAAGCAGATTGGTCTGCTCGGAAACCTTGCTGATGGCGGTGACGACCTTGTTGATGCTTTGCGCCTTTTCTGAAATCACCGCCAGTTTCGCCGAGATGGACTGCGTGGCGTTGGAAAGGTTTTCCATTGTCTGCCCCATCTCGCTCAACTGACTCCGGCCGGACTCCGCCAGGCCGGCTGTCTCGGCGGAGGACTCCGATACGCCTGCCATGGTGTTGGAAAGCTCACGCGAGGTGGCGGAGATTTCGTTAACGGCGGAAGCGATCTCGGCGGTGGAGGCGCCGAAGTCCTGAATGGTAGCCTCCTGCGCCTTGGCCGTGCCCGTGATGCGCGTGGCGGTGGAAACGAGCTGGATGGTCGATTGCTTCACCTGCAACAGCAGGGCATTGAGGCTATCGATCATGCGCTGGATGGCAGCCAGCAGGCGACCGGTTTCATCCTGCGTATCGACCGTCACGGTGGCGGTGAGGTCACCCTGCGCGACACGCTGGGCCAACTCGCTGGCACTGGCAATACGTGCGGAGAAGCGGTTGGCGAAGATCACGATGATGAGCAATATTGTCAGCATGGCCACGAGCCCGAAAGTGCCGGTGATCAAAATGGACTGACGGGTAGGCCCGATGATTTCCTCTTCGGACACCGTCATGACCAGCCGCCAGCCGCCGGTCGGGATAAAGGCGCTGGCGACGTAGGCCCGCTGACCGCCCAGAGGGTCGTCAAAAAGACGCGGCGGCGTGTCTTTGCGCACCAGGGAAAACTCGTCGAACAAATCACTGTAGGTCTTGCTGACATTACGATCCGGAAGCGAGGCAGCCTTGTCGGTATCAAGCACCTGGGTGTAACCATCGGAAACAAAGATGTCCGTAACGACACGCCCGCCACCATCCTTGTGCGGCTCGACGTAGAGGTCATCCGTACTAATGGTGCGCAGCTCCTTGCCGTGGGTGGAGGCGATGATATTGCCGCGGCCACTGATGAGAAAAAACTCCGCCGTATGGAAAGTCTGGTTCTTTAAATCATCGAGATAGCCGTGCAAGTACTCAAGGCTGCGGTCGATGCCGCAGATGCCCTGGAAGCTCCCATTGATAATGATAGGGGCGATTTGCTCGATAATCAGATTCAGATTATTATAGACGTAAGGCTCGGTGATGAGGAACGGCAGGTCGGGCCGCTTGGCATAGGCTTCGCGCACACCTTGATAGTATAGGCTCGTATCCATATCGACGAGCTTCTCGAGCTTGATTCGGCCCTCGTCGGTGAGGTCACGATACCAGTACGGCAGGAATCGTCCGGTAGAGTCCGTCCAAGCCGGCAGGGTCTTATAAGCCTCCAAGGTGACGGCATCCTTGTCGTCGGCATTGGGTTCATAACCCACACCGATGCCAATAAACTGGGGATTATTCTCCAGCACCTGCTTCATGAACTGGATGGTCTCCTCCCGACGGCCAAAGAGCCCGCTTTCCTGGCTGGCGGCAAGAGCGCGCGCCACCGTGACGGCCTCGAGATTGCCAGCGTCGATTTTGAGCCCGGCTTTTTCGAGTTCCTCTTCCATCAGTTCGAGATCCTTGGATACGAGCCGATGGTGATCCCGGTAGAGGTTGAAGCTGGCTACGGTGATCCCGATAGCCAGGACCGGCAGAAAGAGATAGACGATTATCTTGGCGCGTAAACTCATGCCTCGTCCTCCACGTCAGGCTTGGTCGCATCCTCGACGGCTTCACCTTCCTCCATGCGGAAGCGCGAAACGCCTTCGTCCAGATTGCGCACAGCGCGGTCGAGTTTCTCGGTGGCGCTTTTGAAATTCTGCAACGACGCAGAGGTCTGCTGCGCGGCGCCATTGAGCTGCGTGATGGCATCGGAAATCTGGTCCGCGCCGGTCGCCTGTGCCTCCATGCCCTCGGTCACCGCTTCGAAGCGCGGCGTGAGCGATTGCACCTGTTGGATGATCTGCTCCATCTGACCACCCAGGCGGGTGATGTCATCGACGCTGCCGCGCACGGCCTGGTGGAACTTGTCCATCTCCATGACGCCCGCGTTGACCGAGGATTGCATCTCGCGCACCATCTGCTCGATATCGAGCGTGGCCACGGCAGTCTGGTCGGCCAGGCGACGAATTTCCCGCGCGACCACGGCAAAGCCCAGGCCGAACTCGCCGGCTTTTTCCGCCTCGATGGCGGCATTGAGTGAAAGCAGGTTGGTCTGGTCAGCCACCTTGGCGATGGTAGTGACGATGCTGCTGATGTTGCCTGCGCGCTCGGTAATGACGGAAAGCTTGTCGGATATGGAAGTGGTGGCGACGGCCAGCTCCTCGGCGCCCTCGCGCATCTCCCCGAGGGAAGAGCGGCTATCTCCCGCGGCCTCGCCAGTGCGGCGTGCGCTCTCGGAGACGTTGGACATGGTGCCGGTAAGCTCCTTAGCCGTTGTGGAAATCTCCTTCACTGCTGCGGCGATCTCACTGGAGGAGGCGCCGAAGTCCTGCACCGTGCCTTCCTGCAAACGCGCCGTGCCGGAAATCTCCGACGCCGAACCCATGAGCTCGGTACTGGATTGCTTGACCTCACCCACGAGCCGCCGGAGGTTTTCGATCATGGCCATAATAGCACGATAGAGATCACCCGTCTCGTCCTTGGCCTTGGAAAGTTCCTCGCTGGCGCTACGCTTGTTGCAAAGCCCGCCCCGCGCCAAGGACATCGCTCCGCCGAGATCGCCTTCGGCCACTTTGGCCGCGACCCCGGTCAGGAAGGAGATGGGCTGCGCGATGAGTCCACCAAGATAGGTCGCGATAAAGGCCACGGCGATGACCACAATGAGGCCACCGATGGTGGTTCCCATGAGGATTTGACTGAAGACATTCGAAATGGCACGACGGGGCTCGGCATAATCTTCCTCAAAAGCCGTCACCCCGATAACCCAGTCCCACTCGGGAAAATAGGTGTAGTGAATCTCGGTCGTGTGAATGTGGCTGGGGTCGGTCGGGTCCGCCCAACTGGCAACCCTGGAAGCAACCTCACCGCCGTCGAGCTTGATGGCGTCCTGGCGGATTTTTTCAAAGTAGTGCTCGTCGTTTACGTCCGTGATAGTGGACGTGTCGCCGGTATAGGGAAAACGCCCCGGCGAAGTGTACTCGAACTGGCCGGCACGCTTGCTATCCGCCCCGTACATAATCCAGACGAAACCGTGCTCACCGATATCCAGTGAGTCCAGGGCGCGACGCAGAGTGGCGACCGATTCGCGCCTCACGCCTACGTAGAGAATCCCTTCGACATAATTCCCCTCCCCCATGATGGGCTGATAGGCAGTCAGATACCAGTCGTTGACGACAAACGCGGGGCCGCGATAGGTCTCTCTCTGGTCCACTACCGTCTGGATAACGGGATTGGGCTCCCCGTTCGGATTGACCGCCGGAATGAAAGTGCCAATCGCGCGATTGCCGTCGAGCTTGCTCACGTTGGTAGCCACCCGCAGCATATCACCGGATTCGTTCATGCGCTGGAAAATCGTAGCCGTACCGCCAACCAACTCGCGAACCTGATCGACCACCGGTGTCTTTTCCCCGGAATTGAAATTCTGCCCCAACCAGACGCCGCCGACCTTCATCTCAGGCAACATGATTTCGATGACCTCACCCGTATACTGGTTGCGCGCCTGCCAGGGCACTTCCTCCGGGCCGAAGCTGACCGGCCCGGCCTGCTCGAACAAATAGCGGGCCACATGCAAGGTGGCATTGACGTGTTTTTGCACCAGATCGTTGGCCGTCAGGCACAGACCGTAGACTTCCTCTGTCGTATCAGACAGGCTCTTGCTGACGATCTTTCCAAGCTCCGCCTGCACCTGATTGCTGCTGCGCCCCTCCTGGATGCCGACAAACACCGACAGCGCAATGGCGGGGAACAGGGCAGATCCCAGAGCAAGACCGATTACTTTATGGCGTAAACGCAGCTTCATTCACAAGGCAGACGCTCATTCCAAGCTTGGCGTTGTAAAAATCAATGGCAAGGAGAGAGTTGCCGCATTCGACAGTGTTCCGCTAAAACCAGCACAAGCTTGCCCCCGGCGCAAAATTAGTCGTTAATCACTAAGAATTTCGTAACGAAAACACTTGCGTCATAATTGCGGTATGGAATGCACTTTCTGGGTCGTCATCGCCAGCAATAGCAACGCCATCGGGATTCGTGTATTATTAGGATGAAGAGCATTACCAGCTGGCCCATGCGGGCGAGGCTGATGTTGATCAGCAGCGCCACCGCCCTCCTGGCAGTGATTCTTTCCTGTATCTTCATCGTTGGCTTCCAGGTCTACCAACTCAACAGCCACATGAGGGACGACCTGGACGCCATGGGCGAGATCATGGCGATCAGCCTCGGAACCGATATCGCGAACCGAAATCGTGACAAGGCCAGTGAAGCGCTGAAGCAACTGAGGTCCCAACATTCCGTCCGCCGTGCCATGATCATTGATGACCGGGGAGAAGTGATCGCTGTCTATTACCGCGATCCCGGCGCACCGGTTTCCCTGGGGGATCGTTGGCCCAGGCCCGAGGACTGTAATATCTTCACGAACTGCCTAGTGATCGAGAAACTCATCTCCTACCGAGGTCGCAACGTGGGCCGGCTCCTGATCGATTCAGATCGCAGTCCGGTCTACCATGCCTTGCTCGGATCGGCTTTATTCAGTATAGTCATCATCGCAGTCTGTTCCCTGGTGGCAGCGAGGCTATCTCTCAGCTACATGCGCAGGATTTCAGCACCTGTGGAAGAACTGGTGGCCACGGCCGACCGCATTACCGAGCAAGAGGACTTCTCTCTGCGCGCGCGTAAACTCGGTGAAGACGAATTGGGGCGGCTGACCGACTCTTTCAACCATATGCTGAACCGCATCCAGAGTTCCGATATCGGCCTGCGCCTGACCAGTGAGGAGCTCAAACGCCGCATCGACGAACTCAAAGCCGAAAAGGAAGAACGCGAACGCTCCCAGGAACGCGAACGCCACTTGCAGGAACGCCTGGTCGAAGCCCAGCGCATCGAGTCCGAACGGCTGCGCGAAGCCCGCGACGAGGCCCGGGCCGCCAACCGCGCCAAGTCGGAGTTCCTCGCATCCATGAGCCACGAAATCCGCACACCGCTCAACGGCATCATCGGTTTCACCTCACTGCTGCGCGAAACCGATGTCTCCGCGGATCAGGGAGACATGCTTGAAGTCATCAACAGCAGTAGCCGGACGCTACTCAAGCTGCTCAACGACATCCTGGACCTTTCCAAGATCGAAGCCGGCAAACTCGAAATCGAAAAGACCAGTTTCAATCTGCGCGACCTGATGGAGGAGGTGGTCTCCATCTTCCGCCGCGACGCCGAGCAGCATGGCGTCAGCCTGGAGCTGCATATGGCCGCGGATCTGCCGTTGTTCATCGAAACCGACTCTACCCGACTGAGGCAAATTCTGTTCAACCTGGTTGGCAATGCGGTTAAATTCACCGACTCCGGCTATATTCGCATTTTCGTCGAACGCACGGTCGATGGGGCACGCAGCCAGGATGCCGACCCGGAATCCCTGCTGGAATTTCGCGTGGAAGACACCGGTATCGGCATAGCCCAGGATGACCAACTGCGCATCTTCCAGTTGTTCTCGCAGGCGGACGCCTCCACCACCCGCAAGTACGGCGGCGCCGGTCTCGGTCTGGCTATTTCCCAGCGACTGTGCCAGATGCTCGGGGGCGAAATCCGCGTGCAAAGCACGCCCGGAAAAGGCTCGCAGTTCAGCTTCAAGATCGTCGTACACAGCCGTAACGCGGCAGCCGAATCCAGCCTGGCCAACCGGACTCCCCGTCAGGAAAAAATCGCCAAGCAACATCCCCTCAATATCCTCGTTGCTGAGGATAACCCCACCAGCGCTCAGCTTTTACAGTCGATGCTGGCACGATTTGGCTACGAGGCCGACCTGGCTATGAACGGTCAGGAGTGCATCGATAAAATTAAAGAGAGGCCTTACCAAGTCGTGTTCATGGACATTAACATGCCTGTCGTCGACGGCATCGAAGCATCCCGGCGCATCCGCGCCCATGAAGCAAAAATCAAGGCGAAGGTAAAACTCTGTCTGGTCGCGATTACCGCATCAGCCCTCAAGGGGGATCCTGAGCGCTGCTTCGAGGCTGGCCTGGACACCTTCTTGTCCAAGCCCATCACGATGGAAAGCCTGGAAATGCTCCTGCTCAAAGCCATTGGCATCGTGGAATCCAACGCCACCTGACTGTAATTACCGGTATACTAATAATAACCGTTAATCGGCCTTCTTGCGTGCCTTCCTTGATGTCGCCTGGGGCATCTCAGCTCCGGCTACCGCCGCACCGATGATTCCTGCCTTGTTCTCCAGAGTAGCCACACGCACCTCACAGTCGCACTTAATCAGCTTCATGAATTTATCGGCCTTTTTGGCGATACCACCGCCAATGATGAACATTTCCGGCCGAACCAAGGCGTGTACGTAATTCAGGTATTTGCTGAAATGCTTGGCCCAGGTCTCCCAACTCATGTCCTGTGCGCGACGCGCGGAGTCCGCCGCCAGGCTCTCGGCATCGACGAGCTTGTGCTTATGCTTCATTAGCAGGTGCCCCGTTTCCATATTGGGGATCAGCTCGCCCTTATACAAAAGAGCCGTGCCCAGCCCGGTACCCACGGTCACCAACAGGGCCAGACCATCAAAATCGTGGCCGGCTCCGAAGCGCATTTCCGCCAGGCCCGCCGCATCGGCGTCATTAATAACACCCACCGGCTGTCCGGTGATTTTGGAAATACCGTTGCCCAGATCGAATCCCACAAAGCTATCGTCGAGATTTGCCGAGGTGAAGACCGTGTTGCGGTGGATAACTCCCGGAAAACCGCAGCCCACCGGCCCCTTCCACTTAAAATGATCAATTATCTGGGAAATGGTTTCGACCACCGCCATGGGTGTCGCCGGCTGCGGAGTCGGTATCCGCAGACGCTCCTCGGCGAATTCGCCCGTTTTCAGGTCTACCGGGCAGCCCTTTATGCCGCTGCCACCGATATCAATGCCCAAGATAGTGTTTTTTCGCGAAACGGCGCTCATGAGTACCAAGCTTAGATAGCCCACCCGCTCCATGCCAATAGTAAATCCCAATATTAGAGACAGGAAAACTCATTCCGTGCCCGGACAACAATTTGCTTGAACTCACCTGCCCGAGGCTGTAGAACGAATGCATAATTTAATCAATTAGAAGTCTCTACGACACAAACCAGTCACCCAACACGAACACCTGCTCGCGATGAATCTTATGCGTAAATTCATTCTTCTGACCGGCCTTGCAGTTTTGGTGCCCACCTTGGCCCAAGCTCAAATGTCGGAAGGTACTATTAAAGTCTTCTCCGCCCGGGGGACAGTCAACTTGGTCAACACCGAAACCGGTGCGACCAAGCCTCTCGAACGTGGCATGGAGTTCAGCGATGGGATGCAGGTGGTGACCGGGGAAAAGTCCTCCGCCCTGCTTCTCTTCTCGAACGGCGCTGCGGTGACCGTTTCGGAAAACAGCACCTTTGAAGTTTCCGAGTTCGTCCAGGCTGAGTTCGACCCCTCACAGGGCACGTTCATGCGCCTGACGGAAGACCCAAGCCAGTCCAAGACGGAACTGTACCTCGATGGTGGAACGGTAGCCGGCCAGGTCAAGCGCCTGCAGGAAGGTTCGACGTACAATGTCAACACCCCGACCGCTTCCGCTGGTATCCGTGGTACCGACTACGTGGTGACTGTGACCCAAAGCGGCGATCAGGTCTTCACTACCATCACCAATGCCTCCGGTGACGTCGTCGCCATCGTGGAAGGCAATCCTACCAATATCGCTCCCGGTGAATCCGTAACGGTTTCGGGTAGCGTATCGACGACTCCACAAGGCACGAAGGTCGTTACGGTGACCAATGTTGGCACACCCCGCCCTGCTACCGCAGAGGAAACCCAAACCGCCCAGGACGCAGTTGACGAAATTCAGGAAGCTCAAACCGAAACCGACCAGATTGTCCTTCCGCCGGCACCCACCGAGCCAACCGAAAACGAAGGCGAAACTCCAGATGAACCCATCGACCCGGGTATCGATATCAGCCCGGCTGGTGGTTGATTCAACCAAACAACTTTCCAAAAGCCCCGGCTCACGCCGGGGCTTTTTTTTGCGTTCGACAAAGGCGGCTCGTGCCCAAACATCACCCGACATGTCACCATTAGTCATCAGTTGCAGCCATAACCCGGCCAGTCGTAGCGCCATCCTTGCCCGCGAGGCAATAGCCGCAATGGAAGCTCAGGGAGCCCAGCCGGAATTGCTCGATTTGGCCCAAACCGAGCTCCCCTTCTGTGACGGAGGTGCCAGCTACGGCCACGAGAACGTCCAGCCGGTGCGGGAGCGCATCATTGCAGCCAGCGGCATACTCCTGGCCACCCCAGTCTACAACTACGATGCCAATGCTGCGGCCAAAAACCTGCTGGAGCTGACCGGGCAAGCCTGGAACGGCAAGGTGGTTGGCTTCCTCTGCGCGGCAGGGGGCCATGGCAGCTATATGTCAATTATGCCCTTTGCCAACAGCCTGATGCTGGATTTCCGTTGCGTCGTCATTCCGCGTTTTGTCTACGCCACCGGCCAAGCCTTTGAGCAGCAGACCATCGCGGACCCCGCCGTGCAAGAGCGCGTCAAGCGTGTCGCTACGGACCTGTTGGCGTTTTCGGAGGCGCTGCAGGGGTTGACCAAAGACGCAGATTAAGCGCTCCATGGCAGTATTTCAGCCTTGCGCCATACTGTGGAGCCTTTATACCCAACCATTATGCGCACAACCTTTATTGCTGTAGTCATCGCTTCTCTCTTTGCCCTGACGGGTTGCAAGTATCCCGATACGGTAAAAACCCACCCCCACGTCGATGAGGATTTCGGCGGCACGGTCGAGTGGCATCCGTACGTGAAAAAAGACTACAATGACTTCCAGAACTGGGCGATGGGCAAGAACTGCACTGCAGCCCAAAATACCGACCCGGTCGAGCCCGGCCCTGCCCTGGCAGGCCAGAATCAGTAGGGTTACGGTTACCCGAGGCGGTAGCACTCAGGCCGCCTGTCTTGGAACACCGTCATCCGGCGGCGCACTTCATCGCTTTTGCCCAGGTCGATTTCGGCCACATGCAAGGCTTCATCGCGTCCGCCCTCCCAAATGACTTCACCCCAGGGGTCCACCAGGAGTGAGCCGCCGAAATAGGTCAAAGGCGAACCTCCCGCAATGGTCTGAGTCCCAGTCTGGTTGACGCCCGCCACGAAACACTGGTTTTCGATGGCACGCGCGCGCAGCAAAGTTCGCCAATGCTCCTGCCGGGGCTCAGGAAAGCCGGCCGGACATAGAATCAGCCGTGCACCTGCCAGCGCCAGCATGCGCCACAGCTCGGGAAAGCGCAGATCGTAGCAGATCGTCAGACCGGCCTGCCCCCAGGGCAATTCAGCGCAAACAGCCTCGGCCCCCGGCTCCAGATAACGATCCTCACCGGTCAGGCTGAACAGATGCATCTTACTGTATTGAGCCACACAGGCCCCTTCCGGGGAAAAAAGCATACTGGTGTTGGCCGCCCCTCCCTTCACACCGACGCTTAGAAGCGAGCCCGCCAGCCAAACTCCGTGTTTGACCGCCAGGGCTGCCACCCGCTCGTGAATGCCGACATGCTCCGCGGCCATCTGAACGTTCTTTGGCCAGTGAAAGCCTGTCGTCCAAAGCTCCGGCAGAACCACCAGATTCGCACCTTCCGCCGCCGCGCGGGCAATCAACTCAGCCCCGCGGGCCAGGTTGTCCTCCACCGCGAGCGTTGCCACCGGCATCTGCACCAGAGCCAGCTTTAATCCGGAAACAGTCATGGGGACAATCTGGGTCCACTTTACCGAAAAAGCAACCGGCGTTCAACGGCCTGCAGGAATCCTTTGAACAAACCTATTGCCATCCCGGCGAAAAGACTATCCCCTTTCCGTTTTGCTAAATACCTATGGAAGATTCCCAACGCTCCGTCATCCTGTCCGGTCTCGGCACTTTTGTGCCCCACAAGGTAGTGACCAATGACGAGCTCGCACTGCATGTAGAAACATCGGACGAGTGGGTCCGCACCCGCACAGGCATTGCAGAAAGACGGCTGGCCGAGCCTGGCCAGGAGGTATCACAGATGGGAGCCGAAGCCGCCCGCGCCGCCTTGGCGGACGCCGGCCTTCAGGCCACCGATATCGATGCCATCGTTTGCGCGACCATGACGCCCGAGCTGCCTTTCCCCGCCACTGCCTGCCTGATTCAGGCCGAGTTAGGGCTTCCGCGCGTCCCCGCTTTCGATATTTCTGCGGCCTGCTCCGGATTCCTGTACGGCCTTGATGTGGTCACGCGCCTGGTGCAGTCAGGTGCCTATAAGCGCGTGCTTCTGGTCGGCACGGAAAAGATGTCGAGCATCCTGGATTGGGAAGACCGCTCCACCTGCGTCCTCTTTGGCGACGGCGCCGGAGCCTGCATCGTCGAAGCTGTGGACGAACCCGGCGTGGGCATCGTGGACATGATTTTGGGGGCCGACGGCAGCCGTACCGATTTGCTGCACACCCCGGCGGGCGGATCACGTCTGCCCGCCTCCGCCGAAACCTTGGCAGCCCGGCAGCACTACCTGCGCATGAGCGGTAAGGAGGTTTTTAAGCTCGCCGTCAAGGAAATGGGAGCCGTCGCCAACGATCTCCTCGAGCGCAACGGCCTCACCGCAGCGGATATCACCTGCGTCATCCCTCATCAGGCCAATATCCGTATCATCGATGCGCTGGCGGCCCGTCTGGAGCTGCCCTTGGACCGTTTCCTCGTCAATATCGACCGCTATGGCAACACCTCCGCCGCCTCCATTCCGCTGGCTTTGGAAGAGGCACGCCGCCTGGGACGCTTCGGCTCCGGGGATCGGATTCTGCTGGCCGCCTTTGGCGCTGGCTTGACCTGGGCGGGCGCTCTCCTTAAATGGCAATGATTTACCGATTGAAAGTTAGTCACATGCAACTTCGCGTTACCGGATTCTTCCTCGCCGTTCTTTGGGCTCTGCCTGCCCTGTACGCCGCCTTCCCCGGCGTCGAATGGGTGCAGGAAGAGAGCCGCTGGAAACTACTGGGTGACGTGCCCAAATCCCTGGACCAGCCTGGCTCCACCGAGCATGAATCAGCCGCCGAGCTGATGGCTCAGGCCCGCATCGCCCAGGATAAAGGCAGCCAATGGACGGCCCTTGGCCTTTATGATGACGTGGTGGATGATTACCCGAACACCGCCTTCGCTCCGGAGGCCCACTATCAGCGCGGTTTCATTTATACGCAGCGCCACCAGTTCGAAAGTGCCAACAAGGAATTCAACGCCATCATCCGCCGCTATCCGGAATACCCGAATTTCAACCAGGTCATCTCCTCCCAGTACAAGATTGGCGAGCTCGTGCAGGACGGCGAACGTCCCTATTACTGGGGTGTCATTCCGGGCTTTCGC
Source organism: Verrucomicrobiia bacterium (assembly GCA_030432235.1). Taxonomy (GTDB): domain Bacteria; phylum Verrucomicrobiota; class Verrucomicrobiia; order Opitutales; family Cerasicoccaceae; genus JAUIHT01. The sequence continues at coordinate 1,450,530 of JAUIHT010000001.1, read as the reverse complement.
GATTACCAGTTGGGCGTCGATGCCTACGAGGCCGTGGTCAAAAACGCTCCCTACAGCGAGTATGCGCCGCTGGCCTTGATGAACGCCGCCATCATTGCCAACAAGGAAGACAAGCAGGAGGAAGCCATCGACGCACTCGACCGCCTGATCAACAATTACCCCGGCAGCATCCTTTCCTCGGACGCCTACCTGACCCTGGCCCAAACCTACGCCTCGCTCGTGCAAGGTGCATCCTATGACCAGGAGGCCACCCGCCAGGCTCTCAGCTACTACTCCGACTACATGATTCTCTTTCCCAAGGCCGACGGCATCTATGAGGCCGAAGCGGGCCTGTACTACATGCGCGAAACCCTCGCTATGAGCAAATACAAGCTCGGCGATTTTTACTACAAGTTCCGCAACAACTCACGCGCCGCCCTCACCTTCTACAACGAAGCTATCACGGTCGACCCCAGCTCTTCCGTAGCCATACAAGCCCGTGAGCAGATCGATAAGATCAAAGCCGGCATCAAGGCTCCCATGACACCGGTGGACTGGATCTTCGGTCGCTACAAGCGCCCGAGCGAACGTGAATACCTGGAGCAGTCCGAGGTCGACAATCTGGAAGACGAAGCCTTCCAGATCGAATCCACCGAGCAATTCATGGAAACGCCCGGCGCCGAAGCCGGTGAGGTCTTCACGCCCGGAGAGCCGCCCCAGCAGTACGAGGGCATTGGTGTGCCGGTCGAGCCCTTCATGGAAGAGCCCGGCATGGTCGAGCCCGGTGTAGGCCCCGACGGCGAGCCCGGCTTCTACCCGCCCGGCGAAGCCCCGCTCTACGAAGACGGCATCCTGCAGCCCTACAATCCGCCCGGGCCCGCCAATCCAAAACAGGAGGAAGTGGACAAGTTCCAGGGCGAGCAAGCCACCAACCAGGACCTTCCCGCCGGTGACCAATAATCCGCACTCATACCTCCGGAGCACACTTGCCTGTGCCGGGTTGGTTCTCGCACTGCTGTTCGTCACCGGCTGCGCAAACTACCGCCTGGGCCAGCCCGCCGAGCTACCTTTCACCACCCTGTACGTGCCGCCGGTCAAGAACCGCTCCATGGCTCCGCAGGTGCAGGCCCTCCTTAGCCAGCAAATCATCGCCAAGCTCCAGGAACAGCAGGCCATCAAGATCGTCGACAGCCCGTCCGCTGACGCCACCTTGCAGGTCATCGTTACCGATTATGAGCGTAACGTCGCCGCCACGCAGCAGTCTGACACTTACCTTGCTGAGTCCTTCGGGCTGACATTGGATGCCACTGTCATTCTGACGGACAACCGCACCGATAAGGCTTTCATCCCCGCGCGCGAAGTCAGCGCCACGCAGCAGGCCTTTGTCACCGGCGGCTTCCAACCCTCCGAGTATGAGGCCATGCCAGTACTGACCGCCAAGCTGGCTGACAAAATCGTCAATATGGTGACCTCCACCTGGTGATCACCGGATCGCGTTCTGCCCGGAAACGTCTTCTTTTATTGTTGACCAAGCGCGGCGGTTAGCCTTTTTTCATCCGCTTTTGCTAATTCCAATTCTCAGAATCATGTCACAGCATCCCAGTTTCTCCAAAGGTACGGCAGCAGCCCGCAAAAAGCGTAGCGTTCTCAAGCGCTTCGAGCGCGTTGAGTTGCTGCAAAAGCGCGGCCAGTGGTCCGACGGTGATCGTGTCGTTGGCCTGCGTAAGACCAAGCCTGAGGCATAAAACGCCTGGCAACTTTTCCAGCCCTCCCCACGGAGGGCTTTTTTATTTTCCGGTAAGAACATTCAGTCATTCATCTAATCAAGCACTGCCCCTAGGCTTATGCCCCTACCTACACGAGAAATTGTACCCTGTTAAGGTGATTTTTCGTAATAAATTTGTAAAACTTGATTGCAAGGTAAACCTTGCTTCGCAATGAAACTGAAAACTCTGGTAATCTAAGGCCTTTATATCATATTTATAAAGATATTACGCAATGAAGCGTGTCATAATAATTGAAGACCAAACGGCTGTCCGCGAAATGATCGCTCATGTCGTTTCGGCAGATCCTACTTTCGAAGTTATCGCCGAAACTGGCGATGGGCAATCCGCACTGACGATGTGCCTGGAGACGAAACCGGATTTCGTCATCCTCGACGTTATGCTGCCCGGACTGAACGGAGCGGAGGTACTGCGTCGCTTCTCCAAACATTTGCAGAATACCCGCGTGCTGGTGTTCTCCGGATATCAAAACCCATCCCTCGTGCGCGAGCTGCTACAGGCCGGCGCCCATGGCTTCGTGGAGAAGTCGGCGCCCCTGTCCGAGTTGAAGAAGGGCATCGAAATCGTCGCCAACGGCGGCAGCTATTTTGGTCCCGAGGTAGCGCAGATGTTGCGCGAGGCCGTACTCAACCCGCAGGCCATGTCTAAGAAGGGCATGGAAATACTGACCGCCCGTGAGCGTGAGGTCCTCCAGCTCATTGCCGAGAGTTACAGCACCAAGGAAGTCGCCCGCAAGCTCAACATCAGCGTCAAAACGGCGGAGAACCACCGCACCAACCTGATGAAGAAGCTCGACCTGCACGATGTCGCCAGCCTGACGCGCTACGCTATCCAGCACGGCATTATCGACACTGCACTGCCCAATCAAAACCAAGCCTAAGCAGCAGGGCCACTGCCCTGCTTGAGGCGGTCTTTGAGAATGGCCAGGATGAGTGGGTGTTCGCCGAGCAACGCGCATTGATGGATCGTTAAACCGGGACACTTCGCTTCCGCATTTTGGCACATCTGCGCGATGTCACCATCCGGGCCGGCATGACGCCCCTCCAGCAGGAACATCGGGACCACCACCAACGAACCGGCATCGAAGCCCGGCGAACCGAGCAGGTGCTCCAGCAAAGGCTCGTTGAAATCATATTCCGGCTCCGGGCGACGCTCCATCGAGGACACCGTAACGCGGCAACCCGGCAACAAAGCACCAAGCTGCTCCCCTACCCGATCACGTAATTCCGCCACGGCACGGACCGGCGAACCGTGGTCCACCAGCACCACCGGCGTGTCATCCAAGCCCTCCGCTTCGCGTACCTGCCTCATGCGATCAGCGAGTGCTTCGGCCAAACGCGGATCCGGCGCAGCCGGGTCTCCCCCCAACGGCGGCGCGATTTTCAAACGAGCATCCGGACAGGAAGCTGCCTCCCGCTCAAAAACCTCGGGCAGGAAATCCGTCAGGGCACGACTCGGCCCGAAGAAAAAGGGCAGCACGCGAAAATGACGCACCCCCTCTGCCAGCAGCCGCTTGATCGCCCCCCGAAAGACCATCGCGGGCGCTCCCTCAAGCTCGGTTGCAGGCAGTTTATCCGAATGCAATACGGACACCGGCAGGACTTCCGCGCCGGTTTCGCGCGACAGGCGCCAGGCCACACGACGCAGCCCCAGCGTGACCGCAGGGCGTAGCGAACCGTTATCCACCAGGAAAACGACCTCACGTTTGAAAGATTTTTGCGAAAATGTCACGCTGACCCGCGAAATAACTTGAACCCTGATTTTGAGAGCGCCACATTTATCTTTGATGAACTCCATTGTCAAAACCGGCTCATTCTTGGCTGCCCTTGCCTTTTTATTCCTCACGGGGTGCTCAAAAGAGACCAACCCCACGCCCTCCGACACCGTGATGGGCGACCCCACCCGGCCCGGTGGCCCTCCCATTTGGGCATCCGGTGATGTGTACAACAATGGCCTCAACGGCTCCGGCACGGATCTTTACTCCGAGGGTGACCTACCCGGTCGTGACCCGAACAGCTTCATGGACGGTAGCAATGAAGAAGTCGTCGACGTGATTTACTTCGGCTACGACGAGTTCAGCATCCGTCCCAGCGAGCGGCTCAAGCTCGAGCAGGTGGCCGACGTCATGCGCAGCAATCCTGCCGCCCGCCTCGTGGCTGAGGGTAATACCGACTGGTACGGCACCACCGAGTACAACCTCGGCCTGGGCGACCGCCGCGCCAATGCCGTCAAAACCTATCTTGTGCAGCTCGGCATCAGCGCCGACCGCATCGACATCCTTTCACTCGGCGAACTCGAAGCCGATCAGGACATGCCCAAGGACTCCGCCGACGTCATCGATGACCGCCGCGTCGACCTCATCCTGCTTAACGGCTAGCCCAATCGTGTTATGGGGCTACGCGCCCCCCAAACCCTGCGGTGCGTGACCGCACAGGACATCCTCAAGCTTTGCTTGCGAGGCCGGCGAAGAGACGCGCGTAGGTGTCGATACCCTTTTGCATGATGCCCAGGTGAAAACTCTCGTTGGGCGAGTGCAGACGGTCCTCCGTGGTGAAGAGTCCCATCATGAGGCTGTCGCAGCCAGTGGCGTCCTTGAGCATGCCGATGATGGGCACACTGCCGCCCTCGCGCAGGTAAACCGGTGGGCGTCCCCAGACATCCTTCATGGCGGTATCGACAATCTCGAAGGCTCGGGCCAGATGCGGATTCTGATCGGCGGGCGTATTCGGACGTCCGGGCGGCACCACCATATAAGGTCCCCCACCCGCGCGCAGCAGCACTTCCAACTCCACCGATTCCGGGCAACGCTCGCGGATTGCGGCCTCGACCTTGGCGAGGATATCCTCGGGAACCTGGTTCGGCACCAAGCGGCAAGTGATTTTGGCGAAGGCACGGCTGGGGATGATGGTCTTTTCACCCTCGCCCTGATAGCCGCCGCCCATGCCGTTGAACTCCAGTGTAGGCGCCAGACGGGTGGCCTCGAAAGGGTTTAGACCCGGCGGGCAGTCGAAGGCAGGCACGCCCAAGGCACCCTGCAGCTCCTCCAGAGAGGTAGGCAGCTTGGCCAGCTCATCGCGCTCCCAGTCCTGCGGTTCGATGACATCATCGTAAAAACCCGCTACATCCACGGTGCCGTCGGGCTTGTGCAGAGAGCCAGCCAAAGCCGAAAGCGCTCGCAAAGGATTCATGACCGCGCCACCGCAAATACCCGAATGCAGGTCATGCGACGGACCGCGCAGACGAAACTCCAGCGGAGCCAACCCACGCAGGCCGATGGTGATGGCAGGTTGCTCAGGATTGGGGCAACCGGTGTCGGAAAGCGCGATGAAGTCGGCCTGTCCCAGGCGGGCGGCGTACTTCTCCAGAAAGCCAGGGATGCTGGGGCTTCCAATTTCCTCCTCACCCTCGATTAGCCAGGTGATGCGTAAGGGCAAATCGGGCTGGGCCTCAAGCACCTTAGCCAGCGCACAAAGCTGGACGATAGTGGGCCCTTTGTTATCCGCCGCACCACGCCCGTAAAGCCGATCACCGCGCACCTCGGGCTTGAACGGATCGGAGTCCCACAAGTCGAACGGATCGGCCGGTTGAACGTCGTAGTGGCTGTAAAGCATCAGATGCGGCCAGCCTGAGTCGGCATCACCTCGTTCGGCCAGGATGATGGGATGCTTGGGCGTGGGAATCACTTCGACGCCAAACCCAAGCGCCTCCAGTTTGCCTGCAATGAAGTCCCGCGCGCCCTGCATGCCCTCGGCGTAGGCCGGGTCAGTCGAAACGCTGGGAAAAGAAGAATATTCAGAGATGAGCTGAATCGGATCGAGCATGGCCGACACCTTTCAGGGTTTACCGACCTATTCCAAGCCTGAAAGCGCACGCGCCTCGGCATGATAAAAGGCATACATGTTTTCCGGCGTCACCGGGCCCAACAAAGAGTAGTCCGAAAAGTCGTTGCGCGTCTTCTGATACAGCGGCAGCACCTCGGGCATGAGCTTGCGCAGCCGATCCATGCGCGTGCGGTAGTCCGGATGGGTTGAAAGGAACTCAGGCGGTGTCGGCCCGCCCTGAGACCCCATGCGCTCCCAGAATGCAACCGCCACGCGCGGGTCGTAGCCGGCTGAGGACGAATAGATAAGCCCGATATGGTCGGCCTCCGACTCCTGAAGACGGCTAAACGGGAGCAAACCGCCTACCTGTGCGCCCAAGCCGAAACCCAACAGCGCCAGTTGCGCCGTATCACTGTCGACATCGGACGCTCCCAGACCGACGGCAAGCCCCGCACTGCCGGCCTGCGCCAGCAGTTGTTGCGACACACGCTCCTGCCCGTGGTCGGCGGAGACGTGGGCGATTTCGTGCCCCATCACGATGGCCAGGTCGTTATCACTTTGAAAGAGAGGAAAAATGCCCGTGTAAAAGCCCACCTTGCCGCCGGGCAAAGCGAAGGCGTTGACGGCTTCGTCCTCGAAGACGACAAACTCCCATTGGGACGGAGGCGGCAGGTCTGCGCCGCGTGCGCGGGCAGCCTCCACAATGCGTTTACCCACGCGCTGCAGGCGGGCATTCATTTCCGGATCGTGGGAGATTTTGAGCTCCCGCTTCATCTCGTTGAAGCTCTGCGCTCCCATGGCATCGAGCTGGGACTCCGGCAGGAGCGACAGTTGGGAGCGGCCCGTCTCCGGGGCAGTTGAACAAGCGCTCAACAGGGCTATCAAGCCTGCCAGCGCTCCAATACGGCAAAGATGCGAAGTCATAGGAGTCAGTGTACGCATGGCTCCACAGCGTGCAATGTCTCATAAGAAAGATTTTTCCCAATTCAGTTCCCCATAAGCATTAAGTACCAAGCTCCGCATAGGGTAAAGAACCCATCAGCCCTCACGGATAATCACCAGTGAAGGCTTAATGCTTCACAATGGTTGTGAAAATGCTATGAATTTATTTACGTATGGGGAAACGTGGGGATAAATGGGAAGAGTTCTGGTTCTTCTGGCGACCATTCTTGCTGGGCGGTATGGCCTTGCTGATTCTCGCTGTGGTGACGATGGCGATGCTGTCTCATCATCGCGAATCTCAACGTGCTTATGTTGAGGAGTTAAAATCGCAGCCAATCAACCATGGGCCGCAAAATGACCACGATCCGGATATGGTCATTGCCACGGCCAAAGCCAGCGCCCTGGCCACCGTCGACGTCAAGAGCGAACAGTAGTGTAGCCAACGGCTGCACCGCACCTCCGGAGAAGATACTCCGGACGATAAACCCGTATTGACAGCCCGCTAGGCCTCGCGGATGATGCAGCCCCTCTCAGGACTATGCGCACGCTACAGCATCCCCCCCGCTTCTGCTTACTGTTGGCAGTCTCCATACTCACCCTGCTAGGGGTAGCCGGCTGTGGAAAAAAGGAGCAGGCCAAGCCCAAGCCCGGCCCGCGGCCCGTTGACGCCGCCACTGCCATCACCAAGACGGTACCGCTGTATTACGACACCCTCGGTAAAACCACCGCCTTCGAGTCAGTCACCATCGTTTCCCAGGTGGACGGGCAGATCGTAGAGTCGCCCTTCACGCAGGGCAGTATGGTCAAGAAAGGCGATCTGCTCTTCAAAATCTATCAACCCCCCTACGAAGCCGCCCTGATGGAGGCCAAAGGCAACCTTGCCCAGGCCGAGGCCGAGTTGGATATCAATCAACTCAACGTCGACCGCAACCGCGCTCTCGTTCCTCAGAAGCTCATCAGCGAGCAGGACTTTCAAACCCTGCAGGCCACGGTTAAGGAAAACCTCGGCCAAATCGAAGCCGCCAAAGGCCAGGTGCTTGCCGCCGAAGTCAACCTCGGCTACACCGAAATCCGCTCCCCCATCGACGGCATGGCCGGCTTGTACAACGTCAACATCGGCAATGTCGTCACCGCCATGAGCGGAACAGAACTGACTTCGGTCGAGCGGTACCAACCGATATACAGCGATTTTATCGTGCCCGTGACGAAGTTTCCCCAATTGCGCCAAGAGTATACCAAGGCCGGCGGAGAGCTGAAAATACGCGCTGCCTATTTGAGCGAACGGGATAAATTCCGCTACGGCAAATTGACCATCCTCGGCAATGCGGTCAACGAAACCACCGGCACCGTCAACCTGCGCGCGACCTTGGAGAACGAAGACGCCTTTTTCTGGCCCGACCAGCCCCTGGCCATTCGCATATACCTCAAGGAACTCAAGGATGCGGTGCTCATTCCCAGCTCCGCAGTCGCCCTCGGCCAAAAAGGCGAATACGTCTTTGTCGTCAACGACGACAATACCGTCAAACAGGTCTATGTAACGCCTGGACAGCTCCAGGATGACAAGTCCATCGTCATCGAAAAGGGCCTCAAGAAAGGTCAAAAAGTTGTCACGAAAGGCCTGCTCATGCTCCGGGACGGCGTCCAGGTATCCATCAGCGAACTGGACGGCAAAAAACAAATCGCGTCCGCTGCTTCGGCCGGAAAAACAGAAACCAAGCCAGGCTCGTCCTCACAGTCGGGAACCTAAACGCCACGACGCCTCGCCATGAGCCTTTCAGCGCCCTTTATCAAGCGCCCGGTGATGACCATCCTGATGGCCGTCTCCATTGGCCTCTTTGGGATTTTCTCCTATAATTCGCTCCCGGTCAGCGACCTTCCCAACGTCAGCTACCCGGTCATCCAGGTCAGCGCCAGCTACCCTGGGGCGAATCCGGAGCTGATGGCGGCCAATGTGGCCTCGCCCCTGGAGCAACAGTTTTTGCAGATCGAAGGCCTCAATCTGGTCACCTCCGCCAACACACTGGGCAATTCGAGCATCATCCTGCAGTTCGACCTCGATATGGACCTGACGGCCGCCGCCACCGGCGTCCAGGCCGCCATTCAGCGCGCCACCGGGAGCCTGCCGACTGATATGCCGAGCCCGCCCACCTACAAAGAGGTAAACCCCAGCAACCAACCGGTATACTACATGGGGCTGGTCAGCACAACCATGACTCTGGGCGACCTCTATAACTATGCTTTTACCGCCGTCTCCCAGCAGTTGAACATGATCGACGGCGTCTCCCAGGTGAACGTCTACGGCGCCCCCAAGGCCTTTACGATCAACGTCGACCCGAACGAACTGTACAACCGCGGGCTGACCTTTACCGACATCGCCAACGCCATCAAGGAAGGTACCAACCAGCTTGGCGCCGGGCAGATGAACAGCGACTCGTACAGCTTCACCCTGATCCCGGATACCCAGCTTGAAACGACGGAGGACTACGACAATTTGATCATCGCCTTCAAGGACGGCCGCCCCATCTACATGCGCGACGTCGCTACGGCGGTGGAGACCATCCAGTCCCAGTACCTGAACATGGACTATTGGGCCGAGGGCATTCCCGACGGCGCCACCGGCGTCGTGCTAGGCATCATGAAGGCCAACAACGGCAACACGGTGCAAATCGCCAAGGATATAGAGGCCATGATGCCCAAGTTGCGGGAGCAAATCCCCGGCTCCATCATCATGACGCCGATCCACAACGGCGCCATTACCATCATCGAGAGCGTCAACGATGTACAGATGACGCTCCTGATCGCGTTCGCTCTCGTGTGCATGGTCATCTTCCTCTTCCTGGGGCGCGCCAGTGACACCCTCATCCCCATGGTGGCTATGCCCATGGCCCTGCTCGTGACCTTCGTGGTCATGAACCTGATGGACTACAGCCTGGATAACCTGTCTCTCATGGCCCTGACGCTCTCCATCGGCTTCCTCGTGGACGACGCCGTGGTCTTTTTGGAGAATATGGTGCGGCGCATGGAAGAGCACGGGGAGTCCCCCGCCGTCGCCGCCATGGAGGGTGCCCGGGAGATCAGTTTCACCATTCTGTCCATGACGCTTTCGCTGGCGGCGGTTTTCATCCCGCTGGTCTTTATGAGCGGCATGATGGGCCTGATGTTCCAGGAAATGGGCGTGACCATCGTCGTGGCCATCGTCGCCTCCGGACTGGTCTCGCTCTCACTCACCCCGATGATGTGCGCGCGCGCCCTGAAAGAGCGTAAGCCTGACCAGAAAACCCGCCTGGAAAAGCTCGCCAACAAAATCGAGGCCTGGTGCCTGGGCTGGTACGGTCCCTCCCTGGATTTCTTCCTCAAGCACCGCTGGGTATCGGCCGTGGCCTGGGCCGTTTGCATGGCCGGTGTGGTTTGGTTCGGCATGCTGGTCCCGAAGACCTTTATCCCGACCGGGGATAGCGGCTTCATCCAAGGTGTGTTCGTGGCACAGACTGGCACTTCGCCCCAGCAAATGGACGACTACCAGCAGCAGATCCACAACATACTCAAGTCCAACCCCTACGTGGAAAACTTCGTCACCGTCACCGGCGTGCCGCAGTTTGTGCAGAGCAACTTCGGTTACACCATCGTGTCACTCATCGATATCGACAAGCGCCCCGGCATCGACGAAGTCAATCGGCAGTTGGTCGAGGCCATGGAAAAGATTCCCGGCGTGCTGCCTTTGATTCGCCCCCAGCCCACCCTGCAGATCAGCGCAGGTGCCTTTTCAACCAATCAGGGTAACTACGCTTACAGCATGTATGGGCTCGACACCGACTCCATTTACAAGTCCTCCCAGGAGCTCGTCGCGGCCATGTGGGAAAGCGGTTACTTCTCCTCCGTCTCCTCCGACCTCTTTATGGACAACCCGCAGTTGAGCGTGGGACTGGACCGCGACATGGCTTCGGCCCTGGGCGTTACGGCAACAAATTTCTCCACCGTGCTGATGGACGCCTATTCGCAGAATTACGAATATCTCATCAATGCTCCCTTCCTCCAGTATCAGGTCATCGTCCAGGCCGCGCCTCAGTTCATGGAGGACGCTCCGGACATGGAGATGCTCTACTTTGCCTCGCAAACCAACCAGAGCACCACCTACCTGATGGACAGCCAGGACTACAACATCGGGACGAACCTGGTGCCCTTCAACACCATCTCGAAATGGAATTACTCAGTCGGCCCGGTGGCCGTGAATCACCTGAATAATTTCAGCTCCGTCACGATCTATTACGACACGGCTCCGGGCGTTCCCATCGGAACGGCTAACAATTTCCTCAAACAAAAAGCCGATGAGATCGTGCCACAGGAAGTCATCAAACAGATGGAAGGCCAGTCGGAGCTGTTTGAGCAGACGATTAGAAGCATGGCTATCATGGCCGTGGTCGCTGTGTTTGTCATGTACGTCATCCTGGGCGTTCTGTACGAAAGCTACATCCATCCCATCACCGTGCTGACGGCCCTACCCGTGGCCATCGTCGGCGGCCTCCTCACGCTGCTATTGCTCGGGCAGGATCTGTCGCTTTACGCCGGCATCGGGATGTTCATGCTCATGGGTATCGTGAAGAAGAACGGTATCATGATGATCGACTTCACCATCATGTATCAGCACGAGGGACTGAATCCACGCGATGCCGTCCACAAGGCCTGCCTCTCCCGTTTCCGTCCCATCATGATGACCACTATCGCGGCGCTGCTCGGAGCCGTCCCGCTGGCCATTGGGATCGGCGCGGATGCCGAAAGCCGCAAGCCACTCGGCTCCTGCATCGTCGGCGGGCTCATCGTCTCGCAGTTGATCACACTTTACGTGACCCCGGCGCTCTTCCTGTACTTCGAGCAGTTCCAAACCAAGGTCATGGACCGCATACCTTTCTTTGCTCGCGGTGAGAGAACGAAGTAATTTTATTTAACGCAGAATTCAGAATGCAGAATTCAGAAATGAAAAAACTACTGACAACGGATTCAAGACAGGCACGCGGACTTACCCCGCTCTCCGGCCTTCTGTTCTTGGCATTCTGCTTTACACTCACTTCCTGCGTCAACGTCGACAAGGAGGTGGCGCACCGTCCCACCGAGCAGTGGAAACCTCCGGTAAAGGCCCTGCCCTCGCCTAACCAGAACCAGAAAAACAGCGCTCATCCGAACACCGCCAGCGCCCTCGTCGGCATGGGACCACTGGAACTACCCATTCTGGTGGACATCGCGCTGGAGAACAACCCGCAGACTCGCAGCTCGTGGTTTGCCGCGAAGTCAGTCGCCGCACAATACGGGCAAAGCCTGAGCACCTATTACCCGCAGGTGACTGCCGGCTACACCCTTTCACGAACCAAGCTAAAGAACGAATTGTTTCCCAATACTTCGTTCTACCAGACAGCCTACGGCCCGACGCTCGATATCAATTGGCTCCTCTATAATTTCGGTGGACGCGAGGCTATCGCCGACGCTGCCCGGGAGGCCCTTTACGCTGCCAACTTTGATTACAACCAGACCTACCAGGATGTCGTGCTCAACGTCATGACGGCCTACTACGACCTCAACGCCGCCAACTCCACGCTCGAGGCCACACGCGCGCTACTCGCCAATGCCGAGGCCACCTACGACGCCGCCAGTAAAAAACTCGAGTCCGGACTGGGCACCAAGCAGGATGCCCTGCGCGCCCTCGCAAGCGTCCGCAGCGCCGAAGCCCAGGAACAGCAGGACATCGCGCAAATCGAGGAAGCCCGGGCCAATCTCGCCACCACGCTGGGTCTGCAAGTCGGTGCCTACCTGGAAATCGTTCCGCCACTGGACCCACCGTCCTTCCACGAAATCGATCAGGATGTCTCTCGCCTCCTGGCCGTCGCCTTACAAAACCGGCCGGCCATCCTCTCCGCTTATGCAGCGGTGCGTGAAGCCGACGCCAACCTTAGCGCCGCCCAGGCCGACCTCTGGCCCGAGCTCACAGCCGGTGTCACCGGCTCTTATGAAAACACGGACAGCACAGGCTTTGAAACAGTGGAAGACTATCAGGCCTACCTCGCCCTGGAGTGGGACATCTTTGACGGTTTCAACAACAAGTACGCCATCCAAAGCGCGCGTTCGCTCGCCCGTCAAGCCCGCCAGAATCTGCGTGCGCAGGAACTCAGCGTACTCTCCAGCGTGTGGACCTACTACTTTGGCTTCCGTTCCGCCATCGGTGAAGTCACCGCCCAGCGTGCCGCCGTACAAGCCCAGCGTGAAGCCTATGAGGCCATTAATATCGGCTACCAAACCGGGATCAATAGCCTGCTGGATCTCCTGACCGCACAGCAGGACCTCGACCAGTCACGCCAGGACCTCGTCGACGCCGAGGCCAACCTTTCCATTTCCATTGCCAACCTCGCGCATGCTACCGGCGGCCTGCCCCGCGTAGCCCAACAATCCGCCGCCAAAATCAACGCCATGGACAAGCCGGAAAGCGAGCAGGACTTCTGGCAGCAATACTTCGGCGGGCCTTAGGCCTAGTGATAATCGTAGGCCATTAACCCCAGGTATTCCCGGTCACCAGGGTTTGACCTTAGAATCAACTGTAATAAAGTCGTAGTCGTTTTAAACGATGCGCATTCGTCCCAGCTATTATATACTGGCTACCTTCGCTTTCGGCATGGTGACTTCTGTCTTTTATTTTAAGATGGTGGAAAGTCGTATCCGGGAAAAACCTCTGGCCGGTAAAGGCGCCGAGGAAACGATGGGGGAAATCGCAGACTACGCAGAGGAACAGGCTGAGGAATACGAAAAGTATCTGAAAAGTCTGGAGGCAAGTGGCGAAGAGCCCGCCGAGGCCAAAGGCCCGCCAAAACCGCAGGCTCCGAAGAAAAACCTGAACGACAGCTACCTGCAACGGCGGCTCGACAGCCTGCCTCCCCTGCCACGTCGTACCGTCATTACCGGCCGCCCCATCCCTTTCGAGGTATCTATTCCGGCCGGCTGGAAAATGCTTTCCTGGAATGCCCCCGTCACCGCCGTTGTCGGCCAACGCAGCATCGTCACACTGGAAGTCGGGCCCTGGACGACCTCACTGGACGAGTACAGCAACATGACACGCAAGGAAATGTTGGATCGTTATCCCCTGATGGAAGTCACCGGCGAGGAAACCATCAACATCGACGGCAAGACCTGGAAGCACCTCGTGCTGCGTGGCCAGGTAACCGGCGCGGGGGAAGACCATGAGATTTCCATGATCATCTACGGCAGCCGACGCGGCAGTTACCGCTTCCTGGTCGAAGGCGACCGGCACGACCTTGAGTCCGATGCTCTGGACATCACGCTCATGCTGACCAGTTTTCGTTTTCCGCCGGACAACTTCGAGCCCGAGAACGTCAGCGATGTGCGCATCTACGTCAACGGCGAACGGGTGGATTATTAGTTTTCAGTTGTCGATTTTCGATTGTCTGTTTTCGGTTAACTTACCGTGCGAACGAGACGGCTCCGTTCCTGAACTGGAAACCGCTAGCTAAGAATCGATAACCGATAAACAGAATGGACATCCACATCAAAGGCGCGCGCGAACACAATCTGCGCGACCTGGAGCTGCGCATCCCGCGCGGCAAGCTCGTGGTGATCACCGGAGTGAGTGGCTCGGGCAAATCTTCGCTGGCCTTCGACACACTCTACGCCGAGGGCTACCGCAAGTATATCGAAAGTCTTTCCGCCCGCGCCCGCGGCATGCTCGAGCAAATGAAGCGGCCCGACGTCGACTTCATCCACGGCCTCTCACCCGTCATCGCCATCGAGCAGCGCACCGGCGGCGCGGGCAACCCACGCAGCACCGTCGCCACCGTCACGGAGATTGCGGATTACGCGCGGCTGCTCTGGGCCGTGCGCGGCGAGCAGTTCGACCCCATCGACGGCGGTCGCATCATCCGGCGCAGTCTCGACGACTGTATCGCGCGGCTGCTGCGGGAGCCCGAGGGTAGCCGCTGCCTGCTGCTCGCACCGGTCATCACAGCCAAGGCCTCGGTCATCCGCGAGGAGCTGCCGCGCCTGCGGCAAAAGGGATTCCAGCGCGTGCGCCTGGACGGCGAAGTACACGAGATCGCGGACCTGGAAAAGTTCCCCAGCACCCGTGGCGAGATGAATCTCGAAGTCGTGGTCGACCGCCTCATGCTGCGCGAAGACCAGCGCGCACGCATCGCCGACAGCCTAGAGCTGGCCTTGAGCGAAGGCGGTGACCGTGCGCTCGCCCTCGTACAGGCGGACAAAGACTCTCCCTGGAAGGAAATCCTGCTCAGCCGCGCACTCGCCGGTGAAAGCAGCGGTGTGGTCTACGAGCCACTCAGCCCGCGACACTTTTCCTGGAATCACGCCGAAGGCGCCTGCCCTACCTGTGGTGGCGTGGGCCGCACCAACCAGTTCCTGCCCGAACTCGTTGTACCCGATCCGTCCAAGACCGTGCGCGGTGGCGCCATCAAACCCTGGCGTCTCGGCTCCAAGGCAATGATCATCAAACGCAATGCCATCCTGAAGCAGCTCGCGGAGCAACTGCCCTTCGACCCCACCACGCCCTGGTCCGAACTCCCCGAGGACACGCGCCACCAGATTCTGCACGGCGCGGGTGAACGTCTCTTCTCCTTCAAGCTCAAGCCTGGCAACACCAAGCCCGAAGTCTTGCCCTTTGAAGGCGTCCTGGCCGATCTCGCCGAGACCCGGCGCACCACCAGCAGCGACGGGCTCAAAACCCGACTCATGCAGTACCAGACCAGCAACATCTGCCCCGACTGCCACGGGCAACGCCTGAATGCCCGCGCCCGCGCCGTCAAGGTCGCCGGGCTGGGCTTTGCCGACTTCATGGCCCTCGACATCGACGCCGCGCTGGCCTTTATCGGCAAGCTACAAGAGGAAAAATAAGCGCAAGTCTGCATTGCAAATGCAATCTTACTGATTCAAGTTGCCGTCATGCGCGTGACGTTGTTAACGCCAGGCAAGTCTCCCGCCGCTCTCAAACGCCTTCAGGCGCTGGGGCATCGCGTACAGGCGCAGACCAAGGTACAGGCCCTCGACGCTTCCTCGACCGAGTTGGTTTATCTGGTGCCCTACGAGGAGTCGCTCAAGCCGGACTGGGCAGACACCCGCGTGCGGCTCGCGCGCGCCAGCCGGTATTATCTAGTGCTCGGCGAAGGCCTCTCCACCAAGCAGATCATGGACGCCGCCCGCGACGGCGCGCACGACGTCATCGACGAAAACGACGCTGACGAACGCTGGAACGGAGCCATCGAGTCCTGTGCCAACACCCAAAAGCTCTGGTGGCAACTTTACGGTGCGCAGGCGCCCATCAACACGCAGGGGCTTGTGGGGCGTAGCGCCGCCATGGTCGCCCTGCGGGAGTCCGTGCAGCGTATCGGGCCGACCAACGCCAGCGTGCTGGTCATGGGCGAATCCGGCACGGGCAAGGAGCGCGTCTCGGAGGCTATCCACCGCGCTTCGGGCAAAAAGCCCTTTGTGGCCATGAACTGCGCGGCTATCCCCGCCGAGCTGCTGGAGAGCGAGCTCTTCGGCGCAGAGAAAGGCGCCTACACCGGTGCGGCCAAGGCCAAGCCCGGTATGGTCGAGGAAGCCGCCGGCGGCACACTCTTCCTCGACGAGATCGGCGAGCTGGAAATCCAGCTTCAGCCCAAGCTGCTGCGCTTCCTGGAAACACGTCAGGCGCGCCGTGTGGGCTCCACCAAGGAATATGCCTGCAACGTGCGCGTTATCTCCGCCACCAACCGCGACCTGCGCGAAGAGAGCGACAAGGGTAACTTCCGGCTCGACCTCTATTACCGCCTTTCCGAAGTCATTCTCAACACCCCTCCCCTGCGCCACCGCGTGGAGGACATTCCGGACCTGGCCATGCTTTTCCTCGGTGATGCCGCCGTGCGCATGGGCAAGAATTTCGAAACCTTGGAACCGGAGCTGATCGCAAAGTTCCAGCAGTACGACTGGGCCGGCAACGTGCGCGAGCTCAAGCAGGTCATCGAGAGGATGGCCATCCACTACGATGGGCCCGTCATGCGCGCGTCCTGGTGGGACCCGCCCGCACGGCGTCAACTGCGCGCCGATGGCAGCCGGGCTCCCTTCCCCTTGGCTGAGCGGACTACACCACGCCCCTTTCCCGGCTCCAGCCAGCGACCGTTTTCTTCCTCAAATACGCCACCGCATCGCATCATCCATCACCCAGCGGACAGGCACGCTCCCCCCCCCACCCAAAGCCCGGCGCCTTTCTCTGCGCCCGGCGCGCCCATGATGCCGAACAAACGCCAGCGCATGGAACTGGCCCGAAAACTTCTGGACGAAAGCGACGGAGACCTCACCTGGACCGCCGCCCAGCTTGGCATCCACCCGACCACGCTCTACCGTTGGCGCAAAGCCGGGAAGGTCTGATCGCGGGGTAGCGTTTTAAACACCGGTAAAAGGAAAACCCGCCCTTGACGCCGCGCAATCGATAGCGCGAATATCGAACGATGAGTTCGGAACTCGATCAGAAACCGCTTCCTTGCGATTCCAAAGACTATTACACGGTAATGGTCCACTTTTATCGCGGCGAGCTGGGGCGAATTATGATCTGGCGGCAACGTCTCGACGTGACCACCAATTGGGCCATCCTCAGCATGACTGGTCTCATCACCTACGGACTGGGCGATCCGAAAAACACGCAGCTCATCTTCCTCTTCGCTAACGTGGTCTGCTTCCTCCTGCTCGTCATCGAAGCGCGCCGCTACCGCTACTACGACGCCTTTCGCGCGCGTGTACGCATGCTGGAAGCGCACTTTCTCATGCCGGTAGTCATGCGGGACGCCGGGCTGCTGCAGGGAGAGTGGCGCAAGCTCATGGCCGAGGACCTGCTCATGCCGACTTTCAAGATCAGCCGCTGGACGGCCTTGGTGCGCCGCTTCAAACGCAACTATCTGTGGATATTCTGCATCATTGCTTCCGCCTGGGTGGCCAAAATCTGGCTGCATTTCGAGAATTCACATACCCCCATGGGCTTCATCAACGCGATTCAGCACCACTCCTTGCCCGCCTGGTTCTTCTGGATACTCTTCGCCATCGTTTACGGTACGATTCTCACCTGCACCGTGGCCTCCTTTACGCTGGATCAGAACTCCGGCGAATTCAGCATCAAGGCCATGCACCGCAAGAAGTGGACGCTTTGAGCCCGGCCGTCTAAGAGGATTTGCCAAAGCACCAAACTTGCTTTGGTTTATCCCCATGCCCGCTTCTCCACTTACGGTTAGTTTCTCCATGTCGGGCCTGTTCACGGTTCGGATTACGGGGAGTTGTTCCGATGACAGAATCTTTTATCACGACTGGTCCAACTGCCGCGTAGGCCTGTACGGCGACTTCCTCGTCCGGGACGGCAACGGTGAGGCCTTCCTGCAAGTAATCCGCAAAGGCCGGAAGCGTATCGTCCAACAAAGTGGCGAGGACATTGGCATCATCCTGCCGGACTTATACGGACGTGGAGCCACGCTGTTTTCCTGCAATGAAAAGCGGAAAATCGAGGAGAAGTTCAGCATTTACCATCCACAGTTCGAAAACGAGGGTTTCACCTTCAAACACCAGATTCGCGGAGCGACGGCTGTTTTCTCCGAGGATTTCTTTACTATGAAGCTGGCCTTTTGCTTTTTCCGCTTAATCGAAGAAATGTAATCAGACATGCCTGAGTCCCACTACGCCCCTGTGTCCGAGGCCGTCGACGGCCTGGCGGAGCGTCTGCGCTTCCTGCGTGAGACGGGCCTGGGCTACCTGACCCTTGACCGGGAATATGCGACTCTCTCCGGCGGTGAGGCCCAGCGCGTGCGCCTGGCCACACAGCTCGGCATGGGACTGGTCGGTGTTTGCTATGTGCTGGATGAGCCCTCCATCGGCCTGCACCCCACCGACAACCGCAAGCTCATCGACACCCTTCTGGGGCTCCGCGACCGCGGCAACGCCGTCGTGGTGGTCGAGCACGACGCAGAGACCATGCTGGCCGCCGACGAGCTTATAGAAATAGGTCCCGGCGCCGGCGCACAGGGCGGGCAACTCGTTTTTCAGGGCACGCCCGAACAATGCATGGCCGAGAAGAAGAGCCGCACCGGGCCCTACCTCTCAGGCAAAAGCGAGCTCTACAAGGACGCCGCCACCCTATCCCCGCGCCGCGGCATGCTGACCATCCTCGGGGCTGCCGAGCACAACCTGCGTGACGTGAACGTGAGTTTTCCCGTCGGGCTAGTCACGGTGGTCTGTGGCGTCAGCGGCTCGGGCAAGAGCACGCTGGTAAATGACATCCTCGGGCGCGCCGCCGCCTGGAAACTCCATGGCGCACGCCAGCTCCCCGGCAAGCATACGGGGCTCGATGGCCTCGACGCCTTCAAGAGCATCGTGCGTGTCGACCAGGAACCGATCGGACGTAGCCCCCGCAGCAACCCCGCCACCTACACGAAGCTCTTCGACCACCTGCGTGATTTGTTTGCGAAGTGTCCGCTGGCCAAGGTGCGCGGCTATAACGCCAGCCGCTTCAGCTTCAATACCCGCGGCGGTCGTTGCGAACGCTGCCAGGGCGACGGCCAGATCAAGCTCGACATGCAGTTCCTCGGCGACGTCTTCGTCGAGTGTCCGAGTTGCCACGGCGCGCGCTATAACCGCGAGACCCTTGAGGTACGCTACAAGGGCATCAATATCGCCGAGGCGCTGGAGCTCACGGTGGACGAAGCGCTGGAGTTCTTCCGCGCCATCCCGAAAATTCACGAGCGCCTGCGCACCCTGCAAGCCGTCGGCCTCGGCTACGTGCGGCTCGGACAGCCCGCCAACACCCTCTCCGGCGGTGAAGCCCAGCGCATCAAGCTATCCCTGGAGCTTTCCAAACGCCAGCAGGGCCAAACCCTCTACCTGCTCGACGAACCTACCACTGGCCTGCACTGGGAAGACATCCAACGGCTCATGGACCTCATCTTCCAACTGCGTGACCACGGCAACACCATCGTCATCATCGAGCACCACGCCGACGTCATCAAACTCGCCGACTGGATCATCGAAATGGGCCCCGGCGGCGGTAAAGACGGCGGGCACTTGGTCTACGCCGGCGACGTGGCGGGATTGAAAAAGTGCGAAGGGAGTGTGACTGGAGCATTTATTCGCTGAACTAGATGATGTCTGCAAAGCACACATGAAACATATTCATGTTTTCCGTATGTTTGCTGGCAAGTACCTGTCTCCACCATTCACCTTAAGTATAATTAGATATTTCCTTTTTGAGCCAAACCTTATAGAATGATAATTTTTCATGTATAATCGCAGTTGACCAAGAACTGAAAATGAAAACTAAACATAATTATGTCACGAGCTCATTTATCCTGCTTTGGACGATAAATTTGTTATTACCAGGCTGTGCTCCAGAGAATCGAAAATCGAATGAGGTTATAAAAAGTGAGCGCGAAATCGTGGGCTTATGGGAATCCACACCAACCCACATCGGTCAACAGAATGTTGCGTATACTTTTGCACGATATGACTTTCGAAGTGATGGGACGTGCGATTTCACTGTTTTAGGTATGTCGACAAAGCTCGATCCGAATCCATTTAGAATTATAAATGAGCAACGAAGATATAAGCTAGAGGGCAATCAACTACAATTTGGAAATGAGCAATGGAATGTAAGAATCGACGGCGATAGGATTTATATAACAAGGATCGATGACGGATTCAAAGATGTGCTCACAAGAAAACCAAATAGATGAAGCCAATAAGGCGTGACAGGAAAGGGCTTTCAGCCGCTCCACCTCTCAACGTTAAAAAAAACGCCCGGGTTCGTAAACCGCGGGCGTTTTGAAAAGTAATCGACTGACTCGCTTAGGCGACGCGCTCGACGACGAGGTCGGGCGGGTTCGGACGCTTGGGAGCGAGGCGGTAGGCGCTGCGGAGGTACTCCAGGGCGCCGTCGAGTTTGGCCTCGTCGTTGTAGTGAATCATCATGAGGGGCTCGCCCTGCTTGACCTGGGTGCCGACCTTCTTGATTTCGGAGACGCCGACGGCCGGGTCGAGCTTGCCCTTCTTGTTGGAGGCGAGCATCTGCACACCGCGGGCAATCATGCCGGCATTGATGGTGTGTACGTAGCCGCGCTTCGGTGCGGGCAGTTTGCGAATGTACTTGGCCTTGGGGAACTTCTCCGGGTCGTCGATGTAGGAGGTGTCACCGCCCTGGGCCGCGACCATTTCCTTGAACTTCTCGAGCGCGGAGCCGTCCTTGAGGTGACGCTGCACGGTCTGCTTGGCCGAGAGGGTCGAGCCGGCCACACCGGCGAGGCGGACGATTTCCATGCCGAGCTTGAGCACCAGCTCCTGCAGGTCCTCGGGGCCTTCGCCCTTGAGGAGCTGGATGGCTTCCTGGATTTCCAGGCCGGTGCCGACACAATCGCCGAGCGGCTGGTTCATATCCGTCACGAGGGCTACGCAACGACGCTTCATGCTGCGGCCCACGCGGGTGATGCTGCGAGCGAGCTGCTTGGCCTGCTCGACATCTTTGATGTAGGAACCGTTGCCCCACTTGACGTCGATGACGAGCCCTTCGGCGCCTTCGGAAAGCTTCTTCGCGAGCACGCTACCGGTAATGAGCGGCAGGCTCGGGATGGTGGCCGTGTTCTGGCGCAGTTCGTAGAGGATGCCGTCGACCGGAGCGATTTCCGGATGCTGCTGGATGATCGCGCAGTTGACGTCCGTGAGCTGCTTGACGAAGTCCTTCAGGTCGGCGTCGAGCTCGATCTTCGGGATAGCCGAGAGCTTGTCGAGGGTGCTGATGACGAAGTTTTCGTCCACACCGTTCATGCAGGGCATGATGACCCCCGAGGCCGCAGCCAGCGGAGCCAGCACGAGCGTGGTCTTGTCACCCACACCGCCAGTGGAATACTTGGCGATCTTGGGCTTAGCGAGTTTGGAGAGGTCGATAACCTCGCCGGAGAGCATCATCTCCTCGGCAAAGGTGGCCGTTTCCTGGGCGGACATGCCTTGGAAAAAGATGGCCATGGCCAAGGCCGCCATCTGAAATTCCGGCATCTCCTTGTCCAGGATGGAATCGACGATATAGCGGATCTCCTCCTCAGAGAACTCGCCGCCATCGCGCTTCTTCTCGACCAGATAAGAGAAGGAAGGTTTGATGAACTTACGTGACGCAAGCAGGGATTTTTGTGCCATTGAAAATATGATATCTTAGCTATCTAAGCTGGTATTACCTATTTAAACCCGAAGATAGTAGACTTAAACGATCGTTTTGTCTAGCTTCTTTTTGCATTCAATTGCGTTTGATCCCCAAAAAATAGCGGGAAAACGCCTAATTGGGGCCCTGGCAGCCACTTTGACGTCAAGGCAGTTCGAGAAGCCTACCGGACCAGCATGTGCACCTTGAACGTCTTTTTCTCCCCTGAGGGCAGCTCCACCACGACGGGGAATTGGTACTGCGAGCGCTTTTCGGTATCCGTCGGGTGCAGGCGAAGGGCGTACAGTCCCGGGATATCCGCGTCTGGATTCAGCTCATAAGGAGGTAATTCCAAATCGTCGGAGCTCTTCGGGATGCTGAGCTTGTTGGCTGGGTCTGTTTCGACGCTGATCGCCTTCCACTCGGGCTCGCTGTTCAGTCGCCACAGGAGCAACTTAGGGCGTATCTTCGCGATGGTCGGAATGTCAGTCTCCAGCGTAAGCCGCGTTTCCGGCAAATCGGGGTCGTCGGTCACAACTGTCAGGACCTTCCGCTGGAGACCGGTACGGTCCCCTACGGTAAAAATCGCCTTCAGCTCGCCTGATTCGCCCGGCGCGTAGGTATCCTTTTCCAGCTCAGGCACGGTGCAGCCGCAGCTCGACTGCGTACGGAGAATCTTCACCGGAGTGTCGCCCGCATTGGTGAACTTGAAGACGCCGACGACCTCCGTCTGGCCGGCCTCGGCAGGCAGCTCAAGCTTCTCGGTTTCCCACTCCAGCCCGGCCAAGCAAGCCAGGGGCAAAAGCAAAAGGATGAGCGATAGACGGCGGATCATGGCAGGGAAATACGACGGGTACGGTGACGTTCGAAGGCAAAGACTACGGCGGCCAACGCCAGCAGTGCAAGATCGCGGACCAGCAAAAGCGGATACGGCGTCCGGTTGCCATCGGAATTTCCGAAGCAGCCACAGGTGATGTCCAGCCCACGCACCCAGGAGATCGCCAGCAATATGGTGAAAGCCGCCAGTAGTAGAGTCAGTATTGCCGACGCGGACACACGGTAGCGCGGCAGCCACAGGGCCATGGCGCAGACGACCTCCAAAGCCGGGATGAAGTAGGTCACGGCTATGGCCAGTTCCCTGGACAGGAAACGGTAGGACTGCACGTCGGCAAAAAACGTCGCCGGGCCGATGAGCTTTACTATCCCCGCGTAGGCAAAGACGGCGCAAAGCACGACGCGCAGGACGATGCTCAAGGCAGTGATCATTCGACTGGAAGACCTGCTTGTCTCCATGATTCCCAACCTCCTTCCAGGACTCGCACATTCTCCATGGCTAGCTCTTCGCGCAGCCGCTCCGCGACATGCTCGCTGGCCTGGCAAGCGGAGCTGTCACAGTACACGACCACATTCAGTTCGGGGTCCCATACAGTCAGAAAGTTTTCCAGACCGCTGCCCCAGTCGTCCTCGTTCAGGCTTACGGCTCCCGGAATATGCGCTTCGGCAAAGGCCGCCGCCGGTCGGGCATCGACAAAGAGATAGTTCGCCAACTCCGGCTGCGCCTCTGCAATCGCCTCGACCGAAATAGCCCTACTCGGAACTGGCGGATGCAGCTTGGGGTCCAGCCATGCCGCCAGTAAAGCCAGCAACACAGCAGCCACGAGTATTTCCAAGGTACGCATGAAAAATGGAGCAAGATAACCGCCCCACAAGCCCTTGCCAAGTCCGCATCCTTAAACAAGACTTACCCCTAAGAGTACGCGCATCAAAGCCGATGCCGCAGTCCGGTCTTCGCTTCACATGCAAAAATTCGCGAGTATATGAAATACAGCTACCCAGAGACCCCTCTCACAAGGCCTACGCGATCAATACATCGGCATGCTGCTCACTCATAGACAGGTAACAACATTCTGCCGTGCTTCGGAGGCTCTCCTGCTCCCGGACCTCGGGCTGGATAATTATGCGGAGCGTGCGTATGTGTTTCTGGAGGCCATCACGCCCTGTGAGTTCATTTTTTTCGGCAGCTTGACCCTTGGCACCGGCGTGCTCGAAACGGGCTTCAGCCAAGTGGTGCCTGGTTTCGAAAAGTCCATGGAGGCTTATGCCAGCCTGATGTCACAGTATCCCCTCTATAATTGGGATCACACGGTAAATGACGGCAAGCCCTTTACCCGCAGTGATTTTTTCACGTCACGCCAGTTTCGCGAAATCGACATCTTTGAAGAAGTCTACAAACCCCTGGGGATAGACGATCACTGTGCCATTTACGTCCCGGATGTGGAGGGAGAGATTTCATTCTTCGGCATCGAGCGCAACCGAAGCGCCGATTATACCCAGGAAGAACGCAACCTGCTTGCCCTCGCGCAGTCGCTCCTGGGCAGCGCACGTAACCTGGCTGTCTCCCGGGACGGCATGCTGCATTCCCAGGCCAACCCAGCCGCGCTCAACCGGGCCGGCCTCACGCCGCGCGAAGCGGAAGTCATGACATTACTGGCGGAGGGAAAGACCAACGAAGAAATCGGCATACTCCTGGATATCGAGATGAACACCGTCAAAGAACATGTGAAGCGGATTTTCAATAAGACGGGTTCGCCCAATCGGCTGGCCGCGAGCTTGTGGGCAATGCGGGTGACACGCGAGGATGAGTCACGGGCGCTCAAGCGACACCTTCCCTCCAAAAGAGTTCAAATGAGTGGCGAGTTCCCGCACCTGGACCAGCAGGTAAACTGATACCCCCCGAAAGTGGTATAGGGGATACTAACGAAGTTTGGTAGTCTGGCGCAGTTCTATCAAACTGCTTATGAAAATACTATCTATCGTACTCACTCTAGTCATCGCTACGCCGGTATTCGGCGCTATTAAAGTCAGCCTGAGCGACAACTTCATCACCTTCGACGTGATTCCCGACCAGTCCACGCCCTTGCAAAGCGGCTTTGCCAGCTATACCACAGGCAGTGTTGGTGCGTTTAACGGCATTATGTTCGCGGGTTCTGCAAGCGTTAATCTGATTACTGCAGTCACCTCAAATACCTTGTTCGATAACAATGGTGACGCCATTGCGGACAGCCTAGTGGATCATCTTATAACCAGTGAATCGGAAGCCGGTACCATTTTGGGATTTGGCAACCCACTTGGTTCCGGTAACGGGTTTACACTCGCTGGCGGAACCCTCGTACTGGAATTCCACGAAAGCCTACCCTATGAGCTGCCCGAAAGCCCGGTCAGTAACTTTGTTTTTGGCACCAGCTACGACCCCGGCACCACGGGGACGACAGGCGACCTGGTCCCTGTACCTGAGCCTCGCGCCTATGCCATGCTGGCCGGGCTGACCATCCTGGGGCTGGCAGCCCTGAGGCGTCGCCGGTAATCCACCTTTCACTACAAGCTACGAAAGGGGTCAGGTGCGGGTAGTCCGCGCTTGACCCTTTTTTTCTGAAGGCAAGGCTAAGCTGGCTTATGTCGACGCCTTTTGACTTCAGCCGCTTTCTCGAAGAACAGCTCCTCGCCGCCGCAAAGAGTGCCGGACTGCCCGAGTCCTTCGAGCCCGGTGTGCGCCCGACCGAGCCGCGCTTCGGCGACTACCAAGCCAACGGCGTGCTGCCCTGTGCCAAACAGGCGAAAACCAACCCGCGCCAGCTCGCCACGCAGTTGGTCGAAGCATTGGACAACGTGGAAGGCTTCCCGAAGGACGACATCTCGGTCGAAATCGCCGGACCGGGCTTTTTGAATTTCAAGCTCTCCCCCGCCCTCCTGCTTGACTGGCTGAAGGAGTTCTCCGACGAGGACGCTTTGAAAAAGGGCGCGGGCAGCCTGCTCGCCGGCGAAACCGTCGTGGTGGACTTCCCCAGCCCGAACACCGCCAAGCAGATGCACATCGGCCACCTGCGCCCCATGGTCATCGGCGAGGCGGTCAAGCGCCTGCTGGCCTTCGCCGGTGCCAAGGTTATTCACGACGATCACCTCGGCGACTGGGGCACGAACTTCGGCACGCTCATCATGGCCATCAAGCGCGCGGGCGTCACCCTCGACCCCAACGACCCCGAGGCCCTGCCCAAGATCGAGAAGCTCTACAAGGAAGGCACCGCCCTGGAAAAGGAAGACCCGGCCCTGCGCGATGTTTCCCGCAACGAGTTGGTAAAACTGCAGCACGGCGACGCCGAGAATACCGGCCTGTGGAAGCAAATCGTCACCATCAGCGGCAAGGCTTTTAACGAGGTCTACGGCATCCTCGGCATCCACCCTGACCTCACCTACGGCGAGTCCCACTACCGTGATCGCGTCGACAGGATTTACACCGAGCTGACCGACTGCGGGCTGGCTGAGACGAGCGAGGGCGCGTTGGTCGTCTTTCACCCCGAGCACCCGCGCTTCGCTGAGCAGCCCTTTATCATCCGCAAGGCCGACGGCGCCAGCAACTACGCCTCGACCGACCTCGCCACCGTGCTCCTGCGCGTCGAGGAGCTCCACGCCGACCGCATCGTGTACTTCACCGACGGCCGCCAGCAGGACCACTTCCAGCAACTCTTCCTCACCACCGAAAAGTGGTTCCAGGAAAAGAAGCACGACCTGCCCGCGCTGCAACACGTCTGGTGGGGCAGCATCCTCGGCGAAGACGGCAAGGCCATCAAGACCCGCTCCGGCGAGCCCATCCTGCTGCGCCAGCTTCTCGACGAAGCCGTCAATCGCGCCTACACCATCGTGGCCGAGAAAAACCCCGAGCTGCCCGAGGAAGTGAAGCAACAGGTGGCCCGCTCCGTCGGCATCGGAGCCGTGCGCTACGCGGACCTTTCGCAGAACCGCACACAGGACTACGCCTTCGCCTGGAGCAAGCTGCTCGCCTTCGAGGGCAACACCGCTCCTTACCTGCTCTACGCCGGCGCGCGGATTCACAGCATCTTTAGAAAACTTGACCTCGACCCCTATGCCGGTGACTTCGCCGCAGAGGCCACCGCACCTGAAACCGACACCGAGCTGGCCCTCGCTCGCAAACTCGCCGCCTTCCCCACCGCACTCGAGCTCGCCCTTGGCGACCTCCGCCCGCACTTCCTCTGCACCTACCTGTATGAACTCACGGGTCTCTTCAGCTCCTTCTACAACGCCGACCGCGTCATGGTGGAGGAAGCAGATGTCAAAGCCCGCCGCCTCCTCCTCTGCGCCCGCACCCTGCTCGTTCTGGAAACGGGTCTACGCATGCTCGGCCTGGAGCCCGTCGAGCAGATGTAGTACAGCCTAGACCGAAAACCCTACTACTAAAGGCTTGAACCATTCCTAATGGTAATTAACTTCAGTTATATTATGCGGCTGCTCACTTTTGTCTCTCTTCTCGCCGTCTCCCTTTCGAGCCAGTGCCTGTATGGCTTGGCGTCTCTTGCATTTATTCATGAGGCGAACACGCAAGAATTGAGCCTGACAATTTCCGGCGACTTCGATCCAGACACGGTGACCGCTCCCGATGGAGGCCAAGGCACCTTGTATATCGCGCAGCATAGCAACTCCGAGCGCACCGCCACTTCTGGCTCCGGAGACCTGACCTTTGACAGCTTATCGCCTAGCAGCTCCATAGGCGGACGGGAGACGGTCAATAGCGTACACTATTTACTAATCCAATTTGACGGCACTTTCAGCGAAACCGGCCTCTGGACCGTGACCGGCAGTTCCTTCGCCTGGACAACGGATACCGGCCAGCCGCTGCCTGTGGTCTCCAGCGGAGATGTATTTTGGGGAACAAGCGGCAGTGATATTGGCCCCAAGATCGGTGATTACACTCTAAATTATGTGCCCGAGCCTGGAATAGCCACTGTGCTTATTGCTATGCCTGTTGCAGCCCTGGCTTGGTATCGGCGCCGCCAACGGAGCACCCAGGCCGAATAACAGACAGGCAAGCCCCTAGCCCCTATCGTGCATGCCTTTGCCCCGCATGATCTGCGGGGCCCACTTTTTGATGCGGGTGGTGCGGGTAGCGGATTGCTTGGCGCCGGAGATGTGCAGGATGTAGCCACGTTGACGCCCGGGGGTGAGCGCCTCCCAGGCGGTTTTCAACTTAGGGTCGGCGTCGAGGGCGGCGATGAGTTCTTCCGGCATGGGCTCGGGGTTCTTTTTGAACTCCACCTTGAGGCCCTGCTTCTCGGCGTCGATGGCCTCGGCGATGTAGGCGCGCAGGTCGTTCTTCACGGCATCGATTTGCGCGACTTCGGTAAAGCGGATAACCCGCGCGGATTGGGAGTTCTCGCCGGGCTTTTGCAGGATGCCCTTGGGGTCTTTGAGCAGCGCACCTTTGAAGAAGCTAAGTGTGCAGCTTTCCCGTAGCGAACCGAGCATGCTGATATTGCTACCCTCAAAGGTATAGCAGGGCGAGCCCCACTTGCGCTCCTCAGTCAGCCCGCTATCGAGGAGAATTTCGCGCAACCGCCGCAACTCGGGCTGCCAGCTCTGCACCTTGCACTCGGGCGTGCCGACCAATTCGCAACGCCCACAGCCAACGCGCAGGTAGTCATCGACCTCGGGATTTGTTGGGCTCATCGAAGCTACTTAGTGATGCCCTGGCTTGCGCTGGTGGATGGTCAGGCTGTTACCGTCGGGATCGGTGATGAGCCCGAAGTAGCAGAAAGGAGACTCCAGTTTTTCCATCACTATGGTTACCCCCGCATCCTTGAGCTCGGCCATGGCGGCGTCGAAGTCGTCCACTTCCAGCGCGAGGGTCGGCCCGCTCTGGCCGGACGGCTCCCAAGCATTGGAAAGCGCGAGCGTGACGTTGCCCAGCTCGTACTCGACCCAGTGCTTGCCCGGCATGGAGGATATCTCATGGTCCAGCTCACCAACGGTCAGGCCGAGGACTTTTTCGTAAAACGCACGGGCGCGGGTGAGGTCCGTCACCGGGTAGGCAACAAAGGCGGCTTCTTTGATTTTCATGATAGTGTTTCTAAAAAAGTGGCACCTACTTCCCTGAGTAGCCAGGTAGCCCATCGAGGCTATGCATGTTTTTCTTCTGACGGTAGGCCACCATTCCCTCGGGGCCTTCCCTATCCGCATACACCTTTAAGGTATCGCGCTCGCTTTTGAAATCCATGAACGGCACGGCGAAGCCGCAGGAGTCCGCAATGCGGGTAACGTTGACCTTGATGATGGCGCGCGCACCGACAATTTCCTCAAAGTTCCCGATCAAGGCATCGTATTCCGGTGTGCCGAGCTCCAGGGCCTCGCCCTTACCATACAGCCGCAAAATCTTTGGCCCTCCCTCGAAGGCGCAGAACATAATCGTGATACGACCGTTTTCCTTGAGGTGGGAAATGGTCTCCACCCCACTCCCGGTCAGGTCAAGGTAGGCCACGGTATGCTCGTCGAGAATGCGAAACGAATCGTAGCCCTTTGGCGAAACGTTCACGAGGCCGTCCGCAGAGAGCGGCGCGGTAGCCACGAAGAACATTCGCTGCTGGCCGATCCACTCGGCTAACTTTTCATCGATGACTTCAAATACCTTTCCCATGGAGCGAGTAGATAGCTTTGACGCCTTCAGAGCAAGCGCTGCTTCGATTCCATCCTGTTTAAAACGACCGCGGGCTCAATCCCTGCCAGAGGCTGACGCTTGTGTCATACGCGCGACTTGTCAGCGCGTCCATTCCGTGCTCCATTGGTGGTTTTTGCAATGAGCACAGCCAAACCAGCAGGCGTAGGGCGCATCGTTTTCCTGGCCTTGATGAGCGCCTTGCCGCCGCTCTCCACGGATATGTACCTGGTGGCGATTCCCCACTTGGCAGAGCAGTGGAACGCGCCGCTGAGCACGGTTAATCTCTCCCTCGTACTGTGGTTTGCCGCCTTCAGTGTCAGCCTGCTCGTCTGCGGCACCATTTCGGACCGCTTTGGCCGCCGTCCCATCCTGCTCGGCGGTCTCATGCTCTTTTCCCTGGCCTCCGTGGCCTGCGCGCTGGCCACCGGACCCACCGGCATCATCATCTTCCGTGTCTTACAGGGCATAGCCGCTGCCGCGCCTTCCTCGATGACCCTCGCCTACTGCCGCGATCGCTACGAGGGCCGCGTGCGCCAGCATATCCTCGCCTGGATAGGCATCATCGTGTCAATTGCTCCCATGGTGGCCCCTTCCGTCGGTGCCCTCATCATGCAGATCGCGCCCTGGCAGACCATTTTCTGGCTGCTGGCCCTGGCCGCCCTGATCCAGTTCTCGCTCGCCTGGTTCCTTTTCGATGAAAGCTCGGCTACCCGCGAGCAGGGCGGTATAACAGCGGCGCTCAGCCGCTACGGTCGGCTGGCACGCAACCGCAACTTCGTCCTGGCCAACTTCAGCATGTGTTTCTTCATCGCGCCGCTTTTCGGGTACGTCGGCATCGCCAGCCTGGTCTACATGGAGCACTTCGGCCTGAGCGAACGTGCCTTCGCCCTCTTTTTCGCGGTCATGCCCATCGGGACGATATCAGGCTCCTATACCTGTACCCGCCTCATCAAGGTGTTCAGTGACCAAAAGCTGCTGCTGGCCAGCCTCATCGGCTGCGTGACCTCCGGCGTGCTCCTGCTTACCGTTGCCCCGCTGCACCTCCTGGCCTTCGCCGGGAGTGTCCTGATTTTCGGCTTCTTCGCCGGCATCAGCCGCCCCCTGAGCAACCACCTCATCCTCGAACAGGTGGAGCGCGACATCGGCGCGGCCTCGTCCACCATCATCTTCACGCTTTTCCTGGCCGGGGCCGCCTGCATGGCCTTCACCACCGGCGGCTGGTTCGAGCCCATCACGGCCTTCGGCCTCTGTGCCCTGCTGCTCCCCGGCGGCGTCCTGCTCGCCTGGCCCTACCTGATGCGCAGGCTGAAGTTTACCGGGATGTAGAAGCTCTGCCCGTTCGCATCATCGAGCCGCTCAACCTCCATTAATGATGATAGTGAGAATGCATCATTTTTTGAGGCTCACAGAACAAAAAAACTGGCCAAATAGTCCCTGAGGCATAAACCCCTACTGTTACCTATACAAAAACCTAATACTGACCATCATGAAAAATACTCTGTTTATCGCCGTTCTCGCCTCACTGAGCCTGGCCACAAGCGCCTTCGGAGCCATCAGCCTCACCTTCGAGTATGACATCACCACCGGCGACACCGTCGCCAGCTATTCCGGCGCCTGGGATAGCTTCAACGCAGTCACCCAATCCCTGCTGACCTACGCCGGCATCGACTCTGCAAATTTCTACAACGTCAACGGTTGGTTTGTGAACACCAGTGACACCTTTTCTGGTTCCACCTTTGCCTGGAATGAGGCGGACCCCACCAGTGTGGCAGGCGATCCAATCATCTTCGCCACCAATAGAATCAGCGGCGTTGCCGGTTATGTGCAAGGGCAAGCGATTAACGGCAGTCTGACCTTTGCCAGTACATCGCTGGCCGATCTTGGGCTAACCGACGGTCAGAACGCCACCTACACCTCTTTCAATGGCGGCAACTCCGTCATCTTCAACGCCGTGCAGGTGCCCGAGCCCGCCACCAATGCCGCCCTGCTCGGCCTCGGCATCCTCGGACTCGCCCTGTGGTGGCGCAGACGATAAGGGCGTGTTTTGTTGGAAACACGCTTTGACGTTTTCGTCATGACCTGCCAGTATCCCACCACTTACCGTGGGCATTAAACATACATTACTGAAATCGAAGAAAAAGCTCTGTATGCTGGCGCTCCTTGCCTTGGTCTTACTCATCGCAGGGACCATGACGGTATCGAAGTGGGCGGATGCGCACAGCGAGGACTCGATCTACACGGCCTCGGACATCCCGAATGCCAAGGTCGGCTTGGTATTGGGCTGCTCACGCTACTTGTCCGACGGGCGGGAGAACCTGTTTTTCCAATACCGCATCGCCAAAGCCGTTGAGCTCTATCAATCCGGCAAGGTCGACTACCTGCTCGTCAGCGGCGACAACTCACGCGTCGATTACGACGAGCCCACGGAAATGATGGAGGCGTTGGCTGAACATGGCGTGCCCGGCGAGCGCGTGGTGCGCGACTACGCAGGCTTCAGCACGCTGGATTCCATCGTACGCGCCAAGGAGGTCTTCGGTCAGGAAAAGCTAATCGTGGTCTCGCAGGAATTCCACGTGCGTCGCGCGATATGCATCGGCAAGTCCCGTGGAGTGGAAGTTCTCGGCGTTGTGGCCCGTGACGTCTCTGGCCACGACGGCACCACAACGCGCATCCGTGAATACCTCGCCCGCGTGAAGATGGTGCTCGACCTGTATGTTCTCCATCGTGGCCCGAAGTTCCTGGGCGATGCGGTTATTATTGGCGAATAATTCTACCGGTACAAAAGGCAGGATTATTGAATATCATAGATAGTCCAATGCTCCCGGCCTTTTTGAGCTTGGTGCAACCGAATGACCACATCGTCTTCCAGTTTAAGAACCGCCAGCCTGGCCTCATCGTCATATTCGTAGGTAACATCCAGGTCAGAAAATTCCGTCTCAGCTATCACCTTGCCATGAGCCTTGAGTGCTTCGGCCAGCTCTTCCGGAGACATGGCCATGTATTGCAGATGTATAGCAGCGCCGACTTCATTGCCTATCACCAGGGATTGGAAAAACCATTCGGCATCATGGCGTATATTCACTTTCTCCTTCCTGCTTTGCTCAATGGAAACAGCAGTATAGGCCAGGACCATCAGACCAACAACGATCACTGCGGCATAGAGCCCAACTTGCTTAGTGGTTTTCAACGTGTCTCAGATGGTAAGCAACAAACGACATCCTGAACGACTCAAATCTGCAAACGACCTGCAACGGGATCAGAAACATCCACTTCGTGTTCGACGGCGGCGGCGATAGCGGCACGAAGGCCCTTGACCTGCGTCTCCAAAGCCATGCTGGGCAAACCGACGTTTTTGTCCAGGGCCGCCGTCTCAGGCAGTGACGGCAGGTGCGCCCAACCTGCGCGAATGGGCAGCTTGTTCTTCGCGATGTGGTGAAGCACCCCATACATGAGCAGATTGCAGCCAAAGGTCGCGGCGGTGTCGGAGATGTCAGCCGGGACACCCGCCTTGCGCATGGCAAGCGTCATGGCGCGAATAGGCAATGTCGTACGATAGGCGACGGGGCCATCGGCAGCAACAGGCTGGTCCTGCGGCTGAGCGCCCGCAGGGTCCCCCATCCCATAGCGGGTGGCGTCGATGATGTTTTGCGCGATGCGCTCAAGCGTGATCATCGTGCGGCCGTTGTACTCGCCCATAGAGATAACGATGTCCGGCTGCCACTCGTCGATAACCGGCGTGACCGAAGGTATCATCTCCGCGAAGACCGACGGAGCGATATGCGCCTTGACCGTGGCCCCTGAGATGGTTTCACCGTCGAGCGCGCGCGCCACCCCACCGGCGGGATTGGCGTTGCTACCCGCCCAGTCGTCGAAGCCCGTCAGGAGTACTTTTTTCATGGGGCTGTTATTAACCACGAAAGAAGCGAAAGGACACGAAAAAGTTAAAGCTGATTACTCCACACCATCTAGTCGTCGAGACGCTCGACACGCACGATGAGCCACTCGCCGTCAACCTCCTCCCACTCCATGCGGTACTTCGCAGAGTAGGATTGCTTCTCGCCGAAGGCTTGCCCCTTGGCCGAAGCACGCACGAGGACCAGCGCGCGGTCACCGGAGTCCGCCACGTCGATGCTGCGGTTGGTAAAATTAACCTCCAAGGTATCAACACGTCCGCGCGACGCCGTCAAGGCTCCGGCGAGAGAATCGCGGCTGTCGATAGGGCGCATACCGGGAAGCAGTTCGATATAGGGCTTTTCAATAACGAAACCCGCCGCCTTTTTGGCACTTCCAAATGACTGGAACGTCGTTTCCTTGCCGGTCTTGAGTGCGATTTCCTCCAACCTGTCCAGCTGATGATTGATTTCTGTCTCGGCGTCTTCGCCCATGAAGATTTGCCATGCAAAGTAAGCCACCACGGCAATGGCGATTCCGATGAGGATATTGCGAACTTGGGGTTTCATACTATTATATATCGCCTCAGGCTCTGGGATGCGCGCGGGCGTGGGCTTCCTTCAGCCGGGCTACGCTCAGGTGCGTGTAGACCTGTGTGGTGGAAAGGCTGGCGTGGCCGAGGAGCTCCTGCACGGTGCGCAAGTCCGCGCCGCGGTCGAGCAAATGCGTGGCGAAGGAATGGCGGAGCTTGTGCGGGGTCAGGTCCAGTGGCAGTTCAGCCTCGCGCAGGTACACCTTCAGCATTCGCTGTACGGAGAGCGTGGTCAGGCGGCCACCGCCGGGACTGTTGGTCAAAATCGCGGCCTCCCTGCCCTGCCCTTTGGCGTAGCGCTCGCGATAGACACGGTAAACCTCAATGGCCACTTTCCCCAATGGACAATAGCGTTCCTTGCCGCCCTTGCCGAGTACCTTCGCAACACCATCGCCGAGATCGATATCGCCATGGTTAAGCGCCACCAGCTCGCTCACGCGCAGTCCACCGCCGTAAAGCAGCTCCATAGACAAGCGATCACGCAGCGCCTGAAACTCGTCTATGTCACCCTTCGCCAGCAGACGTGTGGGGCCATCGAGCAGCTTTTTCATCTGCGTCTCGGTGAGGAATTTCGGCAGCTTCTTCTCCAGCTTGGGTAGTGCCTGGCCGGTCAGGGGGTTTGTTTCGGCCAGTCCCTGTCGACGCAAGTACTTGTAGAAAGTCTGCAAACCGGAGAAATGCAGGCGCAGCGTGCGACGGTCCCAGCCTTTATCCTGCGAATACAACAGATAGCGCCGGACCTGCGCCGGGCGGACGCTGCCAAACTCGCCATCCCAGCCGTTTTCCTTCAGCCACTGGGCTATGGCGCGGATAGCCTGCCCGTAGTTGCGCACCGTGCGCGGAGACAGCCGTCGCTCCTTCTCCAAATGCAGAAGAAACTGCCCCACGCACGTAGGCTCTTTCACCTCGGACTGTTGCTCCTCAGACACAAAAGTACGTTAAACCAAGATAAGCACAAAACACACGAACAAGATTCATAGAGGAAAGTTTCGTGAAAGTCCTTTATCCAGTGGTTAAATAATCCGCGTTCACCGCCTTCAGGTAATAGCGGAACTCCGCCAGCGACTCGCGAATGTCGTCGAGGGCACGATGAGCGTTCTGCTTGGCAAAGCTGACGTCGTAAAGCTCCTTGAAGGCCACCTTGAAACTACTGACGTCGAGCATGCGATAGTGCAGCTTGGCGGCGAAGAGCGGCAGGTAGCGGTCGACGAACTTACGATCCTGATGGATGGAGTTACCGCACAGGATGACAGGCACGCCCCCCCAGTACTGCTCACAGATGCCTTCCAAGGCCGCATCCAGCTCGACCTCGTTGACACCCTCCGGCACACGGTCGAGCAGGCCGCTCTCGGCATGGTGAGTTTGGCACCATTCGTTCATGCCCGCGAGCACCTCTGGCGGCTGATATATCGCGGTCTCGTAGGTCTCGACCTCGTTCCAGTCGCGGTCAGTCACGATGACGGCCGCCTCCAGAATGCGGTCGGTGGCGGCATCGAGTCCGGTCATTTCGAGGTCCAGCCAGAAGAAAAAGGGCTGCCTTGGTTCGTCTTTGGGCATGGAGGAAGCAAAACGATGAACGAGGGACAATGAAAGATGAAAGATGGCGTAATGAGGATAAGCCGTTGATTCAGCCTCTGACTAACTTTTACAAAGAATCTGCGTTTCATCTGCGCCAATCTGTGGCTTACTTCCCCACATGTCCGACGCTATCGATGCCCGAGCCGAGAAAGAACGCCTGCGCCACCAGATGCGGGCGCGGCGGCGGGCCCTGAGCAAGGAAGAGGTGGCCGAGCGTTCCGCAAAGATCTGCGAGCACATCCTGGCGCTGCCGGAATTTCGGACGGCGCACACAGTCTGCCTGTACATCCCATTCGACAACGAAGTCGACACACTTCCGCTCCTCAAAAGCTGCCTGGGGCAAAAGCGTATCGTAGGCACACGCACACTGCCCGGCGGCCATCTGGAGCTGCGCGAAATCCAGTCCATCGACGATCTAAAAAAAGGCGCGTACAGTATCCTTGAGCCCAAGGAATCCTGCCCACTTATCGCCCCTAGCGAGGTGGACATCTTCCTCGTGCCGGGGACAGCCTTTGACCGACAGAATACCCGGCTCGGATTCGGCGGCGGCCACTTTGATCGCCTGCTGCACCAAGTGCGCGGGCACCTCGTCGGTGTGGCTTATAGCTTCCAGGTCATGGACAAACTTCCAAGCGAACCTCACGACATTCCCATGCATCGTGTCGTGCATGATTGAGCCGTGTGGCACAGACTTTCGGGGCTACTCGTCCCGAACCCTCGCTCAAGGCATGGCCTTGAGAATCCTCGATGCTACGCATCGTGTTACCACTTGATTAAAATCGCCGTAAATCCTTGAAGTATTTTTCGTCGATGTCCTTTTCCGGACGATAGCGGCGCACTTCATCCGCGGGTGCCTCCGGTGCGGGGTCCGGAATAAACACAGGGGCTAACTTGGGTTCGGGCCGGGAAAGTTCCAACACCGGTGACGGGCGCTCAGCGTAAGGTTCGAGGAAACGATTTTCAACAGGGGCAATGCCCGCTTCCGACAAGTAGGGGTTGGTCCGAACCGGCTCGGGCATGCTCCCAATGGTCGGCTCCAGCATATGCTGCCGTGCCGTGACCAGAGTCGGGTCCCAACGCCGCCAGGTCTGCGGCCCCTGAACCGGGTTACTTTGCAAGAGCCATACCTCCTCCATGCTTTCGAGATAGGCATCCGGCTCCATGCCAAACTGCCGGTCGGCCTCGGTGGCAAAACGCGCCTCAATGCTGTCCGCGCCCAAGTCACCCGCTTCGCGTTGCTTTTCTTTCAAGGCCGCTACGTGGTCCACAAAACGCGGTACCTCGCCCAGCCGCTCGCGGCGCTCCTTCAGGGCCTTACGCTCCTCTTCGGTCAGCGACTCCTCATAGCTGCCTTCCAGCTTCATCACGCCGGTCAAGAGCCATTGGCGTTCCTCGCGCTCGGTCAAGTCGTCGGCAGGCGTGGACTTTTCCTTCTCTTCCACTTTCTGCGGCGTCTTGGGCAGGTGGATGACCGGGGCGTTGACCGAATCCACCGCGGTGTCGAGCGAGGAAGTTTGAGCAGCCTCGGGAGAATCTTCCGTCGCACGCTGCCGCTGCCCCTCCGCCTTGGCCGCTTCTTCGAAGGATCTAGCAGGCTCCGCCCAGACAGGGCTCATCAGCCACAGAGACACCGAGAGCACGGAGAGAATTAAAACTATTTTCTCCATAATAATCCTCTGTGTTCTCTGCGGCTCGGTGGCAAACTCCACTTACCCCACCAAGCCACCGGTGGAAAGGAAGATGCCCTTGAGGTTCATTTCGAGGGCCTTGGGGTTGGGCGAAGCATTAAGGCCGTCGGCCTTGGAAATCATGCCAGACTTAATCAGCCGATAGAGGTCCTTGTTGAAGGATTTCGAACCGCCGTCCTCGCCGCTGTCGATGACGGCAGGAATTTTCTCAAAAGCGCCTTCCTCGATGACGGACTCGGCCAGCTTGTCCACCACGAAGATTTCTACGGCGGGAATGCGTCCGCCTTCCATGCCGGGCACGAGCTTTTGCGTGATGGTGGCGCGGAGGGCACCGGCAATCTGCCGTCGCATGATCGGCTGCTGGTCAACCGGGAAGAACTCAAACAAGCGCTGCACAGCCTGCTGGGCGTTGCCGGCGTGGAGCGTGCCAAAGACGAGGTGCCCGGTTTCAGCGGCATGCAGTGCGGTCTCGAAGGTGTCGCGGTCACGCATCTCACCGATGAGGATGATGTCCGGGTCCTGGCGCAAAACCGCCTTCAGCCCGAGGGAGAATGAAGGCGAATCGATGCCGACTTCCCGCTGGTTGAAGATGGACTTGTTATCAGTATAGTTAAACTCGATCGGGTCCTCCAGTGTAACGATGTGCTTGTCGAAGTTATCGTTGATGTACTGCAGCAGGGCCGCGAGCGTGGAGCTTTTACCGGAACCCGTCGGACCGCAGACCAGTACGATGCCGTTGTGGGACTTGGCCAGGTCTTTGAAGACCTTCGGATCGTGGTTGAGGTCCTCGAAGCTGGGCGGCTGGTCCTTGACGTGCCGAAAGACGATGCTGGGCAAACCGCGCTGGTAGAAGCCATTGACACGGAAGCGCCCGAGGTTGAGATCGTTGAGGTCGTAGCAGTAGTCCACCTGCATGTTCGTCTGCCAGTCCTCAAAGAATTGCTCCGGCACGGTGGATTCGATGAAGTCTTTGACCTGCTCAGGCTTCAGAGAGTCCATATCCACCGGCTCGAGACTGCCGTGCAGACGCAGGAAGGCGGGCTTGTCGCTCTTGATGTGAATATCGCTGGCGCCGTTGTCCACGGCGAGTTGCAGCAGGCTGTTGAAGAGTTCGGTTGTTTCGGACATAGGCGGAAGTACGTTAGTGCTCTGGTGCTTGGTGCTTAGTCTGATACGATCGGCGCAATCTGAAAGAAGCAGTGCGAAAGTGCGAATACCGGTTGACGTAAGAGTGGCTTTTAACGTAATGCCTTGCCGGATGAAGACAAACCCATTTTCAGGCGTGATGACCGCCCTCGTCACTCCCATGCGTGATGGCGCGGTGGACTACGCCGGGCTGGAAGCGCTGGTGGAGCGGCAAATCGCCGAGGGCATCAACGGCCTCGTGGCGGTCGGCACCACCGGGGAGTCCCCCACTCTGTCCCACCAGGAGCACAACGACGTCATCCACGCCGTGGCCAAGACCGCCGCCGGGCGCGTGCCCGTCGTCGCCGGCGCCGGTAGCAACAGTACCTCGGAGGCAGTCTCCCTGACGAAGGAGGCCGACGCCGACGCGGGTGTGTCCGGCATTCTGCAGGTCGCACCGTACTACAACAAGCCTTCACAGGAGGGCCTCTTCCGGCACTTCAGCGCTATCGCCGAGGCCACCGAAAAGCCTATTATCCTTTACTCGATCCCGGGTCGTTGCGGCATCGAAATCGGCGTCGATGTCTGCGCACGCCTTTACGAAAAGCATCCACACGTCTGCGGCATCAAGGAAGCCGGCGGCACGCCTGAGCGCGTTTCCGAGCTCCGTCAGGTGCTAGGCGACGACTACCTGATTACCTCTGGTGACGACAGCCAAACGCTGCCGTTCATCTCCTGCGGCGCGCAGGGGGTCATCAGCGTGGCCTCGAACCGCGTCGTGGGCGACTTGGTGGCGATGGTGGACGCCGCCCTGGCGGGTAAGTCTGCCGAAGCCGAGGCACTGCACCGCAAGTACTACGCGCTTTTCAAGGTGCTCTTCATCGAGCCCAACCCCGTACCGGTCAAGCTGGCCATGCACCGCGCAGGCATCATTGCCTCGCCCGAGGTACGTCTGCCCCTGTGCGAGATGTCCCAGGGCAATGTAGCCCGCCTTTACGCCATCCTCGACATGCTGGGGCTGTAATCAACGGCCTTCCGGCGTGCGATCCCGGCTTGGCGCATGACCGTGAAACCGCTGGTAACGCCGCGAAAAATAGAACGCATCGTCGTAGCCCAGCTCGGCCGCTACCTGATTCACCGGCAGGCGTGTTTCGGTCAACAGACGGCGCGCGTAATCGAGCTTCATGCCCTCGGCATACTGCTGTGGGGACTGGTCCAGTTCGTCCTTGAACAGGTGCGCCAGGCGTGAAACCGATAGCCCGGCATGACGGGCCAGTGTCTCCATGGAGAAAGGTTCCGAAACGTGTGTAGCCAGATAGTGCATCGCCCTCTGCACCCGGGAATCCACCCGGGACGTAGCATCCTCGCGCAAGGTGGCATGCGCATGGATCAAGGCTTCTTCGAGCGCGTTCAGGGCCAGGGAACCACGATCCTCGCCCGGCAGGCGAAAGGAAACCACCATGCGCTCGAGAGCCGCAAAACAGCGCTCACGGGCGAACTCCGGCAGAGTCAACCAGAGCGTTTTCGGGGCTACCTCGGACCAGTCCAACCAGCGCAACCAGTCAGGTTTAGGCA
Organism: Verrucomicrobiia bacterium; assembly: GCA_030432235.1. Lineage (GTDB taxonomy): Bacteria > Verrucomicrobiota > Verrucomicrobiia > Opitutales > Cerasicoccaceae > JAUIHT01. The sequence continues at coordinate 1,410,855 of JAUIHT010000001.1, read as the reverse complement.
TGAAATGAGCCCAGCGCAGATGCCACCAGCCCGTCTCCGGGTCTGTCGAGTAGTCCTGGTAGGCCCCCGGCTGAAAGAGAACGACATCGCCTGCATTAAGGGAGGCATGACACCCATCGTCATAGACAAATGCACCGCGCCCGCTAATCGTGGCGATAAGCAGCCAGTCCTCGCTGCCCTTGGGGCGCCAGTTTGAATAATCGCGCCCCTCGCGAAACTCGTTGCAAATGATGGTCCGCGTAGGCCGATGGGGAGACACTCTCCTGTCCGTCACGATAGCAGAATAATCCAGTTATTCAGCACGGCTGTCCATTCCAAAAATCCCAAGCAGAGCTTATACTCCCCATCATGAGAACTATCAGCACTCCCAGCATTTTAAGCACAGAACAGATAAGACAGTTCCAGGAGCAAGGCTTCTGCCTGGCGGAGAACCTTTACTCAAAAGAGGAAATCGAGGCCATCGAGGCCTTTTTCGAGGAGTACAAGCACAACGGCCAGCGCGTTTATGACCGCGAAATGACCTTCGAGGAAATCGATCCCAAGGAGCGCCAGCTGCGCGCCATGCATCCACACCGCTACAACCAGCAGGCACTCGGCTGGGCTCTGCAGGCCAAGGTGGTTGCGGCCCTCTCCGACCTGCTCGGCTCCCCCCCGCTGCTGGCCCAGACCATGTACTACTTCAAACCGCCCGGCGCACGCGGGCAAGGCATGCACCAGGACAACTTCTACCTGTTGGCCGCCCCCCATACCTGCATTGCCGCCTGGACCGCCATCGACGACGCCGTGGTCGACAACGGCTGCCTCTACGTCGTGCCCGGTTCACATCGTAAGGACATCTTTTGCCCCAACAGTGATCAGGAGGCCTGGAAGGAATACGGCGACAGCCACATCCGCCCCTTCCCACGGGACATGAAGCCCGTCTCCGTTGAAGTGCCACGCGGCGCTACCCTCTTTTTCGGTGGAAACCTCATCCACGGCTCCGGTCCCAACCGCACGAAGGCCACGTCGCGCCGCACTTTCATCGGCCATTACATCGACGAGGCCAGCGATAAAATCGCACGGTTCTACCAACCCATCATCGACGCCAAGGGCAACGCCGTTCCTCGCGTCGAGTCCGTCACCGGCGGTGGGCCATGCGGCGATGGCTGGCTCGGCACCCCGCACTGAGCCGCCTACTTACCGTTCAGATAATAGGCGCAGTACAACAGCAGGTCGCCGGTACGGTTAATCAGCTTCACCAGTGGATCGCGGATGGTAAAGCCCTGCTTGCGCAGACTCCACAGGCCCAGTTCCGCCTGCCGTAGCACCGAGCGCAGATAATAAAAGTCCGCCGAGGCGGAGCTCTTCGGCCCGAAAACGGCATCCGCGTCGTAAGCTATCTTGTGCTCGATGAGCGCGGCACGGATCTTTTCGCAGTAGTGCTCGCAGGCCGCGACGTCGGACTTGCTAACCTGATCGTGCTCTTTGACGAACTCCTCCTTGTGCTTCTCACGCGTGGCCACCTCGCGGGTCAGCATGAGGAAGCGCGCCTGCAGCAGAGCGAAGGCCGGGTGCAGCTCCAGCAGCAGCGGGTCGGATTCATCCAGGTGCGCATAGACACGGCCCAGCGCAGCCTGGGCCAGGTCCACCTGGCCGGCAACGCGGATGCGCGGATCGGTCTTCGGGACGCGTTTACCGCAGAACAAGGTGGTATCACCGTCGTCCCCGGTTTTATCGGAAAGATCAGGAAAAGATGACATGGCAGAAATAGCTAAAGGGACAAAGACCAACCCGAAAAGCGAAAAGCGCGAATGACACCTTGTCGTAACACTTCACATTTAAGGGGCTCAATTGTCGGCATTTTTTTATAGGCTATATACATCCCGGGGTGATAAATAAACGGCATGCTCAAGAAAACCCCCGTGATCCATATCCTGCTCATTGCCCTGGCCTCTTTCGTTTCGGCCCTGTCGGCAGCCGAGCGCGACAGCGCCAAGGTGCTGACCATAGGCAATAGCTTCGCCGACAACGCCACCAAGTACCTTCCCGATCTGGCAAAAGCCGGTGGCAAAACCTTCATTCTGGGCAAGGCCAACATCGGCGGCTGCACGCTGGAGCGTCACGCCAAGCACCTTGGCCAGGCCCAGGCCGGTGAAACGGAAGGAAGCGCCTACAAAAATTTTACTCATCCGGAAACGGGTAACAAGGAGCCTTCTACACTCATCGAGGCCCTCAAGGCGACGGACTGGGACTTCGTCACCATCCAGCAGCATAGTTGGGCCAGCACCCAGCCGGAAACCTACCAGCCTCATGCCGACCAGCTCATCGCCGCCATCCGTCAGTATGCCCCGCAGGCGGAAATCCTGGTGCAGGAAACCTGGGCCTATAACCCAGAGCACGATCTGCTGGCCAAAAACGATATGACCCAGGAGCAGATGTACGACATCCTGGCTACCAACTACCGTGGATTCGCCGACGGTCTCGGTCTGAGTATTCTACCCAGCGGCGACGCCTTCCAGGTGGCCCGCCAGACCCCACAGTGGACCTACACACCGGACACCGAGTACGACTTCCAGAATCCCACCCCACCCAAGCTCCCCAAGGAAGCCGGCGCTCTCACCAGCATCTGGCATTGGCGTAAAAACAAGGATGGCACACGCACACTCGGCAAGGACGCCAAGCACGCCAACAAAGCGGGCTGCTACCTGCTCGGCTGTGTCTGGTACCTCGTCCTCTACAACGCCGATTCCGTGCCCGACTACAACCCCTCCGGCGTGACCAAGGAAGAAGCCGCCAGCCTGCGCGAAGCCGCCGTCAAGGCTGTCCAAGCCGAACGTGCGCGGGCAAAAGCTCAGGATTAAGAGCCCTCTTTACGACACTCTTGGCGGCGCAGAGTTCAGTTTTGACCGATTGGCTTGAATCCTGCAGCCGCTTGGGGCTTGCCATCCCGGGCCGTTATCCTCACACCAGTGCTGCTGGTTGAATGTCGCTATCACACGAACAAATAAAATCTTTCTGTGAAGCTTCTTCGGAGCTTTTGAAGCCCGATATCGGCCCTGACAACTTCACGGAGCGAGCCTACGCATTTCTGGAAACGCTTATCCCCTGCGAGTTTATCGCATTCGGTACGCTGCAGATTGAGGATCAGCAACTGGAAATCAGCGCCAACCACGACTTGCCGAATTTTGCGCAGGCCATGGAGGGCTTGGGCAGCGTCATGACCCATTACAAGCTGTTCGACTGGGACCCGGCGGTAAACGATGGCAAGCCCTTTACCCGCGGCGATTTTTTCTCTCAGCGGCAATTTCGTGATACCGACGTCTACGAGCTGACAATGAAGCCCCTGGGCGTGGACAATCATTGCGCAGTCTATGTGCCAGAGGTGGAGGGCGAGATTTCCTTCTTTGGTATCGAGCGCCTCGGTGGCCCGGACTACAGCGTGGCGGAGCGTAAGCAGCTCATGATGGCACAGTCCCTACTGGGCAGTGCACGGCGACTGGCTAATTCCCGCGATGAGCTTCACTGCACCGCGCCTAATCCCGCCGCCTTGGTTCGCGCCGGGCTGACGGCCCGTGAGGCTGAGGTACTGACTCTGCTCGCCACAGGTAAAGCTAACGACGAAATCGCCTTTCTACTACACATCAAGCTCAGCACGGTGAAGGAGCACCTCGGCAAGATTTTCCTGAAGACCGGCACCACCAATCGCCTGGCCGCTGTCCTCTGGGCGTTGAAAACGACACAGGCCGACGAGATGCGCTCCCTCAGGCCTCACCTTCCCAAAGTGACCGTGCCCGTACGTGGTCTCATGCCGGACCGCTGGGGTGGTTTTCCATCAAATTAATATTTTTTGCCCATACCCTACCAAAGTGGGGTAGCGCTTTTGCAGGCCAACTGTTAGTATGAAGCTGACAATGGCTAACGTTATAAGTTTGGGACGCCGCTGGTGACTCTGCACTTTCTCCACTACCTGCAAGCACGGATGGCACGGAAGCAATATGGAAGGATCGTATATTCCCCCATTTCCGTGCCATCCGTGTACTAGGAGAGACTTAGTCTTTCACCTTGAAACCAAGCAGGCGCAAACCGTTGAGACAGACCAGCACTGTGCCGCCCTCGTGGGCGAAGACGCCGACGGGCAGCGGCACGTCCACGCCCACCACAGGCAGAAAGAGTGTGGCCAGCACCATCACCACGATAACCCCGGCGGCGAAGCTGAGATTCTGCACCATGATGCGCTTAGTGGCGTGACTAAGAGCGATGGTGTATGGAATCTTTTTGAGGTCGTTCGCCATCAGCACGATGTCCGCGCTCTCCAGTGCCACGTCGCTGCCGGCCGCGCCCATGGCGATGCCGACGGTAGCGGTGGCCAGCGCAGGGGCGTCGTTAGTGCCATCACCGACCATGGCGACGTTTTCGCCCTGGGCGAGCTTGCGCATAAGCCGCACCTTGTCCTCTGGTAAGAGGTCGGCGTAATACTCGTCGACGCCCGCCTCAGCCGCCACGGCCTTGGCCACACGCTCACTGTCACCGGTCAGCATGACCACGCGCCGCACGCCCTGCTCCTTGAGTTGACGTATAACGCCCGCGGACTCGGGCCGGAGTTTATCCGCGATCCCAATGAGCCCGACGACGTTGGCGGTCTCCTGGTCGTCTGCCAAGTGGGCCACGACGACGGCGGTCTTGCCCTGCTCTTGCAACTCCTTGATGCGCTCCTGGGTGGCGGCGCATTTGTCGCAGTTGAAAGCGTTCATCCACTTGGGACTGCCGACGGCGATACGATCCTGGCCAACCATGGCCCAGGCGCCCTTGCCCGCGAAGGCGGTGAAACTGGTGGCGGGCTGCCACTTGAGCCCCTGCTCCCGCGCATGGTCCACGATAGCCTGAGCCAGAGGATGCTCGGATTTCTCCTCGACCGACGCCACGCCCCCCAGCAGGTCCGCCTGCGAAAGCTCACAGAGAGAGATAACATCGGTCACCTTGGGCTGGCCCAGAGTCAGCGTGCCGGTCTTGTCGAAGGTGACGACACGGATGGTCGAGGCCTGCTCGACGTACGCCCCACCCTTGAAGAGAATGCCGCGTCGTGCGCCGTTGCCAATCGCAGATAAAATTGATGCGGGCGTGCTGATAACCAGCGCGCAGGGCGAGGCCACCACCATAACCGTGATGGCGCGGTAGAGCGCCTCGTCCAGCGGTACTTTAAACAACGTGGGCAACAGGAAGCCCAACGCCACGGTAAGGACGATGACCCCGATGGCGTAATACTGCTCGGCAGTGTCGAGAAAGCGTTGCGTCTTGGCCTTGCTGCTCTGTGCCTCCTCCACCAGTTGAATGAGCCGCGCGATGGTGGAATCCTCCGCCTTCTTCGTCACAGCCACGGTCAGGCTGCCCATCTGGTTGATGGTCCCCGCGAAAAGCTCGTCTCCTGGCTTTTTGTTAACCGGCATGGACTCGCCCGTGACCGAGCTTTGGTCCACCGTGCTCTCTCCCTCGGACACCGTGCCGTCCAGCGGAATGCGGTCTCCCGGGCGCAGGATATATTCTTCGCCCAAGCCAATTTCGTCGATGGGCACGTCGACCAGTTGACCGTCGCGCATGACGTGGGCACTGGTCGGGCGCATCTCCGCCAGCGCTTCGATGGCCCCACGGGTTTTCTCCATCGCGAAGGCCTGCAGGACATTGGAAAAGCTGAAGAGGAAAAGCAGCATCGCGCCCTCGAAAGGAGCACCGACGTAGGCTGCGCCCAGGGCCGCCAGCACCATCAGCAGATCGATGTCCATGACCTTCTGCCGCAGGGATTCCCACGCGGCCAACGTGCCAAAGTAACCGCCGAAGAGGTAAGCCAGCACATAAACGCCGTTGTAGACCGCTGGAGCCGCGCCGAAGTGCTTCGTCAGCCAACCACCAATCATGCAAATCAGGGTCAGAGCGCAAAAGACAGCCTCCAGGCGCTCGCCCGTCAGCCAGTATCTGACAAAACCACCCATCGAAGCCTTGGCGGCGGCCCGGGCGGCATCACGCTCCTTGAGGGCCTCATCGAGCGGTTTGGCATCCATGCCGGACTCGCGCGCGCTTTGCAGGACCTTGCCCGGGTCGGTCGCCTCGCGGTCGAAGTTGACCGTCAGCGCGCCGCCCAGGTAAGACGCTGTGGCGCGGCGAATGCCCGGGCGGGTCTCCAGTCGGTAGGCCAGACGGTCCGCGCAGGCCTCGCAACCGCGCCCATTGAGCCGGAAGGTGCACTTGGCCGCGATAGCGCGTATGGCCTCGTCGAGCTCGGCAGCGGTCGTACGCACCCCGTCGACACCGATGCGGTCGCGGTCAAACTCCAGCCGCAGGTCACCGGTAACTCGGTTGACCTCCGCGCCGATAACGCCCGGGGTCTGCTCCACCACGTCCCGGAGGGAGTCCTCGCAATCACCGGGGCAATCTTCGCCACGCGAAGCGCTCCCGCCAAGCTCATCGCCAGCAGTCAGTTTGTCAGACATCCCCAAAGGATAAAACCGCCGCGATGCCGTGCTCAATCGCATTTTTCGTGACCTTTGCCTAACGCGCTCCTTTGCTCCTCGGCATGATCAAAGCCGGCAAAGCCCTGCCCCCCTCGTGGTTCGCGCGCCCCGTGCTGGAGGTCGCCCCGGATCTGCTGGGCAAGACGCTATGCCGGAAGATGCCTGCCGGAGAAATCGTCCGGCTGACCATCAACGAGGTAGAGGCCTACAACGGCCACACCGACAAAGCCTGCCATGCCAGTAAAGGCCTGACACCACGCACGGCCCCGCTCTTCGGTCCACCCGGGCACGCCTATGTCTACCTCTGCTACGGCATCCACTGGCTGCTCAACTTCGTCACCGACACGCCTGACTATCCGGCAGCGGTCCTGATCCGCGGCGTCGGCCCCTATGACGGCCCCGGCAAACTCACCAAGGCCCTCGCCATCACCAAAACCGAAAACACCCTGCCCCTCCGCCGCAGCTCTTTGCTTTGGATCGAAGACGCGCCTGCGGTTGACCTGGCGACGGTAAAAACCACCCCGCGTATCGGCGTCGACTACGCCGGCGAGCCCTGGGTCAGCAAGCCGTGGCGCTGGGTGATGCGGTAACGTTTATCATAAACGAGAACACCTCAAGGATTCACGTCCAACTCATGATTGCCACACACGCGGCCCCCTGGTTCAGTTGGTTTTCATGATTCGTTACGAAACCAACGCCAGCCTGACACCGGAACAGTTCATCCGCATCCTGCAGGCCGCCGGGCTCCAAGGCCGCCCTCTGAACGACCGCGAGGCTGTCGCGGACATGCTGGCCAACGCAAACCTAACCATCACCGCCTGGGACGGCGACAACCCCATCGGCGTGGCCCGTTCCGTAACCGACTTCACCTACTGCTGCTACTTGTCCGACCTCGCCGTGGACAAAGCCTGCCAGTCCAAAGGGATCGGCAAGCAGCTCATCCGCGAAACACAGGCCCGACTCGGGCCGAAGTGCAAACTCATCCTTCTCTCCGCCCCAGCCGCCACGGGCTATTACCCAAAAATCGGCATGGAGCAGCACCCCTCCGCCTGGATATTGTCCAGGGAAAAACTCCTCGGGGACTGAGCGGCTCTTCGCTCAAAAGAAAACGGATTAAGCACCGGGCGCTGCCACTATCCAGCCGTAGGCTAGGCATCCACGTAATGCATTTCCCACTCGGCAGGCCCGATCACCTGACCGAGCACCTTGGTGCCGGCCATCGCACTGCTCATGCTGCCTATGTGCGGATGCGCGCCGGTATGGGTCAGCAGCCAGCCCGTCCCCTCTCGGATGCAATCCAGACGCAACTCGATGTCGGCCTGCCCGGGATGCTTTTGCAAAAGCCGAAAGCCGCCGCCGGAGAGCATCTGCATGACCTCGTCCACGGCGGTGCCGTCTCTGGCCACATTGCGGTGATAGCGGTCAAAGCGGCTATAGTCCACAGTGGGGTCGGCCACATAGAGCTGTGGGTAGGTAAATCCGTTCGTCGTGTCCGTGGTGCTTAACTCACCTCCCCCGGCCACCTGAGGCGCACGCCCGGCCTTGGCGATAAACTTCAACAATTCCTCACGTGAGAGCAAAAAGTGATCCCGGACCCGTGCGCTCTCCTCAGCACTCAGAGTGGGCTGCTTCAAAAGCTCACGAATCTCATCGGGAGCATCATGAAAATCCAGCGGAGCGACGTAGCTTCCATAAACCCGCAAGGCTTTGTTGACCTCAGCCAACCCGGTCAGCTTTTCACGCTGTCCTGCTATGGTAAGCTCAAGCCCTGTCATGTGGATGAGGGTGCAGGAAATGGGCCGAGATTCAAGCCTACGCGAAATCCGATGTGATAAAGATCAGAACAAGACTTCAACGATTCAATGAAACTCGCCGCCCTCATTCTGCTCATTTTGACTGCTGGTGTTCTGCACGCAGGCTATGAGCCACAGGAAGGGGATATTTGTTTCCAGTCACTTTCGCACAATCCAGTCATCGATGCCATCGAAGGAGCGACCGAGTCGCCTTACTCTCACTGCGGGATACTCGTCAAAAACGAGGGTGAATGGTATGTCCTCGAAGCTATCGGCCCAGTCAAAGAAACTCCGATAAAAAAGTGGATACTACAGGCACGTGACAATCACTTTGACGTGTATAGGCTCAAGGAGCCGTACCGCCAGCACATCCCTGCCATGATAGAGGCAGCTAAAAAGTATAAGGGCAGGCCTTATGATATTCGTTATCAAATGGATGATGAGAAAATATACTGCTCCGAGCTCGTCTTCAAAGCCTATCGGGACGCGACCGGAGAAGAACTGGGCAAACTGGTTAAACTGGGCGACCTAAAATGGCCGGCCTATACACTAACCATTTTGGCCATCGAAGGCTCCCTGCCCCTCAACCGTATTATGATCACACCGCGTCATTTGTCCGAGGCCGAGCAGCTGGAGCTCGTATACTCATCGAAAGACAACTAGCCCCTACTTCATCTCCTCCAAGCGCTCTGGGTTCTCCGCGTAACCTGTCAGGCGTTTCTTCCGCCGAGCACTAATACCTATCACCTTATTTAGTTTTTAAGATTGACCAGAATTCGCAGACTCTTTTTTGCTATATTACATGATAAATTAATAAATAATTATCAAATGAAATACACATCCATAAAGCTATTCACCTCCGGCATGCTAGTCGCTGGCCTAACTGCATGTTCCACTACTACTATCAACACAACCAGCAACGAAGAACTTTTTCCTGAAAAAGTCCCGGGAAATATCTGTTATCTAAAAACAACCCGAAAATCACATCTATTGGGTTCAAAGTCCTCATACAATGCGACCGGAACAATAATAGACCAAAACCATATAGTCACTGCCGCTCACAACGTATATGATTCATTTTGGACTGATTTAGTGGAAGTTTCAGTAACCTATAAGTCCAGCAATGGGGCAATTGTTACAACAGTAATCCCTCTTGAGGTAATTGAAGAAACCAGAAAAGTCTCCCATTATGATGAAAAGTTCCCTCAAGACTATGCTTTTCTGTATTTTGAAGAACCAGCACAGGTTGGTAATTCAATTTCTTTGAATACAAGCACCCCGATTGACTCCATTGAAGGAATCAAAGTAGCAGGTTACCCAGGCGGAAAATTAACATATGGAGAAGGAATGGTCACTAAGCCCATACCGGGCGACTCTACCTTCTATTATGATGTAGATACCGCAAAAGGCATGAGTGGAGGTCCTGTTTGGGCATCTGTGGACGGTAAAGATATACTGGTTGGCGTCCATGTTTCCGAAGGACGAGCAAGAGTCATCGACGAGGCCCTTGTCGAGGATTTTGAAAATTGGAAACAATCGATAAACAAACCTACAAACTGAGAGCATAAGCACGTATTCAAGCCGCTCAGGGCAACACGTAGCCACATTTAGTATTAGGGCCAGGCGCTCCGTCTCCGACGGCTGTTTATCGCTTAAGACTTCCGGTTCGTCATTGATCGCCAGCAAGTCGCGGTTGATGTGTATGACTTCGCCGGAGCTGCCTTCGTAGAGTGTAAGCGGTGGCAGCACGCAGGGCTCTGTGAAAGTTGACTGTAGCCCACAGAGTTGAAAGAATAGCGACGAACAAAAACCTCACCATGCCGCCAGTACCTATCAAAGCCATTTGCGAATCACGGGATTGCGTGGGCGAAAGCATTGTCTGGGATGAGCGTAATGAGTCGCTTCTCTGGGTCGATATTGTCGGCAAGCGTATCCACCGGCTTCAGCTTGCGACGGGCAAGCATGAGCAATGGGCAACGCCGGACTTCGTCACGGCGCTGGGGCTCCGGGAGGACGGCGGCGCAATTGTCAGTTTTACGAAATCCATTTGCCTGTGGGACTTCGACGAGTACTTCGAGAGCTTTGACGAAATCGAACCGGACCGACCGGGCAATCGCATCAACGAATGCCTCGTCGCGCCGGATGGCTCCTACTGGGTGGGTACCATGCAGAATAACATCGCCGCGGACGGTACCCCGCAGGACATGGATGCCAACACCGGCGCCTACTATCGCGTCGACTCCAGCGGCAGGGTGACGCAGCTCACGGAAGCGACTTTCGGCATCACCAACACCATGATCTGGACCGCGGACGGGCGTTTCCTCACCGCCGATACCCTCGCTAACGAAATCTACGCTTTCGCTTACGATGACACGGCGGAAAAGCTAGGGGTGCGTTCCCTGTTCGCGAGCGGGCCGGAGCGGGGCCTCCCCGACGGCTCCTGTATGGATACCGAGGGCTACCTGTGGAACTGCCGCGTAGCAGGAGGCGCCTGCCTGGCGCGCTTTGCGCCCGACGGCGCCCTCGACCGCATCGTAGAGTTGCCCTGCAGCTCACCCACGAGCTGCACCTTCGGCGGACCCGATCTGCGCACGCTCTTCGTCACCTCGGCCCGCTTTGGCATGAGCCCGGAGCACCTAAGCCAGCACCCTCACGAGGGCAACGTCTGGGCCCTGGACCTCGGCATCCAGGGACGTCTGTCACATCGCTTTCGGTGAGAGTAAGATTCAAAGCGGCTGAGCGATTTCGCAGACGAGCGGATTTATTTGGCTCATGAGCGCATTCAATTTGCCAACCAGCATATTGAATCTGCCAGCCTACGGCATGAAGTTGCCTGCCACCAAAACAGCAAACTTTCACTGAATGTGATATAATAGTACTGCGATGAAGAAACTACTCATTGCCGTTGCTATCCTCATTGGAGTCTTTTTCGCGGGTCTCCTATTCCAAACCTATGACTACGGTAAAACCTGCATTTACTGCCTTCGAGACTACCATGTGGTCGAGGAGCAATTCTGCGGAGTAACTTTTTACCGGAAGTCCAAGCTTCGCGACGAAGGTTATCCCCGTTACGAGGAAGTATTTGGTCATCCCTGCGAACATGTCTATAAAACGGGTGGCTTTGGTCGTTCCATCGGTGGCATTTGGGGCGGTGGCATAGGATGCGGCATGACTGCTGAAGGGGTCCTATTTAGGCAACGGAAGGCTATCATAGGCCTTTCCTACCGGCTATCAGAGACTACCCGGGAAACCGCTCCACTCATAACGACGATAGAACTTATGGATATCTGGTTTCCCGAAACCTTACTTAAAGACTTCTCTGGGGATACATCCCTAGTATCCGCAGGACAAAACGCTGCGTTTTCTTGGGAAAACGATCTGCAAGACGTTCAAACCGTAGAAGAATGGAATACTGTCATCAAAAACGCCCAAGCGAAAGCCGAGGAGTACTATGATGCAATGAAACGCCCGAGGCCTTAGCCCCTAAACCATCGCCTCTAGCCGCCCAGTTGCTTCGAGCCATTGGACGTTGAAATCTAGCACAAAGTGAAGATCATTGATTGCATGGAATTAAGTGCTTAATCCCATTAAATAAATGAGTTTCAAATCAGAATTAAAGCAGGTCGTTAAGTGGTGCGGTATTGTTTTCGTCCTAATAGTTATCGCTATCGTAATTTTTGAAAAGAGCGACAAGGAGAAGACTGAGTTCGTTGGGAATGAGTATTATTATGACCTGGATTTGAAACGAATTGCGATATTCACAGATTCGCCCAGCAAAGAAAATGTACTTATCTGCGATTTAGGGATATATGAGCCAGAAAGGTTTCATGAATATTTAAAAAAGAATATCAGCTTGTTCGAGAGTGGCACATTCTCTTTCGAAAGATTCAATGAGCACTACATTGGGTCTCCCTCATTTTCAGGAAAAACCGCTAGCTTTTATATCACTTTCGAAAAGCCCTTAGTTGAGGGTGAAGACAGACGCGGCTTTTCAGGAAGTTTTCGTTACAACTCACTCATGTGGATATCCAGAGAAGCTTTCGATAATATGAGAGATACCTACGAACTGGGTTCAAGCATCCCCATAAAAGGCCATACTTCAACATACACAGTTAGAACTTTAGGAAAATATCACCAAGGCCCCTAGCCCCCTACACCATCGCTTCCAGGTGTTCGGTTTCTTCGAGCCACTTTTCGTTTAGTTGTTCCAGTTCGTCGTTGATGGCCATGAGGTCGCGGTTGAGCTGCATGACTTCGCTGGAGTTGCCTTCGTAGAGACTGGGGTCTTCGAGTTTTTCGGTGAGTGCTTTTTGCTTTTCTTCCAAGGACATAATTTGCTCTTCGAGGCGGTCGACAACGGCGCGGATTTTCGCACGGGCCTGGCGGGCCTCGGCCTCGGCGCGTTTTTGGTCTTTGGATTTGGGGGCGTTGTCCGGAGAGGCATCGAGCGGCTTGCCAGTAGGCTGCGCCCTACCTTGCTCATCGGGCCTGTCGTTGGAAAGCTTTTCGCCACTGGTGAGGGCCGCGCGGGCGTCGGTGGCCTCGCTTTTGTGCAGGTAGTAGTCGTAATCACCCGCGTAGGGGGTGAGCTCACCCGCGCTGATGCGCAGCACGGTTTTGGCCAGTTGCCGGATGAAGTACACGTCGTGACTGATGAAGAGCAACGTGCCGGTGTAGTCCATGAGCGCCTGGATGAGGGCGTCGATACTAGCCATGTCGAGGTGCGTGGTGGGCTCGTCCATGAGCAGGAAGTTCGGTGGGTCCAAAAGAATTTTCACCAAGGCCAGTCGCGACTTCTCTCCGCCCGACAAAACCCCGACCGGCTTGAAGACCGCGTCCCCGCGAAAGAGGAACGAGCCAAGCACGGTGCGCGCCTGCTGATCAGTCACGGGACGGTTGATGGACAATACCTCGTCGAGGACCGAGCGCGACGGGTCAAGCATGTCGAGACGACTCTGCGCATAGTAGCCGACGGTGACGTGGTGCCCGAGCGTGCGTGCGCCCTGCACCGGCGTCAGCGCCCCGGCGAGCAATTTTATCAACGTGGATTTTCCCGCGCCGTTGGGCCCGACCAACACGGTGCGCTGCCCCTTCTCCACCTGAAAGTCGATGCCGCGATAGACGACGTGGTCGCCGTAGGCGAAGTGAACGCCCTCCAGTGTGATGACGCGCTGGCCGCTGGGCGCGGGCTGCGGGAACTTCACGTGGATGGTCTTCTCCGCCGCCAGCGGAGCCTCGACACGCTCCATCTTGTCGAGCTGCTTCTGCTTGCTCTTGGCCTGCGTGGCCTTGGTGTTTTTGGCGCCGAAGCGCTCGATAAATCTTTCCAACTGCTCGACCTTGCGCTGCTGGCTTTTGAAAGCGGCCATCTGCTGCTCCTCGCGGGCCTTGGCCTCGACCAGATAGTCGTCGTAGTTGCCCTTGTAATGGTGCACGCGGTGGTGGCGAATCTCCATCACATCGCTCACGAGAGCATTCAAAAACGCGCGGTCGTGGCTGATGAGCAAAATCGCGCCGGGGTAGTTACGCAGGTAGTTTTGAAACCAGCCGAGGCTTTCCAAATCCAAATGATTGGTCGGCTCGTCCAGCATGAGCAGGTCCGGCTCGGCGGTGAGAAGCCGTGCCAGATGCGCACGCATGACCCAGCCGCCGCTCAGGCTGCTGGCCGCCTTGTCGTAGTCGCTGGCGCGAAAGGCCAGCCCGGCCAGGATGCGTTTGGCCAAGGCCTCGGTCTGATAGCCGCCCAGCTCCGTGTAGCGTGCGACGGCTGCGTGGTAGGCCTCGCTGTCACGGTCACCTGCCCGCTCACAGTCACCGATGGTCTTGCGCAGCGCGGCATGCTCGGGAGTTACCCCAGCGGCGATTTCGATGACGGTCTCGCCTTCGCGCGGAGCGGTCTCCTGCGGCAGGTGGCCGACACTGGGCTTGCCCTCGCGGATGACCTCGCCGCTGTCGGGCTCGACATCGCCCAGCACCATGCCGAAGAGCGTGGACTTGCCCGCGCCGTTGGGGCCGACCAGCGCCACGCGCTGCCCCCGCTCAATGCGGAAGGACGCCTCCTCGAACAGCACCTGGCCCCCGTAGGCCTTGCTCAGTCGTGACACTTGCAACATGAAGCGGCGTATTCAGAAGAGAGATCGCGCGCTTGGAAACAGAAATCGCGACCTTCTTTCTCTGCCCTCCAATGACTGACCGCTTTTTCAGGCCAGTACGCCCGCCTCTCGGGCCTCTTTGCACTTGGTGTAGAAGTCCGCAAAGATGGCATCCCGGTCGAGGCGGAGGGCCACCTCGATTTCGGGGCGGCTATCGTCGGGCTGCCACTTCAAATCGTCCGTGATTCTGGGCGCAGGCTGCCGTTGCATAGTAAACCAGGATGGATTCACCGCCCAGGCGCTGACAGCGATGTCCCAAATTTCCTTGGACCAGCCCAGAGGATCGCCCTCGTAGTCCCGCACGATATCCGTAAGGTATTGCCCGAGCTCACTGTACGGCGCCAGGCTGGCATCCAGCTCCGCCACAGAGATGAGCAGGTGCGAAGCCATCGGCAGACACGGCACCAGCACCAGCGGCGCACGGGCCTCCATCAACACACGCGAGGCATGCAAATCGCCCTGCAGGTTAAACTCGTTCGTATGCGGCCAGTACGGGGCATGTCCGCCCAGCCAGACCACACGGATGTGCTTGGCGATGTCCGGCGCCAATAGAATAGCAGAGGCGACATTGGTACACGCGCCGATAGTCAGCACATGCAGAATCCCTCCCTTGGCCGCAGCAGCGCGGGCTTTTTCGATAAGGTCCGTCGCCGCCTCACTTTCGACAGGCGTGTCCGGCCCCCGCATGAATTGTTTGCTGCCCCGGTAGACCGGCGGCGGCTCCTCAAGAGTGAAGAAGCTCAGAACCTTGAAAATCTCCTGATAGCTAAGCTCCATGCCCTGCTCCGGGCCGCTACTGCGCTTGTTAAAGAACGGCGCCGCATAGACGGCCTGCAGGTCGCATTGCTCGGGCGACAGGAGCAAGTGCGCGAGCGCGAACTGATCGTCGACTTCGTTGAAGGTGTCGGTATCGAGGACTACTGGGCGTCTACTATTCATGGGGGTCGGAATGAGATTCAAAGGCAACCTAGACGAAATGGGCAGTGAGGCTATCACGAAAAAAGCATTCACGGACGATTTACTGCTGAAGCATAATAATTAACCAAAAGGTTAAGTTTTTTCTTGCGCTCGCGCATACCCTGATAAACACTTAACCCAATGGTTAATAATCCGCTCATTTTAAACGATGTCTTCTCCGCCCTGGCGGACCCTACCCGGCGGGGTATCCTGGGTATGTTGCACGACGGCGAACGCATCGTCTCGGAGGTCGCGCAGGCTTTTAAGATTTCCGGCCCCGCCATCTCCAAGCATCTGCGGGTCTTGGAAAGGGCCAACCTCCTCCGCCGCGAAAAGCGGGGCCGCGAACACTACCTGACCATTGAGGCCGCGCCACTGGCCGAGGCCACCGGCTGGCTGGAGCAGTACCGCGCCTTCTGGGATAATAATTTGGACGCTCTCGATTCCTTTCTTCAGGAATCCTCAAATACCAACCACCAAACCAACCAAGATCATGACGACGACAGCAAACCTGCTGAAGCTTGAACTCAAGCGCACCTACGCCGTGTCCCGGGAACGACTCTTCGCCGCCTGGACCGAACCCGACCAACTCGTGAAGTGGTTCGGCTGCCACAACTCCAAGGGAGTCTCCGCCAAGGTGGAGCCCCAGCTCGGCGGCGCCTACCACATCACCATCGACCGCCCGGACATGGGCCAAATCACACTCTGCGGCGAAATCCGCACCATCGAGCCGCCTGCCAAACTCGTCTTTACCTTCGTCTGGACGGGTAACGCGGACATGGAAAGCATGCCCCCCACCCTCGTGACGGTGAACTTCCGTGAGGTCGAAGGCGGCAGCGAGCTGGAGCTCGTCCACTCCGAAGTGCCCGCGCAGGAGCTCTGCGACGGCTTCAAGGAAGGCTGGACCGACAGCTTCGATCGCCTGCAGGGATTCGTGGCCTAAAGCCGCCTCCATTTTTCCCAAGAGCCCCGGTCCGCCGGGGCTTTTTTGTGCTTTTAACCGGGGGCGGGAACGTGCGATCCTGTGTCGATGGATAAGACCGCCGTGTTTGAAGCCCTCCGGGCCAAGCTCCAGCAGGAGTTGGATGCCGCCGTGGGCGCCTCCAAGGAAGCCGCCGACTACGCCACCAACGAGGAGTCCCGGGCGGAGTCCAAATACGACACCCAGGGGCTGGAGGCCTCTTACCTGGCCGCCGGCCAAGCCGCCCAGGCCCGCGAACTCGCCGACGCCGTCAACGCCGTCGAAGGCTACCGGGACGAGCTCACCATGCCGCGGGAGACCGTCCTGCGCGGGGCGCTGGTCAAGGTGCGCCTGGGCCGCTTCACCGAGTGGTTTTACCTGGCACCCGCCGGTGGTGGCGAGACGCTGGACGTCGACGGCACCGAGGTCACTGTGGTGACCGGGCAGTCCCCCATCGGGGCCGCCATCGCCGGCAAAGCCGCCGGGGCGGACTTCAAACTGCCCAACGGCAACCCGGGGAAGATTTTAGAAGTGTTTTAGCCTCAAAACCCGCGTCCGATCCGGCACGGCGTTAGCTTGACAGAGGGCGCGATAGCTACATAACCAACAACCTTTATGCCAGTTCCCGTTTCCCAGGCCTACACGGTCGCCAAATACGTGCTCACCCAGAAAGTAAAGCGCAACAAGCGTTATCCGCTTGTGCTGATGCTTGAGCCACTCTTCCGCTGCAACCTGGCCTGCGAAGGCTGCGGGAAAATCCAGTTCCCCGAGCACGTCCTGAAAAAGCGCGTCAGCGCGGAAAAAGCCCTGGCCGCAGCTGAGGAGTGTGGCGCGCCCATCGTCTCCATCGCCGGGGGCGAGCCGCTCATCCACCCGGAAATTCAGGACATCGTCGAGGGCCTCATCAAGCAGGGCCGCTACATTTACCTTTGCACCAACGCCCTCCTGCTGGAGCGCGCGTTGAAGAAGTTCACGCCCAACAAGCAGCTCTCGTTCTCTGTCCACATGGACGGGCTCAAGGAAGAGCACGACAAGTCCGTCTGCCGCGACGGCACCTACGAGATCGCCCTGTCGGCCATCAAGAAGGCCGTCGACATGGGCTTCCGCGTGACCACCAACACCACCCTTTTCAACACCGCCAATCCCGCCCGTGTGCGCGAGTTCTTCGACGAGCTCATGACCGTCGGCGTCGAGGGCATGATGGTGTCCCCCGGCTACGCCTACGAAAAGGCGCCCGAACAGGACATCTTCCTTGAGCGCAACATCACCAAGACGCTCTTCAAAAAGATTTTCGGCGACGGCAAGGACGAGTGGCGCTTCAACCACTCCCCCAACTTCCTCGCCTTCCTCCGTGGGGACATCGACTACGACTGCACCCCCTGGGGCAACCCGACCTACAACGTCTTCGGCTGGCAGAAGCCCTGCTATCTCCTGGCGGACGGCTACGTGCGCAGCTTCCAGGAGCTGATCGACACCACCGACTGGCCCCGCTACGGCCAGAAAGGCACCGACCCGCGCTGCAAGAACTGCATGGTGCACTGCGGCTACGAAGCCTCCGCCGTGGACGACGCCTTCTCCATCTCCGGCGGCCTGCGCCTGCTCAAGGCGGCCAAGACCTTCAACCGCCCGGCTACCTTTACCGCCGAAGAGCTCGAAGCCTTCGACAACCAGAAGCCCTACATGGGCGCGCACGCCTGCGCCACCCAGCCCGAGGGTGAGGCCACCAAGTCCGGCAAGGACGAGCTCATGGAGCAACTCGCCGCCCGCGGTCAGTCTTCTCCCAAGAGCGACCAGGAGCTGGCCAAACGGAATTAGTCTTGGCATGCAGCTGTTAGGTTATGAATTCCTTCGAACGAATTCATGACCGCTGGATTACCCGCTTCCGTGAGGGTTTGCCTGAGCTGATTGCGCACCTGGACTGGTCCCGGGAACAAATCGAGGCCGAGCAGACACAGCGGCTGCGCGCCCTACTGGCCTACGCCAAGGCACATTCGCCCTACCAGGCCGAGCGCCTGAAGGATATCGATTCGGCGGACTTCACGCTGAAGGACCTGCCAAGCATTCCGCCCATCACCAAGGCGGAGATCATGGAGCATTGGGACGACCTTGTGACCGACCCGGCGCTGACCAAAGCCAAGGCCAACGCCCACCTGGCAGCGCTGCGCGACGACCACGAGACAAACCCCTACTTCGCCGACAAATACTACCTGTCGGCCACCGGCGGCTCGTCCGGGCATCGCGGGCTTTTCATCTGGGACGAAGACCTCTTTATGGCCACGGCAGGCATCCAGTATCGCTTCGAGGCCCAACTGGATGCGCAGAGACCGCCCGACCGACCACGCCGCACCGCAGTGATTTGCTCAGGCAGCTACCTGCACGCCAGCCGCATGGTTTTCCCGGTTTCGCCCGACCCCCAGCGCGAGGTAAGCGTCTTTCCTGCCAGCACGCCCATCGGCGACATCGTCCGGGGTCTCAACGAATTTCAGCCCGATCGCCTCGTGGGCTATTCCTCTCTTGTGGAAGAGCTCTGCGCTGAGGCGCTCGAAGGTCATTTGAAAATCGACCTCAGCCGCATCTCGGTCAACTCCGAGCCGCTGACCGACGAAGCCCGACATCAGGCACGCAAAGCCTGGGGCATCGACATCCACAATAGCTGGGGCTGCGTCGAGATCGGACTGGCCGCCATCGAGAGCGACGCCATCGAGGGAATGGTGCTCTCCGAGGATTGTAACATTTTCGAAGCCGCCGACGCCGACGGCAAGCTCATCGAGGACGGACCCGCCAACCACCTTATCGTTACCGGTCTTTACGGCAAAGCCTTGCCCATGATCCGCTATGTGCTGACCGATTCGCCGGTCATCACCGGAACCACCGGCCGGAACGCGCCCGCCTATCGCCGCATCACCGAGATTCGAGGCCGTGCCGATGTGTGGTTCGCCTATCCGGGCAACGTGAAAATCCACCCGCTGGTCTTCCGGGACGTCCTCGGGCAACACGCCGCCATCATTGAATACCAGGTGCGGCAAACTCCCGGCGGCGCGGAGGTTGACCTCGTCAGCCACCAGAAAATGGACACCCAGCTCATCGAGAAAGCGCTCCGCAACAACCTTGCAGAGGCTGGTCTTTCAGGAGCACAAATAGGCGTTCGCATCGTCGAGACGTTGCCCCGCCACCCCGAAACCAACAAGCTGGCACGCTTTGTCGCATTGAAAGCCTGAACTGGCACTCTCCCATACACCCTTGGGCACTGCCAAATAGAATTGCGAAACCAATCAGTTTCTCATCCTTTGGATGCAATGAGAAACGTCTGTTCTACCGCATTGGCTTTTCTGCTTTGGGGCATTGCCGTGCCTGTCTTTGCACAGACAGCGAGCGAGGCAATTCTGGAAAGCTACCTGCGCGAGCCCACCGCAGCCGAAGAGTCCCAGGCCCGGGAAGTGGTGCAGAAGGCCCAGGTGATTATCCTCGGCTACGTCGTCCCTGAAGGAGAACCGGACTCCCTGCCGAAGGACGCCAGGCCAAAACGAACCTGGTACCGGATACCCACCACATTCAAACGGGAGGACGGAAGCGAGAGCACGGGGTTTAAAAGTCCATTCTGCATAATGTGCGAAGGCTACACCCGCCTGAACGCCGCCGACTGGCTGGCGGACATGCGCAAGCCTCTGGAGCATGGTTGCGAACTCCAAACTGCGGAAATCGTCCCGTTGCCCCCGCTCGAAGTCCGAGAGCACACCTGTCAGCTCGTGGATGAGTTTATCGAGGAAGTCGCACGCAAACTGGAAGCGCGCAAAAACGATTTTCCTGAGCTGCGCACCTTCGATGCCAGCGCGATTCGTCCAGACCCCGAACAGGAAGGCGCCTGGCCGAGCCGTCCCCATATCGACTACTTGCAGGATGTTGAAAGACAGAGGACCATCCGCACCCTGTCGTCCGATTGGTGTATCCTGTACGTCTCCTTCTCTCCCCGTACAGGGAGACGCCATGCCAATCCCGTAACAGGTCACAAAAATTACCCGCAGCTGTCCGGCTACGTCAACTGGGCCATCAGTACGGAAAATTCTAAATTCGGCACCTCCCTCAACCCCGACGATCCCTTCCTGAGTTTTGCCGATCAAACCATACGATCCTCGCTTGCGGGACTTGATGCTTACGTCGCCTCTCTGGAATCCAGCAACGCCCCTTGAGGCTAGCGGCATTACGCGGTGTTATCGTGTCAATAATCCCCGGTCATACCTTGCGTTGAAGCTCAAATAGTAGTTTCCTTTCACGTAATATATCATAGGCGTTCCATTAAGGAAGCCCCATGAACTCACGCGAACGAATCCTTGCAGCCTTTGATCGCAAACCCGTCGACCGCATTCCGACCGATATCTGGGCCACCCCGGAAGCCTGGGGCAAGCTGGAGCAGCACTTTGGCAGTCGGGAGAAGGCCTGCGCTCAACTGCATATCGACTTCATCGACAGCATTACGGCCAAGTACATCGGCCCGCCTCCGCCGCCCCTGCCCGAGGGGGTAACCGCTGACTACTGGGGTATCCAGCGCAAGCTCACAAAGCACTCCGGAGGCACTTATGAGGAGGAATGCTTTCACCCCCTCGCGTTCGCCGAAAGCATCGACGACCTCGACAAGTACGCCTGGCCCAGCACCGACTGGTTTGACTATTCTCATTTGAAAGAAGAAGCCCTCCGCATTCGGGAAACCAATGCCGTTAAGTGCGGCTACATGGCACCCTTCTTCTTCCACAACCTTACCCGCAGCCTGGAACAATCGCTGATCGACCCGATGGAGGACCCGGAGTTTGCCCACGAGATCATACGACGCATCTCGGACTTTCTCTACCATCACCACCGGTGTATGTTCGAGGCCTGCGAAGGGCTCATCGACCTGTCGGAGGTCACCGACGACCTCGGCAGCCAGCACGGCCCACTCATCAGCCCGGACCTGTACAACGAGTTTTACGCGCCTCACCATCAGCGCTTCATCAATCTTTGCCACGAGTTCGGCATCCGCGTCTTTCATCACGACGACGGCAGTTGTCGCGCCTTCCTGCCGAAGCTGATCGAGATGGGCATCCAGGTGCTCAATCCCATCCAGTGGACCTGCCCCGGCATGGAGCTGCTCGACCTCAAGGCCAACTTCGGCGACAAAATCTGCTTCCACGGAGGCGTTGAAAACCAACGCATCCTCCCCTTCGGCACCACCGACGAAGTCCGAGCGGAAGTGCGCAACTGCATCGACTGCCTGGGCAGCGACGGCACCGGCTACGTCCTCGCCCCCTGCCACAACATCCAGGGCAACACCCCGCTGGAAAATATCATCGCCCTGTACGACGAAGCCTGGAACTACGGCAAGATGGCCTAGGCGTTCCGTGCGCAGCGGATTTTCCCGAACAGCGCTGCAATCGATTCATAGTAGAAAATCTAACTTTATAGCACTGGCACATTCTGTGGTTTTACTACCCGCAGGTATGCGGTAGCGTTCATCCAAAACGTCAAACTTCGGATGACTACGAAAACCACCGCTCCCGTCTGCCATAATGACCATATGGCCGAGGTCATGGAACGCTTTGACGCCTGGTGGCGTCATCAACCGCAGGACAGGCCTGTGCTCGAACTCCCGGTCCGGTCCACCCGGCCCAGGCCACCGTGTGCCCCCGGCCAATCCTGCCGTGAGTGGTGGATGGATGCCGAAGCCCGGGTCGCCGAGATGCTCGTCGAGCTGCGTCATCGCCCCTATGTGGCCGAAACGCTTCCCATTTACCGGCCCGGCATCGGCCCCGACTTGAGCGCTACGCCGCTGGGAGTGGAAATCGAATTTTCCGACACCACCTCCTGGTCCCTGCACACCGTCGAGGACATCGATGACTGGATACCTTACCAGAGCCGCGAACCCGACTTCACCAACCCCTACTGGAGCGCCGTGCGCAAAATGACCGAGCTTGGGCTACGCGAGGGCGCCGGGGAAATCCTCACCGGCCTGCCCGACCTCCACGGCACCTACGACATGCTGGTCAGCCTGCGCGGGCCGGAAAACGTCTGCATGGACCTCATCGACGACCCCGATTTGGTCCAGGGCACGGCCATGCACTTCGCCCGCATCTACCGCGAGAGCCTGCAACGCGCCTGGGAGCCCTTCGAGGCCGCCGGCCAACCGGCTACCACTTGGATACACTTTGCAAACGACCGCCTGGCCTTTGTCACCAGTTGCGACTTCCTCTGCCTCATCTCCGTCGACATGGCACTGCAACACGTCGCGCCCACGCTCGACCTCGAGAACGAGCCGGCCGAGCGGAACATTTTCCACCTCGACGGCCCCGGGGCGCTCCGGCACCTCGACTGGCTGCTGGAACGCGAAGACCTCGACGCCATCCAGTGGGTCTACGGCGCGGGTAACGGCCCGGCCCGGCGCTGGCTCGACGTCTACCGGAAAACCCTCGACGCCGGCAAATCCGTCCAGGTTCTCGCCGAAGACCCCGACGATGCCCTCGCCGTCGTCCGCGCCCTCGGCAGTCAGGGAGTCTGGATAAGCCTCAAGTCCGAGTTCGACTCACGCGAGGAGGCCGAGGCTTTCGTGCGGGTGGTGGAAAGTAGTTTGCGCTAGAGAGTTCCGCCATCAGGATGGAGCCATGCCTCATCCCACCCTCATCGTCGGCGGCATTTGCCTGACAGGAAAGACGACGCTCGTGCGGCGCTTGATCGCGGAACTGGGCCCGCCGGTGGTCTTCATGGAAGGCGACGAGCTGCACACCCCCGCGTCCATCGAAAAGATGCGCGCTGGGCAGCCGCTCAGCGAGGCCGACCGCACAGAGTGGCTGGGCAAACTCTGCGAGAATATCGCCCACCCACCGCCGGTGGCGCAACAAGTGATAACCTGCTCGGCGCTGACCCGCGCCTTTCGGGACAAGCTCCGACGCGCGGGAGCAGTGCGTTTCGTCTTCCTCGTGATGGGACGGGAGTCTGCCGAGAAACGTGCGGCCAAACGCCTGCGCGAGGAGCCCAAACATTATTTTCAGCCTGCGAAGCATCCCGCCCTGCTCGACGGCCAGTTCCGCGACCTGCAAGTCCCCGGCGGCGACGAGCCTGACTGCGTCGTGCTCGACCTCGACGCCTACCCGCCCGGCCCCGACGGCCCGGAAGTGCCGATGGATGATATCGTTCATCAGGTGGAGGCGTTTCTCAAGAGCGCGCCCTGATTCTGTAACTCAGATAACGCCGCAGGCGCTTGATTGGTGGCTCGGGCGGCAGTGCGAATTTTTCGGCAATACGCTCCCCGATAGCCGTATCGAGGGCGAGTCCCTCCGGCCATACCCACTTCTCCGGGATATCTCCGGCGTCAAAACGCGGGGTGGCGACGCTTCCCGGCCCGGCGATGTCCCCCGGGCCGCAATGTTCGCCGGAGCCGTCGAAGCCGGTGTTCTCAATCAGGATGGGGCGCGGGCAAAGGTGCTTCCAGCCACGCGCCAGGCACAGCATACTGGTCAGGTGGGCCCAGGTGGCGGGCTTGTGGCCCATACGGTGGCTGCGCAGCGCCCAGCGGAGGTCGTCCCCACCGCTGGTCGGCACCTCCCAGTAGTGCCGCCAGGGCGGCTGACCGGCGTTGAGGTCGGGCGCGATTTCCCGCCAGCGGTCGGCCCAGGTGGCCCAGCCCCAGCAGAGGAAGCGTTGCGACAGGAAAAGCTCCGGCAGGCCGCCCTCCCCGCCCAGCGGATGGTAGGCGCTGACCGAGAAAATGTCCTCGCGGGCCTTGGCCTGCTCCAATCCCCAGGTGAAAAAGTCCAGGCAGCCCGTGCGTGGCTGCACATCGTCCTCCAACACAATGACGGCCTCGTGAGTGGATAAAGTTTCGCCGATGCCCCCGCGCAGGTTGCGGCTGAGCCCGTAGTTTTCCGGGCGCTCGACCACCACCGCGCCGACGAAGTTACGCGCCTCGGCCCGGACGGCGGCGACGTCCCCGGCATCGTCGCCTCCCCGCGCGCCGTCACAGTAGATGCGGATAGGCCCCTGCCACCCCGCCACAGCCTCACGCAGCGCCGCGAGCTTGTCCGCGCGACGGTAGGCAAAAATGGCCAGTGCGGTGTCCATAAAAATCAGTTTAACAGGAAGAGCGGGAGGAACGGAAAGATTTCTTTAGGCCATGGGCTGCCATTTGACACCACGGATGCGAAGACAGGCTTCTCACCCTTCCCCATTTTGCTGTCTCACGCATTAATCCACACGGGTGGCGAAAACGTTGAGGGTTTGTTCGAGGTCGCCCTCGGGACCGACGGCCTGCGGGTCGAAGGGAGAATGCGGTCCGATAAGTGCCTGCGGGAAGACGCGGAAGCCCGCCTCCTCCAGAATGGCCAGAGCGCGGCCGATGCGCTGCGGCTGCCCTGGGAAAGTGTGCAATTCGATAAAGAGCCGCTTCACCTGGCTGAGCCGTCCAACGAGTTCCTCCAGCACGTCGAACTCGGCGCCCTCGATGTCGATTTTTAGAAAGTCCGTCGGCTCTTCGAGAAAGGGCGAGAGACGCTTGACGGCGACCTCCAGCCCGCCGTTGCCGTCGACACGGCCGCCGTCGCTGCCGTCACTGGCGAAGTTCGCCGTGCCCTCTTCCGCGCCCAGGGCGCATTCCTCGACGGCCACCTCACCGCAGTCCCAGCTTTTCAGGTTACGCCGCAGAACCTCGGCGATGGCCGGGTCGGGCTCGAAGCACACGCCGCTGACGCTGCCGTAGCGCCGCTTGAGGTAGAGCATGGTCAGCCCGAGGTTGGCCCCGGCGTCGACCACGCGCAGCGGCCCGGGCAGCTCGCCCAGGTCGTAGATTTTCGAGACGAAAATTTCGTCCCAGAGGTTGAGCAGGCTGGCCGCGTCGGTGAACTCCACCGTGAGGCCGTCGACCTCGAAGCTGCCGGCCTTGAAGCGCGGCCACGCCCCGAAGCGCGCATGCAGACTTTGCAAGCGGCGGTACTCACGGTCGCCCAGCAGCCACTTGAAGTGCCGCCGGAAAGGCTTCGTCGCCGGGCGCAGCCAGCCGCGCATGTGGTAGGGGTCTTGCATGGTTCAGTTCAGTACTTCCCTCATCCAGATTTCCAGAACGAGCAACCGGTAAATGAAGTTCAGGTTGCGATTGCTCTCCCGCACGCCATGGATCAGTGCCGCCAGGGCGCGGGGTTCAAAGTAACCTGTGGCGGCGACGCGGCCCCCGGCGAGGTCGCCCGCGTGACGGTCGTAGAGGCGGCGGGTCCAGTCTACCGACGGCGGGGAAAAACCGCGCTTGGGCCGGTCGATAACTTCCGAGGGCAGGTGGCGGCGCAACACTTCTTTGAAGAGCGCCTTGGGCTCGGCAGAGTAGCCGTCGCGCAACGGCGACAGCCCGGCCACGGTTTCGACCAGTCCGGCCTCGAGCAGGGGCAGGCGCAGCTCGACGGACCAGTCCATGCTCAGCCGGTCGCCCAGCAGCAGACAGTTGCCGCCCAGCCAGCCGTCGAAGAGCAGGCGGAGCACGGCAGCGGGCAGATCGTCGTCCGCGACGGCATCGAGCCCCCAGGCCTGCATACGGGTGGCCGGGCTGATAACCTCGGCCATAGACGATGAGTACAGGCGGGATGTCACCAGTGCCGACTCGTTAAAATAGTTTTGCAGCTCGTCGAAGGGATACCAGCGCGGCTCATCCAGGTGGAGTTGCCCCCCGGCGCGCATGGCCGCGAGGGCGTCCTTGATAAAGGCCGGCGTGGAGTGGTTGCGGGCGAGCTGACGGCCCGGTTTGAGATTGGCGAGGCGTCCACCCAGCGCACTGAGCAGACCGGCCAGCGCCGTCCCCTGCTCCGCGCGTTTTTTCTGCGAAAGCTGCACCGCCTGCTGCACCCAGGTGTAGCCCCAGAAAAGCTCGTCCCCGCCGATGCCGGAGAGCAGCACGGGCATGGCATGCTCGCGGGAAGCCCGCGCCACCTGATGGTAGGCGAAGGCCGCCACATCACCCACGGGCTCGTCCATGGCGCGCACCATGCGGGCGAAGCCGTCGAGGCAATCCTGTGGCTCGATGAGAACGCGCTTGAAAGGCATGCCCAGTTCGGCGGCGAGGCTCCGGGCGTAGACACTCTCATCGTTATCGGGCTCACCAGGATAGCCGATGGAAATAGCGCTGACCTCCCGGCTGTGCTTCTTTGAGGCCAGGACGGCCAACGCGCTGGAGTCCAGCCCACCGCTCAGCGAGATGCCCACGGGCACGTCGGAACGCAGGCAGCGCTCGGCCGCACCGGCCAAGGCAGCGTCAAGCCGGTCGATCGGGTCCCCACCGCCATCAGGCTGAAAATTAAAATGCCACCAGCGGCGCACCTCCGGTGTTTTTCCGAGGGGGATTTTCAACAGCCCCCCGGGTGGCACCTTCTCAATCCCTTGCAGCAGGCAACCCGGCTCCGGGATGTAGCCGTGGTGTAGGTAGCGGTCGAGCTGAACGGGGTCCATCGCAGGCTTCTCCCGCAACAAGCCGAGCAGCATCTTCAGCTCGCTGGCAAAGCATAGGCGTGCACCATCCCGGTGGAAGTAGAGGGGTTTCTCCCCGAAGCGGTCCCGGGCCAGCAGGAGGGATTTCTCCCGGGTGTCCCAGAGAGCGAAAGCAAACATGCCCCAGAGGCGTGGCAGGGCAGCCTCGCCCCATTGCCGCAGGGCCACCAGAAGGACCTCGGTGTCGGTGGCAGTATGAAAGCGGTGCCCCGCAGCCATGAGCTCCGTACGCAGCTCGCGATAGTTATAAATCTCGCCGTTGAAGACCAGTGCATGGCGGCCGTCCTCGCTCAGGAAGGGCTGGTGGCCGGCCTCGGACAGGTCGAGGATAGCCAGGCGCAAATGCCCAAGAGCCAGCCCCGGCGTGGTCCATTGGCCGCGGTCGTCGGGGCCGCGGTGCCGCATGAGGTCCAGGTCGAAGGGACGCTCAGGCCACTGCTCCCGGCCGGGGTCGAGAATGCCAACGATGCCGCACATTTGATCTTTTTGGATACGTTTGTCCGCTGCTTATCGGTACGGGGTTCAAGCCGGTTCGAGCCATTGGCCCGTCATGGCTTCATAAAGGGCCAGCACGCGGTGGGCCTCAAGCTCCGATGTGTAGCGCTCCTCAAAACTCCGGCGGGCCGCCGCACGCATCACAGCGAGCTTTTCTCGGTCGAGAACCTGGGCCAGCGCCTCTGCCATGGCAGCAGGCTCAATGGGCAACGAGATGCCGTTGACGCCCGGCTCGATGGCCTCACTGGCGCCGCCCCGGGTGGAGGCGGCCACGGGCGTGCCGCAGGCCAGCGACTCCAGCACGACCAGCGGAAAATTGTCCTGACGGCTTGGCACCAGCATGAGGTCGCAGGCTGCATAGGCGCGGTTGAGTTCGCCGCTGTCCTTGAAGAAAGGCAATTGACGCACCTCCGCGAAGCCGTGTTCGCCCTCTGGCAAAGGACGCCCCCAGGCCAGCAGGCCGACCTTACTCTCCGCCGGGAAACACCGCGAGGCAGCCAGGAGGAGATCACCGCCCTTGCGCAGGTCGTTTCCGCCAGCGAAGCCCAGCCAGAGCATCTCGGGATCAAGTTCGAGAGTCCGACGGCACTCTTCGGAATCCAGCGCGGTGAACTCCGCGCGGTCCAGCCCCAGCGGTACATGATGCACCGGCGCGCGTCCTTCGAGGGCTTCCTCGGCCTGACGGCAAATCCACTGCGACGGCCCGGTGAACGCCAGCTGTCCAATGGAAAACAGCTCAGGGGGTACCGGCGGCGGCTCCGTTTCATCCTCCTCTGGGAACGGACGGCCGCGAAACGCGTACTCGTCGTGAAGGGTCCACAGGACCTTCTCTCCTGCCGTGAGGACTTCCAAATCGGCGTTAGCCACCCCGCTGGCATGAAGGTTGTGCAGGTGCAGCAGGGCGTAGTCTTTCTCTAGGAGTGCCTGCTTCAAGCTTTCATAGTGTCGCTTCCGTCGCAACGAATCAGCTGCACCCCGGGAGACATTTTTCAAGGCACGCTCGAAGGGTGGACGCTTAGACCGACCGTCCAGGCAGATGGTATCGATGTCGGCGAGCTCCCCGTAAAAGTGCAGCAAGTCCACCGACACACCCAGTTCCCGCAGAGCCCGGAAAAGCCGTCCAGCGGCGCGACCCGCCCCACCCTCAAGGGAATCGGCGATGAGGGCCACCCGCGGCCCTGCTGCGTCGGCCACGGACATATCAGCTCTCAAAAAAGGCCTGACCAAGAGTGTCGAGCAGGGTACGCGCCTCCTCGATATTGACGTAGTAGTAAACGTCGCGGCAGAGCTTGGTGCACTCGATGATGCCCGCCTGGCGGAGTACCCGCAGATGGTGGGAGACCGTCGGCTGGGAAAGATTCAGCTTCTCCGCGAGCTGGGACACATTCATACCACCCTCACAATCAGCGGATTGCGGCAAAAGCGACAGCAGGCGCAGCCTGACGACATCGCCCAGGGCCCACAGCTGACGGGCCAATTCTTCGTCTGTTTTAACGGTAGTCACAGGAATGAATTATCAACGGATCACAGAGATATTCATGGTTCGCCGGGAAAGGGCAAATATATTGATGATTTTAAATATATAGAAATTTAGTTGAAAAAGGCAAGCACCTGTGCATGGTTAACTCCCTTTTCCTTTATGTACCCTCAAGACAGCAAAACAGACTGGCATCAGGGCCAGGGCCTCTGGGCTCACGTGCCTGAAAAAGACTGGAAAGACTGGAAGTGGCAGCTCAAGAACCGCATTACGCGTGTGGAGCAACTGGAGGAATACCTGGACCTGAGCCCGGAGGAAAAAGCCGGCTGCCTTTTCGCCAATAAGAAGCTGGCACTGGCCATCACCCCTTACTTTTTCAACCTTATCGACCGTAACGACCCCGCCTGCCCCATCCGGCGGCAGGTTATCCCGCGAGAGGGTGAACTGCAAACCGCCCCCGAGGAATTGCTCGATCCGGTGGGCGAGGAAGGCACCATGCCCGTCGAGGGTCTGGTTCACCGCTACCCCGACCGTGTGCTTTTTCTCGTCACGGACCGCTGTGCGGCTTATTGCCGGTACTGCACACGCAGTCGCCTGGTCTCCAATGCGCAGGACTATAATTTCCACCCGGAATTCGAACAGGGGCTGACTTACATCGAAAATCACCCCGAGGTTCGCGACGTCCTCCTCTCCGGTGGCGACCCGCTTTTGCTCAGTGATAAGAAGCTCGACTATCTTTTGGGCCGACTGAGGGCTATTCCTCATGTGGAGTTCATCCGCATCGGCTCGCGGATCCCGGTTTTTCTCCCCCAGCGCATCACGCCGGAACTGCAGGAGATTTTTCGCCGCCACGGCCCCATCTGGATGAGCATTCACGTCAACCACTGGCGCGAATGCACCGAGGAACTCTACCAGGCCACGGAGAGGCTCAGCTTCGCCGGAGTGCCCCTGGGGAACCAGAGCGTGCTCCTGCGCGGGGTCAATGACGATGTCGAGACGATGAAGCGCCTCGTGCACCGCCTGCTCATGATGCGGGTGCGACCCTATTACCTTTACCAGTGCGACCTCATCACCGGCAGCGCCCACCTGCGCGCCGACCCGCGCAAGGGCATTGAAATCATTCAGGGCCTGCGCGGCCACACCACCGGCTACGCGATTCCGCAGTTCGTCATCGACGCTCCCGGCGGCGGGGGCAAGGTGCCTATCAATCCAGACTATGTCCAGGAGATCAACGAGCGGGAGCTGGTTTTGCGCAACTTTGCCGGAGACGAATACCGATATCCTCTCACGGGACAGCCCGCGCGAGCTCTGCAGCAGGGTCATGAAGGTCTGGAGCAATTTTCGGGTTTGATTTGATTTTTAGGGTGATTCACCGATAAGAAAGAATCGTGGCCCATAATCCCGGCTCCAAACGCGCACTCAGAAGGCGACGCGAACTCTCGCGCGAAGCCGATGCTACCGTGCGTCGACTGACGCGACTTTACATCGCGAGCCTTGCCCTGCTCGCCTTGCTTATCATCGGGGCGTTGATCTACACCCAGGTGGCTCTGAACAGCCAATCGAGCAGCCCAAACCTCATTAATTCAGCAGGGCGTCAGCGCACCATGAGCCAGAAAATTGCCAAGATTGCGCTGCAAATGCAAGTCGCACGCAACCGAGACGAGCGCTCATTTCTGGCCAATGACCTGACGGAGGCACTCAAGCAGTTCGAAGAGACGCAACTGGCTTTGACCGCAGGCGACAGTTCCCTGAATCTCCCTCCCAGCAACGTCGAGCAAATCCGCCACCTCTACGAACTCAACGACTACGATTTCAACGGTCTCGTAAACAACGCCCGCGCCCTGCTCACCCTGCTTGAGGAAAACCAAACGGACGACCTCAGCGAGGAAGCTCTTCGGCATATCCACCAAATCATCGCGCATGAGGACGACTTCCTGCGCATCATGGACGAAATCGTCTATGCCTACGCCGGCAATTACGAAGGCGAGATGTTCAAGATTATGAACATCATGGTGCTCGTCTTTATCGGCACCTTGATCGTCATCCTGCTGGAGGGCTCGTTCATCTTCAGGCCGGTCACCCGACGCGTCGGCCGCACCCTACGCGCACTCCAGTCCTCCGACCTGCGTAACGCCGAGCTGGCTGAGGCCCTGACCCAGCAAAACCAGGACCTGCGTGCCGCCCGCGAGGAAGCAGAGGAAGCCAATTACGCCAAGTCCGTGTTCCTGGCCAGCATGAGTCATGAAATCCGCACGCCCATGAACGGCGTCATCGGCATGACGCGTCTGCTGGAAGACACCCAACTCGATGACGAGCAGCAGGACTATGTGCGCACCATCGCCAGCAGCGGCAGACACCTGCTGTCCTTGATCAACGATGTGCTGGACTTCTCCAAGATCGAAGCAGGGCAGATCGATTTCGATAACGACATTTTCTCCCTGCGCTCCTGTATCGCGCAAACCGAGGAAATCTTCGGTGCTCAATCCCGGGAGACTGGAGTCCAGCTGAGGTCCATTTTCGAACCGGAACTGGCCGACGAATACTGGGGCGACGAGGGGCACATACGACAAGTGCTAACCAATCTTCTAGGCAACGCCTTCAAGTTTACCGAAACCGGCGAAATAAAACTCACGGTCTCAAGCATCCGTCCGCCCGGTATCGACTGGCTACCCAACGAAGACGCCGCCAAGCAAGCAGTCTACGAGTCTTCGGAGCCGATGACCACGCTTTGGTTCAGCGTGCAGGACCCCGGCATCGGCATCACCGAGGAGCAACGCCAGCGACTCTTCAACGCTTTTGCCCAAGGAGATTCCTCGGTCACGCGCCGGTTTGGCGGCAGCGGGCTGGGCCTGGTCATCTCACGTCGCTATGTCGAGCTGATGGGTGGTGAAATCGGCTTCCATTCGGTCCCGCATCAAGGGAGCACGTTTGCCTTTTCCCTGAAGTTGCATGTGGCGACCCCTGATGAAATCTCCAAGAAAAACGAGCCGCATCCGCTTCTGCCGAATTCCAGTAATCACGAGCATACCCCGCACATCCTGCTGGCCGAGGACAACGCGACCAATCGCAAGGTCTTCAGCCTGCACCTGAAACGCCTCGGACTGGAAACCGACATGGCCGAAAATGGTGCCGATGCCCTGCGCATGGCCGAAAACGGCGACTACGACATCATCTTCATGGACCTGCAAATGCCCGAGCTGTCAGGCTTCGAGGCCGCCCAGCGCATCCGCGATTCCAAGGAGATTCGGAAGCAGCCACGCATAGTAGCGGTCTCGGCCACGGTCACCACCGAAACTCAGGAAGAATGCCGTAACGTCGGCATCGACGACTTCCTGGGCAAACCTATCTCCTTCGACAAACTCGCCGCGCTGCTCGGTCGCAGCGTCTAAACGCCGGCGGGGGCGTTGGCCTCCTCCACGATAGCGTTGGCCTCATTGATACCGGTCTGGATACGCTCAGTGAGATCCGCCTGCAGGCCTTCATTGGCGATACGGATGGCACTGCTGATGAACTTCTGGTTGCTGGAGCCGTGGGTTTTGAGCACCAGCCCGTTAACACCCAGCAGCGGCGCCCCGGAGTAATGCTCAGGGCTAAGCTGATCCTTCATGGCGGTAAAGGCGCCCTTGGACAGAACCGCGCCAAGCTGACGGAAAGGCGTCGCCCCCAGCTCCTTTTTCAGAAAACCCGCCAGCGTGGTGAAGCAGGACTCCAAGCTCTTGAGCACGCAATTGCCGGTAAAGCCGTCGGTCACGACGACGTCAGCCACGTTCTTAAAAGTGTCGAAGCCTTCAATCAGGCCGATGTAGTTAATCTTGCCGGAGATGCGCTTGAGATGGTCGTGAGCCCTGGAAATGCGCTCGGTGCCCTTCCCTTCCTCGGTGCCGATGGTCAGCAGGCCGACGCGCGGCTCGGGATTGGGCAGGATGGTCCGGTAGTAAATGCTGCCGAGGATGGCGTTGTGAACGAGTTGCAACGCGGTCGTCTCGGGGTTGGCCCCGGCGTCAATAAGCAGGAAGTGATGCTTGTGGCTGGGAATAACCGTGGCCAGGGCCGGACGCTCGATCCCGTGCAGGGGGCGCAGACGCAACGTCGCCGCCGCCATCAACGCACCGGTGTTACCCAGGCTGACCACCGCCCCGGCCTTCTTCTCCTTCACCAGCTCGACGGCGCGCACCAGCGAAGAGTCCCGCTTCTGCTTAAGCGCCTGAATGGGCTTTTCGCTCGCCGCGATTACCTGGCTGGCATGCTGGATGGCCAGGCGTGGATCGCCCTCGAGGCCGACTTTGCGAAGCATGCGCTCCAGTAGCCGCTCGTTGCCGACGAGGATGATCTTTTCGATATCCTCGAATTGTTTCAGGGCACGGCCGACCGCCCGGATAACCTCGGCTGCCCCGAGGTCCCCCCCCATGGCGTCAACGGCGATGGCGTGTAATTGCCCGGTTGTAGGCATAGTTCGTAAAAAGGTGGTTCCCGCCGCCCTCCGGGTCAAGACAAACAAAAAGCCCCGCTTGCTTGGGCAGGCGGAGCCGAAAAGGCGGTTTGCTCAAAAATGCTCAGACCTCGACGTCGATTACCTGGCGGCCACGGTACAGGCCGTTGCTGGGATTGACGCGGTGAGGCAGATGCGCGGTGCCGTCAGCCGGATCCTTGGCAAGGAGCGGAGTCTTGAAAGGCTTGGATCCGCGGCGCTTGGCGCTGCGCATCTTGGAATTTTTACGTTTGGGCTGGGCCATGATTCAAATGCTGTGAATGTTGTCGGGTGACCGCCATCGCTGACGGCCTTTTGGAAAAACGGGAGACAATGGGCCGCTTCTTGCCGTTCGTCAAGACTCAGTTTCATCGTTTTTCGACGAATCACTGCGACGCAAGGCGGCAAAAATATTCGCATTGGCCAGGAAAGCCAGGCCCTGTAACTGCAAGATCTGCCGGAACATACGCGTGGCTCCGGAGAGACCGAAAGGCGCATCGCTCCTCAGAGCAGGCTCTTTTACCCTCCGCAGAAGCACGAGGGACAATAGAATAAAGGTCGGCGACAGGAAAAAGCCGATACGGTAGCACAGGAGCGTGTCGATACCGGCCCCGGCGGCCCAGTCCAAGGTACGTCCGGCCAAAACGGGCGCCAGACCGGCGGATACGGAGGTCAGGGCCAGGTTGACACTCACTCCGGCGGTCTTGGCCTTTGTCGGCAGGAGTTTCAGGAGCAAGGTAAAGGTACCCAGTAGAAAGCCCGCGCTGACGAGCCCTCCCCACAACCACATCGGATACAGGACCCAGGCCGTTTCCGGGGTTAAGACTACCCAGAAGTAATTCTGCGTCTGCCAAAGCAGCAATGATAGCATGATGGCCCGGACACAGCCCTGCCGGTCAATCATCCGCCCCCACAACGGTAGCATGGCCGCGCCACCCAAGGTCGCAAGGATGGTCAGGATGGCGAAGCGGGCGGGCGTCCAGCCGAGCTGCTCGTAGACAAAGACGGGGGCAAAGGGGCCCACGACATTCATCCAGAACCCAACTACCGCCACGAAGACCACCATCCAGACAAAGTCACGGTTGCGACGCAATCCGGCGACTTCCCGCATCCAGTTGTTGAGCACCATGCCCTGCCCCGAAACCGTACCGGTGACGATGCGGTGCTGCCACAAAACCGAAAAGAACCGGCACAGAATCGCCCCCCCGATCAAGAGCTGGAAGGCGACGATGCTTTCATCAAGCAGCTCCAGCACCAGCATCGTGCAGAGCAGGAAGCCCGTGGTCACCAGGCTGATGAAGCGGTTGCGGCGTCCAAAAAACTTGCCCCGTAAAGGCAGCGGCACGATGTCCGACACCCACGCCGTCCACCCCACCCCTAGCAGCGAGGCGCTGACCGCGGCCAGCAGGAAAAACACCAGAAAGATGCGACCGGCCAGGGAGGAGTCTCCCTCCGGCAGGTAGGCCAGCAACGCCGCCAGCATGGACCACAGCCCAACGTTCAGCCAGGACATCCCCAGCGCCATGTCCCGCGAGTCCATATAGCGTCCAATCACCGGCACGAGGACGACCTGCAGGGCATTGGCCCAGGCCGGCAGGGACGCGATAAGACCGTACATGCCCGGCCCAATTCCGTAGTGGAGGGTCAGCAATGCCGAGATGATGAAGCTGCCGGGCAGCGAAATAAAGGTCCAGGGCGTGGCCAGCATGCCCTCGGAGAAGCATATCCGCAAGTTCTGGCGGGCTTGTCCTGGGGTAACCGTACCCATTGCAAGGACTATGGCTTAAGGATACCGATCGACGACCTACAGCTTCGCGTAGGGCATCCACTTCTTGATCACAGCCTGCAACTGGCCACTGGAGCGAAATGCCTCCAGGAAGTTGTTGGCCGCCTCCAGCAGTGAGGCATCATCCTTGCGCACAGCCCAGCAAAGGAACTCCTCCGAGAGCGGCGCGACCAGAGGCGCCAGCCCCTGGGATTCATATTCCGAAGCGTACCACCAGATGATAGGCGAATCGTAGATGAACATATCGATTTTGCCCTCCACCAAATCCTTCGGGGCCTGGGAGATATCACGGTACGGCACGCGCTCGGCGTAGAGGAAATTCTCCTGCACCAGGTAATCACCGGTGGTCCCGAATTCCACCCCGACCTTACCCTTGGTATTGATCAAGCCAAGCGTCGAGGGGTACTTGCTGACATCCTCGGCCCGCACCAGAGGCATTTGCCCGACCTTCAGGTAAGGCTGGGTGAAGTTCACCCGGATGGCCCGCATCTCGGTGAAAGACATGCCCGACATGATGATGTCGATCTTGCCGTCCAACAGTGCCGGAATGAGGTCGTTAAACGGGACCTCGACGAATTCGGGAATCTTGTCGATTTCCTTGCAGAAAGCCCGGGCCAGGTCGGCCTCGATGCCCGAATACTTTTCCCCCTGCCTGAAGATAACAGGTGGGCCGGTGGGAGCCACGCCGATCCGGAGGAGACGACCCGTCTGCGGTTCGTTAAACTCGGTGACCTTCTGCCCTTGCAGTGGCGCGTTCCACAGAGCGCACAGGCAGGCAATCAACAAAAACAAGCGGGTAAAAAAACGGCGATTCATGTTATCCGAACCATTGAAAGAGAACTGTGAGCGGCGACGCAAGCGTGATTCACCCGCAATCCACATTAAGCAAAAGGGCGGCCAGGGGGACTGATTTTGCTTTCACTGACACCGGTGACAGTCATACTCGCGCCTGTGAAAGAGATACCTTTCAAGGAAAAACAGACCATCCTTTTCATCGGCGACAGCATCACCGATTGCGGGCGCGACCGTGATAACTACGAGTCCCTGGGCGGTGGCTACGTCAACCTGGTAGCCGCCTTTATGGGCGCCCTCCACCCCGAGTTGCGTCTACGCTTTCTTAACCGCGGCATCAGCGGCAATCGCGCCCAGGACCTGGCCGGTCGCTGGCATGACGACTGTATTGCTCTACGCCCAAGCTGGGTCTCCATTCTCATCGGCATCAACGACGTCTGGCGCCGGTACGACAAAAATGACCCGACGACGGTGGAAAGCTTCGAGGCCGACTACCGCAAAATTCTCAGTGCCACCCAGCAGCAGATCGGTGCCCAAATAATCCTCTGCGAGCCCTTTGTCCTGCCCTACCCGTTGGACCGTGAAGGTTGGCGCGAAGACCTCGACCCGAAGATTCAGGTCGTGCGTAAACTCGCCCGCGAATACAAGGCCCTCTACGTACCGCTCGACGGTCTCTTTGCCGCCTCCTCCATGCTGCGGGAGCCCGAGTTTTGGGCCCCTGATGGCGTCCACCCCAGTCAACCAGGCCACGCTTTGATCGCGCATCACTGGCTCAGCCACGTCGGCGTCGTCCGCAACGTGCATCAGTAACGATAGCCCGCAAAAGAGGCGCCTCACTTGGGGATTGACCCGGCCCAGCGAGGTGTCCATTTTCCACCATTTCACATTTACCCGGAGAGGTGACAGAGTGGCCGATTGTGCATCCCTGGAAAGGATGTGTGGGGGTAACTCCACCGAGGGTTCGAATCCCTCCCTCTCCGCCATGTTAATGGCGAACTTGGGTTTCTCTGTGCTTTAGATTTATAGCACTCTTTAGGCACTTTGACGTCTGTAATTGTAGCCCCAAATGGGCAACTTCTATGGATGCCTTTGGACTCCATGGACCGAGTCTCCTCATTTCTGCACAAAAAAAGTCACTGGTTTAAAGCGACTTCTATTGTTTAAAATGGCACGCCGCTAGGGAGTCGAACCCCAAACCTCCTGATCCGTAGTCAGGTGCTCTATCCAATTGAGCTAGCGGCGCGTGTGGAAAAGGGAGGAAAGTACCAAAATCGAAGATTGAATCAAGGAAAAGTTTTGGGTGAAGGTCATTTTATTGTCACGCCCTGCCGTCACCTGGAAAGAAAGGGAGCGCGGGTCGCCCGCATCTCGGTTTTGGGGAAACAGATACGCGATACGGCCTCGTCGAAGTCCTTCACGCCGGAGATGATTTTGACCTCCAGGCGGAGGAAGAACAGGCGCGTTTCATCGGGTATCCATTCGGGCTTCAGACGCACGGCGTCTTTCTCCGTAGTGAGGATCAATTCAGCTTCGCGTGCGGCGGCCTGGTGGAAGAAGTGCTCGATTTCACCTTCAGAAAAACGGTGATGATCGAGAAAACGCTGTTTGAAGATGATATTGGCCCCGAGCCCGGAAACGAAATCCTCGAAGCTCTCAGGCACGGCAATACCGCTGAAAACAGCCACGCGCTTGCCGGCCAGGGAGTTCAGCGGCATGCGCTCCTGGCCGAACACCTCCTGCAGGTACTGCGGCTGGTGGGTGCACTCAATGAGCTCCGTGCCGGGCTTGTGGCGCTGGATGAGGCCCTCCAGCTCGGCATCTGGCTTGCCGTCGGACTTGGTCAGAAAAACGTAGGAGGCGCGTTGAAGATTGCGGATGGGCTCGCGCAAAATACCGCGGGGCAGCATGGCACCGTTGCCAAACGGATTGCTCTTGTCCACCATGAGCAGGTTCAACTGGCCGCGCAAAGGAAGGTACTGGAAGCCGTCGTCGAGCAGGAGCGTGTCACACTGGAACTGCTTGATGGCGTATTCGCCCGCCTTGACGCGGTTCTTGTCGACCAGCACGACGACCCCGGGCAGATTACAGGCGAGCATGTAGGGCTCGTCACCGGCGCTGGCGGAGTCCAGAAGCACCTGCTTACCGTCGGAAACAACTTTGGGAGGAGGCGGCTCACGGTGGGTCAGCCAACGCCAGAATTTCTTATAGCGGGGCTCGGGCTTGCTGCCGTAACCGCGGCTGAGGATGGCCACCTTGCGCCCGCGCTCCTGCAAGGAACGGGCGAACTTTTCCACCACCGGAGTCTTGCCGGTGCCGCCGACGGTGAGGTTGCCCACCACCACCACAAGGCAGCCCAGAGGCTGATCCCGCAGGATGCGATGGCGATAAAGGAAATAGCGCGAGCGTACAATCCAGCCGAAGACGACGGACAGTGTAGCCAACACCCCGCCCCACAAGCTTTCGCGCCAGCCCTGCCGCCTGCCGTAGATGATATCGACAGTGAACTGCTCAAAGCGCGCCATACGCTCCGCCAAGCTTGGCCGGTAATCGTCGTCAAAGTCTTCCACCCTCTAAAATCAGCATTGTGGAAGCTTATTGGCAGCTTTGGCAAGTATTCCCGCTTCGTCGCCGGAGAGAGCTACTCAAGGGACTTCTATCAGTCGGCTGCCATCAAGGAACTGCCTGGGATTCTGCGTGCCTTCGAGGTAGTAAACCCACACGCTCTCCTGTGCGGAGAACAGGAACGGATACAAGCCAGGCTCGATGTATATCCAGCCAAAGCCAAGGTCGTAGACCCAGAAGCCGTCACCGCCGCCTTCGTTCAGGTACCACCAACCCTGGAACTCGTGGTAGACCCAGCGGAAGCCATCACCCCAGATAAATCCCAGCCCGGGAGCATAGAACCATCCGTTGCCGGTCTCCTGGGCATCAGGGAAATACGTGAGGGCGCTCAGTGCGCTGAGCCCGTTGGAAAGATAAATCGAATCGAGATAGCCGGCATCATCGCCCTGGCTACCGGAGGCGTTCTTGGTGTAAACCCAGTCGAGCCGGTGTGTGCCCTCGCCTAGCTCATGGGAGCGGGTTTCCCAGTCGATGTCCCCGGATATGTTGAATTGAGTTTCCCCATCGACCCGGAACTGGAGCAGGTCGCGGTTTTGCTGTGAGGACACCTTCCAGCGGAAAAACACCGTACCGGGCCCAGTCACATAAACGGTCAGCGAGGAGGTGCCTCCATGGTCGATCACCGCGCTGCGTAAGGCAACCTGCTCGCTGCCCTCGACCGTACTGTCAATGACCCAGGGCAGATCGCTGACCGGCTCGATCAACAGACCGGTGTCCCCGACCCCAAGGGCAAAGCCTCTGCCGTTTGCGCTGCCCAGAACCACCAGTGTGGCCGAGCGACTGGTCACGGTGCCGAATTCGTTGGTCGCTTCCACCCAGTACTGGCCGCTATCGGCAGCGTTTACCGGCTCGATCACGAACTCATCACCGGTGGCGTCCGCGATGGGCTCGTCGTCCTTGTACCACTGCAGACTAATGGGCTCGGTGCCCCCCACCTGCACCTGAAATCGTGCCTCCTCTCCCACTCCGGCATACGCATCCACGGGATGCTTGTGGAATACCGGCACAATCGTCGCCTCGATGATCAGGACCTGGGCCGGGTCACTCAAAATCGTTCCCGCGTCGTTGGAGGCTTCCAATTGGTATTCACCGGAATCGTCCTGAGTAACGCCATTCAACGTCAACACGCGCGACCGATTTCCGGCCAGGAATTCCCCGTCGCGGAGCCATCGGTAGGTGATAGGCTCGGAGCCGCTGACTATCGGGGTCAGGACGAGGTCCTCGTCGATGCCGAGAGTCACTCCCTCCGGCTGGGTGATGATCGTTGGAGGTAAATCCCCGCTGACCGTCAACTGAGCCCGTGAGCTGCTCACCGTGCCTGCATCGTTCCCCACCTCCACGTAGTAAAGGCCTGCGTCAAAACTCTGGACATTGGCAATGGTCAGGCGCGAGCTTTCCACGCCGGACACACGCGAGCTGTTGCCGAGCTGGCTACCGTCCCGAAACCACTGATAGTAAATAGCGCCCTCGTCGCTTTCAGCCTGCACTTCAAATCTGACCGTGGACCCCGGAGACATCACCTGACTTTGCGGAGCGGAAGTAATACGCGGAGCGCTATCCACCAAACCGCTGAACGAAAAGCCGTCCAAATAGCCGGCATCATTACCGTAGGTAAAATAGATGTCCTTGGAATACGTCCAGGTCAAGGTATGCTCTCCCTCAGGAATCTCGACGCATACCTCTTGCCAGTCGGTGATGCCGGAAATGCCGCCATGCCTTATGCCGTCAATATATAGATCCAGGTAGTCGTAATACCATTCGGAGGACACGCGCCAACGGAAGCAGGCCAAGCCGGGGCCTGTGACCGTCGTCTGCAAGGAGGAGCTTTCCAGATCGTCAATGCTGCCACTCACCAGCGCACTTTCGCCCACGCGCACATCATGGGTCTGGACCAACCAGGGAGCATCTCCACTGGTAAACCAGGAGTGGCTCTCATCATCAAAGGCTACTCCCAAGGAAACGTCCTGGTCGAATACGCTCAGGTTCGCCGAGCTACTGGCAACCCCGGCCTCATTGGAGACGGTCACCTGGTAAAGACCTTCATCGGCGGTGGTAACATCATTGAGGGTCAGGCTGGAGGACGTCTCGCCAGCGATCAGTGCGCCGCCCCGGTACCAGGCATAATTCAACGGTGCGGTGCCGGAGGCCGTAACACTGAAAGTCACATCACTGCCAGACGCTACCTGGCGATCGCTCAAGCCCACTTCGATGAAAGGAGGAATCACGGACGATGACTGCCCCAGTGCAGCCTGTAAGTTCAGGCGGCCACCCGTCTTGGAAAAACCGGCCAGAGCGGCAGGCCGGTCAACCGAAGTCAGCAAGCGGCTAATCCAGTCGGCGGAAGAATCCCCGGGATAGTGCGAGGCGATCAGCGCAAGCGCACCGGTCACCTGCGGTGTGGCCATCGAAGTGCCACTGAGCGGGGTGTAAGCAGTGTTACTGGTGTACCAAGTGGAGTAGATGTTACTACCGGGAGCGAACAGGTCGACATTCTGCTGGCCGTAATTGGAAAACGAAGAACGGCTGTCTCGATGGTCCGAACTCCCCACCGATACGACATTATCCAGATCGTAGTTCGCCGGATAAGAAGGCTCCAAATCGTTGTTGGCCGCATCATTACCCGCCGCCGCAACGAACGGTACCCCGGCTCGTAAAATTGCCTGGGCCAAGCTGAATGAGTTGCCCGGCCCACCCCAACTGGCGTTGATGACATCGGCGCCCTCATCGGCGGCATAATCGATAGCGAGGATGGCGTCGTAGGTGGAGCCCAGTCCTTCGACAATAAACTTCACCGGCATGATTTGCGCACGCCAGGCCACGCCGGAGATGCCCTGCCCATTGTTGCCAACCGCTGCGGCGATGCCCGCCACGTGGGTGCCGTGCCCCTCGTCGTCGTTCACGCTACCGTTGCCCAGTACCGTATTGTACCCGTGAATGTCATCGATCACGCCGTTGTTGTCGTTGTCCACGCCGTCCGCAACTTCACCAAGGTTTCTCCAGAGGTTGGAGGCGAGATCCGCATGGGTCAGCCGCACGCCGCTGTCGATGATGGCGATGATGCGGTCCCCGGCATCGTTACGGATACTCCAAGCGTCAACCGCGCTGATATCGGCCCCTGCCGAGCCACCCGTCTGCCCAGTGTTATTCAGTGCCCACAACTGCGAGAAAGACGGGTCGTTGGGTGTCAGCGAGGGACGCAACACGTAGTCGGGCTCGGCAAACATCACCAAGCCGCTCTCCAAGGCCGCCTCCAGAAGCTCCGGCACGGTGTCGAGGTCGAATTCCATGCTCGCGAGGGCGTAGTGAGTCGCGTCGATGGGCCGTATCGTAGTACCGGGAAAGGCTCTTTGCAGGATATCCGGGTCCATACCGGGACCGGTCGTGACCAGGATACGGTGGGCGGCCATTTCAAGCCAGGCGTCGGACTCGAATTCGCCATCGGGCCGGACATGGCCTTTTTCCACACGCAAGACCGGCAAATCCGGGCGTCCGTAATCCCGCAGGGAGGTGCGCACAACGTGGTTGTCCGGCATTACTTCCTCGCGACTGTCCAGAACGACACCCTCGGCGGCTTGATACGCCAGTGGGGCCAATTCAATCGCAGGCTCTTGCGCGACGGGGGTGTCCGGACCCGATGCTACCAACTCATGTGTTGCCTCGGCCACAGGAACACGCTCCAGAGCCGGAGTATCTACCCGTACCAGTCCCCAGAGCATCCACACGGTCAAAAAGGACATGACCAAACCGAGCCATGGGAGCCAAGAATGCTTCCTAAAATTCATACGTGAAATATACGAGCCCTTATATCTATAACCAAATGGCGGGCTTTTCAATCAAAACCCCCACTAGCCGAACTGGTTACCAATCCGCTCAATTCAGGCTGGGGTCCTCAGGCATCTCACCAAGGAAAAGCAGCTCGGGCTGGATGCGCCCGACAAACTCCCGCCAGAGCGCTTCGCCCTCCATATCCTGGATGGAGGTGTCACTGATGGGTGTAATCAGCCAGGCATTGCTATCCCGCTCGGACTCAAGCTGGCCCTTGCTCCAACCCGAATACCCCAGGAAAGCGCGCACCTGGATACCGGGGTTGGACGTAACCAACTCCTCCGCCTTTTCTTCGGAAATGCCGAAGTACATGCGAAAAATCCCCTGCTCAGGCGCCCAGTGCCATGCTGCCAGCAGCATTTGGTCGCTTTGCACCGGTCCACCTTGGTAGATGGGCACATCGGCCAACGGCCCGAAGGAAAAATCCAGTGATTGCTCTCCGAGGGTTTTTCCCAGCGGACGATTGATGACAACGCCCAGCGTACCGTCGTCGGGCGAATGCGCGGAGACCAAGACTACGGAATGACGGAAATTCGGATCACGCAACGACGGATGCGCAATGAGCAACGATCCGGACAGATTGTCTTCCTGCAATCTC
The DNA here is from genome assembly GCA_030432235.1 of Verrucomicrobiia bacterium. GTDB lineage: Bacteria > Verrucomicrobiota > Verrucomicrobiia > Opitutales > Cerasicoccaceae > JAUIHT01. The sequence continues at coordinate 1,367,959 of JAUIHT010000001.1, read as the reverse complement.
TCGCCTTCCATGGGGTTAAGCTACGTCCATAGGGGCCTGCCTGTCAACCACCAGCCCCCAACTGCACGATGTCGACCCCCGCCTCGCCAAAGAGCTCGGCTGAGATGGGATCGTTGCGGTAATCACGGTGGTACTTGACCGTCTTGACCCCTGCGGCGATGAGTATCTTGGCACAGTTGACACACGGAAAATGCGTGATGTAGGCCGTGGCGCCCTCGATGGAAATCCCCCGCCGGGCCGCATCGGCAACCGCGTTCTGCTCGGCGTGGACCGTGGCCTGCTCGTGGCCGTCGCGCACCCGCGAGGTATGCGGTGAGCCGGGCAGAAAACCATTGTACCCCGCCGCCACTATGCGGTTACGATGCTCCCCGCCGGAAACCAGCACACAGCCGACGTTCAGCCGCTCACAGGCCGACCGGGACGCGATCAGGATGGCCGTGGCCATGAAATATTCATCCCAACTCGGGCGGCCCTCCCAGCCCCCAACCAACGCGGCAATGCCGTTGAGACGGTCCGGGGCCAATACCCCCGAAATGCTCTCTGCCTTGACGGATTCCTCCATACCTTTATGCCGCAATCAATGAATTCAACATCGCCAGCGCAAGCGGAAACCCTCCTGGACCTGCCAGAGGGGCAGGTAGCCGTGGCCGCATTTCGCCGCCGCCGCACTGCGGAGGAGCATGCCCTGGTGGTGCTCTCGATGAAGCTCTCCTACTGGCTGCACCCCCACGCCGGGCGCTTCTACCTGTGCGTCGAAAGCAGCCAGGCCGAGGCCGTCGCCGAGCAATTGGAAAAGTATCGCGCCGAGCGCCGCCGCTGGCCTCCCAAAGTTTTTCACCGGGAACACGAGGCCCCGGCTAACCCCTGGGCCATCGGTGTATATGTCATTCTCCTGTGCGCTTTTTACTACGGCCAACAGCATTGGCGCGGACTGTCCTCCGAGGGAGTGATGAATACCCTCGCCCTCTTCAATCAAGGGCAATGGTGGCGCACCATCACCGCCTTGACACTCCACGCCGATATCGGCCACTTGGCGGGAAACCTCCTGTCCGGCGTCTGCTTTGCCCTGCTGCTGACCCGCCAGTATGGCTACGGCCTGTGCTGGCTGCTCCTGCTGCTCAGCGGCGCACTCGGCAACTTCGTCACCGCCTCGATGTATTTTCCCGAGCAGCACCTGGCCTATGGCGCCTCAACCGCGCTCTTCGGCGGGCTCGGCATCCTCGTCGGTGGCGCCATGCAGGAGGCATTCGCCCGGAAAACACGCGGAGCCTGGAAGCATAGCCTCCTCCCGCTGGCGGGCGGCGTCACCGTGCTTGGGCTGACCGGGCTGGGCCAGGAAAAAGTCGATGTCTTTGGCCACATCTACGGCTTCGTCTGTGGCCTGGTGCTGGGTCTGCTGGCCACGGGATGGCTCCGGGGCCGCGTGCTGTCCGTGCGCTGGCAGCGCCTCTGTGCGGGGCTTACTCTCGCCCTGCTCGCAGCCGCCTGGATAGCAGCAAAGCAGTAGAGAAACTTTCCGCTTGAGATATTAGCCCGGTCGCCAAAGCCTCCTTCCCCGAATGGACAAACCGGTTTACTTCATGCACATCCCCAAAACCGCGGGGACCAGTGTGAATTCTTTTATGGGCCAACTCCTGGGCTTGAAGCCCAAAGAAATGCTCATTCGCTTTGACACCATGAAAGACTGGCGGAAGCCGGGCTTTCTGGACGGTTATCGCTTCGTCTCAGGCCACAGCCGCTATGCCTATGCCAGCAAGTACCACGATTTGAGCCGGTTCTTCACGTTCACCCTTATTCGCGAGCCCTATAGTCAACTGGCATCTTTCTTCAACTGGCACCGCACACTGTCTGATCCCGACCATGAGTACTACCGCTTTCTGGATCTTGCATTTATGGCGGTCGGAGCTCGACTGCGTGCCATGGATTTTGAGAGCCTTGATGAGTGGCAACGCTTTGTGGACAACCTGGACCCCTTTTCCAGGAACTCATTCGATAATTTTCAAACACGTTTTTTTGTCGAAACCGATGCCGGCTACGAATCCATTAATGAAGAGCAAAGCCAACTAGCCATCGAACGTTTGGCCAATTTCGATTTCGTTGCGACGACCGAAAATCTCCAGGAAAGCCTGGCTCTGTTAAGTGCCCAACTGGGCTTTGACCAAATCCCCTCTGTTCCGTGTGAGAATCAGAGCCCAATAAACGAAACGCCCAATTTTGAGAGTCCAGAACTGCGGGAACTGCTCAAACCCCTCGTTAAACACGATCTCGAACTATACAAAAGCGCCCAGGAACATATGAAACGGATGAAGTTGATGCAGTGATTTTTTCGCTTGCGCGCGCCACAAATGTCTCTCTACTTTCTCACCCTTTCCCTTATGGGGGTATAGCTCAGTTGGCTAGAGCGCATCCTTGACATGGATGAGGTCACAGGTTCGAGCCCTGTTACTCCCACCATTATTTTTAGCGTATTCCGCATAAATAAAGGGTTTCAGGTTCTCTAAATTGCCCAAAATAGGCTATTTCGGTATTTGCAACCCGCCACGGAACCGCCTTGTTCCTGGGCTCCATGAAGGCCCCTACAGGCACAAAGCAGTTGGCTGAGTGTAAGCAACCACTCTAGTAGCCGGTAATACCAAACGAGTGGTCAAAAATCATTGCCTCAACATGCGCTCACGAGGCCGAGGCTGCAAAGTTCTGAGCTCCCTATCCTCAAAAGAGCTGCTTCGGATTTGAGGCAGAAGGAGGAAGAGGGCCTCACTATTGCCTGGCGGACCCCAAGACAAGAAGGTCACCATCTAGCTTCCCAATGAGGAAAACACGATGATGGGCGAGGTTCGGATATCCAGAGATTTCGCTCCAAGTCCGATCTGATCGCCATTATCCTAGAGCCATTCTGCAAAGATGGACACGAGTTTCGCCTTCGAGCGGCATGGGGCTAAATTTAGTTCCCCCTCGCTATATATCTAAAGAAATAGCAAAAAAGTTAAAATCCTCCCCAACGTAGCCAAAAGAGCCAGCGTAACTCTTGGTGGGCTATGGTATTATTGGGGCATGATTACGAAAAGTTGCATGCGGCCGCCTTAGCGGGAATGCCGTTTCACCGGAACGCGAAACCTGATGCTTCGAACGGGTCTGTTGCGTTCATCCGCCTGCCGGGCCCGAGCGAGCGCACGGCAGGGGCGCCTCAACGCCGTCTTAAATGGGTGAACGAATGAATGGACACGGATGTGGCCCTGGGGAACGCCGGACGGCTGTTCTTTGACAACGGGCCCGCTCAGAGACGCTGAGGGGTAAAAAAATGGTGGGCGGTACAGGACTCGAACCTGTGGCATCCTGTGTGTAAGACAGACGCTCTAACCAACTGAGCTAACCGCCCATGGGGTAAAGGGGACAGAGCATGGCGGTGAGGCGATGCAGGGCAAGCGATTTTTTTCTTTTGCTTGAGGGGGTAATCTGCCAATCTCTTCCGCTTTTCCCGATGCGTCATACCATCTCAGCCCTGGTCGAAAACAAATTCGGCGTGCTCGCCCGCGTCGCTGGCATGTTCAGCGGACGTGGCTTCAACATAGACACGCTCAACGTCGGACCGACTCACGATCCGCTTTACTCGCGTATCACCATCACGGTATTAGCCGAGGACGAAACCCAGCTCGACCAGGCCATCAAGCAGCTCGACAAGCTGGTAAACGTCATCGAGGTCACCCATTTCGACAGCAGTAAGTCCTTCGTCGCTCGCGAGTTAGTCATGCTCAAGCTCAAGGCCGACGCCAGCAACCGCTCCGAAATCATTGAAATCGCCGACATCTTCCGCGCCAAGATCGTGGACGTCTCGCCGGACTCAATCGTCATCGAGGTGACCGGCAACGCCAACAAGCTCCGCGCCTTCTTCGAGCTTATCAAGCCCTTCGGCATTGTCGAAATGGCACGCACCGGCATGGTCGCCCTGCCGCGTGGCTACAAGGCCGAGGACTAATTGCCCGCGGTAAACTCAATCCGACGGACGCACCCTTACCATTAACCCATAGAGATAACAAATGCCCGCAAAAGTCTACACAGACAAAGACGCCGACATGCGCGTCATCGCCAAAAAGACCCTGGCCGTCATCGGCTACGGCTCACAAGGTCACGCCCACGCGCTGAACCTCAAGGACAGTGGCTGCAAGGTCATCATCGGCCTGTATCCGAAGAGCAAGTCCGTCGAAACCGCCAAGAAGCACGGTTTCGAGGTTTACTCCACCGCCGAGGCGGTGCAGAAGGCCGACGTCATCATGGTGGCGGTGCCGGACATGGTGCAGCCCAAGGTCTACGAAGAAGACATCCTGCCCAACCTCGCCCCCGGCAAGACTCTGCTTTTCACCCACGGCCTGTGCATTCACTTCGGGTTGATTACGCCGCCAGAAGGCGTGGACGTCATCATGGTCGCGCCGAAGGGCCCCGGCCACGTCGTCCGCACGCAGTACCTGGAAGGCAAAGGCGTTCCCGCCCTGATCGCCGTTCAGGAAGGCTCCAGCAAGGGCGCCAAGAAGCTCGCTCTGGCCTGGGCCAAGGGCATCGGCGGCACCCGCGCCGGCGTGCTCCAGACCACCTTTAAGGAAGAGTGCGAAACCGACCTCTTCGGCGAGCAGGCCGTGCTCTGCGGTGGCGCCAGCGCCCTGGTGCAGTGTGGCTTTGAAACCCTCGTCGAGGCCGGCTACCAGCCCGAGATGGCCTACTTCGAGTGCTTGCACGAGCTGAAGCTCATCGTCGACCTGATGATCGAGTCCGGCATCAGCGGCATGCGTTTCTCCATTTCCGAAACGGCCGAGTACGGCGATGTCACCCGCGGCCCGCGCGTCATCACCCCGGCCACGAAGAAGTCCATGCAGAAGATTCTGAAGGAAATCCAGACTGGCAAGTTCACCAAGCAGTGGGTGAAGGAATACAACTCCGGCTACAAGGAATTCAACAAGCTCCGCAAGGCAGGCGAAAAGCACCCGATCGAAAAGGTGGGCAAGCGCCTGCGCTCCATGATGCCCTGGATTCCCAAGAAGGACCTCAAGGGCACCCAGGCTTCTTACTCGGCCAAGTAAATCCACGCGATTACTTTCAAGATACGCGAAGTCGTGCTCAGGGAATCCCCCCAAGCCGGCTTCGCGTTCTTTGTAAAAGAGACTTCAATTTTAACCACGGAACACACAGAAAACACGGAATAGAAAAGCGGTATTCAGCATTCCGTGTCTTCTGTGTGTTCCGTGGTTTCTCTTTCAAATAGGTAATTCATGCCGGAAATCACTTTGGCAACCCGTGGTAGCCCGCTTGCACTCAGGCAGGCGGAGTTGACGGCAACGCACCTCGAAAAGGTCCTGCCGGACACCCGCTGCACGCTGCTCAAGATCACTACCACCGGCGATCGCAAGAAGAACTGGTCGCTGGAAAAGGAAGGCGGCAAGGGACTCTTCACCAAAGAGCTCGAAGAGGCCCTGCTGGAGGGCCGCGCCCAGGTGGCGGTGCACTCGGCCAAGGACCTGCCCACAGACATGCCCGAGGGCCTGACCCTCGCGGCCTTCCTCCCGCGCGAGTCCGCCCACGACGTGCTCGTGGTCAAGGAGGACGTGGCCGAGCCCGCCTTCATTGGCACCAGCAGCCCGCGCCGCCGCTCGCAGCTCAAGGTATGCTTCCCGAAGGCCGTTTGGGGAGACATCCGCGGCAACGTCGACACCCGCCTGCGCAAGGTCGCCAACGGTCACCAGGCCGAGGCCACCATCCTGGCCGCCGCCGGGCTCAAGCGCCTCGGCATCGACCAGTGGCCCGGTTTGGTTTTCAAACCACTGGCTCCCCGACAAGTCGTACCCGCCGTCGGCCAGGGCGCCATCGCACTGCAGAGCACGGTGGGTTTCGCCCCCACCCTCGCCCCTGCGGACGATCTCCCGACGCGACGCGCAGTCCTGTTGGAGCGCCGCTTCCTGGCTGCGATGGGCGGTGGCTGCCATGTGGCTACCGCCGCGCATGTCTGCGGCAAGTCCCTGCTGGTTTTCCACGAAGACCACGGCCTCCGCGAAATCGAATTGCCCGTCGACAACCCCGAGGAAGCCATCGACGCCCTGGCCAAGGAAATGGGGGCTGCTTAGCATGATTGAGCCGGGCAAAGTTTATCTCGTCGGAGCCGGACCGGGTGATCTCGGGCTGGTCACGGTGAAGGCCAAGGCACTCATCGAGACCTGCGACGTACTCGTCTACGACTACCTGGCCAATCCCGCGTTGACCGCCTGGACCAAGCGCGGCTGCGAACTCATTTACGTCGGCAAGCAACCCAATCATCATGCCATTCCTCAAGAGGAGATCGAGAACATCCTCGTGGAAAAAGCCCACGCGGGCAAAAGCGTGGTGCGCCTGAAGGGCGGCGACCCTTTTATCTTCGGTCGCGGCGGAGAAGAAGCCGAGCGCCTGGCTAAAGACGGTCTGCCCTTCGAGCTGGTGCCGGGCGTCACCGCCGCCCTCGGCAGTGCGGCCTACACCGGGCTTCCCCTGACCCATCGTGACTACTCGTCTAGTGTGTGCTTCCTGACCGGCCACGAAAATCCGGAAAAGCACACGCCGCGCATCGATTTCAAAAAGGCCGCCACTGCCGCCGACACTCTTTGCATCTACATGGGCATGGGCCAGCTCCCGCGCATCGCGGCGGAGCTCATCGAAGGCGGACGCGACAAGGCGACACCCGTAGCCGTGGTGCAATGGGCCACCCTGCCCCGGCAGCGTTCCCTCGTCAGCACGCTCAATGAGGTTGCCCAAGCGGTCGAAACCGCCGGGCTCGGCGCCCCCGCCGTGGTCATCGTCGGCGAAGCCGCTACCCGCGCGGAGACACTGGGTTGGTTCGAGAGCCGCCAACTCTTTGGTAAGCGCATCGTCGTCACGCGTAACCGCGAACGCGCCGGCGAGCTCACCGCCAAACTCACCGCGCTCGGCGCGGAAGTGCTCGAGCTGCCGCTCATCAAGGTCGACGAGGCCCCCGATGGCGACGAGACCGACGGCGTCTTCCGCGAGCTGCACGCCTACCAGTGGGTCATCTTTACCAGCGCTAACGGCGTGCGATACTTCTTCGACAAGTTCAACCGCCGCTTCAAGGACCTGCGTGACTTCGGCGGCATGCGCATCGCCTGCGTCGGCAAAAGCACCGCCGCAGCCGTCGAGGCTCAGCGCCTGATGGTCGACTTCGTTCCGGAGAAAGCCACCGCGGAAGAGCTGGCCGAGGGCCTGCTCCGCAGCGAGAGCCTGGAGCACCAGAACGTTCTCGTGGTCTCCGGCAACCGCAACCGCGACGCACTGGTCAAAGGCCTTGAGACCGGCCTCGCCATCGTGGATGTGCTGCCGGTCTACCGCACGGAGCTAAGTGACCTGCGCGAGGACCCTGCCGCGGCTGACTTCCGCGAACATGGCGCCGACGTACTGACCTTTACCAGCGCCAGCGCGGTGGAGGGTTTCGCCGCACAGGCCCGCAATCTCCAAATGGCCGAAAGCGCCACTCGCCCCAAGGCCGTCAGCATCGGCCCGCAGACCTCCGCCGCGATGAAGGCCAAAGGCATCCCCGTCGATGCCGAGGCTGCCACGCACAACCTCGACGGGCTGGTCGAGGCCATCATCAAGCTGCTGGGATAGCCTCACTTTTGTATTCGCCTGTGACCTGCTCGGGCATAGACTGAGGCTGTTATGAATCCCGCCTCGGTCCGCCGGACCTGCTTGTTTTCCTTCATCGGCTTTATCAGCCTGACGGCGCTCATCGCCATCGTCTCCGTGCTCGCCAGCGAGTTCGGCGAAGTGCAGTTGAAAGTACTCGGCACCACCTTTTCGATCTCGGCCGCCAGCATCTGTGCGATGGCCTGTGCGGCGCTGATGGAAAAGCGTGGCGTCCGCACCTTCAGTTTAATCGGCGTGGGCACCTCCATTGCTGCGGCCCTGCTCATCATCACCGGGATATGGACCGAGCTGGACAGCGAGTTCTACTGGAAACTGACCTTCTCGCTGACCACCTTTTCCATCGGGCTGGCCTACGCCTTCCTGCTTTGGCTGCCCGCGCTGGATTCCGCGCATCGCTGGGTGCAGACGGCCTCCTCGATCAGCATTGGCGTGCTCACGATCCAGATCATCGCCGCCGTGTGGGGCGAAATCGACAACGAGGGCTTTTACCGGCTCATGGCGGTTATCTCGATTGTAACCGTGCTGTTCAGCCTGATCGTCCCGGTCTTCATGCGCCTCCGACACGAAACCCACGCCGAAGACACGACGCTCGTGCTTCGCAAAAACGCCGACGGCACCTACTCCGACAAGAAGGGCGCCACCTACACCGTACAGCCGGTGGAAGGCTCCGTGGACGGCAAGCCGCCTACCCCTTGAGGCATTCGCCGTTGCTGGCGATGACATCGCGGTACCAATATGCAGAGTCCTTCATGGTGCGCTTCTGGGTCTCGTAATCGACATGGATGATGCCGAAGCGCTCGTTGTAGCCCTCGGCCCACTCGAAGTTATCCATGATAGACCACTGGAAGTACCCGGCCACATCCACGCCATCCGTAGCGGCTCGACGATAGGCACTAAGGTAGCGGTCGAGGAAGTCGATACGCTGCGGGTCGTGCACCTTACCGTCCAGTGAGACGAAGTCCGCGCAGGACAGGCCGTTCTCCGTCACGATGACGGGTAGCCCGTATCGCTCGTGGAGGAGCTTTGGCCCCCAGTAGAGTGCCTCGGGCGTAACCGGCCAGTCGATGGCCGTCCGTGGAAAGCCGACTGTGCGGTCGACCTTTTCGGGATTGCCGTCGGCCCCTGCTCGAACGGTGGCGCCGTTATAGATGTTGGCTCCGTAGAAATCGATGGGCTGCGCGATGAGCTCCATGTCGCCCTTTTCAACCGGCGGTTGGTCTTTACCCAGAGCGGCCAGTGAATCCTCCGGGTAGTGCCCACGCACCACTGGGTCAGCCCAATAGCCGTTACCCCAGAGAGTGGACTCGTCCCATGGGTTGGTAATGCTTTTCGCACCCGCGCAAGTAAACATGGCCTCGCGTGCAGCCTGGATGTCCTCCGGGGAATCTGTCTCCGGGATGGCGATGACCCCCACCGGAGCCCAGCTGACCTTCGGCGATTTTTTGGCGTGCTCACGGATGACCTGCACAGAGCGACCGTGGGCTAGCAAGGCGTGGTGCCCGGCCCGGGCGACCTCGGCGATGCCCATTTTCAGGCCCGGCGCGTGACGCCCCTGTTGGTGACCAAGGTTGATAAAGCACTGCGGCTCGTTCAGCGTCATCCAGTTGCTCACGCGATCGGAGAGGCGCTTGACAATGACCTCGGTGTACTCGGCAAACCACTCGGCGCTCTCGCGGTTGAGCCAGCCTCCTTTGCAGAAGAGATCGTAGGGGAAGTCCCAGTGGAAAAGCGTCACCCAAGGCTCCACCCCGGCCTCCAGCAGCGTGTCGACGAGCTTGTCGTAGAAGGCCAGGCCCTCCTCGTTGATGCGGCCCGTGCCCTCGGGCAGCACACGTGGCCAGGCAATGGACATGCGGTAGGCATGCAGGCCGATTTCCTTCATCAGGGCCACATCTTCCGGGTAGCGGTTGTAATGATCACAGGCCACGTCTCCGGTGTGCCCGAACTTGATGCGCCCCGGCTCACGGCATAGCATATCCCAGACGGAAAGGCCGCCACCGGCGTTCACCGGCGAGCCTTCAATTTGATAAGAGGCCGCCGCAGCGCCCCAGACGAAGTTTTTCGGGAAACCCATCGTCTGACTCAAGCCTGCGCGTACTCACCGGGTCAAGCCAACAACAACGACTTAGGCCACTTTTTTGCAATTTAATGCAAATCAAGGACCTTCATACCTATTTCCCTCAAGGCTTGCCAGGGGGTGACACCCGTAGGAGGATGAAGGTTTGCGATGACGAGCAAACGCAGGATCCGCATTCAATTGAGCGACTTCGAGGAGGGGTTCACCCCGCAGGAGCTATGCCTGTGGCGCATCCTTTCACAGCGCTACGAGCTGGAACTATCGGACGAGCCGGACTTCCTCATCTACTCCGACGGCGGCAAGGCCTACCGCCGTCACAACTGCACCCGCATCCACCTGGCCATCGAGAGCGACAAGGCCAACTACCGCGAGTGCGACTACTCCCTGGACTTCGACTTCAGCGACGACCCACGGCAGCTCCGCTGGCCGCTCTACGTCAAAGCCACCGGTGATGCCGACCCCAACCTCATCGTGCGGCAACCCGGCGAGGACCCCGGGCAAATCCTGGCAGCCAAAACCAAATTCTGCGCCTTCGTCTACTCCAACAACGACCCCAAGGCCTGGCGGCGCGTGAAGTTTTTCGAGATGCTCTCCGAGTACAAGCGGGTCGACTCCGGCGGAAAACTGCTGAATAACATCGGCGGCCCCATCCCCATTTCCAAAGTCGACTTCATCAGCGACTACAAGTTCACCTTCGCCTTCGAGAACAAGGCTCAGAGCGGCTACACCTCCGAGAAGATCGTCCATCCCATGATGGCGCGCAGCCTGCCTCTGTATTGGGGCAACCCGGACATCGCGCGCGACTTCAACCCCGCCAGCTTCGTCAACGTGAACGACTTCGCCAGCCTGGAGGAGGCGCGGGACTACGTTATCGCACTCGACCAGGACGACGCCCGCTACTGCGAGTATTTGGCGCAACCGTACTTCCACGACAACACACCGAGCGAGTACTACAGCGAGGAGCGACTCCTCGATTTTTTTGAACCCATCTTCGCCCGGCCGCCGCGACGCCGGACATTCTTCTTCCTCGACCGCCTGCTCCCGCGCACTTACCAAGGATAGCTCAACCACGTGAAGGCTCTTTTACCATACTTCCATTACCTCAAGCCACACTGGAGGCTGCTGCTACCCGGCATCCTGTGCAGCATCGTTTTCGGTGTCTCCAGCGCGGGCGGGATTCCATTCATGATCAATGTGGTCATGAGCGACCTTTTTGAGAAGCGCGTGGATAACCCCAACCTGTGGCCCGCCATCGGCGTTGCCGCCATGCTCGTGGGCATTTTTGTAATACGTGGCGTCTTCGGCTTTGTCGGCGGTTATTTCATGAGCTGGACCGGGATGAACGTCGCCATCAGCATCCGGGACGATCTATTTGCGAAATTACAAAGCCTGCCCCTGGCCTTCTTCGAGTCCAATAAGAAGGGCGATTTGCTAACGAAAATCAACAACGACGCAGGCGCCATCCAGACACTCATTATCGAAGTGGCGGCCGAGTGCGTGCGCCAGCCCGCCACCATGCTGGTGGCCATTGGCTATCTGGTCGTCAAGTCCTTTACCTTTGGTGAATTCGCCTTTTTGTTACTGTTTATACTGGCCGTGCCCGTGCTGGTGCTACCGGTGAAAATGATCGGCAAGCACCTCAAGCGCCGGGGGCGTGAGATGCAGGAGTCACACGCGCACATCATGCAGCACCTGACGGAGAACCTCGACGCGCTGGTCGAGGTGCGCTCCTTCGGGCTGGAAGGAGCCCAGCAGGAAGAGTTCAGCAAACGCATGGACTATAACCGCTACGTCCAGCTCAAGCTGAAGAAGTATGAGCTGAGCCAGCAACCCTCGATGGAAATCATCGTATCCATCGTCATTGGCGCGGTCTGTGTCTTCGCCTACGCCAAGGGCATCACCTTCGCCACCTTTGCCGAGCTGGGCGCGGTGCTTTACTTCACCTTCGATCCGCTCAAGCGCATCCTGCGCATGTTCAACATCGTTCACCGCACCGAGGGCTCGCTCGACCGTGTCAGTAGCGTCATGGACATGGAGCTGCCCATGCGGGACCCCGAGGTCCCCACCCTCCTCGAGCGTGCCCGGGGCGACATCCGCTTCGAAGGCGTCACCTTCGCCTACGCCGACGAACCTGTCCTGTACGACCTCTCGGTGGATATCGCCGCCGGCACAAACATCGCGCTGGTCGGCCCCAGCGGCGCGGGCAAGTCCACCTTCATCAAACTCATCCCGCGCTTCTACGATGTCTCCGAGGGCCGTATCCTTTTGGATGGCTCCGACATCCGCGACTTCCGTCAGGCCGACCTGCGCCGCAATATTGCGGTGGTCTCCCAGGCCCCCGTACTGTTTGACCGCAGCCTCCATGAGAACATCCTGCTGGGTCGCCCCGAAGCGACTCGGGAAGAGGTCGAGGAGGCCGCCAGGCGCGCCTACGCGCACGACTTCATCATGGCCTTCGACAAGGGCTACGACACCCTTGCGGGCGAGCGCGGTGACCGTCTCTCCGGTGGCCAGAAGCAACGCATCGCCCTGGCCCGCGCCTTCCTGCGGGACGCCCCCATCCTGCTGCTCGACGAGGCCACCAGCGCACTCGATTCCGAGAGCGAGTCCTTCATCCAGAAAGCGCTTGCGGAGCTGGTCAAAGGCAAGACGGTCTTCAGCATCGCGCACCGGCTGAGTACTATCCGCCATGCCGACCGCATCCTGGTCTTCGAGGCCGGCCGCATCGTTGCCCAAGGCACGCATGACTCCCTCCTTGAGGACAGCGATGTCTATCGCAACCTCGTCAAAAAGCAGAGCCTCGCTTAACCGCGCAGCAGTAATTCCGCCCGCTTGCGGTTGAGCGCCCGGCAACGTCGCTCCACCAGGGCTGGCGCAAGTTTGCGCAGCAGCTTCATCCGACGCCAGCGGCGCAACGCCGGGCCCGTTGGCACCCCCTCGAGCAGATCACGCGTCTGCAAATAACGCAGGGCGGCGTGAGTGCTCACAGTGGCCTGCGGCCCGTCCTCGCCCAGCAGCAGCGGAGCGTCGTCGAGGGTAAAGAGCATACGGGAATCCTCGCCCATCAGACGCTTATTCACCAGTGCCTCAGGCCCGCTGTGCGCGGTCTGCTTACCGCCGGCCAGGTGGCCGTAATCGTGGTTCTGGTGAATGGCAGGCAGTGTCCCGGTGGCATCGATAAAAGGCGTACCGCGCTTGAGCGCCAGGTAGGGCATGAAGTTGTCCCAACCCGCCCGCCCCACCGCGAACGGCGGCAGGCGATCCAGCGAGCCCTTACCAAAGAAAAAGAAATCCAGCGCGTCGCGTCCACGCGGCTTGCCCAGGCGCTGGGCTTTCTCCCAAAGCCCGGTGATGACATCCGGCCTGATTACCCCCTGAAGGTCGAAATCCTGGCACTCGCCGGATAGCAAAAAACGCGGCAGCTTCGAAAGCGTTTCAGCAAACGCCGTCAGCGGCTGCGGAAAGATGATATCGGAATTGGCGTAGCACAGCAGCCCGTGGCGCGCGCGTGCTTCGGCCTGCGCAAAGATGTCGTCCAGCAGCGGCGTACCGTGCTCGTTGACCGCAAACTCCCCGATGACCGTCACTCCGGCTTTAACCAGCGACTGGTCCACCTCACCGTCAGTAAAAAGCAGCACCTCGGCGTCCGGCACCGTCTGGAGCCAGGAGCGCGCGGCGTTGACCTCCCGGAAATTCACGGGAGTCCTGGCCGCGCGGGGCACCGAAAAGAAAGTGATCATGAGTCGGAGCTATCGGCCGGCAGAAGCAGGAAATTGTCGCAAACCTGACTATGCACGGCCAGCGTCTGCGCGTCCTCCACCGGCAAGCGGTACTGCTGCGAAAAAATGCGGTAGTCGTTGGCGCGAGCCCAATCCAGCAAAGCACCCGGTGCAACGCCATGCGCCTTGAGGTTGACCGTGTTCCACTCCAGAAGCAGCGCGGGACGCTCGCTTGCCAGCATGGCGGACATCCCCTTGAGCGCGGAAATCTCGGCCCCTTCGACATCCATCTTGACCAGCGATACCTTGGGCCGTCCGGCCTGTTCCCAGAGCGAATCGACGCGCACGGCCTCCACGCTGACCTCGCGAGCACCCTCGCCGCGCCCGGTGGCCTGGATGCCGTCGTAGGCGCCGTCCTTGGCATTGTGCGCGAAAAAGGTGATGGTGCCCGCCTCGTCCGTGGCGGCAACCTGGTGCAGCGTCCAGCGGTCCGTGAAGCTGGATTCGTCCCGGGTACGCTTGAGAAATTCAAAAGTCTTCGGCGAAGCCTCCACGCCGATCACCTTGACGCCCGGCCGGCGCCGCAGGATGGGAATCGAAATCATGCCCAGGTGCGAACCGATGTCGAAGACCGTCGCGTCCTCCCCCGCCAGGTCGATGGCCAACTCCACCGTCTCGGGCTCATAGCTGCCGGTATCGAAAAAGCGCTGCACCACGATGGAGCCCTCCGGAAAATAGCACCAGGTATGATGATAGCGAAACTTGCCCTTAAGTCCGGGCACGCGCGTGCGAAAAAACTGCTTAATGCGCCGACGCTCGTCCTTAAACCACTTCATAGCCATGCACTACACGGCAGAAGGCGGCGCTTTAAAAGCACTTTTTTATTCGCGTCACCGGATTCAATTGGACATTCATATCCATTCCTAATGCCTTCGCGCCCAACGGCCTAATGACCGCCAACGACACCGAACCGCTCAAACCGCTGCCCGCGCCCGGTAATTGCCCGGCTTGCGGTTCGCCGATGGAGCACGAGCGCCTTCTGTGGCAAGGCATGCACATCCTGCGGGTCGACAACTGTCCGGCCTGCGGGAAACGCTTCGCCGCCACGCTACCGGTCTGGCAGGCGCTTATTACCCCCTATCGCATCGATTTGGACACCTATGCCATCGACGGACCGGCGGACTCCCTCGACTGGTTTGCCAAGCCCCTGGCCGCGGGCCTGCAAAACCCCAGCGATGGAGAAATCAAGCTGACCGTCGACCAGCGCACCGAGGACGGCAGTAGCGCGCTCATCCTCAATTGCGTCGATTACATTTTCGGGCACGCCATCCTCAAGGTGCTCAACGCCGTGGCCGACCAGCGGCTCAAGCAGCCTGGCGAAAAGCTCATCCTTGTGGTGCAGCCGCCCCTGCGCTGGCTCGCGCCGGACTTCGTCGACGAGGTCTGGTGCGTCGACCTGCCCTTCGGCCCCAAGGCCCAGCAGTATTACCCGTCCCTCGACCACGCCCTGACCGCCGAGCTGGACCGCTTCACCAGCGCGCGGTTGTCCACGCTCATCGTCAGCCATCCGGCGGACACGCCCATTGAGCCCTTCACCGGAATCGCCCCGCATGACTTCACCTGCGAGGACTACCGCCTGACCTACATCTGGCGCGGCAAGCGCGGCTGGGCCGACAGCGGCTGGGTTCGCTGGGCAGGCAAAAAGCTGGGCCTGCGCGGGCTCGCCCCCAAGGCCGAGCGCGCTATCGTGGAAAAACTCTTCGAGACCCTGCGTGACAGCCTGCCCAAGGTGCGCTTTACCGTGGCGGGCTTTGGCAAAGAGGAAAGCTTCCCTGCCTGGATCGACGACCAACGCATCGAGCAATCCACCGACGAAACCGAACGTGCGCTCTGCCAGGTCTACGCCGAGAGCCGCGTGGTCTTCGGTCCGCACGGCTCCAACATGCTGCTGCCCACCGCCCATGCCGGCATGGCCGTCATCCTCATGTCGCGGGATAAATGGACCAATCTCACCCAGGACACCTTGATGCACGGCAACGACCTTCACGACCCGCGCCTGACCGCCTGGCGCTACCGCTATCTGCCCGACGAGACCTCGCCTGAGACCGTCGCCGCCATCACCCGGCAAATGCTTTCCCACTATCCGGTGGCCAGCCTGCAGTACCAGGCCGCCCAGTGTCACGCCGCCGGGCTGCCCCTGGCCACCGATGGCCTGACCGCCGAGCACCTGCACCGCGACATCCTGCCCAAGTTGGGAGGTCGCTCATGATGCCGCGCTTCTGCCTGGTCAAGCAGGAGGTCTATCAGGACCTCTACGTTTGCCCCAACCGCGCACCCTTCGCCGACCTGCTCTTCTCCAGCATGGGACGCGTCGGCCCCTACGGCCTGATCGCGGAGTTGGGCGCGGCCTTTCACATCCTCAAGGAGGCCAACACCAAGGAGTGCCGCGTCTGGGAGGATGTCCTGCCGGGCAAAGCGGGCGACTTCCGCCGCCTCAAGACCGAGACGCTCGACCAACTGCCGGGGCAGGAGTTCAAACAGCCCGGCTCGCCGGATCCGCCTGGGAAGTACGCCGTCGATGCCGCCAGCATCGACTGGACTCGCTACGACATCGTGCTGTCCATCAACGTCAGCATACCCAAGGAAATCGTACGCGCCTACCCGCACACGCTCTGGTGCTACATGATCGGCGAGGCCAACCTGGCCTCCCAGCGCAAGGCCAAGTGGGGCTACGACGTCACCTGTAACCAGCGTGCCCGTGGCAAGGTCGCCCGGGAGCTCGGCGTCATCGATTTCCCCTACACTTTTCTGGGCCCGGAAACCCTGGAAAAAACCATGCGAGACGCCCTCGGCCGCCCCAGTGCGGACAACGGTATCTACGCGGAGGTCAACGCCTGCGAGGGTCGCCCGGTTACCGCCCCGCCCCCACTCTATCAAGAGCATTTGGGCGACCTCGGCCACGAGCTACGCTACCACCAGCAGCTCATCCGCGACAACCTCACCGAGCTGTACGATTCACGCTACTTCGTCAAGGTGGGCGGGCGTTCCACCCGGGGCAATTCCATCGTCGAGGCCATTTCCGCCGGAACCATCGTCCTGATGGACCCCGACGAGGTCGAGCATGCCGAGCTGCTGCCGCCACCGTCACATGTGCGCAGCATCGAGCAGGCTCGGGACGTCATCGCCATGCTCGATGCCAACCCGGACGCCCGCGCGGAGCTCCTGATGCGGCAACGCCGACGGCTCAAACGCTTCATCTTCGACAAGCCACTGCTATCCCTGGAGCAATGCCTCTACTACAAACGCCACCGCAAAAAGTGGTGGCAGTGGTAGCAAACGATTACTGCGATTTGCCCCGGTAGTCGTCCACGGGGAAGCTGCCCACGACGCACTGCCCGTTCTCTATAAACGGAATTGACCGTGGAACAATACGGAGTTATCCGTAAAGGAAGTATGAACCCCCAAGCAATACTGGTCGACGGTGTTCCCACCGAAATCCGTCCGATGGGAGAAGACTACGTAGTCGGTGAGGATCCCGCGGAAGCCGGCATTGAGTACGCCATCAAATGCTGGCCGGGCAAAAACGAGCCGGGCGTCTGGCCCAACCCACCCATCGCGGCCTACTTCCGCAAGATAATGAAGGCCTACGGCGCGAGTGCCATCACGGCTTGGCAAGGCAAGTCCTTGGTCGGATTTCTCCCCTTCATGCCGGTGAATTGCGGCATGCCCGAGATGCTTTTCTGCGTGGTCGCACCGGTGGATGCGCAGCCCTCTGTGGAGAGCATCCAGGCCGCCGAGGCAATCCCTTTCGAACAACTCTCCCCCAAGGTGCTCAAGGTGCAGTGTGCCAGCGTTGCCTGGAACAAAGACATGTACCGAAAAGGCATCGGCACCGTAATGGCCCGGTATCTGGTCGAGTGGGCCCGCGAAAACGGTTGGGAAAGAATACAGGGCTGGACCTTCGGCAATCCTGATATCGACGACGCCTACCGCTGGCTGCCCAGTATCGAATTCTGGGAGAAGGCGGACTTCCAAAGAGGGAAAGCGCGTGTCTTTGACCCTGATAGCCCTCACACCAACAAACCGGGCTTCGACTTCTCGATTGAACTAACCGCATGACGTCAACCCGTCTGCACCGATGCGGCGCGGCGGCGGTAAGCCAGCGGTGTCGTGCCGGTGTCGTCTTTGAAGAGGCGGTGAAAGTGGCTCATGCTGTCGTAGCCGCACTCCAGGGCGACATCCAGCACGGATAGCGTAGTGGTTTCCAACAGCCGGCGCGCATGCCGCAGGCGGGCTCCAGCCAGCCAATCCGTCGGCGTCTGCCCGAAGCAGCGCATGAAAGTCCGGCTGACGTGCTCGGGGGTACGCCCGCAGAGCTGCCGTAGACGCGGCACGCCCAGGCGCAGATTTTCCGGCTCCGACATGACCGGGAGCGCGTCCCAGAGCCAATCCGGCAGCGCCTCGTGCGGCGTCGCAACAGGCTCTCGCAACAGGCGGGCCAAACCGGCCAGGAAAAACTCCGCGTCAACGGCTCCCCGGCCCGACGCTCCGAGCAAGGCCACCAGGTCGGTAAAGGCACGCCTCTGCCAGGGCGTTAAGACCAGCGTGACCGGCTCCTCGGCGCTACGCCAGGCCGCGAAGAGCTCTGCGTGTCGCGCCAGAAAGGCCTCCATCACCGGGGCGGCCAGCGCGATGTTGTTCAGGTGCAGCGGCGCGGAGGCCGTGCTTTGGAAGCCATGGATATGCTCCGGCCGCATAAAAACGAAGTGCCCCGGCTTCAGGGGCGGACGCTCCTTAGGCAGAACGTGCCACCCACCGCCCTCCTCGATATGGAAGCACTCGTAGAAGTCGTGCCGGTGCATCGACCAGTGCCGCTCCGAGGCCGTCCGCGCCAACGCCACGTGCAGGGACTCGCCCCCGAAACAGATTTCCCGCCAGCGTATGGTTTTCACGAATATCAATTTAGAGCACTTTTTATTCACCGAAAAGCACGAAAAGTCATTCAGAAAAACTTATACTAGGAACCATGATAACCCAGACACCTACCTCCGCCAGCAATCGCCTCTCCCCTGAGGAAATCGCACACTATAAAACCGAGGGCTACGCTCTGCCCAAGGGACAGGTCTTCCCCGACGACGAGTTCAAAGCCCTGGTCGAGCATTTCGACGCCAAGCTCGCGGCCTGGCCGAAAGACAAACGCCCCGAGGCCATGGACACGCCCCACTTTACCGACCCCAAGCTCAACGAATGGGCGCTCGCCCCGGCCGTCGTCGATCTGGTCGAGCCGCTGCTCGGGCCGGACATCTTGCTCTTTTCCACTCACTTCATCTGTAAGCCCAAGGGTGACGGGCGCCGCGTCCCCTGGCATGAGGACAGCGCGTACTGGGGCCGTATGCTCGACCCCATGGAGGTGGCCACCGTGTGGCTGGCCCTCGATCCCTCCACCGAGGAAAACGGCTGCATGTACGTCATCCCGCGCACGCACAACACCGGCAAGCGCGGGTTCTCCGACTACGAGGGCGTGGACAAGGCTACCAGCGTCTTCGACACCGAAATCGTCAAGGCCGACCGCAAGGACGAGCTTGCCGTGCCCTGCATCCTGCAGCCGAATCACTGCTCGCTACACGACGCCCGCACCCAGCACGGCAGCCCGCCAAACACATCGGACATCCGCCGCTGCGGCTGGACCATACGCTTCATCCCCGCCCATGTGCGCCTGAACCCCGACCTGGCCGACCGGCACGTCCTGTATCAGGCACGCGGACGCAATCTCCTCGACCAACCACTCGCCGACCCCACCAAGAATTACAGTCACATCATGGAGGTCCGCCGCAAAAAGCACTTCGGCGCGCACTAGGCGGAGCCTTCATCAGGTGAAGGCATCGTCGTCCCCGTGATGGCGGCAACGATGTTTTTTTTCTGCAAATCTCAGCGCGGGTTTGCCTCGGCTCGGGAAACGGACTAGCCGTTTCCCATGAGCTTTACACCGAACCCCGACATGGCCTACGCCCGCCTGGGCACGACCGGCACGATGGTCTCGCGCATTTGCCTTGGCACCATGACCTACGGCTCGCCCGAGTGGCGCGACTGGGTGCTGGACGAAAAGGCCTCGCGCCCCTTTTACGAAAAAGCCCTCGCCGGCGGCATCAACTTCTTCGACACCGCCGACATGTACAGCAACGGCGTCAGCGAGGAGGTCACCGGGCGCATTTTAAAAGAGCTCTGCCCCGACCGCGAGGACCTCGTCATCGCCACCAAGTGTTACAACGGCACCCACACGCCCAAGCGCATGAACCACTGGGGACTCTCACGCAAGCACATCCTGGCCGCCTGCGACGCCTCCCTGCGCCGGCTCGGCACCGACTACATCGACCTCTACCAGATACACCGCTTCGACGACAACACGCCCATGGAGGAAACCCTCACCGCGCTGCACGACCTCGTCCAGGCCGGCAAGGTGCGCTACCTCGGCGCCTCCAGCATGCACGCCTGGCAGTTCTGCAAATACCTCTACCTCGCCGACCAGTTCGGCCTCACCCGCTTCGTCACCATGCAGGGCCACTACAACCTCATCTACCGCGAGGAGGAACGCGAAATGATCCCCCTGTGCCTCGCCGAGGGCATCGGCTGCATCCCCTGGAGCCCCCTCGCGCGCGGCTTCCTCGCCGGCAACCGCCACAAGACCGGCGGCGGCGAAACCACCCGCGCCCAGTCCGACGACTTCGCCGGCAAAATGTATTTCGCCGAGAGCGACTTCGCCGTGGCCGAGGCCAACGCCCAGGTCGCCGCCAAGCACGGCGTCAAACCCGCCCAGACCGCCCTCGCCTGGATGCTGACCAAGCCCGCCATCACCGCCCCCATCATCGGCGCATCCAAACTCACCCACCTCGACGACGCCCTCGCCGCTTTAAAGATCGAGCTAACGGAAGAGGATATCAAAACGATGGAAAATCCCTACACACCCCATCCCGTGCTAGGCTTCGCGTAACAATACATTGCCCCTCAGAAGGTAGGGCGCAGACTCCCGTCAAGCCGTGCGTAATAATTACGCTTTGCTTTTCCCAAAACTAATCCACACATAGCTCAAATGATTTGGCCTTTTAAGAAATCTCCAAAGGCGCGTGAAATTTACTTTCACGAGGACGATTATTGTCAGCAGCAATTACTGCCTTCCTCTAAGAGTGATGTCATTTCCCAAGAGCTAAACAAAGTAGCTGAGTTTTCAAAAGCACATCAAGCTCCAGAAGGACTGGGCTGGACAGATGTCTATGTGCGAGAGGCACTTGATAGTGAATTTGGTGATTTGGGTATGAACCTAGATACATTTGACCGATGCGTTAGTCATTTTTTGCAAAAATTTGATAACGTATTCACAGGGTACAGCTCATATCGTGAGGTTTGCCGAATGACTGGAGCTTGGGGACTTTCAGATTCATGCTGTATATTCGCAGACTGGAATGATGCGAAAGTAGTTCAACATGTGTGGACTAGTTTCTTTGACGCCAAAGATGAATGTATTCAAATCTGCGCTAATACTGTTAAGGCACTCTCTTCACAGTCTCCCTTAATTTACGTAGATTGGGCCTGGGACTATGCTTGTGACGCCTCAAATGAAAAAGATTTTATACGGCTTCTGGCAGATAAAACCACTACTATAGAGAACAACCGTACGAAACGCACATAATTCAAACGAGCGGCTTGACTGAAGTCTGCGCCCTCCCCTCTTCCCTTTGCGCTCTTGGGGTCTTTGCGTGAGACTCCTCCGTCGCACCCGATGGCTTTCTCACTCGCCATGGACTGAATCGGCCGGTGTATTTTCCGCATGAGCAATGCGACAGCTCCGAACCGGTGGCTATTGTGGGGGCTGACAACGGCCATTCTCGCCGGTCTGAACCTGCAGTTCTTCACGGTAGGCGCGGTTACGCATGATGTTGAAAAAAGCCTGGGAACCAATGCCTCGCAAACCGCGATTCTTTTCGGCGCTTTCAGCTTTGTCTATGGGGTACTGCAAATTCCGTCCGGGCTGTTCTTCGCGCGCTATAAGCCCACGCGGCTGCTCATTATCGCCTGCCTGGCCTTTTCCGCAGGCAACCTGCTCTTTGGCTACGCGCCCAACTACGGTCTGGCCCTGCTGGGGCGTCTGCTGGCCGGCATCGGCGGCGGCTTTTTCTTTCTCGGCTATGTTGCGATTGCGGCGAAGCATTTCGAGCCTCACCTCTTCGCACGGCTGCTGGGTTTTAACCAGAGCGCAAAGTTCGTGCTCCTGCTCGCCACGATGGCAGCCATGCCGGCGCTTCTGGCCGCTATAGGCTGGCGCAACTACTTCGGCGGAATCGCGGTGGTTTACCTGGTGTTCCTGGCCTGCCTCGTATGGGTCGACCTCCAGCTGCCCAAAGAGAGCCGGTCCAGCAAGCCTCGGTCCGTCCGCGCCGACCTTACCGCCGTTCTGGCTCTGCCACAGCTCTGGTACGGGCTTCTAATCGGTGGGCTTACCAGCGGTGGCATCGTGGCTTTTGCGGGTCTGTGGTACCTGCCTTACGTCGTGCAGCTCGGGTTCTCGCGCACCATGGCCGATTGGATGGTAGCCCTGATGATGTTTGGCATGGGTCTCGGGATGTTCTTCGCCGGCTGGGTATCCGACCGGCTCAGGCGCCGCAAGGCTATCATCGTAGCCGGACTCGCCGCCACACTCGTGCCCATCGCCATTATCGTGGCCTGGCCCACGGCGCCCCATTGGCTGGAAGCCATCCTGGCCTTCAGCGCATCGGTGGCCTCGTCCTTTTACTACGCGGTGCTTTACGTCCTTATCAAGGAATCCGTGCCCGACCGCCTGGCCACCACCGCCGTCGGCATTCTCAATACAGCCATCTTCGTCGGTGCCTCGCTGATGCAGTACCTACCGGGGCTGATAATCCATCTGTTCAACCAGGACAGCTCAAGCGTCGCCGGCGCAACCACACCAGAGTTTCAATGGGCTCTGCTCATTTACCCCGTGGGGCTCCTCATCGGCCTGATTCTTTCCTTCAGGTTGAAGGAAACAGCCGGCATCCAGCCTCAATGATTGCCAACCACGCATTAACCGGCTTCCCAACCACCGCCGCCGGGGGTTTCGATGGTGAGTCGGTCGCCGGGCTCGGCCTCAAAGGAAGCTGAAGAGGGCAATTCTTCTTCCTCTGCGTCTTCGCGTCTCAGCGAGAGATTCTTTCCCCTAATCAAATACTGCCGTCCGCACTGCCCATCGCCGCCACCATTCATACCGTAGGGGGCTTCCACGCGGTGCTGGGTCAGCAGGGAGACGCTCATGGGCGCGAGGAATTCAATCTCGCGCACGACGCCGTCGCCGCCGGGGAACGCACCCTTTCCGCCGGAGCCCCAGCGCCGTGCGAACCGCCACAGGCGCACGGGGTAGCGCCGCTCCAGGATTTCCGGGTCGGTGATGGCCGTGTTCGTCATGTGCGTATGGACGCAGCTTTGCCCGGCAAAGCCCGGCCCGGCCCCCGACCCGCCACAAATCGTTTCGTAGTAGCTTTTGCCACTACCGCCGAAGACGAGGTTGTTCATCGTCCCCTGGCTGCACGCGGCCAAATCGAAAAGTTTTATCAAGGTATCGACAAGGCGCTGGCTGGTCTCGACGTTGCCCGCCACCACCGCCGGAGCCTCGCGCGGATCGCCCGCGAAACCGGGATTAAGGAAGCACTCGGGCAATTTTATTTCGACCGCCTCCAACAGACCGTCGTTGAGCGGCAGGTCTTCCTTTAAGAGCAGCCGCAGCACGTAAAGCACGGCACTGTACACGATGGCCGGGGTGGCGTTGAGGTTTCCCGCGTGCCGGGGCGAGGTCCCGGTGAAGTCCAGCACGGGTTTGTCACCGTTCTTCTGTATTATGACACTGATACAGGTGCCATCATCGAGCTTTTGCTGGGCCGTACGCTTCTCCGCAAGCATGCCGTGCAAAGCCTCTTGCGCAGCCTCGCGGGCGAAGGCGGTCAGGGCGTCCATGTAGTGGGCCACTGTCCCGCGACCATGCTTTACGCAAAGTTCGCGCAACGCCTCGGCACCACGGAGATTGGACGCCACCTGCGCGCGCAGGTCGGCCAGGTTTTCCTCGACCGAGCGCGATGGGTAGTCGCCGCCGGAGAGCTTTTCCGCCAGGGCCTCCCAGCGCGGCTGTCCGTTGTCATAAAGTTTGAAAGGCTCCAGGACGACGCCCTCCTCGGCCAGACATCGGGCATCCGGCGGCATGGAGCCCGGACGCGCGCCGCCGATCTCCGCGTGGTGGGCGCGATTGGCTACGTAGCCGAGCAAGTGGCCGTCGTCGTCGTGCACGGGCATAATGACGGTCACGTCAGGCAGATGCGAGCCGCCGTAGCCGGGGTGGTTCGTCACCGCCACATCACCCGGACCGAGGCTGAGTTTTTGCGCGACCTCGCGCACGCAGAGGCCGAGCGCGCCGAGGTGCACGGGGATGTGCGGGGCGTTGACGATGAGCCTCCCCTTGACATCCAACAAGGCGCAGGAGAAGTCGAGCCGCTCCTTGACGTTGGTCGAGAGCGCGGTGCGGCGGAGTTGCTCGCCCATCTCCTCGACGATGCCGCGGAAGCGATTGGTGAAAAGCTCGCGCCGGATGGTCTCGTCAGCGATGTCCGCCCCGGTGCGCATGGGCTGGCGGTGTTCCAGCCGCAGCGTGCCCTGTGTGCCCATGACCGCGCGCCACCCCGGTGATACCACCAGCGCACTGAAGCGGTCACTCACCAGCACGGGGCCTGAGAAGAAGTCACCGGGCTGCAACGTCTCGCGGTCGATAACCGGCGCGCCCGCCCAGGACTCCGCCAGGAAGGCGCTTGAGCGCTCAAACGTTCTGGTGACGTCACGACCATCCTCCGGAAAGACCTCGTCTTCCATCGCCTCGGGCTGGGTGGAGACGACGGCCTGCGCGGAGACGACCTCCACCGCACGGCCTTCCGGCGCATAACCGAACACCTCCGCATAGCGTTTGGCAAAAGCCGCCGCGACGTCTTCACCGGCTCCCCAAGACATGGGTAAATCGCTTTCCTGCCCGGCGAAACGCAGGCGTAGCTCGCGCTGGCGGGTAACCAGTTCGCTTGCGTCGAAACCTTCCTTGGCCAGTGACTCGAGGGCTTCCTTTTCCAAGTCCGCAAAGAGGTCGGGGAGTTTTTCAACTGTATCACTCCACTGACACAGAACCTGCCGCGCCGCTATGCGCTCGACCACGGCACGGTGCAGCCCGTAGGCGCTGAGCAGCCCAGCGTCAGCGGGGACGAGCACCTTGTTCATTCCCAAAAGCTCGGCCAGGGCACAGGCATGGAGCCCGCCCGCACCGCCAAAGGACAACAGCGCGTAGTCGGCCGGGTCGTAACCCTCGCGTACGGAAACGCGCCGGATGGCATCAGCCATGCGCTCGTTGCCGATGCGCAAAAAGCCCGGCAATAGCTCGGTCCGCTTCACGCCGCTGGCCTTTTCAACCTCGGCCAGCGCAGCCTCGGCCTTCTCCGGATAAACCGGGATGCCGAAACCATCCGGGCGCAGCCTCCCGAGCAGCAGATGAACGTCCGTCAACGTCAGCGGACCACCCGCACCGTAGCAGGCCGGCCCGGGATCGGCCCCGGCGCTCTGCGGACCTACAAAGAGGTTGCGCCCGTCAAAACCGCAGATGGAGCCGCCGCCCGCCGCCACCGTGATGACCGGCAGCGCGGGCGCGACGATAGTAGCATCGCCCACGGTGTGCTGCGCACGATAGGAAAAGTCCACCTCGCAGCGTGAGACATCCGTGCTAGTGCCGCCCATGTCGAAAGCGATCACGCGCGGGTTGCCAGCGCGACGCCCTGTGGCCGAGGCCCCGACCACGCCGCCCGCCGGACCGCTCAGCAGGCTGTCCTTGGGGCGAAAGCTATTCCTCGGCAAAAGGCCCCCGGCACTCGTCATAACCAGTAACCTCCCACCGGACAGACTTTGCGTCACAGAGTCGAGGTAGTCCTCCATGATGGGACCAAGGGCGGCATCGGCCACGGCAGTTTGCGCACGGGGCAGCACTTTAATCATGGGCGCGAGATCGGACGACAGCGCGATGTATTTAAAACCCGCTTCGCGCAGCACTTTCTCTAACGCCTTTTCGTGCACGGGATTCAGGTAACTGTGCAACAAGGCCACGGCGGCGGATTCGCAACCGGCCTCGCGAGCGGCTTTAACCTTTGCACGAAATTCGGCAGGCGGATCAAAGGCGATTAGCTCTTCCCCTTCCGCGGTCAGGCGACCAGGCACCTCGATCACCTCACGCTGAAGCGGTTCGGGCTTTTGGATGTCGAGAGCAAAGAGATCGGCGCGACGCTGGTCCCCGATAAAGAGCAGGTCGGCGAAGCCCTCCGTGACAAAAAACGCCGTCGGCGCGACCTTGCGCTCCAGCAGGGCGTTGGTGCCGCGTGTGGTGGCCAGGCGGAGCGTGTGCGGCGGGAGCGCTTCGCGGCCAGGAGTTCGGGTCAGCATGCGCGCACCGAGCACCGGAGCGGGCTCGCCCGTAGTTAGCTCCAGAAGGTCGCCTGGGCGGCAGGCAATCTCCCGATCTAGCCAGAGCACGGAATCGACGGCGGCGTAATCCGTGACAGCGGCGGCATCCTCCGCCCCCGGCACTTTGACGGCCCAGCCCGTACAAAAACCATCCGGCAGCTCCCAAGTGGTATCCACCAAGAGGCGTGTGCCCTCGATTGCCACCACCCCGGCTCGCAGACAGCCGCTAGACAACACCTTGGCGCGATACGACCGGCCCTCGGGAGAAATCCCAAAGACATCCGTAAAGGTACCGCCGGTATCGGCGCAGATGTGCCATTCGTTGGGCATATGTTCAAAGACTTATTTGCCCTTCAGAATCTTCTCGTATTCGCGATGGGTTCCAATCCAAAACCAATGAAAATCTCCGTCATGCTCCATAGCCAACGCACGATAGCCCTCACTCACTCTGGCTGACCATAAACTGCCACCAACTTTCTTAAAATGGAGTGAAGGGTGGTACGAATCGGCCAGCCACAGACGATATTGCTTTATCGCATGTTCCTTTTCCGCCCGTGGCAGTTCCGCGAAACAACTCCAAAATCTATGTGTCGCGAAGGAGTTCATCGAGCGGCTTGGTACGACCTTGCTTGATATCGGCTTCGGCCTCGGCCATGAGAGCGTCCAGGCGACCCGCAGCGAAATCCCGCTCCAGTTGCTCGTCCCAGGCATCCCAGTAGAGGTCGTTGATTTTCAGAACCAGCGACTTCTTGTCTCCATCCGGGAGCTCCCGAATAGCCTTTTCGATTTCCTGAACGTGTGTCATGAGGGGAAGGATACCTAGAAGTCGCCGTTTTTCAATCGTCAATCCCCGCGTCGACTGGGTGGAATCTGGGCGATGATGCGCTCGGCCAGACGGGAAAACGGCAGGCTTTGCAGGTAGACCGCACCGGTGCCCCGGAGCGTGGCGAGGAAGAGACCTTCGCCGCCGAAGAGCATGGACTTCATGTTGCCGGCGCGTTCGATGTCGAAATCGATGCCGTCGGTGAAGCCGACGAGACAGCCGGTGTCGACGCGGAGCGTTTCGCCGGGCTGGAGGTTCTTGCGAATAAGCGTACCGCCCGCATGAACGAAAGCCAAACCGTCCCCCTCCAACTTTTGCAGGATGAAGCCCTCTCCGCCAAAGAGGCCCGCGCCAAAGCGCTTGGTGAAGCTGACGCTCAGCCGCGTGCCGGAGGCAGCGCAGAGGAAGGCGTCACGCTGGCACTGGAAGCGACCACCGAACTGCGCCAGGTCGATGGGGACAATCTTGCCGGGGTACGGCGCGGCAAAGGCAACACGCTTCTTGCCGCCACCTTGATTGGTAAAGTGCGTGAGGAAGAGCCCGCCGCCGCCCACGGCGCGCTTGGCCGCACCCATGAGACCGCTCATGAAACCACCGGCTTCGGTGCCGTCGCCCATCTTGGCTTCAAAGGTGATGCCGTCCTCCATGTAGTTCATGGCGCCGGCTTCGGCGATGACGGTTTCGCCCGGGTCGAGTTCGACTTCCACGAGCTGCAGATCGTTTCCGACAATTTCGTAATCAATGACGTGTGATGGCATGGTCAGGTCAGGGTTGGATGTTTACAATAGAACTTAGCTATCACAAACAAACCGAAGCCCGTCACTGCTGGCAAGCACGGATGGCCTAGGCTGTGTTAGCTTCGTTCTCGATATAAGTGAATGGCCACGAAAAGGCACAAGAAGCGCAAGAACCAGAGCCGCGCTATACCCTTGCCACCGTTTTGTGTGTTTTGTGCCTCTTTGTGGCTAATATATACTCCAAGGAACGAACCTAACAGGACACTAGTTGCTCTCGATGAGCGAGCCAACGATCTTAAGTAAATCATCGCGGCGAAAAGGTTTGGACAAGTAGGCGTCCGCGCCGGCGGAAATCACTTCAAGGTGGTCGTGCTGCATGGCATAGGCGGTCAGGGCCAGGATGGGCGTGCGGAATTTTCGACCCGATTCGACCTCACGCATGTGCTGGATGGCAGTCATGCCGTTCATCTTGGGCATGCGAATATCCATAATGACCGCATCGTAGTGGTTTTCCCGGAACTTCTCGATGGCATCGATGCCGTTATTGACGGTATCCAGTTTCACACGGCTGCGCTCGAGGTGCTTGCGAATGATATACATATTCGAGACATTGTCCTCGGCCACCAGGATTCGTACCGGCTCGCCTTCCCGCTTGGGACGCAGGATCGCGCGTGACGTCTTCGTGGTGGCAGACTCCTCTTCCGCCATGTCGTACTTTTTCAGACGCACCAGGGCGGTAAAGATGGAGCCCTCGCCCGGCTCACTCTCCACCTTGATATCGCCGCCCATGAGCCGGGCCAGCTTACGGCTTATGGCCAGGCCGAGACCAACGCCGCCGCGCTCGATGGAAACCTCGTCATGCGCCTGCGAGTAAGTTTCGAAAATGGTATCGAGCTTTTCCGGAGGAATGCCCATGCCGGTGTCATGCACGGCGATGCTGTAGCAAATGTCGTCATCGGTTTCGTCCTCCACGTGAACGTTGATGGCGACCTCGCCCTCGTCGGTAAACTTGATGGCGTTGTTGGCCAGATTGGCCACTATCTGGGACAACTTGCTGGAATCGCCGGAGACGTTGTAGGTGGCGTCCGGATTGAATTCGATCTTCAGCGAGAGCCCCTTGGTGCGTGCCCGAGCCCGCAACATACCAGCTATGCCATCCACGAGTTCGCGCAAGTTGAAGGGAGTGGCACGCAACTCTACCTTACCCGACTCGATCTTGGCCAAGTCCAGAACGTCGTTGATCAGCCCGAGAAGCGTGATGGCGGAGTCGTGCGTGATCTTGCGCAACTGCGCCTGCTGCTCCTCGTCGCCGTCGGCCTCTTCCATCAGTTCGAGGGAACCGAGGATGCCGTTCAGCGGCGTACGGATGTCGTGGGACATGTTGGCGAGGAATTGCGACTTCATGTTGTTGGCCGCAACGGCCTCTGCCTTTTTGTGCGCCTCCTCCTCCAGTTGCTCCTTTGTCTTCTGAAGCTCCTGCGGGTTGGGCAGGTACAGGGCTTCCGGGATCATGCGAAATAGAACGATCGCCGTTGCCATGGAGACGATGCCAGTGAGGAGCAACAGAACACCCTCAAAATAATAATAGGGCTTCCAGATGGTGACGATGGACATCACATGAGTCAGCCCGCAGAAGATAATAAACATCCCGAAGAGGATGAAGACCGACTTGTAGATGAGGTCCTTGCGCTTCTTAACGAAATAGAAGAGCCCGAACGGGATGGCGAAATAGGCCAGCGCAATCAGCCCGTTGGAAACCACATGCAGCCACAGGATATCCTGCGACCAAAAATAACAATGTCCGTGCGGCATAAAAGATACCGCGCAGAGTTGCTCCCACCAATTTTCAGTAGGTTCCGGCATTCTTCTGCAATATACAGAAGAAAGTCAAAAATTCTATTACTTACCGGCCACTACGAAACATTACCCCGGCAACTGGGGCCTTGCGCCCAGGGCCTGTGGGGTGATCAGTGCTCGACCTCGACTTTGGCGCCCTTGGGCTGGCCGATGGCGGCCAGCAGCTCACCAAACCAGGGCGTGTCGATGCAGAAGGGTTTGCCGCCCTTGATGCGTGGAAACTCAATGGCGCGCAGCAGGTAGCCCTGGTCTTCGTCGTGGCCAATGACGCCGCTCTGCCCCTCGAAGGCGCACTGGACGGCGAGGTCGGTGCAGGACTTGATCAGGCGCAGGTCGTCGACATTGGCCGGAGCGGCACGGGAGAAGTAACCGCTCTTCTGCACCATGACCTTTTCCGCGTCGAGCATCTTAGAGAATTGCTCGCCGAAGTACTTGCCGGGATTGACGGCGTCGAGCTTGACGTGCCCAAAGGCGTCACGGGGCACCTCCTGGCCGGCCGCTTCCATCTCCTTGACGATGCCACTGACGCCTGCCCCTTCACTGATGAAGATGTTGACGCAGTCGTGCTCGTCCATAACGGCCTTCAGGCGCGCGGCCTCGGCGGGGATGTCGATCTCCATCTCGGGGATGAAGACAGCGTGGACGTCGAGGCGCTTTTCGCTCAGGCCCAGACCGGGCACGAAGCCGCGGTCGCCCAGAATGTGCTCGCGGTAGTACTGAGCGGTGGCGGCAGTGAGCCAGCCGCAGTTACGGCCCATGACTTCATGCACGATGAGCATGCGCGGGTTGGCATTGTGCTCGGCCACGACATTACGGAAATACTTCGCGCCCTCCTCGGCGGCGGTCCAGGCGCCCAGGCTCTGCTTGATGGGAAAGACGTCGTTGTCGATGGTCTTGGGCAGGCCGATAACCTGCAGCTCGTAGTCATTCTTATGCAGGAAGGCCGCAAGGTCGGCCGCGGCGGTATTGGTATCGTCCCCGCCGATGGTGTGCAGGACGCTGACGCCGTCCTTGACGAGCTGGTCGGCAGCCACCTTCTGCGGGTCTTCGCCTTCTTTGACGAGGCCACGCTTCACGCAGTCCTTGACGTTGGTCAGCTTGACCCGGCTGTTGCCAATGGGGCTACCCCCATGCCGATGCAGGATATGGGCGTTTTCGCGCATCTCGGGGGTCACCTTGATGCTGTCCCCGAGCAGGAGGCCCTTGTACCCGCCCTTGTAGCAGATAATCTCCGTCTCGGGCGAAATCTCCGAGTAGCGCTCGATGAGGCCGCCGACGGCGGAGCTGAGACAGGGGGCGAGGCCGCCCGCGGTAAGAAGTGCAACTTTCTTCGGCATAATGCGTCCGATGAAAACAGCAGGAAGCAGGCCGTCAAGCGTGGCTGCGGAGAAAACGCCATTTTCAGGCGCAAACGGCCATTCCGGGCAGCGATTATGCGCCTGGCTTATTCCACCAATGAGTGCGCGTTAACGCCCCTTGTCCGGCACCCAGACGCTGAACTCGGTTCCAAAGAAAGGATTCGAGTGAAAGTTAATCTCCCCACCCAGATAGTTTTCTGTGTAAAGCCGGGCCGAGTAGGTCCCCATGCCGCGCCCCCGGCCCTTGGTCGAGAAGAAGCGCCTGAATATCTGCTTCTGATCTTCCAGAGGAATGTAGGCGGCGTTGTGGACCGTGAACTTTGCACCGCAACTGGAAGGGACACAAGACAGCCTTACCCTATCCGTCGCGCCACTGGCCTCCACCGCGTTCTTGGTTAAAATGCTGAGAACGCGCGTGAGAATCGTCGAATCACTGACAAACTTCACCATGACGGAATCCGGAGAAATGGACACCCGTCCATAATGAGTGTTATCACTCTTGGAGAAAGCCTGGCGTATCTCTTCGAGCATTTCCTGCGAATCGACCACATCCGACCCGACGTAAAGGTTATTGGCCTCGGCCGCATAGAGCATCTGCTGAGCCTGGATGTCCTCGCAAAGCCGGGTGGCCAAATCGCTGGACATTTTCCTGAATTCCTCCGCTTCCTCTCCGCTTGAATCGCGCATCATGTCCGCGATGTTCCGCAGCCCCGCCGCAGTGTTGAGCAAATCGTGAAAGAAGACCCGGTCGGCGATCTCGCGGGACTTGTAATCACTGATATCCGAAACCATGCTCAAAACGCCCGACTGGCCCTCAAACTGGACGGGGGTCGATTTGACGAGCAAATCCTTCGATATACCGTCGGCGGTATCGATCTTGAATTCGCTTTGCCGGGTCAGTCCGCTCAAGCCCCGGATGAGCGCTTTGTTGAAGTTACAATGGCGGCAGGATTCATTGTGTCCACAGCAGGCATCCT
This sequence comes from Verrucomicrobiia bacterium, assembly GCA_030432235.1. Taxonomy (GTDB): domain Bacteria; phylum Verrucomicrobiota; class Verrucomicrobiia; order Opitutales; family Cerasicoccaceae; genus JAUIHT01. The sequence goes on along the minus strand of JAUIHT010000001.1, from coordinate 1,336,218 downwards.
CGCGATTGTGAATGCAGCGCAAGACATCGCCGGGGTATTTACCAATCATCTCATCGGCGGACGGGCATCCCAGCATCTGGATAAGGGCCTGATTGACAAAAAGCACCTCCCGGTTGCGACTGACGATCAGCGCTCCGTCGGGGAGTTGGTTCAATACCCCACGGAAGCCGTTGACGTCCGCACGGGAAGCGAGCGTTTCGGAATCCACTATGAAGCCATTCAGCAGCGCTTCAGGTAGAGTTTCCCCGAAGTCATCGCTGTTTGAACCATTCTTAAAGAGGCGTCCCCCCGCCGGGAAGGTCCGGTTGATATTCGTAGCAAAAGTGGTCTGAGAATTCATAGCCTATAATTCTAAGCTATTTGCCTGTAAAAACATATACAGTCAGAAGCGGTAAATAGCCGGGCAATCACAGTAAATTTGGCCGGCGCGGACCCGATAATGCATCAGGTCTAGAGTGTAGTGGGTCAGAGGACGCTCTGGGGCTGGCTGCCTGTCTCTCCACACCCCGATAAAATCCGTATTTTTCACTTGCCAATCGGGCTTCCAAACGATTCTTTCTCCCCTTTTCTCATGAAAGCGATTATCAAAACCCAAGGCCGGCAGTTCACCGTGGCGGAAGGCGATGTCCTCACCGTCAACCGCTATCCGGACACGCAGGCGGGCGACACCGTCACCATCGACTCCGTGCTGAGCCTCGGCGAAGGCGCCGAGACGAAGTTTGGCGCACCCCTGCTGGACGGCGCCAAGGTCACCGCTACGGTGGTCGAAAACAAGCAGGGCGACAAGGTGATGTCCATCCGCAAGCGTCCGCGCGTGCGCACCGCCACCCGTCGCGGCCATCGCCAGCAGCTCTCCGTCATCAAAATCGAAAGCATCGAGGGTTAATCCCCTCCCCCAACTACTTTTACGTCATGGCACACAAAAAAGGACAAGGAACTTCCCGTAACGGACGCGACAGCCAGAGCAAGCGTCTGGGCGTCAAGCGCTACGCCGGCCAGAGCGTGCTCGCCGGCACCATCCTGATGCGTCAGCGCGGCACCAAGATGCACCCCGGTGACAACGTCGGCCTCGGCCGCGACTTCACCCTCTACGCCCTCAAGGACGGCAAGGTCGCCTGGGACGCCGAGCACCGCAAGGTCTCCATCGTCGAGGAAGCCGTCGCCGCCAACTAAGCGCGTCCGTCACCTTCTTTCCGAAAGCCCGGCCTCAACCGCCGGGCTTTTTTGTGCGTGACCGCACAGGACAGTCATGGCGCGCAGCCCCAGGTCGTAGCTCAGCCAGCAGGCTGCGGGGTGAGTGTCTCAATGATGAGATCGGTATTCTGGCGCATGAGAGCGTCGTAGGTAGCGGGGCCGCCCTCGACGAAGTCGGTATAAAGCTTGGGTGAGGCACACTCGCAGGCATGGCCGTCTGCCGTAGGGGTTTCCTTGAGGGACACGCCCATGTATTCGGGTGTATCGAGCGGCGCGGCCAGACCATACTGCTTGGCGTAGTAACGGAAGCTGCCGCCGTCGGTCACCAGGACACGGTCGCCCATGGGGACATCACGGATGCGCGACTTGATCCAGCCGTCGAGGGCGTTGAGCTCGTCGAGGGCGGTGTAAGCGTTGCGGTCAAAGGCATCGGCGGAATCCGGTGCGGCCTCGGCCAGAGTCTCGTTGATAACCAAGACGACGCTTTGGGCATTGAGTGGGTCAAACCAGAGGTGTGCATCGACGGCCTCGGGGTCGTAGCCGTACTGCTCGGGAACTTCCAGCTTGGGCACGGTCTTGACCAGTTTTTCCCAGGCGGCATTGGTATCGGAAGCATCCTTGCGGCAGCATTCGGGCATCTTTTCCGGATTGGGATGCGGCAGCGGCATGGAAGCCCAGAACTCCTCGGTCACGGTCATCGTCGGAATACCGTCGGAAAGCACGATGCGGCGCGGGGCATTGTCCCCCAACTCCTCCAGAGCCCCATCCAGCCAGGGCTCCTGCCCAAGGCCGGACTCGTAAACCACGGCAGCTTCGGTCAGGCCGGACGTATCGTCCTCCGAGACCACAACCGCCTCGACCTCGTCTCCTCCCACCTGCTCGACCCACTCGGCAAAGAATGGATGCGTCACCGCCACCTTAAGAGGCGCGGCGTGGAGTAATCCACAAAAGAAAACTGACAGAATAAATACGAACGAGCGCATAATGAGTTATTAAATACGGACGAAAAAATTTACCACGAAATAGACGAAATTCACGAAAAGTTATAAAAGTCGTATTCTATTTTTTCGTGAATTTCGTCTATTTCGTGGTTCAAGTTAAGTTAAAAAATCCTGGGCGAAGTAGGTTAAAATCATGTCGGCGCCGGCGCGCTTGATGGCAAGCAGGCTTTCGTCGCGGGTGCGCTCCAAATCGAGCCAGCCCAAGCGCGCGGCGGCGTGGATCTGGGCATACTCGCCGGAGACCTGATATGCTGCTACGGGCAGCTCGGTGCTGTCACGCAGTTCGCGAATGATATCCAGATACGGTCCGGCAGGCTTGACCATGAGCACGTCCGCGCCCTCTTCTTCGTCGAGGGCGGTTTCAAGGGCGGCCTGACGGCGATTGGCCGGATCGAGTTGGTAGGTATCCTTGCCGAGCAGCTTGGTGCCGGCGGCCTGAGCGCTGCCCACGGCCTCGCGGAAGGGCCCGTAGTAGGCACTGGCGAACTTCGCGGAGTAAGCCATGATGCTCGTCTCGGTGAGCCCGGACTGGTCGAGAGCCTCGCGGATGGCGCCCACACGGCCGTCCATCATGTCGCTGGGCGCAACGAAATCAGCACCAGCCTGGGCGTTGAGCACAGCCATCTTTTGCAGGACGGTCACGGTGCGGTCATTTTCCACATCGGTGCCCCTCTCGTTCAGCAGGCCGTCGTGGCCATGGCTGGTGTAGGGGTCGAGGGCGACATCCGTGATGACCAAAAGCCCCGGACAGGCTCTCTTGACCGCACGCACCGCACGCAACACGAGCGTGTCCTCATTGAGAGCCTCAGCCCCCTCGGGGGTCTTGAGCGACGGGTCGAGCTTGGGGAAAAGCGCCACCGCAGGGATGCCTCCGTCATAAAGCTTTTTGCACACGTCGGCCAGTTTGCCCAAGGGGATGCGCTGCTGGCCCGGCATGGACTCGATTGCCTCCGGTTTGCCGTCACCCTCGATGACGAATAGTGGCTGAATGAGGTCACCCGGGCGCACCTCCGTTTCGCGCACGAGGCGGCGCATGGCATCACTACCGCGCAAGCGGCGCATCCGCCGAGGCAGGTTCAGACTGAAAATATCGGAGGGCATGGATTCAGGAGAAGAGAGAAAGAATTAGTCTTGTGCGGGCGGATTCGGTTCCACCCGATTACCTTGGATGCACCATCCACGGGAAAGGATCAAGTCATTGAAAAACCAATAAGCCAGCAATCCGAGGAGTCCGAAGACCAGACCGACGGACATCCAGAGGTAGGGCCCCAGTCCGAGATAGGTGCCCAATTGGGCGTTGTGCCGCCGCTGCACGTCCTTTGACAGCCCAATCCCAACCATGACGTGAATCACAATCAACAGTATCCAGGCGACAAGAAAGAGCAAAGGAGGTAGCAACGCGAAGAGACCGCCCACGCTAATGCCAATCTGATCGGCTACAATGAGCACGACAATCACAATGCCGATCCAGATAAGGATGCGCTTGATCATCCCGACATAGTAACATTCATCACGGGAAGGGCGTCAAGACTGTGGGCACGTCAATTCCTCCCTTGAAAAACGGGCGCAAAGGCTCCTAGCTAGTCCGCTTCATTATGCCGATACGCCTTTTCGACACGCTTTCACGTGAAATCCGCCCGCTGCAGCCAGCGGACGGCCAGACGCTGGGCTTTTACTGCTGCGGGCCTACTGTCTACGGCCCGGCGCACATCGGCAATTTTCGCACCTTCCTGCTGCAGGACGTCCTGCGGCGCACACTCGAGGCTGACGGCATGGCCGTGAACCACGTGCGCAACATCACCGACGTGGACGACAAGACCATCCGGCAAAGCCAGGCCGAGGGTATGTCCCTGCTGGCCTTCACTGAAAAGTGGACAGAGAAATTCCACGCCGACTGCGGACGGCTCAACCTCCTCACCCCCAGCGAAGAACCGCGTGCCACCGGCCACATCCCGGAGCAGGTCGCGATGATCGAAAAGCTGGTCGCGGGTGGCCATGCCTATGTGGCCGCGGACGGCTCGGTCTATTTCAAGGTGACCTCCTGCGAGCACTACGGCGAGCTGGCCCGCCTCGACCGCGAGGCCCTGCGCACCCAGTCGACCAACAGCGCCGGTGAGTCCAACGACGCCGACGAGTACGACCGCGAATCAGTCAGCGACTTCGCCCTGTGGAAAGCGCGCAAACCGGAAGACGGCGACAATTTCTGGCCCAGCCCCTGGGGCGAGGGCCGGCCCGGCTGGCACATCGAGTGCTCGGCCATGAGCACCCGCTATCTGGGCGAGTCCTTCGACCTGCACGGCGGCGGCGTGGACCTGTGCTTCCCCCACCACGAAAACGAAATCGCCCAAAGCGAGTGCGCCAGCGGCGTACGCCCCTTCGCCCGGCACTGGTTCCACAGTGCCCACCTGATGGTGGAAGGCGCAAAGATGTCCAAGAGCCTCGGCAATCTCTACACCCTCGACGACTTGGTGGAAAAAGGGCACAGCCCGATGGCCATCCGCTGGGCGCTCATCGCGGGGCACTACCGCCAGCAGCTTAACTTCACCATGAACGGCCTGCAGGCCGCCGCCAGTGCCCTGGCCAAGCTGGAGAAAACGCTCGCTCCCCTGCTGGAGCGCCTCGGCGTCTCCCGTGATGAGTTTCGCGGCTGGATCGCGCCCAACTCACTCCTGACCACCGGGGTCTTCGCACCGGCCTGGGAAGCGCTCTGCGAGGACTTGAACGTCCCTGCCGCCCTCGGCGCGCTTTTCTCCGCCCTCAAGGACCTCGACGATCCGGACTTCGACAAGCTGGCCCTGGCCGGGCAACTGCAGGGCCTCGGCGGGCTGCTCTACGCGCTCGGACTGGATTTGTTCGCCGTGGAGGAATCCCCCGCCGCCAGCGCCCCGGAAGCCGTCGTGGCCCTGGCTCAGCAACGCTGGGAGGCCAAAAAGAACAAGGACTTTGCCAGCGCCGACGCCCTCCGCGCCGAAATCCAGGCAGCCGGCTGGCAGGTGCTCGACCGCAAAGACGGTTTTGATCTGGAGAAAGTTTAGTGTGTTTTAGTGCTTGGTGCTTAGTGCTTAGTTGTTCAAATAGGCGATAGACGACGAAGAATATCAAACGGACATGCAAACCAACGGCCACACACGCATCATCGCGCTCCTCAACGGACCCGACAGGCCCGGTCTCGTCGCCAAGGCCGCCGGCTGGATTTTTGAGCGCGGGGGCAACGTCCACCATGCCGACCAGCACCGGGACGGCGAAGCGGGCATCTTTTTCCAACGCCTAGAGTGGCTGCCCAACGGTGATGCCAGCGCCGAGGCCGGTGAGTTTGAGCGCTTCGCCGCCGATGAGCTCGGGATGAGGGCACAGATCGCGCTCTCCAGCGAACAGCCCCGTGTCGTGGTAATGGTATCGAAAATCGAGCACTGCTTCCACGACATCGTGCTGCGCTTCACCAGCGGGGAAATGCCCGGGCAGATCGCCGGCGTCATCTCCAACCACACCGATCTGGAGGCCGCCACCCGTAACTACGGCCTGACCTTCCACCACGTGCCAGTCACCAAGGCAAACAAAGACGAAGCCGAGGATCGCCAGCTCGCCATCGTCCATGAGGCCCAGGCGGACCTCGTCATCATGGCTCGCTACATGCAGGTGCTTTCCGATCGCTTCCTGAAGGAGCTTGGCTGCCCGGTCATTAATATTCACCACAGCTTCCTGCCCGCCTTCGCCGGGGGCAAACCCTACCACCAGGCCTTCGCGCGCGGGGTCAAGCTCATCGGGGCCACCGCGCACTATGCCACTGCCGATCTCGACGAAGGCCCGATCATCGCCCAGGACGTGTCCAGGGTCAGCCACCGGCACGGCCCGGCGGAGTTGGTGCGGCGCGGCAAGGATCTTGAAAAAACGGTTTTCGCTCAAGCCGTGCGCTGGCACCTGGAACACCGGATACTGGTCTACAATAACAAGACCGTCGTCTTCGATTAAGAAAATAGGGCCATAGGGTCCTGCAATTTGGGGGTATTAGCCCCTATTAATCGAGGTATAAATTTGTAGCACGCAGATTGCGGTTTTTTCTCCGCGTGAAATGCCGTATATTATAGGTATATGAAAGGAATGGGCAGTTCGCGCCCTCAGTGCGGCTTCTCCCTCGTCGAGATCATGATCAGCATGACGGTGTTTGCGATCGTGTTCGCGGGAGCATTTGGGGCGCTTCAAATGGGCTACGGTATGACCCGGGATGCACGTGACCGCACCCGCGCCAGCCAGATACTGCAGACCGAGCTCGAGGCCATGCGTACCTTCAACTGGACCGACCTCTCCGCCATGGTCGGCCAAACCAACGAGCCCTTTACTCCGCGCGGCGAGTTCATCGAGGCCTACAGCGATAGCTTTTTCTGCAAGCGCACCGTCGCGCTTCGCGCCAACGGCGAGCAGATCGACATCACCCTGACCGTGAACTGGGACGCCTACCCCAACCAGAAGGAAGAGGTGTTCTACTCCACGTTTACCAAAAATGGGATCAACGACTACTACTACCGGTCTTTTTAAGAAGACCCCCGGGCGCGGCTTTACGCTGGTCGAGATGATGATCTCGCTGGCCGTCGGTTCCCTTTTGCTGGCCGGCGCTATGAGTTCCATCATCAGCCTGACGCAAGGCTCGAACAGCCTGATGAACTACGTGGACATGAACGAGGAAAGCCGCCGCACCCTCGAACTCTTTGGGCGCGATGTCCGGGGCGCCACGGATGTCACCACCATGAGCGATTCCGAAGTCGTGCTGACCACCACGGGACCGAGTAAAAGCGAAATTACGGTGCAGTACCTTTACGAAGCCGATGCGGATACCCTTTATCGCAATATCCTCTCCGGAGGATCAGTCGTAGCCTCCCAGGTCCTGCTCAACAACGTGGACGATCTGGAAATCCGTTATTACACGCTTCGCCTGAATACCGCATCTGTCCCTCTGGAGATAAAACACATCCAGGTAGAGGCCATCATGAAGCAATCCTCTCTGAAGGTGGACAACACCAATCACATTATTTCCGCGCAGTTCATGCTGCGCAACAAACCAGTTTCCGGAACTTAAAACCAGGCAAAGTCATGAAAACAAATATGCGCAACCGTCGCGGCTCGGCACTCATAGTCGTCATTATCGCCGCCATTCTGATAGGCTCCATTGCAGGTGTCTATTTGGAAACGGCCACCAGCGAATACCAGAATGCAGTTCGTTCGCTCATGCTGCAACAGTCCATTAATGTCGCCGAATCCGGTGCCGAAGAGGCGCTCTATGCGCTGAACAACTCCGACTTCACCGGCTGGGATACGCTGCTCACCGATGTCTATTACAGAGCCTTGAGCAAGAACGGCTCCAACGGCGAGGTACAGCGCATCTATGTGGCTTTGGACAACCGTGATTCCAGCCACCCCATCATCTTCGTGGAGGGCATGATCGACGGCAAGCAGTTCGATATCTCCAAGCAGCTCCACATCGAGATGGCGGGGAGTGAAGGCGGCTTTGGTAACGGCCTTCTGGCCAAGGAACGAATTCAGTTCGGAGGCAACGGGATCACGGTGGACAGTTATGATGGCTCCGCAGGACCTTACGACTATTCCAGCAATCGGGGCGATAAGGTCGGCGTCGCGACCCTCAGTGTCCAAACGAACGATATCAATCTTCAGCACGGCGACATTTGGGGATATGTTTCCACCGGTGGCGGTAACATCAACGTAGGCAAAAACGGTTCCATCATGGGAGAGGATTCGCCTGTTCTCACCGAAAAACCGAAAATCGACTGGGATCGCGTCGCGCGGGACTTTTATGCGGAACTGCCGGATGTCGACGTGCCTTCCATGTCCGTATCCCGCATCAACAACGGCAGTATTAATGGTGGGGCAGTGCTGGGAGCCGCCGGCACGACGAGCGAATACTACTACAACGATCTCAACGTCGGTGGTGGCGCGGACATCCTTGTCTACGGAGACGTCATCCTTCGGGTCGATTCCAACCTGAATATGAACGGGAGGATCATGGTGCAACCCGGCTCCACCTTGACGATGTATATCAAGACGCTTTCGCTTGGGGGAGGTAATGGCATCTTCAGCGAAGACGATGAGCCCTCGGACATCCGAATCTACGGAACCAGTAACAATGCTTTTAATTTCAACGGAGGCGCCTTGACGCACGCGGTCCTCTACGCTCCCAATTCTCAAATCAGCCTGGGCGGCAGCGGCCAGTTCTTTGGTTCCATTGTGGGCAAGCAGATCCTTATCAACGGCACCTTCGATATCCATTACGATGAGCGCCTGGGGAATCTCGGCTCCAACAACGGCGAGCTGCAAATGGACTACTGGCGTGAGCTGACAGAGTCTTCGGAAAAATTGCCCTTGAGCAGTAAGACTGCGATGACTACTTACTTCGCCTCTAATTGAGCCTACTGAAAGCAGAGAAACGCGCGCAACGACGCGCGGAAAAAGCAGCCGCCCAAGAGGAGGCGGACAACGCTTCTCCGAAAGATGCCGCCAAGCCGGAAGAAGCGCCGGTCAAGAAGCGTCGTAATTGGGGAGAGGCCCTCACCTCTCCCCGCGCGATTGCCTGGATGCTCAACCTGGCCCTCATCAGCTATCTCGGCTACGCCTGGGGTTATCGCTCCTACCAAAATTTCGAGGACAAGCAGCTCGCCGAGGAGGTGGCTTATCGCATCAGCCGTTTCACCGGAGAGGTATCCTTCCTGGAGCGAATGCAAAACACTCAGGCCTCCTTCATGCTCCAGGTCGGGGAGGCGCCTTACCTGATGCGCGGGGAGCTCCATCTACTTTGGGAACAGCCTCCGCGCGAGGACATCGCTTTCCTGTGGCAGAACGATCACTTCGCCCGCCAGCGCGGCGTCGTAGTGGTTTCGCAGGACCGCGATTTGCTACAATCCGTCGACGCCCTTCTGGACGACGGTGACCTGGGCAACGGCTCAGCGCAAATGCACCCTAGGGGTTTGTGGGTGTCGCTGAAGTAAACTGGTCGATTTCCGAGGCGTCGCGCAGATTGCCATACAGGCGGTTGGTAACGAAGTCGTAGGCCAGACTGGAACCGTTGGGCAGCTTCCTGGCGAAGCCGTGCTTGATATTGGCATAGTGAGCCTTCTGCCAGGCATCGTAGCCTTCGTGGGTCCAGTAGGCGCCTCGCTCGACTTCCTCCTGCATGCCGGCATCGCGATAGAGCGTGTAACGGCTGATAACGAAATCCTGGCCTGGCTTGATCACTTCCAGTCCCTTGAAGGCACGCCGCACCGCCCGGGGCTCCATTTCGCCCTCGAAAACCAGACGGCCGTCTCCCTCGAAGTAGGACACGTTGCTCAAGGTATTCATCAGCCAGGGCACGCGATAGACGCCCTCGACATAGCGCGGCGGCTCCGCTCGCATTACGAAGAAAGTGACCATGGACATCACGGCCAGGATGGCTGTCATCCAGTACAACAGGGGGATGCCGCGCAGCTCCTTGCCCAGATCGAAGTCCAACGCGTGAATGGGTCTCGCCAATTGACGCGAAACACGCGACACGGTGTTGAGAGCACGCCCGGTAAAGCTGTCGTCCGCGAGCAGCTCGGGGCTTACCACCGGGATGACCATGGAGCGCACATCGTGAGGCGTCATGGGGAAGACAGGCCTTTGACCGTCCAACGAGTACCCGGAAACCTCCCACGGGCCTTCATCCAGCCACTGGCAATAGAAGGCGTGGAGGCCCTCACCAACTTCCCCATCGAGCTCGACATAGGCACACCGGACCTCCTTCGGCTTGATGTCCTTCTTTTTCAGGTATCGGTTGTAAAGCGCCTGGGAAGGGAAAGCCAGCCTGGCAACCCGGCCCGACTGGGTATCCTCCAATAGTATAATATAGCGCGTTGAACTGGATTCTTCTACTTCCAAACTGTCTTGCTTCGGTTCTGGAGCGAGTTTGTAAACATACCCCGGGCACTCTGTTCTTGAAAGGGCATCAATGTCTTTTCTTAATGCTGCCTCAAGTCTGATTACGGATAGCCAAAAAGCGAACCCTTTCCGCGCATTTCAGCGCCCTTGGGCCCTATACTTCAATTCAAACGACCTCCTTGAAAGCACCTTTCCGGATAGTTTCCGCTCTTGGCCTACTACTGGCTCTGGCTGGGTGTGCCGAGCCACCCGCAGTAAAGCGGGAGCAAGCCCCGCTGCCCAAGGATGTCGAAATCGTCCAGGGCATCGAAATCGGTCAATACGGCGGTATGTTTATCCTGTCGGAGACGACCCAGCCGACGACCTTCAACTATTATGTGCCCAGCAACATGGGCACGGTCAGCATCCTCGGTCAGATGTTCAACACCCTGGTCGATTTCAATCCCATCAAAATGGAAATCGTGCCCGCCCTGGCCAAATCCTGGGAGGTCGGCGAAGACCAGCAAACCTACACCTTCCACCTGCGCGAGGGCATCCGCTGGGCCGACGGTGAGCCCTTCAGCGCCGACGACGTCGTCTTCACCTTCGGAGTCGTCCTGGCCGACGAGACGGACCCGGAAACCGGCGAAACGACACCGCTCTACCCTACCCGCTACTACAGCGAACTCCATATCGATGGGAAGAAAATCGAGTTCGAGAAGCTTGACGATTTCACCGTGCGCTTCCGCACGCCTACGGTCTACGCCCCCTTCATGTACGACATGATGAGCGTGCCCATCCTGCCGAAGCACAAGCTACAGCCCTACCATGAAAAGCGTGACTTCATGCGCGCCTGGACCACCCAGACAGCCATCGACACGCCTTCGGAAATCGTCGGTACCGGCCCCTTCGTCCTGGAAAGCTACCGCCCCGGTGAGCGGCTCATCCTGACTCCGAATCCCCACTACTGGAAAGCCGACGAGTCCGGCCAGCGCCTGCCCTACATCGACCGGCTCATCTACAAATTCGTCACCGAGTCCAACACCGAGGTCGTCTACTTCGCCACCGGCCAGACCAGTGCCAGCGCCGTCGGGCCCTCGGACGTCGCCTGGGTGAAGGACAACGAAGAGACCTACGACTTCACTCTCTACGAGCGCGGACTGAGCCCCTACGTGACCATGATCTGGCTCAACCTGAACCCCGGCAAAAGCGATGAGGGCAAGCCTTACCTGGCACCGCACAAGCTCCGCTGGTTCAGCAACAAGCTCTTCCGCCAGGCGCTCCTCTACGCCTTCGACCGCGAGGCTGTCATCGACGCCGTCTTCTTCGGGCGTGGCCAGCCGCTGGACTCCTTCGTCTCGCCCCCCTACGGCAAGTGGCACAATGAAAACATCAAGAAGTACCGCTACGCCCCCGAAAAGGCCCGCGCGCTCCTGCGCCAAGCCGAATTCACCTGGGACGACGACGGGCGCCTGCTCGACCCCGACGGTAAGCGCGTGGAATTCGACCTGATGCTGCCTTCCGGCGGCTCCTGGGAAGAGATGGTCGTGACCTTCAAGGAGAACCTCGACGCCATCGGCATCACCGTGAACCTCAACCCGGTGGACTTCACCACCATGCTGCGCAAAATCGATTACACTTTCGACTACGACGCCGGCGTCATCGGCTGGGGCTCCAACAGCGCCGCCTACGACCCCTCAGGCTCGAAAGCCTTCTACCTGAGCGAGGGCATTTACCACATCTGGCACCCCAAGCAAAAGAAGCCTGCCACCGAATGGGAGGCCCGCATCGACCAGCTCTTCAACGAGCAGGAGCAAATCCTCGACCTCCAAGAGCGCCAAGCCCGGATGCACGAAGTCCAGAACATCCTGGCCGAAGAGGCTCCGATGATTCTCCTGGCCTCCACGTTCAGCACCGTAGGCATGCAAAACCGCTGGCGTAATATTATGATGCCTTCCGCCGGTAGCCCTATCTGGAATATCGAGATGCTTTGGACCCCGGAACCGGTAACGGACTAACGCCATGCTCAGCTTCATCCTGCGACGCCTCCTTACGCTCATCCCGCTCCTGCTGGCGGTGACGCTGCTGGCGTCCGTGCTAATGTACATTTCCCCCGGCGACATCCTGACCAAAATGCGGGCTCAGCCGGACATCCCCAAGGAGACCGTAACGCAGCTTGAGCAATCCCTCGGACTGGTCGACTCCGAGGGCGAACCCACGCGCTGGTACGTGCGCTATGGCCACTGGCTCGGCAACGTCCTGCAAGGCGACTTCGGCGAGTCCATCACCTACCGTATTCCGGTCTTTCAACTCATCTCGCAACGGGCCGGCGCCACCTTCATCCTCTCGCTCACTTCCATCCTCTTCGCCTGGTGTATCGCCGTGCCTCTCGGGGTACTCGCGGCTATCTACAAGGACTCCATCTTTGACAAAATCTCCGCCTTGCTGGCCTACGCCGCGTTGTCGATTCCGGAATTCTTTCTGGCCATTTTGGCAGTGTACTTCGCGGCGGTCACAGGCTTGTTTCCGGTGGGCGGACGCAGCTCCATCGGCAGCGAGTTTTATCCGTTCGCCGGGCAGTTGGCCGACTACGCCTACCACCTCATCCTGCCGACCATCGTCCTGGGCATCGGCAGCATCGCCGGAATGATGCGCATCATGCGCGCCAACTTCATCGACTACCGCGAGCAGGGCTTCGTCACCACCGCACGGGCCAAGGGCCTGCCGGAAAAAGTAGTGATGTTCAAACACGTGCTGCGCAACGCCATCAACCCGCTTATTTCCTACCTCGGCTTCGCTTTCTCCAGCCTGCTCTCCGGCGCGCTGCTGGTCGAGAACGTGATGAACTACCCCGGCCTCGGACAGTTGATCTACCAGGCCCTGCTGGAGGAAGACGAGTATGTCGTCATGGCCGCGCTCATGATCAGCGTGGTCATGCTGGTCATCGGCAACCTATTGGCGGATATCGCCCTGGCCTGGTCGGACCCACGCATCCGCCTGGAGGGCAAAGGCGGCGGTCGTGGCATACCGCCCCTGCGCCTCGCGCTCATCTGCATTTTGATCGTGGCGATGATAGGCTACGAAATCGTCATCGAGTGGGCCATGCCCGATATCATCCCCATTCTGCTGGCCGGCCTCAAGTGGGGCGCGATCTACCTGGGGGCTCTCATCGCCCTGGGCTGCCTGACCATGGTGGGTTATATCGTGTTCATGCTGGCGCGAAAACTCTTTTGGCAAATTGTCCGGCGTCCCATGGGGGCGGCTTCATTGGGCACGCTGGCGGTGCTGTACTTCGGGGCCATCTTCGCCAACTTCCTCGCCCCCTACCCGATGAACCGGCAGAATCTGGTGCAGTCCTTTCATCCGCCCACAAAAATCTTCTTCGGCGAAGGCGGGCTGCGTGTACAGGCCTACGAGCTGGAAGACCCCGCGATTCGCAGCTACGTGCCCGCCGAGGGCAAGAGCTACCCGCTGAAGTTTTTCGTACCGAGCGACAAGCACAAGCTCTGGGGCTTTATCCCTCTCGAACACCGCTTCTTCGGGGTGGACTCCGAAGATCCCACCGCACGTGTCTACCTACTCGGCAGCGACTCCACCGGACGCGACGTTTTCTCGCGATTACTCTACGGCGGACAGATATCGCTCAGTATCGGCGTCATTGGCATCTCCATCACGCTCACGCTGGGCTTCATCGTCGGTGGGTTGGCGGGGTACTTTGGCGGCGCCTTCGACTTCCTGTCCATGCGCGTGGTGGAGTTCCTCATGTCCATCCCCGCGCTTTACCTGTTGCTAGCTCTGAGGTCGGCACTGTTTCAGCCAGGCTTCACGCCCACACAGGTCTACCTGGCCATCGTGATTATCCTGTCCATCATTGGCTGGGCCGGCGCCGCACGCGTTATCCGCGGCATGTCGCTGTCGATCAGCGGGAGGCCATTCGTCACCGCGGCTGAGAGTATGGGACAACGCCCGTTGGCCATCCTGGGCAAGCACGTCCTGCCCAACCTGGCCAGTTACCTGCTCGTTGCCGCCACGCTGGCCATCCCCGGCTACATCCTGGCCGAGGCCGCCCTGAGCTTTCTCGGCCTGGGTATTACCGAACCCTCCGCCTCCTGGGGCCTCATGCTTCAGCAGTCGCAGAAGGACATGAAGGTGCTCTTCCTCGACTACTGGTGGTTGATTACGCCCGGCATCGCTATCTTCATCACGGTGATCGCCTTCAACGTCCTCGGGGATGTCCTGCGCGATATCGTCGACCCGAAAATGAAGAAGCAGTAGCCAAAAGCAGAAAGCTCAAAGCCAGTAATTTACCCATGTCCCTGAACCTCGAATTAGTTTTAACCTTTAAGCTTTCAGCTTTTAGCTTTTAGCTCTTCCAACATGTCTCTCCTCCAAGTCGATGACCTGAAAATCAGCTTCCACAGCCGGGAGCGGGAGACCGTGGCGGTGAAGGGCGCAAGCTTCACCGTGGAAAAGGGCCGCACCCTCGCGGTCGTGGGTGAGAGCGGCAGCGGCAAATCCGTCACCGCGCTCTCCTTGACACGCCTGCTGCCAGGGCCACCGGTCTGCCGCGTCTCGGGCAAAATCATGTTCGACGGCCAGGATGTGCTCGCGATGGAACAGGCACGCCTGCGACAGCTTCGCGGCAAGGACATCGCCTACATTTTCCAGGAGCCCTCCAGCTCGCTCAATCCCGTCTTCACCGTCGGCTATCAGATCGCCGAGGCGGTCAAGCTGCACTTCCCCGAGGAAAGCGACGTGCGTGGACGTGTCGTCAAAGCGCTCGACCAGGTAGGCATCCGTGACCCGGAAAAACGCTACGGAGCCTATCCGCACGAGATGAGCGGCGGCATGCAGCAACGCGTCATGATTGCCATGGCCCTGGCCTGCCAGCCCAAAATACTCGTGGCCGACGAGCCCACCACCGCGCTCGACGTAACCATTCAAAAGCAGATCATGGACCTGCTGCGGAAAATCCGCCAGCGCAGCAGCATGTCCATCATCCTCATCACGCACAACTTCGCTTTGCTGCCGGACTTCGCCGACGAGGTGCTGGTCATGTTCCGCGGGGACATCGTCGAGCGCGGCGAAACCGAGAAGGTTCTGCGCGAGCCGCAACACCCCTACACCAAGGCGCTCATCGCCTGCATCCCCCGCCTGGGCGTCCGGCAAAAGCGGTTGACCACCATCGACCACGCCACGCTGGCATAACTTTAGAAATGAAATCTCACGCAAAGACGCCAAGACGCAAAGACAAGGTCGCAACAGAAACATCTCTGCGCCTTGGCGTCTTTGCGTGATTATCTTTTTAGTATGGAAAAATCGCTACTTTTCGTCGACTCCCTCAAGGTCCACTACCCGATTTATTCGCCGTTTCTGCGGCAGGTGGTCGATGTGGTCAAGGCAGTGGACGGAGTCTCTTTCAAAGTACCGGCAGGCAAGACGGTAGGACTGGTGGGCGAAAGCGGCAGCGGCAAAACCACCATCGGGCGCAGCATCGTCAAACTCGCGCCGCTGACCGAAGGCCGCATTCACTATCGGGGTGAGGACATCGGGTCGCTGAGCACATCGCAGTTCTTCCCCTACCGGAAGAAAATCCAGATGATTTTCCAGGACCCTTTCAATTCGCTCAATCCGCGCATGACCGTCTACCAGGCGGTGGCCGAGCCGCTCGACATCCACTTCAAAAGCTGGAACGGTAAGCAGAAGCGCGAACGCGTAGCCGAGCTGCTCAAGCGCGTGGGGCTGGAGGCCGACCACATGGAGCGCTATCCGCACGAGTTCAGCGGTGGCCAACGCCAGCGCATCGGCATCGCACGAGCCCTGGCCGTCGAGCCGGAGTTCATCATCTGCGACGAGCCGGTCAGCGCGCTGGACGTCTCCGTGCAAGCGCAAATTGTCAATCTCCTGCAGGACCTGCAAGACGAGCTGGGCCTGACCTACCTCTTCATCGCGCACGACCTCGCAGTGGTCGAGCACATCAGCGACGAAGTACTGGTCATGACCGGCGGGAAAATCGTCGAGCAGGCCAAGGCGGAGGCCATCTACGAGAATCCGCAAAACGACTATACCAAGAAACTGCTGGCCGCCGTGCCAAAGTTTTGATCGTTAAAGGTCGCTGACAAGTACGACGGTCAGGCACCAAGACATCAAAGCTGCTGGCCGCTGTGCCAAAGTTCTAAAAGTAGTTAGGCTATATTGTAGCCATTGATAGACTCGTTATGGGTTTGACACTATCCACATATGATATATCAAGTGAGCTATCAATACCCCTGTCATGAAGATAATCTCTCATATACCCCTACCCGAGCTTCTTCTTCCTTTTGCTCTGGGAGCTATCGCCTGTTTGAATCTGTGCGCTCAGCCCAATGGAGCAACCCCCTCCAGACCACCCAATGTAGTAGTGCTTTTTGCCGACGACCTCGGCTATGCCGACCTCGGTTGCCAAGGCAGCGACATCATCGACACGCCAAACATCGACCAACTGGCCCGCAACGGCATCCGCTGTACGAACGCCTACATGACAGCCCCCCAATGCAGCCCCTCCCGGGCCGGCCTGCTAACAGGACGCTATCAGCAACGGTTCGGCTACGAGCACATAGCCCCTGCCAAAACCGAAGGCGGCCTGCCCGAGGATGAAATCATTATCCCGGCCTACCTCAAGGAAGCAGGCTATCATAGCGGTATCATCGGCAAGTGGCATCTGGGCCACTTGGACTCGCAACGTCCCGATCGCCGGGGTTTCGACGAATTCTACGGCTTCCTCGGCGGTGGCCATGATTATTATGAAACCCGTGAAGGCGAAGCACCCTATTTCAATAAATCCCCACTCGTCAATGGAGAGGAGCTGGAAGACCTCGATAGCTACCTGACCGATAAACTGGCCGAGGAAGCATGCGACTTCATCGTGCGCAACCAGGATAGCCCCTTTTTCCTCCATGTCGCCTTCAACGCACCCCATACCCCACTGCAAGGACCCGAGCGCCTGGCAGATAGCTTCGAAGAAATCGACAACCCCAACCGCCGCGAATACTTAAAGATGGTCGTCGCCCTGGACGAAGCAGTCGGGCGCATCGTGTCCACCGTGGAAGCATGCGGACTGGCTCAGGACACGCTCATTATTTTCACCAACGACAACGGTGGAGTCATCCACCGCAACAAGGCCCGCGGAGAAGCCTCCAACGTACCGCTTCGTGACCAGAAGGGGTCGCTCCACGATGGTGGCATTCGCGTGCCATGGATATGGTACCTGCCCGGTACGCTTGAGCCCGGAGTATACGAGGCGCCCATCACTGGCGTGGATATCCTGCCTACCTTGCTGGAGCTCGCCTCCCTGGAGTCCGCGGATAACCTCGACGGCGTCTCTCTATGGCAAAACCTGCAGGACGGCACCCCGCCGGATCGGGACTACCTCTATTGGCGCTTCAAGTTCCGTGGGCGCATTCAGGGAGCGGTACGCAAAGGCGACTGGAAATACTATCGTGTATCTCGGGGCGAAGGCCCCACCCCATATCGCTTCGTACCGGGAGAGTACCTGTATAACCTCCGCGACGATATCGGCGAACAGCGCAACCTCGCACAGAAGCAACCGGAGATTTTCAGCGAATTGCGCGCGGCCTACGAAGCCTGGGACGCCGAACTCATGGAGCCGGCATGGCCCAGCGATTAAGCTGCACAAAGACGCGGCCGGCTCCTAGTCGTCTTCCAAATGGTCGCTGAGGCCCCACTCACGGCGGATTTCAGGGTGCTCCGCCAGTTCGTCGAGCAACTCGTCCACACTGAAGTCCGCCACCACAAAGTCGTCGTACTCCAGCGTCGGCGTCAGTGTTTGGCCACTGACCTCAACCATGCGCTGCATATTCGCGGCGCTCAGGTTGACATCGCGCAGATCCACATCGACGCCGTGCTGCTGGAAAAAAGCGACCGCCTCGCGGCACCAGGGACAGCCTCGTTTGATGTAAACAATGGGTTTTCGAGCCATAGAAGGTTTGCTTAACTCTTTAACATTAAGGAGTCTGCGCCAACCCTCAAGCCCTAGCAACGCTTTTCAGGAATATTTCCGCCTCAAGCCGCTTCTTTGGTCTTGAGCATGTTCTTTGAGGTCAGCAGCGAGATAAGACGCTTCATGGCCGGGGTCAGGACTCTGCCCTTGCGGTGGATGATGGCCAGTGGGCGGCTCAGCTTCTGCCCTTTGATTGGGACGGATGCCAGCAGACCTTGCTTGATTTCCTGAATAACCGTGGCCGAGGGCAGCAGGGAGACGCCCGCGTCGATTTCCACGGCCCGCTTGACCGTTTCGATGTTGTCGAACTCCATGACGGGCTCGATATCGAGCTTGAGCTCGCGGAAAACTGAATCGGTCGCCTTGCGGGTGGGAATGTCCGGGTCGAACCCGATGTATTTGTGCCCGGCCAGCTCGTCCAGCGTAATGCTCTTGTTCTTGGCCAGAGGATGATCCGGCGAGCAAACCGCCACGAGGTGGTCTTCCAGGAAGGGAATGACCTCCAGTTGGCGCATCTTGGTCGGATATGCCACCAGCCCCATATCGACGGCGTTTTGGAGCACGTCTTCGTAAACCAGGTTGGACCGGCGGTACTCCACGCGGACGTTGACGGTGGGGAACTCCTGCAGGAAGTGCTTGATGTAGGGTGGCAGCTCGTGCAGACCGATACTGTAAATGGTGGACAGGTGAATGGTGCCGCTGATGACCTTTTTCATTTCCTGCAAATCACTGACGAGTTTGTCGTACATGTGCAGGAGGTCTTTGGCGGAATCATAGAGCTTGCCCCCCTCGCGGGTCAGCCGGAATTGCTTCTGGCTACGGTCGACGATGAGGACGTTGAAGTGCTTCTCCATGGCGCGGAGCTGTTGGCTGACCGCGGACTGCGTGATACCGTTAAGCTTGGCCGCACGCGAAAAGCTCTGGCTTTCGACCAGATCACAGAATATTTTGAAGTTTTCTACATGCATGATACATACAGCCATAATCCACGCTAATCTCATTGCAAGCATAATTTTAGAATTTCTAATTGGATGGACTCCTGCATAAGTGAATATGATTTTCGGGCAAATCTGTCCGCCTTGAAGGACCGGATGGCCGATGCCTGTGACCGTTCTGGACGGGATCCGGACAGCGTAATCCTGCTGCCGGTGACCAAAACTCACCCTGCCGAGGCCGCCTGGCTGGCTCATCGCGCGGGGCTATCAGCCGTCGGTGAAAACCGCGTCCAGGAGGCCGAGGGCAAGATTCCCGCCGGGCCTGAATCCCTCCGCTGGGAGCTGATCGGGCACCTGCAGTCCAACAAGACCCGTCAAGCCGCCGCGCTCTTCCATCGTATTCAGTCCGTTGACAGCGCCAAGCTGTTGCGACGCCTCAACGACGCCGCCACGGAGCTGGGCAAGCGTTTGCCTGTCCTGCTACAGTTCAATACCGGCGGCGACCCGGGCAAATTCGGAGCCGAAGCCGCGGAGGCCGACGCCCTGCTGGAAACCGCCCTCGCCTGCCCCGCCCTGCAATTGGACGGCCTCATGACCATCGCCCCGCTGGAAGGCGGACGCGAGGCCGCCCGGAGGGCCTTCGCCGCCCTGCGCGAGCTACGTGACCGCCTGCAGGCATCCGGTGGCGTACCCCTACCGGTGCTCTCCATGGGTATGTCCGGCGACCTGGAAGAAGCCATCGCCGAGGGCAGCACGCTCATCCGCGTCGGCTCCGCCCTCTACGGCCAACGTGCGTAATACCCACTTGGGCAGCGAGCAATGCGAGCGATGGGGCAAAGCCCCACGATTGTCCCGTGCGGTCACGCACAAATAAAAAGCGCCCGCCTGGGCGGACGCTTCTTGATGGGGTAACTTACTACAAACAAGACTGAAGCTTATTTCGAATAAAATTCCACGACCTTCTCTACCATGTACTTATGCTCGACCGGGCTGATTTCGCCACGCATGCGCTTCTGGTCGACATCGGCGATGATAGCGGTCATTTCAGCATAGGCGTCGGGCCCGCGGGTCGGAGGCAGAACATCCGGCACCATTTGAACCTGCACCGGATTGGGATCTAAATCGTAATAGTAGCCCGTTTCGTCCAGCAGACCGAACTTAACCATGCCCTGGCCGGCTTCGTTCTGCACGGGGGCGATAGTCGCGTCGGTAGCCTTGTAGCCGGGCTTTTCGAGGACGATGCGGTGAGTGACCTTACGGGGCAACTCAAGCGTAACTGGCGTCGTGCCAACTTCTTCTCCATCGAGCATAACGGACGCTCCGGAGGGGAAGGACTGGACGACCACTTCCTGGTCCGATCCTTCATCGAAGGTTTTACAGGCACTCAGCAGAAGGGCCAGGGGGGCTAAAACGGCAGCGAGACAAAGAGTTCGTGTTGTCATGAGGAATAGGTTTTAAAAGAAGAAACGCAGTATAAATCGTCCGGTCAAGGACTATTATCACTTCAGGATTGCAGTTCGCGCCCGTAATATCACGCTTGAAATACCATTGGGGTTCCCTAGAAGTATCCCATTCAAGTTCAACCATCTCCAACAGGGGACAGCCGGAGGGCGCATCATGCGTGGCCGGACTGGCCCAATCATGAAAAGTAGCCCTTACCATATCTTAGCACCCGCCGAGCGGGGTGACCGCCGATGACACTCGAGCTCTTTCTGGCTGTCGCCTTCACTCTCTTCGTATCAGGCTTCTGCTCACTGCTGGAAGCCATGATTCTCAGTACAACGACCGCGGACATCGAGGGTCTCAAGAACAGCTCGCCCAAACGGGGGCTACTGCTGGAAAAATTCCGTGCGGACATCGAGGAGACCTCCTCGGCGATCCTGGGCCTCAATACGGTGGCTAATACCGCCGGGGCCAGTATTAGCGGGGCCTTGGCCATCAAAGCCTGGGGTGAGGACGACGTGATCTGGTTCTCCACCTGCCTGGTGCTGGCCATCCTGGTCCTCTCCGAGGTCATCCCGAAGAACATCGGCGTGCTTTACCGGCCCAACCTGCTGCCCTGGATGATATATCCGCTCCATGGCATCCGCACGGTCATGCTGCCCGTCTCCTGGCTGTGCTCCCGCATCGTGCAGTTCATCGCGGGCAAACGCGCCTCGGCGGAGGTAAGCGACGAGGAAATCCTGCTGCTGGCCGAAAAGGGGGCCAAGGAGGGTAACCTTTCCAAGGGCGAGAGCAGCATCATCTCCGGTGCCCTCAGCCTGGACGAAGTGCGCGTGGAGGAAATCATGACACCGCGCACGGTCGTGCTCGCTTTTCAAAAGGACGATACCGTGGGTGAAGTCTTCGCCAAGCATCCGAACATCCCCTTCGCCCGCATGCCCGTCTTCGATGAGACCATTGACGACATTATCGGGCTGATACGGCGACGCGACCTTCTCAAAGCCAAGGCCGAGGACCGCGACCAGTGCCGCATGTTCGAAATCATGCACGAAATCATCTTTGTGCCCGATCAGGCCAGCGTGGGCAACGCCCTGCAGGAGTGCCTGAAAAAGCACCAGCAGCTCGCCATCGCCGTCGACGAATTCGGCAATATGGCCGGTGTCGTGACCATGGAGGACGTCATCGAGCACATCCTGGGGCAGGAAATCTGGGAAACCGACGACCCTGCCGTCGACATGCGCGAACTGGCCCGCCAGCAGCAGTTGGCCAAGGAAGCAGCCGAGTCCAAAAGCCGGGCTCGCGCCGGGGCCACCGCCACCCGCGCGTCCACCCCCAAGCCCGGGCTGGAATAACCGCATGGACCCTGCCCCGCCAGAAGGCGCCTACTGGGTGCATAACCTCGACGCTTTTCTGGTGCGCTTTCCGGAAAGCTGGCCGGTGGCAGGCATCCGCTGGTACGGAGTGGCCTACCTGGCCGGATTTGCCGTGGCGGCCTGGCTGCTGTGGCTTTATCATAAGAAAGGCCGCAGCCCCTTCAACCCGGATCAGCAAACCACCCTGCTCACTGCCATTATCGTCGGCACCCTGGTGGGGGGAAGGCTCGGCTACTTGCTCCTCTACGACACGGGCGCCTTCCTGAGCAACCCGCTCATCTTTTTCCAGGTCTGGAAAGGCGGCATGGCCAGCCATGGCGGCATGATCGGCATTGTGCTAGCGCTGATTTGGTTCGCGCGCAAGATGCGGACTCCCTTCTGGCGCGTAGCGGACATCGTCGTCACCCTCGGCCCGGCGGGCGTGTTCTTCGGGCGCATCGCCAACTTCATCAACGCCGAGCTCTGGGGCAAACCCGCCGAGGTCTCCTGGGCGGTCATCTTTCCTATTCGGGACGGCTCAGGGCAGCTTTTGGGCTACACGCCGCCCTCTCATCCCTCCCAGCTTTACGAAGCCGCCCTGGAGGGTCTGCTCATCCTGCTCTACCTGCAATGGCGCTTCTGGAAGACCGATGTGGCGGAGAAAAACCCCGGACGCATCTCGGCGGAGTTCCTTATCCTTTACGGCATTGTGCGCGTGATCGGAGAGCTTTTCCGCGAACCGGATGCCGGGCTGATAATCGGCCTGAGCCGGGGCACCTTTTACTCGCTCTGGATGGTGCTTATCGGCGGCTTCCTCTGGGCGCGCACGGTCAACTGTTCCGATAAACCATAATGGTAACGATCACCCCGAGGATCACGATAGAAACGAAAAACAGATACGGCGCGAAACTGTGACGCTTCCGCCACTTTCGTACACGACGTATATTCGTCTTCTTGTAAGCGATTGGGTTTCGTTCTGAAATTCTTTCTGGCATGATTCAGGTAGTAAGATAACATTTTCCCAGTCGAGTTCAAGCCGTTGCAACTCATTATCTTACCAATAATAAGGTACCACCGTTCCTCCCGACTTTTCTTCTGGCCGCACAAAGGCAGGCACCCCTAACATCGGGCCATGGAAGAAAAGCTTAAGCGAATTGCAATCATCACGGGGGCGACATCCGGCATTGGCGAAGCCACTGCCCGCCGATTCGTGGCAAAGGGCTTCGGAGTGGTAGGCAACGGCCGCACTGCATCCAAGTTGGAAAGCCTCGAAAAGGAGTTGGGAGAGGATTTTCTCGGGGTTGCCGGAGACGCCTCCAGCCCGGAAGTGATCGAAAGCCTTTTTGTGGCCGCGCAGAAGCGCTTCGGAGCGGACCCCGACATCGTGGTGGCCAACGCCGGAGTCGGTCT
The DNA here is from genome assembly GCA_030432235.1 of Verrucomicrobiia bacterium. Taxonomy (GTDB): domain Bacteria; phylum Verrucomicrobiota; class Verrucomicrobiia; order Opitutales; family Cerasicoccaceae; genus JAUIHT01. Next base: position 1,313,003 of record JAUIHT010000001.1, on the reverse strand, counting down.
GGGAGGCTCCGCCAAGGACGCTGATTTGACCAAGCTGGAAAAAATCTGGGCTCTGAATGTAAATGGCGCGTTGACCCTCATACAGAAGGCCGCCCAGCGAATGGTGCCGAGACAGGAGAAATGCTTCCCGGAAAAAGCGGCCGACATCGTGGTCATCGGTTCGGTCGTGGGCAAGCATGTGTCCCCCTACAGCGTGGTCTACGGGTCGACCAAGTTCGCCGTGCATTCACTGGCCGAGGGCCTGCGGCGCGAAGTCGGCCCCAAAGGCGTGCGCGTGTCGCTGGTGGCACCGGGGATCGTCATCAGCGGGTTCCAGGATGGCGCCGGCTACAGCGACGAGCTGGTCGCCAAATTCCACGAACAACTCGACCCCATCCTGGACGGTGACGACATCGCCGAGGCCATCGAACACCTCATCTCGCTACCGCCGCATGTAAACGTCAGCGAGATCGTGGTGCGCTGCACCCGCCAGGACTACCCGTAGTCTACTGCGTGTAGTCGAAGAAGACGCGCCAGCGGTTCTCCCCCTGGACGTAGGCCCAGGGCAGCTCACCTTCTTCCATGTAGCACCAGCCGGAATCCGAGCTGTAGAACCATTCGCCAGTGGCGATATTTCCGTTCATGTAGAGCCACCCGGCTTTGCCGTGATAGTACCAGGGAAAGCCCCCTGCGGAAATATAGCCGAGGTTCTGTTTCCAGCGATAGCCATTACCGGCGTCGAAGCTCTGGCCCAAAGGCTCCTGCGTCACAATGCCCAAAATCCAGCCGGTATAGTTGCCCACCCGGGTCAGCACGGAGATATCGCCGTAGCGCTCGTTGTCCATGTTCCCAAAGGACGAAACGCCGACGATACGCCAGACACCGCTTTGCTTCTGGAAAGCCGGCCCGCCACTGTCTCCGGAGGCCGGGGTGCCTTCCAGATTACGCGGCGTGGCCACGCTCGGGGCCGAGCCCAGGTAGGGAAGCGGCTCGGAGCCCGGTACGGTCGAGGGCTCACCGTTCAAGGTATTCGTAGTCCCGGCCGGGTTATCGAAATCCGAAGCAATCTGACCACCGGGGGCGTTGCCAATGCTGGGGTCCACGGGCAACGAAGACAGGACGCGGTCGGCGTTGTTAACAACGGCGCGCTTGACCGCGAATTCGGAGGAAATACCGGTTGTCCCGATACCGAAGTCACCGTAACCACAGAAGAAAAACTGGGTTCCCCGGGTTTCCTGGATGCCCAGGCTGATTTTCGCCGGCGTAATGCCTGCAATGGGCTCGGCCAACTCCAGCAGGGCGATATCGAGACCGCTCTTGGTCAGCGCTTCATCGGATAGATGCTCAACGATTGCCTTCCGGTAAAAAGGCTCCAGGTAATAGGCGCGCACCGCCACCGAATGGGTCGAGGTCGTCCGGTCCGGGCCTAGTTGAAAGGTAAACTGGCTGGCATCCGGGATGGGTTCGTTATCCTCCACAATGACGTGGGCGGCGGTCAGCACCCAACGGTCTCCAATCAGCGTGCCGCTTCCCAACGATTCACCTGAGCCGACTGCCTTGATGACCAAGCCCACTGGACTGAAATCAGGATACTGCTGCCCGGGCGTGAAGCCGTTGCGGTTGAGAGCCAGATCGATGTAAGTCGATTCGGAAACGTCATCACGGATGACGACGGCGTGACTGAGTTGAAAGCACGTGAATGCAATCAGAAGAGCGAGTGTGGTTTTCATGGGTCTATACGAGTTTAGCGTGGGAGGGAATAGCTGCCGAATCCTAAAAATCCGGACTTCTTACAGGTATAGCATTAATAAAACTGATGCCAAGAAAAAGCAGCCTGCCCCTCACGCGCCGGTTTACCCCTTTTGTCAGGCACTAGGTATATCCCATCAGGCCAGATGGCCTTGGTTAACTCCAGATTTGCGATAGTAAAATTTATCAATAAGTTGTAGTCCTATTAGAAAGCCCCATGAGCGCCGCACCCATAGTAGTCTTTTATGATGATAATTCGGATTTCGGCGGTCACCAGCTAATGGCTGCTCGTGGGATAGCAGCGGTGGCAGCCACTGGCGACATCCAGGCCAAGCTCGTCTTTAACCCGCAAAATCGACGCTTACAGGAGCAGGCGGATGCCATCATTCAAGCAGGCGGAAATCTGGAGCTGCATCACGCCCCATGTATTACCCAAAAGCTGCAAGCGCTTCGGAATCATTTCAGCAAAAACAAAGTCGCACAACTAGCCCGCACCTTTGACTCCCTGAACGCCGATCTCGTAGTATTGTTGCAGGGAGAAATCGAGGATAGCTCGCTGGCGCTGCTCGGGGCCAGGCAATCCGGGCGCAAGCTCATGAGCTATATCCCGGTGGCGCATACCATGAAACTGATGGGCGCCAAGCTGGGCGGACTGCGCGATCAAACAACCCGCTACCTCTTCAAGGTGCCCGACACCTGGATGACCATCAGCGAGTGCATTGCGTCCATGCTCAAGGAGCGCGGCGCCACGGCCCCCATACACATTGTCGAAAACGGCATCGACACGGAGCGATTCATACCCGCCGACAAAGAAACATGCCGCCGGGAACAGGACTTACCGGAGGGCTTGCTCCTGGGCCTTTGCGGACGCATCGAGTTCAAGCAAAAGCAACAGCATTTCGTTGTCAGCTCGATGAGCGATTGGGCTGGTCCCCTCGCCGAGGCCAAAGTCCTCTTCGTCGGCGACGGCCCGGACGCGGCAAACCTCAAGGAGCTCGTCAAGCAGTACGGTTTGGAAAACCGAGTCATCATACGGCCTTGGGAAAAGCATCCCGAAAAGCTCTACCCTGCCCTCGACGCGCTGCTTATCCCCTCGCGCTTCGAAGGCTTTCCGCTCGTCATGCTGGAGGCTGCGGCTTGCGGAGTACCCATCGTCGGGGCGGACCGGGATGGCATGCACGATTTCCTGCCCGCACCCTGGCGTTTCATTCCCGCAGACGCGAAAAGCATGGAAGAAGCTATTAACTATGCACTTAAGGATGAGCAAAATTTTACCGATCGACAAAGAAATCGTGTACTAAATTCATATTCCCTGCCAACATTTGAATCGAATTTCATACAAGCTATCCGCGCAGAACTCCCCTAAGCGACGGCCTGCTCTAATAATAAAACCCATCTTAGCATGACGGAATCCACGACGAGATCGCAGGCATCATCCGGGAGCTCTGTAACAGAGCCCGTTACGGACCTGGGCCACGGATTTCGTTTTCCTCTGGGCTTCGATCCGCTACGCTGGCTGTTTGCCATCGTGCGGCGGCTTTACTGGCCGGGCGGTTTAGCGCTCCTGCTCGCAGTCATCGGCTATCTGGTGGGCTCTCTCTGGAATACGGAGCGCTATTCCGTTTCCCTGCAACTGATGAAAAAGCCTGTGTCCTCCGTCATCAAGACCGGGGAACAAGGCGACGCCTTTCGTCCGCGTCAATTAAATGATCGCAGCCTGCGCTCCACCCTGCTCGCCAATGAAACGATCCAGCGCACTGCCAACGCTCTGGGCATCGACCCTCAAGCGCTGAAAAAGCAGGTGGAAATCGAGCAGCTCGAAGGGACCGATTTCTTTTACATCACAGTTCACTCCAATGACAGCCCCCAACGCTCGCTGGAGACCGTCAATTTGTGGGCGGACGAAATCGTCCACTATACAAAAAACCTGCAACGCCGCGAAGCCCTGGCCATGCGTGAGCTCCTTGAAGAGGAAAACCACAGCCTCACGCAGGACCTCGAACGCATCAACCAGCAGTTGCTGACCTTCTCCAGCGAACACGATTTTCTCGATGGCGACAAGCAGCTCGAATCCGCCCTGAGTTCGCTGGCCGCGATTCAACTGCAATTGGAAGACTCCCGCATTCTGCTCGCCTCCAAAAACCAGCAGATCGCGAGCCTGAACAAGGAACTCCAGGCCCAGAGCCCAGTTTCAGGACAGTTGAAGAAAGCTCGGGAAGAGCTGGCACAGTTGCGGGGCCGCTACACGGACTCCAACCCCCTGGTCAAAGAGAAGCTCTACGAGATCGCCTACCTGGAAGAAAAACTGGCCGATGAAACCGGTCATACGGACGACGATCTGCGCCGCTACACCGGCACCCCGCTGGGCAATCAACTGTACCTCGAAATCGTGCAGGCGCGCAACGAGCAACTGCAACTTCAGCAGCGCGTCAACGAGTACGAGAAGATGGTGGAAAGCCAGCGCAAGCAGTTGCAGAACCTGCCCCAAAAGATACTTCGGTACAGCGACCTGTTACAACGGCGCGATCAACTGCGCCGCGCTTACGATTTGCTGAACAGCCGCCTGCAGGAAGCACGCATCTACGCGGAGAACGCTCCGGGCTACTGGGAAATCTTTCAGAACCCTGACCAAAGCGACGTAAACGTCACAGAAAACCGGAAGATAGCTGTGCTGATGGCGGGCGCCGGTTTTGTCCTGGGCGTCGGCGCCGGCCTGCTGCTCTGCCTCGTGCTGGAGATACGCCGCCCCTATCGTACGACGCCCCTGGAATACTCTATCGCAGCCAAGTGCCTACCCGTCCTTGAGCTGCCCGCCGGACAGAGCGACGATTGGGAATCTCAATTGAATGCATTCTGGCTGACAGACCTGATCCGCCTCCAAAGGGAAGGCTATCTGGTCATTATCAGCATCCAGGCCGAGCCGCAAACCGAGGCCCGCTTCTGGGAAAGCCTGTCCCGCCTGGCCAAGCGGGACGAACTGGAGTTGAGCGTGCTGGACATCAGTCAAAAGCCCGGCCTCCCACCGGAAGTAGTCAATGACAGAGCGACGCACTGGCGAAACCTGGAGGATTGGGAAGCCTGGGCCTGGAAGAATTTGCAGCAAGGCCCCGTGCTCCTGCGCATGAACGGCGACCCCTATCCGGCGGTCTTGCCGGTGCTGGAGAAATCCGGCTATTGGCTCTACCTGCTGGATGAGTCTGTTGCGCCGAAGGCACTCAAAAAGCAGGTTCGCCTTTTCTCCAACACGCTCCCTTCCCCGGATGGGCTCATCCTGATCCGAGATACCCCGCCCAACACCGTAGCACAGGCTCTGGAGAGTGGCGGTCTTTTGATCGGCAAATTGTTCACCAAGAAACCCGCATCGACCGCTAACGCATGACGCGCACGCTGACAGTTCTCGGGCTCAGTCTCCTGGCGTCCCTGGCCGGCCTTCACGCTCAATCCGAGGAGGCGGAGCAGGATTTCGAATCCTGGCGCGAACGCTACGAGCTGGGGCCGGGCGATGTCATCAATTTCGCCTATTACGGACGCCCCGAACTGGACCGCCCGGGCATACGCATCGCACCGGACGGTACGGTCAGCTATTTGCAGGCCACCAACGTCAATATCAACGGCCTCACCATCGACGAGGCCCGGCGGCTCTTCGACGAGAGACTGGCCAGCTACTTCCGCAACCCGCGCGTCATCATCACGCCGGAGGAAATCGGAAGCAAACGCTACTCCATCATGGGCAAGGTGGTGAAACGCGGCGTCTACACTTTGGACCGCCCTCTGACGCTCATCGAGGCCGTGGCCCGCGCGGGCGGCATGGAGGTCGGCCTGTTTGAACAAAATACCGTCGAGCTGGCGGACATGGAACGCTCGTTCATCGTGCGCGGGGACACACGCCTGGATGTGAATTTCCAAAAGCTGTTTCTCAAGGGCGACATGGCGCAAAACATCGGCATCGAGCCCAACGACTACATCTATTTCGCTTCAAACGTAACGAACCAGTACTACGTGTTCGGCGCCGTGGGCCAGCCAGGCGTACAGAGCTTCACGCCCAACGCCACTGTGGTCACCGCCCTCAGCCGCCGGCTGGGTTATGATCCCAAAGCCTGGATACACCGGGTCATCGTGGTGCGCGGCAGCCTCACCAACCCTGAGGTCTTCGAGGTCAACGTCGCCGACATCCTGACCGGGCGCACGCCCGACTTCAGGCTGCAACCAAAAGACATCGTCTACGTGGCCGACCGACCAACCGCCGAGCTTGAAGAGCTGGCCGACGCCGCTATACGCGCCTTCATCACCAGCGCGGCGGTCAATTTCGTCAACATCCACACGCCACACATCATCAACAACTAGGCTCATGCGCACCGCTCTTTCATGCAGTCTCCTCCTGACCCTGCTTGCTCTGCTGAGCAGCTGCGTGCGGCTGCCCGAGTCCGACTTCGACCCTTATGACGTCAAGGCGGCAACCAGTTCCCGCGACGTCGTTTTCGAGCAATTCGAGCCGGAAGGCAAAATCACGGCGGAGATGCTCAAGCCGCCCGACGAACCCTATCGGCTGGGCCCCGGTGACATTCTGGAAATCGAGATCGCGGAAATCCCCGGCACCCTCGCGCGGACTTTCATCATGCCCGACGGCATGGTCTACTACAACCTGGCCGGCGGCGTTCAGGCCGAGGGACTGACTGTCAGCGAGCTGGGCGAGCGGCTGACGAAAAAACTGGCGCGTGACTACGCCTCGCCTGTGGTCAACATCACGCTGGTGGAAGTGCAAAGCCGCCGCTACTGGATGCTTGGGCGGGTTTACGAACCGGGCCTGTATCCCCTACGCCAGCCCACCACTTTAATCGAGGCTATCGCCGCATCCGGCGGATTGTTCAGTGCGCGCTTTTCCGGCTCCACCGAGGAATTGGCCGATCTGGGTTCGAGCATCGTTATTCGCGACGGTGAAATCCTGCCGGTCGACTTCACCAAGCTCGTTCGCGACGGCGACATGAGCCAGAACATCTACCTGCGCCACAACGATTACATTTACCTGCCCTCGGCGCAGTCCAACTCCGTCCTGCTCCTCGGTTACGTCGAGCAACCGCAAGCCGTGTCGTTCAAGGATTCGCTCAGCCTGGCCGAGTGTATCGCCTACGGGCACGGCCCAAGCCGCCTGGCCCACCTGTCCAAAGTCGTCATCGTGCGCGGCTCGTTGCGCGAACCCCAGGTCGCGGTAGTGGACTTCGACAAAATCATGAAAGGCGCCGCTCCGGACATCCCTCTGCAACCGGGCGATATCGTCTGGATACCGCAGAACCCGTGGACGACGGCGTACGACTACGTCAAGGACGTGGTGCGCAGCGCCGCACAGGCCATCGCCATCAACGAGGGCGCGCGCGCGGCGGGCTCGGAAACCGGAGCCACGGTCACGGTGCCGATCACGACATCCGGCTCATCCTCAGCGGCTCCGGCGGCCGCCCCATAGCGTCACGATTGCTCCGGGTTATAGGCAAAAGGGAAGCGTGGCTTCTCGCCGTTGTGCAGGACCCAATCGTAGACCTGCCGAATTTGCCCTGCCTTCGCTCCCCAGGTAAAATGTGCGCGGGCAAAACGGCTCGCCCGCCGCCCCGCTGCCAGCACTTCCCCGGGATGGTCCGCCAGGTATTCCAATCGCTCACGGAAGTGCTCCCGCAGGGTCTCCGCCGAGTCGAACAGCACGCGCCAACCGCAATCGCCCGGCAGCAATTCGGCGGGCCCGGCGTAATCGGCAATGACCGGCGCCAAGCCCAGCGCCATGGCTTCGAGAACGACCCCGCCGCCGAATTCCCGCACACTGGGAAAAGCGAAGACCTGAGATTGGCGCAAGCGGCCGTGAAGCTGCTCGTGGGGAATCCATCCGGGCAGGGAGACCACCGCCGCCAGCCCATGCTCCGCGACCATCGCTTTGAGGCGTCCCATTTCCGCCCCGTCCCCGATGATATCCAGGCGGACTTTGTTCTGCTTCAGCAGAGGCAATGCTGCCTCAAGCAAAGTGGCCGCGCCTTTATAGGGCACCAGCCGACCGACGAAGGCGAGGCTGAGCACATCGGTTTGGGGAACCTCTTCGGCCTCGGGGAAACGCGCCGGGTCGATGGCGTTTTCCGGCAAATACAACGCGCTCTGGCGGCGGGCGTCTGTGGTGACCACCTCGCGATAGGTATGGCCCGAAGCCAGCAGGAGCGCCGCGCTGGCATCCCGTGTGGTTCCAAGGCCCGGCGTTAGCTTGTAGAGGCCCCGCACGTAGCTGAGCCACTCCTTTTCCTGGCGGCGAACCGCGTCGAACCCCTTCGGCCAGGGGACGCCGCCGTTCAAGGGCCCCAACACAAACGGAATGCCGAGCTTCTTCAGTTTTCTGGCCAACGGGCTCGCCGTCGTCGGGCTCAGGGGCGTCACCCGATGGACGATATCGAACTCACCAGCCTGAAGTCTGGCCTGAAACGCCTTCCATACTTTCCGTTCGAAAACCGGATAGGCGAAATTGTAGAAGGCCGAGTAAATCGTCCAGCCGAGAGATTCGCCACCGCGTAGCAACTTGGCAAAGCGAAAGGCGAACCCCTGCAAACGGCGGTTATCGATGGCCGTCATCCGCTCCTCCGGAAACCCGGCTTCCAAAAGCGCATCCCGGTTGCGCAGTTCGGTGACCAGATGGACGTCGGCAACCTCCATCAAGGCACTCGAAAGCGAATAGCCAATCAGCGCCACACTGGTCAGGCGCGGGTTGGCGGCTTCGGCGATGACGAGGACGCGGGGCTGTTTGGATGAATCCACGGAGATTATTATAAACTATCTGTTTCGGATTGCGGCGCGAGGCTGAAAGTACGTTTCCGGGCAACTGGCTCCAGCAGGCGAGGACGCCGCCGAGCCGGCTTAGCCGGACTGGCTTTTGCCATCGACGTTGTCGTCACTTCGGAACGTTTGCCATCCCAGGTTGCGGGTAAATAGCCGGAGCGGCGCCACAGCTCGATGCGCATCAGGACGCCCACCATCACCATCCAGGTGGACAGATTTTTCGTCTGGGTCAGCACACGCTCGAGGTTGCTGTGCAGGTAGGTGATGGCAAAGGCGACACCGATGCCCAGGCAGAGAAAGCCCAGCATGGACTTGCGATAATGCCACACACCGCGCAGGCACCAGTAGAGCGTTGTCAGCTCAAATAGCACAAAGGCGGTGAAGGCCAGGTAACCGGTTTCGGCCAGAATGAGCCAGTAGTGGCTTTCGGTCAGCGGATTGGCGAAGTAATGCTCCGCCACGATGGTGTGGCCGCGGTTGGCATTCCATTTTTCGAGGAGCTGACTGTACTCGGTGCCTTCCGGGCGGCTGTTGGCAATCCCGAAACTGTTCCACCCCACCCCGAAGAAATGGTCGTCGAGCATCGCCTTGGACTGATAGTTCAGAATCCAGCGTAAATCGTTCTCCGGCCCGGTGTCCTCGGAAGACTCGAACCGGTGCATGAGCGTATCCATGGCCATGAGCAAGATGATGCCTCCAGCGGACCCCATCACCAGCAGCACACCCATCCGGCGAGGTGTTACCCCGCGCAGAAAACTGGCCCCCAGCAGGAAAAGCGACCCAGCTCCGATAGCCGCCAGCGATGCACGCGAAACCGAGAGCACGATGCTCAGTCCGGCAGTACCGAAGCCGATGAAATACCAAAGCGAGTCCCGCAGCCTGACATCCTTCGCCAATGCCACCGCCAAGAGCGGCAACGCGGTGAAGTAACACCACATCGCCATGGGGTTTTGATGCTCGAACCAGGCCGGAATCTGGTAACGCCCTTCCAGGTAACGCATCTTCAGGCAAACCAACACATTCATCACCAGCGCGACGGCAAAGGCCCGCAGTATCCAATGAATGTCTTCGCTGTCCTCAATCGACAGGCACACGCCCATGGCAATGAGGAACACCAGGGAAAATTTGAACAATGCCATGAGCCCGTATAGCGGCTCGTAGGCCCCGAATATCGACAAGGAACCCATCACGATATATAGCGAGTACGCCAATACTCCAGGCAGCAACAGCCAGGGACGCCTGCCCCTCAACATCGCCGCCAGGATGAGTCCGGCTCCGACCATCCAGAGCATGTTGAACTCGAATCCTTTCGTGTGCCCGCGATACCAATCGATGGAGTACAGCATCAGCGTGAAGTTACCCGGAGGGCGCACCAGCATCAGGACCGTACCCGCCAGGATGAGGCGCCGCCAAACCGCCGCACGGTTGGCCAGCCAAGCCACGGCCAGCGGAATCACGGACATGCCGATCAGGATGATGCCGACCTTGATGAGCAGTTTGACTACTTCCATGGGTCCAGCCTTTCCAGCAGGTCAACATCCACCTCATCATCCACGCTCCCAGGCTCCAGTGTCTGCACAATGAACAGAACCGGCTCTTCGCCGCTGAGGCCGAAGCTCAAGCGTCGCAGGGTCGCCTTCATCCAATATTCCGTGGGCGCGACAAACCAGGCATCACCGTCGCTGAACCAATACAGGGCCTGCCGCCTTTCGCCATCGCGGGAAAGCTCCAGCGCCATGATTTCGCCGCGCGGAGTCTCGATAGGCACGGCCTTGGTTATCTCCCATCCCGCCCCGACGAAGCAGTACCTCGGATCGTGAACCGCGTGCCGGTTGCGCGATCCGTCGATGGCGGAAAACAGAAAAGGCGGTTCCCCCTCGGGCAGGACAACACGCTTCACCGCCGACGCATCTCCCAGAAGCTCCACTTCCTGTTCGTTCAGCGGCGTCATCCGGCTGGTGAATCCCGGTCCCTGATCCGGGATGGCCAGCAGGCGCTCCCGTGCATCCTCACGCGGAATAAATTCCACCGCCAGTGCCAGCAGAATAACCAGCACACTGCCTCCCCAGAGGGTGTTTCGTTGCCATGACTTCATGCGCGCCCCCGCCTCCACCAGGGCCATGAGATGCCAAGGCTCAGCACCAGCAATACTGTCCTGAGCGGCCAGCCGTTCACCGGCGTCGCGTGGGCCAGCCATCCGGTGGCCGGCAGCCAGGCGAAAGCACCCAGCAACCACGCGTATTTAAAAAGATGTGGTCTGGCCAGCCCGCCAAAGGCCAAGGCCAGCCCTACATGCTTGGCCACATTCAAAGAGCCCACCCATCCAATCAGGCAGCCAAGCAGGGAAAGCACCAACAGGAAAAAATCCGATGATTCGCGGGTAGACCGCGACTCCTTGATCACCACATACACAAGCGGCACTAGCCACAGCAGCATAAAGATAGCGCCTCCACGTGCGTACACATCCGACGACCAGATGGCCCATAGATTCCAGGCCGACAGAACGGCAACAGCCAGAACCAGCAGGCCCGGAATCCTGTTCTGCAAACGGGCTGCACCTGTTTCACTCATGAAGGGCCGCAGCGGTTTTGGTTTGGAAGACTCGCGCGAGTACGAGGCATCCGCAAAACATGGCGCCGAGTACGAGCAGTGCGCCCCAGGTATGGAAGAAACCGCTGGCAAAGGTTGCCCCCCAAGTCAGCGCGACCGCACTGATAACCACGATGCGAACGGTGTTGGCCAGCCAGGCCAGTGCAGGTAGGAGCAGGAGGAAAAACCAAAAGCGGTTTGTCCCTCCCAAGGCCAGCAGGCCCACAGCTGTCCCGGCCAGGAGTAACGCCGGCAGCAGGTTCATTCCGGCGCAGGCGGGCTCAATGGCAATCGGCAACCCGTGCAGGTTCAGCATCGTGCCATCCCGCAAGATTGAAAAACCCAGGCCACCGAAGAACCATTCGGTCACACGGGCTCCTGTAAGACGAAACCACCATCCCAGCGCAGAGAAATCGACCGCCAACCAGGGAAAGGAAAAGAAAACCAACAACAGCCACTGGGGCCCGTAGCGAGGCCTGCCCCAATAGTGACTCACCCAGGCGTAAAGCAGCAGCGACCAGCCCGCCGCCAGTAGAACAAGTAGCTGTCCGATCAATCCGGCCACAAATACCAGCAAGCCCGCGACCAGCAAGCCCGCCGGGGCTTTTTCGTCACGCTCTTGCGCGCACCACGGGCGGCCAATCCACCAGGCGAAAACGGCTCCCGCCAAAAGTGGCAGACTGTCAGCGTACGGTATTGCTCGCAGGTAGGGCCGCGTCCAAACGACAAGGAGCAGCCCCGCAAGCACAAGCCCGGTCAGTGTTCTAGCCAGCCGGGAGCTCATGGTTGCAGCCCTTCCGCCTCGTTGATGGCTCTGAGGTTACGATAGAAAATAGGTTCGTCCGGTTGGAGCGCGATCAGCTGCTCGGTCAACTCACGAGCGCGCTCCCACTGCTTTTGTTGAAAAGCCAGCCGTGACAAGAATACCTTCGCCTCGAACGACTCGTCCGCAATGGTTTCGTAAATGCCGACCGCCTCCTGAAAACGGCCATCCAGCAATGCCAGGCGAGCCTGCAGCTGTTGCCCTGCTAGGCTGGAAGCAAGAGCGGCGTTTTCGGAGAGAAGCACCCGCAATTCGTCAAGCCGGTTGCTCTCATACAGCAGTTGGGCCAACAGCCAGGCCGCGCGCTCGGCGACGGCGCCTTCCTCGCCTGCTAACGCAACCAGAGAAGACTCCGCCTTTGCCAATTGGCCCTCCGCCAAATAAATCTCCACCGCCAGCAACGGGATTTCGTCACTGTTGAGTATTCTCGGCAGGCGTTCTAATGCGGCGGTATTGGTTTCCACCAGTCGCCGCGCCTGCACCTGACCATAGTCATACCAACCCGGCAGCGCCGCACCGTCCGGCTGGTCAAACTGAATGGCCGCGGCCAGCCAGCCCTCCGCCAAAAACGCCGCCGCCCAGGCGTTCCGGGATTCCAGCAGATGTTTCATCGCGGGGTACGGCTCCTGGACATCACCAAGCCGGGCCAGCAATCCATAGAACTGATGCCGCTCCTCACCCGAGGACAACGATCCGGCATTCAACGGAATCTGTTCCGCCCGCCAGAGAAGGATCGTTCGCAAGGCATCCTTCAGCCACGGCGCCCACGACTTGCGCGCAAATGGATCGCTGGAGAGCAGGCGCATCGCCTCGGCATCCTGATCATCCTGCAGCCATTGCAGCAGACGCAGCCAGAACGTTTCCTGCCGCTGCTCCAGGATACGGCTGGCAAAGGCGACGCTGGAAAACGTCGCCTCATCCCACCAGAGGCCAGGCTCGAGTCGATTCAGGTACCCGGCAAATTCCGCATAAAAACCGTGTTCGGGCGGTGGCGACATGCTTTCCCCATACCCGGTTACTTTTTTCCAGAACCAGGCTTTCAGCCAGAATTCCGCGACACCGGTTTTCTCATAACCGTCCTGCCAGGTTTGCACCGCATCGAGGTATTGCTGACGTCGTTGATAAAAGCCGGCCAGTTGATCCCAGAAAAGCGGACTGGTGGAATCGAGCGCGACCGCGCGTACGTAATCCGCCCGCGCCTCCGGCCAGCGTCGCAACCGCTCCAATATCTGGGCGCGGAATGAAAGCGCATCGGCATGCTCCGGCGCCACGGCAATGGCCTCGTTCACCAGTTCCATACTCACCAGTGGTTGGTCCGTCGAAAGCAAGGCCAGTCTCAACAGGCGATTGGATTCATCCCGCCCCTGGAATTTTTGAGCCTCCAGAACGGCTTTTGCTTCGGCCGCTTGGCCCTGGATGGTGAGCGCAGCAGCTTCCAGAAATACCCACTGCGCCGGTTGCGATTGCCGGTCACGCCAGGATGCGGTCATCGATTCATAAGTACGCGCATCGCGCTCATGCATGGCTGCCCGTGCGAGTAGCAGCGCCTCATCTTCGGTAAGGCTTCGTTGTGGATTCTGACTGATTATCTGACGCAGCGCAGCAGCGTCATTACGCTCGACTGCCTTGGCTGCTTCGGCTTCCAGTAATTTCTGCCCCCAGGCATACTGTTGCTCCGGATCCTCCAAATGGCCCGCCAGAATCCGTGCCTTGGCCAGGTCTCCATTCTCCCAGGCGGTGGCAAGCTCAGCCTGTGTTTTCTCACTCAGGCGTTTTAAAGTATGCTCTCTCCAGCCCCACAGCGCGCCAACCAGAACTACCAATATCAGTAACGCGACAGATAGCCGGAGGAGCAGTTTCGACATGGAGTTATATTATATCCATTCAGGTCATCTGGCAACCATGTTCCTACAGTTTCCGTGTAGGAAAATGTCATGAAATAAACTCGCGTTCAGGCGCTGACCGGCACCGACTGGGGACGCATCCGGGATGCATAAACGACCCCGGCGGCCAATAGTGCCATGATGAGCCAGGTCGAGGGCTCGGGATTGGCCAAGTAGGAGACATTGGCCGCACCGATATCGACGGCAAACAGCAGGTCGTTGTAGTCTTTGTCACCGCCGCCCCAGAGGTCCTCAAACCCGATGAGCAAATACGGACTGCCCGGCTGGGCCAGACTGACGGTATGCACGAGCCCGTCCGCGTTGACGGAAGCATCAGTGGACCAGATGTTGGAGCCGCCGTTGGCCCCATCCGCAATCAGGAAGAAGTCCAGTTGCGTGCCTGCGGAAAACGTTCCCAAGTCCACGAAGTCGCCCGGCAACAGCGGGGCGCTCCGGTTGCGCCAGGTCGTGCTGTCTCCGTAAGGATAGTAACTGTCGATGCTGGAGGCGTCGGGAAAAATCAGGAACGGATCGCCGTCGTAAATGGAAGCACCATCGGTGTTGAACCCCAGGGTATTGTGATAACCCGCGCCTTCCCCGAGGAAGTAAACCCGAACGTTGGCGTCGTTGGCCAGATAGAGCTTGGAGGGGTCGAGCGTGATCGATGATAGATTCGATACGGTCTGCGTTTCACTCAAGTTGGCATCGATGAAATCCAGCATATCCGGCAGCACTTCTGCCTGAAATTCCGCCGAGGCCTCATCGGAACCAGCCTGCATCACCGGGGCAACAATATCCAAATCGTAAGGGCGCGCATCGGACTGCACCTTCAGCTCGGTCTGGGCCAACAATTCGCCGCCAACCAGGCAGCATACGGTCATTAGAATCGGGTAGGTTTTCATGACTGTGTATCAGGATTAGGGGTTCGACTACTACATCGGATCAGGCAGTCATTTCCTTAAACAGGTTTTTAACATACCACAGCCAGGGCGCTCCCGCAAGGGCACCACGCCAGGCTAAATCCAGCAGGCCACCTTCAGGCGGCATCGGCGCAATTATCAGCAAGACTATCAACACCAGGGCAAAACCGCCCAGGGGGAATACCGTACCCCTGGTGTGAAATCTCAAGAACTCCCCTGCCCCGAGCTCCACCGAACGCAAGGTGAGCGGAATAACCAGAAGCCAGCCCACGAGAACCGTCGGTATCAAGGTACCCAACGCCACACCCAATATCCCCAAGGGGAAAACCAGCGCGAGGCTGATCGCCACGTTGCACCCGGCATCGAGCAACGATAGTTTCAGGAGCGCCTTTTCGTGGCCGCTCATCATCAGAATACGCTTGGTGCAACTATTCGTCAGTTGGGAGCTGTATATGGCCAACAGCAACGCCTGCCCGACCCAGAAGGCCTCGGGCGGCACCGTCTCCAGGCCGGTCAACAAGCGGATCAGCCCATCCAGATAGACCGCGGACAACACGTACGCCGGCGTTACCGCAACAAAGGTCAGCCGAGAGCTGCGCAAGAGCAGCTCGCGCAACCCCGCCTCGTCGCCACTGGCTTTCAAATGCGCCGCTGCCGGCGACAGTGCCGACTGCAGTTGCACGCTGAACATGTTCAGCATCTCCCCCATTTTGAAACCCGCCTGGTAGATGGCCACCGCCGCCACGCCCACGGTCAGGCTGATGACCATCTGATCGCTTTTGGCCATGATGAGATTGCTGAAGGTGATCAGGTAGGCAGCGATGGAAAACCCCATCTGAGCCTTGACCGAGCTCCACTCAAAAAAGCCGGGCTTAAGTGAAAGCTTGGGCAGCAACCGGAAGGCGAAGAAGGCCGCAAAGGCGTTGGGAATGAGGCTGGAAATAATGCTGATGGCCATCAGCACGGGGAACGAGCAATCCAGGGACAGTGCCGTGATGATGGCGGCAAAGTGCAGCAAGGTGTTGGCGACCCCGACCCAGTTCGCAAGGTCAATGCGCTGCTTGCCGCGCAGGATTTCGGGAAAGAGCCCCAGCGGAAAAGTCAGGGCCATCCCGACAAAGAAAATCAGGTAAGCCTTACCGAAGGGCTGCCAGTCATCGGGTGAAACCGAGACGGCCTCAAGGAAGTACGGCCGGATGGAAAGGAAGACTACCGCCAGTAGCACCGCGAGGCCGATAAAGGTCCAGAAGATGGTGGCAAGTAAACGATTCAGGCCCTCGGTGTCTCCCTGCGCGGTCTTTTCCGCCACTGCCTTCTGCGCGGTAAAACCAAAGCCGAAATCCAACAGGATGCCGTACCCGAAGAGCGACCACAGCAGGGACCAGAATCCGAAGGCCTCTTCGCTGAGCGAGCTGAAAAGCGCGCGAAACAGAATCAGCCCCAGGACCAGGCGGAGCAACATCTGCACGTAGCTGCTACCCGTGTTGGCCCAGAACCGCCGCTTCCATTCCGGCTTATCCATGCAGCACCTCCCGGTAGTGCGTTTCCATCGCTTCAGCGGCATGCTCCCAGCTAAACTGCGATGCCCACTCCAACCCCGTTGCGATACGCTCGGCTCGCTCCGCCTCCGACAGGCCACTGAGCGACTTCAACGCCTCCGCCATGGACGCCTCGCTCATGGGGTCAGAACACAGCGAGGCCGGTCCCCTCACCTCCTTAAGACTGGTGCTATCCGAAGTGAGCACCAGGGCACCGCAGGCCTGCGCCTCGATGACGGGAAAGCCGAATCCCTCCATCAGTGACGGAAAAACGAGCGCCTTGGACGCGGCGTACCAGAGGGGCAGCTCCGCATCGTCGATAAACCCCGGCAGGCGAATCTCATCACGGACCGGTGATCGCTCGATGGCAGCGTCGATCACCTCACTGCCATGCCAGGGGGCACCGCCCAGAACCAGTTGCCAGTCCCAACCGGTTTCTTTCCGCCATTGGCTGAAGGCTTGAATCAACCGCACATGATTCTTGGCCGGATGCTCGAAGCGGGCAATGTACACCAGATATGGCTTATCGAGGTGGTGACGCAGCCGGAAAGCCTCCAGAGCGACGGCTTCGGCAGGCTTGAAATGTCGGTGATCGATGCCGTTGTGAACCACCTGCACGCGCCCGGAATCGACCCGCAGGTATTTTTCAATATCGGCGGCCGTGGTTTGGCTGACTGCGATCACGCGGTCCATGCGACGCGCCATCCAGGGGACGAGTCGCCGGCCAAACAAGCCACGGAAAAAATCGTATTTGTGAGCCAGGACGAAGGGCGCGCAATCGTGGATGGTCGCAATCTGGGGCACCGGGCTGCGGATGATCATACGCCGGTAGCTGGGGATATGCACGAGGTCGTAGCCTCCCTTTTTCAATATCCCCGGAAGCTTTAGCTGGTGCCAGATCAGGTTTTTCAAACCCGAAGAGGCGGAATCAGGAATCGTCACCCAGTTGGATTCCCCTATGCGTGGAAAGTGTCTTCGGTCAGCCTCGAGCCCGGCCACATGCAAATCGATACCCCGTTCAACGAGTGCGCCGGCCAACGCGATCACATAACGGCCAACTCCTGACAGGCCACCTTGAATCATGCCCGCTGACAGCAGGACTTTAATGGCCCTCTCCTTTCTGCTTCCTGTCCGGCAGTACCGTGTCCAGGCGCAGCATGCGAATCAATTCACGAACCTGCGGCTTCATACCCTGCAGCTCGACCCGGCCCTGTCGCTCATTGAGTTTACGGGCCGCGGACAACAACGCGCAGATGGCGCGGCTGTCCATGAAAGTAACCTCGGCGCAATCGATGACCAGCGTGCGGCAGTCTTTGTGCACGGCCAGGGTGACCGCCAGCAGCGCCTTCAGTTGATCCTCGTTGGAAGCATCCTGATAGCCGCTCAAAATGATCTTCACGATGGAAGGATCATCGTTGGGCTGGGAAACCGTCTGCCTTTCCGCGATCAGCGCGGCAAAGTCCGCTTCGCTCTCAAGCATCACCAGCAAGGTATCCATGCGAATGGCCTTGAGGGCGCCGCGCACAATATCCGAGGGAGCGCACAGAGCGAAAACCTGCTCGTTCTCACGTGCCTGCCGGGCCATACCGGCCAGCGCGCCCATCCCACCGCTATCGATAAAATCAACCGCACTTAAATCCAGCAGAACGGGACGGCTCCAGTCCGGAGGTTTGGCCAGCGTATCAATGTTGGCGCGTTCCGCCGAACCGCTCCAGGACAGCTTACATATCGCCTGCTCATCAAGTCCCTGTTCCGACGCAGCCTCGGCGGGTCGCACCGCCCGACGGCGCAAGGTCATCCGCTGCTTGAAGGTAACCAGCGCGAGGAAGATAAAATCCCGGGCATAGCGCCCGAATAACCTTTTGGGATTGGTGGCCATACGCCAAAACCACTCCATGCCGGTTTTTTGCATCCAGGCCGGCGCGCGCGTTTGCTTGCCGGCAATAAAGTCGAGAGACGCACCGATACCGATAGATAATTGAGCGCCGGTTTCATGCGCGTATTGGTAAATCCAGTTCTCCTGCTTTGGGCAGCCCAGGGCGACCAGCAACAGGTCCGTGCGTGAGTTGCGAACGCGCTCGACGATGTCGCTGTTTCTCCAGCTTTGTATCTGCCCCATGGGCGGCGACTCATAGCCGGCGATTTCCAGCTTGGGCATACGCTCACCGAGGACCTGTACGACCCTTTCCAAGGTGCTCTCATCACTGCCAAACAAATACACGCGCTTGCCCAGCTTGGCGCATTCCTCCAACAGCTTCGGGGTAATGTCCGATCCGGCAACGCGCTCCCGCAAGGGATGCCCGAGAATTTTTGATATCCAGATCAAGGGCATGCCGTCACAGAAAACCCGCCTGGCGTAGAATAGAATCGTACGCAGGTTTGGATCCCCGTAAGCCTGCGCGGCGAAGTCCACGTTAGCGGTCACGAAGTAGCCGGGAATTTCCCCCTTTAGGGCGCGACGGCACTCCTCCAAAGCCTCATCGTTGGTCAAGTCGTGAAACGGCAATCCCAGAAGCACAGCAATGGGCGGCTCCTGCTCTGTGTTGTTATCAGTCGTTTCCGCATTCATGGCATCACCCCCAGTGTTTGGATCTTATGGACGAGCTTTTGCCCGAGCGCCTCCCAGGAATAAGCGTCGATGATTTTGCGCCGTCCACTCTCGGCATGTTTCCGGCGCATACCCGGTTCTTCCACGTAACGTAAACAGGCCTCGGCAAAGTCCACCGCTGAATCAGCCAGCAGCAGATCTTTACCACCTTCCAAATCCAGCCCCTGCGCCCCCAAGGTCGTCGAAACCACGGGGTTTCCCATCGCCAGGCCCTCGGAGATTTTCAGCCTAGTGCCTCCGCCTATGCGCAAGGGCACCACCTGAAACCAGACCTTCTGGTAAAACGGGCGCACGTCGGGCACTTCTCCCTGAAAGTCGACTCCCGGCAGCTCCGCATAGGCTGCTACTTCCGGCGTCGGACTCTTGCCGACGAGGATGATGGAATATTGTGGACAACGCTCCAGGATGCGCTGGTGGATATACTCGAAATACCATTTCAGCCCATCGGTATTGGGAGTGTAGTCCAGAGCTCCGCAGAAAAGAGCCGTTGGCTGCGCAGTCGGCTTCGGGGGCCACTGCTCCGCATTGAAGAAATCAACATTGGCGCCGTTTGGCAGCACATAGACCTTTTCCGACGCCTCCAGACGCTTATCCAGAAACTCCTTATCCTCCACGCCACACACCACCTCTAAAGAGACGCTGCTCATAACGCGGCGCTCATAGCGCGCAATCTTCCAGAGGTTTTCACGGCGCATGAACCGCCCCCACGCCGTGTCCTCAAGCGTGGCCAGCTCCTCGGTCTGGAACAGCCAGTCCACCCGACTCCGATCCATAATCCGATTACGGTGATTGCCAAAGTAACGCTCGATGTACGGCCACATGACCAGGTCAAACCAATAGATACCGTCATAGCTCCTGCCCCGAATAAATTCTCCCAACTGGGACATGGCCCCCGCGCAATACCAGTGCCGGATGGTCGTCGGCCAGGGATGCCACAAACGGTTGGTCCAGAAAGAAGGCCAGGGAGGATGCCGAAACGGACTGAATACCACGCGCTCACACCGGGACTCGAATTCCGGCAGGGAATAGCTGTCTTCGCGCTCGTGGGAGAGGCAGAACAAATCGACCGCAAAGGCTTTGGCCAGTTGCTCCGTGAGATGAAACACCCGTTGGAATGTCCCCCTGCGCAAAGGAAACGGAACATAGGGCAGTATAACCAGTAGCCGTTCCATGTGTTTAACTATAATAGCCCCACCATGTCTCGTAAACCCGGTGAGTCACATTTAGCGAAATTTCCTTTAAGGGCAGATATCTGCGTACCCGGTTAAGGTCCGGCGTTTCCCCATTGAGAATGACAAGAGCACGCATCAGCGCGCCTCGTGGGTAGTCCGTCACCGGCCTCAAAGCGCCGCCGCGCCGCAGTCGGTCACGTACCGCCAGGAGCAGGCAACGCCAACAAGGTTCATCAGGAAAAAGTCGGCCCGGATACCTCGCATAGCTTATCGCATCAGGAAAGCCCCGGCCCAGACGCCTCGCTTCCAAGGCCAGGTAGACCTCCTGCCAAAGGGCACGCAGCCGTCCGTTGCGCGTAGTCAGCTCGTCGCTATTTCGGGGTGGCGGCAAAGGCCGCTCTTTAAAAGCCACCCCTTCTGCATGAAGCGCGCGCAGCTCGTCGGTGAGGAGAGGGTCTTCCAGTGCCTGCAAGCGTTCGCCCCGCACACGACAAAGCGCATGATGCAGGCCGTTGATGCAGAGGATGGCATCTCCAAGAGCCAAGGCCAGCTTCTGATGTTGCCGGTGTATAAAGCCCGCCGCCTCCTCGTCCTCAAGGCGACAACGGGCAAAGAACAGTCCACTGCCCCGGTTCCAAAGCAAACGCGTCGCCTCCAAAGGCTTTATTTTGGCAGCATCCAGGCCGTCCCGATACTTGGCCAGGAAGTCAGACTGCCCCACAACCACATGATGACCACAAATCAGGTCGTAAAACATCATGGACTCGGTGACATCCTTGAGCGTATCGGGACGCAGGCAGGTTATCTCAACGTCGATACCCAGTGTGCGGCTTTCGATCGCCTCAAACTCGCGCACAGTATTCAGCAGTTCAGTATCCTCGGGCTGGTCACAGAAGAGAAAGTAGTCTAAATCATTGTACAAAGCCTGAACCCCGTCCCGCTCGCAGACGCCACCCTCTCCGCGTCCGTAGCCACCACCCAGGATGAGCGCGTGGATATGTCCCGCGGATTCTTTTTCAAAGACACTACGGGCACGTTCAAAATGCTGTTCGATGGCCTCCAACAGGGCCGGGTAATGCCCGTTGAAGTATTCGCTCATTGAACTAGCTTTCCAAGGCGAATACGGTGTTTAGCCGGAGCAGCTCCACCACACTAAGAACCTCCGGACTGAGATTTCTCAGAATGAGTGGACGTGATGCTTTGGACAATGTGTTATTCAAATGCAGGAGAGCCCCCAAACCAGAGCTGTCTATAAATTCAAGTGTTTCACAATCGACCGCAACGCGACCGGAATCCGGCAATTCAAGCTCACCAACACTACTTTTAAACTCGGCTGCATTCGTTGCTTCGAGCGTCTGGGTCGAAAGTCTTAGGGTGTATAATTCAGACTCCGACAATACTTCAAATAAAGACATATTTCATGGGGTTGGATTAGTAATGATTATTTATCAATGATTCAGACTTGGCAAGTACTGTTTGAGTGAATTAAGTTAGCTGCAACGGAAAGCGGCCATGCCTACTCTGAATTCCGATGACAATCCCTCTACCTACTGGTCCTCTGCTGACGGACAAGTCCAAGTAAATAAGTGGCGCCGTCGTATGCGGCGAAAGATTTGGTTTTGGCAGACAACCGTGGCTCTCAGCAAGGCCTCCAAACGCGGAGTGGATGTGCTGGGTTCGTTGGTGGCATTGCTGGCGTTTTCGCCGATATTTGCCATCACCGCGGCACTCATCAAGCTGGAGGACGGCGGCCCCGTTTTCTTCGGCCAAAAGCGAGTCGGCCTGGAGGGCAGAAGCTTCACCTGCTGGAAGTTCCGCTCGATGATAGTTAATGCCGACGCGGTTAAGGACAAGCTGGCCGAACAGAATCAGCATGAAGCCGGCGTAACCTTCAAAATGAAGGACGACCCACGCATCACCAAGGTCGGCAAATACATCCGCAAGCTCTCCGTGGACGAGTTCCCGCAGTTCTATAATGTGCTCCGGGGAGACATGTCCCTGGTCGGCCCCCGCCCTCCGGTACCGAAGGAAGTCGCCCTTTACAAAGCCTTTCATCTGCGTCGCCTGATGGCCAAGCCCGGCATCACCTGCCTGTGGCAAATCGGAGGCCGCGCCGACATCGACTTCGAAGGCCAGGTGCGCCTGGACCTCGAATACATCCGGGCCCAAAGCCTGAAACAGGATATCCTCATTTTGCTCAAAACCGTTCCCGCCGTTATCCTTGGTAAAGGCGCCTACTGAAGACGATGTCCTCGCTACCTCCGCAGAACCACCGCAGCGACACCTTGATTCTGGTCTGCCCGGACTGGCTGGAGTTGGAGTTGCCCCTACAACTGCCCAACCCCTTTGTCCTCTGGCCGGTAGGTGACCAACCTCTGCTTTACCACTGGTTCGACTACGCGCAGGACCAAGGATACGAAAAAGTGCAAGTGCGGACCACCGACCGGCCGGATAGGGTTCGCCGGGCCGTCAACCGGGCCACGCTATGGCCCCTGCAAATCGAATGCGTTACCACTTCGCGAGTCGATGCAGACCGTGGCCTATGCATTCACGGCCTGCCGGAGTGCCCTCCCCTGACAGCCCCGGCCAACGGATGGGACCTCTTGAGCCATTGGCTGGAAATGGACAAGCAATGGCTGAAGCAGCAGGCCGGCAGTCAATACAATGAGGCACTCTCCATCGGTAGGCTGTGCAACATCCATCCGGAAGCCAACCTGGTGCCCCCCTACTTCATTGGCGACCAGGTTTCCGTCGGTCCAGGCGCCACCATTGGGCCCAACGCTGTGCTCGGCACCAACAGCCTCGTCGCGGAAGGGTCCATCGTGCGCAACGCGAGATTGATCGACCACAGTTTCCTCGGAGCTGAACTGACCCTGGAAAACGCCATACTGAATGGCGGCGTGCTTTACAACTGCAAGCATCGCGCGCGGGTAAATCGCATCGATTCCTTTCTGGCCGATTCCACGCGCCTCAAAGCCAAGAAGCCGCCTCTTGGCGAAAGACTCCTCGCGCTGTACTGGTGGCTACGCCTGAGGCTAAAGCTGGCCTTCGGTCTGCCAACCCAACCTGGCATTCCCAGCCCAAGTGGTACCACCTATCCCGGGCTGGGCCGCTGCCCGCTTTGGGCTCAAAGGCTGCCTTGGCTCTGGGAGGCCGCACGGGGCCGCATGCAGTTGTATGGGCCGCTGCCTCGCAGTCGGGAACAACTGGAGAACCTGCCCGCCGACTGGCAGGATATTTTGCGCGAGGCCATGCCTGGCGCCATCGCCTATAGCGACTGCATGGACTGCCACAGCCCGGACGACCCCATGGAGGGACTGCACGCAGTGTATCAAGTGACCCACCCCGAGCGGACGCGTCCCCAATGCGCGTTTTTTTTAAAAAACCTAACCCAAATGAAAGGCCCTCTATGAAAGGCATGGTATTTACGGAGCTACTCGACATGGTAGAAAATAAATTCGGCATGAATATGGTGGACCAGATCCTTGAGGATGCCGAGTTGCCTGTCTCCAAAGGCGCGTACACGGCCGTCGGCACCTACCCCCACGAGGAGATAGTCTCCCTGGTGATGCAGTTGAGTAAGCACTCCGGGATTCCCCCGAACGAGTTGCTGAAAATCTACGGGGAGCATCTCTTCTCCCGGTTCCATGAGCTATACCCCGGCTTTTTCGAAGGGGCAACCGATGCCTTCGCATTTCTGGGCGAAATAGATCAGTATATCCATGTCGAAGTGCGCAAGCTGTATCCAGATGCCGAGCTGCCGAAATTTGACTGTGAACAGCCGGACGAAAACACCCTGCTCATGCATTATGAGTCCGGGCGACATATGGAAGATTTCGCGGAAGGGCTCATACGTGGATGCCTCCAGCACTTTAATGAGGATGCCGAGATTACCAGAATTCCCCAAGGCGAAAATAAAACGACCTTTCGCCTGACACATGCCTAATCCCGGTTATACTGATTTCACCGAGCATGAGCGAGGAAGCGGAAAAGTGGAAAAAGCGCTACGAGCGCGAACGTACAGCCCGCAAGGAGTCTGAGCGCCTGCTCGAAGCCAAGTCGCTGCAGCTCTACGAAAAAAACAAACAACTGGAGAAACTCAGTAACGAGCTTTCCAAGACCGTCGAGCGCCGGACCGAAGAACTGAAATACTCAGTCAGCAAATTACGCGAGGAAGAGCAACGGCTGTCCGCGCTCGCCCACAGTTTCCCCGGGGTCATCTACCAGTGGTACGAGCGTCCCAATGGCGAGTGTGGCTTTTATTATGTCAGTCCTCGCAGCGAAGAGTTTTTTGGGTTTTCCGCCAAGGAAGCACTCAAGAACTGGCGCGTTGTTCAGATACACCACGACGACGCCGAGCGCTGGAAGGAGTCCATTCAGAAGTCCGTCCAGCAGCTCAGCGACTGGCACTTCGAAGGGCGCCTGATAACATCCTCTGGTGAAGAAAAATGGTGGCGCGGTACGAGCCGGCCGGCCAAAGGCGGTGGCGGAGAGGTCATCTTCAACGGCGTGATGCTGGACATCACGAAAATCAAGAAAGCCGAAGCGGAAATCCGCCGCCTCTCGCTTGTCGCCAGTCACACCATGAACGGGGTCGTCATCACGGACGAGAGCGGTCGCATCCTCTGGATCAATGAGGCCTTTGAGCACATCACCGGCTACACGCTTGATGAGATGCGGGGCAAGAAGCCCGGACAAGTACTGCAAGGGCCCATGACCGACACACAAACCGTTCACGAAATCGGCGAGAAGCTGAGCCGTAAAGAGCCTTTAACGGCCGAGCTGCTCAACTATCATAAAAACGGACAGACCTACTGGCTTCGCCTGGATATCAATCCGCTTTTTGACGACAAGGGTCAGTTGACAAACTTTATCGGCATTGAGACAGACATCACCCGGCAGAAGGACACCGAAATCGCCCTCAAGCTAACTTCCCAACAGGCCAAGGAAGCCGCCGAGGATGCCAACCGAGCGAACCAGGCCAAGAGCCGCTTCCTCGCCAGCATGAGCCACGAAATCCGCACCCCGCTCAATGGAGTACTCGGTTATACGCAGGTGCTTCGCATGCGTGAAGATCTCCCCAAGGAAGCCTTCGAAATGATAGGCGCCATCGAACGGAGCGGCGAACACCTTTTGAATCTGATCAACGATATCCTGGATCTGTCGAAAATCGAAGCCGGCAAGTTCGATCTGGAATCCGAGGACCTTAGCCTGTCAGATCTGCTCCGGGACCTGGAGGATATGTTCCGGCCCACAGCCGAACTCAAGTCGCTCGATTTTCAGGTACAACTATGGGACTACGAAACCGACGAGCCCGTTGATTCGCTGGACTATCGTTTTCGTTCCGATGGCCGTGCGTTGCGACAAGTACTGCTCAATCTGGTCGGCAATGCCATCAAGTTTACCAAAACGGGAAGCGTATACCTGCGCGCCGGCCATCGCGAGTCGTCCATGCATTTCGACATCATTGATACCGGCACCGGCATTCCGGACAATGAACGCGCTCTCATCTTCGAGGCATTCGAGCAGTCGGCCACAACAAAGCATAAGGCCGAAGGCACAGGTCTGGGTTTGCCCATCTGCCGCAAACTCGTCGAGCTCATGCATGGCGAGATCGATTTCGAGTCCACCCACAACAAAGGTACGCGATTTTGGTTTGAGATCCCCTACATACCGCCAATTGACACCACTCCCTTAAAAGCCCCAAGCCTCGCCCCCAGAGTGCGCAAGTATGCAGGCCCATCCAAAACGATACTGGTTGTCGAGGATGACGACTATAGCCGTTGCGTCCTGAAGGAACTCCTCATTCCTGCAGGCTTCAGGGTTGAAGTAGCGGAAAACGGCGAGCAAGGGCTAGCGATGGCCAAGTCCTGCGAGCCTGACCTGGTTGCCACCGACCTGCTTATGCCGCGCATGGATGGATTTGAACTTTGCTACCACCTGAAAAACACAGACCACACCAGTCACACCCCGGTAATAGCCATATCCGCCAGCGTGATACAAAATGGAGAGAATGCCGAACGCCTCAAGAACTTCGATGCCTTCGTCTCCAAACCGGTGAAAGCGCGTGAGTTATTTGAAATCCTGGAATCTATCCTGCATTTGGAACTGGAGTCCCAGAAAGAAGCCGAGGGAGAAGAACACAGGGAGATCGATTTAGACTCCATCGAACTACCCTCGCTGAAAATCATCCAGGACCTTCACCATCTGGCAGCCGATGGAGACATACTCACTCTTCAGCAGCAGTTGGAAGCCGTTAAAAACGCCACCCCGGCACACCATGCCTTCTACAGCAAGCTGGAGGTTCTGGCCTCGGAATTTCGTAGTGACGAGCTTGAGGCCGTCCTGAGTGCTTCCATGGAACAGAAGGAATTGGAGAACCAAACATGAACTTCCCATCAACAGATGCCACCATACTGGTCGTCGACGACAACCCCACCAACCTTGGGGTTGTGTGCGCTCACTTGACTCAATGCGGGTTCCGACTGCTTACGGCGGAAAACGGAAACGTCGCCATGCGCCGGCTGGATCGAATCAAGCCGGACTTAATACTGCTGGACGTGATGATGCCCGAAATAGACGGGTTCGAGTTGGCGAACGCCATCAGGCAACGCGAAGATTACAACGGCGCTCCCATGATTTTCATGACCGCCCTGAACGACACCGAAAATAAATTGAAGGGATTCGAGTCCGGCGGCGTCGATTACATCACCAAGCCCATTCAGCACACCGAGTTATTGGCCAGGGTCAAAACACACCTTGAAATACATCGCCTTCGCGAGGCACTCCACAAAGAAAACGAAAGCAAGGACGAGCTTATCAAGGAGCTCGAAGCCTATGATATGACGGTGGCCCATGACCTGAAAAATCCGCTGGGCATCATTCTCAACTCCGCCGAGTCTTTTAAAACCTTCCACGACCTCAGCCCCGAGGAAGTCGAGGAAATCGCCGACCTAATCTACACCGGGGTCCATCAATGCCTGAGTATTGTTCATAGCCTGTTGGCTTTCGCGCAACACCGGCAATCCGAAGCACCGCTGGGACCGATCGACATGCAGGCACTCACCGGCGAAGTCCTACGGGACCTGAAATCGTATCTTGAGCAGAACCAGGCGCGGGTAAACATCGAGGGCCACCTGCCCGACGCGATTGGCTTCGCTCCCTGGATCAAGGAGGTCTGGTCCAACCTCATCATCAATGCGGTGAAGTACGGCGGCAAACCACCCGTCATCACGATTGCTTCGCATAACACCCCGGCGAACACCAACGCCTATTCGGTGGAAGACAACGGCCGGGGCCTGCCGAAGAATACCAACCCGCTCTTCATGCCCTTTAACAAAGGCCAGAATAACCGGCGCGAAGGCAGCGGCCTGGGGCTCTCCATCGTCGAACGAATCCTGCGGCGACTGGGCGGAAGCATACAGGCGAAAAACAGCAAACGAGGCGGCGCCATATTCACCTTTTATCTCCCCAAAGCTGATACCTGAAATGCCCGCTGTCTTATCCAATAGCATCACCTCGGTTCATCAACTGGAGCTGCCTGCGGATCTAAATCTGGTTGCCTCCGTTCGCCAGGAATTCACCGACTTTCTAACCATTCTGGAAATACCTCCTGATGAAATCGCCGGATGGAAGCTGGTATTTACCGAACTGCTCAACAACGCTATCCTGCACGGGGCAGACAATGATCCAGAACAAAAGGTTTCGCTGGAGTGGTGTTTTCGCAACAACCGCATCTGTGTCAGTGTGCAGGATCCCGGCTCGGGACCAGAACCGGAGGCATTCAAAGACAGTCGCCTTCCGGAGGAACAGGAGCAGACCCATGGGCGCGGTATTTTCCTAATCTCGACGTTCTGCGATCACATCCAGGAATGGCGAGGCGAGTGCGGGTATAAAATTGAGATATGCAAGCTGGCATCCTCCACTCCCGGCATGGACCCGCCCTCCGAGGAGATGCAAAAAATCCTCGACGAGCTGTCAGTCTGCTATGAAGGGCTGGCCGCGTTCTACCAGCTCAATGAAAGCATGATGCTCTCCAATTCCGTCGGCAGCTTCATCGACAACAGCCTGAGCAGAACCGCCGAGAGCAACGACTTTGACCTGCTCAAACTGTATCCCTCGCCGGGTTTGCCCGAGTTTGTCTTATCCGAATTGAAGGACAGGCCCAACATCCATCCGCGCGGGAATCTTCCCGAGGGCATCCGGGAGTTGATGGATAGCAAAAACGAGATCGTTTGGGAAAGCCATACCGGGCGTATAAAGCTAGGCGCCGATATCGAGTCCCTGAAAGCTTACAGCTCCGGCTGCCTGCTCCCGGTCGTCTCGGGGGACCAGATTTACGGGATGCTCGCTGCCGCCAGGAAGAGTGAGCAACGCGGCATCTTGTCTTCCGAGGTCAGTAACCTGCGCACCTTTGCCGACATTTACGGCATATCGATTGCCAACCACATCTCCACCACGATTCGCAACGAAGCCGAAAAGGATTTGCGCGAATACGAAATTGCCGCCGACATCCAGAAGCACCTCCTGCCCAGGTTTAAGCTCAAGCAAGCCGGAGGCCGGGAAATCCTGCTCTTCCAGGAGGAGGCTCTGCAAGTCGCCGGCGACTATGTCGAATACTTCCAGGCCCCGGACGGCAGCCATTACCTCACCCTGATTGATGTCATGGGCAAAGGTGTCTCCGCCGCCATGCTGGGCATCATTTACCGGGCTACGTTTGAGCTGTTGCTTAAGAAGCCGCGTGAGCTGACGGATATCATCGGCTCCATTGGCAATCTACTCAGGCATATGCTCGATGATCTAACCATGTTTATCACCGCCACCATCCTGCGTTGGCGTGATGGCGAAACCACCATTGAGCAGGTAAACGCGGGCCACTGCCCGACCTTATTGCTGAAGGGCGACGGCAACTTGCAGGAGTTCCTCCCGTCAGGGCCGCCTATTGGATTAATCACCGATTATCCTTACCAAAGCAGTTCCTTTGAGATGGGCCGTGGGGACCGGGTGATACTCGTTACCGATGGCTGCTACGAATGGCGCTACCAAAACGGCTTCTATGGCTGGGATGCATTCTGCAATTTCATACGCGAAGGGAATTTCGCCACGGGCGACGAACTGTGGTCCGACTTACGCGCCCTGATGAAATCCCACGACGATCCTAAAGTGCTCCAGGACGACATAACCCTGCTCTTTCTTCGAAATCCCGATGTCTAGTATAATCATAGTCGATGATGACATTACGATGCTGAGGCTGGTCCAACTGCACCTGCGTCGGCTCGGAGTGAAAGGTCATTTCTTTCAGAACGGGAAGGACTGCCTGCAGGCAGCCCCAGCCATCCAGCCGGTACTCGCACTGCTGGACTACGATCTCCCCGACACCAAAGGCACCTTGCTCATGCGTGATCTGCGTGACCTGCCCGGGATGGAAAATCTTCCGGTGCTCATCTTCACCGCCAGGACCAGCAGCGATTTGCTGCCCCTAATCAAGGAGTCCGGCGCCGATACGGTCATATCGAAACCGTTCAGCCCTTCGAACCTCGTCAAACAAATCGAGAACTACCTGCCCAAATCATGAAAAAACGGGTCGATTGCTTCATCTTCGCGGATGCCCTCGGCTGGGAACTGGTTTCCCGGCATGGCATTCTTGAGGACCTGCTGCCTGTCCGAAACCGTTGCGAAACCCTGCTCGGCTACTCCTCGACATGCGACCCGACCATCCTGACCGGCGAGCTTCCCTGCCAGCACGGACACTTTTCCTTCTTCGTAAAGGCCGGCAACGAATCCCCCTTCAAGTCCCTGGGCAAGTGGTCCTTTCTGCCACAGCGCATAGCCGGGCACCATCGCGTCCGGAACAGGGTCAGCCGACACTTGGCTAAAAAGCTTCAGTACACCGGCTATTTCCAGCTCTATAGCGTGCCTTTCAAGCACCTGCCCCTCCTCGACTATACCGAGAAAAAAGACATCTACGAACCCGGCGGCATTATCGGGGGTCAGGACACCATCTTTGAGCATTGGCGTGCCTCCGGAAAACCCTGGATGCGGTCGGACTGGCGACGCGGCGATGCCGAGAATCTCGCCCAAGCCAAGGACGCGCTATCCCGTGGCGATGTTGAGCTTCTCTACCTGTTCACCGCAGGGCTGGATGCCACCATGCACCGCTACGGCCCACACGCTCCCGAGGCGGAGGCAGGTTTCGAGCGGTTTGCCCAGTCCGTACGCGAGCTGCATGCCATCGCCTCCAAACAATACCACGACGTGCGCATCCATCTGTTCAGCGATCATGGCATGGCAGAAGTTTCACAAGCTTCGGATATGATGCTGCGCTGGCAGACATTGCCCTTTCAATACGGACGTGACTACATCGCGGTTTGGGATTCGACCATGGCCAGGTTCTGGTTCCATTCCGAGAAGGTGCGTGAGGATGCCATGCGTTGGTTGGGCGAACAACCCGACGGGCGCATCTTATCCGATGAGGAGTTGGAGCGCGGTGGCTGCTTTTTCCCGGACCACCGTTACGGCGAACTGTTCTACCTGCTGCCGTCGGGCAGCCTGTTTGTGCCCTCCTTCATGAACATGGGCTTCGTCAAAGGCATGCATGGCTATGCCCCCGCCGAGGCGGACAGTGCCGCCAGTTGGCTGGCCACGCATGAAACCCGGGGCGTCAAAGAATTGAAGGACATATTCCCGGTGATGAAAGACGCCGCCGCAAACTGAATTTCTACACCATGCCCCAACCCAATCCCATTTACGTAACCGGCCATCGGAATCCCGATACAGACTCATTGGCGTCCGCTCATGTCCTGGCGTGGATGCACACCAAGGTCTATCCCGATGCGCCTGCGGTTCCCGTGCGTCTGGGCGAACCCAATCCGCAAAGCCAATGGCTTTTCGAATCTTCCGGCGAGCCGCTCCCCCTGCTGCGCGAAGACTGTCGGCCACAAGCCGGAGAGGCCTGCGCCAGCGTCCCGAGTGTCTCCTCGGAAACGCCCCTGAAGACGGCCATGCGCATCCTACGGGAGAGTCAGGCGCCCCTGGTGGTGGTGCGTGATGTCAACCAGCGGGTGCAAGGCATCATCAGTGATCGCATGCCACGCATCAGCTACCTGCTCAGCGCCAACATCGAGGATATGCTCGGCACGCTGCTGCACTGGTATCACTTGGTCGAGCACCTGCCGATCGAGCAGGCCAATACCGTTCCCCTACCTTGCGAACCCAGACGCCTGCGCTTTTTCTCCGACGCCGACGAGCTCGACGAGGCCGATGTCGTCATCTGCGGCCCGGCCATCCCTGACCCACAGGCCCTGCTGGCCAAGAACCCCGCGGCCATCATCGTCTTCGGGCCACACCCCTGCCCGGCACTGTCCCGGCAAAACCAGGTACCGGTTTACGCCTACCACGGAAGCGCCTTCGCCCTGTGCACCAGCCTGGGAGGGTGCATCCCCTGCACGTCAGCCATGGACCCCCGGTTCGATACCATCCATCCGGAGGAGGTCCTCTCGGAATCCGGCAAGCGCATCGCGGACTCCAGCTACGGCTTGCTCGTCATGGATGACGACGGAACCCTCCACGGCATCCTAACCCCACAGGAGCTGGCCGAGGCGGAGCGCCCGAAGGTAATCCTAGTGGACCATTTTGAGCGGGCCCAAAGCATACGCGGGCTGGAGGAAGCCGAAATCCGCGGAATAGTCGATCACCATCGCATCGGTGACATCGAATCAACCGAGCCCGTCGAGATCGACTGCCGCATCTGGGGTTCGACCGCTAGCATCCTGTACGCGCGATGGAAAGAGCTGGATTTCGACCTGCCCGCCTCCAAGGCCCGCCTGCTACTGGGAGCCCTCATCTCGGACACTCTACTCCTGCAATCGCCGACGACCCGCGACCAGGACCGCCGCATCGCCCGGGAGTTGGCCGAGATCGCCGGCGTCGATCTGGATAGTTTCGGCTACGAGGTTCTGCGCCGCAACGACCGTCTCCTCAGCGAGGACGCGGAATCGCTCGCCCTCGCTGACTGCAAGGCGTTCACGCATGGCGAAGACCAATTTTTGGTTTCCCAAATTGAAACCGTAGACCTCTCCGCCCTAACGGATGAACGCACCGGCGAACTTGAAAAGGTGCTCTTGACTCAATTGGGGCCTGCGGCATTCGGCATCCTGATGATCACGGATGTGCTGAAACAGAACAGCCGCCTAAGCGTCGTCACCAAGGACAAACGCTGGCTCGGCAAAATCCTGCCGTCGGAGAACACAGTCAATGGCCACGCCTGGTTCGCCGAGAACTTCGTGTCCCGCAAAAAGCAACTGGTTCCCTACATTCTTAACCAAATGAAGCCATGAAACCGGCCGTCATCGTGCATGTCCCGCGACGCTTCGCCCTCAATGAATGGGGCGGGACGGAATCGGTCATTGCCCATCTGTGTCAGGAGCAAAGGAACGCCGGTTTCCAACCCGAAATTCATACCTCTCAGGCCCTCGCCAAAAAGCCGCACGAAGTCTGGCGCGACATCCCCATCCATCGCTACCGCTACACCTATCCGTTCACTGGGCTCAGCCATGAGGAAAAACAGGCCCTCGATAAGAAGGGCGGCAATCTGCTTTCCTTTTCCCTTTTCGCCCGCCTGTTGAGACTGAGGAACGTACGCCTGTTTCATGCCCATGTGACCAAGCGCATGGGGGCGACGGTCGGTACGGTTGCGAGACTCAAAAAGAAACCGCTCGTGGTGACCCTGCACGGCAACATGTTCGACGTGCCTAAAGCGGAAGCGGACTCGCTGGTTGCCGCGCAGAAGGGGCACTTCGAGTGGGGGCGACCGTTCGGCCTGCTGCTCGGCAGCCGTCATTTGCTCCAGCGCGCCGATGCCGTCATCTGCGTCGGGCATTCGGAATTCGAGGCCGCCCGAAAACACCTTTCGCATCAGCGCATATACCACCTGCCCAACGGCGTGGACCCGGACGCACTGGCCGGTGGAGACCGCATTGCCGCACGGAAACAACTGGGCATCGCCGAGGACGACTTTTGCTTCGGTTGCATCAGTCGCCTCGACCCGCAGAAAAACCAATCGCTGCTGGTGGAGGCTTTCGAGCATCTCAGCCTGCAACACAAACAGGCGCATTTAATCCTCTGCGGCCCGACCACGAATCCGCGCTACGCCGAACTGATAAAACGGCAAATCGAGGAAAGTCCGGCCAAGCAACAGATCCATCTGCTACCGGCAGTCGAAGCGGAAAGCCAGGAGCACCGGGATTTGCTGGCGGCCTTGGATTGTTTTGTCCTGCCCTCGCGTCACGAGCCCTTCGGCATTGTTATACTGGAGGCCTGGGCCGCGAAAAAACCCGTGATCGCAGCGGATGTCGGCGGCCTACAGCGGCTGGTCGACCACGAACGCAACGGCCTGAAATTCGCACCCGACAGCACCGAAGCGCTGACGTCCTGCATGCTGCGCATGATTCGCGATGTGCGGCTACGCGAAAGTGCGGCGGAAGCGGGCCGACAGGAGGTCCACAGTCACTATACCTGGAAGCAAATAGGCGAGCTTCAGGAAAACATCTACCAACAAGCCGAAGCCCATATCCGAGCATGAGCGACCTTCCTCAATCCATCAGCCTGGTCATGCGTTCCTACAACGAAGCGTGGGCCATCGGCGATACTCTGACTGCCGTTTTCGATCAGGATTTCCCCGGCACCATCCAGCTAATCGTCATCGACAGCGCGTCGACCGACGGCTCGCACGAGATCATTCGGCGCCTTAATCCCAGTGCCTTTGAAATCCTTGAGCCCGGCACCTACGTCCCCGGCAAGGTGCTGAATCGCGGAATGACACTGGCCGAAAACGAGTGGGTCGTTTTCTTGAACAGCGATGCCACACCGGCCAACCGGCAGTGGCTGAGCGAGCTGCTGAAGGTCGCCTTAGAAACGCCGGACATCGGCTCCGCCTTTAGCCGACAAGTTCCCCGCCCCGATTGTCGCGCGGTTTACGCCCACGATTACGATCGCTGCTTTGGGCCGAACCGGGAAAGCGTCCACTGGCCCAACTTCTTCAGCATGGTCAGCTGCGTGACCTCGCAGACCGTCTGGAAGGAGTTTCCCTTCCGCGAAGACCTGCAATACGCTGAGGACGACGAATGGTCGCGCCGCATGGGCGACGGCGGCAAATCGATAGTACTGGCTGAGAAATCCATCGCCACCCACTCACACAACTACACGCTGGCGCAGGCCTACAAGCGGGCTCGCGGTGACGCCCTTGCCGTCGCCAAGGCGGGCCATGCCAATCCGGTCGGCAACCCCGCCCGCTTCATGCTGGCCGGTACCCTCAAAGACACGATCGCCGACGCGCGCTATTGCCTGCGGGAAGGCAAACTTCTGGAACTCCCCTATGCCACCGCGGTTCGCTGGAACCAACGCCGCGGGCGCGTGGACGGCTACCGGGAAGGCACGGCAGCGCGAGCCCAATCGCAATGAAGATTCTAACCATCAGCAACCTGTACCCTCCGCATATGGTGGGCGGCTATGAGGTCCGCTGTCAGCAGGTCATGGATCGCCTGAGGGCTCGCGGCCACGACATCCTTGTGCTGACTTCAAATCACCGGCGCGAAGGCGTTCCCGAATCGGAGGAAGCCGGTATCGTCCGTAAACTCCGCATCCATGGTTTCTTCGGCCATCCCTGGCTGCCTTTGAAATCGCTCTATCGACTGGAGCAGGAAAACCACACCGTCCTGCAACAAACGATTCAAGCATTCCAGCCGGACATCATACACATCTGGAATATGGGTGGGCTCTCCAAGTCCCTCCTGCATCGCCTGGAGGCCGGCCGGATACCGGTCGTCTATGACGTATCGGACCACTGGATCGCCCGCAGCCTCCGGGCCGATGTCTGGCTGGACTGGTGGAACCGCCCTGCCAGAGGCCTATCGGGCATTCTGCGCGGCGCGGCCCAAACGTTGGGCATCAGAACGCACTTCGATCGCCGGGTCCCCACGCAGTCGTGGGAGGCACTTGCCTGGAAGCACATCTATTTTTGCAGTGAATTCCTGCGCCAACTGACAGCCGATGCCGGGTTCACAGTTCAGCACGGGGAGGTCATCTACTGCGGGGTCGAGACCGGCGCTTTTGAAAAGAAGAGCGACTACTCAGCTTTTAAGCGCCTGCTCTTTGTCGGACGCTTGAGCGAGGACAAGGATCCGCTGACTGCTATTCGCGCCCTGGCTGAAGCGCGCAGACAGGGCCTCGATGTCACGCTGGATCTGTTTGGCAAAGGAGAGGACACCTACGTGGCAAAACTCCACAGCGAAACAGAGGCGCTTGAAGTGGCGGACCACATTCGGTTTCTCTCCGCCCCACCGGAGAAAATGCGCGCCATCTATGCCCAATACGATGCGCTGCTTTTCACCAGCAACTGGGGCGAGCCCTTTGCGCTGACCCCGCTGGAAGCCATGTCGGCCGGACTCCCTGTCATTCTGTGTCCGGATGGCGGCGATGCCGAACTGGGACGCGATGGCGAAAACTGCGTTCTCGCCGAGACCGCCAATCCGCAATCCGTCGCGGAGGGTATTCGCTCCCTGATGCAGGATGCAAAGCTGAGGAAGGCCATCGCGGATACCGCCATCGAAGAGGTGAAGCGCCGTTACGACCTGGAACCCATTTCCGCGCAGATAGAGCAGTTCCTCACGCATGTACTGGCACAGCAAACGGACTGACCGGAAATGGCCCCGATCATTCGGAATGCACCATAAACATATCGGGAGTGGATTTATCCTGCTTGAGAGTCTTGTGAAGAATCTGACTCAATTTAACGATACCCTCCGGCTTACGAATAATAGCCCGCACGCCCGCTTCCGTTGCCACCTCCTGCGTCAACAACGCCGAGTAACCTGTCGAAATAATGATGCGCTGCTCAGGGAACCGCTCAATAACCGCACGGGCCAACTCAAGCCCTGTCATTTCCGGCATCGTCTGATCGGTCAGGATAACGTCATATTTGTTGTCTCCGGAAAGCACCTTTTCCAGAGCCTGAGTAGCGGATGCACATGTTTCGACATTGTAACCCAGCAGGCTGAGAGATTCACGACCTAAGTGAAGCAACGACTCTTCATCATCGACCAGCAGGATCGTTTCCCCGTGCCCGGGAATTTCCTCCTGATTGGTCTTGGGGGCTTCATCCGGCTCCTCGTTATGCACCGGGAAATAACACTTGAAAGTGGTCCCTTCCCCGGGCGTGCTTTTTACCGTGATGACGCCGTCGTGCTGCTGGACAATACCATGAACCATGGAAAGCCCCAACCCGGTCCCCTTACCTTGTTCCTTGGTGGTGAAAAACGGCTCAAAAATACGCTCCAGTACCTCCGCGGGAATACCGCTCCCCGTATCGCTGATGCATAGAAACACATAGTCGCCCGGCTTGATGTTGTTATGCTTGGAGGTAAAATCTTCGTCCAGATAGACGCTTCCCATGCAGAGGCGGATTTTACCTTTTCCATCATCCATGGCATGCATCGCATTGGTTCCCAGGTTCAGGATTATTTGCTGAATCTGGCCCGCACTAGCCAGTATGCAGGGCAGATCCGGGGACACGTCCACCTCTATCTCAATCGTGGACGGAATAGTCGCACGCAACAAGTCCGCGGATTCCTCAATGATCTCGTTCAGCTTAATCTGCTGACGTGAATCCGGCTGCATACGGGAAAAGGTCAGTATCTTGTTGATTAGCTTCGTGGCCCGTTCGCAGGAAGTAACCACCGTCCCAAGAAATTTACCTACCTGGTCATCCTGGCTACGCCTCAGGGCCAGCTCCGTAAAGCCGCGGATTGCCCCCATGATATTATTAAAATCGTGGGCAATGCCGCCGGCGAGGGTGCCGATAGCCTCCATTTTCTGCGCCTGCCGAAGCTGCTCTTCAAGCGAGTTGCGCTCCGTCACGTCACGGACGACAGCCACAAAATAGGGACGATCCAACTCGACGTAATTCAGGTTCACTTCAACCGGAAAGGTGCTTCCGGATTTTGTGCGATGGATGCCTTCAAGCGTGTGGACTTCACCCTTGGCAATCAAACCACTCCTGAGTAACCAATTCTCATCATTGAGCATCGTATCGACATCATGGATGCGCCGTTGCTTCACCTCCTCCAGTGTATAGCCAAGGCGGGTACAACCGGTCTTATTCATATCAAGGAATTGTCCGGTCTGGGCATCAAGGATTTCCAAGGCATCCGAGGAATGATCGATCAAGGTACGGAAGAGCCGTAACTCGCGCTCGTACTCCTTTCTCTTGGTTACATCGCGGAGCGTAATCAGATGGGCTTTATTATCGTCCCAGACGGTCTGACTAATACGCACCTCGACCTGGCAGGTGGTACCGTCCTCACGGCGTATCTCCAAATCGCCACTTCGCAACCTGTCGAACGAATAACGGAAAGGCTGGCCGAGCAGCTTATCCATCTTCATACCAAGCATCTGGCACGACGACTTATTGGCGAAATGGACAATATTATTCTCATCGATCACCAGCATGGCATCTTCATTAGCCTCGATAATCTCGCGTGTACGCGCCTCGCTGTCACGTAACCGCCGGGTGGTTTCCCCAAGGCGAGTAGCCAGATCCCGCAATTCCGAGGAGATACGGTGACGCTCAACCGCATACAAAACCGCCCGCGCCAGCGTCGGCCCATCGCATTGTCCTTTTATCAGGTAATCCTGAGCACCGTGCCGCATGGCACTGACTCCCGCTTCTTCATCCTCCAATCCGGTCAGGACCAGAAGGGATACATCCGGAGCCATTTCCAGTATCTTTAAAAAGCTTCGTTCCCCTTCCGAATCCGGAAGCCCCAAATCCAGAAGCACGGCATCGATATTCTTTTGCCCCAGAATCTCTAGACATTCCGCAAGGCTGG
This sequence comes from Verrucomicrobiia bacterium, assembly GCA_030432235.1. GTDB lineage: Bacteria > Verrucomicrobiota > Verrucomicrobiia > Opitutales > Cerasicoccaceae > JAUIHT01. The sequence continues at coordinate 1,275,059 of JAUIHT010000001.1, read as the reverse complement.
ATGCCTCGCTTAAATGATGAGGAGCATTCAGAGAATCCATCAACGTCTCCCGAATCAGGAGGCGATCAGTAGGATTATCTTCAACAAGCAGTAACGATAGATTCTTAGGCGGGCTCATAGTTGAGTCTCAAACTTTTCGTAAACAGCCTGAATAAACCTGCAAACATATCGGTGAAGCTTTCCAAATTGCAGGGCTTTACCAGATAGCAACTCGCCTGAAGGCAATAGGCCTTGGTGACATCATCATCGGAATCCGAGGTACTCAACACAATGAAAGGAATATTACTCAGCTGGGGAATTGCTTTCACTTCCGCCAACACTTCACGGCCATCCAGGCGTGGTAGATTCATATCAAGAAAAACCAGATGGGGGCGCGGCGCCTTCTGATAAGGAGGCGCATGCTTAAGAAAGTTCAGTGCAGCCTCCCCGTCTCCTACGGTATGCAGCTCATACTGAATGCCAGAACTCTCCAAAGCTTCCTTGGCGATCAGCAAGTCAGTTGGGTCGTCCTCGACGAGTAGAATCTGAAGGGGGTTATTCAATGAGCGTGGAGCTTGTATATCGGTGGTATGCCGTCCGGACTAAATAGCTTATTAAAGCAAATATAGCCATGAGTCTATATATTGCAATTCCTTATAGAACATAAAAATAGCAACAAAGAGAATTTAAAGAGAAAAAAGTACAATCATTTAGGTAGGGCTCTACTGTACTGACCCTAGTCACAGAAAATTCACCCTATTTTCGCTTTACGGTGAAACGGAAAATACTGCCGCCCTCCTCATTGGGCTCCACCCAGATCTTACCCCCATGGCGCAACACGATTCGTTTACATAGAGCCAATCCGATACCCGTGCCCGAGTACCGATCACGGGTATGCAATCGCTTGAAGATGACGAAGATTTTCTCGTAAAACTGTGGCTCGATTCCGATGCCGGAATCCGCAACTGAGATTTCCCAATACTCGGGTAGCTCACGGGAGGTTATCTTGATGGACGGCTTTCCCTCCCCGCTAAACTTGATGGCATTCCCGACCAGATTTTGCAGCAATTGAACTATCAATGATCTATCGCCGAAAATAGCCGGCATCTCGCCGATGCTTATTTCCGCTCCGGACTCCTCTATGGCCACGGAAAGGTTTTTCGTCGCATCAAGCAGGGCCTCCCTCAATTCGAAGGACTGGAATTCCTTTGGGCGCGTTCCCACTTTGGAGTAGGCCAGCAAATCCCGGATGAGGTTCTGCATGCGATGAATGCCATTTACGGCGTGCTGCATATACTCCAGGCCACGTTCATCCAGAGAGGCCTCATAGTGGCGCTGGAGCAGCTCAATACACCCACTCACCCCACGCAAGGGCTCCTGAAGGTCGTGGGAGGCCACATAAGCAAACTGCGCCAAGTCTGCGTTGGAGCGCTTGAGCTCATCGGTCTGCCGGGCTAGATCCCTGGTCGTGATAACCCGTTTGGTGATGTCCGCCCGAATCGCGATGTACTGCCGGATATCACCCTCTTTGTCCCTGAAGGGAACGATGGTGGTGTCTACCCAATACTCCGCGCCGTCCTTGGCCCGGTTGCATATCTCCCCATGCCACACCTGACCCGCGCTAATGGTTTTCCATAAGTCCCGGATAAACTCCTTCGGGTGGTAGCCGGAATTCACAAGCCGGTGATCCTGCCCGATGAGCTCCTCCCGGCTGTACTTGGAAATCGCGCAGAACTTATCGTTCACATAGGTGATGCGCCCGCGTGCATCCGTGGTTGCCACAATGGCATGTTCGTCCAGCGCGGACTTGAACTCCCCTAGTTCATACAGAGTATCCTCCAACTGGCGCTTGACCGAGTAATGGGACGTCATGTCCCGCGCAATAATCGCCACCCCGATTATCCCGCTGCCCTTATTACGTACGGGAGACATGGACAGCGAAAAATCCATGGTGTAGCCGTCCTTACGTTCGAAGATCATGTCGAGCGGCTCCAGAATCTCCCCTTGGGTGACTTTCTGAATGAGCTCCTCAGTGATTTGCCCGGAAAGCTTACTCTCGTAGATGGACGTACCGACGATGTCTTCCTTTTTAGCGCCAAAATAGCTTTCAGCCGCCTGATTCCAGGCAATCACCCTGCCCTCGTTGTCCAGGCCGATCACGGAGTCCACCGACGAAGTGACAAAAGCCGCCAGTAATGAGCTTTTCTCTTCTGCCTCGCGTAAGCTGACATTCTGCTCAAGCAACCGGCCATGGATCTGATTCATGGTTCGCGCCAGCAGCCAGATAACCAGGCTGAGCACAAAAGCGATGAGCACGACGAAAAGATTCTCCGCCGATGCCGCACTGAGATGCCCCGCTTTAATCGCTTGAAGGAGGCCCCAGGCAAAAAATACCGGCAACAGCACTGCCACTGGCAACAACCACCTTGCCAAAAAACCACCTAAAAGGGCGGAGGTAACCGGCCGCATGACAGGATAATCGGGAAAGGCGAACAAGAACGCGCTGGAGCAGAGGAAGAAGAGCAGAGCCGTGGGCAAAGAATAAGAGCTGAACCAGGGAATGCCATAGAGTGCGTCGGCCTCCAGCACGTAGCCACAGATACCAATCAGGGAACACACCAGGACGATCAGCGCCAGAATCTGGCTCCCCCGTCCGCCTTTCCTTCCAAAAATCCGCTCGGTCACCATGCCCAGGCTGAGCAAGAAGAAACTGAAGGCTGTCGCCCGCGACATTCGGCCCGGATAGGCTTCCGGATCCGTTTGCGGGTCGGATGCAAACAATTCATCAATGCCCAGGTTGAACCCTCCCCAATACTGCACGAAAGTACTTACCGATAGAGCCAGGACCAACCAGGGCAAAAGTCCCGCCATAAACCTGCCAATAGTCCTGGGGCGTTTCCGGGAGATAAAGAAAACCGCCAAGCCCGAAAACAGAAAACACAAAGCGGTGTTGAACTTTATCGTGGCATAGCCGCTGCCCAGATTCCTGACATACTCAATGTCAAGCCACCACCCCCCCATGACAACTGCTGCGAAACAGACCGAAAGCAAACTCGCCCCACAGGCCAACCATTGATAGCTGATTTTGCCCTGGGTTTGAGGGACAGCAGGTAACATAGTACAAAGCTATGCTCATGTTTATGTAATTCAATCAAATTGATTCAATTTCTATAGATTCTTTTCATCATCTCGGTGACGAACCCTCAATTCGACCGACGATAAACCTGTTCAGAGGACAAGAAATTCATTATCCCCGGGCACACTCGCAACACGCATACAGCTCAAGGCACGCACATCCCCTGCTTTGGTTTTGGGGCAAGATAAAACTCTACCTCGATAAAACTCTACCTCGACCAGAAACTTCACATGCCGCACTTCGGCATTCTTTGGTGGAGCTGATCGGGATCGAACCGACGACCTCGTCATTGCGAACGACGCGCTCTTCCAACTGAGCTACAGCCCCAAACAAGGAAAACTTCAGTAGATCGTAAAGCCCCTCAACCGGCAAGAAAAAACACGGAGGCAGCGAATGCCGCTTGCGGTGGCGCGGCAGGCGCGCTTAGCTCCATCCCAAGAGAAACGATGAGCAATGCAGCAGAGAGTAAGCCGCGCCGGGCCGTCCCGGTGGAAATCCGTGACCTGAGCAAGCAGTACGGCGGGGTTTCAGTCCTCAAGGACATCAGCCTGTCCGTGGAGCCAGGCGAAGTCTTTGTCATCATGGGGCCGAGCGGCGCAGGCAAAAGCGTGTTGCTGCGGCATTTGGCCGGGCTCGAAAAGCCCGATGCGGGCGAAGCACTGATTGGCGCACGGGACGCCGGCGTAGCCGAGACCCACGAGCGCGTGCGCACCGCTCTCGTTTTTCAGGCAGGCGCTCTTTTCAACTCCATGAGCGTCTTCGACAACCTGGCCTTCTATCCGCGCGAACATCGCCTGGCGGACAAGGCCACCATCCGCGAAAAGGTTTACCGCACCCTGGAGATTCTCAACCTCGAAGGTTCCGCCGACAAGCACCCCTCGGAGTTGTCCGGTGGCATGCGCAAGCGCGTGGCCATCGCGCGCGCACTCATCATGGAGCCGCAACTGCTCCTTTATGACGAGCCGACCTCCGAGCTCGACCCCATTTCCGCGGCCAACATCGCCGAGGTCATCGGAACGCTGAAGGAAGAATTCGACGTCACCAGCATCGTGGTCTCACACGACCGTGACCTCGCCCTGTCCATCGGTGACCGCGTGGCGCTCCTGGAGGGCGGCAGCCTCATCACCATCGACACCCCCGAGGGTCTGAAGGCCTCGACCGATCCCCGAGTGCAGGATTTCCTTTCCCCAAAAATCGATACCGCCAACCCACGTTTCCGCGACAACGGGTGATCGCAGGATGGAGCCGGGAAGTAAAACATACCTACTCGGCACCGTCGACATCGCCGGCTTCCATGAGCATATCGGCAAGAGGAGTTCCGCGGCCTCGGGCTTTTCCTTCCTCGACACCTACTACAAGCTGTTTGGGCAGGACCTGGCGTCTGTGCGCGGCACCATCATCAAGTACATGGGCGACTGCATCCTGTTTGTGCTGGAGCCGGACACCCCCGATGCGCTGAAGGCGTTGCGTCAGATTCACGCCGACATGACCGCCGAGCTGCAGCAGCTACTCCCCGAGCTTACCCTGACAATGAAGCTGCACATCGGCGAGGTATGTGTCGGGAAACTAGGCCATCTTGCGCAAATCGATATCGTCGGCGCCGCCGTCAACGAGCTGTTCCTGCTTCCGGGCAGCGGCTTCGTCGTCTCGGAGACACTCGAATCGGCGATGGGTGCCCAGCCGGACGTTTAAGCTTATTTCACGGCGCGGTGAATGGCGACGATGCCGAGCGTCAGCCGGAAGGCGTTTACTTTGGAAAATCCGGCCTGCTCAAACTCCCGGCAAAAATCCGGAGCGGCGGGGAATTCCTCAATGGAGCCGGCCAGGTAATCGTAGGCGTCGCGGCGACCGCAAATCCAGCGGGCAAACAGAGGCAGCAGACCCTTCAGGTAAACGTAGTAAATCGGACGGAACCAGCCAAAGGGCTGGGAAAACTCCAGCACGAAAGCCGCACCCCCAGGACGCAGTACCCGGCGCATCTCCCGTAGCCCGCGATCCCGGTCCTCGAAATTACGTACGCCGAAGGCGATAGTCACCGCGTCGACAGAGTTGTCTTCCAGGGGCAGGGTCATACAATCGCCCACCTCAAATGTCAGTGCCGCGCCAGCCTTCTCCTGCTTGGCCCGGGCGGAGTCCAGCATGGGCTCACAGAAGTCCATGCCCGTGATATCCGTGCTCTGCGGCAAGGCCCGCCGCAGCGCGAAGGCAACATCTCCGCTGCCTGTGGCCAGGTCGACCACCGTCTGCGGTTGATGCGCGCGCACCAGCCCGGTCAACTTCCGGCGCCAGTAGAAATCCACCCCGCCACTGAGCAGGTGGTTGGCGACATCATAACGCGGGGCGACCTCCGCAAACATGGCCTTGACGGCATTTCCTTCCGGCATGAGGGCCACACCAAAGCCTCCAACGCCTCCGGGGCGAGCGTATTTTTCCAATTTCGCGCCACCCATCGGGACTTTTCCCCATTACCAAACGAAAAGGGGCCGGCGGAAACCCCGAAACGCCGAACCCCACATTTTTCGTCTTATCCTGACAGTACGAACCGTGGCTCACACATGCAGGATATAACTGAGAAGATTTAAGCATAGCTCATGCCACCCTTTAGATAAATCTGCGAACAGGGAAATATTTATCTATCGCCTAGGCCATATGCCGCACATGAATATTCATTGCACATGGGCCCCTGGTCCTGTTTATTTCCACATATACCCATTATTAGAATGTATCTGACCGTTAGGTAGCAAAATTTGACTGACTTGATTTGCTACCTGCCCCACTGACAGTTACTTAACTCAATACTGACTTTTTACAGATTCTGATTGCTTGATGGCTTCCGAACTACACATCGCTGTGGTCGCGCTGGATGAACAGGCGACCCACTCCCTGCAGGCTGCCTTGTCCGAGCAGGAACCCTCGGCAAAGCTGGATATTTTCAGTGACCTGAAAAAGGCCGAGGCTGCCATGACGGCCAACAACACGGAGTTCAGCGCCTGTGTACTGCACACAAACGACCACATCGATCCGGCCCTGCAATTCTACAACGACATCCTGTCGAATTCCGGTATCGCCACCCTGTTTCTGTGCGGTCCAACGCCCCGGGAAAAGGTCCTGCATGCGCTTTCCTCCGGCATCGACGAGCTGATCGAAAAAGATCGCGAGGGGCGTTATCTGGATTTTCTCCCGCACAGCCTCCGGCGCATCCTCGAACACAAACGCGAGGCCCAGGCCCGCGCCGAGGCCGAGGCGGCCCTCAGTTCCATCGCTGAGGCGCTCAGCCAGGCTTCGGGCAAAGAGTTCTTCCGGCAACTGACGCTCCGGCTCTCCGAAGCTCTGCATGTCGACTACGCCCTCGTCGGCGAAATCCGTGGTATGCGCCGGAAAAAAGTCCGCACCCTGGCGGCCAGTGATCGCGGCGTGACCCAGGCCAATTTCGAGTACCTCGCGGCTGATCGCCCCAGCGAAGACATCATCGAGGGACGCCCCTGCATCATCGCCAGCGGCCTGAGGGATAAATTTCCCAAGGACGGCTACCTGCAGGATATGAAAATGGAGAGCTACGCGGGCGTGCCCCTGCACGACAACCGCGGCGAAATCCGCGGCATCCTTTCCATCCTGGACCGCAAGCCGCTGAAAAATTCCGAAACGGTCCTGGCGGCACTGAAACTCTTCGCCGCACGGGCCGAAATAGAGATGGAGCGCGTGCGCATTCAGGAGGCCATGGAAATCCAGGCACGCATGCTGGACCAAATCGGACTGGCCATCATCTGCACGGAAACCGACGGGCAAATCAAGAGCTGGAACCAACACGCCGCCGAGTTGCTGGGCTTTTCCCGCTCCGAAATTCTGGGCAAGTCCATCGAGTCCGTCCTGCCCGGCATGAGTCCCGAAAAACTCAGCGCCAACGTGCTGGAGCCGCTCCTGATCAAAGGACACCTGAGCGTCGAAACCAACATGCGCAAGCAGGACGACTCGGAGTTCGAGGCCGCCATTACCTTCTCACTGGAAAAGAGCCCCAAGGAAGAAATCACGGGCATCATCGCCTGCTGCCGTGACATCACCGAAAGGCGCCAGGCTGTCCGTAAGCAGCACGAGGCCCAGCAGCGCCTGTCCCTCCACCTCAAGCACACCTCGCTCGCCTTTATCGAGTGGGACATGGATGCCAAAGTCACCGCCTGGAACGAAGCTGCCGAGCGCATGTACGGCTACACGGCTGAGGAAATCATCGGGCAGCCCGCCAGCACCATTATCCTGCCCTCCTTCTATCAAGAATGTGAGGAAATCTTCAAACAGTTGATGGCGCGCAAAGGCGGCGAGCGCAGCACCAACGAAAACGTCCGCAAGGACGGCAAAGTCATCACCTGTGAGTGGCACAACACTGCCCTGCTGAACGAAAAAGGCGAAGTCGTAGGTGTCGCCTCCCTGGTGGACGACATCAGTGAGCGCATCGCCTACGAGAAAAAGCTTCGCGAATCCGAGCAGGCCGCCGCACGCGCCAATCGCAGCAAGGACGAGTTTCTCGCCGTCATGAGCCATGAAATTCGCACGCCCATGAACTCCATCATCGGCTTCGCGGATCTGCTCCTGGAAACCCAGGTCGACGAGAGCCAGCGCGACAACCTGGAAATCATCAAGTCCAACGCCTACCAGCTCCTCGACCTGATCAACAACGTGCTCAACTTCAGCCGTCTGGACTCCGGGCATGTCATCCTGGAGAAGCGGGACCTGGATCTGCCCGCCCTGCTCTTCGAGGTCGAAGAGTCCATGAGTGCGGAGGCACGCCAGAAAGGCCTTGATTTTCGCACCGTTTGCGATCCGATCCTGCCACGCTACATCCACACCGGCTACCTGGAGCTGCGGCAGGTCCTGCTCAGCCTTGTGGGCAACGCCATCAAGTTTACCCAGAAAGGCTCCGTCGAGTTGACCGTTACCGGCAACCACGTATCCACATCCGAGAGCCCCGGCCAATGGGAGCTGACCTTCGCCGTCAAGGATACCGGCATCGGCATCGCCTCCGAGCACCTGGAGCGTATTTTCTCGAGCTTCAGTCAGGTGGATTCCTCCTCCACACGCCGCTATGGCGGCACCGGGCTGGGGCTGGCTATCTGCCGCCGCATCTGCGAACTTCTAGGTGGGCGCGTCTGGGCGCAAAGCGAGCCGGGCAAAGGCTCCACATTCTTTGTTGAGCTCAATGCCGGAGCCGTGCCCAACCGGGGCCGCTCCCAGCCACCCATCCAGATGGCGCTGGAACCGGACAACCTTTCCGAATATGCCGAGGCCTACCCAAGCCGCATCCTCATCACTGACGACGAGGAGGACACCTGCCGCTTGCTTGGCGACATGCTTCGCGAAATGGGCTACGATCCGGATATCGCACGCGGTGGCCTGGAGTGCATCGAGGCCCTGCAGAACAACTCCTACGATCTGATCTTCATGGACGTGGCCATGCCCGATATCGACGGCATCGAGGCCACCCAGTTGATCCGCGAAGGGCAAGGCGGCGAAAAGCACGAGGACATCTTTATCTGTGCCATCACCGCCTACGACGAAGGCGACGACCGTCAGCGCTGCCTCGACGCCGGCATGAACGACCACCTGGGCAAGCCCCTGCTGACCAAGTCGCTCGTGAATATTCTCAGAAAGGCCTCGCTCCACAAAGCCAGGAGCGATTGAATGCTTCCATGCCTTATCTGAATCTTCAAACCAACCTTACCCTCAGCGCCGAGCAGCGGCAAACGCTCATGGCGCGTTCCTCCGCCCTAGTCGCCGAGGTCCTGGGCAAACCTGAAGACTACGTCATGGTCGCGCTCAAAGACGGTGAGCCGATGCTTTTTGCCGGCAGCGCGGATCCCCTCGCCTATCTGGAGCTCAAGTCGATCGGCCTGCAGGCAGCCCGCACCAAGGAATTTGCCCGCGCCTTTTGCGAATTTGTCAGCCAAGAGCTGGGGATTCCGGGCGACCGCGTTTATGTGAAGTTCAACGACGCCCAGCGCTCCATGTGGGGCTGGAACGGCAACACTTTTGAATAGGTAGCCCACGTTCCTTTATGGAGGCTGATCTTCACGAAGCCATGGGCCGGGCACTTGAGCTGGCCCGGCGTGCCTGGGGGGATACCCATCCCAACCCCATGGTCGGCGCCGTCATCCTCGAAGGCGGAGAGATCGTGGCCGAAGGCTGGCACCGTGCCGCCGGTGAAGCCCATGCTGAAATCGCCGCCTTGGAGACGCTGGCCCGCCCACCGGCCAAGGATGCCACGCTCTGCGTCACGCTGGAGCCCTGCTCCACGCAAGGCCGCACCGGAGCCTGCACCGAAGCAATCATCCGCAGTGGTATCCGGCGTGTAGTAGTCGGCACCACCGACCCCAACCCAGCGCACGCCGGACACGGCCTCGACATTCTCCGCCAGGCAGGCATCGAGGTGATTAGCGGCATACGCGAGGAGGAATGCCGTGATCTCAATATCTTATTCAACCACTGGATAACCACCGGCAAGCCCTTCATGGCCGCCAAGATCGCCACCACCCTCGACGGCAAGATCGCCGCGCGCAGTGGGCACTCCCGCTGGATTACCGGACCCGCCGCCCGGGCCGACGCCCATCGTTGGCGAAAACTCTTTCCCGCCATCGCTTGCGGCAGCGGCACGGTCCAAACCGACGACCCCAGCCTCACCTCACGCCCGGAGGGAGGGCCTGTATTTTGTCCGCGCCGTTTCATCTTTGACCGCAGCCTGGCGGAAATCGGGAACCTGACCGCCAAGGTCTACACCGACGAATTCCGCGAGCACACCACCGTTGTCACCTGGGAAAACGTCGCGCCGGAGCGTGTCGCCCGGCTCAAAGGCCAAGGCATCGCGGTTTGGACCTTGCCCGCGGAACCCGACAACGTGTTCTTCGAATCCTTCACGGAGCGGTGCGCCAGCGAGGGCATCACCGGTGTGCTTATCGAGGGTGGCCCGCGCCTGTTGAGCGCGATGCTGGCGGCTGGAAAACTCGACTACCTGTTTGCCTATCAGGCCCCCAAACTCCTGGCCGACGAGGACGCCCCCGGTTGCTTCACAGGGCAGGAATTCGATGACATCAATCAGGCCTTCCGCCTTACCGACGTACGCCACGCCATCCTCGGCGAGGACCACCTTGTGCGCGGCTTTCTCTCCAAACCGTAGTCATGGACATCTATCTGGCCAGCGGCAACGCCCACAAGCTCGAGGAAATCCAGGCGCTCTTGGACGGTCTGCCGATAACGTTGCACTCAGCCAACAGTCTGGGCGGTATGCCGGATGTGGACGAAAACGCTCCCGATATGCCCGGTAACGCGCGGCTCAAGGCGCAGGCACTTCTAGCCCTGGCCCCCGCAAATGCGTGGGTGCTGGCCGACGACAGCGGGCTCTGCGTCAAGGCACTCTTTGGGGCGCCCGGCGTACGCTCGGCTCGTTTTGCCGGGGAAAACGCCACCGACGCCGATAACAACGCCAAGCTCCTCGACGCCCTGAAAATCGTCCCCTCGGAGAAGCGCCTGGCCCGCTTCGTTTGCGTCTTCTGCCTGTTGAGCACCGATGGCGAGCATCTTTTTCAAGGCGAGCTACTCGGCCGTATCGCGGATGCCCCACGTGGCACGGAGGGCTTTGGCTACGACCCGCTTTTTATACCCAAAGGCTACGAGCAGACCCTCGCCGAGCTTGGCCCCGACATAAAAAACACCATCAGCCACCGCGCCGCTGCGGCCGCCTCCCTAAAAAAATGGCTCTCTGGCAATAGCACGGAATGAATCTTGCTCAAGGGGGTATGATTCTCCATAGCAACCCCATGTCTTTTTTGAAAAGCCTTCTATTGTTACCTTTGTGCTGCCTGCTGGCCACCGCCTGCTCCGCTGAAGAAGAACCCGCCTCCACGCAAGAAGCGACCGTCCCGGCCACCTTTACGGTGATGGTCTACAATGTGGAAAACCTCTTCGACGTCGACGAAATCGCCATCTACGACGACTACAATCCCGCTTCCGGAAAAAATCCCTCGCCCTACTCCCCGGCCAAGCTACTGACCAAAATCCAGCATGTCGCCCGTAACGTCGGTCAGCTCAACAACGGCGCTGGCCCGATGGTCGTTATGTTCCAGGAGTTCGAGCAGGACCGCACTCCGGGTGAGCTTCCCTTCGACTATACGGTCTTTCTCGAGAAATACAAAGACACCACTGTTGAGGAAATGCTGACCACTGGCTTCAACGACAAGATCGCCGATCTGTCCGCCGACGCACTGGTCCTGAAATATTTTGAGGACAATGGCCTGCCTGGCTATGAAGTCTCCGTGGCCATGTCCGAACCAGGTGTGGACGAAGACAAAGCCCACAATAACGTCATTTTCAGCCGCTTTCCCGTCGTGGACATGCAGGCTATCCCGACGCAAAACGCCCGGCCGATCCAGGTGGCCACACTCGACGTCCAGGGCAATCCGCTCGTGCTGATCAACAACCACTGGAAATCCGGTGCCTCCAGCAGCCGCACCGAAAACCATCGAGTAGCCAACGCCACCGATGTACGCGCCGCCTTGGATGCTATCCTCGCGCAGAATCCGTACGCGGATGTCATTATCGCCGGAGATTTGAATACTTACTACAACGCCGCGGAATACTTCCCCACACAGGGCTGGGATCGCGACGAATACGCCATCGCCGTGCTCGGCTCCCAGGGCAATGAGCTTGCCATCCGCGATGTGAACGGCCCGGTCCTTTACAACCTCTGGTTCGAGCTCCCCAAGGAGGAGCGCCGCAGTGAACTCTATCAGGGCTCCTGGGGCACGCTCATGCAAATGCTCATCACCCGCGGGCTCTACGACAACAGTGGCATCCAGTATCAGGACGGCTCTTTCCGTCGTCTGGAAATCCCCGGAGAAACCGTGGACACCACCTGGGGCGCGCCCCGCGAGTGGCTATTCACCGGTACCAAAGGCGCCGGCTATTCCGATCACCTGCCCGTGGCAGCCGACTTTGTCGTCATCGGCGCGGGCGAGCCCGGCAACTACATCAAGCTGGAAAATCCCAGTATGGAGGCCGCTGCGCCGGCTTGGGTGCCTTCCATCGATTATTCCGCGCTGGACCTGGCCCAGCAACCCTCCGCCAGCACGCTCATCGGCATGAATGACGATACCCTCGTAACCCACTTTGGGGAAGTCTACTGTGTCGAAGCCAAGGTCGTCGACTACAAGCCGCTCACCATCCGCCTGGGTGACCGCGATATGGAGGTTTACAGCTACGATCCGGAGGCCCGTGAGCAGTTGAAAAAGGTCAAGAAGGGCCGAACGCTAAAATTCTACGGGCAACTGGGTGAATACAACGGCAAGCCGCAATTTGTCGTCCACGACGCCTCCTGGATTCAATAGGCAAAGCGGACAATACCGTAACGGAAAGCCTCAGCCCGGTTTGGTGGCGGCCTTGACGACTTCAGCGTCGAAGTAGTTCAGCGATATGCCCTGGTCAACGACGATGCCTTGGCCATTGATACCGCTGGAGGCGGGACTGAGCAAGAAGACAGCGGTGTTGGCCACCTCCGGCGTTGTGATGGCCTGCTTGCGGAAGGTCAGCTTCTCGGCGAAGAGGTAGTTCTCCAGATAGCCCGGTATGCCAGCCGAGGCGCTCGTTTTTAAAGGACCGGCATTGACGGTGTTAAAGCGCACGCGCGTGTCCTTACTGAAGGACTTCGCCAGGAAGCGCGTGCTACTGTCCAGCGCGGCCTTGATCGGCGACAAGTAGCCGTAGTTCTCCGCCGTCACCTGCGCGGAGATGCTGATAGCCACCACAGAAGCGTCGGGCTTGAGGTGCGGCTTGAAGGCGTTGGCGATTTCCACCAGTGAAAAGCTGGAGATAGCGGTGGCCTGCAGGAAGTCCTGACGACGCGTCTCATGAAACGGCAGGAAGCCCGCCTCGAAGTTGGCAAAAGCGATGGAGTGCACCAAGCCGTCGAAGGGACCATGCTCAGCACCCACCTCTTTGGCCAGGGCCTCGATCTGCTCGGGAAATTCCACATCGCAAACATAGCAGGGACGCTCATCGAGGAGCTTCTCCAGGCTTTCTTTGCGCGCCTCCGAGCGCACGCTGAAGACTACTTCCGCGCCTTCTTTTTCCAAAGCCTGAGCGATGGCCCAAGCAACGGATTTGCGGTTGGCCACCCCGAAGATCAGGTAGCGGCGGCCTTTTAATTCAAGCAGGGACATGGGCGTGTGACAAAGCTCAGACGGGCTTGGTGAGATACAGATAGTAGTAGTAGTTCAGGGCCAGCCCCGCGAAGTACACTACCGGGAAGAGCCACTGCGCCATTTTATCGATACGCAAGGCCAGCTTTTCTCGATTTTTTTGATAAAGCGAGCAGACAATAAGGCTCTCGTAAATGGTGCAACACATGACCAGGAACGAGAACAGCAATACCGAATCGGTAAAGGTAAAATACGAGATGCGCGGCATCTCCCCATCAATGAGGAACTGGTAGGCCACGATGGTCAGGATGCCGATAAAGGAAATATTCAAGCGGTCGGATAGATCCGTGACGTCCATCCAGAAAACAGCCCACATCAGCGAGACCAGAATGACCAGCGGCAGGATGACCTTCCAGATGATGCTCGTGGAGACGCGCTTGATCGTGATGCTCAGCACAGCCTTGGAAATACGCTTGCTGTCGTTGAGAAAAGCGGTGGCGGAGTCGTCCACCTTAAGCGACAAATCGACAAACTCCCACTGCGCGATGTTCACGCGCTTGTCGACCTCGGCGTATTCCTCAGAAGCCTCGAGAATGGCGGGGTCCACATCGAACTCCACCTGATCGCTATACTCGCCAAAGGGAATAATAATCGCATCCAGAGTCTGTACGTCGAAGGGGAATCGCTTTAGCGCCATCGGCGTTTCCAGCGTGACGTTGCGCTGCTCCATGTAGGTAACCTCACCGGATGGCGCTATTGTTATGCGAACCGCATTCATATCGCCGGTCCCCACCTCGTTGATGATAAGAAGCTGCGGCCACCAGGCGGCGTATACCTCGTTGAACTGGAATTGCCCCTGAAAGAGTTTCTGGCTGGTTCCCTCCGCTTCAGCATCAAAGGCCAAACTCGGATCGTCCCACTTGGCCACCAGCACCATCTCGATCTGGAAGTTCTCCTCCATCTCGTCCATGTCGATGATGTCCGCCAGAAAGACGCCCAGTCTGACCTTGGTCGGGGTGCTTGGAGGATTGGGCATGCCCGCCTCGATGGCCTGAGCGAGGGGTACCCCCATAAATGTAAGACACACCAGCAGGACAGCGAAAAGGGGTCGACGGATGGGATAGGAAAACGTCATAATGGTTATTGCGTAAGGTAATTTTGCGCTCCGCTGTGTCCAGCGCTTATTCCCCGCCCTCGGCCACCATCGCGAGGACGAACTCAAGCATGGCGCAGGCTTTACCGTCCTTGAGGATGCGTCCGCGCAGAAAATGAAAGCCCTTGGCCGACTCCTTGTAGGTCACCTCAATGTCGACGACATCGCCGGGCTTGACCATGCGCTTGAACTTGGCGTCCTGGATGCGCGAGAGTACGGGTGTCTTGCCGGTCTCATCGGAGAACTTGCGCGAGAGGTAGACCGCGGCAGCCTGGAAGACCGCTTCGCATAACAGCACGCCGGGCGTGATGGGGTTGCCCGGATAATGGCCCTCGTAGAAGGACTCTTCCGCGCGCCAGGTGCGCCGCGCCGTGAGGCCGTCCTCACGCATCTCGACGACGGTGTCGACGAAGAGAAAGGGGGGGCGATGGGGAATGGAATCGAGTACGGTTTGCATGATAGGAAATTATGCCTCCACTGCTTGGCGCGTATGCAGGAAACTGTCGACTTTGGCGGAGACGATGACGCCGTAGTTGATGGTGCCGAGCCAGCCGCTCATAATGATGCCGACGCTGCCGGCGTGGTAGAGCCCCTTCACCTGGTCGGGCAGCTCCATCGAGACTTTGAGGCCCTCGAACTTGGTACCGAAGGACGTACCGCCGAAGTGCCGGACGTAGTGCTTGACCGTGCGCGGGGTGGCGGCCTCAAGGTGGTCCACCTTTTCCCGGATGTCGGGGATAAATTTCTCCAGGCCGTCGAGGGCCTCCTCACAGAGGCGCTTCTTGGCCGCCTCGTAGTCCTCGTCGGAGAGGTCTTTCCAGTCGGCCCACTGGGCGTTGAGCGAGGCCACGATGGCGTAGCGGGGTTCATCTGTGTGCGGGCGCGTCTCGGGGTAGTAAACCGAGAAAGTGCGGCTGGAAGTTTCAAAGCTCGTCAGCTCCTCGCTGGAAAACTCCGGCGCGTCCGAGGTAAAGACCAGCTCGCCGATGTCGGGAATGCTTTCGCCCTTGCGAATGCCGATGTAAACCTGGCAGGAGGTGGTATTGAGCCGTACCGCCCTCGCCTCTTCGACGAAGCCGGGCGGGAAGTGCTCCTCGCCGGTGAGTTCGAAAATGGTGTTCTTGATGTTCGAGTTGGAGACCACCCCGTCGCAGGCGATGAAACGCGTTTCGCCCGTGCGAGGCTTGACCGTCACCCCGGTGACACGCGGGCCTTCGGGACCTTCCTCGACGTGGACCTTTTCCACCAGGCAGTTCTTGCGCAAGGTGACGCCGTTTTTGGTCATCTCGGCATCCATGCGCTCGATGAGCTGATCTGTCCCGCCCTGGTAGATGTAGACGCCCTTGCTCATGAAGTTGGAGAATACGATGCCGTAGGTGATGGCGGGCTCGTGCCAGGTGGAGCCGTTGGCATAGGCGATGGGCTCCATCAGCAGACGATGCACGTCGTTACGGCCAGGGAAGAACTCCTCGAACATCTCCTTGGTCGTACGCTCGTCGCGGTCGTAGTAGTTCATCTGCCGCAGATGGTCGAAAAACGCCTCCACGCGCTCACGGCTGATGCCGAATTTTTCAACAAAGATTTTAGTGAAGTCCTCTTTGTCAAAGGTGGTATCGATGCTGAACTGCGGGTTGATGAAACGCACCGATTTGACCTGACGGATGCTGTCGGCAATTTCCTTGGTCCAGTACTTGCGGCAGCTCTTGATCATGCCCACGGGAAAGCCATGCAGGGAAATGTCGAAAATGTGCCGCCCCGGGCGCTTGAACCAAGTGGCAAGGCCGCCGTACTGGTAATGATGCTCCAGGCAGAGCACCTTACGACCCAGCTTCGCCAAGGTGTTGGCGGCAGTCAGGCCACCCAGCCCACTGCCGATTACCACTACATCATAGCGCCCCTCGACGCCTTCCAGCCAGTCTTTTGCCATCGTGTAAATGGCGGAAAGTAGAGATACCCGCCCCAATGGCAAGGCTGGAAGACCGAACCAGCCTCCAGCTTCATTTTTACGCGAAAAACACGTCAGGCGCAAGCGGACCCGATTTAGCGCGCCTTTGCCATACCGGTCACGGACTCGAGTGGCCCCGTGGCGATTGGTTGAGCTGTGTTCGGGATCACGTTGGTCGATTCCGCCAAACGCCCCTGGAGCGTCATGATCAGCAAGTCCCCCTTTAAGGCAGACTCAAGGGTCAACCCGCAGTATTTGACCATGGATTGCACAATGGACAGCCCCAAACCTGCATGCGTGCCCGTCGCCGCGCGGGACTGGTCTCCACGCCAAAAGGGTTCGAACATTTGTTGAAGGTTTTCCTGGTTCAGGCCCGTCTGGGAATTCGCAATACTCAACGTCCAGGTGTCGCTGGCACGAGTAGCTTGTATCCGTAAAATGCCCCCGGCGATAGCGTACTCGACCGCGTTTTCGATGAGGTTATTAAGGACGGTCAGAAACAGATCGAGGGGCACGTGCAAAGGAATATCGTCGGGAACCTCCCACTCACAGATCAGGTTTCGCTGCCCGGCGCGCTCCGAGAAATTGTCCCAGGACGCTTGAACACATTCCTGCAGAGCGGCTTCCTCTTTTTCAGGCGTAAAGTTGCCGGATTCCAACCTCCGCATGCGCAACAAGGTATCGACCAGCGATTGTGTCTCCAGGACGATTTGCAGGCAGACCTCCTGCGACTTAAAAAAGTCCTCGGGGCGCTTATCCTGCCCCATCGATACCTCCAGAGTGCTTCGCAATCCGGTCAAGGGCGTGCGCAGCTCGTGGGAAATATTCGAGGTAAAGGTCCGCTCTCGCAACAGCTCCTGCTCGACGCGATTGATGAGCAGGTTGAGTTCGTCAAAGACACTATTGCACTCGCTGGGCAAATGACGAACCGGAGCCAAAGGCGTCAAATGCTGATGGTCGATGGCATCGATTTTACGCGCCAATTCGTCGAGTGGCCGGGTGGCCAGTGAGGAAAGCAACTTGAGCAGTACCGCACCAAGAACAGAGCCAACGCATGTGGCCACGATGATAGTGGTCCGAAAGCCCGCCAGAGTATGCAATACCGGTGTACGATCCATCCCCACGATAATCGCCGCATGGTAGGGAGTGTCCTGTTCCGAACCATAGCCATACTCATGAACCGCGGAAAACGTATACTTGAGTGCCAGCACAGGGGTTCCGTTCCAGTCGAACGTGCGCCATTCCTCGGCGGACGTAGATGCAGGCCGGTAATCAAACCCAGCCAGTCCTTCCTCAGGACCGTAAAGCACAACCCCGCGGGCATTGAGTACCTGAAGGAACAGACTGGGCCCATCCTCCAGATAGTGGTCAACCCGATTATGGTAGATTTCCAGAAAGTCATGCTCGACCGCCACCTGGGCCGACGCCCCTTTTGCCACCACCAGCAGCGACTCACGCAGTTGATCGTTCAGCTCCTCGGACAGCCAAAAATAGAGTACCACACCAGAGGCAATGAGGACCGTTGCGAGAATCAGAAAGGCCCCCGCCGCCAATCGATCTTTGAGGGAGTGGAACATCAAGCGGTGTGTTGTGGGGTACTGTCTAAAATATATCCCGCCCCCCGACGAGTCCGAATCATGGGACTTTGCCCCTCCACGTGGAGCTTGCGCCTCAAGCGGGCAACGTAAACATCGACGACATTGCTCATGGCCTTGGAATGAAATTCATAAACGCCATCCCATATCTCGTTTCTGGTGACCACGGTATCCCGGTGACTGACCAGATAGAAAAGCAGCGCATACTCACGCGGGGTTAGTTCCACGGTCTCGCCGTGCAACGTGACTGTTCGCTGCGTCGTATCCAGGCAAAGACCGTTGGGGAGCTCGACAAGGGGATTCTTCTGTCCTATCCGACGACGACTCACCGCGCGAATGCGTGCCTTGAGCTCCTCCATGGCAAAGGGCTTCACCAAGTAGTCGTCAGCTCCAAGGTCCAAACCGTGAACGCGATCATCGACACTGTCACGGGCCGTCAGGATGATAATATGGGTGTCCTGACTGCGTGTGCGTAACTTATCGAGGATGCTCCATCCATCCAGATTGGGCAGCATGATGTCCAGCAAGATGACTTCGTAGCGATTATTCTCCGCGTACCAAAGCCCCTCCATACCGTCGGTGGAGGAATCCACCTGAAAGCCATCCGCTGTCAACTCCTTGCGAATGGAGTTAAGCGTGGGTAAATAATCTTCGACTACCAGAATGCGCATAGGTTGATGCCCGGGGTTTAATCGTCCTTCTCGTCTTCTTCCTCTCTTGAGTGGCCGGAATGGCCGCGCTGCTTACCGAGGGCGTTGTAGCTTTGATGCCCGCGCTGCCCCTCGATCTGCACCTCGTAAATGATGCGAGTAGTCTTGGTAATCTTTATCCGGCGCTTGCTGTCTGGTGACCAATCAATGGCCTGCTTGAGCGCCTCCGGCAAATCTTCATAGCGAACAATCTGTTCCACCTTAACGATCTCCCCGTCGGATGTTATTTCCAGCTCTGTCGGAACGCCATCAGCGAGAAACTCCACTTCGTAGACGTCAGCGCCGCCTTCGCGTTCGAACTCAACCTCCTGCAAAACGATATCGTCACTATAACTATGGACGATTGCCTGGCAGGCTTCCGGCAGTTCGGCAAAAGCACGCTCGGCACGCTCATTCTGAGCAAAGGCCGGCGCACTGAATAGGAAAGACAGAAATAAAAGGAACACGTTTTTCATAGGTCTGGAAATATGAAGATAGAAACGAAAGCAGTCTAATTATACCGCCCAAAGATGACAGTTTCATGAAAGCGTTCAACTTTTTGAAGCAAACTTCCGATAGCAGCCCGAAAAGAAACTAAAAACACCATCCCGCTTTCATCAAATTGTCATCTCCTCTCGGCTAAAATGGTCCCGATTCAAATGAAGAATACGAATAAGCGACCACTTACTGGCATACTCGGGAAAAAACAAATAGCTGACAACATGAAGCCAACACTCACGAAATACATTACGCTCACCTTAAGCATCTTAGCAGCCTCCACCGCCTATCCTGCCGTCGACATGCAGATGGTCACGATTGGTAACGTCGGTAATCCCGGCGATGCGAATCCTGCCTGGGATCCTTATACGCCCGGAGCGGTCAATTATCAGTACAACATCGGCACTTACGAGGTGACCGTGGGCCAGTACGTGGAGTTTCTCAACGCCGTCGCAACCAGCGATCCCTACGCGCTCGGCACCGCTATCAACGTTACCCGAAGCGGGTCGGACGGGGCTTACACCTATTCAACCACCACGCCGGACCTGCCCGTCACGAAAATCTCCATCTACAGCGCCATGCGTTTCGTCAACTGGCTCACGACCGGCGACACCGAGACGGGCGTCTATGCACTGAATGGCGTCGCTGCCCCCGAGCACGGCTCCATTACACGTAATAACATCGCTTATCAGAACGGAGGCTACGCCATCCCCACGCTGTATGAATGGTACAAGGCCGCCTTCTATCAACCGGCCAGCGACGGAGGCGACACCGACGGTTACTGGGACTACGCCACCAGCAGTAACACCGCTCCCGCAGGCGACGAGTCCAACTACGTCGCGGGAGATGACCTGAACCCTGGCGCACTGGCCACTGTCGGCTACTCGATACCCAATTACTACGGCACTTACGATCAAATGGGTAACGCCTTCGAGTGGACGGAAACCATCATCGTGGAGTTTCCGAATAATACCCTTACCATGGGTGGCAGTTATACGAAAAACGCGCAGGAATCCTGGGCTTCCACTGCAGGGCTCGCGCAAATCGGCTTAACCCAACAAACCTTGGGCTTCCGCATCGTGCAGGGCACCACTGTCCCCGAGCCGGAAACCGCCGTCCTCAGTTTGGCTGGGCTAGCCTTTGGTGTCGCCGGGCTACGCCGCTGGCGAAAAGCCAAACAGGCAGTTTGATCGACCATCCTCGCGAGGTACTTTTCACAAGCAGGACTTTCGTCCCTTGACCTCTTTTTCGCCAGCGATAAGCTTGCGCGGCGATGAAAATCGTATTCCCTACTACTACCAAACACACTGCCTCCATAGGCACAATCACGTCCCTACTGGCAGCTTCCAGTGCCACTGGAACCATTATCACCAATACCGATCTGGGCCTGAGCGGCTTCAAGGTCGGGGATGGTGGACTGAGTTCCATGGCATGGAACATTGACAACAGTGGCGCCGCCGAGCTCTTGGTGGAGACCTTCACCTGCACCTGCGGCTCCAAGTTCATCGATCTGTACAACTTTCAGAACGACTTCAAGGTGCTCGTCAACGACACCAACAGTGCGAGTTACGTAGTCGGCCTACCTAAGAGCGTAACGGTTTCCAATAGCCTGCTGGCTTTCACCGGCAGTTCGTTCGCCGGTATTCTGATCAGCGGCTCGCTGGGCTATGTTTCGAATATCTTCGATGGCATGCCTGCCTACATCGGGTTCAAATTCAATCCGCTTGGCACGGAGCTTTTCGGCTGGGCACGTATTCGCCTGACCGAATCACCGGGCAATTTTGGCACCTTTGAAGTGCTCGAATGGGCCTATGACGACTCCGGCGATCCCATCCACGTGCCCGAGCCCGCCACCACCGCCCTCGGCCTGGCCGGGCTGGCGATGGGCGCGGCGGGCCTGCGTCGCTGGCGCAAAAGGAGAGCATAAAAAATGCCGTACAGCCAAAGCTGCACGGCATAGCAAATTCAAAAGTCTCGGCTCCGATCTATTTCCGCATCCGGCGGCGATACGCAATCGCACCGAGCGCAATCACGAAGCCGAACACCATTGCAGAGGTTACCGGCTCCGGTACTGAACTGGGGGCTACATCACCCAAGGTATTGCCTATACGGATTTCGTCGAAGGCATAAGACGCTGCGTTGCCATCTGCAATCCAGACATCGGTGAAATTACCGGGTGTCGGATTGGCGGTTTCAACAAACATGCTTTCCGCACCTAGATTGGCGACGGAAGTGAAGTCGGATGGATTGACCCAGACATCGAGGCGGTCGTTACCAACATCGTCGAAGGTCATACGACCAATAACGAAGTAGTCGGTACTGTTCGCAATGGTGTAAGCGGTGCTGGATTTCTCAACCGTCGATCCAGCAAAACGAATGGCCGCATTCAGCTCGGTGGAAGGACTGTTTTCGGTCCGTAGTCCGAAGAAACGAGTCGAGGAACCCGACAACGTAATATAAACGTTGTGATTGTTCGAACCGCTTTCCCGGTTAAAGGTGTAAGCAAACCATACCTCGTCGCCAAGGTTCTGGAACCCGGTTTCATCAAAGCTGCGGCGGCTCGAGGAAGGATCGCCATTGGTCGTGAGCATGTGACCGGACGTTTCGACCAAATCAGGATAGGCCACAGAATTTAACTCTGTAGTAACTGAAGCTTCCGAACTCCAGGCGCCAGTCCAGCCTGTGCCACCATTGGCAGTGTCTAACGTTGCGCCAGCCGTATACTGACCCGGAGTATCAAAACCTTCGTAGGCCAAAAGGGTCGCATCCGCTCGCCCAGCAAAGCCTAACAGCATCGCACCGCAGGCAAGCAATCCGGGGAAGAGATGATTCGAAAATAAGGACGAGAGTTTTAGGGGGGTATTTCTCATATCAGTAGTTGTTCTCAGGGTTTCAAAATATGCAACTTGCTATAACGATTTACCATACCGTTTTCCGAGTCAACAAATTTCATAAGAAAGCCCAAAGTCCGCTCATACGAGAAACACCGGCCATAAAAGTCACATTTCCTGTTCGTAGTCTGATTGTTACGGAATTTTCTAAAAAAGTTTCAGCAGTAAAAACTTTGCCCGTACTGGACAAAATTGTATCCGACCAAGCAGCGCCATCCTCAAACCGCTAGTCTCGGCGTGAACGAATACGCCTGAAGGTCATACCTCCTCGCTCAATGGCGCGGGAATGCCAATGGCTTCCCACCACCTCATGGCAAACTCTCCTCCGCAATGATTGAGTAGACAAAGCAAAACCGCCGCTTCTGGAGAAAGTACGCGTCATCCCCCCCCTCACCTAAAACTTTACCGTTGCCCCATCAGTTGAGGCATGCGAGCTAAAGAACATGTCTGATACAAACAACCTACGTAAAATTGCCGGTAGCTCCGTTGCGTCACTCATTGCCACTTCGGGCGCCACCGCAGCCATCGTTACCAACACTAATTTGGGCTTGAGCGGCTTCACCGTCGTCGATGCGAGCGGAAGCGTAGATTGGAATGTCGATAACCAAGGCAGCAACGAAGCATTCATCACTGTCTTCAACAGCGGTAACAATGTCCAACTCGGTTTCGGGACCTTCTTTGTCACTGAAGGCCCCGGTGCTGGACCTATTGTTAAAGTCAATTCAGGTTCATCAGTGAATAGTACCGATTATTTCGGTATTGGTACCGCTACTGTCGTGCGTAATGCTCAGATGGATACAGCGGTGCGGCTTGGTGCCAGCTTCGACTCAGGTGTTCCCAGCTTTGTTGGCTTCACTTTTGACTACGACACGGGTGGCTCGAACTTCATTTCCGCGTATGGCTGGGCGAAAATCATCATTACAGCTCAACTCAATAGCTCCTCTTTCGAAGTAGTGAGTTGGGCCTACGAAGACACCGGTGCTCCTATTCAGGCCGGCGCCGTTCCCGAGCCTGAAACCGCCGCCGTCGGTCTGGCCGGGCTAGCCCTCGGCGTCGCCGGACTGCGCCGCTGGCGCAATGGCCGTCAAGCGACCTAGCTAAAAGTCGAAAGACTAAAGTCAAAGCTTGGATTGTTTTCGGGGTCGTGAATATCACGGCCCTTTTAAATGTATGCTTTAGACTTTTGTCTTTAGCTACTTTTAGCTTTCGACTTTAGACTTTCGTCTTTTGACTCCCTCCCCATGCCACCCCGCAAAGTACTGCTTATTGGCTGGGACGCCGCCGACTGGAACGTCGCCCGCCCCCTCATCGAACAAGGCAAGATGCCCAACCTCCAGCGCCTGATGGACCAGGGCGTCTGGGGCAACCTGGCGACCATCCGGCCGGTGCTCTCGCCTATGCTTTGGACCAGTATCGCGACGGGTAAACGCGCCTGGAAGCACGGCATCCACGGCTTCTCCGAGCCCTGCCCGGCCACCGGCGGCATTAGGCCCATTACGAATTTATCCCGCCGCGCCAAAGCCGTCTGGAACATCTTTAACCAGCAGGGCTGGAAGAGCAACGTCATCGGCTGGTGGCCCTCCCACCCCGCCGAGCCCATCAACGGCGTGATGATCTCGAACCACTTCCAGCAGGCGGTCAAAAACCTCGACGAGGACTGGCCCATGCGCCCGGGCACCGTTCACCCGAAGGAGCTGGAAGAGCCGCTGAAGGAGATGCGCATCCACCCCGCCGAGCTGGAAAACGAACACATCCTCCCCTTCATCCCGCGCGCCGCCGAAATCGATCAGGACAAGGACAAGCGCATGGAGTCCTGCGCGAAAATCATCGCGGAGATTTCCGGCATCCACGCAGCCGCCACCGCCTGCATCCAGCTCGAACCCTGGGACTACATGGCGGTCTACTACGACGGCATCGACCACTTCGGCCACGGCTTCATGAAGTACCACCCGCCGCGCCAGCCGTGGGTCAAGGAGGAGGACTTCGAGCTCTATAAAGAAGTCATCGAGTCCGGTTACCGCTTCCACGACATGATGCTCGGCGTGCTCATGCAGCTCGCCGGGGACGACACCACCATCATGCTCATTTCGGACCACGGCTTCGAGCCCGGCAACCTCCGCCCGCAGTCCATCCCCAACGAGCCCGCCGGGCCCGCCGCCGAGCACAGCCCCTACGGCATCTTTGTCCTGCGCGGCCCGGGCATCCAGAAGGGCGAGCGCATCTACGGCGCGTCGTTGCTGGATATTGCCCCGACCATTCTCCACCTCTACGGCCTGCCCGTCGGCCGCGACATGGATGGCAAGGTGCTGGTCAACTGCTTCGAGGACGAGCAACAAGTCGCCTTCATCGACTCCTGGGAGGACGTCGAAGGCGAACATGGCGACGGACGCCACCCCAAGGGCGCGCAGCTCGACGTCGCGGAGTCCCGCGAGAGTTTGAAGCAACTTGTCGACCTCGGCTACATCGACGAGCCGAATCCCGACCAGGGCAAGGCCATCGACGAGACCATCCGCGAACTCCAGTACAACCTCGCCCAAGCCTACATGGATGGCGGACGCTACACGGAGGCCGCCAAGATTTTGCAAAAGCAGTGGGACCGCTGGCCCAACGAATCGCGCTTCGGAACCAAGCTACTATCCTGTCACCTCGCCCTCGAAGAAGCGGAGAAATCCCGCGCCACCTTTGACCTGCTGATCGAGCGCAAGAAGGTCGCCGTGCAGGAAGCGGGCGAGGAACTGAAAAAGCTCGGTGAAGAACTGAAGGAGAAGCAGGAAAAGGCCAAAAAGGAAGCCGAGGAAAAGGGCGAGGAATACAAGCCCGAGGAGCTGCCCCGCCACCTCCAGCAGAAGATGCGGCGCCTGCGCGGCCAGGCCGGGACCAACCCCCACGCCATGGTTTACCTGAACGGCTGCGTGCTCGCGCTCGAGGGCAAAAACGAGGAGGCGCTCGTATCGCTCAAAAAGGCCGAAGAGGTCCAGACCGCCAACCGCCCCAGCCTCTACAGCAAGATGGGCGATGTCCATTTCGAGCTGAAGCAGTTCGACGAAGCCGAGGCCTGCTACAACAAAGTGCTGGAAATCGCGCCCAACAGTCACGACGCCCACCTCGGCCTCGCGCAGATTTGCTTACAAAGAGGCAACCACTTCGAGGCCGCCGGGGAAGCGCTCGCGTCGCTGGAGCTCATTTACCACAACCCCAAGGCGCACACCGTCTACGGCACCGCGCTCATGGCTATCGGCAAGCCCAAGCTGGCCGAGCAGACCCTGCTCACCGCCGTCGCGCAAAACCCCGGCTACCCGCTGGCCCACGAGCGCCTCGCCCAGCTCTACAGCAAGCGCCTCAAGCAACCCGAAAAGGCCGCGCAGCACAAGCAGTGGGCCGAGGAGGCCCGCCAGCGCGCCAAGGACATCAAGTCCGGCAAGCTCGACGAGCCCACGCCCCTGCCCGAGTTCCCGCCTATCACCGAAACCACCGGGAACGTCAGCGAGACCGACGGCGCGCCGCTCGTGGTCGTCTCCGGTCTGCCTCGCTCCGGCACCTCGCTTATGATGCAGATGCTCGAGGCCGGCGGCCTAACCGTCGTGACGGATAAACAACGCACAGCGGACGACTCCAATCCCAAGGGCTACTACGAAGACGAGCGCGTCAAAAAACTTCCCGCCACCAAGGACCGCTCCTGGCTGCGCGAATGCCAGGGCCAGGCCATCAAGATCGTCGCGCCCTTACTGGGCATGATCCCCCGCGACATCCCGCTCAAGGTGGTCTTCATGCAGCGCGACCCCGCCGAGCTCGTCACCTCGCAACGCACCATGCTCGAACGCGACGGCAAGGCCGGGGCTGCCAGTGAGGACGACGCCCTCGCCCGCGTCTTCGCCGCCCAGCTCGCCGGCGTCAACCAGCTCGCCGCCGCCCGTGGAAAAATCGATATCCTCCCCATAAATTTCACCAACGCCGTCCACGACCCCGCCACCGTGGCGAAAAAGGTCAGCGAGTTTTTGGGAGGCACCATGGACGTGGCAACGATGGCCCGAGTCGCCGACAAGGGGCTGTATAGGACGAAGGCGTAGGAGTCCCTATGCTGGTCGGAACATGTGGGCAAGTGTCCATCCAAAGCCTGCCTTGACGATATAGTTACTAAAGACTACATAATATTCAGGGTGAGTTAGGTAAACTTAACCAAAATGAAGATAAGCTTAGTCATAATTCTGTTCGGCTTATTTAGCTCGTGTTATGGAGAGCCAAAGTATCCAGATTACTTCTATAAAATCGTTGGTTTACTTGGTGAGTTCGGAAACACCGCCTATTTCGGAGACAGAGAAACGGACACTCTTGGTATATTTTGGCCGCAAGAAAATCTTCAAGCACAAGAACTGCTAAATCTTCTAAGCGAGCTTAAAAAAGAGAATATTATTCAAGATGATTACGGTCTCAGTACCGACAAAAGGGGATGTTCGTTCGTTTTTTCCAAGAGCGCAAAAGAGAAGCTTTATCGGATCATTGATTTTGACGCGGACAACCTTTGGGGATGGAAAGTCAGTAAAGACTTTTTTGAATCAGCCACAGAAGAACAAGCATTCCTGCTTTTTGAGGCTATTTATTCGAGATGGGGAACGACTGGCTTCAACATCATTGAGAGCCCCAACATAAATCATGAATGGATTCTAGCATTCCTTAAAAGGCACTGCACGTTGGATGTAATTACGTTACACACACACACGCGGGTTCCTGACTCATGGGTAGTATTGTTTTTCCCTGATGATACTCTTAAGAAAAGACTGGGTATTGTGGCTTTAGCAGGTATTGATATCATAGATTTATCTCATAAAGAAGGTACAAGTTTACCTTGGAGCGATTCGGAAACTATTAAAGTCAATGCCGACTCTATACCTGAACCGTAACCCTCGAAGATTAATAGAAGCTAGTTTGTAGGAGATACTCTCCCGTGAACGGTATTGTGGAGTAAAAAATACGGCAACGCCGTTACATAATTTAGCCCAGGGTTGAAGCGAGCCCATCTGAGCTTGGCGAAGGTGCAGAGCGAGCGCTACCCTGGGTATCGACATCCACCCATTACCCAACCCCAACGGGGTTGCATAGATCGCACGCACCGCCGTTCTGAAACCCCGTTGGGGTTTGAACAGCGCCGCAACTTCCATCACTCGAGAAATTTTCGTACTAAGACCCCTTCTCCACTCGTATCCCCTTCCGTACGCCATGGCAGCCGCTCCCATAGCCTAAAGATTGCGGGTGCCACGGCCAATGGAACCATTCCACTAGCGGCCCCAATAACCTTGACGCTAAACCGTGCTGGCACAAAGTAGTTTAAACTCCTAACCGATAGCTACTATGAAAAAAACTGCCCTTACTTCACTCGCCCCGCTTCTGGGCGCTTCCAGTTCCGCATTTGCCGCCATTGGGTTAGGGCCGGACCTGAATGTCGGCATCACGGCCTACGATGCCTCCGATGTCACGACCTGGTCTCTGGACGGAAATGACTCCAGCTTTGGGATTAACCGTAGCCTTTCCACGGCGGGCACTACCTCTAGTTACAGCATCACGGCCTATGGCACGGTCAGCATTTACAATAGCTCAGGAGCGATAGCATTCGCCACCAGTGCTGGAAAAATGAAGCTGCTGGCAACCGGCGATCCCCTGTCTGCCAGCGCCGGGCTTAACTTCAAGAGTAGCTTCTACGCCCAATCAACTGCCACCACTTTCACCTCCTTTCTCACCTTTGGCCAGTCCTTCGCGGCACTACGCGCTGCCAGTTATGCGATGATCAACCTCTTTGGTGTCAATAGTGGCACCAATGAAATCATCGGCTTCCGCTTCGCCGGAGCCTCCGGCACTTACTACGGGTGGGCAAACGCCACCTGGCAAGGCACAGCCGATGATTTCAGCCTAAGCTTCACCAATGTGACCTATTCCGACAGCGACGGCATCCTGGCCGGAACTACGAGTGAAATCCCCGAGGCACAAACAACCGCCGTCGGCCTGGGCGCACTGGCCCTCGGGGCCGCTGGCCTGTGCCGCTGGCGTAAGCGCAAGACCGCGTAAACTGGAAGCCTAAAGACAGCAGCGCTGGCTGAGTTAAGCCACGAAGACATCCCTACACGGGGGAGGCAACGCATGTATCCTGTGCAAGAGCGCTGAGAGTTTTTCACTTTCTCCAGCAAAGTCCGGTGCGCCCTACCCTCTGCACCTTGCCAGCCCTGAGTTCATCGAATGGGGCGGCTTCGCGAGAGTTCACACTCCCTTTATGCGGCCTTACGTTTGCGCCAGCGGCACAGGCCCGCAGCGCCAAGGGCGAGCGTGCCCAGGGCGGTGACGGCAACTTCCGGCTCGGGCACGGCGCCCACGGTGATGCCCTGTCCGGCCTCGTTGTTGTAGTAAACGTTACTCAGGCCGATGTAACCAAAGGTACTGCCCAGACCGGAGGATACCTCGTAGACGAAGTCCGCGTAGCCGTAGTAGGTTTCCGTACCGCCATTGCGGGTAAATTTGAAACCTATCTTGCCGGGTTCGGCCTTCGTGAATTTCTCCAGCCGATACGTCTGACTGACGTTCGTCGAAGAGGCGGTTGTCGAGCGCGTGGCGGCGATCGATGCCGCATTGAACCCATAGAGACTGTCTATGACTGCGCCACTGGCAGGCCGGGCCATGGCGAGGGCGTTCCCGGCCATCTGGTTGCCGGAGAGCACGCCCACCATGGATACAACGGCATGGTAATTCGTCGTCGGGCTCACGCTGCTCTCGATTTCCACGCCGATTTTAAAATCGCTATCCGTGCCGTCCACGCTCCAGTTGACCACCCCGCTGCCATCGTAAAAGAAGGACTGCCCGGCCACGATGATCCCGTGGGCCGAGGAAGCCGCGATGAGCGAAGTGAGCGTACCGGCAGCGGTAGCCGCCTTGGCGGGTATGTTTTGCTTCATGGTTGAGTAAAGATTGAGTAGAACGAAAACCAGTTACGGAACGCGAATTCACTATTGGCAAATCCTCTTATAGTCAAAGTTATTGGGATCGCAATCGACCGTCACATATCCAGTTGCCAAGGGTCCGAGAAGGTACCCATGCTCCCACTATGACGCCCTTTACGACTGCCCGTGACATCGCCGCCTCGCCGGAGGCCATCTTTGCTGCGTTTGCCGATGCGGAGCGTCTGGCGCGCTGGTGGGGTCCGGCGGGATTCACCAACACGTTTGAAGTGTGCGAGTTCCAGGTGGGCGGGCAGTGGAAGTACACCATGCACGGGCCGGACGGCCAAGACTTCCCCAACGAGAGCGTCTTTCGCGAAATCGACCCACCGCAGCGTCTCGTCATCGAGCATTTCAACCCCGACTACGTGCTGACTATCACGCTGGAACCCCTTGAGGGTGGCACGCGGGTCGGCTGGGAACAGACCTTTGAAAACGACAACCTCGCGCAGCGCATCGCCGGGGTGATCGTCCCGGCCAACAAGCAGAACCTGGACAAGCTAACGGCCGAGGTGCTGGGCGACGTCAAGGCGTAGTGGCCACGGGCGACTAACTCCCCTTCACGCCGGCCTTCACCTTGTCGTAATGGGCCTCGACGATGCTGTAAATCTCGTCCGAGTAGTCGATATAGATCATGCTGTCACCGACCATACGCAAGGTGCCACGCAGGCGCTTGGTCTCGGGCTGACCGCTACCGTCCTTGTCCATGATGGTGCCGTACTTGCGGCGCAGGCGCTCGGCGTCCTTCTCTTGCACGATGACGAGCATCTTGCCGCCGGAGCAGTTATTATCGAAATCATAGGTGTTGGCGAAGATGAAGGTCAGCCCTTCGATGCCTTTGACCGCCGGGACAATTTCTACGTGGGAAATCTCGATATTGACGCGCTCGTTGAGGTAAGCGTCGGGATTGCTCTGGTAGAGATTCGCCGTGCTGTCACCCGCTTGCGCGGCGGCGTGCAGCGCACTTGTCATCCACGACGCCAAAGCAGCCAGGAAGAATATTCGAAAAATTCGTTTATCCGTCTTGAGCATAGCAATGCAAGTAGCATGCAGAATATTCCCCAAAAGTCACTGTTATAATGCCCGAAGCCAGACGACAAGAGACGTCCTATGAACGCAGGGAAATCTCGTGGCCGCTGTTGGGCTTGTCGCCGCCAGTGGTGAGTACGGGCAGATCGGTGTTGTCCGAGACGACGAGGCAGCCCGGCTTCATGTGCGGCTCCAGCAGTTGGAGAATCGGTAGGTACGTTCCCTTGTCACCGTCGAGGAAGAGCAGGTCCACCGAACCGGGCAGCGGCTGCGCGAGGGTTTCAATCGCATCGCCGACGCGGAAGTCCACACAGTCGGCGAGCCCGGCGCGGGTAAGATTGTCTTTCGCCTTGGCGGCTTTTTCCTCAATGAACTCCGAGGTTATTACCTGCCCTGCCCCATTGTCGCGCACCGCGGCGGCGAGATAGATGGTGGAAATGCCAAAGGAGGTGCCAAACTCGACCACGGTCCGCGCACCGGTGCTGCGGATGAGCGAATACAGCAGGTTGCCGAAAGGGCGGTCAATGGGCATGTAGCTGTCCTTGATACGCGAAAAGCGCTCGAAAGGCGTGAGTGATTCCTCTTGGGCAACCTTGAGGTTCCCGGCCATTTTAGCCTGCTGGCGCTCGGCATCGGCAAAGAGGTCGTCGAGGACCTGCGCGACGGGTGCGGTTAAGAGTGAGGAACTCATAGCGCTCAGCATCGGACTGGGTTACGGCTAACGGGCCCCTTACATGTGCTCCACGGCAGCGGCGTTGGACTTCACCTGCGCGGGGTCCTTGCAGCCCGGGATGACTGTAGTGACAGCCGGATTACGCAGGCACCAGGCCAGCGCCCACGAGGCCATATCCGCGCCCTCGGGGACTTCCTCCGCGCGGATCTTTTCGACTTCCGCGAGTGCCTTTTCCCGCTGCTCATCAGTATGCCAGGCGTTGCGAACATCGTTGGCGGGAAACTTAGCGCCGGCCTTGTACTTGCCGCTCAGGTAGCCACTGGCCAGCGGCACACGGGCGAGCACGCCGAGGTCATTCTTTTCACAGCACGGCAGGACCTCCGCTTCCGGTGCACGGTCCAGGCGGTTATAAACGACCTGGATGGCCTCGGCGTCGACGACCTTGGCCTGCTCTGTCTGCCAGAGATTGGTGTTGGAACGCAGGGAGATGCCGAGGTGGCGGATTTTGCCCTTCTCCTTTTCCTTGGCAAGCATCTCCCAGAGCCCTTCGGTCTGAAAAAGCTCATCGCTATGGCTGTGAAACTGGTAGAGATCGATGTAGTCCGTTTGCAGAGCACGCAGAGAATCCTCGAGCTGCTTGAGCACACCGCCGGGGTCGACGATATCGTCGCGGGTGAAATTTTCGTGGAATTTGTGGCCGAACTTCGTGGCGACGATCCACTTCTCCCGGTCGCGTTTGATGCTCTCACCAATGAAGCGCTCCGAGGTGTGGTCGCCATAACACTCGGCGGTGTCGATGAGGTTGATGCCGGTTTCGCGAGCAGCGTCGAAAATAGCGTCGGCTTCAGGCTGGGTGTAAGTGCGGCCCCACTCCCCGCCAAATTGCCAAGTACCGACCCCGACGACACTTACTTTCAAACCGGTTGAACCCAATGTGCGATACTGCATGCACACAACTCAGGCTGGAAAGCCTAGCCTGTCAAGGCAGCTAAAGGTTTATCGGCAGCACAAAGTCAAACCGTGACAAACGTAAATTAAATGTTAAGTTCAGGAACAATTAGTCGACTTTATTGCTCTCCCTATTGTGAGTTCTTCCAAAAGTGGTCCCTTTAAAAAGCTGCGCCGAAAATGGCGTAAGAACCGCGAGCGTGCGCAAATGCGGTCCGACGCGACGCGCAAAAAAGTCCCCGAGCAGATACGTCTGCGCACGGAGAACTTCTCACGCCTCCAGAGCGTGCTGACCATGCTGGGCTTCACCCTGCTGGTGCTCGGGCTGCTGGATCTGGCCTACATCGTCTCGCCGATGAAGTGGACGGACACTCAGTGGGAAATGCTCACCGTGGGCCGTCTGGTCAATAACCTGTGGGGGCCTGCCTTCGGGCTGGCACTCATCCTGGTGCCACTCTCGCCGAGCATTGGCGCGCGCATGCTGCGCGTCCGCATCGTGTGCTCATGGCTCGCACTGATCCTGGGTATCTTTTTCCTGCTGCTGGTACCGCTGAGCGTCCGCAATACCGTACGCATCGTCAACTGGGCGGAGTTCCGCGCGGCGGGGCTCATCCATGAGCGTGATCGCGCCGTGAAGGAAGCCATCGATACCCTCGACCAGCTGCAAACGCCTCAGGAAATGGCCGCCTATCTGGAGCCGCTCAATCTGTCCAATCAGCTTTACCGCGAGGAAAAGAACGCCGTTGCCCTGCGCGAAGCACTCAAAGAAAAGCTGGTAGAAATCACTGACAGCACCAGCGTCACCCTCAAGGACGAGGCCTCGCGGTACCGCGAGGGCGCCATCCGCGACGGCATCAAGTGGTCGATTACCGCTCTGATTGGTGGCATCATGTATGTGATGTTCTGGGTGCTCAGCAAAGACTACCGCCAGACCGACCGCTCAGGTAAAATAAAGCGCAAGCCCGGCCAGGATAGCGGTGAAGAAAAGGAAGACGAAACCCTTCCTGAAAACGCCGAAGCTCCCGCACAGTGAACGTCCGTGGGCTGACGTATCTGGCCCTACTTACCGGAGCCGTCCTTGCCATGGCCTTTCCGGCGCTGGTCGAGACCACCACCGTGGTGGAAAAAGCACGCATGGTCATCAAGCTCGTGGCGCTGGCCTCCGCCGCCCTGTACCTCTACCGTGCATCAGGACAAGACGCCAAAGATCGCCCGCTGCCAGGCGGCGCACTGGCCTTGGTCGCGGTGTGCCTGGGCGTGCTCTCGCTCTGGCTACCGGGCGCCTCGTTTTTCTCACTCCTGCTGATACCGGTTGCGGTGGCCCTTATCCTGCCCTCACCCGTTGAGCGACAGTTTTGGCTGACACTCCTTTCTCTGGGCTTTCTCGCTGCCTTTCCGGTGGAGCTACTGGAGCAGGCCCTTGAAGACTTGCTCGGCTACTCGGTTATCATCGCAAAGACTTCCGGGTTCCTGCTGTACTATTTCGGCTACGAGCTGCGCGTCACCGGTGATACCATTGTGACCCAGCAAGGCGCGCTGCAGGTTGTCGGCGCCTGCTCGGGACTGAAAATGATGCTGCTCTTGGCGGTGCTGGTCCTGTGCTATGGGCTGGTCATGGGCCTGAAGCCGAGACCATGGCTGCAACTGGCAGGCTGGGCCCTGCTTACGGGCCTCGTGGTCAGTATCGTGCGGGTGGACCTGATTGTCTTCTGCATCGACACGCCTAAGTGGTTTCATTTCTTCCACGAAGGCGCCGGGTCGGAGCTTTTCACGATTACCGCCTTGCTGGGGACCGCCATCCTGGGCCGACATCAGATCGAGCCGCCACTTCTTCGCATGCTCCAAGAAAAAAAGCCCGAAGCGAGCCTCTCAACGAAGCAGCTTCTGGCCTTTTTGATCCCGGCAGGTTTGGGCCTGCTGGGCGGTGTGGGGGTTCTGCTGGTTTAAACCGCCTGAGCCTGCGGCTGTTCAGCAGTGGCTTTTTTAGCCCGGCGCACGCGCCAGGCAAAGAATCCGCCGACTAATCCCAAGCCAAGGAAAGGGCTGGGGTTGAATGGAATCGGGGTAACGTCACCCAGGCCGAAAGCCATAAAGGAGTCACCACCGAAGCGGTCAAAGGAGAATCCGGAAATCTGGTTGCTGGTCAGGTCAGCCGACATACCACGCCCTGCGCTGAGGGTGAAGTCTTCACCGGGATAATAAAACTCGGTCGTCGTCACCGTCATGCCCGCGTCGGGAGTAAAGATGCTGGCATTGGTGAAGTCCTGCACGGTAGAAACGCCGTTCACACTGTAGGTAGTGAAGTTGGAGATGACATTCGACACGTCGACGTCCTCGAAGCGGAACTCGATGCCTTCCACCACTTGGCGAACCGACTGGCTGGTGCCACTGACGAAGAACTCAAAGTTAATAGTGTTCTGGTTACCGTTGGTCGCCAGCACACTGGGAAAAGGTCCCACATTGTTAAAACTGCCGATCTGACCGGCCCCGATAAAGTTCGACTGCGAGATGCGTAGGTCAAACCCCTGGCCACCGATATCTGTAAACAGAACGGAGGTCGCCGTGCTGAACGGTACGTATAACTGGCCGTTGGCAACGTCACCCGGCGCGTCAACAAAGTTCAAGGAAATGCCATGTGCAGCCCCGAAAAAAGCCGTAGTAGCTACAGCGGTAAGCAAAAGTGTCTTTTTCATTGTAATGGTATTTCGCACTTTTTTAACAAATCTTAAGCCATTTGTGAAGAAAATCCCTCAAAATTTCAGAAAATCTACAGGAGCGAATGAGCACAAAGGCCGATTTAGCGTTAAATCTAGCCTCTAGAAGGGGTTTTCACAGGGCCCATTTAAGCCCATTCGCCTTATTTTAGCAGAGTTGATAAGCCGTATGGCTCTGCCGAGGTTATGAAAATGGTACCGCTCAATTCAAAATCAGACATCTGGCACTCCATTTTCTCCGATTAAAAAGTCACCTGAGCAAATCGCCCGCTATCTGTGGAAGCTTCCCTCTTGCCCTATCCTGTCTTTGTGGCTTTGGACAGCAGCTTAGCGGCCTCTGCTTCCAGGGCCATGGCCTTCCGCATAGCGTCTGCCTGCAATGCACGGCTTTCTTTCGAGTCCCAGGTAGTGGCTCCAGCTGACTCTAGCACCACGACGACTTCCTCGTAGCGGTCAGCGGCTTCCAAAACCGCTTTCTGTTGCTCGCCAGAGAGCTCTTCCGCTCGGCGCCTCAAGAAAGGGGCGGCGGCTGATCTCGCGTGGATCAGTCCACGGAGACAATCTTTGTTGAGCATATCCAATCCACCATCCGGCTTGTGCGGCTCGAGTTGGGCTATCATGTAGGCGCTGTCGTCATCCGCTTCCAGCAGGCTAATCCATAGCACGTAAGCCGCTTGCCCGGACACGTATTCGCCAAAAGTCTGGGTGTCATTCAACTGGAGAGCCAATCTGAGCGCGGAATCCACATCCACCGGCTCCATGATCTTCCCGGGCTTGTAACCGTATTTAGGACTGATCGTGCTGCGACAGACCATCATTCGCGGCAGCGCCTGAATACGGAAAGCCATACCACTGTAGCCCAATAGATCAACGTGGTCCAAACTTGAACCCTCGGCTTTAACATCATTCTCCGGGCAGTATGTATATTTACCCGCGTCGCATACCGTTGGAGCTGCCATAATTGGTGGGATAAGTATTAAGGCCGTGGCCGCAGCAAAGAATAATTTTCTCACATTATGCGAAACAATGAGGATATGTACGAAAAATGGCAGCAATTTTCGTCATATATCCCGATTTGTTAGATTTCATTACCTGAACGATAAGGACTCATTTTAACCGGGCTCTCCTTCATCGGATGAATTCGCTGAAGCTTACCCACGCTTTCGCTTGGTAAGCGCGGCCGCGATCGCGCTTTGGTTTTTCTCACCCCAGTCACAGAGCGGCTTAAAAGCCTCGGCCAATGTCAGACCGAGAGGAGTTAGCGAATACTCCACGCGAGGTGGGATTTCCTTATAGTCCTTACGGGCCACAATTCCGTCGGATTCGAGCTCCTTCAGCTGTTGGATCAACATTTTATGTGTTACGCCCTGAACGCAGCGTTTGAGCTCTCCATAGCGTCTGGATTCGTAGTATAAAAAGTACATTATCAATGGCTTCCACTTTCCTGACATAACGCGAAGGCTGGCATCGAGGCCACAGATGAAGGTAGGTTTTTCGGGCTTTTTGGCTGTCATTTAGATACTTACTAAAAGGTGCATACTTGTTTTTTATAAAGTATTCCTGTATTCTGTGACCATGCAAGTCAACTCAACTCAGGAAGTCGAAAATATGAACAGACTAAAAGGAAAGACAGCAGTGATAACAGGTGGCGCCAGCGGTATTGGCCTTGCCTCGGCAAAGCGTTTCATCGAGGAGGGCGCATTCGTCTACATATCGGGCCGTCGCCAGGACGCGCTCGATTCAGCGGTGGCAGCATTGGGCGAAAGTGCGCGTGGCATTCAGACGGATATCACCAAACTTGAAGATCTGGATCGGTTGTTTGAAACCGTGAAGCAGGAGCGAGGCGGACTCGATATACTCCTTGCCAATGCCGGTGTCGGAGACTTTGCGCCGCTTGGGGGGATCACGCCCGCCCAGTACGACTATGCCTTCGATATAAATGTTAAAGGCACCCTTTTCACCGTGCAAAAGGCCTTGCCGTTGCTCAAGCCCGGCAGCTCGATAATTCTGACGGGATCGACGGTAGGGGTTATGGGCACACCGGCAATGAGCATCTACAGCGCAACCAAGGCGGCGGTTCGCAATTTCGCGCGAAGCTGGGCCCTGGACCTTCGAGACACGGGTATTCGCGTGAATATTCTAAGCCCCGGCCCAACGAAAACCGAAAAGCTCGTCGATTTGGTCAGTGAGGATGGCTTGGAGGGCTTCGCTAAGAACGTGCCCCTCGGACGTATGGGAGACCCGGCGGAAACGGCGGCGGCGGCGGCATTCCTTGCCTCGGATGACAGCAGTTTCATGACTGGCAGTGAGCTGTTCGTAGACGGCGGCTATGCCCAAGTCTGAAACCACATCGAATCGGGGTTCTCATCCCTCCCCTTTCCAGTGGTAGGCGCAACGCGCCGTAGGGGGCGCAGCCTCTTATTGTCCTGTGCGGCCACGCACTGGCCTGCCATGAGCAAGCTAGGTTTACCGCGCGCGTCAAATGGCGGATGGGGAGGGATTCGAACCCCCGGACGGTTGCCCGTCAGCGGTTTTCAAGACCGCCGCAATCGGCCACTCTGCCACCCATCCAATAGTGAGGAAAGTCGAGAAAATTACAGCAAAGGTTCCCGAAATAAAAGGCAAATCTAGTCTTTAGCGGACGCGCGCTCAAGGCGCTCGTTGATGCTATCGCCGAGAGGAGACCTGGGTGCCTTCTCGATGTAAAGCACCTCGTAGCCATCCGCATCGAGCTGCCGCATTAGACCGTAGAGGTTGCGCGCGGCTTCCTCGGCGGCGCCGCTTTCCGTCAGCCAATAGTGATGCGCGCTCGTGGCCAGGGTCGGTTTTTGAAAAGTGACCGCAGCGGCTTTTTTCGCGCCCTCAAGCTGCGGAATCGCATCATGCCAGAGATAGACGCGGGCACGCGGCTGGTAATGAGCACGGAGCTGCCCCGGAGCCATCTGCGCGGCACGCTCGGAGTTTTTTTCAAATACGGGCTGCACATGGCGCTGCAGGGCCTCCTCCAGTGCTTCCGGAGCAATGGGACCGGGGCGCAGCAGCCGCGCCCTGCCCTTTTCCGAAATGTCGAGAATGGTCGATTCGATGCCACGACGACAAGGGCCACCGTCCAGGATGAGCTCGATGCGGCCGCCGAGGCTGTCCTGGACGTGCTGCGCGCTCGTGGGACTGACGTAGTTGGCCGGGTTGGCGCTGGGGGCAGCCAGAGGTTTGCCAACCTCCGCGATGACGCGCCGGGTGATATCCACATCCGGCACGCGCAGACCCACCGTGGGCAAGCCTGCCGTAACCAAATCCGAAATTTTCGCGCCACGGCGTGGCAGGATAAGCGTCAACGGCCCCGGCCAGAAAATCTCCGCCAGGCACTCCCAGGTATCGTCCGGCGGCTCGGTGAATTCGGAGACGCGCTCCGGGCCATCGATGTGGACAATGAGCGGGTTGGTGGCGGGGCGATTCTTGGCCTCGTAGATTTTGGCAACGGCGTCGGGGTTGGTGGCATCGGCTGCCAGCCCGTAGACGGTCTCCGTGGGCAGTGCGACGAGACCCCCGGAAACGAGAAAACGCGCCGCCTGATGGACGGACGCGTCGGTGGGAGGGAGTATCGTGGCCATGGCGGCAGGGCCGCTCGCGGCCGCGATTACTTCATCAGGAGCATGTTGCGCGCGCGCTTGATCGCCTTGGTCACCTGGCGCTGCTGGAACGCGGTGAGGCCGGTGATGCGGCGCGGCAGGATCTTGCCCGTGTCGGTGACAAAACGGGAAAGAGCCTCGACGTCGTTAAAGTCGAATTGCTCGGGAGATTTGCTTTGGGTCGCTTCGCTCATAGGAAAAAGGAAGGAAAAAATAGGTCGGAGGCCTTTTGTTCAAGCCTTTTTTGCGGGAATCTTCGACGGCTTTTTGGGCATCAGACACCCACAGCCCTTCCCGCAACACTCGGATTTGCCCTGACTCTTCCGCCAGAACCGCCACACGATGAAGCTCACCGCAGCGAATACGGCGGCTATGACAAGGATGCTTTCGAGGGTAATACTCATATTTGATTTAGCATACACAATTCCCACTGATCAGCGATTCACCCTTTCCTGTCTTACATAGTAAATCAGCCAGGAAATATAGAGCAAACCAACAAGACCCGCCAAAGTTATCCACACATAGAGACCAAATATATTTCCCATGTGACGCCCACTATACGGAGCAACGGGCATTGATATTGGAACCAGCAACGGCAATAGGACGCAAACCAGAAAATATGGGGAATTTATCCTTAGAGCATTGGATTCGGTTTCAATCTTCGAAATACCTTTTGAGGCCACACCAAGAATTACGAAAACTACGGCAAACGATAGCCATGCATACTCACTAAAGTATTCCCTGTCTGACCAAAAAAGTCCCCAGGAGGCGGCTGAGAATAATGCCATGAATAGCCTTAAAGCGAACATAATGCCTCACCCCAGCGCAGTCCCGATCTGGTAGACCAGAACCGCGCCGATCCAGGCCAGGGAGGTCATGAGGAAGAAACTGGCCACGGCCCACTTCCAGCCGGCTTCCTTGACGATGACGGCCATGGTGGCGCCGCACTGCGAACAGAGCGCGAAGAAGACCATGATGGCCAGCGCCACCGGGATGGTGAAGACCGGCGTACCCGCCAGTGGACCGTGATGCCACTCGGCGTTGGCCAGGGCGGTACGGAGGTCGCCAGACTCTTCGTCAACATCTCCGCCCAGCGCGTAGATGACCCCCAGTGTGGAGATGATAACCTCGCGCGCGGGGAAGCTGGCCAGCACCCCGACGGTGATTTTCCAGTCGAAGCCCGCCGGGGCAAAGATAGGTTGCAGGGCCTTGCCCGCACGCCCCATGTAACTTTGGTTCAGGTAGGCGGAGTCGATCTGACGTCCCAACTCCGCAGAGAGTTCAGATTCGGGGTCTTCCAATTCATCAATGACGGCCTGGACGGTGGAGTTTTGCTCCAAGGACTGCTCCGCGATAAAGGCGGCGGCGGTTTCCTCGGCAACGGACTCCGGACGTGGAAAGTACAGCAGCGCCCAGACGATGACCGTGATGGCCAGGATAATCGTCCCGGCGCGGACGATGAACTCCTGCGCGCCGCTCCACATGCGCCAGATCACGTCCCTCAGGCGCGGCACACGATAAGGCGGCATCTCCATGACGAAGGGTTTGCCTTTCGTTTTGAGCACGAAGCGGGTCACCACCCAGGCCACGGGTATGGCCACGGCCAGCCCAACGAAGTGCATGACAAACAGCGTGAAGCCGGCCACCCAGGGACCGTAGCGGGGCTCGATAAAGGCCCCGATCATGAGGATGTAAACCGGCAGCCGCGCCGAGCAGCTCATGAAGGGCGCCACGAGGATAGTGGCCAGGCGGGTCTTGTTGTCCTCGATAGTACGCGTGGCCAGAATCCCTGGAATCGCGCAGGCATAGCTGGAGAGCATCGGGACAAAGCTTTTGCCGTTGAGCCCGCACCAGCTCAGGAGCTTGTCCATGAGGAAGGCCGCGCGGGCCATGTAGCCGGTGTCCTCCAGCAGCGCGATGAAGAAAAACAGGATGAGGATCTGCGGCAGGAAAATAACAAAGGCCCCCACCCCCTCGATGAGGCCGTCGGTGACCAGGCTTTGCAGCATGGGCATGCTGTCGAACATCGGCGCAACCAAATCCTGTACCCAGCCCTTGGCCGCGTCGATCAGGTCCATGAACGGCCCGGCCCAGGTGTAGACCGACTGGAACACGAAATACATCATACTGAGGAAGGCCACCAAGCCCCAGCCCCGGTGCAGCAGAAGCCTGTCGATGGATTCCGTCGCGCCGGTGGCTATCTGCTCGGGCGCGGTGATGACGCCCGCGAGGACTTTCTCCAAATGCCGGTAATGCAGCAGAGCCTCGGCCGCCATGGGGTTCATCCCGAGCTTGCGGATGGACTCCCGGGCGCGGTCGATGGCGGCACGCACTCCGATACCGGAGGCATCCAGACGACGTAACACGGCGGAGTCTGCGTCGAAAATCATGCGGCGGATTTCCACGTCGGTCAGGGGCACCTCGGCGTGTTCACCGATGGTCTTGCGGATATCCTCGACGGCGGCGTTGATTTCCCTGGGCCATGCGAGCTTCACCATGCACCGCTTTTCCTCGAAGGCCTCGGCGACGGCCTTACCAAGCAGCTCCACGCCGGTACCGCGACGTCCCACCGTGGGCAGGACCGGTACGCCCAACCGCTCTGACAGTTCTTCCAAATCGATTTTCAGCCCGCTCTTGATGGCCGCGTCCCAGAGGTTGACCGCGATGACCATGGGGATGCCCAGGTCGGCCACTTGGGAGGCCAGGAAGAGGTTACGCTGCAGGTTAGTGGCGTCCACCACGCAGATGATGACGTCGGGCCGGGCCACGCCGGGAGTGTGGCCGCTGAGGACGTCCACCACGACGCGCTCATCCAGG
The DNA here is from genome assembly GCA_030432235.1 of Verrucomicrobiia bacterium. Lineage (GTDB taxonomy): Bacteria > Verrucomicrobiota > Verrucomicrobiia > Opitutales > Cerasicoccaceae > JAUIHT01. Next base: position 1,234,211 of record JAUIHT010000001.1, on the reverse strand, counting down.
GAGGAAGCTGCCAGACTGTAGGTGCCGGGCAGATCGACGAGGTAGCCGGGCCCCTCCGGCAGAAAAATCGTGCCGACTTTCTTCTCCACTGTCACGCCGGGGTAGTTGCCGACGCGCTGCCGCAGGCCGGTCAGGACGTTGAAAATGGAAGTCTTGCCGGTGTTCGGATTGCCGATCAACGCCACATGGAGCGTCTTCGGGGGGCTGGCAGTCACGGTGCTCACGGCTAGGCGGACAAGGGCTCCAGGCGCACACGCGAGGCCTCGGCGCGGCGGAGGCTGACGACCCGGCCCTCAAACTGCACGGCGATGGGGTCGCCCAGCGGCGCGATTTTAACCAGGGTCACCTGCATATCCGGCAGGAGACCCATAATCATCAGGCGCTGGTTAACCGGGTCGTCCGCATCGATAGCAATGACGCGTCCGCTCTGACCTTTTTTCAGGTCGCTGAGGCTGATCTCTCCCTGGGAACTTGGCATGACGAAACGCAGGATGTTGAGACTCATGCAAGTGAGTCTCAAGATTGTTTTTGCGTTGTTTTCGCCCGAGGCAGGTCCTGTGCCAGGAAATGAACAATGAACTTTTCCGGATAATCGCCGCCAGGTAGCAGTTCGCCTAATGCCCATAGGTGCCGGGGCTTAATGCCCAGGGATTCCTCGAGCGGCCCGCCCTTCCAGTAGAGCAGTCCGTTCTCCAGTGAGTGCTTGGCGCCTTTGCGCGCGAGCTTGCGCACCCAGCCAACGAACTCCGGCAGGGCCGTGACAGCACGCCCGGTGATGAAGTCGAACTCGCGGTTGAGCGACTCCACGCGGCACTGGCGCACCTCGACGTTTTTCAGGTCAAGGCGCTTGGCGATGTCATCGACGACACGGATTTTCTTGGCGATGGAGTCAGCCAGAAGAAAGCGCGCCTGCGGGTAGCAGATTGCCAAAACCAGCCCCGGCAAACCGCCACCGGTGCCGACATCCAGCACACGGGCGCCGTCCATTAACTTGAGCTTACGGGTGATGGCCAGACAGGGCGCCAGGTGGTGCACCTCGAAGGCGTCGATGTCCTTGCGGGAGACCAGGTTGATTTTCGCGTTCCACTCCCGCATGAGCTCCGCGTAGCCGGCCAGGAGGCCGTGCGTTCGCTCCGGCAAATCGGGGAACCATTCAAGTATCTGCGGATGGGGCGTGCTCATGAATCGACGTGGCCGAGATTACGGTCTGGAGCGATGACGTCGCGCACGCGCTGCTTGAGCTCCTTGGAGCCCGGGAAACCACCGTCGCGCTTGCGCTCCCAGACCAGTTCACCATCCACCCGGATTTCAAAGATGCCGCCCGTGCCTGGCGTCAGAGTGACCCCGCCGAGTTCCTCGGAGAAGGTGCTCAGGAGCTCCTGGGCCATCCAGGCCGAGCGCGTCAGCCAGTTGCACAGGGCACAGTAGGTGATGGTGACATGCGGTTTGCTCTCGGGCATGGCTTTGTTGGAAATCAGATTGGGGTCGATGGCAAGGCGCTTTACCGGATACCACTGAGTAAAAAAGCGTATGGACAGACAACCCGCTTACGCATACGGTACCCGTGCCATGATTTTCTATCGCTATCTTTATCTGTTAAGTATGATCCTCTTTTCCGGGCTGATCGCCAGCGCCGCGGAAGAGTATCACACCTTTACCAACTCCAACGGCGTGACCATCAAGGCCAAGCCCTTGCGCATGCAGGGCGACCGCGTGGAAATCGAGCGCGAAGACGGCCAGACCTTCGTCGTCGACCCCGCCATCTTTACCAGCGAGGACCGTGAATTCCTCGCCCAGTGGCGTAAGGAACGCGCTATCGACAAGGGGGCCATCGAGGTCGCCGCCAAAAGTGCCACCACCCGTAAGGTCAAGGAGGACAACGGCGCGGTTGAGTACAAGATCTTCAAGGGCTACTACAAGGTGTCGGTCTCCAACACCAGCGAGATGACCTTCAAGGACCTCAAGGCGGAGTACCGTTTTTTCGTCTTTGAAAACGAAATAGCCGCGGACAAGCGCAGCGACGGCAAACTGAAACGCTACAAGGGAGACACCAAGATTACCTCCCTCGCCCCTTACGGGAATTTCGAGTTCGAGACCGACAAGGCCGAGATGAAGGAAAGTAAACTGGCCTCGGGCTGGTATTATGTCGGAGGCGGCAAGGATAAGAGCGAAGACGAGCTGGAGGGCATCTGGGTGCGTATTTACAAGGACGAGGACATTGTCGGCGAATACGCCTACCCCAGCACATTGCCTGAAAAGGAAAAATGGTAGGCCTCGTCCCCCCGCCCGGCACCCTGCAATTTCGGATTGGCCTCGGACCATGAAGGCCTAGAGTCTGTCCGTGATGACTACGAGCGACACGGGTATGGATTTCTTCGGCTGGATTCCGGAGACCTGGCGCATGGTGCCGGAGTACGATCTGTTCGGGTTCTACTATACCCCCGTCATCCTGATCATTTTGGGCGCTATTCTGCTGGGCGGCGTAACCGCCTGGGTAGGTGATCGACTACGCCTGGAGCGCTTCGTCTGGCACCCGCCGCTCTTCCTCATCGGCCTGATTTTTGTTTACGGTTTCCTGCTATCACTCATGTTTCTGCCACGTTGAAAACATTTATCAAAGTAGTCATCACCCTCGGGGTGCTCGCCGTTGCCGTCGCCCTTGGACTGCTCGTGTGGCGCGATTACCTGCTCTACCCCTGGACGCGTGACGGCCAGGCGGACGCCTACGTGGTCGGCATCGCCGCGCGTGTCAGCGGCCCGATGATCGAGGTGACGGTGAAGGACAACCAGTGGGTCAACCGCGGCGACCTGCTCTTTGAAATCGACCCCACCGATTACGCCCAGGAGGTGGTCGCGGCCCAGGCCTCGCTCAACCGCGCCAAGGTCAAGGCCGAGAACCTGTCCCGCGAGGTCGAGCGCCGCCGCCAGCTCGTGGCCGACAAGCTGATTTCCTTGGAGGAGTTTCAGGATTTCGAGACCCAGTACGCCGAGGCGGTGGCCGACATCGCTGTGGACGAGGCCCAGCTCGAACTGGCCCGCCTCGATCTCGGCTACACCAAGGTCTACGCCACCGTCGACGGCTACGTGACCAACCTGCAGGTCGCCGAGGGCACTTACGTGACCAAAGGCCAGCCGCTGGTCGCCCTCATCGACTTCGATTCGTTCTGGATCTACGGCTTTTTCAAGGAAACCGACCTGCGCAACATCGAGCCCGGCGACCGTGCCGAGGTGAGGTTCATGGGCCAGCACTTCGAGCCCCTCGAGGGCGTCGTTGAAAGCGTCGGCTGGGGTATCTTTCGCGAGGATGGCGCCGAGGCGCAAAACCTCCTGCCCGTCGTGGCTCCGACTGTCGACTGGGTGCGGCTGGCCCAACGTTTTCCCGTCCGCATCAAGCTCATCGACCCGCCGCACGAAGCGCTCATGCGCGTGGGCCGCACCGCCAGCGTGATGGTCTTCCCCGGCGAAAAGCCCAAAGGCGGCGCCGAAACCCTCGCGGTGCATTCACCGGCTTCGCCCTACCCCATGGCCCTGACCGACGGCCGCGGCGACGAAACCGTCATCCCGGTGGAGCCCCAACGCATCGTCAGCCTAGCCCCGAGCGCCACGGAAATTCTCATCAAGATGGGCCAGGGCGATCGCCTCGTGGCCGTCACCGAGCACTGCGACGTGCCGGAAAACCTCGGTGACCTGCCGCGCCTGAGCGTTTACCCCTCGCCTCCCTTCGAAGCCGTCGCCGCCCTGGAGCCGGATCTCATTCTCCTGGCCGACATCACCAACGCCGCCGACGTGCGCCGCCTGCGCCGCCTCGGGATGCCCGCCCTGGTGCTCAACAGCGTGGGGTACGACGGCGTCATGGACGATGTCAACCTGACCGGGCAAGCGCTCGACCAGCAACAGGCCGCCTGGGACATCTCCGCCAAGATGCAGGCCACCCGCGACGGCGTACGCAAAAACCTCGCCGCCAAGCCCAACTGGCAAGCGCCGCGAACCGTCATCTTTACCGATTACGAATGGCAATACGCCGCCGGTGCCGGCACCTTCGGCGACGGGCTCATCACCGAGGCCGGAGGCGTCAATATCGCCGCCGAGGCTGGCTCGGGCTGGCCTCAGCTTAGCCGCGAATTCCTGCTTGAGGCCGACCCGGAAGTCATTCTTTACTCCTCGCCCGGAGGCGGTAATGGCACTCTCATCGATGGCGCCGCCCTCTCCGACTATCGGGGAGACCCCATCTGGAGCCAGCTCAGTGCGGTCAAAAACGGCCGGGTCTATTTCATCGACGCGAAGCAGTTCAGCGTCCCCGGCCCGCGTGTGGCCGAAGCACTCAAGCAGGTGGCCAACGCCATTCAAGCAGAATAAGGGTCAGCCACAAAAAGGCACAAGAAACACAAAGAAATCTTCTTCACGACCTGGATAGTGTCGTTTTTTGTGTATCTTGCGCTTCTAGTGGCTATAAGTGTCTACCATGCATCCACGCCATCGGATAAAATTCTTTTGGGCCGCGGGAATCGCCGGGGCCTTCATCGGGCTCATTTTCTTCAACAACATCGTGCCCACCGTCCACCGGCACATCAGCAAGCCGGACAAGGAGGATATCTGGGAATACGTCGAAAAGAAGGCCGGGCAGCGCGATATCGACCCGCACTTCGTCTACGCCATCATCTTTGCCGAAAGCAGTTTTGACCCGTTAGCCGAGGCTTCCAATGGGTACGCGCGCGGACTCATGCAGCTCAGCGAGGTCGCCTGGGAGACCGTCGACAACAGCTCCTGGAGCGATGCCTACGATTGGGAGGACAACATCGACGCCGGAACCGCCTACCTGGCCCACCTCAAGAAGCAGCTTCAGGCCGACGGCCACTTCAGCTATCCCCTGCTTGCCGCCAGCTACCGCTACGGCATCGGAAAGGTTCAGGAGGCTAACTACGACATCAGCGGCGTCCCCTCCCCCGAGAATCACACCTACCAGCAGCTCTTCGCCGGCGACACCGACCCGGTTGCGCCTCCACAGTGAGGCCACTCGCATTCTGGAAATCTGGGGCTACTCGCCCCAGACCCTCACTTAAGGCAATGCCTTAAGAATCGTCGATGCTGCGCATCGCGTTTACTCGAAACAGCTAAGCGTATTCACTTCGCCGTCTCGACGGCTTTGAGTTCCTTGGACATGTCCTTACCCAAAGGCGCCTCGAGGAACTCAATCGTGTCGGGCAGCATGACCTCCCAGGAGTCGAGTTTTACGTACTTGATTTGGACCTCGCCGGTGGTCAGCGCGAGAACGTGCCCACCGCCTTTTTTATCCTCCGTGAGAAAGTGGAAATGGTAGCCGGGGACGTTGACGCCCTTGACGTAGGCCGGACAACGGAAGCCCACCAGTGTGCCTTTGACGTTATCGAATTTAAAGATGGGCTGGTTCTTCACGATTTCGGCCAGCGGCGGATACGGTTTTTTCTGAGCAGGCACACTCCGTGCGGTCAGAGCGCTGAAGGTGCCGTCAATCTTGATGGCATAGAAAAGATTCAGCGACGGCAGCAGCTTGTCGATTTGCGCCTGTAAAGCCACATAGTCCAGCCCTGCAGGCATGCCGTCGATTTTCTGGGCTTTGTCTCCGTCAAAATCGCATACCGCCGCGTAGGGCGTCTTCGTCGACAGGGGCGGCTGATGCACTGTACCGTCCCCGCGAACCTGGTAGACTGTACCGCCGAGGACGACCATCTCGCCATCGAGGTCGTTGAAGGTGCCGATGCCGAAGTCGCCCTCGTCCACTAAGGCATCCAAAGTCAGATTACCCGCCAGAACACCGCCCAGCAAAGCCTCGATGGTCGAGTATTGGACCATCTCCGACTCTCCGCGCGCCCCCCAAGGCAATAGAGCCAGGCAGCCTGCAACAATAATAGCTCGTCCGATGCGATACATGGCGGATGATTTTCGCTATGCAGGCACCAATGGCAACGCATTTACAGCTCCTTCAGCAGGTCAATGCGCTCCCCGCTGCCCTTGACCTCTACTTCGGCTCGATGCATGTGCCACTCACCCGCTTCTCGTTTGGCCAAAATGTAAACAGTCGCTTTGCCTTTGGGCCCGTGGACAGGGATCGCGAGGTCCGCGTCACCGCTGGAACCGGAGTAGTTCAGGTTGCCAGTGGCAAACCACCCCGCCTCGATCGGTTCGCCGATTTGTGCGATAAGCGCCGGGCTTTTCTGCGCTTCAACGAGCCCTATCTGGTAAGGCTCCGACGACTTCATGAAGCCAAAAATCACGGAAAACAAGGCAAACAAAGCCACCACCGTAACCGCCAGGACACCGAGAATCACCGTGGGCAAAAACCACTTCCAGTTGCGGTCCCACCAGTCCGGCTGACGTTCAGGCTGAATCGTTGGCGGTGTATCCATGACTCAGGATCCAATCAGAAATCCCGCACTGTGGCTATGCAAGAATGCCTGCGGCGGTCATTCAGGACTCATCCCGCGCCGTGTCGCTGTCTTCCTGCAGGGCTGTCGGCTCAACCTGAAAAACAGTCGGACGCTTCCCGTAGTCATCCGCCAGGGCCAGCCATTCGTCCAAGGTGATTTTATGATCGATTTCGGCGTTCTCCTTTATATGCCCTTCACGACGGTCACTCAGAATAATATACTCCCGGTAGAAAGGCGCGCTACTCTCGGCAAACCTTGGATATCGCTCGAAAAGAACGGCAGCCGGGCGATTCATGTTTCCAATTACGTACTGACCGTTCCCCACCGGCTGGATAAAGAGCAGAAACTGCTCCTCAGCCAAGGCTTCGAATGCTGCCTTCATATAGTCGTAGCCCGCTTTGGTCTTGAATTGCATCGTGAAATAGAAAAACCCGCGGTCGAGGTCCTCCGCACTCAGGCCATCGATCTGATTCTTGCGGATTTCATCGAACTGGACCTTCACCGGCACATAATGCCAATTGTGCTTACCGGGCAGGATGGCGGCATTGTCGAGCAGGGAAAGCCGCCCCAGCGCGATGATGGGGTGCCTTTTGGCGTCATTCTCAATGTAGTAGTCTTCCGGGGCAAAACCATAAGCCACTTCGGAAGCCAGGCCGGCACAGCACAAAACAACGAGCAGCAGTTTGACCTTCATGGTGAGAAGGACAGTTCATTGAGGCACAAGTTCCCACAGCTTGTCGCTTGTCATAATCGGGACATTTCGGACCGGCATGGCAGGCAACTCGTCCTAATAACAAAACGGAAGCCCATAGACGCTACTCCAGAGAGGTCGCGACGGCTTTTTCTGGCTCGTTCTGAACCAGGCCCTCTTTGCGAAGGCGTTGCAGCTCACCGGGAGGCGGCGAGTCCATGAATGACAAGCTGTCAGACAACGGCCTGTTTGGCCATTCCATTCCGCCTTCCCGTCCAACAAAAGCTTTACGCCTTGACAGTTCCGTGCACGTGCTCAATACAAAAGCGCCCTCGTTATCCTATGAGTCAGTTGCCCAAATCCCTCCTCGTTTTCACCTTTATTGCTCTCTCCAGTTCCTTCGCCGAAACGGTCACGGAAGCCCAGGCCACGGAAAAGTCCAACGTGCTTTTCATCGCCATCGATGATCTCAATGACTGGATCGGCGCCCTCAACGGCCATCCGCAGGTCCGGACCCCGAACATCGACGCACTGGCCGCCCGAGGCGTGCTTTTTAAGAACGCTTACTGCGCCGCCTCGGCTTGCATGCCCTCGCGCACCGCGGTGTTATCGGGTCTGTCTCCGGCCAACAGTGGCGCCCTGGGCAACCACGCCAACTTCAAGAAAAGATTTCCAGATCACCAGACAATCCTGACCCATTTTCGCGAGGACGGCTACTGGGTGGCCGGCGGCGGCAAGATCCACCATGACCGCAAAAAGTTTTACGATGAGTGGGAAGCCGAGTACGATGTCTGGCGAGACCCCACCAACTGGACAGCGCCCAGCGACGAGGAAAAGGACGGCCTTGAAGAGAGTAAGTTCTTCTTCTGGGGGCCCTATGATACCGACGACCTGGACGCTATGGACGGCGTAACCGCCCAGTGGATTGTCGAACAATTGAATGAGAAAAAGGACGAGCAACCGCTCTTCCTGGCCTGCGGATTTCGTAAACCCCATCTACCGTGGTATGCTCCCAGAAAGTATTTTGAAAAATACCCGCTGGAGACTCTCGAAATACCGCACTATCTGGAAAACGACCTCGATGATGTTCCTGAAACCGGTAAGCGCTTTGCGCACCTGGATTACGAACAGCCCAGTGTCCATCGACGCATGGTGGAAAGGGGCAAATGGAAGAAGGCAATCCAGGCCTACCTTGCCACCATCTCCCACATCGACGCACTGATCGGCTATCTCATGGAAGAGCTCGAGAAGAGCGGTCAGGCGGAAAACACCTATGTCGTGCTCTGGGGAGACCACGGCTGGCATCTTGGCGACAAGGAACACTGGAAGAAATTCACCTGCTGGGAGCGCGGTGCCCACGTGCCGCTCATTATTGCCGGCCCCGGCATTGAGCCCGGAGTCGTTGATGCACCCGTCAGTCTACTGGATATTTATCCTACCCTGATTGAGCTCTGCCAACTGCCCGAGCATCCTCAAGGCATCGACGGCCACAGTCTGGTTCCCCTCCTGGAAAACCCGGCGACCGAGTGGCCGTATCCCGCAATTTCCTTTTACGATAACTACTTCGACTATGCCGAGACAGTGCGCACCAAACGCTGGCGCTACATTCGGTACGCCGACGGCACCGAAGAGCTGTACGACCACTCCGTGGACAGCGATGAATTCAACAACCTCGCCGACGATCCGCAATACGCCGAGTTGAAAGTCGAACTCGCGGCCTACATTCCGCAGACGGAGGCTACCGCCGAAACTCGTACGTCCACAAAAAAAAGACGACTCGAGAATGCCAAAGAAAAGGCCGACGGTAAAGGTGAGGCAGAAGGTTAACGCCCTGCTTCATCCGACATGGTAGGCAGCTCAAAAAGCTACTCCAGAGTGGTCGTGACTGCTTTTTCTGGCTCGTTTTGAACCAGGCCCGCGTCGCGAAGACGTTGCAGCTCATCACGCGGAGGGATGAGGTTTCGGGTGCGGAGTTGCTTGTCCGCGTTGGTTATCAACTCCAAATAGGCACTGATGGTTGCGGAGGCATTCGCCGGTGGGTTACGCGACATTTCCTGGAATTCACTAACGACGCCTTCAAGAATTTCCTGCGGGCTGCTGGGAGCATACTCCAGCGGAAAGGCCTGAAACAGGTTGCCGGCAAATAACCTCTCTAATTCCAGAGTATAATAGTCGGGCAGTTTCTTGTTCATGATAGCCGCATCATTCAGCAGCGCTATGCTAAGCTTCATATCCTGCCCCAAATCCTTAAAGAAGAGTGAAGTCTGTAGTTCTACAAATTCCAGGCTCCCGTTACTGCGAATGGCAAAAAAGGGCATAGCCGGAAAAGCCAGCGGAAATATAAGGTTGGGATAGAATTCGATTTTTAAATACTCGCATCCTACCGCTTCGAAGCGCTGCCAACTGTCGACGTTTTCGTAATCCACTTTACCGACAGGAGCCCAATCCAACTTGGGCTTATCGATGAAGACCGTATCATTGGCCACATCGAAATAAAAATTACCGAGCTGTAGAGCATTTTGAAAATACTGACCTCGCAGAAAGATGAAGACTTTTCTCAGTCGCAGACCTGATTTAATCAGGTCCTGAAAAAAAACATCCGCAAGCATCCGCGCATAGGTACGATCACGAATCTGCCGGCAGAAACCAAGCGGATACCGCTCCAGATTTATCTCACCCTCGACCTGCTCTCTCGTAGATTTCGAGGTCTGCTTTAGTTGCGCAACAAACTCATTGTCCACCTCGGTCCGAAATGACTCAAGTTTTTGCAGGATCGTTTCCAGCTGTGGTAAGACCAATTGCTGGGTCAATGACGCCTGAGATGGCAAAAATGCCATATCAAAGGCGGAACCTTGCTTCAAGAAGTCAGCCGGGGTCATTGAGAACGCCTGCGCAACAGCCTGCGTATGAATGCCAAGCCAACAGCAAGCAAGCCGCCCGTGGCCGCGTAGGTCGAGGGCTCCGGTACGGGGGCAGTCGTAATGGGTGTTTCCTTGACGCTTTCCCAAGCACCTCCAATGACGACGCCATTTCCATCAGCCAGAAATTCATCGGGTGCTTCAATTTCCAGGTAGCCGAAATGCAGGTCGGCGCCATCATCTGGATAAAAGTAAAACCCAGCGTAAAAAGTACCCTCCGAGAAATTATCCAAATCGATGTTGCTGGATTGATAATCCGAAGCAAGTCCCACGGATGCACCTGCTCCAAGTGCATCAGCCAGATAAGTAGCTGGCCCTGTCGTCAGGAAATATTCATCTTTGCTTAAACCACCACCCGAGGGAAAAATAATCTGCGAGGGGCTACCGTTGTTGTAGCGAACACTGATGCCGATATCATCAGTACCATCGCCGTCGACATCAAAGGTACGCTCCACATTGGCCGTCAGCGCGACATTACTGAAAGGCGATATTTCTACAGCAGCATTGGTACAAGGTGCAGCGGACAAACTTGCAACTGCAGCAAGCGTCCCGAGAGATTTCTTTGAAGTAGCCATATTAATAGTAGATTAAATCATTTATAACGACGTCAAGGAATAAACTGAAAAACCCATAATCTGTACATTCAGTCAACACGCCGCTTTTTGCTTTAAGAGTTCCGGTTTTCGCCCATGCTATCTCGTTTCCATGAAACAGATGTCCCCCCTAGAAGAAATCCGCCATAGCGCCGCGCACGTTATGGCCACGGCCATTTTGCGTCTCTATCCGGAGGCGCAACTCGATATCGGACCGCCCACTGAAACCGGTTTCTACTACGACATCGACCTCGACCAGAAGCTGACCGCCGAGGACCTCGAGAAAATCGAGGCCGAGATGAAGAACGTCATCGGCGAAAACCAACGCTTCGAGCGCATGGAGGTCTCCCGCGAGGAGGCGGTGAAGCTGATCGAGGAGTCCGGCCAGACCCGCTACAAGCCCGGCCGCCTCGCCGACATCCCCGAGGGCGACACCATCTCCTTCTATCGCAACGGCGAGTTCCTCGACCTGTGCGCGGGCTCGCACGTCAACTACACGAAGAAGATCAAGGCGTACAAGCTGCTGAGCATCGCCGGGGCCTATCACCGCGGCGACGAGAAAAACAAGCAGCTCCAACGCATCTACGGCACCGCCTTCCCTTCCAAAGACGAACTGGCTGAGTACCTGCACAACCTCGAAGAGGCCAAGAAGCGCGATCACCGCAAACTGGGTCGCGAGCTGGAACTCTTTGAGATCTCCGACGCCGTCGGCCAGGGGCTCATCCTTTGGAAGCCCGCCGGGGCCGTCATCCGCCAGGAGCTGCAGGATTTCATCGCGGAGGAGCTGCGCAAGGGTGGCTACGACCAGGTCTTCACGCCGCACATCGGCAAGCTCGGGCTCTATAAAACGTCTGGTCACTTCCCCTATTACCAGGATTCTCAGTTCCCGCCGCTGGTCGACCGTGACCAGATGGAAGAACTTGCCCACGAGGGGTGCACCTGCGCGGAGCTTTCCAACCGCATCAAGGACGGCGACATCGACGGCTACCTGCTCAAGCCGATGAACTGCCCGATGCACATCCAGATTTTCAAGAGCAGCCCGCACAGCTACCGCGACCTGCCCGTGCGCCTAGCCGAGTTCGGCACGGTTTACCGCTGGGAGCAGTCCGGCGAGCTCAACGGCATGACCCGCGTGCGCGGCTTCACCCAGGACGACGCCCACCTCTTCTGCACTCCCGATCAGCTCAGCGAGGAAATCAAAGGCTGCCTCGATTTGGTGAAGACCGTCTTTGGCACGCTCGGCATGAGCGACTATCGCGTGCGCATCGGCCTGCGCGATCCCGACTCCAGCAAGTACGTCGGCGATGCCAGCAACTGGGACGCCGCCGAGGCTATCCTACGTGAACTCGCCGGCGGGCTCGGTGTGCCCTTCACCGAAGAGCCCGGCGAGGCCGCCTTCTACGGCCCAAAGATCGACTTCGTGGTCAAGGACGTCATCGGACGCGAATGGCAACTCGGCACCGTGCAGGTCGATTACAATTTGCCCGAGCGTTTCGACATCGAGTACATCGGCGCGGACAACCAGCCGCACCGGCCCATCATGATCCACCGCGCCCCCTTCGGCTCCATGGAGCGCTTCGTCGGCGTGCTCATCGAACACTTTGGCGGCAACTTCCCGCTCTGGCTCGCCCCGGAGCAGGTGCGTATTCTGCCCATCAGTGAAAAGGTCAACGACTACGCCAACGACATCCTGGCCAAGCTGAAGGCCGCCAAAATTCGTGTCACCCTCGACCACCACGACGAAAAGCTCGGCGCCAAGATACGCCGCGCCGAAACCGAACGCGTACCGCTCATGATCGTCTGTGGCGAAAAGGAAGCCGCCGAAGGCAAGGTCAGCCTGCGCTCCCGCATCGGCAAATCCATCGAAGGCAGCTACACGGCCGACGAAGCCTTGGGCAAAATCCTCGGCGTCATCGCGGAGAAGACCCTGCCAGAGAGTTAGCGCCGTGGGCCGCGGCGGTTGATGGCCGGGCTGCCGAACTCGGGCTCTTCTTCCTCTTCGGGGGGGGCGGTCACTGGCGTGGACGGTGCTACTTCGTCGGAAAAATCGTCAGCCACTTCCGGCGGGGCAGCGGTCGGTGACACGCTAACGGTCTCCACCTGAGCCGATTCGGGTTGCGGCAATTGGACAAACTGTGGCGTTGCTGTCTTTTCGAAGTCAGGTCGCGCCAGCATGGGGGGCGGCGCAGCCGTTACCGACTCGGTAGCGGGCTCTTCCTGGGGTGCGCTCAAGGCCTCCGTCTGAGCGGCTACCTTGCGGGCGAGGCTAGCCTCACTGGCTTTGAGCGCCGCGATGATATCCGCCGTGGCGGCCTGTTGCTCCGTGGCAGCGCGAAGTTGTTCGCGCAGACGGGCATTTTGCAGTTCCAGATCGGCGGCCAGTTGCGTGCCCTCCGCTTCGGACAAGGCTTTTTCGAGTTGGGCCACCTTGCTTTCAAGCGATTGGATACGCTCCTTGGCCGCGGCCAGTTCGGCCAGGATATCCTGGATGTAGGCATCGCGCTCGGTCACGGCATCATCGAGCGCGTAAACGATATCGATGAGCTCCTCGCGGGTCGGCTCGGGGTCAGATGTACCGTCCAGCCGGCCAAAGAGCGTGATGGTGCCCTGAGCCGCAATGACGTGCTCGGCCTGTCCGGCCACGGAATAGGAAAGCTCAAACTTGCCGCTTTCGAATTTCGGTGGTTTGGCAGGCGGCTTCAAATCGTCAATCATTTCGCCCGTGGAGTCACTCAGCACGATTTCCAGCCAAGCGCTGGTGTACTGGTTGTTAATGACGTCCGCGGTATCGAAAGGCAGGCAAATCGTGTACCAGTCCTCATCGCCTTCACTTTGCTGAGCGTCGTTGACGACCAGCGCATTGTAATACCGGTTGGCCGTCCCGCTGGTGATTTCGATGAAGTTGCGGTCGATGATAAATTCGAAATCGGACAAGTTGTCGTGGTAGAGAGCAAAACCCGGATGCGGGTCGCGATTGGGGGCTTCCGTACTCCAACCAACCGTACCCGAAAGCACGTCACCGGGCATGAATTTCTCGACAAACTCCGGCCCGACTTCGGTCACCTCCCCCTCGAATACGAAGCGGTGAACCGGGAAAACGGGCACTTCGGCTATAGCGTCAGCCGCCCACGCCGACAGGGACACGAGTACGAGGAAGCACGCCGGGAGTTTTTTCACCATTCAGGGAAACAAAGAAATCAGCAAAGGGTTGCAGATTGCGCGCTTCAAGCTTCTTCCGCCCGGTAGCGTGCAATCCAGGCATTCTTCCACGGCACGTAGTCGCCAGCACGCAGGTGCTCACGGGCCTGCCGCATCAGGTCCAGGAAGAAGTGAACGTTGTGCAGGCTGAGCAAGGTGTGCCCGAGCAGCTCGCCAGTCATGACAAGGTGGCGCAGGTAGGCGCGGGAGAAGTGGCGGCAGGTGTAGTTGTCCATGCCTTCGACGATGGGCCGAGGATCTTCCTTGAAGCGTTCGTTGCGGAGATTGAGCAGGCCGTCAGGTGTAAAGACATTGGCGTGGCGGGCCAGACGCGTCGGCATGACGCAGTCGAACATATCCGCGCCGAGGGCCACCATTTCCAGGAGTTGCGGCGGCGTGCCCACGCCCATGACGTAGCGTGGCTTGTCCGCGGGCAGTTCCGGCGCGGTGACGCCCACCTGTCGCAGCATCTCCTCCTCCGGTTCGCCCACGCTGACGCCTCCGATGGCATAGCCGGGAAAGTCCATTGCGGACAATGCCTGGGCGCATTCACGACGCTCGTCGTCGAAGACCGAGCCCTGCACGATGCCAAAGACGTGGTGACCAGCGGCGAGAAAGCCCTCGTCCTCGGCATAGCCTTTGAACTCCGCCGCCCAACGCAACGTGCGTTCGACTGCGGCGCGGCAGGCGTCCTCCTCGCAGGGCCAGGGCGGGCACTCGTCGAGGACCATAGCGATGTCCGACCCCAGCTTTTGCTGAATGTCAAAACACTCGCGCGGCCCGAGGAAAATCTTCGCCCCGTCGATGTGCGACTGGAAGGCGATGCCCTTGTCGGTAATCTTGCGCAGCTTCGCCAGACTGAACACTTGAAAGCCGCCGCTGTCGGTCAGGATGGGCTTGTCCCAGCCCATGAACCGGTGCAGGCCACCCATTTTGGCGATCAAGTCCGGGCCGGGTCGCAGGTTCAGATGATAAGTGTTGCCGAGGATGATCTGCGCGCCGCAGTCGAGCACCTGCGCGGGCGTGAGTGCCTTGACCGTCGCCTGGGTGCCCACCGGCATGAAGATAGGCGTCTCGATTTGACCGTGACGAGTAGTCAGGCGGCCCAAACGCGCGGCGCTGGCGGGGTCGGTAGCCTCGATGGCAAACGGGGAACTCATCCGGTAATACTCCGCGCTGTCCTAATAGCCACCGTCGTCCGATGCACCGCTGCCCTGCCCCTTGGCTTCGGCCAGTATCTCCGACACGGCGGAGAGCCCAAGGCGATCAGCACCGGCCTCGACGAAAGCGGTTGCCTGCGCGAAGTTCCGAATGCCGCCGCTGGCCTTGATTTTGATGCTCTTGCGCGCGGCCGCCCAAGCCTGAATGTCCTCAAGCTGGGCTCCGGCACTGCCAAAGCCCGTCGACGTCTTGATGAAGTCCGCCCCAACCGCTTCGCAAAGCGCGAGGGCGCGCATCTTCTGCTCAGCACTCAGGTAGCAGGTCTCGACGATAATCTTGCTGGCCACACCCTCGTCCCGGCAGGCATCGCAAAGTGCCTGCAGCTCAATAGCGACGGCGGCTTCGTCTCCAGCGACAAGCGCGGGATAATTCATGACAAAGTCCACCTCCGCCGCGCCGAGCCGGGCGGCTTCGCGAGCCTCGACCACCTTTGCCGCCGTGGCAAAACGTCCGCTGGGGAAGCCCGCCACCGTGGCGACCTTGACCGATGTCCCCTTCAGCACGGAGGCCGCCAGCGGGATGTTTACCGGATACAGGCAGACTGCCGCGCAACCGGCGCCCGCAGCGACCTCGCACAAGGAGCGCAGGTCGGCCTCGGTGGCGTCGAGGCGGAGGTTGGTGGCATCGAAGGTGGCGGCTAGTTCGGAGGTCGTCATCCCTCCATGCAGAGCCACACGACGGCGTTTGGCGAAACAAAAGTTCGCCCCGTGCCTACAATCTGACTACCAGCGGCAGGGCCGTGATCAAGGCCACGAGCAGGAAAACCGTGCCGGACAGGCTGTTCAGCTTGTTGATGCTGCGCAGGGAGATCGACTCCGGCACGCGGTGGCCGAAGAGTTTGGCCAGCAACGCGATGTAGCCGAACCAGATAAAGGAGCCCAGGCAGGCCGTCATGGCAACCAGCGGCACCGACGCCCCACTGAGCCCGTGCTGTGGCAAGCCCGCCGCGATAGCAAAGGCCAGGTAACCGCCCAACCGCATCGGCATGGTAATAGACAACGCGAAGGTTATGGAAAACAGCTGGCCGGCCTCACCGCTGGCAACTTCCGCCGAGAGCGTCTTGGCCTTGGGCGCGAAGAACATCTTTCCAGACATGTACAAAAATACCACGATGGCCATCAGCCGCAGGGCCACGCCGATCTGGATGGGCAGCATGAGCAACCCGTAAAGGGCCAACACCGCCAGACCTCCCAGTATTCCCTGTGCCAGCGCAATGGCCAGCGTCACCGCCAGGCCCGCCTTCAGCCCACTTTGGAGCGTCACCTGCACACACCAAACCGTGCCCGAAACCAAGGCCACCGAATAGATGAAGCCAAGCACGAGGCCCTTGAAAGCGAGAATTTCCATAGGGGGTTAATCTGAGTCGAAGCCATTGCATCGATGCACGCAACGGCAATGATGAAATATCACTTGCGGAGCGATTTGACTTTTCAAGCGTCCCACATAATAGATGCTCATTTGTCCATGTCCCGCACCCGTCGAAAGTCATCCCCAACCTCCCGAAAATCCGCCCGCGTGGCTTCTAGTCCCCAAGCTCCGGAGGCCATTCGGCTGCGTGGAGTACGGCAAAACAACCTCAAGGGCTTCGATCTCGACCTGCCCCTGGGCAAGCTCATCGTCGTCACCGGCCTGAGCGGTGCGGGCAAAAGCTCCCTGGTTTTCGAGACACTCCACGCCGAGGGACAACGGCGCTACGTGGAGACTTTTTCGCCCTACACCCGGCAGTTCCTCGAAATGCTGGACCGGCCCAAGGTCGACCGCATCGAAAACATCCGCCCCTCCATCGCCATCGAGCAGAGCAATACGGTCAAGACCAGCCGCTCCACCGTCGGCACCATGACCGAGCTGTGCGACTACTTCAAAGTCTGGTTCAGCCACGAAAGCCGCCTGCACGACCCCGCCACCGGCAAACTCATCCGCGACGACAACCCGCAGTCCATCTGGAAACAGGTTGCGGCGGACCAGCCCGGGGCCGAGGTCATCGTCTGCTTCCCCGTGACCAAGCCGGAGAAAATGGCCTGGGCCGAGCTGCTCGGACCCATCTCCGCCCAGGGCTATACCCGCGCGGTCATCGACGGCCAGCTCCAGCGCCTCGACGAAATCGACCCGGCGAAACTGAAAGCGGACAGCTTCCACGTGGTCGTCGACCGCGTCCGGCTCGACAGCGACAACCGCACGCGCTTCATCGAGGCCGCCACTCAGGCGCTCCACTTCGGCCAGGGAACTCTAGTCGTGGCCACGAACCACGAAGCCAAAAGTCGAAAGTCAAAAGCCAAAAGCGGAAAACAGGACACTTCTGATTCCAGTAAAAGAGCTTTCGACTTTCAGCTTTCGACTTTCAACTCTGGTTTGCGTTCACCTGAAACCGGCCAGACCTTCAAGCCCGCCACGCCGGGGCTGTTTTCCTTCAACTCACCGCTGGGCGCCTGCCCCAAGTGCCGCGGCTTCGGGCGCGTCATCGAGATTGACTACGGGTTGGTCATCCCCGACCAGACGCTCTCGCTGAAGGATGGCGCCATCAAGCCCTTCCAGGGGCAGGTCTACAGTGAGAGCCTACGCGATCTGGCCAAGGCCGCCAAAAAGCACGGTCTGCCCATGGACGTGCCCTGGCGCGATATGTCCGAAGCGGACAAGGCCTTCGTGCTGGAGGGCGAGCCGGGCTACGGCGAAGACGACAACACCTGGCCCAAGGCCTGGTACGGCGTGCGCCGCTTTTTCGAGTGGCTGGAGACAAACACCTACAAGATGCACGTGCGCGTCTTTCTCTCGAAGTTCCGCAGCTACGCCACCTGTCCCGACTGCCACGGCACACGCCTGCAAGAAGCCGCGCTCAACTGGAAATGGCGTGGTCATACACTACCCGAGCTTTACCGCATGCCGGTCGGCGAGTTGCACGCGCTCATGGCCGCGCACGTCAAACCGACCGGCAACCACCAGGCCGACCTCGCCGCGCAGGCCATCCTGACTCGCCTGGACTACCTCGTGCGCGTCGGCCTGGACTATCTGACACTCGACCGCACCAGCCGCACCCTCTCCGGCGGCGAGGTCGAACGCGTCAACCTCACTGCCTGCCTCGGCACTTCACTGACGGACACGCTCTTCGTCCTCGACGAGCCTTCCATCGGCCTGCACGCGCGCGACATCGGGCGGCTCATCGAAATTCTGCGCAGCCTCACCGGCCAGGGTAACACCGTTGTGGTGGTCGAGCACGACGAGGCCATCATGCGCGCCGCCGACCACATCCTGGAAATCGGCCCACGCCCCGGCAGCGAAGGCGGGCACATCGTTTTTCACGGGAATTTTGACCAAATCCTTTCGGACAAAAAGAGCCTGACCGGGAAATATCTTGCCGGCACGCAAACGATAGAAGCGCCGAAGAAGCGTCGCCCCTGCAAGGGCACAGCAAAGCTGGCGATCAAAAGCGCAACCTGCCACAACCTGCAAAAGCTCTCCGTGGACATTCCCCTGCGGCGCTTCGTCTGCCTCAGCGGCGTGTCCGGCTCGGGTAAATCCACGCTACTGGAGAACGTCATCCACCAGGGCCTCCTGCGCGAGCTGGGGCGTTCCGTCGAGGCTCCCGCCGAGATTAAGTCCATCGCCAGCGACGAAAGCTTCGCCGAGATCGTACGCGTCGACCAAGGGCCGGTGACGAAGACCCCACGCTCCAACGCCGCTCTGTACTGCGAGGCCTGGGACGACATCCGCGCACTCTTTGCCTCCACCGAGGAAGCCAAGGCGCAAGGCCTGACTGCCTCGCACTTCAGCTTCAACAGCGGTGACGGACGCTGTGACCACTGCCAAGGCCTCGGCTTCGAGCGCGTCGAAATGCAGTTCCTCTCAGACGTCTTCGTGCCCTGTCCCGTCTGCGAGGGCGCACGCTTCAAGCCCGAGATACTCCGTGTACAGTGGGGAGGCAAATCCGTCGCCGATGTGCTCGCGCTCGATGTCGGCCACGCCCTCGAGTTTTTCAAAGAAAAGGCGCGCATTCGCCACAAGCTGGAAACGCTCGCGCAGGTCGGCCTGTCCTACCTGCCGCTGGGCCAGCCGCTCAACACGTTGTCCGGGGGCGAGTCGCAGCGCCTAAAGTTGGTCAAGTACCTCGCTAAAATCGACGCCAAGGACAACACCGACGGCGCACTCATCCTACTCGACGAGCCCACCACCGGCCTGCACCGCGACGACGTCAAACGCCTGCTCGGTGTCCTGCAACGCCTGGTCGACCTTGGGCACAGCCTCATCGTCATCGAGCACCAGATGGACGTGCTCAAAAGCGCGGACTGGCTCATCGAACTCGGGCCCGGCGCAGGCGCGAAAGGCGGTCAGGTGGTCTTCTCCGGCACACCGGAGCAGTTACTCAAGACCAAAACGGAAACGGCACCGTTCCTGCGCGAAGCTTTGGATGGCAAAGCCGCTTCCTCTGGAAAAGTCATCGAAGTCGATTTCGCCACTGAGGAGCTGATGGTCGCCGAGCCCGCCGTGGCTTTTAAAACAAATAAGACTCCCCGTCTCCCTGTCGCCTCTTCTCCCACTCTCCACATCATAGGCGCGCGCGAGCACAACCTGAAAAACCTCTCCGTGGAAATCCCGCACCGGGAAATCACCGTGGTGACGGGCGTCTCCGGCTCGGGCAAGTCGTCGCTGGCTTTCGACATCGTCTTCGCCGAGGGGCAACGGCGCTTCATGGAGTCGATGTCGTCCTACGCGCGGCAATTTGTCGAGCAACTCCCGCGCCCCGACGTGGACGCCCTCACCGGCATCCCCCCAACCGTCGCCATCGAGCAACGCGTCACACGCGGCAGCCGCAAGTCCACCGTCGCAACCGTGACGGAGGTCGCGCAGTACCTGCGTCTTTTGTATTCGAAAGTCGGCATCCCCCACTCGCCCGTCAGCGGCAAGCCTCTGGTCAGCCGCACCGCAGCGCAAATCGAGCGTGACATCCGCGAGCGCCTGACGAAGCAGAATACGTTTCTCTTCGCGCCTATCATCCGCGGGCGCAAAGGCCACCACCAGCCCCTGGCCGACTGGGCCACGGACCGCGGTTATCAACTCCTGCGCATCGACGGCAAACTCGTGCCGCTGGACAAGTTCTCCAAGCTCGATCGCTACCGCGAGCACGACATCGAGCTTTGCATCGCAGAGCTTTCATCGGCAAACGTTACGCTGCATGGCCCTCTGGCCAGGGAGAAAGGTAAAGCAACGCTGTCCAAGGCAGTCTCAGAGGCCCTACGTCTGGGTAAAGGAACGTGTTTTCTGATGAGCCGTTCCGGGGAGCCCGTCTGGTTTTCGACTGAGCGTGCCGACCCGGAAACCGGTGAAGCCCTGCCCGAGTTCGAGCCCAAGCTGTTCTCCTGGAACTCGGCCAAAGGCTGGTGCCCGACCTGCCGCGGCTACGGGCGGCTGTATACCTGGATGGAAGACAAGGAGGAGTTCGAGCACCTCGACGATATCGACCATGGCGAACCGTGCCCGGAGTGCCACGGCGCACGGCTCAACGCGGTGGCCCGCGCCGTCCTGCTGCCGATCAAGGGCGATACAAACCTGAGCCTGCCTGATCTCTTGGGGCTGCCGCCGGGCGAGGTTTTGAGCGCGCTGCACCAACTCGATTTGGATAAACGTGGAAAGCTCATCGCAGCGGAAATTGTTCCCGAGGTAGAAGAACGCCTGCGCTTCCTTGGACAGGTCGGTCTCGGCTACCTGCGGCTCGACCGCGCCTCAGCCACACTCTCCGGCGGTGAGGCCCAGCGTATCCGGCTGGCCGCGCAACTGGGCTCGAATCTCTCCGGCGTGCTTTACGTGTTGGACGAACCCTCCATCGGACTACACGCGCGCGACAACGCCGCCCTCATCGAATCGCTCCACGCTTTGCGTGACAAAGCCAATACCCTCCTCATCGTCGAGCACGACGACGACACCATGCGCGCGGCCGACCGTGTGCTGGACCTCGGACCCGGCGCGGGTATCCACGGCGGCGAACTGCTGGCCAACGCCCCCTGGGAGGAACTGGCCCGTCACGATGCTTCGCTGACCGGACAGTTTTTGAAAAACAGCATGCCGCACCCGCTGCTCGGTCAACGGCGGCCCCTGCCCAAACCCTGGAACCCGCGCCGCAAGGCCGTCGAGTGGCTGGCCCTGCGCACGCCTCAACTGCGTAACCTCAAGGGCGACGATCTCTTCCTGCCGCTGGGCCGTCTCAGTGTGGTCTGCGGGATTTCCGGCGCGGGCAAGTCCACCCTCATTCGCGACCTGCTCAAGCCCAGCGTCGACGCCGCCATCAAGGCCGACGCCGCGAAAGTTTTGCCGAAGGATGTCGTTCTGGACACCGATGGAGGAAACGATGACGACAAGGTTTTCAAGGACCTCCACGGCGGTAACGAATTCCGGGCCTGTATTGAGGTGGACCAGGAGCCCATTGGCAAAACACCCCGCTCCACTCCCGCGACTTATATGGGCGCCTTCGATCTGATTCGCGATATCTTTGCCGGGCTGCCCGAGGCCAAAATGCGCGGCTTCGGCCCCGGCGCATTTTCCTTCAATACCACCGGTGGTCGATGCGAGACCTGTAAGGGCGCCGGACGCATCAAGCTGGAAATGAATTTCCTGCCCGATGCTTATGTCGATTGCGAAGACTGCGGCGGCTCCCGTTACGGACCCGAGCTGGCCGACATCCGTTGGAAAGGCAAAAACATCGGTGACGTCCTCAGCATGAGCTTTGAGGAAGCGGCGGAATTTTTCGACTTCCACTCGCGCCTGCAGGACATGCTCAAGCTGATGGTCGAGACCGGCCTCGGCTACCTGACTCTGGGGCAGAGCAGCCCCAGCCTCTCCGGTGGCGAGGCCCAGCGGCTCAAGCTCGTCAGCGAGCTGGTCACGGGCCTACCCACCTTCAAGGAGAAGTCGCGCGGCATCCTGCGACGCAACCTCTACCTCCTCGAGGAGCCCACCATCGGCCTGCACCTGAGTGACTGCCAGCGACTGGCTGAGCTGCTGCACCGTCTCGTCGAGCAGGGACATACCGTGGTGGTGATCGAGCACCACCTCGACATCATCGCGGAGGCCGACTATCTCGTGGAGGTCGGGCCGGACGGTGGCGAGGCCGGAGGGCGCATTTTATACCAGGGAGCCCCCGAAGGGCTCCTGAAAGTAAAAGAAAGTCCGACCAGAAGCTTCTTGAAAGAGAAGCTTTTATGAATTTTTAACAAGCCTATTACAGGCTTACGCATTGCTTCCGACGCATCTGGATGTAATCTATCATAAAACTGGGGAGAAATCCGCATGGAAGAGTCCAAGTTACTGCGCGTACTCATCTACGATAAACTCGACGAAAAAGGCCGGGCCATTTCCGGTGAGCGTCGGGCCATGGCCGCGTTTTCGGACGAGGAGGCGCAGCAGAAGTTCGTTGACGACGCCAAACTCGACCGCGAGCGCATCAAGTTCGACTACTTCGAGGGGGATCGCACTAACCTGCCCGAGTCCGCGCAGCCTAACGACATCTGCTTCGCCCTCTACAAAAAGTGGTCCAAAGAGGGCCCCTTTGAGCTCTCCGGGTACTCCTATACCAAGACCTTCGAGGACGTCGCGGCCGGCTACGACCACTTCGTCATGCCACTCCTCATCGATAAGTCGCATGAGGAAACCGAGGCCTGGAAGGACGCCGCCATGCGCGCGCGCCTGGGTACGGGTAAGGCCTACCGCGAAGCCAAGAAAGCCCTCGCCCGCCTGCCCGAGCAGGAGCGCGAAAAGCGCGAGGCGGAGTTCCTCACGGACTTCGCCCAGAACGCCTACAAGGTCTTCAAGCCAAAGACCAGGCGCGAAGTCGTGGCGGTGCAGGGTGCGCTCATCCTGGGCCTCATCTGGGTCGCGGTGATGATTTTCCTGGTGCCCGAAAGTCCCAACCTCGCGGAAAACGTCGGCGAAGTCTCCTGGCTACCCGGCGCCTCCAACATCTCCTATTTCCGCTCGCCGGAGATGCTTGTCTTCGAGTGCCAGGTACCGTGGAACCGGGCACAAGCCTACGTGCCGACGGAGTTCGAGCCGGTCCGCAACTCCGAGTTCATGCGCTATCTGGTCTACCTGCCCAACGCCAATCCCGAGCCGATGCAAGGCCTGGAAATGAGCGGAGAGGACTTTGAGAAATGGAACGCCCACTTCAAAGCCGTCGTGCCTGAAGGCTACCAGGCCAGGTTTGAAGATGGTTCCATCCTCTTGTACGATACCGCCAAGGGTATTCTTTACGGCCAGGTGCAGGGAACAACACGCGACTTTTTCTAAGGCCAGTACCCCTGGGACTACCCTAGGTATTTTACGGTTTGTTTACCGTGCCGGAGATTGCAAAATTACTCTATTTTGCTAGTCTGATTTAGGTTAAAAATGATCAGACATCGAAAAAGTTCAGCAAAGCACGGCTTCTCGCTGCTGGAGTTGATGGTCACCATCGGCATTATTGGCATGGTTGCCACCCTGGCGGTGCCGGCCATTCGCGAGGCCACGCGCAACGCCAAGGTCATGCGCACCGCCTCGGACATGCGTCACTTCTCCAACGCATTCGACACGTACAATCTGGCCAACGGTGCCTATCCTGCCGACACCTATCCGGGTGAAATGCCCGCCAACATGGACGGTATCATGCCCTACCAGTTCACCGCCAAAACACCACTGGGCGGCAATTGGGATTGGGACTACGGGCAGTTCGGCACCAACGCCGCCTTATCCATCTACAATAACCGTCTGACCGTCGACATCGTCTACTCCTGGGTTCGCCTGGATAAGACTCTGGATGACGGCTTCCTCGGTTCTGGCAGGATGCGGTTACGCCCCAGCGGCTTGATGATGGTACTGGATGAGGGCAGCAGCTAGTTAGAACGGCTTTAGCCAGAAAGTCATCGGCTTGAGGCTTTCCTTCGGCTCGTCAAGGTCCTGCCAAGACAGCTCCGTGTGCAGCTCGGGATGGCGCACGTAGCCGCGCTTGTTCCAGAAAACATCATGCGGATGATACCCCGCCGGACGCCTGGGATGATCCATCGGTCGATCGACCGCGCAAAATGTCGCGTGCTTGAAAGGCCGCAGGCCCAGCGCGAACTTTTCACGCTCATCGAAGAATCGATGCCCCACCCCGTGCCCGCGGTATTCGGGTAGCAGGACGGACTCACCCAGGTAAAAAATCTCCGCCAGGTCGTAGCCGTTTTGCTCGAAGGGTCGTTTGAACTCATCCACCTCATGCATCATCGGCTGTGCCGTTGAGGCGCCCACCACACGTTCTCCATCCAGGGCCAGCACCATGACAAACTCCGGCGATTCCAGGTAGCGGCGCAGGTACTTACGTTCGTATTCCTCGGTACCGTCGTACAGATAAGGAAACTCGCGAAAGACGGACACGCGCAAGGCAGCCAGATCACCGATGTAGGGTTCCACCTCAGGGCCGGTACAGGAAGTGACGGTAATTTCTGACATGGCTTTTATCGGCTTTCACCGAAGGCGTTGAGGTCAAAGAGGGAGTGGCTGATGTGCCCGCGCAGCAAGCAAGGCATATCGTAGAGGCCTTCCAGCGGAAATATCTGTCCGTCGGGATACTTGAAGGTAAAGCTGGCCGCGGTTTCACGCTCGAAAAGCTTCAACAAGCGTATAGGCAGCGGTTGGGTGCGTTCCATTTCAGTGTCCGCCGTGGTGCCAACGGGAAAGTTGATGTTATGCACGATGGGCCGCTCTGCCGGCTGCTCCAGAATACCGTGCATGATGCGACTGGCATGGGCCGAGGCCGCACGCAAGGATGCCTCCAGGGCCGCGCTGCCACGCCCGTGGTTCTTACGCACCGGCTCGTAGTCCTCGTCGGAAACCTGATGGGAAAACGCAGCCGCCGGCAGACCCCAGCCCGCGCCCTCGATAGCTCCCGCCACCGTACCCGAGCTCAACACGATGGGCATGCAGGCGTTAAAACCCACGTTGATGCCGCTGCACACGCCCACCACGGGGTCGTCCAGCACCAGGTGAGACAGCGCGATGTTGACGCAGTCGCTGGGGGTGCCGTCGAGGGCATAGGCACGACAGGGATAGTCCTCGTATTCGGCCATATGAACCTCGCGATGGCGGCTCATGGCGCGGCCAATCCAGCTTTGCTCACCCATAGGCGCGGCCACGGTGACGCGGAAGTCCTCCAGCAGGCCCTCCACCAGTACACGCATGAAAAAGCAGTCGATGCCGTCATCGTTGGTAACGAGCAGATGTGGTTTGTCGGTCATGTCAGACATCGCGGACGCAGCGGAAACCGCAGTTGGTGGTAGAGGAATCGGGAGTGTTGGCCGTGCGGGCGGCGACCCGGTAACGGTTGCAATAGCTGATGTGGCAGAGGAAAGAGCCGCCGCGCATAACCTTGTTCTGGCCGCCGTCCGGGCCGCGCGGATTGTCGCGGGTCAGGGGTGAGGCGGGCTTGTGCCAGTCCGGGCTGAACCAGTCAGCGCACCACTCCCAGACATTCCCGGCCATGTTGTAGAGGCCGAAGCCGTTGGCGCGGAAGGAGCGCGCCGGTGCGGTCCAGGCATAGCCGTCCTCAGCAGTGTTCTTGTCGGGAAAGGTCCCTTGCCAGATGTTGCAGCGATGCTTGCCCTCGGGAGTCAGCTCGTCGCCCCAGCAGTATTTCTTCTGCTCCAGGCCTCCACGAGCGGCAAACTCCCACTCGGCCTCAGCAGGCAGGCGTTTGCCAGCCCAGCGGGCATAGGCCTCGGCATCTGCCCAGGAGACCTGCACCACGGGGTGGTCCATGCGCTTGAGGATATTCGAGCCGGGGCCCTCGGGCTTGCGCCAAAATGCACTGTCAACGGCGTACCACCACTGCAGGTTCATGACAGTGGAGGCCTTCATTTTGCGTTGTTTGGACTTCGGCAGCTGCCCGAGGAACACGTAGCTCCAGCCAAAGCGCTCGGACTCGGTCACGTAGCCGGTGCTCTCGACAAACGCCGCGAACTGCGCGTTGGTCACCGTGGTCTGGTCGATCCAGAAGGGATTCACCGCCACTTCGCGGATGGGCCCCTCCCCGTCATCGGCCCAGGCGTCGTCGTCCTCGGTGCCCATAAGGAATTTGCCGCCGTCGAGGCGGACCATGCCCTCGGTGGAGCCGCAACAGGCATGCCGGGTAGCTGCGGGCACGGGTCCACCCGGGCCCGCCTGGACACCCTCACGACAACCCGATGCCTGGCTGACAGGACGCTCGGGCGTGCAACAAGTTTCTTTGCCGTCGGGTCCAATCATGATGCGTCGATAGCTTTTTGATAGGAATAGTCGAAGAGCAGCGCCCATTCGCGCTCCTGGACGGCCTTTAGCGTCTCTGGATCCTCTCCGGCCTCGACCGCGTCGACGAAACGGTGCGGGTCAAAACCAGCGAAGCCCAGCTCGGCGGCATCCTCGGCCAATTCCTCCAGCACAGGATGCGAGCCCGTGAGGCGAAACCAGTAGTGGCTGTTACCGAAGTCCGGCTCGCGACGGTGCATGATTCCGTGCCAGAAGCTGCCGGTTGGCGTCTCGATGCCTTGGCTGATGTGGTGACTGGCATCGAGAAAATCCAGACGCAGAAGCAGGCCGGCGAGGCAGGCATTGGCCATGGAGGTATCTTTTACCGTCATGTCGCCAAAGGCTTGCCCGACGGTGAGAGCTAGCGCTTCACGGGCACCCTCGGCAGGCTGGCCAGGACCGAGATTGACGGGGTGCTCATAGCTCGCCCAGCGTGCCAGCTCCGGCGGATACGTTTCCGGGGAAATCAATCGCATGAGAGCAGTGTTGCCGATTCGCGCACGCGATCAAGCCCGCAAGGACTATTCCGTCTTGCTGGGCTCGGCTTCCGTCGCATCCGACTCGGAGGCTTCCGCCTGCGGTTCCGGAGTTTCCGGTTCCGGTGCAGAGGCTTCCGGTTCCGGTTCGGGCGTCTCATCGGAAGTAACTTCGCTGGATGCGGCGATGGCCTCTGGTTCTGCCTCCGTCTGATCGGAGTCGTCATCCTCGTCGTGGGAATCGTGATCCTTGCCCTTCCCTTTCCCTTCCACGGGAGCGTAAGGCACGGCCTGCAGAGTGCCGTCGCCAAATTCCACCACGTAGCCTTCGTGAACGAGCCAGTGCAGGTCGATCATGAGCTGGCGCAGACGTGGGTCTTCCACGGCGGTTGCCACCTTTGCGGCAACCTCAGCCTGGGGCGGCTGTTCCGGCTCCGCGGGCGCGGGTTCCTGGGCGGATTCAGCAGGAACGGCTTCGGCTTCCTGAACAGGCGGCTCAGCAGGTGCTCCCGGGGAGACAGCCTCGGCGGGTGTTTCCACCGGTGCGGCCTCTGTCGCTTCCGAAGATTGAGCCTCTTCCTCGAGACGCTGCTGGCGGCGGATTTCGTGCTCTTCCACGATGGCCTCGGCCTGCTCGCGAGGCACCTCTTCAATATCCGGGGCTTTTTCGCGGTCTGGCTTGATGGCCTCCTCGGGTTTAATGCCGAGAAACTTCTTCGGCAGATCGCCGAGGGAGACACCCGGAGTCTTCTCGATAAACTCGATCAGCTCCTGGACCGTGTCGGAAAGTTGCGTGCCGGGCTCGCGGAAGTTACGCTTGACCGCACAGACGAAGGAAACGCCTTTGGCGCCGCGCTTGTAAATGGTGAACCGCATGCGGCGCAGGCGTCCGCGCAGGTTGTTGGCCGTCTCCAGCGGAAAACGGCGCTGGTGGTCCAGAGAGGCTTCGACCGAGCGACGCAGGTCGCCCTTAGGCAGCGTTTCGATGGCGGTACCGGGGAAGCGCGCATGGTCGCCCTTACGCACTACCTGATGACGGCGACGCGTAAGCAGGAAAAGCCGGGCCGCTTCCAGGCCATCCAGAGTCTCGGGCTCGCCTTCGGCGGGCTCGGTGATGCGGTAGCGCGTCACCTTCTTCATTTTATCGAGCCACTGCTGGACGGCTTCCTCGTCCTTGATTTGCTCGATTTTGGCGGTGAAACGCTCGAAAGGCATGTTGGGCAGGCGCGCGGCATGGTGCTCCTGCAGGAGTGCCTGATAGCGGTGATAGTTGGGCGGCCCCAGCAGCTCGCCGGTGATGCCGCACTTGCCCACCGTGACGAAGTTGCCCTTGGGCGGCTCTGCCTCCGCCTCCTCGGTGGTAAAGAAACGCTCGAGGTGATTCTTCAGCACATGGGCCACCACGGCATCTTCGCTGAGGAAGGGAGCGCCGTCGGGCACGGAAAGGAAAAACTCCTTTGGCAAGGTGCCGTCGGCCTTCTTGAGCGGGTGCAGCACGACGACGAAGCGCTCGGGCTTTTCCAGAATCAGGCGCGCCACCTCGAAGAGTTCGTAGGTGCGGCAGTTGGTCTTCATGGCGTGGCTGAGCGCCTTGAAGGGGATGTCCTCCGGATAAAAGGAAACCTCGACGATGGGCTGGAAGTCGTCGCGGGGCGCAGCAGGGCCACGATCATCCCGGCGGGGCGGACGGCGGTCACCACGGGGACGGTCACCACCGGAAGAAGCATCACGCTCCGGACGCCCTCCCTTTCGACGGTCACGCGACGGTCCTCTGCCACCGTCACTGCCATGCCGCGAACGCTCGCGGTTCTTAGGCATCTCGGCGCCTTTGCGATCGGTCCAACTTGGCCCGAAGCTTAAACTTTGGAGTTCGCTGAGATCAACCGTCTGCTTGTCGTCCGCAGCCGGAGTGTTGTCTGAAGAGGCGCCCATATATTAGCGTTAGCAGTCTACAAAGGCGAGTTAAGGCGCACGCTTGCGGCAAGCCAATAAAAATTTCAATGCCTACAGGAAAATAAGTAGAACCCCATCATGGCTATTTGCATTGCTCGATATCGAGCTCGACACCATCCTTCCACAGCAGATCGAGCCGATAGGTCTCCCGCATGATGGGGGTGAACAGATGCACCATGAAGTCGAAGGCATCGACCACCAGCCAGCCGCTGTCATGCGCGGTATCGGCTCCGACCACGGGGATCTTGTCCTCCTTGAGGGTCGCCTCGACCGCGCCGCGCAATGCCTTCAGGTGGGGGTTGGACGTACCCGTGGCGATGACCAGATAATCGGTGATGGACGACACCCCGGAGACATCGAGGACACGTATGTCCTCGGCCTTTTTATCATCCAGAGACTGGATGATGCGCTTAATCGTGGTCTGTGAGTCGGTCGACAGTGCTGTGAGGGTCATTCAGAAGTTAGCTGTGAGATGCGTGGTTACCCCGCATACAATTCATATTTTTGGATATAGGCGGTGACTGCGGGCGGCAAGAAGAAATCCACCGGCTTGCCCTCGGCACAGTGCTGGCGAATCTCCGTGGAGCTGATCGGTATCTGCCGCTCAGCCAGATGGACGAGGCGGTCCTCGGGGATGCCGGACGGCACAGTCAGGCTGTACCCGGGGCGGCTCACACAGATGAAGCATACCTGCGTGATGAGCTCGTCGATGCGATGCCAATCCGGCAACTGCTCGACCTGGTCTGCCCCGATTATCCAGAAAAGCTCCGCTGCGGGCCAGCGCTCACGGAGGCGCTCAACGGTATCGATGGTGTAGCTGACGCCCGCGCGCTCGACTTCGTCCGGAAGTAATTCGAAATCCTTGCGGTCCTCCAGAGCGAGGCGAAGCATTTCCAGGCGTTGCTGGTCCGTTGCCCGGGGGGCTTTATCCTTCAGAGGGCTCTGCGCCGTGGGCACCAGGAAAAGACGGTCCAGCTTCGCCTGCTCAAAGGCGTCCTGAGCAACGATCAAATGCCCGAGGTGGACCGGATCAAAAGACCCACCGTAAAACCCCAGGCGCTGCGGCTGCGCTTTCTCCATGAATCAGGTGGCTAGCAAAAGACCTAACGGCAGCGCCCGGCGGGCATCAACCGTAGATTTCTTCATAGAGCGGTTTCAGCACCATTTCCAGCTTCTGCAAGGCCCGCTTCTCCCGCTGGCTGACTTGCTGGTGAGAAATGCCAACACGCTCAGCGATGGTCGCGAGGGTCTGCGTGCCCAGCTCGGAGTCGATACCGAAACGCAGCTCAAGCACTTCACGCTGCTTGTCCGTGAGTTGCTCCATAAGCACATGAATGGCCTCATGGATATCCTTGGACGAAAGCGAGTCACTGGGCTGGTCAGCAGCCTCGTCGGGAAGCTGGTGGCTGGGCTTGTCGTCGTCGTCCGACATCTGGTCGAGTGAGATGCCCGGCCGTACAAGCTGGCTGAGTTTTTCCTGCTCGGCGTCTTTCTCCTCCGCCCCCTCCTGGCTCTGGCTGCGTAGTATCTTCGAGGCCAGGTTGATGGGCACATGGACGGGGAAATGCTCCTCCATGAGGAAGTTCTTAATGTGCCGGGAAATCCAGCTGCGCGCGTAACTGCCGAAGGAGGCCTGGTTGTCCTCCACCTTGTCGATGGCGTGAATAAGCCCGAGGCTCGCCTCCTGATAGGCATCAGCGCGCTTGTTGGCGTCAAAGACCTGGCGATTCACCAGCTTGTGCAGCAGGGATTGATAGCGGCGGAAAAGAATCGTCTGCGCCCGCTTGTAGGCGCGGTGCTCCGTGCTCAGGGCAAAGCGGATGGACGACTGGAACTCGTCCCACTGCTCACGGGTCAGCCGCACGTCGAGATCGTTGCTCTCCCACAGGTGCAGGCCGAGGCGCTCGCTCAGCTTCAGCGCGGTATTGGAGGGAAACCTGAAATTGACCTGGTCAAAGACCCACTGGACCAGCGCGAACTTGTTCTCCAGCAGAAGCGAATCCAGAACGGCCCGTAAATTAATGCCCCGGCGTGGCTGCGGCAGCGATAGGGCCACCAGTCCTTCCCCATAATGTCCTTCCCAATCCGGAATGTGCAGCATCCAGTCAATACGTTGACGGTGACGGGCAATAATTCGGCGGCAGGCTCGCTCGCTGATCTGCTCGTTTTTGCTGCGGACTCTACTGAGGCCAGCGGCTCCCTGAGGAAGGGGGTATGAGTCGGGGCCGGGCATCTGAGATTAATGGTTAAATCATGATGATGGAGTTTTCTGCCTAGAATTCTCCGGATAGAATTGATTAAACAGTTAAAGTTGACTCAATCGGTATGCTTTGTCCAGCGCCCAATTGGAATATTTATGGAGTAAAGAACGTTTTCGTAGATTTTTCATATCTATCACCTGAATGAATCAAACTCACCAAATTCCCGAAAAAAATTCTCACGTCAGCCTGAGTGATTCCCTGCAGGCCTTGGCAGATATGAGTCAGGGCCGTGGCGCAACCCTGGGAGAAATTCTCAACGCCTTTGAGGCCAAGGGCTTCGGGCTACTGCTCGTCATTCTCTCCCTGCCCAGCGCCCTGCCGGTGCCGGCCGCCGGTTACAGTACCCCGTTTGGGCTGGTACTGGCACTTTTGGGCCTGCAAATGCTTTTTGGCCGCATCCGCCCCTGGCTCCCTGAAAAGGCAAAAAAACTGCGCCTGAGCCCCAAAATGACCTCCAGAATGGTCAAAGCGGGGACAAAATTCTTCGGAAAGATAGAGCATTTGGTCCGCCCTCGCCTTCATTGGATCCATCAGCGCGGCGGACGGGTCTTCCTGGCGGTGCTGGTCATTTTCATGAGCTGCCTGATGATTCTACCCATCCCCACGACCAACACAGCCCCGGCCATGGTCATCTTTTTGGTCGGGGTAGCCTTGTGCGAGGAGGATGGTCTCTTCGGCCTCGGCGCCGGCCTGTGCGGGCTGGCGGCGGCGGCGCTCTACGCCTTTGTCATCTACCTGGCCGTAACCCTCTTCCGCGAGTACGGCTGGGAGGGCGTGCAAAACGTCAAGGAGGTCCTCAAGGAGAAGCTTGGGTTAGCCGAGTGAGTGGCAAGAGGCCTAATCATAGTCGCTCATAACGGCCCAGAATATCCAAGTCAGGCCGGCGGAAAACATGACGGCTCCAGACAAGGCAAAGATCATGACCACGATGTTACCCCAGTACAGTGCCAGAGCCGCGAGAAACACCGTGTTTCCCCCGATCATGGACAGAATGTACTCCCGGCGACGTAGTGAACGCGGCTTGGTCAGGTCGAGGGGCTTGGCGCTGGCCTTGTGCTTGACCAGATTTTCGTTGAGGACGGTGTAGGCGTCGTTCGGGTCTCCTTCCTTAGCCTGACTTTGTCGCTTCGCCGGAAAGGGTGCTTGCGTGCGGGCTTCGTCGTCACGGTCTAGGTTCTCGTGAAGCCGAGAACGGACTTCGTTAGGGTCGTCCCCTTCCTCGTCCTTGGGCGCGTTCACCCGCTCGAAGGCTTTGGGCTTCAAGGAATAGTAACGTCTTTCCTCCTCGGGAAGCTCGCTCATGGCGTTTTCGGAATGCTCAACCTGATGCGGCGATTGGTATCGTCAAGGCTCTCAAAAGTCAACGTCCAGGCATCCTGCAACCACCATGTATCCTGGATGCGCTCCGGCCACTCCACCGCCAGGCACCAGGGCGATTCCAGCAGGTCCTCGATCAGGAGGTCCTCCCCTGCCCCGGCATCCGTCAGCCGATAGGCGTCCACGTGAATGAGCAGGCGAGCACCGTGATAGGGCGCGTAAATGGCGAAGGTCGGACTGGTTACCGGCCCTTCGATGCCCCAGGCCCTGGCCAAGCCCTGCACGAAGGTGGTCTTGCCCGCGCCGAGGTCACCGCGTAAGGCCAGGACAGTATCCGGGGGCAGGATTGCCGCCAGCGAGGCGGCCACGGCCTGCGTTTCCTCTGCCGACCGGCACAGGACGCCCTCCCCCAACTGCGCGATAATGCTCATGCCTTTTTCTTTAACCACGAAGGACACGAAGAACACGAAGAAATTTTAGTCACTGTAGCGGATTCACCTTCGTGCTCTTCGTGTCCTTCGTGGTTCAGACAAAAAAGCCGGCCCCGTAGTGGGACCGGCTCTGAAAGTTTGGTTGGCGGAACTTAACCGACCTGAGGCGTTTCGGTCTCTTCGGTTTCGTCGTCCTCGCGGCCCACCACGAACTCGCGCTCGACCATCGGGCTGTTTTCGACCGGGGCGGCCAGCGTGTTGATGCGCAGGCGGCGATAGGTCGGCAGACCGGTGCCGGCAGGGATGAGGTGACCCATGATGACGTTTTCCTTGAAACCGGTCAAGCGGTCGACCTTGCCGAGGGTGGCGGCGTCGGTCAGCACGCGGGTGGTTTCCTGGAAGGAAGCCGCGGAGATGAACGATTCCGTTTCCAGCGAGGCCTTGGTGATACCGAGCAGGATAGGCTCGCCTTCGGCGGGCTTACCACCGGCCTCGGCGATGTTCTCGTTGGAGGTGAGGAACTCGCTGCGGTCGATTTGCTCGCCCCAGAAGAAGTCGCTGTCGCCCGGGTCGGTCACGCGCACCTTGCGGAGCATGCGGGAGACGATGACCTCAATGTGCTTGTCGTTGATGGTCACACCCTGGAGACGGTACACCTTCTGGATTTCCGAGAGGAGGTATTCCTGGACTGCGTTCGGCCCGAGAATCTCGAGGATTTCGTGCGGGTCGGCGGCGCCTTCGGTGAGGTGCTGGCCCTTGTGGACGATGTCGCCCATGTGCACGATGATGTGCTTGCCGTGCGGGATGAGGTGCTCCTCTTCCTGGCCGGTTTCCTCGTCGCTGACGATGAGCTTCTTCTTACCGCGAACGGTGCCACCCATGGAGACCACACCGTCGATCTTGGCCATCTCGGCCGCTTCCTTGGGACGGCGAGCTTCGAAGAGCTCGGCCACACGGGGAAGACCACCGGTGATGTCCTGCGTCTTGGAGGCCTGGCGAGGCGTCTTGGCCAGCAGCGCACCGGCTGCGATTTCGTCGCCGTCGGAGACGACCACCTGCGCACCCGTGGGGATGGCGTAAGTGGCGATAACCTTGCCCTTGTCGTCCTTGATTTCGACCTGCGGGTTAAGGTCTTCCTTGTGCTCGGTCACGACGGTGCCGATGCGCCCGGTGGACTCGTCCAGCTCGCGCTTGACGGTGACGCCGGGGATCATGTCGCGGAAGGCGATGGCACCAGCCTTTTCGGAGAGAATCGGAATATTATGCGGGTCCCACATGGCCAGAACGTCGCCCTTCTTGACCATGCCGCCGTCGGCCACGGTAAGAACAGCGCCAGCCACAATGCCGTATTCTTCGACTTCCTTTTCGTCCTCGTCGAGGATGTGCACGGTACCGGTCTTGTTCAGCGCGATGCTGGCGCCGTCCGCCGTCTGCACGAGGCGCAGGCCCTTGTACTGGACCTTACCGCCGGTGCGGATGCGAATTTCCGGATTCTTGAAGGCGCCGGTGGCGATACCGCCGATGTGGAAGGTACGCATGGTAAGCTGCGTGCCAGGCTCACCGATGGACTGCGCGGCGATGATACCGACAGCGGAACCGGCTTCGACCAACTCGCCGGTGCTCGGGTCGAGACCGTAGGCGTTGGCCGGAATGGCGTTGTTGCGCATGTGGGTGAGCGGGCTCAGCACCTTGATGCGCTCGATGCCGAGTTCCTCGATCTTCTTAGCCATGGGCTCGGAGATAACCTCGCCGGACTTGACCAGAACTTCGTCCGGCTCGAGCGGATTACGAATGTCATCGCAGGGGCAGCGGCCCGTAATACGGTCGGACAGGCTGACGATTTCGTCGTCCCCTTCGTAAATGGCATGCTTCCAGATACCGTCGCGGTTGCCGTCGTCGCCGACGCCGATAATGCAGTCCATGGCGACGTCGCAAAGCTTACGGGTCAGGTAACCTGCATCCGCGGTCTTAAGCGCGGTGTCGGCCAGACCCTTACGGGCACCGTGAGTGGAAATGAAGTACTCCAGCACGGAGAGACCTTCGCGGAAGGAAGACAGAATCGGGCGTTCGATAATTTCGCCGGAGGGCTTGGCCATGAGACCGCGGGTACCGCAAAGCTGGCGAACCTGCTGGCGATTACCACGAGCACCGGAGTCCATCATCAGGTAGACCGGATTAA
This sequence comes from Verrucomicrobiia bacterium, assembly GCA_030432235.1. GTDB lineage: Bacteria > Verrucomicrobiota > Verrucomicrobiia > Opitutales > Cerasicoccaceae > JAUIHT01. The sequence goes on along the minus strand of JAUIHT010000001.1, from coordinate 1,199,292 downwards.
CCTCGGACTTGCCGTTGTTGTTCTTCAACTCGCGGAAGACGGAGGCAGCGATGTCGTCGGTAGCGCCCGTCCAGATGTCGATGATCTTGTTGTAGCGCTCACCGGTGGTGATGATGCCCTTGCGGTACTGGCTCTCGACTTCGTCGATGCGCTTGCGGGCGCCAGCGACGATGTCTTTCTTGTCCTCGGGGATGATCATGTCACCGATACCGATGGAGATACCGGCGCGGGTGGCCATGGCGAAACCGAGCTCCTTGAGGCGGTCGAGAGTGGGAACAGCCCCGCGCTTACCACCAACCTTGTAGGAGTTCAGGATGAGGTCGCCGAGCTTGCCCTTGGAAACCGGGAAGTTGACGAAGCCGATGCCTTCCGGCCAGACCTTGTGGAAGAGAATACGCCCGATGGTGGTGCGGATGATCTTCTTATCCTTGTTGCCGAAGATGGTGTCCTTGCCGTAGTCGGGGTTCTTGTAATCAACCCAGGTATGCAGGCCGAACTCGGGGCGGGTGGCCTCGGCCAGAATAGCCTCCTGGTGGTCGGCCATGAGTGGGATTTGCTTACCCTTCTCGGGCTTCACCTTGGGCTCAACCGTCAGGTAGTACGAACCGAGCACGACGTCCTGCGAGGGCGTCAGAATCGGCTTACCACTGGAGGGCGAGAAGATGTTGTGAATGGACATCATGAGGAGCTTACACTCCATGATGGCCTCGATGGACAACGGCACGTGGACGGCCATCTGGTCACCGTCGAAGTCCGCATTATAAGCGGTACAAACGAGCGGGTGCAGGCGGATGGCGTCACCCTCGATGAGGGTCGGCTCGAAGGCCTGAATAGACAGGCGGTGAAGCGTCGGCGCGCGGTTGAGGAGCACCGGGTGGCCCTTGGTCACTTCTTCGAGGATGTCCCAGACTTCGGGGGACTTCTTCTCGATCATCTTGCGGGCGCCACGAACGGTGTGGACGAAGCCCAGCTCCTTGAGGCGGCGAATGATGAACGGCTCGAAGAGCACAAGGGCCATCTTCTTGGGCAGACCGCACTGGTTGAGCTTCAGCTCAGGACCGATGACGATAACCGAACGACCGGAGTAGTCGACGCGCTTACCGAGAAGGTTCTGGCGGAAGCGGCCCTGCTTGCCCTTGAGCATGTCCGAGAGGGACTTGAGCGGGCGGTTGCCTGCGCCGGTGACGGCGCGGCCATGGCGACCATTGTCGAACAACGCGTCGACGGCTTCCTGCAGCATGCGCTTTTCGTTATGGATAATAACGTCCGGCGTCTTGAGCTGAAGGAGGTTCTTGAGACGGTTGTTGCGGTTGATGACGCGACGGTAAAGGTCGTTCAGGTCGGAGGTGGCGAAGCGGCCGCCTTCGAGCGGAACCAGCGGGCGCAGGTCCGGCGGGATGACGGGCAGGACTTCGAGCACCATCCACTCGGGGCGTGCCCCACTCTGGATGAAGCCCTGGATGACCTTCAGGCGCTTGGAGAGCTTCTTCTTGATCTGCTTGGAGCGGGTGCCGTGCATCTGCTCATGCAGTTCCTCGACTTCACCTTCGAGGTCGAGTTGGCCAAGGACGTCGCGGAGGGCTTCCGCGCCCATCTTGGCCACGAAGGCGTCTTCGCCGTACTCGTCCTGAGCCTGCAGGTATTCCTGCTCGGTCAGCAACTGCTTGAGTTCGAGCGGGGTCTTGCCGGGATCGACCACCATGTAGTTCTCGTAGTAGATGACGCGCTCGAGGTGACGGGCGGTCATGTCCATGAGGAGGCCGAGGCGGCTGGGCATGGACTTCAAGAACCAGATGTGGGAGACGGGCACGGCCAGCTCGATGTGGCCCATGCGCTCGCGGCGGACGCGTGCGACGGTCACTTCGACGCCGCAACGGTCGCAGACGACGCCCTTGAACTTGATGCGCTTGTACTTACCGCAGGCGCATTCGTAGTCGCGGACGGGCCCGAAGATGCGCTGGCAGAACAGGCCGCCGGGCTCGGGCTTGAAGGTACGGTAATTGATGGTTTCGGGGTTTTTTACCTCCCCGCGCGACCAGGACCGGATGGCGTCCGGGCTGGCTACGGTGATGCTGACGCTGTCGAAGCTTTGATCCTTATCAAAGCCGAGTGCTTCGCGAACTTCTTGAGTACTCATTGTGCTGCTTTCCCTTCCCGGTTAAATTAAGAGGCGTTGGACTCGCGGCTGAAGCCGAAGGCGTCGTGTTCACCCAGGCGGACATCCAGACAGAGGCTTTGCATTTCCTTCATCAGAACGTTGAAGGACTGCGGTGTGCCGGCCTGGAGGGTGTTGTCGCCCTTGACCAACTGTTCGTAAATCTTGGTACGGCCCTGAACGTCGTCGGACTTGACCGTGAGGAGCTCCTGGAGCGTGTAGGCCGCGCCGTAAGCTTCGAGCGCCCACACTTCCATTTCCCCGAATCGCTGACCGCCGTACTGGGCCTTACCCCCGAGCGGCTGCTGGGTGATGAGACTGTACGGACCAACCGCGCGGGCGTGAATCTTGTCCGCCACGAGGTGGTTCAGCTTCAGCATGTACATGTAGCCGACCACGACCTCCTGGTCGAAGCGCTCGCCGGTGCGACCGTCGAATAGCGTGCTCTTGCCGGACTCCGGCAGACCAGCTTCCTTCATGTACTCGCGCACCTGCTGCTCGGGAATACCGTCGAAGATCGGCGTGGCGACCTTGAAGCCGAGCTTGGAGCAAGCCCACCCAAGGTGGGTTTCCAAAATCTGACCGACGTTCATGCGGGACGGAACGCCCAGTGGATTCAGAACGATATCCACCGGAGTGCCATCGGGCAGGAAAGGCATGTCTTCCTCGGGAACGACCTTGGCGACGACGCCCTTGTTACCGTGGCGACCGGCCATCTTGTCACCGACCTGAATCTTACGCTTGGTGGCGACGTAGACCTTGACGTTCTTGATGACGCCGGGGTCACCGGACTCGCCGGACTCGATGGCGTCGATCTTGCGCTCGCGCTCTTCTTCGAGTTCGTCGAACTTGCGCTGGTAGTTGTCGACGATCTCCATGATCTTGATGCGGACCGGAGAGGGGTCGATCTGGATGTGCTTGGCCACGCTGGCCAGCTTACGCAGAAGCGTCTTGGTGATCTTGCGGTTGGCCGGGATGATGATTTCGCTGGTGTCGCCGTTGACGACGTCGAGCGGAATCTTTTCACCCAGGAGGATGTTGGAGAGAGCCTCGGTGAGGTCGTCGCGGAGCTTGTCGCTCTGGGTACGAATTTCCTCGTTGATCTTCTTCTGCTGGCGGCGGCGGTCGCTCGGGGAGAGCTTTTCGCGCTCGCCTTCCACGCGGGAGGAGACCTTCACGTCCATGATGATGCCGAAGACACCGGAGGGAACGACCAGTGAGGTGTCCTTCACGTCGGCGGCCTTTTCACCGAAGATGGCGCGCAGGAGCTTTTCTTCCGGCGCGAGTTCGGTTTCGGACTTCGGCGTAATCTTACCGACGAGGATGTCACCCGGCTTGACCTCGGCGCCGACGCGGATGACGCCTTCGCGGTTGAGGTTCTTCAGGGCTTCGTCACCGACGTTGGGAATGTCACGCGTGATTTCCTCGGGGCCGAGCTTGGTGTCGCGTGCGGTGACCTCGAACTCCTCAATGTGAACGGAGGAGAAGACGTCGTCGCGCAACAGGCGCTGGCTGACGAGGATAGCGTCCTCGAAGTTGTAACCGTTCCAGGGCATGAAGGCCACCAGCGCATTGCGACCGATGGCGATTTCGCCCTGGTCGGAGGAAGCGCCGTCTGCGATGACCTGGTCCTTCTTCACCTTCTGGCCCTTCTTGACGATGGGCTTCTGGTTGAAGCAGGTGGCTGCATTCGAACGAAGGAACTTGCGAAGCTGGCAGACGTAGATGCCCTTCTTGGCGTCGGTCTTGAGAGTCTTGCCGGTGGGCAGCTCGCCGTCTTCGGTGATGATGATGCGGCGGGCGTCGACGCTGGCGACGATACCGTCACCCTCGGCCAGAGCCACGGTGCCGGAGTCGCGGGCGACGTGCCCCTCGATGCCGGTGCCGACGAACGGCGCCTCGGTACGGAGAAGCGGCACACCCTGGCGCTGCATGTTCGAGCCCATGAGCGCGCGGTTGGCGTCGTCGTGCTCGAGGAACGGAATCATGCCGGCGGCCACGGAGACGAGCTGCTTGGGCGAGACGTCCATGAACTCGACTTCCTCGGCAGGCGATTCATAAACCTCATCGAGCTTACGGACGGTGATGCGGCCGGTGAGCTTCTTGGTCTTCTCGTCGATGATGGAGTTGGCCTGGGCCACGACGTGGCCTTCTTCCTCGTCCGCGGTGAGGTAACGAACTTCGTCGGTGACGATGCCGTCCTTGACCACCCGGTAGGGGGTTTCGATGAAGCCGAACTCGTTGATGCGGCTGTAAATGGAGAGCGAGTTGATCAGACCGATATTCGGACCTTCCGGCGTTTCAATCGGGCAGATACGGCCATAGTGCGAGGTGTGAACGTCGCGGACTTCAAAGCCGGCGCGCTCGCGGTTAAGACCGCCGGGCCCGAGGGCGGAGAGGCGGCGCTTGTGCGTCAGTTCGGCCAGTGGGTTGATCTGGTCCATGAACTGGCTCAGCTGGCTGCGCGCGAAGAAGTCGCGGATAACCGTGCTGAGAGCCTTCGGGTTGATCAGCTTCTGCGGCGTGATGGAGTCGACGCTCTGATCGTAAAGGGTCATGCGCTCTTTGACGAGGCGCTCGGTGCGGGCCAGACCGATGCGGCACTGGTTGGCCAGAAGCTCGCCCACGGTGCGAACGCGACGGCTGCCGAGGTGGTCGATATCGTCGATAACGCCCTCACCCTGCTTGAGCTTGCAGAGGTAACGGGTGGCTTCGACCACGTCCTCGACGTTGATGACGCGATTTTCGAGCTCGGTGTTGAGGTGCAGCTTCTGATTGAGCTTGTAACGTCCCACGCGGCCGAGGTCATAGCGTTTGGGGTCCTGGAAGAGGCGCTTGAGCAGGGCCTTGGCGTTAGTCACTGTGGGCGGCTCGCCGGGACGGAGGCGCTTGTAAATATCGCGGAGGGCTTCCTCCTCGTTGCGGGTCGGGTCCTTCTTGAGCGAGCGGATGATGGCGCCGTCGTCGACGGTGGTGTCGATGACCTTGACCGTTTCCAGGCCGGCCTTCTCGAAGGAGCGGATAATCGTCTTGGTCAGCGGCTCGAAGGAGCGGGCCAGGACGACACCCTTCTCGGCGTCGACGATGTCTTCGACGAGCACGAGGTTGGAGACGTTCTCGAGCTTCAGGGCTTCCTTGATGGTGATGTCCTGGAGCTGATAGAAGAGGTTGAGGATGTCGAAGTCCGAGCTGTAGCCGAGGGCGCGCAGCAGGGTCGTGATGAGGAACTTGCGGCGACGACGGCGACGGTCGAGGTAGACGTAGAGCAGGTCGTTCTGGTCGAACTGCACTTCCAGCCAGGTGCCGCGGTCAGGAATGATGCGGAAGCTGTGCAGAATTTTGCCGGAGGTGTGGGTGGCCTCCTCGAAGCAGATGCCCGGCGAGCGGTGGAGCTGGGAGACGATGACGCGCTCAGCACCGTTGATGATGAAGGAGCCACGCTCGGTCATGCAGGGCAGCTCGCCCATGTAAATCTCTTCATCCTTGATCTGGTCTTCCTCGCGCAGGCGCAGCTTGACGTACAGGCTGACGGAGTAGCTGACGCCTTCGCGGATGCACTGCATCTCGCTCAGCTTGGAGGGCACCAGGTTGTACGAGACGTACTCCAGGTGCGCGCGGCCATCGTAGGACTCGATGGGGAAGACTTCGCGGAAGACCGCTTCCAGCCCGACGGGCTTGCGCTGAGACGGAGCGGTATCCATCTGCAGGTACTCCTTGAAGGAGTTGATCTGGTTCTCGATGAGGTTGGGCGGAGAAATAATCTCCGGCAGTTTCCCGAAGTTTTTGCGTTCAGACATGGGTGCTGCTTGGTTGCGATGTGAAGCTTGCGCGATGTGGTGAAAGATGCGTGCGTGAGACGCCGACAGGGCGGCAGCCGCTCAAGGCGACCCGCCCTGTCGGCGGCTCAGCAAACGTAAATGGTGCTGGGCTGTGAAAATGCGGAGACCGGACCCGCCATTCGGCGGGCCCGGCACTCTGCAAAAAGGGAAATTGCTCGATGCAATGGTATGGTCGGAAAGTGCGTTCTGGATTGCTTACTTGACCTCGACTTCGGCGCCGGCGGCCTTGAGCTTGTCTTCGATTTCCTTGGCCTCTTCCTTGGTGGCGCCTTCCTTGACGGGCTTGGGCGCACCTTCGACGAGGTCCTTGGCTTCCTTGAGGCCCAGGCCGGTGATGGCGCGGACTTCCTTAATGACGGCAATCTTGTTGCCGCCGGCAGCCTTGAGGATAATGTCGAACTCGGTCTTTTCCTCGGCAGCTTCAGCGGCTTCGCCGCCACCAGCAGCAGGACCGGCAGCGACGGCTACGGGAGCCGCGGCGCTCACGCCCCACTTTTCTTCGAGGTCCTTGACGAGACCGGCGATTTCGAGAACGGACTGGCCGGAGAGCCAGTCGATGACTTCTTCTTTGGTAATGCTCATTGTATTTCCTTGAATGACAGGCTACCCGGATGGGCGTTTAAGGGCGACTGCCCCCTGACGGGTTCTTTGGATGATTGGTTGGTTTTCGTTTATCAGTTTTCGGTATGTCGGTTTTCAGTTAAAGAAGCCGATACCCAAAAATCTTTGTTACTTTGTTACTCTGCTCCGCCTTCGGCAGTGACCTTGGCCTGGAGGACGTTGAGGAGGCTCTGCGGGCCAGCAACCAGGACGCGCACCAGGGAGGTGCCAGGCTGGTTGAAGAGACCGAGGAGCTGGGCGCGAAGGGCTTCCAGGCTGGGCAGCTTGGAGAGCGCTTCGACTTCGTCCCTGGTGAGGGCCTTGTCGCCGAGAACACCGGTCTTGATTTCGACCTTTTCCTTGTCCTTGAAGAACTTGATCAGGACTTTGGCAACTTCAGAGGGGTTGGGGCCGCCCACCACGATGGCGGTGGGGCCTTCCAGCACTTCTTCGTCGACCGGGATGTTGCGGGCGCGCGAGGCGACTTTAAGAATGTTGTTCTTAACGACGTGGAACTCCGCTTCCTGCTTGGCCAGAAGGCCGCGCAGCTCGGCGGTTTCGGAAACGCTCAGGCGGTTGAAATCCGCCAGGAAAACGTATTCGGACTTGTCGAGGTGGGCATTGACCTCGTCCACCAGGAATTGCTTTTCGGGTCTCATGGTATGTGGGTCTCCGCTTAGTTAAGGTTGAGTTGCTTGGTGTCCACCTTGACGCCGGGCGTCATGGTACCACTGAGGGTCAGGCTCTTGATGAAGACGCCGCCCTTGAAGGTTTCCGGCTTGGCTTTGGCCAGGTTTTCGATGACCGTCTGCGCATTCTCGGTGAGCTGCTCGTTGGAGAAGGAGCGCTTGCCGACGATGACCGCGAGGTTGGCCGTCTTGTCCATTTTGTACTCCACGCGACCGGCCTTGACCTCCTGAATCGCCGAGGCGACGTCGTCGGTGACGGTGCCGGACTTGGGGTTCGGCATGAGGCCGCGAGGGCCGAGGACGCGGGCGACCTTGCGTACTTCCTTCATCGCGGAAGTGGTGGCAATGGCGACGTCGAAGTCCATCCAACCGTCCTGCACCTTGGCCAGCAGGTCTGCGAGACCCGCATGGTCGGCGCCGGCGGCCTTGGCTTCGTCGGGATTTTCGGTGAAGACCACCACGGTGATCTTCTTACCGCTGCCGTTGGGCAGGGAAACGGTGCCGCGGACCATCTGCGAGCTCTGCTTGGGATCCACGCCGAGGTGGGCGTAGAGCTCAACGGTCTCGTCGAACTTGGCCTTGGGGAACTGGGCGAGGCGCTCAACGGCCTCGTTCAGGTTGTAACGGGTTTGAGGATCGACCTGCGAGAGGGCGGCCTTCATGCGCTTGCTTTGCTTTGCCATGGTGGTTTGCTCCTTTCGTATTAGTCAATGACTTCGATGCCCATGGAGCGTGCGGTGCCGGCAATCATCTCGGCGGCACGTTCCGGGTCGGAAGCGTTGAGGTCGTTCTTCTTGATTTCGACGATTTCCAGAATCTGCTTGCGGCTGACTTTGCCAACCTTGTCGCGATTCGGGACACCGGAGCCCTTGGCCAGACCGGCTGCTTTTTTCAGCAGCACCGCGGCGGGCGGGCTCTTCAGAATGAAGGTAAAAGACTTGTCGGCGTACACCGAGATAACCACGGGCAGAATCATACCTGCCTGGTCCTTAGTCTTTGCGTTGAATTCCTTGCAGAATGCCATGATGTTGACCCCTTTTGCACCAAGTGCGGGACCAACCGGAGGCGCCGGGTTAGCGGAGCCTGCGGGCAACTGCAGTCTGATTTGTCCTGTTACTTTTTTAGCCATTGTTGTGATGCGGTACTAGCGAATCCTGCATTTGCTCAGGACTCTTCCGCGCGTTCTACTTGCCAGTATTCGAGTTCGACCGGTGTAAACCGGCCAAAAATGGAAACGGAAACTTTCAACTTCCCTCTCTCCGGGTCGATGCCGTCGATGCGACCATTGAGGTTGAGGAACGGTCCGTCGGTAATCTTGACCTCTTCGCCGACTTCGTACTCGACCTTCGGGCGCTCCACACCTTCGGCGGCGCTGACGGTGTCCTGAATACGCTTGATTTCGTCGGGCTTGAGCGGTGACGGGTTGTCGCCGCCGATGAAACCGATAATCCCCTGCACGCCACGGACGAAGTACCAGGGCTTTTGCAGCACCTTACCGTTGTCGTCGTAGAGGCGCATCTGGATGAAGACGTAGCCGGGATAGAGCTTGCGCTCTTTGGTGTACTTTTTGCCGTTCCTGACCTCGGTAACGGTCTCGGTGGGCATAAGTACTTCCTCGATGAATTCGCCCATTTCCTCAATCTGAATGAACTTGTCGAGGTAGCGCTTTACCTTCGCTTCCTGGTTGGAAAGCGTCTGCACGGCGTACCACTGGAGTTCGGTCAGGGCTAAAGTACTGCTGGGCATGAGTCGGAGGGTTTGATTATTAAAAAGCTTGGGAGAATCGGGCTCCTAGGAAATAGCCAGCTCGGTGAAGAGCTGCACGAGATTGTAGAGGGCGAAGTCCGCCATGACGATGGCCAAGGCCAGGAGCACCATCGCGAAAATGGTGACCAGGGTCATGTTGCGCAGCTCTTTGCGGTCCGGCCAGGAGGACTTTTTCAGTTCCTGGAGGGTTTCCGAATAAAAGAGACGGATACTGCGGAAAGGATTGGCCATGAATGTATTAGAAAACTGTTAATTCTCCGAAGTTGGCAGGACGGGAGGGACTCGAACCCCCAACTTGCGGTTTTGGAGACCGCTGCTCTACCAATTGAACTACCGTCCTCCAGAGAAAAAGATTAAAGAGAATGTCTGAATTTTCAAAAAAAGCGACTCAAAAATGGCGATGCCGGGAGCCCCGAATGGAGTCCCGGCCAATCGCCGTTAGAGAGTGTTGTCGACTTAAGCGATAACGCCGGTGATACGACCCGCGCCAATGGTACGGCCACCTTCGCGGATAGCGAAGCGCTTGCCTTCTTCCATGGCGACAGCCTTACCGAGTTCAAGCTCGATGGAGAGATTGTCCCCAGGCATGACCATCTCGACGCCTTCGGGCAGATTGACGACGCCGGTGACGTCGGCGGTGCCGAAGAAGAACTGCGGACGGTAGCCCTTGAAGAACGGCGTGTGGCGACCACCTTCGTCCTTGGTCAGGACGTAGATTTCAGCCTTGGCCTTGGTGTGCGGCTTGATGGTGCCGGGCTTGGCCAGAACCTGACCACGCTCTACGGCGTCCTTTTCAATACCGCGCAGGAGGAGACCGACGTTGTCACCGGCCTGACCCTGGTCGAGGAGCTTGCGGAACATTTCCACACCCGTAACCGTGGTCTTGGCCGTGTCGCGCAGACCGACGATTTCGACTTCTTCGCCGACCTTGATGACGCCGCGCTCGATACGACCGGTGGCGACGGTGCCACGACCGGTGATGGAGAAGACGTCTTCCACGGACATGAGGAAGGGCTTGTCGATGTCGCGCTCGGGCTCGGCGATGTCGGCGTCAATAGCGTCCATCAGCTTGCCGATGGCTTCAACACCTTCGGGCTTGCCTTCGAGGGCGGCGGTGGCGGAACCACGGACGATGGTGATGTTGTCACCGTCGTACTGGTACTTGGAAAGGAGGTCGCGGATTTCCATCTCGACGAGCTCAAGGAGCTCTTCGTCATCGAGGAGGTCCACCTTGTTCAGCCAAACCACGATATTGGGCACGTTCACCTGGCGGGCCAGGAGGATGTGCTCACGGGTCTGCGGCATGGGGCCGTCAGCGGCGGAAACCACCAGAATGGCACCATCCATCTGGGCGGCACCGGTGATCATGTTTTTCACGAAGTCGGCGTGACCGGGGCAGTCCACGTGGGCGTAGTGGCGGTTGTCCGTCTCATACTCGACGTGTGCCACGGCGATGGTCACCGTCTTGGTCTCGTCACGGACAGTACCGCCCTTGGCGATATCCTGGTAGCTCTTGAACTGAGCCAGGCCTTTGTCAGCCTGTACCTTGAGGATAGCCGTGGTGGTGGTGGTTTTGCCGTGGTCGATGTGACCGATGGTACCCACATTCACGTGTGGTTTCGTGCGTTCGAACGTTTCTTTAGCCATGGATGGTTGTTGAGGGTGAGAGGTGTTTGGTGATTTCTTGGTTCTTGAAAAGTGGAGCCCCAGAGCGGATTTGAACCGCCGACCTCATCCTTACCAAGGATGTGCTCTACCGACTGAGCTACCGGGGCAAAAAGAGGAGATGGCGGCGGGCCGCGCTGTGAAAAAACGAAAGCAGAGGAAATTGAAGACCGGAAAAACCCCCGTCAACACCTTTTTCCCTAAAAAATGAAAATAAAAATGTCTTTCGCTTTGATGTCTTAGCCTACCCCACTTTACCTTATAGTCACAATGAAAATTTCCATCGGTTCCGATCACGGGGGCGTCGACCTGAAGAACGCCATCGTCGCCAGCCTCGAAAAAGACGGCCACGAGGTCACTGACCACGGCACGCACGGCCACGACAGCGTCGACTATCCGGACTTCGGCGAGGCCGTGGCCCGGGATGTAGCCGGGGGCGCCGCAGACAAGGGCGTGCTCATCTGCACGACCGGCATCGGCATCAGCATCAGCGCCAACAAGGTGCGGGGCATCCGCGCGGCCGTCTGCCACAACGAGGACGCCGCGGAGTTCTCCCGCCGCCACAACGATGCCAACATCATCTGCTTCGGCCAGAAGTACGATACACCCTACATGGCCGCCAAGATGTGCAAAATCTTCTTCGAAACCCCCTGGGACGGCGGTGAACGCCACGAACGCCGCCTCGGCAAAATCGCCGCCATCGAGGAAGAGGAAGAACGCACCTGAGCCATGTGGGACCAGCGGTACAGCGATGATGAATATGCTTACGGCACGGAGCCGAACGCATTCCTTTATCAAAATGCCGCCCTTTTGACCGGACCGGTGCTCTCCCTGGCCGAGGGCGAAGGCCGCAACGCGGTCTTTTTGGCGTCTCTGGGCCTGGAGGTGCTGGGCGTCGATGGTTCCGAAGTGGGGCTGAGCAAAGCGCTACAACTGGCCGCCTCCAAGAGCCTGACCATCCAGACCACCTTGGCCGACCTGGCAACCTACGAGCCCCCGGAAGCCGCCTTCAACTCAGTCATTTCCATCTTCGCCCATCTGCCGAGCGTAGTCCGTGCAAAGCTGTACCCCAAGGTGGAGCGCAGCCTGAAACCCGGCGGCATTCTCCTCTTGGAAGCCTACTCCAAGGCACAACTAAATTACAATACCGGTGGCCCAAAAGACGCCGACAGGCTCATGATCTGCACCGATCTGGAGCAGGCTTTCCCTCAATGCGAACCCCTGCTTTGCCAGGAAATCGAACGCGAGGTCGTCGAGGGCAAATACCACACTGGCCTGGCCAGCGTCGTGCAGTTCATCGCCCGCAAGCGAAGCTGAGCCCCATTTCGCTGGCCTATTACCTATTCCCAGAAGAAATAAAATATTGACCACGGATTACACGGATGGGCACGGATTTTTTAACCTTGTATCCGTGTTATCCGCGTAATCCGTGGTTAAAATAAAACATCTCATATCAATTGAGAGACGGTATAAGGCATCAAACAAAAAGGCACGGAAACAACCCGTGCCTTTGTGAGAAATCTATCTCGCGTTGCTATTTACCGCTGGGATAACCGAGGGCGGGAGCAGCGGCGGGCTTGGCGGTGGCAGCCTGGTAGCCCTTGAGGATATCACGCTCCATGTCCTGCGGGCTGAGGCCGTTCCAGGCGCGAATATCCGCTTGGGTGGTGCCGTGTTCGACGAATTTGTCGGGCCAGCCAATGCGCACCACGGGCGTAGCGGAAAGGCCGTTCTCAGAAAGCGCCTCGAGGCAGGCGGTGCCAAAGCCACCCACCCGGACATGATCTTCCATGGTGACAATGAGATTGGCGCTGCGTGCGTGCTCGGAGAGTAACTCAGCGTCGACGGGCTTGGCAAAGCGGGCGTTGACCACCCCGACGTGCAGGCCCTGCTCGGCGGAAATCTTGTTGGCCAGCATGAGGGCGTCCTGCACCATAGGCCCGAGGGCCCAGATGATGATGTCCTCGCCTTCGCGCAGAACCTCGGCCTTACCGATTTCGAGGGGCTCGGGCTCGTCCTTCATGCGAACGCCGACACCAGACCCGCGCGGGTAGCGGATGAAGCTGGCGCCCTTGTGCTCGATGCCCGTCTTCATCATATCGACGAGCTCGTCCTCATCCTTGGGTTGCATGACCACGGCACGCGGCACACAACGCAGGTAGGAGATATCAAAGAGACCGTGGTGGGTGGCGCCGTCATTGGGCGAGAGCCCGGCACGGTCCATGCAGAACATCACGTCGAGGTCCTGCAGGCAAACGTCGTGGATGATGCAGTCGTAGGCACGCTGCAGGAAGGTCGAGTAGATGGCCACGACGGGCTTGATGCCGTTGGTGGCCAAGCCGGAGGCGAAGAGCACGGCATGCTCCTCGGCAATGCCCACGTCGTAGTATTGCTTGGGCAATTCGTCGCGCAGGTGCTTGAGGCCCGTCCCGGAAGGCATGGCGCCGGTGATGCCGACGAGCTTCTTGTCCTTTTTGGCAAATTCCACCAGGGCTTTGCCCATGACGTCCTGATAGGCCGGCGGCTTGCCGGGCTTGCCTCCCTTGGACTTGCCGGTGTCCTTGCAGAAGGGGCTGGTGCCGTGGAATTTTTCCGGATCACCCAGGGCGGCGTCGAAGCCCTTGCCCTTGGTGGTTAGCACGTGGAGGATGATGGGATCCTCGGAACGTTTGGCGAAATCCAGATACTGGTCGAGCAGCTTGAGGTCGTGCCCGTCAATGGGGCCGATATAGCGCAGGCCAAATTTCTCAAAGAGGGAGGACTGGTAGTCGCCACTAAAGAAGTCCTTGGTCTCCTGTTTGACCTTGCTGCCAAACTTCTTGAGGGCCTCACCGCCGGGGACGCACCGGAGGAAGTCTTCCATGTCCTCGTGGATGCGGTTGTAGGTCGGGTTGGTGATAAGCTCGTTCAGGTAGGTGTGAATGGCGCCGACATTGGGTGCGATGGACCACTTGTTGTCGTTGAGGATGACAATGAGGCGCTTGGTCGAGGAACGAATGTTGTTAAGCGCCTCCATGGTGATGCCGCAGGTCAGGGCGGCGTCCCCGATGACGGCCACAACGTGCTCGTCGCTGCCGTTCTGGTCACGGGCGGTAGCCATGCCAAGGGCAGCGGAGAGTGCGGTGCCAGCGTGCCCGGCCCCGTAGCAGTCGTGCTCGGACTCCTCGCGGTTAAGGAAGCCGGAAAGGCCGCCGGAACTGCGAATTTTGCGGAATTTATCCCCGAAGCGCCCGGTCAGGAGCTTGTGGACGTAGCCCTGGTGGGAGACGTCGAAGACGAAACGGTCCTTCGGCGTGGTGAAATGCCGGTGCAGCGCGATGGTCAACTCCACCACCCCGAGATTGGGTCCGATATGGCCGCCATTCTCCGAAGTGACGTGGATGATTTCCTCACGGATTTCCTCCGCAAGAACGCTGAGCTCTTCCGCCGGCAACGCCTGGACGTCGGCCGGACTCTTAATTTTAGGCAGTATTCGCATTTGATACAAAAAGTCTAGTCAGTGACGGTTTCAAGAGCCAAGCCCTCCTCCGTATTCTTAAGGGCTTCGATGCGCAGCTCGGCCTCGCCGAGACGCTTCTGGCATAGCCGCAGGAGCGCGGAGCCCTGCTCGAAACGTTCCACCAGCTCCGCCAGAGGTACTTCACCGTCTTCCATGCCCTCGACAAGAGCCTCCAGCTTGGTCAAGGCATCTTCAAAAGGCAGGTCGTCAGTTTTAGTCGTTTGCGCAGCCATTCTTGGCATTCAGGTTCATTCAGTCGGATGTGTTCGTAAAATAGAATTTTGCTGGCACCTCCTAAAGCAGCCAACGTGCCCGGCAGGGGCCTCAAGGTCAAATCAATAAACGAGATAGCCACGGAGGCTGCTCAACGGTTTAGCGGGTCAGGGCTGCCGGACTTTCCTCAGGACCCAGCCCGCGATAGCGGTGACGGCCTGCTTGCTCAGTAAATGAGAGCCCGCCGCAGCGGCGAACTTGTTAAAAGCGCCGGTTACCAACATGCGCTTGCCCTTGAACATCGCCTTGAGCGCGGCCGAAACCACTTCGTCGACGTTTTGACCGTAGTTAGGCACCGGGCTATTCTCGAAGCCCGCGCGCTTGAAGAACTGAGTCGCGGTCGGCCCCGGGCACAGGCAGAAGGTGCGTACCTTCGTGCCCTTGAGATCGTCGCCAAGGGCCAGGTTCCAGTGCAGGACGAAGGCCTTGCTGGCCCCATAAGCCGCCAGTTGAGGCGTGGGCTGGAAAGCCGAGGTCGAGGCCACGTCGATCACTACCCCGCCCTGCCGCATCAAACGCGGCAGCATCAAGCCGGTCAATTTCACCAGGGCACGAATATTGAGATCCAGCAGGTTGAGCTGGTTGTCAAAATCCAGTTCCTGAGCCGGGCCGTAACAGCCAAATCCCGAGTTATTGATGAGCAAAATCTCCCCTTGGTCACATTTGTCTTCCAGAAAGGCCTCTAATGCTGGGAAAACCTCAGATAATGCCTGAGGGGAAGAAAGATCGCACGGAAAGTGTTTCAATTTCAGGGACTTAGCAGAAAAATCCCCGGGATCTGACCGAGAAAGGTTGCAAAACCAAATTTCGGGATTTAATTGATATAACTGCTCTATGAAGCACTTTCCGATGCCAGAAGAACCGCCCGTCACCACGACGGCGGTTATTTTTTTTCCGGCACGGTCTAAGCTCATGGAACGTTATGGTCGGAATTACGGTCTGTAATGATCGAGGACTGACCTCTACAGTCAAAAATACGGTAACCACAAACCATAGGTAACGCCAATGAACAACCATGAAATCATCATCTCCGGTGTCCACATGGACCTGACGGAGTCGATCAAGCGAATCGTCCATGAAAAGGCTGAGCGTCTTTTCGCCCATGAGGAACGAATCATTCGATTGCGCGTTGAGCTGGAAGACATGGTGAACAAAGGCGACGGGAAAAAACAGGAGTTCGTAGCGAAAGGGCACATCGAAATCAATGGGCCACCCATGATAGTCAGCGTCGCTACGGACGATCTCTACAAGTCCATCGATCAGATGGTGTCGAAACTCGACCGCAAGCTCCGCCGTCGCTCTCGCCTGCATAAGGTCAAGCGCAAGCAGACACACGCGATCGACTTCCCGGCCCACCTGCCCAAGGTCGAGGTGGCTTAACGCCTCCCGCATCTCGTCACCGCCAATCGGAGACGAAACCTCGCAACTTCAGCCCGCGACGCCACAAGCGCCGCGGGTTTTTATTTTTGATAACTCTTTGTTTGTGTGTATGTTGTCTAGCTAGAGCATGAAGCTGGTAGTCAAAGAAGATTCAACGGCGAGGGAGTACCGCGCCGCGTGCGCCAGAAAGAAAATGCACGCCATCATACCCCGGGTAGCCATCGTCGGCTATTCCTTGTCTCTGATCGCGGTCCTGATAATCGACGCCGACGAGGAAATGGATCGGGATGTCTTCTGGGGGGCCCTGATTGTCCCGACGACATTCATGCTACTCTACCTGTACGTGATGCCGTACGTGCTCTACAAAATAGATAAGCGTAAATGGAAAATCACCAAAAAGAAGATCGTCACCAGTGACGGCTTCCGGGCGCCGGTGCAGCGCATCACCTCATGGAGCCGGCGTCCATGCCCGGATCTCGCGGGCTACACCCAGATTCACATTCAGATACAGCATCGCTTCGGCACCTCGCTAAGCATCAAGAACGGCGAGGAAGTGGATAAAGTGATCCAGCGCTTTCAGGAGCTCGGTGTTCCCGAAAGACCCGAAGACGTCATCAAACCCACTGTTTCCGCTCCTTGAGCATGAGCTGGGCGGTGTTGTGGCCGGAAGCGCCCCACACGCCGCCGCCGGGATGCGTGCTGGCGCCGGTGAGATAGAGCCCCTTAATGCTCGGTACCTTGTAGTTGGCCAGCTCCGGCATGGGACGGAAGCAGAACATCTGGTCGAAACTCATCTCCAGGTGCATGACGTTGGCCCGGTGCATGTTGTGCAGACGCTCGATCTGCAGCGGGGTCTGAATGTAGCGGTCCAACACCTTGGCGGAGGTACCCGGCGCATATTTGTCGACCGCGGCGATCAATTTGTCAGCCTCGCGTTCGGCAATGTCGTCCCAGTGCTCGCCGTTGCGCAGCTCGTAGGGATGGTACTGCCCCCAGACGAACATGACATGCTTACCCTCGGGCGCGAGGGTATCGTCGATGCTCGAGAAGGTCATTACCAGCGGGATGGGATTTTCCGGTGGAACGCCTTTTAAAAAGTCGCCATAGGCTGCGTCCAGTGCGGCCCGGGAGGGGCAAAGCAGCTGCAAACCATGATGGCCTTCGCAGACGCCACGCCCATCGAAGGTTTCACCGGGGTACTCCGGCAGGCCGCTCATGGCACAGCGCACGATCATGCCGAAGCCGTTGCCGATGCGAAGTTGCCCCGTACGCACGCGAATGTCATCGGGGAGGTCCGTGGCGTCGGCCAGGAGGTTTTCCACCGTAGTCTTGATGTGGCACGCCGCGATGACGGACTTCGCGGAGACCTTTTCGCCGGATTCCAACTCGATGCCGGTGGCGCGGCCCGAGCCGTCGGTGAGGATTCTCGCCACGGGGGCGTCCTCGTAGACCGCGCCGCCGTTGGCCTCGATGCTCTTTTTGAGGGCTTGAGTCAGTGCCCCGCTGCCTCCTTTGGCGCGCTTCATACCACTCTGGTGATACATGGCGTGCCAGCCGGCGAAGTCCCCGCTGGCAGCCTCGGAGGGCGGCGGACCTGACTGCGCGGCCAGCCAGATGATAGCGGTGCGGACGGCCTCATGCTCGAAGGTTTCCAGGACGAGTTGACCGTACGGCCCCATGAGCTGCCGCACCATGTTCATGTGGTTGCTGCCCTTCAGGGAGCGCCCGAACATCGTCCGCACCATGTTCCAGGGAGTCGGCTGCTGCAGGAAGACCTTGAACACGCCCTCGTTGAGCGCTCCCCAGGCATCGACGAACTTCCGGTAGGCCTCGGCATCGCGCGGGCTGATCTCCGCGATGCTCCGGCACGTCTTCTCGACGTCCCGGTAAAAGCGAATCGCCCTACCCTCCTCGCCCGGCAGCGGGTAGTAGCCCCAGGGGTCCATCTCGATGTATTCGAGACCGTACTTGGCCAGCTCCAGATCGGCCATGACCGGCGTCTGGTGTATCATGATATGAGCGGAGCTGCCCACATCGATACGGTAGCCCGGAATGAGGTCGGTCTGGGTGCAGACGGCGCCGCCGCAGATGGGGCGACGCTCAAAGACGGCCACCTTGTAACCGGCCTTGGCCAGATAGGCGGCGGCGATCATGCCGTTGTGGCCGGAACCGACCACTGCCACGTCAACCGGCCCGGTGTTGCCCGGAGTGGCCATGGCAGCCCTTACATTCCGCCTTGGTCGGAAGCGGGTGCGCCACCACCATTCATCTGGTAGGTGGGATCGGCGGGCTGCAGCTTTTGGAAGCCTTGCACGATTTTGGCCAGCGAGGTTACCGGCAGCGAGAAAGTGCCCTTGAGGCGGTTCTTACCCGTGGTGACCTTACCCGTGGCGGGCGCGAGCTTCGCGGCCTTGATTTCATCATAAACCTGCTTCATCTGCGCGGCAGCCGGGGCGTCATCGGGAAGATTAGCCAAGCCGATACCGAAGTACGCGGTCAGGTCCACCTCATAAGCCATGGCCTCGCCACTGGCGAGTGTGAGATCGCTGACATTACCGTCGACGGGTACCCCGGCCTTGACCGCCGGGATGAGCGTTTTCATGTCGTCCAGCATCGAAGCGCTGAGGAAAGTCCCGTCCACCACAGCGTAGTAGTTGGTCTGCGACTGGGTGAAAGGCTCGGAGAGCGTCTTGGCCAGGGATTCCTCTTCCTCGCCCGCGGAGGGCGTCATGGTGAAGGTGGTGGTGAACTCGTGAATCGGAGTCCCGTCTACTTCAGCTACGTTTTCCTGAAAAGCGAAGGTGTAGTCCATCCCGTGGCGCTTGAAGTAAGGAAGGGAAGTGAAAAGCTCGGGCAGCAGCTTGTCCGCAAAAACCTTGGTGGAGTCCACGACGAGCTTGTCGGTGTAGGTGCCACCGCTGGCGGATACCACGCGGCTGTCGCTCCCCTGCATGGCGACAGAACCGGCGGATGTGCCGTCGCTATCGGCGAAATAGCTCTGGATGATTTTTCCGGCTTCAGTCAGCCAGGCCTTACCCTTTTCTCCGACCAGGCCCATGGCACGCGTCTCCAGCACCGTGTAGTAGGCGGAGCTGGCCTTGATGTCGAAGTTGCTGGTGTAACTCATGAATCCCTGGCTGGTGATGTACTCGGCCACAGGAACGGGACCACCGGCCTTGGCACTGAAAAAGGTCGCTTCGGCGGTGCCTGCGCGGGCATCCACCAGGCTGCCGATGGTGATGGTTTCAGCGGACAAATCGACGCCGAGCTCAGCCCAGTTCAGGTTTTCGCCTGCCATGGCGAGAAAATCCACGAAACGTGTCTTCTTATAAAGATCGATGGCTTCATGCTTACCGCCACTGGCTTCGGCATGGCGCCCTTCGAGCATCTCCTTCAGGTTGGCGGCCCAAGTCTTTACCTTTTCCTGGCCGAGGAACACACGGAACTCCACATCGAAGTCAGCCGGCTCGGCATTGACGGCCTCATAGGGCGCGATGTCCTTGATGAGCTTCAGGTAGGAGGGATCCTTGGAGAGCAGCAGCCAGCCACCCTTGTCTTCCATGGCCCATTGAAAGGAGGCTGCGGTCTGTCGCAGCGTGCTGTCCTTCGACACCTTGGCGAGCACGACAAAGGGCATCTCCGACGGTACTTCCGAATCGAATAGAAAGACCGAAACGTTGTCGGTCTGCGAAATACCGGGGTAATTGGGATAGCCGAAGGCGCCCAGGAAAAACAGCGGCATCATTTCGGTCTGCTGACCGGGCTGAATCGCACGGGCCACCGACATGACCTTTTCGGTAAAAGTTTTCGGCGGGGGAAATTTAACCACGGCCATGACATCGTCAGGCAACTTGGCGGCGCTGAGGGAGACAGAGAAAAGCGCCAGGGTGGCTGTCGTGCGGAAGAAATGAGTTAACATGGCCAAGGAGCTTGAACAGACGTACGGGGCGTGTAAACTGTATTGTTGGCTATCCTGAGATAAGCGGACAACAAATTGGCCTTGGCTTGAGGCCACTAAGGGGCTGTTAATAGCTGCCGTTTCGATGCCGCGATTTGCCGTCATAATCCTTTTCCTCTGCTTTGCCTGGGCCAGTGCTCAGGAATCCGTGCCGTTGACTACCCAGACAGCGGGCATGACCGCCGACTGGCCGGAGTGGCGCTGGACCATCCTGGCCGGTGACGACGCGCTCAAGTCCGGTCTGCCCGCCATGGCCGAAGCGCTTTACCGCAAAGTCCTCTCGCAGGACATCCCGGCCGAAACTCGTCGCGCGGTAGACCTCAAACTGGCTTCCTCGCTCATCGCGCAGCGGCGTTTCGACGAGGCCGGCCTGCTGCTCCAGCAGTTGCCCAAGCCCGGTAGTCCGGCTGTCGAGCTGCGTCGCGCTATCGTGGCGCTGAACCAAAGCGACATCGAAAAAGCCGACGATGCCATGGAACTGGTCGACGCCAAGCGGCTCTCACGCGGAGACCGCCCCTGGAGCTTCCTCGTGCGGGGGCTCATCGCCCGCGCCAAGGGCCGTGGCGAACGCGCCACCGGCTACATCGAGGAAGCCATGGAGAGCAGCGTCAGCCCCATCCAACGCGCCCAGTTCGATGCCCTTTTACTCACTGGCCGCATCGGGGACAGCCCGCCGGACGACGACCTGCTCGACCTGCTCTCCCGCAAGATGCAGGACAACAAAGGCACCCGGCCGGGCTTTACCTACGCGCGCGAATACGCCGTCGTGCTCGACCAGATGGGGCAAAAGGCCGCCGCCATCGACGTCCTGCAGGAGCAGCTCAGGCTTATCACCGCCGATGAACCCGACGAGCGCCTCCAGACGCTTCTGCTCATCGGCCTCATTGCCGGGCCGGAGACCCGCCGTGGCCAGCTCGCCCTCGAAGACATCCTCAAGGATGCCAGCAACCCTTCCCTGCCCCGCATTGCCCTCTACCTGCTGGCCGAAGTCAGACGCGAGCCCGCCCAGGCCGAAGCTTTCCGCAACTTTCTCAAGAGCCTGCTGGACGATCCCAAGAATCCCATCCGCGACGAAATCCTCATCCTGCGCGCGCGCCTGCGGCTCGATGAAGGCGAGCGGGAGGGCGCCGCCGCGGACGCCGAACGTATCCTGGCGGAGTTCCCCGCCTCGGCCTACAGCAATGACGCCCGCTGGATCCTTGCGCGGCTGGCCTGGGAGGCCGCTCGCTACCGTGCTGCCGCCGACTACCTGCAGCGCATTCGTGACTCCATGCCGCAGGGCGACGCTCGCACCCAGCTCAGCCAGTTGATCGGCGACTGCTATTTCCAGAACGCCGACTACGCCACCGCCGCCGCCGTCTATAACGGCGCACTGCAAGATGCCAAAACCGCCGCGCTGCGAGAGACTCTTGCCTACCAGGGCATCATTTCGGAAATCCGCGCCGGCAACCTGACCGAGGCCGCACGCCTCATCGACGCGCATACCGCCCTGCCTGAGGCGGACACGCAGCGGCTGTGGCGTGCCGAGTGGAACCTCGTCGAAGCGCTCCGGCGCTCCGGTAAGAGCGCTGAAGCCTTTGCCCGGCTCTCGCTCAAGTTGCGCGACAAACCGCTTTCAAGCATCCAGCCCGAGCTGCGTCTGCGGCTGATGTGGCTGTGGGCCTTCGTCTTCTACGAGGCCGGTCAGTACGGACAGGTGCCCGATATCGCCAGTGAAGCCCTGCAACTGATCGACTCCTCCGACGCCGACGAGCTCCCCGATGCCGAAAAGCGCCTCCTCGGCTCCAGCCTCATGCTTCTGGAAGCTCGCGCGGAGCTGCGCTCGGGCAACCCGGAGCGCTCCCTCGCTCTTTTCAAGCAACTGCGCTCCGACTATCCGGGGACGGACGCTGCCATTTCCTCCTTCCTTATCGAAGCGCGCTACCTGGCCGCCGAGTACCGCCTGGTCGATGCGCAGAGCCGACTGCGGGAGCTGGCCGACCACTATCCAGACAGCCCACTGGCCCCCGCCGCACTACTGGAGGCCGCCACCCTGGCGGAGAAGCAGGGCCAGGATCGCAATTACAAGGAAGCCACCGAAATCCTCAAAGCCCTGCTTGACCGCTATCCCGGGCATCCGCTGGTTTTTCACGCGACGCTCCAGATCGGCAACCTCGCCCGTAAGCAGAACAACTTCGGCGGCGCCCAGATCCTCTATGAGAAAATGCTCCGCGACTACGCCGGGCGCGACGACGAGTTTCCCCTCTACCTGCCCGAGCTCTATCGCGCCGACAGCCTCCTGGCCCAGTCCAGCGGAGATCCCCTGCGGCTCGACGCCGCCGTGGAGGGCCTCGACCGTGTCCTCGACAACAACAGCACGCCGGTCGACGCGCGCATCGAGGCCGGTTACAAGCAGGCGCTCATTTACATCCGTCAGGGCAACAGCCTGCGTGCCCGTGAAACCCTCTGGCTCATGGTCACGCGCATCCTCAAGGACCCGGCTGTGGCAGCCCAGATGGGCACGCGCGGACGCTACTGGATGGCACGATCACTGGTCGAGCTGGGCAGCCTGCTCGAAGCAGCGGGCTCCAAACGCGAAGCCAGCGAAGTGTACCAACTGATTCCGCGTTATGGTCTACCCGGCGAAAGTCTTATCAAAGGCCGCGTGGAAACGAATGTTAATTAAAGATGAATGCAGAACGATGAAAGATGAAGTCCAGATTGCGGCCAATGACTTTGCTGTACTTCCAGCCATAGCCAGGGTACCTGAGGTGCAGCATACCACCAACATCGTCCTGTGTTCTGCCTTCTGATTTCATCGTTTATCTTTCTGCTTTCATCTTTCATCATTCATCTTTCAACACATGGATTTCTGGAATTTCTCGCTGCTCGAAAAAGGCGGACCTATGATGTGGGCCCTGCTGGGGCTGAGCATCCTCGGCTTCGTCTTTTTCGTCGAGCGCACCCTCTTCCTGCACAAGGGGCAGATACGCACCAACGCTTTTCTCGACGGCATCAAGAACCTGCTGCGGAAGCGACGCGTCATCGAGGCCATCACGGTCTGCGAGGAAACTCCCGGCCCCATTCCGAAGGTCGTCGTCGCCGCCCTGCGTAATTACAACCGGCCCGAGCCCGAAATGCGTACCGCCATGCGCGAGGCCGCCCTCGTCGAGATACCTGTGCTGGAACGCCGTGTCGGCACCATCGCGGCCATCGCCAAGGTCTCGCCTCTGCTGGGGCTGCTCGGTACCGTCATCGCCATGCTCAGCGGCTTCAACCTTATGCAGGACATAGGAGCCTACGCCGACGCCGGGGTGTTTTCCGGCCAGGTGGCGCAGGCCCTCATCAGCACGGCGGCGGGACTGGCGATCTCCGCCATGGCCTACCTGGCCCATCACTTTTTATACGGACGCGTCCGCGCCCTCGTCCACGACATGGAATGGGCCGCCAACGACATCATGCAATTCCTCCTGCGGGACCTGCCCGAAGCCCAGGAGGACGAAGAACCTTCTCAAGTGGAACCTTCACTCAAAGAACAGATCGGATAAGATCATGAAACATCGCATTTTCACCGTTATCGCTTTTACCCTCGTCGCAGCCTGCACGGCCTCCGCGGCCCCGCGCAAGGTCCGCGCCTTGAATTTCCCCCGCAACGACGACCTCGCATCCCAGCCGGACATCACGCTCCAGCAGGATGCCGTGGCCCAGGAGGACCGCGAGGCCGCCGAGGCCATCCGGCTCGAATCCGAAGCCGGGCCCAGCCTGATCGAGCGTCAGCGCGGCGAGACGTACACCGAATATAAGGATCGCCTGGAGGCGGCCCGCGAGCGGCTGAAGAACGCCCCGCCCGCCGCCGATACCGAGGAGCTGCGCAAGGCCCAGATGGAAGCGATCTACGAGGCCGAGTACCAGTTACGCAAGGACCCCTTCGGCGGCAATGCCGCGGCCAACATGTACGGCCAGGGCGCCGGCCCGTGGGGCATGCGCGACGAGCCGCCATTGGAATTGCAGCGGGTTATCAAACTGCTGGAAAGCCAGAGCGAGGAAACCGCCGGAGGCGATGCGCAAACCTCCCCCAAGAAAACCACCATCGTGCTGGAGTCCGCGATAGCGCCAGAGCAGGAACGCGAGGAGGGCTCGGACGTTACGCCATGAGCCAGCAACCCGTCCCCTCCATGCTGCGTCCGCTTGGGCTGGCGCAGGTACTAACCCCGCCGGACCGCCGGCTGGACGCCGCACCGCTCTTCGATGTGCTGCTCATCGCGGCTATGTTTTTTATTCTCGGCTCGCGGTTCATCTTCGCACCGGGCCTCAGCATTGTGCTGCCCGAAAGCACCTTGCCGGACCTCACCGGGGTCAGCGCGGTAGACGTGCTAACGGTCAAGGACCGCAACTTCATCATTTACCGGGAAACCAAATACTCGCTCGCCACCCTTACTCAGGCAATGGGCGCGACGGACTTCGAACGCCTGCCCGAGAATGCCTACCTGCTGGTTCGGGCGGACGAAGGCGTGGACATGGAAACCTTTATCGCCATTTCTCAACTCGCCCGTGAAGCCGGCTACCAAGGCGTGCAGCTGGCGGCCCGCGAACAGTCGGCACGGGCAGAGAGCTTCGAGGAAGATATCCCCGCCCCCAGCCTGTTCCCATGACCCTCACGCCGGCAGTGGACTCCATCTGGTTTGAAGGCCGCGCCGGGCGCGTGGCCCGTCTGGCGATTCTCAGCGGCGTCTTTATACACGTGGCGGGTTTCATGATCTTCCATGTGGCCACCGAGCCGCAGACAGGCGGGCCCCAGCCCGAACCCTATGTCAGTGTGGCCTCCTCATCCCGGGCGGCTGAGGACCTGGTAGTGCTGGCCGCACTGGCGGATTCCGAGCCGCTTTTTCTGCCCACGCGCTGGAACGCCGCCGCTCCGCAAAGCCTGGCAGCCAACGACCGCATGAACGCCACCCCCTTTGACACCTTTTCGCCGGAAATCACCTTAAGCGCCAAAGTCTTCGAGCAAAAAGGAACCCCGGTGACCAACGCCCCGGCCAACCCGGAAGCGGCTTTGGGGTTCGAGCCCGGCTTGGTCTATTCCAGTTTCGGCAGTGACCGCAGCCTGCCCGTACCGGAAGTTTCGCAGGGTCCTCGCATGGAAGTCTTCGACTTCCAGAGCGGTCGTCAGGCCCTCAACGCAATCGTCACGCGTGATGCCCTGCCGGAGTCTTTGCCGCCAAACTGGCGCTTCGCCGAGTTTCAGGTGCTGGTGGAAAACACCGGACAGCTCGGTCAGCCTCTTCTGGTCACCAGTACCGATGTGGAAGCGCTCGACCAGGCCCTTGGCGACTACCTGCGCCGCCGCCTCGAGTCCGAAAGCCTGCCGGGCGGCTACTACCGCGTCGTTATCGGCCCCTGAGGGGTTGAATTTTGGAGAGGAAGCCCTAGGTTCTTCCCATGCAACGGCTTTTCGTCGCTTTGGATTTGCCGGAATACACGCTTGAGGCACTGGATCAATTGACCGAACCCATGCGCGGCCTGACGTGGTCGATGCCGGAAAACAGGCACCTGACGCTTTTTTTCCTCGGCGAGACCCCGGAGGAGCGCATTGAGGCCGTCCGGGTTGCTTTGCGAAGCATCAGCGTGGCGGCGTTTTTCATGCCGGTGCAAGGCGTGGGGTACTTCCCGCCCAAGGGCCGGCCACGCGTGCTGTGGGCGGGCGTGGGCAACGGCCACCCGCATCTGTTCCAGCTCCAACACCGCATCACTGACACACTCTTCGGTCTGGGGTTCGACCCCGGCGAACGCGCCTGGCAACCGCATATTACACTGGCGCGTTGCGGCGGCGCCTCCGCCGAAGCCATCCGGCAGTACATCAAAAAGCACCGCGATTTCGAGACGGCGCCGGTACGCGTGACCGAGTTCCACCTCTACGCCAGCGAACGCCAGGGCGGACGGCGCTTTTACCCTTTGGTGGAAACTTTTAAACTGACGGATGTCTAATCGATGTCAGGAAACCCACTCGGCACCGACTCAACCATCATGAAAAAGCTAAAAAGCCTTTTAACCTCACGCGCGTTCCTCTTTCCCGTCGTTGCCGTAGCCATCGCCCTCGCCCTGAACGCCGCCGATTCCTCCTCCACCAAGCCCGAGACTCCAACCGAACCCGATACCATGACCAAGGAAAAACCCGCCAACCTGGAAACCGCCACCCTCGGCGCCGGCTGCTTCTGGTGCGTCGAAGCCGTCTACGATCGCATTGACGGTGTGTACAGCGTGATGCCCGGGTACACCGGTGGACACGTCAAAGACCCCACCTACGAACAGGTTTGCAGCGGCACTACCGGCCACGCCGAGGTCGCGCAAATCGAATTCGACCCGGATGTGGTCAGCTACACGGAAATCCTCGATGTCTTTTTCAAAAGTCACGACCCGACCACGCTCAACCGCCAGGGGGCTGACACCGGCACTCAATATCGCTCCGCCATCTTCTACAGCAGCGAGAAACAGAAGAAGCTGGCTGAGCTGGCTATCGAGAAGTGGAACGCCGCCGGCGCCTACGATGATCCCATCGTGACCGAGGTGACGGAGCTGGGCACTTTCTACCCGGCGGAAAGCTATCACCAGGATTACTATAACAAGAATCCCAACGCCGGTTACTGCACTTTCGTTATCCGGCCCAAGCTCAAGAAGCTCGGCCTCGAGTGAATATCTGATACAAGAAGTAGATGAAACCATCCCTTTGCCTTCTCTACTTTCTCGTTCCA
This sequence comes from Verrucomicrobiia bacterium, assembly GCA_030432235.1. Lineage (GTDB taxonomy): Bacteria > Verrucomicrobiota > Verrucomicrobiia > Opitutales > Cerasicoccaceae > JAUIHT01. Next base: position 1,172,739 of record JAUIHT010000001.1, on the reverse strand, counting down.
GTATTAGCTCAGGCGAGTGATATCTTATTGCCTGAAATCGGCGTTGATTTACCCGAGCAGATAGGTGCGTTCAGCTATACCGGAAAGACGGATTACGGAAACGGGCTCGGTTACAGCGTGGAGTATGCGCAACGCGCAGGGAAAATCACCATCTACGTATACAACAAGAATGAGAAAAACATCCAAGATGGCAAAAATACTCCCCTTGTCTTGCGAGAACTGGCAGGTGCTGAATTGGAAATAGAGACAGCGGAAAAGCTGGGCTACTACCGCAACCTTCAAAAAGAGTCTTTATCCAAGGATCTAAAGCAAGCCACCTTACCCTATGCCGTCTCGGCTTGGGGATTCGATATCTCCTCTGGCCGTGTGCACTCATACATTCTTGTGCGTGGTTACCACCAATATTTCCTGAAAATCCGAGCCAGCCTCTTTATCATTAATGGAACAGCAGACACTCAGGCCCTGGTTAACTTCATACAGGCTCTGAACGGTTTTCTTGGACTCAAGTCTCAAGATAACTCAACGAGCCCGCCATCCCATCAAGAACGACCACAGATATAAAAGCAAAACAGCCACTGTCCGCGAGGGACAGTGGCCGCTGAAAAGGTTATATTAAAATGCCTTACTGGCCGGCCTTGGCGTTCTCCGGCTGCGTGTTGACGAAGGAGTACTCGCGCAGCAGGTTGGTCAGGTCCTTGGCTTCGGGGGGCATGGTCACGGTGTTGCCCAGAATCTGGGTGGCCGTGATGTTCTTGTCACCGTAGACTTGCGCATCGAGCTTGGTATCCGAGGTCAGTTTGCCTCCGGCTACCTTGACTCCCACGGCGAGGCCCTTGGTGGTGTTGTAGATGAGCATGTCGGCGTCCTGCCAGGTATTGAGGGAAGCTTCACCGCCCACGGGACCAGCTTCAGCCTGCAGGCCGACACCGATCTGGAACTCGCTCTTGTAGAGAAGGTCCGCGGCTTTGCTGTTCATGAACAGGATGATAACATCGGAGCTGGTGCCGCCAATCTGGATACCGAGGCTACCGGCCGACAGCGTGTAGAAGGCCGGCGGGCTCCAGTTATCGATATTGTTCTTGGTGGCGAAGCCCTTGCCTTCGGAAGCACCGATGATGAGAGCGCCGGAGTTGACGCGGGCCATCAGGATCGCATCGGCTTCGGCGAGCACTTCGTCGGGGATGCGCTTCTTCGGATTAGCCTGCATGGCGGTGAAGACCTTGGTGGCTTCCGTCATGTAGGTTTGGATGGTGGAGGGAGCGGCGGGCTCTTCCAGGTTGGCGGAAGTCGCGGACGAGGCTTCCACACCCTTGGGAGCGGACGACTGACCGTATACACTGGCAACGCTGGCTGCCAAGGCGCTAATGAGAATCAACTTTTTCATAGTTTGGGAGGTTCTGATGATAAAACAGGTTACACATTAAGGTAATGCGTGTGCATTACTACACTAAAGTAACGGCATTTCGCGCCGCGATCAAACGCGTGGGCGCAGACTTGGGAACAGGATGGTGTCGCGAATATTGGCCGCCCCGGTCAGGAGGATGACGAGGCGGTCGATACCCACGCCCATGCCACCGGCGGGCGGCATACCATGTTCGAGCGCCATGAGGAAGTCCTCGTCGAGGTTTTGGATGTCGTCGCCGACCTGCTCCATGAACATCGTCCGCTGCACATCGGGGTCGTTCTGCTCGGAGTACGCCGGGGCGATCTCCTGCCCGTTGATACATAGCTCGAAGACGTCGATGGTGTCCGGGTCCGCCTCGCTGATCTTGGCCAGCGGGCAAAGCTCCTTCGGGATGTTCATGACGAATGTCGGCTGGATAAGCTTGGGCTCGATCAGCTTTTCGAAGACATCGTTGGTAACCGCGAAGTCTTCCAGCTCCGGATCGACCTGGATGCCGAGCTTCTCGCAGGCGGCGAGCTTGTCGGTCTTGGAACGGGAGAACCAATCAGCGTCACCGGCAGCCTCGATGATAAGCTCCTTGTAGGTCACTTCGCGCCAGGGCGCGGCGAAGTCGATGACCTCGTCGCTGTCAGCACGCTTGATCTGGAAAGTGCCTAAGACATTTTCGCACAAATGCCGGATGAGCCCCTGGATGAGGTCCATCATGCCGCGATGATCGGTGTAGGCCTGGTAGACCTCAAGCATGGTGAACTCGGGGTTGTGGCGACGGGAGAGACCTTCGTTGCGGAAGACGCGACCGAGCTCGAAGACGCGCTCGAAACCGCCCACGAGCATACGCTTGAGGTGCAGCTCCAGGGCGATGCGCAGGTTGAAATCGCAGTCCAGGGCATTGAAGTGCGTGACGAAGGGCCGCGCCGCCGCACCGCCGGCGACACCATGCAGGCAGGGTGTCTCCACCTCGGTGAAATCCCTGCCCCACAGGAACTGCCGGATCTCCTTGACGATTTTGCTGCGCGTCTGGAAGCGCTCGCGGGACTCGGCGTTGGCAATAAGGTCGAGATACCGCTGGCGATAAATCTGCTCGCTGTCGCTCATGCCGTGGAACTTCTCCGGCAGCGGACGCAGGGCCTTCGCCAGCAGCGCGTAGGCGCTCACGCGGACAGTGATCTCGCCGGTCTTGGTGCGGAACAAGGTGCCGCGCGCGCCGATGATATCGCCGAGGTCGAGCTTTTTGAAATAGGTGTTGTAGATGCCTTCGGGCAGGCCATCGCGGGTGACGTAGAGCTGGATTTGACCGTCGCGATCAAGGATTTTGACAAAGCTGGCCTTGCCCATGACGCGGAACACCACGATGCGCCCGGCCACGGAGACCTCATCGGGACAATCCTCGCGGTGCGCGCCCTCCTCTTCCGGCAACGGCGGTTGCTCCGCCTCCCAGGCTTCGTAGGATTTGACGGCCTCGGCGCTGGTGTGCGTCTGCGCCCAGTTGGCGCGGAAGGGGTCCTGGCCCTCGGCACGGAGGGCCTCCAGCTTCGCCCGGCGCACCGCGATGAGATCGCTGGTATCGACGGGGGCTTGCTCAGTTGACTTGTTCTCGCTCATGGAAAACCCGGCAGCGTGGCAAGCCGACCGCACGGGGGCAACGCTTTTTGTCCATACTTCCAGCCTCCAATTGGAACACTAGAGCCATTCCATAACAGTTGTATCGAGATAGCCGTACTGTCCAAGCTCCCTGAGTATCAAATAGGCCCAGTGGCCACTGTCATTGTGGTAGAAAAATGGAAAATCAAAGGCACTCGACCACATCCAGCCATAGTCTGGCACCCAGAACCAGATACTACCTGTATTTTCTCCCGACACATATGCCCATCCCATCTTCTCATGGTAAATCCATCCATCCCCCAAGGTTGTCAGATTAAACCAGCCAAACCACTCACTGTAATTCCACCCCGGTACTTCAGTAATTTCACCTGTCCAAAGTTGAGTTGGTTCCTCAACTTCGGGAGGGGGGAAGTCAACCGTAATGCTGTTCGAAAGCTCCTGACCCAGAAAGTTGGTGAGCACGAGGGTGTATTCCCCGTTATAAGATACAGAATAATTATCGAATACCAGATAGCCTCCTGTTTCGTCCCCCAAAAGCATACCATTTTTATACCACGCAACGTCGAAGCACTCCTCATGATTCAGATAAATGCCGATTTTATCAAATACACGGTTATTGTCAGGAAGCACAAAATCGTTCCGATCCAGCTTAAGTATTTCCAACTGGGAAACGTTTTCTTGGGATATCAAGACCAGAGCCCCTGAGTTAGCAGAGCCAAATTCATTAGAGACAACGGCCTGAAATGTTACTTCCTCGAAAGACTGGAAGAGAACTAGAGGCAAGGAAGGTGTGGTAGTTTCAGCAACCACTTCATCATCCATATACCACTCATACGTCAGGTTTTCTCCAGTTGCTTCCACCTCCAGAATGAACCCTTCTAGTGGATTTGCGGTGCGATACTTGGTACTATTTGCTCCTAATCCAATGTAGTTGCTAAATGGGTCATCATCAAAGCCATCAAATCCCACACTTACTCTTGGCGCACCCGCCAAATTAACAACGATTTTGGTGACACGAACTTGATATTCCCCATTTAAAAGAGACACATGACAACGGTAAGTGCCGGAATCCTCAACTTCAGCATTGTGCAGGGTATAGGACGAGCCTCCTGATTGCAGTAGCATGTCATACCCGTCAAAATACCAAGCGTACCCTATTATTTCCGGGTCCTCTGGATCGGAAACGACATTCAATGTAACAGTCTCACCGACATCCACGTAGGCTATTGATTCGCCGATATCAATAGCTCTCAGCGGCGTCAGAGCAAAGTGCAAAATCCCAAAGAGGTAAACATATGGCTTCATGCAAACATGTTACTTGAAACAGTTACTTGCTGAAACCTATTACGCCGGTTCTTCCACCAAAACGGCGTGTTTCTGGCCATCGACGGTGAGGTCGAAGCGCATGGCCTTGCCCGGGGTGCTCGCCTCGACGAGAGGAGCTGCCGAAGCGGGAGCTGCGGCGGCCTGGGCCTTGGCGGCGATTTCCTTCCGGGCCTCGGCGGCGGGGTCTTTGCCCTCGTTCTTCATGGCGTAGAACTTCTCAAGCTGCGGCGCGAACATGGCGTAGATGACCGCGTGCTCGTCGTCGTCGGGCAGGCCCTTTTCGGCGAGCTGCTTCTTGAGGTCCTCCATGTGCGTGTGGTTGGAGCCTGGCGCCTCGACCGGGCGGCAGGTGATGGGGTCCTTGCCCGCCTGCTTGGCGGCGAGGGCCTGCACCTCCTTGTTCACCGGTGCGGGGGTGGTACCGTAGTAGCCCAGGGCGATGTCGGCAGCCTGCGGTGAAATCTGCTTCCAGCGGCCAAACTTGACGTTGAGGAAGGCCTGCATGCCCACGATCTGCGAAGTGGGCGTGACCAGCGGAATCCAGCCGAGGGCTTCGCGCACAACGGGGATTTCCTTAAAGACGTCGTCGAAACGGTCTTCCATCTTCTGCTCCTTGAGCTGCGTGCGGAAGTTCGAAAGCATGCCGCCGGGGACCTGATAGAGCAGCGCGTCGGAGTCGACCACTTCGTTCTTGTGGCTGGTGAAGCCCCCAAGCTCCTTGTAAACGCCTTCAAGGTGCGCGCGTACACGGGAAAGGCGATCGTAGTTCTCCTGCGACCACTCCGGCCTGCGCGGGTGGTCCTCCATCATGGCGAGCATGCGGACCGTATCGGGCTGGCCGGTGCCATTGGCGAAAGGCGTCACGCCCAGGTCGACGGCGTCCACCCCGGCGTCGATGGCGGCGAGGTAGGTCGGCGCGCCCAGGCCGGCGGTTTCGTGGGTGTGAATCCACACCGGAATCTTGATGGACTTCTTCAGGCCTTCCACGATGAGCTTGGCGCGGAACGGCGGGATGAGACCGGCCATGTCCTTGATGACGATGGCATCGGCTCCCATGGCCTCGAGGCGCTGCCCCAGCTCAATAAACTTCTCCACCGTGTGAACGGGGCTGGAGGTGTAGCAAATGGTGCCGTGGGCCTGCGCGCCGGCCTTCTTGGCGGCCTGGATGGCGACCTCCATGTTGCGCGGGTCGTTGAGCGCGTCGAAGATGCGGAAGATGTTCATCCCGTGCTTGGCCGAGAGCTCGATGAAGCGCGTCACGACGTCGTCGGGGAAGTGCGCGTACTGCACGATGTTCTGGCCGCGCAGGAGCATCATGTGCGGGGTCTTCGGGCAGGCTTTTTTCAACGCGTCGAGGCGGTCAAAGGGAAACTCGCCGAGGAAGCGCAGCCCGCTGTCGATGGTGGCCCCACCCCAGGTTTCGAGGGAGCCGAAGCCGCAATCGTCCAGGTCCTGACAGACCGGGAGCATTTGCTCCGTGCTCATGCGGGTGGCAGCGAGACTCTGGTGGCCGTCGCGCAGGACGTTATTATTGAAAATGACAGGGGTTGGCTTGCTCATGGGATTTTTCATCAGACAAACGGGCCGTTGGCCGGTTGACAACCCCATATGCACCTTCCGGCCCGCAAAATGCTAACTACAGCCATCAGCAGGGCTGCTACTTGGTGGCATTAGCGAAAGAATTTGGGGCTGTCCTTGACAGCAGGTAATGTGTTCCTAGAAGTGCCCGCTCCAATCCGTAAATTCCAAAAAGAATAATCTTATGGCAGTCCTAGTAGGCAAAAAAGCGCCCGACTTCACCGCCCAGGCGGTGGTGAAGGGGCAGATCGTCCCTCAATTCACGCTGAACCAGTTCCACGAAAAGAAGTACGTGGTGCTCTTCTTCTACCCGAAGGATTTCACTTTCGTGTGCCCGACGGAGATCATCGCCTTCCAGGAAGCCCTGGGGCAGTTCGAAGAACGCGACGTGCAAGTGATTGGCGTCTCGACCGATACGGAGTTTGCGCACTGGGCCTGGGTCAACACCCCGCGCAACAAGGGCGGTATCGAGGGTGTCGAGTACCCGCTGGTGGCCGACACCAACAAGACCATTTCCTCCGCCTACGATGTGCTCACCGGCTGCTACGACGTGGATGTGGACGGCAGCCTCGTGGCTGAGGGCGAGTGCATCGCCTACCGCGGCCTCTTCCTCATCGACAAGGAGGGCATCGTCCGCCACCAGCTCGTCAACGACTTGCCGCTGGGCCGCAGCATTGAGGAGGCCCTGCGCACCGTCGACGCCCTGCAGCACTTCGAGCAGTACGGGGAAGTCTGCCCGATGAACTGGCACAAGGGCGGCAAGGCCATGACCGCCTCCCACGAGGGAGTGGCCGAGTACCTGAGCAACTAGTAAGGTTTTAATCCTTTAACGGACTAAGAAACTGGCAAGTGGTTAGACTTTCACCCTTGCCAGTTTTTTCTTTCCGCTTCCCGTCTTTAGTCTTTCAGTCTTAAGTCTCAAATCATGGAAAACGTCATTATTCTCGGAACCGGCTGTGCCGGCCTGACCGCCGCCATCTACGCGGCCCGCGCCAACCTCGAGCCCCTCGTCATCGAGGGCAGCCAGCCCGGCGGGCAGCTCACCACCACCTCGGAGGTGGAGAACTTCCCCGGCTTTCCCGAGGGCATCGACGGCTTCCTGCTGATGGACAACCTGCGCAAGCAGGCCAAGCGCTTCGGCGCGCGCTTCGAGAGCGACGTCATCGAGAGCGTGGACTTTTCCGGCCCGGTGAAGAAACTCAAAGGCGCCAAGAACTACGAAGCCAAGACCGTCATCGTCGCCACCGGTGCCCGCCCTCGCCTGCTCGACATCCCCGGCGAAAAGGAGATGTACGGCGGCAAGGGTGTGACCACTTGCGCCACCTGCGACGGCGCCTTCTACCGAGGCATGGACGTCGTCGTGGTCGGCGGCGGGGACTCCGCCACGGAGGAGGCCCTGTTCCTGACCCGCTTCGCCAGCAAGGTATATCTGCTACATCGTCGCGACGAGCTGCGCGCCTCCAAAATCATGGCCGACCGCGCCATCGAGCACGAGAAAATCGACATCCAGTGGAGCACCATCCCCGAGGAAGTCCTGGCCGACGATCAGGGCATGATGCGCGCCGTGCGCGTGCAGGACGCCAAGACTGGCCAGACCCGCGAAATCGAGGCCAAGGGCTTTTTCATCGCCATCGGGCACATCCCGAACACCGCTTTCCTCGGCGGCGCACTCAAGACCGACGACGAGGGCTACCTGGTCAGTGACCACGAGAGCGGCGTCCACACCGGCATCGAGGGTGTCTATGTCGCCGGGGACTGCGCTGACCACGTCTACCGCCAGGCCATCACCGCCGCGGGCATGGGTTGCCGCGCCTCCATCGAGGCCGAGCGCTGGCTGGCCGAGCACGAGGGCCTTTTCGCTGCAACCGCAACGGCGTAAGGCTGTTACGCCATGCTCTAAAAACAGGAGCGACGTAAGAATACGTCGCCCCCGGCTAGAATGTGCTATTGAGCGGTCAGCAACCCATGGTCAGAAGGTGACCTCGGTCCACTGCTGGGTATTTTCGGCATACATCCAGCAGCCCCACTGGGGATTGTTGCTGTAGACGTACACCCACGTTTGGTTGTTGGAGCTGTAGAGCCAGCGCTCATTGGGTTCACAGCTCCAGTACCAATCCTGCTTAAGGTCAGACCAGAGCCACACGCTATCCGAGCTGCCCAGAGGGTCGACGTAGAGCCAGGCCAGGTCACCGCTGTAGGTCCAGTCCCCGTAGGCGTTTTCATAGTAGAAAACACCGTACCAGTTCAGGTAGTACCAACTGTTGCCAAGCTCCAATGCCGCGGCCAGAGCGCTGGGCATGGTTACCTGAGGCTCAGGTTCCGGCTCGGGTTCTGGTTCCGGCTCAGGCTCCGGTTCAGCCCCATTGACCACAACCACGCTGCTAATGGCTATTTCGACCCGGCTGTCCCAGTCAGGCTCAATCGTAATCGTGCCGCTGGCGCCGGAAGTCGTCGTGCCATCGAGAAGGACATCCGACAGCGGTTCCGCCCCGCCTTGACCCCGGTTGAGGTTGTCCGAGACTTCCACGGCGATGAAAACCAGGCCCCCATATTCGCCGTCAGTCAGACCCGGCAGTCCGGCGGTGGTATCCTGTAGATATCCGTTGATGACGGTGCCGTTCATATAGGGGGTGAAAGTAAGCGTACCACCGTTAGCACCTGGAAATGAGCCGGCGCCGGCTCCCTGCACTTCCAGCGAAAGATCCATCTGCGAGAAATCCTGGAAGTTCGCTTCATCTGCGGATGTATTGCCATCCACGGCATCCTCATTTAGCGTCAAGGTAACCGTCACGGTGTCGCTGACCGCAACGGCATGGGAAGAACCAGAGTAGGAGCAAGTCCCCTCAAAGGTTATCGTGATCGCCTGAGCCAACGAAGTAACGCTAACGAACAGCGTGCTATAAATAAGAAACCGAAGTAGTGATTTCATTGCTTTAAGGGGGTTATCGGGTTAAACAAGAAAGCCCTATACTAAGATGATTCCTACAGTAACAAAACCACCAATCAGCACATTTCTAATTTATAAGCCACTGAACTATATACTGATGTAAATCTAATACCAGGCACAATACACCTAGGAATACTCCTTATATTAATAAAAAAGATAAGAAAAAAGCCTCCGCCTAATACAAGGCGGAGGCTCACTAATTTTCAAAAAGCGACTAGGACTAATTAGTAACTCCCGGCCAGGTATCGCTACGGAAAGGCGTCACCGGCAGGCCATTGCGATCCTGCAGGTTAACCACCGGATTCTGGGCCCAGCCGTAACGCACAGCCACCGGGTTCGAAACTTGATCGCTGGAGACCTCCACCTGGTTTTTACCGATAACCTTCGCATCAGCCCAATAGAAGTTCTTGTCATCCCCGGCAATGGAGAAGCCCTTTACTTCATTGGTATCAAAGGAGTACAGACCCTCGCCACTAACATGGTCGAAGGTCAGAATGGCCTTGTTGCCTTGCACTTCCATGGACTGGAAGGTCGGGCTCTGGTAATGCATGTCGATGTCGTAATCGTTGGCCAGCGCCCAACGGGCCAGACGCTCGGCGGGCACCTGCTTGTTGCGCGGGTGGATGTCACGGCCTTCGCCGACGTCGATGATGACAGCCTCGCCGGTATTGGGCAGGTTGAGAGTCATGGTCTGGGCCTCACGGAGTTCCGCCCAGGCAGTCTTGGCGTTGGCATCGTCGGTCTCAGCATTATAATCAGCCAGTTGCACCCAGTAGAAGGGGAAGTCGCCCTGGCCCCACTTTTCGCGCATGGAGGTGATCACCATGGGGAAGACGGTCTGGTAGCTCTTGGCGCGTCCGGCGTTGCTTTCGCCCTGATACCAGATGACACCCTGGATGCCGTAGCCCTGGATGGGATACACCATGCCGTTATAGATGTTGGCGGGACGATGCTGGTTGTAGCGCGGATCCGAAGGCCTGCGCGGGGCGCGGCCTTTTTTGCCCTGGGCTTCCCATTCGCTTCTTTTTTCTTCGTAACTGGTGAGTGCCTCCTGGTAGCTCTCGTCTGTGTAATCCTGCAGTTTAGCGTCGGCATTAGCCAGGAACTCGGCCGTGAGCTCGGTCTTGCTGAAATCCTCGCGCGGTATCCAGGCCTCGGCGGAAGAGCCGCCCCAGGCATTATCGATCAGGCCGATGGGCACACCGAGGGTCTGCTGCAGGCGACGGCCGAAGAAGTAGCCCACCGCTGAAAAATCTTTAACTGTCTCCGGAGAACAGACTGCCCATTTTCCGTTAAAGTTATCCTGGAGCTCCTGGGTGCCTTTGGTGGGCACGGTGAGCAGTCGAATCTGATTATTCTTGGCCGAGGCGATTTCCACTTCGGCATTATTACTTTTACCGACATTCCACTGCATGTTGGACTGTCCGGAGCAGACCCAGACCTCACCCACCAGCACATCTCGGAAGGTAACGGTGTTTGTGCCCTGCACGACCAACTCGTAGGGGCCGCCCGCTTCCATCGGGTCGAGCTCGACGCGCCATTTGCCATCAGCGTCCGCTGTTGTCTTGTGACTCTGGCCCGCGATGGTCACCGTGATTGCTTCACCGGGGTCGGCCCACCCCCATACAGGATCCTTCTGGTCCCTCTGCAGGACCATGTGATCGCCAAAAACATTTGGCAGGGAGACCTCCGCGAGGAGGCCTCCGGATGACGCGCAAAGCGCAAGGAGGAGGGTGTGGATGAGGTAACGCATTTCTCTATTCTTTCAGTTCAACTTCGACCACGAGGTCGGCGGCAATGTCCTCCAGCATATCGCGGAGGGCATCTAAATCGATATTGCCTGGCGCGCTCAGGCGGGCACTGGCGCGAAAGAGGGCTTGGCCGGAATCCGGGGCGGGCTCCGTACCGGTGGTAAGGTTTTCCACGTTGAGACCCGCTTCGGCAACCGCGCCAAAAATCTCGGCGACAATGCCGGGATGGTCCGCGCCCAACACCTGGATTTCAATCGCGCGATCCGGCTTGGCGTGGGAAAGTCTGCCCTCGGCAATGGTCAGCTCCAGCTCGCCCAGCTCCCTCAGCGCAGTGATGAGCGCGTGCGCCTTGTCCTCCGGGACTGCCACCTCTAGCAGGCCGACAAAGCGTCCGGCGAGGTGGAGCATACGGCTTTGCTCCCAGTTTGCCTTATGCGCGGCGACGGTATCGGCGAGGGCCTGTACCAGCCCGGGCCGATCATCCCCGCTCAGGGTAATCAGCAATACGGAGTTCATTCTGGGCAAGGATGACGACTAAAGCCTGTGTGGGTCAAGCCGTGTTGATGAAATTACTTCACTCAGTGGCCGCTGGGGGCCGGTGCGCTCTCGTCGGGGCGCTTGCGCATCAAAAGCAACAGAGGCAACACGACAATGAGCGACAGCCCGAAAATGGCAAAGATGCGCTCGAAGGCGAGGCTCTTGGCCGTGTTGAGGAAGTGGTCGTTGAGCAGCATATAGGCGTAATTGTCGCTGAGGCTGGCTGGCAGGCCGTCACTATGCGCTCGTCGTGAAATCTCGTTGAAGGTCCAGCTCTGCATGGGGTTGGCGATGGTCATGGTGGAGCTGAGCAGGAAGGCGAAGCGCTCCTCGATCTTGCCCAGGATTGTGGCCGAGATAGCGATGCCCACGCTGCTGCCGACCCAACGCAGCAGGTTGAGCAGACCGGTGGCGGCGGCTATTTTCGCCTTGGGCAGATCGGCCACGGCCAAGGCGTTGAGCGGCACGAAGATCATGCCCAGCCCGATGCCTCGCAGCAACAGCGGCATGAAGAAGTCCTCGCGTGGTGTCTCGTTGGTAAAGTAGCTGTACTTGGCCATGGCAAAAAAGAAAATGCCGACCCCGATGAGAATGACCGCGTAGGGATTGAAGCGGTTGGCATAGCGCCCGACCACAAACATGATGATGCCCGTCCCGAGCGCCACCGGCAGCATGATGAAGCCTGTCTGCATGGCCGAGTAGCCCATCAGGTCCATCAGCATCAGCGGCGTGACGAAGACGATGGCCAGCGTGCACATGGCCTGCACAAAGGTGAACAGGCAACACGCGGTGAACTGCGCGTTGGCCAGGATACGCAGGTCGACCACCGGCTCCTTGATCTTCAACTCCCAGTAGACGAAAAGCCCGAGGCAGAACACGATAGTCAGCGTGTACATCCAGATGATGTCGGAGGTAAACCAACCCAGACTCTGCCCTTGGTCCAGGAACATTTGCAGCGTGCCGACCCCGACGGCCAGCAGCACCAGCCCGGGAAAGTCGACCTTCTTGACCTTTTCCCGGTAGGGCGAGTTCGGCACCAGCACCCACACCGCTGCCAGCGCCAGGATGCCGACCGGGACATTGATGAAGAAAATCCACGGCCAGGACAGCACCTCGGTCAGGTATCCACCCAGAGGCGGCCCTACCGCGGGCCCTACCATGATGCCGAGCCCCCAGATAGCCATGGCCTTGGAGTGCTCACGCTTGGGAAATACCTCGTATATAATGGCCTGCGAAGTGGCCAAAAGCGCCCCACCCCCGATGCCCTGGATGATCCGCCAGATCACGATCTCCGTCAGGCTGCTCGACAAGCCGCACATCAGGCTGCTGAGGGTGAACAGTGCCAGTGACCCGGCGAAGTAGTTCTTTCGGCCAAAAAGCGAGGCCAGCCAGCCGGTCAACGGAATGACGATAACGGATGCCACGATGTAGCCCGTGGTCACGCCCGCGATCTGGTCCAGGCTGACTCCCAGCGCACCCATCATCTCCGGTATCGAGACGTTGACCACGCTGGTGTCGAGCCCCTCAAGCAGCGAGGCCAGGGTGACCGTGAAGGCGATCAGATAACGCTGCGGATGCCCATTGGCATCGTCCTCCGGCAGCTGGTCTTTCTGGTCGTCTTGGGCCATGCCGAAAGGATTTACTGGGAGAGGTCCGAATCTGCCGGGGAAGGCTCCTGCGCCTCGACGGACATATCTGACTGCGCTGAGCTGGCAGTACTCGATGAAGACGCCCCACCGGTTTGCTTTTCGCCCGAGGTGGCTTTGGCATCGGTAGCCTTCTTCTCGCTGGCGGCGGTCTTGGTGTCCGTCTCCTTGTTCGAGTCATCCTTGGTACTCGATTGCCCGTCGGACTTTTTCTCGGCAGCGTCGGTGGACTGTTCGATGGGCTTGTCGATGATCTCGATTTGCACCTCGGCGCTCATGCCGGGAAGCAGCCGGTACTGCGCCTGCGGCAAACCGACGAAATCGATGCGGACCGGAATCAGCGCGGGCACCTTGATGAAGTTGCCCGAGGCGTTGTCCTTGGGAATGAGGGCGAACATACCACCGGTGGCCGGGCTGGTGCTGTTGACCACACCCTGGAATGTCTGCCCCGGGTAGGCATCGATGGTCACCGTGACGGAGGCGCCCCGCTTGACCTTGAGAAAATCCGACTCCTTGATGTTGGCTACGATCCAGACGTCACTGAGCGAGACGACGGACATCAGGTACTGCCCCGGCTCCACCAGCGTACCGGGCTCGGCCAGCATCTTGGCCACGACGCCGTCGAGTGGGCTGGTGATGGAGGTGTAGTCGAGCCGCTGCCGGGCCTGCGCCAGTTCGGCCTTGGCCGAATCCAGCCCGAAGCCCTCGAGCTTGCCGCTGGCCTGCTCCTCAATGAGCTCCTGCTGGGCCTCGTAAACCTCCTTCTGCAGGGTCAGCAGGTGCGCGGAGGCCTGGTCGTTGGAGGCCTTGGACATATCGAGCTGGCTCTGGTTGATGTTGTTGTTCTTAAACTGGAGCTGCATCCGCTGGTAGGAATCCGCGGCCTGCTTGGCATCCGCCTCCGCCTGAGCCAATTGCGACTGAAGCACCTCCAGGTGAGCCTGGGCGGAAGCCTGCTGAGCCTGTGCAAGCCCGCCTGACTTCTCGTCACCAAGGCGTGACTGCACGATATTGTACTGGGCCTGCGCGCGCTGCACCTCGAGCCGGTAGAAGTCGTCCGAGAGCTTCAGCAGGAGCTCGCCTCGCTTGACCGGCTGGTTGTTGGCCACGGGAAGCTTTTCCACGTAGCCAGTCTCCGGACTCAGCACCTTGACGATGCGCCCGTCCACCTGCGCGTTGTCGGTATAGACGTGGTGCTTGTCGAAGCTCCACTTCTTGTAGCCGTACCAGCCGCCCACAATCAGCAGGCAGATAGCGATTAACCAGACCAGACCACGGCCTTTGACAGGCTTGGCCGCTTGAGAATCGGAAACAGTATCTTCACTCATGGCGCAGCCGATTTCACGGCTTTCGCGCTCAAGGGCAATGGTATAGTGCCCTTAGCACCGCATTAACCATGATTTAAACCACGGAATACACGGAATACTCTGAAATGATAGCAGTATTCTGGAGACAATTTCCGTGTCTTCCGTGTGTTCCGTGGTTTACGATACAAAAAAGCGCGGAATTACTTCCGCGCCTTCTTGAAAAGATATGTACCTGCCGCTTAAGCCTTGGCCTCTTCGGCGGGGGCTTCTTCGGAAGCTTCGGCTTCCTCGGGGGCGTCGATCGGATTCTCGGAAACGACTTCCCACTCGAGCTCGAAGCTGACTTCCGGGTGCAGCTTGATCTTGGTGGTGTGCTTGCCGAGGGTCTTGACCGGGCTGTAGAGGTTGAGTTGCTTCTTTTCCAGCTCAATGCCTTCTTCCTTGAGGCGGTCGACCAGGTCGTTGGACGTGACGGAGCCGAACATCTTGCCGCCTTCGCCGGTCTTCACCGCGATGGCGATGCTGAGCGTTTCGAGCTTGGCCAGAACCTGCTCGGCGTGTTCGCGCTCCTGCTTCTCGCGGGCTTCGCGACGGGCGGTGAGCGACTCAACGTACTTCTTGTTCGCGCGGTTGACCGGCAGGGCCAGGTTGCGCGGGAGGAGGAAATTGCGGGCGTAGCCGGCCTTGACCTTGACCGTTTCGCCTTCGCCGCCGAGGTTCTCGACGGGCTGCAGGAGCAATACTTCGGAATGTGCCATGTCGTAAATAGGTACGGGGTTTAGGCGCCGGCGGTTTCGAGGAGACGCTTCTCCTTGACCTTGGTGGCCTTCTTACCGATGCGGTCACGCAGGTAGTACATACGGGCGCGCATGGTGACGGATTCGCGGTCGACCTCCACCTTCTCAATGTTGGGAGAATGCACGGGGAAGACGCGCTCGACGCCTTCGCCGTAGGAGATGCGGCGCACGGTAAAGGTCTCGTGGATGCCCGAGCCTTTGCGGGCGATAACGATACCGGCAAAAACCTGGATGCGCTCTTTATCGCCTTCGCGGACGCGGGTGTGCACACGCACGCCGTCACCGACCTTGAACTTTTCACGGTCGGGCTTGAGCTGATCCTGGGTGACTTCTTCGATAATGGATTGCATGGGAAAAGGAACTTGGGGGCCTCAGTCGCCGAGGAGGTCCGGGCGCCGCTGCCGAGTTTTTTTGAGTGCTTCTTCCTCTCTCCACCGCTCGATTGCCTTGTGATCGCCTGAAAGCAGTACTTCCGGGACTGTCATTCCGCGATACTCCGCCGGGCGGGTGAATTGAGGAAAACCGAGGAAAGAATCGTGAAATGAGTCCTGCGTCAAGGATTTTTCTTCACCTAAAACGCCCGGAACATAGCGGCAAACGCAGTCGATCAGCACCATGGCCGGGAGGGTGCCGTTGGTCAGCACGTAGTCGCCGATGGAGACCTCGCGGTCCACCAGGGTATCGCGCACGCGCTGGTCGATGCCCTCGTAGTGACCGCTGACTAGCACAAGGTGCTCGGCGGCGGCCAGCTCCTTGACCAGTGGCGTACTCAACTGCTCCCCATCCGGGCAGAGGTAGACCACCTGCGCGGCGGGCGTTTTGAGCCGCTCGATGGCGGCAAAAAGCGGCTCGGGCTTGAGCACCATCCCTGCCCCGCCGCCGAAGGGGCGATCATCGACAATGTGGTGCTTGTCCGTGGCCCAGTCCCGCAGATTGTGGAAACCGAGCTGGATAAGGCCGCTTTTCTGCGCGCGGCCAATCATGCTTTCGCCCAGCACGGCCTCGGCCATGGCCGGAAAAAGCGTCAGCAAGTCGATGCGCATGAGAGGAAAAATAAACGCTAAACGCTGAGCGCTAAACGCTAAAACTGTTTTTAGCCCACGGAAGGCACGGAAAAGAAAACGAATCTTAGTTCCGTGAATTTGGTGGTAAAAACTTAAAATCAGTCTTCGCCGTCGTCGCCGATGGCCTCGACAGGGCAACCTTCCAGGGCTTCCATGCACTGGTCGATGTCTTCCTGGGACTCGGGCTGCTTGTGGACGAAGGAATAGCCGCCGTCGTCGCTGCGAGTAAAAAAGTCGGGCGCGGTTTCACGGCACAGATCGCAGTCGATGCACTGCTCATCGACGTAGAACTTGCCGGACACGTTTTCGGGCCACTTGTCGCTTTTGTCTGCCATAAGGGACAGGGGATTAGAGTAATGGAAGGCTCAGAGTCAAGAAGAAGCGAAAACGGGAAAGACTAAAGGTGAAAGGTTGAAAACCTGAAATGCTGAAAATAGGTGAAGCAGGTCCGATGAAAGCGATTCCCATATTAGTTTCAGGTTTTTCAAATTTTCAGCGTTTCAGTCTTTCCCTTCTGCTTTTCCCCATTTCCTTCCCTTCCATCCTTGTCAGGTGGGAACAAGGGGCTATGTTCTGCTGTTTCGAGATATAATGCTTTACGACAGGCCATATATGCGTGGTGGCGTCCCGGGCCGCAGGGAAATCCCGTACCTCTATTGGGTTCTGGGAACGACTGTGGCGGGCTTCATCGTGCAAAGCATGATCAAGGTCTGGGTAAATCCCACCTTCATGTCGAGCTGGTTTGCCCTGGGTATGGAGCAAATCATGTCCGGACGCGTCTGGACGCTCCTAACCTATTCCATGCTACACGGCGGGATTTTTCATATCCTCGTCAACGGCTTCATTATCTTTTTTGCCTGGCGCGCCCTGGAGCCTCTTATCGGCGCAAAGCGTGTCCTGCAGGTTTATCTGGCGGCAGTCCTGCTCGGGGGCATGGTCTATCTGGGAGTGCATTTTCGCGGTGGCACCGTGGAGGGCGCATCGGCGGGTGCGCTGGGGCTGCTAATGCTGTTTTGCCTGATGCAGCCGGACCGTCCCATCACCCTGCTACTGTTTTTCATCATCCCGGTCACGCTCAGGCCACGCTGGATTATCTGGATACTCCTGGGCATCGACGGCGTAGGCTTTCTCTTCACGGAGCTGCCTCTCGTCTTCGGACGTACCCCCTTGGCGCCTTCGCCGGTAGCCTACTCCGCCCACCTCGGCGGGATGCTGGCGGGCTGGCTCTTTTTCCGCTTCGTGCTGAACTCCGGCTTTAACCCACTCGGGATGCCGGGCCGGAAAATCGCCATCGAGCCGCCGGAGTGGCTCAAGCGCAAGCCACGAACAGCCAAAACCAGCCGCGGCTTCAAGCTCAACATGTCCGACCGCACGGAGCTGAAAAAGGAGGTTGACCGCATCCTCGACAAGATCAACACCAAGGGCTTTGGGGCACTGAGCGATGAGGAAAAGCGAACCCTGGACCGCGCCCGCGATATCCTCAAGAATTAGACACGCTAGACAGCAGACGGGAAGATCGCTGGCTTCTGAGTTGTCTTTCTACGCCTTGGCAGGTTTCGTTCCTTCGCTCTTTTCAGAGCTCTTGTCGTAGCCCCAGTAGCCTTTTTCCTTGATGGTTTGGGCAACTTCCTCGGGAACATCTTTTTCCCATGCGGGGTCGCCCTCGGCGATTTGGCGCAGGACTTCGCGTGAGAAAATGGTGAGGTTTTCCAGATCCGCACCGACCACCGGCTCGATGTAGTGGTTCTCGACGAGGTAGGCGTAGAGGTGGCGAAGCTGGGGCTGCACCTTGACGTTGTCCGCGGTGATGACCATCTCCTGGGAGAAGTCGTGCCCGGAGTTCTTGTTGGCCTTGCCGGCCACGTAGGCCTGGTAGCCCTGCCCTTTCATCGGGTAGACGTACATTTTGACGTTGGCCTTAAAGAGACGCCCGAAGCTTTCCAGGATGCCGCCCTCAAGGTTGTCGTAGTACTCGGTATTGAGCACCGCCTGGAGGTGATTGATCCCGAGCACCATTCCGATCATATTCTGGGTGTAGCGACGGAAGTACGAGCTGAGGCGATAATACTCCATGTAGTTGGAGACCAGCGTGTGGTAGCCCAGTGCGGAAATGGTGTCGATGCGGGCGAGGAAGTCGTCGTAGTCGATTTTCTCGTTCTTGCCGAGGAGGTTGTTAACGGTCATCTCCATCAGGGCAATCACTTCCTGTCCCTGCACATCGTCTTCCTGCACGAACTGCGCACCGGCGCACTTGATCATGTCCATGTTGACGTGGGTCACAGGACGGAAGGAGCCGCGCTCGACCAGGATGCACTTTTTGTAAAGCGCCTCGGAGGGCTGCATGACCTCTCCGTCGGGTCCAAACATGACGGCGTTGGTCAGACCGTTCTCGACCAGCTTCATGGCCACGACGCGATTGTCGATGTCCTTGAAGTCAGGCCCGCTGAACTCGAGGATGTCCACCTCGATACGCTCAATGCCCAAGTGGTCGATGAGCGAGTTCACGAACATGTCCATGTCCTGGAAGTAAACCAGGGAGGCCCAGATGAAATTGACGCCGAAGATGCCGAGGGCCTCCTGCTGCGCCGTCGGGGTTTTGTCCCACATGCGCACATGGCAGATGATGTCGCTGGGCGGAGACTCGGGGTGAATCTGAAAGCGCATGCCCATCCAGCCGTGGCAGTTCTTGTTGTTGCGGAAGCTGGCCGCGGCTACGGTGTTGGCATAGACGAAGAAGGTGCTCTCCTTTCCGCGGTCGGCCGAAAGGCGCTCGGTAAGCAGGTTATACTCGTGGGCCAGCATCTGCTCCACACGCTCACGGCTGACGTACCTTGGAGCCTTGCCGTAAATCTCATCCGAAAACTTCATGTCGTAGGCCGACATGCTCTTGGCAATCGTGCCGGCCGCACCCCCGACCTGGAAAAAATGCCGCGCAACTTCCTGCCCGGCACCGATTTCCGCAAAGGTGCCGTAGACGTTCTGGTCCAGATTGATGAGGAAAGCCTTCCGGTTAGTAGTCAGCTCTTTGGGCTCCATCTGAGGGTCTTTCATAGCCATAATTAGAAAATCTGTAGCAGGATTCCGGCCTGTCGTGCAAACACACAATTTTGCAGTCACGAAAATGTGACGGAACGAAGCCAAAAACCAAAAGTCGAAAGCTCAATGCGAACGAACATGGAAACTGGCTTTCCTGCTTTGAGCTTTTAGCTTTCGACTTTTGGCTGAAAGCGATATTTAAAGGTATTATGAGACAACCGCCTCCATTACAGCCGCGACGGGTCCGCAAGCCGCGCCAGCCGAATTATTTCCTCAGCAGTCTGCTCGGCAGCCTGACGGCCTTCGCAGTCCTGGGCGGGTTGGCCTTCGCAGGGATGATTTACCTGATCGTCGTCTTCTCCATGGCCGCGGCCGGCAGTGGCGGGGACAAAAGCGCCTCCGTGCCCAAGGAGTCCGTGCTGGTTGTCGACCTGTGGATGAATATCACGGATGCGCCCACGGTACGCGGTATCGACGCCTTCATGGACGAAGCCGTCTGGGGGCCGTCCACCCCCAGCCTCTACCTGCTGGAGGTCGTCGACGCCATCGAGCGCGCGGCGAATGACTCTCACATCAAGGCGCTTTTCCTGCACGGCAGCCTGCTTCCGGAGAACTACGGCAGCGGACTGGCTACCCTGCGCGAAGTACGCGAGGCCATCGAAACTTTTCAGGAGAGCGGCAAGCCGGTCATCGCCTACACCACCGACCCTAGCCTGCGCGACTACTACCTGATGTCCACCGCCGACACCGTCATCATGAACCCCTTCGGCGTGCTGGGGCTCAACGGGCTCGCCTCGGAGGGTATGTTCTTCGGGCAGGCGTTTGAAAAATACGGCATCGGGGTCCAGACCACCCGCGTGGGCAAGTACAAGAGTGCGGTGGAGATGTTTACCCGCGACAGCATGAGCGAGCCCGACCGCGAACAGGTCGCCGCCCTGCTCAACGATATTTGGGATTCTTTGCTGTCCGAAATAGCCGAGAGCCGCCAGGTGGACCTGCCGGAGCTGATTGCGCAATCCGACCGGGAGGGCTTCTTTACCGCCTGGGAGGCCGCCGACCTGGGCCTGATTGACGAGGTCGCTTACTTTGACGAAGTCATCGAAGACCTGGAAACTATCGCCAGCTACGACGACTTGCTGGAAAGCTTCAAACAGGTGGCCCTCTCGGATTACATCGCTGCGCGGGGCTTCCGCCAGGAGCAGGGCTTCTTCAGCGACGGCACTGAGATCGCCGTGGTCTACGCCGAGGGCGACATCGTCGACGGCGAGGGCTTCCCCAATCAGGCCGGCGCCGAACGCCTCGCCCGCGAGCTGCGTGACCTGCGCGACGAGCCCGACGTCGCCGCCGTTGTGCTGCGCGTCAACAGCCCCGGCGGCAGCGCGGTGGCCGCGGAAATCATCCAGCGCGAAATCGCCCTGACCCAAAAGACCAAGCCCGTGGTCGTCTCCATGGGCTCGCTGGCGGCCAGCGGCGGCTACTGGATTTCCGCCTCGGCTGAGCGCATCTACGCCGAGCCCACCACGATTACCGGCAGCATCGGCGTCTGGGGGCTGCTCTTCAACTTCAAGCAACTGGCGAACGAGCACGGTATTACCTTCGACGGCGTCAAGACCGCCCCCTTTGCCGACATCTTTACCGTCTCCCGCGAAAAGACTCCCGAGGAACTGGCCATCATCCAGGAGTTCACCGACTTCATTTACGATCAGTTCCTCGAAAAGGTTTCCACCGGGCGCGACATGCCACTCGATCACGTCGAGGAGATCGCCCAGGGACGCGTCTGGACCGGCCAGCAGGCCCTCGACATCGGCCTCGTCGACCAAATAGGCGGTCTGCAAGACGCCATCTATCACGCCGCCGAGATAGCCAATGCCGGCGACAACTGGACGATACGCCAGATCCCGGAAAAGAAAAACTTCAGCGAAGCCTTGGAGGAGCTGTTCAGCAGCCCCGAAGGCGCCCCGCCCGTCATCAAGCAGCGGCCCAGCCTCTTCGGCGAGCTGACCAGCGCCCTGCGCACCGAAATGGAATCCCTGCGCGCCTTCAACGACCCCAAGGGCATCTACGCCCGCCTGCCGTTCCGGTTGGATTTTTAACGGCGCCTTTAGAGACGTCGTTATTGAAACCATGTCCACAAGAGATGGTAAAGGCTACTTTCCTTTTTACTTCAGCGTTTAGCACTCAGCATTTGTTTCATGCTCATCGACACCCATTGCCATCTGGAAAAATTCGTCGCGAAGCGCGAGCTAGACGCCGTGCTGGAGCGGGCCAGCGAGGCGGGCGTCTCCCGGGTGATTACCATCGGCACCTGCCCGCAGGACTGGTCCCTCTACCACAAGCTGGCTGCCGAGCACGCCGGGCAAATCGACTGGACCGCCGGCCTGCACCCCAGCGATGTCGATGAGGACTTCCGCGATGCCCTCGCGCAGCTCGCCCCCTGCTGGACCACGCAAACGCCTCCGGTGGCCGTAGGCGAAATCGGCCTCGATTACTTCCGCCTGCCCAAGGACGAAACCGAAGCCGCCAAAATCAAGCAGTGGCAGGCCGACGCCTTCCGCTTTCAGCTCGACCTTGCGCACCAACTCGACTGCCCCGTGGTCGTCCACTCACGCGCCGCCTTCGACGACTGTTTGGCCATGATTGACGCCAGCGGCTTCCCTTGGGCCAAGGTGGTATTCCACTGCTTCGCCGACGGCGCCGAGGAAATCCGTCGCCTCAACGCCCGTGGAGGACGCGGTTCCTTCACCGGCATCGTTACCTTCAAGAACGCCGAGGCCATCCGACAGGCCGTCGTCGAACAAGGCATCGATGCACTCATGGTCGAGACCGACGCGCCCTACCTCGCCCCCGAGCCCCACCGCGGCAAGCCCTGCGAGCCCGCCATGGTCAAACTCACCGCCCAAAAGTGCGCCGAGTTGCTCGGAGTTCCCTTCGACGAACTCACCGCCCAAACCACTGCCAACGCCCGGGCATTCTACGGGCTTTGAGTTGACACAACCCCATAATGTGTCAACATTGACACATCATGGCGACAAATCTAAAAATCGAAGAGGGGTTGCTTGACGAAGCCCTGGCCCTTGGAGGATTCCGCACAAAGCGAGAAACCGTGGATGAGGCCTTGCGAAGCTTTATCCGCCACCAAAAGCAATTGAAACTCCTGGATGCCGAAGGTGCCTTTGAAGAATTCGACGACTTCGATTACAAAAAGTATCGTCGCGGACGATGAAGGTCCTCGTCGACACCTCCGTCTGGTCACTCTATTTTCGCAGGCACAAGACCGCAGTCTCGGACACCATCCGGCAGCTTCGTGAACTCATAACGGAGGGACGTGTCATCCTGCCCGGAATCGTAAAGCAGGAACTGCTCTCTGGCATCCGTGACCCGGCACGTTTTTCAAAATTGAACGAATTGCTTTCCGGTTATGAGGTCCTGCTCGCCACCGATCTGGACCACATCCTAGCCGCGGAGTATTTCAACCACTGTCGTGCCCACGGGATTCAAGGCTCGTTTTACGACTTCCTCATCTGCGCCCAGGCAACCAATCACCGCATGGCTATCCTGACTACAGACCAGGATTTCAGCCACTACGCAAAATACATACCGGTGAAGCTACTGGACTAGCGACACCTTGAGTCACACGCCCCAGATCCCATTGACTCACGACACTCAGCTATCCTTGAACTGGGTGACGAGGCCGGTGATGGTGGCCTTGGCGTCGCCGTAAATCATGCGGGTATTGGGAGCGGTGAAGAGGCCGTTCTCCAAGCCGGAGAAGCCCGCGCCCTTACCGCGCTTGAGACAGAAGGCGCTCTTGGCCTTGTGCGCCTCGATGATGGGCATGCCGTAAATCGGGCTGCCGGGGTCGTCCGCCGCGGCGGGATTGACCACGTCGTTGGCCCCGATAACAAAAGCCACGTCGACCATCTCAATGGTCGGGTTGACGTCGTCCATCTCGACCAGTTGCTCGTATGGCACATCGGCCTCGGCCAGCAGAACGTTCATGTGACCGGGCATGCGACCCGCCACCGGGTGGATGGCAAAACGCACTTCGCAGCCGTTGTTTTCCAACAGCTCACCCAGCTCCTTGACCGCGTGCTGGGCCTGCGCCACGGCCATGCCGTAGCCGGGAATGAAGACCACGTTGCGCGCCGCTTCCAAAACATAATAGGCGTCTTCGACGGTGATGGCCTTGGGCTCGCCGCCGGGTCCACCCTTGGCCGAGCTTTGCGTCACAGAGCCGAAGCCGGAGAAGAGCACGTTGGCCAGGCTGCGGTTCATGGCCTTGCACATGATGACCGTGAGAATCAAACCGCTGGCACCGACCAAGCAGCCCGCGACGATGAGCACGTTGTTGGCGATAATGAAGCCAGCCGCACTGGCAGCGAGGCCGGAAAAAGAGTTCAGCAAGGAAATAACCACCGGCATGTCACCCCCGCCGATGGGCATGACCATCGTCACACCCAGCAACAGCGAAGCGATGATGACGACAAACAACAGCGTGTATGCCATCTCGCCGGTGGGATTGAGGCTGAAAAGAATGCCCGGGATGACGATAGCCAGAGCGATGAGGGCGTTAACGATCTTCTGTCCGGAGAAAACCAGAGCCTTGCCCCCGAGCTTGCCGGAGAGCTTGCCCCAGGCGTAAACCGACCCGGTAAAGGTCACGCCGCCGATGAGGATGGCTAGCACGATAACCACGGCGGTGAAAGTGGGCAGCGGTGTTATTGACGCAGCCACCGCTTCGTTCATGGGTTCGACCACGCCCAGCAGTTCCTCGGGGATAAGATGTGACTTGCGGTGGTATTCCGCCCAACCGACAAGCAGCGAGGCCAGGCCCCCGAAGCCGTTGAAGAGCGCGACGAGCTCCGGCATCCCGGTCATCTGTACGCGCTTGGCCGCGACCGCGCCGATGCCACCGCCGATGACGAGCCCGGCAAAGATGATTTTGTAGTCGAGCCCCTTGGCCAGCAGCGTGACCACGATGGCGATGAGCATGCCGACGGCGGAGAGCATGTTGCCCTTGCGGGCGGTCTCGGCCTTGCCGAGCATCTTGATACCCAGCACGAAGATGATCGAGGCGACGATGTACGCGAGATTGATGAGGTCTTCCATGGCCGCGCCTTACTTGCCCTTCTTTTTGAACATGCCGAGCATGCGGTCGGTGACCAGGTAGCCCCCGACGACGTTGATGGAGGCCAGCACGATGGCCGCGAAGCCCAGCCAGGTGGCCAGACCGCTGTCACCGGCCTCGACCGCGATGATAGCCCCGACGATAGTGATGCCGGAAATGGCGTTCGAGCCCGACATCAGCGGCGTGTGCAGCTGCGACGGCACCTTGCTGATCAGCTCGAAGCCGAGGAAGGCGGCCAGCACGAAAATAAAAAGCAGGAGTATGATATCCATGGGGCGTTATCCTTTAAAGCGTTCGTGGACGATCTGGCCGCCGCGCGTGATGAGGCAGCCCTTGAGGATTTCGTCGTCCTCGCGGAACTGGAAGTCCTTGGCCTCGGCGTCCCAGAAGTGGTCGATGAGATTGTAGAAATTCGACGCAAGCATGAGGCTGGCGTCCTTCGGAAAATAGCCTTCGAGGTTTTCCGGGCCCAGGACGCGCACGCCATTGGCGGTCACATGTTCCTCGCCCACCTTGGAGCCCGCGACGTTACCGCCGGACTCGACGGCGAGGTCAACCACGATGCTGCCGGGGGCCATCTGCGTGAGCACTTCCTCGTTGAGGATGAGCGGGGCCTTGCGGCCAAAAAGTTTCGCCGTGGTGATGACGACATCGGCGCGAGCGCAGGCCTTGGCCATCTCCGCGCGCTGCTTTTCCAACTGCTCGGGCGTGAGCTCCTTGGCGTAGCCCTGGTCCGTCTGGCCGGTATCGCCGAGGTCCACCTTGACGAACTTCGCGCCGAGGGATTTGACCTGCTCCTCGACCACCGGACGGGTGTCGAAGGCTTCCACACGGGCGCCGAGCCGCTTGGCTGTGGCGATGGCCTGCAAACCGGCCACCCCGACCCCGATGATGAAAAACTTGGCCGGTGAAATCGTCCCGGAAGGCGTCATCATCATGGGCAGAATCTTGCGCATGCGGTCCCCGGCCAGCACGACGGCGGCGTACCCGGCGAGATTGGCCTGCGACGAAAGCGCGTCCATCTTCTGAGCCAGGGTCGTGCGCGGAATCATTTCCATGCTGATGGCGGCGATTTCCCTTTTCGCCAGCTCGTCAATGAGCGGCTTCTCGTTAAAGGGATCCAAAAAGCTCAGTTGCAGAGTTCCGGGCTTGAGCGCGTCGATTTCGGCAATCGAGGGCTTGCGCACGCGCGTAACGATGTCCGCCTGGGCATAACCCGTCGGTGCATCGGGCACGACATCGGCCCCGGCCTCGGCGTAAGCGGCGTCAGGGAAGTCGGACTTCGCCCCGATGCCCTTCTGCACGGAGACGGCCAAGCCGAGGTCTCGGAACTTCCTGACCGTATCCG
The DNA here is from genome assembly GCA_030432235.1 of Verrucomicrobiia bacterium. Classification (GTDB taxonomy): domain Bacteria; phylum Verrucomicrobiota; class Verrucomicrobiia; order Opitutales; family Cerasicoccaceae; genus JAUIHT01. The sequence continues at coordinate 1,147,267 of JAUIHT010000001.1, read as the reverse complement.
GCGCGACGGCAGCGCGGGTTTCGGCGGGATGGGTTTCGGTGGGGGCAAAAAGGCGCTTCATGAGGGGCCACTATTAGTTAAGCTTCCTAATACCCCTGTCGAGCATTATTTCTTTTAATCCACAAAAGACCGTAAATCAGTAAAGCTACAGGACGCATCAGGTTGATCATTGCCGTGACACCTGAGATAATAAAACCTAGTACTTCACTCGTCCGGTTATTCTCCCATGAAACGATTTGCCTTGTTCCTTCTTCTGATCCCCTCGGCCTTGCTGGCTTCGGCCAAGCGTCCGAACATCCTGCTGATTTGCGTGGACGACTTGCGGCCCGAGCTTGGGTGCTACGGGGCCGACTACATGCAGACACCCAACATCGACCGGCTGGCCTCCCAGGGGCGGCTGTTCCTGAGGCACTATGTGCAGGCCCCCACCTGCGGCGCCTCCCGTTATGCCATGTTGACCGGCCAGTACGGCCCCAGCAACAACAACGCCTTCGAGAAGCGCACCCGACAGCTCGAGAAGGACCCCGACTCGGTCTCGCCCTCACTGCCGCAATGGCTGCGTGAGCACGGTTACACCACGGTGTCCATCGGGAAGGTATCCCACTATCCCGGCGGCCTCGGCGGCGCGAATTGGGACGATCCGGCCAAGCCTGAATTGCCCGATGCGTGGGACCGCAGCCTGATGCCCAGCGGTCCCTGGCAGAGCCCCAAAGGCGCCATGCACGGCCTGGCTAACGGGGAGGCCCGGGGCAAAACGGGCACGACGGACGTCTATCAGTCCGAAGCAGGGCCGGACACCACCTACCCCGACGGCCTTATCAAAGAAGAGGCGCTCAAAGAGCTGGGCGAACTGTCAAAAGCCGACAAACCGTTCTTTCTCGCCGTCGGGTTCATCCGCCCGCACCTGCCCTTCGGCTCGCCGGAGACCTACATGGAGCCCTACCGCGACATCGACCTGCCGCCCACCCCACATCCGAACAAACCCGCGGGCAAAACCACCTGGCACGGCTCAAATGAATTCATGCGCTACAACCTGTGGGGCAAAGACCCGCGCGAGGACGCCGCCTTTGCCGAACAGGTACGCCGCCACTACGACGCCTGCGTCACCTACGCCGACAAACAGGTCGGCGATGTCCTCGACGCCCTGAAAAAAGACGGCCTGGACAAGGACACCATCATCGTGCTGTGGGGCGACCACGGCTGGCACCTCGGCGAACACGCCATCTGGGGCAAGCACGCACTCTTCGAAGAGTCCCTGCACGCGCCGCTCATCATCGTCACTCCCGGTATGAAGCAACCCGGCGCCAGCACCAAGGCTGTTGTCGAGACCGTCGACCTGTACCCTACCCTATGCGATTTGGCCGGGCTGCCCCTGCCGCCGGAGCTCCATGGAGAATCCCTCACGCCTCAACTCGACAACCCCGACCAGACCGGCGGCAGCGCGGTCAGTTACCAATCCGAGGCAACGACTATCCGCACAGACAACTATCGTCTGATCGCGCATAAAGGTGGCTACTACGAACTGTACGATCACCGTACGCCCGAAGGCGAGACCCTCAACATTGCCAAGGACCAGCCCGAGGCCGTCGAAGAGCTGAACGCACAGCTCCAACAAAGGCTCTCCCTGCGCTCCGAATAGTTCGCAAGTGACGCCTCCCTCACACCAGTGAGAACGTGGTGACGTCGAAGAGGCCGTGGTCAGTGATTTTTAATTTCGGAATCACCGGCAGGGCCATAAAAGAGAGCGTCATGAAGGGCGAGCCCAGCGGGCAGCCGAGCTGTTTGGCGGCGTGAGTCAGGCCGGTGAAGGCGCGGGCGACATCGTGAGCCTCGCCGTCGCTCATGAGACCGGCGATAGGCAGCGGCAGCACTTTGCCTCCTTTGCCCGCGGCCAGGCTCAGGCCGCCTCCGGCCGCGATGACGAGGTTGACGGCGCGGGAGAGGTCGCGCACGTTCGTACCGACAACCACGACATTGTGGCTGTCGTGCGCCACACTGCTGGCCATGGCGCCGTCACGCAGGCCAAAGCCTTTAATCAGTGCGACCGCCGGTTTGGCGGGTGCGTAGCGATTGACCACCGCGATGTAGAGCAGGTCGTTTTCGATGTCCGCCTCGTCCGCCTCTGCGCTGGTTTCGTCGGTGACGATTTGGCCATCCAGCACTACGATGATACGTCGCGGGCCTTCCACCGCAGGCAGTTGAAAATCCTCGGGCTTGGTTTGTGGGGCCTCGAATTTGTTGATCGTGGAAGGCTTCTGGTATTCGAGGAGTGACTCACCCTTTTCCGCCACGAGCTGACCGCTGGCCCAGCAGCGCTGGCACTTCATCGTCTGGAGTGAATCCCATTCGGCGATGTCCGCGCTATCGCCCACCTGCAGGAGGCCGTTGTGCAGACCGTAGTGCTTGGTGGGGTTGAGCGTGGCGGCACGCAGGGCAATCATGGGCTCGATGCCGTTGGTGATGGCGCGTTGCACCAGCTCGTCGACATGGGAGACGACAAGGTCGTCGGGGTGCTTGTCGTCGCTGCACAGGAAGCACATGTCGGGGAACTCCGCCATCAGCGGCCAGAGGTCGTTGAAGTTGCGCGCGGCGGAGCCATCGCGGATGGCGATCTTCATGCCGAGGTGGCACTTCTGCCGGGCCTCGTCGAGTGTGATGCTCTCATGGTCGGTCTCGATGCCTGCGCTGGCATATTTCTCGATGGCCTCCCCGGTGACGGCGGGTGCGTGACCGTCGATGCGCTTGCCGCGGTCGATGGCCTTCTGCACAATCGACATCATGTGCGGGTCGCGGTTAATGACGCCGGGAAAGTTCATCACCTCGGCCAAGTACGGGATGTCGTCACGGGCCAAAAGCTGGTCGACCTCCTCGGGGCCGAAGGCGGCGCCAGCAGTCTCGAAAGACGTGGCGGGCACACAGGAGGGAGCACCGAAGCAAATGTGAAAGGGCGTCTTCTTGGCGTCCTCCAGCATCCATTCCACGCCGGGAATGCCGAGCACGTTGGCAATCTCATGCGGGTCGCTGACGGACGCCACGGTGCCATGTACCAGAGCGGCCCGGCCAAACTCCGACGGCGACAGCAGCGAGCTCTCCACATGCACGTGGGCATCGACTAGCCCGGGAGAGAGGTACGTGTCGTAGGTTTCGCCGGGGTTCTCCTCGACGGCGGTAATGGTGCCGTCCTTCACGGTTACCTTGCCGGGAAATATGCGGCCGGCGACGACATCGACCACGTTGCCTTCGAGGGTAAAGCTTTGCTCCATAAGGTGAACTGTTTCCCAACAATCCGTACGGGACAAGCATGAAGCTTTCCGGCGGTGGCTGAAAAGGACATCGACGCGGCCCGGCTTTCCGGCCATAGGGAATGGGTATGTCGAAGCTTGCTTCCCTCCCCTGCCTGCTCGCTCTCGCACTGAGCGCCCATGCCGCCCCCGTCACTATTCCCGTGACTTTTGACGACGCGCACCAGCGTCAAACGATCGATGGCTTCGGCACCTGCACCTACGGCGAAGGCGCCGCCGAGGAATGGTTTCAAAAGCTCTTTCTCGAAAGCCTGCGCTGCTCCATGCTGCGCATCGACTTCACGCCGCGCTTCGTTGAGCCCTACTCGACCGACCTCTACAACTCACCGTGGTTCCACAACCGCCCGCCGCTGCCCGGCCCCGATGACAACAACGTGCGCACCTACAGCGGGCCGGAGGACTACACCCGCGAGTACGCGGGCAAGAGCGTGCCCATCTCGGTCATGCAGGCCGACCCGGAGAAGAACCTGCATTTCTTCAACTACAAGGACGGCACGGCATGGGCCTCCGCCCTACTGGCGCAAAAAGGCGGCGAAGACCTCGTCCTCGTCGGCTCGCTCTGGTCACCTGTACCGTGGGTCAAGCGCACCTCGGGCTATCGCTACGGCAACAGCGACTACCCCATGCCCAAGAAAGGCGCGCCCTGGCCCTTCATCTGGGGCGGGAACTTCGCCGGGGGCGTGCTCGACACCAGTAATGAGCCGCTCGCGCTCTTCAACGACGGCGACCGCGACACCTCCGCGCTGGAGCAGTTTGCGCGCTCCACTGCCTCGTACATCCTGGGCTGGCAGCGCACCTTCAACCTCAAGCTCGACTACTTCAGCATCCAGAACGAGCCAAACTTCGAGGTGTTTTACAACAGTTGCCTCTATCCCAGTGGCGAAGGTTACCGGCCCGCCCTCGAGGCTATCCGCGCGGCCTTTGACGCGCATCCCGAGCTGCGGCACATCCAGCTTGTCGGCCCGGAAGACCTCCTCGGCGGCGGCGCTTACTCGCTCTGGCAGTACGGCGGCGGAAAGACCGCCCGCGCCAAGAACCTGCAATACCTGCGGGACATCGACGCCCAACCCGGCGGCGTCGAGCTGATGCCCATCGCGGCCATCCACGGCTACGCGCCCGACGGTAAAAGCAGCGCCGGAGCCGAAGCCCAACCGTGGATCTGGTGGCGCGAAGGCTGGAAACGTTCTCCCGCCGAGGGCATCCCCGGCAACGTCGCGGGTTACGCCGCCAAGGGTCGCAAGTCCTGGATGACGGAAACCTCAGGTGAAGATCCGGCTTGGCTTGGCAAGGATGGTAAATCACCGCATCGCGGCGCGTGGTCGGTCGCGTTAAAGATTCACCAGGCCCTGACCACCGGACAACAAAGCGCGTATATCTACTGGCAGATGGCCGACGGTAAAAAGCTCAACGACCAGGCCCTCACCGACAAGGAAACTGGCGAGGGTGCGGGGAAGTTTACCGCCGCGCGGCATTACTTCGCTGCTATCCCGGCAGGCTCCGCCTGCTACGCCGTCGATGAAGAGAACGAATCCATACTGGCCAGCGCCTACCTGCAGCCCGGTGGCGAGCGTTCTACCATCGTCCTGCTCAATGCGTCGGACCAGTTGCAGGAAGTCCGCCTGGACCTCGACCCCGGCTGGAAGCCGCTCGCGCTACGTGTTTCCTCGGAGGACAGCCTCTGGCAAAAGGAAGACCCGGCGGCGAACTTCACCTTGCCCGTCTATGGCATTGCCACGTTGATGATCGAACGGTGATGTACCCTCCCGGGAAACATGTGGGAAGCGACCAAAAGCTTTTTAGAAGACAACGCCACGGTGCTAAGCCTGATTGCGGGCTTGACCCTGCTGCTATTCGTGGCGGCAGCCATTCTGGTCCCGGTGATTCTCGTCAGAATGCCGGCGGATTACTTTCTGGATCAGCGTCGCCATGAAGGCCGCTGGAGGCAAATGCACCCTGCCCTCGTCGTCCTGATCATGATCGCGCGCAATCTGGTGGGCGTGCTGTTGATCATCATCGGCATCGTCATGCTGGTCACGCCCGGCCAGGGATTGCTCACGATTTTCGTCGGCTTCATGGCACTCGACTTCCCGGGCAAATACCGTCTGGAGAGGCGACTCGTCGGCTGGAAGCCCGTTTGCCGCAGCATCAACTGGCTGCGCCGGAAGTTCCACCGCGAGCCGCTACAGCTCGACCACGCGGCTCAGCCGGAGCAGCATTAACACAGATAGCGCCATTCCGCGCGGCGGGCGAAGACGCTTTGGGGTTGCCTTTTCGATTCAGCGAAGTCTTATTGCGCATCATGTCATTGAACATCGCAGCCGCGAAAACCCTTTCCACCCTCAAGGTGTGGTGGTGCGTAGCCGTGCCCGGGTTGGCCCTGCGATGGCGTCGCGTGTAAGATTCGCGACAAACCTTTGCTTAACGGCCGCCCGGAATGAGGCGGCTTTTTTTGTGCAAAAACACTGGCTCGACAGCCACCAACGACACCAACACTTTAAAACCAAACTCCCATGACTATTTATCCGACAGAACAAGATTTCCTGAAACTGGCCGAAGAGGGCAACCTCGTGCCGGTCTACACCGACCTCATGGCCGACTTCGAGACGCCCGTCTCGGTCTATGCCAAACTGCGCGGGGAGCGCCCCGCCTTCCTCTTCGAGTCCATCGTGGGCGGCGAACGCATCAGCCGCTACAGCTTCGCCGGATGCAAGCCGGTGAAAATCTTCGAGGCTTTTGAAAAGGAGACTCACATCACCGATGCGAACGGCTCCCGGACATCCATTCCGACTCCTGCCGACCCGCTCCGTCTGGTGCAGGACGAGATGGCGCAGTACAACCCCGTACGCCTGCCCGGCATGCCGCCTATGCTCGGCGGCGCGGTAGGCTTCCTCGGCCACGAGTACATCCACAGCATCGAGCCCACCGTGCCCCTCGCCGAGGAAGACGTGCTGGGGATGCCGCTGATGTTCTTCGCCATCATGGACAGCGTGGTCATCTTCGACCATGCCCACCAGAAACTGCGGCTCTGCGCCAACGCTCATATCGAAGAAGGGGGAGATCCACTCGAGGCCCGTGCCCGCGCCATCGCGGAAATCGAACGCCTCTACGCCACCTTGCAAAAGAGCGAAGGCCTGGCCCCCGGGCCTATTGCCAGCACCGGCGATCTGACCGTGCCCGCAGGCAACTTCACGCGCGAGCGTTTCGAGGACGCCGTCGCCGCGACCAAGGAGTACATTCGCTCCGGGGACGTCATCCAGGTCGTAGCCTCGCAACGCTTCGAGCGCGATTACGATAAAGACCCGCTCGACCTCTACCGCGCCCTGCGGGTGGTCAATCCCTCCCCTTACATGGTCTGCCTGGAAACGGGCGACTACGCCGTCGTCGGGGCCTCGCCCGAGGTCCATGTGCGCAGCACGGACGGACGTGTGGAAATCCGGCCCATCGCCGGCACCCGTCACCGCGGCAAGGACGAAGCCGAGGACCTCGCCCTGGAAGAGGATTTACTGGCAGACCCGAAGGAGCGCGCCGAGCACCTCATGCTGGTCGACCTCGCGCGCAACGACATCGGGCGCGTCTGCGAGATCGGCAGCGTGGAAGTGAAGGACTACGCCATCATTGAGCGCTACTCCCACGTCATGCACATCGTTTCGCAGGTCGAGGGCCGGCTGGCCGAGGACAAGAACGCCTACGATTTGATGCGCGCAACCTTCCCCGCCGGCACCCTGACTGGCGCGCCGAAAATCCGCGCCATGCAGATCATCGCCGAGCTGGAGAAGCAGCGCCGGGGTGTTTACGGCGGCGCCCTGGGGTATTTCAGCTATCAGGGGGATTTGGATTGCTGCATTGCCATCCGCACCGCCCTATTAAAAGACAAAAAGCTATTTATTCAGTCAGGTGCCGGCCTCGTGGCCGACTCAGTACCTAAAAATGAGTACATGGAAACGGTTAACAAAGCCAAAGGAATGCTCAAGGCTGTTGAACTTTCTGAAAAATTGTGAACCTTCTCTGGATAGAACCTGTCTATATAGAGGCAATAAGAACTACTGATGCCTAAAAAGGCCGCCAAGAAATCCCCAAAAAGCGCCGCTGCCAAAGCCGCGCCAAGGGATAGCCGTTCCCCGAAAGCAACCCAGCCCGAGGAACAGCCCAAGATCAATCGTGAGGTGCCTGCCGCTCCCGAGCCGCAGACTTACGAAGAGCTGCCGCATTCCGAGAAGGACCCGCTCAAGCTCTACCTGCACGAAATCGGCAAGACCGCACTCCTCACTCCCGAGGAAGAAGTGAAGCTGGCTCGCCGCATCCAAAAGGGCGACGAAAAGGCGCGCCAGAAAATGATTCAGGCCAACCTGCGTCTCGTCGTTAAGATAGCGCACGACTATTCGAACTTCGGCCTGCCCCTGCTCGACCTCATCAGCGAGGGCAACATCGGCCTCATCAAAGCCGTCGAACGCTTCGACCCGGACAAGGGCGGCAAGCTCTCGACCTACGCAGCCTGGTGGATCAAGCAATCCATCAAGCGCGCCCTGGCCAACCAGTCGAAGACCATCCGGCTACCTGTTCACCTCGTCGACAAGATTGCGCGCATGCGCCGTATGGCCCTGCAGTTACAGGAGGAGCTCGGCCGTGAGCCGACCGACGAGGAAATCGCCTACGCCATGGAGATGTCCCCGAGCAAAGTCGCGCACCTGAAGTCAGTCAGCGTACGCCCGACCAGCCTCGACGCCCCGGTGGGCCAGGAGGACGGCACGGAATTCGGGGAGCTGGTCGGCGACGAAAACGCCCTCACCCCCTTCGAGACTCTGCGTGGCAAGTCGCTCATCTCCGACGTCAACGACATGCTCGACGATCTCGATCAGCGCGAGGCTGACATCATCCGCCTGCGCTTCGGCCTGGGCGGCGAACGCCCGCTGACCCTCGAGGAAGTCGGCCAGCACTTCGACATTACCCGCGAACGCGTGCGACAGCTCCAGAACATGGCCCTCCAGCGCATGCGCCGCCAGATGGCCAACTTCGAACGCCAGCGCACCAGCGAGGAAGTTCACGAAGAAAACCTGGAGCGCTCCCGTGTCGAAGTCCTGAAGGAATTCTTCGAAGAACGGAGCACCGCCTCGTAGAAGTGTCCATTTCTAGAGGCTGTGTACCTAGTAAAATTGGTGCTCAGGGCGGGACTCGAACCCGCACGCTTGTGGGCACTACCCCCTCAAGATAGCGTGTCTACCAATTCCACCACCTGAGCATTGAATTGAGGGAAACGCATGAAAGTAGGGATGGCCTTGGGAAAATCAACCGAAAAGTCGCAGGATTTTGAGCGTTCTTCAAGTGTGACACCTTTCCCCTTATTTTCAGGGCGTTGAGACAGCGTGGCACGGCAGGCAGTTTTCCCAAATCCCGCAGCCACACTCAAGTTATTGTGCGTCTGCGACTTGCAATCCGCCTAAGGTTGGGAACTTTTCTTGCTCGTAGCGGTTAAAACCTAGAACCTTATTAGCCATGTACTATATTTCCAATTTAGGACTCTTTCTGGTACTGATCGTACCCACCATCATTCTGGGCATCTGGGCTCAGACGAAAGTCAGCAGCGCTTATAACAAGTGGGTGCGTGTGCCCTCGCGCGGCGGCATCACCGGGGCCGAGGCCGCAAGCGCGGTCATGCGCAAGGCCGGCATCAACGACGTGGATATCGTGGAAATCGGTGGCAGGCTGACCGATCACTACGACCCGGTGCACAAGCGTCTTTGCCTGAGCCGTGACAACTATCGCGGCACCAGCCTGGCCGCACTGGGCGTCTCCGCCCACGAAGCCGGTCACGCCATCCAGCATAAGGTGGGCTACAAGGCCCTGAATCTGCGCATGAGCCTGGTGCCGGTAACCGGCTTCGCATCAAAAGCCTTGCCCATTATTTTAATCGGGAGCCTTTTCCTGCTCACCCCGATTCACAGCATGCTTCTGATCAAGCTCATCATCGCCTGCTACGCGGTGTTAACCCTCTTTAACCTCGTCACTCTCCCGGTCGAGTTCGATGCCAGCCGTCGTGCAAAGCAGGAGCTGGTCGGCCTGGGCATCATCGATCAGGATGAACGCGTGGGCGTGAACAAGACCCTCGATGCCGCTGCCTGGACCTACGTCGCCGCCTTCGTCGCTTCGCTGGCCCAGATGGTCTACTGGATCATGGTCGCCAACTCCCGCCGCTAGGTGCGTGACCGCACAGGACATTACTGGGGCTCTGCCCCATCGCTCGCGTTGCTCGCTGCCCCGTTTGTAGGAGAAGCCAGACCGAGGCTGGCTCGCGCAGCCCCCATAAACACAGTGCCGGGGTACGTAGTGTAGCCCCGGGTCACATCTCGGGGGAACGGCTGTCGGCGAAGTCACGCAGCCAGCGCAGGCAATCGTTGTCCCAGCCGAGGGAAGTCTTACGGCTGACCCCGTGGCGTCCACGCTGGTAAACATGCAGTTCGAAAGGCACATCGTGCATGCGCAGGGCGGTGGCAAACCCCAGGCTGTTCTCCACCGGCACACCGGGATCGCCCAAGGTGTGCCAGATAAAGCACGGAGGCGTTTTTTCATCCACACGCTCAACCACAGTGACGTTTTCAAGGACTTCGTCGCTGGGCTCCTCACCGAGCAGATTCAGCACGGATCCCCCGTGTGAGAATTGCCCGTGCATGTAGATAACCGGGTAGCACAGGATGGCGAAATCGGGCCGCAGCGAAACATCGCTCTCGTAATCGCGCCAGGCCACGGTGGTATGCGCCGCCAGGTGTCCGCCAGCGGATGAACCGATGACGCCGATCTTGCCCGGGTCGCAACCAAACTCACGCGCCCGCCGCCGAACCGTGGCAATCGCCGCGTAGGCATCCTCGATTTGGCAAGGATAAAGGTGGTCGCCTTCATTGCGCACACGGTAGTCGACCACGAAGCTGGCGATGCCTTCGGCGGCAAAGAACTCGGCAAAGCCCGCGCCTTCATGTTCCGCCCGTTGACGATAGCCACCGCCGGGAAAAATAACGATGGCGGCGCCACCGTAGCCCGGCTGCTCGGGGATGTACGGCGTGACCAAAGGCGCCGGACCGGTCGTACCGCTGTCCAAGGACGCATTGAAGGGGGCAAATTCTGGCATAACCAAATCAATACAACAAAAAAGCGCGGCCTTGGCCAGCCGCGCTTTTGAAAAAATATCAGTGTACGAAATTATTCGCCGATGGCGTAGCGCGCGAAACGCTTGATCTTCAAGTTTTCGCCGATCTTCTGAATCTTTTCGGTCAGCAGATCGTTGATCGACTGGTCGGGATTCTTGACGAAGGGCTGGTCCAACAGGCAGACGGTGGAGAGGAACTTGTTGATCTTGCCTTCCACAATCTTTTCCACCGCTTGAGGCGGCTTGCCTTCGGCCTGGGCCACGGCAACCTCGCGCTCCTTGGCGATGACATCCTCGGGCACTTCGTCGCGGGTCACAGCCAGGGGGCTGGCGGCGGCGATGTGCATGCAGATGTCGCGGGCCAGGGCCTTGAACTCGTCGTTCTTGGCTACGAAATCGGACTCGCAGTTGATTTCCAACAGCACGCCGACCTTCCCTCCCATGTGGATATAGGACTCGATGATGCCCTCGGAGGCGTCGCGATCAGCCTTCTTGGCTGCCTTGGCGATGCCCTTCTTCTTGAGGATGCTGATAGCGGCTTCTTCGTCGCCATCGGCTTCAACGAGCGCTTTTTTGCAGTCCATCAGGCCAGCGCCGGTGCGCTGACGCAACTGATTGACCATGCTTGCGGTAATGTCGGCCATGATGCTTGGGAATTTCGGTGGGTTTCTTTCTTGTAGGATGGTAAAAGGTTAGGCGCGTTCGGCGGCGGGCTGCTCCTCGGCGGCTTCCTTGGCTTCGCGTGCTTCCTGAGCGGCAGCTTCGGCAGCTTCCTGCTCGGCGATCAGGTCGGCCGAGAGAGTCACCTCGGGTTGCTCGGTGTCGACGAAGTCCTGACGGACGAAAGGCGTGAACTCCTTGGTCTTGGACGACGGCTCAACGCGGCGGGCCACACCGTTCTGGATGGCTTCCAGGAGCACTTCGACAACCAGGCGGATGGCCTTGGCGGCGTCGTCATTGCCCGGAATCGGGTAATCGACCAAAGTCGGGTCGGAGTTGGTGTCAACCAGGGCGATGACCGGAATCTTCAGGCGGCGTGCTTCGGCCACGGCGATTTCCTCGGTCTTGGTGTCGATGACGAAGAGCGCTGAGGGCAGAGTCTTCATTTCGAGCATGCCCTCGAAGTTGCGGTTCATGCGGGCCATCTCGCGGCGGATGGCGGCGGCTTCCTTACCCGGCAGCTTCTGCAGGGAACCGTCGGCCTCCATGCCGAGGTAGCGCTTGTACTTCTCAAGGCTCTTCTCGACCGTGGCGTAGTTGGTCAGCGTACCGCCGAGCCAGCGGTTAACGCTGAAGGGCATGTTGACGGTCGTGGCGGCCTCGCGGAGGATGTCCTGCGCCTGGCGCTTGGTACCGACGAACATGATGTCCTTGCCGGAGGCGGAGATTTCTTCTGCGAAGGCGACGGCCTTTTCGAGAAGCGCGTAGGTTTTCTCCAGATTGATGATGGAGATGCCCTGACGGTGATCGTACACGTAGGGCTTGGACTTGGGATTCCAACGACGCGTCTGGTGACCGAAGTGCACACCGGCGTCGAGCAGGTCTTTGACTGTGATGTTCATAACGAACGGGCTCCGTATCCGCGTATTGCCCCGCACAACAGCGAACCTTGGATAGAGGGATTTTGGATTTGGTTGTGTAAAAGACTTCTGGCCGGGAAACCGGAAGTCGCATAAAGGGCAGAAAAGATAGGCTCCGACCGCCCCTTGGCAAGCGGTTTTTTGCGTAAAAAAGCGCCCGGGCGCGGTTCAGGCCTCCAAAATGGCCAAAGCCCGGCTGGCGGTATCGTCGTTTTTCAGGTGTGCCAGGGCCCGGATGGTCTCGCTGTCTTCGCCCTGGAGCTGCATCTGCTGGATGGCCGTATTGAGCAATGACCGGCGGTGAAACGGCGGCTGGCGCAGGATAACCCGCAGGCGCCGACGGCTGTCTTGATCGTCCATCACCCCTCGCAGGAAATCCGCCAGGAAATCCAGCTCATCCCCCTGTGAATCGAACCGCATTAGCCCCCAAATACTAGGGAGAATCGCCCAGACGGCAAGATCGGCCTCCCTCGGTGACGCACTTTCAAAGGGCTTTTACAATGAGGCTAGGACAGCTCTCAGCCGTGCGGAACTCTCATGCAGGCCACCGGGGCGGTTACGCCGCAACCAGATGGTCTCGTAGCGGCCAATCAGCTCCGTTAGAGTCGGGCGCAGGTCCGCGGTATCGGCGCTGCGGCGCAGCACCAGCAGGCGACGCAGAGCCCAATAGCACATGTCGTGGGCCAGCCGCGCCTCGTCCAGCAGCCAGGTGGCGTCACCCGTCTGCGGATTGGCCTGCGCAATGAGCGCGGCAATGGACTCCAGCCGCTCAACGAGGTTGTTCATGGCGTCGCTCTTGAGGCCCTCGATGCGAGGCAACAGCTCCTCGGGCGAATCAAAAAAGGCGTCAAACAGGAAGCTCCGGTTGCCGCGTTGGAGCCCCAGCGCGGTATCGATCTGCCCGAGGCCGCACAGGGCCTGCCCCAGCGTCCCGTTCGCATCGCGCAGGATAAGCGTGCTGAGCGTGCCGGCCAGAGGCGTCGAGGCACCCGTGTTCCAGGAGGCCGAAGCCGCCAAAACAAGCCCCGGCAGCATCACCGCCCAGGTCTGCGGGTGGCCGCTGTCTCCCCAATGGGTGTGTATCAGCCCGCGTGCGCCGAAGCGCTGGCCGTGGCGGGCCGCCGCCGCGATGTTGGGCTCGGCGGTGGCTAAGCGACCGGTAAAGCTGTTCCAGGTGGAGTCCCCCGGGGCGACGTAAAAGGGCAGCTCGGCCTCGGCGCAAACGCGACACTCCTCATCGAAGGGATGCGCCGCCTCGTAACCCCAGACTACCGGCATAGCCCTTTGCGGAGCTTCACTGGTCAGCTCCGGATGCTTCAGCACGCCGTCGGCCCAGTACTGCAAGTGTTTGCCGTGTTTTTCCGCCAGGTCGCTGATACGTGAAAGGTGGCGCAGGTAAACGGTACCCAGGCCCTCGGCCTCAGTCTGCGGCTTGCTCCACCCCTGCCCCAGCTCCCAGGTCTCGTCACAGCCGCCATGGAGCTTTTTGCTGGAGAAATGCGGCAGGAGCTCGCCGTAAAGCTCGTTAATAAAGGCCAGGGATTCCTCGTCGGGCTTGAGAGTCGACCCCCACCGTACTTTTTTGTCGGTGAACGGATGAATAAAACCGTCGGGGCTCTCGGCCAGGTAATGGTACTCCGGGTGCCGCAGCCAGCGCTCCATGTGGCCGAAGGAGTTCTGGTTGGGGACCAGCTCGATAAAGCGCTCGCGGCAATAGACATCCAACTCCTCGATTTCCGCGCCGGTCAGCGGTGAAGAATCTCCCCAGACCAGCTCATGCCCGGCATAGGCGAAGGTGTGCTCGATGTAGAGTTGAAGCTGGTTGAACTTCAGCGAGGCCATCAGGTCGACCAGATGACGGAGCGTGGCGAGCGTCGGCACCTTGGTGCGGCTCACATCCAGCATGAAGCCGCGCTCGGCGAAGTCCGGCCAGTCTTCTATTTCCACGCAGGGCAAACTACCGTCTACCCAGGACTGCTGCACAATCTGCGCGAGCGTCTGCCGCGCGTAAAAAAAGCCCGCCGGGTCGCTAGCCTGTAACAAAATACCCTCCGGTGCGATGCTCAACCAGTAGGCCTCGGGTGGCAGGGACTCGCGAATCTCCTCGCGCACGGTGTCCACCGGACCGGCATAGGCACCGGGATAGGCGGTCAGGAGCTTGGGTTGTGGGCAAAGCAGCATGGTGACTGGTATAAATGCATACCCCGCGCCAATCGCAAATCAATCGGATTCCGCATCCTTCGACAAGAGCGCCAGTGTTTTCAGCACGATGGGCTCGTCCAAACGCAGGTCTTCACGGGCGATGAAGAGCGCGCGGCAAACATCGGCGTAGTCCGGCTCCGTGCCGTGCTTACGGCGGTAGAGCTCGCGCACGTAGCGGATGGCGCGGTCGATGAGCTTGTTGTTGCTCGGTTTGACCCAGGTCATGAGGTTGCCCTCGTAGCGCCCCAGCCTGCCCATGACCAAGGTCGAGTGTGCATTGAGCAGCATCTTCAGGCATAGGTTACGCAGCAGCGCGCAACGCGGCATGTCAAAATACGCGACACTATCGCCCAGTTGCAGGGAAAGGTTTTTCTCGCCGCAAATCTCAAACATGGCCGGTGACGAGCCTAGGCGCTTCGTCCGGGCGGCCACCGAACCGCCGGAGATGTCAAACCCGAGCAGATAGGCTGTTCCGGCAATGGCCTCGACCTCCGGCCAGTTCAAGGTACGCGGCAGACGCCCTAACAGGCCGCTCCAGGCGGTATCGGCGTAGACCCACTTCGGCAGGGATAAATAACAGAGGGACAAAGGCGCGTCCGGCGTCTGGTCGTTCTCGAACGGCGGCAAGCTGAAAGTCGGCGCGCGCTCGGTGGTGTCAGTCAGCACGGTCATACCGTAGGGCCGGGTGCGGTAAAGCACATGCCCGCCGGACTGATAAAGCTTAGCTTCGGTCTCGGTCAACGCAGCGACTTTGGCGTACTCAATGGCATCCACCCAGTCGCGCAGGCTCTGCAAATCCTCCGCGATATCACCCGGCTTGGCGTGGTGTTTCAATGCCATCCCCACTGCGGCCATCTGGACGGTGGTGGCCTGCATGCGCGTGCTTCCGGCCAACGCCATCGGACCGGTCACGATGGGCAGCTTGCGGATGGCCTCGTTTTCCAGAACACTCTTCGAGCGCTCCGCTACCCGGCACAGAACCTCATCCGGGTTACAGTAGCAAAACCAGGGAGTGCGACCATCATCGACCAGGGCAGCTTCGGTCGCACCAATGACAAAGGGTGTTTCGCCGCCCTCGGTCACGCCAATCAGGAGGTCGCCCGGCGCATAGCCAAGCTCCATGAGCTGGCGCGCTCCGTACTCGGGATAATCCTCGAAACCCTCCAGCGAACGAATCAGCGCGGAATCCCCACCCGCCATGAATCCCACGACCCGGTCCCCCAGCCCATCGGGCAGCAAACCCTCGCGGCAGAGAGTCTCGAGGGTCAGGGCAAGGCGCCCTGTCGCGCCGCATCCGGCGATGAAGACACGTCGTCCAGCCATGAAAGCTCTGCCGATGTCCTTGGCCAGTGCCTCGATACCGGGCAGGCAAGCCGCGAGCTTCTCCAGTGCCAGCGCGTCCACTTGCTGCAGCACACGCAGGGCTTCGGGCAAATCCTCCTGGGCCAGACGCGACAACTCGGCGGTCAGCGGGTGTGGCTGCTCCGTGGGCAGTTCTCCCAGGCGAAACTGATCGGCAATGGCGAGAAAATCACGGGCAAGTTGTTCAGGAGTGGACATAATTCACGGAAAGTTCAGCCATGAAATCACACGCTTGTCACAAAAATAAATTGAGGCCGTGCAGGTATAAGTCATGGTAAAGGCATGGATGCGATTTGCGTCGGCTGGACTACGGTGGAGACAAAGGAGCAGGCGGATGCGCTTGCGCAAGGCCTGGTGGAATCCAGACTGGCCGCCTGTGTGCAAATCGACGGTCCGGTCGTGTCTCATTACCGCTGGGAGGGCAAACTCGAACGCGCCAGGGAGTTCCGGTTGGCGGTCAAGTTCGCCGAAGGCAAAGTCGCTGACATCGAAACCTACCTGCGTACGCACCACCCCTACGACACGCCGCAGTGGGTCGCGGTAAAGGCAACGCATTGCTCGCCAGACTATGCCGCCTGGGTGAATAGCTAAAGCTAGCCGTGGCTAATGCACAACCTGGGGCTACGCGCCCCAGACCCGCGGTGCGTGGCCTATTCGTACTCCCACTTGTGCAGCCAGGGGTCCCTGGTTTCGCGCTGGTAGTTATTAATCTTTTCGCAGAAGGACTCAACCAGGGCGCGGTGCCCCGGATCCGCCGCGAGGTTCTGTAGCTCGTCGGGGTCGTTCTCCAGATCGTACAATTCAAAAGCAGGCCGGTGCAGGTAATCCTCCACTGTGCGCCTGCCGTAATGCTCGGGCGCATTTTCACGGAAGGGCTGCCAGGTAGCTGAAGTCCACAAATCGCTGGCGAAGGAGAAGGTCAACGGATGGGCTACGTTCCAGATGAACTTGTACCGTGGCGTGCGGATGGCGCGCATGGGATAGTAATTCGTGATCTCGTGGAAGGTGTGCGCGGCGAAGATTTCTTCACGCCAGTCCGCCGGATCGGTTTCCTCCAGAATGCGCCGGAATGACTGCCCGAACATGCCCTTCGCTTTCTCCGGCACCCCGGCGAAGTCCAGTATCGTCGGCGTGATGTCGTACCAGGCCACGAGTCCGTTGCAGGCGACACCCCGTTTGGCTTGCTCCGGAGCGCGGACAAGGCAGGGGAGTTGCATGCCGGGCTCGTAGAGCGTGGTCTTGCTGCCGGGAAAAGCCGCGCCGTTATCCGAGATGTAGATGATGACAGTGTTGTCGAACTTACCGGCGCGCTTCAGCTCCTCCATGAGCTGCCCGATGCCGCGGTCCAGCCGGCTGATGCTCTGGTAGTACTGAACCAACTCCGCGCGCGTATGGGGCGTGTCCGGCAGCCAGGGCGGAACCACCACCTCGCTCTCGTCGTACGTCTGCTCCGCATCGCCGGGAAAGGACTCGCCTGGGTTGCCGAAAGCATCCGGCTTGAACGGATGGTCCGTCGTGTTGCCGGAACGATGCGGGTTGAAGCTGCACCAGTACAGGAAGAAGGGCCCGTCGGCCTCGATGTACTCACGACAGGCCTTGGCCATGGCGATATCGTCGCGCCCGTATCTCTTGTCTGCGTCGAGCTTGGCCTGAAAAGGATAGACGGACTCCGGGGCAAAATGCGTTTTGCCGATATTCGCGGTGCGATAGCCGCTTTCGTTGAGCAGGCGCGGCAGGCTCACCACGTCATCGAAGGCGGCGAAGTGATGCAGGCCGTGCGTGTGGCCGTAGGTGCCGTTGGTATGATTCTGCTGGCCCGTCAGGATGCAGGAACGGCTGGCGGCGCAGGACGGCGTCGTGCAGAAAGCCTGGGTAAAACGCGTACCCCCGGCGGCCAGGGCATCCATGTGAGGCGTCTTGATAACCGGATTGCCGTAGCAGCCGGTCGCTTCGCGGCCGTGGTCGTCGGAGACGATGAGGACAATGTTGGGGCTGGGTTTCTTCATATAGAATTTTATCTATAGTTTATATCACTAAAATACCGAGAAGGATTTTAGAAAGTATCAGAATCAAGCTTGGCTTGTCTTTCAAGCTGACTGTACTGGGGTGCTACATAAATCAAAAATCTTCTACCCCCCAAAATGCTGCTATGACGGTAGCCTCCGCGCGAGCCTATGAGCAATACCCCGGAAAAGAATACAGAATCAGCGCCCGCGCAGGCAACTGTGCCCGAAAAGGATAAAAAAGAATCCTACGGCCTGCATCAAAAAGTCGCCCTCGTTACCGGACCGCTGCTGGCCCTGGTGGTGGTGATGCTGCCCTCCCCCTCCGGCATGCCGCCCGAGGCGCAGCGGGTCGCCGCTGTGGCGCTGCTGATGGCCATCTATTGGATCAGCGAAGCCATTCCCATCCCGGCCACAAGCCTGCTGCCGGTCGCCCTTTTTCCGCTGCTGGGCGTCATGCCCTCAGCCCAATCGACACTCCCCTACGGCAACCATGTCATCTTCCTGTTCATGGGCGGCTTCATCATCGCGCTGGCCATGCAGCGCTGGAACCTGCATCGCCGCATCGCCCTGCATATCATCAACGCGGTCGGCTTTTCCCCGGACCGGCTGGTCATCGGTTTCATGCTGGCGACGGCGCTGCTATCGGCCTTCGTTTCGAACACCGCCACGTCCATCATGATGCTGCCCATCGGCATGGCGGTTATCATGCAAATCACGAGTGAGCTAAATCCGGACAAGGATGCGCCGGTGCCGGCCCCCGTGCAGACGCTTTCGCTGAACCTCATGCTTGGCATCGCCTACGCGGCCTCCATCGGAGGCATCGCCACCTTGGTCGGCACCCCGCCCAACATCGTGCTGGCAAGCTACCTGGAAAAAACCTACGGCTACGAAATCACTTTTTTCAACTGGATGATGGTCGGAGTACCGCTGGCCTGCCTGTTCCTGCCCTTCACCTGGTTCTGGCTGACGCGAGTTGTCAACCGCATGCCGAACCTGACCATCCCCAACGCCGAGGCCATCATCCATCATGAGCTGGAAGAGCTCGGGCCCGTAACCCCGGCGGAGCGCTGGACCGGCCTCGTCTTCGGGCTGACTTCCCTGGGCTGGATTTTCCGCGATCAAATCGCCTCGGTCTTTCCGCAGCCCGACATGATCAAGGACGCCACCATCGCCCTGGTCGGCGCCCTCTCGCTTTTTCTGATCCCGGTGGACTTCAAAAAGCGCATCTTTGTCATGGACTGGAAGTGGGCCGCCAAGCTCCCCTGGGGCGTACTGATACTGTTCGGTGGCGGCTTGTCCCTGGCCAAAGGCTTCGAGGTCTCCGGGCTGGCCGCCTGGATCGTTGATCAGGTCACCATTCTCCAAGGGATGCCCGTGCTGGTCATCATTTGCGGGGTCACCGTCCTGGTCATTTTCCTGACCGAGTTCACCTCCAACACAGCAACCTCGACCATGCTCATGCCGGTGCTGGCCGGGGTGGCCATCGGTCTGGGCGAGAGCCCCCTGCTGCTGCTGGCTCCCGCGGCCATGGCGGCCTCCTGCGCCTTCATGCTGCCGGTGGCGACACCACCCAACGCCATCGTGTTTGGCTCCCGCTACGTCTCGATGCGCGACATGGTGCGCAGCGGCCTGGGGCTCAACCTCATCGGCATCGTCCTGATACCGGCGGTCACCTACCTGATCATGATACCCGCGTTCGATATCATGGTGGGAAAACTGCCGGAATGGGTCAAATAGGCGGTTAACTGTTTACGCCTTACCAAGTGGACGTTGCGTCCATGATAAGTATCGTTTTGTCTAAAGCAGAACACAAAACCCGCGATGCCCAACCCCCGCCATCCCGACCAACCTAACGGCTTTACGTTGATTGAGCTGCTAACCGTCGTGGCGGTGGTGGCCATCCTGGCGGGGCTGCTCGTGGCAGGCCTGGGCAAGGCCCGGGAGAGCGCTCAGGCGGCCGAGGCGGTTTCCCAGATGCGCCAGATATTCACGGCGGCCAATCTCTACGCAGCCGAGCATGGCGGCCACCTACCCAAAGTCGCCGCTGACAATGTCGGGCTCGACGACCCGAAGGACTTCTTTTTCGTAACAGAAAACGGCGTAGCCAAAACGGAGGACACCGTCCTGGCGCACTACCTGGGCGGCGCCGAATCCGCCGCGGCCCTCTTGCGAGCTCCGGCGGACGAAGGTCTGAGCGAACCGGGAGAGCCAGGCCGCAACTTCAGCTACTCCTTCAACTTCCTCATCAACCAGGGCGAGCTTCTGGAAGGCGCAAGCGGACCGTCGGGCTTCGAAAAAGCCCTCGGCACCGTCAATCTCAGCTTCCTGCAGGACCCGGCGACAAAGGTACTCATCTACGAAGAAGACACCCCCAACGACTCATTCTGCGTCTGGTTTATGGATGAACCCACCACGCGCTACAACGGCGAGGCCCATGTCGGCTATGCCGACGGACGCGTCGAACGCCTGCCCGCCGAGGACATCTTCGGCAACTCCGAGATGGGCGATTTCGTTCCGGCCAATCGCCAATACTGAAGCGTCAACGTTTTGCCTTAACGGTTTTCCCGAGGCGCCAGTCGCTGTTAATGACCATGCATTTCTGGAAGCGTGGCGGGCCGATCTCGTTGCGGTAAAGCTGGCCGGTGAGCATATCGACGGCAGCGGTGCTGGCGTCGTCGTGGTTCTGCCACATGCCGGCCCAGCCGGGTGTGGCCGGTGACAAATCCAAGTGGATAAGGCCGCAATCACCGGGCACCTTGCAACCCATGGACTCCAGCCAGGCCTTCACCTCCGTATGCAAAGTCAGGATGACGTCCGGGCGGTGCTCGGCAAACCAGCGCTCGAAGCCGGGCTGGTCATCGGGAGCATACGCAAGAGCAGGCAAACGCGCGTCAGGCGGCAGCGCCTGCTGGCCGACCAGGTAACCGCCGCTGAGGCGCTGCTCCAGAAGCTCGTCGATGTCGGGATGGACGCAGAGCCCCGGTCGCTGATAGCCGAGTGTGCGGGCCTCCCGCATGGCCTGGATGACGGTGTTAAACTGGTTGTTGATCACGCACGAGAGAGCCGGGCGCACGGGCCGCTCACCCAAAACCACCGCCACGGATCGTGCCCAGAGTGCGTCGAACTTCGGGTCGATGATGTTGTTATGAAAAGGTCCGGTAACAATCAGCCCCTGGATACCGCGCGCATCAAGGATGTCGATGAGGCGCTCCGGGCGCAGGTGTTCTTTCGAGGTCACAAAGTGGTCCACGTAATACCCAAGCTCACGCGCTCGGGCTGCCGCCGCCTCGGTCCAGGAGCGCACAGTGGGCTCCTCGGTATCACTGACGTGCTCGGAGGTGTTCACAATGGCGATGGTGCTCTTGTAGAGCGTCGTCTTGCTGGCCCGCACCTGCGCGATGAGCTTGGAGACGATGGGGTTGGGCACGTAGCCTTCCTTTTTAGCCAGGCGCTGAATGCGATCGCGCATGGTCTTGCTGATGCGTGGGTGATTCCGCAGGGCCAGCGACACCGTCGCGGGCGATACCCCGGCTTTTTTGGCCAAACCTCGAATGGTCATTGCCATGGATAATTCGTAGCAAGTGGGCCACTGCCGAGTCAATTTCAGTTTAACTGTTTACAAGAGAGCTCTTTGCCAAGGGCCATTAAGGTAGCTAATCCGTTAAACAGATAATGGCGAATAGCATCCTCGCACGCCTGGCTTTTCTAATGACCTCCACCTTGCTCCACGCCCAGGAAACCGACACCGGAGACGTGCGCGCTGACTCCTCCGCCGAACCGCGCGCCTACACCCTGACCACCGACGGTCCCCTGCGCGACAACCTACCCGCTGGTGGAAGCCTGCGCGTTACCGAGGCCCCGGAGCAGCCGCGCTGCCGCAGCGGAAACACGCTCTTTGATGCGCTCTATGCGCTGGCGCTGCAGGAAACCGGGCAGAACGCCGTATCCGCCATCAGCGACGGCTCCTACGCGCAAGGCAAGGCCATCGAGGCGGAGGTCTTTCAAACCGGCGAACAATGGAACTACGTCTGGACCCGCGACCTGGCCTATGCGCTGCACCTCGGCCTGGCCGGTTACGACCCGCAGCGCGCCGTGAATTCGCTCCGCTTCAAAGCCTCCCGGATCAAACCGACTATCCCGGGCGGCTTCCGCCGGCAGCTCATGCAGGACACTGGTTCGGGCGGCAGCTATCCGGTTTCGACGGACCGCATCGTCTGGGCCATCGGCGCCCACGAAACGCTCAAGCACCTGCCCAGCCCGCAGCGGGAGGATTTCCTCCGCGAAATCTATCCATTCCTGCGCGACACCCTTGAGCAGGACCGCCGACTCGTTTACGATCCCCGCGACGGCCTCTACCGTGGCGAGCAGTCCTTCCTCGACTGGCGCGAGCAGTCCTATCCCGGTTGGACCCGGCAGGATACGCGGCTCATCGCCCAGTCCAAAGCCCTTTCGGTCAACGCCGCTTACTCGCGCGTACTCGCTATCGCGGCAGACTATGCCCGTGCCCTGGACTGCCACGAGGAAAGCGATGAATACGCCGCCTGGGCCAAGTCGTTGGGGCAGGCAATCAACGCGCACTTTTACGATGAGACAAGCGGCCTCTACCGCACCTATGTGCTCTCGGAATACGGCGACGTTCAGCTGCCGGTGCAGCGTTACGATCTCCTCGGTACCTGCTTCGCCATCCTCTTCGGTGTCGCCGATGAGGCGCAGGCAAAACGGGCACTGGAAAATTATCCGTCGGGGCCACACGGACCGCCCGTCATCTGGCCGCAGGAAAGCGACCAGGCCATCTACCACAATCAGGGCATCTGGCCGTTCGTCACCGCCTACTGGCTGAAAGCCGCGCGCCAGACCGGTAATGCCGCCGCTCTCGACGCAGGCGTGGATTCGCTCATGCAACAGGCCGCTGCCAATCTATCCAACATGGAGAACTTCGACTTCGTCACCGGCCTAGCGGAAGTCACCGAAGGCGCACGAACGGGACCGGTGATCAACTCGCGCCGCCAACTCTGGTCGGTGGCTGGTTACCTGTCCATGGTGCAGAGCAGCATCTTCGGCGTCGACATCGATACGGGCGGCATTCGCGTAACACCGTGCATCACCGCACGCATGCGCCAGGAGCTTTTTGGCGAGGCAACCTGCATCGAGCTACTCAACGTCAATTACCTCGGCGCACAAAACGACATCCGTATCCACCTACCATCCGAAGAGGACTTCGTCTCAGGTATCGCAACCGTACGCAAGGTGCGTTTGAACGATTCAACGATTTCCCCGCAGGCATACATCCCGCGCGATTCGCTTTGCGACGCAAACCTCTGGGAGATATTTCTCGCGGTCCCGGAAAACGAGCCGGAGCCGGATCGCATCCGCATGGTGGACGTCACCGACGAATCCGCCATCTTCGCCCCCGTACAACCCCAGTGGAGCGATGGCGTCTCGCGGCAGGGACAGCTCCTGCGACTGGACTTCAACCATCCGCGTGCGGAGGCCATGGTTTTCGATATCTACCGCGACGGCCTGCTGTGCGCCGAGGGAGCCACGGCGACGAGTTGGACCGATCCCGATTCGGAAAACGCCGACACATACACTTACGTCTACCATGTCATCGCGCGTGACCCGATCAACGGGCTGACCTCCCACCCCACGCGTGGGACCTCCTGGCAAGCACAGGGTAGCATCGTCGTCATCCCTGCCGCGGACCTAAAAGCAAGCGGAGGAAAACGCTCCGGCGACGCATACATTAAGGACTGGGGACACCCCGAAGACGAACTGCTGGCGGAGTCCGTCACGGTTGAGAGAGACGGCAAGTATGCCGTGCGCATAGCCTTCGCCAACGGCTCCGGACCGATTAACACGGGCATCACCTGTGCGGTGAAACACCTCGACATCGTGGACACCGTCTCCGGCCAGCGGGTGGCATCCGGCTACGTGGTCATGCCACAATCGGGCGACTGGAGCCGCTACGACCTGTCCAACTCCGTGCGGGTCCGGCTCGATGCCGACAGGCGATACACGCTGCGTCTTTATGAAGATCCCATCTCTCGAAACATGAGCTACCTGCAAGGAAACGAAAGCTATACGGCATTGCCGGGTGGCGGCGAAGATTGCTACAACCGCATCAACGTCTCAGGAATCCATCTGCTTTATCAAGGCCCGCCCCGCTCATGAGAGTACGCAAGTTTTTAGTCTGCTGGCTCATTCTATGCCTGGGCACGGTCATTTTTGGAAAAGACAACCGCGAGCCGCGGCTGAAATCCGGCGGGCCGCCTCAGGTTGACGGCCCCAGTGTGCTGTTTCGCTTCGAGCCTCCCGATAATAGCGACGTGAGCCAGGTGTATCTGGCGGGTTCCTTTAACAACTGGGCCAACAACAACGACGGCAGAATCGACAATCCCCGGCACGCCATGCAGCGCGCGCCATCCGGCGTCTGGTATGCCTATATGGATCTGCCCGGCGAGCGCTTTCAATACCGCTACGTAGTCGAAACCACCGACGGAAACTACCACTGGATGAACGATCCGTTCGTCCAGGAGCGCGATACCGACGGCAACTCCGCGGTCACCCTGGAGGCCCTCGGAGAACAAGCCGGCCCGGCGGAAACAACCTCCTGGACCAAGCACACGCTCCCGCTGGCGGTGGAAAGCGTCTGGGTGCGGCCCGGTGAGACCAACACGCTCATCGCAAAGCTGGACGACGACCTTGCAGACGGCACGCAACTGCGCACAACCATCACCACGCCCTTCGGTGAAACCATCCACCAGGCAACGCAGGCGGCACATACTGGCGTCAATCGCATTAAGCTGCCCGGCTTTGCGCAAAGCGGCGGTTATGTTGCCCGAGTGGAAATGATCCGCAACGGTGAGGTCTCCGCATCCGGTCAGACGATTCTCTCCGTGCTGAAAAACGTGGCCGACGATCTGCGTTACGGATTCTACGCCACCTATCCGGACGAACAGGCCAACTACGATGCCAAGGCCGCGATGTTGGCGGACCTGCACATCAACGCCGTGGAGTTCTACGACTACTTTCCCGCGCACGGCGACTATGCCCCGGAAGAGCCGGCCTATCGTTTCGAACCCTTCGACGTCGCCATCAATGCGTTGGATGTGAAGGCGAAGATCGAGGCCGGTCACCGACGCAGTATTTTGGCTATCGCCTACATCGCCGCCTACGCCGCATCGGAAAGCATCTACCGCGCGGTGACCGATCCCATGACCGACGCCGGCGGCAGCCCCAAGGTCTTCAACGGCTACATTACCACCGAGGCCGAAGCGGATCGGAAGGGGCAGCAAAAATGGTTCTGGCTGATGAACATCGCCCGGGGCTCGGACTGGCATCGCTACATCCTCGCCGAGCTCGAGCAAGCCTTGCGCGAGGACGGCGACGACTATGTGGCCTTCGACGGCTTCGAAATCGACACCTACGGAGACAGCCGTGAGGCGCGCTTCCACGCTCCCGGTAGTCCTCGGGACGGCGATCGGCTCGCCGAGGTCCTGCAGGACTACGTCGAGGACGTGACCACCCTCACCCACGAAATCAAACCGCAGGGCCTGGTCTCCTTCAACAGCGTCAACGAATTCGGCGTCGAGAACATGTACTCGGTGACCGACTTCCTCTTCCTGGAAATTTGGCGCACCTACGCCAGCCGCCTCAGCGCCCTGATCGACATTTGTTATTACCATCGCCAGGCCCGCAACCAGCGCGTCGTGCTCAAGCTCTATCCGGCGGACATGCAACCCACTCGCACGAGCTGGCCACACGTCACCCTGGCGCGTGTGCTCGGCGCCACCATGACCGGTGGCGGCTCCCTCATGGTGGCAGGAGAGCCGGATGATGCCACCGGCACGATGCACGCGCTTAACTCCCTCTACTACCCGGACCACCAGCCGATGAGCCAGGAAAACGAGGCCCTGCTGCGGCGCTATTACCAGCACGACGCGCTGCTCTACCGCTATACCCATGGAAGCGATGTGCAAAACCTGCCCCTGCGCGTGCCGGTCGAGGGCTGCATCACGCGGGCATTTCAAGCCCCGGACCATAGTGCCATCACGGTACAACTACTTCATGTGGGCAACGATCCCGACTGGGCCGCCGTGCCGGCCTATTTCCCGGCCCGCAGCAAAGTCACCCTGACGATCCCTCTCCCCTCCGGCTTGAAGCCCGAAGCCATCTATTATACGACACCCGACTCCCCCGAGTATCAATTACCTCAAGCGCTGCCCTTCGAGTTCGAACGCGGCCAAGTCCGATTGACGCTGCCGGAGTTGCAGGTCCACGGGAGCGTCATCATTCGCTACCGGGAAGCGAGTTAACTGTTTAACACCAACCCCCTTTCCGGTAATAAAGAGACAGTCTATATTTACCGCAATCAATCACATTAACCAACCCTTCAATCGCATGAAAAACGTACTCTACCCCACCCTCATCGCCCTGGGCTCAGTCTTCGCCGTTTCCGCACACGCGGCGACTCCAGGCACGGACAACGCCAGTGCCAGCGCCTACAGCGGAGGCTGGACGGACGGCACGGACGGCTCCATTACCGGCCCCGGCGCCTACGGCGTCTGGTTCTTGAACACGGACACGGCGGACATCGTGCACGAAATCGATACCGTCGATTCACTTAGCGATAATCCTCCAAATCTGAATACCAGCGGTGTCTCGTTCCGCATGGAGGGTAAAAACGGCCAGGAAGCCACCGCCTACCGGTTCATCGATCCGGCGGGCCTGGACGCCGGACAGAGCTTTTCCGTCCAGTTGGCGGTCAACTATCGCAACGGCTTCAAGGGAATCGACCTGCGTGGCTCCTCCGATGAGAACATCTTCAACTTCAATATCGGCGGTGACGACTACGTGGTGAACAACGCCACCACCGGCAACGGCAGCATC
The DNA here is from genome assembly GCA_030432235.1 of Verrucomicrobiia bacterium. Lineage (GTDB taxonomy): Bacteria > Verrucomicrobiota > Verrucomicrobiia > Opitutales > Cerasicoccaceae > JAUIHT01. Next base: position 1,120,791 of record JAUIHT010000001.1, on the reverse strand, counting down.
GGCGACACCTATAGCGACGATACGCTCTTCACCCTCCAGTTCGACCAGACCACCGTCAGTGGCGGCAACTGGTCCATCACCCGCAGCGGTGGCGTCTCCGACTTTGACACGGGCACCTACACCGGTGTGGCTCGCAGCATCAAGCTCTACGTCGGCAGCACGGAGGGTAACCCTCAGGACGCGCTCTTCGCCAACAACCTGAGCACCGTGCCCGAGCCGGAGGAATCCGCCGCCATCTTCGCTGGTCTGATGCTGGTAGCGATTCTGGGTCTGCGCCGCCGCAAGGTTTAAGGAAAATCCATCCGCCCGATGGCGATTTCCCAGTCGCAGGTATCCACACGTCACCCTAACTCAGCAGTGCTTCCTCGCGTGCGCGGAAGTACTTTGCCGAATCGAGTACCATCCTGTCCAGTGAGGCAGGATCGGGCATGCCAAACATAGCCGGATACGGATCACCGCCAGGGCCGAGCGGCTCTGGCGTGGCATAACAGCCGTCCCGGTTGAAGCCTATCAGGTAGAGCGCACGGATAATCGTGTCCAGGTCCATGGCGCCGTCACCCAGCGCACAGCGGTTACTGTCGGCCAGGTGGAGATTGGCCAACTGCGTGTCCGCAACCAGCAGGGCCTCGCCGATATGGGCCTCCTCCGACTGCATGTGGTAAACGTCTCCGTTGATGTGGCCGATGCCGGGATGGCCGACTCGCTCAATGTAGGACTGCGCGTCCGCGATGGTGTGAACCAGACTTACCTCCGCCGAGCGGATGGGCTCGATGGCCGCACGCACGTTATGCTCGACAAACAGGTCGCCACAAAGTCGCAAGGTATCAGCGCTACGGGCGAACTCAGACTCGTCATAGGCCTGGGGACGCCCCACCGCACCGGGCACCACGAGCATGTAGGAGGCGCCGACAGCCGTGGCGAAATCCAGTTCGCGTTTGATATAGTCGATGGCAGCCTGACGGCAGACACCTCGGTTACTGGCCAGATCGTTGTCCGCGGAGAACATCCCGCAGATGCCACCGACGGTGATGCCGTGGTCCCCGAGGATTTTCAAAGTCTCCTTCGGCTCATAGCCAAGATCGGGCCCATAGTGGTTACCATGCAGCTCGATGAAAGTGACGCCCGCAGCCTGCAGCCTCTTGGCGGAAGTCTCCAGGCTCTCCATGCCGAACCCCCAGTTGCTCCAAGAGAGATTCAAGCGCTTTTCAAAACGCCTGGGTTGCTCGGCTTTGAGCGCCTCGAAACGGGCCCGGATAGCATTGCTCTTCTTTTCGAAGTTCTGCTTCTTCATGAGGGGATGGAGTAGACAATGTCAGTAAGAGATTACGCAGTTTGCTATGCCAACTTCGCGTTGGCACGACTTCATTTCATTCAACCATTTAAATGGCTCTCTTACCGGCGCGGGGCTTAGGCTCTGACCGCGGCTTTTTTCCGACGGGTGGACCGCTTGCCCGGAGTCACCACAGGAGGCTTGGCCTCGCCCTGCTCGCGGAGCGTCTTGCGCATATACCACTCACCTTCGATCACCTGCGTGATGGGGTCGCTGCCACTGCCACGCTGGCCACTCATCATGAGCATATGGAGCAAATTCATAGCCTGCCCACCGGCAGCCTCGGATTTCATGAAAATGCCGGAGACATCCTTCTCATTCGCATCTTCCATACACAGGCAGTTAAAGCCGATGTCCTCGGGAACTTTCATCCCGGCTTTGAGCATGTACTCGTAGGGCTTATAACTGGCTCCGATGACGACGTCGCAACGATTCTTCTCCAGCCATTCGAAAAATACCTTCTCGGTGAGATTATCGGTGCGCAGGATCGGGAGCCTGGCCATCTCTTCGGTGAAGTCGTATTGCTTGGCCAGGAAAGCCGCCAGCCAACTGTAGCGGTGCAGGCGCGTTACCTTTTCCGGAATGACTAACCCGATGCGCTTGTAGCCGAGGGTCCGCAACTGATACACCGACAGCTGCATCGCGCCGTAGTGATTGTGTATGACGGTGTTCAGGACCGGCCAGGATATGCGTTGCCCCACCTGGACCACGGAAAAGCGGCTCAGGTCGAACTTGGTGTGAAGTACGTCGGGCGGCAGCGGCAACAAGAGCACGCCCTTGATGCCACGATTGTAGAGGATGGACTCCGTACGGGCCTCCCCGCCGTTTTCCTTCACCCAAAACTCCTCGATGCGGTACCCGAGTTGATACGCCATCCGCCGCGCACCCGAGTGGTAATTGACGATGGTCGGCACCTCACGCCAGCCATCGCGCGTATCCCAATTCGAGAGAATGGCGACGGTGGTATTACGGCCGCCGAGGACATCCGCACGGCGGTAGGAGGACAATGAGGACAGCCAGGGATCGGGCGCGTAGCCGAGCTCGTCCGCGGCCTTCTGGACGCGCTCGATTGTTTTCCGGGGTAAGCGGGGGTCGTTACGAAGGGCAAGGGAAACGGTCGATATGGAGACGCCGGCTTTTTCACCGATGTCTCTCATCGTTACACGCTTTCCAAAGCTCATCTCATCCATGTTATTAAGCAGAGTATTCAAGACAAGCAAGGATATGGGGTTGAGAAGGAATGGCGTGATCAGGGCCCCAGGACAAAGGTGCCCCAGTCCTCGACGCCATTGAGAATGCCATCGCCCTTGGGTTTGGGCCAGGCGTAGTCGGTTTGGAAATTCAGGGGCGCATCGACCTGCCGGACTGCCACCGCAACGGCATACTCCGCGCCGGGCCGGAGACGATCCATATTCAACGCTTCGGCGGGGATGTACGCCATCAGCACCATGCCGTCACCGGTTTCGATGGCCTTTTTCTGCACACGATCATCGTCGCGGATCGTTGCCTTGATGGCATCACTGCGCTTCCACTCGCCGGAGGCCAGGTCCCACTGCTCTCCCTCTTTGTAAGGGACGAAGTAGAAGTGATGCGCGGTCTTGTTCCAGCCGCTACCGGCCCCGGGGTCGGTAGCGATGAAGAACTCGATGTTGGAACCCTCCCAGAAATTTTGCGGATTGCCAGACTGGAGCATTTTCGAAGGCAGACGAACAGCCATGGCGAGACCGTCGGGCGACCAGGCAAAGCGGGTACGCAGGTCCTTCCCCAGATCCGTGCTTGAAAAACTGGCGCCGGACATCTCACCTCTAGTCGGCCACTCACCGGGGAACGGCGAGGCGTCGTCGAAACTGGCTTCCGGCACGACATGCAACGCCGGCTTCATCCAGAAGCTCTGGCCAAAGCCCGAGGCAGAGGTGAGGTTGACCTGGAAGATAGCAGTCTGGGCACGCGGCACGGCCACACTGACCGACTGCGTCTGCCCCGGGCTCAGGCTGAAACGCGCAGGCGTGAAAGCCACGCCGGATGCGGTAGTGCCGATGCGCCAGTCCTCGCGCTGGTTCCCCTGCGCCTTGAATGTGAGTGTCGTGGACGAGCCAGGCTTGAAGGGTTCACGCGTCACCTTCAGTACGGCGGAGACATCGAGCACCATCGACAGCGTTTTCGTCCAACCGTCGCCGCTGACGACCAGCTGGACCGGATAAGGCCCTGCTTCCACATCCTGGGCGACCTGGAGCGTGAGGCCGTCCGCGGTAACGCCCTCGGGCAGGCCCTGCCAGGTGATGCCGGAGCCTGCGGGCTGCGTGATTGCCACCGTTCCGGAGCCGCCGGGCTGTACACTCATGACGGAGGGGCTGACCAAGGCGGTGGCCAACATACCGGACCACCCGGCGCGCAGCTCGTCCATATGGAAATAGTGCATCCGTGGCCCGAGCTGAGCTGGCGACACCGCGTTGCCATACATGTCGTAGGTAGCCGTGGCGCCATTGAGAGCGGCCGGAAGCGGTACGGATTCCGAGACCGTCCAGGCGGGTAAAACATAACCTCCCTCGTCCTTCTCCAAGACCAGGCACCAGATATCGGGGGAGCCGAGATCGATGCGACCAAGCACCTTCGCGGTGGCAGTCTGCGCCGATAGCGCAGCCAGAGAAGCCGCCGAAGGACGCAGATGACCGCTAAGGTCGAAAAGTCCACAGGAACCAAACTTCTGCGTGGAGCCTCGAACATCGCGATCGAAGTACCAGAAAATCTTGTCCGTCCCCGCCCAACGCGCCGTGAGATAGAGGCGCGGCAGAAGAATGGCCTGGTTTTCAACCCCCACGGCAGGACCGTATTTCACATCGTAGCCACCCTCGGTCAGCCAAGCTTCCTTGCCGTGCTCACGGGCAAGCTGATTGATGATACGCAGTTGGTCGAGGTAGGTGAACTTTTCATAGCCCGGATCGACACCGTTGTTCATATTGGCGCTGGAGACTTCCGGAGGCACCGTGCCCGTATAATAGTGGTAGTTCACCACCGAGAAATCGTCGCCGTATTCGGACTCCAGTAACTCACGCGTGAAGTCGGTGTGAATGCCCGCGCGGCCGTTCATGGCAAGCTTGGCGCCGGTGCCGCTTGCCTCAAGACCCTTGTGCGCAGCCGCAATCATCGGCCCCCAGACTTCGACGGTGTCCTTGCCGATCTTGACCAGCGGTGTGTCGTACTCGTTTTCCACTTCCCAGACGGAAATCTCGGGGAAGGCCTTGGCAAGTTGCTCGTAGCTCTTCTCGATTTTCGAGTCCGCAACGAACCCGGTGCCATCCGCATTGTGAAAACCACGCTGCATGCAGGGCAACACGATGACACCTGCGGCGGCGGCTCTATCGTAGACGGTGCGAAAATTGTTACCGTCCTTTGCCTTGGGCGGGCTGGCGCCGATGCCCAAGCCCCCGGCTGCGTAGTCGCGCGCCCAGTGTATGCCCAGCTTCTCGAACAGGCTCCACTGCGCGCCATTGTGGGTGTTGATGCCGATGCTGGAGCGCTGGCGTTGTTCATCGGTGATTTGTTTCGGTGGCACCAGGCGGATGAGCCCCAACGTTTGCGTAGCGATGGCGTCCTTTCCTGAGGCCTCCATCAAGCGCGCAGTAACCGTCACCGGGCCGTATTGGGCAATTTCCAGTTCGGTGTTCACCGCCAGGTTTCCTCCGGTGTAACGCACCGGAATGTTTTCCGAAGCGATTACCTCGCCGGTCCCATTGACGGCCTCCAGCTCAATGCGGTAGTCGCTTTGTACCGGCTCCCAACTGGAGAGCTTAAAGTAGATAGTGACCTGACCGTCCTCGCCGACGAGGTTGCCGTCGGCGTTGGAGAACAGGCTCAGCTCGGGATGTGCCGCCCAACAGAACAAAGACTGGAAGAGCCACACAAGCGCAGGAAGAAGTGTTTTCCGCATAAGGGGGAAAGGATTGGGGTTTCGGCAAAGCCGCAGTTAAAGTTTACCAATTGTCATTGGTTTTACTCTTGGGCGCACTGGCATCCAACTTGGCCGTGGGGTCGATGACAGCTTCCAGGCGACTCAGGTAAATCGTCTCTTCGCCGGGCTTGGGGTTGCCCCAGTCATTGAAGGAAACCGTCGTGATCGTGAGAGGTTGAGACATGGCGGGAGGCACCTTGAGCGTTAGCTGCTTCCACCCCTGGAAGCTGAGCTTGCCCATACCGATCTTCTGGCGCTCCCCGTTGCCATCATTGAGGATGATTTCGCCGAAGTGACCGGAGCCGCTGCCGTTCACCCAGATGCGAAATTCCCTCACCTTGTAGGGAATGCGTATGTCCTGCCCGGGAACGAGCGGGAAGATGCGAAAGCCTTCACCGCCGGGCCAATCGATTTTGACACCCAAGGACTCCTTCACGGGAGGCTGGGCATTTTTCAACTCGGCGGGGGCTTCCGGTCGTACCGCGATACGGCCCTCGGCTTTGGCCCATTTGGAGACCTTCCACTCTCCGGGGATATTGAAGTCAGTGATGACGCGCGTCTCGTCGGCCGCTTGCAGGCTTAGGCTGGTGGCGGCAAAAAACAATACGGCGGGGCTTAGGAGTCTCGATAAAAACATGTGGGTTTCGGTGGGTTATGGGTTGGTCAGCAACTAGCTTTGCTTACGCCCCCATGCTGAAGCAGCCACGCCACGCACTCAACGGGCAGTCGAATTCAATCAATTGAACGATGCCATAGGACTGCCCTCTCGACTCTCAATGCTCAGCGGTGGCTATTCAAATGGTCTACTGTGCGCCCGATTTGAAGTCAGTGCGGCAGGCCAGTAAAAAGACCATATTTAATCTTGGGACGGCAGACCCACAGACGCCCCTTGCTAGACCTGGCCGTCACCCCGCAACTCTTGTTCCCCGACCCTTACGCTTATGAATCCCCTACCCGCCTTCCCCTCGCGATTAAAATCCACGGTGGCTACCGCGCTGCTTTCGCTCGCGGCCCTGATTCCGGCCTTCGGCGTCACCGTCGACGACTTCGAGGCACGCGTCTATGACCCGGACGACAACTCCGAAACGCTCAACATGCCGCACCGCATCTTCTACCCGGAAGACACCCGGCCCGATGAAACCTATCCGCTGGTCATCATCCTGCACGGCGTCGGGGGCGGTAACGGCGACAACATCACACAGATGATGAACCACGGCAACGGCGGCATGTTCTTCGCCGAGGACGATCGCCAGGCCATGCAGCCCGCGTATGTCGTCCTGCCACAGGAGCCCGGCGAAACCAACGACCGCTGGCACCAGTCGGACGTAAAGCCCCTGCTGAACGGTTTGGTCGATTCCCTGCTGGTTGAGTTCCCGGACATCGATCCGGATCGCATTTACATCGGCGGCGTCTCCATGGGCGGCCAGGGCACCTGGGACCAAATTACCAGCTACCCGGACAAGTACGCCGCCGGCATCGTCATGGCTGGCGCGGGAGGCACGGGCGGCGCGAATAAAATCACGGACCTGCCCGTGTGGCTCCTGCACTCCGCCCCAGACTCCACCGTCAACGTAGCTCGCTCCGACGACCGCACCAACGCCCTACGGTCGCTTGGGGGCTCTCCCATCTATACGCGCTTCGACAACGGCGGACACGTCATCGGCCCGCGCGCCTGCCGCATGCTGGATCTCTACGCCTGGATGATCGGGCAAACCAACGGCGAGGCCCCGCAGGCGGCTCCACTTCTCCGCATCACCGAATACTCCGTCGACAGTCAGCTCGACATCCGCGGCGTCGCGGTGGACGAAACCGTACGCACCAGCCAGGTCGACTGGAGCAACAGCGCCGGGGGCAGCGGCGCAACCGTACTCGGTCCTCCGATGAAGCGGAACGCCATCTTCATCGCCGACTCCAATCGCGACACCATCGTCATCTCGACCGACAAGCTCCTGGATCACGACAGCGTCCCCGACCTCTCCCGATTCATTCTCGGCGGCAGTGTGGCCACGCCAAAAACCGCCACGAACGTCACCATCAACAACGGCGACTACTTCTGTTCCATCACGTTCGACTCCGATTTCGAAATGGGCGACGCGCCCACCCTGGGCTACGCAGTACCCGTCACCGCTCCCATCCAAAGCGCCACGGGCGAGGAGCTCGACGGCTTCTCCAGCGTACCCGTGATCAATCGGATCGATGCCGATACGCCTTCAACCTTCACCGACTACTTCGAGGAAGGCACCGGCTACTACGGCTTCACCGACTGGCCCTTCACCGAGACGTCCTACTGGGTCGTCGGTTTCAAGGAATACCATCCTGCCGGCTTCGACACCAATCGGCGCTACCCGTGCATTATCGACATCCACGGCATCGGCTTCACGGAGCGTGACCCCACCACACTCAACGTTGGCCTGGCGAAGTTCATCAACAACGGCAACGAACTCGAAAGCCGCGTCAACGGCGAGAAGTTCATCGGGCTCTGCCTGGCCGGCGGCACCTGGCTGAGCACCGAGGAGGTCTGCAACATGATCGAGTACGCTTACAATCATCCCAACATCGATCCAAACCGCATTTACCTCGGTGGGCTCTCCGGCGGCGCCATGAGCACACTCGGCATGCTGGAGTCCCCCTACGCCAACGACGGCGTCACGGACATCACCCAGCACGTGCAAAAGCTGGCCGCGGTTTACGCACTCTCCGGCAGCATCGGCGGAGGGTACGACCAAAGCATCGCGGCCTCCAAACCCATTCTCATTCATCACGGGGAAACCGATACCACGCGCAAGCCCGGCAATGTCGCGGGCCTGCGCAAAATCATCGGACCGTCGGTCGTCTTTAACTGCTTCCAGGGCCTCGGCCATAGCGGCTCGGTCTGGGACCGCATCTGGTACGACGGCAATTCCACCACCACCCTCGTCACCATCGACGACGTGCCTTCCGATCCCTTCAAGAGCATCTGGCAGTTCTTCCACGAGCACCGCAACAACGTCAGCAGTGACGACGATGTCAACGGCGCCACCTACTGGTCCGCGCACGATATCGCGCTTTCGGAAGGGCAGAACCTGATCAACGTCACCGCCACCGGCTGGGCCTACCACGACGGTGACAGCGGTAACACCACCTTCAACCAGGCCGTCAGTATCGACTACGCCTCACCCTCGGGAGATGTCTATGCGCCGCGCCTGGTGATCGTCAGCCCCGAGCACATCGACCATTTTATCGAGACCGATCAAACCACCATCGACTTCACCGGTACCGCTAGCGACGACACCGCCGTCAGCTCCGTCACGTGGGAAACCGATCGCGACGAAAGCGGCGGCGCTACCGGCACTGACGACTGGTTCGCCTTCATCCCGCTCGTAGCGGGTTTGAATCGTGTCTCCATCAGCGCATTCGACGCCGCAGGCAACCGCCATACGCAGATATTCTACGTCGTGCGCAAGGAGCCCGGCATCAACCTTGCCCCACGTGTACGTGCCGGCCCCAACCTTATCGTTGTCATACCGCAAATGACGGTGGAGCTCGACGCCTCCCTCGGCGACGACGGCGTGCCCGTGCCCTCCACGGTCACCTGGACAAAAACCAGCGGCCCGGGAACCGTCACCTTCGGCGATGCCAACGCAGTCGACACCACGGCGACTTTCTCCGAGCCCGGCACCTACGTGTTGCACATCAGCGCGGACGACTCCGAGAAAAGCGCGGAGGACGAGATCACTGTCATCGTGGCCGAGGCACCGCGCTCCCCGGCCGGAGCTGGCATCATGGGCATCAACTGCCTCGGGCCCGCGCTTACCGCAAGCGACGGCACCGTGTACGAGGCCGATGACGCGTTTCGCTTTGGCGGTGGCTCGGACCACGCGGACTCGTCGGTTGTCACCGGCACGAGCGATCCGGTCATTTATCAAACAGGCATCTTTCCCCACGGCTCCACGCTCTGGGACATCCCCCTGCCTAACGGCGACTACGTCGTTACCTTGCAGCAGGTCACGCACGTCAATTCGCTTGGCAAGAACATCGCGGACTACCTTATCGAAGGCTACCGCGTCCTGAACGACTTCGACGTGCGCGAGTTCGCCGAAAAGGATGTCGCTTACGACCTCGACTTTCCCATCACCGTCACCGACGGCGAGCTGAACATCCAGCAGTACTACGAAAGCGAGAAGGCGTTGCTGTGCGGCATCGTTATCCGGGAAGCCATCACCGGACCACTCGTCAACCAGGCTCCTGTTGTCGATGCAGGCGAAAACCAGACCGTGGGCCTCGCCCAGGGTGTCATGCTCGATGCCAGCGTGGTCGATGACGGTCTGGAGCCAGGCAATGCAACCCCCACCTTCCACTGGAGCAAGCAGAGCGGGCCCGGGCGCGTTCACTTCGCCACTCCAGATGCCGAGGACTCCTCCGCACGCTTTTCTGCCGCCGGAATCTACGTGCTCAAACTGACCGCCGATGACGGCGAGCTGAGCGCCTCCGACACCATAACCGTCACGGTGGGCACACGCGGACCGCCACCACGCGGACGCACCGTCCGCTTCGACTTCGGCGGGCAGGTCACACCCGCCACCGGCTGGAACCTTATGCGTTACTACGGCGTGGGCGACGGCGTGACTGACGCCAAGGACACCGATGACAACGTCACCCCGATCGACCTCTACCTCACGGACGACTTCCGCGGGCGCGACCTCACGGGCATCGTTCCCGGCGGCGGTTTCCCCGACGAGGCCGCCTACGACTCCTTCTATTGCAATAACGCCAACGTGGGTGAAATGGCCTTCCAGGACCTCGACTCGGCCAAGGCTTACGACATCGTCATCTTCGCCTCCAGCGCTGTCGATCCCGCCACGCCCTCCGTCGGCGTGTACACCGTCAACGGCCTGGCGCAGACCTTCGACGCCGCCGGCAACACCAGCGGGTTCGTGGTCTTCGAGAATATCGCACCAACGGCCCAGGGCGTCATCACGCTACACTGCCTGCCGCAGGAGACCACCTTCAAGGTCTACGTCAATGCCATCGAGCTAGCGGAAAAGACCGTGCAGGCGCCCATCTTCGTCAACTGGATCGGCGATTTCTTCCCGGGTGAGCCCGGCAACCCAAACTTTGTAGGAGAAAGTGCCGACCCGGACCGCGACGGCATGAACAACATGCTGGAGTACGCCCTGGGCACCAACCCCGATCTGCCCAACTCCGGCCTGCCACAGCACCGTATGAGGAACGGCCGGCTCGAACTGAGTTTTAACCGTCCTCCTGAAAGTAGCCTGACCTACATCGTCGAGGCCTCGTCCACCATGGCCCCCGGCGATTGGCTCACCATCGCCACGCTCCTGCCCGGTGGTGACTGGACCGGCTCCGCCGATGTCACCGAGACCGGCACCGAAACCGTCAGCGTGAAGGTCATGGACACGATGGATTTGACCTTCGAACCCGAGCAGCCGCGCTTCATTCGGCTCCGCGTGCAGGAAGAAGAATAAACCATGGCTGCCGATCGCAAACCGAATATCCTGTTCATCCTCACCGACCAGCAGCGCCACGATACCATCGCGGCGCTGGGTAATGAGTTAATCTATACGCCCAACCTGGACCGGCTGGTGCGGCGCGGCGTGGCCTTCACCAACGCTTACTCGACCTGCCCGGTGTGCATGCCGGCTCGCTACACGGTGCGTACCGGTTGCGAACCGCCCACGACGCGCAGCTTTTCAAACATCTTTGTGGAACCCGCGCCCGGCCAGGCCGCAACCATGCGTGGACGCTGCGGGCCCTACCTGGCTGAAACGATGAAGGGGCTCGGCTATCGCACCTTCGGTATCGGCAAGTTCCACTCGTCACCCTGGGACGAAGACCTCGGCTACGAAAGACACCTGCACAGTGAGGAAACCTACCAAACGCCCGAGAAGCGTGCAGGCGATGCCTATGCCCGCTGGATTGAAGAACATCACGATAGTTTTTCCTTCCTCGAAATGCTGATGGGAGAGCGTTCGGAGATGTACTACATGCCGCAGATGAGCCCCCTGCCCGCGGAGTTATGCGTCGAGGCCTGGGCCAGTGATCGCGCCGTCGAGCAAATCAACATCGAGGACGACAGGCCGTTCTTCGGTGTCGTTTCCTACATCGGTCCGCACCCGCCGCTCGCCCCGCCCATTCCCTTCAATCGTATCTACGACCCCGACCGCATGCCCACGCCGGTTAAGGGTGATCGTGCGGAAGACCACATGGACGACCAGATCCCCTGGATGAACCACGCGGTCTTCGCCGAAGACGTAACCGACAACCATACACGCATCCTCTACTCGCGCTACTATGGTGAAATCACTTACATCGATCAATGCATCGGGCGCGTGCTCGATGCACTGGAGGCCAGTGGTCAGGCTGACAACACGTTGGTCTGCTTTGTCTCCGATCACGGCGACCATATGGGCGATCACCATGCCTGGCAAAAGGAGAGCTTCTTTGAATCCTCCTGCCGCATCCCCTTCCTCCTGAGCTGGCCCGGCCATATCGCCGAGGGCTCGCGTAGTGATGCACTGGTCTGCCTGACGGACCTCTTCGGCATCACCACCAAGGCAGCGGGCGCGGGCGAGTTCCGCGACGGCGTCGATGTGCTCGGGATGCTCAACGGCACGACGCCACCGAGGGAGTCGCTTGTCGGCTACCATGGCGCGCCCGGCACCAGACGCTCGAAGTTCATGCTGCGCTCGGGTCAGTGGAAGTACATCTTCATGGCCAACGGAGGTCGCGAACAGCTCTTCGACCTGGAAGCCGATCCCGACGAGCTCCACAATCTCGCCGGCGATAACGAACCGACACAACGGATGCGCGACGAGCTCACGCGTCTCTTGAAAGAGCGAGGGCCCGCCGAAGCCCTCTGCGACGGCAAGCTACTCTCCCTGCCCTTTGAGATGCGCGAGCGCCGCCGCCTATACCAGTTCGATGGTTCGCGAGGCGTCAACGGCTTTCCCAAATCCCCGGAGCAGTACCTGCGCGAGTATTCAAAAAAGTAGCCGACGCCGGTATTTTCCCTTTGGGCGCTTAAGCCCCGTGTGTAGTCAAAAAAGCCCCCGCGTCATGCGGGGGCTTTCTTTTACCGTGTGTAGTCGGCGATGCGAACAGGCATTAACTGCCCGTGGTATACTCCGCCAGATCGAGGATGTTGATGAAGATCGAGCCGGTATCGTTTTCCGCATGAAACTCGATCGTGATGGTGCCGGATTGCGTCGGCACGACATCCGAAACGGTGATGGTGGCAATTTCATCCGCCGCCGCACCGTCGGTCACCAGCGTACCGCCGATGGTGAACTCACCGCTCCAGGCCTCGTCCGCCGACGCGACGATGGTGACGGTGTAGGTCGCATTGGTGTCGAGGTCCTCCAGGTCAAACTCGGCCAGGTTGCCCAGGTTTGTGTAGAAGGAGTCGTAGGCGGCATCGTCATCATAAGGCGCTTCACCTGTGACGCCGGTGAGGTTGCGCCCCTTGAAGTCGTCGGTGATGCGCAAGTCGATGGATGTCGCATTTCCGTTGGTATCGACCGCATCCGTCACCCCGTCATTGACGCCATAGTAGCGCACAAGATTCCAGTTGGCCGAAGGCGTAACCTGGCCGCCGAAATCGAAGTAGAGCCGCTTTTGAAGCACCGGTGTACTGTCGTCGATGACGGTAATCGTCACCGTGTCGGAGTCGCTCATGTCCCCGTCGGTGGCGTAGAGCTGCAGAACGTATTCCCCGGCGGCGGAAAAAGTCGCCGTGGTGTCCACTGCATTGGCATCCCCGAAGGTAACCGTGCCCGGGCCGCTGACCTTGCTCCATGTCGTCGTGGGTGTGGCACTACCCGGCGCGTTACCGTCATCCGTCACCGTGCCGTCGAGAGATGCGCCGGTGGAGAGATTGACGGAGGCATCGGAGCCGGCGTCGACTACCGGGGCCTCATTGGCCGCGAGCTCGGTCAGCTCGATGACGTTGACCAGGGCGATGCCCGAACCAGTGTTGGAAACCATGCTGAGTACGATTTCGCCGCCGGAGTCCGGAGTCACCGAACCAAAGGTGACGACCTGCGCGGTGTTGTTTTCCGCGTCGAGGGTCTCGTCCACGCTATCGATGGTATACTTGCCGACATAGTCGCCAGGTGAACCCGTGTTCTCTATCGATGCGAAGATGGTGACGCTATAGTTCGCCGCCGGAATCAGTCCCTGGAAGGCAATCTCCGCGGGGTTGGTCAGATTCGTGTAGAAGGCGTCGAAGGTCGCCTCGTCGGGATAGTTGGACAAACCGGTGAAGCCGTTGTAATCGCGGCCTTTGAAGTCATCGTTGATGACCAGATCGAAAGGCGTTGAGTTACCGTCGGTATCGACCGCATCGTAGACGTTGTCGTTGACGCCATAGTATCGCACGAGGTTCCAGTTGCCCGAAGGAACGGACTGGCCGCCGAAATCGTAGACCACCGTGCGGCTGGCCGTGGGTGCGCTCTGATCGGTTACGGTAATAGTTACCGTGTCGTAGCTGCTCAGGTCGCCGTCGTCCGCAGTCAGGCGCAGGACGTAGGTACCGTCCACGGAGAAGTCGGCCGTGGTATCCACCGCGCTGGCGCTGCCGAAGGTGACGGTGCCGGGGCCACTGTCCTTGCTCCACGTGGTGGTCGGCGTTGGATTACCGGGAGCAAGACCATCGTCGGTCACCGTGCCATCGAGAGAGGCCCCATTGGCCAACAACACGGACTGGTCGGCGCCCGCATCGACGGTGGGCGCGGTGTTCGTCGGCGAACCGGTGTCGGCCTGCTGCACGAGGATACCGCAAAGCAACGGCTTGTCGTTGGCTTCGAACAAAATCACATCGAGATCGCCGTCCGTGATGGTTACCGCGAAGGAGCGATCCAGTGCGGTATCCTTGGCCACGTATGCGCGCACATCGAAGTCGTTGAGGACGCGCATGCCCTCGATGTAGTAATCACCGAGTCGTTTACCCACCGCATTGTTCGGGTTGACCATCTTCAGGGTGACGACGTACTCGCCGTTGGACAGCGGGATGTTGCGCCAGAGCACATCACCGCGCGGGAAATAGCCCGTCTGGTAAATCGTATCGTCGGTCGTGTCCGCGATAGCCGCGCTGCTGGTATGCGAACCGCCACCCAGGAGCTCCGCATAGGTATCATCGGGATAATACACCGTGCCGTCCGATGCCGTGTAGGACGATGTGCCGCGGCAATTGATGCCCAACACGCCGGGACCGGAAATCGCCACAGGGGTTCCACGCACAATGACCGTGACCTCGTCGTAACCGGTCAGCGAGGAGTCGTCCGCAGTCAGGCGCAGCACGTAGGTTCCCGGCGTGGAGAAGGTGGCGGTGGTGTCGATCTCATAGGCATCGCCAAAGGTGACGGTACCGGGGCCGGACTCCTTGGTCCATTCCACACTGAACGCCAACGGCAGGCCGTCATCGCCAACCGCGGCATCGAGGTCGGCGGTGTTGTACGGCATAGCCAGGAGAAGGTCCGGACCGGTGCGGACTTCCGGCGCTTCATTGACCACCGTGCCGGTGTAGTTCACTTCGAAGACCTGCGCGTGCAAGTTGCCGTTGGCGTCCATGGCGGTAATTTCGACGGTGTTCACGTCCAATTCGAGCGCGATGGAAGCGGACCATGACGTCGTGCCGGAAGCCGTGCCGCTGTACCCGCGGTCCGTCGCCCAGGTCACGCTGCTGACCCCGGTGTCGTCGGAAGCGGTACCGGTAAAGCTAAGCGGCGTAGTCGCCGTGGTCACGGAGAAGCCGGTGTGCGATGGGCTGGTGGTGACCATGACCGGCGCGGTAACATCACCACTCGGCGCTGAAAAGCCCAGGATTTGCAGCGCCTGACTGAAGGTGGTGAAGCCGCTGGTGTTGCTTTCATCGTAGGACCAGCCAGTGGCCGTAACCGTGACGAGATTTGTGCCGCCGGACAGTGTGATGTTGCTGGCAGACCAACTCGACGTGCCGGTGGCCGTACCGCTGCCGCCCGCGCTGTTAGACCAGTCTACATCGTCAACCTGCGCGAGGTCGTCGAGGGCGACGCCGGAGATGTCCAGGTTGCTGTCCACGGAATACTCGGTGATGCGCAACAGAGGCGCACCCTGGGCAACCTGTCCGCGTCGCTGACTCATCAGCCAGACGTAGAGGTCGTAGATGCTTCCGCTACGCGGGCCGATAGCGTGCCCAACATTATCGAAGGTGGTAAAGATGACCGGTGCGCCCAGGCCACGCAGTGTGTTCACGCGATTCACCGATGTACTGTAAGAGACGGTCGTGTCCGCATTACCGTGCAGGAACCACATCGGAACATGATCGATGCTGGAAGCACTGCCCGTACCTCCGGCACCGGCGAGGATGTAAGCGGCGGCGAATTTATTGGGCTGTTGGACCAGATGACTCCAGGTACCGTTTCCTCCCATGGATATTCCTCCCAAATAGACACGATCCGGATCGATGTTCGAGTATTCTGACAACACCGAATCGATCAGACCGATAAGGAGCCCCTTCACGGGCTGCTGGTGCCAGTGAGTCGATCCCACCGGCTCCTGTGGAATAAGCACGAAGGACGGCTCGTAGGCCTGCTGGTCGTCTTCGGCAAAGTACATGCCGCCGTGACCATGGTCGGCCATCTGCGTGATGTTGTTGCCGTTACCCGAGCCCAGGCCGTGCAAGTGAATGACGAGGGGATAGCTTTTATTCGTATCGTAATCCTTCGGGATAAAGAGGCGGTTGTGCAAATTGTCGGTATTCGGATCGTCATCCGGATCGTATATGCGGGCCTCGAAGTCTTCCATGGTGACTGCCTGCAGGGGCAGAATCAGTGCGTGTAGCAAGCACGCGAACAGGAATGTTAGGGTCAACTTATAGTATTTCATTTTATTAGTTTATACTTTGATAGCACCCCGAAGCATGGCACGACACAAGAAGGGCCAAACTCAGCCAGGGGTATTTTCGAGGGTTAGGGGTAGGTGCAATTAAACGTTGCGAGATGACGCCCGGATCCCGTTCTTCGAAAAACAAGCGCCTTTCATAAGGCCTTTATTAAACGCACATAAATCCCCGCAAACAATGCGCGCGCATGTTCAATCAATTGAATCTCCGGCGGAACCAGACACTCGCTAAAGCCGCCTTATGGAGCATGCGCGCTCAGGCCTCCGCCAGAACCGGTGCCGGCTTTCGGGCATGGACCAACTCCGCTACCGCCCAGGAAAAAGGCTGCAGTATAACCTGCTCGTCCTGCCGGGAAACTTCACCGGAACTAGTCAGGATGCTAACGTCTCCAATGTCCAGAGCTTGCTCCCGCCCACCCCAATTGCACAAAGCCAGCGCCTCCCGCCCGGACTCAGTTTGCAGCGGGATGGATGTAACACGCTCGGCAATCGGGTAGCGCTGAATGCCCTCGCGCTCAAAGATGCCCTTCAACAGATGGCGGCGACCGCGTTGGTCGAGCTCGGTACCGGGCAGGTAAATCGCTCCCTTTCCGTACGCACGGCGCAGCCCCCAGGCCATTCCCTGGAAGCGCTTGGTCGTATAAGTGCCGAGGACTTCGTCTTCGTCCTGCGGCTCGAACATAACAGCGAACTGGTTGGTATGCCCGGCACGTCCCCCTACCTCCACGGCCAAGGGCCCGGAATGAAACAGGTAACGCGTCCTGAAGCCGATACGCTCCTCAAGCCGACCCATCAGGTAGTCCGTATGCGCGGCATGGTCCTGGGTACGCATGCCGCAGTAGGGACCGGCCACCCATGTCGCGCCTTGCTCGACAAGCTGGAGTGCGCGCTCGATCAGACTTTCCGAGATACACGGCAGGTAAGGCGTGAGTAAAACGCGGCAGTCCGGCACCTCGGCTTCGTCAAAGATCACATCCCGCCAAATACCCAGGTCCAGCAAGGTCTGATAATGCTGGCGAACGCGCTCGGCATAATCGTAATTGGCCTCCAGGCCTCCGGCGGCGTCCTCATAGAAATAGCGTCCGTTCACCTCGGAGCGGACAAAGACGACATCAGCCGGTACGGGTCTGAATTCCTTCAGGACCGGCTGGAGCTGCTTCCGTACCTCGACTGCCTCCGCGACATTGTCCCAGCCGGTAGCCGGCTGGCCGTTGGCATAAACGATGGAGTTGTTGATGATTTCCGCGCCGCCCGGCTGTTGTCTCCAGGGCCAGTAGAAAAAGCCGCTCCCTCCCATGGCGTAGTTGAGGAAGCTGTAGCAACCCATCCAGCCACGCTCGATCAGGCTGCCCTCCAGGAAATCCTCGCTGGAGGTTTCGAGAGTCCAGAACGGTTTACCCGGAAGGATGTTTCGCATGAAATCGAACCGGAAGTGTATGTTGGTCGGCGGTTGCCGGCAGGTGTAAATATCGGAGGAGGCAAAGTCGAGCGCGCGTGTAAGGCCCCAGTCGTCCGTCTTGGTCGTGCTGTTGTGCGTGACCGGCGCCTTGCTGTATTCCTTGATGATAGCCACCTGCTCGGCCTGGAACTCCGCGATGGAATCCGCCATGAAGCGACGGTAATTAAGCGTCAGGGCAAAGTTGTGCGTATAGTAGCAAAGCTGGTACGGCGGGGGCACATCGGCGAAGCTGGCGTAGCGCTGACTCCAAACGACGGTGTGCCAGGCTTCGTTGAGCGCGTCGATACTGCCGTAACGTTTTTCGAGCCATTGGTGCCACTTGGCCACCGAGTCCGGTGACAGGCAACGCTGCTGGTGGGAACCCAGCTCGTTGTCGGTCTGCCATGCGATAATGGCAGGATGGCGGGAGGCGACCCGCACCAGCTCCCGTGTAATGCGATGGGCATAGTTACGAAAAACGGGACTGTTGTAAGAGGCGTGTTGACGTGCCCCGTGCTTGTGCTGATAGCCGCTCGGATCCACGAAGCCCGCCTCCGGGTGCTTCTTCAAAAACCAGTGCGGCGGCGTGGCGGTGGGCGTACAAAGCACGCAACCTATTTCATGCTCGGCCAGCAGGTCCATCGCTTCGCACAGCCAGGCAAAATCGTACTTCCCCTCGGTGGGCTCCAGGCACGCCCAGGCAAACTCGCCCATGCGCACCGCGGTCATACCCAGTTCACGCATGGAGCGCAAATCCCCGGCCCAGGTATGCTTCGGGTACTGTTCTGGATACCAGGCGGCGCCAAGCTGGAGGCTAATCTCATTTGAGTTCGTCATGCTCTTCGTATACTATTAGCAATCAATGCGATGGAATGCGCCGGGACGCGACGCACCTGGTTATTCAAACAGTTAAACCCTCCGTTAGCCGTTGGTACCGACATTCTCGGGAACCGCCCGCATCAGCACTTTGCCCGTTTCACTGTCGGGCAGAAAAAGAATCATCATACGGATATTACTCCGGTAGCGCCACCGGGAGCTGAAGAAGGGCTCCCACTGCTCATCCAGATAGGCGGCGAGTTTAATCCCGAAGCCTTCTTTATTCGTCTTGGGTGTAATCGTTTCCTGCTGGTCGGGCAGCAAGCGTACCACGTCTTCACCGAGGACACCCGCGATGGGTTTCTCGGCCAGATTCACAAAGCGAATCTCGCCGGCCTTGAAGGCATTCCGGGCATCATTCATCACGTACACCCGCCAGGGCAACTCTCCGGGCTCGTTGGAGCCGGGCATAAAGACCAGCAGCGCGTCCGAGATATCCACAGGTATGTTTGCCTCTGCCTGTACGACCCGCCTCTGGCCACCCTTACCGTCGGGTACGAGTGTAAAAAACTGTAGCGGCATCAGCCCGGTGTAGCTCAGTTGCGCGCCCCGCACACCGCCGCCGACGAGGACTTCCTGCTGGCCGGTGCTGCTTTGAAAATAGATGTCCTGCGGCACCGTGCCAAAGCCGATGCAGGAAAAGCGTACTTGGCGCTCCTGCCCCTGCAAAGTGGTTGTAGCCAGTGTGAAAACCAGCGCGAGAAAACATGTCAGCCGTATTCTCATACTTCGTCCTCCTCCAGCCAGCGGAACTGCACAATCTTGTAAGCGCGGCCAAAGTCCTGGTTGACCTTGCTCGCCAGGTTATCGCCACCGCTATCGTCGTAAGGGCGCGTCCAGGCTGTGTCACTCGCACTGTCGATGTAATCCGGCTGACGTTGCACAACCGCTTCGCACCAGACTCGTGCAACGACCTGTCCGGTCAACGGGTCCACCGCATCGCCATAGGCACGGATAGTAAACGTGTCGGAGCGCACGGTGAGGAAAGGCCCAAGCTGCGAAAGCAAATCCGCCTGAGTGAGAAAACCCGCCGCACCGGTATCGGTGGGAATCATGGCGCTCTGGTAGTCAGGATAATACTTATCCGTGTACTCCGCGCTGATGATGGGCTGGCTGTCGTCGTTGATGTCCGCGTCGTTAATGGCGGTCTGCAAGGCTCCAGCCTGTGCCACGGAGCGGTCACTGCCAATCTGGCGGTTGACGAACTGCGCCATGGACAGGAAGGGACCGCGCTTCCTGACCTGCTCCACGGTTTCCTCGGCTAGACGCTGGATATCTGTGTCGCTTAGCGTTGCATAGCCGGCCCATTTGTCACCGGGTTCACCCAGCGGGAAGGAAAAACGACTGATGCGAATCTCGCCCGTAGTGTTACCCGCGACCAGCTCACCGGCTTCGTCAAACCGGACCAAGCTGCCCTCGCCCATGCTGGCGTAGAGCGTCTTCCAGGCCTCAACGGAAGTGGAGTTTACATTGAAAGCACCTTCGACCCCCAAGTATCCCGCGCTCTTGCGATGCGCATCGGGTTGAATCTTGCCATCATCCAAGACGGCATCGGCGAAGGTCACGTCCTTATCACCAAGAAAGGCCATGCGCGCGTTAGGCAGGAGCTTCCCGCCTGTAGTAAACTCCGTCAGCACCTCTTCGATATCGCTACTCGTTCCGAAGATGTCCGTATCCTGCGGTGTCAGTGAGGAGAAGAAGTACCCATCCCAAAGCGCATTGTTGGCCAGGAACGCCGTGTCGATGTTGGCCTTGTCCGTAAACTCAATCTCGTCGATGGGAATCCACGGTGAGGCGAAAGAGTTGCCGATGGCATGGGAAGATTCGTATCCGTAAATTGCCGTGTCCACATGCTGCAACTGCCCCAGCGAAACCAGCGGTGCCTTGGGGACATCAAACCCCGCGACGAAGCTCTTGGCGCCGGGCTGCAGCTCACGGGTCGGCCCCCAATAGCCGCGGTTGGTGTCCGGGTCGAATTGCACGGCGGAAAAAATGTCGTCCACGCGCTCACGCGAAACTTCGAAGGGAGGATTGATTTTTCCGTATTTGTCATCGAAGGCGGACTGCACGTTAGTCGCGTAAGCATTCATCGATGAAAGGGCGAACATCGGATAAGGGCGGCTATCGTTGTCTTCCGTCTTCAGGCGGATGTCGATCTGCCCGAGCGTCTGCTTGTTGTTGATGAACTGGCTGAAGGGGTAGCTTCCGCTCTCGGGGACACGACCGATATTCCCCATCATCGCGGAATCACCAAACTCAACGTTAGCCCGAAGCATCGTGTAAAGCGGCACCCGATCAGCCATGAACCGGTTCGAGTGGACATCATGGCGCTCATCATAGGCATCGGGACTCACCAGATAAGCATTGATATACATCTGCTTTTCGGAGCTCTTGAAATTACTGTTTCGGCTGATCCATTTAACGGTACCGCCACTAAAGATTTCCTCGAAATCGACCGCGAGGGTATCGGATGCCTTGCCCAGTATAACCCCTTTCACGGCGTTGCCGCCGACGTTGAGCTCATGTCCGTATTCCTTCCCCTCGCCTCCATTCAAGCCCGGAACTGGGTCCAGGGTTTCGACAAAAAAACCACCGTCCGTAGGCCAGCCCTCCATCGCATCGACGGCTTCGGTATAATTGACCGGCGATGTATTTCCCGCCGAGTACACCTTCACCTCACCGGGCGCCATCGTGATGCCTTCATCATCATTGCCGATCGAAACGATGCCGAAAACGAAATTATCGGGATCGGTGGTGTCCAGATAGCCCTGATGCGAGAGGGCAAAAATCTCCGTCAGCGCCATAAGGTTTGACTCAACGTCATTAAGCTCCCAGCGCAGGGAGTTGACGATATTGTTGATCTCGATGGTAACGGCCTGGAAGTGGAGGTTGACGCCATAAGGATTGTAGAGCGTGATAATCGGGTCCGCGATCAGTCGAAGCTTATAAACCGGCTCCGAGGAATTGGTGTAGCTGGCCGGAGAAACAACCGTACTGCTATCCACCGGAACCGCTGTCAGACTAAGCACGATTTGCACACGCGCTACCACGGGGGCCAGCTTGACGCTGCGCGGTCGAATTAAGGGCAGATTGGAGTTATAAACGGTTTGGCCGTTGTCATAATCCCTGGATATACTGCGATTGTTGGTGTTCTTCTTCGGGACCGGCAATGCCTGCCGGGCGGACAAGGTCGGCGTGCCGGTGGGGTCACTGACTTCGCGGTAGAGATTGTAGTAGTCACGCAACAGGTGCCAGGTGGGACCCTTATAGTGCATGTTCGGCTCGTCCGTATCGTCGCTTTCGAGCCACCAGATGGACTTGACCGACTGCCCGTCAGGATTGGTGTCGGTGTAGAGGGAGTTCCAACCCGCGCTGCCCACGGCGAAATCCTCGCTATCGTTGAAGTCCGTTTCGTCCATCTCGAAGGCAAGGCTGAGGTCCTGCTTGAGCCCGCCATCGCGGGCGTTGGCCATCAGTCCCATTGAGTGGAGGGACAAGTCGTGGTAACGGCTACCGTAAACCGCCTGCAAATCACCTGCCTTATCCTCCGTAGTCGCAGCCAGGCCGACATCCGAACCGGAAGAGACGCTCTCAAGCGAGCCTGACAGCGGATCAAAGAGACCGTCGAAATCACCGTCCGTCGCAGAAGCCCCATCCTTGCCGACCTGTTCCATGTGCCAGCGCTGAGGAGCCGCCAGAGCAAAGGCCTGAGCCGGAGCCGTGGCGTATGGGCTGGTGGTTTCTGTCAGGTTGAAACGTGCTTTGACATTCTCATCGCCGACCCAATAGGCGTAGTGACCCTTGCCCGGCACGGTCTGCTTGCCGGCCTGCACGATGTCGGTCGCGGCGGCGCCAACTCCCAGAGTGCCCTCCCCCACAAGCGGCTCCCAGCCCGAGCCGCTACCGGCATCCTCGGGCAAGGTCATACTCTCGATGTCGAGGGACTGGCCGAACTCCTCCGCGTCCGGCAGGGAAACCAACCATCGACGAAACAGCGCCGTGGTATCGGGCTGCGCGGATGGGGCGTCCGGGTTCCAGGCCTCGGAGTCCCAAACGCCCACCCAGTTCGGATGAGTGGAAACGTCGTTGAGCAGCGAGGCGTTGGCTGTGATGCGCTGGTCCGGCCCCGTCTGGCTCTGCAGCTCCCCCAAAGCCACCAGCAGGCCCAACCGGGCGTTGTCACGCGCAACTGCCAGGGCCTGGTTTGAGCGTAGCGTCGCCATGTCCAGTTGGACGATGGTGGAAGTCATTACCAGCAACAGCATGATAAAGGTCATCAGCGCCAGGGCGATCACCAGCGCGAATCCATCCTGCGCCCGCCGGATTGGACGTGTGACAATGAACTGGGGGGTACGTTGCATGGGGTCACGGAATTGAGCACTGATTCAAGATGCGCCACAGCCCGCAGGCCGCCGTCGCACCGGAATCGGCTCCGTTTCTTAAGTAAGAGACTGTTCGCAAATCGACCGGTGCGCGACCCCCGGCCCTATTCAATCAATTGAACAAGGCCAAGGGCATCGCATGTCGGCTTTTTGATGCTCAATTCCGGTACTTTTCAGGCCCGGAAACTACTCCATCGGTACGCCATCCGCTGCTTCCAGGTTGACGACCAGATCGGCTGGCATATTCGAGTTAAAGACGACCTCCGCATGGTCATCGCCATACCACAGAAATGGATCGGAACCTCCGACAAAACGGATTTCGTCAATGCCCAGATCATAGAACGGACCGGCGCTGCCGGAACGCACGTTGAGCTGGTTGAGGTTGGCGAAGTTCACGCCGGAGAAGGCTGTTAGTGGAAACACCACCTTGACCCAATCACCGTCAATACTGACGGAGGCGTAGGCGGCGACCGTAACGGAGCCGGTGGTCGCGGGGCTGTCGTCGTCTTTGGCCTCGATGAAGAGCTTGGTCCAGTCGATGGCGTAGTTTGTATCGAAGCGCTTGAAGTGAATCTCCAACTGCGTGTTGGCGCTCGCGCCGGAGACCACATCCTGGGGCTCCTTGTCCTCATCGTAGAAAATGGTGAAGGCCTTCCAATTGCTCGCGGTGTGATCGACGTTGATGTATCCGCCCACGGGCTCGTAGACGAGCTCGACATCATCCGTACACGTATTGCCGGAGTTATCCGTAGCCGTCAGACGAAATACATAGGTGCCATAAGCCGCAGGCGAAACCTCCAACGTGAGGTCCTCCGTGACCTGGCCGGAAAGCAACGCGGGCGTCGGACCGCTGAGTTGCGTCCAGGCGTAGGCGGTGACGGCGCCGTCGATATCGTAAGCGCTGCCGTCGAAGACAAAGGTGTCGATGGCGGGACGTATGACAGCGTCCGGTCCGGCATCGACAAAGGGCGGCTCGTTGTAAGGCTCGACGTAGCCGACACCCCCGGTGCTCTCAATGACCAGGCTGATTGGACTGTTGGAGAGAGGATTGCCATCATGATCGTCGCCGTACCAGAGGAAAGGCGTGGTCCCTCCGGAGAAGGTTATTTCGTCGATGCCGATATCGAACGCGCCTGCGTTGCCTGAGCGCATCTCCATGAATTCCACATGATTGAGATCCACACCCGCGGTGCTGAATACGGACAAAGGCACCTCGACCTGAGTCCAGTTGATGCCGATGTTGGTCTCGTAGTTGCCGATGACGATCTCGGCGCTGTTACTGGAGGTATCGGCAAGGGCGATCTTGAGGTTGGCCCAATCCGCGGTCAACCCGGCGGACTCGTCCGAAAGGTAAAACGACAGCGTGTCGTTGCCACCCGCCAGGACATCAATGTCGTCCTGCCATTTAACCTCGTAGAAGATGCGCAACGAGGTCCAGCCCGACTGTGTGTTGACCAGATGGAAGTATTCCCCCGGAGGCACGCCGTCGTCGTAGGGCTGTAGCGATATGCTGTCCAGGCTGGTGCCACTGGTTTCGAAGTGTACGCGCAACACATGGTCGCCCTCGGTCAGCAGGATCGGCTCGGCGATGTTGCTGGTGAACGCCTCCCCGTCGAAGGTCTGAATGACCTGCATGATCCCGGAGATATTCAGGCCGTCCATGAGTACCTCGACGCGACGCCCGGTGTTGAAAGCCGCCATATTCATATCCAGCGTATACAAGCCGCTTTCGTCGACGGTGACGGAATACTCGACCCACTCCGAGGCGGCAGCATCGGTGATGTAGAAATTGCTCGGGTCGCTGCCGATGAACTTGATGTCCACGTCATCGCTAGTGCGGTGGTATCCCTTGCTGTTGCCTGTAGTGGTGTCGTGGTAGGAGATGCCCTCACCGCCAGCATCGAAATCCTCGGCCTCAATCGTGCCCGGGATATCGTGACGACCGCTCGGGAACGGTTGGCGGTTGGTGACGCTGAACCGCACCACGTCACGCACGACCGCACCGTCGTTATCGGTCGCCTCCACGGCAAACGCATAGTCCCCGGCGGTGAGGTTGCTCAACGATGGACTGGCCGTCGTCCCCTGGCTGATGGTGGCAGTGGGGCCGGACAACTGCGTCCACTGATAGCCGGTAACGGAGCCGTCCGCATCACTGGCCTCGCAACTGAGCTGCGCGGTCGTGGTGGGCAACTGCACTTCGAAGTCTTCCCCTGCCCGGACCTCCGGCGCGAGGTTGAGGTCGATGCTCTGTGAACCGGAAATCTGGAGGAAGACCGGCGTCTCACTGACGGTCGGTACGGTCACGCTGGCGCCGGATTGGCCGGGCTGGCTAATCGTAAGCGCACTCTCGACACCGCCGATGACGTTATCCGTCGGCACAATAATATCGCAGGCGGTCATGTTGGGCGCGTTGAAGACGTAGTTGGTGAGACCGCTGCTGTTGTCGAAAAGCTCATCGCGCTCGCGGCACCAGAGCATCACGACCTTGTCCGTCGCGGACTTGGAGAAGATGAAGGCATAGACCTCGGGATCGCCTTCGCCAAAGATGTGCGCACCGTCGTAGGCATACTCACCGAGGGCCTGCGACATGGCGCTGAGAAAGTAATAGGCGGTCTTTGCCTCGTACCCCGTGTCCTTGTCATAGAATACCCCGGAGCTGGCGAACATCTGCGTCGAGGTGGAGTTCGGGTCGATGTCGAAAAAGATAAACGCTTTGTCGATGCCGACCTTTTTCAACAGCGGGAATGAGCGCATCAGGTAGTTTGCCTGGGCGAGCTCCGGCGCATAGTTGCGCGAGTGGTTACCGTCCACGCCGCTGCCGTTGTCGTAGGTATCCCAGCCAAACTCCGTCAGCCAGACGGGCGTGCCCGGCATGTTCTCATCGCGCCAGGCGATGGTCTTTTGGATTTCGTCGAGACCGCTTTCGAAAAGGTAATACTCCGGCGAGACGCCGACGGCTTCCTTCGGCCAGGGCCAGGTGTTGGGCGGAAACAGGTGCGCGTTGCGGAAGTACGAGTGGATATTGAGAATATCGTAAGCCTGACGCCCGGCGGAATAAAACGCCTTGAAGAGATAACTGTCATCGACGCCATTAGTCACGAGACCTGCGGAGACATGGAACGCATTCGGGTCGCCCTGCTTGATACCGGCCAAAGGCATCGTGCCGCTGCGGACGACTCCGCGTCCGTCATGGGCGGCGTTCTGGTACTGCCCAAAGAGTTCGCCAAACCAGATGTCGGGCTTCCAGTCCTGATTGGGCTCGTTGTGGTCCTCGAAGTAACGAATGTAATCGAGCCCTTGCTCCTGGTCGGGCGTTTCCAGCCGTGTACCCGAGTGTCCCCCGGTCGGCCCGTAACGCGCGGCCATTTGCGCCAGGTATTCGGCGCGCTCCCGATAGTGGTCGGGCTCGGTGCCATCGCCGTTGTCCACGGGCAGCTCGGGACTGCCAGCCAGCCATTCCGGCACATCCACCGGCACGACCAGGATGTTGATGCCGTCCTCGTTGAGAAGTCGGTAGTATTCATCAAAGTAGTGTTCCTGGCCACCGCCGGTGTCCATCCACTGATAGTCGTCGTTGGCAGGCTCGAACTTATCCCAGCGCTGGTAGTTACGGACCCATTTGAAAGCCTGGCTTAAATCCAGATGATTGTAGCTGGCATAGGGGTGATAATAGTCCTTCCACAGGTTGGTGTGGATGTTGATGCCCATGAAGTCGTCCATGGTGCCGGAGTAATCCGTGTAACCGTGCAAACTGAGCACGGAAGACCAAGCCGCCAGGGCGGCGATTGTGTGTTTCATCGGGGTAGTTGTGGGGTTGAGGTTTTGGGGTAGGCACAGCCCGGCGCAGGCCATGAAGGCCTTGCGGGAACAGTGGGTGCAGGCAGCGCAGGTGGCGTGCAGCCGGATAATACTATCCGGTGGCAACGCCGGGCTCTAGGTATCGCAAGTCTGGGCCGGCACAACGTGCCGGAATGCAACGGGAATCATAACGGGGGCATTTCAGCCCCGAACAGCCTCTAGCGGCGACGACGGAAGCACACCAGAACACCGGCGCACAGGCCGAAAGCCAGCGCGTAGACGGAAGGCTCGGGTATCGTCGGGGCTACCGCGTCAAAGCTGGCGCCTACGCGAATCTCGTCCATATGAATGGAATCGTTGTTGCGGCTCTGCATAACAACGCGGCCCATGAGCGAAATGGCGTAGCCTTGCTCAACGGTGAGGTCGCCCGAGCCGACAGGCGTGGAGCCCAGATCGGGGTTCACCCACAAATCGAAGACATCATCACCACCGGCCCCAGCGTCCTGCTGGATACGGCCGACAAGAAAGTAGGTCTGTCCGGGCGTCATACTCATCGAGCCGCTGGAAGTAGAGTTGTTGAACTTGGCCACCAGCGTACCGCCGATGATGTCGAACCCGGCGCCATTGAACTGGTCGGCCCGGCTAACCCGGAAGGTGATGTCCGTGGTGGCTTCCATGCCAATAAGGGTGCTGAGCCAGATATCCTCTCCGGCTCCAAAGGAGGCATTGAAAGCGGTGTTATCGAAGGTGCGGCTAAACACACTGTTAACACCGGCGGTTTTCTGAATGGACCCGTCCGCGGTGGCCAGCGTATTGGAGCCATCCGTGTAAGTCAGCGAAGACGTAACGGTATTCACCGGCTGACCTTCATTGTCATAAGTATAGCTTGAGCCGCCCCAGTTGCCGGATCCAGCACCCGTCTGCGCGGAGATGTTGGTATCCGCAGTGTAATCACCCGGGGTTTCAAAACCGTCATAAATGAGGAACTGCGCACTCAGAGTGGAAGCCTGTAACAGTACAATAGCGATAACAGAAGAAGTAATTTTTTTCATGGGAGTAAGATAGGGGGTTACATTAACTTGCGAGCGATGGCATCATCCCCAACGGCATCCTTGCTAGCAAAAGGTATATTTATTCAATCTTTTGAATAAATGCCGCGAATCACACCCCCCACTCAGGCGGCAGCCTCCGATATCTACGCAAACGCAAACAGCGGCTGCAGTACCCAGGCATCACCGCTCTGCTCAGGGCATACCTCACCCCACACAACAGTGTCCGGTTCGACGCCCAATCAAAGCGCCAGCTGCAACGGGACGTAGCCGGTTGGGCCCGACGACCGAGTCGCCGGAACAAAGATTGTTCACCCCGTCTGTTTCTTACCTGCCAAAGCCGTATTGTGAACAGCTAAAGGCTCTTTTTCTCGATAAATCCCCGTAAGCCCGAGCCCAAGAGTCAGCAATAGACATATGGCAGTCGGCAATAGACAAAAAGCATACCCCACCCATGCCGATCAGAAGCGAACAGCCAGTGTCATCACCCCGGACTACAACATAATCCGGGCTCAGCGGAGGTCCGCAGAGCGAAGCAGGTGCGTCCCCACTCAGCTCCGGCGGCGACGCACCACAGCGAGCGTCAGCATGCCAAACGCAATCAGGAGAGCATAGGTGCCGGGCTCCGGAATCGGATTGACCAAGTTGACGCCGGTATTGTCGATGTAGATGTTGTCCAGAGCGATTGAGTCCGCACCGCCACCCGCGCCACTGGAAGCCGACAGGAAATACGTGAGGGAATCCGATGCCGGGTTATTGCTGCGATAGGCGAATGAAGTAATCGTACCACTGCCAGCCGTCAGTTGAGTTTGCTCGGTAAAGGTCCCGCCCTGAATATAAAATTGGGAGGTATTGCTGGTATTGTTCGAAACCGCCCAGACGCTGTACATCACCCCGGTCTGCATGCTACCCGATTGATCCAACGTTGCTGAACTGCCACCATTGCGCGCGGTAAAATCACCAGCGGCAGAGAATGCCAATTGCGTGCGGAAGGTGTTGAAAATCGCAGAAGTCCCACCGACGCTGGGCACTGTCGAATCCGCCAAACCTATCGACGTGCCGGCCGACTTATCATTAACATACATCTGGAAGAACAGCGTCCCGGTCGTATTGTTGTCGATATTGTTTCCAAGCGCCTTGTACATATCGGCTGGATTACTGCCATTTGCTCCATTGAGCACACCTTTGTCCGACGCTGAAAAAGGAGACGTATCCGTTACCGTGTAACGCGTTCCGTCTGCGTCGTCAGTCGCCCAGCCATTCTGGGTTCCCAAGTCTCCGGTCGTCAGGGAATTAAAGTTATCCACAAGAACGAAAGAGCCGAAAGCTGTGCCGGCAAAGTTCGCAGTAAGGAAAAGTGAGGTCAGGAGTATGCTTTTTTTGGGTATCATAATGATTTTGATTTAGGGTTGGGGGCTTTGAAAGTAAGTGACAAAGGATTTGTTTTAAACGAACAGGTTTCAGGTAAATTCTATCATTTTACTGGTTATTAACCAAGTTCAACCCTGCTTGAATATATGTCATTTGCCGACTTACAGACATGAAAAATGCACGTGAGAACACTAGCTGGATGTCGATCGCGGATTTTCCGCCTTCAAACCGACTCCATCAGGAGGTGACTCCATCATACTCTGGAACTGCCTCTGGAACTGACCGGGGGTAAGCCCGGTTAATTTCCGGAAAACCTTGGTGAAATGGATGCGATCCGAAAAACCGGACTGCTCCACGGCTTCGTCAATGAGCGCCCCGGGTCTTTTGAGAACATCGCGTGCACGCTCAATGCGCATCTGCCGGATGTAGCTGCTCAGGTCCGTGCCGGTATACTGTTTGAAGCGCCGGCTGAGGAAGTCCGGATGGCAATTCAGCTTGGCCGCAAGGCTCTTGACGTTAAAGACTTCGTGGATATTCGCCTCGATGTACTTGAGGCTCTCCTTCACCACATAGGGCGGCGGATTGGCATCCTGGGACAGGTACTTCTGCAGGCTTTCGCCATTGGTGGCGATCAGTTCCTGATACCAGAACCCGGAGTCCTTGATCGTGCGCTCCTGATTTTCGTAATCCACATAGACGAGACCGAAGCGATGCTTGTAGCCCTCCTGCCACTCAAAGTTGTCCATGAAGGACCAATGGAAATAGCCGCGCACATCGACACCCTCGCTGATGGCCTTTTTCAGTGCCAGCAGGTGGTCGATCAGGAAATCGACCCGCACACTGTCATGAACGCGCCCGTCGTGGCTGATCTGGTCCCCGATGGAAACGCCGTTCTCCGTGATCACAATCGGCAGCTTGTACATCTCGGAGAGCAAGCGCGGCCCCCAGTACAGTGAGTCGGGCGCCTGATTCCATTCGTACAACGACAAGGGCTTGCCCGGAGCCAACTCCGCCGGGACCGGGTTGCCGTCCGGTCCGGCGTAGACCGATACGCCCTGGAAAATATTACAGCCATAGAAGTCTATCGGCTGCTTGATAGTCTCAAAATCGGAGTCCTTGAAGCGGGGCGCGTTGCTACCATAGACACGCAACCCCTCCTCCGGATAGTGGCCAAAGACAACCGGATCACCCCACCAGCGGTTATTCCAAAGTCCCTTGGGGTAAACCGCCTGCGTCGCCTGCCGGGCGGCCTTGACATCTTCCAGGGAAGGACTGGTGGGACAGTATATGCTACCCGCCGGCGACCAGCCGATGTTCGGCTTCTGCTTCGCTTTCTCGCGGATAACCGTCACGGCGTGACCATGCGCCAACAGCGTGTGGTGACCCGCTTGCAGGACATCCGAGAAGTCCAGTTGTAGCCCCGGCGGATGCTCCGCCGTCTGGTAGCCCAACCCGATGAAGCACTGGGGCTCGTTTAAAGTGATCCAATGCTTTACGCGGTCAGACAGACGCTCGACCACGACGGCGGTGTAATCGGCGAACCACTTCGGGCTGGATGGATTCAGCCAGCCCCCGCGATAAAAGAGCTCATTGGGCATATCCCAATGATAGAGCGTCACCCAAGGCTCAATGCCATGAGCCAACAGCTCGTCGACCAGCGCGTCGTAAAACCCCAGACCCGCCTTGTTCACCTTCCCGGTGCCCTCGGGCAGGATGCGCGGCCAGGAGATGGAAAAGCGATAAGCCCCCAGACCGATCTGCTGCATAATCGCCACATCCTGGCGAAAGCGATGGTAGTGATCGCAGGCGACGCGCCCGTGATGTCGACGCCAGATCGTATTCTCCCGATCCGTAAACCGGTCCCATATGGACGGGCCTTTGCCGTCTTCGTCCCAGGCCCCTTCTATCTGATAAGAAGAGGTCGCCGCTCCCCAGATGAACCCATCGGGAAAGCCACTGTGCATATCACTCATTCTGTGAGACGGGGGGTCAAAAGAGGTGCAGGACGAGAATTCGAGGCAATCGGCCTTCAAAAGACCATATATGTCATACTCCGACTGCCTGGGTTAAAACACAAGCCTAAAAGATTCGGTCCGGGGTCGGCTTTTGTTTGGCAATACAGCATTAGTGATAAAGGGAAGCACCCAGTTATCAGTTGATTTCGAACAAGAAACTACCGGGAAGGATAAACAGTCGGCAATGAACAATGATTCTATCAGGAGACGACTCACACAAATCTCCTGCATGTGTTAGAATAGCTAACGTTATTTCCTGCAAAACATCCCCCCATCCTAAATCACCCCCCTTTTGCTGACAATCGGTCGGCAAGTAATCCAAAACAATGAAATCATTTCCTCCTTATTTCACCTGGGGAGCAGCCGCGGCGGCCTATCAGATTGAAGGCGCCTGGGACGAAGACGGCAAAGGCCCATCCGTTTGGGATCAGTTCGTTCGTCAAAAAGGCACTGTCTGGGAAGGGGATCGTGGCGATACCGCCTGCGATCATTATCATCGTTACGATGAAGACGTCCAGATCATGGAGCAACTGGGCCTGCACGCCTACCGGCTCTCGGTATCCTGGCCACGCATCTTCCCGGAAGGCACCGGCAAGGTTAACGCGGAGGGGCTCGCGTACTACGACCGTCTTATCGACCGGCTGCTGCAGGCCAATATCGAGCCTTGGGTCACCCTGTTTCACTGGGACTACCCCTATGAGCTGGATCTGAAAGGCGGCTGGCTGAACCCGGACAGCCCGAAGTGGTTTGCCGATTACACCACCACGGTCATGAAGCATCTCTCGGATCGCGTCTCCAACTGGATCACGCTCAACGAACCGCAGTGCTTCGTCGGACTCGGTCATTTATCCGGAGAACACGCTCCGGGCATGAAGCTGCCCATGGCAAAGGTCCTGCAGGCCGGCCATCATGCACTGCTCGGACACGGCATGGCGGTGCAATCGATCCGCGCGAACAGCATCCTGCCGGCCAGTGTCGGCTGGTCACCGATTGTCGCCGCGCACTACCCGGCCAGCGATAGCCAGGAAGATCGCGATGCCGCCATGCAGGCAATGCACGCGGTGCATCCGAACGATGTCTGGAACAATCGCTGGTGGGGCGACCCCATCGTCTTCGGCTCTTACCCGGAGCAAGGCCTGCGCGCCTACGGTAGCAACGCGCCACGTATCAAGCCGGGCGACTTCGATATCATCCGGCAGCCCATCGACTTCTACGGCTGTAACGTCTACAACGGCCATCCCACCAAGGCCGGACCCGACGGCAAACCCGTCCTCGTCAAATTCCCCCAAGGCTGCCCACGCACCCACTTCCTCTGGAACGTGACGCCGGGAGCCCTCCAGTGGGGAGCGAAGTTCCTTTCCGAAACCTATCAGCTACCGCTGGTGGTGACCGAGAACGGCCTCTCCTGCAACGACTGGGTCACCCTCGACGGCAAAGTTCACGATGCCCAGCGCATCGACTTCCTGACGCGCTACATCCGCGCACTGCACACTGCCATCGAAGAAGGCGCGGACGTCCGCGGTTATTTCCACTGGTCCATTATGGACAATTTCGAGTGGGCCGAAGGCTACAAGCACCGGTTCGGCCTCGTGCATGTCGATTACGAAACACAAAAGCGCACCTTGAAGGATTCCGCATACTGGTATCGCGAAGTCATCAAGAGCAAAGGCGCCCACCTGTTTGAATCCGCTATCGAAGACGAAGCCCGCGAAGAGCTCACCCTCCCCTAACCTTTATTAAAGAGTCCATCACCATGAAAACCCCACGATTCATCTCATCGCGTGCCTGGGGCGCGACGATTCTCTCACTCGCCGCGCTGGCCCATGCCGGAATGGCCGCCACGCCGCCCACCGGCGGCTCGTTGCTGGATCCCGCGAGCATTGAAGTAAGCGCCTTCGACACCGAACAAGGCGCCAGCGTCAGCCAGGCCACCGCGCCTGACGGTTCTCCCGCCATCGAAATCAATCTGCCCGGAGCGTCCCAGTATCCTGGTGTCGACTTCCCCATCCCAGGGGGCAGTTGGGACTTGTCCCAGTACAGCGGGATCGAAATCACCCTGGCCAATCTCAGCCAAACCGGAGTGGACATCGCGCTGCGCGTCGATAATCCCGGCAACTGGAAAAACTCTCCCTGGAACACCCAGAACACCTGGCTGCCCGCAGGAAAGACCAAGACTCTCAAGCTGACCTTCGGTGAATCCTACGGCAACCCCGGGTTCAATCTCAATCCGGCCCAGGTCAAAAGGATCAAGCTCTTTGCCGCCAATCCCAAAGGTGATGTGAAGCTCTTGGTTACAAGCCTGAAGGCAGTCGGCCCGCCCTCCAGCTACAGCGCGACAACCGCAGCGCCCCCGCAGGCTTCTGCCTCCCCCGCCAAGCCCGCCGCGACTGCTCCGGTTAAGGGCGAAACCCTCGTTGCCATCTCGGACGCCAGTCTGGCCTCTATCGATACGGAAAACGGCGCCAGTGCATCCATCGTGGATGTGGACGGCAGCAAGGCCGTGCAATTCGATTTCCCCAAGAGCAGTACCTATCCGGGTATCAACTTCGTCCCGCCCGCCGGAGCCTGGAACCTGTCTCAGTACGGCGGCGTCCAGACCGAGATCACCAACAGCAGCAGCAAGAAAGTGGGCGTTGTCGTGCGTGTGGACAATCCCGGGAACTGGAAAAAATCGCCTTGGAACTCGGAAGTGTCTTGGATGCCCCCGGGCAGCACGCGCACCATCACCGTGACCTTTGGCCAATCCTACGGCCATCCCGGCTACGCCCTCGATTCCAGCCGCGTGTCCAATATCAAGGTCTGCGTCGACAAGCCCAGCGTCGCAGGCAACCTGATCGTCAAGTACGTCAAGGCCGTAGGCACACCCACGAGCGCGGCTCCCGCCCAGAGCAACTCAGGAAGCACCGCTACCGTTGCCAGTGGCGATGAAGCCAACCTGAACGCGCCACCCATCTCCGGCGAACTCTTTCCCCTGGACGGCAACGTCAACCTCGCTCAGTTGAAGACGCAAAGCTGCTCCGTATCTCTGGATAAATCCGGCCCCGCGCCAGTCCTCAAGGCGGTCTTCCACAAAAATAAATATCCCAATGTCCAATTCCCCTGCCCCAAGGGCGGCTGGAATCTGCACGACTACAAAGGCATTGAGGTGACGTTGACCAACCAAAGCGACAAGAAGGTCCGCGTCGGCCTCCGTGTGGACAATCGAGGCGACTGGAAAAAGTCTCCCTGGAACACCGAGCTCTCCGAACTCAAGGCTGGTGAAACCAAAACGCTCCAGATGGTTTTCGGCGAAGAAAACGGCGCCCCGGCATTTCCGCTGGATTCCGGCCGGGTCAGTGCCATCCAGGTCTTTCTGATCAGCCCCAGGGAGGGCACGACCATTCTCATGAGTAACCTCAAGGGTTACGGCAGCTCCGAAACGGCCGGCATCCGCCAAAGATTCAGCAACCCGGAAGACCGCAATGTCGCCGTTACTCCGCCGGACTGGCTGGGCGAGCGCCCGCCTGTCGAAGGCGACTGGGTCATGACGCTCGACGAGGAGTTCGACGGCGATTCCCTCGACCTGGAAACCTGGAACACACGCTTCGTCTGGGACGGTCCGGCCAAGGCGGAGACTCAGCGCTACATCAAGGAGAACATCAGCGTCAAAGACGGCGTGATGTCGATCAAGTGCGAGGTGAACCCTGGCCACCAGTACAACGATCCCAACCTGCCGACGCGCAAGTATGCCACGGCGACCGTCACCTCCTATGACAAGTGGACCCAGAAGTACGGCTACATCGAAGCACGCCTGAAGCTGCCCACCGCGCGCGGCCTCTGGCCCGCCTTCTGGATGATGCCCGACCGGGGCGCCGAGTCCGGCCTCGACGTCTGGCAACGCCGCACGACTGAAAACAAACACGGTCGTGGCATGGAAATCGACATCATGGAACATCTGACCGAATGGGGCCCGGGCCGCACTAACATCGCCACCCACTGGGGCGGCTATGGCAGCAACCACAAGCGCTGGGGCACCAATCACGTTTACTACGGCCCGACCGATGATGGCTGGCACGTCTTCGGACTGCTCTGGGAGCCCACCAAGCTGAGCTGGTACATCGATGGCGTGAAAAAAGGCGAATGGGAAAGCGATGAAATTATCGACGTCCCCACCTACCTGCTCATTAACGTCCAGATGGGCAACTGGGCGACCAAGGATGTCGATGAAGCAAACCTGCCCGATTATTACCAAGTCGATTATGTACGCGCCTGGCAACTGGCGGATCGACTGTCCGAAAAAGTTGCCCATGTGGATAGCACGCCTTGATAGGCGTGCTACTCCTGTGGTATATTTCCCCTAATACCCCCTTAACACATTCGTTGCATGATACCCTCAAAGCAGAACAGCAAAGCCCGGCCAGGCTTCGCCTTGATCATCAGCATGACGCTGATGGCCTTTCTGCTGCTGCTCATCGTCGGCCTCACCGCGCTGACCACCCTCGAAACACAATCGGCGATACACACCCGCAACAACACCCAGGCGCGGCAAAACGCCCTCACCGCACTGGGCATCGCCATAGGCGAATTGCAAAAGTACGCCGGGCCGGACCAGCGTGTCACGGCGCGCGCCGACCTGCAAAACGACGCTGCCGCCAGCCCGCTCTGGACCGGCGTCTACGGCAATTCCATCGCCGCCAACTACGACGACGATCCCGTACAAATCGCGACCGACCTGACCAACCCGGCCAAGGTGGACAGCAAAGGCTCCTCCGCCAAGCTCCTCAGCTGGCTGGTTAGCGGCAACGAGTCCATCGGCTTTAGTCCGTCGGACGATGTTGGCAGTTCCGGCGAAATAATCAACCCGCCTGCGGATTCCTCCATCACCTTCAAGCCCGTCGGGACCATCGCCAATCTGAATGTCAACACCACGGCGAAATCAACCGACTTGACCATTCAAAATGCCAGCGGCGGCAGCCTGCCCGCGCGCTTGATGGTCGGTCCGGGCTCCGCCGGAGACGCAAGCGTGACCAACGCCTCGCTACAGGATTATGTCGCCGTGCCCGCCGTGGATATGGAGGGCGCGGGCGGCGGCGTCAGCGGCCGGTATGCCTGGTGGGTCGGCGACGAAGGCGTCAAGGCACGCGCGGACCTGCCACTCGTAACCGAGGACGACGACAAGCTCAACGCCTTCGTCAACGCCACCCGTACTGCCGTCGAACTGATGGCAACGGGCCCCGGCAGCGAGGCAACCCTCGACGGCGATCGTATTGATAACGCCTACAACCCGCTCGCTTCCAACCTCGAGCTCGTCGACGAGCGCAACGAGCTCACCCTCACCTCGCCCCAGCCTGATAATTTGAAAGGCTACCTGAAGAACCGCTTTCACGACGTCACCGTGCATTCCCAGTCCGTCCTCTCCGACACCTACGCCGGCGGCCTCAAACGCGACCTCTCCATCCTCCTCGACGAAAACTATGCCGTCCCCGATGACGACCCCACGGCGGATACGAATAGGATGTGGGCTTTTGATCCCACTGTCGACAAAGGGTATCACGGAACAAAAGATGGATGGCAATCTCCTCCGGGGTACAATATCCCGACTTGGGGTCATCTACGATCATATGCCCAAACACGAATTCCGACTACCGGTGCGGATGCCATGAAAATGAGCCCGATTCTCCCGATGAATGACAAAGAGGAACATGACGGCGTAGATTTCCCGGACCACGTAGGACTTGGGCCTGTCATTACGTATTTCTCAATCGGCTTCAGCATGCAACCCGGAGCCCCACCAGCCGAAGGAGTTCCTTTAAATATTCAACTCTACCCATTGGTCATCATTTGGAATCCTTACAACTTTACCATTAAAGCGCCCCCGATGGACCCCGATGGAGGGAACTATGAAGTAGGCTTCTATCCAACCTATGCGGTCAGATTTCAGCTACAAGTCGATGACCCCGTCACCAATGAATGGCGAAGGCTCGCCATTTTTGATTTCCAAAATAGTATGGATGGAAACTGGGCGAATCGTGAATACATCCGCTTCCGCTTGAATTGCCCAGATATTCCACCAGGTCAGAGTCTGATATTTTCCTTACCTATCGATTCATCAGGTGACACATACACTCAGTACAACGTCCTTGAGAATATCGAACCAGAAAGAAGCTCATATGTCGCTCTTCCCATTACCTATACTGCGCAGGATTACAAAGAAGGGGTAGAACCAGCAAATAAAAATAGGATCAACCAGCCGATTACGATCGCCGCAGGTGAAGAAAACACCTCTTACCGCCTAAAGGCACATTACCAAAACAATGACACTACTAATGTTGGGAGTAGTTTCAGCCAGAATGGAAAAGGAGAAGCTTATATTTATCTGGGCCAACCAGTCAGTTCTTCAGTAAATTTACAAGGCCCCAATCAGCACATAGGCCATAATCCGTCCTATTGGCCTCGCCGCTGGTACAACGCACAACAACGCGCCGAATGGAACGGTATTGAAGTAGCAGCGGGTAACGTTCTGCAACTAACCAATCAACTTACCTATTCCCCCGATGACTCTGATCCATCTTTTGTATTTCTGGCACAAGCATTCTTCTCTGGACTGGGCTCAAACGGAGAAGACTACAGTAATCTGCATATGTTTAGCACGCGTTGGATAGCACAAGGAAATATGCGTGCGATTCGGACAGGGCGGACGCGCCGGGATCCGCGTTTCAATCCGCTCTTTTTCGCTACCGCCGGATCTCCGGGCGGTGGCACGGAATGGGACCGGTTCAAGATTGATAAAGGCGCAAACAGCAATCGTACATCTGCAGGGCAGACCCATGACTGGGTTAATGGCGCACCCGAAGACGCCATTCTGTTTGAGTTCCCCTACGAAGACCAACCACTGTTTTCAATAGGTCAACTACAACATGCCAATCTTTCACTCGTCGGTTCCTATCCATCCTATCCCATCGGTAACAGTTTGGCCGATTTTCGATTGCCATACGACGGCACGCCGGGCGGTGAATTGGTTCGAACAGACGTGGCAAAAGGAGCGAAAGAGCAGGATCTAACTTATGAGCAAACTGCTTATTATGACATTTCCTATCTGCTAAATCGAACGCTATGGGATCAGTACTATTTCTCAACCATCCCCACCACCGGTGACATTCCCGACGAGCTTCCCAATCCGCGGTATGACAGGCACAATAGCGAGTTTGCGGAAGTTGATTTACAAAATCCCGACAAGAACGCTGGCGGCATAATGCTAAAAGGGGGCTTTAATATCAATTCAAGTTCAGAACAGGCATGGCGTGCGGTTCTGGCTGGCACCAACCAACTCGCATTCGATCCTCAAACGTCCGACTCTTCAAATACGCCACTGCAAGCAGCTTTCCCACGATTCACAAAGCCAATCTCTGACAACAACCCAAACGACGCATGGGGGGGGAGCTATCGCACCCTAGACGAAGAGCAGGTCGCACAGCTGGCCCATAACATTGTTACCGAAATAAAAAACCGAGGTCCCTTTATTTCTGTTTCAGATTTCGTTAATCGCCGTCTGGTTGATAATCCTGATACCAACACGGACAGCAGCAGTACCCAAGGCTCAGCTTATGTGCATGAACATTACAGCGGCGCCCTTCAAGCCGCCATCAATCGTACGATTGATTCGTCTGAGAAAAGTCATTTTCCAGCGAATGACATCCAGGATGATTTTTGGAATGGCGACTTCGTTACAGACCTCTTTACAGAAGGTCAGTTCGGCAAAAATCAATATGAAAAAGGCATGGTTTTTGGTGCAGATCAAGCGGGAAAGCCATACAGCAACCGCTCCTCGCATGCACCCAATTTCCTGACCCAAGGCGACATCCTTTCCACCATTGGCGCCAGTCTGACCGCGAGATCCGACACTTTTGTTATCCGCGCCTATGGCGAAGTCATTAATCCGCTGAATTCCAATGATGTCAAAGCACAAGCATGGTGCGAAGCAGTTGTACAGCGCTATCCCGAGTACATCGATGAATCGTCGAATAATCCTGAGGAAAAAGCGGCTGATGATACTTTGAATGATAACTTTGGAAGAAAATTCAAAATTATAGATTTTAGATGGCTTTCCGTAGACGAAGTTTAGCAGCAATCAGCTTAATGTTATGTTTCGTTCACGGCTTGTGCGGGCAATCCGCACAGACTGCGAACGCACAAGCTGAATTCAGGGTTATTTCTCTCAACGATCTCACATCACTGTTCTACGACAGCAATGGGAAAAAGGAAGTTCTACGCATAGGTATCGGTACCTTTACACGCTTGTATCCCGCACCGCGTAACCGCAAAGTCGAGTTGTACACGGAACAACCGAATCCCGATCTCACAAAACCACCGATTAAAGCACCTTTGGCTATAGCTACGCTTCCCGAAGGCGAGGGACCTTTTCTAATTATTCTATACGAGAACATCGAAGATAGCGGTTTAAAGTTCAAAACTCTTGTTATCGATCACTCACTGTCTGCACATCCTCCAGACAATTATCGGGTATATAATTTCTCCAAGCGTAAACTGGCGGTAAATTTGGCGGATCAATCAATGCTCCTGAATCGGGGACAATCAGAAACCGTCCCCTACCCGGACACCCGAAAAGCCTGGCTGAAGGTTGCCGCCGATCAGGAAGATGACGGGTGGCTACTCGTAACCAGCTCACCACATGTTGTAGGCAATAATTCAAGGACTACTATTTTTCTCGTCGATCTTCCCGTGACTGAACGCGACCCCGATCCTAAAGGCATAGCCGTGCGAAGAATGAAAGAGCGAATCACTACCGATGAACTGGGAGTTCAGCATCTGCAATGAACCAGTTCGCTCTAATCATACTGGCGGTCTTCGCTATCTGCTCAGGCGCTTTTCCTTCTCCGCTTATTGCCAAACAGACGGCACCTGCCCCCCCCAATGTGCTCTTTATCGCGGTCGATGACTTGAAGCCTATCTTGGGCTGCTATGGTGACGAGGAGGTTATCACTCCTAACATCGACAGGTTGGCGGACAGCGGCATGGTCTTTACCAATGCGCACTGCCAGCAAGCGGTCTGCACCGCGTCCCGTGCCAGTCTCATGACCGGTCTTTACCCGGACCACACCCAGGTCTGGAATCTCAAAACGAAAATCCGCGACATCACCCCCGACGTCGTCACCTTGCCGCAGTACTTCCAGCAGGAGGGTTACGTGACGCAGGCCGTGGGCAAGATTTTCGACAAAAGAGGCGTCGATGCGGAGCACGACGAAGCTTCCTGGAGTCTCTCCTATCAAAGCCCGGACATAGGAACCTCCGCCCAGTATGCAGACCCGGCTCACTACGAAGCGGTGGCTACCATGAAGGCCGCCAACCCGTCTGCCATGGTCACTCTGCAGGCGCTACGAAAGCAGGGCCTCTTGCCGGCGACTGAAGCCTACCCTGCCAACGACGGCGACTATCCCGATGGAAAGATCGCGCAGCTCGGCATCGATGCCTTGAAGCAGCTTTCACAGAACGAAAAGCCCTTCTTCCTCGCCATCGGTTTCCTCCGCCCACACCTGCCTTTTGCCGCCCCCAAACGCTACTGGGACTTGTATGATGGGCACGACTTCCAGCCTTCGGCCGTCTCCGCGCTGCCGGCAGGAAGCCCGGACTATGCCTATCAGGACTCCTGGGAACTGCGCTGGAGCTATAGCAACATCCCCGGCGAGGAAATCCCAATCCCCGAAGAACAGCAAAAGCGGCTCATTCACGGATACTATGCCTGTGCCAGCTACGTGGATGCTCTCGTGGGCAAGGTCATCGCAGCCCTGGATAAAGCCGGTTTGCGGGAAAACACCATCGTCGTCCTCTGGGGCGACCATGGCTGGCACCTGGGTGATCACGGCATGTGGGGCAAGCATACCAACTACGAGCAGGCCACGCGTTCGCCGCTCATCGTGGCCGGCCCTGGGATTGTGCCCGGCTACTCCTCCGCCCCCGTCGAGTTTGTCGACATCTATCCCACCCTCTGCGAATTGAGCAACCTCCCCATCCCACCGGCACTGGATGGCATCAGCCTGCTCCCCGTCATTCGCCAACCGGATGCCAGCGTCCGCTTTGCCGCGCAAAGTCAGTTCCCACGCGAAGACGAAGAGACAGGCAAGAACCTGATGGGCTACACCTATCGCTCCGATCGCTACCGCTACACGGAGTGGCGAGACCGTAAGACGCATGAAGTCATCGACCGCGAGCTCTTCGACTACGAAACCGACCCGGACGAACAGCAGAACCATATCGCCGATCCGGCCTATACGCAGGTACTAAAAACGTTCGAGGGTTACGTCGCGCAGCGTTGAACGCAGCACCCGGCACGATTCCGCTTCGTCAGGTCCCGAACGAACGGCGGTAACGCGAGGGGGACACCTGCATCTGCCGGTGAAAAGCACGGGAAAAAGCGGCCGGGCTTTCGTAGCCGCACTCCAGCGCAATCTCGGTTACATTCAGCGGCGAGTCCGCCAAGAGCTTGCATGCGTGCGACAGGCGCAGATGGGCAAGAAACTCGCCCGGACTCAGCCGCAAGTGCTGACGGAAACGGCGGGCCAGCGTAGCCATGGACATGCCCGCGTGCCGCGCCATTTGCTCGACGCCGATCCCTTCGGAGAGATGCTCCCGGCAGTAGTCGATAATTTGCCCAAAGGCACGATAAGGTGGCGGCAGCGTTCCTGAGGCGCCCGTCAGCGGACGCGAAATGCCGGTGGTCCCAACGATGGCCCCACGGGCATCGCGCACTGGCAGCTTTGTCGTCGAACGCCACTCGACACCACCGAAGCGATTTGCCAGCAGCTCGACCTTGCGCCGGATAGGCTCCCCCGTGCGCATCACGCGGCGATCATCGGCCATAAAGACCTGCGCCATATCCGTAAAATAGAGGTCGGCATCCGTTTTTCCCAGAACCTTCTCCTTGGACAAATTGACGCGTTCGGCAAAAACGTTGTTCAGCGCCAGTATCCTTAGCCGCCGGTCCTTGTACCAGAACAAGACGTCAGAGACATCGTCAAATAGCGCTATTATGGCTCTTAAAGCCTCTGTACTCAGGATATCGGGAAGCTTGTCCATGTTTCAGCAGATGACAGATTCTGCATAGTTTTTGCCGATAGGTGCAATTCAAATCCAGACGACTTCTGCTAGACTTATCTTCATCCGGGAGCTAATAATCC
Organism: Verrucomicrobiia bacterium; assembly: GCA_030432235.1. Taxonomy (GTDB): domain Bacteria; phylum Verrucomicrobiota; class Verrucomicrobiia; order Opitutales; family Cerasicoccaceae; genus JAUIHT01. The sequence goes on along the minus strand of JAUIHT010000001.1, from coordinate 1,078,534 downwards.
AGACTCCCCTCACCCCTGAAGTCCCGACTCATGAAAACCTACTTCGATTGCGATCCCGTATCTTACGAAGGCGCCGATTCCAAAAATCCGCTGGCCTTCAAGCACTACAATCCCGACGAGCTCGTCGAGGGCAAGCCGATGAAAGAGCATCTGCGCTTCGCCGCGCCGTACTGGCATGTCATGCGCAACGTCCTGGGCGACCCCTTTGGCGCCGGCACCGCGCAGATGCCGTGGGACGACGGCTCGGACTCGGTCGATAATGCACTCAAGCGCGTCGATGTCTTTTTCGAGTTCCTGCATAAAATGAGCATCGAGTTCTACTGCTGGCACGACCGCGATATCGCGCCGGAGCTAAACGACCTGGCCGCGTCTAGCAAAGCCCTCGACGCCGTCGTGGCCAAGCTCAAGGACAAGCAGGCCGAGACGGGCGCCAAACTGCTCTGGGGTACGGCCTGCCTCTTCTCGCATCCGCGCTACGCCCACGGCGCGGCCACCTCGCCGGACCTGCGGGTCTACGCCTACGCCGCCGCGCAGGTCAAGAAGGCCATTGAGTGCACCAAGGAGCTCGACGGCCTCGGCTATACTTTTTGGGGAGGCCGCGAAGGCTACGCCACACTGCTCAACACCAACATGAAGCGCGAGCTGGACCACCTTGCCGCCTTCCTGCATATGGCGGTGGACCACGCCAAGGCCATCGGGTTCGACGGGCCGTTCTACATTGAGCCCAAACCCCGCGAGCCCTCCACGCACCAATACGACTCCGACGCGGCAGCCTGCCTGAACTTCCTGCGAGAGTACGACCTGATGGAGAAGTTCCGCCTCAACATCGAGACGAACCACGCCACGCTGGCCGGCCACTCCATGGAGCACGAGCTGACCGTCTCGGCCAACGCCGGCATGCTCGGCAGCGTCGACGCCAACCGCGGCGACACCCTCGTCGGCTGGGACACCGACCAGTTCCCCACCGATATCTATTTGACGACCCAGGTCATGCTTGTGGTGCTGGGCATGGGCGGCTTTACCACCGGAGGGCTCAACTTCGATGCCAAGCGCCGCCGTGAATCCCACGAGCCCATGGACCTCATCTACGCTCACATCGGCGGCATGGATGCCTTCGCGCGCGGACTCAAGATTGCCGCCGCCATCCGGGCCGACGGCCGCCTGGCGGACTTCGTCAAGCAGCGCTACGGCAGTTTCGACAGTGAGCTGGGGCAGAAGGTAGAGTCCGGCAAATGCAGCTTCGCCGAGCTGGAAAAAGTGGCCCTGTCCGGCGGCGAACCCACCCTCGCCAGCGGCCGCCAGGAGATGCTCGAAAACCTCATCAACGAGTTCATCTAAACACTACCCATTACTTCTGAATTCCAGGCACAAGAAACACAAGTCCTGTTCAATTGGTGCCTCAGAAACCTGTGAACTTTGTGCCTCTTTGTGGCTCATAAAAAGCTTCTCATTCATGCCCCTCGCCCTCGGTATCGACGCCTCCACCCAAAGCTGCTCCGCGCTGGTCATCGACACGGATGCGGGCGAGGTCGTGGCGGAGGCTTCGGTTAACTTCGGCGAGCGCCTGCCACAATACGGCGCACCCTCGGGCTTCATCCCCGGCGGAGCCAATGGCGAGGTCCATTCCGACCCGCGCATGTGGCTCGACGCGCTCGAACTGCTGTTGGCGGACCTCCGTCAGCAGTGCGAGCTGTCTGAAGTCACGGCTATCTGCGGCGCGGGGCAGCAGCATGGCTCCGTTTACCTAAATGATAATTGGTTCTCATATGCAGGGAAGCTGAATACCGGCAAGAGCCTCGCGGAGCAAATCGCGCCCTGCCTGAGCCGCGCCACCTCCCCCATTTGGATGGACACCTCCACCGGCGCGGAGTGCCGCGAGATTGCCGAGGCGGTCGGCGGCAACGACGTGGTCTGCGCGAAGTCCGGCTCGATCGCCATCGAGCGCTTTACCGGGCCGCAGATTCGGCGCTTCTATAAAACACAACCCGAGGCCTACGTAGCCACCGCGCGCATCCATCTGGTCAGCTCCTTTCTCTGCTCCGTGCTCTGCGGCGCGGACGCCCCCATCGACACCGGCGACGGCGCGGGCATGAACCTGCTCAACCTGCAAAGCTGGCAATGGGACGCCGAGTTGCTTTCCGCCACTGCGCCGGAGTTGGAGGCGAAGCTGCCCGGAGTCGTTCCGGGCAATACGGTCGTTGGGGAAATTTCCGCGTTCTTTGTTGAAAAATACGGCTTCGCTCAAGGGACTCAGGTAACAGTCTTCACCGGGGACAACCCCAGCAGCCTCGTCGGCATGGGCGCAAGCCGCCCCGGCAAAGTCGTCGTTTCGCTCGGGACCTCGGACACCTTTTTTGCCGCCATGCCCGGTGTGGTGACCGATCCGGACGGCTACGGACACGTCTTCGGTAATCCTCTCGGCGGCTCGATGTCGCTGCAGTGCTTTGTCAATGGCTCGCTGGCCCGGGAGGCCGTACGGGATCGCTTCGGGATGGACTGGGGGCGGTTTACCGCCGCGCTCAAAGACACGGTGCCCGGCAACGACGGCAAACTCATGCTGCCGTTTTTCCGTCCGGAGATCAGTCCTCGCCTCGACCTCGACGAACCTGTCCTGCACGGCGGCACGGCCTTCGAAAAATGGGAAGAGGCGGAGGCAGCGGTCCGCGCCTGCGTCGAGGGGCAGTTTCTCAATCTGCGCCTGCGCAGTGCCTGGATGCGTCTGCAGCCGGAGGTTATCTACCTGACCGGTGGCGCCTCTAAGAACGACGCCATCGCGCAGGTGGCCGCCGATATCTTCGAAGCCAAGGTCCAGCGGCTGGCCGTCAGCGGCTCGGTCGCACTGGGGGCGGCCATGCGCGCGGCACATCGCTGCTTCGACATCGACATGGACACTTTGGAAAAACATTTCTGCCAGGCCGATCCCGGAAGTACCGTTACGCCCCGGGTCTCCCCCGGTGCCTACGATGCCTTAGCGGAACAGTTCAGCAGCCTTGTCGGCAAATATCTTTCCTGAGCTCAAGCCCCCATGACTGAGCCGGTTGCAACTGGCTCGATTACTAAAAATTCAGTATTTCTTGTCTTCGTGCTTGCTACGACTTCCAGAGACCCGGATTTTAAGGGGTTGTGGCTGAGGAAAAGCATCAAGGCTTGAATACCGGTGGGGTTGAAACAGACAACGGGCCGGGTAACTTAGCCTTAATCAAGCGCTTGCTGCGCTTCTCCTGGCAGTTTCGCAAGCGCTGCCTGCTGGTCATTGTCCTGCAAACGCTCATCCTCCTGCTGACCATCGGCAGCGTCAATCTGGCCGGTCTGTCCATCGACTACCTCAAGCTCGTGCTGACCGGCAACGCCGATATCGCCTGGCCTTTCGGCATACAGCCGCCTCCGGACACCAGGCCCTTCACCGTCATTCTGGTCATTGGCTTGTGCGTCGCCAGCTTCGCGCTTTTGCGCGCGGTACTGGAGTACTACAACGAGCTTTCGCGCGGCATGCTCATCCACGTGGATATCGTGCTGCGGCTGCGCAGCCTCGTTTACGAGAAGCTGCAACGGCTGTCCTTCCGCTTCTTCGACCGCAATGCCAGCGGCGGTCTGATCAACCGCGTCACCACGGACGTGCAGTCCACCCGCGCCTTCATCGACCAGGTAGTCGTGCAGGTGTTCGTCATGAGCGTGTCGCTGCTGGTTTACCTGTGCTACATGTTCAGCTACCATGTCCCGCTGACGCTCGCCTGCCTCGCCACCACTCCGCTCATCTGGTTCGGCACGGCCTGGTTTGCCAAGCGCCTCCGGCCCACCTACCTCGAGAACAGCGCCCTGATGGACAAGCTGGTCCTGAGCTTCTCGGAGAGTTTGCAGGGCATCCAGATGGTCAAGGGCTTCTCCCTGGAAAAGCTGCGCATCGACGAATTTGACCAGGCCAGCACCGACGTGCGGAACAAACGACAGGAAATTTTTTGGCTGACCAGTAACATGGCGCCCTTCATCGGCCTCGTCACCCAGGTGAACCTCATCGTGCTGCTGGGCTACGGCGGCTATCTGGTCATCCACGATCAACTTCCGCTCGGCACCGGTCTGGTGGCCTTCGCGGCGCTGCTGCAGCAGTTCTCCAATCAGGTGGCCAACCTCGCTGGCGTGGCCGACTCCATGCAGCAAAGCCTGACCGGCGCCCGGCGCGTCTTCGAGGTCCTCGACGCCCCGGTGGACATCCGCTCGCGCCCCGATGCGGTCATCCTGCCCCGGGTGCGCGGCCATGTGCGCTTCGAGGATGTCACGTTTAGCTTTTCCAGTGGAACCCCCGTTCTGCGAGGGGTCAGCCTGGAGGCGCGCCCCGGCGAAGTCATTGCCATCGCCGGAGCCACCGGCGCGGGCAAAAGCCTGATCATGAACCTGATTCCGCGCTTCTACGATCCACACGAGGGACGCGTCCTGCTGGATGGCCTCGATCTGCGCGAGTTGAAGGTCGATCAGATCCGCCGCAGCATCGGCCTGGTCTTCCAGGAAAACTTTCTCTTCTCGAACTCGATTGCCGCCAATATCGCCTTCGGGCATCCCGAGGCCTCCCAGGAACAGATCGAGCGCGCCGCCCGCATCGCCTGCGCGCACGACTTCATCATGGAGATGCCCGACGGCTACAACACCATCCTGAGCGAGGCCGGCGGCAACCTCTCCGGCGGCCAGCGGCAGCGTATCGCCATTGCCCGCGCCATCCTGCTGGAACCGCCGCTCCTCCTCCTAGACGACCCCACCGCCGCCATCGACCCGGAAACCGAGCACGAGATCATGAGCGCCATCGACGCGGCAATTTCCGGGCGTACCACCTTCATCGTGGCGCACCGGCTCTCCACCATGCGTCGGGCAGACTCCATCATCGTGTTGGACCACGGCAGCATCATCCAGCGTGGCAGCCACGAGGAATTGATGCAGCAGGAAGGCCTTTACAAGACCGCCGTGGAGCTGCAGGCGCTCGACCCGGAAAGCCTGGCAATCCTGGCCGCCAACGAAAGGAGGCGCAATGAGTGACTCCGAGTACAGGCCCGAGTTGGAAAACCGCGGCAGCGCACGCGTCGGCTATAAGCGAGTGGACGAAGCGGTCAGCCATGATATCTCCTTGGCGCGCCCCACCCGGGAAGCCCCGGATGACCGCGAGGAATCCGAGCAGCTCAACTTCGCCCTCTTCATGCGCTTGATGTCCTGGACGCGGTATTACGGCCCCAAGCGCTGGTGGTTGCTGACCTGCGTCCTCATCCGCGCGGCGCAGTTGCCCCTGCTGGCCTGGGGCATCAGCGCCATCATCAACGGCCCCATCGCCGACGACGACATGACCGCAACCCTCTGGTGGTCTCTCGCCTACGGTCTCTTTGCACTGTCCACCATGGTGGTGATGCACTTCCGCTCGCGTCTGGCCCTGGAGATGGGCGAAACCGTCATCTACGAAATGCGCAACGCCGTCTTCCGGCACCTCATGCGCATGCCGATGGCCTACTACAACCGCACCAAGCACGGGCGCATCATTTCGCGGCTGACCTCCGACATGGAGTCCGTGCGTCAGGGCGTGCAAAACGTGATTTTCATCTCCCTGGTGCAAGGCGGGCAGATGCTGGTCGCCGGCATCCTGATGGCGTTCTACAACTGGATGCTGTTCTGCGTCATCCTGGCCATGACGCCCCTGCTGTGGGGCATCAACCGTTTCTTCCGCAAGCGCATTTCGCAGACTTCCCGCAACCTCCAGGAAAGCTTCTCGCGCGTCACCGCCACCGTGGCCGAGAGCGTGCGGGGCATCCAGGTGACGCAGGGCTTCGCTCGCGAGGATAAAAACGCCGACCTCTTTCACCGGCTGGTGGCCGACCACTCCGCGTACAACATGGGCCTGTCCCGCCATATCGCGATGTACCTGCCGCTGCTGGAGTTGAACGCGCAAATCTTCACCGCCGTGCTGGTCATCCTCGGCGGTTACGGCGCGCTCGACGCGGAGATGCATATGGACATCGACGACCTGGTCACGTTCTTCTTCCTGGCCAGCCTGTTCTTCACGCCCATCACCGTCATCGGGCGCCAGTTCACCTCCGCACTGGCGTCGCTGGCCGGGGCGGAGCGCGTCTTCCGCCTCCTCGATACGCCGCCGGACTGGGAAGAGTTCGGCGCCGGCGAGCCCATGCGCTCCTACACCGGCAAGGTGGAGTTCGAGGATGTGCGCTTCCACTACGAGCCCGCAAAGCCCGTCCTGAAAGGCATCTCCTTCAGTGCCAAGCCGGGCGAAATGCTGGCGCTGGTCGGCCACACCGGCAGCGGCAAGAGCACCATCATCAACCTGCTCTGCAAATTTTACCTGCCCACCGGCGGGCGCATCCTCTTCGACGGCCAGGAAATCCGCGACATCGAATCGTCTTCACTGCGCGAACACATCGGCATCGTTCTGCAGAACAACTTCCTCTTCAGCGGCACGGTCATGGAAAACATCCGCGTGGGCAAGCCCGGCGCCAGCGACGAGGAAGTCATCGACGCCGTGCGACGCCTCGACTGCCTCGACCTCATCGAAGCCATGATCGACGGCTTCCAGAGTACCGTAACGGAGCGCGGCCAGGGGCTTTCCCTGGGCCAGCGCCAGATCGTCTGCTTTGCCCGCGCCCTGTTGGCCGACCCGCAAATCCTCATCCTCGACGAGGCCACCTCCAGCGTCGATACGCTGACGGAAGCCCGTCTGCAGAAGGCGCTCGACAAACTCCTGCAGGGGCGCACCTGCTTCGTCGTGGCGCACCGCCTGTCCACCATCCGGCAGGCCGACAACATCCTCGTGCTCGACCACGGCAAGCTCGTCGAGTCCGGCAAGCATCGTGAGCTCCTGGACAAGGGCGGTATATATGCAGGACTTTATCGTCGCTTTGCCACGCAGTAGTCTTCAAGTTTCGCGCTTTTCCCAATCATGCTTATCACCCAAACCCTCCATAAAGGCTGGTCTGTGCAACAGTCCGGCAAAAAAGAAACCTATCCGGCGCTGGTCCCGGGCTGTGTCCATACGGACCTGCATCGCGCCGGCGCCATCCCCGATCCGTTCTGGGGCCGCAACGAGGACGACCTGCAGTGGATGGAGGAGGTCGATTGGGAATACGAAACGACTTTCGACGCCGACGAAGACCTGTTGAAGGGTGAGCACATCGAGCTGGTGGCCGAAGGGCTCGACACCCTGGCGACCATCACGCTCAACGGCGAGGTCGTGGCGGAGTCGCGCAACATGTTCGCTCCCCTGCGCGTGGAGGTGAAGAAGCACCTCAAGGCCACAGGCAACCACTTACACATCCTTTTCAGTAATCCCATGGCCTACATCCGGGACAAGGAAGGCAAGCCGATTGAGCCCATTACCTGCGACCGCGTCGGTGGCCGCTATCACATCCGCAAGGAGCAATGTTCCTTCGGATGGGACTGGGGCCCGCGGTTTTCCACCAGCGGCATCTGGCGTCCCTTCCGTCTGGAGGCCTGGCGCAACGCACGTCTGGTCGACTACCACCTCACGCAAAAGCACGACGACGGCAAAGTCACGCTCGGCATCGCTCCGGAAATCACCGGCAACTCCGAAGGCACCCGGCTCGTGGTCACCGTCGAGTTGGACGGCAAGGAGGTCGCCCAGGCAGAAGCCTCCTGCGATTCCCCGCTCGAAGTCGAAATCCCGCAGCCACGCCTGTGGTGGCCCAACCACCACGGAGAGCAGCCGCTCTACACCGTGACGATTGTGTTCTTCAACGGCCAGCGACTCGTCACCACTCGCAGCCAGCGCATCGGCCTGTGCGAGGTCAAGCTGGACCGGCACAAAGACGAATGGGGCGAGTCCTTCCAGTTCGTGGTCAACGGACGCACGATCTTCGCCAAGGGCGCGAACTGGATTCCGGCGCACTCCTTCGTCAACGAAGGCGATGCTCTTGCCACCGACGCGCTGGACTCCGCCCGCGACGCCAACATGAACATGATACGCGTCTGGGGTGGCGGCATTTATGAAGACGCCGCCTTCATGGAAAAGTGCCTGGAGCGCGGACTGTTGGTCTGGCACGACTTCATGTTCGCCTGCTGTCCCTACCCCGGCGACGACGATTTCCTCGGGCTGGTTCGCGCCGAGGCCGAGACCAACATCAAGGCACTGCGCAACTACGCCAACCTGGCACTCTGGTGCGGCAACAACGAAATCATACAGTTGTTCGGTCCGGAAATCGCAGCCGACCCGGTCAAGACCAAGGCCTACGAGGACATCTTTCACAACATCCTGCCAGCAGCCGTGGAGAAGTTTTCGCCGGAAATTGACTACTGGCCGACCTCCGAGTGGAACCCGCAGGACCCGCTCGGCAAGACCAACAACCAGGACAGTGGCGACGCGCACTACTGGGGCGTGTGGCATTCACGCGAACCCGTGGAGGCGTACGAGAAGCAACTGCATCGCTTCTTCTCCGAGTTCGGCATGCAGGCCTATCCCTGCCCCGAGACCGTGGCCACCTTCACCGATAGCCGGAACGTCTTCGGGCCGGAGTTCGACAACCACCAGAAGAACGGCGGCGGCAACGCCATCATCTTCCACTATTGCTCCAGCCTGTATCGATTCCCCAAGGACTTCGAGGCCACGCTTTACCTGTCGCAGTTGAATCAGGCCTACTGCCTGCGCACCGGCATCGAGCACATGCGGCGCAACATGCCCCGCACCATGGGCGCGCTCTACTGGCAGATCAACGACTGCTGGCCGGTCGCCTCCTGGTCCAGCCTGGACTTCGGCGGGCGCTGGAAAGTCCTGCACTACACCGCCCGACGCTTCTTTGCCCCGGCGTTGATCTCGGTCAAGCGCATCGGCGAGGAAACCATCGGCGCCAGCAGTAACCATATCTACAATGACATCAGCGCCATGCAGTTGACCGCCGTCTACGACGGTCCCGAAAAGACGAAAGGCGCCGCCCACTGGACCTTGTGGAGCGTGAGCAAGAACGCGGTCGTGAAGTCGGGCAAGATGGACTGCGAGCTCGTGCCGGACACCGCCCTTGAACTGGCCACCCTGGATTTCCAGAAAGAGGTGGACGAGTACGGCCGCGAAGACCTCATCCTGCGCACGCGCCTTGAAGCCGAAGGTTACCTCGACAGTTACAATACCACCTTCTTCACCATGCCCAAACGCGTGGAGTTCGCACGGCCCGCCATTGAGTGGTCAGTCGAGGTTGAAAACGACCGCACCTTTTACGTCACCCTCAACACGGATAAGATCGCCTACCAGGTCTTCCTGAATCTGCGCGAGGCGGCGGTATTCCGTACCTGCGACAACGCGTTCGAACTCTTCCCCGGCGAACCGGCACGCATCTGCATCACCACGAAGGAGCCCTACTCAGCAGAGGCTTTCAAGAAGCTGCTGACCGTCTACTCCTATCGCGACAGTTACGACGATTGAGACTCCTCGTAAACCTCCGGCAGCATACGCCGGAGGATGGCGCGAAGCTCGTTGAAGCGGATAGGCTTGGTCAGGAAATCGTCCATGCCCGCATCCAGGCACGTCTGCCGATCACGGGCGGTGGTCGCGGCGGTGATGGCCACGATGGGAGTGCGTGGGCGACCCGCTTCCGCCTCCTCGGCGCGTATGGTGCGCGCGCAGGTCAGGCCGTCCATGCGCGGCATCTGCACATCGCTGAGAATGAGGTCGAAGGCGCCATCCCGACAGGCTTCGACCGCCTCGACGCCATCATGGGCAAAACGGACGGCATGGCCGAGCTTTTGCAGGTAGGCCTCCAGCAGACGGCGATTGAGCTGGTTGTCCTCCGCCACCAGAATGCGCTTGGGCAAGTGCATGGGCGCTTCCTCGCTCTCCGGCATACCGGTGGGCGACTGCCGTTCACCGACCTGCCCAAGTTTGACCCGGGCGGTAAAGGTGGACCCCTTGCCTCGCTCACTTTGCAGGAGCAAGTCCCCAAGCATTAAGCGGCATATCTGCCGCGAGATGGACAGCCCCAGGCCGCTGCCTCCGTAACGCCGCGCGACGGAGGCGTCTCCCTGGCTGAAGGGACGGAAGAGCCGGGCCTGCACCTCAGGCGCTATGCCGATGCCCGTATCCTTTACCGCGATACTGATGTCATGATAATTGGGATTCCCGGCATCTGACTCCTCGACTTCGATCGTCACGGAGCCGACCTCGGTGAACTTCATCGCGTTGGATACCAGGTTGCTTAGCACCTGTTTGAGCCGTGTGCTGTCCCCGACCACCATCTCGGGGAGCCCTTCGGCCAGCACGACCCGAATGGGGACATGCTTTGCCTCCGACTGCATGCGGAACAACTGGACGACCGACTCGATGCACAACGACAGGTCGAAGGCGCGCTGCTCGAGGTCCATGTGACCGGCCTCGATCTTGGAGAGGTCCAGGATATCGTTGAGCAGGGCCAGGAGAGTTTCACCGCTGGTCCGAATCGATTCCACGAACTCCTGCTGCGTCTGGTTGAGGTCCGTGGTGTCCAGCATCTCGGCAAAGCCAAGCACGCCGTTCATGGGCGTGCGAATCTCGTGGCTCATGGCTGCGAGGAATTGCGACTTGGCCCGGTCCGCCTGCTGGGCGCGGTTGCGCGCGGAGACAAGCTCGCTCGTGCGCTGACGCTCCTCGGTGATGTCCGTGGTGGTGCCGACCAAACGCTGGGCCGCGCCGTCATCGCCACGCAGAACCACCCGGCCCCGCGCCAGAATCCATTGCCAGCCACCACCGCGTACCCGCACCCGTGCCTCGACCTGAAAGCTGTCCCGCTGAGCCGCGCGACACTCGCTGATGACGGTATCGACACGCTCCCGGTCGCGCGGATGCACGAAGCGCCGGAGCGTTTGCCAGTCCGGGTCGGGCGTATCGGCGGGATGCCCCAGCATGGTGAAGAAGGAAGGGTTGAAGCGCGGTTTGCTTCTTCGGAACTCCCAGTCAAAAATGCCGTCGGAGACCGCCTCGATAGCCAGACGGAAACGCTCCTCGGCCTCGCTCAAGTCGCGGGTGCGCTGCGCCACCATGTCCTCAAGGCCCGCCTGATAGCGTCGCAGTTGGTCATACACAATGCCCGCAAACTGCCCGGGCAGCGACAGGCAAAAGGCAAAGATGGCCATCTCGAAAACGGGCCGGTAGGTACGCGTGTCCTCGGCCGGCAGGACAAACGGCCCCAACCCGTGCGCCGTCGCAATCAACCCGTAGAAGGCGATGAGCATGACCGCGATGGCGACCCCGCGCGCACCGGTCAGGAGCGCAGCCAGCATGGCCAGTGGAATGGTCAGGTAAATCGCGTAAGGAGTGACGTGGAAGCTGAGCCAGCAAACGAGCAAGGTCAGCAGCAGGTTCAACCCATGCGCCGCGCCAATCTCCCCAGCACTGCGACCGAGGCCCTCGTCCCGCGGCGCCAACACCAGCGGCAGGACCAGCAGAATCCCCAACGAGCTGGACAGGGTGTTGATGCCCGAACGGATGAGAAACCCGTCCCAGGTCATTCCGGCCAGAAAACCGGCCCACTTGATAATCGCGATGACCATCCAGGCCGTCAGCAGGCTGGGAACAAGCGCGACGCCAAAGACGAATTTGATATAGCTGCGGCCATCCTCGAAAGGCGGCTTGGTCAGCCACCATCGCCACACCGCGTAACTGAGCGCCGGGCCCGCCGTATTGACCAGCGCCAGCATGTAGGTGAAGGGATGCCAGGAAAAGAGCGGGTAGCCGTTGGCCAGGTACACAACGCTGGTATTGGCCAGCCAGATGGTCGGCAGCGCCCACCAGCCCAACCGGAAAACCATCAGAGCCAGGGCCACCCCGGCGGGCAGCCACACGGTCGTCATGTTCGTCGGCGGCAACGAAATGAGCCCCATCGCGATAAACGCGGTCGAGACAAGGAGGACATACAATGCCCCGTGCCAGAGGAGACGGCTCATAACACCTCAACAAGGTGCCCCCTGGCAAAAGCCCTGTCCAGTCTGAACAGAGCCGCGACTAAAACCAAGTGGTCCTACTCCTTGGCGGCGGGGGGCCAATCACGGCCACGGTCCTTCATCATGACGTAGTCGCGGATGGTGGGGCCGACATAAATCTGGCGCGGACGATGGATGCGGCTGCTGCTCTCGGCCACTTCCTTCCAGTTGGCGATCCACCCAGGCATGCGACCGATGGCGAAGATGACCGTGAACATGTCCAGCGGCAGGCCGACGGCCTTGAGGATGATGCCGCTGTAGAAGTCGACGTTCGGGTAGAGCTTGCGCTGGATGAAGTAATCGTCGCTGAGGGCCTCCTGCTCAAGGTGGCGGGCGATGTCCAGCAGCGGGTCCTTGCGTCCGAGGGCCTTGAGCACCTTTTCGCAGTACTCGCCGAGAATCTTGGCGCGCGGGTCGTAGTTCTTGTAAACGCGGTGGCCAAAGCCCATCAGGCGGGCTTCACCCTTCTTGGCCTTCTCAATGAATTTGCGGCCATCGTCACCGGCATCGTGGATTTCCTGGAGCATTTTGACCACGGCCATATTGGCGCCGCCATGCAGCGGGCCCCACAGGGCGCAAACGCCGGCAGCAACGGAGGCGAAGAGGTTGGCCCCGCCGCTGGCTACCATGCGCACGGTGGAGGTGGAGCAGTTCTGCTCGTGGTCGGCGTGGAGGAGGAAAATCAGGTCGAGCGCCTTGGTGACATCGTCATGCGGATAGTACTCGTTGTAGGGCTCCGAGAACATCATGTGCAGGAAGTTCTGGGAGTAGCCCATGTTACCCTTCGGGTAGATGAAGGGCAGCCCCTGCTTCATGCGGTAGGACATGGCGGCCAGGGTGCGCACCTTGGAAAGCAGGACGGAAGCGGCCTGGTCGAAGTTCTCCAGGTCACGCTCGCGGTTGTTACTGGCCAGCTCTGAGTAATAGCAGCCGAGGGTGTTCAGCATGGCGCTCAGCATGGCCATGGGGTGGGAATTGTGCGGAAAGCCCTCGAAGATATTGTTCATGCCCACATCGATGCGGGCCTGGCGCAGGACGTTCTGCGAGAACTGGCTGAGCTGGCCGCGGTTGGGCAGCTCTCCGTAGATAATCAGGTAGGCGGCCTCGATGAAGGTGGAGCTCTCCGCCAGTTGCTCAATGGGATAGCCGCGGTAGCGCAGGATGCCCTTTTCCCCGTCGATGAAGGTGATCTTGCTCTGGCAGGACCCGGTGTTCCCGTAACCGTCGTCGTAGGTGATAAAGCCGCTGGACGAACGCAGCGAGCGCGTGTCGATGGCTTTTTCGCCCTCCGTCCCAACCATAAGCGGGAAGGTGTAGTTCTCGTCTGCGATGCGTAATGTGGCGGTATCTTCCATGTGAATCGTGGTGATTGCGGCTAAAAACCAGAGGGAGAATAAGACTAGGTCAGCTTTTCCGTATCTGGCAAGGGCAAGTTGCGCTGCAACATACCTTTACAAAGACTCCACAAAGTTGCGGTAAAGTTGCAAGCCTTTCGCCTGGCTTTTTTCGGGGTGAAACTGGGTGGCGAAGCAGCGTCCACGCCTCACCGCGCTGACAAAACGGTAGCCGTACTCCGTCTCTCCCCAGACAATGGAGGCCTCCGGCGTCTCGACGTGGTAGCTGTGAACGAAGTAAAACTGGTCCTCCGAGCGGCTCAAGCCGGCCTCCGCAGGAGTGGGTTCCCCTTGAAATGTAACGGTATTCCAGCCCATGTGCGGAATTTTATACTCCGTCCCGAGACGAAAACGCACCACTTGGCCGGGAAAAACGCCCAATGCGGGGGTTTCGCCCTCCTCGGAGACCTCAAAGAGCGCCTGCAGACCCAGGCAGATGCCGAAAAAGGGCTTGTCGGCGGCAATCCAGTCCTTGAGGAAGCTGTCAAAGCCGGTGGCCCGGAGCGCCTCCATGCAGTGCGGCATACCCCCCTGCCCCGGGAATACCACCGCGTCAGGCTGTCCGACGGCCTCCGGGCTGTCGCATAGGCGTACAGCGGCCCCGGCGTGCTCCCAGGCTTTGCACACGCTGCGCAGGTTCCCCATGCCGGGGTCGATGACTGCGATGTCGGGTTGGGTCATGGCGAGGACAGTCAAGAGTCAAGGGTCAGTAGTCAAGAGGGAGTCAAACAATGAAACTCTCCTTTCGTCATCGGTCTGATGACTGTTGACTACCGATTTGCCGCTACAGCATCTCCTTGGTGCTGGGCAGGGCGCCACCGAGCCGTGGGTCGACCTGTGTGGCCGCGTCGAGGGCGCGCGCGAAGCACTTGAAGAGCGCCTCGGCGATGTGGTGCGGCTCGCTGCCGTACTCCAGGGCGAGGTGCAGGTTGGCGCCGACGGCGTTGGCGAAAGCCTGGAAGAATTCCCGTACCAGCAGGATGTTGAAATCGCGCACCATCAGACTGACAGCCTCTACCTTGTAGACAAAGAGCGGGCGGTTGGACAGGTCGAGGGCACAGCGGGCCAGGCATTCGTCCATCGGAAGAATGAAGAAGCCGTAACGCTTGATGCCAGCCTTGTCCCCCAGGGCCTCCTTGATGGCCTGCCCCAACACGATGCCGACGTCTTCCACGGTGTGGTGATAATCCACCTCAACGTCTCCCTTGGCGTCGACGGTGAGGTCGAACAGCCCATGCTTGGCGAAAAGCGTCAGCATGTGGTCGAAGAAGGGCACGCCCGTGGCGATCTCGGACTTGCCGGAGCCGTCCAGATCGATGCGCAGGGAAATATCCGTCTCCGCGGTTTTGCGGGAGATCTCGGCCACACGGGCGGCGGGGGTTTCGGCTTCGTCTGCCATAATCCGCGACAGATTGAGGCATCCCCGCGCCAAGGCCAAGCTTTTCCGGCACTGCATTGTGGATTGCCTTTCGCACCTACGGTGTATTCAATTTCCACGTCATGAAGCAGCCATATCATCTCCTCTATCTATTCCTTATCAGCGCTTCCGTCCTGTCCGCCCGTACCTGGACCAACAGCGAGGGCATCACCATGGAAGCCGATTTCGCTGGAACCATGGAAATGGGCGGCCAAACCATCGTCATCTTCTCGAAGAGCGACGGCATGCGCTACCAAGTGCCCCTGAACAAGCTCAGCGAGGCCGACCAGCAGTACATCACCAGCGGAAAAGCATCCAATGAGGCTGAGCCGAAGGACACCGGCAGTGCCTCTACTATCCGCCCGAAGACCGCCTTCGAGGAGGAAATCTCCAAGAACCTCGTCCGCATGAACGGCAGCCGTATGAGCCGCGTGAGTCCGGATGAGATCGCGCCCCGCGAGTATTATGCGATTTACTACTCGGCCTCCTGGTGTGGCCCCTGCCGGAAATTCACTCCCAAGCTGGTTGACTTCTACAAGAAGCAACAGCGCAAAAACGGCGACGAGTTTGAAATCATCTTCGTCAGCAGCGACCGCAGCGAGGAGGCCATGGAAGGCTACATGAAAGACGACGACATGGAGTGGCTCGCTCTTGACTTCGATAAGAAGAAATCCAGCAAAGAGCTGACCCAATTCAGAGGCAGCGGCATCCCCTGCCTCGTGTTGGTCGACAAGGACGGCAATGTCATCTCCCACAGCTACGAGGGCAAAACCTACGTCGGCCCTACCAAAGTGATGGGGGAGCTCGAATCCCGGCTGAACAAGAAGTCGTCGTAAGGCTGGCTGGGCTATCGGCTGCAATCCATGCAGCCATGTCAAAGAACATCCGGTAATCGGAGGCATCCGCCCGGCTTCATCTCAAATCGTCTCCTCCTTCATTTAATGCTACCCTCGCCGTGCGCTCCTGGGCACGCGAGGCGATGAATGGAGCCACCCGAGACTCGCCGGACATCCGCCTGGATCAGCGGTAATGCCCCCGGCTACGGCGGGCAACCCGCACGCGGATGACAGATTTCGGTGAACTTGGCTTCGGTGCTCATGACGCCCCGATAATATCATAAGTTTCTCATCTGTCAATAGTTACGGAGGATGTATTGGATTAATTGGATACGTTGTCTATGTTGGGGCAGTCCATCTCTGAGCAGACCCCAGTGACATGTACGCTCAGTTCTCAATAAAAGTGATTGGCCCCGAAAAGGCACAATAAGCGCAAGAACCAGAGTCACGCTCTCCCTTTACCGCCGTTTTGTGTGTTTTGTGCCTTTTCGTGGTTAAAATATTTTCCAGGGAATTAATAGAGCGGACGCTGGCTTGACCTTGCGCGTATTTGCCTGCCTTGTCGGGCAGCACATGGATATAGATAAGATTATCACGCATGGCGGAGGAGCGCATCGGGACGAGTTTCTCGCCTGCTGCGTACTGCTGAGCGAATGCCCCGCCCCGATTGAGCGTCGCGACCCCACCGAAGCCGAGCTGGCCGACGCCCGCATCGCGGTGCTCGATATCGGCCATCGGCACGAGCCGGAACTCCTGAATTTCGACCACCACCAGTTCCCTCGCGACGCGGAGGTATCCTGCGCGCTGTCGCTCGTCCTGCAACACATCGGACTACTGGAACACGCGCGGCAATTCTGCGACTGGCTGGAGGCGACCGAGCACTTCGACTGCCGCGGCCCCAAGGAAACGGCCGAGTGGATCGGCGTCACCCCCGAGCAGATGCGCAAGCTCGACTCCCCCGTCGACCCGACCATCCTACGGCTCTTTGCCAAACAAAGCACCCATCTGCCCGGCGAGCCGCTCTGGGAGGTCATGCGGGCCATGGGCAGCGAATGGCTGGGCTACATCCAGGGGCTGACCGCACAGATCCAATTCCTGCAGGAAAACGGTGAGCTCTGGACCATCGAGCGGGGCGACCAGACCTTCGAAGTCTTTGCCATCCTGAATCGCAATTCACCCATCGGCGATGCCGCCACCGGCGTCGGCTTCCACCTCAAGGCGCTGGAGAAGGAGGAAACCGTCGTGGCCGTGGTCACCCCGGACAACCGCAGCGAAGGCCACGGTCTGCGCAAGTTTAACGACAGCCCGCTGCTCGACTTCTCCCGCGTCGACGCCGAGCCCGACGTCCACTTTGCCCACAAGCGTGGTTTCATCGCCAAGACCAGCGCCCAAAACCCCGAGCGCCTCCGCGAGCTGCTGACCCTGGCCTGGCTAGGAGAAGCCTAGGCACCCCTTGGCATGCAGGCGACTCTCACGAACGCACTCCTCTCGCTGCGCACCCAGTTGGAGCAGACCTGGAGTGCCGACACCAGCACAGACCCTGAGGGCTGGAGTCCCGCCTGCCCGGCCAAGGGCCAATGCGGAGTCACGGCACTGCTCGTGCAAGACCGTTTCGGTGGCGTCATCCTCCGCTCGCTTGTCTGTGGCCACTCACACTTCTGGAATCGCCTCGACGACGGCACCGAAGTCGATTTGGCCCGGGACCAGTTTCCCCTCTGGTGTCTGACTGCTCCTGTGGAAGAACGATCCCGCGACTACTTGCTTGGGACGATACGCGAGGATGGCTTACCGACCCGCGAACGCTACACGACCCTGTGCGCACGCCTTACCTAGTTCCTCTAGCGCGTTTAAATATAGTTGTAGCCGCAGGCTGAAGGCCTGCTCCAGCGATGCGCTACGTTTGTAGCAGGCCTTTAGCCTGCGAAGATAATTCGTCAGTCAACCAGGGGCGTTGCCCCTGGCTACGATGCGTCAGGCTTTCAGCCTGTTTGTAGTCGGCAATAATATATAGTTAGCCCTTGGAGCCCGTCGTGGCGATGCCCTCGACGAAGCTCTTCTGGGTGAAGAAGAACAGCACAATCACCGGCACGGCGATAAGGGTCGAGGCGGCCATAAGGAGATTCCAGGAGGTGCCACCGCTCTTGCTCTGGAAAGACTGCAGGCCGAGGGCCAGGGTGTAGTCCTGCTGGTCGGTCAGGTAAATGAGCGGCCCGAGGAAGTCGTTCCAACTGAACATGAATTGGAACAGCGCCACCACCAGCAAGGCCGGGCGGCTCAACGGCAGGACAACACGCCAGAAGATGCCCCACTCCGAACAGCCGTCGATGCGGGCGGCCTCGGAAAGCTCCTGCGGGATGGTCATGAAGAACTGTCGCAGCAGGAAAACATTGAAAGCGCCGGCCAGGAAACAAGGCACCCAGAGCGGGCGGAAGGTGCCGGTCCAGCTCAGCTCCCGGAAGAGCGTGTAGATGGGCACCATGATGACCGGGAAGGGAATCATCATCGTGGCCAGCACAATCAGAAATACGGTGTCGCGGCCCCGCCAGCGGATGCGTGCGAAGCCGTAGGCCGCCAATGCACTGCTCATGACCGTCCCGGCAACGCTGAGAAAACAGATGATCAGGGTGTTGCCCAGGTAACGCCAGAACGGCCCCATCTCGATCATTGCACGGTGAAAGTTGCCCCATTGCCACTCGGATGGAATCCACTTCGGCGGGAAGCTCATGGTCTCGCGCAGGGGTTTGAGCGCGGTCGAGACCATCCAGAGGAACGGCGTCAGGAAGGCCGCCACCCCGAGGAGCAACAGGGTGTAGATGATGGCCTTTTGCCAGAGGGTTAATGGACGTACGAAGCTCATTATTCTCCCTGATAATAAGTGTAGCGCTGGCTGATGAAGTGAGCCAGCAGCGTGAGGACGAGCACGAAGAGGAAAAGCACCAGGCCGATAGCACAGGCATAGCCCATATCCCAGTACTCGAAGGCGCGGCGGTAGATGTAGGTCGCGGTGAACATAAGCGAGCGCCCCGGCCCGTCGCTGCCACCAGTGATGATGAAGGGCAGCGCGAAGACCTGGAAGGAGCCGATCAGCGCCATGATGCCGTTGAAGTAAATCACCGGGGAAATCATCGGCAGGGTCACGTGCAGGAGCTTCTGGAAAAAGTTCGCCCCGTCGATTTCGGCGGCCTCGTAGAGCGAACGCGGCACGTCCTGCAGGCCCGCCAGGAAGATGACGACCGCGTTGCCCGCCGTCCACACGGTGGTAAGGATGAGCGCGGGTTTGGTGAAGGCCGGGTCCGCCAGCCAGTTGGGCGGGCGCACACTCGTGCCGAAGATACGGTTAAACGTATCGAAGAAGGGATCGAGCGCGGCGTTGATCAGGCCGATGTCCCCGTTGAGCAGCCACTGCCAAAGCACGCCCAGGCAAACCAGCGGCAGCAGCGACGGCAGGAAATAAATCGTGCGGAAGATCGAGCGCCCCGGCAGCTCGAAGTTCAGCAACACCGCGAAGATCAGTGATACCGCCAGGCTGGCCGGAATACTGAAGGCGGCGAAGAAAAACGTGTTGTAGAGCGACTGCCAGAACAGGCCGTCTTTCAGGAGGCGCTCGTAGTTGTCCGTACCGACGTATACCGGGTCCGACAGCACCGAGTAGTCGGTGAAGGAATACGCGAAGGAGCTGAGCAACGGGTACAGGTTCAGCACGACGAAGCCCAGTATCCACGGGCTGATAAAGAGCAGGCCGTTACGCAGCCGTATCCAGTCACTCCTCGACATCCTGCCTCCATTCTTCCTCGCGTTGTTCGGCCACGCGCTCCCAACGCTCCTGGGCCCGGTCGTAGGCCTCGACCATGTTTTTCTGCAGCGGCGGCAGTAAATCCTCCGCTGTCGCATCGCCCAGAAAAACCGTGTCGACGGCGTTGGTCATTTCGTTGCGGTACTCATTCCAAATCGTGATGGGCGAGGTGCGCGCGGCATTGGGGCTGGCCGCCAGATCGGCAAAAACCTTGATGTAGGGATTGGGATGCTCCGCGTAAAAAGCGTCGCTGACCTCCACCAGCGGGCTGAACTTCTTCTGGCCCAGGCAGAGCTTTTCCATCGGCCCCTGCTGCTGCACGTAGCGAATGAACTCGAAGGCCTCCTCGGGATGCTTCGCACCGGCGGGGATGACCAACTGGTCGGACTCGGCAATGGTCACGCCGGGCCAGCGCTCCGGGTCCAGGGAGGGGAACGGCGCGACGCCCCACTCGAAGTCCTCCGGCGCGTAGTCCTTGATGAAGTTGTAGAGCCAGGGGCCCTGCAAGGTCATCGCCACGCGCCCGGTGAAGAACGGATTCTGCGGCGAGGCGAAGTTGCCAAAGCTGTTGCGGAGCTGTTGCAGGTCGTGTCCGCCGAAGCGCTCCGGGTAGGACTCAAACCAGGCGAAGGCCTCGCGCATCTGCGGTGAGTCGGCCAGCATACCGTCCTCGGGCGTCCAGGGCTCGCCACCGAACCACGCCACCCAGGAGGCGTTCCACCAACCCGGCTCCTGCGGGTTGTGGCCCAGGCGGATAATCCTGCCGTTGGCATCGCGCAGCAGCAGCTTTTCGTTCATCGCCTCCAGCTCGGCCAGGGAGCGCGGCGGCTTATCCGGGTCCAACCCGGCATCACGAAAGAGCTTCTTGTTCCAGTGCAGGGCATTGGTGGCGGGAGTGCTGGGCAGCGCCCACAAATGCCCCCGGTGTAGGCCCAGCTCCCAGAAAATCGGATAGTAGTCCTCTTCCACGATACCCGCCTCCGCGACGTAGGTATCCAGCGGCGTCAGGGCGTTGTTTTCGGAGTAGGCCGCCACGGCGTAGGACCACATCCCGGCCACATCGGGCGGATTCCCTCCGGCTATGGCCAGCAGCAGTTTGCGGTCGATTTGGCTGACGGGCAAATAGCGCACGTAGATGCGGTCCTGCGAGGCGTTGAAGTCGTCCACCACCGCTTGCATGGCCTCGGCCTCGAAGCCCGTCCATTTCTCCCAATAGTCGATGACGACGCGCCCCTCGGCCTCCGGCGGCAGCTCTCGGGAACAGCCGCCCAACATGAGGCAAAGCAAGGGGTATAAGGAAAACAGGATTATTGCAATTTTATGCAATTTCACGATACTATCTAGAGCACATTAAAGGATTCGTGCAAAGAAAATAATCACGCTGCATGTAAACAGTTAACACGTTTCTCGTAATAGCAGATATTAGCTATGGCGCGAGGCAAAAGCAGGTCCCTCTGACCGGTGAGTGCGAATGGCTGAAACAACCTCGCGCCAGAGGTGATACATAGTCATCCCACAGGAAGCCGCCATGAATCGCCTGCCCACCATTCTGGTTCTCACCCTCCTTACGGCTCTTTGCGCCTCGGCACAAATAAAGCCTACCCACTCCGATCTCCGGTACAGCCCGGACTATGACCGCCAGCTCATCGATCTGTGGTTGCCGGAAAGCGAGCACCCCACCCCACTGATCATTTACTTCCATGGTGGCGGCTTCAGGAAGGGCTCAAAAGAGCGCATACCGTTCAAGCGGGATTTTCTGGCGCTTTTGGATCAGGGAATCGCCGTGGCCAGCGTCGGCTACCCATTCCTGGGCGATCAAGGCAAGCAAGGCTCCATTTCGAAAGCCGGCTACCTGCAAATACTGGCCGAAACGCCCAAGGCCATCAAGTACCTGCAAACCCACGCCAAGGACTACAACCTCGACCCGGCGAAGTTCGTCGTCGCGGGGTCCTCCGCCGGGGCCCTCATCGCCGAGTACCTTACCTACTACGAGGACCTGGGCATCACCGCCTGCCTGGCCATCCAGCAGCCCTACGCCGTACCCATGGCGAAGCAATACATGCACGGCGGAGACGCACCCCTGATCCTCTACACACTTTCGCCCCCGGGAGAAAAGATTCACAGCCCGGTGTACGCGCAGGCAATCCAGCAGCACTGCGAGGAAGTCGGCATCCCCTGCACCGTTTACGGCAGCGTCCCCAGCGGCCTCCCGCCCCTGCCGGAAGGCAAGAGCATCGTCGATGTCGCCCTCTCTACCTTCGAGGCCAATTGGGAGCGTTAATACGGGCACCCTTTTGCGGCAAAACAATGTCCTGTGCTATTTACGCACCGCAGGTTGCCTTCGACAAGCTCAGGCCAGGTGGGGCGCGCAGCCCCAGGTCATGCGTCAGCCCTACCGCCGGCCGAAACCGCCTGAGCCAGGCGCGGAGAAGCCGCGGTTGCGACGCTTGCGCACAGGGGCGGACGCACCCAGGTGCGGCTCGTTGCGGTAGTGGAAACCCTCCCACTTACGGCGCGGGATGGTCGACTCGATGAACTTCTCGATGTTGTGCAGGAAGCTGGTCTCGTCGGTGGAAAACAGCGTGAAGGCCTCGCCCTCCTTGAGCGCGCGGCCCGTGCGGCCGATACGGTGCACGTAGTCCTCGCAGTGCTGCGGCACGTTGTAGTTGATGACGTGCGTGATGCCGCTAACGTCCAGCCCGCGCGAGGCGATGTCGGTGGCGATGAGGATGGGATATTTGCCGTTCTTGAAGCCGTCGAGAGCTGCCTTGCGCTCGGATTGGGTGCGGTCGGAGTGCATCGTGGCCACCGGGTGGTTGCGCTCGATGAGCCAGCGCGAGATGCGATCGGCGTCGATTTTCGTACGGGTAAAGATGATGACGCTCTCGTAGTCCATCTTCTCGAGCATGTGCACGAGCAGGTCGAACTTCTGGATGGCGTCCACCGGGTAGATGGCGTGGTCGACCGTCTCGGCGGGCGAACGCCGTCCGCCCAGCTCGACACTGACGGGGTCCTGCAGGACGTCCTCGGCCAGGCGCTTGATGGCATCCGGCACGGTAGCGGAGAAAAACAGGGTCTGGCGCTCCTTCGGGCAGGCGCTGACGATGCGGGTGACGTCCTCGATGAAGCCGAGGTCCAGCATGCGGTCGACCTCGTCCAGGACGAGCACCTCGACGTTGCGCAGGGAGAGGTTGCCCTTCTCCATGTGGTCGATGAGCCGCCCGGGGGTGGCCACGACGATGTCGACGCCATCGGCGAGGGCCTTTTCCTGGCCGCCGTATTTCACCCCGCCATGGATGAGGGTGGCACGCAAATCGAGGTATTTGCCGTAAATCTGGATATTTTCGTCCACCTGGCCGGCCAGCTCGCGGGTGGGCTCGAGCATGAGGCAGCGCGGGGCGCGCTCAGTGTCGCGTTTTTCCAGGCGCGAGAGCGTGGGCAGGCAAAAGGCCGCAGTCTTGCCCGTGCCGGTCTGGGCCGAGCCGATGACGTCCTTGCCTTCCAGCACGACGGGTATGGCCTGAGCCTGGATGGGCGTCGGGATTTCGTA
The DNA here is from genome assembly GCA_030432235.1 of Verrucomicrobiia bacterium. Classification (GTDB taxonomy): domain Bacteria; phylum Verrucomicrobiota; class Verrucomicrobiia; order Opitutales; family Cerasicoccaceae; genus JAUIHT01. The sequence goes on along the minus strand of JAUIHT010000001.1, from coordinate 1,055,604 downwards.
GCCCTTTTCCTTTACGGCGCGGAGCACCTCCGGGTGCAGTCCGAGTTCATCAAATGTCATAAGCCGCCAGAAAGTAGACAGCTAATTGCCATACAACAAGCCTCGAAATGGGGAATAACCGCGAGGGAAAAGCGCCTGCCTATTTCTCCGAAGACTCCACAACCTCATGCTTTCCAGGAATATCGCATACTGTGGGAGGCCATTGCATCACGGATATTAGCTTATCGTCCTCAAATAGAAAAACGACGCCGTTGTAAGGATTGTTGATGGTATTCAAGAAGACGGATAAAGCACCTTTCCCCTCACCTTGAAAACCCACATACAGCAGCAATTCAGGCCAAGTCTTATAATCCATTGGCTCGAAAATACCTTTTTCGAAAACGAAAACTTTACGAGTCCCACGATCTTCGCCGACGGGTTGGCTAATATCCTCAATGATCGATACCGGAATACTATTTAAGTCCTCCTGTAGCGAAAATTCCCGTAATTCCTCAAGGCGCTCTTTACGCACGGTAGCAATGAAGACATCCTCAGGGTTTTCCCATTTTCTATCGTACAAAAATAACAACGACCTCTTTAACGCCTCGTTATTTGCGGACCTGTCCGACTCCCCCAACAACAAGCAAGGAACCAGTCCAATACACAGGAACCAAACAACACTGAGGTTCATCAAAACCCACTGTATGAAGCGATGACGTAAAAGCAATCCCCCTTAAAGCGTCACGCGGATGCCGCGGCGGAGGTACGTGGGGACGTCGAGGTCTTCGCCGTCGAAGAGGTTGCGGTCGGTCTTGTCGAAGTAGCCGCGTTGCTCCTCTTCGGAGACGAAAAGGAACTCCTCCTGGTCCGTGCCATCGTTGGCTTCGGTCTTCTTGAGCTTGGACTGATGCACTTGAGGCATCCGGGTCTCTGTGGACCTGCCCTGAGCGCCGTCGTGGGGCCTGACCGAATCCAGCTCGGGCAGCGGCTCGTAGTCCGATTCCCGGTTGTCCGGCGCCGACGTTTCTTCCAGGTCCAGTTTGGGCGCGGCGGGCCCGCCCTGAGCTTTGTCGATGGGCCTGCCTTGAGGAGACTCGGGGGGCTTAGGTTTGGCCGCGTAGCTCTTGACCGGCTGGCGCACGTAACGACCGCCGCCGACGTCCGTCGTGCCGATGACGCAAATCTCAACCGTCGATTGCAGGTTGTCGTCGATAACCGCGCCGAGGACGGTGTCAGCTTTGCTGCCGAAGCGCTCGGTTACGGCGGCCATGACGCGATTGACGTGGCCGATGCCCAGATCGGTGCCGCCGATGATGTTGACCAGCAGGCGGTCGGCCTTGCGGGCATACTCGGGAGTGTGCAGGAGCGGGCACAGAGCGAGGTCCTGCAGGGCCTTTTCGACGAAGTCACCGCCTTCACCCCGGCCAAGGCCGAAGAGCGTTTTACCGCCCTGCACGCAGAAGGCTTTCTTGAGCGTGGCGAAGTCGACATTGATGAGGCCGGTCTGGAAAAGCATGGCGCAGATGCTGCCGACGCCTCGGCCAATCCAGTCGTCGGCCTGCGTAAAGGCATCGAGCACGGTGGCGTTTTCCTCGGCCTGCTGCAGCAGCAGGTCGTTGGGCAGCGGAATGACGGCGTCGCAGACCAGGCGCAGCTCGCCAAGGGCAGCCTCGGCGATTTCGAGGCGGCGTCCGCCCTCCAGTGAGAAAGGCAGCGTGGCAAAGGCGACAACCAGCGCACCCTGATCCCGGGCCTGACGCGCCACCACGGGCGCAGCGCCACTGCCGGTGCCTCCGCCCAGGCCGACGAGGATGAAAACAAGGTCCATACCGCTGACCATATTCAGGATGCTGGAGACATCATTCTCCGCAGCCTTGCGGCCCAGCTCGGCTTCACCGCCGGTGCTGAGCCCACGTGTGACGCTACGGCCGATCATGAGCTTTTCCGGGATGGGCGACGAGGCCAGCGCTTGCGCATCCGTGTTGATGGCGGCCAGCCTGGCCTGGCCCTGCTCACCGAACTGCAGTCGGTCGACCGTATTAGTGCCTGCGCCGCCCACGCCGATGATTTTTACGCGGAGGCCGTCCCCCACTCCGGTTTCACCGATTTCCCCGTCCGTCGTCTTCAGGCTGATGTCCATGATGTTCCTTTCTAAAAGTTAGCCGGCGATGAGTTTGACGACCTTGCGTAGGATGCCGCGCTCGTGGGCGCCTGTGTTGAACTCCTCGGCGTGCTGGCCGGTGAGCGCGTAGTGCAGCAGGCCGAGGACCGTGCTGAACTCCGGCCCGCGCAAATCCTCGCTGACGATGCGGGGGTTGACCCCCAACCGGGCCTCCGCGCCGAAGACCTTGGCCGCCAGTTCGCAGATGCCCTCGATCTGCGAGGTGCCGCCGGTCAGGATGATGCCGCCGGGGAGATTCTGCGCGGTACAGCGCGGACCAATCTGCTTCTTCACAATTCTAAAAAGCTCGTCCAGGCGCGCCTCGATGATTTGCACCATGGCCTTCTTGGGAATGTGCCGGTCGCCAATCATGTGGTCGCCTACCATCCAGACCTTCTCGGTCAGGTCATCCTTTTCCAGGATGGCCTTGCCGCACTGCAACTTGAGCTTATCGGCGTTGCGGCGGTTAACGCGGAGGCCGAGCGCGAGGTCGTTGGTAAGGTGGTCACCACCCACGGCCACGACGCCGGTACGGGCGATGTAACCGTCCTGATAAAGCACCCAGTCGGTGGCGCCGCAGCCGATATCCAGCACGAGCGCGCCGGCCTTCTTTTCCTCATCGCCCACCACCATGCTGCCGGAGGCAATGGAGGAGACAATCATGTCCTCGACCGGCAGGCCGAAGCCGTTGATGACATGAATGTGGTCGCGCACGCGGCGCTCGTCTCCATGGATGGACCAGTACCCGATGTCGAGTCGCTCGCCCTTCATATGGTACGGCTCGTCCACCTTGCGACCGTCGAGGAGTACCTCGTTTTTGATGTGGTGAATATAAACACGGTCCTGGGGCAGCTCCTTGCTTTTGCCCTCGCGCTGAGCCCGTTCGATGTCACTGCCGGAGACATGCCCATCCGCCGCACTGACGGTTACCGAACCTTTATTATTAAAGCCTTCCAGATGCCGCCCGGTTTGCGCCAGATAAACCGCGTCGATGTTCACCCCGGCGCTCTTCTCCGCCCCCATGATAGCCGCGTGGGTGCTGTTGCTCGCCGCCTTGAAGTCCAGTATCTCGCCCTTCTTCACGCCCGAGGAGGAGCTCTGGCCCATACCGATGACGCTCAGGCTGCGCCCGTTGACGATTTCGCCGACCAGTACCACGGTCTTCGAGGTCCCGATTTCGACGGCTGCGACTATCTTGGATTGGCTCATGCTAAGTACGGGGGTATGTTGTTTTTACCACGAAAAATACGAAAAACACGAAAGCTCATCGAACTGCTGTGACTCTCAATAGACATTTTCATTTTCGTGAATTTTGTGTGTTTCGTGGTTAAAAATCTCAATTAGCGCGAGGCGTGCGGACCGGCGCGGCGGTCCAGGGCGGTCACACGCACGGCGGGGTCCTCAAGGGAGAGGTCTACGCTCTCAATGCGCGGCAGGCGCTCCCGGCGGGCGTAGGCGTTGATCTCCTGCAGGTGCTGGAGCTGCCGCGGAAAGTCTACCGGGTTGAAGACGATGTCGCTTTTGCTGTTTGTCTTTACCACGATACTGGCGCCGGGCGCGGTAACATCGCCGGAGAAGTTGCGGCAGGAAACGATACGCCAGTCCGCGTAAAGCTCGGGCCAGCCTCTGCGAGCAGTGAGGAGCAGCTCGGTCAGGACGGATGCCTGTGTGATGGGCTCGAAGCCGGTGCCGCGACGCTTGAGCACGACACCGTCGAGGAAGGGCAAGGCCTTCAGCGTGGAGGGCGAGTATTGGCTGCCCTTGTAAATCTCGCCCGTTTCCGAGACGAGGTACAGGTAACGCTTGCCCTGGGCATCCATGGTGGCGATGCGCAGGATGGGCCGGTGCTCGGTCACGGAAATCTTCAAGGCGTCGGGGAAGATGCGCTCGACCTCGGCGGATTGCGTCTGGCCCTCGTCGAGGAGCTGGTCGCGCAGTCCGGCGATGTCGATGTCCATGAGGGCAACCCCGGCGGGCAGCTCAATTTTCTCACGCAGCCAGGCTTCATCCAGGACGCCGTCGCTCTCGAAGTAAATACTATGCAGGGCGGTATTGGGCACGGCCAGGGCGCTGAAGGCACGGTTCTGCCACCACCACACGCCGCCGGCAATCGCCGCCAGGGCCGCGAGCACGCCAAAGGCCGCACCGACATAGCGCATGTTGATCTGCAACCGGCGCTTCTTGGCGAAGCTCGTCACCGCGCGCGCGGCGGAACTCTGCTGGATTTTTCTCCAGGAGGTATCCGGGGCGGATTTCTTTTTCTTCTTAGCCATGGGGAATAAGGTGTTTCTGGTTAAAGCGCTCGATGGCGGGAGCGATCATGCGCCCGGCCAGCGCCGCGAAGTCCATCCCGAGACAGCTCGCGCTCTTGGGCAGCAGGCTGGTCGGCGTCAGGCCGGGGATGGTGTTAATTTCGAGAAAGATCAGGCGGCCGTCTTCCAGCAGGATGAAGTCCAGGCGGGCAAAATCGCGGCAGCCGCAAGCGGCAAAGGCTTTTTCAGCGGCTTGACGCGCGCGCGCGGACACGGCCTCGTCGACCTCCGCCGGGTAGCGATAGCTGGTCGCGCCCGCCGTGTACTTGTGCGCGTAGTCGTAAACGCCGCCCTCGGGCACGATCTCCACAATACCCATGGCCTGACCGTCGAGCAGGCCGATGGTCATTTCGCGGCCGGTGATAAACTCCTCCAGCATCCAACTGCCGGGCGGCAGTTCGCCAAGGATGCGGTCCAGGTGCTCCTCGCTTTCGACGATGTGCAGGCCGACGCTGCTACCCTTGTCCATCGGCTTGACCACCAGACGTGGTCCCATCTCCGCAAACAACGCGGCGGCATCGGGCGGCGTGGCGGACTGGAAAGTCAGGTCGCGGGCAAAGTCAAAACCGCAATCGGCCACCACGGCCTTGGTGTCGATTTTATTCATGCACAAGGCGCTGGCCCTGGCATCGCAACCGGCATAGGCGAAACCGCGCTCTTCCAGCATGGACTGCAACTGGCCATCCTCGCCGAAGGTGCCATGCAGCGCGGGGAAGATAACCGTCTCGGCCGGGTCGAGGTTGTCCGGCAGGAAGTTCGCGGGCAGATCGATTAGTTCCACCTCGTGGCTCTGCGCCAGCGTTTCCGCCAGGGCGCGACCGGACACGCGCGAGACTTCGGCCTCCTCCGAGGCGCTGCCGCACAGTACGGTAATGAGTGGTGTGTCGCTCATGAAAGGACCTCCTCCCAGCTTTCACCCAGCAGCAGTACTTCGGGCTCCAGCATGATGCCGCGCTCGCGGTGAATCGTATCGCGCACCTGACGCACCAGCCCGAGCACGTCCGCGCTGGTGGCGCCGCCACGGTTGATGATGAAATTACCGTGCACAGCGGACACCTCCGCCGCGCCGTTCGTCAGCCCCTTGAGGCCGAGCTCGTCGACCAGCTTCCCGGCGAAGTTACCTTCAGGATTCTTGAAGATGCAACCCGCACTGGGTTCGCGCGGCTGGGACTCCTTCCGCTTGGCCGCATAGGTGTCCATCTGCCGCCGGATGTCCGTGCTCTCACCGGACTTGCCTGCGACGAAGATTGCCTTGATGGCAATGGCGTCGCGCAGCTCGGCACAGTTGCGGTAGCCGATATGAAATTTTTCCTTGGGCCAATTCAGCAGTTCACCGTCAAGCGTAACAAATTGCACTGACTTGACGACGTCGAAGATCCAGCCGCCCATCGCGCCCGCGTTCATGCGCAAAGAACCGCCTACGGTACCAGGGATGCCTTCGAGGAACTCCAATCCGCTCAGGCCATTTTTCGCGGCAAAACCGCACAGCTCCTTCAGCCGGACACCCGCGAAGGCTCCAATTCGATTTTCTTGCCAGATTGCCATGGCTCGCCAGTGCGGCTGCGTCAATGCAATGACGAGCCCGTCGAAGCCATTGTCGCTGACGATGAGGTTCGAGCCGCGCCCGAGGAAGAAGACCGGCAGCTCCGCCGCACGGGCATTTTTCAAAAGTGCTTGGAGGTCGTCCAAGTCGGCGGGCTCGGCCAGGAAACGTGCCGGGCCGCCCACGCGCAGTGTCGTGCGTTTGGCCAGCGGCTCGCCCAGGGAAAGCTTGGTTTCGGCTGAGGCGCCTTCGAGCAATTGCGCACGCACTTTCCAGTCGTCCACGAACGTTTCCGCCATCCGGTCGATGTCGCCCGCGCCGATGAAAAGAACGACGGACTCACCGGGTTGGGCCAGCTCCTCATTTAAAACAGGCGCCAGTTCTATGGGGCCTATATCCCGCCACTGGTCGTCGCCGAATTCACTGATGGCGGCACTATGCCCATCTGCGCGAGCGGATTCGCTGGCCGCATAGACCGGCAGAAGAATAACCGAATCGGCGGGCGAGAGCGCCTCGGCGAATGACTTGGCGAAAGCCGCTGTGCGCGAGTAGCGGTGCGGCTGAAAGACAGCCACGAGCCGACCCTGCCAAGTCGCCCGAGCGTGCTTGAGCAGAGCCGCAATCTCCGTCGGATGATGCGCGTAGTCGGCCACGAAAACTGTATCACTGTCCTGATACAGTACATCCTGGCGCCGGGCGATACCGGGAAAGTCGTCCAATGCGCCGGGCAATTCCTCACCGGCGATGAGTTCAGCAGCCGCGTGGGCCAAGGCCGCGTTGGCACGGTTGAAATCGTCGGGCTGAGTCTCGACCGGAACCAGCTCCGCGTCGCACAGGGCATCGAGGCGACCGTTGACATCGGCCGGTACGATGACCGAGCGGCGTGTGCGCTGGGCCAAACGTGCGAACGTGGCGTCCAGCTCACCCGCATTGGCGTAACGATCAGCATGGTCCCAATCGAAATTAACGAAAACGGTGGCCTCGGGATTGAAGCCCTCGATGGTGCCGTCGCTTTCGTCGACCTCGGCCACGAGCCAGTCAGCCTCAGCGTCGTATTGGGCGGGCGGCAGGGCGTCGTTGCGGAAACGCGCCCCGAGCACGTAGTTGAAACGCGTTCCGCTTTGCTTCAGAAAGTGAATCAGCATGCCCGTGGTGGTGGTCTTGCCGTGACTACCCGCCACCGCCAGCAATTTGTAATCCGCGGCCAGGCGCGCCAGCATCTCCCCGCGTCGCATGACGGTACGCCCGGCGACACGGCTGCTCTCCAGCAGTATGTGACTTGGCTGAATGGCACTCGAAAAGACCAGAGCCTCGGTGTCGACGCTGGCTGGAACGGCACCCTCAATACGGACGCCGTGGCTTTCCAGCAGCGCGCGCATGGAGTCGCGCAGGGAATCATCCCAGCCGCTGACAGCGCACCCGGCCTGCGCCAGGAAGATGGCCAGGGGCGCCATGCCCATGCCCCCTACTCCGAGCAGGAAGGCGCTTTGCGGAATACTGACTGGCCGGGCCACCATCATGCCGCCTCCTTCCGGTATTCGGCCACGATGCCTTCAAGGTCCGCCGCCATGGAGTCGGTGGAGTTGTTGCGATCAAGCCGTTCGAGGTTGGCTTTGAGCTGGCTCAGGAGCCAGTCGTTATAAATGGTTTCGATGACCTCGTCAGTGAGGGCCGAAATATCCTTCTGCGGGATGACCACACAGCCGCCCTGCTGCTCAAGGAAGCTGGCGTTGGCCGTCTGGTGGTCGTCGGTGGCGAAGGGATACGGCACGAGAAACGCGGGCAGGCGGCAGCGGATAAACTCCGCGATGCTACCCGCTCCCGCACGGGAAACGACCAGGTCGGCGCAGGAAAGGACGTCGGCCATCTGCGTGGTGAAAGGCATGAAGATAGCCCGGGCGATCTGGCCGTCTTTGGCCTTGTGCTCCACGGAGCCGCGGCTCTCTTTAATCAATCCGGTGACGCACAGCACGCTGATTCCCTGCTCGGCCAGCTTCGGGAAGCTCTCCTTGACCCATCGGTTGAGCGCAAGCGCACCCTGGCTGCCACCCAGCACGAGCAAGAGCTTGCCCGGCACCTCAATGCCGAGGCGCTTGCGGGCGGCATCGCGCGGCAACGGTTTGATTTCCTTACGCACCGGATAGCCGGCATGGCGGATGGTTTCCGGTGGCAGGTTGCGGATGCGCAACCCTTCCGGCAGGTAGATGCGACGGGCAAAGCCGCTAAGCAGCCGTATGGCCCGCCCGGGCTTGCGGTTGGCCTCATGCAGGATGACTGGGATGCCTTTTAAAAATCCGGCGATGACCACACCGACGGTCAGGAAACCACCGAAGCCGATGACGGCGTCGGGCTTCTTTTCCTGCAGGATATCCATGGCGAATTTAAACGCCCGGATCTGCTGCCAGTTGAACTTGAGGAACTGGATCGGCTTCCAGGAAAACCCTGCCCCGGGGGACCGCACGAAGTCCAACTGCGGATAGGCAGAGACCAGCAGCGAATCGACATCCTTCTTACTGATGAGCAGATGAGACTGATGCCCACGCTCAATCAGGCACTGGGCCAGCGCAATGCCCGGCGAAAGGTGTCCGCCGGTGCCGCCGCAGGATATCAGGAAATCGCTCATGACAGGTTGCAGATCATAGCTCTCGGGGCTTGCGCAGGACGGGCTCTTCCCAGCTACGCAGGCAGTTGATGACAATACCGGTGAAAAGGAACATCACGACGAGGTTACTCCCGCCGTAACTTATAAACGGCAGCGACATGCCCTTGGTGGGCAGCAGGCCGGTAACGACGCCCATGTTGATGAGCGCCTGAAAAGTCAGGAAAAGCAGCGAGCCGGTCACCAGCAGGAACTGGAAAAGGTTGGGCGCACGCCGCAGGGCCAGCGTTCCGCAGGCAAAAAGCACCAGGAAAAGCAGGACGATGATTCCCGTGACGACGAAGCCCAGCTCCTCGCCGATGACGGGGAAGATGAAGTCCGTGTGCGCCTCGGGCAGATAGGCCAGTTGTTGGCGGCCATTGCCCAGACCCACGCCCTCGATGCCACCCGCGCCGAAGGCCAGCAGCCCCTGCCAGAGTTGGTAAGCGCTGTCGCCCTTGTTGGCCTCCACATCGAGGAAGGACGTGATGCGACGCAGCCGCACCGGGTCGAGGTAAACCGCCACGCTGAACAGGGACAACGCCGTGATGCCCGTCGGCACCAGATAGAGCCAGCGCGCACCGGCCAGAAACATCAGGCAGAAGCCCACCGCGCCGATGAGGAAAGCCGTGCCGAAGTCGGGCTCCAGCAGAACCAGCCCGGCAAAGAGCCCCACCATCATGCCGGGATACACGAAGCCCCGCAGGAAGGTCTCTCGATGGCGTTGGTTTTCCGCGAAAAAGTGCGCCATGGCGAACACCAGCACGACCTTGGCCAGGTCCGAGGGTTGCAGCCGCATCGGCCCCAGGTCCAGCCAACGGCGCGCGCCGTTGACGGTTACGCCGATACCGGGAATCAACACAAGTACCAGCAAGACCAACACACCGGCAGCCCCCACCCAGGTGAGGCGGCGGGCCTTTTCCAAATCGACCAATGCGGCGCACGCCCCTGCCGTCAGGGCCACGACGAGCCAGACCAGCTGACGCCGCAGGATGAAATACGGGTCACTGGAGAAGGAACGCCCCGCGCTGGAGAGCGCTACCAGCCCAATAACCGTGAGCGCCGCCACCGCGAGGGCCAAGTAGCTGCCCGCGCGCAATGAGCGCAGGTAGCGAAGCGTATCGGCGAGGCGGGCGGTCATAGGCGTTCTGGGTTATTCGGATGTTTGCACAGGCACGACGGGAATGTCGTCCAGGTTTTCTAAATCGATTTCTTCGGTAACGATCACTTCCTCCACGATCACGGGCTGGCTGGGAGCTGGCACCGGCGCGAAGCCACTCTGGACAGGTTTCGGAGCGGGCTTGGGCGCGGGAGCCGCACCTTCGACCGGCACGACGAGCGTCTGGCCTGCACGGAGCTTGCGCGGGTCGCTAATGTTGTTGCGGGCAGCCAGCTCGCGGACGGTTACCCCGTAGCGCTTGGCAATCGCGCCGAGCGTGTCGCCGGACTGTACCACGTAAGAACTCTCACCTGCCCCAACGCTGACGGCAGCCGGGGCGACCGGCGGAGGCGCCGGGACATCCACCGAACCTTCGGGGATGAGGAGCGTCTGACCGGCGTAGATGGCATTACCGGAAAGACCGTTGACGCCACGGATGGCCGAAACGGTGGTGCCATAGCGCTTGGCAATGCCCCCGAGGGTGTCGCCGCGCTGGACTTCGTAGACCGCGCCGTCCTGGCCGATGTCGCTCGGTCCCATGCTGGCGGCGACCGGCTCGGTCGGCCCGGCCAGGGAATCCGCCGGAATGATAAGCGTCTGCCCGATCTGGATGATGGAATCCTTTTTCAGACCATTGGCGGCCATCAGGTCACTCAAAGTGACACCCTGGGCGCGGGCGATCTTGGTTAGGTTGTCGCCCTTCTTGACCGTGTAGGTCTGCTCGGTCGGGAGCGTAGTCACGACGGTTTCCTCGACCATAACGGTCTCGACGCCGCCGAGCTCCGGATTGATGGCGTTGAAGTCGGTTTCCTGGTAGACGGCCTCTCCCTCGATGACCGCCGGGGAGCTGTCCGTGGCGATATTCCAGCTGGGCTTGGTCGGCGCCACGAGTGCCGGGGAGCTATCCGGTGAGGACTCAGGCGACTGATAAGGCGTGGCCACCGTTTCCTGACCATGGGAGGGCGGCGAGCCGAACGGCGTGTCCGGAGAACCGCGATCCCCCTGGGGCCGGATGGTCTGACCGACATCGCCCATGTCCTTGCAGCCAGGGAAGACTAAGAGCGTCCCGACCACCGCGACATGCAGCAAAACAACGACGGCGAATATGTGTGTGAGTTTCATGACGACTTTTCTGAGATTACAGCGCATTCGACGCTTGTATGTGGTCTGGGAGAGTTCTTCAAACTCAAAACGGCCTTCTCGAAGCGAATACCTCGCTCGGCATAGCCCGAAAACTGGTCGAGACTGGCAAATCCCGGGCTGAGCACGATGTCGGCCTCGCCCTCGGTACAGTCGAAGGCGGCCGCCACGGCTTCGTCGATGTTGTCAAAGACCGCACAGGGATGTCCGGCGGTCTCAAACACCGCTTTCAAATCCGGGGCGGTCTCGCCGATAAGGAAAGCCTTCCGCACATGCGGTCCGATGGCACGGGCGAAGGCCGGTATATCGCCGCCCTTGGATTTACCACCGCCGATCCAGAGGACCGGTTTCTCAAAGCTCTTCAGGGCTGCGATGGTCGAGGCAAAGTTTGTCGCCTTGGAGTCGTTCCAGAAGCGCACCTGGCCGATTTGGTCGGCCACCGCCAGCCGGTGCCGGGGCGGCTTGAACTGCTTGGCCGATTCCGCGAGGGCGCGGACGCTGAGTCCTTCCTGTTGCCAGAAGGCGCGCACCAGCAGGTAATTTTCCCGCTGTGGGTAGCTCTGGAAGCACGTCCCCGCCGGGATGTCCCCGCCGGAGTCCACCTTGATGACATCCGCAAAGCTCGGTAGCTCGACCCCGTACTCGGCGGCGGCCTGCGCGACGGACTCTCCGACAAGCAGACGCGGGCGCGCCAAGCTCTCGATCAAGCGCCATTTGGCCTCGAAGTAGCCGCGCATATCCGTGTAGCGGTCGAGGTGGTCCTCGGCGAAATTTGTCCAGATGACCGCCTGCGGGCGCAGGTGGCGGAGCCCTTCCGCCTGGAAAGAACTGACCTCGCACACCGCCGTGGTGGTACGCGCGTTGCCGGCCTCGCAAAGCCGCGAGAGCGGGTAGCCGATGTTGCCGGCGGCCACGGCGTTGATGCCTGCGCGCTTGTAGGCGAAAGCGAGAAATTCCGCCACGGTGGTCTTGCCGTTGGTGCCCGTCACGGCGATGAGCGCCCCGGCCCAGAAGAGCGAGGCGAAGTCCAGCTCACCCAGCAGATCGCAACCGGCGGCGCGGGCGCGCTCCAGCCAGGGGTGGTTTTGAGGAAAACCCGGACTGCAAACCGCCAGCCGGTGGAGCCGGGCCTGCTTTTCGCCGAACTCATGATAGGTCGCCTCGCCATCGTGCTCGTCGTAGACCTCGAACCAGATGCCCTCGGCCCGCAGCAGCGCCGCCAGCCCCCGCCCGGACACACCGTAGCCCAGCACCGCCACCGGGCGGTCCAAATAAGGCTTAATCTGGTCGGGAACGGACATGGATTTAAATAAACGCTAAACGCTGAGTGCTAAATGCTGAGTATTGCTGCTGAAAAGATGTGGATGTGACTTGATGAAGTTTAGCGTTAAGCGTTTAGCACTTAGCATTTACTTATCTCATCTTAAGTGTGGAGAGGCCGGCGATGGCGAATATCAGGGACAGTATCCAAAAACGGATGACGACCTTGGACTCGTGCCAGCCGAGGAGTTCGAAATGATGGTGAAGCGGGGCCATGCGGAAAATCCGTTTGCCGCGCAGTTTAAAGGAGCCGACCTGCAGGATAACCGAGCCGGCCTCCATGACAAAGATACCGCCGACGATGATGAGCGTCAACGGCTGGTGGATGATAAAGGCGATCGTGCCGATGAGCCCGCCGAGGGCCAGCGAACCGGTGTCGCCCATGAATACCTCGGCCGGGTGAGCGTTGAACCAGAGGAAGGCCAGACTGCCGCCCATCAGGGCTGCACTGACCACCGCCAGCTCGCCCGCGCCGGGCACGTAGCTGATGAGCAGGTAATCGGAGATGATGACATTACCCGCCGCATAGGCCATGATGCCGAAGGCCAGCGCCGCCGAGACCGTGCAGCCGATGGCCAAACCGTCGACACCGTCGGTCAGGTTGATGGCGTTGCTGGAACCGGCCATAACGAGGAAGAAAAAGATAACGATGAACCACAGCGGCATCTGTGCGATGAGCGGATACTTGTAGAAAGGCGTCCAGAACTGACTCATCAGGTAGTGCGTATCGCTGCTGCCCAGAAGCAGCGCCAGCGCGGCAAAAGTCAGCACCGCTTGTCCGGCCAACTTCCAGCGGCTGGAGAGCCCCTTGCTGTTGCGCTTGGTAACCTTCAGGTAGTCGTCCATGAACCCGATGAAGGTCAGGCCCGCGTAGACCAGCATAGCCGTCCACAAGTAGATACCGGGCCGGGCCCAAAGCAGCGAGCTAACCGAAACCGCGATAAAAATCATGAGCCCGCCCATGGTCGGCGTGTCCTTCTTTTTCGCGTGCAGGTCTGCCAGCTTGCCCACCTCCGCGCTGGTGCGCAGGGACTGTGCCGCCTTGAGCCGTCGCAGCGCGCGGAAGAGCGGTGGCGCCACCACGAAACCGATAAACAAGGCCGTAGCCGCGGCCATGACCATGCGCAGCGTCAGGTACTGGAACAGGCGCAGCGGTCCGAAGTACTGCTCGTAGTCAGCCAGGTAGGTCAGCATGTCGCCTCCTTCCCTTTAACGGTATCCACTAGTTTTTCCAAAGCGTAGGCGCGACTGCCTTTGAGGAAGACTGTGCCGGAGAAACCAGCCAACACATCGCCGGCGTCTTCCGTTTTTTCAAAAAGCTCGACGGCGCTTGAGGGCACACCCGCTTGTTTCAGGCCCTTGGCGTAGCCCGGCGCTTCCGCACCGATAAGCACGACGCGGTCACCTTCGCGCCAGGGCACACCGGCTCCGGCTTTCTCATGCAAAGCGGCCGACTCCTCCCCGAGTTCCTTCATGCCACCGAGGACGAACAAGCGCGGCTGTCCCTTGGGCGCTCCTTTTACGAAAGCCGCAAGTGACTCCGCCATGGAAGCCGGATTGGCGTTGTAAGCATCGTCGTAAATAGTCAGCTCACCGATGGTGCGCCACTGCCCACGATGGCTACCGGGCTGCCAGGCGCGCAGGCGCTCGGCCACCGTTTCGGAACTCACCTGGCAAAGCTGCGCAGCGGCGATTGCCAACACGGCATTGCTGACCAATCCGGGGCTTGCGAAAGGCAGATCGTAGCCACCAGGAAGCAGAGCTGCCGGCTCAATCTCGAGCCGGCAGCCCCTCTCTTCTCTGTCTTCAGTCCTGTAGTCTATGCGATGAAAGTCTGCGTCAGACAATAACCGGCCCGGCGGCGCGGCCACCCACGCTCGCGGCCCGAAAGCGCTGAACTCGCCGAAGCGCAGGCAATCGGCGGGAAACAGCACCGGCGAGCCCTCCCGAGCCAGGACGCCCAGGCGTGACTTCTCCCGGGCCACACCCTCGATGCTACCCAGCTTCTCCAGGTGGGCCGGCCCGACCACGGTACAAAGAGAGGCGTCCGCATTGATCATGCGCGCGAGCGTATCCATCTCGCCCGGCTCGTTGATGCCGGCTTCGACCACCGCGAAGTCATGCTGCGCGTTGTCCAGGCGTGTGAGGGTAAGCGGGACGCCAATAAAGTTGTTGAGATTGCCCTCCGTCTTGAGCGTGCGGTCACCGAGCAGGGCCGCGAGGAGGTCCTTGGTCGTTGTCTTGCCCGCACTGCCGGTGACTCCAATGACCTTGCCCGCGAAGGCCTGGCGATGCCGGGCGGCAATGGCTTGAAACGCGAGCAGCACATCGGTCACCACAAGCTGCGGCAGATCGCAATCCACCTCACGGCTGACCAACGCGCAGGCGGCCCCGGCTTCTTTTGCCTGGGCGAGGAAATCGTGACCGTCGCGCTGCGCCGTCTTGAGCGCCACGAAGCACTGCCCGTGGGCAAGCTTGCGTGTGTCCTGGCAAAAGCCCGTCACGGCAGCAGGCTCACCATGCCAGCGACCCCCGGTCCACCCGGCGAGACTTTGCGGGGCAAAGTCAGGCATTGCCCCCCTCCCCTCCATTGGCGGGATAGTCCCGACGCGAAAGAATCTCTTTGGCGACGAGGCGGTCGTCGAAAGGCACGACGGTGTCGGCAAATTCCTGATAGGTCTCGTGGCCCTTGCCCGCGATGAGCACGCAGTCGCCGGGCTTGGCGGCATCGATGGCCAAGGTGATGGCGCGGCGGCGGTCCTCCACGAACTCGATGGCATCCTCCTGGAGGATACCCTTGCGCATGTCTTCAAAGATGCCCTCGACGGATTCCTTGCGGGGATTGTCGCTCGTGGCCCAGGCGTAGTCAGCCTTTTCCAGCACGGCACGGGTCATGAGCGGGCGCTTTTCACGGTCGCGATTGCCACCACAGCCGAAGACCACCAGCAGACGACCCGGCGTAATCTGGCGAAGCATGGCAAGCGCGTTGCGCAGGGCGTCATCGGTGTGCGCGTAGTCCACCAGCACGGGGAAAGGCTGCCCGACCTCGACACGCTCCATGCGACCGGGCACGCCGGGGAAACCGCCGATCTTGGCAACCAGCGGAGCCAGTTCCATGCCCTTGGCATGGCAGGCGGCCAGCGCGGCCAGGATGTTGCTGACATTGTAATGGCCCGGCTCACGGGTAAAAATCTCGGTCTCGCCACCGGGCCAGATCGCACGGAAACGGCTGCCGCCCGCCTCCAGACGTATATCCTCGGCGCGGATGTCGGCCTCGGGATTGCGACCAAAGGTGACCACGCGTGTGGCCGCGGGAATCATCCCGACGAGCTTTTTGCCGTAGGGACAGTCGATATTGATGGCGACGGCCTCGGGCTGGTTGCCGGTTTCGCCGGTAAAGAAGCGTGCCTTGACCGCGAAGTAGTCGTCGAGGCTGTGGTGGTAGTCGATGTGGTCGCGGGTGAGATTGAGGAAGACCGCACAGCCCACGCGCAGGCCTTCGATCCGCTGCTGGTCGATGGCGTGCGAGCTGATTTCCATGACGGCGCGACGGCACTGATGGCGGCGCATCTGATCGAGCATCGAATAGATGTCCACGGACTCCGGCGTGGTCTTATACGAAGGGATGGTGCGTGGGCCGAGGTCGTAACGCACGGTCCCGATGAGGCCGGTGTCGGACGGCTGCTCGGTCAATAGATACTGTAGAAGCATCGACACAGTGGTCTTGCCGTTCGTCCCGGTGACACCACAGATGTCGATATCGCGGTCCGGATGATCGTAGAAGCGGCGCGCGACCTCCGCCAGGGCGCTACGGACGTTGGGCACCTGCAGCCAGGCCACCTGCTTGGTACGCCCTACGGGCTGCTCGGAGACGATGCCCACGGCCCCGCGCCCGATGGCTTCCTCCACGTAGAGGTTACCATCGGTATGCAGGCCGCCTATGGCAAAGAAAAGGGCGCCGGGTACAACGCGACGGCTGTCCGTGATCAGGCAAGTTACCTCCTCGCGGCCGCCGCTGAGCTTGGACTCGGGCAAGCCGGTTGCCAGCGTACGCACGGAGGGCATGGCCGGGCGCTGCGGCCCGCCGTCCATATTGACGGCAAAACGCAATCCCAGAGCGGCGCTCCAGGCTAGGCTGTTTTCAAGGCAGGCGAGTCCAATCATGGCAAAAGTCTAAAAGGCGGTGGCGATGGGCCGGGTGCGGGCGGAGTTTTCCGCCAGTGAAGAAGGCGTAATGCCGCTGGCGGAAACCAACTCGGCGTCGGTTTCGACGGGCGGGATACCAAGCGTGCTGATGCAGTGCTTGGCGACATTGCGAAAAGCAGGAGCGGCAACCAAGCCACCATAGGCGGGGCCGCGCATCTCGGGGTCGTCCACCACCACGGTGATGACGAGCCGGGGGCTGTCCGCGGGGAAAAATCCGCTGAAGGAAGCAACGTGGTGCTGGCTGGAATAACGGCCGTCGATGATCTTCTGGGTCGTGCCGGTTTTCCCGGCCACGGCGTAGTCCTCGATAAAAGCACGCTTGGCCGTACCTTCACCACCGACCACCTTTTCCAGCATGTCGCAGATTTGCGCGGCGGTCTCTGGAGTGACGGCGCGGCGGCGGGCCCGCGGGGCAAAGCGCACGACGGTTTCGCCGCTTTCGTCGAAGACGCGGCGCACCACCTGCGGCTCCATCAACACACCGCCGTTAGCCACAGAGCCCATGGCCGCATGGACCTGGATCGGCGTAGCGCTGACGGCGTGGCCCATAGGCAGGCGGCTGATGGTCAGGCCGTCCCAGGCCGAAACCGGGTGTAGCGTGCCGGGTGCTTCCGGGCTGGGCGCATAGCCACTGGCCTCGCCGTAGCCAAAGGCACGCGCATATTGGTAAAGCTTTTGCTCGCCCAGAAGGATGCCGAGCTGAGCCGCGCCACGATTGCTGGACTTGTAAACGATCTCTTCGACGGTCAGGTCCTCCATGCGGTGGGCGTCTCCGGGCAGCTTGATCGTGCGGCCCTTGTACTCGGCGGTGGGGGCAGCGCAGTCGAAAACCGTATCCGCCTTGACCAGCCCCTCGTTGAGGGCGGCGGCAGCGGGGACGATCTTGAAGGTCGAACCCGGCTCGAACATATCCGTGACGGCGCGGTTGCGCTGGGCGTCGATGGGGAAATCCCAGAAGTGGTTCGGGTCAAAGCTCGGGTAGTTGGCCATGGCCAGGATGTAGCCCGTGGCCGGCTCGCCCACGATGATGGTCACGGCCTGCGGATTGAACTCCGCGACCACACGGCGCACTTCCTCCTCCACCGCGTGCTGGATGGAAGCGCTCAGGCTCAGCTCCACACTCAGGCCGTTGGTGGCCTCGACTTCGCGGCGGCGGAACTGCGCCAACTCCTGGCGACGGCCATCGCGCTCGGACTCATGCCAGCCGTCCTGCCCGCGCAGGTAAAAGTCCAAATAGCTTTCCACGCCCATGACCGGCTGGGCCTCCTTGTTGACGTAGCCGAGGACATGCGCGGCCAGCTCGCCGCCGGGATAGACGCGCATGTACTGGCGGTTGCCATAAACGGCGCGAACTCCGAGAGCGGACAACTGCTCGTAGACCGGCTCCTCGACGTTCTCAGCCAGCTTGGTCCAGCGGATGGCGCGCGGCTCCTTACCGGCCTCGCCACTGCCAAGACGATAACGCGTATCGAAGGCCTCGGTCAGCTTTGCCTCAGGCAGGTCGAGCAGCCGGGCGATTTCAGGAATCTTTGCGTAATCCTCTTCCTTCAGCGAGTGAGGATCGAGCCCGATGGTGTAAACCGCATTGGTGGTCGCCAGCAGGTTGCCACGGGCATCGACGATATCGCCGCGCCGGGCGTTGACCACCTGGACACGGTTGCGCGCCTTGTCTGCCAGACCGGCCAGGCGCTCATGTTGGACTACGTGCAGATAATAAAGCCTGCCGAGCAGGACGACGAAGCAACTCAGGACGGCAAAGACAAGAAGCAGGAAGCGAAATGCGGATACGTAAGAGCGGTTCATATCACTCGTTGCGCGAGCGGGCGTTCAGGAGGGCGAGGTCGAAACTGATGGCGAGCGGTGACTCCGAGGTCGCGCCGGGCTGGCGCTGACGGGTCTCCGCGATAAAAGTGTCGGGGAAAGTCGTGCCGACGTTGGGCATCCAGACCACCTGGGCAGGGCTGGTCGGACGCAGTGCCGGCGAGGCATGAGCCACCAGGTTTTCCGGCTGGTGGGCGCGCGCAATCTGCGCGGCGAGCCGGGCGTTCTCACGTTCGGCCTCCTGGATGTCACGCTCGAGACGAACCGCATCGCGGGCGGACTGGGAAATCTGCTGACGCATCCAGACCAGGCCCAGTGAACCCGCTGCGGACACCGCCAGGATGAGCACCCCCAGCGCGAGCGCGGAGAACTTATACAGGTTGAGTTGGCGGGTTTGGAAGGCGGTGGTCATGGCAGTGCTCCTTTCAGACGGGCAGTTTGCGCAGGGCACGAAGCCGGGCTGAGCGGCTGCGCGGGTTGTGGGAAAGCTCCTCTTCCGAGGGCGACAGGGGCTTGCGGGTGATGAGCTCCGCCAGGCGCACGCGCTCGTCCTGCGGACGGCTGTCGCGGCCATGTTCGGGGCGTCCCGCGAGGCGGTTGAAGAGCCGCTTCACGATACGGTCCTCCAACGAGTGAAAGCTGATGGCGGCCAAAACACCGCCGGGGGCCAAACGCTCAAAGGCCGCCGGGAGCCCGCGTTCGATGACGCCGAGCTCGTCGTTGACGGCGATGCGCACGCCCTGGAAGGCCCGCGTGGCCGGGTGGATGCGTCCGCCGCGCGGCTTGTCCGCATGCTCTTCTAATAGAGAAGCGAACCCGAGCGTGGTGGCTAGTTGTCCGCTGCCGCGGGCGGCCAGGATGGCCTCGACGACGCGGCGCCAGCGTTTCTCCTCACCGTAGTCGCGGATGGCGCGGACGAGGTCCTCGCGATCGGCGGTCTCGAGGAAGTGGGACGCGGGCTGACCCGAGGAGGGGTCGAGACGCAGGTCCAGGGGGGCTTCCTGGCGGAAGCTAAAACCGCGAGCGGCATCATCAAGTTGGAAAGACGACACGCCAAAATCGAAGAGTGCACCGGCGAAGCCGCTTTCCCGCAAGTTTGCCAACTCGCCAAAGTTAAGGGCGCAAAACTCGAAGCGCCCGGGAAAATCTTTTTTTACCGCCTCGGCCCGCTCGGCCGCGGCCGGATCGACATCGAGGGCAATCACCTGGGCTTCGTCACCGGCCTCCAACAGGGCGCGGGTGTGACCGCCGCCGCCGAAGGTACCGTCGAGGAAGCGTCCGCCGCGTCCGGGCGCGAGTAACTCCACCGCCTCTTTCAGCATGACTGGGAGGTGGCGAAGCATGGCGCACAACCGTCGTAAGAACGGACTAGTGAAAACGAAGTACATTGGAGAGAACCCGCAGACCGCGGGGCGAAACCTTGATGGAAGGCTGACGACGCGAAGTCGCCCCGAAGACGGGATCGAGGCTCGCTGTGCGCGGCCCACGATCCTCCACCACCCAATCGGTCGGCCGTGTATTCTGGTGACCGAGGATGCCGGCGTTGTATAGTTCCTTGCTCAGTTTCATGGTGTTGGTGTGGTAAAAGGTTAGAGTCCGAGGCCGGCGAGGATGTCCGCGATGTCGCCGTCGTCCTCGTCGGCGTTAACGTAGTCGTCGTAACGTTCGGGGTTCCAGATGGAGAACTTGTTGACCGTGCCGACCAGGACGCAGGTCTTGGCGATGCCGGCGTGCTCGTAGAGGCGGTCGTTGAGGTTGATGCGGCCCTGCTTGTCGATGGTGAAGGTCTCGGACGAGCCGAGGAGCTTGGTGATGGCGCGCTGGGCCTTGCGGTCACCGATGCTGACGGCGGAAAGCTTTTCCTTTAACTGCGCCACCATTTTGGGCGGGTAGACGGTGATGCATCCATTGGGATCCTTAAAAGCCAGGTAGAGCGCCTCCTCGTCCCCGCTGAAGCGCCACTTCGACGGTATCGTCAGGCGGGCCTTGGCGTCCAGGTTATGCCTGAACTCCCCGGCGTAGAGACCCTGTTCGAAGCTGATCATGATCGGAAAAGACCTGTGGCGTGAGAACCACTTCGCCCCATTTCGCCCCACTTCACCCCATTCGTCAACCGCAAAATCGCCCGCCAGGGCTATTTTTTATGCGGAAAAACGGGCCAAAACGGTGAATAACTCTGTGAATAACCCAGAAATCCTGCTAATAAGTCTTATAAATGGCCCTAAAATGAGCACTTCGTCATCCCTGAAGAAAATTCATCCCTACCGCTTCTTCGTGGAAGCATTGGCGGAGCGGCCCGGCTACGTGCAGCGGCCGATGTTTGGGTGTCAGGCCTGCTACCTGGACGGCAAACTGGTGCTCGTGCTGGCGGCACGCGAGGAGCCTTGGCGTGGCTTGCTCTTTCCCTCCGAGCGCGATCAGCACGCAGCCATCCTGGCGAACTTTCCTGAGCTTGCGCCCCACCCTGTCCTGCCCAAGTGGCTCTATATTCCCGAGACCCACGACGCCTTCGAGCCCGTGGGTCAGCGCATCGTCGCCCTCATCGATGCAGGCGACCCGCGCTTCGGCGTGGTGCCGCCGGCGAAGAAGAAACGAAAAACTAAGTCGTGACCGCAGCGCCCCTTTCACTACTTTGCCATTGATGAGTATGCTTGTGGCAATCGAGGCGATCAGTACAGCTCTTGACAAAGCAGAGGTTCGCTACGCGCTCATTGGCGGATTCGCCATGGCCTTAAGAGGAATCCAGAGAAGCACCCAAGATTTGGACTTAATCCTGTTATTGGAGGATTTGGTTAGAACTGACGAAATCTTAAGAAGCCAAGGTTTCCAAAGGGTCTTTCACAGCGCGAATGCTTCCACCTATTTTTCCAAATCAGACGACCTGGGGCGTATCGACGTACTGCATGCCTTTCGTGGACCAAGTCTGAGTATGCTGGAGAGGGCAGACAGAATTTGCCTGGGGAACTCACTGCTGCCTGTTGTGCAAGTTGAAGATATAATAGGCCTCAAAATTCAAGCCATTGCCAATAACCCGGCTCGCGTGGCGAGGGATTGGAACGACATACACATGATACTTGAGGAGTCGTCCAAGCAACAAATACCAGTCGACTGGCAGCTCCTTGATGACTACCTTGACCTTTTCAAGTTGAACGACAAACTGGCACTGTTGAAAAAATGGTATGGCTCGCCTGACGGACAGTGATCGAGAGGCCTTTCGGGAACTCACCCAACGCGGCTGGATCGAAGAAGATGCACTTCGTAGCCCGCGCTACGTGGAACCGACGCCAGAGAATCTGGTGCGCTACTGCGCGTGGCTGGATGAAACCTCCAGGTTCTTCATAGCCAACAAATCCATCGACTTCTCCGGTGACCACTGGAAACTCTGACTCAGAGGACGAGCCCCCTTGGCTCAGTGCTCGCTCTTCAGCTCCCGCGTCATGAGCTCGCCGATGGCCTGCTTGGGATCCAGGCCTTTGTAGAGCATGGCATAGATGGCAGTGAGCAGCGGAGCCTCCTTGCCCGTCTTCTTTAAAAGCTCCTGAAAGGCAGCGGTGGCGCCATAGCCCTCGACCACGGTCTTGCGACCACTGAGAAGCGACTCGATGGACTCGCCCGAGCCGAATTTCTCACCAAAAGTGCGGTTACGACTCCAGGAGCCGTTGCAGGTGGCTACCAAATCCCCGAAGCCGCTCAGTCCGTAGAAAGTCTCTTGCTTCCCGCCGAGGGCCTGGCCGAAACGAACCATCTCATGCAGGGCACGGGTCAGGTAGGTTGCCTTGGTGTTGTCACCCAGGCCAAGGCCGTCGCAGATGCCGGCCCCGATGGCGTAGGGGTTTTTCAAACAACCGCCCAATTCTACCCCGGTGACGTCGGTCGAACGATACACACGCAGGCTAGGACCAGAGAAGGCTGTCTGCACCTCGCAGGCCAGAGCCTCGTCGGCATCCGTGGCCAAAGTGATGGCAGTGGGCAGGCCCTTGGCGACCTCCGCCGCATTGGTCGGGCCGGACAGCACACCGTGCGGCATCCCCGGCAGGGCATCGCCTACCACCTCTGCGGGCATCAGTAGGGTGCCCTTCTCCAGGCCTTTGCACAGGCTGATGACGAGTTGTAGATTCCAGGCCGAGTCACGCGCCTCGTCGATGCGCTGACAGAGATCGCGCAAAGCACTCGACGGGCAGGCCAGCAACGCGACATCCGCCTCCATCAGGACCGGGGTCAGCTCGCAGCCGATCTGCAAATCGTGTGGCAGCTCAAAGCCCGGCAGGTAATCAGCGTTCTCGCGGGCGGAGGAAAGCTCCAACGCGTGCTCCATGCGGCGCGGCGTGAGCGTAACCGTGTGCCCCAGCCGCACCAAGTGCAACGCCATGGCCGTCCCCCAGGCCCCTGCTCCTAAAACCGCTATGTTCATTGCAGAGTAGACTTACGCGACTCGCGAATGGCTTCAACATACTTTTGAAGCGTCTGCTGAAATCCCTTGAGTTCTTTCCAATCCATGCAGGGGAAATTATGGCTGGGAACAAACACCGTGGCATCATCAGGAAGCGGATGGTCCGGCCAATTATTGATAACAATGGCATGGACATCCACTCGCTCAAGAATCGTTTTTCCGTCAGCATCCTTGCTCTTTATCTTCACATGACGAGGACAGGCCTCGGGCGAATACCAACCAGCCTCATACAAAAACTCCGCCACGCCGGCCTCCGTATGCAACCTATGGGAACCTGGTTTTATTAAATTACCGAAGATTTGTACACCCCGGAAGTCGTCAGCTCGGACACACGATAGTCCACAAATGAGAAGGACGACAAAGCCTATCGGTTTCATGGGGCTAGGAGGTGGGTTTATCAGGGAAACTTTTTCTCGCGCACGTCGGTGGCGTACTCGGTGAGGGCCTTGACGGCCACCTCGCGCAGCTCGGCGTACTTCTTGACGAAACCGGGATACTTGCCGGCGTTGAGGCCAAGCACGTCGGAGATGACCAGCACCTGGCCGTCGCAGTGAGGCCCGGCTCCGATACCGATAGTGGGGATAGAAACAGCTTCGGTGATTTCCCTGGCGACCTCCGGCTCGACCATCTCCATCAGCAGCGCGAAGGCGCCGGCGTCTTCCCAGGCGCGCGCGTCCTGAAGCAGGCGTTCGCGCTCGGAGGAGGTCTTGCCGAATTTCTTGTAGCCGCCGAGCTGGAGCACGTCCTGCGGCTTCAAACCGATGTGGCCCATGACCGGCACCCCGGCACGGATGACCGCAGCCGCAGTTTCAGCCCGGCGATAACCGCCCTCGATCTTGACGGCTTCGGCGCCACCCTGCTGGAGCAGGCGTGTGCACATCTCCGTCACGTAGTCGACACAGCGCCCGGCCACGCCGAAGGGCACGTCCGCCAGGATCATCGCCTGCGGCTTGGCGCGCGCGACGGCAGCGGTGTGATGCAGCATCATGTCCATCGTCACCGGCACGGTATTTTCGAAACCCAACACGGTGTTACCCATGGAATCGCCCACGAGGATGACATCGACGCCAGCTGCTTCCGCCAGTTGCGCGGTGATGAGATCGTACGCGGTCAGGGTCACGATGGGCCGCTGGCCTTTGAGGTTACGCAGGGTCTTGGTGGTCGTTTTCACGGGATTTGATTGTTAAACCGAATATTTCATCACGAAGAGCACGACGCATACAAAGCAAAAAGATTCATTGAACCGCGCTTCGTGACCTTCGTTCTCTTCATGGTAAGAGTCATTCCTCGCAAAGGACCTCCATGGTGGCCTCGACCGAGTCCGCCAGCGCCTGGACGTTGTAGCCGCCTTCGAGCAGGCAGACGAGCCGGCCTTGGCAGCACTCGGCGGCAAGGCCTCTAGCCAGGCGGCTCATCTTGGCGAAGTCCTCTGTTTCGAGGCGGATTTGCCCGAGGGGGTCGTCGTTATGGGCGTCGTAGCCGGCAGAAACAATAACGAGCTCCGGCGCAAACTCCCGGGCATGCGGCAGGATGTTTTTTTCGAAAGCTTCCGCATACTCCGGCCAGCCCGACCCGGCGAGCATGGGGCAATTGACGGTGAAGCCCTGCCCTGCCCCGGTTCCGGTTTCGCGCTTGGCGCCCGTACCGGGGTAGAACGGAAACTGATGCAGGCTGGCGAAGAGCACCGTCGGGTCTTCGTAAAAGATTTCCTGGGTGCCGTTGCCGTGGTGGACATCCCAGTCGAGGATGAAGACACGCTCCAAGCCGTGGGCCTGCTGCGCGTAACGTGCGGCAATGGCGGCGTTGCCGAAGAGGCAAAAGCCCATGGCCCGTGCCGGACAGGCATGGTGCCCCGGCGGGCGCCCCGCCGAGAACGCCGCTCGCGCTCCGCCCATGACGGCATCCACCGCCGCCAGGGCTCCCCCGGCGGAGAGTCGCGCAGCCAGGTAGGAGTCGTGCGAAACCTGCGTGTCGCCCGCGTCGAGAGTTTCGCGGCCCTGCAAGCAAGCCTCCTCGACAAAGCGCACATAGGCCGGATCGTGCACGGTCGTGATCCAGTTGAGCGGCGCCTCCGACGGCGTTTGCCAGTCCAGTCTCTCCCGCCACGACGAGGTATCCATGCGCTCGATGATCGCCCGCAGCCGCTCGGTACGCTCCGGATGCCCCGCCCCGGTCTCGTGGTGTAGCATCTCCGCATCGGTGATGAAGACGACTTTGGACATTCCCTCCAAGCTTGGGCACAAACCTCCGCGAGACAATCCCCAAGCGCGTGCCCCGGAGTGTCCACCCACCTAGCCGTGACTGTGCCCGTGGTCGTGGCCGCAGGGCGTATGGTCGTCTTTGTGGCTATGATTATGACAGACATGTCCCGGGTCGAACTGCGGCAGCCTGCCTGCGCTAAAAGCGTCGATGGCAGCCTCGACCGAGTCGGTGTCGGCTTGGTAAACGGCAATCCGGGCGTCGATCAGACGCGCAAGAGCGCCGCCGCCCAGGTTTTGGCATATGACCGCGTCGACGCCAAAGCTGATGAAAACATCGACCGGGCCGCAGCCACCCTGGCCGCATCGCTCGGAACCGTTTTCAATCACTGCCGTGTCACCGGAGCGTTTTTCAACTAAAAGGACCGACTCGGCGCGACCGAAGTGAGAGCTGATGCGACGATGCGTTTTGCCCTCGCCCTCGACGGGCAAGCCGATGCGTACCGGCTGTTCATATGTTGAAGCGGTATTTTCTTGATTGGATTTCATGGTCATAAAAAGGTTGCCAGTTTTGAGCATATGCTCATTATGGGTGTCGTCAAGAAAAGATGAGGCCACTTAAATGCAGATTCGTGGAATGCGATCCGGAGGTAACCGTCTTCAAGCCGCGCGGGGTGCCTTCGCCCCAGCTCCAAACCATAGAGCTGCGCCTGGATGAGCTGGAGGCTCTGCGCCTGGCCGATCACGAACGCCTTCACCACGCCGAGGGAGGCCGGCGCATGGGTGTGTCCCGCGCCACCTTTGGGCGCATCCTCGAGGGTGCCCGGAGCAAGGTAGCCGACGCTCTCCTGCACGGCAAGGCCCTGCAATTCCGTGACGGTCGGAAATCGTGAACCGGCAACCCGGCTCGCCAATCCGGCCTTTTTTCAGGAAAACCCTTTGATGAGCGCGCAGGCATGGTAAGGTGGTCTGCGTGACCGGAATCGACTACGCCATTGTCGCGGCCTACCTCATCGGCTTGCTTGCGCTGGGCGCGTACCTATCGAAGCGCGCCTCGGCCAGCAGCGAGGAATATTTCCTGGGCGGGCAAAAACTGCCCTGGTGGGCGCTGGGGGCCTCGGGGATGTCGAGCAACCTCGATGTCGCCGGGACGATGACGATTGTCACGCTGCTCTACGTCTACGGGCTGCACGGCTTCTTCATCGAGATGCGCGGGGGCGTGGTGCTGCCCATCGCGGTCTTCGTCGCCTTCATGGGCAAGTGGCACCGCCGTAGTGAAGTCATGACCACGGCGGAGTGGATGCGGCTGCGCTTCGGGCACGGCCCTCAGGGCCAGGCCGCGCGCATCACGGCGGCGGCGACCTATCTGGTCATCACCGTGGGCATGGTCGTGTTCTTCCTCGGCGCGGCAGGGAAGTTCCTCGCGGTGTTTTTGCCCTTCAGCCCGATGCAATGCCAAATCGGCATGCTGCTCATCGCGCTCGTTTACACCATGATGAGCGGTCTCTACGGCGTAGTCTGGACGGACGTCATCCAGAGCGTGCTCATCGGCGGCGCGGCGATTTACGTGGCCATCGTGGCGGGCCTGGAGTTCTCCCCCGCTCTCGCGGAACAGTGGCCCGGGGCGCAATTCAACGACTTTTTTCCCCGCCTGTTCGACGAAGCTCTGGGCGACTATCAACTCTTCGGGCTCTTCCTCGTGTTTTGGATCGGCAAAGGCCTGCTGGAGGGACTGGGCGGCAGCGGTGGGAGTGCCTACATGGCGCAGCGTTTCTATGCCGCGAAAACCCCGGACGACGGCCTGAAGATCGGCATGCTCTGGACCGTGCTGTTCGCCTTCCGCTGGCCCATGGTGCTGGGCTTCGCCATACTCGCCGTCTCGCTGGGCGTGGGCCAGGAAGACCCCGAGCGTGCCCTGCCCCACGTGCTATTGTCCGACTACTTTCCGGCGGGCATCCGCGGTATTGTGCTGGCGGCGATGCTGGCCGCGGCGATGTCCACCTTCGACAGCACGATCAACGCCGGAGCCGCCTACGTGGTAAAGGACATCTGGCAGCCTCTGCGCAAGAGCGCCTCACAGCGCGAGCTGGTCGTCGTCGGCTACGTCGCCTCCGCGCTCATCGTCGGCATCGGGCTGGCGCTGGCCTTGCAGGTCGAGAGCATCGTCGATGTGTGGGTCATCATCGTCATCGGTCTCTTTCCCGCCTTCCTCGTGCCCTTCGCCCTGCGCTGGTACTGGGAGCGTTTCAACGGCGCGGGCTTCACCATCGGCGTGGCGGCGGGGTTCATCACGGCATTGACGGTGAGCTTCATCGGTGGACTGAGCGAAGTCGCCATGCTCGGCCTCATCACAGGCGTGTCGCTGGTGGCGTCCATCCTCGGCACGCTTCTTACCATCCCGACTCCCGTCGACACCCGCGAGGCTTTCTATCGCAAAGTTCGCCCCTTCGGCTTGTGGAATCACACCTGGAAGGCCGAAGACCGCATGGAACACCGCGCCGACTTCAGCAGGCTTATCGCCGCGCTGGTTTGGCAGATCACGACCTTCCTGCTGCCCATGGCCGCCGTGCTGCATGAGTGGTGGGCTTTCGCAGTCATTATTGTGCTTTGGCTGCTCTCCGGCTGGCGGCTCCTGCGCGATTGGAAAAGAGTTTAAACAGGAAGACCGGGAAAGAGGAATCGATGTTTGTGGAAAACCTTTACGGCCTTCCCGATCTTCCTGTTAAAGAATAATCCTTATACGGCTCGGATTATGCTTTAGGTAGTGGTTACCCCCCCCGCACTGCTTTGAACTCGCCCAATCGTCAATTCATCATCGGCGCCGTCTGGTTCGCGCTAACGATTATCGTTGGCACCGAGGTCTACTACATGGCCGGGTGGACCTTCCTCGAGGCCATTTACATGGTGGTGATTACCATCTTTGGCGTCGGATACGGCGAAGTACGGGAGCTGTCGCCGGAACTGCGCTGGTTCACCCTCTTTCTGATTCTGACAGGTTGCACCTGCCTCATCTACGTCCTCGGAGCCTTCATTAACTGGCTTACGGAGGGGCAACTCCAAAACCTTCTGGGGAAACACAAAATGGAAAAAGATATCAGCCAACTTTCCGGACACACTGTCATCTGCGGCTACGGCCGCGTGGGCCGCATCCTGGCCACGCAGCTCAAGGAGGCGGGCAAGGAGTTCGTCATCATCGAAAAGCCCGGCCAGCAAATAGAGATGCTGCGCGAAGCCGGTTGTCTTTTCGTCGAGGGCGACGCCACCGAGGAATGGATTCTGAAAAAAGCCCGCATCGAACACGCCACCACTGTCGCCACCGTCATCCCCAACGACGCCGTCAACGTCTTCATCGTGCTGAGCTGTCGCGCCATCAACCGCAAGCTCATGATCATTGCCCGCGCCAACCAGACCAGCACCGAGGAAAAGCTCAACCAGGCCGGGGCCGACCGCGTTGTGCTGCCGGCTGCCATTGGCGCCGACCGCATCGCGCAGCTCATCATCCGCCCCAACGCCCAGGACATCCTCGAAAAGGACCTCAAGGACAACGCCTTCATCGGCGGCCTCAGCGAGATCGGCGTCGAAATTACTGAATTCTACATCGAGGAAGGAGCACCCATCATCGGCAGCACCCTCATGGATCTGGAAACGGCCTGCAAGAGCGCCTTCATGGTCATCGCCGTGCGCAAGCCCAGCGGCCACTCCATCGTCAAACCCACCCTCTTCCTCGAGCTTGAGGCCCAGGACACCCTCATCGTCATGACCCACCAGGGCTTCGTCCCCGAGTTCGTCCGCGGCACCGTCAAACGCAAGCAAATCACCTATCGCGGACAGAAGCTGTAGGAGCAGCGGTCTACCGCGAGAGTGCCTTGTTGAGGTCTGTTCCGGGAAGCGAAATGCCGTCGCGTTTGGCCTGAGCAAGCTCCTCGTCGCTGATGTAGTAGGTGCCGGATTTGGCCGGATGATCGTCCGGCAGCTCACTGAGCGGGATGGCTTCGACATCCTTTACCTCGGGGTACCAATTCAGGATTTTCACACGCCAACCGGTATACTTGACACGCCCCCAGGCGACCTCATTCGGGACGGCATTAGCGAGGTCTTCGGGGTACCATATCCAGTAAAACACATCCTGCTGGGCCTGCATGTGCGTGGTCGACTCCGGCGTGGCCGGAACCCTGCTGGTGGTCTTGATAGTGTAGAGGCTGCCCTCCTCGATCGTTTCCGAACCGTGGAAGTACGTGTAAGCTTCACGTTGGCTGATCAGCGCCATGACGCCCTGCTGCAAGGTGATCAAGACAGGCCGCGTGCCGAACCAGATGGCAACCAGCATGACAATCGTGAGCAGGACGGCCAGAGCGGTACGCGACTTGGAGAGCACGCGCTCACCGGTCTTTTCATTCTCCTTGTACGCAACCCAGCGAAAGAAGCGAGCGTAGTGCCGACCGATAAAACGTAACGTGGGACCAAACAGTTTTCGGACCGGCCCCGAGCGCAACCAGATATACTGTATGACCCCAGCGACGGCCTGGTAATACCGTACCAGCTTCGCGGAAACTTTGCGCAGCCAACTGACGTTTTGGTTGAACTCCCGCGCCGTCTCCAAGGTATCGCTAAAAGTATTCTTACCGGCGCTCCTCGCTTTGTCGACTGCCTCCTTACGGGCCTTGGCGGTGGCCAGCATGCGCTCGGCCTTTTCCTCCAGTTCCCGCGCCCGTTGCTCGAAATCGTCACTCATGAGGGTACCTCACGCCTTCGCGGATGTCGCCCCGCTCAGCGCTTCCGCGGTCACCGAGCTGCTCTCGGATGGCGGATGCATTCTGATGCCGTCTTCCGAAGTGTAATCGATCTGAATGGTGCCGGTCTCGCCGGAATTTGTCAAAATCAGGCGTCCAAGATTAGGCTCGATGGAATCCTTGATATAACCCTTCACGCCGCGCGCGCCTTCGACGGGCCGATAGATGTCACCGGTCATCTCGATGAGCGCCGCGTCGTCCATGTGCAGGGCGAGACCGTGGCGGGCGATCTTCCGATTCAGTTTTTTCAGCTCTACCCGGGCGATTTTCTGAATGCCGGGGAGGGATAGCGCCTTGAAACATTGGATGTTGCGCCGGCCGTTGAAGCGGTTGAGGAACTCCGGACGGTAGTTCTCGTCCAGGTCTCGATACGCGAGTGCCTGGGCTTCCTCAAAGGAAATCTGCGGGTTGAGGAAGTGGCGCGTGCCCACGTTGGTCGTCATCATGATGATGGTTTCCGAGAAGGAAACAGTGCGGCCAAGGTTGTCCGTCAGCCGTGCGTCGTCGAGGATTTGCAGGAAGAGGTCAAAAACGCTGGGATGGGCCTTTTCGATTTCGTCGAAGAGGATAAGGCACTTGGGCTGACGGCGCACGGCGTTGGTCAGGATGCCGCCGGCCTCGAAGCCCTCGTAGCCTGGCGGCGCGCCGATGAGCTTGGCCGCGGCATGCTTTTCCATATACTCGGACATGTCGAAACGCAGCATATTGCGCGCGTCGCCAAAGAGAGATTCGGCAGCCACCTTGGCCAGGTGCGTTTTACCCACGCCCGACGGCCCCAGGAACATGTAGGCGAATTGCGGCTTGTTGTCGTCGGCCAGCCCGGCATTGGCCGCGATGACCGAGTCCGTCACGCGATCGACAATGTGGTCCTGGTCGAAGACCTGGGCCTTCAGGGTGGACTCCAAATCCAAAAGCTTCTGGCGCTCGTCCTGATCGAGCTGGCTGACCGGGATTTTGGCCAAGCGGCTAAACTGCGCGAGCACATGATCGCGGGTGAGTTCCAACCGGCTGTTCACCTTCTCCATCATCGCCCGGTACTTCTTCTGCTGCTCGCCGACGGCAGCCTCGTACTGGGCGATACGCTGACGGATTTCCTGCACCGCCTGCGATTCGTGACCGCTACGCCGGGCAAAGGACATGAAGTCCCCCACGTTCTTCTCAGCCTCGGAGACTTGTTCCTCGTCCCTATCCCCCTCGCCTCGGGTTTCCCGACGACGGTCCTCCTCCGCCTCCTTGGCCAGGAGCACTTCAAGCTCCTCGTTCTTTTCACGGATTAAGGCCTCGCCGTCAATCTGGTCGATCTGCAACTGGCGCAATTCCGCCTTGAGCTTCTGCCATTCGGCCAGTGTGCGGTCCAGCTCCTGCCGGGTGTCGGTTTTCAGGCTTTCGAGTTCGTCCCGGGAGAGATTTCTGAACTCCTTCTGTGTCTCGCCGGATTCCAGCGCGGCGGTGATTTTTCCGAGCCTTACCTCCAAGGCAGCAATCGCGGGGTCGTTGGAATGGGCGTCTTTACGGTAACGCGTAAGCGCCCGGTCCAGCAGGGTCAGGCTGGCATCCGGCTGGGCACGGCTCAGGCCGAGATCGTTCAGCCGATACTTGGTCGTCAGCTCGACCGCGGTCTCGACGGCCTGCTCGTGAATGCGGATGCCGTGGAACCGCTCAAGCCGTACGGCGGTGTTTTTCACGATCGACATCAGCTCGTCCCCGGCAGGCTCCCCGATGTCGAGCATGGTGAAGGACTCGCGCGTATCCGAGTGGCACTTGATGACCAAGTCCAGATCCTCATCTCGCGTCTCAAGGATGACCTGATACTTGCGCGCCTTGATGTCGTGCATCAGGGCGTTGATGAGATTAGAGCAATGATTATTGCGGGTCGCCTCGATGAAGTCCCGCATGTCGTCGATGATAAGTACGGCGTCCGGCGTGCGCTGCAGAATCTGGGAAAGTTTACGGTAGTTTTCGTTGATCGTGACGGGGTCGCCGGAGGCGAAAAAGTTGTCCGTATCGAGCCAGAAGTTCCGTTTGCTGATGATGTCGAACGGCGTATCCGGGTCGGATTTGCTCGCCTCGAACCCCATGCAAATGGCGGAGGCACCCGCGCCCCCCGGGCCTACCAGCAGTACACTGTTTGCCTTTTGGCGCATGAGGATGCTGCCGAGACGATGCAGCTCCTCCTGGCGGCCCTCCAGCTTGAAGCCAGGCTGGGCGCTCAGCATCGCGTGGCCGTTGATGAGAAATTCCGTGTATTGCGCTGCCATGGCTTAGCCTGGATAGTATCGCCGTCCAACCGACGAGGGACACATGCGGAGAACCTCTGCCTCAACCGAGCGAGAAGGGGTCGTCTTCCTTCTTCGGCGCCGGCGTAGCGGGGGCTTCTCCGTCGTCTTCGTGGGGGCCGGATTGATAATCTTCACGGGCCTCGGCCACGGCGGAGGCGCTGTCGCGTACGGCATCCTGGATATCTTCGGCCAGGACCTTGAGGTCGTCGCGCAGGGCCATGGTTTCGCCCATCTGCTCGCGGAACATGTCACTGGAGACGCGCATGGTTTCGCCGTAACTACGGAACTGCTCGAGGGCCTGCGTGAGGCGTGTGTTTTCCTGAGCCTGCTCGTAGACGCGGCTGAGCGCGCCTTTCTCGGAAACCGCGCGGGTCTTTTTATCCATCAGACCGATGGAGTCGCCGAGGGTTTCGGAAGATTCCGCCAGGGCCGCCTGCGAGATGCCGTTGAGCACGGTAACAAGCTGGTCGGCCACGCCGCCGATACCGGAGCTCATCAGGTCGCGGGTCTTGGTGATCTGCTGCTGGTTGTTGGAACGTGCGGTCTGGATACGGCCTCGCTGCTCAGAGAGCTTAACGAGGTCCTTGGTGGTGTTCTGGTAAGTCATCTCCAGTGAGCCGATGTGCTCATCGATATTGGCAGCGCTGTCTTCAAGCTCCAGGCGACGCATTGAGGACAAGTCCTGCTCTCCCAACTGGCCCTGGATTTCCGAGCGCTTGGACTGGTTGATGTCCGTCACCTCCTTCGAGGCGTCGTCCATAATGGCGTAGATGCCGCGCAGGGTGCCATTGGCCTCATAGATTTGTCCGACGCGTTTGTCCAGCCCCTCCAGGGCACCAAGAACGGGCGCGGAACGCTTCTGAGAAGTCTCGACAAACTTGATGGCGGCGTCCTGCAAGGCCTTCTGGCGATCAATATGCTCCTTGGAGGTCAGGTCGAGCAGCTCCTTCAGCTTTTCCTTCGACGCAAGCAATTCCGGTGGCAGGCTGGAGCCCTTACCAACGCCGGAGCGAATCTCCTGAATGTTCGTCTGGATGCGCTCGAGCTTGCGGGTGAGGTCGTCGTTCTCGACTTCCATCTCGGCGATATCCGCCACGGCACTGGCAGGCGGACCACCGAAGAAGACAAATTTTTTCTGCTGCCCGAGCTCTATGATACTGCGCTTGTTCGCCTTCATCTTGCTCTCAATCTCGGCGATCTTCTGCTCTTCCTCCTTCAGTTGCTGCTCGCGCTCCTTGGCCGCTTCCTTCTCGGCTTCGATTTCCTTGAAGGCCTCGTAGATGAGGTTGTCGCCGCCCGTACGCAGGCTGTAGAGCGCCTCCAGCATGGAGGTCAGCGGCTCCATCTTCTTCTCGAAGTCCAGGATGTCGGAGTTCATCTGGTCCTGAATGGCCTGCAGCTCGGCGAAGTCCGACGTGCTGGCGAGCTTCATGAAAGCCTTGGCCATCTCCTGCCGCTTGAATTGCAGGTACTCCTTGAACTCCACAAAAGCGGCCACGCGCTCGGCGTTTTCCGCCTTGGTGCCGGAGAAGGTCTGCAAAGCCACGATCTGGGCCTTCTTCTCCTCCGGTGTCAGGTTTTCGTTGAAGAAAACGGCGTGATAGGGATTGGACTTGATGCTCGCGAACTTGGAGTCCTGAGCGGCCTCCTTGACTTCCTTTTTCTCACGGACCTTTGCGGACGGCTTGCCCAGGCGGGCTTGAATCTCGTCGCGCAGTTGCTCGGTGGATTTTTTGGCGGCAGCTGAACCTTCACTCATGAGTATCTCCGGGTTGAATGATGCTTTCGTAGGATGTGTTGAAAAGTGTAAGGGCTGGCTTTATTCAACGAAAAGCAAGGCGCTAGGCTAGACAAAAGAGCACACTCCGCCGTTTTTTCATTTCCCCAAGCACGGCATTGATTTCCGAAGCAAGGATACACAAGCATCTGGCAAGCAATCATATGCCCTCCATGTAAGGCCGAATAAACACCCCGGCGCCTAGTCTAGGATTGACCCTTTCAATCGCCTGCCTCGGGCATGACAGGGAAGCCGCGCTTTCATCCCGACTTATTCTTCGTCGCCGAAGATGGTATTGAGCGCATCCATATTCAAGTGGTCGGTCAGGCGTAAGGCGGCTTGGGCCAATTCGGGATAGGCACTTCCGCAGGCGCTCTGGATGCATTCGGAAACGGCATCGATATCGCCCAATTCCAAATTCTCCCGGCATGCATTCCACTGGCTTTCGCTCAGTACCTCACGCAAGGATGAACGAAGTTCGGACGGCGCTTCAACGACTGTGTCTTCATGCGACTCGTCGTAGACATAACTCACCTTTATCCACTGGGCCACTTCTTCCAGAATTTCATTTTCGCGGAAAGGCTTGCGGATAAAACCGTTCGCGCCGGAGCTCAGCGCCTCGCGACGATTCTCCTCCAGCACGCTGGCCGACACAATGAGGATGGGCGTCCGACTGATAGCCGAGTCATTTTCACGAATTTGCCGCGTGGCCTCCTTGCCATCGATCACCGGCATCTGCATGTCCATGAGAACTAAATCCGGGCGCCACTCCAGAGTCATATCGATGGCTTCCTGCCCGTTGACGACCGTACGCACTTCATAGCCGACACGCTCCAGCATCTTGCTGAGCAGATCGCGATTGGTGTCCCGATCATCGACGACCAGGATGCGACGGCCCATGTCCTTATCCTGCAGGCGCAGGATCGCCTTTTCCGCGACAACGAGGTGGGGAATGTCCTCCTCCCGGCAAGGTTGCGCCGGGAAGGTAAACCGAAACGTGCTGCCATGCTCATCCGTTTTCAGCAGTACCAGACTTCCTCCCATAATTTCCGCGAAGCGCTTGCTGATAGGCAGCCCGAGGCCGGAGCCTCCGGCATGGGAGCGACCGGTACTGCTTTGCTCAAACGGTTCGAATATCATTTCCCAATCCGCCTCACTGATGCCCTCGCCGCTGTCCTCCACCTCGATCGAAATAATGGGAACTCCTTCGGTGGTATGAGTGCTGACACGCAACACTACGCCCCCCTCTTGAGTAAACTTCACCGCGTTGCCCAGGAGGTTGATCAAAACCTGGCGTATGCGATTTTCGTCAGACGTGATGTAAGAGGGCACGTCGTCCAAAATGTCTAATTCGAACGTCAACTGCTTCTCCTGAACACGGACGCGGAACATGGACCCCATGTCTTCCAGCAGTCTCTTGAAATCGAAGGGCTGGAGCGTGAGGCGAGACATGCCGGCTTCCACCTTGGACATATCCAGAATGTCATCAATGAGGGCGAGCAGATGATCACTGCTGCGCGTAATAACTTCCAGATGATTCTTCGCGACCGGGGACAAATTCGGCTCGTTCTTCAGGAGCTGCGTATAGCCGAGGATGGCGTTCATCGGCGTGCGTATTTCATGGCTCATGTTTGCCAGGAAAGTACTCTTGGCGCGATTGGCCGCTTCAGCCGCTTCCTTGGCGATCACCATCCTCTCGGCCTCCTGGCTCTCGGTCATGTCACGCACCATCGCCACGACGTGCGCCGATCCTCCCGGAGGCGTGATCATCTGCAAGTGCAGTTCCACGGGGATATGATGGCCGTCCTTATGCCGATGCACGGTGGAGAAACGATGTGTCAGCTCAGGATGATCCTGGGTCGTCTTCAGCATGGCACGGTAGGACTCCTCATCGTAATCGGGCTTGATGTCCAGCGGGGTCATGCGCAGAAGCTCTTCACGGGTATAGCCGAGCTGTTTGATTGCCCCCAGGTTAACATACTCAAACTGAAGAGTCAGCGGGTCACAGATGAGCAGGGCGTCCTCCGTGGCATCCAGCATGTCCAGGGCCTGCCGCATTTCCCTCTCCGACTGGATACGATTGGTAAAATCATGCATGATGACCACCGCCCCAATTTTCTTCCCGTCATCGTCGTAGATCGAATCAGCATTGCAGGATAGGTAGCGGGGAGCCTTCCCCTTCGAGACAAGGGTAATTTCGGCATTCTGCACCTGTTCGCCTTTCAAGGCACGCAGCAAGGGGATACGCTCGAATTTGAGAGGAGTCACGCCATCGCCCTCATACATTTCAAAATGCTCCGACCATTGCTCCGGCGGGATGGACGGTATATCGGTACCGTGCCATTCACGGATGGCGCGGTTGGAAAAGGTCAGTTTTCCTTCCGCATCGCAGGAGACGACGCCGTCCGACAGATTCTCCATAAGCGTGCTCAGCAACGCCAACTCCTTGCCGCCTTCATGAGCTTTGGCGGTAAATGGATTCGTTGTCTGTGACTTGGGCTTCTCGATGGTACTAGCAGGCTTGGGGGACTTCATGCTGGAGTTGAGTGGGTTCTTCCTTTTCTAGCTGGGTCGGCAGGGTTATCCAAAAACGGCTACCACCGGGCTGGTTATCACAGACACCGATGGCGCCTCCGTGTGCCTCTACTGCCATTTTACAAAAAGTCAGTCCAAGGCCAACCGAGCCTTTGTAACGGCTATCGGTGGCGCTCAACTGGCAGTACTTGTCAAAAATCTTCTCCTTGTCTTCGTCCGGAACACCCGGGCCCTCATCGTTGATGGACACGGTCACGGCGCCCGTTTCCCCTGGCCGGATAGACAACTCGATCGTCCCGCCCTCGGGAGTAAACTTCAGGGCGTTGTTGAGAAGGTTTTCGATGATTCGCAGGACTATGGCCTTGTCCGCTTTGACCTCCTGATGTTCGTCCGGCAAAGACAGCACCAGGTGATGCTTCGTGTGTATGGCCTTATAATCCTCGATGAGTTTGTAGCACTCAGTGCTCAGGTTAAAATGACTGCCATTCAATTCCAGTCCTGCCGCTTCAATCTGGTTCACCTGCAGGATATCCTCGATCATGGACCCCATACGTTTGGCCGCCTGGGCAATGCGCTGAATATCCGTCATCTGTGGGCTATGCCCCATTTCCATGCGCTTTCCACACATATCCGCGAAGCCTCTGACCACGGTGAGCGGGGACCGGATATCATGGACAATCATCTGCACCAGGCTTTCACGCATGGACTCCAACTGGAGCACCTGATCGTAGCTCTTTTGCAGGGACGTCTGCATCATGGCATTGGCGACATGGGTTTTTACCCGTGCGAGTACTTCCTCGGCGCGGAAAGGCTTCGCAATATAGTCCGAGCCGCCCACAGCGAAGCCTTGGATGACATCTTGTGTGTCACTGGCAGCGCTGATGAAAATCACAGGAATGTTTTTAAGATTCTCGTCCGCTTTCATCCGCTGGCAGGCTTCGAAGCCATTCAGACCCGGCATGTTCACATCCATAAGCACAAGGTCAGGCTGACGTTTGCCAAACGCCTTCAACGCTGCTTCCGCGTTGGTAAAACAGAGCACTTTATAAGCGGCTTGGGTGAGGAGACCACGGAGTACATTTACATTTTCCGGGGTATCATCGACGACCGCAATAACTGCCTCGACGTACAACATGATTCTCGGATGGTTGTTGGGGATAGGTTAAGATTCAGTATATGCCTATTTATTCGGTACGACAACACCCGCATTAAGCCTTTTTTGAGCCCATATCCACCTTAGGACTTTTTGCTATGCCCAAGTAAGAGCATATACACCAATAACTTGAAAAAGAGAACCCCAGGGCATCCAGTGTCATGCCTTAGCGCGATTTTCGCTGCTGCACGGTTAAACACAGACCATCGCCTTCCTGGCAGTAATGGTTACAAAAAAGCGCCCCGCCGTAGCGGGACGCCCTGTGAGCCAAATTCCAAATAGCCTAGAAGCTCCAAATGACGTCTACCGTGACGCGGTTCTTCATCAGGTTGTCGCTGGACGGAGTGAGCGGGAACTCGTAGGCGCAACCGACATCGATGGATTCCGCCGCACGCACACGGAAGCCCACGCCCATGGTCACCAAGTCACGGTGCACGGATGAATTCGACGCGCCGAAGTTGACCAAGTCGCCGCCTTCGAACGTGGCGATGCCGGGAACGAGCCCGCCAGCCTGGTCGCTGAATCGCGCGTTGCCGTTACCGGGGTCCACCACATGGAAATAGTTCACTTCCAGCAGCGGGAAGAGCAAGTCGCTGATGTTGTAGCTGACGTGGCCGCTGGCGAAAATTTCCGCGCTGCCCGAATCGTTGAAGGGCGCGATGCCGCCGAAGTTTCCGTTAAACTGAAAACCTTCCCATATCTTGATGACAGAAATCGCCGGTGCGGCGGAGTAGTAATCCTCGCCCTGCCAGACATCGGTGTTGCCGGTGGGGAACTCGAAGATGGCCCGCAGGCTCATCGCGAACTGATCTTCCGGCTCGTACCAGAACGCCCACTTGGCGCCGGCGGCGAGGTTGGCGAAGCCCGACTTTTTGGACAGCGCGCCTTTGCCGTTGGCGGCGGTGGCATCCGGCTCGAACCAGATATAGCCGTCCTTGGCGGCCACGAGGGAGATGGTATCGGTGACGGCATACTCCGCCTGTATGGCAACCACCTGCATGTCGCCCCCTACCGGAATCTTGCCCAGCGTCGTATCGTAAGAGCCGGACAGATGCTGGAAAATATAGATGGGCCGAATCATCGTCTGCGGCAGCGTGTTGTCAAAATAGACCGGGTTGGTCACCGGGCTGATGGCTGCTTCGAAGTCTGTGGAAGCCGCGTATGCCGGAGCAGTCAAAACGGCGCCGGCGGCAAGCCAGGGGGCCACCATGCGTTTCAGGGAATTCATGCGTAACGTGTTCATGTTAGTTCAATGGGGTTTCTGGTAGTTTTAGTTGCATTCACGGACGGTAGTGATGCCGATGAATGCCATGATTATAGTGATTACGTTTTTTAATACTCCGCATTTCATGTTGAATTACTGCGCATCTTTTGATTTCTCGAAACGTGTTACCCTGCCCCTGAATGCTACGCCCTGCCGATAGTCCCCGCATCGCCTCCGAGGCCCTGGCCCTGGCTATCCGCGCCTCGGATGCCTTTGCCGAAATCGACAAGGTCTATCACCGGCTTAGCGGCATGCGCCTGCTTTACCGCCCCGCGGCCAATTCCAGCCAGGCTGCTCCGACGGCTCACATCGGCAACGAGCTGTGCGACTTCCTCGCGCGGCATTGCCCGGAGTGCGGACAGTGCCAGGCACACAAGGCACTCGACCCCGACACCACCTGCCTCCAGGTCGAGCAGGACTGCTGCTTCGCGGGAGTGGCCGTCGTCCGCGCACCCGTCCAGCACAACAGCATGCTGATTGGCGCGCTGGAGAGCCGGGCCAGCCTGCGCGAAGACAAGCGGCCCGGGCTCACCTTCGAAACGTGGGCGGCGGCGCTGGACACCGATCGCTTTCGCTTCGACATGGAAGCGCTTGAGGACAAGTGGCGCCAGAGCCCGGCCATGCCCCGGGACTCCCTCGGCACTTACGGCGAGCTGCTCCGCATCTTTGCCCGCCACCTGGAGCAGCAAATCCCCACCCTCCTCCGAACGCTTCCCACCAACGGAGACGCGTGCGCGGCGGTCACCGAGCGCGCCATCCAGTACATCGACGATAATCTGGGCGAATCCCTGAAGGTGGGAGAAATCGCCGACACGCTCAAAGTCGACCCGGCTTATCTGTCGCGCGCCTTCAAGGCCGACGTCGGCGTGGCGCCATCGGAGTACCTGGCGCAGCGCCGCATCCAGCTCGCCAAGGAGCTCCTGCTCAGCCCCCTGCGCATCACGGACGTCGCCTACCGCGCCGGCTACTCCTCCATCTCGCAGTTCAACCGCAACTTCCGCAAGCAAACCGGCATGAGCCCCAAGGAATACCGTGGCAACGAAGCCCAAAATAGGTTACGCACACCGCCTCATTGAGGCATGATTAGCATTCGACGCGAAACACCGGCAGACCATGACGCCATTCGGCAGGTGACGATTGACGCGTTTTCATCGTCGGTCTTCGGGCATGACGGCGAGGCGGACTTGGTCGATACCATCCGCGCAACGGCCTCGCCGCAGTTTTCACTCGTCGCCACCAGTGAGGAAACCGTCGTCGGCTATGTGGTGTTCTCGCCCGCGACGCTGAATACCGGCAACGGCGAACTCACAGGCATGGGGCTCGGCCCGCTGTCCGTGCTGCCTGAGTTCCAACGGCAGGGCATCGGCTCGCAGCTCGTCACCAACGGGCTGACACACGCCTGGGCAACCGGCGCGGCCTTCGTCATCGTCCTCGGCCACCCGGACTACTACCCGCGCTTCGGATTCGTTCCCGCCCTCGACCATAGCGTGACCCACGGCTTCGCTGGCATCCCCCAAAACTGCTTCCTCATCCAGTTCTCACCGAGGCACACGCCTGCCTCCTTTCATGACGGCAAAGCTTACTACCACGACGCCTTCGGCCCGCAGTTTGAGAGCGAGTAAGTTTCACGGGTAGGGCGCAGCCCACAGACAAGCAGGCGATGTATTAGCAATTTATATAGCGTATTGGATTTGCTGCGCCTCGCTCAAATAGACCTTGTATTGATTTATAAGACAATTCTTCCCGTATTTTAGGCTCAGCCAACTCACCATCAAACCCCCAACGCCGGGACGGTTTTGTTTCTTCATTAATTGGAAACCAAAAATTGATTTTATAAACTTCTCGGGTGAGTCCCCGGTAGGTCGCTATGGCGTATCTTGCGTTTTCTCGTCGAGGCCCAATAACCCAAGCTTTACGCGTTGCCTCATAAAGCTCATTAGGACTCATCCGTCTATTAAACAGTCGGTTGAGATTAATCAGTAGCACCGACTCATTCGTACTAAATGGTTCTGCATCGTACATGGCTGAAATTTCTTCAGCCCTCTTTATCCCAAAATCTCCTGAATGATGTCCTCCCTGAATATTCGAGAGGCCTTCAATACCAACGAAATCAATTAGTGCTGCTTCCACTTCGAAGGCGGCTTCCTCACTTAGGCCATGCCGGACAACGTAATGAATAACTTCTTTTCCTGCTGACCTAATTTCACGGATAGTATCCAGCTTGACTGAAAGCACTTCCGTCTCAACCGCACAATTTAAATGATCGTAAATACGATTACCTATACCCTTACCAATATAAAAGACACGATTTGTGCGGGGATCTTGCAGAAAATAAACATAGTAATCGAGGCGCTCTACAACAGACTGAGTAAACATACTACTCAATCCATGTTCTCCTTGTTTACTGTCAATGACTATCGACACCATGTCCAACGGCGACTCGACGGAGTCTGCGCCCGACCTTTGCGTCTTGGCGTCTTTGCGTGAGAGAAAAATCTCTGCCTCTCAGCTCCGTGTTTCCATTTCTACGTGGTAAAAACCTCCCCTCCCAAAAGCTTGCCCCGCTGCGTCGCTTAGCCAATTCTCTCAGGCCTAGCGCATGATTGTCCGCCTCCTCACGTTCCTTTGCCTGACCGCGTCCCTTGCGATTGCGCAAACGGATGTTGCGCCCTCTGAAGACTTCACCGCGACGGACCTCGCCGCCTATCTTGCGCAGGCGCAGGGGACCAACCCCGAGCTGCAGGCCTACCAGTTCCGTTACGAGGCGGCCAAGGCGCGCATCCCGCAGGCCTCGGCCCTGCCGGACCCGATGTTCCAGGTCACGCACTTCGTCGAGGCCATCCAGACGCGTACCGGGCCGCAGGAAAACGCCTTCGTGCTCAGCCAGCGCGTGCCCTGGTTTGGTAAATTGAGCAGCCGCGAAAACGCCGCCAGCGCCGAGGCCGAGGCCCTCTTTTACGCCTTCCAAAATCGCCAGCTGACCCTCGCGCGCGCCGTCGCCCTGGCCTACTACGAGTACGCCTACACCGGGGAAGCCATCGGCATCACCAACGAGAGCCTGCACTTGCTGCAAAAGCTCGACTCGGTGACCGAGGAGCGCGTGCGCGCCGGCGGTAAGCTCAACACCCTCCTGCGCCTGAAGGTCGAGACCGGCCTCGTCAGCGACAAACTGCTCTCGCTTGAGCAAAAGCGCGCCGTGCAGTCCGCGAGCTTGAGAAAGCTCCTGGGGCTGGAGCCGGGACCGGAGTTGCCCTTCCCGCAGATGGGGAGACAGGGAGACGCGGAGAGCTTGAGACAGGGAGATTTAAAGACAGGGAGACTGGGCGAGTCTGACAATTTATCCCCCACTCCCCCTATCCCCCCATCTCCCCTTCCCCCCGTCGATGGAGATGGAGACAGAGACAGGGTGACAGGGAGAGTCGGGGAATGGAATACGAGTGTGGATCCCATCGCCATCATGCGCACCATGGAGGCCAATAACCCCGAGCTGGCCATGCTACAGCGGCAGGTCGCCTCCGCCGAGGCCCGCCGCGAGATCGCCCGCCTGGAGCAGTACCCGGACTTCACCGTGGGCCTCAACTACATCCAGGTCGGCGACCCCACCGTCAACCCCACCACGCCCGACGCCGGGCAGGACCCGTGGGGCTTCACCGTCGCGGTCAACCTGCCCATCTGGTTCCCCAAGTACAACGCCGCCAAGGCCGAGGCCCTCGCCCATCAGCGCGCCTCCGAGAGCGCCTACGCCGACCGCCTCAACGCCATGAAGGCCGAGGTCTCCGCCAGCGTCGCCCTGCTCAACGACGCCAACCGCCGCCTCGCCCTCTACGGGGGCGATCTCCTACCGCTGGCCCGACAGTCCGTCGACATCTCTCGCAGCAGCTACGAGGCCGACGACGAGGACATCCTCGACCTCATCGAGACCGAACGCGCCCTTCTGGATTTGCAGCTCCTCCACCAACGCGCCGCCACCGACGCCCGCCAGCAACGCATCGTCCTGCAGACCCTCGCCAACGAGCCAATAGCGGGCACCTTCGAGGCGACGACGGCTGAGCCGTAATTTTCTTACGCCAGGCAAGGGGCGACGAATAGGCGATGCGTGGCAAAACGGGCAGCCACCACAGCGGCATCACTCACTGGATTCCGCGCAGATGAAGCCACCAATGAAACTGCCATGATCCTCCAGGAAGCTATCGAAGGACTTTTCCACCGCAATAAAAGAGTCATAGAAACATCCCAGGGCCGACGCTATGCTGGACTCCTCTGCAATGCATTCCATAATATCGGGCTTTAATTGTTCTAAAAAAAGTTTGTCCAGATCAGGTGCATAATCGTCTCGAACATACAGACCATAAGAGTAGCCGCTATCAAAACCATCGAAGGCCAGCAGGTAGCCTAGCTCGATATAATTGTCACCCGAAAGACTACTACCCTGGACCGTTTCTGTAAGGGACAGGGAAAGTAATCCAATATCCTTCGTTAATTTAACATAGTCATAAGTATAGGCGGACAACTGCTCTTTGATTCCATTCGACTCCACGGCAATGATACCGTTGGCGACGGATGTATCGGTAAAGTAGAAGGTCACGGACGTACCGTCGATTACCAGGTCTGTCAGGTCCGGCATGGGCAAGGAGAGCTCCAGACCGTCCAGGGAGTCCGGGGCATTATCGCTTCTCTTCCTCAGTAAAACATAGGTGCCCTGCGCAAGCAGATAGTAGTACTCGTCGTCATCATAAAAGAAGTGGTAGGCCCAGGTCTTGGCCTCTGCCAAGTAATGCCAGGGGTCGTAGGCCAGGTAGGCCCAGTCTTCCAGGGCGCCGGTCACGGCCGAACTGATGGTCAGCGTGCTGACCTGCGCGCTGTAGGTGTACTCATTCGATGAATCGTCGTACAGGGTGAACAGCATATAGCCATACGGGTCTTCACCTCCATCATAGGTTATGCTGTAGGTGCCCGTCGTGAAGGTGCCGTCCACCGTGGCGCTGTCATCATCCTGATCAAAGTCGACGCTCAGGTCACTCGTCAGCAGGCTCGAGTATATGCGACTCACCACTTCATCCCCGATCGTCAGGCCCGTATTGTCGTCATAGCTGGTGGATTTCGCGCCCACCTGTAAAGTCACCGTCGAGTCTTTCGCCTCCAGCCACTCATACGCTCGACCGCTTTCCTCAAACGACCCCGTGGTCAGCGTATTGCCATCACCATCCGTGATGGTCACCTCGGACCACACGCTGCTCCCGAGCAAGGAGTAAAACCACTCAATATCATCCGAGGTCTGGGTGTCGGCCGTGCCCAGGTCGCTGTTCGTCGTTAAGGTCACGATGACGGTGTCGTCCACCGCAAAGGCGTCCCCCTCGGCCACTAACACGGTCATTTCGAAAGAAAAGCTGAGCGCCGCTTGGGCCGTTACCGCGCCGGCGAGTGTACAGAGCAATACGGGTAAAAGGTGTTTTTTCATGCCGATAGGGTTGGAGCCGCGCCGCGCGCAACAGTGAATGAAGGACTCAACGAAGGAAGGCCAGTATAGCAGACGCAGTATTAACATAGAGTTAAGATAGCGTATAAGTTTGCTATAGCAGGGACCAGCCAGCCTAGAGCCCGCAAGGGCATCGTCCCTACGCCATCGTCGAGAAGCCGCTACCCGGCACCTGCGAGGCCACGACCGAGGACCGTAATCTTCAGGCCGGAGACATGAAACTGTCCTGGCTTCCGGTAAAGGTGCCCGGAACGCGGATAAATCTGCTCTATCCGACCCTAAATCTGCCCTGAACGACCTTAAAAGTGCCCTATCTCGCCTTAAAAGTGGCCTGAAGAGCTCTAAAAGTGCTCTGAACGACGATAAATGTGAGATTTATCGCAGGATAGAGTAAATTAATTGTAAGA
This sequence comes from Verrucomicrobiia bacterium, assembly GCA_030432235.1. GTDB lineage: Bacteria > Verrucomicrobiota > Verrucomicrobiia > Opitutales > Cerasicoccaceae > JAUIHT01. The sequence goes on along the minus strand of JAUIHT010000001.1, from coordinate 1,010,996 downwards.
TAGAGCACCGTAATACCCGTATAGAGCGCAATAATGACGACATAGAGCAGATTAATGACGGCATAGAGCACCGTAATCGCTCTTCAGGGCTCCGTAATGCCCGTCCAGACCAGATTAATACCTGCCCAGGCCACCGTAAGAGCTAGATAGAGCACCGTAAGGGCAATCCAAGACATCGTAAGAACAAAAGCGCCGCTCCGTGCCCCCCCTACCACCCCGCTCATAGCCTGAGCTTGCCGAAGGCCGAGGAGCGCGTAGTCGCCACCAACACCCCCGAAGCCCCCCGCACATTCACCACCACCGAAGGCCTAACCACCCTAGGCACCACCGCCCTCTACCGCGTCTATGTGGTCCTAACCACAGGCAACGAAAAAGGCAGCGACACGGTGTCCGTAGAAAGGCCAGCGTAAGGGGGGGGGAATATACTTGCTAGTCAAACAAAGGTGTAGTTATTCGTAATTTCACCTTTTGAGTATGAACTGGCAAGAATACCAAGAAGCAGTTGCTCTACTTTATGAAAAAGCAGAAGGAATTGGTGATGTAAAAAGAAATGCATATATTCCAGACAAGGATACCGGGCAAAAGAGACAAATAGATTTATTAATAGAAATAGCCTCAAAAGGCCATGTCGTTCGAATCGTAGTAGATGCCAAGTTTCATAAAGACAAAATTGACGTTAAAGAAGTCGAAAGCGTACTAGCACTAGCTGCTGCTGTTCAAGCATGCAAAGCGGTCATTGTATCCCTAAACGGCTGGACAGAGCCTGCGGAGATAAAGGCAAGCACAGCTAATTTGGATCTCCGGATTTTAGATATCGAAGATGCTTTAGATATACTAGAACCCGACAATTGGTGCATATGCCCACAATGTTTAGCAGATTGCATTCTAGCGGATGCCTCTTGTTTCAATGGCCTAGATCAACCGTTCTCATTAGCTGTTATTGGCCAATGTCGCTCTTGTCGAGAGGCTCTCATTTGGTGTTGGGATTGCGGGCTACATGAGTTTGTCAGCGTCGGTCAATCGATTGAATGTAGTTGTGGTCATCTTTGGGATGTTAAAAATGACGACGTATATGTTAGCCGATATTCAAATGAAGATTAAGGTAGATCGATGACATTAGTTGCTGCTTGGGTGCGTCAATATGCCTCTCATCAAGAGCTATATGTTGCTAGTGACTCTCGCCTTAATGGAGGAAGGGCATGGGATATCGGATCGAAGATATTTGATTTGGGTCGAGGCGATTCACTAATCGCTTTTGCTGGCGATACTGCTGATGCGTATCCACTTATGCAGCAACTGCAGACTGCAATAAAAATGCACCCACAATTGCTTGATCGCTCTATAGATTTAACAGAGCTTAAAGGGCATGTTCTGCGTATATTTAATTCAATGTGGGAAAGCATAACCAGCTTGCCCGTAGGAATAGATCAACCTGATCCTGCTCAAGCCAGATTTATCTTTGCAGGTTACTCATGGCGGTTAGAGAGCTTCAAAATTTGGGAGCTTAATTTTAACAAATCATCAGGTACATTTGTACTGAGAGAAGCATCAATGCATCGTAAACGACTGGGAGGAAACAAATACTTCTCATTCATTGGTGATAATGTAAAAAAAGCCAAATATTGCGTATACGAAAAACTCAGGAATACTAATAGAATGCGCGCCAAGGGATTGGCGATGGAGCCCTTTGAAGTTCTTGTCGAATTCATAAGAGACCAATCAATGCCATCAATTGGCGGCCCGCCTCAAATCTATAAAGTATACAGGCATCTAAATACATTGCCATATAACATATATTGGCCAAACAAAGCAGCTAGAACGATAGCTTTTGGCGGCAGAATTCTTCTACCGTACGAAAGGAATAAGTTTTTAGCATTCGATGCAGATACTCATGAGGTCGCTACACCAGAGTGGCCTGTTTAGTCAGTTTCTAAGTATATTCAAATCCTGCTTTCGATTACATTGAAATAATATTCTAGTATTTGAAAAACTTACTCTACACCCCTCAATGCCGCCCCCCAACCCAAGCTTGAACAAGTGCCCTGAGTTCCATTGACTTAGTGTCAGTACGGAACTCATGAACCGAAAGCAGCTTTTATCATTCATCGGCATCGCGGCCTTGTGCCTGCTCGTGGGCATCGGCCTGTGGCGGTAATCCCCTAAGCCGGAGGCTTAACAGAGATTAGCCGGGGGTTGAGCGAGGTACGAGCAACACCCCCGGAACGCCGTCCCACCCAATCACGCATCCCGGAGGGATGCCAGACCCCACGCATTGCTGGCATCCCTCCGGGATGCGTTTATTTATCCATGAGTCCGGTGTTGTCGCTGCGCTCAAACACCGGCTAATAGCTGACAAGCCTCCGGCTTGTTATTAGGAGAGAGACTAGAGCGAGAGGAGCCGCAGGCGAGCGCTGCACTGGTATCCAGGGCGAGCCTAGTCGTCATAGTCCTCGGGGTGGATCTGTTCGCAGGCATCGTGGATGGCGCGCTCCATGCGGTCGACCTCCTCGTGCGCCATGCTGCCGAGAAGGTCGTCGAAGCGGCCCTTCTTCGGCGCTGGGGTCAGACTGTCGATATAGCGCGAGACGGCCTCGACCTTTTCGTCCGGCAAGACCTTCAGCTTTTCGACTGTGCTCTCCAAAATACTCACAGGAATATTATCGACCCAGCGGCGCGTTTTGGCAAGTCCCCTCTTCCCCTGCCCACCGGAACCCGTGCTTGAACTAAGGGTCGGAGTTCCATTGACTTAGTGTCAGTACGGAACTCATGAACCGAAAACAGCTTTTATCAATCATCGGCATCGCGGTCCTGTGCTTGCTGGTGGGCATCGGCCTGGGGCGGTGTGGATCGTCTAGCAATAGCCCGGCAGCGGACTCAGGGCAGGACTCTCACGATCACAGCGCAGAGGCCGCTCCTACCATCTGGACCTGCTCGATGCACCCGCAGATTCAGCAGCCGGAGCCGGGCAAGTGTCCCATTTGCGGCATGGACCTCATCCCGATGGAGACGGGTCGCGGCGACGCCGATCCTGCGGCCCTGAAGATGTCCTCGGCGGCGATGGCCCTGGCGGAGGTGCAGACCACGGAGGTGGTGCGCGAGCTGCCCACGGCGGAGGTCCGCCTGGTCGGCAGCCTGGCCTACGACGAGACGCAGGTGAAGTCCATCACGGCGCGCTTCCCGGCCCGCATCGAGCAATTGTTTGTCAACTACGTGGGCGTCCCGGTAAAGGCGGGCGAGCACCTGGCCCTGGTCTACAGCCCGGAGCTGCTGACCGCGCAGCGCGAGCTGTTGACCGCCTACCAGGCCGACCCCACAAGCGCCATCACCGACGCCACCCGCGAGAAGCTTCGCCTCTGGGGCCTCTTGCCGGAGCAAATCGAGGGCATCTTGAAAAGCGGCACGCCCTCGGACCGTTTTGAGTTAAAATCCCCGCTCGGCGGCATCGTCATCCAGAAGGACGTCAACGAGGGCGACTACGTCAAGACGGGCAGCCTGCTGTTTAAAATCGTCGACCTGAGCGACCTGTGGCTCTTCCTCGACGCCTACGAGAGCGACCTGGCCTGGCTGCGCTACGGGCAGAAGGTGAGCTTCACCGTGGAGGCCTACCCGGGCGAGACCTTTGGTGGCACCATCTCCTTTATCGAGCCCGAGATGAACCGCAAAACGCGCACCGTGCGCATCCGCGTGGATGTGCCCAACGCCGATGGCCGCCTGAAGCCGGGCATGTTCGCCAACGCCATCGTGCAGGCCAAGCTCGCCGCCGGGGGGCAGGTCTACGTCCCGGACCTCGCGGGCAAGTGGATCTGCCCGATGCACCCGAACGTCGTCGAGGACGACCCCGGCCAGTGCCCGGAGTGCGGCATGGACCTCGTCCCCGCCGACAGCATGGGCTACGTGAAAATTGCTGAAGGCCCCACTGGTGGTGATCCTGTCGAACCCATCGTCGTCCCCGTGAGCGCAGTCCTGCGCACGGGCAAGCGCGCCGTGGTCTACGTGCAGCTCCCCGACCAGGAGCAGCCGACCTTCGAGGCGCGGGAGATCGTCCTCGGCCCGAAGGCGGGCGACGTCTATCTGGTCGCCGAAGGCCTCCGCGAAGGCGAGACCGTCGTGACCCACGGGGCATTCAAAATCGACAGCTCATTACAGATCCAGGCCAAGCCGAGTATGATGGCTATGGGGAGAAACGGAGATGGGGAGACGGGGAGAATGGGAGAGATGGAGAAAGGGGGAATGGGTGCGAAGAAAATGGAGGCCAAGTCCGCGGAAAAACTTTCCCTCACCCCTGCCGAGGCGGCCAAGCTCCTGCCCGATTATTTCAAACTCCAAAAGGCCCTCGCCAATGACAACCTCGCCATGGCCAAGATGTCGCTCAAGGCCATGATGAAGACCACTGGGCACGAGGGCGCCCTGCCCGACCTCATCCACAAGATGCTCGCGGCCGAAGACCTCAATGGCATCCGCCGCCCGTACTTCGATGAGCTGTCGCAGGCTCTCCTCGCCGCCATCCAGAAGGACCCCTCGGCCTACGATGGCCAGGTTTACCATATGAGCTGCCCGATGGTTTACGACGACCACGGCGCCCCCTGGTTGCAAGACAACGACACCCTGGCCAACCCCTACTTCGGCGAAGAGATGCTGGAATGCGGGGAGGATTTTGGGGTGCTAGAGGCAAAGGGCGAAGGGCAAGGGGCGAAGGAGGCTGCGCAATGAGCAGCGAGAGCCTTGAGAACTTCAAGGCCTACACGCTGGCCATGGAGCTGTTTGATTTCGTCGTGGAAGACATGTCCAAAATTGCGGACAAGCGCACGATGGACCGCTTGATTTCCCAGCAACTCGGAAGTGCAGACTCTATCGCGGCCAACATCGAGGAAGGCTACGGACGCGAGACAACAAAGGAGTACATCCGCTTTCTGGTCATTGCACGAGGCTCTGCCCGAGAAACACGGGGTCGCTACATCCGCCTTCGCCGATGGTTCAACGAAGAGCTGGTCAAAGAGCGCACCGCACTTTGCGACCATATCATCGCGGTATTAACCAAAGCCATCGTCCAACTCAAAAAGCGAGGAGAACGCAAATGAACCACTTTGCCTCAAAGTCCCGTCCCAAGGCATTTGCCCCACGCCCTTCGCCCTGTGCCTCACGCCACGTATCCCTCGCCCCACGCCCTTCGTCACCTGCCCCACGCCATCCTTCCCACGCCCTTCGCCACCTGCCTCACGCCATCCTTTCCTCGCCCTTTGCCCTCCGCCATGTGCCACTCCAGCAATGACCGATAAACTCATACGCTTCTGCCTCGAGAACAAGCTCGTCGTCATGCTGATGGCGCTGGGGATGATCGTCTGGGGCATCATGGTCGCACCGTTCGACTGGAAGATCGAGTTTCTCGAGCGTAAGCCCGTTCCCGTCGATGCCATTCCGGACATCGGCGAGAACCAGCAGATCGTTTTCACGGACTGGCCGGGGCGCTCGCCGCAAGACATCGAGGACCAAATCACGTACCCCTTGACCACCGCGCTGCAGGGGCTGCCGAGCGTGAAGACCGTGCGCAGCTACTCGATGTTCGGCTTCTCCTCGATTTACATCATCTTCAAGGAGGACGTGGACTTCTACTGGTCGCGCAGCCGCATCCTGGAAAAGCTCAACAGCCTGCCCGCCGGAACGCTCCCCGAGGGCGTCGCGCCGCGCCTGGGGCCGGACGCCACCGGGCTCGGGCAGGTCTTCTGGTACACGCTGGAGGGCCGCGACGAGGCCGAGAACCCTATAGGCGGCTGGGACCTCGACGAGCTGCGCAGCATCCAGGACTGGTACGTGCGCTACGCGCTGCAGGGCGTCGACGGCGTGGCCGAGGTGGCCAGCATCGGCGGCTTCGTCCGCGAGTACCAGGTGGACGTCGACCCCGACGCGCTGCGCAACTACAACGTCTCGCTCGACGCAGTCAAGATGGCCGTGAAGCAGAGCAACCTCGACGTCGGCGCACGCACGCTGGAGCAGAACGGCGTCGAGTACGTCATCCGCGGGTTGGGCTTCATCGACGACTTGGACGACCTGCGGAAGACCGTCGTCACCTCGCGCGGCAACATCCCCATCACGCTCGAGCAGGTGGCGGACATCCGCACGGGGCCCGCCATGCGACGCGGGGCGCTGGACAAGTCCGGCGCGGAGGCCGTGGGCGGCGTGGTGGTCACGCGCTACGGGGAAAACCCGCTGGCCGTCATCGACCGCGTGAAGCAGCGCATCGAGGAAATCTCGGGCGGCCTGCCGAAGAAAACTTTAGCCGACGGCACCGTGAGTCAGGTGACCATCGTACCGTTTTACGACCGCTCGGGGCTCATCCTCGAAACCCTCGGCACCCTGGAGGAGGCCGTCTCGCTGGAGATTCTCGTCACCATCATCGTGGTCGTGCTGATGGTCATGCACCTGCGCGGCGCGCTGCTCATCAGTGGCGTGCTGCCGCTGGCCGTGCTCTTCGCCTTCATCGGCATGAAGCTCTTCCACGTGGATGCGAACATCGTCGCGCTCTCCGGCATCGCCATCGCCATCGGCACCATCGTCGACATGGGCATCGTGATGATTGAGAACATCCTGAAACATTTAGAAGCGGAGCGTCTAAATGTTTCGAGAAACGGAGAGAGGGAGATGGGGGGACAGGGAGAGGTGGGGACAAATCAGACTCTCCCCGTCACCGATTCACCCAATCTCCCTATCTCTACAAATCCCCCCGTCTCCCCATCCCCCCATCTCCCTCTCTCAAACACACTTGAAATCGTCTACCGTGCTTGTACTGAAGTGGGCGGTGCCGTTTTAACCGCGGTCTTAACAACGGTGATCAGCTTCCTGCCGGTCTTCACCATGCAGGCGGCGGAGGGTAAGCTCTTCAAGCCGCTGGCCTACACGAAGACCTTCGCGCTCATCGGCTCCATCGTCGTCGCGCTGACGCTCATCCCGCCGCTGGCGCACTGGCTGGTCGCGGGTAAATTCAAGCGGCCCAAGTTTACTTTGCCTAAGAAAGCGTTGGTGGTGTTCAACGTCCTCGTGGCCTTCGTCGTGGCGGTGCTCTTGGCAAAAGCCTGGGAGCCTTTCGGCCCCGAAAAGGGTTTTTCTAATATTGCTTTCGTGATTATTTCCGTCGGTGGGCTGCTGCTGCCCATGCTGGCCTTCATCTGGTTTTACCCAAAGATTCTGCCGTGGGTGCTGCGTTTCAAGTGGGCCTTCCTGGCCTGCGCGACCTGTGTGATTCTATTTGGCTTCAGCGTGTGGCTGGGCTTTGGCAAGCTGACCGCGTGGATGCCGAACTTTGTCAAGCAAAGCGCGCCCTACTCTGCCCTCGCGCATGCCGTGCCGGGGCTGGGTAAGGAGTTCATGCCGTCACTCGACGAGGGCTCCTTCCTCTTCATGCCCACGACCATGCCGCACGCCTCCATCGGCGAGGCGATGGACTCCATGCGCCTGCAGGACATGGCCATCACCGCCATCCCGGAGGTCGAGAGCGCGGTGGGCAAGCTCGGGCGCGTCGATAGCGCGCTGGACCCCGCGCCGGTCTCCATGTTCGAGACCATCATCACCTACAAGTCCGAGTACATCACCGACACCAGCGGGCGCGTAAAGACCTTTGCCTGGGATAAAAAGACTGGCGAGTTCAAGCGCGATGAGCAGGGCGAGCTGATACCCGACGACGGCGGGCGGCCTTTCCGCCAGTGGCGCGACGAGATACAGAGCCCGGACGACATCTGGAACGAAATCGTCAAGGTGACCAAGGTGCCCGGCACGACCTCCGCGCCGAAGCTGCAGCCCATCGCGGCCCGCATCGTCATGCTGCAGAGCGGCATGCGCGCGCCCATGGGCCTGAAGGTTTACGGGCCCGACCTCGAGACGATTGAAAAGACCGCACTCGACATCGAGGCGCTGCTCAAGCAAGTGCCCGCGGTCAAGGCCGACACCGTGCTGGCCGACCGCATCGTGGGCAAACCCTACCTCGAAATCGAAATCGACCGCGACGCCATCGCGCGCTACGGCGTCAGCATCCAGGCCGTGCAGGACATCATCGAGGTGGCCGTCGGCGGCAAGCCGCTCACCATGACGGTCGAGGGCCGCGAGCGCTACCCCGTGCGCGTGCGCTATCAGCGAGAACTGCGGGACAGCATCGAGGCGCTGGAGGAGGTCCTCGTGGCCGCGCCGGACGGCACCCAGGTCCCGCTGCGCGAGCTGGCCGATATTAAATACACGCGCGGCCCGCAGATGATTAAGAGCGAAGACACCTTCCTCGTCGGCTACGTGATTTTTGATAAAGTGAAAGGCGTCGCCGAAGTGGACGCGGTGGAACAAGCGCAAGCCTTCCTCAAACTGAAAACCGAGAACGGAGAACTGAAAATTCCTCCCGGCGTCAGCTACAAGTTCACCGGGAGCTATGAGAACCAGATACGCGCGGCCAAGCGGCTGGCGCTGGTGCTACCCATCTCGCTCTTTGCCATCTTCCTCATCCTGTACTTTCAGTTCAAGAAAGTGCCCGTGACCCTGCTGGTCTTTTCCGGCATCGCCTTCGCGTGGTCGGGCGGCTTCATCCTGCTCTGGCTCTACGGGCAGGACTGGTTCCTCAACTTCCCCGTCGCGGGCGAGAATCTGCGCGACCTCTTCCAGATGGGCACCATCAACCTCAGCGTGGCCGTGTGGGTCGGCTTCCTCGCGCTCTTCGGCATCGCGACGGACGACGGCGTCATCATGGCCACCTACCTCGAGCAACGCTTTGCGGGAGAAAGTCCGAAGACTCGCGAGGAGGTCCGCCAGCTCGTGGTCGAGGCCGCCAGCCGCCGCGTGCGCCCTGCGATGATGACCATCGCCACCACCATCCTCGCCCTCCTGCCCGTGTTAACGTCCTCAGGCCGCGGCTCCGACGTCATGATCCCCATGGCCATCCCCAGCTTCGGCGGCATGTGCCTCGCGGTAGTCACGGTGTTTGTCGTGCCCACGCTTTACTGTATTTTGAAGGAGAGACGGGTGAAATAACTTCTTCTGCTACAAAATGGAAACATCTGACGGAGTTATTTACTTTTTCATCTTTATCGCACTTAGCGGGATCCCGTGTGTGTACATTGCGGTAAAGCAAGGCTTCAAGGGTCATGTTTCTAAATCATGGAATAAAACCGAAGGGTATGTCGTTGAAAACATGTACTCAGGCTCCGACCTTAGGCCTGCATTGCTAAAAATCGTACAACCACTTTCAGCTCCATCTTATAGTGCCAATGTAAGATACGAATACCAAGCTATGAACGAATGGAGAAAGGGGCGAAACTTGTACTTTGGAAACCGAAGCCACGGCAACCGTAAGAGAGTCTTGGAGCAGCTTTCGCGCTATGCTCCAGGTGCTATCATTCCAGTCTACGTCAACCCCGTGAACCCCGATGAATCGGTTTTGATTCCAGGAGTAAGTGCCCCTACCATTGGTTTATTTAGTTTTGGAATTATTCTAATCCTAGTTGGGAGTTGGTTAACGACTATTGTTTATCTAGCTTCAAACTGATGACCATCGCCACCACCATCCTCGCCCTCCTGCCCGTGTTAACGTCTTCAGTCCGCGGCTCCGACGTCATGATCCCCATGGCCATCCCCAGCTTCGGCGGGGATGTGTTAGCCGTGGTGACGGTGTTTGTCGTCCCGACCCTGTATTGTATTTTGAAGGAGAGACGGGTGAGAGGATAACTGTATTTAATTAATAATCTCCGCGAAAGATATCCATGTTTACTCGGGGTGGTTTTCTCTCTACCTAGATAAATCATGGAAGACCAAACGCTATTATTCCTCGGTTCCGGACTTGGTGCAGGTGGCATATTGCTCGGACCTATTATTGGTGTCATCTTGGCAGTCAAAGAATCCTCAAAAGGATTCCGCTACGGAGCCTTCTTTTTGGGAACGAGCATGGTTCTGGTTCCATTATTCGGCGCCGCATCTGTCTGCTTTTACTATCAATTCCTGAGCGAAGGCGGTCTCGCCCACTCGGTCGCCATACCAACCGCGCTGGTAACCATCGGTGTCATCATCGCGTTTTTCTGCCTCCCTTTTCGCAGCAAATCACTCTTTATCATTGTAAGTTTTCCCTACCTGGCAGGCATCTATTTAGCCCCGCTTTTCATCTTTAACCTCATTTACATTTTCAAAATCTACCAACCCGCGGACACCAGTTCACTCCCCCCGGCCGCGGCTCCGACGTCATGATCCCCATGGCCATCCCCAGCTTCGGCGGGATGTGCCTGGCCGTGGTCACGGTGTTTGTCGTACCGACGCTATATTGTATTTTGAAGGAAAGACGGGTGAAATGACAAAAATTATATTAAGATTTCATTACTAAATGGAATAAATCATGCTTACTGTATGCTGAATACTTACTATTATGACTGAAGAGGAAATTAAAATAATTGAGGAAAGACTTACCAAAAACTACTTTTTGGTGAGGAAAAGCACACTCATAAGCAGTATAATATCAATTGTTATGGCGTTAATAGCTTATGCTGGAGTGACATTCGAGAAAGCTAAAGCAATAGCTGATGAGAAGGTCGATAGATTGCTACAATCCACGGATTATGAGTACCAGTTGGTCGACATTAGAAATTCAAGCTCCGAAGCAAAAAAAATCCTTGATGACTTAAGGACCTCGATCATTGATGTATTCAACGAACAGGGTGAATTTATCATTGAGACTCAAGTCACGAAGGAATACCTTCCAGAGAGTGTTGGCGTACTCAGCGGGGAAGCAAAAGTCAAAGATGGGTACACATTAATTGGAGGTGGCGCAAAATCTAATTCGGGCGATAGACCCATAATAATGTCTTACCCTGAGGGACATTCTTGGGTAAGCGAATCTTACAACATATCTAAAGCAAAGACAATGACAGTATATGCCATAGGGGCAAAAGTGAAATTACAAAAGAAAGAGCAGCCTGGCAGCTAGAACCCACGGTTTGCCTGTAGGCTGCGCCCTACCTCTGTTGGTTCGACAGGCTCACCACAGGGAAGGCAGTCCTTCGACGAGCTCAGGATATACGAAAAGGAGGCTCCGGGGATGCTTTTCTAAGCACCCCTTCGACGAGCCAGAGCAGGCGGCAACGATTCCCGAGGCTTAATCATTCATTCCCCCTTCGACCAGCTCAGGGCAGGCGAGGCTTAGGAGACGGCTGCCGGGGCTTCGGGGGAGAGTGCCGACCTTCCTTCGACGAACTCAGGACAAGCGGGACCGCGTGCCGACCCTTCGGCGGCCAGTGCTGAAAACCATTCAACGAGCTCAGAATAAGCGGGGAAGTGTGCCGAAGCTTAATAAAGGAGTGCCCTGGCTGGGGGAATGATTCTGCTAGGTCTGGGAATGATTTCCTTGGTTCTGAAATTGAATTTCTACTTTCTGAATAGAATTCTCAGTGTTCTGAAGACCATTTTCTATTATCTGAAATCCAATTTCTTGATTCTGAAAACTGTTTTCAGTGTTCTGAAATTCATTTTCCAGGTTCTGAAAATGATTTTCAGAACATAATGAATGATTCCGGGAGCTTAAGAATTGATTCCGGGAGCTTCTGCAGCGGCTGCCACCTATTCGGGGACGGGTGCCGCTTGAGCGGCGATGATTCCCGAAGGTTCGGGGCGCATGGCAGGGAATAATTATTCAAACCCCAAAGGGGTTTCATCTCTTAGCGAAGGGTTGCAGGCTGAGCGCAGCGAAGGCGCTACCCTGGGTCACGCGGTACCGCCACCGTCCAACCCCAACCCATTCGACGTTCTCAGGACAGGCGGGGTTGCATCGGGTCCACCGGAGAAGGCACGATACACTATGCAACCCCGTTGGGGTTGGGGTTTCTTTTGTGACGCGAACCCCAGGGTTCAAGAACCCTGGGCTAAAATAGGCAACCCCGTTGGGGTTAGAGGCAACGTGGCGGATGCCTCGGCGAGGCATCCCTACCTTCTGAGGGGCAACGACGGCTTGCCTGGAGTCTGCGCCCGACCCTGTGTGGCAGCATCATAGGCTGAGGGGCAATCATTCGACAGGCTCATGACAGGTGTGGCGGATGCCTCGGCGAGACATCCCTACCTTCTGAGGGGCAATGTATCCGCTATCGTCAGGCGCTAGTATTTAAGCGCCAAGGGCGCGTCTTATAACAGCAAACCCAGGGGTGAAGCCCTGGGTCTGCTATAAGTCCAACTTTTCCAAACCACGTACGTTCAAGTTGACCAACGATGTCACAGGTTTCAGAAACGAAGAAGGGTCACTCTACCTACGAGGGACAGTAGGAATTGCGCCAATCCCCTCCTCAGGCAGCCTTGCGGCGACGCCACAGAGCCAGGCCAAGCACGCCTATCCCGGCGAATGCGGCCCAGGTAGAGGGCTCGGGCACGGCATTCCAAGTGACCGAGTTAGAGATGACGGTATTTAGATCACCATAGACCTGAGCGATGCCAGATGCGTTAATCGCGTTGTAGTTTAAAGTCAATGAGGTGGATGTGGCGCGCGTCCCAGTGCCAAGCGTCAAAGTTTGGCTGCTAACGATACCGCTTCCGTTAAATCCCAGTATCAAATCTTCCGCATCGACCGATCCGTTATTGCTAGCCCCAGTACCAAAGGGACCGGTTGCAGTCGTCATCGTAATCGTATCTGTACTGAAATTACTTGTAGCTAAGTTTGTGGCTGTATTATCCCAGAACGATTCAAAAACGACAAAGAAGGAGGCTGAATCGGAAGCATTTGCGGTAAAATCTCCCCCTTGCAAAATCTTAACGTTCAGTGGTGAGCCATTACCACCGATGACCTGAATCTGAATGATCGCGTAGCTAGTACTGAGAAAAACCGTGCAGAAGACGGCTACGAGGATAGCTTTTATTTTCATAGTATGTTGGTTGAATCGTTATCGTATTGGTTTTCGATGATATCGTATATTTTATTGTGCAGTCAGTGATGTTTAAGTAGGATTATGGAAGCTTAACATTGGAGCATAAAGCAATAGGGCCCTTATGCCTAAACCAATAAGGACCTTCTGCTCTATTCGCAAAAATCAGCAACATCCATGCCAGGCGACATGGCTTTTGAACCCGTAACCAGCGCTTCACTCTGGGCTGTTATAGGACGGGCCTTTGGCCCTGAATACTGGGATTCGTCATCCTACCTCTGTTGGTTCCACAGACCCACCACAAGGGGGAAGATGAGCGGACGCTTGAGGGCGTGGTTGCGGGTAGCTTCAACGTCTTCAACAACGATTTCTTCTCCTTCAGCAACTCGACGGTGACAGCCATGCCGGAACCCGCCACGACCGCGATTGGCCTGGGTACGCTGGTGCTGCTCTTTACCCCGCTGCGTCGCCACAGAGCCTAGAGCGCCGGCTACTCGGTCAACTCGGTCGAGGTGGTGACGATTATCTTGAAGAAGCGCGGGCCCGAGGCGGCATCGAAATCGTCGCCTTCGAGCACGGTGACCGTAAGCGGGTCGTGACCCGACTCGCTGATGGAGAAGGTGCCGGGATAGGCCGCGTCGAAGTTCTCGCCATCCACACTGGTCGCGATGACCGTCCAGTCGTCGGCCGCAAGGCTATCGCTCTTGCAAATCTGATAGGTGACATCGATGAGCGAGGGGTCGCGCTGGAAACGGATCCCGCTGCGGGCGCCATCCACCATGGGCAAAATCGACGGCCTGTCGCCCTTCCACGGATTCGTGCCCAGGGAGTACTCGGCGAGGTTCGGAACGCCGTCCCCGTCCGGGTCGGCATCGGGGCCGCTGACGGCGGGGTTGCCGCGCTGGGTTTCGTTGAAGCGATCCTGCCACCATCCACGGAAGGGCTCCGGCGGATAAAACGCCGTCAGCTCGACCGTGTCGGTGGAGACGAGCTCACCGTCGTCGGCGGAGAGTTGTAAAACGTAGGTGCCAGGTCTGTTGACAGTAACGGTTGTCTCCGGATCGGTTTCATCCGCAAAATCCACCGGGACACTGTGTGGCGACGACACCACGCTCCAGGCGATGGAGACCGAAGGCGTCAGACCGTCGTCGGTGACGGAACCGCCAAGCACGACGGCGGCGGTGCTGTCGTCATCAAGCGCAACGTTACGGTTGGAACCGGCGTTAACCACGGGCGCGGCATTGCTAGTAGGCGGAGCATTGGCCTCCAGAATGATGACGCCCAGATAGCCGAGGTTACTGGAGTCAATCGGTGTTACCTCGAAGAGAATTTTTCCCTCTGCATCCGGGGAAACCTCGGTAATGGAAGCCGTGTTACTGGTATTCTGGCTGGCATAAAGCGTCGCTGTTTTGCCTCCGTTGACCGTATAAAGGGCGGTCCGCGAACCCGTACTGGAGCGCGAGGCGAAGATGGTGAAGTTGTAGGTCTGGCTCGGGTTCAAACCGCTGAACTGAAACGCCCCATAGCCATCATTCGCATCGCTGACCGCCAAGGCATCGCGCTGCGCCGTCTCCGGGTAGAGCGTGCTGTCCACCACCCCGGCCTGGGTGGTCCAGAAGCTATCGACCAACTCGACGCGCACACCTGTGGAAACACCCATGCTGCTGACCAAATTCTCTACCACGGTGCCTGATTTACCCACCTGGTAGTTGTAGATGTTATTCCAGCCGGGCAGCTCGGTCAAATAGGAGGAATAACCGAAATCAATCTGCGCGGTGTAGGCGCTGGCAGCCACGACGTTGACGGTTACCGAGCTACTGCCAATGCGGTAAAGCGAATCCGTCGTGGTGCAGGAGATGGTGTGTATGCCGATGCTCAGATCGTCGAGTTCCAGGCTGGTGCCACTGCCCAGATCGCCGTCGATGTCGCTGGACCAAAGCAGCTCGCTTCCCGCGATGGGCGCATCGGCCGCGTCCACGGCGGTAGCCTGCAGGGAAACAGTCGTGCCCTGCGGCACGAGCAGCTCATCTTCTGGAGAAGTGATGGTAACGGTGGGCTTCTCCTGGGCAAACATCCACAGCCACATGTTCTCGGTATTGTAAGTGTCCGTCCAACTGTTGTGACTGTCGCCGGGGAAAAGCGTGACCCGGATGTTTCGATCCGCGTTAAGCGGCGTGCCGCTTTCCCAGACCCAATCCCCCGCCGCTATGTCATAATAAACGGAGTTGGTCGAGGTCTTGCCCGGGTAACCGGTGCGGATGTCCGGCGGCGTTACCCCGGAAAGAAAGGCGGCCATGTTGGCGGCGCCCTCCTCCGCGAGACCACGCTCGTTGGCACTGGCGTCCACCTCGACCAATGCCCAGTAAGGGGTGCGGGTGCCCAGATAATCGCCGATGCCGGCATCCACCTTACCTCGCAGCGCGCAGACCACATAGGCGGTGACCTGGTCGGCGCCGGGATCGTTGTTCATGAATTCGTGAATGCCGGAGCTGCCCGCGCTCAGACCGGTGAAGTAGATTCGCCGCGGGTCGATGCGGTAGTTGGCCAGGGCGTAGTCGAGGAAGCGGCGCAGCTCGTAGTCACCCCACCAGCCGTTGCCGTTCTGCTGTGGGGCCAGGACGATCATATCGTTGTCGTTGAAGATATTGCGCAGCGGATGAGACGAGCTTTTGATCAACGCAAACGGGCCGTTGCCCGTCACCCGGCTCAAGGTTGAGGACGAGCCATCGCCCCGCTCGCCTCGACCATGGAAAAAGATGACGATCGGAAAATCCTGGTCGGGATTCTCATAGTAAGCGGCGGGCAGATACTCGTAGTAGCCGTACTGGGTGTTGCCCACCGTGTCGATCGGCACGGGAGTCATGGTCGGATCCGCCGCCTTCAGTGGAAGCGAAGCCAGCAGAAATCCAAGGAGGCAAAGGGAGGGGAAGGTAACTTTCGTAGACATGGGGTTCTTTTACGGGGGAAGTGTTGGGGACAAGAGAAGTATAACGATATACTTATTCCCGGAATAAAGTAAAGTACATACATAGGCCTTTAGGGCCATTTGTACATAGTCCCGTTATTCAACCATTAAAACCTCGACCGGGGGCTCAGGAAGCCGTGGCCGGGGTATCGCCCTCCTGGAAGACGTCCACCTGGTGGAGCCAGAGCTCGGCGTAGCGGCCTTCGCCCATGAGGAGCTGCTCGTGGGTGCCCTGCTCGAGAATCTGGCCGCGCTCGAGCACGACAATCTTGTCGGCCTTGCGAATGGTCGAGAGACGGTGGGCAATGACAAGCACGGTACGCTCGGACATGAGGTTCTCCAGGGCGCCCTGTATCTGCTTTTCCGTGATGGTATCGACGCTGGCGGTGGCCTCGTCGAGGATGACCAGCGGCGGATTTTTCAGGAGCACTCGGGCGATAGTCAGACGCTGCTTCTCGCCCTGGGACAGGCGGATGCCTTTCTCGCCGATGTTCGTGTCCAACCCGTCAGGCAGGCGCTCAACAAACTCCCAGGCGCTGGCACCCTTGAGCGCCTCGACAATTTCGGCCTCGGAGGCGTCCTCACGAGCGAGCAGGAGGTTATCGCGGACACTTCCCTCAAACAGGAAGGGGTCCTGGGCAACATGCCCGATGTGTGCATGGATATCCTCCAGCGAAAGCTCGCGGATATCGGTGCCGTTAACATTCACGGAACCGCCGGTGGCGTCGTAGGCGCGCATAGCGAGATTCGCTACCGTGGATTTGCCCGCGCCGGTGTGCCCGACGAGGGCAGTCACCTTGCCGGGCTCGATGGTGAGGTTGAAGTGCTCGAGGACCTCGGGCCGCTCCGGATACTTGAAAGAGACGTCATCGAAGCGCACTTCGAGCAGGCCCTGCGGAAAAGGCTTGGGGTTGGCAGGCGGTTCAATAGCCACCTCCGCATCGAGGATTTCGAAGACGCGCTCACCACTGGCCTTGCCCACGACGATAAGCTGATTGAGCCCATGCAGGCGTCCAATAGGCTCGTAGAGCATCAACGCCCAGAAGGAGAAGGCGATCATCTCGGGAAAGTCGAACCCGCTGTTACCTTGCAAAATGAGATAACCGCCGATGCCGACAACGGCCACCAACCCGAGGTTGGTAATAAAAGTCGTGCCGGGGCTGTACAAGGCCCAGCGATACATGGCCGCCAGCCACTTCTCCTTCAGGTCCTCCGCACGCTCCTGGAAGCGCCGCGTTTCGCGGTCCTGCAGGGCAAAGGTTTGGATGAGCCGGTTGCCCTGGATATCCTCGATGAGCAAGGCGTTGAGGTCGCCTGAGGCCACCCGCACCCGCTTCCAGACCACGCGGCTCTGCTTGGCGTAGAAATAACCCAGGATCAACAGCAACGGCACCGGCAAGAAGACGAACCAGGCCAAAAATGAGTTTTCCATGAAGAGGAAAACACTGACCACGACGATTTTCAGAATGGAGCTGGTTCCGATCTCGGTACCGTCCAGCAGAGCGCGCTCGACGTTAGAGACGTCCTCAATAACGCGAGATGAGACCTCGCCACTCTTGCGCTGATCATAAAACGACACGGGCAGGCGCAGGAGCTTGGTGTGGATTTCCGCGCGCATATCCATCAACACACGCTGCTCAAGGGTGTTGTTTATCATGATGCGAAAGCCGTTGCACAGCTCGCTACCGAAGTACAACAGGGCCATGATGCCTGCTCCGACGCCTAACGCGCTCAGCGAAGCACTGGCCTGCACGCCGTCGAGGATACTCTGAATCTGGCGCGGAATCCACGCCGCCAGAACCGTCATGCCGACGGCCATCGACATGTTCAGCCAGAACAGGCCCTTATAACGGAACAGGTACTTCGATACGCGCCAGATGGTATTCATGAGAATGGGTCACCATGCCTAAGGTTTGCCAAAACGCGAAAAGTTTTTTCCGCTATTCGAAATCATGGCTGAAAAAACCCGACCCATTCCCGGCTCCACCGGCGAGGTACTCACCTGCCTGCCGTCACCCTACCTGCCCCACCCGGCTACCGGGCTGCTGCACCTGCCGCGGTTCATCGCCAAAATCCGCTACACGCAGGAGCACGGAGAGCTGCCCAATAGTTACCGAAAAAACTACAAGCGCGGCTTCGACCGCTTCCTCTGCCTGCACCTGGGTGTCGAGCCCGCCGCCGTCGAGGAAATCGTCATGACCAGCGCCGATGACGCCGAGCTCGACCGCCGCCTGCTGGAGCTCTTTCCGGAGGACGTCCAGGCGGCCAAGTGGAACCGTGAGATGGTTCAGAAAGGCATGACCGAGGCCGGGCGAGAGTTCCTGCGGGAGTCACTGGAAAAGATGGGCTGCCTCGACCGTGCGGACGAAATCAAGTCCGTCGCCGACATGATCGACTTCGACGAAGGGCGGATAATGTAGAGTAAGGGAGACAGGGAGAGGGGAGATAAAGGGAAAAGTTGTATTACTCGTTCCAAGAGTCTCCCGATCACCGTTTCTCCCATTCTCCGTTTCTCTTTTCCAACATCTTGCAACTTCGCCCCCTTGGTGCTGTTATATTAACGAACCAAATTAGCACTTGAAAACCAAACTCGTTGTCTTGGCCGCCTCCTGGGCGGTAACGGTCGGCGCGGCCTACTGGCTGGGCAGCGCTTTTTCATCGGAAGAATCTGCCGGGTCTGCCTCGGCCACACTGCCCGGAATCACGCCGAAAAAATCCGGCAGCGCCCCGGCGACGAACCGCTACGAATCGCTGACCAGCTCAGGCGCCGAGGACGTGGCCAACCCACTGTCCAGCTTTGAGTCCTTGAACGCAAAGTCGACACCCGAGGCCATCGCCGAGGCCGAAGAGGCGATGAAACAGCTACACCCCTGGGAGGCTGAACAGGCGCTCGAGGCGCTCCGGCAGGCTCCCCCAAGCCAGCAACGCGACCGCATGATGGTCGAGCTGCTGGAGCTCTGGGCGCAGCAAAACCCGACCGACGCCCTCGCCTACGTGGACAACCTCCAGTCCCTGCGCCTGCGCGACCGCGCCACCGAGGATATTCTGGAAACCTGGGGAAAGACGGACGCCTCCGCCGCCATGAGCTGGCTCAACGAAAATTCCTCCGACCTGCCCCAGCGCATTCTCAACGACCGTATCCTCGCCGTCATCGAGGGCTATGCCGAGGCCGACCCCGAGGGCGCCTTCAACTACACCACCAGCCTCCCCACGGATACCAGCATGCAGCGCCGTCTGCGCCAGAGAGCCCTGCGCGAGTCCGTCCAGCAGCTGGTGGAGCACAACCAGGTCAACACCGCCATGTCGCTTATCTCCAACCTGACCGACAGTAACGAGCAGCAGGATGTCTTCGGGGAACTCATTGGCGAATGGGCCGAGTACGACCCGGTCGCCGCCTCCAAGTACCTCGACCAGCTCGGACCGGAGGTCGCCTCCGACGCCCGCCGCGAGCTCATACGCTCCTGGGCGGATTACGACCCGGTCGCCGCCGCTGAGTGGCTCTCGAAGCTCCCGCCCGATACCGAGGAAACCGGGCAGCTCGTTTCCGATTTGGTGGGCCGCTGGACCCAGTACGACCTCGACGCCTCCGCCGAATGGCTCAACCAAATCCCGCCCACGCCGGAAATCGACCGCGCCGTGGCCATTTACACCTTCCGTTCCGCCCAGGAGGACCCCGCCACGGCGATGAGCTGGGCCGAGTCCGTCACCCGCGACGATATGCGCCAACGCCTGATGGAGCGGGTGGCCAGCGAATGGAAGCAGCAGGACCCCGATGCCTTCCAGACTTACCTCAGCGAGGCGGAGCTGACCGAAGAGCAGAAAACACAGCTTACCAATGCCCAGCCCTGGCGCGGTTTCCGTGGCGGCGGTGGCTGGCGCAGGGATTAGCGGCTCTGGCAGTCAGCAGACGATTTTAGGGCACAAAAAAGCCCGCCGGTGGGCGGGCTGACAAAAGCGTGCGCGACGCAAACTACATGTTCTGATAGCGCTGGCGCAGCATGCTGGTGAAGGCGGCCACCTTCTTCTTGCGGCGCTTCACTTCGCAGGGCTTTTCGAAATAGCGCTTGGCGCGGACATCACGAATGACGCCCTCGCGGTCGAGCTTCTTCTTCAGGCGGCGCAGGGCCTTGTCCATGGTTTCACCACGGCGGATGCGTACTTCAACTGGCATAATCGATAAAAGTGGTTTAAGGGAAAAGTGGAGAAAGTGATAACGAACCCGCCCTCCGTCAAGGGTTTTTTATGTTGGAATCCAGATGGAGATTGCCCGCAAGTAAACGGCCTAATCCTCGATACCCGTCATGGGATACTTGCGGATTTTCAGTGTCTGCAGGGCCAGGTGGAAGAGAAAGCGCGCGTTGCCGACCAAATAACGCCCGGCCAGGCGACGCGGCTCGCTGGCCATGCGAAAAAGCCACTCCAGGCCGGCACGCTGCATCCAGAGGGGCGCCTGGGGTTTCGTGCCGGAGAGGAAATCGAAGGCTGCCCCAACGCCGACCTGCACCACACCGGGCAGATGCGGCTGCATGCGGGCCATGAATCGCTCCTGCTTCGGCACGCCCAGACCGACCCAGAGCACCTGGGCGCCGGATTCCAGAATTCGCACCGCCAAATGCTCGACTTCCTCGTCGGTCAAATCCCGAAAAGGCGGCGTCTCCATCCCCGTGACTCCAAGGCCGCGATAATCCGACGACAGCCGGGCCGCGAGCTTCTCCGCCACCTCTTCGCCGCCACCATAGAAGAAATGCCGCAGACCCTTCTCACGCCCGGCGGCGCACACAGCCTGCATCAAATCCGGCCCATAGACGCGATTGACGGACTCCCCGAATCGCCTTCGGCCCAACCAGACCACCGGCATGCCGTCAGGCGTCGTCAGCAGGGAGCGGTTGAGAATCTCCCTGAAGCCCAAGTCACTGATACCCAGCGCAATGGGGTGCACCGGAGCGCAACAGACATAGCCCCCGCCACCCGCCGATGCCCACGCGCAAACGATGTCCGCCGCCCCATTGAGCGTCAACCGGCTGATCCCCACTCCAAGGACGTTATAGCGCTCCGGCAGTGGCGGATCCATGAGGCCAGTCTTTAAAAGAACCCATCGGGCAGGAAGCAAAAACGATTCCTGGAGTAAAAATGCTGGAAAAGCGCTTCCGGCGACTGAGTTATGCTTCCAATTTCCGGCAAACGTCATAGTATATTGTATTTCACTGCAGCACCCCGTTCCTTCTCATGCGTGTAAAAATCTACCCCTCGAAACTGCTTAGGCGGCCCGGTTTCACCTTGGTGGAAATGATGATCGTTGTCGTGATTGTCGGCATGTTGGCGGTCATTGCCCTGCCGGGATATCGCCGGGTGCGCATGCACTCCCAGAACACGCGCTTTATTTCCGACCTGCGGATGTTTACCGGCGCCTGTGAGACCTACATTCTCACCGTGGGCGATTTCCCGCCCAACGGCACCCCGGGCGTCTTACCCACCGGGCTCGAGGCTATTATCAAACGGACCGACTACGAAATCACCTCCCCCATCGGCGGCAGTTGGAATATTTTGTCCAACAGCTCAGGCGTCACCTTCGCCGTCGGGGCCGCAGGCATCAACGCGTCGGATGAGCAACTGGAACTGATGGACAGGCAGCACGACGACGGCAGCCTCACCACGGGCCAACTCCGCAAGATCGGCGACGGCTATTACCGCGTCATTACCGAGTAAGTCCCCGCAGGTTCTCCTTGCAGAACGCGGGCGGAAGCCGTGAGATAGTATTGATGATGCGATTTTGCCTCAGCATTGCCCTCGCCTTTTATGCCCTGATCGCGTTGACGGCCTGCAGCCGCGACGCCAGCCTGGATGCCGTCTCCGAGACCGAGGAGAAGCACTATCAGCGCGCCCAGCGCCTGCTGCGCGAGGGTCGCGAAGACGAGGCCCTGAACGCCTTCCTCAAGGTGGTGGAAAAGCGCAACGACGCCGCCGAGTCCAACCTGGAGGCCGGGCAGCTTTATGCCAAGCACATCGGCGACCCCGTCGCGGCCATCTATCACTACCGCAAGTACCTGGAGCTGAAGCCCGACTCCGAGCAGGCCGATCGCGTCAACCAGATGATCGACTCGGCGACGAAGGAGTTCGCCCGCCAACTGCCCGGCCAGCCGTTCCGCAATGACATCGACCGGCTCGACCTGCTGGAAATGCTCGAACAGGCACGCGCCGAGAACGCCGCGCTCAAAGAGCAGCTCGCCGCCACACAGCGCCGACTCTCCCAGTACGAGTCAACACGCGTGAGCGCGCCGACCATCAGCGGCGGACAGGCCCGCATTGCGGCTCCATCCTCACAGCAAAGCCGCACGACCGCACCAGCCGCCGCCAGCGGTCCGGTACGCACGCACACGGTGCAATCCGGCGAGACGCTCAGCAGCATCAGCACGAAATATTACGGTAATCCCCGCCACTTCCTCGATATCTTCGAGGCGAACCGCGATACCTTGGCCAGCCCGGATTCCCTACGGGTCGGTCAGCAATTGAAAATTCCCGCGGAATAATCCATACTGTACCCATGCTCTATTTTGACGTCAACGCCACCGCACCGCCGCATCCGGAGGCCGACAAGGTCTACCGGGAAGCTCTGGAGGCCCACTGGCACAACCCCTCCAGCCCGTATGCCGCCGGCGCCCGCACCCACCTGCTGCTCTCCCACTCGCGGGAAGAGCTGGCCCACATCCTTGGCTGCTCCCCCGTCAACCTGCTCTTCAACTCCGGCGCGACCGAGGGCAACCACAGTATTTTTTCCTGGTTCAAAGAGACCAACCCCGGCGCTCAGGTCGCCGTCTCCGCCATCGAGCACCCCTGCGTGCTGGAATCCGCCCGCCGTTATTTCCCGGACACCCTCACCCTCCTGCCAGTCACGCCAGAGGGCGTTATCTGCCTCCAGGGGCTGGAAAAGGCACTTCGCGAGGGGCTCGACCTGGTGTCCGTCATGGCCGCCAACAACGAAACCGGGGCCCTGCAACCCTGGCAGGATGCCCTCGCGCTCTGCCGCAAGTACGGCGTGCCCTACCATTGCGACGCCGTCCAGTGGCTCGGCAAAAAGCCAGCCAAGGGCCTCGGCGAATGCGACTTCCTCACCGGCTGTGCCCATAAGTTTGGTGGTCCGCGCGGCGTCGGCTTCCTCCGGGTTCCCGGAGACGGTAGCTTCAAGGCCCAGAGCGGCGGCGGGCAGGAGTTCGGCCGACGCTCCGGCACGGAGAATTATCCGGCCATCGCCGCCATGATCGCCGCCTTGAAGTTCCGCGAACATGCGGTGGAAAAGACCACCTCGGAGTGGACCATCAACCGCGGCATTTTCGAGGAAACGCTCAAAAGCAAGCTGGGGGTAAAAGTCCTCGCGGAGAAAGCTCCGCGTCTGGCCAACACCAGTTGCCTGCTCATGCCACAGGAAAGCGGTGCCCGTTGGGTTGCCCGCATGGACAAGCATGGTGTCTGCCTTTCCACCGGTTCCGCCTGCGCCTCCGGTAAAACGGGAGCCTCGCACGTGCTCACCGCCATGGGCCTCTCCCCCGAGGACGTCCGGCGCTCCGTGCGCGTGAGCGCTTGTTGGGATGCCAGCCCCGAGGACTGGCGTCGCCTGGCGGAGCTCCTCGTCGAGACTGCCGCCTCCTTCCGTGAAGAAGCGGCAGCGGACGGCAACGCGCACGTCATCCAGATATAGCCACGGTCACCATGCGCCTGACCCGGCTGAATCTGGAGCATTTCCGCAACGTCACCAGCGCCTCGCTCGATCTGGAGGGCATGAGCCATTTCTTCCTCGGCCTCAACGGCCAGGGTAAGACCAACCTGCTCGAGGCCGCCGGCCTGATCAGCGCCCTGCGCTCCTTTCGCATCCGGGAAACCTCCGCGCTCATCCAACACGACTGCGAACGCGCCGGACTTTTCTACCAGGTCGAACACGAGCGTGGGAACGAGTCCGAAGTGACCCTTTACCTGAGCCCCAAGGGCAAGCGGCTGCAAGTCGACGGCGAGAGTGTCAGCCGGCTCGGGGACTACGTCGGGCGCTTCCCTACGGTGACGCTCTGCGTCGACGACATCCAGATGGTGCGCGGCGGCCCGGCCCTGCGGCGGCAGTTCCTCGACGGCGCCATCGCCTCGGTCGACCCGGACTACTACCGCGCCCTCATGCGCTACCAACAGGCCCTTCAGCAACGCAATCGCCTGCTGAAAGACCCATCACGCGCACGGGCCCAGCTCGACTCTTTCGACAAGACCCTGGCCGCGCCCGCCTGGGAGCTGCACCGCAGCCGCGCCGAGCAAGTCCGCTTGCTCAACGCGCATCTACAAACCGCCTACGCCACCATCTCGGAGGGCAAGGAGCAGGCCGCCCTGGTCTACCAGCCACGCCACGAGCCGGACTCCGCCGAGGCCTTCCTCGCCATCCTCCGCGAGCGCCACGATCGCGACCTGCGGCAGGGCGCGACCAGTGTCGGGCCCCACCGGGACGACCTCGGCTTCCTGCTCGATGGCCGCCCCGCCCAGAGCTACGGCTCCGAAGGGCAGCAACGCGGGCTCGTTACCGCCCTGCGCCTGGCCCAAATCACCCGGGTGCGCGAAATCACCGGCTGCGCGCCCATCATCCTGGCAGACGACGTCCTGGGCGAGCTGGACGCTGCCCGGGAGCGAGGATTCTGGCAGGCCATCGGGCCGGATTTGCAGGTCCTGGCCAGCGGAACCGCCCCGCCTCCCGAGGTCCCGGGCCGCTCCTGGCGCATTTGGCAGGTGGAATCCGGCGCATTCACCGGAAGCGGGGAATGATTTTAGATGCCAGAACCTCTTACTCGGCAAGGAACATGCTTCGCCTATGGCAGTCTCAACGGAAACAGCTTTGTCATGGACATAAGCGCCAAAATATCTACTATCATCCCTCCAACCCATTGAAAATGAGCCGACTCGCACGGCTCCGATGATTGTTATGCATACAGGCACACGTAAATACTGGCTCCTCGCCTGCCTTTCCCTGTTGGTTTTCCTGCTGCCTGTTCACGCTTCCGAGCCGACTCCGGATAGCGACTTTGTCACGGACAGCACCATGCGCTTTGAGACGAAACGTCTCATCTCCTACCTGGAGCGCCAGCACCTGCTCGGGCAGAAGGTGGCCGATATCGACCAAGGCACGTTTATCGAGGACTACCTGCACGATTTCGACGTCAACCGCCTCTACCTGCTGCAATCCGATGTCAACGGATTCAAGGAGCGCTACAGCGGCTCCATGCCCGATTTCCTTGAAAGCGGCCACCTGGACCCGGCCTTCAAGATGTTTCTGACCTTCCGTGACCGCGTGCGCGACCGTGTGACATGGGTCAAAGAATACCTCTCGCAGGACTTCACGCTCGACGGCGAATTCACCTATAAGCCCGACCGCAAGGACGCGTCCTGGCCGGCCACCTCGGCAGAGGCTGACGAAGTCTGGAGCCGCCGCCTGAAATTTGAGATCGTCAACGAGATGCTCGGAGAGCTGCCCGACGGCAAGGATGACAAGACGCCCGGCGAAATCGTCGACATCGACTACTCTCCCGACGAAAAGCTCAATGAAGACTACATCGAAAACATTGAGAACTCCACCCTGCCGCGGGAGCTTCAGACGGATATCGAAGTCGCCAATGGCGACGGTTCCACCGATACCGTGACCATCGAAGCCAAGGCCACTGACGGTGAAACCGCCAGCGCCACGGTCGTTGCCGAAGACTCGGAGGAATTCAATTTCGACCAGGCCCTGACCGACGCGAAGACGGAAATCATCGAGCGCTACGAGCGCCTGGGCAAGTGGGTCGACGAAATCGAGCCCACCGAAGTCCAGGAAGTCTTTCTCACCGCGCTGACGCACGAGTACGACCCGCACAGCACCTACATGTCCGCCGACACGCTGGAGGAATTTGCCATCGCCATGCGCAACAGTCTCGTCGGCATCGGCGCGCTGCTGGGCGACATCGACGGCTATTGCACCATCCGCGAGCTCCTGCCCGGTGGCCCCGCCGAGCGCTGTCGCCAGCTCGACCCCGAAGACCAGATCGTGGGCGTAGCTCAGGGCGAGGACGGGGAGATGGTCGACGTCATCGGCATGAAGCTCAACAAAGTCGTGAAAATGATCCGCGGCAAAAAGGGCACCGTCGTGCGCCTGCTCATCAAGCCCGCCGAGGGCGACCCCTCCGAGCGCAAGGAGGTCCGTCTGGTCCGCGACGAAATTCAACTGACGGCCAAGCTGGCGCGGGCGGAAATCTTTGAAGTGCCCGCGGGCGACCGCACTATCCCCATCGGCGTCATCGAGCTACCCGCCTTTTATGGCTCGGGAGACTCCAGCGACAACCATTCCAGCACCACCGAGGACGTCGAAGAGCTTATCAACAAGCTGAAGGAAGCGCACGTCGAAGGCATCGTGCTGGACCTGCGCGGCAACGGCGGCGGCCTGCTCTCCGAGGCCATCAACCTCACCGGGCTCTTCATCCCGGTCGGCCCCGTGGTGCAGGTTAAGGATTACATCGGCCACATCCAGGAGTACCTCGACGAGGACCCCAAGGTGGCCTGGGACGGCCCGCTCATGGTGCTCATTTCACGCTACAGCGCCAGCGCCTCTGAAATCGCCGCCGGCGCGCTCAAGAACCACGGTCGCGCGCTCATCGTCGGGGACCAGGAAACCCACGGCAAGGGCACCGTGCAGGCTGTCTTCGAAATGGCCCGCTCTAATTTCCTTTCCATGATCAAGCCCCGCAGCGGCGCGGCCAAGGTCACCATCCAGAAGTACTATCTGCCCGACGGCACCTCCACCCAGCTCAAGGGCGTCCATTCCGACATCGTGCTGCCGTCCGTCAACGAGTACCTGCCCATTGGTGAGGGCGAGTTGCACAACGCCCTGGCCTGGGACAGCATCAATTCGCTCAAGTGGGATTACGATTTGAACGCGGACCAGGAAAGCTTCCTCGTCAACCCCATGTTGGTGGACAGCCTGCGTGGTATGAGTGAGGGCCGCCAGGACAGCCTTGAGGAGTTCACCTACCTGAAGGAAAACATCGACTGGTTCCGCGAACGCCAGGAGCAAAAAGAATTCTCGCTTAACTTCGAGTTGCGCCGGGAAAAGCGTCAGCAGGATATTTCTTTCCGCGACCTGATGGAAGAGCGCCTCGATGCCCTTTCGGAAAACAACTATGCTTCGCGCGAAATTCTCCTGACCGTGGCCGAGGAACAAAAGGCTGAACATGACGCCATCCTCGCCGAACGCGAAGCCAAAAAGAAGGCGCCTGAAACCGAGGCGCAGCCCACCGAGGAAGCCGAAACCGAAGTTGTGGCCGTCGAGGAGGTCGATGAAGTGGAAGAAGACGACATGCCTGTCTTCGATATCCAGCTCCGTGAAGGCCTCCGCATCATGGCTGACTGGATCGCGCTCCTCGACAGCAAAGCCGAGCCCAAGGCCGCTACCGTCAGCGCCGCCTCCGACCCCGGCCAGAGCTAGGCAAGGCAAGGTCTTGCATCCTCAATGCTTCGCATTGTGATGGGGCTGTGCCCCATGTGCGTGGCCGCACAGGACAAAGAGGGCTACGCCCTGTGGTAGTGGATTCCAAACTCGTAGGATTGCATCTCCACTCTAGTCATTTTGCGGCAAAGGAACGATGGCGGAACGACATCCCCTTTGCCGTAAAACAATGTCCTGTGCGGTCACGCACCGCGGGTCTGGGGCGCGCAGCCCCAGGGCGTACGTTTGCTCTGGCTACCGGTCACGCACCGGCACGAGGCGGACTATTTTATCGGGGCCGTTAAGCACAAGCATGAGGCTGCCGTCGGGAGCTGAGGCGACGTCGCGCACCCGTCCGAGACCCTTGACGATGATCTCGTCCTTGACCACCTTGCCGTCCTCGATGACAAGCCGGTGCAACTCCTGCGAGGCTAGTCCGCCGGCGAAGAGGTTGTTCTTCCAGTCCGGAAACAGGTCGCCCTCGTAGAAGTCGATACCGCAGACGGCAATGGACGGCACCCAGTAGTGCTTGGGCTGTTCCATGCCGGGAGCAGAGGTCTTCTCCGTAATCGGCGTACCGTTGTAGTTCATGCCGTAGGTGATGACCGGCCAGCCGTAGTTCTTACCGCGCTCGATAAGGTTGACCTCGTCACCACCGCGCGGGCCGTGTTCGGCCTCCCAGATGTCGCCCGTGACCGGATGCAGGTCCAGCCCCTGCGGGTTTCGGTGCCCGTAGCTCCAGATGCCCTTAAAGGCCTCAGACTTGTCCGCGAACGGATTGTCCTCCGGGATGCGCCCGTCGTCGTAGATGCGGTAAACCTTGCCGTTGGGCTTGTCCAAGTCCTGGGCGAAGTCCTGTCGCCCCCGCTCGCCGATGGGGAAGAACAGGTAGCCATCCTTGAAAACGAAGCGCGTGCCAAAGTGGACGCCCGAGCCGCTATGGTACTCCGGCGGCACCTCGAAAATCACTTCCTCGTCGACCCATTGGCCGTCCTTGATTTTTCCGCGCACGACCTTGGTCATGCCCCAGTCCTCGCCGTTGTGCTTGCCACTGTACTCGTTGTAACCGAGGTAGACCCAGCCGTTGTCCGCGTAGTCCGGATGCAAAGCCACCTCGAGCAGACCGCCCTGGCCGTGGTCCCAGACCTTCGGTGTGCCCTCAATGGCGGGCGAGAGGGTACCGTCTTTTTGCGCAATGCGCACGGTGCCACGCTTTTCGTTGATGAGCATGCGCCCGTCCGGCAGAAAGGCCACCGACCAGGGCGTTTTCAAATCCGTGACAACATCCTCGACGCGAAAGCGGTAACCGCCGGCCTGAAAAACGCCCTCCTCCTCTGTCTTGAGCGCGTCCTGCATCTGCTGCTTTTCGAGTTGGGAATTCTTTTCGCGAATGAAGATCACCAGGGACCGGATTTCCTTCGGCGAAAGCGTCTCACCAAAGGGAGGCATGCCCATCTTAATGTTCCCCTCGGCGATGTACGCGGCCATGCCGTCGTAGTCCTTGACGTAATCCCAGTTGTCCCCGACCAGAGGCCCGCCCAGACCGCCTTCCAAATCCGCGCCGTGGCAGCTCGCACAGTTATTATTATACAAGTCGGTGACCTTGCCTTTGCCGATGGCATTCTGGCCCCAAAGCGACGCGCAGGCCAGCAGCAAAACGGCAGATACTGAGGTGACTCGAACGGGCAAGGGCATGGCGACGCGTGAATTCATAATGCCGGTATAGGGATAAAAAAAGGGCACGCAAGTGCATGCGTGCCCAATGCGATATATAGATTTCAAAAATCAGTACTTCACCGAGCAGCCGTAGGGCTGGCTCTGTGCCACGGACACGGGGTCACCGGCCATCCCCTCGTCGAGAGCGGAGGAAACGTAGTTTTTGGCATTGGCGACATCATCGGTCTTGGTCGACTTGATACTATCGATGGCGCCGTTGTAAACGATGGTGCCCTCCGGATTGATAACGATCATGTGCGGGGTGGTCTTGGCGTCGTAGAGCTTGCCCACCGTGCCATCTTCGTCGATGAGGTAGGCCGTGGGCGCGGCCTCGTGTTCCTTGACCGCTTCGGCGGCATCGGCCGGGCTCAGGTGGCCCTGCTTACCGGGAGCGGAGGAGCAGATGCTCAGCCAGACGACATCCTTGCCGGTGTACTTTTTCTGCAGGCCCTGCATGTTGCCTTCCTTGTAATGCTTTTTGACGAAGGGGCACTGGTAGTTGACCCATTCGAGGACGACCCACTTGCCCTTGAAGTCGGAGAGGCTGTGCTCGGTCCCGGCGGTGTCCTTGAGGGTGAAGTCCGGCGCGGCCTGACCAGGCTGCTGGAAATCCGCCCGGGCGGCGGTTGCTAGAAGAAGTGCGGAGAGAAGTGCGATGACTGGTTTCATAAGGAATAATAATGGGTTCGATGCCTTTAAACACCGCTATTTTGGCACAGTTCCCAAAATCGTCAAATGCCTTGCGTCGATTCAGGAGCTGGGCATCTTTGTTCCCCCATGAGCGATCCCGTCTGGGAAAAACTGTATCAGGAAGCCAAACAAGCCGCCATCGACGAGCCTGCCCTGGCTGACCTGATGAAAGAGGTCATACTCGACCAGCCTTCGCTGGAGGAGGCCCTCAGCGTGCGCCTGTCCCGCAAGCTCGCCTACCACGCCACGCCGGAAGGCTACCTGAAGGAGGTCTTTAACGAGGCCTTCGCCACCGAGCCCGAGCTGGGTGAACGCGTCCGCCACGACATCGTGGCGATAAAAACACGCGACCCGGCCTGCCCCAGCTACATTGCGCCGATGCTATACTTCAAAGGCTTCCAGGCCATCACCTGCTATCGCGTCGCGCACCACCTCTGGAATCAGGGCCGCCACGAGCTGGCCTACTACCTGCAGTCGCTTATCTCCGAAATCTTCTCGGTGGACATCCATCCCGCCGCCAAAATCGGCTGCGGCATCCTCCTGGACCACGCCACCAGCTTCGTCGCGGGGGAAACCGCCGTGGTCGAGAACAACGTCTCCATCCTGCACGAGGTCACCCTCGGCGGGACCGGCAAGGAAAAGGGCGACCGCCACCCAAAGATCCGCCACGGAGTGCTTCTCGGGGCGGGCGCCAAGCTCCTCGGCAATATCGAGGTCGGCGTCGGCGCGAAGGTCGGCGCAGGCAGTGTCGTGCTGACGGATGTGCCGCCGCATACCACGGTCGCGGGCGTGCCCGCCAGGATCGTCGGCAAGAACAAGGACGACGCCGCCTTCGGTATGGACCAGCACCTCGAGTGCGACGGCAACGGCGAGAGCCATTAAGCGGCTAAGCCTCCCGCCAAAAATACCAGTCTCGGAAGGAATTCGGGTAAAGCGATTTAGCGCGTTTTTCGGGTTGTACCCGGCAAACTGTCCAGCATGCTAGCCGCCATGAAATTCACTTCAGTACTCTTCATCCTGCTCGCCCTCGGCCTCGCTGGCTGCAACACCTTTGAGCAAAATCTGGAAGCCGACAATAACTCCGCCAAGATTAACACTCTGAGCGAAAAACAGAATGAGCAGGTCAACGAGTTTGCCGACGACGGCCAACTCAACAGCTATGAGGCAGAGCAGATGAAGGAAGCCGATGGCGCCGGTGGCGTCGCCGCCCCCGATCCCGGCGGCTACCTGTACTAAGGGAGTTGAAGGCGAAACCGCTTGAATCTCAGCCCTGAATTGGTAGACTATCACTGAATGAAAGCGAGTACCATTCCGCAGATTCAGCAGGCCAGCACGGCGGACAAGCTTGAGCTGATCGACGATCTGTGGGCCAGCATCCCGCCCTCTGAGGTCGCCCCGCTCGACTCCCATCTGGCCGAGCTGGACAAGCGCCTCAAAGCCTATGCGGAGAATCCCAACGGCGCTCTCGACGCTGACAGCGCCCGCGCACGCCTACGGAAAATCACTGGTCTGTGATGAAGCCGCTTCGCGTGCTGACCGCGGTTGTCGAGGTCGACCTACCCGCGATTGTCGCCTATCACGCACCCAAGTCTCTGGACAAAGCCCAACGCATCGTCACCGAATACGATGACATCGTTGCCAAACTTCAGGACAATCCACGCCAGTTCGCCGAGCGTAAACATCGATGGCGAGTCGCGCTTTTTCGGCAAGGCACCTACTCTCTTTACTACAGCGAAATGCCTGACTGCTGGCTTGTCGCCGGCATCTTTCACTCCGCCCGCGACCCGGATTGGGTGCTAAGCCACCTTTTGATTCGCGAGGTGAGGGATGGAAACGAATAGCTCTTAGAAAGACATTTAGAGACGGATATGAGATTCATCAGTTTTCTTCTAGTATCTGCTACTGTGTGGTTCATCGCAGGCTGTGAGACGCTGAGCAGTCCGTTCACCCATGACGAACGGGTTTATTTCAGCCGCACGGAACGCGCCAGCCCGGAGGATATCCTCTTATTGGAGCAGGTGCTGGAAGCGAAGAAAGAGCATTTTCTCGTCAGGCATCGCGAAACCTACGAACTGCAAAAAGAGCGCCTGGACGCCGGCTTTGCCGATGCCGAAGCTTTTATCGCAAACTATCAGGAAGGCGATGAGCTCTGGAAATACCACCTGCCCCAGGAAGACGAGGAGGATGAGATTGGGCTGTTCATTCTGAGGGATGGCGTCGTCGTCGATAGCGTCAATAAACAGGCGTTTTCACCGGCGGTCATTCACTACTACCCAAAAGTAGAGAGTCAGCTCCCGGACCACGTCCGCGAAACGATGTTCAGCGGCCAATATTGAGCGCCCTGCGCGGTCTTGTAGACTTTGCGCGAAGCTAAACCCGTCCTTGACGCCAGCCGGGAATCTGTCTTGCTCGCCCGTTCACTTTTACACGGGGGCTCCTTTGACAGATTCCAAAAACATCCGCAACATCGCGATCATCGCGCACGTCGACCACGGCAAGACCACGCTCGTGGACGAGCTGCTTAAGCAGGGCGGCGCGTTCCGCGAGAACCAGGAGGTGGCCGAACGCCTCATGGACAGCATGGACCTGGAACGCGAGAAGGGTATCACCATCCGCGCCAAGAACACGTCCGTGCACTGGCAGGGGCATATCGTGAACATCGTCGACACCCCCGGCCACGCCGACTTCGGCGCGGAGGTCGAGCGCGTCATGCGCATGGTAGACGGCGTGCTGCTGCTGGTGGACGCCTACGAGGGCCCGCAGGCACAGACCCGTTTCGTGCTGAAAAAGGCCCTCGCCGAGGGCCTGCACCCGGTCGTCTTCATCAACAAGATCGACCGCCCCAACAGCGACCCGCACGCCGTCCACGACAAAGTGCTGGAGCTTTTCCTGGAACTGGAAGCGACCGAGGAGCAGTTCAACGCGCCCTTCCTTTACGGCTCGGCCAAGAACGGATTCGCCGTGCTCGATCCCGCCGACAAGGGCAGCGACATGATGCCGCTCTTTCACATGATCGAGAAGCACGTCCCCGCCCCCAGAGTCGAGCAAGGCGCCTTCCGCATGCTCATCAGCAACATCGACTGGGACAACTTCGTGGGCCGCGTTGCGGTTGGCAAGGTGCTCTCCGGCTCGATAAAACCCGGTGACACCGTCTACGTCGCGCGCAAGACCGGCAAACGTCTCCGCGCAAAAATCACCCGTCTCTTTACCTACGCTGCCGGTAGCTCCAGCGACTCCGCCGAGGGCGTGGCGGGCGACATCATCGGCCTGGCCGGCTTCGAGGACGTCGACATCGGCGAGACCCTCCTGGCTGATCCCGAGGGCGAGCCCCTGCCCTTCGTCGAGATCGACCCACCGACCATCACGATGGAGCTGGCGGTCAACGACGGGCCCCTGGCCGGCACCGAAGGCAAGCTCGTCACCTCCCGCCAGGTCGGCGAACGCCTCGACCGCGAGGCCAAGAGCAACATTTCCATCAAGATCGAGCCCGGCGCTACCGGTGGCGTGTTCAAGGTCAACGCCCGCGGCGCCATGCAAATCGCCGTCCTCGTGGAAACGATGCGCCGCGAAGGCTACGAGGTGCTCGTCTCCCGCCCGACCGTCATCTTCAAGCGCGACGACGACGGCAAGCGCATCGAACCCTACGAAACCTTGTACGTCGAGACCCCGGACGAATGCCTCGGCGGCGTCATGAAGGCCATCGCCGAGCGCAAGGGCAAGGTAGAGGATATGGCGCAGCACCACGAGCACACCACCGTCACGGCCACCATCCCCACGCGCGGCCTCATCGGCATGGAGTTCGAGCTGACCAACCTTTCCAGCGGCCGCGCCGTCTTCTCACATTTGTTCAAGGAGTACGGCCCCTTCGCCGGGCCCATCAGCACCCGCCAGAGCGGCACGCTGGTGTCCGTCGCCCAGGGCGTCACGACGACCTACACGCTCAACCTGCTGGAGGAGCGCGGAAAGCTGTTCGTCGGGGCCGGGGAAATGGTTTACAACGGCATGATCGTGGGCGAAAACCCCCGTGCCGAAGACCTGCCGGTCAACCCGACCAAGGAAAAGCAGCTGTCCAACGTCCGCAGTGGCGGCGAAGGCAAAGGCATCCAGCTTTCCCCACCGATCAAGATGTCCCTGGAACGCGCCATCGAGTACATCGCCGAGGACGAGTTCGTCGAGGCCACGCCGAAAAACCTGCGCCTGCGCAAACGCATCCTCGACTTCGAAACCCGCAAGCGCGCCGCCAAGCAGGCATTGGTAGAGGCGTAAAAGACAAAGGCGTATCCCCGGAACCGCTGAAAACGAGGTTCATTTCAAACCAGTGGCAAATGACCTTGCCCACGAAGCGTACTTTGGCATACTAATACCAATGACGAAAAACACTACTGGTAAGAATGCTATCCTCTATACTTCCCTTGCCTCTGTACTGACGGCAAGCGCGACCCAGGCCGCTATGGTTCTCTCTCCCACTGTCGGCGGCGGCATCATGCCCTCGGCAGCCGACGGGTTCACCCCCTGGGATGTCGACAACGACGGAACGGTAGACTTCCATTTGCGGCATCACACCTACTACGACTCCCTCTCGTCGAGTACCCTGACCTATGCCTTGCTGGATGACCAGAACGGTGGCCGCCTGCTGGTGAAAAGCTCGGTTAGCGAAGACGGCATCGCCAAGCTCAATCCCGGCTTCGTCGTGGGCCCGGTCATGACGGGATACAAGTTTCACGCTTCGGCTCAATCATACAACACCTTGACCAGTAGCGGCGTTCTCGGACGCGACGCCACCGAAAGCTGGAGCCCACCCTTGCCCACCTCGGGGTATTTTGGCTTCAAATTTACCAATGCCGGTGGCACGCATTACGGCTGGGGTATCATTGACTTTACCGGGAGTCCTGTCGGCCAGGGCTTTACCATCCTCGAGGCCTGGTACGAAACGGATGTGGATACAGCCATCACCGTGCCCGAGACGGAAACAGCCGCTCTCGGCCTTGCCGGGTTGGCCCTCGGCGCAGCCGGGCTGCGTAGCTGGCGCAAGCGCAAGGCCGCGTAAGTTAAGCCGCGTACTTCTTGTAGGCGAGCACGGCACGAGCGCCACCGAAGCCCATGGCGGTCTTCAACTGGGTGCTGTGGGCAAGGGCTTTCGTTTCCTTTTCCAGCGGGATATCGATTTCGGGATCCACCTGTTCGAGCTGCGGATTCCCCGGCAGGTAGTCCCCGCACATGCTGAGGATACCTCCGATGATTTCCAACACCGAGCTGGCGCCTCCGGAGTGGCCCAGGAAGCCCTTCAGCGCCATCACCGCGGGCAGCTTGTCCCCGAATACCTGCTGGAGCGCACGCGCCTCCGTCAGGTCGTTGAACTTCGTTCCGGTGCCGTGGGCGTTGTAGACATCCACCGATGACAGCGGACATTGCCCCTGCTCCAGCGCCGCCCGCAGTGACAGGGCCAGTTGACCGCCACTGGTATCCGGCGAGGTAAAGTTGACGCCCGGCGCGCTGTCGGGGTCGAAATGGTCATGCCGCTCGTCGAAGCCGATGATCTCGGCTAGCGGCGTGGCCCCGCGCTTAAGGGCGTCGCTCTTGCGCTCAAGCACGAGCACGCCGGCCCCTTCAGCCGGACCGAAGCCGTTGCGGTTGATATCGAAGGGTCGGGAAATCCCCTCCGGGCTCAGCGCGTGCGCGGCCAGAAAGCTGGCGGAGACAAACCCCGTCAACGCGGCCTCCGTCCCGCCCGCCAGGACGAACTTCGGGCCACCGGGGCGATTCAGTTGGAGCAGGTCACAGGCCCGGATGATGGATGTGAGGGACGACGCACAGGCGGTGTTGACCGTAAACGGAGTCCCCTGAAAGTTGAAGTAGGTGCTGATGACGGAAGCGGAGGCGCTGGTCATGTAGAGCGGAACGGCGAAGGGGGACACCTTCTTGCCGTCCAGATAGTCCTGCTGAAGCCGATCGTAGCTCTCCACTCCGTTGAGCGCGATACCCATGATGACCGCGCTCTGGGCAAAGTCCGGGCTGCCCAGCCGGTCCTCGTCTCCCAGCAGCCCGGCCTGCTCTGCGGCAAGCTTGGCCGCGATCAACGCGTATTGCGACATGCGATCCAGGCGCTTGGGGCGCACCGCTCCGCGGTACTTGGCATCGGACGGAAAGCTCAGATAGTCGTCTGGATTGAAGTCGGTGATGGACGCGCCGCTTATAAGCGGATATTTTTCACTACGTGCAAGAGTTGAGATATTCTTATATCCATGATTGCATTGCCGTAAACTTTCGTTCATAGCTGCGTTTCCAACACCAATCGGGGAGACACCTCCCATTCCGGTAATAACAATTGATTCCATGATTAATCTTTCTAATCCAGCAGTCCCACAGGATTACGCAATCGAAAACGAAGAATTCCTCGAAGAAGCCAAAATACGCGACTGCGAAACGGGCAATTACTTTGGACCCGAGTATGGCAAGCTCCCCAACGGTCGCTTTCTACTGATCAGCCGCGCTGTACTCCAGAAGTTCGGTCAGAATGAAGACAAAACCTATGGCTTCGCCCGGGCCGAATTCGATTATTCGCCCAGTACCTGGTTTTTCGGCAATCACTTCCACGGCGACCCCGTCATGCCCGGTACGCTCCAAATCGAGGCAGTCCTTCAGCTTGCCGGTCTGTACCTGGCCTGGGCGGGAATCCCCGGCGTCGGGCGAGCTCGTGAGGTCGGGCGAACTACCTTTTTCGACGAAGTGCGCCCCGACAACGGGTCCAAGTTCTGCTTCGAGCTCACCGTGAGTAAAATCCAGGGCAAGGGTAAGCTGTCCTTCCTCGCCGGTAACGCAATTGGGTACCTGGAAAGCGGCGTGCGCGTCATGGCCATGGAAGGCATCAAGCTCATCAAGGCCATCCGCAGTTGAGCTACCTACGTGCACCTGCCCGCCTTCGATTCGCCTAAGATCAGGTGGCAGGAGGTTAACTGTATTTTGTGTAAGTGGCTTGCCATGAAGCTGCTTTCACGCTTATATTTTCCGTACCTCAATCGGTAAAAACCACCCTCAAAAGGTTTTCGCCCCCACCCCACGTTGCTCGATCATCCCATGAACCTCTACATCATCCTCCTTTCCTGTGTGGCCGCCTTGGGCGGCTTTTTGTTTGGCTTCGACAGCGGCGTCATCAACGGCACCGTGGACGCGCTCCAGAAGGCGTTTAACTCCGACAGCGTGGGAACAGGCTTCAACGTCGCCTCAATGCTGCTGGGCTGCGCGGCGGGGGCTTTTTTCGCCGGGAGAGTGGCTGACTGGCTGGGCCGCAAGGCCGCCTTGTTCATCGCAGCGGTGCTCTTCGCCGTGAGCGCATGGGGCTCGGGCATCGCGGACGGCTCGGTGGAGTTCGTCATCTACCGTATATGCGGCGGGCTGGCGGTCGGCGCGGCCAGCATCATCAGCCCGGCTTACATCAGCGAGATTGCCCCGGCACACATCCGCGGCCGCCTGGCCTCCCTCCAGCAGCTCGCCATCGTCCTGGGGCTTTTTGCCGCCTTTTTGAGCAACTACCTCCTGGCCCGTGCCAGCGGCGGCGCCTCCAACGAACTGTGGTGGGGCTTCGAGACCTGGCAATGGATGTTCTGGATGGAGCTTATCCCGACCGCACTTTTCTTTGTCGGACTCTTTCTCATTCCCGAGTCGCCACGCTATCTCGTGGCCAACGGCAAGCACGACCACGCCGCCAACGTGCTGACCAAGGTCGGCCACCACGACAACGCCCACGACAAGGTCAAGGACATCGCCGCGACCCTGCGGCAGGACCAGCGCCCGAGCCTCGGGGACATCTTCCAGCCGGGCGGTAAAAAGCTCTACCCGATTGTCTGGGTCGGCATTATCCTGGCCGCCTTCCAGCAGCTCATCGGCATCAACGTCATCTTCTACTACGGGGCCGTCCTGTGGAAGTCCGCCGGGTTCTCGGAGGACGATGCGCTGCTCATCAACGTCATCGGCGGCGCCATCAATATCGGCAGTACCTTCGTAGCCATGGCCCTGGTCGACAAAATCGGCCGCCGGGCGTTGCTCATCATCGGCTCCATCGGCATGGCTGTGTTCCTCGCCGTGCTGGCGGTGGTCTTTGCCCAAGCCGATGTGGACGCCAACGGCAACTTGGTCCTTGGCAGCACCGCGGGGATCGCCGCGCTCGTCGCGGCCAACATCTACATCGTCTTTTTCGCCATATCCTGGGGCCCGGTGATGTGGGTGCTGCTGGGCGAGATGTTCCCCAACCAGATTCGCGGGGCCTCGCTCTCGCTGGCGGGCCTGTCGCAATGGGGCGCGAACTTCCTCGTCACTATCACCTTCCCGTTGTTGCTGGCGGGTATTGGCCTGGGCGGAGCCTACGGTCTCTACGCCGCCTTCGCCGTGCTCTCCATCTTCTTTGCGCTGAAGTTCATCCGGGAAACCAAAGGCCGCACTCTGGAGGAGATGGATACCGGGCTCTAGCAGCCGTGCTGGCGGCGCTTTTCACCGAACGGACGGCGTATTACGCTCGTAAGACGACGCGCTCTGTGCATGTCTTTTCCCATGCCGGACAAGATTCGCCAGTCCAACGTACTCGGTCAGCCGCTGCTGCCTTGCTGCATGGAACCGATGACAGGCTTCTACCGCAACGGGTATTGCCAGACCGGCCCCGGCGACCACGGCCAGCACACTGTCTGCGCGGTCATGACGGAAGAGTTCCTGGAATTCAGCGCCGAGCAGGGCAACGACCTCTCAACGCCTGTACCGGAGTGGCACTTCCCGGGACTCAAGCCCGGTGACGGCTGGTGTCTGTGTGTCCTGCGCTGGAAGGAAGCCTTCGACGCGGGCGTCGCCCCACCCGTCCGACTCGAGGCCAGCCACATCGCTGCGCTGGAGTTCGTCGACCTGGAAGATTTGAAGAGATATGCTGCGGTGTGATCAAAAAAAGCGCGGACTCCCGAAGAAGCCCGCGCTTTCTAAAAAAACGATTCCAATAATGGATTAAGCCCGCATTTTGCGGCGGCGCAGGGCCACCACTCCCAGGCACAGCAAACCAGCCATCGCAGCATAGGTGCTCGGCTCAGGAACGGCGCTGGGCACATTAATCGTGGCCCCGTCTGGAGCGGTAACCGAAAGATCGTCAGCCCAATATGAGATAGCATCGGTAGTTGTTGGAGAATACAGACGGTACTCAACGACCAGTGCCTGCTTGTCGGCCGGAATAGTCCAAGTGTAGGTGACCTGTTCCCAACCTCCATCCAATACGCCAACCGTATATGTAGAGTTCCCGCTGGCAGAACCATCATAGCTATCTACATCACCGTTTAGTGCATAGTGGCCCCAAATACGTACGGAAGGGTTTTCGTCCGGGGTGGAGTCCCAGGCATAAAAGCTAGCGGTAACTTCATCTCCCTCGGCCAGACCCTCAATGTAGGCAACATAGGCCTGAGGAGTGCCTCCATTAGGAGATTCCGTCACCTGGAGCATACCACTTCCAGTGCGCGGGGTGACCGTAAGTGCAGGGTCATAGTTTATCGTTGAGCCTGCACCGGGGTCCGAGCCCACCGAAACATTCTGCGGATCTGCTAAATTGCCGAAGGAGCCCAGAATGGTACCGCCATTTTCCCAGCTGTAATCGATGGTAACGGCAGCCTGGCTAACGCTGGCTGTGAAAAGCATTGCAGCCCCAAACGCGAGTTTTGCAGTAAGTTTAGTCATAATTCTTGGAATCTAGGTTGTTACTTTGGACGTGGTAAAATTTTCCCATGTCCGTACCAGAGCAGAGACTATTCCAATATTGTGACAAATTAGCTTCTTAATGGTATCTTATCGGTGACAATTTCGATAAATCACCGGCAAAGAACACGTTACTCGCCAAATTTATTACTGAATGCGCACACAGATGCTGCCTCCAACCCAGCACGTCACGAGTCCAGTTGGAAGCCATTTGGCCCAGCAACTTTTCTTGGTCATGCCTGTCCGCAACTAAAAGACTAAGCAAACACCCCGGCCAACGCGCTGTCGAGCGCGGAGGCGTCCTTGCCGCCACCCATGGCGAAGTCCGGCTTGCCACCGCCCTTGCCGCCGACCTTCGGGGCGAGTTCGCGGATGAGATCGCCGGCCTTGAAGCCCTTGGCCTGTGCTTCGTCCGAGCAGAGAGCGACGAGGCTAACCTTGTCCTCGATGGCGGCGCCGAGCACGACGACACTCGGCCCGAGCTTCTTGCCGAGGTCCACGGCCAGCCCGCGCAGGTCGCCGGGGTTGGCCACGCTGACTTTTCCGGAAAGCAGCTTTAAACCGTCTTTTTCGACAGCTGCATCGAGCAGCCCCTTGCCGGACTCCGCAGCGCTCTTTTGCTCGAGAGCGCGAAGCTTCTTTTCCAGGTCGTGGCGCTGGTCCAGGAGCGCAGTGAGGCGTTCCTCCAGCTCGGCTGGCTTGCAGGAGAGGCGGTTGGCCATGTGGTGCAGACGCGCGAAGTCGCTACGGGCCAGGTCATAGGCGGCCTCACCGGTGACAGCCTCGATACGGCGGGTGCCGGCGGAAATGGCCGACTCGTGGATGATTTTGAAAAAGCCCAACTCGCCGGTGGAGTGAACGTGGGTACCGCCGCAGAGCTCTTTGGAGTAGCCTCCGATATCGACCACGCGCACAACCGAACCGTACTTTTCACCGAAGACCGCCACGACGTCCTCGGGCTTGTCCTCGAAGGGAATCTCGTACCACTGCGCGGCGTCGTTGGCCAGGATGGCCTCGTTGACGATGCTCTCGACCTTCTCGAGCTGCTCGAGTGTAAGCGCCTCGTAGTGGCTGAAGTCAAAACGCAGGTGCCCGGGCGCGACCAACGAACCAGCCTGCCGGATGTGGTTGCCCAAGACTTCGCGCAGGGCGTAATTGAGCAAGTGCGTGGCGCTGTGATGGCGCTGGATGGCGCGGCGGCGCGTGCAATCAACCGTCAGGAAGGCTTCCTTGCCAACCCAGCCGCCGTAACTGGCGTCCTTTGCCACCTTGTGCAGGTAGTGGCCGGCGGCGTCCTTCAAGGTGTCCAGAATTTCATAGACATCGCCGCCCAAATCAACGGTGCCGGTGTCACCCACCTGGCCACCCATTTCGGCGTAAAAAGGACTCTGCTTGAATATCAGATAGTCGGCATCCTCGCCTTCGATGACGCCTGCGAGCTCCGTCTCGACCTCGACGATTTCCCGGCAATTGTAGCCAACAAACTGCGTGCGGTGAACATCCTCGGCTTCATCGACGACACTGATGACATCGCTCTTGTGGGCCGCACGGGCCTTTTCGCGCTGCTTCTCCATCTCGGCCTCGAAGCCCGCCAGGTCCACGCTCAGGCTACGCTCGCGCGCGATGAGCTGGGTCAGGTCGAGGGGGAAGCCGTAGGTATCGTAAAGCTCGAAGGCCTCCGCGCCGGTGATAATACCTGAGGAATCACCAACACCACCGGCTTTCCTTAGGTCATCGAAATCAATATGGCCATATTCCAGTTCGTTGGATATATCCAACTCTTCCTGACTTACTATTGAGGGGTCATCTACACTACCGACCCCTCCAACTGAACGAAGATTTGCACGAAGCGTGATGCGGTCGAGGAGCTTCAACCCGCGGTCGAGCGTGCGGTCGAAGGCCTGCTCCTCGCTACGGATGACTTTATAGACGACATCCCGCTGCTCCTTGAGCTCGGGGAAGAAAGGCCCCATCTTCTCCACCAGCGGCCCGACGAGCTCGGCGAAGAAGCCGGGCTTAAGGTCGAGACGCTTGCCGAACATGACGGCACGGCGCAGGATGCGGCGCAGCACGTAGTTGCGGCCCTCACTGCCGGGCAGGATGCCATCGGCGATGGAAAAGGACAGCGTACGGATGTGGTCGGCCAGTACGCGGAAGATGACATCGTTCATCTCCTCACCAGAGAGGTCGTCACGGCTTTCCGGCACGGAGCCGCGATAGGTGCGGCCCGACATGTTGGAAATGTGCTTGAAGAGATCCCCAAAGAGGTCGCTGTCGTAGTTACTGGGCGGCTTGGAGAAGTCAGTAAAGTTGCTCGTCGTGGCCATGATGCCGGCCACGCGCTCGAAGCCCATGCCGGTATCGACGTGCTTGGCGCTGAGCGGCTTGAAGGAGCCGTCGGCCTCGGCGTTGAACTGGATGAAGACGAGGTTCCAGATTTCGATGCAGCGCGGGCTGTCCGCGTTGACCAGGCTGCCCTTGGTGTCGCCCTCGGGAGTGAGGTCGATGTGGACTTCCGAGCAAGGGCCACAGGGGCCGGTGTCGCCCATCATCCAGAAGTTGTCCTTCTTGTTGCCGTTGATGATGTGCTTAGCCGGGTCGAGGCCTTCCTTCTCGAAGATAGCCTTCCAAAAATCGTAGGCTTCCTGGTCGAACTCCGCCGGGTCGCCCTCACCGGGCTTATAGACTGTGGCGTAGAGGCGCTCCTTGGGCAGGCCCCAGACCTCGGTGAGGAGCTCCCAGCCCCACTGAATGGCCTCCTTCTTGAAGTAGTCGCCGAAGGACCAGTTGCCCAGCATCTCAAAGAAGGTGTGGTGGTAGGTGTCGAAACCCACGTCCTCGAGGTCGTTGTGCTTGCCACCGGCACGGATGCATTTCTGGGTGTCCGCCGCACGCTTGTAGGGCGCCTTGCGCTCGCCCAGGAAGTAAGGCACGAACTGGTTCATCCCCGCGTTCGTGAAAAGGAGGTTCGGGCTCGACGGCATCAACGGAGCGGAAGGCACAATGGCGTGCTCCTTGCCCTTGAAGAAATCGAGAAAGCTCTGGCGTAGCTCGGCGCTGGTCATGGTTCTCTGGAAAAACCGCGAAGCTTGCCACGCTCCGGGCCTCTTGTGAAGGACAAAGCGCATCCACCTCAAAGGCGGTATTCGGCGGTTGACTTGGCTTGGCGGTCATTCTTGCTTTCCTCCCATGAGCGACGAGCCGGAGGAAATCACCGCCCTGAGAACCGCGCTTTCCTTTTCGGAAGACAACACCGCGCTCCGCAAGCACTTGGCCGACACCCTCATGAAGTACGGCCGCTTCCGGGAAGCAGAGGTGGAATATCAAGTCGCCCTGAAGGCCGATCCAAAAAACTCAGACCTCGCCGCCGCTCTGGCTGACGCCTATGCCCAGCAGGAAAAGCTCTCCGAGGCCTTTGTCATCATGGAGTCACTGCATCAGGCGGGAACTCTCTCCCTCTCCGGCAAACTACTCTATGTGCGCCTCCTGTCGCGCACAACTGAGCTGGTTCGGGCCGCCCAGATATATAAAGAGTTGAAGGCGGAATTCCCCGACACTCACGACGAGGAAATCGAGGAAGCGCTGAGTCCGTTTCTGCTCGAATTCGCGGATAATGACCCGAATGACCCGCGACGTCTGCTGGCGGGGAATCAGCCCGGGAAATACGAGGCTGAAGTCACCCGCGAGCAAATCGATTTTAGCGAGGTGGGCGGCATGGAGGCGGTCAAGGAGCAGATTCGGCTGAAAATCATCCATCCGCTGGGGAACGCCAAGCTCTACCAAGCCTACGGCAAGAAAATCGGGGGCGGCATTCTGCTCTACGGTCCGCCCGGCTGCGGCAAAACCCACCTGGCCCGCGCCACCGCCGGTGAGGTCAAGGCCAGGTTTATCTCCGTCGGCCTGCACGACGTACTGGACATGTGGATCGGCCAAAGTGAGAAGAATTTGCACGATATCTTCGAGCAGGCCCGCGACTCCGCCCCCTGCGTACTTTTCTTCGACGAAGTCGACGCGCTCGGGTCAAATCGTAGCGACATGCGCAACTCCGCCGGACGGCACACCATCAACCAGTTCCTCTCCGAGCTCGATGGCATCGAGGCCAGCAACGACGGCGTCCTCATCCTGGCCGCCACCAATGCGCCTTGGCATGTCGACACAGCCTTCCGCCGCCCC
Source organism: Verrucomicrobiia bacterium (assembly GCA_030432235.1). Lineage (GTDB taxonomy): Bacteria > Verrucomicrobiota > Verrucomicrobiia > Opitutales > Cerasicoccaceae > JAUIHT01. Next base: position 967,399 of record JAUIHT010000001.1, on the reverse strand, counting down.
GGCCGTTTCGACCGCATGATCTTCGTTCCGCCACCGGACCACGAGGCACGGCGCGCCATCCTGAAAATCATGCTTAACCAGAAGCCGGTGAAGGACATCGACTACGACGTCATCGCCAAGAAAGTGGAAGGCTTTTCCGGCGCCGACCTCAAAGCGTTGGTCGACCAGGCCGTGGAAGATAAGCTCCAGCAGGCCATGGCCAGCGGAGATATGGTGCCCATTACAACAAAAGATCTGACCGGCAATCTCAAGAAGGTCAAACCGAGCACGAAGGAGTGGTTCGCCACGGCGAAGAATCATGCCCTCTACGCCAACCAAAGCGGCATCTACGACGAAATACTGGAATTCCTGAAAATCCGTCGATGAACAACCATACGCTCAGGGCTCACCTGCTCATCCAGCAGGCAAACTTCCCGCTCGCCGAGAAAGAAGCGCGCGAAGCCCTGGGCATCGACCCCAACGACGCCCAAGCCTATGGGTTCCTGGCTATCTGCCTGAACCAGCAGAATAAGAATGAGGAGGCCCTAAATTGCGCCCGGGAAGCACGACGCTTGGACCCGGACAATCCGGTCAACTACTATCTGGTGGGCGCGGTCCACTATAGTCTAGGCAACCGAAAACGCAGCCGGGAAAACTTGGAGCGCAGCCTGGAGCTCGACCCTGACTCAGTGGAAACTCTGGGCATGATGAGCGCATTGGAATTCCGGGAAAGCCGTTTCAGCCAGGCGCTTGAATATGCGGAAAGCGGGCTGCGCATCGAGTCGGACGACCCGCTCTGCAACAACATCCGCTCACAGGCATTAATCAAGATGGGCCGCAAGGAAGAGGCCGGCTGGAGCGTCGAGTCGAACCTGCAACTCAACCCCGACGATCCCTATGTTCACGCCACTGCGGGCTGGAATCACCTCGAGCGCGGCAACCGGGCCCAGGCGGAGGAACACTTTCTGGAGTCACTGCGGCTGGCACCCGGCAACGAGTCCGCGCGGTCAGGCCTGATCAACTCCATCAAGGCACGTAATTTCATCTTCCAGCAGTTCCTCAATTATCAATTCGCCTTGTCACGCATGTCGGAGGGAAAGCGATGGGCGATCATCATCGGGATTTTCATCCTGTTCCGGGTCGTAGTCCGGGCCGCTGATGGTATTGCTGTCTTGGCTTTAGTTGCGACTTACGTCGGTTTCACGCTCTTCACCTGGTGCGCGGGTGAGTTCTTCAATCTGCTGCTCTTTTTTCATCCCCTTGGTCGGCATGCCCTGACCGTAAAGGAAAAACTGAGCACTATCGGCCTGATCGGCATTCTTCTTTCCGCCCTGGCATTCGTAATCATGGCCTTTGTCTTCGGAAAGGTGATCCTGGGCGTGTTTGGCTTTGCCCTGATATTGCTGATCTATCCTTATTCGGCCGCCATCCGGGCAGAGATGAAGCGTACAAAGGTCATCCTTTACCCCATATTCGCAGTGATGTGCTGCCTGGTCGTGGGAGGATTTTTACTGGAGCTGCTGCATGAGGAGGCGGGTGCCGGCATACTCTACATCGGCATGCTCGGATCTGGGTTATCGACCTGGATCGCAAACGCCGTACTGCAGAGAGAAGCCTAGAGATGGCACTCTGAGGGGCGCCTTACTCGCTCTTGCTCCCGGACGATCTCCGTCAGGTCCACCCATACACGTCAATAAGGTCGTTACGCCCTACCATTTGACGGACTTTTTACCTATTCACTAGGCTATTTTCCTTGATTCGTTCGCCTTAAATATTAAGATTAAATTAATCTGAGCAAGAGGTCAGTTAGCCATGGCACATTCAAGGAAAACCCTTCTTACCGGCTCCAGGCACCCGAAAAGGGCTTTCAGTCTGGTGGAGTTAATCGTGGCGATGGTCGTGTTCTCGATTGCCGCACTGGGCTTGACGAAAACCGTCTTCCAGTCGCGTAAAATGGCCGAGGGCTCCATCTACATGACAACTGCCCACGGCGTGGCCTTCGGCTATGCCGAGCAGCTGATGGCCATGGACTTCGGGGACGTCATGACCTGTTACAACGACCCGGATGTAGCCCTGGAAATGCGGGCCCTCTCCCCTTCCACCAAGTCCTCTAGCGTCGAGGTGGAAGACCTGCTATATTTCGGCGCCTGGACGGAAAAGGACATCGTCGTCGACATCCGCCAGGAAGGCTCCACGGAGAAAGCCATCGAAATGCCCATGCGGTTCCGCATTGACGGCAACTACCTGAATTCCGGCGCCGATCCACGTGAAGCTATCGAGGTTACCTTGAGCTACTCCTACAAAACGCCCGCACGGCGCAACGACGAATGGGTGCAGGATGACATCCGTTTCGTCAAATCCGCCGTGCCGGTATACTGAACTACTCCCTGAACCAACGATGAATCTCTTTCGCGAGCAATCACCAGCTAACCGCGGTCCGCGCGGCTTTACCTTGGTTGAAATCATGATGGTCGTGGGTATTTTCGGCCTGCTCATGGCCGGCGTCATGGCCTTTCTGGTGGACAGTGTTCGCACCACGTTCGTGACCGAACAGAAGCTGGAAATCAACGGCGACATCCGCGACGTCACCAACACGCTCGCCGACGAGGCGCGCGAGGCCAACTACTTCACCCTCTACAGCAGCTTTTACCCGCAGCAAGCCGGCGATCCCCCGGGCGACTTCCGCGACCCACCGGAAGACTACACACCGGAAGACTACCGCCAGCGCAAAGGCAACTCCGGCGACTTTGTCCTCTTCGTCTATACGGGCGTCGATAACAATCCCGCCGATGACACTCCCGCCCCCATCGAACGCCTGGTCGGCTACTTCCGCGACGGTGGAGTGAGTGACAAGGACGAGGCTCCCGTCCGCCGCTTTGATATCGCCATTGCCTTAGCCCAGCAGGACGACCCGCTCGAGTCGCTTATCCCCGATACCGATTACGCCGAAACCTACCCCACCGTCATCAATTTGGTAACCGGCTTGGCCAACGGAGACCTCTTTTATAACATCGAAGACCGCAGCGTGCTGGTCAACGGGAAGATCATCCACGGCAACGACGCCAAGCGTGTAACCGGCACCTACAATTTCACCGTGTCCCCACGGGGATAAAACAAGGAGTCATCATGAGAATTCGTCATACCTCACCGAACGCATCCCCTGGCTCCGCACTCGCTATTGTTCTGATTCTGTCCGCGGTAATCGCCATCATTATCGCGTCCGTCATCTCGGGAACCGTCACGGAAATGAAGGTCAATGATCGCTACGTCGCGCGCATCAAGGCCAAGGCCGCGGCGGAGTCCGCCATCGAATACGGCGCCTCCGAGCTGGCCTATCGTTTCGAAAATCAAACCTCACTCGGGACGAACGACCTGAAACAAGGCAACGACCCGTTGTCTTTGCCCGCGACCATCGAAGAGTTCCTCCGCAGCGGCGACATTGATTACGAAAAAATGGCCATCTACGGCGGTATCATCCCACCGGGTGAATGGATGTATTTCGACCCCAACGATCCGGCCAATGAATTCGACCCCATGCGCGGGCGCCGCGTCTTCGTTCGGGAGATAGAGCTGTACGGCAAAGGCACCGCGAATACCTACCGGGGTGACGGCATCACGGCCTACGCCACGGAGCGCTTCCAGGTGCGGGACGCCCCTCTCTTCGCCAATGCCATCTTCTACAACTCCGACCTGGAAATCAACCCGGGTGTCGACATGGACGTCTACGGGCCTGTCCATACGAACGGCACGTTGTACGTTGGAGCGAAATCCACAGCGACCCTAAGCTTTCACAATAAGGTCACCGCGCACGAAGGCTTTATTCACGGGGAAATCAACCCCGTTCACATCGGCGATGGCAGCAACGTGCAGTTTCCCAGTCGACTGAATCCCGAAAACCTACGCGGAATGCGGACAGGCGGCAACATCCTCGACTCCAACGATTCAAGCTGGGTGGAGGATGCCTCGGAACGCTGGAACGGCTTCGTGCAAAACGGTGATATGGGCGTGGGCAAACAGAACGTTATCGCCTTCGACGATTACGAGGCGGACAACCCCTACACCTACGCCAACGAAACAGAAAACTCCGGTTATGCCCTGATTGAGCCCCTGCTCCCACACGGTCACCCCGATCGCAAGGCCAATGATATGCGCCTACAGAAGATGGCCTACAAGGCAGGCCTGCTGTTGCGAGTCGAGTCCACCCCGGGCAAATCTCCCTCCGATGACGACTACCTGCGCGTCAAAGGCTACAAGTACCAGCGTGCCAATCCCGATGATCCGTTGAGCGATCCCGTCCTCGACTCCGATGGCGATCCCGTCCTGGTAGCAGTCACGCTGCCCGCGGACCTCATCGGTAACCCGGATAACAACTTCCAGGACGTCGAAGACACCACCATCGAGAAGTACGACCTCTCCACCCAAACGACGACCACTTACTACTATGATCGCCGTGGCCGTCTGCGCAGCAATACCACCACCGAAACCGGTGTCCACGGCGGCCTCTATGACCATCGCGAGGACTACGGGATCAACACCTTCGCCCTGGATGTCGGCAGCCTCAAGGACCACGTCGACGCCAACGACAACAGCAGCTCCGGCTTTGACGGCACCTACGACGTCACCAAGGACTGGAACGGCATCGTCTACGTCGAGTTCCCCACCGATACCTCGACCAACGGCGATGGCAGCTTCAAGTACGGCGCCTCTTCCGGGCAAAACAGCTACGGCATCGTCCCCGGTACAGACGAAACCCTGGCCCTCATGGTCATGGATGCGCGTGAAATCCCGGACCCGGCCGGCATGAAGGACCCGGGCTTCACCTTGGCGACCAACGCGCCCATGTACACCGTCGGTTCCTTTAACGCCAATGGCTCGGCGCATTCCTACGACGCCATCAAAGTGGACGACGCCAACGAAAAGCCCGCCGCGCTTATGGCCGACACGCTGACGGTCCTCTCCGACAACTGGAAAAACAACCGCATCAACAGCCATCTGGACGGCCGCTCGAACGTCCAGAGCTATCGCGAGGCCAACAGTTACGTGGAGATTTCCGCAGCCATTGTCTCGGGAACCCCCAATACCGTCCCCAATGGCGCACCCTACGGTGACGGCTCCCGGCCACTGAGCCTCGGCGTCGTCAACCTTCCCCGCTTTCTGGAAAGTTGGACCAGCCGGACACTGACCATTCGTGGCTCACTGGTCTCGCTCTATGAGAGCGAGCTGCGTCCCCGCGGCGCACCATCCAACTTCAACGATTTCTATCTGCCGCCCATCCGTGACTGGGGCTTCAACGAACTCTTCGCCAGTGGCAGCTACCCTCCGGGTACGCCGCTCATACGCACCTATCGCAGGCTGATGTACGAAGAAATCGACAAGGACTCTTATGAAAGCGCCATCGCCAGCCTGGATTAAGCGATGGCGACTGCTGAATCGACTGCGCGTGAATCACTCTAAAAACTTTCTTCTCCTCACTGTATCCTTCCTCGCCCTGCCAGCCTTTCTGTGGGCCCAAAATCCACAGAAAGGCTGGGAGTTTCCGTGGGGCGAAGGATTCGTTCCCCTTAAAGTGGAGATTGAAGAGTCACCCGTCGACGGCCACATCGCCCTATCGGAGCTCTGGAAAAGCAGTAAATTACTCATCGGTGGCCCCGCCTCCGGCCAATGGATCGCCGAGACCGGCCGCGACGAGTCCCTGCGCCTGCGTCTGCGCTACAGCACCGAGATGCATTGCTCGGTCTACCTTTACCCACCAGGCATCTACATCCCGTCCAATATCGGCGGCGAGTTTGAAGCCTTTGCCGAAAAAATAGCCAAAGACGCAAAGAGCAGGAAGGGTTCTAAGGTCGTTTTTGAGAAAAACGAGGAGGGGGGAATCAAAGTTCATCCCGATCTCATCGTGAACAAGCGCAGCATTTTCTACGATCCGAATCAGGAGAAGCCGCAAGGGGACATCCCTCTGATCCTTGGACAGCCCTTTTATGAGCTTCGCTATAGCTATGTACAGAGCAAGAAACCGGTCAGCGGCTCCGCCATTTTCGTCTACCTGACCGAGGGCATCTTCTGCGTCAATTTCGAGACCACTTCGGAAAGGTTCGAAGCGCGGTACGATCTGCTTAGAGAGTACCTGGCCTCTCTCTATGTGGCAGCCTCCACTCAACAGAGCGGCGAGTAGCAACTCGGCTAAATCGTTGATCTACTAGGGCATAAAGACTCTATTGGGCGGCAATAATGCCTCAATTTAATAGGGCATTTACATTCCGGACCTTAGCTAGCCATTGACGAATTAATTTACCTAGGCCAAAATACTGCCGATATAATCCTGAATATGGGGAGGCTGAATTGATCGGTAAAACTAGGCTTATAACCACCTCTGGAAAGGGGAAAACCACCTTGGGCTTTTCGCTAATCGAGGTCATGGTGGGGCTATTCCTGCTCGGGATTGTACTCCTGGCAGCCTTGGCAGCCGTCCCCGAAATCAGAAAGATTTCCTATCGCTCGGATGCCATGCGCCTGGGATTCACGCACCTGAACACCGCCATCGAGGGCTTGCGCACGCAGACCTTTTCCCAGATGGCGGACGTCCTGGATGCCACCGACAGCTCCGGACAAAACCAGCAGTACGAAAGCCAACTGAAGGACTACAGCGACGATATTGGCAATGAGGCCATCAGCCACACCTACTCCAAGGTCAAACAGAATAACATCACTTACACTACCGACACCTACCTGCATTACCTCGACGGAGACGATCAGGTGATTCAGGCCATCGTCGTCATCTCATGGACCTCCATGGGGGAATCGCAAAGCATCAGCAGCAGCGCCGTTTTTACCGAAGACGGGCTCTCGGACAAAAAATTCAACACCGCCAACTAGCCAGGTTCCAGCAATGAACAGAAAGAGACATGGGTTTACCCTGACCGAACTGTTGATCGCCATCACGATTTTGTCGCTGGTGCTGGCCGGGGCGTATTCCACCTTCTATTCGTTCAGCAAAAGCATCAAGGCCTCACTGAACCACCTGGATCAATCCATGGAGCTCCAGTACGCCTTCGAGTCGATGCACAAGTCCATTCGCGGCATCAGCCAGGTACACCAGACCACGGCGAACACCTTCGAGTTCACCACTACCAAGCTGGATGGCAGCACCGAAAGAATTCAGTACCGCTACGATCCGAACAAAGATTTATTCTATCGAAAATCCATCACGAACGGCACGGAAAGGGAGCTGCTCAAAGGTGTTAGCGGGGCCAAGTTCACCTACTATGACCGCTTCGGCAAAGAGACCGGCACGCAGATCGACATAAACGCGGCCAAACTGGAAGTCACTTCCGAGCGCGAAGGCATCGGTGGTGATCTATCCGTGGATACTGAAACCGCCCTGATAACCTTTCGCAATCGCACCTTATGAAAAAGTTTTCAGATCGACGTGGCTCCGCCATCATCCTGGCGCTCATTTTTGCGGCGGCGGCCATGATTGTTATTGTCAGCCAGACGCTGAGCATCACTCAGCAATATGAAACGACGCTACGCTACGGCCTCGGGCAAAGCGCGTTCCACCTTTCCGAATCCGGGCTCGAACTGGCCATGCATGCCATCACCGAGGAGGAAATGGGCACCGACGGCTGGGCGCCTGAAGCTCCCAATCTATGGAAAAAGAAATTCTCCCAACCTGTCTTCAAGGGCTATGACGCGGCTACCGAAGTCTACGTCTATAAAGGCGACGACGACATCTACACCATCACGGCTCTCACCGGCATCGATGTCAGCGGAGAGCAGGTGGAGAGCGCCGTAGAGATAAAGGTCAAACAGAACCGGAGCGACTCCGAAGAGGAGGATAACACCGGCAGTGGCGTCTTCGGCTATGGCCTGGTGGCGAAAGACAGCATCAAGCTGAACCACAACAACCCCGGCATGCGCATCGCCAGCTACAACAGCGATGTCAACTATGGCGTGCCCATCTTCGGGGAAAACACCGGCTACGCCGCTACGGTTGCCACTCCTTCCGCCAATAACGGGGCCATCAATATCAACAATGCTTTCATCCACGGAGCCGTCCGCAGCGGCGGCGGCTCCATCGGCTTCAACAGCGGCTACAACAACCCCAACCAACAAGGACAGAACGCCACCGTCATCGGCGAGGACTCCGGCATGTCCTGGGGAGTCGACCAGAACCGTATGTCGAGTGACTTCGACGGCGAAGTGACCGACCCCACCCTGCCCGTCTCCGACGGCTATACGGTGCAAAACATTCCCAATCAAAATTACTGGAAAGACACGCTCAGCATCGGCTCATGGAATCAGCCAACCTGGATTGAGACCGAGCGCATTGATACCCGGCAGCAGGACAAAATTACGATCTCCGGGGATGTGGTCATGAACGTGAAGCGTAATCTGAACCTCGCCGGTGACATCGAAATCCAGCCCGGCGCGACCCTGACTATAATCGCCGGCGAGAACATTCACGTGACGGCGAACGAAATCGATCAACAGCATCCGGCACAGTTCCAGATCATAGCGAAAGCCAATCAGTGGGGCGGTGCTCCGGACGTGGTTCTGAACAACTTTGACGTCTTCAGCGGTATCATCAATGCGCCCAATTCCAATGTCCGCCTGGCCGGTGTCGGGGGCACTCCTAAATCCCAATTCCGGGGCGCCATCGTCGCCAAATACATCGAGGTGACCAACGGCGCTGAATTCTACTATGACGTCAACCTGGGCAACCCCGGTGACGAAGATGACGACGACGATGGCGATGAGGAAGGAATCGGTGACCTCACCCTGCTCCACTGGGCAGAAATCCCGCCCAAGCAGGCACGGGAGTCCCTTTACAATCTGTAGCCGCCTGGCTCCCCGAGCCATTACCGCTCACAGTAGGGTTTCCAGTTTGGAAAGCCTGCAGAGCATTTGCTGATGCTCAGTGTTAACGAGCCGTGTGACTCAGCGGATGGCCGAGGCTGTTTGGCAGCTGAGTTCCTGAATGCTGTCCTCAGAGGTTCCGATGAGGTCGAGTTCCGGCCTGGAGGACGGGCAGGATATGTAAAATATATTTAAAAAGGGACTTTATGCCCTATCAGCCTCTTGATTTAATGAGCCCTTAGCCTCTATCTTACTAGGAAAAATCAAGGCATATAGCCGTGTATATTCCTCATCAGTCACCAACGGGCAGGCCCGCCCAAACCAGACGGGCAGCTTTCTCGTTGATCGAGGTCCTAATCGGGATGTCCATTCTGGGCATGGTGCTCTTGTCCTGCCTCATCGCCCTACCCGAGATGCGCGCACTAACCTACCGCTCGGACGGCATGCGGTTCGCCTTCGCTCAGCTCAACGCCGAAATTGAAAGCCAGCGTACCCGGACTTTCGAGCAGATGGCCCAGGACATCGAGGACGCCACCGGCGACATTCACCACACCTCCAAATCGGTCACGCAGAATAATTTCACCTATACCGTGGATACCTACCACGAATTCATGGATGCCAGCGGGAAGATCATCGAAACCGCTGTGGTTGTCGCATGGACCTTCTCAGGCCGCGATCAAGAAATCACCGGCAAAGCTATTTTCACGAACGATGGACTTTCCGACAAAAAGTTTGCTCCGACCAATTAAGCGTCAGGGTCGCTCGCGCGATACGGCCAGGGGCTTCACCCTGCCGGAGTTGATGATTGCGCTGACCATACTCGCGCTCGTTCTGACGGGTGCCTACTCAGCCTTTTTCTCCTTCAGCAAGGGAGCCAAGGTGTCGCTCGAGCACATGGATCACACCACGCGCACCCAGTTCGCCTTCGAGTCCATCCACAAGGCCATACGCGCGGTCAGCGATGTACATCAGACGAGCAGCCAGACGTTCGAATTCACCACCACCAATATGGACGGCAACAAGGAGCGCATACGCATCTACTATTATCCCCAGATTCAATGCCTGATTGAGCGGTCCATCTCCAACGGCGATCACGAACGCGTACTGCTCGACGCGGTAAAGTCCGTCCAGTTCACCTATTACGATCGCTTCGGCAACACCACCAACACGCAAGTCGACATGAACGCGGCCAAGCTGGAAGTCGTCTCGGAGCGCGAAGCCATGGGCGGCACCAGCGACATCGAAACGGAAACGGCCATCATCACTTTTCGCAACCATAGTCTATGAAGGGTTTTCCCAAGAGTCGGCGAGGTTCCGCCATCCTGCTTGCGCTTATCTTCAGCGCGGCAGCCCTTCTGATTATTACCAGCCAGGCCCGAAGCATCATCCAGCAGTACAAGAGCACCATCCGCTACGGGCTCAACCAAACCGCGTTCCACCTGTCGGAGTCCGGTCTGGAGCTGGCCATGTATGCCATAGTCGAGGAGCAGCTCGGATCGGGGGACTGGCCGTCGGCTGGCACCGACGTCTGGCTCTACAGCGCCTCTGAGCCCGTCTACGGAAACTACTCCGCACTGCTAAACGTGGCAGTCAAGCGGGACGAAAATTATCACTACACCATCACCGCCCTGACAGGCATCGACATGAGCGGGGAAATGGTCGAGAGCGCGGTCGAGATCGAAGTCGCGCAGGCTCATAGCGACGAAGAACAGGAAAACAACACCGGCTCGGGTATCTTTGGCTACGGGATGGTGGCCAAGGACGGCATTAAGCTCAATCACTCCAACCCCGGCATGAACATTGCCAGTTATAACAGCAACAACAACAACGGCGTGCCCGAGTTTGGCGTCAACACCGGTTATGACGCCGTGGTAGCCACCCCCTCACCTTATGGCTGGGCCATCAATATCAACAATGCGAACATTCACGGCACGGTCCGAAGCGGCGGCGGCACCATCGGCTACAACAGCGGTTACAATAACCCGAACCAACAGGACCAAAACGCCACCGTCATCGGGCCGGACTCAGGCATCTCTTGGGGAGTAGACCCAAACCGAATGTCCACGGACTTCGATGCCGAAATTTCCGATCCCGAATTGCCCACGCCGGATGGCTATACGGTCCTTTATTACGGCGATCAAAACTATTGGCAGAACACCTCAAATATAACTCTGGGTTCCAACAACAGCTCCACCTGGATCAACACGGAGCGCATCACGACGAAAAATAACGGCACCACGAGAATCCGCGGCGATGTCGTTCTCAATGTGCAACGTAACCTGAACCTCCATGCCAACATCGTCATCGAGCCCGGCGCCACACTGACCATCATGGCTGGTGAGAACATCCATGTAACCGGGAACAGCGAGCAGCAGCATCCCTCTCAGTTTCATCTTATAGCAAAATGGAACCAATGGGGCGCGCCCAACGTGAATATCCAAAGCAAGATATTTACCGGCATTATCAACTCCCCCTATTCCACGGTGCAGTTGCACGGAAACAATGGTGGCGGTGTGCGCAATCAATATCGTGGCTCCGTCATCGCCAAGAATATCGAAGTCACCAACGGTTTCGAGTTCTACTACGACACCAGGCTCGGCAACGCTGACGACGATGACGATGACAACGGCAACGGCGGCGAAACAGTCGGTGACCTCAGCCTTGAACGCTGGGCCGAAATCCCGCCCACCAAGGCCAAGGACGTCATTTACGCTCTGTTCTAGCTGCCCAGCAGGCTCTGGCTCATGTTGAGGATGGACATCACGATGCCAACGGTGAGGACAAAGACCATGACGAAGGCAAAAGTCAGGGCCAGGCCCGCCACCAGCGAAGTGAGAAATTTCAGCCGGTCGGTCAACTCCTGGGCGTGGGTGCGGTAAATCTCCTCGAAGCTTCCAACGAGACTGCCGGTGTTCTCCCCGATGGCGAGGATATCGAGGTCCATATCCGGTAGAAAACCGTGCTTGCGGAACGCCGCGGAGAATGGCGCACCGTCGTTGATCAGTTGCCGCGCCCCCTGAAAGCGGCGCAACAGCACGCGGTTCTGCACCGTGTTCTCGGCCAGGCGCAGGGCTTCGGTTGTGTTGATGCCGTTACCCAGCAGGATTGAGATGACGTTGGTCACGCGACACAAGTCACTGTTATAAAAAACCTGCCTGAGCAGCGGCAGGCGTAAGAGCCAGCGGTCGGTCTTCTCACGACCGGTATCGGTCCTGCGCCACTGGTAAAGGCTCAATCCGATGACAATCAGCCCCGCCAAGATGAAAGGCCCCTGAGTCAGCGCGAAGTCCGAAGCCCCGATCATCAGGCGCGCGGCCAGGTTCAGCTCACCGCCAAGGGAAGCCAGCATGGATTCAATGCGCGGCAGCAGAAAGAACAGGAAGAGGGCCACCACCCCGAGAGCCACCACGCAGATAACCATCGGGTAAGCCATGGATGAGCGCACCTTGCGGGTCAGTTCGCGGCGCTGCTCCAGCGAGGATATGAGGTTCTGGAGAATGGGCACCACGTTACCCGTGGCCTCGCCGGCCTCCAGCAGGTGAGTCATGGTGGCGTCGAAAGTCTCCGGCATGGTACGCAGGGAGGCGGCCAGGGTCCGGCCCTCGCTGAGGTCCTTGTAAATATCGCTGCATAGCTGCTTGAGATTGGGGTCGGTCATGCGCTGGCTCATCAGGCTGACCGCATCCCCCGCCGGCATACCACTGGCGTGAAGCTGCAAGAGCTTGGTGAAGAAAGGCAGCGCCAGATGCTTGCGGCCTCCAAAACGAGAGCGCAAACCGCCTCCCTTTGGTCCAGCCTGGATGTTGATATCCGCATCTTCCTCTTCCGCCGCCGCTCTCAGTTCACGCCGGTTTTTCTTTCCCCCACTCGACTCGACCTGCTTCAGGGATACCGGCTGGATGCGCTGGGCACGCAGGCGTTGCGTGGCCTGACGGCGATCCGCCGCCTCCAACTCGCCGGTGACACTGCCACCGCCGCTCTGAACACCTTTGTAGGAAAATGTGGGCATAAGATTCTATTTAGCCACAAAGAAGCACAAGATTCACAAGACAAGTTTCTTAATTTGAAGCGTTTTTGCTCCGAAATTGATTAATAGACCGTGCCTGAGCCGACAAGCACGCATATAGCCAAGCAACTGGGCAGTATGCTCGTCAGACAACCCTTTTGCTGCCTTTAATTCAACGAGGAGCACACCATCTACAAACATATCCGCAAAGTACTCCCCTAATAAACTTTCGTCTTCATCCCAAACTTTCAGTGGATACTGCTGAACAATACCCATCCCTTGCTTACGAAGTCGATTGGACAAGGCATTTTCATAAATTTTCTCCAGGAAACCATTTCTAAGATAGTTATGCACTTGTAATGCAGTCTCTCGAATAAGATCGCACTTCGCCATAACATCGCTGTCTCTCATGAGCTTGTGTTTTTTGTGCCTCTTTGTGGCTAAATTACTTGCTCGGCTCCGTGGCGTCCGGCGACTCCGGCGGCATTTCGTCCTCGGTCACGATGTCGGCGTAGCGCATGATTTCGTCGAGGGAGGTGATGCCGCGCTTGGCCTGGGCCCAACCGCTTCCCTGCAAGGTGCTCATACCGTTGCGTTCAGCCACTTCGCGGATTTCCCGGGATGAGTTGCGGTGGATGATCATTTCGTGAATCTCTTCGCTGACTCGCAGTATCTCAAACAGCCCCACGCGACCGCGATAACCGAGCCCGCGGCAGAAATCGCAGCCGACGGGCTTTTGCAGCATATAGCCGTTCTGGACTTCCTTCGGGTCCACATGCAGGGCGACCAGGCAGGAACCCAGGTGAGCCAGCTCGTGATCGGCGGGCTGCTTGCACTGCGGGCACAAACGGCGAACCAACCGCTGCGCAATGATCATCTCCACGGACGAAGCGATGAGGAACGGCTCGATGTCCATGTCGATGAGGCGCGTCAACGCCCCCGGCGCATCGTTGGTGTGAAGCGTGGAAAGCACCAAGTGACCCGTCAGCGAGGCGCGAATGGCGATTTCGGCCGTCTCGCGGTCGCGGATTTCCCCCACCATGATGACGTCCGGGTCCTGGCGCAAGGTACTGCGCAGGGTGGCGGCAAAGGACAGCCCGATGTCGTGGTGGACCTGCACCTGGTTGACGCCCTCGATCTCGTATTCGACCGGGTCCTCAATCGTGATGATGCGACGACGCGGATCGCGCACCTGACGCAGAAAGGCGCTCAGCGTGGTGGACTTACCCGCGCCGGTAGGACCGGTGGCCAGGATGATGCCGTGTGGGCGTGCCAGAATGCGGTCGATGACCGCGATGTCCTTATTGAGAAAACCCAAGTCCTGTACGGTGACCGGCTGGCTTTTGTTGCTCAGCAGACGCAAGGAAACACTCTCGCCATAGAGCGTGGGCAGCGAGGAGATACGGATGTCCAACTCTTCTCCGGGCAGCTTGAAGGCGATGCGGCCGTCCTGCGGGCGACGCCGCTCGGAGATGTTGAGCTTCGCCATGATCTTCAGGCGCGAGATGATGGCCCGCTGGAATTGCACCAGGTTTTCCGGCACGCGCACAGGCACCAGCTCACCGTCGATGCGGTAGCGGATTTGCAGGGCCTCGCGTTGTGGCTCGAAGTGGATGTCCGTCGCGCGGTCGGCCACTGCCTTGGTGATGACCTCGTTGACGAAACGGATGAGCGCGGCGTCCTCGTCTTCCTCCTCCTGGCTTTCGGAGTCGGCAAAGCCCTCCATGTCCTGGTCTTCCAGGCTGCTGGAACCGACCCCGAAGACCTGCGTGATGGTCTCGGACACCTTCTGCGGCGGCCCGAGATACCAGACCGGAGACCTGCCGCAGGCGGCCAGAATCCAGTCGTCCATGACACCATCCGGGGGCCAGACGGTAACCAGATGCAGATCGTCCTCAGGCGCACCCGGCGGCGGCGCCACCGGCAGGCACCGGTATTCATTGAGGATACGCAGGGGCACGCCCGCGCGAGGATCGTCCGGCAGATTCAGATGCTGCAACACCGGCAGCCCGGCGTGCTCGGCCAACTGGCTAAGGATATCCGCCTCAGGCTCCTCCCACAGGTCGGAGAGCCACTTGACACGCTCCTCCCGCGCCAGCTCGAAAAACTCGGCGCGCTGCTCCTCGTCCAGGCGCTCCAGGACAAAGGCGGGGATGGCGCTCAATATGCTGTTGACATCCTCAAGCATTAGTAATCCTTTTGTGATTGTCCCATATCGGAGACGTTTACTAATGATAAAACTGTATCAAAAATCATGAAAAAAATCCTGTTAATCGCATTTTTAACGCTAATCGGCTCACAAGCCTCCCATGCCTTCACATGGTATGGCAATGGTGCTGGCTGGAAATATACATTCATGGGCTGGGTCAATTTTGGTGAAGACAATTGGGCCTATTCAGATGATATGGACGTATGGTTCAATTGGCAAATAGATGGTGGGGGCATAACTTACTATGCAGATTTTGGTACCATTTTCTTCACATCGTCTTCCGGCTTTTACACAACCGCTTATCGTGATGAAGGTTGGTATTATACTGATGAAAATGCATATCCAATTACCTATATTTTCAAAATAGTTACGGTAACAAATGGTTCATTTGGGCCTCTAGTTGGTAGTGAAATAGTTAATGCCTGGAGTTCAATTTCAAATGATCCACCAAGAGCAGCTTATTCATATTATACCGATCCAAATGGTTGATTATTAATTTCTATCTCTCAACTGGCTATCAGGCACCTGATAGCCAGTTTTTTATTTGCCTTCTTCTCTTTTGCGGCACTGGCCTGTTAGTGTTCTCTTCGTCCTTGATATCATCGATAAAGACGCGCTGCTCCTCGTCCAGGCCTTCCAGAACAAAGGCGGGGATAGCGGTTTCAAGAGTATCGGTCATCTGTATTACAAAGGTAGATCAGTTACGTGGACCGCGACGAGGCACAGGCCATGTGTCTTCTTTTTCTTGTGCTTCTTCACCTCTTTCATAGACCGCACTCATGTTCTGTGTTTCCATGAAGAAACGTGTATCTTCTCCATTATCTAAAGTCTCAAGCGCACTATCGACTCCTTTGGTTGCATCTGATTGGCTATAAATGACGTTTGGTGTGATAAACATCATTAACTCACGGCGGTTATCCGTACTGGTATTGCTGGTAAAAAGGTCTCCGATAATGGGAATGTCCTTGAGAAGCCATATGCCGCTGTCTGTGCCGCTGATGTCGCTTTGCTGCAATCCCGCCAACACAATGGTTTGCTTGTCCGTCACGCTGACAAAAGAGGTAGCTTCTCTTTTATCTATAAATGGCTGTTGAACACCGTTTACTATCACAAAACCCGTAGTGAAGTTTTCCACTTTCTGGTTTATTTCCATTTGGACAATCCCGTTACTGCCTATTAGCGGCGTGACTGTAAGTTGGATACCAACATCACGATAATCAACGGACTGTGTAACACCGCCTAGGCCGTCCCCACTGGTTACACTTCCCGTGATAAATGGGCGGCTTTGCACCACGTCCACCGTCGCTTCCTGGTTATGTGTTGTGACGATAATTGGGGCTGAAAGGATGCTTGCTTTGCGGTTTTGCACTGCATTCTGCAAGGATAGCTCAAGGGTGTCGGTATTGACAGCACCGAAGAAATCAAATGCCGGGCCTTCGGCACCGACGCTAAAACCGGCAGGCCCCTCCAATGGATTGTATTCCAAACTTAGAGCGGAGATACCACTCATCTCATCATCGCTAAGGGACACTTCGGCAATGATGACCTGGATATGGACTTGGGCCAGGAGCACGTCGATTTCCTCGATAATCTTGGCGATCTGGTCGAGGTCCTGTTTGGTACCGTAGGCCACGATGGCGTTGGAACGCTCATCCGCCACGATGGTGATGTACTCGGAGAAGCGCAAGCCGCTGGTATCGATACCGGTGGTGACTACCTGTGCCTGCTGGTTGGGCTGCTGCTGGTTGACCGGGCGGGCACGGCGGGTGTTGCTGCCCTCCTCTTCGGCCACTTGCTGCTGGCCGGTGATGATTTCCTCGAGCAGGGCATCGATATCCACCGCCTTGGCATGCTTGATATAGTACACGCGGCTGTTGGTGGTCGGCGCGACGTTGATATCCAGCTTCTCGATGATGTTGCTGAGCATTTCAATGTTGCTCGGGTGCGTCATTAGAATGAGTTGGTTGGAGCGTTCGTCGGCCTCAATGATGGTGTTATTGATGGTGTATTTGTAGAGGGCGCTGGCCTGATTATTAATCAGCGCCTGCATGCGCGCCTGCAGGTCGCGGGCCTTGACGTTTTCCAGTTGGAAGAAGCGGATGTCCACCGGGTTTTCCTGGGGTTGATCCGCTTCGGACAAGACCTGCTCGATGCGCTGCAGGTTGACGAGGGCGTCCGTGATCAACAGGGAGTTGTGCTTCGGAAAAGGAACCAGGGAACCGCCGGTGTTGACCGACATGAGCGGCTGGATGACCGGCTGCGCCTCCGTGGTTGAGAGGTAATCGAGGTTGTAGAGCTTCGTGTAATAAGCCTGGCTCGGCGGCAGGGCCAGGGCCGAACCACTGAGAAACATCGGCACCTGCTGCGGTGTATTGGCAATAGGCACGGCTTTGAGGAACTTGTCACCCAGCTCAGTCAACGCAATGCCGTTGATGCTGAGCAAGCTCTCCAGCGCGATGAGCGCCTCCTTCTTGGTCATGGGGCCCTGGCTGTCGAAATTGAGCTTTACCGCGGGGATGCTCTGCATGCGCAGCACCGGCTTGCCGGTCATCTGCTCAATCAGGTCGATGACTTGCAGGGCAGTTTCGTCCTTCAGATTAATCTGCCCAACGATTTCCTCCGGCTGAGGTGGCGGTACCGACACAGCGGGCTCCGATTCCGAGGCGCTGGCCTGTAGGAAGCGCCCGCTTTCGGCGATATTGATTCCATTGAGGCTGAGCAGGCTCTTAAGGGCCGCGACCGCGTCCGTCTTGGGAATTGGCCCACGGCTGTTGAAGTTAAGCTTGGCCTCGGGCAGGTTCTGGGGGCGCAGGACCGAGCGGTTCGTCAACTGCTCCAGCAACTCCAGAGTGCTCTCTACCGATTCATCCTTCAATTGAAAGTCGATTGTTTCAGCATCCCCATCGACACTGACAGCGGCCGCTTCTTCAACCACGGCGGTCTCACCGGGCTGCTGGCCTGCGGCCTCTTCCACGGGGGTAGCCGGGCGCGCGGTGGCCGAGCGTCGGTTTTTCAGGAACTCCGGCAGCTCAGGCGGAGGCCCGGGAGGCCGGGTCGAGGGCGGCTTCAGATTGGGCGGCAGCTTCGGCGGAGCCGGCATCGCGGTGGTCGCGCCGTTGTCATCAGCACTTTCCTCCTGCGCGCGAAGTGGAGCGAACGCGATCAGGAAAACCAGAACGGGCAAGGATATGAGATATCGTTTGGGAATCATCGGGAGAGTGTTGGTCTTGGCGGACGTCTTGTGTTTTGCTGGCTGCGACAGAAGTTGATGAGCTCAGCCGCCGTCTTTCAGTTCGAAGGATTTGAGAATGAGTTGCCCGTCAAGGAGCTCGGGGTTGCGATTGTCAGCGTTGAGGCGGACGCTTTCGAGGTTAATGTAAGGCGACTCCGCTTCGAGCTTTCCGGCGAAAGCCAGCCACTTCTCCATCGGGGTATTGCGGATGGAAACGCGCATGGTGTGAAACTCGAACTTCTCGCCCTGCTGTGTGCGCGGGGTGGAAATGTCGTGGTTGACGCTGGTCTGGCGGGCCAAGCCGTCGATGCGACCAACCAGTGCCGCGCTGTTGAAAGTACTCTCGGGGTTGAACCGCTGCAGGCTTTCCTGCAGTTGCGTATCCACCGTCGGGCCGAGGGCGAGCCAATCACGCTGCTCCTTCAGGTTGCGGCTCCAGGTCTGCCACTCCGTCCAGGTCTTCCCCACCCCGTCGAAGGCCAGAATGAAGCCGATGCAGACCAACACCCAGAGGAATGCCGTCAACAGCACTTTTTCGCGCAGGCTCATGCGCCGGTACAGTTGCTGGATCGGTTTCATCAGGGAGATTCCTCCGGGGTGGCGGTTTCGGGCTCGATGGTTTCGTCGGTGGTGGTTTCGGTGTCGTTGGCCGCAACCGCTTCCGGCTCCGGCTCTGGTTGGGCCAGGAGTTCCTCCAGGCTATCAGGGTTAAACCGCAGATTCAGGGAAAAGTTAACTTTTCCTCCCCGGGTCCGCACATCGTCGAGAATGACCTCCGTGAAATAGTTGCTCTGGCGCAGGCTTTCCGAGTAGCGGTTGACCTCCTCGACATTGTCCGCCTCACCCCGGATGGAGACCTCGTTGTTATTGGATAGAGCAGCCGAGGTGAATTCAATGTGGCGTGGCTGGCGCTCCTGCAGCACCTTGTTGGCGGCAGCCAGGATGGTAAAGGGGCGGAAAGGAGCACCGGAAAACTGCTCCAGTTGCAGGAGGAAGTCACTGCTCTGCTGAATACCGTACACCATTGGATCCTGCTCCATCACCAGGGCTTCGCGACGGGAAACCAGCCAGCCACCAAGCCAGGTCAACAGCACCAGCAGGACGAGTAACCCTGCCGCGCCACCGGCGGCGGCCAGCGCGATACCCACGCGTTGGGATGCCTTGCGGCGACGGCGCTCGGCCACGATGAACTCAGGCTCGCGTACATCGGCTGCCCAGACCGTCTCTTCGCCTTCCAGGCGCACCTCCTCGAACTCCTCGCGGCCTTCCTTCGCCAGCTCAAAAGTCAGTGCCTCGCTGTCTCCGGAAACTTTACGGGGCTTAAAAACAACCAGCTCCGATTCCTGTGCGGAGGGCTTCAAGCGGACGAGCAGACGTCGACGCAGGGCCTCCATATCTTCCAGGGTCGCTTCCTCGGGTAAAGGCGCGCTGAGGACTTGCTTGGGGAAGCGGCTTTGGCCCTCAAAGTTCAACAGCGAAAGCGTCGTCTCGTCCTCAATGGCAACGATACCCGGCTCGGCAGGCGACCGAAGCAACAAAGGCAGGAAAGAAGGAAAAACGTGCTGGGCCTCTTCCCAGCCTTCAAGCGCCTCGGCGGGCAAGCGCGGGCGACAGGCGGCGAAGAGGAAGACCAGCCGGGCAGCCTCGTCCACCAGATAGCCCCAGGCAAGTTGCTCAAGAGGGAATGGCGACAGGGACTCCAGAGACAACTCCGCGAAGGAAAACAATTCCTCACCGCCATTTACCTCTTCGGGTAGCGCCAGCGTGCGACAGAAAAAGTAATGCCCCGGCAGGAAGCGGAACGCTACGTCCGCCTCTTCGTCCATCTTGAATAGTTGTGGAATTTTCACAGGGCTTAATCGAAATTGGCGTTCTCCACCAAACGGAGAAGGGTGAAGGAAGAGCTGCCGGAATTGCCAGAAGAATCATCACCGGAGCCCGTATTGGATCGGTCGTTACCCTCTCCGGATGAACCATTATTGGAATCCCCATCGCTTTCAGCGGACTCCCCGCCTCCGGTATCGACCAGGGCCACGAGACTGAACCGCTTTTCACCGGCGCTGACCTCCACCTTGATGCGGACGACGGCGACGCTGAACCCGACTGCATCGGTGTCCCCGCTGAAGCCGGCCAGGCGCAGGTCTTCCGCGCTGGTGATGATTTCGTCGTCCGAGGTGCCGGGGACGCGATCCTGGCCGGACATGTAGTCCTCGAACAGATTTTCGTCGAAACTGTTCTGGCCCGCATAGGCGGCGAGCACGTCCATGGACGCGGTGTTGATGTTGACCTTGTTGGTGTTGTGCAGCGAAACGGCGGAAATGAAACGGTAGTACAACTCGTTGGGGACACCGTCTTCGTCGAAAAACTCCTCCTTGAAACCGCGAATCTTCGAAAGGCGGTCGAAGGAATTCAGCGGGCCATTCGCGGGGGAGTAAGGCGGGTCTTCGCGCTGGTAATAATCTTCCTCGGCGCCGTTGAGCCGGTGCATGTCGTTTTCGTCGGTCCAGTCGGCCAGACTATCCACCATGATGTCGATGTCGGTGAAATCGATTTCCATGTAATCGAGCAGCGCCTTGATGTCCTCCTCGGGCATGGGATTGAGCGGGATGCGGCCGGTCTCGTCCTCAATGGTGACCTTCACCTCGACGCCTTCGGGCCAGACCAGTTGGGAATAGCCGATGGGGTCGCCCCACCCTTGCGAGGGGCGGTTCAGGCCCTCGTCGATCTCCTGAAACTCCGCCAGGACCGCCATGGTCACCTCCAATGCCGAGTAGGCGGTGGTGCGCAGGTCGGTGCGCCCCATCTCAACAGCCCGCATGCGCATTTGGCGGGTGGCGATATCGAGGAACTGCGTGACGAACACCGCCAATAAAAAGATAAAGCCCAACACCGCCACGAGAATGACCCCGTAGCGTCGTCTCCGGCATCCCCGGATATCAGGGCAATGGGTAGTCGCTGTCACTTGCGGGCAAAATGAGTTGTCGCTTGGCCTCACGGCCATCGGGATGTTCGTAAGTCAGGGCGATGAACTCGGGCATGCGCTTACCGCCCTCATCCGCCTCCTCGACCTCGTCGGAGTCTTCCCACTTGTCGTCTTCGCTATCGTAATACCAGTAAGTCATGCTGGTCACGTAGGGGGAAATCACACTGGTAAAAGTCGCATCGTCGTCCTCGTCCGCCATTTCGTCGGTGCGCCAACGCAAGAGCAGGCCTTCGTCCTCTTTGAATACCAGCCAGCATTGCACTTCGGGCAGAAAAGCCTGCTCCTCATCCACCAAAATGGGCAGGTCCCCCGGCAGACGGAAAGACAACGCTTCGGGGTTAAGGCCAGTCTCACCGGGAATGCGTTGCCAGCTAACCGCGCCGTTCTGGCTGCTGCCGCTGGAGCCCTCGTCCTCGGTGGTCGTGCGGCGGCGTGAGTTCGACTGTCCGCTTTGGGTGTCACTGCTGTTGTCGCTGTCCTCCGAGGGGATGGCCGCATTGAAGGTGTACTCGATAAAGCGCGAGGTGGAGTCTACGTGCTCCTCGAACATCGGCTCCTTTTCCGCCATGAGAGTGATGTTAAAAACCCCGAAGACGAAGCTCGCCGCCGCCGTCAGGATCAACCCGCCCAGGACAACCGCCATGAGCACCTCGACGAGGGTGAAACCCGAACGATTTCTCTGTGCAGGCAACTTCATCGCGGGCTAAGCCTTTCGTTGGAGAGCGCATCACGCTTATCCGTCAGCAGGGATTCCCGATCAATGGAATCGGACCATTTGGGCCGGTAAACATAAAGGCTCTCCATGTGGCCGGTTTCACGCTCAAAGGCCGAGCCTCCCTCATCGGCCAGGGACAGCTCGACGGTGAGCTGAAACAGGTCGAGAATCTCCGTATCCTCGATTTCCACGGACCAGTCGATGGGACCATCTTCCGGCGTTTCAAAGGAGCCACCGTCCTCGACCTCCTCACGGTCTTCGATACGGAGAATCTGGCGCAGGGCAAAGCGGTACAACTGCGCCTTGTGCGAGTCGCTCTTGACCACCTCAAGGCCGTAGATGGCATTGGTGACCGACTGCGCCAGGACCGCCACCGCCAGGGCGAAAATAGCCAGGGCCACTAGGACCTCGATGAGACTAAACGCTGAACGCCGAGAAATAAACGATGAAAGATAAAAGCAGGAAGATGAATTCTGAAAAAACACACAGGACTTTGCCCTTTTTCCGCGCAAAAGAAAGGTACTGACTGGTCTACGTTCCCACATCAAATTTATCTTTCTGCTTTTATCTTTCATCGTTTACAAGCGGTCCCGAGCTGAAGGCGTCCAGCTCGACCTCGATGTCTTCCAGGCCCGGTTGGCGAATAACCGCACGGGCAGGCGTAGCCGCGCCACTGGGGTGAAAGACCAGGTGCTTGATCGGTTCGGCGGAATATTCGTCGCGGCTGGCGCCAAAGCCACTCGAACGAGACAGGCGTTTGTAGAAGAGCACCTCGGTGCGGTCCGCCTTGTCGAAGCTGTAGCTCTGGTAAGACGGTTCGACCGTGGTATCCAAATCGTCGTAGTCCTCTTCCTCCTCTGTGACGGGCATGCTCCGGGCGCGCTCCTCCAGCTTGAAAGCCTCCGCCTCCGGGTCGAAGCTGAAGTAGACCTCATTTCCACTGGTGGAGGCCAGGAGGCGGGCTTCCTGGAGCGATTCGACGAAGACCCGATCCATCGGTTTCTCCTGCACAGCAGGGATAATCCGGTCAAAGTTGATGGTCACGATGCCCGCAATCACCGCCAGGAAGGCGATGACGACCAGTACCTCGAACAAAGTAAACGCTGAACGCTGAACGCTAAGCGCTGATGCGGGACTGTGTATCGGGTTTCGTGCCTTCATGGGTGGGAATGACGCTCATACTGATTGCTGGCAGCACTAAGCGTTCAGCGTTTAGCGTTATTCCACGCCTACTCCCAGTTACCGATGTCGTCGGCACTTTCGACGCCGTCCGGGCCGTAGGACCAGACATCGTACTTGGCGGGGTTTTTCGTGCCGGGGAAACGATACTGATATGGGTTCTGCCAGGGGTCGACGGCTTCTTTTTCAAGATAAGGCCCCTTCCATTTGGCGCTGACACCCGCCGGAGAGGTCATCAGAGCCGCCAGACCTTCCTGAGTCGACGGGTAACTGCCCACATTGAGGCGATAGGCCATCAACGGCGCGTTGACGGTCTGGTTAACGAAAATCTTCGCGACCTCTTCCTGGCCGCCGCCGAATATCTTATCCAGGCCAACAATGGCCATGCCAGCCAGAGCCGCGATGAGCCCGATTACGATAATGATTTCCAGAAGGGTGAAGCCGCGGCGCACTTTCTGCGTAAAGCCGCCGGCTTGCCGCCGGGATAGGGAACGGAGGTGGTTATGCATGTTAATCAATCAGTTGGGAGAGAAGAAATGGCGAGTGACGATTGTGCGTCCACGAGCAAGTCAACCCCGTCGGTGGGCCAAGGTTACAGATTCCGACCGAAGAAATATCATTCCTTGAGGTCGAATTGCTCAATGCGTTTACGGAGGGTGGCGCGGCTCATGCCGAGGATGCCCGCGGCTTCGGCCTGATTGTTGCCGGTCTCGGCCAAGGCGCGGATGATAAGGTCCTTTTCCACCAACCCGAGGAGATTGTTTTTGCCGTCGTTTCGCAGGAGCTTGTAGAGGCGATCAAAAACGGCAGGCAGGCGCTGATCCTCGTCTTCGGAGACACGCGCCTCGGTCAAGGGCGGGTGCACCGGTGCGGCGCCCTCGGCTTCGGAATCGTCCAGTTGAGGCGGGGAAGAGAACGGCGGCGTGGTCCCGATGATATCGGGGTCAACCGGAGTGGAGTTCGCCACCACTTCCTCGGGCAGGTCCTTTTTCAGGATAGTCTCGCCCTGAGCGATTACCGCGCTGCGGTAAATGGCGTTCTCCAGCTCACGGACATTCCCGGGCCAGCGGTAGCCACAAAGGATGGCCATGGCCTCGGCGGAGATGCGCCTGGCCTTGGTCTTGCGGGCCTTGGCCAGCTTCTGCAGCATGAAGTCGACCAGCGCGGGCACGTCCGGCAGGCGTTCCCGCAGGGCAGGCAGGCGCAGGCGCACGACGTTGAGCCGGTAGTAGAGGTCCTCGCGGAACTCCTTTTTCTCGACCAGCTTCTCCAGATCCTTGTTGGTGGCGGCGATCACGCGCACGTCGACCTTGATGGTTTCGGTGCCACCGACACGCTGGATTTCGCCCTCCTGGATGGCGCGCAGGACCTTGGTCTGGGTGGCCAGGGTCATGTCGCCGATTTCGTCGAGGAAAATGGTGCCGCCGTCGCAAAGCTCGAACTTGCCCTGACGCTGGGTGGTGGCTCCGGTAAAGGACCCCTTCTCGTGGCCGAAGAGCTCGCTCTCGATCAGGTTTTCCGGAATGGCCGCGCAGTTGACAGCGATGAAGGGCTTGCTGGAGCGGTGGCTGTGCTGGTAAATCGCGCGGGCGATGAGCTCCTTGCCCGTGCCGCTCTCCCCGGTGATCATCACCGTGACGTCGCTGGCGGCCACCTGCCCGATGACCTTGAAGACATCCTGCATGGGCTCGGAATTGCCGACGATGCCTTCCTTGTAATCCTCGCTGTTGAGCAGGGAGGTGTAGTCGTCGCCCTGATGGAGGTCCTCGTGCGCGGCCAGGGCCTTTTCCGTCAGGCTGACAATCTTCTTCGTGTCGAACGGCTTGATGATGTAGTCGAAGGCGCCGAACTTCATGGCCTCGATGGCCGTCTGGGTCGTGCCGAAGGCGGTCATGAGGATGATCATGGCCTCGGGGCAGGCATGGCGCATGTGCTGGAGCGTCTCCATGCCGGACATGCCGTCCATGCGGTTATCCAAGAGGATGACGTTGGGCTTTTCCTTCTCGGCGACCTTCAGGCCCGACTCGCCGGAATCGGCTACCAGCACGGTGTAGTTACGCGAGCTAAGCACCCGCTCCAGTGAATAGCGCAGGTCGTCGTCGTCATCGATTACAAGAACTGTTGGACTTTTCGGCATCTTTGCCTAAGATTAGCGTACAAAATACGGCATATGTGCAAGCCCGCATCTGCGGCACACAGCTGTCACCCAGGAAAATGAAACACTGGTCAGCCAGGCTTTTCACCGTATTCGGCATCAAGGTCGAGGTTCATGCTACCTTCCTGCTGCTGCTGGCGTTCTTCTGCTGGCAGGGCTATCTGGCGGCGGGATATACGGGTATGTTCGCCGCCTTTGTGGGCCTGATGCTGGTCTTCACCTCGGTCCTGCTGCACGAGTTCGGGCACTGCCTGACGGCCATGGAGTACGGCATTCACACGCCGCGCATCCTGCTGCTGCCCATCGGCGGCATGGCTATGATGAACCGTATCCCCCGCCGTCCCAGTGCCGAGCTGGCCATCACCGTGGCCGGTCCCCTGGTCAATTTCGTCATCGCCGGAGTGCTCTACGCCTGGGTAGGCAGCCCCCGTGGTGGCTGGCTGGACGCCTTTTTCACCTTTACCTGGCATGGCTTCGCCTACGCACTGATTTACTACAATATCTTCATGGGGTTGTTTAACCTGATTCCGGTTTTCCCCATGGATGGCGGGCGCATCTTTCGGGCCTTACTGGCCATGCGCATGAGCTATCTGGACGCTACCCGCATCGCCACCTACACGGCCAAGGCCATCATTGTGGTGGGCATCGGCTTCGCGCTCTTCAGCCAGGAAAATTACCTGCTGGCCGCGCTCTTTGCCTTCATCTGGCTGGGTGGCGAAGCCGAATACCAGGAAGTTCGCCTCACCGAAATGTACCGTGACCTGACCGTCGGGGACATCACCGTGGCCTGGCTAGGCGGCGAGATGGACCCCGCCCTGGAGGGGCGTCCGGCACTGAATGCCGAGTGGGAGCTGGAGGTATTCGCGCGGAAATTCGAGAATTCCCCACCCGAGCTCTATCCGGTCTATCACGAGGGCGCCTTCGTGGGCGTCGTCGATACCGCGCGGCTGGACGCCGCCCTGGTCGTGGCAAATCGCCGGCGGCGGCAAGAGAAGAAAGCCTGAGTAATCAATCTTCCGGCAGCGCTCCTGTGTCGTCGTCGCCAAACATCTTCCAGGCGCCGAATGCGAGCGCTGCCACACCGGCCGCCTTTAACACCGATTTTTTCAGCAACAAGCCGGTCAGAGCCCTACGCAGTAAGACGATGGCTAAAGGCTTCATTAAATGAAGAGCCTTGCGCCCGGCCCCGGCTGCGATCCGGGCACGGGAACCCGGCAGAAGCGCCCGGCTCCTCTCGCCAAGTTCGGATCGCTCGAAAGCAATTCGCTGCTTCAGCGCTGCGATTTCTTCTTTTTCAGAGCCGAGGTCAAACATTGGGCGTCCTTATTTAATACTTCACGGGTTTCCCGAAACGGCATCTTGGATGCAAGCAACAACCTGGCAAAAAATACTGAGCTGACAACGCAAACCAGGGCGAGCACGGAGATGCACGCCACCATAACGGCTGCGCGATCATCGGGAGGGAGCGTGATGGCCAGTAATACAAAGACCCCCACCCCGGCCAACAAAAAGCTCCCGCTGGCCAAACAAATCAGCCCGATGGCCCAGACAGCGTGCGTGCGTTCCTGGCGGAGTTCCAGCCCGAACAACTCAAGCCGACTCCCCACCATACGCAGAAGCGTTTCCGCCAGCGCGCCGGCGTTTTCCAGGACTTTCATGAACAGAATTAGTCGCGCAGGATGCGATCAATGACGATACCAACCAGGAGCCCGACACCTACGGCACGCCAAGGGTGCTTCTTGATAAGCTTTTCGAGGTCGTCCGTGGCCTCGACGGTCTTGTCTTTGGCAGCGCCATAGTGTACCTTCAGCTTGTCGATACCCTCGTTCAATTGGGCTTTGACCGCTTCGGCGCGCTCCTGAACGAATTCCTGCGAACTAGCGCTGGCGTCCGAGGTTAAAACCTTGGCGTCGTCGATCAAGACCTTGAGGTCAGAGATCAGCTTGGCGCGATCTTCGGCCAGCTTACTGGAATCGTTAGTGTTTTCTTGTGCTTTGCTAGGCATGGCAATGTCTGGTTGAGATGAATCAGGTTATTATTTGAAAGCACAACATAATGGACATCAAGCTAAGTCGCAAGCGTCGAACGGCATTAGCTATTTTCCGGGGCGTTGTAAATTGCATCAAACGGACTCAGCCGAACGCCAGGAAACCAGCTCAGCGCGCGGGCTGCGCCGGCCCTGCCAGTAGTTCCAGGAAAGTTTGATAGCCAAGTCCAGGGGCTCCCGAGCCGGGGGACAGTTGGTCATGCCGTTCCAGTAAATCGTCTGGACCCGTTGTCCGCCCGCCCCGCGCAGGGAAAAGCGTAAGTGCCCTTTGCCAAAAGTATCCGGCCCGCTGGGCAAAATCACATGACGCAGCCCGAAGATCGGCTCGGGGTTGCCCTGGCCAAAGGGATGCAGCGACTCCAACTGGTTGAGCAGCCCATCGCCCAGCTCGTTTTCGCTGACCCAGGCGGCGATCTCCAACTCCCGGTCCGGCAGGCCTTCCTTACCAAGGAAATCCGCCACGGCTTCGGCGAAGGCGGCCCGGAAGCGGTCGACCTCGGCCATGTCTAGGGAGAGGCCGACAGCCATGGAATGGCCGCCCCACTCGCCCAGCAACTCGTTGCAGCGGGCTAAAATAGTTTGCAGGCACAAGCCCTGGATGCTGCGGCCACTGCCCTTGGCCTCACCACCTTCCGCGCCCAGTACGATGGCGGGACGGTGGAACTGCCGCGCCAGACGCCCGGCCACGATGCCGAGGACGCCCGCGTGCCAGTCCTCCCCAAAGACCACGATGCCGGCGGCATCCTGCGGCTGTTGCTCGGCCTGTTCGAGAGCTTCCTTGAAAATAGCACGCTCGGTATCCTGCCGGTCGCGGTTGTGAGCATCCAGCTCGCGGGCCATGCCGAGGCAGGAGGAATAGTCGTCACTGAGGAAAAGTTCCAGCGGCAGAGCGGCATCGGCCATGCGGCCCCCAGCGTTGATGCGCGGCCCGAGGCGGAAGGAAACGTCCGGCGTAGTCAGCTCCTGCTCGGGCTCCAGCCCGGCAACGTCCATCAGCGCACGGATACCGGCCCGCGGCGTCTCCTGCAATCGCTTGAGGCCGAAACGGGTCAAAATTCGGTTCTCATCACGCAGCGGCACCAAATCCGCGATGGTTCCCAAGGCCACCAGGTCGAGACTGTCCTTGAGCTTCATCTCCAGCGCGGTGGTATCACCAAGGTCGCGCAGTTTCTTGGCCAGGCCATGACAGAGCTTGAAGGTAAGGCCAACCGTGCATAGATCCCGCCAGGGAGCCTCCGCGGCGTCATGGACATGCGGGTTGACCAAAATGCAATCGCCGGGCGTAGCTTCCTTGGACTGGTGATGGTCGACAATGATGACCTCCACGCCACGCGCACGCAGGGCCTCGACTTCGGCGACGGAATTGGTGCCACAGTCCAGCGCGATGAGTACCTCGGGTGGATGGTCCCCAATGAGGCGCTCAATAGCCGCGGTACTGAGCCCATAGCCTTCCTCCAAACGACGTGGCACCAGGTAGTCGGGGAAGCAACCGAACTTGCGCAGGAAGTCGACCAGCAACACCGTGCTGGTAACGCCATCGACGTCGTAGTCGCCCACGATGCCGACCCGCTCGTTGTTTTGCAGGGCGCGAAGAACGCGATCGGTGGCGGCCTCCAGATTGGTGATGGCAAAGGGGTCCTGCAGGTAGGCCAAACGCGGGGAGACGAACTCCCGCGCGACCTCCGCATCCTCAAACCCCGCGCGTGCGAGCAAGGTAGCCACGACCGGGGAAAGCCCCAGCGCGGTTACCAGCACGTCGCGGGCTGCGACAGGCGCTGCATCATGCCGCCAGCGCAGTGTGCCGTTGCCCTCCGCTCCGGCCACTCCGGCTTAGCTTTCTGCCTTGGCGGTTGGACCGGGTTTGCGCCGGCTGCTGGAACTGGTGGATTCCCATTCGTAGGCGGGGCGGGTCAGCTCGCGCTCGACCACATGCTTGCGGTCGCCCTTATGCCACCAGTAGAAGACCGGGCTGGCGATAAAGATGGACGAGAAGGTACCGGTGAGGATGCCGATGACAAAGACCAGTGCGAAGTCCGACACAATGCCTTCACCGAAAATCCACAGCGACACGGCCGCCACCAGGGTGGTCACACTGGTCAGGACGGTACGGGACAGGGTGCGGTTGACCGCGAGATTGATAATGGCCATCAGGTTCTTGTCCGGATTCAGCTCCAGCTCCTCGCGGATGCGGTCAAAGACAACAATGGTGTCATTGATGGAGTAACCGACGATCATGAGGACCGCCGCCACCATCGGACCGGAGAACTGCCCGCTGCCAATGCCGAAGACCTGCCCGAGAATCACGTAAATGCCGATAGACATCAGCACGTCGTGCACCGTAGCCACGACCGCGCCCACGCCGAAACCGACTTCGAAGCGCAATGCCACGTACAGCAGGATACCGATCAGGGCGATGGCCACCGATTCGATGGCGTTGCGAACCACCGCCGAGCTAACGGAGGCTCCAATGACATTGCGCGACACCTCGGTTAGCTCCGCATTCGGGAATGCTTCCTTCAGGACTTGCACGACCTGGTCGGGGCGCTCCTCCTCGCTGTCCATCTGCACGGACAGGCGTTCGTTGGCATTGCCGATGGGCTTCTGGAAAACGGCCTGGACCTCGCCGAGGTCGTTCTGCTCGGCCACATCGTAAATCTTGGCCACGGAAATGTCGCCGCGGGCGTCCTGGTTAAATTCCAGCACGACCTCGGAGCCGCCTTTGAAGTCGATACCGAGGATGGTGTGCCCATGCGTGGCGATAGCGATAACGCCAAGAATAACAACACACCACGACACCGCGAAGGCGGGCTTACGGAAGCCCATGAAGTTGATCGCCTTTTCCTTCCAGAGAGAAAGCAGCAACAGCTTCGTCGCGCCCATGCTGACGACAATCTCCAGCAGCGCACGGCTGATGATGAGTGCGGCGAACATGGACGAACCGATACCGATGGCCAGCGTCACACCGAAGCCCTTGACCGCCTCGCGCCCCAGCCAGATGAGGATGACCGCGGTGATGAGCGTGGTCACGTTGGCGTCGACGATGGTCGAGAGAGCCTTGTCATAACCCGCTTGCAGCGCGCTCTTGGCCGACTTGCCAGCGGTAAGCTCCTCGCGAATACGTTCGAAGATGAGAATGTTGGCGTCCACCGCCATACCGATGGTGAGCACGAGCGCGGCCACACCCGGGAGGGTCAGAGTCGCACCCACGCTGGCCAGCACACCAAGGACGATGATCAAATTGAGAACGACGGAAATCACCGCAACGATACCGGAGAGCCCGTAGTAAAGGAGCATGAAGATGACAACCGCACCAGCGCCCCACATGGCGGCGTTGATGGAAGCCTCACGGGCATCGGCTGCCAGGCTCGGACCCACTTCGTACATTTCCTCGAGCACGAGTTCGAATTCGAGCGGGTTATTCAAGACGTTGGAAAGCTCAAGGGCTTCGCGCTGGGAAAAATCACCGGTGATTTGTGCGCGCCCGCCGAGAATCGGTCCGTCGTTGAGGCCGACAGCGGAGTAGAGCTTGCCGTCGAGGACGGAGGCCAACAGGGCGCGTTTGCCCATCGAGCGCAACTGCTTGTCCTCATCATCCATCTGCGTGGTGATGTTGGCGAAGGCCTCGCCGCCCTCGCTGGTCATATCGACGGAGATGGAGTAGACGCCGTTGGCCTGAATATAGGGCGAGGCACTGTCGATGATGTTACCGGTGGCTTCGGGAATCTTTTTCACCCAATAACGTTCCTCGGTAATCTCGCCGGTATCCTTGTCCTCACGTTCGAGAATCATGGCCTCGTAGGCGGCGGTGGGGCTGTTCGGATCGCGCGGGTTGACCTTGAACGACTTGATGGTGCCAGGCTTTACGTCCGGCATGGGTGTCTCAAAGTTGTGCACACGGCGGAACTCCAGGCGGGCGGGCTTGACGAAGATATCCTTGGCGTCGGGGTTGTCCTTCAGGTTCACGCCCGGCAGTTGAATCTCGATGCCGTTGGGCGGCACAGCCCGGATGACAGGCTCGGCCACACCGAGGCTGTTCACGCGCTCGGACATGATGTCGATAGCGTCCTCCAGACGGCTCTGCGCCTCGAACTCACTTTCGGCATCCTCGTCGATGCGCAGGGTGAAGGCGACGCCGCCCTGCAGGTCCAGGCCCTTCTTGAGCTTGCCCTGTGATTCCTGCAGGAGCACATGCATGAGGATGTCATTGCGCTTTTCCAGATTCTTCACGTCGATCAGGTCGATATCGGGGAAGTACTGGCCGTACAGGTCGATGTCTTCTTCCTGCGCGATGTTCTTGATCGCCAGATAGAGCGTGGAGTCGGTGCCGTCGTCCACGCGGGCTTTGGCACGCTCCAGCAGGAGACCGAATTCCTCGACGTTGTCGGTGGGACGTACCTCGATGAATTCCTCAAAGGGCGTGTCCTGCACAGGCACAAGACTAAGCGCGGCCCAGCCGACTACGACGGCCGCAAAGATAAGTTTCCAGACAATAGAGCCTTTCATGGCTTATAATAATGATGGGGTTATAAAAAAAGAGAGGGCCGGCTATTTCTTGTCCTCGGCGGAATCCTCAAGGTTCTTGACGTCCTTGTCGTCTTTCTCGCCCTTCTTTTTGACGACGGCGGCGACGGCGTTCTTGCTGAATTCCATGCGGGTGTTCTCCGCCACGCGGATGATGAAGCGGTCACTGCGGATGCTGGCGACGGTGCCGTAGATGCCGCCGGTGGTCACGATCTCGTCACCCTGCTTGATGCTCTTGATGGTGGCTTCGAGGTCCTTCTGCTTCTTGCGTTGCGGCGCGATAACGAGGAACCACAGCCCGGCAAAAAGCAGGCCGTAAATCAGCAGCATCATGGAGCCGCCACCGCCGGGCGCGCCTTCGGT
The DNA here is from genome assembly GCA_030432235.1 of Verrucomicrobiia bacterium. GTDB lineage: Bacteria > Verrucomicrobiota > Verrucomicrobiia > Opitutales > Cerasicoccaceae > JAUIHT01. The sequence goes on along the minus strand of JAUIHT010000001.1, from coordinate 935,154 downwards.
TTGCGCCATTATAGGCGTAAGAAGGGAAGTAAGGGTTTCAATGGTCATGGAATGTTAAAAAGAAAAACGGGCAGCAAAACGCGTCCGTCACCAAAAAGCAAGGGCTTTCGGGAGGAAGGATTTTCGGGAAAAGCAAGGCCCGTCAAGCCGTCTCCTATGGAGAAAAAAGCATGCTCCGCAGATAAAAACGCAACTTTATTGCATTTTTATATTGCAAACAAGTTGCGTTAATTGATTAGTGAAGGCTTATGCACAATACTTCATTCCTCACTCTTATTTTCGCGGCTGCCATTCTGCCTCTCCAGGCGCAGTCCACTTACACTTCCGGCCATGGCGATATCGGCCTTGCCTACGAAGACAGTGAATTCGAGCCTCACTGGCATCTGGGGGCCGGCGCCGTGGTCGATGGCAGTCCATTGGTAACCGAAGAAGAATACGGCCCCGACGCTATCATCGCCCGCACTACCGCCACACGCTCGTCTCCCTCCGGTCTCAGCAGCGCCATCGGTGTGGCCGACGGCACTGAGATTTTCGCAATGGGCTCGTCGAGCTACCTGCCGAACCTGGGCTTTGCCGTCGAAGAGCTTGATTTTGACGACTGGACGGGCGACATCTCATTGACGTTGACGGACTGGTCCATTCCGGACGGCGCCGAGTTTGCGCTGTATACGACCAATCTCGCCGACACCACCGTGGTGGATGTGGCCTTTTCCACTTTCAACGTCGGCGCCACCTACGACAACAACACCCTCTCACTGACACCGGGCGATCACGTGCATTTCCAATGGGGGCTGACCACCCCGGGGCAGTACGACTTCGAGTTCACTTGGGAGGGCACAAACGTCCTGGACGGCTTTAAGACAGCCTCTGCGTTCTTCTCCGTACAAGCCGTACCGGAACCTGCGACCACGGCCCTGTTGCTCTCCGTTCTGACTCTCGGGCTGGTGGCCCTGCGGCGCTCCCGGAAAGCCTGATTTCACCTTCAACCATTGCCGGGCCCGGAGTCTGCCAGCGGACTCCGGCTTTGGCATTTTCAACCGCAGATCGTGACACCCAAGAACATCCACACCTTGAAATATCCAGGCTTCACCCTGGTGGAAGCGCTCGTGGCTATCGCCATCATCGCCCTGCTGGCCCTGATTCTGATCCCGGTCGTCTCCAGTGGCATGATGGTGGCCAACCGCAGTGTCTGTGCTTCGAACCAACGGCAAATCGGCACCGCGCTACAGCTCTACGCGACCGAGCACGACGGCGAGTTTCCCCAATCGTCCCACTCCATCCGGAAGGAAAAGGCCTGGATATATGGCTTGGAATCCTATTTGGAAAACGTGGATGAGGTACGTGTCTGCCCCGCCGATCCCGCTGAGCGGCAGGAAGACATTCTCCGGCGCAACGCAACCAGCTATATCCTGAACGATCTGGTCTTTGACCGACTCGAACACCATAACCTGTTTAAATTACCGAACCCCTCACGGACCTTGCTGCTGTGCGTACTTAGCGAGGACCGTACGCCCAGCCTCACCCGCGACCACATCCATGGAGACGAGTGGATCAGTTGGTACTCCATGCTGAGCGACATCGAACCGGATCGCCACCGCACGGGTGAACGATCAAAGGAACGTACCACTGGCTCCAGCAACTACCTTTACGCCGACGGGCATGTGGAAACCATCGACGCGGGGGACATGAAGCGGCTCATTGACAGCGGAGTCAATCCGGCTATCCCGCCTGGCTAAAATCCCTGGGCTTGACTCCGCCAACGCTGATGCCGATATCCTCAAGGCATGAGCGTGCGTACGCCCGATGCCCTGATCAGCACCTGCCGGGAAAACGGCCTCCGCGCCACCAAGAGCCTGCGCGCCATCCTCGATTTACTTTGTGAGAACGACGCGCCTCTGAGCATCCAGCAGTGCGCCGAGCAAAGCACGGAGCTGGCCGCCGCCGACACCGTGACGCTCTACCGTCTCTTTGAGCGCCTGGAGGGCGTCGGCATCGTCCGGCGCATCGGCCTGCATGAGCGCGCCGCGCATTACGTGCTGGCCGACGCCCTGCGTCACCGCCACTTCGTCTGCTGCACGCGCTGCGGTAAGGTCGAGCCGCTCGACCATCACTGCACCATCGGACATCTGGAAGAGCACGTCGCCGAGGACTCCGGCTACACCAACCTCTACCACGAGCTGGTTTTTTACGGTGTCTGCCCGGCCTGCGGGAGAAACTGAGCGTTAAATTTCGCCGGGGCCACGCGCATTTTGAGTTTTTGCTCTTAGCTTTTCTTGATTTTCGGCCAAGCACTAGCACACTACGACCCCTTGACCTCGAAATCTGAACCTTGGAGCACCGCCCAGGCGGAAGAATACTACGGCCTCAAACGCTGGGGCGGCGGCCATTTCTCCGTGGATGAAGAAGGCTGCGTCTGCGCCCACCCCGCCGGCGACCACCGCCGCATCCGCCTGATGGACGTCATCGAGGAGGCTGCCGAAGCCGGGCTGCACCCCCCGTTGACCATCCGCATCCAGGACCTGTTGCGGCACCGCGTGGAGCTCCTGGCCGGCGCCTTCACCCAGGCCATCAAAGACGAGAAGTACTCCGGAACCTACCGCGGCGTCTTTCCCATCAAGGTCAACCAGCTCCGCGAGGTGGTGGAGGAAATCATCGACGCGGGCAAGCCCTTCAACTTCGGGCTTGAGGCCGGCAGCAAGCCCGAACTGCTCATCGCCCTGGCACTCTCCGAGCAGTCCGGTAAGCTACTCATCTGTAACGGCTACAAGGACGAGGCCTACATTCGCCTGGCCCTGCTGGGCACCCGCCTGGGCCGGGAAGTCATCCTCGTCATCGAGCAACCCTCCGAGGCCGACTCCATCATCCGCCTCAGCCAGGAGATGGGCATCACGCCGAACGTCGGCATCCGCCTGAAACTACACTCCCACGGTGAAGGCAAATGGCGCAACAGCAGCGGCGACGAGGCCAAGTTCGGCCTCTCCATCCGCGAGGTCATGGACACGGTGAAGAAGCTCAACAAGGCCGGCCTGTCCGAATCCCTCAAGCTGGTGCACTTCCATATCGGGTCGCAGGTCACGGATATCCTTGCCATCAAGCGGGCCGTGACCGAGGGCGCGCGCTACTACTGCGAGCTGCGCAAGCTCGGCCACCCCGTGCGCTACCTCGATGTCGGCGGCGGCCTCGGTATCGACTACGACGGCTCCCGCTCGAACTTTGAAAGCTCCATGAACTACTCCCTGCCGGAGTACGCCCGCGACGTCGTCTACAACATCAAGAAAGTCTGCGACGACGCCGGCGAGGACGAGCCCGATATTCTTTCCGAAAGTGGCCGGGCGCTGGTCGCCCCGCACTCGGTACTGGTGCTGGAGGTCGTCGACCGCATCGCAAAAATCCCCGAGGGCAAGGTGCCGAGACCCGGCAAGAAGCGCAACACCGTCATCAAGGACATGCTTCACACGCTGGAGGAAGGGGCCAACTACAGCCAGCTCGAGCGCTTCCACGACGCCCAGCAAAAGCGCGAAGAGGCCGCCAGCCTGTTTTCCCTCGGCTACATGGACCTGGAAACGACGGCCAAAGCCGAAAACCTTTACTGGCGCATCTGCGACGACATCCGCAACAACCTGCGCCGGGACGGCTACATCCCCGAGGAACTGGAAGACCTCGACACCCTCCTGGCCGAGCAGTACGTGTGCAACTTCTCCGTCTTTCAGAGCCTGCTGGACCACTGGGCCCTGGGGCAGCTCTTTCCCGTCGCACCTCTGCACCGCCTCCGTGAAGAGCCCGGCACCGAGGCCACCCTGGTCGACATCACCTGCGACAGTGACGGCAAGATCGCCAAGTTCACCGACCTCGAGGACGTCCGCCCCACCCTGCGCCTGCACGACTTTACTCCCGGCCAGCCCTACTACCTGGGCGTTTTTCTCGTCGGGGCCTATCAGGACATCATGGGCGACCTGCACAATCTCTTCGGTCGCGTCAACGAGGTCCACGTCTTCCTTGAAGACGACGAAGAGGACGGTTTTTACATCGAGGAAACCATCGACGGTTTCCGCACCAACGAAATCCTCGACCTCATCCAGTACAAGGAGTCCGACCTCATCCGCCGTATGAAGGCGCAGATCGACGCCGCCATCAAGAACGACGAGGTCAAGCCCCGCGAAGGCGTGCGCCTGCTCAACCTGTACACCGACCAGTTGAAGGAAAAGACCTACCTGGACACCCGCGACACCAAACGTCCCAAACGTAAGCGTTCATAATCGCAGTTTTAGCTTGCGAGCGGACGCGTCTGGCTTGTGGCTAACGGTATGAGCCAGGACAGGCCCGATATTCCCGAGGTCGACGGCAGCGACCTTTACTTCTGCATTGTGGCGGCACGCTACAACGCCGAGTTCGTCGATGCCCTCGTCGAGCGCGCGGTGGCCACGCTGCGGGCCTCCCGGGTGCGCGAAGGCAACATCACCGTTATGCGTGTGCCGGGCTCCAACGAGTTGCCCTACGCCGTCTACATGCAGGCCCTCTCGCGCCAGTACGACTGCGTCATCGCCCTCGGTGTGGTGATCGCCGGGGACACCAGCCACCACGACGTCATCGCTTTCGGCACCGCGCAGGCCTTCCACGGCATCGGCGCGCAGACCGAAGTCCCAATCATCAACGGCATCATCACCGTCAACAGCCGCGAGCAGGCCGAAGTACGCTGCATGGGCGAGCATGACCGCGGGGCGGAGTTCGCCCACGCCGCTCTGGAAATGGCCTGGCACAAGCTGCGCCTGGTTGAAACCCTCGACGAAATCGAAGACGAACTCGGCGAGGAAGAAGACGACGATGACGACTTCGAGAATCTTTTCCGCAAAAACTAATTTCCCCATGACTGACGAAGACACCACGCCCGCCGAGGAGAAAGCGCCCAGCAAGCGGCGCCAGAACCGCATCGCGGCCATGCAATTTCTCTACTCGATGGAGATGAATCCGCCCAATGATATGAAGACGGCGGTACGGCTCTTTTTTGAAAACCAGGACAAACCGCGCGAGTATTACGCCTTCGGCGAGGAGCTCGTCTGGGGCTGCGTCAACAACCTCGCCGAGGTCGACCAGGTCATTCAGAACCATGCGCTCAACTGGTCCTTTAGCCGTATCGCAAAAGTCGATTTGGCCATCCTTAGGCTGGCTATTCACGAGCTTCTGCACCGGCGTGACATCCCGCCCATCGTGACCATCAACGAGGCCATCGACCTGTCGAAGGACTTCTCCGGGCCGGAGGCACGCCGCTTCGTCAACGGCATCCTCGACAAGCTCAAGGGTGAGCTGCAACGCCCCCTCCGCACCGCCGCCGAGTAAATACATTAACCACGAAGTTCACGAAGCAGACACGAAGAGCACGATGACCATGCTTTTCACTTTCTGAAAAAAACTTTGTGTTCTTTGTGCCTCCTTCGTGAACTTCGTGGCCAAATCCTAATGAAATCGTTTTTCAGCAAGTTCAAGGAAGGCCTCAAGCGCAGCACGCCGACGTTTCAAAAGATTTTTGGGCAGGTCGGCGGTATCTTCAGCGGCAAGAAGCTCGACGCCGCCAGTATCGACGAACTCGAAGAGGCCCTTTACGGCGCGGACTTCGGCGTCGAGACCGCCACGGAGATCATCGACGAAATCCAGGCCGCCTACCGCAAGGACAAGGAGCTGCGCGGCCAGGACGCCGCCCGCATCGGTGCGCGCGTGCTGGAACGTGTGCTGGAAGGCGCGGAGGCACCGGAAGACTGGCTCGGCGAGGCCGACCCGGCGGTGATTTGCCTCATCGGCGTGAACGGCTCCGGCAAGACCACCACCACGGCCAAGCTCGGCTGGAAATTCAAAGAGGAGGGCAAAGGCGTCGTCCTCGGTGCCTGTGATACCTTCCGCGCCGCCGCCAACGAGCAGATCAAAACCTGGGCCGACCGCCTGGACCTGCGCCTCGTCGCCAGCCATCACAACGCCGACTCCGCCGCGGTGGCCTACGACGCCTGGCAGGCCGCCAAGGGCGATAACGCCAAGGTGCTCATCCTCGACACCGCCGGCCGCCTCCACACCAAGGGGAACCTCATGGAGGAGCTGAAGAAGATTCGCCGCGTCCTGCAAAAGCACGACGAAACCGCGCCGCACCACGCCTGGCTGGTGGTCGACGGCTCACTGGGGTCCAACTCCATTGAGCAGGCGCGCAAGTTCCACGAAGCCTTTGGCCTGACCGGCCTCATCGTCACCAAGCTCGACGGCACCAGCCGCGGCGGCGCCCTCGTCGGCATCTACCGCGAGCTGCAACTGCCCATCTACTTTGTCGGCCTGGGCGAGGCCAAGGAGGACCTGCAGCCCTTCTCCGTGAAAAACTACACCAACGCGCTCTTCGGTCTCGAGGCCTGAGGAACATTACCCTCTTTCGGTGACGCATTCCGGTCTTGTCGGACTGCCCGGAACCAGCCATTATTAGAAACGAACAACCGCCATTAAACCCAAATTAATACTCTTATGCAAAACCTACACCGCCTCACCAAAGTTTTTTCCCTTACCCTCATCATCGCCCTGCTGCCTGCCACCAACGCCCTCGCTGATGCCAAGGCGGATGTCCTCGCGGCCAACGACCAGTTTTACTCCGCCCTCAATGTCATGTTCACCGGCGATGTCGCGCCCATGCTGGCTGTCTGGTCGCATACCGATGACATCAACTACATGGGGCCCGACGGCGGCATCGAGGTCGGCTGGAAAGCCGTGAAGCCGAATTGGGAAAAGCAGGCCGCGCTGAAACTCGGCGGCAAGGTCCACAATGAGGATGTCCACCTGCAGATGGGTCACCACCTCGCCGTGATCATCAACTACGAGGTCGGTGAAAACGTCGATGGCGACGGCAAGCCCGTCTCGGTAAAAATCCGCGCCACCAATGTCTACCGCAAGGAAGACGGCGCCTGGAAAATGATCGGCCACCACACCGACCTCTTGCCCTGGCTCATGGCCGAGCAGTAAGAACCGGTCTTACTCCGTTTCGCCCTCGTAGGCGGTGGCGTCGAGCAGGCCTTCGGCCTCGGCGGGGTCGCTGAGCTTGATCTTGATAATCCAGCCGGCTTCGTAAGGGTCGTCATTGACGGACTCCGGGGCGTCTTCCAGGGCTTCGTTCACGGCGATGACCTCTCCGGCGACGGGCATGTAGAGGTCCGAAGCGGCCTTAACGGACTCAACGACGCCGAAGGTGTCCCCGGCGGAAAAGCTCTCACCAACGGCGGGCAGTTCGACGAAAGTGATGTCCCCGAGGGCGCTCTGGGCGTGGTCGGTGATGCCGACGGTGGCCTCTTCGCCGTCCAGCTTCAGCCATTCATGGTCCTTGGTGTACTTCAAATCGCCTGGAATCTTGCTCATGGCCCACAGATCAATACCAATGACGGCAGTTTGAAAACCGAAAAGCATCACGGACACGAAAAATTGGCGGCGAAAGGGCCGGATTTCGCCCGCGCGCTGGGAGATTGGTTCGCGGCCAATGCCCGCGATCTTCCCTGGCGGCGCGAAACCAGCGTCTACCGCACGGTCGTGTCGGAATTCATGCTGCAGCAGACCCAGGTGGCGACCGTCCTGCCCTACTTCGCCCGCTGGATGGATGCCCTGCCGGATTTCGAGGCGCTCGCGCTGGCAGAGGAAGCCTCGATATTAAAACTCTGGGAGGGCCTGGGCTACTACAACCGCGCGCGCAACCTGCAAAAGCTGGCCCGGCAATGGGTGGCGGCTTCGGAAAAACCCCGCACGGCTGAAGCCTGGTTGGCCTATCCCGGTGTCGGCCCCTATACCGCCGCCGCCATCGCCAGCATCGTATTCGAGGAGCGCTCTGCGGTGGTCGACGGCAACGTTGTGCGCATTCTATCGCGCCTGACCGCCGATGCGACAACCTTCAAGGACGGCTCCGCCGCCATGAAGCGTTTTTATCCATTGGCCCAAACCATCATCGAACATACCCCGACTCCCGGCGCGCACAACGAGGCGATGATGGAGCTCGGCGCGACGGTCTGCCTGAAAAGCAAGCCCCTTTGCCTGCTCTGCCCGGTGCAACGCTTTTGCGCAGGTCAAGCCAGCGGGACTCCGGAGGCCTTTCCCCAACTCGTACGCAAGGCCACGGTGCAACGAACGGTCCACCGCCTTTGGGTCATCGACCATGGCAAGCTCCTGCTACATCGCAGGCCCGACGATGCCCGCCGCCTGGCCGGACTCTACGAGTTGCCCGAAGCCGAGGGGTTACTTAACTGCAAAAACCTGTCGCAACCCCTGACGGTGAAAAAGCGCGGCATCGCTAACGAACGCATCGAGGAGCGTATTTATCAGGCCAAGGCCACACCTTCGCTGAAAAAGAAAGTCGAGGGTGACAAATACTACGCTTGGTTAGACATCGATGCGCTGGATTCGGTCACGCTGACCGGCCCGCACCGCAAATGGGTCACCGAGCTGCTGGAAAAGTCCCGTTAGCCGCTACAGATCGCGAATGACCTCGCGAACGATGGACTCGACGTCGAGCCGGTTGAAGGTCTTCGGGCCGGTTCGCGCCCCCTGATGCCTACGACAGTAACGCGCAGCCTCACTGAAGCCGCAGTCGGCCAACAGGCAGGCGATCACTTCGCGGGCCTGCTCCACCGTCTTGCCGTCGGTGGGGCCGAGCGGCTGGCGAGGCTCACCGGTCTTGAACCCGCGCAGCTCAACGCCGCTTCGGAAGCCGTCGGGGAAATTGCCTGCCTGCAGCATGACGTTGATAATGTCCAGCAGCTTGAGCTGGATATCGCGGCAGGTGTCGAAATCGCCTTTTAGGAAACTCTTGTACAGGCGCATGACCACCTCCGGCACGACCCCGCTGGTGGCAATCGTTCCACCGTCGCCACCCATCATCAGAGTCGGGAATAGAATTTCCTCGCAGCCAACCAGCACCGCGAAGTCAGGCCGCTGCGGTTTGACCGCGTGTAGGGTGTTGAGGAAACGCGGCATGTCGCGGCTGCTGTCCTTGATGCCCACGATGCGCGGGCAGTCCAGAGCCAGGCGCTGCACGGACTCCACCGTGATTTCGTTGGAGAACTGCGGGATATTGTACAGGACAACATCGATGGGCGACTTGGCCGCGATTTCGCGGAAGTAATACTCCACACTCTCCGGCTTGACCTTATAATAATACGGTCCCGTCACTGAGATGGCCCGACACCCGAGGTCGGCGTAGCGACGGGCCGCCTCCAACACCAGGTCGATGTTCGCCTCGGCCGCACCAGCCAGGATGGGAACGCGCCCGCGGTTGGCCCGGGCCATGATCTCCACCACCCGCAAACGCTCCTCGAAGCTCAACCGGATGAACTCGCCGGTGCTGCCATTAGGATAGAGGCCGCTGATTCCCTTCTCGACCAGCCATTCGGTCATGCGCTCCAACTCCGCTTCGTTGATGGAGCGATCCGCGTTATAGGGAACGATGTTCGGGCAATAAACGCCTTGGATAGGGGACATGATGAAGATCTTTGGCAGTCGGTATGAAAGCCGGATTCAAGTTTGAGTAGACTAAAGCATAGGATGGAGCCGACAGATAGCGAAAGCCAATTTCAACTACTGGTTCCCTGTCTCAAAGATGGCTGAGTATTACCCCGCCTGACCAAAAAACTCTCCACCAAGGTAAATTTGCCCGAAAATAGATCTTGCGCATATGTTCTAAATGTACTGAACTTTAAAGCCCAAGCAGTGAATTAACCTTAACAATTGTTGGCTATGAAATCACACTCACTCACTATACGGCTGCTGTGCACAGCCTTCGCGATAAATCTGTTCAGTTCCGCCCTCTTCGCTGCGGACTACTACTGGAATGTCGACCCGACCGGCTCTACTGGCCTGGCCTGGGGCACGGGCTCCAATTGGGCCGACTCTGTCGGCGGCACCCCCTACGGCACTCCGCCCACCGTATCTGACGATGTCTATATTCAGGTTTCCCCGGAGGCGGTACCTCCGGCCAATTATGTGCAGATCACCGCGCAGTCCAGCATCACCGGTGCGGGCGACTTCGGCAGCCTGACTGTCATCAACGACAGACTGGACGCCATTAACAACCTCAACGTGTCGACGGGAAGCGCTATCAACACCACGGGGAATCTGACTCTCCAGGGCGGCTCATGGTTCACGGCGAACCATAGCGTTAACCTGGGCACGGGTAACCTCAATATTGGGAACGGCCTGGTCTCATCCACAAGCCGCACCTTTCTGACCGCCTATAACCTGATCGGTAACACCGACGTGACCGCCGGCACCATCCACGTCAATGGTGATTCGGATGTGCTGCAAAATGCCGTCCTGGACATGTCGGCAACAACCGGCCAGACATCCAACGTCTACGCAGACGTAAACATCGACTACGGCGGCACCCTGATGAGCTTCAGCGGTGGCGACAGTGGCACGACTATTTTCCACGGCGGTTTCGAAGTGAACGGAAACGGAGTTCTGCAAATTGGTAATGCCATCGGCGCACGTCAGACCGCTGTGGTTAATTCGGGCACGTCCATGCTCAATTCGAGCTATGTCAGCATGCGCATTTTCATCTATGAAGGCGCCACCTTCCAACATAACAACCTTATCCTGGGTGGCGCTTCCAATGTCTCCACCAACGGCCTGGGTTTCTATGCTCAAAACACGGCCACATCGGACGCCGGCAAGTTGATTGTCGATAACGACATGACCATCACCGACACAGTGAAACTAAATATGGCGGTGGCCGATGGCGTTGATTCCCTGATCCAAATCGGTGGCAATTTGACCATCAGCGGCGCCCCCCACATGTACGCCAACGAAACCAGTTCCATTGAGCTGGCCGGCAACTACAACCTGGAAACCACCGGGTTCAGCGGCGGCACAACCTTGAACGACTTCAACTTCGTCTTCAACGGCACGGCCATTCAGGACATCGAAGTGGCCAGCGAATCCGTCGGCTCAACCGACATGTTCACCCTCGGCACCCTTGAGTTGGCCGACGGCTCCATCCTCTCGCTGGTGGACAACAACGGTGGCCAGCTCGGCTCGGCCTTCAAAACCCTGGCCCTGACCATCAGCGGTACTTCCACCCTCTACTTGAACGGGTACGACCTCTGGTACTTCGACGGTAGCTGGCAGCAGATCTCCGAAGGTCTCGGCCAAAGCATTGGCGGCGGCACGCTCAATGTGTATTCCTCCATCCCCGAGCCTGCCACCACAACCCTGCTGTTCGGCCTGGGTTGCATCGCGATCGGATGGATTCGCCGCCGCAACGCCCAATCCAAGCGCTAAAGACAGCGATATCCAAAATCCGCCAAACTGCCAGATGGTATAGTTGTTCCACAGGTTTATTATAAACTAATAGTTAATAGCAAATAATTCACTGCCCACTTCATCGCCATGTTCCACACACACACAACGACTGTGACCATCCCAGGTCGGCGCAACACTTCGGTGTTCCGCCTAACCCGTACGCTCACTGCCTTGACCACGCTGGCTCTGGCGTCAACCACGGTCAGCGCCTCCGGTAACTTGTTGCCCGCACCGGGCGACCTGTCAGGTAACTATTACTGGGAAATCGCCAAGACACCAGTCGGCACTTTCGACACCGACTCGGATTCGGCGACGGGCCTGTCCGTACAATCGGAAAACGACCAAGGCTATGTGGAATGGCGCGTCTCACCGTATCTAACCGTGGAGCCCGACAGCGAGTACAGCTTCAGCCTCGACGTCAAAGCCGAGGGCTGCACGCCACATGTGAGTTTCTACGGCTACACGGCGGATAACCAGCCCAGGCTGCTGTGCTTGCGCAATATCGAAGACGCCAAGGACGGCTGGGTTCGCGTTCAGGGCACCTTCTATGTGCCCGAAGGCATTGAGAAAGTCCGCTTCGGCTGGGGAATTACTCATCAGTCCGGCTCAGCTTCCCTGCGGAATCCATCGCTGACCCAGGGACGCACCTCCATCCACGACTTTCAATCTGAAAGCATCGACGAGCCCGCAGCCAATGAGAACGCCTGCGTGCTGCCCGGCCATACGCCGTTGTGCCTTCCGCAAGAGGCATTCCCCACCATTAAGGAGTTGAGAGCATCATGAGCCTGTTCGAGGTTCAACAACCCACGGAAGTCAGTGCGTCCAAGCCTGTCACCACTGACGATTCTCCCAGGTTTTCCCTGAAAGATTTTGCCACACCGGCACGTTGCTTTTGGCCTACGGTCTTCTGGAGCTGGAACGATCGCCTCGAAGATGACGAAGTCCGACGCCAGGTCGCCGATTTCCCTAAACGGCAAATTGGTGGCGCTTTTCTACACAGCCGTATCGGGTTGAAGACCCCCTACATGGGAGAAGCCTGGTTCGACGCCGTGGCCGCGGCCATCAATGAGGCGCAGAAGCACGATTTCATCGTCTGGCTTTATGACGAGGACTGCTGGCCCAGCGGATACGGTGGCGGCGAGGTCTCGCGTGCCGACGAAACCTTTCGCCTGAAAACCATCTATGCCATGCCCCAGGGCTCGCCCGCCTTCGAGAACAGCCGACTGCTAACCTCTCAAGGAGGACTCGACATCTACGTGTACACCGTGCCTTTGGGCGATAACCGCTATAACGGCGCTTCCTATTCGGACTTGTTGAATCCGGACGCCATGGACGCCTTCCTGCGCTACGCCTACGAACCCTACCGGACGCGTTTTAAAAAGCATTTCGGAGGCTGTGTCGCCGGCGTGTTCACTGACGAGCCCAGCGCCATCGACTGGCGCACCGCCCTGCCCTTCGGTTCCCTGGCCTTTACGCCCGGCCTCCTCATCGAATTTGAAAAGCAGTTTGGCTACGATCCGGTCCCCCACCTCCACCTGCTATTCCAGGACGGCGACGGCGCGAAGGCTTTTCGCTTGCACTATCACCTGACCGTAAGCCGGCTTTTCGAACGCTCCTTCACCCAAAAGCTGGCAGACTGGTGCCAAAAGAACGGCCTCGATTTCACCGGTCACTTCATGGCCGAGGCGCCGCTCTTCAACCAGCACATGTGGGCCACCCGGGTCATGCCCAACTACGCCCACATGAGCATTCCCGGCATCGACCATCTCAAGCGGGATGTCAGCGACGAGTGGGCGGCCTGGCAGTGCGCCAGTGTAGCCCACCAGTATGGCAAGAGCCGAATCCTGAGCGAAATCTACGGTGTCTCGGGCCACAACCTCACCTTTGAGGATCGCTTTTGGATTGGCTGTCAGCAGCTGGTCAACGGGGTAAACCTGTTTTGCCATCACCTGTCCGCCTACACCATGAACGGCTGCCGCAAGCGCGACTACCCGCCGGTGCTTTCCTACCAACAGCCCTGGTGGGAGGCCAACGAGGTCGTCGACCGTCCCATATCACGGGCCTGCTACGCCCTTAGCCGCGGCAACCCGGTCGTGGACACCCTCGTGCTGATGCCGCGTGACTCCATCCACGGCCACTGGCAGTCCGCCCCGGCACAACCCGATCAACTACCACAACTCTGGAGCGGTGTGATGGATATTCCCACCTTGACCAGCGCAGACGACTTCCAGGCAGACCTCAAGGCCATCACCCAGGCATTGATTAAACAAAACCGCCTCTTCGATTTTGGGGACGAAGAGCTATTGGCCCGCGACGGTGAGGTCGTACAGGCCGAGCATGGCCCGCAACTGAGGATCGGCTCCATGGACTACCAGACGGTTATCCTCCCGCCGGTGACCATGCTGCGTGAAAGCATTTTTGAGCTGCTGCTGGAGTTCGTTGCGGCCGGCGGCCGGCTGTGCACGGTGGGCGAATCCGAATGTCAGCTTGTCAGCGAAAAAAAACTGGCCGTGCGGCCGATGGAATCCCCCTTCCAGCAGGTTTCCTTCGAACAGCTCCCCGATTGGATAAACCAAACCGAGACACTGATCTCCATGAAGGCAACCGATCCGGCATCGGTTCGCCACTGCGTCCGACGGCTTGAAAACGACGAATACCTGGTCTTCCTCTGCAACCTCAAGCGCGATGCCGACAGCGAGCTGACCCTGTGGATGCCGCGCGCGGGCTTGAAGGCGCACGAGCTATCTCTGGACAACGGAACCAGCGCGCCGCTCGAGGGGCAGGCCAGGGCTCACATCAATCTGCATCTGCATCCCGGTGACGGACGCCTCTTTCACCTGACCGAAACAAGCACCACCAAAACGTCGCGACGCGACGCGGGTTGGCCCAATGGCGCCATGGTCGAGATCCCCATGGAAGCATTTCAGGTCAGCCTGGATTCACCCAATGTGCTGCCTCTCGATCTGGCCCACTTCAAGACGGCCGGAAGCGACTGGACCTCGCGCGCCGTTCCGCTACGGGCGATCAAGGAGCACCTGGACCTGCAGAATTACCGGGGCGAGCTCATGCTGATGTTCCCCTTCGAAGTCGCTCCCGATTGGTCCGGCTCTCTGTCTTTGGTCGACGAATACCACGGCAACGAAGCGGAACTGTCGCTCAACGGAGTCCCCGTCAACGAAGGCTGCGGGCTCCACTGGGTCGACCGCCAATGGATTCCCCGGAGTCTGGACGATGTGATCAAGCCCGGCCTGAACAAACTGGTTTTCCGCTTCACCGATTTTCAACGTACCTCCATTGCGAACAAAGAATACGGAACCGAGCTGGAAACACCCTTTATCCTAGGCGATTTTTCGCTGTGCACCCGCCAGGTGCAGCCGTGTAAAGCGGTGGAAGATCACCGTCAGTGCCAGCCCTATCAATATAACTCGTATTGGCTGGAAGATTCGTCCTTTCGCATCGAAAAAGCTCGCGCACTCAACGCCGGCGACATCACCAATCAGGGCGCTCCCTTTTACTGCGGCAATCTGGTCCTTGAGGCTCCGCTGCCCGATACGGTCGTCGGGGGCGTGTGGACACTCCAAAGCGAACGCCTGGCAGCCATCTGCGCCAAAGTGGAAATCGGCGGACGCCAGGCAGGTCACCTTTGGCGGCGACCTTACACCCTTTCCCTCGGGCGTATCGATGATGGCGAGCGCAACCTGCGCATTACCCTGTACGGCTCTCTTCGCAACGCGTTTGGCCCACACCATCACCCGGTAGGCGAGTTGGGCCTGGTCGGGCCGGAAAGCTTCCTGCCGGACTTCAAGTACGGCACGGACTTGACCGCCCCCCTGAGCGAGTGGATTGAGCACGACAAGGAGCCCGAACCCTGGTGCAGCGAGTACTGCGTCATCGAATTCGGCACCCTCGGCAAACTGACACTGACGCGAACCGCGTAAGTTATCTCATTTGCGCGTTGCAACCGATGCAGTCGCACGACTGCCGATACTACTCACCGGGTAGCTTCTGCAAGAAGCAGCGTACGTCCTGGGGATTGATTTTCGAAGCGAGTACCGCGTAGTCATTCTCGATCGTCACATCCATCTCCTTCTCTTCCCAAAGGTCGTGATAAGTCGCGCCCTCGACATGCGGGATGCGAAACAGTCCATCGTCCACCGTCAGGAAGGACGCGTTGTACACCGTGTAGAGCACGCGATTATTTCCTGGAAAACGGTTCACGTAAACCCCCGCCTGCAAGGAGTCGATCAGCGGCTCCGGATCAGCGGCATTGAAGCAGTCCGCGTAGTCCTGCAAGATGGCGATTGCCTTACTGACGAACTGCCGCGGCCGCTCGGGGAACAGGTGATAGCCAGTCGAATAATAAGCGTCCCCATTGAACAGGGGCTGCTTCATCTCACTGATAAAGCGACCACCGGGCCCCTCCCCGACCGGGAAAAAGAATACCTTCAGCGCTGGAGAGGTGAAACGGTAGATTGAGAAGCACAGCGGCGCGGTCAACGGACCGGGACCGTGTATTTCCGCAGTCTCGGTGAAGTGCTCATTCAGGTGTAAGTAGATATAGGAGATGTAGCCGTCCATCCACTGGCCGACGATATCCTGCGGCGCGTACTCGGACCAAAGAACCACGTCCGAAGGCAACGATTCACGCAGCTCATGCGCCAACTCGATAGAGCTGATATACGAGCTGATGCGCTCGTACTCCCCGCCCTCGCCTTTCACCCAGGCACGGCGCTTCATATGATAGGGAAAGACATCCACGTAGATGGCCTGGGCTCCGGTCTTCTTTTGCAGCGACACCATCGAGTCGACATACCACTTCAGCCAATTCGGGTTCAGCGTGTCGGTCAGAACCAGATTAACACCTGCCCGGTGAATATCTCCCTTTTCCGAAAAGGCCGCGATGAACTCAGGATGCTCAGCCTCAGCAGCGGTGCCGGTGTTGAAGCGATCCGGGATGGTATAGAGCGACAAGGGCGTATTCCGCTCCTGCTGAATCTTCGTCACGTTGTCGTGAAAATTACCCACGCCGCCCAAACGCTCGTAAGTTTCCGCATCGTCATAGTCACCCCAATCGTAGTGCTCATTCTCGACATCATAATGCCAGGCGAAGAGGTGGGCGAAGCCGGGCTTGCGCCCAAAGTAACGCTCGTCCATGTCCAGAAAATCATCGATGCGAAATTGCTTCGTATCCCAATCGATATAGCTGGGCAGGCGCATGATGCGCAGTGCCTCTTTAGGAGTGGAGACGTAGGAACTGACGTAGCCAGCGGCATCAAACCATTCGCGGTTGGTGGCATGCTGAGGCTTGGTAACCGCGTTGAGCCAACCCTTGTAAGCCTTCATCGCCTGCTTCCAATCACCGTCATGGAATAGCAAGCTGACCGCTGGCAATTCGTGGGAGGTTTCGGCATCCAGAGAAAAATACTCGGCCATAACAGCGACCGCCGCGGAGCAACCGGAGGTGTCCTTGCCGGCACGATACTGATAGGATTCGCCAACGCTATTATGGGTCAGCAGGCCCAGCCCCACACCGGCTCCGGGATTGTAAATGGAGAGAAACTGCACCGGAAACGCCGAGTCGTTCCAGGCCACAAAGTTACCCGGCTGATTCGTGATCACGTTTCGATATTGCGGAAAGAAGAGCCAGGTATCCTCCAGTGAATCGACGACGACCGTGTCCACGACAGGAAAGACCAACTCTATGGAGAGCTTGTCCTTGCCGGTATTTTCAACCTTGCAATCCAGGCTGAGTGCCGGGGTCGCGTTCGCTTCGATGGTGAGATGCAAGCGTACAGGCACAGTGTCATCCTTCGGCGCCAGCGTCACCCGCACGGTGGTCCCCTCGGACCGAGCCGAGGTCACGTTGAAGTCACCCGAGGCCAATGTCTTTTGCCCGATACGACAAGCCAGCCCGACTTTCCCCTGAAGGCTCGCATCGGGATTCCAGTGCTGGCGCAGGATTTCCATGCCGAACTCCTGGCCGAGCTGGACCGACACGTCGTAGAAGCGATTGCCGAGCACAAAGCCATCGTTGGTTTTCCCCAGGTAAGGTGCTTTTTCCGCTGGAGCAGGCCAACGCTTGGGCACGACCGGCGCGGGCGGATGCCACACGGAGGCCAGACGCTGCTCGGGCGAGACATTGACCGTTACCGCGGCCAAGCCCGCCTCTAGATCGTATTGGCGTGTACGCAGATGCACGGCCTTGAGCTTACGACTCATATCGACGGGTACCGCATAGGCCCCGAAGGTCCGCCAGATGACGAAGCCTTTATCCTTGAGCGAATAGGGAAAAGCAAGGTCACGGGTGCCATCTTCGTACTCGAGTTCAACCGCGACCCACTCCACATCCGAAATCGTAGTCGGTATGTCACCCAGCCCATACCTGCTGGCCACGGCGTTGAACTCCGCCGCGATAAGCATGTAGACTTCGCTGACCGGCTGACCCACTTCCACCGTGACGCGGTCTTCCCGGCTCGGTGTAAAGAACACGCCACGGGTCAGTTCATACCCGTAAAAGTCGTCTTTCACCTGCAACGGAGACTTGTCCGCACGCGTCAGCAAGAGCTGCTTTTCACCCTCCGTCACTTGGAAAGGAAGGCCCTCCACCGTGATGTCACTGGAGGCGAAAGCCTGGGCGGCATCGATTCTCGGCTGGCCCTTGAAATGATAGGCCTGGGTAAAGAAATCGCGGAGAGAAGTTTGCAGGGGTTGATTGAAAACCACCGGCTTGAGTGAGGCGTCAAAGGTCGCCCCCGCCTTGCCGTAAGTACTCGCGGCCAAGCCCGCTTCATTCATAAATTGCAAACCGGATAACTCCAGCGAGGCATGCAGCATGGCCGGTGACAGCTTGACCACGATGTTATCGACGCGCAGCGACTCGGAAAACTGATAGAGGTAGGACGCGCTTTCAGTCCCGCCCAGGACTTGTGCTGAATCGATGATGTCCACGCTGCTTTTTTCACCCGAAGCAGTCTGGCCGGTCACACTGATGACACCATCCGGCTTGACCGGGCGCTTGAGACCCTCGGCGGCAAACTCGATGCGCACCGCCTTGGCATAAAATCCCTCCGGCAGGTCTATGGGGGCTTTCCAAACTGCGGAGCCCACCGTATTCAGGGGAATCCGGGCGAAAAAGGATGCGGCTCCCTCACTCGTCTGCATATTGGCTTGTGCCGCCACCCGTGCTTTTGGCGCCGCCACCATGGCGCTCAGGGCATCGACTTCGCCTTCGGCCTTGGCCTGCATCCCTGTGGTCAAGCGCCACGATAAATCCTGAGGAGGTGTACTGATGACACCCTCATCAGCCAAGGCCGAGCAGGCACAAAGGGCTAAGGCGACGCCGGAAAATCCAAATAACGAGGGCATGATAATAAGCTTTTGAAGGTTACGAGTATGAGTGGTCATTCAAAATCTAGCGAACCGGCGTCACGAAGCCGTCGGTATAAGAGAAAAACTTTCCCTTCGCTAAGATGTTTATTATGTTCTGTACATATCATGCAGCGTCAAGAGGAAAGATAGCTTTGGAGCCAAAATCTCCCCGACCGGGAACCCGCAATATGCCAGCAACTACACGCCCACCAAAGTGGAATCCCGTACCACCAGGGCCGGCTGCACCACTACATGGGATTCCTTCTGGATTTTTTTGCTGAGAATCAACGACCCCACTTTTTTGCCCAGCTGCTCGGCCTGCTGATTCACCGTCGTCAACGTCGGGTACGTCATCGAGGCCATATATATATCGTCTACGCCCGCGACCCTGGTTTTAAAGGCCCGGTTCGGGATGCTCTGCAAGGCGCAAATGACCTCCATGGCCTGCAGATCCTTGCTAGCGATGATGCCGTCGGGCTGCATCTTCTCATAGTATTCGAGAGTCGTGGCGTAGGCCTGGCCTTCGGTATTGGATTTCAACTCCACCACCTCCAGCGTGGTCCGGCCGTCACCCAGCTCTTCCACGGCCTCGCGGACGCCCACGGCGCGATCGGAAAACTCCGTGGAAAGAAACTCAGCCACCAGCAGCAGCATACGCTGGCAGCCCAGCTCGATCATGTGCCGCGCCACCAGGTAACCCGCCTCACGATTATCGACCATCGCGGAGGAGAAAGAATGCTGCCGGTAACGGAAGGTCACCGAGATAACATTCACACGCTCGGAGGCCAGCCACTGCAGGACCGGCTGGTACTGATTGCTGATCATCACGACGGCAGCCGCATCAGACATTTCGGTGAACAGCTCAGCTTGCTGGCTCTCGTCCACGACCTTCAACATTATCCGGTATTCGTTGCCGAGAACGGCGCGGATGCCGCGGCAGGTATCCGTGACAAAGGGATGATTGAGCATGGTCATACGATTGATGCTGATGACCACGTAGACTTTCATTTGCGCTCCATTCACCACCGGCACATTGCTCGTGGGCAAATGCACATAGGTGCCATCTCCACGCCTGCGCACGCACAAACCTTCTTCCACCAGGTGATGGAAGGCCGCACGGATGGTTCCCCGGCTCAGGGACACCTGATCGGTCAAATAATTTTCCGGCGGCAACTTGCTTCCATTGGGCAGCTTTCCCGAACGTATCAGCTGCTCCAGATGAACCGCGAGCGCCCGGCTCTTGTTTTCGGCGGAACGTAAAAGAGTATTCAGCTCTTCAATGTCTAATGTATCATTCATTTCAACTAATGGACGACAGCCGTTTTTGTTTCTAAAAAACCTCCTGAAGAAACTCAGCAGGCCTCAAAACTGCTGTCGCAAAGCAACATAAAGAAGAGAATGCGTCATAAATGAAAGGAAAACAAGCCAAAGGCCGACAATAAACAGAAATGGCAATTTGTACAATATGTATAGCACTTTTTTAGATTGACACATTGAATTTTCACACGCAAACTAGGGCCCAATGATTGGCGGCAATAACATCTCAGGCAAAAGACCGCGTCGTAGTGCGGCATTCACTTTGGTTGAACTTCTGGCCGTCATCGCGGTGACCGCCATCCTGGCGACACTGCTGTTAGCCGTGTTGGGCCGGGCACGCGCTCGGGCTGAATTAGCGAGCTGTGTATCCAATATGCGTCAGGTGCATTCGGGGCTCATGATGCTGGCTACCGAAGACGGGAATAAAATAGATACTTTTTCTGGCGGCGCCGGTGGAGTCCAATGGACTCAAAAGCTGAAAGTTGGCAATGGCACATTCTACGAGCCCCGCGGTTACATACCAGACGCGACAGTTTGCCGGTGCCCCAGTTACTTGGACACCATCACCGATAGCTTTCAGTTGGATAATATCAACTGGCCGTGGGTGTCGTACGGACTAAACATGTTTGCGACCGACCCCGAAGTGCTGACCGAGACTATTGAAAATGAATCCGGGGGAGCCATCGGTGGCAGGAAAATCGTCATGCTATCGAACATTTCCGACCCGGCCAATTTTGTCCTTTTGGCGGACAGCATTGATATGAATCAAAACATGCAAACGTTCCGGCTACTGAATAACCCACGTTATGGTGTTCATTTTCGCCATGACGGTAAGGCGAACGTCGTTTTCCTGGACGGCCATGCCGAAACCATCGGCCCCGAGCGAATCAACGAACTGGGTCTTCCTTATGCCTACGATATCAATGGCAAACGGATTACCGGTACGCTGATCAATTAAGCCTATCCAGCAGATCGCGAGTCCTCAAAACTCGTCGAAGGCAATGTCCTGCTGGTCGACCGCGAAGTCGTTAAGGAGCATGTCTTGCGCAGCCTGAATCATCATGGGTGGTCCGCACAGATAGTACTCAATGGCTTTGGGATTGGTGTGCCCATCGAGATGTTCGCGCTTGAGCACTTCGTGGATGAAGCCCGTATGACCGGTCCAGTTATCCTCCGGTAGCGGCTCGGAGAGCGCGATGTGGAAGCGGAAGTTCGGGAAACGCTTCTCCAGCCCACGGAAATCGTCTTCGTAAAAGATTTCCTGCCGTGAACGCGCACCATACCAGAAGGTAATCTGCCGCTCGGTCTGCATGGTCTCCAGCAGGTGTGACAATTGCGAACGCAGGGGCGCCATACCTGCACCGCCACCCAGGTAGACCATCTCACGCTGTGTCTCCTTGATAAGAAAGTCTCCGAAGGGACCGATAGCCGTAACCATATCACCGGGCTTGAGGCTGAAGACATAGGAGGAGCCGATGCCCGCGTCGCAGTCCTGTCCGCGAGGCGGGGTGGCGATGCGGACGTTAAAGCGCAGCTCCCCTGCCCCGCTCGCCGGATTGGTCGCGAGGGAGTAATTGCGGCGCGCTTCGGTAGCATTGCCCGCTTTGTAGTCGAAAACATGGTGCGCACGCCAGGAGGAGGCAAAGGGCTCCGCCACCTGGAAGTCGGCGAAACGAATTTCGTCGTAGGCGGGAATATCCAACTGCATGTACTGGCCGGGCCGGTAGTCGGGCATCGCCTGTCCCTCGACTGGTTCTAGTACGAGTTCCTTAATGAAAGTAGCCACGTTTTCGTTGCTGACGACTTCGAAGCGATACGTCTTCTGCGCTTCGGCTTTTCCGCCTGTCGGCGTGAGATTCATGAAGATTTTGCCCTGCTCCACCTTGGCCGGATAGCTGCGCAGAGCCACGCACACGGGCTGGCGGGCCGGAGAGCCATCGGTCAGGTTGAAGCGACCGTTGTGCTTGGGACACTCGATCAACTTGCCCTTGACCAGCCCATCGGCCAGGTGGGTGTTGCCGTGAGTGCAGATGCCGTCGGTGGCGTGGAAGGTGTCATCCTCGGTACGGTAAACGGCATAAGTGCGCGTGCCGTGGTCGAAGCGCACGACGTCACCGAGTTCCAGCACATCGCGGTCACACACCTCGATCCAGCCGTCGACGGCCTCGCGCCCCTCCGCTGTGATGGCGGGCGTGACCGGCTTGGAGCCGACTGGGCGCGCCGTCGGGGGCAGCTTGCGTTTGACGTAATAACCGGGATCCTGGATCTGCCGCAACACCGCCGGAATGATTTCACGGTAGACGGCGGTCAGGCTCGGGTACGGCTCCGGGCAGTCGTCCTTGACCAGCCGGTGCAACTCGGGGAGCTGATGGTAGGGCACCAACGGGAACATGTGATGCTCCAGGTGAAAGTTCATGTTCCAATAGAGGAAGCGGTGCACGAAATTCATCTCGATCGTCCGGCAATTGAGTCGGTGATCGAGGACGTTTTCCGCCAGACCCGCATGCTGGGTCCAACCGTAGATGGGCATCAGCCAGGCGCCGTAAAGGTTGGGCCCGATAACAAAGACGAAGGGCAGCAACGTCCGGTAGTAAAGGCACAGCCCGAAGAGCATCAGGTAAATCACCGCGTAGACGCGCGCGCGCAGGAAGACCTTCGGGTATTCCGACTTGGGGATGTAAGTTGCCTCTTCCGGATTGACCCGCCCCGCGCAGTGCAGCGCGATATTTTTCACATAGCGGCGAAAGGCCTGGAAGTTGACACACTTCAGGGGCATCGACTTCAGATCGGGCGGACGCGGCACCGCGATCTCCGGATCGCGACCCACAATAATGGTATCGCTGTGGTGACGGGTATGGCTCCAGCGCCACGGGATAGACTCGCGCAAAACCATGAACGAAGCCACCTCGTAGAGGGTGTTGTTGAGCCAGTCGGTCTTGAAGGCGGTGCCGTGACTGGACTCATGCCAACGCGAGTCCGAAGCGGAGGCATACAAGATGCCGTAACACATCATCGGGATGAGCGCCCACCAGGTACCCCACAGCACATAAGTCAGGTAACCGAACAGAAAAATAAGGCCAAAGTAGATCGCGCAGTCGCGTAACGCCGGGCCATCCTTGCGCTCAAGCAGCTTGCGCATCTTGTCTTTGGGCACGGGTGAGGTGTACCAGTCGGCCTCGGCCAGGCCTTTCTCGATAGCCTGTTGGGAATTCTTACCCACCAGGCTGTAATCCTGCAGACTTACTTTGTCCGCTTCATCGGGAGGCGGGGACATGGTTGCTTGGCTCATAAGAAATCGTGTTTTGCGTTAAATTTATAACTAATAGCCTTAGGCATCCCAAGGCCCGGCATCTGGCATCAAAATTCTCCCGACTGCTGTTGCTACGCCTGCCGAAGCGCGGCTATAGCGTGCCGCGTCGGGACAAAATACGGTCCACGATCAACTGGCGGAACCGCGGCGACAGCATGGAGAAGTAGGAGGTGAACCCCGTCACGCGCACCACCAGGTCGGGAAACTTCGACGGGTCCTTGTGCGCCTCCAAGATACGCTCTTCATCGATGAGGTTGATGTTCAGAAGCGTGCAACCCAGGTCGAACATCGTTTGGATCAGTGCCTGGATTTTCGCGACCGCCTCGGGGCTGTCCGCGATGTTTGGGTCGAGCTCCAACTGGACCGGCGCGGTGTTGCCGTAGCCGGGCTGGACCGCCGCGATGGCGTTGACCATGGCCGTGACAGCGCCGTCGTCACGGAAGCCGGGCAGCGGGTTAGCCCCGTGGTTGACCGGCTCATGGGCACGGCGGCCGTTGGGCGTAGCGCCGACCGCGTCGCCGAACTCGAGGGTGTTGGCCCAGGAGAACAGCCCCGGGATGAAGTTGTAGTCCGGATAACGCTGATTCTGATCGCGGACGGCCTTGCTAAAGGCGCGTGAGACTTTCACCGCCCATTGCTCGGCGCGGTTACCACTGTCCTGCCCGTAGCGCTCGCTGTTGTGCAGAAGCAAACGCACCTGCTCGCCCTCGGACCCGGGAAAGTCGTTCTCCAGATACCAGCGCAGGTCCTTCCAAGTCAGGGCGCCCTGCTCGACCACACGTTGCTGGATGGCCGCGAAGGAGTCTGCCACGACCGCGATGCCCGCACCGTCTATGGCAAGGTTGTAGTACTGCGCCCCGCCGGCAGTCATATCGAGACCCTTTTCGACCGGACCGTGGCAGAGAAGGTTGGTCACCAACTCGGGCTCGTTGTGCGCCTGGTGGCGCAGATGGAAGTCGTTGCCGTCAGCGGTTTTTTCCGCCGCGATCTGCAAATGCTCGATAAAGTGCGCCCACAGCGAATCGATGGAATGTGTATCACCTGACTGATACAGATCGTCCAACGCCACTTCAAAGACCTTGGCGAGATTGATCTTCACCACGTCGTTCAAGGTGTACTCAAGACCGGGCAGGGACATCCAGTTGCAGCCGACGGCGATGCGCTTGCGCGCCAGCTCCTTCGAGTAACCGCAACGCATAAAGCCGTCGACCAGCGCCTGGTCCCCACTGAATCGCGGCCAGCCCTTACGGTACTTGAAGAGCAACTCCACGCCGCGCCGGAACAGTGCCTGGTCGAGGCCGTCATGCACGCGGATGGTGAGGTTGCACGGCCCGTCCATGAGCTCGGCCGCGTCCAGTATGAGGTGGGAAATCCGGCTGGTCATGTCCTGCCCGTCGGACCCCGGCCCGGCCAGTTGGTAGTACTGCGCATCGATGAGCAGCAGGCAGGCGATGGTGAAGACAGCCTCGTCATCATCGATACGCCCCTCTTTCAAGTCGCGCTCATAATAGGGCCGCAGCAGCTCATCCAGCTGGCCACCGGCTCCACAACGATTGTAAGTACGCTTGGCCAGGACAAACCAGGCAAGCCACTGGCAGGCCTCACGCAAGGTGCGCGGCGGCTGCTCGACGATCCAGGCATTGACCTCCCGCATCGCTTCCAGGTTGGCACGAAGATCAGGATCGGCCTCAGCTTCAAGTCGCCGATCAATTTCATCGATGGTTCGGCGAATCCAATGCTGAATGGCATGCACGGTGCGGATTTCACACTCGTAGAAGAGCGCCTTGTCGCGGCCATGCTGCTTTTGAAAACGGTGCAGCTTGTCGAGGATACCGCCCCACCCCAACTCCAGCCCCATCTGTAGGTCGCTGGCATAGTGGGCGTCGTTACCGATGCCGTGCACGATGTGGTACTTCCGGTGAAAGGGCTTCAGGTGTGAATAGTCGAAGTCCGGATTCCAGATGTGACCGACCACACCGGGAGTCCGCCGCGCACGGATATCCTCCTCGGTCAACTGCGGCGACTTCATCTTGGACAAGTAGAAGAAAGTCTGCCCCGCCAAAGCATCGTAGGGGTTCACATAGACAGGCTGGCTGGCAAGCAGGCTCTCGAAGTTCACCGCCCAGCCCATGTAGCCATAAAAGGAGCCATCGGCGTGATTGGGAATGAAGTCCCAGCGGAAACCCTCCGGCGCCACATGGCGCCCGTAGTCGCCTTCGTCCATGCCGCCCTCGCGATCGATTTTCTCCTGTGTGACGGCCATCTTCTTTTCCATCAGCTTGCGCATGCGGAACCTGTAGGTGAAGGCGGACGCTTCGGTGCTGTTTTGACTTTGCATAACAGAGCTTCGTTTAGAATTAAAGATTAGGCGGTGCGTACTTCGATACCCCGCTGCCCGGCCACATCCGCCAGACACTGGAGTTTTTCACGGGAGATCAGCGGGGCGTCCTTCAGACGATAGTTCATGCCGAGGCAGCGGTACTTGTCTGCTCCAAGAGGGTTGAACGCCAACAGCTCGTAGTAAGAGAGATTGGCGAAATCCTTGATAAAATCCGCCACCGCGCCGATTGAGGCCTCGTCGTCGTTGAAGCCGGGAATGATCGGCGTACGGACGATGAAGGGCTTGCCCTGCCCTGCCAGCCAGTGGGCATTGTCGAGGATGCGTTCGTTGCCGACACCTGTCCACTCACGATGAAGCGCTGCATCGATGCACTTGATATCGAAGATCACCAGATCTAGCTCGGGCAGCAGATACTTCAGTTGATCGCGTGGCGCCGTCAGGTTCGTTTCAATGGCGGTATGGATGCCACGCTCACGAAGCAGTGTCAGCGTCTCGCGCACAAAGCCATGCTGCAAACTCGCCTCCCCACCGGACAAGGTGACACCGCCACCGGAGCGATCGTAGAAGGCGCGATCCTGCTCAGCTTCCCGCAGCACATCCTCGGCACTCAGTCGACGGCCGACTTTCACCAGGGCGCGCGCCTGGCAATTGCCACGATAGTGCCGACGCTTGCCCGTGCTGTCCGTAAAGACATCCTCTGCCGAAGCCGAGGCCGTGTCACAATCCTCCTTGCAGTTGCCGCATTGGATGCAACGGCTCTCGAAGAACTGCAACTGCGGCCGACGATTGATCGTTTCCGGGTTGTGGCACCAGGCACAACGCATGTTGCAGCCCTTGCAGAAGACGGTCGTGCGGATGCCCGGTCCGTCGTGCAGGGAGAAGCGTTGGATGTCTGTGACGAGCCCGTTCATGGTTTAGGCCTCCACCGGTTTGTGGCATTCGACGATGTACTCCATTTCCTTGGAGCTGGGGAAGAAATCCATCCACAGGTAGTGCACGACGTCGCCCTCGACGGCATCGACACCGTGGTCGGAACCGAGAGGAATGTGAAGCAGGCAATCGCCGCCGAAGGAAAACTCCGCCCCGTCGATGAGCAACGTGCATTTGTTTTCGGAAAAGCTGAAGAAGAGCTGGTCCAGCATCGGGTGCGCGTGCGGGTCGATGCGGTCGGGGCCGGTAGTCTGCACCGAGCCCATGCAAAAACGCGGCAAGGTGTACGGATGCACCAACGTACGGCTGACCGTCTTCTCACTCTTGAAGTAGTCACGATATTTTTCGCAATCTTCGTAGCGCAGGTAGAGCGGATAGGCGGTATCGGCCTGACCTCCAGCCTCCTCCTGGCGCAGCGCCATTTCGATGACCAGCAAGGTGCTGCTCTCGCTGGCTTCGTAGCGGGAAGCCGTACCGGGACGGGGCACAAAGAGCGAGAGCGCATCCAGACGGTACTCCGTCCCATCAACACTCGCCGTGCCTTGTCCTGCTACGACGAAGACAACAGTCTGGCGGAGAGCGTCCGCAGCAAATTCAACCGAGCGACCAAGGCCCATCGTGATGACAAACGTGTCCACTCCCTCGATTTCATTCGGAAGCAACTGCTTGCGATTACAATCAGCTTTGACGGCTGATAGATCAAAAATTTCCTGAGCGGGAGGTTCTACTGTGTTATTCATATTTTTCTAGCGGTTGAGTATGGTTAATATTATCGCTCCTGACTGCTCCTCGCTCAATAGTCTTGGCATCGCTTGAAAAATTGTTTGAATGATAATGCTATGAGCCCGGCCACCCCTAAAAAGCTCTACCTGCCGGCGCGTGACCGTTCCTTCTGGAAGTGCCCGGAGGGTCGCGAGCTCCCCCTGCAGTACTTGGCCTGGGGGCACCGCGATTTTAAAAAAGAGCCCATCCCCTCCAGCCTGCACGAGGGCTGGACCTGCCTGCTGGTGGAGGAAGGCGTCCCCACCCTGACCATCGACGGTAAGACCTCACGCGTCACTGCGGGCACGCTGGCCATCCTTGGGCCGGACTGCCCCTTTGGCTGGGAAGCGCCCGGTAACGACCAGTGCAAATTCATCGTGTGGATGTGGCGCGACCTGGATGGTCTCCCCCGCGAGCGCGGCGCCGCTTCTCACATCATTCGTATCCTAAGTCGAAAAATGCAGGAGCCTCTTTTTCGCCTCCACGAAGCCTGCCGCGACGAGGTCCTGCGCCTGGATGATTTGAGCGACGCCTTTCTGGAGGGCTGCTACCTGCAATTCCTGGCCACGTTGCAACGCACGCTTACCGCGGAGCCAGACAAAGATTCCACACATCTGCTCAAGCAGGTAGTCACCTGGATGGAGCAACACCTGGATAGCAGCGAGCCTGTGGCGCGCCTGTGCGACTACCTGAACCTTTCCCAGTCCACGCTCTACCGGCTCTTTCGCGACGAGCACGGTGTAAGCCCCCTGACCTACTTCAACCAGCTCAAGATGGAACACGCCCGGCGGCTCCTGCGTGCGGGAGGGCGCACGGTCAAGGAAGTTGCCCATGAGTTGGGCTATCGTTATTTCAACGACTTCAGCCGCGCCTACAAAAACTTCCATGGCCGTACCCCCGTGGAGGATCGCGACGGCTGAGCGGGCCATCTATTGATCAAGGCTAGAAGCCAGGATTTCACTCTTTGAAATTCGCTTTCATTTTTGCGGGACCTTGGCTTAAAGTACCACCATGCCACGCACAGAAATGCCATTGGTGAACAAGGTATTCCTCATTTTGGAAACCCTGGCTGCCGAGCGAGAGCCGCTACCGATGTTCCAGATCGCGGAACGCACCGGCATTCCCCGCCCCACCGTCCACCGGCTGCTCAACCATCTGCAGGAGCTGGGCTATGTCGGCGTCGACGAGCGCTTCAACCGCTGGTTCCCCGGGCTGCGCCTGACCCAGCTCCAGCCCCGTGGTGACTACGAGGCCCTCAAGCAGGCCGCCCTGCCCAAGATGCGCCAGCTCTACGAGCAGTTCGACGAAACCGTCAACCTGGGCGTACTGACCGGTGGACGCATCTACTACCTGCTTTCCCTGGAGACCAGCAAGGCATTGCGCTGGGTAGTGCATCCGCATCAGACGGATACCTTTCATTCCACTGCGCTGGGCCGTGCCATCGCGGCCCATCTGCCACCCGCCGAGCGTGAGGCACTCCTTTCCGCCGAAAAACTCGTCCAGCATACGGACAAGACCGTCACCAAAATCACGGACCTGCGCAAGCTACTCGAACATACCCGTGCGCAAGGCTGGGCCAGGGAAGACGGCGAGAACGACTACGATGTGCTCTGCCTGGGCGTACCCCTGCTTTCCGACGGCTACCCCCTCGGAGCCATCAGTATCAGCCTGCCCCGCATTCGCCTCCAACCGGGCTTCGAGAAGCGAGCCGTGGAGGCCCTCCTTTCCATCCGCGAACTCTAACCTTACATGAATACCGAAAGAATATCCGAAACGGAAATCAGCGATCTGCGCAAGCTGTACGCCGCCGTCGTGGCCGACATCCTCGACGATCTCGGCTACCGCAACCAGTGCCTGCCCAGCCACATCCGGCCGCTGACGCCCACACACAAAATCGCCGGGCGCGTGCTGCCCGCCCGGGCTGAAGTCGTCGATGCCGTGCCGAAGGAGCCCTACAAGCTCGAAATCGAGGCGGTCGAGCTTCTGCGCGGAGGCGACGTACTGGTAGTCGATGCCGGCGAAGACCAAACCTGCGGTTTCTGGGGCGAGCTGCTCACCACGGCCTGCATGTATAAGAAGGCCGCCGGCGTGGTCATGACCGCCTGCACGCGTGACATGTGGAAGATTCGCGATCTGGACTTCCCCATCTTCGGCATCGGGTACCACCCCGCCGATAGCAAGGGCCGCGCGGACATCACCGAGCTGGGCCATCCGATCTCCATCGGCGGTGTGCAGATAAGCATGGGCGACTATGTTCTGGGCGACGAGGACGGCCTCGTGGTCATCCCCCGCGACGTGGCCGAAGTCACCATCGCCAAATCGCTGGAAAAAGTTTCAGGCGAGAACATCGTCCGCAACGAGCTCGCCGCCGGCATGCCCATGGGCGAGGCCTTCGCCAAATACGGTATCCTCTAAGAATACTTACCCCATGGCACGTCACCGCATCCTCGTTGCAGGTTTATTTCACGAGACGAATACCTTCGTCGAGGATACCACCGGTCTCGAAGCCTTTGAATGGGTGGAGGGGCCGGACCTGCTCGCGATGCGGGACGACGGCTCGCCCACTGCCGGCGTCATCCGCACCGGCGAGCTTTACGACTGGGAGATACTGCCCGCCATTGATTGCCGCGCCATGCCCAGCGGCACGGTAAGCCGGGAAGTATTCGATCGCTACTGGGCGGCGCTTCGAGGCTACCTGGAGCGAGCCCGGTCCAGCGGACTGGACGGCATCGCTTTCGTCTTTCATGGCGCCATGGCAGTGGAAGGCATGCAAGACCCCGAGGGGGCCATCCTATCCGCCATCCGCGCTCTGCCCGGCTTTGCCCATCTGCCCATCGTCGGTGTGCTCGATCTGCACGCGAACGTCTCACAGGAGATGGCCAGCCTGGCCAACGGCTGGATTGCCTACCGGGAAAATCCGCACACGGACGGCTTCGCCAGCGGTATGCGTGCCGGCGAAATGCTTGAGCAAATCCTTGCCTCCAGGAAACCGGCCCGCAGCGTCTACCTGCACTCGCGCCTGCTCATTCCCCCACCCGGCACAGGCACCGGCCTGAGCCCCTTCCGCGAAATCGAACAACTGGCCCGCAACCTGGAGTCGCGCTACGAGGAATTTCTCGCCGTCAATATCGTGCCCGGCTTCGCCCATGCGGACGTCGCCGATGTGGGCACTACTTTCATTGTCACCACCACCGGCAACCAGGACAAGGCCCACGAAGCCCTGCAAATCCTCAATCATGCTCTCTGGGAAAGCAAAGCTCCGGCCTTCCCGCAAGAGTGGGACCTGGAAGAAGCCATCGACGCCGCCCGCTCAGGGGAAACTCCCGCTCTCCTGGTCGAACCCGCCGACAACATCGGGGGAGGCGCTCCGGGAGACGGCACCGTCGTGCTGCGCGGCTTACTTGAAGCACAGGTGCCCCATAGCGCCGTGGCTATCAATGACCCGGCGGCCGTGGACATACTCCGCCGCCACGACATCGGCGCGAAGCTGAGCCTCGAACTCGGTGGTAAAGGTTCGCGCCTGGATCCCGGTCCCGTCCTGACGGAGGTCGAGCTCATCCACCTGAGCGACGGCAAATTCCGTCTGGAGGATCCGCAGAGTCATTTGTCCTCCATGTACGGCCAAAACTTCCGCATGGGTGACACCGCCGTTGTCCGCGCAGGCGAGTTAACCATCCTCCTAACCAGCAACAAGACGCCGCCCTTCGACCTGGGCATGTGGCGCAGCCAGCGCTTGAACCCGGAGGACTTCTCTCTCGTCGGCATCAAGGCTGCCGTCGCCCACAAACGAGCCTGGGACAAGATCACCAAGCAAAGCTATACCGTCGATGTTCCCGGCCCTTGCAGCAGCAACCTGCGCAACCTGCCCTATCGAAACATCCGTCGCCCCATTTACCCTCTTGATGAGGGCGTCTCCAGCTAAGGACTACAAGGTCCACAATTATTTCGCCGCCTCACTGGGAGCCTGATTCCGCAGTCGTTCCAAAGCCGCTTTCAGGGTTGCGCGCGCCCGTGCACTCTTCGCGCCGACGCGCTCCATGGTGCTGTCACGAAAGTAAAGACCACCGTCCACCGCCAGCGTGGTGCCGTTGACCATACGCGCATCGTCGGACGCCAGATAACGAATCGCCTGGGCGATATCATTGGGCGTGCCCAGCAGGGGCAGCTCGCCCTCATCCACCACATCGGCCTGATGCACCTTCATGACTTCTTCGCAAAGCTCGCGCGCCTGCTCTTCGGGTAGTTCGCGCAACGTTTCACGCATGAAATGAGCGCCGGGTATCCCTCCCACGCGGATGGCATTGACGCGAATGCCGAAGCGCGACAACTCGAACGCCAGGTACTCGGTCTGCTTTTCCAGAGCGGCCTTGGTCACACCATAAAGCGTCGCTCCCGGGCGAGGCAGGCGGGACAGGACCGACGAAATCATGATAACCGCTCCCCCAGTCTGCTTCAACGACTCGAACGCGGATTGAGTCAGGAAGAATGGCGCCAGCAGGTTGATGTTAACGAGCCGCTCATAGTCGGCGCGACGAACCTCCCCGAACTCGCCTTTGGCCTGTGGCATCGCCGCGTTGTTGACCAGCAATCCGATTGGCCCCAGGCGCTCTTCCACTTCAGCGATCAGACGCTCGCAGTCCTGTCCTTTTGACAAATCCGCATAAAACTGCCCATCGGACTGAACCGCGTCTTGATAGCGCGCGGTGACCTCGAACTCCTCTTCCGATATATCTGCCGCGGCCACGGTCCAACCATCGGCACGCAAGGTAGCACAAATGCCGGGGCCAATGATACCGGCTGCTCCGGTAACCAGGGCGACGCCGCATCGTTCGTTTCTTTTATCCGCACTCATGGTAAATTTTCCTCATTTCTTTTGTTCAACAGGTCGTAAGTCTTCTGAAGCTCATCCGCATCTTTGGCCTAAATCCTAACTCTTTATTTCCCAGTGCCCCACGCAGGAATCCTCGAGTGAATCGAGATCGACATCCACGCCCAGCCCCGGCCCTTCCGGAACTTTCACCCGGCCCTCCGTGACTTGAAACGATTGCTTGATAAGTGTTTTTTCCCGTAGCCAGGGACCCGCCTGGTCACCCGGCAAGGTACAGTTGGGCGCACTGGCAGCCAAGTGGAGTTGCAACGCTGTGCCGATGCCGAGATCCAGATTGCTGCCGTGCCAGATGGCCAAGTTCGCCCGTTGGGCGACGGCTGCGTCCCGGCGCCACTCGCCCGGGCCCTGCGGAGCATGGCTGATGTTGAGTGCCCCGGCGGCACCCGAAGTCACCACGTTCCACAAGCTCTCCGGCGGATCGATATGTACGGCCACGCGGGCCATGATTCGACTACGCAGCGCCACGAAATCCTCCAGATGAAAACGCGGAAATGGGTCTTCCAGGATAGCCATGTTGCCCACGGCATCCATGGCCCGCAGTTGCGGCAGGGCATCCTCCAGCCGATAGAAGCGACCGTTGGGATCGACCGTCACATGGAAGTCCTTTCCACCCGCGGACTGTATCGCCTCCAAGCGCGCGACATTGGGGTCCTCCAAAGTCGTCTTCAGCTTCACTCCGCGAAATCCGAGTGCTATCGCACGCTGGACGCAACGCGCCGCATCCTCCGGCGTAACACGCCCCATCCAGTAGTCGACGGACACGGAATCACGCCAGGGCCCGCCCCACAACTCACAAAGGCGCACCCCGGCGCGACGGGCAATCAAATCGCTCAGGGCTGCTTCCAAAATAGGCCGCAACGGCTGGCGGAGCCGATGTTGCAGATTGTGCAGCGGCGGTGTATACGGTGAAGGCGGCACGGGCTGAAGCCAGTAACTGCCGCCCGGCTCCCACAGAGGAAGCATATCAAGACGCAACCCGGCGTCGTCCCTGTGCAACAAACGGGAGAAGGCCCGGGCGCGCTCCTCCGGACTTTGCACGACAGAGTTTTCACCCCAACCCTCGAAGCCGTCCCGATCCCGAACGCGAACAATCAGCCGGTGCGAGGTACTATCGCCGTGCCCATGCTCGCCAAAGTCGGGGCTGGAAGCCCATTCCGCCAGCAGCGGCACCTTCACCACCCAGCTTTCAACTGATTCTAGATTCAAGGCCATAGGATATTAAATTGTACAGGAATCCCACTCAAGCGGGCGTATATGTCGTCAAAAAAAACGCCTTACGCATCTTAATCCGCCCTGAAGGCTTTTAAAATTCTGGAATTTATGCTTGTCGAATTCAATATGGGCGACTTATGTATACTTATTCAATAAGTAAGTCAAGCCACACCTCAAATAGCCTCTCCAGGGAAATTTAAAGGCGATATAAGATGATCTTGACCCAATTTTTAGGTTTGTACATTTTGTCTCATATGAATACTAATTCACACCGAGCCTATTCCACTAGCTGAGAATGGTATCCCTCTTCAACCGGAATCGCATATGTTATGGGCAGAACTAAGCTGGGATGAAATCGACAGGCTGGATAAAAGCCTGCCAGTGGTCATTCCCTTGGGCTCGTGCGAGCAACACGGCAAACATCTGCCACTGTTCGTCGATACCCTTCAGGTCGCAGCCCTCGCCGATAAGCTGGAAGAGCGACTCCAGGATAAAGTCGTCTTGCTGCCTACGCTCTGGCTGGGCGCTTCGGACCATCACCGTGACTTCCCTGGTCGCTTGAGCCTGCGCCCTACTCTTTATGCCCAGATCATTCAATCGCTGGCCACCTGCGTGCTGGAGGCGGGGTTCAACCGCATTCACTTCCTCAACGGACACGGCGGCAATCTCGTGCCCGTGTCTCAGGCCATTACGGATATGGTGGTTACCGACGACCGTTTCGACGCAGCTACTATCACGCTCGGCTGCTGGTGGCAAACCGCCAGTGACGCCATGAAGCCGGAACGCCACGGCATGCAGACGCCGACTCTCCTGCACGCCTGCGAGTACGAAACCTCGCTCATGCTCGCCATCCGGGAAGACCTGGTCGACCTCTCGCGTATTACTTCGGAGCACGTCGAGGTCGAGCGCCCCTGGGCATCGGGCAAATGGGCAAACAAACTCGAAGGCTTCCACCGCTTTCATCGCTGGACCTCTTCCGGGCACATGGGGCAGCCCCAGCATGCCACCGCCGAAAAGGGCCACTCGTTACTTGAAGCAGTGGCGAACGAAATTTCCGATTTCCTGCAGGACTTCTCCCGCTGGAAACCCATGGAACCTCTTAAATAAACCGAAGCAGAATTACATCACCATCCATACCTGATCATACGCTATGAAAAAAGAGTTCGTCACCTATTCGAAAGCCAAGTTCGATGTCACGCCCCTGGGCTTCTCTCCCGGGGTCCGTGTCGACAACCGCCTCTACATCTGCGGTAACGGCTCCCTCGATCCGGAAAGCGCGGAAGTCAAAATCCTGCACGGCACCATTGAGGAGGAAACCGTCCGCACGCTCGACTTCATCAACGATATCGTCACGCAGGGCGGCGGCAGCTTGAGCGACATCGTCAAGTGCAACTGCTTCCTAGCCGACCTGGATGACTTTCCCGCCTTCACGGCAACCTTCGCCGAGTACTTCAAGGATGTCCCCGTAAAGCCCGTGCGTTCCACCGTGGGGGTCAAACTTCTCAAGGGCATCAAGGTGGAAATTGAAGCCATCGCCGAGCTCTCCGAGTAACCATGAGCACCGCGGAATCCTACACCTTTGAACTGCTCGCCGGAGGTATCGCGGCGGCGGAAGGACCGGTGGTCGATCTCGATGGCCGTACTTTCATGGTGGCCTCCAACGATCACCATATCCTGCACTGGCATAAAACCGGCCAGGTGAGTGTCTACGCCGATACCGGAGCCATCCCGGCGGGCCTTCAGGTGGACCGCGAAAACAATCTCTGGTGTGCGGACATGGGGCGCGGCATCCTGCGAGTGGATACCGCACAACGTGTCCACGAGGAGGTTTGCTCGTTCGAGGGCAAGCCTATCCGCGGCTGTAACGACCTCTACTTCGACAGCCAGGGAAACCTCTACTTTACCGCCCCGGCAGGCTCCAATGCGGATAATCCAGTGGGCGAGCTTTTCTGCCGTCTCCACAACGGTAACGTGGTCCGCCTCGATGACGGTTATCGCTTCTGCAACGGCTTGGCGGTCAGTGCAGACGACAAGCAGTTGATCGTAGCGGAGACGTTCACCAAATTGTTGTGGGCCTACGATATCATCGAGCCCGGGGTCGTCACCAACAAGCGCATCTGGGCCAAGATGTCCGAGCCCGGCTTCGGGCCGGACGGCATGGACTTCGACTGCGAGGGCAACCTGCTCGTGGCCTATGTCGATGCCTACGCGGTGGACGTCTTTTCCCCGGTTGGCGAACACATCGATCGCATCGTGACTCCTTTCAAGCGCCCGAGCAACGTACACTTCGACGGACCCGACTCGTGCGACCTGCTCATTACCGGCCTGAGCGAAAGCGGCCTGTGGAAGACCACCTGGAAACGCCCCGGGCAGATGCAATATTGCTTCACCAATCCCAGCAGCCACTGATAGAGATGACTGATGCACAAAACATATTCATTCATTCTTTCCTTTCTGTTCATAACCGTAGCACAGGGAATGGCGGGCGGTTCCAACTCACTCGATAACGACATGATTGCTCAAACCGCCCAGACCGTAGCCCCGCTGGAAGCCTTTGATCCAGCCAGCCCAGCGTCCGTCGAGACCGCCTTCGGCACACTCACAGAGTACCCCTTGATCGGCCTCCCCGGTGAAACAGACCAGGCCGTCAACGAGCCGGCCTCACTGAAGCTGGGCCTGTACGATGGCGCGCTCTGGTTCTACGTCGTCGCTGTCGATCACTTTCTGCATAACAAGGCAGACTCCTTTAACGATTTCATCTTTCGCTACGGCGATACCCTGGAGCTCTTTGTCGAGATTAACGACTCGAACGAATATTACGAATTTCACTTCTCCCCCCAAAACCAGCGCATGCAACTCTACTGGAGCGAGACGCTGCTCCAACAACGCAAGGACGGCAAACTGAAGCTCGAAGAGGGCTTGGTCTGGGACGAAGAACTTCTCGATCACTACACCTGGCTGGAAGGCAACCAGTGGCATCTTCTGGTCCGTTTGCCGCTGTCGGTGATTGGCATCAGTCCGGAAAAAGGCGGCGAGATCCACCTTTCCGTATCGCGATACAATTACGATCAGGCCGGTGATTTTTCACTGTCTTCCACCTCTCATCATAAAGAGCAAAACTTCCACGTGCGTAGCGAATGGCTGCCGTTTGAGATTTCCCCCGACGGAAATGTCCCGGATGCCTCCGCCACGCAATAGCACCCTCTGGATCTCGTATGCAATTCCTGGACTGGGCCATCTTTATTGGGTTTGTTATCTTCATAGGCCTGATGGTGCTCGTCCCCCTGCGCCTGACCAAAAGCGTGGCGGACTTTCTCGCCGCCAACCGGAGCGCGGGCCGCTACATGCTGACTATGGCCGAGGGCGCCGCCGGGCTGGGCGCCATTTCACTCATCGCCAAGTTCGAGGAGTTCTACAGCGCCGGTTTCACCCCGGCCTACTGGATGCTTATGATACTGCCCGTCGGGTTAATCATTTCCCTGACCGGCTGGGTCATCTTCCGCTTCCGGCAAACCCGCGCCATGACCCTCGCGCAATTCCTCGAGGTTCGCTACAGCCGGAGGTTTCGCATCTTTGCAGGCAGCCTGTGCTTCCTGGCGGGTATCGTGAACTACGGTATCTTTCCCGCCGTCACCGGGCGCTTCTTCCTCTACTTCTTCGACCTGCCCGAGACGGTAAGCTTGCTCGGACTCGAGGTGTCCGTCTTTGCGCTGATCATGTTCATCATGCTGTCCAGCGCGGTCTTCATCGCGACCTTCGGCGGGCAGATTGCCATCATCATGACGGACTTCTTTCAGGGGCTGCTCTACAGCGTCGGCTTTGTCGCCATCCTGCTCTTTCTGTTGTGGAAGTTCGATTGGTCCGCCATCTCCGCGGGCTTGAGTGTCAGCGTTGGCGAAGGCACCTCACGGCTGAACCCCTTCGACACCGGAAAAGTCGAAAATTTCAACGTGTGGTTTTACGTCATCGCCACCTTCGGCATGTTTTATACGACCATGGCCTGGCAAGGTAGCCAGGGCTATAACGCCTCCGCACGCAGCCCACATGAAGCACGCATGGCAAAAATTCTCGGGCAATGGCGCACCGCCCTGGTCTTCATCCTGCCGATGCTGATCCCCGCCTGTGCCTACGTGGTTCTCAACACAGGAGCCTTCGGCGATCTCACACAGACCATACAGGGGCAGATAGCGACGATTGAGAATCCGCAAATCCAGGAGCAGATGACTTCGCCGCTTTTTCTGAAATCCGTACTGCCGGTAGGCCTCATGGGGCTGTTTGCCACCATCATCTTCGCGGCTGCCTTGTCCACGGATAACACCTACCTGCACTCCTGGGGCAGCATATTCATCCAGGACGTCATCATGCCGATACGCGGCAAACCCTTTACGGCAAAACAGCATTTGCGCCTGCTGCGTTTTTCCATCCTCGGTGTCGCGATCTTCGCTTTCTTCTTCAGCCTGCTCTTTCGCCAAACCCAATACATCCTGCTGTTCTTCGCCGTCACCGGCGCGATATTCCTGGGTGGGGCCGGAGCGGTTATCATCGGCGGGCTCTACTGGAATCGCGGCACCACACCGGCAGCCTGGTCGGCCATGATCACCGGCTCGGTCCTCGCGGTCAGCGGCATCGTTATCAAGCAGGTCCAACCGGATTTCTTCCTTAACGGCCAGCAGATGTTTTTCATCGCCATGGTCAGCTCCAGCCTGATCTACATCATCGTATCGCTATGCTCGAAGCAACGCTTCAACCTGGATGAGATGCTGCATCGAGGCGCCTACAGCATGGAAAAGAGCACGGATGCCACCAAGCCAAAGCGCGGTCTCGCCGCATTGGGTTTCTCCAGCGAGTTCGGAATGCGCGACACTTTGATCTTCTTCGGAACACTCGGCATGATCCTGGTGTACTTCGGGCTCTTTCTCTTCGGTCTGGTTTACCATCTTATCTGGAAAACGGATGACGCCTGGTGGCTTTCCTTCTGGCGCATCTTCATCTGGATCGGTCTTGGGCAGGCCTTGATTATCACCATCTGGTTTTCCATCGGTGGCTTCAAAGACCTCAAGCACATGCTCAACACCCTGAGAACCCTCAAGCGCGACGACGCCGACGACGGTATGGTGATTGCCGGTCACAATCGCGACGAGGTCGAGCACGTGCCATCCCAAGCGGACGGGAAGTAAACGCGTCCGTCAGTCGTACCGACGCGACAGGCTCCGTTGGATGCTTCTTTCGTGCGAATGGCTGCTTAAGTGCGCCACCTTCAATAGAAGCGAAAATTAAGCCCGAACCGGGCGAGCCTCAATCGCGCTCTTCAGGCTCTGATAGGAGGCGAGCAGCATGTCCTGCAACTGAGCCCAATCCTCATCCGTCATGCCAGTGTGCCGATGGCTGTCACGAAATTCCATGGCCGCCACCCGCAACCGCGCGGGCTCCAGCATGACGTCCACCGGCTTCTCATTAACCATGGCGTAGAGCCGCGCCAGCACGAGCGTGATGTCCTCGGTGGTGGCATCCTCCCGGCGCAACTGCCACCACTCCAACTCAAGTTCCGCCGCCACTTTGGGGTCGAACGGGATGCCGGTCTGGCTTTGCAGCAAGGTGTAGTAGGCTTCCAGAGCAGGAAGCGCTTTGCCTGCTTCCTCCCGGCTGGTGGAGCGTTGAAACACCCGCGCTGCGTGAGCGGCATCGTAGGCGATGCGCAGGCCGGTCCAAGGCGATCCGCCAAACTGGCTACGCGTGACACTCCAAACCGAGAAAGTCAGATCGACGTAGTCCTTGGCATAGTACGCACGCCACATTCGTGTTTCCACGCGCGCCATCTCCGCCGGATCAAACCCCTGTGGGTTGACTGCACGCGGAATAAACAACCAGGCCATAAAAAGTACCAGCCCCCAAAAAAGCCCCCCGTATATCCAGCGGGACAGTTTGAATCTGACGGTGCTATCCGGTTTGGTCATGAGGCAGTGACGCACTTGGGATTAACTGACGACTTTCGGCTAATTTCAGGAAAATTACCAGTCCGTTTACGGCCTATCCCGATACCACATTCACGATGGCCGCTTCCTCACCAGAAATCGGCATGTGTCGGGGCTGTTTGGATGATAAAAACTTGCACGCGCCACAGTGAATAGGTATACATATGTCCTTTCAAGCCATAATTCGGCAAACGACTTTATCAACCCAGGGCGAGGTCCTCTCATTCGACTATGGAAGGTCATACCGGACTACTGAAAAAACGCATTGAAGCACGCGACATGCTACTGACCGGCTGCATCGTGGATGCACGCTCAGGGGCGGCGGTGGAAATGTTTCACGAATGCGGCTACGACGTGCTCATGATTGATCGCGAGCATACCTTGCTCAACAGCGAGACCATCCTGGAGCATATCCGCCTGGCCCGTGCTCTCGGACTGCCTTGCATGGTGCGGGCCGCAGACTCGAGTTATCATGAAATCAACCGCGTGGCCGACCAGGCGCCGGACGGCATCTATGTGCCGCGTATCCGCACTCGCGAAGAAGTGGAGCAGATCATGCGTACCGTCAAATATCCCCCGCTCGGCCAGCGTGGTTTAGGAGCCTCCTGCTGTCCGGCGGGAAAGTACATGGGCTGGGACAAGGTAACGGATCAGATTGACGCGATTAACCACGACTTCGTTGTCGGCATCCAAATCGAGACAGCGGAGGCCCTGGAAAATCTCGACGCTATTCTGTCCGTACCCGGACTGGATGTGGCCGTGGTCGGCAATGATGATCTTTCCATCGGCATGGGCATTCCCGGTCAGTGGACCAGCGATAAGTACGTCGAGGCGGTCATGTCCGTCATCGCGGCCTGCGAACGGCACGGCGTTCTACCCGGCATTGCCTGCGCGGATCCGGCGCGCCTGCGGTTCTGGAAGGATCGCGGGATGCGCCTGTTCTGGGCTGCGGTCGACATCTGCCTCATGTGGGAAGGTGCGCGCTCTAAGATGGCTAACATTCAATCCGCGCTGAATGACGAAGCCCCGGCGCAGGCACAGTCCCAGGTCTCGGCCTACGTGTAGTTTCCAGCAAAGCTTCAGCTACGCTGTCAAAGACATGGCATCGATGAAGTGATCCTCGAAACTCTCAGTCTGGTTGAGCTCGACAACGCGGCTTCCACGGAGCAGCGGTGAAATTGCCTCACTCTCTCCATGCAAGAGCAAGAGCGAGGCTCCGCCCAGTGAAGCGTTACCGATCACATGGATGCGGTCATGGCTAACCGAAGGGATGAGACCGATGGCGGCCGCATGTTCGAGGTTCAGGTTGTAGCCGAAACCACCTGCGATAAAAAGAGCGCGCAGGTC
Source organism: Verrucomicrobiia bacterium (assembly GCA_030432235.1). Classification (GTDB taxonomy): domain Bacteria; phylum Verrucomicrobiota; class Verrucomicrobiia; order Opitutales; family Cerasicoccaceae; genus JAUIHT01. Next base: position 894,409 of record JAUIHT010000001.1, on the reverse strand, counting down.
TTCAGGCTCCAAGCCAGCCAACTCCAGTAAAGTCATCACACCGCCGGCAATGGCAGCCTTGGCTTGTATCAACTCGGCAACATCCTCCTCCGTCACCTCCAGGCGCGGACCGATTCGGACGCCACAGTGCATCACCGAGCCATCCTGACGCGTGAGCACCTCGCGGTGTTGTCGGTCCAAACGGCCCATGTCACCCAGCATCCCCTCCCTTCTGGCCAACGCGAGAAAGTCAACGTACGCCGCCCCCGAGATACCGGTTAGTGGCACGACATCGTTGCCCGATTGAATGAGATGCCAGCGACCATCCCGATAATCCATCGAGGAAACGACGCCCCGCCCCGCCGGAGCGCCACAACTCAAGCGACCGCCCTCAAAGGCAGGCCCCGCTGCCGTGGCCGTGGCCAGGAAACCGTCCTCATGGCGCAAAAGTATTTCGCCGTTGGTGCCAAAGTCGATGAGCAGGAAGGGACCGCCCTCCTCCAGCATACCTGCGGCCAATGCGCCTGCCGTAATATCCGCCCCCACGAAAGAGCCGAGGCAGGGAGGCAGAAGGATAGGAAAATCGTAGTCGAGCGCAATCTCCCGGGCCAGGACCTTGCGCTCTTCCAGAAAGACCGGACGAAAGGGATAGGCGCCGAAGCCTGCCAGTGACGCGGCGACAAGCGCATGGAGCATAATCGTGTTTCCCGTCGCCGCTGCTTCAGTAATCGCTCCGGCCTCGCACTTCGCTTCCTGGCAAAGGCGTTCAATGAGCGGCTTCAGCGAGCCGTCGACAAGCGACTTTTGCAGTGACCCGCTGTCGCCACCCCGGCCAATGGTGTGATCGATGCGGGCCAGAACATTGTCACCGTAACGCCGTTGCGCATTTGGCAAGGCCACCGTCGACAAGCACTGGCCGCTGGCGAGATCCCACAAAGCACCAGCCACCGTGGTGGTGCCAATATCGAGGGCCAGACCCAGGCCGGGGCGCAAGCGAGGCGCCGGGGTGGTCGCCCTGACCTCGAAGATGCTGATGCCGTGCAGGCCCTGGTCCCGCCAGGAAGATTCCGGGATACGCACACGGTCCAACGTTTCGGGGATATCCGCGAGACGCACCTCGCAGCTGCGTCGGAGAGTGACGCAACCATCCTCAACAAACTCCACCCCACAGCCACGACAGACACCCTTGCCACCGCAACGGGTATTGAGCGGTACCGCATGGTCCTCCAGCCATTCAGACAGAGTCAAATGGGCATCCGCAGCGGTGAGGTCCAGGGCGAACGTCTCACCGGAGGCAGTTTCAATGGTTAAAGGATGCTGATTCATCTCGCTATTAAAGCTTCACCATCAAGCGCGATACTTGCGCCGGGGGGCACGGTTAAAAAGCGCTCGGCGTCCCACTGTCCCCAGATCAGATCGCGCAACCAGGCAGGATCACCTTCCAACATGCGAAAGCTCCAACTCAATGACCGCGCACACTGCTGGCATTTATTTCTGGCTCCGTCGTCTTGGGTAACATCGACATAGAGAGCGGTATGATAATGGGAAAACGTATCACGGTCCGCCTCAAGCAGGTCCTCCACGAGCTCCGGATCATCCGGGTAGCGCTCCTGGAATAAGTCGCGCAGATAAGCATCGCGTTCCGGCCCGGGCACCCGACCGCCACGGATCCAGCCGGGACTGTAGAAGTAGCCACCGGGCACATCCCGCATCAAAGCCTGACGCCTAGCCGCACTGCCCAGAAGCATGGCAATGCAGTCATGCGCCCGCGGTATGACCAAAGGCACCCTCCCCGCGCGTACCCCGAGCAGACCGTTGCCACACAAGCCGTAGGCGAGGACGATTCGGCTGATGCCGGGCGTGGCCTCCAGCTCGGCGATGCTGCTTTGCACTTGCTGGCGTAATTGATCCGGATGGTCGTGAAGCCCCATCTCAAGAAAGGTAAGCGCCCGCCACGGCGGCGACTCTCCCCCCAAGGCAACGAGTTCATCCGCGAACACATCGCAGGCCAGCAGCCCGTAATCCGGTTGCGTCTGGCCCGGCCCGTTCATGCGACCGGCAAGGGTTGGCAGAGCGTCTGCACGTTTTCCTCCGAAGTGCCCGGCGGAATCTCACATCCCGCAGCAACCATGAAACCGCTTCCGGCCTCGCTCTGGCAAGCACGCATTTTTTCAACGATGTCCTCCGGCTTACCGAAACGGAGACCGGAAACCGGATCGATGTTGCCGGCCAACACGACATGCGCCGGAAAGACCTGCCGGGCAGCCGTCATATCGACCATGTGATCGCAGTCGAGGATGTCGATGGGCACCTCCTTGAGCTTGGGCCAGAGGTGCTTCGTCTGACCGCAGATGTGCATGCGTACGGTGGCGCCCTCGGCTTTGATGGCATCGACCAGACGTTTCTCCTCGGGCCAGATCAAATCCTCGTAGACCGCACCGGAGATCTGACTGCAAATGGCATCCCCCACCCCAATCGTATCGGCGCCCAGCTTGATTTGCTCCTTAGCGTAGCGGATGTTCGCATCGACGCAGATTTTCATCAGTTCGGCGCAAGCCTCGGGCTCCTCCAGCAAATCCATGAGGAAATCGGACACCCCGCGCAAGTCGGCAGCCAGAGCGCCGGGGCCCTCGACCCAGCCAAGAACGCTGTATTGATCGCCGGTGTGCTCTCGATAGAAACGGATGGCCTCCATGCGGTCGCGCATTCGAGGGGCTTCCCACGGGTCGGGGATGGTCAGGCTGGAGATATCATCGAGGTCGGCCAAGGGATGCTCCAGGCATTCGGGCACGGCGTTCTCGTGGAACTTGATGGGCGCGCCAAACCCGGCGGTTTCCCGGTAGGGATCAGAAATCGTGCTGAGCTGCTCGAAGCCAAAACGCTCGGCACAATGGAGGTTGGCCTTGGTGAGCACGTTGTAGTCCGAGGCGAAGGCCCCGTAGTTGCTTCCGATAAGCTCGGCCGCGTACTGCATGACGATGGGGATGCGCGGAGAGAAGTCCACCGGCTCGCCGCGAAGCACTGCCTGGTATCGCTGAAAAGGGGTCATGAGGTTTATGGGGTTAGGAGTTTTTCGCGTGTAAAAAAGCTTCTATCTTGGAAGTGATTTCCGCTTCACTCCCACTCACGCTGAGGATATCGCATTCGCTCCCCAATACAAAGGGATGGTCTGCGGCCTGCATCCGACCAAGCAGGTCACAGGCGGCGGCCTCGACTTGCGCGGTGCTCAAATCCTTCGCGAAAAAGCGTTTCGAGGGAAGGTTGCCGTACAGCACGACATCCTTGGGCAGAAGTGCGGCGTCTTCCCAGAGGACGCGGGAACTGCCCAGGCTTAGCATGGCCGGGTGCAGCTCACCGAAACGCCTGACCATCCCGTCGGTGAGCTCACCGCAATCGTGGAGGATAAAGTCCACGCCGCGCCGGGCCAGCAGGTCGCGAATCTGCCTCAACCCATCCATGACGTATCGGTCAAAGATGCCGAAGGACTCAGCCAGTTGGTTCGGCGAAAAATACACCATGTTGGCCGCAGGCTCGCAGACAATCATGGCGCGCGCCCCGGCATCGACCTGTGCCTCGATGTACTGCAGGATGAGCGGTAGCCCGAGCTGAAGGCATTTTTCGAGCGTATCGACGTCCTCGTCCTCCTCGGCGGTGGCACCCGTACCGGCCATGTAAACCGGTGTGATGGGGTCACTGACCAGTTTGGTCATAAGCGAAAAGGGCCCGATGCACATACCCATCGGCAGCAACGCCGGCACGTCAGCCACCCGGGCGATACCCTCGCAGGTGGCTTCCATGCGAGGCGTAGGCGCCACGTCATCGATCGGCGGCGGAGGCTCCTCGAAGTGGTAGCCGGGGATACTCGCCGCGGCAATTCCCATGGCCGATAGCAACGCCTCCTTTTCCACGCGCAAGTCCATCAGCGGTATCGCCAACGGTGTGCCAAAGCGATCGGCGGTTTCGATAACGACCTCGCCCAAGCGTCCGCCGTCGAGCAAGACCGCCTCGGGATCGGGCCGCTCATGCAAGACGAGGTCGGTGGCAATGGGAGCACGGTGGCCCTTACTTGCGAGTTTCAAGTAGAGATTATCCATGGTTGCAGGTTTGCTTGGTTGAATAAACGCAGGCCCGACCGTCACGCTCAGGCGACCAGCGAACGGGCCAGGTCGACACTACTGGCGGCGTCCGTAGCATAGCCGTCGGCCCCGATATCCTGAGCGAACTGTTCGGTGATAGGTGCTCCGCCAATCATCACCTTGGCGGCGAGGCCTTGCTCGCGGAACAGCGCCACGGCTTCGCGCATGGCCGTCATGGTGGTGGTCAACAGGGCGGAAAGGCCGATAAGGCTGGCCTTGTGAGTCTGAGCGGCTTCGACGAAAGCCTGCGCTCCCACATTGGTGCCCAAATCGACAACGGAGAAATTGGCGCCTTTCAGCATCATGGCTACGAGGTTCTTGCCGATATCATGCAAGTCACCTTCAACCGTACCGATGATGACGGTGTGATCGGGCGTATAACCTGATTCCGCCAGGACGGGCTCCAGCAGCTCCATACTGCTTTTCATAGAGCGGGCGGCGACAAGCACTTCGGGCACAAATATTTCATTGGCCTTAAAACGGCGACCCACGTCATCCATGCCCATTGTGAGTGCGGCCAGGATTTGCTGCGGATCGATGTTTTCAGACAGGGCTTGCTCGGTTGCGGCTTTGGCATCCTTGCGTTTGCCCGCTTTGATGGACTCGGTCAGGGTATTTAGAATTTCACTCATGTCATTAGGGGCTTTTACTGTGCGCATATATAATAGCAATATTGCTTATCGAATTCTAATATTATAAGAGCATCTTCTGATACTCTGATATATCACTGATTGGCGTTCCGCTTCACGCTCCCGAAATCATGATTCCTGCCCCCTGGGTCTGTGCCGTTTCAATGAAAGTCAGCATATTCTCCATCGGCACATCACTCTCCACGGCATGCGATGGGGAAAAGATATAGTTGCCCAGTGAACCCGCCTCGAGAAGCCGCTCGGATTCGCGACGGACTTTTTCCGGACTGCCATACGGGAGCGTGCTTTGGGTGGACAGCCCTCCCCAGAAGGACAACTGCTCCCGGTACTGCTGCATCAGGGCAAAGGTATCCATGACCTCCGGCTGGAAGGGGTTGAAGCAGTCCAGCCCAAGCGCGATCAGGTCGGGGAAGAGCTCGTCGACATCACCACACGAATGAATAAACTGGAACTTTCCCGCCGCCTTAACGAGGCCGTACATACGCTCCAACTGTGGGTAAATAAACTCTTTCCAGCGCGGATAGCCCATGATCAGCCCCTGCTGCTGGCCCCAGTCATCGCCATAGTAGACGCCGTCGATATCGTAGGTCAGCGCCTTCTTCACCTGCGCGAGATTGTAATCCGCGATGCGCGTCAGCAGCTCCTCGACGAACTCCGGCTCCTCCAGAAAATCCATCATGAGATTTTCCATGCCACGTAGCGTCCATGCCCGCTCAAAAAGAGAGAACCCCAAACAGAAGAGCCGGAAGCAATCCGGCTGCCGTCCGCATTTGGCCTCGATATCAGCAAAGAAGCGTTCATCCAGCGGGTCCGGGAATGCGTAGCCCTCAAGCGTCGGCTCCTTCAGGGGGAAGTCACAGACAATGCCGATGTCCTTGTCGACGCTGCGGTCCCACACCACGCCAAACACGTCCCGGTGCTTGTCCCTACCCAAGTCTTCAAAAAAGCCGATGTCGCTGCCCAACTCGACTAAATGATTGCCCAACCTCTGGTCCAGCTCCTCGTCGGCCACACCGTAGTGTGCGCACAACGCCTGGCGCGGCTCCCGGGTAAATCGGAACGACCAGGGAACATAAGGCGGTTTCTCGCCACGGAGCGCCGTGATTACCACATCTCGCCGACTCATACCAGCAGGAGGAGAAGTATTCATACCGTCAGCATACAGTTCTGGGTTAGAAAATTCTTCTATGGGACACGGCAAAACCGGTATTTTGTTGCTAAATCCCTACTGCCCGCGCAACGTAGCTGAGTGAAAGTTCTCCGTGAGACCATCCTGTCGCCGTCCCGGCAGAGCTTTTTGGTCAGGGAATTTATAGAGCCACGCTTCAGCTATCCCTACCACTATCATCCGGAGCTCGAAATCACCTACATCGCCGAAAGCAGCGGCACGCGCATCATCGGTAACCACATCGGCAGTTTCGCGCCGGGTGACCTCTGTATGATTGGCGAAAACCTTCCCCACGGATACAGCAACCCCAGGCAGTTCCGTGGCCGGGCCGTTTCCGAAGTCCTGCAGTTCGACCGCGGTATGGCTCAAGGGCTTCTGGACAACACACCGGAGCTGGAAGCGTTCTCGCGTCTGATGGACCGCGCCCGGCTCGGTCTGGCTTTCGACAGCAAAACCGGTTCCCTGGCAGGAGAACTGTTAACCAAGCTGCACAATGCAAAGCCCACACAGCGCTGGGCGCTCTTCTTTGAGCTCATCCATCTCCTGTGCTCGGCAAGCCCGCCGCGCGTCCTGTCCAGCCCGGGGTATGCCGGCAGCGTGGACCTCAACGACACGGAGCGAATCCACAGCACCTGCCACTACATCCTGGAGCACTTCCAGGAAGACCTTTCCCACAAAGTCCTCGCGAAAAGGATCCATGTGACGCCCGCGCATTTCAGCCGCATTTTCAAAAAGGCGACCCAGAAAACATATCAGGAGTTTTTGACGGAAATCCGGCTCGGCCACGCCTGCCGCCTGCTGATGGAAACCGATCTTCCCGTCATCGAGGTGGCGTTCGAAAGTGGCTTTGGCAACCTGTCCAATTTCAATCGGCGCTTCAGGCAAAAATACGCCATGTCCCCGCGTGAGTACCGCAAGCGCGTAACGGCCGCGGAAGTCGATTGAATTACGGAAGCCACGGCCGAATTACAACAAAGTACTACTTTGTGCATTTCTGGGTGTGGAACGGCGCCACGCATATTGGTATGCTTAACGGCAAGATTCGAATTGCTAATAACCAACCCATAGAAACATGCCCAAAGTAACCTTTATCACTCGAGATGGAAAAGAAGTCGTGGTACCCGACGGATGCGGAACTCTTATGGAAATCGGCCGCGAGCACGAAATCGAAGGTATCGAGGGTGACTGCGGCGGCGTCTGCTCATGCTCCACCTGCCACGTGTATGTCTCTCCCGAATGGATGGAGCGCGTTGGCCCGCCCGAAGATATGGAGGATGACACGCTGGACTTCAACGAGCAGCGAAAGGCAAACAGCCGCCTGGGCTGCCAGGTGGAACTGACCGACGCACTCGACGGCCTCGTCGTAGAGGTCGCCCCCGCCGAAGATTAATCGAACCCCAATCCCGGAAGAAGAATGCCCGACCCCGACGATCCTTTCCGCGAAGCGCGTGAGCGCTGCCCCATCCACCTGGGTGATTTCCAGGGGGAAACCATCCCCATGATCCTGCGGCACAAGGATGTCCGCAAAGCCGCCAAGGACTGGAAAACCTACAGCTCGGATGCCCCGCGCCGCGTGCCCATCCCCTCCGAGGAGGATGTGCGCACCGTCCGGCAGTACCCTCTTGAGGTCGACCCGCCAGTGCACAGCGAATACCGCAAGCTGGTCGAGCCGTTTTTCCTTCGCCCCAAGCTACCGGAGTTTCAGGCGAAGCTGGATGCTCTACAGAACCGTCTGATCGACGAAGCACTGCAACAAGACCGCATCGAGATACTGCGCGAATTCGCCATTCCGCTTCAGTCCCATGCCCTCACCTACCTGCTCAACGTCGATGAAAAGGAGGCGGAAACCTGGATCGGCTGGGGCGTACATGTCTTTAAAGAAGGCGACGGCAGCTCCAAAGGCGCCTTCATGGAGCAGTATTGCCGCAGCATGTTCGAGCAAGCGGAGCAAAGCCCGGGCGAAGACTTTTTCAGCGCCCTCAACCAGGCCGAGTTCCAGGGGCGCAAGCTCAGCATGGAAGAAAAGCTGGGCTATGCGAATATCGCTTTCGCCGGCGGGCGGGACACGATCATTTATACCGCGGTACGCATTATCGCCTACTTCGCCGACAACCCCAAAGCGCTGGCTTGCATCCGCGAGCACCCCGAGATGATCAACACCGCCGCTGAAGAGTTTTTCCGCATGTACATCCCGCTCACTCACATCGGTCGTGTCTGCCCCCACGACACCGACGTGCACGGGCATACCGTTCAGGCCGGTGGACGCGTTTCGCTGGCGTGGTCCTCGGCCAATCGCGACGCGGAGGTGTTTGAAGATCCCAACACGGTCAAACTCGACCGCAAACCCAATCCACACGTGGCCTTCGGCTTCGGCATCCACAACTGTCTCGGCGCGCATCATGCCCGGGCCATTATGCGCGGACTCATTCTCAAGCTCAGCGAGCGCGTCGAGCGCATCGAGGTCCTTGAGCGCGAAGACCACATCGAAAAGGCTGCCGACTATGCCCGCAAAATCGGTTACGAAAAACTCGTCACCCGCTGGCACCCGGCAACAAAGTCGTACTAAAGGGCATGATAAAAGCAAAGGATGTCTCCACCCCGAACACCTTGGAACCGATTCAAACCCATTGGCGAAGCTTACCGGAAGGCCGTGTACCGATTGGCAACCTCCTAATGGCTCTCACGCGGCCCCGTGCCATATGCCTGCTTGAACACACGGTAAAACTGCGGGTAGCTGCCGAAGCCGGCGTCCAACGCGGCATCTAGCACCGTGCCGCGACTGCCGTCACGGTAGGCCTCCCAAAACCGGCCCAGGCGAACGGAATTTCGGTAACGGCAAAGCGGAACCCCCACCTGACGATGGAAAATTCGACTCAAGTACGATGGACTCAGACCGCAGCGGCGCGCAAGAATCGCAAGCTCGTCCGAACCCGCCGCATCGCCCATCAGGGCCAGCGCCTTGCTCACGCCCGGATGGAGCGCGGAACCGCCACCGACGGCGGGCCCGCGCTGATAGCGCCAGGAGAGCAGCAGCAGGTGGCGCAGACCGGCGTTGAGCCAGTCGGGGTCATGGTGCTCAAAAGTGAAGTCCGAGTTGATACCGAAGCCCGCCTCGCGGTTGAGGACGGCCGGGTCGAGTCCGTCCTCCACCAGGGCGTCCATAGTGCGGCGCACCAGGTCGAAGGCGGCCGGGTCGAGCTTGGTATGCAGAACGCCGCCCTCGTTCAGCCGCTTCCGCTTAAGCCCCTGATAGCGCCGGGCACGGCAGGCTCCGGCAATGAGAGCCGGCTTGAAAACGGCCACGTAGTATTGCGCGTCGTCCGACCGGTCCACCAGTTGATGCTCCTGAGCCGGGAACATCCACAAGAGCGTGCGCTGGGAAAAAGTGAAACGCCGCGAGCCGACCACGTAGGTAATGTTCCCACGCACGACCAGATTCAGCTCCAGCTCATTGTGATGATGGGGCTTGAGCGCGGGCGGGTTGCGCACCGATTCGGCCAGGAAGAGAAAACCGTCATAGACTGACGGAATCTTCAGATTTTCCAGCATAATGACAAAATATGCAAAGTATAGGACGCATGTCGAGAAGACAAGCAGGCTTAATTCAGTTTATTATTGGCACTGATTATTCCGCACCCGCAATGCCCTTACCCCAAAAACCATCCGCTGCCTGCGAATCGCGCGCTTTCGGCCAACTGCCGGATAGTCGCACGGTCGAGGCCTGGACATTGCGCGGTGAGGGCGGGCTGGAATTGGAGGTCATCACCCTCGGCGGCATCGTGACCCGCCTCCTGGCGCCGGATGCGCAGGGCGTGCAGGCCGATGTGGTACTGGGCTTTGACCGGCTGAAGGACTACCTTGCTCCGCACCCCTACTTCGGCGCCATCATCGGGCGCATCGCCGGGCGGGTTCCAGGCGGGCAGATTTCAGTCGAGGGCAAAGACGTTACCTTGCCTTTGAATGACGGCGCCAATCACCTGCATGGCGGACCTCAGGCGCTGGACAAACATCTCTGGGCCGCTGAGCCGGTCGAGCGCGAAGACGGCACCCCGAGCCTGCGCTTGACCTGTCACAGCGCGGATGGCGACCAGGGCTATCCCGGGGTGGTCGATTATGCAGTCACTTACACGGTAACCCACGACAACGTCTTCATTTTCGAGACCGAGGCCCGCGCCGACCGCCCAACGCCGGTAAGCCTGACCCATCACGGTTACTTTAACCTCGCTGGTGAAGGCCAAGGGGACATCCGCGATCACCGCGTGCAAATTCACTGCGACACGTGCGTCCCTGCAGACGCCGCCATGACCCCGCTGGGCCGGCTCGAAAGCGTGCGTGGCACGGCGGCGGACTTCACTCAACCGAAACGCTTACGCGAGGCCATCCCCGGTCTCTGGCAGGAGCACGGCGACCTCTACTGGCTGGGGCAGAGCGATTCGATTCGGACCGTGGCGGTGGTCGAGGAGCCCGTCAGTGGACGCCGGATGGAAGTCCGCACCGACTTGAGCTGCCTGCAATTCTACACCGGCATGGGCCTCGACGGCACGCTGACCGGAAAATCCGGAAAGCCCTACGGGAAGTTCGCCGCTCTCTGCCTGGAGTGCGAGGACTACCCCGGCGCCACCACCCAGCCCGGCTTCGGCGATATCCTGGCGCGCCCCGGGAAGCCCCGCCGCAGCGTCACCCACTACGCCTTTTCCGCCTCTTAACCCGCTTAGCGATATTACCATGGACCACGAGCACGACCACGGAACCGCCGTCCTGCAACGGCCGCCTCAGCACCTCGACTACAGCCTGACCGGTGAGAACGCCACACGTGCCATCGAGCGCGGCCTGGCCGAGGCGGAGTGGTACCAGAGCCCAGTGCCTCGCGCCACCATGCGCAAACTGCTCGAGCGCCGCGACGGCCCGGCCATCCGCGACACCTTGCTTTGGTTTGCACTCATCATCGGTTTCGGCGCGCTGACGGCATGGCTGTGGCCCACGCCCTGGTTTATCCTGCCCTACCTGTGCTACGCCGTGCTCTACGCCTCGACCTCCGACTCCCGCTGGCACGAGACCAGCCACGGCACCGCCTTCAAGACCGACTGGATGAACAACGCGCTCTACGAAATCGCCTCCTTCATGGTCATGCGCGAGTCCACCGTCTGGCGCTGGAGCCACACCCGCCACCACAGCGACACCATCATCGTCGGGCGCGACCCGGAAATCGCCGTACCCCGCCCACCGGACATCCAGAGTATCATTCTGAACTTCTTCAATATCGGCGTTTATAAAAAGTACTTCCCGCGCATCCTGCTGCACTGCACCGGGCGCATGGCTGACGACGAAAAGACCTACATCCCCGAAAGCGAGTTTTCCAAAATCTACGTCAAGGCGCGCATCTATGTCGCCATCTACGCCGGTGTCATCGCGCTGGCAATCGGCACCGGAAGCATCCTACCGCTGCTCTTCGTCGGCCTGCCCAACCTCTTTGGCTCCTGGCTGATGGTCGTCTACGGGCTGACCCAACACGCCGGGCTCGCCGAGAACGTCCTCGACCACCGCCTGAACTGCCGAACGGTGTACATGTGCTTCATTCACCGTTATCTCTACTGGAACATGAACTACCACGTGGAGCACCACATGTTCCCGTTGGTGCCCTACCATGCTCTGCCCGAGCTGCACGAGGCGGTCAAGGACGACATGCCCACGCCCTACCCCAGCCTGCTCAACGCCTGGCGGGAAATCGTCCCTTCCGTCCTGCGGCAGGTCCAGGACCCGGCCTGGCACGTCAAGCGCAAGCTGCCCGAGCCCAAGGAACGCCTCGTGGAAAACCAGCACGCCTCCGAGGCCCAGCCGGACTCCGGTGGTTGGCTGGAGGTCTGCGCCGCTGCCGACCTCGGCCCGGCGGACGTCATCCGCTTCGACCATGCCAAGAAAACCTTCGCGCTTTACCGCGACGAGGACGGCGCACTCTACGCCACCGACGGCATCTGCACCCATGGCAACACCCACCTGGCCGACGGTCTGGTCAAGGGCGGCATCATTGAGTGTCCCAAACACAATGGACGTTTCAACCTCGCCGACGGCTCTCCGGCCCGCGCGCCCATCTGCCGCGGCCTGGCCACCTACCCCATCGAGGAGCGCAATGGCCGCCTCTGGCTCAACGTGCAAAACGCCGGCGGCGCGGGTGCACGCGCACAGAAGGGCTACCAGCTTCGCGTGGTCAGCAATCGCAGCGTCGCCACCTTCATCAAGGAGCTCGTGCTCGAGCCCGTCGACGGCGGCAAGCTCCAGTTCCAGCCCGGCGATTACATCCAGTTGGACATCCCCGCCTATGAGCGGATTGCCTTCCGCGATTTCGATATCCCCGAGCCCTACGCCAGCGTGTGGGAGCGCCAGCACGTCTTCGATCTGGTCGTAACCAACCCCGAGGGCGGACGCCGTAACAACTACTCCATTGCCAGCAACCTCGCGAGCGAGCGCACCTTGCGCTTCAACGTCCGCATCGCCACGCCACCTCCCGGCCAGGATTGCCCGCCCGGCATCGGCTCCAGCTACGTCTTCAACCTCAAGCCCGGCGATGTCGTCAGCGCCATCGGGCCCTTCGGCGACTTCCACATCAAGCCAACGCAAAAGGAAATGGTCTACATCGGCGGCGGCGCAGGCATGGCGCCGCTACGCGCACACCTGTCTCAGTTGCTTGATACAGATCAAACCCACCGCAAGGTCAGCTACTGGTACGGTGCGCGTTCGCGGCAGGAGATTTTTTACGACGACTATTTTGAAGAACTCGCCGCCGCACATCCCAACTTCAGCTTCCACCTGGCCCTTTCCGCCCCGCTACCGGAAGACAACTGGCAGGACCTGACCGGCTTCATCCATGAAGTGGTGGAGGACAACTACCTCAAGGAGCACTCCAACCCCAAGGCCGTCGAATACTACCTCTGCGGCCCACCCATGATGATCAAGGCCTGCACCAGGATGCTTGCGGAGCTGGGCGTACCCGACGATCACATTGCCTTCGATGAATTTTAGAAGCCCAACGATGTCGAATAACTATTCTCCAAGGCTCAAGGCTTTTATTATGTCGCAATTTCATCACAGTATAGCATTGAAACATGGCGAATCAAAACAGGACTCGTCTCCCCGATGATTCTATAGCATTTTCATACCAACATAACCCCAGCTTTCTTTTCCCCTTCTCATAAAACCTCAGTCAAAAAATATCCAATTTTTGGCGTATTTTAATAACCAAAACTTACAGCAATGGCAGCAGACATACCCTCGATAAAGATAATCATCAACGACTGGACTCTCCGGAACCAGCAGAACGCCGACGGTAGCCCATGGTCCCCGGAACAACGGATTCAGGCCGTCGCTGATGCAGGCTTCGAGGCCTACACCTGCCCCGCTAGCACACCAGGCTTGAAGGAATGCCTGACTAAATACGGACTGCGCTTCGGCGCGGCCTTCGATGCAGCCGATGCGGCACAATACACGGCACGCATGCGCGATGGTTTGGCTATCGACACGGGCCCAATCAATTGTCAGCTCGGCGATCATGACACACCGGTCGAGGAAGCTATCGGGCTGACAATCGGACTCATGGAGGAAGCCGAGCGCCAGGGCGCCGACGTGCATCTGGAAATGCATCGCGACACCTGCACCGAAACGCCTGAAAAAACTTACGCGATCGCAGAGGGTTTCAAAAAAATCAAAGGCTACTACCCGAAGATCAATTTCGACTTCTCCCACCCTGCCAGTGTCAAGCATCTGGACGCGAGTAACTACATTGAGCGGCTCTTCGAGAACATCCCGCTATTCCAGCAGTCCACACTATGGCACATGCGTCCTTTCAACGGGCATCACTGCCAGGTCCCGGTGACCAATGGCCAGGGCGAATTCAGCCCGGAATACGAGGACATGCGTCCTTTTATCCGGCAGGCCTTCGATTACTGGCTTGCCGGTGAGCGTCCCAACAACGAGCTATGGGTATGCCCTGAGCTGGGCCCTAAATTTGGTTATGGCATCAGTTGTTTTCCAGACAGTTGGCAGGATGCCATTGTCCTGGGCAACGACATAAAGAAGATATGGTCAGAGGCCATTGCATCACTCTAAACCAAGCACAACTGCATTGAAAAATATAGGCATGAAAAACAAAAAAATTGGATTCGTAGGACTCGGCCGGATGGGCGGCAACATGGCGCGTTGCCTCAACGACAAAGGCTACCAGGTAGCTGCCGTGTACGATATTAACGAAAGCGTAGCCAAAGAGCTTGCGTCCGAAATCGGGGCAGCTGCCTGCACCCGGCTATCCGAGGTCACGGCCCAGAGCGATGTCATCCTCACTGTCGTAACCAATGACAGTGCGATGGAGGCCATTTACTTTGGTGACGACAATCTGCTGACCGGTGCTTCCGGGCGTGTCTTCATCAACTGCGCAACCCTCACTCCCGCCATCCATCAAAAGCTGGATGAAGCCGCCGCCAAGGCCGGTGCACAATGCCTCGAAGCCTGCATGGCATCGAGCATTCCCCAGGCCCGCAATGGCGAGCTGTTTCTGATGATAGGCGGCGACGAAGCGCTCTTCAATGAAACCAAGCCTCTTCTCGATGACATGAGCAAGGCACTGCACTATGTCGGCCCGTCGGGTAAAGCGTCCGAAGTCAAAGCCCTGGTAAACATGGTTATGAATATCAATACCGCCGCACTTGCGGAAGGGCTCGGCATTGGCGACGCACTCGGACTGGACCTGAAGATGCTCTGCAACATTTTCAGCCAGACGGGTGCGAACTCACGCGTGCTTGAAACCGATGCGGAAGACATGATCGCCCGGGACCACGATTGCTACTTCTCCGCCGAACACGCCGCCAAAGACTCCGGCATCGCCCTGAATATCGCCAAAGCTAACGGCATTGAGGCGCCGCTTGCCGAAGCTACGCTCAAGCAGTATACCAAACTGACCGAAATGGGCAAAGGCGGACTGGATAAATCCGGCATTGCAGAACTTACCTTTAAAGGCCGCAGCTCCTGACGACCGGATAAGTCATTGGCCCTGATTGAAATTCCAGACGCATCTGCATCATGAACGAAGTCATTACCAACAGCCACGGCGAACGTCTCGATTACACGTTTCTGGCAGGCAACGAACACCACAAAAAGAAGGGATGGATAATCCTTCTCGGGCATGGTGTCACCGGAAACAAGGATCGCCCCGTCATTGCCGATACCGCAAAGGCGCTCAGTGCCGCCGGATTCGATTCGATTCATTTCTCGTTCTCCGGCAATGGAAGTTCCGAGGGGGATTTTCGGGAGTCTACTATCACGAAAGAAGTGGGCGATCTCTCGGTAGTTATCGACGTCGTCTCCAGTGCCTACACTCATATCGCTTACATCGGCCATAGCATGGGCAGCGCTGTTGGCGTCATCCAGGCATCGCAGGACCCACGCATCCAGCTACTTGTTTCACTGGCGGGCATGGTCGATTGCAAAGTGTTTGCGGAAACCGAGTTCGGCAATGAAACACCGGACGAAGGTCTCATGTGGGAAGAGGAAGACTGCCCTCTCTCATCGCAATTCATGAACGATCTCTGCATGACGATCGGCAGTGTGCTCCCCTGCGCAGAGAAGGTCCGCGTACCCTGGCTATTACTCCACGGTACCGCAGACGATGTTGTGCTACCGAAAGACACCAAGGCCATTGAGTCGCTCAAAGGCTCCGCCGTGGACGTTGTCTTCATTGAAGGCGCAGACCACAGCTTTAACGAAGCCGAACACAAAGCCGAGATGACCCGAACCGTCGTTGACTGGTTCACTAAAAAAACGATCTAATAGAAAGGTCGTCGTAGCATGCCAGAACTTATCGGAACCTTCCCCGACTCCACTTCACGTTCGAGCGTAAAAGTTATCAAGCAACGAGTCGAGGGAAGTACATTTCAGCCGCACGCTGAGGATTTTCTGGCGATTGAAGATCCGCTGGAAGTTGTGCTCATTGCCAAAGACGAAAAGAGAGTCTCAGAAAGCACCCTGCTCGTCACCATGCGCACACCAGGCCAGGACTCCGAGCTGATTCATGGCCTGCTCTATTGCGAAGGGGTCATACAATCGGCGGAAGATATCGTCGGGATTGAACTCATACGGAAGACCCCGGACGCTTCTCCGGTTCGAGCCCTGGTGGAGCTGCGTCCCGGCCTGGCTGTCAAAGGAACGTCCAAGCAGCGAAGCTACGCCATGCATTCCAGTTGCGGCACCTGCGGCACGGGGCAGCTCGAGCAACTCGAAATCCCACGGGCTCTGCAAATCCAGGACTCGGTCAAGGTGTCTGCCGAGTGGATACACACGCTCCCTCGCCAAATGCAGAATGAGCAAGACACCTTTCGCCAGACAGGCGGCCTGCATGCGAGTGCTCTGTTCAGCGCCGATGGCAAACTGCAGGCTTCGCACGAAGACATCGGTCGGCACAATGCGCTGGACAAAGTCATCGGAGCGAGCTTGATCGCCGGCTCGATCCCGAGCAGCGGTCAAACCCTTTGCGTAAGCGGACGGATGAGCTACGAAATCCTGCAAAAAGCACTAATGGCCCGAATCCCCATCATTGCCGGAGTCGGCGCGCCATCGAGCCTGGCAGTCACCCTGGCCGAGGATTTTGGCATTACGCTCATCGGCTTTCTCCGGAATGACAGTTTCAATATCTACAGCTGTCCTGAACGTATTTGCTGAGACCATGACCCCCGACCCCGAACCACCCCGCAAGCTGCTTGAGCTGCATCGCGACGCCGTGAAGGAAAAGGCGGTCGGCACGAAAGCAGTGGTCAACTCGCTCAAGCATATCTACCGGCAAGCGGGCGTCTCACGCGGGGCAAAAGCGCTGCTGCGCCTCAACCAGAAAGGCGGTTTTGATTGCCCGAGTTGTGCCTGGCCCGATCCTGATGACAAGCGATCACAATTCGAGTTTTGTGAAAACGGAGCCAAGGCCGTCGCCACCGAAATAACCCGAAAACACGCCGATGCCGATTTCTTTGCCCGCCATTCCGTCGAAGAACTTGCCGTGCAAAGCGACTTCTGGCTGAACGATGCCGGGCGCCTGACCGAGCCCATGTTGCTGGATGCAGGAGCCACCCATTATCGTCCCGTTCCCTGGGAAGAGGCTTTTAAGATCATCGCTGAGGAGCTGAACGCCGTTGCCAGCCCCGACGAAGGCATTTTCTACACATCCGGCCGCGCCAGCAACGAAGCCGCTTTTCTTTACCAGTTATTCGTCCGCCAGTACGGCACAAACAACCTGCCCGACTGCTCCAACATGTGCCATGAATCCAGCGGAGCGGCCTTGACCGAAACCATCGGCATTGGCAAAGGCACCGTCACCCTGGAAGATATCGAAACAACGGACTGCCTGCTCATCATGGGGCAAAACCCGGGCACGAATCACCCCCGCATGTTGACCTCCCTGGAAAAGATGGCCGACAACGGAGGCACCATCCTATCCGTCAACCCGCTCTTTGAAACAGGCCTGCGTGCCTTCTCGCATCCACAGAAGTTCAAAGGCATCCTGGGGCGCTCAACCCCGCTTGCCTCCCAGCATCTCCCAGTCCGCCTCAATGGAGATCTGCCCTTCCTCAAAGGCATGCTCAAGTGTGTGCTCGAAGCCGAGGCTGCCGCATCGGGAACCGTGGTGGATAAAGATTTCATCGAGGAATACACCCAGGGCTTCGCAGCCTTCGTCGCCAGCCTCGATGCCGCTTCCTGGTCAGACATCGAAGAGCAATCGGGTTTGAGCGAAGCGGAAATACGCAAAGCGGCCCAAACCTTCATCAAATCGAAAGACGCGATCACATGCTGGGCCATGGGGCTTACACAGCATCACAATGCGGTGGAGACCATCCGCGAGGTGGTCAATCTCCACCTCATCACCGGCAAGATAGGACGCCCCCGCAGCGGACTGTGCCCGGTCCGCGGCCACAGCAATGTGCAGGGAGACCGCACCATGGGCATTTGGGAGAAAATGCCGGAGGCATTTCTTGCCGCCCTGGATAGAGAATTCGCTTTCACGAGCCCGCGTAAGATTGGCTATGACACCGTCGATGCCATTGAGGCAATGCACGCCGGCAAGGCGCGCGTGTTCATTGGCCTGGGTGGTAATTTCCTGTCGGCTTCACCGGACACGTATTACACCGCCGAAGCCATGCGGCGCTGCCAGCTCACGGTCCAGATTTCAACCAAGCTCAACCGTAGTCATCTCGTGACCGGAAAGCGCAGCCTTATTCTCCCCTGCCTAGGGCGTACAGAAATCGACCAGCAAGCAAGCGGCCCTCAATTTGTTACCGTAGAAAACTCCATGGGCGTCGTTCAAAAATCGGAAGGACGCCTGACACCAGCCTCCCCGATGCTCCGCAGCGAAGTAGCCATTATTTGTGAAATCGCCAATGCCACGCTCGCCAACAGCAAAGTGGAATGGGAGGCATTCAGCGAGAACTACGATCTCATCCGCGAGCGTATTGAGCGCGTCGTTCCCGGCTTTGAAAACTTCAACGAGCGGGCGCAGCAGCCTGGTGGGTTTTATCTGCCGAATGGCGTGAAGCAGCGGATCTTCCACACGGCTTCAGGCAAAGCTGAAATTACGATCAATCCGTTGCGCCCCCTCCTGCTCGAGCCCGATCAACTTCTGCTGCAAACCTTTCGCAGCCACGACCAGTTCAACACGACCATTTACGGAAATAATGACCGTTACCGTGGCATCCAAAACGAAAGACGCGTCATCTTTATGAATCCGGAGGACATGCGTGAGCGAGATATCGCGCCCGAGCAACCCGTGGACATCATCAGTCACTTTGCGGGCGAAACCCGAAAAGCAGAGCTTTTCCTGGCCATTCCCTATGAGACTCCACGAGGCTGCGCGGCGGCGTACTATCCGGAAGCCAATGTCCTCGTCCCTATTAATGCCCGAGCCACAACCAGCCAGACACCCGTATCAAAGTCGGTCGTCATTACGGTAAGGCCCCATGCTCATTAGCCGTCATGGTAACGAGAGCTTAAGCTACCCACGTCTTTTTCCGGGCAACAAGCTGAGCAACCTCACCACTAATTTCGCTTTCAAGAATGGATTCCGCGCCCATCGACTTCGATTCCTTTCTGGACCGGTACTGGAAACAGAATGATTTCCCGCTGTTGCTCACGGATAAAAACGGAAAAGTTATCGCTGGAAAGCTGGATTACCTCGATTGCGACTGCCATGGGCAGTCCGACAGGCGCAGACAGCAGGCGGCCGAGCATACGCGCTACTGGGGCGAACCGGTTATCAACCTCTGCTGCGATACTGGCTACGCCATGTGGGCAGTTCCGATTCTGGATAATAACCGGTTGACCGGAGCCCTCGTGGTACAGGGCATCGACCTGGAAAACAGCAAGCCTGGCTTTTACGAGTTCGTTCAAAAATCCGCTCATGCACTGCTGCAGGATGCCTTGGACGCCAATCTGCTCAGTCGGGCGGAAGTTGCCCTGGCCCGCCAACGTGCGAATCGCGAGCACGAGCGCTTTCTAGCCATCGAAGCCAGCAAGGAAGACGTGGTCTGCGATGACATTCGCAGCATTTATTTAGTTGAAGAGCCCAACCTGCTAAGCGCGATTCGCAACGGGGAAATCAAGCAGGCTCGTGCCATACTCAACCACATCCTGACGGGCATTTACGGACTGGCAGGCGATCGCATGGACTTGCTGAAGAGCTCCGTCCTTGAGCTGATTGTGATGATGAGCCGGGCTGCCGTAGAGGCCGGAGCGGACCCGGCTGCCGTGCTTGGGCGCAACTATCGTTCCCTGGCGGAATTGGCGGAAATCGACGAGGAGGAGGACTTGACGGCCTGGCTGCGACTGATGCTTGAAACCCTCATCGAAGGCATCCGTAAGCACGACGCCTACCCCCACGCACTGCTCATGACCAAGGCGATAAAGTTCATGCAGAACAACCTCCACCAGCACCTGCGCCGTGACGATGTCGCTCATGTGGCGGGTGTTTCGCCGAGCCATTTCAGCAAGTTGGTCACCGAGCGCTTGGGCCGCTCCTTCAGCCAACTGCTTGTTCAAATGCGCGTCAATCGCGCCAAGGAGCTGCTATGCCAGACGGACCGGACCCTGGTTGAAATCGCTTTTGACTGCGGCTTTTCCGACCAGAGTCATTTCAGCAAAGCATTCCGTGCCCACACCTCGCTGGCCCCCAGCGAGTACCGCCGCCGCGCCAAATAATACCAGGATACAAATGTTCCAGACGTAGATACAAGACGGGGCCCTCGGGCTGTGGTAAACTTCCGATCATAGCGATAATACTTCGCTCACATCCGAAAACCTCACCTAACCCCGCACGAAATGAGCACGCTTGAAGACCTGAAAACCGCCGTCATCAGTGGCAAACGCAAAGACGTCAAAACCATTGTGCCTGAGCTATTGGAAGCCGGAGAAGACCCGGTCAACTTGCTTGAGGAGGCCCTGATACCAGCGATGGGTATCGTGGGAGAACGCTTTAAGAACAACGATATCTTCGTCCCCGAGATGCTGGTTTCGGCACGGGCGATGAAGGAGGCGATGAAAATCATCGAGCCGAAGTTGCTGGAGGCCGGCGTTAAGCCGAAGTACAAGGCGCTGATCGGTACGGTCGAGGGCGACCTCCATGATATCGGGAAAAACCTGGTCGCCACCATGTGGAAAGGCGCGGGCTTCGATGTCATCGACCTCGGAGTCAATGTCACGCCCGATAAGTTCGTCGAATCTATTGCGGAACATCAGCCCGATATTGTGGGCCTGTCCGCCTTGCTGACCACCACCATGCCGGCCATGCGCGAGACGGTAACCGCCATTCGCGAAGCAGGGCATGCCTCCGTCAAGATTCTCATCGGTGGCGCGCCCATCACACAAACCTACGCCAATGAAATCGGTGCGGATGGTTACTCGCGCGATGCTGCCAGCGCAGTGGAAGCAGCCAAGGAAGCACTCGCCAGCTAATAGAATCCAGCCATCCAAAAAAATGAAATACACATCCCTGGCTATTAGCGACCCCGAGCAGTTGGTGTACGGCACCGCGCCCAATCCGATAACCACCCGGCACGGCATAGTCATAGGCGGAGGAACGGTTTATCCCGAGCTGAATTTTACTTTGCCCGACCTGGACATTAAAAAGTCCACCATGCCCGAAGTGGCCCGGCACTACCGGCAGATTGTTCAAGAATCGCTGGAGCGGGCAGCCGAGCTGGAAACGCCCGGTGTGATGCTCGAGTTCGAGACCCTACCACCCATGACGGAGTTCCCGGAGATGGGTATGGAGATCGTCAACATTCTGCTCGAGGGCATCGAAGAGGCTCACCATAAGACCGGTCTCAAGGCGGCCTTACGCGTCACTCCGAATGACAATCGCGAGTTCATTCGCCCGCCGCTTATGCGTAGTGGCCATTACTGGGAGGCCATGCTGTCGCTCTTTGAGCAGTCTGCCGAAGCCGGCGCGGAATTCCTAAGCATCGAAAGTGTCGGCGGCAAGGAACTGCACGATGACGCCCTCGTTAATGGCGACCTGCGCACGGTGCTTTTTTCCCTCTGCATCATGGGGGTGCGTGACATGAGATTCCTGTGGGACCACATCGTTGCCATTGCCCGCAAGCACGGCGTTTATGCGGCCGGCGATACAGCCTGCGGCTTTGGCAACACGGCTATGGTACTGGCCGAGCGCCGAATGATTCCACGTGTTTTCGCCTCGGTTGTGCGTGCTATTACCGCTGTGCGCTCCCTGGTGGCCTACGAGTGCGGCGCGGTGGGACCGGGGAAGGATTGCGGTTACGAAAACCCTATCCTCAAAGCCATTACCGGCTTTCCCATGAGCATGGAGGGCAAGACCGCTGCCTGTGCCCACTTAAGCCCGATGGGCAACCTCGCAGCGGCCACGGCCGATCTATGGTCCAACGAGTCTGTCCAAAATATAAAACTACTGGGCGGGATGGCTCCCACTTGTTACATGGAGCAGCTGACTTACGACTGTCGCCTGATGAATACCGCCAGCGCGGACGGCCATGAGGCGCACCTGCACCTGCGCGACTGGCTGGTCAAGTCCGACGCCGGTTACGATCCACAGGCCATGATTTTAACCCCCGAAAGCAGTGTGCAAATCGCCCAGGCTATCGTCTCGGCGGAAGACTACTACCAGGCCGGCATCGCAGCCGGACGGCAGGCTATCGCCATACTTCGTGAGACCAGCGAAGCCGGTTGCCTCAAGCTGAACGAGCGTGAAGCCGGTTGGCTGGACCGCATGGAGAGCGACTTTGACGACCTGCCCGATACCGAGGAGGAGTTCATCGAGGAAATGATGGATGAGGTCGAACTCGATAAGTTTACTCCCGCTGATTACGATTTGCCCTCCGCCTAAATTAATCCAGTCCCACTCCCGCCATGACTTCTAAAGAGCGCGTACGCGCAAGCCTCAACCATACCGATCCAGACTGTCTGCCGATGGATTTTGGCAGTTCTTTCATCACGGGCATTCATTGCAGCGTGGTCGAAGCTCTACGTAAACACTACCGGCTCGAGTCGCGACCGGTAAAGGTCTGCGAACCTTACCAAATGCTCGGAGAGGTCGAAGAAGACCTTCTTGATGTCATGGGGCTGGACGTACAACCGATCTTTCCCCATCGGACAATCTTCGGCTTTCCGAATGAAAACTGGAAGCCCTGGACCACGCCTTGGGGGCAGGAGGTTCTTGTCTCCGAGCACTTCAAAACGACTTCCGATAAAAGCGGCAATACCTACATCTACCCGCAAGGCGACATGCAGGCGCCAGCCAGTGGCATGATGCCTAAGAGCGGCTACTTCTTCGACACCATCGAGCGGATTGATCCGGATTTTGACGAGGACGACCTTAAGGTAGAGGATAATCTGGAGGAGTTTGGACTGATGTCCGACGAAGAGGCCGCTTACTGGCAAAAACAGGCCGAGCAATGGCGCGGTTGCGAACGGGCAATCTCCGTCCACTTAAACGGCACGTGCCTGGGTGACATTGCACTCGTACCGGCTCCTTTTCTCAAGCACCCGAAAGGGGTGCGAGGAGTTGCCGACTGGTATATGACGGTTGCGGAAGAGGCAGACTTCGTCAAAGAGCTGTTTGATCGTCAGGCCGAAATCGCCGTGCGGAATATGAAGAGACTCAATGAGATCGCAGGCGATGTCATCGATGTCGTGGTCGTTTGCGGTACGGACTTCGGCACCCAGCAATCGCTCTTTTGCAGCCGCGATAGTATCGCTGATATCTGGTTTGCACGTTACAAGAAAATCAATGACTGGATCCACGAGAACACGAACTGGAAAACCTTTAAGCATTCCTGCGGTGCGATTGAGCCGATTATCGACACGCTCTCAGATTGTGGTTTCGATATCCTCAACCCCGTTCAATGCTCCGCCGAAGGCATGGACCCGAAGCTCTTGAAAGAAAAGCACGGCAAACGCATCACCTTCTGGGGCGGCGGCGTCAACACGCAACAGACCTTGCCCTTCGGCACACCGGAGGAGGTGCGCCGCGAAGTCCTCGAACGCTGTGAGATATTTGCGCCCGGCGGTGGCTTTATTTTTAACTCCATCCACAACGTCCAGGCGCTGACCCCTATTGAGAACATGGTCGCGATGATTGATGCCGTGAAGGAATTTAACGGCCAAACCGTCTCGTAAAAGAGAGCAGTAATACTGTATCGGGAGGCCTAAAACGGCCAAATGCGGTTTCAGCGCACGAATAGATCGCAAAGAGCCCAAAACCATAAATAGCTTACCTAAAGCTACTTAATTTTGGTACCCCCCGGGGACTCGAACCCCGAACCAATTGATTAAGAGTTCATAAAGCAGGTGGTATGACCTGAACCAATATGAACAGCCCTGAGCTGCTTTATTTTCTGGTAATCAATGGCTTATGATTCCATAGTTGAATCATAATGACTCAGGAAAAACCAGCGCAGGTCAAGAAAAGTGGCCAAGAAGTGGCCAAGTTTAAGCGAACATACGCCAAGACGGACGCCCGCTATTGGGAGCCGCGCCTATTCCATCAGTTCTATAAAAATGGAGGGCAAAGGATTGAGCTTACCACTTGGTCAATCCGTATCTGCCATGCTGGAAGGCGTGAGGTCTTCAATCTCCAGACCTCCAATAAATCGGCAGCCGCTAAAAAGGCACGCGAGATATACCTGTCGCTACTCTCAATCGGCTGGAATGAAACCGCTTCAAAATATAAAGCAAAGAAGCCCAAACAGAAGAAGATCAAGGAATGCACCTTGGGGCTCTTCCTACAATGCGTCAAAGAAGCCTCTGATCTCAAGGAAGGCACGTTCAATGACTACGCGAAATGCTTAAGGCAGATATTTTCGGAAACAGCCAAAATCCGCTCCACATCGGGTAAATACAATCCGCATTCAGGGGGCAGAAAAGCTTGGGCTGATAAAATTGATTCCCTCCCCCTAGCCTACCTGACCCCCGAAAAAGTCCAGAAGTGGAAAAATGACTATGTAGCCCGTAGGGAGCAAACGCCCGTATCCATTCGAAAGGCCAAGATTAGCTGCAATTCCGTCATGCGACAGGCCAAGGCTCTTTTTGCCAAAAAGCACACCAATCTACTTACAGTTGAGTTGCCCGATCCTCTCCCTTTTGAGGGCGTGAGTTTTTACCCCCGCCAATCGTGCCGCTATCATTCGAAAGTCGATCTGAAGGGGCTCATCAGTGATGCAATGAATGAACTACCAAAAGATAACCTAGAGGAGCTGAAGGTTTTTTATCTCGCTGTCATGGCTGGGTTGAGACGAAACGAGATTGATAAGCTGGAATGGGATGCCTTCGACTTTGAAAAAGGCATTCTGAGCATAAAGCCCACAGAGCATTTTGATGCCAAGAGCGAAGACAGCATTGACGAACTCGATCTTGATGAGGAAGTCCTCTCCTTCTTTAGAGGCATGAAAGCAAGGAGCACATCCATTTTTGTAATCCACTCCCCTAACCCCACAAAGGTAAGAACCTCCTACCCTACATATCGCTGCAACTATATCTTTTCCAATCTCATCAAGTGGCTCCGCTCCAAAGGCATCACTGCCCGCAAGCCCCTACATGAACTCAGGAAGGAATATGGGAGCATCATCGTAAATGAACACGGCATCTTTGCCGCATCTCGCGCCCTCAGGCATTCCGATATTGCCATCACTGCCCAATTCTACGCCGACAAAAAGAAGCGTGTAACTGTTGGGCTAGGGAGTTTGCTTAACGAGAAAGAAAGTCCCTCAATACCAATTGAGGAAACGAATCCTGAAAGAATTGCTTCAAATGAGTAGAGGAAAACAACAGCCGATCTCAGCTCCCGTTAAGAAGGTTCTAAAAGCGGTTACAGACGCATACCCCTACTGCAATGATGAGTGGGTCGAAAGCACCCATAGAGATATTACCCAAAATTACAGGGGCATTGACTCAGACGTATTTGCTTTCTGTTTCCAGATAAATTTGTTCTCACGTGAGATATATCGTGATAATACAGAAGTAATTACAATCGCCAACAAGACCCAATGGAGCCAACACCTTTCAAATGTGCTAACTGTTGCTGTAGCTGAGTATGATTTTGAATTCTTTAAGCAAATGCGCCTTTGCCTAGAAAAGCTTCAAGTAATGGAAGAAGTCTGGAAGGGATTTGAAAGTTCTGGAAAGGATTACCACATATATACCGCCTGCCTCATTCTCAAAGATAATGGAGAAAAAGTTAGCACAAGTAATGTTTATAGCGTGCTTCAGGAAATGCCTGCATGGAGAAAGCTTAGCACCGAGTCCGGGTATGTAATTCAGGACATCAATAAGGCAATACGCAAATTGAAAAAAGAAGGTAGGATTTAAAACAGATCACGTCCCTACCTCGATAAATTTACGAGGCAGGGCATGTGTGGCAATATAAAGGCATGTTAAGTATAAAGCATGTCACACCTATCCAGCCCCAAAGCTCTCAAGCAACCCTCAGCAGAGGCGAACTTGCCATTCGATGGGGCTGCTCAATCTCGACAATCAAACGCCGGGAACGCGACGGCTCACTAAGGGCATTGCGCTTAAGTTCTCACCTTGTCAGATATCGCCTCAGCGACATCGAGCAACTTGAACAGGAGGCTTTAGCATGAGCGCACGAAATTATAATCTATCTCTTTCGACAAGTCGCTTTCATCGAATCACTGTTCGAGGCGGTGAACTTCTACTAGACAATGGCTATGAGCCCATTCTATGCGATAAGGCGTTAGCCTGTAGGATTGGATTTAAACATGCCTTGATTGTACAGGCATTACACCAAGCTATAGAGCGCGGAAACAATCTTATCATCAAAGACGGAGAGAGCTGGCTCAAATGGTCATTGCCAGAATTGAATAAGAATGCCCTCGCGTGGATGTCTGAATCAACAATTCGACGCTATTTCCGACTTTTGGAAGAAATGAGAATCTTACTGGTTGATCACAGGAAGGGCACAAAATCCAAGCTGTATCGCCTAGATTATCAGGTGATCGAATCTCTGGTAGCTGAATAACTTTGGAATCCCTAGTAGCACCGGGCTAAACGACGTAAAACCACCAAACCTTTGAGATATGTTCGTGATCGATACTATTTCCTTTAAATGCCATTTCCCAATAACGGAAATAAATGATGACTGGCAGCTGACACATTGGTCAACACGGATAACTCCTGAGATTTGTGATGATCCCATAACGTATAGAGAAACTTTTCGTGCTCACCATGTAATTTTTGGAATATTCATAACTGGATATAGTGACACAATAACTTCCGTTAAGGTATCGCTCCCTAGGCTTATACATGGTGACAATGCAAGATTGATTGAGAATCAAGAGCAGGTTGATACAGCAATCGACAGCCTGTTTCATGTCCTCAGTGATATTGCCAATACTACCAGTGGAATAGAGTATTACACGAGAGTTGACCTTTGTTGGCAATTTCACTTCCCACCTGATAGGCTTATTCGTGCCCACCGAAATTGTCGATTCCCTAGGTGCAGAAGACCAAACACGAGATTCAGAGACAGATCGGCCTCATGGGATTATGAAGGCAAAAGATTTGCCATGTACGATAAGACACTAGAGCGCGAAAATAGGAATGGAGACATTTCACGAATAGAAATCCAACTATCAAATGCTCCCCTAAGGCGATACTTAGCCAATGGTAGAGATCAAGTAGCTGAATTGGATTTTAATCTGTGCTACAGAGCATACCGAGACTTGATGATCACCTTTGCGCCTTCCGTAGAAGTAGATGCCCCTAGAGACATTTACGAAGCCATAGCAATTCTTGAAGAAGAAGCTGCTGAAAACGGAACAACGTCACCTATGGATTTAATTCTCCAATGCCTGAATACCAGAACCGCAAGTGATTGGAGGAGAAAAGTAACAGCCGCTCAATTGAGGCGAGAACAGTTCCAATGGGAGACTGTTTTGCCAGAGTCAGGGCCACCTGAAGCTGTCTGTGCGATGTAAATTGAAACCAGTTTCAAAAATGAAAGTACGAACACGAAGGAGAAAACGCGGAAGACCCACGAAGCGCACGCCAAGCCTTACCAAAGAGATTCTAGGGCATATCTCTGATGGCCTCCCCCTAAAGGATGCTTCAGCGCTGGCAGGCATATCGTACGAAACCTTCTGTGAATGGCGGCGTCATTTTCCTGAGTTTTCTGATGCCATAGACAAGGCAATTGCTGAGGGCGTTGCTGTCCGCCTATCTCTTATAAGGGATGCGGCCAAGAATGGCGATGTGAGATCGGCAATGTGGTGGCTGGAGCACGTAAAGCCGGAAGACTTTGCCAAGAATCGCGTAGAGGTTGCCCACAAGCACGAGGGTTCAGTCAACCATAGGCACAGCATAGACAACGCAACACTTGAGAAGATTGCAGAGGCTAGGAGACAGTATGAAACAAGGGCTGGTATCGCAGAATGACATAGAGAGCCTCTTACACCTCCCTTATGGTTTTGCTATGGGTGTTTTGGACGTTAACCTCTACCCTTGGTGTATCGAGGCAATGGCAGCCGTTAACGAGCGGGGCAGCAGTCTTGCGCTAAAGGCAGCTAACGGCACAGGAAAGACATCCCGCCTAGTCGCACTTTTGGCCTTGTGGCACGCGGTAGCCTTTAAGGGCAGTCTTACGCTTGTCACTGCCGGGGTTTTTCGCCAAGTGAAGGAGCAAGCATTTCCTGAGCTTCGAAAGTATCAATACCTGTTCTCAGATTGGAAGTTTCTTGAAACGGAGATTGAAACACCGACCGGATCGAGAATCTATGGCTTCTCTACCGATGATGCGGGACGGTTTGAGGGATGGCACAATGACAACCTGCTAGTCATCTGTGATGAGGCCAAGTCGATACCCGATGAAATCTTTCAAGCCATAGAGCGCTGCCAGCCTCAGCGCCTTGTGCTGGTTAGCTCTCCCGGCCCTCGTAAAGGCAAGTTCTACCGTGCCTTTACGTCTGAAAGGAGATTTTTCCATCAAATGACAGTTACGGCCTATGACTGCCCGCATATCTCGGATACATGGATTCAGGAGCAAATCGAAAAATACGGAGAAGATAGCCCGCTTGTGCGCAGCATGATTTACGCTGAGTTTCCAGATGATGACAGCGAACAATCAGTCATCCCCCTATCGAGTCTTGAAGCATGTTTGGATAACCCTCCTGAACCTGAGGATGGCAGCGCTCATGCCTTCTGCGATTTTGCTGCCGGGGGCGATGAGAACGTCTTGGCTGTCCGTAGGGGGAATCAGGTGAAAATCGTCAAGGCATGGCGTGATCGTAATACCATGTCAGCCTGTGGAGAGTTTATACGTCTGTTCAAGCAAGAGGGCTTGTCCGCCTCCCAGATCAGCGCCGATGCATCAGGGCTAGGTATCCCCATTTTAGACCGTCTCAATGAGCTAGGATGGAAGATAAACCGTATACGCAATGAAAAGCCCGCCAAGGATACGGAAGCCTATGCAAACACCGGAACTGAAATCTGGATGCTAGGGGCTCAGCTCATCAAGTCAGGCGGCGTGATCCTCCCTAATGATAAGGTTCTGCATGAACAATTGGTCTCACGTAGATACGCCCTCAATAGCCGGGGGCAGGTACAGGTAGAGCCGAAGCCTAAAATGGCCTCTAGGGGGCTTCAGAGCCCCGATAGGGCGGATTCTGTCCTAGGAGCGCTCTACCAACGCCCCAAGAAACGAATACTTGCAGCGTAGGTGCTCTACTTCTGCTTTTCTACGACGCTGAAAATATCAGACATCTTGCAGTCTAAACCTTTGGCAAGCTTCTCGATGGTCTCCAACTGAACATCCTTTTCACCCGCTTCAATACGGTTGACAGAATTAAGGTGTAGGTCGGCTCTTGCAGCCAGTTCCATCTGAGATAGGCCCCTTCCCTGCCTCAGTCGATACACGCTCTGGCCAAACTTCTTTTTAATGCTGCTCACTCATAAATTTTACCTTGCAAGGCACACTCTCGGATACATACGTTCGTGTGTGTTTTTCATGGAACTCAAATCCCCTTGGATATGAAATCAGTGATAGTCCAATACCCTGTGTTTCTTTCATTGCTGTTCTTGATGCCCAATCTGGTATCCGCCGATAATCCGGTAAAAGAGTTCAGGGTATCCAAGGTGGGCGCTGACAAGACTGAACTACTTAATGTGTTTGCAGCGGTTCAATCGAAGGAAGCGGGAGTGCCAGAAGCCTTTGAAGTGTTACAGCGCCTAAGCGACACCAACTACCTTGTTTATCCAATGAAAGCTGTTAGCCGTGTGGTATCATCCAGTTCATCTAGCTATGGCGGCGGTGGCGGCTCCTACACCTATAATTACTCTCAGCCTGATCGCTCAACCCTCTATTGGCTTGTAACTGAGTCACCTTGGAATGCCGTAGGGGGCGAAACAATCTCTGGCATCTTCGCCATCAAAACAGGCAATGTGCGTACTTACACCACCGCCCTAGGTGCCCAGAAGAGCGTGAAGGAGCTTGTAGAGATACAGCCCCCCTTACTTTCACGTGATGAATTTGTTAGTCGCTTACGTGCGGGGGAAGAATGGACACTCGAAAGCTACAGGCTGGAACCATGCTCAAGATGTTTTGGTGATGGTAAGTTAAGCGACTTGCAGGGCAATGCCCGTTGCCCGGATTGCAGAGGCAAGGGAAAAGTCCAAGTAGATTTGATAGTGAAGTGGTAAAACAATGAATGCAGGCTTCACGAGGATGTTCTCGATGTGGCTTTTGAATATAAATATTCATTGTGCCACTTTACTGTAAGTTCCAAAAAAGCCGGATCAACGCCCAGCAATAGACGCCTTCTTGTACCGGCGTCAATTTGTGCAAAATGAAATTCCGCAACCGGGTCTTTTATCTCTGGCGAAACTAATAATTCACCACTAGGTGAAATTGCAATAAGCCTCAGGTCCAACGCACGATGACAGTACTTACACAAGCATATCCCATTTGCTGGATTTGCTCTATTTTCTATGTCCGTAGCATATGGGCTAAGATGCGCGGCATCAACCAAGCCAGGCTGTTGTGTTCCACAGACGATGCAACTGTACAAACTGCGCCCTAAAACAAGAGCCGAGAAGCCGGTCATCGCAGGACGTGATTTCGCTCTACCCCAAGTATCCGGAATAGAAAAACGGCTGGAACCTTCAACCCGGAATAGGCCTTTTAACTCAGCTATATCAATGATCGATGAATACATTTCTTCATTGAGCGATGGTATTGATTGTGACCACCCCAGCAAATTCACATCCCGTATACCAAGTTGTGCACGAACCCTTTTCCCTTCTATTTTCGTGGGCGATATAGATAGCGGACTAGAAAACCAAATGACATCCGCGAGATGAGCGGTGTAGACTACTCTAATTTTTCGAGTTCTTTCTGACTCTTTTAACGTTGGCTTTCTTTCTGCTATCCTGCCCACAGTTCCCGTAGCAGTAAAAGAGTACCCTCTAGCCTTATCGAGGTAGAGAAAAGTATCACCTTTTTTAACCCGAACAGAATGTGTATTGTCAAATACATAGCTAATACCCGGTTTGTCTGGATAGAGATCCTGCTCAGAAATTTTAAATAACCAATATGCCATTTTGTAATAATCTACTTGGCAAAAAATTCCAAAAAAACCGAATCATCGCCCCCGGCCACTTGCTTACTGAATGTGAGATCAGAGCGAAATGACACTTCTGAAACACCATTTGGCAGATCAGGTGAAGGACAAGGTACATCTTCAGCATTAAAGAACGCAATATGCTCTTTGGCAAAATTGTAGTCAAAACCTACACCACGAGCAGTTGCAATCTCATTGCCAAGTGCCTCCATACAGACTCGTTCGATCTTCATTTTAAGACTTGGATCACTTGTTGCTTTTCTTACCGAATCCCATAGCTCACCCAAAGTAAGACCGTTATTGCGCTTATTAAGCAATAAGGAACATATAAATATTCTTGAGCCGCTTGGTGGGTTTGTTTGCTCAAGCTTGAAAACATGACTACGCACACTGCTTGAAGTTGCTTTCACCTCAAGATGACAATGGCCTGAACTAAAATCATATCGTTCACTTACATCGGTATGGCATGCATTTATCATGGCTTCTGAATTAGGTGATTCTATTATAGTAAAAAGCTCACCCCAAAGACCTGCTATGGATTTATTCCGTGGCTTTCGGACAATTCTAAATAAATTCACTAAGTTTACGATAAGTGCCTCCAAATCCTCTACTTTCCAATCACCCCTTAGGCATGTCGAAATACCCTCAACTATAGTCAAGAAACAAACTTGAAGATCTGACTCAGCACTCAAACACTCTATTATCGAGTATTCGTCTCGTATGACATTTTTATCATCAAACCGCATATCACATAGCACCCCGTGAGAAACTCGTAAATTTTCTAGCTGAATATATGGCAGGTTTCGCAGATAGTTAGGCCCATTAGCCTTAACGATTAGAACTGGGGTATTCTCGCAAGACTTACCAATATACCAACCCTCGCAATTTTCTATACACTCAGTAAAAAACTCCTCTATATCGCTTGAAGCACGAACCGGAATTTGCAATTTTTCGTATATACTGATTAAGTCACTCAACATAAAAAATTTCACTATTGAGGTTGTACTATATATTCACCTGATTGTACATCAGATGACATCCAAATTCCCGGCACTGCTACATTTTCAGCAATAACCGCATCGGTACTTCGTGGGCCATTCCTCAAAGTAATACGATGCAGTTGGACAGTAACTGGGCTTTGCCTAATATAACGGTCACCTCTATATACTGCGCCCCTAGTATCTGGATACGCCCCCGGAAAAAGATTAGCAATTTTACCATTCGGAGCAGAACGATATGAGATTCTCTCGCTCGGCCTCATCTGAAAAACCGCACATGCAGCATCTTCATTTGTTGATAAAAATCTATCAATCAAAATAAGCACCGTAAGCCATTTGGGACTATCTTCTGGATCTCGAAATTGTAATTGCGCAAGTAATTGTTCATAGACCTCCAAGAGAGTTATGGTTGTTGCTACCAAATGACGATGACTCGGCAATCTCTCTTCACTTCCCTCATCTTCAACAAAAGAATTAGCATGATTATTTATAAATGCCTGAACAATAGATCTATTCTCATCTACATCTGCCTCGTGAGGAGCTGCTGGATTATACCAGCCTGATGAAAACCGTGGCCTGATATAGTCAATATCTATTACAGCCTGTCTTGTTGGTCGCATTGAAGAATCCAGAAGGAACACTCTACGAAAGTCACTTAATGACTCTCCTGTTGAAATATGTTCCATTAATCGATTCCTCAAATCCTCTTCATGCCGAACATACCGACTATAAACTAAGGATACATTACTTTCCAAGAAGACGCGACAAAAGCCCAAGTAACTCCTTTTATAGCCAAGGAACCTAGCCCTCTGCTGAACAGTATCTGCATTCCCGACACCGGGACCACGTGGCATGTATGTAACAGTAAGTCCCTCAACTGTAAATCCCCTATCAAGAACCTGCCCCCCGACCAGAATCCACGAATACTGGTTACGCCATCTAATGTTACGCGCCTGGGCTAATGAATTCACCATTCTAAGTTCAGTATTTAGAATCCCCAAAAGAAGCCTATTAACAAACTCTTCATTAAATGGCTCCAAATCATTTACTGTTAGTGCAATGTCAGCATGCGCCTCTGAAAATTCTTCGAGTAATTCAGCCTTATCAGCATCACCATCATCAAGCCTTAGAGTATCAATCCAGGTTTGCCTTATTTCACGCACCCAGTTGTAGTATTGCGCATGACCGACCGTTCTATGTGTCGGATGAACCATCATAGAGCGGTTTCGAGGATTTGAATCCCTTCGAATATAACCTGATGCAACGCCAATAAAAAAAAGGCTCATAGCCTTTATGAGACTCTCTGGCGGCTCTACAAGAAGATTGTTTTGAGTCGAAATCTCAGACGCAGGAATATCCTCGATATAGGAGGTATTAGGGGTAAAAAACGATTCTCCTCCTACATATTCAATACCCGGTTCAATTACCTCAGCAAAGTCAGGTGACAACACATCTATGATATTAATTAACAATGGGGCTTGAGGAGTTGCCGTATACTGAAGAAAAGTATGCATAGGGAGCAACTCCCTCAATCTTCTAATCTGACTATATGTTGTACTTAACTCATTCTTTCGGACCAATGCATTTAGGCTAGCCTGATCTGCTTCATCATCTATAATAAGACAAGGCACATTAACCACTTCATGAAGTTGCTCCAAAATTGAGTTTAAACTAGAAAGCCTTATATGATTCTTTTTTAAAGTAATAATAACTGTACGTTTATCTTCAGGGGGGGTTACTTCATCAAGTGCCGCATTCAAGACATCACGAAAAGTTGATACATCATTATCTGTAGGCTCAAAAAATTCAGCCCACTTACTAAAAGGCGTGCGCTCAACACCTAGATCTTGAATTAAGCGATCATAAGATTGCTTTGACAATTCCTTAGTCATTCCAGCAATCACGATTATTAATCTATAGCCATTGTCATTTGCCAAAGCAGCAACTGTTGTAAAAGATAAAGTCTTTCCGCTTTGTACATATCCGACGACAAGGCCAGTACTAGAAGCTTCTCCCCCGTCAGGCCTTACACACTTTTGAAGAATTCTTGTCGATTGCTGCAATATAAGTTCCTTTGCCTCATGATCGTCCCCTAGCTTATTATCGACAACATAGAATGCTTCTTCGCCTATTTGCGGGCTCCATGCTAGATTCTCGCCATCATTCCGAAAAACAGATAAAGTACTCATAGTATATAGCAATTTTAAGTTATCCTCGCGAAAGGGCATCCTTGATAATTTTGTTAAATCTTAATCGCATAGTACCACAACGCCTGACACCAGCATCCCTTGCGAGCTTTTCAGATAGTGCAAATGCTGCTACTAACCTAATCACTGGTTCAAGCTTTTCACTGTCAATCCCAACAAATCTACGCATGAATGGGTGAGAAAGAGAAACCCTAACTCCCAGCAATTCCCTTCCTCCTCCATCTTCATTCTCAATAACCGACTCTGACAGCGAAATAAAGTCACCCACAGAGGATTCATCAGACATTTCTAGCACAATGCGCCATTTCTTATTCTCAAAATCTAAATCTAGGTAGCGAGTTGAGACCAATCTCATGTCTTCTACGCTTTCGGGAGGCCCCTCCTCTACTTGATCTGTAAAAGTTTTCTCTATTGCTTCACGTGCGAGGCTCAAAGACATAACTGTTCTTTCGGTCACTTGCTCCGCAACCTCTTCTACCTCTCGCCTAGGAGGATTCGCTCTATAATTATTTGCCTGACGCAGCAACGGGAGTGGTGATTGATTAAGTCTCTCTTTGAGCAACTCCAAAAATGGCATTTCATTCTCATCCCAACGAAAACCATCTTTTGTATGTGAAACGTCAAATCCCTCTAAATGAATTTCGCCAAAGAGTCTTTGGTATACATAGGAATTCGGAGCACCAAAAATATGCTGTGGCCTATATTTCTCATCCGCACTCCCCTCAATGACTCGATTCCTACGAAAGAGTGAAAAACCAGAATATTTAGTGCTGCCTTCAGCACGTAATGCCGCAAATCCCGTAGCCTTCAATTCATCTCCAAAATCAAAATCATCCAAAGACACACGCCATACAAGTGGATCACCCTCTGGCTCATTATTCGCATTATACATTGGTGCCTCAAGAATCGGCGGCTCTTCGTAGTCCAGAACATCACCCTTGAATGTTAATTGTAATATACCTTCGCGTATGAATACACGGTAGATGTCAGTCAAATGCTCCTTGATTTTTGACAGTGTTCGGCCAGAAGGAAGTTTGTGCAAAGCAGTGAGCGTAATTTCAGTGTAATGAGATTCTTCTCCCTCTTCAGTCGTGAGTATTGTTAGTTCTTCAACAGAATCAGTGATGATTTCCTCGATATTAAAGCGGATCTCACGCTGAACATTTTCACCTAAAGCTGACGTACGAACACTCCACTGAGGAGAAAACCAACATGCCGCGCTTTTCATACCCATGCCAAATTCAGCCAATCCGGACCGATCTGGCGGGATCTCAGCGGGTCTAAATGCACGGTGGTAGTCTTCGTATTTGATACCAGCGGCATTATCACGAATTATGATACGCCCTTCATCATACTCTTCCAATTCAATGTCGACCTTCAACACATAATCTTCACCCTCTTTTGAGCGCAATTCATCTAGATTTTGAAGCGTGCTTTGAATTGAATTATCAACGAATTCAGCCAACGCATACCACGGCTTGTAGTTCAGGTGCTTCAATACAGAAAGCACACTAACGCCGGGCCGTATGCTTACGGTCTCAGACTGGTTCTGTAGAGGTAACAGTCTTGAGTCTTGATTTCGCATTTAAGGTAGAGGAGCCGTTTTGTAAGTGAGTAATGCAACGCTCTGCAATGAGCCTTACCAATTCAGCGTTAACAGCATTACCAAGCGCCTTAAAAACAGCGCATGTATTGCTGGGCAAACTGCTTAATTCATCAAGTGATTGAAGTCGACTACACTCCTTAGCAGTCATGTAGCGACTCTCCCAACCAATTATAGGCACTTGGGATGTTGTCATTGCTACGAGCGCAGGTGCCGTAGTCGGGCGTTTGACTCTAATGCCTGAAGCCCTCAACTGAAGAATGTAGCGGCTAAGCTCCCTGACTTCACCCTTACAGTTCCATTCTAACTTTTGTAGGCTTGAGGGAAATTTTAGAATCTTGGGCAACCAACAATCGATCCAGTCTTTGTTTTTTCTATACAACTCTCTGTTCTGCTCGATGAAGCGAATTTTCCAATCCGGAAACTTATCGGATTTTACTCTGGCGTGAGATGGCAAGTATTCAAAACGCTCTTCCGGAGAGAATTGGTTAAGCGGCACGCCATGAGAGCCTTTCCTACGGCTAAGCAACTGGCTAGTTGAATTAAATGGCGTACTATCTTCATATGGATAGGTAGCACCAAACTCCATAGACCAAATTGGAAAAGAAGGCAGTTCCTCATCCGAAGGAAACGCATCTATAAATTCCTGCCATACGTTGATTGCCTCTTGATGCAATTCCGAAAGCTTACGTGCATCCGTCGGATCCTGTTCTAATACCGTTCTAATAGATAAATCGCTTAGATCGGTCTGGGGCTCTGGCCATTCAAAGCCATCAAGTGAATCAAGTGTTGCAACAACAAAGAATCGAGGCCTGATTTGTGGAATACCAAATTGATGGGGAGATAACTCTTTTTCGGTAACATTGTAGCCCGCATTTTCCAGCCGCCTCCGAAATCTTTTTTCCCATGTCCGGCCATTGTCGTGTTTCGGCAAATTTGCGACATTCTCCAATAAAATCAGCCTAGGTTTGTGGAAACGGGCTATTTTTATAATTCTTCGAAACAGGTCGCCAGACTCCTCGCAATCTAACCCAAGCTGCTCGCCTGCCTTAGAGAAGGGCTGGCAAGGAAATCCTGCGCAGAGGATATCGTGAGCAGGAATATCTTTAGCTTTTACTTTCCTGATATCTCCACATGGCCTCAGAGCAAAATTCTCTTCGTAAATTTTTCTCAAATCAGAGTCCAACTCACTTGCAAAGACACACTCGCAACCCAAACGCGATAATCCAACATGGAATCCCCCCAATCCTGCAAATAGATCTACAAACCTTATCACCGGCCCTGATTCGGCGATAGTATCACCGTTACATAACGCCCTCTGCAAAGACGGTTCGTTATCAATCGGAGGCACATCGACAATCGGTGATATCATTAGATGGGTTCTTTTATAGCATTTTTGACAGGTGACCAACAAGTAATCTTATGTTCAGTAAAAACTCTCCCTAAAAATTGCAACAAAAACATTATGTGATTTTTCAGTGCGTCATATCCTATAGTGGAAAATCAATACTCAACTGCCACCTAACAATATAGGTGGCATACTTTTCTCCCCCTTATATATCAGTGATATAAAATTCAGGTGAAGCTAAAATCAAACCAGTGAACTGCTCACCGAAAAATTTAGAGTTGGAAGAAAAAACAGCCCATTCTACCGAAAGCAAGCAGTATACACCCCTCAAAAAAGTGGCCAAGAAGTGGCCAAGTGGGATTTACACGTGCGGGAAATCGCAATGAGCCAAAAACCATAAATGGCTTAACTACAGCCATTTAGTATTGGTACCCCCCCGGGGACTCGAACCCCGAACCAATTGATTAAGAGTCAACTGCTCTACCAATTGAGCTAGGGAGGCAGATACTGAGCTGGAAACCAGCTTCAGGAAAACGCTCCAAAATGCACCCTCACGGGGCTTTGGCAAGTCATAATTGGCAGAAAATGCGGGTGCTATTTCGCGCTAACACAATCCGCACCATTAAGCCTGCTCCTGCACGACCTGTTCGGACTGCTCCTTAGTCGCGGCGCGCTTGGCTCGAATCTGCTCCAACTCTTTCTTGCGGTCTTCGTCCTTGCGCGCCTTGAGCTCGGCCTGGAGGGCAAATTCCTCCGCCAAGGCCTCGAGGTCTTCCATGTCGGGCGGCACGGTGGCGATGGCTTCTTCCATACTGGAGATACCGGAGCGTACCTTGCACATGCTGTCCATGTGGAGCGTGGCCATGCCGTTGAACATGGCGATTTTCTTCAGCTCGGCAGTTTCCAACTCCTTGTTGATGCCTTCGATGAGCTGCTCGCTACTGGTCATCAATTCGTGGATACCGACGCGGCCTTTGTAACCTTTGCCGTCGCATGCGGGGCAACCGTTTCGGTTGGCGCGGTAGATGGTGCCGCTTTCGAACTGAATCGCTTTCTTGAGAATTTCCAGCTCCCGGCCTTCGGGCTCATAGGGCTGCTTGCAGCTCTTGCAGACGCGTCGCATGAGGCGCTGGGCGCAGACACAGACCAGTGAAGCCGAGATCATGAAGGGCTCGACGCCCATATCGGTCAGACGAGCCACCGTGCCCGGCGCATCGTTGGTGTGCAGGGTGCTGAAGAGCATGTGACCGGTGAGCGCAGCCTCCACCGCGATGTTGGCGGTCTCCTGGTCACGAATTTCCCCCACCAGAATGATGTCGGGGTCCTGACGGAGGAAGGCGCGCAGGGCGCTGGCAAAGGTCAGTCCGATGCGGCGCTGCATCTGCATCTGGCAGAGCCCGGGGAGAGTGTACTCGATCGGATCCTCAGCCGTACGGATGCAAATGCCCGGGTCGTTGATTTCGTTGAGCGCCGAGTAAAGGGTCATCGACTTACCTGAGCCGGTGGGCCCGCAGTGAAGCACCATGCCGTAGGGTCGCTCGATGCAGTCGCGGTACTTGGAGAGGTTTTCCTGCTCGAAGCCCAGGGCCGGCAGCGGCAGCGTGGACTTCGACTTATCAAGGATACGCATAACCGTGCCCTCACCGTGGTTCAGCGGGGCGGTGGATACGCGCAGGTCGATGTTGATGGGCTTTTTGGTGAACTGCTTGAAAACGATACGGCCGTCCTGCGGCAGACGCTTTTCAGCGATGTCGAGGTTGGACATGACCTTGATTCTGGCCAGGAGCGCCGCGGCCACCTTGTTGGGAACGGTCAGCTTTTCGGTCAGGACGCCGTCCACACGCACACGCACGCGGCATTCCTTTTCAAAGGGCTCGATATGGATGTCACTGCCACCGGAGTAATAGGCATCCTCAATAATGCGATTGGCCAACTGGATGATGGGGGCGGATTCCTCGACATCCTCGCCTTCCTCCAGGTCGGCGTCGTCGATGTTGAACTCCATGTCGAGGGCCTCGACGACGTCGCCGAAGCCTTCGGCCACAGGGACATCCTGGGAGTCGGAAACCGCAAGCCGGTCCTTGATCTGGCGCTGCAGGGCCAGCAATGCCACCACCTTGCGGCGGGTGGTGTCCTGCACACGATTGATGACCGAGAGGTCGAAGGGATTCGAAACGGCGATGACCATATGGTGGCCGATCATGCCAACGGGCAGGATGCCGTTCTCCACGCAGAATTCGCGATCCAGCTTTTCGTAGGTGCGCTCGTCAGGCGTGAACTTGACCGCGTTGAAAGGCGTCAGGCCAACCGCGCGACTCTTGGCGACCAGCATCTGAAACTCCGATACGCCGAAATCAGTGGTGAGAAGATTCTCCACCGCATCCCCCGAAAGCTCCTCGGGCGAAGCAATAATTTCAGCCGCCTGCTCCTCGGTCAGCAAACCCAGCTTCTGAACTTGAGTGACGACGGAGGCCTGGATGCGTGCAAGAGGCATAGTTAGACGGTACCGGGATGGATTGGTTAATCAGTCGAGTTCGCCAAATCAGGAAAAAGCAGCGGCAGCGACTCGGGAGAGTCCTGGCCGTTGATGCCCGGGTAATCGAGGGAAGAGCTTTCAAGAAGACCGGCCAGGGAGCCTCCATTTTCGATTAGGGCCATGGACAAAAACGATCCCTGGGCCTGACGCAGGCGCTTTTCCAGCAAAGGCGTCTCGCCCTCTTCAGAGATCGCGAGCACGCTGCCGACAATCTCGCCGGACAGGGGTCCGCCGCTCTGTCGATTCACGCAGACGCGCAGAACGCTTAACAGCTCGCTGAAATTGCCCGGCCAGGTGTGCTCCAGTAGCACCTTGACCGCCTCGGGGGAAAATCCCTGCAGCGGAGTCTGGCCTTCCGCGGCGGCAACGCGCGGCAGATAGCGTAGAAGATAGTGGGCCAAATCGGAAGGCCTCAGACTGAGGGGAGGAAAGTCGCACAGGCTTTCCTGAATCAGCTCGTAGAGCTCCTCGTTGATCGGCGGCTTCTCCTTCAGGAGCAGCGGTGCATCGATGAAATACAGAAAAGTGAACTCTTCGGAAGCCTCCCGGATGACGTCTACCAGCGACGCCTGTGACTCCATCGAGGCGCCCGCGAAGCCGGTCACACCGATAATGGGCGCGCGCTTTTCCCGCTGGCAATACGCTTTCAGGCTGGCTAAAGCCGCCCCGACAGGAGAACCGGCACTGAGCAAAAGCGAGGGAACCTCTCCGGCATCTTTCCAACGGTTGACCTCCGCCAAAAGCAGCTCCGCCTCAGCCCCGACCGGGGTACGGACGAAGACGTGGTTCTGCTCCTGCACCGAATCCCACAAATCCTGGAGGAAAAACTGCATCAGCAGAGACGAGTCCGAGACATGTTTGCAGTCGGAAGGATAGGTCTTGATGAACTTACGTCCGTCAGCCACCGGAGCATGGGTGCCCTCCTCTGCCTTGCGGCTGCGGGCGTATTCTTCCTCGGAAACCGGTTCGACGAAATGCTTTACCTGGGCGATGAAGTTCTCGATATCGATGGGCTTTTCCAACACCAGGGTAACGCCCATGTTGGCCACCTTGACCAGCTCCGGCGTGTTCATCAGGCCGGATACGATGATGAAAGGCAGGTCCGGATTGATCTCGCGGGCTTTCTGCAGGAAGTCCGCACCGTCCATCACCGGCATCTTGTAGTCGGAAATGACCAGATCGTAGCCCTTTTCCTCGAGCGCTTTGAGGGCAAGTTCAGGCTTGGTGGCGGAGTCTACGATGAAGAGGTGCTGCTCAAGCAGAGACTCAAGCATTTCGGCGTAATTTTCCTCGTCGTCTAATACCAGAATTTTCTGCGCCATCAGCTATACCTTTTACTTACCAAGTGGGCATTATTTTACCCGAAAACATAAGAATGGCCCGAATAAATCACAGTTTCAAGCCATTTGCGCCTTTTGCCGGGAGTAATCCCCGCACGGCTCTGATTGACCAAGGTACTGACCTTATCGGCCTCTATCATTCGGCTGAATTCAACAGGAAAGCCTCCCCTGCCGCCCCCATGGCCTTCAACGTCGCGGAGGTTGCCCCGGAGCAGGCCGCCATCAGGTAATCATCATTGGACGCCGCCCAGGACCAGAAAGCGCCCTCGGTAAAGCTCAGGCGTCCGCGCCGACGGGGGAGATCGTGATCCTTGAGCAGGATATCGACCTGCAGCACCATCATGGTCGCTTTCTGAACCGCCTCCTGCTCGAGATCGGCGGAGAGGAACTTCTGCTGCCACTGGTTGGTCTCGCTGTCACGAATGCCAGACCACAGCATGCCCGTCTGGTCCGCCAGATAACCCAACAGATGCGATGGCTCACCCAGCAGAGGGAAGTGGCGCCAATCGTCCGTATGCGAACCGTCTTCATCCAGCGCACCGGGGTCATAAACATCTCCCAGATGCTGATACGCCACTTTGTCCGGCCCGAGGGAAAGTCGAAATGCGGATCCCCCACCCCAGCCTTCCACGCCGGTGAGTGTGCCCAGCTCCAGTATATCACCGCAGGTGCTGGCCGAGCGCACCAACGTGGGCAGAAAAATCGCCAACGCATCCGCATCCCCCGGAGAACCGTCGAGGGACAGTTGTTGAAAGTCGGAGGAAAACGTTATCGATCCGGTAACCGTGGGCGCTGGCAACTGCATATCGTAATGGTAGTCTTTGAATCCTATTTCTGAGTAGTCGCTTCCGGCTGCTTGTTCGATACGATTACTTCAGCAGGCAAACCAAGCATGGATGCTGCCAGATTGACATCTTTAGCGCAAAGCAGGAGCGCGGCGTTGCAGAGGTCCGCGCGGAAATTTTCCAATTCGTAGCGCAGATCCAGACCTTTGCCGGTGCTGTTGGTCTTCTGGGCCGCGGCAATCTCCTGCAAATCCCCACGGGAAAGCTGGGAGGTGTCCTTATCGGCCATGGCAACCACATGACGCTTGAGCTCCGCCGCGTTACCCTGCCAATCGAAGTCGCGCAAAAAGACCCGTGCGGGTGGCTCCAGCGAAGGAACCGCCGTACCGCGGGCTTCACATTCGGCCTTCAACAGGCTGTAGGCCAGCAGCGGAATATCCTCGCGGATTTCGTTGAGCGCGGGCGCCTTCACCTCCGAGGTGCCCATGAACATATACAGGTCGTCATCAATTTCCCCGTTGTCGTAGAGTTCGTCGAGATCACTGGGCACATGAAAGATAAAGCGCAGGGGCTGCGCGAGCTGGTCGAAAGGCTCTTCCTTGGATGAGGCGGCAAAGATGGCTTTCTTCTGGCTACCGCTCAGCCGCTCGGCGTGGTTGATAACCACCGTGACCCGGTTGGCACCGGAGCGTGAGCCTTCCTCGATCTGGGCCAGTAGCCCCGCATTGTCGAGTTTACGGGTATCGGCATAGACGAACGCTTCTTCTCCGGGCTGGGAAAAGCCGCTCAGATCCTCGACGTAGGCGGAGATGTCCGACCCCGTGGGCGCGATGATGATGAGGTTCGTTTTGAAATTGCGCAGCGAATACAGCTTTTTCGCGAACTCCTGGGAAAGCGGAGACTTGCAGGGCAAGGACGTAAAACCAAAGGGCAAAGCGTGCTGGTACTCCTCGGGCTCGAGCTCCGTCGACTGTTCTTCATCGGATTTGGATTTACGGCGACGGCCGGCATCCCGCTCTTCGATGAGGGCAGCGGTACGCTTCAAAAGTGAGAACACATTGAGGGGCTTGAGGAAAACGCCGCCGACACCGTCCTTAATCAGGCGACGGATAGTATCGTTATCCAGATAGCCCGACACCATGATGATGGGAATCTCGGGCTTGGAGGATTTGACCTCGCGTATAAACTCCTCGCCGCTCAGCCCGGGCATTTTCTGGTCGGTCACCACCAGGTCGAATTCTGACTGGCTTAACAGGTCAACCGCGACCTCGGGGTCGCGCTCGGAGGTCACATCGTAATCCGCCTGACTGAATATATCCGTCAGGAGATTGTTGAAGTCCGCATCGTCGTCGAGAATGAGTACACGCTTACCCATAATAAAAGTAATACTACTCAATAACGTATTTCGGACGCAATAGCCAGTAATTGAGCAAAATTAACGTTTTCTTCAAAATAACAGGCTATTTCCCCCATCACGCCTTCTCTTTTGCCTGAGTTGGACTTCCCTCCTGCGCAGCAGCTTCTTCGGGTGGATTTTCCGCCAGATGGCGCTCGATAGCCTCCGCGATTGAACCGACGGAGCTGACATACCATAACACCGGCCCCGGGAATTGCTCCTCCCAGAAACTTACGGCCGGCTTACTCAGGTAGTAGGCGCTGGCAATCATGGTAAAGCCCTCCACCTGGTCAAAGGGGATGGTATAGGTGGCCCAGCACAGGTCCATGTCGATGGGGTGCTCAACCAGAAAGGACAGATCGTAATTCCCCAAATCGATGATACCGATGTCCTCATCCTCCATAATGGCATCGATCAAATCAGGTTCTTCGAGGATGCGCAGGTCGTACAGGAGGATGTTGAGGAGGTTGGCCGTACGCGCGTCACCGCTTTGAATGGCTTCCAGGAGACGCTCGTTGGCAGCTTCGAGGTCCTCGTTCTTGAGGAGGCCCTTTTCAATCAGGGCCGATCCTAAAAACCGGTTGCTGCGAAGAACTAGTGGACGGTTGGGAATCATGGAAAAATCGAGAACCTTCCTCTCGTGCCGTTTTCTTAATGAAACGCTCTAATACCTTGTTTCGTCAAGGTGGGTGCTATCCGTGCAGCTTTTGTCTTCCGGTTTACGGCCTGACAGCCACCGCCCGGGGCTAGCTCCCTAATTAATAGAAAAGGATAAGAGACGTTTTGCGTTATCGAACACAGAAGAAGGTTCAATGCGTATAGTACGCAAAAAGCATGGGCTGAAAAGCTTCTTTCGCACTTTTTCT
The DNA here is from genome assembly GCA_030432235.1 of Verrucomicrobiia bacterium. Classification (GTDB taxonomy): domain Bacteria; phylum Verrucomicrobiota; class Verrucomicrobiia; order Opitutales; family Cerasicoccaceae; genus JAUIHT01. The sequence continues at coordinate 850,273 of JAUIHT010000001.1, read as the reverse complement.
GCCATCTTATTCCTGCCAGTCGCTGGCCGACTGGTCCAACTCGGCGATCAACTGCTCCTGTAAATGCGCCAGAAACAGGTACACACCATAAACACGCTGATCCTCGGGCGAAAATTGGTGAAAATCCACCTTGCCGGTCTCAAGCGCATCCTCCGAAAGGCCTTTGAAGCACGATTCGCGCAGGCGCAGGCGCAGCGCGGAGGCGGAGCGGAGCATCTTCTCCGCCTGCTCTTCACTGACATTCAGCAGGCCGCCACCGGCGCCCAGCTCCATAAACAGGTCGTTGAGCGCATCCAGATCCGTCTGCAGTGACTCCAGCAGGCCCTGCATCCAGGCTTCCCGCAAGTCTTCGTCCGCGTCTTCCCCCAGACGCAGAGCCACCGCCGGTCGGCGCTTCAGACTGCGCGAGACCGTATCGACAATCCCCCTCATGTGACTGAGGAAGAAAGGATTCAGCGTGATGTTGAGGTGAATCTCAGCCATCGCGACTCAGGCAGGCGTTGAGCTGCCACTCCTGGAGTTGATAGACGTAGGTTTCGGCTTGCTCGCGCTCACCGCTCCACAAAACGGACTTACCTTGCTCGTGGACTTCCAGCATGTGCTTGCGGGCCTTTTCCACATCGAAGCCGAAAACCCGCCGGAAGACCATGACCACGTAGGACATCAGGTTCACCGGGTCATTCATCACGATCACCTGCCAAGGCAGCAACTCGGCCACACTGGTGTCCGTGTCGGGATTTTCAACCGTCTTGGTGGAAGCAGGCATAACCGGGCTTTAATCTAAGGAACCGTGCCCCGGATTCAAGCCCCGGCTGCACTTATCGCGAAGAAGCACGCTTGCTGAGAAAATCATGGATTTCCCCGGACAGCTCGATGAGGGCTTTTTCCAGCGCGGGCACCAGCTCGTCGACGACTTCCACGTTCTGCTGGCGGGCGGCCATTTCGATACGGTTGGCCAGGCGGCGCAGGCGGCTGGCCTTGAAGAGCCCGGCAGCCCCCTTGATGCTGTGGGCAATGTGGTTCACCTCGTCCAGCTTACGCGCCTTGCAGGCGGTTTTGATATCGGACAAATCCTGTTTGTAATGCACCAAAAAGACCTCCGCGGCAGCCATCAGGTCCTCCAGCTCCTCATCCTGCATGGTGGCAACCGCTTCCTCGATGGTGTACGCCTCGTCGGATATCGGCTCGGAAAGCTCGCGTGAGGCCACAACCCCGAGCTCTGCGAAGTCCCCCAGTTTTTCGAGCACGGACCGCAGCTTGGCCGCGCGGAAAGGCTTGGCCATGTAGTAATCCATCCCGGCATCCAGGCAGGCGTCCTCGTCCCCCTTCATGGCACGGGCGGTCATGGCCACGATGGGCGTGCGGTAGTCCTCGTCCTGCTCGACCTGGCGAATCTTGCGGGTTGCCTCGATACCGTCCATAACAGGCATCTGCACGTCCATGAGGATGAGGTCAAAGCGTACTTCCTCGCAGGCGTGCACGGCTGCGGCCCCATCGGATACCAGGGTGACGTCGTGCCCCAGCTTGCGCAACCGCTGCATCGTGACCTCCTGATTGACCGGATTGTCCTCGGCCAGGAGGATGCGCAGGGGCGGCATGGATTCCGTTTGGAAGGGCGCGTGGGAACCGGCTTTTTTCTTGGCCGAGGCTGAGACAAGGTTGAAGGCCTCCAGCACGATGTCGAGCAGGACACTCTGCTTGACGGGCTTGGACAGCATGTTGCTGACCCCGAGCCGTCGCGCGCGCTCCATCTCCTCGTGAGAAAGCGAGGAAGACAGCAGGATAATACGGGCATCGCGCAGCTCCGGCCGGTTGGAAATGAGGGCGCAGACGTCGAGCCCGCTGAGATTGGGCATCTGGTGGTCGAGCAGGACCAGTCGCACCGGATTGTGCCGCGCCGCGGCGCGATCGAGGATTTCCAGCCCCTGCAAGCCCGTCTCGGCCTCCTTCGGACTGAACCCCCAACTCTGGCACAGATCCATGAGGATTTTCCGGTTGGTCTTGTTGTCGTCGATGATCAGCACGGGCATGCCCTTGAGGCGGCCAAGCTGTGTAAAGGGCAGCGGGTCGCGACGGGAAGAAGCTTCAAACTCCACTTCAACGGTAAAGGTCGTGCCTTTGCCCTGCTCACTTTCGACGCTGATGCTGCCATTCATCAAGCCGACGAGGCGCCGGCAAATAGCCAGCCCCAGCCCGCTACCCCCGTATTTGCGGGTGGTGGAGCTGTCCGCCTGGGTGAAGCTGTCGAAAATGGTGGCGATGCGATCCCCCGGAATACCCACCCCGGTATCATTCACTGTCAGTTGAATGCGCGGCTTCGTGTGGGTGCCGCCCGGTACGGCCACGCGCACCAGGATTTCCCCTTCGTCGGTGAACTTGACCGCGTTGGACAGCAGGTTGTTCAAAATCTGCTTCAGGCGTGTGGGATCGCCGCGAACATAAGCCGGGATGGAGGGAGACAGGTCCGCCACAAGCTCGATCCCGCGTTCCCGGGCCGACGGCACAAACTGGTCCAGGGCTTCCTCGATGGCCGTGACGAGGTTGAAATGGATGATCTCCATCTGGAGCTGACCGGCCTCGATCTTGGAGAAGTCGAGGATATCGTTGACGATGGTCAGCAGCGTGTTGCTGCAGCTCAGGACGGAGTCGATGTAGCTCTCCTGCTCGCCGGTCAGCTTTGTTTCGAGGCAAAGCTCGCTCATGCCGATGATGCCGTTGATGGGCGTGCGGATTTCGTGGCTCATGTTGGCCAGGAAGTCGCTCTTGGCGCGGCTGGCCTGTTCGGCCTTCTGCAGGGCCTCGTGGAGCATCTCCTCGTACTGCTTGGCGTCGGTGACGTCGCGGCTGACGTTGACCAGGCCGATGCACTTACGGTGACTGTCGAAGACGGGCATCTTTGTCGTCTGCAGCCAGTGGCCCTCGCCGCCCTTGAGGCGGAACATCGCCTGGTGGTTGATCAGGGGCTTGAGCGTGCTCAGTACATTGGCATCCGTCTCGGCCACCCAGCGGGCAGTTTCGCGGGAGACAAAGTCCGCCATCTTCTTGCCGATTTCAAAACCCGGATGCGGCACATCCAGAGCCTGCTGGAAGGCACGGTTGGTGATGATGAAGCGCCCGCTGATATCGGTGAAAAATACATAGTCCAGCGTGTGATCCATCAGGATTTGCAGCAGGCGCAGCTCGCTCTTGCTGCTCAGGATCATTTGACCGTTCACCACCGGGTTTTCCAGTGCGATGATCCAAACGACGCTGTCGTCCTTTTCGTCGACCTGCACCAGATACTCGATCACCTGGTTCTCCTTGCCTCGGCGAAGACTCCATTTGCCATGCCAGGCCGCTTTTCCCGTGACCTCCTGTATGATCTCGTCCGGTGCCCGCTCACCCGGCATTTCCGTAAATAACCCCTTGATAGTTCCCTTCTTACAGAGAGGAATCTTGCCGCCAGTCAGTTGCTTGAAATGCTTGTTCGCGTGCAACAGCGTACCGTCCCGCCTGCAAGCCAGGAAGGGCCAAGGCAGCGCTTCCGTCAATCCGACTGGATTAAAATCGGTGGTAGCGCTCATGAATCAATGACAGTGTAACGACGAATCAAAGCTATATGGAGAACAAGCGGCTTCATGGCAAATCCAATTGCGCTTCCAGGAAAAACATGCATGACAGGGCTCCAATGACTCAGAAATCGGAAAATCAAGGCCCTGAGTCGGCAAAAAAGCCCTGGCCCATGAGCTATATTCTGGTGGCGATCTTGATTTTCGCCCTGATTTTCAACCTCTGGTTGTTTTTAGGAGGCCAATAGGCGCTAAGTTATTCCCTATCAACGGCCACCCGTCAAAATCTTCAGGTTGGCCACTACGATTCCGCTGATCAGCGCCCCGACCACTCCGATGCCGCCCTGGTCGTTGCCCACCAGAAACAGATTTCGGTGCCTGGTCTCCCCGGAAAAGCTCTTGTCGGCGCCCCCGTAGATGGCCCCGTCGACGTGACTGGTGTAGCGGTGGACCGTCCGTGGCGTCATGGTTTCGTTCACCGCGTCATCGGGAATGTGGAGCAGCCCAGGAAGCTTTTCACGGAGTTCAGCCTCCAGACGCGCCCGCGCGGCCTCCTTTTTCTCCGAGTACGTGTCCTCGTCGAGCCCCAGCCAGCCCTCACCACCCAGGTAGGCGGCTATCTTAAAAAAGCAGTACTCCGGCTCCTCGGGGAAATCGAAATGCGCCGCACAGGAGATGCTGTAGCTTTGAAACGGATGCGCGGCGGGGTCCCAGTCGAAACGCTCGTCCGCATGGAAGAAGACCATGGGATGCGGACAGGCCTGCGCGGCCTCCTCGCGGCTCAGGCAGAAGGTCGTTTCCACCGCTGAAATGCACGCCGTCTGTGCCGTGGGGGCGTCATCCGGGGCGGACTCCAACAGCCGCCGGGTTTCCGCCCAGCCGATGGAGGACACCACATTGCCCGCACGGATGCGTTGGCCGGACTCCAGCCGGACAGCCTGAACGGCCCCATCCTGATGCTCGATGGCCACCACCGGCGCCCGGTAAAACACCTCCCCTCCGGCTGCCTTGAGCGCAGACACGAGGGAGTCCAGCCAGGGCTTGATGGAACCAGGATGCCCCACCCCCTCGATGAAGAGCGAGCGGAAGATATTGCGGAAAATCAGGAAACTGATGTCGCCCGCCGAATAACCGCCATAGAGGAAAACCGGCAGCCGCAGCAGGTCGATGAGCTGGGCGTCGCCAAGATAGCGCTCCAGCACCTCGCGGGCCGGGGTCGCCGCCAGCGCGGGCTCGAGCTGGTCCTGCCGCAGCAACGCCCACAGGGCGCGCCAGCCGTCGGACTGGGCTGGATAGTCGGCGGCTATTTTTTCCAGAAGGGCCTCTCCCTCGACAGGCGTTTCCAGCGAACAATCCCCCAAACGCACCAGCGACGGCGCCGTGGGTGCGTGGAGCGGCAGTTGCTCCGCGCTCAGGCCGAGCTGACGGTAGACGAAAGGCATGCCCCAGCGGCGGGAGACCGGGCAGCGATTGGTCAGCACATGCAGGCCGGAGTCGTAGACGTACTTGCCGGGCCGGTAGTAGTAGGAGTTCAGCCCACCCGGCAGGGTGTGTTTTTCCAAAACAACGACCTTCCGTCCGAACTGCGCCAGGCGTAGCGCGGCGGACAGGCCGGAAAAACCCGCTCCGAGAATAACGTCGTCGGCCTCTTCAAGCGTATCGAGCGCGCGCTTCAAGACGGCATGACCCGACAGCCATTAGGCGTTCAGGGCTTCGAACTTGGGTTGCAGATAGTTCGCGCAGCTATCCAGCGAGGCCAGTTGGGGATAATCATCCTCGGGCACTTCGATGCCATGCTGCTTGCGCAGCTCCATGACAATATCGAGAAAGTCCATGGAATCCAAATCGAGTTGGTCCCGCAGGCGCACGTCCGGCTTTACGTCGCTCAGGTCTTCATCCGGAGCGATTTCGGCGATAATATCCAACACGATTTGCTTTACGTCGTCTTTAGTCATGTTCTCTGAATAAGAAAGCAGGCGTTACTCAGAGTAACGCCGCACAATAAGCACTGAATTAATTCCGAGCATACCGAAAGAATTATTCAGGATAGTGTCAACCTTTTCGACGCTTTCGGCCTGATTGAGAACCAGATTAGGCAAAGTGCACTCCGGATCGAGCTCATCCACGTTGATGGTGGCATGGACCTTTCCATCCTCGAAGGAAGGGATATTCCCGGCCAGTTCCAGGGCTCCGGCAGCCCCCATGGCATGCCCGATGAAGCTCTTGGTGTTGTTGATGCGCGTCCGGGAAGACTCGCCAAAAACCTCTTTCAGGGCCGTAACTTCCTGAATATCCCCCATGGAGGTAGCTGTGGCGTGAGTACTGACGATATCGATGTCGCCGGGCTCCAGGCCCGCCCTTGAGAGGGCCAGGCGCATGCACTCGGCCTGGCGAACGGGGTTGGGCAGGACGGCATCGGTGGCATCGGAATTGATAGCCCAGCCGGCCAGCTCACCGTAAATCTTCGCCCCGTGGGCCTTGGCATCCTCCAGACGCTCCAGCAGGTAAACACAGCCGCCCTCGCTCACGACAATGCCGTTGCGGCCCTTGTCGAAGGGCCGACTGGCCTGGTTGGGGTCCTCATGGTGGGCCAGAGCCCCCTGATTTTTGAAGCCTGCAAAGATGCCGAAAGTGTGAATACTCTCACTAACGCCCCCGGTAACAGCCAGGTCGCACTCGCCCAGAGAAAGCATTTGCGCCCCCTGGATGAGACCGGCGTTGCCCGCCGCGCAGGCCGCCCCGATGGTGTAGTGAGGCCCGGTGATGCCCAGGTTCATGGTCACCTCGCCCGCCGGGTTGTTCGCCACGGTGCGGGGATTGTGGTGATGCGTCCAGAACTTGGTGTCGTAGTTGAACTGCGAAATATTGTGGATCTCGTTCTCGGTCTCGACGTTGCCGTGCTCCGTCGTGCCCAGATAGACCCCTACCCGGCTCTTGTCGACCGACTCCCAGTCCAGCCCGGAGTCCGCCAGGGCCTCGCGCGCGCAGTAAATAGCCACGCTCCCGGCGCGCGTTCCGTTGCGTATCTCTTTGCGCGATTGATACTTGCGCGCATCGTAGTCACACACGCCGGCGTGTACCTGCCCCATGTAGCGCATGTCGATGTTCTGGATGTTCGCGCGGCCCGCCAACAGGTTGGCGCGGTACTCGGCCAGGGTGTTGCCGTTGGGCGCGGTCAGGCCGATGCCGGTGATGACGATGCGGGGACGGGTTGACATGGGAGAATCCGGTAGCTTGCCCGCCTTTTACGATTTGTCCAACGCTTTTCTCATTCCTCTTCACCCTTCACATGTCGGGGAATCCAACAGTTTTCATCGTCGCCTCGGCCATCAATACTGCTGTTTCCGGCGACAAGGCTTTATCGGCTTGCGCCGGACATCCGAAGACTGCTACGACCCACCCCGATGAAAGTATTGGTCGTTGGAGGTGCGGGCTACATTGGTAGCCATTGCGTAAGACAACTGCTGGAGGCCGGGCATCAGCCCGTCATCCTCGACAACCTGGTCTACGGCCACCGCAAGGCTGTGGCGGAGGGCGTGCCCTTCTATGACGTCTCCCTCGGCGACAAGGAAAAGGTCAAAGACATCCTCGAAAGCGAAGCGATCGAGTTGGTCATGCACTTCGCGGCCTACTGCTACGTGGGCGAGTCCGTCACCGCCCCGCTGAAGTATTACGAGAATAACTTCGTGGAAACCCTGCGATTGCTTGAAGCCATGCTGGATGCCGGCGTGACGAAGTTCGTCTTTTCCTCCACCTGCGCCACATTCGGTGTACCCGAGCGCCTGCCCATGACCGAGGATCTGCCCCAGGCGCCCATCAATCCCTACGGCCAGACCAAGCTCGACGTCGAAAACCTGCTCAAGTCCCTGGCTCATGCACACGGGCTCAGCTTCGCCGCCTTCCGTTACTTCAATGCCGCCGGAGCTTCCGAGGACGGCTCCATTGGCGAGGACCACGATCCAGAAACCCACCTCATTCCGCTGGTCATCGACGCCGCCACCGGCAAACGCGAGAACATCAAGATTTTCGGCACCGACTACGACACCCCCGACGGCACCTGCCTGCGCGACTACGTTCACGTGGACGACCTTTCCCGCGCCCACATCGCCGTCTTCGACAAGCTCGACCAGCCCGGCGCGCAGTACTTCTACAATCTCGGCACCGGCACCCCCAACTCCGTCCGCGAGGTCATTGCCGCAGTCGAGAAAGCCACCGGCAAAAAGGTGCCTGTGGTCGAGGTAGAACGCCGCGCCGGTGACCCGCCCGCGCTCTACGCGGACTCCACCAAAGCCAAGCAGGAGCTCGGCTGGGTGGTCAAGTTCGACACCATCGACAAGATTGTCGAAACCGCCTGGCGCTGGCACTCCGCCAATCCCGACGGCTACGGTGACCGTTAATAAGACGATGAAACGCTTATTTATCCTTACCTTTTTGCTGGCCGGCCTATTGCTGCAAAGCGGCTGCTGGTACGCGCTGGCCGGTCGCGCCGCCGCCAAACGCATCGAAAGCGGGCAGGGCCCGGTCGGGCAGATGGTCGACGAGCTGGACGACGACTCCACCGACACCAGCGGCCACAAAACCTCCGCCACCACCAGCGGCTATACCTCCGGCGGCAACTATTAATGGGGGCTGGGGCGAGGAGCCCCAGGTTTCCTGCAAGCTGCTACGCCTGGGTCGCCTGCACCGCAGCGACGACTTCGTCGTGGAGATGGCCGTTGGTGGCGATGACGCCGCGGTTGTTTTTGAGGGTGCTGCCCTGAGAAAAGTCGAGATCGGCCCCGGTAATATCCGTCACACGGCCTCCTGCCAACTGGACACACAGGCAGCCGGCGGCGTGGTCCCAGATTTTCTCCTCGTAGCCGGGACGCGTAGGCAGGCGAAGGTAAATCGAGGCATCCCCGCGTGCGATGGCGGCATACTTGCACTGGCTGTCCATGCGTACCGAGTCCCGGGCAATCCCCAGACGCTCGGCCACAGCGGCGGACCAGTCGTGCTTGGAGTGGCCGCTCTCGACCGACTCACAAAAAGCCGCTTCCGAGGCATCGACCACCATATCCACCCTCACCGGGTCGACTAACTGGCCTGAGGCATCGAGCTGCTGGCAGCCCTTGCCCTTTTGCGCGACGAAAAGGCACCCACGCGCACCATCCGGTTCCGTCCATTGAACTGGCAGTTGAGGGCAACCCAGGACTCCGAAAACAGGGACGCCGTCCTCGATGAGGGCAAGCGCGACCGCGTACTGGTCCTTGCGCAGAAATCCCTTGGTGCCGTCGATGGGATCGAGCGTCCAGAAACGCCCCTTCGGGCCCCCCGGATGGTTGCCGCGATCAATCGCAGCCAGAACGGAATCGGCATCCCGACCGGGCGTGACGGCGTTCACCTCCGCGACGACACGCTCGCACAGGGCGGCGTTTTCCTCGCCACGCAGGTCGGAGGCATCCTCCTCGCCGACGGCCGGGATATCGGGGAAAGCCTGGTGTAAGGCATGAAGCACGACCGCTTGCGCGCCGAAATCCGCCACCGTGACAGGCGACAGGTCGGCCTTTTCCATGGAGGCACCACTGTCGAGTTTGCCGCGCACGTTCTCGCACAGGCGCATGGCATTCAGGACCGCCTCGATGGCGGCTTTACGATAAGATTCCTCTAGCATGTACGCCTATGAGAGGGAGTCAGTCCGACAAGGCAACGCCTAATCTCGATCCTAGAACGACTCCCACGTGCCCGTGCTTGTATTATACAAGTAGCGTGGGCTGACGGAATCCACATCATAGAGGTGCCAAACACCCGTATCGATCAGGAAAATCCAGGGATAATCATCCTTGCTGGTCCACACCCATCCGAGGTCGGGCGAATAGGCCCACATGCTCGATTCCGGACCCTGGACGTAGAGCCAGCCCAGATTAAAGTGGTAATACCAGGGCGCATTCATGCCATAGAGCCAGCCCATCCAGGAGCTCCAGCGGTAGCCGCCGCCGGTGCTCAGGGCGGAACGCAAACCGAATTGTGGCAGCGAGATGAGTATCGATACATCCTCACCGACGGTGACGAAGCGGTCTCCACCGAAGGAGATATCCTTCAGAGTCGACGTTCCCAGAGACACATCCTTGACCCAGCGACTGGTCAAATCATCCGAGAGCGGATCGACAATTGCCTCGGGCGTGGCAGTGAGAATCAGGCCATCAGGTCCGACCACACGGAAGGAAGTCGCGCCGAAGGCCACACTTTGCAGGCTCGTGTCTTCCGCCAGAGTTTCCGTAGGCACGGAGCGACGGCGCCAGGTGACGCCTCCGTCCTGGGAGAACAGGTAGGTACTGCGATCCGCCACGATGACGAACATCCCACTGCCGTAGGTCACCCCGTTGAGGCTGAGCTGCGTACCGGCATTACGTACCGTCCAAGAGTTGCCGTCCGGCGAGGTCACAATCGTTCCTACCGGGCCAACCGCCACAAACTGTGGCGTGCCGTTTGAAGCCAAGCCATAGGCAATCTCAGTCAGGGGATTAATGGTCCCTGTATTCACCTCACCCCATGAAGTGCCATTGGTGGACACATAGCCGATGCCGCCGGAAGACACGGACACGAATCGGCCATTACCGTAGGCTACAGAGTTAAGAAGAACCGGCTGGCTGACCTCGTTCAAGGTCCAGTTTTCGCCATCCGAAGAGGTGATCACGGTCCCAAAGAATCCGACGGCGGCAAAGATGCCGTTGCCAAATGCCACATCATACAGGCCCTGTGTCGTGGGACCGGCAATAAACTCCCAACTGCGAGGTTCAGCGTCGCTAGTGGAGCGGAAGATAAAGCCTTCCTGCCCGACCGCCACATGACGGCCGTTGCCGTAGGTGGACCCCTCCATGATGCCGTCACCGGAGAAAGGTACCTTACCAAAAGAGGACACCGCGAAGCTTTGCTCCACAGGAGTGGCGGCGTTGACGTCCTTGCTACCCGCCTGGGCGGCCTGGATGGTCACCTGCCCCTGAACACCCGTTAACGTGAGGGTCTTCGCGGTATTATCCAAGTTCACGATAGCGGCCCCTTTGACCACGCTGAACACGATGGGGTACGTGGTCTGGTCGGCGGGCTGTTCATTATCATTGATGTGGGTCCTGGCGCGCAGAGAGATAACCGTACCGTTAGTGGCAAACTGGTCTGGAATTTCCTCGAATCGCAAAACCTGGCTGGCCTTGGCCACGGTAACGGTCAGCTCCGCTTCCGCCGGCCCGTAGGCGAAGTCCGGCGAGTAGGTGGCCCGGGCGGAAATCTTGATCGTGCCGGCACCTTTTATGGTGACCTCGTTCGTATCCGTATCGAGGGTGGCGATCTCGGTATCAGCCAGGGTCAGGGTGACATCCCCACCACTATCAGCCACCGCGTTTACGTTGAACGGCGCATCGCCAAATGTCTTATCTCCAACTTCGGCGAAGGTGATCTTCTGCTCGAAACGCGAAATGACGAAACTACGGGTGACTGCGGGAGCCTGAACCTTGTTGGCCGAAGTCGTATAAGCTTCCATGGTGACAATTCCGACATCGTCATCCCCGCCCTGAAGGGTTACCGTATGAGTATAGGTCGTGTTGCCGGCTTCATCCAGGATATCCTCGGAGCGCAGGGAGGCCAGATTGGAACCGGAAATAATACGAATCGCCACATCTTCTCCGTTGGAGGTTTGCGCTACAATCTTGAAGGCCTCATCAGAAACAACCTTGTTCGGGATTTTCTCGAAGGTAATCGAGGTGGTTTCACGCACGACATTATACGTAATCTCCTCCGAAAGGGCGATATAGGCATCGCTTCCAGAGTTGTACGCACGAACAACCACCTCGGTACCAATAGAGTCGGTGCCCAGCGTCAAAGTGCTGCCGCTCACGGTTGCGTCACCCGATACCAGTGCAAACCTGATAGCCAAACCGGTGGGATCGCCAGTGGTCGAATCCACGGACTCTGCCGACAGGGTGATGGGAACCGTCGTGTAGGACAAGGCCCCGGCCGGAGGAGTCAGGTCACTGAGGGTTTGGCTCTCGCCTGCAATGACCAGGGTGCGTTCCTTATTCTCAGCCGCATAGAAATTGCTATCGCCATTCTGGCTGGCGACCACCGTGATGTCGCCAGGGTTCCCGGATAGGGTCAGGGTGGCCCGAGTCTGTCCGTTCGGAGCGAGCGTAACATTACTGATCGTAGCGTCGCCCTCGACGACGTAGAAGGAGACCTGCAGATTGGTGGATGCGTTTGTGGAGTCGTAGGAACGTGCCACTAGTTGAGTCGTGAGGCTACCAGTAGTTGGCTCCGCAATGGCCTGGAAGTTTATCGTCTGCTCTTCCTTCGTTGTGGGTGATCCGGAAGTCAGGATAACCCCACCATCGCCGACCGACACGAAGATGTTTTCGACGAAGGCAACCCCGTTCAAATCATTCGTCGTGCCCGCATCCCGGGAGACCCAGTTAATAGCGTTGCTGGAAGTAAACATCCCCCCTTCGGCGCCCACGGCCACAAAACGACCAGAGCCATAGGTGATGTCCAACAAATCCGTATCTGCCGCCGCGGGACGCACCTGCCAGGAGTTCCCATCGTTGGTGGAGGTCAAAACCAGGAAGCTGTCCCCCACGGCCACGATGGTTCCATTCCCGTACCCAATCGCATTGAGACTGAAACCCGTACTGAAGGTGGATACTTCCCATGTGCTACCAAAGTCGTCGGAGACGAGGACGGTATTCTCGCCCACAGCGATAAAATGTTCATTGGCAAAAATAACATCCTGCAGATCGGTTGAAGCACCGGTACTTACCTCGGTCCACTCTGAACCATCGGTGGAAACCGCAGCAAAACCGCCATCACCCACGGCGAGAAAACGGCCGCCACCATAGGTAATCCCGTTCAAGGAGGCGGACAAGGAAGAGGTGACCACATCCCAGTTCTGGCCGTCTGTGGAAGTCTGTGGAATACCCTCCTCCCCGACGGCAACGTAGAGAGCCGGCACCCCGCCCAAAGCGATGTCCCGAATCGCACTGCTACCACCCGAACGGGACGTCCAGGTAGTGCTGCTAACGGAGCTGAGTACGACCGAGTTGTTGCCGCTGGCCAGGAACTGCTGACCGAGGAAGTTAACTGAAAGCAAGTCCTGCGTGGTAGGGCTGGTGCGTGCGGTCCAGTTGCTCCCCACACTGGACGGCTGCACCGTGAAGGACTGGATTACCGGCGGGGCTGACTCATAATTTTCATCACCAGCCTGGCTGGCCTGCACGATGATTTCACCGCTGCCGGTAAACTGAAGTTCGTTGTCCTTGACGATGGTCCCCGGCCCGCTAACCACGAAATAGGTAATCGTCAATCCACTGCTGGCCTCGGCCTGTAACGTATAGTTGGGGTCTCCTACCTCGAAGGGGCCGGCACTGGGGAAGGTGATGGTCTGGGTGCCCTTCGCCACATCAAACTCGCGTGTGACCACTTCCGCCGGGTTGTAGGTGTCGTTGCCCAGTTGCTGGGCCTGCAATACGACGTGCCCGGCGCCACTGAGGGTGACCGTGCCAAAGCCTCCCCCGGCATTGCTGACCGAGGCCGGACCGGAGAGCACGGTGAAGGTGGGCGTCAGGCCACTGTCTGCCGTCGCTCTTATCGTGAACTGGTTGTTGTTTTCACCGTATATCTTACCGGAGATACTACCGCTACCAGTCGATGTTACTTGGCCGAAAAAGGTGATGACCTGATTCTTCTCGCGAACATTAAAGGCCTGATCCACTGACGTGGCGGGATTGTAGCGGACATTCCCCGCCTGGCTGGCCCGGATGGTCACCTCCCCGGTCGTACCGTCAAGCTGCACCATGTTACCGTTGACGATGCTCGCCGGCCCGCTCAAAACTTCGAAGCTTACCGGCAACCTGCTAGTGGCCGAGGCCTCGATTAGGAAGGGAGTCGTATCACTAATAATCTTGTTGGAGATGAACTGGAACTTGATGGTCTGATCGATACGCGGCTGAATATCCCCCGAAGTAATAATCGTACTGGAATCGCCCACAGCGGTAAAGACGCCGTTGAAATACGTCGCGCCGTTGAGACGGTAGCCGGTGGAGGTCGGACGGCGGAACCACTCCTCCGCATCCGTGGAGGTCAGCCCGGTGCCGGCACTGCCGACGACAAAGAAGTTGCCAAGGCCGTAGGACACACTGGTCAGGGTGTTGTCCGTGCCGGAGAACTGGCTCGTCCAGGTCGCTCCCCCATCATCAGAGGTCAGAACAATGCCACTCACCCCCACGACGAGCCACCTGCCGACGCCATCCACCTCACCGTAACCGACACCGTAGAGTGCCTGGGTGGTCCCGGATGTACGCGCGGTCCAGGTCTGCGCGTCCGGGCTGGTTAAAACGGTGCCGCCCTCACCGACGGCAACGAAAAGGCCATCCGCGTAATGAATCGCACGCAAATGATTCGTCGTGCCTGTTTCGCCACTGAACCAGTTGTCTCCATCGGGAGACGTTACGATTTCACCACCCGCGCCAACGGCCGCAATCGTGTTATCCCCGTAAGTCACTGCGTAAAGTTCGTACAATGCCGGGACCGCTCTGGAGTCCCAGACATCACCATCGTAGGAAATCAGGACGGAGCCGTTATCACCGACGGCCACAAAGAACGAATCGGTGGTGGTGACATCAAAGAAGCTGGTCGACTGATAGGCGGTAGGCACAGACGTAGCAGCCGTCCAGGAGATGGAATCCTCTGAATTCAGGAGTGTGCCGTCGGCCCCGATGGCGACATACTTGCCCTGGGAATTGACTACCACGGCGTTCAGCGCAGCCAGGTTGGCGCTGGAACGCACGCTCCAGGAGCGGGCATCCGTGGAACTGAGAATGCGGCCACTGTCGCCGACCGCGATGTATGTCTGCTTGCCGAAGGCTATGCCGTTGAGTGTGCTGGTAATACCCGGGAAGGTAATAAAGCTAGGCTCCTGGCCACCGATGGCGCCGAGTTCACCGACATAAATAAAGCCGGGCTGACCATTGCCCTCGGTGTAGACCGACCCGTTGATATCGACGGCTTCGCCGCCACCGAATACCCAAGAGGTGCCGTTATAGCTGATCAGATCGTTGTTATCTACCCCGGCATTGTGCCCGAATGTCCGAACGACTGGATCACCGGCAACATCAAAACCGGCCGAAACCGACCGCATCGACCCGGTGTAGAAATCCGTATCGTTGATCATCGGCACCACCTGACGCTGCCAGTTGATCCCGTTGACGGAGGTGAAGACCTGGGTCATCGTGGGATACTCGCCGTCAAATAAGTTGCCGTCGATGGGCTCCCACTGGGCGGGATCACCAGCCACCGTCCAGAAACCAAGTTCCTCGCTATAGGCAGCGTCGTAGAGGGCCGCACCGGTCTCAGGCTGAACCCCTAAACGGGTCGAGCTCCAGGACGTGCCATCCACAGTAGAAAGGATGGTACGGGCGTCGCCGGTTATCACAAACTGGGAATTGCCAAAAGAGATGCCGAGCAAGTCGGCCGTCCAGACGTACACTGTCTGCCAGTTGATAGCGTTGGTAGAGCGAAGCACACGGGTGCCCCCTACAGCCATGTAGAGGCCATTTCCGTAGGCAACCCCCTTTAAATCCGCGGTTAGCGGCTGAGACTGGCCGTTAACGGTTTCGTTAATTTCCTTTTTCTCCCAGTTCTCGCCATCGGTAGAGACGTAGAGCGAGCCGTTGTCCCCCACGGCAACGAAGCTGTTGTTGCCGAAAACGACATCGTTGATGTTCTCGCCGTCGCCCACCGGATTGCGCAACTGCCAGGTGTCCAAGCCTGTCGGCAAGACGCTATCCGCCGTGAGAATGGCGCCATAGTCCCCCACCGCGATATATATATCGCCGGCAAAAGCCACGCCATTGAGGTAATTGAGCGAACCGGACACTTGGGAAGACCAGTTAATGCCGTCCTCGGAGGCGACAAAGGCGTAGCGCTCGCCTACGGCCACGAAGACCCCGTCGGCGAAAACGATGTCGAGTAAATCATCGGTGAACGAGGATATACGGGTGGCCCAGTCGTCCCCGGCCTGGGATGTCAGGATGGTACCGTCGGCGCCCACGACGACAAAGCCAATGTCGCCGGTTTCACTGCTGCCCGCAACTCCGTAGAGGTTACTGGTGACATTTGAGGTTTCGGTATCCCAGGCGGTGGTGCCGGTGGGCGAACTCATGATCGTGCCATTATCGCCGACAAGCACAAAGCGGTTGTTGGCGTAGGTAACGGCGTTGAAGCTGACCGTGCCAAAATTGTTGCGGGTCCAGGTCTCGCCGTCGTCAATGGAATAGGCAATCGTGGAACTCTCACCGACCAGGACGTAGGTCTTTGCCGAGGAGTCATCAATGTAGACTGCGATATCGCGGAGATTGGTAGTCAGCGTACCCTTGGGGGTCCAGGTCAAGCCGTCGTCGGACGATTTGAGGACGGTGCCGTTGTTGCCCACGATGATGATTTCATCTTCAGTGGCCACGACGCCATTCAGCTCTTCCACGGTGCCGGATACGATTTCGGTCCAGCTATCACCACCATCATCGGAGCGGAGGATAAGCCCGGCATCCCCGACGGCGATGATGGCGGTATCCGTACCGGCCACGTCGTTCAGACTACCGTCCGAGGAGGAGCTGATCTGCGTCCACTCCAGACCGGTGGCCGAGGTCAGAATGGAGTAATTCTGCCCCGCGCTGATGAAGAGGCCTTCAAAGTAAACCTGCGACCGCATATCGAGCGGAAAGCGGGAAACGCTTTCCGTCCAGAGGGTCCCGTTATTGACCAGAGAGGTAAGCACGCGCCCGTTTTCACCAACCGCAACCAGGTATCCGTTGCCCGAAAAGATGTCGTAGAGCGCGTAATCGGTCCCCGAGAACGGCTTGCTCCAGTTCGAGAGATTCGGATCGCTGGTGCTCAGGACGATGCCGGCGTCGCCGACAATATAGACCCTGCCATCATCTAGCGTGTGAATGCCGTAGAGGTTTTCGCTGGGCCCGCTGCGCTGCACGGTATAGACGCCGGTAATATCATCCATCGTAACGATGGTGCCGACGTTCCCCGCCAGAATCCATTGGTCGAGTGTGTCGCTGAACTCGATCGCGTTGATCTGGACATCGGAGACATCACCGGGGTACGTCGCATCGACCGCCCAGGTGCCGTCCGCACCGGTCGTCGAGGTGACAATAGTGGTCGTGGCTCCATCGTAGGCGGCAGCTACATAGCCGGTGGTTCCGCCGTAGCCGACGGCGAGCAGATCACCGATACCAGCAGGCACCGTAACCGCGCTCCAGATCACACCATCCGTGGACAGCAAGATTGTTTCGTTGTTACCGACAGCCACGTAGTTGTCGTTCACCGGATTGCTGGCAACATCATTGAGGTCCTCCGCCCCGACAGTCTGCGTGGTCCAGGTAAAACCATCGAGGGAACGTGCGATCATACCGCTATCGCCAACGGCAACGATATCATCACCGTCCGGGCCGAGTGAAATGCCATTGTAATCTTCCGTTGTCGACTCGGGGGGATTACGCCACTTCCACAAGTCCAGGAAGCCGGGGCCGGTGGTGGTTTCGATACCTCCGACCACAAAAGTCACCGTATCCGAAACCGCATTGTACAGGGGATCGTCCAGAAGCGGGTCGTCCGCGGCGTCTGCTGTCCCGCGCAGGGTAACGATGCCGATGCCAAACATGGCCAGTCGCTGGGGCGTGCCGGGAAGGATGGACACGTCACCCTGTACCACCTCGAAATCAACGACGTTGCCGCTGGTGGAGGAGGCCTTGGTGCCTAGATTGATGGCCGGATCGCCTAGTGTGTTTCCGGCGAAACTGTCGAAAGTGATGGTCTGGTTGAGGCGCACCTGAAATGTGCGGGTAACGGCTGGAGAGGCATTATAGTTCGGCGTCACGGGAGCGATGGCCTGAACCACCACTTCGGCGGTATTGGCCGCGTTGCTGCTGACGGTGATCGTATTGCCCTCGAGCGTCACAGCCGGGCGATTGGGGGTGAGACTGACAATGGAGTAATCCACGGGTTCCCCGCTGTCGGTAATCGCGGTGAGGGTAAAAGGATCGTCGCCAATGGTCTTATTGGAAATCGCGCCATCCTCCACCAGGGACCCCGTTTCGCCGAAAAAGGTGATTTCCTGCTCGCCACGCGTCACCGTGAAGGAACGGTCCACACTGGTTGCTGCCGCGAAATCACCGTCCCCCACCTGAGTGGCACGGATTGTCAGCGGGCCCGCCCCGGAGATGCTCACGCCGCCACTCTGGATAGTGCCGGTGTCTCCCGCGATGATCTCATAGGACACCTGCAGGCCGCTGCTCGAGGTTGCATTGAGCACAATGAAATTCTCCTCCGGATTATAGGCCCTGTCCGCGATGGCCGGGAAAGTAATCGTCTGCCCTTCCTTGACCGTGACGGTCTTGGTGATTGAGTTCGCCGGAGCAAAGGTCGCATTACCAACGAAGTTCAGCGTTACATTGACGGTGCCAGGCGCAAGAGCTGTCAGGATATTACCCGAAATACTCGCTACGTCGGGATCATCGAAAGTGTAGGTGAGCTTGACGCCACCGGGACCGGTGCCCACCAGGGTAGTGTCCGACCCGCTACCAACCACATTGCCCTCTCCTACGTCGTTAAAGGTCAAGGTGGCCGTAGCAATACCGGGATCGGTTGGGACGACCCCAAAGGTCTGTGCTACCCGGTCAGTCTCAAGGCCACCGGTGGTTTCCACGATCCAGACGGTGACGAGGCCGAAACGGCTGAACTGAAACACCGGATTATTAGGATCCGTCGCATCGACGGTGCAAACGGTCGTGTCACTACTCGAGTAGGCAATAGAATCTCCCGTAAAAGCCACGGTTGAGTTAATGTCTTGGGGAAACACCGTAGCGAGGGGCAATTCCTCGTTATCGACATCCGGCCAGGTAATGGTGGCCAGGGCGTTGGGGCCGGTGATGGCTGCCGTGAAGCCAAGCAGCGTAAAGAGTGTTCGTGACAGGATGGAACGGACGAGATTTTGCTTCATAGCTTGTCAAAGAAACCGGGATGGAGGGGGAATTACGGAGAAAGATGTCTGCCCAGTGGTGTAGAGTCCGGTCCACGGACATTCTTTTGCTTTCCCAACATAGCACAAATCAAACACGGGCGATATCGATTTAAGGCCCGTCAAAATGGGCTTTCGGGGGCACTGAGTCAAACTTTTCTACCATGCCGGAGCGGTTTTCCGTCAAGAGCTTGTAAAAACCGGAAGCCCTCAGGAAAAGCCTGTAGAACATTCATTCAGGGATAATCCGTAGACTATGGATACCCCGGATGAATCGGTGGCCCGGGAGCACCGGAGGTTCGGCCCCTTTCAAGCTTTCAGATTTTCCGTTTTTCAGGGTATTAGCCTCAGCGGCAGTAGCCGTTTTCGCGGAACCAGTTGGCGGCGGCTGACAGGGCGTCGTGCGCGGGGCGGGCCCGATAGCCCAGCTCTTTCTCAGCCTTGGCACTGCTGAAGAACATCCGCTTGCGCGCCATGCGCAGCACATCCAGATGCAGACGGGGCTCCCGGCGGGTGATGCGCGCCCCGAGCTCACTGAGGAACGCCAGTGGGGTCAGCAAGGTCGGGTTCAACTCCAATCGCGGCGGTTTACAGCCCGCCAGCTCGGCCAGTTCGTTGAAAATCTCGCGCAAAGTCATGTTCTGCCCGCCCAGAATGTAGCGCTGGCCCGGGGCTCCGCGCTCGTGAGCCAGCAAAATGCCCGTAGCGACATCGTCCACATGGACGATATTCAGGCCCGTGTCGACAAAGGCGGGCAGCTTGCCCGAGATGCCGTCCAGCACCATGCGTCCGGTGGGGGTCGGGCGAATGTCACGGGGGCCAACCGGCGCGGAGGGGTGTACGTAGACGACCGGCACGCCGGTGGCTTCCGCCGCCTCACGGGCGGCTTGTTCACCTAGGAACTTAGAGCGCTTGTAGTGCCCGACCATGTCCTCCAGGCGGGCGGGAGTGTTTTCGTTGGCAGGTTTACCGTTGGGCGAATGGCCCAGCGTCGCCACACTGGAGCAATAAATCACGCGGTCGACCCCGGCATGGGCCGCCGCCTCGATGAGGCCCCGGCTGGCCTCGACATTGGCCGCGTACATCGTTTCCGGCTTGGGCACCCACAGGCGATAATCCGCCGCGAGGTGAAAAATCACACCGCAGCCGGCCGCCGCTGCCTCCAGGGATTCTCGCCGGGTGATGTCCCCGTGGACCCGCTCAACATCCAGGCCCTCGAGATTGCGCAGGTTCGGGCTGTTCTCCCGCACCAGCGCACGCACCGGGTAGCCAGCATCGAGCAAACGCCGCACCACCGCCGAACCGACAAAGCCGGTTCCACCGGTGACAAGGACTCGGGGCTGCTGGGACTCGCTCAAAAGTGACGCTTTGAAAAGAAACGATATGTTAGCTTTACGATGCCAGCCGCAAACATATTCTGCCGCCCTTATGGACTTGCCCGAGGCCTACGCACGTTGCCACGCCCTGACGCGGGAGCATTATGAGAACTTCCCTGTCGCCCGGTTGGTGCCCAAACACATCCGCCCGCACGTCAGCGCCGTGTATGCCTTTGCCCGCACCGCCGATGATATCGCCGACGAGGGCTGGGGCGAATCCGGCGCCCCCACCCCGCAGGAGCGCGTGGACCGCCTCGACGCCTTCGAGGCCGAGCTGGACAAGGCCGCCGAGGGTGTCGGCCCCCTCGACCCCCAATACGCCTGGATATTCCTCGCCCTGGCAAATACCATTCGCGAAACCAAGGCTGACGTCCAATTGTTTAAAGACCTTCTCAGCGCCTTCAAGCAGGACTGCCTCAAGCTCCGCTACGCCACCCACGCCGAGGTTTTGGACTACTGCCGACGCAGCGCTAACCCCATCGGACGGCTCGTGCTCATTCTGCACGGCCACCATGACGAGCAGTGGTTCCAGTGGTCCGATCACATCTGCACCGCGCTCCAGCTTGCCAACTTCTGGCAGGACGTCGGCGTGGACATCCGCAAGGACGGCCGCATTTACATCCCCGAAGAGGACTGGCCCAAGTTCGGCGTGGACCGCGCGATGTTCGACCAGCCCAGCACTCCCCAGCCCCTGCGCGACTGCCTCAAGTTCCAGGTCGACCGCGCGCAGTCCATTTTCGATCAAGGCAAGCCTCTGGGCAAAGCCCTGCCCTTCCCGCTCAGTCTGGAAATCAAGCTCACCTGGCACGGCGGCACTACCATCCTGCAGAAAATCGCCGCGCAGGATTACGACACCCTCGCCTCACGCCCCAAGCTCAGGAAGACCGACGTGCCCAAGCTCATGGCCAAAGCCGCTTTTTCCTAAGCATGCGGGGTGCGCAGCCCCAGAGATCAGAAGTTCGGGCCGGGCGCGAGGAAGAGCATAACGGGATTGTCGGGATCATTCGGATAACCCCAGAGTCCCAAAAGTGACGGCTCGAGGTAGTACCAGCCTTTGTCGGCAACGTACACCCAGGGCCACTGTCCAAAGTAAGCCCAGAAATTGATGGATTCCCCCGGTCGGATGACGACGACGTCCTCGGGGATTTCCGCATCATAGATAACGCGGTTGCCGTTACCTTCCACCTGAAGCACGGACGAGTCCGCCTCGGCAAAGACGAGGTTGTAGTTGCCCTGTACCACAGTCAGGGTGCCAAAGGAGCGCAGGTAGATGACGTTCCAGTTGCCCGCCACCGAAGAGACCATCCCGCTGGGGATTTCCACCTCTTGGAAATTACCTTCGATGGCCGTATTCTGCGCGTGCAGACCAAGTGTGGTGCAGAACGTAAGGAAAAGAAGCGCTGCTATCGATTTCATAAGATCCCTGTAACGATAGCACAGGAAGCTTACAATAACCTTTCAATCGCGCGGGCCAGGTCGATGTCGCGCTTGGTCACCTTGTTGCCGGCATCGTGAGTGTAGAGCGCGAGTCTCACACGGCTGTAGACATTGAACAACTCCGGATGGTGGTCGAGCTTCTCCGCCGCCGCACCGACGCGCACGATGAACCCGAGGGCTTCGGAAAAATCCTTGAACTCGAAAAGCTTGGTCAGGCGGTCCTTTTCCAGGGACCAGCCCGGCAGCTCCTCGGCGATCAGCTTGTGAATGATTTCAGCGGAGAGGGCGGATGACTTCATCGGTGGCATGGTGAGTGTGTTTGTCATAAGGCCAAACTACCCAATTCGTATAATTTGAAAACCTCAAAGCATATGGCCAAAACCATTTTACGAATCCTCGACAAAAACACCCCGAAAACCGCTCCATTACTGCCCTCTTTGGTTAAAAAAGCATCAAAAACCCTGGTCGCGCACGACGCTGTCATGCGACGTCGACTGTTATAGCTCGTTGACATATTTCCTAAATACGTTATGCAGATGAACTAATGACTATTGCACGACTTACTGCTACGTGCATTGCCTTGTTTTCGGCATGCACTCTTTCCCACGCGGCCCTGACCATTACCGTCACCGATGTTGGCGGCGAGGCGGTCTTCAGCGGCACCGGCGCTATTAACCTCACCGGGCTGACCCCTGGCGCCACTGGCGCGGCCAACGGCTACATCTTCTCCGGGGTCGGCGAGGCTAACTTCAACATCGCCTCGCCCGGCTCCGCACAGACGTTGCGCATCTACAGTGGCGGTAGCGCCGGCGGTGTGTTTGGAGACGCTTCTCCGGTCCAACTAACCACCAACACCGGCGACCTGCTCCTCCTCGGCTCTCCCGGCACCATCGGTTTGCTGGACAGCTACAGCAGCAACGACCCCATCACCATTGACGCCACCGCCGCCAGCTTCGACGGCATGCTCCTCACCCCCGGTGACTATACCTGGACGCTGCCCAGCGACACCATCACGCTCAGCATCGTTCCTGAGCCTTCGACCTACGCTGCCCTCGCCGGACTCGGCATCCTAGGACTCGCCACGTGGCAACGGAAGCGAAGAGCTTAAAGCCAAACCCAGTCCCTTTCACGAAAGCCGTAGCTTCACCGCCGCGGCTTTTTTGTGCACCACAACAGCGCGAGGAAAACCTATGGCCCGAGCAAAAGGTAACTAGGAGAAGGCATATGCCCCCTAGAAACAGCCATGCAGTTTGACAGCAAGCACAGGTGCGCCAAGGAACGCACATGCTTATGAAACTACTCAACAAAACCACACTCATCCTCGCAGGGCTTTGCCTGTTCGCCAGCGCCGCTCCTGCTATCGTCAACATCCCCTGGGGCTTCTCCACCGGAGATATCGGAAATATGGATATCACCCCCGGCACCACCGTGCGTTGGACCTGGGACGACCCCGGCAGCCATAATGTCACCTTCATCTCCCAGCCCGATGGTGGTGGCGCGATCAGCTCACCCACGATAAGCAGTACCGGCTTTGAATACGAACAGACCTTCACCGTGGCAGGCGTGTACTCTTTTCAGGATAGCGTTGTCCCATCGACGCAAGGCAGTCTAACCGTCGTTCCTGAGCCTTCGACGTACGCTGCCCTCGCCGGACTCGGCATCTTCGGGCTCGCCGTGTGGCAACGGAAGCGCAGGGCTTAAAGCCAAACCCAGTCCCTTTCACGAAAGCCGTAGCTTCACCGCCGCGGCTTTTTTGTGCACTACCCGCGCAGCTATGCCACGGAGAATCTCCGCACAATACTCTCAAAGAACAGCCGTCCGGTGAAGTCGTCGCCTGCGGCAATCCGTCGTTCCCCCAACCGCCTTTTAAGCTTCTGCCCTGTCACGTGCGCATGGACGCCACAGGCGGCGGTCGGGTATTCGTTTCGGTCGCGCTAGCTCCGGCCCCACCCTTCGGTGAGACGCTTGCCCCGCTACGGCGGATGCCCGGCATCGTTTGTTTTTCGAACGCGCTTCGCTCTCCGTTTTTCAATGCTTCTTCGGTTTCGTTTTTCAATCATGCCCCCAGCATAACACACCCCACCAAGCGTTACGTTGGGGATTTTGGTTCGGTTGGAACCGTTGGATTCGTTGGCGCATTTTTTTGAAAAAAATTACATCCGCAAGGCACACAAGAAAGGTCCGTAAACCTACGCCGGACTCACTCGTTGTCGTCCACATGAAGTCTCCCTGGTAATTCTTGGTAGCAAGGCGTCCCTTGTCTCGACCAGGCCGGATATCGCCCGCACGTGCGCAAACCTGGCTGCGCTGTTCAAGTAGGCGCCGAGGCATATGGGAATTGCAGTCGAGGGCCATCATTTGGAATAAATCCAGCTTCGGTGAATCTAATGTCGAATGCTACATCTCTTCCCTAAATACCATTCCGTCATGAAAAAATCGCATGAACTTCTAATCTTTCTGGGACTACTGGCCCAAACAAGCGCCTTCGGCCTTTCCAGTATTGGTAATCTCACCACGGACTCGAGCGGTAACGGAAGCCTGACGCTGGACAAAACGCTGATCTTCACCTTTACCCTGCCCGACGCCAGTATCGAAAACAAGGGCATGTACCTGAACTTCGAAACGGACTACGATTCAGGCAGTGCTCTTTCCACAGAAAACCTGGGCGGCCCATCCCTGGTTTATGGCGGCAACATCAGCGGCCTCCAGCCCTACCTGACGGTCGCCCTCACTACGGGTTACGGGGGCACCATCCCCCAACCCGTCACCATCGTTTACGGAAGCGGCGATTCCCCCACGCTCTCCACCGGCAGCACCATTACCATACCCGCGGGAACCTACATCATCGACTTCGATGCCTTTTATACCAATAATCTGAATATAACACTGGGTACGAACATCCAAATGACTGACGGTGAATACGCCTACCCGCTCACGCTCACCATCGTACCCGAGCCCGAAACGGTCACCCTCGGCCTGGCCGGGCTCGCCCTCGGCGCCGCCGGGCTGCGTCGCTGGCGGAAGCGTGCTGCTTAAGGCAGGGATGCCTCGCCTGTGGTGAGTGTGCGAACCGCCAAGGCATCCGTGTTCATGATACAATGGCTGTGTAGGGCCAACGGCCCGCAATATAACAGCCTGGGGTAACGCCCCAGGACAGCCCCGTCCTAAACCAATCCCGAGGGCTGAGCCCGGCCTAACCCTCGCATACCCCATCCGATAAATCCATATATCGGACCTTCAGCCCTCATCAGGAAACACCGCTTTGCGCGGAAGGAGGCGGGCAAAGCCAAAGGATACCAAATATTGAATGATTAACCTGACGCCATTATTGCCTTATCTCCTCAAACAATCAGTATGGCTTTTGCAAAATTACAACGTCCTGAAATTGAGGGCAGCGACGACGAATTTCTAAAATATCGGCGAATCGACTCCAAACTTTTCTAATGTAATCTGCTTTGTAAAATGTGTTACTTGAATATGATCTATCACCACGGTATCGGAAAACGGCCCGATTCCCACTGAACGATCTTTTTTCATCAAGAATCTTATCCTTGTCAGGGTGATTCATTATAGGTCTCCACAGGGGCCAGTGCTCATTCATATCATGAAGTGTTTCCTGAGTAGAAACTGTAATCCAAGCCAACCCCCCGGGGCGCAAAATGCGTACAATTTCCATTATCCATGCAGTCTCCATAGCCTCAATATGAGTAAAAACAGAATAAGCACTAATCAGACAAAGGCTCGAACTGCTAATGGGCAGAGAAGGAATGGACGAGTTATTAAAGACCGTCAGGTTCTTTGGGAGAAATAAATTACACCATTCAGTATGATGCCTATTAATATCACATCCAAAAGTCTTAATATTCGGAAACTGCGTAGCAAAATGCCGTATAACACGTCCAGATGCACAGCCTAAGTCTAAATAGGAGCTGATAGTCTGGTTGTACTTCCTAGCCATTTCTAACTGCAATAGCGTATCCTTAAGTCCGCTAGCCCAATAACTAAAATGATCCGTACCATAATAGCCCTCTCTGTCCTTCGTTACCGGAAGTGGATAAATATCACGGGCAAGGGCACTATTATAATCTAGATCATTCCAGAGATCTTTTCTCTGATCTGAAGCCAGATATTCAGAGGCTGGGCCCAAATTCTCAAATTTGGGCTCTGATGATGTCTTGATTGTGATGTAATCTTCCCACGCATCCATAAATATTGCAATGTCTGGTACCTAATTTTTTTTTGCAATTAAGAAATGAAATATTGCTCTATAAAAATATAGCATTCGAAATGCGAAATTTGAGACGCCCCCCTACCCTTTGACCACCAGCCGCTCCCCGTCCGTCGTGACGGTCACCTTCGCGCCGTCCGGCACGTCGCCGGCGATGAGGGCCTTGGCGAGCTGGGTTTCCAGTTGCTTCTGGATGAAGCGCTTGAGCGGGCGGGCGCCGTAGACCGGGTCGTAGCCGCGCACGACAGCTACTTATTGACTTTCCGTCGCAGCCGGTAGCAGGCCAAGCCAGTGACCAGGCCGATGAACAAAACATAATGCCGAGGCTCAGGTATAGTCGGCAAGACAGCCATACCACTGGACAACTCAAGGTTTTCCACCAGCAGTCCGTTATTGCTCATGTTATTCAGATCAAAAACAGTGATGCGGTCCTTGGCACTGACGCTGCCACCATCGCTAAGCAGAAAGAGGATGTCATTGGCGATATCCAGATCCGTGGTATGCAGGACGGTGAGGCCCGGGACTTCAGCCACGCCGGAGCCATCGAGATTCGCCATGTAGAGAGTATTCACATCATACTCCGCTACGTAAATGGCGTCGTTGTAGACATCAATCCCCCGAAGTCGTGCAAAGGCAAACGGGACGCTGAAGAGCACTTCCGGGCTACCTCCAGAGGTACTCACACGGCGAACATCATCGGTATTGTTCGTATAGTAAATATAGTCATCGGTAGCCACCATGTCGGTCACCGTAGACACACCGGTCGCCACGACGGTCCGCGCGGTCACGCCGTCGGTCCCACCCTTATAGATGGTGTCGGTATCCTCACTGTGCCAATAGAGCGATGTGCCGTGTACTGCCACAATTTCCAAATCGTTCGTCTGAGAGGAATACAGTGTCGTTGGAGACAAATCATTCATCCCCTGAAACAAAATATTGTTATCGCTATTCGACCAGAAAACCCCGGACTCGTTGGCGTCCATGCCCTTGAAGAAAGGGTCGTCGCCACCACTGTCGTAATAGGTGTTCAAATCGCCATCCGCGGCATTCAGCGTAGAGGAGATGCCATTATCCAAATCATAGGACAAGATGGCATCGTTAGTCCCACCACGTGAATCCGTCACGAAAAGATCGTGTGTTGCGCCTGGTGAGAGTGCGGTAAAACCAAGGCAAAACAGAGTAGTAGTAAGTGTAGCGTTCATAAGTAAATTCAGGTAAAACAATAACTGGATGTCAAACCATATGCCTTGGGTATTCGAATTGTAACAAAAGCTAATGCGCACAGTACCTGGGACTCCAAGTGCCGCTACCCATCCGTCGTGACACTCACGTTAGCTCCGTCGGGTACGTCGCCGGCGATGAGAGTCTCGATGAGCTGAGTCTCGCGTTGCCCCTGGAGGAGCCGCTTGAGCAGGCGGGTGCCGTAGACCGGATCGTAGCCAAGCTCGGCGGCCCACCTACATTTGGCTTTACCCACTGCATGTTCAGAAGCACCTTGTTAAAGGAAACTATATCCCACCATGAAAACCACGATATCCATACAAATCATTTGCATACTATTCGCTCTGATTAGTGTTCCTATCCAAGGAAATGCTGCCGCTTTGTCTGAAACAAAGATTATTGATATGATACCCTCAACCAGCGACCTAGGCGACGGGTGGGCTATGGATATCGATATGCTTGACGATCCTCTGGACACGGAAACCAAGGCTTCCAAGGGGTTTGGTATGGGCTATGGCGTATCGCGCTACGGCAATTTCCAATATTTCGGAGCCATAACCGATAAAAGCAGTGCATTCGAGGTTAAGCTTTATGTCTTTGAAAGCGCCCAGAAAGCGGATAGCTACTTTAAACGTAAACTAAATGGCCTGACCGAATCAGACTATGAACAAGTGGATATCGGCGAACAGGCGTATGTGATTACAAAGTATACTGACACGGTGATATTCTCGGTCCAAAATGTAGTGGTCAGCCTGTTTGCCCTTAGTGACAATAAGGATGCTTCGCTAAAATTCGCCGAAGTATTTGCTCAATATATTGAAGACGCAGCCAAGGAAGAAACACCACAAATATAGAAAAAGCCGCGGCCCAATAGACCACGGCTATGCTTGTTAAACTTTATTGCTTTCGACTTTCGGCTTTGAGCTTTTGACCTCTAGCCGCTCCCCATCGGTCGTGACGGTGACCTCCGCGCCATCGGGAACGTCGCCCGCGATGAGGGCCTTGGCCAGTTGGGTTTCCAGTTGCTTTTGGAGGAAGCGCTTGAGCGGGCGGGCACCGTAGACCGGGTCGTAGCCACGTTCGGCGGCCCACTCTTTGGCTTTGTCATCCAGAGTGACGGTGATGCGGCGTTCTTCCAGGCGGCGGTTGAGGTCGGCCACCAACAGGTCGACGATAGCGGTGATCTGTTCGAGCCCGAGGGGTTTGAACAGGATGATGTCGTCGATGCGGTTGAGGAATTCCGGACGGAAGCCCGCGCGCAGTTCAGTCATGACGGCCTCGCGAACGCTCTCGGGGATCGCGCCCTCGGCGTCGGCCTTGGCATCCAGCAGGAAGCGCGAGCCGACGTTGGAGGTCATGATGATGACGGTGTTCTTGAAATCGACCACGCGGCCCTGGGAGTCGGTCAGGCGTCCGTCGTCGAGGATTTGCAGGAGCGCGTTGAAGACGTCCGGGTGGGCCTTTTCGATTTCGTCGAAGAGGACGACGGAGTATGGCTTGCGCCGGACGGCCTCAGTGAGCTGCCCGCCTTCGTCGTAGCCGACATAGCCGGGGGGAGCCCCGATGAGCCGGGCCACGCTGTGCTTTTCCATGTACTCGGACATGTCCAGCCGCACGATGTTTTGCTCTGTATCGAAGAGTGACTCGGCGAGTGCCTTGGCCAGCTCGGTCTTGCCGACCCCGGTGGGGCCGAGGAAGAGGAACGAGCCGATGGGGCGGCGCGGGTCCTTGATGCCGGAGCGCGCGCGCAGGATGGCCTCGCTGACGAGCGTGACGGCCTCGTCCTGCCCGATGACGCGCTGGTGCAGGATGTCGTCGAGGTGCAGGAGCTTTTCCTTTTCGCCTTCAACCAGGCGGCTGACGGGGATACCGGTCCAACGGCCCACGATCTCGGCGATTTCCTCGGGGGAAACTTCCTCGCGCACGAGGGCGTCGCCCTTCTTCACGCCGGCGTGCTCGGTAGCTTCGGCTTTCTTGAGCTGTTCTTCGAGTTGTGGCAACTTGCCATGGCGCAGCTCGGCCAGCTTTTGCAGGTCGTAGTTGCGCTCGGCCTGTTCCATCTCCTGGCGAACCTTTTCAATCTCCTCGCGGACCTTCTGCGCCTTGCCGAGCTCGGCCTTTTCGGCCTCCCAACGGGTGCGCAGGGCGTTGGCCTTTTCGCGTACGTCGGCGAGCTCCTTACGGAGGTCTTCGAGGCGCTGCTTGGAGGCGCTGTCCTTCTCCTTCTTGAGGGCCTGCTCCTCGATTTCGAGCTGCATGACGCGGCGGTTGTAGCCGTCCAGCTCCGCCGGAAGGGAGTCCATCTCGGTACGGATTTCGG
This sequence comes from Verrucomicrobiia bacterium, assembly GCA_030432235.1. Taxonomy (GTDB): domain Bacteria; phylum Verrucomicrobiota; class Verrucomicrobiia; order Opitutales; family Cerasicoccaceae; genus JAUIHT01. The sequence goes on along the minus strand of JAUIHT010000001.1, from coordinate 821,100 downwards.
CGCAAGCTTCGTCGACGAGGTCGATGGCCTTGTCCGGCAAAAAGCGGTCGGCGATGTAGCGGTGCGAGAGCACGGCGGCCTGCACGAGCGCGGCGTCCTGGATGCGCACGCCGTGGTGCAGCTCGAAGCGCTCGCAGAGCCCGCGCAGGATCGAGATGGTGTCCTCGACCGTGGGCTGATCCACGAGGACAGTCTGGAAGCGGCGCTCGAGCGCGGCGTCCTTCTCGATGTACTTGCGGTACTCGTCGAGGGTGGTGGCGCCGATGCAGCGCAGCTCGCCACGCGCCAGCATGGGCTTGAGCATGTTGCCGGCGTCCATCGCGCCCTCGGCCTTGCCTGCGCCCACGATGGTGTGCAGCTCGTCAATAAAGCAAAGGATGCGGCCGTTGCTGGACTTGATTTCGTTCAGCACGGCCTTGAGGCGTTCCTCGAACTCGCCGCGGAACTTCGCCCCGGCGACGAGGCTGGCCATGTCGAGCGCGAAGACGGTCTTGTCCTTCAGGCCCTCGGGCACGTCCCCGCGCACGATGCGCTGGGCCAGCCCTTCGACGATGGCAGTCTTGCCCACGCCGGGCTCGCCGATGAGCACGGGGTTGTTCTTCGTCTTGCGCGAAAGGATGCGGATGACGCGGCGGATTTCGTCGTCGCGCCCGATGACGGGGTCGAGCTTGCCGGACTTGGCCTGCTCGACGAGGTCGATGCCGTACTTCTTGAGCGCGTCGTACGTGCCCTCCGGGTTCTGCGAGGTCACGCGCTGGTTGCCGCGCACATCCTTGAGCACAGCGAGGACTTTGGTTTCGTCCAGCCCGTAGCTGTGGAAAAACTTCGACAGCCCGGCGTCCTTGGACTTCGCGAGGCCAAGCAGGAGGTGCTCTGTGCTGACAAACTCGTCCTTGAGGCGCTTGGCCGCAGCCTCGGCATCGGACACGGCGTCGTTAAGGGTCTGGGTAATGTAGACCTGCCCCGCAGCCGAGCTGCCAGTCACGGTGGGTAACTTTTCCAGCTCCCTCTCGACGGATAGCTTGGCGGCGTTGGGGGTGATTTCGAGTTTCTCTAAAAGCGCAGGCACGATTCCGCCCTCTTGGTTGACGAGAGCATACAGCAGGTGCCAGCCATCAATCTGCTGGTTGTGGCGACGGCGGGCCTCCGCAGTCGCCTCCTGGAAAGCCTCAGCGGCCTTCTCCGTGAATTTGTTAAAATCAATACTCATAGTGAACTTTTTTGCAGATATTGTGCCGCGTTACTCATGTTTGAAATTCTCTTTTTAGATATTCATAACAATTTGATTTAAAACATTTAACAAATCAAAATCTACGAGCCCCATTCAATCCATCGAACATAAAATGTGCCACTTTGGCTCATTTCTGCCAATCTGAGTCATATTAAATTACCTTGTCGAACGAGGCAAAAGCATTAAGGTTTCAGGGGTGAAAATTACTCGGATGTCTATCGTAGGCAGCGTGCTGTTGATGACAGCGCTCCCGCTATCCGCCCATTTTTGCCAAACCTATCTGGTCGTCAATATGGCAAATGACTCGAAGGCGAAGCCCACATGGCTGAATACCGCGATGCCCACGATCGCAATCGCCCAGCCCGGGCAAGCTGTCAGCACAGAAGCCGGATCCGCACCCCTCGCGGAAGGATCGGAGGCACCGCTGCTGGGCGACACGATTCAGTTCAAGGTACAAAATAATCCGCAGCCGTTTGGTGGTCAGGGTGATACCGACTGGTCCTCCATTAAATTCAATAAAGAAGAGGCGGCGGAATAGATATGCGCATAGCGGGGCTGCCTACTACACTGGTAAGAATTTAAAAGTCGTGCTTGCTTATTAGGTGAACATAAGTTCACTTTTCTGTATGCCTTCCACGCCCAGAGGACGAGGCTCCGGCCTACGCCCAGCCAACCGCTTCGAGTCATCCTCGACGGTGGAGGACCTGAGCGATTGGAATACCGCGCCCGAGCGCGAGGAGCTGGCCAAGCGCCGCGTCGAGACGCAATTCCTGCCGGACAAGACGGTCTCCATCATTACGACGAACAACAGTCCCGACATCCCGTTCAACAAGAGTTTGAACCCCTATCGCGGCTGCGAACACGGCTGCGCCTACTGCTACGCCCGGCCCACTCACGAGTACCTGGGCTTCAACGCGGGTATCGATTTCGAGTCGCGCATCATGGTCAAGCACGAGGCCCCACGCCTGCTGGAGGCCGCGCTCAGCTCTCCCCGGTGGCAACCCGAATGCCTCGCCATGAGCGGCGTGACCGACTGCTACCAGCCGGTGGAGCGGCGCCTGGGCATCACGCGCGGTTGTCTAGGGGTGCTGGCCCGCTTCCGCAATCCCGTCGGCATCGTGACCAAGAACGCGCTCGTCACCCGCGACCTCGATCTGCTCAGAGAGATGAACCAATGGCAGGGCTGCGCCGTCATGATCACCATCACCACCCTCGATGCCGACCTCGCGCGCAAGCTCGAGCCCCGCGCCGCCAGCCCACGTCAACGCCTGGAAACCATCGGCAAGCTGGCCGAGGCGGGCATCCCCGTAGGCGTCATGACCGCGCCCATCATCCCCGGGCTCAACGACGAGGGCGTACCGGAAATCCTGCAACAGGCCGCCGACCATGGCGCCACTGGTGCGGGTTACACACTGCTACGCCTGCCCTGGAGCGTCGAGCCGGTCTTCCTGGAGTGGCTCGATCGCGAGTTTCCCTCCAAAAAGGCCCGTGTCATCCAGCGCCTCAAAGACTTGCGTGAGGGCGAGCTCTACCAGAGCGACTTCGGCAAGCGCATGACCGGACAGGGCATCTGGGCCGACACGTTTAAAAAGATGTTCTCCCTCGGCATGCGGCGTTCCGGGCTCATCAACCGCGAACGCACCCCGCTCAATACAGAAGCCTTCCGTCCACCCGGCGGCAAGCAATTGAACTTAACTCTTTAACAGAAAGATCGGAAAGGCACGAGAATTCAGCTTCGTAGTGAAGTATCTGTATTACTTCCGTGATACAGCCCAAACGATTCCGTGTATGGCCAACGCGCCAATAACAAGCCCCATCCAGCCGGATAAACCTAACCCGACAGGCAAAAAGCCCAGCAGCAGGGCCACGGTCGCGGCGATGAGCGCGTAGGGCATCTGCGTGCGCACGTGCTCCTCCGGACGCACATCGCAGGCGATGGAGCTGACCAGGGTGGTATCGCTGATGGGCGAGCAGTGGTCCCCAAAGACCGCCCCACTGAAAACCGCGGCCACGACTGCTGGCATGAGCGAGCCGGGGTCGCCGCCGGAGAGATTGAATACCACCGGAATGGCCAGCGGCATGAGGATGCCCATCGTCCCCCAGGAGGTACCCGTGCTGAAGGAGATGGCTGCACCGGCGATAAAGACCACTCCCGGCAGGAGCCACAGCGGCAGCTCGCCACTCAGTAATCCGGCGATGACGCCCGCCGTGCCGAGCTTCTGCATCGACCCTCCGAGAATCCACGCGCCGATGAGCACCAGCACTGGCACGAACAAACTCCCCGCACCCCCGGCAAAAACCTGCAAGCGCGAAGGTCCGACGGCCCGCGGTATCATAAGCGCCGCAACCAGCGTTGCCAGAATGCTGCACACCACCAGCACCGAGGCCGCATCGGCCTGGCCGTAGGCTTGGGACACCTTGGCGAACGTCACCGGCCAGAGCTTGTCCGCCCCACTCCAGTACAGACCGATCAGCAAGGAAACGATCAAAACGAACAGCGGCAGGAGCGCCGCGCGCATGGGCGCATCCGCCACGCCGGAGCCATCTTCCGCCGACTCATCGGGCCGGGCGGACTCTTCGGCCGTGCGCATGGAACCGGGGTTAAAGTTCCGTGCAATGGACAGGGCCAGCAGCAGGAGGGTGAACCAGCAATAGTAGTTCAGTGGTATGGAGGCGATGAAAAGACCGTAGGCATCGACCTCCTCGCCGATTTGCGCGTAGCCCTCGCGAATCATGGCAAGCTGGTAGGCAATCCACGTCGAAATAACCGCCAGGCAGGCCACCGCCGAGCTGGTGCTGTCCACGATGTAGGCCATCTTGACCCCGGAGACACCGGTCCGCGCCGCCAGGTTTTTCATCAGACGGCCTACCAGCATGCTATTGGCCAGACCATCGAAGAAGCAAATCAGCCCCAGCAGATAGGCCGCCCATTGCACCCGCCGCTTTTTATCGCCGCTTTGCCCCTCCAGAAATCTATGCAGCACCGCTTTGAGTCCACCGCTACGCTCAATCAGCGCGGCCATGCCACCCAGTATGAGGGTAAAAGCGAGCGCCCCGAGCTTCCAACTGCTACTCCAGATGGGCAGGAATAAATCGCCGATCAGAAGGCCAAGAGCTTCCATGGGCCGACCTTCCGCCAGGATGATGCAACCGGCCAGCCCACCCAGCGTAAGACTCAGCAGGACGTTACGCCAGAGCAGCACCAACCCCAAGGCGACAACGCTGGGCCAGAGCGCGCGCCAGTCGCTCTCCGTTGCCGCCCAGGCCCAACTGGCGGCAAAAAGCAGTAGCCCTGCCCCAACCCGCCAGGCACGACTCTTTTGCTTATCGCGCTTCTCCGCCATCACCAGATACCAAGGGACTCCAGTTGACGGGTGGCCTGCTCGGCCCAGCCGCGATTAGCCGCCGGGCTGGCCGGACTGGGATGCAGTACGGTGCCGATTTTAATACCCGTGCCCGCCAACGCCTCCGCCGCGCGTGACTCGGCGAACTTCCCCACCCCGACAACCCACTCCGGCTGCATAGTCTCGGCGAAGGTGCGCAGGTGCTCATCGCAAGCCGCGTACAAAGGCCCGGCCAACCCGACGGGGAACTTGTCCGGGGTCAGGTTGCGACAACGCTTACCCTCGGCGTGCAGAAAGAGCAGCGGACAATAGTTCAGCACAAAGTGCTCGCTGAAAAACTTTTCCGCCGGACCAAACCGCTCGGCGAAAAGCCCCCAAAGGCGCCGCCCGCTGACCTCCGAGCGCGGGCAATCAAAGCCCTGCACCGGGCGCGCGGGGTGCTCGTTGGGCGGCTGCCCCACGGACGCCTCCACGCCCATCCAGTCACGCACGGCAGCGACTTCGCCAAAGGGCACCCCCGTCTGGGCCATGCCGAAAGGTCCCGGATTCATGCCCATGAACAAGACGCGCTTGGCGCCGGTGGCATACTTGCTCAAATAGAGCGTGTATGGCTCGCTGGCGTACTCCAGCGGGTTATAGACCTGCGTGGCGACCGAGGAAAAGTCCATGGTCGCCAGTTGGCGGTTCAGGCGTGTCACCGCCTCGAGAAGTGTCCGCAGGCTTGGGTTATCGCTCATGTCCCAAGACTCGCCAGCGCACCGTGCGCGTCAAAAACAAAAAAGCGCGCCGTGGGTTGTCACGACGCGCTTTGAAAAAGGAAGGATTCGATTTCGGCTTAGAATTCGTCTTCAATTTCAATCACTGAACTTCCAAAGAAGTACGTGAAGCCATCGACGCTGTCGCCATCGACGAACCACCAGCCTTCGGCTGCACCCGTAGGCTGTCCATAAACCCATGGGAACACGGTCTCGCTGCTGTAAAGCCAGCACTCGAGTTTGGTGTTCGTCATGTAGAGCCAGCTACTGGCGTTGCTATTGCCGGAATTGCCAGCATAGAACCAGCCGATGGCGCTGTAAACCCAGGGCCAGGCGTTGAGGTTGACGTCACCGAGCCAGGTGCCGTACCAGCCACCGCCGAAGTCGTCCGCGCCTTCTTCCAGATAAGGCGTCGAGTCGGTGCTACCGATGAAGCCGTATTCGGACAGAGCGGTCCAACCAGCAATCCACAGGTCAGCAGTCGGGCTGAAGGCACCGGCGTAATCAACAACAGTGAAGAAGCTGTCCTCAAGAGACATCAGCTCGATGATGGTGGCAGGACCCGTGCTGGACGGACGGGGATCCAGACCCTCGGAACCAGCCACACGGCTGATACCAGCGAGTTCGGGATTAACGATTTCGTTGATGTTTGCCGTGTCGAAGATGGTCTCGCGAGCGAAGTTGGCTTCGAAACCAGCCTTGGTCGGATTGTCAGGGACGATACCGGCTTCGGTGTTACCAGCGGCAAAACCGAACCAGATGTTGTTCATGAGGGCGAGGTTGCCAGCATCAAGCTGCTCCAGAGGGCTGTCGCCAGCTTCTTCGTCGGAGAAGGTCACCCCACTGTTACCGAAGTCGGTGAAGATGGAGTTGTAATAGAAACCACCGGAGAAGTCGTCGAAGAACATGGTGTCGTTCTCCGAGTTGCTGCTGTTCACACCGGAGCCGATGTAGGTCACATTGGCAACGATGGGAGTGGAGTACGGAGCGCCGTTCTTCGGATCGGTGCCGCCATCCATTTCAGCCGCACGATTAGCATCTTCGGCCTGGATGGTGAACCAGAACTGGTTCATACCGCGGAAACCCTGGTCCCAGTCGAAGCTGTCGTCACCGCAGAAAGCGGAAACGAGGTACTTGGTATTGACCGTGCCGCCGAACCATTCGAAACCGTCATCCAGGTTGGCGAAGACTTCGATGTATTCGATGGTGGTACCGGAACCAAGGGCACCCATGGTGAGGCCGTTGATTTCGTTGTCATCCGCCAAGTTGCTGCCACCGTGACGGATGGAGATGTAGCGGAGGATACCGGAGTTGTCGGCATTGTTATTACCACCATAAGCACCGAGGTTGTTGAGAGGAAGACCCTCGATGAACTTCGGGCTTTCGTCCGTGTTCAGCACCGCGTTACCCAGGAGGATCAGGCCGCCCCAGAGGCCGCGGTCTTCGGGCTCGAGGTTGCCGTCGTCTTCTGTGGAGGTGAAGACAATCGGGTTGGATGCCGTACCTTCAGCGAAGATCTTGGCACCCTGAGTGATGACCAGTGTACCGGGGTCGAATTCATTCGGCGTACGGGGTTCACCTTTGATGAGTGTGCCAGCCTCGATGGTGAGGGAGGCGTTGTTGGTCACGTAGATGATGTCCGTAAGGATGTACGGACCCTCTGCGGCAGTCCAGGTAGTGTCAGTCGTGATGTTGCTGGTAACCTGAACTTCCGCGAAAGCGGCAGAACCGGTCAGAAGCAAACCACAGAGCAGACCACTGGCTCGAGTTTTGATGTTTTCGATTTTCATGATTCTATTTCTGGTTGGATACAGGTTGGTTGAGTGAGATTATTCGAAAGAGTAACTGGCGCCGATGGAGAAGGAGCGGCCAGCATCGTTTACTGAGTAAATCACGCCGTTGGCATAATAGCGTTCGTAGTTGGGATTGGTCAGATTCTTGGCGGAAAAACTGACCGTCCAGTTCTCGGCTACGGCCTGGCGTATGATGAAGTCGAGAGTGGGCACACCCGTCTCATAGACGTCAGGGAATTGCGTGGTGTCGGCCGAAGCCGCGTAAAGAATATCCGAGGTCTTGTTAAAGTTCAGGCTGATGGAGGTGCCCCAGTCCAGGTTGTCATAGTTGAGCCCCAGATTGACAATATACTTGGGCTGCCCCTGCAGGCGACGGTTACGCTCCTGCACGTTGACCTGGAAGGCTCCAGGCTGATCGGAGAACTGGAAGCTGCCACCGACATCCACGGTGGCATCAATGATGGTCGCGTTGGCGTTGAGGGAGAAGTTTTCGAGCTCCGGCGTGATGAAGGCCAGCGACTTGCGCATTTCCAGCTCAACCCCGTACATGGTACCGGTGTCGGCATTGAAGGGGGAGAGGAACAGGTTACTGCCGGAAGATGTCGGATCCTGATAGAGCACACGCTCGATAGGGCCGCCCAACTCCTTGAAGAAGAAACTGAAGGCCAGCACCTCGCCGGCATCCGGGAACCATTCGACACGGAAGTCTACGTTGTTGACGTTGGAAAGTTGGAGCGTGGGGTTGCCCAGAAAAACGTCACCACCCAGGAAGTCGACCGAGCCGTACGGAGCAATTTCACGCATCGTCGGGCGGGCCAGGGTCTGCGAGAAGGCAGCGCGGATATTGACGTCGTCAGTAACGGCATAGGTCAACGCCACCGCGGGGAGAGCATCGGTCTGCTTGATGGACGCATTGGAGATGTTCGAAACGATATTGGACGGAACGGTGCCGTTGGTCGCGATGATCGTCTGCTCGAAGCGGATACCACCGAGCAACTGCCACTTTTCAAAAATGGCCAGGTCCGCCATGACGTAGCCCGCACGCACGCGCTCATAACCGTCGTAACCCTGTCCGGGAGCCGTAGTGATAACGTAGTAGGGGTTGGTGTTGGGGCTTAGCGGAGAAGGCGGGAAGCCTGCGTTGCCCGGGTTTGGAAAACCCTCCATATCATCGTTCAGGTTGGGCGGAGAGGTACCGACACGATTCCTGCTGGTAGAAGTTTCAGCACGATTGTACTCGTAAACGGTCTCAGTGAAAGTACGGCTGCTTTGCAGGTAATAACCACCGGTCTTGAACAGATTGTTACCCTCAATTTTCCACCAGTCTTTCAAGGGCACCGTGAGGTCTACTTTGGCAGTAGGCCGCTCTTCTTCCAGCTCACGCCAGAGGCGTTGTGGGTTCTGGCCGTTACGGTCGATGAACTGGTTACCGGTGGCGGATACGTAGTTATTGAAGTAGCGGGTATCCGGCTCGTTCTGCGAAGTGTGCGCTTCGGACAGCACCCAGGTCAAATTGATGTCGTTAAGGCCGGTGAAGGTGTGGTCGCCCACCAGGCTGAAGGTGTAAATTTCACGTTCGACGAAGGAAAGGCTGCGACTGATGGCGGTGCCACCGACGGGAAAGCTGGAGTTGTTGAACTTCTCCCCGTCCTGAATACGCGCATCGTTGTCGGTCGCACGATTGTAAATGGCGGTGAAGTTGATGCTGTTCTCCGGGGCGAATTCCCAACCGGCGCTGAGCAAACCACCCAGCAATACAGTCTGCGAGCCCTGGCGGTCATCATAGCTGTAAAGCAGTCCCCCGGTACCCGGGTCGATACGCTGCTCCAAGCCGTTACCATAGTACTCGTTCTCCAGGTCATAGCTGAAGCTCGCAACGATACCCACCGGCTTGCCCCCTATCTCTCCAGAATCGGCGACACTGCCGCCAAAGGAGATGTCAGGCCCGGGTGCCTTGGTGGTAGGCGTCATGGTGGTGTTAAAGGCCTGCGTGACCTCGGTCACGTACGCGGACTCGGCACTGCCGATGGGGAAGCTCTGGCCGGGAATGACTTGGTACTCTTCCGCGATACCGGGGATGTCACGCGTACCGTCATCGACGCCGAACATATCCCAGATGCCGCCATCGTAGGTCAGGAAGTCGTCGTTGAACGTCGCATTGGTATTGAAGCCGAGCGAGAAGGACGCCGAAGCAGTGAAGGCATCGGGAAAGGTTTTCGTGATGAGGTTAACACTACCCCCGGTGAAGTCACCCGGCTGGTCCGGGGTAAAGGTCTTGGTGACGATGATGTTCTCCAGAAGCTTGGCCGGGAAAAGGTCGAGCTGGACGGCCTTCTTGTCGGGGTCGGGCGTCGGCACCAACAGGCCGTTGAGCATGGTGTTGTTATAACGGTCGGACAACCCGCGAACGACGATGTACTTGCCATCCTGGATGGACACCCCGGTCACCTTGCCCAGAGCGCCGGCGGCATCGTCCACCCCGAAGCGGGCGAAATCGTCGGAGCCGATGGAATCCTGGAACGAATAAGCCTCCTTACGCTCGGCCAGGAGGATGACTTCGGAGGTATCGAGCGAGGAAATCGTCATGGTGACGGCATCGAGCTCAGTCACGCCGCCGTAGTCAGGCTGCAAGGTCATATCGAGTTTCTTCGTCTCACCGGGAAGAATTTCGACCTCGGTAACCCGTACGCGCACAAAGCCCTGCTTGGAGAAGGCAACCGTGTAGGTGCCCGGCTGCAAACCCTCGATCAGGTAATTACCGGAGTCGTCGGATTTCGCCGTCTTGTCCATGCCGGTGACGGAAACCAGCACATCGCCGACAAAGGCAATGGTTTCGGCGTCGACCACGCGTCCGGCCAACTGTCCGGGGTCACCTTCCTTGAGAATGGGATCGTAGCTTTCATCTACCGGCATAGCAGGGTCTTCACGCTCCTGCTCACCGGGAGTGATGGCACTCTGCTGGGCGAGTGAATCCTCGTCATTCTGGACTTCCTGCGCGGGGGCATCCGGGTAGTCCGGCTCTCTGAAGTTGAGGCCCTGCAAAACGGGTCCGTCCGGCAGCCCGACATCCGTCTCCAGTTGCTCCAGGTCCTGCCCCTGGGCCTCATCGGCGGATCTGGCATGCAGTGCGCAAACGACCACGGTGAGCCATGCAAATGCCAGCACAATCAAGCGCCTGTAAGCGGCGTGGCGGTGACTCGGAGCGGTAGAAAATATCATACGAATTCTAGTTTTCGGCGCCAGGCATCCGAAAAGTGGAGAAGAAACAGATGAGCGATGACCGACACAATATTAATGGTCAAAGGTTACGCCTATTTCACAAATGTTACGATTATGTGACTATAATAAATACTTAATGTTTAATCGCTTAACGCAGGCTACGGGCAGCACGAGCCACCCGGTCACGGTAATCTTCAATGCGCGGGGAAGCAGCCAGAGCGAGCGACTCATCGAGGAGACTGACGGCGTCATTATACTTGCCCTGCTTGACCTTCAGCTTCGCATAAGCGACCAGTGCCTGCGCCTTGTAGTCCTCAAGATTGGTGGCTCGCTGAAAATAGAACTCAGCCTTCTCCATATTGCCCTGGGCCATTTCGTATTCAGCCATTTCCAGAATGACGTCGCCGTTGAGCGGGTCGATTTCCACCAGCTCGGCGAGAATGGTGCCGGCGGTTTCCGTGTCACCTTTCTGCCGGGCAATCTTGGCCTCCTGGTTGAGCAGCGTGACCTTCTGGGATTTGCTCAATCTATCGGCATACTCTTCCTGAATGGAGTCGATGAGGGCCGTGGCTTCGTCGGTGGCGCCAATTTGTGCCATGATGGAGGCTGAGCGGGTCAGGGTCTTGACATCCGGCTTCTTCGACATGCCCGCGGCGGTCTGGTAGGCGCCCAACGCGAGATCGGGCATACGGGCGTTCAGGTAGATGTCTCCCAACAGCACGTAGCTGCCGGAATCAAGCTTGCCCATACGGGAAACCATTTCGAGATTTTCAGCGGCCTTCATTGGCTGCTTGCTGCCGAGGAAGCCGTTGGTTTGCAGCAACCAGAAATCGTCGCGATCAGGGTTCTCAGCGATAAGCTGCTCGAAGAGCGCGATCCCCTCGGCGTACTTTTCCTGGGCGAAGAGGCTCTGGGCCAGGCCGAGCTTCCAGTCCATGCTTTCCGGGTCGAAGAGGATGGCCTGGCGATAGGCGCTCTCGGCCGGGATGTAGGCTTCCTGCTGCAGATTGCTGTAGCCAAGCAGGCCGTAGGTGCGGGAGTCTTTGTCGCCCAGCTCGGCCGACTTGCTCAGGTAGATGATGGCGTCGCTGAAATTACCATCGCGCACTTCGACCAGACCAAGGTTTTTGTAAACGCGGCGAAACTCAGGATACTTCTTGATGGCGGACTTGTAGGCCGCGCGGGCGTTGGTCAGGTCGCCGTCCTGAAAGAAGATGTTACCGATGGCGAAGTCATAAACCGCCGTGGCCTGGGGCGAATTCGCGTTATTCAGCTCCTTGATCGCCTGGCGGGGATTTTCCCGAATCAGTGGCACGACGCCCTGCAGGAAGGCGCTTTCTTCGCGGCTGACAACCGGCTCGACATCGGGCAACTGCCCGTAGGTGCCCATAAACTTTTGCCGGAAGTCCGGGTCGTCCCAGAATGCTTGTCCCTGCTTTAAGCTGATTTGGGCACTGGCCGTGAGGGCGCAGAGAAAACTAAGCGTGAGGCTGATGAGTGCTGGTTTCATGGTCAAAAGGGTTAGAGTTTTCCGTTCCAGGGCTGGGCGTAGCGGGCCTTGACCGCCTTACCGCCGATCATGGGCGGGTCGAAGCGCCATTTTTTAATCATCTCGAGCAAGGCGTCCTCGCCTCCGGGCCGGTTGATGTAGGCAATCTTGGGGCTCTCCGGGATGCCTTTCTCGTTGAGAATAAATTCGATACGGGCCGTGACCGTCTTACCCTTATGCTCGCGCAGGTAACTGCGGTCGAAGCGCGGCTGGGGTGAGCGGCGAACGCCGGGATTGCTGTCGAGATCTTCGACATCGAAAATGTCGATACCTCCGAGGGTGTCTTCGTTGACGTCGAAATTGCCCAGGGAAAAATCACCGGCAAGGCTGCCGCCCGTACCAGGATTGAGGGCCAGGTCGAGCTGCTCCAGGCTGAGCTGCGGCGGCGGGGTGTCCAGCTCCGGCGGCTCGGCTTCCTTCTCGGGGGGAGGAGGAGGCTCTTCGCGTTCGATGGGGGGCGGCGGAGGCGGCATGGCGATCTCAATGGTTTGAATCTCCATTGCATCGGGCCGCTGCTCTCCCAGAAATTGGCTGATAGGAATGGCCAGCATGACCAGCGCCGCGCCGACAATGCCAATAGGCCAGCCAAGCCCGCCCACCCGCGATTTGTCGGGCTCAAAGACGCGGTGGTGTATGGGGGCGTCAGCCATTAGCGAACGGTCGAGAAATTGATTTGCTTGGCGCCGGCCAGCTTGGCCTCACCGTAGACCCGGGCGAAGACACCGTGGTTGGCGCCTTCGTCGGCCTGGATGATAACGGGCATGTCCTCCTGCTGGGTCAGGCGCTTGACGATGGCCCCGACACCGGCAACGCCGATGTCGCGCCCGCCGTAGACCACCTGCCCGTCCGCCGTCACGGCGATGAGGATGCTGTTCTTTTCGAGCGGAACGGAAGCGGCGGCGTCGGGCTTGTTGACCTCAATGCCGGTCTCTTCCACGAACACCGTGGTGACGATGAAGAAGATGAGCAGGATGAAGACGCAGTCGATCATCGGGGAGAGGTTGATCTCCACGTTGTCGCTTTCATCGGAGGCAAGGCTGCGGCGTAGCATAAAATTATGAGGTGGTTAAAGTGGCCAGTGTCATGCTGCGAAGCTTGGAAAACGCGGCTTCGAGCTTGTGTTTGCGGCGCTGTACGATGAGCACGACGAAGAGCCCCGGCAGCGCGATCATGAGGCCCGTTTGCGTGGTGATGAGTGCCTGCGAAATACCTCCCGCGACAACATCGACGGTTTCCCCACCGCTGCTGGCCAGACCGCTGAAGGTCACGAGCATCCCGATGACGGTGCCGAGCAGCCCCATCAACGGGGCGGAGGCGACCAAGGTGTTCAGGTAAGTAATGCGCCGGTCGACGATAGCCAGGATAGCGAGAGAGACCTCGTTGAAGCGCGCCTGAATGGTGGGCTCGTCCCAGTCGGAATCGGTCACGTAGCGCAGGATACGCGCATAGTTTACCGGTGCCTTCTCCGGCTCGCGAATGTAGCTGACGAGCTCTTCCTTGGAGGCCGCGGGCAAGTTCTGCTTGCTCATGTAGAAGTAGAGTTGGACGCAGTTGGCAAATACCAGCGCAGCCAGGAAGAACAGCGGTATCATCAGAATACCGCCGCTCAACCAGATGGTATAAGCAAACTCCCAGAAAGACTGGTTCATGATTCCTTCTGCACTTCGATACCGTTGAGGAAAGCCACGGCACCCTGCTCGAGGTCGGCCATCTTGCGCTTGGCCATGCGATTCAGCAGGCCGTGGGCGAGCAGGACCGGGATGGCCACGGCGAGGCCGAGCTCGGTGGTGACGAGGGCCTCGGAGATACCGCTGGAAAGCTTCTTGGCGTCCCCGGTACCAAAGATGGTGATAAGATTAAAAGTCTTGATCATACCGGTGACGGTGCCGAGCAGACCGAGCAAGGGAGCGGCGGCGGCCACCAGCGCGAGGAAGGCCAGGTAGCGCTCCAGGCGCGGGCGGATTTCCAGCAAGCGCGCGAACATGATTTCCTCGAGCACGGAACGGCGCTGTTTGACGTTGGCTACGGCGTCCTGGAAGACCTTGCCAGTCATACCGGGGATGGACTCGGCTTTTTTCATAGCCTCGTCGCTCTTGCCGGCATCAATGTCGTAAAGCATGCCCTGGATGGAGTCCACCGGCGGCATCTTGACCGCGCTGATGTCACCGATCTTAAAGAAGGCCAGCAGTACCGCGATGGCGCCGAGGACGATAATAACCATACCCCAGAGACCGCCCTTGCCGATGTGCTCACTGATGCTGTCCTTGGTCTGCTCCATCTTGAGGGCATTGCCCAGGCTGGAGTCCGCCGGGATGTCACCGGAGCCGTTCTCGATAAGAGAAATGATGCCGGAGTTGAAAGACGGATCGAGGGAAACCACGACGGAATCGGCGCTATTAACCTCGAGCATGCTCAGGCCGGTGGCGTTGCTCTGGGTGCTCTTGAAGAAAACCGTCGGACCGATGGCAGCGAACTTGCCGGACTCCAGGACACCGCCCTCGGTCAGGGCCTTGCCCTCGTAGGTCATGCCCCCAAGGACTTCGCCCAGGCGATCCACGGCCAGACTGACGATGTCCATCTGGAGTTCGAGCTTCTCGGACTGGTTGAGGTTGATGTCCTCGATGGAGAGGCGCGCCTCCTTGATGGCGTCTTCGTAAATCTGCGTTTCAGAGATATGGATCTTCGTCTCGAAGCTGCGGACAAACTCATTCAGCAGGCCGGAGATGTAGTCCATTTCGTCGCGACGGGACTGCACTTCCTGAGTCAGAGCGCTGACACCGACGGCGCGATTGTCGGCCTGCATCTGCAAGTGCTCGACCTCGCGAGTCTTGGAGATGACGTCGCCCTCGAGGTTGTTGACCTCGCGGTTAAGCTCGATCTGCTCGCTCGCGATTTCGTTGCGGGTCTTGGCCAGCTCTTCCAGAGCGCTCTTCAGGTCGTCCTGCACCTTTTGCGAGGCGGCCTGGTAGTTTTGTTGCGCCGAAGCCGTGACGGCCAACGCGGCAAAGAGAAAGCATATAAGATGTTTCATAGCTTGAGGAGCAAAAGGCTTACTTGATGGAGGCTGGCACCGGGATAAAGGTCACATCCGTGGCTTCCCCCTCGTAGATGGAGATGAGCTTGTTGACGTCGGGGGCGAAGCCGGCGACTTCCTCGTAGACCCAGCCCTCAGACGTGGGGAACCCGACACCGGCGTAAGTACCGGTGGTGTCGACGAAGTAGGCCTGGCCGAGTCCCCAGTAGAGCGTGCTGACCTGCACCTCGCGGCCATCGGGCAACGCCTGGGTGCGGTTGACGAGGGAGATTTTGCCGTTGAACTTCTCCGCCTGGCTAAGAATCCCGACGATGTTCTGCACGCGTTCGCCCAGAGAGGCCTTGCTCTCGGAGCCCGGCTTGGGAATACGGCGCATGAGCGGGTCGATGGCGTCCTGCAGCGTTTCCGGGAAGGAGGGAATAATGGCGAGCAGGTTGACCTCTATCTCGCTGACCTTGGCCTTGAGCACGTCCGTGGCTGCCTTCAGCTCGGCATTCTCGGCCATGAGCTTTTCGCGTTCGTCATCGGCTGCCGTCTTGGACTCCTCCAGCTCCTTCAGCTTCTCCTCAAGCTGAGTCTGCTGGGTGCTGAGCAGCTCCTTGGTATCTATAAGTGTCTGCTTGAGGAGGGTCCAGTCAGCCTTCTCCTTGGCGATGATTTGGCGCGTCTCGACCCACTCCTGCAGGGAGGTACGCGTCTTATCGATGCTGGCATCCTGGGCTGAGGCGCTCAGGGCAGCGAGTCCGGTAGCAATAGCTAGTGAAAGGGTTCGGATTTTCATGGGAAAGGCGCCAAAACGGGCGACTTTTCCCAGATCGTCAACGCCGATAACCCCTTTCGCGGCTCTCGTCGGAAGAATTTGCCCTACCGTAATATCCGCGTCACCCTAACGTAACAATGTTACAATCTGTAACATTCGACCGGGCCAGTCCTGCTTCATTTAAAAGCAAATCATGGGCCAAACTTCGCAGGATTTGAAGGTATCGGTGAAAGCTCCGATCAAAATTTACGACGGGCCTCAATCGCGCTACGCAATGTAGCCGAGTCGGCAAAGGTCACCCCTCCCCCGCTCGGCAAGCCGAAGCCGATCCGGCTCATCTCCAGACCCTCGCGCCCACCCAACAGGACATCCTGAATGTAGTGGCAGGTGGACTCGCCCTCGACGTCATTGCCCAGCGCCAGGATGATCTCCGTGACGCCGTCGCGCTCTACCCGCTCCTTCAACGCGGTCAGATTGAGGTCCTCCGGGCCCACGTTGTGCAGGGGCGAGAGCTTGCCGTGCAGGACGTGATAGGTGCCCTGAAAAACCCCGGCGCGCTCAAAGGCCAGCAGATCCGGCACGGTCTCGACCACACAGACCAGCTCACGCCGCCGCGCGGGATTATCATAGATGGGACAGTACTCGCCCTCGGTGATGTTTCCCGTCACCGGACAGCGATGCAACGTGGTCGCGGCATCCTGCAAGGCGGTCAGCAGGGGCTCGAGCCTCTCGGGCTTCTCCACCAGCAAATGCAGGGCGATGCGCTCGGCCGAGCGATAGCCGAGCCCCGGCAGCTTCTTCAGCAGCTCCTGGACTCTATCGAGGGACTCGTTCATGGGAGTAAGAGTCAAAAGTCGAAAGCCTAAAGTCTAAAGCAAAAATCGTATCATTAGCTTTCGTCTTTTAGCTTTTGTCTTTCGACTTACCCTTACATCAGCCCCGGCATTTGGATGCCCTGCGTGAGCTTGCCCATTTCGGCCTCGTTAACCTCCTTGGCCTTGGCGGCTGCCTCCTGAATGGCGGCCAGCAGCGTCTCTTCAACAAAGGCGGCGTCTTCCTTGAGAAATTCGGGGTCGAGCTTCAGGGCCTTGAATTCGCCCTGGCCGTTGACGGTGATGTTGATGGCCCCGCCACCGCTGGAGACGGGTAGCTCCATCGCCGCGAGTTCTTCCTGCAGCGTATCCATCTGCTGCTGCATTTTCTTCATCTGCTTCATCAATTTACCGACGCCTGCCATAGTATTAAAATGTTTGGGGTTTTGAAAGTTTGCGGGTTTCTCTAAAAGGTCTAACAAAGCGCGGACCGACCCACAGAGTCAAGCCCCGCCGAATGCAAATGCCTAAAGCCGCAGCTAACGGGTTTGCTTTTGCAACGGCACCTTGTCGGCATCGACGAATACCCAATCACGTCCATCGACCACACGGGTAAAAACCTGAAGCTCGTAGGCGTCAACCGACTCATCCGGAGCCAGCTTGAACTGAGCCTGCCCGGTGATCTTGTTAGCCGACATGCCAAAGTCATAGCCGCCGCCCAGCTCCCCAATCTGAAGCTGACCGCTCTGCTTGTCCTTGAGGGCAAAGCTGAACTGCCCGAGGAACGCCTCAGCGGGGTCGCTGAGCTGCTCCGCCTCGAAGCTGGAATTCGGGATGATAGCGGCAAGCTCAAGCACCAGGTTGCCTTCATCGCGGTAATAGGAGCCGATGACAAGGCGTTTGCCATTCACGGTAAGGCTCGCGCCTTCCTTGAGCGGCAGCGTTGCCAGCGGCTGCTGGCTGGACAGGCTGATCTCCAGCCCTCCGGAGATATTGATCGCATCCCCGAGCTTTTCGGCGTCGGCTTTTTTGAGCGAACCGAGCCGCAACTGGTAGGTGTCGCCACGCAGGCTCGCCGAGTTCAGGAGTTGGCTCCGGTAGTTGCCCTCAATATGGAAGCTCGCACCGGCTGAGGCCAACTCCATGTAGTTAACCTGGACCCAGACGTCCTGGCCGGACTCCACCTGCGGCACCTGAATCTCCGCTTCGTACGTGACAAACTCCCCTTCTGGCGTAAAGCGGGTGCCACTCTCGCGCACGGAGATAATCTCCACGTCGCTTTCGAAGTTCATATCGAAACCCGGCAGGAAGCCCGAACTGCTGCCTCCGGTGGTCAGGATAGCGGAGGCCAGGACCAGCGGCAGCAGGCACAACCAGGCCAGCAGGCGCTTGCGGCGGAGGTAGTAAAAGGCCAATATCCCGAAGCCACCCGCGAGCCAGAGAACCGTTTGCACCAGCTCTGTAACCCACGAGGGCGTGTCCGCCGGGAGCACTCCCATGTCGATATCGTAGATGTCCCCCAGAATGGAGGTTCCCAAAAATGCCAGCGCAAACAACACGATGTAAAAGCCCACGACGAGGCAGACCACCAGCAGCAGGTAGCGCGGCAGCGAACGCGTCTGGGCGGCGAGGAAGACCTGGGACTGCCATATCGCCAGGGCCGGAAAAATCCCCGCCAGTGCAAAGCCCACGCGGCCGGAGCCGTCGTTGAGAACCAAAACCAGGCTATCGGCCAGCACCTGCGGCAGGATGACCACCAGCACGAGGAAGACCAACTTGCTGAAGAGCAGATGCAGGCGATTGACCGGACGGGTAATCCAGTAGGCGTCGGGATCGCTCAGGCTTTCCTCCTGCACGACCATGACGACCAGCACGAAGCCTAGAATACTGCCAATGATACTGGTGACAAAGCTGAGGAACTGGTTGAAGTCATTATCCAGCATACCCGCCGTGGTGCCGTCGAGGTAAACCCGTGCAACCGCGCAGACCGCCAGCACCCCCCAGGCCCAGGCATACCGCCGCAGGTCCTTTTTCAAAATATGCAGCAGAGTCTTCATACTACCGGCAGGGAGTGGGCTGTTAAAATCTGGCGCAGGTTCATCGGAAGCAGGCTGGCCCGCGCCCCCTCCGACATGGAGGCCTGGAGGCGCTCTTGCAGTGCGGGCTCATTGCGGTCAGTAAAATACCAGCCCGGTGGCGGCGTATTCGGCATCGGGCGAAAAAGTGCCCGTAGCTCCTCCGGCAGGGATTCCAGCGACGCGCCTTCAAGCTGGAGCAGACGGTGCCGCCCGAGGTAGTTGGCCAAGGGCTCGTCCAGCTTAAGCTCTCCCCGGCTGAGAATCGCTACGCGTGTAGCCACCGGCTCCACCTCCTCGACGTCGTGCGTGGTCAGAACGATGGCGAGGGAATGCTCCTGGGCTAATGTACGCAGCAGGTGACTGACCTGCGCGCGCGTCTCCACGTCAAGCCCGCTGAACGGCTCATCCAGCAGCAGAATTTTCGGACGCGAGGGCAGCACACTGGCCAGAGCCGCCTTCATACGCTGGCCCCGGGAGAGGAATTTCAGCTTCTGCCCCTCGTGCAGCCCGAAACTCTCGACCAGGCGCTGACACATCCCGGCATCCCACTCCTGGTAGAAGCCCGCGCAGAAATCCAGAAAGCCCCGGACGGTCATCCAGAGAGGCAGCTTTTGCCCCTCGGAAACATAGCTGACCTTGTCGAAGTCGCGCCCGTTGAGCTTGCGGCTGGGCTGACCCAGGAGGAAGGCCTCGCCATCGGTCGGCTGGTAAATATTCAGCAGCAAGCGGAAGGTCGTCGACTTGCCCGAGCCGTTCGACCCGAGCAGGGCCAGCACCTCGCCGGCGTGGAGCTCAAGATTTAAGCGATCCAGCGCAGTGACCTGGCGGAAGCGCTTGGTCAGCGCCTTGGTTTGCAATACACAGTCTGCGGACATGATAAGGAAATGGCGATAAGGCGAAGGAGGTGACGTCCGCGCATCCTCATGCTCAGCACCCACGCCACACAATGTCAAATATCACCTTTTCACAAAGTAGAGGCGCGATTTGTTCAGTCACCTTACAAAAGTTCCCGATAGCCTTCGCGGAAATCTACATACTTCGGTGACCAGCCGAGTTCTTTTCGGATGCGTGTGGTGTCGACGCGGCGATTGGGCATCTTGCCCTGGGGGCCCTGGCGGACACCCGCGCGGGCCGTCTGGGCGTCTGGGTCGAAATCCGGCTTGGACATGCCGAGCTGCGCAGCGAGCCACTCGACGATCTCCGCCTTGCTCGGATAGTGACCGTCGACAACATTGTAGGCGCGATCCCCGATGGACTCCGGCGCGCCGAAGCAGGCAAAGACCGCGCTGACTATATCGTCGCGGTGGATGTAATTCACGACGAAGTCCCCTCGCCCGGCGAAGGTGGTCTCGCCCCGACGAAGTTGGTCCAGCAAGTGGTGACGTGTAGGCCCGTAGATGCCACCGAGCCGCAGGACCATCGCGCGCTCAATACCGGGATGCGGCTTATCAAAAAGTACCTTCTCGGCTTCGAGGAGGATTTCACCGGAAGGCGATTGCGCCTCCGTGACGTCGTCCTCGGTGACCAGTTCGCCGTCGTAATACGCGTAGACACTGGTCACGCCCGTATAAACCAGCGTGCCGATCGTACCGGCGGCGGCTGCCCAGCGCAGCACGGACCGCTGGCCGTCCACGTAGGACTTGCGGTAACCGTCCAGCCCGCCCCCGGCGCTGCTAACGCAGTTCAGCACGAAGTCCTGCTCCGGCGAAAGCTCACCATGCCAGTCGTCTTTATCCAACTCCGTCACGACCACCTTCGCCAGGCCCAGTTCGCGCAGAGCCGCAGCCTTTTCCGGGTTACGTGTGAGTGCAGTCACGGTCATGCCGCCTTGCAGTGCCGCACGCGCAACGGCTTCGCCCACGTAACCGCAGCCTAGGATGCAGAGGCTTTTTCCTGAAAAGTCCATTTGGGGACGGAGTTTCCACGGCGCGGGGTCAACTGCAAGCCTTGTGAGGGGGCTCTCAGGTAAAATGCCCGTTCGTCCGGTTCACCAAGGGCTTTGGCCACAAGCACAGCACGCGTTTGGTGAAGCGCCTTTTCCAGAGCTTCCACGCACGGCCTGGCCGCAGCGGAAAGCGGGCGACCCACCTCGATAAAAACCTCCTGTCGATCATGCCGGCCTGGCACGATCTCATGCGCGACAGGCACCGCCCTTGCCTGAGGACACAAACGCAGCAACGCCTCCAGCCCGGGTTGGAAAGGCGGCCATTGCTTTTCCAGTGGGGAGACCAACCGCCCATGCGGGTAAATCAGCAGCGCACGCGGATGCTGCGTGTCTTGACGCAAAAAACGAACGGCATGCAACAGACTCCGGGCCCGGGAACGCTCGTTCGACAAATCAACACCGAACGCACCCGTATACCTAAAGAACGGATAGCGGCGCAAATTGCGCTCTTCCATCATCACTCTCATGTCCAAACCAAAACGCCGCCCCAGCATGAAAACGAAAAAGGCATCCCACCAACTGCAATGGTTGCCGTACAGGATAAGCGGGCGATTCGAATCGTGCCCCTGCACCTCAAGCTGCCCGTGCTCCCCACTGACTCTCACACTGTGAAAATGACGATGAAACTTCCACCACAGGTAGCCCTGCAAGGTGCGGGTGGCCAAAGCACTGGTGCGATCCGTTAGCATCTTAAGCGGCGCTAATATGCCATTTCCCTTGCTATTCGCAAGCGGCAGGCCGATTTTTCCGCGGCAACGCCCATGGAAAAGCCCGAAGACATCGACGACATCCGCGCACAACTGCAAAATGCCCAGGAGACCATCTGCCGCGTCCTGAGCGAGCTCGATCCCGAAGGCACGTTCACCGTCGACCAGTGGGAGCGCCCAGATGGCGGCGGGGGCGAATCACGCGCCTTCACCGGCGAGGTCTTTGAAAAGGCCGGTGTGAACTTCTCCGACGTAGGCGGTCCGGCCCTACCTCCCAGCGCCAGTGCGCGACGTCCAGAGCTGGCCGGGCGAAGTTTCCAGGCCATGGGCGTGAGCGTGGTCATCCACCCGCGCAACCCCTACGCGCCCACTTCCCACGCCAACGTGCGCTACTTCCTCACGGAAAAGCCCGGCGAGGAGCCCGTCTGGTGGTTCGGCGGCGGTTTTGATCTGACGCCCTACTACGGCTTCGAGGAGGACGCGCAGGACTGGCATCGCGCCGCGCGGGAGTGCTGTGAGCCCTACGGCGAGGACCTCTACCCGCGCCTCAAGCAGTGGTGCGACGACTACTTTGCCCTGCCCCATCGCAACGAGCAGCGCGGCATCGGCGGCCTCTTCTTCGACGATTACAATGAGGGAGGCTTTGAGGCGGCAAAAAGCTTCACCCTCGGCGTGGCCAAGACCTATGCCGAGGCCTACCGCGCCATCGTGGCCCGCCGCAAGGACACCCCCTATGGCGAACGCGAACGCCGCTGGCAAACCATCCGCCGGGGCCGCTACGTGGAGTTCAACCTGCTCTACGACCGTGGCACGCTCTTCGGGCTCCAATCGAAGGGCCGCACTGAAAGCATCCTCATGTCTCTCCCGCCGGAAGTCCGCTGGGAGTACGGGCACACACCCGAACAAGGCACCCCCGAGGCCGAGCTTTTGGAAAAATACCTCGTCCCCCGCGACTGGGTGTAGCCTGGCAACTACTGACAGGCCGTTTCGTCCATTGACAGCAGGCCTGGCCGCAAATTACATCGGCGCATGGATGCACTCATTTTTCTACTACTCCTGGCACTGACAGCGTCTGCATTTTCCAAAAAGAAACATCTGCCCCTGATTCTCTTTTTTGTGACCGCTGCGTGCATACTTGGGCTGTTTCTCTATCATACCAGTGACACGCTGCCCGTCAGCCTGTAATCCGCACGACTCACCATGGATTCGGCACGCATATCCCACTTTCTCAATCACCTCTACATTCTGGGTATCAGCGGTGTCCTGCTGGGGGCCTTCGGGATACAGTTCCTCGATAGCGAGTACCCCTGCCCCCTCTGCATCCTGCAGCGCATGGGCATGATGCTGGCAGCCAGCGGGGCCGTGCTCAACATCGTCCGCGGCACCCAGGCCAGCCATTTCGGAATGGCCATCGTCGGGGCTTTGATCGGCGCGTCGATTTCAGGACGGCAGGTCCTGCTGCACATCGCTCCCGACGACCCCGGCTACGGTAATCCGGCCTTCGGCATGCACCTCTATACCTGGGCCTTTGTCGTCTTTGTCGTTATTATACTGCTCTGCGGACTCCACCTGATATTCGATAAAAGCTTTGGCTCGGAAGCCCCCAAAAAGTTGGGCATGCTTAGCAAAGCCACCTTGGGACTCTTTGCCCTCATTATCCTGGCCAACGCCATCGCGGTCTTCTGCGAAGCCGGCTTCCACTGGGTCCTGCCTGACAACCCCGACAGCTACCGGCTGTTCGGAGGATGAAACCAGGCTTCGCTCTGCCGAAGTAGAGCTTTTGAAGAAATACCTCGTCCCACGCAACCGGGATTCATAGTTGATACTCCATGACAACCTTCGATCCGGCCTACTGCCACACGGTTTTCTTCTGGTTCAAGCGTCCCGATAGCGCCAGCGACCGGGAGCTGTTTGAAAAGGAGCTGAAGCAGTTCCTGAACGATTCCGCTTACGCCAAAACCTGCTTCATCGGTACGCCGCCCAAGGCCGTGCGCGAAGTGGTTGACGACTCCTTCACCTACTCTTTGGTGGTGACCTTTGAATCCGCCGAGGCCCAACAGAAGTACCAGGACGAACCACCGCACCTGCGCTTCGTCGAACAATGCAAGGACCTCTGGGACAAGGTCGTCGTCTACGACTCTCTGCCGGTCACGTAACCACCCCATCCTTGGGACAGCGAAGAAGAACGACTTCGCCATGCGGAGCATGTAAGGCATGGGGCAACGCCCCATCATGATGCGCAGCATCAAGATTCCAAAGCTTCGCTTTGGCGAGGGCCACGCTTGGGATGCGCGAGGTTGGCCACGTGGTAGACCGGGTCGTCGTCCAGGCGTTCGACCTCGACCAGCTTACCCGCCTTATCCAGCATGTCCGCGCAGTCGTGGCTGAGGTGCTGGATGTGCAGCCGCGTACCGTTGGCGCGGTAGCGCTCGGCCAGCTTCTGAATCGCATCGAGGCCGGAGTGATCCCAGACGCGCGCGTTCTTGAAGTCGAAGATGACCTCCGGCGGATCGTTCTTCGGGTCGCAGGCATCGGCAAAGTCCTGCACGGAACCGAAGAAGAGCGGGCCGTTGGGATAGTACACCTTGACGCCGTCGTCGCGCAGCTCGGAGGTGAAGTGGATGTGGTGCGCGCTCTTCCAGGCGAAGCACAAGGCCGACACGACTACGCCGAGGATGACGGCCAGCGCAAGGTTGTGCGTGAAGACCGTCACGAGGGAGACCAGGATAAGCACGAAGGCGTCCGTCTTGGGTATCTTACGGATGATGCGGAAGCTCGACCACTCAAAGGTGCCGATGACCACCATGAACATGACGCCGGTCAGCGCAGCCAGCGGGATCTTTTCAATCAGCGGGCTAAGGAAAAGGATGAAGCAAAGCAGAAAAACGCCCGCCGAGGCCCCGGACAGCCGCCCGCGTCCGCCCGAGCGGATGTTGATCATGCTCTGGCCGATCATGGCGCAGCCGCCCATGCCGCCGAAGAAGCCGTTGACAACATTGGCCAGGCCCTGGCCAAAGCTCTCGCGGTTGGCGTGCCCGCGCGTCTCCGTCAGTTCGTCGATGAGCGTGAGGGTCATGAGCGACTCGATCAAACCCACCGCCGCGAGGATAAAACTGAACGGCGCGATGAACGCCAGCGTGTCCCAGGTCAGCGGCACCTGTGGCATGGCGAAGTCAGGAAAGCCGCCCGCGATGGGTGCCATATCGATGACCCGCAGGGTGTCCAGATTGAGGAAAATCACCGCCAGCGAAACCGCTACGATGGCCACCAGCGACGACGGCACCTGCGTGGTGAGTTTGGGCAGGAATTGGATAATCGCCATGGTGATGAGCACCAGTACGACCATCACTACCAGCGGACTGCCGCTGAGCCAGGCAGCCCCGGCCTCGGTCGGGCTGACCTTGAACATGGGAAACTGCGCCTCAAAAATCACGATGGCCAGGCCATTGACGAAACCCAGCATGACCGGGTGCGGAATCAGCCGAATGAGCCGCCCGAGCTTGAAAGCGGCGAAGAGCATCTGGAGGACGCCTTGCAGGATGACGGCGGCAAAAAGGAACTGCAAACCCATACCTTCTCCCAGGCCCAACGCGATGCCGCGCTCCTCGCCCAGCTTGACCAGCCCCACCGCGATGACGGCCAGCGCACCCGTGGCGCCGGAGATCATGCCCGGTCGTCCACCCGCCAGCGCCGTGATGATGCTGACCATGAAGGCCGCGTAGAGACCAACCAGCGGCGGCACGCCGGCGATGAGCGAGAACGCCACCGCCTCCGGCACCAGCGCCAAAGCGACGGTCAGGCCGGACAGCAGGTCGTCCTTGGTCTGGATGCGATTGCCAAACTTGCGATAGATTAACTGAAACATTTTTTATCCTGGAGGCATCGTCGTGATGCCATTCCCGATTGACTTTTAATGTGGGATGCCGCCCTGAGCAGTCATCCGTCCCCCATTCTCGATTTACAAAAAAGCCGCCGACCCTGACGGCGGCAGCTTCGAATGCAACCTTTTAATGGGGACGCGGGGCAAGGGGCGAGTGATGGATACGTAGCGCTACGTAGTCACCCGCCACTCGTCATTCGCCATTTGCCACACACTACGGCAGCCAGGGGTATTTTTTGAAGTCCGGCGCGCGCTTTTCGTTCCAGGCGGCGCGGCCCTCGTCGCCCTGCTCAGTCAGGTAGTAGAGCAGTGTGGCGTTGCCGGAGAGCTCCTGCAGGCCCTGTTGACCGTCCACATCGGCGTTGAAGGCGCTCTTGAGGCAACGGATGGCGAGCGGGCTGTGCTGCATGATTTCCCGGCCCCACTGGATGCCCTCGGCCTCGAGGTCGGCCACCGGCACGACTTTGTTGACCAGGCCCATTTTTTCCGCCTCTTCGGCGTTGTACTGGCGGCAGAGGTACCAAATCTCGCGGGCCTTCTTTTGCCCGACGATGCGCGCCAAATAGCTGCTGCCAAAGCCGCCGTCGAAGCTGCCGACCTTGGGCCCGGTCTGCCCGAAGACGGCGTTGTCCGCCGCGATGGTGAGGTCGCACACGACGTGCAGGACGTGCCCGCCGCCGATGGCGTAGCCCGCCACGAGCGCGATGACCACCTTGGGCATGGAGCGGATGAGCTTTTGCAGGTCGAGGACGTTGAGGCGCGGGACGCCGTCGTTACCCTTGTAGCCGCCCTCCTGGTGGCTGCGGATTTTCTGGTCGCCACCCGCGCAGAAGGCGTACTTGCCGTCCGTCTGGGGGTTTTTGCCGCAGAGCAGCACCACGCCAATGCGCGGGTCCTCGCGCGCATCGGTGAAGGCCGCAATCATCTCGCTAACCGTATCTGGCGTGAAGGCGTTGCGGCGATGCGGCCGGTTGATCGTCACCTTCGCGATGCCATCTTCGCTTTTATGATAAAGAATCTCGGAGTACTCTCCGGCGACTTTCCAGTAATCTTCCATGGATTAAATTTTATGAGCCACAATGCACACTGATATTCGAAACCACTCAACAAAAGCAGAATATGATTCGGTTAGTTAATTACTTTTCTTCCCAAACAATCGCTTCAAAATGAAACTCCCACCAGAGAGTACATCAAGCAAACAAAGCACAAAGGCTCCACCTAGGTATCCGAAAAGCACAGAAACTATCGTATCTACGCCAAAAACGAATTTGGCTATTATGAAGCCAGGGACGGGTAGCAACAGAAACGCAACCAGAAGATAGACAAGGAAAAGAAAACATCCTGCGTAATCTTTCTTATCTCCCACCTTAGTCATTAGCGGAGAATATTTATGACCACCTTTCCAGCAACAGCGCCTTCAGTTCGTCGTGGGTGGTGGCGACGGGGAGCTGGGACTGCTCTTTGGCGAATTGCTCCGAGGGACGGAAGAGGATGCCCTCATCGGCAGAGAGGAGCATGGAGAGGTCGTTGTAGGAATCCCCGGCGGCGAGGATTTTGAAATTCAGCGAGCGGAGGGCCTCGACGGACTTCTTCTTTTGGTCGGGCTGGCGGAGCTGGTAGCCGGTGATGCGGCCCTCGGGGTCGATGACGAGATCGTGGCAGAAGAGCGTGGGGTAGCCGAGCTGGGCCATGAGCGGCTGGGCAAACTGCGCGAAGGTGTCCGACAGGATGATCACGCGGGTCTCGGACATGAGCCAGTCGATGAATTCCTGGGCGCCGTCGAGGGGCTTGAGCGTGCCGATGACCTCCTGGATGTCGCCGATGCGGATGTCGTGCTCGGCCAAGATGTCCAACCGGTAGCGCATGAGCACGTCGTAGTCGGGCTCATCACGGGTGGTGCGGCGCAGGGCCTCGACGCCGGTCTTGTCGGCGACGGCCTGCCAGATTTCCGGGACGAGCACCCCTTCGAGGTCCAGACAAACGACGTTCATGGCGCAGAGACAAAAGACAAAAGACGAAAGACGAAAGCCTAAAGAGTGGCGAGTGACAAGGGACGGGTGACGGATGTGGAGGAAAGACGCTTCAAAGGTTCTCCCTCGTAAAATGTCCCTCGTCCCCTGTCACATGCCACTTGCCACCTGCCACCCCATAACCACCCACGGCGTCAGCATGGCGGTATCAGCCAGAACCCGGAAGACCTCCGGCGGGAGTCTGTTCATCAAAACACCCAGCAGGCCCAGAAACGCGCCGGTGACGACCAGGGCGGCTTTTATCCCAACTACGCCAGCAGGCAGTAGCCAACAGGCCGAGCCCCCCACTGCCAATGCCAGACCTGCCCAAATCAGTTGCAGATGAGGAAACTGTCGGGCGACGGAGGCGCGCCCCAGCGCACGATCAATGTCTCGCTCGCGTTCGGCGATGAGCGCGCAGTTAGCAAAACAGAGCGAGCCAAAGAGACCCGCAGCGAGCAGGAGTTCGTCATTGGTCAGAACCACCACCGGAGCGACAGAAAGAACCAAGGATTCATTACCAAGGAAAACATACACGCCAGATGCAAAAGCCAGGCCGATGACTGCCTCCTTGAGCGGCAACCGGAAGTATTTCTTTTGCACCAGCCAGCCATGCAAAACGCATAACATCAGCAAGCCCAGGCCTTCCTCCAACTCGATGAATGGCAAGCCCAGCATCGCCAGCAAAAAAGTGAAG
Source organism: Verrucomicrobiia bacterium (assembly GCA_030432235.1). Lineage (GTDB taxonomy): Bacteria > Verrucomicrobiota > Verrucomicrobiia > Opitutales > Cerasicoccaceae > JAUIHT01. Next base: position 793,287 of record JAUIHT010000001.1, on the reverse strand, counting down.
ACAAAGAGAAATATCCACGCCGGAATCATGGCATTTCCGTACCGCTTCATAAAATGATGCCGTAACGTAGGAATGGCCGTCTCATCCAGCTTCCGAACATCCAGCCAACGATCCGCGAAATATACCAGCCAGATGGACAAGCCCATAACGGCAAGCTGGACTTTTCCAGTCATTGAATAAGTGCCCCAGGCGTAATCCACTGTATAACTACCGATGAGCCACAACCAGCCCACACCCACCAGCGCGGCATCCAGGGCGAGGACGTTGGGCCACTGCCACCAGCGGATGCGTTGCGAAGACTCCATTGGGAGAGCAAAGCGCACATTACCCACTACGCCAAGCGCGGGCTTGTGAATTTTGCATCTTGCCGCATCGTAGCCTGATGCGACGCTCCCTGCCCTTCCTCGCCGTGCTGGCCAGCCTGTTATGGTTGGCGGGTTGTGCGGGGGAGAAATCCACTCCTGCGGAACAGGATTTCGCGGAGCGCTACCGGGCGGCGCATGCCAGCGGCGAGGTTGAGCAAATGCTCGTCCTGCACTGGCTGGAGGGCGTTACGGAGCAGGATCAGTTTCTCCTGCGCATGGCTATCGAGCAGGAGCTGACCTACCCCATCAAGAATCTTCACTTCGAGCCGACCGCTCCCGAGGATGACTACCGCTACGAGCATGACGGACGCACCTGGGGGCCCAATCTTAAGCCGGTGAAGCGCCTCGTTGTCGTGTTCGACAACCCCGAAAACCTGCATACTTCCTACCTTCTAGGGGAGCAAAACGGCCGCTATTACTTCGTTAATGCGAGCTCATTATCAGAATAAGCGATACTGGCACCTGCCCCAGGGGTAACTTTAATGTTGCACGATCGTTTGAAATTTTTGGCAATTAGAGTAGCTTGCTACGTACAACTACCCGGAACCTACAATAAGAATAGTACATTAGTCATGAAAGTTAAAGCCTGGTTAAAACCCTACTGCGGTTGGAGTAACGGTGTACGCGCCATCTTCAAAAAGTATCAGATCGAATTCGACGACATCGATATCATCAACGAGCCCTCCAATTACGCCGAAATGGTGGAAAAATCCGGGCAAACCCTGTCCCCCTGCGTCGAGATTGACGGCGTCATGCTGGCGGACGTCAGCGGCGAAGAAGTCGAGAACTACATGCTCAGCAACGGTCTCGTCTCCGCCAGTGACGAAGAGCCCGAAGTCCCCATCAATGCCGCCTGCACCGACGAAGAGCACGAGCGCATGGCCTCGAAGACCATCCGGTTCTTTTAGTTCCTCCCCAAAACTGACAGTTAAAAAATTTCCTCCTCAACCCCATCCCCGGGTTTTTCCCAATCACCCGGGAGCCGCCGCACCCCCATGCGGCGGCTTTTTTTTTGGAGGCCCTAAATCCGGGGCTGACAAAACCAATCCCTCTCAACAAGCTGCCGCCAAATGCCGAAGGATTCCGCCAGTCCCGGGGGCGACACCAAGGCGCCCTCTCCCGAGCTGAAGCGTGGGTTGACCCTGGCGGCGCTGGGCGTGGTCTTCGGGGACATCGGCACCAGCCCGCTCTACGCGCTGAACGCCGCCTGCGCCTTTGCCAACAAGGCCAGCCTGCACTACTATGTCCTGGGCATCGTCTCCCTGTTTTTCTGGACGCTGCTGCTGGTGGTGACGGTTAAATACCTGCTCTTCGTCATGCGGGCCGACAACGACGGCGAGGGCGGCATCTTCTCCCTGCAAGCTCTCCTGCAGGACTACTTTTCCGACGAGAAGCGCGTGCCGTGGCTCTTCCTCATCCTGGGCTTCGGTGCGGCGCTGCTGGTGGGCGACGGCGTCATCACCCCCTCCATCTCGGTACTCAGCGCCATGGAAGGGCTGGAGGTGGCCAGCCCGGCATTTAAAGACTACGTGGTACCGCTGGCCGTCGCTATCCTGCTGGTGTTCTTCCTCGTGCAGCGGTTGGGCGCCGGACGCATCGGCATGGCCTTCGGGCCCATCATGCTGGTATGGTTCGCGACCATCGGCGGACTGGGGCTGTGGCAGCTCATCCAGGGCGGCCCGGAAATCCTCAAGGCCGTCAACCCCTGGTACGCGGCAGAGTTCCTCATCCATGAAAAAGGCACCGCCCTCAGCGTGTTGGGCGCAGTCGTGCTCTGCGTAACGGGCGCGGAGGCGCTGTATGCGGATATGGGGCACTTCGGACGGCCTGCCATCGCGCGGGCCTGGCTGCTCATTGCCATGCCGGCGTTGCTCCTGAATTACTTCGGGCAGGGCGCACTGGTGCTGAGCCACGACCTGGTCCCGAAAAACCTCTTTTTCAGCATGGTGCCGTCCGGCCTGTGGACCTACGTGCTGGTGGGGTTGGCCACGGTGGCAACCATCATCGCTTCGCAGGCGGTGGTTGCGGGCGTGTTCTCACTGACCCGACAGGCCATCCAACTCCGCTTCTGGCCCAACATCCCCATCGTACACACCTCGGAGAAGGTGGAGGGACAAATCTACCTGCCGCTGGTCAACCTCTTCCTCGCGGTCACCTGCGTGCTGACCGTCTTGATCTTCAAAAGCTCGGAAAACCTCGCCGCAGCGTACGGCATCGCCGTTACCGGCACCATGTTCATCACTTCCATCGGGTACTTCTTTGTCCGGGTGAAGCACTGGAAAAAGAACCTCCTGCTGAGCGTCCTGCTGGTCGGCGGCTTCCTCATTATGGACCTGGCCTTCCTCGGGGCCAACCTGCTCAAGCTCGGCTCCGGGGGCATCTATCCCATCATCATCGCGGGCGGCCTGTTCACCCTGATGGCCACCTGGAAGATCGGTCGCTGGCACATCATACGCAGCGTGTACAGCAGCCGGCGCAGCCTGGACGACTTCCTCAAAACACTGCACCGTGACGATATCCACCATGCGCCCGGGCTGGCCGTCTTCATCACGCCGCATTACCTGACCGCGCCGAGCACGCTGGAGAGCCTGAGCCGCTACTACCATGTCTTTCGCGAGAAAAACCTCATCCTGACCCCTGTCCTGGATAACCGGCCGCGTGTCGGCACGGGCGGGCTTTCCGACATAGAGCAGGTGGACGAGCATTTCTACCGGGCCACCTTCCGCTTCGGCTACAAGGAGCAACCCGACCTGATGCAGCTCACCAAAGCCCTGGCTGAAAAAACCACCGACGATTTACCGCTGGACGACGTTATCTTTCACTTCTCCCGTGAGCGGGTCTTCTCCGGCAATGCAACCCGGATGCCCCGACCACTGAAAATCCTGTTCATCGTGATGTCCAAGAACAGCCAGCCTCCTCAGGAGCTGTTCAGGTACCCCCCAGGCCAGGCCATCGAAGTCGTCGTGCCCGTATTTTTATAGCAGGGCAACAAGCGATGGGCTGCTACCCTAAATGGCCAGGGCAGCGGCGCGGGCGTAGGAGGAGGAGGTTGCCCATGAGCGCCGCTGCCCGGCCAAAGGATTTGGAGCAGAAACGTCTTTAAAATCTTATGGCCGCACTGGCGGAGAACTGACGCCCATAAGCCGGCACACCAGGCACCTCTTCATAGGCTTGGTTGAAGAGATTGTCCACCGCCAGAGCGACTTCCAGCTCGGGCACCTGAGGCGGGAACCAGTACAGCCCCAATGAGGACAGCACCGGGTCGGTCACGCCCCGGCGCAAGGCGTTGGGCGCCTGCACACGGTATTCGTTGTCACTGCGCAGTTCCAGTTGATCGAGGATGCGCCAGACGACCGCCGCCGTGATGCGATGGCGGGCGTAATTGCCCCCGTAGAAACTGGCGTTCACGCCAGGCACGGAGTAGTCGAAATCCTTGTTCAGATAAGTGTACCCCAGGATAAGGTCGACCGGCTCCCAACTCTTGGTGCCGATGACCTCGACGCCGAGCGTATCCACATCCACCGGGGTCGCGAAGCGCGCGGCGGGCACGGCAGTGGAGTAAACCCAGTCCGTCAGGTGCTTGTCCTGCCGGTAAAACAAAGCGGTGTGGGCCTGCCAGGTGCCGCGCTCCAGCTCGATGCCGATTTCGTAGTTGTTGGCGTTCTCACGGCCCAGCCCGGGATTGCCCCGAAAGAGCCCGCCCAACGGCGACGCCCCCGTGGCTGTACCGGTGGGCACCTGGGTGGTCTTGGCGAAGCTGGCGTAGTAGAGATTGCGCCCGCCCTCGACTACCTGCTGCGCGGTCAGCCCGCCCAACGGCGAACCGGCCGAGCCGTGGCGATTCGAGTAATCGAGCGTGCCCCCCGCCTGCACCGTCAGATCCCAAGTCGATGCCAGATGAAAAGTCCGTTCGGGCAGGACGGTGAGCTTGTAAAGGGACTCGGAGTAAACGCCGTCGCCGGTGCCGGCAGTGCGGTAGGGCGGCCCGGCAAAGAGATTCGAGGAATTGATTGTGTCGGCCAGGTACTGGCTGCTGTAACGCACGATAAAAAGCTCGTTGAAATCGTGGCGGCCATTGACCGCGCCGCTGTAGGCCCAGGTCTGGTGCTGCGCGTTGAAGATGGACGGGTTGCTCTGCTCCAGCACGTAATAGTCCTTGTTGCGACGGGCGTAAGCGGAAACTTCCACGTAGTCGGCATCACCATAGCGCTGGGTGTGATTGAGCGCGAAGAGATTGGTCTGAATATTTTCCTGCTCGTTGAAGGTGGCGGTGCTCACGTACATCTGTGGCCACCCGAACTGCTTGCTCTGATAGCCGAAAAAGGCGTCCGTCTGCGACTGCGGCCCGAGGAGTTGGATGCGCCCGTTGTAGCGTACGAATTCGCTGCCGGTATAGTTGGCCTCGGGTCCACTGGCGCTGCTGCCCGCCGTCTCGGCGTCGACGCCTACCTGCCACTGGCTGTCGGGCACCTGAGCCAGGGCGGACCCATAAGCGCTGCCGAAGACGAGACCGTTGTTGCCTGCGCCTCCGGTGATGGCCGCGGTGCTGCCCGCGATGGGCAGCCAGTTGTACTCGACCGAGCCAGCGGTGCTGTTGAAGCCGTAGAGAGCGTTATCCAGCGCGGTGTAGACCACCGGCCGGGTCAGCATGTTGGGCGTGACAGGGATTTCGGCGAAATAGTGCCCGGTCTGCGGGTCCCACAGGCCCGCCGCGCCGATGTTGAAGCCCGTCTGCTCAAACGTGCCGCCACGAATGGAAACATCCGCCTGAGCCTCGGAAATCGTGCGCCCCTGAACATCCACCTGCGGTTCGTAAGTCAGCGCCGAAATCGGCATCGGGAACGTACTGACCGGCTGCTCGCGCGCCACACGGCTTTCCCAGACGACAAACTCCGGTAACTCGTAGAATGCGGCGGGCTCGGTTTCCTCGTCGACGTCGTTGGCGGCCTCCGTCGCAGCTTCCGTGGACGACTCCTCGGGCGTATCCGCCACCTCCTGGGCGCCGGCGATAGACGCACCCAGGAACAGGCTCAGCAAATAGGTCAGGGGGGATTTCAGGAACATTCCCTCATGAGGAAGGTAAAGACGCTCTCGCCGTCAATTGTTAATTGAAAATAAAATCAAGATAACAATCTTGGTTTAGTCCGTGATATCCTCGACGAATAGGCCGTCGCGCATGGTCAGGAGCACGTCGGCACGGGCGGCCAACTCTGGGTTGTGCGTGACCATCAGCACGGCCAGACTCTGCTCCTTGGCCAACCGTCGAAGCAAGTCGAAGACGGCGTTGGAATTGGCCACGTCGAGGTTCCCGGTTGGCTCGTCCGCCAGCAGGAGCGACGGCCGGTTGGCCAGGGCGCGGGCCACCGCCACGCGCTGCTGCTCGCCGCCGGAAAGCTGTGTGGCCAAACGGTCCACCTTGTCCCCGAGGCCTACCCCGTCAAGGAGCTCTTCGGCGCGGTCACGCATCTCCCGGGCAGAGAGTTGACCGAGCTTGCGCATGGGCATCATGACGTTTTCGGCGGCGGTAAACTCCGGCAGCAAAAAGTGAAACTGGAAAACGAAGCCCAGGTGGCGGTTGCGCGCGGCGGTGCGGCTGACATCGGAGGCCGTGCTCATCTTCTCGCCCGCGATCCAGATGTCGCCGGCGTCCTGGCGGTCGAGGAGCCCCAGCAGGTATAGCAGCGTGCTCTTGCCACAGCCGGAGGGCCCGGCGATGGCATAGGTGCCACCCGGGAGCACCTCCAGCCCCACCCCGCGCAGGACGTGGACCTTCGCCTCGCCATCGCCCAGGCTGCGGTGCAGACCCTCGGCGCGCAGGACGGGCTCTGTCGACGGCTGGCTCATGCGGCAGACCCCCGTATGATGGCGCCGGGTTCCAAGCGGGCGGCCCGGCGCGCTGGTATGGTGCTGGCCAGCATGACCACGACGGTGGCCACAATCGCCGCCACGACGTAGTGCGCCGGGTCCCAGTTGACGACGAAATGATCGGTGGCGAAAATACCGCGGATGCGCAGGGGAACGCGCGAGATGCCCCACGTGGCCAGCGCGCCCAGCGCCCAGCCCAGGACGGTTCCGGCCACCAGGATGATGGCCCCCTGCCAGAGGAATACCTGCGCGACGTCCTTGCGCTCGTAGCCCATCGAGCGGAGGATGGCGATTTCCCGGGTCTTTTCCATGACCATCATGGCGAGGGTGTTGAACATCCCCAGCCCCGCCAGCAGGATGATGGTCGACACTGTGATGGCAGACGAAAACCGTAGCGCCTTGAAGACATCCAGCCACACCTTCTCGCGCTCCTGCCAGCTCATGGCGCTGTGGCGTAGCGTCTCCTCCATCTGGACGACCAATTCGGGCGCGCGGTCGGGATCGCTCAAGCTGATTTGCAGGAAGGCCCCACCGAAGGGTTTTTCCATTAGCGAACGCGCCTCGGAAAGGTCCAGATAGACGTACTGCTTGTCGATGTCGCGTACCCCGGACTCAAAAATGGCCGCGAGGCGGTACTGGCCGGTGTGCCCTCCGGTTTCCAGCGTGAGAGTGTCGCCGGGGCGGGCATTGAGGCGCTTGGCCAGGTCAGCCCCGATAATGACGGCATTGGGGTCGGTGGCGAAGTCCTGCAAGTCGCCAAAGATAATCTGCCTGCCCAGATCGGAAACGGCCAGGTGATCCTCCAGCCGAATACCGAAGAGCCGCATGGACTGCTCGCGAAAGCCCGAACGGATGGCGCCGCGTCCACTGACGACCTCGGAGATGCCCGTGATGTCGTCGAAGGGCGCGAGGGCCTCGCGGAGTTTGTCCGGGAAATCCACGCCCTCGACGTAGTGCCCGGCATCGGTGCGGACACGAAAGCTGCTGGCCCGCCCGCCCTCGCCACTGGCAACGGCGCTTTCGATGGTATCCTGGAAGCGATCCTCGATGCGGATGGCCCCGCTGGTACCCAGAATGGTGCGAATGAAGAAACGCTGAAAGCCGCTGGTCTGGGCCTGGGTAACGATGAAAAAGCCCACCCCGAAGACGATGCCGCAGAGGGTCATGGCCATGGAACGCTTGCGCGAAGTAATAAAGCGCCAGGCGATGAGAAGCGTCGGGGGCATGACAGTTCGCGTTATTGGCCGGATTCCACCGGGCTGACTTCCTCACCCTCGCGGAAGAGATGCGGCGTTTCAACGATTACGAGGTCGCCTTCGTCCAGGCCGCTCTTGATCTCGGCCAGGTTGAGCCCGAGAAAGCCCGTTTCCACCTCGCGTCGCCGGACCTGGCCGTTCTCGACCACAAACACACTCTTGCCCAGTAGGGCACGGCGCGGGATGACCAGCACGTCCTCGCGCTGGGCCTTGGTCACGCTGGCCTGACCGGTGGTGCCGGGAACCAGCGCCTCGGCAGGCGCATCCAGGGTCACGTAGACGGCACGACGGCGCGTCCTCGGGTCGGCCTCTGCCATGAGCACGTCGACCTTTCCGCCGTAGAGATTCGTACCCTGGGACAACAGCCGCGCGGTGACCGTCTGTCCGGGGCTAACGCGAGCGAAGTCTTCCTCGCTGAGGCTGACCTCGACGATGTTCTCGCTGGAAATCATACGGGCCACCGGCGCGCCCTCCTTGACCAGATCGCCCTCAAGCGTGAAGACATCCGTGACGTAACCGTCGAACGGACTGGCGATGGCCAGATCTTCAATGTCGGACTCCAGCCGGGAAACCTCGGCCTCCAGCCCCGCGATTTCCTCGCGAAGGAGCGCCTGTTCCAACTCGCGCTTGACCTGCAGGGACTGCAACAGGCGGCGCGTTTTCTGGAGGTCGGCGGTGGGAAACTGATTGTTCTCCACCAGTTCCTCCTGAATGACCAAATCCGCTTTGGCATCACCGATGGGGGCGTCGTGGATGGAGCCGGCACCCTGGCGGCGACGCGCGGACTCCAGTTTGATTTTCGCCAAGTCCAGCTCGCGCTGCAGGTCCTCCGTCGCCAGGCGCACCACCACCTCGCCCGCTTTAACCGGCACCGGACCGGAATTGGGCGGGACCAGCACCGACGCGACGCGGCCCTCCTGGGCAGTTCGCAAGAGCAGGCTTTTGGCCGAGAAAATACGCAGGTTGCCCGAGACGGCATCCACGGCCAGATCCCGCCGCACAGGCGAGACCTGGGCCTCCGGTGCCGCGGTGGACAGCACCCAGAAAACCACGGCGGCCACAACCACCAACGCGAGTAATACTTTAATAAGGGTTTTCACGCAGAAAGAAGGGTGGCCTCAATTATAGGAGTCCCAGGGGTTGAGCACGGCCGGCAGCTCTTCCGGCTTTAACTTCGAATCCATCATTTCCAGAGCGGGGTCCTGGCCGGTCAAGGTCAGGTACGCGCCCAAGGCATTCAGGTAGGAAATCTTCGATTCGATCAGAGACAACTGGGACTGGTTAAGCCCTGACTTGGCGTAAAGCAACTCCGAGCTCGAAATCGCACCGCTCTCATAACGGCGGGTGGCAGCGGAGAGCTTGGCTTCGGAAAGCTCGAAAAGCCGCTGGTTGATCTCCACCCCGCGACGGGTAACGTTCAGCGTGGAGGCGATACGCGCGTACTCAGCCCGATAAAGATCGACTTCCAACTCGGCCTGCCGCTCAAGCTGTCGCTGACGGGCCAGAGCGGCCATCTTACGACCACTGGAGGCGTTGCCGTCAAACAGGCTCCAGCTCACCAAACCGCCCACGAAGTAGTTGATGCGGTCCTCGGAGGTGGCCAGAAAGGCGGAGTCGATGCGGTCCTGAAAGATGCCGCCGACCACACTGAAGCGCGGCAGTACCTCCGCCTTGGCAATGGTGTAATTGCGTTTCTCGATTTCGATCTGCGTCTGAATGTTTTGATAGGTCCAGCCCTCGGTAGGGTTGCCGCTGGGAGGCGGCTTTTCATCGACCACCGGCGTGTCGAGGAAGGTACGCAAGGCGTAGTTGTAATTGGCGATGATCGGCCCGGTCCAGCCACTGATGGCCCGCAGGCGCAACTCCAGGTAGGCCAGGTCCTGCTCCTGGTTGAGAATGTCGGCGCGGTTTTCCTGCACACGCACCTCCGCCTCGATAAGGCTCAGGTCGGTCAGCTCGCCGGCCTTTTCCTGGCGCTGGGCTTTGGCGTAATCCTGCTCGGCGATGCGGAGCCACTCGCGGGCCAGCTCGAGCGAGACCTTGCGCTGGAAAATTCGCAGGTACAAGTCGCGCACCTGCTTGAGCAGGTCGCTATAGGCACCTTCGTTCTGTGTCCGCACGGACTGCATGCGGAGTTGGCCGATTTCGTCGCGGGCCTCCAACGCCCCCCACTGGTAGACGGGCTGATTGGCGTTGATACTCCAGAAAAACTCCGGGCCGTCCTTGGTGGCGCCGGACTCGCGCTGCTCGGTCTGGTAGTTGTACTGCGCGTAACCGCCGAGCTTGGGCAGGCGCGCGCTGCGGTCCACCAGGCCCAGCCCCTGCGCCTCGACCAGGCGTTCACGGGCCATCTGTGCGGCGGGGGCACGGTCGGACATCTGATAGATAATCTCCCGCAACTCCTTGAAGATATTCTCGGGCAGGACCACTTTTTCGCTATCGAAGGGCTCGTAAACCACCTCCTCATTGAGTACCACCTCGGCTTCGGCAATCCGGGGAACTTCCCGGGTTTCAATGGCCTCGGCCTCAGCGACTAGCTCGGCGCCCGGGTCGGTCGGCACCTCAATAGTAACCGGCTCGGACACCTCGGCCACGGCGGGGTCCACCCGTACCCCCAAAGGAGCCATACCGGGGTCGCCATCAGGAGCCCCCATGACCATCGGCTCCACGGCGGGCAGCCAGGCGGGCAGGAGACAAAAAAGTCCAGCGGTGAAAATCGCGCGCATCAACAGAGGGTTAAAGCGCAGGAGCCAACCGGCTTTCAAGGGCAAAATCGCCCCTTGCCAAGCTGGCGCGGCTTTGCCGGGATGTCGGTGAATGAATGCGGGCACAGGTAAGTTGGCCGGTCAGCGGTTGATTTTCTACAATGACGCCAAGGGCTTCGGCGGGCACGAAATACAGGCCCTGCATGCCCTGCGCTGGATGCTGCGGGAGGGAGCGGAAGTGTCGTGCTACTACCGCGCGGGCAACGAGGCACATCAGGCTGCCCTGATGAATGCCTCGGATCTGGGCACCCTGAAAATGCATCCGCTGGAGCTGCCGGCCATCCGCTTTCACCGGCCCTTTCACCTTTTCCATCCTGAGCTGGTGCGCAGCTTGGCCGGGCGCTTCCAAGAGGAAAACCACACCGCTGCTTTCATCGCCCAAGGTAATCTGGAAATTTCGGCTCCCGGAGCGCTGGCTGCCAAACAAGCTGGGATTCCGTGCCTCAGTTACATTCCGATAACCCATCGCTTTGTCGAGCTGGGCATCAACAAGCCGCGACGGCGGGACCTCTTCAACGGCTACTTGGCCACCGTGCCGGACCGCTGGCTGACTATCTCCGAGGCCATGCGGGAGCGCCTGCGCCAACGCGGGGCGCGGCAACCCATCGACCTCATCCCCAATTGCATCACGCTCACGGAATCGCCGGACAAGCGAGCGGCGCGGCGCGCCCTCGGGCTCCCGGAGGACGCCTGCGTGCTCGGCATGGCCGGACGCCTGGACCGCATCCAGAAGGGTACGAATGTTTTTCTGGATGCCCTGGCCGGATTCTCCGCTGACCACCCCATCCGCCAGGCCTGGATTCTCCTGCTGGGAGACGGCCCCGAGAAGGAAGGCATGTTAACCAACCTTAAAAAGCAGGGCTGGGAGGGCCGCATCCTCTGGCAGCCCTGGACGGACACCCCGGAGCGCATTTACCCCGCCTTCGACCTGCTGGTCATGCCCTCCCGCTTCGAGGGCCTGCCCATCACCATGCAGGAGGCGCTGGTCTGCGGCGTGCCCATCGCGGCGTCCAATGTCGACGGCCTGGGAGAATTCCTCCCCTCCGAATGGACCTGTCCGCGCAACAACCCCGAGGCGCTGCGGGAGCTTCTGGAGAGCTTCGCCCAAAATTCCGCAGCCTATTGCGCTCCCCTGCCCTCCCTGGCGGAGCACGTCCGCCGGGAGCACAACCGCGAGGCCTTCGAAGAAACCCTGGCCGACTCCCTGCATAACCTGTTGGCGCAAAAAGGCATTGCCGACTGACACGGTTTTCGTTGATTACTAGGTATGCTTTTGTCGGTAGTCGTGCCCTGCTACAACGAGGTGAAGACCGTCGAGGAGGTCCTGCACGCGATTCGGGACAGCCCGGTCTTTACCGAGCACGAGCTGCAGCTTATCATCGTGGACGACTGTTCCACCGACGGCACCCGCGCCCTGCTGGAGAGCAAAAAAGACCTGTACGACAAGCTGCTCTTCCATGAGGTCAACCAGGGCAAAGGCGCGGCGCTGCGCACCGGTATGGCGGCAGCCACCGGAAACATCGTCATCATCCAGGATGCCGACCTCGAATACGACCCCAAGGAATACCCCGGCCTTATCGCGCCCATCCTCAACCGCGAGGCGGACGTCGTCTTCGGCTCGCGCTTCATGGGCGGGGGACCACACCGCGTGGTTTATTTCTGGCATATGGTGGGCAACCGCTTCCTCACCTTGCTCTCCAATATGCTGACCAATCTCAACCTGACCGACATGGAAACCTGCTACAAGGTCTTCCGGCGCGAGTTGCTCGATACCTTCACCATCGAGGAAAATCGATTCGGCTTCGAGCCCGAGATCACCGCCAAGCTGGCCCGGCAACAACTCGTCATCTACGAGGTCGGCATCAGCTACTACGGGCGAACCTACGCGGAAGGGAAGAAAATCGGCTGGCGGGACGGCGTCCGCGCCATCTATGCCATCCTCAAATACAACCTATGGTCACGATATTGACTATTAATGACTTATAGAATGTTCCGAAAATGTAACCGAGAAGCGATTGCCAAATCCCGGATTGCCTGCCTGACTTTGTCGTTCTACCAATAGCCCACAGCCCCGCGCTACCCGAGGCCATGTATTTAATCGACCTAACCCATACCAGCCACTGCCGCGCCCATACCGGAATCCAGCGGGTCAGCCGCTGCCTGTATGCCGAGCTCAGCCGGATGGTTCCCCTACTGCCCGTCTGCTATGATCGCTTCGCCAAATGCTGGCGCCCGCTCAACAACGATGAGGCCGTCTACCTGCGTCCCCCGACAGAGGATAAGCCGGACTCCTCGCGCGGCCAGCGCTGGACGCTCGGTCAGCGCAGCCGGGGCTACCTGAACCTCCTCCGTGGCCATACCGGCCGCCTCGAAGGGCAACGCTACGCCGGACTGATCGCACCGGAGATTTTTTCCGAATCCGTCGGCGAAGCCTATGCCCAGCTACGCCCTCTCCTTGACGGCCCCATGGTCGCCATCTGCCACGACCTGCTCGCTATTACCCACCCGTCGCTCAGCACGGAAGGCGCCCGGACCCGCTTCCCCGGCTATCTGGAGCACCTGCTCATGTTCGACGGCATTGCCGCCAATTCCGCCAGCACCCGGGACAGCCTGACGGACTATTGGGACCAGCAGGGCCGGCATGACCGCCCAAGGGTCGAATCCGTACCCCTGGGGACAGATATCGCCGAGGCTTCTCCCTCGCCCCTGCCGCAGGGACGCAAAGCCCGCATCCTCTGCGTGGGCACCCTTGAGGCGCGTAAGAATCACACCACCCTGCTGGACGCCGCGGACCTGCTCTGGCGCCGCGGCATCGATTTCGAGCTGACTCTCGTCGGCATGGTCAATCTGGAAACCGGATCCGCCGCCATGCGCCGCGTCATCGCCATGGAAAAAGAAGGTCGGCCCGTAAAATGGCTCGGGGCGGTCAGTGAAAAACGGCTGCGCGAAGAGTACGCACGCTGCCACTTCACCGTTTACCCTTCAATCGCGGAAGGCTTCGGCCTGCCAGTCGCTGAGAGCATCCGGTTTGGCCGCCCCTGCGTCACCGCCAATTCCAGCGCCATCGTGGAGCAGGCCTCAGGCGGCGGTTGTGTTCTCGTCGACACCACCTCTCCCTCCTCCCTGGCGGCCGGTATCGCCAAGCTGCTGGATAACCGCAAGCTGCTCGAATCGCTGGCCAGTGAAGCCCGGTCGAGAAAATTGCGCACCTGGCATGACTACGCCGGGGACCTCCTGGCATGCGTACGGCAATGGCACTCGGAGACCGTCGCATCCGTGGCCGAAGATGCCGAAGCCAGCCTTGCCAAAAGCATATAAATATCGCAATATTAGCGATATTGAACATTTCAGGCGGGAATCTTGCTACCCGCCCAATCCGAATATGCTTTCCGTATTTACCAAGAAATCCAATTCGCTGACCAAGCGTTGCCAATCAGACGAATTTACCCGCCTGCGCAAAAAATACGACGTCTACTATCATACGTTCGAACGTCAGGATGGGTCACGGGTCTGGGAAGACGGCCGCGAAATGATCATGCTTTCGAGCAATGATTATCTGGGCCTGAGTCATCATCCACGCATTATCGAAGCCGGCAAACGAGCCCTGGACGAATGGGGCTCCAGCACCACCGGCGCGCGCCTGGCCAACGGCAGCCGGGCCTACCACCGCGCCCTGGAGGAAAAGATGGCTGCCTTTCTCGGCAAGGAGGACTGCCAGGTCAGCTCCGCCGGTTACCTGTCCTGCATGTCGGCCGTGCAAGCCTTTACCCAAAAGGGCGACCTGATCCTGGTCGACCGCAACGTACACTCCTCTCTCTGGGCCGGCATCGGGCTGACCCAGGCCAAGGTCGAACGCTTTGCCCACAACAATCCCGCCGACTTGGCCGAGGTGCTTTCATTCGAAAAAACGGGCACGCCCAAGATGGTCGTCTTCGAAGGCGTCTACTCCATGGAGGGCCACATCGCGCCCATCCCCGAGTTGCTCAACGCCAGCCAGGACCAGGACTGCTTTTACGTCATGGACGACGCCCACGGCTTTGGCGTCCTCGGCTATGAGGGCCGCGGCACCGCCGACCACTGCGGGGTGACCTCGCAAGTCGACGTCATCTGCGGCAGCTTCTCCAAATCGCTCAGCAGCACCGGCGGGTTCGTGGCCGGCTCGCGGGACGTCATCGAGTACCTGCGCACCCACTCCAAGCAAACCATTTTTAGCGCCGCGCTCAGCCCCGTACAGGCCTACTGCGCCAGTGCCGCGCTCGATGTCCTGCAGGAAGAGCCCGAGCACCTCTCGCGCCTGTGGGACAATACCCGCCGCTACAAGGCGATGCTCGACGAGCTGGGGCTGGATACCTGGGGCAGCGAAACGCCGGCCATTCCGATAGTCATGGGCTCCAAGGAACGCGCCTACCGCTTCTGGAAACTGCTGCGCGAGCACGGCATCTTTACCGTCATGTCCATCGCACCGGCCGTCCCCCCCGGCAAGGACCTGATTCGCACCTCCATCTCCGCGCGGCATACTGATGACGATCTGGCCAAAATTGGCGAAGCGATGGCATTTGCCGCCAAACGCCTCTAAGCTGCCCCATCCGCGCTGCCTGGTGCTGACCCGACTGGACCGCCTCGGCGACGTCGTCATCACCACCGCCTGCCTCGCCGAAATCCGACGACAGCTTCCGGATACACGCATTATCTTCGCCGTGCGGGAGCCTTTTGCCTTCATGCTGCGAGGCAACCCCGACATCGACGCCTGCCTGACCGTCGCGGAGGATGCAAATCCGGAAACCCTTGCGGGCGAGCTTCGCGCCCTGGAGGCGGACGCCATCGTGCACTTGAATCCATCCATGGAAATCGAGACCGCCGCAGACAAAGCAAACATCCCGGTACGTATTGGCTATTCTCGTAAGCGAGGCGAACGCCTGACCGCCTGGCTGCCCTATCGCTGGAAGAAAACCGGCTGCCAACACGAAGCGCTGTTCAACTTTGACCTGCTTGAGCCCTACCAAATCACCGCTCCGCGGCTCCTGGAGCCACGGGTGACAGTGAACGCCTCTGTCGTAGAGCAAGCCCGCCAGCAATTGCAGGAAAGGCCTGCCGCTCTGTTTCACCTGGCCTCCTTCGGCAACAAGCCGCGCGTCCCCGCCCCCTTCTTCGCCGAAATCGCCCGCCGGCTGCATGAACGCAAAGGCATGAAGCTCGTCATCGTAGGCGTCAGCGAAGACGACCCCGGCATCACCCCCTTTCTCGATAGGCTGGGCCCTATCGCCTCCTCCGTGCTCAATCTGGCCGGCAAAACCTCGGTTGAGGAGCTGGCGGGTCTCTCCTGCGCTGCCTCGCTAATGGTATCGCGTGACAGCGGTCCGGCGCACCTGGCCGCCGCCGTCGGCTGCCCCACCCTCACCTTTTTTATTAATTCGACGGCCCTGATGAGCCCGCAGCGCTGGAACCCACTGGGCAAAGCCGTGCGCATTTATACCAAGCCTGCTTTCCCCCTTCCCTACGAACCCCCGCATCGGCTGGCCCGCCGAATCGTGCGCCGCTTCGATGCCGAGGAAGCCTATCAGGAAGCCGTCCACATTATGGCAAGCCCACGCAACGTAACGCGTTTATAACGTTGACAGTCCCATACCGCTACCGTTGTCTGCTCGTTCCTTTGGAGAGGTGGCTGAGTGGCCGAAAGCACATCTTTGCTAAAGATGCGAACCTTCTGGGTTCCGCGGGTTCGAATCCCGCCCTCTCCGCCACTATTTATCGATATTTCGCCGATATTTGCCAAAATAAATTGGCAAATTCATCAACCCCAGCGGAAACGAGGTCTGGCGGCTGTCCGGCACACTAGATGGTTGGCGTACCGACGCTCACGCCCAGAGCAAGGAAACTCGCGGCCAAACCTAACCTTTGATGGCACCGGCCGACAGTCCCTTGACAAAGAACTTCATGGAAAAAACAAAGATCACTAATAGCGGTATCGAGCTTATGGCATAGCCGGCCATGAGCTGCCCGTATTGCTTGACATACTCTCCGTCCAAGTGAAAAAGGCCCACCGGAATGGTCATTAATTGGTCATCACGAATGAGTAGTAGCGGCAGGATTACATTATTCCATGAGGCCAGAAAATCCATAATACACGTAACGGAAATAATGGAAGCCGACATCGGTAATACGATATGACGTATCTGCTGTAAATGGCCCGCACCATCGATCTGTGCAGATTCAAAAAGCTCCTTGGGGATGTCTTCAATGAAGTTGCGCAGGATGAAGACGCCCGTCACTTGCCCGGACACGGATGCCATTAACACCAACGCCCACAAATTATTGATAAGTCCCATCTGCCTGAGGAGATTAAACAGCGTGACAAGTGCGGCAACCGTTCCAGGTAGAAACATCGTAGCCATAATAAGATAGTAAAGAACGCTTTTTCCCGGAAAACGATAGCGCGCAATGGCGTATGCGGACATCAATACGATGATCAGCGTCGATAGTGTTCCCAGGAAAGAAACGAAGATTGAGTTGAAGATATACCCGCTTACACTGTGCCAGCCAATCGCCCAATTTTCCCATCGCCATTCCGAAACCGGATCAAAAAACCAAGGGTTTGAAAGGAATTGTTCGTTACTTTTAAAGCTAACAACAATGACAATATAGAGAGGGAAAAAGGCAAACATAAGAACAAAGGCCAAGTAGCCTAGTTTTATACTCTCGCCTACTCGGTTATTAATAATCGTGGGCATATCGAAAGAAGGGTATTATTTGTCCACCTTGACATACTTTTGGTAGACAATGGTTAGAAGAAGGATGATGAAGAAGAGCACGATACCCAAGGCACAGGCATAACCAAAACGTCCCTCACTGAAGGCAGAACTAAACAAGTACAGCCCCGGAACCATACCCCTGCCCCCAGGACCACCTTCCGGCCCGAGTAAGATCAAAAACATCTCATAGGTCGAAAGGGTGCTGATTGTCATAAAAATGAGATTAATCCGGATTTGCGTCATGATTAGCGGCAGCTCGATCCGGAATATCATTCCGAGCGGCGTAACACCATCGAGCTTGGCCGCTTCGTAGACGTCCTGCGGAATATTCTGCAGGCCGGACAGGTAGATGAGCACGCCTACGGTACCAACCCAGGGAAAGCCCCAAAATAGTATGGCAGGTATCACCAAGTCTTTATTTCCCAGCCATGCGGGGGTTCCGTTTGAAAATTGCTGAGTTGGCGCTGTCCAGATATTGCCAAAAAGTATAAAGAAGATCCCCAAGCCAATAAGGAGCAAAGAGCTTGCACGAAAATAGGGAGCGCTATCGTAGTCATCCAAGCGTGCACGAATCAACTCCCGCCAGGATACAGCTATGATAAAGGCCAGCGGCAGCCGCCATATCTCGTGCCAGAAGACGCAAGTGCCGATCAGTAGCAGAAAAGGCCATGCAATCCATGCCCTTCCTAATCTCTTGGCGCAGGCAAACATCCACGCGATCACGATAAGCAATACAGCCAGCGCCTTGCCTTCGGTCGGACTCGATTGCAGGCCGAACACACTCGCTACGGGGATGATCAAGGCCCCAAGCATCAATACAGTGTAGTCTCCCCAGCGGCTCCTGTCATGTGACTTGATTTTGCCTACTGCGATGATGAGCGCACCCAGTACAATCAACCCTCCAACACCACCGAAAACCGGCCCAACAACGCCATCCTGTACGGGTGCCAAGAGCGCGGAAACGCGAGGCATTGTAGTGTCCAGCCAGTTTAAAACTTCCATGCCTCCAGACGCATTAAGGAAGCGGTTGATAAGGCCAAAATCAGGATCATAAAAATTTTTCCACATCAACAGGAAAACCATTCCCGGTATGATCATCGGCACTACAAAGCATACTTGAATGCAGTAACGTAACCGATCGCTCTTTACCCGGTTTAATGCGATAGCAGCAAGGATCCCGGGCCAAAGCTTGAGCAAATTAGCGACCAGTAGAATGCCGACGAGCTCAAAAGACTGCCAGAAGATCGGATCGGAAAAGGCTTCCTTGAAATTTCTTAAACCAATGAATTCCTTAATCGTGGGAGGCTGCCAGCGATAGACGGACATCAAGAATATATCTACTTTGGGATAGTAGCTAAAGATCAGCAAAGATAGCACTGTCGGCAGGATTAGGAGATACAGTGCCAGATAGAGTTTACCTCGCTGGGAGAATGCCGTCAGCCAAGCACTACGATGCGATGTCGAAGCCGGGGAACTGTCCGAAGCGGGTTGCCTGTATTTCATGATTAAGCCTAGTTACGTATTGTGATTGGCATACGGCTAGTACTCCGATAGCGGGACATCCGGATTGTCCTTTTGCCACCAATGCCGAATCTGTACGCCTTCATCCTTGAGCAGGTTATAGTAGGTGATCGCGCGCTCCCTTTGAGCCGCCTCGTCTGAGCCGAGTAGAGCATTCAGACGCTCAACCGATATGGTACGGGTATTCGCCCTGGACTGGTCTATCTCCTGTTGGAGGATGGTAGTCCAGGCATGTTCGATACCATAGCGAGGGTTGTTAAGTACGGTATCAATTCGTTTGGCCAGTTCCTCGTAACTGATGTCACCCGAGATGTAGAGCTTGTAGTTGGCCGTCCACGCATTTCGGATAATTGGAGGCACTCCGGCATTACTCAAATTCATCGACAGGCGCGCTGGCATTCCTTCTACAATAGGGGTAAAGGCAGCCACGTTATCCGGAGCCTGGGCTCCTACAATAACCGGAAGCCAGCCTGAACGTGTACTCATGCCCTCATTAATCCGATGGGAAGAGATGAACTTCAAAAAATCCAGGCATTCCTCGAAATGAGGCGTACTTTTATTAATCGCGAACGGAACGGCACCTTTGGAATTAGCTTCCGACCGCCGCATAGTAATATATTCCGCCCAGCGCTCTCCAGGTGCAGGCGTGGGTGGCGGTGCGACTTTTATCTCAAAAACGTCTTCCGGATTATCCCGGTACTTGGCACCACTGAATATGCCCGGAGCATCCCATGCCCCAGTGTAAATCATAGCCGCCTGACCGAGTACGAAGCGCCTTTGGGCCTGTTCGCGATCCAAGCCAAGAAATCCGTATGGATAAAATTGGGACAGCAGCGCTGCTATTTCAAAGTAGCTTTTCAACGCTGGATCATCGAAATCCCAATCACCCCGTTGATAGGCTGCCAGATATTCCAAGTTGGATGGAGGCAAGCCCATTTCCATACTGGCCTTTTCCCAAAATTGAGAGAAAAACAGAATCTGGTAAGCCGAAGCCAGGTCATTCAGGCTATAATTGCTGGCCGCAATGGGAACCAGGTAGCTATGGCCAGAGGATTCGGCGTAAGCCTGGACGGCATAGGAATAGAAGATGAGCTCCCCAAGCGTCTGTGGAATAGCATCATGCGCCAGCCAGGCGATTCCCTCACACTCGGGCAAGTAACCTTCCGGATTGGATTCGTCACGCCAAAGCGCTTTCAGCCAACTCGCCTGTGGTGCATGCTCTACCTGGCCGCGTGCAAAAGCTTTAACTTCCGCAAGAATACTCAGGTTATAGAAAATTCTCGCCCCCCCAAAGGTGCAAACAGGGATTCCATAATAATCCCCCAAAAGCATATTGTAGCCTCCGTGTAGCCCATCGAAAAAAGTCTCACTCCACGGAGCTTGCTCCAGAAATTCAGCCAGGGCTGGATCCAAATCATCGACCTGATACGCGGAGCTATTGTAGGGATTAGGCTCACTTGTGTAGGTACCCAGTGGCGCGTAGAACTTGGCCAGGGCATTGCCTTCCGCAATTCGGCCTCCCTGAACGGCAATATCCGGGGCCGTTCCACTAATCAGGTGTACATTCATAAACTGATTGTACACCTTTCCAGTGATGGGCATCTGGACAACTTGGATGCCGGATTGTTTAACATGTGGCAGATCATTATATTCATCGATCGCCCACTGCAGCGCCTCCCGAAAGCCTGGCTCCAGTTGCCAATGGCTTACGCGAATCACGCTGCCACCATCTTCCGATAGATCACTTGTGCTTCCCGAGATAAGATAATAGCGTACCGCACTAATAACAAAGGCTCCGAGGAGAATCCCTGCTGCTATCCAATTAGTGTTTATTCTCGGCAAACGCATAGTGATATCAAAGTTCCCAGGACTACGAATCAGCGCCCAAGGCTTATCTTGGGAAGTTCGGGTATCCTGATTTCAGAGTCTGGATTTCTCTCTGCGATCCGGATAACACGCTGTCTGGCGACACTACCAAAAATGCTACGAGGGTAATCCTCTACAATACGCCCATAAACATCGGCGGCCAGTTCCTCTTGTCCCGCTGCTTCAGCGAGAAGGCCGAACTGCCAAAGTGAAATATCCGCCTCAGCCGGTCGCGGAAAACCGGCCTCCGACGCTTTTCCATAGTAGCTAACCGCCGCCACCGAGTCGTCTAAATAGAATGCATATATTTGCGAGGCAAACTGTGCCATGACACCAAACCATGGCGAATGCGGCTGCATGGCCATTTCGTTGGTCAAGACCTCGATCGCCTTCTCCACAGATGGCCGCTCAAACTCTTGCGCATAAGTCTGTGCCAGGAATAATGCAGCACGTGCCGACATGTCTGACCGGGTAAAGTCTTGACGAACACGCTGATAGCAATTCCGAGCGGCAGACAAATCAGCAATGTCATCACGAAAATCGGCAATTTCGTAAAGCCGTCCCAGTTCCAGCAACGAACTGGCCGCAAGTTCCGACTCCGGAGCCTTCTCAATAACTGCTTTAAAGTAGGACTCTGCCTCCTTCATCGCCTCTTGGCTCGGGGGACTTTTGTGCCAGGCAGAGACCGCCAGACAGTAGGCTAGCATTGGCCAGTCAGGATCATTATCCGGAACAAATGGCATCACCGTGCTCAAAGATTGGTATGCCTCATCGAAGTTGAATATCTGCAGAGAACGAATCGCCTCGCTGAGCTTCATATCATAATCAGAAACCGAGACTTCGCTTGTATCCGAGCAAGCTACGAATATGCCCATAGCGCATATAAATAAAGCCAGCTTACACATATATTTAATAAAAATAAAAACTACAATTTAAACATTAAACCATTTCCCTAAACGAACATAAATATTCATTAATGGTGACCCCATTTGGCCTTCATTGATTACAAGAGCAGCCTTTCACGTAAGGTTTCATAAAGGCGCTCTAAGCAACTCTTACTAAATAAAGTGTGACCATTTGATTCGCTCAATGACCAAATTCACGCACATCATTTTACCTGTAAACCGCCCTGCGAACAGATCTCTCACACATGACCAGTAGCCGTATGCAAAAGCGGAGCCGTGCTAATGCTTTAGCGCTCAAGCCGGGAGTTTCCCATACTGCAGTGTTTTAATCCTAAACCTCTCACTGACTTCGACGCACTTGACGAATGAGACAAGATTACAAGCGGTCGCGCATGCGGGCAACTGATCTATTAGCAAGCTACATTACCGGGGCCGTGCTACCGATGGATGGTGCACATCCATCGGCCTTTAGCACCTTCCAAGCCCTGCTAAAGTGGGTACTGTCCAATACACAATCGCCTGGGTTTACAGGTAAAATGGACGCCCATCTAGAATCCGGCCACGGACTATGACATATGTCCTGTTAATCGTAATAAAAATACTTGGCCGTGCCGACGTTCACCTATGAGAGCTATTAACCTGGAGTACCCTTCAACGCGCACCCTCAGCGGCCAGAATAACATCCAAACGGCGCTACCCCTTGGTGGCCTTGGCGCCGGGGGGCTCTGCATTAATGGCCAGGGCGGATTCCAGGACTTTTCCCTGCGCAACCGGCCCGAACTGAGCGCCATGCCAGATGGACATGGCGCCATTCATGATTCCGCTTTCGGCTTGATTCACCTACGCCAAAATGGTCAGTCCGAAACCCGCCTCCTGGAAGGCCCCCTGCCCTCTGAAAAAATCTACGCTTTAGGCATCAAAGGCCAAGGCTATCGACATGGCGGCAAAGACGGACTGCCGCGCTTTGAGCAGGCGACCTTTCAAGGCAGTTTTCCCTTCGCTCGAGTAGATCTGCGGGACGAAACCATGCCTTTGACGGCCAGCATTACTGCCTGGAGCCCCTTTATTCCCGGCAATGACAGGGACACGGGACTTCCCGTTGCTATCGCTGAGTATACCTTTACCAATACGAGCGATCGGCCGGTTGACATCTCCTTTTCCTTCCATCTTTCGCACCTTTCCCAACGCAAAAAGCGCCAAAAACAACAACCTGACTTAAGTCGAAACCGGGTAATTCCCGAGCGCGGTATCTACTTCTACAATGAAGAACATCAGGGAAGCGATGAGTTTGGAAACGCCGCTCTGATTGCACTTGAGGGCACTCCTAAAATCAAGGCTATGTGGTTTCGAGGAGGATGGTTCGATGCCGTATCCATGCTCTGGAAGGAGGTGTCGAATGGGCAATTCCATGAAAATGACGGAAGTGACTGCGCGCAGGCACAAGGGTGGAACGGTGGCTCCCTGTGTTTCGAAGCCACGCTGGCCCCCGGTGAAAGCCGAAGCTTCCCCGTCGGCATCGCATGGTATTTCCCAAACGTTCATTTCCAATTCGGACATGAGCCGAATGTCACCGATCCGTTAAACCCGCAACCCTGGTGGCGTCCATGGTACACGACACAATGGGATAACGCTCAGTCAGTGGCCCTCGAACTGGTCGAACGCTACAGCGAATTGCGAAATCGTACGGAAAGTTTCCATCGCGCTCTCCACGACGTAACGATACCGCCGGAAATTATTGACGCGCTATCGGCAAATCTGGGCATCCTGAAGTCTCCCACGGTACTACGCCAGGAAAACGGCGATTTTTGGGGCTGGGAAGGCTGCTTCCCAGACCGTGGCAGTTGCCATGGAAACTGCACCCATGTCTATAACTACGCACAAGCGCTGGCCCACCTTTTTCCGTCACTTGAGCGGACGCTACGGGACCAGGAGTATTACTATTCCATGGACGAGGATGGCTTCGTCGGCTTTCGCTTCTCCGTCCCTACAACAAAAATCACCCAGCAAGGAATCCCCGCCGCAGATGGACAGCTAGGCGGCTTGATGAAGCTCTACCGAGACTGGCAAATTTGCGGTGATGACGCCTGGCTCGAAACGATTTATCCACTGGCTCGATTGAGTATCGAATACTGTATTCGCACCTGGGATCCGGATGAAACCGGTGGTCTCATTAAATCTCACCACAACACCTACGATATTCAATTTCACGGCCCGGACGGCCTTTGTGGCACTATTTATCTGGGAGCACTCACAGCCATGAGTCGAATGGCTGGATATTTGGGTAAGACAGAAGACGTGGAGAGATACGAAGTGCTGGCGAAAAAGGCGGCCAACATACTCGACGAACGTCTTTTCAACGGTGAGTACTATGAGCAGGAGGTCATTACCGATGAGGATGCTTTCGATCCTGACGCTGACTCCACGTCACTAGAGCTGACCAAGTTGCTACAAGAGGAAGGTCCCAAGTATCAGTATGGCAACGGCTGCCTCGCCGACGGGGTATTCGGAATATGGCTGGCCGCCGTATGTGGTCTGGAAACTCCCATTGATCGCGAACATGTCCGCCTGGCACTGGATGCCATTGTAAAATACAACTTCAAGGAAGACCTCACTTGGCATCCAAACACTCAACGGCCTGGCTATGCACTGGCCAATGAAGCGGGGCTCGTTCTCTGCACTTGGCCGCATGGCGGCCGGCCCTCGCTGCCTTTTGTCTATTCCGACGAAGCCTGGACCGGTATCGAATACCAGGTAGCCAGCCACTTGATTATGGAAGGCCGCGTCGAAGCCGGTTTACGCATCGTTCGTGCAGTGCGAAAACGCTACGATGGTAAAATACGCAACCCCTGGAATGAATACGAGTGTGGCTCCTACTATGCCAGAGCCATGGCCAGCTACGGACTGCTCCAGGCTTGGACTGGTCTACGCTACAGTCGGGTTACAAAAACGCTCTGGCTGGCGCCTGCCACCGAGACCACCCCGCTGCGTACGTTCTTCGCCTGTGATGGCTGCTTCGGCACACTTGAGCTGAGGGCAGACTCACTTGTTATCACTCTGACTGAAGGAACCCTGGAGTTAAATGCCATCCAACTGAACGGCGAAGACATCCTCTTTGAGGCGGTCAAACTGGCAGCCGGCAAACCAGTAAATTTCGTACTCCCACAAACAGTGGTGCTCTAATTTCGAATGAAGATCTATTCCCAAAAATCGGACATAAAAGTCGGCGTCATTGGTTACGGCGGTGCCTACAACATGGGGCTCAAGCATCTGTCCCAGATGAAGGACGCCGGCATGACACCAGTAGCCGTGGCAGAAATCGACCCGACTCGCCTGGAGAGCGCTGAAACCGACTTTCCGGATATTGGCCGTTATAGCTCACTGCAGCAAATGCTCGAGGAATCAGATGTCGATTTAGTCGCAATCATCACGCCCCACAATACACACGCACCGCTCGCACTGGAAGCGCTAGCCAAGGGCAAGCATGTTATTTGCGAAAAGCCAATGGCCATCACCACAAAGGAGGTGGATGCGATGATCGCACAGGCGGAGGCCAACGACGCCCTTGTGACGACCTACCACAATCGCCACTGGGATGGCATCCCGCGTACTGCCTTGAAACTGATAAAGGAGCAGCATGCCATTGGAAGTCTTTACAAAATCGAGTGTCGCAATGGCTGGTATGGAAAAATCGCGGACACCTGGCGTGCGAGTCGCTCGATCTCCGGAGGCATTCTTTACGACTGGGGCGTACACTTGCTCGAGTATGCCTTTCAACTGATTGATTCCCCCATCGCCGAAGTCTCGGGTTACGCCAAATCAGGGCACTGGGGGTTAAGCAGTCAATGGGGCGAGGACCATATCGAAGACGAAGTTCACGCAACTGTACGCTTCGTCAATGGGGCCTGGTTGAATCTAACTGTTTCCCAGCTCGATCCTGACCGCAAACCGGGGATGATCGAATTTGTTGGCACCGAAGGGAGCCTAACATTCCCCAACCCGAAGAAGAAATATACACTGGTAAAGTGGAAGGAGGGCGAGCGCTTGGTCACAGAAGAAGAACAACCCCCTAACGAGCACGAACGGTTTTATCAAAATATCGCGGGCTACCTGACTGGTGCCGAGGATTTGGTGATCACTCCGGAGTGGGCACGTCGCCCCATCCATGTATTGGAATTGGCAACACAAAGCGCAATTTCCGGAGAAACGCTAAAGCCCAAGTACAGTTGAGAGACAAATACGTGCCCTATAAATACCGGCCTTGAACCAATTATTAGTGGAGGGCTTGGTCCACAAGTAAGTGAATCCAATCGTGAGGAAATTCCCAGGGACATTGAACATCAGAGCATATTTTTCATTTGACGCTACTTAGCCTGATGCACATAAATAAGGCAGGTTTCGACCGTTCATACCCTATGCCTATAAGACATCCGTTAGATCTGTATTACGGCGACACCAGAATAGGCTTTACGAGTGTTCCATGCTTCCAATCTCTATTTTATGGAGGTTGAGGCGCACTCCAACTTTATCATAGAAGTTTGAAGAAGCTTCGCCCAAATACAATTAATGAAACGGATTACTCTCAAGGATATCGGAGAAAAAGCTGGAGTATCGACTACTACTGTTTCTTTAGCACTGCGTAATGATTCACGCTTGACCAAGGAAACCATCAGGAGAGTAAAGAGGTTTGCCGATCAATTGGGCTATATGCCAGACCCATGGCTCTCCTCTCTGTCCTCGTATCGGCACACCTCTAAATTGGCGACGCCTAACACAACCATCGCCATGGTAACCAATTGGGAGCACAGGGGGGAATGGAAAAAATTCCCCAGCATTTTGAACTATTACAACGGTGCCATGCAGATGGCCGAAGAGCTGGGATACAAGCTGGAAGAATTTCACCTTGGAGAGAATGGAGGTGAAGCACGAACAGCATCCATCTTGTTTAACCGAGGAATCAAGGGGATTCTGCTCTTACCCAATCCTCCGGAAATTCGCCAGATGCATTTTGATTTTTCAAGGTTTTCCGTTGTACAAGTCGGCAGGACCCTAAGTTGGCCGTCGGTGAATTCCGTGATCCATCATCATTATAACGCGGTGCATTTCACGATTTATACGTTACGCAAAAGAGGTTACCATCGCATTGGATTAGCAATTACCGAGAAAGAGCATCAGTTACACCGCCGCTGCTGGTTAGCCTCATATCTCGTAAAGCAGTACGATTTTTCAGATGAAATGACCCAGGTACCGCCCTATCTGGTTCAAGAATTCGAGAAAAAGCCGTTCTTGAGCTGGCTTAAAAAACACCGCTGCGATGTGGTCATCAGCAATAAAACCACTCCATACCACTATATGAAGGAGGCCGGTTATCAAGTCCCGGACGACGTCGGATTTAGCTGCTTATGCCTGGAAGAGCGTGGCGATATTTCAGGAATATTCATGAAATCCGAAATTGCCGGCGCACAAGCGATCAATCTACTGCACATGTTGATGATGAGCAGGCAGCTCGGCTGCCCGAAGAACCCGATGAATCTGGTGATTGAGGGAGAGTGGCATGCTGGCACAACAGTCATCCCGCAAAGCGTCGGGTGAGTTTGGACGCAAAAGCACCCCTTCACCAAGATTGGGAAGCAGCAGGCAACAGTAACGAAGACTACTTGTATCGTTCACACGCAGATCATTGCCTAAATCCATAAAAAAAGCCGGACACTCCAAGTGCCCGGCTTCAGGAAAGAACATTTTTAATCCCTTATCACTGCTTTATGCGCGCTTGCGTCGGAAGTGTGCAACTCCCAGCGCCAGAACTCCAAGGAGGGCGGCACAAACGCCAGGCTCCGGAACTGCAGTGTAAGGAGTGACTGCTGCCTGAGAAACACCGACACGTATTTCGTCAAATATAATGGCGTTCGAACTGTTGCTTCGAATATTAATATACTCCGAGAATGACATGTTGTAGTCATTGCTAGAGGTCAAATCCGCAGCACCCAGGCTACCACCCAGCACAGGATCGATCCATACATCCAGTACATCATTGACAACGCCATCTTCGCCCTGAGTTATGCGCCCAAGTATGAAATAGGTTTGATCGGCGTTATAGGTTACAGAGGCCGAAAGACTATTATTGAATTGAGCCTGGAGATTGCCGCCTGCAGTCTGCTGCCGGAAACCAGGACCACCAGGGGTGCCAGCGGAAGCCCCACCGTCGTTATCAATCGAAAAATAGAATCGGGAACTGGTGTTTGCGGAAAACAATACACTGAACCAGACATCTTCGCCGTTTCCAAACGAGGTATTAAAAGCGGCATTGTCGAATTGCCTTGAATACTGGGTGTGAAGCGATGTCGATTTCTGTAGTGAGCCAGCTGTGGTATCCAACTGATTCAAGCCCTCGGTATAATTCAAAGAGGTATCTTCAGTTAAGAATACGCCCGAACTCCCCGATTGAGGGTCCAGATCCGTCCAATTAGCCGCCCAGTCTCCCGTTCCACCCGATTGGCCATTGATATTGGCCCCATCCGTGTAATCGCCGGGAGTTTGAAAGCCCTCATAGAGGAAAAACTGAGCAGAAGCCGACGACGCAATTAGCAGAGCGACACAGGCTGTAGTGATTGAGGTATATATTGTTCGCATGACTGTGATGTGGGGGGGTTAATAAATTGCTGTGTTACTGGATTTGACCATATCCGAATATCGGCTTCAAGGTCGGTTTCCGTTTTACCTGTAACATGCCCGCATCCGGCACCTACACTAGTTTGAGGAGACATCAAGGTCCGGAAAAACGGGTGGCCTAAAAGAACCAGAATCCTGTTTCGTGGTCCCTAAAGGCAGCAGATCCGTTTTATAGCTTCAATTGTCGCCTTGATTGCTATGCCACCGGCATAAATGAGAGGATATTGAATAGCCTAACGGCACTTGAGGATTGTACGTGAAGCAATCTGTCAATCCTCGCAGTCAATAACCCTAAGAAACACCCATCACCTATGGCTCGCCAATTCCCCAAATTCGAAAGCCACCGGATTCCCGCACTGGCCCTTGGCCTTTTTTTAGCAACACTGACCACCGCTTCCGCGGTATCGATCGATGATTTTGAGCCCCGGGTCTACGATCCCGATAACGACCCGGGGACATTCAACATGTCCAACCGACTCTACATACCTGAAAATACAGAGCCGGGTGAAAAGTATCCTTTGATAATATATCTTCACGGCCTCGGGTCAGGCAACGGAGACAACGTTTCGCAACTGGAGAATCATGGCCATGGTGGAATGTATTTCGCCGAAGACGAGCAACAGGCCATACAACCCTCTTTCGTCCTACTACCACAGGAGCCAGGTGGCACTACCGAGCATTGGCACCAGGGTGAAGTTAAGCAGTTATTGATGGGCTTGATTGACTCCGTTCTGAATGAGTTCCCAAACATCGATCAAGACCGTATCTATATTGGCGGCATTTCGATGGGTGGCGCAGGAACCTGGAGCCAATTGACGACTCAACCAGAGAAGTATGCCGCATCATTCATCCTGGCTGGCGCAGGAGGATCGGGCGGTGCTTCGAACGTTGATCATATCCCCATCTGGCAATGGCATTCGGTCGCAGACGGTGTTGTCGGTGAAGGCTCATCGCGCAGCCGCGCCCGCGCACTGCGCAATCTTGGTGCCCCTCACATTTATACAGAATTCATTTCATTCGGCCATGTCATCGGCCCGAAGGTCTGCTCTGTTCTGGAATTCTACGAATGGCTGGTTGAGCAGAAGCGAGGGGAAGCTATGCAGGCTGCACCATTGCTGAGGATTACCGAATACGCGGTGGGAGACTCTCTGGACATTTCAGGATTTGCGCTCGATGAGGCGACCGGAGCCACTCAGGTGGACTGGTATCGTGGAGACGTCGCGCCATCATCTGGAGCTCCTATTACCGGGCCTGTAAATCTAGACACACCTGACCCGGACTCGGGAGAACAGCCCTGGTCCGTCGAAGGTGTGTCTCTGGAATCAGGCTCGAACCTTATCAATATCATCGCCACCAGTGGCCCATACGCAATCGGTGATCCCGATGGGGCCACCACTTTCAGTCAGGCTGTAACGATTGACTTCTCCGTGCCCGCCGGAGACGCCACGCCTCCCCTGCTCACCGTCAACGCTCCGACACATTCCGACTTCTCACTTCGCACTGAACTGTCGGAACTCACCTTCAGTGGCACGGCATCAGATGCAGGCGGCTTGGCTGCAGTCACTTGGAGCACGGACCGTGGTCAAAGCGGTAGCGCTACCGGCTTGGCAGACTGGTCCGCGGACATTCCTTTGGAAATGGGCTTTAACCTTACCACGATCTCCGTCACCGATACCGCAGGCAATAGCCGCAGCCAGGTATTCTATTTGTACCGGGTTGCTCCGGCAGAGAACACAACACCCTTTGTCCGGGCAGGGCCCGATCTACTGTTGCCGGGACCGGAGGGAATCGCCGAGCTCGACGGCTCAGCAGGGGACGATGGTTTACCGGTCAGTGCAACCTACACCTGGACAAAAATATCCGGCCCCGGAACGGTCACTTTCGAGGACTCAAACGCTCTGGATACCACGGCAACTTTTTCCGAGCCGGGCGACTACGTTCTGCGCCTAACCGGGGACGATACTGAGAAAACCGCTTTTGACGAAACGACGGTGACCGTACCCGAGGAGGCGCACCCGGCGTTTGGGCCGGGCCTGTTAGGAGTCAACTGCAACGGAGACGCCTTTACCGCTACCGACGGCACAGAATATGTGTCTGACCGCGATGCAAACTATCTGTTCGGTGGTGGCTCCTGGGACTCGGGGACCGTCATGGCTGGCACGGAAGATCAGGAGATTTATCAAACCGCTATTGTCCCGCGTGGCTCCTCAATCTGGAACATTCCTTTCCCCAACGGTCATTACATCGTGACGTTGAAAACCGTTACCCCCCGACCATTTGAAGGAGAGAGACTGGCCGACTTTTACATCGAAGAAAAACGCGTACTGCACGACCTTGACGTGCTGGATTACGTGCCTCGCTACACCGCCTTGGATTTCTCGTTCCCGGTTACTGTCTCCGATGGCAAACTTACGGTCAGGCTGCATCAGCGCAGAGATGATTTCCTTCTCTGCGGCATTTTGATACAGGAAGCCGTGATCGGCCCACAGGCCAACCAACCGCCCATCGTCGAACTGATCGACGAAGTGACGGTCACGCTGGCCGAAGGCGCAAGCCTCTCAAGCTTTATCATCGATGACGGCCGGGCCCCTGGCACTGCCACTCCGAACATCCTCTGGAAGAAGGAAAAGGGCTCCGGCAAAGTTCGTTTTAACAATCCCGCCGGTGCGGATACAGATGCCACTTTTTCCAAAGCTGGCGTTTACGAGCTGAAGGTCAGTGCCTCAGATGGCGAATATGAAACCTCGGACACGGTTATAGTAAACGTCTTGCACCGTCCACCCACAGCACCGGGGCTCACCGTACGTTTTGACTTTGGGACGCAAAGCATTCCCACTTCCGAAACCTGGAATCTGGTTCAGCAACCCTTGGATCATGTAGTCCTAAACGCAGAAGATACCAGCGGCTCACCAACTTCATTCGATCTGAAAATAACCGGTAGCTTCAGAGGCCGCAACACTACCGGCCCAGAGGACACAGGTCTTTATCCAAACGAAGCTACCTATGACTCATTCTATGCCGACGACAACCGCCACGGAGGCGTCACTTTTGAAGACCTGGATCCCGGGCGCACCTACGACATCATTCTGTTTGCTGCAGCCGCATCTGGAGCTGGCATGGGTCAATACTCCATCGATACCGTCACAAAAACCTTTGATGCGATCGGGAACACCACAAGCACCATTCAGTTCAGCGAGCTCAATCCGGATCCCAGCGGAAGCCTCGTACTGTCAGTCATCCCTGCGGAAGCCGGGCAAAACGCCTACATCAATACACTCATTCTGGTAGAAAAGAACGAAGTCACTTTGGACTATGACGGTTGGATTCCCGACTTCTTTCCGGGACAGACAGGAAATGATGATTATGTTGGGCCGCTCGCCGACCCCGATAGCGACGGACTCTCAAACTACACGGAGTACTCTCTCGGCACCAATCCCTCAGTCTCAAACAAGAATACGGTCGCAGGCACAGCGAGTGATGGCCGATTAGCAATCACCTTCTTGCGCCCTAATTCCAGCGACATCACTTACACGGTGGAGGTTTCCGGTTCCCTGGCGCCGGATAGTTGGGAAGCCATTGCTACGCGCCCGGCTGGAAGTTCAGAATGGACGGGCTCGGCTGAAGTCATGGAAACCGGAGATGGCCTGGTAGAGGTTACCGTCACCGACCAGCATGCACTCAGTGATTTGGATAAAGTTCGGTTTATCCGATTGAATTTAACAGGGCTGAATCCATGAGCCAGTCAAGCCGCCCGAATATCCTTTTTGTAGTTACCGATCAACAACGTCACGATACCATAGCGGCGCTGGGTAATTCGCGTATATACACGCCAAACCTGGACCGATTGGTGCGGCGTGGAGTCATCTTCACCAACGCGTACTCGACCTGCCCGGTCTGCATGCCTGCTCGCTACATCATTCGAACCGGCTGCGAACCCCCAAGCATACGCATGTTCTCCAACCGGGTATTGCCACCTTCCGAAAACCATAAGGGCACCATCCGGGAGCGTTGCGGGCCTTATCTGGCGGAAACCATGCGCAATCTGGGCTATCGTACTTTCGGCATCGGGAAATTTCATTCAAAACCCTGGGACGAAGATCTCGGCTATGACGTACACCTGCATAGTGAAGAGATGTACTACACGCCCGATAGACGAAAAGTGGATGCTTATTCCCGATGGATATCCGAGCAGCACCCGGAGTATGATTTCGTTGAGATGCTGATGGGCGAACGCTCAGAGATGTATTACATGCCGCAAATGAGCCCTCTGCCGGCGAACCTCGGTGTCGAGGCTTGGGCCAGTGACAGGGCGATTGAGCAGATTAACTCGGAGGACGAGCGCCCTTACTTCGGCTTTATCTCGTACATCGGCCCCCATCCACCGCTGGCCCCTCCCCTGCCCTTCAACCGCATGTACGATCCGGATCGCATGCCGCTACCCTGTCGGGGCGACATAGCGCTTGATCACATGGACGAGCAAATCCCGTGGATGAACCATGCCGTGTTCGCCGAGGATGTTTCCGACATACACAACCAGATTCTCTACGCGCGCTACTACGGTGAGATATCCTACATCGACCAATGTCTGGGGCGGGTACTGGATGCTGTTGAGGCACGTCCGGATGCAGATAACACGCTAATCTGCTTTGTCTCCGACCATGGTGATCACATGGGCGATCACCATGCCTGGCAGAAAGAGAGCTTTTTCGAATCCTCATGCCGCATTCCCTTCCTGCTGAGTTGGCCGAACCGAATCGAAGCGGAGACAACGAACGATCAACTGGTCTGCCTGACCGACCTCTTTGCGCTTGCAACCACAGCCTCTGGCTCATCCGAACTGCGGGAAGGCATCGACATCCTTGGTATGCTTGATGGTAAAAAAAGCGGTCGCAAGCTACTGCTTGGCTATCATGGCATCCCCGGGACGCCCGAGTTCAAAGCGATGGCCCGCAAAGACGACTGGAAGTACATTTTCATGTCAAACGGAGCACGTGAGCAGCTCTTCAATCTCAAAGAGAATCCAGAAGAAACGAACAATCAGGCAGACCTTTCACCGGAGGTTACCAGCACCATGAGGAATTACCTCATAGAGGCTATTCGTCTACAGGGGCCACCGGAGGCACTCGAGGGGAATGAGCTCCGTACCTTCCCGTTTCAAGAACGCGCCCGAAAACGCCTTTACCAGTTTGACTGCTCGCGCGGCATTAATGGATTCCCTGATGCTCCCGAGCAGATTCTCACAACCCTTAAATGAACGATCCAACACATGAACGATATGATAACCTGCAATCCCAATAAGCGCATCATGACTTTAAAAATAGCGGCCCTATCCTGCGTTGTGACGCTGGCTAACCTGGCGACTTCATACGCTGAACCCACGAAACCCCTCATGCGTGACTTCATGGGCATCAACGCTCACATATCGTTCAAGCCCGAGTTATATCGCGAGGTTAGCCAGCTTGCTCGCAGCTACCACAATATAAGCTGGGATGTGGAAAAACCGGGCGATGAGATTGTCTTTCCGGAAAACAACCAAGGCTTTAACTGGGATGACGGTGTCTACGCGTCGTGGAAAGAAGCTGGGTTCGAAATCGACCTATGTGCCCAGTTCGGCACTCTCGGCCCCAAGAGGAACGACGATTTTTTCGATATATGGGAGAACCAGGAAGGCTGGATGGAAGAGTACGGCTATACGCTCGCCAAATACCGGGGAAAGGATGGCAAAAAGCTCTTCACTTCAATTGAGATTGGTAACGAGCCTGGTGAAGAGTTTGATAGCGAGCTCTACACTACCCTGTTCAAAGGCATGGCCAGGGGCATTCGCCGCGCCAGCCCGGAGACGCTCATCCTGACCTGTACGGTCAAAGAGGGCGACGAGGACAGATGGGCAAAATCCCTGAACGAAATCTTCGATGATCCGGATATCAAAAAGCTGTATGACGTCATCAGCATTCACACGTACGCGCTGCTTCCCCGCGGGGAAGGCGAGCACCCTTGGGAACGGACTTTTCCGGAAAACGACAACACCGAGTACCTCAGCATGGTGAACGACGCCATTGAATGGCGCAACAAAAACGCCCCAGGCAAGCCGGTATGGATTACGGAATTTGGCTGGGACGCTCCCTCCGAAGCAGCTCTGAGTGAGCGGACGGGCGGCTTCAAGCAGTTTGGATGGCGAGGCGAGACCGAGCTAAATCAGGCCCAATGGCTTGTTCGTTCATTTCTCCTGTTTTCCGAACGGGATGTGGGTCGAGCCTATCTCTACTTCTACAACGACAAGGATCGCGCGCGTACCCACGGCGCTTCCGGGCTAACCCGCAACTTTAAGCCGAAGAAGTCCTTTTGGGCCATCAAGCACCTTTACGATACGCTGGGCGATTACCGCTTCAGCCGCGTCGTAACCCCGAAGTCTGGCGATCTCTACGTCTACGAATACAAGGCAGGCAACAACCGTGACGGAACCATCTGGGTTGCCTGGTCCCCCACTGGGGATGGACAGAGCAAGAAAGTAACCCTTAAGGACATGCCCGCTCGACCCAAGTCAGTTGAGCTTTCTCCCATGGAGGAAGGTTCGGCGCCTGAGGTGCCGTTTGAAAGCGCAGGATTTGATGCGATCAAATTGGAGGTCACGGAAACGCCGGTATTCATTAAAATGTAATCTCATCGTGTTCGACGATAGGCCATGCCCAGCTCTCCCCGCCCCAACCTCTTACTCATTCTTACTGATCATTGGAGAGGTGATTGCCTGGGCAGGCTTGGCAATCCCGCGGTTGAAACGCCGCACCTGGATTCGTTGTCCGCAGCCGGCGTAACTTTCACGAACGCCTTTTCCCCCTGCCCGTCCTGCATCCCTGCTCGACGTTCCATCATGACCGGCATGACGCCGGACGGGCACGAAATGGTCGGCTACCAGGACCACAGGCCGTGGAACTATACACGACCCCTGGCAGGTGAACTAGCTCGTGCGGGGTATCAAACCATCAATGTCGGCAAAACCCATTTTCATCCCAAGCGCCTGCACCTGGGTTTTGAGGAACTAATCATACCGGTCGATTATGATGAGTGGATTGATCGCACTACAGGCGTTCCTCGAGCACGCATGGCACACGGCGTCCATGCCAACTCCTGGATGGCACGACCAAACCACCTCCCGGAAATTCAGATGGAGGAGACCTGGCTGACCAGTCAGGCGATTGAGCGACTGGAAAAACGCGATCCAACGCGTCCTTTCTTCCTCTGCCTTTCCTTCAACGGGCCCCATCCGCCCTGGTGCCCGCCTCAACACTACTTTGACAAGTTCATGCGCAAAACCTTGCCGGGGCCTGTGGCAGGTGAATGGGCAGCACATCATGCCAATGACACGCAGTACCCGATGAACATCAATGCCTGGCGGGGACAGCTTAGCGATGAGGAAAACCACGTTGCCCGCGCGGGCTTTTTTGCTTACCTGGCCTACATCGATGCCCAGATTGGGCGCTTCATGGAGTTCCTGAGCCGTGCTGGATTGCTCCAGGATACCTACACCCTGTTTACCTCCGACCACGGAGAGATGCTGGGTGATCATCATTTGTGGCGCAAAACGTATCCCTACGATGCATCCGCCAGGATACCTTTCATTGTCAACCCACCCGCAAACCATGAGTGCCTGAGAAACCATCAATCCAATGGACTTGTTGGCCTGGAGGATATCATGCCGACACTTCTGGAAGCAGCCGGTGTACCCATCCCCGAAACAGTCAATGGGCTAAGCCTTGCAGGATACCTGAACGAAAAGCCGTCCAATGCCTCCCGCCTCTACTACCATCATGAGCACTCCCCCTGCTATGATAAAGAATGTGCTTACCAGTGTCTTGTCAGCCAGGACTGGAAGTATGTCTGGAACCCAATTACAGGTGCTGAGCAGTTGTTTGACCGCACACAAGACCCATACGACTGCCACGATTTGGCCAGCCGAGATGACCATCAGGACACTTTGAAGACATGGCGCGAGCAAATGGTCGCGCATTTAAAAAATCGCCCCGAAGGCTTCTCTGATGGGAAAACCTTGTTCCCACAAGCGTACACGGCTTATCGCGCTGACGCGCCATCGTGAGTTCACTTCTAGCGGCAGCACTAACTCCAGGGAGAGCATCCAATAGCACCTGAAGCTTTTTTTAATTATTCACGCGATTGGGCAATCTCTGCCCTACATACTGCACGAACTGGCAATCACCTTTTTTTGTTTTCTCCAAAGGCCTCTCTCCTCTGAAACTGTATCGCTGAAAAAGCCCCCGCCTTTGGAGCGGGGGCTTTTTGTATACCAGTAGATGCGTCCTTTACTGGTATTCCACACTGATTACGCTGAGGTAGGACCAGGTAACCCCAGTATCACGACTGATCCCTACCACAACCTCGCCGGAGCCGTTGGAGGTGACATTACTAATCGTCACCGTCGTATCGGTATTTCCTGAGGCGTTAAGAGTAACGGACTGCGCGCCAATGGTATAGACTGCAGTGCGGTTGTCAGTCGCATCACGCGAGCAGAAGAACGTGAAGCTATATGTCTTCGCCGGGTCCAGTCCGGAAAAGAGGACTTCTGCACTCGGAGTCGCATTGGTCAGGTACATGGAGTCTCGCTGTGCGGTTTCCGGGAAGACCGCACCGGAAGCAACCCCGCCATCAATCTGATTAGCGAAGGCCGTGGTGATGGCTGCGTTGATGCCGGTCCCCCATCCATCGGAATCCACGGCGTCCGTCACCGAGCCTGAGCTGATATCCGTGATGTTGTTCCAGTTTCCGGGCGTAGTCAGACTGCTTACTCCAAAATCGAAGTTCACAGTGGTGACTCCGCCGAGCAAGGTCAGCTCATAATCCGCAAAAACGGCCCGAGCTGTGGTACTCGTCGAACCACTGGTGGAGTAGACGCCGACGTACACATCGGAAGCCAGACTGGATAACGTGATGACATCCTCCTCGACAAAGGTCACGCCATCCGAGGATACGGCGACATGGATATCGTCGCCCTGTCGTTCCAGGAGCACCCAGGCATCCGGGTAGCTGTAGGAGCTCGTCAACGTCGCCCATGAGAAGGCGCCACCTGTGGTCGTGCGCTCCCCAATCTGGTAAGCCGTACTACTATCGGTGGCTATGGCAACGGTACGCGCATCCGCGTTCAGAGACTCACGCACCAGCAGGCCAGCCTGAGGCGATGTTCCTCCAGCCAAATCACGAATGTTGACGAGTGCACGGAAGTCTCCGGACACCATCTCGTTTTCGAAGACCAGGCTGTCTGCCGTGCCACCAAGTCCGGTGGCCGATCCATTCACTTCCCAGTCACCGTTGGCCAGAATGCGGCTGTTTCCAGTAGCACCAGTGCCGATGGTCGCCGCCGTAAGTCCTACCGAGGTCAGGTCGTCATCGAGGGAGGTATCATTGACCGTTACGGTGACGGTTGCCTGGTCCATACTGGCTCCATCGCTAATGGTATAACTGAAGCTATCAATGGCTCCGTAGAATCCCGGATTAGGCGTGTAAATGACCTGATTTCCGGATATCTCCGTAGAGCCATTGCTGGCCGAGCCAACAGATACCACTGTCAATGCGGATGGACCACTGTCGGGATCACTGTCATTCGCCAGGACATTGATGGTAACACTCTGGCCTTCATCCACAGAGGTGCTGTCGGCCACAGCTACCGGAGGCTGGTTGCTCGGGCTCTCCACCAAGTCCAAAACATTGATGTAGGCGTTACCCAGGTCGTCGGTGGCATGGAAGCCGATGATGATTTCACCATTTGCGTCCGCCTGGACATCGCTGAAGGTAATCGTTTGGGTGGTGTTATCGGCAGCATCCAGAGTCAAGGTCGTGCTACCAATCGTGTACTCGCCAACCGCATCAGTATTGGGATCGTACGCTGCGGAAGCATAGATCGTCAGTGAGTAGTTTGTCGAGGGAGTCAATCCTTCCAGTGTGATTTCCGCCAAGCGGTGAACATCCGTGTAGAAGGAATCATACGTCGCGTTGTCTGGATAGAGAGCTGTGCCGGTAGGCCCATTGGTGGCGCGACTCCTGAAATCATCGGAGATCCTCAGGTCGATCGTGGTCGCATTACCATCTGTATCGATGGCATTTTCCACAAAATCGTCCTGGAAGAGACGCACCAGATTCCAATTTCCGGTGGTCGGGATTACCTGACCACCGAAGTCAAACAGAATCTGACGAGATACCTGCGGTGGATCGGTCTCGACCACAATGGTTACCGTATCCTGGCTATTGAGGACACCGTCCGTTGCAAAAAGCTCCAGGACATAGGTACCCACAACACTAAACGAGGCAGTCGTGTCCGCGGCATTAGCATCACCGAAGCCCACTGTGCCCGGGCCACTCACCTTACTCCACAATACAGTTGGCGTCGGGTCGCCCGGTGCCACACCATCGTCCGTAGCCGTGCCGTCCAGCGTAGCCCCAGCGGAGATGGCGACGGTTTGATCCACCCCCGCATCCACGACCGGAGCTTCGTTCGTCGAACCGGTCGACTGCTCGATCAATTCGATAACATTGATGTATGCGTTGCCGACACCATTCTGCGGAGCACAGTTCAGAACGATACTACCCGAAACGTCGGGAGCCAGATCGGTGAATGCAATCGTCTGAGTTGAGTTTCCTATCGCATCCAACGTCAACGTCGTGGCCCCGATGGTGTACTCGCCCACGCCCGTACCGGATGCCGCTGAGGCAAAGATCTTGATCGTGTACAGTTCCTGCGGATCAAGGTCTTCGAACGTCACTTCACCGTTACGGACATCATCGGCATAGAATGAGTCCGAGGTGGCATCATCCGGATAAAGCCCGGTCCCGGTTGAGCCTGTTGTATCCCTGCTCCGGAAATCGTCCGTGATGAGCAGATCAAAAGGCGTCGCATTTCCGTCCGTATCGGTTGCATTTAGAACCACATCGTCCAAGGTCATCTGAACCAGATTCCAATGGCCGTTTCCTGGGATCGATTGCGTGCCAAAATCATACAGAACGGTACGAGCCGGCTGAGGCGGCAACTCGTCGAGAACGGTAATCGTGACTGTGTCCGTACTGCTAAGGTCACCATCGGTGGCAAAGAGTTGTAGGACATAGACACCCTCGACGGAGAATGTCGCAGTCGTATCAACTGCGTTAGCATCGCCGAAGGCAACGGTCCCGGGACCACTTACCTTGCTCCAGGTCGTGGTGGGCGTCGGATTGCCCGGGGCCACGCCATCATCCGTGACGGTACCGTCCAGGTTTGCCCCGTTTGCCAGCAGCACGGTCTCATCTGTGCCGGCATCCACCACCGGAGCGGTATTAACCGGAGTTCCCGTAGCCGAGTTGCGGACAAGAATGCCGCACAACACCGGCTGGTCATTGACCTCGAACAAGCGTACATCGAGCACTCCGTCGGTAACGGTCACAAGAAAATCATAATCAAGTGCCGTCAGCATTGCCACATGCTCCCTGACATCGTGATCATTCAGAACTCGCTTCTCCTCAATGTAATAGTCGCCAATTCGCTGCCCGACGGCATTATTGGGAGACACCAGTTTCAAAGTGACTACATACTCACCGTTGGGCACCTGAATATTGGTCCAGATAGCGGAACCTCGCGGAGTAATACCTGAGCGGTATATTTCGTCGTCAATGGTACCCGCGATATCCGCCGTTGGATTATCCCAACCGCCGCCACCGAAGAGATAGCCTTCATCGCGATCCGACAAAAAGACGGTTCCATCCGATGCGGTGTATTCAGCACCATGGCAGTTAATGCCGACCACTGCAGGACCGGATGCCGCCACGGGCGCTTCGGTAATTTCCACGATTATCTCATCATAAGCGGAGTACACCGTGTCATCCGCGGTCAAACGCAGCACATAGATGCCCACCGCCGAGAAAGTTGCCGTGGTATCCACAGAACTGGCGTTGCCGAAGGTAACGGTTCCCGGTCCGGATTGCTTGCTCCACTGAAGCGTGGCCGCTTGTGGCAAGCCATCATCCCAGAATGTTGCGTCCAGATCCACCGTGTCATCCGGTAGCGAAGCCAGGATATCCGGGCCTCCACGAACACGAGGAGCCTGGTTGACGATGGTATCCGTACGGACCACATAGAATATCTGGGTGTGAATGTTACCGGCGGTGTCTTCAGCCGTAATGCTGAGTCGGTTCAAGCCCATGCTAAGCGGTACCGTCGCCGACCAGGAAGATGTACCGGAGGCGGTTCCGCTCTGGCCTCGATCAGTCTCCCAAGTCACACTGCTCAAGCTCGCGTTATCGGAAGCCGAACCGCTAAAAGCTAATGATGACGATTCCGTGCTAATTGAAAATTCACTGTGCGTTGGACTGCTGACAACCAGGATCGGCGGTGTTGTGTCTCCGCTCGGGGCAGTGAAATCGATATCAACGGACTGATTGAATGTTGTTTCGCCAGGGTCACTATCGTAGTAAGGCCAGCCCGTCGCCGTGATATTGATCTGATTGGTACCAGACGAAAGCGCGATGCCTTCAACCGACCAGCCAGCACCGCTCGATGCCGAAGCAGTACCGTTCTGATTTTCAATGAAGAACTCCCAGACGCTCTTGTAAGGGTCAGACGGAATTCCGTTGATCGTCACCATAGGGGTTGTCGCGTTGCCGTCCACCCAGACTCTGTCCCAAACATTGCCAGAGTGGCCCAGCCCCTGGAAGCAGTTAAAGATTACCGATGAGCCGACCGTGGCCCGAAGGTTAGCGGTATTCGTAGGACTGCGCGTGGAATCATTCTCACCATGATGAATCAAGATAGGCTTTGTTGCCGCAATGGCGGGATCATAGCCCGAAAACATGGTACCCGCAAGAGAGTAAACGCCAGCAACCTTTTGGACGTATTGCGTGATGTCAGTTACATTATCGGATGCGTAAGCCTGGCCCAGAAGGCGCAAGGAACTCATACCCCCACCAGAAAGACCTCCGACAAAGATGCGACTCTGGTCCACGTTTGGGTGATTATACGCGTACTCAATCAGGTTGCAGAGTTCTTCCACACTTAACCACTCACCACCTGCCGGGCAAATCGCGATGTATTTTTGTCCATTGATCGGGTTTTCGACCTCATTGTTCTGATTGATGAATCGGGCAAGACCCTCATTCAGGCTGCTGGGATCGCGAGATTTGAAACCGGTACCGTGGACATCAATAATGCACGGATACTTCGCGCTCGTTTCGAAGCCAACCGGATGGTACTCTTTGAACCCAACTATCCAGGCAGCCTTGCTTGTGAAAGGCCAATTCTGAAAGCCGTAATAGCCGCTGCCGCCTTCGAAGTAGTTAGTGAACGTAGACGCCGAACTTCCACTACTTTGAGCAAAAAGCGTCGCCTGGCCACTGCCACCGGCGCTATTCTCCCAATTCACTTCGGACACTTGGGCAGCTTCATCGGCGACCACACCAGAGATGTCCAGGTCGCTACCTACGGAGTATTCCGTAATGCGCAGCAACGGAGCCGCCTGAGGTGCCTCGCCCTGTCTCTGCTGAACTAGCCATTTATAAAGCTCAGGAATGCGACAGGATTTCGGGCCAATAACGTGACCACTGGCGCCAAAGCGACTGTAAATTGTCGAAGCTCCAAGGTCGCGCAGTGCGCTCACTCGATTATCGGACGACGCTACGTTGACCACACCATCTTGAGTTGAATGCAGAAACCATAGCGGCAAATGGTCAATGCTGCCGGCGCCGCCAGTACCACCAGCACCCGCCACGACAACACCCGCAGCGTATTTATTCGGTTGAGTCACCAACTGGTCCCAGGCCCCCTGGCCTCCCATCGATATACCACCGATGTACACGCGATCGGGGTCGATATTGGGAAACTCGGTTAACAAGGAATCGATCAACCCCATCAAAAGCTGCTTCACCGTCCCCTGGTGCCAGTGCTCCGAGGTGCCGCCAGGTTCTTGGGGCAGCACCACGAACGATGGCTGGTAGGCCTGCTGTTCGTCTTCGGCGAAAAACATGCCTCCATGCCCGTGGTTCTCCATCTGCTGCAGGTTGTCACCGTTACCGGCACCCAAGCCGTGCAAATAGATAACGAGCGGGTAGTCCGCATTTGGGTCATAATTCTCCGGGGTGAACAAGCGATGCGGCATGTTGAGGGTTTGCGCATCGCTGTCGGGGTCGTAAACACGCGCTTCAAAATCGTCGATGGTTACCGCCAGCAAGGACGGAGCCACCAAACCGATAACGCATGTGATTAATACAATCAGGGGTATTCGTATTTTCATAATCGTTATTCCTATGGGAGTTAGTTAATCAAAACTGGGAGGGAATCACGCCGCCGGACCCCAAAAACTGGATGTCCATGTTAGACGGCACGGAAAACGGATTGTCGGGATGGTCATCGCCGTACCATATGAAGGGCGCCGTACCGCCTTCAAAACGGATTTCATCCACGGCGAGGCCTACAAACGGCCCGGCCCATGCGGACTCGATAATGGCAAACTTCACATGCTCCAAGTCCAGCCCCGCGTTGGAGAACACTGACAAGGGCACATTTACCTGAACCCATTGATCGTCGACGGTGGTAACATAATCCCCCACCACGATCCCCACTTCCAACGGGGTTGTGTCACTCAGGTAAAAGTTGATCGCGTCCCAATCTATCGTTGACTGCAAATCGTCACGCTTCAGATAGAACTCCAGTTTCGTGTTACCGCCAGAGACGACGTTCTCGTCGTCTTGCCAGCTAACATCGTGAAAGACCACAATGGAGCGATAGTTGCTGGTATCGTGACTGATGGTAAAATACCCGCCGACATCCTCTACTTTCAGAATAACGTCGTCTTCGCTAACACCGCCATCGTCATCCTCGGCCGACAAACGGAAGACGTACTCGCCGAAAGTGGAAGCCGTTACAGTCAAATCAGCCGAGTAAACTCCCGTGAGAGAATCCGGGGTCGGACCACTTAC
Source organism: Verrucomicrobiia bacterium (assembly GCA_030432235.1). Lineage (GTDB taxonomy): Bacteria > Verrucomicrobiota > Verrucomicrobiia > Opitutales > Cerasicoccaceae > JAUIHT01. The sequence goes on along the minus strand of JAUIHT010000001.1, from coordinate 750,386 downwards.
CTGAGTCCATTCGTAGTAAGCCACGGTGCCGTCGATATCGATCGCACTACCATTCAAAGTAATGGAATCTTCCGGATAGCGAATCTGCTGATCCGAGCCAGCATCTACAAAAGGCGGTTCGTTGTAAACGGGTGCAGCGCCCACGCCGCCATCGGTGACTAACTCATGCGTGAAGGCAGTACCGCCGGAGAAGTCGTTGTCCGTATGGCCTTCTCCCATCCACACAAAGGGTGTTCCAGAACCGGTGAATATTACTTCGTCCACGCCAATCGTGAAGGGCCCTGCATACTGGGATATGAGGGACATCAACCACAGGTGCTCAAAATCGATATTTGGGAAATCAGTCAGCGGTATGCTCAACTTCGTCCAGGTTGTCCCTATGCTGGCAGCGTAGTCGCCCAGATTAACCCAAGTGTAACCACCCCATACATCATTTATGGCCAAACGCACGTTGTCCCAATCCGCACCTGCGCTTCCTGCCTCATCGCGAACATAAAGCTCGAGAGTGTCGTTTCCGCTACCGGTGACATCGACATCATCGTTCCACTTGGTTTCGTAAAAAAGCCGCTTGGTTTGCTTCGATGCATCAGCCACAGAGAATCGATAGTACTCACCATCTGCGTACGGGTCTTCGAACGGAACAATCTCAATAGAGTCGAATCTCGAATTGCCATTGACGAACAGAATGCGCATGACGTGCTCACCAGCGTCCAGCCACACCGGCTCTACGATATTAGCAGGAAAATCACCCCATACATCGACTTTGCCTATCCGGGTGTAGCCGGTTAGGGAGTTACCATCTATCTCCACCGAGACACGCTTACCTTCAACCAAGGCTTCAATGTGAATCTCCAGCCGATAATAGCCGCTCTGCTGAACGTCCACGGAGTATTTCAGCCAGTCACCGGTTGTGATTCCGGTAACGTGATAACCGCCACCGATGGTGTCATTGATGTCGACATCCACATCCGTCCGGTACTCGCCATAGTAGTTGCCGACGTCATTGTCATGGTATGACACGCCTTCACCACCATCATCAAAATCTTCGGCCTCAATCAAACCAGGAATCGCATGAGGTCCACTCAGGTAGGGTTGCCGATCAGCTACCAACAGGACCACTCTGTCCTGTCCGACACCGCCGTCGTCATCCGTCACTGACACCTCGAAGACGTACTCGCCCACCCCGAGATTGCTGACTTCCATGTCGGCCGTACTCGTCCAAGACATCGTGGCCGTGGGACCTGATATCTGGGTCCATTGATACGAAACCACCGTCCCATCTGCGTCAGAAGCCTCGGCATGGAAAGTGTAGTCGGACAAGGGCGAAGCGAACTCGACATCACTGCCGGCGTATACTTGAGGGACGACATTCAAGCGCACGTCCGTGCCCGTTATTTTCAAGAACACCGGTGTTTCGCTGAGCAAGGGGATGGTTACATTCGCATTGGCTGTGGATGGTTGGTTGACCGTAAGCGAGGACTGGACGCCGCCCACGACGTTATCTGTTGGAGTGGTCAACTCGCATGTCGCCATATTGGGCACGTTCAGGACGTAGTTGGAAATCGTCGTTCCGTTATCCACGTGGGAATCCTTTTCCCGACAAAACGCCATCACGACGATATCGTCATCGGACTTGGAAAAGCTGTAGGCATAGACCTCATTAGGATCCCCAACGGCAAACAAGTACGCACCATCGAGATGGTATTCGCCCACTGCGGCGCTCATAGCCGTCATGTAGTAGTATGAAATCTTTGGCTGGTGCCCGGTATCGCGGTCAGTCACCATGCCGGAACTGGCAAAAAGTCCGGGCTTGGAAGTATCTCCGTCGAAATCGAAGTACAGGAAGGCCTTGTCAATACCGAGGAGCTTAACCAAAGGGAAGGTACGCAGGATATAGTTCGCCTGTGCTTGTTCCGGCGCATAAGTGACCGAATGCGTTCCATTAATGTCGATGGTGGTATCCCAGCCAAACTCCGTCAGCCAAATGGGCGTACCAGGGCTAAACTGATCTCGCCAACGCACTGCGTTCTGAATCTCATCCAATCCGCTTTCGATCACATAATACTCCGGTGAAGTCCCAACGGCTTCCGGAGGCCAAGGATAGGTACCGAAAGGGAAGAGGTGATTGCTACGGCAGTACATGTGCATATTAAGAATATCGAAGGCATTACGCCCTGCCGCATAAGTAAGTTTTCCCCAGTAATTGTCTTCCACGCCGTTGCCGACCATTCCGGCCAACACGTGAACAGCATTGGGGTCTCCTTGCTTAATGCCGGCGATCGGCATGCTACCATTACGAGCTACCCCGCGACCATCATGCGCGGCATTGGACCAGTGCCCAAAAAGCTCACCAGGCCAGATAATATCGTTTGTCGTCTGGTTGGGCTCATTCGCATCTTCAAAATAGCGAACATAATCAAGCCCCTGTACCTTGTCGTCCGTCTCCAGACGTGTTTCCGTATGACCACCAGTCGGCCCATAGCGGGCCGCCATTTGTGCAAGAAACTCGGCACGCTCCCTGTAGTGATCCGGCTCACTGCCATCGCCATTGTCTACGGGAAGGTGGGGTGTACCCGGATGCCATGCCGTTACTCCAGTCCCAGTATAGTCATAGTTGGGCACGCCAGTGGGAACCACGAGGATATTGATATCCAGTTCGTTCAAGCGACGATAGTACTCGTCGAACCAGAATTTTTTGCCACCGGTGTCATCGTTCCAGAAGTAAACATCGTTCTCTCTTTCAAAAAAATCCCACCGCTGATAGTTTCGAACCCAGCGAAAAGCTTTCTCTATTTCGATGTTATCATATTCGCCGTCTTTGAGATAATCGTTCCATAGGCTGAAAGACGTATTAACGCCCATGACATCATGCATGGTATCATTATACTCAGTATAAGCCCATGCGTTCGCAGCCAGGGTCAGGGTACTGGCGACAAGTGCAATCTGTGTTTTTTTCATGTTTGGGGTACTGGTACCCACAAGCTTGGCAAAGCCTTCGCTTCTGCATAACTTGCGGGCGGGGTAGTTGAGTTATCGGATCGGGTGAGGTTGCCACTCTTTTGGAAGCGAATCAAAAACCCCTCAACCGCCTTGAGCGTTTATCCAGTAAAACAAGCAGCCCAAACAACATTGAAACTGTAAAACGAATGGTGGTACACTCCCACTCTCGCAACGTGATGGAACACGTAAATATTACAGCGAGGCAGCCTTAGCCTCGAGCGCATGATGGAACGCATCATACATCCAACTGATGAACTGTCGTTTTCGATTATGCACAAGTTTACCCGCATACATTGCGGAAGTCTCTTCCATCAAACTCATACTTTCACTTCTAATGGATTCAACCTGTGCAGAAGTCTTTGAACCATATTCATCAAGCAGAATCTGAACTCCCTGTGCCCGAGCCAATAAATTGCGTGCCGCTAAATGCCAGCATACAATCTCTGTACTGTTAGCATCCATAGTCTCAAACAGTCGTATAGCCTTTTCGTAACCCTTGATTAGCAACTCTACCTGCCGACGCTCTTCCTCCTTTTCTCGGGAATTCATTCTGTTGATTTCATCCAGAACAAATGTCTTCGGGATAGCGAGGTTCTTCTTCGAATGGCCGATCTCTACAGTTCTGGACCAACGCACGGGCTCCGAAGTCAATCGTATCGCCTCCCAGAATCCATCCAACTGCTTTCCGTAAAAGCGTTTCAAGTACCATGGCTCAAATGCTTCAACGCTTCCGTACGGATGCTCTTGTTTAAAGGCCCCGGCAGCGATGAAAATCCGTTGAAGTTCCCACGGAAAAAGATGCACCGACCAACTGGTGAGCAGATAGCCTCTCATATCCGGCTTAAGGCCCCTTTGCATGGAATCCAGACAGTTATGTAAATGATGATCGAGACGCGGGGCAAAAACACTGTCTCCATAACTGCTTGAGGCAGAGCAGGTCACCACCTTACGGGAATGCTCTTTCAAATAGTTAGCCGTGTAAAAAACATCCAAGGGCCCTTCGAGCCCCTGGGGAAAGAGATGTCGCCCATAAACTTTCAACGTATCCGGAGAAAACTCATCACGCCCCTTCAATCCGACTCCCCAGACAAAAGCCTTCTCTTCCGAACAGGATATATCGTACATCCAGTCAAACACCATAATTTCAGGATGAAGCCGATTAATTGCCTCATGGTTGTGAAGAATCATGTCGCTCCAGATTACCGGTGTGCTGCCCTTCTCGAGGATGGGCTCGATAACCCGGTTTACGTGATTCACATAGAGGTCAGAAAGCGATGACTTGGCAACCGTCTCGGCGCACTTCGGACAGTGCCCAAGGCTCCATGCCTCATCCGCGCCAATGTGGAAGTATTCAAGCGCCCCAAACAACTCATAGTATTCGCCTATCCAGCGATGCAGAAACGGGAGCAATTGTGTATTAGAGGGGCAATATTGCGAGATGTTGTCCGGCAGCTCGGCGAGGAATTTATATTCGTCTCGTTTAAGCACATACTCGGCATGCCCGATAGTTTGCAGAAGAGGAATAGGCCGCAAGCCAAGCTCATTCGCTACCTTCAAGAGTACCTTGAAATCCGCTTTGGAATGAGCCCCCGGAGCCACACATCCCGGGCAAGTTTCCCACTGAATGCAGTTTTCGACCTCCCACAGAATCGTATCGTAACCCAGCTCTGCCAACTGGCGTATCCATGTCTCTAAATACTCTAGCGGATAATGGCCGCCATTCATATCAATATGAAAACCTCGCATACTATTATATAAAGTCTATTTATGATAATAAAGAGAAACAAGAACACCTCCTCAGGACGCACCACTCCTCTTTTCATAATGAAGCCCAGGCATGCCGCTGGTCAGACCTCATCCTCATTGAGCCATCGAAAGGAAACAATACGGAAGCGACGGCCGAAATCGCGGTTCTCTTCAGTAAGAGTATTCAAGCCAAGCATCGCAGCTTCCGCATCATCCATGGGGGTATGCGCAGCATTGGCACCATCTACGAAATCAGGAAATCGCTGAACCACTGCCTCGCACCATGCCGCACTAACAGGCTTTCCCGTGATAGAACTCAAAGCCTCACCATATGCACGGATGATGAATGTGTCTGAACGTGCCGCCAGCTGTGGCGCCAAGGGAGTAAGCAGGTCTCCTTGCGTGATATACCCGGCAATCCCCCGGCCTGTGTCATCTCCCATATTTTCTGGGTTAGGCATGCGGTTGCTTTTGTACACCGCATCATATTCAACGCTACTATTGATTGAGGTTTTGTCCAAGGCCGCCTGCAGGACACCCTTGAGGCCGGTATCGTCGTTAGCCAAGCGGCGATTAATAAAGTCCGCCAGTGACAGGAAAGGGCCCCTTGTCTTGACTTCAGTTACAATCAACTCTGCCAACGTCTGGGCCTCCGGTTCAGTCAGAGCACGAAAACCCTTCCAATTGTCACCTTGCTCTCCTCCGGGCAGTGAAAAGCGTCCCAGCGCCGCCTGATCATTGGCTACGGCTTCTACGCTGACCCCTGCCCCTTCCTGGTTAGTATCCACTTCAGCACCAGAGGTTGACATCAAGAGGGACTTCCAAGCCTCAACCGAGGTAGAGTTTACATTAAAGGAACCATCCACCATCAAATGCCCGGTCAAAGCACGATAGCTTTGCGGATCAAGAGAACCAGAAGAAAGGAGCTGACTCGCTAAATCCGTGCCTGTCTCGCGATACAACTTCATGCGTCCGTTTCTGAGCATGCGCTCATCATCACCAGCCAACGAGGCAACAACCGCCTCAATATCGCTTAACTCATTATAACTGCTGCTTCCGTAATCAACCTCAGGCGCCAGAGAAGAAAGGTAATAGCGGTCCCAAAGACTTCGATTGGCCAGCCAGGACACATCCCAAGTCGTACGGTCCTGTCCAGAGCCCACCCGAATCCATGTATCCCTATCGAAGAACGGACTAGCCAGTGAATTACCGATCGCATAGGCCGGATTGTAGGCCGAGGGCGAAATATCAAGATGCTGGTACATCCCCAGTGACACCGGAGGGTAAGTCGGCACTTCAAAGCTGACGACATGCGTTTGGCTGCTGGACGAATAGCCATCCCCCCAGAATCCGCGATTACTGGCTCCGTCAAACTGCAGGAAATTTCCGTTTGGCGTGCTTATATCATGGTACCGAATCCCCCAAAATCCCCAGCGATAGCTTTCACCACGGGAAATACTGGCGTTTTTGAAATGCTGCCGGAGGCTGCGTACATTACTAAAGCCAAACATCTCATTAGGATACTGGTCTTCTGCAGCGGCTTTGAGGAAGATATCAACCGCCGCAATGGACTGTTTCTCCTCCTGCATGATGATATAGTCAAAAGGACCGTCCTCGTGCAATTCTCCTGTTTTTGCCGAATCCCAATCCACAAATTCGATGCTAGCCCCCCATGCCTCCGGCACCTTGTTCCGAAAATGCTCCGAAGTTAAATCGATGTCCAAGGGAACACGGTGCGGGTCATTCAAGGTTTTTACGTCCATCAATGAAAGCGCTATGTGACTATCGGTGGGCACCAGCTTAATATCATCGAGCGAATCATTTTCAGAAAGACTTACTGGGTCGTAGCGCACTTCAGTGCCGTCGGCATTCTCATAGGGCTTTATTCTTGAAATAGCCGCACCGCCATCAACTGACCAGCCCTCCCCCGCATAGATCTCTTCCTGAAACCCCACAACCGTTGGGTCATTAATGGAAAAGACTTTTATTTCTCCCGGCTCCATAGTAACAGGAGCGGAGTTTGAGCTACCATCTTTATTGATGATGAAGGTGATATAGGTTCGTCCTTTAACAGTGCGTGTCCCATCGCTCTTTCGCTTAAATGATTCGAAGCCCTCATTGAGCGTCCCTTGCATGGCTTCGGCCACTGTTAAAATATGGGGACCGTTTACGGTCGGGCTTGTATCATCAGGCCCATCGCGTCTCACCACCATATATTCCAATCTCATAGGCAAATACTGTGTCTCCAAAACGACCGATTCAAAAGTGATAGCGACATTATAGGGGTTCCATAAGAAAATCGCGGGGTTATATATAAGCCGGACATCTTCGCCTAGCCCAGGATTATTGGGATCCAGTCCGACATCCATATAGAAGTAATACACCAGCCGGTTTAAGACCGGCATAACCTGTGCCTTGGTGGCATTCGGCAAAACGATATTCTTATCATCCTCATCCACCTCCTCAAGATAGTCATTGTTGCGGTAGTTCCAGTAGGGCCCTTCATTTTTCGCGGAGCTTACCCCCAACCGGTATACTTCGGGTACATTCGGAAAAGTTGCACGAGTGGCAATCGATGGATTGTCAGCCGCATTGTCCACCTGCTTATAAAGGCGGTGGAAGTCCCGCATCAAATGCCACGTCGGCCCACGCACCTTGCGGCCACTGCCGGGAACCTGCTCATGAAACAGAAAGCTGACTGCAAAGTTTTCTCCATAGTTCTGACGTCCGTAATCACCGGCGAATTCCGTCTGGAGGAATGTGTTCTCATCCATTTCAAAGGCCAGTGACAAATCACGCTTAAGGCCACCGCGGGCTGGATCGGACAGCACTCCATAGGAACAGGTGGTCAAATCATGGAAATATTCGCGACCTGGCACGGCATAGTTTTCATCAATCAGACTCAGGTCGCCAATCCCGCTCAAAATACTTTGGCCCTGCGTATAATCACCGGGAAAATCCGCCAGACCATTAAGGAACTCGATGTGCGGATGAAGCCCGCTGCCAAGATTAATGCGGTTCGCCATTGGCTGGTCTGCCAAAGCGCTCCCGGGAATGAGGCGCGCATCGTCCGGACTAATCTTGCCCTTTATCCCTTCATCCGATACCCAGTATGCATAAGCACCTCGGTCCTCAATGGGTGTTTTACGGACTCGTATTTCATCGGCAATGCTTTCAACCGTTTTCCCCGCAGTCGCCAAAAAAACAGTATCATTATCGTCAGAACTCAAAGTATCGGTCACCGCATCCAGCTCAGGACTACCCGAATCAGCTCTTTCATTGCCACTCACCAGCCAGGTAAGCACGGAATCCCCACGATCAAATGACTGGTTAAAACTGGCACTACGCCCATATTGTCCATTCCAGACGCCGACCCAGTGTGGGTTGGCCACACCGGTGACATCCGGGGCGTCCGGGGATTCATCAAAAAGCGACGCAGTTGCCGTGATTCGCTGATCCGGGCCCGCATACTCCTGCAATTGCCCAAGGGCGACCTGCAATCCCAATAAAGCATTTGCCTTGGCCTCATTGAATTTTTGCTGAGAGGTGGTCAACTGTGTCTCGACGGACACAACCGCCAGAAGGCCCATGAGTAACAGAACCAGAAACGCCATCAAGGTAAGCGCCACAATCAAGGCAAAACCATGCTGCCCGCCACCTGTTCTGGTGTATTCAAGCAGGGGCTTTGTCTTTACATCCTTTGGGGCAAAACTTGAAAAATGCAGAAACATTCAATTTCACTAATGCTTTTATACGCATTCTCTCTGAGACTCAAAACCATAGCCATTTAAACAGTCAAATATACCTTACTTATCTTCTGTGCGGACTTAATAGGCTAGTGGCTTATTTCAGGTTGGGCGAACGGGCAGCAACGCTTCCTTAGTGCGTTCTCTAAAAATCATTACCAGTCGTCATTGCGCTTGCCAGCTCCACCCGAGGCAGACCCGGCTCCAAGTGGCTTTTCTGTATCGACGACAGCTTCAAGCCTGGAAAAATACGCGGTCGTTTCGGCAGGAGTTGGAATGCCCCAATCATGCTGGTTGATGGCCTTAATGGTAATGGGCTGCGCCACCTTCGCGGGGACCCGCAAACGTGCCTGCTCCCATTGCGTGGATTCCATTTTACCAATAGGCAGTTTATGCGACTTGCCTTGGGCATCATCAACGACAACCACCAGCAAATGGCCGGTGCCCGTTCCGCTATACCACAGACGTAACTCTTTGACTTCAAACGGGATGGGCTCACTGTTCGCGGGCTCGACATTGAAGAAACGAAAACCTTCTCCACCAGGCCATTCGATTTTTACTCCCAGAGACTGCTCAGGAGCGTCTTCGGTATCCTTGAGGGCGGGCGGGACATTAGGGCGTAACGCGATGCGGCCATCAGCCTTATTCCAGCGTGATTGAGTCCATTCGCCCGGAATACTAAAATCAGTAATAAGCATCGTCTCTTCTTTTGCCTGCGCGGTTAGAGCCAGGAGAGAGCTCAACGCGATTACTGAAATCTGAATGGATGTAATAAGCTTATGTATCATAAATTGCATATTTGGGGTTCTTGTTTGTGTCCTCGACTAGGTACGACGAGGAAGCTTTTTCTGCTGTAAAGCCAGTCTCTCCGAAAAAGTGGAAAGATTCAAACGAGGACCCGTTTAAACAGTAAAACGAATGCAGGTGACAATTCTGCTCATTATCCACAAGTCCACCACTAATATTTACCACCATCTCAATCAAGATGGCGTAATACTAAATGCAAACCAAGGAGGTGCGGAATGAAGCAAAATAGAGTGTCGCAAACGCCAAGAGCCAGAATGCCGGACCCGTTTATAAGGTAAAACAATCTCCTTCTAGATTCGTCGCAGGCGCTGTGACATAGGTTCTTCTTCCGGAAAGAGACACACTTAGCACTCCTTGCCGGTATCCAAACCCTGGAAGCAACCTCATCCCACTTCCTGTCTAATTCCGAAAGAACATAGCACCATGAAAATAGATCAAGTCGCCGCGCAAATGTTTACCATCAAGGCCTTTTTAAAAACGCCTGAAGATGTCGCTACAAGCCTGGAAAAACTAAGTGCCATCGGCTACCGTGCAGTACAGGTAAGCAACATCGGACCCATCGAGCTGAAACTCTTCAAGCAACTCTGCAAGGATAACGGCTTGGTCATTTCTTCAACGCATGCTTCGGCTCAGCAACTACGCGACGATCCGGAAAAAATCATCGAGGTCCTTGAAGAACTCGGCACGGACTACACGGCGTTTCCATTTCCTGCAGGCGTGGATTTTACTGACATCAATTCAGTAAATGCCCTGATAGACGATCTGCAAAAGGCCACTGAAGTATTGGCCAAGGCCGGCAAGGTACTTACCTACCACAACCATCAATTCGAATTCCGTCGCTTTGGTGAAAAGATATTATTAGACAGAATTTTCAACGAGACTAGAATCCAGGGAGAACTGGATATCTACTGGGTCCAATACGGTGGCGGCGACCCCGTCGAATGGTGTAAAAAGCTAAAAGGCCGCCTACCCCTCATCCATCTCAAAGACTATCGTATTGATGACGAGAACAAGCCCGCCTTTGCCGAAATCGGCTATGGAAACCTCAACATGAAGCGCATCATAGATGCCGCGGAAGCCTCAGGTTGCCAATGGTTTATGGTTGAGCAGGACCGCTGCCCAGGCGACCCCTTCGACTCTCTAAAGCTGAGCTTTGACTATATTAAGGAGAACTTGGTAAACGAGCCATCCCAGATAAATATCAACCCAGAAGAAGTGCCTCTCGCTCGCGCTTGATTTCGAAGCTTTTTTTGCAACGAAACGCACTGAGAAGTTAGCTCTTCAGAGTAACCTGCAATTCATTCAGGCCGGATTTCAGAGGCTGCTCGCCAGCGCCAGTAACCAATATCGCCTCCACGCCCTTGGGGATTTCCACGTGGACTCCGACGACACTGTCAGGCTGTGTCAGCCAGCCAATGCCAACCGGCCCTTGAGGCAAGACCATGGTAATCGATGCACGTTCGCGTGCGTGCAGAGACGGGGCAATGCGTACCCGACTATAGCCAGGAGCAAGGGGCTCAATACCGGCCAGCCAACGGCGTACGAAGTATGGCAGAGGAGCACTCCAAGCATGATTGAGAGAATCGTGATTATCGCAACGGAAAGTCTCCCAAGTGGTGGTCGCGCCCTGCTCGATCATGGGTAGCCAGCGGGTGCGCAGTTCGCGTAAAGCCAGTTCCTCCAGCCCCAAGCGCCCAAGCGCTTCGAAAATGGAGAAGTAAGTATAAGGTGTGCCCTGGGCCACCCAGGGATGCTGCTCCAGATCACATACCATTCGCATGGCCCGGCACGCAGCATCCCCCTCCAGTACGCCGCTCATAACAGCTAATGCGTTGACGATCTGGCTATAACCCGAGGGCTTTCCACTCCCATCGAGAGAGTCTGCAATCAAGCCTGTGTTTGGGCAGTAAAAACGAGTTCGAATGAGCCCACGCAGGTGCTCGATCGGATCATCGAGGGTGTCACTTTCGCCAAGCCATAGCGAAAGTTCACGGATGGCCTGCAGAGCTTGAAGAAAATAAAGGTTTAATCCCGCACTCGGCTCGGCACGCTCAATGCCAGTCGTGGTACGACCATGCCAGCCCAGTCCGGGATGATCGAGAAAGATGATGGCGTTCTCATACGGTTCCGGCTTAAGCGCCTTCAGATTTTCCAAGCGGACAAATCCGGCATCGTCACGGGCCGATGAAAAGTCTCCCACGATAGCCCGGCAGGTCGGAAGGGCTTTGCGAGCGGTTTCAAAATCCGCGGTGTAGCGCACGTAACGGCGGAGCATTTCCACGGCGATCATGCAGTAGTCGATTAGCGGACGACCCTTGCCGTAGAGGCTGGAGTTAAGCGTACCAAGCGCCTCGTACTCACCGGGCATGGCCAGGCACTGCTCGCGCATGTGCGAGAAATCACCGCTCATGTGGCCGAGCATATCTGCCACCCAGATGGCGTCCCCCCAGTAGTTGCCATGCTCACGAGTGTTGCAATCATGGTAGGCTGCCTGCGTGGTAAGCTGGATACTGCGGCGTGAAATCTCGTAAATGGCCGCAAAGGCACGGTCGCCCAGGTCACAGGAATCACGATAGTCCAATGCGGAATAGCACTCGTTGTACGCAAGCTTTCTGATCTTCAAGATTCCCTCAAAATCACGTGCAACGAGGTAAAGATACCGGAAGCCAGTGAAAGCATAGAGACGAAAACGGTTCACACCGGGAACAAGATGCAGGCGTGTGACATAGTAACTACCATTACGTGAGATGAAAGGCCGCCCGGAGATCAATTGCTCCGCCGATCCGATGTCCACCGTGGCAGGGCCGCTCGACTCGATCTCCACGGTGAAGTCACCTGCGGTCATCCTCAATGTGTCGTACAGTAGCGCGTAGCCAGGCTCTCCACGCTTGCGAGGAAGGCTCGGCTGAGGATTGCCAAAGATATCGCAGGCCTCGATGTCCCATGCCGGTTTCAGTCCCTCGCGATCAAGGCGCAGAGGTGAATCCTTAAGGTTGTAAACCTCGTTAACGGTGCGGAAAACCTCCTTGAGACGCAGGGCGCAGGGCGCCTCCCAATGCAGATTCGGCACGCCACGTTTCTGGAAGGTAATGCCCGCGGGACTGTGAGTCCGTATCGGCACCTTGCAATCCTGCTCCACATCACTTTTCGCCGCAAAGTCTTCACATGCGTACCTCGTCAGGATGCCGTAAGATGCGGAGGACAGATTAACACACTCCATCGGCGGCAGAGCCCAGGTAATCTTTGGTGTCTCATGTTCCCATGCATCCAGCCGAAACGCACTCCATTGATCGTCACTCAAGATGACCTCACCGTCCATCTTGATTGCACCGATAAAGCCCGGCTCGCCTTTAACGTTGTACTTACAATCTATGCCGATGAAGCGTGTCAGCACGAAAACACTGTTTAGCCCTGCGATCAGAAAATCGTGCAAGTCGTAGGAGTCCACCCGCATGACTGGACGGCGAAAAGGAGCGGGGCCATACCCCACACAACGTCCATTAACATAGAGCTTGTAATGCGTGTCAGCGGTCAGGGCTATTTCTGCCCGCTCGGGGACTTGTTTCAGTTCAAATTCGCGCAGGAATCCGCTGAAGGCGTTTTCAGTTTCGTCGCCTCGATTGAGAAAAGCTGCATCGTTGATGTGGTCAAACGCACTCATAATGGAAATCGGCAGTACCCTGAATGTCCCCCTTCCCTGGAACTAGCTGCTAGCGCTTCGTAGCCCGGTGAACCTTGCCAGCTAATCCCACGCAAAAGGTTCGTTTTCGGCTCATTGCAACGGAGAAAGACACGTGGCGGTTAGTATTTCGGACTCCTGACTGAGATAGCACTCACGACAACGGGACAGGTACTCCGCGAAACCCGGATGTACCAGCAATTGCTTCCGCATTTCGCGACGGTGCTCAAAACTGTCAAAAGCCCAAAGGGTCACAATGCGATTTACATCACCTGCTTCGCACGTCCATTGCCCGACCATTTTAAAGTAGGGCTCCAGCATGGCTTCTCCCTCATTTTTCCACAATGACAAGACGGTCTGTACCGTTCCTGGCTTACAAGTGTAGGTTCTTAGTTCGTAGAGCATCGTTCCATTGGTTCAGGATTTCAGGGTCGGGGAAAACATCAATTAGAGCTGCCCGGTGAGTTGCTTCATCTGGCTAGCTATAGTTCTAAAGCGCACGGGAGATTTTAGTGTAACTGTCATTAAACTAATATGTTGGTGATGCCTGCTCGAACACAAAAATGCCCTTGGAAGAGTCCGCCCTTTCACTTCTCCAATCTTCTTCAAACCAGCGCTTTACTCCACGGCCAGCGACTTCGAAATCATTCTGCGCAACATTCATGCGAAAGGCCCCGTCGGACTGGCTCAGCACGGCCTCCATCAGCTTTTTAGGTATTTCTATTTCAACGATGTAGCCCGTTTCCGTTTTGCGGGCCGCAAAGCAGACCTCTTCAGGTATTGACGAGCGCTTCCAAACGACCTCATCGCCTGCCCCCTGACCAGGGGCAATTAATACGGGCAAGACATCATCCCAGTCTTTTGTCGGCAGGCTCTGCTCATCGCCTGCCCTCAAGTCGAAGCGAATCTCCAAGCTGTCCTGCTCCCAGACTGGAAGCTTGGCATCCATGAACGGAGTTGAGTCCTCGACCGAAAAAGCGAGATACAGGCCGTCATCAGTCCAAACAGCCGTTCCCAGTACGTAGTCTTCAATAAACGTATGGGACATCTCAACCTGCTCTTCGATGTATCCGTCTACTGTCACGGAGATTTCACGGGTGGGAATAACCTGATGACGCGAAAAGGAATACGTGCGAGTTTCTTCATGCTCTAGGGCCTCGCAGTCCGGCAACATTATGCTGGTTCGGAGGATCACTTTGCACCCCGGCTCACTCTCCCAGTTAACTGGCTCGGACGCGACGAAAGAAACGTGCAATTGCCTCTGCTGGCCTGGCAGTAAATCCATGGAGACGGACTCCGGCTCAACCGAGATACCCCTGGATGGCTGCAAAATCGCCTCGACCTGACAGGCAATCTCCAAGCGGTTCCTGACCTCCAGGGAGCTACGCAATTCTCGAAAATTCGAGCCGGCAGCGGTCTGCCCGAAAAGTCGCCACTGGACTTCCTCCTTCAAGCGATATCGCAGTTCGGCATTAGCGTCCACTGTCACTCCTTTCTCGCGCTCATGAGAAAGCAGCCATGCCCAAAACTCCGGGTTGTTGTAGACCTCAGGCCAAGATACATGAGCGGCCTTGGGAAGCATGATTAATTCGGCATTACCACCAACTGCCTTGATCGCGTCTACCATCTCTACCGACTTCTCGGGCTTTACCACTTTATCATAAGCTCCGTGGTAAGCCCTGATTGGCATATCGCCGTACTGAGATGCCCAGTCCGGGTTGCCACCTCCACAAATGGGCGCGATGGCCGCGAAGTATTCTGGCGCCCGTGCTCCTAATGCCCAGCTGCCGAAACCACCCATACTGAGCCCAGTCAGGTATATGCGGCGTGTATCCACCGGATAACGGCTGAGGACGATATCAAGAAACTTTTGAAGCTCCTCTGCCGACCACCACTCCCCCGGCAATGAGCGGGGCGAAACCAGTATGAATGGAAAATCTTCGCCGCGAGCGACATTGAACGGAGGTCCGTGCTCGAGCATGGCATCCTTGTTACGACCACTACCTCGACCATGCAGAAAGAGCACCAATGGCCAGGAGCGCTCCGGGGTATAGTCGGACGGGAGGTAAACCCAATAGCCGTAACTCAGGTCGTCCATATATACCTGCTCACCAGGCATGGGCGCAGCACGCAATGTAAACCCAGCCAAGCAGGCAATCAGGACGGTGATAGAGAAGCGTACGGTCACTGGTTCTCCTCTCCTGCCGACGGGACGGGATTGAGAACCAACTGTGGGATTGCCTTCAACTCAAGCGGTCCGAGATGGCGCTTAGTGGAATCAGTCAGAAACACCAGCATTCGCTCGCGAGGGTCAATCCGCCAAACGGTTTGGAAGGCAGGCCTCCATGTATCATTTTGCTCAATCGCAAAGATGACATCCTCGTAGCTGACTTCGTCTACTCCCGTATCAACCGTGGCCGTACTACCACGTTTGGACAAATTTACGTCTACAGCACCGATTTTGCCTTTTACTGCATAAGAGCTGAGATTAATAAAACGGTAACTCCCTGGCCGAAAGTCTTTTACTTCGTCATCAAGAACCGCCACCCGATAGTCGAGGCCACCTGAACCGCCCGGAATAAATATCAGCAACGGCTTGCTCATATCCACAGGAATATTTGCCTCCGCCACCGTCGAGCGGATTGTCTGTCCGTCCGTTCCTGCTTCTATTGTATAGAATGGCAAGGGGGTAGGCCCAGTATAGCTGTAAATCGGTGAACGCTGTAAATTGGGCAAATTCAAGGGGATATCTTCGCCTTCACTACTGTAATGGATATGCCCTTTGAGTGGCTTATCCCACATGAACGCGGTGAACTTCACGTCAATAATCGGCGCAGGCACCTCTTGTGCCGGAAGACTCAATAGAGCCAGGCAATAGGTCAATAGCGGAAAATAGAGGTAACTTCGCATATCAGATCTCCAGTGGTCAGGCTGCGACAGCTTTATGGCCACTTACAAATATAGTTTTATATAAGTCCGCATGTAAAAGTTCCAGAAAAAGCGCTGTTTAAGCTATCAAATAGACTTGGATTCTCTGCGCTATTGGCGCACGACACACGCCACTAAATCGTCTTTTTCCGCTTTATTCTCTATATTCAGAGTGAATACGCCATCGTGCCATTTCCAGAAGTCGCATGGCAGCTCAACATCTCCCTTTTCCGTCTCGATCAACATAGTAACCGCCTTGGGAGGGTGGGCCCGGTTAAACGAAAGAATCGTTCCCTCGAGTGGAATACACGCCAATTCCTCCGTGTTAAAGATGGACTCATTTTGCTGGGAGATGAGCGCCCAGTTGCCTCCCCATTTCAAATCTGGCCACTCAGACAGTGAGACACCCTCGAAGGCACCATCACGTAACGCCAACGCGGCCAGATATTCTCCTTCGCCACGCATTTCCAGGCGGCCCCAACAACGCAAAACAGGTTCACTCTTAACGCTTCCCAAAGAACTGTTCAACCAGAGCGGTTTCCAGCCTTTAGTACGACGAAAAAACTTCCCCAGTGCGCGTCGCAATCGAAAACGCCGGGCAGTGACTTCGGGCCCATCCTCCAGGTTGAGTGGCAGAATACCGCCGGGAGCGCCAATCACTGCGGTGTTAAGCAGTACGTCGGTTTCCGCGGCCCAATCATAGCCACTGGATGCATTCACCGCCTGCCCGCCCCGCCCTGCCAGGACAGACCAAAAACTCCATTGTCCATGCCCATCTGCCTCGCGTCCGGCGGCATCACCGAGGTCGTCAAGCGCTACCATATCGATGTGATGACTTAAGGCCGGATGCAAGGTGTAACCGAGAATCGCCAACTCCGGCCTGACCTCGTGGGCCACTTCGGCGATGAGCTTGATCAAAGCGAAGCCGAGCCTCTCCCCCCGATACATTGGGTCGCGTGGAACGGCCACTTCAGGACCGGGCAAGCCATAATAAAAATCGATCTTAAGCAAGGTCACCGGTAAGGCCTCAAGCAGGCGACGAATACGGCCAGTAATGAACTCACGGCTGCGCGCCGAGCTTGGGTCCAACGCATAGTGCTTGAGACCATCATCCAGCGGGTCAAAAGACCAACTGCACAGGCGTGGCTCACCATGGACACCGCACAGCAGATCATCCTTGGTTAAACCGACTTTATCAGGATGGTCGACCCACCCAACGGATTGCCAGAAGCCTATTTTCAGGCCGGATTTCAAGGCATCATCGATGTTCTTATCGAAATCCGGAAAGCGCTCATAGTCCGGCTCGGCGCTGGAGTTCATGGTTTCCCAAAGGTCGTCATATACCAGCAAATCGCAACCAGCACGCCGTGTGTAGTGGGCCATTTCAGGAAGATTAAAAATGCCCTCGCGAAAGTCGCCCCATGTGTTCCACATTGAGTACTGCTTGGGCGCATCGGATGTGGCGGCTTGCTCCTCGTAATAAAAGCGCCCGTATGCATCAATGGCCTGACGGGCCCAGACCAATTTAAGGGGCATTTCCCAAAGACGTGACTTACCGGGCAAGCCCCCCCAAATATCCTCGTGGTACAAAAACTCAAAACAACTGCAGCCACACTGATTCAGCAAGCTCATGGCGCCATCTGGAACTCCCGGGCAGCCCATCACCAGCCAGCCAGCGTCTTCCCCGAAGCCGGCAGCCAAAATCGGACGCGGAAAGGCCGCCCCGTATGGTGTGCCCATGGCAGGCGCAAAATTACCCAGCGCAATACGACCGCGACCATTATCCCAACGACGAAGAAAACTCTGTAAAGGCCCGACACGCCCACTCGGTATGCAAAGGCTAAAAGCGTGCCAGCCGGGCCAAAATGGCTTCTCCAATGTAGGCACGATACGGCTGACCTCCGGGGTCAATTCCATGGCGCCAATGTAGCTGGCAATGATAGGCAGGGGCTCCCCTACCCATTCCAACACCCATCGATCCCAAACGAGGCCGTCAGCCTCTAAGTGAAACTCGATCAAACCAGTTGCCACATCACCGAAGCACAGAGGGATTCTTCCCCTCTCCCCGTTTTCCCAGGCAATGTCCTCGCTCAATTCTGCTTTGACGTAGGCATTGTCTCCTTTCCGTGTCCGATACCAAAGCGATGGAAGCAAAGGCCCCTTCCAGATGTTTTGGCCATTGCCCTCCAAGGATGCTTCGTCACCGGATACACACCAGTGAAAAGAGAAGTAATCATCGGAAATTTCGATGGAGTTCGCGGTATTCGAGGTATTCACGGCAGGCAAGAGATGGCGTATCAATCAATTAGAGAAAGTTCCCCCCAATAGTGCGCACCGGAGAGCAACTCGCTTTTAGAAACCGGCCAGGAGGCGTCGGACATGACCCTGAGTGATCCTTTGAAGTGACGCCTGGCGATAGCCGCACCGATCTTGTCGCCTGCTTTCAAACGTTCAAGGCCGATGACCTGCGCGGGAATGAAAATCGCCACCGAATAACCCTCGTCGTCCATATCAACCAAACGTGCCTGCAAACGGTTATCGTCAAAAATGGATTTCTGAATGGCATCATTGCGTTTCCATTCGCCGCCTTGGAGCTTCCAGCCGTCAGTTCCTTCTACCGGGACAAAGAAAAACTGATGAGTCCCGTCTTCCCAGCCCCAGTTTTCACCCGCACGCGAGTTGAGCATAATCTCAATGCTCTCAGACTCCCAGAAGTTCTCCGGAACGGCCGGCTTGTCTCCGGGAGTGCCAGTCATAGCTAACAGCCAGTACAGGCCCTGCTCCGACCAGAGCACCTTGCCAGTTACAGAAAAATCAGAGTCGTCGTACGTAAATATCTCCGGGGGGATAGAACCAGAACCGGACCCCAAATCGGCATCGGTGCCCGTGCGACGAGGCACTTGAAGGATGGCTGGAGGAATAGAAAAAAATTGAGCAAGGCCGTCATCCCGTATCGCCTTGATCTCGATGGGAGCAGACTGCCCATCGGAAGCAGCCTTCACATAGACACTAAGCATGCGCTCTTCATCCGAACTCAAGTCCAGGCTTGCTGGCTTTACCTCGCCTTCCGCCTTATCCAGTGAAAAACGCCAAGCCCCCTCGGTGCCCTCGTTGGCCGTAAAGCCCATATCGACCCACTCACCAGTCTTATAAGGAACCGGTCCGCGTGTGAGAGGCGGCAATACGATTACCGTGATGCTCCAGGTCTTCGTCCAACCGGACTTACCGATAGCCTGCAGGGTCAAGGTATACTCTCCCTCCGCCGTTCCTACCGGGAGTTTTATTTCGCTAAACGCCTTCCCCGAACCAGACTGCCACTCTCCGGCGATGAAGTCCTCGGGCAGGGTCTTCCAAATCAGTTTGGGAGCCTGAGCAGAAGGAAACTCTACTTCGATATTCAGTGCATGACCGGCAAAAGCGGGTTGCCGCACCGGAGTGATTAATGAAACCGGAGCCTGCTCCTTCCACGCAGTGGGCACCTCGGCAAAATGAAAATACTGGATATCCCCGCTGATGGCTAGCCCCTTCGTTTCGTTGCCATAGATGTCGAAGCCCCGCGCCTGGCCAAACTCCGATGGCAACGCATGATCGCCCTCGACCGACCACACGGGCACAACGTATCCGCCGCCTGGTTTTTCCATCAGCACACACCAGATATCCGGGCTGCTCAAGTCGACGCGTCCCACTACTTTGGCTGTACTGACATGCGCGGAGAGGGCCGCCATCGCCGCCCCGCTTGGGCGCATGTTGCCGTCGATGTCGAACAAACCGCTGGAACCAAAGATGCGCTTCTTTCCGGAATCACGGTCGAAGAACCAAAAAAGCTTGTCCGTACCAGCCCAGAGGGAAAGCACATACATGCGCGGCAGGTAACGAGCCTGATTGCGGATGCCGACAGCCGGCCCATAGGTTACATCCCATCCCAACTCGGTAAACCAAGCTTTCTTGCCGTGGGCTTTGGCCAATCGGTTAATCTCGCGCAAGTGGTCGACAAAGGCGTACCGGTTCAACTCCGGGTCGACACCAACATTCATATTGGAAACAGCTAATTCCGGCGGGGACTGACCGGTGTAATAGTGGTAGTTAACCACGGAAAAGTCGGCCGCGTAGTCCGAGTCCAGTAGCTCGACGGTGTCATCATTGAGGATGCCCGCGGTTCCGTTCAGAACGATTTTCCCGTCGCTCTTGCTTTGAGAAAGCCCGGCATGAGCGGCCTCGATAAATGGTCCCCAGATCTCCAGACTATCCAAATTGTTTTTCTGCAACTGGTGTTCGTACTCATTCTCAAGCTCCCAATACGGTATCTCCGGGAAGGCATCGCCCAATGACCTGTAGGCGGCTTTTACCACATCGGGGTCCATGAAACCCTTCTCCTCGTCCCGCAAAGTATCACGCATGCACGGCAAGACGTAAACGCCGGCCTGCGTGGCGCGGGTCAGTTTGGCGCGAAAGTCGGTTCCGTTGACCGCAAGTGGGGCCTTTTCAGCAGTCCCCAGCCAGCCCCAGGAATAGTCCCGGACCCAATGAACCCCCATCCTGGCCATCAGGTTCCAATCAACGCCGTGGTGGACATTCAGGCCAATAGGAGACTGCAAACGCTGCTCCGGCGTCAACTCGGGCGCCGGTATGAGCCGAATAACGCGGAGCTCGGTGGATTCAACAACCTCTCCGGACGCCGCATCCTTCAAGACGGCTTCGATGAAAAACGGCCCATATTCATCCAGAGTGAGGGGCAAATCCTTAACCGTACGCCCAAGCCGTAATTGGAAAGGATCAGTCGCAACAACGTGCTCACGTCCCGACCAATCCCGTACGGCAGCAGAAAAGACATAGCTTTGTTCCGACGGCTGCCAAGAGGATACCTTGGCAAAGAGAGTCAGTCTTCCATCCTCTGGCGCAATCCCTTTGGGCGCATCAGCATGTACGGAAAATTGTATATCCTGTGCGTTTAAAGCAACGATCAGGATTCCGTAGAATAGGATATATGGAATACTTTTTGTCATCGGATAAGGTGTAAATGAAATGGTCGAAGACCGTAGCTACAGCCCTTTTCTACTTGGCGGGCACAACTAGCACGACATGCAGAGAAAGCGCTGAATATTGAGGCATGGCCTTCTACTATTCATGAGGAAAAGTTGGCGAAAGCGCATCGAGAACGCCAAGGAGTACAGAAGAACGCTATGCTTGAGTCTAATTACTCCAAAAACCTAGCGCATTACTCGCTTACCATTCAACGAAGACATCTGTTTGATCATTAAAACATAAATTCTATCGCACGGTTACGGATAAAGGCCTCCTGCTTCCCACAGGCTACTTTCAGACATACTCCGGCTCTATTGTGACTAGAGCCTCGAAAACTAAGCCGCAGTAGTGTGATGATCTCCCTAGTCCAAAACGGGATCAGCCAAAAAAGTAAAGCAACCATGGCTCAGAGAGTAAAACGATAGTCAAGACGGAGAATGGTAATATGCAGTGAAATGAGGTGAGCGGAGTGACGTTAGAGGTTGTTTAATGCCGCTTGGTCGATCTTTCCACGGCCAGTCCTCGGTAACTTTTTAAGGGCGATAATGCGGCTCCTGCCGGGAGCAAGTTCGCGAACAGTTGATTGAAACAACGCGATGTCGACCGTATCACGTTCCACCGCCACGCACAGGTTGTCTCCACGCAGGAAGGCAGCCAAACGCGCGCCGGGATTTCCGGCCGCTAGAGACTGCTCCAGCGTATCGAGGTTCACGCGGCGACCAGCCAGTTTGACCGTTCGATCAGTCCGGCCCAAGAGTGTCAGCAGGCCTCCCTCGAGCTGGGCACGATCGGCCAACTGGCAGGTGACGGGTGCGTGAACGGACATCCGGCGTCCATAGTGGCTGACCGCCAGGCTACGGACGCACAGACGCCCACCAGGGCTCAGTGAGAGTGACACGTTACGCAGAGGCGCGCCCAAGGCATCGCTGCTCAGGCCTGCCTCCCCGGTAACGTCATAGGCAATGCCGCCGGTCTCCGACGACCCGTAGAAGTTGTGCACATGCAAGCAGAACTTTTCTAAAAATGCCCGGGCCAGCTCCGGCCTTAACGGTGCGGCAGCGGAGATAACTAGGCGCAGCGGCGCCAAGCTCTCGACGGTCGACTTGCCAAGAATCTCCAGCACCGCCGGAACCGTTGGCAGTACCGTCGCCTGGGCGGCATGCAGCTCGTCAGCGAGAACGCCCGGCAGGGGAGCACTACCGATAGCCACAGGCACGCCGAATCCCAGCAAAGGATAAACGATACTTCCCAAGGCATAGGAATGCCCCAGCGGATGCAGGCAGAAATTCCGGTCGGTTTCACCGATGCCCATCGTCGCGAGAATATTACCCGCGTCGGCCAGCATTTCCGCATCGGTAAAAACAATACCCTTAGGCGTACCACTCGTGCCGGAGGTCAGCTTCACCAGAGCGCAGCCTGACTTCCAGCGACGCGCCGGAGACGCTTGCGGCACAAAGCCCTCGGGACCGTAAATACCCGCAGCCTTAAAATGCCGCGCGACTTCGTGCACCCGCTCCGGCGTAATCGCATCGTCTACGGCGATGACCAGTGCGCCCAAACTCCGTAAAGCCAGAAAAGTCACCAACCACTCCGGGCTGTTCGGCAAATGCAGGACCACCGCCCGGCGCTCCAAGCGAAACGAGGCCAATGCCGTGCGTAAACGAGTGGCCTCTCCATCGAGTTGGGCAAAAGTCACATCACGGTTTTCCGCCGGCACTGTCACCGCGAGAGCAGCGGGCTTGCGACGACATGTTGCCCGCCAAGCCTCAAGCAACGGTGATACCGCCTGCGCCGCTTCTCCTCTTCGGCTCATGAGGCAAAGAGCGTGAGTTCGGCCGAGGCCAGCACCTTGTCCTCCAGGCTAAGTTGACCGTGAAAAAGGAAAACGCCGGAATCACTGCCCGCGTCCAAGGTCACTTGGGATTCGAGCACAACCGACGCGGGCAACGAGGCCACATGCGCATGGAAACGCTTCACATGGATGAGCCGCCCCTGACGGAACGTACTGCTCCCCTCCCCTACGATGATGAACGCGGCAGTCTGTGCGAGGATTTCCAGGGCCCACGACACCGCCGCGCCATCGTCCTCGACCTGTGGTGCCTCCGGCGAGAGGCAAAGCCTTGCCCGCGCCCGCTCAGGCGTTGCTTCGAGCACGGCATCGAGCAGCACCATGGGGGGAGCATGTGGCAAAATCTCACTGGGCGGCGGAAAAGCCATCCCCGCAGTCTTGGCTATTTACGCTCGGGGGCAAGCCGTCTCACGCCGTGCCTGGAAAAGCTCCACGCCGACGACCGCGGTCACTATTGCGGAGGCAACCGCCAGCCCAAGGGTTTGCAAAGCCGGAATAGCACTGCTGCCCAGGATTCCGAAGGCCGCCACCGTGGTCAGTGCCGACAGCCGCACGGAGGCCAGAGGCCGCTCCTTCTCCACACTGGCAAAAGCGCTGTAATCCAACGCCAGACAATACGCGAGGATGAGTCCGATCCAGCCCATCAGACTGAGGCTGCCCAGCAAGGCCAGTTGCCAGGCCACACCACAGAGTCCGGCCCAAGCTGGCAACAAGCCCGCGACCAATCCGTCACGCAGTCCAAAGACCACCAGCAGAATGACCACGATGACCAGCCAGCCCCATAGGCACTGCCGCATAAGCGTGTCGCTGGCACGCGCCAGCAGGGAGTCCAGCCGGGCCTGCTCAGCCAGTCGCACGACCGGCACTCCGGCCTCGTTTACGACGGACTCCGGCGCACTGACAACCGCGAAGAAGAGGCCGTCCTCATAACCCAGGGTCAGGCCGAGCGGCCCCGGCAGTGCCTGCGACAGCGCCTGCAGGGCCTGAGGAAACGCATCCGGCGCGGGCGTCTCATCCAGCTCATCAAGAAAACCCGCGAAGGATGCTGCGTCGAAGCCTTCCTCCTCGAGCGCCCGGGCAAAAGCCTGCGCAAAGGCTTGGCGCTCCCCGGGAGTGAGACCAGGCTCACGTCCCGGCTGGATGACATCTGCAAAGGGAAATGTGCCCGTGGGCAGTTTTTGCAATGCCTCCAAAAGTTCCGCCGGATCTTCCGCAAAGAGTACCCAACGCGGTCCGACGTCCTTGATCTGTAGCTTTTCCAACATGGCCGTAAAGCGCTGCTTGGCCGGCCCGCCGGCCAACTGATAGTCGTTGATGCCATCCTGTCGGGCGAAATGGGTCACGACCACAAAGAGCGCCAGCAAGCCGGTCACGCCAAAGAAGCCAAACGTCACCCATCGGGGAATGTCCGGCAACCGCAGAGAGAGCGCGCGCGGTGGCTTTTGCGCCACCGGCCCAAGCGCACGATAGAGCAGGTAAACCATGACCAGCGCACCGAGCAAACCGGCAGGCACCAATACCCCGACCTGCCGCAGCGCCAGGATGGGCGCTTCCAACAGAACGAGGAAGCCCAGGCAGGTCGAGAGGCAACCAGCCAGCAGCGGCTTGCGTACCTTGGCCCACAGCGTGCCCGCGCCGGACTCGGTCAATCGATGCATCTCCGCGTGGATGCCGTAGTCCACTGCCAGCCCGAGCAGCACGGAGCTCATCCCGAGGGCGAAGACATGGATGCGCTCGAAAAACAACAGGCCCGCGAACAGAGCCCAGAGCAAAGCGGCGCTCACCGGCAGCAGCAGGATGAGCAGGCTCCGCCAGCGCCGCAGGAACAATCCCAGCAAGACCAGCACGGCCAGAGCCGTCATGATGTTGAGCCGCATGACTTCCCCGGCTGCGGCGGAAGATGATTCCTGCGCGACCGCGTAGACCCCCGCGGTCGTCACCGCACAGTTGGGAAAGGCCTCGGCCAACTGGGTCTCGAGTGTAGCCACCGCCTCGGTGATGCGTGCCTGGTCGTCCGTATCGAGCGGATTGAGGGTCAGCCCGAGCCAGGCCAGCAGCGTTGAGTCGTCCGTGGCCTCAGCCTGCAGCGCGGTCCCGCTTTCCTTCATCACCTGGGCGGCGTCAGGCAGCAGGAGCAGCGGGTCCTGCGTGACTCCATCGGCGTACTGTGCTGCGTAGGGGCTTTCCAAAAAACGGTCGAGTACACGAGCCTGCGATTGCGCAAGCCACTCGACAAAAGGCTCGTCCGGCGCATCCTTGGCGAACTCCGCGCGGCGGCGTTCCAACCAGCCCGGGAGGAGCAGTGCGAGCTTCTCCCGCTGCAGGACCGCCAGGAGGTCGCCGGGGAGCTGTGCCCGCCCCGGTACGTAGACGTGCGAAAAGACCGCGTTGCCTGCGGTGAAATCGTCCAGCCACGATGCGGCCTGCGTGCGTTCCTCCGCATCGGCGAAGCCCTCCATGCCCACGAAGACTTGCCGCGCGATCACCTGATTGGCGGCACGCATAGCCTGCGCTTCTGCGTTATCCAGCGAGGCCGCCGGCGCGAGGTCGAGCAGGTCGGTGGAAATGCGCTCGGGAAGCTTGAAGAAAAACAGCCCGACCAGCGGCACCCCCAGCAGCGCCAACAACGCGATCACATTTTTCCTGGGTAAACTCATGGGGCCGCGCTTGCGTCGACCGGCGGCGCGAATTGATAATCGCGCTGCTGACCGTCGGTCTGCTTCACCGTGACGCCGGTGACGCGTTCAGGGCGAAAGACAATAGTCAGGCTGCTCACCTTTTCGGCGAAGCGTGCATCAGCGGGGGCGAGCTCAAGTATGGTTGCACCATCGCTCTCGGCGGCTGAGGTCAAATCCCAAGCGCGCTCGATACCGGGCACATCCCAGCGCATGAGCGAACGCAACAACGCCAGGCCGGGCGGATTGCCCAGGTCCCGCGTGTCGCCTCCCGGCTCTTCCAGGCGCGCGCCACCGTCCGTAAGTACCAGCCGATAAGCAGAGGGAAACGCATAGTCGACGCGTACGTCGCCGTTCGCTTCGAGGATTATTTTACCGGAGAAATCCTTGGGGTATTTCCGAAAGGGATAGGTGCGCGCTTCCTTGAAGGGAATGGTGAGCGGCAGGCTCTCCGCCGGGGGCGGCGTGAGACGCGCCAGCCAGTCGTCCAGCGAAGGCTCCTCCGACCGCAAGGGCTCAGCCCATCCGGCCATGAGTACCAGTAGAACCAACAGCCGCCCCCCGATCATCGGGCGCGACACCGGCGGCTGAATTTCGCCACGCGCAAGCATCTTGGCAGGAAAGCCAGCAGCAAACGCAGGTGCAACCAAATCATGAAGAGGTTATCGCGCAGATAATGAAAGTGACTCACCCCGCCCTCCTCCGGCGCAACATAGCGCACGGGCACGGGTAAGCGCAACGGCGGCACACCTTCCCAGAACAAACGCACCGCCACTTCGGGGTCAAAATCGTAACGCCGCGCGAAGCGGGTCCGCGCCGCCACCGCCCGCAGGGGCTCGACAGGGTAAACACGAAAGCCCATCAGCGGATCGCCGATGCCGCCGCCGAGGGTTTCCAGCCAGACCATGCCCACGCTCAATTGGCGGCCTGCCAAACGCACCCAGGGAGCTTCCGGCCCGAAAACCGGCTGCCCCAGCACCATGGCTTCAGGGGTGTCGATAGAGGCTTGCATAAAGGGCACGATGGACTCCGGTGGGTGCTGGCCGTCGGCGTCCATCAAAAGCATATGGGTGTACCCCGCGCGGGCAGCTTCCTCGGCAGCCAAGAACGCGGTCGCGCCCTTGCCTCGATTCTCCTCGCTCACGAACACGCGCAGGCCAGGCCAGGCTAACGGCTCGTCCAGGAAGCAGCGATGTGCCTCGTCCGTGGAACCGTCGATGAACAGCCAGACCGGTTGCCACCGGGCCAGCGCCTCGCGAACCGTTCTCTGCAAGATGCGCCCGGTGTTGTAGGACGGGATAACGACCACGTGGCTGCGGTGCATGTCCATCAATCGGCGGCTGCTTGCGGTGGGTGAAAATCGAACCGGCAGCGCGCATAGATTTCGCCCGCTTCGCCGCGTACGGTCCCCTGCCAGCCACGGGCGGTTTCGACCAACTCGAGTCGGACGGAAGTCCCGGGTGGCAACTCCTGCAGGAGTTTCAAATTCTTCACCTCGTAGCCGTCCAGGCCGAGTTGATGCCGCTGAGCCAACGCCACCAGCCACTGGAGCTGCACCGCTGCCGGCACAATGGGATGCCCCGGGAAATGCCCGGCACAAAAGCCCGTTGCCTCGGTCACGATGAAATCTTGCTGAAGTGTGCGCGCCATGGGGGCTCGGTCAGGTGGGAAAGGTTCTGTTGGAAATAGCTTTCGACGCGGGCCGTCAATGCATGACTGTCCTCGCCCGGCTCCGACACGAAACGCTCTCCCAGCCGATAGCGATAGTCGAAGGGAAATGTGTAGCGACTGAAAAACCCGCGCCCCTTGCCCAGCACCCAGGACGGGTTTTCAATCAGCACGGTCTGGATGGGCACTCCGGCCCGGCGCGCCACCGCGGCAAAGCCGCCATAGAAGGCGTTGACCGGAACGCGCTCGGTGCGCGTTCCCTCGGGAAAGATCAGAAGAGAGCGCCCACTCCCGAGCATGCGACAGCCTTCCCGCAGCAGCGCCAGGCCCTCGTCATTGCCGATGAAGCCGGGCTCGGTGACGAGGTAGCGGTAGAACGGACTACGCCGCAACTGCCGCTTGAAAACCAGAGCGAGGCCAGGCCATTCGGTAAGCAGTAGAATAGCGTCAAGCATGCCGGTATGGTTGGCCACGATGACGCAGGGCTCGTCGGGCAATTTTCCCAGAGACTCGCAGTAAACGCGACCCACCGTGCTCCACTCGATCGCGGTGCGGAGCATGCGCGCAAAGCACGCGGCCAGCCATTGAATCGCGCCCGAGCGACGTTCGCGATGCGGAAACAAAGCGGAGAGCGCGCAGGCGCCGTTAAGCAGCAGCATGAGCAGCGCGTAGAAGCACACCAGCCCGATGTACAACGGGTAACGCCAACCGGCCCGGATGCCATCGTCTGGGGACGTGCTTGTCATGAATCCGTCGGCGCAAGGCGCTGAAGGGGGATAAAGTTGAACCACAGACTCGGGTGCGCCCGCAGAATGCCCTCGAGCCAGACCAGGACGCTTTGGAAATGCGCCCGCGCAGCCTCCATGCCGACACGGCGCGTGGCTCCGGACGGCGAACGAAATGGCGGGAACACCTTTACGCGCATCCGCATGGGGTCCTTTTCCGGAATCGCCACGCAGAAGCACACCGGCAGCCCGTAGAGTAAAGCCAGACGATAAATCGTCACCGGCAGCCGCCGCCGAGCCCCGAGGAATTCAAACACCGCCGTCTTCGAGGCGTCCTCGGCACGGTCGCACTGCATCGCCAGCGAGTAGCCGTCCGCCAGCAGGTCGCGCAGGGGAAAAATGACGGACTCTCCGCTCTGAGTCCACACGATGTGCAACTTGCCGCGCAGGCTCTCGGTCAGCGCCTCAATGTCGCCAGCGTTATCCCGGCGCTGGCGCACCATGGCGATATCGCGGGATTCCGTCAGACCGTGAAAGCCAAGAAACTCCGAGCCGCCAACGTGAAAGGTACCCAGCAGCAGTTGCTCGGGGCCGAAAAGCAGGTCGTGATGCTGGGAGTCCTCCGGCGAATCCCAATCGAAGTGGACCGGAGCGCCCTCGCCCGCGCGTAGTTTGGCCAGCATGACCCAGGTAAAAGCGATAAACTGCCGAAGGCTCTCGCAAGTCGTTGGCGGACGACAGTGCAACGCCGTCAGGTATTCGCGGGAGGCCCGGCGCGACTCGTGCATGACCGCCCAGGCCACCGTCGAGCCGATCACGGTCAAGAAATACAAAATCGGCAGAGGCAGCGTCCGGCACAGCCACCGCAGGCAGCCAAAACCCCAGTCCGGCCCCGGATTACGCTGCCGTTGCCCGCTCATGCCCAAGCCAGTTCGAGCCGCCCCCCTCCCGGCGCTCCCATGGTGGCATTGCGACGCGCAAGCACCGCACACGTAAAGGCGGAGGTCGTCATACGGTCGTTCTCCCCGGCCTCTCCAGGTGACCATGACAGGCTTCCGAGCGCGCCTTCGGGCTCATCGGAAAGTTTCAGGTAAAAGGCAAAAGCGCTCGACGAACCAAGCTGCTCCTCGGTCAACCATGCACCGTGCTCCTCACCGCCCAGCAGATGCAGCGGGCCCGGATCGGCCAGCAGCGCGAGCATCAGGGCGTTGACCATTCCATCCGCGCCAACCACCGGCGTGAAGAGCCGAACAGCCTGACGCCGAGCCACCAGGACGAGCGATGCCGGCCCAGGCTGGGTGGAGTTCTGAAAACCAATCGGCGAGGCGGCCGGGAAGGAAGCGAGGAATTTCTCCAGAGCCTGCACCCCGCCAAACTCAGAGACGAAAAGTAGTTCGTCATCCGGGCCGATGGCCGCCTCACGCGTCACTTGTCCGAGCATAAGCGGCAAGTGCGACAGCTTGCGGGCCGTCATGGCAGGAAAGTTCTTCCGGTAGGCCCGCACCATCTCCGGGTCGAGCGTTTCGACGGGCTCCAGGGCCTCGACTGCATGGATATAGCGGCGCAAGACCGGCGCCGGCCTGGGCTCCCTGAACGGCTTGCCGCACAGGAGCACTTGAGCCGCATGGGCTCCACCGAAGGCACTGCTGACCAGCACCGCGCCATCGTAAGGGGCTGCGTCGAAAGCGTCACGCTGCACGCGCGGACTGAGCGCCTTATCACCACCGCCGATGTTGCCGGGGATTCGGCCCGCCCGCATGCCTGCGTGGGCGATGGCGAGCTCGACCAGTCCACAGGAGCCCAACGTGTGGCCCAGCGAGCCCTTCCACGAAACCAGCGGCGCCTCCGGGAATGCATCCAGCGCGGCCTGAGCTTCCAGATGGCCGGCCTCCTGGGTACCAGTGCCATGGCCCTTCACCCATAGCTTACGCCCTTCAATGCCCTCCGCCACGGAACCAAAACAGCGACGGAAGCCGTCGCCGGAAGGATCGTTGCCGGTCATGTGGAAGCACTCGTTGAAATTGGCGCCCGGCCCGAGCTGCCACTCACTTTCTCCGGCACGCCCCAGGATGGCGTAGGCCGCACCGTCGCCGAGACCGATGGAGCCCGCTTCGCACTCGGTATAGGGCTGGGGCCAGGCATCGTTGAGTATCTTCAGCGAATGGAAGCCGCCCGCGACGAAGGGACTGAGAAAGTCGAAGGAAAACACCAGCACGGCGTCGGCGAGGTCCGCATACAGCATACGTGCGGCGTGAAAGAGCCCGAGCTGCGCCGAAACACAGGCGTTGGAGAGAATCATCCGGTGCGGCCCCCACTCCAGCGCGCGTGCGATTTGACCCACCGCACGTTCAGGGCTGGCAGCGGACAAATCCCCCTGCCGTTCACGAAGCGCGTAAGCGAGGAGCTGGCCAATGCCAAAGTTACTGCTGGTCACGATGACCGGGTAACGCGCCCTTCCCCAGGGATAGCCTTCCGCACCCCGGAGCAATTCGCGGCAGGGCTCCAGCCAGCGAGCAGGCTCCTCAGCCTCAAGGGGACGGATCAATGCCAGCGGCACCTTGTCCTCGCAGTCAGGGGAAACCGGGTGCATCTGCAGTGCGCGCTCACCCCGGCACAGCGCCGACAGGGTATCTCCAGCGTGCCCGAACGGGGTCAGACAATCGCTGGCGATAAGGGCGGTCACGGGCGCCATGGGTCGAGCGCGTTCCGGTTGGTTCAGTTGGCGGCCGTTTCGGCCATTTTGCTTTCGATGAAGGCGGCGAGGGAATCGATATTAACGAGGGCCTGGCGGGCTTCCTCACTGTTCTTGATTTTGAATCCGAATTCCTTCTCCAGGCGCACTACCAACTCAAGCGCATCGATGGAGTCCAGCCCTAGGCCGGATGCCATCAGGGGCTCGCCATCAGGTATTTCCTCCGGGCTTATGTCTTCGAGGTCCAGGGCCTCAATGAGCAATACCTTCAGGCGTAGTTTAAGATCCGGTTCCCTCATAAGCGTATGAAAAATAGGAAGATGCTAAGAAAATCGCCTAATTCGTCAACCGTGCATTGTCTGGGTTCACCCCTAACGACAGGCGCGGGGCAATCGGCAGAGCCCGGTTGAGCCGGCAGAGCAGGAGGAAAAACTGGAAGCGCCACCACAATGGGAAAGGCAGATCCGCGCGCCCCGCCACCACGGAGTTGACCGCAGAGACGACCGAGAAAACGTCCTTCGGGTGCATGAAGATCGAAAAATCACGCGGGTGATAAAACGCCCGCACGAGGCTCAACATCGTCCGCAGAGGTACCATGCCGGAACGCGTATAGGCACGCTGCTGCGCGCGAGACAGGCGCCCGTCAGCACCGGCGCGCAGGATTACCCGCGCAGCCTCACGCCCGCTCTTGAGAGCCAGATAGACACCGGAGGAAAAGACCGGATCGATGAAGCCAGCGGAATCCCCTGCCAACAACCAACGCTCCCCGGCCCAGTGCCGGTACAGGAACGAATAGTCCGACTCCACCACGAAGGGACGCTGCCTCTCAGCCCGCTCCATCCATTGCGCCATGAACGGGTGTGCGCGAACGGCAGCGTCGAAGGCCTCGGCGGGCGATTTTTTTCCCAGACTGTCGCGCGTGGCCACCCAGCCGACGGAAGTCTCTTCCTCGGAAATCGGAATGGACCAGAACCAGCCGTCGGGGATGCGTACAATCGTGATAATGCCCGACAGGTCGCCCTTACGCCGCTGTACGCCACGAAAGTGACTGTAAACAGAGAAACGCTTGGGCAGCGGCACCGCCTGCATTTCCAGGCCCAGGCGCGTGCCCAGAAAACGACCGCGCCCACCTGCGTCGACAAGCCAGGCCGCGCTGACGCTCTCCTCGCCCGCATCGGATGACAGCCGGGCTTGCCAGCCCTCCGGCGTTTGCTCCAGCGCAACGATACGCGCGGGCTGACGCACGTCACATCCCAGCGAGCGCGCATTGTCGAGAAGGATGGTATCGAACTCCGCCCGGCGCACCTGCCAAGTGTATCCGAGGGCCGGGTCCAAACCCTTGCGAAAATCGATGCGCACGGTCCGGCTGCCATTACCGCAGGTGAACTCCGCCCCGCGCTTCAGCACAAAACCTGCCGCTTCGATACGCTCCCAGGCCCCGATCTCCTGCAGGATTTCGTTGCCCGCGGGCAGGAGGGACTCGCCGATGTGAAAGCGCGGAAAGGCGTCTTTTTCCACCAGGCAGACGGATAACCCACCCTTGGCCAGACAGGCCGCCGTGGTCGCGCCCGCCGGACCGCCCCCTAGGATCAGGCAATCGTAATGCTTCATCCCCGCGCGGCCTCCAGCGCATCGGGCTGGCAGGCAGTACGCCCCGGCGACCAGGACAGCTCCACTTCCACCATCAGGTCTTTCCGGCAAATGTCCGACTGCACCAGCGTGTAACGCCCGAGCCTCGCCCACCCTTGTGCACGCAGCCAGTCCTCCACCGGAGCAGCGTCCTCGGCTCGACGCACATAGGCGCAGCACCAGGACGGCTCACCGCCCCCCGGGGCGCGTTTGGCAGCCCCCAGAATAGCCCGCAGGTTTTCCGCCGTCACTGTCAGCTGCCCCGCCAATTCACCGGGATGCACGGTGAGATGCCCGCGTACTGAAGCCGTCCCCGAGACAAACAACGCGCCGTCGGCCAGCCCGCAGGCAGTCGCACGGGAAAACGCGGGGGCGTCGGGGCCGTATTCCTTGGGATAATGAAAAGCAGGCACCTGAAGCGGATTCTCGAAATGAATGGGCTCCGGCTCCGTCGTGGCCACGGCGAAGGTCAGCAGAGCGTCGCCCTGGCATCCCACCGCCGAGGCCGCCGGATACGCCCCCAGCGGCACTCCACGACCGGCAAAGCCGCGTGCGCGCCCCGTGCAAAACCGCTGATAGTTTTCCGCCTCGCCCTCACCCATGTTAATGGCGGGCACGAAATTCCAGATGCGCAATAGTGAGAGCCCATCAAGCTTGGTCAGAAGCGAGTCGTAGAGACGCTCGCTCGTCGCCGCCAGATCCTGCGCGATCGGCATTTTCAGTGCGACGAAATGACCACAGGCAGTCTCGGCATGAACGCAATCCGGGGCTTCCTCGTGCAGGATAACATCGCCCGGCAGCAAAATACCCGACTCCGCCCCCGCCAGCACAGGTACGGGCACCATCAGTGTCAGGCCACCGGACGTTGTCCGCCAGCCTGCGGTCTGTGCGCCGTATCTGAGCTCAACCGCCATGAATCAGGATTATTGAAAATCGGTGTAAGCTGCCTGGGACAAACGCTTACGGAGGTCCTTCTGCAGGTTCTGCAACCAGCCAAGTGGCACGGCGGGGACGTATTCATCAGTCTTGCTGTCCAGCATCTTCGATTCGCTGAGAATGCGGATGGTATTGCCGCTGCGCACCATGGTGGCCTTGGCCTGATAGCCCCGGTGATTCAGAATCGCCGTCATACTGTCTCCAGTGGTATCGGTCACGGTCCACTGGCGGCCGGCAAAAGTCGCTCCCATGGCTTTCTGCACGTCGGCACTGCTCATGCCCGCGGGCACTTCCACGGTCAGCGGCGCTTCGTTGTAGCTGGTCGATGCGGAGAGGCCC
The DNA here is from genome assembly GCA_030432235.1 of Verrucomicrobiia bacterium. GTDB lineage: Bacteria > Verrucomicrobiota > Verrucomicrobiia > Opitutales > Cerasicoccaceae > JAUIHT01. The sequence continues at coordinate 716,945 of JAUIHT010000001.1, read as the reverse complement.
TTGGTCGATTCGCAGCCCTGGAAGGCAACCAGGATGAGCAGGAGACTGAAGATTGGCAGGGTAATTTTCATAGTGTGTTTTTTAGTGAGGATTGGGAAAATACGGATTTCACCGTTTACATAAAATGCCTTTGGCGAAAAAGTTCAAACACGATGTCCCCATACTTATCCGTCTTGCCAAAAAAACTCCACCGTTACTCATGCCCACTGTGGCTCATCCCCCTGTTCCTGCTGGGCGGTTGCCTGGGGCATCAGAAGGGCTCCGTCGTGCCGGGGACACAAATCAGTACCGCCGTCGGCGAGTCCGCCCCTGCCGATGCGCCAGTCTTTGCCGTGCGCGGCAATTACTACGTGGAGCAGCTGCCCCAGGATGGCCGCGGAATCAATGAGCGGATTGTCGATTGCCTGCGCGAACGCGGGCTCAAGGCCGCCACCGGTGAGGCCGGCCAAGCCCCGGAAAACACCGATGTCGTGGTGACCTATCAGGACCGCTGGATGTGGGACATGACGATGTATATGATCCGCCTGAATATTCAAATGAAGACCCCCGGCGGAGATTTGCTGGCCTCTGGAGAGTCCTACCGCACCTCCGCGATTCGCAAACCGCCCACCTATATGATCAACGAAACTCTTAATGAAATCTACGATGAGGTGGACCCTTCGCTCGTCGTGGAAATCCCCGAGGAGGAAACGAAGACCATCCGTCGCGGCAAGCAAGGCAGCTCACAATATAACGATGAGTACCGCTTCTAGCCAGCCGCGCAAAAACCTTTACCGGCTCGGGCTCTTCCTGATCAGCGCCTGGCTGACGGGCTGCACGACTACATCGGAGTCCATGCAGGTTGCACAGGTAGACTATCAAGCGCAGCCTCTGGGGTCCGTCACCGTGCAAGTCGGCGACAACAGCGGAGAGGCTGCCGTCATGGAGGTTTCCGATACGGAGCTGCGCGAGGCCATCGAACATTCAATACTTGCCGCGAACCTCTTCGCGCCGGTTGTGCCTGATAAGGCGAATGCCGATTACCTGCTCTACGCCTCGCTCGTTCGCAAAAACCAGGCCCTCTTTTCTCTCAGTTCCGAGACGGAAACCGAGATGTACTGGCGCCTTATCGATTTACACTCCGGGAAAATCCTCTGGAGCCAGAACATCATCACCGTCGCCCAGGGTGGCGTGACAGGCTTGGCCGGCAGCAACCGCAACGCAGGTTCCGCCAATGCCATTCGTGATAACATCGCCGAAGCGTTGGATGCCATCCACGCCCTCGCCCTCAAGAGGCCTTGATGCCCGAATACTCGCTGAACATGCCCGCGATAAGGTGATGTCTCACCTCCGTGAAACCCGCCTCGCGCATGGCCTGAAGCACCACCTCGGGCTCTACCATCCGCTCAAGCGTTTCCCAGTAGTAGTCCATCATCTCCTGCGCGGGCCGACTGCGTGTAAACATACGTGTGAACGCCGGCAGGACATGTTTGAAATACAGCTTCATGAAAAACCGGCGCAACCCGCGCTTGGGCACGGTTTCATCCAGGATGAGTGCCTTGCCGCCCGGTTTGAGTACCCGAATGAACTCCGAGAAGGCGCCACGCAGGTCTTCCACATGACGCAAGGCGAAGCCCATGCTGAGAAAGTCGAACTCACCGGACGGGAGCGGCATGTCGTCGGCGCCCGCCTGGACGAAGGTGCAAGACAGCGTCTTGCGTGCCTCAGCAATCATGCCCGCGGAGGGCTCCAGGCAGGTAATGCCGTCGGCGGAGCCCAAAATCTCCGCCGCCGCGCGGGCAGTCGGCCCGGTACCCGCGGCAACATCCAGCAGGCGCATGCCCGGCTTCAGCCCGGCACGCTTGAGCGCCCAAACACGATAGCGTCCTCCCGTGCCCAGCCAGCCCCACTTGGCAATGCCTTCATAGTAGGGCGCAGCCAAATCAAACAGCGAGCGCAGGTACTGCTGCTTTCCGGCCTCATCCCCGTAATATTTTTCGATCTGAGCGTGTGGTTTCCGTGCTGACATGAACCCCGCGAACAATGAGTCCGGCTCTCGCACTCGGCAAGCCTGTACAAGTTGGTCTAAACCGCGCAACCGACAATCCCGCCGTGGCAGGGACGATAGAATCCCGAAATCGGTACGCCGACGCCAGCCTCCCACTGTTGCAAAAAACGTCATGTAATCCAGTTGGATTCACTTGCTAGGCACGGGGAGTAGGATAATTTTAATCGCTTAGATGCTAAAATCTCTACAGTGTCAGATGGTATCGGACTTACGGGACCTATACCATGCCGAAGTCCTACTGGGGCCATTTCTGAAAGAATTGGTTAACGCCGCGCAATTTCCCGGCATGAAAGCTTTTCTGGAAAGTTTTCATAAAGACAACGCGGAGTCCCAAGAGGACATCTTCGCCATCTTTACCATTCTCCGTGAGGATACTTTCGGCAATAGTTGCTACGCTGCGGAGGGCATCGTCCGGCAAGGGCGCGAGATACTTGCCAATCTGCCCACCAACAACATCAAGGATGTTTCCATCGTCAGTTGCTGCCGACGCCTGCTCGCATATCAGGAGGCAGTGCTGGACTGCGCTTTCGCGGCGGCTAAGGCGACCAAAAGAAAAAACATCGAGGATATCCTGCTTATTCGTCTGCAACGCGTCGAGGGTATGAGGCATTCCTTAAATCAAATTACCGAAGGCAAACTCTTTAGCAAAGGGCTTTACCAACAGATTCTGCATCAAACGGATTAAGTCCTCAGCAGATACGAAAGCGCTGTCGACACAATCTAACGGCTAGTACGTAGACCTATCCATCCACGTAAAAATAAGGGCGACCGACTTTAAAGTCGGTCGCCCACCCTACTGCCAAATAACGTTTAGTCTGTTAACGCTTACTTTGTCTTTTTGAGAAGTTCATCTACTGACCCGAGGGTATTAATCCGTAGCATCCTCGACCTTGTCGCCAGCGTCTTCGATGGCGTCGCCGGTGCTATCGGCAGCTTCCTCAGCTGCATTGGAAATGGAGTCACCGGCGTCTTCCAAGTGGTCTCCGGCATCCTTGTTACAGCCCGCAAAGGCCAGGGAAAAACTAATCGCGATGAGAATCAGGTAATGTTTGATGTTGTTCATAATATTTAGGTGTGTTCCCTAATGGTAATGCCAACCCCGTGCCAAGTCGCACACCAACTCCGCAACCACTTGAATTAGAGCACCTTAAAGATACGACCTAAAACACACCAACAGCACGGCAATGCAAATCCATAGGCATCGGCGCACGGAAACAGGGCACAATGCACGATGCCTCAGTAGCGGAAAGGCAGATGAACCGTCAGCCGTGTGCCATCCGTATAGTTGGGATCCAGCTCGAAGGTACCGTTGAGCACTTCGCAAAGACGTTTCACGATGCTCAGGCCCAGGCCTTCCGAAGTGCGTATCAATTGGCTTTGGTTGTCCGATTCCGCGTGGGGCTCGTCGCATTGCTCGGCTTCGGTCGCCCGAGGCTTCTTTCGCTTATCCGCAGGAATAAGATTTTGCGCGAAGGGAGCCTGAGTGGAGTCAGTCATGCCGGGTCCGTTATCTTCAACGCGCAGGTACCAGTGCTTCTCGATGGTCGACGGCCCCCAGGTCACTCTAATTTCTCCCTTTTTGGCATACTTCATGGAATTGATAACTAAATTCTGAAGTATGCGGGTAACCTTGGAAGTGTCTGTCTGCAGCGAAGGGAGGGGATCGCTCGCGTATTTTAGTGCGATGCCTATTTGATCCGCGGTCGCCTTACATTTGTTCAAAATCTTGGCGATGAACGTATCCGGCTCGACTGTCGTCAGGTTAAGCTTCCCAGCCCCGGAGTTCAGCTGCACGAGGGCCATCAGATCCCCGACGAGCGACTCCATGGATGAAATGCCGTGCTTCAGATAGTTTAAAGCGCGCTCCCGGGCCGTCACATTCAGGCTATCGTCAAAGAGTTGAGTGGCCCCGGCCACCAGTGTTACTTCGTGGCGGAGATCGTGAATGATGTAACTGAAATCTATCGACTGCTCAGGCTCGTTCTCACCCACCAACAACATATTATTCTTCATCTCCTGAACGTGGGCCGCCGCTTCGGCACTCTTCAAATGCTCATACTCAAGCGTGCTTTCCAGGCTGCCCTGATGCATAAAATTGGCAATATGGCGATAGGCCGTATGCGCACACTCCGAATCCCCGCCCTGCTCCAGGTAAGCCTCGACCGTGGCAATAAGCGCCATGTGCAAGTGTGCCCAGTCGCGTGCAACCTCGGAAAGCTTATAGCCCTGCTGCCAACGGTGAAAGCCGTGCCTTGCCAGGTCGGACTTGGCCCAAGCCAGCGGAGGCGTATCCCCGTTGTTGCTTTCGGCGATGTGCTTTTCCAGCTTATCCAGCACTGCGGGGATGTGGTCCCTGAATTGACGAAAAGACAGGGAATTGGCAGAGCGCAATTCATTGTCTTGCGTAGCCAGAGCCCGCCAGTGGTCCAGTATGGACTGTCTGTTTTCGGAGAGAAATGTCTCAATTTTCATAGTAACACGGAAAAAGCCGCGCATTCGCCTCAAGCCTGCGAGCCCGGATATAAATTACAAATCCCAAATGGTGTCTGTCGTCTTGCCATCAATAACTCTACATGAAAGGATGATGCAATATCAGGGGAAGATGTATGGAGGCAAATAAACGATTACCCATTGAAAAGATTAACGCGCTGATACCGACAAAGCCTATATTGCTGGTGGACGACTCCAGAGGCTTCTTAAAGGAATCAAAGAAGCTGTTCGAGGCCGCTCACTGTCCCGTTACACTGGCGCAATCCATCGCGGAAGCGCGCGACCGTCTCTCGCAGTACGATTGTTCCGGGGCCTGTGTGGACTTACGGCTCGGGGATAACAACGGCTTATACCTGCTCGCCGACGTGCTGGATGCACAACCCGATTTTCCCATCGTTTTGATGAGTCAGTACCGTTCCCTGCAAAGCGCGGTTACCGCCCTCAAGATGGGTGCACGGGACTTCCTCATCAAACCGCTGAACGTGGAGCAGGTTTTGACAAGCCTGTTTTCGACAGAGCGACCCGAGTGCCTGAAAGATATGATTGTAGATCAGCAGCCTCATTCCGACAGCCTCATGCTTGGGGATCGGACCTCGCTCGAAGCCATTGAAAACGAACATATTCGCCGCACTATTTTGAGGGAAAAGAGCATTACGAAGGCTGCCGAAATCCTGCAGATACACCGCACCACCCTCTTCCGCAAGAAGCACTTGTGGACCGATAGCTGAGTCTTCCCTGACTCGCCAGCGGGAGCAAAATAGTGGCTCCCATTTCCGCCTGACCGAAGACATTCTGCGGAATACGGTGATACCGGCCCTGGGCTGCTTTTGCGTGTATGCAATATGTCATGCATGGCTCGATTAACGCCATGCAATCTGCACTATCGAGAACCCGCCAAGAAATTCCATTTTTCATAAGGCGCTTATTATTAGCGCCTTAAGATTTAGTCGACTTAGTTGGCACGACCTCAGCAATAAGTGGTATCGAATCTAACGTTAATCCATAAAGGAAAGGAAATACCATGTTAAGTTGGGCACTCATATTCTTCGTAGTAGCACTCATCGCCGGTCTTCTCGGATTCACTGGAATCGCTGGGGCCGCCGCCGGAATCGCCAAGATTCTTTTCTTTGTCTTCTTAGTACTGCTCGTCGTTGCCGCCATCGCCAGCGCGATTCGTGGCAAGAATCCGGTCTAAGAAGCCCGTTAGTCAACACTAGCGATACATTCCATTGCCCGTGACGGGCCGAACCCCGTCCGGGCAGTAAATAACCACCCAAAAAGTTTCGCCTGCGCGAATTCCGTGCCGTGTGCAACGGCAACACTTTTCGAAAATCATTACCAACACTTCACATGAGCCAACTCCTACTAGTCATACTTGCCATCCTTTTACCACCGGCCGCGGTCGCGGTTCAAAAAGGCCTCGGGACCCAATTCCTCATCAACCTTATTCTCACCCTCCTGGGGTGGCTGCCGGGCGTCATTCATGCCGTCATCGTCATCCTGGGCACTCCGAAGGAATAATTCACACAAACCATACAACTAGAAAGTATCATGAACACGTTAAGAGACCTATACCTGGAACAATTGCAAGATATCTACAGCGCTGAAACCCAGCTTCTGGATGCGCTGCCTAAAATGGCCTGGAAGGCCCGCTCACAAGACTTGAAGAACGCTTTCAGTGAGCATCTGGAAGAAACCAAAGGCCAAGTGGAGCGCCTCAAGACCATTTTCGACGGACATACCACCGTCAAGGCTGGCGGCCACGTTTGCCAGGCCATGAAGGGGCTGATCAAAGAAGGCGAGGAAGCCCTTGAGTCCAGTGGCCCCAGCGAGTTGATTGACGCGCATCTTATCGCTGCCGCCTTCCGCGTTGAGCACTACGAAATCGCTGCCTACGAGACCGCCATTTCCCTGGCCGAAGTGCTCAACGAAAAGCAAGACGCCGATCTCCTGAAGGAAACGCTGAGTCAGGAATCCGAAGCCAGCTCACTGCTTAAGAAGCTGGCCGACGGCGGCCTCTTCTCCGAAGGCATCCATGCCCAGGCCGTTCAATAATATCAACCTCCCAACATCTCTACCCATGAGTACATTAAAAAAAGATCTCTCCAGCGATTTGAAGTCGATCGTGCAATACTGTCACGACTCCATCAAAGGCTATGACGACGCCGCCGAAGCGGTGAAAGAAGATCACCCGCAGCTGGCCGCCTCCTGGAAAGCCCGGGCGATGGTGCGCCAGAAGTTTGCCGAGGAGCTGCAGGAGCGCCAGCGTTGCATCGGCGATAGCGGCGAGCCCGGTGGAAGCGTTAAGGGCTCCCTGCACCGGGGATTGCTCAAGCTGAAGGACGTTTTTTCCAGTGATGACACAGAAGCGGTCATCGAGGAATGCATCCGCGGCGAGGAGCAATTGCTGACGACCATTCGCGAAACCTTGATCGAAGATACCGTCGACGGGGGCACCCAGGCCCTCCTTATCGAGCTCAGGATGCATACCGAGCAAAGTATTAACGAACTTCGAACTATTAAAGCATAACCCTAAGGAGCGCGGCGCATCCGCTGTCATGGGTGCGCCGCAGCCCTGTTCCCAGTGGTCAACGTAATTGAAAGTCCAGCCAGGCACTCAGCAAGACATGCTGTCGACGGCACCAAGCCGGCCAATGACCTGGCGGCCCGGCGGTCTTATCTGGAAATCGCCCTCGGTCAGCCATTCGTGGAGGGCAATTCCGTTGAACCGCTGAACAATGGGGAGCGAATTTTTCCCGCCATGTTGAACGCGATACGCAACAGCCGCTTCTTCATAGAATTTCTCACCTATATCTACTGGACCGGCGATATCGCCGAAGAAATGGCAAACGCTCTTTGCGAGCGCGCCCAGGCCGGAGTCTCCGTAAAAGTGCTGCTCGATTCCATGGGCAGTGCTGATATCGATGATCGCCTGGTCGACAAAATGGAAAAAGCGGGGGTCGATGTTTGCTGGTTCCGCCCCATTCGGAGAAGCTTCTTTCGCTACGACTGGAGGACTCATCGCAAGGTGCTAATCTGCGATGGAAAAGTTGGCTTTACCGGCGGGGTCGGCATTGCCAAGGAATGGGAAGGTGATGCCCGCAACGAAAGCGAATGGCGTGAAACCCATTTCAAAATCACCGGACCTTCCGTGCGTTATCTACGGGGGGCATTCCAGGATAATTGGATCGAAGTTTCCAAAGAACTGCCGATTCCTCAGGCGGCGGTCACAGATGAGACAAATGGGAACATTCCTCTGCAGGTCATTCAATCGCATTCCGGATTTCGTACCTGCAACGCATATAAAGTCCTGCATGCGCTGATCAACCTGGCTGAAAGCAAACTGGACATCATATCCCCCTACTTTGTGCCCGAAGAGGACTTGCGGGAACTCATCTGCGAGAAAGCACGCAGCGGCGTACGCGTCCGTGTTCTCATACCCGGCAAGTATACGGACAAACGATTCGAGCGATTAGAATCCGCGCGGTATTTTGACGAGCTCATGTCCGCCGGTGTGGAAATACATCTCTATCAGAAGACCATGATCCACACCAAACTCGTCCTTTGTGACGACCACTTTGCCATGTTCGGCTCCATCAATTTCAACCGCCGGTCACTGGGCAAGGACGAGGAAATCGGCGTAATTGCCGCCTCCGAGAAATTTGTGCGCTCTCTGCGACAGACCATGGACGAGGACGTACAGGAAGCAAAACGTCTCGATCCTATCGAATGGGAAGGGCCCGACTGGAAAGAGAACGTCACCCATCTGTTGCTGAGTCCATTTCGTGAACAGCTCTAAAGCCGGCATTGCAAAATGCCACGGCCCGGCTCCCGCATCCATTGCATTTTGCATTGGTCGGACTGCTGTTTTTCGAATAGTCGTGAATTATTCAAAAACAGCGGCCATGCGCCATCTTCACAAGAAACTGAATATCAGCAACTAGCAAGACTCGCATAAGTATTTCCACCTAAAAAACAAACGTAGACACTCGATTGCTCCTGATGGCATGTATATAGCAATACGCTGAAACCTCATGAATATTCTCGTTGTCGACGATGAGGCCAATATCTTGCGAACGACTTCCATTGCGCTGAAAAGCATGGGGCACGTTCCCTTCACTGCGGAGTCATCACGCCGCGCTGAGTTCGTATTGGCCGAAGAAAAAATAGACGCCATGTTTCTCGACGTGATGTTGGGGAGCGAGAACGGCCTGGATTACCTGTCGAAGCTCAAGGAGCGAAAGGAGAAAATCCCGGTCATCGTTTTCACCGCGCACTCCTCCATCGAATCCGCGGTGGAGTCGATGAAGCGCGGTGCCTACGACTATATCCAGAAGCCTTTCATTCCGGAAGAGATTCGCCAGATGCTCACCAAGCTGGAAGCCAGCGTGGCTCTGGAGCGCAAGGTGGACGAACTTGAGGAACAGGTGGCCGACAACAATTCGACCATCAGCCTGGAGTCGAAGGAGCCGGTCGTGCAAAAGACTTTCGAGGTGGCCTTCAAAGCGGCTAACTCCGAAGCCACCATCATGATTCTCGGCCCAAGCGGGACGGGCAAGACAGTACTGGCCCGCAACATCCACATGCGCAGCGCCCGCCGGGACAAACCCTTCATCACCATCAACTGCCCCAGCCTTTCCAAAGAACTCCTTGAGAGCGAACTCTTCGGCCATACCAAAGGCTCCTTCACCGGCGCGATCAAAGACACTTGGGGCAAGGTAGCCGCAGCCGAAGGGGGCACCCTCTTTTTGGACGAGATCGGCGAGCTGCCCATGGAAATCCAGCCCAAGCTCCTCCGACTCCTCCAGGATCGCGAATACGAGCGGCTCGGAGACAACCGCACCCGCAAGGCGGATATACGCGTTATTGCGGCCACCAATCGTGACCTTTCTCAAGAAGTTGCCGAAGGTAAATTTCGCGAAGACCTTTTCTACCGGCTGAAGGTTATCTGTCTGGAGATGCCCCCTCTCTCGGAAAGACCGCTGGACATCATGCCGCTGGCCGAGCGCTACCTCCAGTACTTTACCAAACGCGAAGGGCGTGGTGACGTCCACTTTTCCGAAACCACCGCGCGGGCCATGGTTGACTATTCATGGCCGGGCAACTTGCGGGAAATGCGCAACGTTGTCGAACGGGCCGTGATTCTTTCCGTAGGCAACGAAATTGAAACCACCGACCTGCCCAGCGACTTTTCCGAAGACGAGGAAGGCGGCCCGCGCCCCGGACAGATGATTTCCCTGGCGGAACTGGAGGAAACTCACATCCGGCGCATCATTGCCAAGACGGATAGCCTCGACGAGGCTGCCCGTATCCTCGGCATCGATACGGCCACCCTCTATCGCAAGCGAAAACGTCTCGGCATGACGTAATGAAAAAGCTTCGAAATCGCTTTTACCTGGCGCTCCTGCCACTGCAGCTCCTGCTCGTCGGGCTCATTGTCTGGACTATCTTCCTGCTCAACAACCTGGAGGGACTGGTCAAAAGTACGGAGGAAAGCCAGAAACTCCTGGGCAATGCCGTGGACCAGGCCATGGTCAGCCTCCACGAAATCAAGTTGCAGGTGCAGTTGATGGATGCGCCGGACAAAGAGGCAACTCAGGCGATGCAACGCGCCTGGGATGTCTACGAGGATGCGCTTGAGACAATCAGGGAAAGCGAGCGCATCCAGGAATCCAAGGCCATGAAAACACTGCTGCTCAACAATGAGCGGCTGAAAGTCCGCCTGGAGTCCTTGGTCGACATCGAGTGGAATGCCATCGACCCGGCGATCTTCCCTTCAACGATACGCATGGTGGACAAAACCGAAGCCTTGATCGGTCAAGTCTCGGCTACCGCCATCAAGGATATCCTCGGACTGCAGCTCCAGTTCCGGGAGCGCATTCGTCTGTCTTTTTACGTTCTGGGCATCGGTATCGGACTGGGAATCTTCGGTACGATTTTAATCAGCTATCAGATCGGGCGGATTGTCGTTAGCCCACTGGAGATGCTCCAGGCCAAGCTCGATGACGTCGGCAAGGGAGATTACGATCAGGAGGTGCGCATCGTCCGAAAGGACGAAGTCGGGCAACTGGCCTACAGCCTCAACCGCATGATCCGCAATCTGCGGCTATACCGCAACCTTACAGACGAGCGTCTGCACAGCACCACGCATACTTTTCAGACCGTGCTGCAGCGTTCGCCTCACTCCATCCTCTTTCTGACCCAGGACCACAGCATAACCTATGCAAACCCGCAGGCAGATGAGCTTTTAAGTTCACCGGAATGGGCAAGCGGACTCCCCGGGGAGTTGATCGACATTGCCTCCAAAACACAGAAAGGCCACAGCATCTACATACAGCGCCAGCTCCACGAAGCCATACAATTAAAGATAAACGGGCAGCCCCGCTATTATCTGGTGGTCAGCTATCCCGTGGAATTGTTGAAGAATATCCAGGACATCAACCAGAAAAACGAGCCCGGAGTAGCCCTGACCTTGCAGGACGTCACCAAGATGAAATTGGCCGACGACATCAAGGGCAACCTGGTCGCCACCGTGAGCCACGAGCTCAAAACACCCCTGACCAGTGCCCGCATGGCACTGTATCTTTTAGGTGAGCAACAAATCGGAACTCTGAACGAAGATCAGCTCGACTTGGTCGATACGGCAAAGGAGGACCTGGAGCGTCAGCTTGCTACCATTCAAAACTTGCTCGACCTCAGCCGCGCGGAGTCGAGCGCAACCGACCTTACCAAAGAAACATGTCGCGTAAACGAGATCATCAACGAATCCGTAGCTACCCACGAAGATCTGTCGGAAGCCTGCGAAGTTTCCATCGAAGTCGAGCATGCAGAAGGTGACGCGCTGATTCACGCGGACCCGCACAAGGTAACTATTGTGCTCAACAATTTCCTCTCAAATGCCCTGCGCCACAGTTCACACGGCTCCAAAGTCCTCATTGGAGCCCATGCTGATGAGTATAATATACGCTTTTTCGTGAAAGACTTTGGGGAAGGCATCGACGAGGATATGATACCGCATATTTTTGATCGCTACAGTCAGGGGAAGGAATCGACTAAGGTAGGTTCCGCGGGCCTGGGCTTGCATATAGCGAAACAAATCATCGAGCAACACGGCGGAAGCATCGGGTGCGAGTCTCAAAAAGGCGAAGGCAGCGAGTTTTATTTTAGCCTGCCGCGCCACCTCGACGATTAATCCCGCATACGGCATATGCCATCGCGGAGCGTTTATGATGCAACTCTGAAGGGCGGCTGCGTCTCCGCTTGGTTGGTCGCTACACCAGCGGTGAGAACGAAGCGCATGGCATCCTCCAGGGACATATCAATCGGCGTCACATTCCGGCGGTCCATCAGCAAAGTGTAGCCGCCTATCTGATAGCCCATGGGCAGGTAAACGGCCACCCAGCTATCGCCCTCGGCCAAGTCTGAATGGTGACGACTCAGGTCCTTTTCGGTGATGAAGCCCATGATCTTAAACTCCCAGTTTGGCATCTGCACGGTGACCACTTGGTTGAACTCCTTGCGCTTCTTGTGACCCGCGAAAAAGTTGAGGAAGTCTTTGCAGGCGCCATAAATCGTACGAATGAGCGGCAGCTTGCGAAAACGGCTTTCCAGAACACCGTAGACAGACTGCAAGTGCACCTCGTGCAGAGATAGGCCAATTAAGAAGATGATGCTAATTAGAAGAACGATGCCCATGCCGGGAAAGTAGACATGGTCAGGCAGGATGGTCTGAAGCACCGCACTAAACCCCTCCTCCACCACACTGATGCACCAAAACAAGAGGTACAGCGTTAGAAAGACGGGCAGAAAGGCGAGAAGGCCCTGTAGGAAGATTCTGGATAGTAAACGCACGCCTAGCTAATTGCTAGCGCCGTACCACATCTATTTATTATCTCCTTAACGCATATCATAGAGCAACTTGTGAACAGGTCACTCAAATGACAGCCGCGCGATTCATGCAAATTGCAAGGCACGGCAGAAACAAATCGTGCAACGACGCATCTTGAAGTTGGCGCACCCACACTTACGGCCAGAGCAAGGAGGCTCCCTTGCCCGACTTAACCTTTGATGGCTCTCTTACTATTCAACGAATAAAAGCAAAACAGCTAGTCACTTAACATACAAGTATATAGATATAACGTTTTATTTTTTACTTGCCAATATGCTTTTTGCTAAACATAGAGTCGGTCAGCACTTCTACCTCTTGTTTATCCGAGTCGAGAGATAACTCATTTTTCGATTTTTCACATAAATCATAATTATCTAATTGTTAGATATTTATGATATCATAGTAGCTATACCCTAAAACTGACTCTCTGGCAGTCTCACAATGCCATACCGTATCAGCATACCGATGTTCTCTACTTCGTTGATATAACCTTATAGTTTATCGGCGATATTCTTACCCCTAGGGATTGCCATCATTTCCTGAAGGCAATCACCGAGATACCCCTAACCTCAATACCCCATGACATCTATAGTGCCCCTCCGAAATACGGCGGCTGGAAACTTCTTTGCCCGCCTCCATCACGAAAACCCACCTTTTGCCTACTATCTAATATTAATCTGCTGTTTCCTCGTCACCTCCAGCAATCTGCAAGGCGAAGTACTGTATGCCGTTAATTGTGGCGGAGATGCGTATGAGGCTGCCGATGGAACCCAGTTCGAGGGGGATGCCTATTATTCCGGTGGCGCCATGACCAGCCTCAGTGGCGACATCGAGGGCACACTGGATGACGAGCTTCATCATGACTACCGCTGGTCCAGCAGCTCGTTCAGTTACAGCTTCACGATCGCAAATGGTGACTATGTCGTGGACCTCTATTTTGCCGACAACTCGGCCTTGGGTACCCGGGTATTCGACGTATCCATTGAGGGCAACCTGGAGCTGGACGAGTTTGACATCCGCGCCCAGGCGCCAGAGCGCACGGAGGTTATTGAAACATTCCCTGTCACCATAGCCGATGGCGAATTGAATGTTGCGATTGCCAGTGGCACGGCAGGCAACGGAAAGCTCAGCGCGATACGCGTGCGAACACCAGATCCCAGCGGCCCGACACTACCTGACCTCCCCTTTGACAATCTCGTGCTCGTGGATGAAATCGATTGCGGCGACCCCAACGACCCGCACGAATTTGTCGACTACCCCAGCGGCGTCAGCCAAATCCAGACTATCCTGGGCGTGCCAACGCGAGTACTGCCCAATCCCAACGGAGCAGATGCGCGTTACTTCGCATACCGCATCGGTGAAGGTCTGGGCCTGGAAGCCGGCAAGGCCTATGTTCTTCAAGTCGACTATCCCGACGATGTCTCCCGCACTATGTATGTGACCAATGCGGGTGGCTCGATGACCCGCGGCTTCCATACCGGCCAGACAGTCGGCGACTCCCTCACACCTCCGTATGTTTTCCCCAATGCGGAGTCCCTCGACTTGCCTCTGTCCGGCGAGGTCAAGACCTGGCAAAACCTGTTTCATCTGCATGATCGCTTTTCCGGAATCGATCGCCCGCGCGGCGAGGGCCCTTATCCTGACCTGCCGGAAGACGGCTTCCTGGTTATCGTGGCCCAATTCGCCAACAGCGACGCCCCGCTTTCCAACGGCGCGGCCGTTTCTAAAATACGCCTCTACGAAGCGCCGGATGAGGCTACCTATTCGCTCCTGCTCAATCTGCCGCCCGATGGGCTACCGCGCCGCCATACCTTCTACCGTGAAGAAATGGCCGACGGCGTGGTTTGGTCTTACGATCCCACACAGCGCGGCGTGGCCGATTCCCTCGACTGGTTCGAGTACAAAGCCAAGCGGATGAAATTCCTGGGCATGAACACCTACACCACGGACTTGCTGGAGTTCGGCAGCAATCAGGGCTTCGATACCGGCATCGGCGGCGGCAATGCCTGGTACTACGTCGCTCGCGAGCCGGATCGCTGGCGCCGGGTCCTGGACATGATCGGCAACTACGGTTTTGATGTGCTGCCCTATTTTGAATATGCCGGTAGCCGCGGTAGCGGCTCCTTGGCCCTTGGCCCCCAAAAGCGCTCCCATCCTCTGAATGGCACGCTGACCATATACACGCACATCAGTTGGGCGGAAGCCTCGCGCGTGGACTTGGCCGACCCGGATACCATAGCGGACGCCAAGCTGCTGCTTGACGCCACGATCTCCCAATACAAGGACAAGGTTAACTTCGTCGGGGCATGGTTCCGTGCCCGCGTTTCGCAGATGGCGATGTCATTCAACGACTACGATTTTGCCACCTATTCGGAAGAGGTAAACGGCGGCATACCCGTGACCCGTCAACAGATTATCGACTCGGAACCACTATATCTAAACTACAAGCAGTGGTGGTTTGAGAAACGCCGGGACTTCATTAATTCCATGCGCGATCATCTGCGCGATCAGGGAGTCAACCCCGAGGCCAACATCCTCTTCACCTCCGACGCAACAGAAACCGGTAAAGCCGATGTGCCTCCGGGGCAGGAAGACTTCGTGGCCGAGGACGCAACGGCCTGGAGCTCGGTAGGAGTCGCCGCCACCAGTATGCAGGACGCGCTCGATGTCGACCGGCACTTCCGTGGGCTGACCACGCCGCGCGACACCTGGGCCGGCTGGGAATGGCAACATGCCGACCTCGAGAACGATCCTCAGAACTACACGGATAATGAAGGCGGCATGCTGACCTACTCCTTCAACCGCTATTTCACCGTGGCCAAGCCCGAGGCGCTGGAAGCCTTCCGGACGCCCTCCGGTACTGCGGTGGTGCGCCACTTCTGCCTGAACGAAGATGCCATGACCATCGACAAAGACGGCCCCAACGAAGTGATTCCCTTGGGCTATTTTGTTTCTGACTGCGAATACGCCAACTCCTTCTCTATGATGGAGGAGGCCTTGGCCGTGGCCAACGGCGACCCGCGGTATCTTGGATACCTCTGCTCCTGGCGTTACAACCCCGGCTTCCCGGCCTATGTACGCGCTTTCAATCAGGCCTTCCTCTCGTTGCCTGCGCTGCCTAGTACAATGCTAAGCGGTGCCACCTCGGACTCCAATGTGGTTGTCCGTGCCATCGAGACGGAGGGTTACGGCACCTACCTGGCGGTGGTAAACACCGCGCGCAGCGATGTCACGGTGACCATTACCCTACCCGAACGCGGCCTGGTTGAAGATGCCGCCACCGGCCAGATCGTGGACAGCAATACGGGTGAACTGACACTCGAAATGTATCCCTATCAACTGCGCGCCTTTCGCCTGGACAAGCAGACGCTCGATGGAGCCGTCGCGCAGGACGACTACGTCATACTCGATGAGGGTACGACCGTTGATGTCAACGTACGGGCCAACGACACCGGTCCCGGATCGCTCAGCCTGAGCTCCGTTGGACAGGCGCGCCACGGTACCGTCAGCATCGTCAGCAACCAAGTGCGCTATGTGCCGGACGCAGGCTTCTACGGGGAGGATTCAGTCGCATACACCGTCACGAATGGCACGGATGATGACACTGCCCGGGTTTACTTTACCGTCAGCAATACCGCCAACGCCAACGACCTGGCAGGCTGGAATCTGGCGAACAACAAAGTCGGCAACTACGTCGTGGGCCACAGTCGCCTGCTGGCGGATGGCCAGACCGGTGAGCTCAACGGCGCGGGTCGCGGCTTTGAAGGGAACGCGGACAGTACTTTCTTTGAACGCATATCGCTGCTGGGCGACTTCACCATCACCGCTCACATAACCGACTCCACTCAGGTGACTGATGGCGCCATCGGCCTGATGGTTCGCCAGGGCAACAACGCCAGCAGCCGTTTCGTCGCGCTGGGGCTCGACGCTTCGGGCAATCATGTTTACTTCTCGCGCACGGCGCCAGGGGCGGACTCCACCGCCGGAAGCGATGCTTCCGCCTCAGGCTCGTGGCTGCGCTTGGTACGTACCGGCAGCGTGATTGAGATGCAGGTTTCCACGAACAACACGAGCTACAACACAATCGGACGCCGCGTCCTGCCGGGCCTTCCGGTCAAACTCGAAGCGGGCCTGTTCCTCATTGGCGGCTCGGCCAATACACCCGTGCGCGGCCTCGTGCAGGATTTTGCCGTCTCGGGACAGTCTCTGGGCAGCAATGTCCTGCTGGCACAAACCTTCTCGGACGGCGCAAACCTGTCCACTTACTTCAACGCTTCTCCATCACAGAACCAATTTAGTGAAATCGTGGCAGAAAGCGAAGCCGGAGATTGGAGCATCACCGATGGTGCTCTTCAAATCGTGCGTGAAGGCTCAAGCTCATCGGACTCCGGCGCGGGCTTTGCCCGGCTGACGGACTTCGCCGGGCCGCCCTCCGTCGTGAAGTTCAGCTTCGACTTCGCAGTGTCGGGCTCATCCACCAACGGCACGATGGCAACCGTTACCACAGGCGACTTCACCTCGGTTTCGGATTACAACTCGGGAGGAGCGTCAGCCTCCAAGTTCAGCCAATTCTCCATCAAGGGCAATGGCGTGGGGCTCTACCACTTCCCATTCGGCTCGGCGAAATATGGAGACTCCCTGGCAAATGGCGAAATGAGCACCATCGTTTTTTATCTGAACGACACAGGCTCCCAGCAGACCTATGAAGGCCCCGATGGAACACTCTATCAGATTGATGACGGCAAGGCATCCTACTGGCTTAACGGCGAGGTGATGTATGAAAACTTCGAGCCTCCCGGAACCTATGGGGCATCAGGTATAAAGACTTTCCGTTTTCACGCCTCATCGAGCGACACGGCAACGCTGCGCTTCGACAACTTTATCATCGAAAACAGCTTCCCCATCAGCTCGGATCCGAACACGAATACCGCCCCCAATGCAGTAAACGACACTGTCTCCGTGGATGAAGGCAACTCCTTGTTCATCACCCCACTGGCCAATGACGTCGACCCTGACAACGGCCCCGATGGCCTGGTCATCAGCAATGTCGACACTCCCTTACACGGGACGGTCACGCAATCAGGCAGCACGCTCACCTATACCCCCGACCCGGGTTACTATGGTTCTGATTCATTCGACTATACCGTATTTGACGGAACGGATACAGACACGGCAACGGTCTCCGTCACTGTCAATGACACCTCCACGGCTCAGAACCTGAACAGTCTTGGCCTAAACGGGCAAACCATCGGCTCCGCAACCGGGGGTAGCCGGCTGCTGGCTAATGGTGACTTGGAAATAACCGCCACTGGCAGTGGTTTAGGTGGCAGCGCCGACAGCATACAGTTCGAACAACTGGCCGTAAGCGGAAACTTCATCCTGGACCTGCGGGTTACGAGCCTAACCGCATTCGGAGCCAATCCGCGCGGCGGCATTATGATCCGCGAAGACCTGGGTGACGATGCTCGTGTGGCCCTACTGTCAACCAGCACGGACGGACAGTATCGCTACTCCGCACGAACCTCCATCGGCAGCACTATCACCGAAATAGACCCGTCGGTCGGCTATACCTTCCCCGGCGCCTGGGTGCGCATGACTCGCTTCGAGGATACCCTCACCTTCTTGGTTTCGGATGACGGCATAAACTTCACTCAAATCGATACGGTCACCATCAACGGCCTGCCGGAGTCCGTTTACGCCGGTGTCTTCAGTTCCAATGCACGCGTAACGGCGACCGGTTTCAGCGTCACGCCGTGGCAGGAGTCCATCTTTGAGCAGGACTTCTCCGGTTCCACGACTATAGCCGATTACTACAATGCTCTGGCGCCGGACCGCAACCAGTTCACCGATATCGGAGCTGAAGATGACGCTGGTACGTGGTCCATCTATAACGGCACGCTCAAGCTCACGCGTCCGAATCCCGGCATTGACAGCGATGACAACGGAGCGGGCTTCTATCGCCTGGTTGATTTCGAAGGAACCCCCAACCTGATGAAGGTCTCCTTCGACTTTGCCGTAGAGAATGTGTCCAGCTTCGTCAACTTTGCCTCCCTCGACTTGGGAGAATGGAGTAGCCAGGCTGACTATAACAGCAGCGGCGCGACCTCGGTCTATTCCAACTCACTCAGCTTTAAGGCGGGTGGCACTGACCTGTTCCGTTTTCAACTGTCTGGCCAAAACAGCGTCACCTACGCTGCCGACGGCACGCCCGTCACCGTGGAATGGTATGTCAATAACACCGGCCAGCAGGTTACCTATACGGGGCCGGACACGCAGTCCCACACCATCGACCACGGCCGCTCCTCGCTCTGGGTGAATAGCTCGTTGGTACTGGATAATATCGCGCGTTCAGGCGCCTACTCTGTCAACGACATTGCCAATATGCGTCTGCGATGCGGCACCTCTTTGCCTATCGCGATGAGCTTCGACAACTTTGTAATCGAAGACAGCTTCCTCGTCAACACGCCTCCAGTGGCAGCGGCTGACACAGCCACTACGGACGAACGAACGGCCGTCACCATCAACGTGCTGGCTAACGACACGGATAGTGACTCCCAGCCGGCGGCGCTTTCCATCTATAGTCTGGGCGAGGCCCGGCATGGCATAATCAGCCTTTTCGGCTCCAGTGTGATCTATACTCCAGAGCCCGGTTTTTACGGCACGGACACCTTCACCTACCTGGTGACCGACGGGGCCGAGCAGGACTGGGGTCTAGTCACCGTGACGATCAACAGTGACACGCTTTACAACACGCTAGAAAGCAAAGAGCTATACGGTGTGGACATTGGCTCCGGCAGCGATGGCTCCAGCCGTATCCTGCAGTCCGGCGAATGGGAGATCACCGGCTCAGGAACGGGACTATCGAGCACAAGCGATAGTTTCCACTTCGAACAAACCGGCGTACTGGGCGACTTTTCCATCGTCGCCCAAGTAACAGAGTTGTTCGGAGCCGGCGCCACACAACGCGCCGGCATCATGATCCGTGAAAGCAACTCAGCCGGAGCCCGCATGGTCGCCTTGGCAACCACACCGTCCACCTACTACACTGTCATTGAGCGCACGACCACCGACGCCTCGGCCAGCGAAACCGTCACGACGGAATCCTACAGTTATCCCGACGCCTGGCTTATGCTCGAGCGCGTGGGCGACATCATCAACGTCGCGGTGTCCGACGACGGGCAGAGCTTTACCCAGATCGACAGCGTCACCCTCAGCAGCCTGGCGGCCACTGTGCAAGCTGGACTCTTCGCCAGCAGCGGTAGCCAGGGCACAAACACGCTGGCGAGCATGGATGACTTCGAACTGACCCTCAGCTCCGCCATCTTCGTGCAGGACTTCAACAGCTCAACGAACTTCGCGGACTACTTCAACGCCACCAGTCCCAGCGCCAACCAGTTCAACGATATCAGCACCGAACAATACGGCGGTAGCTGGTCCATCGTCAGTGGAGCGCTTAACCTCCAACGGGCTGATCCGACTACCATCGCCGACTCCACTCAGGCAGGCGCGGGCTTTATGCGCTTCACGGACTTCCCCGGGGCACCCGAGGTGCTGAAAATAGAGTTCGATCTTTCGGTCAACTACATAAGCACCTACACCGATCTCGCTGGCATGCGCATCGGCGACTTCACCACACAATCCGATTACTCCGGATCGATTCCCAGCGTCTCGACATCCTTCGAGATGATCATCAAGGGAGGCGGGCAGGACCTTTTCCGCTTTCGCATCAACGGGACCAATTCAAGCACCTATGCGGCGGACGGGACTGCTGTTCATGTCATCTGGTACATGAACGCTTCCGGTTCGTCCGTGAACTATGTCGGGCCGGACAACAACACCCATACCCTCGACGATCTCCGCAACTCCCTCTGGATAGGCTCGACGCTCCTGTTCGACAATGTGCAGCGCAGCAGTGTCTTCGGCAGCACCGATCTGACGGACCTCTACTTCCGTGCCACCACGACCCAGGAGGCCGTGTTCCAATTCGATAACTTCACCGTCTCTGATTCGTTGTGACACCTTAAGCACAACCACGACGCTACACCCCAACCCGAAGCGTTCGCTTCGCTATCCCTCAACCCCAGTCAACTCGTTGCTATTTCCCATCACAGCGTCGCTTGGCTGGATTGAATAAACCAAATCAGTACAAGCCATGAAATACCTCACCCTCGTCGCGTTTACCTTAACGCTGTGGTTTCCCGCTCTCATGCAAGCGGCAGACCCCACCTTCACACCCGTGGAAATCAACACCGTTGGCAATCCACGCGGCTACTATGAGTTCCTGCCCTCGGCTTACTATGAAAATCCCAGCCAGGATTTTCCCGTGGTAATATTCTTCCACGGCCTGGGCGAAACAGGTGACGGCATGCTGGGCGACACTCCGCCCTACAATGAGCATTTGCAGGAGGTGCTGGGAAACGGCCCCCCCATGATTCTCAATACGCCGAGCCATCCATTGCATAATCTGTTCGAGCAGAATGACGTGATTGTCCTCTCACCGCAGTATACCACCTGGTGGTCTCAGAGTGCCATTCGTGGCTTTCTCGATTTCGTGGTATCCTACTACAGAATAGACCCGCGCCGCATCTACCTGACGGGCTTGAGCGCAGGCAGCTCGGGTGTTCACGCCTTCATCAATACGGACCCTCATGCGGATCAAGCGACGGCCTATGTCGTGTGCGCTGTGCGCGGTAAAGTAAATGAGGACGAGGGTGACTATCTAGGTACTCGTTCGCCCTACTGGGCCTTGGTCCAGATTAACGCCTCTGCCAACGAACGCGGCCTGGCGGAAGGCTCCGCCAACAATCTGGCGGGCTACTTTCTGGGAACCGCACCAACGGATGTTCGTGCCTCCTATCCGGGGGATGGAAGCAGCACCTACACGGCATCCTTTGATTCCCAAACCGGCACCTGGGGCTGGGAAAGCGGCACACCCGTCAACGAGGACAGTAATATCAAAGTCACGTTATTTCCCGGCGCCAGCCATAACAGTTGGTCGGCTACCTACAACAGCGCCAACATGTGGTCGTGGTTGTTTGCCCAGCAGAAACCAACGATCACGATATCATCGCCTACGGATGGCCTACTGGTCGCCGAAGGCAACTCGGTATCGCTGCAGGCCAGCGCGGTCGATGCGGACAGCAACAGCATCGCCGGCACAGAACTGATCTGGGAAAGCGACCTTGATGGCAGTCTGGGCACCGGTGCGTCTCTGAGCATCAGCAATCTCAGCGTGGGAATACACCAAATTTCCTGCATCACCACCGACTCCCTTTACCATATCGGTCGGTCCACCGTGATGGTAACCGTGGTCAAAAGCGGCGCCTATACCATGCAGGTGGATTTTGGCGGAAGCAGTAATAGCACCGGCTCTAATTGGAACAACATCACCGATGTCGATGCAGGCGACAATGGCAGTTTCGTGGTGAACGCCACGGACAGCAGCGGGCAGGCCACCGGCGTCCTCGTGGAAGTCAGCGACGACTTCTACGGCGTACAGGCGGGTGTCGATGCTGGCGACGTATTCCCGTCCACCGCGCAAATCGACGCGTTCTACGTCAACAGTACCGATCCCTACGGGGCGGTCCTGGTCAGCGGCCTTAATCCTGCCCAAACGTACGATTTCAAGATCTTCGCCTCACGCTCCAGTAGCGGCGTGCGTACGTCACTGTATACCATCCATGGGCAAACGGCTTCCCTGGAGGCGGCCCTGAATACCTCAAACTACGTCACGATATCGGGGGTCAGTCCCACCTCGCAGGGTAAAATCCTAATCGAGGTCGAACGTGATAATCACGATGGCCTTGCCTACTTGGGCGCTTTTGAAATGACGACCAATGGCACCGCTACAAATCAAGCGCCTGTCACCAACGCCGGTAGCGACCAGGCCGTGGTCTTGTCGGGAAGTACGGTGGTGGTGAATCTCGATGGCAGTGCCAGCGACGACGGCCTGCCCGCCAGCACATTGAGCACCCTCTGGGAGGTTATCTCCTCCCCGGGAGGTTCCGCACCGTCGATTGCCAATGCCAATACACTCCAGACCACAGTAACCCTAGATACATTGGGCAGCTACACGCTTAGACTCACCGCGGATGACTCGGAGCTGACCTCCAGCGATACGATGGTCATCACGGTAAGCCCGGCCAATACCGCACCTTCTGTTAACGCCGGCAGCGACCAAACGGTGACCCTCTCCGGCTCCACCGTAGTGGTGAACCTCAACGGCTTTGCCAGCGACGACGGCCTGCCCGCCAGCACGTTGACCACCCTATGGGAGGTTATCTCATCCCCGGGTGGTTCCGCACCGTCGATTGCCAATGCCAATTCACTCCAGACCACAGCGACCCTGGATACGGTGGGCAGCTACACCCTGCGGCTGACCGCTGACGACTCCGAACTGACTGCCAACGATACGATCGTCATCACGGTCGAGGCGGGAAGCACTCCTCCGAGCGGCGCCACCGTCTTCAGTCAGGACTTCAACAGCTCGAGCGTGCTCGCCGTTTACATCAACGACACCTCACCCGACAGCGGCCAGTTCAACACTATCACCGACGCCAGCGGGACCAACCAATGGTCCATCAGCTCCGGTGCCCTGCAAATCACGCGTCCAGGCCAGACATCCACCGGCGCGAGCTATCAACGGCATTCCGGACTTAGCCCGATGACCTTCACACGAGTCGAGTTCGATTTGAATGTCACCGGAACTAGCAGCTATGCCGATATCGCCAGCCTGACGCTGGGGGATTGGACCAGCGAGATCAGCGACAGCAGCGGTGGCACCAGCGCTTCGAAAGCCTTTTCCCTGATTATTAAGGCACGGGGCAGCGGACTGTACTACCTCAAGTTGGAGGGATCTTCGGTTTCGGATATCACGACCGGAACCGCTGTGGCAGTGGCCTGGTATGGAAACATCAGCGGGCAAAGCCAAAGCTACACGGGCCCTGATTCTAATACATACACGGTAGCCGACGGAACCAGCGACCTGTGGATAAACGGGACGCTCATCCTCGACGACATTACACCGAACCCGAATTACACCGCATCTGAAATCTCGGCCTTCCGTTTTCACACGGCCTCCAACCAACCTGTGACGGTCAGCATCGACAACTTTACCGTAGTCGACCAGGCAGCCGAAGAAGCGGACGATACGCTCTACGACACTCTTGAGAGCGAAGGCCTCTTCGGTACGAGCATCGGTACCAATAGCGACGGCTCCAGCCGGATTCTGGACACCTTGGACTGGGAAGTGATCGGCTCGGGCTCGGGACTTTCGGGTACCGCCGACAGCTTTCACTTCGAGCATGATGGCGTGCTGGGCAACTTTGCCGTTTTCGCGCGGGTGAAGGATCTGACCAGTTCGGGCAGCACTCCACGCGCCGGCATCATGATACGTGAAAGCAATGCAGCCGGTGCCCGCATGGTTGCCCTTGCGACAACGACAGGCAGCAACTACGCCCTCATTGAGCGGTTGACTACGGATGGCTCGGCCTCAGAGACAACAACCACTGAGTCATACGCATACCCGGATGCCTGGCTCCTGCTCGAACGCGTGGGAGACATAATCAGCATCGCGGTTTCCTCCGATGGCCTGGCGTATACGCAAATCGACAGCACCAGCCTTAGTGAACTGGCCGCCACGGTAGAAGTCGGCGTCTTCGCAAGCAGCGGAAGCGTTGGGGTGGACGCCGATGCCACCATCAACGACTTCGATCTGACGATCAGCCCGGCAATCTTCATGCAGGACTTCGATAGCTCCACCAATGTTGCCGACTACGATGACGTCTACAGCCCAAGCGACAACCAGTTCAACGACATCAGCACCGAGCAGTACGGCGGCGCTTGGTCCATCGTCAATGGCGCCTTGCGACTGGTCCGCCCGGACCCGACCACCATCGCCGACTCCAACGAAGCCGGTTCCGGCTTCATGCGCTACACTGACTTCGATGGTCCTCCGGCGGTACTGAAGATCGAGTTCGACCTGGCCACCAATAACATCGACCAGTACACCGATCTGGCCTCCTTCAAAATAGGGGACTTCACCACTCAGGCCGATTACTCCAGCAACTTGCCCAGTGTCTCCAGTTCCTTCGATATGACGATCAAGGCAGGGGGAACCGGCTTGTTCCGCTTCCGCATGAATAGCATCAATACCGGTACTTTTGCGGCAGACGGAAGCTTCGTCCACGTGGTGTGGTACTTGAACGCCTCCGGCTCAACCCAAGGCTATATCGGCCCGGATGACAACAACTACACCCTGGATGACCTCTGCAGCTCACTCTGGGTGGGAACGACGCTGCTACTGGGCAACGAACCGCGTAACACGAACTACGGCAGCACCAATCTGACCGATATTCAGTTCCGCTGCACCACCACTCAGGAAGACGCCACCTTCGAGTTCGATAACTTCACCGTTTCGGACAATCTCTGATCCCTTCTGCACAAAGCCGGCGATGGAGCCTAGCTACCATCGCCGGCTTTTTGCTTATCATAGTATCGTATCTTTTATCAAACACTTCTCTCACTAGCCCTCCTTCGCTTATGCTTTTACTGTTCACTGGTATCTTCACTTCCTAAAGGCCCCCGGAGGCTGCCCGGTTTGGCGTTTAAACACCGCCGAGAAGTAATATTCATCGCGATACCCGCATAGCTCGGCGATCTGCTTGAGTGGAAGCTTTGAGTGTAAGAGGAGGGATTTGGAACGCTCTATTCGTATGCGGGTAAGAAAGCCAACCAAGCTGATACCACGCTGCTGACGAAAAAGATGTCGTAAGCGGTCATGACTGAGTCCCGCGTGCTCGGCGACCTCTTGCATCGATGATATTCCGGCAAAATGCTCCCGAATGTATTCCTCCGCCTTGAGCACGCTTTTCTCTGCCGAGGCAGGCTTATCTCTGGACGGCGAAAAGCACTGCCGAAGCATGGCGAGCAGTACCGAAGTCCCCCTCATGTCCAGTATCCTCTGCTCGAGCTTATCAGTTATTTTTTTACCGGACGTCAGTCGGTCCCAATCTTCAGAAACCCAGCGCGAGGCATCACGAACAACCAGGCAGCCACTGAGTCTGCCTGAAAAACCAGAAGGCATTTCCAAGTGGACGCAAATATCCTCTCCGGCCGTGTCCATAACCTGATCATGCAGCAAGCCAGGCGCATAGATTACGCAGCTCCCCTCGGAGAATGCCACCTCTTCACGGCGGCTTGGCCCCAAACGGGTGATGCCGCTACCCCTGCGATGATAAACCATTTCCACCGAGGCATGATCATGCAATTGACAACAAAGCCCCACAGCGACCGGAGCCTGCCACCCAGCCAAGAGCGGCAACGGTGCCACTGAAGCTTGTTCTGCAAAACTCCGCCATCCCTTTTGAGCCGTTTTACCCATCCAAATAAAGAACTTATAGGCCTTATTCACTCACTTCCAGCCATTTATTACAAAAGTTAGCCGTTTATTTCACTTGGTAAAATGGTCCTACAGGAGAAAATGAAAGCATGTTCACCCCCCCCGCTCAACGGCTTGTCTTTCATGCGAAACAGCACGTGGAAGTTGAATCATTTGAACTACCCGAACTGACCGATGGAGAAATCTGCGTAAAGTGCCAGTACTCGTTAATGAGCACCGGGACGGAGAACATCGTTTTCAACCGATTGTTCGATGCAGGCACTCATTGGGATCACTGGGTGCAGTATCCATTTTATCCCGGCTATGCGGCGGCGGGCATCGTGGAAAAAGTCAGCCCCGATGTAACTACCGTGAGCCCGGGAGATCGCGTGGTTTACCGCGCAGGACACTCTTCTCATGCCGTGCTAAAAGCTGCCGCCTGCTATCCCGTGCCGAAAGGGATCCCATCGGAATCAGCCATTTGGTTCGCACTGGCGAAAATAGCCTTTCACGGAGCCCATGCCGCACAATACCGCCTGGGCGATACCGTGCTAATTATTGGAGCCGGTCCAATTGGGCAAATGTCACTGCGCTGGGCCCGGGCTGCCGGTGCCTTACGCATCATCGTGGTCGATCCGGTGGCAGAGCGATCGGGGATTTCCACGGCAGGCGGTGCGCACACCTACCTCGCCAGCACGGCGGACCTTGTTCGGGACGACGTCCTGGCAGCAAACGACGGGCAACTGCCCGGTGTGATTATTGACTCAACCGGCCATCCAGCCGCCTTTGCCGCGGCACTCAATTTAGCCGCCCAACACGGGCGTGTCGTCATCCTGGGCGACACGGGGCAGCCCGCGCGGCAGGCCTTAACCTGTGACGTCATCATGAAGGGGTTGAGCATCACTGGTGTCCATGACGGCCATCAGCTCCAAGGCTGGAACGAGGGCACCATGACCGCGCTCTTTTTCCCGCTAGTGCAGGATAAGCGGTTCAGTCTCGAAGGCCTTAATTCCCATATTTTCACCCCCGCCCAGTGTATGGAAGCTTACACGACTGCCAATCGGGACCGAGGCCGCACGATGGGAATCCTTTTTGATTGGAACACCTGAACTCCCAAGCCATGCCCCATCTCAAGCAATCGTTTTCCTGGTGGTGCTTCGCCAACAAAGGCGTGGAAGCACTCCCGTTGCTAAAGGCCGCCGCCAAAATCGGCTATGATGCGGTCGAGCTCATTGAGCCCGCCCTTTGGCCCATAGCTCATGACGCAGGACTGAAAGTAGCCGCTGTTGCCGGACACGCCAGCATCCAGCAGGGCATGAATCGAAAAGAAAATGCCACCCGTATTGAAAAGGAATTACGCGAGAACATTGACCGCGCCGTCGAGTATCGTATTCCCAACCTGATCTGTTTTTCCGGCAACCGCGAAGGTATCAGTGATGCATCCGGGCTGAACAACTGTGCCACTATCCTGGAGCGGGTACTGCCCCATGCCGAGGCCGCCGGTGTTACTTTGATCATGGAATTGCTGAACAGTAAGGTCGACCATGACGACTACCAATGTGACCGCAGTTCCTGGGGCATTGGGCTTTGCCAACAGCTTGATTCATCCTGCTTCAAACTGCTGTATGACATTTATCATATGCAGATTATGGAAGGGGATATCATACGTACCATCCAGAAGCACCATACGTACTTTGGCCATTATCACACAGCGGGCAATCCGGGGCGCGGCCCGTTAAGTGGACCTCAGGAACTCAACTATCCGGCCATATTTTCGGCAATCTCGGGAACCGGTTTCAGTGGCTATATTGGACACGAGTTCTTGGTTCAAAGGGATCCTGTCGAGCATCTTGAATCCACCTATAGACTCTGTGAGTCCAGTCTCCGAGCCAGCAGGGATATTTAAACCGCCAAAGCCTCAGTGCATTTTTCCGAGAACTCGCAAAGTGAAAATCGCAGTTCGGCACCCGCCACGAGGTCTGCATGGCTGACCCGTAACCCATCAGAGGACTTTCCATTTAAACTGACCTCCTTAATGGCACCGAAGACCTCAGGCGACGCATCGCAGCGTATTGAAATCTTATCGCCGGAATAATAATCCGGATTCAAATCGATTTCGATATGCTCAAATAAAGGCGTCGTCAAATCGTAGCCCGGGTTGCGGGCACAGCCACCTGCAATATCGAAGAGCCCGAGCGCAAACATGCAGTTCAGACTTCCCATCAGCCCTTGGTCCTCGTCGCCGCCATAGCCTCCTTCCGGGGAAACGGCCGATTTGCAGGTATCATACACTCTCCGGACCCAATACTGGCTCATCTCTGGTGCGCCCAGGGCATTGAAGAGGTGGGCATAAAAGGTTGAGGGCTGGTTCCCATAATCCAGAGGACTCAAGTGATGCCCATCATGAGGTGCGATGAAACCGGTCTCTTCAGCAGCTCTCATCAAGGCGTCAAGCCGCTGTACGGCAACCCGTCGCCCTCCCATGAGCTCAGCCAGGGAATCCATAGCATGAGGCACCCGGAAAAGATACTGCCATCCGTTACCCTCCACCCAGCCTTCAGGCGACATCGGGTCAAAGTCCGGTAGCCAACTTCCATCCATGCGGCGTGGTTGCATAAAGCCGGTCTGCGGATTCCAAATGTTTCTGTAGTTTTCAGAACGCTTGGCAAAGTAAGCCGCTTCGTCGCTGTATCCCAGTACGGCCGCCAGCTCCGATAGCGCCCAGTCCTCAAAAGCATACTCGAGGGTTTGCGTCGCGCCACGCAGATGAAAAGCATCCGCTTCCAGGCCGACCGGCACATACCCCCGCTCCATATAATGCTCGATTCCACCACCAACGCTCGAATGGTGCTCATATCCGGCCTTGCTCATCAAGCCACCCGGCATGTGGTTCTTTCTCAAGCCCTCATAGGCCAGCTTAATATCAAAGTCGCGTATCCCTTTTTGCCATGCCGAGACAAATAGCGGCGTGCTGCTGGCTCCGGTCATGACAAAAGTATAATTGCCCCCCGACGGCCCACGTGGAATGAGCCCACCATTGCGATACACATCCAGAAACGATTGGCAGAAGCCCGAAGCGATTTCCGGGTACGCCAGAGGCCAAAGCTGGCTAATGGCCCATTGAGCGCCCCACATGCCGTCGCTGTTGTAGTGTGCATGTTTCGGCTGGCCATTGGCATCGAGCGGAATTTGGCGTATGCGCGGTTCACTCGTCGTGTAGTCGAAATACTTGCCATCGACATCACTGACCGTGCGACGCCCAAGCAGGGCGTGAAACAAGTCGGTGTAGAACTTTATTTTTTTCTGCTCCGAGCCTCCGTCGACTCGAATTCGCCCCAGCATGCGGTTCCACTCATCACGCGACTCAAAACGCACACGGTCAAAATCCCAACCCGGCAATTCAGCAGCCAAGTTTTTTCTCGCTTGCTCCACACTGGTGTAGGCGACAGCCACCTTGACCTGTACGGGGCGTCCCGAAACGGCATTAAAGGCAAAGGCAAAACCAAGCTCTTCGCCAGTTAGCGGCTTGTCACTGGCTTGCAGAGTTTCCCCTTTCCAAGTGATGAGCTCGGCATCCGGTGTGTCGATTTCCGCAACAAAGTAGACCTTCAGAGGCTTGGGTCGGCGCCTGGTAGGCAGATTCGTCACGTAGCCTTCGACACAGCCTCGCCCGACTCGCTCGATGCAAGCCTCACCCATTTCCGATGGGCCTAATTCGGCGCCCAAATCAAAGTTGATACGCGCGGCTCCGCCTTGATGAAACGTGAACCGTGTCAAACCTACCCTCATGGTGGAGGTCATCTCCACGCTGGTCTTTAGCGACGGTAACTCGACTCGATGGTAACCAGCCTCGGCTACCTCATCTTCATGGCCGAAAGGCGCCTCCCAGTCCTCCAGCACACCGGGCCCCGTGTAGGCTCCGACTGTCGGCATCATAGGCAAAGCCGCTATCTGCCACGCATGCACATGACTGAAGGCCTGAATGCGTCGTTCTTGATAGGCGTACCCCGCTCCCCAGTCGCCTATCGCGGTCGTATCGGGTGAAAGGTTGACCATGCCAAAGGGCCGGCACGCGGAGGAGAAGAATATCCAGCGCGTCTGACAAGTGGCGATCAACGGATCGACATAGGAAACAAAATCATGTCTGGAAACGGAATCCCTCATTATACGCGCAAACTATAATCCTCTGTAGATATTCTTGAACCTGTTCCCGTGTCCATATGCTCATTCAACCCCGCTGCTCTGCAATTCAACAAAGGTATCCGGCACATGGACAGGTGAGACGGTTCCGCCCCGGAACTGGGTTTGAATCAACTCCACGAGCTTCTCGGCAATCAGCTCCTCATCGGTAATCGCCCAAATAGCGGGAAACGGGCAGACGCTTTGAAAATGCTTGTTACGGTGAAAGCAAAACTGAACTTCATTTCCGTGATGTAGCCCCAATTGAAGTGCGGCTGAGATAACTCCGGGCACCAGGACGTCCGGGTGAGCAATCAACGCGTCGGGTTTTTGTTTCCGACCCCACATGCGCATAAATTCCTGATATCCCAGCTTCATCGGATTATCAACTTTGGTTTCCGGGTAGACGACCCAGGCATCCTTTGTTTCCATGCCATGCGACTCGGCCTCCAGCCGGAAAATGCGATCAAAGTCCAGAAAGCCAGACTTCAGTGGAGTGCCAAACTCCTTGGGGGACGAGGTGATAAGCCCCACTTTCCGGCACCCTTTACGGGATAGACGCGTCAACAGCTCCCTGAAAAAGGCTTTAGCGTCCAAGCTGACGATCTTGTTCTGTATACCAACTGCCCCTGTAATGACTGAGATCGGCAGGGGTAACGATATAATGGGCGGCAGGTTCACCCCCGATGCCAAGGGAATGATCAACCCTTGAATTTCCTTGTTTCTGACTGCGGCTGCCAACTCAGGTAAAACCGTGTCCTGCTTTTCCGGGTCCCGGCGGTCAAAAAAGACACGCGCTGTCGCACCGATAGCAGCCAGTTGCTTCTCCAAATTGCAATGTACTTGCCGGTAGAAGCCCATGTCCTCACGAACCCATATGTCCGGGTTGCCCTGGTAAATACCCACACGGGTTAATCGGTCGGGGCGCTCACAGACAAAAGTACCGCGGCCATGCCGCCTCTCAAGCATCCCCTCCTTAACCAGGTTTTTGAGAGCGGTATGGATGGTAAAATTACTCGTGTTCCACCGTTTACTGAGCTCCCCCGTAGACGGCAGCTTGGTGCCTGATGCCATATCGCCACGAAGGATTTGAGCACGTAGTCGATCCGTAATATACCGGTGTGCGACATGGTGTTCGGAAATGGTGCCTTGCTCCTGAGTCATCGTTTTAAAGTGGTTAAAAAGTATCTACTCTTTGTAGCTATAGGGCGTCGAAGTGCGACTAGATTCTGTTTCGCGCAGGTCCAGGCGTACGAGGTCCAAACGCCCTTGCGAAACACCATCCATGCTGGCCAGCTCTATCTCATTCTGGGAATCGAACTTTATCCAAGGAGTGATGTTCAGCTCATACTTAGACCCGACATAGTGATGGTATCGTCTGACCCAATGGCCATTGACGAGGACACCAACCAGCCTGCCTGTATCTTCAACACTCAGGTAGACATCGCTGCCGCGCGCGCTTTCCGGTATGAATACCGTACGTCGCAGGGTCATTGCTTTGTAACGACCGGGAATCTCAACCTCTCCATCATAGCGAAGCGCGTCCTTACTGGATGTCCAGGTGCCTGCCAAGTCGATGGCACTTTCCGGCTTTTCCCAAAACCAGAGCCAGGCAGCTCCTCGCGAGCCGACTAACGAACCCTTGCCTTCTATTTCAACAGCCACGGTGTGCCGACTTCCCGGCTTCAGGGCACCGTCAGGATTCAGATTATTAATTCCACGTTCCTTCCAATCGACCACCAGCTTTCCATCCATCCAGACGCGCGCCCGGTCGAGAAAGGTTGGCTCGGTTTGCGACTGTAGCCAGAAGGTAGCTTCGCCTGATTTCCAATCTGCGGGAACCGTAAAGGTCTTACGCAACAGAGCCCGCTTAACACCCTTGTGCTCTCCCAGGCTCCAAATACCCATGTCGGCTTGGCTCCAATCGGAAACGTCCGCATCGGGCTGAATGTATTCCTTAGCGTTATCATTTTCCTCAAGGGCTTTGAAGGCCCAGCCCTGGCTTAAATCCATCACATTGTCAAAAGTGTGAGCGGTCAGGCGCTTGGAGGATTGCAGATTGGGAGCCTGCCACCAGGAACGCTGTAACTCAAACCACGCCAACGGGGCTTGGCATAGCTCATCGCGAGGAGTCAGAAATGCCTGAATTGCCAAGGGCTCCAGTGTCACCGGGATACTGCCGTGCTCTATCGTTTCCTGGTTGGCGCTACGGACATCGATTGCCCAGCTTGGCACTGCCACACTCTTGCTCCAGGCTATGGTTCCATTGGCCGACTCACTTACGCTCTGGTTCCAAGCGACCCAGACATCATAGAGCCCGTTATTGCTGAGAAAATGGCGAAGCCGCACGTTGCCGTTTTCGGGAGTCCATTGAACCGGGATAGGCTCAATATCCTTCCATTGCAGGAGCTGCCCAAAAAGCTTCTTCAGCGCTTGGGTCGACTCGGGTATGTTGTCATAGGTCGGACGTTGCACACCACGTGGTGGCTCAATGCGGTCCGCCATCTGGCGTCCCGTAAACTTGCACCCGACCTGGACAATGGCTCCCCTCCCCAGTTTACGCATGCCGATAGCGACTTGGCCATCGTCCCAGAGCATGAGCGGGTGGGCATCGAGAGCGACCTGCTCCAGGAACAGGCCATTCGCCCGGTAGGCGCTCCAATCACCCGTAAAGACTGACTGATTCGGAGCCGGATGCAGCCCATGTTCTTTTAGAGGGCTACCCTCGTCATCATATGCGTCGATGCTGGCGACACGAAATCCGGTCAGCTGTGAAATCGGCCAGGTATCCGGCTTTGTGGGCGTGTGCCTTCCCGTCTGAACAAACGTAACGAAAGTCCCGCCCTCGCGGACATACTCCTCAATCGCCTGCAGCAGCGCCTCATCCATGATGGATGTATTGGTGTCGATAATGACCTTGTACCTGTCTGCGTCACCATCGGCAAAGGACGACTCTGTCAGGCCGTCACTCTCGTACCGATCATCCAGGTAAGCACGCACGTTCCACTTCCAGTAACCCGAAGCCAGGTTGGTGTTCGAATCCTGCCCCCACGGATAGCCGGTATAGCCGGTGCTTCGCGTCGCGTACAAAGCCGCGACTTCGGCACGCGGAGAGTGGTATTTTCCGATCAAATCAACCAGCGGCAGATTATCTTGAAAATAATTTCGGATTTTCGGGTCCCACATCACGCTACCAATGTGGATATAGTAATCCAGCCCTTGCAGGCCCTCGGTGCTATAAAGCCCCAGCTTCTTTTTGAAATCCTGCAAATCAGGCGCCGGGCTACCGGGCTCCAAGCTGAAAGGCATATTGGCGCCTCTCATAAGTGACGGCAGATAGTCCGCGTAAAAGACACCCATGTAGCCTGTGTTATGAAAATTGCCTCCATACTGTTTCGCCATCTCTTTGATTCCGTCAGCGTAGTAGTCCGGCGCCATCAGGACAATCTGCTGGTTCGGAGCCGCCTGACGAATCATCTCCATACCGCGACGAACCATATCAACGCGTATATCGGCATTCCAATCGATAAAGTCCACCCACTGGGCGTTTAACCCAGGGCCGAGATCGGGGTATTGCAAAGGTTCATCCGGTGACAGGTAAACCCGGTAAGCCAAGTATCCTTTGGGCAGGCGAATACTAAGCTGATTGTCGGTCGGGCGTAGCAATGACCCTACTTCAACGGCTACCCAATGCGGTGTTACGTGCAGCACTTTTGTCTCGCTGACAGGCTGTCCGTTGAGGACGACCTGGACCTTATCGTGGGTACCGAAATTCATGTCCCACACATACAGCCAGGCTTTCGGATGTGCCGTGAGCCAATCTTGATTGACATCAAAGCTGCGGCGATAAACGGCTGGCCGATGTGGCAGGAAGAGCGTCCTGTCGTGGCCCGGCGCAGTCACAACAGGCCAGGAAGAATCGTCGAAAGTCTCGGTGAACCATTCCTCCGGAGCACCCTGAGTCGGCACCACCTTTGTTCGCATCCTGGTTTCCAATTCCTCTTCAGTGTAGGAATCGCCCTCAATGAATGCCTCGTGCTGAATACGCCAATCACCCGACAAATCAAGAGCCTCATCTCCCCAGCCCAGGAATGATGCGATTTCCGGGACGCGTACTTGGCTCCATGATGTGTAGTTCGTCCCCCACGCATCGTTAAGCTGCTCAACGGAGGCATAGCGCTCCTGCAAAAATTTCACGTAAGAAGCATCCGCTACCGGGCCGTATTCCAGAAAGAAGTTGTGGACGCCGTGGCGGATTTCGCCATGGGGCTCGAGCACCGTAACCAGATTGGGCTTCGACGCATAGGTCTCGACCATTTGCTGCAATACCGCAAGCTCCGCGTCCTTGGCATCCGTCGCCCCCCAGGAGAGCATGCCATTACCGCCCAAATAAGGGGAAGCCACACGGTGAAAGCCACCTGAAAATTGCGGCATATGGCTGGCAGCCTGGTCGCGAAACACGTTAAAGAACGAAGACTTTCCGGTACCACCCGTCATGATATTCAAGCCTACCGGCAGACCTTTATCCACTGCACCGTCACTGGACCAGTTCCACCAGACCTCGTTGGTCAGCCCCGCTGCGGTATCAATGTCGTTAAAATTAGCCCAGTGGATAATCCCGGCATGATCACTTTGCTCCGCAAAAGAAAACTCTTCCGCAAAATCGTAGGTCGTCAATGACTCTCCCTTGGGCAGCTCCCACGGTCTGTAATAAAAGCGGAAACCATAGCGGTCCCAACGGTCCAACCACATAGGGACAGTCGCCCGCGACACGCCGGACCAAAGTCCGGGGCTACCAGCAGCAATGTCAGCTATCAACGCTTTCAGACTATTTAGCTCCGATGCGGAAATAATCACCACTCGGTTTTCCGACTGCAGCGCAGCTATCCACCCCTGCCCTTCCGCATGGCGCAAGGCCGCTTGTATGCCATCCACACTAACCTCTTCCACTGCCACGCCAGGCAGAACATCCAAGTCCGAGAGATACTTGCTTTGTGTCAACCGGGCATGCGCTTCATCCTCGCACGTGATCTCCAGGACACACCCATCATTGCTCTCGTAAGCAACACCAGATACCTCGCCGTAGCCTCGCAGTGACTCGGCATCCAAGAATTGACGCTTCATCATGCCTGTGGAGAGCTCGCTTGCCTCCGAACTGCCGCCGGGCATGCACAGGGCTTCCTGTTGCCACCCCCAAAAGGTGAGCACCGCAGATAAGGATAAAAAACGTACTTTCATCTCAAAGAATAGGCATTGAAATTTGATGAACATGGAACGCGCCTAACAGATTCAATGCGCATCCATGCCAGGAAATACATCCGGCACGGAATCGTATAAACGGAATGAATCATAGTCGATGACTCGAGTGGGCAAATCAGGGCCATAGACTCCGCTCTTGAGGCTAAAGCTGCCTGACGGCAGGCCAGTGGCAACGACATCGGGGTTGATGGTGAACTCCTTGGAGCCGTTTGCGTAATCAGCCTTCATGGGGCCATCACCGCTTTGGATGAATAGCGACATGGTCACTGCCCCGGACTTCTCGTTTGTCGCGAAGGAGACACCCAAGTGATATACGGCGCCATCGGTTAAAGGATATTCCAATGCGACAAACACCTGGTTGCGCTCGATGCCATCCACGGTGAATGCACCCTGACCTGAAATGAGGCTCACCATCAGGCGACCGTCATCGATCGTATTCAACACCAGCCGCACATTCCCTCCGGACGGATTGCCAATATCAAGAGGGCGAAACCAATTTGTGCCGTAAGCTGAAGCCGTCGACTCAGGCCGCACAAAGAAATCGAAGGCACCGTCCATAGTAACTTTACCGGAGGTAAAATCCATCATGGCTGCCCAGCTATGTTCCTTCGAAGCAGGGGTAAAAGTAACCGCGTCAGCCAAGCCTACCGTAGGCCAGTCCGGAGTAGTCACTTTAAGATAACTTCCGGCTCCCATCGCAGGCTCGGACTCTATAGCAGTCGTTACAATCTGGTTCGAACGCAGGATACCTGTTCCCCCTAGTTGGACCAGATCCTCAGGCCCGCCGGTGCCCTCTCCTGACCCGTTGAAATTGGCAACGAAGACTGGTTCCGCCATCAGCGACACCGCAAATGTTAACATTACCGCAAACGTGCCTGCGGCAAGCCATCGCGAATCATTTTGATGGCCTATAGCTCTGTTCTTTTGGGTCATATTAATCGGATCAATTTGCGAACCAGCTGGCTCCGTTCGAAAAAGACGCGGCTTTGGTGTTAATGCCGCCGAGATGACGTCCCCGGGCTTCAAGTGGGCCTTCATGAAATTCCAAATGCCCATCGGCGTAGACTATGTTCAGACCACCATCATGGGCATAGCGGACGGATACCAACCCTTCCCCGGGATATAAATCGGGGATCGACCCGGTACCTCCATCGACAAGGTTTCCACGCGAATAAGTGCCTTCGTAAACCATGATAAGCCTGGCGGGGTCAGCAAATGTCATCGGGACGTTATTCGTATAACGATTGGCGATGTTAAACATGTAGTCCCCCGGCTTGGACCACCCGTTGATTGAATAGCTGGTGCCTCGCTGTCCCTCGCGGCTATCCGGTCCCATGGGCGCATACTCCTGCTCATGATTTTCAGGGCACAGCCAGATGCCGAAGCTTCCGGACTCTTCTCCCTTGTTTCGCAGACCAGCATAGCTGCCGTCGTATTCAGTCAGGATTTGCCCCCAGGGTCGCCAATCCTGCCCGTCTTCATTGGTAGATAAAGCGACCACCGTCTTACCGTTATCGACCGCATAAGCCATCAGCAACACACCGATATTTCGCATATTGGCTCCGCACTTGGTCTGATTCGTCTCTCCCATAACCCCCCGAATCAGCGGAAAAAGGATAGCCGCCAGTATGGCGATGATCGAAATCGCTGCCAACAACTCGATAAGGGTATAGGCACGCTGTCGCATAGTGCGCATGATCAGAACTCGCTTTGGCAATCCAGCGAAAATGGCCGGAAAGGAATTAGCGCGTCCTGCGACGACGTACGATAATCCCGCCAGCCAATAAACCGGTAATACCCATCAGCAAGGAAGCCACGTTGGTTTCGGGAATAGCGGAGAAACTGGAGGGCATCGCGTCATACATGCGCAGCGCATCATAGTCGATGTCAGAGGTGACATTATTGGCCGTACCATACCAACCCGTATGCATCTGAAAAGTACCGCTAGGCAAACCCGCTGTAACCACGTTGGAGTGAATGGTGAAGGTCAGGCTGCCCAGCTCTCCGCTTGAGGTATCAATAGCGCCGGTACCCTGCTGGCCAAAAACCTTCATGGTAACTTCACCCGTACCGCCATTAGTTTCAAAAGTCGCTCCAATATGATGCGTCACTTCACTGCCGGAATACAAGGTATAGTCGACATCCAAAAATGCCAGACTGGAGGCCTGAGCACCTGATATACCGTCTGCGGCTGTACCAACCTGAAGTCGAAGCTTGTTGTTATCCAGTGTATTAAATATGAGCCGAATACCACCGTCTGAAGTAGACCCAACATCGAAAGGACGGAACCAGTTTTGCACAGACTCAAAACCGGACGAGACCGAGTTAATGCGGGTAAAGAAATCAAAGCCGCCATGCAGGGATACCGTGCTGGCACCTACCGTATTCATGGCAGCGAATGAGTTACCCGCACTGGCCGGGGTAAAGTCTGCCAGCCTGCCGATACGAAAGCCGGTAGAGGCGCCATTGATAACTTGCACGAAGTTTCCCTGGCCCATTGTTGGGGTGGACTCGATCGTCGTGGTGGAGTCCGTGTTAGAAACGAACGAACCGGTGCCACCATACTGGACGATATCGCTGGGGCCGCCGGTGCCACTGCCACTGCCGTTGAAGTTCGCTTCAAAGATAGTCGAAGCCGACATAGTAGCCGGCAAGGCAATCATGCTCAAAGCAACAAGCGTACGAGACAGGATGGATGAGGTTTTGGAGCGGAGTGTTTTCATATTTTTAGGGTATATTATTGTTTTGCTTCTTTAAATAACTCACATAACTTTATGCAAGTCAATGATGATTTCAGGAAAAATGATCTGCTGCATTCGACTGCGCGATGAGCAGCTATGAGAGCGTAGACAGCCCCTGCAAACATTGCCCTCTCACCGGAGAAAAGTAGCGCGCCCGCTACGCGCATGGTGCCATTTACGCAGTACATGACAGTAAGCATTGGGGATATCAATGTGGTGGCTATGGGGCAACTAACCCCAATGAAATGCTCACAGTTACTAAGCTGGCTCCCCAAGAGGCTAAATCAGGAGAAACCATCTTAGCCAGCCTTATTCCCGTATTCGTCAGCAAGCATAAACGTAATGCAGCTTCTATCAGTGCCCCGCTCATGACTTACGTACGTGTCCACATGGGCATCACTACCGCAAGCAGCCAGCCTCTATGATTACAGGATTGACAAAACAAGTGTTATGCAAATTATGCCTACATATAAATCTTCAATAACTTTATCAATGAGTTCCCCACTGATAAGCGCTTGCAGCCCTCAAAAAGCAGTCCTCACCCTGGTATCTTTCCTGTTCGTATTACACGCTCCCCTACCGCTCTGTGCTTCAAAAGCAAATGACATCTTCGAGCCCTTGATCAAAGACATTGACCAAGGAATCGCACCGCAGACAACACCGGTCGAGGAGACTACCATCATCAAGAACAACGGCGAGACCATGCATCAGATACGTGGCGGAAGGCAGGTCAGAGACGGAGTTGTGCTGGAGTTTGTAACGTTTAAATCCGCTCCCGTCTTCCTGGACGGCGCCTATCATGACGACACGGAGGTTTTCTGCATCATTGCCATACCTCAGAATGCCCAGCCCGACCATGAGCTTCCCGGTATTCTCCTCTTACATGGCGGTGGTGGCAGCGCGCAGGTTGGCGGCATCTATTACCGCACTCTCGCCTGGGCAAAAGCTGGTTATGTTGCGGTTTCTTGCGACCTTCCCGGAATCGCTGGAGACAAGGGCACTATTTCCAGCGGCACGTGGCGCTCTGTTTCCTACAACGAGCTTACTCCGCTGCGGTTCACGGTCACACCCGAGCCCAAGGCCAGTTGGATTTATACTGCCGAAGCCACCGCCCTGAAGGCCTTCGCCCTCCTGAAGACACAGCCTGAAGTGAATCCGAAGAAGCTCGGTATCGTCGGCGAATCCTGGGGCGGCTATTCCACCACCATGCTCTGTGGGCTGCTCGGCGACCGCGTCGAGGCCGGCTTTTCCGTATGGGGTAGCGGCTTTTACGACGAGGATTCCGATTTTCAAAAGTACATCGCTCCGGACAGTCCGGTGTCCCGCTTTCTTCAAGACCCGGATGGAGCCGAGATATGGTTGACCAACCTGGATGCCGGCCGGCGGGCGGATAATATCAAAGCGCATTTCTACATCGCAGCCGCGGCCAACGATGGCTGGTTTATGCCACCCGCCGTCACCAAAACTTACCAGGCCATCACGAGCGCAAAAAGCAAGAACCTGCAGTTTTCACCGAATACCAGCCACCAGGCACGCACCCCGGGAGGCTCCCAAAATGCGGACGGCTCTCACATCCCTGGCAAGCGCTCATTCCTGCAAA
This sequence comes from Verrucomicrobiia bacterium, assembly GCA_030432235.1. Lineage (GTDB taxonomy): Bacteria > Verrucomicrobiota > Verrucomicrobiia > Opitutales > Cerasicoccaceae > JAUIHT01. The sequence continues at coordinate 677,363 of JAUIHT010000001.1, read as the reverse complement.
TGGAAGAGGCGTTTTTCGATTACTACCTGAAAGGCGAAGGCAAGCCTCTGCCCAGCATCACTATCGAAGGCGAACCTGCATCCAGGCTCAACGGCAGCATCCAAATTGAATTCACTGTGGACGCGGCCAGCGATCTCAAGCTGCAAGAACCAGAGCTCTACTACAGCACCCCCACCACAAAATGGCCGCAGCGCAAATGGATCAAACTGGACGAGACGGCGCAACCTCTGGGCGGGGACGGCTTGAAAAGCCGTTACGAGCTAACACTTCCCAAGGACATCGCGAAACAAGATGTGGACTGGTTCATCCTCATATCGGATGTCGAGGAAGACCGCGTCCCCACAACCGTTTCAACCGTTACCTACCATCTCACAGAGCCCCTTTTCCCTCCCGTGGACTCCTGATAAGTCCACCGACCACCCAGTACCTAACCCCGAAACATACCCCATGAAAAAAACAACCCTACTCAAACAGATCCTGATTATATTATTTTTTACTATTTTATATTCAGTATCTCAGGCGCAGTCTGTTACTATTGCGCCTATGAGTTGTACAGAGCGCTCCGACTGGATAAACGTCAAAACAGACTCTAGCCTGACCACACACGCGGTGGGTGACGGTACAACGGACGACACCGCAGCCATTCAGGAGGCCCTGGATCTGGCCTCAGCCTCCAGCAGCCGGATGACGGTATACTTCCCGGCGGGCACATACAAAATTTCCAGCACACTCTCCTGGACGACTGGTTCCTATGGCATATCCGGGCGTGGCCTGATTGGCTGTGGCAGCAATACCACACTAGAATGGCACGGCGCCACCGGAGGCACCATGTTTATGTCCACGGGCAATTCCAAAGCCCGCTACATTGGACTGCAATGGGATGGCCGCGACATCGCGGAGCGCGCTTTCCTCTTTGAACCCCATAACAGTACCTATGGCATCGCGGAAGCACCGATAAAGCATTTCAACGAGGCGTTTCTCAACTTTACCGGTCCGGCCCTAAACTTTTCCAATCCTTCGAATCTTGAGTGGAGCGGCCAGGCAGACATCTGGAACTGCCTATTCTATAATTGCGAATACGGATTGAGAATTGGCTCCACCTACTACAACAACTACGAATACATCGTTGAAGCGAGCCACTTCGAAGACTGCGATACCGCCATCGATGCCGGGAATAACAATTCCCAGATGATATACGACACACGGTTCGAGAACTCGAGCAACACCGATATCACCAGCCGAGGCAATCTGCGTGTACGTCGCTGCATTTCCACGAATTCCAAGTCTTTTCTGGCCATGCCTCTTCATATCGGCGGCGGCTACAAGCACGTCGTCCAGGACTGTTGGGTGGATTCCTGGACGGAAACGCGGACTGGAGTCTACAGCGGAACGATACGCCTTGGGGATAAATCCTCGAACATGATTTTCGACTGCAAGTTCACAAATCCACCGAACAGCAATCCACCGATTAACATTCATAACTATAGCTCGGACGAACCCCATACCCTCCTTGTCTCCAACAATAGCTGCGATGGATTCTCCACACAAAGCTCCATGGTTCAAACCGGCGCCAACGGAGGCAGTGCCGAGCTCCTGGTCGTCGATGTGGCGCCGGCAACTCCTGAGGTCGGGCTCACTTCCCTGCTGGATAGCCCCGAGCATGTATTTCTGGACTCCACTCCTATTGCAGATGGCACTCAAATCCTGGACGTAACCCAGTCACCATACAATGCCGCAAACGACTTCAGCAGCGATGCTACCGCAGCCATCCAACAGGCTATTGATGACGCACGAAGCGCCAACAACGACAGCATCGTTTACCTGCCTATTGGCACGTATAAAATCAGCTCCACGCTCGATGTCGAAGGCAACAACTACACGATCGAGGGCGGCGGATACTGGGCCCATCTCTGCTGGGACGGTGCGGACAACGATAACGTATTTGAAGTGGACAATCCCGGTAATATCACCCTGAAAGACTTCATTATCAAAACCACCGATACGACCAATGGGACCAATACGTTGACCGTTACCGCAGACAGCCCGGGCAAACTGAATCTCGATGGAATCTGGCATCGAAAATATAACACCACCCCCTCGGAAATCCTCCGTCTCGGTGATTCCGGTGGTGTCGTCCTGGACACGTTGCCCAGCGGCGCGACCGTTTACATTACAGAGCTGCACGATCATCTTACGGTTCAGGATTCTGGTCCCGCGACCATTTTCGGCAATCGGGTGCCTGTCAGCCGGTTGATCATTCTAGGCGACACTCAGCCCAAAACAGGCTTCCTTGGATTCCTCTATGCCAATAGCGGCGTCCTCTGGCTGGAGGAAGACGATACCGGTCTATACGACATCAGCATTCTCGACAACCAGGACCTTGTCATCAGCGACTACTACAATGAGCAGACCTTCAATAACCTGTACATGGAAGACGGCGATGTCACCTGGACGGGTCGTGTCACCCTGCAGGGCTTTAAGCGCGATGCCTGGGGTGACAACACCGCAGTGTACGTCAACGACTATGAAGGGCGCCTGTTCTACGGCCCGCAATCGTTCGACAATGACAGAAAATCAGCTGCATCCAGAATCACGCATACGGGCACAAATCCCTTCGACCTAATCCTCGCGCTGGATCGCTTCAATGTGGCTGCTCCAATCATCAATCTGGGAAGCGGCGCCAACCTCATCCAAGTATTGAATACGCTGAATGCCTCCGGCACCTACTCGCTCATTGCGGATACTCCGTCCACTTTGACCAGTCCCGACTATGAGGCCATCGCCTCCGGTCTTGATCACCTGCGTGAGCTCGGCCTGCATGACCTGGCACTGTTGAGAGGCCTTGTCCCCAGCGTCACGTACGAATGGCGCGATACATTCGACCAGGTAACCGGCACAGGCTCGGATAGCATTTCATTGATCGGCGGAGCAGGCGTGTACGGTTCCAGCCTTCTGGAACCCACGGGCGGCGATACCGACTATGTCCTCTATTACAAAGGCAACACCGCTTATGACGTCTCCCTGACAGCAACGCCCTCCGCAGTCGGCAGCAAGTCCGGATTGGTTTTCTCCAATGACGCCGGGACTTCAATCAACACTAACTTCGGGGGAATAACTTCCTCGGAAATCGACATTGCGAGCATCATGGGCTGGAGCCCGGGCTCCATCACCAAGGAGCAAGTCGGCGCCCTGGTGCTACTCTTCGACTACCGTAACAGCGGCTTTCCAAGTAACTGGATGTCGGTGGGGCTAAGCGCATCAGATGGCAGCAGCAACAAAACAATCAAAGACAGCTTCGCCCCTTCCAGCAGCCCGGTAACCGCAGCCTATTATGCCTCATTGGAATCTGACACCGATCTGCAGGATCTTGCGGATATACTGAATGCCAACAATGGACTGCTTAAAGTAACGGTACTTTTGCCAAGCGGCTATACCAGCACTGGAGCCTCGCTCGCGATTGCCGACCTATGGCTGAGCCTGTCGTTATCCTGGACTGAAAACTTCCTGAATGTCACCGGTAGTGGCTCCGACACCCTCACTCTTTCCGGTAGCTCAGGACAGTATTTAACATCCACCCTCCAGCCCACGGGAGCCTTTGCAGACTACAAGCTCTATTACAAAGGCAACACGGCTTACGACATAACGATTACCGCCCAGCAAAACGCCATAGGCAGCGAGCCGGGCCTCGTGCTAAGCAACACAACCGGGGCCTCCATCAACACGAACTTTGGTGGGATAACTACAGACGATATCAATATCGCGGCGCAGATGGGCTGGACCCCGGGCTCCATTACCACCCAACAAGTTTCCAGCCTGGTACTGACCTTCGACTACACTTGTACAGGATTCACGAACAGCCTGTCTGTCGGTTTGAGCGCCACCTCGGGCTCATCCACGGAATCTTTGAGAGACTATTTTACCGCGAGCGGCACACCCGTATCGGCTACATTTGCGATGAGCGGAAAATCCGCTACTCAGATTCAAAACTTTACCGATTATTTGAATGCCAATGGAGGCTTCCTGAAAATGGTCGCGTTAGTCCCGTCCGGCAATGCGAGTACCGGCGCTACATTCTCTTTGACGAATCTTCAAATTCAGTAACACATTCTCTAGATACAACTGTTGAGACCATGAGCTCCATCCATGACAACCAATTGAGTAAGTCAGACGGCCTTTCAAAATCCCATGCCTGGTTCAATCAGGCCCGGTATGGGATGTTTATACACTGGGGCGCCTATTCTGCCGCCGCGCGCGGCGAGTGGGTGTCCAACCGTGAAAGAATTCCCAAAGAGGAGTACATTCGCCTGTACGTGGACAACTTCCGCGCAGAGCAATACGACCCATCGGCCTGGGCTGCGCTGGCCAAAGATGCGGGCATGGGGTACGCCGTACTGACGACACGCCATCACGACGGCTTTGCCCTCTGGCCTACCAAAGCTGACGATTTCCATGCCGGCAGACTTGGTCCCAAGCGAGACCTTGTTGGCCCCTTCGTTGAGGCTTTTCGCAGCGCAGGCCTGAAGGTAGGTTTCTACTATTCGCCCGCTTCCTGGTTCCACCCTGACTATCCCGGCGCCTACTACCGGGACTGGCCCGGCGACAGCGACTGGCGGGATGAGGAAGCACGCCTGCGCTTCATCGAGTTCTATCGGGCTCAACTTATCGAGCTCATGAAGGACTATGGCAAGATCGACTACCTGTGGTACGATGGCTGTATCCCCAACAACCTGCAAAGCCAAGTCGTGAACGAAGAGGTGCTTCGGCTCCAGCCCGACATTCTCATAAATGAGCGCAACGGCCCGCCTTCCCATGTTCATATCAGCGAGCAGGCTATCAAGCCTGGCCCCAAGGGACAACTCTGGGAGGCATGCATGACACTTAACCGTAACTGGGGGTACCACGCCGGGGATTATCATTGGAAAAACGCTGCCTCCATAATCCAGATGCTCTGTGAAACGGCCAATAAGGGAGGCAACCTCCTCCTCAACATCGGCCCTAAAGCAGATGGATCAGTACCGGAGGAGTCTGCTAAAATGCTTCATCAGGCCGGCGATTGGCTGAAGCGAAACGGTGCGTCCATTTACGGTACGGAGCACTGCCCCTTCTCATGGAACAATTGGGGACTGCTCACGATGCGAGGCAACAAGGTCTATTTGATCGTCATATGCAGCCCAGGCAAAACACTCTGCCTTGCGGAAGTTAAAAACAGGGTACTTAGCGCCCGCTATCTGGATGGCGGCGGCGAGATTTCGTTTCAACAGGAAAAGGATCGACTCTTTCTCCATGACTTGGTCGATCCCCTGCCCGACCCTCTCGGTACCGTTATTGAAATCGAAGTCGAAGGCTACCCGGAACCCCTGGTTCAACAAACCTCTTTCTGGATACCGGGGTGAGCCGAAAAAAATGTAAAGCAGGCCTGCGAGCTCACTTTAGCTGAAATCGAGCCTCGGTGACACCAAGCCGGGAGTTGCTCCAGCACCCGGTTTTAGTGATGCAGACGCGTGGATTACTGGAATCTCACAAGTCAATTGCGGCGAGCAACAAGGTGACCTTTAAATAGTATGCTGCTTCTATTTTTTCGACTTTAGTTCCCAATATTTCATGAGCCTAAATAGTATTCGCAACCTACGGTTCGATTTTTGCCCGTGGCTCTTTCAAGAAGCAAATGAAGTTGAGCGGCTTGCGCAGCTCACCCACCAAGAGACCCTTAGAGCCAGCGCTAATGTGACACTTGGCGCAGACTGCTATATCTCACCCACGGCGGGTATTATCAATTTTGATGATTACAGCCTGGAGTGTGGAGATGAATGTTATGTTGCCGCTCACGCGTGCGTCATAGGCAGCGTTAAACTGGGGTCAAATTGCACCATCAACCCTTATACAGTCGTCCGCGACAACGTCATCACGGGAGATGGTGTCAGGATAGGCGCGCACACTTCTATACTGGCGATGAATCATTGCTTCGACGATGTTACCACGCCAGTATGGAAGCAAGGCATCAGCTCAAAGGGCATACGAATCGGCGATGATGTCTGGATTGGCAGCCACGTGGTAGTACTGGATGGCATTCAGATAGGAAGCCATAGCATTATAGCTGCAGGCTCTGTGGTGACAAAGGATGTAGAACCCTATGCGATAGTGGGAGGCAATCCGGCAAAGCTGCTCCGCAGCCGGGTTGCGAATGAAGCCTCGGTACTCTAATGGAAAGCGTCGAAGCGGCTCTGGTGAAATTTGGCCAGCGTGTCAAAAGTCAGCTTACCGAACTATTCCGCTATTATACGACCGAAAACAGCGAAGGTGGCTTCAAGGTATCCAATCTTCCCGGAGAGGCTGAGTCGATACGGCCCTGGTGCGACCTTGTTGAGATAGCCTCAATGTTTGACACCTTCCCCGAAGGTCTGGAGCTCGAGCAGATCGCTACTAAACTATCCGCCTTTCAAGACAGGGTCTCCGGCCTCACCCCACCCCTGCATGACCGTGACAGCTACTTCAAACAGGACATTCGTAAACTCTGCAGATACGACACCATGATAACCTCCTATTCATTGGAGTGTCTTGGAAAAAGCCCCAGGTATCCAATCACGCAAGACTACATGATCACCAGTGACGAGCTGCCCGGAGTTCTTGAATCATTACCATGGAATACTAATGCATGGGGAGCCGGCCATTGGATAGATTGTTATGTCTCGTGCCTTTATATTAACCAAAGGCACTTCGGCTTGGATTCGAAAATCGATAAAATCATTCGCTGGCTGGACAACAACATATGCCAGACATCTGGCATGTGGGGAAAATCAAACAACGAGTCCCGCTGGCTGCTTCCGGTTAACGGCTTTTATCGCCTGACGAGGGGTACTTACGCCCAATTCGACTACCCGCTTCCCTATCCTGAGGAGGCTCTTGATACCGTGCTGGAACATTCAAACGATCCGGAATTTTTCAAACTGGAGAAGCTGAATGCCTGCAACCTGCTGGACGTCATACATCCATTATGGCTCTGCGGCAAACAGACCGACCACCGACTGGAAGAGCGTAAAGAACTGAGCCATAGTCTTATCGTCCCCATCATTAGCAATTGGAAAAATGAAAAGGGCTTTGACTTCGACTTAAGCGGCCCTCAGGCGAGCCTGATGGGCACTGAAATGTGGCTCAGCATCATGTTTTTAATAGCAGAAACTCTGGGCCTGTCCGAATGCCTGGGGTATCGCCCCAAGGGCGTCCATCGCACTGAGGTAGCCATTTAATAAATGACCAGAAGCCGTATCCTAGTTCGCATTTATAGAACTGATCAATATGCTTCCTGGAGCATCCGGAGTATTGGCGAAGAGCATGAATTGCTTTACCGCCTTAGGGTCCAGGTTGTGCCCTGCCTTACCAAAAGTCTTACCAAACTCAATCGTTACATTTTTTGTTTCACCGGGGCTAAGGCTTACGGCCGAAGCACTATAAGGCTTTTGCTGCCAATCGCCCTCATTGTCCAACCGGGCCGTGATTCCAACGCGGCTGCTTCCTGTATTGGTTAGTAAAACATCCACTTCCGAGTATTTGGATAAATCAAAGCCTCCCGCTGGCTCCAGAACGATACCCGGGTAATTGCCCTTTTCGAAAACGATGCGCACGCAATCCTTCCCTTCAGAATCGGTCTCCACACGCACCTCTGCATTTTGGTGAGGGCTTAGGGCCATTTGAACATCAGAGTCAGAAAGGTCCAGTGTCGTGATCGGATCCGTTCTATAGATGCTTTTTGAATCCGTCGCATCACGTAAATAAACCCGGCTATAATCCCATTCATAAAACTTTCCTTCGAGTTCACTTACGAGCAGCGGATGGTTTACGCTCGAAACTTCGCGATGCCCCCAGGACCCGTCGAAGATGAAGCTCATATCTAAAGGCTCCCCGTTTATTTTGGCGCCAAGAGTCCAGGGAGTAGCGCCACGCTGTACAGGTATTCCATCCACGAAAGCGGTGAAGGTGTCATCGGCACGATAGACCCAGGTCCAGACATGGTACTCCGAGGCATCAAAATCGGTAATGCCATAACTCTTCATGGCCCCTATCCAATCCCTGTGATAATTAGTTTCAGCGAATCCATTTTTTCCGGCAACAACGGACGAATGCCAATAATCGCCATCATAATTCGTACGGCCACCACCGTTGTCCCAGCCGAAACTTTCTATCAGATCCATTTCGGCGCCTCGATTCCATTTGTTGCCGGCAGTCCAAATGGCGAACCAGAAATAAGGTGGCGTTTCATAGCGAACCCTGGTTTCCCAAATTAAATCTTTCCCGAGGAGAGAGCCACCCGTGGGGAGAGTCCATTTAGCCTGAAACGAGCCGTTACCGGCTTTATTATTCTTGGGGTGAACTTCCTCGGCTCCATCCAGGCCAACGAGGTAAGTTTTCAGGCTATCGCTGGTAAACTCCCTCACTTTTCGGTCTGTGTTTTCACCCTCAATTGGCTGACCCTTCAAAGCGTTTTCGCGGTCAGGAGCGACAATAAACGCCCCATACTTGGTGCCATTGGCAATCGTTCCAAACTGGTCATGGTATTGGAACTCGTCGCTCATTTCTTGAATGTTTCCAATGGTGCCCTTGCCACCAAAATCCCAATTCTTAACCAGAACGTAATCATCAATATTCGCTTCATCGTAGTCGTAGGCGGGCGCGGGACCATCGACTGGTTGGTTGATGTCTCCGACACCAATCTTGTTTTGGTTGCTTGCGAGCAGCGATGTGCTCAATGCCAGTGCGGTGACGAATGGAGTAATGACTAGGGTTTTCATTAGTAGGAGAAATAAAAGTTCAGACAATGCCTACAAGAGGCCGTAAGGATTCCAGTAACCATCGAACATCAAAACAAGAGATCATAAAGTGTGAAAGCTCTGATTGGAACAGTATCTGCCACATAACAGTCGCTTAACGAAAATGCTGCGCAATGGATTTGGTTTCGACACCGTCTATACGCATCTCGGAATCTTTGATGAATATGAGGTAGCGGCTATGGCTGGACTGACCCCATTGGGCATTGTAGATGTCTCTCAACTCTTCATCTCGGATCGCCAGAATCGCCAAATTAACCCGCTTAAACTCATTCTTTGAAGAGGCGGTCCTCATCTCATAGGGATGCAATGGGATTTTTTCACCATCATAGATTACCCCGAGGTTCCGACTGGTCATATTAAAAAAACGAACACTCCCTGGCGGAAAATTGCTTTCGCTGTCATCCATAGGGTATATCTTGGTCTGAGCCCCGTCGCTAGAGCGCACAAACAGGAACAACTGATCATTCTTTTCCGGAGAAATTGCCACACTGGTGACAGGCATCTGTACGATCTCGCCTTCCGCATTAGTAACCTTTTTAAAGAATACTAAAGGGCTGGGACCAACATAGCGATAGGCCTCAGAACGACGGCGAGGACTTAGGGTTATCTCAGTCGGCTCTTGCCCATACGACTGAAAGAAGAGCTTTTCGCCCCTCATCCGCTCCCAGCTTAATGTGGTAAACTGGATGCTAATATTTGCCTCTTGCGAAAATCCTGTCAGCGCGGAAAAGCAAAAAATAATGACCAGGCACTTTAAAGCTTTCATACTTCCTCCTTGCTGAGCCAGCGTATGGATACAATCCGGAATGAGCGCCCCAAGCTGTTGCCGTTCTCATCCTCTAAAGGGGTGAAATATTCTGGCGCAAGCGGGTCGGTCGAAGATGGCTCAACGGGCACGCCCACACGTTGGACAACCATCTCCAGCCAGGCCTCTGCTTGCGTGTGCTGAGTCAGCGGGTCCGACACTTCACCATAAGAGCGAATAACAAAGGTGTCAGACCGATTACTAATCATTCCGCCAATGGCCATCAGGATATCCGCCTGGGTCAGGAAGCCCGCAACGCCAACTTCTTGAGGCAGGCTCGCACTGGTTCCATAGCGATTGATATTTTCCTTCTCGAGCAGAATATCCGGGTCCGCTCCTAACCCGTCGCTATAGAATTCCTGGTTTATTTTGCTCGATGATTGTATGGCCGCCTCGATGACTCCCGCCAGTCCCGACTCTCCTGTGGCTAGTTCGCGGTTCACAAAGGAAGCCAGTGTTGGAAACGGCCCGCGCTCATGAATCAGTGCTACGATATTCTCCGCCAATTCGGTAATCTGCCCATCATCGAGTGTCGAATAGCCACGCCATGCGTCCGAGCGAGTCCCGTTTGGCAACGTGAACTTGGCAAACGGTGTCTGTATGTCGTTTTCCTCGGCCAAATAAGCTGTCCCCTCCGCATCAAAGTAAACCATTGCCTCATCACGCAGGCTGGAAAGCATGCTTTTCCATGCCTCCACCGACGTGGAGTTGACATTAAACGCCCCTTGTACGCCGACATAGCCAGCCATGCTCTTGTATGCATTGGGACTTACCTGATCGCCTGCCACCATTTGTGCCGCCAACTCATCGGACGAGATGGCGTCCAGTAGGGCCATGCGTTGATTCGGCAGCTTGCGCCTTCCTTCGACAAATTCCTGCACGTACCCGGTGAACGTACTGTCAACACCACCATCCTCCCCATAAAGCAGATCGGAAGACGGAGTAAGCGTTGAAAAGAAGTAACCATCCCATAGGGCTTCGTTCATCAAATAGCCAATATCCGGCACAACAGCATCAGTTTTAAAACCGAACTTATTATAATGGGGAATCTCTACAAAGTATTCGTCTTTGGGAATGTAAGGCGAGGCATAGGAAGTACCCACGGTGTACATCGAGTTGTGGCCACGGAATGACACATTGGCATGCATGAGCTGCCCTAGCGAAGAAAGCGGAGCTGTTGGGACTTCAAATAATGACACATAGGAGGTGCCACTCGCATTCGACTCTCCCCAATAGCCATGATTATCAGTACTGGCATTGGCCAGGTCGATGATGGAGGTGACTTCATGCAGCCGGTAGCCCCACAAGGGATCAGACGTCTTGTAAACGGGGTCTTTACCGAGCGTGGTGAATGAACGCGCACGTGGATTATTATAGATTCCCAGCGATACCGACTCACGAGTAACATCGCTTGCTTTCATATAGTAATCCAGTTGAGCGATGACTTCTTTTTCGGTACCCAGATCCTGAAAAGAAAGCTTGATAACATCGCCCGCATCCTCGGGGACACGCCCGAAATCATCCTCCTGAGGCTCTCTCGGCCATGCGCTACCCATGTAAACCGATCCCGGTGTATCCTTTGAAGAACCAGTACCTCCACTATCCTCAGGAATTTTGGACCAGTCCTCGACCAGAAAATAGGTAAGCGATGAATGCTCTTCCGCCTTGCTGTAACTTTCTATGGATAGCTCCAGGTTCCGCTTGGTCGCCTCACTCGGAGAACCGGTAATGCCCGTATCAAAGGCAAAGCCGCTGGTACCATCAAACCCGGGTACTGCTTCTACGGTTTTTGCACCGTCCCCATGGTAGGTTATGGGGCTATTTCCACCCAATGAGTAGACAAGCACCTCTCCTGGCTTCATTGTAATTGGGCCCGACTTCTCGCCAATTTTAAAGATGATGGTTTCTGTACTGGATATCCAATCGTTTGTGTCATCCCACGCATGCCCAAGAATTTGATGAAAAGGAGCGCTATGCGCATAAAGTTCCAGTCCGCCTTCCTTACTTACTGTAGGCAAATCACTGCCCCCCGGATGAGTTACTCCTAAGCTATCAAAGAGGTAAGTGGGATATGCCGTGGTAATATGGACATTAATGGGCAACAAGCCGATCTCAAGGATAAGGCCTTCAAACTTCAGGTTGACGTTATAGGGATTACAGATTGTCACGATCGGGTCCCAGACAATCTGCAACTGATGCGTATGCCCGGATGCTGCCCCACCCGGGGGCCATGTCTCCTTCTCCGTCTGTGTTAGCGGCCTTGCCCGCATACTGAAAATATTTTGTACCCTGGTGACAATGGGAGTGACCGCACCTTCCGTCGGGCGAATATTCAGGGGCTGGCCCAACCAGTTGCTCTCAATAACCGGCTCGTCCGTCGTAATGGGGTCTCCATGCCTCTTCCTGTATAAAGAGTAAAGAACCGGGATGGTCCATCCCGAGTCATACCAGTCATTATGTTCGGGTAGAGGCATGTCAACATGGGCATCATAGACCGGTGCCCCGCTTACTGTCGCCACATCATAGTATTGGCGGTAGTAATTGCGCAAGACATGCCAAGTCGGCCCCCGGATGGTTTTAGACGCAGGATCTGCCGGGTCGAATGGCTTGTTGTAAACGTAGCTAAACTTGTGGTCCAGAAAGGGGTACTCCGTCGATGAAGACTCGAGTACGCCGGCAAAGTATTCATCGTCGTTAAAAGCCTGATCGGTCATCTCAAAAGCAAGTGACAGATCCTTTTTCAAGCCGCCCTGTGCCGTGTTCGTCTGTAATCCGAGCGAGTACAAGGTAAAGTCATGGTATCGACTGGCTACATTATCCCTATCGAGGCCGGAGGCGGCCAGCGGCAGAGCGCTATTGTCGATCAGCAGCTCTACGGAATCATCCTTGTCCGGGTATTCTTCAAGGCCGTCGACGACACTGCCCGGGGAAGCTTCCGGAGCCGCCACTTTGATACGACTTGCCGGGAGACTATTGGCATATTGAATGTCATCTGGCACCAGGTTGATACGTGTCTTCACGCCCTCATCACTGACCCAATAGGCAAAGCTGCCAGTGTCGCCGACTGGGACTTTTTTAGCATGTACTTCCCCGCCGCTACTAACAGAGCCTGTGCCCAGCAAGGACGCATAGTCATCCGGGTCGCCCTCGTCGTACGCTTTTACTGCGTCCAGAACCTCGCCGGAAGACTCCGGCATTCCGGATACTAAAAAGGACAGCAGTTGAGGCGAATAGGTATCGCTTGATTCATCGTGTACGACATCCCAGACCCCCGTCCAATGTGTTTTTTCCTCAGTCATACCCGCCATGCCGTCCAATTCATCCGGGGAGGAGTTCATGACGCTCGCCGTGGCCGTAACGCGTGTATCCGGGCCCGCCAGTTCCTGAAGCTCCCCCAAGGCGACAAGCGCCCCCAGAAGGGCATTGCTCCTGGCTTGGGCTTGATGACGGTTGACGCCTGCGGTCTGTAGCTCAACCTGAACCAGAGTCGCCATTGCGATGATGATCATCAACACAAAGCCGATGAGCGCGATGGCTGCAATGAGCGCAAAGCCTTTTCTTTTCAAGGGTTGTAGGTCATCTCTCATTCACGCTCATCACTAAACATCACTGTTTTCTTAATTTGTTACATTAATAATCATTACCAACCGGCACCGGACCTGGCGGACCAAACAGTTACCCAAAGGCACCTATACCTTTGTCTGGAAAATAGAGGGGCAAACGATTGGCGGTCTAATTTTCGAGGCTAAAATGGGGGGGCGATTATTTTGTTGGAGTATACTCTATGCCCCGTTTCCCCTAAATGCCATCCGCTGCTTGAATTCCAGTAATCCGCCCAACCCCCTCGTTAGGTTCGTCACCCATATTATAGCGCTTATCTGTTTCCAATAGGACGGTCTCCAGATACTTGGAATCACTGCGAATGAAGTACCCAAAATCGCCTAAACCAGCGCAGGATTACTGGAATCCAAGTATGCGCTCGTAACTTTATAACCGAGCCGACAGCATAAGGGCACGATTTCAATAGTGAAAATCATTAACCCTAGATTCACCCCATGAAAATCAAGATGAAGCTAAGCCGCATTTATCCCACAACGACCCCCAAAGTCCTGCTCCTGTCCGCAGCACTGTTATCAAGCTGTATTGCCTACTCACAAACCATTGTCAGTGTCAATTTCCAGGGCAATAACACCAACACACTTGCCTCGGGTGATAGCGTTGGAGCGCCTGGCTACGCTGCAGTAAACTGGAACAACTTTTCGGGCGCCAGCGGTGGTCCTGCCGTCTTGATCGATTCCACCGGGGCTGCCTCACCGGTAACGCTGACCTCATTTGCCGCTTCCGGTGTCGGAGCAGCCGGTCCGACTGGCCCCAATGACACGCCGCAGGCATATATGTTCGGCGGTGGACTGGGCACCAACTTTGGCAACAGCACCTTCCAGATTGATGGCTTGGCGGCCTTCAGCAGCTACGACCTGGTTGTTTACTATTCCAATGGTACGTCATTCCCCGGTAGCCGCACGCAGGAGTTCACCACCTCCAGCAGCGCCACCCGCTATTACTCCTCAGGCACCAGCTCTGCATATACCAGTTATACGCGTAGTAATTCCGTCACGAATAGCACATATGCCTCCGGTAACTACGTATTGTATGAAGGGCTTTCCGCATCCTCGGAGCTCGTTACCATGTATTACGTCAATAACTATACTACTATGACCGGATTTCAGGTCATCGGCACGGCGGTGCCAGAGCCAGGCGAGACGGCTGCGATTGTCAGTGCATTTGCACTCGTAGGCGCATGGTTGCTTCGTCGCAGAGTAAAGGCGAAGACCGTCGCTTAAGGAATAAATTTACCGAACATTATTTCAGCCCTTTCGAAGCCCTCGAAAGGGCTTTTTTTGACAGTTACCCGGACCGTGGTCTGCCTCATCGGTCTTGACCATGCATAATTACGAAAATAGATACAAATGATGACAATTCGTGAGCTTGCGGAAATTGCAGGATGCTCGCACACAACGGTTTCAAAAGCCCTGCGCAATGACCCAAAGATTTCGAAGCTAGTTCGTGACCGAGTGCAGGACCTTGCCCAGAAGCATGGTTACCAGCGCGACCCTCTCGTTTCCGCACTCATGGGGAAGCTACGACAGAAGCGCCTGAACAGAAATACCGAAGTCATCGGCTACATCAACTGGTGGGATACCGAAGCCGGAGATCGTATCAACCTGCTGGGCCGGGACCAGGAGCGTGGGATGCATCAGCGCGCCAAAGAATTGGGCTACAAGATTGAGTATTTCTGGGGGCACCAACCCAATCTAAGCCCTCAACGACTGAGCCGCATTCTTTATAACCGTGGAATTCGAGGCATCATATTATCCACCATTCTCGATGAAGTGGATTACCCGGATATGGAGTGGGACCACTTCTCTATCGCATCGCTACAAGACACCTTGTTTTCCCCTCACTTTCACTCAGTAGCCTACTCAAAGTATCATGGGATGCTTATTGCCTTAAAAAAGCTGCGTTCTCTCGGCTACTCACGCATCGGCTTTACCAATCACTCCTTCGATGAAAATTTTACCGAAGGTCAATGGTTGGCCGCCTATCTCAAGGAAGCCTATATGACTTATGGCAAAATCAAGATACCGCCCCTTATTATAGACCCATGGGACAAAGGCATCTTTGAGAAATGGGTGAAAGAAAACAAGCCCGACTCCATTGTCTGCAACAGCAGCCAGCCTCTGGAATACCTGAATGAGCTGGGTTACAAGGTTCCTGAAGATATCGCTTTCGTCTTCCTGGACCTAACGCAAACGAAGGCTCCAGCAGCAGGCATAAGTCAGCCAAGAGATCAAGTGGGCTCGAAAGTGGTCGAGTTGATTGTCGAACAACTGGAGACCAATTCGTTTGGCATTCCCAAAGTGCCGAAATCGGTTACAATTGAGGGCACCTGGGTGGACGGCACCACAGTGGTAAAGAAGCGGGTTTAACCGCTAAACCCCTATTCCGAAGGTGAAGCCCTCCGCTGCTTGGGCATGTCGCATCATATCCCAGGTCGGTCACCTGCCAGATGGTGATCTGCCGGATTCGAAGCCCGCAGTTCTGGATGAGACGAAGGCAACTGTAATCCAAATCTACCCAATTTATCGATTGTATCGGTATTCGGAGTAGGGACTATTAAAACTGCCTTCAAGCAGCTTACAGCAGCCCAGCCTCTGTTCAGGAAGTTAACCCCTATGGCTGCTCTCGTTCTATGTGCGCACATTTACGTTACCCCATGGTCCTACGCAAAAGGCTGTCATTGAAACAGTGCCTTCTGGTAGTGCTTCAAACAAGCGTTCCCCTGCTGCTATCAGCTCAGGACGAGCTGCTCAATTTTGCCCCGTTGGGCAGCATTGTCGGGTATTCCAGCCAGCAAGGCGGTAACCCCGCTTTACGTCTGGTCGACGACGACATCGATACTCGCTGGTCGGCGTATGGTTTCCCGCAATGGGCAGAGCTGGACCTGGGCGCCAACCGCATGATAAATGCCGTTGAAGTACATACCTTCTATTCAAGGGATTATCAGTATATCATCGAGTCCCGACCTGACGGGGGCAGCTACTCCACCTTGGTCGACCGAAGTGACAACACGCAAAACGCACCGCTCTACGACAGCTTCAGCCCCGTCAGTGCCCGCTTTATCAAGCTGACAGTGACCGGTGCTGACGACTACTCCGACATCTGGGTATCCATTACTGAAATGAAGGTTTTAGGCACAGAATCACCTCGGCCTGCTGCGCCGGCAGATTTTCAGACTCATACCGTTCAGGATACCTCTATCAGCCTCTCCTGGAGCGATCTGTCACAAGATGAAACAGGCTTTGAAATCGAACGCGAGCAGATGGACGGCACCCGCGTCATACTTTCGACCAGTCCAAATACGACGACGTATACCGACGAGGGATTATCGGCAGACCAGCGTTATCTATATAGACTGCGAGCGATCAGCGCAACAAACCAGTCCGGCTGGCTGCCTTCGATCGAGGTCTATACACGCACACCTTTTGAGGCATGGGCAAACGAGTTCGTCAGCGATGCAGAGCAGCGCAGCGGTAACGCGGATCCGGATGGCGATGGTCTTCCCAATACCCTCGAGCGGGCTTACGGTTTATCCCCTGTCGTGCCAGATACGCATGGTCGCCCGGAGGCGCATTACCAGGGAGACAACCCCATATTCAACTACTGGAAAAACGAGGCGCTAACGGATTTGTCTTTTCGACCCGAATTCTCCACGGATTTGTCCGATTGGCAGGGCGGAGAAACGCAAGCCATCGAAACGGTAGTAGATACCGCAGGCTCCAGGCAGTACGTGCAGGTTACCCCCATGCTTCATAATCCAACTGAGCGTCTTTTTTGGAAATTGGTCGTCGATTCCGTGTTTGATGAGCCCGCAGACACGACTGTCTCAGAGCAAACCGTTGGTGGAGGCACCTTACAAAGCCCCGCCGTTGGTCCGCCACCGGCCTATCATTACGAAGGTGCGGAGGGATTCATCTTGGTCAAAAACTGGGATTTCGGAAGCAACGGCACCATCCGTGACTATGCCGATATGAATACCCATTTTCAATATCATGACCAGTTTGGTACCATCGCCAACGGAACCAACTACGGCGCACTCATCGTTGCACCGGATACCGACAACGCTCTTACCAATCTGCCTTGGGGTATCGGGGATCAACCCATTGAGGGAGTGAATACCGATGGGCCGGTACGGCAGTTTTTTCGCTCCACCATGCGCACTTACCTAAAGCCGCTCGACGGCGCGCTTCTGCTAAATCCCCAGCAGCATAATGTTGGCAACGGTTCTTTTCAGGCCAAATGGACTTTGCCAAACGGCGGTTCGTTACTTGGACTGGATTTGCTCTGGGAAACACGTGTGCGCTATGTTCCCCCACCCTATTTCTGGTTCGCGCTATGGACTGCCGGCAACAAATGGAATAACGGTGCGGAGATGGATTTGGTTGAGAGTTTCGGCTATAATAATGGCAACGGATATACCAACTATGACGGCCGTTACTGGCACTCATCCGTGGTTGGGGGCACCTCGGAAACGAATTACCATTCGAACTGGGGCAATGCGATGCAGCATTATGGCATCACTGACTTCGACGCCTCACAATGGCATACTTGGACTTGGGCGTACTACTCGGATAACACATTCGTTTCCTATATAGATGGCATTCCGGTTCAGCGGGGTACCGCCTTTTGGACCAACGGCAGTACTTCTTCGGGGGAACCTATCGACATGAGCTTTATTTTCGATGCGGGCTGGGGGCACCGCCAAGTCAGCAGTGTCAATCACACGCTCCCGGCTGGTGCTATGGACGGGAAGTTTTTTGAATGGGACTATAGCCGTGTTTATCTGCGGCAGCCGTGACAGTCGATCACAGGTATGACAGCCTGGAAAGTTCCAGGCCGCCCCTGAGCTGCCATCACCAGCGGTAGTAACGGTGAGGATCATCACCCAATGAAAAGTCCTCGCGGTAATCCGTGGAATACCAGCCGTTGAAAAGTGGCGGCTTGGCGCTGTCTTGCGGCTTCAACCACAACTCGCCACTGTTACCCAGGAGCCCGCCGTTGGCATAGTTGTCAAACACACGAACCGTGATGCGGTTGCCGCCTTCACGAACGAGGTTGGCAGGGACAACGTAAAGACGCTCATGCGACCAGGGTCGTTCATGCTTCGAATCGGTTTTTCCAATCTCAACGCCGTTGAAGTAAGTATTATCAAAGTCATCTATTATGCCCAGCTCAAGGACGAGGTCCGAACCCACCCATTCCCGGGGGATCATAACCTCCTTCTGAAAAACGCTTTCACCGTTGAACTGCGTCCAGGGCCCGCCGTAGCTTTCCTGATAGGCCGGAACCTCAACCGCTTCGCCGCCTGGGATGGAACCGCCGGAAATGATGCGCTTTGCCTTTGAGCTAATCCCCGGGTCGTTGGGCTTCGCGTTGCCGGAACCCGTCGGCAGAGTAGCGGTCCTCCAGGCCCGCCAGGGACCGGCCAGGTTAATGGACGCCGGCGAGGATGCGGTCTCTTCCGAAGTATGGAACAACGCGACGTCCCCCCTGAACGTTGCCCTGAGATTGCTAAGTAGTTGAGACAGCACCCGGTAGCTGCGCCAGCGTGTAATCCGGAAGTAGGTCTTCTTGTCGGCCTTGAAGACATCGGGGTAAAAGCGGGTAAAGACAATTACGCCCTCGCCGACTTGACGCCGTGCCAGCAGGCCGTTGGCCGCAACTTCGACGGCGCCGCTTTGGTCCGGCACAAAAAGCTCCATATCGAACGGAGCACGCAGATGCAAGTCGCTGACGGACAGTCCGGCGCTTTCCGACCAGGCCGGAACCTCCGGACTACCACCATAAGCCGGGACCGTTTGCTTGGGACCTTCAAGCGGCGAATCCGGCAAGGACAAGACGCGTCCACCAGATGTAGCGAAATCCAGGACGGGTTTTTCTCCCAACGACGCCTCCGGGCCAACCACCAGCAGGCCGCAATCCCCCGGGATGGTCTTGCCGGTCAAAGGTACAAACTCCAGCCCCATGCCCTTGAGCAAATCCTTCCAACGCCTCGAGGCACTGACGTACGTCTTGCCCTCCAACGCGGGAGCGGGAGCGTCGGCACCAGCACTGATGATCCCACGGCAAACCAAGGTGGCAGCCGGGTCTGTCTGCACGTGATCTTCGAGGTCGAGCTGACACAGGATTACCTCGCCCTCGCCATAGTCCATTTTCAGCAAAGGCGAATACAGGCTGCCGAAATCGCATTCCAGGAGTGGCGTCCAATTCCCCACATGCGGTTTTTCAACAGGTGCGGACGTGACTCCGCCACGGTTACTCCAATGCCAACCATGCGGAGGATAGGAAGTGGATGATTGGGCCATGGAGGCACCGACTACGGGCCGTAGGCTACTATGCCCGCTCCAGTCGCGTAGATCTGTCGCATCCACACCGCCAAGCCGGTTCGCTACGCTGTCGACCGGAAATACCTGGCGCAACACATGGGCGCCGACACGGAACCCGTGCTGCTCCAACCACTGCGGCTGCTGTTGCAGGATGACGACTCGCCCACCGTCACTCACGTAGTTTTCCAGATTGCCCGGCAGGGTAACTCCGCTGGTCAAAGCCTCGCGTCCGATGACGAGTGTTTCCCCGCTGGGCTTTCCATCCCAATTCGACAGCGTGTAACCGAGCGCCTGCAGCATGGCGCGGCTCTTGCCCTCCGGGTCGAAAATCAGCAGGTGCTGCTTTACCATAGGAGCAGGCCGATAAAGGCGGAAATCGAAGCGATCTGTCTTAGTCTGACCGCCGATGGTGGCGGTGAGTTCGATATGGCCGTCCGCCTTGGCCTCGGCAATATCGGGCGCGTCAAAAGCAAGAGGCACAAACAGATTCTGCGCGCTCTCAATCTCACCCTCCCCGGCGCCAGAGGCAATAGCTTCGTCTCCCAGGAAAGCCTGCCAAGTGAAGGTGTAGGGCTGAGTCGCGCGCGTGTCGTTTATCAGGGCGATGCTTTTCGTTATCGTTGCGCCAGCAGCGAAATGATGGTCCTTGGCGGTGAAGGCAGCAATGTCACCGTCCTGCGGCGGGGCGCAAATCCAGGCGGCCACCGGTGCGAAGGCTTCATCGAAATAAGCGGCTGCCTTGGTCGGTTCCATCGACATCTCACACTGGTAGTAGAGCTTATACGGGGTCAGCGTCGGCACGTAGGCCCCGCGCCGACCTGGCTCAAAGGGTCCGCTAATCTGCTTCGGCCTTGTCTTGGGGCCGCCATTAGGTTTTTCCCAAAAGTAATCCAGATACCATTGCAGCGGGGTACTGGGCGCGCCCATGGTACGCCAACTCAGGAAGACACGCTTGGATGCCTGATAGTTCACCTCATCAATCGCTGGCGACAAAGCCGGGAAAAACTGCTCGTACTTCTGATCACGCTTGAAGTTCTCTGGATTGGCCCGTCGGGTCTCTTCGGTCTCTTCACGGAACGCGCGTGGCCCCAGACTGACCGCGCTGTACTCGGTGACGAGTGACTCCGAAGACTGGGCGCCCTTCCATCCATTCCGGCCCCGGCGGTTGTCCATATGGGGAATGAAGCCGAACTCGACCGGCAGGTAGGGCATGTCTCCGCTGACCATATACTCCGAAAGCCACTCCTCCTGCTCCTGCAGGGGAATCCAACTCAGGTAGTTGTTAATGGTATGGTAATCGCCGGCGGCGGCACCATGATGCAGGGTAATCGGACGCGTCGGGTCCAGGTCGCGGACGGCTTGGTTGGCCTGACGCGCGCTATGAAGCAGGTTCATGTAGTGGTCATCATCGGCGGGCGTTAGGCGTTCACGATTGCCCAGCACCGTTGGGTCCTGGTCGTACTTGAGCGGCAGCCGATTGGGACTGTGAATCCACATCATGACGCTGGGGTGGTTACGCAGTTGCTTGACCTCCCTCTCCGTCAACCGCAGCCATTCCTCCCGCTCCTGGTCCGCGCTGTCCCATTCGTCGGCAAACTGCCGCATGCTCCCCAACGGGGCAATGACGGGCCAGCCCTTGAGGTCGGCGCGCTCACACCATAAATCGAGCATGCGCGTCGTACCGCGAGTGTAGTGATCCCAAGGCCAAAATTCCTGAATATTGCCGCCCAGTGATATCATGCCGTCGATCGAGCCATCCATCCATTCGGCGGAGACAATCTCGCGGTCATGGTGATTACGGATGGCATTGCGCGGACGCAGGCGGAACTCTTTGCCGTTGAGCATGAACTTGCGTCCGTCGATCCAGAATTCCCGGAAGCCGAAATCCTGCGCAATCTCGTCGTCCATCCCCGGGCCACGAACGCGTAGGTGCAGCGTGTAGAGGTTAGGTTGGAGGAAGTCCCAAAGAGCGGGATCCTCCCAGTCGAACACTATCTCAAAATCGCGCTGCTGCGGAGAAGTTACCGGAAGGGTCGTCGCATAGGTTTTTTCCACCTCACCGTCCGCGTTGACGCAGGCAACAGCCACCTCCAGCGACTCCGGCAGTTCGCCTTCCGGCACGGAGAAATCCACCTTGAGTTGCTTCTCACGCGTGGACGGCTGGATAAAAATATCGTCGATGTAGGGTCCGGGGTCGCAACTGCGCAGAAAAACGTCACCGGTGACACCACGGTTGTCGAGTTTGATAGTCTTCTTGATGGTCAAATCACCGGCATCGCCCATGAATTCAGTAAACTCGGTCTTGTCCAGCACGGACACCACGCGCATGGCCACGACGGCCTCCCCGGGGCCATCGACCAAGCTAGTGATTTCAACCTCACCGCCCGGCCAGCGAACATCCCCGGCCTTGGCTCCATTGACGAAAACCTCCGCGTCGGTGCAAACCCGATCAAAGTCGAGGAAGAGCCGCCGCCCTGCCCAATCCTCCGGGATCGTGATTACGCGGCGATACCAGGCACAGTTTACCTTGGCCGCGCCTGGACTGCGGTTATTCGTGTTAAAGCCCCCCCATGCCTTACCTTCTCCGCTCGCTACCACACCCGGCATTTTTGAGAGTACCGTACTCCAGGCACCGGGCACCCAGATGTAGCCCCAGCCCTGGTCCGGCGTGGTTTTGCTGCTGCTTGGAATGAACTGCCAAAGCCCGTTCAGGCAACGCTGCGCGCGGGTCCTAGTCTGCACCTCCACCGGCTCCTGCCCCCAGTAGAGCATAACGCCATCGGGCTGCTCAGCGTTACCGACGGGCATGGCTGCCTGCCCTACTCCAAAGATTCCCCCAGCAACAAATCCCAAGGCGGCGGCGAATCGAATAACGTGCGTGTACTTTCTTATCATCATGGATTAGTCCTCCGCCTCGTCGTTATCTTTTTTGTTCCGCTCTACGGCCTGAAGCACCTTCTGCTTGCCCTCGGCGATATCCCATGCGCCACGATCGTAGTAAGCGTTGAGGCTGGTTCCCGGGGCGTTGGGAGCGTTGGTTTCAGGCAGAAACTGCGCCAGCTCCTGCTTGACCGGGGCGAGGTCGGGCTCGTTGGCCAGATTGGTCCACTCGTTGGGATCCTCCTTCACGTTGTAAAGCTCCTCGTCGCCATTGAAGTAACGAATGTAGCGCCATTCGGAAGTACTAACCGCGTGGTTGTTTTCGCCCGCGGTGGTTAGAGCCGCATAAGGCCAGTCTCCATCCGGATTGTCCAGCAGCGGGCTGATGTCGCGCCCTTCCAGAGCATGTTCCGGCTGCGGCAAGCCCGCCAAGGAAATCAGCGTCGGGTACAGGTCGAGCAACTGCACTGGGGCATCGCTGATCCGGCCGGCCAGTTTACCCGGCACAACAATGATGAGCGGCACGCGATCAGCCTCACGCCAGAGGGTGAACTTTGTCCACGCCTTCTTTTCGCCCAGATTGTAGCCGTGGTCGGTCCACAGCACTATGATCGTATTATCGGCGTAGGGGCTGGCCTCAAGGGCGTCCAGGACCTTACCCACCTGCTTGTCGGTGAACTCGACACTGGCCAGGTAAGCTTGCAGGGCCTCGTCATACCAGTCCTTCTCCTCGATCTTTTTCTCGATCATATAGCGCCCCTTGTGAATGTAACGGGTGAAGAACTCACCCGCCGGCGAAACGTCGTCGAGGTCGTCTTCCTTGCGAGGCACGGGCGGAAGCTTTTCCGAAGGCGCATAATGATCGAAATATTCCTGCGGCACCTTCCAGGGCAGGTGCGGACGGTAAAACCCAACGCCCAGGAAGAACGGCTGCGGCAGGCCCGCCTCGATGCGCTTCACCGCCCATTCGGCATGGGCATGGTCCGCCTGTGCTTCGTCGCCTTCGACGGTCGGTCCCCATTTCACGTTGGCCCAGGGGTGGTATTTCTTTGCGTATTCGCCCTGCATGTTCAGGCGCGGCTTCTCGATGGACGGCCAGTACTCGTCCCACTCCTCGGGGTCCGGCCCGTGACCTTCCTTGGGACTGCCGTGGTGCAGCTTGCCCGTGCCGATGGTAGTGTAGCCATTCTCCCGAAAATGCTCCGGTAGCGTGGCCACATTCATCGCGGGAATCTCACGCCGCTTTTGAAATCCATAGGCCCCGGTCGTCGACGGCAGCAGACCCGTCATGAGGCTGTTGCGGGAAGCCGCGCACATCGGTGACTGGCAGTAGGCACTGGTAAAGGAAACGCCCTCAGCCGAAAGGCGATCGATATTGGGGGTGTGCACGGAAGGATGCTCGTCCGGGAAGTAGCCCACGTAATTGCGCAAGTCATCAATGGAGATGAAAAGGATATTCGGCTGCTCTGCCCGGACGGACACCAGGAACATTAGAGCCAAGAGGGGAAAAAGACGTGTCATGGATTTCGGGGTTATTAGACTTCAGCAACCCGTGAAGGTGCGGGGTCCACTGATGCAGGTTGCGGATATAAACTCGATGCGGTATTGGCGTTCACGTCGCGTGGGTCCTGTTGCCAGGGCACAATATCGCTGGTTCTGGCCAGAAAATCCAGCACCTGTTGACGGCAAGACTCCAGGCGCGGGGCATAGGCAGGCGTGTCGATGATATTATGGCACTCATTAGGGTCCTGAACCAAGTCGTAGAATTCGTCGGGCTCTTTCAGGCGGTAGATATATTTAAAGCGGTCCGTGCGACACATGATGGCCTTGCCGTGCGCGACATCGTCGGTCTTTTGAATGTAAGTACGCGGCCAGTAAAGCGACGCCGGATCGTCGGCGCTGGATTCGGCGCAATGCGTCTCCCCTTCCAGACGGCCACCTTCGCAGAAAACGGCATCCCGGTGGGTTTCGTCCTTGGCCAGAAGGTGCGTCAGCGAACGACCGAAATTGGAATACGCCGGCTCGATGTTCGCCAACTCGTAAACGGTCACGGGGATGTCGACCAGTTCCACCAGAGCTTTACGGACACCCGGCTGGCAATCTTGTGAGGCGGGCGGTTTTAGCAGGAACGGAACACGGGTCAGGCAGTCTTCGAACAGATTCTGAGCTTTCTCTACCAAACCATAATCACCGGTGTAGTCGCCGTGGTCTGAGAAAAAGAACAACGCGGTGTCATCATACAAACCGGCTCGCTTGAGAGCACGCACGATGCGTCCCACCTGGGCGTCCACCCGAGCACACATGCCGTAATAGGTAGCACGCAATTCGTCCCACCAAGCCTCGTCATGGTCGTCCAGATTCTGTCGCTCCCGAATCAACCCCTGCATGACCGGCTTGCCCGGGCCAATCTCCTCGGCCCGGATACGTGGCGGCAAAGCCGTCCGATCTATCGAACTGAAGTACGGCTCTTCCACACCGTAAGGAGGGTGTGGATATTGCAACGCAAGGTACAGGCAGAGAGGCCCTTTGCCGTCGTAAGCCTCGATGACCCGTTCGGCCTCCAGCACGTGGCACCAGTCTTGATCCAGATAGCAGTCTTCCCCCGGGTGCTTATCCCGCTTACCCGCGAACATGGAAAAATCCGCGGGCGAGGGACGCCAGGATTCGTCCACGTGCAAATTCTCATGTGCAGGCCGGGCCTTGTGGCGCACGTGGCAGGCTCCTTCAACATCCAGCGTGAGATCGTTTTTGCCACCCCACCAAACGCGCCAGCCGGCCTCTTTGAGATGGTGAAGCATGGTGGGCTCGTCAGGGCGCAGCAAATGCGTCATCGAACGCTTGCCGAGTGTATGCGGATACCAACCCGTCATGAAGCTGCAACGGCTGGGCGTACAAACGGGATTCTGGCAGAATGCCCGGCTGAAAGAGACCGCATCGGTTTCGGCCAATCTATCCAACTCCGGAGTGGACGCGGCCGGATTGCCCAAGTGGCCCATGACGTCACCACGCCATTGGTCCGGGTTGAAAAATACGAAGTGCGTTTTTTTAGTCATCATATTCAAAAAATTACGGGCAGGCAGGCGCATCATAGTTTCCCACGCCGGGCTTCGAGCTGCCGACGGATTTCCGCCATGCCTTTGCGGTTGAGTGGGTAGAGTAGGATAAAGCAAAGCCCGGTGCACCAAATCGCGACCGGCAGTAGGATGTAGGTCCACTTCATCCGTGCCAGCACCTCGGGAGTTTGATGATCCAGGCCAACGTCGAAGCCGGTCAATTGCAGGGTCACGCCCCCCAGTCCCATGGCGCAGGTCATGGCTGCTTTAATGAACCAGGAGTAAAAGGCATTAAGCGCCCCCTCGCGCCGACGCGTGGTCTGCAGCTCGTCATAGTCGGCCACATCCGCCTTCATAGAGGGGAGGAAAAGCCAAACGGCGGCCAGAGCGCCGGACTCCATCACGGCGGGAATCAATTGCAGGTAAGGCAGCTCCGGAACCAGGCAGCGGACATAAAGCAGGTGCCCGCAGATCCCCATCGCGAACAGAAGTGCGACCACGAGCTTTTTGTCGAAGAGCTCACTGAGCCATGTCCACAGGGGGATCGTTATGATGCCAAAGGTCAGCATGGCAGTAAACTTCCATCCCTCCACGATGGTGGCATCCGCCAGTTTTCCATCGTTGATAAAGTAGATGTTCACGTACTGCCCCAGGCTGGCGATGGAGGCGTTGCCGAGTACGAGAAAAAACGAAACGCCGATCAAATACCACAGTGGACGGCAGTTGAAAGACTCCCGGATACTCGCCCAAAACGGATCTCGTGATTGATGGCTCGTCTCCGACACATAGTAGCGCTCGCGTGCGAAGATAACCGGGAGCAGACCCATCATGATGATGAGTGCCGCGATAAACCAACTGCAGGTCCTCATGCCGTTGACGATGTCCGGCTCACCGGTTTCGGGATTGGCAAACCAGGAGCTGGCCAGGATAGCCATGACCCAGCCGCCGGCCAGGGATACGATTTTCCCGAACAACGCCGTCCATGCCATCAAGCGCGTACGCTCGTCATAGTTCGGTGTCAACTCCAACTGCATGCCGAAATACGGCATGGACCAACAGGTAAAGGCGGTGAAAAACAGCAACCCCATAGCCAGCAGATAGAGCTGCATCCCGGTCGAACCCCACGACTCGGGCGGTCTCCATAGGAAGGGATAGATCAAGCCGGTTAACACTGCCCCCACTGCAATGAAGGGGCGACGGCGCCCCCAGCGGGTACGGGCGTTATCGGAAATATTGCCCATGATGGGATCCGAGACCGCATCCCAGGCCCGCATAATCATGAGCCCTACTCCCAACATTGCGGGATTGATGCCCAGCCCGATATTGAAAAACGGCAGCCACAGGACTTTGAGCGTCAAGTCCGTGGAGAGATACTGCATCTTGCCGCCCAGCGCAAAGGTCACTTTGGACAGGAGGGGAATGCGGTCGCTCTCCGGAATACGCGGGGCACGCACCGGGCTGGCATCGTCTTCGAAGGTGGGAGGTTTCACCGTGAATACTGTAAGGCTAAGCAACTGTGAATTGGGTGGACATCCTAGCGCCTCCAAATGGCGTCAGGGATGGTATCCCAAACCGAAAATCTATTAGAATGATAATGTCTATCGTTGGCACAGGTATGCCCAGTGGGCACACGAAACCCCGGCAGGCCCAGAACCCATCAGACCTGCGAGAGAATGAAAAAGAATTAAAGACGTGTGGGGCTGTTAGCAGCGCTTACACGAGCGGAATCGCCAGAAGCACAGCAGGCCTGCCAGTCCCAACAGGAGCGATACGTGACTCGACTCGGGGATCACGGTGCCATCTGCGGCGAAAGTCTTGATACCGATGTCGAAGGCTGATGTGTTGGTCCCACCAGCCCACAGGTCATCCTCGTAGTAGATACCTACCGACGTGATGTTCTCGAGCGTGAGACTGTTGTACGAGGCCGAGGATTGATCGAAATTCAGGTTGGTGGCCGGATCGTAGACAGCCCAGGTTTCGGAATCCAGACTCGCGCCGGAAAGCGAAGCAATGCCGTCCGTGGTCATGTCAAAGGTCGTATGAGACAGGTAGTAGGTGTCGTCCTTTTGTACGAGATAGTAACCTGTCAGATCATAGGTAGCCGAGATATCGACACTGCCCCAGCTTACCGAAAGCCCGTCCAAACCGATGTTGCCGGTGGTATAACCCGGGTTAAAGTCGACCTGCTTGAAAAGGTAAACGGCATGCAGGGACAAATCGCTGCCTTCCCAGGTATCGGGGAAGTTGGTGGCCTTGATCACAATCTGGTCCGTGCCCTGGTAATTGTTGCGGACTTCCTGGCGGGAGATGCCGTTCGGCGGATTGATCGTCGTGCTGGTAAAATCGTAGCCGCCGTAGAAGACAGGGCCAGTGTATCCCGACGATGGGCTTAGCGCACTGGAGTCACTGAAGCTGTTGGTCAAAACATAAGGACCGCTCGGACTGGTATCCTTGGGAGCCTTGCGCTGGAAATCCGTATCCGCGGACACATAGCTGGTGCTGTCAAACTCGAGCACCACGTCCGCCTGAACGGCTGCCAAACCGGCTAGCAAAGGAATGGTAAGTAGTAGTTTAATGCTTTGTTTTTTTGGGCTATTCATAGGGTATTATGGGTTCTGGTTGAAGTAAGTGGGGACTGTACGACTCTGGATACAGGACGAACCGCGTACGCGCTTGGCCCCGGTAACAATGCGCCATTGAACAAATGCTCAATCGCACACCAGAGACTAATATGTGTTACGCGTCGCATTTTCCCGAATGCGGTTAATTTCAGCAAATCAAATACCGTTCTAACATTAGTATAATACTACTGTTAGAATCACTAAAAAATTGCTAAGTCACCTGCCTCAGTCTAAATATTTGAGAAGAAAATACCCCTCCTCACCCCGTTACCCAAATGCCCCTCCCCACCCGGACATTGAGCGCCCACCCCGCCTGCCGACATGGTTTCAGTCTCATCGAAACCCTGGTGGCCCTGTCGGTGCTTGCCCTTCTGGTGGCGGTGCTACTATTCAGCGTGCAAGGTGCGCGAGACAAGGGCTCCATGGCGAAAAGCCTGTCCATTCTCCGTCAATACCAGACCGCCAATAACCTCTATGCATTGGATAATGACGGCCAGTTCATCCCTATACGCCGAATCGATCCAGAGACAGAAAAGATAAAGAGGTGGCTGGACTATCAGCCCTATCGCGAGCTGCTCGAAATCCCTAGCGGAGCGGAATGGCCCCAGGACCTTATCTCTCCCAATACCGGTGTCCTCGACGATGAAGGTAATCGTAAATATAACCGCTCCTACGCCATGAATACTTTAGGGTTGAGCGGTTGGTTCGATGCTGAAGTTCCCTACCAGGTCAATATGGCCAGTTTCGAGGATCCGGCCAACACCATCGCCTTTATCGATGCGCTGGACTGGGTTACGGGCCCGTGGGGCACCACGCGTTATACCGGTGAAGAAATCAATGACAACAAGCACGCCATTGCTTATCGTTATGGAGGTAAAGCCACCATGGTCTTTTACGATGGCCATACCGGAGCCTACACCATGGACGAAATGCTCCAGCACAAACAAGAGTGGTGGTCACTGGTTAAGTAAGCCTCAGGCCGGCTGCAGGGTCGGGCGAATGGTGGAACCTTCGTGGAACCGGCCGGGAACCAAGAGACACTTCGGCCGCTCCGGCAATCCAAAGTCATTCTCCTGTAGCTGTGAGGCCAGGTAGGAAACCGCATTGGCCGCCACCACATCGTAAGTCAGGTTCATGCCTGCACACTCCGGCGAGTTCTCCGGCTCATAAGGCTTATAGGCCAGCAGTGAAAAACCGATGTCCTCGGGAATCCTCAAGCCTGTCTTTCTGAGGACCAGGTAGTCTTCCAACGGCGCGACCAGGGCGTCTAAACGCTTCTGCTTAATCCAGGCCTTCATTGTCTTCGGCGTACTGGGGCCCTGCTGCACATAGGCAGTTACTCGGTCTGAGCCGTGGCGTGCCTGCTCCAACAAGTAGGCGCCGTGCAAAATCCCGTATATCTTTGTGCTGTAGTTGCCATACAGCAACAGGCCGATCCGCTGGTAATCTCGCTCCCGCAGGATACTCAAATGCTCGAGCAGATTATGAAACAGATCGGGAACCACGCGATTGAATTCAGGTTTATCCACCGTATAGCCGATCGCCATCGTCACCCATCGGTCCCAGCTCGCCTCGGCCAGTGGCTTCGGATTCTCCACGGGGCCAACAAGCACTCCCTTGATTCCCGTATTCCGCCAGATGCTCATGCACGACTTCAAACTCGTGCCGGGATCGCTGAGATTGAACTCAGTCAGGTTATAGCCGATCTGCGACGCCTTCTTTTTAGAACTGGTGTAAATGTGGCTATTGAGCGGATGCGCTCTCGGCATATCGGTCAAATAAGCCAGCGCGCTACGTATCGGATGCGGGCGGTTTGCCTGACGGTAAACACAAAGTGCCTTCATGGCCGCGTCCGGCACGTAGCCCATCTTCCCGGCCAGCTTTTGAAGACGGTCTCTGGTTTTTTGCGGAAGCCTCGGGTCGTTTTTTAGAGCAAGCGAGACCGTGGTAAAATGCACATTCGCCTCTTTCGCAATATCCTTGAGGGTGACACGCCTGGCCATGATTCGTAACATGGTTGGGACCCTTGACACTGTCAATCGTCCGCACACAGTATCTCCAGCCGGAATCCCACTTTCGCTGGTACCACCCATAAAGGCCCATGACTGCCAATCAGCCCCGCGTGAGCAGCTCCATAAGTCGTGACTGCTGACAGGCTCACGCAGGGCTGTGACATTACTCTATCGGGCCTCACTTCATTACAGCTCAATCGGTATTGTACCGATACCCGTTGACGCCCTTATCCACCAATTGGACATTCACCCAGGTATTGCCACTTACGGCCCCCATCGACGGACCGGCATTCACAGTCACATCCAAGGTGGTATGATCACCCTGCAGTGCCACCGAAACTCCAGAGATCCATCCCGTATTATTTATCGGAAGCACTTCCCGCAGTCCGACACCATACGATGAGCCTGCACTGCCATAGTTTAGCAAATACACGGCACTGATGCCTGCCCCAGGAGCCTGACCATACTGCACTGTGCTGACAATCAACTCATATACCCCGAGCCTGGTATATCCGCCA
Source organism: Verrucomicrobiia bacterium (assembly GCA_030432235.1). Lineage (GTDB taxonomy): Bacteria > Verrucomicrobiota > Verrucomicrobiia > Opitutales > Cerasicoccaceae > JAUIHT01. The sequence goes on along the minus strand of JAUIHT010000001.1, from coordinate 646,708 downwards.
ACCGTAGACAGAAAATCCGGAAAGGAAAATGTCCTAGATCCATTAGCCGGTATCGTATCCGACTGCATAACAGCACCGGGATTTATTCTTTGTGAAACCCCATTCATACGGTTGTTGGTCACCTTTCCACTGATTGAGTAGGTAGCTGCTGTATCTCCGGTTAAGTCATTGTTGGACGCAAATATAGAGCCGCTGTTTGCCGAGCCTAGAGCATACTCACTTCCGGATATCTGTGTATTATAGACATGGATGGTCGCACCGGTGTCCGCAAATACGCTGATTGAGTTTGAGCCGGATAATGCCTGGCAATTTCCCACAATATTTTTCCCACGCACAATGGCATACGCACCATTAACAGCATGAACAGCTCTCCCATGATTATTGTGAATAATACAAGATATGTCCGCTTTAACGGAGCTCGCTGTTCCATCCAAATAAAACGCAGGCCCATAATTATCCTCAACTTTGCCTCCGGAAAACTGCACATAGACAGAACCAGGCCCCAGACGAACTCCACCCGCATTGCAGGTATGAAAATAGACATTTTCAACAATCGAATCAGAAAAGCCATATGCCCCATTCAGAGCCCAGCCATTACATGAGGAAATATTCAGGTTCCTTAGCTTAACGACCAGTGTATTCTGTATATAGATGCCGTCGCCCGTAGCCCCCTGAATAGAAACACGATTAACCTCCAGTGCTGATTCTTTTAGTGAAGGGCTACCGATCCATATGCCATATTTGGCCTTCTGATTACAATCAAGCAAAACCCCTTCCAAAAGCCCTCCGAGCTCATTGGTTAGACCAGTGTTGTTGTACTTTATCATCGCATCGGCAAACGTACTAATCGCTCGAATACGTATCGTTCCATTACTGATATCATTCGTATCGCTAAACCATTCCAGGCCATTGTAAAATCCAGGAGATGAATTTGAGATAATGTTTATCCCGGGCAGCCAGACAATAGGCTCCGAAATCCCAATGACTCCCCTAGGCGGAAGCACAAGGGTCGTAATACCATTATTATAACAATACTCGATGGCATCGTTCAGCTTATCCACCTCGTCAGTCCCATCACATATCAAATCGGGGATATAGTATTCTCTGTTGTTTATCAGAGAATCAAGCCTTGGCAAAATATGATCGCCTGACTGCTTGAGCATCGCATCAGTGATGTAATCATCAGGTATGGACTGGGCAGAAACTATGGCAGGCGACAGCGCACCAACCAATAGGGCTAACATAGCAATTGTCTTATTCATTTTCTTATTAATATAGGGTTAATATCTAGTTGTTATTTCCCCTCATCCCATCTTTCCACTACCGGGGTATTGATCAACTGACTCGGCTCCTTTCGTTAGGGTTCACAGACTATAGCCACATGGCGCACCTAATGTTAGCTGTTTATCAGAGTCTTTATTTCTAAAGGTCTAAAGTTAAGGGCACGCACAGGTATTTTTCCTGAGGCAGGTTGCTCATTTAAGTCAGCCTCAATCCAATCACCATCCGGCGGAGGCAAGGTAACTGCCTCTCCGGATACATTTATCAAGCGCATAGCCCAACCTTCCCCATTCTCCGTGCGCTTGATTGCGGCAAGCTCAATGGCGGGGTGCTGGAGCATCGGGACTCCCTTGGTAATATCCGCAAAAGATTCTGCCCCTGAAGCCTTCTCCTGCCGGATAACGCGCAAGGGCGTGTTAAACATTCTAGCCTCGGCCGTGTTGCGGGCAGTATTGCATGGCCCCTCATAAGGCCTGAACGCATAGCGAAAGCGGTGAGAGCCCAAATCCGTGTATTCCCCCACACTCGACTCGTCTACATCGTCCTTATTGATGAGCGGAGCACCGGGATAAGGAACGCTACGGATCAAAGCCATATCGATAACGTTCTGCTTAATGCGGAAGCCGTGTTTACTATCGTTGTAAAGTGCCACCCCATGCGTCTCCTCAGATAAATCCACCCACTGCAATGCCGCCACTTCGATCTGAGCGCGCTGCACCAACGTATCCTCTCGTGTACTCCTGGCTATGTGCCCAAACGGAATCTCATAGAGCGCATTCTCTGCCTGAACCGCCACCGGGAATCGTACACGGAGCATGGCTGCGGTCTCCTGCCAATCGACCTCGGTATCAAACTCCACCTGGCTCGACCCTGACGCCAAGCGAATGGTCTGGCTGATAGTGGAATCACGCAATGACCACGTTTGTCGAAGCTCGGCAAAAGGACCGTTCAGAGTAGCCTTCGAACCAGTCAAGCGAGGACGTTCGATCCTGCGCCGCAAATAGCCCCAAACATCCTTGGACTCATGATTAGTTTCAAAGTCCCATGCGTTTCCAGTGTCTTCAATAATGACAAAATCATTTGCCCGTGACGTATCGGCCAAGTACTCGCGTCCACTCTGCTTATCGACAACTGAAGCCATATAACCCTCGCGATCAAAGCGAACACAGAGGTGCTCATTCTCCAATCGTTCGGGGCTGGCCTGAAGATCTTCGTGTGCGTCCTCGACTTGAAAGGCACCCATACCCAAACATCCTGCTGCGGGAATACGAACACGTCGCCATCTGTCAGCCGACTGCAACCATTCCGTGCGCGGCCAGGAAAGCGAGTTAAAGATAACCGTCCCCGCAGACGGCATCATTGCTTGCGCCACTTTGCGATAACGAACCTCAATGAGTTCTTCCAGCTTCCGGAGTATATCATGATAGCGTTCATAGCACTCATCATAGACACGCTTGATGGATGTGCCCGGCAGCACATCATGAAACTGGTAGAGCAACACTTCCTTCCAAAGCTCATCGAGAGCCCCACCCGGCCAGTCACTCGATAAATAGGCAGCCCACTCAAGCTCACGAAGCGCAACTTCCGCCATACGGTTAAGGCGCTTGGTTTCGGCCTGAGTAGTCAGCGTGCCCTGATGACGCTCCAGGTAAAGCTCACCCGTCCAGGTAGGGAATTGATTTTGGTCCCGGCTCCAGACCTTGAAAAATTCCGACACCATTCCGAACTCAACTTCCGGCAATCTGGGCAATCCGGGAACACGCCGCAACCTCTCCAGGTGCTCCGCGTCGGGACCGCCACCACCGTCACCTATCCCATAGACCATGAGCGCATGATTCGAAACCTCCCGTTCCGCATACTCACTGCCTATCTTATGGAGAGACCGGGCGGCCGCCGGGCTGTTATAAGTCTCCTCCGGGAGCATATGCGTCAGTATCCGAGTGCCATCGACACCCTCCCAAAAAAACGAGTGATGATCAAAGCGGTTTACGACATTCCATGAAAGCTTCTGCGTCATGAAATAGCGGTGCCCGCTACGTCGCAGAATCTGGGGCAGCTGTCCATGATAGCCAAAGACATCCGGCTGCCAGCAGAAATCGGGAACCACGCCGAACTCCTCCCGAAAAAAGCGTGCACCATACAGAATTTGGCGAACGAACGACTCACCACTGGGCATACTGCAATCCGGCTCCACCCAAAAAGTACCCAAGGGCTCGATACGCCCTGATTTCACAGCGTCCTTAACCTTCTTGTAAAGCGTCGGATAGCTTTCCTTTATCCATTGAAAAAGTTGCGGCTGGCTACAAGCAAACTGGTAGTGTGGGTAGCGCTCAAGGTTGTACAATGCGGTCGCAAAAGTTCTGGCGCCTTTGCGCACAGTTTCCCGAATAGGCCATAACCATGCCAAATCCAGGTGGGCATGACCAATGGCATGTACCTTGAGTGGTGATTTCTGCTCAGATGCAAACCACGGTTTCAGTAAATCACGGGCCTCGGCCACACTTTGTGAATCAGCAACATTCAGGTTGTCAGAAGTCTCTGCTATGCATCGCTGGATTCCCTGGTAATCCGCCTCGACTGGCTCATCGTTCGAGACATAGTCATGCAGTGTCTCAAGGTCATAGTAAAGTTGGCGCAAATCTTCACGTACCAGTGCAACTTCCGCCAGAACGAGGCGGCCATTATCCTTGAGAAAGCCGAACAGGTCATTCAGGCCAGCATCCGCCCAGAGTTCGACGCTTCCATCCTGAATCAGATTCGGTTCAAGGCGGAAAACGGTTTTACCCGGTGCACCCAGAGTCGCATCAAAAGTGGACTTTATACAGGTTAGGCCACGAAGAGGCGTTCCCTGGCCGTCAACCAGACACAACTCGCCGTTGACATCAATCCTTGCCACGAGGCAGGAGCGGTCAATTTCCTTGGGCAGGGAAGCGCTGAATCGCATCCAGGCACAATCGAATAGCTTGCTTGCCCAGGATTCCCCCAGACTGACGGCTCGCTCCTGGCCGGTTTTTCGATCCGCGAACGTACGTGGCTCATCACTAGACCAAACCGTAACGTCAAAGGGCGCCACCGGCTGATAAATAGACTCCTGAATGTGCAAAATCAGGGCCTCAAACGAGTCGATGGTATTTACAGGCATGAGGGAAGCTTGGTTACACGTAACGAGGGCTATTGTGGCTCGGCTTCAACGCAGTGCATCCAGTGAATACCAATCAATAATCCCATCATCCATCGCCGGTGCTGGAGGTGACTCGGTAAAAGCAGGAGGCGGCACATGCCCGTACATCATTCCCGGCGCATCCATTCCATAGAAGACCAGAACAGGGGCTTTCAATATGCGCGAATATCCGCTCGTCGGGTTCCCGGGATCGGTTCGAATCTCAGTAACGGTTTCACCCAGCCAATCCGCCTCAAACTGATAGGACTGATGACCCGGATTACTGAGACTGAAGGTTTCCACTTCGGTCAACAGCTCTAAGCTCAGCTCAATCACATCCCCAGCGGCCGGGCTATGCATCTCAATAAAGCCGTGAACAATCTTCGTGCTATGACAAGGCTCGCCATTCAGGCTAAGCGCCAGTGAATCAACCCGGCAACGGTCCGGAATCCGCACACGCAGGAAGGCGGCTGGCTTCTTGAGCGTAATCTTAACATGCGCGTCCGCGGGCAAGGCACTTTCGACGCGCACATCCTTCGTTTCCTTGGAGAAAAGCAGATTTACATTCAGTCCACCACCCTCCTTGGTGACCACATTGCTCCAGACCTGATGCAAGGCCCGGAGCCCGCCACCCGCGCAACAATTCTGAATCGCCCGCACCTTATTCATATAGCGCGGTTTCATTTCCTCCGTCCGTACCCACTCGGGCCAAAAAACCTCTTCGTAGGCCAACAGCGCATGCGGAGCGCTCCAGCCCGCAAACGACCCGACCAGGGAAGAATTCAAGTTACGACGAAGAATCCCTTCCTCGTTCTCGGCAGCATCATTACAGTCGAGCCAGGAAGTATCACCCACCTGACTACGCGCCAGGTGATTGCGCGTTGCTTTTTCAACCAGGCTCCACATTCCCGCGTCGACGTAGCGGGCAAGCAGCAACGCGACATCCAGGTAGTCCATCAAGGCGCAAGTCTCGCAGGCCACGAGCGCGTCCTCGCGTTGTGCCAACTCCGGGACGAAGCCATGTTGCGTACTGATGCTTTTGGCATAGTCGAAGATACCGACAGCCCGCTTGAGCATGGCATCGTCCTGATCATGGAGAGCCAGAACGATAAAGCCCGCCACGGTCGCCATGTGACCATGCACATGCCCCTTGAAGGAGCCATCCGCCCCGAAGTACTCCTCCGAGCTGAGGATCCCTTTTGCCAATCTCCGCGCAAAAACCAGATAGCGCTTTTCCCTCAGTAAGAACCCAGCCTGAGCCAGTGGGCGAATGAGCGTCCCACCATAGTAAACACCAATCTGGCTGATATAGCTGATGTCACCGTCGCGTGTGGAAATCTTGATTAAGCCGTCACACAGTCCACGCAAAGCCTTCTCCACAACCGCGTCACCAGGAGTCTTCTGCAGGCAGGATACGAGTGTGTACAGCAAACGGCTTTGATCAAAAAGCTCGGCATCCGGCCGTGAAATGGGCGAATCAGGCCGGTAGGCCAACCCATCCTCGGCAATATGCTTCCAGAGCCAATCACGCAGGTTCTTTTCACAAGGACAGCTTCCGAAAGGCCGCAGCATGACGGCCGCTTCAAGATAGCGAGCTGGCAAATCCACGAAATCCGGCCAATCCATGACTGCCTCCGCGGGCGAGGTACGAAATACATCGAAGTACGTGTAGCCTTCCGGCGAAACCATCGAGTTGATGTGTGACACTCCGGCCTGAAAGGCTTTCTCAAAAGAAAATATCATATTTGAACGACTCTAAAGATTCCTGGTGACGCCTTTTCCACTAGTTCCAAAACCGGGACACCTCTTCAGCAGAAATGCTGTCCTGCGCCTTGTAGGGCACTTCCTTCGTCGGAACCGCTTCGACTCTGCCATCGACGAAAAGGATATTCGTACTACCCGTATGAGGATGTTCAGGAGCAGGACCTCCGTTCCAAATCGCCGGGCTATAGGCTCCATTGCTCTGACGCCATCCATCAATCAACAGCATGCAGGACGAAAAATGCCGGACCGTCTCCGGGGTCTTTTCGGAGAGATGGTTATTCATCGAGTAGGTAACCTTAATACTGTCATTCAGCTCATCCCTTACCGCGGGGCATCCAAGGCAAGCCCGGGCCAACGTTTCCGTTTTCTGGTTACTCCCTTCGACCACCTGCGCAAAGTAGCCCTCCTTGGCTAGCCGCTGCCACCAACTGGTCTGGTAGGAGCCGGTGGACGTAAACGGCCTCGGGTAGGCACCATGCTCGTTTACATAGAGCTGTATCGCGGCATGGCAGTTCCTCAGGTTACTGGTGCAGCCGGTGACCTGCGAGGTCGCACGGATACTCGACAATACTGGAATCAGGATAGTAAACAGCACGGCGACGATAGCTATCACGGACAATAGCTCCACCAAGGTGAATCCTCGCCGTACTGCCGGTCCGCTAACCGGAATAAAATCTAATTCTTGAGCCATGAAACGCCTCCATGAAATGGTTCAATTAATCCTGCATGAATCTCATACAGCCGGCCGGTGGTCTTCTTGACCTCGTCAATGAACTCCTGGTAGGGCTGGTCCTGCTGGTTGAGAAAACCAAAGTTGAACGATTCCCCACCCCCATAGGAGCCGCGACCAGTCACCGGCTGATCATAAACCAGAAACCAGCAGGCGCCCACGAACTGAGGGATGGAGGCATACTCCTCCATGAGCTTCCGATACCCGATACCGCGCTCTCGCTGTGACGGGTAGTTTGCATAAAAATAACCCATGCCCCGTCCGGTTACGGTAAAGCCGTACTCCAGTAGCAATATTGGAATGTCGTGGCTCAAGTACGGCTCAAGCCAGTCGGTAGTCTTAAAATACAAGTCGAAGCTCAAGGCATCCACATACCCGATCGCACCCAGCTCCCATTCCGGGCTACTCTGCCACTTAGGGGTCAGCGACGAACCGAGAAATAGATGGTTGGGGTCGTACTTCCTGATAATCCCGTTAACCGTCTGGTAATACGTCTTCGAAGCGAACGTGATGAAGGGTTCATAGTAAGGCACAAGGGCCTTGTTACTCGAGAGATCCTGAGCGAGCAGATCATCCAGTTTGGAAAATGTCAGGCCTGTGGATTCTTTAAACCGAGCTTCGTTGCCATCCATCTCTTTCAGGATCATCTCCAGAAAGGCAGCTTTGGCCGGTTGGTTTCCGCTCTTATCCCGCAAAACATCGCGGACAATATCCTTGGTCCATCCCTTTTCGTTTTCGAATGTATGACCGATAAGGTACGGATCGTCCTTGCTCCCGTTCAGGAAGTCCTTCGTTTCATTTTCGACCTTTGTGGCAAAGTTATCCTGGAAAGGATTCACGGCCCAACGGATCCGATCGAGACCCTTCGGCTCAATGACAGTAATATAGGGCAGGTTGAGCAGCTTGGACCGATGCCACTTGCCGTTGGCATTGAAGCCCCAATCCGTAACGCGCTCTTTCATGACCTCCACCCACTGCGGGTAGAAATCTTCGCCATACTTGCGCTCCAGATTAGCCAGCAGGAAACTGACCCGAGGGTTGCCCGACATTTCAAAGTATGCCTTCTGGAACTTCTGGCGATCTGGCAATTCCTCAAAGACTTTTCTGGGCGAACCGTTCTTGCCGTATAAACCTGTGGAGTATCCCCACTCAAAGGGGGTGATGGCGCTGATTCCGTTCATGAAGTACGGATGTCCCAGCGGGGTCACAAACCACCAAACTCCGTCCACCTTCTCCAAGCGGAAAAAGCCGGTCGCCTCCAAATCGAACTTATCCAGGAAGCCGCCATACATATCGTATTGACCGGAATAGCCTCCCGCTTGGCCGAGGCCGGAACGCTCCAGCTCCCGATCCCTCCTGAGGTCGGCATCGGACTGGATCTTTCCGGGCCAATCTTCGTCGATAAACTGGCCGTAAGTGTCGACCATGACAGTCTCGCGATCAAGTTCGGCACCCAGGTCCTCACTGAGTTCGGCTGGCGCAAGCCCGGTATCAGACGTATAAAACTCCGCCTTGGTAATACCCGTCTTCAACCAGGTATGGTGACGCCCAAAAACAAAACGCACATAGCGCACTGGCACATTATCCAGCTCGATTTCAATTTCCTCCCACGGCTCGGTCGTGTCCACGCCGATGGGGTGTAATGTGCGATAGTGCTCCTGATCGGAGGCGCGCCCTTCGACATAAAAATAATGCGTGTTGAAGTATTCCGAAGGGTACTGTGTCCGTGCCACAATCCGGCTTAGCGGCACATCACGCCCCAGGTCGAACACCACCTTGATACGCACCGAGCCTTTGCCATCCCCGGCCCATACCTGCGGAGCAATATCCGGAGCAGTCATCGCACCTTCAGCGAACGGAATCGGCTCCTGACGGGACTCTCCCGACGGCGGAGAATCAGCAAGATACCAGCCGTCATCTATCCGGTGCTCTGCGGCTACGAGAACTGCCGGAAGCAAGCAGGCAATAGTATACGTTAAAATTCGAGACATAGTACGTAATCCTGAATATTTTTGGGCACGGCACCCTCCCCCGCCACTTTTAGTGAGCCTAAAAGCGGCAGTCGGACGGCCTAGGAAACAACGAAATTAAAGGGGCTTAACGCTTTCTCTTGTATGCTATAACTGCCAGCAAGGCAATCACACTGACAACACCGGCAGTCGTTGATTGCTCAGGCACCGTCGTAAAGGTCCATGGGGTGGACTCCGAATCGCCCATGCCCTGCCAAAGCTGCCACTGAATAGGCCCCGCATCACCGCCCCAGCGAACGCCTCGCGAAAGCCGAATGTAGAGCGTACTGCTGGACACGGGCAGCTCGTAGGAATCAACCGGTATCTCGGTAATGCCCGAGCCGGCCGCGTAGGTGGCAACCGTATCCCAGTTAGAGTTATCCGTACTGGCTTCGATCACCAAGTTCACCAGTGAGTTCACGAATCCGGGCTCCGATACTTCATAGAAGCTGTAGGAAAAATCCGTAATCAGATTATCGGACTCGAAGGCGTAGGTTACCGTCGCGGTATTGAACTGGTTGAAACGAACCCGGGCGCCGTAGAAATCGGAGCTGTCAATGAATGAAACATTGCTACTGGCATAGTGGGGTGTCGAGCCGGTACCGGAGCCTGCCCCGAAATCAAAATTAAACGTTCCCAGGCTCGACCCGAGATCGTTGACTGTTTGTCCTTTCAGCGGAAGGCAAAGGCCTGCAGCAAGAAGGCCGATACCGAGCATATGCTTCATTTTAGGGGCAGTTTTCATTGTTATAGGTAACTACTTGTTGATGTTTGATTGTCTGAAGGCAATCAGGCCAAAGAGGCATTCTTCTTTGACTTGGACTGCTCTTCCTTGAGTGCGGAGGTTCCGCGACAAATTAGTTTGGTGGGCAGCGCCAGCCGAGAGACGCTGACTTGCTTTTTCTCGATCAGGTTGATCACGAGATTGGCCGCATCCTGACCAATCTGCGATGCGGGTTGCGCCACCGTGGTCAGTGCGGGGGTCATAAGCCGCGAAAGCATATCGTCGTTGAAACCGACCAGAGAAATATCTTCAGGCACGCCCAAGCCATGATTGCGAATGGCCGCAACGGCACCGGGGGCCAGCTCGTCCCAGAGCAGGAATACCGCACTGGGTCGATTTTTCAGCATGAGGAGCTTGTGCATGGCCTGATAGCCGTAATGCTCCATGCCCACGTCCTCCGGCTTGAGCATGGCCATCGTGGCGCCAATCTCCTGGACCAGTTCGGGGTCGTACTTGATACCGTAATCGTCGAGTGCCTTGCGATAACCTTCGAAGCGCAGTTCAATCGCCTCAATCTGCTTGATGAGGTGCAGTGCATTGACGATGAACCCGATTCGCCGGTGCCCCAACGACAGCAGATAGCTAACCGCTTCGTGAGCCGCACGATAGTTGTCCACCCCGACCACCGGGATGTCCTGATTCTTAAATCCGCGGTCCACACAAACAATCGGCATGGGCCGGACACGATCGCCGATGATAGATTCTATCAGCTCCTTGTTGCCCGGCGGCATGAAGGGCATGAGCAACACGCCATCGGCTCCTGAAGCATGTGCGCGCCGCAGGTACTCAGCTTCCCAGGATGCGCTGTACTCACTGTTGCACAGCATCAAATCGTATCCTTGCTGGCGCAGCGTCTTTTCGGCCCCGAGGACAATTTGGTGCGCAAAGCCCTGGTCAAGGGCGGAGCAGATAAACGCCACCGTCCCGCGGCGAGTCTTCGAGGAGGTGCTCCGCTCGGCCACAAAGACGCCCTTCCCCTTTACACTGTAGAGAACCCCCATCTTAACCAATTGGGTAATCCCCTGGCGCACGGTCAAATGGCTGACGCCACCGGCCATCTCGCACAGGCTCTGCACTGCCGGCAACATCGTGCCAGGGGCGATACCCTCTTCTTCGATGCGGCCCGAAATCCAATCGGCAACCTGCTGGTAAAGGGGAGTGGATAACGAGCGATCCAGTTCTATGGTACCTTCAAAATTCATGTTATGTCCCTATATGCTTATATGTACTTACATGTTTGGCAAGTAGATTTTTCCTCTGGAATAAAAAATAACCGCCAAGCGGAAAACCCTCTGGCTAAATTGCTTGCCGCCACGCAATCAGTACAAGGCAGCCGCTTCCTCCCACCAAAGTAAGGGTGTTTTGTATTGAGTGACGTCTACAAAAGATACTTTAACCGAGCACATGAAAAAGATCTCCAGCCGAATTCGCAGCCTCCGACGCCGACAAAGCCGTACCCTAAAAGAAATCTCCGACCGTTGCGGGTTCACCGTCAGCCTGCTCTCTAAAATCGAATCCGGGAAAGTAAACCCACCCGTGGCGACGCTGGAAAAAATAGCCCAGGCCTTGGGAGTCAGCCTCAATCAGCTGTTCACTGATGACCAGGCCAGCGCAACCTCGCTCACCCAGGCGTCCAAGCTTTCCAAGCAAGCCCTCACGACCACCGACAAAGGGTACGGCTTCCATTTGCTGGCAGCGGAAAGAGCCGATAAAATCATGCAACCCATCCTCTTCGTGGCCGAGAAGGGCAAAGTGAAAGCAGGCGTCATGTCTCATAGCGGAGAGGAGTTTATCTACGTGCTCAAGGGCAAGATGAGCTACCAGATAGGAGAAGAAACAAAAACACTCGGTCCCGGCGACAGCCTGTATTTCAATGCAGAGGAGGACCACGACCTGGAGCCCATTACCGCAAAGGTGGAATACCTGGCCATTTTTGCCCAAAGACCCGCCACACGCAAAAAGCGTGCATAATTTTTAGCCCAAAATTCAAACTACTTGAATTATATGAAATATATTTGACTAAGACTAGAAAGCCTGCCCCAATGAAACTCAAAACCATCTGGCCGTACAAACCTCCCGCCAAAACCTACGTTTGTTACCCATGTCAATCACATCAGAAGATATCCAAATCCTACCGCGCGAAAACGCCTCCATCATGCCTTTCGAATGGGGAGAGCTAACTTGGTACGCCAGCGCGGAGCTTGGCAACTCCGACGAAGTTACCGTTGGGCGCTGCCTACTGAATCCCGGTGAGAGCAATCCACGCCACTATCATCCGAACTGCGCGGAAATCCTGGTCGTGCTGGAAGGGCGTATTCGTCACACAGCAGCCAATGATGGCACCAAGGAGATGTCCGTCGGCGACACCGTCACCATCCCGGCCAATGTCTGGCACCAGGCAGTGAATACCGGCGACAGTAACGCCCTGCTGCTTATCGTTTTTACCTCCGCCAATCGCGAGACGATTGGAGAATAGCATCCACTCGATTTTCCATGAATAAGCCCGTCTTCATCATCGGAACGATGGACACGAAGGGGAAGGAGCTTTCCTTTGTGGCTGAGCAGATACGGGCCAGCGAGGGCTCGGCAGTCATCGTTGACGCAGGAACGTCCGGGCAGCCCCAGGAAGCAGCCGACGTCACACGTGAGACGGTAGCAAAGCATCATCCGGATGGCGCAAGCGCGGTCATGGAGCATGAAGATCGCGGGCAGGCGATCATCGCCATGTCCGAGGCACTGCGTATTTACATGCTGGCCCAGCACGAAGCCGGAAAAGTCGGCGGCGCCATCGGTCTTGGCGGCACGGGCGGCACCTCCTTGATTTCCCCCGCCCTGCGAGCTCTTCCTATCGGGATGCCCAAAGCGCTGGTCTCCACAGTCGCCAGCGGCAATACGGAGCCGTATGTCGGCATCACCGACATCGCCATGTTCAACTCAGTCATCGACATCTCCGGACTAAACGCGATCTCCAGGAAGATACTAGGCAATGCCGCTCACGCCATCGCGGGAATGGTCAACCACGCCCAGGAGGTGGAAAACACAAAACCCGCCGTTGGCATCACCATGTTTGGCGTAACCACCCCCTGCGTCTCGCGGGTGCGTGAAACCCTTGAGGCCGATGGCCGTGAATGCCTGGTCTTTCATGCCACCGGTACAGGCGGACGCGCCATGGAACACCTGACACGTAGCGGCATGATCGATGTCGTGCTGGACCTAACCACCACCGAGGTCGCTGACGAAGTCGTCGGGGGCGTTTTTCGCGCGGGCCCCGAGCGCTTCGATTACCTGGCCCAATCCCCTACTCCCTGCATCCTTAGCCTGGGCGCGCTGGACATGGTCAACTTCGGTGCCATGGACACCGTCCCGGAGCAATTTAGCACCCGCAAATTACATGTCCATAATGCCAGTGTGACGCTGATGCGCACGACGCCAGAGGAAAACCGCGCCTTCGCCCAATGGATGGCTCACAAGCTCAACCAAGCCGTCGGACCACTGACTGTTGTGATCCCTGAAGGCGGCGTATCCCTGCTTGATGCGCCGGACCAGCCATTTTGGGATCCGGTGGCGGACAACGCCCTGTTCGAAGAGCTGGAAAAGCTTTTTGTACAGACCGACACACACCGCATCGTGCGACTGCCCTGCAACATCAACGATCCCGAGTTTTCAGACTTTATTGCACAAGAATACCGCTCCCTGATTTCATCATGAAAAAACCCCCGACTTCACGCAGCCAAATCCTCAAACAGCTCCGCGCCAAAATCACCAGCGGGAAGCCTATCATCGGCGGAGGCGCCGGCACCGGCCTGTCTGCCAAATGCGAGGAAGCCGGCGGCATCGACCTCATCGTCATCTATAACTCGGGCCGCTACCGTATGGCCGGACGCGGCTCGTTGTCCGGCCTGCTGGCCTACGGCAACGCCAACGAAATCGTCAAGGAAATGGCCTACGAGGTTCTCACCGTAGTTGAACACACGCCCGTACTGGCCGGCGTCAACGGCACCGACCCGTTCATGATGCCGGAGAAATTCCTCGGCGAACTCAAAGAGCTTGGCTTTGCTGGCATACAGAACTTCCCTACCGTCGGCCTCATTGACGGCAACTTTCGCTGCAACCTCGAGGAGACCGGCATGGGCTACGACAAGGAGGTCGAAATCGTCCGCCTGGCACGCGAGATGGACATGCTAACGACCCCTTACGTCTTCAATACCGACGAGGCAAAGCTCATGGTCGAAGCCGGCGCGGACATCATTGTCGCCCATATGGGCCTGACTACCAGCGGCACCATTGGCGCACAAACCTCCAAAACGTTGGAGCAATCTGTTGGGGACGTGCAGGCCATCGTCGACACCTGCCTGGGCATGAGAGACGATGTCATCGTGCTCTGCCACGGCGGCCCCATCGCCATGCCGGACGATGCCGCATACATGCTCAAGAACTGCAAAAACCTTCATGGCTTTTACGGCGCCAGCTCCATGGAACGCCTGCCGACCGAGGTTGCTATCGCCGAGCAGATACGGAGCTTTGCAAAGATGAATTATCCCGCATAATCGCCAGCATACCTGGCAGTAAACTTATCTCGACACTTTACCCTCATGAATCACCGCACTCTTGGAAAAACCAATCTGGCCATCAGCGAACTTGGCCTGGGAACCTGTTTCATGGCGCAGCAGGGACAGACAAATGTAAACCGTTGCGTCGACTTTGCCATCGATGCAGGCGTCAACTATTTCGACACCGCTGCCGACTACGGGCGCGGCACCGACGAGTCGATGCTGGGCGCCGCGCTCAAAGGCAAGCGGGACCAGATAGTCCTCGCCACCAAGGTCGGCTACACCGACGACCCGCGTGACCACCGCAACGCGGAAGGCCTGATGAAGCAGTTCGAAGGCTCTCTGCAGCGACTCCAGACAGATCACGTTGACATCATTCAAATCCACGAGGCCGACTTCAGGAAGTGGTGGCTGGATTATGATATCACCGATAAGGAAGGCATGGACCACGGCGGCGAACTCATCCACGATGACGAATATTACGCCTTTGCCGATGCCCCGGTCGTTCAGTTTCTCAAGCAGGCAAAAGAATCCGGCAAAACCCGCTTCATCGGCCTAACCGCCAAGGACGCGCGAAGAACCGCCCGAATGCTCGAGCACATTGAGGTGGATTCGCTCATGACCGCGCATCAGTTCAATCCTATCCTGCGCAATGCCGCCCGTTATCTCTTTCCCATAACGGAAGAGAAGCAGTTGGGTGTTGTTCTGGGCGCCGCCCTGCTGAAAGGTTGGGCCGCCGTCCCCCAGTGGGAATGGCGCGAAGAGCCGCCCGAATGGATGGACGACACTTTTCACCAGGCCTATTTCTCCTATCTGGATATCTGGCAGCAGTCAGGCCTGGGCCTGGCCGAACTGAGCATGCGCTGGCTGCTCTCGGAAAAGCGTCTTCACTCCATCGTGGTTGGCTTCTCCGGCCTCGAGGTCGTTGAGGACAACATCCGCTCCGTCTGCCAGGGCGAATTACCCTCCGAGCTTAAGCAGGCCATCGACGACATCGGCATCGTTCATCCTTTGATTTATCAGGGAAGAACCAGGCTCTAGGACCCCGCCAGGATTGCGGATATCTACTCCGCACAGACGTCGGCCACTAACGCGGGCTTACTGAATCGCGTCCATCACCTATGCCCAAAGCGGTAAAGGCTTGTATGGAAAGCCTGGAACAGCATATCAATGGAGGTTCCGGTTCGCTGCGCCACCGAGCAATTCCTTGCACTCCGGCATGGCGGGAAGCACCGGAGCAGTCCATCCAGCAGGTGCGTTCATGATGAACGCGCAAAGAAAACCCAGTTCCGTGAAATCGAAAAAAACGAATATCCTTCTCATCACCAGCGACCAGCAGCATTGGCAAGCCCTGGGGATGCATACTCCGCAACTGCAAACTCCCAACCTGGACCGCCTGGCCCGGGAAGGCACACGATTCGATCGCGCCTATTGCCCAAACCCGACCTGCACGCCGACCCGCGCCTCGATCATCACGGGGCTCTACCCGAGCCAGCACGGCGCTTATACGCTGGGCTCCAAATTGCCTGAGGATGTCCCGACTATCGGTGACTCGCTTACTCCTCACGGCTATGACTGCTCACTCATTGGCAAGGCCCATTTTCAACCGCTGAAATCGACCGAAGAATACCCCTCGCTGGAATCCTACCCCATTATGCAGGATTTGGATTTCTGGCGGCGCTTCAACGGGCCTTTTTACGGCTTCAACCACGTCGAGCTGGCACGCAACCACACCGACGAGTCGCACGTAGGCCAACACTACGCCATCTGGATGGAGGAAAAAGGCGCCACTAACTGGCGCGACTGGTTCAGTGAGCCCACCGGCAACATCCCCGCGCAAGAGCACACCTGGAATATCCCGGAGGAGTACCACTACAATACCTGGATTACCGAGCGCGCGGAAAAACGCCTCAAGCACCTCAAGGATGCCGACCAGCCCTTCTTCCTCTGGGCCAGCTATTTCGATCCGCACCCATCCTATCTGGTGCCCGAGCCCTGGGCCTCGATGTATAATCCCGACGACATCGAGATACCACCACAAGGGCTGGACCATATCGACACCTGGCCTGAGCTCGTACGCCGCACCCAGGACCCGAACGCCACTTTTGAGGAATGGAAGGAGCCGGCAGGTTCTTCCAACCACGGTGTCCACCATCACCAGATCGTTGAGGCGAAGCTGCGCAAAGACATCGCCATCTACTACGGCATGGTCAGCATGCTCGACCACTATGTCGGAAAGCTCCTGCAGAAACTGGCAGACCTGGGCCTGGAGGAAGACACCCTGATTGTCTTTACCTCGGATCACGGTCACTACCACGGGCATCACGGCCTGGTGGCCAAGGGACCGTTCTCCTTTGAGGACGGCATACGCGTGCCTTTCCTCGTCAAATGGCCCGGCAAGGTGCCGGCGGACAAGGTGTCCAACGACCTGCAAAATCTGGTCGATCTCACGCCGAGCTTCCTGGACGCCGCCGGGCTGCCTACTCCCGGCAGTATGGCAGGCAAGTCCCAGCTACCCATCTGGCAAGGCGACGACGAGGAAGCCCGTAAGATCATCAGCGTGGAATTCCGCCACCAGCCTACCAAGCTGAACATGCGCATCTACGTCACCCAACGCTACAAGCTGGCTATCTGGAACAACCCCGTCGAAGGCGAGCTCTACGATCTCGAAACGGATCCCGAGGAGCGCATCAACAAGTGGCATGATCCGGAGATGGCGGAGATTCGTACCGAGCTGCTCCAGCAGGCGCTGGTCGCTGAAATGGAAAAGGAGCCCTACCGCATGCCGCGCGTCTGGGGCGCCTAGCCTTGGCTACTAGAAGCCGATGGCGACAACGGTCCGGCGGACGCATCGTTCCGCGCGTGCCTGATTCAGGGCGAAAATTAACGCTCAGGCTTGCCTTGTTCCCCGTCTCGCGTTGACCTCAGGTCCGGTGGAAGCAAAGACGTTTTCACCCTGAATCATTCTCGATCATGAAAACGACTCTTCTCGTACTTGCCGCCGGCATGGGCAGCCGCTACGGCGGCCTCAAGCAAATCGACCCCATGGGCCCCAACGGCGAAACGCTCCTCGACTACTCCCTGCAGGACGCCCACGCGGCCGGTTTCGACAAAATCGTCTTTGTCATCCGCCGCGATTTCGAAGAGGTGTTCCGTGAAAAAGTAGGCGTCCGCTACGCCGACATGTTTGAAATCACCTATGCCTTCCAAGCACTCGAAGACCTGCCTGACGGCTTCACCGTGCCCGAAGGCCGTGTCAAACCCTGGGGTACCGCGCACGCCATTCTCGCCGCACGCGAACTTATCAGCGAACCCTTCGTCGCCATCAACGCCGACGATTATTATGGCGCGGACGCTTATCCGCGGATTCACGACTATCTAGGCGAGATGGACCCCACGAACGCCGGGGACATGTGCATGGTCGGCTACCCGTTGCGCAATACCCTCTCGCACCATGGCACGGTTAACCGCGGCGTCTGCCGTCTGCGCGATGGGTTCCTCGAAAACGTGGAGGAGCACACCGGCATCGGCGCAGACGTCGAAGGGACCATCCAGGGCGAAAATCTGGCTGGTGACATGGTAGCCATCGACGGCGAAGCGCTCGTCTCGATGAACTTCTGGGGTTTCACGCCGGCCTTTTTCCAACCTCTGGAAGAGCAATTCATCCGCTTCCTGAAGGAGAAAGGAAACGAACTGAAGTCGGAGTGTTACATCCCCACCGTCGTCGATGACCTCATCCGCGAAGGCAAAGCCCGCTGCGAAGTGCTGCCCACCACGGGAGAATGGTTCGGCGTCACGTATCCCGAAGACAAGGCGGTCGTGCAGGAGCGCCTGCAAAAACTGCGCCGGTAATCGTCACTGCCGCATCGTGGAGCGCTGACTCTTGCGTAGCGCCATAGGCGAGTGGCCTGTCTCGCGCCGGATAAACCGGGTAAAGGCAGCCGAGGAGTTAAAGCCCGTCAGCTCAGCCACCTGCGACAAGGAAAGCCGCGCATCACGCATCAACGCCGTGGCCCGGTGCAGCTGGTAGTTGGCGCGATAACGCCGAATGGATATGCCCGTCTCCGCCTCGAAGCGGTTGCGCAATTGACGCTCGGACAGGCCGATGCGCCGCGCCACCGTCTCGAGAGTCCAACCCTCGTCGATGGCCTCCAGCACCAGCGCCTGCGCCTTGGCGATCCATGAGCTCTCCGGATTCGATGCGGGGCCACCCCCGCGTGCCTGCCGGGTCAATCGCAGGAGCAGGTGGTCGAGTACCGTCAAGAGCTCGGCCTGCCCACGCGACGCCGGCTTTTGCCACAGTTCCGTCAACTGACCAAACAGGGCAAGATTATCTTCCCCCTGCGGCAACACGCTCTGCCCTACGGTTTCGAGCGGCGCGCTACCGTCGGCCAGATCGAAGGTTACGAAGAGCCAGCGCAAATGCTCCTCGGTCAAATTGATGTAATGATGGAATTGAAAGGGCAGAACCAGCAGGGCTTCGTGCCTCTTCAGAGGCATCTCCACCCCATCCACAATCACGCTGCCCGGAGTATCCAGCACCAGCATCAGTACATGGCGATGATGAGAGCGATTGGCAAAGTGCTTCTGCTGCAGTGACGCGCGGTCGTTTCGCATGAAGACCACGACGTTGCGGCTGATGGGCCGCGTAGGCAAATCCACCCCCTCGTAGTAGCTATGGGGCGATGACAGGCTTTGGGGGAAATTTACTCCCATAAACAATTGCCGAAATAATCAATTATTTTTCCGAAAATGACAATAAAAACTTATTTAGGAAATGGTATAGTAGTCATATGAATGCCACGCCCGCTTCCGAATTTTCCCAACTCGAGCATATCCCGACCCGTATTTCGGCCTCCGCAGACGAGGCTTGCACGTTTGTGGCCGACGCCATCACCGCCCTGATAAAGGAGCGCAACGCCGATGCCAAACCCACCGTTCTCGGCCTGGCCACGGGCTCAACTCCGGTACGGCTCTACCGGGAGTTGATCCGCCGCCACCGCGAGGAAGACCTCTCCTTCGAACGTGTCATCACCTTTAACCTCGACGAATATTACGGCCTTTCCGGTGACCACCCCGAAAGCTACCGCCGCTTCATGCAGGACCAGCTTTTCGACCATGTGGACTTAAAGCCGGAAAACACCCACGTCCCCGACGGGTTAACGCCGCGCGAGGAAGCCTTTGCTTCGTGCCAGGCCTACGAAGAGCTCATCGCGGCATCGGGCGGCATTGACATCCAGATCCTCGGTATCGGACGAACCGGCCATATCGGCTTCAACGAGCCTGGCTCGGGGCCCGAGTCCCGCACACGCCTAGTCACCCTCGACAGCCTGACCCGCCGTGACGCCGCCCGGGACTTCCTCGGCGAGGAGAACGTGCCCCGGCACGCCATCACCATGGGGGTCGGCACCATCCTCGACGCGCGCAAGGTCTTCCTCCTAGCATGGGGTGAAGCGAAAGCGGAGGTCCTGGCCGCTACCGTCGAAGGCAAACCCACCGATACCATCCCGGCCAGCTTCCTCCAGCAGCATCCGGACTGCGTTTTCTGCATCGACGAAGCCGCCGCCAGCCACCTCACCCGCCAGCGCCACCCCTGGCTGGTCGGCCCGGTGGAATGGACGCCGACCATGGTCCGCAAGTCCATGGTCTGGCTCGCAGGTAAAACGAAAAAGCCGCTGCTCAAGCTGACTGGCGAAGACTACACCGAGAACGGCATGGCCGACCTCCTCACCGAGAAGGGTTCCGCCTACGACCTCAACATCGAAACCTTCAACACCACCCAGCACACCATCACCGGCTGGCCGGGCGGCAAACCGAAGGCCGACGACACCAACCGCCCCGAGCGCGCCGCGCCCTTCCCCAAGCGCTGCCTCGTCCTCAGCCCGGAGCCCACCGACGACGTCTTCTGCCTTGGCGGTACCATTCACCGCCTGGCTAACCAGGGGCATGAGGTCACCGTGGCCTACATGACCTCCGGCAACCTTGCCGTGCCCGACCCCGACGCGCGCCGCTCCATCGAGCTCATTATCGAGCTCGGCGAATCCCTCCGTGACGAGGCCGAAGTCACCCACGCGCGCAAGGTCGAACAGCAACTCAACGAAAAGGGCCTCTTTGGCGAGGACACCGCCGACATCCGGCAGTTCAAGGGCCTCATCCGCCGCGGCGAAGCCCGTTCCTCAGCACGCCTGCTCGAACTCACGTCTGACCGCCTGCGCTTCCTTGACCTTCCCTTCTACGAAAAGGGACGCTACCGCCGCTTCAAGACCAGCCAGGAAGACGTCGACGCCCTGGCGAAACTCCTCAACGAGGTAAAGCCGCACCAGATTTTCGCCACCGGCCAGGGCCACGACCCGCTTTCGGTGCCGGCCCTGTGCTTTGAAACTCTCGTCGCCGCCCTGCACGCATGCAAAGACGCACCCTGGCTGAAGGAATGCTGGTTCTGGCTCTATCGCGGCCCCGGCGCAGAATGGGAAACTCACGAAATCGACATGGCCGTGCCGCTCTCTCCCGACGAGCTGGTCTTCAAAATCAACGGCATCTACCAGCACCAGACCCAGCGCAGCCAGTCACCCGGCATCACCCGGCAAAGCGAGAACACCTGGGTCCTGGCCAGCCAGATCAATCGCGCCACCGCCGAGGTCTACGACGCCCTCGGCCTGGCCGAATACGAGGCCCTCGAAGGTTTTAAGCGTTACGTACCCGAAATCTGAAAACGAACTAGACGCCTGAACACATCCCGCCCTCAAACCCGGATACATTTTTTAAACGTTACATACCGGAAATCTAAGAACGGATTACGCACCCGAACACATCAATCCCATCGGTATACTTCACCTTCTAAATGTTACATACTGAACCTGTAACCATGAACGCGTCCCCGCAATACTGTCCTCCTCTGGACCCGGATTTCGTTCCCGCCTCGCTCTGGAACCACGCGTACCGCTCCCTCGCAGACGACTTCAAGGACGGTCGCAAAGTTACCTTCACCATCAGCCGACCCGATGGGCAGGCCTGGAAGCTCACGACCCGCCTGCTCCCGGAAAAGCCCGGCTTCACCTTGCAAAGCAAGCTCTACGCGGAGCGCCTGGTGAAGTTCCTGCTCTGGGCCTGGGGCGGCAACCGCATCCTGGTGGACGGTGCGCCGGACATCCTGGCCCGCCTGAAAACAATCTACAGCCCCAAAGGCGAACGCGCCTTCGACTACGACTTCATGGGGAAGACCTGCTTCGGCGAACCCATGAGCTTCGAGGAAGGCACACTCCCTGACTGCAGCCAGGTGAACGGAGCCGAAAACCCGGCCCGAAAGATGGACGGCTACCGCATCGGGTTCGACCTGGGAGGCAGCGACCGTAAATGCGCCGCGCTCATCAACGGCGAGGTCGTCTTCTCGGAAGAGATCAAATGGGACCCTTACTTTCAAGCCGACCCCAATTACCACCTCGAGGGCATCCGCGACAGCCTTCAGCGCGCCGCCGCGCACCTGCCACGTGTGGACGCCATCGGGGGTAGCGCCGCGGGTATCTACATCAACAGCGAGCCTCGCGTCGCCTCCCTCTTCCGCGGCATTTCCAAGAAGGACTTCAACCGCAGCATCCGCAGTCTTTTCCGCCAGCTACAGAAGGAATGGGATGGCGTGCCCTTCGTCGTGGCCAACGACGGCGACGTCACCGCGTTGGCCGGTTCGATGTCGCTCAACGACAACTCTGTGTTGGGCCTCTCCATGGGAACCAGCGAAGCCGTTGGCTATGTCGATCCGCAAGGCCGGGTCATCGGCTGGCTCAACGAGCTGGCCTTCGCTCCTATCGATTACCGCGAAGGTGCGCCAGCCGACGAATGGAGCGGCGACCTCGGCTGCGGCGCACAGTATTTTTCCCAGCAGGCCGTCGGACGGCTGCTGCCGGCTTCCGGCATCGAGGCCGGGGAAGCGCTGCCATTACCCGAAAAACTCGAACTGGTGCAGGACAAGATGAAAGCCGGAGACGAACGCGCCGCCGCCATCTACGAAAGCATCGGCATCTACCTGGGCTACGGCCTCGCGCACTACGCCGATTTCTACGACTTCAAACACTTGCTCCTGCTCGGGCGAGTCAGCTCTGGAGAAGGCGGGCGCATTATCCTGGAACGTGCACAAACCGTCCTCGACAACGAATTCCCCGAGCTGGCCTCCAAGATAAAACTCGGCACGCCCGACGAAAAAATGAAACGTCACGGCCAGGCCATTGCCGCCGCCAGCCTGCCTGCCCTTTAGTACGCACGAGCCATGGACACCTTATCCCAAGCCAACGCCGACCTTTTCATCCCCGATCGGACCGGGACCTCCGCCGCCCTGGCGCGTACTACCCATCTGGGCATCGGCGCGCACCAGGACGACCTCGAGTTCATGGCCCTGCACGGCATCCTCGAGTGCTTTCAACGCACGGACCGCAGGTTTGGTGGCGTCATCTGTACCGACGGCGCCGGTAGCGCGCGCACTGGTCCCTACGCGGAATTCACCGACGAGCAGATGAAAGCCCTGCGCGTGCAGGAGCAACGCACCGCCGCCACCATCGGCCAATACGGCTTCATCGCGCAGCTCGGTCACTCCAGCGCTTCGGTCAAGAATGCACCGGCTCGTCCTGCGGTGACGGGCGACCTCAAAGCCATCCTTGAGGCCACGCAGCCGGAAACGGTTTACACCCACAATCCCGCCGACAAGCACGCCACGCACATCGGAGTTTTCCTCGCCACCCTGGAAGCCATTCGCGAGCTGCCGCCCGAAGAGCGCCCAAAGCGGCTGCTCGGCTGTGAGGTTTGGCGCAGCCTCGACTGGCTCGACGACGCGGACAAGGTAGTGCTGCCGCTCAGCGCGCACCCCAATCTCGCTGCCGCACTTAACGGAGTCTTCGACTCGCAAATCTCCGGCGGCAAACGCTACGACCTCGCCGTGGAAGGCCGTCGGCTGGCCAATGCCACCTTTTTCGACTCCCACTCCGTGGACGCCCATGACCGCGTGGCCTACGCTCTGGACCTCACTCCGTTGATACTGGACGACAATCTGGACCCGGTTGACTTCACCCTCGCCTTCGTGGAGAAGTTTCGGGACAGCGTTCGCGATCAATTAAGCGGGCTCCACTAAGCATACCCGACACCCACAGGAGACCACCGCTCGATTCTACAACTTCGACAGCGCGAAAATCTCAGCTGGCGTCAAAGCGCGATTGTAGACTGCCAGCCCCGCCAACCAGCCACAAAAAAAGTTGCCAATCTCTCCGCTACGGTCCACCGCTCCCACGGTGAAGTCCGACCCTTTGGGCCCTCCATCGAACAAGCCGCCTGACAGCGAATAAGGATTCAGGCCGGGGCGAGCATCCAACAAGCCGTTGAGCCAGACGTAGCCCTGGACGCCATCGTAGCTCATGGCTACAACCGACCATTCGTCTCGTGCTACCGGGGTAGCTCCCATAGCGCCATCAATGCAATACTTGTAGCCAGGGGTCGCACCACCCACATGAGACAAATGCCCACAGATTTGATCATGACCGCCCCAGACCCGAATATTCAGAAAAAGCCCGTACTGACGCCCCCGGTTACTCTCGTTCCATTGTCCGGCGATGAACTCGCACTCGTCACGTGGCCTTGGATCACGCTTTAACCAGGCCACGACGGTCAGATGCCCCTCCGCGCCATGGATATCCAGCAAGGGACACTCGGATCGCGGAATGCTCAGCCACTGCCCATAATCGAGCCTTAGCGCATTGCCACCCAGTGGTGCAGTGTCATCCTCGATATGAGTCAAGGCACCCGATTGGGATTGCAGCCGGTAAGCTTCCCCTTGTTCGGCACTGAACACTTCACCGCCATGAGAGAAGCGCCAGAAAGACACCAGACCCGGAAAAACCTCGGGAGAACAGGAGTCCAGGATATACGACTGCGGCAGGTTGTTACTCATGTCGAAAACAAAGCAGGCTCACCTTGAAGAAGATGAGCCCACAGGCGAAAAGACGATTCTGAATTTCAAGTACCAGGCAGGATTCGAAGCAGGACTCTGGTCCTAGCGGTCACGCCGGCGCTGGCGATACAGCGCCAGCATGCCCGCCGCTAGCCCAAAAATCACTGCGTAGGTGGACGGCTCGGGTACGCCCGAGACATCGCTAAACGTAGTTCCCAAGCGAAACTCATCAAAAAGCACCGCATCCACTTCACCCAGAGGGTTTTGGTTAGTCATAGACATGGCCGTATAGGTCTGTTCCATATCATAGGAAACCGTAATGGTCGGGGTTTCAGAAATGGTACCGTCATAAGCGCTGGCATCGATTATCCAGACATTGAACACATCCGGGGTAGGACCTGCGCCAACGAGTGCCTGAGCCACCATAAAGTAAGTCGTGCTCGTTGTCATCTCAAAGGAGGTTCCCTGTTCGATAGAGGCACTGCCGGCATAACGAATCTCAGCATAAAGGGTGTTACTTCCATTGAGCGCATGTATACCCATATACTGACCATTGCCGGTATTCGCGTTCGCAAATGGATTCAACTTAAAATCACGCGTATTGTTACGTTGAACCACCCAGCTCGCCCAGCCTTCGGAATAATCACCACCCCCGTTGGTACTGAAATTGGCATCATAAACCCGCCCAATAGACTCGGTACTACTTACATTGCCGAAGGACACCAATCCATCCTCACTTTGCACATTTGAAGGTGCAATACTTCCGGCCTTGGTCACATAATCAACACCCGCCGACCAGGTTTCACTCCAGCCGGTACCATGCCCCTGACCGTTAATAGCGGCGTTGTCGGTATAACCGCTACCGCCGACGCCAAATCCGTCATAAGCGAGTAAAACCGCCTCCGCCTGCGGAGAGGTGGCAGTAAACAGGGCGCAAGTCAGCGAAAAGGCAGCCAAAGTCTTTATGCTCAAAGCGCGTGTGAGTGGGTGTGTAGGGTGCATCATAATCATGGGTAGTTCTTTTAAAGTTCGAGATTTGGGTAGGGTAATTTTAGCAATTCACTACAACGTTATAGCAATCAGTTCCCGTCGTCAACGGCCAATTTTAGCATTAATATAGTCTGTCGAAATCCTCGTTAAAGGCTGTTGCTGATGCGTAACTGATAAAAAAGCGGAGGCGCATCGTTTTGGTCTGTCCGTGGATCCTGAATCTGAACACTGGCAGGGTCCCCGTCGTCATCAATGATTTGCAAGGCAACCAACCCGGAGCTGCTGAAGGCAGCACCATCTGTGCTGGTAGCCAGTAGCTCCCAATGGGTCAAATTGGTGCTGGACCACAGTTCAACCGTCAGATCGGACTTGACCGCACGACGCTTCAAGTAGAGCCCTCCCCCGTCCAAAACGCGAATGGGAGGCTCCCGGTGATTGGGAGCCCCCTTCGGATTACCATCTTCGTAGTATTCCAACAGATTGACGCGCCCATCACCGTCCGGATCGGCGTCAGGGCCCGAAATGTCTGCATCGGCAAGCTCGGCAGCGGAGAACCGCCCGTTAAGCCACTGGGCAAAGGGCGTTCCGGGGTTCAGTGTTACCGACTGATCGTAAAGCATCATGTCGTCAAAAGTAAGGGTCACCGGCTGGTTGCTCTCCGAGTTAAAGCGAAAGGCCCTGATCTGGGTTGCGGTGTGCTTGGGGTTCCGAGGTACATCGTGCAGTACAAGGGAGCCATCCACCCAAAGATCGGCGGCATTGTTGGCCAGCGTATGACCGAAGCCATCGACGCCGTTGTAAGTCTGCTCCTCACCAGTCATATTGGCGTACCAAATCACGGATATCGGTGTAGAACTGGTCGCCATATCCACGGTATCAGTCGAACCACCATCGTAGTAGATACGCAGATAGTACGTCCCCTCCCCTCGTCCCTTGATGGTCAGCGTAAAGGCCTTCTGGGTGTTGCTGCCGCCACTGTCGTTCGGTATGGGAGAACTCCAGTCCCCCACCAGAAAGCTGGCGATATCCTGTGTATTCGTGGTGTTCTCGACGGACAGGGAGAACTCCATTCGCAAAAACGTTATTCCTTCGCCGAGGCCAATGAAACGCTGAAACCCGGCCCCACCCGTGCTGCCGTCACGCACATGGCTGAAACGCCCTCCGACTATCGACCACGTACCACCGTCCCCATCCGCACTGATATCGTCGAACTGGCCGATGCTGGGCGTGGTGGGCTCAATATAGTCCGCCAAGTCAGCCGAATCATCGAAATCCTGGCTGAAGACAACTTCGCCGCCGAGGGGCCCGCCATCAAGCCGGACTGTAATGCGAACCTCATCACTGCGCTCCGTAGCGGTATCAGTGGCGGTCAAACGAAAGGTATACACGCCTGCCTCACTGAAGGTCACTGTCGTGCTAAGCTCGGAAGCATCCGCAATAACCGGGGCAACACCACCGGGGCCATCTTTCAAGGTCCATAGGGAAGTGAGCTCGCCATCGGGCAACCCATCATCCGTAGCGCTACCCGAGAGAGCATGCTGCACGGTGCCGTCCTTGGGCAGAACCACGCTGGCATCCTGTCCTGCGTAAACCTCGGGCGGGTCGTTGATGGGGCCGGTCGGCGAGGTGAGCAGCGTGAGCTCGACGGCTCCGATCATGGCGGTACGCGAGGTGGTGTCAGGAGAAGGAAAAACCTTCAAATCGATGCGTCCGGTGCTGTCCGTAATGATACTGGCAAACTCCGCGACATCACTTAAGTTGTTGGCGGCCTCCAGGTCACGGGTCTGTGATCCGATTTGGTAACGCGCGGTGCGCCCGCGCCCGGAGTCGTCGTTGGTCGCATAGGCGTAGACCCGTACACGGTACTCGCCCCCCGGCAGAAGACCCCGGAAAACAATGGAGCCCATGCCGTCGTTTTCAGTCACCCAAACGTCGTTGGCTATTTCCTCGTCGAAGAGCGAACCCGCCGCGTAAGTCATCTGCGAGTGTCCGCCAAACGCGTCATCGAGCGATACCACCGCCTGGCAACGCCCTCCGTCTGCCAGTCGTGGAAACACGAAGGTGCTCCCAACCGTATCGTGCATACCGTAAGGAGTGCTGTTCCAGTAACGCCCTTGAGTATCCACACCGCTGAGTTGCCGGTTGCCGAAGTCCAGCAGCACCGTATCACCTTCGTCCCAGGGATTCTCGTTAACTTGTGCTAGCAGCCAGTCGTACATCTGGGATTCGTTGTAAACACGGTTCCAGATGCCGTGCCCACCCGTGGCATACTCTGTGTAACGTAGCGCGCCGTTCTCGTAGTAAGTCGTGCCGTCGGAGTAATACGGAGAGCCGTCGTTGCCCGTGAGCGGAAAGCTCAGCATCGGCTGTCCATTGCCGTCCAGGATTTCGTTAACGCGGCCACGTGTCTGCCCGACACCCACGGTAGGGTCGTTGGCGGCATGGTAGGCCCAAACGGGTTCGTCGACGGTGAAAGGCCCCAGATCAGCCGCCCCGCCGGACACTCCACAGACCGGCACAAAGGCCGCCAATGCCTCCGCGTACCTTTCCACCGAAAACCAAACGCCCCCACCACCCAGGGACAGACCGGTGACATAGACGCGCTGCGGGTCGATGTTGTAATCCGCCATCACATTGCCCACGGCCAGGATGGCGTTCTCGGTGTAAGAGCTGCTCCAGCCACCGCTGGGTAACTGCGGCGCATAGATGAAAAAGCCGCGCGCCTGGGCAGCAGACACCATGTTGTTGATGTTCCTCTCGACCTGCTTGCGATTGTCCGTGCCGCGCTCACCCGAACCGTGGAAGAACAAGATCAGCGGGTACTGGTTCGCCGGGTCGTAGCCGGGCGGCACGAAGAGACGTCCGTTCAGATCGACCGACCCGTCGCCGCGGAAATCGAATCCATAGATTTCGAAGTCGTCGGCATTAACCGCGCGGAGA
Source organism: Verrucomicrobiia bacterium (assembly GCA_030432235.1). Classification (GTDB taxonomy): domain Bacteria; phylum Verrucomicrobiota; class Verrucomicrobiia; order Opitutales; family Cerasicoccaceae; genus JAUIHT01. Next base: position 618,572 of record JAUIHT010000001.1, on the reverse strand, counting down.
GACGAGACCGCGACCAGTGCGGCAACAGCCAGCGTACAGGCATAGAAAATCCGGAATCTGTGATGTCTGGGGTATAGCGTTTTCATGACTTATCGGGGCTTGCTAAGATTAACGAGTGCGAGGGTCCATTCGCGCGACTCACCGGGCTCTATCCAACCGGTGGCAACATCTTCCTCAATGGATTCGCCAGGACGGTTGGTCGGCTCCAGGGCCAGATGATGCGCCCCACCCCATACGCCGCGCGCCAGCCAGATGGCCAAGTGGGGCAAGGCGGCCACATCATAGCGCATGAGCAAAGCCTCTCCGGAAGCCGCGTTGGCCAAAACCACCGCCCCGTCCTCCGGAGAGGCCATGAAGAGCTTGATGCCCGCCTTGGGAACATCGCCGAGCTCAAAAGTTGTCAAATCGAGGCCAACATCCGTGCCTGGCCAAGAGAACGCATCGCCGGGCTTTAGCTGTCGTAAACCTGGAGCCACTTGCAGGGTTACCTTGGAGTCCTGCGGCTCGAGCCCTAGCGTATCGCCGTCCTTGATGGCAAAGAGTGGATGCAACGCCCACAGGTACGGCACCGCCTCGTCACCCGTGTTTTCCAAATGATAGTTGAAGCTCAACGTATCACCGTCCAGATAGATATCACGGCTGTAGCGCAAGGGCAGCGACGCCAACGCAATCTCCGTTCGGATGCTTCCCTCGGCCCAAGCCCCCCTATCGATCACAACCTCGCTCGACCAAAGCTCGCCGTGAGGCGGCAGCTCCCCGCCCTGCCAAGTGTCCGCAGCCAGATTAGGGAGCAGCTCATCCCAGCCAATCAGGTTGCCGGCCCCAAAGCCGGCCTCACGGTCCGGTGGAGTCAAACGGCGATCCCCCTGGCGCGACCAAAGCCATTCCCGGCCTGACTGCCCATCCCGTAGCGTGATAACTTTCCCACCCAAACCTGGAACGACCTCGACGGTCCAGTAGCGGTTCTTCAAGCAATAGACCGAATAGCCGTCCTGAACCCGCTGACAAGGCTCCGCCGCCCGCGCCGGGCAGACTGCCAGGCAACAGGCGATGAAGAACAGGGAATGAGAATGGCGAGTCGGGAGCATCGCCCGGGTAACTACTGGATGAGGATGGACTTCAACTCAAAGGGCTCGAGGTCCATGGTAAGGGACGAACCGTTCACAGTGATGGTCTGGCCACTGGCGGCAGCCACCAGCGCACCGGCCTTGGGTAACCGCACCGTGACGCCTTTGAGCGGCTCGAAGCCGGTGTTGACGACAGCCACGTAGGTGCCCTTGCCGGAGGTTTCTATCTTGCGGACGACCACGCAATCGTCACTGGCGGCGTTAGGCACTACCTCGCTCGGGAGGGCGGGCAGCGCCAGGAAGTTGGCATTGAAGCGACGCGCATACTCGGGGAAGCCGCGGTTAAAAGTATGGCCACTGGTGTAACCAATGAACCAGGGATCGCCGTTGGCCACAGCCAGCGCCTCAGGCATCATCTGGTAGGGGCCGATTCGCTCGAAGTCACAAACATAGTAACCAGTCACATAGTCCATGGAGTTTTCGTTCAGCGGGAAATGGCGAATCATAGCCAGACCCGAATCGTTACGGAAGGCGTCCAGCGCTTTGGGATCGTTCACCGTGAACATACGGTTGAATGGATAGGTCATGAGGATTCCCTCGGTGTCCTTAAAATGCTGGGGGTCGGCCTGTGGCGCAGCATGGTTCCACTCCCAACTACCCCAGGTACGCAGCGGGGTAGTAATCGCTTGGAAATAGCCCTGATCCTTGGGGACATCCGCCACATCGATAACGTAGAAGTTCTCGTAGTCGGGATGCTGAGTTGAAATCTCCTGCCAGAGCGCGGGGTCGTCGGTCACGAGAACACGATGGTTACCCTTTACAAAGATGTCAGGCACGGGCTCCTTGGGCACCGCCATGAAGAGCACGTCAGGCCCGCCGTCCTCGCCGATGCCCTGCGACTTCAGGTAATCGCGTACCTTGATCAGGAACTCCTTGCGCTTGCCAAACCACCAGTCGTAGTAGGCATTCAAGGTTGTCTCATCGTCCTGTAGGTCTTCCCGGGTCAAGGGGTCGCGCCCGGTTTCTCCAGTGAAACGCTCGAGAGTCTCGTCGGAGAAGCTCATGGGCATCTGGGAAATGCGTGGCCGCAGCCAGATGCCGACGAACTCGCCCTTGTCCTTGAATTTAACGACAGTCAAATCGAGGATGTGTTTGAACTCCTCCCAGGTTTCCGGATCGGTGACATCGATACGGGTTTTCTCCGCCCACTTGACGTGGGTGTAGCTATCACCGTTGAGCGGTAGTACCGTCTTGCTGCCGCGATGACCACGCCCCTGCCTGCCGGTGCTGCCTGCATATTCGTAGTAAGGAAGCAGGTCCAAGCCATGCTTAGTCGCCTCGACGATGATCTCCTCCCAGACATGCGGGAACTTGTGCGCATTATACCAGGAGGGATTTACCACATCCCAATGCTGAGGGGCGCCGAACTCCAGCAAGTCCTTGGCGAAGGTATTCATGCCGAGGAAGTTCATCAAGCGCATGTGGTAGATGTACCAATCCGTCGGATTATTGACCGAGCGCATCTCTTCTTCGCGGAAATTGATCACACCATCGGCCATTTCCTCACGATAGAAGAGGTGGCGACGCGGCAGATCCTTGGGGAAATTGATGGGACAATTGAAGCGCTCCGGGTTGGGTACTTCAAATAGACGAATGCGAGCCACAGCCGCCCCTTGTGATAGCGGCGCCTGCTTCGCGCCCGGCTGCCCGATGACGACCTCGAAGCCGCGCACCTGCGAAGAAATACGTTGCTCTTCATCGCCGCGACCCTGCTTGATTCCGTTGTAGCGGTGGTTCAGCCAAAATAACTGCTGGAAAGTCTTGTACTCATTCGAAAGCGGGACCTGCAGCGATTCCATGTTCGTGCTGGTGTAAGTGAAGATGACGTCCCCGAGGGTCTGACCGGTCTGGATGCCGCGAGTCATGTCCGCGCCCCGATTGGCAATGTGGAAGGAGCGCGGCGCATCATCGGGAAACTCAACCGTCATCAGGTAGGCCTTGCCCGGCTCGAGGTACTTGCCCTCTCCCAGGCGATAGGCAAAGTATTTGATCTCTTCACCTACATTGGGCAGCACACGGCAGGGCTTACCCAGAATGGTTTCCACTTTGCTAACCCCCTCCGGCTGTTGGCTGAAGCTATGCGAGGTTTCCATGCCCGGCTTGATCTCATCGACGAGCGGCAGGGCGCCGAAGAGCGTACCAGTTTCCACCACAGGACGGTTGTCCTTTTCCGCGACCGCCTTGCTGATCATCGCTTCCTGACGGGCGGCCTCGGCCTTCGCCTGCTCCACCATACGCGATCCCTCCGGCGTGTAGCGGTAAACGAGCATCTCGGAGAACGCGCCCCCGTCCGTCTGCTTTTCAACCTTCAGGTAGCGTGTATGCACATCGAGGCCGTCATGGACTTTCCACGTCTTGTAGCCGACACCGTCCTCCTTGAGAAGCTCGGTCCAGTTACCATTCGACCCGGAGTAAACCACGATGTCGCTGTGGCCGTTCATGTCCCAGAAGAGGATTTTGCCAATATGCATCTCGCTACCGAGATCGATGACGAACTCCTGCGGGGCCTTGCCAGGCGTTTCCCACAAAGTCTCCGGCGCATACATCATCGGATTTTCGCCTATTTGCTGCTCGTCCACCAAAGTGGCGCCCACGTTCTTGTCGGACAACATGCGCTCGGTGATAACGGCCTGCTCGACCGGAATCTCGTCCTGGGCCCGGGCTGTAACCGCCGCCACGGCAACCAGACAAACGGCTAGAAAACTCAAAATACGGGTGGGAGGTAGGGATGATTGTCGCATATTATATATCGTTATAGTTGTCGTGGGGTTTCTTATTGAAGTGTGGTTCGAAAAGCGCTCATGCCGTTCCGGCACGCATCAGTTCATCGCTGTCCCTGGTCTGATGTAATCAGAGACGATACGAATGGAAATATTGCCCCGCGTATGATCACTCGTCGGGATGATAAAGACCAGGTAGCGAAAGCTGGGTACGAAATTCCACGTCGCCGAGTAAAGCCGTTGCGGTCCGCCTTCCGCAACCTCAGCCAGGCGCACCGTGACAGGCACACGACCGGCTTCATCTAGCTGCGTCAAGGCCTCCCCTCCCGCTCTAGTACGAAAGCGCGCATCTCCGATCATGCCGGCAATATCCTTCTGGGTAAAATTAAAGATGCGATAGCTGCCTACGGGTGTCTTTGCCAGACTGTCCTCCATGGCGGTAATCCGGAAGGCTTGACCTTTGTCTGGCTTAGTAAAAAGGAGTAATGGTGACTTCAGATTGCCGGTGAACTCAAACTGTCCCACCGACACGCGCACGGCCTGGCCCATTTCGTCGGTAGTTTCGTGGTAGAACACGACTGGATTCGGACCACTATAGAAGACTGGCTTCGTCCGCGACGAGGTGTAAATGCGTAACGGCTCGCCCCCACTGGGTTGCGTGTACAGCGGCTCGCGTATGGGCGCATCCAGGGCCAAGCAGCGGAACTGCTGGTTAATCTGCTCATTCAGTTGTGCCAGCGCCTCGAAAGGTGCTGCGGCCAACACAAGCAGAGGCAGTAGTAAGACTATCCGTTTTGCCCACATATTACACATCCCCCTCGCTAAGCCAACGGACCGACAGAATTCTGAATTGGCGGCCAAAATCCTTGTTTACATCGGAGTCAAGGCCTCCCACAGGAGTATTGGCGGAGTCCGTACTGTCAACGTAGGCTGGAACCCGCTGTACAACCGCTTCGCACCAGGCTTCGGAGACTACCGTATCGTCCAATGGGTTTTTCACATTCCCATAAGCACGAATAACAAAAGTATCTGAGCGCGCGGACAATAGCGGCGCCAACGGCGTCAGCACATCAGCCTGAGTCAGGTACTGAGGTGTCCCCACGCCGGTCTTCGTCGTGACGTTATCCTTGTAAAATGCACTAGTAACACCTTGATCATACGCTTCATTGTAATGCTGGCCGCTGTTTATAGCCAAGCTGTCGATGGCGGCCTGAATAGCACCGGCTTTGCCGGGAAAGATAGTTTCACCTTCGCCGCTCATGACACTGGAAGTCGTCAATTCACGATTCACGAAGTCCGCCAAGTTCAGGTAGGGCCCGCGTAACTTAATCTGCTTGACGATCTCCTTGGCCAAGTCATGCCGCTGAGTCGGCGTCAAGCCCTTAGGCCCGAGCCACTCGCTGTCGGAGGTTGCATTAGGCAAGGTAGTACGCGGCAGGATTGTTAACTGATCATTGTCGACTGTCGCCATGCCACCAGACGGGTTCAGATAGCTGTAATCAGCTCCAAGTGTCGATGCCAGTAGGCTATCCCAAGCATCAACCGAAAGACTGTTGATATTAAAGCCGCCAGCCACACCGAAATAGGATGCAGATGCTGAAAAGCCATCCAGAGAAGAAAGATCCTCCACCAACGCCGAAGAACCGCCACCCTCCAAGCTTTCACTGTCTCCAATAAAGGCCATGCGCTGATTACGCAACTGTGGAAACTCACCCGTGGCCTGTGCTTCGTTCGCCATATTCGTTAGGGTGGTTTCCAAATTCGCGCCCTGTTGGACATTGCCGCTCAGATCTACCTCGGGTGTCAGGCTGGAAAAGAAGTAGCTATCAAAAAGCGCTTCGTTACTCAGATAGGAAAGGTCATACTGCGTATAACGACCATCATTCGCCCGATAAGCCACATCTCTACGGACCATTCCAGTCGCCCATGAATTACCGATGGCCAAGCCCGGCTGAAAAACAGTCTGTGATAGCCGTGCGTGTTGTAAAGAGGCCAGCGACTGCAGCGGATAAGTCGGTATCTCTGAGACAGTCAAATGAGTCACTCCTCCACTATCACTATAAGTGGTGCCAAAGAAACCATGATCACCATCATGGGCTATTTCATCAAGTGTAGAGTCTGTCAAAGGGGCCGTCTGAATAGAATAGGGCGGTCCATCGACAATAAAATTAGCGAACTGCGGATCGGCATGACCAAAGGGTGACATGGTTCCATTAAACTCTGATGTCGATAAAACCTTGTCAGTATCTGGAGTGACCGGATTTTGATAGAAACCGTAATAAAACAAGGGGAACTTACCTTGTACGGCTACCTGCCCTATATTTACAGGCTTGGGAAAATCACCTTCCATCCAGCCCATAACACTTGGATTACCATCAGGCGCCAAGAGCTCTAACCAAATGCGTTGATAGTCGGTATCAATGGAATTTGCATTTCCTCCAGAATCAATTTCATCTTGAGGGATATAACCATAAACAGTGCTGTCATTGAGAGAATCGACGCTGCCTTCCTTCTCTCTGTCATGAGGGATGTAGGCATATCGGTCTCCCCAAAGCTTAAGGTTAACCACATAGTCATCTGGCGATAGCGGATCCATCACTATTTGATGAAATGTTCCAAAAGGATTAACCACATTGTCGTATACCGCCTGGCCATTAACACGATTCACCAGATAATTTTCAACTAGGACTCCAAAATTGTCTGCGGTATTGCGACGCCGTCCTAAAACCAGGCCCCCATTTCCATTAAATCCAGCTGAAAGCGGGAGCACGCGGTGGCCATATTCGTCATCGAGTTCTTTGTATGACTTAGGAGAGGTAAAGCTGGAGGAAAAAACCATTACTTCACCGGGTTCCATACGAATAGGCTGCCCAGTATCCCCCACCATAAAAACCAAACTAAAAAACTTGTCATGATTAATCTTAGCCCAGTCCGCAAGCACCCCAGTCATTTGAGGCTGTTCGAAATCACTGCTATCCAAGCCATCATAACTAATGATATCCACGTTCATTCCCGCTGGGGTAACCGATATCAGGAATGGAATAGAGCCCATATTAATTTTAAACCCTCCATCAAATTCTATGGCTACGTTATAGGGATTCCAGAGGTAAACAAACGGCTCGATAAGTAATGCCAAGGCATCGGTTTTTCCTCCTGTAGGGACATATTCATATGTCGTAGGCGAGGTTGTACCATCATCTCCTCTTTGACCTTCAGTTTTAATTAAGTTATACTCCGGAACATTTTGATCGTTGTAAAGTGAGACCGTACATATAGCTCGATTCATGACTGGCATAACCGGGTGACCAGTAAGGCGGGTAACTTGCTCCGTAACTTTATCTACCTCTACAGTGGAATTTACAAAGCCATCCTTGGTTCGCACATCGCCGCCATCATCAGCTTCCAAAGTCGCTAAATATCCATGCTTGCCACCCTTTCCGGGAAAAAGGCTATTCATGTGCTCCGTGTTTGGAGAAAAAGGCCTTGTCTCGATTACCGGCTCAATCCCGTTGTTTTGGACATCGTAGTATAGTCGGTAAAAACTGCGCAGGTATGCCCATGTGGGGCCGCGAATAAAAGCATTCGCTCCATACTCGGGCACAGGTTCCTTAAACACATAGCTGACGCCATCGTTGGTAGCCGGGTCGGTGTAATTGGAGTCTGTGGGCGGCAGGACGGAGGCGGGCCAGTCATCAAAAGCCTCATCGGAGCTGCTGCCGGTATAGGGCGTCTTGGCGAAATCTTCTTCGCTCAGCTCAAAGAGGAGGCTGAGGTCTTTTTTCAAACCGCCGTTGCGGGTGTCGGTCTGAAGCGCCACGGAGTGAAACGTGGTATCGTGATAGAACTCTGGCAATGCATCCTGCCAGGAAGCACCACCGCCGGGTTCGCTGAGCATCAATTCGGCCTGGCTGGCCGAGTGATAGACGTTTTTGGCCAGATTCGTATCGTTGTCGAACAGCATGGATTCGAGACCGGTCAAGACGCTGGCGCTGGCCCGGCTGGGGCTGCTCAAATCGAGGCGCGTCTGGACGTTCGACGTCGTTCCGGCAAAGGCTGCCTCCCCGCGCTCGGTACGGCTGGCCAGGTTGATCCGGGCCTTGCGACCCTCGTCCGACACCCAATAGGCGTATTGGCCGGTCGCGTCGATATCCACCTTGGGTGCGGCTACGTAATCCTCCACCTGGCCATCCACCACGCTGCCGCCGCCCAACATGAGCGCCTCAAGCTTCGGATCCGCCGGCGTGCCGTCGGCCTGCACGGGGTTTATTCCATCGGGCAACTCGTTGTCATCCTCGTGGCCAGATATAAGCCAACCGATGAGCTTGGGAGAACCGTCGTCATTGCTTTCCACGGTGTCCCATACACCGGTCAAATTGACCAGTGGCGACGTATCCCTGAGTGTTTTGTCAAAGAGTTGGGCCGAGGTGCTGACTCGCTGGTCCGGCCCCATTTGCTTTTGCAGGGTACCGAGTGCCACATTCAGGCCGTAGAGAGCATTTTGCCGCGCCTCTTCGTGGGACCGCTGGGTCGACGACACGGCAAGCTCCACCTGAACCACAGCCAGCATCCCCAGCAACAGCACCAGGAGGAAGCCCATCAATGAAATCACCAGTATCAGGGCAAAGCCACGCTCCTGGCATTCTGCCGGAGGACGGAAGAACTTTCCGTCTGGGATAGTGGAAATCTGTTGAGGTATCCGTTTCATCGGGGCTGCCTCGGATGAGGGCGGGGAATTTACGAGAAGAACTTGATAAAGAAAGGCTTTGGGGCGGACCGAAGCCTACCGGGGAAGGGCAAATATGTCAATTACTACAACGTTATAGTAGGGATGCATCATTCACAAGCAAGCAAAAAGGTGTGAATTCCGAGAATACCCTTTTAACCATCCAATCAGGTGGAAAGCGAGGCGCCTTTACCACGGCTTGCCGGCCCCATGGAATTACGCAGGATAAACTCGGAACGAATGGATTGAACCCGTATGGGCGAATCGAAGTGCTTCATCCGGTTTTCCAGCATTTCAAAGATCGTACGGGCCATAAGCGAGCGCTCCACGCGAACAGTCGACAAATCGTGCGGCTCGGACGCCGCGATGTCATCACTGCCCAAGAGGGAGATGTCGCCCGGCACATCAATACCCAAGTGGCGCGCTTCTCTGTAGATGGAGATCGCCGTCTGGTCGTTATAGGCGACAACCGCAGTGGGCATCTTACCTTTTTCCCGCCATTGACGGAAGGACTCCACACCGGCTTCCTCCGCATCGATGCCGGGCACGGACAGGCGTTGGTCGTATTCCATGCCCAAATCCTTCAGCAATTCGAGCAATACCGCCTGCTTACCGGTGGGTGTCCGGCTAGGCGGGGTAAATCCGACATAGGCCACTTTCTTATGCCCCACATCGCGGAGGTATTGCAGCGCCTTCAGCATACTGGCGTTGTAATCAACGAATAGCGTATCGAAGCCCTCATAGCTCCGGTAGATGAAGAGCAGGGGGTAGCGCCAGGATCTCAAGCGCTTATAATCCTCCAGGTTATCGAGATTGGATACCGGGTTGATTACCAACCCATCCGCCTCTCCGGCTGAAAGCTGGTACATCAGGTTCCGCTCCCGCTCGGAAGACTGGTGGGTCAGCGCAAGAATCGAGGAATAGTCGCGATCCGCCGTCACCAAGTCCAGATTCTCGTATAGCTCCGAGTAATTGGCATTGGCCAGGTTGGGCAGGAGCATGCCTATACGCTTGGTGTAACCCCGCTTGAAATTGCGCGCGGACGGGTTCGGATAGTAACCGATCTCACGCGCGGACTTGAGGATTTTCATCCGGGTCGCGTCACTGATTCCGCCCTGCCCATTGAGAGCACGCGAAATAGCGCCTTGGGAAAAGCCTGTGATCTCAACAAGCTGCAATATGGTGGGGCGACCGGTTTTCGATACCGCTGATTTCTTCTTCGGCATAACTGAAACGTTGCAGAACAGGTAAAGCCTACATCCAACCATGAAACGACTATCACAGACAAGCCCTGATTTTAAGATTGCTATGACGTTATAGTTTTTTAGTCTGAATACAATGGGTCAACTTCTCGAAACCTTGCGACCGGTCGCATCGAAACGCTCGATTCACCCCACCCCACCCTGGGGTTTTTTCGATCTGGATGCGCACGAATACGTTTTAAATACGCCTTTTGCCCCTCGTCCCTGGAAGAATATACTTTGGAACGGGCGCTATAACGCACAGCCTACGCAACATTCCGGCGGCATCAGTTATTATCGCTATAACGATGGTACTATCGTACTGCTCAATTGGACCGGGGAGAAATACTTCTACCTGCTGAATACGCAGACTGGAGAATGTTTCTGCCCGAGTGTCAGCCCGATGGGCCATAAAGACTTTGATTTCTACGAACACCGCGTAGGCCTCCGCACCAGCACCACGACAATAGAGCAGTACGGTCTCCGCGTCGTTTTAATCCACTCCGTCGATGCCTCCCAGCCTCGAGAATACTACGAAGTCGTAGTGCTCAATCGCGGCGGCGATACGACCACCTGGCGCGTCGTCTTCTTCACGGATCTGCACCTCAGGCCCGAAAAAAGCGAGTACAGCCTGCTGGATCGCTTCGAGGCCAAGACCAGCCAGCAGGGCCATCGGCTTATCCTTAATAATCGCAACGTCCGCAACGGAACCCACGCCGCCTTTCTGGAGTGCACGCAGGCGTTCGACGGCGCCGCCTTCAACCGCGAGGACTTCACCGGCATCTACGGTTCGCTCAACCGCCCGGATGCCGTTCTGGAAGGCTGGCCCACCGCTCACACGCCTGTCGAGTCCCCCATCCTTGCCGGGTACGTCGACTGCCCGCTCCAGCCGGGGCAATCCGAGTCCTTGCTCTTCACCCTGGGCCTGCCCGATAAACCGGGCATAGCACTGGATGCACTACCAGTCGTGCGCTTCTCCGATGTCGCATACACGAAGGCTACGCAAAATGAGCGCCTTGAGGAGCTCTACGGCCGCCTGGATGTCCAGACCCCCGACGCGACCTTCAACCTCTACGTCAACACCTGGATCAAGCATCAGCTCCACTACTGCGCCTACTGGAATCGCGGCTGGGGCAAGGGATTCCGCGACGGCAATCAGGATGCCTGGGCCTACACACTCCTCGATCCCGAACGCGCCCGCGAGATGATCCTCGACTGCCTGCCCTATCAGTTTGCCGATGGGCGGACCGTGCGCAGTTGGGGTCCAATCAACCGCAAGCCTTACAACGACGGCGGCACCTGGCTCATCTTTGCCACCCACGCCTATCTGGCGGAATCCGGCGATCTCACCACGCTCGATCACATCGCGCCCTTTTTCGAGTCGGAGGAAACCGGCACACTCTACGAGCACCTCTGCCGGGTCATCGACTATCTTTGGGAAAATCGTGGTGACCGTGGACTGTGTCTCATGCCCTACGGCGATTGGAATGACCGCCTGACCGGCATCGGCAAAGACGGCAAGGGGCAAAGCGTCTGGACCAGTATGGCACTGGTCGCATCTCTGCACAGGATGGAAGAAATCGCCCAACTGGCAGGGAAAAAAGACGAGGCCTACCGCTTCTCAAAGCAAGCCGCGGAGCTCACCGAGCTCGTGCGCAAGGAAGCCTGGAACGGCCAGTGGTTCTCGCGTGCCTTTACCGACGACGGCACCCCCGTGGGCGCACCGACCTGCGACGAGGGCTCCATCTACCTGCTTCCTCAGGCCTGGAGCATCCTGGCCGGTATCACCACCGATGAACAAATCCCCCAATTGATCGAAGCTGTCGAAACGAATCTGCAAACCGTGCACGGCTTCCGACTGCTCACTCCGCCCTATCAGGACCTGGACGAGCGCATCGGGCTCCTCAGCGCCACCCAGCCCGGGCGCCTCGAAAATGGTGGCAACTACTGCCACGGCACCATGTTCATGGCTTACGCCCTTTGTCTGGCAGAGCAACGAGACAAGGCCCTGACGGTGTTGAAAGACATGCTCCCAAACAACCCGGACAACCCGCTCGCCGTCTCCCGGCAGGAACCTTATTCGCTGACCAATTCCTACTGCGCGCCGGAGTCGGGAGACCTTTCCGGGCGCTCCCATTTCTCCTGGCGCACAGGCACGGCAGGCTGGGCTTTCCGCACTGCCATTGAGGGCATCATGGGCGTCAAAGCCGGCATAGGCGGCCTCGAAATCCGCGGTGAACTGCCCCACCCTGACTGGAAGCAGGCGTCGCTCAAGCGCACCATGCGCGGAAAGGTCCTCCAGATCGAGTGGGAAAAAACCGGCACGGCCTCGCGCCTGCTTAACGGCGTTCCCGTCGATGACACTCCCCTGAACCCTGACGAGTGGCCCACCACCGAAAACATCCTGCAAATAACATTCTAAGCGGGCCGCTCCCCGCCGTTCCGATTCGCCATAGCATAATTCAAATGCTAAAATTCACATCCCAGGTGACGCCTCTGTCGCCGCTTGCAACTATCCTTTCATGAAGCACGCCCTGAGCGCCATCCCCTTACCCGAAGCCCCGACCTGGCTCTGGACCTCCGAAACCCACCCCAACCAGACCGTGCTTTTCCGCGCACGCATCACTGGCCTGGAACGCTACGAGGCGCTTTCGGTCCAAATTGCGGCCAGCACCCGCTACTACGCCTGGGCCAACGACCGCTATCTGGGGCAAGGCCCCTGCCCTTGCCCGTGGCCGGGAAGCTATGTGGACACCCGTACTGTCGACGACACCCCGGCGACCTTGAACCTCGCGATCCTGGTGCATCACTACGGCGTCAAGACACAGAGCCACGCCGACTGCCTGCCGGGCCTGTGGTGCCGTCTGCTGGGTAAGCGCGAGGGCCGCTGGGAAGCCATCGACATTCCCGGAGATGCCTGGAGTTGTCATCAACAAGGAGGCTGGATCAGTACACGGCTACGGCGAACCTGGGCAACGGGCTGGATGGAGCAGTTCGACTCCGCCAAGCACCCACACGGCTGGGAAAAACCTGACTTCGACGACGCCGACTGGCCAAGTGCCAGCATCATTGAGCGTCCTGACAGCACGCTCCTGCCCCGGCTCACTCCGCCCCTGCGCGAATGGGCCATGCCCGCCACCACGCTCCGTGCCGCCGCCCGCGTTTCCACCGAAGCCGTCATCGGCGACACCGGCGAAGGCCAACTAGGCAAGATCCTCGACGAAGAGCCCTGGGAACACCTGCCTGTCAAGCCCCTGCAATCAGCGTGGGACTCCGGCGAAGGCATCGTTGTCAATCCCGGCGACGGTGGCCTCGCGCTCTTCTTCGATCTCGGCGAAGAGGTGGTCGGGCAAACCGAATTCACCGTCAAGGCGAACTCCGGCATCGTCGATACCTACGGCGCCGAAGTGCTCCGCGACGAGCGCCCCTGGGCCTTCCGCGGTAACGCCGAGTATGCCACCCGCTGGCTTGCCTCCGGCACGGACGGTTCTTTTCGCACGCTTAACTATAACGGCTTTCGCTACCTGCTGATCGTTCTCCGCCCGGACAACTCCCCCATGCACCTGAAGGCTCTCTCTGCCTGGCGGCGTGAGGCTGACATTACCCCGACGCAAGCTTACCAGTCTGACGACACCGAGCTCCAGCGCCTCTGGGACGTCAGCATCCGCACCTTGCAAGTCTCAACCCAGGAAACGAGCGTCGACTGCCCCACCCGCGAGCAGGCGCTCTTCATCGCCGACGGCCAGTGGAATGCCCTCTGGCTCAGCAAGCTCTTCGACGAGCCTGCTTTCTTCGAGCACTTCCTTGAGGTCACTCGCCTGTCGCAGCACGACAACGGCCTCATGCCCTCTGCTATGTTTTCCAGCCTGGAGCCACCGCACTTCCTGCTCGATTTCTGCCTCATCTCCGTGTGGGCGGTGGACGTCTTCCGCCGCGCCCATCCCGAGCGCCTGGACACTGTCCGGCGTGCCCTGCCCGTAGCCGAAAAAACGCTGCGGTGGTACCAGGAACACCTCGGTGATTCGGGTCTGGTCGAGACCGACCCCAAGATCATCGAAAACTATCCCGGTGGGCGGTTCGAGATCGTCTTTATCGATCACCCCGGGCTCTGGCACAAGTTCTCCCATCCGGGTATCGAACGCGCCCGCCGAATGCTCGGCCTCAACGCATTCCTCGCCATCGCTCTGGACGGCTTCTACGCCTCCGTCGAAGCCTGCGACTACACCCATTCTCTGGACAGCGACGTGATGGACAGCGAAAATATTCGCCGTGCCTGCCAGGCGCAATTCTGGGATGAGGAGCGCCAATACTTCGCCGACTGCCGCGACGAGGAAAACGCCCTGCTCGGCTGGAGCGCACAATCGCAAGTACTCGCAATCCTGGCAGGCATCGTCACGGGAGAGGACGCACGCGCGCTCATGGAACGCCTCATCGCCGACCGCAAGAATCCGCAACTGTGCCGTTGCACCCCCTACTTCTGGGTGTACTTCGCCGAAGCCCTTATCCTGACCGGGCACGAGGACGACGTCGTGCCTTTGATGCAAGAAGCCTGGGCCATCATGTCCGACGACCCGGAGACCACGACCTGGTGGGAATCCTTCGAAGGCCGCGACACGGATACGCGCTGCCATCCATGGTCCGCCGTGCCCGCCTGGATACTCCACGGCGAAGGCCTGAGCTTCCGGCTCTGCGGTGAGCCAGGCGTGCCGACGGCGAGCTAACTTCCGATTTCGTTGGGCGCTTCCATGCCGCCTTCATCTTGTGGCGTTGCGGAGCTTTGGCCGTGTTCGACCTGCTCGTGGATATGCGCGGGAAGTCGCCCCATGCGTTCGGCCAGGCGCGTGAGATTCTGCTCATAGAAATCAGCCAGCATGGTGTGGATTTCGTTGTTGAGTGGTTGCGTCCAACGCTCCTCCAGGTGACCGGGGCCGAAGAACACACCGAGGATGGAGCCTGACGTGGCGCCGAAGCTGTCCGTGTCGTTGCCCTGACAGACCTGCTTGCAAATGCCATCGCCGACATCCTCGGCAAACTTGAGCGTATTCATCAAGGTGCCGATTTCCTGATACACTTGGCAATGGGCGTACTCCTTGTATTTTTCGTGGATGCTTCCGTAGCCTTCGAGCCAGTCATCGCTGCAGCGAACACGCTCCAGCGAATCACGCACAATATGGCTAAAGCGCGTGTTTTGCGGAATATAGTCGAGCGCCTGTTCAAAGGGCATCAGGCGGTCGTTGCCAAGCTCGGTGCCGTCCAGGAGGAAACACAACGCGATAACGGCGGCAACATACTGCGTGGCGTAGATGCCCGTACGTAAATGCGTGAAGCTGGCGTCGACCCAGGCCAGACGCGAAGCGAGCATGGGGTTGCCCGGACAGGCATAGCCGTAGGCGTCCGCCCGAATGACGGCGCCGCAAAGCTCACTGCCGGGATTAAGTGTATTGGTCCAGCGCGACGTGATTTCACGATCGCCCCCACGCACGGAGTGCAGCGCGGTGTTAATGATTTGGATGCGCTCCGGCCCCCAGGTGAAGAAGGGCGGGATATTCATGCCCCACTCCTGGCGCACATTTTCGACATTCAGGCCGATACCGTACTTTTCCAGCAGGACCATCCCGAGCACCGTGTAATTGATGTCGTCATCGGGAAAGGCGTGGGTAATATTACCACGCGTGGTGTAAGGCATGGTCCAGTGCCAGCGTCCCAGTGCCTTGCTGCAGGCTTCGGTAACGTAGTCGCGGATGGGCCATTCTCCGAGAGGCTCAAAAGCCTGCTTCAACTCATCCAGCGTCGGCCGGACCTCAATGGGCTTACCCAGTATGCACCCACAAACGGAAGCCACAAAGGCAGCCCGTACCCGTACATCGGCCTGCTCCAAGTCCGGCGAGGCCAGATAGCCCTCCTTTGCGCCATCGCCCATAGCCGCGCGAATGCACGGCCAGTCGTTGGGCTCCTCGTAGGGCCAGTCCTTGCGAAACGGCAAAACAAGAAGGTCGTCCGCAAGCTTATCCAGTGCGTCGAGTGAATCCGCCGCCTTGGCGACAGCTTGGTCAAAAACCTCCAGATCCAAATCGTAGCCCTGCTCAACTTTATCCCGGGCGGTCATCGTCAACAACTCTTTGTATAACGTTTTAGTAATCATAGTTTGAGGTATAAATTTGGAGCGCTCTCAATGTCCACACAAAAGCCTAAGCCGTTTCCCAAAAATGAAGCAGCAGCCAAAACAAAGCAATCACTCATTAAAGTCCGGGCTCAATATTTCGATGGTAGATGAGTGCCTGGAGTCACCCAAAAACGGGCCGCAACAGACGGCTTCGGACGCGATAAACATCGGATAAGTGCCACGTCACTACATCCTGCCAACCGCGATGTCGGTTTTGTAATATTGAATACTGTTTCTTTGGATACGCCGGACTTGCGCCAGATAACTGGAAGGCATATGTTGTTGATAATAATTCTCAAGGATACCCCTTCTTGAATACCCTGATAATGAAGCAAGCTTTTACAGCAAGGCAGCCGCAGCCTGGACGAGCGATGCCCCGACCCAATGGGTTTGCCTTGATCCTCTCCATGGTCCTGGTCGGTTTTGTGTTATTGTTAATGCTTAGCCTGGCCGCCCTCGTCAGCCTGGAGACACACAACGCCACCCAGGCCAAGGCCATGCTCACAGCCCGGCAAAATGCCGAACTGGCACTGATGACCGCGCTGGGCAAACTCCAGAGCTACGCCGGCCCCGACCAACGCGTGACCGCCACCGCCGATATCCTTGAAGGCGATGCCAGCGACTTCCTCGCGTATGAAGTCAGCCCCGAAAAAAAACACTGGGTCGGTGTCTGGAACACCAAGGACTTCAATAGTGACGATACCGAGGTCACTCGCCAAGGCCGCAACACCAGCGAGAAAACCGATTACGAAAGCGCCTTCGTCGGCTGGCTTGTATCCGGCGACCCCACCAAAACCGACACCGAGCTTACCCTCATGACGGATGTCGAGCAGGACATCGCCGGTTACGACGACGATGAGAGCACTGCCCTGCTCCTTGGCTCCGGCAGCGTGAAGTTTCAGGACGATGACCCCTCGGACCCCACACATCAAGGCGTGCGCGTGCCCAAGGTCTCTCTGCCCGCCACCGCCGGTTTCGCCGGCAACTACGCGTACTGGGTCAGCGACGAGAGCGTCAAAGCGCGCATCAACCTGACCAACCCCTACGACGACGATGAGCTCGACCCCGGCGACTGGATGAAACGCCGTACCCGGCAATCCATCGCCCTGCGCCACGGCATCGAGGAGGTCAACGATGACGACAGCGACAACTTCGCCAGCTTTTACACCGACTTCTCAGATGCCAGTATCGGCCGCTTCAATTCCACAGGTGACCTCCTCGCCGCCAGCTCCGCACTCAATCTCCAGGATAAATACAACAATGCCAGCCGCGCCGCCTTCCACGATCTGACCCCCTACTCCGCCGGCGTCCTCGCCGACGTCAAAAACGGTGGCCTCAAAAAAGACCTCTCCCTGGCCTTCGAAATCAGCGACGAGGCCTTCCAAAGCTCCAGCCTCATCAACAGCGATGATTATAATCATCGCCTTGATACCAGAGGTACGGTCAATCCGGACTACTTCGGCAACTCAAACCTACTTTTAGGTTTTCTCTTTGCGGAGGACACGGGCGATACGCATCAGGGAGGGGCGAGTACCGAACCACTTATTTTCCGCGGTCCCACCTGGCAATTACTGCGTAGTTTCTACCAGTTATACCGGAAAGTGGATCAATCAGAAACTTCACCCACCCTGCTGGCCCAAGCACATCGCCCGAACATGCCCGACGGAGTTCAAGTCAACGACACGATCCCAGCCCAGGTCCACACGGACACAGGCAATGAAATCACGAGCGACTGGGACAACCATTACTCACAGCATGTAAACAATAACAATCCGAGTGACTTTGTGCTGCGTTCCGTTGAATCTCAATTGGCACCTCTTTTGTTGCGCTCAACTTATATTTTCAGTCTCAAGCGCAGATCAGGCAGCCATGAGTTGGGGCTATGCATCGATTATGTGGGAGTAATATACAATCCCTATAATGTGAATCTTGAATTCAAGGGATTTAAAGTACTTCTGCAGTCAATGCCTGTGTTCCTAAAATTCACCAAGTATAAGGATGTCGCTATCAGCGATGAGGAAACGATTACTGGCGAAATCAACTATGGCTATTATGGCTTCGAGTATTTTCTTCTCCAAAACTACGGAGGAAGTTTTAGCGATGTCCCCAACTCCTCCATCGGTGATTTGAACAATCCCGTATGGGGCAATTTCATACTTACTAGCGATGGCACCAAGAACCCCTCCGGAAATCAGCGAATTACTCTCAGGCCTGGTGAATTACGCCTGATTTCCCTGAATAACTCCAGCCCACAAGATGCGGAGGAAATCGGATTGCCCATGTCATTTGGCTGGAACCAGGATGGAGGTCTGTTTTTCGATATGATTGATCTGGGCACACAGCCCGCCTGGAAACTTGGAACCAAGCCTAAGCCCACATTACCTGAAGCCAAGACGATCACGGTAGATAATGATGAACGGATATCAGTTCATCTAAAAAACTATTACGGCGCCAAGTCCGACCCTTCAAAGGACGAAAATATCATCGACAGGTATAAATTTAATAACGAGGGCAAGCCGGCACTCAGTGATGGAGAGACAGAATATACGTTCGCCTCATCCAATCCACAAGGCGTTGACCGTACTAATACCTACAGCAACTTCCTCTACCGCACTATCCAAGAAAGCGCATTCAGCAGCTACCTGATTGATGATTCTACCTCCAACTGGAGTGCTTCATTTGAAAATCCGCAGCCCAAACAAGACCATATACTAAGTGCCTATCAGTTTAATGTGGCGAACAGTGTCTACAGCCTGCAGGAAACCGGTCAGATCGATGGAGACCAGCTTGATGAAAAATACACTTTTGCTATTATAGATATCTTCAAGAAACCAACCTATCCAGACACTACACACTTCCCAGTACCTGTATTATCACAATTCAACGCCAGATCCGCAGGTGGATGGAGCCGTAGCGTAGGCGGCTTTGGCAATGACCGCTCAGGCCTGCCGAACTGGGACATCGAAATAGACGATAAAACAGGATCCGCGAATGGCCTCGTGCAGGTGGCCGAGAGCACTTCGGATGGAGCCATGTGGGGAAACCGTATTACACCGAACCCAACAGGTGGAACAGATGGGCAATCCCGTGTGGTCTTATTTGATGTACCAACCACCCCATCCATTTCCCTAGCTTCCTTGCAGCACGCCGATGTAGGCGTGATGCCCGATCACCCTAGCTACGTGATCGGCAATTCATATGCCAGCCCCTTCATCCCTACTGATAATGTCTGGGCGAATCCACCAAACAGTAAACGTTCAAACTTCGCCGACATGTCTTACCTGGCCAACGAGGCCCTTTGGGATCGTTACTATTTCTCGGGTCTCACCGCGGCTGAAGCAAGCAATTACAACAATGATACTGAGATTAATGATGTATTGGAAACTAGCATTGAAACTTTCATAAGTGGTGGTACAGGCAGCTTGAACCCAAACATCGCAATCTACTTACCAATAGGCGAAGATAGTACGAGCGCGACCCAAAACCTACTCGACATCGACTTCAGCGATGACTCCGCTCAAGGTTTGGATAAAGCCGCCGCCTTCATGATGCAACAAGGTGCTTTCAACGTGAACTCCACCTCGGTCAAGGCCTGGAAAGCACTGCTCAAAGGGCTCCACACCGAGAGCGTTGAAGTCACCAATACATCCGGTTCAACCAGTATCGAAACCAACCTTGATACCGCACTATTTTCAAGGACCAGTCTACCTGCCGGCAATGATGATGAGCCCTGGCGCGGCTACAATACCCTTACCGAGGCTCAGCTCAACGCCCTCGCCACTGCAATCGTCGATGAAGTTAAGGCGCGTGGTCCCTTTGTTTCAGTCGCCGACTTCGTCAACCGTCGTTTGGTCAGCAGTAGCGCCTCCCATGCTGAGCAGGGCAAAAAAGGGACTCTTCAGACTGCATTAGATAAATCCTCAACCGATATCAATTCAGCCACATCACTTCGTTCTTCGATCGACTGGACGGATACTGCCGACAACAACAGTTTCTCCAAGCCATTTCCGTATGATAACCTTGCCGCTGTCACCGGGGTGGGCGCCCCCGGCTATTTGATGCAAGCTGATGTGCTGGCTGCGCTCGGTCCCTATCTGGTTGCACGTAGCGATACTTTTATCATTAGAGCTTATGGGGATGCAACCAACGCCCTTACCGGCGAAGTCATTGGCCAAGCCTGGTGCGAAGCCGTCATCCAGCGCTTCCCAGACTATGTGAACGCAAATGAAACAAAGCCTTATGAATCTCCTGTGGGCACCTCTACAGTCAATGAAAACTATGGCCGCCAATTCCGTATCCTCAGCTTCCGCTGGCTGAACGAAGACGAAGTCTAAAGTACAAGTATATGAAGATTTTACGCACTCTAGTCTTAGCCCTCCTCTTATGCCATAGACTATGCCATACAGGCACCGCCCAATCCATGAATGCTGAGCCGCTTGTCTCCCTGACATTCAAAACCATGGCTTGGGATAGATACCCGAATACCGACATCTATTATCGAAGCGATAACGAGGAACAAAAGATTGAGTTGCGCAAAATGATACGTTCCCGCCCCTATGACTATACTGGCCCCACATCCCTGGTTTTTTACACCAAGGAAAAGGGGCCGGAAGGGCAAACCGTTATGCTGCCAGTGGCATCAGTCGATTTCAGTCAGGATACCAAAGACCCACTGATTCTCTTCATCAAGAATCCAGATACTGAAGACAAGAGACGATTCATCACGTGGCTAATCGATGATAACGCCGATAACTTCCCTTACGGTTCTTATCAGATTTTCAACCTCTCGAAGGAGCAACTGCGCGGACGTATCGGAGACCAGCCATTTACACTGAAAAAATCAGGCGCAAGCACCATCGTGGAACTTTCAGGAGAAAAGCGAAGCATCATGACGGTCATTCAAATTATATGGGAGGGAAAATGGAAAACTGCTTCGCGAGCGAATTGGAGCTACAGACCCAACCAGCGTAATTTGGTTTTCATTCTCAGTTCGGATAACCCCAATTACAGCTTCTTCGACATGAAAATTGTACCGGAAACCGAACGCAAATCCGGTATCGACGTCACTCTCGTTCCGGAAAGCAACCGGGAAGACAACAGCTAGGCGTTACTCGGCAGGGGCACCGTTGGACAGCACGGCTTCGCGCCAGGTGAGGAGCTGTGCCATGTGGGAATTCTCCAGGGCCAGGCGTTGAATTTCGGTCAAGGCTGCGTCGCCCGTGATATCGACGAAGTTGACTTTCTCGACGCTGGCAGGGGGCAAGCTGGCTTTGTCCTCGGGGCGATCGTTACCCAGCGAGTAACTGTCGATGAGTTTATGCTTAGCCCCCTTGAGCGCGAAGCCTGGACCGCGACCAAACGCGGAGATGCAGCGGATATAATCGGTCTCGGTCTCGTGGACATCCGTCACGCCGCCTGACCAGGAACCATTCCAGGCGAAAAGGCAGTCGCGGAACTCAGCCTGACCTTTACCGTGGGCACTCGTGCCTTCGTCACCACAGAGAATGGCGGTGCAGTTTTCCACGATGACATCCTCGACCTCGCCGTGCAGACCGAAACCATCGTTGGCCGCACCGCGAACGTTCAGGTTGCGAATGCGCACATGCTTGGTCCCGGCAAGGTAGACGCACTTGTTACCACCGGGTTTGTACAAGCCGGTGAAGGGGGGCGTCATACCCTCGGGAAAGCGTATCCACACCGTGCCCGGCTCGCCGTCGTGAATCGTAAAGTCCGGCGGCGTTTCACCGGGCTGGAGGGGTTTACGCATGCGCGATATGGGATTTCCGCGATAAAAGGCAAAGGCGGCCTGTTTGCCAGCGATCTCTTCCGTCGGGTAAGACCAATACTCACCCGCCTGTGTCCAGGGCCCGTCTGAGATATCCTCGCCCAGCTCGATAGTGGCGCGGTTGCCTTCGACAATGATGGGGGCCCCCGGCGTGCCTTCGATGTCCAGGCGCAAGGTTTCGCGATAAGGCTCCTTCGTAGGTGTGATGGACAAGGTGTCCCCCGGGGCCAAAAGGGTGACAGCATGCGCGAAACTCTTGACTGGGGCGGATTCACCGTCGTTGGCATCGTCACCCGTGACGTGATCGACACGGATAATCTTTGCACTGCAAAGTGAGGCCAGACCAAGAGCGGTCACGGCAATGAGCGTCGAGTATCTTTTCAAGCGGACGATTTCCATCATGAGTCTAGTTTAACCACGGCCTTCTTGTCGTTTTCATCGAAGGCGACAGCCTGCGTTACGGTTTTGCCGCCAGCGGTGACACTAACCTCGTAGTCACCGAAAAACCCACGCGTAGAATAGTCGCCCTCAGCATCCGTCTTGCCCTCGGCCTCGGTCCACCACTGGCCGAAGACGAGGTCGCGATAGGCCTTGCCGGCAGGCTTCAGTGACCAGTCAGCGCGGTACAGAGGCGCGTTGTTGCGGTGGTGCGCACCGTCCCAGAAACCCCACATAATGAAAGACTGCATGGCCGGGTGGCTGAAGGCGGCGGTCAGGTAATCGCGCATGAGGTCGCCCTGCAGCTCCTCATCCTCCAGGATGATATCGAACTCGGTAACGTGCAGGTCGAGGCCTTTGGCGGCGAGAATATCAAAGACTTCCAAAGATGCCTCCGGCGGGCTGATGCGGTGCCAGAAATAGCGGCTCTGCAGACCGGCTCCGGTGATGGGCGCATCGTTCTCGATGAGGAAATCGATGTCGCTGTAGTAGGCTTTCTGTTTGGGATTGTAGAGCGTGCCGCCGACAGTGATGGCGATACCATTGTCGGTCAGCAAACGTCCGGAGCCGGGGTCGACCTCGGCGGCCTTCTTGAACCACTCGACCATGACCTCGCGCCCCATCCAATTGGGCCAACTGGAGGGATCAGCGGAATGTTCGTTGATAACATCCCAGTCTGTCACGAGGCCCTTGAAGGTGCCAGCGATATCCTCGATGTGAGCGAGGATAGCCTTTTGCAATCCCTCCGGATCGTCCTTGTAGGTCTTCTTGAGCTGGCCGTCGTGCTTACGCCATTTGGGATAAACCAGAACGTGCCCGCGGAAGCTGATGTTGTTTTCCTGAAGCCACTCGAGCGAGTCGATGGCCTCCTGGCGGAGCGTCGGCTTGTTCCAACCGGCCCATTTGGTGGAGCCTTCAAAAACAGCACGCGTGAAGTTCTCCCTGAAATGCTTAATGTACTGTTTGGAGTCCTCGGTTTCCGACTCCGGCCCGACCGCCCGTGGACCGTGGAAAGTAGAGCCGAAGGGAAAGGCATGACGCGTCATTTTCAAGGACACCTGGGCGTCCGGCACAGGATTTCCCGAAGCGTCCACAACCTCTACGGTGAAATCGCCTTTGCGGATCTTTTCGATACGTTCGTTGGCTTCCTTGCGCCAGGGCGCGTCCAGCTCGCGACCACGATAGCTAATGGTGGTGACCGGGAGTTGCTCGAAGGTAACGTTGCCTACGCCGTAGTTGACGCAGCTCAGACCGGCGATCTCAAAGGACTGCGGCATCGCCTCCAACTGAAACTGGATACGCTCTTCCCCCGCCTGCGCGGTGATGCCCTTGGGGCCTTTGACCTTGGCCTTGAACGGAATGTAGTACTTTTGCCATTCGGGGCTGAGGGTCAGGTCGCGCTTGATGGAGCCAAACCAGTCGGGCTGGTTCATCTGTAACACGAAATCCACGTCGACATTCTCCGGCTTGTCGCTGCCCGGCACAGAGCGGGCCCAGAAAATCGCCAGTCCGATATCTTTGCGTGTGAGCGGCGTGGTGTTGTAAGCCCGCAAGGTGGCCCTACCCTTTTTGGGGTCGTCTATCGTGACGCGGATGGCTTGCTCGAAAGGCATCCCCTCGACCGGCACGATTTCCATCTGAGCGTTCCAGTTCTTGGGCGCGTTCAGTTGGAAGTCCGACAGTGGGTCGTCATTTAGCATCGCCTGCCCTTGGGGAAGCTTCGACAGCTTGGCCTCGTTGGCCGCATCCTGATGCAGGACCCAAAAGCCGACCTTCCGCTCCACATCGCCGGAGTAGAACTCATCCTCGAACTCCTCCTGCTGACCGTGCAAAGTCGGCATGAGCAAGAGAATACTGGCCAGGAATAGATTCTTAAATGTGATGAGGGGTAGTCTGCTATTATCCATAAACCTTAGATACTGCTCCGTGCGCCAGCTTTCCACTCTTTCCCGGCGTCACTCAGATGAGCATCATGAAAAACTGAAAAATACTATGTACGGATGCCTTATCCTTTCAAGTGCATCGGGCAAACCAGATCGCTGATCTTCACCGGCAGTCCGGTATTGATCGACTGGTTGCCGGCAATGCCCGTCAGGATGGAATAAGCGCCATCGCGCACACCGGCGCTGAGCCCAAGGGGATCGGAAGCGGGTTTGTCGAAAAGGTACTGCAAGAGAATCCGGTCCGCGCCGCCATGGCCGCCACCATTGACCTGTGGGACTTCAACTTTGACCGGCTTCTTCCAGTGGCGCTGCACCAGGATGGAGCATGGCTCGGAAACTTCGTGTTCGGCCGACCCCTTGACGTTGCGAGTGAAGTTGTGGTCACCATCGGCGCCACTGACATAAGCACGCTCGGTGACGTCAAATTGCAGGCGACCCTCGGTGCCGTTGAAAGAGATGCGGTAACCCTCCCAAGGGGCATAGGCGTTGAGGTGGTAAGTCATGTTCGCGCCGCTTTCGTAGCCGACGATAACCGAAAGGTCATCCTCGATGGAGATACCGTCCCCGAAGACGGACTGGTCCCGCTGGTAACCATCGGCGGCCTCGGCCTCGAGGTACATTTTTCGGTTCCACTCGGAATCTTCCCACTTAAGGGCAAAGGGGTCGCTCTTGGCACTGACGGAGCCGTGCGCCCGCTGGTAAAAGCCATTGAGTCCACGCTCCTCGGCGTTTTCACGACCATAGAATTTCAAGCCGCCCTGGGCATAGACGGTGGCGGGAACCGTGCCGAGCCACCAGTTCACCAAATCAAAGTGGTGCGTCGACTTATGCACGAGCAGGCCGCCGCTGTTGCGCTTGTCCCGGTGCCAACGCCGGAAGTAGTCCGCCCCATGGATAGTATCCAGCATCCATTCGAAGTGCACGGAGACGACCCTGCCGATAGCACCATTCATGAGCAGCTCTTTGACCCGCTGGTTGCGAGGCGCAAAACGGTAGTTAAAGGCAATGGTGAGGCTCTTGTCCGACTGGGCTGCACAATCCAGTATCTGGTTACAGCGCTCCGCCGTAGTCGTCATGGGCTTCTCGCTGATGACGTCACAGCCCAGCTCCAAAGCGCGGCAGATATACCGGTGATGCGTGCGGTCGATACTGGTCACGATGACACAGTCGACCTTCTCCTTGGTCAGCATTTCCTCAAAGGCATCGGGCGCATAAAAGGCAGGCTGTATTTTGGCCTCGTCGGACCACGCTTTCATGCGCAACGGATTGCTGTCACACAGCGCCACGAGCTCGGATTGAGACTGATGGTCCCCCAGTATCGCGGTCCGGTACATGACAGCTCGGCTGCCGGTTCCAATAATGGCATAACGTTTCTTCTTACTCATCTAAAATCGGGGCAAAAAGTTGAGCCTGTGGAAGGCTTTGAAAAAGACAGTTATGTGCTAAAATCCGGTTTGTCTCGATACTAATTTTCATTGCGCCGGGCCTGTAGGAGCAAAAATACGGCAACAAGTACCATGGATGTCTGAAATGTGCCAATCGCGCACCTTGCCACGGACCCAAATCAGTCAATTTTATATGTAAATGAAGAATACCCTGGCCCGCCCGATTGCCCTGACAAAAACGCCGGGGTACGCCTTTTTCGGCTACTATGAAAAGTGTCCCTGGAACCATGATGGACAGTGGCTATTGGCCATGAAATCTAGCTTCATGGACCGTCCGCCGACTGAGCACGACCAACTTGAAATCGGCCTGATCGATCTCGCCAACGACAATCGCTGGGAGCCGCTCGCGCACACCCATGCATGGAACTGGCAGCAGGGCTGCATGCTCCGCTGGCTGGAGCCCGAACCGAACCGCTATATTGCTTTCAACGACCTCGAGGAAGGACGTTTCGTGAGCCGAATCCTGGAAGTCCAGACAGGTAAGATTCGTACACTTCCGCTTCCGTTTTACACAGCCGATCTTCAGGGCAAAAATGCCTACTCGGTCAGCTTTTCCAGACTGCAGGACGACCGCCCGGGCTACGGTTATCCTGGCGTACCAGATCCGTTCGCGAACGAAAAAGAACCCGCAGGGGATGGCCTGTATGCCATCGACATCGCGTCCGGCGAAAGCCGGCTCATCCTGTCCGTCGCGGAAGTCGCATCCATGCAACGCACCCCGGATATGGACGGGGCCAAGCACCGCTTCAACCACGTGCAGGTCAGCCCCGAGGGCAGCCGCGTGGCCTTCCTTCACCGCTACAAACAGCCGGAGGATGAAGTCGGGCTTACGCGCCTGGTCACCGCCAACCCGGACGGCAGCGACATCCGCATCCACAGCGGCCCTGGGCTATTCTCGCACTACGACTGGCGCGACGAGACGCACCTCATCGGCTGGGCGGGTGAACGCGAAGGCGATGCGTATTACTATTACGACACCGAAGCCATGCGTTATGAAAAAGTGGGCGCGAACACCTTCTGGTGTGACGGTCACTGCTCTTACGCTCCCGATCGGCGCTGGCTCATGACCGACACCTACCCGGACGCCAACCACATGCGCACCCTCATGCTTTTCGACACTGAGACGGAGACTCTGGTGCCGCTGGGCAAGTACCTGTCCCCGCCGGTGAGCGACTGGCAAATCCGCTGCGACCTGCATCCGCGTTGGAATCGCGACGGTAGCCAGGTGTGCTTCGACTCCGTCCACGAAGGCGAACGCCGCCTCTATACGCTGGATGTCAGCGACATCACGAAGGCTTGATCAGGGCATCCAGCTCACCACGTTGCCAATCCATGACTGGATTGCGCGGCCATTCCTTAAAAGCAAAGACCTTTTCCCAAGCCGGGGGCATGTCCACCGGGGAGCTTTCCAGGAAAGGTGCTTCAACCTCGCGTCGCAGGCGCGCGACCGTTTCGGCGTCGTCCTTGAGATTGCGCAACTCCTCCGGGTCGTCGATGCGATGAGTCAGGCGGATGACTTCGCCGGACTCGATGTTGACGACCAGCTTCCACTCCCGAGTGAGGATCATCCGCCGGGGGCCAATTTCGCTGAAGAGGCAGTCACGGTGTTCCGCAAGCGGTTGGCGTCCGGATAACATGGGCAGAAGCGAACGCCCTTGGCCACCCGGCGTGGGCTCGGCCCCGGCAATGTCCGTCATGGTGGTGGCCAGATCGATGAGCGATACGAGGGCACTCGACACCTCTCCGCGTGGCGCGCCAGAAAGGCAGTCGGGCGGACGTATGACCAACGGAATGCGCGCGCTGCAATCGTAGAAGGTAACCTTCATGAACAAGCCGAAGTCGCCCATGTGGTCGCCATGATCGCTGGAAAAGATCACCCAGGTGTTTTCGAGCAAGCCCTTCTCACGCAACGTGTCCATGAGCCGACCCACGCGATCGTCGATCAGGCTGATGTTGCCGTAGTACTGGCGCTGGTTCTCCGCAATGACCTCCGGGCTGAGGTGCTCGCGGGCACGACGCGTCTGATTGGTCTCACCCGGCGGCACGGCATCGATGACCGGCGGCATATCCATGCCATCGTATAGAGCAGCCCATCGCTCCGGCGGGTCGTAGGGATCGTGCGGCCCCTCGGGGCCCACCTGGAAATAAAACGGTGCCTGCGCGTTGTCGCGCAGCCAGGCGTTGGCGTGGTCCATGATCCAGGCGTCGATGTGATCCACCTCCTCAAGTACGGACGGACCATGGCCGAAGGGCGTCGTACAGTGACCGCCTTTGGCGACACTGCGGTCCACCCGGCTCTGGAGATTGCACACAAAGTTTTCGTACAGCCCCTTGTCGCGCAAATGCCGCAGGTAGGGATTGTCCTTGAGACGGGCCTGGGCAAATTTGCCGCCGCACTCGTGGGGCTCCTGAAGGCCGAGGGCCTGGTAAAGCGGCACAGTGGCGAAGTGGTCGATGTCATCCCGGGAAGCGAAGTGCAGCTTGCCCCAGTTGGCCGTGTGATAACCGGTATCGCGCAACTGGCGGAGGTAACTCGGCGCCTCGGGCCAGACAGTCCAGCCGTTACCCGGCACGCCGTTCTGATGCGGGTAGCGCTCGGTCACCAGACTGGTGCGGGCAGGCACACAGATGGGACTCGTTGTGTAAGTCTGTTCAAACAGGATGCCTTCGGCGGCCAGACGATCGATGTGCGGCGTCTTCACCACCGGGTGCCCGGCGCAGCCCATACAGTCGGCCCGCATCTGGTCGGTAAAGATAAAGAGTATGTTCTGCCTGGGAGCACTCATCATGCCTTCAGAGAAATCGATTTGCCCGGCCCCAAAGACACCTTCTGCTTCAGCTTGGTAGCACCATGGAGCACCACCGTAACCGTCTGCTCGAAATCACCGTCGTTGGTCAGCTTCACGCGCACTTTTCCCTTCTTGCGTGAACCGCTAACAAGGAAGCCCGGCGGCACGCGAAGATTGCTGAAGGTGGCATCGCCCCAGGACTCCGGCAGGCCCGCAAAGAGCTCGATGCGCCCAGGCGTTTCGTTGACCAGCAGGCGGTGGATGGCGTTAACGAAGGACCCGTGTGGGCTCGGGTACCATGTTTTCCAATAGACGCCGTCGGGCCGCACGCCTTCAGGGAACGCGCCCAAGGTCGTGGTGAAGCGGGCACCGACCTCAAGCTGCTTGGCGGCATCCTTATGGCCGATGCGAGAGAGCGCCGCACTGGCATTGAAATGCATCCAGGGCACGACGGTGTAGCCGTGGTCCTCCCAACGAAACAGGCCATCCGGGCCGAGCAGGAGCTTGAACTGACCTTGCAGCAGCGTCTTTCGCTCCAGGAAGCAGTTACTGTAAATGCCGGCCACGCTCATGTTGATATTCGGGATGGCCTTGGGGCTGCGCGACGCACGCAGCACACCCTCGATACGATTGGTCTCGATGCCGGCGAGCAGCTTGCGATGCAGACGCGCCCACTCGGGGCGAGCTTCCCTGCCCAGAATTTTTGATCCTTCGACCAAACCCTCCAGCACCATCAAAGTGACCACGACGGAGCGCAGCGGATTCGGAAAGTGCACGGACTTGCCCTTGACGCGCTCCTTGCCGTTGGGCGCGCTGCTGGGGATGATTTCCGCGTGGTCCTTGAACTCGCGGATGCAGGAGCCGCAAAGGAAGTTCGCCGCTTCCACCAAGAGCTCCCAGTTTTCCTCTAGGTCGGCGCGTCTCCCGGTGAAGCGATACAGGTTCCAGGCCTGCGCCCCCATGAACGCAGTCAGGAAAAGCTTGAGCGTCAGGAAAGCCTCGCGACGCTTCGCCTTGTCCGCCGGCAGCTTACCGACGGCATCGCCGTTATGCGTGATGTCCCCGGGGCAGACAAAGCCCGGCAACCCCACATCGGCGGCCAGCTTCTTCAGCTTGGGCAAAGCGAGGCGGTTGATGTCCGTAATGCCGCGGCCCTCCGTCAGGCGGTTGGCGCCCAGAAAGGCGGCATGCGGAAAAATAGCATCGAAAGGCTGATGGCCGCTGTACCACATGAGCGGATAGCTGCCTACGCTGACGCTACCGTGGGGGTGCTGCTGCGCGCGCAAGGTGTGCAGGCTGGCCCGGTAGAGCTCATCGTAGTACGCATTGGACAGCGTCACCCCACCCTGCGCGTCGAAGTGCTTCCACTCAGCCACGTGATCGGCCAGGGTTTGTTTGTAATCGAATGGCTTGCGCGACGTGAGCAGGGACGGCTTGGCTTGGCGGTCCTCGGCGTCAGTCAGCTCCACCGCGACAGCAAACTCAACCGTGCCGCGCACCGGTATGTCCAGCCCCGGAGAACGCGAAAAGCAGGTCACCGCCTTGGCGCCGGGCGCGTCGGTCACCAGCAGGCCCTTCATCGTATCAAGCTCGGGCGCTTCGACGGAAAACTTCAACGCCGCTTTGCCACCGTGACGAGTCGGGCGCGTGTGAAGCGTTACTTTGTCGGGCAAGTCGGCATAGAGCCACCAGAAGTCCGGCGGCTTGATATAAAATTGCAGATGGGTGTCCGTCTCCGGCGCCTTCACCTTAAACCGGTGAACCAGTCGGTGGTCTTTGGTCACAAAAGTGGTGACGTCCACCTGGATGGAACCGCAAATACGGCATTTCGTGTGGAGCAAGGCCTTGACTGCGTCGAAGCGTTGGTCGACACGATCCACGCCCTGGGCTCGAACTCCCTTCAATACGACATATCCGGCCTGCAACAGGTTCATCAGGCGGTTGGTTTTGGCCCCGCGGCGGTCTGCCTTGTACCAGCCGGCCTGCACGGCGTTATCATAGCCAAACTGCTCGTGGGAACCACCGCCACCCATGGAGCCATTGTAACCAATCAGCACGCTGTCTGCTCCGTTGCCAAGGAGCATAGGGAAATACGGGCGAGGGTCGGATGCGTAGGCCGGTGCAAGCAATCGTTCAAAGGGGTCAGACATATTAACTAGCATCGCCAATTCGCTGGTAACGGCAAGTCCTGTCGTTTTTTTATATCCGCGATAAATATAACAAAACCGACTCCAGTTTGGCACTCAACTCAATCGTATAGGCAGCGAGCGAAACAAATGTGATTTTCGTGAAACAACGGATTGCGGAAAATTGTTATCTATTCTCGAAGCCAAAATCTGAAACAGTAATCCATCCATCTCAGCTTACCTTCAATATGCTCAGACTCCCCCAAAGTCTCACCCTGACTATGCTCGCGCTGACCGCCGTTCTCTGCGGCCGCGACAAGCCAAACATCATCCTCATCATGGCCGACGACATCGGCGTCGAGGGCATCGGCTGCTACGGCAGCACCTATGAGACGCCGGAAATCGACCACCTGGCCGAGGAAGGCATGCGTTTCACCCACGCCTATTCGCAGCCACTCTGTACCCCCTCGCGCGTGCAGATCATGACCGGCCGCTACAACAACCGTAATTATAAAACCTTCGGCTATCTGGACGTCGAGGAGATCACCTTCGCCAACCTGTTGAAAAAGGCCGGCTACGCTACCGCCATCGCAGGGAAATGGCAGCTCAATAGCAAACGCCTGGACCCGCCCGGCATGGACGGCAAGGAACGCCCCTATCACTTCGGCTTCGACGAGTACTGCCTTTGGCAACTGACCGGCCGCGGTGAGCGCTACGCCGCTCCCCTAATCGAACAAAACGGAGAAGTTAAACAGTACTCCAACGACGACTACGGGCCGGACATTTACAGCAACTTCCTCATCGACTTCATGAAGCGGCACAAGGATGAGCCCTTCTTTCTCTACTTTCCCATGGCCCTGGTTCACGCCCCTTTCACCCCTACACCGGACACCGATTTATGGAAGGACAGTCCCGATAAGCGCGCTCAGGCAAAAGGCGCCGGACCTTCCAGAAACTTTGGCCCCATGGTCGAATACATGGACAAGATAGTCGGCCAGTTCGCCAAGGAAGTCGAAAAGCTCGGGCTGGCCGAGGACACCCTCATTATCTTCACCGGCGACAATGGCACCCACAAGCGAATTATAACAAAAATGAAGGACGGCTCCACGATCCAGGGAGGCAAAGACACGATGCTCGATGCTGGCACCCATGTGCCCCTGGTCGTCTATTGGCCCGGGCACACGCCCGCCGGTGTCGTCTCCAACCGCCTGGTGGATTTTTCCGACTTCCTGCCCACCCTCTGCGACCTCGCGGGCATCCCCGTGCCGCAGGATCGCGTCATCGATGGCGTCAGCCTGGCCTCACATATTCAGGGCAAAAACGACGGTCCTACGCGTGACTGGGTGTACTGCTGGTACCAGGACAAGCCGGCGGAGAAAACCGGTGAATCCAGAGAATTTGCCCGCAATCACGATTGGAAACTTTACCGCGATGGATCTTTCTATCATGTTTCGGAAGATACCTTGGAAAAAGAACCCCTCACCGGAGACCTGAGCCCTGAAGCGCAAGCCAACCATGACGCCTTGGCCAAGGTCCTCGAATCGATGAAAAAATCATGAGTTCAAAACCCGCTCGCAAGCCGAATGTCGTCGTCTTCTTCACTGATCAGCAACGCTGGGATACCGTGGGCCTCCACGGCAATCCACTGGGCCTGACCCCGCACTTCGACCGACTTGCCAGCCGCGGGACCTTTGTCGCCAACTCCATTACCTGCCAGCCCGTCTGCGGCCCGGCACGCTCCTGCCTGCAGACCGGCCAGTACGCCACCACCACCGGTGTCGTGCGTAATGGCATCGCCCTGCGCGAGGATGCCGTCACCCTGGCCAAATGCTTCGGAAAGGCCGGTTACCAGACCGGCTATATCGGCAAATGGCACCTGGCCGGGCCGGGCTATCGCGACATCGGCGTGGCCAAGCACCTGCGCGGCGGGTACGACTACTGGCTTGGAGCCGACGTTCTGGAGATGTCCTCGCGCCCTTACGATACACGCATGTGGGATACCGAGGACAAGCCAGTCAAGCTGCCCGGCTACCGCGTCGATGCCCTGACCGATGCGGCCATCCGCTACATCGACGAACACCAGGAGGACCCTTTCTTCCTCTTCATCTCCTACCTGGAGCCACATCACCAGAACAATGCCGACAGCTATCCTGCCCCGGACGGGTTGACCCAGCCTTACGTGGGACGTTACACACCACCCGACCTGCAGGCCCTCGGTGGCACCTCCGCCCAGCATCTTCCCGGCTACTATGGCATGATCAAACGCCTCGACGACGCTTTGGGCCGCCTTCAGGACACCTTGAAAAGCCTCGGGCTGGAGGACGACACCATCGTGATGTTTACCTCCGACCACGGCTCGCACTTCAAGACGCGCAACCGCGAATACAAACGCAGCGTTCATGATGCTTCCGTCCATGTGCCCACGGCCTTCTGGGGCCCCGGGTTCACCAACGGCGGACGCCTCGAGGAACAGATCAGCCTGGTCGACCTCCCTCCGAGCCTCCTCGACGCCGCCGGGTTGGAGGTCCCCGACACCATGCAGGGGCGCTCCATTCTGCCCCTGACCCGCGGTGAACGCGAGGGCTGGCCCGAGGAGGCTTTCTTCCAGACCAGCGAAGAGCAAATAGCCCGTGGCATTCGTACCCAACGCTGGAAGTACGCCATCGAAACCAAGTCCCGCGACGACTGGAATGAGGACAAGGGCACGGCCAAGCGTTATTACGAAACTTACCTGTACGATCTCGAGGTCGACCCCTACGAATTGCATAACCTGATCGACAGCGAAGGCCACCTTCCTGTCATCAAGCGCATGCGTCAAAGGCTCATTTCATGCATGAAAGCGGTCGGTGAGGCCGAGCCGGAGATTGTTTTCGCGGAGCAGGAACAACGCGGTCAACTCCTCTCCGACCCCGGCGAAGAAGCACTGTGAACCGCAAAAAGTCGGTTTTGTACTATTAAGGTCACGAATGCGCTCCCCCTAGCGGTTGAAAGCATGAAGACTAGGCCTTATTAGTAGTATCATGTTTTTTGAATATACCCCGAAATCCAAACTCCTACCCACCCTCAAGTTATTACTACCCCTGGTAGCCCTACCCTACGTTGCCCAGGCCACCGACTACACATGGACCGGTGCAGTCGACGGAGATTGGGACGATCCCGGTAACTGGAGCGGCGGCACGGGTACTGACGTACCTGATGATGAAGGCGACCTTGCCATCTTTAACGGAGCTGGCACTACCGAAGGGAAAAGCGTCACGCTCAACTCAACATACCAAATCAACGTCGACTTCCAATCGGCGGGCTGGACAGTCTCCGGTGGCGGCCAGTTTACATTGATGAACGCAGGCTCCGGCGGCTTGGCAACCCCTCTGAAAAGCTCCGGTGCCGGCACGAACACCTTGGATATTAGTATCCTCAATGATCGCGGCAACGACTGGGAAATAGGCACAGGCAATACCCTCGTCCATACAGGAAACATCGATTTCGATGTAGGTGCCACCAAACTGGGTGACGGCACCTTGATTTTGAATTCCAGCAGCTCTTCGCCAGGCGCTGGTAATGTCTCAACTGAAGGCGGCACCACTTTGGTCAATTATCCTCAAAACGAGGCAGGCAACTTTCGTCCAACAGTGGAGTTTGGCGCAACTCTCGGAGGCTCCGGCACTATCCAGATCGGTCCGGGCTCGCAGAACCTGCAACTCCGCGTAGCACGTGAGGACAGCGGCGGCATAGTCAACCCGGGTGGCGACGGCACCGTCGAAGGTGGCAGCATTATCGGCACCCTATCGGTGGACTTCACCTCCACCGGCAGCAGCAACGTGGTCCAGTTTACCGACACGGCTACCTTCCAGGTAGATATTGATCCAACATTGAACACCACCGACCTGTTGGCCATCACCCGTAGCGGCAGTGCTACCGACGGGGGCAATCTCACCATTGATGCGTCAAGCACGACGCTGGACATCAGCACTATTGGTTCGGTGGCCTTCGACCCCGGCGATATCTTCACCATTGCCACGTTTGTCACAGCAAGCGACTACGGTGAGTTTGAAAGCGTCTTGCTGAACGGTTCCGATGCATTTCTGGACCCCAACTTCTTTGTCAATTACAACGCAACCAGCATCGAAGTCGGGCTGGTCCCCGAGCCTTCCTTCTATGCCGTTCTGGGTGGAGTGGCTATGTTGGGCTTAGCCTACGTACGACGCCGCAGGTAAAGAAACACTGCGGAAGCGGTAACAAAAATCCGACGTGCAAGTGGAAATCCGGCTCCATAGGTCAGATATGTATAATCAAGGTCATGAATTGCGCATGCGGTATGACTTGAAATTCCTGCACAAAGTCGGCATGGTAATTTTATGTTCTTAGCTAGCAATACCCCCGCGCTTTTTTACCGTTCTGCCCTGAAGCTTGTCCTCCCCCTCGCACTGATGCCGATTGCCGCGCACGCGGCAGATTTTACGTGGACCGGTGCGGCAGATAACGACTGGACAAATCAAGCCAATTGGAATGACGGCATTTCCGGTGCCCCAAGCACCTACGAAGATTGGGCAATCTTCCCGAATTCCGCCCCCGCCACGACCGTGGTTATTCCGTCCAACACAACCATCGAATCGAATGTGCAGTTCGACACCGGCGGCTGGGAAATCGCGGGTTCAAATCTCAACAGCATACTTAAGCTGCGCAGTAATAGTGGTGCGCCAACGACTCCCCTGATTAGCAACGGAAGCGGCATTAACACCATCACTACGCGTACCTGGGTCGATCTGAACAGCGATTTTAATGTAGGCTCCGGCAACACCTTAGTCTTCGACAGCGTTTTTAATGACAATTCTCTGACTCAGACCGGTGACGGCACCATGATCGTCAACGGCACATACAGCAGTGGAACTTCAGGCATCGGCAGCGAAGGCGGCGGCCTGACTCTGGTCAACACCACCTTCACCACCAATCGTCAGCGGCCCTTTGCTGACGCGGGCGGTACCCTGGGCGGCAATGGCACCATCGTGATGAACGTCACCAGCGCGGGGAACTTCCAAGTGCGCATCGGTAACAGCAGCGCGGCAACCTTGGCCCCGGGCGGCAACGGCACCACCGAAGGCGGTGACGCCATTGGCACCCTTACCGTCGACTTCACCAGCAACTTGAACGGTGGCGGCGTCGTAACCATCTACGACGATTCCTCACTCGCCATCGACTTGGCTTCGCCATCCAGTCATGACGTGTTGGCAATTGTCGGCAGCGGCACTGCCAACGACGATGCCTACATTTCCCTCACCGGCAGCAACCAGATTTTGGAACTCTTCGGACCGGATACTCCTATTGCGGGTGACTACACTATAGTTACCCAGGCGAATCTTGGAAATCTCGCAGACTACGGCCAGTTCGAGTCGATTTTTTACAACGATGTCGATGTCACCTTGGACGACATGTACTCCCTGGCCTACAACCTCAACGACATCACCCTGACGATCGTTCCCGAGCCATCCGTGTATGCTCTGCTGGGTGGGATGGCCATGTTGGGATTCGTCTGTCTGCATCGCCGTAAAGCCTGATCGCGACCACGCGAATCAAGGTTTGAGAGAAGCTCCGGGCTTTCCTGACGCCGTTGCTTCGGAATAATGGTATCGCATTCGTGAGATGTTTGCTCATTGGTGCCGTTCACCACGACGATGCCCCACTCTGATCCGTGTTGTCCTATTGGCCATAAAGAGATTGGGGCAGGCTACGGTTTTTTGCTATCAATAGCGCCTTTACGCGCTCCGGCCAGCTTGATTCCCGTACTGCGCCTGTCAGAATGGTGACATGAAGATCGATTCTACCCTAAAGCTTCTTCCTGCGCTTTTTCTGCTCTGCCTAACTCCTCCGAGTCTGACGGCCGCGAACTTCACCTGGACCGGTAACGCCGACAGCAATTACGCCAACCAGGCCAACTGGGGCGACGGCATTTCGGGGGCTCCCACTACCGTTACGGACTGGGGCATCTTTAACGACCCGGCCACACCGGGCACGGTGACGATCCCGGCCAGCACCACCCTCACCACCAACGTTGAGTTCGACACCGCGGGGTGGACCCTCGACCCCATCAACACCAACAACAGCGTCCTGCAAATTCGCGGAAGCAGTGGCGCACCCAGCACGCCTATCATCAGCAACGGAGCAGGCGTCAACACCATCTCCGCGCGGACGAATTTCTTCCTCGGAAGCTCCGTGCAGGTGGGCACGGGCAACACCCTCGTCTTTAGCAGCATCAACAACCGTAACAGCATCACGCAGACAGGCGCCGGCACCATGATTGTCAACGGCACCTATAGCAGCGGCACCGCGGGCATCGGCTCGGACGGCGGCACCGTATTGGTGAATACCTCTTTTAACATGAGCGGCCAGCGTCCCTTTGCCAAGAACGGCGGCTCCCTGGGTGGCACCGGCACCTTGATCATGGGCGGCACCTCGACCGGCAACTACCAGGTGCGTATCGCCGAAGACGGCATCGGCACCCTCTCGCCCGGCGGCAATGGCACCGCCGAAGGTGGAGCGGACATTGGCACCTTCACGGTAGATTTTTCCAGCGTAGAAAACGGCAGCAGTATCATCACCATGTACGACGATGCCATCCTCGCCATAGACCTGGCCTCGCCCGCCAGCCACGATCTGTTGAACATCACCACGGGGGATGGGGTGACCGTCGGCGGATATATGCTCCTGACCAATGCCGACACACTCGATTTGAGCGGACCGATCACGCCCGTCGCGGGGGATTACACCTTCGTCACGATGGAAAATCCCGGGAACATCACGTCTTCGGCCT
This sequence comes from Verrucomicrobiia bacterium, assembly GCA_030432235.1. Classification (GTDB taxonomy): domain Bacteria; phylum Verrucomicrobiota; class Verrucomicrobiia; order Opitutales; family Cerasicoccaceae; genus JAUIHT01. The sequence continues at coordinate 581,267 of JAUIHT010000001.1, read as the reverse complement.
ACGGTACGTTTGATTCGATTTTCTATAACGGCGTCGATGTCACTGCCAACCCCAGCTTCAGCCTCGCTTACAATCTCAACGACATCACGCTGACGATCATCCCCGAGCCGTCCTTCTACGCACTATGCGGCGGGCTGATAATATTGTCTGTAAGCGCCCTGCGCCGGCGACGGGTATAATGGCATTGAACCGCGTCACAGGCCGTCGCTAGGATCGAAGCAGCATGGCAAACACCCTCTTGCTGCTCTCCGACGAGCATAACCCCTTTGTCTCCGAGCCCTACGGGCATGCGCGCGTGCGCACGCCGAACATGTCACGATTGGCGGCCCAGGGCACTCTTTTTCAAAATGCGTACTGCGCCTCACCATTATGCTGCCCCTCGCGTTGTGCGCTGATGACCGGCCGCTGGCCGCATGAATTGCAGGCCTACAGCAACTGCAACCTTGGCCTGTCTGACGAAACGGAAACCTACGCCGAGGCGCTCGGACGCCAGGGCGTCTACACCGCGCACTTCGGTAAAACCGACGTGCACCGTACCGCCGACAAGCTCGGCTTCGACGACATAGAATACCCGCATGATCGCAAGCAGCCCGGAGACACCAATCACGGGCGCCGACCACTCTCCATCCGAGCCAATGCCCAGCAACGCGCCAGCGCCTTCGGCCCCAAAGAAAATGCGTTTGCAACGGACAACAATACGGTGGATGCGGCCATCCGCTGGCTGGAGGAAAAGGCGACCACGCTGAGCCAACCGTGGGTGGTGGTGGTCAATACGCACAAGCCCCATTTCCCGCACTGGGTCACACCCGATCTCTGGGAGGAATACGCCGACGCCGAGGATATGCCAGCCCATGGCAAAGAGCATCCGCAGGCAAAGCACCCCTACGCGGCCGACCTGCAGAAGCACTTCCAGACGGAGAAGTTCACCGAAGAGCAAATTCGCGGGCTACGGCGCGGCTACTACGGCTGTGTCACTTATGTGGATCAACAGTTGGGCAGGCTCGTAGGCGCTCTCGAGGCCAACGGCCTGAGCGAGTCCACCAACGTCATCTACGCCTCCGACCATGGCGACATGATTGGCAAGTTCGGCCTGTGGTGGAAGTGCTCTCTCTACGAGGACTCCGTGCGCGTGCCTCTTATCGCCGCCGGGCCAGACTTCCAGAGCGGCCAAACCGTACGCACCCCGGTATCGCTCCTGGACCTGCAAGCCAGCTTCTTTAAAAACGCGGGCGTGGCTATGCCTGCCGAACGCCACGGCGTGGCGCTGACGGAAGTCCCCCTGGAAGACCCCGAACGGGCCGTCTTCGCCGAGTATCACGGTCACGGCACACGCTCCGGCGCATACCTAATCCGGCGCGGTCCCTGGAAGGCCATCTTCAATATGGAGGCCGACGATCAGCTCTTCAACCTGGAGGACGATCCCGATGAGCTTGACGATCGTGCTTCCGCAGAGCCCGCTGTACTGGATAGCCTGCGCCAGGAGCTTATTCGAATCTGTGATCCGGAAAAAGAAAACACCCGTGCCCACGCCTTTCAGGATGCGCAACTGAGCCAGATAAAACAGGGCTGATAAACTCGGGGCAGCAAACAATGCGAAGACGAGATACCGCCCGTGGCAATGCGAAGCATTGAGGATGCAAGGCCTGGCCTACTTCCGCTTCACCGTCTCCACGTATTTCATGCGGTACTCGCCCGGCGTCTGGTCTTTGAGTTTTCGGAAGACCTTGATGAAATAGCTGGCTGTGGTGTAACCCGAAGCGTAGGCGACCTCCGACACGCTGAGCTGCGTCTTGCACAGCAGTTCCGCAGCGTAGTCGATGCGCTTTTCGTTGATGACCTGCACGATGGTCTTGCCTGTTTCCTGATGGAAGCGGCGGGAGAGATAGTCCGGCGAGCAATTCAATTCCGCAGCAAGGTCCTCCACGGACAAGGTCGGATCGCTGAGGTTTTCAATCACCAGCTCCTGGCAGCGCGGCACCTTGAGCGCGGGAAAAGCGTTGGAGAGCGGACGCCCCTCCATGCCGTCCAGCAATACCCCGATGAGCGCGATGAGCAGCCCGCGCAGGATGATGCGGCGGTGCGGGCTGTTGCTGTGCTTGGCCGCGACGATTTCGTCCATGTAGCGGGCAATCTGCGAGCCGCCACCACGATAATAGCGATCGGTAATAAAGTTACGCGTCGGGTTTTCGTAGGACTGCGGCTTGCTGACGTGCAGCGAAAATCCGTCCGGACGGATCATGGCAACGAGTTTGGTAAAGCCCTCCTCCTCGACGATGCGCTCGATATGCGGTGTGCTGCGCGGGACGATACACAGGTGACCGGGCTGCATGACGTAGGTTTCGTCGGGAAAACGAATCTCCGTGGAGCCATCGATCTGGTAGATGAATTCCGGCGTCAGGTGGATTTGGAAATTGCCCGGATCCTTCATCGACTCCTCCGGGCGAGGAATGAGCAGATGGATGCTGTCGTTCATTACAGCATTCAAAATCCGCACCAGAGAATCGCGGTATTGCTTCTTCCGCTCCTCGTACCTTTTCTTGGAATCCTGCATTTCGTTCGCTGTAACGATTAAATCGTTAAATTGAACAAAAGTGACATCGACGGCAAGCCCTGTTTCCCGCTTTTACTTGGAAAGCACATACATTGCTTGTAAATATCTGTCAGTCACGCGCTAGCTGTTTGGCAGCTTGGCCCAAGCCGAAATGGTGACCGGCTGGCCTTTTTTCACGGGAATATCCTGCGAGGCATTACCGGAAAAAGAAACCAGCAGGCACTTGTCGCCGGAGTGCGCGACGCCATCCACGGTGATATAACGGGCAGGTGTCTTGCTTTTCTTGAGCTGCCACTCAGTGGGGCCCTGTTTATCACCACTTTCGAAGTCCCCATTCTGCAGATCGGAGCCGCTAATCTCGACGCCGTCATAAAGCACCCAGACCTGGTTTTCATGGCCCTTGGTGAACTCACTGGAGATGCTAACAGGCACGACACCGTCTTCCTGCGGGGTAAAGGTGAAAGAGAGCTGCTCCCAATTATCCGGTCCGAGGCTCTGCTGGAAAATCAATATCTTATCGTTCTCCTCCGGAGAGAGCCAGGTGGCGTTGCTCAACTCGCCTCCACCCTGTGCCGGGCCAGGCGTCAGAGGGATGTTGGATTTGCGTCCGCCGACGTTGATGCGGGCCTTGCCACTGGTCAACTGGGGTATGGCCACTATGCCGCTTTTCTTACGCTCGATGGACTGCTGAATCTGCTCCTCGGCGGCGGCAATGGCGGCTTTCTTGGCCTGCTTCTCTTCAGACTTCTGCTTGTTGAGCTGCTTGCGCATATCGTCGGTCAGTTGGGCATGCAGCACCGCGCCGTCCTTGCCAAGAGTAACCGGGAACTTCCACGTCTGGCCCTTGTGCTCGACGGCAACCTCGTACTCGCCCATAAAACCGCGCACGTCGAACTTGCCCTCGGCGTTGGTTTGGCCGGACTCCTCGGTCCACCATTTGTTGAAAACGAGATCCATGAACTGCTCGCCGTTGGGCAGGAGCTTCCAGTTGTCATCGATAAAGCCGCCCTGCGAGATGCCATTCCAGAAGCCCCACTGAATGAAGCCGACCATCGCGGGATGGCTGAAACAGATGGTCATGAAGTCGCGTTGCCAGTCAGCCTGAAGCTGTAGATCGGAAACGCGGTGGTCGAATTCGGTGACCTGAATAGGCAGCCCGAATTCGTTCCAGTAGTAGTCAATAACCTCGTAAACCTCCTCGGGGTGCGGGCAGCCCCAGCGGAAATGGCTCTCGAAGCCAACACCGCCGATGGGCGCACCGGCGTCCTGCAGGAGCTTGATGCGGCTTTGAAAGTAGCGATGCGAATCGCTTTTCACATTGGGCCGTGAAACCTTGCCGCCTTCGTTGAGGTAGAGGACCGCATCGGGGTCGGCCTTGTGGGCGGCCTCGAACCATTCGACGATGGCCTGTTCGCCGATCATGTCGACGAACTCGTAGTGGCTGTTAGGCTCGTTATAGACGTCGTACTCGGTCACCTTGCCCTTCATGGTGCCGACCACATCCTCGATGTGCTCAATGATCTTTTCCTGCAGCTTGTCGGGGTTCTTGCGGAAGTATTTCTGCGCTTCTTTGTCATCGCCCCAAGGGGTCTTGTCGAAACGCGGCCAGACCAGGCAGTGCCCGCGCACCTCAATATCATTGGCCTCGAGCCAGTTTACGTTGTCGATGACAAGCTGACGGTCCTGCTCCCATTGCGGCCACTTCATGTCGCCGATGTGGACGGTCTTGTTGAAGAGCTTGGCAAATTCCTTGCGGTATTTCTCGCCGCCTTTGCGATCGAAAGTCTTTTCCATATAAACCCCATTGATGGCTGAGGCGAAGGGAAACGCATGCTCCTGCATCTCCACGCTGACAGGCGCACCGGGGAGTGGCTTACCGTTCTCATCCGTCACGATGACCTCGAGGTCTGCCTTGCGGTACTTCTCGATACGCTCATTGGCAGCGACTCTCCAGGGGGCGTCCAGCTCGCGGCCTTCGTAGGTTTCGACCGTACCCGGCAGGTCATCGTAGGCGACACCCTTGGGGTACTTATAAACATGGATGTCGGCGAGTTCTACCGTCTGAATATGATGGCCAATGTTAAAAGCCCCTTCCATTTCACCCGCCTCGTCATGCGCATCCTGGCGGTGTAAGCCTGCCACGAATGGATGATAGAACTTCTTCCACTCCGGACCGAAGCCCGCTTCTTTCTTTTTCGAACCCACTCCCCAGGGTGGTGTATTGGGACGGAAGAAAAACGATACCGTGCCCTCACCCGACTCGTCCATAGTGTTGATGACGCGCGCATAGAAGGTAGCCAGCATGACGTCGCCCTCATCAACAGGCACGATGTTGTCACTCACCGCCTGCACCAGGTAGTCCTTGTCGCGGACTTTCTCGCGGGACGTGATTCGGAGCGCATTGTCGAAGGGCATCCCCTCGACTGCGACGATTTCCATCTCATTGCCATGCTTGAGACGCCACGCCTCGGGACTGGAGTCGATGACTTCCACGGGCTGCGGCAGCTCTTTGAGCTTGGCCTCGATTTTCGCATTCTCGGCAGCCGCGGAAACCTCCAGGGCACCAGTGAGTAAAACAACGTAAACGGCTACTCCGCCAAGGACAGATTTGTATGAGTGAACAAAATTTTTCATCGGGGTTGGGCAATTGAAGTTGGCGATGCAATCCGTATGATTCGTGCTATCGCGAGGGGTCGAACAATGGGAAACTTCCCATAAATAAAGGAATGAGGCAGAACTATAGCCTAAGAAAGACACAATTCAACCTCTACGGCCCCGTGAACGGGAATCCTAACACTAATAACAGAAAAGTCGTATTTACTCCCAAACACGCCTGATGTATCGTTACTCCATATGTGCGCGGTTCGCGCATAAATGTTCCCCGTTTTACCTTGTATGCGTTTCTCACTTTTTCTCATTGGCCTGTGCTGCCTTTCGCTTCTTCGGGCGGCTCCGGAGAGCCCCCAGCCCAACATTGTTATCATTCTGGCCGACGACCTCGGCTACACCGACCTTGGTGCCTACGGGGGCGAAATCAACACCCCAAACCTCGACCGGCTCGCTGCCGAAGGGGTGAAGTTCAATCAGTTTTACAACAACACCAAGTGCTGGTCTTCGCGGGCTTCGCTGCTGACCGGTGTCGATTTCCACCGCTCCACCCGCTACCGGATGCTGAGCCCGGACGTGGTTACCATCGCCGAGGTGTTGAAACCTGCCGGCTATAAAAGTTACCTGTCCGGCAAGTGGCACCTGCGCGGCGATTACGAGAAGAACCGCGACAACCTACCGACCGGACGCGGCTTCGACGAATTCTTCGGCACACTCCACGGAGCTGGGTCTTACTACGACCCCTACACCCTGACGCGCAACGAAAGCCCCATCGAGCCCGACGAAGACTTTTACTACACCGACGCCATCACCGACGAGGCCATTCAATTCCTGAACCAGCACCGGGTAGAATCGCCCCAGACGCCCTTTTTCCTCTACCTGGCCTACACCGCGCCTCACTGGCCTCTGCACGCCCGCCCGGAGGACATCGCCAAGTATAAAGGCAAATACGATGGTGGCTGGGAAGCCCTGCGGCAAAAGCGCTTCGAGCACGCCGTCGAGCAGGGCATCTTTCCGCCGGAGGCCAAGCTGACCGAGCTGCATCGCAAGACGGAGGACTGGGAGCAAGTCAACCAGGCCTGGAACGCCTCCCGCATGGAAGTCCACGCAGCCATGGTCGACTGCATGGACCGCAACATCGGCCGCCTCCTTGCAGACCTCAAAAAGAACGGTCAGTACGACAACACCCTCATCCTTTTCATGTCCGACAACGGCCCATCCGCCGAGAGCATCGGCAAGGGCAACGCCGAAACTTGCCTGGGCGGCTCCTTTGAAACCCGGGACGGCCGCGCAATTGCCTGGGGCAACCAGGAGGGCGTCACGCCCGGCAGCGACACCACCTTCGGCAGCATCGGTCTGTCCTGGGCCAACGCCGCCGCCAGCCCCTTCAAGATGTGGAAAGGCTACACCTTCGAGGGTGGCATCAACACCCCGATGATAGCCTCCTGGCCTGTCAGGCTGAAGGAACCCGGCCGCGTTGTCACCCAGCCCGGCCACCTCATCGACGTCATGCCGACGCTACTCGAGGTCACCGCCGCCAGCTATCCGGAAAGCCGCGGCAAAAACAACACGCTTCCCCTCGAGGGACAAAGCCTTCTCGACAATATCATCACGCCTGCTACCGAGGGCGAAGACCGCACCTTCTACTTTGAGTTCACCAAGCGCGGCGCCATCCTCGACGGCAAATGGAAGCTTGTCTGCTTCCGTGCGGACAAGCAAAACTGGGAGCTTTACGATCTCGAGCAAGACCCCACTGAAACCAACAACCTTATCGAAACCCATCCGGATATCGCCCAGAGCCTGGCCGCGAAATACAACGCCTGGTGGGACTCGGTGAAGGATGATTACAAAATGTAGCATGATAAAATCCCGAGTTACCTTAGCCCTCCTCCTCATCAGCGCCCTGTCGGCGCACGCCACCATCAGCCTGCCCGCCATCTTTGGCGACAACATGGTGCTTCAGGCAGATAAGCCCCTGCCCTTCTGGGGTACCGCGGAGCCCGGTGAGCAAGTCACCGTCCAGCTCTACGGAGAAGATGGCCTGATTTCCAAAACAGCTGCCACTGCCGATGCGAAGGGCCAGTGGAAAGCCACCCTGCCCGCTTGCGCTTCGGGCCTGAACGGCAAGGTGACCATTGTCGGCGAAGCCAGCGAGCCCGTTCGCTTCGAGAACGTCCTGACCGGCCAGGTATGGGTCTGCTCGGGGCAGTCGAACATGAATTTCCCCCTCAAGAATGCCAGCAATCTGGACGCCGCCCTAGAGCAGGCAAACAACGACCAAATCCGGCTCTTCACCGTCATCAACAATACCAGCGAAACTCCCCTGGACGAGCTTCAGGGCCAGTGGGTGCTCTGCACACGCGACACAGCGCGGGACTTCTCCGCCGTCGGCTATTACTTCGGCGTGGAACTTAATCAGTACCTGGGTCAACCCATCGGGCTCATCAAAACCGCCTGGGGCGGAACTCCGGTCGAGGCCTGGACGCCAATGGACGCTTTGGAAAATGAGCCCGCGGCGGCAGACATGCTCGAAACATATCAAAAGTTCCAGAAGGACCCCGAGTCCATGAAGGACAGCAAGGGCCGCCCAATTTACCGCGAAAAGATGCAGAAGGCTCCGAGTTGGCTCTATAACGCCATGGTGCACCCCTTCATCCCCTACGCCATCGAGGGCGTCATCTGGTATCAAGGCGAAGCCAACGCCGGCAAACCCGATGAATACAAAGCGACCTTTCCGCTTATGATCGAAAGCTGGCGGGCGCGCTGGGGCCAGGGAGACTTCCCCTTCCTCTACGTGGAATTGGCGGGCTTCCGCAAACAGCAGAGCGAGCCCTCCGAAGGCGGCTGGGCCAATATCCGTGAAGCCCAGGCCGAGGCCTTGACACTCCCCAACACCGGCGTGGCCACCGCCGTGGATGTCGGCATGCAAAAGGACATCCACCCCAAGGATAAGGAGACGGTCGGCAAGCGGCTGGCGCTCGCCGCGCAAGGTTTGGTTTATGGCAAGGAAGGCATCACGCAAAGCCCCCGGCTGAAGAATTACAAAATCGAGGGCGATCGCGTCGTGCTGAACTTTTTTGATGCCGGCCAAGGCCTCCATTACACGCCGGTCGACGGTAAAAGCGGCTTTGCCATCCGCGGGGCCGAGGGTGACTGGCACTGGGCCGACACCCAGGTTGACGGCGGTACGATTACTGTCTCAAGCCCCGAGGTCAGCCAGCCCGTGGCCGTGCGTTATGCCTGGGCGAGCTTTCCGTACAACACTGTCTACAACAACATGGGCCTACCCTTGCTGCCCTTCCGCACCGATAAGGACAGCTAAAAAAACGCCCCGCCCCAAATCAGGGCGAGGCGTTGCTGAAAATCGACCGCGAGCTCAGGGCGCTTCGGTCAGTTGCAAGTCGTCGAACCAGGCCTCGCCCTGGCTGCCGCCGTTGACCGCGCACCAGAACTTGGCGTAAGCAGCACCCGTCGGCACGCTGATATCCATCGCAACCACCTGCACGAACATCCCGCTGCTGTCCTCGACGATGTCTCCGACGCCCTCGATCTCTATCTGGGAGTCGCCGCTGTCGTAGAAGCGCACTTGAATCATCGCCTTCTTGCCAGTGGCTAAATTGCTGGCCTTGATGTATCCAGCGGCGTGAAGCGTACTGATGCCGGTGACATCCACCACCTGAGTCGTCGCGGTATAGCCCGAGGTGGCTTCCTGGTGCAGGGCCGGGCTGCCGTCGAGTCCACCGGCAGCATCGATATCCGCCGTCTGATGAACGGCCCAATCGCCATTTGCGTTGCTGTTGGCGAAGTCGCCGTCCGCCAGCAGTGAAGTACCCGGCAGGGCATCCGACGCATAGACGAAGATATCGTCAAAGTAGACCGTGCCGGTGGTGCTCTGCTGAGCGGCCAGCCAGACGGTCATGATATCCGCATCGTCGGGCACGACGACATTCATGTCGGTGAACAGCTCCCAGTCGTCGTTCACGGTCTCGGTCACCCCGGCAACGGAGTGATTACCCGCCGACACCGGACTCCCCGGAGAGCCGTTGTACGTGCCTCCCGCATCGGTATCGTAGAAGCGCAGTTGAAAGAGGCCCTTCTTGACACCATCGAAACCGACGATCTTCATGCGCCCGGCAGCAGTCAGGGTTTCCCCAGCCACCACCGGTATTTCCTCCTGGATAATCTTGCGATACGCACCATTGGGCGTGACAGCTCCCGCGTAAGCGCTGCCGTTATAGGTAACGGAGGACTGTATCGAAGCTCCGGTGATGTCCCAGCTCCCGTCGTTGCCGCTTTCGAAATCGCCGTTTTCAACGATCAGGATATCGAGCTGCGGACCGTAGCGCAGCGTATCGATCAGCGACTCGATAAGCGGCTCCAGATGCGAAGCGCCCACGGGATAATTGAAGGTCGCACTGGAGCTATTGCCGCTGATGGTGTAATTCGTACCGTCGTCCAGGGCACCGGAGAAATCGTTCACCGTGGACGAATAAATCTTGTTGCCGACAACACTGTTGCCATCGGGGGTAAATAGGTACGGGTCGCCGTTCTCATCATCGCCAAGGTCCGCGATGCCATCGGTGATATCGTAGGCGGCATTGGGGTTGGCCAGGTTGTTGTAGCTGACTTCACAATCACGGGAACCGTAGAACTGCACATTCTTGCCCACGTCTGCGGTGAACTCGTTATAGAGCACGCTTATTTTCACGCCCGTCTGCGGATCGAAGTCCGACTCGGTCTGGTAGGGAATCTCGTTGATAATACTCTGAAGCTCGCCGTTGCCGCCCAGGCGGATGGCGGCACTGCCAGCATCGATCTGGAAGTCGTTGTTGTAGATCAGGTAGTTGTTCGTACCCATCTTGAGCGTGATGGCGGTGTACAAGGCCGTGCCTGCAACGGTGTTGAAGGCGAACTGGTTATCGTCGCCATTGGTATCCTGCACGCCCACCACGACATGGTCGCAGGCTTCCTGCCCCCAGTCGCCGTTGTAGGTATTGCCAATCCAGAAGATATTGCGGCCACTGTAGTATTTGGTGCCGTCTCGCCCCTGGCCGGTAACCAGATTGCCGGCAACAAACCAGTTGTTCGTCGGATCGCTGGTGATGATGTTGGTGGACCCCAGCTTGATCGGGCTGTTGTCCCCACTGGTCTTCGAACCCGAGCCGACGACCTTGAACCCGATGATGCCCCAGTTGCTTATCTTCGAGCTGGAGATGGTACAAACGTTGCCGCTGGACTGCACAACGGCCTGCTCCGGGCCATCGGCGGAAACCAGCAGAATCGGCGAGGTGTTGGTGCCATTGGCGGTACCCAGGCCCTTCTTGATCTCCAGGCTCTCGTAATAGGTACCCGCCTTGACCAGAATGACCGTGCCCGCCGTAGCATCGTCAATGGCATCCTGGATGGAGCCCAGCGGTGTAGACTCAGAGGTGCCGTCGCCGGTTCCGCCCGACGCCACCCAAATGCGGTTCGTCACTGTGGTAAGGTCCCACGAGGACGGCATCAGGTTATCGAGACCCGTCGGGACTGAACCGTCCGGCGTGTAGGCACGCGCAGACATCATGGAGAGTAACAGGAAGCACATACTTAAGGCGGACAGTACACGCCCTTGCATGGATGATTTGTATTTATTTTTATCTGAATACAAGCAGAGTTCAGAGCATCGTTGCTTCATTATCAATCTGGGGTTAGGGGTTGAACTAGGCGCACAGGCATAGCCCGTGATGCCGCATCCAGACTGACAAACAACACTCTCTAATCCAAAGCCTAAGCTTGGCTCAATTCTTCCAGCGATGGGACAAAAACGACCCGTTAAGGCAAAACTGATGTTTTTGGCACTATTGCCGATATCCTCGCGCTTACCGGTGGACTAATCCACCCAGGCTAGCGCCCCCGGAATGCCTCACTAACCGCCTCATGGGCCTGCTTCGGTCGACGATATTCGTCAAAAGTACCCTTGTTGTTATAGGTTCGTGGGCGCATCAGTGAGTGACCACCGCCGTAAGTACGCACATCGCTAAAGTGCCACAACGCGACGCCGGAAATGCGCGAATGGGCAAACACGGCACGACAGGCTTCCGCAAGGTACTTTGCCTGATAGGCCTCGCTAAAGAAATCGTTGTGGGGCTCACGCCAGCCATAAAGCGCCTCCGCACCGGTCTCGGATATGATAACCGGCTTGTCCGCAAAGCCACGCTCGTCGATGGATTTCAAGATTTCCTCGAAACGAGGCGCGATGAGGGAAAGCGGGTCCTTCACATTCTCGCAGCCGTACCAACCGGGGTAACTGTTCACGCTGATAAGGTCGACGAGATCGTACATGATATCCTCTTCGGGGAACATCGTAGCGTAGGTGACCAGGCGCGAGGGGTCCATGGCCTTGAGTGTCTTCGCCGACTCCTCGAAGACAGCCCGGGCATAGTCCTTGTGGCTGTCGGCTTCGTTGAGGAAGCCCCACATGATGATGGAAGGATGGTTGAAGCTGATCTCCACCATCGACTTGAGGGCGGTCAAGTGTTCCCCGGCGAAGGCTGGGTGCTTGAAAGTCTTTTCACGCTGCCCCCAGCCAAGATTTTCCTCCCAGACGAGCATCCCCATCTCATCACACAGGTCGAGGAACTGCTGGTCCTGATGGTAGTGCGAGCCACGTACGAAGTTGCAGCCCATCTCGCGCATCAGGCGGATGTCCTCGTACATCTGCGCGACAGGCGTGGAGGGGCCGGTCATCGGGCACCACTCGTGGCGGTTGTAGCCGCGCAGCTCCAGCTCCTCGCCGTTGAGGAACAGCTTGCCGTCGCGGGCCTCAATGCGGCGCAGCCCGAAGCGCGTCCCGGCGTCGTCATAGGCCTCGCCATCCTCGTCGAGCAGCTCGACGCGGCAGCAATGCAGATTCGGAGCGTCCGGCGACCACACCTTCGGGTCCTTGACCGTCAATGTGCAGCGCAGATGGCCCTCGGCATCGAAGTCCGGCAGGGCATCCTCCACCGGCTGGCCGCAGATGGAAAGGCGCAGCTGGGGCTTGAAGGCGTCGGCGCAGCAGAGGGCGAGATCGAGGTGAACGACGCCCTTGGCGTAGTCCTTTTCGTCCGGTGTGAGGTGGAGGGTCTTCACGCATGGCTTGCCCTCAGGCAGCAGCAGGAGCGTGACGACGCGGATGATACCGCCATACTGGTAGAAGTCGAAATACGTGTCGTGCATCGGGCGCGCCTCGAAGTCGAAACGGTTGTCCGTCACCACGACCAGCTCACGCTTCTCCGGGCCGTCGGGCAGCTCGACCGCGAATGGCGCGTAGCCGCAACCGTTGGCATGCAACATCTTACCGTCGACCCACACGCGCGAGCCCATCGAAACCGCCTCGAAGAGCAGGACGCCGCGCATGCCTTCAGGCACGCAAATCGTTGTGCGATAAACGCCCAGACCTCGCTTGCCCGCATACTTCTGGAGCACATCGAAGGCGCCGGGCACCAGCACCCGGTCGTCCGGGGTAAACGCATCGGGCGTAAAGTCATCCAGGCTGCCGGTTTCCAGGAAGGCAAAGTCCCAGAGGCCGCCGAGGTTTTGGGTCTGACGAAGGGTATGACGGTATTTCATTAGCCTCCAGCTTGGCGCGGGGGTCATACATGTAAAAACAATAACGTCCTACTTTACCGAGGTTTATGTAGATACGTATAAATAACCGCCCAAATCCCGTGCCTTTCCCCTTGCCCTGCGGGGAAGGAACTTTCTAATCGCTCCTTATGGCAGATCAAAAGCTCGCCCTCCTCTCCGTCAGTGACAAATCCGGCCTGGCCGACTTCGCCAAGGCCCTCGTGGAAAAGCACGGCTACAAGCTGCTCTCCACCGGCGGCACCGCCAAGCTCCTGCGGGAGTCCGGCCTGCCCGTGACGGACGTTTCCGAGCACACCGGCTTTCCCGAGATGATGGAAGGCCGCATCAAGACCCTGCACCCGAAAATCCACGGCGGGCTGCTCTGCCGACGCGACAAGGAGGACCACCTCGCCCAGGCCACCGAGCATGGCATCGGCCTCATCGACCTCGTGGTGGTCAACCTCTACCCTTTCGAGGCCACCATCGCCAACCGCGACGCCACCCTGGAGGACGCCATCGAGAATATTGATATCGGCGGCCCCTCCATGCTCCGCAGCGCGGCCAAGAACCACGCCGCCGTCACCGTCGTGTGCGACCCAGGCGATTACGGCCGCGTCCTCGAGGCCATGGACAGCGATGAGGAAACCCTGACCGAGCTGCGCAAGGAGCTCGCGGTGAAGGTCTACTTCCGCACCAGTGCCTACGACGGCGCCATCGCCACCTACCTGGAAGAAAAACAAAGCCTAGCCGGCGCGCTCGGCCTGCCTTCGCAGACCAGCCTGAACCTGCCGCTCGCCCAGAGCCTGCGCTACGGTGAAAACCCGCACCAGAAAGCCGCGCTCTACGGTCGTTTCCACGAGTGCTTCGAGCAGCTTCAGGGCAAGGAACTTTCCTACAACAACATCATCGACATCACCGCCGCCACCTACCTCATCGGCGAGTTTGAGAAGCCCACCGTGGCCATCCTCAAGCACACCAACCCCTGTGGCGTCGCCTCCGACCTCAACATGGTCACCGCCTGGGAGCAGGCCTTCGAGACGGACAAGCAGGCCCCCTTCGGCGGCATCATTGTGATGAACCAGACCCTCGACGCCGACTTGGCAGCGATTATCTCCAAAATCTTCTGTGAAGTCATCATCGCGCCGGAGTTCACCCCCGAGGCCCGCGAAATCTTCGCCAAGAAAAAGAACCTGCGCCTCATGATCGCGCGCGACTACCTGCGCGCCGACGCCCTCACGGAGGTCAAGAGCGTCATCGGCGGCGTCCTGGTGCAGGATCGTGACCGCTACCCGATCCGCCCTCAGGAGTTCAAGGTCGTGACCGAGCGCCAGCCCACGCCCGAGGAATGGGCCGCGCTTATCTTCGGCTGGAAGGTCGTCAAGCATGTGAAGTCCAACGCCATCGTCTACGCCACCGCCGAGCGCACCCTGGGCGTCGGCGCGGGCCAGATGAGCCGTGTCGACAGCTCGAAGATCGCCGTCTGGAAGGCGGGCGAGGCCGGGCTCTCACTGGATGGTTCGATCATCGCCAGCGACGCCTTCTTCCCGTTCCCCGACGGCCTGCTGGCCGCCGCCGAGGCCGGAGCCACCGCCGCCATCCAGCCCGGCGGCTCGGTCAAGGACGAGGACGTCATCGCCGCCGCCAACGAAAAGGGCATGGCCATGGTCTTCACCGGCAAGAGGCACTTCAAGCACTAGGTGCGTGACCGCACAGGACAAAGATGAACTTCGTTCATGCCGAACATGCTCCGCATGGCGAGGGCGCAGGATAGTATGCGAATGACTAAAGTTCTTTGCTGAGCCTCTTGTCGAAAGTCAGCAATCGGCATCCCGTAGCGGCACATTGTCCGGCGATTAGATAGTCGGAAAAATCGGCTTTGCCTTTTTCAAAAGACGATAAGGCGCTCTGGATTCGTGCGTCATCCTCAAAACTAAATACGGGCTCTTCCAGCAGCGCGCTGAAAGCCTTGAGGATATCTTTACGACTTGCTCCGTAGCAGCTTTCCAGCACCCAGGATACCTCGCACAGCACCACATCGAGCAGCAGTATGGTGCGTCCGGCTTCCAGCTCGGCGGCCATGGTTTCAGCAACCACGCGACATTGCCTCGGGTCATCCTGAACAAGATGACGCACCAAATAATTGGTGTCGAAAGCCAGCATCGTTACTTCCGGCTGTACTTTTTCCGCAAATGCCGACCAATCCCGGTGGCCATCTCCTCTACGCTGAGCGCCTTACCCTCCGACAAATGCCGCAGCACGCCCGCACTGGAGCCAGGCGCACTCAGTTTGACCAGACTCGCCTGTCCCGGAGACTCCACACAAAACGAAACATGATCACCCTCCCGGATACCCAACGAATCCCGCAAAGGCTTCGGCAAGGTAACCTGCCCCTTCGTCGTAACCCTGGCTTTCAATACTTGCATTCCTTACCAATGGTACAATTTGGTAAGAAAGTCAAGCCGCACCCCTAGAACGTATACCGCCCGGATACCCCGACGCGATTGCGGACCTGATTGCGGGTGTAGACCTCGGAGTTCACGAAGTCATAGTCGTAGGTCAGGATAACGGCCCAGTTGGGTGTGGGCAGGTAGCTGACGCCTGCGCCGAAGCGGGTGGTCTTTTCGATGGCATCGCCGATGCCGTTGCCGGGGCGACCCTGCAGCGTCGAATACTGGTAGGTAAGGGCGCCGGAGAGCACGATGAAGTCCGTCACGTAACTCTCGGTGTTGAGGACAAAGATGGCGTCCTCGGAGTCGAGAAACTGATTCGTGTCGGTGGTTTCAAAGATGCCGTAGGTGAAGGCGGCGGAGACGAAGGAGCGCTCGGCGTACTGGTAGACAGCCGTCAGCTCACCGTAAGGGGATGTTTCGTTGGAGGCGGCGTCGCGGTCGCGGAAGTCCACCCCGACGCGTGCCAAGATGCTCAGTTGCTCCGTGGTCTGGTAGTCGAAGCCGGCCAAAAGGAAGTTACTATGGTTGTCCTTGGGCACGACATTGTTGCGGTAGTCGTTGTACTGGAAACGGTATTCGCCGACAATGGTCCACTCCGGCAGGTAGTCGTAATCGACCTCAAGGCCGTAGAGGTGCTCCATGCGGTCGAGCTGGGTGGCCAGGAGGGAGTCGTCGTAGTCCCAGTAGCCGTTGAAGTACTTGTTGACGATGGCGATGGTCTGGGTGGCCTGCCAAGTCACGGCAAAGTCGAGGAAGTTGCTGATGTAAGACTGGTCGGTCTGCAGGGGCGCACCCGTGATAATGGCCGATTGCGGGTTTTCGATGAAAGCCAGGTCGTCGGCCAGGGAGAGGAAGAGCGCCTCGGTGAAAGTGTGGTCAAGTTCAAGCCCGAGGCGGTTGTTGAAGATGTTCTTATCGCCCGGCCGATTTTCAAAGTACTGGTATTGCAGCTCGTAGTAGCCGGAGAGGAAAGTCTGGTCGGCCAGAGAATAGTTACCGTCGATGCGGGGTTTGACCTCAGTGATGAAACTGCTGGTAGGCGCGGTGTTGGCGCCGAAGATGTTGGAGTCGTAGTGCTCCCCCGCTTCGATGCTGAAGGTCAACGCCTTACCCTGCTCCTGCAGGGGTATGGGTGCGTAGACCGCGCGAGCGACCGGGAGGATACTGATTGCAGCCAGGCAGGCGAGCGGCAGGGAGAGAGCCTTCATCGTTTGTGGCGTTAAGGAGATGCAGTGCTAGGTTGAGTGTCCTCCGGGCGGAGTGCTCTCACATCCATCAGGACGTAGGTGTTATCCCAAATTCGCAGGGTTTTTTGCAAGGGCAAAAAGGAAGGTGTCGTTCGCCCGGGCAATCCGGCGTAGACTGCGCCCCAGGAAAAATTGCGTCGAGGGTCGTCCCAGGCGCGTTTACCGCCATCCTGGAGCAGCTCGGCGAAGAAGGGCCGGTCCAGCACGGCGGGCGACAGGTAAAGCGCGCCGATGGGCTGCCGTTGCAGTACGGCATCGAAGTCGCGGTACTGGGCGGGCTGGGCCCAGACGTACTCGCCGGAGTACCAGGCCACGCCCGCGGGGACGTCCGCCATGAGGCCGAAGCCTGCGTAAAATTTGTTCTGCAAGCCCGTCTTCATCAGGTGCATAAGGCGCGGCGAGTACGGCGGATAGGCGTAGTAGGCGCGGCTGGGTGGCTCCAGCACCAGGTGGGCCAGAGGCAGCCCCTGCAGCAACAGCACGATGGCCACCAGGCCATGCCGCTCCAGCTCGCTGCGCTGCGCCGTGCTTTCGATAAGGATCAGGAAGAAACCCGCGCCAAAGACGATAATCAGCGGCGCGACCCACTGCGTCGGCAGACGTTCGCCCAGGCCGTTATCGAGAAAGGGCTGCCCCAGCAACAGCATGACGACAATCGCCGCGGCCAGCCAGCGCAGGGCATCCGTGGCCGGGTCTTTGAAGCGATAAAACAGCCCCGCGACAAAAAACGCCGCGAAGACCAGCGCGCCTCCGGTCCACAGCCCGGAACGCAGGTTGCCCTTCAGCCCGTCGAGGCCCTTGTTGATGGTCTTGCGGAGGCTCAGCGGCGGCAACTCCGCACTCATGGCGTTGCGCACCTCGTGCGGGCTCGCGGTGGGGTCGCCGTCGCGCAGGGCCACCTCCTGCCAGGCCAGACCCACCGGGCTACCGGCCAGAGCGACCTCCCGCGCCATCCAAGGCCCGGAGATAACAAAAAAGCCCAGCGCCAGAAGTCCAACAGCAATGCCTCGGCCGCCCTTTTGGAAAGCCCAGAGCAGGTATCCCGCGACCGGCAGCGCCACCAGACCCGCCGTGTAGTCGCTCAGAAACAGCAAACCGCACAAGGCCCCGGCCAAAGCCAGCGCTCCAAGTGCTTTTCTGCCCTCGCGACGGCGTCTCTCGACAGAGTTCAGTACGAGCAGCAGCGCCAGCAGGAGCACCACTAGCAGCGGCAGACCGGTCACGCCCAGTACACCCTCCCAGACAGATACAGACAGCAAATAGCCGCCCAGTGCCACCCAGGCCGACCGAAGATTGAACAACATGCGTGCCAGCAGCCAGAGCAACGCGCAGCTCAGCCAAAAGAGCAGTAGGTTGACCGCCAGCAGAAAGAAGTCCGCGCGGAAAGCGGCCAGCCCTGGCGCCTCCCAGAGCCAGGCCCGGAAGTCCTCCGGCAGTACCGCCAGCGCCCCCGCGAGGACCAGCGGATAAAGCGGCGCGTGGTAAAGCTCCGGCAGAGGTTCCTCGGGATCGAAAGGCACGTCATGCGCCTCAAGGAACGCCACCACCTGCGGCGTGCGGACAGGAGTGGAGAAGCCATTACCATCCACCAGGCTGACCGCGACGAGGGCTTGAGTAAAAGTGCCCTCATCCGCGGGTCCCGTGTACCGGCGATGGGAAAGATAAATCGAAAAGCCAACGATGAACAACGCCGCCAGCACCCAACCCATCACAGCGCGCCCTTTGCCTTCCTCCAGCCAGTGAATGAGTTTTTGCATAGTATAAACGCTGAACGCTTAACGCTGAGCGCTAAGTGCCCAAAGCCGGAAATAGAAGAATCCGAAATATTCTGAAAGTTTCAGCCAACTCAAAATGCAGTTCATGATTCAGCGTTAAGCACTCAGCGTTTATTAAACGTCCAGCTCCGGCCATTGGGCGAGTTTGCGGTGGAGGGTGCGGCGGGAGATACCCATGAGTTCGGCAGCTTTGGTGCGGTTGCCCTTGGCCTCGACGAGGGCGTTGCGCAACAGGCGCTTTTCGTTCTCCTCGCGCGAGTGCGGATTCTTAAGAGCCGAGCGCGGCGTGCAGGCGGAGGCCGGTGTGCCCTCGCCGGTGGTAAAGCGCGGATCGAGGTCGTACTCGGAGACCTCCCCACCCTGCCGCATGACCACGAGGTTTTCGCAGAGGTTGCGCAGCTCGCGGATGTTGCCCGGCCAGGCGTACTCCTGCAGGGCCTTGAGCGCGCCGGGGGTCAGCGTGGGCGCGGGCAGACTATTCTCCTCGGCGAACTGTGCGAGGAAGTGGTCCAACAGCACCGGGATGTCGTCCTGCCGCTGACGCAGTGCCGGCAGCATGATGGGCACGACGTTGAGCCGGTAGTAAAGGTCCTCGCGGAACTCGCCCTTGTCCACCATGGCCAACAGGTCGCGGTTGGTCGCGCAGACCAGGCGCACGTCCACCTGAATGGGCTTGAGACTGCCCAGACGCTCGAAGGACTTCGTTTCCAGAAAGCGCAAGAGCTTGACTTGCGTCGGGGCATCGATTTCGCCGATTTCGTCGAGGAAGAGCGTGCCGCCGTCCGCTGCCTCGAAGCGCCCGATACGCCTGCTGTCGGCACCGGTAAAGGCCCCCTTCTCATGCCCGAAAAGCTCGCTCTCCAACAGGTTGGCCGGAATGGCCGCACAGTGCACCGGCACAAAGGCCCCGCGCGCCCGCGGACTGTTCTGGTGCACCATCTGAGCAACCAACTCCTTACCCGTACCGGTCTCCCCGTAGAGCATAACGGTGGCCTTCGCCGGCGCTACCTGCCTGACTTGATCGAGGACGTTTTGCAGCGCCTGGCTGTTGCCCACGATGCCATCGAAGCTGAATTTCTTGTCCAATCGCTCGTGGAGTTGTTGGTTCTCCTCCTGCAAGTTCCGTGACTGCAGGGCGCGCTTGATGAGGATTTCCAGCTTCTCGATGTTGAGCGGCTTGGTCAGGAAGTCGAAGGCCCCCCGCTTCATCGCCTCCACCGCCGTGTCAACGCTCCCGTAGGCCGTCATCATTATAACGATGGGCCGGTAGGCCAGCTTGACCGCATGATCGATGACCTTCAGCCCGCTCTTGCCCGCCATGCGCAGGTCGGTGAGGACGACGTCAAACTCGTCCGCCGCCATGAGGTTGAACGCCTCGTCGGCGTCGCGGGCGGTGGTGACGTCGTAATCGTCCTCCAGCACGGCGGACAGGCCGTCGCGGGTGTGCTTTTCGTCGTCAACGATAAGGATGGAAGCCGGCATTGCTAAAAAGTGCGCCATCTTGGCACAATCCAGCCGTTTGGCAATGCCGTTTCTTAAAGAGCCAAACGAATCGTTCTTATAAGCAATTCAGAACCATTTTGCTTCTCGTATTATGTTATTTTCCACGTCATGGATAATCACAGTTACCATTCATGACACTCGTAAAGCATCTTCTGCTACTGCTCGCCGCCTTAAGCTTGGGCGCGTTCGTTCCATTGGCCCAGGCCGAAACCTACGAGCTGCCCGGTACCAATATCGTGCTGAGCTATGAAATCGTCGGTGATCCCGGCAGTGAAACTGTTACCATCACCGATTGCAACGAAAACGCTGTAGGAGAACTGGTAATTCCTGGAAACATCGAGGGCTACCCGGTGACTATTATTGGCTATGAGGCTTTTTATGAATGCGATGAACTCACGAGCATAAGCATCCCCATTGGTGTCAACAGTATTGAGGTGTTTGCGTTCCGCAATTGCCATTCACTGAACAATATTTCTATTCCCAATAGCGTAACCAGTATTGGTGGCAGCGCTTTTTACAGCTGTAGCTCTTTGGAGAGCATTACGCTTCCAGACAGTATCTCAAGCATAGGTGGTGGAGCCTTTCAGTTCAGTGCTTTAACCAGTATTACTATCCCCAATGGTGTAACGACCATAGAAAGTTCGACATTCTACAGATGCGACTTTTTGGAAAGTGCCGTCCTACCGGAAACCATCACCCATATCGATATATCCGCTTTTCACGAGTGCGAGTCATTGGCCAACATTAACTTACCTAATAGTGTCACCACCATCGGTCGTGACGCATTTAATAAATGCAGTTCGCTGACAAGTATCACCATTCCAGATGGTGTTACAGCAATTCCTGCGTATGCTTTTTACCGATGCAACTCTCTGACTAGCGTAACCATCTCTGAAAGTGTCACTTACATCAGTAACAACGCTTTTAGTGGCTGCAGCTCCCTCATGAGCATCACGATTCCCGAAAGCATTACCAGTATCGCTAGTTTTGCATTTAGTGGCTGCAGCTCTCTGCACAGTATCACCCTACCTGATAGCCTCACCTACATCGGCCATGACGCTTTTAATAGCTGCAGTTCACTCAACACATTTACTATTCCCAATGGTGTCACCGAAATTGATGATTCCACTTTTAGTGGTTGTAGCTCTCTAGCAAATGTTACTATCGGAGACGGCGTCACGAACATTAGTAAATACGCTTTCAATCAATGCAGCTCTCTGACTAGTATCACCATACCAGATAACGTAACGAATATTGATAACAGCGCTTTTAGCAGTTGCAACTCTCTAACCAGCATTACCATAGGCAACAGCGTCACCACTATCGGTGATGGCGTATTTGAGGGATGTGAGTCCCTCACCGAAATAACCATTCCAGACAGCGTTACCAGCATAGGAATATACTTATTTTACAAGTGCAGCGCACTCACGGATGTGTCTATAGGAAATGGAGTCACCGACATCAGTGAATATGTTTTTTACGAATGCGACTTACTTACCGAAGTAATCATTGGAAACAGCGTAACACGCATTAGCCACGACGCTTTCAGTGGCTGCACTTTACTCACCTCTATTGTCATCCCTGACAGCGTCACGAGTATCGAATATAGTGCCTTTAGTGGCTGCAGTTCTCTCAGTAATGTAATAATGGGTAACAGCGTTACAAGCATTGGCAATCATGCATTTTATCAGTGCAGCGCAATTACCGAAATTACCATTCCCGACAGTGTCATCAGTATCGGTTATGGAGCATTTTTCAATAATGCTTCCCTAACCAGCGTCACCATCGGAAACAGCGTAACTAGTATCGGTTACGACGCCTTCAATGGCTGCAGTTCACTCACTACTTTAGTAATTCCCGATAGCGTCACTAGTATCGATTATAGCGCTTTCAGTGGTTGCAATTCTCTCAGCAGTGTCATCATCGAGAACGGCGTCACTACCATCGGTCACGATGCCTTTAGAGACTGCAATTCTCTCACGACAATTAGCATTCCGGACAGCGTCACAAGCATTGGATATTCAACATTTAGCGGCTGCACTTCACTCAGCAGTTTCGAAGTAGCCATAGGGAATACTTCTTACGCCAGCCAAGATGGTATACTATACAACAAAAACCTGACTCAGTTGCTCGCATATCCCGTCGCTAAATCGACTACCAGCTTTATCGTCCCCGAAAGTGTCACCAACATCGGGCCTTCAGCATTTGAAAACTGTGCTTCACTGGAAAAAGTCACTCTTGGCAACGGCATCGCTTACATTTCAAGCAATGCTTTCAACAATTGCGACTCTCTCGACAGCCTCTCAATACCTGCAAGTGTAATCTATATAGGAAGTGGCATGATTAGTGATTGCGACATACTCGCCTTCGTTATTTTTGAGGGTAATGCTCCCATGGTTTTAGGCTTTAGCCCATTTTATAAAGTAGCCGACGGCTTCACCGTCTATTTCTACGCAGGCGCCAGCGGCTTTACCGCGCCGACTTGGATGGGTTACCCTTCGCAGGCGCTCTATGGCTCACCTGGAGATGCGGATGGTGACGGCTGGCCGGATGCGCTTGAGAGGCGGCTTGGCACTAGCTGGGTCAGTAGCCAGGAACGCCTCCACACATGGCTCACTACCGAATCAGGCGTGACGCGCTTGCACTACGGTCCTCACAGTGCGGATTGCAGCTTTCATGTCGAGTGGACCCATGACATTGCCGACCCGGATAGCTGGCAAGTGCTCGACGGCGTAGACTTCGAAGGAGACATTACCGAACAAGTCGCGGCTTTAGCAGAACCGGGCGATAGCGCAGTCTTTTACCGGGTCGTGGTGGAAGAAACGCTCTAGGATATGTCTCATCAACTTCATCGCTGAGCCTTGGGTATCGGCTACACACCATCAGTGGAACTTACGCCAGAGGGAGGGCGAGAAGAGCACGAGGACGGCGTAGATTTCGAGGCGACCCATAATCATGAGGAGCGAAAGGAATAGCTTCGTGAATGGCTCCATGAAATCGTAGTTGGCCGCCGGGCCGACCTCGGCGAAGCCTGGTCCGATGTTGAAGAAGCAGGCGAACATGGCGGCAATGGAACCCTCGAAGCTCATGTTGACCTGTAGCACGGCGATGATCGGCAAGGAACCCAGACAAATCAGCGTGTAAAGCAGGAGGATGCGCAGGACGGTATCCTGGTCCTCCGTATCGAGCGCGCGCCCGTTCATACGGATGGGGCGAACGACATGGCTGCGGAAGGCCTGCTCGATTTGCCGCAGACTGATTTTCAATGCCACCACCACACGCACGACCTTGACGCCACCCCCCGTCGAGCCGGAGCAGCCCCCGATGATCATCAACCCGAGGAAGATCGTGTGCGTGACCGGCAGCCAACTCTGGTAGTCCACCGTCGTAAAGCCGGTGGTGGTCATAATCGAGATGACCTGAAAGGTGGAAGTGCGCAGGGCCTCGCCAAACGACATGGGCTCACGAAACATGATGTTGTTCATGTGCCAGTACAGGATGCAGGCAATGAGCAGGGAGACGGCTATGATTATCCCATAATAGGCCGTGACCTCGGTGTGCTTGCAGGCGCCCCAGTTGCGGCGCGTGACGACACGGATCATGTAGAAAAAACTCGTGCCGCCCAGGGCCATGAAAACAATCGCAATCCACTCCAGCGCGGGACTCTCAAAGGCGCCGAAGCTGGTGTTGTAGTTGCTGAAACCACCCGTCGACAGCGTCGTGAACATGTGGCAGACCGCGTCGAACCAGCCCATGCCACCCAGACGGAAAGCCGCCGCGCAGAAAGCCGACAGCAACACGTAGAGCCAGAGAATCTGCCAGACGCCCTTCTGAATGCGGCCCGACTCGATATCGGCGGACTGGCCACTGGACTCATTGGAATACAGTATCTTCGCGCCCGCGCCGAGAAAGGACAGTAACGCCACGAAGAACACCACCACACCCAGGCCGCCGATCCACTGGCTCAGGCAGCGCCAGAACAGGATGCTGTGCGGCATCGACTCAATCTCGGCAATGACGGAGGCCCCGGTCGTGGTCAGCCCCGATGCCGATTCAAAGATGGCATCCGCCACGGACACCCCCGGCACGCACAGAGCATAGGGCAGCGCTCCGACCAGGCTCGCCAGAATCCAGCCCAGGCCGATGGTGGCCAGTCCCTCCTTACGAAAAATCTTGGGGCTGGCCCCCATGCCCAGCACGCGAAAGAGCACTGCCAGCAGTCCGGCGATGCCGATGCTCAGCCACCACTCGTCCATGAAATCGGACTCATCCGGCCCGGCAAAAAACACCGCGCCCACCGTATAACTGGCCAGGAAGGCCAGCGCCACGGTCGACATGATGACGCTGAGCAGCTTGAAAAGGATACGGTAGTTCATGCCGAGAGAAGTGCTCTAGTGCTTGGTGCCTGGTGCTTGGTTTGGGAGTGTTTTGGTATGTAGGGCCTGACGCTTGGCTCTGGCATAGAACGGTAAGTCATAAATGAAAAACGAAGCACTAAGTACCAAGCACTAGAGCACTTCATTACGTGAGCATATTGAGCAGTTCCTTGACCTTGTCCTCGCGCACGATGACGACGAGACGGTCACCGGCCAAAATGACGTCATCGGCGGCAGGCAGCTTTGCCTGGAACTTGTGCATGAGCACCACCACGACAACGCCGCTCGGCATATTGCGGATGGCCTTGCCCACCATCGGGCTGTGGTCGGCCACGCGGACTTCGAGGATTTTGCCGGAATTGTCCGGCAGCTCGACCAGCTCCTGGCTGGACTCGCGCGAAATGTAGCGCATGACCTCCTGGACCGTGGCCGTGCGCGGCGCCACCGCCAACTCGACTCCCAAGGTGTTTTTCAGTTCGTCGAGGACCTCCTCGTAGTCAGGCTTGTTGATGACCAACTGCACGTGGGATGCGCCGAGCTTGCGCGCCTGCAGACAGGTCATGATGTTGTTCTCGTCGTCCTTGGTGCAGGCCACGAAATAGTCGGCACTGCCGATTTGCTCTTCTTCCATCAGGCGCAGGCTGGTGGCACTGCCGTGGATGACAGTGACATGCGGAAAGCGCTCGGCCAGTTGCTGGCACAGCTTGGCATCGCTTTCCATGACGCGAATCTTGAAGCGCGGATTCTTGAGCAGGCGCACCAGCGCAATAGTGGTTTCCGACCCACCGAAGAGCACCACACGCACCAGATCGGTCTGGCTGGCCGGCTCCATCTTTTGCCGGATTTCGTTAACCATGTCCGTGCGTCCGAAAAGCGTGGCGAGGTCACCCGCCTGCAGGACTAAGTCGGGGGTGGGAATCTCAATCTGGCCCTCCCGCTGGAGGAGGCCGATGTACACGCCCTGCCCCAGCCGCATTTCCCCGAATCGCTTGCCCACGTACTTCGACTTCGGGCTGACGCGCACCTGCTGTACCTCGATTTCCCCGCGGGCGAAGTTCTCCACCGCCACACGCCCGGGATGCCGGATGGCCTTGGCCAGCGCCACCGCGCTGAGCGCCTCCGGGTTGATGAGGAAGTCGATGCCGAAGTGCAACTGGTAGTTGACGTGGGAGTTGTCCGAATAGGTCTGGTCGTGGATGCGGGCAATGGTTACCCGCGCGCCCAGCGCCTTGGCCAGCGAACTGGAAATCAGGTTCGTGCGGTCGTCACTGGTCATGGCTAGGAAGAAGTCGCACTCACCCACCCCGGCATCCTTGAGAAGCTCCGCAGACGCGCCGTTGCCCTCCAGCACACGCACATCGGCGGCCTCGTCGACCTCCTGGGCGGTGGTCCCCGAACTTTCAATCACGATAACATCGTGGCCCGACTCGCTCAAAGTCTGGCAAAGGAAGCGGCCTACCTCTCCGGCTCCAACGACAACGATTTTCATAAGCAATAGTTAGCGGGAGAAGAACCGCAGAGCGCGGACGCTCTCCCAAAATTCCGTCAATTCTCACACAGCCAGCCCCCACCTGAAAAGGCTTTTTTCGGGGGTCGTTTTAAGGCGTTATTTTGCATTGAGAAGATGCCGCAAGCCGATAAGCATAGAAAAATGGAACTCGTATTCGAGGTAACCCAGGAAGCGGACAGCGGCTACGTCGCCGAATGCCTGACCGAAAGTATCATCACCCAAGGAGACACCTGGGAGGAGTTGCGTGCCATGGTCAGGGACGCCACCGAAGCTTACTTTTTCGACAAACCCAAGCCCGTAAGCATCCGCCTGCATATGGTTCGAGATGAAGTGGTTACCGTGTAGTCATATTTCCAGTACCTTGGTATTTACATTCGCTACTAAGGTGGGTGGACTGATACCATGAAGCTCCCGAGAAATCTCAACGGCATTGACTTGGCGCAGACGCTCTGCCGCAAGTGGGACTACACCATCGTCCATCAGAGCGGCAGCCACATCATTCTGGATACAGATAAGCCGGGAGCTCACCGTGTTTCAGTTCCCGCTCACAAGCCTCTTCGCATTGGAACTTTGAACAGTATCCTGCGCGCGGTGTCTGAGCATAAAGGATGTTCACGACAAGCGATTATCGACACCTTATAGGCAGGGCATGATGTCTTCCCTGCAAACACGACTGGCGCGCGCCGGCCTTGGATTCGTCCTGGCCATCCTTCTTCTGCTGATTCCCGGCCGGGAGGTGCCGGTGGTCGACGCTCCGGCGGACGCCTATTTCGAATCGGCCATGACCCAGGCGGGGGTCGCCTATGCGACCTGTCGGGTAATCAACGCCACCGTGTCCGTCATCGGGGATTCTGAGGTGCAACTCGAGCCGGCTGGCCTGGGCATCTCGCTGGCGGCGGGCAAGGTGCTCGACCCCATCGACGACATGACCGAGCGGCTCTCCAACGTGCTCGTGACCGCGATTGTCTCACTGGGCATCCAGAAACTTGCCTACGAGATGGGGGTCTCGCTCGCCCCCACGCTGCTGGGCATCGTCCTGATAGGTTTTTCCCTCGCGGCACTGATTCCGGGGCAACGCACCAAGCGCCTGCAGTATTTCCTGCTGCGGGTGTGCGCTCTCATCCTGGTGGCACGCTTCCTCCTGCCGCTGACCTCCGCGGCCAACGACTACCTGCTCGAACACTTTTTCGCCGGCGAGATTCAGCGCGCCAATGCCGAGCTGGCCCTCGACACCGGCAACTGGCAGACGCTGCGTGAAATCGACTTCCCCGAAAGCGACGGCTTCTGGGGCACGGTCAGTAACAGCCGCGTCTTCATTGAGAAGAAAGCCACCGCGCTCAAGGACGCCCTCGGTCAGATGAGCGCCAACCTCGGCGACATCATCGAGAACCTGCTCACGCTGACGTGGCTCTTCGCTGGGATATTCGTCATCCAGGTCATCCTGCTTCCCCTGGCGGTGCTCTGGCTGTTGGTCAAGCTGGTCAACGCGCTCTTCGCATTGAGCCTGCCGGTCGTGCTTCATCCGCACGGAGACAAGCCCGCCTCCGAATCGCCTCAGGCCCCCAGAATCGCTTGAGCCTGGGGGGGAATATTGGTGGCTCAAGGACGCTCTAACAGCTTGTCGCCTCTCAATCTTCAACTTAATAAACAACCTATGATACTCTCCTCTGCTTTCAGATACGTCCTCCTATCCGTCTGCCTGGGCGTCCTGCCGCTGGCCGCCCAAGACCTGCCTTGGCTGGGTGACTACGATGGAGTTCTGCCCGACATCGTCCACAACAAGCTCGGCACGCTCACCGTCGCCGATGCCGGAGATGGCGGTTACTTTGTCTACGACCACAACGAGTTCGGCTGGATGTGGACCTCCCAGTCCTCTTACCCTTGGTTCTGGTGCTCTTTCCCGGTCGACTCTCCCGGTAACGGA
Source organism: Verrucomicrobiia bacterium (assembly GCA_030432235.1). GTDB lineage: Bacteria > Verrucomicrobiota > Verrucomicrobiia > Opitutales > Cerasicoccaceae > JAUIHT01. The sequence goes on along the minus strand of JAUIHT010000001.1, from coordinate 553,737 downwards.
GATGTCCTGGGCTGGGTCTATTTCGACAACGGCAGCTCGATCAACGACGAGCGCAGCTTCTACCTGAATAGTGGACAGAGCTGGATTACGTCGCCGCGCAAGGACACCATGCCCAAGCTCGCTAAGGGCGAGTACTACCTTGTCTTTGAACAATTTGACAGCCAGCCCATCAGCGGCGTGTGTATCACCAGTAACAACGGCGCTAACTATTGGGGTTTCCAGAAGAAAGCCACCAATCCCCACAAAGGCACCCCGCTAAAAACCCTGCCACTGACGATGTACACCCCGGGCAATAACGCGGAGGTAAAGCCCTGCTTCATTCCCTGGGAAGATCTGCCGGCCTACACCGGAGACACCTCACAAATAGCCAAGAAGACCGGAAAAAAGCCCATCCGCAAATACGTCATCATCCCTAACAACGACTTGGTGGACAGCCGGGTCTACGTGGCTGAATCGCCCTTCAGCCACGCGGGCTGGAGCTCCTGGAAAACCAGTGGCACCTCCATCCCACCCTTTGCGGAGTTCATCGATTTCCTGACGGGGGACTTTATCGTCGACAAGGTGGAGTTCACCTACACCGGTGGCACCCTCACGCTCAACACCACCACGGTGGACTTCCTGTCCATTCCCATGACGGTGGAAGGTGTCTTCAAAGTAGGCTCCTCCTGGGGTAACCTGCGCGGCCCGGTGGGTATCATCAAACCCACAAAGGCCATCGCCGCCACTTTCGATAGCGCCACGTGGAACCCCTTCGGCGGCGTGGACTGGAAGGATTCGGTGGTCAAGAGCGGTAGCGATGTGTACCGCATCCTGTCCCCCTTCCGCTACATGGACGTCCACAACAAACCCGCTGCCTGGCAGGCGTTTTTCGACACTTACCTCACCTACCTGACCACCCAATACCGCGCCGCCGGGGCAACGGGTATCAAATACCCCATCCAGGTCAGTCAGCAAACAACAGACGGCTATTACGGCGTCATCACTGCGAACGCCGCCCCCGCCAAACCAGTATGGACGATCAATACCTACGACAAGAGCGGTACGAGCATGGTAACCTCGTTCACCATCGACCCGTCCACTTACACGGGCAAGAGCTACGACCTCTTCTCCCAGGCCAACGTCACCAACGTACTGGTCAACGACATCCAGTCGGCCATCCTGCGCGGCTATGCCCACACGTCAGACGACTTCAAAGGCTGGGCCAACATCCTGGGCACGTACTTCCCCAGCGTGGAAGCAAATCCCAGTACCAGCAACGGCATGTGGACGCCCTCAGCCTGGACCGACGCGGCTTCGTACTATAGCACGTCCAACAGCAACGTTCGCTTCAGCGTCTACTCCAAGCTCATCCACGACAGCTCCATCATCGGCAGCGCCAGCAATCGCACGGTCTCGCCCATGCCCACCAGCGTCAACCAACAGCAGTTCGACTACGGCTTCCCCACAGACAACATCTGGAGCCACGACGCCACCATGAACGGCCAGGGTGGGTACTCCACCATCAGCGCCACCATCGGCATCCATCGGCGTCAGTAAGGCCCGACACGGCGCCTTTTATGAGAATTTGCCTTTGACAAGGCTCTGCCCGAAGTATTGATAGACTGCTAATCATGAAGTTCAACTTCGTAACCGTGCTCGTAAGCGTAGTCGTGGTACTCGTAACCTCGACCGCATTCGCACGGGCCTAGAAGAACTTTCACAAGACTTTCCAAGACCCCCGCCGAATGCGTTCGGCGGGGGTTCTTTTTTTATCCGCGTCGAATGCCTCCGGTGGGTCCAACACTCAACCAGACAATACTATCATGAAAATGACCGGAGCCGACTTAGTTATCCGCCTGCTGGAACGCGAGGGGATTCGCCTGATTGCGGGCATCCCAGGTGGGGCCAACCTGCCCCTCTACGATGCGCTTTCCCGCCGGCCCGTAATCCGCCACGTTTTGACCCGCCATGAGCAAGCGGCGGGCTTTATCGCGCAGGGCATGGCCCGCTCGACCGGACGCCCCGCCGTCTGCCTCGCCACCAGCGGGCCCGGCGCCACCAACATACTCACCGCCATCGCCGATGCCAAGCTGGACTCCATTCCGGTCGTCTGCATCACCGGGCAGGTTCCCAGTGGGCTCATCGGCACCGACGCCTTCCAGGAGGTCGACGTCTTCGGCATGAGCCTACCCGTGACCAAGCACAACTACCTCGTCCAATCCGCCGAGGAGCTGCTGACCGTCATCCCGGAAGCCTTCCGCATCGCTATCAGCGGCCGCCCCGGCCCGGTCTGGATCGATATCCCCAAAGATGTCCAGTTGGCCGAGATCGCATTTGACGCCTGGCCCGACTGCGGTCAGGCAGACCCCGTCCCAGAGCCCCGCGACGAAGCCGCGACCGAGGCCGCAACCATGATCGCTTCCGCTCAGCGGCCTATCCTGTACCTGGGCGGCGGCGTCATCCATAGCGGGGCCGCCGAGCAGGCCGTCGAACTGGCGGAGCGTTCCCATCTGCCGACCGTCAGCACGCTGATGGCGCTCGGGGCCATGCCCACCGACCACCCACAGTACCTGGGTATGCTGGGTATGCACGCCGCGCCGTTTACCAACCTCGCCCTGGAGGAGTGCGACCTGCTCATCGCCTTGGGAGCTCGCTTTGATGATCGCGCCACGGGCAAGGTCGCGGAGTTCTGCCCCGGCGCAAAGGTCATCCACATCGACATCGACGCCTCCGAGCTGGGTAAAATCCGCATGCCCACACTGGCCGTCCGTGCCGACATAGGGCGCTTTCTGAAAGACCTGCTGCCCATCCTGCCGGAGGACACACGTCCGCGCTGGAACGCCCGCGTCGCCGAGCTCAAGACCGCCCATCCCATGCACATGCCCGGTGCGGACGATCCCGCCATGCCCTATGGACTCATCCGCGCCATCGCTCGTCATGCCGGACGCGACGCCATCGTCGCCACGGATGTCGGCCAGCATCAGATGTGGACCGCGCAGGCCTTCCCGCTCTGCCGTCCACGCCAGTGGCTGACCAGCGGCGGACTGGGCACGATGGGCTTCGGCTTCCCGGCGGCCCTGGGTGCGGCCCTCTCTGAGCCGGGCTGCCCGGTCGTCTGCATCAGCGGCGACGGCAGCTTTTTAATGAACAATCAGGAGATGGTCACTGCCGCCGAGGCCGGGGCAGACCTGAAGGTCATTATCTTCAACAACCAGTCGCTCGGGCTGGTCCATCAACAGCAGACCTTATTCTTCGGCAAACGCCTCATCGCGTCCAAGTTCCAGCACGGGCCGGATTTCGCCATGATGGCCCGCGCCATGGGCATGGAGGCGGTCGACCTCGCCCACGAACCGGACATCGATTCCGCCCTCGCACGTGCATTCGCCATGCCGGGGCCGGTCCTGATCAACGCCCCCATCTGCGTCCAACAACAGGTCCTGCCCATGGTCCCACCCGGAGGCGCCAATCGCGATATGATCCGCCACACGCCCGCACTGGCTTGAGTAGAGACCCGGAGCTACTCGCCCCGGACCCTCGCTCAAGGCCAGCCTTGAGAATCCTCGATGCTATGCATCGTGTTTTGCCGCAAAGATTGTCCCGTGCGGTCACGCACCGCGGGTCTGGGGCGCGTAGCCCCAGGTCACTGGCAAGGCTATGCCTTGGCTTTGGCAACCATGTCGTAGAACTGCTCGAAGAGCGGATCGGCGTCGTTGGGGCCGGGGGCGGCCTCGGGGTGGTACTGTACACTGAAGACCGGCAGTTCCTTGTGACGCAGACCTTCGACGGTGTCGTCGTTGAGGTTCAGCTCGGTCACGACAGCGTCATGCTTTTCCAACTCCTCGCGGGTGGAGGCGAAGCCGTGGTTCTGTGAGGTGATGGAAACCACGCCGGTCTCGATATTCTTGACCGGCTGATTACCGCCGCGGTGACCGAATTTCAGCTTAAAGGTGCGCGCCCCCAAGGCATGCGTGATGATCTGGTGGCCCAGGCAGATACCGAAGGTCGGGTACTTGGGCAAAATCTTCCTTACGGTCTCATGGGCGTAGGTCACCGCTGCCGGGTCGCCAGGGCCGTTACTGAGGAAGACCGCATCGGGCTTAAGCGCGTCAACCTCCTCCATCTTGGCGGTGGCGGGCAGCACGTGCACGTCGAAGCCGTGGTGGACCAGCTTGCGAAAAATGGAACGCTTGGCCCCGAAATCGAAGGCGGCAACGCTGTAGCGCTTGGCATGCTTGCCGGTCTTGTAAAGCTTGGTGCCCTCGACCAGGAACGGACCAGAAAGCTCCGGCGAGACTTCAAATCCGTAGGCAGCCTTGGCGGTAACATCCTTGACGTAATCCACGCCTTCCAGGCCACTCCAGCCCTTGGCCTTGGCCACAGCTTCCTCGTCGGAAATATCCATCGTGCTCAGGCAAGCCTTCATCGCACCGTCAACGCGCAGGCGCTTGGTCAGAGCGCGGGTGTCGACACCTTCGAGGCCGGGGATGCCGTGCCGCTCCAAGTATTCGGGCAGGGCCTCGCGGCTGCGCCAGCTACTCGTCACCGGGCTCAGATCGCGCACGACAAATCCCGACACCTTGGGCCCATCGGACTCCTCGTCGTCGGGATTGATCCCGTAATTGCCTATCTGTGGCGCGGTCATGGCCACTATTTGCGCGAAGTAAGAGGGATCCGTCAGGATCTCCTGATACCCCGTCATGGAGGTGTTGAAACAAGCCTCCCCCGTGACGGTCTTTTCCGCGCCAAAAGCCCGGCCCCGGAAAACGCTGCCGTCTTCCAAAGCGAGCACCCCATATCGTTGTCCGGACATTAGCGGAGGAAAGAATAGCCACCACCCGCCACTGGCAAACGAAAAAGCGAATTTATCTCGTTTCCTTACGAATGAGGCGGTTTCCCGTGCGGATGCCCACCCTGGGAGTGGCCTCCATCCGCCGATGGCGCCGTCAGGCAACCGAGGATGAGACGCTGCAAATGCTTCGCCCAAAAACTCCCTGCCAAGGTCAGGACAGGCGCGGTGGTCCGATTCCGCCGCTTTTCCAGCAAGCCGGCCTGCTCCCAGTTTCTCAAAAGGCCCGGCGCCCAGGTCGCAGCCGATTTCGGCCATTCCGCCAGAGGCGGCAAGGTTCTCCCTTCGATAGCCTCAGCCAGCTTTAGCCGAAAGCGGTTCACGGGGGAATACGGCGGACTCGCCGCTCGAAAAGGAAACTCTCCGGAGTTCAAGCGCTCCTCGAAGCGGGTCAGTTCGCGCTCGTGCTGAAGGGAAATCCCGTCGAGCGAGCCACCGGCGGAAACCCCGAAGGGCAGGATGTCGGCATCCGCTTTGGCCAGACGATTGTACACGGAACGCTCGCGCTCGGTACGGCGCCAGTGCTGGGGCGTAAAATGCTCATACCCGTATTCGCCCAGGACATGTGCTGCCCCGCCGAACATCCGGGCACGCCCCTTGCGGTCAGCCGCCTCCCCGAGCCGTGCGGTGCCGTTGGCCATGGCCTTGGCGAGGGGACTGCCCGGAAACTGGATCAGCTCATAGAGATCGAGGCCGTCGATGGGTGTCTCCTCGGCCAGAAAACGTACATCCTCGCGCAGTGACACCTCCGTCTGCCCCGGCAGGCCGAACATCAGGTCGACGATGACCAGCGCGCCGGTCGCCTTCAGCCCTGTCAAAGTCCGCTTGATTTCATCCCGGTCAGCCAAGCGCCCCAAACGCCGCCGCAGCAAAACCTCGGTACTCTGCAAACCGAGCGAGAAACGATTGGCCCCCGCCGCCACCCAGGCTTCCGCTTTCTCACTGCTAAAGCCGCGCACGCGACCCTCTACCGTGATTTCCGTCTCATCGTTGATGAGGAATCCCTCCCGCAGCGCCGTCAGCACCTCGGCCAGGTCTTCCGCTTCCATATCGCTCGGTGTTCCGCCGCCAAAAAAGACGGACTGCACCGGTCTGCTCTTCGCCTGAGCCCCGAGCGCCTCGACCATGAGATGAATTTCGCGCAACAGCAAATCGCGGTATCCCGCACTGAAATCTTCATGCACACGGTTTTGATAAAACGGACAGAACAGGCAGCGATGACGGCAAAACGGCACATGCAGGTACAGATTCAGGGGCCGGGATGTGCGCGCGCTAAAGCGCTCGCCAGCCCACTGCTGAAACGGCTCCGTGATTAAAACCGGGGCCGGTCCGCCCATGCCGCGCCCATGAGGAGGGGCGGACTCGGGAACCTCAAATGCCGCCGTGAGCGCGTCTGCGCCTTCCCGTACGTAGCAATCTTCAACTTTCATGGCCAATGGAATGATACTGAGTCTTGTTTTCTTTAGCTTGCACAACACCTACCCAATAAGGAAGCTTAATATTGAGATTGAATTTCATTAAAGCCCGCCTAATCTGGAAGATTAGCGTAGACAGCGGGCATGCATCTGGAAAAATAGGCTCCATGCCTTTGCCCGCTTTGCTGGAGAAATTCCTTGGGCCCAAAGACACGCCCCCAAAAAGCGACCGGGCGGCACGGGGGCGTTTCGGCGAAAAGGAGGCGGAGAAAGCTTTGCGCAAAGCCGGCCTGAAGGTCGTCACCCGCAATTGGCGACATGGCCGCGACGAAATTGATCTGGTCTGCCGCGACGGGGACAGCCTCGTTTTCGTCGAGGTGCGTACGCGGGACGAAAGTGCGCTGGCCCCCGGCGTCCACAGCCTGACCAAACGCAAACGCACTGCCTTCAAGCGTGCCAGCCGGGCCTACGTGGCAGGCCTGCGTGAGACCCCGTCACAAATTCGTTTCGATCTTGTCGAAGTAAGTCTTTGCCAAGACGGACTTTTTGATCTTCATCATCATCAGAACATTTCACTATAAGGCATTCCGATTCACCGAAGTGCTCAATCCCACTTAACTCAGTACTACACTAGCCATGCCAGAAGACACCGCACGCCATCCGTTCCTCGAAGGTCTCAGCAAACACCGCGGAGCGCCGCCCACCGTGATCGTCATCTTCGGGGCCTCCGGCGACCTGACCGCCCGCAAGCTCGTGCCCGCGCTCTACAACCTTGGCGTGGACAGCCTGCTGCCGTCCGAATTCTACCTGCTCGGCTACGGCCGCAAGGACATCCCCGACGCGGATTTCCAGCAGGACTGTGAAGATAACCTGAAAAAATTCTCCCGCCGCCCGCTCATCGACGAGCTCTGGTCCCACATCAAACCCAATGTAGGCTACCACGCCGGCGGTTATGACGACCCCAAGGCTTTCGAAGCGCTGAAAAAGCGCATGCTCAAGATCGAGAAGGACGCCGGGCGCGACCTGCAGTTTCTCTTCTACATCTCCACGCCCCCGTCCGTCTTCAAGCCCATCCTGGAAAACCTGGGCTCCAGCGGCCTGGCCGGACACGGTAACGGCACCGATCTGGCCTCGAAGGTCATCATCGAAAAGCCCTTCGGGCGCGACCTGGACTCCGCCAAGGAGCTTAACACCATCATTACCAATCAGTTCAACGAGCATCAGGTCTACCGCATCGACCACTATCTCGGCAAGGAAACCGTGCAGGACCTCTTGGTGCTCCGCTTTGCCAACAGCATTTTCGAGCCTCTCTGGAATCGCAACTACGTTGACTGCGTGCAGATCACCGTGGCCGAGAGCCTCGGCGTCGGCACCCGCGGCGGCTACTACGACCAGAGCGGCGCCACCCGCGACATGCTGCAGAATCACACCATGCAGCTGCTCGCCCTCACCGCGATGGAGGCTCCGGTATCGCTGGGCGCTGAGGCTATCCGCGACGAAAAGGTCAAGCTGCTCAAAGCCATCCAACCCCTCCAGCTCGAAGGCGAGGACTCCGACGCAGTCCGCGCCCAGTATGACGAAGGCCTGATCGACGGCGAACGCGCCCCGGCCTACCTGCAGGAGCAGGACATACCGCAGGACTCCGCCACGGAAACCTTCGCCGCCCTGCGCTTTTCCATCAACAACTGGCGCTGGCAGGGCGTGCCCTTCTACCTGCGCAGCGGCAAGCGACTGGCCAACCGCGTCTCCGAGATCGCCATCCAGTTCAAGCAGCCCCCCGGCATCCTCTTCTCCGACCCGAACCGCTTCGACCTGGCCAACAACACGCTGGTTATCCAAATCCAGCCGGACGAAGGCACGACACTGCTGATGAACTCCAAGATCCCCGGCCTGGAAACCCGCACGCAGCCGGTCAAGATGCACTTCCGCTACGCCACCACATTCGGCTCCAACACCCCCGAGGCCTACGAGCGGCTCATCCTCGACTGCATGATCGGGGATTCGACACTCTTCATCCGCGGGGACGAGACCGAAACCTCCTGGGGCCTGTACACACCCCTCCTGCACTACTGGGAAAGCATCGGTCGCAAGGGCCTGCAAAGCTATCCCTGTGGCTCCTGGGGCCCCCTCGCCTCCGACAAGCTCCTGTGGTCCTCCCACCACGAGTGGCGCAGACCCGGCTGATAAATAAACGCTGAATGCTTAACGCTAAACGCTCAGTGTCGACATGCCAGACACAACCCGTGTTTTACAACTATTCAGCGTTAAGCGTTTATCAAATCTCAATCGCCGACACATCGTAGTCGGGCTTCGGGTACTGCGGGTCCATCTTGCGCATCAGCTCAAGCACATGGCTGGCCACGACGAGATTGCGGTACCATTTGCGATTGGCCGGAACCACATACCAGGGGGCATGCTCCGTCGTGGTTTTTGCCAGCGTGTCTTCGTAGGCGTCGATGTAGTGGGGCCATAGTTTGCGGTCCTCCACGTCCTGCGGGATGAGCTTCCACTGCTTGCGAGGGGTCTCTCGACGGGAAATCAGGCGCTCCCGCTGCTCGTCGAAGCTGATGTGCAGGTAAAATTTAATCACCGCCGTCCCCTCGTCCACCAACATCCGCTCAAAGGAGTTGATGTGTTCGAAACGCCTGGACCAGACAGACTTCGGCATCAGGTGACGCACCCGTACGGCCAGCACGTCCTCGTAGTGACTGCGGTTAAAAATAGTCAGCTGCCCTTTTGACGGCACCCGGTAGTGCACGCGCCACAGGTAATCGTGGTCCAGCTCTCGCGGGCTGGGCTTGGCAAAGGTCTCCACCCGGACGCCCTGTGGGTCCAGACCGCCGAAAACGTTGCGGATAGTGCCGTCCTTGCCCGCCGTATCCATGCCCTGCAGCACGACCAAGACCTTCCGCTGGTGCTCGGCGTGCAGCCGCACCTGAAGGTCGTAGAGCTCCTGTTTGATTTCGTCCAGCTTCTGCTGGCCCGCCTCCTTGCCTTCCGGGCAGAACTGCTTGTCCTGCGGATCCCACTTGGAGAGCTTGACCTTGCTGCCTGGTTCAACGCGATAGCAGTCCATCTGGGGCGGTAGACTGCAGGGCCGCTCCGCAGGCGTCAAGCGCAGGCTCAATTGGCCTGAATTTAGCTTCAGCTTGACGGTTTAACAAAGAAAGCGTCGTCAAATTAAACAGCTAAAATAAAAATAAAGTCTTCAAAGCCCCATCAAAGTTGCTGAATAGATCGAAATAAACTTGTCTGCCACGATCTCCAAGTGGTATAACTCAAATTACCATGCGTACATATTTCCCACACATAGTCCTCTCTCTTCTATTATCTGTACCCGCTTTTGGCGTCAGCACCGACCCCGTCGGCGCGATGAAGGTTACCGCACTCGGCAACTCTGACACCATCTTGAGCGTGCCTCTCCACCGCGCAGCGGACTTCGAAGGCCGCATCAATTCCATTGCCAGCAACGTCATCACGGTCGACGGTACGCCCGACTGGACTGCGGACCAATTCGTTTACTCCTCCCCCGACCAAACGAACACCTATTACGTTCTCATTGCCTCCGGCAGCAAAGAAGGTAGCTACTTCACCGTTACTGCCAATGGCAGCAGCACGCTGACGCTCGATTTGGCTGGCGACACCCTCGACGGCATCATGACTACGGTCGCAGACGGCACCGGTGACATTCTACGCATCATCCCCTACTGGACCTTGAATACGGTATTTCCTGACGGAGAGGGCGTGCATGTTTCAACGAACCGCTTCATTACAAATTCTGAAGTTCTCCTTCCTGACCAAGTAACGGCGGGCATCAACTTAGCCCCCACCAGCACCTTCTTCTACTACCAAGGCTCACAACTGCAAGGTGATGGCTGGTATGAACTTGGTAATACTGATGTCAAAGCCAACGACACAGTGCTTTACCCGGACACATATTTCATTCTTCGCAATAAGTTAAGCAGCAGCACAGAAATTGTGTTTGCTGGGGCCGTACAAATGTCTGGGTTTGCGCTGCCCATAAATACTCTCATGGCGAATGAAGCCCAAGATAATTTTGTGGCAGTAACGGTTCCAGTAGATGTAACGTTAACGGACTCTAATTTATACGAATCAGGGGCCTTTACTCCCACTACAAATCGCTTCTTGATCCAAGACCAATTGCTCGTATTTGACAACACACAGGTAGCACAAAACAAAGCCCCGTCCGATACCTACTTTTATTACACCGGCTCCGGTTTAGCAGGCCATGGGTGGTATAAAGTCGGCGACACCACTCAAACTGTCAGCGATCAACCAATCTTCCAACCCGGGAAAGGTTACATAGTTCGTAAAGTAGCCACCCCAACCCCTGGCAGTGAAGAATGGCAAGGGGTTCCCAACTATCTACAATAAACCTAACTGAACATGAAACTAATTAGCACTCTACTTCTTGCAGCAGTAGCGCCCTTGGCACACGGAACAGTCACGATTAACATCGTGGGTGGGGATATCTTTGGTAGCAGTACGTCTACTCTCGCTCCCAACTCAACGCTGATGCTGGTTGTTGCCGATACCGATCAAAATGGCTTTACTTCAACCATTAATGCCGGAGATTCAGCACAAGCTGGCAGTTTTCTTGGCGGTAGCGATGACTTAATTGTCTTTAAAACAGATGCCAGTGGTGACGGTAGCGAAGGAGCCTTTTCAATTGCAGCGTCAGGTCTTTCCCTAACGGGGAATTGGTCCGCAGGAGATCCCGTTGCAATCTACTGGTTTCCTGGCCTAACTAGTGCTGATACCTCGCTGGCGGGCGGTAGTATTTTCAACTACTTCGACAATCCCGTCCCTACGGGTTATAGTCCTAGTTGGGTAACACCCGCAGACTCCGGATCCACAACTTTGGTATATCTTACTGACTCACAAGGTGGCAGTACACCTGATGCAGACGGTGTCGCAAGCCTAACGGTAGTCCCGGAGCCTGCCACCTACGCGGCACTTGCCGGGGTATGCTTCCTGGGTCTGGCGCTTCTGCGACGCAGACGCTAAGAGAATACGGAATATTTTCATCGGCAAGCCCCTCTAAAAATAGAGGGGCTTGTTTTTTACAAAGCTACCGATAATATTAGTGATTCCCATGCGAAAAGTAGCTCTCTTTGGACTTATCCTATCCCTTTTGCTCCCTTGTGCGCAGGGCAGCGTCACTATCAACTTGGGCGCCAGCCTGCTCAAGACCAGCAGTGGTACGGCGATGCCGGAGAGTGGGCGCGTTCTCGTGGTAGTTTCCACGGATGATGCAACCATAGGCGACCCCACCGCTACTACCTTTGTCAGCGGCGACGACGAGATCATCTTTTCGGGTAACCTGAGTGGCGGCGGAGGCGACGGCAGTTTCCTCCAAAGCATCCAAATCCTTAATTTAAGCGGAGACGTTTCTTCCGGGGATCCGATAGCCCTATTCTGGTACCCCACCCTCACCACAAGTGCCTCCGCGCCCGGTGCTAGCACTGCCTATGGCCGCTATTCCCCTGTCTCCGGCGAGGAGAAAGACGGTAGCGCACCATGGACCATCCCGTCCGACGGCTCCCTCGTTAGCGTTCATATGGTAACCGTAGACGCCGGCGGCACCGTGCCCGCTGCTTCCGGCCTGGCCTCGCTGACCATTGGCGGCACCGGCTCGGGCGGTGGTGGCGGTGGAAGCGGCTCCGGTGGCGGGGACGGTTCCGGAGGTGGCGATGGCTCTGGTGGGGGAGATGGCTCCGGCGGAGGCGACGGTGGCTCTGGCAGCGGTGGCGGTACCATCGCGGATGTCAGCCTGATTACCGATGTCTCTTTTGATTTCGGCGGCAACTGGTATTACTCCTGGTTCGGCTCGGTCAACACGGAGGGCTGGCCCTGGATGTTCCACGACGAGCTTGGCTGGCTCTACGGCGGAACGCCGGGCAATACCTCAGCGTCCAGCTGGGTGTACATCAACAGCGGCGAAGTCCAAGGGTGGATGTGGACCAGCCAATCCCTCGGCAGCTCCCTCTACCTGAAACCGCAAGACACCTCCCTGGACGAAGGCTGGTACTACTTCGATATCGACTTCAGCCGGAGCGATGCCGACTTCTACTATTTATTCGGCGGCAGCGATGGCTACATTCAGGGCGAAGATGCCCTGTAATACCTATTCTCAAAAGAAATAAGGCTATTGACCACGGATTACGCGGATGGGCACGGATATTTTTTATCTTGTATCCGTGTTATCAGTGTAATCCGTAGTTAAAATAAACGCCTCAAATCAATTGAGAGATGGTATAAGAGCATTTCATCTAGCCCAACTCACGCTCCTGACGCAGGCGCTTGAGTTCCTGGGCGGCCTCCTCGGCGTGACCCACGGTTAGGCCCTCGCCGGTCTCGGTGATGGTGGCGAACTCAAAGTCGATGAGGCAAAAGCGCCCTGCCTGCGGACTGTAGGTGACGTTGCGCGCGGCCCGGTCACCATGCTCCACGCCGTAGCCGGCCAGCTCCTCAAAGAGTATATTCATCTTCTCCTCGCTGACCTTATCGGCCTTGGCTCCGCAATTGGTCGTGGCCAGGTAGAGCTTCTCCTCGTCTTCCTCGATGATGCGCGGCACGAAGTCGCAGCCCTTTTCCTCCAGATAGCGCAGCACGCGGCGCTCGTTTTCAAAACGCTCTTTGGCCAACGGACCGCGGTAGTACTTGTGCACCCGCCCATCATACCCGATACGGACGAGGGCGACGCTGGAATCCTTCATTTCGTGCATAGGAAAACTAATGAAATTTTTTTGATTAAAATAGCGATTGCAGGTGGCACGGAGACTGCTTTTATGCTCTACCGTCCCGTGTAACTTTCACTCTACAACCCAAGGCAACACCTTTGGGCGGGACTGACAACCCTAACCATAAACCAGAAGACAATGCCTAAATACAAGCTCGAGTATATCTGGCTCGATGGCTACCAGCCTGTGCCAAACCTACGCGGTAAAACCCGCCTCGCCAGCGAGGAGCCCAAGTCCGTTGACGACCTGCCCTTGTGGGGCTTCGACGGCAGCTCCACCCAGCAGGCCGAAGGCAGCAGCTCCGACTGCGTACTGAAGCCCGTGGCGCTCTATCCGGACGTTGATCGCGATGAGAATTCCTTCATCGTCCTTTGCGAGGTCATGATGCCCGACGGTGAAACGCCGCACCCCTCCAACATGCGTGCCACCATCATGGACGATGAAGGCACCTGGTTCGGTCTGGAGCAGGAATACTTCCTGATGCAGGATGGCCGTCCCCTTGGCTGGCCCGAAGACGGCTTCCCCTCCCCGCAGGGACCGTACTACACCGGCGTCGGCTACAAGTACGTCGGTGACGTCGCCCGCGAAATCGTCGACAAGCACCTCGACCTTTGCCTCGCCGCCGGCATCAACCACGAAGGTATCAACGCCGAAGTGGCCAAGGGCCAGTGGGAATTCCAAATCTTCGAAAAGGGTTCCAAGAACTGCGCTGACGACATTTGGGTAGCTCGCTACCTGCTCATCCGCCTGTGCGAAAAGTACTGTGTCGATGTCGAGTTCCATTGTAAGCCCTACCAGGGTGACTGGAACGGCTCCGGAATGCACTGCAACTTCTCCACTGAGTATCTCCGCACCAAGGGTGGCAAGGACTACTTCCTCGCCCTCATGGACGCATTCGAGAAGAACAAGGACGAGCACATCGCCGTGTACGGTCCGGACAATCACCTGCGCCTCACCGGCCTCCACGAAACCCAGTCGATCGACAAGTTCTCCTGGGGTGTGGCCGACCGCGGCGCCTCCATCCGCGTCCCGCACAGCTTCGTCAAGAACGACTACAAGGGCTACCTGGAAGACCGCCGTCCGAACTCGCAGGGCGACCCCTACCAGATCTGCGCCCGCGTGCTCAAGACCATCGCCGAAGTGCCGCAGCCCTAGGCTTCGCTCCTTCGCGACTCACTTTCAAACGGCGTCCCAGTGCGGGGCGCCGTTTTTTATTGCATAGCGAGGCTTGTTTCGATGAGAGGATTGAATAAAAGTAACAACGTGCCCAAAGAACCCGCACCCACCGTCACGCTTCGCCAAGCCCGCGAGGCCGACATCCCCGAACTGGTCGAGCTGAACAAGGTCTGCTTCCCCGCCATGGCGGAGGAGGACGTAGTCTGGGACCCCGCCCACCTGCGCAGCCACATGCGACTTTTCCCGCAGGGTCAAATCCTGGCCGAGCAGGACGGGCGCATCGTCGGCGGCATCTCCAGCCTCATCGTGGACTTCGGCGACAACCCCTACCGCGCCCACACCTACAGCGGCATCACCGACGGCGGCTTTTTCCACAACCACGACCCGCAAGGCGACACCCTCTACGGTGCCGACGTCTTCGTACATCCGGACATGCGCGGCCAGGGCGTCGGGCACCTGCTCTACGAGGCCCGGCGGGAGCTGTGTCAGCGGCTCAACCTCCGCCGCATCCTCGCCGGCGGGCGGCTCCACGGTTACAGCAAGCACGCCGACAAGATGCCGCCCGAGGAATACGTGCGGCAGGTGGAAAACGGCGATCTCCAGGACCTCGTGCTCAGCTTCCAACTTCGTGAAGGCTTCGTGGTACGCGGCATCCTGCGCCATTACATCACCGACCCCAACAGCCTCGATAACGCCTCGCTCATCGAGTGGCTCAACCCCGCCTATGAGGAGGTCGAGCGCGCTGACGGGCGCAAGGTCCGTGTCGCCTGCGTGCAGTACCAGATGCGCCGCGTCGAGACCTTCGCGGATTTCGCCGACCAGACCGAGTACTTTGTCGAAACCGCCATGGACTACCGCGCGGACTTCGTCGTCTTCCCCGAGTTCTTCTCCGTGCAGCTCCTTTCGCAGCCCGAGCTGCGTAACCTGCCTGCGCTTGAGGGCATCGAAAAGCTGTCCGAACTGGCCGACGACTTCCTCGCACTCATGTCGCGCCTGGCCAGCGAGTACGGCATCCACATCATCGCCGGCAGCCACCCTATCAAGCGCAACGGCGTGATGGAAAACTGCTGCCCGCTGGTCTTCCCCGACGGCAGCTACGAGCTACAGCCCAAGCTCCACATCACCCCGTCGGAAAAGCGCTACTGGGGCATCACCGGCGGCAACACCCTCAAGGTATTTCAAACCCCCAAGGCCCGAGTCGGCATCCTCATCTGCTACGATTCCGAATTCCCCGAAGCCGCCCGCCACCTGACCGATAACGGCGCCGAGATCATCTTCGTGCCCTACTGCACCGATGACCGCCAGGGCTACCAGCGCGTGCGCGTATGCAGCCAGGCCCGCGCCGTCGAGAACCAGGTTTATGTCGTCACCACCGGCGTCATCGGCAACCTCCCCAGCGTGCCGGCCATGGACATCCATTACGGCCGCGCCGGCATCTTCAGCCCCAGCGACTTCGAGCACTCCCGTGACGGTATCAAGGCCGAAGGCGACAGCAATGTCGAGATGCTACTGGTCTCGGACCTGGATATAGGCGACCTCTACCGCTCCCGCCATGCCGGCAGTGTCACGCCCATGCTCGACCGCCGCCGCGATCTATTCTCCCTGCAGGCTCACTTCGCCGATGATCCCGACGCCCTGCCCGGCAAGCCCGGCAAGCTCCGCGTTCGCGCCCCCGAGCATGACGCCGAAGATTGAGATTATTGCTCCTCTGTGGCTTCTGTTTTCACCTCGACGACCTCGACGTCCAGGTTCCCGATGGTATCAATAAGAGCGAGGCCGAGTTGCGCCAGGGACTCGTCCTGGAGCGAAGAGTAGTACAAGGCGATGCGAGTGGGGCCGGCAACCTGCTCGTCGGTGGTGGCGTCGAAGTCGAGCCACTGCCCGCCGATGTGGAACTGTGTCCACATATGGTAGCCCATGATGTCCTTGTGGCCCTCATAGCTCGGCAGGTAAAGCAGCCCGGCGGCCACGCGACTGGGGATGCCCTCCACCCGGCCCAGGGCGGCCAGCAGCACGGCGTGCTCGCTGCAATCGCCCTGCGGATCCTGAGCCACCTCGCTGGCGGTGGCAAAGCCGATCCCGAGGTGCTTTTCCTCGATGAAGCGGTTGACGAAATGCGTTAACGCGTAGGCTTTTTCCAAGGCGCTCTCCTCTTTATTGGCGGGGGACTTTTTCGCCAGGGCGATGACTGCCGGGTCTTTGCTGTTGATGACCAGATTGGCCTTCATATAGGGCACGAACGTACCGCTCAGGGACAGGTTCACTCCCGTGTTGAGCTCCATATGCTCGGCCCGGCGCACCTTCACCCGGACGACCCCGCTACGGTCGTTAAACTGGACGCTCTGGGTTTTCGTTTCCGGCGGGAGCGCCTCGTTGAAGTCGCCGCTCTTGAGCCGCAGGGCATAGGTCACCTCGTCGGCGTCCGGCGGGATGGCTCGCTTGAGCTGAATAAGATTGGAGACGAAAAACTCCGGCGGCACGAAGTCCGCCAGGGCCGTTTCCTGATCGACCACCACCATGGTCAGGGGCATGCCCATCATGTCCATCTTGGTCACAAGCAGCCGCCCATTTTCGTCCGCCCAGCCGTTGGTAACGATCTCCGCCGGCCCGGCGTGCAGGGTGGTCGTCACCTTGGGCCCACGCATGGCAGTGCCGAAGTAATCGAACGTTTCCGGCTCACCGATGCTGACCGTGCCCGGCAACGCCTGCTGCGCGCTCATGCTGGGGCTGTACATCATCACCGAATACTCGGTCCCGGGCTCAATGCCCTCCTCGAAGGTCTTCTGCGCCAGACCCCAGGTCATGAGCGCGCCTTCCGGGAAGGCATACTCCTGGGTATCCGCGTAGCCGGGGCCCTTGGTCGTGACGGACACCTTGCCGTCCAGCACCGTGCCTATCGTCACGATGTCCTGGCCGGAAAGCTTCATATGCGTCTCAAAGTTGTGCGGCTGACCATCGACGCTCTCCACGGTACGCTCGGAGGTCTCGACCTGAATCGGGATGGCCCCACGCGCCATCTTCATGTACGAATCGCTGCGTGCGTGCACTTCGTCTCCCCGGCGCGTGAAGGTGGTATGGGACCAGCCGACCTTCCCCTCGCCCAGCCGCATCTCCATCCACTCATCGACAAAGAGCCCCTGTGGCGGGTCAGCATAGTCGAATTCAGGCGCGGGGGGCGGCGCGGCAAATAGCGGCGCGGCACAGGTAAAAATCAGACAAAAAAGCGTTTGGGTTTTGCAAGACATGGCGGGAAAATCAATATTGGACTACGCGGCAACATATCCGCGCTGGCACCTATCTCATCAGAGCATTTATCCATGAGCAAGCACTACGATTTTCTGGTCCTCGGTGGCGGCAGCGCCGGTTACGCCGCCGCCCGCACCGCACTGGAGTTCACCGAGAGCGTGGCGGTGGTCGACGGCGCGAAGGAACTGGGCGGGCTATGCATCCTGCGCGGCTGCATGCCCTCGAAAACACTCATCTACTCCGCCGAGGTCCTGCACCTGGCGCAAAAGGCACGCGCCTTCGGCCTCAACATCCCACAGGCCAGCGTGGACATGCCTCTGCTGCATCAGCGTAAGCTGCGCACCATCGGCGAATTCGCTGAATACCGCCAGGAGCAGCTCACCGGCGGCAAGTTCGACCTTTTCCAGCAACCGGCAAAATTCACCGGGGAGCGGGAAGTCACCCTGAAAGACGGCACCGTCCTGACGGCGGAAAAAATCCTCGTGGCCACCGGCTCGACGGTCAACTTCCCGCCCGTACCCGGTCTGGACAAGGTACCCGTCTGGACCAGCGACGACATCCTCGACCTCTCCGAGGTACCGGAGTCCGTCATCGTGCTCGGCGGTGGCATCGTAGCCTGCGAGCTGGCGCAGTTCCTCGCCCGCATCGGCACGAAAGTCACACAAATCCAGCGCAGCCCGCGTATCCTCAAGGAAGTTTCACCCGAGGCTTCCGCCGTGGTCGAAGAAGCCTTCAAGGATGAAGGCATCGACCTCGTCACCGATACCAAGCTGAATCGCATCGAGGCCACCGGCGACGGCGGCGTGCGCGTCTACTTCGACCATCAGGGGCAGCGCATGGTCAAGTCCGCCAAACACCTCTTCAACGCCCTCGGGCGCAAGCCCAACACGGCAAACCTCAACCTCGAAGCCGCCGGGATCGACCTGGCCGGCTCCGGCCACATCGCCACGAACGAGCACCAGCAAAGTAGCAACTTCCACGTCTACGCCGCCGGGGATATCGCCGGGCCGCACGAGATTGTCCACATCGCCATCCTGCAGGGCGAGCTGGCCGCGCGTCATGCCTTCGGGCGACCGGCCAAGCCCGTCAACTACGACACGCTGCTGGGCGTCATTTTCACCGACCCGCAGGTGGCCTATGTCGGCCTGCCCGAGGAAGAAATCAAAAAGCGCGGCATCGCCTACGTGTCGGCGGACTACCCCTTCGACGACCACGGCAAGAGCATCCTCATGGAGGCCAAGTACGGCTACGTGAAAGTCCACGCGGAGAAAACCACCGGACGCATCCTTGCCGCCGAGTGTGTAGGCAAGGACGCCTCCGAGCTCATCCACGCCCTCAGCGTGGCCGTCAGCCTCGGCGCCACCGCGCGGCAGCTCCTCGACACGCACTGGTACCACCCCACCCTGTCGGAGATTTGGACCTACCCGCTGGAGGATGTTGCTGAAAACATCCCTGAATAAGTCTCACGCCAAGCAGCAAAGCAGCCAAGCGGTTATGCCCCAAAAGTCTTTGCTGCTTTGCCTAAGGTTAGTCCTCGAGACCACATACGACTCTTTGGATACCGTCTTTCATGAGTCCCTGACCAAAATTCAAAACAAACCCGAGTTTGACGCGAGTTAGTTTCAGGTAGGTGAATAGCTGTTTTGCTGCGACTTTATTGAGTGCTTCCACGGATTTCAGTTCGATGATAACTTTGTCTTCAACAATCAAATCCGCACGAAAACCCTCCTCAAATACCTCACCCATATATTCAATTTTCACAGGCACTTGCCGACAAACCCGTAGTCCGTGGCTCTCAAGCTCTTTTGCCAACACAATTTCATAAACATGCTCCAGTAACCCAGGTCCAAGAGCATTATGAACTTTTATCGAAGCATCTACGACTATTTTACCAATATTATTTTCCATCATAATACACTAAACATCACGCCGAGCAGCTAAGCGGCCAAGATTTATTCCGTAAAAAATGTCTTTGCTGCTTTGCTTCTTTGCGTGAAACTCCTTCCCCTCTATGCCCAAGACCGCAATCACGCCTACCCGCGCCGAGGACTACCCCGAGTGGTACCAGCAAGTCATCAAAGCCGCCGATCTGGCGGAAAATTCGCCCGTACGCGGCTGCATGGTCATCAAGCCATGGGGCTACGAACTGTGGGAAAACATCCAGCGCGTCCTCGACGGCATGTTCAAGGCCACCGGACACCGCAACGCCTACTTCCCGCTCTTTATCCCCAAAAGCTACCTTGAGCGCGAGGCCAAGCACGTCGAAGGCTTTGCCAAGGAGTGCGCCGTGGTTACCCACCACCGTCTGGAGGACGACGGCCAGGGCGGCCTGAAGCCCGCCGGCCCCCTCGAAGAGCCATTGGTCGTCCGCCCCACTTCGGAGACCATCATCGGCGAGGTTTACTCGAAGTGGGTCCAGAGCTACCGCGACCTGCCTTTATTGATTAACCAGTGGGCCAACGTCGTCCGCTGGGAGATGCGCACGCGTCTGTTCCTGCGCACCGCGGAGTTCCTCTGGCAGGAGGGCCACACCGTCCACGCCACCAGCGAGGAGGCCATGGAAGAGACCCGCAAGATGCTCGATGTCTATGCCGACTTTGCCGAGAACTGGATGGCCATGCCCGTCATCAAGGGCGAAAAGACAGCCGGCGAACGCTTCCCCGGGGCCGACCACACCTACTGCATTGAGGCGATGATGCAGGACCGTAAGGCCCTGCAGGCCGGCACCAGCCACTTCCTCGGCCAAAACTTCGCCAAAGGTTTTGATATCAAATTCCAAAGCGAAAGCGGGGAGCTGGAATATGCCTGGACCACCTCCTGGGGCGTCTCCACCCGCCTCATCGGCGGCATGATCATGACGCACGCCGACGACGACGGCCTCATCCTGCCGCCCAAGCTCGCCCCCAGCCACGTCGCCATCCTGCCCGTCCTGCGCGGGGACGACTCCGCCGCCGTGCTGGAGTTCTGCGACAAGCTCAAGCAGCGCATCGAGGAAAAAGCCTACCACGGCCACGCCCTGCGCGTAGAGCTGGACAAACGTGACCTGCGCGGCGGCGAAAAGCGCTGGGGCTGGGTCAAGAAGGGCATCCCGCTCATCGCCGAGGTCGGCCCCAAGGACCTGGCCAACAATTCCGTCTTACTCCAGCGCCGCGATACCGGCGAAAAGAGCGGCGTGAACGTCGACGAGTTTATCGACACCCTCGTCGCGCGCCTCGACGAAATCCAGGACAACCTCCTGGCACGCGCCCAGGCCTACCGGACCGAGAACACCGTCTCCATCGACTCCAAGGAAGACTTTGTAAAATACTTCACACCCAGGAACGCCGATAAGCCGGAGATCCATGGTGGATTCGCCCTGTGTCACTGGGCCGGCTCCGCCGAGGACGAGGACGCCCTGGCCAAAGAGCACAAGGTAACAATCCGCTGCATCCCCCTTGAGCACGACGACCAGCCCGGCACCTGCCCCTTCACCGGCAAGGAAAGTCCGCAGCGCGTCGTCTTCGCCAAAGCCTATTGAGCCGGCCTACGCTGTGCTCGTAACTTTGGTAAAATGATCGATGATCTTTTTCAGCATCAGCACACCGTACTCCGGTGAGCAATGATGGAAGTCGTCTTCTTTGCCCACATGGTACTCGATTTTCATACCTCCCCGGTCATTGACGCAGTGCTCGGGTATTTCAATCAGAGGTACGTCCATCTCCGCAAGAGCTTGTTTGACCCGCTGACGATAAAGCTGACTGAACGGCACCACCTTTTTTTCCGGGGGCAAATTGAGCTTCTCGTACAATTCCAGGAACGGTAGCGGCGCTTCGATAACAAACACCTTGGCCCCCGCTTTTTTGAGTTCGCGGATGAGCTCCAGATGATGATGCTGATCATCCAGAACAATCGCTTCTCGCATGGCTTTGGAGACGGGAATGCCCTCCGTATCGGCATCTGAAAAGGCGTATTTATCCAAATCCGGACGCCGTGTCACGAACGAGTCCATCATGGGCCCGGATAAGCCGACCCACATATCCGGGTTATGGAACTCCAGCTTCAGCTTTCTCAACTCACGCAGATAAAGCGAAATATACTTCGGCAGTTTCGGTGTAAGCGCATCGATATACATGGACTTTCGCATCTCGCTGTCCGTACGCATGAACACGATCTCCAGTCCCCCAAAGCTGTCGTTCTGCCCTTTGAGGATATGGTAGCCCCGTTTTATTGCCGCTATGTGGGAGTCGCCTGTAATGAATAGTTTCATGCTTTTTCTCCAAATGCCTCCAACAGTTCTTCATCGCATTGAACATCGAATGCGTCGTCTTCCTCAACCGGTCTCTTTTTAGCTCTTCGCGGCGGGGGGTGTGCCTTGAAGAACTGACTCATGACATGTTCAACACCGTAGTCCGCGATGGTACGCTTGTCAGGGTTGTAAAACATACCCTGATTTACGTGCGTGGTGATGATTTCGTAGGAAGGAAAATAATCCACAAACTTGTAGCGCTCGGCCAGGGTACCCGCGACAGCCCGCAGCACGCTCTTGGAATACGAAGTCGCTACGATGACATTCTGATTCGTCGCCGTCGCCATAAGAGGAACCGGCGACACGGTGAAGAGGAAACGCATCGCCGGGTTGATGGTCTTGACCTTCTCCATAAACTTGATCAGGTCCGCCTGGATTTCATTGAAGCGAAAGTTTTTGAAGAAGTACTTCTTCGGATCGTAGCTGCCGCCTGAGACTCCGGGCGCCACAGGATATACCGCTCCGTCATTCTTGTTCACCCAACCTTCGGTCAGCCCCAGAGTAAACACAAAGATATGTGCCTTGGTGAAAATCTCACGTACAAAAGACAAGTGGTAATTCCGCTGCGCATCGAGCTCGTCCTTGTCCACAAAAGGCTTGGGCTCGATGGTGGGTCGGAAAGGGTCGACATACCCGCCGTCTTTTTCCCAGTAGAGCTCCTCGGGCACATATTCACCATGTGCCCGGTCAAAAAGCTGTAATAGCTGCTTAGCCGTATAAATGTTACCGTAGCGGGCGGAGTATATGCCGTAGCCAAAGTCGTTGTGACGTTCCCGCTTCATGAAAGAAGGAGGCGGCTCGGTATCCAGATAACGAAACCCGTTTTTATACAGGTGCCGCCCGATATGCTGGGCAAAGCAACTGCCTGCCGTCGCAATAACCTTATTGGTAATCTTATATTTACCGATGTACCAATCCGTAATCTCCATCGGATGGCGACCTGCGGCTACATTTTTCCAAAAACAATGTTTCGGCAAATTCTTGTAAGGGTGTTTTGGCTTACCCTGTGGACTATCCATAGGGGCGTTTTATGGCATTCAAGAGGCTGGTCCAGTACAAAGATGAATCAGGCTTTACCCGCCAGGCTTTGCAGTACCTCCACATCCAGCTTTCCCACTGAGTTACGCGGCAGCTTTTCCACGAAGCGGTAGGCCTTCGGAATGGTAAAAGCGGGGAGTTTTGAGCGAAGAGAAGCGCTAAGTCGTGTGGCGTCGATCGGTTCGCCTTCCAGCACAGCAACGACGCGCTGCCCCCATTCCGCATCCTCCACTCCAAACACGGCAACATCGCGACACAAGCCTGTTGAGCGCAGGGCCTCCTCGACCAGAATGGGGTTCACCTTCTCCCCGCCGGTAATAATGATGCGGTCTTTGCGACCAAAGACAACCAATCGCCCATCCGACGTCATGCTCCCAATATCGCCGGTAGCGTGCCAGTCGTCCGTGCGCGTCTCACCCGGCAAGTAACCTTTGAAAAGTGCCTCACCGGCAAGCTGGACCTCCCTTTTAACGACTTGAACGTGCCAGTGCGGTAAAACATCAGCCCAAGGAGACGCCCCACGATGGGCCTCCTTGGTCGGCGGAAATACGGTCCTCTGAATCGCAACCGTGCCCAAGGCTTCAGTCATCCCATACGCGAGATTCAGCCGGACGCCCGCCGTCATGGCCTCTTCCAGCAAAACCGCCGATGCCATCGCTCCCCCAATCAAGACCACGCCGAAGCCACGCAGCCACTCACAGGCCGCCTCTGATGCCAGCAAACGCGTGAGTTGAGTCGGCACAAGTGAGATGTGGGTATTGGGCGAAGGCAACACCGGGAACGTACCGGCTTCGACCTCCTTCCAGACCGTCAGCACAACTTGCCCACCCGTCACAAAACTGCGCATCGCCGGGACAAGCCCGCCGACATGGTGCAGCGGCAGCACATTGACCACATCAATGCACTCTGCCTGCCAAAATTGCCGATAGCCCTCGACAGCAACCAGCAGCGTCTTCCAGTCATGCCGGGCAAAGCGCAACCTTCCCCCGCTGCCGCCGGTGGCTATTAATAAAGCCCCCGAAGGCAAAGACACTTTTTTCTGCCTCTCCTGATAGGAAAGCCAGGGAATGTCACCAAGGACCGTATCCACGGGAAGCCGCAGCTCGCGGAGCATATCGGCGGGCCAGGAGCCCGTGGCGAGAATGCAAGGTCGCCGCAAGGCCAACGCCGCGAGCGTGTGCCAGAGAAACGACGGGTCATCGCGCAGCCCAATCACCACCGGACCGCCTTTGGCCGAAAGCGTTTCCACCGCTTGGTCAAAAGCCGCCAGGGATGCCGCCGGGTCGGTGCCAACGATCCATGGAGCGCGTAGCCGCTCGCGAAAACTGGTTATAGACGCTTCCATAACGCCTCCAGCCTTTCATCGGTCATCAGCGATGACTCCAAGAGAGGAGCCGTGCTCTGCACACCGAAACCGTCGTCTTCAAAATAAGCATCCGTGCCAAAACCACACGCGCCGGAAGACTGCTTGTCGGAGGCCGCCAGATGCCAGACAGCCTGGAAGCCGATCGCGCTTTCGAAAGCCGAGGAGTAAACACGTTTGAGCTTCGGACTACCCGCGAGGAAATCACACAGCGAACCCGGATCGCCCGCCTGACTCGGCTTGATCACATAAGTCACCTCCGGAAAGCGCGCCGACAACTCCCTCAGCGCGGTCATTGTACAGGCGGACTCGTCGAAGGCCAGGGGCAGGCCCGCCTCCGCGCAGAGGTCCACCGCCTCCTGTTCTCTGCCCATGGGCAAAGGTTGCTCCATAAATTCCACCGGCGCGCCGGAGAGCACCCTCCCCCACCCACGCAACGAGTCGGTCGTCAACCCCCCGTTGGCGTCCAACCTCAACTGTATCACGTCCGTAATACAGTCGAGCAACGCCCCCGCCAGTTTCCATTCACGCTCCGGCTCAAGCACGCCGATCTTCCACTTCAAAGTCGTATAACCGGCATCGAGCGCCAGGCGCGCTGTTTCAACTGCCGCCTCCCCCGCCGGCAAGAGCGCGGAGCAGGGCAACGGCTCGGTGGACGTGGCAGCAGGAGGCCTCATGGCGCACCCGAGGGCAAACGACGTGCAGGGAAGCGTCTCGATTTTCGAACCGTCATAAACGCCGCCCAGCGAATCCAGAAAAACACCTGCTTCTTCGAGGCACTCCACCGGGAACCAGGGCACTGGTGCAATCTCCCCGAAACCAACCGAGCCGTCGTCCTTATCCAGGCGAATGATGATGCCCTCACGCTCGAACCAAGTTCGTCCGCTGACCTGCAGCGGAGCACGGAAGGCACGCCGGTAGCGCCTCCACTGCAAGCGGGCACTCACGGCTGGTCCTTGGCGGGCGGCCCGGATTCGTCCTCCGGCTCGGGCCCCTCGCCACCGTACTTGATGTTGCTCCAGATGCCGTGGAAGGGGTTGGTCACGTTGCGCGTCAGCGTACCGGAGCTGGCCTGCGTAACGATGTTGTCAAAGTTCGTCTTCGGCTTGGCCAGCGAACCCCAGATGCGGAAGTCGAAGCCGCGCCAGAAGTTGTTGCCCGCAGGCTTGTCGGTCAGCAGCCCCAGGCCACTGAGGATGGCAGCAAACTCCCCGCGAGCATCCATGGCGGCAGTGAGGTCGAAGCGCTGATCGAGCAGGTCGACATCCTCCTCGTAGAGGATGCCGCCGCGCCCGAGGATGAGCATCTGGTCGCTACGCACCTCCATGCGCTCGATGCGTATATTGAGGTCTGTCTCACGCACGATGTTGAGCGAGACAAGCTTGTAGGGTACTTCACGCATGTAGGAGACCAGTCGCGACAGCGTTCCCATACCGAGCACGCTGGTCGGCACGTAGGAAAAAACCTCGCCGAAAAAGGCCGCCGTGCCGGAAGTAGTCTGCGCGAGGCCGCTGTTGGGCGGAATGGCGCGAAACAGTCCACTGCGGCTCTCGAGGTCGAGGGCGAAAGTTACGAAATTACGTGCCTGCGGAACCGATGGAAAGCTCCCCCCGGCATCGGCGCTCATTCTAAAGAGCCCCTCAACGCGCGGCTTTTCGCCCGGTACCAGCTCGCCGAAGAAGGCACTCAAGTCGAAGTCTTTGACCTGCGCATTGCTTTGCAGAGCATATGGCTTGGGCATGGCGTCCTCGTTCCAGTCGAGGCGGCTCTTGGCCTCGATGGAGGCTTCGTGGAAGCGCGCGGAAAAGGCGTCAAGACTCAGGTACTCGCGGTGGGCCGTGGCCTCGCCCGCGACCTCGCTAAAGCGTACGTAACCA
The DNA here is from genome assembly GCA_030432235.1 of Verrucomicrobiia bacterium. Classification (GTDB taxonomy): domain Bacteria; phylum Verrucomicrobiota; class Verrucomicrobiia; order Opitutales; family Cerasicoccaceae; genus JAUIHT01. Next base: position 527,748 of record JAUIHT010000001.1, on the reverse strand, counting down.
CGGTACAGCACTTCCTCAAAGCGGAAGCCGACGGCGGTATGCGGCAAATCCTTCCAGAAAGGCTCCTTGTCCGGATCGGTAGCCTTGGGCTTGGCCGCCTCCTCACTCAGCTTGGCAAAGTCAATCTCCTCGGGCGCGGGTTCATCCTCGGCTTCTTCCGTGGCCTCCTCCCTCGATTTGTTTTCGGCGGCAGCCACACTTTTTTGCGGATGCGCGCCGTGCTCGGCGGCCTCCTGCTCGTAGGGCGGCAACTTCTCCCGCGTACCCGCCTCGGACAAACCGCCAGGCAATTCCGTCTTCTTGTGCTTACCCGCTTTGACTTGAACCACAGGGACGAAGGCCCGCGCGATGTGCTGGAAATCCGCCAGGCGGAGGAGCTTGCCGTTGACCACCAGCGTAGACGAAGGTTCGCCGTTCTCAACGATATAGGTGAACTCCGTCTTGGCATCGGTGGTGCCATCCACCGTTTCGAGGGTGGCAGGCACCGTGCCGGTGATTTTCAACCCACCGGTGTTAATCTGCACGCTGCCTTCCGCATAGGCCGACTTGATGTAGGGCGTCTTGCCGCCGAAGGCCACGTTGTCGAGCGAAGCGTCAAAGGACGCCTTGCCGTCCCCTGCTACCTTGGCGGAGGCATTCAAGGCCCCGCCACTGAGCGCGTTTTTCGGCATCAGCGGCTGACGGAACCAAGGGGCAACTGGCCCGCTCATGTGCGCGGCCAGGCTTTGTACAGGGAAGTCCTTTTCAAAAGCCACGGTCGTCGCCAGATCGCCCGTGAGGGGTTCCGCCCCGGCGGCACTCAGACGGATGGCATCCACAGTAACCTTGGCGTCCTGCCCCGTCAGGGCAATCGAGGGCCGCGTTTCGACGGATACTTTTTCCAGGAAAGGCTTGGCCGCCTTACTGACACCAAGCGCGTTCACCTTCAAATCCTCAGTCGGCGTGAGTGTTGCCTTGCCCTGCCCCACCTGCCAATTAAAGGCGCTGTCAACCGTGCCGGAGGTGACCAACCAGGGATCCGCCTGGACGAAGCTCAACGGCAACCAAAGCGGGAAGCCACGCGACATCAGCGTGCCGCTGCCCTGCACGGACTCCAGCGCGGCAGGCAAACCGTCCATGGCCAACTGCGTGACAACAAAATCATCCACCGCTTTGAAGTTCGCCAGCTCCGCGCCATCCTGCACGACGACCGCACCTTCCAGGCGCGACAATTTAAGGCTCTTCAAGTCACTTTCGCCATCGACGGCCATCGTGGCGACGATGGGTTGCGACAGCGGCTTGACCAGGTAGGGCTTCAGAAGCGGCTGGGCCAGCAGGCCATTCAGCCCCGCGCGACCCGTTCCGCGAAAAGTTACCCGCTGTGGCTGGAACTGCTTCAGGGCAATGTCCGAATCCAGGCCTCCAGACAGCAGGAGCTGCTGGTTACTACTGGCAACGAAGTCGGCAAGATGAACCTGCAACCGGCCCGGTTGGTAATCCATTTTCGCCGTGAGATGGACATCGGCCTCACTCAGTAACGTCTGCTCCTCCCGCGCCACCGAGAGAGCCGTGATGTTCAGGGGTTCCGTAAACTCCAGTTGAAAACCGCCCGGAGTCTCGTTGGCGCCAAGGACGAAGGCACCCTTGATGTCTCCCCCGCTCAAGTCCAGGTCATCGACAAAGATAGCCGGCACGGATACGGGCATGCCGGTAAAAGCCGCTTTCAGCCAGGGGCCGTCGAGCCCGTCGAAAGACACCGCCTCTTCGTCGAAAACGGCCGTCACCGGCGCAGCCAGCCCAACGTCGGCGAGGGCTTCGTTGTCCTCGAGCCGGGTCAGACGCAGGGAAACGGACTCGGCGGTAAGGCGGTCGGGCACGGCACTGGCCTTGACCGTCATCTTAAGGCTGGCCTGCCCCATGGCCTGATTGGCCGCAGCGATGCGACGACGCGCCGCTGAGAACGGCGTTTCCTTGTCCCTCTTCTTTTCGGCCTCCAACTCCTGCTGCACAATGCCGCGCGCAAAGGCTTCCATCTCCGCGTCGATAGCCGCACGGAAGCCTTCCGGGGCAGTCAGGTCTAGTAGGGCCTTGGCGTCACTGGTCAGCAAGTCCTGGCCACGGGCCTGGATGCGCACCCCGGTCATGCTGACACGGATCTGCTTGGGCGCCACCTCCGCGGCGGGCGTCAGGCGCATCGACACCTTGTCGAGCAACTGCGTGTCGTCACGGTAGATAGAAGCGTTGTCCACGCGCAGGGGCTCGGGCGCGGCCACGGTCATCTTTTCGAGAGGGCTGCCGGCGAAAGTCAGCTTGCCGGCCAAGTCCCCGCCTTCCATCTCGAAGCCGCCCAGCAGCGGGTCGAACCAGTCCAGAGGCACCTCCACGGCGAGGGTCAGCCATTTCCCGCTGAGGCCTTCCAGGACGCTTCCGGCGTCGAGCAGGCGAAAGGTCAGCGGATTGCTGATGGCCACATCGAGGACGGTGGCGTTGCCGGGCTGGGTCACGGCAAAAGCGAATTCGCTCAGGACGATTTTTTCGCTGTCGAAGGTAAGGGCGTGGTTCTCCTCGACTTTAAGCGCGCCGACCCCCGCGAGCACCTGCGAAATACGCTCTAGCTCGGACAGCTCGGCGTCGAGCCGCATGGTAGATTCGCCTTCCAGAGAATAAAGGTCGCAGGTCAGGTGGCCCTCGCCGGTGCCGTGGAATTCGGGCAGGTCAAGGGCCAGGGCGAAGGGGTCCAGCGTGGCGTTGTTAGCGGCCAGGGAAAAGCTGGCGTTGAACTTGCGGCCGTTGTCCACCAGTTCCGACTCGAGGTCCAGCAGTGGGCTGTCACCCTCCCCGGACTCGCGAACCGTCAGTTTCAAATTCTCCGGAGGATACACCGGACCCTCATCGTCCTCGTCGTTGGGGGCGCCTGCATCATCCAGCTCACCGGAGACAAGCAGGACGGCCTCTTCGTCAAAGAGCGCGCCCTCGGCCACCGCTTTCATGTCCCAGACAATGCGGTCGATGGCACCGCGTTCGGCCTCGGTCAGCTCCAGAGTCCCCGTCACGGTGACGCGGCGAAGCTGCTCCTGACCGGGAAGGTTGAGCGTCAAAGGTTCGATGGAGAAAGCGCCTGTGGCCTCCGGCGCCAGGCCTCCACCCGTCACCTGGACCGTCGTCTCCAGCTCGGGCAAAGTCACCGCAACGTCAGCCGTGAGGTTGTCGAGGCTGAGCTTGAAGCCGGTCTCGGTCAGGGCCAGCAGGCCGGGGATAGGCTGATCCTCTTCCTCATCGAGATCGTCGGCCTCCTCCAGCGAGGTGATCTCGACAGCCAGCCCCGTGACCGTGGCGGACTCGACCTTGAGGTGCTTGAAGGGCAGGCTCCACGGTGAAATCTCCGCTTCGAGCGACTCCAGCGCGACGGCCCATTGCGGCGTCCGTAACTGCAGCCCTTTCACCTCGGCGGAAAACGGGGTGACATGGATGCGCTCCAGAGAGGCGTCGGGGTCTATTTTCTGTAATTGCCCCAGAATCACACCGCGCTGAAAGCCCGGCAACAGAGCGACAACAATGGCCACCACTATCAGCACGCCAATAACGGCGGAGGCGATTTTCAGGCGGCGACGGGTGACGGGCTTCATTCGGATTTCTGCAGGTCGGGTAGGTTGCGGCGCTTCATGCTTCGGCGCAGGAAACGCGTGAGTAAGATAACAAAAACTATCAGACCGATTCCCGCAAAAAGAAAACTCCAATTCTTGGCGTATAGTGATTCCGCCGTGATGATATAGCCGGAGGCGATGAGCATCTCGGCCACCCAGGACACCAGCAGGTAGGTGGCAAACGGCGCACCGGCCAGCCCCAGGATGTAATTCTGGACCATCAACGGCGCGCCCGGGGTCAGCCGCACCAGAATGGTGAAAGGCACGTATTCGGACGGCGGAATCTCCGGCACACGCCAGCCCGCCCGCGCCAGCAGCCGGCTGACCGGCCCCCGCAACCAGCGCGCGAGCCAATAGGACACGACGAGGTTAAGCATGATGGCCAAACCGACCCCAAAAAGGCTGCCCCAGAAGCCATAAGCCGCCCCCGAGGCCAGGTAAAACGGCACGATGGGGATACCCGCGATGGGAATCAGCGCCATGCCCAGGTAAAACACCCACCACGGCGCGTCCCGCACCAGGTCGACGCACCACTCGGAAACTCGGGAAGCCCAGTGGCCAATGGGCCCGCCATAGGCCACCAGCACCGCCAGCACGATAATCAGCAGGACCAGCCCCAGGCTGAACTTCATCCGATGCCGCGCTAACAGTGCTTTCACGACTGCGATGGAAGCGGGTTTGGTGGCAAGCGCAACGGTGAAAGGGACGCAATCGCAGGTAGCAATGCTAAGGCATTTGTTGCTACATTGCAGCAGCGGCGAATGCGTAGTTTGTGGAGGCCAACTGCAACTGAGCGGCAGATTACCTTAGACCATCTATGGCTAATGTTGCTCCATCGGGCACTTATCTGGCTCCATCGGTGATTTATAAGCGGGCATCGGCTGTCGATGTGGGACTTTTGGGCTCCGATGCCGTCGTTCTTTTGTCCGCTGGAGTAACATCTTTGACCAACAGAGCTGCATGATTGACCGATGAGGCCTATTTAGCTCACGATGGGGTCGCTTGGGCCGGGGTTGCGTCGTAGTGTGTGGTATCTGCTCGGGAATTGTGGCGCGCTGTCACGTAATCGTAAGTTGATAGCGCTTATTTTAATCATTTTGGGCTTATTTTATCATAATTTAAGCTTGGCAAGGGAGCCGACGGGCTTTGACTAGGCTCTGTCCGACACACCCATTCGTGTGCGGGCCACTCACTCTGACAACTTGTAATCCGACAACCCTTGCCTTTCCATGCCTATCTCCGGACCGAGCTCTTATATTCCGACCATCAACCTCTTCCTCGCGCACTGGGAGGACGCCGAGGGCGTGCAGGGTAGCCCCATCACGGTGCCGCCGCAGGGCACGACGCGGGGCGAGCTGGAGAACACCCGTGACGCGCTGGAGGCGGCCCGGGCCAAGGTGGAAGACCGTATCAACGATGTGGAAATCGGCAACGCCACCCTGGCCCAGCAGAAGACGGTCATGATCGCGCATGTGAACGACTTCAACCGCCGGGTGCGCGGGCTGCTGCCGGGCACGCCTTTTGTCAATGGACTGCCGGAGGTGCCGCGCCCGACGAGTGCGCAGAGCTACTTTACCAAGCCGCTGATCGACATGGCCAGCCTGTGGGGAAAAATCAACACGGCACAGGCGCCCGACCCCTTCCTGCTGGCCGAGGGCTATGACCGCGCCACCTTCGAGACCGACCTGGAGACGCTGAACGAGGCCTATGTGACCGACTACGACAACGAGCAGGAGGTCAAGCTGGCGCGGGACGAGCGCAACGCCATCCAGGAGGAGGTGCTGCCCATCCTAGTGGGCTACCGCCGCGTTATCGAGGCGCTCTTTGCCCCCGGCAGCCCCATCGTGCAGACCCTGCCGCGCGTCACACCGCTGCCCGGCCACACCCCGCAGCAGGTCACCGCGCAGGGCGTGTGGGATGCCTCCGCCGGGCTGGCCCGCATCACCTTCAGCGAGTCTACCGATGCTAATTTGCAAAAGTATGAGCTGCGCACCAGCCCCGTCACCCCCTACTCCACAGGCGACGAGCAGGTGCTCGCCTCACTCCAGCCGGAGGACCCGCGCGAGTTCACCACCACGGCTGGCCTCGAGGCCCCGGGCGACTCCGCCAACTACCGCGTCTACGTCATCCTCGACACCGGCAACGAAAACGGCAGTGATACCGTCACCGTGCAAAGACCCGCGGAGTGAGAAAAACTTTAAGAAGAAAGGAATGATATGCATACGGAAAAACGTTTAGAGCAAACTCTGGAATCAACATCACGCTTTCAAGTAACAGGATATCTAGTCGAAACTGAAGCATTCGCCATTGCCCACAACGCAGATGGCGAAGTGGGTGTGACATGGAATCCAAGTGAAGAAAGTCCAAATGGCTTTCCTCACGCATACAGTCATCAACAGTGGTTTATACTACCGGAGCCGCTTGCTAGAATGGCAATGGCAAGCTCAGACCTTTTTGAACCTGAAATGCGCAACGGCTAAGCCCCCTCCCCGACCCCTTTCCCCTTGCACTCTTTTTTGGCGGTGGGTATGACCTTGGGACTCATTAATCCCAACCTGAAGACGACCCACCATGCACACCGTTAAGCACCGACCTGAAGACGACCAGAACCTGCACTTTGCCTATGCCGACCGCCACATGACCGGTGGCGTGCCCAAGTTCGACATCCCCGATGAGGGCATGGATGCCCGCGTGGCCTACCGCATCATCCACGACGAGATGCAGCTCGACGGCAACCCCGCGCTCAACCTCGCCTCCTTCGTCACCACCTGGATGGAGCCCGAGGCCCGCATGCTCCTGCAAGAGACGGCGGACAAGAACATCGTCGACCAGGACGAGTACCCACAGACCGAGGAAATCCACCAGCGCGTCGTCAGCATGATGGGCCGTATGTTCAACGCCCCCAAGGACAAGGACCCGGTCGGCACCTGCACCATCGGCTCGTCCGAGGCCATCATGCTCGGCCTGCTGGCGCACAAGTGGTCTTGGAAAAAGAAGATGCAGGCCGCCGGAAAACCCACCGACAAGCCCAACGTGGTCTTCTCCGCCGATGTGCACACCTGCTGGGAAAAGTTTGCCCGCTATTTCGATGTCGAGATGCGCGTCGTCCCGCTGAAGGAGGACCAGTTCTACATGACCGCCGACCAGCTCCCTGAGTACGTCGACGAAAACACCTGCGCGGTCGGCTGCGTGGTCGGCACCACCTTCACCGGGCAGCTCGACGACGTCAAAGGCGTCAACGAATACCTTTTGGGCCTGAAAAAGGACAAGGGCTGGGACATCCCCATCCACGTGGACGGCGCCAGCGGCGGCTTCGTCGCGCCGTTTTTCTACCCCGAGGTCGAGTGGGACTTCCGCCTGGAGCAGGTGCGTAGCATCAACACCTCCAACCACAAGTTCGGCCTCGTCTTCCCCGGCTGCGGCACCGTCATCTTCCGCGACCGCTCGGACCTGCCCGAGGAGCTGGTCTTCAACATCACCTACCTCGGTGGTTCCATGCCCAACTACTCGCTGAATTTCTCCCGCGCCTCCAGCATGGTGCTCCTGCAGTACTACAACTTCCTGCGCCTCGGCAAGGAAGGCTACCGCAAGATCATGACCAATATCATGGAGAACGCACAGTACCTGGAGAAGAAGCTCCTCGAGCTGGGCCACTTCGAGTTACTCAACGAGTCGAAGTACCTGCCCACCGTCACCGTGCGCCTGAAAGACCGCAAGCTGCCCAAGGAAGTCGTCTATATGCTCAGCGACCTGCTGCGTCAGTACGGCTGGATCGTCCCGGCCTACCCGCTCCCACCCAAGGCCGACACCGTCCACGTGCTCCGCATGGTGGTGAAGGAAAACTTCACCCGCGACATGGCCGAGAAGTTCGCCCAGGATATCGAACTGTGCTGGAAAAAGCTCAAGGACGAGGCCCAGGAGTTCTCCACCATGCTCGCGAATCAGTCCGGCAAGGGTAAGATCTGCTGAGAGCAGTCAAGTATGCCTGATTAACCCACAGCCATGCCCTTCCGGTACACGAGAAAGATCAGGCCGGACCAACTCCCCAAGGAAGAGCTGGAAGCAGGATGCCATGCCCTGTTTTCGGATCTATTCGCGATCATGAAGTCGAACCTCCGGGAAGAGGACGGTTGGCAGATCACCGATCTGAATGACTCCGGAGCCGCTCTTGCCATCAACGGGCATTTTGAATGTCAATTATCCGTGATCCTCAATCGGGATTTGGTAAATGTGCGTGGTCAGGGGATGGTCCCTGTCGACTACATCATGCTCAGCGCAACGTCGAAGAACGCCAAAAGAGTCTCGGCAAACTCGCTTGAGGTTGAAGTGACGCACAGTTTTCAAAAAACCTTCAGTGTCATCGGCTGCCTGGTTCTGGGCATCGCCGGCCTGCTCGTTCAAGTGCTCATCTTGAGACGGATCAGCATCTACCTTACGATCGGCCTGTTTTTTATCGGCTCCCTGATTGGCGGCCTCATCGGTTATATGTCGGGTAATTTTATCGGCACGGGACTGAGCAGCAGAAAGGGCAAAATGAGCTTCGATGAGGAAGTCGATGTGGGGGTGGCAAAAAACGACTGGGAGCGGTTCATCGCGGCGATAGGCCATCCCGTCGATACATTCTGCGCTGCGGCGGAAAGCCAGTTTTCCAGACCCACGATAACCTAGTGCTCATTCGATTGATGATCTGCTCCTATCTCACACAAGCACCAGCATGAAGCCTCTGCACGATAAAGTCGTCATCGTCACCGGCGCCGCCCATGGCATCGGGCGGGGCATCGCCGAGGCAGTCGCCGCCGCCGGTGCAAGAATTGTCCTGGCGGACCTGGACGAGGCGACCGGCCAGGAGGCCGTCCGGTCATTCGTCAACGAAGGCAGGGAAGCCCTCTTTTTTGGCGGCGACCTGACCGACGAGGAGACCTGCGGTGCTCTCATCAAAAAAACCGTCGCGGACTTCGGCCGCATCGACGGCCTGGTCAACAACGTCGGCGCCTTCCCTCGTGGCACCCTGGAGGAGACCACCGGGGAGTTCTTCGATCGGGTCATGGCCATCAACCTCAAACCCGCCCTGTTTTGCTGCAAGCACACCATCCCCGTGATGAAATCCAACGGTGGGGGCGCTATCGTCAACATCGGCTCGGGCAACGCTTACGGGGGCTCCCCCAATCTACTGGCCTACTCCATATCCAAAGGCGGCCTGCTCACTTTGACGCGCAACCTCGCGCACGCCTACGCCCTGGAAAATATCCGGATCAACCTGCTCAACCCCGGCTGGGTCCTGACCGAAAAGGAATTGGAAGTCCAGGTCGCCGAAGGCAGGGACCAGGCCCAACTGGAAGAGAGGGCAAAGCATCGCATGCTGGGCCGTTTCCAGACACCCGAGGACGCTGGCCAGACCACGGTTTTCCTGCTCTCGGACGCCGCGTCCCAAGTCACCTCCCAGGTCGTCAATCTTGGCGGCTAGCACTAAACAGCAAACCCGCATTAGCCCGCATTAACGCTTATTCGTATCATAAGAAAGGTTGTCACATTAATTTCCATTGACGGCTGCTCCAGGCTTACGCTATACCAGAAAACGTAACCACCATGGCATATGGGGTACAGCCATCCAAAGAGTATCAAGATCGTTCCGGGTATCCAGCTGGATAGCGGCATGAGTGCCACTTCCCGTTCTCCGGGGATGAAGGGCGGTACGATAAGGATTCCTTCACCCAGTGGCCAAAGCACGGCAAGCGCCGAGAGTGCGCCGGCAAGCCACACGAAGAAGCGTTCGCCCAAGGCGACGGCGAAGATATTCGGTTTCGCTCTGGTAATGCTGAGCCTCATCGCGGTGGGCGGGCTGTTTTACAAAAACAACGCCGTACCCTCTGAAAACGCACTACCTCAGCCTAAGGCAGAAGCGCCATCAATGCCGCTACCGGAGGAGGTTGCTGAACCGGAGCCCGCCGAGCCGGAGCCCGTCGCTACGCTGGCCAAAGCTGCGCCCGCCGAGCTGGTGATCGCCGAACCACCACCGGTTCCCTTTACTTTGAACACACCCCTGCCCGCCCGGATAGTACTGGAGAAGCCCGTCGTGGTGATTTCCCAGGTCATTGGCGGCGTGGGCATCGGCAAAGGGCAGACGGTCGACGTCATCCGCCGAAGCGGCTACTATCTGGTGGTCCAGAAAGACGAAGCCATCTTCGCGGTGGAAGCAGCCAGCGTCGTCGGTTATATGGCGCCCTGATAGATTCACTAAGGCTATCTTCTGCATTGCCATACAGGGGTGTTTCCCCCAAGCTATGAGTCATGCACTGTTCCAAAAGAACAGCCAAACCCCTACGTGGCTTTACCCTGGTGGAAATCATGATCGTTGTGGTCATCATCGGCATGCTCGTGGCCCTGGCGATTCCGGGCATGAAGAAAGTCCGCGAAAACAGCCAGGCATCCGCCATTTCGAACAACTTCCGCATCTTCGCCGGCGCCTTCCAGAGTTACAACCTCGAGCAAGGCGTTTGGCCCGGTTCACACTGGGATCAGGGCACTATGCCCACCGAGATGGACGGCTACATGAACGCGGACGACTGGGTTAACGGCTGTCCCCTCAACGGCTACTACGCTTTTAACGATCCGGGTGACGGCACCTCCGTCGCCATCATCCTGGCCGCCACGGATATGAGTGCCGACCTGCAGAGGCGTGTCGACGAGGCCATGGACGACGGCGACTTGTCCTCCGGTATTATCCGCGGGGACAACCAGTCACTGGACTTCTATCTGGAAGAGGACCGCCTGCCGGGCAGTGGATAGGCGATTCCCGCCTTGCCAGTAGCCGGTCTTACCACTACCACAGGCGGCTTTTGCCACGTCATGCCGAAGAAGAAAGCCGCCCCGAAAAAGGTCCCTTCCGTACCCGTCTACAACGGACGCTATGATGTCGTCAGCCAGGCTGTACACGACGTGCTGGCGATGCAGCCGGAGTTCCTTGAGCCCGCCCTGCGCCTGGAACGCGCCGGTATCCGGCAGACGCTGGTCTTTTTCGGCGCGGCCAAGATCCTGCCGCCCGATGTGGCCGAACGCGAATTGAAACAGTTTGAGCGGAAATTCAAAAAGCTCAAACGCAAGACCCGCAAACATTGGGATGGCTTCGACCACGCTACCGATGCCGTCTACATGTCACGCTACTACCAGGCCGCGCGTGAGTTGGCCTTCCGCCTCGCCAAATGGTCCGCTACCCTGCCGGCGGATCGCGACTACGTCATCGCCACCGGCTCGGGGCCCGGCATCATGGAGGCGGCCAACCGCGGCGCACTCGAAGCCGGCGGTCGCTCGGTCGGCTTCGGCATTGAAATCCCCTCCGAGCAGAAGCCCAACGACTACATCTCCGAGGGGCTTTATTTCCACTTTCACAGCTTTCTCCCGCGCAAGTTCTGGCTGATGTTTCCGGCCCGTGCGCTGGTTGTCTTCCCCGGCGGCATCGGCACCATGGACGAGCTCTTCGAGGTCTACACCCTGATGAAGACCCGCAAGGCCACCCGCACCATCCCCATCATCCTCTACGGCAAGGAATACTGGAGCGAGCTGCTCAACCTCAAGACCATGGTCCGCTTCGGTACCTGCCACGCCAGCGACCTGGACTACATCCGCTACGTCGACAGCGTCGACGAGGCTTTCAACACCATCACCGAGGCCCTCAATAAACTCGAAGGGTGAGTTGGTTGCCATGCTGTACCTCGCGCTCGTTTCGCTCATCTGGGCATTTTCCTATGGATTGATCAAGGGCGAGTTGACGGGGTTGGACGCGAATCTGGTGGCCTGTTTGAGACTGGCCATCAGCCTCCCTATCTTCCTGCCGTTTCTGCGCCTGAAGGCGGTCTCGATGCGGGGCATCGCCTGGCTGGCCATCATCGGCGCCGTGCAGTACGGGCTGATGTACAACCTCTATATCGCCGCCTTTGGCTATCTGGAAGCCTATCAAGTCGCCACCTTGACGGTCACCACGCCACTCTTTGTCACCCTGCTCTATGACGCGCTGGAGCAGCGCTTCCGCCCGCGTAATCTCGGTCTGGCACTGCTGGCCGCTGCCGGGGCGGCGGTGATTGTCTTCGACGGGCGTGCCCTGGACGCAACCTGGACCGGCATCGCGCTGGTGCAGTTATCCAACCTCTGTTTCGCTTTCGGCCAGGTCGCCTATAAGCGCTACCGCGAACAAGAGACCAAGCTCCTTGACGCACAGGTCTTCGGACTGCTCTACATGGGCGCGGTGATGCTCTGCCTGATCACCACCACAGCCTATGGCGGCTGGGGTGACCTGGGCATCATCTCACTCCGCCAATGGGGCGTGCTGCTTTATCTGGGCGTGCTGGCCTCCGGCCTGTGCTTTTTCTGGTGGAACAAAGGCGCGGTCAAAACCAATCCCGCCACGCTCGCGGTCTTCAACAACGTCAAGATCCCGCTCGCCGTGCTGGTCTCGCTAATAATATTCGGCGAAAGCGCCAACCTGCTACGCTTGCTCATCGGCGGCGGCATCATCGCGCTCGCCCTATGGCTGGCTACACGGGCCAAAGCAACGCGCTGATGGCGCCTACCACAGCCCGACGACGTGGCCCTGGAAAAGCTTGATGAGGAAGACGCCGAGGTTGCTGGCGAAGTGCGCCGCCACACAAGGCAACAGGGACTGGGCCGGGTTGAGCTTGTAAAAGCGCACGGCGTAGAACCACAACGAGTTGATAAAAAAGAACGCGCTGGAGAACCATGCCTTCAGCCCGAAGTCGAAGCTCAGCTCGCCGTTCCAGAACTGCCAGCCCGGAACGCCCTCGGGGAAATCGAGCGTCCAGAAATAATTGTGCGCCAGCGTGAAGATGAGCGAAAAGCCCACGATGCTACCGATGAGCGCCGCCCGGCCCTTGTTTTTGACCACCAGGTAGCCACGGAAAATCAGTTCCTCGAAAAATGCCGCGCTCAGGATGGCCAGCAGAGACAGCGCCGTGATGTTGCGCTGCTGTCCGACCAAATCCAGGGCGTATTCACCGGCCACCTCGAGGCCAAGAATCACCAGCGCTCCTACCACCGCGACCCCGATGGCAGCCCCCGAACAAAAGACCGCCCCGGGAAAAGCACGCGGGTTGGGCTTGCCGTTTTTGGCCGTCTGGGCGTCCTGCCACCACAGCCAGGCCAGGTAGACACTGGCGCCGAACATGATCAGGATGAGCAGCGGATCATTCTGCATCGCATCCACGGCGGGGGGCTCGATCGGGGTTTCAGCAGGTAAGGAAGTAGGCAGGGCTTCTTGACTCATGGGTAAATTTCGTTCTGTAAATGCTGGAAGGTTTCACCTACCATACGGACTCACAAGAAAAAATCCATTTCCGGGGCAACCCGGCACGCCACTTTCTATCATCCACCCGCCCTCCTTTCAAGGACGTCCACTTGTAACATTTAAAAATGCTCGCCACACCGGAATCCAAGCGCACCAGTCTCCCCGGAGGCTTTGACGCTATCATCGCCCCAGTCGAAGATCGGCTGGACGCGCTGACCGCATTCCTGGAGGACCAAACCGGGCAATTCGAGGAGGAGCTGCGCGAACTCGTGGCCTACTGCCTGCGCAATCAGGGCAAACGTATCCGCCCGGTGCTGGTTTTCTTTGGCGGCTGGCCCGCCAAAGGTGAGGCAGAAGCCGCGCTGGTACAGGCCGCGGCCGTCATTGAGCTGGTTCACCTGGCCACCCTGGTGCACGACGACATCCTGGATGACGCCACCCTCCGGCACAATTCCGACACCGTCAGCGCCCGCTGGGGCACTGCTCCGGCCGTCCTGCTGGGAGACGCCCTGTTCTCACAGGCCCTCAAGCTCGCAGCAGAGTTTCCCACCGTCGAGGTCTGCCGGGAGGTCTCCCTGGCCACCCGCCGGGTTTGCGCGGGCGAAATCCGCCAGACGTTCGAGCGCGGCAACACCGATTTCCCCCTGGCGGAGTATTTCCGCGTCATCGAGTTGAAAACGGCGGAGCTCTTCCGCGTCTCCTGTCATCTCGGCGCCCGCCTGGCCGGTTACGACGAGGACTGCGCCAAGGCCGCCGGAGAGTTTGGGCGGCGTCTCGGCATCGCCTACCAGATTTACGACGACGTGGCCGACGTGGCCGGAGAAGAGGCCAAAATCGGCAAAACGCTCGGGACCGACCTGGCCAGTGGCAAATTCACCCTGCCCACCCTGCTGCTCATGCAGAAAGGCCACCTCACCCGGCAGGAACTCACCAAGATCGCCGGCAACGGCAGCTTCGATGCCAGCGGCTTCCTCGCCCGACTCGAGCAGCACGGCATCATCGGGGAGGTGGAACGTATTTTCGACGAGCATCTCGAGGCCGCCGAGGCCGCCCTACGTGCCGTCGAGCCGCGCTACCCACCCGCGAAGCACCTGCTACAGCTCAGCGGCTTTGTCCGCGCCCAGATGGCCCGCTACACCCGCTAATGCGGGCCATGAATTTGAGTTGCAGTCCGGCCCTTTTTGCCTGATATTAAAGGCAGACTGATCCAAATGGCTGAAACCGGCGCATTGACCCGGCCCGTCACAACTGCGGGCGATAGTGTCGTATCGGAAGATACGGACATGTCTCTCGTGCGCCAGGTGCAAGCCGGCGACGTCGCCGCTTACGATAAGCTCGTCCTCAAATACCGCGAGCGGCTCTACAGCGTCGTCTACAATTTGACCTCCAATCGCGAGGACGCCAACGACCTTACCCAGGAAGCCTTCATCAAGGCCTTCCGCTCCATCAACAAGTTCAAAGGCAAGTCCAGCTTCTTCACCTGGCTGTACCGCATCGGAGTCAACGGCGCCATTTCACATCTCAAGCGCAACCGGGTGCGCCGCTTCTTCAGTCTGGAGAACCTGGACGAAGAGGTTTCCAGCCGCGACATAGTCGAGGCGCTGGCAGCCAAGAGCCGGACGGAAAAGCCCGCTTTCATGCGCGAGCTGCAGGAAAAATTGAACGAGGCGCTCCAAAAACTGTCTCATAAACATAGAACCGTTGTGGTACTGTTCGAAATAGAGGGGTTGAGCCATCAGGAAATAGCCGAGATCACGAAGACCTCGGTAGGGACGGTGCGTTCCCGGCTCCACTATGCCAAACAGCAACTGCAAGCCAGCTTACGAGACTATCTGGAACGCTAACTGCTAATAAACTTTGCCAAGTATGCCTGACGAAAACCAAAATAACGATCAACCGGTTACGGTGGAGGATCTGCTCCGCCTGAAGCGTCACGAGCAGCCGGATGAGGCTTTCTGGGCGCAATTTGACCGCGAGCTTCACCAAAAAACGCTCCGCACCCTGGTCAAGCAGCGTCCGAGCACCCGCAGCCTCTGGGCCGTATTGGGCCGCTGGCAGGCCGCTCTGCCACTGGCAGGCGCCGCCGCCTTCGCGCTGAGCCTGGCCGTCAGCAACGATCTTTTAAAGGTACCCACACCCGCCCCGCAAGTGGCTGTGGCCGCCTTGCCCACCCCCGTGGTCACCCCGCAAGTGCAGGAGGCCGCCATGGCTCAGCCGGTGGGTTCGCCCAGCTTTGTAGTCAGCGCCCTTCCCTCTCAGGAGGCCTTTTCCACGGAAAACTACCGCCAGGTGCCCGCTTCCCGTGCCATGACCCCCGCTCACCGTCCGGATGTCCAGTTCGTAGGTGGTTCGATTGCCGCGGCTATTCCCCATACCGGTTACGCGGCGGGTATCTACTGATTTATCGCCATGAGGCTTCCCCTGCTTCTGGCTGTCCTTACCGCCTTAACGGCGGCGCGTTCGTTGCCTGCCCAAACCGAGGGCGCAGCGGCTCACAGCCTGCAAAAGCGCGTCATCTCGGTCTTCAACGAGAACAAGGGCGCCGTGGTCAAAGTCATTTCGGCTTTCAACACCGAGAACGAAGAGGCCAAGAACGTCCTGCTGGTCGGCACCGGCTTCTACATCAGTAAGGAAGGCCACGTCCTAACCAATACCAATGTCGTTTACGGGGCCGACCGTATCTGGATCGAACGCGAGGGCATCGCCTACGTCTGCGAAGCCGTCGGTCACGATCCACTGACCAATATCTCCGTCATCCGCGCTCTGACGCTACCGTCGGACTTCGAATTCCTACGCTTCACCGAACGGCCGGAACTGCCCGCTGTAGGCAGCTTCCTGCTGGGCATCACCTGTGAGCTCGGCATGAACCCCGGGCCCGCACTCGGAATGGTCTCCGGCTGGAACACCGAGTATGTCGAGCGCATCCTGCCCACCGTTTATCTGCGCTCAGACATCCCCTACGATGGCGGCGAAGGCGGAGCACCCGTCTTCGACCTGAACGGCTCCCTCGTCGGTATGATCGTGGCGGCGCTGCCGGAAATTCGCTCCAGCCTGATTCTACCCGCGCGGGCAGTACAGCGCGTGCGCGACGACATCCTTTTCTCCGGTAAGGTAACCTATGCCTACTTCGGCTTCCAGGCACGGCAGACCTCCAGCCTGGCCAGCGGGCCCTGGGTAGAGATCGAGGAAGTCAGCGAAGGCAGCCCCGCCGCTTTGGCCGGCATCCTCAAAGGCGACATCCTCAAGCAGGTGGGAGACTTCCCCGTGCGCACCGACGACGATTTGCGCAGCGCCTCCTTCTTCATCCGCCCCAACGAATACGTCACCGTGCAAATCGTACGCGACGACAAGGAACTGGAGCTGGAAATGAGGCCCACGGTCCGCGAAGTACCTATTTCCGCGATGCCGCCTGCACGCGTACAAGTGCCCATGCAGGGCGAAGACGGGCCATTACGCGTCGGAGCCGAGCCGGAAACACTACCCGCGCCGGTCGAGCCAGCCGAGAGTACACCTGCTGCAGAAGAAGCCGAAGAAACGCCTGTGGATGCCTCTGCTCCGGTGGAGGTCAAAACAGAGAGCGAATAAGCTGCGTTTGGCAGTGGACAAGGTTTTATTAAAAAGCCTCCCACGCCATATTAAAGCTTCACACCACCGGCACTTTAGCCCATCACGGAGGGAGCCCTTTTCCGCTGTATGGAAAACAACCCCCTAGGTCCTACTCCAAAACGCGAGGTCGACGATACCGTGCGCGAGGAAATCGCCAACCGCGAAGCCCAGCATCAAGCGCATCACCAACCCCCGCCGGACAGCCGCCGCACCTCACCCATCGTCCAGGTCTTCCTCCTGGTATTGCTGTGTGGACTCGGCTACTGGATCTACACGGTGATCCAGGCCCGCCGCGAAGCCCCCGAAGAAATCGTCGAGGTGAAACCACCCCGCCAGGTCGACAGCGATATCAGTTCCCTGACCGAGCTGCTGCAAAAGCGACCACGCCTGCTCTACTACACGAACTTGAGCCAGGAGGACATCATGCGTGCCAGCCGGCAGTCGCAACTTTTCCTCCAGGTCATCAATTCCCCGGCCGAGAGCCAGCCGGCCCCCAAAGCCAACGCCCTCGATAAGTTCCCCGCTCCAATCTACTTCAGTCGCCCTAAGGCAGGCCGGTACACGCTCGGCACCCGCGACAAGCTGGAAAGCGAGTTTGGCAGCTCCAATGTGTTTTCCATGAGCCACAGCCTGTGGTCCTCTTTTCACGATAAGCTGGAACAGGCCGGTAATCCGCCCAAACCCTCGGCTCTGCGATCTCTGCAGGAGGAAGCTGGCGAGGCGTTCAAGGAACGCGACCCAAATAACACCGCCAATCGCAACCAGGACGACATTAACAAGGCACGCGATGCCGCCGATCTGGCCTGGCTGAGCCAGTTGCGGTCATACCTCAACCAATTGTCCCCCCGCACGGGAGCCACTACCAGCGGCCGGGCCGCAGCTCTCCAAGCCTGGAATGAGTTCCGACAGGGCGAAGGCGCAGACCTGCCCGAGGTGATGGAATCCCAAGTGGTACACGAACAAATTATCGAACTCGCGGACCAGTTCTCCATCCCCGACGGCGAGTTCGCCGTGGTGGCCATCGTGGTAGGAGATCAGGAAATTTATCTCGTGCCAGACGTGCTGCCCTCCTGGTTTTCCGTCAGTCGCCCGACGCAGTAAGCCGCACGCCCAGAAGCACAGGCACCGGGCGTGGTTTGTTTTTCTCCGGGCGGTTGAGCAGGCGAAGCCCTTCTCCAAGGTCCCCGACCAACGCGGATGAGCCGCCACAATCGAGCATGAGCGCCTCCGCGCATCCCAGGTCGGCCATCAGGCGCGCAAGCTCCGCCTCGGAAAATCCTTCCTTGGAAAACAAGCCACCGCGCCCCTCCGTCACCACCAGAAAAAGCCATCGTCCGTCGGCGGATACTCCCGCGGCGCTACGCGCCATGCGCTCGGCACTCGGCCCCACCGGGGCGCCCCAGTCGAGGATTTCCCCGCCCCGAATCAATTGGTGAAAACCTGTCACCGCATTGGACACCCCCTGCAGGTCCAGCGGTTCGGCCTCATCGGGCATGCGGATAGCGATACCGCCATCGGGAGTCACCCATAGGCTGGCAGCGTAGCGATCAAAAGCGCCTTCGAAAACATGCCCACCGGTGATGGCCACCCCGCTCAAGCCAACCGCCCGGCCTGGCTCCGCCAGCAGCTTTTCCAGGACGCCACCTTCGTCGAAGGCGTTGGCATTCACCGCCAGCAAAAGGCCACCTTCCTTCGCCAAGGCCACCGGAAGCATCGTCAGGGCCTTGTTGGCATCGCCCGGAGCGGAACGAGCCACCGCAACCACTGCCAAATCCGGTCGCCCCACCGCAATCCGGGCCACATGAACCGGGAAATCCACACCCCCATACCCCGGCGCCGACCACATCAGCAGAGGTCTTTCATCATCCGGTGCGGGTCGCTCGGGCACTTGTGCCACTGCGGGGGAATCCGCAGCGAGCCTTGGCGCAATCCACGCAAACAACACCGCCAGGCACGCCAGCCAGAGCAGGCAAAACCGCTTTCTGTTTGACGGTACGTGACAGTGCTTCATAGTCATCGGTTTGGACAAATCCTCAATACCATGTTAGTCAATTTGCTCAAATGCAAAATCCTCCGTGCGGAGGTCACCGAGGCCTGCGCAGACTACGAAGGCAGCTTGGCCATTGACGCCGCATACATGGAGCGCATTGGGCTGCTGCCCAATGAGAAAATCCTGGTCGGCAACATCACCAACGGCGAGCGTCTGGAGACCTACGCCATCCCGGCTCCCGCCGGCTCGCACGCCTTTGCCCTCAATGGCGCGGCCGCCCACAAGGGTAAGCCGGGCGACCTGTTGGTCATCATGGCCTTTGCCCAAATGACCACCGAAGAAGCCGCCACCTGGCAGCCCAAGGTTCTCGTGCTGGCCGACGGCAACCGCCGCATCCTCAAGGAGCGCAACGGCCAACCCGACGACGCCGAACTGCTCGTCTCAGGCCAGGCTTAGGAGAGGTCAGAAACGTCACCCCTCATCCCCGAGGCGCTTGTCCGCCGTCAGGTAATTTTTGACGTAGTCGGTGACGGCTTCGGCGAGGCTGAACTTGCATCCGTCAAAGCCGGATTCACTCAGGTGATGGGTGTCGGCCTGGGTAAAGTACTGGTACTTGCCGCGCAGGGCCTCCGGCATGTCGATAAACTCAATGGTCTCGGGCAGCTCGAGAGCAGCGAAGATGGGCCGCACCAGGTCCAGCCAGGTCTGCGCCTTACCCGAACCGAGGTTGAAGAGCCCGCCCACACCGGGCGTTTCGGCCAAGTGAAGGGTCATGGCCACGGCGTCCTTCACGTAAAGGAAATCGCGCATCTGCTCGCCATCGCGATAGTCAGGATGATGGCTCTTGAAGAGCTTCACCTGACCGGTCTCGCGGATCTGTCCGTAGGCCTTATGGACAACGCTACGCATGTCGCCTTTGTGGTCCTCGTTAGGACCGAAGACATTGAAGTACTTGAGGCCAACAATATCTTTAAGGAATCCGTAACGCTTTGCGTAGAGGTCGAACAGGTGCTTGGAGTAGCCGTACATGTTGAGCGGCCGCAAGCTGTGCAGGTCTTCCAGGCGATCATCCATGCCTTGGGCACCATCACCGTAGGTGGCGGCGGAGGATGCGTAAACGAAGCGCGCCCCCTGCCCCAGCGACCAGGACGCGAGCGTCTTGGTATACTCGTAATTGTTCTCGATCAGGTAGCGGCAGTCCCGCTCCGTCGTGGCTGAGCAGGCGCCTAAATGGAAGACGGCGGATATCTCACCGGACAGGTTCTTCAGGGCGCCTGGCAGGAGGTCGGCCTCCAGATAGTCATCGAACTTCAGTGGCACGAGGTTGCGCCACTTCTCATCCGAGCCGAGCACGTCGGTGATGAGGATGTTGTCCAGCCCGCGCTGATTGAGCGCCCAAACCAGCGCGCTCCCGATAAAGCCGGCGCCTCCGGTAACGAGTATCTTCTTGTCCAATACCATCGTAAACCGACCAGAAAATAGCCTTGCGGGGCAAAGATCAAGCCTTGGCCAACTCCACCGAACGCCGGGTCGCGGCCAGGACCGCGCGGTCGACGATGGCGCGGAAACCGTCAGCCTCCAAGGACTCCAGCGCGGCCTGGGTCGTACCGCCGGGGGAAGTTACGGCTTTGCGCAGCTCCACCGGGTCGGTGCCGGACTCGCGCATGAGCAGGGCCGAGCCGACCACCGTCTCCTTGGCCAGAATGTCGGCGACATCAGGCGGAAGGCCGGCCTGTTCGGCGGCTTCACGCAGAGCGGCGGTGAATTCAAAAACGTAGGCCGGGCCGCTGCCACTGACCGCCGTCACGGCATCGAGCTTGTCCTCCGACAGCGCCACGACGAGGCCAAGCGAACCGAGGATACGGTTGGCCAACGCATCGTCCTCCGACGTCAGGGGATCACGGGAGGCATAGCCAGTCACGCCCTGGCCGATCTGACCGGGGGTGTTGGGCATGGCCCGTACAATATTGCGGGCGTAGGGAAATTTCACCGCCAAACGCGCCAACGGTGTGCCCGCCAGGATGGATACGATCAAGCGCCCCTTGGAGTACTCCGCTAAAGCGGGATCGAGCGCGGCGAACTGCTGTGGCTTGCAGGCCAGCACTATCGTTTCGGCCCGCTCGATGAGCGCCTGCACGGAGGGCTCGTAGGTAATACCGGTACGCTGGGCCAGCTCGGGCCCGGTGGGATCCTCTCCGCAGGTACAGGCAATTTCGTCGGCCGGATAAACAGCGTCACGCAACAGGCCCGCCACCATGGCGGAGGCCATGCGCCCCGCTCCGATGAAGGCGATGCCCCTCATGCCTCAGGGCTGGCAATACCCGCAGACGCCGGCATGGGCGCAGTCGGCACGGGATAGCTGAACGTGGCAACCGCACCGCCGTCGGGTTTGTTGGCGATGTTCAGCTCGCCATGGAGATTGCGCGCGGTGTGCCGGGCCATAGTCAGGCCCAGGCCACGACCGACAGAGGTCTTGGTGGTGATAAAAGGCTCGAAAAGATGATCCTGCACGGTGTCGTCAATGCCCGCGCCGTCATCGTGTACATTAATGACCAGGCGGTATTCGTTGTCACTGGCTTCCTGAACGCTTGCCTCGATCCAGACCTCGCGGTTCTCCGCCGGCTCATTCTTGGGATAAGCCTCCCAGGCGTTGATGAGCAGCTTGCCGATGAGGCTTTCAAAGACTTCGACGTTGGCCGGAATGGTATAGCCGGGCGGCGTGTCGTTCTTGACCGTAATAGAGGTATCGACGCCGTACTCGCTCTTGAAACGCTCTACCGTGCTCTCCAACAATTCCGGCAGGGACACGTCGAGCAGCTGGACCTTCTCGTTGGTCGCGATGGTACTGAGCTGGCGGATGATATTGACCATGCGCTGGATGGCCTGGTCCATCAGCGAGACGCTGCGCTTGACCATGTCCGGGCTGTCGAAGCCATTCTTGAGCAAATCAAGGTAACCGACGACCACGCCGAGGAGGTTGTTCAGATTGTGGGCAATGCCCTGCGTGATCGCGCCGATGGCGGCGGTCTTGCGGGACTCGGCCAGACGCATCTGCAGGTCGAGGTTTTCGCGGTTGATCTCCTGGAAGCGCAACTGGGTTTTTACCCGGGCAAGCGTTTCCTCCAGATCGATGGGCTTAGTGATGTAATCCACCGCGCCGACGCCCAGGCCCTCAAGCTTGCCCTCCTTGGAGGACTTGGCGGTGATGAAAATAATCGGAATGGCTTCGGTGTCTTCGTTCTCCTTGAGCTTGGCACAAGTCTCGATGCCATCCATCTCGGGCATCATGACATCCAGCAGGATGAGGTCGGGCTTGCGCATGGCGACCGACTCAAGGCATTCGATGCCGTTGTAGGCTGTCAATACCTCGTAACCCTCGCGCTCAAGCTTTCGCTGAAGCAGCTTGATATTGATAGGTTGGTCGTCAACGACGAGGATACTGGCGGGACGCTTTACACTCACGGCGAAATATCGTGAAAAAGAAGGTTCTGTAAGCCGTTTCTAAAAGTAGTTAGGCTATGTAATATAGACTCGGGCGGGCAAGGTGAAAATTAAGCCTTAGTTACCTCTTCTGAGGGATTTTCCTGCACAACCACAGTTCGCGCCAGCAAATCGTGTGCTCCCCGACGGCCAGACATGAAAAGAGCGATAATCAGGATGACCCAGGTGAAAGGCGGTGAGGCAAACAGCGCGAAGGACTTGGCGGCCCCACGCAACAGCCCCTGCAGTGGCGTCGGTGGCAAGGCGCTGCCGATGGAGGCGCTACGCAGCCTAAAAGTGCGCTTACCGAGGGAACTGCCACGCATAAGCCATTCACAGCCACCAAAATACAGAAAATAGAGCAGCAAAAGAGTCTGCTGACAGTAAGTCACCAAATCGAAAACGGCATCGTCCTCGGCCCACTCTTTGGGCGGGTCCGGGATGGGCTCGCCGGCGGCGAGGGCTTCCTCGGCCATGGTCTGGTATTCCCGATAAGCCTGGACAATCAGCTCCATCCCCTCCGGCTGCTCACGAGGCAGGAGAATTTTCACCAACAGGAAACTCGCAAACAAGCCCACCAGAATGACATCCATGGCGAAAGCCAGGAGGCGCTGCCCCATCCCCGCCAAGGGGATAGGCGGGCCCAAGGGAGGCAAACGCGACGGCAGGGGCGGCGGAGTGGGCTCGCTCAATGGGAAACGGGGCTAGGCCTGCTGCCGCTTGTAGGCCGACAGGGTGTTTTTCATCAGCATCGCGACCGTCATCGGTCCGACACCGCCGGGTACCGGGGTGATGGCGCGGCATTTGGGCGCGACAGCGTCAAAGTCGACGTCGCCGACGATGCGATAGCCCTTCTTCTTGGTGGCGTCGTCGACACGGTTGATACCCACGTCGATGACGACTGCACCTTCCTTGACCATATCGGCAGTAATGAGACCGGCCCTGCCGATGGCAGCCACGAGGATGTCAGCCTGACGGCATACGGCGGCCAAGTCGTCCGTGCGGGAATGGGCAATGGTCACGGTGGCATTGCCGGTGGCTGCCTTCATGACCAGCAGCAGGGCGGCGGGCTTGCCCACGATAAGGCTGCGGCCCACCACCACAGCGTTCTTGCCGGAGGTCTCCACCCCGCTGCGTTGGAGCAACTCGATGATGCCCGCGGGCGTGCAGGAGACGAAGGCCGAGGGGTCCTCCTGGCAAAGCCGACCCACATTGGTGGCGTTGAAGCCATCGACATCCTTATCCGGATGCACGCGATTAAAAACTTCCCGCTCGCTGATGTGATCCGGCAGCGGGGCCTGCACCAGGATGCCGTGCACGCCCGGATCGGCGTTTAACTGGTCGATGAAGCCCAGCAGCTCCTCGCGCGTGACGCTCTCGGGGAAGGTCTGCAAGCGGCTCTCGATACCGAGCTCCGCA
This sequence comes from Verrucomicrobiia bacterium, assembly GCA_030432235.1. Classification (GTDB taxonomy): domain Bacteria; phylum Verrucomicrobiota; class Verrucomicrobiia; order Opitutales; family Cerasicoccaceae; genus JAUIHT01. The sequence goes on along the minus strand of JAUIHT010000001.1, from coordinate 504,335 downwards.
GCCACCTTCTGTTTTTTGCCCACGTAGAAAACCGAGGCTGGGTCCTCCCCCACGCGTACGAAGGTCACGGAGGGCGGCGGCCCGCTCAGGGCAGCGACCTCGGCCTTGATTTCGTCCAGGATAGCGCGCGAAATGGCATTGCCGTCGATGAGTTCCATGCGAGCGAGTTGAACGCTAGCGCGCCGGGCTGGCAAAACTTTTTAGAGCACTTCCACTCCGCCAAGCTTGCGTGCTGCTTTTTCGAAGGTTAGCAATGTCGCATTGCGAGATGAATACTCGGCGTGGATTAAGCGGTCGACGAAACCCGGATTACCACTGCCGGTAGACTGCCGCAATACTGTCCCCGCCTGCCCAGTCGGGGTAACGCCACTATTAATTAGCCACTCGCGCAGGAAGTCCAAAGCCTCCTCCTTGGGAATGCCGTAATGCGATTGCAGCGCAAAATAAACCTCACTGATCACCAAATCGCTAACGATAATCCGACCTCCCCTGGCTAATGTATCCTGCGTCCAGGCATAGGCTTTTTTTGCTTGCTCAACGGGTTCGCCGATGAGCAGCCGGACAACGATACTGCTGTCCAGGCCGACCGTCATCCGTATTTCTCCTGCCACTCTTTCTTACGCCCTCTCGCGATGCTTTCACGAATAGCGTTCATCGAATGGTCTTTGCCTTGAGCATACTTTCTGGCACTGCCGAACCAATGTGGGTATTCACCAACCTTGGCGGGCTTAAGAACCCAGCCCTCGGAGCCGTTGTTATTCTTTAATGGCTCCAGCAACAACTCGTCTCCAGGGTTCACACCCAAGGACTGGCAAACATGGACGGGAAATGTGGCCTGGCGCTTCGCCGTTAGCTTCACTTTGAGCATGCTTCTTATTATGCCCAGCATGCCTTACTTGTCAATCGCCCAGTAAGGTCAGAACTTCGGGCGGATAACGCGGGCCTTGATCAGAATCGGCGTGGTATCGACCAGTTTCTCGGCGGTGCCGTCGATGATAACCTGAGCGCCCCAGTAGTTCTCCACCGGCTGGAATAGCAGCGTTTCGGAGAGATCGACATAAGCGATGCGGTCGCCCGCGGCGTTCTCAAGATAGTACGGGTAGTCCTTGCTGAAAAGCTTATCGAGGCCCTTGTTGCGGACCAGCTTGCCCTCCCAGACACGGGTGACCTGCTTGCTGGTCAACGGCGGAGGTGGCGGTGAAACGGGAACAGTGGGACGTGAGGCGGCGGCCATGGGCGCCAGTTCAGGCGGGGCCGAGGAGGTCGCGGGCGGGGGTGGCGCGGGCACGGGAGCCGAAGCAGCGCTTGTGAACGCCGGAGCAGCCGCTCCTGAGCTGGCCGGAGCCGGCGCGGCAGGAGCAGTCATTACGGGAACAATAGCTTCCTCTGCTTCGGCCACGGCGACAATTTCGCCGCCTTCCGCGGGCGCTGAAGTTGCCGTGACAATTTCCGCCACCACGGGCTCGGGCGGACGCTCCGAGGGCCAGGGGAAAAAGGTTGTCGCGTCGCCTTCGTAATAAACCGTGCACCAGTTGGGCCCCATTTCGATGACTTGAGGCTCGATGCTGTCGTCCACCACCGCGAGTGTACGCCCGCCCACGAGCGGACGCACGAGGATGGCCGTGCCGGGCTTCACCGTCATGTCATCGTTGATGCTTTCGGGCTGGACGTAGCCGACGTAGGTCCCCGGGTACTGTACCGTCATCCACTCGGTCTTGGGTAGATCGGGCGGATAAGGCTGCGGATTGCGCTTGTTGAGCTCCGCCAGGTCCTCCTTGAAATAAATGGTGCCCTCCTTGGTGGGCTCCAGATAAATTGAAACGCTCTGGGCCGCCAACGGGATGGCGGCCAGAACCGGTATCCATGCGAGACAGGCCAGTAACTTGCTCATTTTCCCTAAAGTGTTGGACATCACGACTGGAAGAGCAACTCCAATTCTTTTTGGCTCAAAGGCCGCACGGCGCCGGGCGGGAGCTTCTTCATGACCAGCTTGCCCATCTGGATGCGCTTGAGCTTTTTGACGTGGTAGCCGAAGGCTTCGAAAAGCCGCCGGATCTCGCGCTTGCGCCCCTGTTGCAGGTGTACTTCGCAGCGCAGTTCCTTGTCCGGCCCGAGCGGCGCGGGAATGATTTTCAAGGCGTAAAGCAGCTCACCTTCGCGGGTCACGCCCTGGAGCATCTTCGGGATGATGGCCCGGTCGAGCGGGCGGTTGAGCATGACCCGGTAGCGTTTGACCACACCTCCGCTGGGATGCGTGATACGATTGGCCAAGTCACCGTCATTGGTTAAAATCAGCATGCCCTCGCTGTCCTTGTCCAGCCGCCCGGCGCAGAAGAGGCGCTCCTGCTGCAGCTCTTCGGGCAGGATGGTAAACACCGTGTGGGCGTCGTGGGGGTCGAAGTTCGTGCAGAGCACGCCCTTGGGCTTGTTCATGATGAGCGTCAGCGAGCGACTGGCCTTATGCAGGCGGATGGTGCGCCCGTCGGCCTGCACCTTGTCCTTCGGCCCCACGCTCATGCCAATGGTGGCGAGGTCGCCGTTGACCTCCACCCGGCCCTCGCGGATCATCTCCTCGGCCTTGCGGCGCGAAGCCACCCCAGCCTCGGCCAGGAACTTCTGCAGGCGCATCGGCGCATCGACTGTCTTTTTCGCGGGCATGGATAAAAGCTGAAAGCTAAAAGCGAAAAGTCAAAAGCCATCAATGACTGTTTTTCCGTCAGCACGATTTCCGCTTTATGCTTTCGGCTTTTCGCTTTTAGCTCACTCCATGCCCAAATCCGCGCGCTCTCTCTGGACGGCCAAGCTGACCGGTAAACCGGTGGCGGGTCAGTCGGCCCATCCGGCGCTGGCCATGGGGCCGTCCACGTTTCGCGGCCTCGTGTTGGGCATCGACCCGAGCCTGCGCGGCACCGGCCTGGCTCTGGTAGACTTCGCCAAGGGTGTGGACCAGGGCAAACTGCTGGGCAGCCGCACCTTGAAACTGAAGCCGAAATTGTCCCAATCGGAATGCCTCGGGGAAATCCATCGGGCCGTCAGCGCGCTGATCGAACGTCATCGCCCGCACTGCATCGCCCTGGAGCAGACCATTTACGTGCAGAATTTCCAGACCGCGCAAATCCTCGGCATGGCCCGTGGGGCCGCCATCGGGCCCGCCGCCGCGGAGGGTCTGCCCGTCCACGAGTACGCCCCGCTGCGTATCAAACAGGCCGTGGTCGGCTACGGACGCGCCAGCAAGGAGCAGGTCGCCGCGCTGGTCAAACAGCACCTGCGCATCGCCACCGAGCTGCCCTTCGACGAATCCGACGCCGCAGCAGCAGCACTTTGCCACGCGCTAACGTGGAGGCAAACAGCGTAAAGTCGAAAGCTAAAAGCTGAAAGCGATAAGCGATGAAAAGTTAGCGAACCCAGCTTTGGGCTTTTGGCTTTAGACTTTTAGCTTCTTCCCTCTTTCACGCTTGCCCGCGCAAACGACTTGGCGGATACTGCCTCTTATGCAAAAGGACGTGGTCGAGGTCAGCATCAAGGGCGTCATGCCAACGTCCAACGGGTGCGCCATCTTCCTGGGCGGGGATGAGAAGACATTCGTCATCTATGTAGACCAGAATATCGGCAACGCCATCTCCATGACGATCAACGACGTCAAGAAGGAGCGGCCCCTCACCCACGACCTCATTGGCAGCATTTTCCACGGCCTCGGGGTCAAGGTCGAGCGGGTCATCATCAACGATGTCGACGACGGTACCTTTTACGCGCGCCTCATCCTCTCCATGCAGAACGAGCTCGGCACCAAGGTGCTCGAGGTCGACGCCCGCCCGAGCGACTCCATTGTGCTCGCCCTGCAGTCCAAGCGCCCGCTCTACGCCTCCCGCAAGGTGCTCGACAACGTCGAGGACATGACCGAAATCCTCGAACGGATTTTGAAGCAACAGGGGTAAATGTTTTGAACAGAAGCTCGCAAAGAGCGCGAAGTTCACATTCGTTTTCTGGTTCTGCGCCCTTTGCGAGCTTCTGTTCAATATTCGATTGTGAATCACACTCTCCCCCAGCCCCTCATCCCCGGGCAGCCGATCACGGCCTTGGCGCCGATGCAGGACGTCACGACGCTGCCCTTCATGCGCATCGTCAACGGCTACGGGCCACCGGACTACTTTTTTACGGAGTACTTCCGCGTTCACGACCACTCCACGCTGGAGCCGCACATACTTGAGTCCATCACGGACAACCCCAGCGGGCGGCCCGTCTTTGCCCAGCTCATCGGTGAAGACCTCTTTCATCTGGAAAGAACGGTCAAACTCTTCGACGGCTACCCCCTCGCGGGAATCGACCTCAACCTCGGCTGCCCCGCGCCCAAGGTGTACAAGAAAAACGTCGGCGGCGGCCTCCTGCGTGATCCGGAGCGCATGGACGCCATCCTCGCCACGCTCCGCGCAGCCTGCGGCGATGGCCTTTTCACCGTCAAGATGCGCGTGGGCTTCGAAGACTGGGACGCTTACCCGATTTTTCTCGAGAGCATCAATCGCCACCACGTCGATCTGCTCAGCGTGCATGGGCGGACGGTCAAGGAAATGTACCGAGGCGAGCCCCACTACGACTTGATTAAGCTCGCCGCCGACACCGTGGCCTGCCCCGTTTTGGCCAATGGCAACATCAGCAGTGTCACCAAGGGGAGACAAGTGCTCGCGGAAACCGGTGTGGCGGGGCTCATGGTGGGCCGCTCGGCCATCCGCAACCCATGGATCTTCCGTCAGCTTCGGGAAAGTTTCTCGGGGCAGGCGGTTTTTCGCCCCACCCTAAGCGATGTGCGCGGCTACATCGACCGCCTCTGGGAGGAAACCCGCAAGCCAGAAAGCCCGGAGAATCGCCATGTCTCCTACCTGAAAAAATTCCTCAACTTCGTCGGGCAAGGCGTCGACCCCGACGGCGCCTTTCTCCACGAGATACGCCGCACCCGTACGGCGGAGGCGTTTTTTGCCTGCTGCGACCGCCATCTGGTGGAAGACGGCCGGGCCGAAATCCTCTTCGCCGACGAGCCCTATGCCGGCCTGGTGGCACGCCCCAACCACGAAACAAACCGCGGAAAGGCTACCTGCGCGGAGGAATTCGCCAGCGGCTAAGGCACTACCAGCTCGACGTGAACAGGCTGTCGGACTTGGACTCCTTCTTGGCTTCGCGCAGCTTATCCAGGAGCGGATCGAAGGCGTCCTCCCGCTCGGACTTGTAGTCCTCGTAGATGACGGTGCCGTAGTGCGTCTTCAAATCATTGGAGAACACCGACAGCTTCGGGATGTATTTGCCCTGGCGAAAACTCTCCGAAACGGCCTCCGGCAGCTTTTCCTTGGTCCCACGGGGCACATAAACGATGACCGCCTTTGACTTGAAGGCATCGATCATCTTGCCGCTAACGTTTTCGGTGATACCGCAGTCCGACTCGCAATCGGTCAGCAGGAAGGCGATGGGCTGACCGCGTTCCTGCGCTTTTGCCGTGGCTTCATCGAGCTCTGTCAGCTCAAAAACGCGGGAGGGCATTTTGAACTGGGCCCAAACCGATGAGGTACACAAAAGCAGGCCCAGAGCAGCGAGCCAGCAAAGGCGAATATCAGTAGTACGCTTCATGAAAAGCCATTGAATCTTTTTTACGGCTAAATAACAAGCCCGTTCGACCGATAAGGCCAAAAGTCCCATCTGGCGCCTCGGTTCAATCCTTCGTATTGACGCGGGCACACCACTTGCTTCGCCGCATTCGCCAGTGGGTAAGCCACTTCGCCCATGAGATTACTATTGCAAGCCGGGGGTATGCCCCTAATTTACCCAGTAACAATTCTGTAGTGAGTTCGGAGCTGACAAATATTCGGCTACGGGAAATTAATTTTCTCAATCCGGAAGAGATCGCGGCAAGGATCGCGGCCTTGCAGAAGTCGGTGTTTCCAGAGATGGACACGGGTTACATCCCTGCCCGTTTCAACAATGTCGAGGCGATGTTCGAGGGGCGCTACCCCGGCTACCTGCCGATGGATACCGCCTACCACGACATCGAGCACACCATGCAGGCCACCCTGTGCCTGTTCCACCTGTTGGCCAACCGGCAGCGCTCCGGCGCCCTGCCCGCGCTGGACGAGGCAGACTTCAACGTCGTGCTCATCGCCATGCTCCTGCACGACATCGGCTACCTGAAGGAAAAAGGCGACGACGAGGGTACCGGGGCCAAGTACACCCACGTGCACGAGTCACGCAGCTGCCGCCATGCCCGCGAGTACCTCAGCCGCCGCAGTTGGCCCGAGGACGCCATCGTGGCCGTCGAGCACCTTATCAGCAGCACGGGTCCGCGCAGCGACATCACCAAGGTGCGCTTTGCCAGCGAAAAGGAGAAAGTGCTCGGCCAGGCCGTCTGCACCGCCGACTTCATCGGGCAAATGAGCGACCCGCGCTACGTCGAGAAGCTCCCCCTGCTCTATCAGGAGTTCGAGGAAAGCTACGATTTCCAGGGGCTCGAAGGCATGGACCGCCCCTTTACCAGCTACGAGGACATGCTCGTGAAAACTCCCGCCTTTTGGGAAAAATTTGTCCACTGGAAGATGACCGACCAGTGCAGCGGCGTCTGGCAGTACTTTACTGACCCCGACACCGGCCAAAATCCCTACCTCGACGCCGTCGAGGAGAACATTGCCGCGGTCAAGGCCCTCATCGCCCAACTCACCGTCGGCATGGGCTCCCGCGCACCGTTTTAGGCGTTTTCATCGAGGACATCCTCGAAAATCTCCACGATAGCCTCCTGGGCCTGTACCTCGTCCACGCCGCAGATATCGATCTGCACAACCGCACCGAGGGAAGCCGCCAGCAACAGAATACTGAGGATGCTGCGGGCGTCCGCCACCTTCCCGCCTGCCTTTAGCGATACCGTTGAGTGAACGGACTTGGCCAGCTTGACCAGGCGAGCGGCTGGCCGCAGGTGCAACCCCTCCTCCCAGGGAACGACGACGGTTATGGTTCTCACAATGACTAAAAGACACCGGAGCGCTCCAGGAGTTGCGTTTTAAACAAACAGCAGGGCAAAAATCTTCCGAAGCGTGCTTGATCGCAGACCCCGCCCTGCTCAATTTAGAAGCACAGTGGCCGTACAATACAAAGACTACTATGAAACCCTCGGGGTCGAGCGCGACGCTTCCGCCGACGCCATCAAGAAGGCGTTCCGCAAACTGGCCCGCCAGTACCACCCGGACCATGCCAAGGACAAGCCCGGCGCCGAGGAGAAGTTCAAGGAGATCAACGAGGCCTACGAGGTTCTCGGCGACCCCGACAAGCGCACCAAATACGACCAGCTCGGCGCCAACTGGCAGCAGGGTGGCGACTTCACCCCGCCCCCCGGCTGGGGCGGCGGTATGGGTGGCATGGGCCCCGGCGCACGTGAGTACCACTTCGGCGGCACCGGCTTCAGTGACTTCTTCGAGCAGTTCTTCGGCGGTGCGGGCTTCGCCCAGGGAGGGCGCGGCTACGGCGCGGAGGACTTCGGCGGCTACGGTGGCGGTTTTCAGCGCGCCCCATCCAAGGGCGCGGATCTCTCCGCCGACCTCCTCGTGACCCTCGAAGAGGCCAATAACGGCGGCGAAAAGCAGATCAGCTTCCGTCGCGAGGGCTTCAGCGCCACCGAGACCTTGAAGGTGAAAATCCCCGCCGGAGTGCGCGAAGGCCAGCGCATCCGCCTCGCGGGCAAAGGTTCACCCGGCCAGGCCGGCCCCGGCGACCTGTTTTTAACCATTCGCCTGGAACGCCATCCGGACTTCGAGGTCGACGGCGCGGACCTCATTTACGACCTGGAAATCCCACCCTGGGAGGCCGCTCTCGGCGCCAAAAAGACCATCCCCACGCTCAAGCAGAAGGTGGCCGTCACGGTCAAACCCGGCGCGAAGTCCGGCAGCCGCCTGCGCCTGCGCGGTCTCGGCATGAAAAAGCCCGACGGCACCCGCGGCGACCTCTACGCCGTCGTGGAGGTCATCGTCGACGCCGCCACGACGGAGGAACAGAAAGCGCTCTGGGAGAAGCTCAAGGCGGCGTATTGATGATCAGCAGTTAGACATAATGAAAAAATATAAGCCTGCCCTGTGGTTCTTTATTGGAGTGATATTCGGCTACGGACAATTGTGGTTCAGGGAATATCTTTACCCGACTCCAAAAGGTGCTTTGCCAGAAGGGGCGAGTAATATCGAAATAATTTCTTGGGAAGAAGGATTTCTTCCTGACTATAACTATTCCTTGAAGGCAGAGATTTCCCCGGAGCAGTTTGAAGAATACGTGAGTCGACTTGGATACAAATTCAATGGTTCGAGTTACTATTCCGACAAGAGTAACGACTTCGAAGAAGAAATCACTTACTCAAACGGTACCGTAAATTATAAATCTCAATCGTGGTAACTTTTGGGAATTCAATGCCTCCCACCAAGTCGTGAAACCACACAAAAAAAATCGAATACGGATCCTTCTAGCTCTGATAATAATATTAGGCGGTCTTGCATATTTGAACCGAGAACGTGTCCTCTACTACAAGTTCGATGAGGAGCAATGGAAAACGCTTACGACGATGGATCAGGTCGAAAAGCGCTATTACATGGCTCGCTACCTCATAAATCACGACCTGCTAATAGCCAAGTCCCAGCCAGAAATCCTCGAAATGCTTGGTCAGCCAGATTCAGATAGTGGCTATATGTATCTTTACTGCCTTGGCCCGGAGCGCGGTTCATTCATTCAAATCGACAATGATTGGTTGGAAATCGGGTTTGATGGTGATGGCCATGTAACAAGCAATCGCATCCGGCCGGATTGAAGCGCGGCTTGTTATCGCGCACAGACCCCGGAACCAGTAGCTTCCCGGACCCGGGGAGCATGGGCTCTGACACCAAGAGGTAGCCAACCTCCATTCCAAGGGCCAAGGACGCCCCCCGTAGGTGCGTCTCTACCCAAAGGAACAGCACCATACGTAACGCGCAATGGGGCACAGCCCCATCACGATACGCAGTATCGAGGTTGCAAGGCTATGCCTTGCTCACGCACCCGAGCCGCGGAAGCCGCGGTTGCGTTTCTTTTTCGCGAAGTGGCCGGGTACGTTGCCGCCGGACGAGCTCCGGTTGCCCTTGGGCTTGAAGCCGTCTGCATGGCCGGGCTTGGAGGAACGGGGCTGGTGGCGCTTGGACTTGCTGCGGGCGCGGGGGCCGCCTTTGCCGGACTTGCCCTTGCCGCCGCTTCTGCCCGTCGGGTTCTGCGCGGCTTTTTCGGCCAGCTTGTCGTCGTGGAACTCATGCTCGGCGAATACCTCGATTTCCTTGCCGATGAGGCGCTGCACGTCGCGGAGCTGTCCCAGCTCCTCGTAGCCGCAGAAGGAAACGGCGCGGCCGTGGGCCTCGGCGCGGGCGGTGCGCCCGATGCGGTGCACGTAGGTGTCGGGGGCATCGGGTAGATCGAAATTGACCACCAGGGTGACGTTTTTCACGTCGATGCCGCGCGCAGCCACATCGGTGGCGATGAGCACAGGCAGCTTGCCGGAGCGGAAGCCGTCGAGAGCACGCTGGCGGGCGCCCTGGCTCTTGTTGCCGTGGATGGAATCGCTGCGGATGCCTTCGCGCTTGAGGCGCTTGACCAGCTTGTCCGAGCCGTACTTGGTGCGGCTGAACACGAGCGTAAGCTGCGGGTCGCCGGACTCGGCTTGCTCATTGATAAGCTGGGCCAGCAGCGCGACCTTGTTCTCCGGGTGGAGGAAGCAAATCTGCTGGTGAATCTTCTCCACCACGGGCTTGTCCGGGCTGATTTCCACACGCACGGGGTCGATGACGTAGGCCTCGGCCACGCGCTCGACGTCCTTGGTCAGCGTGGCAGTAAAGAGCGCGGTCTGGCGGCGGAACGGTAGCTCCTTGGCGATGCGCTTGATGTCGTGGATGAAGCCCATGTCCAGCATGCGGTCGACCTCGTCGAGCACGAGGAACTCGACCTGGTTGAGGCTGAGGTGCCCCTGGTTCATGAGGTCGAGCAAACGGCCCGGCGTGGCCACGAGGATGTCGACGCCGCGCTGCAGTGCCTTGACTTGCCCGCCTTGCTTGACCCCACCGTAAACGAGCGCGTGATGCAGCTTGAGGTGCTTGCCGTACTTGGTGAAATTTTCGCCGACCTGCACGGCCAGCTCCCGCGTGGGCGTCAGGACGAGGGCGCGGACGATGCCCCGCTCCTTGCCGTGGCCGCGCTCGGCCAGGTGATGCAGGATGGGCAGGGCGAACGCAGCGGTCTTGCCGGTGCCGGTCTGCGCGCAGCCGATGAGGTCGCGGCCCTCGAGCTGCGCCGGGATGGCCTGCCACTGGATAGGCGACGGCTTCGTGTAGTTGGACTCGCTTAACGCGCGCTGAATGGGCTCTGCCAAAGGCAGAGCCGCGAAGGATGGTTCTTCTTGCATGGTTATATCCGGCGCGATGAGAAGCGCCAAGCCTCGACGAGCTGTTGACGAAGTCCCCAGCAATCGCTCACCGATTTAATCAAGGGGGAACTGTGACAGCCCTGGCTAATGCGTTACATGCAGCTTGACCGTCCCGCGGTTTTACCCGCAAAAGCCGCCGGACAATGGGCTAACCTGCACGATTAGCAAGCGAAATAAACAGGGAGATTTAACAGGAAGATCGGAAAGGGCGGAAAGAAATGTGGTAGCCTTAGTACTTACGCATTATATCATAGCGTGCCAAACTACGTTTCAAAAGGTTGATTTGCTTCCTTCGCCCTGGATGCTCAGGTGAAGACTCTAACTTACTGATTTCTCTTTCTATATCGTGAAAACGTTCCGCTCTGATAATCTTATTTTTCTCCTGTCTTTGGAAAAACCGTGCCCTACACTCTTCCCTCAGAAGTTTCCATGCTTTGTGATCAGACTTTTTGGGGATTTCTACTTTATAGCCCAAGCAAAACAATTCCTTGCCACAATCATTACAAATCGGGGCGGCTTCTATCGGTTTTGATCGCCTTTTAACCTTATGACAATCAAAGCAAACCCAGCTATGGTTACTTGGCATTTGAAGTTACTGTTTAACTTAATTGTCAGTAATCGTCTATTGAAATCAGCTTCCCGGCCTTCCCGATCTTCCTGTTAAAAAACCTAGCTCAACCGCTTTTCCATATAGCGGGCGCACTCGATGAGGAAACTGTTGTTCCCGCCGACGGCCTCGAAGGCGTTGACGGCGGCAGCGGTGTGCTCGTGGGCCTTCTCGCGGGAGGCCTCGATGCCGTAGAGCGCCGGGTAGGTCATCTTGTTGTTGTCGACGTCGGCACCGACGGGCTTGCCCATGGTCTCGGCATCGGAAGTGGCATCGAGGATGTCGTCGATGATCTGGAAAGCCAGGCCGAGGTGGCGTCCAGCGTCGCGCATGTGGTCTATGCGGCCCGGAGGCGCGTCCGACAGACGCAGGCCCATAACCAAGCTCGCAGTGATGAGCGCGGCGGTCTTGTTGTGGTGGATAAAGTCAAGGCGCTCGGCGGTGGCTTTTTCGCGTTCGCCGAGGAGGTCTTCCATCTGGCCGCCGATGAGGTGCTCGCTGCCGGCGGCTCGGCCGAAATCACGGACCAGCTCCACGGCGATGGCGGGCTCAGCCCGGTAGCTCTCGGCCAGGAGCCAAAGGGCGTAGGTCAGCAGAGCATCCCCGGCCAGCAGAGCCGTTTCCTCGTCAAACTGCTTGTGGCAGGAGGGCATCCCACGGCGCAGGTCGGAGTCGTCCATGCAGGGCAGGTCGTCGTGGATGAGGCTGTAGGTGTGCATGCACTCCATCGCCACGGCGGCGGGCAGCGGGTCCAGCTTGGACGGATAGAGCGCGTGGCTGGCCAAAATCAGCACCGGGCGCAGGCGCTTGCCACCGGCGGCCAGACTGTAGCGCATGGCCTCATGGAGCACGGCGGGGCGCGTCGTGGCGGGCGGGGTGAGGTGGTCCAGGGCGGCCTCGACGCGCGCCTGATAGTCCTTTAGGGTTGCTTTGAAGTCCATGTCGGAAACAGTGTGGCATTTCAAAGGAGAAGAGAAATGGCAAGCTTGGAGACAACCTGCGAGGGAATTTTCACCGGGGAAACCGCCTGGCGGCGCGTCCTTTTGGGCGGGCTGCTGTGCCTGAGCGTCGTGGGCATCCCCTGGGCGGCGGGCTATTTGTTCCGCTACGCCCTGGCCCAACGCAACGGGGGCTCCCCCGCCCTGCCGGCGTGGGGCGAGCTGAAATCCTTTGGCCGCTACTGGCGTCCCGGCTGGCACTTTCTGGCCGTCTTCGGCATGTGGTACGTCATGCCGGCCCTGCTGGCGATTGTCGCCGGCGCCCTTATCGAGATTGTGACCTTCGGGCTCCTCTGGTGGGGCGCCTACGTGGTGGCAGCCCTCGGCACCGCCATCGCGCCCGCCCTGTGCATCGCCGCGCTGACCCATTATCAGGGCCGCCAGGACTGGGCAGCACTGTGGGAGTTCCGTGGTATTTTCGGCCCCCTGCGCGAGAACGCCTCGCGGCTCGTGGTGCCGACGCTGCTCTGGGGCGGCCTCATCGGGATATTTATGCCGCTGCTGCCCTTCGCCTTTTTTCTTGGATTTGTCGTCCTTCTGGCCTATTACACGCCCATCTTTTGCGAGTCCGAAGCGGACGACTAATCCATACGCCGATGCCGACATACGAGTATCATTGTGATGCCTGCAACGAGGACCTCGAGGTCTTCCAATCCATGAAGGACGAGCCGCTCAAGGTTTGCCCGGAATGCAAAAAGAAGGGCAAGATCCGCCGCATGATCAGCGGGGGCGCGGGCCTCATCTTCAAGGGGTCGGGCTTTTACGAGACCGACTACAAGACCAAGAAAGGCAAAAAGGACGAGTCTTCGGGCGAGTCGAAGTCCGGCTCCAAGGGCGAGAGCAAAAGCGAATCCACCAAGGCGGAAAAGCCCAAGAAGGAAGCAGCCGCCGCAACCTGAGCAACGCCATGTCCCGAGCCAAGCGACAGAAGGAAAAAGACGATGCCAACCGCGAGGCCGGCAGCGTGGGCATGGCCATCGTGGCCGCCATCCTCAGTGTCATTCTCGGCCTGTTCCTCGGCGTGCTGAATCTGGCCATGGTGCCGGTGTCCGAGGTCAAGGAGATGCCGCCGGACGAGGAGCTGAAGCCGCACACAGTCTATTTCGTGCAAGGACAGGAACGCGGGGGCAACTCCTACCGCGCCAAGGAGGCCGCCCTGCTGCAAGCCCAGCCCGGCACCATCATCCTCAACGAGGAGGAACTGAACAGCTGGTCACGCAACACCTTTAAATTTGGCGCTCCCGCCAAACCCGGCGAGGAAACCCAAAGCGGCTATGTGCAAATCAAGCCCGCCGCTCCCCGCTTCCGCATCCGCGACGGCGTCTTTAATATGGCGATGACCATGGAGGTCAACGCCTTCGGCATGAACCAGAAGGTGCTCGTGCAGAGCGACGGCCATTTCGCCAAGGAAGGCGGCGTGTGGAAGTTCGTGCCCGAGGTGACCTACATCGGCTCCGCCCCCATTCCCGAGCAGGGTGCCGCCCCCGTGCTCGTGGGCAGGATGATGGGCATTTTTGAAAACGCCGAGGATTTCGGGCCCTATTACAACAGTTGGGCGGACCTCGAAACCGTGGAGGTGGACGAAAACGAGCTCGTCCTCATCCGCAAGTAATACCGGGGAATGCCGCCGGTGAAGGGTCTTTCCCATCTGCTTCTTTTTTGCCTCGCCGTCTGCGGCGCATCCGCCCTGCCCGCCCAGGAGATCGAGACGGATTTCAGCGAACGCTATTCCAGTGACGGCGTTTTTCACGTGGTCGGCACCAGTTACAACGCCGTGCAGTTCACCACGCAGATGGCCGAACGCCTCTCGCGCCTGGCCCGCCGCTACCTGCCCGTGCCCAAGGACCCGCCCCAGCCTGTCCTGGTCAAGCTCGTCCCCGAAGAGCTGGCTGACTTCACTGCGCCCTTCCTCGTGCGCCCGCAGGTCAACGGCGGCGTCCACGTACTCGTCCGCTGGGGCGTGGACACGCGCTTCGAGGACGTCGCGCAGGCCCTCGCCAGCGGCCTCCTCCAGCGAACGGCCATCTGGCATTACGGCCCCGAGGCCGCCCCCAAGGTGCCCGACTGGCTCGAGCTCGCCTTCGGCCAGGAGCTCATTATCGACATTCGCCCCGCCGCCATCGACTACCAGCGCGAACTTGCCCTGGAAACCCCACCGATGTCCATCGCGGCCATCACCACCGCCGAAGGGCCCTTCGGGGCCGACCTGCCCGAGATCGCGGTCGACTCCGGCTGGCTCTTCCGCTTTCTCGAAGTACAAACCAAGACCACGGCGGCCTTTCGGCGTGTCTGCTCGGCCTTCCTCGCCGGCATGAATCCCAACGCCATCCTGGTCAAAGCCTACCCCGGACACTTCGACAGCGCCCGCGAGCTGGAGCTGTGGTGGGCCGTCGGCTTCGAGGCCACCGTGCGCGGACGCCAGCCGCCCTTCGCTTCCATGGAGGCCTCCCGCGAGCTCATCACCGGCATGGCCTTCGTCACCTTCCAGACCGATGGGGCGGACCTCCGCGTCGCCGGACAAAAGCTGTGGGACTGGCATGACAACCCCGAGGCCCGCCTCGCCATGCAGCAACGCGTGCGCGAGGTGAAAATCGAAATCCAGAAGGTCAACCCCGTCTACTTCAACAGCTTGCTTTCCCTCGGTCTGCTCTACGACTCCGCCAGGGGTCCGAAACGAGACGGCGAGGAGGCACCTTCCGAGGAAGCCATCGCCGAGGCTCAGGCAGTCTTCGAGGAGGCCCTCGCCCGCTTCGCCCTCGACTTTCAGACTGCCCAGACCCAAGAGCTGGAAATCCGTAGGCTACTACGGTGGTGAGAAAGTCAGTCAGTCAGTAATTCTTCACGAATTGAAGAAAGCGCAACAGCCGGTTCTGACTGAGTTTGGGCTTTTGCCTCTCTCAATACCTTTAGGTCTTCAAAATCCTCCAAGGCTTCTTGCATTGCTACATACTCATCGTAGGGCAGAACGACGAATTCCTTCTTCCCGTTTTTTTCGATGACTTGCGGATGAATACTCATTGGTAGGCTTCCTTGCGATTTAAAATACGGTAGATAACAATCGACTCTCCTTCAATCTCGAAAAGAACCCGCCAATCCCCGCACCTCATCCGGTACTCGGGTGTAAAATTGGTCAGTTTCTTCACGTCTCCTGTCAAATCATTCTCAAGTGCTTCAATACGCTCGATAACCCGCATCCGGTCGGCGATGGGGATAAATTTCAAGTCCTTGATCGCGCGTTTTTTGAGTGTAGCGGTATATTTCATTCCAATGAATGGCCAACACGGCAATAGATATCAAATTGTATCCAGGTAAACGCAGGTCAATACTGATGACAATGCCCTTTTCCAGATTCACGCTTGCATTTTTCCGCAAGAGGTCCTTGCTGGCCTATTTTTCCCGAACAAGGAGCGAAACGTGAGTTACAAGCTATTCATCCCCGGCCCAGTGGAGGTCTCCGACAAGACCTACCGGGCCATGACGACCCCCGTGGTAGGCCACCGGAGCAAGGATTTCGTGGCGTTATTTCAGGGCATTCAGCCGGACCTGCAGAAGCTGGTCGGCACGAAAGACCCCGTCTACATCAGCACCAGCAGCGCCTGGGGCGTGATGGAAGGCTCCGTGCGCAACCTCTGCGCCAAGAAGGTGCTCAACGTCATGAGCGGCGCCTTTTCCGACAAGTGGAACGACGTCTCCCTGCGCTGTGGCAAGGCCGCCGGCGCGCTGCAGTTCGAGTGGGGCGAGCCCGCCGACCCCGAGGCCATCCGCAAGGAGTTGGCCACCGGCGAGTATGACTGCATCACGCTCATCCACAACGAGACCTCCACCGGCACCATGAATCCGCTCAAGGAAATCATGGCGGTGATCAACGAGTTTCCCGAGGTCATGTCAGTGGTCGACACCGTCAGCTCCTTCAGCGCCGTGCCGGTGCCAAAGGACGAGCTCGGCATCGACGTGCTGCTCTCCGGCTCGCAGAAGGCCCTGGCCCTGCCGCCCGGCCTCGCCATCCTGTCCGTCTCCGAACGCGCCCTCGAGCGCGCCGAGAGCCTGCCGGACCGCGGCTACTACTTCGACTTCATCGAGTTCCAGAAGAACTACGAGAAAGGCATGACGCCCAGCACACCGGTCATCCCCCTCATTTACGCCCTGCGCAGCAAGCTCGAGGATATCTTCACCGAAGGGCTTGAAGCGCGATACGCGCGTCATGAGCGGTTGAATAACCTTACCCGCGCCTGGGTGGAGAAGAACGGCCTGGAGCTGTTGCCCCCGCCGGAGTTCGGCTCGAAGACCCTGTGCTGCGTCAAGAACACGCGCGATATCGACATCGCCGGACTCAACGCCGCTCTCAAGGAGAAGCACAACTGCGTCATCGACGGTGGCTACGGCAAGCTCAAGGGCAAGACCTTCCGCATCTCCAATATGGGCGACGAAACCGACGAGACCATGACCGGCCTCCTCGCCGCCCTCGACGAACTATTACCGGAATTCCTTCCGGCATAAATTCAAAATGCTAAATCCAGAATGCAAAAAGCCGAGAGGGGTAACGGATGCGCATTCTGCCCTATATATATTCTGCATTTTGAATTCTGAATTCTGCATTAAAATTTGCCTATGAAGACTTTGATCATCGCCGAGAAGCCAAGCGTCGCCGGGGACCTTGCCCGCGTGCTTGGAAAAATCCCTAAGAAGGGCGATTACTACGAAAACGACCAGTACGTTATCAGCTCGGCGGTCGGCCACCTGGTGGAGCTGTTCATGCCCGAGGACATGGACAAGGCTTTCAAGCGCTGGAACCTGAAGGACCTGCCTATAGTCCCGAAGAATTTCAAGCTCAAGCCCATCACCAAGACCAAGGAAAAGTTCAACGAGCTCAAGAAGCTCATCAAGCGCGAGGACATCGGCGAGGTCGTCAACGCCTGTGACGCCGGGCGCGAGGGCGAACTCATCTTCACCTACATCAACGAGGCCGCCAACGGCAAGAAGCCCGTCCGCCGCCTCTGGATGTCGTCCATGACCCCTGAGGCCATCCGCGACGCCTTCGCCCACCTGCGCGAGGGCGAGTCCATGCAGCCTCTCCAGGATGCCGCCCGCTCCCGCAGCGAGGCCGACTGGCTTATCGGCATCAACGGCACCCGTGGCGCCACCGTGCAATTCGGCCGTCGCGGCGGCACCGCCGCCACCGTGGGCCGCGTGCAGACCCCCACCCTTGCCATGGTTTACCAGCGCGAAGTGGACATCCGTAATTTCGTGCCGCGCGACTACTGGCGCATCACGGCGGAGTTTGGCGTCCACGCCGGCGTTTATACAGGCGTTTACCAGAAGCCCGATTGGAAGAAGGGCGACGACGAGCACGACCGCGCCGACCGCCTCTGGGAACAGCCCGAAGGCGAAAAGATTCTCGCCGAGGTGCAGGCCTCGCCACAGGCCGAAGTCACCGAAGAGAAAAAGCGGACCCGCCAGAGTGCACCCCGTCTCTACGACCTGACCACGCTCCAGCGCGAGGCCAACAGCCGCTACGGCTTCCCCGCCGGTATGACGCTCAACCTGGCCCAGGCCCTCTACGAGCGGCACAAGGCGCTGACCTATCCGCGTACGGACTCCCGTGCGCTGCCCGAGGACTACGGCCGTACCGTCCGCGATACTCTCGGCCAGCTCGACGGCGAGTACACACCGCATGCCCGCAAGGTGCTCGACAACGACTGGGTCCACACCGGCAACAAGCGCATCTTTAACAACAAGCAGGTCAGCGACCACTTCGCCATCATCCCGACAGGCGTGGCCCCCAAGAGCCTGAAGGAAGCCGAGCAGAAGATTTACGACATGGTCGTGCGCCGCTTTATCGCGGTCTTCTACCCGCCGGCCGAGTTCGACGTCACCACGCGCATTTCCGTCGCCGCCGGCCACACGTTTAAAACAGAAGGCAAGGTGCTGGCCGTCCCCGGCTGGCTCGATGTTTACGGGCGCGCTACTCATGACAAAGACACCCTGCCGCCGCTCTCCCCCGAGGACGGCGACCCCACCAAGGCCGCTGTCAACAGCACCGAACTGGAGCAGGACCAGACCCGTCCGCCACCCCGCTACACGGAAGCCACCCTGCTGGCCGCCATGGAAGGCGCCGGGAAGTTCGTCGACGACGAAGAGCTGGCCGAAGCCATGAAGGAACGCGGCCTGGGCACCCCCGCCACCCGCGCCGCCACCATCGATCACCTCGTCAACGAGAAGTACCTTTTCCGCGAAGGCCGCGAGCTCGTCCCCACCCACAAGGCCGAAGGCCTGCTGGAGTTCCTCAACACCCTCGGCATCGAGCAGCTCACCAGCCCGGCCCTGACCGGCGAGTGGGAGCACAAGCTCCGCCAGGTCGAGGAAGGCACCCTTTCCCGCGATCAGTTCATGCGCGGCATCATCGCCATGACCGAGGAGATGATCGCCAAGCTCGGTGCGCCCCCGCCCAAGGAGAAGTCTGACATCGCCAGCCCGCTGGAAAGCGGCCACCTGATGGAAGACCATCGCTCCTGGCACTCCGAGGAAACCATCGAAGTGCGCGGGCGGGCTATCCCGGTCATCGCCGTCAACAAGGTCATCGGCAACCGCAAGATGGACCCGGAGGAAGTCGCCACCCTCATCGAAAAGCGCGAAATCGGACCGCTGGATGGCTTCACCTCGCGCACCGGCAAGGCCTTTTCCGCCCTGCTCAAGCTGGTGGAGAAGGACAACGGCAGCCTGCGCGTCGAACTGGACTTTGGCAGCAACGGCGAGAACGGCGACGAGGACATCGATCTGTCGCAGTTCCCCGTCGTCGGCAACTCGCCCGTGGACAACTCACCCGTGCACGAGACGCCCAACGCCTACATCTCCGAAGGCAAGGACGCCAAGGGTAAGCCGACCTTCCGCCTGGGCCGCAACATGCTCGGCAAGGCCATTCCGCCGGAAGAGGTTAAAAAACTCCTCACGGAAAAGAAGACCGGCCTGATCAAGGGCTTCCGCAGCAACCGCACCAAGCGCCTCTTCGACGCCTTCCTCCTGCTCAAAGACAACGGCGACATCGGCTTCGAGTTCCCGCCGCGCCCACCGAAGAAAAAAGCCGCCAAAAAAGCCGCCGCCAAGCAGGAGAGCTAAGCGCGTTTGCAGCCTTGCTAATGGCATCCGGCCTGCTCAGGCTGTCGGGCATGTCGCGCGTCACTGCTATTCGCCGCCATACCGGCCTTTTCCTGCTGGCAGGGCTTTGCCTGCTGCTGGTCGGCTGCGAGTCTCTTTTTCTGGGCCAAGATCACACCAAAGATAAACTTGAGGGCATGCGCGTGAATGCCACGCAACTGCGCCTGACGATGCGTGCGATGGTCAACCCCATGACCGGCGAGATCCGCAAAACCGCTAACGAGATCATCGAAAGCACGGACGATCCAGAAATTCAGTTCGCCGCCCTGCGCTGGAAGGCCACCGCCACGCCCGCCATCCGTGAAGCCCTTTTCTCGCCCAGTGGCTTCATCGCGCTCTTCGATACCTGGGGGCTGAGCTTCCAGATGATGGACTACTTCGAGGCCGGCCGGGGTAAGGAGAAATTTGGCCCCTACGCCCCCATGGCCTACGACGCCGCCAAGGCCATCAACGAGCGCATCGAAAAACTCTACGCCAGCATCACGCTCCAAAATGACACGGCAGAGGCCCGAAAAATCGTCCGCCAGTGGGCCACCAACTATCCCATCACCGACGAAATGGACGCCCGCGAGACTATCATCAATCAGGCCACTGAAATCAGTCTCGCCCTCGGCAAATCCTTCCGTGACAGCGTCGACGAGATGGTCACCACCGTCGACGACCTCAACCGCAAGATTGGCGTCTACAGCGCGCAACTCCCGGAGCAGGCCCGTTGGGAGGCCGAGCTCCTCATCCTCGATGTGCTCGGCTACTACCGGCTCGACGAAACCGCCGAGCGCATGCCGCAGTTCATGGACCAAGCGGAAAAAACCATGGACAACGCCAACGTCGCCCTCATCGAAGCCAACGGCCTCATGCAGGACATACCCGAACTAATTGATGAGGAGCGCAATGCCATCCTGGCAAAGCTCACCGAAGAGCGTAAAATCGTCATGGGCGAACTGAATAAATACTGGGACGATGCCTACAATGAACTGGAAACCATCCGTACCGAAGCCCTTGCCAACCTCCAGGCCGAGCGCGTCACCCTCCAGAACTTTATCTCCAAAGAGCGACAGGCCGCCATCGACGACGTGGATCAAATGCGCCGCGAACTCGCTGACGACATCTTTTATAAGGCTCTTATCCTCCTCGCTCTCATCGCCGTCTACCTGCTCCTGCTGACCATCGGCATCCTCTGGTACCTCAATCACAAGTTGTGGAGCAAACGCGAGGCCTGACCGCAGATAAATGGGGTGCGCCTTAGCGATAATTTAGAAACCAGCTGAAATCGTAATTAATTATGGGAACAGAAGTTATCATCCTAGTAGTATCTGCTTTTTTTGGCGCTTTCGCTGTGATTTATCTACACGCAGCAGTACATAAAAGTAGCTTCAAGGATAGCCGGGAGAAACTTTTTGGCCTATTGGATGAAATGGCCAGAGTACTCCCCCAGGAATATCAGAAGCTGGCCAAAAAGTCGTTGGGCGCATTCGGTGGTTTTACGGTATTGATGGGCCTGGCCCTGATGTTCAATTTCGTGGGTAAGTTTCTCGCACCCGAAATCTCCGGTTGGTTCCACTACTTTGGAGATTATGGGGCTCAACTATGGTGTGAAAACAAAGATGCCCTCTTTGACGTCGAGGATAACCTCAGGAAGGAGCTTGGTTACAGGAGTCCGGAAGAATGGAAAGAATTTCAGGATAGTCTGCAGCGTCCGTATGTTCGCATCGTACGGACGTTGATTCCCTTCTCCATTTTGGCTCTGCTGGCGGGCATACTGGACCTGATATCCATCAACCGGAGACGCGGGCTCATCGTCATTGGCACTTCCTTGTTTCTCTTTCTTAGCCTGAATGCCGGCTGGGCTTACCTCCAGGGCAACTACGTCCGGAACCTAGATGCCTATCTTGATGCGCCTATCGAAGAGTTAATTGCCGAGCAAGAGGAAGGTTAGGCGATGGCTTGGGTGCGCCCTCGGCTCCCGATATCTTCTCTCAGCCACCAAGGATCATTCCTCTTCTTCCGGGACGAGAAACTCCTCCGGAGTATACCACGCTTCTTCGGATACCAGGTAAAATAAGCGTTCCTCCGGTGTCTCCCCGGCTTCCAGATAGTAAGCCCAGTCACTCCGGGAATAACTGTAGAGCCATGGATAAGTTCGCTCTCCGGTCCAGACCCACCCAATCGACTCACCGAAAAAGAAAACCAAGCTCGATTCATCCTCACCCAAAAAGTATAACCATCCGTGAGACGGATGGTACATCCATGGCGTACGGAGCGAGAACCATTCGAACCATTTCGAGTAGTACCAATCGTCCTGAAAATAATAGGCGTCTTTCCAGGCCCCACCTTGGGGTATTCGATAAGTTTCCAAGTAGTACACCTCCAGCGTCGACATGCCGCCCTGCAGCGTCTCAGTCGCATCACCGGGGTTCAGCGGGTCCAGCCCATGGAGCACTTCCCAGGCATCGGGAAGGCCATCTGAGTCCAAATCCACAACCGTACTAAACGTCCCGCCTTGCTCCAAAATCTGAGTCATTTCGTGAGCAGGTGGAGCATCCACGATAGCACCTCCTCCCTGGTAAATATCTTCGATGATTCGGCTGTCGATGGCATCCAGCTCCCCCTGTTGATTCCGCGCTCCGGCAAAAGCCGCCAGCCGGCCCTGAAGCGCAAAAGCCGCATTGACCTCAACGGGATAAGCGGGAGTACCGCTCTGGACGCTTTTGCGCTTGAACATATGCAAAAAACTCAAAACCGGAGACGTTTCGCTATCCCCATCAAGGAGGCCAAAACCCATATTTGTTAATTGTTCCTCAAGCCACGAAATGCTTGAGGAATAAAACTCTAAAGTAGACTCCAGAGATTCCTGCACGAAGCTGAAACCCGCCAGAATCTGAACGAGATTGAACAAGCCGAATCCCGGAAACTCATTCTTCTGAATGGATATCCGCGAACCACTCAAAATTGAGGTAACGGTAAGCGGTGACGGATTCGTCGTATCAGGCCCAACGCGATAGACATTGGCCACGATATCTACCCGGGAAGGCTCCAAGAAGCTCTCACCGGAAACATGTGTTAGCCCGGTCGCCTGCAAAGCCCAGTTGTAGACGAAATTGTTGATGAACTCGCCCGAAGTGCCGCTTTTGAACAATGCGGCCCGCTCCGTATTATGAGCGAAAATATTATGGTGGATAGAAATGTTCTGGCAGCCATTGTACACCAGCAAGCCCTTACTGTGCTCACCCTCTGGATGGATGCTATTGGATAGCCCTTCGGCAATAATGCACCATTGCACTGTCACATCACTCACATCGCTGGAGATTCCCACATTTTCGTCTACCGCCCAGGAGAAGCTGCAATGATCGATCAGTATCCTCTGGCCACTCGATAAGGAAAGCCCGTCACGATCAGTCGGGGAAGGGCCGTCGGGCGAATCGCCAACGCGAACGCGAAGATTGCTGATGATAACATTATCCGCCGCCACATGGATGCCTGCTCGAACCAAGGTAATTCCGGGATCCGGCGCACTTTGTCCCAAAATCGTGACATCCCCGTTTCTGATAAGCAGATGAGATCCCAACTCAATCGTACCGCCGACGCGAAAGATAATAGTCCTCGGTCCCTCCTGAGCCAGTGCCTCACGCAATGAGCCAGGCCCACTGTTATTCAGATTTTCTACCAGAATCACGGCGCCACCGCGACCACCCGTAGCAGTTGCGCCAAAACCAGCAGCGCCCGGTAAGGCCGGTAATGTGGCTTCCTGGCCCATGGCAGGTGTCATTAACAGGAGTAAAACCAACCAAGTAAAATAACGACCGATGACACCGAGGAGCGTTGTATTGTGTGAGTATAGCATAGTATGATAAACTAAGATTAGCTGGATACCCAGAGCACTACAAGTCCGGTATGACACAATTTTCGTAAGATTTACCCGGCCACGTGAATCCGCATGCTAAATGACCAAAGCACACGGACCAGCACAGCAAGCCACCTCCTGCCTGGTGCTCCCGCGGGAGTAGAACCGAATCACCGGCACGGGTATCCTGGTGGCAATGACAGCCCCACGACGATTGCCACTCCGAGAACGGGGCCAATCCTGTTCTCAAGAGTTCGCCTATGAATTCTCTCGAACTGCGATACAGTCGATTTCGAATTTCAGCGCGCCTTTGAAACAATTCAAAATCGTGGTGCGAGCTGGATAAGGCTCGTGGAAGTATTCGCGGTAGAGACGATTGAACTCCGCCAGATCTTCGATGTCATCAACGAACGCACGGACCTGCAGCACCTTGTCGAGGCCGCTTCCGGCCGCTTCCAGGATACGACGCAGATTCTCCATGGAGCGACGCATCTCACCTTCGAAGGTATCGGGGACCAGCTTGCCCTCCAGGTCGACGGATGCCTGCCCGGAGATAAAGAGCAGGTTGCCAAAGGCGGTTGCCGGCGAAAACGGCAAAGTGGAAGTGGGCATTTCAGGCGTGCGCAGGTGTTCGATCATAGCCCCACCAGTAAATCGCTCGGCCATAGCGTGAAAACAGAATTTCAACTAGTAGACACAGCCACGGGCTGTGACTTGCCAGGCCTCGCCTTTTCCATCGGGATGCCGGGCCCAAAGGCGGTCGGTCAAATTAACTACCGGGCAGACATGCGCGGGGACCAAGGAAAGGCGCTCCCCTACTTTCAAGGAGTCAGCATCCTCTCCGGCAACGAATCCATGCTCCTCGCTCAAGCGCGTCACGAAGAGGTGCCTCCCATCCTGAGCCCGGGCAAAGAAACCTTCGGGGGATTTGTCGCTGGAAAACACCTTGCTGCCCGCATCAATCAAGGCAAGTCCGGGGGCCGGGCGGTCCACGACCGTGGCCTCCACCGTCAGGGCAATCGCATCCCAATCCATAGCCCCGGTTACATCGGTCAGGAAAAGATCACCGAAGACGTAGGCGCCGGGGCGGATGCGCTGGACGGCTTCGCGACCTATCATCAGATGAGCTGTTGCACTGCAACCGGGCCAAAGCGGCAACTCACCACCGATAGCCTCACGTGCCTCCATCATTTTCTCGTGCGCCTGACTCACCAGGCCTTCCATGTCAGCGGGAGCCTGCCCGTAGGCGTGCCCTTCATGAGAATAAAGCGCCACCAAATTCATGCTGCTGGAGTCACGAATCAGCCGGGCCAAATCAGCAGCAGCCCCGGCATCCCGGGCACCCTCGCGTCCCAGGCCGGAGTCCACCGCCAGGGCAACGCGAAACCTGCGGCCCGTCTTTTTCAGCAGCGCTTCCAAGCACTCGAAATGCGCGGGGCTGGTCACCGCGATGGTGATTTCGTCGAGGGAGTCGGCCAACGCACAAAGGCGGGCAATGGCCGGTTCCGTAACGAGCGAGTGGGCCAAAAAAATCCGCCGCACCCCGGTCCCGAGCAATGCCTCCGCTTCGGATAATTTTGCACAAGTAAAACCCTTCGCGCCGTACTCCAGCTGCCGCCGCCCGATTTCCTCACACTTATGCGTCTTGATATGCGGCCACAACTCCACCGTGCAACCGTAGGCCAGGGCCTGCATGCGCCTCAGGTTGGCATCCAGACGGGCAACGTCGACAACGACGGCGGGGCTGGCGAGCTCACTTGGCTTCATGGCGTATCATTGCTCACGGGCAATGTTCCTAATTGACTGGAAGTCATGCCGCCATCGACGGTGATGATTTCCCCGGTGACATAGGCTGCCAGATCGGACAACAGGTAGAGATAGGCTCCGGCGCATTCATCCGCCGTTCCCACACGCTCCAGCGGTATGCGCTTTTGGAAATAGCGCACGACCTCGGGTCGCTCGTCCAACCACGCCGTCGCCGCAGTGCGAATGAGCCCCGGCGCGACGCCATTGACACGTATGCCATGCGGAGCCAGCGATTGCGCGCAGGAACGGATAAGCATATTGAGCGCGCCTTTGGACATGTCGTATGCCGTCGAATCCATTTCAGACTGCGAACCGTTCACCGAAGTCGTCACCACCACGGCACCCTTGCGGCCTTCATCGCGCAGGCGGCGGGCGAAACTTTGTATGAGAAAGTAAGTTGCTTCCACGTTGAGGCGCATGGTTCTGCCAAAACGCTCGCGCGTCATCTCCAGAAAGGGCACATCGAAGTAGGCCCCAGCATTGCAGACCAGCAGGCTCATCTCCGGCGCCCGGTCAAAGGCATCCGCAATCAATTGCTCCGCTCCACCCTCACTGAGGAGATCCGCCGCAAGGCCGTTGGTAATACCGACCGCAGCCAGGGTCTTCGCACATGAGCCATGGTAAACAACCCCAGAACCGGCGGCTTCCAGAGCTTGTGCGACCGCCAGCCCAATACCGCTGCTGGAGCCGGTCACCAGTACGCTTCTGCCATTAAAGTTCAACATCGCTCGCCTCCAATCCAAGCCAATTCAGCACGTTTTCCCCGCTAGCACGAGCCCGCAATGGCTCCGGCACCGCATTGAGATAGCTCACCTCGGCTGCGTAATCACTGACCACCGACTCCGGCGGATGCAGGGATTTCCAAGTATAGAATGGCGAATCGCTGCCCCACAGAAGTTTGTCCGGATAGGCCTCGGCCAAAGCAGTCAGGACTGCTCCGGGATCTGCGTAGTCGGCATCAAAACGTTCGTTCTCCGGCGGCACAATCGGGCTCTGTTTCACCGCCAACTGACAGTGGATACCATGCGCGGAACAATCGAACCAGGCATTGGGCAAAGCATTCAGGCGCTCCAGTGCCGACCTCTCAAAGCGACAGCTATGGGCGAGGTTGAAACGCACCCCAGGCGTGGCCTCGACGACATCTAAAATGGTATGTGACTGCGCCCAGCAATCCTCCCGGTGATAACTGCTGTGAATCAGGAATGGGATGTCCCAGTCTTCGGCGAGTTCCAAAAAGACACGCCCCTGACGCAGCAGGTTATCAATCGGCGACTGGATCATGGTCGACTGGATTTTGATGCCGTAAAAGCGATACTCGCCGCGCAGCTTTTTCAACTCTGCCGCCTGAGCCTCTGTTTCCCGCGAAGGATCGACCATGACAAAAGGCAACATGGGCGCGGAACAGTCCGGCCAAAGCCGATAGACCTCCTCCAGCAGGCGCCGGTTCTCCAAGGCATAGGGAACCCGTTCAATCCCGCCCAGGGCAATTTCGCCGCGACGCAACCGGTCCGTGTCCAGCGCAGCATAGGATACAAACGGAAACACCACCCAGTGGCTAACCCCACAGGCCCTGCCCTGCGCCAAGAGCGTCGGAACATCCTGACAATAGGGAAACTCTCCCCGCAGGTAAGTCAGGAACTCGACACCGATATGATTGTGGACATCAATGAGCATGAAAGCGGGTAATCACCAATGAATACTCTCAAGAGCATCCAACTGTGAAAATTCAATTTCACTGACTAAAACCGGGGCACACCCCAGTTACATAAAGACTTCTTGCGGAGCCGTCGCCTCAGTCTCCGGCAGGGCACTCATCCATCTCATGTACTTGGCGCTCAAAATCTCAATATGCCGCGCCATAGCCTTACGCGCACGATCGGGATCCTGGTCCCGGATCGCTTCAAAAATAGCCACATGCTCCTCAAAAACACTCATGATATTTTCCTTCGAGGTCAGGTCTTCAGGCAGGGATCCGCGAGGCACGGCCAGGGTCATCATCCGCTGTAAAATATTCGCGCGCTCGTACCGTTCCATCACCATCTGATTGCCCGCGGCGGTGAAAATAACCCGGTGAAAACGCATATCCAGATTCGAAAGTTCAGAGAGGTCCGCCGCCCCCTTCTTGGTTTTCACAATCCGGTTTGTCTCCACCCGCATGTTCTCGATGATATCCTGCAGCTCGGCCAAGTGCTGCGCCTGACGCAACGTGGCCGCACGGCTGACCGCATAAAGCTCCAAAGCTTCCCGAAAACCCAACAGCTCCTGAAATTCTTCCCGGCTATAATTCGTAACCGTGGCGCCAAGCTTGGGCACGATCGTAACCATATCCTCGCACTCAAGCTGACGCAACGCCTCTCGCATGGGCGTGCGGCTGACACCAATCTCCTTCGAAATGCTCTGCGCGGAAAGAAAACTACCCGGGGGAAATTCACCGGATACAATCTTCTTACGAAGGTACTGATAAGCCTGGATGGTATTGGGATTTCTCATTAGATGAAATTTATGCATGCATACTTAGGTATGCAAGCATTCATTTACAGCAGCAGCCAAAAAAGCTTTTGTTTTTAAAAATGTATGCATATGTGTCCATATTCGGCTTGCCGCTGATTGCAAGATGATTAACGTATTAGAAATGACTGAGTTTTCGGTTAACGAGTTTTCTTTGGATGGCAAGATTGCAATTGTAACCGGAGCTGCCGGCCTCTACGGCCAAGCTATTGTGGACGCCCTATGCGGAGCCGGAGCACTCGTGTGGATGGCGTCACGAAACCTGGAGAAGCTGAAACAAGCCGCCGAAGAGCGTGTCTCCCAGGGGCATCAGGCCAAGGCCGTAGCCTACGATCAGGCTGACACTTCCTCCATAGAGGCGATGGTAGCCCAGATCATGGAGGAATCGGGAAGAATAGACGTTCTCGTCAATAATGCGGCCACGCGCCCGATGAAATCCCACCAGGATCCGGCCGAGGCATTCCAGGAAAGCATGCAAACGAATGCAACGGGGCTCTTTGCCTTAACCCGGCTTGCGGCGGACCAAATGGCCGGGCAAGGCCGCGGCTCTATTATTAATATAGGCTCCATCCAGGGGGTCGTCGGACCGGACGCCACCCTCTACGAGGGGCTTGGCATGGATGGTTACATACCCGACTATTTCTTCCACAAGGGTGGCATGGTCAATTTCACCCGTTACATCGCGGCCAAGTACGGCCAGCAGGGGGTCCGCTGCAACTGCCTCAGCCCCGGTGGCGTGTTGAGCGAACGCATGTCCGCCGAGTTTGTACAACGCTACAGTCAGCGCACCCTGCTGGGACGCCCTGCAAACCTAGCCGACATTCAGGGGCCGATTGCCTTCCTGGCTTCAGATGCCTCGGCCTACATCACCGGCACCAATCTGATGGTTGATGGAGGCTACACCGCAAAATGAGCTTCACCCTTTCCAAACTTACTTTGGGCACCGCCCAGCTCGGCCAGGCCTATGGCGTGGCCAATACCAGTGGTCCGCCCAGCGTAAGTGAAGTTTGCCAGATGCTGGAAACCGCTGCGAGCGAAGGCATCAACTGCATCGACACCGCGGCCGCCTACGGCCAGAGCGAGGCCGTTCTAGGCCAGGCGCTCCGAGAGGCGAATCTGCAAGAGGCATTTACGGTCGTTACCAAGGTACAGCCCCTGCCAGCCGATCTGACCGCTAGCGAGGCGGAAACACGCATCCGCCAAAGCATCCAGAATTCTCTGCGCTGCCTGGAGCTCGATGCCCTGCCCTGCGTCCTGCTTCACCGCGAGGAGAATCTGATATACTGGGACATCCTTCAAAAGATGCGCGAGCAAGGACTCTGCGAGCTGACCGGCGTATCCGTCGCCAGCCCCGAAGGGCTAAAACAAGCACTGGACCACTCCGGCGTGGACGCCGTCCAAATCCCCACCAATGCCGTCGACCACCGCTTCACCGAAACCGGTCTGCTACAGACCTGCGCCGAGCGGGATATCCTGGTTTTTGCCCGTAGCGCCTTCCTGCAGGGGTTGCTGCTCATGGACGATGATTCCACGCCATCCCACTTGCTCGCCATTAAGCCCGCGCGGGATGCCCTGCGCCGCCAAGCGCGCTCCCACGGAATTCCTTTATCCGAATACCTGCTGCGACTGATGGTCGAAAATCCCCTGATCAGTTCCGTCGTCATCGGAGTTGAGACAACAGATCAGGTCAAACAAAACACCTGTACCCTGCACGCCTCTAGCGGAGGCGAATCCCGCACCAACGCTGCTCTGGAAACAATTCCACAAGTACCCGGTTGGATTTTAAATCCGGCGGAATGGCCGAATCGAAAATCTCCGTGCGCCACCACCGCAACCGGTTAGCTCCCTTCAGACAGAATTCCCACCTGTACCTCGACAAGGGTGTTTTCCACCGTTGATTCGGCATCGGTCACGGTTATGAGCAAATCATTTCCACCCTCCCGCAACACATCGGATGCATCGGGTATGGCGTATTGCAGGAAGGCCCTGGGTCCCTGCTTCACATTAAGCGAGCTACTGCTGCTCGCTTCCAGGATATTCCCGTTCAACGAGACCCGCAAAGCGTCAGGCTGGATGTCGCGAGCAAAACCCAGTCTTAAGCCGCAGTAATCCGACGCATTCAGTCCGGCAGGATTTTCACCGAAATACAGATTCAGGCGAAGAGCCGGCTTCGCTTTTGAAAGGGGAAACGGGATTTGCTTCGCTGGCTCATAGATATCGAGATAGTCAAAAAAATAGGCCGGGGTAATGGCATAGACCCTCGCCAATCCAGCATCGCTATCCGACGAATCTAAAGACTGAAAGGCCTTCCCCTGAGCCTCATTGAGAGGCAGATTAAAATTATAGAGCTCAAATCCCGCCGCTCCCATGTGACGGTAATTGTTAATCGCTCCACGCAGAAGCTGAGCGGAAGCACTGCGTCCGATAAAGTCACTCTTGTCCGGCGCTTGCCGACTGAAAGAACAGGTGTAATTCGTTCGTTCGTAAATGGACGCATATACAAGGATCCCCTGCGGCTCCCCAAGATCGATGAACTCCTGCAACGGAGAATCATGAGCAAGCGTCATCGCCTGCGCGGGAATCACGATTTGGACAATGCCCTGACGCATCCATTCCGGCAGATCTAAGCCCACTCGCCGACAATTATTCAACGTGGCCGGCACGCGAACAATTAACGGAATACGCTGCGCCTTCTCCGCCTCCACGCAATCAAGCGCTTGCCTTACACGCAGCACCAACTCCGTCATCAAGGGCGCCTTATCCTCGGCCATATCCAGGTCGAAAAAGGCGGGAGTTCGCATAAAATCCAGGAGAAAGCCATCCAACACATCCGTGTAACGGCTAATGGCCTCTTCGATTACTGCCAGGCGGTGGGCCCGCACTTCCTGGTGGGAAAAATCAAGGAGTTCTTTATACCCATTGAGCTTACCAACCGGATAGGGGGGTTGTTGAAAAGTGTAAAGACCACGATTTTCCTCCCAGAACCGACCTTCTAGGTAAGACGCGTTACCACTTGTGTAATGGGCATCGTTCATACGAAAAGCCGGCACAAAGGCCAACCCCAGGGACATCGCATCTTCAGCAGCCCAGCGAACACCGTCATAGCCTGACTGAACCGCGATGGGGAATTGCCGGATATGGGAAAGGCGACTCGGAATCTCCGTTTGCTTCCATCCCCAAGAGCTGCCCGCTTGGCTCGGGTAAAGCAGAACATCTGTCCCCGTAGCTAGTGAGTAAACCAAACCCGTTACCGGTATCCGATTCAATCCCTCGAGCATTTGCGCGAGATGGACTCGCCACTCATCTGGCGAGTTTCCAACATAGGTATAATCGCCATCATCGTTAAATAGAATGCGCCCGACAGAATGGCTCCGCTGCTCATCTACCGGCCCAGCTGCCTGCCCCCACGCGAATGAAAAACAGGCGATGAAGACAAACCAGCTGACACCTCGAAGCAGGAACATATCTTGAAAATGATAATACAATTTACGAAGATGCCAGCAACACCGTAGATGTCAGGGACGCCTCGCCTGACCACGCACCACCAAACGGGTGGGCACTTTAGGATTCCCAATGCCCCAAACGCCACTGCCGCTACTCTTGGAACCCCATGCAATCAATCGAAAGGTCACCGGCTTCGTTAATCCGAGGAAAGCATCGCTCAGCGGGATTTCCCTGAGGTTCACCGGCGCGATATCGGAGATGCCAACAGGCCCGAAACAGTTGCTTTTGAAATCGTCCAGACTGCTTCGGATGACAAAATTAGCCGGTCCGTTGCGATTAACAAATTCCGTAAAATCCAGTGCTTCCAAGTCGATTTCGTAGCCCTCCAGAGGCGCTATCGTGAAGGAAAAATAATCGTTCTCTGCCGGTTCCTCGGATCGAGTCCAACCATTGGCACAAAAGGTATTCTCGGCGCGCACCGTGTAATTCAAACCATTACCACGGCTGAGCGCCCCAGCCGTGACTCCAGGCACAACATGGGTCACGTCCAGTTCGTATTCATTACCGCTCAGCCCTCCTAGATAATAGCTGGCCAAGACACCGTCCTCCGCTGGAGCGGTATCGGCAGACGCAATCACGCCTGCACCGGCAAACAGGAGAGCGAGCAAGAGCCTCATTGTTTTGAATCCTATGGAGCTATTACTTCCGCAGATGTCGGCGGCATACCAGATAGGCCACCAATCCCAGCGACATAAACAGGGCATAGGTGGACGGCTCAGGCACCACATTGACAGACCCACTCGCCGTAAATGTACTTTGCAAATAGGCCGCGCCACCGGTGGTTGCATTCCAGCCATACAAGCGTAAAGTCAAACCACTCGCCAATCCCTCAAAATTGGAAGGAGTCAGGAAGGTAAAACTTAAATTCTGGGTGCCGGTTCCAATATCCAAATAAGTATTGGTGGCTGCCGACGCATAATTATCCAGACTGGTAAATATCGCGTAGTTCTTAGCTCCCGACGATGAGCGCAGGATGGAAAGGTCAATAGACGTAACATCCATCTCATACCCCGAATCCGGAGTAATGGAAAATTCGAAATAATCGTTATCCGACGGTGTAAAATCACCCACGTCCCAACCAGTACCCGACATACTGTCGGCAAAGGCGACTGAGCCCAAGCCCGCCCCACGGCTCAACGGATCGGCACTGAGGCCACTGGCTACGACGGAAGTCGACGTGGTTGTTTGGTTACCAGGCTGGCCCGAAAAATCATAGGAAACCAACGTTACCCCCTGAAGAGAAGTCCCGAACAGAGCCATTAGCGCAGCAGCCAGAGAGAATATTTTTGCATTCATGGCTTTATATGCATACATTCGAATTCATATTGGTCAAGCTGCTAATTACGAAAATAGAGCACTGTCGAAAAAAACGGTCGAAATTCATCTTGCAATCGGATCTTGCATTCTCCCTGGAATAATGACAGATTAAGCAATATCAGGCATTTCTTGCTTTCTATTTACCCATCAGCTTTTCTTGCATGAAAACTGCTGCAGGCACTTGAAATAAAATGGATTCGAATCGGCAAATGTCGCACGATTTTTTTCAAAATTAGCACTGAAATCATCAATTTGGCGTTGCTCATGCTCCATTATGTATACATATGAGTTCATTTATGACGCGCATTAAGACATTTCATGCAGAAAACCCAGGCTCATCACACGGGTTTGCTTTGATTGCAGCCATAGCGTTGTTGTCCTTCGTATTCTTGCTTCTGGTCTCGTTGGCCACACTGGTGAGAATAGAAACCCGCTCCATGGGCACCACACAGACAACAAGCAAGGCCCAGGAGAATGCGCTGACGGCCCTCTCCATCGCCATCGGGGAATTACAAAAATATGCGGGCGACGATTGCCGGATCACCGCCCGAGCGGAAATCCTGCCAGGCACCTCTGATGCGGCACGGCTCTGGACGGGCGTCTGGCCCACTTCAGTGTCCGCGGCCACCGACAGCCTACCCTACGGAGAGCCCCACTGGCTCATTTCCTCGAGTGGCTCTCCGGATCCGGCGACGCCCGACATAAGCAATTCCATCCCCCTTCTCAACTACAGGACCGCCACCGGCACTCCGATTACCATCCAAGGGGAAGTCATCACCCTCTCCAATTCCGGTACGTCACATGACGAAGCGGCATGGTGGATCGGCGACGAATCCCTTATGGCAAAAAGTGCCCCTGCCTCGGACAACCATCTATTTCCCAGTACCTATAACGATCCATCCGCAAATAAAAAAGACTACGATCCCAGATTAGCGTGGATGGAACAGTTTGAGACGTTATTCCAGAGCAATACCGCCGTCCTGCCGGAATCCATTACACGGGCCCAAAGCTACCATGAAGGAGCCATGGCCGGTCCCGACTACGAAATCCCGTTTCAGCGTTCCCAAGCGGACCTTTCGTTTATCAGTCAGGGGCTCCTTGTCGATGTGATGGACGGCGGATTCCGCAAGGATCTCAGCCGCATCCTCGAATCCGGATTCAGCGACGATGCCGCTTATGCGAATAACGCCAGCCTATACAGCGGCGGCCCAAGCTGGGGGCTCCTTCGTTCCTACTACCAGCTCCCTTTCAAAAATGCCACCCTCGCTAACGAAGTTCCCAGCATCGAAGTACAGGCCCAGACAGCAACGCAGCACGGCGTCGCCCCGATCTTGACGGCAGTACAACTCAATCTCGGGGCGATGCTGACATCGGGCACGGAACCCTCGCTTCCGCGTTGGACCTTGAAGCCGATCGTAGCCATCGCCAATCCCTACAATGTCGCCCTGGAGCCCTCCGATTACACAGTCGAAATCCAGTTCAACAGGGCTCTGATACTATTTATGTGGACTCAGCTCGCGGCCGGCAAAAGCTACAAAGACGATAGCAACTATGACCTGCAGAGTACCTTTGCCAATGTCTTCGGAGCACCTCTAAAACTAAAAATGAATGCGATCGGTTTTCGCCCCGGTGAAGTGAAGGTTTTTTCGCTGGCAAACTCAGCAGAATACGATTCCAGCGGCGCCGAACTGACCAATCAGTACGATACAGAGAATTACACATGGAAGGATGTTTCCGTTTCTAACGGCACCATTCCACAAAGCGATCTCGATCCGGTGACCAGTGGCGCGGTCAATTGCTATGTCCGCGTCCGTTGGGGCTACCTGCATTTCAAACTCTATCAGGGGAACACAATCGTACAAGCCATTGACGACAGCCTATTCTCATCCCTCGGAGCGGTCACCACGCAATGGAACGAAGCCGACTCCGCGATTCCCATGAAACATCAGACAAGAGACTCAAGCAGACTCGCCATCCCCTCACCCGGCCAATACCCAACCAGATCGGACGGCACCGGCGGAAGCCGCTGGTTGGCCGACTACAACCCACGCGCGATAAACAGTGAGCAGGACCCGGGTGGACTGTGGCTAGGAAACCCCGTTTTCGACGGCTATCATTATCCTATTTATGAAACCGCCTTTCCGGTAGATTCTCCCTTCGGGAGCGGTGAGTTCACGCATACCTTTTGGGGCCCGGATAACACGGGCAGCGAAAGCTTCGTTACGCTCTTTGAAGTACCCACTCGCCCGCTCTATTCCCTCGGCCAATTCCAGCACCTGAACCTTTCCGAGGCCTGGGAACCCGCCTATGCCGTCGGCAACAGCTACGCCTCTCCATATGTGGCTCATGATGCGAAGGACTTCTCTTACCGCCTCAACGAAGTCCTGTGGGACGACTTCTTTTTCTCCAGTCGCGTCGACGCAAGCGGCACGGTAAACGCCGTCGACGGCAACCCGCGCTATACCTTAGCTACAACAGCCACAGAAAACAAACTCGACCGTTACGACACCGCCGCTACCCAGATGAGCGTGGACGGTATGTTTAACGTCAACTCCACCTCCGTCGAAGCCTGGAAAGCAGTCCTGTCCGGCTGGGCGGGTGAGCGCTTCGACTACGTCAATCCTCTCGCACTTGCGCCCGTGAGGGGAAGCATCGCCGATCTTGAATTGGCTTTTCCACGCTTTAGCCTTCCATCCGGCAACGATAGCGATCCCTGGCGTGGCTTTCGAACAATCGATGGCACGCCGGACGCGCAATTGGAGGCATTGGCCAAGGCAATCGTCGACGAAGTCAAAGCCCGCGGCCCCTTCCTGTCCGTGTCGGACTTTGTCAACCGTGACCTCGATGCCCCGGGAAATTCCAAGCAAAACTTAACCGGCGCCCTACAGGCCGCAATCGACGCGACCAGCAACAAAAACGACCCCTTGGCGCCGCCCGGCATCAATGACTCACTGGAGGATGATCTTGCCCCCGAATCCATGGCGCAAACAGGCAAGGCCTTCCCTTACCCCGGGGCCGGTGACGGCCCACGCTCGGCAGCCGCTCCCGGCTTCCTGACCCAAGCCGATATCCTCACCCAAATCGGCCCCTACCTGACCGCACGAGGTGACACCTTCCGTATCCGGGCCTATGGCAGCGTCACCGACACCATCAGCAGCCAAACCACCGGCAAGGCCTGGTGTGAAGCGATTGTACAGCGCCAGCCCGAGTATGTTGATGATACTGCCGACCCGGCAGAAAAGTATCCCGCCACCAACACGAACAACCAGACCTTTGGCAGAAAGTTCTCCATTGTGTCATTCCGTTGGCTGAACGAAGATGAAATCTAAAAAAAGCACCTACCTATTTCTCCTGTTCGCCGCAACCATTTTGGCGAAATCGCTTGAAGCCCAGGAAAATCTCAGCCTGGATTTCAGTATTTTCGTTCTGCCAACACAGGATATGTATGCCGCCTCTCCGGAGGGATTTGAGCGCATGAGCCACCCCGTTTATATTATTACGGGCGGACGGTACCGGGAGCTCGGCCTGAATATTCTCAGTCAGTCCGGACCTTACCATTACAGTGGCCCGAGCCCCATGGTTCTCTACCATAAAACAGGGGACAGCTATGTTCCAATTACATCGATCACCATCCCAGAGGGACTGCATGACGGCTTGCTGATAGTCGAGTACTCAACGCCTTCGTTGGGAGGCATTAAAGGCTACCTGATAGAATACGATGAAAACCGCTTTCCTAACGGCAGCGCCTGCCTCATCAATCGTTCGGAGGTACCCGTTATCGGACTTATCGGAACCAATCAACTCAAGCTGCCTCCGAACGCGAATGATATTGCCAGACCGGACATTAGCGAAAGAAGTCTACAAGCCGTCAAACTGGCCTTTTTCGATAGTTCCAAAGAAAATTGGAAACGGCTTTATTCTACGGCTCACCGTTTTCGAGAAGACACGCGCGTACTTGTGGTACTCCAATCGACCGGTAATTCGAACCGGCCGGTGACCTTTAACCTAATCGAGCTTCATCAAAGCAAGAATGCCCCAACTCATGACATGCAGCCTGATGCCGACGAGCTCGAAGAATACTCAAGTATACAGTAATAACTACCCGCATCAGTGAGGGCAAGCTTGCCCCCTGGCTCATCTCGTCGGCCCTCAGCGAACAGTACCTTCGATTACCAGGCCGCCGACCTCGGAATGATTGGCGATGGCCCACAGTCCGGTTTTGGTGCTCCAGGCATCGCGCCCCCAACCGTAAAAGCGCAATACGACCTCGCCTCGAAGATCACTCAACTCACCGAACGTTTGAAGCGTTACGTTCCGAGGCACATCGTATCCCTCACCGGCTGTTTCACCGTCGGCAATGTCTTTGGAAAAATCGTCCTGATTGGACCGCAGCACGAAATAGTTGGGCCCTGTTTTCTTCGAAGCGCGTTTCGTTCCCAACTGGATGGAATCGATCGTCAGTTTATACCCGGGAGCAACCGTCAGAGTAATCTCAAAATAGGCGCCCTTTTCCACCGCAGTCGCGACACTATAGGTATCTTCCAGAGCACCATCAGACACCGTGGGCACAAAACCCATGGAGCTCTCCAGGAATGAACTGCCATTCTCGGGAGCCCGATAAATCGGGGAGCGCTTAATGGCCGACACTTTAAGGTGGTCCGCGACGGATTTCGCCTCAGGTTTTGTTTGCTCTTGCAGGCCATCATAGCCGGTGAAATCGAATTTCACCAACACCTCTGCCCGCATGCCAATGGCAGCCAGCAAGAAAAGCCCAAGCCATAATCCCTTATGAGTATTCATTACGGTTCCTTTCAGCTAGAAGATAAAAAAGGCGTCTTCCCTAAGAAACACGCCTACGATTTGGTTGCGTCCAGAAGGATTACCGACGGCGGCGCCACACCACCAGACCGAAAGCCAAGGCTGACACAATCAGCGCATAGGTTTCTGGTTCCGGCACCGGACTGATGCTGCCGTTAATCACGAAGTTTCCAGTTCCAGCGCCATCGACGTCCGAAGCATTCTGATTAGAAATCGTCCAGATGCCAAAGCCCCGGTCCAAACCATTGTTGCGGTCATAGCCGTAGATCCTGATGGTAACTTCTGTGGCGACATTCTGCAGAGAACTGCCAAAATCCAATGTCGTAACAGCTGACACATTTCCACCCGCACCGCTGGCGTCTACCCCCGACACCAAATCTGCCGTGTAGGTGTCTAAACTCGAGCGCGCTCCGATTAAATTGGGGCCGGTCCGATTGGATGCGCGACGACTTCCAAAAACGATAGTGTCGACAGACAGCTGATAACCCTCAGCCGGTGTAAGCGTCAGTTGGTAGTAGCCGTCATTATCTGCGGCATCCTGAATCGTGTAATGAAGCTGCCTGAAAGCATCATTCTCATCAACGGCACCGGGCTGCGTACCGAATCCGTTCGTGGTGAATGCCGCCGCGTAGCCATCGTAAGCCGCCCCACGCGAAAGCACACTGGCTGATATGTTCGCTTCCGAGGAGGCTGCCGCGAGGGTCACCTCATCCCCCGACAGACCATCAAAGTCGTACGAGGCGATTACCACGCCGCTGGCGGTCGTACCCGCCAGGAGTATTAGAGTGAAGAGAGAGCCGATCGTTGCAGTAAATATTGTCTTCATGGAGGCTATTGCATACATACGTGTTCATTAAGTCAACAAGAAAAATATAAGGCATAAATGAAATGTTCATGAGAAAAACTCATCAGTCTGTACTAAATGGAATTGACCGACTTGCATTCCTATGCATTCATCTAAAAGTGCATCTGTTTACCTTCCGTATCCTGCCCCTCCTGCTCTTCGCCATACTCCACCTAGTGACCGTGGTCGCGAGCCAACCAGACTCATCGCCCAAGGCTGAGGTTGTTGATGTTCGCACCATCAGCCACAGCCCGGAGGACTATCATGGCTGGCCTACGCTTACCCGCCTGCAGAATGGCAGGCTGATGGTGGTTTACTCGGGGAACCGTGATTACCACGTCTGCCCTTTCGGCCGTCTCGAGCTCATCGTTTCGGAAGACGACGGGAAAAACTGGAGTTCCCCTCGCGTGCTGCTGGACAGCATCATCGATGTACGCGACGGAGGCCTTGTGGAAACGCAGAAGGGCACGCTATTGGCCACGACCTTCACTTCCCTCGCCTATCAAGGACACCTGAACAACCCCGAGCGCCTGTTAGCAAAAGCGTTTGGCGATGACCTCCCAGCTCATCTCGACGCCTGGCGTCAAGCGGAGCTGGGTTCAAGCCAGGAGGAAAAGGAAGCCGATGTCGGGAGCTGGCTGCTTCGCTCTGAAGACGGCGGGCGCACCTGGAGTGAACGCGTACCTGCGCCCTGCAACAGCCCACACGGACCTATCCTCATGCGCGACGGCCGTCTCCTCTACGCCGGCAAGGAGCTGTGGCAGGAGGATGAGAAAATCGGCGTCTGGGTATCCGATGACGACGGCCGAACCTGGGAGCTGCTCAGTTATCTTGCGCCACGTGAAGGGGAATCCAATGCTGTCCTTCACGAGCTCCATGCCGTAGAAGCCGAGGACGGAACACTGATCGTTCAGGCCCGCCTGTCAGGAGCCGGGATCAAAGAGAAAAAGACGCTGCAAACCGAGTCCCACGATGGAGGGTCCACCTGGACCCAGTTTCATGAAATCGGCGTCACCGGCTACCCCACCCATCTGGCAAGGCTCGCCGATGGCCGTCTCCTGATGACCTACAGCTACCGCAAGCGACCTTACGGCATCCGAGGCAAAATCAGTGACGACAATGGCAAGACCTGGTCCGAAGAATTCATCATCTATGCTGACGGCCCGACCTGGGATCTCGGCTATCCCAGTACGGCGGAACTCAGCGACGGCACACTGATCACCGTATGGTACGAAGTACCCGAAGACACAAAAAAGGCCGCCCTGCGCCAAGCCCGATGGACATTACCAAAGGCCATTAATGAGTAGATTCCACCTAGTAACGCTTATCCTGCTCGCAGGCATGACACTGGCAAAAGCCAACACGGCGACCACACCTGTCCCGCGTGCCGAGCCCTTCCATCAGCGCTTCCTCCAAAGAGCTCAGGAAGGCGATATCGACATCCTTTTCATCGGGGACTCCATTACGCAATACTGGGAAGACCCCAAGCGCGGGAAAAGCGTATGGGACCGCGAGTATGCCCCCCTGAACGCAGCGTGCTTCGGCATCAATGGCGACCGCACGCAGCACATTCTCTGGCGGCTTCAAAACGGAGAGCTTGAAGGCATCGCTCCGCAGGTCGTGGTTCTGATGGCCGGCACCAACAACCTCACGCCGCGTAATACTACCCGCGAAATCGAGGAAGGGCTCACACAAATAATCGATCTTATCCGGGTAAAATTGCCGGACAGCAAATTGCTCCTACTCGCAATACTGCCGCGCAATGAACCCGATTCCGCAAGACGGCTGCAAAGCATTGAGATTAACAAGTACCTGGAAGAATTCGCCGCTACGGATAACAACATCGTCTTCCTCGACATCGGAGACCGCTTTGTCGACGCGGAGGGCAAGATCCCGCTAACTCTGATGCCGGACCAGCTGCATCCCAACACCGAGGGCTATGTCATCTTCGCCGAAGCCATCAACCCTACCTTGCACGCAATGATGTCCGACGACTAAAGCCTACTCCATAAATGCAATAAGAAGTGGCTATCCATCGGCCTTGGCGACGGCGGTATCAATAGACCAAACAGCCTGCCGTAGCTGAGCATGGTAATCGCCTTCAGGAGCTTCATACCAAATAGTCACGATGCGATCGTCGGGAAGCTGCACTGAGCAGGGATAGCCAATATCCCAGGAAGCTCCCTCGTCGTAGATGACAAACTCCGGCGACCAGCTTTGTCCATTATCGCGGCTTATTTTCCCGCGGATTCCGTAAGGCTTGGTCCGCATACCGTAAGTCATCAACAGCGCATCATCGTTCAACTTCAGCAGCTGAGACGGATAGCCGTCGGCAACTTTATGCGCCTCCGACCAGGTCAGTCCGCCATCGGAGGATTCGGTCTGGATGGTATACTGCACCTTGCCCTTGTCCGTTGCCAGTTTTTCCCGCACGTGGGCGACGATGGTCCCGTCGGCGGCCTGCACCGAATGTGATTCACCGGCACGTGTCGGCAACTCGGAAATCATCTCCCAAGTCTGGCCCTCATCCTTGCTGGACCACGCGCCGGCAATCTTGCCATTGCCGGAGACATAAAGCACCGTACCGTCAGCGCGATTCATCGGCCCGCGAGGACTGAAGCAAGGCACCGTAATGGTTTCCGACCAGGTAAGGCCGCCGTCTGTAGAACGGATGAGGAGCCGACCTCCGTAGTCCTTTTCAATCACTCTTATCTCCTCAGGCGTAGTCCTGGCATCGGCCAGGCGCCAGCGATGCAGGTGCTCCTCCAAATTGTCGCCAAACACCTTTTTCAGATGTCGCTCCGGCTTATTGAGATGTCTCTTGTATACGGTAGAGGCAATAAAGGTAACCAAAAGGGTGCCATCAGCCGTCTCCAGTATCGCGGTACCACGATCATCCAGAGGTGTATCGAGGATGACCTGGGGCCAGGTCCATGTCTCCCCATCATCTTTGGACGTCATCATTTCAATGCGCCCAAACGGCCCCACATGGTAATCGCGCCCGCCGGAATAGACCACCATGAGTTTACCGCTGGAGGTGCGAATGAGCATGGGCCAACCAGCGTATTCCACCTCCGGGGGCGTAATGGTCTTCACTTCATGAACGACGATGCCCTCCGCCGCTCCTTCGGCTAAGTCGGATTGCGCGGCTTCATCGCCAGCACGCTTCTGGCTTGAGCCAGTAAAATCCGGCTCGTTAGCGACCAAGAAGGGAATGGCCAAGGGAAGAAACAACCCAAGAATGGCAATGCAACGAATCCGGGATAAAACCGGAGCAGGGATGAATGGAACAAGTATCATATAAAACAGTCTTTTCAATATGCATACATGTACATTCATATATGTCAACCCCAAGAATTCCGATGATTCAGTTTCTGGAGCTCCCCATCCTTCCTAGATACGGCCAAGGAGAGGTAGGCGAAAATCAGATGCAAACGGCTTGTTCTCAAGCCCGCCATTACGTGCAAAATACTTACAGCTCGGCAGCTTCTTTTGAATACAAGGAGCCCAGAGCCTTCTCATCAACCACAGGCTGGTAATCCTTGACCTGATTACGCAGGTAATTGCCAAGTCCCACAACATCCGAAGCAAGACTCACGATGCCGTAGCCTCTCAAAAAGAGTGCCTCCGCGGCCAGTGTGAGGCCGACGGCCATGCAGCTTTTTCCATGCTTTCGGGCGGCTTCCTCCACACGGGCACGGGCAACATGCACCTCGCGACAATCGAACTGACCAGGCTTCCCAATACGATGCGTGTAATCTCCCGCCCCAAACAGCAGGAAGTCATAACCCGGCACCGCCGCAATGGACTCCACCTGCTCAACCGCCTCCGGAGACTCAATCTGCAGGATTATATAGCGCTCGGCATTAGCATGCTCAAGGTACTCCGTCAGTGGGACATTGCAAAAAGCTCCATCCACATTACCACCATCCAGAGCGCGCTTGCCGCGGGGCTGGAAGCGGCACAAGGAAACTATTTCCCGCGCCTCTTCAGCCGACTGCACGTGAGGCACCATCACCCCGCTCGCATCGCACTCCAGAGGCCGTATGTAGTCGCTGTAAGAGCCGCGAGCCACACGCACAATCACATCCATATCGTGAATTTTAGCGGCGCGAACGGAATGCTCGATCGTCTGCCAATCGTTGGGTACATGCTCCAGGCAAAGCCATACCGAAGAAAAACCGGCCATGCCGCACAGCTCGACCACGCGTGGATCGCTTAAATTGATTTTTGCACAAGTGGCCACCTGATTGGCGCGCACTTCCCGCAAGACACGACTATTTCTTAATTTCACCATCAAACTACCTCGAGTAAATCTCGCTTTGTATATTTATGTATACATCTACATTCGCTAATAAAGTCAACAGGAATTATAGAAGCAAATATGATAGCACCCACCCACCGGGTTCATTCGGAAAATCACGGCAGGCGCCAGATGGCTTGCCTCAGTCCGGCGTTGCGCTGGCCTTCCGGCACTTCGTACCAAATTGACAGCAAACGCCCATCCGGCAACTCAACCGTACTCGGATAGCCCAGGTCCCAACTCGCGCCATCGTCCGATATGATCAGCTCCTCTGACCAGGTGAGGCCGGCATCACGACTGACCCGAGCGCGGATGCCGTAGGGAGCTTTGCGCACACCATAGGTCATGAGTAGCGAATCATCCTTCAATCGAAGCAGGTGTGACGGATAACCATCGGCAATGTGACGAGGGTCGGTCCAGGTCTGACCGCTATCATCGGAGCGCATTTGAACCGTATGCTGGATGCGGCCCTGCGGCGTATTTTCCTTGAGCCGAACATGAGCAACGATGGAGCCGTCTGCGTTTTGTACCGCATGATCTTCGCCCCCCGGTACGTTCTGCTTGCCCACTTTCTCCCAAGTAAGCCCTTCGTCATAGGACATCCAGGTGATTTCGCCGAGGCCGGAAAAATGCAACAGCGAGCCGTCACTCAACCGTATAGGACCACGCGGGCTAAAGCCAGGTATCGGAAAAGGCTTCGACCAGGTTTTCCCACCATCGGTCGAACGCACGGCATTAAAGCCACGGTACTGGCCTTGTATTGCCTTCTTTTCGTCGCCCGTCGTGAGGGCGTCCTGCGCTTTCCAGCGTTCGAGATTTGCCTCCAATTCATCCCCGTAAACCTTGGCCAACAGCCGTTGCGGGTCGTTCATGTGCTTCTGATAGACGCTGGAGCAGTTATAGGTCACCAGTATACCGTTCTCGCTTGTTTGCAGCACGGCTGGATCGCGATCGTCCAGCGGTGTGTCCACGAGCGTCATCGGCTCGGACCAAGTCTCGCCGTTGTCGGAGGAGCGTATCATGTCAATACGGCCAAAGGGGCAAATATGATAGTCACGACCGCCCGAGTAAACCAGCATGAGGTCGCCGTTGTCCAAGCGGGTGAGCATGGGCCAGCCCCGGTAATCCGTCGCATCCTCATCGATATAGCGAATATTTTGTAGATCGACATCCACCGCCATCTCAGCGGATGCCTTGGACTGTGAGACCAGAGCGGCCAGAATGGCTATTCCAAGCCCGGTTCCGCGCCGCAACAAAACAGATGAGTTGCGTAGTGATTTCAAGATATTGGGGGTCATGTTTGTTTTCAACTTAATCGGAAGAGAGAAGAAATCCTTGACCAATATGTATACATCTGCATTCAATGCTGTCAACTTACATCGGTAAAAACAGACTGTTTTCGCCCATCAGACGAAAACCAATACACCCAGTACCATACATCAAGGCATGCCTCCGCCACAAAAACGCCTCATCCTGGGGTTGACGACTGCCATGCTTGCTCTTGGCGCTGCAAACGCGAACGAGGCAAACGTCTGGCGGGAACTTTCCGCGCTACCGGATGGCGTTGGCTATGGCGGAATGATAGGGGGCGTGCTGGAAGGAAAACTGATCGCCGCGGGCGGAAGCTACTTTGACAAGCCCATCTGGCTGCAGGGCAAAAAGCACTT
This sequence comes from Verrucomicrobiia bacterium, assembly GCA_030432235.1. Lineage (GTDB taxonomy): Bacteria > Verrucomicrobiota > Verrucomicrobiia > Opitutales > Cerasicoccaceae > JAUIHT01. The sequence continues at coordinate 460,520 of JAUIHT010000001.1, read as the reverse complement.
TAGCGATAGCATTTATATCCTGAGCGAACCGGACGGAGGCTGGACCCAAACAAGCGAAGCCCTCCCCTATCCACTTGGACACGCCGCTTTTGCCCAGGACGCGCACGGGCTCATCGTTGCCGGCGGCATCAATGACGAAGGCGTGCAGCGCAAGGTCTTCCGTATTCTTTGGCAACAAGGCAAGATCGTCATACGCGAACTGACAGACATGCCGCTGCCCAATGCCTACGGGGCGGGGGCCGTCGCCGGGGATTATTTTTATGTCATCGGTGGAGCCCAGAGCAAGACACTAACGAATCCGACCGCGCAGTGCTGGCGCCTGTCCCTCACGGATGGTGAGTGGGAGCGCATGCCCGACCTGCCCGGCGCAGCGCCATTGGTCCCGGCTGCCAGCAGTGATGGTCAATACGTCTACGTTTTTGGCGGCATCGCCTATCCCCGGGACGACTCGGGCGAAGTCATCCCGACACCTCTAAACCAAGTCTACCGCTTCGATCCGGAATCGAAAAGCTGGACCCGGATCGCCGACTTGCCCGAGGCGCGAGTCGCCCCAAGCGCGTCACCGGCCATGGATTCCGGCCACGCCATCTTACTGGCCGGCGGCTACGCGGAAGTACATCCGGGGTCCCCGGAAACGCATCCGGGCTTCAGCCCACAAACGTTGATCTACCAGACTGAAGAGGACTGTTGGTTGAACGGTCCGCCCCTGCCCAAGGACGAGTCCGCCTCACGCGACCTCGCGGTGTATTCCCGCCCCATGCCGCCTTTGGCCGCCCCCTGCGTGCTTTGGAGAGACGATCTGATTCTCATCGGGGGCGAGGTACTCCCCTCCATTCGCAGCGGATGCGTGCTGGCGCTTCCTCTCTCAAAGCTTACCATGGAACCATTGCAAAAGAACTGATGCTAACGACCCTGGACATCATCCTGATCGTCATCTACATCCTGGCCACCGTGGCCGTGGGCATTGCCTGTCGCGGCAAGCAGGAAGACGTTAACGACTACTTCACCTCGGGAGGCGGCATGACGGGAGCATTCGGCGTTCTTCTCGTCGGCCTGAGCCTGGCCGCGACGCTTTTCAGCGGCATCAGCTTTCTGGCCATTCCCAGCCTGGCTTACTCCGAGGGAACCAAGGTCTATTTCAACATCATCGCGCTGCCCCTGGCCTGGCCTATCCTGCGGTACTTCTTTCTTCCCCGTTACCTGGACAAGGGCTACACGCAACCCTATGAGGTTTTAGAAAAAAGTTTTGGCCTGTCCGTGCGCCTGGCCGCGGCATTCATGTTCGTGCTCCTGCGCATTGGCTGGATGTCCACGCTCATCTACGCGCCGACGCTCGCGCTCATCGGCGCCTGTGGTCTGGGGGACGAGTGGTTCTGGCCGCTGGCATTGATCATCGGCGGGACCTGCACAATCTATACCGCCTTGGGTGGCATTCGCGGCGTTATCATCACGGACGCGATCCAGTTCGTTGTTATCTTTGGCGGCATCGTGTTCGCCGTCGTATTTGCCGTCATAAACCTGCCCGGAAACACCACCGAGCTGACCCATACCCTGCGTGAGGAACACCTGTTGACCATGCCCTCGCTGGCCTGGGACTGGAAAGATACGCTGACCATCTGGTCCATCCTCCTGGGGCTGTCCGTGGCCAGCCTGGGCAATTACGTAGGCGACCAGATGGCGCTGCAGCGATATCTGTCCACCGGCACGGTCAAAGGCAGCATCCGGTCGTTTTCCATCAGTGTCATCGGCGCGGTCGTTATCCTGGCCATGCTGATCACGCTCGGGATTGCGATTTCACTTTGGTACGACTATCACCCCGAGGTCATCCTGCCCGAGCGCAGGGACATGATATTCCCCTTCTTCATCGCCAGCGTACTTCCCAATGGCATTTCCGGTCTCATGCTGGCCGCCATCCTCGCCGCCACCATGAGCTCCATGACCAGTGGCGTGAATGCGCTCGCCGGCACTATCACCTTCGACTTTCGCGAACGTTTCGTCAAAATTCGCTCGAAAGAAACGGAGCTCAAATTCGCGCGCTGGACCAGTGTCGCCGTCGGGATTATTGCGACCGTGATATCCGGCTTCGTGGGCTTGCTCGGAAGCATCTTTGATATCACGCAAATCATTACCGGGGCTTTTCTCGGCCCGCTGATCGCCTGTCTGATGTACGCTGTCTACAAGGTGAGTATACGGCCGGCATTCGTGCTTGCCGGCATCGGCGGCGGGGTCGTGACGGGCTGGTGGATCGCGCTGGGGACGGATATCAGCCGCCTCTGGGTGGCGCCGGCATCCCTACTCGTCTGCGTTGCCTGCTGTCAGCTGGGCGCATTCCTTGGCGACCGAAAATCAACGTAAAGAGATCGTCTCGCCGCCGCGGTTTCGGCTCTCGATGCCTGCTGCGATGATACGCATCTGCTCGACCGTTTCATCGAATGCGTTGAACGAAGCGTCACCCTTTAGGAAGTCGATGAAAGCCACCAACTGAGCACGAAACGCGGCATAGGTATCCTGGAACTGCGCGCTGATATGACCCTGCGTGCCATAGACCTCCACATGGCAGAAGGCCCCCGTCAGGTCTTTGACCAGCGCCAGCATGGCATCGACGCCGGAATCATGTGCTGCTATCACCAAATTGCGTTCTGGCGTGCCTACATTACGGACGCTGGTCCATCCATCGGGCTCAAAGAGACCGTAAATCGACTCCAGGGCATGAATGCCGTACCGCTCCCAGCTCTTCGCGCAGGTAACGGTTACCAGGCGTAGCTCTCCGACCTCGGGCAGGCGATTCTTGAGCTCTTGAAACTCCTTGGCATAACGCATGCAACTGCTGGACATGATAGTTGCTCCCTCCTGCCGGGCCGCGATGAAGCGCTCCAGGTCAGGTAGGTTGTCCGTCAGCGGCTTGTCGATAAAGACGGGCAAACCGGCATCGAGAAATGGCCGGGCCCGCTCCCAATGCTCCTCACCGAGATCGGTCGGGATAACCACGGCGTCGACCTGGCCGACCATCTCCTCTGCTTGCTGAAGCACATGCGGAATTCCCGCCGAGGCGGCCACCATCTGGGTATCTTCAGGGCGATCACACCACAGGTGCGTCACCGCAACGCCGGGCAATCCGAGTTGATCTGCGGGAACCCGATCCAGGTAGTCATTGATGCCCGGATAGCCGTACCGTTCGATGATGTTGGTGTTGTAGGCGCCGTTTATAATGCCCCCCCAACTGAAGGGGTGACCGTTCTCCGGAACCATGCCGACGAACCCGAGGCGAATGACTGAACCAGAATTGGTTGCCGATTGCATGGCCTAGCGTTACAATCGAAAGCGGCCCATAGACAACAGGAATCCACTCAGCGAATTCCATGAGGAAAAATGGCGCTGAACGGCTCTCGTGTATGAAAGCGATCGACTCACCTACAATACAACCCCGAAGCCCATTGCTCGTAAAAGGTTGCAAGTCCCCTTGGTACTCCCGCTGGGAGTCGAACCCAGATCGACGGTTCCGGAAACCGCTGTTCTATCCATTGAACTACAGGAGCGTGAGGAAACAGAGAAGCAAAGCGCGTCGGGAGAGCGGATTCAAGCGTAAAGAGAAACGTAGGGATGGGATATGGGATGTGAGGAGTGAGATGGGGATGCAGGATGATGAAACATGAAAAGGCGAAATCCATATTTATCTCACAACCCCACATCTCACTTCTCATGTGCACTCCTCCCTTGCCAAGGTGGCCAGAGGGACTTTACTGGCTCCTTTTCACAAATCCCATGAAGATACTTGTCGCAGATAAAATCTCGCCCAAGGGCATCGAGCTTTTCAAGGCCCAGCCCGGTTACGACGTCGTCGTGGCCTGGGAGGTCATGCCGGACTGGTCGGCCGCGCCGGAGCAGGTCAAACAGCTCATCGCGGACGCCGACGCCATCGCGGTGCGCTCCGAAACCAAGGTGACGGCCGATGTCATCGCGGCGGCCCCCAACCTCAAGGTGGTGGGCCGTGCCGGCGTGGGCGTGGACAACGTCGATATCGACGCGGCCACCGAGCGCGGCGTCATCGTCATGAACACCCCCGGCGGCAACACCATCGCCACGGCGGAGCTGACCTTCACGCACATGCTCTGCGGAGCCCGTCCCATCGCGCAGGCCAATGCCACTATGAAGGCCGGCGGCTGGGACCGCAAAAAGTACGGCGGCACCGAGCTGAACGGCAAGGTGCTGGGCGTCTGCGGGCTCGGGCGCATCGGGGCCGAGGTGTCCAAGCGCGCCCAGGCCTTCAACATGACCATCCTGGCCTACGACCCTTTCCTGACCGAGTCCCGCGCGCAGAGCATGGGCATCAAAAAGGTCGAGCTGACCGAGATTTTCAAGCAGGCCGACTACATCACCGTGCATATGCCGTTGACTGATGACACCCGCGGCATGCTGGGCAAGGACGCCTTCGCCCAGATGAAGGACGGCGTGCGGGTCTTCAACTGCGCCCGCGGCGGGATCATCGACGAGGCCGCGCTCATCGAGGCGGTCAACGGCGGCAAAGTCGCCGCTGCCGGGCTGGACGTCTACGAGGACGAGCCCCTGGCTGAAGACAGCCCCCTGCGCAGCCTCGATAAGGTCGTGCTGACCCCGCACCTGGGCGCCTCCACCGCCGAGGCGCAGGAAAGCGTCGGGGTCGAAGTGGCCGAACAGATGGTCGAGGCCCTGGCCGGCGGCACCGTCCGCAACGCTGTCAACATGCCCTCGGTCGACGCCAAGACGCTCGAAGTGCTCAAGCCCTACCTGAAACTCGGCGAAGCCCTCGGCACCTTCATCCAGCAGCTCGGCGGCGAGTGCATCGAAAAGCTCACTCTCACCTACTACGGCAAGATTGTCGACCTGGACGCCCTGCCGCTCAGCCGGGCCATCCAGCGCGGCTACCTCAAGCACATCGCAGACCGCGTCAACGACGTCAATGCGCCCAAGAAGCTGGCCGAGCTCGGCGTCGAGGTGCAGACAGTCAAGAGCAGCAGCGAGACCAGCTACACCGAGCTCGTCGAAGTCCAGACCGTGGACGCCAAAGGCAAGACCCGCACCGTCGGCGGCACCCTCTTCTCCAAGGCCCAGCGCCCCCGCATCGTCCACATCGACGGCTACGGGGTCGAGGTCAGCACCTCCGGCATCCTACTGGTGCTGAAAAACCAGGACGTGCCCGGCATCGTCGGCTTCATCGGCCAGACCCTCGGCGAGGATAAGGTCAACATCGCCAACCTCGCTCTCGCGCGCGACCAGGGCCAGGGCTTCGCCATCAGCGTCTTCGAGCTCGACAGCATCCCCAGCGAGGCCGCCCAGAAGAAAATCTCCGGCCACAAGGACATCGAGAAGTTCCGCATCATCGAGTTGTAAAGGGAGGTTTGAACAACCCAGGTGGAGAGCATCGGTATGAAACGAGTCTCTCTGCTCCTGTTGCTTACCCTCTCATTTGCTCAAGGCGAGTCGCGTTGGTTTCCCGCCGATGCGGTCGTCGATGTGACGCAGCCGCCGTACGGAGCCATCCCGGATGACGGGCAGGACGACACCGCAGCCTTGCAACGATGCATCAGCGATAACGTGGGGACGGGCCGCGTGCTGTACCTGTCGGCGGGTGTTTACGACATCAGCGACACGCTGGTGGCTAAAAACAACGAGGGCGTCTGGCGCGCACACCTGACGCTCCAGGGAGAGAACCGCGAACGCACTATCATCCGTCTGACCGACGCTTCGCCGGGCTTCGGAGAACCGGAGGCACCCAAGGCACTGCTCATGACCGGCTCCCACTGGGAAAAAGGCGACTCCCTGGACGGCGGCGGCAACAAGGCCTTTCGCAACAACCTCTTCAATCTCACGCTCGACACGGGCAGCGGCAATCCCGGTGCGATGGGCGTTGCCTGGGCGGTCAGCAACATCGGTGCGATCAAGGGCGTCACCATCGTGAGCGGCGACGGCGCGGGCGTGGCTGGCATCTCCATGCGGCGCAAAATCCCTGGTCCGGGGCTGATTAAGGACGTCTCCGTGCAAGGCTTCGACTATGGGCTGGATGTGGGTGACCTCCAGTACGGCGTAACCGTCGAGAACCTTGACCTCTCCGGTCAGCGCAAGGCCGGCATCCGTGTCAGCAAAAACCTCATCCACGCCCGGAAAGTCACCAGTGATAACACCGTGCCGGCGCTGCTGGTCACCCACCGCGAGGGCATGGTCACCCTGCTGGACTCCACACTGCAAGGCCGGGCGGAAGCCTTCTGTGCGATCATGAGCGAGGGCGTGCTCTTTCTGCGGGCTGTCTATATCAAAGGCTACGGCGAACGCCCCTTGTACTACCGTGGCCGAGAAATTCCCGACGGCTGGAAGTCCGGTTGGGCCTCGCCGCCGGACAAAACTTACACGGCTCCGGCAGACTTGAGCGCCTTATTACCCGTGCGCGAGACGCCGGACTACTGGAACAACGACCTGGAGGCCTGGCAGGCCGTGGGCGAGCGCCTCCCCGGCGAGACCGACGACACGGCTGCCATCCAACGTGCCATCGACGCTGGTAAGCCGGTGGTGTATTTCCGCAACGACCGCGTCTACTTCCTCTCCGATACGATGGTGGTGCGCGGCGCTGTCGAGCACATCCTCGGCATGGGCGCTGAAATCAACCTCGGCGCGGCCAAAGAGCCCTTCAGTGACCGCGAGCACCCGCGACCGCTCTTTCGCATCGACCCCACTGAAGGCGCGCAGGTCACCTTCGAGAACGTCTTTTTCAACGCCCAGTATCCCGGCGAAGTTATCTTCGAAAACAACTCCCCGAAGCCCCTCGTGATCAAGCACTGCGCCGGATGGGTGGGCACGGACGGCCAGCGGCGCTCCTACCGCAACACGGAAAACGCCACCGGTCCTGTCTTCATCGAAGACGTCTTCCTGCCCGGCTGGGACTTTGATGGGCAATCCGTCTGGGCACGGCAGTTCAACCCGGAGAACTTCGACGGCGACGGCTCCGAGGCGCAGGTGGTCAACCGTGGCGGGCGACTGTGGGTTCTCGGCTTCAAAACCGAGGGCCCCGCTCCTTTCATCGAGACACGTGACGACGGCGTGACCGAGCTGCTTGGCGCCTACAATTACATCAACGCCACCGTGCTTCCGGTGGTCCCGCCGGATGCGGTTCCCTACCCGATTACGGACGCCCGCGCCTCCCTCACCTTTCTGGCCGACAACTTCCGGGACAATGACTACTCCGTTTATATTGAAGTCAAGAAGGAGGGCAGCCTATTGGAGGTCACTCCAGGCGAGTTGCCACGGCGCTTCGATTCACCAAACCTGCATTCGCACCTCACGCCTTGCTTCCGCGCCCTGGAATCAGAAATGCCGAAGGATTAGGGGCCTTTAACGTCGAGTCAGGTTTGACGGTATCTCATCTGAACCGTGGGTTGAGCTGTAACGGCGGATTTTAGCCTCAGAGACACGGAGCGCACATGCTGCGTGTTCTTTTATATCTGACGGCATCGGCTGACAAAGAACAAACTTCCGTCCGGTCGCAGGAGGTCAACAGTCTGCATGAAGACTGTCAGCCCGCACTGAGCCTGTCGAAGTGCTACGCGCATCCGTAACGCCATCCTGTTTAAAGTCGGCTCCTGCCCCACGCGCATGGGTGTGACAGGTGGATGGCCCCGGCTGCACTTAGGCAAGACAACCGCTCGCGACCCTTCGGTGCGCAGGTCCCTTCGTTAGGGTGGTCGTGCTATTCGCTTTTCAATCATGCCCCCATTCTAACACACGGGCAATGGGTTACGTTGGATGGGTTGGCTTAGTTGGAATAAAAATTCATTTTTCCGAAAAAAACGGTCCAATCGTGCGAAATAGGACTGGCTTCCATTGACAGGAGCTGTGCTCCCCAGCGCGACAAGCAGCCCCCTAATCAGGCACGCGCATAGCATCCGGTCAAGGTGGAGATCGGCACGTCTCGAATCGCCGAAATAGCGGCCGCTAGTCGTTAACGAGTAGAACACTGAGCAGAAGTACTTTTTCCCTGCATAGCAGAGGAGGCTGATAATCAGAATCAAATTATCTTGAGAGTTTTTGTCTGGATTTAACGCCAATATTCGTTGACGTTGAATGATCGGGAATGTCTGCTAGCAACAATTTAGGCAAAATCACGAAGAATATGAATTGACTTTACAGTGCACGAATGTATACTTATGCTAGCACATTGCATTTGAATGACGAGTAAAATCTCCAGTAATTTGACCGAGCAAGCGGGTTTGTATCCGATTCAAGATGCCGCATACTATGTCGGCACGAGTGTTCGCACTCTTAGATACTGGTTTTATGGTGACACCAATCACGCGCCAGTCCGTAAAGCATCAATAGACGGAGAGTATCAATTTTTGAATTTTTACGACTTAATTGAAGCAATTGCAATTAAAGAGCTTAGGACGCAAGGACGATTTGCTGAAAAGGTGGTGTCTCTACAGAGGATTAGGGCTGCGATAGACTTTGTTAGGCAAACATGGGGAATTGAATACCCGTTTTCCAAGCGCAATAAGGTTGGCAGTGATGGTTACAACTTACATATTAAATTAGATGGAAAAAATCATCCCGTTCAAATTACGGGTAAAAACAAAAAGCAACAATCCATAGAATTTATTGGGCTAGATTATATAAACTGGATTGATTTTGATGATGTAACAAATCAGGCAAGAAGATATATCCATCCTGAAATGTTTAATGATAAAAGGATAATACTGAACCCCCAAAAGCTAATGGGAGAGCCATTTGTGGAAGATGCTCCGATTAGTGCGCCGACTCTTTATCGTGCATTTTTGGCAGAGGGTTCAGAAAAGGCTGTCTCTCGATATTTTAACGTCGATATGAGAGTCGTATCTGCATCCATTAAATATTGTGAGCGACTTAAACTGGCAGCATAGCTTAAAGCTTTGGCTTTTCCTTGATGAGTGTTGTAGCCATCACTTGGTTGAGAAGATCCGTCAAATGTATAGCGATGCATTTGTAGAAGAAGACAACTTTAAGGTGGCTCATCTTACAGAGTTTTATATTCGTGGATCGGATGACGGAGCATGGATACCTGAGCTGAGAAGAAAAGGTGCTAATTGGGTAGTAATAACTACTGACAAAGGTCGGGATTCAAAGAGGGCAAAACTGCCCGTAGTATGCAAAGAGGAAAAGATTACGCATCTTATAATTAGTAGCACCATAGTCAGTGAAGGACAGGAAAGTATTAAAGAGGCTCTTACGACATGCTGGAAGCATATTCGAGCATTACCGCTTTTAGAAAAGGGCACATGTGCGACTCTTGGTTATACTTCCGTTCATGGCGATGATGTTCCAGTTATTAGGATAGGAAGGAAGATGATAACTCAGTGGTTTCGTGATGAGGGCATTGAAATGCCTAGTTATAGGCATCGTCGAAATCGATCCTGAGTTTTCAACGGCCTAACTTTTGCTTACCCGGTATAATCGAGTCCATAAGCAATTGATAACCAACGTCGATATCTGTCCTCTTGCCCTATTGACCAAACGAGTCCCGTTTTAGTCTCTACTTTAGCACAACTCTCTTTCTTTGCTTGTGCCGGGGGCAAAGGTGGCTGAAAACTAGGGTGTGTTTCCTTCAATGAAGTCAAATCTCCGCCGAATTTGGAGCCCTCGCTGGATACCTGCCCTAGCCGGGCTTCTTTTGAGCCTGTCCGGCTGCCAGACGCTCGAACAGATAGCGGGCGAAAAGCCTTCCGGTCCTGAGTGGGCGGCCTATTACGGCGTGGGTGGCCAGGAAACCACCTGGTACACGGTAAAAACGCGGGCGGAGCTGGCCGACATCGTCCTCATCGGCGAGCAGCATGACAACGTCCTGGCGCACGCGCTGGAGCTCAAGCTGGTCGAGGCCATACTGGCTGACAAGCCCAACGCCGCCGTGGCCATGGAGATGTTTGAGCGCGACGAGCAGGCTCTGCTGGATTCCTACACGCAGGGCCAGATCGAATCCGCCACGCTCTTCGAGGCCACCGGCTCGGAATCCTGGGGCGGCAGCGAGGAAAACTGGCGCGCCTGGTACCTGCCCGTGGTCGACTCCGCCAAGGCGAACAGCCTCGAGGGAGCCCGCGTCATCGCGGCCAATGCACCGCGCCGCTACGCCGTCATGGCGCGCGAGGAAGGTTTCGAAGCCCTGCAGGCCCTGGCTGACGAAATGGAAATCGAACTGTTTGTCCTGCCCGACGATGCCGTGGACGAAAACGACTACCGCCGGCGCTTTTACGAGCTCATGAGCGGCCACGGTCAAGGCCACGGCGATGGCGAGCCCATCGACCCGGCCACCTACTTTCGCGCCCAGCAGCTCTGGGACGCCACCCTGGCCGACTCCGTGCTCGGAGCCACCGAGGAGCATGCCAAGGTCGTGCTGCTGGTGGGCGATTTCCACATCGCGCACGACGGCGGCCTGCTGCAGCGGATTCGTCACAGCAACCCCGGCCTGGAGGTGCTGACCATCAGCATCCAGCGCAAGCTCCACACAGGCAACTTTGACCCGGCGGACATCGACCGCGCGGATTTCGTCATTTATACGCGCCAGGGCGCGAAAACCCTGACCGTGGACACCCTCAAGACACCCGCCCCGGCCGAGATCGTCCTGACGGCCCACGCCCACGCGCACACCACCCTGCCCGGCCTGGGCTTATCCCTGGAGGCGGCGCCGGTCCGGCGCACCTACGGCCCCCGCTCGAAGTAAGTGCGATTCCAAAAATTTGAACCACGAAACACACGAAAAGACACGAAAGTTGAGATACTCTTAGTTGGGCTTTTCGTGTAACTTCGTCTTTTTCGTGGTAAAAACCATTTCATCAAATCCCTGTGAAAGCGGCATAAGGTGGATGCCATTCCAAAACCCTTGCTCTTGACGACATAGGCTTTTAGCTTTGGGCTTTCGGCTTTTCCCATGAACCCCTTCGAAGTCATCGCGGTCACTATTGTGGGCTACCTGCTGGGGGCGATCCCCTTTGCGGTCATCATCGCCCGGCGCCACGGGGTCAACATCCTCAAGGAAGGCAGCGGCAACCCCGGCGCGACGAACGTCACGCGCACCATCGGCAAACGCGCGGGCAATCTCTGCTTCGCGCTCGACTTCCTCAAAGGCGTGGCAGCGGCGGGCTGGCCCCTGCTGGGCGCGAGCGACCCGACCGGCCTCGGCGTGCTGGGGCTCATCGCGGCCATCATCGGGCACAGCTATTCGGTCTTTATCGGCTTTAAGGGCGGCAAGGGCGTGGCCGTGACCATGGGCGGGCTGCTGGCGCTGTCCTGGTACATTCTGCTCATCGGGCTGCTCGTCTGGGTGGTAATTTTTTACGTCAGCCGCTATGTATCGCTGGCGTCGATTTGCTTCGGCATCAGTCTGCCGGTGCTGGCCGTCGGCTTCGAGGAGAAGCCCGTGCTCATCGTTTTCCTGTTCGGCATCGCCGTGCTCATCGTCTACCGGCACCGGGCCAATATCCAGCGGCTCTTTTCCGGCACGGAGCACCGGTTCACCAAGAAGCGATGAACCGCGTCCGGGCGCGGCGAGATTTCGCGCCGATTCCGGCTTGCCGGTGCTAGGGCCATTTGGCAATGTCTCCCTTTCATCCAGGCCATGCCAACTCTACTCATAGTCGATGACATCCCCGGCGTCCACGATATGCTGGACGTCGTTTTCGAGGACACCGGCTTCGACATCGAGCATGCCCAGCAGGCCGAGAAGGCCATCGAAATTTACCAAAGCAAGCCCATCGACGTCGTCCTGAGCGACATCCAGATGCCCGGTATGAACGGCCTGGAACTCTTTAGCGAGCTCAAGCAAATCGACCCCAACGTAACCGTCGTGATGACCACCGCCTCGGAGTCGCGGGACTTCGTCATCCAGGCCCTGCGTCTGGGTGCCTTCGATTACGTGGAAAAGCCCTACAGCGAGGCCGAGCTGGTCGAGACCATCCAACGCGCCATGGAAGAGCGCAGCAAGCGCGTCGGCCAAGGCGGCGGAGCCAACCAGGAGGAGGTCGAGGCGCTCAAGCAGGAGTTGGCCTCCCGCGATGCGGCCATCGCCGACGTGGAAAAGAAGGACGCCGAGATTGAGCAGCTCAAGCAGGAGCTGACCACCCAGAAAAACCTTTTGGTCGCCAGCGAGAAGAAGCGCAAGGAGCTCGACAAGGCCCGCATGCAACTGGAGGTGCGCGAAGGCGCTCTGAAGACCATGGAAAGCGTCCTCAACGAGCGCATGGCCAAGCTCAAGGAAAACCAACAGAAACAGCAGAGCAGCGGGCTTTCCGCCGAGGACACCCAAAAACTGTCCGAACTGCAGACCAAGCTGGAGCAGCGCGAAGCCGAGCTGCAGGAGATGGAGGCCGGCATCCAGGAGCGCGAGAGTTTTATTACCCAGACCGAAGAATCGCTCATGGAAAAGGGCATGCGCCTGCAGGAGCTCGAGGCCGAGCTGGAGCAGATGAGTGAGGACATGGAAAAGCGTGGCGGCGGTGGCGGCGAAGGTCTGTCCGCCGAAGCCCAGCAGGAAATGGAAGCCATGCAGGCCAAGCTTGAGGAGAAGGAGGAAGCCCTCCGCGAGATGGAAGAAAAGATGCGCGACAAGGAGCGCTCCATCAAGAAGGCCGAAGCACTCATCAAAGCCCGCGAACAGTTCCTGGCCCAGAGCGAAGCCATCCTACTCGGACAGGAAGAAAGCTGATATCATGACCCTCCAAGAACGTCTCCATAAGTATCTCGATCAGGATCCACAGATCGACCCCAGCGCCTATGTGGCCGCCGGGGCCGTCGTCATCGGCGCGGTTACCCTCGCCCCCAAGAGCAGTGTGTGGCACAACGCCGTGCTGCGCGGTGATATCGAGGAGATAACCGTCGGCGAAGGCTCCAACATCCAGGACGGCGCGGTCGTCCACCTGGCCGACGAGTTCGGCTGCCACATCGGCCGTTACGTCACTGTGGGGCACCTCGCCATGGTCCACGCCTGCACGGTGGAGGACGAGTGCCTCATCGGCATGAGCGCCACCATCCTCGACGGCGCGGTCATCGGCGCACGCTCCATCGTGGGCGCAGGCGCGCTGGTGACCAAGGGCACGGTCGTGCCACCGGGCTCACTGGTGCTGGGTTCGCCGGCCAAGGTCGTCCGCCCCCTCAGCGAAGCAGAGCAGGCCGGGCTCAAACACTGGGCCGACAAATACGTCGAAAACGCCATTTTCCACAAAGCGAAGTTCCAAGGTTAACCAGAGGGCATAGCCCTAGTTGCCCACGTTCCAAAGTCACAATATCGGCTTGTAAGCCGTTGGCTGCTTGACCTTAAGGAAGTCTACTGGCATGGATGGCTCCATGTTCAGGCACTCGCTCTTCACTCTCCTACTCTGCCTCGGCGGGGTTTCCCTGGCCTCTGCCGCCAGCCTCACTATCAACGGTACTGCCTCCTACGAAATCAACAGCCACGGCGGCGTGCTCACGTTGAGCGCGGGCGAAATCAGCAATAACAGCAACGGCGGTCACTCCGGCAGCATGAAGTGGGCCCTATGGGCCACGGAAAGCCGCTACAGCGGCGGCGGCATCAGCGGCTATATACTGGGCGAGTATCAGTTCGACGATGTCCTGCAAGGGGGCTACTACTATTCCACCCCGGAGGTAACTGTGGCCTACACCCCACCTCCCGACGGTGTTTACTACATCACCATGACATTGAGCGAGTATTCCGGCAGCGAGTTCGTAATCCGCGATGTGCGAACCTTTGATGACACCGAGCAGTTCGGCACCGGCGGAGGTGGCGGCGGAGCCCTCGGCGGCGGCGTGCCCAACACCACGGCTCTGGGCAACAACTGGTATTCCAGTTTACTCTTTGGCGACTTCGTGGTCACCGGCGGCGGCTGGAACTACTGTGACTGGTTCGGCTCCTTTTACCCGAATGTGGTCGGCAGCCAGGTCTGGATTTACTCTCTGGAATGGGAGTGGTGCTACATTGAAAGCAGTGCCAGTGCCTCCAGCAACTGGTGGTGCTGGATAGACAGCTACTCGGACTGGGCCTGGACCACCACCTCCTACTACCCCAGCACTTACCTGAACAACGTCGGCTCCTGGTGCTACTATGACTCCGGCGTGGGCGACTTTTACAACAACACCACCAACGGCTACCTCGGCGGGCCTGGTGGCGGCTCCGGTGGCGGAGGTTCCGGCGGGGGCGGCTATACCGTCGATTACATCCTGACCAATACCGGCGGGCTCGATCAGGCGAGCTGGAATCAGTTCGTACAAACCTATTCCAGTGCCCTGCAGCAATACGGTTACGACAACTTCTATCAGTACAGCTTTACTTCCAACAAGCTGATCATGCGTTACGACGTCGGAGATGCCGCGACCGCAGCCGAAGTCCGCAGTGCGCTTCAGCCTCTGGTGGGCGATTACGGCGGCTTCCGTATCGACGTCGAATAGGGTGCTTTCGTTTTCGATTGCACGCGCCCACGCCGCCTTTAGACAATAAGGCGTGAAAGCCATCCAGCGCCTTGCCTTCGTCGTCAATGCCACCAAACCCGGCGCGGTGGAGCTGGCTGAAGTGTTGGCCCAGAGCGCCATCGCGCAAGGCGTCGAGGCTGCCATGACGACGGAATACCCCATCGACAGCAGCATGCTTGAGGGCATCGACGCCTGCTGCGTGGTCGGCGGAGACGGCACCCTGCTCTCCGTGGCTCGCGCGGCGCTTCATTGCCAAACGCCCGTCTTCGGCATCAACCGAGGCAAGCTGGGCTTTCTCGCCACGTACTCAGTGGAAGAGGCCCAGTCGGAGTTCGAGGCGCTCCTCAGCGGTAACTATCGCATCGTCACCCGCTCGGTGCTGGAGTGCCGCACCGCCGACGGCGAGCAATCCTACGCGCTCAACGACACCGTGATCAAAAGCTCGGACGGCAGCCGCCTCATCGGCCTGCGCGTATCCTGCGGGGACGAGGTCGTGACCGACTACTACAGCGACGGTCTGGTCTTCTGCACGCCGACCGGCTCGACCGCTTACAACCTCTCCGCCGGCGGCCCCATCGTTATGCCCGAGGCCGGAGTCCTGACCATGACTCCCATCTGCCCGCACACCCTGACCAATCGCAGCGTGATCTTCCCCCACCCGGCCCGATTGAAGGTCGAGCTGCTGGAAAGCGCCAAGCCACCCCTGCTGACCCTCGACGGCGCGGCCTGCTTCCACGGACAGCACTTTTTCCCCTTCGAGGTCGGCATCGCAGACCAGTCGCTGCTGCTGCTGCAACCGCCGGGCTATTCGCACTTCCGCATCCTGCGCACCAAACTCAAGTGGGGCGAAATCGAAAACGAACAACAGGGTTGAAATCTTTTGCGAAGGTGGCATTATCCACTTCTTTCGCACAAATGCCTGGGTGGCGGAATGGTAGACGCGGCGGTCTCAAACACCGCTCTGGAAACAGGTGTGGGTTCGAGTCCCACCCCAGGTACCACTTTATCAACGCCTTGCGGAACTCCTGCCAAATTCCCATCAAAAACGGGCTCGCGTTCGCTCCCATGCCTGGCCTGTCAGTTGATATTTAATAGCGGCGAGGAAGCCTCATAAATAAGCAGTTGGCGCCACGGTGCCGTGGACTGTAGTTCATTCACGAGCGGGAGGTTGCTTGAGGCAATGCAGTGTTCCAGCACGGGCCAGTATTCAGGGTCGGGATAAATGTCACCCGATTTTTCACCCATTCGAAGGGATAGCCCCACGAGCCTTTCGATAATTTCGGCGCCCAAGCAATGCCTCTCACAATGGTTGCTGCCATGAACCTCCACACATTACGCAAATGTTTTCGTAAGGCCGGATTTGAACCAGTAATCAAACCGATATGGAATAGGGTTCTATGAAAAAATCCACTTATTACCCTAGTATTATTTTCACCTTCCTTGTGATCGCCACCATTGCTCGAGGACAGACCGTTCTCTTTTCGGAAAATTTTGAGTCCTACGCCCCTGACTCTGACCTGACAGCAGGCGCGAACTGGAGCTATGTCAATACGGGAACCGATACGCTCCTGCAAGTAGTCGAAGACAACGGCAGTACCCTTAGCCCCGCGGACTCCTTTGGGCAGGGGACAAGTAACCATATACTACACATGTTGGACAATTCGACATCCGCTGAGACCCGTATGGATTCAAGCGCCCTTAGCTTCCAGGTAGCCACATTGAGTTTTCTCTACTATGAAACCAGTGACTTCAGTAATACCAAGTATCGAGTCTCGTTTGGAAAAAGCAGTAACAACTCAACTGACCGTGCCTTTCAAATTAACTTCCAAGGTGGCGTGCTTAGCTATTCCAGTGGAGCTGCCACGGCTGCCTATACCGTTGATGCACTCCACAAGGTAGACATAGTCGTAAATACCTCCGCTTCGCCAGTTTCCTATAATGGTGATTCCGCCAGTGTAGCTTCATTGACCGCGGACGTTTGGGTTGATGGTGTGCTAGTGTTCGACAATATTAGCCACGAAGGCAGCACCTACGACAGCCCAAATACGATGACACACTTTCGCTATACCACGGACTTTTCCGGTGCATCCCGCGAAGCTTACATTGACGACATAATTCTCTATGACGGAGCCGTAATACCGGAACCGGAGGACGTAGCTCTCTTGTTTTCCGGAGCCACCGGAGTCATTGCTCTGCTATTGCGCAAGAATGCGATAAAAAAACTGTAAGCGGGCAAAGCGCTCTATTGCTATCCCCTGGCTGGCCGGCCTTCAAGGCGTAGCGCCTCTTCAGGAATTCTTTTTAGAACTCATTCATTCACTTTAAAGTGAGTGGGGGGTTATTTGTATCCCCTGCATTGACCACACTCAGCATTGTCTGACCGTTCACTTGAGGAGACTCTCTTATGCTTACGATCTACGACTATGCCATGATCCTGTTCTATTTTATGTTCATGGCTTCTATAGGCTTTGTCTTTAAAAAGCTAAACAAAGGAGGCAAAGATTATTTTGCTGGTGGCTGTAAAATGAATTGGTGGTTACTTGGTTCAAGTGCCCTTGTGACCAACTTTAGTGCCTGGACATTCACTGGTGCGGCTAGCATGGCCTATACCTATGGCATTCTTTTCTTCAGTATACCTCTCATAGATATCGTCGGCTTCATCGTCACCTTTCTTTGGTTCTCCTCCAGGTTCCGTAGGCTCAGGCTGGTTACCGCCATGGATGCCGTACGCATGCGCTTCGGCAAAGGCAACGAACAGTTGTTTACCTGGCTGCAAATCATCACCTCCTATATCGGAGGCGCGGTCTGGCTGGTCGCGCTGTCAATTCTGCTCTCTACTGTCTTCGGCATTGGCCAAATTCCGGTCATCGTCATCGCAAGTTGCAGTATCATTACCCTGGCCACGGTTGGAGGCAAATGGGCTGTGAGTTCCGGAGATCTGGTCCAGATGCTCATGCTCATAGGCTGTAGTATTGGAGTCGCCGGACTGACCATCTACCACGTGGGCGGATTCTCTTCATTTATTTCGAAAATACCCGACAGTCATTGGGAATTCTTCAAACCTCTCGGCTCAATAAAGTACGACTGGCTCTATGTGACCACCGCTCTGATATGGGGGATCTACCAGAAGAACAGCATCGCATACGGGGCCGCCAAATACATCATGGCAAAAGATGACAAGCACGCCCGGAAGTCGGCCCTGATACCGCTGATCGGCTATCTCGTGCTACCTGTATTTTGGTTCATCCCGGCCGTAGGAGCACTCATGATCGTGCCGGATTTGCCAGAAAAGTATTCCAGTTTTAACCTTCCCGCCGAAGCTTCCTACATTGCCGTGTGTGTCGAGATCCTACCCAGTGGCATGCTTGGCCTGATGATCGCAGCGCTGTTTGCCGCAACCCTGTCGTCGATGGACTCCGGATTGAATATCAACGCCGGCTTCCTCGTGAAAAATTTCTACCAACCTATCTTCAGGCCCCAGGCGAGCGAGTATGAGTTACTGCGCGCCGGGCAGTTCTGCACGGTGTTATCCGGCATTATCATGATGCTCCTGGCTATACTCATGGTTAGCAGAGGCAAAATCTCCCTCTTCGATGCTTATCTCTACCTCAATGCCTACGTTCAGGCTCCGCTAACTGTGGCTCTCTTCATGGGGCTCCTAGTCAAACGTACGCCCGCGTGGTCGGGGTGGTCGTCGGTCATTTTCGGTATTCTGACAACAGTATTCCTTTACGATCTACTGCCAACAGAAGCCGCTAAATCTATGCTAACGCCATTTCTGGGGGACAGTGTTTACGATTACCTGGTCACCAATAAATTCACCTTCACGAACATCATAACAGTACCATTTACCAGCTTATACTTTATAGCTACTTCCTATTTCTGGAGGAATAAAGAGAACAAGGCATATATGGCCCAGTTGGATGAATTCTCAAGGCGGATGGATACTGCGGTAGACTTTGAAAAAGAAATCGGCGGGGATAATACAGAGCAGCAAGCGAGAATCGTGGGTTATCTTTGCCTGCTCTACGGTCTTGCTATCAGTAGCATCTTACTTGTCCCCAACCCATTCTCAGGCCGAGTCGCCATTGGGTTTTCTGCCATTCTCATGCTCTCGATAGCTGGCATTCTCCTCTACAAAGCAAAAAGCCTTCGCGCTAAGCAACAACTGGCAGCCGTCTGAATTGTCACTCCTCAGAAAGCACGGAGAAATCATTCCGCTACCTGAATCGTCACCGCGCAGTCAGCGGGCTCGAACATCCAACTACCGGAAGCATCTCGTTCAGCCGACACACTGCCAGGAGATTCCAGCTCAATCAACAAGGAGCCGGCCCTAAGTGACTTGCCGGAAAGACCTACCGCCTCGATTTGGCCACTGGAGCCGCGAACCATGTAAGCAAAGCTACCGTCCAGCGAAGCATTTCCCGCAAACCAGACCGTGCATTCCCGGGTTCCATCGCTCAACCTGACCATTCGATCCGAGCTTTCAATTACTTGAAAAGAGTCAGGACTCTCTGATGCTGATTGAATACACGCTGCGGTGAGGAATTCAAAATCCTTCTGCCGTGGAGAAACCAACGATAAATGAAAGCCTCGTTGCTGTGGACGACTTGGGTTCTGCGGATAGATATTGGTCTCGACGATTGTCGGAGCCACCTTTTCCGCGGCAACTTCATTGAGAGACTCGATCACCACACGGCCGCTCCCATTGGTCATCACGTAGCGCCCCGCTCCTGCTACTTCCGCTGGTTGGTCGGAATGCCAGCGCCACTCGTATTCGTGAGGCAATTCGGAGGATAATTCATCGAGGATAACCAAAAAGCGTCCATCGATCAGGATGAGAGTGCGGCGCATGGTTTCAAGCATCATTGCATCATCGTAGGCTGCTTGATACACAGCTGTCGCCGCCATCACATGGGGTCCCATCCAGACATCTTCCATGTGAATCTTATCGTACTCACTATAGGGTTTGCCTAAAAATGTATTCCAGGGCGTTCCTCCCTTGTGCTGACCAATTCCATCGACAAGAATAGCGTTGTGATTTGCCGTTTCTTTGGCCCCGGTATAGCCGGCGTCGTTAGCGAGAAAAACCCCCTGGCCGAATATAATAAACGAGCCCGCATCGGGATGAGCATGTCCCAGGCTCGGTTTCCATTCTGGGTTCCCTTCAATTATCTCGCCGAAATGGTGTCCTGCCGGAGGGCCTGACTTGAACGCAATCGCCGTGGCATTCGGGTCTTCCCAGTTATTGCGCCAATGTACGACCTCCATATCGGGGAAATAGTGGTATGGAGGATAGGTGTCATCCGTAGTGTCTGAGGAAGGCTGTCCCTCGGAAGACGACGCGGGTATGAGCATCTCATAAACAGCATCGATGGTGTGAATGCCCGTCATACCCTCTTTTCCATCATAATGATCCAGATAATTGCGCAAAAGGCTGTTTTCAGGATCTTCCCTGAGCAAAAGAACTGGAACAAATTTCTTCAATCGGGAGTGCAGAGTATGCCAAGGCCAATCATAGCCCTGTTGAAAGCCTACCCCATCCGGCTCCACGCGAGGCCCCCAATCGGCAAAGTCAAAAACAAAGCGAGGATTCGGAAGTGTCATGTGGGAGATATACTCGGGCGCTAACTTAAAACAGGGGGCGTCTAGAACTTGCTGACCCATAACGCGCTCTTTTGCCACCGCGTAAGAGGTCGGGAATTGCATGGTGTAATTCCAATACCAGAACCCTTCATGATACCAGCCGTCATGGGCAATCGCAGTGAGTGCGCGCTCCATTATGTTGTCGGCCAGCACGCCCCATTCTTCAGCCTCTGGATAACTGTCGGCCAAAGTCATTGAGGCTACAGCGAGACCGCAGACTGGAATAATTAAATGATTCTGCTCGTAGGGAAAAGTGCGCAAGGAGATAATATCTTCGAAAGTTTGTTTACCCTGCCTGAGAATTACATCCAGCAGTACATCCTCCAGTTCCTCATCTCCCTGACCGACGAGGACATCATAAGCGATAGAGCAACCCAAAAGAACATGCCCCGCATTCAGCCCGATATTATCGCCAATGCTCCCCATGGCTGGTGGTTCATAGCTCTTTAGTGTCGGCATCCAATCACGCAGGCGCGCAAGATAGGCTTCATTGTTCGTCACGCGATAGGCTACAGCCAGTTTGGCGAGGTAGATGCCGATGCGATGGGCGTTGCCACCTTCTTCAAGCCGGAGAAGTGGACCTGTCATTTCCGGACCATCATCCGCCGGCAAGGCTATCTCCAGAAATGCAGGGTCTTCCTGATAACGGAGAGCGGTTTGCTCTAAATCCTCCGCACTGGCATACAAACGCGGATGTACATTCGCCCATCTTTCCGGGATAACCATGCTACCTTCCAGCAGATGCGCATTCCTGCGCTTGGCCGCCTCGAGAGGGCTCCAGTCTTCCTCATAGCTCATGGAAAAAGATTCCAGCGTAAATGTGGATTTGGTTTCTTGAGGGTAGCTCGCGTAAATACGAATGGTCTTAATGGAACTCTCTTCCGTAAGTGGCCCCTTATTTTCTGGCCTGGATACTGCCACAAACTCTGAAGCTGGCACTTCGAATGATACGGCACCGTCGGGGCCCACTGGCACCTTCGCAAAACCTTCCTCATCTTTTGTGCCGATTAGTGTAATGCCTACATGCGTCGGCTTGATATCCGTTGATTTCACCTCCGCCTGTCCCCGGAATATCAGTTTTGGCTGATAGGGAATTTCATCCGGCGGCTGAATTACAGCCACAGACCAACGCCCCGTCGCCTCGTTTGTTATCGGTTGAGGAAGGGTCAGAAACTCCTCACCGCTTGTATAATCAGCAGATACATCAAGCAGCTCTTTTTCGTAATTCATGGAAAAAGATTCCAGAGTAAAAGTAGACTGTGTTTCCTGGGGGTAGCTCGCGTAGATGCGGATAGCCGTAATGACACTCTTTTCCGTAAGCGGTGCATTGTTCGCCGATTTCGACCCTGGAACAAACTCAGAAGCGAGCAGTTCAAACGTAGCAGCACCAGACTTGCGGACTGGCACTTTGGCAAACCCCTCTTCCCCGTTCGCACACATTAGCAAAACCCCCACATGCGTCGGCTTAACATCTGTTGATTCAATTTGCGCCATCCCCCGTAGCGCCAGATTCGGCTGATATGGAATTCCCTCAGGCAGTTGAATCGTAATGGTGTTCCAACGCCCTTCCGCCTCGTTGATCATTGACTGTGTAATGGCCAGGAATTCCTTACCGCTTTTAATATCGGAAGATATATAGCTGATATCCTCCGTTGGATAGTTAATGTTCTGCGCAAATAGCATAATAGGTAATGAAATGACTAAGGCTATACTGGAGATTTTTATCCATTTATTTTTCATATTAAAAAATACTAATAAGCATTCAATCAATCGGGATATGCTAGGTTTTAGAGTGGCTATTGAATCTCATGCCCTGAATAGACGCACTCAGTCTTCCACAGGAATACCTTCAACATGCCAGTCGAAGAAGACCGTCATCCGCACGTCTCCGTGTAGTGGTTGAGACACCATATTGCTTTTATCCCAAGTAGCTACTTCTGGATGCTGCTGATCCAACTCCTGTAAAGCCCACTCATCTCTAAGATTAAATTCCATGAGCGCATTTACAGATATAGGTTGTTCTTTGTTCGGATAGCCAAAAGGTGAAATCGTCGGTTGACCAGGCTTATAAATATTTCTCTGGACAATATATAGGGGGCTTGTGTCTAACGGACGCTCGCGCAAGAATGCCGGGGTATTAATAATTTCACAGGTTTGCCATGATGAGGTTGGTTCGGGGCTTTCCAGATAGCTCCATAGATAATATCCTAACATTCCGGGAACTCCTTTTTTATAGAGCGCATTCTGCGAATAATAGAGCGGCCCAGGCAACTGACCAGTGTGCTCATTAGAATAATGCTGTATCGCCAATCCAATGGAGCGTAAGCTCGCCGTCGCAGCAACACGATCACTATAAGCTCTGACTCGAGGCAGAGCCACGGCTAACAAGCCAACCAATATCGCCATAGCAGCCATTGCTGCCAATAATTCAATCAAGGAAAAACCTTTGGGGTGGGGTCTCATTGGATTCTGTATTATTGTTTCGTATCGAACAATCTCAACTTAAGCGTCACGAAAACAGTTGCGTGGCCCGCTGTCTCGTGCCCCCTGAGACTTGCCAGACACATTTTCGAGGATCGCCAGACTTGCTCATATAGAGTGAAATCTCGTTCATACGGCCGGAGTCCGCTAGTGCTCGGGACACATCCAGGTGAGATAACGATCGCCGCAACGAGTGAAAGAGGAACCAGCTACGACCTGCATGCCACCGCCCCGGGCAAAGTCTTTCTCGTCTGGAGCGAACCCGAAGCCTCATTTCTCAGCCAAATCCAATACTTCGCTCAAGCTCAGGCCAGTACATCCCAAGGTGGAAAAACACCACTTTCCGAAACATCTGCTTACATTTCTATTGGGAGAGGCGCTCATTTTTTCCTGACTGTCTGCAAATATCTGAATCAGTACAATTCAAGTGAGGCGCAAACCGTAGAGTACATAAAACGAAGCTGTTCACTCAAACCGGAAAAAAGCACTTACTACTATCGACTCCGCTTGGTCTTCGTCAATTTAGCCTTGGGCGTCCTTTTTTTTACTAACGTATTTCCCGGGCACCACCTTCCTTTAACAAGCAAGTAGTAGGGACTCTCAGGTACACCAGTTTCATTTCGCTGCAGCATGCTGGAAAGCATATCGACGGCAGCGACACCCATCAGGCGTGGATTCTCATCGATTCCACTCGGATTTCTAGGATGCGATATCAAAGAGGGCGTCGCAAAACCGATGTCCTTTGGCACGCGAATCCCAGCCTGCTCTAAAACTTCGATTAATCCTTCATCCTGGGCGATGACGACATCGGGCTCATACCTCCTTACCCACTTCAAAAATCTCTCCTGATTGAATTGAGTGGGCGTATATAATGAAATGCGTTCATTCCTAGGCCAATATTGCTGCTGAGTTAAAAAGGCCCCCGACCAAATATTGAATATTCGCTCATCACTCGCCAAGGCTATCGCTAAACCCAATCTCGAGTATCCTAAGCGCCGAACTTGCTCGATTGTCGTGACCATGGCATGAAAGGTATGCCCAGCCACTGTATGTAGAGCAGGCTGCACCAACGAATAGCCAAATGTCACCGATGAAAAGCGAGACCAATTAAAATCCAACCTTACTCCGGTAGAAGGCTGTGCACACCAGAGTAGGCCACGAATATTTCGTGCTCTCAGAATTTGGGCCGCTCGTACGTCATTCATTTCCGGCTCGCCCAGCCAGAATTCCTCCAACCGATAGCCGAGTTCATTCGCCCTCTCTACGGCACCTTCAAAATGCAGTTTGTAGATCTCATGCTTAGCCCAGTCTTTCGGTCCGGAGTAATTCGTCACCCATGCTAAATTCCCCTGGTAGCTTCGAGGGCGAATTTTGGTACGATAGGCACTTAAGGCAGACAACATCGGATCAGGCACGTAGCCCATCTCCTTTGCCTTTTGCTGAATACGCTCGCAGGTCTCAGACGGTATGCTCGTATGATGAGCCAATGCACGTGAAACCGTAGTAAAATGGACGCCGCATTCACGTGCTATGTCGCGAAGGGTCACCCTGTGCTTTTCCATTACACAACTGTTTTCGTACGAATAGATTCATGTCAAAGCTCAAAGCATTGTAAATTCACCCGCCTGGAACAAGCAAACTAGGCTGTTTCTGTATGTGAGTTTGAGAAGTCGATGACATCGCACTCTCGGTTACGCACTGCCTCCATTAATCTAATCTGATGCCTGCAATCTTCCAAGGAAGGAGTCGGCATAGCCCCCGATCGGACTGCATCGCAGAAAGCTGCAAACTCTCCATCAATACCTGTACGAGAAGATTTGGTGTGCCCCTTATCGGAGTATACCCCAACAATTTCATCTCCCACCCAGTGCTCCAATCTCCCAGCGTTTGCCTTTATCCCCGGGCCAAGCACCTCGCCTAATAAGGAAACTCCGACACCGTGCACACTAAAGGACTCCGACAGATAGCCTGCCATCGGTTGAATATTGATATTTATTGAAGTCCCCGATTCACATTCACCATACAATGAAACATTAGAGCGGCTCGCCTCAACCCCTTCAAGTACTTCGAAATGAAGATTCATTTTCCGGTACGTACTGCCAGCGAGAAACATAGCGGCGTCAATCGCATGGATGGAAGTGACTGAAAAATCAGGGTCGTCCCGAGCATAACGAATCATGCTATAATTCACCTGCTGTATAGGATAAATTCCCTCCTCAATGATATCTCGAGCCCGCAGCATCAGCGGCATATAGCGACGGTTGAAGGCGACTTGATTCGGCACCATGTACTCCGCCGCGATAGTAATAAGATCATCAATTTCCTTGAGATTCATCCCTGGAGGCTTTTCCAGAAAAATGGGGATCCCCCGTCGTAATACCGCTGAGGCTACCCTGGCCGTGGCCTGTGGCATGACAAGTACGATCACGGCATCCGGTAATTCCCGATCCATCATTGCTTCCATGTCCGTGTAGTAGCGTCGGTACCCAAATCGCGCCCCGAACGCCTTGGCCAATTCACCATTTAGATCGCAACAAGCAGAAAGCTCAACCGAGGGATCGCTATTGGCGTAGTTTAAGTGCGCAGCACCATGGACCTGAGAGGCAAAATCTCCGCAACCAATAAGGCATATTTTAAAGCACATAGCTCGAATTCTTGAAAAAAGTTTTACCTACCTCTCAATGAGGTAAACATGACCGCAATTACTCATACCCGAACGATAATCTCTGCCTTTAACCCATCAAATATTCTCATACGAAAACAGTTGCGCACCCGAGCAATTGGGCCGATGTTGCCAGGGGATCATTTCCTTGATCGAATCCATAACCCGCTCATTATCAGCCAATAAACGAGTGATCTGAAACAGTTTCCAAGGGCCAAATTAGCGGGTTCGAGTCCCGCCTCAGGCACCACTAATCAACGAGTTACGGAGTCCCTGTCCGATTCCTGTCAAACGGACCCGAGTCGACTTCGCATAAAATGAGGACGATCTGTTCGACTTTTCACAATGTCCAAGCATCCGTGATTAATCCTCTTGCTGTTGATGTGTCTTCGTTTCAAAGGTCGCTTTATCCATCAAGGAGACATGTCCCTCGACTCGTCCATCATCAAGTGGGTTATCCACCCGTGCCGCTAGATCCTTGAAAAGCCTCTTGATATCAATGACGCCTCCAATGAAGAACCACACCGTAGAAATGAGCGCCAGGACAGCGCTAACCACCAGACTGGTCACGTAAAAATACGTGCTCCACCACTCCATCGGCCAAGGAGAAAAAAGGTTCCACACGATAACCAGCAGGAAGCAAATGCCGATTTGATACACAAATGCATACCCGAAAACGGCCCAGGCAATAATCTTATCTCCCTTGGTGTAGTCCGGTGTAATCCCAATGAGTTTTCCCCACACGCTCTTCCATGTCCACGGAGAGCGAATATCTTTGGTTTCATCCAGATTATACTCCCCCCGGTGCAGAAGCCGGTCCAAATTATACGGCTTCCGGTAAGTGATTAGAGAACCTGCGATATAGGCGGCAATGCCCATCAGCATCGCCAGAAAATATAGCTCGTAGGAGTTGATAGGAAACTTCACCGGATTCATCTCCCAAACAACATAAGGGTGAAAGGGACTGGACATCATCTCAAGCATGCGCCCGCACGGCTCACTCCAGCCATGCTGTTCCAGTAGCGGGTAAATGCTTTCGGCCCAGTAGCGCTGCAAAAAGTAGCCAAGGATGGAGAATCCCGACCCAAAGAGTAATGCGCAGTAGGCCCCAAAGGTCGTCCCAAAACGACTGTAGAGACCAAAGATCATCACCGGTCCCGCCCCTCCCAACCAGACCGCACAAATGATGGTGATGAACATGTTGATGTAGTCGAGTTGGACGAAAAGCATGGAAGCGCCAAAGAAAAAAACTGCCACACAAACGGAAGTGACACGCAAAATCAGCAGGTGCCGCTTCGGGCTGGGTGGTTTTTTGAGCAAGGGCAGGATAACATCCTGGGCAATCGTCGTTGACGAATTGAAGATGCGCGAATCGTCCGTCGAGAGCATCAACATAATCATCAACAGACAGAACAGCCCCATGAGGCCCGTCGGCAACATGCTGCGAAGCGCCACCGGCATCATCATCTGATTATACAACGTCCGGTACTTTTGAAAGTTATAGTTGCCCGCCCCGTCACCTCCCAATGCCTCACGGGCTGTTTCCAGATAAACGGTATCGAGATTATTTTCCCGGGAAAGTTCCGGGTCGATCCCGATGTGATGCCTCTGTTCCCCGATGTCCGAAATGCGCCGATCCAAATTGTCCTTCAACTCAGCGGATGTCACCGTCTCATCAGAGACCTTCTGAGAGAGCTGTTGACGGATCGCGTGAGCCTGATCCGAAAATCTCTCATGTGTCATTACAGTGATAATCATCACGGCAATCAACAAACACATCAACCCCGAGAAGCCGGTTCGCCATGCCCCGAGAATACCGGCCATTTTTTGCTCATGCGGTGTGCGACCGCAACTGGTGGTATCGTTTCCGATCCAGCTGGCCTTATTGATCACGCTGGCGAAAATGGTTACGAAGAGGGCAAAGATATTGAAGTCTCTCAATTCCGACACATCGAAGGGGTTCAGGAAGCTCTCGTTTGGCACCCGATCCATCATGACCGGAGCGATATCATTACCCCACGAAAAGTGGAAAAAGATGTAGCCGGCAATGATGATAAAAATCGGGTAGGAAATCAGCCCTTGAAAGGAGTCACTGATCAGCAGCCCCACCCGTCCGCCTGGCCACATTACCACAATGGCCATACACAGCACCAAGCCGACAAGGAGCGAGAATGTCGGCAACGCGATACCGAAGATCATCACCTTGTGCGGTAAGCCCAGGAAGTAGATAAAGAAATTAGCCGCAATAGCAGGCCCGATGGAATTAGCCAGCATTTCGGCCAAGGTCCGTATCATCGCAGCTACGATACGAAAGCTACGGCTGTAGCGCATCTCTAAAAACTGGCCAATCGACAGGGATTTCGTCTCACGAAACCGATAGGTGCAGTAACCCGTTAGCGCCATGATGAAACCCACAGGAATCACCAGATACTCCCAGAATGTCAGCGCATAACCAACCTGATACTTGGATTCGACTAGCGCCACCAGGGTCAAGACGCTGAGCCCCGCTGTCAAATCTCCCACTGAAATCACATAACGTCCCGCAACACGCCCGGCCGCGACGAAGTCTACGACTCCGTGCACGTACCTGCGGCTGTAAATCGCCAGGCACAGTATCCCGATAACGGGGATAATAGCGATTAGCCAATCGAACCAACCCATAACCTCGCTTTAAGAAACCCCACCTCGTACCGGAGAGACGCACATCAGACACCCAAACAATCAGCGCCTTCGGTATGAGCGGAATTTAGGTTATTTAATATTATTTTATACTATAGTCTTGGCGTCAAATCCTTATATCAAAGGCATCAATGATCCACGCCTGGTCGCCTATACCGTATGCTTGTCGGTTTTTCGGAAACGCTTTGAGAGGATCCAGAGTCCCACCAATGATGCAAAGAGCAAGGCCGTGGAGCTCGACTCAGGAACCGGCGTTACATCGGCATAACTATTCCCGATGCGAATCTCATCAAAACTAAACTTTTGTTGTACGGTGGAGACTTGCACGCGTACGCTCGATACACTTGCAATATTTACGAGTTCCTGAGTGGCATAGCCCAAGGAAGTCCCCGAGGTGGGCTCCGCTCCGCCCAAACTTTCCGGATTGATGAATAACTCTACGGTGTCCGCACCCGATTTGAAGCTAATCTTGGCAACCACCATAAAGGTGTCTCCCAGGGTGCCGACGGAATCGGTCATGGTTACACCTGTGGAATTAAAACCGCTCCCTCCGCTTATCTGTCGGATACCCCAAACATTATTCGTCTGCGAATTTCCAAATAGAATCAGATCCGTGCTTCCGTCCACGAGCGTGAACCCCATAGAGGAACCACCAGAGCCCCTGCCCAAGAAGCTAATCCAGAGCGAGCTTCCGTCGGTCGGTGTCAAGGTGGATGACAAATCGCGCTCAAAGTTTGGCGAAGTCGTATTAGCGGAAGAAATCGTAGCGCTATTACCACTCGTGATCAAAGAGGCGGCGCCATTGTCCGTGTAGCTCAAGCTGCCACTGTCGATGGTGTTAAAGAAAGGGTCGGTGGCAAATGAGGACCATCCGCCAGTCCAGCCCGTGCCGCCTGACGCATTCAACAGGTTTCCGGAACCAGCGGAATAATCTAAGCCTTCATAGGCAATAACCTCGGCGGATGCGTGGTTGAGGGTAAGAAGATAGGTCAGAACAGTAACGAACAGGAGAACTCCTGGTTTTGTGTGGGGTGTCATTTTCATTGTTTATGTTTGGGTTGTGAAATCGAGAGGTTTAAAGCAAACCGCGTATTTTTCGCAACTCAAGGGTACCGCTTTGCGGTGCTTTTGTCTTTAGCTTTCTCAGCCAAAAGCTTACCACCCGTATCAGCTCTCTGTTCGGGTAAATATCAGGGGTATTTGGAACACGGAGCAAGCAACGCATCCTTATGACAATGACAGGATTACATCAACTGCTTCCCCCTGCGCCGGTGAACACAAATAAAGAGGCATACGCATGGGCCATATCCTCTCATTCGGATGTCTATATTTGATAAAAATACGGCTTAGACTAACAAAGACAAGTGAACGTATATGTACGATAATAGCGATGTTGCCAATATGAAGCCCCTATCGTTATCCCGCAGGTCGAAATCGGCCCTGCCATACAAGCCTACCCCCCAGTTCGCGTTCACCTTGATCGAGCTCCTGGCGGCTTTTGCAATCATCGCCATACTTGCCGCAATCCTGATTCCGGTGATATCAGCAGCCAAAAAGCGGGCAGGCCTGGCCACCTGTACGCAAAACCTGAGAAATTGCTACAGCGCAATCAACCTCTACACCATTGACCACGACGGCTATTACCCCTCGGTGAGCGTTTCATTGGACGGGAACACACCTGCTTACTGGGCCTATGCGGTGGCACCGTATTTGGGAGCAAAAACAACGGACTACAAGGGCATGATGGAAGTGGTCAGCAATATGAACTGTCCGGTTCACGGGGAGGTTATCGCGGCCAGACTGAATAACGATTCCCTGGAAAGCTTCCGCAATTATGGCATGACCTTCTCACTCGGGCCCAGCAGCCTGGTGAGAGACTACCGAAAAACGAACTTTGTCACCCACCCCAGCCAGACGATGCTACTGACCGAGGCTGGCTTGCCCGGCAATGGCAGCACCTCGGTGCAAAACGACAAAATGATGCTTATCGATTCCGCCAGGAACGAAAATGGCGAATATGTCGGGGGAGTACACGACGGGGCCAACAACATCATCTGGGCCGATGGGCATGTCTCCCTGTTCTACGACGTCCAAAAACTCACTACCGGAGAATACAATTATTGGCAGCCAAAGGACGCATGGGCCGGTGGCGGTCGCGCAGCGCCCTAGCTCTATGAAGTCACTCCCGTTTCTAACCATCCTAACGCTTGTATCCGTTGCCTTTCATACGGTTTCTTACGGAGGAGATAAAGCTAATCCCTTCACACCGTACTTGGATCAACCTGTCCCGGAAATCTCGGAACACATTGCCACGGCATCACCCGGTCCCGTTGATATCCAATCCTTCCGATTTGTCTTCCACAGGCAGTCTGATGGCGCACCTGCTGAAATTTACGCGATCATGGGCGCTCCCCAGGCCCCAGGAAAACATCCTGCCGTCCTCATCTGCCACGGAGGCGGCGCCAGTGCAGAGCAACTGCGCCCCGCGGTCGAAGACTGGGCCCGGTTGGGTTATGTCGCACTTGCTTTTGACAATCCGGGAATCGGCGGTCGCCAGATAAAATCCAAGGGCCCGTGGGACGAGAAAAGCCTGGGCATATGGACCTTCCCACCCGACTCGCCGGAAAACCGGCTCTTTGACAGCGTAGTTGCGGGGCTGAATGCATTCGCCCTGCTTAAATCTCAGGATAATGTCGACAGCGAGAACATCGGAATCACCGGTGGCTCCTGGGGCGGCTATATGACAACGATGCTCTGCGGATTGCTGGGGGATCAAGTGAAGGCTGCCTTTGCCGCCTATGGTGGCGGCTTTTACGACCAGGGCACTGTCTTTATGGCCGATCTGGCGCAGTTGCCAGAGCCCGCGCGACAACGCTGGCTGAGCACTCTGGACCCTGGTCGTTACGCCGGGAACATCGAGGCGGCTTTTTTCGGCGCCTATGCGGCCAATGACTGGTTCTTCTGGCCCGAATCGGTCATGAAAACCTACAACGCCATCCGTTCGCACAAGCAACTCGTATTCTCTCCCAACACCAGTCATGGCTTGAATTTCGCCGGGGGCAACCTCGGGGCATCCAGCGTTGACCAGTTCCAGCATCGTGCCCTGCAAGAGGTAGACTGGATGAACTATTACCTGAAGAACGAAGGGGATCCCTTTCCCGAATGCCAAGTGTCCGGCAAGCCTTCTCGCAAAGGAAAATTCCTCGAAGTGGCATTCCAAGCGGCATCGTCCTATTCCATTGTCTCGGCGAAGGTTTGGTACTCCTATGGCGACACTCCCTGGAGGACGCGCAACTGGCTGGAAGCCGATGTTGAAATAACCAGAAAAGGCTACCTCGCTTCCATTCCCGTGGAGGAAATCGATCAACCCATCGACTGGTTCGCCCTGGTCAGCGACAGTCGCGATATATCCGTTTCGACCCCCATGGCACGGATGGTACCGTCCGCGTACGGATTCAGGAGATCCGACGGCAAGCCCAGTTACTTCACCGAGGATTTTGAATTCCTGAAAGTCGGGCGCCGCTGGCCGCCCTCATTCCCCCAAGGTGCGAGCAAAAGGGGCACTTTCGCGTTCACCGGGGAAGCGGCACACCACGGCACCAAAGGCCTGAAATTGACGGGCGCGATCACGATGAGCTGCCACGGTATTCGCGGAAACGCCCTTTCTGATCCCGACGTTGAAGGCATTCGCTTTTGGGTCAAATCAGCCAGCGATACCGGCTATACCGTCGAATTGAGCGAAGAGGATACCGACGGGAACTACCTTGTTTGGGAAAACCATCAAGACGCCCCCGGCTCCAACTGGACTGAGGTGACGATTCCCTGGGATGATTTCTCTCCCGCATCTGGCAACCCTTCGAAAGGGCATTTTATCCCCTCCGCAGACTTGGCCAAGCTGAGCCTCACCGCCCCGGAGGGCGCCGAACTCTATTTCGACTCCTTTGAAACCATTACCCGTTAATTCACCAATCCGAACTCCCGAAATGACCGATCTCACCCTACCGGGCATGCCCGGAAAATCGGCTCCCATCCGCGCATGTCTAGGGCTCATCTCTGCGATTCTTCTCGCTAACTTATCCCCACTTGCGGCTCAGACTAAAGCCCCTGAGATGCCCAAGAGCTTGCTTGGCAGTGTGGCCTTCTGGTCCATGCCCGATTCGTATCGCTTCGAAATGGGGGCCTTTTCGAAGGACGGCTCGACCTTCGGCAGTTTTTATGAAAACGCCCCGCTTATCCCCTATCAGTGGAAGCGGGGTCAGTACAAGCACGGGCACTTCTTTCCCACTTTCCAGGATGCCCAGGCTTCGGGAATCAACGCCTTCGACCTGGACTGTTTTGAAGACACTTCCTTCGAGAACATTCTCTGGTGGCTTGAGGAAGCCCGGCTAAGTGAAACCGGGGTAAAGATTTCGTTGATGCTCGACCGCATGCCTACCCGCGGAACTCAGTTTCTGGCCAACCTTTGGCAGCAAAAAGAGATCATCAACCACCCCAACTTGTTCAAAGTCGGCGACAAGCCGTTCATCACCTCTTTTGGATACCGTGAGCCCGGGTTCTGGAAGGAAGTCCTCAAGGCCAATGCGGCTGCCGGCGCCAACTATATCATCATCGGCGACATCTCAGGCCTGGGCGCCGATGTCTGGGAGCGGGGCATTCTGCCCCTGAAAGCCAAGGAGAGCCTTTCTCTGCTCAGCGGAGGCTGGTATTTCGCCGGCGACCCTTCCCGGTTCACCACCGGCAACAGTATCATCGACAGTCTCAAGGCCTGGGCTCAGGAACAGTCCCCGGAGAAACTATTCGGAGCCAGCGTGCGTTGGGGCTACATCAGTTCCCGTCGTGTCGGCCACTTGATCTCGCCCGACGGAACCACGCGCTTTCGGCAAACCTGGCTGGAGATCATCAAAGACGACCCGAATTTCGTCTACCTCACCACCTTGAACGATTACTCCGAAACCGAAATGGAGTGCTCTGCCAACGCCACCTTCACCTTCCTCGATTTGAACCGCTATTTCAGCCATCGATGGAAAACGGGCCAATGGCCGGCGCTGACTCAGGTTACGGCATTCGTCACCTACCGCAAAGCGGTTGCAGTGGATGAACCGGCCCTCTTTGAAGTCGTCTTGTTGCGCCCTGACCTCACTGGCGAAGAGAGCAGCCAAACAGTCAACCAGACCTTCACCGCTAAGTGCACAATCACGTTGAGCGATGGGAGCACGGTCCAACTACCTGAAGTAAAAGCCGAAGTGCTACCCGGCCACCTATGCTGGAGGTTCCAGGCTGATGGCTTCCCTGTCGATGGCTTCGGTACCCCGCAAGTCACCCTATTTGAAGACGGCAAGGCATTGCCCCTCCCCCAAGGACGCCTTGCCAGTTTTGCCATTGTCGGCGCCGGCGACGATGTCGCGCGTAAGTGGCTCAACGTTCCCCTCCACCGCATCTACCCTCGGGCGAACGTGCGGTTGAAAGTAACCGGAAGCCCGGAGAACCTCTATCCACGCACCATCACACTGGAGGGCCTGCCGGATACAGATGTGGTCGGCGGCGTGATTGAGCGCAATGCGAACTCTCTCCACCCCATCCTGCTCCCCGATGAGCTGACGGCCGGGTATGTCGAAGAATTCTACGACGGCCCCGGCTATGGCCCGGTCTACTATGAAGACGGATTCTCCAAACGCACGATGATGGATCAGGTCGACCGGTACACGGCTGTCGTACGCATGAGCGACAACCGCTTTCTGTATCCGGAGCCCGTGCAGATGCCCGCGCCGCATGTGGATGCCGCCACTGTTCAGGATTATATCCTCAGTACAAGTCGGGACGAGCTGATCGACCGAGGTCCCTTACGAAGAAATTTCACGCTCCCACAGGACAAATCTAAACGCCCCGAGATACTTCAGGACCCCGCTTCAAAAGTCTGGTTCCTTCGTTTCAACGGCACTTCCGACTACCTGAAGTTTGGGGAAAGTTATTCTCCACACGCCAAAAACGCCATGACCATGCCCCCCGGCCCGGCCTCTCTGGAGCTATGGATCAGGCCGGAAAAAATCGGCGCAAACCAAGTCGTGTTTGCCTCGGAAAGGCCGGTATTGGACATCGAGCTGGGCCCCGATTTGTCCGTACGCCTGACGCGAACCAACGAGTATCACCATCCGGTTTTCCTGGAAGGACAAACGCCTCTGTCGCGTGACGAATGGCACCACCTCGTCGCGGTATTCACCGGCAGCCACATCCGCCTCTTCATCGATGGCGTGGAAGCCGCAGAGCCCGTGCCATGCCAAGGCCTGCGCACCGAGTCCGGCAGCGTGTTAGGCGCGAGCGTCAACTCAGTCCCCAAAGATTTCTTCGGGGGAGATATCGCCCGATTCCGTGTGCTTCAGCGCGCCCTGAGCGAGAACGAAATCAGCGAGTCCTATCAAGCCCAACACGGTCAATTTTAAAACTTCCAGAACGCGCCACGAAGCAAGGGTGCGTATGCCGTATAATGGCCGTCCGTCGGTCTTTCCGGGGTGGCGTCAAAGATGACTCACTTATCCAAGCATTTGGCCATTCCAGCCAAATACATAAGCAGAGCAATGCCCTATACTGGCATAATGGAAACTGCAAAAAATCCCCCTGAATATGAGTTTAGTGTTTTCACCAAACCGTGGAAGGATCCCATCGACGCCTTAGGAGCGAAGATCAAAGACATGGGCTTCGACGGTATTGAATTACCCGTCCGCCCCGGCTATCAGGTCGCTCCCGAAAAAGTGGAAAAGGACCTGCCTGTCACCACGCGTGCGCTGGCCGATCTCGGTTTGAAAATACACAGTGTCGCCGGCACCGTCGATGAGCCGACCATGGCCGCCTGTGCTGAAAGCGGGATCCCCATGATACGCATCTGTGTGCAAATTCCCGAAGGCGCAAACTATTTGGACTTTGAAGCCCAGCAACGCAAGGAGTGGGACCAGCTGGTTCCGCTCTTGGACAAATATAAGGTCACCATTGGCGTGCAGAATCACTGCGACCGCTGGGTCACGAATGCCATGGGCCTGCGCACGTTGCTCGAAGGCTACGACCCTGCTCATATCGCCGCAGTTTGGGATCCGGCGCATAACGCCCTCAACGGAGAGCCGATGGATCTCGCGCTGGATATCATCGAATCGAAGATTTGCATGGTAAATCTCAAGAATGCCTTCTGGAAGCAGATCAACGGCCCGGAAGCTGAATATGCCCAGTGGCGTCCCTACTGGACAACCGGCCGTAACGGCATGGCCCCATGGTCTTTTGTAGCACAGGAACTCAAACGACGCTCATGGAGCGGACCGCTTTGCCTGACTGCCGAGTACTCCGACGAGCCCTCCGTAGATCGCTTGGCCCGCGAGGACATCGCCTATGCCAAACAACTTTTCGCCAATACCTAATCCTGCCCCTATGAACTCCTCAGCAACCATCACCGAAGAGCGTCCACAATCCACATCAAAAACCGTGCGTGTCCTCTTCATCGGCGCTGGCAACATGGCCCGCGCGGTACACTACCCTTCCCTCGCATCTTTCAAGGATGTGAAAATTACAGGCATCTGTGACCTCAACACCCAACGGGCACAAGAACTCGCCGACCAGTACCAGATTCCCCAGGTTGGCAACGATTACCGTAAAATGGTGGAGGACATCGCGCCGGACGCCGTTTACGCAGTCGGTCCCCCGCACCACATGTACGAGGTCTGGATCTGGTGCCTGGAGCGGGGATTAAACCTATTCGTTGAAAAGCCGCTGGGCATCACCATTCACCAGGCGCGCTTCCTCGCTCATCTGGCGGAAAAGCATGGCAATATCACACAAGTCGGCTTCCAGCGCAGCGCGGCGCCGCTGGTGGTTAAACTTCGCGAAGCCTGCCTGGAGCGCGGCCCCATTGTCCATGGGCTTTGCCGCTTCTACAAATGTGAACCGGGCCCTTACGCGCAGGCTCCCGGACACATGATGGACGATGGCGTGCATGCCATCGATACCTTGCGCTGGATCTGCGGGGGCGAGGTGACACGCGTCCACAGCGTTGCCAAAAAGGTCAACACGCCGGATCTCAATTTCCTTTCCGCACTCCTGGAGTTCGACAACGGGGCCACAGGCCTGCTGATTAACAGTTGGAGCAGCGGACGCCGAATATTCGACGTGGAAATGCACGCACCGGGCATCTGCGCAGAAGCCGAACACGAGGGTCTCGGACATCTCTATGCGGACGGTGACACGCAAGGCGAAACCTACGACACAAAGCGCGTCAGCGGAAGCGATGAGAACTACGTCTACGGTGGCTTTCAGGCGAAGAACCGCGAATTCATCGATGCGGTGATTCAGCAAAAGTTGCCCAGCTCGCACTTTGGCGATGCCTTGAAAACCATGGAGGTGGCCGAGACTATTCTGGCACGTGAAATCCTAGCGCAGGCAGGGACATGAGCTGCACCGTACAAGAAACACGATTCGGTTTCATCAACATTCACACCCGCATTCCCTTCCGTTACGGCATCGCCGTAATGACGGAGGTTCCCCACATGATTGTGCGGGTGCGGATGGAAATCGACGGCAAAACCGCCTACGGCTACAGCGCGGACAACCTGGCTCCCAAGTGGTTCACCAAAAACCCGGAGCAGTCCTTCGCGGATGAAATAGCCGACATGCGACGCGTTGCCAGGCACGCCGCCGATCTAGCCGCGGCAGCCGGTCCGTCATCCAGCGTCTTTGCCCTGTGGGAACGCGTTTACCACGACCAAAGCGCCTGGGGCAAAGCGCAGGGCCTGCCCGTGCTTCTGACCCAGTTCGGCGTCAGCCTGATCGAACGCGCGATGATCGATGCCTACTGCCGCGCCTCCGGCCTCAGCTTCGCCAGGGCTCTGGACAGCGGTGCATTGGGCCTGCGCCTGGGGGCCATCCATCCCGAGCTGGAACAGACCACCAGCACGGATTACCTTCCCTCGGAACCCCTTCAGACCATCTCAGTCCGCCATACAGTGGGGCTGTCCGATCCCCTCGACGCATCGGAACTTACCGACTGGACGGATGACGGGCTGCCCGCCGACCTCGAGTCTGTTATCACCCATTATGGCATCCGCTTTTTCAAACTTAAGGTGGGCGGAAACATCACCGACGACGTCCAGCGCCTGAGCAACATCATCCGGATTATCCAAAGCAAGCGCGGCAACGACTTTTACTATTCCATCGACGGCAATGAACAGTACCCCGACATGCTCGCAGTACGTGAACTGTGGGAAAAATTGACTGCCGTTTTGGACGCCGATGCGCTCGAACGCCTCCTGTTCATCGAGCAACCCATCCACCGGAAAGCCGCGCTTAACCCGGAGATCAAAGCGCAACTGGAACAATGGCAGCACCGTCCGCCTATTATTATCGACGAATCGGACGCGGGATTTGACGCACTCCGCGAAGCGCTCGACCTGGGCTATACCGGTACCAGTCATAAAAACTGCAAAGGCGTCTTTAAGGGGATCGCTAACGCCTGCCTCCTGATTGCCCGTCAGCGGAAATCAGGCATTGAAACCATCCTCAGCGGAGAGGATTTAACGAACGTAGGCCCGGTCGCCCTGCTGCAGGACCTCACGGTAATGGCCCGCCTGAATGTTCCCCATCTCGAACGCAATGGTTTCCATTACTTCAAAGGAATCGACTATCTGCCTGAAAGTGCACGACAGCTTACGCAACGTAATCATCCCGATCTTTACAAAATCGCCCCCGATCAATCTGTAACCTTGCTTGTCGAGAAGGGCTCGCTTAATCTAAACTCACTTCAAAACCCTTCTTTGGGAATGGCAGCGGAATTTGATTTTGACTGGTGCATCCCCGAAGAAAACTGGACCTTTGAGTCACTGCAATCTAAGTTACCATAAAACCCCTCATCTGAAACTATGGCGGTGCCCTCAAGCCAAGCGCGTGAACATAGCATTGACAGTCACCTGTTGGAGTTGTCGGCCAAGATATTCAAAAATCCATATTGCTTGATTCAGGCAGCCTGTCACGGGTTCGACGGCTCCATTAATATTCCGCCACACGAGCATAAAGATATTCTACAGCTCGATTTAAATTATGGCTACTCCGGCCATGTGACTATCAACAAGCAGCGGATCGAAGTCCAGCACGTCACGGCATTTGCGATTTATCCAGGGGAACGCCACGAGATTGAGCTCACCCCGTATCGTACGGACGCAAAAGTATTCAGTCTGAAAATACAGGTGAATCCTCGCTGGCCGATGATTCGCTCCCGATTTTTAAGCCGACATACACACCTCACGATCACGGATTTCCGGTTGATGCGCTCATTGGAGCGGCTAGTGCGCCTCGCAATGATGCCTCATTCGCGTACACCGGTCCAATGCGTCGCCCTCACAGAAGTGCTCTGCTATTGGCCAGCCCAACAAGGTAACGATAATCTAAATGAAAGCTGGAACACCGAGGAAGTGATCGGCCGCTCAATGAGCGCGGTGCTATGCCTGATAGACAGCAGGCTGGATAACCCGCCAAGCCTGGATGAACTAGCGGCTGTTGCCTTCATGTCACCGCGAAATTTCGTTCGTAAATTCAGGGCGACATTCAGTTGCGCCCCACACCAATACATCACCGCCCGACGGGTTGCCTGGGCTCAACAACTACTGGCCGAGTCCAACCTGAACGTTACAGAAATCGCGGCAAAAATGGGCTTCCCTTCCATTCATACCTTTTCACGCTGGTTTCGACGGGAAGCCGATGAGAGCCCGAGTTCCTATCAGAAAAACGCCCAGCTTCTTTAAGCCTTATTCCGGCGATACTATAACGGTGTTACTTTTACCCGCGCTTGGAAAGCACGGTAGAAGTAAGCCAGATCGTTGAAACCGCACTCAAAGGCTACAGACTGAATCGAGCTTTCAGAATCCTTCAGCACGCGACATGCATTCCCGATGCGCAAGTCGATTATCCAGTTATACCTACCAATCTACATGCATATTCTTACCAGATATTGCCGGAGTTGATAGGGGTAATTCTTCTTGGATGAATTCATAAGTTACTAGTTAAAAATCGATAAATGAACAATATGATTCAGTTTCCAGGTGCCAAATTAGCGGGTTCGAGTGCCACCCCAGGTACCACTTGATTTTTCCAAGTGACGCGCACAGCTCATGTCTGACATGTCAGAAGACGGTGAGCTTGTAAAACCGGCTGCGGGAATCCATCCATGCCAACCCCAGGCTGGCCTCTGTGCCACTCGCAATGGAGCCGATGACCTGCCCCGGCATCAACTGCCATCGGCTGAGATCATCACTGGATTCCAAGGCGCCAATCCACCCCGGGGCCAGTGACAGGCTAAGCACCGCCTCCTGGCCGATGGCAGAGATATCGAGAGCGCCGAACTCCCCGGAAGCTGCTCCAAACTCAATCGCGCCCGCATCCAGCGACGCACCTTCCTGACGATTGTTACCCGGCAAATCACGAACACCCGCCTCGTCATCGGAACTCCCCATATCAATGGCCGGCGAATCGCTCTCCAGACCAAAATCTCCGTTTTCCGGATCGGCAAACCGGGGGTCACCCCAAGCTTCCGAGGAACCACTCAGGCTTAAGGCATCGTAGTCCGACCAACCCTCAATCCAGTCGTCTCCCAGCACCCAAACCGGCGTATCCGGGCCGTAATACAGGTTGCGGTCGATGGTCAGCCCGGAATCCGTGTTGTTCCACTGGACGATGAACAGGTTGTATTCGCCGGACTTCGTAATCGAATGGTAGAAAATATTCCCGAGAATCTGAGTGTCGCGCACCTCATACTGGAGGTGCAGCTGCCCGTACTCATCGCTGGACGCCTGCGTGTCGTTGTTATAAAAAGTATTGTGCGTGATGAGGCAGTTCTCCGCGCTGCCCGTCGTTCCCTCTTCATAGCCCCCGATGAAGAGCCCGGCCATCAGGCAACCCCGCAGCAGATTCGAGCGGACAATGATGTTCGAGGTCGCCTTTCCGGCGTGTTCGGAGGCCACTTCGATGCCGATATCGCAGTTCGCTACCTCGTTGCGCTCAATGACGATATCCCGGCCACCATCGACGTAAATGCCCCCTGCCGACGGCTCGGTGTAGGACGGATTCGACACTGCGGTGATGCCGCTGACGCGATTGCCGCATATCCAGCCGTTACGCGCCTGGTCGAGCGCATCCGACGGCCCGGTGCCTTCGAAGCCGATGCAGTCGATGCCGATGTTATCGCAGTCCTGCACCACGTTGTTGAGGATGCGAAAACCGTCAATATTACCGTTGAGGACCATGGCTTCGCTCGAGCCCAAGGTGAGATCGCGTACCGTATTTTCCATGATCAGCAACTCGCTAATCAGAGTGGTCTCCGTGCCAAACACCGCAATGCCGTGCGCATCCCGGCCCAACTTATTGGCGCGCGGCGTCGCGGTCGAGGCTATCTGCTCGACGGTGTTGCCCACAATCTCCACGCCGGTCCCCGAGCCAACGTAAAGAATGCCGACCGGCACCTGGTCACGGCTGCTGGTCGAAAAATGGCGGATTGTCAGCCCCTCCAGGCGCACATAGGAGCATCCTTGAATCTCGACCAGACCCTGACGCCCGGATACGGTTTGGCCGGTGCCATCGATGACGGCCTCTTCATCGTCATAGGCCCGTAGCGTGATGTAGGCATCGGCCTGGCCGGATTGCGTCATGACAACACGTTCGGGATACTCACCCGCGCGCAGGTGAACGATATCGCCCGGCTGCGCCTGGGTAAGCGCGTACCCGACCGTAAGCCAAGGGGTCGCCTGGCTGCCGTCGTCCGCATTGTCCCCCGTGGGAGAGACATAGAAGTCGCCGGCGCTCAAGCCAACCGCCGACAACAGCAAACCAACAATCGTGCATGCCTTAATGCTGTTCATGAGGCACCTCCAAATCATTCAAATTCATGCCATCGATCACCGAGCCGTCATCCTGAGAATCCACAGCACTGTTTTTCAAATCAGCAAAGAGGCGACGCACATCGCCTACCCCACCAATGATAAACCAGAAGGTGGTAAAGACCCCTAGCAGGACGGAAATCCACAAGTTGACCTGCCAGAAGTTCACCCAGGCCTCCTCGCTGATGCCGATGGTCATATGGATCGCGCTACCGACCAGAAAAACGCACCACCAGCCCAGCACCCAGAGGAACGTACCGATGTAGATGACCTTATCCCACTTGGTGAACTCAGGCCCCATCCCCAGACTGCGCCAGGACTTTAGCGGCTTTTCCACCGACGGATCGTCCGGGCGTCGGTACCGACCGCGATGCAGCAGTTTGTCCATATTGTGTTCGCTCCGCTGAAGCAGGGAGACGCCGACATAGGCTACAATGGCCGAGAGCATGGCGAACAGCATCATCTGGCGTCCATTGAAGGGGAAGTCATCCGCAATGCCCATCAGGTAATCACTGGCGGGAAACCACTCCACCAGCACAGGCGACACCTGCCCCCAGTAGGATTGCAATAGCAGCCCGCCCGCCGAAAACACCGCCCCGATAATCATCGCCGCCCAGGCTCCGGTGGTCGTACCACGCTTCCAATAGAGGCCGCCGATGATGACCGAGCCCGCGCCACCTAGGAATATAGCCCCCGTGATATCGAAGAACATGTAAATGTAATCTCTTAGCGGAAACAGCATGCTGAAGCACCAGGCGAAAACGGCCACGCCCACCAAGCCGATCCGCAGCAGCAGGATGTGCTGGCGCTGACTGAGCGGCTTCTTGCGGAACGGCAAAATGACATCCTGGATAAAGATGCTGCTCCAAGAGTGCATGTAGGTATTGTCCGTGCTCACGGCCGCCGCAACGATGACCGTAGCCAGCAGTCCGGTAATGCCAATGGGTAAAATATGCTGCAGGCCCACAGGAACCGTCATCTGGTTGCGGATGGTCGGCTCGTTGAACTGGCTGAGGCTGCGTGTGATCTCCGCCGCCTGCTCAGCAAAGACCGGATTGTGCAGGACGGCAAACACGCACAGAGGCATCAGCAGCATCGCCATGCCCTGCGCCATGGCACGCCAGTGCCCCAGGATTCCGGCCATGCGAGCCTCGTGCGGCGAGCGGGCGGAGGCATTGTAAGCGGAGCTCCCCTGCCAGGCCCGGGTCGTATAGATGACCATGAAGACGCCGATAAGGTAGTAGCTCACGTTGAAGTCGGCCATCCCGCCCGCCTCGAAGGGGTGAATCATGGACTGGCCCTCCGGCCGTGTTTGCAGCCCCTTTATGATTTCGCTCCAGTCGAAGGCCCAGATGAGAAACAGCAAGATGACCAGAAAGGCGATCAGGCTGAACATCGACTGGGCGAAGTCCGTCAGCAGCACGGTGATCTGCCCTCCGAAAAAAACGAAGAGCAAGGCCACGATCAGCTCGACCGCCATGACCAGAGGAAAGACCGCTATCGGTTCACCCAGAATAAGGATCACATCGGGCAGTTGGCAAAAGTGGATGAAGAAGCGGGCCGTTATGGCCGGAAACACACCGTAGTTAATCAGCCCGGACAAGAAGGCCAACAAACCGCAAAAGACACGAAAGCTCCGGCTGTAACGCAGCTCGATAAACTGCGGCATGGTCATCGATCGCGTCTGCCGGAAGCGGTAAATGACGAAGCCCGACAGGGCAATGATGAGCCCCAGCGGTGACAGGAAATAACTCCACCAAATGGGCACAAAGCCGGCCTGATACGTAATTTCAAAGGCTCCGACGATAGTAATGGCGCCGAGCCCGGCAATGCCCTCGGATAGAGTGAGCAGATAGCGGCCCGCGCAACGGTTGGCCACCAGGTAGTCCGCCACCCCACGCATGAAGCGCCGGGAATAAAGTACCAGGCCGAAGAGCGCACAGACGAACGCCGCGACAATGCCCCAGTCAAGCGTGCTCATGGGGATACGGGCAGTGTTTGCTCATGTAGATAGGGGCGATGTTGAGCAGGTACGGGAATATACCTTTTACAGCACAAGTTAAACGCTATTTCCTCTCCGGTAATTCCTTGATTACTTTGAAGTAGGGATCCTCTTGAGAAAGATCTTCATAAGGCAGAGGCTGTACGTGCCCATCCAGGAAAAGCGAAACGAGCTTATTATTACCATAGCGATCCGGGTCGCCGGGCCGGAGGTGAGTGATGTAACCCCAGCACTCATACTTTGGCCCATCCGTCAGAA
This sequence comes from Verrucomicrobiia bacterium, assembly GCA_030432235.1. Classification (GTDB taxonomy): domain Bacteria; phylum Verrucomicrobiota; class Verrucomicrobiia; order Opitutales; family Cerasicoccaceae; genus JAUIHT01. The sequence goes on along the minus strand of JAUIHT010000001.1, from coordinate 417,445 downwards.
TAAGCGTGTTTGCCGGCTCAGGAAAAAGAGAAGTCGGTAAGGCATGATCCCCTTTAAAACTACTATCACCAACATGCCGCCCACCGACCAAGTAATTCCAGCCATAGGAAATGGTCTGGTTAATGGTGTATTTGGTGGTGCCATCAAACTCATCATGCGCTGGACTATGATAAATGGAATAGTCACCGCCTTCCTGATATTCTTCATAGCCCAAAGAATAGGGAAGCAGCAATTCCCACCAGTACCGGTCTGTATCTCCATTGTACCAATAGGGCGTAGTGCCGTTATTATCCGCGGCGAACAGCTGGACAGCGCCCCCAATGCTACGCACATTGGAGACACTGCCCACCAGATCGCTCCTCTGGCGGGCCGAGCCGAGCACTGCGACTAGAATACTAGCCAGCACTCCCAGCACAGCCACGCTTACAAGCAGCTCAACCAGGGAAAACCCTGTATGTGAGATCCGCCGCATAACATCTGATAAGCAACTTTTACGCCTGAAAACGGCGGCGGGCAACCGCCAAAAGGCCGACCACGCCGACGAAGATCATCGCAAAATGCTCAGGCTCTGGAACGGCAAAGGTATAAGTTCCCGCGCCGAGGAAATCGTCCTGCGTGGTACCGGAGGTGTACATCGCCAAGCCAATCGTATTGCTGGGAAATATCGTGTCACCACTGGCGGTGTACGTGGCGGACCGGCTGATACCAATTTCCTGCTCCGAGACAGTGGTACTATAGAGCGCTATCGCTGCCGCCGCATTATCAAGAGACTCGCCCGTGTTGAAGTTACTGCTCGTCTGGACAAACGGAAAGTCATTAGACCAGCCGATGTCTGAACCGATTAGGTTGTTCCCGAAAATGTTGAAACCCGTGGCAAGATTATTGTCGTTGTCCAAAGCGATGTAAATCGTGGTGCCACCAAAATTGACCGCTACCGGGTCATTGTAAACGACACGCAAATAGAGATTATTCTCATCATTTGCCGCATAGAGTGTCAGGAAATCAACCGGATTACCCGTTGCCGTTGTGTTGGATGACAGAATAGGCACGCCGACCCAGTCTGAGAAGTCACCATCGAGTGTGATGGTTTTGTAAGTTCCGGCATAGGCCGAGATACAGAGAGCGAACGCTCCGAACAGGCAGAAGCCCGATTTGAGTATGTTGGATGCTTTCATTGGTTATACTGGTTTTGCTGTTAATAATTTTTGGGATTTCAAAATGTTCAGGACCGTGGGCCGATCGAGGAGCGCGGCACATAGTAGCTACCGATGACGTGGCGTGCCGAAGCACGCGGCTTCTCGGACTCCTCGTCGTCCAGTTGGGAAAGGATGCTGTCGATGGCGGTCTTGGCGATCTGGCTGCGCGGGATGCCCACCGTGCTCAGCGACGGCGTGGTGTAGGCGGCGAAAGCCAGGTCGTCCATCCCCACCAGCGAGATGTCCTGAGGCACCCGCAGCCCCATGCCGCTGGCCTCGTTCAGCGCACCCATGGCCAGGATATCCGTAGCGCACAAAATGGCGGATGGCTGCTGAGGAGCCAATTGATGAAAAGCTTTCTGCCCGTCCGCAAAACTGATGGACCCCTCGATGATGATCTTCGGGTCCACGCGCAGGCCAACCTCTCTCATGATGCGACTGAAGCCGGCCGACTTGCCGCCATTGGCCGCCGTATCGATAAAGCCAATTCGCTCATGGCCCTGACTGGCCAGGTCGCGTACGGCCTCAGCCATACCCGTAAAGACATCCAGTTCGACCACGATCTCTTTGCCCACCGGAGACCAGGGCTTGCTGGTCACGACCACCGCCGGGCAGCCCCGAATGGACTCCAGCAGGCGGGCACCGCTGGCCCGTCCGTCCACGACCACGATGATGCCATCGAGCGCGGCGCCATGAGTGAGTTGGCGCAGGCGATCTTCGTTCGACTTGCCCGAGCGGCTTAACTCAAGGTGAAGAGCCTGCCCCCGCTTTTCCGCGGCTTTGGCAATCTCCTGGGCCAGCTCCATATTGTAGTAATCAAAAATAGGCTCTTCGGAGAAGCTGTAGAACAGCCCGATCTGGCTCGTACGCTTCAGATTCAGGCGGCTGGCATGGACATTGGGAGTAAACCCAACCCGCCTCGCTTCTTCCAAAATGCGCTCACGGGTCTTATCACTGATACGGCCACGTCCGGAAAAAGCGCGTGACACGGTCGCGGTCGATACACCGACCTGCTTGGAGAATTCTACAATATCGAGGGCCATAGGTTAAATATTTACGCAAACACTAACTTAAAGGAACTTCTATTCGCTCCAGATTGGTCAGTTGGCGGACGGCACAGAACTGATTGCTTTCCGCGCTTTCTTTAGCAGCAAGGCAGGCATAAACGCTTTGCAGGCCCGCCCATATGCTGGAAATCGAGTTCGCCTCTCCCCGTACAACTCGGATGAAGTTCTCGGCCAGGGCACCGTCCCCGCCATGGTGAGGCAAATCGCTGTCTACCTGGTAGTCGTCCTTAAAAGAGTCAAAGTGATGAACCACACTGGCTTTATTCTCGTACCAGTCAAAGCTCAGCGTGCCGCGGTATCCTGAGAACACGGCACCGCGCCTGCCCGCACCTCTCTTCGTGAAAAAGACCTGTGTGTACACTGCCTGCACGCCATTGGCGAACTCCACCAGCGCGCCGGAGGAGTCCTCGTTCATCCCGGTTTCCGGCGTACCGATATGCTCGAAATAAGCACAGCTGGCGTCCGACTCACCCTCGCTCAGGCTCGCATCACGATAGACACGCCCGCAGGACCGCATCGCGGCCACCCGCACAATCGGGCTCCTCAGACAATAGGCCAGATAGTCAAAGTCATGCGTTGCTTTCTGCAAAAACAAACCACCGGTAACTTGGTAGTCCCGATACCAGGAATTAAAATAGACATCGCCGTAGGGCACGTAATTGACTGCCATGACGTGCTGGGGAATCCCGACCGTGCCCTCTTCCAGCAGGTGTTTCACGCGCACGCAGAGAGGGGAGGCACGCAGCGGAAAGCTGACCACCACGTTGGACTCCGAAGCCCGGAAGGCCTCTTCCAGCGCTATCGCCTGCTCCAGGGTAGTCGCGACCGGCTTTTCCAGAAAAAGCGGTAACCCCGTGGAGGCCACCTCAATGGCGTATTGCGCATGCAGGTTGCACCGCGTCCCTACCGCAATGGCATCTACGCCCGCCGCAGCCATCTCGTCGACAGTCCGTACAAAGCGTACCGATTGGGCGTCTTTCTCCGGCAGGGAGCCGCGCACCGAGGCCTCATCGGGATCAAGCGCCGCAACTACTTGCAGACCGGATTCGACCTCGCGCATGCAGTTTACCATGTGACTCAGGCGTGTGCCCAAGCCGATTACTCCCAGCTTCATGCCACTCATCAAAGTCGGGAAAAGGTGACTCGTCAAGATTTTTGTGTAAGCGTTTACGCATTTTCTTGCCTTTTTAATCTCATACTCTAGAAAGATATCTCATATGCGGTGAAACCCGCACGAAAACCGAGACGTTTATTATGGAATCAACAGACCTTTCGGCCATTGCCAAACGCTTCGATATACGCGCCGACTTCGTCGTGGCTTATCCCTATGGCAGCGGCCACATCAACGACACCTACTGTGCCGAGTACGATCAGGCCGGGCACCGTCTGCGCTACATCCATCAGCGCATCAATCAGCATGTCTTTAAGGACCCGCCGTCACTGATGGAGAACATCCGGCGCGTCACCGCGCACAACCAGCAGGTGCTTGCCCAGGAAGGGAATCCGGAGCGCATGCGGCGAAGCCTGACCCTGGTTCCCGGCATGGACGGCCAGTCGTATGTGCAGGACTCGGAAGGCCACTACTGGCGCACCTACCTGTTTATCGAACGGGCGCGCACCTACGATAAGATTGTCTCGACGGCACAAGCACGGTCCGCCGCAGCCGCGTTTGGGGCTTTTCAAAAACTCGCCTCCACCCTACCCGGAGAGCGCCTGGCCGAAACCATTCCCGATTTCCACCACACACCCAAGCGCTACGAAGCCTTCCGCCAGGCGCTTGAACAGGACGCCTGCAACCGGGCTGCCGAGGTCAAGGCGGAGATTCAGTTCCTCCAGGAAAGGGAAGCGGACTTCGCCATGGTGGCGAACTTGATGGAGACCGGCGACATCCCTGAGCGCGTCACTCACAACGACACCAAGCTGAACAACGTGATGCTGGACGACGTTACCGGCGAGGGCGTCTGCGTGATCGACCTCGATACCGTGATGCCGGGCAGCGTGCTTTACGACTTCAGCGACATGGTCCGCACCGCGACTAACTCCGCCATGGAAGACGAAACGGATTTGTCCAAAGTATCCATGCAGATGCCCATGCTCGAGGCACTGCTGGAGGGCTATCTCAGTACCGCCGGCGACTTTCTCAACGACTATGAAGTAGATGGCCTGGGACGCTCGGCCAAGCTGATGACCCTGGAGTGCGGCATGCGTTTCGTCACGGACTACCTCAACGGCGATCGCTACTTCAAGATAAAGCGCCCGGCTCACAACCTCGATAGAGCCCGCTGCCAGTTTGCCCTGACAAAGTCCATCGAAGCGCAGCAGGAAACCATCATGCAGCTCGCTCATCGGCACTACGTCGATGCCGGAATTTCACGTTAACCACAAGCAATCCATTTGAGATGAATCCCCCCACTCTCCTTATTCTAGCCGCCGGCATGGGCAGCCGCTACGGTGGGCTCAAGCAGCTCGACGCCATGGGCCCGAATGGTGAAACCATGCTCGACTACGCCGTCGCCGATGCCATCGAGGCCGGCTTTGGCAAGGTCGTGTTTGTCATCCGGCGGGATTTCGAAGCCGCCTTTCACCAGCACATCAGCAGCCGGTACGACCAGCGCATCCCCTTGGAATTCGCCTACCAGTCTCGGGAGGATTTGCCCGCCGGATTTACGCCGCCACCGGAACGCACCAAGCCCTGGGGTACGGCTCAAGCCGTCTACGCCGCACGCGGAGTTATCTCCGAGCCTTTTGCCGTCATCAACGCGGACGACTACTACGGAAGCGAGGCCTACGTACTTCTCGCGGACCGGCTGTCATCCCTGTCCGGCCTCGCAACCTGCATGGTCGGCTACCGGTTGGAGAAAACGCTCTCCCCGCACGGCAGCGTCAATCGCGGCGTCTGCCAGCTAAAGGATGCCCAGCTGCGTAAGGTCGAGGAGTACACGGGAATCGAGCCTGACAGCGGCGGCGTCATCCATGGCAACGACCTGGAAGGTACGCGTAGGGAGCTGGCGCCCGACACCGCCGTGTCGATGAACTGCTGGGGCTTCACGCCGGACATCTTCGCTACTATCGAGGCGCACTTGCTTGAGTTCCTGAAGGTGCGCGGCCAGGAGTTGAAATCAGAGTGCTACATACCCACTGTGGTGGATGAGATGATTGAAAAGAAACTCACCGCCTGCGAGGTCATGCTGACCCAAAGCCCGTGGTTTGGCGTCACCTATCCGGAGGACAAGCCACGCGTTGTCGAAGCGCTGAAATCTATTCATGGAACCCCTTGTCATGCAGAAGCACCATAACCCCGAACGCCGCGTACTCGTCACCGGCGGGGCGGGCTTCATCGGCTCGCACACGGTCGACCTCTTGCTGGAGCAAGGGACCTCCGTCCTGGCCGTCGATAACCTTGCCACCGGCCATGAGGCCAATCTCGAAACCGCAAAGAAGAGCACTGACTTCCGCTTCGAATGCCAGGATGTCGCCCAGGCAGATGCCTTTCACCAAATCGTTGAGCGTTTTCACCCGCAGGCCATCATCCACCTGGCAGCGCTGGTCAGCGTGCAGGAGAGTATCCACAACCCCGCCCTGAATTTCGAACGCAACGTGCTGGCGACCCAATCCGTCATCGACGCGGCCCAGAAATGCGATGTGCGCAACGTCGTGTTTGCCTCGTCCGCGGCTATCTACGGCGACAACCCCGAGCTGCCCCTGCGGGAAACCTCGGAGAAGCAGCCGCTCTCCCCCTATGGTGGCGCCAAGCTCGCCAGCGAAGCGCTGCTCATGGCAGCGGCCAACACCTATCACTTTACCGCCACCGCCAACCGCTACTTTAACGTCTACGGCCCGCGGCAGGACCCCAAGTCCCCCTACTCCGGCGTCTTGTCGATCTTCCTCAGCCGCTTCCTGCAAGGCCAGACGCCAACGGTCTTCGGGGACGGCCAGCAGACGCGCGATTTCATCAGTGTGCAGGACGTCGCGCGCATGAACGTCATGGCCGCCTGCTCTCCGCTCGACGGTTTCCACGCTTTCAATGTCTGCACGGGCTCGGCCACCAGCCTGCTTGATATCCTCGCGGTCTTCCGCGAGCAATTCCCGGACACACACGAAACCGTTTTCAAGGAAGCGCGCCCAGGCGACATCATTCACTCCCTCGGCGCTCCGGAATTTGCACGCGAAAAGCTGGGCTTCTCCGCGTCCGTCCCACTACGGGAAGGCCTGACGGCCTACATTGAAAGCGCACGGACAACCACCGTTTAAGGCAGGCCAAAGCCCTCCTCTAGCGAGCCGCCCAGTTATCGCACTTCAATCTCGGTCAGCCAAAGCAGGTTGGGTCGGGATTCCGAACCGCCTCGCGCAGGCTGACGAATCTCCAGGCTCGAGAGCAGGGCCGGCTCGAATGTCAGGGTCGTCACCTCGGTGCTTTCGTCGTTACTAAAGCTGTCCAACTCCTGCTCCCTGCCATCCTGCGTCACTCCACGAACGAGCCCTTCCCTCGAGGTATAGGTCACGCCGTCTTCGTGGTTCCAGTAGATTTTCACCTCGCTGATTTCCACCGGCTCCGGGAAAGAAAAACGCACCCAGTGCGCGGACGATGACTCCGCCGACGCCCAGGCCGCCTGGTTGAAAACCGCGGCCGGCCCCGGACGGGTAACGCCATCACGTAAGGGTTGCGGGCTGTAGCCGGGGAAGTCTCCGCTGGTTTCGACCCGTACCGCGCTGTCACGCACGAGGCTGTCCTGCCCACCCAGAAACTCCAAATCGACCTCACCCTCAAAGACCTTCATCCCCAAGGCATCGGCGGTAAGCTGAACGCGTCCCGTCGCCCTGCTGTTGCGATCAATCGGCAGGTATGCGCGTTCCTCCACGCCAGCTTCGAGCGGAAAGCTCATCTGCCCCGTGCCGAAATCACCGCTCCAGACAACGTTCAGCTCGGTCGGCACATCGAGCAGGTTGTGCAAAGACAAAGGGATGTTGGCCTGCTCCTGAATCGTAATGACACGATCATGCTTCAGCAGGACCGCCACCGGATTCAAGCGCGTCCAGTTAACCGGGAGGTCGAGCGACTGGGGCTGGTTCCCAAGGCTCAGTGTGAATTCAACAACAAAGGCGTCATGGTCGAAGCTGGCCGGAACAGCGACGAGAAAACTCGCCTGCGAGCCGGGGTCGACCTCCAGTGGCTCCAAGGACACTGCCCGCGTATCACCAGCGGCCATCAACCTGGCGCTTTCGATATAAAGTGGCGATTGACTGCGGTTACTGACGCGAACGTTCAGCGTCTGGTCGACACCCAGTATCGCCGGCTGCGGAATCTCGATAGCGATTTCCAGACCCAGCTCGCGTTGAGCCTGCAAGGCACGCAAGGTATCCACCAACCGGTCCTCCTGCCCCTCGCCACTGTCCCATTTCTCCAAAAAGGCGATTTCGCTTTCCAACTCATCGGCGGGAAAGACAGTCAACACGCGCACCTGATCTCCTTCCAGGTAAATGGGTATCTCCACCACGCCCTGCTCATCGGGCAGGAGCCAACCGGCAAGACCATCCAGCGGATTTACTACGACCCAGTCTTTGTGCGGCTCATCGAGTTCCAGTTCAATCCCGGAGCCGATTGGAGAGTCACCGACATTGCGTACGGTCAGCAAAAGCGCCTCATCGCCCTGACCGTAGAAGTGCTCCAGCTCGACGGCTGCGTCCCGGACGGAAGCCGGGCCGGTGGGTTGCCAACCCGCTTTGGCCAGCCGCTGAATCCATGGCATGTAACGACGGAACCATATGCGGTCGCGCTCATACCACGCCTCGTTTTCCCAATACGGATCGTTGGCGGCATCGTGACTGAAAAGGCTCGGCTGGAACGCCCAGAACAGGCAGTCCTCGAAGTAACGCCGGGCATACTCAGGCTCGAAGTGATCGTACTTACCGTTGAGCAAGAAGCCCCAGGCTTTCTGACCGGAAATCGCGCGGCGGTAGTTCAGCTCGTGGTCGGGCAGGCGTTCATAATGCCCTTCGTGAAACCAATGCGTCTCTTCTCCAGGGATATCGATGTAAGGCATGAAGAACGGGAAATTCCAGCACGGGAAATTACCCATGAGGAACTTGCCCCGCGCCTGCATGTAGTTGCCGAGTCCGGCGATAAACTCATAAGCGGCAATCGGCGTGGCCAGCCCCGGCTTCATGTCTTCGGTTGTGTAAGTCGCCGGATAATCGGCCACCGCCAGCGCCTCGGGATTGTAGTCCATGATGAACATGGCCGAGAGCGAATCGAGATAGATGCCTTCCACTTTTTCGTTCGCGACCGCTTCGCTCATGAAGGTGAACTCCGCCATGGCACGGTTAGCCGGTGCATCGGCCCGTGTTGGAAGTTCGGGATCCGTGCTGACTTCCATACGCGCGCCCGAATTCCAGGGAACATCCTGAAAGGTCATGACGATCTCGCCGTCGGCGTCGCGCGCCGCGCCTAAAAGACCACCGGAGGCAAACTCGTTGGCTTTATTGAAACCGCCAACAGCCAGGTGACGCATCAGACGCAAAGCCGTTTCAGGATTGCGCTCAACACCCGCCGGCATGGGCAGCCAGTAGAGCCAGGGCTCGGTGTACACCATGGTCAGCACGCCGTTCTCGTGAGCGAAATCCACATCGGAGCCCACCGCCCCGCCCTTCTCGTAATAGGCAAAGCCGAAATCCTCCGCTCCGGGGATCGTCGAAATGTCGGTGAAGGGCATCCAGAGGCCGACCGCTTCGGGGCGACGTTCGAAAAGAGCCGGATAATTCTGGTAGAGTTCTGCCAACGCATCTCGAAAAGCCTCCTGCTCGGTAGACTCGCGCATGCGGAAGCTGGCGTGAAAGGTAGCCATACCGGGAAACTTTTTCGTCTCAGGCGTCAGGGCGACATCGTAGATGACAGAGAGCGTTTCCTCTTCGGGTCTGGCGGCGATTTTGAAAACACGCGGCTCGCTCAAATCCGTTTCCAGCACGACGGACTGGTCGCCCTTGCTGATTACGCCGAAGGGATACTTCGAGACTTGTCCGTCCCAGCCATAAGGACTGCCTCCGGTGTAGCTATACTCGTCCACCGCATCCGTCATCTCGCGGCGAAACTGGACATCGTCGTGCCAGGTCCACTCCTCCATCGGCAGCTTCACGGCTATTTCGAATCGCAGCAGACGCTCCTCTTTGCTGTGTAAACGAGCGAACAAGTCCAGGTCGCCGCGCTCATCAGGATGCGCAATCACTTGCCAGTGCACGCCATCCGCCTCTCCACGCCACTGGAACCACTCCCCCACCTGGAGCATCCGGGCAGGTTCGAGAACATACGCGGTTTCCGACTTTGCATCCCAAAGCTTGAACTGCAAATCGAACGACTCATCCGCGCCCGCTGGTTTCCACTTAGGTGCTTCCACGGCAACCTCCTGCCACGGCATTCCGGAAAACCGCTCGTCAAAAGTGATGCTCAGTGAAGGCGGGACATGAGCCAGTAGCTCCTCAATTTGATAATTTTTAGGCCCGGCTTTTCCGCCAGGCCTCAAGTAAGAATACTCTTTAAGTTCGGATTTTCGCCTGACTTCAAGCCCCTCGCTCGGATAACGCTCAAGCACCTCCCAGTTGCTGTCGGTCTTTTCCGCGCTGAACTCGAAGGTGTCCTCTACCTCCACATCGTCCAGACGATAGAAGACGCCGCCATCCTCCGCATCCGGGAACAGCGTGCTCTGAGTTTCCCAGTCCCAGCCCTGGCCGGAGCCGCTGTGTCTATAAAGAGTGAGCCCCTCAATCATGTAATCGGCTCCGAAGGGCCCCAGCCCGGTCGTGTTATCGCCGTCCGTATTCAAAAAGACGCGCAACCGCTCAGGCTGAAGCTCTTCTCCAACCACTTTGATGCCAAGCCCCTTGCTACCGACACGGTATGCCTCGGCGCGAAATCCCGGTTCGTCCGCAGGCTTGGCCTCCGTAAGCTTAGCGGAGTCAATCGAGATAGCACCGTAGCCCGGGTAACGATCCACTACAGCCCACGAGTCGTCAAAGGTCTCCACCGATATCCGTAAGACCTTGAACTTGGGCAAATCACGAAAGGTGTAGACCAGCTTGCCATCCACCGTAGCTGTTGGGACCGCGTACACTTTCTGCCAATTCCAGTCTATCGCACCATCCGGATACCGGTAGAACGTCGTACCTTCGATCATGTAATCGGCCCCTTGATCGCCAAAGCCCGTCCCCGCATCGTCATCGATATCCAGATAAACGCGTGTCTTGCTCGCATCCACAGCCTCCCCCCCAAGCTCGAGGAGAATCTCACTCCCCTGACCTTTTTTGACCGAAAGCGCATCCACACCCCAGGCATTGTAGACAAACACCAGCAGTAGAAGCAAACAGGAGCTTCCTCTGGAGAGTGCGGTCCGGGGCAGGGAAAATGCGGATAAAAGTGCGTTGGCGTGCATTATTCAGGCTTGGATTAAAAATCTTGCGTAAACACTTACGCAAAATCTGGAGACTGTCAAGAACTTGTTCCCATGGAATCCATCCATGACATTCAGAGTGGCAGAGTTCCTGCCTACAAAACCCAACAAACCTAGCCAGCCATAGCTCTTTTTTTTGGCCAAACGGACTCAGAGCACCTGCAACTTCTTACGGTAGAATTCGACGACTTCCGCCGGCTCATCGGTAAAGAGAATGTACTCAGGCAGCCAGGCGCCGACGCGCTTGTGCTTCACCATCTCTTCCAACTGGAGCTTGATGTGGTTCCAGAACCCGGCGTTGAAGAACACGAAGGGCATGCGCGGCCTGACGCCAAGCTTGAGATTACACATCTCGATGCCGATTTCCTCCAGGGTACCGACGCCGCCGACGTTGAAGATGCAGAAGTCCGCCACCTCAAACCACTTTTGGCGGTTGTGGCGCGCAGTCTCCTGGAAGGTGTTGAAGAAGTCCACCGGATAGCTCGGCGGCTGGGCTTCCAGCTCGAGGAAGCAGCCGCCGGTCAGCGCGCCCTTTTGACGCCCCTGTTCGATGGCGAGGGACATCACGCCGGGTCCACCACCGGTGAGGACGCCGAGGTTGCCGCCAAAGAAACCGGTGACCTTGTCGATGAGTTCCGAGATGAGATCAATGTCCTTTTGCTCCAGCTCGACCGACGAACCGTAGAAGGCCATGATGGTGCACTCCTGGAAACGCGTCACCATCTCGTCGCGCACAAAGTAGCCGCGATTCTTCTTATAGGTGTGAATGAAGAGGTCGTTGAAGAGCAGGTTGTACCAGTGCACATCCACGCCGAGACCCTCGTAGACCTCCAGGCGCGCGTGGTCGCTGTTGGAAAGGAAAAAGCCGTGGTTGCGCGACGGATTGCGGAAGATGATGCGGCTCAGCTTCAGCTTGGGTAGGCGCGTCAGCATCTCGATGTGCTCCGCCAGATTCGGGAAGTAATCCATGATGACGGTATCCGCACCCTCGGGGGCCATCTCCAGCGCCTCGAACACGGTGCGGTGCCCGGTTGCCTCGAGATGCTTGGCCAGCACCTTGGCCGTGCCTTTATCACCGGCTTTGACCACCAGGCAGTTGTTGTCCAGTCGATGACCCGTGCCGATGACGATGGGCTCGCGCTTAAAATCCTTCGGATTCCCGCGTTTGGGCGGATTCTTATCCAGCGCCTCGAAGACGGATTGCGATATCGAGTACATGCGCTCCCGTTTGCGCTTGAGCACCACCAGCTCGGGGTCTTCGGGGACATGAGCCTTGTAGATGTCGACGGAGACCACGGGATTCACCACGGGCTGGTCGCCATGGTTGTAAATCTCCAGCATGATGTTGGAGCCGAAGGTCTTGATCGGGTCCAGCACCACGGAGCCGCAGTGGATGCCAAAGTTACCTTCGCCCTGGTTGAGCACCACGTAATGCTCCTTCAGGTACATCGAGCAACTGGTCAGCACACCCGAGTGCGGCTTGATCGTCAGGATGTTCGTGTCGTGCCTGACCTGCACCCGATCCAGATAGGCGCGGCCCTCCGTGCGGGTCACCAAGCGCTCAAACTGCGAGCGCTTCATCTTTTGCGAAAGCGTATAGTGTACGGCGTGCGGCTTGAGGAACACCCGGCCCGCGCTGTCGATGCTCATGGAGTTGGGCAGCTTGATCAGGTTGCTTTCCAGGGCGCACCAAAGCTCCTCCGAGGTAAGCTTGGACTCCGCCGGCGCATAAAACAAACGCCCCACATGCGTGCCACGCTTCAGGAGGTTTTTCCAGTACTCCTTGTTGGGGAACGTGGAATCGAAAAGGATGGCCTCGCCCTTGAGAATGAGCCGCTTGCCGTCCACCGTGGGTTTCCCGATGGTGCGAATATCGATGCCGATGCGCGCCAGGATGCTGCGCTCGGTAAAGCGCAGGAGCGCAGCCTTCTCGCGCATGAACGCCCATTCCTTCGGGTTGTGCGGCCAAAAGGCCATTTCGAGCTTCAGGGATTCTCCCGAGGTGTCTTTGACTGAGAGAATCTGGCCATCGCCACTAGTCCAGAACGTTTCCGATTCCATATATTTTATCTATCTAAATCACTGATGCAGAGGTATTCCAAGCAATAGCTATGGTTTGAAAGAAGTAACAATACCATTTGTCGTGCCAACCAGGCAACATGTTCCCACCTCTGTGTTTGGCCTCAGCGCTGCCAAACCAGAAAGAGTACGAAGATCGCCGCCATGACACAGGCCCCGACGGATAAACGCTCCCGCCTGCCCAGCAGCAAGGCCATGACCACGTAAAGAATGAGCCCGACGAAAATCCCGTGCGAGATCGAAAACGTCAGCGGTATCAGCAAAACCGTGAGTATCGCCGGGACCGATTCCCCCGGATCGCCAAAGTCGATTTCACGCAAGCCGCTGGCCATCAGAATGCCGACGAAGATCAGCGCGGGTGCGGTGGCCGCCTCCGGTATAATCGTGATCAACGGCGAGAAAAACAGGGACAGCAGGAAGCACAGGCCTACCACCACAGGCGTCAGACCCGTCTTGCCGCCAGCCTCGATGCCGGTGGCGGACTCGATGTAGGTCGTCGTGGTTGAAGTGCCCAGCAGCGTCCCGGCAACCGTCGCGGTGGCGTCCGCGGTCAGAGCCCGGCTCATCTTGGGCATTTCCCCGCGCTCGTTCATCAGGCCCGCCTGCCGCCCCAGCCCGACGAGCGTCCCGAGCGTATCGAACATATCCACCAGCAGCAGCGTGACCACCACCGGAATCGCCGTCTCCGGCTCACGAAAGAGGTAAAAGAAATCCAGGGCCAGGAAGGTCTGCCCGATCGGAGCGGGCAGCGAGACGATAGCGTCCGTGTGCGGAGTCAAGGTCCCCGAGCCGGTCGACACCCACAGGCCCACAAGGGTCACCGCCAGTATCGTGAGCAAAATACTGCCCGGCACACGCTTGAGGGTGAGGATAGCCATGGCTAGGAGACCGATTAGCGTCAGCAGTGGCGCCGGTTCCACCAGCTCGCCAGACGTCACCAGCGTGGCCGGTGAACTGGTAATAATCCCGGAATGCTGCAAGCCGATGAAGGCGATGAAAAAGCCGATCCCGCACTGCGTCCCGATGCGGATGGCAGGCGGCAAGGCGGTGATAATCTGACGCCGCACGCCCGTGATCGATAAAAGAAAGAAAACGATGCCATTCCAGAAAACCAGCCCCAGCGCCGCCTGCCAGGGCACGCCCATGGCATCGACCACGACGAGGGAGAAGTAAGCGTTGATACCCATGCCCGGCGCCAGCGCCATGGGCAGGTTCGTCATCGCCGCCATGAGGAAGCAGCCGATGGCCGCCGCCAGCGCCGTGACCGTGACCAATCCCGCCTCGTCCATGCCCGTGCCATCGGCAAGGATGGAGGGATTCACCACGAGAATGTAGGCCATCGCCGCAAAGGTGGTCATTCCCGCGACAACCTCCCGGCGCACGGTGGTGCCATGGGCTTGCAGGCGGAATGTCTTTTCTATAAATTCCATCGGGAGAGGGGGATAAGCGATTCAAGTGCCAGCTCCGAGTGAAAACTTCTGGCACCTTCTTGGCATGAGACTAGCATCAAGGGCCAGCAACAACCCCGCCCGCAAACTACCATGAGTGATGATTCGCCCCCATTCGATGCCGAGGGACTGGCCCGCGCCGCCCTCCAGGCGCACGGCCTGGCCTTGCCTGAAGAGGACTTTGCCGAGGTGGTAAAAAACCTGAACCTGCTCCGCACGCACTACGCCAACTTCGAGCATTTCACCTTCAAGCCCCACGAGGAGATGGCGCTCCTCTATCGTGCCGATGCCTGAACTCCCCCAGGACGCCGCCGGCATCGCGCGGGCCGTGCGCGCCGGACAACTCGATCCGGTGGCGGTGGCCGAGGCCGCCCTGAGTGGGCTGGAGAGCGGTGGCCGCCAACTCAATCTCGTCAACGCCATCCTGGCCGACCACGCTTTGGGCAAAGCCCGGGCCGTGCGCGAGCAAATCGCCCGGGGCGAGGATCCGGGGCCACTGGCCGGGGTGCCTTTCGGCGTCAAAAACCTCTTCGACGTCCAAGGCATCACGACCTTGGCGGGCTCCATCATCGAGGCGGATAACCCGCCCGCCGAGGAGGATGCCAGCGCCGTCCAAAAGCTCGAAGCCGCCGGCGGCGTGCTGTGCTGTACCCAGCAGATGGACGAATACGCCTACGGTTTCAGCACGGAAAACGCGCACTACGGGCCCTGTCACAACCCCCACGATACCACACGCATCACCGGGGGCTCCTCCGGGGGCTCCGCCGCCTGCGTCGCTGCCGGGCTACTGCCCTTATCCATCGGCAGCGACACCAACGGCAGCATCCGCGTCCCGTCGTCCCTCTGCGGCGTTTACGGACTGCGTCCCACCTATGGCCGCGTTTCCCGGGCAGGCGCTTTTCCCTTCGCCGAAACCCTCGACTGCATCGGGCCCTTCGCCCGCAGCACTGCCGACCTCGCCCTGGCCTACAACGCCCTGCTCGGGCCCGACTCACGCGACCCGGTGCTCTCGCCCCGTCCTCCCGAGCCCATCGAGTTCTCCGCCGCAAGCGACATCAGCGGGCTGCGCATCGCCCGGCTCGGCGGTTACTTTACGTCCCCCCTCGACGAGACGGCGACGGCGGCTATAAACGCCGTCGCGGACGCGTTGGGTGTTACGCGGGAAGCGGACTTCCCCGAGCCCGCCGCTGCGCGCTCTGCCGCTTTCCTGACTTCGGCCTGCGAAGGCGGACGGTTGCACCTCGACAAACTACGCCGCCGCGCTGCGGACTACGATTTCGCGGTGCGCCGACGCCTGATCGCGGGTACCTGTCTGCCCGCCGGCTGGTATTTGCAGGCCCAGCTTCTGCGCAAAAAACTCCAGGCCGAGGCGCGGAAACTGTTCGGCCAATTCGACGTCCTGCTGGCTCCGGCCACGCCCGTAACCGCGCCTCCCATCGGCGAGCCGGATATGGTGGTGGGCGGCGTCAAGATGAACGCCCGCGCCAACCTCGGCATTTTTACCCAGCCGGTGTCCTTCCTCAGCCTGCCCGTCATTACCGTACCCTGCCGCACCGGCCACGGCATGCCGGTCGGCGTCCAGCTCATCGGCGCGCCCTTCACCGAGCCCTTGCTATTCCGCGTCGCCCGCTTCCTGGAAAGCCACGCGGCTGAATTCCGCCCGACGATTCCCGCACTGTCATGACGCCCTGGGACAATATTCACAAACAGGCCCTGGCCGCGCTCGTCGCCGGCCAGGAGCTCTGGCTGGTCACCCTGCTGGCAGTCGAGGGCTCCTCATTTCGCCGCCCCGGTGCGCGCGCCTTGATGACACGCGAACGCACCGTAGCCGGATGCGTGGCGGGCTACTGTGCCGAATCCCAATTGCGCGACCAGTTCGGCAACCGGGACGCCGCATGCCTGACACTGCCCGACACCGGCAACATCGGCTGCCAGGGCACGCTCCATGTTTTGGTCGAACGCCTGACCACCGACTCCCACCTGGCTCTGTTTGAGCAAATCGACCGCTTTTGCCATGACGGCCACGGTACGCTCGAAATCGAAACTCACTTTAAAACCGACGACACGAGACTACACATCAGCCGCTCCTGGCATGTCACCGAACGCCCTACCCCACCAAGCCAAACCCGCTTCGAATACCTCTCCGGCACAGGCACGCGCGAGCGCATTCCGCCACCGCCGGGGCTGGCTGTCTTCGCCGAGGCGGGCGAAGCATCGCAGCTTGTCGAGCAGGCCCGCGCCCTGAACTGGCGCGTCACGCTCTTCACCGAGAGCGAAGGACCGGGACTGAACGCCGACGTGGTCGAGGCCGCCCTAGCTTCGCAAAGCTTTGCCGCCGCCGTCATTATGACGCGCCGCTACGGAGTGGATTTACGCCTGACCGCGCAGTGCCTACGCTCCTGCAGCGCGTACGTCGGCATCGTCAGCTCCCGGCAACGCGCCGCCATGCTCGCCACCGATCTGGCGGAGCACTTCCCCGAGTTAACGGAATCCTTCGACAAACTCCACGCGCCCGCCGGCCTCGACCTCGGCGGGGATTCCCCGCAAAGCGTCGCGCTGGCCATCCTGGCGGAAATTCACGCCTGCCTCTTCGGGGCCGACGCCGAGAGCCTGCGCGACGGAGCGGGGGCGATTCACCGGCGGGGCAAATCCTCCGGCGTATCCACATCCACAGGCTCGCCCCAGGCGTCGCAAGGAACGTCCATCACTGGAAGCGAGCCGAACAGCAACTTCCAGCCAGCATCTCCGCGCAAGGCCTGAGTATGCCCCAGCAAACCGCGCGGCACCAGCACCGGTGGCTTGCGTTGCCCGGAAAAAGTCGCAGCATGGATGGCGTCCAATTGAGCCGGGTGAAAACTTTCCGCCAGTGCCAGCAACGCGCGGTGATCGAAGTTCAGATAATCACCGGGAAGAAAAATGGCGGCATCCCAATCAGCAGACGCCGCGTGCTCTGCTCCGGTCTTCACGCTTTCGCTAAGACCCATTTCCCACGATGGACAAAACACGGGATGAGCTGGAGGCGGCACGACTTGAGATATCCTTGAATAATCGCAGCCCAGCACGACCAGCGTTTGGGTCGACCGCGCTTTCAACACTTCCTCCACCAGACTCCGCAGCAACGGTACGCCGTTGACGAGTGCAAGCTGCTTGGGCTCCGGACCGAAGCGCCGCGATGCCCCCGCCGCCAGCACCACCACCCCGATGCCATTCAGGCCGCCTTCCATGGCTCAATCAAAAATGGCTTCGGGCAGGTAGCCGGAGATCGTCATGGTGGGCACGTTGACCAGTTGGCTGACCTTCAGGTCCAGCACCACACTGCACAGGATGTAGGCCTCCTGCTCACTGCACCCGATGCGGCCCACGATGTAGTCGATGGCGCGTAGCACGACCTTTTGGCAGAGCGGTTTGAAATCCGCCCCCGACTCGATGAAGACCTTCCAGGGCTTGGCCATGTAGCGGTCGGACACCAGCTTGCCCGGCACAGTAGCCTCGGGCGCGCTCAGGGATACGCCCTTCTGCAGGCCGAACTTGAACGTCGCGGTCATCGGAGCCTCCATGCCGTTGATGCAGACCTCGCCGTCGCCTTGCGCCGCGTGGGCGTCGCCGGCGGAAAAGAGAGCACCGGACACCTGCACCGGCAGGTAGAGGGTTGCGCCCTTGACCAGATGCCGCACGTCCATGTTGCCACCGAAAACGCAGGGCGGTCGCGTACGGTGCTCGCCGTCATGAATGGGAGCCACTCCCATCACCCCGCAGAAAGGCGCCAGGTCCAGCGTCGTGCCCGCGATGGAGGTGGTCTGATCGCCGTCCAGTTTCCAGATTTTGAGGAAAAGTTCGGGGAAGTGATTTTCAAGCAGACCCAGACCCGGCACAAGACTGGTCCAGGCCCAACCCTCATGCTCGATATCCAGAATCTCCACACTGAGCACATCGCCCGGCTCCGCCCCTTCGACAGCCACCGGGCCGGTCAACGCATGAATACGCTCACGGTCGATTTGTGCGTAACCCGCAACATCCATCCCGGGGTGGACCTGAGCGTCACTGGAATCGCGCATCCTCATCGTGACCGTGTCGCCGGGGGCGATGGTCAGGCGCGGCGGCAGAGAATTGTTCCAGCGGGTATGGGATACGGAGTGGTCGAGGTGATGATGCATGCGATTAGTAACTTTTCCTTTTGGCCAAGATTAAAGTTTTTTGGGAAGAGCGCGAGAAACTCTTTTGTTCACAAAAGGGTGTCTCGCATCCCTGGCTGGATACGTTATCCACAGCCCCTTTCGCGGCAAGCTTCCCAGATGCGGGTGGGGCTGGCCGGGATGCGTGGGATGCGGAAGCCGAGCGCATCCTTGAGGGCGTTGGCGAAGGCGGGTGGCAGGGAGTTGCTGGTCAGCTCGCCGATAGCCTTGGCCCCGGCCGGCCCCCAGGGGTCCGGACTTTCGAAAAAGATCGTTTCCATCGCGGGCGCATCGCAGCACTGCGCGATGCGGTAGTCGCGGAACCACGCGTTCTCGATGGCTCCGGTCTCGTCGACCACGAGGTCCTCAAACAGGCACATCCCCAGGCTCTGCATGGCCCCGCCCACGGCCTGGCCGCGGCAGATAGCCGGGTTGATGAGCGTGCCGACATCGAGGGCCTGGATGCATTGCAGTATCTTCACTACACCTGTGCGCAGGTTCACCGCCAAACGCACGCCCTGCACGGCAAAGCTCATCGAGGCCGGATCGGAGGCGTGCTCCACCTCGGCGGACACCGTTTCTCCCCTTTTTGAGGCAAAGGCCGCGATTTCCGCAAAGGTGCATACGTTTTCCCCGTCCCTCACGCGCCCGTCCTCGACGATACATTCGTTGACGTCCGACTTCAGCAGGATGCTGGCGTAGCGCGCCAGTTCGACACGAAACAGCGTGGCGGCCTTTTCCACCGCCTTGCCCGTAATGAACATCGTGCCCGAGGCGTAAGCGCCCACATCGTAAGGCACCCTCGCTGTATCACCTGTGTGATACAGAATTTGCTCAAAGGGCAAACCCAAACAATCGGCGGCAATCTGCCGCAGGGTGGTGTCCGAACCCGTACCGATGTCGGCATTACCACAAGACTGTTCGACGCGCCCATCCGGCAAAAGGCGAAAGCGCGCGCCCGCCTTGGCGATAACCGCGATGCCGGTGGCTACCATCGCCAATGCAGTGCCCATGCCCATTTTCCACTCGTCGCCTTCCGGCATTTCGGCGGGGTCGAAGGCCGCCAGACGCCCGGCCACCGCCTCCTCGCATTTATCGACGGCCCAACTGCCGACCTTGTGATGCGGCGCGTTTTGCTCGCCCACATTCATCGGATCGCCGGGCCGCACGACGTTTTTCTTGCGCAGCTCCGCCGGGTCCATGTCGGCTTTTTCCGCGAGGTCGTCGAGGAAGCACTCCAGCGCAAAGGTGGTCTGCGTTGCGCCATAACCACGGAAGGCGCCGGAGGGCATGGTGTTGGTATAGACGCACTGCGAATCGAGAAACTTGTTGGGACAATTGTAGGCTGCCAGCGCCTCGAAGGAGGAGCAGTTGAGCAAGTCCCAGGCATGGTTGCCGTAGGCCCCGGTGTCGGCAGTGTAACGCATGCCGAGGGCGTGCAGGCGACCCTCCGCGTCGAGCCCGCCGCTGACGGTCAACGTGAACGGGTGGCGGCAAGTCGAAGCGGTAAAAACTTCTTCGCGCGTGTATTCGTAGTGCGCGGGGCGTCCGGTCTTGAGCGTGGCCAGAGCAACCAGGTCCTCGATTTGCATCTCCTGCTTGTTGCCAAAGCCGCCGCCGACCTGCGGCTTGAGGACGCACACCTTGTCCTTGGGCAACTCCAACAGGCGGCACAGGGAGTCGCGCATGAGGAAGGGCACCTGCGTGCTGGAGCGAATAGTCAGTACGCCGTCGTCGTCGACCCACGCCGTGGCCACGTGCGGCTCCAGGTGCGCGTGTTGCTGACGGGCGGTCTCGTAACTGCCCTCGAAAGTCACGGTGCACTCCGCCAGGGCTTTTTCAAAATCGCCCCGCTCCTCCGTCTTGCGCGCGGCGATGTTTTTAGCCGGATCGGCCACACCGGAAATCTCCGACTCGTCGTGGATGACCGGCGCGCCCTCGGCCAGGGCTTGTTCCGGGGTCAAGACGGCAGGCAGCTCGCGGTACTCGACGCGGATTTTCTCCAGGGCGCGCGCGGCCTCGCGCTTGGACTCCGCAATGACCACCGCAACCCGTTGACCTTTAAAGCGCAACTTACGATCCAGAATAAAAGTGTCGAGGGCGTCGAGCGCAGGCGGCGCATGGCAAGCCGTCGAGTAAGGCCGACGCGGCACGTCGTGATGGGTCAGCACGGCCACGATGCCGGGCATGGCCAAGGCCTCGGTGGTGTCGATGGAAAGAATCTCCGCATGGGCGTGCGGTGAACGCAGCACCTTGATGAACAGCATGTCCGCCTCGGGGAAGTCCGCCGTGTAAGCCGGCGTGCCGGACAGGACGTTATCCGTGTGGACGTTTTCCACGCTGCGGCCGATGGCCTTGCCGCCGGACGGCTCCACCACGCACTGTTCCTGGCAGGCGGCCCGTATGGACTCGTAGCCGGTGCAGCGGCAAAGGTTGCCCTTGAAGGCGCGGGGCTCGTCCCCTTTGAGCTCTTCCGGCATGCCCGCGAGCGTCATCACCATGCCGGCAGTGCAGTAGCCGCATTGGAAACCCTGCGCGTTTTTAAAAGCGGTTTTGACCGCATTCTCCGGCTCCAGCCCCTCGATGGTGCGCACGGGCTTGCCCTTGGCGCGATGGATGGGCGTCAGACAGGCCTGAACCGGTTTGCCATTCAGCCAACTCGTGCAGCAGCCGCAGTCGCCGGACTCACAGCCGCGCTTGGGCCCTTGAAAACCGGCCTCCCGCAGCCAGCTCAGCAGAGTCTGACCGGGGTGCTCCGGATGTTCCACCCAGGCACCGTTTACCTCCAGCTTCACGCAACGGCTTCTCCCTGGAGCGACCCGCGACACTGCTCCAGCAGGTCGAGCGCCATGGCCCGGCGGTACTCAGCCGAACCGTGTGAATCCGCGTAGAGCGGCACTTGCGCCATGGCTTTTTCCATCGACTCCAGAAGTAAGGACGCGGTGGGTAACGAGTCAAAACTTATCATCACGGGGCGCACGGTGGCGGCGGAGACCACAAAGCGGAAGCCGCCGGTGGGTACGGGATAGGCACTGGCCAGCGCCACCACACTGCCCTCCTCGGTCAGGGAAATGCGCTTCAGCACGCCCTCGCCGCCGAGGCTGGCAAAGGGGATACGGATGCGGCGCAGCCACTCGCCCGGGCGCAAAATGTTCTCAAGGTGGCCCGTCTGGAACTCTGCCGCGCTGACCCAGCGCAGCTCATCGCCCAGGCGCAGCTCATAACTGGCGTCCAGCAGCATCAGGACCGGCGCGGTGGTGCATTTGTTCAGGGAGAGGCAGACGTTGCCGGTCAGCGTAGCCAGTTCCCACACCTTGAACGAAGACGACAAGGCGTTGATGGCCGCGTCCAGCAGCCCGAAGGCCGGCCAGGCGCGCAGGATCTCCGACTCGCGCAACTGCGCCAGGGTGCAGGGTGCGCCGATGTAGACCGCGTCCTCGCCCATTTCGATGTGCTGGATGGGCAACGTCGACAAGTCGATGAGACGCTTGGCCGACGGATGCGGCGTGGAATACAACCAAGTCCCCCCACCCAGAAAGGCGTCACCTGCCTTCTTGGCCGGCACGCCTGCCTCATTGGTGGGACAGACTATCTCGTCAATATTATACAAGTCCATGTCTGAAGAACAAATGGCCCCCATCATGGGGAATCCGACCCGGTAGCGGGAAGTGAACTAATGCATAGAGCGTGCCAATTTTTGAGCAAGCTACCGGCTCATCACCGCAGAACGAGCCAAGGACCATCCGGCGGCAAGTCAATTGAGATAGGCCGCAGCGCGAGCCGCCCACTCAGGGATACCACACCGTAACCCTGGGCATGGAAGCACGCTTGAAACCCTTGTCGCGTGTGAGCAGGCGCTCGGCCAAAAGTGACGCATGAGCGGCAATCAGGTGGTCCGCGATGATGCGACCCCGCCTTCCGCCGGATTTAATATACCGATGAAAACTGCGAGCGGCCAGTAACGCACATTCCTGAGTCCCAGGTAAAAAATCCACCTCCAAATCGGCCAGAAACTCCTCGGGTTTGCCTCCCAGAGCAGGCCCGATTTCCGCGACAACACATTCACAAACGATCAGCCGTCCATCCTGCTTGGCCAGAGCCAGCGCACGTTTCGATAACTGGTGAAAAGGCGAGTCGGCCTGCAACAAGTCAAGCAGCACGCAGGTATCGACCGCCGTAATCATCGTCCGCGAATGGTGTCGATGTAGTCATCCACACTGCCAGCGAACGGCAACTTGCCCTTGCCCGCCCATTTTTCCAAAGGGTCTTCCTTGGCGGCCTTGCGCGCCACCAGGGTCCCTTTCTCCGCGTGAAACTCCAGCACCGTCCCGTTCCTCAGCCCGAGCTGATCGCGCAGCCGCTTGGGAATCGTCACCTGCCCTTTTTCCGACACCACCGAATTCATACTTTTGAGGATAGAATTCCTACTGCGCTTTTCAAGTCGAAAGACCGTCCCTTGGCAATTTGCGTCAGACCCCTTTCTTCACACCTTTTCGATAAATGTTGATGGTGCGAGGTAAAATCGAAGCAGCGCCGCACGGGCGTAAATGAGCGTCGGAGCCATGTAAATTGCCGTCGGAAGACTGCAAACGGCTGTCGAAGCACCGTAATTTTACATCTGATTACTATAAATCGGCATCTGATAACTGCAAATATGCGTCTGAGCGATGTGATTTTGTATCGGAAGCCTGTAAGTCGTCATCTGAGCCATGTAAATGGGCGTCGGAGCAGTGACAGCAGGCGTCCGGGTGCCGGTATTCTTTTGCCGTGCGCGGGGCTCGTTGCCGGGGCCGTTGTGATTCGCGCCTGGCCTGGCGGGAAATTTGCTGTAGGGGTTTCTTTATGAAAATGAGCATCGACTTCCACGAATACGGAAAATCCGCCGTCCGGCTCATGAAAGTGTTCCGGGGCGACGACAAACACGTTATCCGCGATTTGGAGGTGCAGGTGCTGACCAGTGGCAACTTCGACTGTGCCTTCGAGGCCGCCGACAACTCCACCACGGTGCCGACGGATACGGTCAAAAACAACATCATGGTCAGCGCCCACGAGCTGCTGACGGGCAGCATCGAGGAGTATGGCCTGGCCCTAGCGGACTGGTTTTTCGGCCGCTACGCGGACATGCAGAGCCTCAACATCACCATCCGCGAGAGCGGCTGGGACCGCATCGAGACCCCGAGCGGCCCGCATGCGCACAGTTTCCTGGCCGCACCCAACGGCAAGGCCGTGGTGAAGCTCAAGGGCACGCGCGACAGCCTGGCCCTCAGCAGCGGCATCGAGGACCTGTTCGTGCTCAAGTCCACCGGCTCGGGCTTCGTCAACTTCCCCAAGTGCGACCTGACCAGCCTGCCGGAGGTCGACGACCGCATTCTGGCCACCAAAATCGCCAGCACCTGGACTTATTCCACGCCACCGGCGGATTACGTCGCCACGCGCAAGGCCGTGCTCGACGCCTCCCTGACCATTTTTGCGGAGAACTACAGCCCGTCTGTCCAGAGCACCATCTACGAGATGGCGGAGGCGGTCTTCAAGGTCGTGCCGGAGGTGGAGACCATTAACTACCGCCTGCCCAACGTCCACTACGTCACCTATCCGCTGGAACGTTTTGACCGCACCAACGGCAACACCCTCTTCTACCCCACTGGCGACCCCTACGGCGATATCTCCGCCACGGTCAAGCGGGACTAAATAGATTTCCATGACAACGCATTTATCTCACGCCCGCTTCGCTCAAGACGCAAAGGCGCAAAGAAATTGAGCCAGTGCAAATCTTTGCGCCTTGGCGTCTCTGCGTGATACAAATATCTGTTTTTTTATGACCCTCGCGGAACTGAACGATCTCGACGACGCAGCCTTTGCTGAAGCCCTGTCGGGCATTTACGAAAGCTCGCCCTGGGTGCCCGAACGCGCCGCGGTGGGGCGTCCCTTTGCCGACCTGGAAGCTCTGAAGGCAGGGCTGCGCCGCGTGGTGGACACCGCCGGGCTCGAGGCCCAGCACGAATTGATCAAAGCCCACCCCGACCTCGTCGCACGCAAGCACCGCAAAGCCGAACTGACCGACCACAGCAAAAAAGAGCAAAGTGGCGCGGGCCTGGACGCCCTCGCCGATGATGAGGCGGACGAGCTTCTGCAACTCAATAAAGAATACCGCGACAAGTTCGACTTCCCCTTCATCCAGTGCGTCCGCAAGGCAGGTCCCGACCAGGCCCTGCCCGCCCTGCGCGCCCGCCTACAAAACGACGCCGACGCGGAGTTGCGCCAGGCCCTGGAAGAGATTCACTGGATTGCCAGCTACCGCCTCGACGATTTGATTAAGGAATAAGATGCCCTCAAAACTTTCCACTCACGTACTCGACACCGCCCACGGGATTCCCGCCGCCGGGATGTCTGTCACGCTCTACCGCGTTCAAGGTGATACGCTCGAAACGATTGTCCAAACCGTTACCAACGACGACGGCCGCACCGACACGCCCCTGCTCGACGCGGATGCCATCGCTCCCGGCGAATATCAGTTGGAGTTTGGCGTGGCGGATTATTTTTCCGCCAAAGGTGTCGATAATAGTGAAGAGCCATTTCTCGGCACGGTCGTTATCCGCTTCGGCATCGGCAGCCTGGAGCGCGGCTATCATGTCCCGCTGCTGGTCTCCCCGTGGAGCTACAGCACCTACCGCGGCAGTTGATTTTGAACCTTTCCATGAACACTTTTCCCATGTCCGATTTTGAAGCACGTACCGAGCTCCTGAAAGAGCGCCTGGAAATCATCGCTACGCACACCGACGAGCCTGGCAGCATCACGCGCTGGTTTTTGTCCCCCTCGCTGCGCAAGCTCCACGAGACCATCCGCGGCTGGCTCGACCCGGACAAATTCATCGTCGAGGTGGACGCCATCGCCAACCTCCACATCCGCGCCAAAAAGCGCCTCGACGCGCCAACGTTGCTCTGCGGTTCACATCTGGACTCCGTGCGAGGTGCGGGCAAGTACGACGGCCCCCTGGGCTTCCTCCTGGCGCTCGACGCGCTGGAACACGCCCCGGAGGAGCTGCCCTTCAACCTCGACGTGGTCGGCTTTTCCGACGAAGAGGGCGCCCGCTTTCAATGCGCCTATCTCGGCTCCTGCTACCTCGCGGGCAAGTTCCCCAAGGACTACCTTTACCTGACCGACGAAAACGGGGTTTCCATGAAGCAAGCCCTGAAGGACTGGGGCACGGAGAACCCCGAGGCCCTGGCCGACAGCCCGCCGACCGTCAGCAATCTCCTCGGCTATTTCGAGGCGCACATCGAGCAAGGCCCCATCCTCGAAGAGCAGCGCCTCTCCTGCGCCGCCGTCTCCGGCATCGCCGCGCAGAACCGCGCCAGCGTCGTCTTCCGCGGCACCGCAGCGCACGCCGGCACCACGCCCTGGCCGCTCCGGCGCGACTCCCTCGTGGGCGTGGCGGAGTTTATCATGATGCTCGAAAAGGCATCGGAAAAAGACCTCCCGCTGCGCGCCACCATTGGCATGATTGAAAACCACCCCAACGCCTCCAATGTCGTCTCGGAGTGGACCAAGTTCAGCCTCGACCTGCGCCACCCGCGCCAGGGCGCACTCGACCTCGCCAGTGAAGAATTTCATGCCCTGGCCTTGGCCATGTGCGATCGGCGCAGACTGCGCATGACCTGGGACTACGTCATGCGGCAACCCTCCGTGGATTGTGACTTGAAGCTGACTCGCTGCGTCGAGCAAGCCCTGCGCTCCGTGCAACCGCGCAGCCTGACCATCCCCAGCGGCGCCGGGCACGACGCCGTCGCCATGTCTGCCATTTGCCCGACCGCGATGATGTTTATCCGCTGCCGTCATGGCATCAGCCACCACCCGGACGAGTTTGTCACACCGCAGGACCTCCGTGTATCCGTGGAGGCCTACTCAAAAGTCATCGAAAACATCGCCGCGCAGCACAAGTGAGTTCATGTACGATCTCATCATCCACAACGCCTGTACTGGACCGTATGGCCTTGAGCCCTGCGAGATCGCCATCGAGGGCGGCAAGTTTGCCGAAGTCAGCGAGTCCGTTTCGGGTCCGGCGAGCAGGGAGCTTGACGCCGAAGGCCTGCTGGCGCTGCCCGGCGTGGTAGACGCGCATGTGCATTTCAACGAGCCGGGGCGCACGGCATGGGAAGGCTGGGCCACGGGCTCACGCGCCGCTGCCGCCGGAGGCGTCACCAGCCTCATCGAGATGCCGCTCAACTCCATCCCGAGCACCCTCGACGCCGCTTCGTTTAACGAAAAGGCCGAGCTGGCCGCGAGCAAGAGCCTGGTGGACTTCGGGCTCTGGGGCGGGCTGACTCCGGTCAATCTCGACAAGCTGGAAGAGCTCGCCGAGGCGGGTGTCGTCGCCTTTAAAGCCTTCCTCAGCCCGAGCGGCACGGACGATTTTCAAAACGTCGACTGGGACTCCCTGGAAAAGGGCATGGCGACCATCGCCAAGCTCGGCCGCGTGCTGGGCATCCATTCGGAAGACCCCTCGCTACTGGGCAAGCCCAAGCCCGGCACCGGTCAACCCGCCCACGCCTGGGAGGCCGCGCGGCCCGTCGAGGCGGAGTTAGCAGCCGTCCAACGCATCGCGGAGATGGCCCAGGCCAGCGGTTGTCCCGTTCACATCGTGCATGTCAGCCACCCGGACGTGGTAGACCTCATCAGCGAGCTGAAGCGCAACGGCGTCGACATCACCTGCGAGACGTGCCCGCACTACCTGCAATTGACCACCGACGACGCCGAGGCCATCGGACCGGATGCCAAATGCGCGCCGCCTCTGCGAATCGACGCTCTCCCCGGCCTGTGGGTGCGGCTGGCCTCGGGCAAAATTGATACGGTCGGCTCGGATCACTCGCCCTGCACCAGCGAGCTCAAGGAAGCGGCCTTTCTCGAAGCCTGGGGCGGCATCTCCGGCATCCAGCAGTTGTTGCTGGCTAGCCTGACCGCTCCCGAGGGCTGCATGCAGCCGACCCCCGAAGTATTGGCCTCCGTGCTTTCCGCCGCACCCGCCAAACGCTTCTGCCTCGGCGCACACAAGGGCAAACTGGCACCCGGCTACGACGCGGACTTCGTCCTGTTCGACCCCAAGTCGCAAACGACCGTCACCCGC
The DNA here is from genome assembly GCA_030432235.1 of Verrucomicrobiia bacterium. GTDB lineage: Bacteria > Verrucomicrobiota > Verrucomicrobiia > Opitutales > Cerasicoccaceae > JAUIHT01. Next base: position 389,923 of record JAUIHT010000001.1, on the reverse strand, counting down.
GAAAGCCTTCACTACCGTAACCCCCGCTCGGCCTACATCGGGAAAAACTTCCGGGGCTGCATTGCCAAAACATTCCTGCGCGGTAAGCAGATTTATCCCTTCACCGGCGAGCCGCCACGCGGACGCCTCCTGCGCCCGATGGCTTGAAAAATAATTTTTTCTCAATAAAACAAATTTCAACCACAGATTACACGGATGACACAGATAAGTTTGTTATTGAATCCGTGCTATCCGTGAAATCTGTGGTTAAAAATAGAACCTGCACCATGCCACTGCCATTTGACGAAATCAATCCGCCGCCGCGCCTGCTCATGGGCCCGGGCCCCATCAATGCCGACCCGCGCGTGCACCGCGCCATGTCCGCCGCGCTGCTGGGGCAGTTCGACCCGGCTTTCACCGAGTACATGAACGAGGCCATGGCGCTCTACCGGGAAGTTTTCGAAACGAAAAACAAGTGGACCTTCCTCATCGACACGACCTCGCGCGGCGCCATCGAAGCCGTGCTCTGCTCGCTGATTGAAAAGGGCGACCGCGTACTGGTGCCCAGCTTCGGACGATTCGGTCTGCTGCTGGAGGAAATCTCCTCGCGCCTCGGGGCCGAAGTCAAAGTGCTCCACCGCGAATGGGGCACGGTCTTCCCGCCGGAGGAAATCGAGGAGGCGGTGAAGGCTTTCCAGCCCAAGATCGTGGCCATCTGCCAGGGCGACACCTCCACCACCATGAACCAGCCGCTGGAGGAAGTTGGCAAAATCGCCAAGGCCCACGGCGCGGTGACCTACGTCGACGCCACCGCCTCCATCGCCGGTAATCGTCTGGCGGTCGATGAGTGGGAGCTGGATTCGGTCACGGCAGGTTTGCAGAAGTGCATCGGCGGCCCGTCGGGCTCCGGCCCGATTACTTTGAATGACAAAGTAGCGGCCATGATCAAAGACCGCTGGCACGTGGAAAAAGGCATCCAGCCTGCGGGCTTCACCCCCGGCACGCGCTCCCGCATCACGTCCAACTACCTGGACCTCGCGCAAATCATGGCCTACTGGAGCGAGCAGCGGCTGAATCACCACACCGAGGCCACCACCATGCTCTATGGCGCGCGCGAATGCGCCCGCATCCTCTACAAGGAAGGCCTGCTCAACGGCATCGCGCGCCACAAGCTCGGCAGCGACGCCATGGTGGCCGGCCTGCAGGCCATGGGTTTAAAACTCTTCGGCGACCTCGCCCACAAGATGAACAACGTCACCGGCGTGTACATCCCCGCGGAGGTCAACGGCGACGCCGTGCGCGCGGATATGCTGAACCGCTTCGGCATCGAGATCGGCACCTCCTTCGGCCCGCTGCACGGCAAGATTTGGCGCATCGGCAACATGGGCTACAACTGCCGCGAACCATTCATCCTGCAAACCCTCGGCGCGCTACAGAGCGTCCTGCTGCGCCACGGCGCCAAGCTCTCCGCCGCCGACCCCGTCGACGCCGCCATGGACGTCTACGACAGGTAACACGGATTGGAATATTTCAACCGAAGAAGTCGCATAGAGTACAGAGGCTTAAACGCCAAGTACACAAAGGTTTAGAATAAAAATAGCGCCCGCCAGGACGGCGGGCAGAAGCGACACAGCACTCAGCATTATTGAATCTGAAAGCAGCTCGGGAGCAATGGGATCCTTGTATACTCTTCGCTAGGTTGAGCATCCGTCTTTTCAATTCTTATCGCATAGTGAATTGCTTGATCATCAAAATCAGGATCAACATCAGACGGGAGCTGCTCAGAGCCGTCATAATCGAAAAGCTCGAGAACGGTGATGCGGTATATGCCAGGTGAAATGTCTATTTGAACATCTTCTTCAGTAGGTATCTTAACTTCCTCAGGATACTGGGCTGCGTAACACAAAGAAGACATTGAGGTTAGCACGAGCTGGTTCCCTCTTACATGAATGTAACCCGTTAAAGTCTTGGAAGCTTTCTTTTCATAGTCTTCAAAGTGATTTGGATTGATTACTAAATTCCAATCCATTTCTGCACATCCCCAAAAGAAAGCTTCATGCTTATTCATCGATTCCAGTGTGTGCTGATGTAGTAGCTCAGGAGTCCACTGCTTTTTTAAGTCGTGTTCATAACAAGTGGGGTCAACAAATCCCATAAAATCCCAGTCGGTGGAAAACCCTCTGACTATAAGGCTTACGGGCATGTCGTTTTGTTCAATTTCTGTAGAGCTTTCAACTGCTGAACAAGCGGTGACTAATAACAGTATAATGACAACGACATTGAGAGCTTTCATTTTTTGAGCTTATTAAAAGTTAAAAGCATCGTCGTGATTTAAACAGGCTTTCGCCACATGTTACAAGCCGCATGTGCCACGTCCGCCGGGACGGCGGACACTACCTTTTCGCTTCCTTCACGTGATTCGCGTCCTTCGCGGTTAAATCCCTCTTCCCTATTCTCCCTCTCACGCTTTCTCTCTCCCTCTCACCCAGCCCCCCCCTATCCTGCTTTGACAAGCCCCCCGCGTTTGGATTCTGTGGGTCGCCATGAAGCCACTCATCGCCACCCTCCAATTTGTCATCGGTGTAGCCGTGGCCATAGGCCTGGCTTTTCTGGTGCCGGAGCTCGGAGCCAAGGGCGGCTTCCTGCAGAGTCAGGTAACGACCAAGCTGGCGGTGGTGCTCATCTTCTTCCTGCAAGGCATGTCGATGCCGCTGGACGAGGTCCGCGCCGCCATTACCAAGGTACGCCTGCATCTGTTCGCCCAGCTTTGGTGTTTTGTGGCGGTGCCCATCCTGATCATCGGGCTGAGTCAGTTGGTGAAAGGCACGCTACCGGAAGATTTGTGGCTGGGCTTCGTTTACCTCGCCATCCTGCCCACGACCATCTCGACGGCGGTTATCTACACGACACTAGCGGGGGGCACGACCGCGGCGGCGGTTTTCAACGTGACCTTTTCCAACATCGCCGGGGTGTTCATCGTGCCGACGGTGATGGCCTGGGTGGTGGCCACGACCGGCGAACCCATCCCGCTGGCGCCGCTGCTTCTGGACATCAGCAAGCTAGTGCTGCTTCCCCTGATCGCAGGTCAGGTAGTGCGCCTGCTGTGGCGTCCGTGCAAAGATTTTATCAAGAGGCATAAAGGCTCCATCAAGCAGCTCAATACGCTCCTCATCCTCTTCATCATCTTCTGCACCTTCTGCAACTCCGTGAAGGAGGCCATCTGGTCGAAGGTGCCGTCGGCATCGCTCCTTATCGCCGCCGGGATGAGCCTGTTTTTCCTGCTGCTGGTGTCGGCCCTGGCCTACGGTGTATTGCGCCTGATGAAGTTCGAGCGCACCGACGCCATCGCGGCCTTTTTCTGCGCCACGCAAAAGAGTCTGGCGGCGGGCGTCCCGATGGCATCCAGCATCTTTGCCGGCACCGGCGTGGAGCTGAGCCTCGTGTTGCTGCCGATCATGCTCTTTCACCCCTTCTGCCTGTCCCTGCAAGGCGCACTGGCCGGCTGGCTCTCACACACCGGTGATAAAAAAACCTAGTACCGGATCTTGTCGTCTTTCTCCTGCCACATTTTAAAGGCGACCAGAGCTTCCTCGCGGCTGATCTGCGTCATGGGGATTTTGCGCCGGTGGAACGGCAAGGTTAGCTCGCGGTAGAGCTTTTGATCGTCAAACTGGATTGCGGCGGCGTCATCGCGGGTATTCGCGTAGAAAATATTAGCGCAGCGGGACCAGAAAATCGCGCTCAGGCACATGGGGCACGGCTCGCAACTGGTATAGACGGTGCAGCCGTGCAGCTCGAAGTTGTTCAGTTTTTTACACGCATTGCGCACTGCCACGATTTCCGCGTGGGCGGTCGGGTCGTTCGTGCTGGTAACCTGATTCCAGCCCTCGGAAATGATTTCACCATCCTTGACGATGACCGCCCCGAAGGGGCCGCCTGCGCCTCCCTGCATCTTTTCTTTGGAGAGCTCAATCGCCCTCCTCATAAACGCTTCATGATCCATAAGGCAGTCGTGTGGTTAAGGCGCGACGATGGCGCCGTAGCTGTCCGGGCGGCGGTCACGGTAGAACTGCCAGACGGCGCGCACCTCCGCGATCTCATCGAAATTCATATCAGCGACGATAAGCTCGTCCTGATCGCGTGAGCCGACGGCCAGCATCTGCCCACGTGGATTACAGAAATAGGACTGCCCGTAAAACTCGCCGATGTTCCAGGGCGCTTCGGTACCAACGCGATTGATGGCGCCGACGAAGTAGCCGTTGGCCACGGCATGTGCGGGCTGCTCCAGCTTCCACAGGTACTCGCTCAGGCCCGCGACGGTGGCGGAGGGATTGAAAATGATCTCCGCGCCGTTCAGGCCCAGACAACGCGCGCCCTCGGGGAAGTGGCGGTCATAGCAAATATACACTCCCACCTTACCCACGGCGGTCTCCCAGACGGGATAGCCGAGGTTGCCCGGACGGAAGTAAAACTTTTCCCAGAAGCCCGGCTGGCAATGCGGTATGTGGTGCTTGCGGTACTTGCCCAGATACTTGCCATCGGCGTCGATGACCGCGGCGGTGTTATAAAACACGCCTGCCTGCTCCACCTCGTACACCGGCACGACAAGTACGATGCCGAGGCGCTTGGCCGTCTCGCACATGAGCTGCACGGTTGGCCCGTCGGGCACCGACTCAGTCAGATCATACCATTTGATCTCCTGCTCGGCGCAAAAATACGGGCCGTAGAACAGCTCCTGCATACAGACCACCTGGCAGCCTTTCTCGGCCGCAGCCTCTATATAGCCCATGGTCTTTTCGATCATGGCCTGCTTGATGGTGTCCAGCGGCTCCGTCCCGGGGTGGGTCGAGCTGACCTGGATGAGTCCTCCGCGTATAATTCTAGGCATAAAGACTGCTACGTAAGCATTTCACAGGCCAGCCTTTGGCAACTTTGTCAAGTGCAGTCGCGTGCTCCGGCATACCGCCGGGGCGGCGATTTGTATTTAACAGAGGCTCAAGACGGCTACACTATTAAAAAGACACCTAATCACCACTAACCCGCGCCCGCGGACGGTCCCACCCCGTCCCCCGGCATTGAAAGGAATCCAGCTATGGCCACATTAGAAACCGTCGTCGACGGACTCAAGCTCCCCAACCCCTTTGTTATCGGCTCCGGGCCTCCAGGAACCAATCTCAGCGTGATATCACGCGCTTTTCGAGAGGGCTGGGGCGCCGTGATTGCCAAAACCGTCAGCCTGGACGCCTCCAAGGTGAACAACGTCTCCCCCCGCTACGCCAAGCTAAAATCCGCCGACGGCAAGGAAGTGATCGGCTGGGAAAACATCGAGCTCATCAGCGACCGCCCTCTCGACATCTGGATTGAGGAATTCAAAAAGCTCAAGGACATGCACCCCGAGGGCATCCTCATCGCCTCCATCATGGAGGAGTACAACAAAGATGCCTGGGCCGAGCTCGTCGGGCGCTGCGAGGAAGCCGGCGTGGACTCCTTCGAGCTCAACTTCTCCTGCCCGCACGGCCTGCCCGAACGCAAGATGGGCGCTGCCATGGGCGAGAGCCCGGAAATCCTCGGCGAGGTCTCGAGCTGGGTCATGGAGGCCGCCACCAAGCCCGTCTGGGCAAAATTGACCCCGAACGTCACCCATATCGAGGACCCGGCCCGCGCCGCCTTCAAGGCCGGCTGTCAGGGCGTCAGCGCGATCAACACCATCCGCAGCGTCATGGGCGTGGATTTGAAAACGCTCCGCCCGGAGCCGACGGTCGAGGGCTTCACCACGCCCGGCGGTTATTCCTCGCGTGCGGTCAAACCCATCGCCCTGCGCATGGTTATGGAAATCGCCAAGGTCATCGAAAAGGAATACCCCGGCAAAACCATCTCCGGCATCGGCGGGGTCGAAACCGGCTTTGATGCAGCGGAGTTCATTCTCCTGGGCTCGGACACAGTGCAAGTCTGCACCGGTGTAATGAAGTTCGGCTACGCCCATGTTCAAAAGATGTGCGAAGAGCTTCTTTCCTTCATGGAAGAGCACAAGTTCGAGACGCTGGCCGATTTCAAAGGCCACAGTCTGCAGTACTTCACCACCCACGCCGACCTGGTCGAGCGTCGCAAGGCCCGCAAGGAAGCCGAGGCCGAGGCCAAAGCCAAGAAGATGGTCAAGGCCGACGGCGAGTGGAGCGGTGACGACTTCGTCAAACAATCCGACGCCCTCGCCCGCAACTAGCGCCAACCGGTTGACCTATTATGGAGCCCTGCCCTGTCTTCATCGGCGGCCGTTGGTTCACGCCTGACGGCCTGCCGACATCACCCGTGCACAATCCCTCCACCGGGGAAGTCATTGCGGAGTGCCCGCTGGGTGACGCCGCGCTGGTCAACGCCGCTGTGCAAGCCGCCTCGGACGCCTTCCCGGTCTGGAGCGAGACGCCGCCCATCGAACGCGCACGAATATTCTTCCGCTACCGGCAGCTCATCGAGACGAACTTCGACAAGCTCTGCAAGCTGGTCAGCCGCGAGCACGGCAAGACCTTGTCCGAGGCCCGGGGCGACGTCTACCGGGGCATGGAAAACGTCGAGTATGCCTGCGGCGCCCCCACCCTGCTGATGGGTGACACGCTGGAGAACCTGGCCCGTCGCGTCGACTGCGAGACGGTGCTCCAGCCGCTGGGGGTTTGCGCGGGTATCACGCCGTTCAACTTCCCGGTCATGGTGCCGATGTGGATGTTTCCCCTGGCCCTGGTCTGCGGCAACACCTTCGTCCTCAAGCCCAGCGAGAAAGTGCCGCTCAGCGCCGTGTTGCTGATCGAGCTTTTGCAGGAAGCGGGCCTGCCCGAAGGCGTGCTCAACCTCGTCCACGGCGGGCGCGAGTCCGTCGATACCTTGCTGACCCACCCGACGGTGCGAGCCATCTCCTTCGTCGGCTCTTCGCCGGTGGCCAAATATATCCACGAAACCGGCACCAAGCACGGCAAGCGCGTGCAGGCCAACGGTGGGGCCAAGAACTACATCGTGATCATGCCCGACGCGGACATGCCGAAGTCCATTGAGGCCCTGGCCACGGCCGCTTTCGGCTGCGCCGGGGAGCGCTGCATGGCCGGCTCCACCGCCATCACCGTCGGGGCTGCCGCCGACAAGATGCTGCCCAGCCTGACCGAGGCCGCCAAAGCCATCCGCGTGGGCCGCACCGACATTGAACAGCAGCCGGACATGGGCGCGCTCATCAGCGCGGCCCACCGCGACCGCGTCGTCTCGCTCATCGACGGCGGGGCCGATCAGGGCGCGAAAGTGCTTTGCGATGGCCGCGGCGTGAAGGTCGACGGCGCACCGAATGGCTTCTACGTCGGCGCCACCATCGTCGATCAGGTCGCCTCGGAAATGACTATCGCGCAGGAAGAAATCTTCGGGCCCGTGCTCAACGTCATGCGCACGGACAAGCTGGACGAAGCCATCGAGCTGGCCAATCGCTCCGCCTATGGCAACGGCGCGGCTATCTTCACGCAGTCGGGGCACGCCGCACGGGAGTTCAAGCATCGCGTCAAGGCCGGCATGGTCGGCGTCAACGTCGGGGTGCCCGCCACCGTGGCGATGTTCCCCTTCACCGGCTGGGACGCCTCCTTCTACGGCGACCTGCACATCCAGGGCAAAGAGGGAGTGCAGTTTTATACTCAACAAAAAGTCATCACCTCGCGCTGGTTCGGCTCCGAAGTCGAAGACGTCTGGCGTAAGTAAACCGAAAGATTATTTTCCACCACGAAAGTAACGAAATTCACGAAAATCTCTGCTGCTATTCATCGATTCCCTCTTTCGTGCTTTTCGTATTTTTCGTGGTTAACATCCAAACCCCATCTGAATCATGGCACTTCTGATTAAAAACGGACGCATCGTTACCGCAGCGGATGACTACGTCGCCGATATCTACGTCGAGGACGAAACCATCACGCAAATCGGTGTCGGACTGGAGGCCCCTGAAGGCGCGGAGATCATCGACGCCACCGGCAAGTACGTGTTCCCCGGCTTCATCGACCCGCACACGCACATCTATCTGCCCTTCATGGGCACCTTCTCCAAGGACACCTACGAGACCGGCAGCAAGGCCGCGCTGGTCGGCGGCACGACCACCATTTTTGACATGTGTGTGCCCGCGCGCGGCACCGACCCTGCCGAGGGTTTCGAGACCTGGAACGAGCAGTCTACCGGCAAGGCCGCCTGCGACTACAGCTACCACATGGGCGTGACGCAATTCGGCGAAAACAGCGCCGCCCAGCTCAAGGAGATCGTCGAGGCCGGGGTCAGTTCCTTCAAAATCTTTCTCGCCTACAAAGGTGCTTTTGGCATCGACGACACCGAACTGTTCCAAGCCCTCAAGCTGGCCAAGGAGCTCGGGGTGGTGGTCTGCGCTCACTGCGAAAACGAGACTCTCGTGACCGAGCTGCAAAAGGAGTTGCTGGCCCAAGGCATTACCGGAACGGGCGCACATCATGACAGCCGCCCTCCCCTGGTCGAGGCCGAGGGCGTGCATCATTTGATGACCTTTGCGGGGCTAACCGGCGCGTCGGTTTACATTGTCCACCTCAGTTGCAAGGAAGCCTTGGAGAAAGCCATCGAGGCGCGCCTGCGCGGGGTCAACGTCTCCGTCGAAACGCTCATCCAGTATCTGGTCATCGACAAGACCTACGCCGAGCTGCCGGACTTCGAGGGCGCTAAATTCGTCATGTCCCCGCCCCTGCGCGATGCTTCCAACCAGTCCGTGCTCTGGGACGGCCTGCGCACCGGGCTCATCCAGACCGTCGCCACCGACCACGCGCCGTTCGACTTCGAAGGGCAGAAGCCGATGGGTAAGGACGACTTTACCAAGATACCCAACGGTATCCCGGCGCTGGAAGACCGCGTCAATCTGCTCTACACGCATGGCGTCAAGACCGGCAAGCTCGACCTGAACACTTTCGTCAATGTCGCCAGTACCCAGGCCGCGAAGATTTTTGACCTGTATCCGCGAAAAGGCGCCATCCAGGTAGGCAGCGATGCCGACCTGGTCATTTACGATCCCGAGTACCGTGGCAAGCTCTCTGCTAAGACACAGACCATGCACATCGATTACAACGCCTTCGAAGGCTGGGAAATCGAGGGCCGCCCCTCCGTCGTCACGGTCCGCGGAGAGGTCGCCGTGCGCGACGGCAAATTCTGCGGCACGGTCGGCCGCGGCCAATTCCTCAAGCGCACCCCAAGCCACTTTTAATCTTCTTACATTCGCCGTCTTTTCATGCACGCACCCTTGCAAGAAGCCAAACCCGCCGCGCACGACGACTCCCTCTACAACGAGGACCTCGCGCCGGTGCCCACCGGTCAGCGTACCTGGAGCCGGTGGAACGTGGCCGCGCTGTGGGTCGGCATGGCCGTGTGCATCCCCAGCTACACCATCGCCAGTTCGTTCATCAACGGCGGCATGTCCTGGTGGCAGGCCCTGTTGCTGGTGTTCCTGGGCAACGTCATCGTGCTCGTCCCGATGACCCTCAACGCGCATCCCGGCACGGCCTACGGTATCCCCTTCCCCGTGTTGCTGCGGGCCAGCTTCGGCACGCGCGGGGCCAATATCGCGGCGGTTATGCGCGGTATCGTGGCCTGTGGCTGGTTCGGCATCCAGACCTGGATCGGCGGCTCCGCGCTCTACAGCATGGCCGCGATTATCTTTGAGTTCAACGTCAGCGCGGTGCAGCCCATCGGCTGGCTCGGCATCTCCGGCGGGCAGTTCTTGGCCTTCATGATCTTCTGGGCCATCAACGTATTTTTCATCGTGCGCGGGATGGAGTCCATCAAGTGGCTGGAGTCACTCAGTGCACCCTTCCTGCTCGTCATCGGCCTGGTGCTGATGGTTTGGGCCTACGTCAAGGCGGACGGCTTCGGGCCGATTTTTGAACAGCAATCGACCTTCGAATCAACGGGCGCCTTCTGGGTCGCCTTCGGCACCGGGCTCACCGCCATGGTGGGCTTTTGGGCCACGCTCTCACTCAACATCCCGGACTTCTCGCGCTTTGTCCGCTCGCAGAAGGACCAGATCATCGGGCAGTCCATCGGCCTGCCGCCGACCATGGTGCTGTATTCCTTCGTCGGCATTTTCGTCACCAGCGCGACTATCGTCGTCTTCGGCGAGGCCATCTGGGACCCGGTCACACTCATGGCGAAAATCGGGCACAAGGCGGCGGCCTTCGTGGCACTCATCGCGCTCATGCTGGCCACATTATCAACGAACATCGCGGCCAACGTCGTCTCGCCCGCCAACGACTTCGCCAACCTCGCGCCGCGCTACGTCAGCTTCCGCATGGGCGGGCTCATCACCGCGTTCATCGGCATCCTCATGTTCCCGTGGAAGCTCTACAACGACCCCAGCGGCTACATCTTTACGTGGCTGATTGGCTACAGCGCGCTGCTCGGCCCCATCGCCGGCATCATGATCGCCGACTACTTCGTCTACCGCAAGCGCGTGCTCGACACCGACGAGCTTTACGAGTCCCACGGCATCTACCGCTACAGCGGCGGCTTCGGCCTGGCTGCGATGGCGGCTTTCGTACTGGCCGTGCTGCCCAACCTGCCGGGATTCCTCGCCCAGGTCGGAGCCCTGGACAAAGCCACGCTGTCGCCTGTATTAAAAGTCTGCTACGACCAGGCTTGGTTCGTGGGCTTCGCGCTGGCCTTCGGCTTTTACCTGCTCTTTCGCAAATTCGCCCCCACACCCATTAAACCTTCCAAATGAAACCCGAACTTCCGCCCTGCGACATCACGCCCATGCCCTACACCGGGCCCACCGCCGAGGAGGTCCTTGCCATGCGCAAGGCCCACGTCTCGCCCGCCATCTTCCACTATTACAAGAAGCCCCTGATGATCGTCGAGGGCAAGGGCCAGTGGCTCTTCGACGAGACCGGGCGGCGCTACCTCGACGGCTTCGGCGGCATCGTAACGGTCAGCGTGGGACACTGCCACCCGAAGGTCGTGGCCGCCGCCCACGCGCAGAACGAGACCATCGCGCACACGACCACGATTTACCTCAACCCCGTCATCGCCGAGTACGCCAAGGAGCTGGCCGCCAAGATGCCCGGCGACTTGAAAGTCTGCTACTTCGTCAACTCCGGCTCGGAGGCCAACGACCTGGCCATGCTGATGGCGCGCGCCTACACCGGGCACTATGACGTCGTCGCGCTGCGCAACGCCTACCACGGCGGCAGCCCCGGCACCATGGCGCTGACCTCCCACCACACCTGGAAGTTCAACGTCCCGCACAGCTTCGGCGTCCAGCACGCCATCGCACCCGACCCCTACCGCGGCCCTTACGGCAAGGACGACCCCGAGGCCGGCAAAAAGTACGCCGCGGACGTCCAGAACCTCATCCAGTTCGGCAGTTCCGGGAACGTCGCGGCCTTCTTCGCGGAGTCCATCCAGGGCGTCGGTGGCGCGGTCGAGTTTCCCCCCGGCTACCTCCAGGAAGCCTACGGGCATGTGCGCGCGGCGGGCGGGCTCTGCGTGGCCGACGAGGTCCAGGCGGGCTTTGGCCGCACCGGCACGCACTACTGGGGCTTCGAAACCCAGGGCGTCATCCCGGACATCGTCACCATGGCCAAGGGCATCGGCAACGGCTGTCCGCTGGCTGCCGTCGTGACCACGCCGGAGATTGCCCAGGCCCTGGCCACGCGCATCCACTTCAACACCTTTGGCGGCAACCCGGTCTCCTGCGCGCAGGGCCGCGCCGTGCTGCAGGTCATCGACGAGGAAGGCCTCCAGGCCAACAGCTTGAAAATCGGCAACCAACTCATCGAGGGCTTCAACAAACTGGCGGAAAAGCACACCATCATTGGTGAAGTGCGCGGACGCGGCCTCATGCTCGGCGTCGAGCTGGTCAAGGACCGCACTACCAAAGAGCCCGCCTCGGCCGAATGCATGGCGGTCTTTGAAAAATGCCGTGAGCTCGGCCTGCTCATCGGCAAGGGTGGCCTCTGGGGCAACACCCTGCGCATAAAACCACCCATGTGCTGGACCGAGGCCGACGCAAAATTCATGCTCGAAGTCGTCGACACCGCCCTAACCGGCCTTTGAAGGCCTCACTAGGCGAGTTTAGATAACGTCGTATCGTTATCTGGTTGGTTCAGAGTACAGTCATCAAGGCTGAAAGCCTTATCCACCGTAGCCAGGCGCAACGCCCCTGGTTGGCTGATGAACAATTATCGCAGGCTGAAGGCCTGCTCCAACTATGCCCTACGTTTGTGGCAGGCCTTCAGCCTGCGAGTCTGTTACCTCTCTCAATCCTAGGGCGTTGCCCTAGGCTACGTTGGATCAGGCCGTTGGCCTGCAAAATAACGGCTACAACTTTTATAAAAGCGCGCTAGGTGAGGCAACTCATCGCTCGCGCTGCTGAAAATAAGACGCGCGTTTTTGAGTTGGCGGTGGGTCAAACCATGGCAACCTGAAGAACATGCCCGCGAAAGTCTCCGTTGTCATCCCTGCCCGTTTGGGGTCCACACGGCTGCCGCGCAAGGTGCTACTCGACATCGCGGGTAAGCCCATGCTGCAACGCGTCTGGGAGCAGGCGGGCAAGATGGCACGCGCCTCGGAGGTGCTCATCGCCACCGACTCCGACGAGGTCCTGAAAGCCGCGCAGAGCTGGGGCGCGCATGCGGTCATGACCAGCCCGGACTGCGCCAGCGGCACCGAACGCATCGCCAGCATCATCGGGGACTTGGCCGGCGACTTTGTTATCAACGTGCAGGGGGACGAGCCGTTCATCCCGCCGGAGCTCCTTGACAGCCTTGTGGCCGCCTGGGAGCAGCATGGCGACGACCTCGTCACGGCAACCTACCCAATTACCGACCCGGAGGAGCTGACCAACCCCAACCGCGTCAAGGTGGTGCGCGCCCATCAAGGACGCGCGCTGTACTTTACGCGCAGCACGGCGCCTTACATACGTGGCGTGGAGCCGGCGCAGTGGCACACGCAGGGCCTCCACTGGGTGCACATCGGGGTCTACGGCTACGCGCGGCCCGTCCTGGAAGATTATGCAGCGCTGCCGCCGAGTCCGCTGGAGCAGGCCGAGAGGTTGGAGCAGCTCCGCTTCATCGAGGCAGGCCTGAGCATCCACTGCATCGAGACGGCCTATCGGCCCCTGGGGGTCGACACCGCCGAAGATCTGGCTAAGGCGAATCTTGCCGCCCAAGCCTAATGCCTCTTCGGCAGAGGCGGCGGAACGCGGGGCGCATCGGCCAGCCGCCAGGCTTTGACGGCCATCCAAAGCTGCGAGAGTAGGACGGCCACTCCGCCGATGAGCAACCCCCAGTCCACAACGGCAAAGGACTGGTCGACCGCTTGAATGGCATCGCGCCTCGGTGCGCCGGTTATTTTCACCAAAGCCTCGATGACTTCGCTTCGGGTGGTTTGCCAAAGTTCGCTATCCCCGATGCCATGCCGCAGCCACAGCAGGGAGCCACCGATTATGAGGCCGATCAGCAACTGCGTCACGGCCAGGCTGCGCCAGCGGCGAGGCTCCTGCCCGAGGTGGCGAAGCTGCACGATATCGTGCAGGCCGATGACAATGAGCACGACGTTGATGAGGGTGCCCGCCAGGCTGAAGTCAACCAATGACCAGAGCAGGCCGATGACGCCAAAAGGCACCAGGGTCCAGGCCGCAATGGCTACCCACAAACGCATACTGTGGGCTTAAGCCCCCTGGCCGAGCCGCTCAAGACGATAATCGCCGCTGAGGATGCGCTCCCACCATTCGGTGTTATCCAAGTACCAGGCGACGGTCTTGCGCAGGCCGGAGGTATTGTCCTCCTTCGGCTCCCAACCCAGCTCGCGTCGAATTTTCTCCGCGTTGATGGCGTAACGCATATCATGCCCGGGACGGTCTTTGACGAAGGTGATGAGGTCGGCGTAGGAGCCGGACTCGCGCGGGCGCAAATCGTCGAGGATGGCGCAAAGGTCGCGGACGAGGTCGATATTACGACGCTCGTTGTTCCCGCCGATGTTATAGGTTTCTCCGGGCGCACCCCTCTCCAGGACCAGTCGCAGGGCCTCGGCGTGGTCGCCCACGTAAAGCCAGTCGCGGATGTTTTCGCCCTTGCCATAGATGGGGATGGACTCGCCCCGCAGACACTTGAGGATGACCACCGGGATAAGCTTCTCCGGGAACTGGTAAGGCCCGTAGTTGTTGGAGCAATTCGTGACGAGGGTGGGAAGACCGTAGGTATCCCGCCAGGCGCGTGCCAGATGATCACTGGCCGCCTTACTGGCCGAATACGGCGAATGCGGATCATAGGGCGTGGTTTCCGAAAAACCCGCGTCGTTCGGGCCGAGCGAGCCGTAAACCTCGTCGGTGGACACGTGCAGAAAGCGGAAACTGTCTTTGGCCTCGCCCTCCAGCTCCTGCCAATAGCCCAAAGCGGCCTGCAAGAGATTAAACGTGCCGATGGCGTTCGTCTGGATGAAGGCGCCGGGGCCGTCGATGGAGCGGTCCACATGGGACTCCGCCGCCAAGTGCATGACCCCGCCGGGGCGGTGCTCGCGGAAGACCTTCTGCAGCGCGGCGGCATCGAGGAGGTCCACCTGCTCAAAGGCATAGCGGGAATCGCCGGCCACATCGACGAGGGACTCGGGATTCCCGGCGTAAGTGAGTGCATCGAGATTGACGACCTCGTGCCGGGTGTCGCGAATCAGATGGCGCACCAGGTTGGACCCGATAAAGCCAGCGCCTCCAGTAACCAGTATTTTCATGCTTGGTAGCCTATTGTTCGGATTGGGGGACCTTCGATTCGGTCAAGAGGGAGAAAAGGTACTGCCCGTAGGCGGTCTTGGCCAAGCTTTCCGCGCAGGCCTGCAATTGCTCGGAATCTATCCAGCCCTGACGCCAGGCGATTTCCTCCAGGCAGGCGACCTTCAGCCCCTGGCGTTTCTCGATCACGCGCACAAAGATAGCGGCATCGAGAAGGGCATCGGGGTTGCCGGTGTCGAGCCAGGCGGTGCCGCGCCCGAGCAGCTCCACGTGCAGCTCATCCTTCTCCAGGTAAACGCGGTTCAAATCGGTGATTTCCAGCTCGCCGCGGGCCGAGGGCTTGAGGGCGCGGGCATATTCACAGACGCGCGCGTCGTAGAAGTAAATCCCGGGAACGGCATAGCGGGACTTGGGCTTGGCAGGCTTTTCCTCGATGGAAGACACCTTGCCGCTGCTGTCGAAGTCGACCACGCCGTAGTCGGAAGGGTTGTTGACAGGGTAACCAAACACGGAAGCCCCGGTTTCGCGCTCGGCGGCGCTGCGCAGGCGGCGGCGAAGCTCGTCCCCATAGAAAAGGTTGTCCCCCAACACAAGACAGGCGGGCGCACCCGCGAGGAACTCCTCCCCGATGATGAAGGCCTGGGCCAGGCCCTCGGGCTTGGGTTGTTCCGCGTAAGAGATGGAAACGCCCCACTGGGTGCCATCTCCGAGCAGTTCCCGGAAAACCGGCAGGTCGCGCGGGGTGGAGATGATGAGAATCTCACGGATGCCGGCGAGCATGAGCACCGACAGCGGATAATGGATCATCGGTTTGTCATAAACCGGCATGATCTGCTTGCTGATGGCCAGCGTAAGAGGATGCAAACGGGTGCCGGAGCCACCGGCCAGTACGATGCCTTTGCGATTCATAAGAGTTCAGGGGTTCAGGCGGCCCAATCGCGCAGGCTGCGCTCGACGGCTTCGTGGACCGGGGTCATGCGGATACCGGCAGCCTGCGCCTTTTCCGTGTTCATGACGCAGTTCGAACGCGGAGCGATGGCCGCTTTTTGCATAAATTCGTCTTCGTCGTCGAAGTAGTCAAAAGCCTGGGGAAAGGGTGAAGCCTGGCCGCTTTTTTCCCGGCGTTTGTTTTCGGCCAGCATCATATCGGTCACTTCACGTGTGGTGATGCGGCCGGGGTTAGTGAGGTTATAGATGCCGAAAGGCACGCGCTCGAACCAGCAGTCCAGGCAGGCCCGGGCGAATTCCTCCAGATGAGAGAGCGAATTGGTGGCCGAGAGCAGGCGCTTGTAGTTGATCAGCTTCTGCAGGTAATTGCGCGGGCTCGACTCGTTGTCAAAGGGGATGCGCAGACGCCAGATGAAGCCGTCCTCCTGCTCCGAGAGCCACTTCAGGCGACCCGACCCGTCATCGACCTCGCGGTAGCCGAGACTCTCCTCGCCGAGGGATTTGGTGCCGGAATAATAGCTGCAATGGTTGGTACGGAAACAGAAATTCGGCGCGTCATCCTCCCGAAAACCGTCACCGCCGGGGCCATTTCCCGAAAAGATGCATCCGCTGGAAACATGCCCCCAGGGGATTCCGGCCTGACGGGCCGCTTCCACCACATAGCCAGGCAGCACAGCGTTGCCATCCAGGCAGGCGGCCTTGTCGCTCTCGCAGGCATCGACGTTGGGCTTGCCAGTGTAACCGGCGCAATTGACGATAAACTGCGGTTTGACCTCCGCAACGAGCTTGGCGAGGCCCTCCCGGGTAGCATATCCATGCTCCGAGCGGCTGGCCGCGAAGCAAGGTCGATCCATATTCGCGAGGACGTTCTGAAACGCGCCCCCTACATACCCTGATGCACCCAAAAGTAGTATCATAAAAAGCGATTAGGCTTTTCGCAGATTGCCCCTATGGTCAAGCCCTTATACGCTCAACCCTCGCCATCGGGAGGCCGAGAATAGGTTTGTCAAAGTGGCAGACGATGTGCTTAATGTCATTTTTTAATAGTCAACCAAGCCTGAGCCATAAAGGCCTTATACACCGGCAAGTCATCCCCGGCAGGGGTCCCACAACACCGGCAGGCAGGCCCGGGATTCGTGGCAGGTTGAGCTTTTTACGTTTCCTATCGAATCGATGCTTGTCAGTCATTCCGAGCCCATAACCACGGCCACCGCCGGGGGAGTTGCTGCCATGCCTGAGAATCCGGTCCCGGACATCTCCATTATTTCGTCCCTCTTCAACCGTCTGGAGCTGACCCAGGCTTACCTTCGCTCGCTGGAAAGCACCCTGCCCTCCGGATTTCGCTATGAGATCATCCTCATCGACGATCTGAGCACCGACGGCACCCGGGAGTACATCAGTACCCTGCCCTCGCCCCCTTACCGAATACACCTCAATGAGGTTAAGCGCAGCTATGCGGCCAACAATAACCTTGGCGCAAAGATGGCACGCGGGCGCTACCTGGCCTTCCTCAACAACGATCTGAAGCTCACACCCGGCTGGCTTGAGCCCATGTTCAAGCTCCTGCGGGAGCATCCCGAGGCCGGCGGCATCGGCAACATCCACATCAACCCGCGCAAGGGCCTGATCGACCACGCCGGGGTTGCCTTTGCCCCCGACGGCCTTCCTTTTCACAGTTTCAAAGGCCGAAAACGCTTTCCCAAAGGCAGCTACGAGGAAAAATTGGCCAGTTCGGCCGCCTGCTTCCTGGTCGAGCGCAGCCGTTTTCTGGAGATGGGCGGCTTCGACGAGCACTACATCAACGGCTCCGAAGATATAGATCTGTGCATCCGCCTGCGTCTGGCAGGCCATCCCGTTTATGTTTCCTACGACAGCCGCATCTACCATCACGTCAGCAGCTCCCCAGGACGGCTTGACCATATGGACGCCAACGAGGCGCGGCTGATGGGCAAATGGCGGGCAGTGACCAGCGAATGGTCCCGCCCACAATGGCCCAAAGAGTATTTCAATCGCTATGCGCGGTGCTTCTGGAGAATGAATCCGCGCCTGGCCCTAAAGGCTCTTGCCATGCTCATACGCATACCCTAAGGCCTGATCGGATAGCACCCCGATGGCGATTGCAAAGCAAAGTCCCTGGCAAATCCAGAAGGCAGTGGTTTTCGCACTGATTGTGCGCGAGCTAAACGCCCGCTTCGGCCGCTTCCGGCTCGGGTACGCGTGGGCCATCCTGGAGCCGCTGGCCTTGATTACCATTCTCTCCTGCATCCGCCTAGCCATAGGCCGTAGCGACCTGGCGGGCCTGCCATACCCGGTCTTTTTCGCTTCGGGTATCATGCCGTTCCTGCTCTTCCAGCATATCGTCCAGACATGCCTGATGTCAGTGGAGGCCAACCAAAGCCTCTTCAACTACCAGCGGGTCAAACCATCGGATACGGTGGTTTCACGCGTCATCATTGAGACCGTAATCACGTTGGCCTCCGGGGCGCTCATTTTCACCAGCATGTACTTGGCCGGCCTGGTCTTTACTTGGAACAATACCCTCGAATTCCTCGCTGCCGCCAGCCTATGTGTGCTTTTCGCCTCCGGATTGGGACTGGGCTTGTCCGTGATTGGTCCCCTGTGGCAGGAATCCAAGAAAATCGTACCCGTCATCATCCGCCCCTTCTTTTTTATATCCGGCATTTTCTTCGCGGCCGGCGACATCCCCGAGCCCTACCGCAGCTATCTGCTGTGGAACCCACTTCTGCACGTGACCGAACTAATCCGCAGCAGCATGTTTGCCGAATACCAAGAGCCTCAGGGCAGCTTCTCCTTCTTAGGTATCTGCACCCTGGTGAGTCTGACTTTGGGGCTTATGATTTACCGCAGCCTGCATCTGCGTGTACAAACCTCAGGCAATATCCGTTAGGCCATGTTTCGCATCCAGCATCTGACCAAATCCTACCGGATCGCCTCTCGGCGCCATTACGTCTTCCGCAACGTTAATCTGGAGCTACCCGAAGGCGCCAACATCGGCATCATCGGCCCCAACGGCGCCGGCAAGTCCACCTTGCTGCGCATCATGGGCGGTATCGACCACCCCGACAGTGGACGCATTGAAACGGATCACTCCATTTCCTGGCCGCTCGGGCTCAAGGGTGGCTTTGTCGGCCATATATCGGGACGGGAGAACTGCCGCATGGTCTGCAACCTCTACGATCTGCGCCCGACGGAAATCCGTTCCAAGCTGGAAAAGATAAAAGAGCTTTCAGGCATCGGCGATTATTTCGAAGAGCCGGTCAAATACTACTCATCAGGCATGAGCAGCCGCCTGGGCTTCGCTCTCAGCATGGCCTTCGACTTCGAATACTTCCTCATCGACGAAATCACTGCCGTGGGCGACGCTCAGTTTAAGGCCCTGGCCAAGGACGCCCTGCGGGAAAAGGCCAAGCGCAGCAAGGTCATTATGGTCTCCCACAACATGAGCGACATCCGCAACTTCTGCGACGCGGGTATCGTGATCAAGAATGGGCGGCTCACCCTCTATGAGGACCTTGAGGAGGCCATTGAAGCCTACCTGCCCAAATCCGAATACGATCCCGAGGCGGATGAATTGCTGCGCCACAAACAGGGCCTGGATGCCTTGCGTCTGGATGAGGAAGATGAAGAAACTGCCGACTTGCGCCGTATGGCGGCCAATCACCTGGAAAGCATTGAGGACAAGCTCCGGCGTGGAGAACCGCAAACCAACCTGGGAGATGACGAGTTTTATTTCCAAATGGGACGGCTCTACCTCATCACCAGCCAGCCCCAAAAAGCCTACGAGGCCTTTGAAAAAGCCCTTACTTTCAACCAGACGCGTGCCGATATCTACCTGCAGATTGCCTTGACCGCCGATCGCGCGGGCAGACCGAACCGTACCCGCCAGTCCCTGCACTCACTCATGCGGCTGGACCCAAAAAATCCGCGAGGCAACGCTCTGCTCGCCCAGCGCTACTTCGAAGCCGGGGACATGACCCGTGCGCTACAGCGGCAGCTTCGTGTCGTACGCGGCACCCCTCGTAATGCCCAAGGTTGGTTCCAACTAGGCATGATCTACAACGCCATGGAGCAAAAAGACGATGCCATGGATGCCTTCATCAAGGCCATCCAAATCAAGGGAGACAATCCCATGTACTACCATCAACTGTCCGAGCACCTTTTCAGCATAGGTGCGGTAGAGCCGGCGCTCCAAGCGCGGTTGAAAGAAAGCCTGCACCGTGACGGCCGGCAGCGACAAAAAGACACTATCAAAAACATACTATCCAGTGCCGAAATGCTCGACGAAGCGATCGGGGAACCGCTCCCACAATAATGAGGATGGACAAGCTCAGCCCCCGTTGCTTGTACTTAAATTTTTTTATGCCAATCCCGCAACGAATACATGGCTAGCCACATATTGAACCAGCTATTGGACTTTTTGGAAAAACGCAGTTTCAGCCTCGCGGTGCTACTGCCTACGGGCATCGTACTACTGTACTCGCTCTTCCTGGCAAAGCCCCAGTACGAAGCTATTAGTCAGGCCATTATCAAGGAGAATAGCAGCCAGAGCGGCGCCGCCATCCCGGGTTTGTCACTGGGATTTCTTGACACCGGAAACCGCGTCTCCACCGAGGATGGCTACATCCTCATGGACTACATGCAGAGCCAGGATTTCCTCATGCGGGCGGAGCAAGCACTGCACTTGCGAGAGCACTTCAGCGACCCTTGGTTGGACTTCTGGAACCGGCTCGAGCCCCAGGCCACCACACGGGATTTCCTGGATCATTTTGTCGACACAATCGACATTACCATGTCGCCAAGCTCGGCTATCCTTACTTTCAAGTCCCGCGCCTTCGAGCCGGAAAAGGCCATGAAGATCAACCAATTCATCCTCCAGGAAAGCGAACGGGCCATCAACGACCTCAACCAGCGCATCGACGAGGAACAAACACGCTTTGCCAATCAGGAGCTGGAAAAAGCCAAGGAAAAGCTCATCGAAGCCAACATTGAGCTAAAAGAATTCCAACTACGCAATGGCATGGTCAGTCCAGAAAGCGAAACGACCTCGCTGTTTGCCCGTATCTCCGGCCTGGAAGCACGCTTGGTGGAAAAAAAAGCGGAATTGAAGCACGTCAGTCAGTACATGCAGGAAGACGCCTTTCAGGTGCAGGCATTGAGACAGGAAATCGACGCCATCAGCCGCCAGTTGAAGGAAGAAGACGCCATCATGGTATCGGCCGACGACCAGCAGAGCATGGTGCAGGTTCTACACCTTTACGAGCGCCTGAAGCTCCAGCATGAGTTTGCCCTCACAGCTTACACCGCAGCTTTCGCCGCCAAGGAGAAAACCCAGATCGAGGCAGCACGCCAAGGCAAGTTTCTCCTGGTCATCACCCCGCCCGAGCTGCCCGATGAATCTGTCTACCCGCGCCCGTTTTTGGACACACTAACGACGTTCGCCGTCTGCCTGTTGCTCTTCGCCATCCTGCGCCTGACCGTCGCCACCATACGCGACCACACCCTGTAATATCCATTTCCGTTCCCACCCATGAGACGTTCTTCATACTTACTCGCCCTCTGGTTGCTTTGCCTGTCGCTGGCCACCTCGCCGCTCTTCGGCCAGGCCAGCGTGTCCGTCGACACCAGGCCCCTTGATATGCTCAACGAAGTTGAGGAAGAGGAGAACCTCGAAGCCTTGAGTGCCACTTTCGGCCTGTCCAACGACGGACAGTTGGTCTACGGCGCCCAGCTTTTCCAGGGCGAATTCCGCGATATCTCCTTCAGCGGCTTCAACCCGGCCTACCAGATCAGTGTAGGTGACGAGATTCAGCTCATGATTTGGGGCGCCGTCCACCAGCAGCTCAAGCTCAGGGTCGACCCGCAAGGCAACATCTTTATCCCTGAAGTCGGACCCGTTCGCGTGCAGGGCGTGCGCAATGAAGACTTGAACGATGTCATCCGCAACCATGTGAAGCGCGTCTTCTCACAGAACGTGGAAGTGTACGCCAACCTGCTCAGCGCACAAAACGTCAAAGTATTCGTCAGCGGCTACGCCAAACGCCCGGGCCTGTACGAGGGCTACGCTTCGGACTCGATTCTGTTCTTCCTCGACAAAGCCCAAGGCATCGACCTCGACCGCGGCAGCTTCATCGATATCAAGATCAAACGTCAGGGCGAAGCCATCAAGGAGATCAACCTGTATGACTTTCTCAGCACCGGGGAAATGGATCTTACCCAGTTCCGCGACGGCGACTCCATCTTTGTCGGACCCATCCGGCACACGGTCAGTGTAAAGGGCCAGGTATCCAACCCCGGGCGTTTCGAGTTCACCGGAGACTCCGTCCCTTTGAGCTATCTCGTACGCCTGGCCACACCAGACGCCATCTCCACGCACGTGAGCATTCAGCGCAAAACACGGGGCAAGTCCGAAGCCTTCTTTTTCCCCATCGAAGAAGCTCAAGATTTTCCCGTCTTGCCGGACGACGCAGTCAATTTCACCACCACGGTCAAACCGAGCTCCATTCTCGTCACCATCACAGGCGAACACTTGGGCGACGACCATCAGGTCCTCACCTACGGCTCGCTCCTGGCCGACTCCCTGGCACGCATCAGGCCCAGCCCCCGCTCGGATATGAACTCCGTGCAGCTTTTCCGCGAATCCGTAGCGGAGCGCCAGAAGCAGTTGCTTAACCAGATGCTCGACAACCTGGAGCGCACCGCGCTCAACGCCCGTTCGGACTCCCTGGAGGAAGCGAAGCTGCGCCTGAGCGAATCGGAAATGATCCTGAAATTCGTCGAGCGTGGGCGAAATATCCAGCCAAAGGGACAGGTCCTGCTGGACAATCCCAGGGCCGCCGAGGAAGTCTACCTTGAAGATGGAGACGTGATTTACATTCCGTCCACCTCCATGCTCGTCACCGTGTATGGCGAAGTCAAATTCCCCAACACACAGCTTTTCAATGCCGACTACGACCTGCGCGATTATATCACCAAAGCCGGTGGGTTTACGGATAACGCCAACAAGGATGAAATCATCCTCATTCGTCGCAACGGCCTGGTCGAAAACGTCGGTAAAGGACGTTGGATTGAGCCACTTCCGGGCGACGAAATCTTTGTCCTGCCCAAGCCTGACAGCAAGAATCTGCAAATGGCCAAGGACATCTCCACCATCCTCTACCAGATTGCCATTGCCGCCCGTGTCGTGATAGGACTCTAGACAGTTCATGGCTACGGGAACGGAGATTGCGCAAGACCACTCACCTGCTTGGCGGCGCGGGTTGAAGCTTTGGCGGGGCAAGGGTTATCCACTTCCCCATCCGGTCACTGGCGAAATCAAAACCGGTGACATCCTGGCCCATCTGGAGCTTCCCCGCCGACAATACATCCAAACCCACCGCCTCCCGGTACGCATCAGCGGCTGGGCCTTTGACGCCGAAGGCAGGCCTCCCCTGCGCGTCATGGCAAAGCTGGGCGATCGCACCGTCGTACTGGAATCAGGACTCCAACGTCAGGACGTACAGGACGCGCTTCAGCACAAAATAGTGGCGCCCCTGGCCTGCGGCTTCGACGGTGAGTTCCGCACACGCGCGGGCTTCAAGCAAATCAACATCGTGGCGGAGTGGGCCGACGGCTCCCGCTACCTTATCGGCCAGCGCCTGCTCTGGGTGGCGAGGAAAACACGCACGGTCAGCCGATGGGCCCTACGCCGCATGCGCCGCGTACACACCCAGCGCAACCTGGAGCTACGACAACTCTACGAGAATGACTGCCCTCCCCGCGAAAATCCGCAGGCTATCGAAGATATCTGCGATGTAATCATACCCGTGTACCGCGGCCTGGAGGAAACCCGCCGGTGCCTGCAAAGCATCCATGCCAGCCAGCCGTTCAACCGGCGGCCTTTCGAGGTTATCGTTATCAACGATCACAGCCCCGAGCCCGAGCTGACCGCCTTTCTCGAAGAGGAGGCCGGCGCTG
This sequence comes from Verrucomicrobiia bacterium, assembly GCA_030432235.1. Taxonomy (GTDB): domain Bacteria; phylum Verrucomicrobiota; class Verrucomicrobiia; order Opitutales; family Cerasicoccaceae; genus JAUIHT01. The sequence continues at coordinate 366,279 of JAUIHT010000001.1, read as the reverse complement.
GCCGCATCACCCTCCTGGACAACAAGGAAAACGCAGGCTTCGTGGCCACGGCCAATCGCGGCCTCTGCCTGCATCCGGCGCGGCACGCCATCCTGCTCAACAGCGACACGGAGGTCTTCCACGACTGGATTGACCGCATCCTCGAGGCCGCCGAGCAGGACGAGCGCATCGCCACCCTCACCCCCTTCTCCAACAATGCCACCATCTGCAGCTACCCCGTGTGTGCCCAGGACAACGACCTGCCTCAGCGCCACAACGCGGCCGAGCTCGACCAATTCTGCCGCGAAGAAAACGCCAGTGTCATCCACGATATTCCTTCGGGCGTGGGCTACTGCATGTTCATCCGTAGACAGGCCCTCGACGCCATTGGCTATTTTGACATCGAGACCTTCGGCAAAGGCTATGGTGAGGAAAACGATTTTTGCCGTCGCGCCGCCCTCGAGGGCTGGCGCAACGTCCTGCTCTGCAACACCTTCGTTCACCACAAAGGCGCGGTCAGCTTCCTGGACACCCGGCAGCCCAAAGTCGACCGCGCGGTCAGCCGCCTGAACTCCTTCTTTCCCGGTTACGACGAAAACGTGCGGCAGTTCATCCAGAGCGACCCGGCCCGGCACCAGCGTCTGGCACTCGACCAACGGCGTCTGGCCGCCCTGCCACAGGAGCGCATCCTGTGCATCTGCCATTCACGCTCCGGGGGCTCACTGCAACACATCGTCGACTTGAGCCAACACGCGGGTCACGACAGCGCGCGCCTTCTCATAAGGCCCCTGCCCAACCAACCCCACCGCTACGAGGCGCTCTTCCTCCCCGAGCTGACTCCCATAAACCTGCCGGCCCGGGGATTGGATTTCGACGAATTGGCCGCCTTCTGCCGCCAGTGGGAAATCACCTCACTGGAGTATCATCACCTGGCCGACCAGGAGCCGCGCATCATGGATCTGCCCGACGAGACCGGGCTGCCCTACCGCTTTATCGCGCACGATTACCATGCTTATTGCCCGCAAATCACGCTGACCGACGCCCAGGGTCGCTACTGCGGCGAACCCGGATTGGAGGGTTGTGAAGCCTGCCTGTGCCAGCGTCCCGTTCGCTGCATAGACTCCGTCAAGCAATGGCGGGAGCAGACCCGCGCCTTCCTCGCCGGCGCCGAATCCGTGGAAGCCCCCTCGCAGGGAACCGTCCGGCACCTCGAACCGCATTTTCCCGAAGCACGTATTCTGTGCAAACCGCACCGCGAAGAAAACCCTGAGGCTCTGGCCGAGCCACTGCGCTGGCGTCATCGCCCAGACGAGCCCCTGTGCATCGGCGTGCTCGGCGCGCTTAGCCGGGAGAAAGGCGCCGAGCGCCTGGAGACTACAGCTATCGACGCTGCCAGCCGCGGGCTTCCGTTGCGCTTTGTCCTCTTCGGTTACCCCTACCGGAATCTGGCGGAGGAGCCTGTGGCGCACCTCGCCGTCACCGGTGCGTACCGTGCCGAGACCATCGACAAACTCTTAGAAGCCCACCGGCCTCACCTGTTCTGGTTCCCCGCGCAGTGGCCCGAGACCTATTCGTACACCCTCAGCCTGGCGCTGGAGCGCCACTATCCGGTGGTTGCCCCCGAGCTCGGCGCCTTCCCCGAGCGCCTCGAAGGCCGCGCTCTTGCCTGGACACTTCCCTGGGATGCATCCGCACTGGACACGAATGATTTCTTCATGAAGATCGTCCAAGAGCACACGCCATCCGGCCAGGCCGTACAGGGGTCCGTTACCTGAAGCTTTCACCTGCATGAAAAAGCGCCTTATCATCCACATCGGACTGCCCAAGACCGGCAGTAGCGCCTTGCAGTTTTTCTTTGCTCAAAACGCCGCCAGCCTGGCCCAGAACGGCGTGGATTACCGGCATTTCGAGAAGGAGGTACTGGAGGGCGCCATTTCCAGCGGTAACGCCTCCAAGCTGATCCAGTACCTGGTGCCGCAAAACAGGCGAGATGATTTCAAGGCGGACAAATACCTGAAGACCTTTGAAAAAAAGTACCTGGACGCCACCGATGCCCCGATCGTGCTGCTGTCCAGTGAGGTGCTGCACAACGCCGCGCCGGCCTGCCTAGCCGACTTCTTCGCCTACCTCGAGCCCTTGGCCGACGTAACCGTGATCGCATTCATCCGCAATCTGTATGGACACACCTACTCGAGCTGGATGCAGGGCATCAAACGTGGCGGCGAAACGAGGCACTTCAGCGAGTACGTCACGAAATGCCGTGACATTCAATTCGAGGCCGTACGCAACTGGTCTCAAGCTTGCCCCGATTTTAAGCTGATCCATTACGATTCGGAAAAAGACCGTCTGTTGCAGGCCTTTTTCGAGGCTGCGGGCCTGCCCCTGCCTGAAGGCGGACAAGAGGCCCTGCCACGCATAAACCGCAGCCTGAACCAGCGGGAAGCCACACTGCTGCGCGAGTTAAACCGTATGCACCGCGGCGAACTGTCACGGATGCTCTCCGACGCCCTGATCGTGGGCAATGCTGTCGCGGCCCCGGATACTGTTATGTATCCCGGCGCTGCCAAGACGCTGGAGAAACGCTTTTCCGAAAATGTGGACTGGATTAACGAAAACTACTTTCCCGGGCCGCGCATGCAGGTAATTGGCGATCTGGGCGCGTCAGTGGATACGCCAAGGAAAATTCAACTCGCCTCCGGGGATCTGACTCTTTTCCGTTGCCTGATCGACAAAGTGCAGGAGCAGCAGCGTGATCTGGGGCGCTTAAAAATCCTGCCCACGCTCAGCGCTCCGACCAAGCAAACGCAAAAAGTACGACGCGGACTGCTCGACTCTCTTTTCCCCAAGAACGCGCCCCCGAAATAAAAGCAGTCTATTACAACACGGAGAAGTCACGCCTACCACAAGCAAAGCTTTCCAAGCACGAACGTGAATTCAACCATTGCCTGGCCAAACTGATGCTGGGCATGCAGAGGGAGCTGAACGAAAATAACACACAGATACACGACCTCAGACCCGACCCGTTGGCGCACCGCAATGAGTTCTAACAGGCCACTCACTTGTTGCGACTCTGTTTAGTACGCAAACCCAACTACGCACCGGCCATAAAACTACATGCTCACGTCAAAAGCCTATGACTGAGGCCTGCGCTACTAAAAACTGATCTATTACGGTGCTGTAACCACACCTATTTTAGTTTCTGGAAGAAGGCCAAAGTCTGAGCGTAATCCGGTTGTTCGTATACCGCCAAGAGACTGACCTTTCCAGCCCACTTCTTCAGGAAGAAATAGGGATGTACGAGTGCGAAGTCATAGCCCTTGAGTGTAATCTCGTCTTCGTCACGTGTTTCGAGGAAGACGAAATGCTTGGTCAGGTACTCCTTTTCCACCTTATCGAGGTCATAGCGTGTTATCAACCGACGCAGGTGCTTGCGCACTTGCTTATCTTTTTTCTTAGCCATATAGCGCCAATTTTTAATGTGATGGCGTCCAAATGAGGTGATGGCAACGATGCCACCAGGCTTAGTAGCTGCTAGCATCTTATCAAAAGTCAGCGTGGCATACTCCTCACTAAGGTGGGAAAACAAACTCTGGGCGAAAACAAAATTAGCGGGCTTCTCCACTCGCAGTTGGGCTTCCTCCGGGCTCGTAAGGTGGAGGGCAGCGCCCATCATAGTCTCTGCCCAAATAGAGGGGAGGCGTTTATTGACGTCGAAAGCCAATACATTCTCAGGCCTGCACAGGCGATAGAAATAGCGGCAAATGCGCCCCCAGCCAGCCCCTAGCTCCAGAACGGAGAAATCCTCGCCAACTTCTCCGTACACATCAAAAATGGTCTTTTCGGCGAGTCGGTAGAAATCGAAAGCACGAGGCATTGTGTGCTGAGCAGTCGCACCATTGAAACTCTGCTGAATGTCCACGCCGGGAAAACCGGGGAATTGCACGCCGTTTTGAACAGGCTCGCTCTGGCTATTGACCATAGCGATTCCCCAAGCCTCAGTGCTCAGGCTTTTTGCATATTCATGCAGCTTTTCGAGTGTGTCTGTGCTCATGGTTGATGTATTAGGATGGCTGTTCCTTGACGGCTTCTTTCATGTCCTTGAGGACGGAATAAAGGGCTGAAAAACGCTGTTGTTTGGGGAGGCGCAGCTCGGGATCGTCCGTAACGGTCCAGAGCTCATGCAAATCGTAAGGCAGGCCGGGAATAGTATCATGTATTTCCTTAGCCCCTGACTCGGCCAACTTGGAACGCTTACCGTAGCCGAGCAGCGGGATGCTTTTGACGCCACGGGCCCGGACGGAGTATGCGATTTGTTTAACCAAGTCCGTCATGTCCTTGGGGGCGTCCATCCGCCGCAGCATAGCAATGACAGCCGCGTATTGATAGGGCACGGAGGCGTTGACGCCATCCTTGGCGGCCCCATAAAGCCCCTCGTCGACATCGATTTCCAAGAGGGCGAAAAAGTCGCGCAAGACATCGCCCCCCTCGAAGAGGGATGGATGATAAATACGCACGTGGAAGTTATCAGGCCTGATAGCCGCTTGCCAGTTCTGGATAATGGTAGCGTAGTTCCATCGCTCCAGGCGCTTCTCCAGATATTCATGAATGGTAGCCGACTGGTCGGAGTAAACGACTTCAGTCTGGTAGAGCGCCTGCACCAGCTCGTCTTTGCGGCGCAGGTAGATAACCGCGTGGATTTCGTAGTCCGAAAACTCCTGGACGAGTGCCTCGATCTGCTGGGGCTTGAGCGTATCGAACTCCTCCGAGCTGATAATGATATTAGGCTGCTTCGCCTCGCTCAACTCCTTGTGGAGCGCCCTGAGCATGCCCGGTTTGTCATCGGCAAATTCGCGCCAGTATTTTGGTGGGACTGGATGGTTCTTGAAAAACCAGGGAATCAAATGATGCCCGTAGGATATAGAACGGATGATAGGCCGGCTGATCTCGGGGTAGTAATAACCCGCTTCCATCAGGAACTCACGATGATCGCTGCAAAACTTCTGAATAGCCGTCGTGCCGGTCTTGTGCATTCCAATATGGAAGATGAGCTTTTTCATAAAGTAGGATCGTTGGACTGGTATTGCGAAGCCAGAGCCCGGTCACAAGGCACTGACGATATGTTGTTTTTCCACTGTCTTGTGCCAAGTATAATAACCCGTGGTGGCCTGAGTGTAATAAGGTTCGAGTTTGGTTTGCTTGAGGAAGGTCGAATACAAGCCGGGCCAATTGCGCATGGAGGGAGCCAGGGGATTTGCGCAACCCTCCAACTCACTGCCGCGGAAGTAACGCTTTAGGCAATATTCGGACTCCGGGATAGCCAACGGTTTCTCCTTCTGGAAGCTATTGGCATCGTGGATGCGGTACCGGTAGAGCGTCTCGTCCAGAAAGGTGGGCTCGGTAATGCGCAACGCCTGCAGGGCGAAATCCCAGTCGTGGCAATAACGCAGCGGCTTGAAGCCGCCCAGACGGTCATACAGTTCGCGGGTGAAGACGAAATTGCCCGTGCTCAGCGCCACCTGCTGGCGCAACAGGAGAAAACCCATCGCCGGGTAGACATTCTCGTACTGTTGCAGGAGGCCACGCAGGCTCAGCAAGATCGGGTGAAAGGTAATCTCCTTACCGTGCCTGTCAAAGAACACATAATTGCTGAAGCCGAACTGCGAGCCCGATTCCTCCAGCGCACGGACCATCCGCCCGATCCGCGCGGGGGTGAATTCGTCGTCCGAGTTGACGATGGCTACGTACTGGCCACTTGAGCCACGGATGGCCTTGTTGAGCGTGGCATGCGCGCCCAGGTTTTCCTCGTTGCGTTCGCAATGCACGCGGGTGAAGCGCCCTTGGTACTCCGGGGAGTGGCAAAGCGATTCCACCAGCGCGAAGGTGCCGTCCGTCGAACAATCGTCGATAACGACCAGCTCGATGTCCTCGTGCTCCTGCCGAAAAACCGAATCCAGGCATCCCCGGACATAGGCCTCGTGGTTATAACAGGGAATGATGACAGAAACGTGGGCCATGCCTTGAGCCTAAATAATTTCCAAGGAGAAGTCCGTCTGCGAGCCCGTCCACTGCTCACCGTTGGTGACGAGGATGGCGATTTGATAGTTCGCACGTGCCAAGGCTTTGGAATCGGTGATGGCCTCAAACCCGGTCTCAACCTCGAGCTTGTCGTCGACAACCGAGGAAACGTCCGCGCGGTGCATCATATAATTGAGCATAGCCAAATAGCTGATTTTACCGTCCCGGAGGAGAGCCAGGTAAGCCTGTAGGGCATGGGTACCTGACCATTTACGATGATAAATCCATCCGGTGTACTGCACCTTCATAGACTGGTGCAGGACAACCTTGGGCAGCGCGAGCGACAGCTTATACTGGTTAACGCGCTCCATGTTGCAGCGCAAATCCTGCGAATGCCAATCGATCTGCATAGCGTCGTGCTCTTCGACCTGAATCCAGGTGACGTTCCGGCGGCTATTCTTCAAAACGCCATCGGCGTAAGTTTTGTAGAGAAATCGATTGGCACGCTTGAGGCCCTCCAGCTCCTTTTCAAGCGTCTCGGCGACGGCAACCCGTTGGGCCGCCTCCATGCTCTGGGACGAGCGCAGTTCTTCGAGGGCGCTTTCGGCGCTGCTCTTCCCGCTGAGGGCTCGTTGGGTGGCGGTCAGGTAAGCACGCCCGTATTTACGGTCGGGCTCCAAGTGCGCACCTTCGGCCCATTCATTCCAGGCGTTAAGGAAGAGGAAACGATGGCCCTCGGATAAATTGGCTTTTGCCTTCTCCAAAGTGCCCCGCAACCAGATCTCATAATAAAAGGGCGAGGCGTGATGGAACATATGCCCATTGAGTCCCTTGCGCGCGGTGTTGTCCCAGGACGGGAAGACGCAGGGATAGCGCAGGTACCCAGGGAAAGGTCGGGCCAGTTCTTTGAAGACCACGTCGCGGTAGTCGAAAACATTTCCCTGGAAGGCCTCCTTCTCTTCGTCCGTCATCAACTCCGTGGAGATTTCTTCCGCCTCGAGTTTGTGCGGGGGAAATTCCACTGCGGCATCGCAGCCATAAGTGTAGGGCTCCTTCAGGCCAAAGGTTTCGGCCATGACAATATGCAGATCGGGAACACCGTTTTGGGCAGCGTAGCTGCGCCAGCGTCGGAATAGCTCTTTCGAGTCCGGCAGCAATGAAATGCGGTAAATAATGAGTAGAGGTGCGCCGTTGACACGAATGTAGCGCGGGTCCTTCAGATAAGGCAGAATATCGGCGATAAAGCGCTCGTCCGTTTCCAGATCGTGGGGCTGGTGTAGGAGCACTTCGCTCTCGGAACCGTCCCAACGCCGACTCCAGGATTCGTTCGCCCAGCAAATGCAGAAAGGCATATCCGGCTGGCCCGTTTCCAGCATGCGCTTGATGGGGGTTTCCATCAGGGTTTTACCCGCGAACCAGTAGTAGTGGTAGCAAAAGCCGTAGATGCCGTACTCACGGGCCATGTCTGCCTGACGCTGGCTGACCTCCGCTACGCGCAAGTCGTAATAACCCAGGTCGGCGGGCAGGTGCGGTTGATAATGCCCGTCGAAGCTGGGCCGGGCCGCCGTGACGTTGGACCACTCCGTGAAACCCTCGCCCCACCACTCGTTGTTTTCCGGAAAGGGGTGGAACTGGGGCAGGTAATAGGCGATCAACTTGACCTCGTCGGGGTTTTCAGCCGTCTCCTGTGTGCTTTCCTTCTGCAGCGACTGCATCAGCTCGAAACGAGCGTGAAAGGTGTCCTGCTTGTGAAAATAAAGCTCTTCCGCCCACAGCTCAATGTCGGACAATCGCACGCTCTGCTGCAACCCGCCCTGCATTGGCAGAGAGCCTTCGTAGCCTTTGACCTCGATGGATAAAGCAATCTCTCCGGAGCTACCCTTGTCGATTTCGCGCAGGAACTTCTCTGCCTGCTCCTTGTTGAAATGGAAACGAAAGCCGCAAATGGGATTGAGCCCGTGTCTTTCGACCACATCGGGGCGGCGCAGATAGGGAACCGTGGTACCCATTTCGATGCCGCCCAGCTTAAGGACCAAGGAAGGCAACAACTCGGGAAACTCCAATGAGACACACCAGCCATCGACGCTCAGAGGCGTCACCCTTTCCACCAAGCCTGCGAACGGCACCCCTTCGGCGATGGGAGGCAACGACACGCGTGGCCTCGCGACACGCTTATTTCCCTTACTCTTGTCAGCGAACAGGGAAGCCACTTGCCTGAGTGCTTTCTTCGTATGCTTGATAATTGAACTCATGGGAAATCAGTTTTAAAAGCGAGCTCGCGCGCCAGAAGGCGACCAGGGCCAAAAATAGGGCGTCATGAGCAGGACCCATGCAGGCTCGCTATACAAAAATACCGTACGATAAAACTGGTAGATAGTGCGCTAGAGCCTTCGCCGGTCAAGCCACGATTATGGCGCTCCGACACGCTCAAACCGCCGCCCATCCTAAAAACAAGGGCGGCTCCCTTGCGAGAGCCGCCCTGAACTATCCAGTCTGTCTAGCCTGTGTCCTATTTACGGTTGGAAATTTGATCTGTCGGCTTCCGGGTTTCAGCCCTTCTCCTCCCCTACTGGCAAGCCTCGCATTCTTCACCGTTGCGCATAGCCTCAATGCTGCAGGCCATCTTTTCCTCGGCGGTGTATTCCTTCTTGGGCGCTTCACCGCCGGCCACCAGCCCGCGCAGCTCTTTCTTCTGCGTGGTGGTGCTCTTTTCAACGTTGGAGGCCTGCTGTGTGCGCAGGTAGTAAGTGGTCTTGAGGCCCTTGCGCCAGGCGGCGCGGTACATGTGCGAGAGCACCTTGAGGTCCGGCTTGACCAGGAAGAGGTTGACGCTCTGGGACTGATCGATCCACTTCTGGCGACGGGCGGCGGCCTCTACCAGCCAGTTGTAGTCGATGCCGAAGGAGGTGCTGTACTTTTCCTTCAGGTCATCCGGGATTTCCTCGATGCTGTCGAGCTCCCCGTCGAAGTACTTGAGCTGGTCGACCATTTCCTGGCCCCACAGACCGAGTTTCTTCAGGTCGCGCACGAGGTTAGCGTTGAGGATGATGAACTCGCCGCCGAGGTTGCTCTTAACGTAGAGGTTCTTGTAGTAGGGCTCGATACAGGGGCTGGTGCCCATGATGTTCGAGATAGTTGCCGTGGGCGCGATGGCCAGGACGTTACTGTTGCGCATGCCCTGCTTCTTGATTTTGCCGCGCAGGGAATCCCAGTCCATGCGACTGGTGCGGGGTACCTCGATGGTTTGGCCGCGCTCTTTTTCCAGCAGGTCGAGGGTGTCGAGCGGCAGCATGCCTCGGTCCCACTTGGAGCCTTTGAAGCTGCTGTAGGGCTCGCGTTCAGCGGCCAGGTCGCTGGAGGCCTCGTAGGCGTAGTAAGCGATGGCTTCCATGAACTCGTCGTTGAACTCCACCGCGGCGTCGCTGGCGAAGTTAACGTCCTTCTTGTACAGGGCGTTGTGCACGCCCATCACGCCGAGCCCGATGGGGCGGTGGCGGCTGTTGGCGGTCTTGGCCGGGCCGGTCGGGTAGAAGTTGATGTCGATGACGTTGTCCAGCGCGCGCACGGCGATGCGGACGGTTTCACGGAGCATCTCCAGGTCGAGGGTGCCGTCGCTCTTGACGTGGGTGTCGAGCACAACGGAGCCAAGGTTGCACACGGCGGTCTCGTCGGCGCCAGTATTGAGCGTGATCTCGGTGCAGAGGTTGGAACTGTGAATGACGCCAGCGTGGTCCTGCGGGCTGCGGACGTTACAGGGGTCCTTGAAAGTGATCCAGGGGTGACCGGTCTCGAAGAGCATGCGGAGCATCTGCTTCCACAGGTCAATGGCCTTCACTTTCTGGCCCCACATCTGACCGGCTTCGACTTTGGCTTCGTAAGCGAGGTACTTTTCCTCAAAGGCCTGGCCGTAGGACTCGTGCAGGTCGGGCGCTTCATTGGAGCGGAAGAGGGTCCAGTCCTCGCGGTTTTCCATGCGCTTCATGAACAGGTCAGGAATCCAGTTGGCCGTGTTCATGTCGTGGGTGCGGCGACGGTCATCCCCGGTGTTGCGGCGCAACTCGAGGAAGTCCATGATGTCGTTGTGCCAGGTTTCCAGATAGGCACAGCCGGAACCGCGACGCTTGCCGCCCTGGTTAACGGCCACGAGCTGGTCGTTATGCAGCTTGAGGAAGGGGATGACGCCCTGGGACTCGCCGTTGGTGCCCTTGATGTAGCTGCCGGTGCCGCGGACGGAGGTCCAGGAGCCGCCAAGGCCGCCGGCCCACTTCGAGAGGAAGGCGTTTTCGGCGATGCCGCGGTTCATGATCGACTCGATGGAGTCGTCCACCTGATACAGGTAGCAGCTGGAAAGCTGGCTGTGCAGGGTGCCGGAGTTAAAGAGCGTCGGCGTGGAGGAACAGAAACGGCGGCTCTTGTAGAGATTGTACAGGGAGATAACCCAGCCTTCGCGGTCTTCCTTTTCCTGATGGAAGAGGCCCATCGACACACGCATCCAGAAGAGCTGCGGCGTTTCCAGACGGCGGGCCGGCTTCACCGTCTTGTCGACGATGAGGTAGCGGTCGTACAGGGTGGAGATGCCGAGGTAGTCGAAATCCAGATCCGCGGAGGGGTCGAGAGCATCGGCCAGGCGGTCCAGATCGTAACCGAGCAGCTTCTTGTCGAGGCGCTCAATAGCCACGCCACGCTTGAGGTACTTCTTGAAATAGACGCGATGGGCTTCCTTGAGACCTTCGATGCCGTCGGAGACGATGTCCCAGCCGAGGACTTCCTCGTAGATATAGGACACGAGGATGCGGCCGGCGAACTTGGCGAAGTCGGCGTCCTTCTCGATCAGGCTCTTGGAGTTGAGGATGATGGTCTTCCGCAGGTCCTCGCGGGTCATTTCCGCATAGAGGGAGCGGCGCAGCTCGGTTTCGATCTGCTCCTTGGACAAGCACAGGTCGAGGCCGATGCTGGCGAAGTCGATGCGCTTGCGCAGTTCGTCGGCATTCCAGAACTCGGTGGAGCCGTCGGCCGCCTTGATCATGATCATGGCGTCCTGGCGGCTGTCCTCCTCGATGACTTCGTCGGCTTCCTGATCGCGCCGTAAACGACGATGCGCGCGGTAGAGGATGTAAGCCTCGGCGGCCTTGAACTGCCCGGCTTTCATCAACTCCTCCTGAACGAGGTCCTGCACGGTTTCGATATGAACAAAGGCTTCGCCCATCTGGCGCACACGCTCGGTCACGGCCTGAGCCACCGCGACCGCGGGTGTAGCATCCAGATGTAGCGAAAGAAATGCTTTGCGGATGGCCACCTCGACCTTGTTCTGGTCCCAGGGTACCACCTGCCGGTTGCGGCGGATGAGGCGCACATTGAGCGGCTCGACCTCCTTGGCTTCCTCTTCGACGCCTTTGCTGCCGCCGTTGAGGGCCTGGCGCACGATGAGGCTCTTGGCCACATCGTAGGCGTCCAGTTCGACCAACACGCGCTCGATGACGAGGTTGAGGTCGGACTGGCTGAGGGTGAAATCGGCATCGGCTTCAATCTGACGGGCGATGTGCGCGGCCACGCGCTCGGCCACAATGGCCACAAACTGACGGTTCTTGTCGTTGTAGATGTCACTCTCGTCACGGGAAAGGAGCAGGTCGGTCAACGCGGCGCCGATCATATCGGCGACTTCGGCCAGATCGAAGGCCTTGGCGATGCCCTGGATTTCGATGCTGATTTCCGGCTGCGAAAATTGGTCTTCGCTCACCACCTCGCGCCAGTTGAAGCGCGGCTTCTGCTCGGCCGGAGTGGCCACGAAGCGCTTCAGGGCGAGGTCTTCATCGAAAAAATTCTTACGGATCATAGGACAGGTTTTCCTTTCTGGGTCGGTCTAGATGTTAATAGATAGTATGTCAGGTTTGCAGGTCTGCGAAAGCGGGTCTGAAAAGAGCGGAAAACCACTCTCGATAGCTAGCCGATGCAATGGGGCGCAGCGGCGCGGGGTTGAAACATAACGCTTGATAAAAGCACCTCGCGCCGCGCGCACAATGGTAAGTTGTTGGAACTTATTGCCATGCAAAGCGAGAGTTATATTTACTATATCTTGTGTCCAAGATAGTCGCTCAACACAATATCTAGTAATCGGGACTGTCAAAGGTTTTTTTGTGAAAAGTTCTTCACCAACCGATTTTTCGTTACACGCGTGTGACCAAACGGTGACAGAACACTTTACCACATTCCCACCTATTGGCTTGCTCGCGGAAAAAGACTTGGGCACCTTTTTCGCACCATGGAAATCGAGGACGATGTCATCGGGACACGACTTTACGAGTACATAAAACAGGAGCATGCGGATATCTTTGAAATGCTGGTCCTCTCGGAAGAAACCGACGAAGAGGGAGACCCGTTTATCGGATTTGAAATAAAGAACCGCGATAACGAGCGCGTCATCGAGTTCTGCTCCATCGAAGAATCTGTCTACCTCTCATTCTCGGAATACGCCGTCTACTATCAGCTGTATCCCAAGCCACACGAGGCCTTTGAAAATCTTGTGGCACGCGTGCGGGAAATTATCGGTGGTGAAAAGGTCGCCCTCGTCTGGGTGGTCAAGGATATGCCCGCCCAGGCAGATCTGATTCCCTATGGAGATGAAGCGTTTTTCGAGTTTCTTTATGCGGACGCCGACTCGGTGTACCTTGAAGGATGGTCCCAAGAGGACGATCTCACCATCCGCTAATTCCACGTAAGCCCATGTCCCGCGGGTTCCAGTCCGACCACCTGCTCATAGCCCTCAGCCTGGGAGCGGGCTGCGTCGACGCCGCGGGGTTCATGACTGCCGGCGTCTTTCCGGCCAACATGACGGGCAATTCGGTCGTGCTGGCGCTGGCCGTGGCCACGGTAAAGATCGAAGGCGCCTGGCTGGCCGGGCTGGTACTCGTCGCCTTCTGCCTGGGTGCGGCCATCGGATGTCGGATCCTGCGGGAGGCGGCCGACGGCTGGTCGTCTGCTGTCCGACGCGTGATTTTTATTTCCGGCTGCGTGTTGCTAGGTGGAGCCGCCTCGCTCTTCTTCGGCTTGCCGGAAATCTATGCGCCTGTTTTGACGGCCTTCGCCATGGGCTTGCAGGCCAGCGCTGTTCAGCAGATCGGCGTCACGGGCGTGAGCACGGTAGTGGTCACCAACACACTGGTCACGGTCATCCGTCGCTGGGTGGGTGTCCCGTCTGCAAAAAAAGTGCCGCCGCATCGCTCGATCCCGGCGTGGAGCTGGCTGGCCTATTTCAGCGGAGCGCTCCTCGGCGGACTGCTGCAACGCTTTGCGCCACACCCCTACCCCATGGGCGTCTCCGCCGTGATCCTTATCACCGTCGCGGCCGCCTGGAAACTCCGGCTCGTGCGCAACGCGTGAGCAAAGGACGTTTGTTTGGAAAACGCGATTGCGGGGCTGCTCGCTCCAGACTGCACCGCACATAACGGAAGGGCCGCGGCATGTCCTTCCGCGGCCCTTCGCTTACCATTTTATCACCATGCCACTTACACAAGAGCGCATTGGAGCGCTACTTAAAATAAGGAAAACTAAAGACGCTTCTTGAAAGGGTTTGGGTTAAAAAGATTAGAGGTCGTCGTCATCGACGGCGTCGAGGGCGGATGCCTTCTGGTATTCGGTGACGCGCTGTTCGAAGAAGTTGGCTTCCTTCTTGATGTCCATCATTTCGGAGAGCCAGGGGAAGGGATTTTGCACGCCCTGATTGAGCGTGGCCAGGCCGCAACCCTCAAGGCGGCGGTCGGCGATGTAGTCGATGTACTGCTCGAACTCGTCCGGGGAGAGGCCGAGAGCGTTGATCGGCAGGCAGTCGCGGATAAATTCCTTTTCCAGTTCGATGCCCTCCTTCATGGTGGCGCGCAGCTCTTCCTTGAACTCGGCGGTCCACACGTCGGGATTTTCCTCGACCAGATCCATGAGCAGGTTGCGGAAAAGCTCGATGTGGTTGGACTCGTCCCGGAGGGTGTAACGGAACATCTGGCCGATGCCCGGGAACTTCGACTGGCGGTAAAGGCTCAGCACCATGCCAAAGAGGCCGTAGAACTGAGTCCCCTCCATCACCTGGCCGAAGAGGAAAATGTTTTTGGTCAGCGCCTGCTTGTTGGCGGTGTCGGTCAAGTCGAGGTCGCGACGCAGGCCGCGGGAATTACGCACGACGAACTGCGCCTTCTTGTCGATGGTCTTGACGTCGGTAAACATCGCCTCGCACTCGTGCGGGTTGATGCCGAGCGAGGAGATCATGTAAACGAGGCTGTCCGCGTGGATGTTTTCCTCGTGCGCGTGACGCCCCAGGGCCAGCTTCAGCTCCGGCGCGGTCACCAACTCGCGCACGACATGGATGATGTTGTCACCCACGATGCCCTCGGCGGCGGAGAAGTACCCGATGGCCATCTTGATAATCCAGCGGTCGATGTCGGTAATCTGATCGGTTGTGTCGCGCCACTGCTCGACATCCTTCTGCATCGGGACGTCCTCAGGCTCCCAGTGATTCGCCTTCATCGTCTTGTAGAGATCGTAGGCCCACTGGTATTTGAGCGGCAGGATGTTAAAGAACATCGTCTCGCGGCCGTTGATGATCATTTTGGCCCGATAGGCCTCCTCGGCCTTATCCTTGTCCAAAGTGAACGTCTTGTTTCCGATCTTGATTTCGGTGACCTCCATAGCGTCGTCTAGCTGAATTTGTTAATTATTCGAGAATAAGTATTTGGGCGATCAATAGGGGCCAAAATGACCCGGTTTTTGCCTCATTGGGTGACTCGGAGCATGCGTTCGCCCATCATTTCTGTCAAGCCTCTCTACTACATCTAGTGTATTTTTTTGCAAAAAGACCCTAGATATAGGAAATTAGCGCTACCAATAGAGTAATGTACGATCGCTAAAGCAGAGGGATGGGTGGGCAACGACAAAACACACTGATGTCTCCACACAGCAGCGCAAACGAAAGTTTTTCATTTTTGTTCGCAAGTTATTCACAGCCCTAAATACACTCTGGACCCGATGTGCTAAGCCCTTAAAGCGCAAGCCCCTTGTGACTCTGCCAGAGAAAGCTTTTGGTACAATAAGACGAAAGCCCAAGCACGGCTTCCACCACTGCCTTTACGTATCTTTGCTCTTTTTTAACTTTTGATCGAGGGCCACGATCCTTTCAACCGTAAGCCAGAGCCTTGCTTCCCAAATCGTACTCTCCATCTGCTTGCGACTCTGAAGCAGCAGGGCCAAATCCCGCGCGAGTTTTACCTGGGCCAGCTCTTCCTGATGCAGCCATCTCATGAACCACGTAGGAAACCGCCGGACAACCAGTCTGGACTCACCGGCTTCCTGGAGAACCTCATGACGGCCATCGTGCCGGATGTTATGCATCAACTGCTCAACAGGAGACTCGTCGCCTTCGAAATACTGAACAAAAAGGCCGTCGAGGTAGAGCAGATAGCCCGTTATCCCGAATTCTGAGTTCTTCTGGGCAGATAAATCCGCCAGTTCCATCAACGCCAGCTCTCCAAAGGCTTGCTTAGCCTGACTGACATAAATCCTACTGGATAACCAAACGGCCACTATTCACTAAGATAAAGAAACGGATGCTTCACAACAATCCACTTTCGACCTGATTTCCAGATCATTCGGCCTCTAATAGCAACACGGAGACAATATCAAAAAAGCGCTCAGGGCTTCGCCTGAAACAACCGGTACGCCGTCTCAAAACCTGGCGGCGGTTGAAAGGGCTCACACGCATACTGCGTCCCGAAGCGGCACAATTCAAGGCTACCGGCCCAAAGGGACGGTGCAAACGCAACGACAAGGATCAGGATGCCCAGACGCATCCATAGGTAATATCACTTTTTACCCTTCAATCGTTGTCGAACCGCCAGGCCCATCACTGCCAAAGCAAGCAGCGCTGCATAGGTGCCGGGCTCGGGGACATTCGGCACGGTGATGGATTGGCCTTCGCTGGTTTCGATGCCGAGGCGGTAAAGGGTAATTTGCGCACTGCTGTTGGTGGAGATCTCGGCCCAGCCGTAATAGCTGTCCGCGCCAATATCCAGCCGGAAGCTGGTGTAGCCGACCTCGCCGAAAGTCCAGTCGCCCACGGGCTCAGCCGGTAGCAACCCGCTGCCGGTACGCCCAAAGAAATCGTTACCAGCTACGCTGATGACATCCCCGGGATTGACTTTCACCAGCGCTGGTATGCCGCCGTCGTTGACGGTGCTGGCGTTGAAGATGACGTCCGTCCCGCCCGTAATACGGCCGAAGGCGTTGGCGTAAACGAACTCCCCGAACTGGTTGAACATGCTCAGGGTGGTCGCTGCGCTCGATGAGGTGCCCTGGTAATTGATGGTCACATCCGAGGCGCCATCGGCAAAGGGAGAGATGGCGAAGTGAACCGAGTCACCGGAATCGCCGCCCAGGGGTGTTTCAATATTGAGTGTCTTGACGACAACGGCAGCCGGAGCAGCAGCCACCGTGAAAAGCAGCCCGAGGACGGGCAAGCATCGGAGTACATGATTCATAGCAGGAAGGAATAAGCACGCCTTCTGAATTAAAGACGTACTTCTTATATAGCAGAGATTGTTAACGGGGACAAGCCCTCAATTAACCATTGCTCTGCTACCAACCGGTGCGCACGCGAACGAGGTCGTAAAGGTGCTCGGGGACTTCCCGCAGGAAGCGGCTGGGCTCAAGCAACTGCGGCGGCCCACCGCCAGCAGACACCTTGGGGAAAGTGAGGTACAACTCGTCCTTGGCGCGGGTAACGGCCACATAGAAGAGGCGGCGCTCTTCCTCGACGTCGCCCTCCTCGATGGCGCGCTTGAGCGGCAGCAGTCCCTCGGCCAGACCGATGACAAACACCACGGGAAACTCCAGCCCTTTGGCCTGGTGAATCGTGGTTAACTTAACGGTTTCCTGGTCGGGGTCGATGGACCGGTCGCTGGTCTCGGAGTTGAGCAGGACAAGCTGCGCCAACAGCTCGGCCATGTCGTCGTAGCGCGCGGCGAAGCCCGTCAGGGAGTCGAGGTCGTCGCGGCGACTCTGCCAGTTGTCGAAGACGGTGCGCATGTAGTCGCCGTACCAGCCGTCAATGGCGAGCTGGACAATCTCCTGCGGGCTCTTTGCCTTGGCGGCGCGCTTTTCGTCGGAGATGACCTCGGCGAAGAGGTCGACCTGCTCGTCTTCCTCGTGGCCGGAGTTGTCGGCGGGACCGCCCATGCCCTCCTCGATGTCCTGCAGGGTGAAGCCCAGGTCACGATAATCATCCAGCGCATCCTTGGGCACTTTCTTGAGCACCTCGTCGTGGGTCATGGCCTGGATGACGGAAGCTTTGTCACGCAAAGCAACTTTCTCGGCCAACTTGTAGAGGCGCTCGGCGGTGCGGGCCCCGACCTTGGGCAGGAGCATGGCGAGGCGATTGAACGCGGTAATGTCGCGTGGGTTGGAAACCAACCGCAGGTGCGCAACCAGATCGCGGATGTGAGCCTGCTCAAAGAAGCGCACGCCACTGGTGATAGTAAAGGGCAGTCCGGCGCGGGAAAGCTCCAGTTGCAAATCCATGGCCTGGTAGTGCGCGCGGTAGAGCACGGCGATGTCCTTCAGCGAGATGCCCTCCATGGAGAGCGCCTCGATGCGGCCAAGGATGGCGCGGGCCTGCTGGCGGGTATCCATGCAGGGGATGACCTGCGGGAGCTGCCCGTCGGGCTTGTGGGCTTTAAGCTCCAGCGGGTAGCCGTCGATGGGCGGGTGCCCAAGCATCATGCGGTTGGCGAAATCGAGGATGGACGGCGTGGAGCGGTAGTTCGTCTCGATTTTGTAAATCTCCCGATTGGGATAAACCTCCGCGAACTCCGCCATGTTCTCGAACTCCGCGCCGCGCCAGGTGTAGATACACTGCCAGTTGTCACCCACGATCATGACGTTGCGGTGATGCTCGCCGAGGGTGTTGATGATGGCGGACTGCACCCGGTTGGTGTCCTGGAACTCGTCGACGAGGATGTGGCGGAAACGCTGTTGGAGCTGCGCGCGGATTTCCTCGTGGTCGCGCATGAGCTTGAGCCACAGCTCAAGCAGGTCGTCGTAGTCGCAGAGTTGGCGCTCGCGCTTGCGGGCGTGATAGGCGGTAGCGAAGCCCTGCACGACGTCCGGCAGGCCGGCGATCCACGGGTAGCGGTCCCCGGCCACTTCAAAGGGGGCGCGACAGGTATTGCGCGCGTAGCTGATGAGTTCGGCCACGACCTTGGGCTTGGGGTTGTCCTTGCTCTTGGCGTAGGCGCTGTCGATCTCGCGGATGACGTCGGCCAGGAGTGCCTCGGCGTCGCCCTGGTCCATGATGGTAAAGTTTTTCTCGATGCCGATGGCCTCGCCGTGCATCCGCAGGAGCTTTTGTCCGATGCTGTGGAAGGTGCCGCCCCAGAACTTCCAGCCTGGCACGCCGGTCAGCTCCTCCACGCGCCCGAGCATCTCGCGGGCCGCCTTGTTGGTAAAGGTCAGCAGGAGAATCTGGTTGGGCCACACACCCAGTTCTAGTAGGCGGGCCACGCGGTAAGTCAGCGTGCGCGTCTTACCCGAGCCCGCCCCGGCCAGGACCAGCGCGGGACCCTCCGGCGCCATTACCGCCCGGAGCTGGTCGGGGTTCAGCTCCGCCTCGAAGTCGATGGGCGAAAAGGCGTCAAGCGCGCTGCGTTCACTGGACATCGGGCAAGGATGGAACGCGCCGCCGGGGCTTTGCAAGCGCAGGTACGAAAAAAGCGGCCCGGATTAGCCTGGACCGCTTTTGCGAAGAAATCGGAATGAGCGGCTGACTAGTCCGTAATCGTGGAGTAGACGACGGTGAACACACCGTACTGACCATCTTCACCGGCAATGGGCAAGTCCTCCTGATCGGTGCTGATCGAGAGATAATAGCCGGTGCCGTCATCGTCAAAAATGAGACTGAAGTAGGAGTCTATCTGGTCCTCTTCGTCTACCACTTCGATGAGGAGCAAACCGGTATCCGCGCCCTGGCGCTCGTAGTCATAAGTGCCGGTCGCTTCGAACGATTCGTCGCCGACCTCGACCAGGACATGAACCGCCGTCTCCGAGGTGCACGTGAGTGTCGCCGTGCCACGCTCGCCATCGTCGAGAATCTGCAAGACGAAGACCGCCCCTACCAATGAGGTCGGCGCATCGCCGCCGGAGGTCACTTCACCGGCGTAGATATAGTCGCCGGTCTCCTGAACGTAGGCCCAGTAGTTGTTACCGTCAACGAAGAGATAGGCCCAGGACCCTTCGTCCTCGAGGTACATCCAGGGAAACGAATTGAGGTAGCCCCAGCCCGTTATCTGAGCTTGAGCGGGTACGAAAAAGACCGCAAAAAATGCGACCAGTGCGAAGAGGTGTTTTTTCATAGTTGAATGAATATACGCGATTTGCGCATTCACTCACATACGGAAAAGCGGCGCTCGTCAATGCTCCAATATCTCGACCTCGTAGCCGTCCGGGTCGGTGATGAAAGCCATCTTGTTGCCACCGGAGGTAAACTTTTCCTTCCAGCCGTCGGGCCAGACCTCCACCCCGGCATCTTCCAGCATCTGGCAGTGCGCCACGATGTCATCGACGCGGATGCAGGTGTGGACGAGGTCCTCGGGAAACTCGACCTTGAAGTCCGGCGAGAAGGTCAGCTCCAGCTTGTGGGCGCTACCGGGGATTTGCAGGTGCGCGAGCTGGTTGCCGCTGGGAGACTTGTCGGTGCGCTTAAGCACCTCGAAGCCGCAGGTCTGGCAGTACCAGTCGATGGATTGCTGGAGGTCGCTGACGCGAATGCGGGTGTGGTCGAAAGTGATGGGCATGATAAAGTTCCAGGTTTTTCTTGTGTTAATGAGAACGGGTTTCAAGCATCCCGGGATGCGTAAGATATCATTACTACTATTTCTGTGCCTGACTTCGCTGCAAGGCCAAACCTGGACTCGCGTGCTTCAACAGGACATGAGCCTGCCTGGTTTCGAGGACTTGTACCCGCGAATCAACGAAACCAGCGTGGCGGGCAGCTCGAACAACACCCTCGGCTACGACATCCAGACCTTTCGCGGCGGCGTCATCGTCTCCCTGGCCGAAATCAAAACCGAAAACCTCGGCCAGTACTACTGGAGCGACGGGGAAAGCACCGTAAAAATCGAACCGCCGGCCGTCACCTTTCAGGGCAAGGAGTACCTGTATGACCGTGTCCTGACCTACGCCAGCGACGGCAACACGCTCTTCTTGATCGTGCAATTCCAGGCCGCCGATTTTAACACCATACGCTCCTTTATGCGCTTTGACGGCACCGACTACGAAATGCTGTACGAGCGCCTCTCGGACCTGACACCCACGCCGGACTTCAGCCCGGCAAACATGTCGCCGCAAACCTTCGCGCATGGGCTCTCTGCCGCCAACGGCAAGGCCGCTTTTATTATCGAGCAGTACATCATTCCCATGGCCGGAGAGCAATCCGAGTATGTCGCCGTCGTGTACTACGATGGCAACAGCATCGGGAGCATCATCGACAGCAACGACGTGGTCGACGCCGGAGCAGGTAGCCTGATGATCGACCAAAGCGGAAATACGGAATGCTTCCTGAGCGCGAACGGCAACCGCATCGTCTTCTCCGCCGAAGTCGGGCCGGACGAAGAAACCGCCTATTTTTACTACGATGGCAGCACCATCCACAAAGTCATTGAGAGCGGAGTGACCACCTACAATGGCAAAATCCTGAGCCTCGAAGAAGACCCGGACAACATCATCATCGCCGGCGAAACGCGCCCGCTCATTTTGAACGACACCGTCCTCTTCCTCGCTTATCAGCCGAACAGCACCTCCGCCGTCTACGGCTGGCGCACCGACGAAGATATCTTTGTCATCCAGCCTGCGGACGAGCCCCCCACATCGGTCTACGGCGACAACATGATACTCCTCGATCCCGATCAGCCGTTGAAATTCAACCTGGCCAATGAAAACCTCTCCTTCTTGCCCATAGGTATCACGCCGACAAACCGGCGCTTGCTCTATTTCGAATACGCCGAGGGCACCGAGGGCAAACTCCTGGCCATTTTCGACAACCAGAACAAAGACGACGACGGCTACGAGCTTTGGGTCACCTATACTCCGGGCCTGAACCAAACAGGGCCGAGCGAACCCGAGCCCGAACCGGAGCCCTCGAACAACATCTTTTCCTTCCTCGATCATTACAGCGGCTGGTTTTACGGCAACTTCGGCTGGATGTACGACGCACAGTACCCGTGGGTTTACTCAATTCAATTCGACAGCTGGCTCTACATCCAGCCTTATGACAATGTCATCTACTTCTTCTACCATGTCGAAGCGGACAGCTGGTACCTGGCGAGCCTGGGCAACTGGGGCTGGCTCTATACCATCCCACCCGGCGAACCCGAAGGCTGGAGCTACGTCGGCTATTAGACCTAGCCCAGCTCGAAGGTGGTGATGCCGTAGATGTTTTCCCAGGGCAGCGCCGGGGCGTGGCCGAGGTACATGCGGGCACAGCCGAAGACCTCCTTCATGCCGTGGCGTTCGGCCAGCGCGAGGGCGGCTGGGTTGTTCTCCGGCGTGTCGAGGAAGATGGGCTCGCCCGCGGCGCGATCACCGAGGGCGGCGAAAAGGTCCTCGGCGGTCTGCGGATCGTCCGCGAAGAGCGGCCCGATCTTGTAACCGCGCCCGCAGGGCCGGATGACGCCGTAGCCGGTCAGCGTCTCCCCGTCGAAGGCGCCGAGGGCCAGGCTTTCCTCGGTGTCTAACCACCGGCGCAGGAACGCCTCGCGCTCAAAGCCGAAGTGTCGCCGATCATAAGTGCTGACCAAAGCGAAGGGCACCATGGAAAGTTCGCTGATACTGCCAGCGGGCCGGGCGGCCTCCCCCACCCCTTCCATGCGGAGGTTGCGGTGCGAGAACTCAAAGCCGCCCTTGGCGTAGAACGGCTGCATGTCAAAAACGCCGTCCATGCCGATAGCCGCGCCAGGTTTGAGACGCTGGATCAGCTTGTCACGCCGCCAATGCCAGAACTTCGTGCCCAGGCCGTGCCCGCGCAGGTCGGGCCGCACGATAAAGAAGCCCATGAAGCCGAAAGCGTCGCCGTAACTGACAATCGACCCCGTCGCGACGATTTCCCCACCGCGCTCGGCGCAGACAAAGCCCTCGGGGTCGGTCTGCCAAAAGACCTCGGTGTCGTGCAGGCCGGGGTTCCATCCCTCGCCCGCCGCCCATTGCACCGCGGTGTCGAACTCCGCGCGGGTGGCTTGTCGGAAAATACAGTCTTCGAAGGCGTCACTCATGGTGTCAGCAAATAGCAGCCCCCCGGTGAAAAGCCATGTTGAAATGAAAAGTCCCCACAAAGGTAGCGCGGCTTGTCCCCAAGCCGCATTAGTCTTTAGAAAGATCTGTATGCTCTTAACGGTCCAAGAATATCGTTTTTCAATCATGCCACCATCCTAACACACGCGCAAAGAGTTACGTTGGATGCCTTGGCTCCGTTGGAAACAAAATGAATTTTTTCGAAAAAAAGTTCGGCAAGCACTTGGAAAAGTGGGCTGACGGCAAGGTAGGGATACTTACATAGGGCGGCCGAGCTTGAGCCCGCAACGGACGAGCCTTAGCCTCATAATCCCGCCCCTGAGATAATATCTGATTAGAAAAACCTCAGGTTATATTATATTTTACTCGCATACATTTTAAAAAATACCCAAAAATCCTATAATAACCTGTCAGGAGAAAACGAAGATGAGATCTATTTTGAAAAGGATACTATCACCAGATCAATTATGCATTGACCTCAAATACGTAAAACTTGACTACAAAAAAGCACCTAAAGCAGATGTATTAAAGGTTGTTCATCAATTCCGCAAAAGAGGTGCCTTGATAGATGATATTAATGATGAGCTATGGTTTTTCACCTTTAAATCACTTAGCGAATTGCGGGATTTGATCGCAGACCTTTTATCAAGTTTAACTCATCAATCAGACGATCTCAAACAAGGCATCCTACAGATTGATTCAGCCTTGAAAGAGTTCCTTCGAAAATATCGAAACGATTATCTACGATTCCACGACAACCCCACCCCAGAAACCTATCGTCCACAAAAGGACTGGGATTGGCCAAATCTTGGAGACGCCGCAAGAGACCTTTACTTAACACGAAACCTGATTTGTGTAATTCTAGACGCCATACAGGAAGATCTCGAAGATGATATAAAATATAAACCTACACGACCAAATCGCGATGGCGCAGAAGCAATGATAAAGTCATCTGAAATTAAAAAGTATAGGGACCGATGTAATGTTAAGATAATATTTAAAATAAACGGGAGCGAACACCCCGATTCAAATGCTGACATCTACATAGTCGGCGATTTCAATAACTGGGACCCCGTTCATGACAAAGTGGACTTTTTGGGAATCGTGGCATACCCAACAGTACGCTTTGGTTTTTTTACTAATCTACCACCAGGCACATATCGATATAAACTCGTCCAAGGCCAGAGGTGGTTTACAGATCCCAACAACGACCAAGTAGAAACAGACGAAAAGGGAAATGAAAATTCAGTATTAATTGTGAAGTCCTGAAATCAAAATTCATTCTCTAAAAATATTTACCCGTTAAATCGATAGTGGAACCAAGAGGCTGATTGCAATTCTAGCAAAGTGCCCCGCACTGACCAACGTTTATGAGCTTAATATTCCATAACTGAGCCACTCAGTCACGCACTAGGCACTTAGCTAAAGCCGCCTCCCTACCCCGGCAGCACTTCTGCAGTAGCATCCACGGCCTTGCCCGTCAGCCTTTTGATGTCCTCGAGGACCAGGTAGATAACGGGCACGAGCAGGAGCGTAATGAAGGTGGCGAAGAGCACGCCGAAGCTGAGCGAGATGGCCATGGGAATCAGGAACTGCGCCTGCAAACTGGTTTCGAACAAGATGGGCAGCAGGCCCATGAAGGTGGTCAGCGATGTCAACAGGATGGGCCGGAAGCGGTCGCCGCCGGAGTTCCAGACGGCCTCGACAAGCGGCACGCCTTCGCGACGGCGACGGTTGATAAAGTCCACCAGCACGAGGGAGTCGTTCACCACCACGCCGGAGAGCGCAATGATGCCGAAGATGGAGAGGCGGCTGATGGGGTGCCCCAACAGGACGTGGCCCCAGACCGCGCCGACGAGCCCGAAGGGTATCACGGCCATAACGATAAACGGCTGCAGGTAACTGCGGAAGGGCACGGCCAGCAGCGCGTACATGACGAAGGCTACCAGCAGCATGCTGCCCTTGAGCGCGTCGTTGCCCTCCTGCACCTGGCGGGACTCGCCCTCGAAGGTCGCGCGCACGCCGGGGTACTTGGCCAAAAGCCCGGGCAGAACATCTTCCTCCAGGTCACGCTTGACCGCCTCCAGGTCGATGTGGTCCTTGTCCGCATCGGCCAGGACGTTGACCACGCGCTGGCGGTCGACGCGGTTGATGGCGGCGTAGCCCAGGCCGACCTCGGCCTCGGCCACCGCGCTGAAAGGCACCTCGCGGCCGTCCGGCGTGCGGATACGCATATCCTCCAGATCGCCGACAGACTCCCGCTCCGCGCGCGGATAGCGCACCATGACGCGGATGTCATCGCGCCCGCGCTGCACGCGCTGCGCCTCCTCGCCGTAAAAAGCCTGACGCACCTGACGCCCCAGATCGGCCTGGCTCAAGCCCAGGACCTCGGCCCCCGGTTTGATCTTCAACTGAATCTCCTGCTGGCCGTCGGCGAGGTTGTCGCGGATATCGAAGATGCCCTCGTAGTTACGCAGCTCGGCCTTGAGCACATTGGCCACCTCGCGCAGTTGCGCAAAGGACTTGCCGGAAAGCTGAATGTTGACCGGCTCGCCCTGCCCGCCCGCGGCCGTAGCGTTGAAGGTCAGCTCCTTGACCCCCGGAATGGTCCCAACCGTCTCGCGCCAGCGCTGCGCCAGCCGCACGGCGGAGTCCTCCGGGGCGCGGTTTTCGGCTTTGCGTAATTCGACGACCACCTGCCCCAGGTGGCTCTCCGTCGCGCTGACCGCCGCCCCGACCGGACCGCCACCAAAGGCATGCACACCCAGGACCGTCTGGATGTCCTCGACGGGGCTCGCGCGCCCGGCGGCCTTGCTCTCGGCCACGATTTCACGCAGGCCGGCCTCGATGCGGTCGAGCCCCTTGCGGGTCACACTCGCCGGGGTACCGTCCGGGTAGGTGATCATGACGCCGATGTAATCCGACGGCACGGCGGGGAACGGCACCTGCTTGACCCAGCCGCCGATCATCAGCGCGATGGTCACGGCGAGAATGAAGATGAAGCTCGCCAGCGTGAGGTAGCGGTTGTCCAGGCAGAGTCTGAGGACGGGCTTGTACCGCTTTTCAATGTGACGCTCGAGCCCGTCGGAAATGCGCCGCTGCATGCGCTGAAACGCATTTAAACTATCGCGTTTGTGGTCGCCGACCTTACACAACGATAAATGGTACGGCAGGATGAGTTTCGACTCCAGCAGTGAGAACAGCAGCGTCGGGATCACCACCATGGGAATGGCCACGAGGAACTTGCCCTCGAAGCCAGGCAGCATCAGCAGCGGTACGAAGGCCACCGCCGTGGTCAGCACCGCGAAGGTCACCGGAATAGAGACCTCGTGCGTGCCGGCAATGGAGGCCTCCACGCCGGGGCCGTCCTTCTGAAACTTGGTGAAGACGCTCTCGCCCACCACGATGGCGTCGTCCACCACAATGCCGAGAACGAGGATGAAGCCGAATAGCGAGATGAGGTTGATCGACACCCCGATCCAAGGCATGACGAAAAACGTGCCGAGGAAGGAAATCGGAATACCCAGCGTGACCCACACCGCCAGCGAGGGCCGCAGAAAAAGCGTCAGGACAGTCAGCACCAGGGCGAGACCGATGATGCCGTTTTCGATCAGCATGTTCAGGCGGCCCCAAAGGTAGAACGACGTGTCGCGCCAGTAACTGATGGTGATGCCCGTCGGCAGGTCGTACTGCTTCTGCGCCACGTACTCCTTGACCGTGGCGGAGATGCCGAGCGGGTTCTGGCTGCCCACCTCGAAGACCACCAGGTCCACCGCGGGCTGGCCGTTGTAGGTCATGCTCAAGGGGTCGTCGGTGAAGCCATCGACCACTGTGGCGACGTCGCCGATGGTCACATAGGCGCCGTCGGGATCGGTCAGCAGGACGATGTCGCGGAAGTCCGGCCCGTGGTAGGCCTGGCCCTTGGTCCGCAGGAGGATTTCGCCGCCCTCGGTTTTCAACGAGCCCCCGGGCATGTCGATGGAAGTGGCGCGCACGGCATTGGCCACATCGTTGAAAGTTAGTCCGTGCCGCCGCAGTGCCTCCTCACTGACCTCGATGGCGATCTCGTAATCGCGCACGCCAATGATCTCGATCTGGCTGATGTTCGGGTAGGCCAGCAGTTCGTCGCGCACCTCCTCGGCCAAGCGCTTGAGCGTGGCCTCATCCGTCCCGCCATAAAGGCTGACCGCCATGACCTCGCGACGGATAAGCACCTCCTCGATGGTGGGTTCCTCGGCCTCCTCGGGGAAGGTGTCGATGGCATCGACGCGGTTTTTAATCTCGTCCAGAAGTTCGCGTACATCGTAGCCGCGCTCGACCTCCACCGTGACCATGCCGAGGCCTTCGTTGGCGGTGGAACGCAGCTCTTTGATACCCTCGAGGTCCTGAATGCGCTCCTCGATGCGGATGTTTATCTGCTCCTCAACTTCCTCCGGCGCCGCCCCCAGAAAGGGCACGCGCACCGTGATCATGTCCATGCTGAACTGCGGAAAGAGCTCGACCTTCACCCGCATGAGCGAGGCCATCCCGCCCACCACGAGGATGAGCATAAGGAGGTTGGCGGCGACGCCGTTTCTGGCGAACCAACTAATCATTGCTCCGATTCTTTCTCACCCGTAACCGGTGTGATCGACATCCCCTCAATGGCATACTCGACCGGGCTGGTGATGACACGATCACCGGGGGCAAGACCCTCGGTGATGAGGGCCTGCTCTTCGGTGGCCTGGGCAACGCCCACGGCTTTGCGCCGCAAAGTATCATCCCCGGCGGCAATCAAAACACTGCTTCCTTCACGCAAGGCGTAGCGCGGGATGACATAGACCTCGGGCAAGGCACGTCCCTGTATCTCCGCTTCGACGAAGAGACCGGCGCGCAGAGGCGGACGGTTGGGATGTGCCGGGTCACGGCCATATGGGTCGTCAACGGCAGCCACCACATAGATGAGGCGGCTGCGCGGGTCGATGGACGCCTCCGTGCGGATGATGCGGCCCTGCCAAGTGTAAGTCTTCCCACCATGGCTGGCGGTCAAGGTGACCTCGGGCCCAAGCGCGACACCCTCACCGAGAAAGGCCAGGGGCAACTCTATCAGCGCAAGCTCGTCGGTGCTCAGGGGCAGGCGCACCTCGGCGGTATCGGTAGCGTAAATAGTGGCTAGCTGAGTACCGGGGTTGCCCGTGACGTAGCTGCCGAGGTCCACGAGCTGCTGCTCGACCAGACAGGCATAGGGCGCCTTGACCGTGCTGCGCTCCAGGTCGCGGCGCGCCTTTTCCACACGCGCCTCGGCACTGGCCAGTACGGCCTTGGCCTGCTTGATCTGCGGCTCGCGCAAGGCCAGCGAAGTCGGATCGCCCTCGCCAAGGTCCTCCCAGTCGATGCGTGCCTGCTCGGCCAAAGCCTGCTCCTGAGCGAGGTTGTATTCAGCCTGGGCGAGGTTGGCCTCCTCGATAGCCAGTGCGGCCTTGAGGTCGGCGTCATCGATTTGCAGCAGTGTTTGGCCCTTGTCGAAAAAGCCGCCCGGCTCGAAGTCCGGCGAAACCGACACGATGCGCCCGGCGACTTCCGCCGTGAGTGTCGTACGGGTGCGCGGCTGCACCGTGCCCTGCGACTTCACTGACAACTGCACAGCCTCCGGCGCGGCCACAAGGTACTCCACCGGTGGCGAGAGCGGCTCGGGCTCAGTGCGTTCGGGCTCCGGCTTAAGCGCAACGACGAAGTAGCAGACAATGGCCGTGACGACCAGAACGGCGAGGACCAAAATGGACTGAGATGCTTTCATGAATAGCTTTGCATGAGAAAGTGGCTTCAGGCGAAAAAGTTAACCGTCAGTCTTGGCGGCCTCCGGCTCCGGGTAGGTGGTTTCGCCGAAGGGGTAACGCACGACCGCAGTGGCAGCTTCGGGAGAGCCCGGAGCGAAATCCCCGCCGAGAGCGAGGTAGAGGTTAACGCGATTGTTGAGCCGCTGCGTGCGCGCGGTGATGTGGGCGCTCTCGGACTCGAAGGCGCGGCGCTGGGACTCCAGCACGGTGATGATATCGGTCAAGCCTCGCTGGTAGCGCTGCCAGGCGGCCTCTTCGGCTTCGGCGCTTTCCATGGAGGCTTCGCTCAGGGCGGCCACGCGGCGGTCGAGGAACTGCTCGGCGGCGAGAGACTTCTCGACCTCGTTGAAGGCATCGAGGGCAGCTTGCCCGTAGTTGGCCAGGGCCTCGACGGCGTAGGCCTTGGCGCGGTCAAGGTTACCCGTAAGCCGCCCGCCCTGGAAGATGGGCTGGACGAGGTTGGCCGCGATGGACCAGACGGAGAAATTGCTGTCGAGCAGATCATCCAACTGGGAGGAGCTGGTGCCGTAACTGCCGGTCAGGCTGATGGCAGGCAGAAAAGCTTTGCGTGCCTGGCTGATACGCTTGTCCGCGCTGGCCAGGCGACGCTCCGCCGCGATGAGATCGGGACGGCGCTCAAGCAGTTCGGAAGGCAAACCGACCGGCACCGGCGCAACGATGGGCGGCAAGTCCGTGGCGGCCTCGACCGCACCGGAGGGATAATCTCCCAGCAGCACCTGCAAGTCGCGCTTGGCGGCATCGAGCTCTCGCTGGCGCGCCTCGAGCGCGGCCAGGGCGGCGGCAGTCTGCGCACGGGACAGGCGCAGGTCCAGCGCCGGGCTGACCCCCCGCTGGAAGCGCCCCTGGATGGCGTCGGTTGCTTTTTGATAGCTGGAGTAAGTCCGCTGCGCCAGGTCCACCTGCATACGTGCCTCGATGACGACAAACCAGCGCGAGGCGGTGTTGGCCGCGAGTGACAGACGGGCTCCGCGCAAATCGGCGGCGGCGGCCTGCGCGTCCCCAATGGCGGCGGACTGGCCGTCGCGCACGCGCCCCCAGACATCGAGCTCCCAGGAGACGTTGGCGCTGAGCCGAAAGTCGTTGTTGGTGCTGGGCGGAACGAAGCTGCCCAGGCTCGTGCCGGCGAAGTTCTGCTTCTGCCGAGTGGCGTCCAAGCCCACCCCGGCCTGCGGGTAGAGATCGGCGCCCTCGATGTAGGCCTGAGCCTCGGCCACGCCCAGCCGGGCCACGGCAGCCTGCAAGTCGTAGTTACGCTCCTGGGCGCGATAGACCAGATCGGGCAGCATGGGGTCGCCAAAATCCGCCAGCCAACCGCCACCGTACTGGGCCGGGGTGATGCCTTCGAGGGTTTCCCCCGGCGCTGCATCGGCGGTCCATTCACCCGGAGTCTTGACCGGCATCTCGCCCACCTTACTCGGAGGCGGGGAAGCGCATCCGACCAGCACGAGCGCCGCCAGCCCGGCCACGACGGCGGACACGAAAGGCGCTCTGTCCGAGGAAACAGGCATGGCGGATGGGAACTCAGTCGCCGGAGTTCGTCAGGCCGGCACGAAAGCCGGCGCAAAGGAAGTCCCGCAAATTTTGGAAAAGCGCGGCAATGTCGCGATTACCCGGCCGCCCCTCCATCTCCTTGAGGAACTGCTGGTGCTTGACCAGCAAACCGAGCATCGCCCCGATACTGAAGTGAAAACGCACGGCCAGTTCCTCCTCGCTCAACTCCGGCATCGTGCGATGGATGGCCTGGCGAAATGTTTCGACCGTTCCCTTGAACTCCTCGGCATACAGACGCTGCCAGAAGTCCGGCTCCTCCGCCAGGGAGCGGCCGACCATGCGCAGAAAGTGAATGTCGGGCCCTTCGGAGCCCGTAGCCCGGCGCGCCATCGGGATGAGGAAAGCGTCAAAGATCACCTCGAGCGCCAGCGGCTTCCCGTCGGAATTGGCTGCAGCCTTTCTAAGCAGCTCCAGCCGCTCGGCATTCATCGGCACGATACGCTCGCGAAAGATCGAGTAAAGCAGCTCCTTCTTGGAGCCGAAATGGTAATTGACCGCGGCGAGGTTAACCCCCGCCTCACTGGTCAGCGCGCGCATCGACATGCCGTCGAAGCCGCGGTCGGCATAATGACGTTCGGCAACATGCAGAATGCGCGTACGGGTGGTGGATGCATCCATATCAACGAAACGATGGTTTAAATCGTTCGTTTTATACATTATGATTCCCGTGTCAATTGTCGCTTCAGGGAAATCTTGCGAAAAATGAGCGGAAAGCAACAATGCAGACCGTATTTCTCATGAATGCTGTTTGGAAAATAATCCCGCTACTGGCCCTGCTACTCACTGCCGGATGCGGCGGCCACCAGGTGCAATACTCGCCCTTGAACAACCCAGTCACGCCTACGGGCGAAGCGGTGACCGAGGCGGTCGAGAAGCGCGATCCCATCAACCCTGACGATGTACGCATCTTCGTCACGCAGAAGCCGGAGAAGCCCTACCTCGAGCTCGGGGTGCTATCCTGGTCCACCAATGCCTACATCCCCAACGAAGAGACCGCCTTCCGGCTCTTCAAGGAACGCGCGGCGGAGATCGGCGCCGACGGGGTCATCATCCTCCCTTCACGCGAACAAGGGAACAACCCGCCGGGCCTCTATGGCTATCGCTGGATGGCCTCCTCCCAGAGTACCCTGACCACCTTCCGCGGCCTGGCCATCCAGTTCGTGGAGGAGTGAGGGAGCGCGAAGAACAGCGGACAACTAGTGTGCTGCTAGGTTAGTTTCTTTGGAAATATATTATAGCCACGATAAGGCACAAAACGGCATCGGGGAGAACTTGGCTAATATCAATTCGCAACTGGTTTGAGACGTGTTTTTTGACCACGGATTACACTGATGGGCACGGATGTTTTTCTCCTTATCCGAGTCATCCGTGTAATCCGCGGTCAATACCTTCATTTCTCATGAGAAGTGGAATAACATGATACTAGCGATCGGGCATTAGCAGGAGTGAAGCCACCGATAACACTACTAAACATGTAGATTAGCCATGGGAAAAGGGTTGCCCAGGTAAGCTTCGGATGCCCTGATACACTGCATGTATAAATTCGCCGCTCTCGTATCCTCCTTAATCACACTCATCCTGCTGACACCCGGTTGTCAGCCGTCCGGTAAGGACGATTCAGCCGCGGATGCGGTGTCGATGGTTCCCAAGGAGCTGCAATCGCCCGCCTTCGAGCCCGTCGCCCAAAACCTCGATCTCGGTGGCGACCTGTACTTTTTCATGGACCCCACCGCCATGGTAAGCCGCCTCGAGGCGTCCATCCCCCGTATGATCGACGGCGTGACGCAAATGCCCAATTCGCAGCTGAGCCCCGAAACCATGGCAAAGCTGAAGGCGGTGGACTGGAGTTCCGTTCTGAAGGATCTGGGCTATTCCGACCACACGGCTTTTGGCGTGAGCTCCTACGGCATGGCCGACGGCAACTACCGCAACAAAAGCATGGTCTATTTGCCGGACGGCTACCAGGGCCTGATGAAAATGTACGAGGGCGATGACGGAGCACTGGATGGGCAATTGTCCCTGGCTCCACAAGATACGGATGTTTTTTACAGCGTGGGGCTGGACCTGACCATGCTCAAGCCCTTCATCAATGACTTCCTCGGCAAGTATGTCGGCAAGGACATCCAGCAGCAGTATGCGGATGCCATTGTCGCCCCGGTTTCGCCGGACGGACTGACGGTAAGCCAGATCTGGGACAACATTCCCAAGCGCCTGACCCTACTCGTCAAATTCGGCGACCTGATCGCCTACCCCATGCCCAGTTCCAAGAAGGGCATGGTTATGCTACCCAAGATAGACCTGGTACTGGCCCTGCAAGGCAACAGCGCCTTCTGGCGCGGCCTGATCGAGAAACAGCTCCCGCCCAACTTCAAAGAGGAAACCGTAGGCGAGGTGGCTCTGCGTATGCCGGCCCCGGGCATGCCGTTGCCCTTTGGCCTGACACCGGCAATCGGCTTCGACGACGCCAATGACCGCATTTACGTGACCACCTCGGAGCTATACTTGAAAAACGCCCTCAGTGACGGTCCGCGCCTGAGCGACAGCCCCGCCTACGCTGATGCCGTCAAGGGTCTGCAAACCGAGGACGCTCAAGACATGATCTTCCTCTCGCAGAATTTCTATTCCAAATGGGCGGAAACCCGGGAAGGCATTACCGCTGACGAGCCGATGGCCGGCTTCATGATCGCCATTTACAGCATGTACTTACCCATCATTCAGGCGGGACCGCATGACTCCGCCACGGCCCTCGTCATGCTGCGCACTCCCAAGGGCCTGATCACCGAGGCAAACTGGGCTTACTCGCCCAGCCTGGCCGGTTTGAATATGGGCAGTGGCTCCCAGACGGTGGTGGTCGGCGGGCTGCTCGCAGCCATGGCCATCCCAGCCTTCAACAAAGTCCGTGAGCAATCCCGCGAAAAGGCCATCATCAACAACCTCAGGCAAGTCTCCGCCGCCGGCCAGCAGTATATCCTCGAGAACGGTGTGCCCAAGGCGCCCTTTGAAGTAATCAATGGAGAATATTTCTCGGAAATTGTTCCCGTAGCCGGCGAGGACTACACCGGACTCGTAGTCGAGGAGGAGGGTGGCACGCTGAGCGTCACTACCGCCGACGGCAAGACGGTGACTTACACGTATTAAGGGCCGCCATGCTCATCCCGCATCGAGTCGATGTCCTTCATCCGGTCTGGCCCTGGATGAACTTCGTCATGATCGGGGTCAACGTGGTGGTGTACCTGCTGGCGGTCAGCGGCAACCCCTTCGTTATCGATTACATGATTATGGATGGCTGGGGGCTGACCGGCATCTTCGGCAGCGCGGTGCTGCATTTCGATTTGCTGCACATCGCCTTCAACCTGATTTACCTCTGGGTTTTCGGCAACGCCATCTGCTCCAAGTTCGGCAATTTCAACTACCTGATCGTGTACTTCGGCGGCGCGGTCTTCGCGGGCATCCTGCACATCCTGTTCGACGGCTCGCCCGCGGTCGGAGCCAGCGGGGCCATCAACGCCATCCTCGGGTTTTTCGTGGTGCTTTATCCACGGAACAACATTCACTGCTTCTACCTTATCTTTGTCACGGGCGGAAGCTTCAGCATACGCGCCTGGTGGCTCATCGGGTTCTGGTTCGCCCTCGATATCTACGGTGCACTAAGCGGGTCCGAAAGCGGCATTGCCTTCTGGGCGCACATCGGCGGCTTCCTCTTCGGAGTCACACTGGGCTTTGTCTGCCTGCTCTTCAACTGGATTGAGATGTCCGAGTTCGATAACGAAACGGCCCTGGATATGTTTAGGGACAGGCACCCTGACTGAACCCACTTAGCCCACCAGCTCCGCGCCGATGGCGTCCACCCGTAAACGACCTTCGACGGTGAGCCCGTAGCGGCCATCACAGAGCGTGGCGTAGCCCTCCTCAACGAGATCGGCGAGGAATCGCTCCGTCTCGGACAACGTCTCATCTGCCTCCGGCCAGCGGGCGCGCAGCTCGTCGAGGGAAACGCCGTTGTTCAGGCGCAAACCGAAGGCCAGCGCATCGCGCGCCAGCAAGTCCGGGCTCAGCGGAACGCAATCCACGGCCCAGGGCGGCGGACTGGCCAGCGGCGCCTCGGCGGCGAGGACAGCCTCGCGCCACTTCGGCGTGTCGGCTGGATTGGCGAAGCGCCAACCCGCATCCTGGCTGGCCGCACTTGGACCCACCCCGCGCCAGCGCCCCATGCGCCAGGTGTTGAGATTGTGGACACAGGCAAAGCCGGGGCGCGCGAAATTGGACACCTCGTACTGGGCGTATCCAGCGGCAGGCAGGTGCTCCCAGGCAAGCTGGTAGAGGTCGGCCTCGGCGGCAATGTCCCGGCGCAGCCCACCCTCGGTCAGCTTGACCCACAGCGCGGTGTCCTCCTCGAAGGTCAGGCAGTAGGTCGAGAGGTGCTCAGGAGCGAGCGCGACGGCCTCGTCGAGGTCGCGGGTCCAGGCTTCCGCAGTTTGCCCCGGATAGGCGAACATGAGGTCGATGTTGATATTTTCAAAACCCGCCGCGCGGAGTACGTCGTAGGCTTGGCGTGCCTGGCGCGCACTCTGACGTCGGCCGAGCGCCTCAAGCAGTTTTTCGTCGAAGGACTGCACGCCGAGCGAAGCGCGGGTCACTCCCAACTCGCGCAGGGCGCGCGCCTTGTCCGCCTTGACCGTGGACGGGGCGAACTCAACCGTGACCTCCACCGGGTGGAAGTCCGTGTGGCGTTGCAAGGCGGCGAAGATTTTTTCGAAGTCCCCCACCCCGAGCAAGCCGGGCGTACCGCCACCGAAAAAGACAGTTTCCACCCGCCCGACAGGCGCGGTCAGACACAGCTCCGCTTCCATCGCACGCAGGTAGGCATCGAGTTCCGGACGGCTCGGCGCCTCCTGGTGAAAGGCGCAAAAGTCGCAGGTCGTCGCGCAAAACGGCACATGCAGGTAAATGCCCAGCGTGTCGTTATCCCCTAGTTTTGCTTGCATGGGTATAGAAAGTCCTTTGTAAATGGAGGCTTAGAGCATGAAATTGAAGTTTATACTTTCAGCTTTGGCGGTCACCGCCACCCTTTTCCTTTCCGGGTGTGGTCCCAGCATGACCAACCTGACCAGTGAGCGTATTCCGCAGAATGCCTCCGGCATCTACACCATCAGTATGGCGGTGAGCAACGACAACGGCTCCGTCATCGATGAAACCCTGGCGCCCAAGGTCGTCATCGACGGCCAGAAGCAGCCCATGCGCCGCAGTGAAATCGGCACGCGCATCTTTGACTACGAGTATGCAATGCCCGAGGGCCGCAACGAGGCCAAGTACTACTTCCTGCTCGATTACGATGTCGACTACAGTGGCACCGACAGCCCGCGCCAGATATCCAGCGGCCTGTATAAGCTGCAACTGACCAATCTTTATATCATCACGATGGAGTCCCAGCGCGGGCCCGTGGGCGTGGAAATTCCGGTGGTGGGCCGTGGCTTCACCAATCTGGACACCATCGTCATCGGTGGCGTTGAGGCTGAGACGAAGTTCGCCTCCGCGCAATCCATCAGCTTCATCGTGCCGCCTCTGCCCGCTGGGGAAGCGTACTCGGTCGATCTGCTGACCGGCGGCGGCACCATTCCGGTGGGCTACTTTCAGGTCGACGGTTCCAAGCTGAAGGCCTATCCCGAGAGTCTCCAACTGGCCCCCGGCCAACGCACCGTCCTGGTGTTCGGCATCGAGTTTGACGCGCCGGAGAACGGCGTCGCCATCAACGTCCGCACGGACGTGCCACAAAGCGTCATCATGCCCGAGGTGGTCATCCCCGCGGGCTCGCGCACTGTCAGCGTGCCCGTACAAGGCGGTATAGCCGGCCAGGGCGTCATCGTGGCGACCGCGCCGGGCTTCACCGAGTTGACCATTCCCGTCCAGGTCGTGGGCGAAGTCCTGTCTGCTGCCCAGCAGGGCGCTTTCCTCCCCGGGGAAGACACCGCCGTCGTGATCGAGGAAACCGAGGTAATCGTCGAAGAGCCCGCCGTGGGTGAAGGCGACATGGTCATCATCGACGAAATCGAAGTCATCGAATAGGCAAGGTGCGTGGCCGCACAGGACATTAATGGGGTTCACCCTATTGCTCGCTGCCCCCGAGACTACTGCGCGTCCGGGAAGTCCAAATCGACGTAGACCATGCGGTGATCGCTGGCGACTTTGGACTCTGGCAGGATGTCGACAATGTTACCGCCGCCGCCCCGGACGAACGGCAGCATAGGCGGCGAAGTGAGGATGAAGTCCACGCGCTCGTAGAGGTCCCGCTTTTTGTAGTGAAACGTCCAGGCTTCGCCGCGTGAGTCGGTGCACTCGACCAAGTGCGTCAGGTCCGTATCACTGACCGTGAGGAAGCGCCGCACAGCGGAGGAGTCACGCGCGTCGTTGAAATCTCCGGCCACCAGATAGCGGGAAGTCGCCTCCCCCGGGGGCAGACGGCTGCGAATAAAGTCACGGATGGCCTGCGCCTCCCCTACCCGGCGCTTGGCCGAGTTCGGATCGTCTTTGCGGTCAGTCCAACGGCTTTTCAAATGGATGTTGAACAAGCGCCAGCGTTGTCCATCGGTTTCGAAAACGGCCTCCTGCAGACCGCGTTTGACCGGCAGCTCCTCGTCGAAGTAGCGGAACGTAATTTGGTCGTGGCTGAGTACCTGCCGCGGTGGAATGCGCGACAGCAGAGCCAGGTGCCGGTCCTCGTCGGGCCCGCTGAGCAGCTCGGCATAGGTGTAGTCGAGTCCCTCGGCGCGCAGGTCGCTCTGCAGCTCCGCCAGGAACTCCGCGC
This sequence comes from Verrucomicrobiia bacterium, assembly GCA_030432235.1. GTDB lineage: Bacteria > Verrucomicrobiota > Verrucomicrobiia > Opitutales > Cerasicoccaceae > JAUIHT01. The sequence goes on along the minus strand of JAUIHT010000001.1, from coordinate 329,778 downwards.
CGCCCATCTCCTGCAGAGCGAGCACGTCGGGGGCGATACGACGGATGATTTCGCGCAGGGCCTGCTTTTCGCTTTCGGGCTTGGGATAATCACGGCGCCAATAGCCCTCCACCGATCGGTCCGTGTTCAGGTAGTTGCGGACGTTAAACGTCGCCACGCGCACCGTCTCCGCCGATAGCGAGGGGCAAAGAATTAGCCACAAAAAGGCACAAACAACACAAAAATACTTTGGGCGACTCATCGTTAATCTTTGTGTTTTGTATGCCCCCCTTGTTTGACGAAAAAGCTAAACGTCCGTTCCCGTCAGGGCGGCCTCACGTTCGGCCAAGGTCGGATGGCTGTAGTGGAAAGCGCTGTAAGCCGGATGCGGCGTGAGATTGCCGAGGTTTTTCTCGTGCAGCTTGTGCAGGCTGGTCACCAGCGGCTGCGGATCGTCCTCCATGGCCTCGCGAGCGAAAGCGTCGGCTTCGTACTCGTGCTTGCGGGACAAGCCGTTGAGCAGCGGCCCGAGCCAAAACGTAAAGAGTCCACTGATGAGCGAGAAGAGCAACAAGGCCGGAGCCATGCCGGCGTCAGGTGAGAAACCGAAGGCCTCGTAGAACCAGACCTGGCGCACCAACCAGCCGATAAGCGCGAAGCCCGCCAGGCTCGCAACCGCCGAGATGACGAGCATCTTCGGGATATGCCCGCGCTTGTAGTGGCCGATCTCGTGGGCCAGGACGGACTCCAGCTCACGCTCACCGAGCTGTTCCACCAATGTATCATAAAGCACGATGCGACGAAAGCGTCCAAAGCCGGTGAAGAAAGCGTTGGAATGCGTCGAACGCTTGCTGCCGTCCATCACATGAATGGTCTGCGCGGTGAAGCCGGTGCGCTCGCCCAGCGCCAGCAGGCGCGTGCGGAGGTCGCCCTCGGGCAGCGGCTCCAGCTTGTTGAAAAGTGGCAGGATAAGCCTCGGGTAAAGCAGCAGCATGAGAAGCTGGAAGCCGAAGAAAGCGAAATAGCCCCAGAGCCACCACGTCTGCGGAAAGGCCCGGAAAAACCACAGGAGCAGCGCCAGCAGCGGTATGCCCAGGATCGCACCCAATGCCATGCCCTTGATCTTGTCCATGATCCAGAGCATGGGCGTCATTTTGTTGAAGCCGAAGTCCTTCTCTATCTTGAAGGTGCCCCACAGGTCAGACGGGATGCCCGGCAGGGACAGCGCCATTCCGACAACGAAGAGTGTCAGCGCCTGCCCCCAGACACCCATGCCCAGCCAGCCGGTAAGCCCGCCGAAGAGCCAGGGCAGGATGCCGCTAGCCAGAAAGATAGCCAGCCAGATGGCGTCGTAGACCGTCTCGAACATGCCGAAGCCGTTCTTGGTCAAGGTGTAGGAGACGGAGCGCTGGTAGGTTTCCTCGTCCATGACCTCCCGATAGGCCTCGGGAATCGCATTGGCGTGCTTTTGCACTTCGGCACGGTTGAGGACGTCCAGCACCAGCTCGACAACAGTTTTCACGGCCAACAAAGCCAGGACAACAATTAGAAATAAACTCACGATAAGGGCGGAAGGTAATGGGATACGGAAAACAGGCCGGGAACGTGCTGTTTCACAAGACTCCTAAAATAAAAGAGCCATTGTAATTTCTTTATACAACTATTATCCAGTCAAATATGAATTGCTGCTCTAGCGGGCCGTCGCATTTCAGCGCCTGCCATTGTTTCCTTGGCGACTGATGGGTTTGAACGGCATCGACTGGCTGGTCATCATCGTGTACAGCGCGGGCATGCTGCTGCTGAGTGCTTGGCTGTCGTTGCGGCAAAAGAGCCAGCAGGACTACTTTCTGGGCGGCAACGACACCGGACCTCTGGCCATCGCCTTGAGCACCCTGGCTACGCAATGCTCAACCAACAGCCTGCTGGGCGCACCGGCCTTCGTGGCCTTTGTGGCGGGCGGCGGACTGGTCTGGCTGCAGTACGAGCTGGCCCTGCCGGTCTCCATGATCGTCCTGATGGCCGTGCTGATGCCCATCTTGCGGCGGCTGCAGCTCATCTCGATTTACAGCTACCTGGAAAAACGCTTTTCGCTGACCACCCGGCTGGTCCTCAGCGGGGCCTTTCTGCTTATCCGGGCCTTCGCCACCGGCGTGACCATCTACGGGGTCGGTCTCGTGCTTTCCCTCATCATGGGCATCCCCTATTGGCTGGCTGTTATTCTGCTGGGCTTCGTCACCGTCTGCTACGACATGATGGGAGGCATGAAGGCCGTCATCGTCTCGGACGTCATTCAGGTCATCGTGCTGCTGGGGTCCATCCTGGCGGCCACCGCCATGGCCATTCACCTGAACGGCGGCTGGCACGCCACGCTCGACGGCATCGTCCCGGTGAGATTCCAGGCCATCGACTTTTCGGACTGGGGCCTGGACTTCCTCGGTTCAGCCGGCGCCCGTACCGATTACGGCTTCTGGCCCATGTTCATCGGCGGCTTTTTCCTCTACCTGGCCTACTACGGCTGCGACCAGACTCAAGCCCAGCGCAGCCTCTCCACCCGCAGCCCGGACGACACCAACCAGGCACTTTTCCTCGGCGGTCTGCTGCGCTTCCCGCTGGTGCTGACCTACTGTCTGCTCGGGGTAGCCATCGGCGCCTACGCACAACTACACCCCGGCTTCATCGGCTCACTGGTGGACGCCAACGGGGCGACCCGGGTGGATCTGGCAGTACCGCGCTTCGTCATCGACACCTTTCCGCACGGGCTCATCGGGCTGGTTATGGTCGGGCTGTTTTCGGCGGCGATGTCTTCGCTGGACTCGACCATCAACTCGATGAGCGCAGTCACGATGCACGACTATGTCATCCGCTTCCGCAAAACGGAGATGCCCCAGAAAACGGAACTGTGGCTGTCGAAATTCGTCACCTTCACCTGGGGTACGCTCGCGGTCATCTTTTCCTTCTATGTGGACAACATCGCGGAGACCGTCCTGGTGGCCGTGAACAAAGTTGGCTCGATCATCAACGGCCCTATCCTGGCGGTTTTCCTCATGGGCATGCTGAGCCGGCGCATCAACGCCGCAGGCGCTATCAGCGGACTGGTGGCAGGCATTACCGGAAACCTGCTCCTGTGGGCATTTTGCCCGGGCGTCTCCTGGCTATGGTGGAACGTCTTCGGGTTCGGCATAGCCTGGGCAGTCGGCTACGGCGTCAGCCTGCTGGGCGCGCCCCCGGCGCCGGAACAACTACAGAGCACGTTGGCAACGTCCGCCAGCAAAGCGAACGATCAACCACTGAAGAAGAACTGGATGCCCTACTACGCCATCCTGGCGCTCTACAGCGTGTGCATCTTCTTCTTCCTCTGGAGCCTGTGAGGCGTCTTATATTTTTCTAATCAAGATTGAAGACTGTTTTTTTAAGCACGGATTACACGGATCAGCACGGATGTATTCTAAAAAACGAGTTATCCGTGCCATCCGCGCAATCCGTGGTTCTCTATTGTTCCAATTCAATTGAGAATCGCATCAGTTGCCCTTGTCCGGCGAGAGCAGCCCCTGCTCCACCAGGGAGGAAAAGACCTCGTAGACGATTTTTCGTCGCTCGACGAAAACACACACGATGCCAAAGTCCCGGTACTGGAAAATAACGCGGAAAGACCCGACGCGAAGCCGCGAATAACCTGCGAGGTTATCTTCGAGCTGTTTGATGTCACCGAGTCCGTCCCGTAAACCGGTCATTCCCGCCTTGAGGCGTTTGCGTGGCTCCGGCGCGAGATTGCGAATGAAGGCGGTCACCTGATCGGTCGTGACTACCTTCATAGGTCATCGATATCCGTGAACGTTGTCCGCCCTTCCTCGTAGTCGCGAATCGCCTTCATGGCCTCGGGGTTGCCCATGATTTCGAGCGTTTCGAGGATGGCCTCCATGCGGCGGCGGGGGATCAGGTAAGCGCTGGGCTCGCCGCGCACAGTGATGGTCACGGCGGCATCATCTTCGTTCATGTTACGAACGAGCTTGGGGAGCTGGCGCTGAGCCTCGGTCACTGAATACGTAGTTGGCATACTCCAAATACGTAGAGCCAGACACTGCAAAAGTCAAGCTGACAGAATCGCCTCTTCCAGTCCGAGTTAACCTACGGGGGTCTTTTGCTCGAACCCGATAGCACCGTCGCGGAGCACGACTGTGATGGGCTCGCCGCGCTTGACGTCCTCGCGGAGGATGGCCTCGGCCAACGGGTCCTCGAGGTAGCGCTCGACAGCGCGGCGCAGCGGACGTGCCCCGTACTTGTCGTCGTAGCCCTTTTCGATAAGGAATTCCTTGGCGTCGTCGTTGACCGAAATCGTGATCTTCTGCTCGCGCAGGCGCTTCTGCACCTTGGCCAGCTCGAGGTCTACGATCTTGCCCATATGCTCCTTGGAGAGCTTGTGGAAAATGACCAACTCGTTGATACGGTTGATGAACTCCGGTTTGAAGACCTTCTTGGTCTCGTCGAGGATCTTGTCCTTGATGCGCTCGAAGTCGCGCTCGTCGTCGAGCCCGGTGTCGAAGCCCATGGAGGTGTTGCGCTGCAACACGTCGGCCCCGACGTTGGAGGTCATGATGAGAATGGTGTTGCGGAAGTCCACCGTGCGACCGAGCGAATCGGTCAGGCGGCCGTCCTCAAGCACCTGCAGAAGGATTTGCGCCACGTCCGGGTGGGCCTTTTCGATTTCGTCGAAGAGGATAACGCAATAGGGCTTGCGGCGGACGGCCTCGGTGAGCTGACCGCCTTCCTCGTACCCGACATAGCCGGGAGGCGAGCCGATGAGGCGGCTGACGGCAAACTTCTCCATGTACTCGGACATGTCGATCTGGATGAGGGCATCCTGGTCGCCGAACATCTTCTCGGCCAGAATCTTGGCCAGGTGCGTTTTGCCGACACCGGTGGGTCCAAGGAACATGAACGAGCCGATGGGCCGGCGCGGGTCCTTGAGGTCCGCGCGGGAGCGGCGCAGGGCCTTGGCCACGACTTCGGTGGCGGGGTTCTGCCCGATGATGACGTCCTGTAATTCGTTTTCGAGGGCGAGGAGCTTCTTGGACTCGCTCTGCTCCATACGGCTGAGCGGGATGCCGGTCCAGTCGGAGACGACCTGGGTCATTTCCTCCTCGTCGACCGTCACGGTCTGCTCTTCGCGGTTGGTCTTCCACTCTTCGAGCATCTCCTCGCGTTTCTGGCGGAGTTGCTTCTCCTGGTCGCGGAACTTGGCCGCTTCCTCGAAATGCTGCTTGGCAATGGCTTCTTCCTTCTTGCCGCAAACTTCGTCTATCTCCGCCGCCATGGCCTCGATTTCGGGCGGGCGGTTGAGCGAGTCGATGCGGGCTCGGGAACCGGCCTCGTCGAGCACATCAATGGCCTTGTCCGGCAGATAACGCGCGGTGATGTACCGGTCGGAAAGCTTGGCGGCGGACTCGAGGGCCTTGTCGGTGTAGACCACCTTGTGGTGTTCCTCGTATTTGCCGCGAATGCCCTTCAGGATCAGGATGGTGTCCTCAATGTTCGGAGCCTCCACCTTGACGGACTGGAAGCGGCGGTCGAGCGCGCTGTCTTTCTCGATGTACTTGCGGTATTCCGCAAGGGTCGTGGCACCAACGCATTGCAACTCACCCCGGCTGAGGGCGGGCTTGAAGATATTCGACGCGTCCATGGCGCCCTCGGCGGCGCCGGCCCCCACGATGGTGTGGAGCTCGTCGATGAAGATGATGATGTTCTTGGCGCGGCGGATTTCGTCCATCACGGCCTTGATGCGCTCCTCGAACTGACCGCGGTACTTGGTGCCCGCCACCATGAGGGCGAGGTCAAGGGTGATAACCCGCTTGTCCAAAAGGATTTCCGGAACGACGCCGGTGGCTATTTCCAAGGCGAGCCCTTCGACGATGGCGGTCTTGCCCACGCCGGCCTCCCCGATGAGAACGGGGTTGTTCTTGGTCCGGCGGCAGAGAATCTGCACGACGCGGCGAATTTCCTTCTTACGTCCAATAACGGGGTCGAGCTCGCCGTTGCGGGCAAGTTCCGTCAGGTCGCGGCCAAAGGCCTTGAGGGCGGGTGTCTTGAGCTCCTTCTTCTCATCGGGAGCGGGACCACCGGCTCCGGCGCCCTGCGGCTGCCCGCCATGTTCTTCGCCTTCCCCTGCGAAGTTCGGGTCGAGCTCGGCCAAAATCTCGTTGCGGCAGCGCTCGATGTCTACATCGAGGCTCTTGAGCACGCGCGCGGCCACGCCCTCGCCCTCGCGCAGGAGGCCGAGGAGGATGTGCTCGGTGCCGATGTAGGAGTGGTTGAGCGCCTTGGCTTCCTTGCCCGCCAGGGCCAGGACCTTCTTGACGCGGGGCGTATAGGGGATGTTGCCGGTAGGCTTGCTCTCCGGCCCGGTGCCCACCTGCTTTTCCACTGCGGCGCGCACCGTATCGAGGTCGAGGTCCATCTTCTGCAGGACATTGACTGCTACCCCCTGGCCGAGGTTGATCAGGCCAAGCAGAAGGTGCTCCGTTCCCACATAATTATGGTGAAAACGGTCGGCCTCCTTACGGGCCAGGGCAAGGACTTGCTGTGCACGCGGTGTGAAGTTATTCATCGGCTCCATTCCTTCTTTTTAATTATCACTTGTTTAATCACGGATTCGCCATCTTGTCAAAATCTAGAGGCGGGAGTGTGCGAAAATGTTCCCGTAAAAGTCGTGCACGGGCCACATCTCTGGCCTCGCTTGCCTCGGTCTTTTCGGTCAGTTGGACGTGCCCGGGCTGGCAGGTCATGAAAAAACGGTCCACCGGGCGGCGCTGCCCCTCGTCAATCGCGCCGTAATCGATACCCAGGCGGATGAAGGAAAGCAGGTTCATGGCTTCGGCAGAGCTTAAAAGATGCCCGTTTTGCAAAGTTCCGAAGGCGCGGCCAATTTTATCGAAAACCTTCGAGGAGGCATTCTCCAACAGTTTCTGCCGCGCGTTGTTCTCCTGCTCGATAACGGTGTCCAGGACGCCACTGAGGCGCGTGATGATATCGGCCTCGCTTTCGCCCAGGGTCTGCTGGTTGGAAATCTGAAAAATGCTGCCGGAGGCGTCCGTGCCCTCACCAAAAAGGCCGCGCACGGCGATGCCGAGCTGATTGACGGCCCGGATGACTTTTTCCATCTGCGAGGCCATGACCAAGCCCGGCAGGTGCAGCATGACGCTGGCGCGCATGCCGGTGCCCAGATTCGTCGGGCAGGCCGTCAGGTAACCCCAGTCCGGCGAAAAGGCAAAGTCGAGCTTGTCCTCCAGACCGGTGTCGATGGCGTCGATGAGCTTCCAGACGCTCTTGAAATTGTAACCCGCCCGCAGCACCTGGATGCGCAGGTGGTCCTCCTCGTTGATCATGATGGCGCAGGACTGGTCCCGGCTGACGATGACCCCGCCACCCTCACGCTGCCCGGAGAGCTCCCGGCTGATAAGGTGACGCTCAACCAGGACCTGCCGCTCGACATCCTCGAGGGACTCCATTTCGAGCACACTGCCCTTTTCCATCTGCGGCAGCACGGCGATGGCCCCCTGGCAGTGTTCGAGCACCTCACGGCGCTGGGCCTTGTTGGCACGCCCCGGGAAGGGAGACGCGGCGAGGTTCCGGGCCAGGCGGATGCGGCTGCTGAGCACCACCGAGCCCGGCGAGCGGCTGCTGTCGGTCAGCTCGATTTCGGCATCCAAAAGGGGTTTGATCTGCATGGAACTACTATATTAATCGGATGAATCGGGTAAATCCTTACTGACGGGCCCGGTTTCGAGCTGCTTGAGGGCGTCACGGAAGCGGGCGGCATCTTCGAAACGCTCGTCGCTGACGGCCTCGGCGAGATCGCGCCGGATACGCTCAACCTCGCGGCGATAGGAAACGCGTTCAAGCATGCCTCGGGGCGCTTTGCCGAGGTGCGTGTCCCCCTTGTGCATGCCCTCCAGCATCGGCTCGATGATGTCCCGAAAAGTGTCGTAGCACTCGGCGCAACCCAGGCGTCCGGTCTTCTTGAACTCCTGCGAGGTCAGCCCGCAGGCCGGGCAGGCCAGCTTGGAGTCCAGGGGCACGGCAGGCCCGCCATGGGCGAGCAATTCGGCCAGGGAAAAGCCCTCGGGGTCGGTAACGCCCTTCTGGTACGGGCAGTCTTCGCAGAAATCCAGCTTCTTAATCTGGTTGTTGATAATCTGCGTCAGGTGGATGGTCGCGGGCTTTTGACAGTTTCCGCAATCAGGTGGTTTTGCCATTACGTGAGAAGAGCCTAGCATAACTCCGGCCAGACTCAATCTTCTTCGACGCTTTGGTGACGCTTTCGTAAAATTGCATAACGCGTGCGTGATTGAAGCTTGAATCAAGACTCGAGGGCTTGAAGGAAGTGCTTACGGCAGAGCGCAATGTAGCGTTCGTTACCGCCGATGTCGATTTGCTCGCCCTCGCGGATGGGTTGGCCGTCGGCGCTCTGGCGCAGGTTCATGGTCGCTTTTTTGCCGCAGTGGCAAATGGTTTTGAGTTCGGTCAGATTGTCGGCCCAGCCGAGCAGAGCCGCGCTGCCGGGAAAAAGCTCACCGCGGAAATCCGTGCGCAAACCGTAGCAAAGGATAGGGATGTTGAGCTGATCGGCGACTTGACATAGCTGGCGCACCTGAAGCGGCGTCAGGAACTGTGCTTCGTCTATCAAAACACATGCAAGTTCACTCGACTGGTGTGCCGAGCGTATGTGCTCAAATAGATCCAGATCGGGCGTGAAGCTTTGGGCATCGCTGGACAGGCCGATACGCGAGGCAATCTTCCCAAGACCGGCACGCTGGTCGATTTCCGGGGTGAGCAACAAGGTTTGCATGCCCCGTTCGTGGTAATTGTAGCTGGACTGCAGCAGAGAGGTGCTCTTGCCCGCGTTCATGGCGGAGTAGTAAAAGTAAACTTGGGCCATGGAGAGGAAGCATTACGCGGCCTTCCGCGCTGCCAAGGCAAAACGCCCCTCAGGGCTGCGGCGGCAGGGGTGGCGGCGGAGGCGCATCTTTCTTTGGCGCAAACTTCGACGGCGGCGGCACGGGGATCCCAAATTCTTCGGGCACAAAGCTTGGCGGTGACCCAGGCGGAGAAAGTTCGGGATTTACTTTCGGCTTCGAGACAGGCTTTGGGTCGGGCTTAGGGGCAGCAGTGTCCTCGGTGCGGCGGATAATCCGTCGGCGCGGCACATCGCCAAGGTTGGATGCCGCCATAAGTACCTCGTCTTCCTTGGCCGGACTGACGGTTACCACGAGGCTCTTGTCACCGCCGGAAATCAGTGGAACCGCTTCATCGTAAACAAAATACGTCTGACCTAAAAGGGCAAGCGGACGGCCACCAGGCCTTTCGGGCAGAACATTAATTTCGTACCCTAGGCGGCAACGCTCCGGGTCCACGCCGATGAGCTTAAACTGAAAACTGACCGTGGGCGCATCGATCCGAAAGACCCACTCCGGCCCGCTACCGGTCAGCGAAAAGGACCTCTCCCCTTCCGGTCCCTTGGACTCCACCGTGATGATAATGTTGCCTGAAAGTCCGTTTTCAGAGGCGCCATTGGCGATGAAACGCACCGGATTGTTGGCGTATAACTTATCAGGTGGTGGGGGCGGCACCGTGTGCACTTCACCTTGAGCTGAAAGCGAACACAGGCCCACGAGCAAGAACGAGAGGGTTTTCATAAGCTAAATCTACAGGTTACAAGCCATAGGTTGCAAACCCGGTAACGCCAGGCAGGCATAAAAGTTGCGGCACCGCCAGGCAGCCCAAATATCAAAAGGGACAACTTCCCTATTGGCAAATACGCGCAAGGTGTTAACAAAGGGCACACTACAAAATGGCTGCGGTGGAAGAATTAGCGAGTCCGGCTAAGCTGGAGACCCGCCGGGGATCTGGCGGCGAGCTCGTGTTGGCGATGTCCGGCCCCTGGATGCTGCGCAATCAAATCCCGTCTTTCTCCGAAGTGGAAAAAGCCTGCGCCGAGCAGCCGCCCAACACGATTTCCTTTGAAACCACAGGCCTGGCCGACTGGGACAGCGGCCTGATGACCTTCGTCCAGAAAACCGGCGACTTGGCCCGCAAGCTCAACACCACGCTCGACTACGCCGGGCTGCCCCAGGGTGCACAGGGCCTGATGAAGCTGGCCGACGCCGTCCCGGAAAAGGAAACCGGCAAGGACAACATCGAGCGTTCCCTCTTCTATCGTGTGGGCTCCACCAGTATCGTCATGGCCGAGGAACTGTGGGAGACTTTCACCTTTATCGGCGAATGCACGCTGGCCTTCGGGAAATTCTTTGTCGGCAAGGCCCGGATGCGCATGTCCGATATCATGCTGACCATCCAGCAGGTCGGCCCGGAGGCGTTGCCCATTGTAGCGCTGATCAGCTTTCTGGTGGGCCTTATCCTCGGCTTTGTCGGCGCGGTGCAGTTGCAGCAGTTCGGCGCCAGCATCTACGTGGCCAACCTCGTCGGCGTGGCCATGGTCCGTGAGATGGGCGCCATCATGGCCGGCATCATCCTGTGCGGCCGTACCGGCGCCGCCTTCGCTGCGCAGCTCGGCAGCATGAAGGTCTCCGAGGAAATCGACGCATTGCAAACCATGGGCCTCTCCCCCATCGAATTCCTGGTGCTGCCACGCATGCTCGCGCTGATCATCATGATGCCGCTGCTGGTGCTCTTCGCCGACTTCATCGGCATCATCGGCGGTCTGGCGGTCAGCCTGATGGTGCTGGACGTGACCTTCCAGCAGTACATCAACCAAACCATCAAGGCCATCGACCTGGTGCAGTTCTCCACCGGTATCATCAAGGCCAGCGTCTTCGGCGTCATCGTGGCCTCGACGGGCTGCCTCCGCGGGATGCAGTGCGGCAACAGCTCCAGCGCCGTCGGCATGGCCGCCACCTCCGCCGTCGTCACCGGCATCACCGGCATCATCGTGGCCGACGCCATCTTTGCCGTCCTCTTTAATATCCTGGGAATGTAGAAAAAGCTGAAAGACCGAAATGCTGAAAGACTGAAAAAAAGCCGCCCAACAATCTTCCTGATACCTGACCCATGCCTGACGCACCCAAGATAGAAGTGAAAAACCTGACCATGGCCTATGGCAGCTTCGTGGTCATGCAGGATATCAACTTCACTATTCAAAAGGGCGAGGTCTTTATCATCATGGGTGGCAGCGGCTGCGGCAAGAGCACCCTGCTCAAGCACCTCATCGGTTTGAAAGAACCTGCCGAAGGCGAAATCCTCTACGACGGCAATAGCTTCAGTAAGGCTGACGAGGATGTGCGCCGTTCCATGCTGCAGGGCTTCGGCGTGCTTTATCAGGGCGGCGCCCTCTGGAGCTCCATGACCCTGGCGGAGAACGTCGCCCTGCCCCTGGAGGAGTACACCAGCCTGAAGCCCAAGGAGATTCGGGATATCTGCAAATTCAAGCTCTCCCTCGTCGGTCTGCGCGGCTTCGAGGATTTCTACCCGGCGGAGATATCCGGCGGCATGCGCAAACGCGCCGGCCTGGCACGCGCCATGGCCCTCGACCCCGACGTCCTCTTTTTTGACGAACCTTCCGCCGGCCTCGACCCGCTCAGCGCCAAACGCCTCGACGATCTCATCCTTGAGCTGCGGGACAGCCTCGGCAGCACCGTGGTGGTGGTTACCCACGAGCTGGCCAGTATCTTCGCCATTGCCGACCAGGCCATCTTCCTGGACGCCAAGACGCGCCGCCAGGGTGCCATCGGCAATCCCAACGAACTGCGCGACCACAGCGAGAGCCGCGAGGTGCGCAATTTCCTCCTCCGCGGAGAGCTGGACGACGCCGAAGCCGCGGAAAATACCAAAACTACCTAGAGATAGGTGCTAAAAACGTTTTACAGCAACGGATATTCTACTAAACAACAGGAGCAACTGCTAAGCGGAATGGGTAACCATGAGTAAAAAAGCGAATCCCGCCTTCATCGGCATCTTTGTCATCGGCGCCATCGTCCTGGGCGTGGTGGCCATCATGATTTTCGGCTCCGGGCAGCTCTTCCGCAAAACCGAGTCTTTCATCCTCTATTTCGAAGATTCCATCAACGGCCTCGAGGTCGGCGCGCCGGTCAAGTTCAAGGGCGTGCGTATCGGACAGGTTACCAAGATATCGATCCGCTTCAATCAGGACGACACCTCGCCGCACGTGCCCGTGGTTATCGAAATCGATGTCGATCGCCTGCAGAACAGCCTTGGCGTCAAAGATGTCGATCTAAGCGATCCGGAGATTTTTCGCACCCAAGTAGAATTGCTCGGGCTGCGCGCGCAGCTTCAGCAAGCCAGTTTTGTCACTGGCATGCTTTTCGTGGAACTGGATTACTATCCGGACGCCACTTCGGTGTACTATGTCCAGCAGCCCGACCCGGAAACCGGCCAAAAGGAGTACCTGGAGATCCCCACCGTCGCCACCGGTTTCACCGAAGTCATTAAAAAGGTCTCCCGCATGGTCGACCAGATCAGCAAAATCGACTTCGCCGCCATCGGACGCAAGGTCAACGACATCCTAACCAAGCTGGACAAAGGCCTGGGCGACATCCAATTCAAGAAAATCAACGACAAGGCCGTCTCCACCCTCGAAGAGTTGGACGCGCTGCTGGCCGACCCGCAGATGAAGGCCCTCGCCGGCAACGTCAACCTTACCCTGGAAGACGCCCGCAAACTGCTCGACAGCGTGGACGGGGAAATAAAGCCACTGGTCGAGCAGGTCAACCTGACCGCCGCCAAAGCCCGCGAGACCCTGGCCGAGTTTGAGGCCCTGGCCACCACCGCCAACACCATGCTCGAGCCGGACTCCACTTTGCGCTTCGAGCTGGAGAACGCCCTGAGCGAATTCGCCAGTGCTTCCCGTTCCATTCGCATCCTGGCCGATTATCTGGAGCGCAATCCCAGCGCCCTCCTTACCGGAAAAAGCGACTAATAAACGCTGAGTGCTAAACGCTAAATGCTATGAGACAACACAGGCCCTTTAAATTCACGACCATCCTCCCGGCAATGCTCGGCCTGGCGCTCCTGCTGGGCGGTTGCAGCATCGGCGGCAAGTCCAAGCCCGCCAACTTCTACGTCCTCACCGGCCTGCCCGAGGACACCCAACCCATCGCCCAGGCCGGCAACGCCACCGTCGGCATCGGCCAGGTTAAAATTCCGAATTTCCTCGATCGCCCGCAAATTGTCACTCTTGTGGCAGCCAACCAAATCGCCCTGTCGGAGTTTGACCGCTGGGGTGAGTCCTTCCAGGCCGGGGTGACCCGCGTCCTGCGCGAAGACGTCGCCATCTATCTCGGCTCCAACGAAGTGGCCGCCTTTCCTTGGCTGCAGCCCTTCCCCAAAGACTTTGTGGTGCACGTCGTCGTGCTCGCCTTTGAGGCCGCGCCCTACCGCGACGAAGTCCTCCTGCGGGTGATGTACCGCATTACGGATCCGAAGCAAACGACCACCTATCTGGTCAAGGAATCGCAATTCTCACAGCCCCTCACCACCGGCGCATCCGATTATGCCGCCATTGCAGACGCCATGAGTACCGCCGTGGCCGCTCTGGCCAAGGAAATCGCCCAGGAAGTCACCGCCTTGCCGCTGCCTTCCAAGAACTAGGGCGTTTTCCTGGGTTTTTGCCTAAAGTAAAGTACATGAGTGCCGATATCTATAAGCTTATGCTTTGATTTTGCATTGTGTTTGCAATATAAATGCAATGCCGTCGATTTTCATACCTAAAGTAAATTAGTCGATTCAACGTGCAATCAATAAACGGTATTTTTTATACCTTTGATAATAGGCGACTTATAAAACGCCACAAAAAGTTGGCACGAAGGCTTCTATAAGGTTGGGCAGAAACAATCAACTGAGCCACAGCCATGAAAATCGACGTACTTTATGATGCCACTCCCGGTGAAAGCCGCCGCAAGCGGAATATCCCTGTCTTTCTCGATGCCACAGACGAGGAAAGCCTGATCCGGGCTCACTATCCCCTGGTCCGCTCCGTGGTCAACCGCATGCGCGCCAAGCTGCCGGCCAACGCGGACCTGGAAGAGCTGCACAGCATCGGCGTGACCGGCTTGATGGCCGCCGTCAAGCGCTTCGACCGCAGCCAGGCCCTCACCTTCCGCTCCTACGCAGCCACCCGCATCCGCGGCGCCATTCTGGACGAGCTGCGCAAGATGGACAGCCTCCCCCGCACCCGCCGCAGCAAGATGCGCGAACTCAACCGTGCGGTGGAAGAACTCGAACAGAAGCTGGGCCGCGCCCCGCGCGACGAAGAGCTGGCCAAGCACATCGGGCTGAGCCTGCCGGAGCTGTACAAGCTCCGCGAGAGCGTCCGCCCCAGCGTAACGATTTCCCTGGACTGCCCGGTCTGCGAAAACAACGGCGAGGAAAGCTCCCTGCACGAAGCCATCGCGGACGACCGCCATGTCCCCTGCCAGGAGCGCATGGAGCAGCGCGAGCTCATCCGCTTACTCGGCGAGCATGTGGGCGAGTTGCCCGAGCGCCAGCGCCAGGTCGTCTCCATGTACTACTTTGAGCAAATGCGCCTGGCCGACATCGCCGAAGTCTTCGGTGTGACCGAAGCCCGCATCTGCCAGATTCACACCCAGGCAGTAGGCGCCCTGCGCAATACCTTGACGAAGGCCCGCGCCGCCTAAGCCACTCGCTGACATTTCATTTTCACTCCTGCACTGGCCGGGGTAGTTACGTTCAATCGTGACTGTCCCGGCTTTGTTATTGGCGAGATTCCAAAGATTACTTGGGGAGCCACGCCTCTTTGGTAGCCACCCAGGTGTTGCAGGAAAACGGCTTTTCCGGTGTCGAGCTGGGACGAATGCGAACTGCCACGCCCGCTGCCTTGGCCAAAGCCAGCCCCCCGGCAATGTCCCAAATGCGGATGGACTCCTCACAATAGGCATCGGCCAGCCCGCGTGCCACCCAGGCCAAGGCCAGGGCCGCACTGCCCATCATGCGAATCTTTTTGAATCGCTGCACCTCACTGATGAAGGCCGTCAACGCCGGACCGGAATAATCGCGACCCGCCGGGAATCCGGTCAGGAGCACCGCGTGGTCGATTTGCTCCGGCCATTCCGGGCGCAGCTCCTCTCCGTTGAGTAGTAGCGGCCCCGTCGCCAGGGCGGACAGGGTTTCGTCCAGATTGAAATCGTGAATCACGCCCAGAATGGGCTCCATGCCACGCATCAGACCGATGGAGACACAACAAAGCGGCACTCCACGCAGGTAATTGTAGGTGCCGTCCAGCGGGTCGATGACCCAATAAGGCTCATCGCGCTCCGGTAACGTGGGATCGCCTCCTTGCTCCTCACCGATAACCGGCAGGCCCGTTCCGGCCAGCCGCGCGCGGATGAGTTTTTCGGATTCCACGTCGGCCTTCAGTTTGACGTCCTTGGCGTCCTGCATGTTGACGTGGCGCAGGCCCGCGCCCTCCTTCAGTATATCCCCGGCGGCACGGGCACTATCGCAAGCGAGCTCAAGCAAGGCAGGCAAATCAAGTGACATGACCGCATCATGGTGTCTTATGTACCGTTGAAGAAAGCAAAAACTCGGTAACGGGGGCCGCTTTTTGTTTGCGCGCGGATATGGATGCTCTTGAATCCATGACGTGGGTCGTACTCACTGCTCGTACTAGCCATGGACGTCGAAATACTGTCGCGCATCCAGTTCGCCTTTACCGTGGCGTTCCACTTTCTGTTTCCGCCCATGACGATCGGGCTCGGCCTGAACCTCGTCATCATGTCGGCCCTGTGGCTGAAGACGCGCGACCCGCTCTACCACAACATGGCGCGCTTCTGGACGAAGGTCTTCGGGCTCATCTTCGCCATCGGGGTAGCCACCGGTATCGTGATGGAGTTCGAGTTCGGCACCAACTGGGCCACCTACTCGCGCTTTGTCGGGGACGTCTTCGGGTCGCCGCTGGCCATTGAGGGCATCTACGCCTTTTTCCTGGAGTCCGGATTCCTCGCCATCCTGCTCTTCGGCTGGAACAAAGTCGGGCCCAAGACGCACTTTTTCGCCACCTGCATGGTCAGCCTCGGCGCACACTTCAGCGCTATCTGGATTCTGGTGGCCAACTCCTGGATGCAAACTCCGGCCGGCTTCCATTTGGCCAAGATGGTCAAGGTGACCTCCGATGGCGTTCAGCACCCGTACAGCACCGCCCTGGAGCCGGGCACCTTTACCCTCAAGGAAATCGCACTGCCCGAGGATTACATCGTGCAGGCCGGGGACCTCGACAGCATCCGCGCCGTGGTGACGGATTTCTGGGCCATGTGCCTGAACCCATCCACGCTGGACCGGCTGGCACATACCGTCATCGCCTGCTGGATCACGGGGACCTTCGTCGTCATCAGCATCAGCGCCTACTATCTGCTGCGCAAGCGGCACATCCCCTTCGCCAAGGCCAGCATGAAGATCGGCCTGACCGTGGCCACCATCGCCCTGCTGTTGCAGCTCTGGAGTGCGGACTCCACCGCACGCGGCGTGGCGGACAACCAGCCGGTCAAGCTCGCCGCCATCGAAGGCCTGGCCGAGTCTACCACGGAAGCCCCGCTGGGCGTCGCCGGTTGGGTTACCTGGAAAAAGGACGAAGAGGGCAACATCATCGGCATCAACGAGAATGCCTTCAAAATCAAGGGCCTGCTCAGTATCCTCGTCTCGGGCGACTTCACTGATCCTGTCGCCGCCAGCCAGACCGAGGTCAAGGGTCTCAACCAGCTCCCCTCGGACGAATTTCTTCTCAAGCGTCACCCCGACGCCACACCGGAGGAGCTGAAAAAAATCCGACCCGAATATTGGCCCAACGTTCCCATCGTCTTTCAGACGTATCATATCATGATCGCCCTGTGGGGCGTCATGATCGGCCTGGCCATCCTGGGGGTTGTCCTCTGGAAAACCGGCAAGCTCTGGGATATAGATTGGACGCTGGGCGGCAAAATCAAGCCGGTGAAGCTCTTCCTCTGGGCGCTTGTCTTTGCCGTGCTGGCTCCGCAAATCGCCAATCAGGCCGGCTGGTACACCGCCGAGATCGGCCGCCAGCCCTGGGTCGTTTACAATATCCTCAAGACTAGCGAAGCCCTCTCCGAGGCAGTCAAAGCCGGGCAGGTGCTCTTCTCGCTCATCATGTTCATGCTCATCTACGCGCTGCTCTTCGCCGTCTTTATTTATACGCTCAACAGCAAAATCCAGCACGGGCCCAGCGATGACATCAGCGGCAAGGAGCTGCCCGAAAAATGGAAAATTCTTTCACTCAAGGGCGGCCGTCAGACCACTTCCGCGATAAAAGAATAAAAGCGTTATGGATCTCAACACCATCTGGTTCATCCTCGTCGGCGTGCTCTTCACCGGCTATGCCATGCTGGACGGTTTTGATCTGGGGGTCGGTTCCCTGCATCTGTTTACCAAGGGCGACAAAGAACGCCGCACGCTCCTCAACGCGATCGGACCGGTGTGGGACGGCAATGAGGTCTGGCTGGTGACTGGTGGGGGCGCGCTCTTCGCCGCCTTCCCCGAGGTCTATGCGACGGTCTTTTCCGGTTTCTATGACGCTTTCATGCTGCTACTCTTCGCGCTCATCTTCCGCGCCGTCGCCATCGAATTCCGCAGCAAGCAGCCCATGCGCTGGTGGCGCAATATGTGGGACATCGGCTTCGCCCTCGGAAGCGTGCTCGCGGCCATCCTCATCGGGGTAGCCATGGGCAACATCGTCTGGGGCATTCCGCTGGACCACAACCACGAGTACACCGGCAATTTCCTCACCCTGCTGCACCCCTACTCGCTTTTCCTCGGCGTCACCACGCTGGCGCTCTTTGCCATGCACGGAAACATCTACCTGATCATGAAGACCGAAGGCGAACTACAAGCCAAGCTGCGCCGCTGGGTCAAGTTCACCATCCCCGCCTTCATCATCTGCTTCCTGCTCTTCGGCATTTCTACTCCCTGGGTTTGCCCGCACATTCACGATGTCGCACTTGACCGCTTTGTCCCGCTGGGCATCACCTTCACCATCGCCCTGCTGTGTGTTTTCAACATCCCGCGCGAGGTCCACAAGGGCCGGGAGTTCCGTGCCTTCCTCAGCTCCTGCGGCGCCATGCTCTTCCTCATGGCCACCTTCGCCATCAGCGTTTACCCGAACATGGTCTTTTCGACGCCCTACATCCAGAACAGCCTCAATATCTACAACGGCTCTTCCACGGACAAGACCCTGGGCTTCATGCTCATCGTGGCCATCATCGGCGTGCCCATCGTCATCACCTACACCGCCTGCGTCTATTACATCTTCCGCGGTAAGGTCGAGCTCACCGACGAGAGCTACTGAGGGGTCATTCAAAAGCCTTTTCTCGGTTTTCTGAGGTGTGCAAAATGCGGAGAATTTCGGGTACCCTGTCCGGCCCAAGCCGGAAGTACACCGCATGCCTGCGTTTGTAATGAAGCCGCTTCCTTAACCCCGGCTTGATGAAATCCATACGAACGGACGCCTGAGGATTGAGAGCTATCGAATCGAACAGTTCAAAAAGTTCGCGTATATACCGGTCACATTGGCTGCTTCCCCACGTCTCAATCGTGTAATTTGCGATCTCAACCAAATCTTCATCCGCCAAACGGGTGATGCGGTAACTGGCCACTACTAATTTTGCTGTGCGCGACGTATCACCGATTCGGGACTCGACTGAACGAATTCGCCCGCCTCCGCTTGTTTCCAGGCAGCTTCAATCTGCTCTCCGATTTCTTTTCGTTCGCGGAGAGCATCCATGGCAATTTCCATCAGTTCATTGGCATCCGCTCCAGTGGCGAGGTGTTCGCGCACACGGCGTTCCAACTCAGGCCGTAATTCCAGATTCACCATTTAAAAAGTGAGGTTAATCAAAGGCCAGTGACCCAACAAGCAAATACCTACTGACCGGTCACGATGACGACTGGCTGGCGCGGAACGACGTAGGGGTCGCGGCGCAGGGGCGAGTAACCGCCACCGCTGGTGAAACGCACCCCAAAGTCGTCCGAACGGTAGGATACGCTCAGGATGGGCCGGCGCTGGACAGGCGGACAATAACCGTAGGGATAGCCGCTGTTGCCACCGACCACGACCACGGCGTTGTTGCCGACGGCGACGGAGGGCCCGGTCGGATACCCGTAGCCATAGCCCCAGTTACCTCCGACCTCGACCGTGTCGATCAGGCTCGTCTGGCTCCAGGAACGGTCCGAGGCAGCTTGAGCGACTTGCTGTTGTTCAGCCTGACGGACCTTGGCCTCGGCACGCACCTCCGCCAAGGCTGCCTCGTATTCGGCAGTGGCGTCAACTCCAGGATAGTCCCGCATAAAATCAGTCCATGCACCCAGGCGCTGGGCCGCAGGGAGGTTCTGAAAGCCGGGATTGGCCAGGCGGGCAGCCAGGATTTCCTTGCCGCGTTGCAGACGGCGCTCCGCATCAAGAGCCTGTTCACGCTCCCAGTCCGCACGCAGTTTGGCCTGGAGTGCCTTTTCAGCAGCCACCTCCTCTTCGCTACGCCAAACCGCCTCGGTCAGAACATCGTTCACGAAGGTCAGCTCCGCCGTCTCGTACATGAGTACGGTTTTGTTGGGAAGCTCCAGCATGCCGTCCGGCGCACCCAGTACGCGATACGCCTCAACCCGGGTCGCACCAAGCTCCAGCGGCGCGGCATTCAAGGCCGTTCCCAAAAAAATGATGGCCCAAACTGACAGGAACCATTTCCTCATTATAGTAACCAACTTTACAGAATAAGTGCAGCGAAAGCAAGCTGAAGCCGCTTTTGCTTGCGCGGTTCAACAGAACACCTATCACTATTGGCACCATCTCAACCTCGATAGAAACTATGCAGAAAAACCTCGTTTACCTGCTCACCTTATTAGCCCTGCCCATAGCTGCCTACGGTCAAGGCATGGTTAGCCCGACAGCACAGGCCGAAGCGCCGGTATGGCTGGAAATCAAAGTCACCAAAGTCGATGTGACCGAGACCGATGAAGGCGAAAAGGACCTCACGGCCACCGCCGAGGTACTGAGTGCCTTCAAGGCGCCGGAATCCGTCAAGGCCGGTGACACCATCACCATTCAATACCATTACAGCCCAAAGCCGGTCTACGGGCCGGACGGCAAACGCCCGCTTGGCCCCAGCAGCCCGCCTTTGCTGCGCCAAGGTCGTCAGACCTATGCTTTCCTGGAAGCTACAGACAGCGAAGGTGTTTTCGCCCCCGGGGCCTCCGCCTGGAGCTTTGCGCCGCCTTTTGGCATTCCGCAGGAAGAGCGCGACAAGCTGGGTATGAAAGCGCCGATGCCCCCTAGCACGCCACCGCCACCGCCGCCTAGCTTTCGTGTACCGATGAAGGGGCCGACAGCCCCGGCTGTCACCGCTCCAGCCTCAACGCCTCCACCTCCCCCGCCCGCCACGGAACAACAAAAAGAGGAAGGAACTCAGGAAAGCCAGTAAGGTATGCCCGACAGCCGGATAAATTCGTCAGACGCCGATTCATCCGGCGGCCATTCCACCACGGATACCAGCCCCGGGGCAGGCCATCGCCAACGGTTACGGGAACGCTTCGAGCGTTCGGGCCTGGACGGCTTCTCCGACCATGAGGTGCTTGAGCTGCTCTTGACCCTGTGCATTCCGCGCAAGGACGTCAAAGAGCCCGCCAAGGCGCTCATGACACGCTTCGGCAGTCTGCGTGGCGTGCTCGATGCACCCAGCGAACAACTTCAGGAGCTGAACGGCATCGGGGAGGTCGCGCCCGTGGCCCTGCACATCATCCGCGAGGCCGCCACACTCTATCTGCGGGAGTCTGCCGAGGAAGGCTCCATGCTGGACAGCACCGACGCCCTCAAAAGCCTCTTCCGCATCCGCCTGGGCGGCCTGCGTCACGAAGCCTTCGAGGTCGCCTTTCTCGACAAGAGCTACCAGCTCATCCGCAACGGCATTGAGCGCCTGGAGGACGGCGTGGCGGACCGCACCCGCGTCTACCCGGCCAAGGTCATGCGGGCGGCTTTGCTACGTCATGCGGTTTATATCGTCGTGGCCCACAACCATCCCTCCGGCCAATTAAAAGCCTCCCCGGAAGACATCCGGCTGACCAAGGCCCTGGCCGAGTCCGCCAAGGCCCTGGAGCTGCAGCTCCTCGACCACATCATTGTCACGCCTTCCGACGCCCTCTCCTTCCTCGACGAAGGGCTGCTTTGACGGCATGTACCGGAAAGGCATTCTCTTTTTGCTCTGCCTGGTAACAGGTACGTTCTGCCAGGGGAAGGTCCAGATTGTCGCACACCGGGGAGCCTCCGGCTACGCCCCCGAAAATACCCTCGAGGCTTTCAAGCTCGCCTGGGAAATGAACGCCGACGCCATCGAGGGCGATTTCCAGATGACCAAGGACAAGCGTATCGTCTGCATTCACGATTCGAATACCAGGAACGTCGCGCTTGATAGCTACAACATCGCGGAAACCGACTTCGCAACGCTCCGCAATCTGGATGTCAGCCGGCGTTTCAAAAAAGGCTACGAAAATGTTCGCATGCCCAGCCTGGAAGAAGTCCTGGCCATCGTCCCCAAAAACAAAAAAATCTACGGAATTATATACTTTGCACACCAAAAAATTCTTGACTGATCTTACATTTTAAGACAACGTAAGATCATGAACGGTGAAGAAATCAACCTGATTACCCTCGCTAGGAAGTTCAGCGATGAGGATAAGGCTCGCGAATATCTGGAAAGCCTACGCTGGCCGGGCGGTAAGCCCGTGTGCCCTCATTGTGGGCATGAAGGCTACAGGATTAACCGTAAGCCTACGGCTGGTCGTAAAGCTCAAAAGGGCGTCTGCAAATGCCGCAATAAGGAATGCCGGAAGCAGTTCACCGTTACCAAAGGAACGATCTTCGAGTCCAGCCACGTTGACATCAGCACTTGGTTGATGGCTGTTTACATGATTTGTTCCTCCAAAAAGGCGATTTCCGCCCATCAGATACACCGTAGCCTTGGAATTACCTACAAGACGGCTTGGTTCATGTGTCACCGCATCCGTTATGCCATGGATGAGGGCCCCTTGGCTGAGTTGCTAAAGGGTAAAGTTGAAGTGGATGAAACCTACGTTGGCGGCAAGCCACGCAAGGGCGATCCGCGCCCTCATCCCAGAGGACGGGGCACCCGAAAGACCCCCGTCACCGTCCTTGTAGAGCGTGGGGGTAAGGCTAGGTCTAAGCCAATGAAATGGTTGACGGGCGAGAACCTAAAGGCTGAAATCAAAGAGAACGTTGATGCCTCTGCCACCATTATGACTGACGAATTTCCCAGCTATAAAGGAATCGGGAAACACTTTGAAGGCGGCCATAAGGTCGTGCGGCATAGCGTTGGTGAATATGCCCTTGGAGACGTAAACACCAATACCGCAGAAAGCTATTTTGCGCTTTTGAAGCGTGGTATTGTGGGCTCTTTCCACAAAGTTTCCAAAGAGCATCTTCACAGATATTGTTCTGAATTTGACTTTCGCTGGAATCACAGAGACATTAGTGATGGTGAACGCATGGTCACCGCCCTATCCATGATTAACGGAAAGCGATTAACCTACCGGGACTCGTCCGAAAGCGCCGCATGAAGAAAGCCAATCTAATCGAGCAAATGGATTCCTGCGCAGGTCTATATTCCGTGCAGGACGCTGCTCGCTATGCGGATGTAAGTCTATCCAAGCTTAAACGTTGGTTTTATGGCGATTACAAAAGCGATGCCGTTTTAGAGCCCTTAATCACAGATGATCGCGATTATCTGACATTTTATGATTTTGTTGAGGCATTGGCCATCAAGGAATTGAGAAGCCGAGACAATTTTATACAGTATGCCATTCCTCTTCAAAAAATTCGCAAAGCTATAAACGATACAAAGAACATTTTCAAAATAGACTATCCTTTGGCGATGTTAAACCGGGTTGGCTATGATGGTCGCAATCTTCATATTCAGCCCGACGGTTTTGAGTATCCAGTTCAGGCTACTGGCAAAGAGATGCATCAACAATCCCTCCTTGGCCAAGAACTGAACTACATTCGATGGATTGATTTTGATCATGACACCAAAATGGCCCTCAGATACCGTCATCCGATACAGTATTGCGGGAAAAGCATTATCTTAGATCCCAGAAGAATGATGGGAGAGCCGTTTGTTGAAGGTTGTCCAATTAGCGCCCCCACGCTATATGATGCTTATGTAGCTGAGGGTTCCGATGAACAGGTATCCAAGTATTTTAATGTTGACGCACAATATGTTACGGCATCCCGTAATTATTGTGAAAGCTTGCAAATGGCAGCATAATTTAAAGCTATGGCTATTTTTGGATGCCTGTTACAGTGATTATTTCGTAAGGGCCATCAGGGATGCATTTGCAGATAGTTTTTTAGGTGAAGAGAATTTTAAGGTGGCCCATTTGACAGAGTATTTTAAGGCCGACGAAGACGATTCAAAATGGATACCGGAACTAGCAAAGAAGGATGCGGATTGGATTGTCTTAACCAAGGACAGGGGGTACGACCCCAAAAAGGCTCGGCTGCCATTGTTATGCGAGAAGCATCAAATTACACATATGGCCTTGTGTGCTGCTATGAGCAACGAAGGCCAGCAGAGCATGAAAGAGGCTATTTTGGTGTCATGGCCTCAAATTAGAATGCTACCAAGTTTGCCAAAGGGGAGTAAAACAAGCCTAGGTTATCGAGCTTTCAAAAAACATGCCACACATCCTATAATTACGTTTAATAATCAACCACTTTTCACATGGTGCAGCGAGAACGAGATACCGATCCTAGATTGGACAGAAAGACGACCGAAGAAGGCTTTGCCAAGTTCGAAAAGACCCTAAAGGCCATGCTGGCAACGCCGCCGCCTAAGAAAGAGGCTAAGGGCAAGCCCGCAAGGAAGGTTAAGAAGCGGACTAACTAAGCCGCAAGGCTGGGTGTGCAAAGTATATAATTCCGAAAATCTATATTGAGCTGAAGGGTGATGACTGGACAACAGAAAGCCTGCTCCAGGCGATACGCGATAGCGGACTCTCCAACAGACAGATCATGGTCATCTCGTTCGAGCCGTCCGTTATACGCGCTATCGAGCAAGCGCAGCCAGGACTGGAAACCGCCCTGCTCGTTTCCCCCAAGCGCCAATGGGACGGAAGCTTCAAGCCTTCCCTCAACGACATACTGACTTGGGCACAGGCGATTCAATGCGACAGCATCAGTGTCAAAGCCGACCCGCTCATGGCGTTGGATTTCGGCGAGCGCGTCAAGAAGACGGGCTTCAGCTTCCATGTCTGGACCGTCGACGAGCCCGCCTGGGCTCAGGAAATGGCCCGGCGCGGGGCCGACAGCATCACCACCAACAAGCCCGACATCATCCGCCAAGCGCTGGAGGATAAATCATAAGCCTCCTCACTCCACCGAGGCCTTTTCGGCAACGCGGTGGAGGACCTGCGCGAGGCGCTCAAGGGTGACGGGCTTGCTCAGGTAATCGTCCATGCCGGCCTGAAGGCACTTCTGGCGGTCGCCCTGCATAGCGTGGGCGGTCATGGCGACGATGGGAATCTCGCGGCACTGGATACCGTGGAAGCCCTGGCGAATGGCCCGCGTGGCTTCGTAGCCGTCCATGTGCGGCATCTGGCAGTCCATCAGCACACAGTCGAGCGGCTCGGTGCGAAGAATGTCCAGGACCTGGGTGCCGTTTTCAGCAAGGTAAACCGTGTGGCCGAGGCGCTCAAGCAGCCGGATGGCAACCTCCTGGTTGGTCGCGCTGTCCTCGGCCAGCAGGATGCGCATGGGCTTTTGCTCGGGCAGGAAAGGCGGCAAGGTGGCGACCACTTCCGGCTTCGCAGTCGTCTCCTTGGGTTGAGCGCGATGCAGGGCCTCAAGGAGGTTATTGGGGCCGACGGGCTTGAGCAGCACGCGACGCACACAGGAGAAGTTCCGCTCGGACGCGCTCAGGTTCCGGCCAATGGGCGTCATCAGCACGACACCGGTGGCCTCGAGATCGGCATCCTCGGCAATACGGCGGCACAGCTCCTGCCCGGCGGAGTCCGGCAGATCCGCGTCCACGAAGAGGTAATGGATGGGCTCAAGGGAGGCATAGGCCTCGCGCAGGATTCGCATGGCTTGCCGCGCGTCCGGCGCCGTGAGGCAGGTGATGCCATGCAGCGCGATTTGGCGGCAAAGCGTATCGGCGGCGATGGAGTGATCGTCCACCACCAGGGCACGCAAGCCATCGGGAAGCGGACGCACGGCCTTGACGGGGTCCGGCGTGGATATGCTCTCCAGCGGCAGGGTCAGCCAGAAGGTCGACCCCTCGCCCGGCTCGCTGGCACAATTGAGATCGCCCTCCATGAGCTTGGACAGGCGACGGGAAATAGCCAGACCGAGCCCGGTGCCACCATAGCGCCGGCTGGTCGAGCCGTCCCCCTGTACGAAAGGCTCGAAGAGCTTTTTCTGCTGGTCGGACGGGATGCCGATGCCACTGTCCTGCACCTCGGTTTGCATGAAGTAGCCCTTGCCCGGCTCGCGTGAGACGCGCAGGCGCACGATGACTTCCCCCTGCTCGGTGAACTTGAGCGCGTTGCCGACCAGGTTATTGAGCACTTGGCGGTAGCGCAAGGGGTCGACCTCCACCCATTCCGGTACCGCCGGATCGATGTCGAGGATAAGCTCGACCTTCTTCTGCGAAGCGCCTTCCGCCAGCAGGGAAACGCACTCCTCGACCAGCTCCCGGATAGGCGTCTCCTCCACGCTGACGTCCAGGCGACCGGCCTCGATTTTGGAAAAGTCCAGAATATCGTTGATGAGCCCGAGCAAGGCCTCCGCGCTCTTGCGGATAGTGGTGCAGTACTGCTTCTGCTCCTCGTCCAGCTCCGTCTCCACCAGCAGGCTGATCATGCCGATGACGCCGTTCATGGGCGTGCGGATTTCGTGGCTCATGTTAGCCAGGAACTGCGACTTGAGCTTGGTGCCCTCCACCGCGGTGTCTCGGGCGGACTCCAACTCGGCATTGGCCAGCTCGAGCTTGGCCGCCAGCTCGCCCAGCTCAGCCTTCTGGCGGATAAGACGGTGTTCGCTTTCTTCCAGCGCACCGATTTTATCCGACAGCATGTGGTTCTGCAGTCGCACGAGATTGTCCACCGGGATGAGGCCCATCAGCTCGTACTTTTCTCCGACCAGAATAACGTCCTGATAAAAGCGCTCGCTGGGCCGCGAAAAAACCTTGGCCATGACTTCGCGCAGGGGCGTGCCCGAGGCAATGATCTCCGGCTGGGCCACGGCGTAATCGCGAATGAGCTTTTTAGCGTAAATCGAGTAGCCGAACTGTGAGCCGAGCAGGTCACCGACTTTCTCCCGCGAGCACATCCCGGTCACGCGACTATTCTCGACGATGGCCATGAACTTGAAAGTGTGCTCATGGAAAGCCTTCTGCACATCCGCCAGGATGGTGTTGCCCGTGACCGCGAGACGATGCCCCACCAGCCCTGCCAGTTCTTCTGCCCCGGCAGGCTTAGGCGGTTCACTGAATGACTCCGCGGACATAGCTGTAGTGGAGGCTAGGCGTGCCAATACAAATGCCAAAGCCCAAATCGCATTCTTGTGTAACGTTTCGGCGACATTGTGGCAAGCCCGCTCACACACCCGGGGAATTCATCCTTGGCCCTGCCCCGGAGGGTCCCTAGAAACAAACCCATGTTGAACACTTTTCGCTGCCCGCTCCTTCTGGTCGCCGTATTCTTCCTGACCGGAAAAGCCTGGGCGCTCTCCCCGGATCGCATCGTCGTGGTGGCCAACCAGGCGGACGAGCATTCGATGACCATCGCCCGGCACTACATGGAGAAACGGGCCATTCCGGAAAAGAACCTCATCCTGTTGGAAACCACTACCGGAGAAGATATTACCTGGGAGGAGTTCCTCGAAACCATGTTCAACCCCTTGCGCGAGAAGCTCCACGCCGACGGCTGGATAGAGGGCTCCCTCGGCGACAGCTATGACTTTGAGGGCCGCCGAAAGCTGGTCACGTTGGGCGGACGCCTGGACTTCCTCGTGCTGTGTCGCATGCCGCTGCGCATCAAAAACGACCAGCCACGGGTGGACCGCGCCCCGGCCAAGCCACCCCAGAAGCAGTTCCTGGTCAACCAAGGCTCGACCGATGGCGAGCTCGCTCTGCTCGCTGCTCCCAACACCCCGACCGTCAGCTTCGTACCCAACCCGCTCTTCGGGCAACTGCGCCCCCCTTCCATGATACTCCAACAGGTCATCAAGGTTGCGCGGCTGGACGGACCCTCGGTGGCCGCCACCATGGCTCTGGTCGACCACGCCATCGAAGCCGAAGAAAAAGGACTGCGCGGGCGCGCCTACATCGACCTCGGCGGGCCACACAAAAAAGGCAACGACTGGATGCAGGAAGCCGGCGAGCTACTCGAGGGGCAGGACTTTCCCGTCACCTGGAATCGTGTGCCGGCGGCCATCGACTTCACCGAGCGCTTCGACGCTCCGGCCTTTTACTTCGGCTGGTGGAAAGTAAACGTCACCGGCCCGCCCCGTGAGCGCGACTTCCGGTTTCCTCCCGGCGCACTGGGCTGGCACCTGCACAGTTACTCGGCCAACTCCCTGCGGCGAAATAACTACCGCTGGTCCGGCCCGCTGGTGCAACGCGGCATCACCGCCACCGTCGGGAATGTCTACGAGCCTTACCTGGAGCTGACTCACCATCCCCACGCCTTCGTCAAGGCGCTGCTCGCCGGGATGAGCGCGGGGGAAGCCGCCTACTATTCCCTCCCCGCCTTGTCCTGGATGGCCGTCTTCATCGGCGACCCGCTCTACCAGCCCTTCACCGTGAGCGAGGAAGCGCAGTTGGAAATGATGAAGAAATCCGCCAAGCCGGACGACCTCGCCCAGTATACCGTCCTGCGGGAAATCGAACGCCTCAAGGAAAGCCTCGGCCTCACCCCCGCGATCGCCTACGGCGAAAAGGAATTTAATAAAGCACCCGGCCTGGCCCTCGGATACGAGTTGGCCTTGCTCAACCAGCAGCAGGGGCACGTCGATGAGGCCGTGAAATCGCTGGCGTTCGCCAGCCGGCTGCCACCGATCTTCGGTGCCAATGAGCAAGGCCTGGCCTATCTGTCCGCCAACCTCTTGTGGGACCTGATGGCCCGCGAGGACGCCTTTGAGCTGATGCAATCCCTGATGCGGTCCGCCATCCCGGATGCCGCCCGGCGCGCCTACCTGCCCACCGCCATTAGCTGGGCACGTACCTTGCGCAAGACCGGAGAACTGGCCGAATGGAGCGCCCAGCAGGCCGAATTTGAAGCCCAGGACCGCGCCCGCGAGGAAGAGAAGAAGGCCAAGGAGCAACAGAAGAAGTAACCGCCGCCTGGACTTTACAGGCCCGCGTTCATAGAATAGGCTGTCTTTCGTAACCAACCGATGACGAACGTACTGCAGTGGCTCTGCCCTACCGTCGAGGCGTCCCGCCCGGAGAATTTCTGGCAGGTGCTCATCGTCGCGGCGCTCTGGGGTATCTTGCGCTTTATCGTCAAGCCGGACGAAACAAAAATCAAGAACCTGCTGGAGACGAGCCAGCGGTACTCGCCCAAAATCTGGTTCGCGCGCAACGCCATTCTGCCCGTGCTGGCCATCGCGCTCATCGTGGTGACAGCGGGCTTAGAACTGGCAGGCATCCCTGTACCGGCGCTACGCGTCGCCGCCTTCCTCATGGTGCTGTGGAGCCTAATCGGGGTCGCCACCTCTTTCATCCCCGACGCCTTCTGGGCCGAGTCCACCGCGGTCGTGCTGACCGTCATCACGGCCTTTCCTGTCCTGACGGTGGACGACACGCTGATCCAATTCCTCGATCAGTTGCAACTGCCCATCCCCGCCGGCGACACCAACCTCTCGGTCTGGAAGCTTTTCACCGTGGCGGCCTCGGTGGCGGTGGCCATCTGGATCGGCCTTGGCCTGTCGCAGTTCCTGGAGAGGCGCGTCGAAACCATCGACCGCATCAACCCCTCCACCCGCGCGCTGATTGAGAAAATCATCCGCGTCATCTTCATCATCTTCGCCCTCGTCGTCGGCCTGACCTCCGTCGGCGTCAACCTCTCCGCGCTGACCGTCTTCGGCGGCGCCTTTGCCCTCGGCCTCGGCTTCGGCCTGCAAAAAATCGTCTCGAACCTCATCAGCGGCTTCATACTGCTCTCGGACCGCTCCATCAAGCCCGGCGACGTCATCGAAATGGTCGATACCGACACTTACGGGTGGATCAACAGCCTGCGCGCGCGCTACGTCTCCGTCATCACCCGCGACGGCACCGAGCACCTCATCCCCAACGAGGACCTTATCACACAAAAGGTCATCAACTGGTCCTTCAGCCACGACCGCGTTCGCATCAAGGCCCAGGTCGGCGTCTCCTACAAAGAGGACCCGCACAAAGTCATCGAGATTTGCCAGACAGCCGCCGCCAAGCAATCACGCGTCCTGAAAGACCCCGCACCCGTCTGCCTGCTCAAAGGCTTCGGCGACAGCTCGGTGGACTTGGAATTACGCTTCTGGATTCGCGACCCCAACCAGGGCGTGGCCAACATCCGCAGCGCCGTCCTCCTCGAAATCTGGGACCGCTTTAAAGACGAAGGCATCGAAATCCCCTTCCCCCAACGCAACCTGCATTTGAAGTCGGGCTGGCCGCCGGAGAAGGAAAACGAGCAGGAACCATAACGCTTTCCCTGGATACGAAATTTTAAACAGAAAGAGCGGAAAGGACGGAAAGATAAACGAAACACAGCCTTTCCGCTCTTCCCGATCTTCCTGTAAAAAACTCGTATCCTCAGCCCATATCCCCCGGCGGATATTTACAGTGCTGCGGTGACAACTGACAGCCCTACGACGAAGACTTACATCCGCCGGACTCTCACTTACGGCCTTCAGATGATAATTTACACCACTCCGACGGCATATGACATCGCTCCGATGGCCATTTACGCTCATCCGAAGACCATTTACACCCGTTCGATGCAGATTTACAGCGAACTTTCTCAATCTATCCGCGCTCCGAATTAGACTTACATAGCACTTTCGGCCATCTACATTAAGCTCCCTTATGCTCGCAGTCGTCGCGGCGGGATTTACAGCCGACTTTTCAAGATTTACGGTCTGTCCACATTCACTCGTCTTCTGACATCATCCTTTTCCCATTGCAGTGGTCCATCACGTTAGAGGATATTTGTAGAATTTTACATATTATCTAACTCATCATATTATATCTAATTAGAGAACCGATTTAAGAACAAATGCTAATGATTTATACTCGCGCACCCCTTAAAAATATCTAGTAATTGCTCAGCTACTCTTCAGTGAAACAAATTTGCTTTGAGCATATAATAACTCAACCTACTTACCAAAGCCTCTGCATATGCATATAAGAAGGTTCTATAAACTGTGTAGTGATTTTACCCTCCAGCACCCAATCGGAGCCTTTCTATTTGCAGTTACCGCGTCTCTCGCCGCTGCTTGGATATGGGCTCAGATACGGCCAGAAGCGGAGGCCCAAACAATCACTCTATCGTGGTACTTCACATCAGAAGAAGATCTCGTGGCACAGCTTCGTATTTCAAGTACAGACAACTCTCCTCCGCCTCCAGAAGAAATAAAGGAATTGATTTCTTCATCCATACGAGGTGACTCGCCAGAATCGCAGCCCACGAGAAATGATATTGCTTATTCCCTCACAAATACAATTCCGCTTCGCCTAAAAAAGCACGGGCTCCTCTTAACAGACTTAAAACTAGGCAATACTTTAAGCAACCTACAATCAACTACTTGGAATGAGCACCTTGAAGAACGATTACTCATTTCACCACTTGATTCAGGAATAACTTCAGATGCCAATAATTCGACGACCGATAGTGCGACAGAGGCCCCTCCAGCAGAAAAATATCAAAACGAGAGTTATACCGGTGTGCAGACAACCCAAGAAACTATTAATATTTCCAACAGTCCATTCAATGAGATACGTTCCACTACTCCTTATCATGTAGGTGTAGATTATTTGCTTAAGTTATTCGAAGAAGAACTTAAGTCGATGGACCCAAATAGTTTTCGGTTTGACGTCTATAATGATATTGCTGCGGATGCAACAATCGTTGTCCCCACAGGAGCACAGGTCAGTGACATGTATAACAAGCTCGTTGTCCAATATGAGAATGTTATAATGTATATTTTCGTGAACCATGACAACAGGAGCTCCGTAGAACAAATGGTCCATCGACCTCCTCCTTCACTGATTAATATTCCACCAGGACTAAATTGGCACATAGACACCAGATATTCCCCTGCCCACTTGAGGCAGTTCGACTACGCGGACGGGACTTCTTGGGGACGCGTTGTTTGGCAAGGAGTAGACGATAGCACGCATCTGACATGCGTTTCGATTGCTTCTAAGAGAGCTAATTCAACGCTTCAAATAATGGCAGTAAAAGATAAGTCCATTTCAACTGAAAAATGGTTTATAATGGATCTCTCAGCTCACTTGTCTGGGTTCTCCTCGGAATAGACCTACCCTACAGATTAATAGTTCGAATAAGTGAGTGCAACAAGTATACTATGTTCTAGATATTTACTCCTTCATATCTTAAATAGACACAAATTGTTTCCCCCATCGCTATGTGCGTTTTATGCCACCCTCACATCGGCGGGGGATTAAAAATGCGCAGGAGGAACGGTGTTTCCAGAACGGCGTCGAGGTTCTCCAGTTTGGCGACGGCTTTCGCGGCGGCGGCTTCGTTGGAGAGGTGGGTGGTGAAAATGAGCACGGCGCTGTTGGAGCCGGGGTCTTCGTGCTGGATCATCGTCGCGACGGAGAGCCCGGCGTCGGCGAAGACACGCGCGACTTTGGCCAGGACGCCCTTCTGGTCCTTCACGCGCAGGCGCAGGTAGTAAGCGCTGGCGATGTCCTGCGGCTTGGCCAGGCGGAGCCCGGCGCCAAGGGCGTCGTAGACCTCCGCGTCCTCCTCGGAGATGGCGGGGGCGGGCCCGCCCTGGATGGCGTAAACGGCGTCGGCGATGTCACTGATGACGGCGCTGGCGGTGGCGTCCTGCCCGGCTCCACGACCGACGAGCAGGGTCGTGCCGACGACGTCCCCGGTCAAGCTGACGCCGTTGAAGACCATGTCGACCTGGGCCATCAGCTCGGACTTCTTGATCAGCGCCGGGTGCAGGCGCACGGAGAGGGCTTCCTTGTCGAAGTCGCGCTGGATGACGGCGAGCAGCTTTATTTTGTAGCCGAGCTGCCGCGCGTATTCGACGTCCTGCGCGGTGATCTTGCGGATGCCCTCGACGAACATGTCGTTCAGCGAGACCCATTTGCCGTGGGCAAGGTAGGCCAGGATGACGGCCTTGTGCGCGGCGTCGACGCCGTCGAGGTCGAGCGCCTCGTCGGCCTCCACGTAGCCCAGGCGGCGGGCCTCACCGAGCACGTCCTCGTAGGAGATGCCCTCGCGCTCCATGCGGGTGAGCATGTAGTTGGTGGTGCCGTTAAGGATGCCGTAGATGAGCGGAAAGCGGTTGGCGATAAGGCCCTCGCGCAG
This sequence comes from Verrucomicrobiia bacterium, assembly GCA_030432235.1. Classification (GTDB taxonomy): domain Bacteria; phylum Verrucomicrobiota; class Verrucomicrobiia; order Opitutales; family Cerasicoccaceae; genus JAUIHT01. The sequence continues at coordinate 297,198 of JAUIHT010000001.1, read as the reverse complement.
GGTTTTGATAATGGGAATGCCGCCGGCCACGCTGGCCTCGAAAAAGTAATGCACGCCCTCCTTGCGAGCCGCCTCGAAGAGTTCCTCGCCGTGCTCGCAGAGGAGCGCCTTGTTCGCCGTGACGACGGTCTTGCCGTTGGCCAGGGCGCGGAGGGTCAGCTCGCGGGCCAGGGTGGTGCCGCCGATGAGTTCGCAGACGATATCAATGGAGGGGTCGTCCACGATGGCAAAGGAGTCGGCGGTCAGCTTTGACTTGGGCAGCTTGACCGCGCGCTTCTTTTTCAGGTCCGACACGGAGGCCCGGGCCAGGACGAGCTTCACGCCCAGGCGGCGCTCCAGCGCGGCCTTGTCCTGCGTAAGGTGCTTCCACACCCCCTGCCCGACCGTACCGAAGCCCAGAATGCCAATGCGTATGCTCTTTTTGTCCGCCATAAGCGTGCCAGTCAGGCAAATCACCTCACGCGAGGCAACAGGAATCCCCACCGACCACGGGCAATTCCCCGCTTGAGACTTTCGCCGAAAATCGTATTACTGGGGCACATGTTTACCCGCCTTTGCCTGCTCTTCGTACCACTCCTCTGCACCGCCGCACTTCACGCCGAAATGGCCCCTGGCGACATCCTGGTGGCGCGCGTCAGCGGCGACGCCTATTTTCAGGAGAATCCCGAAGGGCCGCAAAAGGTCCTGATGAAAGGTTACAAACTGAGCCCGGACAACGTCGTCATCACCAAGATACAGAGCAAGGCCGTCCTGCTTTTTTCCAGCGGCTCCACGCTGCTGGTCAAACCCGAGAGCCGCGTACACATCCAGGAATACCTCGACCAACGCAAGGACTCCAGCATCGGCGGTGAGCTCCCCGACGTCACCAAGGCCCAACTCCGCCTAATCGAGGGAGATGTCGTCGGCAGCGTGAAGAAGCTCGGCGCCAACGACAGTTTTGTCATCCACGCCCTTTCCTACAGCGCGGGCATCCGCGGCACCGACTGGTGGATGAAGCTGCGCAAAAGCGAACGCTTCGAGATGACTCGCGTCCCCAAGGCCGGCGGCGGGCGGGCCTACAAAACCACCCCCATCGGCACAGCCATCGCCTGGGGCTTCGGCGTGGCAGAAGGCTCAGCCATGCTCACCGGCCCCGGTGGCCTGGAAATGCCCGTGGGCAACCAGACCGTGGTCAACGTCGAGGGCATGCTCTCCCCCGAAGACACCATTGAGGGCGCAGAAATGGCCCCGGATACCATGCCCGCCAAGCAGTTTGAGGCCATCACCGGCGCCGCCTCCATGATGAAGGACATGATGGACGAGGCGCAGTAACTCTAGTATTTGCCACGGAGACGCAGAGGACACAGAGCCGATTTCTCCGTGTCCTCTGTGTCTCCGTGGCAAATCATCCTATTACACATAATCAGAGTTGGCATATAGCCCGCCCCCTTGACAAACCGGCGCGCATTCGGGATCGTGGAAAGATTCACGATGTCGAGACCGTCGAAGTACCATTTGCCTGAGGAGGCGCCTGCGGACAGCTTCTCCGCCGAGTTCGCCCGGCTGCCGTTGACCGAGCTGGCCTACCGCAGCCGTCATGCGGACGCCGCCCGGGTCGAGGCCATCCTGCGGTGCGGGCAGGCGGAGTCGTTGGAAGATTTCGCGGCGCTGCTCTCTCCGGCGGCAGGCGCGCACTTGGAGACGCTGGCGGCGCACTCGCAGCGGCTGACCCAGCGCTTTTTCGGCAAGGCCGTGCGGCTCTTCGCCCCGCTCTATTTATCGAACGAGTGCGTGAACGTCTGCACCTACTGCGGGTTTTCGCGGCACAACGACATCCCGCGCATCACGATTCCGATCGAGACGGTCGAGGAGCAGACGGCCAAGCTGGCGCGGCAGGGCTTCCGCTCGCTGCTGCTGGTGGCGGGCGAGCACCCCAAGTACGTCTCCAACGGCTACGTGGAGGAGTGCGTGCGGCGCTGCCTGCCGCACATGCCGGGCGTCAGCATCGAGCTCGGACCGATGGAAGCCGAGGACTACCGCCCGCTGGTCGTGGCCGGGGCCGAGGCGCTCATCGTTTACCAGGAGACCTACCACCGCCCCACCTACGAGGTGCTCCACACCGCCGGGCCGAAAAAATACTACGCCTGGCGCATGGATACGCCCGAACGCGGTTACCAGGCGGGCTTCCGCCGCCTCGGCATCGGCGCACTGTTTGGCCTGCACGACTGGCGTTACGAGGCGCTGGCCGTCGCCGCCCATGCACGATACCTTTTGCGCAAGTGCTGGAAGGCGCAGGTCTCCATCAGTCTGCCGCGGATGCGCCCGGCGGCAGGTGGTTTCCAGCCCGACCCAAGCTTTCTCATGTCCGACCGCGAAATGACGCAGACGGTCTGCGCGCTGCGTATGCTGCTGCCGCACGCCGGCGTCACTCTTTCCACCCGCGAGCCGGCCAACCTCCGCGACGGACTCGTGCGCCTAGGCGTTACCCTGATGAGCGCGGGCAGCTCGACCGAGCCCGGCGGTTACGACGCCTTTGACGAAACCACTTGGGCCGCCGCCGAGGACCAAGCCGGCGAACAGTTCCACATCGCCGACGAACGCCCCCCCGCCGCCATCGCCGCCATGATTCGCGCCCAGGGCTACGAAGCCGTCTGGAAGGACCACGATGCCGCGCTCGCTACCGCGAGCTGAGGCAAACCTAAGCAAATGCAAGGCACCTAGCGTACGCAGGAGCAGCCGACTAGCGGATTTTCCGGCGGCAATAGGCTACCAGGCCGCAGGCTGCCAGCCCAAAGATGAGGGCGTAGGTGGATGGCTCAGGGACCGCGACTGGTACGAGTGCGGAACTAGTGCCGACATAGTTCCCAATAGCCAAGGTCTCTAATGGAGCTGCCGGTATCTGGTAATCACGGTTCGCAACTTCAATCGTAAACGATCCACCCGTGATGGTCCATTGGTTGCTGCCCAGACTTAAGAATCCGTTGATGTAGTTATTCCCACCAGAGTTAAAATAGAAAATGACATCCATCGTTACGCTTGATGCGCTTCCTTCGAGGGTATTGCTCACTTGCGTGCTTTGATCGCCTAACTCCAAGCCTCCCCAGACAAGCCCGTCGCCCACTTCGGTACCTCCACTCGTATAGGTTCCATCACCGACATAGGTGAATGTGAATTGCCTAGAACTCTCGCCCACGTCCTGTTGGGAGATGGTCATGGCAGCTTGAGTGCTGCCTGAAGCAAAAAAAGCTAGTAGCGAAGCGAAGAGCAGTAGTTTACTCATATTATGCATCTCAAAAACAACATATCTCTACGTCAATATTATTTAGAGCGTATGCTTCATGATAATCTTACACGTGATTATTGCTAAAACATAAGCATTCGGCAGTGTGTTTTATTAAAACTTTCAACTACCTGCTTTCTGCTTTTTACTTCCTCCCATGACCATCACCGCCAACGGACAATCGCATGAGGCTCCCGAGGGGCAATCGCTCACGGCGTTCATCGAAACGCTCGGGCTGGCCCCAGAGCGCGTGGTGGTCGAGCGCAACCGCGAAGCCCTCACCCAGGCCGAGGCCAAGGAAACGCAACTGGCCGACGGCGACGTGCTGGAGATCGTCCGCATCGTCGCGGGCGGGTGATCATTTATCCGCAGATTTTCGCAGATAAAATTCAGAACTGCGTAGAGTTTTTTAAAATAGCCTAATCTGCGTTAATCTGCGTAATCTGCGGATTATAAAGTGGATAAAGAGCCTTTCGTGAACCTGACAGACCTCAACCGACAACGCCGCATCGGGGCTAGTGGGCTCCTGCTGGAGATTGGCCCTTACCGCATCCTGATCGATGCGGGGATGGACCCGAAGGAAATCGGTCGAGCTTCCACCCCCAACCTGCACCTGCTCGGCGAGGCGCCGCTGGACCTCATCATCCTGACGCACTGTCACCTGGACCACCTCGGCTCGCTGCCGTTGGTCGCGCGCCGCCATCCGCAAACGCCCATCCTGTGCAGTCGGCCCTCGCAGTACCTGGCCGCGCGTATGTTGAAAAACTCGCTCAACGTCATGAAGCGGCAACGTGACGAACTCGGACTGGCGGAACTGCCGCTCTACAACAAGGGGGACATCAACGCCGTCGACGAGGCGCTCCATCCTCTGCCCTACGGCGATACGCGGCACTTCGGCCACAATGAGCGCGATTTATCCGTCACGCTCTATGCGGCGGGGCACGTGGCGGGCGCGGCGGGCATCAAGCTGAGCTACCGCCATCGCAGCATTTTCATCACCGGAGACGTTCTCTTTACCAATCAGCGTACGCTGCCCGGCGCCAGCTTCCCCGAGGAGGATTTCGATACCATCGTGCTGGAAACCACCCGTGGGCGCACCGAGCGCAACCCGGAAAAGACCCGCGAGCAGGAGGTAGCGCGGTTGATCAAGACCGTTCACGACACGCTCAGCCATGGCGGCAGCGTACTGCTGCCCGTCTTTGCCCTCGGGCGCATGCAGGAAATCCTTACCCTGCTGCGTGACGCCATTCGCGCGCGTGAGCTACCGCAGGTGCCGGTCTTCGCCTCCGGCCTGGGCCTCGACCTGGTGGACTACTTCGACGCCATCGCCCGCAAGACCAACGCGCTCAACTTCGGGCGCAGTGTGCTGAAGGAACTCGGCGTGCGTACACTCGACCGCCTGCCCGCCGCCGGGGGCGGCCCCGGCCAGCAGGGCATCTACGTTTTCAGCAGCGGCATGATGGTCGAGCACACGCCATCCTATCACTACGCCTCCGCCATCCTCAATGAGCCCTCGTGCACCATTGCCTTTGTCGGCTACTGCGACCCGGACACTCCCGGCGGCAAGCTCCTGGCCACACCACACGGCGAATCGTTTCTCTTCGAGACGCTGGACTACACCACGCCCGTTCGCGCGCACGTGGAGCAATACGACCTCTCCGGCCATGCCGACCGCGAGGAACTGCTCGACTACGCACTGGCCCGCGACCCACGCGCCATCGTCCTGACTCACGGCGACCCGGAGTCACGCGAGTGGTTCGATGAGGAGCTGGCCATCCGTGCGCCCAACATCAAGGTCACCGACCCCGAGCCGGGCGTCACTTACCAAGTGTGATTTTAAACACTCCCGCGCGCCATGAATACGTGTTTCCCCTGGGGTCATGAAGGGCGCTACAACGACGCCACCAACGCGTTGCGACGGCGCTTCCCCGGACGCGTGCAAAAGGTCTCGGTCGACGGCGGCTTCACCTGCCCGAACCGTGACGGCACACTGGCGGTCAGCGGCTGCAGCTACTGCAACAACGAAACGTTCAACCCGGATTACTGTCGCGAGCAGGGCAGCATCGCTGAGCAACTACAAGAGGGCATGGCGTTCTTTTCAAAGAAGTACCCGTCGATGGGCTTCCTGGCTTACTTCCAGGCCTATTCCAACACCTACGCGCCACTGGATGTCCTGCGGGCACGCTACGAGGAGGCGCTGGCCCAGTCGGGCATCCTCGGGCTCGTCCTGGGTACCCGCCCGGACTGTGTCGACGCACAGGTGCTGGACCTGCTGGCGGAGCTTTCACAGCGTTGCTACGTGATGGTCGAGTACGGCGTGGAGTCGGTCAACGACACCACTCTGGCACGCATCCACCGAGGCCACACCTTCGCTGACACCGCCCGTGCCATAGAGGAAACCGCCCGACGCAGCATCCCGGTGGGGGCACACTTCATACTGGGCCTGCCCGGAGAAACGCGCGACGACTGGCTGCGGCAAGCCGAGGTCGTTTCCGGGCTTCCCATCGACCACCTCAAGCTGCATCAGCTACAAATTGTCAAACGCACCGCACTGGCCAACGAGCACCGGCAGTATCCCGAGCGCTTTCACCTTTTCACGCCTGAGGAATATCTGGAACTGGTGGTCGACTATCTGGAAAGGCTCGATCCGCGCATCGTCGTCGAGCGCTTCACCAGCGAGTCTCCGCCGGAGCTGCTCATCGCGCCGAAGTGGGAAGGTCTGCGCAACTACCAGTTCGCCCACCGCGTGGAAAAGCGTCTCGCGGAACGCGACAGCTGGCAGGGCAAAGTCCTCGCGACCGCTTGACCGGCATCAGGCCGGCTGCAAGCGTGCGGCCTCCACATGAGGCGGGGTGCGCTGTTTCCACGGATATGCGATACCACGCTGTTCGGGGGTGAGCCGCTCAAGGAGTTCCGGCGAGGGCGTGTAGCCAAAGCGAAAGTTGCCCCAGGTCGGACCGTAGCGATAGACCAGGATGCGCCGCTCGCCGTCGTTAACACGTTTGGCCGAGCCGTGCGCGATGGCATCGACGAACAGGATGGCGTCGCCAGCTTTCATGTGCACCTCGATGGCGCCTTCAACGTCGTCGGCGGAAGCCCCGCTGCTGATTTTTGCGCGGGCCAACTGAGGATGGACCAGGTTGGACTTGTGGCTACCGGGGATAACCATCGTGCCGCCGTCACCCGGGCCTATATCAGTCAGGGCCATGAGGATGTTGATCTGGCCGCAGTGGAACTGGCCGTTGTGGTAGCGAAATTGCGTGCGCTTGACCCCAGTGTGACCGCCGGAGTGCAGCCCGATGGCCTCACCCGGGCCTCGGATGCTGGCGAAGTTTTCATCGATGAACACCGGGCCGTGCAGCCAGTCGAAGGTGCCCTCGCCGCCAACGAAGTGTTTGACCTTGTCAATCCACGACGGGTGGTCGATGAGGCGCTCGAAGGGCTCGCCCGCCTCGTAAATCTGCTGGTAGGCGATGCCGCGGGTATCCTCGGTTTCCTCGCGATGCACGTAGCCGTGCCAGTCGCCCGGCGCGATACGCGGGATGGCGTCCAGGCCTTCATTGAGGGCCTTCACTTCCTCGGGACTGAGAGCTCCGCGCAAGAGGAGGTAACCGCGGAGATCGAACAGGTAGGCATCCATTTCTGTAATCATGAGGCCATCTTATCATGGTTATTCCGAAAATTCTTCCTCGAAAATAGCTAATTTATCCTGAATAGTAAGCTCTCATGCTCGATGCCTATGTCACCATTCCTTCGCTGAACTTTCGGATATGGCGACGCGAGGAGAGCAGCACCATGCCCTACGCCCACGTGCACGCGGACATAGAAGTGAACTACTTCCAGGCGGGGCACCTGTCCTACATGCTATCGGGCCGCAAGGTCGTCCCCGTGCCGGGCAGTACGCTGATTTTCTGGGCCGGGGTGCCGCACCAGAGCATTGAAGCCAGCCGGGACCTGCGCGGCATCTGGATGACTCTGCCCCTGCCGTGGTTGCTGCGCCGGCAAAGCCTTTCCAGACTACAAGCCCGTTTGCTTTCCGGTGCGCCCATCCTGCTCTCGCCGCAATCGGATTTCGCCCGGCTGATGCCCCGCTGGGCGTTGGACTATCCCCATACCGGCAGCGCGGACTTCGAGGCCATGTGCCTGGAGATCGAGTCCGCCTTCCTTCGGCTCGGCGCGCATTTCCCCCAGTCGGACCCCGCAGGCATCACCACGGGCGACGCGCTCATCCACCGCACCTGCGACCTAATGGCGACACGCTACCATGAGGATTTGAGCGCCGAAAGCATCGCCGCCACGCTGGGGGTCCATCCCAAGTATCTGCTGAGCCGCTTCCGCAAGGTCGCCGGGGTCAGCCTGTGGACCTACCTGACGCAACTCCGTGTGGCGCACGCCCAGCGGCTCCTGCTGCAGAGCGACGCCAAGGTGCTCGACGTGGCCTTCGGCTGCGGGTTCCAGAGCAACAGTGCTTTCTACGCCGCCTTCAAAAAGCTGACCGGCCAGACACCGGTAGAGTACCGCAAGGCCCGAAAGGCGGGCTAAAGCCTCTACCGAATATCCTGGGGAGTCTTTATACCGACTTTCCACAGCCAGGAGCAGGCTAAAAAAAGGCACTCTTATAAACGCCTTTAGCAGCGATCAAAAGTGAGTGCCTGGAGAGCTTTTCACGTGCGAAAAGTGCGGGATTTGATTCATTGGAAACACTAGATTTAGTGCAATATCCCCCATCTTTCCACAATATATAGTAAATATCTAATAAAGAAGCATATGAAAAAGAAATCCGACGCTACTGGCAAAGCCCCTCTCCTCCCCCTCAGCATCAAGCGCTGTTTTTCCTCTGCCGACACCCACCCCTACGACGAAATTGAGTGGGACTACCGCACCGCTGAAATCACTGACGACAAAGGTAAAGCTATCTTCAAGCAGGAGAACATCGAAGTCCCACAAGCCTTCTCCGATCTGGCCACCAAGATTCTCGCTTCGAAATATTTTTACGGTGACATCGACCACGGCACCGACCCGAAGACGGGAGGCCGCGAAAGCTCCTTCAAGCAGGTCATCAACCGCGTCGTGAAAACCATCGCAGACTGGGGCATGAGCGACGGCTATTTCTCGGACGAGGAGCAAGCCCGCGCTTTTGCCGACGAGCTGACCTGGCTGCTGGTCAACCAATACGGCGCCTTTAACTCCCCGGTCTGGTTCAACCTCGGGCTCTTCCACGAGTACGGAGTCGGCAAGGACTCCTGCAAGGGCAACTTCTACTGGGATCAGGACCACGACGTCGTCATGCGCGCCGAAAGCCAGTACGAGTTCCCGCAGTGCTCGGCCTGCTTCATCCAGCACGTGGACGACAACATGGAGTCCATCATGGAGCTGGCCCGCGCCGAGGCCATGTTGTTTAAATTCGGCTCTGGCTCCGGCACCGACCTTTCCAGTATCCGCTCCACCCGGGAAAAGCTCTCCGGCGGCGGCAAGCCCAGCGGCCCTTTGAGCTTCCTCGCCGTCTACGACGCCGTCGCGGGCGTGGTCAAAAGCGGCGGCAAGACCCGCCGTGCCGCCAAGATGAATACCCTCAAGGACTGGCATCCTGACATCGAGGAGTTCATTAACGCCAAGCAAATCGAAGAGCGCAAAGCCTGGGCCCTGATCGAAGAAGGCTACGATCCATCCTTCAACGGTGACGCCTATGCCTCCATCAAGTACCAGAACGAAAACCTCTCCATCCGCGCCAGCGATTCGTTCATGCAGGCCGCCGTCGAAGGGCGAAAGTTCTACACCCGCCGCGTCACCGACGGTGAACCTTGCGAGGAAAAGGACGCCTCGAAGCTGCTGGATAAAATCGCCGAAGGCACGCACATCTGCGGCGACCCCGGCATGCAGTTCGACGACACCATCCACAAGTGGCATACCTGCAAGGGCTCGGGCCGCCAGAACTGCACCAACCCATGCAGCGAGTACCTCTTCCTCGACAACTCCGCCTGCAATCTCGCCTCGCTCAACCTGATGAAGTTCCGCAAGGACGACGGTTTCGACATCGAGCGCTTCGCCGCCGCCGCCCGCATCTTTATCATCGCGCAGGAGATCATCGTCGACCGTTCCTCCTACCCGACCGAAGGCATCACCTACAACAGCCACTGGTTCCGCACCTTGGGCCTTGGTTACGCCAACCTCGGCGCACTGCTGATGTCCTACGGGCACGCCTACGCGTCCCCCGAAGGGCTCGGCCTGGCCAAAGCCATCACCGCCGCCATGACCGGAGTCGCCTACAAGACCTCCGCCGAGCTGGCCGCGCTCAAAGGCCCCTTCCCCGGCTATCACGATGCCGCCCACTACGGCGTGCCCACTCCTCCGCAGCGGGATAACGTCGCCTCCATGCAAGGCGTCATCGACCTGCACAAAAGCCACGTCGACGCCCTCGACCGCAACTCGCCCAAGACGCTGGCCGAGTTCGCCAGCAAGACCTGGAAGGAAGCCTCCGACCTCGGCAAGCGCTACGGCTACCGCAACGCGCAAGTCACCGTGCTCGCCCCCACAGGCACCATCGGTTTCCTCATGGACTGCGACACGACGGGCGTCGAGCCCGCCATCGGCCTGGTCGCCTACAAGACCCTGGCCGGCGGAGGCGTCATGACGCTGCCCATCAAGTCCATTCCCCTGGCTCTGGAAACCCTTGGCTACGACCAACCAACGGTTGAAAAAATCTGCGCCCACGTACAGGAGTTCGGCACAATCGAGAATATCGAAACCGGCGGGAAAGCCCGTGAGTCCGGCATCCGGGACGAGCACGTAGCCGTGTTCGACTCAGCCTTCCGCTCCGGTCTGGGCAAGCGCTACCTGCCATACACCGCGCACATCGACATGATGTCGTCCGTGCAGCCTTTCCTTTCCGGGGCGATTTCCAAAACGGTCAACATGCCCGAGGAATGCAGCGCCAAAGACATCCGCGAGACCTACATTCACGCCTGGAAAAAAGGCATCAAAGGCATCGCCATTTACCGCGACGGCTCCAAGCGCTCCGCCCCCATCAAGACGCGCAAGGACGAGCCGGAGGACAAACCCGCCGTGCAGGTCGTAACCGAGCCCTACCGTCGCAAACTGCCCGATACCCGCGAGTCCATCACGCACAAATTCTCCATCGCTGGCACGGAGGGCTACATCACCGTGGGCAAGTTCGAGGACGGCAAGCCCGGCGAGGTCTTCATCCAGATGGCCAAGGCCGGCTCCACCATCAACGGCCTCATGGACAGCGTCGGCACTCTGGTCTCGCTCTGCCTCCAGTACGGCGTGCCGCTGGAGACCCTGGTCAAGAAGTTCAGCCACGTCCGATTCGAGCCCGAGGGCATGACACGCAACCCGCACATTCCCTTCGCCAAGAGCGTTGTCGACTACGTCGCCCGTCTGCTCGGCATGGAGTTCATTCCCGGCTACAAGGAAAAGATGTCCCCCGCCGCCCAGAACGACGACGCCTTCGAGGACCAACACCCGAGCAGTACCACCATCCCCAAGGAAGAGGCCAAAATCGACACCGAGCAGCTTGAGTTCCTGACTCAGTCCGAAGGCAACCTCACCTGCCCCGAGTGCGGCTCCGGCAAGGTAAAAGTCACCGGCACCTGCGCCTGCTGTCTCAATTGCGGCACCTCACTTGGCTGTAGTTAAAGTATAGCTCTAAAATCCTCATAACTGCGTTTCGCAGTGCTTGCTACCCCACTTTTGGGTCAGGCCCGCCATCTTCTGCGCGGTGACGCGCTCTTGACCGGGAGCGTGAGTCTATCACATGATGCTCACGCTTGGATACGGGAACCATCTTGAGTGATCTGGCCCTCGTGGTGATAACCGCCGCGGTGGTCACGCTGCTGTTCTACCGGGTGAAGCTGCCGGTCATCCTGGGCTACCTGTTGGCCGGGGTGCTCATCGGGCCGCACGTGACCGAGCTGCCCAGTCTGCAGGACGCCCAGGCCATCGAGCAGCTCAGCCAGCTCGGCGTGGTCTTCCTCATGTTCAGCATCGGGCTGGAGTTCGACTTGGCGCGGCTGCGGGCGGTCTTCTGGCCGGCCTTCATCGCGGCAGCGCTGCAATCGGCGGTGGTCTTTTACCTGGGCACCATGAGTGCAAAGCTCTTCGGCTACGGCGCGCTGGAGGGCATCTTTCTCGGCGCGCTGCTAACCAACAGCGCTTCGCTAGTCTGTATCAAGGTGCTGACGGACAAGGGCCGCCTGAAACACGCCGACGCCCACATGGCTATCGGCATCCTCATCTTCGAGGACATCGTGGCCATCACCCTGCTCGTCATCCTGACCGGTGTGGCCACCACGCAGCAGTTCGAGCTGGATTCGGTTTACCAAACCACCTTTCTCATCGGAGTCTTCGTGGTCGGCGTGTACTACGTGGGGCGGCTCATCGCGCCGTTTTTCAGCAAATTCCTCAAGCAAAGCGGCAGCGCCGAGCTGCTGACCATCACCACGGTCGCACTCGTGCTGGGCGTGGGTGAGCTGGCCGAGATGTCGAGCTTCTCCATCGCCCTGGGGGCCTTCCTCGCCGGGGCCATCATGGCCAAGAGCCATATCAGCCGGGAAATCGACCGTGTCAGCCAGCCCTTCCGCGACCTCTTCAGCGCGGTGTTTTTCGTCACCATCGGCATGCTTATAGACCCGGCCTGGCTGCTGGAGAACTGGGTGGCCGTAGTTTTCGTGGCCGGAATGGTGGTAATGGCCAAAATCGTCACCTGCTGGCTCGGGCTCTTCGTCGGCGGGCAAAGCAGCGAGACTGGCTTTCGCGCCGCTCTTTCGAAGGCCAGCGTGGGCGAATTCGGCTTCATCATCGCGGCCATGGGCCAGAGCCTCGGCGTGACCGGTCCGGGGCTGACCAGCATGACCGTCGGCCTGGCCATCGTGACCTACCTCTTCATCCCCGTACTCAACGCCCGGCCCGACAAGTTTTACCAGTTCATCGCTGACCGCACCCCGGAACGCCTGCGGCTGGCAGCCGACATCTACGAAAAGCTCCTCGACGCCGTCGGGCGCTTTATCGGCAAGAACGCCTTCCTGCGCATGGCGCGGAAGCCCCTGCTGCAAATCGCGCTGCACTTCCTGCTCTTCAACGGCATCATCATCGTCGCCTATGTCGGCTCGGGCTACCTGGAAGACCGCCCGGAGCTACAGGGCTTCGAGGACTGGACCCAGCTCGCGCTCTGGCTGGTGGCGGGCGCGGCCTGCCTGCCCTTCCTCTCCGGCATCATCCGCAACGTCGACGTGCTCATCCACCTGGCCACCGACACCACCATCCGCGCCGGCCGCAACAAAGACTTCCTCGCCGGGCGCATGGTCAACCTCTTCCACACGCTCGTGTTGTGCCTTGTCATGGTGCTCTTCGGCGGCCTGTACTTGTCCGCCGCTTCGGCGTTCTTCCCCACCGGGGTGGCGCTGGGAGTATTCATCGTGCTGGTCGGCGCCGCCCTCGTGCTCTTCTGGAAGTCGATTATCAACCTGAACAGCCGCCTGGAGTACCTTTTCCTGCAAAGCTTCCAGCAACAGCGCGCTGATGCCGACGAGGCCCTGCGCGAAACCACCCTGCGCGAAATCGCCGCCAAGCATCCCTGGCCCGCCAGCGTCGAGACCATCGAAATCGACGCCGACAGCGTGGCGCGCGGGCGGGTCATTCGTGAACTGCGCCTGCGCGCGCAGACCGGGGCCTCCATCGTGGCCGTCAGCCGTGGCGGCATGACCCACTACGACCCCTCGCCGGAGCTGCCCATCTTCCCCGGCGACAAATTGATCCTCTTCGGCACCGAAAAGCAGACCAAGGAGGCCGTGCGCGTGCTCTCGGTCAAAGGCCCGCCCAGCGGCGACGGCGATTCGCCGGGCTTTGTCATCGAAAAGGTCTTCATCGGGCACGGCTCGTCCCTGACCGGCGATACCCTGGCCGGCGCCGAAGTGCGCACACGCCATCGCATCAGCGTGCTCGGTATCCAGCGCGGCCACACCCGCATCACCTCCCCCGCTGCCGGGGAAATCCTCCACGCCGGGGACGTCCTGCTGGTCGTCGGCCCGCCCGAGGCCCTCGCCACCTTCAAGGAAACCCTCAAGGCCGGCGAACAGGAAGTCGAGCCCGACGAGGAATTCGAAGCATCCCTATCCGAAGACATCGATGAGGAGGAAGAAAAACTTGACTGATGCATACGATTTTGAGAAATTGTATGCATGAGGACGACCTTAAATCTGGACGATGACCTGATTGCGAAAGCAAGTAAACACACCGGCATCCAGCAGAAGACACAGCTCATCCACATGGGTCTGCAAGAGTTGATCCGCCGCAAGGCCGCCGAGAGCCTTATCGCCATGGGCGGCACTTCAAAAAAAGCTTGGGCCGCACCCCGTCAGCGAGTCTCCGAGTAGACGCCAGTCATGGGCGTAATCGTCGACACCTCGGTCTGGATCGACCACTTGCACAAACGGGACGAGGTCCTCGCCGGGCTACTAACCGAAGGTGTTGTTCTGGTCCACGAGCACATCATCGGGGAACTCGCCGCCGGCAGCATCCCGAATCGACAGGATATGCTGCGCATGCTCCAGGACCTCGGATGCGCCCCAACCGCTTCCCTGTCTGCCTGCCTTGCACTGCTGGACGAACATTCGCTACACGGCCTGGGCCTGAGTTGGATCGACATCCACCTGCTCACATCGGCCCAGCAGCACGGTCACCGGCTCCAGACCCGCGACAAGCGTCTGAACCGCTACGCGCAAAATTTGGGCGTGGCCTAGAGATAAGGCCACGCTAGTTCCCTTGGCCAAGTGATATTTAATATTACTGTGGCCTGGATCAGCCGAAAGAGTTTCTTGCGCATCCTCTTTTACGGTGGACTGATTTTCATTTTAGTTGGGATTTTTATACCCACAGCAGGAGGGCCGGGAGTATCAGCGAAGAAAGCCAAGACCCGCGCTCAATTGAATTGGTATTGCATGGCGCTTATGCAATTCCGCGCCGAGTACGGCCAGTATCCCACTTCCTTTGAGGATCGCGAATCGGTCAACTTGGCCGAGCCCGGGATGTCACGGCAATTCATGGAATCTCTGACCGGCCGGACGCTGGACGGCAAAAAGGCAACGACCGCAGGCAACCGCAAAGCCGCCGCCTTCCTCTCTTTTTCCAAAAGCGAGTACGAAGTCGACAAGAACGGCGAACCCCATCTCGTCGATGCCTACGGCAACCCCAACATCGTGATCGTGGTCGACCATGACAACGACGGTGTCATTCGCTACACCGTAGACGGCGAAGAGCGCGAACGCAAAGCCAAGGTCATCGCCTACACGCTAGGCACGGACGAGTATCCCGCCGTCACCTTCGACTAATCAGGCTGGGGCTGAGCTTGAGCCTCGGTGGGCAGGACGACATCGCGCTGGCGACGCTCCTCGGCCTGAGCCATGAAGATATCGTGGGCGGAAACGCGCTGGTCCTCCTTGGCGCGGGAGACGGGCTGGTACGCGCCGTTGCTGCGCAGGGCCGTCGCGGTGGTATCCTTCAGGTAGATGGGCAGGATATTTTCGATGACATCTTTCCGCAAGTTCGGGTCGCGCAAGGGGAAGAGGCACTCGATACGGCGGAAGAAATTGCGCGGCATCCAGTCGGCACTGCCGATATAAAGGTCGGGTTCGCCGCCATGATTTTCAAAGTAATAGACGCGGCTATGCTCGAGGTAACGCCCCACGATGCTGCGCACGGAGATGTTTTCGCTCAGCCCGGGCACGCCGGGAACGAGCCCGCAGATGCCGCGCACGATGCAGTCAACCTTCACCCCGGCCTTGGAGGCGGCATAGAGCTCGTCGATGGTCTCCTTAACGATGAGGCTGTTGGTCTTGACGATGATGCGGGCGGGCTTGCCGGCCTTGGCGTTGCGCGTCTCGCGCTTGATCAGGCGAATGATGGAGCCGTAAAGGTTGAAGGGCGCCACCAGCAGGTGCTTAAAGTCCGGCGTGCGCGAAAAGCCGGTTAGCGTGTTGAAGAGGTCGGCGACCTCGTTGGTAAGCTCCTCGCGGGCGGTGAAGTAGCTCAGGTCGGTGTAAATGCGGGCGGTCTTGGGGTTGTAGTTGCCGGTGCCGAGGTGGCAATAGCGGCGCAGCCCTTCGCCTTCGCGGCGCACGACCAGGCATGTCTTGCAGTGCGTCTTGAGGCCCACCAGCCCGTAAACGACATGCACGCCGGTCTCCTGTAGCTCGCGCGCCCACTGGATGTTGTTGAGCTCGTCGAAGCGCGCCTTGAGCTCGATCAGTGCAGTCACCTGCTTGCCATTCTGGGAAGCCCGCTTGAGCGCGCTGATGATGGGCGAGTCCCCACTAGTGCGGTAAAGCGTCTGCTTGATGGCGAAGACCTGCGGGTCGTCCGCGGCGGCGTTGAGAAAGTCCACCACCGGCCCGAAGGAGTCGTAGGGGTGATGCAGGAGGGCGTCCTGCTTGCGGATATTGTGAAAGAGTTCGCCGGGGCTGGCGAGTGCCGGTGGCGTGTAGGGCTGGAAGGGCTTGTCCTTGAGGTCCGGGCGGTCGATGAGCCCGTAGACGCTCATCAGGCGCATGAGGTTGATCGGGCCGTTGATGCGGTAAACGTACTCCTTACCCAAGTCGATGGCGTGCAGCATCTGGCTAAGATCCTCTTCGTGAACGTCCTCCTCGATTTCGAGCCGCACGGGGTCTCCCTTGCGCATCTTGTGCAGTTCCTCCTCGATGGTTTTCAGGAGGTTTTCCACTTCTTCCTCGTCGATGTACAGGTCGCTGTTGCGGGTAATGCGGAAGGCCCAGGCTCCGCGTACACGGTAGCCGGGAAACAAACGCCCGACGAACATTTTGATGAGGTCGCTCAGGAACAGGTAGACCTGTTGGTCGCCGCGACCGCCGCCAACGCGTACCACGCGGGGCAGGATGCGCGGCACCGGGATAACCGCCATGACGGCATCACTCTGGCGCGCGCTACTGTCACGCAGGCGCAGAAGGATGTTGAGCGACTTGTTGGCCAGCTGCGGGAAGGGGTGCGCCGGATCGATGGCCAGAGGCGTCAATACCGGATAGACCTGCTCCTCGAAGTAGCCTTCGAGCCACTTACGCTCGGTCCGGGTCAGCTCGGCCTTATTTTTAAAAACAATACCCTGCTGCTTCATCTGCGGCACGAGCTGGTCGCGCCAACAAACATACTGATCGCGCACCAGGGAGCCGGCAATGCTGTGGATGCGCCGGAGTTGTTCCTTGGGGCCGAGGCCGTCGATGCCAGTTTCGGTAACGCCGGACTCCACCAACTGGGCCAGACCGGCCACACGGATCTCAAAAAACTCGTCGAGGTTGGAGGCGACGATGGAGAGGAACTTCAATCGCTCGAGCAAAGGCTGCCCCTCGGAACGGGCCAGATCGAGCACGCGACGATTGAAGGCGAGCCAGCTTAACTCTCGATTGAAATAGGGCGACTTTTTGCCGCGCGCTGATTTCGCGGCCTTCTTTTTTACCGGCATGGCACCGAGTCAAAGGCCCCAACTGCTACGGGTCAATCCGGCACCGCAAGTCGGGAGCGGATAAATTCGTTGGTATTTGCCGACTGGATCATACCGGAAAGCAACCGGTATATCTGGCTGAGCCTGCGCTTGGCATTGGCGATGTCCCCTTGCTCGACCACGTTTTTCACCCCAAGTACATCGATCAGCGCGGCACTCGTCAGCACCGCGGATTTGGCTGCCTCCAGGGTTTTGAGCCGATCATTGGGCTGGGACTTGCCTATCGCCTCAGCGATACCCACAGCAATCGAGCTGCTTAATCTATCCAGCTCATGCCGAAGGTGCATGGTGGACGGTAGTTGGCGGAGGAGCTCATCTGCCCAGACCACCCATTCGAGTGACAATTCGTAGGCTTTGGAGGCTTCGTGGGGAAAATAGGAAGTCATAAGCGGGAAGCTACGCGATAAGAGGTTGCCGGATGGAAACCCAGATCGGCAGGTTTGTCCACTATTTAACCGTTACTGTCTTGATATTAACGAACTCCTTAATGCCAAAGGCGGCCAATTCACGACCGTAGCCGGATTTACGGATACCTCCAAAAGGCAGGCGCGGATCGCTTTTAAGAAAGTCGTTGATAGCCACCGAACCCGTATGCAACTCACTCCTGGCCAACGCCTTGGCCCTCTCTCTGTCTTGGGAAAAAATACCGCCGCCAAGGCCGAATTGAGTATCGTTTGCCAAGAAGATGGCGTGGGCCTCATCGCGCGCTGGAATAAGTATCGCTACTGGCCCAAAGAGCTCTTCTTTTGCCGCTAACATGCCCGGCTGGACCCCATTTAACACAGTTGCCGGGTACCATGCCCCTATTTTTTTAGGAATCTCACCCCCTAATATGCATGAGGCCCCCTCCTCAATTGTGCGCTTTACCTGACTATGTAGCTCATCACGTAAATCCTCCCGCGCCATAGCCCCAAGAGCACAGTTTTCATCCTCCGGATCGCCCAAGGGATAGCCGCGCATGGCCTCGACGAATTTCGCCTCGAAGGCTTCGCGTACGGACTCGACCACGATGATACGCTTGACCGCGATGCAGCTCTGGCCGCCGTTGAGCATCTTTCCGGCCGCAAGCGTGGTCGCGGCGTGATCGAGATCGGCGTCCTCCAGCACCAGATAAGGGTCGCTACCCCCGAGTTCGAGGACGGTCTTCTTGATTTGGGTGCCGGCCAGGGCGGCCACTTTCTCGCCCGCCTCGGTGCTGCCTGTCAACGTGACGGCGCGGACCAGATCGTGGGCAATGGCCACGGGGGCTTCCTTAGAGCCGACCAGCAGCGTACGAAACAAGTTGGGCGGGAAACCGGCCTCGGCAAACAAACGCTCGATGGCCAGGGCGCATCCCGGGACATTGGACGCGTGCTTCATGACCATGCCGTTGCCTGCCATCAGAGCCGGGGCGGCGGCGCGATAGACCTGCCAGAAAGGGAAGTTCCATGGCATGATCGCCAGGACCACACCGATGGGCTGGAAGGTGACAAAATTTTCGTCCGCCGAGGCCTCGATGGGCACATCGGCCAGGAAGCCGGCGGCGTTTTCGGCAAAGTACTCGCAGACCCAGGCGCACTTTTCCACCTCGGCGCGGGACTGCTTGACGGGCTTGCCCATCTCACGCGTCATGAGCAGGCCGAGCTCATTCTGCTGCGCGCGCAGGAGCCCGGCCATACGCGAAAAGGCAGCCGCACGCTCGGCAAAGGAGGTACGCCGCCACTGCTGGAAGGCCGCGTCGGCAGCCTCGATAGCCTCCGCCATCTGCGGAATGGACATGCTTTCGTATTCGGCCAACTTCTGGCCGGTGGCGGGGTTGACGGCGATTAAGGGCATGTCACCGATTCCAAAAGCCAGTGACGGCTTTGTAAACGGCAATAGTGCGCGCCGTCAGTTTATCCTCGGCGAACTCACTCAGGCGCGCCGGGGCGGCGGCCCGCAGTCTCGCACGCAGAGCGTCGTCTCCGGCCAGTTCGGCCATGCACGCCGCCAACGCCGGGGCGTCGCCATTTTCGAATACCAACGCGGCCTCCCCGGCCACCTCGGAATGCCCTCCGCGCCGGGAGACAATCAAGGCCCTCCCGGTCGCCAGCAGCTCCAGCGTAACTCCGCCCATGGGCTCCTCCCAGGTGGACGGCACAATGGCAATCTCCGCCCGGCTCATGGCGGCGCGGAGCTCTTCGCCGCGCAGGGACCCGGTGAAAGTGACACGCTCCCCCAGCCCGTTCTCGCGGACAAACGCTTCCAAATCCGATCGCACCGGCCCGTCCCCCACAATGAGCAAGCGATCGTTTTCGCGGCCCGGTTTTTCGACGACCTGCTTGAAAGCCTCCAGCATGACATCGACGCCCTTTTCGGAAACCAGGCGGCCCACAAACAGGTAGGTGGCATCCGGTGCTATCCCCGGCGCGGCACCGCCGAAGCGCTTGGTCGGATACGGCGTGTAGACCTGCAGGGATCGCGGCAGGCTCAGGCGTTTCCCCACCCATTTCGTCGCGGGGATGTTCAGGGCCACACCATGCAGGGCCACGTAACGCCGGAAGATCAATTTAAAGCCACCGATGAGCGCAGCCGAGGGCCCGCGCAGCTTCCAATGATGGCGGAAGGAGGCCCTCGGTGTTATGGGCGCTGGCACATTTTGCTCCCAGCCCAGCCCGTCGATACAGGCGGCCTGATAGCCGTTATGCGTCCAGATGAAAGGCCGGCCAGCCAACTCCGCATAGGGCCACATGGCGACGCTGGCGCTGTTGCTGTGGATGATGTCGGCCCACTGCGCCAACTCCATCCGCTGGAGGATCGAAGGCTGGCGGATGACCGGGAACGGGAACTCACGCGGCTCCGGGGCCGGGGTTTCCGTGACCACGCGCAGGTCGATGCCGGCACGCACCAGCTCCTCGCCGAGGACTTCCGTGATGGCCTCGACGCCCCCAAGGGAGGGCCAGAATACCGGAGAGTAGAGCAGAACCTTCACCGCAGCCCCGAGATTGGCAGTGACCGTGCGTGTCGCAAGCCCGAAGCGTCAGGCGTCGTCTCGCAAATATCCCGGCGCACCTTCACGCAACTCCGGCTGGCCGTAGCGTTTGCCATCGGGAAAGTATTCGGCGGTGAACTGCGCGTTGGCCGCAGCATCTTCCCCGAGCGCATCGGCGAGAAAGGCCAGCATGAGGTCCATCCCGGCAGAGACCCCGGAGGACGTCCAAACCGTGCCATCACGCACCCAACGTTCCTCGACGACTTCCACTCCCAGAGCGCACAACTCCTCCAAGGCCGCCCAGTAGGTGGTAGCCCGACGGCCCTCCAGCAGACCGGCTTTCTGCAAGATAAACGCCCCGGTGCAGACCGAAAGCACACTGGAACACTGGGCCGCGCGCATCCGGACAAAGTCCACCAGCACCGGATTATCAACCTCCAAGCGGCGACCCGGTCCGCCGGGCACGAGCAGCACATCAAAATCCGGGCAATCGTCAAAAGCATGATGCGGGACCATCCGCAGGCCTCTAGCACAAGTCAGCGTTTGCACCTTTTCGGCTACGACAAAGGCCTTTTCGATGACGCCGGTATCGACCAGGCTGCCACATAACTCCCAAGGGCCTGCCAAGTCCAGCTCCTCGACACCATCAAAAGCCAGGAACGCGATGCGCATCAGAACGATTAAGTGTAAGTGGCAGGCAACGCCTTACTTGCCTTGGCGCTCTGGACCGCCAGGTCGAGGATGTGGATGGGGCGGCGCGACCACTCAGGCGTGATGACCAGCTCGGCCTTGCCCGTCAGGAAGTCGGTGACATTCTGGTAGTAACGCTCCTGCTCGGTGGGCAGTTGCTTGCCCTCCGTAGTGACCTTCTTGCCGTCCTTCCACTGGACCAAGCGGTAGCCATCGTGCGGGTTGATAAAGGTAATCGAGCCCTCCGTGCCGGTGACTTCCAGCATACCGGGTTCGGGGTCGGCATCGAGGCTGGTGATAGTCAAGCTCAGCCAGGCACCGTTCTTGAAACGGACGACAGCGCAGCCTTCGTCTTCGACGGTGTCATCCTTCCACTTGTTCTGCGGGCCCCAGACGCCCTCATGGGCATATCCGGAAACCTCGGTGACGTCCGCATCGATGATTTGCAGCGAGTACTCGAGCAAGTGCACGCCCCAGTCGTAAAGGATGCCGCCGGAGATAGTGCGGCTGCTGCGCCACCACTCGCCGGGCTTGTTGTATTTGCCCATGCGGCATTCGATTTTATACACGTCACCGATGAGCTTCTGCTTCTTGATCAGCTCAAGGGCAGTCAGAGGCAGGCCGTCCCAGTGGCGGTTGTGATAGGTCGAAAGCATCACGCCGGACTTCTGCGCCGCGGCGATCATGGCGTCGCACTCCGCTGTGGTGATGGCAAGGGGCTTTTCGCAAACCACGTGGCGGCCGGCCTCAAGAGCTTTCAGGCCCAGCGGAGCATGGGTGTTGTGCGGCGTGATAAGCGTGATGAGATTCACGTCGGACTCCGCCAGCATTTCATCCAGCGTGGCAAAGGTGCCGATGCCCGGAAAGTCCTCCTTGGCCACCTCCAGACGGGAGGCGTCGAGCTCCGCCACCGCGACCGGCACCATACCGCAGGCCTGCATTTCTTCCAAATGCTTCTTGCCCATGTTGAACGCGCCACCGTAACCGACAACGCCCACTTTAACGTCCTTGGGAGAGGAGAATAACGAAATACTTTTAGTCATGTTACTAAGGGTATAGCTGTCTTTGGCATCACAATCGTTATAGCGTGTCAACCTTCACAAAAGCATTCCGTGAAAATCATTAGAGGAAATTTTCGCTAGCCTCACCATTCGCAATGACGCAGCATCCGCCCATGAATTCCCGAGAAAGGCTCCTGGCCGCGGCCCGTTGTCAGCCCGTCGACCGCCCCCCGCTTTGGGTTATGCGCCAGGCGGGCCGCTATCTGCCGGAGTACCGGGCGCTCAAAGAGCAGCATGACTTCCTCACCCTGGCCAAGACTCCCGAGCTGGCGGCGGAGGTCACGCTGCAGCCCCTGCAGCGCTTCTCCCTCGATGCGGCCATTCTCTTTTCGGACATCCTTATCGTGCCTGAGGCACTCGGCCAGCCCTACCATTTCCGCGACCAGGGCGGCATCGGCATGGATTTCTCGCTGGATTCGGTGGAGAAAATACGCGCGCTTTGCAGCCCTGCCATCGTTCGGGAAAAGCTCGACTACGTCGCGCAGGCCCTGCGGTTGGTCCGCCGCGACCTCGGCGAGGCAACCGCGCTGCTGGGCTTTGCCGGTTCTCCCTGGACGCTGGCTTGCTACATGGTCGAGGGCGGTTCCTCGAAGGACTTCGCGCAGGTCAAAGCCCTGGCCCGTGACGAGCCCGCTCTCTTCGGCGAGCTGATGGATAAGCTGGCTACCGCCGTGGCCGAGCTGCTCTCCATGAAAATTGAGAACGGCGTCGACGCGGTACAGATTTTCGACTCCTGGGGCGCGGCCTGCCCCGGCGAACTTTACTGGGACTGGTCACTCCGCTGGATAAAGGCCGTCATCGACCGCCTACCCGCCACGACGCCGGTGATCGTTTACGCCAAGGGCATGGGCGAACATCTGTCCGCACTGGCCCAGACGGGCGCGAGCGTGCTCAGCCTGGACTGGACCGTCGACCTACCCTCCGCTCACGACGCTCTCGGCGGCAAACTCGCGGTGCAGGGCAACCTCGACCCGGCCATCATGACGACCGACGCTGAAACCGTCCGCGCCGCCACCACCGCGTTGCTGGACTCCATGCGGGGACGCAACGGACACATCGTCAACCTCGGCCACGGCATTACACCCGACGCGAAAATCGAGTGCATGCAGGCCCTGGTCGATACGGTCGCCGGACAGCGATAACTTTACTTCGCGGGGAAGAGCTTGGGCGCGACAAGGTCGTCCTTGATGGCGGCGGTGCTGACTGCCTTGGCGTCGAAATCGAAGTCCGCCAGGGGAATGCTCACCAGCATCTGATTGTTGTAGGTTTTGACGTAGTAGACGAGCTCCTGGATGTCCGCGATGGTGGTCCACTGGGTGTAGTCCAGGTCCCCGCCGGGCTTGGGGTTGCGGATGGTGCCGTAGGGGATATCGAAGTTGTTCATGATGTGCTCGACCAAACGGACGCTCTCGATGCCGTTGGGCTTCTGGTCGGAAGTCATGCTGAAGGCCAGTGCGCGGATAAGGCGCGAGGGCGGGGTCGGGTCACCGGGGATGCCCAACCAGCCACTGCCCTGGCCAAAGGAGTCCACGGTCTGCCCGGCCACCTTCATCGGCGGGACGTTGACCGGGGTCAGCTTGACGTAGTTGCGGAGATTGGTCAGGTGCCAGTCGAAGGTCGGCGAATTGGTCATGACTCCGTAGGGGTTGTCAAAGACCACGAGCTTGCCGCCGGTGGGCTCGATGACGATGGATTTGCCCGTTGCGTCATGCAAAGTGTAGTGGAACGGCGGCACGGCGCCGAGATGGGGCATCTTCGCACCGATGATTTCCACGCCGTCGAGCGCGGCTTTGACCTCCTCGACCGTGGCGAAGTTGCCCAGGGCCCAGGCAAGGAACTCCCAAGGCGCCATACATTTGGACGCGGTCGCGTCGGCATCGGGCGTGTATTGGGCATAGCCCGGAAAGTACAGGATGCCGCCCGCCAGGCCCTTTTCGTTGATGCCATCGCAGACGATGGGCATGTCGAAGGCGTTCATACCGACCATGGCGTATTTGGAGACCCAGGGCTTGCCCGGCTGCCCCGCTGGGCCGGTGCCGACCACTGCCATCTTGCGCGGCATGAAAATGACATCGGAGTCCAGCTCGAAGCCGAACTCCATGGTGCGACCATAGACATGGCCACCGCTGGCTGTCCCGAGCAGGAGGCTGGTGCAGGCACGCGCCGTACCGAATGCCACGAGGAAGAAAACGGCCGCACAGAGCAACCGGAGGTAGTTTTTGCTAATGGGGTTCATCATAGGAAAAGGTTATGAGTCCCACAACTTGGGGTCAATGCTGCGAAGCAGAAAAGTGCATTGGCAAGTGCTCAGGCAAAAGTCCGCGTGAGCGCGCGCCAGGCTTTCGGAGCCGGAGCCGCGATGTCCAAACGCGCCTCGCCATTGTCCAAATTAAGCTCCACCAAGCGCAGAGCCAGCCCGGCAAACACCACCCGGCCCGCTGCGGATCCGCGCACACGTGGATTCAACTCCCCCGCCGTGACGATGCCCTCGTTGCTAAAAAGCTCTTCGCCGCAGATTTTAAATCCGCTGGTCAAGGCGTGAACACGCACCTGCTGGGGCCGTGGGAAAGTCGTCGTTGCCTCCCACAACGACAAGCCGCCGCAACGGCCCAGCCGACGGAAGTCCGTGTGCGCCTTTTTGCCCAGCTTGCATTCGATGGCTGCACGCGGGACATTGGCGTCCTCTCCCACCGGCAGGGAACAGGCGAGAGTTTCCTCGTTCGGTGCCTGCCGCGCCACGAAGTGAAAGGTAAATTTCGCCTGGGCCGAACCAATGACTTCCTTCAGGACGCCACGGACCTCGCGGTTGGTCGCAATGAGCGTCACGCCGGTGGCCTCGACATCCAGATAATGCGTCGCGTAGGGGGTCTCGATGCCAAGGGGGGCCAACTCGGGCTTGCCTGCCTCGGCCTGCATTCGCAGCCCCGCCACCAGCGAGGGGACGTCCTGATTCCAGGGATGCGCGTCGATCAGGCAGCCGCTGGGCTTGTCCAGCGCCAACCAGCCCGGGCCGGCTGCCAGCACCGGCAGGCGGTGCGGCCGCTCCCCCAGCAGGGGCGGCGGAAATCCGATGGCCTCGGGAAAATTCATGAAGAGATTAATTGACCACGAAATATGCGAAAAGACACGAAAAAGAACACCTCACGCGGGTTGAATTTTGGCCACAAAAAAACCTCCAGTTGCCTGGAGGTTGTCAAAAGCCAGAATAGCTCGCTTAGGCAGCGTTGACCTTGCCGGAGAGCTTGGACTTGTGGCGGCTGGCCTTGTTGGCCGAGATGATGCCACGCTTGGCAGCCTTATCGAGGGCGGAGATGTACTCGCGGGCGGCCTTCTGGCCTTCCTCGCCTTCGGCGGTGCCGGACTTCTTGGCCAGGGTCTTCAGGCGGCTGCGCACGGCCTTGTTGCGGTCGGTCTGGCGGGCCGTCTTGCGGATATTCTTTTCTGCGGACTTGGTGTTAGCCATGGTATTTCTGGAAAATGGATTAGGTGAAAAGCGGACGAAAGTGACAGCCCGGAGCCCAATGTCAACCGTTTTTCCTCGGAAGACACCACACATGAAAACCGATTTCCCGCTATGGCTTGACTCCGATCCTTGAAGCCTGTGCAAATGCCACCTAGCGCATCTTTAATTGTAATCATTTGTGGATATTTCCCTTAAGCCCTCTACCAGCAAGGTTTCGCTGGTGGTCTGGTCCATATTGGTGGTCTTTTGCCAACTGGCCTTTGTACGCGGCTTTACCACGTTTAACGGGGCTTTCGCCTATTACGGCAATATCCTGCTGCTTGTCGGCATGTTCAGCACGAGCGCCGGCTTCTTTACTAGACGTGCGCATCGCTACAACTATCTATTCCCGGCCTTACTGACCGCTGCTTACCTGCTCGGCCTGCTTCTTTTCCAGTTCAATCTGCTCCAGACCCTCACTGTGGAATTTCAATGGACTCAGGTGGCCAACCTGTACGCCAAGCCCTACGACATGGAGCTCCAACTGGCCTTTGTCCTGGTCCTCCTGGCCATCATCCCACCCTGTGTGCTCATTGGCGCCTCCCAGAAGAAGGTACTCTTGGACTCTGCCAGCGGTCCCGCTGGATACATTCTCATGGGAGTCGGGGGCATCCTCGGCGGCCTGCTCTTCCTGCTGCAAAACCAATACCTGTCCGGCCATTTCAGCCTGATGCTGATGCTGCTCCTGCTCTTCTTTGCCGGAGCGTGGCCGATGCTGACCGGCAAATACGTTCGCCTGGCAGCCATCCTGCCTGCCCTGGTCCTATTGGCCCTGGCGTTTTTCTTTACGGCGGACCATATTTGGAGCCCGTATCAGCGCGTCGATCTAGGCCAGACAAAGTCCGGCGATGTGCTGACGGTGTATTCCAACGACATGTTTATTCTGGGCGTCTCCACCCTGCCCGCCAACCAAATTACCGCCGACAAGCGGCTTGATTACTCTGCCCCCTTTTATCTCGTCCAACCGGGCGACAATGTCCTGGTTTTGGGCTCCGGCGGGGGCACGGCGGATGTCCGGGAAGCACTGTATTTCGGCGCGGATAAAGTCACCGCGGTGGAGATAGACCCGGTTTTTGCGCAAATCGGCACGACCGTTGACCCGGATCAAACCTACCAGGACTCACGGGTCGACCTACATATTGACGACGCCCGCCACTTTCTCAATCAGACAGGGACGCGCTTTGACATCATCTACGGCAACTATCTCGACTCACAAACCAACGCCTCCAACCGGGCCCGTTTTCGCCTGGATAGTTTTCTCTACACCAAAGAGGGCTTCGAGCGCATGTATGCGCTGCTCGAGGATGACGGGATCCTCATCATCAATTTTACCACCGGCACAGACTGGATTCGTCAGCGGATGTTCGAGAGTATGGAAGCGGCCGTAGGCGTGGACAATGTTCGGGTATTCATGCTATCTGGCGGGCTTCACCGCGCCTTTATCGTATCGAAAGGCCGCAGCCTCGACACCCTGCCTCCTCATCTGGTGGAAATAACCGACGAGTTGGCAGCCCACCGCACAGGCTTGGTCTCCAGCGATGACTGGCCCTTTCTATACAGCCTGAAGCGCGTCATTCCTCCTGAGCACCTTCATCTGCTTTTCATCGTATTCCTGTTGCTGCTTGTCGTCTTTCTCCTCTGCATTCGAGGTGATAGCAAAGATCCGGCAGAGGCATCCGCACCTGCGTATTTCCTGATTTATTCCTTTTTCTCCGGAGCCGCTTTTTTCTTCATCGAGCTGCGCGCCATTTCGGTGCTCACTCCCTTGTTCGGCTCGACCTACCTGACGCAGTCCCTCGTCATCTCCCTGATCATCGCCTGCTCCATCCTCGGCTCTCTGCTGTCGCTCAGAGTGCGCATCACGCCAGCGGCGGCCTGGACCACGCTCTTTCTGGGCCTACTCGTGTGCGGCCTCGCCGGCTGGGCCTTCCACCCGTATCACGGCAACATCCTGGCGAACCTCTATGTCTTCGCCATCGCCATTATCCTCCCGATAGGAACGGCCGGTATCGTCTTCATGGCGTACCTGAAATCCCTCGCCAGCACCGCCGCGGTCGCCTCCATGCAGCGCTGGAACCTCATCGGCGGCGTACTTGGAGGCTTGGCGGAATGCGTGGTCATTCTCACCGGTTTTTCAGCCTCTTCCCTGATTGGCGCGTCCTTCTACCTGCTCGGCTTCCTGGCCGTCGCCGTCTACCCCCGGCTAGGCACGCCACAAAACGCCAAATCCTCAGCCGCCTGAGCTAAGAACGCGCGCAGAGACCGCGGAGCAGCAGGTAAAGCGTCCGCAGCGTGGGCATGCGCACCTTGCGGCCCTCACCCCGGCGCAAGGGCTCCCCGAAGATGGCCTCGACCTCCACCTCGCGCCCGGCGGTAAAGTCGATCATGCTGGAGGGTTTGTAGGCACCCATCTTTTCCGTCACCGTGAACTGCTCCTCCAGAAATTCGTCGGAGATGTCGTGCCCGTGAGCATGGGCAGCGGCGCGGACCTCCTCCATCAGGCTGCGGGCGAGCTCGCGCAGCTCCTTGCTGGCCAGGATTTTATCCGTGGTCACGCCTCCGGCGGCGATGGAAAGGCCGTTGAACGGGATATTCCAGCAGAGCTTGCGCCACAGGGACTCCTCCAGTGAACGGGAGAAGTAGCACGTCACACCGGCCTGCTCAAACATCTCGACCAATCGCAGGGTGCGCTCGCGGTAGCTGCCCATGAATTCCCCGATGTAAATCTGGCCCGGCAAGTAATTTTCAATCACACCCGGCGACACGCGGTTGATGCAGACGAAGCACAGCCCGCCCAGAATCTGCACCGCCGGAATGTGTTTGGCCAGAAACTCCACATTGCCCATGCCGTTCTGCAGTGAGAGCACCAGCGTGCCCGGGCCGACCAGTGGCAGGACGAGCTTCGGCACCGCTGCGTTCGCTGTGGATTTAATCGCCACAATGACCAGGTCCACCGGGCCGATGTCCTCGGGCTTTTGGTAAACGCCCGCAGGCTGAATATTAAACGACTCATCCTTCAGGCGGATCTCGTACCCCTTCTCCTTGACCGCGTCATAATCACTGCGCACGAGGAAGTGGACCTCGTGGCCGGCACGCGCCAGCATGCAGCCATAATAGCCGCCGATGGCGCCGGCGCCGACAACCGCAATACGTGGATTTTTCAGGGACATGGTGTTCAATACAGGTGTCGCGCTCAGGTCAACGGCATCGGTGCATCGCCCTTGCTGGCTTGGTAAAGATTCGACAGCTCCGCGTAGCGTTTGTTCAAGGCCACAATGCGCTCCTGAAAGGCTTTACGAATCGGCGGCTCACAGGCTGCAACCTCCTTCGTCAGGCAGTAGCACTTCCAGTAGTGGTTTTCCTGGGCGTAGCAGCCGGCGTCGAGGTGGAAGACCTCCTTGAGGATGCGTAAGTCATGCGGGATGTTGAAGCTGTCGCGCGAGTCCTCGTGCCCGTAGAGATAGTAAAAATTGTCGAAGCCGCTCCAGGTGATGGCCGACAGGCACAGCGAACAGGGCTCATGCGTGGAGAGAAAGAGGCAATCTTTCGGCGCGGGGCGCTCCGTCTCCGGGAGTTCGTAGAAGCGCTTTATGGCGTGAACCTCGCCGTGCCAGAGCGGATTCTCACGCTCGTTGTTGGTCTCCACCAGCACGGTGGAGAGGTCGCTCTTGCGCAGGATGGCCGCGCCAAAGATTTTATTGCCCTGGCGAACCCCCTGCTCGGTCAGCGGTACAACCTCGCGCTCGATGACCCGCAGCAGGCGGTCGATCAGGCGCTCCGTGTCTTGAAGGTGCGGCTCGTTGGGCATACGCTACGGTCAACAGCCAAGCGCCGGTAGTCAACAACGAGGGACACAAAGCATCCGGTTAGCGGAAACAAAAAAACCCGGGCGCGAAGTCCCGGGCTTTGCGGTACCAAAAGGGCCACCTAGTTCTGCACCTGGATGTAGTCCAGGCGAAGACTCCCCGGATTGCTGCCCGAAACCGCCGGGTCGCGCCAAACCGTGAGGGTGTCGCCGCTGCCGGTGAGCGTCACCCCGCTCAAAGTGACCGTACCGGAGAAGTCATTGTTCGCGCTGGTCGCCGGGAAATCCAGGGCCGCATTGACCACGCTGCCGTTGACCTCGACGGTCTTGTTGCAGGTCAAGGACGTTGTGGCGTAGCCCAGGGTGATGTCGTACTGACCGGCGGGGACCGACGGCAAACTGACCGTGGCCCCGGCGTTCATCTTGTTGAGGCCGTCGACAAACGCGCCGTTGCTGGCGTTGCCGTGCGTGCCCACGTAAGCTTCGTTGCCGCTGTCACCGAAGAGCGAACCGGTTTCGGCCTCGACCGTTTCGTCGACCGGCACGACGCCGATGATTTCGATGTAGTCCACGCGCAGGGAGCCCGTATTGCTGCCGGGGGCACTGAGGTCGCGGTAAATCTTGATCGTGTCACTCCCCGCCAGGGTGACCCCGTTCACCGTGACCGCACCGGAGAAGTCGTTATTGCCGCTGGTGGCCGGGAAGCTCACACTGTCATCGACGACCGTGCCATTGACCTCGAGGGTCTTGGTTACGCCGGAGCCTGTGGTGGCGTAATGAATGACGAGCTGGACCGTGCCGGTCGAGGCCTGGACGTTGGTCCATTGCAAACCGGCGTTGGCTTTGTTCAGTCCGTCAACGTAGCCGTTGTTCGGCCCGTGGGCGTTGGCGTGAGTGCCGTAGTAGGCCTCATTACCGCTGTCGCCGAAGACGGCGGCGTCCTCCGCTTCCAGCTCAACCGTCATTCCGGACGAAGGAGGCAGCGTGACAGTGGCGCCGAGGCAGAGCCAATCCAGCCGCAGCCCTTGATTGTTCACGTTGTTGGCGATGACTTCGACCGTGTTTCCACCGGATTGCAGATAGGCCGCCGGGACCGCTACGGTTTGGATGCGATAAAAATTCCACTCATGGCCGCCAATGGCGAAATGCGGGTCGTCAAATGCGACGTCGACCGTAATGGGGTTGCCGTTCACCTCGACGGTGAGATTGGGATTTTTGTTGCTGTTATAAGCCCCGGAATAGGCCAGGAAGAGCGTGGCGTCCTCGTCGTCCCAGTTAGGCAGCGTCAGCCCCGTATAAGTGGCGGTGCCGTGGACATAATCGGGAGCCTCATTACTGTCATATGCGTTGAAGCCGGTCAGGTAAGAATCCGTGTTCCCGGAAAAGACGCCCGTCAGTGCGCCGTCCTCCGCCTCGGCAAACGCTACCGCATTGCCGAGGTAATCAAAGTGGAGCCCGGCCAGTGAAATCTGTGAGTTGTTCACCGCCTCGACGTTAATGATGTCGCCGGACTGCAGGTAGGGGATGTCGGAAATCAAATGGCGGCGCAGTTTGTCCGCGAAGGCGGTCTCCGTGCTGAGGTCGACGCTGGCGCTGCCGATAACGACATTGCCGACGCTGGCTTTGATCGTGCTGCGCTCGTCGTTGATTTCGCCATTGGTCAAGCCGGTGGGGCTGACCGGATTAGCCATCTCCAGATACATCAGGTAATAGCCCGGCTGCGGCGTGCTCAGGGTGTACTCCAGCCACTCACGCTGATCAGTGATAACATAGTCGCCGCCGCTGTAAGTGCCAGTATCGACACCCGCGCTGCCGGAGCCGTCGCGTTCAAAGATGGCCACGCCCTGGCCGCCGTTGTCGTAATCGGTGGCGTCGATGGTGCCGGGGATGCTGTTGGTCGCGCTGGCGGACTGCGCACCGGTCAGGCTGTTGAGGGAATAATAGCGAACCCAATCGACGGTCATCTTGTTGTTGGCAGCTGTGCCCAGGGCGCCGTAACCGCCCGAGGGGATGTCCCCTACCCACCCGTCCTGACCCTCGGTGTGAACGGAGGGGTTGCCCGGGGCACGCACCTCGAGGGAGAGGATGACCCGCGACATGGCGTAGGATACGGCTTTCTCGTTGGAGAATTTCACCGCGCTGGTGGGATTGCGAACCAGACCCGACGAGGGATAGTAGACCTCGCTGGTATAGCCGTCCTTATCGGAAGCGAGCCAGCCCTCGTCCACGGAGCTGGTCGATGAAAGGTCGCCTTCGTAGTACCAACCGGAGCTGCCCGGCAGCGGTAGCAGGGGGTCGACCACGTCGGCGGGAATGGATGATGGGTTGTTCGAGTCAAAGGCCCGGTAGGGCTTGGGAGCGCGAAAGACTTCGACATCGTCGAAGTAGACCACGTAAAGGTCCGGCGTCCAGAGCAGCCCGTATTTGTGAAAGTTTCCGTCGACCAGGGTGTTGCCGACGCCCTTCGGGAAAACCGTGCCCCAGAGGGAATTCTGGTGGGTGTTGTAGCCGTCCCAATGCAGCCCGAAGTGCAGGCGATCATCGAGCGGAATGATCGTACCGGAGTTATTCGCCAGTCCGTCCGAGTAAAAACGCGCACGGCGCTCGTTGCGGAGCTCGATGATGTCAATCTCCTGTCCCGTCGCCGGATCGGAGCCGGGAGTGGACCCTGGCATAATCCAATAGGCGGCAGCCACCCCGCCGTGAAGCTGGTCCCAGCGGATATAAGCCTCGTAGTAACCGAAGTTACTGTGAACCTTGTCCGTGGTGTTGATATTGCCGCTGTAATGCGTGCCACTGTCGGTGTAAGTATAGAGCGTGACCGTGCCCGCGCCGGCTACGACAGCGGTGGGGTCCATCAACGCACCGCGATTGGGATTATTGATCGTGTCGTCGTCTTCGATGTTCCAGTACAACGGATTCAGAGCCGGCTGGTTACTGGCATCGGTGTAGGTGAAATCGTCGTAGAACGCTTCGGTGAAATCGTTGGGATTCAAAGCCGACGGGAGCGCCGAAACGGTCAACGGCATTACTGAGAGCAAGCCAACCGCCAAAACGGTTGAGCTATTTTTTACGATAAACTGCGACGGATTAACGGTACGGAGAAACTTCTCCGCAAGGAATAGTTGAGGCATGGGAGGGGTATGTTAGGGGTTGAGCGATTCGCCGCTGACGCGGTAGCAACGGCACGACAAATCACAGGGGGTATTGAACGCATTGATTAAACGAACAATCAGAGCTTTTGACAACCGCCTTGGCGTGGAACCATATCCGCGCTTTCCATCCGCTTGACTCTTGCCACCGAAGCCTTGACGATACGCCCGTGCCTCTGACCGACAAAACCATCGTCCTCGGCGTGACCGGCTCCATCGCGGCCTACAAGGCGGCGGACATCACCTCGCAGCTCGTCAAGCGCGGCGCGGAGGTCTTCTGCGTCATGACCAAGGAGGCGGCGCAAATCATCGGGCCCATCACCCTGCAGACGCTCTCGCGAAATCCCGTGGGCGTCGACCTGTGGCAGGAGGGCAACGGCTGGCAGCCCGGCCACATCGAACTGGCGGACAAGGCCGACCTCGTCCTCGTCGCGCCAGCCACTGCCAACATCCTCGGCTGCTTCGCCCACGGCCTCGCGCCCGACCTGCTAACGTCGATTTACCTGGCCACCCCGGCGCCCGTCATGATCGCACCGGCCATGAACGGCAAGATGCTCGCCCACCCCGCCACCCAGGCCAACATCGCGACCCTGCGCGAACACGGCTGCCACTTCATCGAGCCGCAGGAAAGCGGTATGCTCGCCTGCGGTTACGAAGGCGCGGGCAAGCTCGCTCCCGTGGATGACATCGTCGCCGCCGTCGAAAAGTTCTTTACCGCATGAGCGATTTGGAAAATTCCCGCCCGGCACAAATCCTTGAGGCCGCACGCCAACAGGGTCGCCTGCCTCACGGCATCCTGCTTTTTGGTGACGCTCTCGAAGGCCTGCAACAGGTCGCTCACAGTCTCGCCGGGAAACTGCTGGAGGCCAAGAACGACCCGGTCAAGCATCCCGACTTTTTCGCCCTGCGACCGGCCAACAAGATGCGGCAAATCGGCGCCGACGAGACCCGCGC
Source organism: Verrucomicrobiia bacterium (assembly GCA_030432235.1). GTDB lineage: Bacteria > Verrucomicrobiota > Verrucomicrobiia > Opitutales > Cerasicoccaceae > JAUIHT01. The sequence goes on along the minus strand of JAUIHT010000001.1, from coordinate 264,300 downwards.
GGTCATCGGGCAGATCCAGCGCACCGCCAACCAGGGCGGCCGCAAGGTCGCGGTCATTTACGAGGCCGACCGCATGAACAAGGCCGCCGCCAACGCCTTCCTCAAGACGCTGGAAGAGCCGCCCGCCGACACCACCATTTTTCTCCTCACCACCCGCCCCTACGATTTGCTGGCGACTATTCGCAGCCGCTGCATGAACCTGCGTCTCCCTGCCGGGCTCGACCAGCTCGACGACCCCGAGTGGCGCGCCCTTATCGAGGACTACAAGGCGTGGCTCGGTATTGTCACTTCAGGCAAGATGGACAAGGCCGCCGTGACCAATCTTATCCTCGGCATCTACGGCATTGTGGCGCGCTTCACCGCCACCCTCAAACGCCTCTCCGACGAGGCCTGGGCGGTGGAAAAAGCCAACCTCCCCGAAGACATCTCCAGCGAAGAACAGGACGCGCTTGAAACCGGCGCTCGCAAGGGCCTCCGTGCCCGCCTGCTGACCGAGCTCGAACGCGCCACGCGTGACTTCGCCACAGCCGACCCATCACAGGTCCCCGCCAAGCAGCTCGCCCGTGCCACCGCCGCCCTCGAGCGCTCCGCCGGCCTGTTGGAGGTAAATTTCCAGGACCCCGCCGCCCTCGAACTCTTCATGCTGAGGTCGCTGAGGATTTGGACGGGAAGATAACGCTCCGACAGCGTCGACACACACTGATGATCCTACGCCCACATGAAGCCCGTCGATCCCAGTGAGTTAAACCCCACGGTCAGCGACACACCGCTTTATGACATGATGTACGGTTGCCTGGCCTTCCCCGCCATCGTGGTCGCGGAGGAATTGGGCGTCTATGCCATACTGGCCGAACAGCCACAAAGCATCGAAGCGCTGGCCGCTCATTTAAAACTCACGCCGCGTGCCGTGGAGGCCATGCTGACCGTCAGCGCAGCCACCGGTTTTTTGCAGAGCCACGAAGACGGCACCTATAGCGTTACCGATCAAGGGCGCACCTACCTGCTGCCGGGCAGCCCGTTCACCTACGCGGGCAACTTGACCTATGCCGTCAGCCTTTTCAACTCCAGTCTCTACGAAGCCGTCAAAGCGGCCATCCTGCGCGATGAGCCACCACACGCCAAGGCCGTCCAGGCCGCTGCGCTAAATACCGAAGAGGTGCGGAAATTCATCGAGCTTATGCACGCGCACACGTTGCCGGCAGGCTGTGCCCTCGCCGAGCATCGTTATTTCGATGAGATCCGCACCCTGCTGGATGTCGGCGCTGGCTCCTGCTCCATCACCTGCGCCTTGGCCGCCAAGCGGCCAGCGATTCACGTAACCGCACTCGACATTCCACCGGTCTGCGAGCTCGCCCGGGAAACGCTGCAGAAGTACGGCGTCTCCGATCGCGTGACACTACTGCCGGGTGATATGTTCGCGGAGGCGCTGCCGGGCGGGCACGACGCGCATCTGTACAGCAACATCTTCCACGACTGGGACCTCGCCTCCTGCCGCAAGCTGGCTGCCAACTCCTTCGACTCCCTGGAGCCCGGCGGTCTCATCCTGTTGTGCGAAATGCCCATCGCCGATACCAAGGACGGCCCCCTGCACACGGCCTGCGCCAATGTGACCATGCTCCTGCACGAAAAGGGTAAGCAGTACTCCGTCAGTGAATTTAAAGACATGCTCGAGGGCGCGGGCTTTATCGACTTCGCCAGCGAGCCCATCATGGGCTACTACCAACTGATTTCGGCCAGGAAGCCCGCTTGATGTATACGTTCGCTTTCCGGCTTGTGTTGGCGTGGCAAGTCGCTATCTCTTGGCACTAAGCTAGTTATGCGCACCACCACGAACGCTTTTATTGCTGTATTCTTTTTCTCCTGTGCCGTGGCCTCTGCCGCCATCGTCAGCGTGAGCAGCTACAGCGCCTCGCCTTCTGCCTCCCCCAGCTATCCGGACGCGGGCGGGGTCGAGCTGACCAATGGCGTTACCGATGTCATCGTTTGGGGAACGGGCATCAACCCCGCCCCGTCGGAACAGGCTAAGCTCGTGGGCTGGCGAAACACGAACTTCAGCATCACGTTCAACTTCAGCGAGACCGTAAACGTGGGTTCCTTTACCGCCTGGTTTGCCGATAGTGACGGCAATGCGGGCGTGGGCGTCCCCGCTTCAGTCACCCTGCACACGACAGGCAATAGTTTCACGCAGACTTTTGATGTCATTAACCCGCCCGGAAATGGAACCACCGTACCGTTTACCTTTTCCGGCTTTAGCGTGACGACCGATCAGCTCATCATGGATGTGACGCGTGCCTCCGAGTGGACCATGCTCTCGGAAGTGCAGTTCACCGCCGTCCCGGAAGCATCCCATCTGGGCATCGCCCTTGGGGTCACCGCCCTGCTGGTGGCTGCCTATCGCCATAAACGCGCTTAAAACGCCCCTCACCCACAGGCCTTGGCGTTGCGCACCAGGCTATTCATCAGCCAGATGAGGCGCAGGAGAACGAAATCACATTTGACAGAACTTCCCTATGTGTCAACATTTGACACATGGCAACGAATCTAAAGATCGACGAAAACCTGCTGGCGGATGCCGTCGAGGCCGGACACTTCAAAACCAAGAAGGAGGCAGTAAATCAGGCACTGGCGGAGTTTGTGCAGCGGCGCAAGCAGTTGCAGATGCTCGAATTGGAAGGCACCATAGACTTCTTTGAAGGTTACGATTATAAGGCCGCGCGCCGGGCACGATGAAGTTTATTGCCGATACTTCAGTCTGGTCGCTTTTCCTGCGGCGCCATTCCCGAAGCGCATCCAAAAAGTTGGATGTTCTTAGGCAAGGCATCCAAGACGGACAAGTCATCATGCTGGGCATCATCCGGCAGGAACTGCTCTCTGGCATTCGTGAGGAGGCCCAGTATGAGCGAGTAGAAGTGATCCTGGAAGGCTTTCCTGACGTACTGGCGACAAGCCAAGACCACCTGCTGGCCGCCCAACTTTACAACCGCTGCCGACGCGCCGGAGTGCAAGGCTCACCGGTGGATTTTCTAATATGCGCCCAAGCCGTAAACCACCATATCGGTATCCTTACAACGGACAGAGATTTCAATCACTATGCCAAGCATATTTCTATTGAGCTTATCTGATACTCCTCATCCGCAGGCTTTGGCATTCCGCACCAGGCTATTCATCAGCCAGATGAGGCGTTCGATGCCGGCGACGAGGCGCAGCAAACCTGCCTGCTGCGAGGCGTCGTAGGTTCCGGCGGACTCGATGAAATTGGCGCGCAGGCGCGAGACGGTTTCGCCGCCGTCCTCGGTCACCGTGTGCGCCAACTCGAGATCGGTATCGTCGGCGCTCTCGATGCCGTCGACCACCACCCGGGCGGCGGCGTCAAACCCCTCCAGGAGGCGCTCGGCGAGGCCATCGGAGTCCACGAAGCTTTCTTTGGCCATGGGAATGGTTTTGTAGAACTCACCCTCGACGGCGTTCAGAATATCAAGGCGCTCCAACAGCGCACGCAGGTGCCGCGCGGTTTCGCCACGCACATCGCGGTGCACCAACAGCCCCAGATAGTGACTGACTTCCTCGGAGAGCGCGCGAAAGTCTTCGTGCACCCGAAAGGCGTCATCGCGCAACTCGGCCGGTTCGCCGTGCAGGTCGAGATAGCGCAGGAGCCGCCGGGCCAATCGAATCTGCTCTTTATAAATGAGGTCGAGGCAGACTTCCGGTTGCTCGTCGCAGTGCGGGTACAGATAGCGCGGGCGGCGGTCCGCCTCCTCCTCGCGCGGCGGGTAGCACCTTTCGAGGGCCGCGGCAAAGGGACTTTCAAAGGGCGCAATGACCAGCGTGGTGACGCCACACCAGAGCAGGTTTGCCACCGCCACCGCCATGGTCGGTGTAGGGCAGACCTTCTCCAGCAACGCCATCACGAGCGGCAAGTCCGTCCACGTTTCAAAGAAGAACAGCGGCAGCATGACTGCGGTGCCGATCCAACCGTAGAGCACCTGGAACATCGCGAGCTGCTTGGGCGTCCCCTTCAGCCGCAGCGTGAGCAAATGCGTGATGAGGCTCGCACCGAGGTTGGCCCCGTAGACCGCCACCACGGCTTCCTCCAGCCCCAGCAGCCCGGCGTTGACCAACACCAGCACGACCAGCACGACGGCGTTACCGCTCTGCGCCAGCATGGTCAGGAGCGTTGCCACCACGAAGACGAGTAGGTAATTCTGCCCGGCGAAGGATATCAACTCGCGGAACCACGCGAAGTCCTTGAGCTGGTCCCCGTAGTCCTCCAGGTAAAGCAAACCGAAGAAGAGCAGCCCGATGCCAAAGGCGAAGCCCGCCGCGTCGCGGAATCTGCGCGGCTGCTGAAAGGCGTAAAAGAGCCCGGCCACGCCGACCAGATAAGCCACGAAGATATCCAGTGGCAGCGTAAGAAAAAAGATAAGCAGGCAGGTACCCGGATTGGACCAGTTGAGCACGGTCAGCGCCCGGCGCAGTTTCAACAGGCCGCTGTTGACCAGGCTGATGCTGATGAAGGTGATGGCCGAGGCCGTCTGCGTGATGGCCCCGATGCAAAAGCCCCACCAGGCCGCCTGCCAATGCGTATCCGTCAGCTTGAGAAAGACGGTGCGCAGGCGACGTCCGGTCAGCCGCTGCAGATGCTTGTCGACCAGAAAGATGCCAACGAAAAACATCCCCAGGCCTGAAAGCAGGTATCCGATAAGGTCGAGCATGGTAGCCTATGGCGCCACCTGAGGTCCGGCAAGGACCAGCAGCGCAATGGTATTGGCATTAAAAAGAGCGTGAAATCCGATGGGCACAAGGATGTTTCCACTCCGTTCGTAAGCACGGCACAGCAACATCCCGATGAGCAGTAGTGGCAGAAACGATAGCGTGTTGAAGTGCATCATGGCAAACAACAGTGAACTGACCACCAATGCCGTGCGGGCGGAGAAGCGGCCTTTCAGGAAACGGTACAGCCCGGCGCGAAAGACAAACTCCTCGCTGATCGGGGCAATCACCACGGCGAGAAAAATCAACGCGGCCGTGCGCCAGTTTAGGCCACCCTCGGTAAAAAGCTCGACCAGCTCCTGTGGCGCGGGCGGCTTCATGAATCCGGCTTCCGCCAGCAGGACGAGTAATTGCTCCCAGCCTTTGCCCAACAGCATAGCCAGAAAAACCCCGGCGAAAAAGAACCGAACGATCTGTTTGAAAATGGTGCGAACGGCCAACCGCTCCGGGGAAGGTGTGAGGGTCTGGGCCAACCCCGCACGACGGTAAGCCACCACAATCAGAACCAAGGCCACGCCATGGAAGGCCAGCCCTTGCGCCAGTACGATGGTCGAGAGATCGTCATCGGGCACGTTGAAAGCATGCAACAGGTAGGAGGCCACCACCTGGGCGGCAAATACCAGCATGATCAATGACCAGGCATAGAGGGCGAAGTCCAGCCAACTGGCATTCCAGGGACGCAGCTTCATCGATGCCTCGCGGGCATCGGCGCGCAGGTCGAGCACCAGCGCCGTCAATCCGCCCACCAGCCATATCCAGAAATAGATGGACAGGAGCACGAGGGCAGGCGTCAAAGGCTGATCCATGCCCTAGGCGTCATTATAAACTTCGGCGCCGCCCACATAGGTGGCGTGAACCTTCCCCGGCAACGTATCTCCCAGCCAGGGGGAGTTGCTGGAGAGGCTGCGGAAACCCGCTGCGGTTACCTCCCACTCGGCCTTGTGATCGAGCAGGATAAAGTCCGCCGGACGACCGGGCTCCAGGGTGCCGCGCCCGAGGTTGAGCAGTTCGCTGGGCTTGTGCGCCAACCAGCCAATCAGCTCGCTCAGGGAGGCGTGCCCCGCCTCGACGAGAGCACGATAGCAGACGCTGAAGGCTGTCTCGAGGCCGTTGATGCCGAAGGGCGCGTAGTCGAACTCGCGGTCCTTTTCCATGACGGTGTGCGGGGCATGGGCGGTGGCAATACAGTCGATGACGCCTTTCCTCAGGCCCTTGATCAGCGCCTGGCGATCCTTTTCGGTGCGCAGGGGCGGCAGCATTTTCAAATTCGTGTCGTACTCGACGAGCGCCTCGTGGGTCAAGGCCAGGTGGTGCGGCGTGACCTCGGCGGTGAGGCGCGCCTTGCGCTTGCGCGACCACGCGATAATGTCCAGCGCGGAGGCCGAGGCGATGTGCTGGAGGTGCAGGTGGGCGCCGGTTTGCTCCGCCATGATAGCGTCACGCGCGACCATGACGTCCTCGGCCATGCGGGACATGCCGCGCAGGCCCAGGCGCAGGGAAATGTCGCCCTCGTGCATGACGCAGCCCTCGGTCAGGTTAGCGTCCTGGCAGTGGTCGATGACAGGCAGGCCGAACATCGCGGCGTATTCGACGGCGCGGCGCATGATCTCGGCATTCTGGATGCAGTGTCCGCCGTCGGATACCGCCACCACACCGGCGCGGGCCAGCGAACCGATGGGCGCGAGGCGCTCGCCCTCGCGACCGGCGGTGATGCAGCCCATGGGAAAGACGTTAACCTTGGCCGTGCGGGCCACGGCGTCCCTGATTAGCTGGATGGTGCCGGCATTGTCGGCGGGGGGCTTGGTGTTGGGCATGCACACCACGGTGGTGAAGCCGCCCGCCGCCGCCGCCAGGGTGCCGCTGGCGATGGTTTCCTTGGCCGTGTCACCCGGCTCGCGCAAGTGCGTATGGATGTCGACAAAGCCGGGGCAGACGACCAGTCCTTTGGCTTGAATAACCTTCGCCGCCTTCTTCTCCGCGGCGCTGAGGCTTTTGACAAAAACGCCGTCGACCACAAAGAGGTCGCCCTTGCCGTCGCGCTGCTGCACCGGGTCGATGACGTGTCCGCCCTTAATCCAAAGTACCTTGCTCATGCGTCCTCCGTCGGTTGGCCGGTGGTGGCGGCACAGAGGTAAAGCACCGCCATGCGGACGGCGATGCCGTTGGTGACCTGCTCCAGGATGACACTGCGCTTGGAGTCAGCCAGGTCGGAGTCGATTTCGACGCCGCGGTTGATCGGGCCGGGGTGCATGATGATGGCGTCCTTTTTCAAATAGCCGGCACGGAATTTATTGAGGCCGAACATACTGGTGTACTCGCCCAGCGAGGGGAAGTGCGTCGAGGTCTGCCGCTCGTGCTGGATGCGCAACAGCATGACCGCGTCGGCATCGGCCAGGGCGGGCTTGAGCTCGTGCGAGACCTTCACACCGAGCTTCTCGAAGTCGCGCGGCACCAGCGTGGAGGGGCCGGCCAGGGTGACCTCCGCCCCGAGCTTGGTCAGGGTCCAGATGTTGGAACGGGCCACGCGGCTGAAAAGGATGTCGCCGAGGATGGTAATCTTCTTGCCGCGCAGGTCCTTGCCGAGGTGTTCGCGCAGGGTAAAGGCGTCGAGCAGGGCCTGGGTGGGGTGCTCATGCGCACCGTCCCCGGCGTTGACCACGGGAATGTCGATGGTCTTACCCAGGTAGCGCGCGGACCCGGCGGCGCTGTGGCGCATAATGATCATGTCGGCGTTGAGCGCCTGGATGTTCATGGCGGTGTCCCTCAGGCTCTCCCCCTTGACCAGGCTGCTGGCGTTACCCGTGATGGTGATGACGTCGGCGCTCAGGCGGGAGGCGGCAATCTCGAAGGCGATGCGCGTGCGCGTGCTCGGCTCCATGAAGAGATTGACGATGGTCCGGCCGCGCAGGGAGGGCAGCTTTTTGTTCGAGCGGGTCAGCGTGCCCTTGAAATTCTCGGCGTGCTGAAAAACGGTTTCCAGCTCCCCGGGCTCCAGATCTTCGATGCCGGTGAGGTCTTTTCGGGTCCAGGGTAAAGGTGCGGTCAGGCTCATGGTTGTAGAACGACGAGGCGGTCACGTTCGGGATGCTCGAGGTCTAAAGTCACGCGCACCTTGTGGTCGGAGTCGGCCTCTTCGACGAAGCCGAGATAGTCCGGTTGGACGGGCAGCTTGCGTCCGCCGCGGTCACAGAGCACAGCCAGTTCCACGCGGGCGGGCCGTCCGCTATCGAAAAGCTCGTTGAGGGCCGCGCGGATTGTGCGCCCGCTGGCGATAACGTCGTCCACCAGAATGACGGTGTACCCAGTGACGTCCACCGGGATATGCGTGCTCTGCTTTTCCTCGGGAATCGGGTTGGTGCCGATGTCGTCACGGTGAAAGGTGATGTTGACCTGCCCCAGCGGCAGCTCACGCCCGAGTTCCTTCCCGAGTGTGTTCGCCAAACGCTGGCCCAGGACGATGCCGCCATTGGCCACGCCTACGACCATGAGCTTCTCCGTCCCGGTATGGGCGGCGGCCAGCTCGCTGGCCAGGCGCTCACAGGCCTGCGCGATGGCCTGGGCGTCAATTTCGCGGATTTCCGTCATGGGCACCGGAAAGTCATGTAGAAACCCGTCCAGTATTCAAGGGGGATTTTACTCTTTGCGGCTATTCTCCGGCCAGGCGCTTCAACTCCTCAGCGTCCAGTCGGTCCTTAGTGCGCCCGCTGGCCAACTTATTCGCTATCAGATCATCACGGTTGATAAATTTCAGCCGCAGCCCTTCGTAATCGACTTCCAAGTGGCTGGCGTAGGCATGCTTAAAATCCACACCATCAATCCCTGTAAGCACCTGTATTTTTCGCGGCTCCCGGCCAATCTCAACGACGAAGGCCTCTTGTAGGAAGTCTTCTTTGCCGATACCTATTTCGCCAAAACCGAATGCCTCGAAAACAGCCATTAACTTTTCGGCGTTGGCCTCGCTCACAGCGACGAAGAAATCGATATCGCCAGTGTAGCGGGGATAGCCGTGCAGACCGACGGCATAACCACCGACAATCAGGTAGTCAACGGCGTGCGCCTCGAGTAATTTTATAAACGCGAGGAAATCCTGATTGAGCTTCTCCATCCTGTTGCTGGGTCTGACAAATGACGGCCATAGCGGTAAGCCGCTCCTGCGGGGTGCGGTCCGCCCAAGGGTTTTCCTTGGCGCCAAACTCGCGCAGACTGCGTTTGCGGACGACCTTTTCCATACTGACAATAGACTACCCAATCCAAGGCGTTTGGCAACGCGCAAAACCACGGATTCCGGCGCCCATTTGCCTCTGCTATAAGGTCGTGTTATATTGATATCATGGAAACTACTCTGGCTCTGATCCTCTCATCGCTCTTGGCCGGTTTCCTCGGCGCGGCTGCGATGGATTTCTTCCTGCTGCTGGCCAGCAAAGATACCCACCCCCATGTCGACATGACCGAGGCCCTCGGTAGCCTCATCACCGGCAAACTGGAAGGCGCGAACGTCATCGGGCGCTTTATCCATCTGGCCTCGGGCGCAGCCTTCGGGCTGGCATACGGGCTGATCATGGTGGCGGCACAGGCCACGACGCTACCCTACTCCATCTTCCTGGGGCTGGGGCTCGGACTCTTTCACGGCATCTTCACCAGCTATTGCCTGATGTTCGTGGTAGCCGAGCGTCACCCCATCGAAAAATACCGCAACGCCACCTTCCAGACCGGCGCGCTGCACCTCATCGGGCATATCGTCTACGGCGGCGTGGTCGGCCTAGTCGTGGGGATTTTGCCCAGCTGACGTTCGCGGCGCGCCAAACTATACGCCGCTGACGCACTACCTGGGGCTACGCGCCCCAGACCCGCGGTGCGTGACCGCACGGGACAATCTTTTGTACCCCGCTACCCAGCCACCTTGAAGGGCGCGCGGGAAAGGCTCTGACCGGTCTGGATGCCGAGGCCGCGCAGACGCGCCTCGACTGCCCAGCGGTAGACATCCCCGTAGACCGCCGCGGAGGCCTTCCAGGAGAGGTCGCGGGTCATGGCGTTGTGCTGAAGCTTGCGGAACTCATCGGGTCGGTCGTAGTAAGTCGAGCAAGCCCAGCCCATGGTGTAGTAAAGGGCCTCGCCGGTGGCATGCTCGAAGCGGAAGCCCGTGCCAGTGCCGCGCTTTTCCACGTATTGCTCGACCGTATCAACCAAGCCACCGGTAGAGCGCACGATGGGCAGCGTGCCGTAGGCCATGGAGTACATTTGGTTCAGGCCGCAGGGCTCGAAACGGCTCGGCATAACGAAGCAGTCGCTGCCGGCCTCGACCAAGTGGGAAAGCTTATGGTTGTAGCCGATGAAAGCCCCGACGCGGCCGGGGTACTTGGCGGCGAGGTCGCGGAAGGCATTTTCCAGGCCAGGGTCGCCCGCGCCAAGCAGCACGATCTGGATATTCATCGAGTCCATCAGCCAGGGGACGATGCCCGCGAGCAGATCGAGACCCTTTTGGTCGAAGAGGCGGGCAACCGCACTGAAAATCGGGACTCCGGGCGCTTCCTCGAGCCCGAACGCCTTTTGCAGTTCGGCCTTGCAGACGGCCTTGCCGGAGAGGTCGTCCGCGGTGAAAGTCGCCGGGATGAGCTTGTCCGTGGCGGGATTCCACTCCTTCACGTCGATGCCGTTGACGACACCGATGAGGTCGGCGGCGCGGAACTTCAGCACGTGGTTGAGCCCGCAGCCGAGCTCGGGCTGCTGGATTTCGTGGGCGTAGGTCTGGCTGACGGTGGTCAGCTTGGTCGAGTTGTAGAGCCCGGCCTTCATCATGTTGACGAGACCGACGGACTCCAGGCAGTCCGGGCGGAAGAGGCTCTGCGGCAGCCCGGCAAAGTCCAGCGTCTCGCGCCCGAAGAGGCCCTGATGCTGGAGGTTGTGAATGGTGAAAACCGTTGCGGCGTGTGCCACTGGCGTACCGAACTCGGTCGAGTTCAGATAGACCGGAACGAAGCCCGTGGTCCAGTCGTGGCAATGGATAACATCCGGGTACCACTGCTCCTGATGGCAGTAGTCGATAGCGGCACGGGACAGGAAGGCAAAGCGCTCGTGGTTGTCCGCATGGCTGCCCCAGGGGCCGGTATAAATCTCGTGGCGATGGAAGTACCTGTCGTACTCCAGCCAATAGACGCCGCCGGGGCTGTCCCGGTAGGGCATCCGCCAGACCCTGGCAAATTCGGTTTTGCCGCCGCCCAGGTGGACGGCCAGCGGCTCATCGCGGGCCTCCCAGGTGTCATCCTGCTGGAGGAAGCCATAGCGCGGCACCATGGAGCGCACGTCGTGACCGGCCTCGGAGAACTCCCGCGTCAACGCGCCGACGACGTCGGCGAGGCCCCCGACCTTGGCGTAGGGGGCGATTTCGGGAGCGACTTGTAGTATCTTCAGCGGCTTCGCAGGCATCTAGCTTGGTTGTTCGGCAGGTGCGGTGGGAAAGTGATCGTCATCGTCATCCTCGTCGGGAGGCGCAATCGTGAAATTAAAAATCGGCAGCAGCATGACAAGGAAAACACACGTCAGGCCCAGAACGGCGTAACCGGTCAGGTCGTGCAGGGTGATGCCGCCGGCGATGAAAGTCAGCACCTTCTCGTCGATGGCCTGCGAGCCGTAGGCGTAGGCCCAGCCGGTCAGGAACAGGCTGCGGAAGATATTCATGACGAAGGCCAACACGATGGCGGCAGTCAGCAAGAGCACCTTTTTCCAGAATTTATTCAAAAATACCGCCGCGAGGAAGGAGCCCGCGAAGATACAGCCCGTCAGCGAGCGCACGCCCGAGCAGGCGTCGGCCACGCCGACCACCCCCTGCGGCAAGATGAGCGTGTTGCCCTCGCGCTGGATGGACATCCCGAGGAAGTCGAAGACGTGGAAGACGATGATGGATACCCACTGCATGAGGATGAGCTTCACGTCCGAGTCCAGATACATGACCATGGGCGCGGAGATGAGCCAGACCAACGCCGGGAACAAAAACAGGAAGGTGAAGCCCAGCCGCGACCACAGCGAATAACTCTGCTTCTCAGCGTCCTCGCCCCCGCTGAAAAAGGCCATGCCGAGGAAAATCCCGGCGAAGCCCGCCGCGACAAGCAGGCTGGCCAGGTTACCCGGCCCCTGAGAGATGCGGATGGCGCCGCCCAACAGGAAAACACCCAGCGAAGCCGCCAGGCCGACCGCGAACAGTGCTTCCAGCAGAATCGTGATGCCGTCGCGGGGCGCCTTGGTGGTATTCTCCGCCGTGCCCAGCAGGTAGGCCTTTATCTGCGGCCAGCGCTCGTTGAGGACGAAGCCCACGAACAGCGGCACGATGTAGCCGAAGGAATACTCCGCCTGCGTGCTCCAGTAGTAGTACTGGTCGTAGCAGACAAACGCCGCAAAAGCCAACACCAGCGCGGCGGAGCACTTCGTCCAAGGATCGATCTGGGATAGGGTCGCGGGCACGGTTCAGGCAAAAGAGGTAGAGGAAAGCCCCCTCTCGGACAAGCGCAACCCGAAAAGGTGCCCCCGAAAATGGCCAAATCGTGAGCCGTTTGCTTCGCGCATGCTCAAACCCTAGGGCTTGGAGACGCTCACGCGCCAGAAGCGCCACTGACCAAGCTGCTCGCTGGTCAAATCGAGCGCGGATTCCGCGCCGCTGCCCGTCACCGGTTCGCCGTAGGGCTCCCAGGAGACCATATCGTTGCAGACCTCGACCTGATAGCTGCGCGCCGGACTTGTCGCCCAGTTGAGGCGCAGGCCACCGCCAGACCGAGCCGTGCGCGTGTCGAGATAGGACCGTGCCTCGTTGGGATTCGTCCGCGCCAGATACTCGTCGGCGTTGCGGCGACCATCGCCGTCGGCATCCGCGTCACCATCGCTCAGACCATACGCGGCCAGCCAATCGGCCAGACTGTACTCCGTCACCGCCAAGGTCGCATCGGTTTCCGTCGTCCCGGCGCTATTGGTCGCCTCGACAGAGTAGGCCCCGACATCCGCCAACGAAACACCCGGCAGGGTCAAACTGCTGCCCGATTCCCCGGACAGAGGCTCGCCGTTGTGATACCAGACATAAGTCTCATCCCGCCCCATCCCGCTGAGCGAAAGCGTCAATGCAGTCCCCTCGCCCACCGTCTTGGTCACCGGCACCAGACGCACCTGCGGCTTGATCGGCGTCTCCAGATTGATGCGCGCCAGGCCCGCACGCGGCTCCCCCTGCACCTCCGTGAAACTACCGGCGATGTAGAGACGATCAGGGGCCTCCAGCGCCAAGATTCGAACTGAGGGGTTGGCCGAGTCACCCGGGTCAAAGCTCTCAATCAACGTACCGTCCGCATTGAGATGTGCGATGCGCTTGGCCGGGTTGCTAAAGTATCCCGAACACCAGAGCGAGCCATCGACATCGAGTTTCAGATCGTAAACGGAGCTCGTGGGGCCGGTAAAGGCAGTATCCACGCTTCCGTCCGGCAGCAGTTTGACCAGATAGCGGCTACTGGATTCATCGTTCAGGCGGAATGACGAGCCGCCGAGATAGAGACTCCCATCGGCCCCAGCCTCGACCAGGGACGGATAAAACGAGCTAAACTGCGCCTCCGGGTCAAAACTCCCGTCGGTGCTACCATCCACATTCAGACGCACGGCATCCACAAAGGAGTCGTCGATCAGGAACGAGCCGACGAGGACAAGTTTTCCATCCGGCTGCTCAGCGACATCGTCCAGGAAGAAGAAATCGTCCAGCCCGGGATTGAAAGAGCCACTCCAAATTGCATCGAACGACAAGTCGGCCCCACTACTCGATTGCTTGAAGTCAATGATGCCAGACTCACCCAACGAGGTATTCGTCGCATCGTAGAATCGACCTTCGAGGAACACACGTCCGCTGGGAAGGACATAAATATTCGACACGCTAGTGTAGCTACCAAAGTTCAAATCGAAAGCCTCCACCAAAGTCCCATCCGGCTCCAGCATCGCCACGCTTTCCCTGGCAAACCCACTAATACTAGTAAAATACCCTCCCACGAGAATGCGCCCGCCGGGCAAAACCGCACTGGCAGTTATTTGTTTATCAATGGCAAGGGTCTCCAAGAACTCAGTATCTATCGCCCCCAACTCGGTCAAAACTGCGATTCCCGACACCTCGACATCATTCGCCTCCACTAGCAAACTTCCCTGCACAAGCAAACGCCCGCCCGGCAATACCTCAACCAAATCCAGGTCACGAATCTTACGCAGAGTTGGCAGGATGGCGGATGTGTCAACTTCCCCATCGGACATGAGCCTTGCGATAGGGGCTTGGACAACCCCATTGCTCGTTAAAATACTGTACCGATATGCAATCAAATCACCATCCGGGAGCAGAAGGACTCCATCGGGACTCCGAAATGACAGGCCAAAATCGGTGTCCTGTCGACCATAGAGGCCATCGACCCGCACGCAATTGCTGGATTGATAGGAGCCATCCATCGAGAATTCGCCAAGAAGCAATAGACTGCCCGAGGGCTCCACGAGTATCTGTCCCACGGAGTGGGACGAAGAATAACCGGTATCAAAATCGACCCGAAAGGCCAAATCCAACGTGCCATCAACTCCCAAACGCGCAACGGCCAGTTGAGGGACGCCGTTGATTTCTTTAAAATTACTGCCGATGTAATAGCTGCCGTCGGCGGCCTCTGCCAGGCAACGGACCGACTCCTGGTAAGTGTGCGGAAAAATGGGTTGAGTACGAGGCTCACCAATTTCCGGCTGGAAAGCCTCCACCAAGTCCCCGTTTAAATCGAGCTTGGCCAGAGCCCTCTGCGCTGTGCCGTTGACCAACTCGAAATCCCCGCCGACCAGCAGGTGATCGTCCGCCGTCCACAGGAGCGCTCTTATGCTCAGTATTTCGTTAGGGTAAACAAACCCGCCATCGGACAAATCGAACTGGAGCTCGGGCGCAAAACCGGCATCGCGCGAACCGTCGTTATCCAGCTTCACCAGGATATCCGGCCAGATATAGAACCGCTGGCCGTACTCATCATAATCGTAGTCGACAGCACCACTGAAACCCAGGAAAAGCGAGCCGCCCGGCCCTGCCTCCATAGCATTCAAGTAACTGCCGCTGTAACTCGTGCCCGTCGGGATGTCCTCTTCCATAACGGTGAAGCCGATATCGACCGAGCCGTCGGCATTCAGCCGGGCCACGTGATAGGTCTCATGCCCATCCACCTCGGTAAAAGTGCCGCCGATGATCACCTTGCCGCTTTCCAGGACGAGCAGGTGGGTGACCAGATCGTCGATAGCCAACTGGTAGTCACTGTCCCAGACGCCGTCCTCGTCAAATCGCACCAACGGCGAACTCAGCAACTGCCCATTGAGCTTGTCCGCATATACGGATGCATAAATCCAGCCGCCCGGATGCCAAGCCATCGTCCGCACCGAGCCCGGACCGCGTACGACCGGGGCGAAGTCCGGGTCCACCGTATCCAGCGCGCAGCATACCGAAGCGCAGAGGTAAAATACGAGCATGAGGTGGCGGCTCATAGTGAAAATCTAGGACAACCAGCCAATCCCACAAGCCGAATCCGCATCCAAGCCAACAGCCGCAGGGCGTCATTAGCAGAACGAATCTCGCCGATAATGCCACCGAGGCACGCTCTCCCTCAGCCCACCAGCACCTAAGGGCAACGAAATGTGATAGATTGAAATTGATGTGTTTATTGATTCGATATTTAATTGAGCGATGAGATGCCTGTTATCTCTTGTTGCACTTCTGAGTGCAGTGAACACCGCCGCTGCTTGTGGCCTATGGTATCCGCTGAATTATCGTATTCAGGAAAGCCCCATCATCCTTGAGGGGAAGGTTGAAGAAATTGAGGCCGATATCCCCGATGAGGATGGCTATCACCATAATCTCATCCATATCAAAGTCGCGGATATCCTGAAAAATGACTCGGATGTCCCCATTGAGGTGGGTGGCGATTTTACTTTCCGGGCTGCCTCTAAAAAAGATCCCGGGACCTCAGCCACGGTTTACTATGAGGAGGGTTGGGACGGCATCTGGTTCTTTAATTTCCATCCCGAACCGGTAAATGCGCTATGGGTGGCGGCCAGGTATTTCTCGGACAAGAAGGAAGCCATTACCCAGGAGCTCAGCCTGTCGTACAAACGTAAGTATTTGGGCGATTGGTATAGCCTGACGCAAATTGACCTCGGACGCAGGAATGAAAGAGGAACCAGAGAGCTTCCCATGCGGCATTTCGCGCTCTATGTGCATCAATTGATCAAGAATCACAGAATGAATCCCTACATAGATGTGGATGTCGTTTACCAGAGCGATCTCGCCGATAAACCAATAAAGCTACTTAACAGGGACGATGATCGCCTCGATGCCTACCTGCAAAGGATTTGCCAGGAGAATGACATTGATTTCGAGTACATTGAAAAGGGTATACGATTCTTTAGCCGCGAACCCATGAACAAAGCCGCCCTATAAGGAGTAAGCAGCTTACCTTACTCTCACCTCTCACCCGGCCACGGTGGCGCTGGCAGTGCGGGACCACGGCCACGGTTCCTTTTTGGGATATGCCTCGAGAAAAGACATTGCGCCGCCATCGATCCCCCTAAAGGGTCGACTCAACCGTCGACCCAAGCGAACCATGCACCTTCCATTCCGTATCCTTTTCGCCCTCCTTTTCCTCTGTGCCGCGGGGCTTGCCCAGCTCCAGGCCACCTTGCCCGCCTACGAATCCGCGGAGTACATCCCGGAGGAGCTGGAGTCAGTCAACGACTACTGGGATGGCCGCGGGCGCGTCATCGTGGGCAAAGTCAACAAACCCGAGGGGGCCATCACCTGCTCACGCGCCCCCATCGAGGACGACGGCAGCTTCTGCACAGCGCTCTACCCGGGTCGCACACTCATTTTTTACGCCAACGGCTACGCCCCTCTCGTCGTGGATAAATGGACGAAAATCCAACCCAAGGTCTTCGATGCCGGCACGGTATCTTTTGAAAAAGCCGCCCCCGAGGACCTGCGCTCCCTGCAGGCCAAGGTCAGCCTGGAGACCCCGACCGGGGACACCCAGATTAGCTACCGTCTCCGCCTGCACAACGACGCCTACCTCTTCGATGACCACGGCCACGCGGGCAGCTGCACCATCACCGTCACGGTGAAAACGAAAAAGCTCGCCCCCGGCCAGACCTTCTCCGCCGAAGGACTGTCCCGGATCCCCTACTACCTCGAGCTCAGCGCCCCCGGCTACATCGAGCAAAAGATAGACATAGACCCGGAGCAGAGCGGCGCCATCGACCTCGGCGACATCACCCTGCAGCGCGCCCCGGAATTCCGCATCACCTACAAGGCCCGCACCCGCCAGGACGGCGGCCCCTGGGCCGGCGGCGATGACGTCAAGACCACCGACCTGGTCTGCACCGGCGCGGACGAGTTCCTCTTTACCGACACACGTGACGGCCTCGGCAACAAACTCTCCCTGCGTATGAAGCCCAAGGGCGGCGATGTAGAGGCCTCCTTCTATTACTATACCAACGCCTTTTACGACCTGGGCAAAACCAGCAGCGACGCCCTGCCCGCCTGGCAGGATATCGACTTGGGCCGCCGCTCCGGCTCCCCCCGCATGGACATGCAAAGCGGCCACCTATACTACTTTAAAGTCGAGGACATCCACGAAACCGCCATCCAGCTCCTTTTTCATCTAGAAGCAATCGACTAAACACCCCTCAGCCCGCCGCGACGGTTGACCCAGCGGGCCAGGTAAATTGCTTGCGGGCCCATCTGTGTGTCTGCGTGCCTTTGCGCAAGAGACTCCGGACGAATGACACCGGAATGAACTTGAGCGATCCTGCTTTCTGCGTTTGGATTACCCACATGAAACTCAAACTGCTTCTGTCTGGAATTTCCTTAACGCTGCTCGCAAGTGTCACCCAGGCCGCGATGGAAGTCAGCTTGTTGGACGCCGGCGCCGACCGCTACATCACGTTTACCTATACAGGCACCGGCACCTATACCGGAGGGAGCACTGAGACGGTCTTCCTCTCGGCGTGGACGGGCTCGACGGATGGCACCGGGGTGACACAGGTCAGCAACAACTTCACGGGCACCGCCTCGGGGGTCACCTTTTCCTATTTGATGTATAATTCCGGGGACAACACGATTTCCGGCTTCGGCGCGGACGACCCCTTTACCATCACGGGCGGCTCGCTCACCGTGACTCTGACGAATAAGACGTACGGGCTGCCTTCCGAGCCCATCGAGGGCTTTGCACTCGGCTCCTTTTCCGGTTCCGCCGCGGACGGCGCCCTGACGCCCGTTCCCGAGCCGTCGACCTATGCCGCGCTGGCGGGCATCCTGATGGGCGCGGTGGCCCTCATCCGCCGTCAACGCCGCTAAGGAACCACTCGGGCGACTGAGGGCACTCCCCTGAGAGGCAACGCGCGGCTTGCCTGGCCTGTGGTGAGCTTGTCGTACCAAGGCTACGCCTACCCCAGGAGGCAACAAGCCCAGCACCCAAAAGGCCAAAGGCCTTACCCATCGTAGCCTGGGGCACCGCCCCAGGTGTAGGTGAGTGAGACGCATGCAGGCTGTAAGCCTGCACCAATGGCGACCGTCGGGCTTTGCATGGCGGTCATGCGGTTTTCCGGGGTGATGGTTGGTGCAGACCTTCAGCCTGCGTCTTGTGTGAGGGTGGGCGTTCCTGAGGCGTTGCCCCAGGCTATGCTGGTTCAGGCCCTTGGCCTGATAGATACAATGTTTGGGGTGCTCCCACAACCCCGACGGGGTTTCATCTCATAGCCCAGGGATGCCAATCCCTGGGTCCCGCCATCGCCCCCACCAAACAACCCCAACGGGGTTGCATCCGCGCCTCCTATTTACCCGATGAGGCAACCCCCTTGGGGTTGGCGTTGACAGGGTAAACCGCCCTCCAGGGATTGGCCCTCGCTCCGCTCGTGCCGGGCATCCCTTCGCTAAGAGAGGCAACCCCGTTGGGGTTGTGGGATGCGCAAGGAAGCACCCCTTCAGGTCAGGCGCAGCTCCCCACGCCATCGTCTCCCACATTCCGGCCCCCGCCGCCACCATCTCTACCATCCCGGAGGGATGCCAGAGATTAGCCGGGGGTTGAGTGAGGCACGAACGACACCCCCGGAAACCATCCACCGCCCACCATGCATCCCAGAGGGATGCGAGATGCTCAAACGGGTCCCGGCGGTGTCGCGCCCCAAGGCGCTCAAGCACCGGCTAAGCACTGCCAAACCTCCGGCTTGCGGGGAGGTTGACGATATATGTCAAATGGTCGCGCGCAGACTCCAGTCAAGCTCCTAAAAGCGAAAATGAACAAAGCGAACTAAAACATTTGCTATGTAATCTGACACATTCTCATGCTTAAATTCATGCCATATCATCCATTTAACGAGAACTACACTATCAGGAATGGAAAAGTATACCTCAAAGGTGGTCTGCAACTGATAGACAAAGGGGAGGACATTCCAATCAACAAGGTCCTACTTTCCAAAGCTGACGCCGCAACTTTCAAGGAGCTCCCTGGGCCTTGGGCAATAGATAAAAATTACGTTTTTTGTAGCGGCAGTATATTCCGTAAAGGAAAACTGGACCGAAAAACTTTCCAGCACTTGAATGCAGTTTTCATACGTGACGCTGGCACTATCTATGATTGGTGTGGGCCCATCAAACGGGTAGATCTTCAATCTTTTGAGGTACTAGACTCAGGTATGGTCCCCAAAACCAGGTATATCTACAGCGTAAGTTATACCTCTTATGCTAAAGATAAAAATGGCGTCTACTTCAGAGACAACATGACCGGACAAACCGTCATGACTGTAAGAGGTGCAGATCCTTCAACAATTCAATCATTAGGTAATGAATATGCGAGAGACGCCAATCACGTTTATTGCAGTGGCATTAGAATTAAAAATGCAAATTCGAGATATTGGACCTATTTAGGAAATCACTACAGTTGTGATGACCAACGGTTTTACTATTCCAACAGAGAGATTAAGGATATTGATATAAAAAAATTTTGGGCACTGAGCACATCTGGAAGAAATCTCGCAACGGACGGAGAACACTATTTTGTAAACGATTCCTTAACCGACAAAGATAAGTTCATAGATAATTTCACTTACGCCTCAAGTATCATCCAGAAACAAACACATGGGGTGTTAAAGAAAGAAGGGATTCCACTACCAGAATTGGAGCGCCCAGCGAAGTCTACTGAAGAAATGTATCCGTTACGGCACTCGAAAGCATAAAAAACGGGAAGGTGCTTCCCCCTACGCCACACTCTTGACGCTCCACGCTATCTCCCGTCCGGCCCACATGGGGACGACTTCTCCGTATTTCGCGGGGATGGTGAAGGGTGTTTTCTCCAAGGTGACGGTCTTCGTGGGCGGGGTGACGCCATAGATGCGGTGGGCGTTGTCGCTGACGAATGTTTGCAGGTTGTCGAGCTTGCCGTGCTCTTCGAAGAACCCGGCGAGGACCTGCAGCGCGATGGGCGCGGTGAAGACCCCGGCGGCGCAGCCGCAGCACTCCTTTTTGGAGATGGGGTGCGGGGCGCTGTCGCTTCCGAAGCTGAGCTTGGGGTGGGCCTGGAGCGCGGCGGCGGCGAGGGCCTCGCGGTCTTCGGGGCGTTTTGCTATGGGCTTACAAAAGAGGTGCGGGTTGAGCAGGCCCCCGGCGACGTCGTCGAGGGTGATTAATAAATGCTGGAGCGTGACGGTGGCGTGGAGGTTCTCGTAGCGGTCGAGCAGGGCCACGGCGGAGGCCGTCGTGATGTGCTCCATGACGATTTGGAGCTTGGGGAACTTTTGCGCCCAGCGCTCGTAGACCGGGAGGAAGTCTGCCTCGCGGTCCATGACAAAGGCGTTGGTCTCGCCGTGGACCATGAGCCGGATGCCGAGCTTTTCCATGAGGGCGAGGGTCTGCTCCGCCGCTTCCAGGCTGGCCACGCCGCCGCTGCTGTTGGTGGTGATGCCCGCGGGGTAGAGTTTTATTCCGATGATTTCCTCCCGCGCCGCCAGCAACTGCTCTTCCGTGTAGTTTTTGAGGAAAAGGGTCATGAAGGGCTCGAAGGCATGCCCGCCAACCCCTTCCAAAATCTCCGCGCGGTAGGCCCGCAGGCGCTCGAGGTTGTCGACCGGCGGCACGAGGTTGGGCATGATGACGGCCCCGGCGAAGGTATCCGCCGTGAGCGGGACGACGGTTTTGAGCATGTCACCCTCGCGCAGGTGCAGGTGCATATCGAGGGGCGAGGAAAGTTTGATTTCCATATCAGTATGATTCTCAGGCAGAGACGCAGAGCACGCCAAGGTTATTAAAATATTTAGCCGCAGATTTCCGCAGATGAAACGCAGATTATGGATTCAACAGCCTTACTACTAATCCCCAAAAACGAATAAACCACTGATGCACACCGATGGACATAGATATCTAAAAGAAGAGATATTTTTATCAGTGTTAATCAGTGTGCATCAGTGGTTCAAATCTACCCGCTTATCTGCGTTTCATCTGCGTAAATCTGCGGCCAAAATCTCGTTGTCGCTTCCCGTAATTCGCGTAGGCTGGCGGGCGTGATTCTGAAAACGAAAATCCTCGCCTCGCTGTCCCTCGGATTCGCCACCACCCTGCTCGCCCTCGACCCCCAGGTGGAAAGTACACTGCGACTGCACCTGAACGAGCGCATGGACCGTGAGCTGAACCAGGCCATCGTCATCGGCGTGGTCACCAGTATGGGCGAGGAGTACCTGACCGCCGGAAACCTGGAGGCGGGCGACCCCACCAAACCGGACAAGAATACGATTTTCGAAATCGGCGGCGTGACCAAGGTCTTCACCGCCGCCACCGTTTCCGACCTCGTGCAGGCGCGGCAGCTGACCTGGAAAACCACCGCCGCCGCGCTCCTGCCACAGGACGCCCAGCCGCCTATCTTCGACGGCGAGTATATCAACCTTCATCAGCTCGCCACCCACTCCAGCGGCCTGCCGCCCCAGCCGCTCGACCTGAAACCCGCCGACCCGGCCAATCCCCTCGCCGATTACGACGAGGCCGCGCTCTACCGCGATTTGCCCATGACCGGCTACGGCTTTCGCCCCGGCAGCAACTACGTCCACAGCGACCTCGGCTACGGCCTGCTCGGGCACTTGCTGGAGCTGCGCATGGGCCAGCCCTACGAGGAAATCGTCACCGAGCGCATCACCGGACCGCTGAAATTGAAAGACACCGTGGTCACGCTCAGCGAGGAGCAGCAAAAGCGTCTGGCCCCGCCCCACGAGGGCCTTTCCCCCGCCAAGTCCACCGACTGGGGGGTGCTCCAGGGCGCGGGCGCGCTGAAGTCCACCGCCGAGGACCTTTTGCAGTACCTGAAGGCGCAGATGGGCATGATCAAGACGTCCAAGGTCAAAGCCTTCTCCGTCACCCACACCCCCATCGTCCCCACCGGCGACAAGGACACCCTCTCCGGCTACGGCTGGCAAATCACCAACAAGGAGGGCACCACGGTCTTCTGGCACAACGGCCTGACCGGCGGCTACGCGGCCTTCATCGGCTTCAATCCCGGGCGGCGCATCGGTGTGGCCGTGCTGACCAACACCAGCCTGAGCGTCGACGAAATCGGCTTCTACCTGCTGGCCCCGGAGGTGTTTCCGCTGGGCGACTTCCCGCCGCTCATGCGTTTGCCCGAAGCCGTCCTGGCGCGCTATCCGGGCACGTACAACATCGCGCCGGGCGCGAACATCGAAGTCACCCGCGCCGGACAGCGGCTCTACGCCACCCTGCCGGGCGGCGCCACTTACCGTCTCTATCCCATTACGGACACCCGCTTCGGCCTGGCCAAGGGCGATATGACGCTCAACTTCCAAGCTCCAGGCAAACGTGGCCCCGCCAAGGCCCTGCTGGTCGAGGAAAAGCTCAGCTCCTACGCCGCCAAACGCGTGGAGTGACTGAGTTTTCATGGGGGCTACGCGCCCCCAAACCCCGCGGTGCGTGACCGCACGGGACATTATTTTGCGGCAAAGCGGATGTCGTTCCTCCATCGCTCCTTTGCCGCAAAAAATAACCATGAGGCTACTCAACCAACAAGCTTGAGAGCCAACTCAAAGCACCAGCGCCATGCGAAGCATGAACGGCATGGGGCTAAGCCCCATTGAGATGCGGAGCATCTCGGGTGCAGGGCCGCTGCCCTGCTACTTCAGGAAGCTTTTGAGCATCCAGACGGTCTTTTCGTGTACCTGGATGCGGGCGATCATGAGGTCTTCGGTTTCCTTGTCCTCCACATCCGAGGCCACTTCGCGGGCCTTGGCAGCGTCCTTGATGAGCTTGGTGTGGTTCTCGATCAGGGAGGCAGCCATCTTTTCCGCGGTGGCGCGCTCGGGCAACTCCGCCATCTTGGCGATGCCTGCCAGGGTGGCCAGACCACCCGGCGAGTAATCCCCCAAGGCACGGATGCGCTCGGCGATTTCGTCCGCCGCGGTAAAAAGCTCGGTGTATTGCGCCTCAAAGGCAGCATGAAGGGCGAAGAAGCTCGGCCCCTCCACATTCCAGTGGCACAGATGCGTCTGCGCCATCAAAGCATAGGTGTCCGCCAGGACCGGCCGGAGGACTTCTGCAATGGTGTTGGTGTCGGGTTTGTTTTTCTTACGCTTGGCCATCAACGAGAAGTTAGGTTAAGAACTGGACTATTCAAGCTATCAGGACAAAAAGGCAATTTCTTTTGGTGTTTACAAGCTGCGCTTAACGGTTGAATTTGTAACAATGATGTCGCAATTACAGAGCATCTCTGAAAAATAAATAACTTCTGCTAGCCTCGGATGTCCAACCCATGAACGATATCGAACCATCCATTAGTAAAATTTCCCACGATCTGAACAATCAACTGGCTACGATGCGCATGACGATTGAGCTGATGCAACGCGGAGAGGTTGATTCAAAGCTACAACCCCAACTAAACAACATCGAAGGCTGCATCATTCGCTGCATCGAAAAGGTTAGGGAGCTGGAGCAATTCAAGTAGGCCGGGTACTAGTTTAGAAAAAACGCATACAGCAGCTTGCCAGCAGGCGCGGAGTCTTAATCCTCACACCGCATGGAAGATTCCGCACCCTTCGACAAAGCTCAGAGCAAGAAAGTCGACTCCGCTCGGGGCAAGCCTCTCGACTCCACTCGGGGCAAGGCGGTGGTGATCGGCAGTGGCTTTGGCGGGCTCGCCGCCGCCATTCGCACCCAGGCCAAGGGCTATCAGGTGACCCTTCTGGAAATGCGGGACAAGCCCGGCGGCCGCGCCTATGTCTACAAAGACCAGGGCTTCACCTATGACGCCGGGCCGACTATCGTGACCGTGCCTTTCGTCCTCGATGAGCTGGCTGAAGTCGCAGGCAAAAAAATGGCCGACTACGTCGAGATCGTCCCCTGCGATCCCTTTTACCGCATCTACTTCCACGACGGACGCGTCTTCGACTACCGCGGTGAGCAGGAGCGTCTTGAGGCCGAGATCGCGAAGTTCAACCCCTCCGATGTCGAGGGTTACCGCCGCTTCCAGGACTACAGCCGCCGCGTCTACGACCGCGCCTTCACCGACCTGGCCGCGCACTCCTTCGACTCCTTCGGCGAAATGATCCGCGTCGCGCCGGACCTCATCGCCCTCCGCGCCGACAAGCCGGTCTTCAGCCGCGTGGGCGAGTTCATCAAGGACCCGTGCCTGCGCCAGGTGTTCTCCTTCGAGCCGCTGCTCATCGGTGGCAACCCTCTGCGCTCCTCCGCCATTTACGCGATGATCCACTATCTGGAGAAAACCTGGGGGGTGCACTTCGCCATGGGCGGGACGAACAAACTGGTCAGCGGCCTGGTCAGAATGTTCGAGGACATCGGCGGGACATTTATCACCGGCGCGCGGGCCGAGGAAATCGTGGTGGAAAACGGAAAGGTTAAGGGAGTCAAAGTCGCCTTTGGCAAACAGGACGAAGACCTCGCCGCCGATCGCCAGCCCGGCTACCGTTTCGAAAAGACCGGCGAGGAGTTCTTCCCCGCGGATATCGTGATTTCCAATGGCGACGTGGCCAACACCTACCGCAAGCTGGTCAAGCCCGAGCATCGCCGCAAGTGGACCGACCGGCGCCTGGAAAAGATGCGTTACGCCATGAGTCTGTTCGTAGCCTACTTCGGCACGGACAAGCAGTACCCGCATTTACCTCACCACAGCATCGTACTGGGACCACGCTACGAGGGCCTGCTGACCGACATCTTCGATAAGAAAATCGTGGCGGAGGATTTTTCGCTCTATCTGCACCGGCCCAGCGCCACCGACCCCAGCCTCGCCCCGGAGGGTTGCGACGTCTTCTACGTGCTCAGCCCGGTGCCGCACTTGGGCGGTGGCCAGGACTGGTCGCAGCTCAAGGAAGCCTACGCCGACCGTATCTTTGCCTCTCTGGAAAAAGAGCATCTCATGCCCGACCTGCGCGAGCATATCGTGAGCAAACTGCTCTTCACGCCACAGGATTTCCACGACCGTCTCGACGCCTACGCGGGCAGCGCCTTCCAGTTCGAGCCTCTGCTGACGCAGAGCGCGTGGTTCCGCCCGCACAACAAAAGCGAGGACGTGGCGGGGCTGTACTTCGTAGGCGCCGGTACCCATCCCGGCGCTGGCCTGCCTGGCGTCATCTCCTCGGCCAAGGTGCTGGACAAATTTATCCCGTGAGCTGACACACAACCTGGGGCTACGCGCCCCAGACCCGCGGTGCGTGGCCGCACAGGACTTTGTTTTACCCCTTGCAGGTGAGCAGCCCCCAATTCACAGAGTCAGCCTAAGTCCGTCCCAGGCCAGGAAAATGCCCTCGGGCAGTTTCTTCTGCCAGGTGGCATGGTCCACGTAGAAGGTCAGGTGGGTCAGGTAGGTCTGGGGTGCGCCAATGCGCTGCGCAACTTCCACGGCCTCGCCAATGCTCATATGCGTTGGGTGGGGCTCAGGACGCAGACCGTCCAGGATAACCACGTCCGCGCCTTCGGCCAGTTGCATGGCTTCCTCGGGAACACTCTTGCAGTCGTTGTAGTAGACGCACTTGCGACCCGTGGCAGATTCCTCAAATACCAGGCCCAGAGTTTCGATGGCGCCGTGCGGCAACGGCGTGGAAAAGACGCGCCCCCCGGGCAGCTCCATGCAAGGCGGCATGAGGGAGGCCTTGAAAGCCGCATAGCCCTTACGGGCGGGTGTGTCCCGCATGGCGTAAGGATAAACAGCCGCAATGCGCGCCAAGCCCTCCTCACTGGCGCAGACCGGAATCGCACCGCCGATCTGGTCGCAGAAGCGCCGCAGATCGTCCATACCCATGATGTGGTCGGCATGTCCATGGGTGAGGATAAAGTGGTCGATGGTGCGAATGTCGTTGCGCAGGCATTGCATGCGGAACTCCGGGCAGGCGTCGACCTGGATATGGGTCTGCTCCAGTACGAAGTGCATGCTGCTGCGCGTTCGCCAGTTGCGTGGATCGGACAGGTCGCAACCTTCACTGTCGTGCGCGATCATGGGCACGCCTTGCGAGGTGCCCGTTCCCATGAAAAGAATTTCCATTACCGGTGCCTAGCAAAGCCGAGATGGACCAGTCTGCAACCGGTAAAGTGCTCCCACGAAGCGGATTGCCTGCGATAAAAGGCGCCGGGAACAATCCCCTCAGCGCGGCATAAACGCATAGGCCAGCACCGTGGCCCCTATAACCAGGATGACCAAGCCGCCGAGCTTCATGGTCGATACGTAGCGCCCCATCTTGGGAAAATCCTCATCCTTGAGCGGGCGACCCGTCATGGATAGGCGCATGTTCTGATAACGCACAGCCAGCATATCGCGAGGCGCACCCAACAGGTACAGCCCCACAAAGATGAGCAGCACAGCAATTCCTGCGACCAGAAAAGAAAGTACAAAACTGAGCATAGTAGGAAAGTTAAGGCACAAAAACACAGGCTGGTTTCGTGCCAATATCAGCCCACTAGAATGGTTAATTATTTATTAATGGCAATCCACTAATGCCTACACGGCAGCATTTAGCATAATTTTTATAAAGCATTAGGGCCTCCAGCCCGTGGCTCTGGGGCGTTCTACCTGCGGAAGCGCGCCTGCACCCGCTCACCGATGAGCAGCAGGGCTGGCGTCAAGCCAAGGGTCAGGAGCGTGGAAAAGGCCAAGCCGAAAGCCACCGAAGTGGCGAGCTGCGTCCACCACTGCGTGGAAGGCGCACCGTAGGTGACCTCACGCGAGAGGAAGTTGATATTGAGCGCAAAGACCATCGGGATGAGCCCGAGGATGGTCGTGACGGTGGTCAGCAACACGGGTCGCAAGCGTTGCGCACCGGTACGGAGCACGGCATCCAGTGGCTCAAATCCCTTCTGCCGCAAAATGTGGAAGGTGTCGATGAGGACGATGTTGTTGTTCACCACGATACCCGCCAACGCGATCACCCCGATGCCGTTCATAACGATGCCGAAAGGCTGATGCGTAATGAGAAGCCCCAGGAACACACCCACGGTGGAGAAGATAACCGCTGTCAGAATCAGGAAGGCATGATAAAAACTGTTGAACTGCGCCACTAGGATGATCGCCATGATGGCCAGAGCGACCAGGAATGCCTTGCCGAGGAAAGCCTCGGCCTCGCGCTGGTCCTCGTCCTCACCCTTGAAGACGAC
Source organism: Verrucomicrobiia bacterium (assembly GCA_030432235.1). Classification (GTDB taxonomy): domain Bacteria; phylum Verrucomicrobiota; class Verrucomicrobiia; order Opitutales; family Cerasicoccaceae; genus JAUIHT01. Next base: position 236,867 of record JAUIHT010000001.1, on the reverse strand, counting down.
CTCCACGCGCGGATCGAGCCCGGCTTCCCCGCTGTCCAGCCATGCCTTCAGCTCATCAACCTTGTCCGCCGGCAAAACCTCCGGCTCAACGTCAGCACGGACGCTCAAGACGCGCCGGGAGTCGCTACGCTCAATCTGTCCAACCTTGGGGGCCGGCTTCCACGTGACGAAGTTACTCACCGGCACAAGCCCCACGAAGGTCGGTACGCGCAGGCCGCCAATCTGCTCAAGGCCCCGGCGGTCCAGCGGATAGCGGATGCGGATTTCCACCTCGTCGTCGGTTTCGTCCGGGCGATAATCGTCCACCTCCAAGCCGGTGGTGACGAACTGGATGATATCACCAACCGCCGCGATATCCGCCCCGTAACGGCTGGCCTGGGCGCGGTCGACATCCACACGCCACTCAATGCCGGGCACGGGCCGGGTGTCTTCGATATCCTTAAGCCCCTCCATGCTCTCGAACTTGGCACGGACGATATCGACGGCCGGGTCGAGCAGGGATGGGAAGCGTGAGCGCAACTGAATCTGGACGGGCTTGCCACCGGGGGGACCGCCTTCCTCCTTGCGCAGCTCGACAACGATACCGGGGATGTCCTCGAGACGTTCATGCACCTCGGCCAGGATTTCATTGGCGGTGCGGCGGGTTTGCCAGTCCGCGAACTCCACCAGAATGACACCGTGTGTATCCTCGGTGTTACCCTCCATACCGCCCTGGAAGTTAATACCGGAGCGGGTATAGATGGTGGCGAACTCGCTCATGTCGAGGATACGCGACTCGACCTCGCGCACCGTCTTATCCAGCTCCTCGATAGAGAAGTTACCGCGCATCTTGATAGCGAAGGTAGCGCGATCCGGCTCAACATCGGGGAAAAATTCCACGCCCCGACCAAACGAACCATAGGCCCAGTAAGAAGCGAAAAAGATGAACACCGCGCTGATGACAATGAGCCAGGGATGGTTGAGCGCCTTGTGCAAGGTACGCGTATAGGCTCCGGTAATTCCGCGCAGTTCCTCCAGGTTACCATGCTCGGAAGCTGCCAGGGCTTTGAGCGTTTCCGGGTTGCCCACGCCGGGCTTGCCAATAATGGCGCCGATGGCCGGAACAAAAATCAGTGCCATCAGCAGTGAAGCACTCAGCACACAAATAAGCGTGATGGGCATGTACTTCATGAACTCGCCCACGATGCCAGGCCAGAAGAGCAACGGCAAAAACGCCGCCAAAGTCGTGAGGGTCGAGGAGAAGATCGGCAAGGCCATGCGTTGCGAGGCCTCGCGGTAGGCATCGCGCCGGTGATGCCCCTCGAGCATCTTGCGGTCGGCGAATTCCGTCACGACGATAGCGCCGTCGACCAGCATCCCCACTGCCAGGATGAGGCTGAAGAGCACGACGATGTTGATGGTCAAGCCCATCAAATCGAGGATGAGCAGACCGGTCAAAAACGAGCCGGGTATGGCGATACCAACCAGCGCAGCCGTGCGCCAGCCCAGCGCCCCCAGAATGACGATCATCACCAAGGCAATCGCGCTGATGAGATTATTTTGGAGGTCCAGCAACATCTCGCGGATGTCGCCGGACTTGTCCTGGAAGAAGTCCACCTCGACACCCTCGGGCCAGTGCTCCTGCTCCTCTGCCACAATGGCGCGGACGGCCTCGATGGTCTCGATGACGTTCTCGCCGGAGCGCTTGATGACCTCCAGTGCCAGGGCCGGTTCACCGCCTACGCGCGCGTAGCCCTCGGAGTCTTTGAAGGTCTTGCGAATGGTAGCCACGTCGCGTACCTTGATAACACGGTCACCGGCCACCTTGACCGGCGTATCGAGGATGTCCTCGACGGTCTCGTAAAGGCCGGGCACCTTGACCGGCACGCGCCCCACCCCGCTGTCCAGCGTGCCGGCGGCCACCAGGCGGTTGTTGCGGTCGACCAGCGGCATGACCTCCGCGAGGTTGATGCCGTAGCTCTCAAAGGTGGACGGATCGATAAGGATTTCAACAAGCTCCTCGCGCTCACCCGCGATCTCGACGTCGAGCACGGTAGGAATGGAGCGGATGTCATCGCGCAGGTCGCGCGCGATGCGCAGGAGTTCGCGCTCAGGCACGTCACCGGCAAGGCCGACCACCAGCACGGGAAAAAGGGAAAAATTGACTTCATCGACGATGGGCTCCTCGGTTTCCTCGGGCAGCTCCGGCTGAGCCAGGTCTACCTTTTCGCGCACATCCAGCATGGCCTGCTCGCTGTCAAAACCCGCATCGAACTCCAGCGTGACCGTCGCACGGCCTTCCGTGGCATAGGCGGTCATCTCCTTGACGCCCTCGATGCCGCGCAGCTCGCTTTCCATCGGGCGGATGAGCAGACGCTCACCGTCCTCGGGCGAGATGCCGTCGTGAATCATCGTCACCGTGATGATGGGGATGGCGATGTCCGGCTCGGACTCCTTGGGCATGTGCAACCAAGCCGCCGCACCGCCAACAAGCAGGAGGCTGAGGACAAGCTGCAGGGCGCGTGAGCGCTCCAGCAAGGCGGCAATCAGCGCATTCATGACTTCTCTTGACGATTCACCGCCTCGACTTGCTCACCCTCGCGAACAAAGCCCTGACCGTTCACAATCAAACGCACCTGCTCCGGCAAACCGGCCAGCCACACGCCGTCCGGGCCGGACTTGACCACCGTGGCCGGATAGAAGTCCACCACGCCCTCGGCATTGACGACCTTGACGCCGAACTCGCCTGCGGCATTGAGCGAAAGCACGGCCGGGCTGACCCGATGGGCCACCACCGTGCGCGTAGGCACAATCACCTTGGCCGTAATTCCGGCCGGTATCTTGCCACCGGGGTTGGGCACCTCCAGCTCGACAGGGAAGGTACGGATTTCCCGGCTGGAAAGCGGCGAAACAAAACGCACCGTGCCCTCGAGTTCAGTGCCGTCGGGCAGAACAGCCACCCCGGTCATGCCTTTCTCTATTAATAGAACGTCGCGCTCGGTCACCTCGCCGGTAACGATGAGCGGGTCGATCTCGATGAACATGCCGACCAGCGTGCCCGGTTGGAGAAAGTCTCCCACCTCGACCTCACGCGTGGCCAGGAAACCGTCGAACGGCGCCCGGATTTCTGTCTTCGCCTGATCGAGCTCGATGTTCTCCAACTCGGCGCGGGCGATTTCCAACTGCGCGGCGGCTTCGGCGGCGCGGGTTTCAGACTGATAGCCTTTTTCCACCAGCCCCTTGGCCGCCTGATACTCCAGCTCGCGCTGCTTGAGCACCGCACGGGCCTGAGACAGGCGCTGCGCGCGATCGCGCTCCTCGATACGCACGATAAGCCCGCCCTCCTCCACGAAGGTGCCGCGCTCAGCCCCGAGCGCCACCACGCGCCCAAGCGTCTCAGCGCGTAGCTCCACCTCGCGCGCGACATCCGTCTGCGCACTGATAATGACCTCGCGACTGACCGGCTGCGCCGTCAGGTCCACGACCTCCACGGTGCGCAGGGCGACTTGCTGTGTGGCTTGGTCGACAAGCTCATTGGCCATTTCCTTGGCGCCACCCAAGGCCCCGGATACAATCCAGAGGACAAGGGCCAAGGCCAGGCCCACGGCAATCATGACAGACTTGCTGGTGTTTTTCATTCCTCCTCCGCAATGGCTTTAAAAGTAAAGCCGGGCAGAAAAGACCAATTCGCGCCCGTGCGCAAGCACTCAGGAGAACAATACGAGTAATGGGCACAACCCCATTATTGTCCCGTGCCGTCACGGACCTGGGCGCGCAGGCCGCTCATTTCGTCACGGGCCTGGGCGGCATCCTCGTAACGCTCATCCTTGATGGCGCGCTCAAGCTCCTGCTGCAGCGCGCGTATGCGGTTGGAAACCAGCTTGGAGGTGAGCTGCTTCTTGGGCACACGCCCCATATGCTCCGTACCCCGGTGCATGCGCGGCAGCAGTGCCGCCACATCGTCATGGAAAGTTTCGTAGCAAGTGGGGCAACCCAGGCGACCGGTATGCTTCCAGAGCCGGCGTGTATAGCCGCAGTCCGGGCAGACCAGACCGTCCTTTTCCGAAATCGGGCCACGCTCCACATCGCCCGAGTCGAGCAAGCCATAGGCCGCAGCCTGCAGGACGCCCATGTCCTTGGCATGATCGTGGCAATAGCAGGCCTGGATCAGCTTCTCACCGCTGATATAGCCGACGAACACCGTCGCCGGGGCTTTGCAAACCGCACATTTGGCCTTATTGGACATCTTGAATGGAAATTATTAGACTTCTTTGGCCTTGGCAAGGCTGCCGTGTGGCAAATTTTGTGCTCCAACCACCCCGATTCACGTATCACACGATAAATCTGAAAGAAAATGCGGGAAATTTTCAAAAAGTTGGCAAAAGCTATTGACATTGGCACGGCGAATGGTTCTACTCCCGGCATAACTTTTTACGAATTCTCCTACGGGAGATGGGGTAACAAGCAACGAGATAAAGTAGAAAATAAATGGCGGGTGGTTTAGGGGTAGGCCACCCGCCTTCATTTTCAGGTTTCGAAACCTCCCCCGGGAAACCGAAATAAGGCTCCGCAGCCTACCAATCAGAATTCGAGTACGCGCTATTGCGGGATTTTTTGTGCCCTCAGGGGATCACCAGACGCTCGACGTCGGGGAAAATCAGTTGCACGGCGTGCCCCTGGGCCAACGGAACCACGCAGACGGCCATCCGCGCCACATCCACCGGCATAGCCAGGCGTGGAAGCGCCAAACCACCGTCGGCGAAAGTCATCCCGTCCACAAAAGGCGTCGCAATCGCGTCGTGGTTCTGGAATACTTCGCGGAAAGCAGCCGCGATTTCGCTTTGTTTGCGATGGGCGGACTGCACGGCAGCCTCCCCCCAGTCCCGCGCCGTTTCCAGCCAATGCAGGAACTCAGTTGATAATCCATTCTCATTACCACTGAGCCAGGGGCGCAACCGCTCGGCGGCTTCACGAGAGGCCAGGACCATCTGAGCCAGCTCGGCGCCGTGCCAACGCTCCAGTAGCCACGCTGCCGTCTCGATGTCGTTATCGGCGCCCCATTGCGTCATAAGCTTCGTATAGGCCGCCGGCAAACCACCTTCCAATTGCAGCACCGGGCCGATATCCAGAATGCGCCCAGGCCGCATACCGGTGGAAAAACTTTTGCCCAGCAACGCACGCCCGAGCCCGATCAAATCTCCGCGTGCAGCCGCCAGGCATCCGACAGCACCGACGGAAGGCGCCAGGGCCACACAGCCGCGCCCCAGCCAGTCTTCGTGAAAAAAACGCAAGCCGTGCAAGCCGTGACGCGCCGCCGCCAGTCGCAGCCAACCGCCCTCGTCCAGGCCCAATCCCACCGTGGCACGCTTTTCCGTTACGGCCAAGGCCAGCGGCTGACTACCCTTGTCGCCGGCGGCAAATTGGATAGAAGGCCTTACCGTACCGGCCTCGATGCCCGCACGCCGGAGCTCGGTCAGCATGGGCGAACCACCCGGATAAGCCTCACGCACGCGTGGCAGGAATTCCGTGCCCGCCGCCGCTGCTTCCCCGGGACGATCAAAAACATCCTCCAAGGCGAGTGTTAGTCCGGTCTTGGAGCTGGCTGACATCTCAACAAGCCTCCAATGAGTTCGCGGATGTGACAATCATATTGCTAAGGAAGTATTTCCCGCACTTCCCCCTTGCCAGCAGTGGGCAAAAAAGCACGCTCGGGGATGCGTTGCGACGCATTTCACGCCACTTCATTTAAAACCCGAACCACTGAAATCATCATGAGCTGGGATCGCTTCCAAGAATACTATCTCTCCGTCGAAGACCTCGGATTCGCACTCGACGTCAGCCGCGTCGACTTCACCGACGATTTCCTCAAGGAAATGACGCCGAAAATCGAGAAGGCCATGGCCAACATGGACGCGCTCGAGAAAGGCGCTATCGCCAACCCCGACGAAGGCCGCATGGTCGGCCACTACTGGCTGCGCGACGCCTCCCTGGCCCCCGACAAGGAGACCGCCGAAGACATCACCAGCACCCTCGCCCGCATCCATGCCCTGGCCAAGAAGGTGCACAGCGGCGAAATCAAGGGTGCCAGCGGCCCCTTCAAGAATCTGCTCTGCGTCGGCATCGGCGGCAGCGCGCTCGGCCCGCAGTTCGTCGCCCAGGCTCTGGGCAACCCCGGCGCCGACCCGATGAAGGTCTACTTCTTTGATAATACCGACCCGGACGGCTTTGACATCGTCCTGCGCCAGCTCGAGGGCAAACTCGGCGAAACCCTCGCCGTGGTCACGACCAAGAGCGGCGGCACTCCGGAAACCCGCAACGGCATGGTCGAGGCCACCAAGGCCTGGGAAGCCGCGGGGCTGAAGTTCGCCGACCACGCCGTGGCCGTCACCGGCACCGGCTCGAAGATGGACAAGCACGCCATCGAAGAAGGCTGGATCGAGCGCTTCCCCATGTGGGACTGGGTCGGCGGCCGCACCAGCGAGCTCGGCCCCGTCGGTCTCGTCCCCGCTGCCCTGATGGGCATCGACATTGACGGCATGCTCGAAGGCGCCAAGGCCATGGACGCCGTCACCCGCAACAAGGACTTTAAGAAGAACCCCGCCGCCTTGCTCAGCCTCTGCTGGTACTTCCTCACCGGTGGCAAGGGCGCCAAGGACATGGTTATTCTCCCCTACAAAGAGCGCCTCGCCCTCTTCTCCAAGTACCTGCAACAGCTCGTCATGGAGTCCCTCGGCAAGGAGCTAGACCTCGACGGCAAGGTCGTCCACCAGGGTATCGCCGTTTACGGCAACAAGGGCTCGACCGACCAGCATGCCTACGTGCAGCAGCTCCGCGACGGTGTGCCGAACTTCTACGCCACCTTTATCGAGGTCCTCAAAGGCCGCGATGGCGACTCCCCAGCGGTCGAGGACGACTTTACCGCCAACGACTTCCTGCAGGGCTTCCTCCTGGGCACGCGCGACGCACTCTATGAAAAGGGCCGCAACAGCATCACAATTACGGTCCAGTCCGTCACACCGCAGGTCGTAGGCATGCTGATCGCCCTTTACGAGCGCGCGGTGGGCTTCTACGGCGACCTGGTCAACATCAACGCCTACCACCAGCCGGGCGTTGAAGCGGGTAAAAAGGCCGCCGCCGGCACCCTGGCCATCCGCAAGAGTATTCTCGACACGCTCACCGGCAGCAAGGGCACGCCCATGACCGCACCGGCCATCGCCGAGGCCCTCGGACAGGCCGACAAGACCGAAATTATCTTCAAAATCTGCGAAAATCTCGCCGCCAACCCGCAAAAAGGCGTCTCCCGCACCGCCGGGGCCACCATTGCGGAAAACACATATCAGGCGTAACGATCGTGATTTTCGGTTGACGAACTGATAAACAGTACATGCCTTTGCCTAAATCCGCGCATTGACAGCGGCGGCTGCAGTCTTTTCCTAAAACCATTTGTTACCTGACCTATGAAAGTGATATCCCTCCTTCTCCGCGTACTTGCCATCCTTGGCGCCGTCGTGGCCATCGTCGGCTGGGTCCTGACCAAGGGCAAAGTCGAGGAAGCCAACCAGCAGATCGTCAAGATCCAGGCTGAGGCCAGTGCCGCCCGCCAGGAAGCGTCCGACTCCGAACAGAAGTTCAAGGCGTCGGACTCCCGTGCCAAGGCCCTTGAGTCCGACCTCGCCGATGCCAAGAGCCGCGCCACCAGCGCCCGTTCCCAGCTAGCCGAAGCCCAGCGCGACATCAGCGGGCTGCGCAGCGACGTGCGTGAAAAGGATACCGAAATCCAGGCCATGGAGGCGCAGAACACCAAGCTGAAGGAGGAAATCATCAGCATGCGCACCGAGGTGCCGGATGTCGACCCGACCAAACTGGCCGAGTACGAGGAAAAGATCAGCTCCCTGAACAGCGAAATCGACCGCCTCAAGGACGAACTTTCCAAGGCTCCCCGGACCGGCTCCGCTCCTGTTGCAGTGGCCTCCACAGAACCTTCGGCTGACGGCAGCCTCGCCCCCACGGCAGCTCCCCGCCTTGCTCCCAGCGATGACAACACCGCCGCCGTGCTCAAGGCCGACGTCAAAAGCGGTCTTGTCATTATCGATCGCGGCCAGAAGGCCGGCCTGCAGGAGCAGATGGAGTTCGGTATCGCCAAGGGCTATAGCAAGCCCGTCCGAGTCAAAGTGGCCAAGGTCGCACCTGACTACAGCCTGGCTTACATTCTGCCCGGCTCAGAAGGCGCGAAATTTGCTGCGGGAGACGAAATCAAGCTGCTCCAGTAATTGGCGGCAGCGATTTTCATCGCCACCATGTACCAGAAGAGACTTCTCATCCTGCTAACATTAGCCGGGGCCGCCCTGTTCTTCAGCGGCTGCGAATCCTCCAGTCAGGACGAATCAAACCTTCCCTGGAGTCGTCCCGCTTCGTGGGAAGGCACCGCCCCCGGCATGGGCGCGGGCGCTTCTCCCGGTCGCGATCGTTATTAATTTCGCGCCATGAGCCGCCCTGGCGACAATCAACGCGGGGCTCTGCTGGTCGTAGCCACGCCCATCGGCAACCTGGGCGATCTGAGCGAACGTGCCGCTACGGCCCTGCGCGAAGCGGATATCGTCGCCTGCGAGGACACCCGCGTATCCCGCAAGCTGATGGAGCGCGTGGGCAGCACCCGCCCGCTCTTGGCCTATCACGAGCACAACGAGAAAGAGCGCGCTCCGGAGCTGGCCGAGCGCATCGCCGCCGGGGAAACCGTCGCACTGGTCAGCGACGCCGGCACTCCGCTGTTGAGCGATCCGGGCTTCCGGCTGGTACGGGAATGCCAGCAGCGTGGGCTGACCGTGATTCCCCTGCCCGGCCCCTCCGCCCTGCTCGCCGCGCTGTCCGCCAGCGGCCTGCCCGCACACGCTTTTTTCTTCGCCGGATTCCCCGCGCCCAAGAGCGCGGCGCGGCAACGCCTCCTCGAAAAACATGCGGAGGCCGACTACAGCCTTTGCCTTTATGAGTCCTGCCACCGCATTGCCAAGCTGGCCGCCGACATCGAGAGCGTGCTGGGGCCGGATCGCCTGGTGTGCTTTGCCCGGGAGCTGACCAAGCAGTTTGAAACAATTCTTCGCGGGCCCATTTGCGAGGTTGCGCCCAAGCTTCAAGGTTCTAACCTCAAGGGCGAATTTGTCGTGATTATCGCGCCAAAGGACTACCGCGAATGAGGTTGGGCATCATCGATATCGGGAGCAATTCCATCAAGCTGCTGGTGGCCGAGACCGGCTCTCCGCTGGCCGTTAATTACCAGACCACCTGGGAAACCCGTATCAGCGAGGGTATCGGCAAAGAACAGCCCCGGCTGGCAGAGGAGCCCATGGAGCGCGGCGTCAAGGCCGTGCAGTCCCTCATCGAGGAGGCCCGGCAGTTCCAGCCCGAGCGCTGGTGCCTGGTCGCTACCAGCGCGGTACGCGACGCCGCCAACCGCGACGAGTTTGTCGGGAAAATCCGTGCCGCCACCGGCCTGGACCTGAATATCCTCAGCGGCGAGCAAGAGGCCGCCTACATCGCCTGGGGCATCAGCACCGACCCCGCCCTCGAGGCCTACCCGGAGTTCTGCCTGGCCGACCTCGGCGGTGGCAGCCTCGAGCTCATCCACATCAAGAATCGCAACATCGTCGACAAGCGCAGCTACCCCCTCGGAGCCGTTCGTCTGAGTGAACAGTGTTTAGCCGACCCCGCCCGGCCCATGCGTAGCGCCGAGATGCGCCGCATCGCCCTCACCGTGCGGGACGCGATCCGCGAATCGGGCTTCCGCTTTCCCTCCAACACCGGCATTCTGGCGGGCACCGGCGGCGGCTTGAACGTCGCGCGCGCCATCCGCGCCGGCTGGCTGGGCCAGAGCCCCGAGCAGGCTGGCAACAGCATCAGCCTGACCTACCTGCGCTATCTTTTCCTGGAGCTCGCCGCCATGACCCTGCGCGAACGTACCGCCGTGCCCCAACTGCCCGAGGCCCGCGCCGACATCATGCCGACCGCCCTGGTCGCACTCATTACGGTAGCGGAAATGGCCGGAGCCTCCAGCTACATCCATTCCATGCACAACCTGCGCTACGGCATCGCCGCCAGTATGCTCCAAGGCCAAACTATCGAAACCATCGCATCTTAAACCACGGAGCACACGGAAGACACGGAAAACGAGAAATTTCAGTATTCAAAATTCCGTGTATTCCGTGTGTTCCATGGTTAACTTCATCATCTTATCGAATCGATACTCCAAAATCTCACTGCCATGAAAGAAATCGCCGCCGAAAACATTCTCAACGCCCAGGCCACCCTCGGGGAGGGCTGCTGCTGGGACGCGCACGCGCAACGCCTCTACTGGTTGGACATTCTCAACTGCGAGGTCCACATCTATAATCCGGCCACCGGCGAGGACCAGGTTCTCAAAACACCGTACCACGTCACCCTCGTGCATCCCACCAGTCGGGGCGACCTCATCCTCGGCACCAAGATGGGCATTGCCCGCATGGACCCGGCCACTGGCGCCTTTCAGGAACTGGTCGACCCCGAAGCCGACCTGCCTGGCAATCGTTTCAACGACGGCAAGCCCGGCCCCGACGGCCGTCTCTACGCCGGCTCCATGCCCTACGACGGCTCCCTCGGCAAAGCCAATTTCTGGCGCATCGAGACCGACTTCACCTATAGCAAGCTGCTCGACCACGTGGGCAACTCCAACGGCCTCGGCTGGTCACCCGACGAGAAGACCCTTTACTACACCGACACCAAGACAAGCTGCGTCGACGCCTTCGACTTCGATGCCGCGACCGGCGCCATCACCAACCGCCGTCATGTCGTTGAAGTGGCTAAGGAAGTCGGCCACCCCGACGGCATGACCGTCGACGCCGAAGGCTTCCTCTGGACTGCCCTCTGGGGCGGCGGCGGCGTGGCCCGCTGGAATCCGGCCAACGGCGAGATGGTAATGAAGGTGACCGCGCCCTGCAAAAACGTGACCTGCCCCAGCTTCGGCGGCCCCGATCTGGACACGCTCTATTTCACCACCGCCAAAAAGGGCAAGGATGAGGCCGAGCCCGATGCCACCCCGGCCGCCGGCGACCTCTTCGCCGCCAAACCCGGCGTCCAAGGCATGCCGGGCTACGTTTTCAAAGGCTAATCGGTTCTCGGTTTTCGGGTGTCGGTTTTCAGTTGTCGATGATGTCGCTAACCAGAGGCTCAAGCGCTCTTCATGTCACCGACCGAAAACCGAAAACTGAAAATCGAATACTGATAACTAAAAACTAATCGGCCTTCTCCGTCTGGATGGAGGCGTAAACGACGCCGATCAGGTTCTCGCGAGTGACACGGCCGCCGTCAGCCTCGAGGTTGTTGATCCCTTTGGCCTGCCAGTAATCCCCGCTCTCGCTGTAACGGACGAGGCTGTGGACCACCCGGTCCCCGTGCGGCCCGAAATAAGCCACCAGCATCCCCTTCTGTAGGTCCTCCCATTCGATGGGGTTGGTCACAAGGATGGTGTTGTCGGCAAAGATCGGCTGCATGGACTCGCCCCGGCCCCAGCCGGCCACACGCCCTTTGTCCTGGCCCTCGAGCTGATAAGCCACCGCCATGCCCTCGCCCGCCCGCAGGTCGGAGTCCGGTGAACTGCGATCACCCACGTAAGTGCAGCCGATAAGCGCCATGGAGGCGGAGAAAAGCAGGATAGCCAGTCGAGTATTCATGGTCATGAGAGCGGCTTGCCGCGATAATCTTCCAGACAAATATCATTGCCGGGTACAAGATTTACCCTATCTTATTCGACTATGAAGCGAGTTTTCGTTGTCGAAGACCAGACGATTCTACGTGATCTCATTTGCCGCCTCCTCGGATCTTACCCCGATATCGAAATCGCCGGGGCCATCGGCGATGGCCAGGAGGCCGTAGGGCAAATTCTCCAGACCAAGCCGGACATCGTCGTGCTGGACATGATGCTGCCCCACCTCAACGGTGTCGAGGTCCTGCGCCAGTTGCGCGCCAGTGAGACGCATCCGCGCATTCTCGTTTTCTCCGCCTTCCCCAGCAAGAGCATGGTCCGCAAAGTTCTGGAAGCCGGCATTGACGGCTTTGTGGAAAAAGACGCCAGCCTCGACGAGCTGGAGAAAGCCATCGAGAAAATCGTGGCCGGGCAAACCTACTTCGGACTCAAGATTGTCGACATCATGCGCGAGCTGATGGTCAACCCCCAGCAGAGCGACGCCCTGGAGGAGCTGACAGCCCGTGAGCGCCAGGTGCTCCAGCTCATCGCCGAAAGCAACACCAGCAAGGAAATCGCCGTCAAGCTGGACATCAGCGTCAAGACCGCTGACACACACCGCGCCAACCTGATGAAGAAGCTCGATGTCCACGACGTGGCCGGGCTCACCCGCGCGGCCGTCGCCTTCGGTCTTATCGATATGCCGACCAAGCTCTCCTAAGAGGGCAGCCGTATTGAAGAGTCGGAGGGCACTATTCCCCCTAATGAGAAAGCACCTATAAGTTCCGGGGGGACACCCTCAGAGCAGGTAAAGGTTGTGTTAATATCAGGTGCTATATGCTCCAACGCCTTGCAATGCCTGCTAATCGATCTATAAGTTTTGGGAATAGTCTATGCTGCTGGGCGCTCTCATGGCCCAGTGAATGCTCTATCTTTCTGTCCGATGATGTCTGCGATAACCGCTATACTGCGGGGCTTTTGCTTCGCCCTGTTGGCCCTGACGGCTCATGCCGATCAGGAGACCGGCACCTACGATGTAGGGTTGCCACACCCAAGCACGAATGTTCCCTACGCACAGGCGCTGAAAGACGCTCAGTTTATCGCCAGCCAGAACCCCGACTGGGATGTGGCACGTTGCCAGGGTTATTCCATGAGCCCGTTTTTCACGGAGCGTTCCGTGCTCCTGGTGAAAAAGCTCCCCTTTGAAAAGCTGCGTGAAGGCATGGTAGCCGTTTACACGGACCATGAAGGTGACTTGGTCGCGCACAAAGTGGTCGACCGTGGCGAACATGGCTGGCGCTGCCAGGCCTTCCAGAATGACATCGACGACCCGACACCCGTGACCCGGGAAAATTTCCGCGGCATAGCCTTTGCCGTTCTCAATGCTCAAAGCGGCCCCGAGCCCGAACTGTTGGCAAAGATGGATTCAGGGGTGCTTACCGTAATCGGTAAAACCTACAAGTAGTGGCCAGCAGGCGGCTCAGGCGCTGATTTTGAGTTGATTGGGAGCTAGAGTTTTACTTGCCAAGTATTATTCCGATCAGCATGCTACGTCAGAACCGCATGACTACGATGCCACGCCTAATTACGCTTACCGCACTCTCGCTCGCCTTCATTTTTCCCGTCACCAGCCACGCCTTCCGTGCCGGCAAGGTCAAGTCGGGGGCGGATATCATGCATGAGATGAAGGCCAAGCAGGCCGCCGACACCGAGCTGGAGTGGATCAAGATGACGGTCGTCGACGAGCAGGGAAACACCGATGTGCGCGAGCTTATCAGCGCCATCAAGCCCGATGCCGACGGCAATATGCGCTATATGATCCGCCTGATTTCCCCCGAGCAGGTCAAAGGCGTCACCCTCCTGACACTGGAAAAGCCGGACGGTGAGAACGAACAATGGTTTTACCTGCCCGCCCTCGGCATGCCCAAGAAGATTACCGGCAGCCAGAAGTCCAGCTACTTCCTCGGGTCGGACTTTACCTTTGAGGACCTGCGTAAGGAGGACCCGGACGAGCATGAGTACTACCGCCTGATTGACGAAGAGGTCGAAGGCCGCGATGTGTACGTTATCATGTCCGCCCCGGCCGGCTTGGATATCCAGACGGCCTCCGGGTACGCCAACCGCATCGTCTACGTCGACAAGGAGACCCTCGAGATCGCCAAGGTGGAGTTTTACGAGGAGGGCAAGAACGAGCCCGCCAAGATTTTCAAAGCTTACGACTTCAAAGGCGCTCAGGTGGACGGCCCTGCCACCCGCCCCGGCCGCGTCGTGATGGACAACCGCAACAAGAAGACCTACTCGGTCATGACACTGGTCAAGTCGCGGCTGGATGCGCCCATCGAGGAATCTTACTTCGACCCGGAGCAGCTTAAGGAATGGAAGCCTGAAGTGGACAAGCCGCTGGTCACCGCTTTCGACAAGCCTGCCGATATGAACGCGGCGCCTCCCAGCAAGGACAGCTAATGGTCCCTTTCGGACGCTGCTTTCACTTGCTTTCCGGAAAAGGCAGACGTGAAATATGCTGACGACTAGCTCTCGACTGTGCAGCGCATCTTTAAATTCTGCTTTCAATACGCCTGGTTCATCGTCGGTCTCATCCTGCTCTTGACCGGGCTGGCGCTGTGGTCGGCCACGCACCTGACGGTCAACGTCTCCACCGACGAAATGATCCCCAGGCACAGCGAGGCCTGGCAAACCTACCAGAAGGTACGCGAAACCTTTGGTTCGGATCAACTGGCGCTCGTCTACGTCGAGGACAACCAGCTCTTCGATCGGGAAAAGCTCCTGCGTCTTAACAACATGGTTGCCGAGCTGCGCGGGATCGAGGGGGTCGAGCGCGTCGAAAGCCTCTTTTCCGTCAGCAACATCAGCGGAGACGGCGGTTGGGTCGAGACCGGTGCGCTTTTCGAGACCATTCCCCCCAGCCAGGAAGCCATCGACGTCAAGAAGAAGCAGGCGCTGAAAAACCCGCTTCTGCTGCGCACAGTGCTCTCCCCGGACGGCAACGCCACCTTGGTCTCCCTCTACCTCGAAGCGCACCCCGAGGATGACACCGACGCAGATCGGAGGATCTACGAAGCCATCGAAGAGAAGATTGCGCCTTTCCAGGAGGACTTTTCGCAAATGTTCCAGGTGGGCTCTCCTGCCCTGCACACCTGGATGGCCGACTTCATCATCGAGGACCAAAAATTCCTGCTGCCGGTCTCCGGCCTGTTGCTGGTCCTGCTTATCGGGCTGCTGCTGGGCAGCGTGCAGGGCGCGGTTATTCCCGTGCTCAACGCCGCCATCAGCACGGCCTGGACACTCGGCCTGATGGCCTGGCTGGGCATCCCGATCTCGATGCTCAACTACATCGTGCCCGCGCTTATCCTCATCATCGGCTCCACGGAGGACGTGCACATCCTGGTGGAGTACCGCGAGGCGCGTGAGTCCGGCCTGGCCGGTTCCGAGGCGGTGCATTTC
Source organism: Verrucomicrobiia bacterium (assembly GCA_030432235.1). Classification (GTDB taxonomy): domain Bacteria; phylum Verrucomicrobiota; class Verrucomicrobiia; order Opitutales; family Cerasicoccaceae; genus JAUIHT01. The sequence goes on along the minus strand of JAUIHT010000001.1, from coordinate 221,716 downwards.
ATCGCCAGCCGCATCGGCCTGACCATTGTCCTGACCGGCTTCACCACCTCGCTGGGCTTCGCCGTGACCGGCCTGAGCGCCCTTGGCATCATGCAGCAGTTCGGCGCCTCCGCCGCCATCGGCATGCTGACCCGCTTTCTGGTGTCGGTGCTCTTCATCCCGGCCTACCTGCGAATATTCGGAAAGTGGCTCTCCAAGCCACACAGTGCCAGCGAGGAACGCCGCCACCAGCGAGTCGCCTCCTGGATGGCCAATGTGGTCGAGAAAGTCCTTGCCCCCAAAGCCGGCCGCGTCATCGGCCTCTTTGCGCTGGTGGCCATCCCCTGCCTGCTGCTCATCCCGAACATACGCCTTTCCAACGACCTCATCAGCTTCCTCCATCCGAACTCCCCCATCGTGGCAAAGCTCGACCGCGTCGCCACCAACCTCAGTGGCAGCAAGGTCATCTACGTCACGCTCAACGGCCAGCCGGGCGACTTCAAGCGCGTCGAAAACCTCAAGCAACTTGAGTCCATCACCAAATGGCTGCGCGAAAACCCGCAGTTCGACACGGTCACGTCTCTGTCGGACTACCTCTCGCTGGTCAACCGCGCCATGTTCGGCGACGTGCCGGAAAAAGAAGCCGTGCCGGACAAGGAGCCTCTTATCGCGCAATATTTTCTCTTCTTCCATCGCTCCAACCTACAGCCCTACGTGAGCGGCGATTACAGCCAGGCCAACATCGTCATCCGCTGTGACGTCAACGACAGCAGCAAGCTCAACGCCATCGTTCACGAATTGGAGCAAACGCTGGCCAGCGGGCGATTCGGTTTCCCCAAGGTCGCCATCACCGGCAAGTCCGTCCTCGTGGCCGCGGCGGTGGACAAGATCGTGGTCGGCCAAGTCATCTCGCTGAGCACTATGGTGCTGACGCTTTTCATCGTCATCGCACTGCTCTTCCTGTCCTTCAAAGCCGGCGCCATCAGCGTACTGGCCAACCTCTTTCCGGTGGCCGTGGTCTTCGGCATCATGTCGGTGCTGGGCGTGCCGCTGAACATCGGCACCTGCATGGTCGCGGCCATAACTATCGGTATCGCGGTGGACGACACCCTGCACCTGATGGTGCGCTACAACAAGATGCTGAAGGAGCTCAAGAACGAGCTCGCCGCCATCGCCGCCTCACTCAAGGACGAGTTTTTCCCGGTCGTAACCACCTCGCTCGGCCTGGCCGGCGGCTTTACCGTACTGGGCTTCTCCAGCTTCGTACCGGTGATGCAGTTCGGTTTCCTCAGCGCGCTGGTCATGCTCGTGGCGCTCATCACCGACCTCATCCTGACTCCCACGCTGCTATCGACCATCCGCCTCATTACCCTGTGGGATGTGATTGGCTTCAAGCTCCGCGAAACACTGCTCAAGAGTTCGCCCGTCTTCGCCGGCATGACCAAGTGGCAGGCGAAAAAGCTTATCCTGCTGGCCAACATGCAGGAGTACTCCGCCGGCACGCCCGTCATCAAGGAAGGCGAAACCGGCAAGGACATGTTCGTCATCATCGACGGTGAGCTGGAGGTCTCCAAGGGCGCCGGGGACGAGAAATTCGTCATCACCGTACTTAAGCTCGGGGACCTCGTCGGCGAGGTCGCCCTGGTCTCCGAAACGCGCCGCACCGCCGATGTCACCGCACTGACCGACGTCAAGTTGCTAGCGCTGGACTGGGACTCGTTGGTGCGCCTGCACCGCTCCAGCCCCTTCCTCTCCTCGCGGCTCTTCCTCAACCTCGCCAATATCCTCGGTATCCGCCTGAAGGACTCCCTCGGCGGCCTCGGCAGCCGCGCCCCGTTTAAGAAAGAGAATGGGTGAAAGGATGATGGGGAGAATGGGTGACCAGAACCCACGTTGACTGAATGTCTCCGTTTCTCCTTATCTCCCTGTCTCTCAATTCGCCGCCCACCAGTCGGTTTTGGCAACCTTGACCGGCTTGACGTAACCCTTGCGGATGGTGAAGTCGCCGAAGCGTTCGCCCGATTCGCGCTCCTTGGCGTAGCGCTTGATGATGGGCGTGACCTCGGCCACGATCTGGTCGTGAGTCAGGCTTTCGCGATAAAGCTTGTTCAAGCGATCACCGGCAAAACCCGCACCCAGGTAGAGGTTGTACTTGCCCGGACTGCGACCGACGAGGCCGATTTCCGCCAGGTAAGGACGACCACAGCCGTTGGGGCAACCAGTCGAACGAATAACGATAGCGTCGTCGTGCAAGCCGCACTCCTCAATGACGGACTCCAGCTCGGTGACCAACTCAGGCAGGTAGCGCTCACTCTCGGCCAAGGCCAAGCCGCAGGTGGGCAGGGCCACGCAGGCGATGGAGTTAAGCCGCAGGCCGCTGCTCTTGAACCCGCGCTCCAGGCCGTACTCGGCGGCGAGCTTGTCGACCAGGGCTTTCTTTTCCTTGGAGACGTTGCCGATGATAAGATTCTGGTTGGCGGTCAGGCGGAAATCGCCGTCATGGATTTTGGCAATCTCACGCAGGCCCGTCTTCATTGGGTAAGACTCGGTATCCCGGACGCGCCCGCCCTCGATGAAGAGCGTGAGGTTCCACTTGCCGTTGGTGCCTTCGGTCCAGCCGTAGCGGTCACCGGTGCTGTCAAAGGTATAGGGCTTTGCTTCTTCAAGGATGACTCCGGAGCGCTGCTCAACCTCGGCGCGGAAGGCGTCCAGGCCCATGTCTTCGACGGTGTACTTGAGGCGGGCATGCTTGCGGTCACTGCGGTCACCATTCTCACGCTGGGTAATCACAACCGCTTCGGCCACCTTGACGGCATCCTCCGGCTTGATAAAGCCAAGCAGATCGGCCAGGCGCGGGTAGGTCTTCTCGTTGTTGTGGGTCATGCCCATGCCGCCGCCGACGGTAACGTTGAACCCTACCAGCTTGCCATCTTTGACGATCGCGATGAAGCCAAGGCAATGCGCGAAGATGTCCACGTCGTTGCTCGGCGGAACGGCTACGACGATCTTGAACTTACGCGGCAGGTAAGTTTTGCCGTAAATGGGCTCCACGTCCTCCTCGGTCGAGGCGACCTTTTCCCCGTCGAGCCAGATCTCGTGGTAGGCACGGGTGTTGGGCGTGAGGTGCTCGCTGATGGCCTTCGACAGCTCGTAGACCTCCGCGTGGACGTCCGACTGGAAAGGGTTGGGATTGCACATGACGTTGCGGTTGACGTCACCGCAGGCCGCGATGGTGTCCAGCAGGGAGTCATTGATCTCCTTGATGGTCTGCTTGAGGTTGCTCTTGATAACCCCGTGGAACTGAAAGGCCTGCCGGGTGGTGAGCTTCAAGGTGCCGTTGGCGTTTTCGTCGCTGAGGCGGTCCATCTCCAGCCACTGCTGCGGTGTGCAAATACCGCCGGGCACGCGAACGCGGATGAGGAAGCTGTAGGCCTTGTCCAGTCTCTGGCGACGGCGTTCGTTGCGTACGTCGCGGTCGTCCTGCTGGTAGATGCCGTGGAACTTCGTGAGCTGCCCGTCGTCGGCACTGATGGCGCCGGTGGACACATCAGCCAAGCCCTCCAAGATAGTCCCCCGGAGGTAGTTGCTGTTTTCCTTGAGATCTTCGTTCTTGGAAAGTTTGGGTGCTTCGGTTGCGGACATAGTCAAAAGAATAAACGTTAGGTAAATTGCACAGGATGCAATCGGAAAACATTACTTTAGTTTGTTGGGCAATGTACTAAAGAATAATCTCGCCGCAAGTAAAATTCAACAATAGCGGCGCTTTTTCGTTTTGCTTCTACACCCAAGTAGACAACTTAACCTTGCCTTGGCCTCCGTTTTCCTCTTCCTTCTCCCCTTTTCCGGCCAGCTTAGCTCAGTTGGTAGAGCACCCGCCTTGTAAGCGGACGGTCGTCGGTTCGACTCCGACAGCTGGCTCCATTAAGCCGGGACATTCGCGCTCATGACACCGTCTTCGAGCTTCACGAGGCGGTCGGCGACGTCAAAGATGCGGGGATCGTGGGTCACCAGCACGATGGTGGCGCCGGCTTCGCGGGCCAGGTCTTGAAGCAAATTGACCACCTCGCGGCCGGTGGTGCCGTCCAGAGCGGCGGTGGGCTCGTCGGCCAGGACAATCTTCGGCTCGTGAATCAGTGCCCGGGCCACAGCAACGCGCTGCTTCATGCCGCCGGAGAGGTGACTGGGTAATTTCTCCAAGTGCTCCCCCAGCCCGACGCGCTCCAGCATGGCCACGGCTTTTTCCCGGGCCGACCTCCCCGTTTCCTTGCGGTTGAAGGACAGCGGCATCATGACGTTCTGCACGGTATTGAGCGAGGCCAGCAGGTGATGCGCCTGGAAGATAAAGCCGATTTCCCGGCGCACGCGCACGAGGTCTTCCTTACTGGCCTTTTCCAGCGGCTGCCCCGACACGACAATGCTGCCGCTCTGCACCGTGCGCAGGCCGCCGATAAGCTTGAGCAGGGTCGTCTTCCCGGAGCCCGACGGGCCCGTGATGATGACAATCTCGCCCGGCATGAACCTTTCAGAGATGCCATGCAGCACCTCATGCCGATGCCCGCCCTCCTCGAAGGAGTGGCGCAGCTCATGGACGCTTATCAGGGGTTCCGGCATACAGGGTTTCTAATAACACACAGGTGCGACCTGATGTCCAGCTTCTGCCAACTGCTCCAGCGCTTTATCCAGAGCATCCGCTTTCACGAGGATATAGTCCGTATCGAAGGTGGAAACGACGTAAAGGCTGATGCCCACGGGAGCCAGAGGCTGCGCGATGGCAGCAATCACACCAGTAGCGTCCAAACTGAATGCGGAGTCGATATGGATACACCGCCAACCAGGGTCAGCTTGTTCTGGATTATCAATTAGCCCCTCTTCGCAAACGATAGTCAGCTCCTTTTGGCTACGCGTAATGGAAACCAGCGATTGATCAGCAACAGCTGGCGGCACCACTGCTTCAGGTGGTAATTTGTAGATGCCAAAGTTTTTGTTTAATACCGCCAGATTGAGTTTAAGTGAGCTCATATTATAGCTGAGAAGCTGAAAGAAAGGGCTTCTTACGTCCACCTAATTCCCTTGCGGCGTTAATCCTGCTTCACATACTGCCATTGACCGCAACGCCATCGTAATTCCCAACACCGCACCGCATGAGCCACCAGATTTTACACATTGACCACCCGACGCCCGTCCCGCCCTTTGAAGAGCGCGGCAACATCCCCGACATCCGCAAGGCTGGGCTCGACCCGGACTTCTGGTATCCGCTGGCGCGCAGCAAGGACCTCAAGCCGGGCAAGGCGCTGGCCAAGACCTTCGCCGGGCACCCCATCGCACTCGTCCGCAGCAAGGAAGCAGGGCTCTTCGCGGTGGAGGACCGCTGCGCGCACCGCCAGGTGCCGCTAAGCGTCGGCGTGGTGGAGGACGGCGGCATCCGCTGCGGCTACCACGGCTGGAAGTTCGACTGTACCGGCTCCTGCACCAGCGTCCCCTACCTCGACAAATGCACGCTGCACCCGAACAGCATCAAGAGCTACCCCTGCATGGAGCGCTACGGGCTCATCTTTGTCTTCCCCGGCAACCCGCAAAAGGCCGCCAGCACACCCATCCCGGAGCTGCCCGCCGCCGAAAGCCCCAAGTACAAGGTCCGCACCCTGGACCGCCGCATCGGCTGCCACTACTCCTTCATGCACGAGAACCTGATGGACATGAACCATCAGTTCCTGCACCGCAAGTTGATGGGGAAGATCAAAACCCTCCTGCTCGATCGCCGCGAGGGCGACAACTGGGTCGAGGTCGACTACTCCTTCTACCGCCAGGGCGGCAAGCAGTCCCTCGGCGAAAAGGTGATGATCAATCGCAGCGGCAAAGCCAAGGAGCTCAAGGGCGAGGATGCCGAGAAAGCCGAGGCCGAAGGCATCAAGGCGCGCGACATCATGACTATCCGCACGGAGTACCCCTATCAGCGGCTCAAATTCTGGACCGCCGGCAGCAAGGAGCCCGCGCTCGACCTCTGGAATGTCTACATGCCCGTGGACCGCGAGCAGCGCATCAACCAGACCTACGGCCTCATGTGCATCCAACGCCCGCCTATCCCGTTCTTGCTCGATATCCTCTGGCCCGCGATTGTGTGGTTCACCAACGGCATCTTCAACGAGGACAAGTGGATCTGCGAGCTCGAGCAGGCTGCCTTCGACGAGCAAGGCGAGGACTGGAACCACGAAATCTTTCCAGCGATTCGTGCCGTCCGCCGCGTCATCTGCGACCACGGGATTTTAATTAATCCCTCGTGGAAAGGCTCCCCCTCCGCCCCCGAACACGTGCGGGCAAGACACGAGGCGGCTACTGTGGAAGGGTAGATTTGTGAACTAGTTAGCGGTTCTTAATATAACTTCACGGACCTTCGCTGTATTGGGCGGGAAGGAATTAAGCCATTCTTGAAAAATTTTCTCTCCAGTCTCATTCCATTCAGGCTCATAGAATCCAGCAATTGAATCTCCAAGTGGTGTTAACAAAACGCCTTGCATTTTAGAATCTTTGTTAAACTCTAAGATTCTAGCTGTATCAGCATAACGAATAAATTCCATGCTACCGGCCTTTAAATTCCTTTGAGAATTGAAATCTGCGACTAAACCAATATCGCCTAGCTTGAATACGATATGCCCCACGGTTACAGTATCATCGTTATGTAAATTTCTTTGTAGAGCGGGAATTGTTGAATTAGGTAAAAATGGGGTAAATGGATGGACTCTCCATAAACAAATATCCAATAGCTTCGAGAAGGCTTCAAAAAGCTCCTTTTCCATACTTCCTATAAGCCATAAGGCACGTGGACTAACAGAACCCGGAGACTCAGTTTCTTTGCCTAAAGCCCGGGCCAATAGCTCCTCTCTCCATGGTTCGTTCCGATTTCGCGCCAGTTCATTAAATTTATCCAACCAATGATCTTCGATTGCTGTGTTTTCTTCTGCTTCAGAAACGGCTTTTTCCTCTTTGCTGTAATTTAATGATTTTTCTTGGATACTTAGAACACGGCAGACTTCATCTGTATACTTTAGATCCTGCTCAATCCTTGGTCGGTCTTCAGGTGCTGCATCCAAAAGCTTATCAAGCAATTTCTTTTTAACCTCTTTTCGTATTTCGACCTCACTTTTCAAAAAATCACGAAGTGCATCTACTTCAGCAACTCGGCCTAAATGGCGCTGATACTTCTCTGAGATTGCATCTGATTGAGATAAAAGAAATGGACCAGCTGCTTTTAGGGTATTCCATGTCTTCTGAGAAAGCCCACTAACCTTTTCAATGAAATCCTTCATGTCCTTTTGATACGCGGTTATATTTTAACGTGCAATCAGTTTGTCATCACGGCATTTGACCTATCCAAAACGCCACATCTTCAGTTTTTAATGTCGTATTTCGGGCTTCAAAGGCGGCATTTGAAGTTCACTTTGTCGCATTTGAAGTCCACATCGCGACGATGTAAGCTTGGATTGAGGCATCAGAAGCTCACTTTGCGGCAACTATCACCGATAAAGGGCCAAGGGCCCGAAATATAACAGCCCAGGGCAACGCCCTGGGAATCGGTTGCCTAAAATACCCCCCCAGGCCTGAAGGGCCGACACAACCACGGTTCACTATGTCGGGCCTTCAGCCCTTTGATGTTTGGTGTCCATTTACCCAGGGCGTTGCCCTGGGCTGTTATGGGACGCACCATTGGCGCTCAGAATGATTACAGTCTGTCAGCTGCCGAGGCCTTAGTACCTTGTACGAATGTTCGTATCCTTGATTTTTCCGGCGAGGGTGCCGGGGTAGCCTCGCTGCATTTCAAAATTGTTGCTGAAGATGGCGAGCCGCCACTTGTCCCGGTTCAGGCTCATGTTGAGGTCGTGCTCCTCGTTCAGGTAGCGGATGATATTTTTGAAATGCTCCCAGGACTGGTCGATGCCAAAGGCGGCGTAGTCGTCCCAGGTTTTATTGCTGAAAGGCTTGGTGCCGGGGAGCAGCCCGTGGTACGAGCCTTTACCGTCCATGCGGACGATGACCCAGAGCTTGTGAATTTTAGGGTCGTAGCCGGAGGTAATCGGGGGGAAGGATTCGCGGCTGTCGTAGTAGTAATGCTGAAGGTAAACGTGGAGGCCCGTCTCTTCGTCCAGCCACTGCTGGGCGGTGTGGGCATGGCGGATGCCGGTGCCCTGCGACGTCTTCACGTCAGCTTGGAATTCGATCTGGAGGCGCGGGTTTTTATGGGGGTAAAGATTGGAGTAAGGGTAGAGCCAGGTTTTCTTTGTCTCGTTGCCTCCGTAGTAATCCGCCTTCCAGCGGTAGGCCAATTTCATGTTCGGGTTGTAGGTCTCCTGGGAAACCTCCTCGGGCTTCACGTTCAGACACATGCCGACTTCATCTTCGTATATCTGGTAGTAGGTGGTGGGGCTGCCCGCGCTGCGGCTGCGCTCATACTTGCCGTAGGGCTCCGGCACGGTCAGCCCGGTGCTGTTCAGCGGGCGCACCACGGGCAGGGTCGGCTCGCTGATGAGGTCCCAGGCCCAGATGACCTCGTCGTCCACCGGGATGGCTTTTTCGTAAACGAAATCCTTGGGCACCGTTCCGATGTCACCCCCTTTGAGGTGGTAGACATCGACGGCCCACGACAAGCGGCAGGCAGCCAGATTCAGCAAAAGAAAAGTCACCCACAGAGCACCCCGATATTTCATAGCTTATTTTTCCTCAGAATACGCGAAATCCGCGCAGGGTAAAGTAAACTCCTGCTTCAGGACCCCAAAAGGCGCCCAAGTGCCGGGCTGTGGCCCTACTAAATCTTGTCGACGATTTCGTCGACAAGGCCGTACTTGATGGCTTCCTTGGCGGTCAGGTAGAAGTCACGGTCGGTGTCCTTCTCGATTTGCTCGAGGGACTGGCCGGAGGCCTCGGCAAGAATCTTGTTCAGCTCGCCGCGGAGCTTTTCCATTTCCTGGGCCTGGATGTTGATGTCCACCGCCGGGGCGACGATGCGGCCCATTATGAGCGGCTGGTGGATGAGCACGCGGGCGTGCGGGAAGATGTAGCGATGCCCCTTGGTGCCGGCACTGAGCAGGATGCTGCCCATGGACGCCGCCATGCCGGTGACGATGGCGTGGATGGGCGAGCTGAGCAGCTTCATGGTGTCGTAGACGGCCATGCCGGCGGTGATGGAGCCGCCGGGGCTGTTGATGTAAAACTTGATGGGCTCGCCGGGCTTGTCCGCCTCCAGATAGAGCAGCTTCTCCATGACGGTCTTCATGGAGGCGTCGTTGACCTCGCCCCAGAGGAAGATTTTACGCTCCTCAAGGAACTTTTTCTCCATAATCATCTGGATGCCGCCCTTGCCGGCGTCCTTGCTGGTCTCTTCATCGTGCTCACACTCGTCGTCTGCACGGGGCTGGGTCTGTAAATTCATCATGTTCATATTCGTTTAAGTTGTGCGCAGCTTCGCGCCGGTTGCAACCGCTTTTCAACTATATCAGCCCGAGCTCCATTTTGCCTTCTTCGGAAATCATGTCCTGCGTCCAGGGCGGGTCCCAGACGATGTCCACTTGGGCGCGGTCGACGCCCGGTACGCCCTCGAGGCGGCATTTGGCGTCGTCGGCGATGGCCGGGCCCATGCCGCAGCCGGGCGCGGTCAGGGTCATATGGACGTGTACGGCGTACTCCTCGGGCTCGGATTCCTCCACACTGAGCGAGTAAACCAGGCCAAGGTCGACGATGTTGACCGGGATCTCCGGGTCGTAGACCGTTTTCAGCGCATCCCAGAGCGTGGCCTCGTCGGGCGGGCCTTCGTGGTCGTCGTCTTTTTTGGCGGACGCCTGCTCGGCATCGGCGGCGGCTTCTTCCTCGCCGATGGCGTCAGCGTCCTTGCCGAGGAGGCGGAACATGCCGTGGTCGCAGACGACGGTGAAGTTACCGCCAAGGCGGTGGGTGATATCGACGTGGGTGCCGGCGGGCAGCACAAGCACCTCCCCGGCAGGGATGACGGTGGCCTCGACGTCGCGGCTCAGAATACGGTGATTATCGGCTGGCATTTGCTTAAAAAGATGTGATGGCTAGACGTGAAAGGCAAGCGGCTAGCTAGATTTTCCGGGTGGCGTTTGCTCCGATGTACGGGCTTCGGTCTCGGTTTCGATTTCGGGAAAGTTCTTGGCCTTTTCGCCATTGGCCAGGTGGATGGTCTGCGTGGGGAAGGCAAACTCGATGCCTTCTTCCTCGAAGCGGCGCATGATCTCCTCGTTAACCGTTTGGGCATGCTCGAGGAAGTCCCAGTAGTTAGGCGGAAAGTACCAGTAAATGACGATGATGTTGAGCGAATCGGGATTGAATTCGTTGAAGAAGACCCGCGGCGGGAACTCCTCGTTGGCAATGGCTTCGTTGGGGTGTTTTACCGTCTCCTCGAACTCCTCCTGGGACTCAGGCAGTAGCCCGGGTCGATCGTCCTGGTCCTCGCTGCTTTCACCCTCGGGCACGGCCAGTATCTCGCGAATAATTTCCACCGCCCGGCGCACCTTCGGTAAGGGTGTGCCATAGGTGATGGTGACGTTGAAGAGCCGCCGGATGTACGGGCGCATACCGACATTTTCAATATCGGCGTCGGCCATATGCTCGTTAGGAATGCTGGTGACGTGGCCGTTGAGCAGGCGAATCTTGGTCGAGCGCAGGCCGATTTCCTCCACGATCCCGTCGTGGCCATGGGCCTTAATGCGCTGCCCCACGCGGAAGGGTTTGTCCAGCAGGAGCATCAGACTGCCGAAGATGTTACGCAAGGTGCTCTGCGCGGCCAGCGCCACGGCCAGACCGGTCACACTGGCGCCCGCGATGACAGTGGCCAGAGGGACCCCGATAAACTGCATGCCGCGCGCCAGAATGGCGATACACAGGATAATACTGGTGATACGAATACCGATACGCGCCAGTTGGGAATCGAAGGCGCGGTAGCGAAAGCGTTCGGTTTTCACCACCAGGTCCGCCGCCAGGGTCCCGGCCATAAAGGTCATGATAACCGCTGCAAACAGAGCGACCATGGAAAGTAGATAAATGATAACCTGGAAGACGTCCCCCGTGATGAATATCTTATCATCGATTAGGTCATACGCGACGTAGCAAATGACGATCGTGTAGGCGGGTGTAAGCAGGAAAAGCGCATGGCGCGTGGCAGAGGAAAGGTTTTTACCAAGCAGATGGAGTAGCGTGTACAGGAGCAGGACGGACAACGCACTAAGTATCAGTACGATGAACATCGACAGCCACTGCCAGACGGTCTGCTCGTAGAAATCGGCATGCATCCAGTCCGGCAGAGCCTCGATCCACTCGGCCGGTATGACGGGGTTCGGAGTCAGAAAGAAGTAATAATAAAAGTCCTTCGCCGCACTTGATTTATATGGCATGTGGCGAATCTCGCTAAAGAGCGGCTTGACCTCGGTAACCGTCTCCTCGCTGAACACATAGTGCCCCGCATTCTCGCCCTCCTCGACGCGCACAATCTCGAAAGGCATATCGGGCAATTGCCAACGGGCGGGAAAACCCTCCTCGATGGCATCGTGCATCATCTTTTCGTCCGGGATATCCTCCAGGGGCGGGAGCCCGACGCGGTCAATTATCTCACGCAGATAAATCGCACTGGCCGAGGCGTAGTCAGCCCGAAGCGAGGGGGCGACATTGCGTAAATCGAAAAAGTCCTGCATCTGCCCAAAGATGTGGAAGACCTCCACCCGCTCCGTCGGGGAATAATTTTCCGAAGAAATCAGGTCATAAAAACGCTGGGTCTGCTTGAGGAAACTGACCATGGTATCGCGCGGGCTACTGGTATTAGCGGGGTGGAGCTGATACACGCCGGCGACCTCTCCGCTTTCCGCTGCCAGTTCATCCAGGATGTACTGGACGTCCGAGGGATCCTCCAGAGGTGTGACCGGATTGTAGTCCTCCTCTTCCTGCTCCTGAGCCAGAGTAGGGAGCGCAAGTGCGCAGACGGCAAACAGGACACAAGATAATCGCTTCATCGTGCCTGTCAGCATTGGATGAAAATCGCCGTTGGCAATTATGGAAAGACTATCCGAGAATTACTGATTGCTGAACTTTCTCTGGACCAGTGCGCGGACGTTGTCCTTGAGCTCCTCGTTGTCGAACTTCTCGATAATCTCCTCGAAGAAGCCAAAGACGAGCAGCTCGTAGGCGACCTCCTTGGGAATGCCGCGACTGCGCAGGTAGTACAACTGGTCGTCGTCGATCTGGCCGGTGGTGGCGCCGTGCGAGCACTTGACGTCGTTGGCCTCGATCTCGAGGCCCGGCAGGGAGTTAGCCTCGGCCTGAGGGGAAAGCAACAGGTTGCGATTTGTTTGATACGCATCGGTCTGCTGCGCGTCCGGCTCAACCAAAATCATACCGCTGAAGATGGTGCGTGACTTGTCCAGCAAGGCGTTCTTGTAAAGCAGGTCGCTGAAGGCACTGGGCGCACCGTGGGTTTGCAGCGTACGCTGGTCGAACTCCTGTTCACCGGTGGCGACGGTCAGCGAATACACGTGGACGTTCGCGCCGGGCTCGGCGATGCGCGTCTGGTTTTCCATGCGCGCGTACTGCGAGCCGAGGTTGAGTGCGAGGCTCTTGATGACGGCATCCTTGTGGCCGATGTTGGCCTCGAGCTGAAACGACGTCGTGTTCAAATGGTAGTCCTGCACAACCTTGCGGAAGACCTGCGCACCGGGCCCGGCCACAGTGGCAGCGGCGGCGATGGAAAGCGCCGGACAATCGCAATCGCACTCCTTGGAACCGTAATAGTCGACGAAGTTCACCTTGGCGTTGTCCTCGGCCACGAGCAAGGTGTGCGGGAAGATGGCCTCCTCGCAGTGGCAACTCCAGTAGTAAGCGACGAAGGGCTTTTCGATTTCAACGCCCTTGGGCACATAAAGGAAACTACCGCCCTGCAAAAAGGCGTAGTGCAACGCGCGCAGCTTGTCTCCGCCGAGCTTGTGGTCCTCGGCAGCGAGGTACTTTTTCACCAGCTCGGGATGCTCGCGAATGGCCTGCGGCAACGGCTTCCAGATGACGCCTTTGGCGGCCAGCTCGGGGTCGACTTCGTCGAAGGCAAGCAGGTGGTTGTCACCGAAGACGAGGCGACCGGCGAAGCCGTCGACCAGATGTGAGCGGTCGAGCAGGGCTTCACGCTCCTCGGTGTGCGGCTCGGTGGCTGGCTTGAAGCCGTCCAGGGAAATCTTGCGCAGATCGCTGAAGCGCCAGGTCTCATCCGTGCGCGCGGGCATGGGCAATCGCTGGAACTCAGCCCAGGCTTCGCGCTTGAGGTTTTGCAACCACGGCGTGGAAACAAAGTCCGCCACGTGAGCCTGAAACGATTCATCGTCGAAAGTGAGTGTGTCCAATGTGGGCATTATTAATCTGTCAGCTAGAGTGTGTATGTGCCGCGTTCGGCGAATTGTCTGTCAGCTTGAAAGTGCTTGTTACGCTTAGGCGTGGATTCGCTTATCCGACCGAGCCTTCCATCTCAAGGTCGATGAGACGTTTGAGCTCTACTGAGTACTCCATGGGGAACTCGCGTACGAGGTCGTTAACAAAACCGTTGACGGCCAGACTCATGGCGGTGCCTTCGTCGAGGCCGCGCTGCTGCATGTAGAAGATTTGCTCGGCGCTGACCTTCGACACGCTGGCCTCGTGCTGCACGCTGTTATGGTCACCACGCACGGTGATGGCCGGATAGGTGTCGGTGCGGCTGTTGGTGTTGATGAGCAGCGCGTCGCACTCGGTGTTGTTTTTGCAGTGCGTCAGATGCTTGGGCATGACGACCTGCCCGCGATAGGTGCTGCGCCCCTGCCCTACACTGATGGACTTCGCGATGATGTTCGACGTGGTGTTGTTCGCGCCGTGGATCATCTTCGCGCCCGTGTCCTGGTGCTGGCCGTCGCTGGCCAACGCGATGGAGAGGACTTCCCCGCGGGCACGTTCGCCGCGCAGGATGACACCGGGGTACTTCATGGTCAGGCGGGAGCCGATATTGCAGTCGATCCAGCGGACTTCCGCATCTTCTTCAGCCATCCCTCTTTTAGTGACCAGATTAAAAACGTTGTTGGACCAGTTCTGCACCGTGATGTACTGGAGCTTGGCGCCCTTGAGCGCGACCAGCTCGACCACGGCGGCGTGCAGCGTGGCAGTGTCGAACTTCGGCGCGGTGCAGCCCTCCATGTAGGTGACCTCGCTGCCCTCGTCGGCGATGATGAGCGTGCGCTCGAACTGCCCGAAGTTCTCCGCGTTAATGCGGAAGTAGGCCTGGAGCGGCTGCTTAACCTTCACGCCCTTGGGCACGTAAATAAAGCTGCCACCGGAGAAGCACGCGCTGTTGAGCGCGGAGAATTTGTTGTCGCCGATAGGGATGACCTTCCCGAAGAACTTTTTGAAAATCTCCGGATGCTCGTGCAGGCCTTCGTGCGGGCCGACGAAGATGACGCCCTGCTTGGCCAGCTCGTCCTTCATCTTGGAGTAGGCCGCCTCGCTGTCGAACTGTGCCTCCACGCCGGCGAGGTACTTGCGCTCGCTCTCGGGGATCCCCAGGCGCTCAAAGGTCTCCTTGACGTCATCGGGCACCTCATCCCAGGTGCGACTGGCCTTCTGCCCCTTGGACAGATAGTAGCGCACGTCGTCGAAGTTGATCGTCTCCAGGTCCTTGCTGGCCCAGTGGGTCGGCAGGGGCTTGTCCTTGAAAATCTTGAGGGCCTTCTTCCGGAAGTCACGCACCCACTGCTCCTCCCCTTTGACGTCGGAGATGTAGTCGATGGTCTTCTCGGTCAGACCGACGCCGGCATCATACTTGTAATCCTCCTTGAAGGAAAAGTTGCCCTTGCTGCGGTCGATTTCGATATCGGGTGTGGCGATGTCGCTCATAATGTTTTCCTTAAAATTTAGTTCTGTAGTAATTCAATAATGGCAGAGGCTGCGGGTGCGGCGGATGCGGGGTTCTGGCCAGTGACCAGCATACCGTCGATAACGATATGGGGCTCAAAGTTTTTGACACGCGAGTAGGTCGCTCCTTGTTCAACCAAACGGCTTTCCAGCAGAAAGGGCACGGTTTTATCCAAGCCTACAGTTTTTTCTTCTGAATTGGAAAATGCCGTCATTTCCTTGCCGACAAAGAGCCAGTTTCCATCGCGGTCTTGGGCAGTCAGCAGGCCAGCCGGACCGTGGCAAACCGCTCCAACCGGTTTATCTTCAAGGACAAAGACTGCGATAGCCATGCCTACGTCTTCATTGTCAGCCAAGTCCCACATCGGTCCATGTCCACCGGGCAGGAATACGGCGGCATAGTCACTATCGGGTAGCTCTGCCAGCGGGATGGTTTGCGAAAACAGACGCTGAGCCGCATCATCCTCCAGATACCGCTTTACCGATTCGGCCATACCGCGCTCATTCAGGCTGCGCGGATCAACAGGCATTTCCCCGCCCTGCGGAGAAGCAACGACCACGTCATAGCCAGCATCGACAAACGCATAGTAGGGCGTCGTCACCTCTTCCAACCAGGCACCCGTCGGCTTCCCATCCATCCCCATTTGGGATTGGCTGGTGACGATAAAGAGGATGATAATTTGGATAACTTCGTCCATGACGAGATCCTTGCCGTTTTCTATGCGCCTACCGCCAACTCTTCCTTCACCCAGTCGTAGCCCTTTTCCTCGAGCTCGAGGGCGAGGGTCTTGTCGCCGGTCTTGACGATGCGTCCGTCGTACATGACGTGGACGACGTCTGGTACGATGTAATCGAGCAGGCGCTGATAGTGGGTGATGACGAGGAAGCCGCGATCCGGACCGCGCATGGCGTTGACGCCCTCAGCGACGATGCGCAAGGCGTCGATGTCGAG
The DNA here is from genome assembly GCA_030432235.1 of Verrucomicrobiia bacterium. GTDB lineage: Bacteria > Verrucomicrobiota > Verrucomicrobiia > Opitutales > Cerasicoccaceae > JAUIHT01. Next base: position 205,869 of record JAUIHT010000001.1, on the reverse strand, counting down.
GCCGGAGTCGGTCTCGTCCATGATGCAATACTTGGGCTCGAGCATGGCCATCTGGAGAATCTCGCAGCGCTTCTTTTCACCGCCGGAGAAGCCGTCATTGATGGCGCGGCCGGTGAAGCTCTTGTCAATCTTCAGCGACTCCATTTTGCCGTAGAGCGTTTTGTAAAACTCGGTGGCCTTGATATTCTGGCCCTCGGGCAAGCGGGCTTGCAGCGCGGCGCGCAGGAAGTTCGCGATGCTCACGCCGGGGATTTCCGCCGGGTACTGGAAGGCCAGGAAGAGACCGGCGCGGGCGATTTCGTCCGGCTCCAGGCCGATAATGCTTTCGCCGTCGAGGGAGGCCTCACCCGAAATGACCGGGTAGAACTCATGGCCGGCCAGGGCCTTGGCCAAGGTGCTTTTGCCGGTGCCGTTGGGGCCCATGATGGCGTGGACCTCGCCCTTGGGCACGGTCAGCGAGAAATCCTTCAGGATCGGACGGCCTTCGATTTCGACGTTCAGATTTTTGATTTCCAGGGACATGATGCTTGGTGCTTACGTTAAAGGTTATTTGGCGCTGAGGGCGACGCGGTTGCTCTCCAGGTCGACGGGGGCGTAGCCGGTAAAACTCAGTTTAACTTTGTTGGCCTTGAAGCCATCGGGCAGGACTTTCGCGACCACCTTTTCAAAGTCCTCCGGCAGGGCGATGTCATAGACACGACCGGTCGCTTCGTCCATGAAGTGGGCATGGTCGCCGTCGTTGGGGCAGTACCGGCTGGACTCGCGCTCGTAGTTGAGACGCTTGACCAGGCCGCACTCAACCAGGGTATCGAGGCAGTTATAGACGGTGGCGAGGGAAATGGAGGGCATTTCCTGCTTGGCGCGGGCGTAAACCTCGTCGGCTGAGGGGTGGTCACGACGGGTCAGCAGCACTTTGTAAATGTGCTCACGCTGCCGGGTGGAGCGCAGCCCACTAACGCTGAGGGCGGTATCGAGCTGTTCCTTGGCTTCGGTGGTCAGTTCCATGACCCCTTAACCAAATTGGAATGATTCCAAAAATCAACTACTTTTTAGAATAATTCCATTTATAATTATCAAGAATAAGACCATCAACCGCTTCTGATACTACCCGATTAGGCCGTTTTGGCGCGCAGCCCCTTGGCCGCAGCTTTCTCACCGGCTTTAACCGCCTTCGAGGCGTCCTTCAGCACGACCTCGAGGGCATTCAGGTACTCCAGGAAGCGACGTTTGCCGGCTGCGCTCAGGCTCACCACGGTGCGGGCACGCCCACCAGCCAAAACCTTCTTCAGCTTGATGATCTTTTCCTCCTCAAGCATCTTGAGGTGGCGGTTCAGGTTGCCGTCGGTGAGGTCACCGATTTCGCGCAATTCGTTGAAGGTAAGCCCCTTGTCAGATGATGCCAGCGCGGAAACGATAGCAAGGCGCTTGGGCTCGTGCAGAGCCCGGTGAAGGGAGTCGTAGGGTGTCTGAGAATTACTCATGGTTGCGATTGGGCAGGCCGAAAAAGGCCAGCAAAGTATTGTTGGAGCGTTCGTCGAAGTGCAGGATGAAGCCGGAGAGCCACTCGCCCGCAAAAAATACGAGGGCGGGGGCCAGCGGTGCAGTAAAGGCGGCGACAGGAGTCAGCAAAAAGACGGCCCCGGCGGCCATGTAAAAAGCACCGGCCCATTGAATGCCACGCGGCAAAACCGCCCGCGAGGCGAAGTTGGCCACGCCAAAAATCAACATCCAGACGCCGTAAAGCAGCCCGTACTCGCCGTGACGCGCCAGCGCCAGCGTGAGGATGGCCCCGGCGGCCAGCCCCGGCAGCACGGCCCCGAGGGGACGCAGGCGGCGCCAGTCACGACCCACCTCCGGATCGCCCAGAAACCAGTAGATGAGCGCGCCGAAATTCAACGAGGCGGCCAGCAGGAACACGGCGGCCCAGGCGTAGAGCACCTGCAGCGGAGAGAAGGTTTGGCCGGTTGCGCCCAGCCAGAGGGCCATCAACAGGCAAAAGCAGCCGCCCATGGCACGAGCCCGACCGGAGTAGCCCTTGAAACGTTGTTTCTGCAGCATGCGTGTCTGCATTTCGCGCACCTGGCGCAGGGCTTCCTCGACCGGATCTTTCATCAGCGACAGCTTTACTTTGCAGGAGAAAGTATCAAGCATAATTTCGCGGACGACCCGCTCGATAACGCAAGCGATGAAGCGCGCCATTCTCCGGATCGAGCACCTCCACGGTGGCAGCCAGGAGCCGCCCCGCCGCCCAGCGGGCCTTACGCAAACGGCAGAATATCCGGTCCCCCAGGAAACGCCTTGAACCCCGGTAGAGAAGGGCCTGCAGGCTGGTCCGGTTCCAAAGGTCCAGAGCGTCAAGGGTCTCCGCTGCCTCCCCGAAATAGGGGAAGCCCGCCGACCAGTCCGCCTCCCGCGCAGCCTCCTCCGCGCTGGGCGCCCTGGTGGACACCACCCGCAGCACGCCCTCACGAGCCCGGTGCGTACGCACTTCGCGTGCGTCGGGCAGTCTGCCTGTTGCTTTTTCCTCCTTCATAGCTTTGTTATGCAAAGTAACTTTGCATTGCAGATTGTCAAGCGACAATCGTACTTTGACCAAGCAAAGCCAGTGCCGAAAGATTTCAAGCGAGAATCGACTTTTCCGGCCAAAAAACCTTGAGGGTGCCTGGAGGCCCTCTATGGCCCTACGGACCTGCGCAAAGCCGATGGCAAATTGTGAATAACTTGTGAATTGCGGGAGTTGGTTCACCTTCCCGACATAATTTAACCTAAATGGAACATTTCGGAGCCCGATTTCGGCCCCGTGGAGAGGCTTGACCTCACCTGCGCAAGGCGATGCAATCCAGATATGTCAGCGGATGTCGTCCTCCCCAAGCAGCTAAAAATCGTCGGCTGGGCCTTTATCTTTGTCGGATTTCTGGCTCTGATTGGAACGCTCTACACGCTTTTCAATACTCCGATGGTGAACATCAACTTCCTGATGGTGTTCATATTCATCGGCTACGGCTTATTGAAGCGCCGGTCTCTGGCACGAAACTTTGCCATCGCCTGCTCCTTCGTGGTGCTGATTTTCACCCTTGGTGACCTGATCGTGGTGCTGAGTGGGCAAAAAAGCATCTCCGGGCTGGAAGTGGCGCAACAAATCAGTTTCTGGGCGCAGACCATCCTCGGATTAGCCGTGAGCGGCTACGCCCTGTGGGCACTGCAGAGCAAGGCCGTGCGCGACGCCTTTGAGGGCAGACGCTAAAGGGACTTTATCGCCGCCTCGGCCGTACGCCAGGGCAGTGAGGCGCAACGCACACGCGCTGGCAGGTGGCTTATACCGCTGAGCGCGGCGGCCTCCCCGAGGGCATCCCAATCGGAACACTCCTCCGACCCGGTCAGCATGGCGATGAAAGCAGCAATCGCGCTCAAAGCCTCGGCGGGCGTTTTCCCCGCCAAATGCTCGCTCATGAGGGAACAGGAAGCCGCCAGAACACTGCTTCCCTGCGCTTCCCAACGAATCCCCGACAAGGCAGCGTCGCTCGTCGACAGCCAGACGGTGACCTCGTCGCCCGTCTCGGGGTCGCGATGGTGAGCCCTGGCCTCGAACGCCTCAGGCTCACCGCGATTGCGGGGCGCCTGGCTGTGTTCGAGGAAGATTTCGCGGTAGAGCTCCTGGTGAGCCGAATCCATTACCCAAGCAGCTTGCGGACTTTTTCCAGGCCCGCAACCAGGATGTCGACCTCCTCGCGGGTATTGTAAAAGGCGAAAGAGGCGCGAATACTACCGGTCAACCCGAAGCGCGCCCACAGTGGCATGGTGCAGTGATGGCCCGTTCGCACCGCCACGCCGTCGGCGTCGAGGATCTCCCCGGCGTCATTGGGGTGGATGCCCTCCATGATGAAGGAAATGACGGACACCTTTTCCGGCGCCGTACCGTAGATGCGCAGCCCCGGCAAAGCCGAAAGCCGTTCCGTGGCGTAGGCCAGCAGGTCCTGCTCCTGTGCTTGCATAACACCATGTCCCATTTCGGTGACATAATCCAGGGCCGCCGCCAGCCCGATGGCTCCAGAGATGTGCGGCGTACCGGCCTCGAAGCGCTCAGGCAGCCCGCGGAAGGTCGTTTTTTCAAAAGTGACGCGGTCGATCATGTCTCCCCCACCCTGATACGGCGGTATAGAGCCCAGGATGTCTGCCTTGCCATAAAGCACGCCAATGCCGGTAGGCCCGCAGACTTTGTGACCACTGAAGGTGAAGAAATCGCAGTCCAGAGCCTGCACATCGATGGGTAAATGCGCAGCGGCCTGCGCGCCATCCAACAGGACAGGCACGCCACGCTCATGGGCGAAGGCGATCAGCTCCTTGGCTGGATTGATCGTACCGAGAGCATTGGAGACATGACAGAGCGCCACCAGACGCGCTTTGTCACCAACAAGAGACTTAAAGGCATCGACATCCAGCTCGCCACTGTCCTGGACGGGGACGATCTTCAACTCGATGCCGATTTGGTCGCGCAAGAGCTGCCAGGGCACGATATTGGCATGGTGCTCCATGGTGGTGAGGACGATTTCGTCGCCTGCCTGCAGATTTTGCCCCCCCCAGGAGCTGGCCACCAGGTTGATCGCCTCGGTGGTGCCGCGGGTGAAAATGCATTCGCGGGATTCGCGGGCGTTAAGGAAGCGCGCGACGGTCTCGCGGGCCTGCTCGTAGGCCGTGGTCGCCTCCTGGCTGAGGAAGTGCACGCCACGGTGGATATTGGCATTCTCCTCACGGTAATAGCGCTCCAGCCGCTCAATAACGGCACGGGGCTTCTGCGAGGTGGCTGCGTTGTCCAGATAGACCAGAGGCTTGCCGCCAACGGTCGTCCCCAGGATGGGAAAGTCCCGCCGCACCGCCTGTACGTCGAAGTCGCCTGCCTGCTTATTTAGAATCATTCTAAACTAAAACTGTAGTTCAAAAGCCGGTGAATGCAACCGCGAAGATGTTCCGGGATTAAAACACCAAGCTCGCTCGCATCCCGACCACGTAGGCGTCGCGTCCGCTGAACTCCGGATCGAAGATCATCTGAAAGTCCGGCTGGACCACCAACCAGTCGTTGAGACTGGCCGAGTAGGTGAACTCGAGCACGGTCTGATCGTCCGTCACGGACGGCCCTCCGAGGGCAGCCTGCGAAGCGCGGAAGTAGCCGTAAAAGCGCTCGTAACCAACCGCCACCCCGGCGATATCGCGTGGCCGGTTCGGAAAAGGCTGGAAGAGATTGAAGCCGCAATCGGTGTAGTACTGCTGCTGGCTGCGGGTGCTCTGGGGGTTCCAGGCGAAGCGCCAGAAGGCCCCAAGGCGCGCGGACCCGTCTTCACGCAGGATGAGGGCCTGATCGACCATGGTGTAGAGTGAGTAAAAACCGCGCTCGGTGCCCCCGGTCTGGTAGTTGGTGATCGGGCTGTTCGCCCCGATGAAACCCAGTGTGGCCTTACCCGGCATCCCGGCCCAGACGTAGCTGCGCCCGCCCTCGACGAAAAGCGCGCCACCGACACCCCCGCCGAGTTCCCAGCTGAACCCGATGTTGTGGGAGTTGTCCGGCCCCGCATCTGCCGTGTAAAGCCCTACCCTCGCGAACCAGGGCTGCTCCTCGGGCGACCACTCCCCATAGGCGCCCGGCGCGGGTGTCGGGTAAACCGGCGCGGCGACATTATCCGCCTCCGTGGGCAAGGCGCCAAACTGGGCGTTGATAAACAACCCGGCGTACTCGGAAATCATGAACGTCTCGTCCGCGGCAAGCTGCCCGGCTCGGAGCGTGAGGGCCTTATTGAAAAGCTCCTGCTGGAAGTAAATTTGGTAAACACGCCAAAAGTTCGACTCCGCCTCGGCGCTGGAAATGTTGCTACTGGGGTCGGCCCCGATGAGCAGCGCGGTGGGCTGCGACCCGTGGTACCAGATGCCATCCACGAAGATGCTGCTGCCCTCCAGCCCCGCAATGGTCTCCAAGTCGAATCCCGTCGCCACCGTGCCGAGCCCGAGCAGCTTTGTGCCGGTGGTGATGCCGCCGTGGACGTTGGACCAGATTTCGCCGTCGAAGCCCATGTCGAGGAAGACGCCGGCCTCCTCCATATCGTTGCGCAGGCCCCAGATACTTCCGCCCAGACGCTTGCGGCCGAGGAACTGCTCCACGTTGGCCGCATACAAACCGGCCTGGGCCAGGCATGCAATCAGCAGCAGATACAGCAGCAGTCTCATAATACAGCGCCAGAGTTCATGGCGCTCCCCGTCGTCCTTGGCAAGCACGAGTCGCGCACGCACGCCTGACAGAAGTCAAAATCGGACTTTGAATTTTCCGCGTGTCGTGGTTTGCTTATCCCAATGACGTTTCCCGCACGTTGCATTTTCTCCGGCCTGCTCCTGGCCACCACAGCCCTATGGGCCGAACCCATCGTCGACTTCGGCATCGCCGCCGAAGGCCGCATCGTTCCCGGTGACGGCCTCGTGGCCGTGGCCGCCCCCGGTATCGTCGCCGAGGTAAAGGTCAAGGCCGGCGACACGGTCAAGAAAGGCGACGTGCTCGCCGTCCTCGAAGGCGCCGAAGTCGCCCAGGCCGCCGTGCAGGTGGCCGAGGCCCGGGTGAAGGTCGCCCAGGCAGGGGTCAAGGTAGCCAAAACCCGGCAGGCCGCCGCGGACTTTTCCACGAAAGCCACTGAGGCGCAAAAGACCGTCCTCGAGGCACAAATCGCCGAGGCCGAGAGCGGCGTGGCTGTCGCGCAGAAGGCCATGGCCCGAGCCTTGGCCGAGCATGATGCCGCCGCCGCGAATCTCAACGGCCAGATCGCCGAATATCGGCGCATCATCACCGACCTCGACCCGCCGCGCAAAGACCGCGAGGACCTGACCAGCCGCCAAAACATGCTGCAGCTCCAGATCGCGAAGCTCTCCGAGACCCGCCAGCCGCTGGAAGCTGAGTTGCAGGCGCAGGTGGCCCAAGCCCAGGCCGGGGTCGCCGCCGCCAAGGCTCAGCTAACCGTGACCGACGCACAGACACTGGCCGCGCAGGCCGAAGCGGGCGTTGCCATGGCGCAGGCCGACTACACCGCCGCCCGCGAGCTGGCTGTGGCGGAAGCCGCCCTGGCGCAGGCCCAGGCCGAAGCCAAGGCCATGCAGGTGCTCGCGCCCATGGACGGCACAGTCATCGTGGTCAACGTCCAGCCCGGCGAAGCCGTCGGCCCCAACGGCGTGTGCTTCCTGGGCGACACCACGCACATGTTCGTCGAGGCGCAGGTCTACATCGACGACATCAAGCGCGTCAAAGCCGGCCAGAAAGCGACCGTCAGTGGCACCGCCCTGGGAGGGGACCTCAAGGGCACCGTCGCCGAAGTCGGCCTCATGGTCTCCCCGGCCAACCTCTACACGCCCGACCCCACCGTCTTCACCGACCGCCGCGTCGTGCCCGTGCGTATTGCCCTCAACGACAGCGCCAAGGCCGCCAAACTCATCTACGCCCAGGTCACGGTGAAGATTTCCAACGGTGGAGAATAGCTCATGCGAAAATTCCCATTGGCACTCATTTTCGTTCTGCTAAGCACGGGCTGTTCGGAAAAGCCCTTCGACTTTTCGCAGTTCGACCAAGAGACAGAGGGGAAATTTGCAGGTATCATGGGGGTTGGGGTCTTTGTGCCAGGCGTTGATCGCACACAATATCCAAACATCGAAGTATTTGTGATCCCCCAAACCTCCGCTGATCTCTCGGTGGAGATGATCCAACGCTACAATACCGAGGCCTACCGGTATGCGCTCGCCCATAATCAAGCACTACTGGAAATGTTGCCGCCTCCCGTGAAACCGGCAGCACCGATGGAGCCGGTGGCAGCAGCCCCAGAAAGCCCCCCAAAGATCAAGCCCGATCCCAAGGCCAACTTTGAAAACCGGACGGACCTAACCCTTGCCCTGCGAATCGGTGATCAACAGGCGCAGCTGAGCCCGGGCCAGACGGTCTCCCTAATACTACCCGATAGCAATTCGACCCAAATCCGTATGGCGTCGAAAGAACCCGAAGGCTGGAAGCTTATTTTCTCAACATCCAGAGCATTCCGTCGCGATATGATTTACCATTTCACCATGTTCAAGGGCGATGATGGACAATTCCGCGTCACCTGCACTCGAACATTCTCCACAGAGAAAAAGACCTAAATGTTTAACCGACTCATCCCCCTGGGCATCCCGCTGGCCTGGCTAAACCTCATCCACGAGAAGAAGCGCTTCTTCGCGGCGGTGGCGGGCATCATGTTCGCGGTGGTGATGATGATGTTCCAGGTGGGGCTGAAAAAGGCGATGTTCAGCCAGGTCATCGCACCGCTCCTGCAGATGGATGGCGACCTCGTACTGGTCAGCACGCAGTACGAATACTTCGGCGTGAGCAAAGGCTTCCCGCGACGGCGGCTGGTGCAGGCTCAGGCCCTGCCGGAGGTCGAAAGCATCGCGAGCATCTACGGCGGCGGCCTGCCCATGCTCAACCCCGAGACTGGCGCGACCCGCGAGGTTTTCGTCATGGCCTTCGACCCGACCGAGCATCCCTTTTCCAACCCGCAAATCCTCTCGCAGCAGGACAAGCTCAAGCGCGAAGGCGTAGCCCTGTACGATTCCCTCTCGCGCAAGGAGATGGGCGACTTCGCAAAGCTCCTGGCCCGCGACGGTAAGGTAGTCACCGAGGTCGCGAACAAGAAAATCATCGTCGAAGGGCTCTTTGAAATGGGGCCGACCTTCCTCGCCGACGGCAACATGCTCATCAACAAGGACACCTTTGTGCAAATCTGGCCCGGCGGAGACCCCGGCGTCATCAGCGCGGGGCTCATCACGCTGAAGCCCGGCAGCGACGCCCTCGCCGTCATGAACCAGCTCCGTGAGTACCTTCCCAACGACGTCAAGATCATGACGCGTCAGCAGTTCATCACCAACGAGCAGGACTACTGGGAAAAGCGCACGCCGGTAGGCTTCGTCATCGGCGCTTCCATGATCGTCTCGCTCATCGTCGGCGCGGTCATCGTTTACCAGATTCTCTACACCGACGTGGCCGACCACCTGGAAGAATACGCCACGCTGAAATCCATCGGCTTTCGCGACAACTATTTCCGCAACCTCATCCTGCAGGAGTCGTTCATCCTGACCGTGTTCGGGTTCGTGCCGGGGCTCGGCGTGACCGCCGGCCTGTACTACCTGACTCGAACCCTGGCCAATATGCCCACGCATTTGAATCTCTTTACCTGCACGCTCGTCTTCGGCCTGACCCTGCTCATGTGCATGACCGCCGGCTTCCTCGCCACCCGCAAACTCCGCCAGGCGAACCCCGCCGAGATTTTCTAGGTGGGGGGCGAGCGCCCATTTTCTTACTGATAACCTATTTGACTCATCCAAGCCCTCAGCCGACTCACTAGCCTCCCTCTGCCTCCTTTGCTCGCTCCGCCATTACCTGAGCCTCAATCTCCGCCCACATACGGTCTATTTCGGCTTGAGCTTGCTCCTCCGTGAGGTTGAATTGCTGTAAAAGAAACAAGTAGTCGTGTAATAGCTGACTTAAATAAGGAGAGGTTTCGTTATCACGCACTTTGTTGAATATTAAGATGCGGACAGCGTTATCCATTGTCTGCCTGGCTTTGTAATTTCGGCCTGTAGCAAAGTAAATGAGCGCCAGATTATTCAAGGTTACTGCTACATCTTGATCCTGTGGACCATCAGTGGTCGTATAAATCTCCAAGAGCCTCTTTTGATATGGCTCACCCTCCATCATCTGCTGCGTAAGTTGGTAGTGAGAAGCTAAATCCTCCAAGAGCCGCCTCATCTCTAGATGGGTCGGTGGTAAAACCTGCTCATTGATGGCGAGTGCCTCCAATAAAAGAGGTTCAACCTTCTCCGTCTGCCCCATTTTTGTATAAAGCGTCGCCAGAAATCTCAAATCCACGGCGTAGTCTTCCCGATTCGTTATCAATAGCTTCTTTTTGATGGCCATTGAACGTTTGTGCAAAGACACAGCCTGCTCGTACTGACCTTTCAAACCATAAATAAGCGCCAGTGTGGCTAAATTTGACGCTATATCGGGATTTTTTGGACCCAAAAGCTCTTCATTAATAGTTAAAGCCTCCTGGCTTAGAACCTCTGCCTCGTCATAGCGCTCCATATCAATGTAGAGACCCGCTAAAGAATCTAAATTGAACGCATAGTTTGGAAGTTCATCTTCACCTAATGATCGACTGACTTCTACAGCTTGCTTGGTTACGGGCTCTGCCTCATCGTAACGCCGCATAAGGTGGTAAAATTGCCCTAGGCGAAGTAGGTCGGACGCTACCTCGGAATGCTTGGAGCCTAGCCTAGCCTCATCAATTTTCAACACTTGCTTTAAAAGTGGGATAGCTTCTTCGTAGCGCTCTAAAGCTTTATAAAGTTGCGCCTGATTAATAAGCGCAGAGACGTAAATGCTATTTTCCTGTCCTAAGTGGCTCTCAATTTGATGGGAGATTGCCTCAAACCGATTCTCAGCCCCCTCATAAGCCTGCGCATTGAGAACATTTGCCTCCCAAGACAATTGTACTGTTGCCCAGATCACTGGGTCCTCCTGTATATCAAGCGCGGCTGCATACTCTTCCTGAGCCGCAGCAGCTTCGGCATATTGACGTTGGGCGCGTAAGGCTTCGACTACGAAATAGGCAAATTCACAAGCTCTTAAACCAGATGCCTCGCCCGACTCAATGGCCTCATTGCGCTGCTCTTTTGCAAAAGCGGCTGCCTCACTGAATTTCATTTGGGAAAATAAAGAGTCGTAAGTTGCCTCTGGGTTGCTCTCAGGAACTTTTTCGGCGAGCGCTTTTAGCAAATTGAGCTCGATCTGCAGCTTATCAGGCGTGGTATTGAATTCCCGACAAGTTTCTGCCACTGCATACTCATAGGCTGCCTTCGGTAGAGCCTCTTTATGCACCTCAAGAAAGTCTAAAAGCTGTTCATTAAAGTATTTTACCGAAAGTTGATCTCCGAGCGGCGGTTTAACGAGTGTCTTTGCTAATGAAGTTTGGACATCAGGCGCTTCTGTTATTAACTCCTTATTTTCACCTATCTCGATCGCGGAGACTACCTGTAAGGACAACAGTCCAAGCAGACAGGCGAGCATGTGGGCTTTGGATGTGTTAGGCAGTTTCACTATGGCGCAGGTTTTTTGATACAATCCACCCGCTGTGGCAAGTGCGCAGGCTATACATACCTGAGATATCGCCGCCATTTCCGGCTGGCATGCGGGGTATGGTTCTGACTAGGGTGCGTTCATGTCTGCCGACTCTGCTAATGCACCTGATAAACCCGCCAAGGGCCTGCTGCGCTCCGAGCTGGCCCTGTGGGTGGGGCTGGTGACGACGGGCATCTTTTTGACTGTGGGCGGCCCCTGGGTGAAGAACATCGGTGGCGGCGCGGCGGCGGCAGGTTTGTTCGCCTGGCTGTTTGCCGTCATGCTCTGGCTGAGCTTTGGCGTGGTGAAGCATGCCGAGTGTCTGGCCATCAAGCTCGGCGAGCCCTTCGGGACGCTCATCCTGACGCTGGCGGTCATCAGCATCGAGGTGGTGATGATATCGGCTGTCATGCTGACCGGTGGCGAGAACCCTACCATGGCGCGCGACACGATGTTCTCCGTCGTCATGATCGTGCTCAACGGCATGCTCGGGCTGACCCTGCTGCTGGGCGGCCTGCGGCACCACGAGCAGGACTACAACCTGCGCGGCGCGCGGTCCTACATGGCGGTCATCATCGCCCTGGGGATGCTCTGCCTGGTGCTGCCGCGCTTCACCGAGAGCGCCCCCGGCGGCGCGCCGTCCGACCCGATGGCGGTGTTTCTCATCATCGCCTCGGTGGGGCTTTACGGGACTTTCCTCTGGCTGCAATCCACGCGCCACCAGCAGTTTTTCAAAGCCCCCCTGCGCGAGGGCGAGCAACACGACGACGACCCGCACCACCACCCCGGGCTGGTCGTGCGCTCGCTGGGGTTCCACATCGCTTTCCTGCTGCTGACCATGCTGCCCATCGTGCTGCTGTCGAAAAAGATGGCCAAGGTGGTCGACTACGGCATCAGCGCCCTGGGCGCGCCGGAGGCTCTGGCGGGTTTCCTCGTGGCCATCCTGGTGCTCTCGCCCGAAGGCATGGCGGCGGTCAAGGCCGCGATGGGCAACCAGCTCCAGCGCACGGTCAACATCGCTCTCGGCTCCGCCCTCGCCACCATCGGGCTGACCGTGCCCGCCGTGCTGGCCATCAGCGAGTTCACAGGCAAGTTCATCGAGCTCGGGCTCAACCCCCGCGACATCGTTTTATTGGTCGCAACCTTCCTCGTGGCCGAAACGACCTTCGGCGGCCAACGCACGAACATCCTCGCCGGCGCCGTCCACCTCATCCTCTTCGCCGCCTACGTCATGCTGATCTTCGACAGCCCCTAGTGGATTTTTAAGATACACTTTTCAAACTAGGTTGAGTGACCCCTGAGGTCGTATCAGCCAGAGTACTTTCATCCGCTACCGGCTGACGTGTGACCTTGGAGAGCACGCCTTCCAGCAGGGGCGTCATGAGGTTGAGCTTTTTAAGCTGAATGACCAGGTTCCAGAGGGGCTCGAATTTCTTCCAGCCGCTGGTGTAGAAGAAGTGCTTGAGCTGGTGCTTGGCCGAGCCGTGGAAGAGGCTGCCGCGCACGATGGCGCTCCAGCGGTAGAACTCCCGGTAGGACCAGTCATAGCCCGCTTTTAACTCCTCGGCGTTCAGGCCCACCGGTTGATAAACGACGTGACGCGTGTCGTAGAGGTCCCAGTTGTCGGTGACGAGGCGACCCGCCTCCTGCATTTTTTTGTAAAAGGCGGTGCCGGGATACGGAGTCGCGATGTGAAAGGTAGAGGTGGTGATGCCCATATCGACGGCCCAGTCGACGGTGCGCCGGAAGACGTCGGGCCCGTCGCCGTCGAGGCCGAAGACAAAGCTGCCGTTGATCATGATGCCGAGGTCGTGCAGGCGGCTGATGACGCACTCGTAGTCGCGGCCCAGGTTTTGCCGCTTGTTGCTCTGTTGGAGGTTTTTCGAGTCCAGGCTCTCGAAGCCGACAAAGATGCTGCGCAGGCCGGCCTCGGCGGCGCGCTCGATGAGGTCACCCTCCAGGATGGAATCCACCGTGGCCGCCCCCTGGAAAACCCGGCCCATCCCCCGCATCCCGTGGAAGAGATCGCGGGCGAAGCGCTTGTGACCGAGCAGGTGGTCGTCGAGAAAGTACAGGTGGCGCCCGGGCAGGCGGCTGATTTCCGCAAGGGCATCGTCGACCGTCTGCGTGTAGAAGGACTTACCGCCCTGGAAAAACGCGTCCTTGTAGCAGAACTCGCAATGGTGCGGACAGCCGCGCGTCACCACAATAGAGTTGGGCACGAGGTAGCGCCGCCGGTCGATGAGGTCACGGCGGATTGGCGGCACGCCCATGAGCGTACGCGTCTTCCCAAAGTAACGCTTCTTCGGAACGCCTTGGCGGAAGTCTTTAAGGAAGGCCGGAAAAGCCTCCTCGCCCGGCCCAAGCACGAGAGTATCCGCGTGGGCGACAGCCTCCTCCGGCAGCGAGGTGACGTGCAGCCCCCCGAGGATAACGTACACACCTTTCGCACGGTAATGGTCGGCGATCCGGTACGCGCGGTAGGCGTTGGTGATATATACCTGTATCGCGACGATGTCCGGCCGGTCGTCGAGGGAAAGCTTTTGCACATGCTGGTCCACAATCTCCGCCTCGTCATCCGCACTCAGGTAGGCGGCCAGCGTGGCCAGCCCCAAGGGTGGGAACAGCGAGTACTTGATAGGCCGCCAGAAGGGGCTCTCCGCTTCGGTCAGCGACGGCAGGATAAACTTGATGCGTAACGGGCGCATGGCGAGAGAGGCTGGACACATTTATATATCACGTCCAGCACTAACTCTGCATTACAAAGTTACTATTTTATGCAAAGTTTAGTTCGCCAGCAATTGCTTTACGGTGCTTCCGACGAAGTACTCGCCCAGGCCAACGGTAAAAATCAGGCAACCCCAGAGGCTGTGTTCGAGGCAGGTCAGCAGCAGGCTTTGGCTGCGCCGGTAGGTAAAGGCAAACATGAGACCGCCCGCGAAGGTCAGGGCCAACGCCTGCCAGTTGCCAAAGATCAGATGCGCCATGGCAAAGAGTAGCGCATTCAGAATAATAAGCATAACGGGATTCGCAGGAAGCACGGTAACGGACCGCGCGAAAAAGTATTCCCGATAGATATACTCTTGCGGGAAGACCGACAGCAGCGGGTAAAGAATCATGATGAGCAGCCAGAGGCCTGGATTCTCGCGGGGCAACTTGAACAATAGTTGCGGCGTGGCCTGCCAGACGATGACGCCGAGCACGGCCCCAAGCATAGCGAAGCGCAGTAGGACACGAACTAGACAGGCCTGCGGCTCCGTGATTAGCGTTGGTGCCACGGCAACCTTCTTCAGCACTCGCCAGCAGTACAACGTGACAATCCAAAGGGCCGGGATGATGAATGACGCACGCTCGGTACCCCACCACGCAAAGAGCGCGGGCAATACGATGAAAATGACAATAAATTCAGCCCGGATGGACGAACGGGCCCCAACCAAGCGCTGTTGAAAACCGCTAGTCCACTTCGGGCACATCGACATCCCTGAGGAATTGCAGGAGACCCAGCAGAATGCAAACATAGCCAAGAGTCGACAGCACGACAATGCAATAGGCCAATACAACTGCTCCCTGCGGTTGCATCGCCCCAAAAATCATCGGCAACAATATGCCTGCTACCGCCCCACCTGTAATCAACTGACGGGCGCGGCCACGGGACTTCACGCGGAACTTGTAGAGAACATACAGCGCGAGCAAGGCCATTGCGATTTGCAAAACCAGAACAATGATACCAAGTAGTTCAGTTGGCATAGTGGCAGGCTCCCGGATATTACCTCTTAAAACTCGTCCTTAATCTTCTCCAGCTTGTCCGTGGGAACCTTGTTTGAGGTGCGGACGAGGAGGACGGGCTCTTTGGTTTTGACCCAGACGTTCTGCTCCTTGAAGTGCTTGGCGGTGATGAATTCGCAGGCCTCACCGATGGTCTTGACCGGCAGGCGGGAGCCCTTCTTGGTCGCGTTGTGCTCGTAAGTGGCGCGGAAGAGGCGTTCCTCCGCCACATAGGGGCTGTCCTCCTCCGGGATTTGCAGCACCCAGCCGGTGAAATCCTTGCCCTCGAGCTTGCCCTCGGGGTCGCTGACCATCATGACGAACTGCTTCTTGACGGGCGGCGGCTTCTCCTCGTCCACTTGAGCGGCAACCTCCACCTGGATATCATCGAGTATTTGCGCGACCTGACGCACATCGAGTTCATTGCGGGTGAGGACCAGTTTGACCAATTCTAAATCGACTTTCGGCATGGCACTAGGGAACAGCCGCAGAGGTGGATCGAGCAAGCCATTTCTCTATTCGAGAAATTAAACCACTGATGCACACTGATTAACACCGATACGCAAGGAACTCATCCTAAGCACATGGCAGAAGTATAGGATTGAACAAATCAGCGTTCATCTGTGTTCATCTGTGGTTCAAAAGAAAAATTTCCGTGTCCGCCCCTTCCACAGCGCCCGCCCCTGCCGACGCCGCCGCCCTGAGTGCGCGCAAGCAGAGCAACCTGGCTTTCTCCTTCCTCTCCCTCGATCCGGAGCGCAAGGCGGCCATGGGCGCGTTTTACGACTTCTGCCGCACCGTCGACGATGTCGCGGACGAGCCCGGCGCCACCGATGCCGAGCGAGAAGCCGAGCTGCAGGGCTGGCGTGACGACCTCGCGGCCTGCTATCGCGGCGAAGCCCCCGGACGCGCCGCCGCCCTGGCCCCGGTTATCCAACGGTTCGGCGTGGAGCAGGCGCACCTGCTGGCCATCATCGACGGCTGCGCCATGGACATCGGGTTCCGCACCTTCGCCGGCTTCCGGGACTTGCAGAAGTACTGCTACGGCGTGGCCTCGGCCGTCGGGCTGTGCTGCGTACGCATCTTCGGCTGCACCCATCCGCGCATCGACGCCTACGCGGAGGCCCTCGGCTACGCCCTGCAGTTCACCAACATCCTGCGCGATGTGGTCGAGGACTACCACGAGATGGGCCGCGTCTACCTGCCGCAGGACGAGCTAGCGGCCTTCGGCGTGGCCAACGACGACCTCGCCGCACCCGCGGACAACGAAAACTGCCGCCGACTCTTTCGCCTGCAATATTTCCGCGCCAAGCATTTCTTCAACCAGGCCCGCCGTCTCCTGCCGGAGAGTGAACGGCAAAACCTCAAAGCCGCTCTCATCATGGCGGCCTTTTACGAGGACATTTTGGAGAAAATTGCCGACGGCGGCTTCCGGCTGACCACCCAGCGCGTGCGCCTGTCCAAGACGCGCAAGTTCCGGCTGCTCTGGCGCACCATGCGCGGTTTGAAAAAGCCTCTCGCCCCCAAGCACCTGCCCGGCACCGTGGCCGTCTGGGGCGGAGGCGTGGCCGGTCTCAGCGCCGCAATCGACCTGGCCCGCGAGGGCTTCACACCCACCGTCTACGAGGCCCGGGCCAACCCCGGCGGGCGCGCCCACAGCCTGAAAGACGCTGCCACCGGCCTGACCCTCGACAACGGCCAGCACATCGTCATGGGCTGCTACAAGGAGTTCTTATCCTTCGCGCGCCATCTCGGCATCGAGCACAAGCTGGAGACCCAGGAAGGGCTGACCGTGCCCTACGTCAGCCCCGGCGGACGCTGGTCCGTGCTCCAGGCCGCCGACCTGCCCGCGCCGCTGCACCTGCTGGCCGGCCTGATGCGCTTCGGCGAGCTCTCCCCGCGCGACCGCTTCGACATCATGCGCTTCGGCACCGTGCTGCGCGTCGGCGCCAAACCACGTCCCGACGAAACCGCCGGGGACTGGCTGCGCCGCCACGGCCAGAGCGACGGCACCATGCGCGCTCTCTGGGAGCCTTTCTGCGTGGCCGCGCTCAACGAAACCCTTGCCACCGCCAGCGCACAGCTCCTCTATGAAACGCTCAAGCGCTCGCTTTTTGGCACGGCTGAGGACGCCAAGATCATCCTCAGCAAAGTCGGCCTGACGGAGCTTTTCCTGCCCGAGGCACAGCTGTATTTAAAGGCCATCGGCGGCGATCTGGTCTGCAACGCGCAGGTCGCCGGTATCGAAGCAGAGGGCAAAACCTTGAAGTCTTTTTCCACCAAGGCCGGCCCCGTGGAAGCCGACCTGTACGTCTCCGCCCTGCCCTGGACGGCCTTGCGCGGCCTGCTGCCGGAGGGCTCGGGGCTGCGCGAGAAGGTCGGAAAAATCCCCTCGGCATCCATCCTGAGTATTCACCTGCTGTGCGACACCAAGCTCTTCGACGGCAGGGAAGCCGCCTTCGTGGGCCTGCTGGACTCGTCCATCCACTGGGTTTTCGACCGTTCCGAGACCCTGCCTCCGGAACACGACGGGCATTGCCTCTACGCCGTCATCGTCAGCGCGGCCGGGGACTGGATGGAACTCAAAAGCGCCGAAATTGTGGAGAAGCTGCAAGCCGAACTGTGCCGTTTCTTCCCCGCCGCCGAGGGCATGAAGATCGTGCGCAACCTGGTTTACAAAAGCCGCGACGCCACCTTTGCCGCCCACCCGAGCACCGAGCCGCTTCGTCCCGCTGCCGACGAGACGCCGTGGGAAAACTTCCTGCTCTGCGGCGATTGGACCGCCACCGGACTCCCCGCCACGCTGGAAGGCGCCGCCCTCAGCGGTCAACGCCTTGCCGTCATTTTGGATAAACGCACCGCTGCCCAGCGATGAAATTTCCGCGCACTTTGACGCTGGAGACGGAGCGCTGCCGCCTGCGACACGTCGACAGAGAGGATATCCCGCACATCTTCTCGGCCTCACGTTATCCGGGCTTCAACGACGGCATGCTCTGGAACCCGCCCGAGACCGAAGACGAACTGCTCGTACATCACGAGAACGCCATTGCTGCCTGGGAAAACGGCAGCGCCTACACCTTTACTATTGTGCTTCCGAACGGCGACTACATTGGGCGCATCGGCATCCGCCGCAACGGCGACGGGCCGGTCTGGAATCTCGGCTTCTGGACCCATCCCGAGCAACAGGGCAAAGGCTACATGACGGAGGCAGCCGCACGCCTCATGACGTTTGGCTTCACTGAGCTCGGCGCGTCCGACATCGAGGCTTGCCACGCCTCCTGGAACCACGCCAGTCGCCGCGTCCTGGAGAAAATAGGCATGCACTTCGTGCGGATCATCCCGGAAGGTTTTAAAAAACACGAGGAATGGGTGGAAGAACGCCTCATGAGTATTTCGCGCCAGGAGTGGGAAAGCCGTCAGGCCGAATCAAAATAACTTTGCCCCCGAGGTGATTTTCACCGTTACAGTTAGGCAACGGCATGAAAATAGGACTGGCGCAAATCAACACCACGGCGGGTGACCTGAGTGGCAACTGCCAACTCATCGCAGAGGCCTATCGGGATCTCGTTCAGGGGGGCGCGGACCTCGTGCTGTTCCCGGAGCTGGCTGTAGCGGGCTATCCACCGCGCGACTTGCTCTTTCGCAGCCGCTTCATTCACGATGTGGAAAAGGCCCTCGCCGATCTGCTGCCGGAGTTCGGGCCTGTGCCCGCGGTCGTGGGCACGGTGGAGTCCAACCGGAGCGAGAACGGTCGCCGCGCCTACAATGCCGCAGCCTGGTGCGAAGATGGCGAGATCAAGACGATGGCACGCAAATGCCTGCTGCCGACCTACGATGTCTTCGATGAGGACCGCTACTTCGAGCCCGCCGAGCAGCCCACCATCTTCTGCTGGGAGGGCAAACGCGTCGGCCTGACCATCTGCGAGGACGTGTGGAATCACCCCGCCGTACCCACCCGCCACCATTACGACATCGACCCGGTCACCTTTCTCGGCGAACAGGGCGTCGATTTGATTTTGAACCTCTCGGCCAGCCCATGGCATTTTGGCAAAAAGCTGTTTCGCGAGGAACTGCTGGGAGACGCCGCCGGACGCTGTGCCTGCCCTATCGCCTACTGCAATCTCGTCGGCGGCAACGACGAGCTGATTTTCGACGGCCACAGCAAAGTCGTCCTGGCCGACGGCAACCTGCTCTGCGGCATGGCGGGCTTTCGCGAGGAGCTGCGCGTGGTCGACCTGGGCGACGCCCAGGTGCACGTCGACGACACCTACGAGCAGGAGCCCCTGGCGGACGTCCACGACGCTCTGGTGCTGGGTCTGCGAGACTACGCCTACAAGAGCGGCTTCCGCAAAGCCCTCATCGGGCTCAGCGGCGGGATCGACTCCGCCGTGGTCGGCGCGCTGGCCAAGGAGGCTTTCGGCGCGGAGAACGTCATCGGGGTCAGCCTGCCCTCGTCCATTTCCAGTCAGCACAGCCAGGACGACGCCGCGGCCCTGGCACAGAATCTCGGCATCCGCTACGAGACGCTCCCTATCGCCGGCATCGTCGACGCTACCATGCTGACCCTGGAAAATATTTTTGCGGGGACCGATGCGGGTGTCGCGGAGGAAAACATCCAGGCGCGCGCCCGAGGCATGCTCCTGATGGCCGTCTCCAACAAGTTCGGCGCACTCCTGCTGACCACCGGCAACAAGAGCGAGGTCGCGGTCGGGTATTGCACCTTGTACGGGGACATGGCCGGGGGCCTGGCCGTCATCTCCGACGTGCCCAAGATGCAGGTCTACGCACTGGCCAAGCACATCAACCGCGAGCGCGAAATCATCCCCGAGAGCACCATCACCAAGGCGCCTTCAGCCGAGCTACGCCCCGACCAAAAGGACGAGGATTCCCTGCCGCCCTACCCGGTGCTGGATGAAATCCTGCGCCTCTACGTGGAGGAGGGCCTGTCCCGCGCGGAAATCATCGAGGCGGGCTTCGAAAAGGAGGTCGTGCTGGATATTACCCGCAAGGTTGACCTCAACGAGTACAAGCGCAAGCAGGCCGCGCCGGGCTTAAAAATCAGCAGCCTGGCCTTCGGCGTGGGCCGCCGCATCCCCATCGTCCAGAAATACGTGGGTTGATAGAGCGCGGCATGGGCGCCGCCCATCATCGTCCTGTGCAGCCACGCACCTACTTCGTAGGGTCGGTATAGCGGAAGCCGATGGCGCGGAAGTCGAACTGGTCGCGAGCGGTGACGTCATCGAAGGCGTAGAACTCCTCGTCGGCACAGCTCTCCGGGAACTGGTCCCGGCCGTGCAGATCCTGCCAGACGGCCCAGATGCGGTCGACATTGCAGTGATGCAGGAAGAACACCGGGTCGTTGGGCGAGGTTCCCGTGGCCATATCTCCGCCGATATAAACGTGTACGACATCGTGCATGCCCGGTCCGTCAGGCCGCTCTCCGGCCTCGACATAGCGCCGGAAGGTGGGCGGGCCTGCGAAGGTGTCCTCGTTGCAACCCTCCTCGTCGTAGAGTTCAAACTCGTACGCGGCAGCTACCTCGGCGGCGGTGGGCAGGGCGCTGCCGGGGTCGATGCCGACGCCACGGGTCAGGTAAATCTCGTCCGGCGTGGGGGAGTCACCGGTCACCCCGTCGTGTTCGTCGTCTGTAAAATCGACGAATGCCTTGCGCCAAATCCCGGCCTGCTCGCCGAAGCGGGAGGTCTGCACGACGCTTGCCTGGTCCGGGTCCAGCGAACCGTCGTCCCCGAGGAAGTCCTCGCTGAAGATGCGGTTGTAGCTGTCGGGGTTGGTCCAATCCCAGTATGGCAGCGTCATAGTAGGATCGCCCGAGACACGCTGCAGCTCCAACTCGAAGCGACGCAACATCTCCCGGTGCCAGGGCAGAAACATGGCGGTGCGGTGCGGGCATGCTTTTTCCTGCACACACATGAAGGCCGCGTTGTGCAGCATGACAAAGTAGTCGTAGGCATTCACTTCCTCGAAGTAAGCCGAGGGAGTGTTTTTCATGGCGATGAGCGTGTCGACAAAGGCGGCGATTTCCGCATCAGTGAGCTGGCTGATTTCCTTGCGCACGACCACGCGCGACGGCGCACTGGCCAATCGCCACTTCTGATCGGTAAAGTTGTAGGCATAACCGCCTTCCACGTAGAGCCAGTCGTTGTCCGGCTGATAGTAAACCGTCGGGAAGATGCTGCTCCAATACCAGCCAGCAGGCTGGTCAGGTTTGTAGAGCCAGAGAGTATCAATGCTGGCCGCCTCCCCGTAGAACCAGGAAGACCATTCCGCAAAGTAATACCAGGGCGCGCCGGCTGTGTATACGGCGCCGAACTGGCTGCTTTGGGCGATACCATTTTCGTCGGACTCGAGCTCGTCGGCCCAGCTTTGACCGGATGCCGCCAACGGCAAAATCAGGCAAAGGTTGATGCATAGCAGTGTAGTTTTAATTGGGGACATACGGCTAATAAACTGTATTAGCACCCCTATTGCGTCAACCTCTTAAGCCCCTCGCAGGCCAGGACAGACACGGCTTGCACCTGGGGAGATTCTCGGAATAACTTCTCGTTTTCATACCATGTCTGCATCTGAAGATCTCTTTGCACGCGCCCGACGGGTCATCCCCGGCGGCGTGAACTCGCCCGTACGAGCTTTTCGCTCCGTGGGCGGTACACCCTTTTTCACCCGCTCGGCGGAAGGCTGCCGACTGACCACGGCCGACGGCCAGGAGCTTATCGACTATGTCTGCACCTGGGGGCCGGCCATTCATGGCCACAACCATCCTCGCATCCGGGAGGCTATTGCCGGGGCTCTGGCCCGCGGCACCAGCTTCGGCACGCCCAACCCCTACGAGGTCACCATGGCCGAGCTCATCACGGAGTTGGTGCCATCCGTCGAAAAGGTGCGGATGGTCAACAGCGGCACGGAAGCGACGATGTCGGCCATCCGGCTGGCGCGCGGCTTCACCGGGCGCAGCAAGATCGTCAAATTCGCCGGCTGTTATCACGGCCATGTGGATTCCCTGCTGGTCAAGGCCGGCTCCGGCGCGCTGACCTTCGGCAACCCCGACAGCGCAGGCGTCCCGGCTGGCTTCGCGGCGGAGACCCTCGTCCTGCCCTACAACGACGAAGCCGCCCTGCGCGCCACTTTTGAAAAAGCAGGCCATGAGATTGCGGCCATCATCGTGGAGTCCTATCCGGCCAACTGCGGACTCATCCTGCCGAAGCCCGGATTCCTCCAGGCCATGCGGGACGTCACCAAAGACGCAGGAGCGCTTCTCATCTTCGACGAGGTCATGACCGGCTTCCGGCTGGCCCTGGGCGGCGTACAGTCTCTTGAAGGTATCACGCCGGACTTGACCGCAATGGGTAAAATCATCGGTGGCGGGCTGCCTGTGGGAGCCTTCGGCGGACGCGCGGACATCATGGACCAACTCGCGCCCGAGGGACCGGTCTACCAGGCCGGGACCCTCAGTGGCAACCCGCTGGCCATGGCTGCGGGCATCGCCGCGCTGGAACTCTTGCGCGAAACCGACCCCTATCCACGCCTGGACACCGCCGGAAAGCGCATTCGCACGGCCCTGCTGGACGCGGCAACCCGGAAGGGCATCCCGCTGCAAGTTCCGCAAACGGGTTCCATGTTCTGCCTGTTCTTCAGTGAAACTCCGGTCGAAAACGTCGAGCAGGCCATGGCCAGCGACAGCACCGTGTTTAATACGATATTCCACCGTGCGCTGGAGCGGGGCGTTTACCTGCCCCCATCGGCCTTCGAAACCTGTTTCATCAGCACCACTCACGATGAAAAGGCTGTAGATCAAACCTGCGAGGTGATAAACGAAGCTTTCGATTTCTAGGTTACCGCTGTTCTTCCCATGCCCCGTAAGAGATACCGCGTCAACGTGGCGAACCCGCCGCGCTTGAAGCCCATAATGATATGGGACGGCGACTGCCATTTTTGCGGTAAGTGGAGCCGACGCTGGGAGCAGGCAACCAACGGCGATGTTGAGTTTCAACCCTACCAGGCCGCAGCGCAGCGCTTTCCGGAAATCAGTGAGGATGATTTCAGCAAAGCGGTCTACTTTATCGGGCTGGATGGCATCGCCCTGCGTGGAGCCGAGGCTGTATTTGCCTGCCTCGCTTTCGCTGATCGTTACCGCTTCCTGCAGGGCCTTTACGAGCGTTACTCCTGGTTCGCAAGCGTGAGCGAGCTGCTTTACGGCTACGTGGCTGCCAATCGCATGCTGTTCTCACGCCTGACCTCCATTTTCTGGGGACGTTCGGTGGAGTACTCGACCTATCGTTTCTCCGGGGCTCTCTTTCAAAGGGGGCTCGGGCTGATTTACCTCATCGCTTTCCTGTCCTTTGCCATGCAGATGGCCGGGCTCATCGGCAGCCAGGGCATCCTGCCGGTGGGCGAACACGTCGAAGCGGTCAATACCTACCTGGAACAACAGCCCGGAGCGCGGAGTCCGATGTCGTTCGCGCCCAGCCTGTTATGGCTGGAAGCCTCGGACACCACACTAAACATACTGGTCTGGGGAGGGGCTGTCTGTGCCTTGTTGCTTTTCTTTGGGCTATTACCGGGGTTAAGCGCCTTCCTGGCCTGGCTCTGTTATTTGTCTCTGGTCAATGCCGTACCTGTTTTTCTCAGTTACCAGTGGGACATGCTTTTGCTGGAAGCAGGCTTCATCGGTTTCCTGCTCGCGCCCTGGGTGCTCCGCGAACGCTTCCTGGCGCCGCGCGAACCAAACCGCATTGCGCGCTGGCTGGTCTGGTGGCTGCTGTTCCGCCTGATGTTCGAGTCCGGCGCGGTCAAACTGCTGGAGTACCACGGAAGCGTGAATACGTGGAAAGAGCTCACCGCGCTGAATTTCCACTACTTCACCCAGCCCATCCCCAACCCCCGGAGCTGGGCCATGCACTGGCTGCCGAACTGGTTTCAGCAGGCCTCCATCATCTTCATGTTTTTCGTCGAGCTGGTGGTGCCATTCTTCATCTTTTTTCCACGGCGCTTGCGGACCGTCAGCTGCGTTCTGCTGATAGCCTTACAGGTGCTGATCATCGCCACCGGTAATTTCGGCTTCTTCAACCTGCTCACCATAGTCCTGTGCCTGCTGCTACTCGACGACCAGGTCCTGCCCCGCAGCCTGCAGGCACGCCTGCGTAAGGCACCGCCCGACAGCGATTTGCAAAACGCCTTCAGCCCGATTGGCTGGGTACGTGTGCCGGTGGCGGCCTTGTGCCTGTTCTTTGGCCTGCTCCAAATCGGCCATGTCGTCCGTGTCGTAGATTTTGCGGAGTACAAGTCGCTCGATGAGCCCAAACAGCCGCCCTGGACTCCGATTTACGATGCCATGCAAAGCATCCACGCCATCAACTATTACGGCCTCTTCCGTGTCATGACCACGTCGCGACCGGAAATTATCATCGAGGGCAGCGACGACATGCATACCTGGCAGCCGTACGTCTTCAACTACAAGCCCGGCCCGCTCGATCGCCGTCCCGGCTGGGCCACCCCGCACATGCCCAGGCTGGACTGGCAATTATGGTTTGCCGCCCTGGATGCGCAGCACGGCAAATTCCCGGCCTGGTTTCCGGCCTTCCTACGGGCTCTGGCGGAAAACCGGCCCGAAGTCACCGCCCTGCTGGCTGACAATCCTTTTAAGGATGCCCCGCCCAAATATCTGCGGGTCCGGCTCTACCAATATACGTTCACCACGCCCGAACAACAGGCCGTCACCGGAGACTGGTGGCAGCGCGAGGAGATGCCCGGCCGCATTCCGATATTGCGTACCGATCAGTTGAAGACGCCCAGCAAACCATAAAAAAGCCAGCCCTGTTGAGAGGCTGGCCTGAAAAGGTTATGGTGAGAAGATTAAGCGTCTTTCTTCTCGTCGTCGCCCTTCTTACCGCATCCGAGATGCTGGTCAAAGACGGACGTTTCCTTCTTGTCGTCGTCACCTTTCTTGCCGCAATTCAGTTCGAAGGCAGAGGTTTCCTTCTTGTCTTCGTCACCCTTCTTGCAACAAGTACCGGCATAGGCGCCAGCGGCAAAAAGAGCGGGAATGGCGATGGAGGCGAGGAGGATTTTGAGTGTCTTCATGATGATTTTTTGGTTGTGGAAGGTAACATGCAGCGGTTGAACTTGTTTTCAAGTCCAACAGTGCATTTTCTAGTGATCGCAATGTATAAACACACCTTTTACACAAAAGTTCCACTTCTAATCGTTTTGGCGACATTGCCATTCCTCTGCGGCTGTCAAAGCGACCAGGCACAAAGCCCCGAGCAACAGCGCATCAATACCATGGCCGATAACGTCAAGGCCGTGGAACAGGAAGAACAGATGGAGGAAACCGACGGCAACCTCTACGACCAGTCCACCCTGGCCGACCCGGACCCGGCCAAGTGAGAATCCGGTAGCCGGGTGACACGGAGATTCGTCTCCGGCTCTCCCTGGCACCCTTTCACGTCGTCTCTACCTAACCATCGCGCCGAGGGCGAGGAGGACCTTTCGTCTGGCCGGCACATAACGGCGAGCGCTAAAGACGTCATAGCCGTTGCGTTCGATTTCGGCCAGGATGCCACCATAAACGCGCCCCATGACCTTGGCGGTGAAGCGTGACCCGTCGTTGGCCAGGAAGGGCAAACCGACTTCGGCCCCACGATAATACTCCCGGGCACGCGCGATTTGCATCTTCATGAATGCCTCCCAAGCCGAGTCGCCGATCCGGCGCGCGGCGATGGCTTCCGGGCCGGTGCCGTAGTCGGCCATCTCATCCGTGGGCAGATAGATACGCCCCATCTCGAAGTCCTCGCGCACATCCCGCAGAATATTGGTCAACTGCATGGCCAGTCCCATCTCGACCGCGCGCGGAACACCCGCCGCATCACTGAGACCAAAAATCTTGCTCATTATCAAACCGACTACCGAAGCCACGTGATAGCAGTAGATTTCCAACTGATCCAGGTTGCGGATAATCATCGTGTGGGTGTCCATACAGACGCCTTCGATAAGGTCCTCCCAAAAAGCGCGCGGGATGGCATACTGGCGATTCACCTCGGCCACGGCCGGCGCGAAGGGCAGATTACTGGAACCCGCCTCGATGGCGTCCAGCTCAGCCAGAAGACGTTCGGGGCCGGGCTGGCGGCCCTCCGGGGCCTCGTCGATGACATCGTCGAACCACCGGCAAAGCGCATAGACGGCGAAGGCGGCGCGCTTCTTGGCCTCCGGCAAGGGAAAGGAAGCGAAGAAAAAACTGGTGGCGTGCTCGCGCGTGATTTCCTTACAGGACTCCCAGGCCCCCGCCAAGGCCGCCTGCTCGTGCCAGCCTTTTTTCGGTCTTGGCATTTCCCATTCAGCAGGGAGTTTATGCAGCAGCGCGGGAGTCATGCGAAAATACTCAGTGGAGCGTATACCGTTGATTAAGCGTCAAATGAGAGGGGTTGGTTGGTCGGCCTACTGGGTTTCCATGCCATAGCGGTCGAGCATCTCTTCGACCATGCCGGTGAGCGGATAGCCCGCCGGAGCCGAGGCGGCGGCTTCCACGCAGCAGCTAATGTACTCCAGCAACGGCTTCAGACCGGGAGAGACCCGCCCGGACTCGGCCAGCCAGTCGTAGGCATATTCCAAGGCGGCCACCCAGTCCCCCAGTCCGTAAGGGGAGTCATCCGCATAGCCGGCCAGCAGGACGAATCCACTGCCCTCCCCCGGGTGCTCCTTGGCGTACTCGTCAAGGGATTCCACCATGAGGGAGAATTGCCGGGGGCTCAAACAGGCACCCACCAGAGCCATGAAGGCTCGGTCGTCCAAATGGGCCTCCCGCTGCAAGGATGCACCCTCGGACAGAGCGTTCAGCCATTCCATGTATGAATGATCGTTAGCCTGGGAACGAGCCCGGGCGATTTCCTCGATTTCCGGCATGTCCCCGAGAATTTGCTCCTTTGCCCCGCTGGCAAGGCTCAATCATGAAACCACCATCGCGGATATCACCTTTTGCATCGCCAAGCCCCAACTGCCGGTCCAGACTCTCCCCCATGATCAAGAAGCTCGTGCTCATCATTCTCGCCGTGGTCATCATCGCCGTGGCTATTGTACTGATTCAACTGGGCTCCATCGCCAGCTCGGTGGTAAAGAACGCGATCAACGAATACGGCCCCCAAATGACGCAGACCGCAGTCAGCGTGGAGGACGTCAGCATCCAGCCGTACATCGGCAGCGCCACCATCGCGGACCTCAAGGTCGGCAACCCCGAAGGCTACAAAGCCCCCGACGCCTTTACCCTGAAAAAGATCCACGTCAGCCTTTCCCCCACTTCACTGCTGAGTGACACCATCAAGATTCACACCATCGAAATCGAGGAACCGATCTTCGTCTACGAAAGCAATCTGCTCAGCAGCAACATCAGCAAGCTGATGGACAACATCAAAGCCAACACCGGCAAGACCGACAAGGAAGCCGAGAAAGCGGCCGAAAAAGAAGAACCGGGCACCGACGCCGGTACGCAGCAGAAACAATTCGTCATCAACAAGCTGAAAGTCACCGGCGGCACGGTACAAATCGGTGTACTGGGGCAAAGCTCCACCGTGAAGCTTCCCGAAATCGACTTGGAAAACTTCAGCCCCGAGGGCATCACCGCCGCACAGGCCAGCAACGAAATCATGAATGCCATCCTGTCCAAGGTCATCGTAGCCGCAACGGACTTGGCTGCCAAAGCCGCCACCGATCCCACCGGCACGGCTAAAGGCATCACCGACACTGCCCTGGATACGGCAGGCGATGTGGGCAAGGAAATCGGCGGCGCCATCGACGGCCTCTTCGGCGGTAAGAAGGAAGAACCGGCCAAGTAGGCGGTCCCAAACGCTACCGCCAAGGTTACCCTTTCGCTGCCTAGGAAACACCGCCAAGCTCTGGCGGATTCTTGGGGTCCCAGCGCTTCTGATAGGCCTTGGTGTCAGCTACAAACTTTTCAGGCAACAGAGCACGGAGCCGTTCGCAGGCCTGCTCCACCATGTCCCCGGGGAAATATAGCGAGGTCTCAACCAACTTGCCGCGTTCGAAAAATACCAGATGCTTGCCGCCCTTCTCTCCGAGTGCACCGTAGGCAACCAAGCTGTCTTGAGAAAAAATCTTTAGGCTGTCGCCGATCACAACCACCCACTTGGGAGAAACGTGGACCAGAGGGACTTCTCCACCGGCACCATTTGCGGCCATCTCGGCCTCGATCTCCTGAACCACAACGTGTGGTTCGCCGAATTCCTTGAGCTTGGCGATCTGCGGATGCTTGTACGGATCTCCCTTCTTGAGCACCTGTAGGAGAAGCAGTAAAAGCAGGATCGGGAAGGCCCCTATGGCCACGAGCATAAACAGATTCGGGCTCAAGCCGTAGCCCACATAGCCGTCGATCATGTATGGATACAGCTGCTGATCCAACGCAGCAAGCTCCGCCTGCATATCTTCCGGTATGCGCGTCAATTTCCCCAATACAGAGTCACCCGCGAAGTCGTTATCTGTGTAAACCAGGATAAACTTCTCATTGACCGGATGCAAATAGTACTGGCCTACGTCCACTCCCTCCCCGGCTTTCACTCCCAGCACCTTCAGGCCTTTTTGCTGGGAGCCAACATTCAGGAATGTGCCCTCACTAGCGACATAAGCGACGGCCCCGGGGTCTTCCAAATTCACCGAGGCTGCATCGAAGGGGCCAACAGCTACATTGTAGAGAAACTTGTAATTGAGCGCAAAAACAATCAGGCAAACAGCCAGGGCGATAATCAGTCGCTTCTTGCTGGAGCCGAGATCGCTCTGCGCCTTTTGGATGAGGATTTCAGTAGGCATGGCGAAAAAATGGCTCAGACCGGCTCGTAGCCGACTAGGGGCGCGTTCCAGACGCGTACGGCGGGTGACTCGTGTTCGTAGCCGAGGATGTTGAGCGTGCCCGTATTGAGAATAAAATGGCGGCCTTCCGTCGGGGGCAGGCCCAACCAACGGGCGGTAAATACCCGCAGGACGTGACCGTGGCCAAAGACGGCCGCGTTGCCTTCCGATTCACGAATGCGGGCGATGACACGATCGCAACGTGCCGCCACCTCTTCGCCCGTTTCACCGCCCGGGCAGGGGTCCGCAAAGACGGTCCAGTCCGGTACTTTCTTACGAATTTCGGCTGTGGTTAGCCCCTCGTAATCACCGTAATCCCACTCCATCAGGTCCTTGGTCTCTTCCGCCTTGGGCAGGAAGCCGGCCAGCTCGCAAGTGCGCTTGGCGCGCTGCAGGGGACTGGTAAAGACCTGGGCGAAATCCCACCAGACCAGTGCCGGACGCAGCTTGCGTGCCTCAGTCTCGCCCTCAGGGGTCAACAGCAGATCGGTATGAGAAGTATGGCGGCCGTTGCGGCTCCATTCGGTAGCCCCATGACGGCATACCACGACGCGCTGTTCGTAATCCCCCATGACGCTAATCCATGGTATTCTGGAAAGTTTCCCCGGCCGGATTTTCCGAGGCGTTTACCGTCTGGCTCATGGTGCCTTCGGCCGCGCTGGCGCGCTGATTGATGGCGTTGCGCTGTGCCGTTGCCTCCTGGGAAGTCAACTCGCCGGACTGCTCCGCTTCGTTGACCTGCGCGGTCTGCTCCTTACGAATCTCGTTGATATTGGCGCTTTCCGAGCCACCAAACGCGGTTTCGCATCCGGAAAAAAGCGGCAACGTGGCCAATATCAGGCAGAGAAGAAGGTAGCGCATGCCTCACCTTTCTGGCGATTTCACCGGCTCAGACAATGAAAATCCTTCCGGAAACGTATCAGAAAACGCCGAGCTGCACCATGGTAGCCAGCGCAATAATGAGAAAATACAGCAACAGCAACAAGGCCCCCTCCTGCCGGCTAACACGCCTGTCCGTCGACAAGGCCAGCCATAACAGAACGGTAATCAGCACCAGAGCCGGGAACTCAATGGTCATCAGCTGTTTGTCGACCGGAATCGTGTAAAACGCGGATACGCTGCCCCCGATGAGCAAAATATTAAAAATGTTCGACCCGATGATATTACCCGCGATCAGGTCGCTCTCCCGGCGCCGGGCCGCCGCCACCGACGCAGCCAGCTCCGGCAGGCTCGTACCGATGGCCACGATAGTCAGACCGATGAGTACCTCGCTGACGTTCAAGCGGGTGGCGATTTCCGTGGCAGCGCCAACCAGACCGTCCGCTCCCGCCGCTAAAGCGATTGAGCCCACGACCACCAACAGGACCGATTTGCCTACGGACCGAGGCGCTTCCTTGAGCTCTTCCTCGACACCGGGGATTTCCGACAGGCCCTGACGTCGCGCCTGTCGGATCAGGAAGAGCATATAAGCGGCAGCCCCGCACAGCAACGCGATGCCCTCAAAGCGCCCGATGCGACCCGCGATGAGAAAGCCCCCCATACTCATGACGCAGAAGGCCAGCGTGGCGGCCAGCAGAATGGGCATCTCCAACTTGATGAGCCGGGCCTGAATGGTAACCGGGTAGATCAGGGCCGCGACCCCCATAATGAGGCCCGAGTTACCCAGATTGCTGCCGATGATGTTGCCCACCGCCAGACCCGTGCTGCCCCGGGAAGCCGCGATGAAGGAGGTAATCAGTTCCGGCATGGAGGTCGCCAGCGAAACGATGGTCAAGCCGACCACAACGGGATTGATGTTGAGGCTCAGAGCCAGGCCGGACGCACCCTGCGCCAGCCAGTCCCCGCCAAAACAGAGCAGGACCAGGCCAACCAGCAGAAAAACCGCCAGCAACACACCGTGAAAAGACTCGTATTCGAGCATTAGCGGCAAAGGGTCGGGCCTCCAGGCTCAAGGGTCAAGAGGAACTAAGTGCTTATTGGCAAAACAGATGAAAGATTTTATGCAAAAATCCGACATGGATTGGCAGAAAACGGTCATTTTCCAGGCAGGTTGGAATTAAAGATTTTCTACCGTATTACTGAAGATTTTCAGAATTTGGTTTGATTTCTGTGCAGTGGGCATCAGACTTGCATTAAGAACACCAGCAACGGGTTCATTTGTATGAGTTACGAGTTCGAGGGATTTTCCGAAGGCGATTGGGACAGCCATGAGGAGCTGGCGTGGAATGAATTTGATTGGCAGCATTACCTCAAAGGCAACGAGCGTGAGATTGCCGAATTTCTAGCCCACTACCATCGCCTCAAACACCGTCCGGACCATCTGGACGAGATTGCCCGCATCCTGGGATGGGACATGGAAGAATGGTCCATGGGCGAAGGTGGAGACGACGACGACGAGGAAGGCGCCATGCGCGAGGATGAAAGCGGCCTGGAGCCCTACACCATCCACAAGCATCCCGTCTACGTGGTCACCCATGGGTTGTATCTGCACCTTTTCCAGTGCTGGGAGCACTTTACGGCGCAAAACCACCGCACGCTCAGCCCTATTTTGGCGAGCCGCTTTCCCTCCAGCCTGCATGCCGGTGAGTTGAATGCTTTCATGGCTATCAACGCCCTTGACATGGGCGATTTCAACCTGGCCGTCTGTCACCTGAAAAACGCCCTGGCTGCGCTCAACCATACCATGAGCCTGATTCAGCAGATTACGGTGAAGAGCCAGCGCGTCCAATCTCTCTTCCAGGCCGAGTGCATGGGGGTCCTTTTTGACCTGCGTGAGGTCTGGCTGCGCGTCATGAATGACTGCCGCGAAGAAGAGCGTCGTCATCAGGACGGTGACCGCGATTAGGGATTCTGCCTTGACGCAAGGGGCCATGGACCGCATATCCGTGGGCTCTTGAGAAAGCATGTTCCCCAGTTCAGTCGGTGCGCATTCGTGCTTGGAAGCGCCCTCACCCTGTGCCTGTTATCGCCCGTCTCGGTGATGGCCAAAGCCAAGCTCAGCGCCGGCCCCATGTCCGGTTACACTACGATGCGCGAGGCGGCCATCTGGCTCCAGACCGACGTACCCGCCGAGGCCAAGGTGTATTTCTGGCCCATGGACGACCCCACCCACCGCGGTGAAACCGTCAGCGTCCAAACCAGTCCCGAGGACGCCAATACCGCGACCCTCGTCGCCGGCCCTCTGGAACCGGGCACCGAGTATGAGTACGCCGTCTTCCTCGACGGCAATCCGGTCAAGCTCGACTATCCGGCGGTCTTCAAAACCCCGCCCTTCTATCGCGATCGCCAGCCGCCGCCTGACTTCCGTGTGGCCGTAGGCGGCGGGCACTACGTCAACGACGCAGCCTACGATCCACCCAACCGTATTCCTGGCGACGGCTACCACATCTTCCTCGCCATCCAGGCCAAGCAGCCGGATCTGATGATCTGGCTCGGCAACAACGTCTGGCTTCGTGAGCCGGACTGGTCGTCCCGCTCCGGCGTCCTGGCACGTTATGGTAAAAATCGCGCCCAGCCCGAATTGCAGCCCCTCCTGGCCAGCGTCAACCACGTCGCCACCCTGTCCACGCACGACTTCGGGCCGGAAGGCGCGGACCGCCACTCGCCCAGTGCTCCCCACGCCGCCGCCGGCTTCGACCGATTCTGGGCCAATCCCCCGCTGGGACAGCCAGGGCTCGAGGGCGTCACCACCACGCTCGCCTGGTCCGACGTTGAATTTTTCATCCTTGATGACCACACTGCGCGCGACCTCAACCCCGGCGCGCCCTCCAAGCGCACTATTCTGGGTGAAGAGCAGCTCACCTGGCTGATCAACTCCCTGCGGCGCAGCACCGCGACTTTCAAAATCATCGTCATGGGCTCGCCTATCCTCAGCCCAGCTGACTCCCCGGAAAACTACTACATGGCCGAAAATGAGCGTGAGCGGTTCCTCGACGCCATCAAGGATGATAAAATCAGTGGCCTGTTCTTCGTCACCGGCGGCAAAGATCACGGCGAGCTGACCAAGATGGTGCGTGCCAACGCCCCCGACGCCTACGAGCTGACCCTCGGCCCCATGACGGGCCGTCCGGCCAGCAACACCCGGGAGCTGAACTACTTCCGCGTTCCTAGTACCTCTATTTTCCAACGCCACTTCGCCATTCTGGAATTCCATGGGCCGGAAACCGACCGGCAGATGAGCGTCACCACCTACGACGCCAACGGCACCAAGCTGTGGTCGGAGAACTTCCACGCCACCGACATGGATTATTAGTGGATTTCAGATTTTAGATATCTGATTTCAGATTGTAAAAAATGCTCTGCTGTCAACGAGCCTGCTGGCGATGGCTTGCGCCTTTCAGCACCTCTATAACGCATATATCTTCAAGTGACCGATAGCACTTGTTTTTCAAAAATCTGAAATCAGATATCTAAAATCTGAAATAAAAAAAGCCCCGCCATAATGGCAGGGCTGAAAGGGAAGACCGGCGGTATACCGCTTTAGCGGGGACGGCGACGGAACTTCGACTGGAACTTCTCGACGCGACCGGCGGTGTCGACGAAACGCTTTTCGCCGGTGTAGGCCGGATGCGAGTCCATCGTCACGTCGCGCACGACAACGTTGTACTCGACGCCGTCGATAGTTTCCTTCTGCTTGGACTTGACGGTGGAACGCGTCAGGAACTTACGGCCCGAGGACACGTCCACGAAGCAGGCCGGTTGATATTCTGGATGAATGCCTTTTCTCACGGTGGGAAAATGGTTTAGGTCAAACCCGGCCTCAACCCTGACGGGCCTTGAAGCGAGGATTGGTCTTGTTAATCACGTAAATACGGCCCCGGCGACGAACCACCTGACAATTAGGATGGCGCAGCTTGAGGGAGCGAATGGAGGATACAACTTTCATGGGAGTGAAATTTGGGAAAACCGCCGAGAAAAAGGATTCAGAGGCCCCTTGTCAATGACTTTCACCCCGTTTTTATCATGTGGCTGGAGCCTTCTCCCAAATCGACTTGCCGAAGACGAACGAAATCATAGCATGCAAATCATGGCGAAAACTGCCTCCGACCCCGTCCGCAAAGCGATCCACGACCTCAACGGCGAGATTTTTCTGATCCGCGGACATGTGGAGCTGGCCCGTGCTCAAGCTCCTGATAGCCACATCCGCGAGCAGCTCGATGCTATTTTTCGCCATACCGACCAACTGGCCGAGGTAACCAAGCGTCTGCGTAAGCTGAGGGAAGACTCAGCAAAGAGTTAAGCAAAATGGGCATTCCGGTGTTGCTTCCCTTTCCACGCATAGCAGGCTGACAAGGCATTTCGCTACCGCTGTCCATGCCAGACCATACCAGGAAACATTCGTCACAGTCTACCCACCGGCGACGAAAACCACATTTGCGACGATCAGGCACGGTGATCGGCGGTCGCCCCTTGACGGCTGCGGGCAAATATCTGCTGGTCCTGGCCCTCATCGTTCTGGTGGCTGTCGGCGGGGGCACCACCGTATGGACGCAGGGGCTGCTACTGGCCATCGCTGGCCTGTGGATGATGCTCAAACCACCCAGTGCCAGCCCTTCGCGTCGCCTCGACTGGATGCTCCTGCTCCTGACCGTATGGAGCCTGACCGCCTTCCTGCCCAACGGCTTGCTGGGGGGAGCCTCGTGGCGCCAACCCCTGGCCGCAGCCGGCCTGGACTTTACCTGGATGGCCACACCACAACCCTGGGTGACGACGGAAGCCGTCCTGCTACTTATCGGCGGCATCAGTTGGTTTTACCTGATTTGGAATGCCGAACCCAGCTACGAAGATCGTCGGCGCCTGCTCTGGGTCCTGACTCTAGGCATCACCGTCCTGGCCGTCGGTCAAATATGCGCGACGTATTACAACTGGCGCTCGCCCTTCCAGGCGGCAGGCCTGGGATTCAGCTATTTCCCCAACAAAAACCAAACCGGGCTGATATACGCCATGGGGGGCTCCATCGCCTTCGGCCTGACCATTCATCTGCTGCGCTGTCGGCGTCGTAGTGCCCTGATCGCCCTGCTCTGCCTGCTGATCTGCTTCGCGGCCTCGGTCTTCGTGTTGTCCCGGGCCGCCATCCTGCTCTTTTTCGCCGGCTGCCTCATCGCTTACCTGACCGCCTTCAACCTGCGCGGCGCTTTCCGCATGATGCGCTTCGTCCTGCCCATCATCATCGTGGGCATGACCTTCCTGCTGGTGATGGGTAGAGAGTCTCTTCAGCGCTTTGCCTTCTGGAAAGCGGAGGGGTCGGAGCTGCGCCTGGATATCTACCGCGATACGCTCTCCATGGTCACGGAGCTACCTGCCTCCGGCCTGACCCTGGGCAACTTTGCCTGGGTTTTTCCACAGTTTCGAGAACAGGTCCAGGTGGCGCAAAGTGTCATCCATCCGGAGAGTGACTGGCTCTGGCTGCTGTCCGAATTGGGGCCGCCCGGGCTGGCCATCATGGCGCTGGCTGTCATCGTGGTGATGAGCCGCTTCCTGCCCTTCGGCGAGGAACGCAGCGTCCCCTATCGCGCACCGGCGTTCGGCGCCCTGACTATTTTCCTGATGCACAGCTTTTTTGACGTGCCCGCGCACCGCTTCGGCACGCTCCTGATCGCCTTTTTCGTCTATCGCCTGGCTGCGGCTCCCATAGCCAAGGAGCCCCTCGCACTGCTTCCGCGCTGGTCTCTGCGCATCCAGGGAGTGCTGTTGCTGGCTTCCGGGGCAGTTTGGTTCCTGTCCGATGTATTCTCCCTGCCCTGGACGACCAAGATCACCAACGAGCGAGCACGGGAAACCTTGGCGCAAAACTTCTCCGCCGCCTCCCGCGAACGCATCGAAGAGGCACTCGACGATGCCATCGGAGCCTTCCCGCTGGACTGGCAAAACTACACGATTCGTGCCCGCTATCGCCTGGCCTTCGAGCGCGACGCCCAGGGCGCCAGCAGTGACTTCGTTGTTGCGCGCACACTTGAGCCGAACAGCGCCGAGGTGCCCTTCCAGGAAGGCGTGACCTGGATGCAGTACAGCCCCAGACAGGCTGCCCAGGCTTGGCGCGAGGCACTCAACCGGCATGCCATCGTGCCCGAGTCACTCTATCGCGAGATTCTGGATATCGGCGGCAGCAAGCCGCAGTTCGCCCGTGAACTCAATAACCTCAGTATCGTAGATCCGGGTCTGCGGTATTATTATCTCAAGGGCCGCAGCGGCCGCACTTTTGACGAAACCATCTATTACGAACGCTCGCAAGACCCTACCCTGGCACGGTTCACTCCGGAGCAACGTCGCGCCCTGCTTCGCCACTGGGCCATGGCGGCGGACGGGGCGGCCCTGCGCGTGCACTTGGTCGAACACCCCAACTTAAGCGCCACTCCGTGGTTCTACGAGGGGCTTACCTGGGCCGCGAACGACAACTACGAGAGGGCGGTCGATACCGTGCAGCCCTACGTCACCATACCGCGCTTCCCGGAATTCACCCAATTTGCCATGTCTTCGGAGAACGAGCTGCGCCAGGCCTTCCTGCTGAACCCCGACGATGTCGTGCGCGGCTCCATCCTTCTGCAAAGACAAGTGGACAAACAGGATTGGGAGGGTGCCCGCGAAACAGCCGGTTTTCTGGTCAAAAGCGAATCCGTGCCCGACTACGCTTACTTCTGGAAGGGCGAACTCGACCGCCGGGCAGGCTTTTCCAAAAACGCCTGGGAGGCCTGGCTGCCCTATATGGAAGTCCTCGTGGAAGAGCGCGCCAAGGCCAAGCAAGCCAAGGAAAACAGCAAATAAGCTCAGGCTGGCTTTTCGGTAGTCTCCTGTCCGGGCATGGTCAGACGCGGCAGGTATTTCTGTTTAGCCAAGCGCCAAAAAACGAGGAAAAAGGCGGTCAACGGAATGGCCAGAATCATCCCTAGAATACCGCCCAAGGCCGTGCCCCAGAAGAAGATAGAGAAGATGATAAGCATCGGATTCATGCCGGTCTGCTTGCCCATGATGCGGGGCGTAAGGAAGTAGTCCGAAAAGAGCTGGCCTGCGACAAACACCGCTACGCAAAGGCCGATCAGACCGAATCCACCGCCCTCCTGAAAATATGCCAGAGGCAGCACCACCGTGACGCCGATGATGGTACCCAGATAAGGCACGATATTGAGCAGACCGATAATCACCCCGAGCAAGAGGCCGAACTGCAAGCCGATCAAGCTGAAGCCTGTGGCCAGAAACACGGCCAGAATCATGCCGATGACAATCTGTCCGCGAAAGAAGGCCACGAGAATATCGACGAACTGCTGGGCCAGAAAGACGATATCCTCACGCCATTCCTTGCCCAGGAAGGACAGCTCTTTTTTTAAATCCGTGCCATAGTTGCGATGCGAATCGAGCAGGAAAAACAGATAGACCGGAATCACCGCGTAGGCCGCCACCGTACCGAATAGAGCCAGTATGCGCTCCGCCGCCTTACCCAGGCTGGACATGGAGGCTGCTAGGAAATTCTTCACCGACCCGGCCAGGTCGTTCATGTACTCGTCGTATTTTGCCTGGCCGATTTGCTGCTTGATGGTCTCGACCAGACTTGGAAAGCGATCCTGCAAGTAGGCAGAGGCGTCCTGCGATATTTTCGGGAAGGCCTTGATCAGCTGCACGGCCTGGTCGATGAGTGGCGGCAACGCCATCCACAAGAAACCCGCCACGAACAACACGATCAAGACGTAAAGCGCGATAATGGAGGTGACACGACCGAACTTGAGCTTGTCTTCAAACAGCCCCACGACAGGCCGTAGAAGCATAGCCAGCACCCCGGCGATGGCCAGGGGCATCAGCACGTCACTGAAGGTGCCGACGAAAATCTGCAGCAGCAGGAACAAGCCGTAGATGGCCCCCAGCAGAACCACGAGGGCCAGTACCGTCAGCCCGGCAGCGATTACCTTATGCTGGCTCTCACTAAAAAATCCTTCGCGTTTTTCCTCGGCCATTCGGGGAAGCATGCCGGGGAAAAGCGCCGTTTGGCAAGCCCGCCTTTTCCGGGAAGGAGTGGAGTTTGGGGTTGCATTGCGCGATGGGGTTTCTCAAATTCGGCGGCTTTTCCAATCACCAAAACACGCAAAAACCCATGTCCGAAGAACTTTCCGGAAATATCCTCGTAGCCCAATCCGGCGGCCCCACCGCTGTCATCAACGCCAGCCTCGCCGGGGTGGTCTCCGAAGCGCTCAACCACGGCTGCATAGAGGAAATCTACGGCGGCCTCAATGGTGTGCAGGGCATCCTCAAGGAAGATCTGGTCGACCTGGCCGAAGAGAGCCAGCAGGTCATTCGCGGCCTGCGTCACACCCCCGCCTCCGCCCTCGGCACCTGCCGTTACAAGATCAAGCGCACCGAGGATTACGACCGTATCCTGCAGGTCTTTGAAGCGCACAACATCCGCTATTTCTTCTACATCGGCGGCAACGACTCCCAGGACAGCGCCGCGCAGATTTCCAAGCTCGCTCAGGAGCGTGGCTATGAGCTGCGCGTCATCGGCATCCCCAAGACCGTCGATAACGACCTGCCCGTGACGGACCACTGCCCCGGCTACGGCAGCGTCATCAAGTACATCGCCTCTTCGGTGAAGGAAATGTCGCTCGACCACGAAGCCCTCGGCCAGCACGACCTCGTCTCCATCGTCGAGGTCATGGGCCGCAACGCCGGCTGGATCGCCGCGGGAGCCTCCCTGGCCAAGCGCCGCAACCAGCCCGATGACGCCCCCCACATCATCCTGATGCCGGAAATCGCCTTCGACTCGGAACGCTTCATTTACCAAGTGCAGGAAACCCTCAAGAAGCATCGCTACTGCATGGTGGTGACCTCGGAAGGCATCGTCGACACCGAGGGCAACTACGTGGCAGCCTCCTCCCAGGCCGACGCCTTCGGCCACGCTCAGTTGGGCGGCGCCGGCGAATTCCTGCACAATCTGGTCGAGACCAGCCTCGGCGGCATCCGCGTCCGCTCCTGCAAGCTCGGCATCACCCAGCGCGCTGCGGCTCATTGCAGTTCCCAGACCGACAACGACGAAGCCTACCTCTGTGGCCAGGCTGCGGTTCGTGCCGCTGTTTCCGGTGAAACCGACAAGATGGTCACCCTCGTTCGCAGTGAGTCCGACCAGTACGGCTGCGAAACCTCCCTCGCTCCGCTGGTTGACATCGCCAACCAGGTGAAGCCCTTCCCCGGCAACTGGATCAACGAAGACGGCATCAGCCTGAGCTTCCAGTACCAGAAGTATGCCGCTCCGCTGATCGAAGGCGAAGTCAAGGTCCCCTACGAAGGCGGCATCCCGCAGTTCGTCGCCCTCAGCGGAAACCGCGTTTCCAAGCAGCTCGCCCCCTACCAAGTAGGCTGAGGAATATCAGATTTTAGATATCCGATTTCAGATTGAAAAGGCGGCTATGGGACATTGGTTCCTGTAGCCGCTTTTTTTTGGATTTCAGATTCTAGATGTTAGATTTCAAATTGAAAGAGACGCATTCCAAGAAATATGACACCCATCAATCTCGTTGGCGAATGGATTTGAAACCACTGATGGACACGGATTAGCACTGATAATTCCGGTTCAATATCAGTGTCTATCTGTGGTCATCTGTGGTTTCTAACCTTCAATTCTTCCTCCAATCTGAAATCTAACATCACAAATCTGAAATTACCTCAGTAGCTCAGGCCAATCCCGAAGATGAGCTGCATGTCAGAAGGCGACGGCGTTTCCCCACTGGAGGTCTCCGCCGGATACGCGATATAGTTCCAGATGAAGGACGTGTTGATATCCAGCAAGTCGTTGATCTCGTAGGTTAGCGTGGTGTTGAAGTTGCCGTTGATCAGACCGGACGACCTCTCCGTGACCGTGACCTGGTAATCGCCATCGAGAGTTAAGTCGCCAGTGATGTCGTAGCTGTAAGTCGTCTGGACCAGGGCACCCGGGCTGCGTACACTTTGGGGCTGCCCCGCCGGCACGGAATCATAACCGGTCATTTGGTAGACCGGGCCCGCCACCACCTCCCAATCGAAAGTCGAAGTATCCATAATCTGGTAACCGATACCGGCGCCCACGGTGATCTGATACTCCAAATTCTGGAAAGGGTCCTTATAGTACTGGGCGAACGCCGGCCGGATGAAGATTTGCTTGTCCAAGTAATAGTCGAAGTAGGTATTGATGAGCTGATTGCTGGTCGTAGTCGTACCGTTGGTGCGTGTATAATTCCCCAGATAATTAAACGTATAGCGCGTCAGGGCAGTCTGGCGGACCGCACTGATATTGGCGCTGTAGGCGGTTTCGTTCGTGTTGCCACGCTGGATATTCACCCCGACACCCACCTCGAAACTCCAATTCTCCAGCTCGGACTTGTGATCCTGAACCATCGACACGACGTTGTTGCGGTTGACGGTGGTCACGGTGCCGTCGGCGCTCTCCACGGCAATATCCTCGCCCTCAAATTTAATCGTTCCCGAGATCGTCTCGCGGCGATTCAGGCGTAGGCTCATCGGTCGGGTGCTGCGGATTTCCTTGATGTCGTCCCAGTCGATGGAAACATCACCGAGAATATCGCTGTCGAAGAGCAACTCGCCGTCGAACATCTCCTTGATTTCGCCCTTCAGCATCTCGCCCGAGGTCAGGATGAGCCAGTCGTAGTTGTCCGTATCGAGTCCCCCGGAAACCGTCGGGATACTCACGTCAGCGGAGTCACTCTGGGCCGCGCCGAAGGCCGACTCGCTATCCCACTGCCCGAAGACAGGGGAAACCAACGCGCAGACTATGGCGATTCGCAGCAATCTAAGACACATAACTTCCCATGGTGGAAGCCTCTCGCCACTTGCCAAGTATTTTGCCGAAAAAAAAGCCGGAGAGCGCTGGGCCCTCCGGCTTGATCAGGGAATGGATACTAAAGCCTACTGCATTTCGTCGGCTACGATGCTGATAAGCTGGTTGGCCGCACCGTTGGTGCGCACGTCGGTCGAAGCTTCCCAGAACATCACGCCGCCGAGGTTCTTTTCGGTAACGAAGTCGAGCTTGCGACGGACGGCCCGAGGGCTGTCGTAGCTGATCCACAGATTACCGTCATAGTAGTAGCTGGCCTGGGCCTGCTCGTCCCACTTCTCGTTGGACGGGTTGGCTGCGACCAGATCTGCCACTGTGCGATAGTCGTAGAAGCCCGGCTCGACGGACAAGGTGCCCGGACCAACGCCACTGGCACTGCTGAAGGCCGCCGGATTGGAAACACCCTGCCAGCCGTAGCCGTAGGCGGGGATGCCCAGGACGAGCTTGTCCGCCGGCACCCCGGCATTGAGGTAACCGTTGATGGTGTCGTTGGTGTTGTACCGGGCGTTGGGGTCCCCCGCGGCCTGGAAGAGCGGCGCATTGTAACCGGTCTGCGTGGCGGCCCAGCGACCATGATAGTCGTAGGTCATGACGTTGTACCAGTCGAGCTGTTCACCGAGGGCAGCGAGGTTTATCTTCTCGTACTTGTCGTAACCGGCGGGTGTGGCTGCGGTGATTTCGTAGGTCTTACCGTCGATGGCGCTCTGGGCGTCGAACTCGGCCCGGATGGCCGAGGCCAACAGAGCATAGTTCTCACCGTCGGCAGCCCGGACGTTACCGTTGACGTCGGTGGCCACCACCGGGTACTCCCAGTCGAGGTCCACGCCGTCGAAGCCGTACTGGACGACAAAGGCGCGCACACTCTGGGCGAACTTCGCCCGCGCCGCCGCCGTAGCCGCGACATCGGAGAACCGGCCCGAGTCGAACCAACCGCCCACGGCGATGAGCACACGCAGGTGCGGGTAGGCAGCCTTCAACTGCTGATAGGCGCCGAAGTTGCCGGCAGCGCCGTTGAGGTTGATTTCAAGGTCGGCCCAGGTATCGATGATTTCAATCTCACCCGCGCTGGAGATGCGCGCAAAGGCGTGGATGACGTGAGTCAGCTTATCCGCCGGAAGATCAGCCACATTGTAGCCCTTCTGGTAGATGCCCCAGCTCGGGAAGTAGGCCACGACACGCTTTTCGGTCGTGGGCGATTCGCCGGGATTGGAACCACCGGTGTCGCCACTGCCGGTATCACCGCCACCCGTATCGCCGGTGTCACCACCGCCCGTGTCTCCTCCACCGGTATCGCCGCCGCCGGTGGCAGGCGTGCCGTTGAAGACGACGTTC
The DNA here is from genome assembly GCA_030432235.1 of Verrucomicrobiia bacterium. Lineage (GTDB taxonomy): Bacteria > Verrucomicrobiota > Verrucomicrobiia > Opitutales > Cerasicoccaceae > JAUIHT01. The sequence goes on along the minus strand of JAUIHT010000001.1, from coordinate 163,924 downwards.
TCGATACTGGCATCGGCACTGGAGCCGGCCTGAAGCCCGAAGCTGGTGGAGCCGCCTGCCGGAATGGTCGCGTTGTAGGACTCGTTGTAGAACGTGTAGGTGTCGCCGGACTTCGTCCCGCCGGTGGCGTTCCAGAAGTTCGTGATGTTCACAGCCAGGTCGAACTCGACCGTCCAGCCGTTGATGGCACTGTCGCCGGTGTTGGTCACGGTAACCGTGGCAGTGTAACCGCTGCCCCAGTCGTCGTTAACCGTCATAGAGACCTCGGCTGTGCCGGTGCTGCCACCACCGCCGGGGGTTCCCCCACCGGTATCGCCACCACCCGTGTCACCGCCGCCAGTATCGCCGCCTCCGGTGTCGCCGGGAGCGGGTGGCTCGCCGTCGTATTCGGGGAAGGCGCTGAGGGCCTGGCCACCGAAGTCCTCATAGAGGATGGCGAGGGCGGCGGTATAGCCCGCGTTATAGTCCAGAGCGACTTCGTTGGCGCGGTAGTCGGAGCGGTCGTCCTCATAGGAGGCGCCGTCATTAGCCTGTCCGGGACCGCCGACCAGAGCACCATAGAGGAGGTGAACATTGTCGGTCGGGCTGCCGATGTTGTTGGTCAACGAGCCGTGAGCCGAGCGATGGTGCGGGTTGATCGGATAATCGTCACCGAAGCCCACCACGTAGGAGCGACCTTCGGGGTTTTCCCCCAAAGCGTAGTCGATCTGCGCCTCGCCGAAGTCGGCATAGCGCGTACCGTTGTCGCCGACATGCTTGGCATACCACAGGGCGAGGAAGGCGCTGTTGGCCGAATAGCGGAGCGAACCCCACTGGTCGAGCCAGGCTTGGCCGCCGGGCGAGTAGGTCACGCGGCTGTGCTGCCCCGGGATAGCCCAGGAGTCCAACCAACGCTGGGCGTAGGTCTTGTACTTCGACTCGGAGGCGAGACCAGCGAGCAGGATGGTCGAGCCGTAGGACTTGTCGTCCCAGGCCAGCGTCCAGGGAGGGTTGCCGGAGCTGAAATCGCCTTCGTGGAACTGACCGTAGTAGGTCTTGGCCTTGTCCAGATAGGCGGACTCACCCGTGGCGCGATAGAGCCAGAGCGCGCCCCAGACCAATTCGTCATTGTAACCAGAGTGCGAGTTGTAGAACCCGGCTGCGTCCTGGATGGAGTCGCTGTACTTGCCACGATAGGTGTCGGCAAAGTCGTACAGGGCGCGGGCATGCTCGAGAAGCTCGTCGGCATAGACGGCGTCGGTCGGGCGGAAGGCCATCGACATGGCCGCAAGGGCGGCGGCGGACTCGCCGGCGAGCTCGGTGCCGGGGTTGGTGCGATCGACCTTGTAGGCCGGACGATCCATGGTCATGAGCTCGGGCGGGCCCCAGAAGCCATGGTCCGGACCACCCTGCCCCACTTGGCCGTAGAGCGCCAGGGTGTCGCCGTTGGCATCACGGACGTGCGCGCGCATCAGGTAGTCGGCCTCCCAGCGGAGGATATCGAGGAGCTCGTCCATCTGGCCGGTTTCGACCCAGGCGGCACGGTTGTCAGCGGCGCTCCAACCAAGCATGGTGAAGGTAAACGCGCCGGGCAGGCCGAACTTCACATGGTCGCCGGCATCGTAGAAGCCACCGGTGAGGTCGAGGCCGACATCGCTGCCGTCGTCCAGAGCGGAGTCCCCACGCCAGGAGACACGGAAGTCGTCAGGCAGATCGCCGGAACGCTGGACATCGTAGAAGAAGAGGCTCTTCTGCATGGCCTCGGCGTAGTTGAAATCGCCGGTCTGAGGCTTGCCGTCGCCGGCCACGGGCTCGTCGTTGTCCGTGATGACGGCGGTGCCGGAGGCGTCCGCGATAGTGGCGTTGACCACCCCGCTCAGCTCGACCGTAAAGGACTCCGTGGGCTCATAGGCGGTGTCACCGATAACAGCCACGGTGAAGGCCTTGCTGGTCACGCCCGGAGTAAAACTCACGGACTGTCCGGTCTTCATATTGTAGTCGCTGCCCGCTTTGGCCGTGCCATCCTTGGTCGAGGCGCTGACCGTGACAGTGCTGTCACTGGCTTCGGAGAGCGTGATGGCAAAGCTGACGTTCTTCGTGCCGCTGTTGCCCTCGGTCACACTTACATCGTTGATGGAAAGCGTGGGCAGGACGGGATCAGGGTCAGGATCGGGATCCAGATCAGGGTCCGGGTCGGGATCGGGATCACCTCCGCCGTTGTCCCCACCATCCACAGGCGTGCCGTTGAGGGTGACGTTGGCCGGATAGATAACCGTGCCACTGGCCACACCGGAAGCGCCGTTGAAACCAAACTGAATCTTGCCACCCGCCGGGATGCTGGCGTTGTAAGACTTGTTCTTGATGGTGTAACGGCTGCCGGACTGGCTGACGATATCGGCGTTCCAGATGCCCGCGATGCCCTGCGGCAGGTCGAAGCTGATTTCCCAGCCGTTGAGCGCGCTGGCGGATACCATCTCGGCCTCGGCCGTGAAACCGGTGCTCCAGCCGTCCAGAACATTAACGACCAATGGGTCACCGGATGGATCGGGATCCGGATCGGGATCGGGGTCAGGCGCGGTGTCATCGTTACGGATGGTGCCGGTAGCCGTGCCCGTGGCGATGGTCAGACCGCTGGGATTGCTCAACTGGACCGTGAAGGTTTCATCGGATTCGACCTCGGTGTCGCCCTTGACCGGGATGCTGACCTGGCCGGAGGTCTGACCTGCGGCGAACATCACCATCGTGCTCGTGCTGGTGTAATCGCCGTTGGCCACCGCAGTGCCGTCCTGCGTGGCGGCGGTAACCATCACCGTCTCCGTGGTCGCCTCAGAGAGCGTCAGGGCGAAGACTGCATTCGTCGTGCCACTGTCACCTTCATCGACGGAGGTCCCCGCAATGCTTACCGACGGCACAACCGGGTCGGGATCTGGGTCAGGGTCGGGATCCGGGTCAGGATCGCCGCCGCCGTGGTCATGGTCGCCAAGCGGCACGCCGTTGAGGACGAAGTTCATCGCCATGGCCGTAACCGGGCTGGCCGTAAATCCGAAGGTTCGCACGGAATCCGCTTCCAGCGCCTGGTTCCAGCCCACGTTCTTGACGGTGTAGTGGTTGCCATCGCGACTGACGAACTCCGCGTTCCAGATGGAATTGATATCACCAGGGAAATCGAACTCCAGAGTCCAGCCGTTGATGAGGCTGTCGCTGTGGTTCATGATTTCAATTTCGCCGGCGAAACCGCTGCCCCAGGAGCTCTGCACACGGAAGATAGCCATGGCCATTTCCTCGGGCGCATCACCCGTATCACCGCCAGTATCTCCGCCGGTATCACCACCGCCCGAGCCGCCGCCACTGCTCCCGTTTCCGGAGCCCGTGCCGTCGCCGAAGTCGAGGTCACTAAAGGAGAAAAACACCTCTCCCACCGGGTCGATGCGCTGCCAGATGACGTACAGGCCCGCACGCCCACTGCGTTGCGGCAAAGTCACTGGTAAAATATAATCGCTGCCGTCCTGGTAGGTGTTTTCCGTGCCTTCAAGCTCGATCAAGTCGTCCCACCCGAGGGATTGGGAGGGGTCCCAGCCTTCGGGGGTGATGAATGCGCGGAAAAAACTCGGATTGTGCACCGTGGCTGCGTAAAAAACCACATCGTAGGCCCCTGGGTTGACCGAAGTGGCCGGCCAGTCCGAACGTTGCAGGTTGAGGCCGGCATATTTGTCACGCCCGGCCCCCGGCAGTTGCCCATCTGGAATGATGGCCCGATAAGGGGCAAGGGAGTTCGCGTCGTAGTTGGCCACGTTGCGACTGACCTCGTGCCAATCGTAAAAGGCCTGCGTACCGGCGACGGAAACGGCGGCAGCGGAAGCCGCGTTTTGCGGCGTTTGCGGATTCTCCTGGAATATCCGGTACACCCGGCTGACAGGGTCGGCCACAGAACCGTGACCGAAGAGGGCTTGCGCCCCGAAGAAAGCAAAAGCGGTGGTTAAACCCGCCGCTTTGCGTAGATTTTGAAGTGTGTAGTTCATTTGGGGAAATGCTCCGATTACGAACAGGAACCAAGAGCATGTTTGATGTGGCTTTTTTTGATCCGGCCGGATTACGACTCCTGCCAGGCCATCACTGTAGCGCATATCAAGGCTTAGGGTAATCGGTAATATCCGGTAGATTCCCTAAGTATTATTGCCGAGGATTGACCCGGTGTTCCGCCAATAGCGGCCCGTGTTACCATACGTCCCCCCTGCGGCGAGGTCGCATGAGCGTGCTCCCACGGGGAGTTACGCAAAACCAAGATAGTTTTTGGGGAACCAGTCATAAGAAGTAGTTTGGTCTCCAATTCGCAGATAGGAGGGGGGGCAGAAATGCCTTATTCCACACAAACACTAAATTTTTCGAGAAATACAAAGAGGATTGCCAAGCATTCCAGCATCCCCAACGGTAAGCGGTTTTGCCCGCACCTTAACATTCCGCCTTCACAGACATCATGGCCCTTACTCCGTTCAGCAGCCGCCTCATCGCCGATACCGGCATCTCCCTGGGAGACGAAGGCAAAGGCCGCGTTATCCCCGACCTCATTCTCGAGCTGCAGCAAGCCACCGGACAGGAAGATCCCGTCGGCATCGTGCTGAAGGTCAACGGTGGCGCCAACAGCGGTCATACCGCCGGCGGCCTGAAACTCAACCTCCTGCCCGCCGGGGTGGTGTCCAAAAGCGTTCGCTACCTGGCCATCGGCTCCGGCGTAGTGGCCGACCCCCGCAAGGCCAAATGGGAAATCGAGCCGCTGGAAAAGCGCGGCTACGACCTGCGCAAGCGCCTCGTAATCGACGAGCGCGCCATGGTCAGCGACCTTTCCCACCGCCTGCTCGACCTGGCCTGGGAACACTACCGCGTGAATGTTCTCGGGGAAACCCCGCGCGGCTCCACCGGCCGCGGTATCTCCCCGGCCTACATGGACGAAGTCGGCCAATTCCAGATCCACTACGCGGAAATTATTGGTAACGAGGACGGTCTGGCCAGAAAGCTCGCCCAGCGCCTGGAACGCGCCGTCGACACCATCCGCCACGTCTGCAAGGTCGACGCCGCCACGTTCGCCTCTTTTTTCGACACACTCTCCCAGGCCGAGGCACGCGCCAACGCCGCCGCCATTGAGGACGGCACCTTCCCGGCGGAGGAGTTCGACTTCACCAAATTCCGCGGTAAGGGCGACTTTGAGGTCCGAAGCGACTTGCTCGTGCAAACGTACGTCGATGCCCTAGGCGAGTTAAAGCCCAACATCGTCGACATCCGCGAGCTGGCCCAGGAAACCCTCGGGCGCGACCGTTACATCGTCGGCGAGTTCGGCCAGAGCTTCTGGCTGGATAAGCGCGCGGGCTTCCCGCCCAACGTCACCGCCTCGCACACCTTTACCTCGGAGATGTTCCAGAGCTGCGGCCTGCCTGTCCAGCCCGTGCACACCATCGGCTGCTGCAAGGCCTACGACACCAAAGTCGGCACCCATGTTTTCCTCACCCAGATGGATGACGAGTTGCCGCTGACAAAGAAGCTCAAGAAACTCGAGTTCGGCACCAGCACCGGACGCCAGCGTATGGTCGGCTGGTTCGATGCGGTCGAAAAAGGCGACGCCCTGCGCTACGGTGGTTTTCAGGACCTCGTCATCAACAAGCTCGACGCCCTGACCGATGACTGTGGACACGGCGGGCCTCTGCTGGTCTGCACCGGCTACGCCAGTGCGAATGGCCAATCCGTCGCCGGTGTACCGCGCAATGACGCTTTTCGCCACACCTTGAAACCAGTCTACGTGGAACTGCCGTCCTGGACCGAAGACATCACCGGCGTGCGCTCCTTCAAGGAGCTTCCTCAGGCCGCGCAAAAGTACATCGCCTTCTGTCTCAAGAGCGTCATTGAAGTAGCGACCCGTGGCGGACGCGACCTGCCCCTGCCCAACCTGCGCTACGTCGGCGTCGGCCCCGACCCCGAACAGCTCATCAAGGACCTGCCCTCGACCGAAGAACTCCTTGCGATAGCTTAAGCGTATATACGCAAAAAGCACAGGCCGTTAAGGGCCCATGCTTGCGTTGCTGAAGACAGATATCCGGCTTTAGCAAGGTACGGTTTCTGCGACCTCTCCGGTTTTCTCGACGGGCTTCCCGGCAACTTCCTTGACCGGGAAGTAGTAAGCCAACGGGATGGCGTAAAGCCAGTGTCGGCTCATGGAGAGTATCGGGAAGACGATGCCGCCCTCCAGGCCCGCGATGCCGAGTCCGAGTAGCGGAAACAGAAGAAACCAGACCAGCATAACGGTCTCCAGCGTGGTGAAGAACAGGGCGCGGAACCAGCTCGGACCAAACAGCGAGGGCGCAAGTCCGGCATAAATGGCGGCCAGGGCCACGCCGTTGCCGTAGTGCATCAGCAGGGCCACCGGAAAGGGTACGCCGACGGCCTGCGCAAGCACGCCGGGGATATCCCACCAGGTACCGGTGAAGAGGAAGCCGGTCAGATCGAAAAGCAGGGTTCCGATGACGCCGGCGAGGATGGCTTTTTTCCAGTTGATTTTCATCTTAGTATCTTTCGTTGAGTGTTGTTTATGGTTCGTGGTCGGGGTTTGAAATCAGGGACGGCCCCCGAAGCGGACGTAGTCGTCGAGGTCCAGGTACTCGAAGAGCGTGGAAACATCGGGTCGCTTCGGATCGAGCGATTGGGAGAACTCGGCAAACCAGGCGCGCGCCTCCGGGCTGAGCCCGGGCAAAGTCTCTAGCCATTGGCTCCAGGCTTGAATCTGGAAGGGCTGCGGAGCCGGAGAGGCGTTCTGGAGCACCCACTCGAGGATGGCCCAGTCCCCCGCCCCGCTCGATACCTGCCGCAGCAAGGCCTCGGGCGTGATGCCGGTGAGTTTGAAGAATTCCTGGTCGAGCAGGCTCTCCTCCCCGTAGATGTAGACGCCGAGCGTATCGGTGATGGCGGCACGAGCCTTGTCGATGAGGCGAGGCAAGTGGACAAAGCCTCCGAGGCGCACACGCGGACTGCGCGGAGCGCGAACGGTAAGGTCGGTGATATTCGATTTATTTTGCATGGCAGTGTTGATTGGATGGTAAAAGTTGCAACGCGCCCTAGAGACGGCGCTCGGATGCGTCGATGGGTTGGTCGTTGATGGAGGCGAAGCGACGGGCCATGAGGCCGTTGGCATCGAACTCCCAGTTTTCATTGCCGTGCGCGCGGTACCACTGGCCGGAATCGTCGCGCCATTCGTACTCGAAACGGACCGCAATGCGGTTGTCACTGAAGGCCCAAAGGGATTTTTTCAGTTTGTAATCCAGCTCGCGCTGCCATTTGCGCGTCAGGAACGCGACGATGGCTTCGCGGCCGTTGACGAACTCGGCGCGATTGCGCCACTCGGAGTCCTCGGTGTAGGCCTGCGAAACGCGGACCGGGTCTTTCGAGTTCCAGGCGTCCTCGGCGAGTTGTACTTTTTCACGGGCGCTGGCTTCGGTAAACGGAGGCAGTGGTGGGCGTTGATTGGTTGTACTCATAGTGATTGGGACTCGCGCGGCGAAGGGATCGCCCTCCGCCACGACGAGCAGTTGATGGTTAAGAGTGAGTTAGTGGGCGCAGGCACAGGCCGGACCGCGGGCTTCCACTTTGGGAAAGTCGATGGCGGTCTGCGCGAAGCGGTTGAAGTAGTTCGTGAAGACATTTACGGCCACGTTAGCCACGACTTCGGCAGCTTCCTCGGCCGAGACCCCGGCGGTGACCGCCGCTGTGTAGGCTTGGTCGGAGACATCGCCACGCGTGTCCAGGATGTGCTTGGCCAGGCCGAGAATGGCCTGCTCCTTCTCGTCGTCGGACTGCCCCAGACGTGCCGCCTGCAGTTCCTCTTTGGAAATTTTCAACAAGCCGCCGATGGCGGTGTGCGCGCTCAGGCAGTAGTCACAGGCATTCTCCTCGGCCACCAGCAGCGCGATCTTCTCACGCGTGGAGGGACGAAGACGCCCACCGGACAACGCGCCACTCAGGCCAAGGTACCCCTGGAGCGCCGACGCGCTGTTACCGAGGGCTTTGACCATATTCGGGACCAAGCCCAGTTTCTTTTCCACCGCGTCGTAAAGCGAGGCGATATTTTGCGGGACTTCGTTTCTTTCGAGTACGGGTATTCTGTTCATGTTCGTTTGCTTTCTACTTAGTGTTTGTGATTAAACCGACCGGTCGGTCGTTGAGTGAGTAAGATAAGACGCATGTGAAATGCATTCCTTACAAAAGATTTAGCACCTGTTTTTTGGCGGCCACCAGGGGCCACTCCTGGCGAAAATTTTGCAGGTGGACGATGCTGCCCTCGAAGAGCAGGAAAATGGTGGCTGCGATTTGGTCGCGCTTGGCCTTGGGGAGGGCAGCGTGGTGCTCATTCACAAGGCTCTGAAACAGTTCGTGCAGCTCGGTCTTGTGCTGGGTGATTTGGGCGCGCAGGGGGCTGTCCGGCTCCGGGGTCTCACTGAGAGTGTTGAGGAAGGCACAGCCGCGGAAGTCGCACTTTTGCATCCACTCCCCGAGGAAGTCGAAGGCGGCTAGGATTTTCGCGCGGGGGGTTGTTTTGTTATCGATGGCGGCGTGCAGCCAACCGTTCCAGGTAATGTGGCGCTCTTTCAGCCAGGCCACGCCCAGCTCTTCCTTCGACTTGAAGAAGCCGTAAAAGGTGCCCTTGGCGGCATCGGCCTCCTGCAGAATTTGCTGGATGCCCGTCTGGTTATACCCCTGCTCGTAGAAGAGCTTCGAGGCCACCTCCATGATGTCGTCGCGCTTGGTGCGCCTTTCCTGGTTTGCTTTCATGCCACATACGGAAAAACAGACCGACTGGTCGGTCAAATCATTTTTCTAAAAAAGTTTCGCTACTCCTTTACCTGCTCCAGCGCCATAAAAGCGCCACCTGCACCGATGGGCTGCATAAGGAATGCCAGCGCTTTATCTTCGGCAGCCCTTTCTTCGGCACCGGGCAAATAGCGGATGAGAAAGTCGCGCTGAGTTTCGAGTGCGCTGGTGGTTAACCCGAGTTGCTCGCCCCAGCGGCGCAAGTCGGCGAAGTTAACGTCACAGGTCAGATCGCGCAGACCCGGCTGCCGATAAACATCAAGGTACTCGTAGCGCTCCTGGCCTGCATAGGCGCGGCACTCCTTGGCCGGGAAGGCCTCGCCGTAGTCGATGCTCAACAGCGCGCCCTTTTTCAACGCCGTCAGATTCTCCTGCAGCCAGCGATGATAACCCGGGTGCACGTAAATGCGTTGACCTTCCTTCGGATAGGTCGGCGCATCGGCATCGACACCGCCCTGAAACTCGATCAAGCCCTCGGTGGGCTCGCCCATATTGTCGAACTGGACCACGACCTCCCGCCAATCGCCCTGCGCCCAACAAAGCTGCACGGCGGGGAAGGCATCGGCGAACTCGTTGGCGACGATCAGCCCCACCCCGTCCGTCTTGATTAGCGCCTCAGCCAAAGTCGCGTGATGGGCGAAGGGTTTGCCCGCCAGCTTCGCGGCCTGCTTCTCACGTAATGGCAAAGCGATCTCCACCAAGTGCAGTTCGATCTCGCCCGCGTCGCATTTATCCAGCAAGCCCGCTGCCAGAGAACCATCTCCAGGGCCAAGCTCGATGACGGGCCACGGCTTTGGCAATTTCAGCCGCTCTGCGGCTTGGCGCACCCATGCGCTTACCGCCTCGGCGAAGGCCGGGCTGAGCGTCGCACTGGTGGAAAAATCTCCCTGAACGCCGAGGGCAGCCCGACGCGCGTAGTAGCCTTGCTCCGGGTCGTACAAAGCCGCCCGCATGAAAGCCTCATGCGTCAGCGTCTGCCCGGCGAAATCCATTCTACGCCTCGTGGGCGAGTTCCTCGAGGGGGTTCTCCTGAGCAAGCTCAAGAGCCCTGAGCATGGCTTGACCGATAAAGTCCATGGCCGCGACCTGCTTGATCTTGTTGCGGCAACGGGAAAGCTCCTCACCGATGAAGACTGTGCGGTGCAGCTTGCAGGTTTCCATCAGGGAGATGATGGCCACGTCGCGTGGGTCCGGCAGGGTGTCAGTCAGGATGATCTTGCGGATGCGGGTGCGGACCTCCACCTCGTCCTTGCCGTCGATCATCGGGTAGGTGCGCTCGCCCTTAATCCAGAGGAAGGAGCTGTCCTTTTCCTCAAGGATCCCCTTGTGGATAAGCCCGGCGAGGATACGCTGCTCCATACCGGAGGCCTTCAGCGTGACCTTGGCCACGGCCAACACGAGGGGCATTTTCTTGCCCATCGAAGAAAGGGTCGAAATGACCTCATCCAGCAGTGGATCGCCGGTGGAGTCGGTATTGAGGAGCATGAGGTTCTCCACGTCCGTGTCGATGCGGTTCATGAAAGCCAGCTCCATGAGCATGGCCCCGGCGACAGCGCATTCGAGCGACTTGGGCTCGAGGTTTCGGTGGAGCTTCCCGGTCTCGTCATTGAGGGCAAGCAGGATGATTTCTTCGGCGAATCGGAGCATGGCGGTTTTTTTGCCCGTCATCGGCATCCGAGGCAAGCCTTTTGCCCGCCCTGCGACTCGTAACAAACCCGTGGCGGAGGTAAAAAGGATTTGCCGCCGGGTGCATATCCCCTAGCCTCGCCCGCATAGCCCCGGCGCCTTGCCGGGTGCTGACCACCACTCACTTAACACCCAGCAAAGGAATTCACTATGCAACTTGGAATGGTAGGCCTCGGCCGCATGGGCGCCAACATTGTGCGCCGTCTCATGAAAAACGGACACACCTGCGTCGTCTTCGACACCAACCCGGACTCCATCGCGGAACTGGAAAAGGAAGGCGCTGTCGGCGCCACCACGCTCAAGGAGTTTGTCGACAAGCTGGAAAAACCCAAAGCCGCCTGGGTCATGATCCCCGCGGCCATCACCGAAAAGGTGGTTATGGAGCTCGCCGACCTTATGGGTGAGGGTGACATCATCATCGACGGCGGTAATTCCTACTTCCGCGACGACCGCCGCCGCGCCGGCCTCCTCAAGCCCAAGGGCATTCACTATATCGACTGCGGCACCTCCGGCGGTGTCTGGGGCCTGGAACGCGGCTACTGCCTCATGATTGGCGGTGAAAAAGAGCCCGTGCAGCACCTTGACCCCATTTTTGCCACCATCGCTCCCGGCGAAGGCGACATCGAAAAGACCCCGGGCCGCCCCGAGGGCAAGGGCACCGCGCAAAACGGTTACCTGCATTGCGGCCCCAACGGCGCCGGTCACTTCGTCAAGATGGTCCACAACGGCATCGAGTACGGCATCATGGCCGCTTACGCCGAGGGCCTGGACATCCTGGCCCACGCCAACTGTGACACCAAGGCACAGGAAGTCGACGCCGAGACCGCACCCTCCATGCACGGTGACCTCGACTACGAACTCGACCTCGGCGAAGTCACCGAAGTCTGGCGTCGCGGCTCCGTCATCGCCTCCTGGCTGCTCGACCTCACGGCCATTTCCTTTGTCGACGATGCCAAGCTGGACAAGTTCTCCGGCAAGGTGTCGGACTCCGGCGAGGGCCGCTGGACCATTGAGGCCGCTATTGAGTCGGCCACACCCGCCCCGGTGCTGACCAGTGCGCTCTACCAGCGCTTCCGCTCCCGCGAGGAAAGCACCATCGCCGACAAGGTTTGCTCGGCCATGCGCTTCCAGTTCGGCGGGCACCTGGAGAAGAAGTAAGCCCTTGGGACCAATCATCTTTCAAAACTCCCGGTCATGCGGCCGGGAGTTTTTTTGACAATATTGAAAGGATGCCCCGAAAGAAGTGTCTCGACTTCTATGAAGTGTTCTCTGCCTGTTCATGCTACTGACGGCAGCCTTATGCACCAACACCCGGTGCTCATCGCAGAGCCTACACGCCCCTCACCTTGGCGGGGACATTGGAGGGGTCAAACGCAGAATATAAAAATTCTCTGATAGGGTCTTTAGAGGAGCCTCACCGAGGAGTGTGAACATGTGGAAAAATCATCGACTGGAGATTCCATTATATATAGATATATAATAAGTTTTAACGTGCTAAATTCGTGGTTTCGCATGACGTTCTTCAAGATCGACTTAGCAACCTTGATGTTTCTTTTATAGAAATCTTGACTGGGCCCAGCCTGACCCATGAGATAATTGTACAAGATTTATTCTTGCGTGTGATATTAATTGTATAATATCTAATGCGTGCTTTCTCTGTAATCATTAATAACAAACCAATCAGTAAAATGCTCAAACTTACTCTTACGTGCTTTATCTTCTGCTTAGTTTCGTTCAAGTCACATGCGGTTGTCACCATCACCGTAAATATTCCTGCCAAAACACTCGATATAGCGGGCTCCATTACTGGTACTGCCGGATTTAAAAGCAACGGTGGCCATTATGGATTTGAATACGACGTCGGAGGGGACGGTTCAGTATCGGGGGGTGGAGTTGTTGATATGGAATCATTCACTGTATCATCGCCCGATAACTCATTCTTTTTTGCGAAATTTCAAGCCATTTATTATACAATAACAGATCGTGCGATCCTGCAAGTTTTCTGGGGATCAGATCCTGTAGCGGAGCAAAACGTCACCATTAGTGGACCTATCGGTTTAAGCTACAGTGGTTGGAGCGCGAACGCACAGACAGCGCTTGAAACACTCGCCTCGGCCGACACGGTCGCTCCAGCTATTATTGGCACCACCAGCGACACAGTACTCGTGACTACCGTACCTGAGCCATCTACATACGCGGCAATCTGCGGTTTAAGCTGTTTAGCGATTATCTGCCTGCGCAAAAGTCGTTATTATAGCTCTAATGCATAAGCTGAGACTACTGATAGGAAATTCAATTATCGTAGGTAACGGTAATTGATTGATTTTTCCATATAAGGATGGATTAGGTTATACTTCCGCGCTTAGGCGTATTGGAAGATATTTCACCAAACCTCATTGGGCTGACTATAGCTTACTATTCGAATAATAAGGAAAGCACCATCGTCGACAAGGTTTGCTCCGCCATGCGCTTCCAGTTCGGCGGGCACCTGGAGAAGAAGTAAGCCCCTGGGACCAATCATCTTTCAAAACTCCCGGTCATGCGGCCGGGAGTTTTTTTGACTTTTTTTGAAAGATATTCGCCCACGGAGCGTCTCAATAAGTATGAAAGCCGTTCTCTACACAGCAGCCACGGCCATCGCGCTGCTGGTGATCACTCACCTGCGCGCCGATACCGCCCTGCTCACCGCCGAATCCACGCCCCTGGGCAATGACTACTACGAAAGCCCCTGGCTGGGCACGTTTTACGCTGACGGCAGCGGCTGGCTTTACAACGAGGAGCTCGGCTGGCTCTATTGCGCGTCGGCCAGCAGTACATCCGCCCTGTGGTTTTACTCCCTGGAGCTGGGTTGGATTTTCACCGGCAATGGCACGTATGCATCGCTTTATGTGGACGGCAGCCGGGCCTGGGTCTATTTCTTCGAGAGCGACGGCACGCGCTACTTCTACAACTTCGACGGGGATTACTACGCGCCTGTCGCCTCACCCGATAGCGTACCGGGAACTCTCGCCACCGCGACACTGAACGGTGCCTTCCACGACGTCGGTGGGCAGGTGAGCCTGCTCGACAACGGCGTCATCGTTATCGAAAACTTCACCTTCGACGGCGGCGGCATCAATGTACGCGCCATCCTCTCGACCAGCCTCAATTATGACAATTACACCGTTCTCAGCGGCAACCTGCTCAGAGACACGGCCTACGATGGCACGATCATGCGCTTCCTCGTACCCGACACCTTTGCCAACGCACAGACACTCTATCTGAGCATCTGGTGTGTCCCCGTAAGCGTCAGCTTCGGCAGTGCCACGTTTAGCCGGTAAGGGACTGAGGAGCGTTTTTTACTCAGGGGCATTTTCGCATTGCACCGAGCGGAAAGGACCTTTCAATCACCTTTCCCAACACGTGTAAGATTATGCCAGAAGCCACTTCCGACATCGGACTCATCGGCCTCGCCGTCATGGGTCAGAACCTCGCCCTTAACATTGCCGACCACGGCTACCCGATCTCCGTCTACAACCGGACGACGGAAAAAATGACGGAATTCGTCGCCGAGCACCCGGACACGCCCGGCGGCCTCTACGGCCACGCCGAGCTGGCGGACTTCGTCGCCAGCCTCAAGCGCCCGCGCAAGATCATCATTTTGGTCAAGGCCGGCCGGGGCACCGATGCGGTCATCGACGGGCTCGTCCCACTCCTGGAGGAAGGCGACATCATCATCGACGGTGGCAACGCCTACTGGCACGACACTATCCGCCGCGAAAAGGCACTGACCGAGAAGGGCCTGCGCTTCATCGGCAGCGGCGTCTCCGGCGGTGAAGAAGGCGCGCGCTTCGGCCCCAGCCTGATGCCCGGCGGCACCCCCGAGGCCTGGGAATACCTGAAGCCCATTTGGGAAGCCGTCGCCGCCAAGGTCGACGCCACCACCGGCAAGCCCTTAGAAGGCGCTGAGCCCGGCAAGCCCGTAGAGGGCGGCGTGCCCTGCACGGCCTACATCGGCCCCGACGGCGCTGGCCACTACGTCAAGATGGTCCACAACGGCATCGAGTACGGCGACATGCAGATGATCTGCGAAGCCTACGACCTCATGCGCCGCGTGCTCCACCTGAGCGCCTCGGAAATGGCCGAAATCTTCAAGAAATGGGACACCGGCGTGCTCGACAGCTTCCTCATCGAAATCACCGGCGAGGTCCTCGCACAAAAGGACCCCGAAACCGGCAAGGACTTCGTTGACCTCGTCCTCGACACCGCCGGCCAGAAAGGCACGGGCAAGTGGACCAGCATCAGCGCGCTCGACATGGGCGTGCCCGCCCCCACCGTGGCCGAAGCCGTCTTCGCCCGCTGCATCAGCGCCATCAAGGAGGAACGCGTGGCCGCCTCGGAAATTATCGGCAGCCCGATCAAGAAGTTCGTCGGCGACAAAGAAACATTCATCCAGCAAATCCACGACGCACTTTACTGCTCCAAGATTTGCTCCTACGCCCAAGGTTTCCAGCTCATGCGTGAGGCCCAGAAGGAGTTCAACTGGACGCTCAACTTCGGCGAAATAGCCCAGATCTGGCGCGGTGGCTGTATCATCCGCGCTGGCTTCCTGCAAAAGATCACCGAAGCCTTCGACAACGACGCCAACCTGGCCAACCTCCTCCTCGACCCGTACTTCAAGAAGACGGTCACGGATATGGAGCACAACTGGCGCGAAGTCGTCGCTCTCGGCGTGAAGTTCGGTGTACCGCTGCCTTGCTTCTCCAGCGCCCTCGCCTATTTCGACTCCTACCGCTCGCCCAGCCTTCCGCAGAACCTCCTGCAGGCACAGCGCGACTTCTTCGGAGCCCATACCTACGAGCGTACGGACAAGCCCCGCGGTCAGTTCTACCACATCGACTGGCCCAAACCGGACCGCCCGCAAATACAGGCGTAGTCCCGAATTACCTGACATTTTCAAAGGCCCGGCGAATCGTCGGGCCTTTTTCGTACTCAGTAGAAACTTAACGGCGTACGCAGAAAGTGCCGATTGCGCATGACCTCGTCCAACCGCTGCATGGCCAGGATGCAACTGCGGTAGCGGCTCAGCAAGCCAAGGAGCGCGCTGGCATCCTCAGGCGGCAGGAGTGTCCCGGTGGCTTTACGTTGCCGGCGAAAGCGCTGGCCATGCTCTTCCAGATCGCGCAGGTGCGCTGAAAAGTCCGGCTGAGCGTCCGGCAATGTTTCGCTTTCCATGGCACGAACCCACACCTGACAGTGCTCCCGGAGTGCCCGGCGCAGGCTTCTCAGCACCGGAGTGATGAGCAATACCTTTTCCGGATGCGGGAAGTGGTTGCGCGCGCGCTCAATCGCACACATGCGCAGGGAGAAGGCCTCCAGTGCGATCACGATGGCTTCGGCCTCCTCTTTTTGTAGCTCACGACGCTTTTTCCAATTGACCAGCCCGAGCCAGAGATTGGCCCGGCTCATGGAGCTGGACAGGCTGCGGTCCATCGAGGCCAGGAGCGGCTCACTACCCTCCTCACGCGGGCTGTGCTCGTCCCAGAAAGCCAGTAATTGCGCGCATTCGTCCAGTACCCGCAGGCAAGTGGTCTTGAACTCACGACGCGGCCGGATAGGCCAGACCAGGGAGATCATCACCCCCGTGACGAGGAAGCCAGCCAGCGACGACAGGATCATCGAGTACCAGTCCTCGATGCTATAATCGGCCTTGTCACCGATGTAAACGAGCATGGCGAACATGAGGTTACCGAGTAGTCCAATGACCACGGTCTGCTTGTGCGAGTAGATGTAGGCGTTGATGAAAACGAACGGCGCAGCGCAAATCAGCAACCAGAACAGAGAGTCGTTGGGCAGAAAGATCAACATGCCGTAAAGCAGAATGGTGCCGAAGAAGAACCCCAGCACTGTACCAATCATCAGATGGGAAAATCGCATGTAAGGTACCAGCGAGTTGATGGCTCCGCCGATAACAGCACTGACCCAGAGGTTCGTCCCCATCGGGGGATCGGTAACATAAAAAACCACAAAGCCCACAAAGCAACAAGCTCCCGCCTGTAGTGCCCGGCGTATCTGGTAATGCCCGGAGGTGCTCGGAAGCTGGATCGCGGACAGATAATTCCGGCGCGTCTGCCGGCGTTTCCGATCAGGATCCCGTTTGCGGTGAATGATATCGCGCTGCCGGTAAATCCGCTGGATGCAGTCGTGAAGTTGGTCACAGGCCACCAGAATACCGCCCAAGGCAGCAGCTTCCAACACGGACATTTTGAAGGTCTTGAGCTCCGCCAGGAAATCGTGCCAGAGCTGCCGTAGCGCCTGATGGCTACGCTCGAAGGAATCCATTTCGACGGCGTCCTCGGAGGCGAGTTTGAAGCGGAACTCCTTGAGCAGGCGCTGCCCTTCACGAATGAATTCCGTAAGGGCCGCATGAAAGTCGTCAGGTAGCCTGGGGGCATCGGGCGCCTTCATCGCCGTAGCCAGCACCGCACTATTCAGGGCCACATCACGCATGGCGGAGTTCAACTGCTGGTAGTGCGCATAGTTGCGCCGGATATCAGAGGAGTCGCGCGAGGCATAAAACAGGATTTCGCGTGTGTTTCCCACCAGGATCATGGCGTCGTGCCGCTTGCGCTGTACCAAGGCCTGCGCAGCCTCATAGCTGGTGGACGTCAAGCAGCTCTCCAGCGTCTCGCGGCTAAGCCGGGTGATGTCGCCGTACAGAACCGACAGGTTGCGCCCGGCCTTGTTGGGCCAGAATACACTGTAAACCGCCACCGTGATGATCGTCGCGGCGATGGTTTGCTGCGCGACAAATTTCGCCAGTTCCCAGGTACTCTCGGGCGTAAGCAGACTCAAGCCCGCGATGATGATGGTGAAAAAGCACGTCACCACGAACGCGTAGGGGTAAAAGTCACCCGCCGCGAAGTAACAGGTGACGATAACCAGGATAGTACTCGCAACGATGAAGGCCGGCCAGTCCTGGGCGTATAGCGCGATAAGAGACATGGAGGCAATGACCGCGCAGAACGTCCCCACGATGCGCAGGATGCCACGGTCGATGGAAAAACCCAGATAGGGGGTTGCCAACATGACAGCGGTAAAAAGCGCATAGGAGGGCTGCTCCCAATGCAGCATGAGCGGCACCGCCGTACAGAGGCTGAAGGCAATCGTTACCTTGAGCGCATCCTTGACTGTTTCGATCCGTAACACCGCAGCAAGTACGGAGGATAGCACACTCACCTTATACCGAGCGCAAGGTGTTTTAATCCCGAAGTCCGCGGAAGTATCTTCAACTCGTCCGGGTTACAACTCGTCCGCCTTGATCTTGCGATAGCGGCCCTTGTTCTTGGAGGCGATGGCCTTCATGGTGGAAATTTCCTCAGGACGCGCCACCGCTGTCTCATACTGGATGACGTGGATGCGGGCAGGCGTTTCCTGCTGGTCCTGCAAGGTCTCGATGATGTCGAGGATTTCATCCTCGGGAATCGCGTTGAAATTACCGCGATTGATCTCACCATCCGTGACGACAAAAATCACTTCAGGTTGAAAGGAAAACACCTGCTTGAAACCCGTATCGAGGCGGGTACCCCCGCCTTCCATCAGCTTCGGGCCGCTGCTCCGGCGCCCTCCAATGCTCACCGACGGATTCTCATCGAGATCGTTGACCCAGGCGCTGGCGGACGCTTTGTTCTCGACCGTCGCCGGAACCATCGCCGGCCCCCAGGCCATGGAGCCGCCCTCATAGACGGCCACATTGAAAAGCGTGTTGGGATTGAGGCTGTTGATTAACTCCGTGGTCTCGTCCTTGATATCCTTGAAATTAAACCGGTAGGGCTGGCCGTGGCGCGTACGCTCGAACATCGAATTCGACGTATCGACCAGGATGACGATGCGCGTCGCCTCCTCACGGATACCGAAAAAGCTCACCCGGGAGCTGCCCGCGTTCAGTCCACTAAGTGCGCCCATCAGACCGGAACCACCCAGCAGCCCCTCGGCGTTGGGGGCGGGCGTCTCGCTCTCAAAAGGCGTAAAGGTCTCCGACGGCAGCGCAGGCAAGTCCGGCATGGCATCCGGGATAAGCGACTCGGTGGTCAACCGGTCAGGCATGATCGGCGAGCTGGCCGCCTGCTGGAACTCCGCCACTGCCGCCTGATGCTCGAGCTCGCGCTGCGGCAGGTAGATAGTCTTCTTGGCCACGAATGCCGGGTCCTTGCGAAAACTGGGGGCGACTACCACAATCAGCACCGTCAAGGCCAGCAGCGCCAACTGGATAACCACCGCCCAGGCCAAAGGCCCGAGCGTGCCGCTCCGTCCGCGGCCCTTGACCAACTCGGCCAGGTTACCCGTTGAGGCTGCATCCTCCATGGCGCCTACTGTGCGCAGCGTTCACGACACCGCAAGCGAAACCCGCTGGACAATGTAACGAAGGCGAAAAAAATCTTCCATTGACTCCTTGACAAAGCGCCTCCCGAGCCTAGCCTCTTGCCTCTTTCCCCTATTGGGGTGGTAGTTCAGTTGGTTAGAACGCCGGCCTGTCACGCCGGAGGTCGCGGGTTCGAGTCCCGTCCATCCCGCCACTTTTTTGAAAAGCCTGCAAGTCAATGATTTGCGGGCTTTTTCGTGGCGAAATCAGGCCTGGCCGTAGTAGGCGCCCTCACCGTGTTTGCGGTCGAAATGCTTGCGCAGGAGGGCATTGGGAAGTACGGGGGCGTCCGGGCTCAAGGCGAGGGTTTTCAAAGCCATATCGGCACAGATTTCGAGCGCTTCGGCATTTTCAAGGGCTTTGGACGCACTCGGCCCCCAGGCAAAGGGCCCGTGACCACGTACCAGCACCGCCGGACTGTGAGCCGGAGAAATCTTGGCCGCCTTGAAGCACTCCACGATGACCTCGCCGGTGTTCCACTCGTAGTCGCCCTGAATTTCTTCAGGGGTCATCCAGCGGGTGCAAGGTACGGGGCCGTCAAAGTGGTCGGCGTGGGTGGTGCCAAGGCAGGGCAGGTCCCGCCCAGCCTGAGCAAAGGCCACAGCGCAACGCGAATGCGTATGCACGATGGAGCGCACTCCTCCATCGGCGAAGGCGCGAAACAGGCAACGGTGCGTCGGCGTATCCGACGAAGGCCGCAGCGTGCCCTCGACAACATTTCCATCCAAATCCAGCACCACGAGGTCCGACGGCTTGAGCTGGCCGTAAGGGACGCCACTCGGCTTGATGGCGAAGACGCCCGCATCGGGATCGAGCACGCTGACGTTGCCGAAGGTCAGATCAACCAGACCGGTTTTGGGCAGGGCCAGGTTGGCCTCGCAGCAGGCTTCGCGGATGGCTTTGGTGTTCATAGTTGAAGGTCGTCTCAGTTACAGGCCGCGGATGCCGTAGTAGACCTCGCCCACGCGCAGGTCCTGCTTGAAGGAACGCATTGCGGTAGACTCGTCGATGACGACGCACTCGACGCCGGCCATCTCCGCCAGCATCTCGACCTGCTCCACGTCGACATCGAAGCTGAAAGCGGTATGGTGCGCACCCCCGGCCTGGATCCAGGCTTCGGCTGCGGTGGCGAGATCCGGCTTGGCATCCCAAAGCACACGCGCCACGGGCAACTTTGGCATGGGCTGCGGAATCTTCACGCTCTCGACCGCGTTGACGATCATGCGGAAGCGATTGCCGAGGTCGACCAGCGAGACGTTGATGGCCGGACCGGTGGAGGCATTGAAAACAAGGCGGACCGGGTCGGCCTTGCCCCCGATGCCGAGCGGGTGGATTTCGCAACGCGGCTTGGCGTCGGCAATGGTCGGGCAAATCTCGAGCATGTGCGAACCGAGGCAACGCGCACCGGCGGGATCGAAATGATAGGTGTAGTCCTCCATGAAGGACGCGCCGCCGCCTTTGGCCGCGCCCATCACCTTGATAACGTGCACCAGCGCGGCGTGCTTCCAGTCACCCTCGGCACCGAAGCCGTAGCCGTCGGCCATGAGACGTTGCGTCGGTAAGCCCGGCAACTGCACCAGGCCGTGCAAATCTTCAAAAGTGTCGGCGTAGGCGCCGTAGCCGCCATCCTCAAGGAAACGACGTAGGCCCAGCTCGATGCGTGCGGCTTCACGCAGGGAATCGTGACGGTCCCCGCCCTTGGCAAGCTCGGGTACGAGCTCGTAGGTGTCGGCGTACTCCGCGCAAAGCGCATCGACGTCCTTATCGAAGGCTTCGTTAACCACCGCTACCAAGTCCCCCACCCCGTGGGTGTTGACAGAGATGCCGAAGACCTGCTCGGCCTCGACCTTGTCCCCTTCGGTCACGGAAACCTGGCGCATGTTGTCGCCGAAGCGCACCACCTTGAGGCTCTGCATGGCAGCCCAGCCAGCGGCTACCGCTGCCCAGTCGGCCAACTGCGCACGGACTTTTTTGTCCTCCCAGTGGCCGACGATGACACGGCGCGAGATGCGCATGCGCGTGAGCATGTGCCCGTACTCGCGACCACCGTGGGCGGACTGGTTGAGGTTCATGAAATTCATGTCAATCTCACCCCACGGGATGTCGCGGTTGAACTGCGTGTGCAGGTGGCAGATGGGCTTGGTCAGGCGCGAGAGGCCGCCGATCCACATCTTGGCCGGCGAGAAGGTGTGCATCCAGGTGATGAGCCCCGCGCAAGACGAGCTGGCGCTGGCCTCGATGCAGGCGGCGCGGATTTCATCCGGCGTGGTCACGATAGGTTTGAAAACAATCTTCGCCGGGATGGACGCGTCGGCGTCGAGGGCCGTGGCGATTACCTCGGCGTTGGCCGCCACTTGCTTGAGTGCCGCAGGGCCGTAAAGGTGCTGGCTACCGGTCAGAAACCAGATTTCGGGAGTAGTATTCATTGAATTTAGAGTTTTGGGGTTTATCGTGCGCTATCCTTGATGCGCAGGAGTTCCTTCATCACGCCGCCAAGGTCGGCCTGCGCATTGACGCCACCAAAGGCATCGTGAACTTTGCCGTACAAAGCGAACAGCTCGTCGTAGACCTTTTGGGCCACCGGGTTGGGCTTGTAGACGACATCCTTGAGAGAAGTCATGGCATCCTGCGCGGACTTGAAGTCAGGATACTTGCCAGCCACCACGGCGGCGCCCACGGCAGCACCCAAGGCGCAGGTCTGCGAGGAACCAGAGACGCACAACTCGCGGCCAGTGACGTCGGCGTAGATTTGCATGAGCATCACATTCTTCTCCGCGATGCCACCGGCACAGACGATGCGCTCGACCGGCACGCCGTACTCGGCGATACGCTCCAGAATCATGCGCGCGCCAAAAGCAGTCGCCTCGATGAGCGCACGATAAATTTCCGCCTGCGTGGTGTGTAAAGTTTGTCCGAGGATCACACCGGTCAGGCGCTGATCGACGAGGATGGTGCGGTTGCCGTTGTTCCAGTCCAAAGCAAGCAGGCCGCTCTGGCCGGGCTTGAGCTTTTCCGCATCGACGGTGAGCTTGGCATGGTGCGCGGCGTCGTCCTGGCAGACACCTTCGACCCACCATTTGAAAAGGTCGCCGACAGCGCTCTGGCCGGCTTCTATACCATAATAGCCCGGCAGGATCGCGCCCGGCACGATGCCGCAGATCCCGGGGATGTCCGCGACTTCCTTTTTCATGGAGACCACTCCGCAGTCGCAGGTG
This sequence comes from Verrucomicrobiia bacterium, assembly GCA_030432235.1. Lineage (GTDB taxonomy): Bacteria > Verrucomicrobiota > Verrucomicrobiia > Opitutales > Cerasicoccaceae > JAUIHT01. The sequence continues at coordinate 141,796 of JAUIHT010000001.1, read as the reverse complement.
GACGTGCCGATGACCTTGACCAGGGTACCTTCGTCCACCCCGCAGCCGATGGCGCCGTAGTGGACGTCCATTTCGCCGACCGCGATGGGAATGCCCACCGGCAAGCCCAGCTTCTCCGCCCATTCCGGGCAGAGCTTGCCCGCGACATTGGACGCGTCGACGGCTTTCTCGTAAAGGCGATCGCGCAGCTCGGCCAGCTTGGGATCGAGCAGGGCCAGGAATTCCTTGTCGGGCAATCCGCCCCACTCGTCCGAATAAAGTGCCTTGTGACCGGCGCAACAGATACCGCGCACCACCCCCTTGGGATCCTTCACGCCCGCCAACACGGAGGGAACATAGTCGGCCAGTTCCACCCAGCTATGGGCAGCGTCAAAGACCTCCGGCGCGACGTTCAGGCAGTGCCAGATTTTGCTCCACCACCACTCCGACGAATAGGTGTTGCCGCACTTGGCGATGTACTGCGGACGATGCTCCGCCGAAAGCTCGGTGATGCGCGCGGCCTCCGCGTAGCTGGTGTGGTCCTTCCACAGCCAGCACTGCGCATTAAGGTTGTCCTTCCACTGCGGATGGACACCCAGTGGCACGTTATGGGCATCCACCGGCATCGGGCTCGACCCGGTGGTGTCCACGCCGATACCGACGATACCCTCGGCGGTAAATCCCTCGTGCTTCAACGCCTCAGCCAAAGCGCGTGTGATGGACTCCTCCAACCCGTAGAGGTAGTCCGCCGGATTTTGTCTCGCCAGGTTGGCGTCAGCACTGTCGAGCAGGACACCTTGATGGCCGCTGGGGTAATCCACCACGGCGGAGGCGAGCTCTTCGCCCGTCTCGCAGTTCACAACAAGAGCACGCACCGAGTTTGTGCCGTAATCGACGCCTAGGGTATAGGATAACATGCGCACACGCTAGCGGGCCGATTTGGGCTTGTGAATACACGATTTACTTGACAGTCATGTAAGCTGTGAAACGCGTCTCTATGGCCGATCTGGCGAGGCACTGCGGTGTATCCAAAAACACCATATCACTGGCCTTGCGCAATGATCGGCAGATACCAGCGGCGACCTGCGCTCGTATCCGCAAGGCGGCAGAGCGACTGGGCTATCAGCGCGACCCCGTCGTGGCCCATCTGATGTCGCGGCTGCGCTCGAATCCTGAAGGCGGACCACGGGCGACGCTGGCGCTGCTCAATGCCAACCAGAACCGCGACGCGCTCAAGAAGCACCCAACCATCCCCACCTACGTCGAGGGCTGCCGACGACGCGCCTTGCACCTGGGCTACTCGCTGGACAGCTTTTGGCTCCACAACCCCGACCTCAACGGCGAGCGGCTCAACCGCATCCTAGAAACCCGGGGCATTCATGGCGTGCTGGTCACCGGCCTGATGAAGTCCAACCGCCTGCCGCGCCGCTTCGACGTCATCTGGGAAGGCTATCCCTGCGTCGTCACCGGGGTGCGCACACGCGAGCCAGCGCTGTCCTTTGCTTGCACAGATCACCACATCGTCGCCCTGCGCGCCTTCGAGAAAGCGCTCGAACTCGGATACCGGCGCCCCGGACTGGTTCTGGACAGCACCATCGACGCACTTATCGACGGTCGATTCAGCGCCGGTTATCGGGCAGGACAAAATGCCCTGCCTCAGCGGCAAAGGCTAAGCCCCTTTTACCAAGTCACCACCGCCAGGCAAGAGCGGGCGCTCTTTCGCAAATGGTACGAGAAAGAGCAACCGGACGTCATTTTCACCCTTTACAACGACGTGCGCGACTGGCTCACGGAGCTCGGGCTACGCATCCCGCAGGACATCGGGCTCATCCAGCTCGAATGGCGCAAGGACCGCCCGGAATGGGCCGGCATGAACCAGCACAATGACATCGCTGGCGAAGCTGCCGTGGACATGCTTGTCTCCATGATTCATGGCGGAGAAAGCGGCGTGCCTCCCTTTCCGCGAGCCAGCCTTATTGACGGTTCCTGGGTGGACGGCAAAACGGTGCTTTCGACCCCAAAAACCGCAGCAAACGCCCGCTCACGACAGACCTAAGCCGGACCTTGTCGGGATTCCTGGTGCGGGTGGACGGAATCGAACCGACATCACCAGTTTGGAAGACTAGGGTTTTACCACTAAACTACACCCGCATGCGGAGCCAATTTTAAAACTTTTTTAAAACCGGTATAAGGGCAAGAGGCTTGACGCACGCATGGTGAACGGTCAAGCTTTTACCACCATTGAACGGATCAATCTGAAAGCAACGGACACCATAGGTGAAACCCGGGCTTTACGTTTGCTAGGAACTGCATACTTAACACTCGCCCTATTCAGCTAGACTATGTCTCTCCTTACACAAAGCGCTGGCAGCACAGCCGGTACCGCCGGTAAAAAGAAAACCGGTTTCGCCGAATCACAGCGCCTGGCCAAGCAAAAGGCCTACGAGAAGCAGTCCAAAAAGAAGAAGATCAAACTGGAGGCGTTGACGATCTTCACCCAGCAAATTTCGTCCATGCTGGAGGCCGGTCTGCCGCTTGTCGGCGCCCTGGAGGCCTTGCAGGACCAGACGGAGGACCCCGTTTTCAAGATCATCATCCGCGACGTGCGCAACGACATCGCGGGCGGCACCTCCTTCTCCGATGCCGTGCGGAAATTCCCCCGGGCCTTCCCCAATCTCTTCATCTCCATGGTCGAGGCCGGTGAGGCCTCCGGCGCGCTAGCTGACATCATGGGCAAGGTGGCAACGTATTTCGAGTCCTCCCTCGGCCTGGCCAAGAAGGTCAAGAGCGCCATGACCTACCCGATTGCGGTCATCAGTCTGGCCGTCATCCTGGTCAACGTCCTCTTGATTTTCGTCATCCCCGTCTTTTCAGAGATGTTCGCGGACTTCGGTGCGGAGCTGCCCAAGCCGACTCAAATGCTCATCGACCTGTCCGAGTTCCTGAAGCACAACATCATCTTCATCATCATCGGCGCCATCATTCTCTGGAAAGTTATAGGCAAGCTGACCGCCACGCCCAAAGGACGCCGGGTCAAGGACATCATTTTCAGCAAGCTGCCCATCATTGGTAACCTGACGCGCAAGATTAACATTTCCCGCTTCTGCCGCACCTACGCCATCCTGCTCAAGAGCGGCGTACCCATCCTGCGCGCTTTGGAGATTTGCTCCAGCGCCTCCAACAACACCTTTGTGGAAAGCGCCTGCACCGAAATCACGCGCCACATCTCGCAGGGCGGCCAGCTTTCCGAGGTCATCGCCCAGACGCCCTACTTCCCCTCCATGGTCAAGCACATGGCCAAAGCGGGCGAACAGACCGGTAACGTCGACGGCATGATGAATAAAATCGCCGACTTCTACGATACCGAGGTCGACAGCATCGTCGAGTCCCTGACCTCCCTGATGGAGCCGATCCTCATCTGCGTACTCGGGGTCGTCATCGGGGGCATCGTCATGGCCATGTTCCTGCCCATCTTCCAGCTCTCCTCCGTCGTCGGCGGTTAACGCAATCATGGCAAAGACGCTCAGCGGCGCTATGCCTTCGCTACTCATCGTGGATGACCTCCCGGCCATCCATGAAATGATTAAGAGCCTGGTCGGCCCCACCGGTTATCTATGCGCTGGTGCGGCCAACGGTGAAGAAGCCCTGCTCCGGGTGCGCCAAAGTCACTTCGACGTCGTCATCGTCGATTACGCTATGACGCCCATGGACGGCATCACACTCATCCGTGAGCTGCTGAAGTTCGACGAGACCGCGATCGTGCTGCTCATGAGCGGGTTCGTCGACGCCAAGCTGCACGAGCGAGCCCACGCGGCCGGGGCCTGGCGCGTGCTGGAAAAGCCTTTTCGCTTCGACGCCTTCCTCGAAACACTCGAAGCCGCTGTGCAAGAGGCGCGCAACAAAAACACCGTTCGCCGCGCTGCCAGCCCGGACAACTGGCCTAGCTTGGCCGAGCACATGGCCGAGCGAGAAAAAGCTTACGTGGATCTCGTGCTGAAGGCTGTCGAGGGAGACCGCGAACGCGCCGCACGTATCCTTGGGATCACCGTGGAAAAGCTCCCGGGTGCTTAAAAAGGCGTGTAGAATATCGCCTGCAGGTTGGCAAAGTAGTCGTCGACCGGACCGCGCAGGAACACGTAGTACAACGCACCACCGACGGCCAGCCAGGGCCCAAATGGAATCGCCGTGCCCATCTTGAGGTCCTGGTCCTCGCCTGCTCCGGCCTTGGTTTCCCCCGCTTCCTCGCTCTCGGCGACCTCTTCCATGGTGCGGTTTTCCACTCGCCCTACCCCGGTACTCTTGATGCCGAAGACCTTCTGAATAATCATGAGAGGAATAACCACGATGGTGCCGAAAAGCGCGCCGCCAAAAATGGCAAAGAGCGCGCCCTGCCAGCCACAAAAGGCCCCGATACAACCCATGAAGAGTACGTCGCCGAAGCCCATGGCTTCGCGCTTAAGCAAGGTCTCGGCCAGCACGGCTATCCACAGGATGACGGCGGAACCTACCAGCACGCCAACGGTCGCCATAATGCCCGAACGCAGACCCTCGATGAAGTAGGGCTGGCCCGAAGCGCCAAAGCCGTGCATCGCCGGGATGAAAAAGGAAAAAGCCACCCCCACGATCATGCCGCCGACCGTGGCGAAGTCCGGCAAAATCATGTGCTCCAAGTCAATAAAGGTTCCCGAAATGAGCAACGCGAGAAAGACGAAGCCCGGCAACGCAATCAACGGCGGCTGCAACAGCCATACCACCAGAAAAAGCAGCGCGGTGAGCAACTCCACCGCAGGGTAACGCACACTGATCGGCTTGCCATCGTAACGGGATTTGCCCCGCAGCAACAGCCAGCTGATGAGCGGGATGTTGTCGTACCAAGGAATCGGCTTGCCGCTGGTGGTGCAGAAGGAGCGCGGCGTCACCACGGATTTCTTCTGAGGCACCCGGTAGATGACCACATTGAGAAAGCTGCCCCAGCAGGCGCCGAAAATAAACACCACCACCGGGAAAAACCAGGGGAACTCCGCATCGACTGCCTGGAAGGATTCAAGCATCGGCATAACTTGTCAGGTGCCCGCCCAATTGAAAAGGACTTTCATGCGGGCTTCGTGGGCTGAGCCTACGAACCAAAAGATTGTCCCGTGCGGTCACGCACCGGGGGTCGCCTTCGACGAACTCAGGCCAGGCGGGGCGAGCAGCCCCAGGTCGTGCGTTAGCGTCGGTTGGCCGGCACTGGTGCGACGGCGCCATCCTCCTCGTGTTGCAGGCGAAGCTGGCCGCAGGCGGCGTTAATGTCGTGCCCCTTTTCCCGGCGGAGCGTGACGGACACGCGTGCGTCGCGCAGTACCCGGGCGAAGGCCTCCTGGCGTTTTACGTTGGGCCGCTTCCAGTCGAGCCCCTGCACGGTGTTGTAAGGGATGAGATTAACGTGGGCATGGAGATTGCGGGCAATGTCCACCAAGGCGCGAGCCTGCTCCAGGGAGTCGTTGACATCATTGATGAGAATGAACTCCAGGGTCAGCATGCGCCCATGCTTTTCGGCAAAGGCCCGGGCGGCAGGCAATAGCTCGGCCAACGGATACTTGCGATTGACCGGCATGATTTGGGTACGCACCTCGTCCGTGGCCCCATGCAGGCTGATGGCCAGCCGGAAGCCCATCGGCTCCTCCGCCAGACGCATGATTTGCGGCGCCAGACCGGAGGTCGAGATGGTGATGCGGCGCGCCCCGAAGCCCAGCCCCCACTCGGCGTTAAGGATGCCGAGAGCGGCAAGGAGGCTGTCGTAATTGGCCAGCGGCTCCCCCATGCCCATGACCACGATGTTGTCGAAGGAGGCCAGCTCCTCGCGGGCCCGCGGCGTGTGAGCGTCCTCCTGACGGCATACCGCCATGAGCTGGGCCACGATTTCCCCCGTGGTCAGGTCACGCTTCCACCCGGCCAGCCCGGAGGCACAGAAACGGCAGCCGTAGGCACAGCCGACCTGCGTGGAGATGCAGATAGTCTTGCGAGAGCGGTCCTGCCCCACGCCCTCCTGTGGCGCGCGAATGATAACGGTCTCGATCAGCGAACCGTCCTGCAGCCGCGACAGGATTTTGTCCGTCACGTCCGAGGCGCTCTTGGTCAGGATGGGCCGCAAAGGCGTGAAGTCGAACGTCGCGGCCAGCCACTCACGCAGGGAAGCGGAGAGGTTGGTCATGGCCGCAGGGTCGTCGACCCGCTTTTTGTAAACCCAGTCGAGTATCTGCTTGGCTCGGAACGGCTTTTCTCCTCGCTCAGCCAGGTGCTCGGTCAGCGAGGCCAGCGTTTCCCCATAGAAGGCCGGTTTCAAATCGGTCGCGGGCATGGAGCGCATCATGTCAGCATCATCCCAATGAGATGAAACACCATAAAGCAGAGCCAGTAAAAGGCATAAACGAGGACATAGCTGAAAGCCGTCGTCAGTATCGCGCCTCGCCAAGTGTACTTATTCACGACCATCAAGCCAATCAGCATGACGTACAGAGCCCAGCACCAGAACGGAATAAACGCGTAGTAGAAAAAGACTTCGAGATTTAATAGACCGTGTTTCGCCCAATCCGGAAGGGAGTAAATAAACTGCGCACGGACAATCGCCGCGAGTGTCATAGGTGTCCAGAGGACGATCATGCCGGTGATATAAGGCACAAAGCACCAAGCCCATACCATCCGGTTTTGTGCAGGCGTGCCCACGCCACCGAATCGCCGGCCCACCACTGCGAACAGCCAGCCAACCAAAAAATAGCAAAGTAGGCCGAAAATGGGCCCCATAATGAAGGCCTCGAGATAGATGGCCCCCGGGAGGTCGTGATGGGACAATCCCCGATTGAACAAATACTGCAGCAGGATCGCAAAGCCCGCTGCCATCGCCATCATGACATTATAGGCCTCCGGATAACCTTCCAGCATCTGCTCGAAGGTGGCACGAGGTCGTGAAAAAACCGTCCACCAGGGCGATTTACGTAGCTTAAACGTCTCGGCAGCCATACGATCAGGTTGGCCGGACAAAGGCCTGTCGGCAAGCCGCAAAGAGCGGCCGCGATTGGCGGATTAGCTCTTGATTTCCTTGTGCAGGGTGTGGCGGCGAAGATGCGGATTGTACTTCTTCTTCTCGACCTTATCCTGCTGGATCTTGCGGTTGCGCGTGGTCATATAGCGCGAAGGCGGCTTGCCTTCACCACGGGCTTCGGAGCATTCAAGGATGACAACTTCTCTGGGCATGGTGTAAATGGGTTGAGTGAAAAGGGCGGAAAGTGGAGAGAATTGCCCTCTTTGGCAAGCAGAAAGATCGAGGCAGGAGACAGGTGGACGAGTGGCGGGGGATGTGCGATACGGGATGGAAATGAGGACACAGGCTCTTTTCAAAATTCTGACCCTCGTCACCTGCCCCTCGCCACTCGTTCGTCCTACGGCTTGAGCACGACGAAGCTGAACTGATGGCCTCGGTCGATTTCCATCAGGACGCGCTCGGGCTGAAACTCGTATGCTTCGTAGGCAGTCTCCAAATCCTCCAGGCTGCGGATGGGCGAGCGGTTGACCGACGTGATGATATCCCCAGGGCGTATACCCGCCTCAGCCGCAGGAAAGGCTGGCTGGATGCCAACCACCACGACGCCGTCGGGGGAGTCCAACTGCTGCTCGCGGGCGATGGCCCGGGAAACCTTCTGCACGCTGATACCCCAGTCCTCGAAGGCCGCCTCCTGCCCTACCCGGCTTTGAAGCTCCTCAGTGACGACGGTGACGGGGAAGGTCTCGTCGCCACGCTTAACCGACAATGGAATGTCGCTGCCAACCGAATGATTGGCCATGCGGCGCTGGATAGCGGGCAACTGCTCGGGAAAACGTCCGTCGACGGACGTACCGTCAATCTCCAGAATAATGTCGCTGGGGCGCAGCCCGGCCTTGGCCGCGGGAGAGCCGGGGTCGACGCTCTGCACCAGCATGCCGTGGTTGACGTCCACATCGAAAAAAGACTCCAAGTCCTGCATGGGGCCGGGTACGATACCGGTGTAGCTGCGGGTAACGCGCCCCTCGGCGATGAGCATTTCCATGACGTCGTGAGCGACATTGGCAGGCACGGCGAAGCTGAGGTTGTTGGCCCCCAGGTAGCTGCGCGTGTTGATGCCGATGACCTTGCCGTCCGACAGGGCCAGCGGGCCGCCGCTGTTACCGGGGTTGATGGCGGCGTCGGTCTGCAACCAGGTATTAAAATAGCCGGTCTCGAAACCGCGCCCGACCTGCGCACCCTCGAAATAGCGGTTGGTGTTCGAGATGATGCCCCGCGTGACCGTGCGGGCCAGGCCGTTGGGAGTACCCACCGCGAACACAGTTTCGCCGGGTTGGAGCTCCGCCGAGTCACCAAATTCCGCCCAGGCAAAACCAAGGCCTTTCTCCTCCAGCGCCGGGAGATCAAGCTGGAGCACAGCCAAGTCCGTCCAGTGGTCCCAGCCGACCAGCCGGGCCGGTACGCGCTCTAGGTTGTTGAGCGTCGCCCAGATGCGCTCCGCGTAAGGGTTGACGACGTGTGCGTTGGTCAGGATGTGCCCCTCCGGCGTCATGATGACCCCGCTGCCGACGCCATGGATGGTCGTCTCGCGCCCGGCATCGAAGGCAGTCTCCCACACGTCCAGGCGCACCACAGAGTCGAGCAGGCGTTCGAACCCAGAGCTGAACTGCGTGTCCCCGGCCATGGCTTCGCGAGCGTGCCGTGGCGCTGCCACAACGGTCAACGAAAGGCTGAAAAATAGAATCTGGAAAAATGGCTTCAGCAAAGTCGTTGAACAGACACACGAATCCGCCACGGGGCAAGCATGTAAAAATTGCGCTTCGATTAACCTCTCATGAGACGAGGTTAACCAAAGTGCCCTAAAATTCGCCCATTTTTGCATCGCATTCCCTGCGAGGAATTTCATTTGTAGAAGCCTATGCCCGCATTCGATTACCCGCTTGAAAAACTCAAAACCTACCAGGGCCAAAACCCGCGCCCCGGTGACTTCGACGCCTTTTGGGACCGTGCACTTGAGGAGATGCGCTCGGTCGACGCACAGCCGGAGCGCATCGAAGCTGAGTTCAAAACGCCGGTGGCGGATTGTTACCACTTTCGTTTTACCGGAGTCGGCGGTGCACGCGTCTACGCCAAGCTGCTCGTCCCCAAGAACGCCAAACCCAAGAGCTGCCCAGGCCTCTGCATTTTCCACGGCTACACCGGCGCCAGCGGCCCCTGGAGTGATTATCTGAAGTGGGCCGCGTCGGGCTTTGTGGTGGCCGCGCTGGATTGCCGCGGCCAGGCCGGGCTCTCCGAGGATCCCTACTCGGCCAAGCTCAGCACACTGCGCGGACACATCATCCGCGGTCTGCGCGAAGGCCCCGAAAAGCTTTCCTATCGGGCCATGTTCCTCGACACCGCACAGCTTGCCGGTCTCGTCCTGGACATGCCGGAGGTCGACCCCGAGCGGGTCGGTGCTCTGGGTGGCAGTCAGGGCGGCGGGCTGACCCTCGCCTGCGCCTCCCTTGAGCCGCGCATCGCCCGCTGTGCCCCCATGTTCCCCTTCTTGTCGGACTACTACCGCGTCTGGCAGATGGACCTCGCCGAGAACGCCTATCAGGAGCTGCGCGATTTCTTCCGCCAGCAAGACCCCCTGCACGAGCGCGAAAGCGAGATTTTCCACAATCTCGGCTATATCGACGTCCAGCACCTGGCCCCACGCATCAAGGCGAAGACCTACATGGCGATCACGCTGATGGACAAGATTTGCCCGCCCTCGACTCAGTTTGCCGCCTACAACAAGATAGAAGCCGAAAAGGACTGTGCCATCTTCTACGATCACGGCCACGAAGGCCTGCCTACCTGGACCGACAAAGAATACAGTTTCTTCGCCGACTGGGTAAGTTGACGATGCCCGAGCGTTCACTGCCTAGTGATACGCAGTAGCGCACATTCGCCGCTGATGACGGAGTAGTTCACGGGCACTTTCTCAGTGCGACGCCCACGGGCCTCCAACTCACCGCGCAGTTTGTCCAGGCGCGGATAGGTGGTCCCGGTGGTATCGAAAAGAGGATAAACACGCACCTCCTTCGCGACCCGGGACAACTCCAGCAGCGCATCGCGATGGAAGTCGTGCTCCAGGCGGTCGGCGAAGAGGAAAAGGAAATGCCCGCAGAAAGCGTAGTCAAACTCGCCATCCGCAAAGGGCAACTCCGGCAGTGATAATGGACGGTATCGCGCCTCGCCCCATTGCTCACGATAATCGATCAAAAAACGCTCCGCGGCGGCCCAACGCGCTGCCTTCAAGTCTTCCAGCGTCGCATAGGTGGTGTTCGCCAGGTAGTCGGGCTTGTCCACGATGGCCTGCATCACCATGGCGAAGTCCTCCTCCGCGCGGACCCTGGCGGCGTCCGGCTCAAGGGCATAGAGCGGATCGATGGCGGAGACCTCGACGCCCCTCTCGGCCGCCTCGACGGCAAAGCTGGACGTGCCAGCGGCGACATCCAGCACTCGCTTTCCGGCCAGCATGGCCTCGTCCAGATGCAGGAACCCCATGTAGTCCGCCCAGCGCCTTCCGTAGAAAGCTACTCGCTCGAAGTGGACATTTTGATTTCCCGTGTCGCTCATGAGGCCGCTGTCCCGTTTCTAAAGATGAAATACGCCGCGCCAACCATGCAAAGGCCGGCCCAGAGGAAGTCCAGCTTGAGTGGCTGCTTCATGTAAATGAGGGCGAAGGGCACGAAAACCGACAGAGTAATGATTTCCTGAAGGATTTTCAACTGACCCAACGACAGCGTGGTGAACCCTATGCGGTTCGCGGGCACCTGTAGCAGATACTCAAAAAACGCGATACCCCAGCTGACCAGGATCGCGACGATGAGCGGCTTGTGCGCAAGATTCTTCAAATGACCATACCAGGCAAAGGTCATGAAGGTATTGGAGAGGATGAGAAGAACGACGGTAAGCAAAATGGCTTTCATGGCCCAACTCACTAGGCAATTCCAGAAGCGGTAAAAAGCACGATTTGGCACTTGCAACATATCAACAAATCAGGATACGTTGATGGGATGAAAATACCCGTGAATCAATACACCGCCACCGGCAAGCGCCTGGTAGCCTTGCTCAATGAGCGCATTGTCTTCCTCGACGGCGCCATGGGCACCATGATTCAGCGCCACAAACTCTGCGAAGAGGACTTTCGCGGGGAACGATTCAAGGACCACCCGAGCGACCTCAAGGGCAACAACGACCTGCTGACCCTGACGCGTCCCGACATCATTCGCGACATCCACCTGGCCTACTATCGTGCCGGCTCGGACATCGTCGAGACCAACACTTTCTCCGCCACCACCATTGCGCAGGCCGACTATGGTCTGGAATCGTTGGCCTACGAGTTGAACGTCGAATCGGCCAAGCTGGCCCGCGAAGCCGCCGACATCGTCGCCAAGGAGGAAAGCCGCGAGTGCTTCGTCGCCGGAGCGTTGGGACCGACCAACCGCACCGCCTCCCTCTCGCCCGACGTCAACCGGCCGGAGTTCCGCAACGTCACTTTTGAGGAGCTGGGTGCCGCCTATCAGGAGCAGGCCCGTGGGCTCATCGACGGCGGCGCGGACGTGCTCCTCATCGAGACCATCTTCGATACCCTCAATGCCAAGGCCGCCATCTTCGCCATCGACGAGCTGTTGGAAGAAGCCAAGGAGCACCCGCCCGTGCTCATCTCCGGCACCATCACGGACCAGTCCGGCCGCACCCTCTCCGGCCAGACCACGGAGGCCTTCTGGAACAGCGTCCGCCACGCCCGCCCGCTCAGCGTCGGTATGAACTGCGCGCTCGGGGCCGATTTGATGCGCCCATACATCGAGGAACTGGCCAATATCACCGACTGCTACGTGTCGTGCTACCCCAACGCCGGTCTGCCCGACCCGCTCTCCCCCACCGGCTACCCGGAAGGCCCTTCGGACACCGCCGGCTCCCTGCAAAGCTTTGCCACGGACGGCCTGGTCAACCTGGTCGGCGGCTGCTGCGGCACCACCCCGGACCACATCGCTAAGATTCGCGAGGTGCTCTCGCAATTCAAGCCCCGCAAGCTCCACGACATCAAACCCGCCCTACGCCTCAGCGGCCTCGAACCGCTCGTCGTCGGTTAATTTTCTTCTATTTTCCAATGTCCCAAAACGCCGCCCAGCAATTTATCGTCGTCGGTGAACGCACCAACGTCACCGGTTCGCCACGCTTTCGCAAACTGATCAAGAACGACGACTTCGACGCCGCGCTCAAGGTCGCCCGCCAGCAGGTGGAAAACGGCGCCAACGTCATCGACGTTAACTTCGACGAAGGCCTGCTCGACTCCGAGGCCTGCATGACCCGCTTCCTCAACCTCATGGCGGCCGAGCCCGACATCGCACGCATCCCTGTCATGATCGACTCGTCCAAGTGGTCCGTTATCGAGGCCGGGCTGCGTTGCCTGCAGGGCAAGGGCATCGTCAACTCCATCAGCCTGAAAAACGGCGAAGAGGCCTTCAAAAAGGAGGCCCGGCTCATCCAGCGCTACGGCGCGGCCACCGTCGTGATGGCTTTCGACGAGGAAGGCCAGGCCGCCACCAAGGAAGACAAAATTCGAATCTGCGAACGCGCCTACAAGATCCTCGTCGAGGAAGTGGACTTCGACCCGCAGGACATCATTTTCGACCCCAACATCCTGACCGTCGCCACCGGCATGGCCGAGCACAACAACTACGCGGTCGACTTCATCGAGGCCGTGCGGGAAATCAAGCAGCGCTGCCCCGGCGCGCGTTGCAGCGGCGGTGTCTCGAACATCTCCTTCAGCTTCCGCGGCAACAACGTCGTGCGCGAGGCCATGCACAGCGCCTTCCTCTACCACGCCGTTCAGGCCGGGCTCGACATGGGCATCATCAACGCCGGCATGATCGAGGTCTATGACGACATCGACAAAGAGTTGCTGACCTACGTCGAGGACGTGCTCCTCAACCGCCGCGAAGACGCCACCGAGCGTCTCATCGAGTACGCCGAAACGGTCAAGGGACAGGGCAAGGAAGTCGACGAATCCACCAAGCTCAAATGGCGCGAGGGCACGGTCGAGGAACGCCTGTCCCACGCCCTGGTCAAAGGCATCGGTGACTTCGTGGAGCAGGACACCGAGGAGGCCCGGCAAAAACTACCGCGCCCGTTGGACGTCATTGAGGGGCCGCTCATGGACGGCATGAAGGTCGTCGGCGAGCTCTTTGGCGCGGGCAAGATGTTCCTGCCGCAGGTCGTCAAGAGCGCCCGCGTGATGAAAAAAGCCGTCGCCTATCTGACCCCCTTCATGGAGGCCGAGAAGGAGAAAAACCAAGGCAGCGCGCAGGGCGTCTTTGTCATCGCCACGGTCAAGGGCGACGTGCACGACATCGGCAAGAACATCGTCGCGGTCGTGCTGGCCTGCAACAGCTGGAAGGTTATTGACCTCGGGGTCATGTGCTCCTGCGAAAAGATTCTCGAAACAGCCAAAAAGGAGAAGGCTGACATCATCGGGCTCTCCGGCCTGATCACACCCTCACTGGACGAGATGATCCACAACGCGCAGGAGATGACGCGCCAGGGCTTCGAGGTGCCCCTACTCGTTGGCGGCGCCACCACCAGCAAGGCGCACACCGCGATCAAGATAGCACCGGAGTACCCGCATCCCGTCGTGCACGTTCTGGACGCGTCGCTCGTGGTCAATGTCTGCTCGAATCTGAAAAGCCCGGAGCGCCGCGACGCCTACATCGCGGAAATCAGCGAGGCACACGCCAAAGCCCGCGAACGCTTCGAGCAGGGGCAGTCCGCCACAAAATTTCTGCCGCTCGACGAAGCACGCGCCAAGGGTGTTCAGCTCGACTGGACCGGTTACACCGCCCCCAAGCCCAGCCGCTACGGCATTGCACAGTGGGACTTCATCGACCTCGGCAAGGTCGCCGAGTACATCGACTGGTCGCCGTTCTTCTGGAGTTGGGAGCTGAAAGGCGTTTTCCCGAAAATTCTCACTCACGAAAAGTACGGCGAGGAAGCCAGCAAGCTTTACGCGGACGCGCAAAAGCTCCTGGCCGATATCATCCACCGCAAGCGCTTCCGCCTCCGCGCAGTCACCGGCTTCTGGCCCGCCGCGCGCAAAGGCGACGACGTCGTCCTCTATCAAGAGGATGATGCCGCGCAGGAACTGGCAACCTTCCACTTCCTGCGCCAGCAGAAGGAAAAGGCCGGCGACGACCAGACTTACCGCTGCCTGGCCGACTATGTGGCCGAGAGCGGCGACATCCTCGGGGCCTTCGCCTGCACCGCCGGCGAAGAGGTCGACGACTACGCACGCAGCTTCGAGGAGAAAGGCGACGATTACTCCTCCATTATCGTTAAAGCACTGGGCGACCGCATGGCGGAGGCCTGTGCCGAATGGCTGCACAAGCAGATCCGCGACGACCTCGGGCAGGGCGCAGCGGAAGGATTCTCCGGCAAGAACTTGCTGCCGGCTGCCCCGGGGGAAGTCAACGAGCACGTCGCGTTTATGATCAAGGAGCAGTACGCGGGCATCCGCCCGGCGGCGGGTTACCCGGCCTGCCCGGACCACACCGAAAAAGACACCATCTGGAAGCTCCTCGAGGTCGAACAGCGCATCGGCATGAAGCTGACCGAGAGCCGCGCCATGTGGCCTGGTGCTAGTGTCAGCGGGCTCTATTTTGCCCATCCCGAAGCGAAATATTTCAATGTCGGACCTATCGACAAAGAGCAGGCGGCCGACTACGCCAAGCGCAAGGGCGTCGACGACGCCTTCGTCAAAAAATGGCTGAGCCCCGTTCTGGCCGGCTAACTCTCGCGGAAAAAACTCGCGGGAACGCGGCAACAATGTCAGGGTCTGATGTTTTGTTGTCATGTTCAAACCTGGGGACGTTCAGCGTGAAAAGTATTTCGAGCGCATCCGCCGCGTGAAACGCTGGATGCGTCCGCTGCCGCGTCGCGCCACCTTACATAACTACCCGGTGCTGAAGTGGTTCGCCGAGACCGCCCGCAAGCGCAGCTACCTGTGGTCCTTCAAGCGTGAGGAGATTATTATCGCCCTTTACGTAGGCAGCATTCTCACCTTTCTGCCTCTTTACGGCATTCAGTTTGGCACAGGCTTGCTATTGGCTATGCTTTTCCGCTGCAACCTCATGGTCGTGATCGCGTTACAGCTGGTATCTAACCCGATCACGGTCGGTCCCATGTGGTTAGCTAACTACTACGTGGGCGATTTCCTCCTGAATTTTTTCAGTATCGACGCATCAGCCATGCACCTGGAGGGCATCCGCGGTATTGAGGCCGAACAGGGCGTAAAAATCGGAGAAGGCATGAAAAAAGCCTTTCAGTATTATGGCGCTATCAGTCTGGGCGGGCTCATCCTCGGCTACTTTCTCGGGTTTATCCTCAGCCTCATCTACCAGCTTGCGGCCAAGCGCTATGAGCAGACGCACCCCAAGCCCGCCCTGCGTCCTATCGATGCCGCCCACGATCACGATACACGGCGTACCGTGCCCTTCAGCCAGGAGGACAGTGCCTAGCTGATTATCGTTTTCAGTTCGCGCTTTTCGGTTATCGGTTCCCGGATTTCGATTGTACAAGCCTGCGGTACGGAAAAACTGAAAACCGACTGTTGATAACTGAGAACCGAAACCCGAATCTCCATGCGCCACGCTTTCCTTTTCTGCCTGCTCTTCCTTGCCGCCCTGACAAACACGGCCACGGCCAAAGTCCTGCTCGGTATCGATGTGCTGGAGCAGATGGACTTCAAGCCTCTCGCGGGTTTCAGGGTCGGGTTGCTGACGCACGCCGCAGGGGTTAATGGCGAGGGCGTACCCACCATCGATGTGCTGCGCAATGCGCCCAACGTCAACCTCGTGGCTCTCTACGGGCCCGAGCACGGCGTGGACGGTACGGCGAAGGCAGAGAAATACGTGGCCAGCGGCATCCACCCGCGCACCGGGCTGCCCGTCTATTCACTTTACGGGCCGACGCGCGAACCGACACCCGAGATGCTCAAGCCCATCGACATCATGGTCATCGACCTGCAGGACATCGGCGTGCGCAGCTACACCTACGTCAGTGCGATGAAAAAGACCATTGAGGGCTGCTTCAAGGCCGGCATCCCGGTCATGGTCCTCGACCGCCCCAATCCTCTCGGTGGGCTAAAAGTGGACGGCCCGCCACTGGATACTCACCTGATGTCCTACGTGGGCGCCTTCCGCGTTCCCTACGTGCACGGGCTGACCATCGGCGAGCTGGCCAAGATGTCCAAGCTGGTGCCCGGCTGGCTGGAGGTCTCTGACAAACAGCGCCGCGACGGCAAACTTTACGTCGTCCCCATGAAAGGCTGGCAACGCAACATGCGCTGGCCCGACACCGGACTGCGCTGGGTGCCAACCTCGCCCGCCATCCCCGACCTCTCCGCCGTCCTCGGCTACGCCATGACCGGACTCGGCTGCCAGCTCGGTGACTTTCGCCACGGCTACGGAACACCGTTCCCTTTTCGCCTCATCACCTACCCAGGCAAGGAACCGCAAGCGCTGGCACGCATTCTGGATTCTCAAGGCATTGCCGGCCTAAAGTTCCAACCGGTGCGCGGTATCGACAAAAATGGTCGCGACTACCGCGGCGTGTACGTCGTTGTGGAAAATTGGGACATCCTCCTGCCCACCGAGTTGTCCTTCCAGATGATGCGCCTGGCCTGCCAGTTCGAATATCCCGAAAACCCCTTCCGGGATGCCAGCGACCAGCAGAAGCTGCTTTTCAACAAGCACGTCGGCTCGGAGCGCTGGTGGACGGAAATCTCCGGCCGCGGCAAGACCGCCCATGTCGAAAGGTTTGTCAAACAATGGTCCGCCGAGGCCCAGGCTTTCCAGGAAAGCTGCAAGCCCTTTTGGATGTATCAGTAGCAAGCGCCAAAAACGGAAAGGCTGAAATCGGGTGCCTTTCAGTTTTTCGGCATTTCTTCCAGCCAAGCAGCTTTCGTTTCGTCATCCACCAAAGCGTTTTCGAGGCCGTAGCGACAGATTTGTTTGAGCTCGTTGCGGGAGAAGCCGGTGATGTCGTGCAGGACTGCGTATTCCTCAGAGATGGTATTACCAAAGGTCAACGGGTCGTCCGTACTGATCGTCACCTTGACCCCGGCGTCGAAGAGCGCGCGGATGGGATGATTCTCCAGGCGGATGCCGGGAACGAGCTTATGGTTGCTGATCGGGCACACATCCAGAATGACGCCCCTCTCGGCCAGCTCCTTGGGGAGGAAGGGATCCTCCGCGGCGCGCACACCGTGCTGAATACGCGTGATGCCGAGCTCGTCCATGACATAGCGAACGAAGTCCGGCCCGCAGAACTCACCCGCGTGTGCCTTGGTGACTTTGCCGGCGTCGCGGGCCTCCTGCCAGATGCGTGGCGTGATTGGATCGATGGGCAGGGTCTCGGTACCGTGAAGGTCCAGTCCCGTGAGATTTTTCCAGGTCAGTGACTTCTCGATGATGGGTAGCATGGCGGGGATGAACCCGCTGTGGTGGATACCCATGAAGACCCGTAGCTCCAACTCCGGGGGCTTGGCCGCAACGATGGCGTCGCAGACGGCTTTGCCATCGAGCCCGAGGAACTCCACCACGCCGCTGGCGAAACTGGTTTCGACATAGCGCACGCCGGCAGCGACGTGGGCCGCGAAGATGGCCTTTGCCGCCTCGTGGTACTTCTCGGGCGAAGTGTACCACTGGAAAGCCAGGCCGAGCAGGTGCTCCTCGAAGTGCGCGAAGTCGTTGTACTTGTAATCGTTGGCCCAGGAGTCGGGCGGCTCGGCGTACTTGACCGCGTCGATACGGCGCATGAAGTCCCAGGGCAACGCACCTTCGATATGCAGGTGCGTCTCGGTCTTGGGCAAGCCCTGGATGAAGTCCGCGAGATCGGGAGCAATGGAAAATGACATACCGCGAAGAAAACAGGTTTACCGACAATGGCACGCTAAAACCCGAAGCTGCTTCTGCCTGCTGGCAAATAGGTCTGGACGAGCCACCCTGCCAGTCCTCACAGTGATATTTCTGCGTTTTTAATTGATACCGTAAACAACCATGGACCCGAATTGCTCATCCAACGCTTACGTGTATCCGAAGGGCCATGAACCGCACACCAATGCCCTGCTGCTTCCCTATATTGAGCGCTACGCACGAAAATGTGACGTGCAATCCATCCTCGACCTCGGTTGCGGCAACGGCACGCTCGCACGCGACATGACGGCGTTCTGCCCCACCCTAGTGGGCCTGGACGCCAGCCAGTCCGGCATCGAAGAGGCAAGAACAGTATGCCCGCAGGGAACTTTTTATCATATGAGCTTCGCCGACCCACCGGAGCAGGTGGCGGAGTCGGGCTTCGATATGGCGGTCTCCACCGAGGTTATCGAACACCTGTTCCAGCCACGCCTGCTGCCACAGTTCGCCCACGCCAAACTCAAACCCGGCGGCTTGTTTATCGTCAGCACACCTTATCATGGTTGGCTGAAAAACGTAGCCATCAGCGTGCTGGGCAAGTGGGATCATCACCACACCGTCTTCTGGGACGGCGGTCACATAAAGTTCTGGTCCCGCGCCACTCTCACGCGCCTACTGGAAGAGGAGGGCTTCACTGTCGAGGGCTTTCACGGCTGCGGCCGCCTGCCGTTCCTCTGGGAATCGATGCTGCTGGTCGCACGCAAACGCTAGGTGCCTACCTGCTTTTTTTACCCAGCAGATAGTCGGGATTGAGCTTGTGCAGTGACTTGGGGATGAAGATCCCGTCCTTGCGGATGACCTTGCCGTCGAACTTGATTTCGCCACCGCCCCACTCCGGCCGCTGGATATTGACGAGGTCCCAGTGGACCTGCGAGCGGTTGCCGTTGTCGGCCTGCTCATACGCCTGACCGGGAGTAAAATGGAAGGACCCGGCGATCTTTTCGTCGAAGAGAATGTCCCGCATGGGCTCGGTAACGTGGGGGTTGAAGCCGATGGCAAACTCACCGATGTAGCGCGCGCCGGCATCGGAATCGAGGATACGGTTGAGCCCCTTGTTGTCGTTGCTGGTAGCCTCGACGACCTTACCCTTCTTGAAAACGAGCCGTACCTGATCGTAGGCGCCGCCCTGATAGACGGTGGATGCATTGAAGGAAACCTCGCCCTCGACACTGTCCTTGACGGGTGCGGTAAAAACCTCGCCGTCGGGGATGTTGTACTCACCGCCACAGGTGATGGCCGGAATCCCCTTGATGGAAAAACGCAGGTCGGTGCCGGGACCGGTGATATGCACCTTGTCCGTCTTTTCCATCAGCCTCTTCAGGGCGTTCATGCCGGGAATCATGCGCGCGTAGTCCAGCGTGCAGACACGATAGAAGAAATCCTCGAATGCTTCCGTACTCATGCGCGCCTGTTGCGCCATGGAGGGCGTGGGCCAGCGCAGGACGACCCAGCGGGTCTTGTTCACACGATGGTCGAGGACGGGCTTCATGGCCTTCAGATAGCCGGCCATCTGCGGCCCGGACACATCGCTGCTTTCAAAAATGTTGTGACTGCCACGCACGGCGATGTAGGCGTCCATCCCCTGCATGCGCTTGAGCTGCACCGCGGCCTCGGCCTTGAACTCCTTGGGGCTCGCACCAACGATAAATTCACGCAAAACACGGCTACTGCGAAGGAGAAAGAAAGGCTGCGCTCCCCGCTCACGGGCCGCCCTCGCCAAGGCCAACGGAACGGAATCCGGCGTGTCGAAGGTTTCAATCAGGACGCGCTCGCCCTTTTTCAATTTAGTGGAAAAGCCGGTTAATACCTTGGCCAGTTGATGCAGTCGGGGATCCATCCGCTAAGACATACCCGACACGCCAGGAACCGCAAGCTCGCAATCAACCGTCAAATCACTCCTCAAGCGCGAGGAGGCCTGACATCAAAACAACTCCATCTGGTCATCGTCGCCACGACCACTCGCTGCATCTTTTTCCGGGCCAGGTACGCGCGGTTTCGCCTGAGCTACGCTTTCTTCAAGCTTCCCCTCGGGCTCCTCTTCCAGCAGGCCGGGGCGGGCCGCACCTTCGCTTTCGAGTTCGTCGAGAATGACCTTCGCGCGACTGATGACACTCGGCGGCAGACCGGCCAGGCGCGCCACCTGAATGCCGTACGAGCGATCGGCCGCACCGGGCAGCACCTGCCGCACAAAGATAATCTCGTCATTCCACTCCTTAACCGAAACGTGAAAGTTGCGCAGGCGCGAAAGCTGTTTTTCCAACTGCGTGAGCTCGTGGTAATGCGTGGCAAAAAGCGTGCGGGGGCCGTGGTCCTGCTCGCCGTGTAGGTGCTCGATAACGGCCCATGCGATGGAAAGCCCGTCGTAGGTCGAGGTGCCCCGCCCAATCTCGTCGAGGATGATGAGGCTGCGCTCGGTGGCGTTGTTGAGGATGTTGGCGGTCTCGTTCATCTCCACCATAAAGGTGGAGTTGCCCCGGGCCAGTTCGTCGCTCGCACCCACGCGGGAGAAAATGCGGTCCACCAACCCGACACGCGCCTTTTTCGCCGGCACCCAGCAACCGATTTGCGCAAGTAAAACAATCAGCGCGACCTGACGGATATAAGTGCTCTTACCGGCCATGTTTGGACCGGTGATGAGCGCGATCTGCTCCTCTCCGGTGGAGAGCCAGGTGTCGTTCGGAACAAAAGTCTGGCTGCCTCGGTGTCCTCCGTAGTCCAGCCGCATCATCTGCTCGACCACCGGATGGCGTCCGGCCTCGATTTCCAGCACGGACTCCTTGTCCAGTTCGGGGCGGCAGAAATCCCACTCACGCGCCACTTGCCCCCAGCCCAGCAGGACATCGATTTCCGCGAGAGCCTCGGCGGTCTCCTGCAGGGCATCAGCCTCGGCCAGGATCGACTCGACGAGCTGCTTGAACAATTCGTCCTCGCGGGCCAGCGCCTTTTCGTCGGCGGACAAAATCTCGCGCTCCTTTTCGCGCAGCTCCTCGGTTACGAAACGCTCGGCGTTGACCAATGTCTGCCGCCGGATGAAGTCCTCCGGCACCTTGGCGGCCTGCGTCTTGCTCACCTCGAAGAAGTAGCCGAAGGCACCGTTGTACTTGACCTTCAGCTTGTCGATACCGCTGCGTTTGCGTTCGCGCGCTTCAAGGTCAGCCAGCCACTGCTTGGAGTTGCGGGAAAGGTCCAGCAGGCGGTCCAGCTCGGCATCGTGCCCCGGCTGGATGACGCCACCGTCGCTGAGCTGCGAAGGAAGCTCCTCGGCCAACGCGCCGTCGAGCAATTCACGCAAGGAATCGAAAGAGGCCACGCGCTCACGCAATGTCTCCACCGTGGAACCAACGAACGCGGCAAGGTCCTCGCGAATACCCGGCAGGGCATTGAGCGTGTCTCGCACGCCGCCGAGCTCACGCGGGTTGCGGATGCGGTTCTGCAAGCGGCCGAGGATACGCCCGAGGTCGCGGATAGTTTTCAGCCGCTCGTGCAGACGACTGGCCAGACCGGGCTCGTCGAGGAACTCCTGCACGGCCTGCTGGCGGCGGGTAAGCTCATTCAGGTCCAGGCGCGGAGCGGAGAGCCAACGCTCCAGCAGTCGGGCCCCGGCGGCGGTAGCGGTACCGTCGACAGCGGCGATGAGGCTGCCCTGCCGGGAGTTGGCTGCGCTCTGAAAGACCTCCAGATTCTTGAGCGTGGCGGGGTCGAGCAGCAGGCTCTCACGGGCGTTGTAGAGAGATATTTTGCGGAGATTCTGCGGCGTCGAGCAAAGGGTCTCGGTCGCATACGTGATGATGGCCCCGGCACTGCCCAGGGCAGCGTGCGTGGCGTCTATCCCAAAGCCCTGCAGATTGTGCACCCGCAAAGCCTCCAGAACGGCACGAGCTCCGGCGGCAGCCTCAAACTGGAAATCCGGCAACCAGGTCACCGGGTGAGTCTCGCAGAAAGCATCGAAGTCCTCGTGCCAGGCACGCAGATCGTCTTTGTGGGCCCAGCCGGCGCTGATGGTTTCGGGCAGAAGGATCTCGCGCGGATCGATGGAAGTGAACAGCGGCATGAGCCCGGCGGGATGCACCTCGCTGGCCAGTTGAAAGTCGCCCGTGGAGAGGTCCAGCCAAGCGGCGTGGAAACCCTTCTTGTCGGCGGTGAGCGCGAGCAGGTAGTGGTTCTTGCGGGCGTCGAGCTGGTGCTCCTCCAAGGTAGTGCCCGGCGTGAGGATACGCGTCAGGGCTCGCTTGACCAGCTTGCCCGGCTGGGGCGTCTCCACCTGATCAACGATGGCAACCTTCTTCCCGACGGCCAGGAGCTTGGGGATGTAGTTGTTGGCTGCATGGTACGGAATCCCCGCCATGGGATAGCCCGACCGCTGGGTCAGCGTGATGCCCAGCAGCCGCGACCCCTCCTCGGCATCGCCATGGAAGAGCTCGTAAAAGTCGCCCAAGCGAAACAGCAGGAGGGCGTCCTCGGGGACTTCCTCCCGGTAGCGCCAGTACTGGCGCATCATCGGGGTCTCGCTCTTGGCTTTGGACATCTTTCGAAGCCCTAACAACACGACAGGTCCGCCCGGAATACAAAACGAAAATGCCAACCTGCATGCATTATTGGGGGCCGCGCACCCCCAAACCCCGCAGTGCGTGACCGCACAGGACTTTGTTTGGGCGCAAAAGACCCTTGTGGTCACTCAGCCCCACGAGCTGGATAACCACCCACGCAACGCGAAGCGTGTACGGTATGGGCGCAGCCCATCGCGAAACGAAGTTTCGAGGATGCAAGGCTTCTCGCCTTGCTAGACGCCCTTGAAGGGAATCTTGGTCGTGTCAGGAATCCACTCGATCAGCTTTGGGTCGAAGGTCTCGTTCTGCAAATCCTGACCGACGGCAGCGCCACGCACGAGGAAGCGGGTATTGTCGCGTGAAATCTCGTCGGTGATGTCGATCTGCTTAATAATGTACTGGTCGTCGACTTTCTTGAAGCTACGAATGGCCAGCGTTTTGATCTCGTCGCCGGTGTCGTCCAACAGCTCGGCTTTGACCAGGGCATTGTAACCGGCGTCGAGGGCGACGAAGGCCGCACCGATCTCCGGTTTAGCCGCGCGGATTTCCTCGGGGGGCCAGACCAGGAACTGGTGCGCGGGCCGTCCGAGCACTTGGCGCGAGCCTTCGTAAACGTAGTTCTCCCAAAAAATGTAGGGCATCAGCAGGTCGAAGGCGGAGTAGTCGTTACCGGGCAGGAGCGGGTTAAAATATTCTTCACTGGGCAACTCGCGCACCTCTTTGCCCGGTTCCCAAATCCACACATGTGGCTCGGGACCGCCTTGGGCGATGATTTGCAACAGTGGTTTGCGCTCCTTCTTGCCCGGCTCCCAGATAACGGTGCGGCTCAGCGGGCCCTTTTCGTTCCAGGTGCCCCAGATGATGCCTTCGTAGGTGGAGCGCTTGCCGCGATGTGGAATGTTCTCGAGATCGAACAGGAACACATAGTCACCGCGCAGGCGCTGTTGGCGGAACTCGCCAATGAGCCGCTCGCCTTCCTCCTGGTTTATCTTGGTGACGTCCTCGGGACCCCGGCCCATGGCACCGGGCTTGGCGGCCGACAACGTAGACGCGCTGCTGGCCATGAGGCACAACAGAAGAATGCTTATCGGCGTGCGGAACATGGCAACTTCGACAAGCGCTGACGGCAAAAGGTCCGGGTGTGGATTACTTTTCGAGGACTTGCTCTTCGTGTCCGTGCGCAGGCGGCGCTTCAGTCACATCCTGCTTCACCGCTTCGGTGGATTCTTCCACTTTCGCGGGAGCCTCGGTGGCTGCGGCTTCAGCGGCGGCGGAGGTTTGCTCCGAAGCTTCCTCAACCACAGGCGCGGCGGCTTCCTTGGCGGCTGCCTCGGCGTCGGTCGCGGTCTTCTCAGCGGAGTAATCTTCGGGAACACTGGTGGCTTCGGCCACAGTACCGGTATCGGCGGGTACCTCGGTGACGGCGGTCTTCTCCGTCGTATCGGTCAACGCGCCCTTGAGAGCAGAAGGTGCGGCAGGCTCAGCGGCGGCCTCGTCCTCGGGCGCGACGGCCTCAATGGTGGGCAAGGCGCCCTTGCTGCGCAGCTCGCCTTCGTAGGTGGCCATGTGCGCCAGATAGAGGCAGAAAGCGATGACGAAAAATAACGTTGAGGCCAGCACGGTGCCGCGGGTCAGGACGTTGCCGGCGCCACCACCGAGGGCGGACTCCATGGCGGAACCGCCCAGGGCCGAGCCCAGCCCGGCGTTGCTGCTGGCACGCTGCATGAGGATGATCAGCACCATAAAGGCGCAGACCAGAAGCAGCACAACGGTGAATAAAGCGATGAGAATGGTGGTCATGTGGGCGGTTTTGAAATGGGAAAAAGGTAGAGAGATTAGGTTTTTGGCAGCCTATATCAAGATCTTTCGGCCCCCGTGTAAGCAAAGAGAGCGTCAATCTGGCGCAGCTCCCCGGCATCGGTCAGGGAAGGATTGTAGAAATTAACCAATGAAAAGCCATGGCCGGCATATTGGGTTAGCACTTCGTGAAGGGGCTGTTGGCCCACGTAGGTAGGCATGGTGATGATCTCGGTATAGATCATGCCGATGCGTCCCGCCGCGAGCGTCTCCCGGGCCCCTTCGATCACCAGGTGCTCGGCGCCTTGCACGTCCATCTTCAGGATGTCGACACGCTCCAGACCACTCTCAGCCATGAAGGAGTCCAGCGTACTGAAAGGCAAAGCAACCACCTCGCAGGTGCCAACCTGACCCGGCCCCCAAGTCTCGTCCGCCTTCTCGTCGGTGCCGAGCAGGGAGTTGGTGGCATTGGCGAGGTTGGCGTGGAAGGATCGCTCGCCCGACTTTTCCGCCAGGCCAAACTCGTGCACGTGAATAGCGCTGTCGCCCGCGGCCACCTCACGCAAAAAGGAAAAGCACTCGGGAAAGGGCTCGAAGGCGTGCACCTGGGCGCTAGGCAGACATTTCCTGAATTCCTGCGCGACATGCCCCTTGTGCGCCCCAACGTCAAAAATGACCGGGCCGGAAATCGCGGCACAGCGACCCGCCATGACCGCGAAGGGGTCGACCTCTCCACCGTCCTCGTGGGCGGGAACAAGCTTATAGCCCATACCCGAGGCTATTTTCTTTAGCAGGCTTCGAAACATTTATGGTGTTTTCCCCAGCCTTTTCCACCGCACGCCCTTGGCAAGACCAAAGCTTAGATCTGGAAATCGACGCGATTGCTGAGCTCGTGCAGACCGCACTCACGCTTGACGCCATTGAAGCGCGTCTGCTCCGCCGTCATGCCGGCCTGTAGCTTCGAAGTGCTGTGGACGTCCCCAACGGAGACATAGCCCTCGTCCCAGAGCGGGTGATAAGGCAGGTCATTGGTACTGAGGTATTGGTAAATATCCCGATCCGTCCAATCGATAATGGGATGGACCTTATAAGTCTTGTTCTGACGCTGAACCACACGCAGGTGCTCACGGGTACCCGACTGCACGCGGCGCAAGCCCGAAATCCAAGCCTCGGCGCCAAGCTCCTTGACGGCGCGATTCATGGGTTCCACCTTATTCTCAAAATTATAGGCCTCAAGGGCCTCCCGGTCCTGCTCCCAGCGTTTGCCATGGAGCGCTTCCTGCCGTGCGGCAGTGGTCAACGGCGTGTACACCTTAAGATTCAAGTTGAGCCGCTTGGTTAACTCGTCCCCAAAACGGTAAGTTTCAGGAAACAAGTATCCGGTATCGATAAAAATCACCGGAATGTCCGGAACAATACTGGTAACCAGATGCAAAGTCGCAGCGGACTGCACCCCGAAACTTGTGCTCATCACCAAGCGATCCCCGAACTGCTCATGCGCCCAACCCACGCGCTCCGCAGCCGAGGCGTCTTCCAGGTGTTCGTTTTTCGAATGCACAAGTACTTCCACGAAGGTCATAGTGAGGACCACGAGGCCCCCCTTGTCAAATCTTTACTATGTTAGGTAATGGACTATAGTTTAAGTGTTCTTTATATTTCACTTGTCCTTGGCTACGCACTTCCCCAGCCTGTGCGTGGTTTCTGAGCATTAACCTCAACACTGCAACATTATGGCAAACGAAGCAGCAAGCAAAAAAATACCCGCAGGCATCTGCGGTATCCTCCTCGGGGCCCTGGGCGTTCATAAGTTCATCCTCGGCTATACCAAGGAAGGCCTCATCATGCTCCTCGTCACGGTACTGACCTTTGGCTTCCTGTCA
The DNA here is from genome assembly GCA_030432235.1 of Verrucomicrobiia bacterium. Taxonomy (GTDB): domain Bacteria; phylum Verrucomicrobiota; class Verrucomicrobiia; order Opitutales; family Cerasicoccaceae; genus JAUIHT01. Next base: position 115,572 of record JAUIHT010000001.1, on the reverse strand, counting down.
CCAATCATGGGGATCATCGGCCTCATCGAAGGCATCATCTACCTGACTAAGCCCGACGATGAATTTGTCGCGACTTACGTAACTGGTAAAAAGGGCTGGTTCTAGAGCGGTCCATCGGCTAACTAGGCGGCGTGATTTCACTCACGCCTGATCCTGACGTTCTCTCCCTCGCGGAAGCCATTCGCGCCGCGGGTGGGCGGGCTTTATTGGTAGGTGGCTGGGTGCGCGATGCTCTCCTCGGCCACCCCTCCAAAGATGCCGACGTGGAGGTCTTCGGGCTGGAACAGGACAACCTGGAGCGCACGCTAGCGTCCCATTTTCGCTTTGACCAAGTCGGCAAAGCCTTCGCCGTCTACAAACTCAAGGGGCTACCCATCGACGTCTCCCTGCCCCGACGGGAGTCCAAAACAGGCACCGGGCACAAAGGCTTCACGGTCGAAGGCGATCCCCTTCTGTCCTTCGCCGAGGCGGCCTCCCGGCGCGACTTCACCCTCAACGCCCTCCTCTGGGACCCACTCAGCGGAGAACTAATCGACCCCTGTGGCGGGAGGCAGGATCTGGAAAATCGGGTTTTACGGCACGTCTCGCAAAAGTTCTCCGAGGACCCCCTGCGGGTGCTGCGCGGCATGCAATTCGTAGCGCGCTTCGAGCTGGAGCCCGCCCCCGAAACCATTCGCCTGTGCCGGGAAATTAAGCCCGAGGGCCTGCCGCGGGAGCGACTTTTCGACGAGTGGAAAAAGCTTCTGGTCAAGGGACAAACACCCTCGCGGGGGCTGGCCTTCCTGCGTAAAACCGGCTGGGTTCGCTATTTCCCCGAGTTGGAAGCGCTCATCGACTGTCCGCAGGACCCCGAATGGCACCCCGAGGGGGATGTCTGGACACACACCAGTCACTGCCTGGACGCCTTTGCCCGCGAACGCATCGGTGACGATTGGGAGGACCTCATCGTCGGCCTCGCCGTGCTCTGCCACGACTTCGGTAAGCCTCTCACCACCGAAAAAGGCGAAGACGGACGCATCCGCTCGATTCAGCATGAAACCGTCGGTCTGCGCCCCGCCGAGGCTTTTCTGCGGCGATTGACCGAGGAACGCGCCATTTTTGAGCAGGTCCTGCCCCTGGTAGAGGCCCACATGCGTCCCAATGCCCTCTACAAAACCAATGCCGGTGATGCCGCCATCCGTCGCCTGGCCCGCCTGGTCGGTCGTATGGACCGTCTGCTGCGGGTAGTCCGCGCCGATATGGCGGGGCGCCCTCCCCTGCCCGCCACCGGCGAAGCCGACGTCTGGCTGCAAAAGCGCGCCGAGGAGCTGGCAGTCAAAGACTCCGCCCCGGTGCCCATCCTGCAAGGCCGGCACCTCATCGCGGAAGGCCTCAAGCCGGGCAAACAATTCGGCGCCATTCTCAAAACTGCCTACGAGGCACAGCTCGACGGTGCGTTTGACGACCTCAATGGCGCCATCATGTGGTTACAGAGTCAAAACACTGCCTAACTCTTACCGTTGTCGATGACCACCTTGACCAGCGGGAACGGATGCTCACCGAAATTCAGGATGAAGCTGAACGTACTGGACGCACCGATTTTCACGTCGATTTCCGAGGGATAGGCCTTCGTGCCGTCGGCGAAAACCCCGACAAACTCCTCCCGGTCAAGGCTCTTGCGGCTGTTGAGCTGATTCTGCACTGTCACTAGGGCAAAACGCTGGCCGTCGGGCGTGCTGAGCGCACGAAAATTGCGCAGTACAATAAAGGTCTTATCCGGCGTCAGGCTCGTATCTTCCTCGAAGAATAGCTCATCCGGCGAGATGACGTAGCGATCAAAGGTGGCAACCTGGACCGGGTCCAAGGCCAAAGCTCGAAGAGAAAAAAGAAGCAGCCCACTGGCTACCAGGAGGATTGGGACGGTTTTCATTGGGAGAGTTATTAACTTTTTTCTTAGCAACCGCATCCCGCGCAAAAAGTTACAGTTCAATTTTCCGGCAGCGACTCGATCGGACTTCGGTCCTCCCGACGAACACGCGACCAGTCGAAGAGCGGCCCGGGGTCCTGCTTGCGCTCAGGGGCAATTTCGTCGTGGCCGACGACGGTGCGGATGGGCCAACGCGTTTGAATTTCAGCCATCAATCTTTCCAGGGCCACGTACTGCGCCTCGGTGTATGCGGGCACGGAACCGTCGGCGATCTCAGGAGCGCTGTCCGGATGCTGCGACAGGAGCTCGATGCCAATGGAGAAGGAGTTGACCATCTCGCGCTCATCTGGAAAGGGCATCTTGCTGACCCCGGCGTGCCAGGCCACCCAATCTTCCGGCACCAACCGGATGATTTCTCCGTCTCGTGTGATGATGTAATGCGCGGAGACCCCGTAGGCGGTGAGGATGGCTTTGACCAGCCGCCAGTCGTAGATGTGCGCGTCGAGGGTCTCCGGGGTCAAGCCGAAGTCCTCTTCGTAGGGCGCGAGCTGCTCTTTGAACTGCTTTTGAAAATCGTCGTCGAACCACCCGTAGGCGCTGGCATGGTGAATGACCACCGTATCAACTACGCGAGGCTCCTCCGGCACGCGATACCAGTTGATTTCCGGCGTCGGTTCCGGCATCGGACTCTCGATAATAGCTAACTGCGCATTCGCCACGAGTGACGTAAATGATACAAATAAGAGCGACTTGAACAGAAGCTCGCGAAGAGCGCAAAGTTGATAACTTATTTTCATGGCTTCGCGTTCTTCGCGAGCTTCTGTTCAAATTAAAATCAGTCCTCCAAAATCGTTGCCCGGATAGCGGCAAAGATGGCCGTGTTGTCCATGTTGACCGGCATATGCTCTACGATGGGGCCAGCCCCACGCACAAGGACGCCGCCGAACTTATCGCTGCCGTCCGTCCAAGCGATGCCGAACAAATGCTCCTGTCCAAACTGATCCGGGGCGGAGACGAAAGGCTTGGTTCCCGTGCCGCGTGAGCCATCAAGAAGTGCGCCAGTGATAAGACGCGGAGGCAGAGGAACCCCCTGGGCGGGGTTGCCCGCGACGTTCATACCGTAGTCGATAAGCTCGGGTCCCGAGGCCTCGCTATCAGAGCAAACGATGACGCTGAGCTTCGGGTCCTTGTCCACGAACTGCCGGGTAACGCCGATGGATTCGTCCGCACGGCGCATGGCCTCGAGCATGCCGTAGGCGTTGAGCGCATTGGTAAAATTATCCGTGCCTTCCTCCTCTACCATAAGGAAATACGGCTTGCCCTGCGCCTGCATCCACGTGATGGCCGCCTGCGTCATCTGTGCGACGGTGGGCGCCTCTTCGCGGTACGGCAGCAATCCGCTATCGGCCAAGGTTTCCTCGTTCTCATCGTTGTAGGTATCCCACGCGGCAAAAACACCGAGCACTTTCTTCGTATCCGGAGAAAGCGCTTCCAACTGCTCCTTCGTATAAATAATCGTGTAGCCCGCATTTTCGGCTTCCTCGATCAGATTGCGGCCGTCTTTACGCAGGCCCGGGGAGCCATAAACGCCAACCACATCCTCGGGGAGAAAAAGCGCCTCCCCGCCACCCATGATGAGCGGCGTATTGCTGGCGATAAGCTGTTCGGCTATTTCCGCGCTAAGCTTGCGGGAGGTCACACTGGCTAGCTGTGTCGCCGTACCAGGCTCGGCCAACTGACCGCTGTTGATGATACCGGTAAGCATGCCCGCAGCCTGGGCCTCCATCATCAGGCTGCCTTCATAGCCGCTGGCTGATTTCAGGGGCTCTTTGCCGTCCATCCCGTAAGAGTCCCGCAGCACCTTGACCCCATAGGCGTGGATGGTGCCGCCGCCGTGGCTGGAGGCATTCAGGTGGTCCTTCATGTGCGCCCGATAAACCGCAATGCCGGGCAACTCATCCCAGTAGGAGTTGCCGTCGGGGCCGTACTGCCAGATGCGAAAGAGATTCCAGGAGGAAAGCCCCGCGCCGTCCGGATGAAGAAAAACGACGCTCTGCCCGGTGGGCTTGGCAGCGAAAAGCGCTGCGGGCATGAGCAGGAGAAAGAAAATGAAGCGATGAGATGACATAAACCCCATAAAGAGCCGTTAGCCGTGCAGGATCAATTCTAGACAGAGAAATAGCCACAAAGAGTTACAAAAATCACAAAAGCTTAACGTTCACCCTTGTGCTTTCTGTGCATTTTTGTGGCTAAAGAAAGTCATTCTGGTAAGTTTTTCCTGATGAACAGCGAAATCTTCGCCGCCAAGGTCCAGGCCGACCCGAACAACCAACTCTTCCGTTTCAGCTACGGGCAGGCTCTGCTCAACGAAGGCCGTGCGGACGAGGCCGTCGAGCACCTGACCTACTGCTCCAAGGCTCGTAACGACTGGATGCTCGCCCGCATCCTCCTCGGCAAAGCCCTCATCGCCACCGGCGAGACCGAGGCCGCCAAAGCCATCCTGCAGGACGCCCTCCGCCTCGCCATTGAGCAGCACCACGAAGACCCCGAGGCCGAGGTGCGACAGATGCTGGCTGATTTGGATTAAGGGGGAAACCATCCCCGCTTCCGCCCTTGCTTTGACCGAAAAAGGGTGTCAAGTTGGCGGGCTCTATTTTCCAAAACGTTGAACGAACGTTTAAAATCCCTGTCCGGTAGGTAATCCTTTCGGACCAGACACCCATGATTTCAGCAGTCCTTAAAAAGTTTTCCGGCAGCCACAACCGCCGCTTCCAGAAGAAGTGCGCTCCCCTCGTTGCGAGCATCAATAAAATCGACGAAGAGCTCAAGAGCCTGAGCGATGAGGCCCTGCAGGCCAAGACGGCCGAGTTCCGCCAGCGCTATCAGGAGCACATGAAAGCCGCCGAAGAACGCGTCGGCGACGACCACGAAAAGCTCCACGATGCCAGCGAGGCCGTCCTGAGCGACCTCCTCCCCGAGGCCTTCGCGGTGGTCAAGAACGCCGCCCGTCGCATGTGCGGACGCGAAGTCGAGTACATGGGCACCACCTCCACCTGGAATATGGTGCACTTCGACGTGCAGCTCATCGGCGGCATCGCCATCCATGAGGGCAACATCGCCGAAATGGCCACCGGTGAAGGTAAGACGCTCGTCTCCACCCTACCGCTTTACCTGAACGCCCTCTCCAGCCGCAACTGCCAGCTCTGCACCGTCAACGAATACCTGGCCCAGCGCGACGCCGAGTGGATGGGACACCTTTTCAAGTTCCTCGGCCTCACCGTCGGCGTGATCAAGAGCCAGCAGTCCCCGGACGTCAAAAAGGAGATGTACCGTTGCGACATCACCTACGGCACCGCTTCGGAACTCGGTTTCGACTACCTGCGGGACAACGGCATGGCCACACGCGCCGAGGACCAGTGCCAGAAGGAGCACTACTACTGCATCGTCGACGAAATTGACTCCATCCTCATCGACGAGGCACGCACCCCGCTCATCATTTCCGGCCCCGTTCAGGAAGACCGCGAGGCCCCCTTCCGCGAGCTCAAGCCTGGCATCTCCAGCCTCGTACAGGCCCAGCAGCGCCTCTGCAACCGCCTCGCCAACGAGGCCAAGGGCGAGCTGGAAAAGGAGCAGCCCGACGGTCCTTCCGCCTACGAAAAGCTCCTCCAGGTCAAGCTGGGCATGCCCAAGAACAAGACGCTCATGCGTATGATGGAGAACGGCGAATGGCGACGCGATTTCGAGAAGTTCGACCTGGAAATGCATTCGGACTTCATGAAAAAGCAGCTCTTCGCCATCAAGGAGCAGCTCTATTACGTCATCGATGAAAAGCAGCACCAGGCCGACCTGACCGAGATGGGCCGCGAGACGCTCCACCCCGGCGACCCCGACGCCTTCGTCATGCCGGATCTGCCCACCATCTTCATGGAGATCGACAAGGACGACTCGCTCTCCGACGAGGACAAGTTGAAGGAAAAGCAGAAGGAGGAAGGCATCTTCGCCGAACGCGCCGAGCGCATCCACTGCATCTCCCAGCTCCTGCGCGCCTACAGCCTTTACGAGCGCGACAAGGAATACGTCATCCACGAGGGCAAGGTCGCCATCGTCGACGAAAACACCGGCCGCATGATGGCGGGCCGCCGCTGGTCCGATGGGCTCCACCAGGCCGTCGAGGCCAAGGAGGGCGTCAACATCGAGAAGGAGTCAAAGACCTACGCCACCATCACCATCCAGAACTATTTCCGCTTGTACGACAAGCTGGCCGGCATGACCGGTACCGCCGAAACCGAGGCGGGCGAGTTCCATGACATCTACCAGTTGGACGTCAAAGTCATCCCGACGAACAAGCCCTGCATCCGCATCGACGAAAACGACGTCATCTACAAGACCCGCCGCGAGAAATACAACTCCGTCGTCGAGCATATCGCCGAGGCTCACAAGAAAGGCCAGCCCGTGCTCGTCGGCACCGCCTCGGTCGAAGCCTCCGAAGTGCTTTCCCGCATGCTCAAGCGCGCCAACATCGTGCACAGCGTGCTCAATGCCAAGTACCACCAGCAGGAGGCCGAGATCGTCTCCCGCGCCGGGCAGCGCGGCGCCGTTACCATCGCCACCAACATGGCTGGTCGCGGCACCGACATCAAGCTCGGAGAAGGCGTCCCCGATGCCGGCGGCCTCATGGTCCTCGGCACCGAACGTCACGACTCCCGCCGCGTCGACCGCCAGTTGCGCGGACGTTGCTCCCGCCAAGGCGACCCGGGCAAGTCGAAGTTCTTCATCTCGCTGGAGGACGACCTCATGCGCCTCTTCGCGAACGCCGGGCCGATTTCGCGCATCCTGCAGAGTTCCTTCCAGGAAGGCGAAGAGCTGGCCCACCCGCTCCTCAACCGCTCCATCGAAACCGCACAGAAAAAGGTCGAGCAGCAGAATTTTTCCATCCGCAAGCGCCTGCTCCAGTACGACGACGTCCTGAACCGCCAGCGTGAGGTTATCTACGGCATCCGCAACGCAGCGATCCACAGTGACGAGCCCAAGGAAGTTATCTTCGACATGATCGAGGAAGAGCTTGAGGACCGCCTCGATGCCGCCGCCCCCGGCGGCAAGGAGCCCGACGGCGCCGACCTCGACAACCTGCTCACCTGGGTCAACAGCCACTTCCCCGCCTCCATCAAGGACGAGGAAGTCACCGGTATGAACACCGAAGCCCTGAAAGGCTTTTTCCTCGAACGCATCCGCGAAGCCTACGCCACCAAGGAATCCGTCGAGGACCCCAATGCCATCCAGGGACTGGAGCGCTACGTGGTCATCCGCGCGATCGACCGCAACTGGCAGGACCACCTCACCGAGATGGAAGACCTGCGCCGCGCCGTCGGCCTGCGTGGCTACGGCCAAAAGGATCCGCTCGTCGAGTACAAGTCCGAGGGCTACCGCTTCTTCGCCGACATGATGGGGCGCGTCCGCGCCGACATCTGCCGCGGGCTCTTCCGCTCCGCCACCAACCTCGACGCCTTCAAGAACATGCTCGCGCGCCTCAACAAGAGCGCCAAAACCACCGGCCCCGACGAAGGCGCCGTGGCCCAGCAGGCCGGCGGCATCCCCCGCGGGCCCGCACTCAGCGGCCAACCCCTCGCCCACGATCCCAACGGCGCTCCCCAGGCCCAGGCCTCCGGCGGTGGACGTCAACTGCCCAAGGTCAAGCTCCAGCCCGTCAAACGCGAGCTGCCCAAGATCGGCCGCAATGAAACCGTCACCATCCGCAAAGGCCCCGAGACCAAGACTATGAAGTTCAAAAAAGCCGAGCACCTCATCCAGAACGAAGGCTGGCAACTGGTGGAGGAAGCCAAACGCTAATAAATCCAGATCTATTGCTAACTACAGAAACACATCCTTGGAAATATGATAAAAAGCTATCTCTCTCTGCTGCCCTTTGCCCTTCTATGCCATCAGGGCTTGGCCAACATCGAATTTGTTCCTTTGGGATATGCGGACGAAAGCTCTTTCAGCAGCTATGCCTACGACATCAGTGAAAACGGCGAAGTCATTGCCATACAGAGCTACCAAAACGGACCTGCCTCCTCGATTGTTTGGCAGAAAAATGCTGGCCCAGTTGAAGTAGCAGTGCCTTCTGGATTTAGCTCAAGCTTTCCGGAAGATGTAAGTAAATCCGGCAATTATGTTGTTGGCCTCTTACGGGGGAGTGATTTTTTCGAAGGCTCAGAAGCATATCTCTGGAATCGTCAAGAGGGCACGAGTGCACTCGGTTTCCTCAATGATGGAGACACCCATAGTGTCGCTTACGCGGTCAGTGCTCAGGGGGAAGTCGTCGTTGGTTACAGTGGCGATCACAATGGGAATACCGAGGCCTTCATCTGGACTGAAGCCGGAGGGATGTCAGGCATCGGCTTCCTTTCCTCCGTTCCCAATAGTCGGGCTTACGAAGTCAGCAGCGACGGCAGTACCGTTATTGGGTATAGTTCGATCTCCGATTCGGATACGACACAGGCTTTTGTTTGGACGGAAGCCGATGGCATGGTAGAAATTCAAGCACTTGCCGGAAATCAAATGTCCGATGCTTATTTGGTCAGCGAAGACGGCCAGTTTGTTGCAGGGCAATCCACGAGTGAAGGCTACACAAACGTGAAGGGATTTCGTTGGGACCGTGAAAACGGCAGTATGGATATTGGTCATTTACCGGACTTATCCGAAACGGATGTAAGGGCCATGACACCTGACGGCTCCAAGATAGTTGGCTTCTGCTTCAATGAAGATTATTCAACATATACGCCCTATTTTTGGACGGAAGCGGAAGGAATGACCGCCCTGGACATCCCTGACAGCATGACCAGTAATGCAGCCACGGACATCAGTGATTCAGGGCAAGTTATCGTAGGCTCAAGCGGCAACCGGGCCGTATTGTGGGATTCAGAACGGCAACTGATAGATATCACGGATTTTCTCGCAGAGAACGATATTGATATCGGTGAATGGAACCTGCACGCGGTCAATAGCATCAGTGGTGACGGTACGACGATCATTGGTATTGGCACAAACCCCGATGGAAGAACCGAAGCCTGGGCAGTACTCGGGTTGACGATTGAAACTCTCGATGGAGAGTTGCCCGTTCTGGAGAACGACGCCGATGCATTAGGCAACGACTACTACTGGTCACCCTGGATCGGCGTCTATTATAAAGATCCACGCCCGGGGAATCGCTTTATCCTATCGGATCTGCTGGGGTGGGCCTGGATTGCTCCTGCAGGTGCTTCTACGCAAATGTGGCAGTGGAATTTCGCGCTGGAGAGCTGGCTATGGGGCAGCCCTGACACCGGGATGTTCTTCTACGACGCTACCGGCGAGGAGTGGATTTTCCTGGCCCGTCAAGACGGCCAGACCTGGGTCAACCGCAACGGAGACTGGAGCATTCTGCCACAATAGCGTCGGATCGCCACGGAGGCTTTTTCCTTTGATCCTCCTGGCAAGACGGTTAGGCTGAACGGCATGAAGATACCCGCAAGCTGCCTGTTCGTTGTACTTTGTCTATTCTCCGCCAATCTCCTGGCCTTGCCGGCGAGCAAGAGTAATCAGGGGCGTATCGTACTCAAAGAGGATCAACTCTACGGCTCCTGGGTGTCGACGGACCTCTCCGGGGACGCCATCTGGCTCGTTGTGGACAACGTCGGCGTCAAGCTGAACAAAGATAAAACCTTCGACGCCACCGCGAACATGAGCGGCGGTAGTGCCAAAAAGATCAACGGCACCTATGAAGTGGGCATCGGCAAAATCCGCTTCAAGACGAACAGCATGGGGGATATCATCTGCTACTACACGCTCGAAAACGGCCAGCTCACGGTCAAGCCGGACGGGCACGACATCACCGCCAAATTCAAGAAGGGCGAACTGTCTTCCAGTTCAGGAGGCGGCGCCCCGGTCGGCCCTGGGTTTCATTTTTAATGGGAGGGCTCCGCCGACGCCTTGACAGTCTGCGCGTTCCCGGTGAAAACGCTGGACTGTGCTGCATTACCTGAAAGTCGAGAATCTCGCCCTCATGGACCGCGCCGAGCTGGAGTTCGGCCCTGGCTTCACCGCCGTCACGGGTGAGACCGGCGCAGGTAAAAGCGTCCTGCTGGGCGCGCTTAGCCTGCTGGCCGGCAACCGCGCGGAGAAGACCGTCATCCGCCAGGGCCAGGAGCAATGCCGCGTCGAGGCCATGCTGCACTTCGCCGACTCCGCCCGGGTCGACACCGTTCTCGAGATTCTAGGCCTACCGCCTTGCGAGGACGGCCAGCTCGTACTTTCGCGGACACTCCATCGCAGCAAGCCTCCCCGCCTGCACGTCAACGGCGCCGTCACCACCCTTTCCGCCCTGAGGGAGCTGGGCGAGTCGTGGGTGGATTTTCACGGGCCGGGTGAGCCGCAAAAGCTTTTTGCCGAAAAACACCAGTTGGCCATGCTCGACCACTTCGCCGGCAACGATCCTGCCCTTGAGGATTATGTCGACGGCTACGCCCGATGGCAGCACGCCCTCGGCCAGATCGAGGCCATCCGTAACGGCGAGCGCCTCTCCGAAGACGAGGCCGAGTTCATCCGCAATCAAATCGAAACCATCGACGCCATCGAGCCCTCGGAAGAATCCATCACCGAGCTTGAGCGGGACTACGCCCGCCTGGACCGTGCGCAGGAGCTGGCCACACTAACCGGTGATCTGCTAAGCGGCCTCGGAAGTGACGAAGGACTCTCCGGCCAAGCCGCGCCACTGCTCCGCGCCGCTCAGGAGCTGGCCGAAATCGACCCTGCCGCCGCCGAGCCTCTGCGCCGCCTCGAAGCCTTGATCATTGAGCTGGATGATTTGGCAAATGAATTTGGCCACCTCGGAGAAGGCGCCGATATCGACGAGGAAACCGCAGCCGCCCTGCAGGAGCGCATGAGCGCCTGGCTTTCGCTCAAACGCAAGTACGGCCCCGGCATTGAGGATGTGCTGGCCAAACGGGAAGCGCTGGCACAGCGCCTGGACACACAGGGCGACATCAAGGCCACCCTCGAAAAGCTCCACCAGGAGTCTAAAGCCCAGGAGAAAGTGTTGCGGGAGAAAGCCGCCCAATTGCGCACTGCCCGCGAAAAGGCCGCCAAGGAACTTTCAAAAAAAGTGAAGGAGCTCCTCAAGCGCCTGGGATTTCAGCGGGCGGGATTCGCCATCGAGATTGTGCCTGAAAACGCCCTCGGCCCCACTGGCGACTCGAGTTGTCAGTTCCTTTTTGCCCCCAATGCCGGACAGGAGCAACTGCCGCTTAACAAGATTGCCTCCAGCGGTGAGACCGCCCGCGTTATGCTCGCGCTCAAGGCGGTGCTGGCCGCAGCCGATGCCACCCCGCTGCTGGTCTTCGACGAAGTCGACGCCAATGTCGGCGGGGAAATCGGCGCGGAGGTCGGGCGTGAGCTTGCCGCCCTGGCCGGGGCGCACCAAGTGCTCTGCGTAACCCACCTACCGCAAGTCGCCGCTTGGGGGCGGCAGCATCTGGTGGTTGAAAAGTCGCAGTCCACCAAGGCCACCCGCGTCACCCTGGGCGCCCTTCACGATGATACCTCCGCTCGTGAAAGCGAACTGGCGCGCATGCTCGGCGACCGCAAGTCCGCCTCCGCCCTTAAGCATGCCCGCGAATTGCTCGAGAGTGCGTGACCGCTCCCGGACTTCAGTGATGATGGTGGTGGCTGACCACGCCCCAGGCCCAGAGTTTGCCCGACCATAACTCTTCCCCACCCGCCTCAATCGTGACGCGAACCTTCTGGTGCTTGTAGGGTGAGAGGTAAGCCTGGGTCGGACCGAACAGCGAGTACTCGGAATTCCAAGCTAAAGTCTCCTCGCCGAAATCACCTTTGACCCGCACGGTGGCATCTGGCGCGGGGATGTCATCCATCGCGATAGCCAAGTGCTCACCAGCCCACCCCAACTCAATGCGTTCCGTCTGGCCGGCAAGGGGTATCTCATAAACGGCTCCCTCATACTGCCCTCTCTCCACCGCGTGCGCCTGACGGTCCATCCAACGCTCATACAGCGGAATGGAAGCCACCAGCCCGACCAGCCCAATAATGCAGGCGATCGTCACATACAGGCGATAATTCGGACCGCTGGGCTTAATCAGCCGGGGCTCGTCAGAATAGTTGCTGGGGGGCATGGATATCCAAGTGACAATGGGCGTGGCATACGCCACTACTAGTGCAATAATATTGCAATAGCACAGGCAGGCTAGTCAAGCTTCATACTACCCCGCCTCTTACCGTCGGCGCATGGCGCTGTCGTGAGCGTCGGGGTGTTTGCTTAAAAAGTCGCGGGTGTAGTGGAGGCCCCGGGACTCCTCACGCTGGAGGGCACAGCCGATGATGAGCTCCGCACACTGGATGAGATTGCGCAACTCCAACAAACGAGGCTCGACCTTGAAGTTCCAGTAGTACTCGTGGATTTCACTGGAGAGGTTGGCCACGCGGGTACGCGCGCGCTGCAGGCGCTTGGTGGTACGGACGATACCGACGTAGTCCCACATGGCACGACGCAGCTCGTCCCAGTTGTGCGAAAGCACGACGCGCTCGTCGGGGTCGCGGACATTGCCGTCGGTCCAGGGCGGGATGCCGACCGGCTCCAGGGCATACTTCTGTAAATACGACAGGGCGGTGTCGGCGCCGTTATGAGCCAGCACGCAGGCTTCGAGCAGGGAGTTGCTGGCCAGTCGGTTGGCGCCGTGCAGGCCGGTACAGGCAACTTCCCCGCAGGCCAGCAGCCCGGGTATATCGGTCTCGGCGCTCAGGTTCGTTACGACGCCACCGCACAGGTAATGGCAGGCGGGGACGACGGGGATGAGGTCCGTGGCCATGTCGATGCCCTGCTTTTGACAGCCTTCGTAAATCGACGGGAACAGCTTGAGCAGCTCCTCCTTGGGCCGGTGGGTGATGTCCAGCCAGACATGGGCGGCGCCGAGGCGCTTCATCTCAGAGTCGATGGCGCGGGCTACGATGTCGCGCGGGGCAAGGTCCTTACGCTCGTCGTACTTGGCCATGAAAGCCTCCTTACGCGAGTTTCGCAGGATAGCGCCTTCGCCTCGCACGGCTTCGGAGATGAGAAAGCGGTCGTTCGTCGTCGTGTATAGTGCCGTGGGGTGGAACTGGATAAACTCCATGTTGCGCACTTCGGCCCCGGCCCGATAGGCCATGGCGATACCATCGCCGGTGGCGATATCCGGGTTGGTCGTATACTGGTAGACCTGCCCCACCCCGCCGGTGGCCAGCATCACCACGGGACACTCGAAGGCACTCACCTTGCCGGTGTGTACATCCAGCACATAGAGGCCAAGAATCTCGCCCGCACCTGCATCCCCGGTATGACCGAGGCGGGACAGCTTCGTGCGGGTGATAAGGTCGATGGCGAAATGATGCTCCAACACCTCGATGTTTTCGTTGCGCGCCACGGCATCCAACAAAGCCGCCTCGATGGCCGCCCCGGTGAGGTCCTTAACGTGCAAAATACGCCGCTTGGAGTGCCCCCCTTCCCGATGCAAAGAGACGCGGCCGTCGTCCATGTTAGTAAAATCCACGCCAATCTGCCGCAGTTCGTCGATGCGGGCCGGGCCCTGTTGGACGATTTCGCGGACCACCGCCTCGTCGCACAGACCGTCGCCGGCGGTCAAGGTATCCTGGACGTGCAGATTGAAATCGTCCGTCTGCGAAGTGACCGCCGCGATGCCGCCCTGGGCGTAGTTAGTGTTGGACTCCGCCCGTGTCTTCTTCGTGATGATGGCGACACGTCGCCCGGCCCGCGCGATGGCGAGTGCAAAGCTCAGCCCGGCAATACCCGAGCCCACGACGATGACGTCAAAACTACGCATTTTTATTTATCATCACGCCAAGGTTCTAGGAAGCAACGCTTTCTGAAACAAATATGAATGCCCTTTTGTGGAATTATTGCAAAGCTTTGGCCTCCCACTGTAAGAAATAATGCCTTTAAAATTTTGGCAATCACCTTGCTGATTAACTAGGTCGGTTTGGAATTGGCTAACGCTGCCATTTTTTCGCTCAAAACAACTCGTACTCTCCAATCCTCTAAATAGACCCAGTGAAAAATAAAAATTCGTCACTCTCTCAACTCATTGCACTGACCGCGGCCAGCAGTGCTTCTGCCGGCATCATTCATTACGATAACACGCCCTTTGAATTACTTTTTACCAAAGGCGGTATGTCGGTCAATAGCAGTTCCGGTGGCTGGGACGTTGATATGAATGGCTCGGCGGATTTTACGTTTTCCTTAACGACATCGACGACCCATACGACTACCAGCACAAAGGTGCTTTCCGCCACCAACTATAACGTCCATTTGAAAGGCCGCGGCAACGTCCACAACACGGTCACCCACAGTCTGGGCGCGCAAACGAATGTCTTCGCCGGAATCCTGGGGGAGAACAGTAATCAGATACAAGCCCTCAACAGTGCGCATAGCGTGAAACCCGGCGGGGTTTACTCTTCGGGCACCTACGATTGGTTTGTGAGTGCACGCACAGCCAGCGGTACCACGGCAGGCAATGCCAAGACTTGGATGCGCTTGCATGTCGGTACCCTCACCTACACCGGCGGCACCGTCACCGGCCCTGGCTTTACCATCTTTTTTCAAGATCCACTGGGAAACGAGAATTTCGTGGGCTTCCGGTTTAACGGTGATGATGGGACACACGCGGGCTGGGCTCGCTTGAGCATTGCTTCCCAGAAGGATGAGGGCGAATTCACCCACGGCTCACTGACTATCAGCGAATGGGCCTATGAAAGCACTCCGGGCTCATCCATCCAGGTCGGTGCTATACCCGAGACCCGTGAAACCGTTATCGGATTGGGTGTGCTCGCCTTGGGTGCCGCCGGTCTGCGTCGCTGGCGTAAAGGGAAGCAAGCAGCCTGAAGCTCAAAGTTCGAGGTTGTCGATGAGACGTGTCTGGTCGAGCCAGATGGCGGAGACAAGCAGGCTTTGACCGGGGCGCACCTCCCGCTCGGGCTTCATGGTATTCCGGTCCACGACTTCGATGTAAATGATACGAATCAGACGGCTCTGACTGAGATGATGCGCGACCTCGGCCTTAACGCGATCAACATTGAGGAAGCCTTGTTCGACCAGCTTCTGCCCCTGCCGCAAAGCTGCGTTGAAGCGCGCGGCCTCCTTGCGCTGGACGGGCTCCAGGTAGCGGTTCCGGCTGCTCATGGCCAGTCCGTCGGGCTCACGCACGATGGGGCCAATGACGATGTCGATGGGAAAGTGCAGGTCGCGCACCATGCGTTTGATAACGGCACACTGCTGGGCATCCTTTTGCCCGAATACCGCCACGTCCGGGCGGCAGACATTAAAGAGCATCGCCACAACAGTGGTGACGCCACGAAAATGGCCGGGCCGGGAAATCCCGCAAAGGTCTTTGCCCACCTTTTCCTCGAGGATATAGGTGGAATAATCAGGCGGGTATACGTCGTCCCGATGAGGCGCGAATACGATGTCCGCTCCATGCTCTTCGCTGGCGCGCAAGTCCTGCTCCAGCGCCTGCGGGTACTTGTCCAAATCTTCGTTGGGCCCGAACTGGGTGGGGTTCAAGAAGATGGAAACGACGGTGACATCGGCCTTTTCCCTGCAGATGTCGATTAAGGAGAGGTGCCCCTCATGCAGCGCGCCCATGGTCGGGACCAGCCCGAGGAGCTTGCCCTCGCCACGGAGTTGGATGGCGAGGTTCTGCATTTGTGTCAGCGACTCGATGACTTGCATTGGAAGAGCTAAAAGCGAAAACACGTAAGCTGAAAGCGAAAAGCGCGGCACGCCTATTCTTTGCCTGCGCCGTCATCTTCCAGCCGTTCGGGAAAAAGCGCGTAGTAACTCATCAGAACCCAGCACAGCAGGATCGGGTAGAGCGCCACCACCAGCAAGACGGACCCAACAATAGCCAGTGCCACGCCCATCCAGACGGAAAGCAGGTCCAGCACCACGAGAAAACAGACCGGTATCAGCACCACAATGATGGCCAGCACGTACCCGATGGAAGTCGTGCCGAAGTAGAACCCCGACTCCTCCTTTTCCAGCGGCAGACCGCAGCCTGAGCAGCTTTTGTTCAGCCGAAACCAATGCCGAAAAAGGCCAAAAGCGCCGCAACGCGGGCAACGCCCGGTCAACCCACGCGCAATGATATCTCCCCGGCTAATTTTCATCCACGCATGTAGAGGTGTATTACTCGCAAGACTTCGATTATCATGTCACCCCGCGCCGGAAATCAACTGGAAATACCGCAATGGTACCCTTCTTATATCGTTATAACCGCACAGCAACAGTCTTGCCCTCTACGCGCCCATGCACAATGAGGGATGCATGACCCCTCTAAAAATCCTGCACGTCGGCTGCGGACGCATTGCCGGCGCTTGGCTAAGACCGTTGAAAGAGCGCGATGACGTAAGCCTCACAGGCATTGTCGATATCAATCGTGATGCCGCCCAAGCAAGAGCGGACGAATTCGCGCCGGACGTTTACGTCGGTGACAATCTGGGCGACGCCCTGGCTGAACTGAAGCCCGATGTGGTCTTCAACGCCACCATCCCCGAGGCCCACGAAGAAGTCGCTGTTACCGCACTGGAGGCCGGCTGCCACGTCCTGGTAGAGAAGCCCCTAGCCCACTCCATGGAGTCCGCCCGTCGCATGGTGGCCAAGGCCACCGAGTGTGGACGTCAACTGGCCGTTTGTCAGAACCGCCGCTTCCAGCAAACGGGCAGGCGGGCACGAGAGCTCATCGAACAGGGCACCGTCGGCCCGCTTCATAGCATTTACGCGGATTACTTCATGGGTATTCACATCGGGGGATTTCGAGCGGAGATGGACCATGCACTGCTGGTCGATATGGCCATCCATCACTTTGACCTCGCACGCATGCTCACCGGTGGCAAGCAGGCGAAGTCCGTTTACGCTCGTGAGTCCAACCCGGCCGGCTCGGGCTTCCAGCATGGCGCCACTGCAGAGGCACTCTTTACCATGGAAGACGGCGTACACTTCAACTACCGCGGATCCTGGAATGCCGAAGGCGCCTGCACCAGTTGGAATGCCACCTGGCGTCTGGTGGGCGAACGCGGCACCCTCGTATGGGACGGCGACGATGGCCTTTTCTACGAAATCCCCACTCGCCAGGAAGGCGCGCGCAGCGTCCATGAGCGATACGATCTAAGCGACCAGAGCAAGCCCACCGCGACCGACCTCCATGCCCAAGTATTCGATAACTTCTTTTGCAGCCTGGGCGAGGGCTGCATACCGGAAACGCAAGCCGCCGACAACATCCATAGTCTCGCCATGGTTTTTGCCGCCATCGACAGCGCCGAATCCGGCCACCCCGTGCTCCTTACGACCCCTTGACATCCGCGCCGATTGTGGCATGCTGGTAGGTTCGTTCTTTGTGAGATTCCCCACGGGGAATCCGTCAAAACCTTCACGGGGGTGTTACGGATTCGACCCGGAGATGTAGGGCATGGTTGCGGGCCGGAGATGATGGTTGGCTCCGCATCAAATCCATCACACCTATAAATGGCGAAAATAAAATCGTCGAGTTCGCCCCTCAGGGCGAACTTATGGCTGCTTAAGTCAGCCTCGTCTTGACCTGGACACCTGCTAAGGGATCAAGGCGTCAGCCAGCAGGCATAGTGACGGCCGGGTGACCGGGCCGTCGCCGTACTCCACAGGCCACTAGGGGGAGTGAAGCGTGTTTGTTCGCTCCACACTCCCGAAGCCCAATAGACAGACTACGCTCGTAGACGCTATGCGTGAAACCTCCGGACACGCGGGTTCGACTCCCGCCACCTCCACCAATTTTATGTAAGTCGTTGATTTATAACGTAAGTCATTGATTTTAGGGCACTTCTTTCTGGACTGTTACAAATAACTGTTACAAATCAGAAGGATGAAACCAGTGCCAAAGAGACCAAATGGCTTAGAAAAACGAGGAAAACATTGGAGATACAGAAGGACGATTCCAGCGGAGCTTGTCCCCCTAATCGGAAAAACAGCTTTTACCAAGTCCTTCAAAACCAGCGACTATCAAGAAGCGCTGAAGGGATATCCTATGGCATTGGTTGAAGCTGAGAATGTAATTAACGCCGCTGCCCGAAAATTGAAATTGTTGCAAAGTGAGCAAGCTAGGGTTGAGGGAGTGCTACATGTCGAGTCACTATCAAACGAAGAAATCCAAAGCATTGTATTGTCATGGTTCCACAAGCAAGAATTTGATTTCGTTCCAATTGTAGACGATGCCATCAAAAATTCTAATTCTTATGAAGTGCTTGATGGCCTAAAATGTGACCTTGAAGTCCTGCAAACCGATTCCGAGGCATACATTGATTCTTCTGATAGCTGGATTCAAAAGGAAACTGAAAATATCCTAAGAGAGCATTCGATTAACATTAACAGGGATTCCAAGGAATATGCGCTAATAAGTAAACTTGTGCGTCGTGGTTTAGAGGAAATCAGAGAAAGGCGGATCAGTTCCTTAAGCAAGCAGGCGCATATAAGAGATAGCTATTTTAATGGAGTAGAGTATGAAAGCCCCTTACCTGAAAAGATAAAGCGGAATGCGCCCAAGGCCAAAGTAACGGTTCAAGGACTATTGGAAAAATACCTTGCCGAGAAAAGGTTAGCCTCGAAATCCCGCCTCCAATATGAGCAACACCTAATTCGCTTTGCCGAGTATATCGGGGAGGCAACCTCAATCACTGACATTTGCCGAGATGATTTCGTGGAATATCGCGCCCTACTAAAGAAGGTGCCTACGAATGCTTCAAAGCGCTTCCCTGGCCTGACTTTCAAGCAGGTTGTCAATTCTTCCAAGGCTAAGGATTTCAAGACTCTCCACCCCAGGACGATTAACAAGACCTTTGAATCGCTTTCTACGCTGTTTGGATTTGCTGAAGATTGGCAGTTGATACCCAAAAACCCAGCCAAGAAGCTTCAACTGGCTACGGATGTTGACGATGATGATAATAGAGTGCGCCCATATTCGATTAATGAATTAAAGACTATTTTCCAAGCCCCCCTTTATACAGGTTGCGTTGATGATGAACGAAACTACTCCCGAACTGGCAAATGCATCATCAGGAGGCATCGTTTCTGGGTGCCGTTGATTGCCTTGTTCTCAGGGATGAGACTGAATGAAATTTGCCAACTCTATGTAGAGGATATTAAAGAAGAAGATGGCATTTATTACATAGCTATTCGTGAAAAGCTTGATAGCGGTAGGCTTGCTGGGGACAAGTCCCTGAAGAATGAATCTGCAAAACGAAATGTCCCTCTACACAGTGAATTACTGAAGCTTGGATTCTTGGATTATGTTCAGGCTATGAGTAAGCAAAAGTCTACGAGGCTGTTTCCAGACCTTGCTTTCGGAGCCACTGGTTATTCGGACTCTTTTCAGAAATGGTATAGGAGATTCTTGATTTCAACTGGCTTAAAGTCAGATGGCAGAGCGCTTTGTTTTCACAGCTTCAGACATACATTTAGGGATAAATTACGAGAGGCTAAAATATTCACCGAATATTGTAATCGCATATGCGGTTGGACAGAATCACAAAGCACCGGAAGACACTATGGTGTTGGCGTCCCTATAGCCATATATGCTGAGCAAATTGAAAAGATTTGCTACGAAGAGTTAGATTTATCTCATTTATACATCCAATCGGATTAGATTGAGTTGACAATGAAACAGTTCTTAAGTAATTGATTGATAAATATTTATTGACATATGGATGGCTGATTCTTAAGGTGTGAAACACAAGGTTGTTCGTTCTTTGAAAGCTAAATTAGCGAGCGATTTTGCAACAGTTTCAAAAATACCATGAATCCACCAAAGCGCAGACGAAGAGGAAGGCCCACTAAGCGAACTCCCGCCCTAACCAAAGAAATTCTAGAGGCGATTTCTGACGGACTGCCCTTAACCCACGCCGCCGCGCTAGTAGGCATCAGCTACGAAACCTTCATGCAGTGGCGGCGGGATTTTCCAGAATTTTCTGAGTCCATAAACAGGGCCATAGCACAGGGCATGGCTAGCCATCTAAAGCGGATTCGGGAATCCAGCGATAAGGGAAATACAGCCGATTCACGTTGGTATCTTGAACACGCTTTCCCAGAGCATTTCGCCAAAAACCGCGTAGAGGTCGCCCACAAGCACGAAGGCACATTAAAGCATTCAATGGGTTTCGATGATGCGACCATTCAGGCAATAGCAGAGGCAAGGCAACGCTATGAGTCAGACAGCAATCCAGAATGACGCCCTAGAGCTTCTACAGTTGCCCTACGGCTTCGCTAGGGGCATTCTAGGCATGGAGCTATACGGGTGGCAGCAAGATGCCTTAGCGGCCTTGGACATGCGCGGGAGCGCGGTTGCCATCAAGGCGGGCAATGGAACCGGGAAAACCTCCCGCCTTGGCGTTCCCCTTGCCCTATGGCACGCCGCCGTGTTCCCCGGAAGCCTGACCTTGATAACGGCGGGCGTTTTCCGCCAAGTAAAGGAACAGTGCTTTCCGGGGATACGTAGTTTCCAGAATCTTTTCCCTAGCTGGAAATTTCTTGATACTGAAGTTGAGACGCCTACGGGTTCGCGCATTATCGGATTTTCTACGGATGACGCCGCCCGCTTCGAGGGCTGGCATAATGACAACCTCCTAGTCATCGTTGATGAATCCAAGAGCGTTCCTGATGAAATTTTTGAGGCCATTGAACGCTGCCAGCCAACGCGCCTACTGATGATAAGTTCCCCCGGCCCCAAGAAAGGCAAATTCTACAGGGCCTTCACTTCTGAGAGACGCTTCTTTCGGCACTTCTCAGTGTCGGCTTTCGATTGCCCGCATATATCGCAGGATTGGATTGATGAACAGATTTCAAAATACGGGATCGATAGCCCGCTAGTGCGCAGCATGATATATGCGGAGTTCCCGAATGATGATAGCGATCAATCAATCATTACACTAACAGACCTTGAGAACTGCCTATCGACATCCATTCAGTATGAAGAGGGTAAAGTCCGCGCCTTCTGTGACTTTGCGGCGGGCGGGGATGAGAATGTCTTGGCAGTGCGCCGGGGAAATCGTGTTGAAATTGTTAAGGCATGGCGGGATAGGAATACAATGTCAGCCTGTGGAGAGTTTATCCGGCTATTCCGGCAGCAGGGATTGAAGCCCAGGCAAATAAGCGCCGATGCATCCGGCCTTGGGATTCCCATTCTAGATCGGCTTGATGAACAAGATTGGAAGTTGAACCGCATTAGGAATGAATTACCCGCCAAGAATAAGGAAGCCTACGCCAATACAGGCACTGAAATGTGGATGCAGGGGGCGCAGTTCATCAAAGCGGGCGCGATCATTCTCCCTAACGACAAGCTTTTGCATGAGCAGTTAGTATCCCGTAGATACCTTTTGAATAGCAGGGGGCAAGTGCAGGTAGAGCCTAAGCCAAAAATGGCTTCCAGGGGCCTTCAGAGCCCCGATAGGGCCGATGCCGTGTTGGGCGCAATATATGAACGCCCCAAGACCCGGATACTGTTTGGATGATAACGAAGCTTTATTTATCAATCAGTGCAAAGATATCGGCCATTGAACACTCTAAGCCTATCGCCAACTTCTCAATAGTTTCAATCTGGACGCTTTTCTTGCCTGCTTCAACTAGGTTAACGGTGTTTAAGTGCAAATCGGCCCTAGCTGCCAATTCCATTTGGGAGAGCCCTTTCTCTTGCCTGAGTCTGTAAATGCTTTGCCCAAACTTTGTCCTAATTTCAGCCACGTGGTAATTTTACCTTGCAGCCATATCTTCGTATATACACGTTCGTGTGTGTTATTTCGTTAAGTTTGCCATGTCCAAAGCCAAAAAGAAATCATCAGGTTGCGTGCTTTTCATAATCGGGATTTTCGCGGTCCTAGCGATTATCGGGATCATGCAGCCAGCTAGTGAAGTTAGCCAACAGGGTCAGAATATTTCTGAGTCTACGGCAACGCCGCCGCCCCCTAAGCCCACAGAGCAAGTTACCGTTTCAGATGACTCAAAGTCTTACCTGCCTGCTAAAGATTCTACACCCTCTTTGCCTGAACCATCAGACATGTCGCTAGAGGCACTATTGAACGATTATTCAATCCGGCCTAGAGAGGTTTCTCTGGCTGCCCCTGCTTCCATTGCCATAGTAAGCAACGGTCAAAATGTTGGTGAAATCGAATTAGCAGAGGGAACGGTTGTCGCATTGGAAGGCATTCAAGAAGATGGCACGCTGAAGCTAAGGCATAATTCCGGCAGGTTTACTGCGAATTATCAAGACACTGACATCTTTGATCGCGCTAGAGCCCAACGGTTAGCGAATGAAGCAGAAATAGCACGTAAAGCCAAAGAACAAGCACAGGCTGCCGCAGACGCTGAAAAAGCCGCCTATAATATGGGCTTTGATGATGGCTGGATAGTGGGCAAAGCGGATTGGTATTCTGGCAGGGAAAGGCGGGGCCTGTGGGCCAAGGATAACGGCAAGCGCCTTGCCCAGGGCATGGAATATCCAACGCAATACGCAAAAGGCTACCACGAGGGCTACAATGAAGGGTGGCACGCTGCCAAAAATGTCACTCAATAAGGTGCATGCACGAGCGAAATGTCATCTATTTCGATAGGCGGTATGCCTAAAAAAAATATACTTGCAGAATCATGACTTTTTTATATCGTGATATTGTGGAATATTTCTTAGTTCAACCCAACGATAGACTAATTCATCTTCCGGGATGCCATTTTGAAGAAGGCAAGAGAGAAATAAGAGAGATTCCACAAAGCGGGGGAAAGCCAATATTTACACAGGGTCGAAAATCACCCGACATGTTTGTCTTTAAGGTTCCGTCAGGGGCTTCGCTTAAGCCATGTTTAATTGTTAATGAAAATGCGTGCGTTCGGATAGTTAACGCATCAATAACCGAAATCGGGCACCATGAGTTTATGGCTGCCGGGGTTGTGGAAGAGTCGTTCGACGCACCGGACATCGAAAATGCCAGAAAGGCCATTTCGGAGGCTCTTAAGTGCATAGTGTATTAGAATACTTTTTTATAGGGGCTGATTTCTACGCCCCTATGCCGTAGGTATTTATATAGTGTAGCCTTTGAGATGCCAAGCTGCTTCGCTATTGCGTTGGCGCTATGAGTCCCTTCTCGATAGAGAGATTCACAAATGCGGGCTGTGTTCTCAGCATCCTCGGACAGGCCTTTAGGACGGCCCCCTATGCGCCCCCTAGCCCTTGCAGAGGCTAGACCCGCCATCGTCCTTTCCCGTATTAGCTCCCGTTCAAATTCCGCGAGAGAGGCAAATATATTAAAAATCAGCTTTCCTTGCGGTGAGGTTGTATCCACGGGATCATTAAGGGATTTGAAGCTGACGCCCCGATCTTGAAAATCTGCAACAGTTTCAATCAGGTGCTTCAGACTACGCCCTAATCTGTCCAGCTTGTAGACGATAACGGTGTCCCCCTTACGTAGCCCTTCTAGGAGCTTACTGAATTCAGGCCTTTCCGATTTTGCGCCCGAAATTTTATCCTGAAAGATTTTTTCACATCCTTCAGCCTTAAGGGCATCAAGCTGAAGCGAAAGATTTTGTTCGTTTGTAGATACCCGTGCGTAGCCAATTTTCATAATTGGTTTATTTAAACGGTAAAATTATTGTTTTGTAAACTATAATTTCGTGAACCAGTAAAATAAACTAATATCGCCAATTTCGTAAGGCGGGTTTTCGAGGGCAGGAGGGTTCACGAAAACGTTCGTTATTGTAGACAAGAAAATTATTTGCCTTTTGCGAGAATAGGTTGGGCATTCTCTTGACGGATGTTATATCACACCAACAATCAATTTTTTGTTGCGCGTGGCTAAAAAGAAGAAAAACAAATCACATCCCATTGCTATAGACCTGTTTTGTGGAGCTGGTGGACTGACTCGTGGACTACTGGATGCGGGGATTAATGTAATTGCTGGGTATGATATTGATGGCACATGCAAATATCCATACGCAACAAATAATCATCCTGCAAAATTTTTTGAAGTTGATGTAGGAAACCTTACGTCAGCAGAACTTGATAGACATTTTAAGGGCGCTAAACAGCGGATATTAGTTGGATGTGCGCCTTGCCAGCCCTTTTCCAAATATACACAGGGCAAAAATAATGAAAGCGATCCCAAGTGGGGTCTCCTAAAGCATTTTTCGAGGCTTGCGTTAGAGTTGTCGCCTGAAGTCATTAGCATGGAAAATGTTGTGGAGTTAAGAAAGCATACAATTTTCAGCGAATTCGAAGCTGATCTGGTCGCAGCAGGCTACAAATTCACCTCTTACGATGTGTATGCTCCAGATTATGGTCTACCTCAGCAACGAACAAGATTATTGGCTTTTGCATCTAAAAAAGCTGAAATTCTGTTACCCCCTAAGACCCACAAGCCAGAGAGTTATCTTACAGCAGAGAGTATAATAAAGAATCTTCCAAGACTTGAACATGGCACTGCCTCAACTGACGACCCACTTCACCGATGCAGTAGGCTAAGCCCTCTAAACCTTCAAAGGATTCGAGCGTCTAAACCGGGCGGGACTTGGAAAGACTGGCCTAAAAGGCTAGTGGCAGACTGCCATAAGGCAGAAACAGGCTTATCTTATCCAAGTGTGTATGGTCGTTTTGAATGGCATAAACCAGTGCCTACTATAACAACCCAGTTTTTTGGATTCGGTAGTGGCCGCTTTGGCCATCCTGAGCAAGATAGAGCACTTTCATTGCGTGAAGGTGCTTTGTTGCAGGGGTTTCCTGAGAATTATAGATTTATTGAGCCGGGGGTTAATGTGTCTATTAAGGCGATGGGAAGGCTAATCGGGAATGCTGTTCCTGTGACTTTGGGGAAGGTTGTTGGCGATGCTATTAAAAACCATATAGAACAACATTATTAGTATGAATGATAATAGACAACAAGACATGTTGACGACTTTACTTGCGGAGGAAATTGAGGCCCAAATTGTAGAGCATAGTCGGCAAGTTGATTACGATGTTAAGGAATACCCGGTAGAGATTATAGTAGAAAAATTCAAAGGTGTAGATGATGTTGAAGGCGCTGAATTTTTCGTTCCTGAATATCAAAGGGAGCATACGTGGGATGATAAAAGGCAATCCAAATTTATAGAGTCTGTTTTGATACAGTTACCAATTCCTTATTTATTTCTTGCTGATATAAATGATGAAAAGGGAAGGCTAGAAATTGTTGATGGTTCCCAGAGAATCAGAACACTTCACGCGTTCTTAAATGATGATCTAAGGCTTTGTGAGCTTGATAAATTGGACAAGTTGAATGGATATTATTTCAAAGACCTACCACTGGCTCGGCAACGGAAATTTAAAAGAACGACACTAAGAATGATTGTTCTTTCTGAAAAGGCTGATGAGGAAACAAGGAGAGATTTGTTTGAGCGTATAAATACTGGCAGTGACCCTCTAAATCACATGGAACAAAGAAGGGGGATAATGCGTGGAACATTCACTAATTTTTTGGAGGTTTGTGCCAAGGATAGATTATTTTCCGAACTAACCCCGCTATCTAAGCCTAGTATAAAGCGAAGAGAGAGGGAGGAGTTTGTCCTTAGGTTTTTTGCATACTTGAATGACTATGAGGAATTCAAGCACAGTGTGAAAGGTTTCCTTGATGATTACCTAGAAAAAATGAATCAAGAAGAATTTGACGAGGTTTCAATGAAGACTGAATTTGACAGCGCAATGCAGTTTGCCAAAAAATATTATCCTTACGGCTTCAATAAGCCTGATTTAGGCAGGACTCCTAGAATTAGATTTGAGGCTTTGTCTGTAGGCGCGGCTATAGCTTTACGAGAAAATCCTAACTTAATCCCTCAAAACGTCGAAGATTGGATTTACTCTAATGAATTTCAACTATTAATTGCCTCTGATGCTAGTAATTCTAAGCCTAAGGTTGTCAGTAGGCTTCATTATGTCAGGGATAATCTTTTAGGAGTTTACCGTGGAAAGAGTTAAGCAGGAATTTGAGCTTCGGAGACACGAAGTAGATAATTATTTGAACTTTGTTCGAGGTATCGATAAGAGTTATATAAAACTAAAAATTGAAGATTTGCTACATAATGATGAGCCACTTCCAGATAAAGTCGATCTGCTGAGGACACTAAAAGCAAATGCTTATTTGCTTTTGTATAATTTAGTAGAATCAACTATGACTTCAGCACTAGATTGTATTTTTGATGAGCTAAAGACAAAGCGTGTTCATTTTGATGATTGTCGAGATGAAATTAGATTGATGATTTTAAGAAAATTCAGAAACCGAAACCCTGAAAGTTTAATTGAAAATCTAAATGAGCTTGCTAGAGATATTATCCATAATTCTTTTGTTGCCCAGGGGCATTTTTCAGGGAATTTGGATGCCAGAAAAATGTCTGAAACCGCTGTGCATTTCGGTTATGGAAAACTAAATGGTAAAAAGTATTGGAAGTTGGTCGAAATAAAACGGTATCGAAATGACCTCGCACATGGTATAAAATCTTTCGCTGAGGTTGGGCGCGATGCATCATTTGAAAAAGGTCTTGATGTTGCAAGAGATCAGGTTGTTCAGGCGCTTGAAGAAACGATTAACCTCGTAGAAGAGTATCTTTCAAATGAACTTTATTTAAAAAAGAACTTTCTTCGTTCTATTAGTCCACAAGAAGATGCGGTTGGGGCTACTTAAATTTATGATTTTTTAGACTCTTTATACAGGGGTATGTAGAGGTGAAAATAATTTAGAATGCAGACCTTTAGCACTGAACTGGATATTGAGGCTGATATGCTTCGGCATGATAAAATAGAATTACGTGTAACTGGTTGGCGTTTTGAGGGGAGTGTTATAGCGGTAAATGATGCACTAAGGAGTTTGAGTCGTATTCATGAGATAGGAGATACTGGATATCAGCCAATTTTTAGAAGATTTTCCGAAGATGTAGGACGAGGCAATGTGGAGATTAGGCTCATAACCCATAGTCGTAGAACACATCCTTTATTTGGTGGTTCCATTCGCGTCACAAGCAATGCTATCAGTCGAAGTCAAGGTAGTGGAACCTTTGATATAGAACTGAACCTAAATTTGAATCCAACAAGATTCTTGAACTACCAAAGGATTACTCGTGCAGAATCGGATGAATTGCAACAGTTTCAAATTTCGGGTGAGCAACTGTTTAATCGGACGAACAGAGTAATCGACGGCTTATCGTATCGTCAGCGAGAAAAATCGCTGGATAACTCCGATAACTTAATCTTTGGCCCTTGGGAAAATATCGCAAATTCAGGACAGTGGCCACGTCTTGTAAACGACTATTTGAGTGCCGTGCTTTATCAAATTGAGCATGAATTTCGTCATGCAGCCTCAGGTATTTCAAATTTGCAGTTCAATGTCGGCAGCATGGATTACAATTTTAGAAATGTTGAAGCATACATTGATTTAGCAATGCCTGATGAAATGAATTCAATTAACTTCACTGAGCGTTTTCAGGCAGCATTGCAATCTTACGGTAGAAGACTACGCATCAATGATTTTGAAGTTCAGGGAATTGAGCGCACTGAAGCTTTATCGCGTCAATTTAGGATTGGCTTGGGTGTAGGCCGTGAGTTGGCTATTTATGCTAAAACCGATAAGCGAGTGCGGTTTGAGATCAGGCTAGACCTGACCGCGTGCCAGGAGATTTTACACCCCCCTAATTCACGTAGAAGTCATACAACCCGTAGTCGGCGTATACTTCACAACTGGATTTCATATCGGGTTCCAGATGAATCTGCAAGATTGCTAAACAATTTTTGGGCGCACTTACGGCGTTCAACAGAAGTATCGAACATCAACACGCCCGCGTATCTTTTACTTGGCCAGATAAGTGAAATATGCGGTTCATATACGCGTATAATTCTTACCAGTTTAGTCCATGCTAATGGGATTGCCATCTCGCCAAATTCTAGATCGCTAAGACGAGTTATCCGTCAACTTACTGAACGAGGTATCCTTGAGCGCGTGGGTAATTCGACCACTAACTTTTGTCTTACTAGAAGATATCAGCGAGCAGTAGAAGGCTTGGCGAGTTTGGGGGATGTCCCATAGGCCACAGCCTTGTTTGGCAGCAGGAAGGCCCCTATCAATTAAAAAAATACCGCTAGGAAGGCTTTTGATGTCCAAGGTAGGCTATGTAGCCACTTTACTCACGAGGGCATTTTAGATAGCCTTCGACCAAAGTTCTTATGATTGAGAAAACCATTACTATTAGACTTTCTGAGGATGAAGCCGAAATCTTGAGAAATGGCACTAAATCAGAAAAAAGGACATTGATCGAAGCGCTTATTACGGACTTGCCTGAAGAGGATGAGCGAACCTTATTCGCGGACTTTTGCCAAGAATTCCGGGAGACCTACGATGGCATTGACAATGTAGAAGATACGGAATTCGAGAATAGTTCTACGGGTATTCTATATGTTTCCTTTTCAGGTTCTGCCTATTTAGGCTGCAAGGACGCCATCTCAAATTTTGACTATCATGAAGAGGTGGCTTTTGAAATTGATTTCGCTAAGCTTCACCTGACTTTTTCGACAAATGTCCCTGATGAACTAGAAAGGGACCCAGACACGTTTTGATTTGACTGGTTCATTTACATGCCTTGACTGCAAGTGTTACAAAAAACCATCGCAGTTCACTTGTAACAGACAGACAGAATCCGCATAAAATAGGGGATTTCGGGCGGTAAATTCACTTTCCCGCCACCTCCACTTGTTTTATATTATCTTTTCCAACGCCTTATAGTCTATCTTGGCGTTATGACGCTTATCGACCGGGATGTGCTTTAGCTGGAGAATATTCTCAGGACGGGGTAACTGCGGGGCGAAGTGGTCATCGATTGCCGTGTTCGAGAGCGTTGGAATGGCAAGTATATAGCCTGTGTCTTGCTTCAAGCAGCCGGCGATAGGGACATTGAAATGTTCCGCGGCGGCGCACTCGACAGAAAACGGGTAAATCGTCTGGCCGTCTACTTCGAACTTGGCAGAGCAACGCCCCATCAGCCAGAGGCGACCTTCGGAATCGAGGTAGCCTGCGTCACCGGTGCGATGCCAGATTGTGCCGTCCACCCGGATCTTGTTCTCGGCGTCGCCTTGACCGTTCAGGTAGCCCGGCACGACGTGGTCGCCACTGACCACAATTTCGCCTATTTCGCCGACGGGCAAAGCCATGTCTGCCCAAGCATCCGTCGAAAGCAGCCCTAACGACTCGCCCCATTGGTCACGAATGATGCGCAGGCGCGTCTCGGGCGACACCGCGCCTACCAGCAGACCGTTCCCCGCACGCATCTGGGCCAAGTCTGCTTCAGCGATTTCGTCCAGCGAGATGTGGCTAATCGGTTCGGCCTCAGTGGAACCAAATAGGACGTTCACTGATGCGTTGACGAAGCTCCGAGCGTAGAGGCGCAAATTACGGGGAAAAACGGGTGCCCCGCCGGTGTAAATCTTCGAAAAACCACTTAGAGGTTCGCCGCGGCGCTCTGCCTCTTCACACAGCACCCGCAAGAAAGCTGGCGATGCCTCGCAACGGGTCGGCTGAAACCGCTTGATCTGTTTCAAAACGGGGCCGGGTTTGATGAAGCCCGGGCGGCGCAAGTCGGCATCGGGAATGAGCGTAGTCAGACCAGCCGCCAGGTTGACCAGCGCAATTATGGGCATGGTGGCGAGGTCGCGTTCGCCGGGTTCCAGCGCGATGGCATGGGTCAATGCCTTGTACTGGGCGCGAAGCACCGCGTGTGTGCGGATGGCTCCCTTGGGCTCACCGGTGCTACCGCTGGTAAAGGTGAGGATGGCCGGTTGGTCGGCGGGAACCTCAACGATGGGGATCGAACCCGACGGCTGGACGCCCCAACGGAGCTGACTGCCCCAGTAGAGTTTGCACGTGACGCGCCGCAGCGCCGGGCAGATCAAGCTTAGCCAACGGGCCTTGGGCACACCAATCAAGGCGTCCGGCTTAGCTTGGGCACAACACTGGGCGATGTGCTCCCGTCCGGCGGAGGGGTCGAGAAACAGCGCCACTGCGCCCAGGCGCCAAAGCGCGGCCAGGGTGACGTACAGCTCGCTACGCATCGGCACCAAAACCAGTACACGGCTGCCTGACGTAATGCCTACCTGCTTCAGGTGCGCAGCGGTGGCCAAGGTTAGCTCCTGCAATCGCCCGTAACTTATCTCACGCTCGCTCTCGCAACGACCGTCGATGAGAGCCGTCTGCTCGGGCCGTTGCGCGGCCTGCTGGTCGAGGAGTTCTGCGAGGTTCATGCGTCAAAGTTTTTGGCCGAAGAGCGTGTACTTGCGAAAGACATCAAGTGTCTCACCGCCCAAGTTACGCAGCTTGCTCTGTCCAGTGACAAGCGCGTGGATAATCTTCCGGTAGCCCAGCTCCGCCGCTCGCTGATGCCCCTTGTGCACAATCCATAATCCCAGGCCCGCCAAGTCCCGGCGCTGCCGCACTGCCACCGTTTTCAGGATGACCGCCTCCACCGTCTCGCCTCGCAGGGCTTGAGCGAAGTCGGGGATGCCAAAGAGGAAACCGACAGCTTCGTCGTCGTGCTCGGCCAGGAAGACGAGACGTGGATCGAGCTTATCGCGATAGGGAGCATAAAGTGCGATGAAATCGTCTTCGCCAATATCCGTGTAGAAATAGTTTGCCGCGAAAGCCTCCTGCGCCACCGCATGGATACGGTGCAGTTCGCCCTCGAAGTCATCCACGCGTAGATTGCGCAGGGAGACGCCGCTGGCCCGTAGGCGTTCGATGGTGCGCTCCAGGCGCGGGTCGGGGCCGAGCGACAGCGGAGCCTCTGCCGAGTGGTATTCCGCCACCGGTGTGAAGCCTGCGTCTTGCCACGCCTTAAGGTAAAACGGCGGGTGTGACGGCTCCATAAGGAAAGGAGGACGGCCGTCGCTATAGGTCACGAGGCGGTAACGATTCCAGGTGTTAGCGTCCATGGGACCTACTACAGATTCCGCTCCATGCTCTTTGAGCCACTTGACCACTGTTTCCAGCAAATGCTTTCCCGATGGGATATTGATCGCCTCAAAGTGACCGATCGCCGCTGGGGTCGTACTCTCCCATGTTGGCAAGCTATTTAGCCAGACCGAGCAACGAGCCAAAAGGTGTGAGCCTTCATGCAGAACAAAGTGAGCCTCCGGTTTGAGGCGCTCCCACGCTTCAGCGGATAGGATCGGCACTTCTGGAGAAGCTTCCAAGAAATCCCATTCCTTAGCAGAGGCAAAGATGGATAGCTCTATACTCATGTAAGATGAATTAAGAAAAGTCCCAGGCAGGAGGCTAATGCCCCGTATACGAATTGCCTCCCCGCACGCCCTGGTGTTTGTGTGCCGCCTCGCCGCACCCACTCAAGCTTCCAATAAACGGCTACGCAGAGAGCGCAGGCAGCCAATAACAGTGCCATAGAGACCAAGGCTTGCGAGATGCCTGTGTGGAGAAATACCGGTAGGATGAACAACGCCGCGCATATCAGCAGCGTTTGCACAAGCGTCGATGCCATGGTCAGTCCCGGCTTCTTCCAGGTCAGGTACGAGCAAGCAATCATGCCCATCTGCGAGGCCCAGGAGAACGCATAGGCCCAGTATAAATCGATATCCGGAAAAACCGCAGACAGAAAGAGCCAGACGAAGCCCATGCCCGCCACTGCGCCGAGGTCGGCCATCCCATGTGGGAGGTGCAACTCGCGCGAGGCTGGTGGGCACAGCAGGCTGTAGCCGATCAGCAGGGCCAACGGTGGCCAGAGCCAGCCCCAGTCCCCGACCACCCACACAAAGTAGAACAACAGGGCCGCTGCAATGAGCGTGCTGTCGCGGGCGTAAGTCCACTTGCGCAGCCCCCAGAGCACCAGCATGGTCCCGAGCAACACGACCAGGCGCAGGGTCAGCTCTGCCGGAGTCAGCAGCGGGTAAGACTGCAGGAGCAGGTAAGTGCCGATGGGAATGAAGAGGTTGTCCAAGCCACGCCAGGCTACCGCCTCCAGCATCATCACCACGATGCCGACGAGGACGCCAATCAGCAGGCACTCAGCCCGCCCAATATCTGTAAAAAGAAGCAGGGGCACATGCGTGCTGAGGAAGGTGGTTATGAAGAACGCAACAGAGCCCTCCAGG
The DNA here is from genome assembly GCA_030432235.1 of Verrucomicrobiia bacterium. Lineage (GTDB taxonomy): Bacteria > Verrucomicrobiota > Verrucomicrobiia > Opitutales > Cerasicoccaceae > JAUIHT01. Next base: position 83,454 of record JAUIHT010000001.1, on the reverse strand, counting down.
CTTTTATGGCCCTCGTCGGTGCTGTAGGACGACATCCCGTAGCGCACCCCTATGAGCGCCCCGACGGCATCGGCCAGGGTCAGCACCAGGACCGGCACGACGAAATCAACGACGGGGTTGCGCATCAGGACGAAGAGCAGCGCCACTGCCACGGGGAAGCATAGCTCTCCATAGGAAAAGCGTCCCACGCCGTGCAGCACCGTGCGCAGTCCTTGGCCGCGCAGCCGCAGCCAAAGCAGGCCCGCGAGAGAGACCGCGCAGAGCAGCATCACCGGCCAGACCGAGCGAAACAACCAGGGGAAACTCAGGCAGCACAGGCCCATCACGACGTGAACGCCCTTGCGCGTGAGTTCAGCGGAAAGCCCCAGCCGGGCCTGCGCCAGGGCCAGCACGCCGATGACCGCCCCAAGGACAGTCACAACGATAAGGATGCCGAGCCAGGGGGAAATCATGGCAGGCGCTCCTCCACCACGAATCGGCTGTAAAAGAATGCCTTGTCTTGTTTAAATAACGATTCGGACAGCTCGTCCAAAGGTCGCAACTGGCCAGCCAGCGCATCCGGACGCGACCGTGGCGCCAGCATGTTCCAGTATGCCAGTCGCGCCCCCGGACGGCAGACCCGGCACAGTTCTCCCAGCAGCCGCGCAGTGTTGTCCTCGGACATGTATTCGAAGATGTCGCTTAGGTTGCAGGCGTCGAGTACGGGCTCGTCCAAGCTGGCGGTAAAATCCTCCACCGAGGCCAACCGCCACTCCAGTCGATCAAGGTTTCGCCGGATGGTCTCGAAGTGTTCCGCGCGCAAATACAGCGGCAACGCCTCGCCGAACTCGCCGCAGAGAATCCAGTTCAGGTAAGGATTCTCCGCCGGGTCTAAAGCGGTCAGAGCGTAACGAGTGCGCTCCAGGATGCGGTCGGCCACGCTGCCCTCGACATATTTGAAAAAGGCCGGGTCGCGTCCCAGCCGCCCCATCATGAAACGCGAGAAAAACACGCGAAAGAGCCAACGCCAGCGCAGGTTGTTCCAGCGTTGCTCGTAGAACCGCTCGCGTTCGTTTGCGCTCTTCGGCTCCAGCAGGGCGGACACATCGTGGCGGCCATGCACCCAGGGCAACACCTTCTCGCGAAAGAGCGCGAAGTAGCGCTCGAACTTCCCCGCCGAGCCGACACCGGCGGCGACTTCCTCCGGGCGGGCGTCCCAGAAGTCCCGGGCATCCGATTCCAGGTACTCCCGACAGCGCACGTAAAGTTGAGCCCGTCGCGACGAGGGCCGTGCCCCAATCAACTCCAGTAACTCCGAGTGCTCCAGGCCGCGGAAGGCCGCCACCCGCAAGGCCAGGCAGTGCAACTGCGCGGGATTCAAGTCAAGGGCGACCACCTTTTTCGGCGAACGGGTCAGCAGCGCCAGGGCGTTGTCCCCGGCGGAAGCGATGGACAGGCAGACGCTCTCGGGCCCGATAGCGAGCGACTCGACCAGGATGTCAGCGTCCTCCCACACCTGCGCGTAGCGGATGCGGGAAAAGTCGGCCCGGGACGCAGCCTCAGTGGCAGCCTTACTCATGAGCCCTTTCCAGAATGCGCACCGTGCCGGCTGCGCCGTCCATTTCAAGTTCGTCACCAGTTTTCACGGATGCCAGCAGCCCCTGTAGGGATACCACGGCGGGTATGCCCAGCTCTCGCGAGACGATGGCGGAGTGAGACAACAAACTGCCTCGCTCGACCAGCACGCCGCTAGCCCCCGGAAAAAGCGTGATCCAGCCAGGGTCGGTCTGCTCGGCCACCAGGATTTCACCGGGCTGAATCTCTGCTCCAGCGGGGTTCAAAACCACACGGGCACGCCCGCGAACAACGCCCGGGCAGCAGCCGATGCCTTTCAACGAATCGACGGCAGGTCTATCCGTCTGCGATTGGGACTTAGCCGCCCCCTGAAACGTGTTGCCGACGCTGACCAGACCGCGCGTCTCGAAGCGATCGGCAGGTGGTGGCTCCGCCGCGAAGTGGGCGAACTCAGCCTTGCGCAGGGCTACCAGACCGGCTAGGTCGGTAGTCGTGGCCGTGCCCTCGACGAAGCCGAGCACCTCAGAGATTTCCAGGTAGAGCACATCGCGGGGTTCATCAAGCGCATGGACTGCGGCGAAGCGCTTGCCTAGTTCCAGAAAGACAGCACGAATGCGGCCAAAGAGCCGGGTGCGCTCGAAGCGCAAATTCTCTCGGTCGCGTACGCGTTGCTGGGCCTGCCCAAGTACGTAATGGAAGAGCGCACGCCGCAAACGTTTCCCCGACAGGCGTTCCTCGACCACCGCCTCGGTCTCCGCTTGCAGCTTGTTCTCGCTGGCGCGCTCAACGGCGTGACCTTCGTGGATACGCCGGGCCAGCGCGCCGACGGAGCGCAGCAACGGCAGCGGGTCGTCGCGCAGGGTCGGGCTCTCCAGCTTCAACTCGTTCAGGCAGCGGTCGGCGAAGCGCTCCAGGTAGGCTTGGTAGAGCTTCTCAAAATCCGGGAGGGCCTGCATGGCCACCTCGATGTCACGCGCGGAGCCGGTGCTCAGGCAAGCGATGAACTCCGGTTTAGCCGATGCCACCTGCGCCATCTCGTGAATGCGCCGAGCGGGCTCCGCGCTAACGATGTTACCCGTGCCGCAAAGTAGACCGTTCTGCAAAGTGCCATCCTCGTCGTCACACCATTTTTTGGTCAGCGCACGCAGCACCCCGAAGTAAATCATGGCAAAGAAATCATTGACCAGGGGCGCATTCCAACGACTGAGCAGGCGGCATTCGAGGTGGTGAAAATGCCCGGTCAGTTCGTCTGCCCGCATCTGCTCAAGTGGGGCGGTCAAGGTGAGGGCGTCGTTGAATTCCTGATAGAACTGGCGAATCATGCGCGGCAGCATGAGCTGCGCCTTGGCCAACCCGACCAGAGCCCAGGCCAAGCGAAAGCCGTCCTTCAGGCGCGCGCCCAAGCGGTCGTCCTGAAACTGCGCCAGCACGCTCTCGGGCATCCCTTCTTTGACGCCCATCATCTGCTCCATGAAGCGGCGGTTCAGGCGGAAGCCCGGCAGCAGCGCCAGCACGTGATACCACGACATGAGATTATAGTAAACACGCCCGCGTACCAGTCCCAGCATGCTCTGGAAGACCGGATGGTTGGCCTCTACCACCTCGCGCCGCACGTGCAGAATGAGGCAAAACTGCTGGTAAACCTCCTCGTAGATGGTGTGCGCGAAGGAGAAGGTCAGTGGAGTCGTCACGCCCCCGTAGCTCTCGGCGATGTTACTATTGTCCCAGATGCGCAGTTCGCCGTCGGGGTCGGCCAACTGATGCAAGGTGGTAATGGGCCGCGACTGGAGGAGGTAAAGCTCGCCATCGGCCCAGGCCCACTCGATGTCCTGCGGGCCGCCGAAGAAGCGCTCGCAGCGCCGGGCCAAGTCCGCCACTGTGCGGACATGCTGGTCGCCCAGGATGGGCTCACCGCCAGTCTGTGCGGGTTGGTAATCGACAACCTCGCCCCCGCGCCGCACGCGCCAAGTGTCGGCATCGCTCTCACCAGAAACCAGTTGTTCGCCCAAGCCGCGCACTGCACTGACCACCGCAGTGGACCAGCTCCCACTGACTACGTCCGCGCTGAAGGCCACTCCAGCGCTCTCGGCTGGCACCATCCTCTGCACCACCACGGCAGGCAGGCGTGGCGCCTCTGCCAAGCCCTGCTCGCGACGATAGACCTGCACGCGTTCGGACAATACCGACTCCCATACCTTGACGATGTACCGGGGCACATCATCGGACGTGACCTCAAGAAAACTCTCTAGTTGCCCGGCGAAGGAAGAACGCGCACCGTCCTCGTCCACCGCTGAGGAACGCACGGCGAAGCGATCACCCGCCGGAGCCAGCTTGGCGAGTTCGACTTGCAGGCGCTGGAGAAATTCATCCGGCCACGAAAAACTCTCTGGCGGTGTAAGCGCCTTCGCGTCCACCTTCGGGGGCGAGACCGCCAGCCAGGCCGGCACCGGGAATCCCGCCGCGCTCAGGCGAGCTAAAGCGAAGCCCTTGCCGCCCATGCGTGGGAGGGAGGGTTCGTCGCGGGCTGTCAGAAGTTCGAACATTAGAGACGGTGGTAAAGGAGGGCCAAGGGGCCCAGGGTGAGGTACATCGCTAGTGTCCAGATACCAGAGACCATTTCAATGCGCTTAGCGCGTGTGCTGACGTTCCGGCGGAAGAAAGCCAATGCGACCCCGGCGGCTCCCGCGTAGAATACAGCCAGCAGTACGGCGGTCGGCAATAATGTCTCCGTGCGGCTTGCGGCCATGAGAGCAGCAAAGAGATTTAGACTTAAAACAAATACCCAGGCACCCACTGCACGCGGGATGCCCCAAAGCACCGTATAGGTCTGGACGCCTTCTTCCTCGTCTTCCGGGGCGCGGATTTTACGACCAAACTCGATCAGCACGCCGTTACAGAAGCTCACTACCAGAAACCATAGAATGCCCGATGGAGGCTTGTCCAAACCATGTACGAGCCAGTCGCATGAGGTCATGTAGAGGTCCACAATCGGCATGATGAGCATATGCGTCCACAGGTAGGTGATGGGGCGGGCCTTCAGCCAGTCGCGGACAAAAAACTCCTTGCACATGCCCGCGAGATAGAGCCATGCCACCACCAACAGTATAATGAGCGGTGGGTATAGCCACAAGGCTAGTGCTAGCTGAAGGACTGCACAACCCACAAAGCCCCAACCAAGTTCGCGAAGCGTTACCAAGCCGCGTGGCACCGGACGGTAGGGCCGATAACGTGAATCATCCTCGAAGTCCTTGAACTCGTCGGCGATGCGCAGTTGCAGGAAAAAGGTCAGAGCAGTAACGAAGGCGACCAACAAGGGCTGCCACGGAGGAAACGAATCCTCGCCTCGCAGGAGGCGGGAGAAGGTCAGGGCCGACAGGCTGAAGGCCAGTACCAGTGGTGCGTGCTGGGCCAGGGGGAAGCGCTCCCGCTGATATGTCCACCAACGGTTAGTCATGGGTTTGGCGTTTTCGCAAACGAGCCAGCACCTCATGGGCACGGGAGAAGTTCCCCGTCGCCAAGGCGGCGATGATCGATAGTTCTCCCGCTAGAACCACCCCGGCACAGACCTCAGCAAAGGCCTTCGCCTTGCCCGCACCGTATAGTCCCAGGATTTCCAGGCAAGCCCTCTGAGTCGGCAGGCCGGTGCCGCCGCCGACCGTCCCGACGATGAGATTCGGCAGCGTGACGGTTGCGTAGAGGGCATCTCCACGTGCTTCGAAGCGGGTCATGCCCACCGCGGCCTCTGCGACGCAAGCGGCGTCCTGACCGCAAGCGATAAAGAGAGCCGCAAGACCGTTGGCGTAGTGCCCCTGCAAGCCGATGGTGCCGGAGAGCGCACCACCCAGAGCGGAGATACGCCAGTAGTCCTCCATCTGCCGAGATGTGGCCCTGAATGAGCGTTTGAGAACCTCGGCGGGTAGCTCGACCTCGCAGGTAACTTTCTTCCCGCGCACGTGCTGAAAGGACTGACTACTGGCCTTCTTGTCGCCGGACTGGTTGGCCTCGACATAGACGGCCTTGGGACGGACAGGAGAGTTTTTACGGATAAAGTCACAGACCGCCTGCGTGGCGATAGTGACCATATTCTGGCCGGCGGCGTCACCGGTGTGGTAGTCAAAGCGCAAATAGACGTGGTTACCCTCGATGGTCGCGCTCATGTCGATGAGTTTCCCATGCCGTGTCGTGGACTCGGCCACCTCACGTAACCGACCTTCCTGAGGCAACAGCCAGGCCAGAAACTTCCCCGTCTCGATCAAGTTATCGAAGACAAAGCCCGGTGACCGCGAGACCGCCTCATTCAGTAGCATGGTTGTGCAGCCGCCCGACTGCGTGATAGCCAGCGCACCACGATGGTAGGATGCCACCAGAGCTGCCTCGTGCGTGGCCAAAGGTATGATGTAGTCACCTTGGGCATGGATGCCGTTGATACGTAAAGGGCCAGCAACTCCAAGAGGCACCTGCACAACCCCCACGAGATTTTCTGCATTATTCGAGAAAACCTCCAACTCATCAAAACCTCCTGAAGGAAGCAAACGCCCAAGATATTCTTCCGAAACGCCTAACAAAGCATGGCGACGCTTTATATCTTCGCTTGTGCCGGAATAACCAGCGGGAATCACCGTATTCGCAGCCTGCGGCTTGGGATAGAGTGCAGCCTCGACACCCTTCAAATCCTTCTGACTTAGAATAGCTTCCAGATTATTTGCCGCCCGCTTAGTAGATTCTGCCATTTGGTGATTACATATTAGATTACACTGAGCCCTGGCAAGCACGCGCTGAAGACAACAATTAACTTATCTCGTGGGATAAAAAACCTTGTCAGTCCTGAAGCTCCTCCTATCTTCACGACTGATGTCACTCAAATCACAACACATTTTCGAGACCCGCCAGAGCTACCTCTGCGGTACGAATGTGCTGTTCTTGGGCTGACCGTCGCAACGTATCCAAACCGTATTAGCGTGACCCGTCAGCCGACCTTCCGGCGACGGGTTTTCTGTTTTCCGAACCCGCCATGAACGAACTCATCCAACAAAAGCTTACTGAAATCGAACGCGAACGCGGCGTCCGAGTGCTCTATGCGTGTGAATCGGGCAGTCGTGCCTGGGGCTTTCCTTCCCCCGATAGTGACTGGGATGTGCGCTTCATCTACATAGAGCGCCCGGAGTGGTATGTGACGGTTACCCCTCGCCGGGACGTCATTGAAATGCCGATCAACGATGCGCTCGACATCAGCGGCTGGGAACTACGCAAGACGCTTAACCTTATGCGTAAGTCCAACCCGCCTCTCCTGGAGTGGCTGGATTCGCCCATCGTGTACCAGCAGGACGACGCGTTCGTCGCCGGTATCCGCGAGCTGGTCCCGCTCTACTTCTCGCCGAAGTCGTGCGCCTACCACTACCTGCACATGGCACGCCACAACTACCGGGAGTTCATGAAGGAAGACGTAGTGAAACTGAAGAAGTACCTGTACATTCTTCGGCCTGTCCTCGGCTGTCTCTGGTTGGAAAACCGTAGCGGCCCCGTACCTATGCGTTTTGAGACGCTCGTGGATGAGCTTCTCGACGAAGGCCAGCTCAAGGAGGATATCCGTGGCCTCGTTGCCTTGAAGAAGGAGACGCCCGAACTCGGAAAGGGACCCAAGATTCCATCAATCAACCTCTTCCTGGAAAAGCAAATGGCCCATATGGAGGCCGTCGCTAGTGAACTGGATACAGGCGACCGTGTCGTCAAGCCCGCAGATAACTTCCTGCGGGAAACGATTCGACGTGTCTGGAAGGAATAGCTGTGAGCCACACCTTGAATACCAAAGCCTGCTTACTCATATTCGATATGCATCAACATATCGACTGGGTTCGCTGTATTTTGAAGAAAGAGGAAGGCAATTGGTCTCATCTTCTCTTTGGGGGTGATTATTTTGACTCGACGTCTAGGCATGCTGCCTCGGTAAGTGCTACCTGTGATTACTTGGTTAAACTACGTGAAATACACGGCAGCCGCATAACCTTCTTACTGGGAAATCACGACATTCCCTATCTTGAGGGGCGTAGACGCTTTATCTGCTTTCAGAATCCCAGAAATCTATCTTACAAGCTAACAGGTTACACAAACAGCAAAGGGAAGAAGATAAACAAGGTTCTGGATGACGACTTCTGGAAAGATTGCCGCTTATTCAAAATGGTTAACGGACATTTCATTAGCCATGCCGGTTTAACTTCGGATATTTGGAAACAATACGCTTATCATACTGAGCCTCTAGATGCGTTCGACGCTCACTGTACACATACGCTCGCAAATTTAGGTAATAGTGAAGATAGGCTTCTAATACCGGGGATGACACGGGGTGGTGAGGCTGAAACTGGTGGCATAACATGGCTGGACTGGGATGAGGAATTCCAGGATGACCTGCCGTGGCCACAAATCGTGGGGCATACGAGTTCATCTCAGGGCGCACGCCAAAAAGGGCGCTCATGGTGCATCGACGGACAACAAACTTGCTACGCAATTCTCTCCGGCGACAGTGAGCTAACGATTAAGTACCCGTAGAGTGGCCTTTGAGCCCCACAACGCCCCAAGAAGGGCAATCTTGACCTTTTCACCAGAATCAGCCATATTTTGAGAATAATGAGCCAACCAGCAGCAGTTCTGGAAGACAAAGACTTCGCGAGTGCTCGGGCAGAGTCCCGTCGTGAAGACAGCTTGGCTATATCCACTGGAAAAGCCACCCCGACAGAGCTGCAAAAGCAAAACTCCATCCTCCCGGACGATTTCTGGAGCAAGGCTCAGGTAAACTGGAACGCTCTCTCGGTTGAAACGAGATCGGACAGTTAAGGACTACCTAGACCTTCTTGATGAAGGGACTGGGTTGTTACTCGTCGGTGGGCAGGCAATTAATCTTTGGGCGGAACGTTATCAGGCGTTCGAGCCAAAGATTCGTGACTATCAGCCCTTCACGAGTCGAGATGCTGACTTCTATCGGCGGGTCCCTGAGCTACGGCTACCTCCAAACTGGAAAGAACTGCCTCTACCGACCAAAGGGTGTATGCGTTTGGTTACGCACATCCTGCAAGGGCCGGAAGGGCAGACCGCAGAGGTCATCCGAACAGTCAATGGGCTTACCGAAAAAGAACTCGAAGACGGCTCCATTCCCATCATTTACAATGTCAGACCCATGTGGTTCCTGGCGCCGCCAGCCCTGTTTCAAGCTCAGCTGGCCAATTTACTCACCCTCGACCAGGCGGAACGTCAGGATCAAAAACATTTAAACCTTCTGGTCTTGGTGACTCGGTATTTCTTCAGGGACTTACTTAATCAACATCAGTCAACGGAGCGGCCGACAAGGGCCATTGCTTGGATGAGTCAACATGTGTCCAATGTTCGTAAGGCGATAGAAAACCAGTTGCTCCCCGCCGAAGGGTGGACAACCTACTTTCCGGTGGAAATGATGACGGAACACACCAGCGAAGCCGTCAGGAATTTCGCGATTCACCAACTCAAATCTGAGCAGTAGTTCAGGGTGGTCGAAAACATTGCCAAAACGTTGCCAGAATTCGCTAAAATTTTAGGAATCCATGACAAATTTTAGGAAAACCAACTCTTTTCAAAAATGCGTAACGCGTTAATTAACAACGCCAAGCGTTGACTCATAAGAATTTACAAAATTAGTGCTGAACGCATTCGACTCCCGCCACCTCTACCAATTTTATTGTATACTGGCATACAAATGCTTGCGAATTTTTCAAACGACAATAGCCATGAAATCAGGTGCATATAGGTGCATGGAACTGAAGCTAGAGCATGATGTTATCTATTTCGAATTAGCCTATAACCTGAGTATTCCCTCGAAAGAACATCAAGCCACTCCAAACTAGTGCGGCAAGTCATGACTTGTCGTAATGGCGCGTGGAGACGCAATCTGGCACTTTATGGTTTTAAGATAATGACGAATCCTGCGGAACAAAAAAGCAGGACCAATATTGCGACACCGATTGTCACTCCCCAACGAATACTTCGGTAGAGTACTGCTTGCTCCGGGTTATCAGGATTCACGTAGGCTCGGAACGGCTTTCCGCTCTTCTCGTGGTTAGACAACTCGTTAAAGATTCGCTGCTGAAAATTACTCAGGTTATCGCTTCCCTTATAAATCGAAACGCCAGAAGCTTCGTAGGTTTTACCAGCAACCTCATAACGATAGCTAGCCTGACATTCATAACTGGTGGTACCGCCATTGGAAGGGTTTACATTCTCCAACATTTTGACTGAGGTGATTGTCGCTGGTAGCTGTTCCCATTGTCCGACCCGAAGATGCTCGTGAATGGGTTTCACCACCAGCATCCAGCCAACCAATAGGCTCACTCCAATAAAACCCAAGCCCATGATTAAATTCTCAGAACGATCTTTGATATTTTTTAACCATGCCATTGCAATCTATCTAGACGGGCCTACCCCCAAAGTAAACTCATTCTGTTGCTAATTTGCTTATACAAGGTGCTGTCTGACTGCCTTTAGGGGTTGTGTGTTTGTCATTTTAGGATCATTATACCTAAAGCTGCCTAAGAGATGATACTCACTTTTAAATCACTCATGAAATCCACTACCTTACCCCTTGTTTTGCTAATGTTTTTCTGTGCCGCAGGAGATACGTTCGCCACCTCGCGCAGCGCCAGCACTATGTTTTTTTCAGGAACTGTGGATACCATTTCAGACTCAACGGAAGTTGGGGATTCCACATTCGAGATCATTACTGCCGATTCCCAAACTTGGGTAGCGGTATGGGACTTTTCCAGTATGACTTTCCTGGAGGATTACTCATTATGGTCCTACGACTCGGATACGGATACTTATGAGGCCGAGCTTTATTACGAGACGTCATCGACTGATGGTTTCGTTTTTGCCAATATGGTGCAGCAAGTTGACAGCGAAGTGAAGTTTGTGACTATCAGCGACGATGGGGGTTACGTAGCCGTCGAAAATTCCACCTACCTCAACACACTTTCCGATTCCCTCATCGTCCGAGTTTACTGGAAGGGCACAGTCGGCGGAGTCCCGGTCGTCGAATTGATCAGCAGCAAAATAACAGTGGACCTCAGTAACGCAACCTACACGACGGATGATTATTTTATCCAATTTTATCAGCCCGCCAATGCTTCCAGCTCTGCATATACCTACCGGATAGACTCCAACTCCGATGTCAAAATCGAAGTAAACTCGGACGGCCTAAATGCCTTGCTCGCTTATATTGTGGAAGCGGTCAGTGAAGTCGATAGCAGTTCATCCATATCGCTTGAGACTATAGAGGGCACGATTGACCAGTTGACTGGCGATATCGAGGACGTCGCTTCAGAGATTTATGCCTCAGTTCTCCTCTCCACTAAAACTGAATACTATAGTACTTTTAATGCTCTACTCGCTATCCTGAATGACATCACGGTTAGTGATATTCCTTCCGCTGTGGGCACGACTACGGGAGAGGGCTCATTGCTGGACCTCAGCCTGACTGGATTGAATGACTATTCGATGGATAACGGTCTCAACGAAGTGTACCCGTTGATGGACTTTAAGTTCGATGGTCTTGACCTTACCTCCGTCAACAACGCTTCTTTCATTGAAAAATCGGTTAGCTATGCGATTGCGAAACAGGGAGGAAGCAGCAAGAGCCTCGACATGAGCCTAAGCACGGGTGATTTCGACTCCTTAACCGATCTCCTCGATCTCTCGGATGACGATGCGGACCAGGGCTTGGCTTCACAGGCGAGCTTCAACGTCACCCTGGCCCCGGGCAATGCTTACAACGTTTATATTTCAGGCACCATCACGGACCCATCCCTGGTTGAGGACTACCAGCCATCCGCATTGCTTAGCGATGGCGCAACCCAGGCATTGGATGACAACGATCATTGGTTCCTTACATGGGTTGGCACCGTGAATGCACAGAATGAGCCTTGGTTCTACTCCCTCGCTTTAGGCTGGATATACGAGCTGGAGCGGACGGGTTGGTATTATGCCGATACCGGCTCTTACCACGGGTGGCTTTACACTCATCCCGAACTCTCTACCGAAGGCGGTTTCTGGCTCTACCTCGTTAGCGAAAGCCCTGACTGGTATTTCGTCTCCACCCAATAGCAGTCCTGCTTCGGTACTGTTATTTATCGCGTAGGGTCTGTATAAGCGACGTCCAAAACGGCAAAGCGCGGGCTGCTCAGAGGTACCGTGTCTCGCCATTGAACGGTCACGTCGTCGCCGTTGTCTACTTCATTATGCAATACCCCGCTGCTCGAATTAGTTGAAGCAGTAGGATCATCACCAAAACTCGCTTGGTAGGCTATCGAGCTTAGCACATTAGCTGGCTTGGTATAAATGATGAGGAGGTAGTCTTCATTATCCACGGTAACACTCGAAGTCTGGATGACAGAACCGCTTTCGTAGCGAACGGGGTTGAGGACAAGGGCATACTTGAAATAGTTAACCCTGCCATCAAGCGAAGGGCTCGCCTGTGGCGAGGCATAGCCGCTGCCTTCTTTGAAGTAGGCCAACTGCCAGGAATCCGGAATACCGTCACCGGCAAAATTATAGGGGGAGGTAATATAATTATCGAGGTCGACATCGAGAATCGTAACGGTACCCAAGGCAACTAAATCCCGATAGACTGCCTGTACGCTTACAGGGGTGTCTTCGAATACGCCACTGGGCGTCAGTATGCCTTTATTTATCGTGCTAACTTCAGGGCTTGCGCTCGACCAGGTAGCGTCAGCAGTGACAGAATAATCTGTGCCATCGGTGTTCGTCGCTGTAGCAGCAATCTGCACGTAGCTGTCGTCATTCACCTCAAATCCGCTCGGTATCACTAAAGTATCGATGTCATAGACTTGTCCAGAGGAGCCGGAGCGCATGACAGTGGTTCCCTCTTGATACACACCTGTCACCGGCTCGAGGTCACAAACGAGCTGTGTCGTGGAAGCCTCCAGATATCCGCCGTTCGAAAATGAGCTGATTTCCAGTTTAGCCGCCTCTAAGCTGGCCAAGCTTAAGCATTCCCCCAAAAGCCCCAGCAGGATGGACCTCGATAAAACAGTTTGTTGAAAAAAAACTCTTGGTTTCATAACAGAAGCTCCTTCCTATTACTAATAAAACGACGCCGCAATGCGACTGCCAGGGCAGGTAATATAGCGAACAGCCAAAGGCCTTCAGCGGGTTCCGGTACGATCGATACGTCGTCGTAAATGGCCTGTGGTGAATTGGATCCATCAGCCGTGCCATCGACCAGGGCAAAGCGCACCGACTCGATCTGACCGCTATAGGTATTTTGACCAAATTCCTCGTAAAAAGTAGCGCTATTCGAAAGCTCTGCAACGGTGGTGCTATTTTGCGAGATGCTAATCGCCCAGGTATTGTTGAGGACATCAACATCCACGAGGATTTGCATAATCGTACCATAGTCAAAGGTTCCGATCTCCTCCGTACCGCCGTGTACGAGCACTCGTCCACTCGTAGCCGAGCCGCTTGAAGTAAAATCAATTCGCTCGACCCCGGGCGTGTCGAAGAGGATTGAGAAATAGTCGCTCTGTTCATCCGGAATAAAGGCGCCACCCGAGCCGGTTTGGAAATTGTCCAGGTATAGGCTCATACCGATGGAAAGGCTATCCGTGTTAGGCTGCTGTAACTCAAATTCCTGTTGTGCGATGTAGAAACTGCCAGACTGCGTGGGCAACAGCTCCAAGGATTGGGTATTGAAGGGATTCTCGAGAGCGTCAGCGGCCAGTATTTCAGAGCTGCCGTGAAGAATGGCGCTGGGGCCGTTACGCACAACAGCTAATCGAGTATCGAGAGGAATAGGATCGCCTGCCGTAAATGTCTCCTCCGCCATGGTTAGCGCATAGTTAAACCCGTAGGCTTGGCTGAGGAGCAGCAGTGTCGCTGGCATGATAAAAGTATAGCAGGTCTTCATGACGCTCCCATAGGTCTGAATAAGTGGAAAAACATAGGACTTCGTTGGGGTTGAAGACTAACGAGTCGCAGTCTGTAACTCGAGAACGCTCCCCTGCTCTTCAGCAGAGATTGAAGCGGTCTCGACCATTGGGGTCGGAGCTGCGTTCAGGTCTTCGCGCTGAGCGACGAGGCCCGAGACTTGGGCTTGCAGTGCGGCAAGCTGATCCTGCATCGCACCGATCACCGCTTGCTGGCCGACTACTTGCTTTTCCAAGGCGTCAATCTGCACCTGCTGCTCTTTGACCGCGTTGATTAGAATGTAGGTAAAATCGGAAGGGTCGACCTGAAGGTAGGTTTCGCTATTCAGACTGAATTCGTCGACCATCTCGGGCACGACTTTCTGCAGCTCCTGAGCGATGACACCGACATACTCATTCTCCGTGTCCATACCGCTGAGTTCATTGTAATGGAATCGGATTGGCTTGATTGCTAAAACCTCCGACAAGCCTCGTTCATAGTGACGGATATCATCCTTCAGTCGTCGGTCCGAAGTGGCGATCCAGGAGCCACCACTCGGCTTAAAGGCATTACCCGCGATGTAGAGATTGCCTGAAGCATCACACGTCATGGCATTACTCCGTGAGACATCACTTGTTCCATTTCCTAATATAAAATAGGCTGACGTTTCTTCATTATATCTCCCGATGATAAAGCTATCGTCCACCGAAGCGATGGTGCCTTTGCCACCTGCAAAGGCGTTTATCCCCGAGGCTACGCTGCCCTCACCGATGGCGAAGGAGCGAAAGCCGGAGGCCGTCGTGCCATTGCCACCCGCAAAGGCGTCTTCTGCGGAGGCTTCGGTATCCCTTCCGCTGGCAAAGGATCGAAAGCCAGATGCCGTCGTGTTGAACCCACAGGCAAATGCCTCGTAATTACTGGCAGTTGTATTTTTACCAAAGGCTGCGGAGTCATCCTGCGAAGCAATGTTTTGATGGCCCATGGCAACAGCGCGGCTAGCCGACGCAGTACTTTGATAGCCAGCGGCAAACGATTCAAAACCCGTTGCATTCGTTCCATAACCAATGGCCGTACTGTGGCTGCCGGATGCCTTCGTGTCTCTACCCAAGGCAATGCTATAGTGCCCAATCGAAGCCTCCGTCCACTCATTACCAGCTCCAGTAGCACCTGCACGAAAAGCGGCTTTTTCGGGGTACCAGAACATGCGAGCGCCAGCTCCGCCGGAGTCCGGGTCAGGATTCTTACTACCGTTGGCTGACCCATTGTAGGTGCCACCTACGGCAAACCCATCACCCCCAAAGCTAAGCTTGGCCAGAGTCACGGTGTCATCCGCAATCTTGGCCGTGGTAACGGCCTCGTCGGCCATTTTCGCATTCGTCACCGCGTTGTCAGCCAGTTTGGTCGCGGTGACCGCGGCGTCGATCAGTTCCGCTGAGCCGATGGCATTATCGGCCATTTTCGCATTGGTTACCGCATTGTCGGCCAGGTAGGCGGTAGCGATCGTGCCAGTCGCAAGGTCTGATCCGGTCAGGGTGCCGTCACCGATATCGGCTCCCGTCAGGCTACTATCGGTGATGTTGCCTCCATTGATAGCAATATTTCCGAGACTGAGAGTATTACTACCGCCGCCCAGGTAGTTCAGGTTGACGCCGGTTGAGGTAAAGGAGAATCCCGTCAGCATACCGGCTTTCCCTTGCCAGTCGACGAACTCGCCTTGCAGGAGTATCACGTCACCGCCCGCATCGACGTAAGAAATAACCGGCTTGCCGTTGATGACGTCCACATCGCCCAAGGCAGCGGCTGAATTGGAGATTACAGAAAAGCTCTGCCCGTCCGACTCGCCGGCAATGGCATAATCCGTGGACAGGCCGACGGAAGTGAATGTGGTATCTTGATAGGCGATCCCCGGGAGGCCGGAGAATTCAACCAGGATGGGTTTCGACAACTGAGTATATGCCAGGCCATCAACTGTTCGGTCAGTAAACGAACTCGCGAGGGAGATCGTGGGGTCGTCCGTTTCGTAATAGGTAATGGAGTTGTTGGTGCTTAAAGCAATGATGGGCGTGCCCCCAGCCTCCCCAACGCTCAGGCCCGTGACTGAACCTGCGGTAAAGGATGAGCCAAAGCCCTCGTTATTCCAGTCAGTTATCAATTCAGTTGCTGTTTCCTCAGCCCAGCTAAGGACAATACCGTTGCCCGCTGCATTTAAGTACACTAAGACAACCTGTCCGTTGATAACGGCAAAATCCACAAATGGTTGGGCATTATTAGTCTGAAACGTGAAACCAGTCCAGCCGTCATTACTTGCGGCATAGTTGTTATCATCGGCAATCACGTAGCTAATTTCCGAATCAGGAGAGTTATATGCAATCGCTGCCCTCCCATTGACTTCAGCAAGGTCGAAATCAGTTAGAGCAAGAAGCCCAACAGGCACGGCAACATCCGTCCAGGTCGTACTGCCACTGACTGGAGCACTATCCGCGATAACCATATGTAGTAGCCGAGTATCCGTGTTAAAGTAGGCGACAGCTGGACGACCATCTATTTCCTCTAGATCAATTTGATTATAGGCCGTGGCTTCATTGAAAGCAGCATTACTACCGGTAACTCCTGTTGCCAGCGTGTAGGTGCTCCAGGTGGTTGCCGCAGTCAAGGTCGCGGAATCAGCAATGAGCAGCTTTATATTACCATCGTCGTAGAGGGCGACGGCGGCCTTGCCGTCGATAGTCGCAGTCGACACACCGCCGACTGCGTCCGATGGCGTATAAACGGAGACCGGAAATCCGCTGCCATCCAAGGTCAAGAGAAGGCTACCGGGGAGCGGAAATTCATAGCTGACGGTCTGGGTGTTTTCCTGGCCTGACACCGCCACAGAAGCCAAAGGCTGCTCCGTTGTCAAAGCGACCGATGCCGCAATATCTTCGAAAAGCGGGAAGCCCGTCCCCGAAATCACGGTGTCGAAATCAACGTTATTTTCCTGCACGGCAGCATCGGCAAGCTTGGCATTCGTCACCGCCGCATCGGCCAGCGCGGCGGAAGGCACGGTGCCCGAGCTGAGCGCGGCTCCACTGAGGTTTATAAGCCCGCTGCCATCAATGTCGCTGCCAGTGAGGCCAGAGGCCGTCGTCGCGGTGGTGGCAGTGGTTGCGGTGGTGGCAGTGGTTGCCGTGTCAGCGATGGTCGCACGGTGCGCATGAGCACTGGGCAGGATAGGTATGTCTGTACCGGTAATTAAATCGAAGGTTCCATCCGTGCCATCAGTACTGTCCTCACTGTACCAGATGCGCAAATAGAGGGCGTCATTATCCCAGACGCCACTCGGGATGGTGGGGTTACCCGTATCGTTATTGCCCAGGACGACCGAGAATAGGCCATTAGTCACGGTTACTTCCATGCCCGGCGTACCCAAGCCAACATCCTGATCGCTATCCCAGTACAGCGTCGAGACTCCATCGGTGATGGCGAACTTAAAATAGCGCGTACCCGTTGGTAGGGAACCATCTTCAGAAACACGCCCCTGATAAGGAAGCGTACTTGGCAGTGCCGCATGCAGCAATGGGGAATACAGTAGTAGGAAGAGGCTAGGGACTAATGGTAGTTTCATAAATAGGCCTTATTACTTTGTTACTAATAAAACCCGACCCCTTGAATAATCAGTATAGAATGGTCTTTTTTTAAAGCGGAAACTTGAACCTTAAACAGCTTTTCAAATAAGCCGTAGTCTTTTTTAAATAATTGATATGAAAGAACGCAGAACCGGAATTCTGATGCTATTATAGATTCAAAAAAACAATTTCTGCAACTACACAAAATCGATTATGAAAGCTTTACATTTTTTTACGATACAATTGTTATGCTTATTAAAGGCCTTGGTTAACATCGCGTAAGTACAAACAGAAACAGAGCAATCTTTCACATTCATAAAAAATGATAGGCGTCGTTATTGCTTAATAAAAACGTATTACAATTTCCAAACAGAGCCTTTTGGCCCCGATAGAAAGACTACGCAGTAAGTCATGTTAAAAACCTAATACACCATAAAATCACTTCCAAGCGAGGACACGAATCATCTAATGCCCAATCAGATTACGTATAAAATAACTTTTTTATATTAAAATATTATGACCATGGCCATAACTATAGATAAGCAAAATAAAGGCATTAATTATTGATTTATCGGCCCCTATTTAATATATAAGATGCATGAAAGCAAAAGATGTCGTTTCTTCCATTTCTTCTCTCATTGCCTGCACCAGCGCCCATGGAATAGTGAACACAGGAGGAACCGCAACCGCCTACAGTACCGATGCCACCGCCGCGCAATGGACCGTAGACGGCATTACGTCATCCCTGAAAATTGGAGAGGTCGCCGATGTAAGCCATTACGGTCAATTCATACATGCCAGCGCGACGATCAATTTTGGCGGAGACATTTCTATCGCGACTGGCGGACTCCATTTTAAGCTTTTTGCACAATCACAGGTGATTTCCGAAAATGCCGGACTGGTTTTTCGAAAAAACATTTATACTCGCTACAGCACTGTCGGCAGGTCGGTGACCTCCACTTTCGATTTGAGTAGCCAAACGAGCTTTGCGAAAAATTCTGCGGCGATAGGAGCTTTGAATATCGCATTCAATACCAACAGTAACTTTGACGGTGGTATTCAAAGCGGCTACATTGGCTTTCGATTAGACAAGGGAGGCGGCACCTATTTCTACGGTTGGGCCCACGTGGAATGGTATCCTTATATATTCCGCATTGTTATTGATGAATCGAAGTATACGAACTCGAGCGGTATTCTTGCCGGAACAACCCAAACCGTTCCCGAGCCGGCTGAAACAGTCACCGGACTCGCCCTGCTGGCGCTTGGCGCCGTCGGTCTCCGTAAGCTGCGCAAGAAAGAAAAGGCCTCCTAGAAACGTAGAGTCGAGGTTTGCTTATTGCGTCCGCATACAAAGCTAGCCTGGAGGCTTAATTAGGTGAAAATAGATGATAGTCGAAGATCGGTTCGACTCTCTCCGCCTCTTCCAATTATTGTAAATGGAGCGATTCACTTACTCTTTTTGCTGCCAGAGTTCATCGTTACCCAACACTTCTTCCCGAGTCAGGACTCCGGTGTGTCCGTCCCAGTATACCAGACAGGCCTTTCCATTGTGGCGATAGGCCGTGGCATTCGATATTTTAGTTTCCACTCCATAATACGCATCGGCCTTGGAGCGGAAGACGTGGAAGTCCAGTGCGTCTATTATGGCCATGCTTTCACTGGGATGCAGCAATTCATGCTGGGCAATATCGCGTTTTTCACCGGCATTCTCGGGCTCATCCAATCCCGTTGAGTTGAAACCCCAACCAGTTTGCTGTACCCCTTCGACGGGACAGCGCAAATCAAGTGGCACGGATGCGGCTTTATCTTCTGGGCATCCCAGCAAAGTCACGAAATCGCGATTGTTATGCCAAAACAACTTATCACTTCCACTTTTGCTTGGTTTGTTTCTTTTGGTAAATACGGGTACAAACCTGCCATCATGGTCGGTGGCATATTGCATATTCGCCAATTGCATCTGCCGCAGCCCGGACATGCATTTGCTCTGCTCTGACCAAGCCTGAGCCCGATAAACCATCGGCAGGAGAATGGCCGCCAGTACGGCAATAACCGCGATTACCGTCAATAATTCGATGAGGCTGAATCCGTGAGCAGATGTACGTTGGCGAAAAATAGTCATAACGAGAATGCTGCTAGATATACTGCGCGTCCCCGGTCACCAGGGTAATGCCGAAGAGGATGGGGACACGGCGCATGTTATTGCCGGGCAGGAAATCGATGCTCCGAATCTTCTTCGTCGGGGAAGGGTTTATCCACTCCGTCCGGTAGATGGAGACTACGGAGTTGTTGGCGGCGGGATAGTTCGCCACTACTTTGGCTGCTGGCAGATCGCTAAGGGCCTTCTTTTTGAATTTGTCGATGTTGTATCGAATCTGCAGGGGAAGGATCTCACTCGTTCCATCCATGTAATTGATGCGGTAACTGCCTACGATATTGTTCTGCTTTTCTTTTAAACGCCAATTCTCCAAGTAGGCGTGAAAGAAGTAGATGCGCTCCACCAAGCGGTCAGAGGGTGGAACCTCTATATCGTAAGCGCCTTCAGGCGTGCCATCAACACCATCGGCAAAACCCGAATAAACATCGTTATCAGGCTGCCTGATAATGATAGCGTTCTGGTTATTGTTCTTGCGCGGGTCGAGCATGACAAACGGCACGTCACCCACAGTCGTAATCGACTCACCTTGATTAAATGCCGACGCCTCGGTTTCCTGCACCTGATCATTTTCAGGCAGCTTGCCACTGTCCTGATAGACGATCCAGTTGTTGCTGAAGCGCCCCACGTTGATGTTGCAATAAGATCCCAGGTCGAGAGGACGAAAGCGGGTTTCGGGAAAGACCTTCGGAATCGTTGCCAGTTTCGCGGACAGAGCGGTCAAGAGGATGGACACCATGCGCGGAGGCCGATCTTCAAGGTCCCATAGTATCTGGTCGATGACCAGTTTTCCATCACCGACAGGTATGGTCTGCAACATACCCGCGACGACCAGTGATTGCTGCGCGTTGACGGGGCCTTGCCAGGTTACGAGTTCGGCACTCGTAGGAGTGGGATGCTTTACCGGGCGGTCTCCCCAAGTCAGGTCAGCCAGGCTCGCATTGGCCAGCAAACCGTCCGGCAGGATCCCGGGGGCGACATCCGTTTCTCCGCCGCGCAGGGAAAACACCGGCGCCTGCCCAACGACCTTTTGCAGCCAGGCTGCGTCGTTTTCCGTCACGTGATGCACCAGCAGTGTGCTTCCGGATGCGAGTAACTCACGCGCTACGGTGGCTGGTATGCGTTCGCTCAACTTGTCACCCCGGGCCAGGATAAGCCCCGCTTGTGGAACATCATTGGTGTTTGTCAGGGAACCGACGACCGATGCATCGAGCCGCATGGACTTGAGGCATTGCTGAAAAGTACTTTCCTCGCCCCCCACGACCACGGCCGGAGCGTAGGCATGTTCGGGCAGTCCCAAGGACCAATCGATTAGGTTACGCAGCAGAAGTGCCACCGCCGGCTCCTGTGAGAGCAACGGCACTATCTCGTAAGTGCTCAGGATAAAGCTGCCTTTCCCGTAATAAAGCGCCAGGAGCGGCGTTAAATTGAGGCCTGAGCGCGAGCCGGTTTCCGCGAGTATTTCGAAATTTCCACTTTCAGGCATCAACAGCATAGACGACGCGATCACGTTGCCAGGCGCCCACATCTGCAGGTCCGCGTCATCCAGGTTTTCAAAAACCGGACTGTCATCCGCCCGACGAAAGCTAAGGGTCGCAGGCCCTTCCAAAGTGCCCACCTCCAGCGGCAACCATTGGTAACCGCCTGACGTCGGAAACAGCGACAGAACGCGTCCACCTGCATCAACGTACTCGGCCAATATCCCTTGATTGGATTCCAGCCAAGCGGTGCTCAGGCTATCTCCCAGCACCACCAGCGGATATCCGGACAGCGCTGCCGCGCTACTGTCAGGGGGGAGTGCTTCCGCCTGAACACCCAAGCGGCGTATCTGCTCCTCCAGGGACGGGGAAGCCCCCAGTATCGCCACTTTCCCGGTGTGAGAAACCTGTGGGTCGCGCACAAAGACCGCCAGCGGGTAGTCCGCATCAAACACCGAATCGCCCTCGCCTGAAACAATCTGCGCGGCTCCCTGCAGCTTACGTTTCTCGCCCTTTGACTCGAAGGCGGGAAACGGGATGCTGATATCAGTCGTCTCACCCGGCTCCAGGCTCAGCGCTTCTTCATGCGTCCACAGGGTAGCAGCCCCATCGCGGACAGTGAATCTAAAGACGCCCGAGAGGGCTTCCTCGGAAGTATTCCAAACCTGATAAGGTCTCTGCACTGAATCACCAGCAAAGAAACTCAGCCCACGCCAACCGTCAAAGGCGCCACCAATAGGCAAATAGGCCTCCTTCATGGCTACCAAATAGGCGCGGTCGTATTCCGCCGCTCCCGGGAGCGGAGATGCGGTCATGGACAAACCCTCGGCCAGGCACGCCTGATAATTCCACGCATAGAGCTGCCCCATGGCTTTTCCGACCACCGGGCTGGTAGCTACCAGCGGCTCCGAATAGAGCGCATCGCCAACCACCGAGGCAAAGTAATCGTAGTTAAAGAGCAGCATCTGCTCACCGATGGCCAGTGGCTTGTCTCTTTTCCAGTCCAGGCCCTCATAGAGAGGGTTGCCGGGCGGCGAACCATCCTTGGGCCAATAAAAAAGATTGGGAAAATCGATGCCCCCCAGTGGATAATGGACGTTGACCACCTGCTCGGCTCCATCAAGCCGTCCGTAAGCGGAGTGCTGTATCGGTCGCGTATCGTCGAGTGTCATCGCCAAGTCCTGCATCTCTATCAGATAGCGCGTCGTGGACGGTTCACGGGGGTTCTTCCAGTGCTCGAACTCATTGGTTAGGCTCCACATGATCACCGAGGGATGATTGCGAACGCGCTTGATGAAGCGCTCGACGTGCTCCATCGCCTTGCCCGAAGACGGTCCATGGTTGAGGACACTTTCGGCGACAACGAGGAACCCGGCCTGGTCGGCCGCCTCATACCATAGATCCGGCAGTGGCTGTACGTGATAGCGACCGGAATTGATGTTGTAGCTTTTCAGTTTCTCAATGGCTTCCACTTCGCTGATCGCCTTGCCGTTCGAAGACGCGTTCATCCAACTACCGAAGTGGCCCCATATCCCCCGAAGGAAAGTCTTCTTCCCGTTCAGATAGAAGGCGCTGCCCTCTATCCAGAATTCACGGAATCCAAAGGGTATCCGCCAGGCATCCAGCAGCACACCTTGCGGCTCCGCCAGCCCGGCGGTCAAATGATACAGATATGGATGGTCGGGAGACCATAATTGCGCATCCGGCCAGGAGGCTTTGAACCGCAGCAAATTGCCTTCACGGGATTCCAGCTCAAAATCCAGAGGCACGACTTCCTCATCATCACGCACCTCCAGCGTAAGTGACGCCTCCCGCTCATCCAGGCCCGCCACGTCCACTTCGACCGTTAGACTGCCTTCGCGGAACGAGGGCTTGATGAAAACATCTGAGATGTACGTGTCCGAGCGCCCATAGACAAGAATATCGTCGTAGATGCCCCGCTGAAAACGCGCTTGGGTCGCCTTCGGTGCGCCATCCGGCAGGGTGTTGGAGTCTCCCACCAAAATGGTCAACTCGTTGGGCCGGTCCCGATGAACTGCGTCCGTGATATCGAACTCCACCGGATTGTATCCGTCAACCGTCTCCCCTACCGGCACGCCGTTGACCCAAACGACATACTGCGTAAAAATTCCCTCACAGCGCAGCATGATGCTGGGCTCGTTTTTCAAGTCATCCGTCAGCTCGAAGGATTTGCGGTACCAGGCCCAGTGGGAATCCGCCTTGTTTTTCGCCCATTGGATTTTATAGCCATACCAACTCCTTTGCCACCGCCAGCGTCCGGGCGTCTCGAAGAGCTTCACATTCTGATAGGCGATATCATCAGAGGGCTTCGGGCGCTGCTCGGAAAACACCGGTGAGAAATCCCAATTCTCACCGAGCAACATGGCAGGTCGACTAGGGTACTCCGCTTGCCAGGCCTCCAAGCCTCCCTGCGAGGAGTCGACATCCGCAGCTACCGCCGATGCGAGCAGGGACAGCATCACCAGGAGCAACGATGTCACTCTGCCTTTCAAATCCAATCGGCTGATTTCCACCATTTTCACCTTAATAATTAATATTATTTTTTAATTATCAATAATCCCATCCAACCACGCTTTTATCTCTCTTTTCGAGTATCACCTAGGAATGAGTGCCTTTTCTGTAGCGACGGTAGGACAATGCCAGGAGTACGATACCGACACCCATCAATGCCGGAGAAGAATTGGATTCGGGGATGACGCTCAAAGCGCTGTTCCAGCTATCCGCAAGCACCAAGGCATCAAAAAGGAAAATATCTCCATCGTCCAAACTCCCGCCTAAACGGAAACCGGCATAACTGATAGTGCTGACAAAACTATCACCCACGGTGGATACGGCCTGAGGCGTAGCAGCATCGCCTACTGCCGGATTGACCCAGATTGAGGCGGTATCGTATTGATCGTCCGCATCGCTATCCTCAAACTTGGCCACGAGCATGTAGGTATTGCCGGCTGAAAATGAGACGTCGCTGACCGCGTAATTACTGGTACTGGTCCGGGCCATGAAATCCTCAGTGCCAGATAACGCACCACGCAGTCCAAGGTTGGGGCCGGGGCTGTGCGAACTGGACCTCGTACCCTCTTCATCGTCGGCAAAGGCGACAATGAAGTCGTCGTCGTTCCACGTACCGCTTTCCATACGCATCAGAACACGCAGGTAGAAGGTTTCACCGGTAGGCACGCCGGTCGACTGCCGTATCATAGGCGTATTGGAGTTATTCGTAGAGACCCGTTGGGTTTCAAGAGCATTGCCGCCACCGATGGTGTTCGCTCCGGTATTGGAATAGGTAAGTGCCGTACTCGGGGCAACAATCGCTGACAGCTCTGTCTGCGCAAAATTGTTCCAGTCACCCACCCAGCCGGTGCCACCGCCCAGGTTGTAGGTGTTGCCGACCGCGTAGTCGAAGTTCTCTTCCGAAATCACCGTTGCCGTGGCCAAGAAGGGAGTCAGCAACAGGCATGGCAGGAAGAGGCGGGTTAGGGTTCGGGACAGGATGAGGAGTATTTTTTTCATATTGGTAGATGGGTTGGGGGTCATTAATTACACTAGTGAAATAAAAAGCGCCCAGTCTGTCAACGACGAAGTTACACCGAATCGAAGGGGCGCTTCTCTGACGTTTACTTACCAGGTGGGTAGCCGGGTCTTGCTGATATAATAAGCCAGCTTGACTACGATTATCCAATTCCAAATAAAACCTCAATGGTGTTTGCTAACCGATTGGCCTTCAACCGAGCTGATTCAGGCCCCCCATACAGACATCCTACCTTAAAATGGCAGTACCCCATCAACCCTAGCGAGAGCAGGAGCGTATTTTGAAACGAACCGTTGTCATCAAGAAGGAGCTGATAGCCGAGGAGGAGGCCCGATTGCTCAAGCTCGTTCATGCGAATCCGGGCCTTTCACGCCTGGAGATCGCAAAGCTCATGCGCATTTCCGCAGCGGCGGCGGGCTATTACGTGGACCGTCTGCTGAAAGACCAGTTCCTCCTGACCGGCGAAATCATCAAGCAGGGACGCGGGCGCCCCAAAGCTCCCCTGTACCTGAATGAGCACATCGGCTGTTTCCTCGGGCTCGACATCAGTGGCAGCTACATCCGTGCATGCTGCCTCGATTTTGCCAGCAACATCCTTTATCAGGATCGCACGCTTCTGCCGGACGCCACCCCCAACACCGCAGTGTACGCCATGCTCGCGAAAACGATCAAGGATTTGAAGGGGAAAGTAGCTCCCCCCTTTAAAGGCATCGGCCTGTCCCTTCCGGTGATTAACCGCTCCGTACCCGAATTCGTCCCTCTGAAACTGCACGATGTCGGGCTCCTGCCCATCGACGACATCGCCCGGCGGCTCAGTGAGGAATTTGACGTACCGGTCATCCATGAGACCTCCATCAATGCACTCGGCTACGGCGAGATGCACTACGGAGCCGGGTTACGCTATAATAACTGCATCAGCATTCTGGCTCGTACGGATGTCAGCGCCTGTACGTTCGTCGACGGGCGCTTGATCAATACCATGGGCAAGAAGGCGGCAAGTGGCATGATTGGACAATGGATGTGCCCCCGGTATTTATTTCCGGCCCATACCGCGGTGCGCATGGAATCTGTTCATGAAAAGGACAAGCTTGCGTTCACTGAAGAGGTTCCTGTTGAGCAAGTAGTCTCGATGTGGGGTTTGGCCTGGCAGATTAAGCATGCCCTGCAAAACGGCCAGCACTCCCCGCTTCTGGAAGGCAAAGAACGGATGAACCTGAAAGAAATCAGGTATGCGTTACAACAAGGCGACTCTCTGGCCGCGGAACATGTCCAGGCTTCGGCCATCGCGCTTGGCTGGACAATCAGCCAGCTTGTGCAGCTGTTCCATCCCGAGCAGATCACGCTCTCCGGGATCATTACGGAGCTCGGACTGCCTTTTCTCAACAGTCTGCGTGAATTCCTCGGCGCCCGTTTGAAGGGCACTGACTGGGATCCCGCCCAGGTGATGTTCTCCGAACTGGGTGATTACTCCGTGGCCATCGGAGCCGCCGCTACCTCCCTGGACAAATGGCGGCCTTCCCGATAAGCGCCACGCTTACAGCGCACGCACCAAAAAATAAACACCACTGACCGCGAGGAAGCCGATCACTACCTTGCGGAGCAAGCTGTCGGAAAGCTTACGGGCAATGCGCAACCCTCCCCAGGCCCCCACTAGCACGCCGACTACTCCCACCAGGCAAAGCGTCGCGTAAGAGCGATCATAGGTTCCGTTCAGGCTGAACTGCACCGTGCGCAGGCCATTGCCGAGCCCCAGGAGCAATTGGGTTGACGCAATAAAGCCCAGTCGCGTCAAGGGACGGTTCAGCAGGTAGCTGACAAGAGGCGGGCCACCCGTCCCGAAGGCGCCGGTCAGGAGCCCTCCGAGCAGCCCGCAGGGAACCCCCGCGTAAACGGGATGCCAGTAAGCACCTTTCCCGTCTTCAGGCTTGGCCAACAATCGCTGTACGGCTGCGTAGATCATCAGACCCCCGAGGAATGCGCTCAAAACCGCTTCTCGAACATGGATGAGCAACAGGCCCCCCAGAGGCACGGCCAACAGGCAAGCGACGGTTAACGGAACCAATCCCGTCCAGCGAAAATGGCTGCGCAAGCTCCAGAACAGATAGACGTTCAGGACCAACCCCGCCGGAGCCAATAAGACGGAAGCTTCCTTGACCTCCATCCCCCAGCCCAGCAAAGCCAAAGCCACCAGCCCAAAGCCGAACCCGGTGACCGACTGCGTCAATCCTGCCAATGCCAGACAGACGGCAAACAGAAGCAACTCAAGGCCGCCGCTCATTGTATTTATACTGTCTCGATCGGCGAATAATCGAGGATGGCCGCATCTACCTTCTCCCGTAGTGTCGCCAATGCGGCGTCACGCTTGTCGCGGCGTTGTTCCGCCCTGCGCTTGTAGTCCGCAATCCAGGTCCGGCGCTCCTTGAGCAGGCGCTGAGTTTCCTCCGGTGCGATACCACCGATGTTATTGTGAGTCTTCAGAAACTCCCGCGGGTCAAGGAGCTTGCGCAAGGTGGCGGTGTCGATCTCCGGCGGACGGTCTTCCACATGTAACGCAGCCTCATCCAGAAGCTCGCCGGTGCATTCGTTGGCCGCCAACTCTTTTTCCCTGGCCATACGGATAAAGTTTGCCGTGATGCGGTGGGCACGGCGTCCGCCATAACCGAGCTCCTTGACCATGTGTACCACAACCTCAGTCGCGCAGGAAAAACCCTCGATGGTCGTTTTCAGCATGCGGTCCTTCTGGGGTTCGAGATTTTTAACGGCTTCCCGGAACATCTGCACGGCCACACTGGTGTTGTTGAGCGCCGTGGGCGGTATGCTCTGTCCCATTTCCATTGCGGGCAGGACATCGCCGTAAAATTCATTCTTGCTGTAGAGCAGCCCCCGCAGCATCTGGCTGATCGTATCGGTCGCCATCATACGGGCAACCTCCGTCACGGCGCCGGGGTGTGCCTTCTGCGGCATGTACGAGCTCACACCAGCCCAATCCGGGCGAATCTTGAGAAAACCAATTTCCTCCAGCGCCCAAGCCTGCATGGTGGTTGTTACGCGTGAGATCAGTATGCCCAAGTTGCTCAGGGCGTACATCAGCGTCATGGACTGATCCTGGCTGGCTTCCCCGGCATAGGTCGACTCCATGAGAGAGTCAAAACCGAGCAGGTCCGTCAGCAACTGACGGTCCACGGGCCATGAAATCCCGGAAGTCGCACCGCAGCCACCAGTATTGCTGTTGACGTCCCGATAGGCGTGCTCGAGCAAGGTGATGGCACGGTAGGTCTCGTCAAAAACACTGAGATAAAAACTGGCCAAGGTAATGGGATTCGCCTGAGACCAATGCGTATGGCCGGGCATAATGGCGTCGTCGTTCTTATCGATGTGATCAGCCAATGCCTCGAGGAGAGAGATGAGATGCGGTTCCAAATCGATGATACGGTCGCGCATATTCATGCGAGCCATGGGCTCCTGCAAGGTGCGGCCAAGATTGATCAGGCTCCCTAGATCTTCGTCGTGATCCAGTCGCTCCATAATGGCGAGCTCACCACCCCACCCCGCATTGCCTTCATCAAATTGCGCTTTGAGTGCCTCCAGTACTTTGGCGCCTTTTTCCATAGGAATGATCTCGGCCTCCAGCAGGCAAAGCATCCAGGCCATATCCACCAGCGTGCAAAAATGGCCGCGCGGAAACACGTCCTGATTAATTTTTTTGCGTTCCGCACCAATCTGTACCCAGGTCGACGATTGTTCGATACCGGGGCAGGCACGCCAATGACCGTAATCGTAAGGATTGGCACGGCTACCATTCTGACTAGACTTACCAAAAGTAGAAGGGGATTTCTCTTGCATTTATTTTACTAGTAAATTTATTAAGGTTTTTTGTCAAGTACTCATGAAAACAAAATCCATAGCCGCTGAATTGGCGGAAAGGTACCTTGCCCCTAAAAGCACCGAATTTAGCGAAGAGACACTGAATGCCGCCAAGTACCTGCTGTTGGATGCCCTAGGGTGTGCCGTGGCCGGCCAAAAGGCACCCGGAGTAAGCCGTATCGCGGAGCAATTGAAAGGCTGGGGAGGCACCGCGCAGGCCCGCCTGTGGTCCGATGGAACCGCCCTGCCCTCCGCACATGCGGCTCTGGCCAACAGTGTCGCAGTCCACGCATTGGATTTCGACGATATCTATATGCCCGGCATCCTGCACGTGAGTTCCGTGCTGGTGCCGGCGGTGGTCGCGACGGCTGAGGAGACCAACGCCTCCGGCCGTGAGGCGCTGGCCGCCCTTATTCTGGGCACGGAAGTCGCCGGACGTATCGGCATCGCCTTCCGTCCGTATCGACGCGGAGAGGGTTTTCTGCCGACTTCGATTATTGTCGGCTTCGGCGCCGTACTGGCTTCCTGCTACTTAAAACGTCTCCCGGTCGAAACCTGTGTCGACGCCATGGGGTTACTCTATGCGCAACTGGGCGGTAACCGTCAGGCCTTGTTCGAGGCCACCCTGGCCAAGCGGATGCAGCCCGGTTTCACCGCGCGCTCGGCCCTGCATTCCGTCGAGATGGCAGAGTGCGGCCTCAACGGGGCGCAGCATGTTTTCGAAGGCGCCGCCGGGCTCTTTGCTCTGTATGGCAAAGGGGAGCAAGCACCGAGGGAAGACTTCTTCAAAGAGCGCCCCGCTTACGAAATCGAACGCGTTGCCTACAAGCGGTACCCCAGCTGTGGAGCATGTCACAACGTTCAAATCGCGGCTGAGCGCCTGCGAGAGAAGCACCACCTACAGACCGACGACATTGCCGAAGTGCAACTCTTTGGCTGTGGCCCCGGCGGCATCGTCGGGCACCCGTTCGTCCTGGGCAAACATCCGCAGGCCAGCGCACAGTTCAGCGCCGCCTGGGCGGCGGCCTATGCCCTGCTGCGCGGGCCGGCTGCCCTCGAAGCCTATACCGACGAGGCTGTCGCGCAGGATCAGGAAGTGGTCGAGCTGGCCCAACGCATCACCTTTGTCCCGAAGCCCGAAAACCTGCCGAAGGCACCCGAGCTCCCCGAGGATTACTACCCCAATGCAATCCGCTACGACGGCCTGATAGTCACCGCAAAAGACGGCCAGGAATACTCGGAAGTTCAAACCCCCTGCCACACGTTTGCTCCCGGAGTCACCGACCCTGATTTTATGTTGGCCAAATTCAAAGACTGCCTGGGCTTTGGGGCGTCCATCGACTCCGTTCAAGCCGGAGAACTGGCGCAACAGGTTCTCTGCCTCGAGCAGACAACGGATTTTCGCTCCTTCCTAAACAACTTTATAACCAAAACGGCTCACCCCGACAATCTAGCCGCAAGTGTCTAAGCAAACATGCCTTACCCTGAATATGAAGTTACCGCCTAATGCCCTGTTCACGCTGATTCTCGTCATGAGCTTAACCGCAATGAATGCCACCTCACTCGACGCAAGGCCCGACTTTGTCAATGTCGCCTATGGTGAGAACGAGCGGCAAAAGCTGGACATCTACCTGCCACACGACAAGGGCGACGGCCCGTTCCCGGTCGCTATCTTCATCCATGGCGGTGGCTGGGTCCACGGAAACAAGTGGGGCAAGGTAAACCAGGATACCCTCAACCGTTTCCTTGACGCCGGCTGCGCCTTCGCTGCCATCAACTACCGCCTCCTAAAGCACGCCAGACAGGAAGGTGTCACGCCACTCGTCTTGGTACCCCTCTACGATGCCCGTCAGGCGTTGCAATTCGTCCGCCTGCACGCCGCGGAATGGGATCTCGACCCGCACAGAATAGTTATCTTCGGCGGCTCGGCCGGGGCCTACAGCTCACTCTGGGTTGCACTTTCTTCGCCTCCAGAGACCCCGGATCCCGCCGATCCGCTGGCTGCCGTATCGACCGAAGTCCTGGCCGTTGGCGGCGCCAATGCCCAGACTACCCTGGACCCGAAAGTCATGCGTGAGTGGGTCGGCCCCGAGCTCACATACGGCGGGCACGCCTTCGATATACCCTCGTTCCGGGACTTCCTCAAGCGCCGGGAAGAATTTGCGGAATGGTACCCGAAGCTGTCCCCGGCGTCCCTGGTTCAGGCTTCATCGCCGCCCATATACTTGGAGTATAAGCGCGGACTGGAGGTCCCTGAGGACGATCCTCAGTACTATCCCCACTCCCCCCAATTTGGCATCCATTTTACGGAAATAGCAAAGGAACGCGGCGCGACCTGTTACCTCTCCTACCTTGGCCATCCTGAGCAGGACTATGATGGCGACATGGTCGACTTTCTCATCGCCGCGCTCAAGCAATGAGCATGTGCCTGGGTTACCATACCGCATCCCTTCAGACGGTCTTGAATATCCATGACCTCGTATGATCATCGCGATCAAATCCGAAAGCCGTCGAAAAATATATAGCCCCACATTTCAAGTCTCAGCATCCAAGCTCTCCCCGGCGCATCGTCTCATTTTTTCCCGCTTACCACCTATCCGCAGTAGACACCCAATCCCCAAAATAAAAGCGGACACCATAATAATGCAGCCCCTGGCCAATAACGTATTGGGAACAAACAATATCAGCAGCACCATCAAGCCGGTGATAATCGCGGCCTTGGACAGGATGAAGTACTGCTCATAATCTACAGAGGAGCGACCTATTTCCACATCAAAATCCACCGGTGTTTGCATGGTTTTATAAAATTGGTCGATCTCTGCTTTATCACGCCCTGAAGACCATTTCGCGCAAAGACGGCAGATGATGGTGGCGACAATGCCGAATATAAATACCCACAAGGTGCGGTCCTGAATCGTCCACTCGCTTGCGTTCAACTTGCCATCAATGAAAGACCAAACCGAGGGAAGCAAGCAGGCCCCGAAGATGGGGAAGTATGACCATCTGGGCAATTTCCTGACCCACAGCCCAACGAGCAGAGGAAACGCCATGGGGATCCCAATTACGGACCCCAAAGTCAGATAGGCATCGAAAAGCACAATCTCATGCTGATTGGCAAAAAGCCAGGCAACGAGAATGATCCAGGCCCCTAATACCATGGTGGCAATGTGGCAGATGAAGATTTCGGTTTTGGCCACCAGAGTGTCCCGAAACCCTAATGCGTCCCGTAGGCGGGGAATGATATTTCTGGCCAGAACTCCCACCTGCTCATTCAGCCCCGTATCCATGCTGCTCATGGTTGCCGCGAACATGGCGGCAATTAACATCCCGAGCATGCCGTTGGGCAGAAGCTTCATGGCAATAAACGCATAGGAGCCTTCGGACGGATTGGCTACGGCGGTCGCCATAATCTCATCCGCATATAAAAACCGGGCGACCATGGGCGGAATGAACCAGATGATGCTCCCCACCGCCATCAAAACAAAGCCCAACCAAGCCGCCCGCGAGGCTTCACGTCCATCACGGGTGCTGATATAGCGCCCCGCCGACGACAGGCTTATCTGCGTGTTGATTTGCATGAAGAACACCACGATAGCCCATTTAAGCGTAAAGCGATCCGCGGGGAATTCCCCCGGCTGATTCAAGAGTTGAAAGTCAGTGGCAAACCTGGGGTCGGTGAAATAGGCTAAAAAGGAGCCCAAGCCTCCCACCGCGCTCAGTGAAAGATAGCAGACCAAGAGCGTCACCGCGAAAACCACCGTTGCCTGGACGAAGTCTGTTGCCATGACTGCCCATTTGCCTCCCGTGGTTGAATAGAATGTCACGATGACGCCAATGGTTATCATGACCGGTACCAGTGGTAATCCCAGAATAGTCGCGGCGAATAAAGAGAGTGCGTACAGTTGTATCCCCGCGCTGACCGGCCCCAGGAGTAAGCCCGCGTAGGCGGAAAGCTGCTCGACCGATGTGTTAAATCGTCCGCGGATCACATCCACGGTGGTGTAAGCCCGCGTTTGTCGCAACCATGGACCCAAAAACAAACCACCTACAACAAAGCCGAGGCAGTTAGCCAGATAGATGACCAGCAGGGAAGGACCACCATCGAAGGCCGCGGATGCATTACCGGTAAAAGTAAAGGCACTGATGCCGGCCATCAACATACTGCTGCCGACCAGCCACCAGGTTCCCTGGGCACCGCCACGCGTAAAGTCGCTTAAGTTTTTATTAAAACGAGAAAACTTGCTGCCTAGAATTAAGAGCAATCCCAGATACACGGTAAGCGTCAAATACTCGCTGAACATTTATTGATATTTTTTGTTATTAAAGTGGCGTGAGCCACACATTCCGAGAGATCAGACCGCGCCATCAAACAACGTTCGGTCCCGAGCGGACGGAGTGCGATCGGCTACTGCTTTATTTCCCAGAGTTCAGGCGAAGACAGTAGTTCTTCCTTCGTCATCGCTTCCACATGCCCATCGTAAAAAACGATAGCCGCCTGGCCCTCGTATCGGAATGCGACCGCATGCGATGTATAAACCTCTTTGCCCGGATAAGACCCTGCCCCATCGGAGTTTATCAGCCAGTCTACCGCATCGGCAATGGCGATGGCATTGGACGGATTTTTGACTGTGGTAATTTGCAGTGCCCATTCGGTGTCCTGCGCCCCAAAGCCCGACAGTCCTTCGGCGTTCATTCCCCACGAGCGATCATACCTTGGCTGGCCGTACTCGTCCAGGATACCAGCTCGCGCCGACACGAAGGATGCGGGCCATATCCCATCATTTCCCCCATCCAGGAATTCCAAAAACTCGGCATTATCCACCCATCGAGTAGAATTACCATCGCTATCCCAGCCGATGATGGGGACATACCGCCCTTCGTGCTCATTGGCATAAAGCTGATTGGCATTCTGAATCTGGCGAAGCATGGTTATGCTTCTGCCCAAATCGGCTTTCGTTCTCAGCTTGCCCAAAACAGGGATGAGAATCGCCGCCAGGACACCAATTATCGCAAATGTCGCCAACAGCTCAACCAAGCTGAATCCACAACGGCGAGGTTGGGTGACGTGCACGGACATGGGGTGTCTGGATAACATGGTTCTTTCTATTCGGAGTGTCCTCACTCACTTCACCGCATTGGCATCATTTGGCTAACGGCGGAAGACACTAAAGGCTCGATGAAGTCAGGGCTGGGATATCGTTAGTTCCTCAAGGGTCAGGCGGCATTCCGTGGGTTCGGGAAAGCTGGCGTAAAAAGAGATTTTCTCAATCTTCTCACCAGCCTCAAAGGGCTCTTTGGACGCGGACTCGTCGGTAACGTAAATATACTTAACGGACTCCGAAAAGCTCAGAGACTCATCGGTATCAGGATTCTCCAGCAGCCGGATGAAGCCAGTTTTCCCTTCGGCTGTGGTAATGAGACAGGCGATATGCTTGGGGCTTTCCTCTGCTTCGATCTTCGCTTTTCCGGCTATCTCGATTGAAGAAATGTAGGTGAATGACTCCGGTACCGGAATATCAATACCACACCAGCGGCCTTCGCTTTCCGCCACGACGGGCTCAGTCACCTTGAGTATTTTCGTGCCGCCCTTTTGGACATACTCCAGGGCTTTGGCTGGGCATTCCGTATACTTGGCGTGGGCCGTTATGGAAAAAGCCAAACAAACGAGAAAAATAAGGCACTTCGAAGGATGGGTTAAAAGCATAGTGAAATTATTAAGTCTGAATTTTCAGGCAAGGCAACGACCCCGCTACGCTAATTGTTGCACAACCTTTAGGCAGCGGTTCGCCCTCACCAAATAGCCTTAACTACTTCACTAAAATAAACGTCCTCTCTAGTGCTATGGGGTAGGTACCACCTCCCGGGTGGATATCTTTGCACTAGTTTGTCGCTTCAGCGTCGAGCCCATACGCCACGTCCCCGTAATGAGGGTGCTCTGGGGCAAATCGGGAATGCCCCGCTCACCGCGCTGGAGCATGCCGACCAGAATATTCACGGCCGCCACACCGGTATCATGGGCGTTCTCATCCACCCCCGCCACATGAGGAGGAAAGTCGACCAGGGACTGGCTGAGATAACCGAAGTCCTCCGGCATACGAACGCCCTTGTCCTTCAGCAGATGGTAGATCTTCTGCTCGTGGCAAACAATCGCGTCGGGGCGATGCCGCTCAAGCCAGGCCATCAGCTTGGCATCCTTGGAAAAGTCATCATAAAACACAGGCACGTGCTCCTTGACCGGCCAGCTTTGCTGCAGCGCAAGATAGCCCCCAAGCCAGCCGTGATTGATACGGACGTCAGCGACCCGGTTCAGGATCAGGCCGATGCGACGGTAACCGAGCAGCCGGGCCTGATGCACCGCGTTTTGAATCGAGAAAAAGGTATTGTTCGCGATGGTATGCAGGTTCGGCCAGGCAAGCGTATAGCCCATTTTCACCGCGGTAAAACGCGGCCAGTCCAGCTTGATTCGAATCTTGGATTTTGGCTGCGGGGCAAAGATCAGTCCGCGGATGTTTCGGGCCGTCAGAATTTCGCTGGCCCGCTTGGTATTCATGCCGGGCTCTCGGAGCCAGAACTCATCCAGCTTGTAGCCGAACTCCTTGGCTCGCTGGAGAGCACCATCATAGTACCCCTGAAAAATGTCGCTGATTTCAGCCCAGCCATTGCGCGTATAGGAATTGGTAACCCAGGCGATGTTCCCCTGATACGCCGGAGTCGCCAAACGTGTCCGGTAGGACATAAGGGATGAAAGCATCGGGTCAGGCACGTACCCAAGCTTGTCGGCGATGGCCCGAATACGCGTGCTCGTCTTTTCCGGGATGCTGGGATGGTGCGCCAGAGCCCGCGAGACGGTGGTGAAATGCACACCCGCTTCTTTGGCAATATCCCGGATGGTGGTGCGCTTCTCGTTCATTACGCTACAATTTGCACTATGGCGCGATTGCGTCAATAGGCGAATGAGCGCTGAATGATTAGCGTTTAGTACTAAACCATAAACATATCCCTATGAGAAACATATCCCTATCAATACTTGCGTGCGCAGCCACCTGTATGGCCCTGCCAAGCCAGGCAGCAAACTACTACTGGACAGCCGGTTCCACCACCGCGGAAGGTGGCACCGGAACGTGGGACACGACCACAGCCAACTGGAGTCTGGACACAGGCTCCCCCTATTCGAACGAAGCCTGGCCCGGCTTGGGCAATGTCGCCAACATTCGCAACAGCTCCAATGGGCAGTCTTCCGTCCTGACCCTGGATTCCGACATTAGTTTGAGCGCGCTCTTCGCCGCGACGACTTCCAATAACACGAACACCTCGATCACGATTCAGCCGGGAACAGGCCCCTACAGCCTGAATGTTACCCCCACGAACAGTAATCTGATATTCGTCAGTGGCTCACTGGGGTCAACGGGAACGCTGGCCGTCAATGCCAACATGAATGTCACGGATTTCAACGCGGGCGGTACCCAGCAGTTCAAAGTCTACAGTTCGAATCTTTCGAGCACGGTCTCGATAACGGGCGACATTAATCTCAGCGGCTCGACCGCAGGGCAGAAGTCGCTTGTCTTCAGCAGCGGCACAGGCTCGGGCAGCATTGCGTATTCCGGATCCACCACCACCGCGCCGGGCGGCACAGCCACTTTGGCCTTCGAGTTCGGCTCCAACGGCAGTAATGGAAATGGGCAGTACACCATCAGTGGCGCAAACACGGCCCTGGGCGCATCGGCCACAAGCAAGCTCTGGCGCGGCACGCTTATCCTTGAAAATAATGCGGCTCTGGGCTCGTCAGAAATGCAATTGGGCGGAACCGCGACCTCCGGCGACACAGTAAAACTGGTGACTGGCATCGGCGGCCTGACCATCAATAACAGCATGTACGTTGCGGACAATGCGGTAGACCACATCGTTGGTGGTCAACATACCAGCGGCGTATCAACGTTCACCGGCCCCCTCTCGATATCGAATGGCGATGTGCAACTCACCTCGGCCGCTGGCGGGGTAACCGACTTCAGCGGCCTTCTCTTTGCCTCGTCCGGCAGCGCATCCGTCACCAAAGTCGGCGAGGGCGTCGTACGGCTCATCCGTGCTACGGGCAACGGCAGCTTTTCGGGCGAGACGCTCGTCAACGAAGGCGTGCTGCTCGTCAACAACACCTCCGGCGAAGGTCTGGGCACCGGAGCCGTCACTGTCGGCACGGGCACGTCAACTCTCGCCACCCTGGGAGGCACCGGCATCGTCAATACAGCCATCACGGTGGAAGGCGGAGGCAGCATGAGCCCCGGTGACATCGACACCGGGACATTGGCCTCGCAGGTCGGCACCTTCACCGCAGGCGATTCGGTCACCTGGAATAGTGATGACGCCAATGCCGGGATGTTCTTCGACCTCGGTGCAGATACCGCCAGCTCCGACCAGCTCGCGATTTCCGGAAGCTTCACCCAAGGCACCGGGACCGATTGGCTGTTCGAATTTGAATTCCTCGATCCTGGCAGCCTCAACGGAGATGAAACCTACGAGCTTATTTCTTTCTCCTCAACCGATTTTTCCGCGGGGGATTTCTCCTTCACCAGTAATGTGGGTAGCCTCGATGGCTTTTTCACCGTGAATGCCAACAGCCTGGACTTCACGGTATCGGCGGTCCCCGAGACCTCCACCTATGCAGTATTTATGGGCCTTGGCGTTCTGCTCTGGGTTCTCCGGAACCGCAAACGCCAGGCAACAGAATAGGGATATAGATTGATTCACCCTGAAGTCAGTGACGCGAAATCAGGCGTCATTCTTCAGTACAAGTTTATTGCATCTTCGCCGCATGGTTTCGCAAGCCCATGCAGGGGTGGATTATGCTCTGACTTCATACCCGCGAGACGCATCAACCGTTAGACTCCACACACGCCAAAGAGCCACGCACACTAACAAATCGAAATGAGAAATCCATTTTCTGAAAATTTCCTCTGGGGAGTAGCCACGGCCTCCTACCAGATTGAAGGCGCCTGGGATGAGGCGGGGAAGGGCCTCTCCGTTTGGGATGCATTCTCGGAAACACCTGGGAAAACCTGGGAAGGCGCAACAGGCAAAACCGCCTGCGATCACTAT
Source organism: Verrucomicrobiia bacterium (assembly GCA_030432235.1). Lineage (GTDB taxonomy): Bacteria > Verrucomicrobiota > Verrucomicrobiia > Opitutales > Cerasicoccaceae > JAUIHT01. The sequence continues at coordinate 46,221 of JAUIHT010000001.1, read as the reverse complement.
CACCGCTGGCAGGAGGATGTCGCCCTGATGGAAACCCTCGGGCTGAAAGCCTATCGGTTTTCATTGTCGTGGCCGCGCAGCCTTCCAACCGGCAAGGGAGAAGTAAACGAAGAGGGATTGGCTTTCTATGATCAGCTTATCGATGCATTGCTCAAGGCAGGCATTGAGCCCTGCGTCACCCTGTACCACTGGGATTTGCCTTACGAGCTGTATCGCCTTGGCGGCTGGCTGAATCCTGAGATGCCCCGTTGGTTTGAAGCCTATGCTCGCGTAGTGGTTGAGCGTTTTTCAGATCGCGTTTCCCACTGGATGACACTCAACGAACCGCAGTGCTTTATCGGGCTCGGTCTGGAACAGGGCAAGCATGCACCGGGCCTACGCCTGGGCCGTAAGGATATCCTGGCCGCCTCCCACCATGTGCTTCTCGCGCATGGACGGGCAACGCAGGTAATACGTGAATGCGCAAAAAAGCCTCCCTGCATCGGCTGGGCGCCCGTCGGCGTAATAGCCATACCCGACACCGATGCTGAAGCGGATATCGAGGCCGCGCGAACCGCGATGTTCTCACTTGAGCACCAGGGGGCTATCACCAACCCGGACGATGCATCCTCCGTCTGGAGCAACGCCTGGTGGGCCGATCCTGTGGTCAAAGGTCAATACCCGGAGGAGGCCTTTCGCTTGTTTGGCAAAGACATGCCGGATATCCAGAAAGCGGACATGGCACTGATTTCCAGCCCAATCGATTTCTACGGAGCGAACATCTATCACGGGATTCGTGTGCGCGCCGGTCAGTCATCCCCCGTGGAGAAGGTGCCCCACCTCATTGGCCATGGACAATCCATGTACGGTTGGTCGCGATCCGAAGAGGCGCTATACTGGGGGCCAAAACTGCTTCAGGAGCGTTATCAACTGCCCATCGTCGTGACTGAAAACGGCATGACCTGCCATGACTGGGTGGGCTTGAACGGGAAGGTCGAGGACCCGCAGCGCATTGATTTCCTCAAGCGCTACCTTCAACAGTTGGCACGGGCCATGAACGATGGCGTAAGGGTGGATGGTTATTTCCTCTGGTCGCTCTTGGATAACCTCGAGTGGAACGAGGGCTACAAGCAACGCTTCGGACTCACCTATGTAGATTTTGAAACAAAGCAACGCACCCCAAAATCATCCTATCACTGGTATCGACAGTTGATAGAATCCCATGGCGAAACCCTTTGGCAACTCTAGTGATTAAACTCATGCACAATCGTAACTTTCCTCACACGCAACGGCGCCAACGAACCAAGCGTTGGCTACCTATCATTCCGCTGGCATTAGCCTGCATTCTCCCGCTATCGAAATCCGTTGCCGACAACACCAAAACCGCGGCAGAGTCCCTCGCCGAGCTTGACGAAGGCGAGATGATCTTCGTGACCGGTTACACCTCGAGCCACCCACGGTTACTACTCGACGAGGAAGCCCTTCAGGCTGCCATCGATGAGTACCAGGCAAATCCGGAAGCCTACCGGATTCTAACGGATATGCACGGTTTCCTAGACTGGGGAATCGTGCCGATGAACGAACAGTTCCACGGCTGGAATTATCCGCGAAGGCTCTTACAGATTGCCTTGCTTCATCAAATGACTGGCGAGCCTAAGTATGCCGAGACTCTGCATCGTTGGATTTCCCAGTCGTATGCGCCTGCCTATGTGGATGCCCCGGAACCCATCGTGATCAAAGGACTCGGGATAGATAATAAAGACCTGGGCGCCGGAGGCATGCTTTTCTCGACTGCCCTACTCTATGACATTCTACATGCCGACACGAGCTATCAACAAACCTATCCGGAAGACCTCGAAGTGCTCAGACAGTCCCTGCTCATTCAAGGAGCACAAACCTACCAGGATTTGAAGGCCTTGCCAAAGCTCTGGTATGAGCAAAACCACTTTTACCTCGTCGCTACCGGCCTGGGGATGACAGCGCTGGCGCTGGCGGATGAAGCCGAGTCCCACCCCGAGATTCTTGAATGGGCAAACTGGTCACGCAATGCCCTGCGGCGCACCACCGAAATGCTCAGCAGCGACGGCTTTTACTACGAAAGCGTCACCTACGGCGCCAAATTCTTCCACTACGTGACCTTCTACTTGGAAGCCCTCCAACGCGCAACCGGTGAAAACCTGTTGACCCAGGGCGTTGAAGAAGCACCCGCGCTCATGAATGGCCGAGACAAATACATGGCACATGTGGCTACCCCCAGCCCGGGCAAGTATTTTGGTTATAACGACTACGGCCCCAGGGAAGCCGACCGGGGTTACCGGTATTTTATCAGCGATTTGATGCTCCAAAACGATCTCGCCGTCATGCTCCAGGGCGCGGAACTGACACGTGAGCCCCTGATGCTGCACGAGCTGCAGCGCGAGTGGGACGCACGCCAGGAATACACGCCCATGTTTCACGATGCGATGGAGTCCGCCATGGTACTGATGAAGTTGCCGCAGCTCAAAGAGAACCTCGAGGCGCAGGCAGACGTCCGAGACATTCCAACCTGGCATTATTTCGATAACCACGAGGTTCTTTTCTGGCGAAATTCCTGGGAGCAATCCGAAGCGGAAATCGGAGCCGCCATTTTCTTCAAGAGTGGCCCGCCGGAAGGACATGATGTCACGGCCCTTCTCGAAAAATATCCGGACTGGAGAATGAACACGGGGCATGCGCATCCGGACGCCGGAAGCTTTTCCATCTTTGCCTACGGAGCCTACCTCGCCACCGATCCTGGCTACTCTGGCAGCAAGAAAACAGCCGAGCACAACTGCCTGCTAATCGACGGGAAGGGGCAGTATAAAGAGGGCCTGACCTGGAACAACTTCGCACGCGCACCCTATAGCAAGTACAACGAACTGCGACTTGAGGATGTCTGGCTCTCATCAACGGTCGCTGCGGCTACGGGCATCTTAAAGGCCGCCTATGACGATGCCTTGAACTTGAATTATTATAATCGTCACTTCATCGCCGTTGCCGGACGTTGGATTGTGGTGCGGGACTCCATCAGCGCACCCGAGGCGCACGAATACACCTGGGTGCTGAATTCAGACCGGCCCTTCCGTCCAGCTTCCGGTGAGGACCGGTGGCTTACTGAAAGCGGCGGTGGACGCGGGAGTCCCAGCGGAGGCGGCAGGCTTATTGTCCAAAGCCTGACCAAACCCGCCGAGGTCGAAACGGCGCCGACCCTGGTCGATGTCGATCTCTCGGGCCAACGCCCCGAGCCGGTCAGCCGGGCACACCATCTGGCCCTCGCTTTTGAGTCGGTCGACACACTGGAGATAACCAACGTCTTGTGTATTCAAAAGCGCAGAGGAACCACCGCTGCCGATTTTACCGCGAAGCAAAATGGCAGGAATAGGGTTACGATTCAGGAAGGCGAAGAGACCTGCGATATTTGGATTGGCGAAGATGACTCCCTCAAGGGCATCTATGGCTTTGCCTGGTACTCAGGAGATAAACTGAAGGCATGCGGCTTTGAAGGCAGTCAGCTCACGCTACGCGATGGAACAGTCATTTCGACAAGCAGTACCGGAAAGGTAACCCTGACGAAAAAATTCGGGAAGTGGCGAATCGAATCCGACATGCCCGCCCCTTCATCGCTATCCATAGTGACTTCTGGAGAGGAAACGACCGCTGATTTGCCGGCTGAATATAGGAGCCAGGAAAGAAAAATGAATTTATGAGAGGAGCAGCAAACACGAGTATGTCGCCCTCAGGAGTTACAAAAAAGTAAGCGCAGCACCGGTATAAAGCGCATGATGCGGCACACGCCTATTTGCGCTTCTTACGTTGTTTTCGCAATGTATTGCCAGGCACCCAGTTACTCTCGATCAAGGTACGGGTGGGGCTCTCCGGATAACCGCGCTCGCCCCGATGGATCATGCCGACGAGCACATCCACAGCCTTTCGGCCGATTTCCAAATTGTTCTGGTAAATGCCCGAAAGCTGGGTGGATACGGTGTAAATATCCAGACTGGCAAAACCGATTTCTTTCGGGATCGCATAACCGAGTGCAATCAGCTCCTTGCGAGTTCCATCGTGTGAGATAACCACATCGGGTTCGCATTCCGCCAGCCAGGCCTTCAGGCTCTGGTTCGGATTCTCAAGGTTCATCATGAAGCGTACTTCAGGGTGGCGACGCTGTGCCACTAATAAGCTGCCAATCCAGGCATTATCGACTTTTTCGTCCCAATCCGACTCCAGGAAAAAACCGATGCGCCGGTATCCGAGCTTCAGGAGCTCAGCCAGCATCAACGTCATGGAATGAAACTGGTGGTTGGTCACCAGGTTCAAACGCGCCGGCTGCATGCTATAGCCAAATGCCACCGCCGAAACTTCTTTCAGGTCGATGTCCGGCTTCATATGGGCAAATGGCTGCGGCGCGATTAACACAGCACGTATGTTGCGCGCGCGGAAAATGCGTCGCAGTACATCCTGGCGCATCCCCGGTTCGTGAAGCCAGAACTCCTCCAGCAGGTAGCCCAACTGCAACGCCCGCTCCCGGGCACCTTCAAAATACTCTCGGAACGACGGCATCTTGAGCAAAGCATCACGCTCGGGCCAGTTGTTGATCCATCCGATCACTGCCTGAAAATGCGGTGTACGCGAGGCACGCCGATAGGCATTCAGAGCGGACAACATCGGGTCCGGCCGATACCCCAGCTGCTCCGCCGCCTCCTGAATCTTGCGGCGCGTTTCGCTCCGCAAAGCGGGGCTGTCGCGCAGCCCCATGCTCACCGTGGTGTAGTGATAGCCCGTGGCCATAGCGATATCGCGGACCGTCACGCGCTTGCTGCGGGAATTCTCCATATTCTAGGGGGATAACTCGGCTTTCGGGGTATTCCCGAACAGGGGCCGTTCTGACTTCACTATGCCCGCATCCAGGCCTGAGTAAAGGGGGCTTTGTCATTTTTCTACAGTGAGAATAAAGTACTCGGCAAAGCTTTTGACAGTTTCAGGAGCGGGTTCTACCGTTTTGAGAACAATCCAACTTCGATTTCAGCAACTTCAACATCCAATCATTACCCATGAAAATGCATACCCCTCGTAACCTGTTCGCCACGCTTTTGGGCACGGCCATCGCGCTCTACGCCAGTTGCAATCTTGCCTCCGCCACGATTGCCGTGGACTGGGGCGGCGATTATGTATCCGGCGATGTCAGCCTGCAATTCCCCGGAGGTTACAGCTCCGGAGAGCCTCAACTGCTCAGCCCGTCCTCTAGCTATAGCGGCACCAGCGCCACCTTTTATGGTGCCCAGGCTCGGGAAAGCGCCGTACGTGTCAGTGAATCAGCCATTGACGACAACGGTTCGAACGATCGCATCCAGTTGAAGAGTAACAATACCGGCAGCGGTGCTTACGCCTTCCTCGTTCTCTGGAAGCAGGAAGACTTCCTCAACGGCCTCGATACCGGTCAGGTCGATTTTGGCGCCTCCGACACGGTTACCCTCAACTTGGTCACTTATGCAAATTTCAATCCCGGCCGCCTGGTTTTACGCCAAGGTTCATCCTACTATATTTCGGATGAGCTTTTCAATTCGGTGACCTCATTTGAAGAAACGCCCACCGAGCTTGCCTGGAACAATTACGACCCGACCGGCTGGTCTGAAAACGACGCCACCACGCTAACCACCATTGGTTCCGCGGCCAGTATCGTGTCCGACGGCAAGATCAGCAACATCACCGAGGTCGGCTTCCTCTTTAGTAACACCGGGTTATCAAACAACGCCGCCCGCATCCAGAATTTCGAGGTCAATATGACCGCCATCCCCGAACCCGGAAGCGTGGCGCTGTCTCTTGGAGGCGTCGTTCTCCTTTGCGCCTGGTACCGCCGTCAACGCTCTGCCTAACCCAGGCACGATTCCCTTCCGTCGTTAGTTAATCCGTTGGTGGACTTGCTCCACCGCAAAGCTTTGCTATGTCCCAATACACCACCCGCTTCGTGAAAGTATTCCTCTGTGGTTGCGCCCTTACGGCGACCGCGTGCTGCCTGACGGCCAGCTCGGGCGAGGACGTATCCGCACCGGACACACTGGTTAAGGCCGCACCTGCAGAGAAGCTCACCTGGGCGCCGCCAACGCTGGAAAACCCCATTACCATTCAGCTCGACACGGAATCCTCGTTGCCAGAACTGGAGCCCGGGCGCGACTACATCATCCAGTTCCCCGACGAACCGCGCACTAGGCGCGTTCTCATCAAAGGAGGCCGCAATGTGGTTATCATCGGAGGAACCAGTAAGATTCCGCATGTCAACGAGAACGCATTCCAGGTCCACCGGGGCGACCCCGGTCGCACTGTGCACCTTGAGGGTATTCAAGTGACCTACGAAGGCGAAGGACAGGGAGACGCACTGGCCATCAACGCGCCCACCACCATCGTCCAGGTGCAGAACTTTCGCGCCACAGAGTTAAAAGGGGGCTATGATAAAGTACACTCCGACGTCATCCAGCCCTGGGGCGGCGTACAGGAGCTCCGGGTCGACAGGCTCACGGGCAGCTGCAACTGCCAGGGCTTCTTCCTTGTCGCCAATTACAACTCCAACGGGAGCTTCGACTTTCGAAACGTCAACCTGACCATGGAGCCCGAATGGTATCCGGGGGCTAAGTCCGGGCATGCCCTGTGGCTGGACCGCGGCCTGTCCGGCGACAAAGGCGGCCCCGTACCCACCACCTTCTCCGAAGTCTATATTGTACCACGCCCAAACCGCACACTGGGCAATTCCGTCTTCCCGCAAAGCAATGCGAAAACCGAGGAGTTACGCGCCCATGTCGAGGATGACTACGTAACCTGGCCCGGCTTGACGTTCGTGAACGGAGGCATCCACAAAGGACCGCCGCCCGGGGGCGATTTTGTCAGCGCCGAAAACGTTGGCATCCACTATACCTCACCCGGCTACCTGAGCGAATAACCGGGAGCCTTTTCACCCATTCCACGTAATCAAAATGCGAACTTTCTACAGTAAGAAAACAAAGCCCATTGCTGCCATTCCAACTTTCCTACAGATATAATTGAGGAAGTCGGCGGTGCCCAGGCGCCGCCCGGCATACTTCTTTCTCGATGAATACCCACCCCCAGAAGGGCCGAAAAACCGGTCAAGCCTCCCGCCAGATATCTCCACGTGGCGGACAGCGCTGCAATCAGCGCGAATCGAGTGGCTTTGCCCTGGTTGTCGCCATCGCGCTGATGTCCTTGATCCTTCTGATGCTGGTGGGGCTAAGTGTTTCGGTACAGTTGGAGATGCACTCCAGCGCCACGACCTTACGCCAGAAGGAAGCTCAGGCAAACGCCTTGCTCGGCCTGCAAATAGGCTTGAGCGAATTGCAGCGCCTGTCCGGCCCGGACACACGCATCACCGCGCAGGCGGATATTCTCGGCCTGCCTGAAGACAGCCCCTACCGTTATTGGACTGGCGTATGGAATAGCGCCGATGCCAATCCGGACATCGCTTGCCAAGACCACACAAAGCGCCAGGCCAACGATCCAAACGCTCGTCAGGAGCCGATGGGTTGGCTGGTATCCATGCCGGATAATCGCCCTGAGGATATCGATCCGCTGACCACCGACATTCCCGACGAGTACCGCGTGCCCCTGGTATCCACCCAAGGGCCCACTCCGGAGGTGGTTGCCGGCAGACAGTCCTTTACAGACACCGATAGTTTTGCCTGGTGGGTCGGGGACGAGGGGGTCAAAGCCAGCATCGACACCCGGGACGCCATCCGCGACGGCACCACCACACTCACGGACTTTGTCGGCGAAAGCTTTTCCGCCGGAGATTCGGACGAGGCACGAGCCACCTTAATCGCCGCCGCTCTGGCCCACAAGTCGGGCGTAGAACATTTGGGTGGCCTCTGGGAGCCGCTCACCGAAAGCGAGACCAGCTCCACCTCGTCGCGTGCCGTCAACTACGATTCACTCCGCCCATTGTTCGGCGTCGACACCCCCGACGAGGAAACCGCTTTCCTGGCAGCGCGCCACGACCTGACGGTCTATTCGCGCGGCTTGCTCACTGACGTGCGCAAGGGTGGCTTCAAAAAGGACCTCACCCTCGCCTTCAATAACGACGATGTCTTCGAACAATTCTTCGGTGCCCGGCCAGTGGCCGCCGACATCGATAGCGGAATCGCCCCCCTGCTGACCAACGTCGTGGATTTCTCCAGCCAAGCGACGGATTTCTATCTCACCCCTGAAATCCAGGCAGAGAACGGCAAGACCAACGTCGGCCCCAATTGGGGTACCCTCTACCACTACTACCACCTGTACGAGCAGGCCGCAGATGGTGAAATCGCACCCATCATTGCCTGGCCCTATGATAAGTCTGCCCCTGCACGCCAACCAGACCCGAGGCCTTATCAGAATTATGGCGTGGCGGATTGGACTAAACGAGACGACCAGCACACCAACAACCCGCTCAGTCCGGTGATCGAACGCGTGATGTTTATCGTGCGAGCCGGAGCTGAGCCCAAAGGCACAGACAACGAAGGCAATCCAACCAACTACAAATTGAAATTCTATATCCAACCCGTCATCGGCCTGTGGAATCCTTACAATGTCAAAATCACTGAAGCCTATAGCGGTGGAGATTCACGCTATAAAATCGAAAGCGAATCCCTCCCGGAGTTTGTAATTTCCGGCACCTACCAAGACGGCACCACCTTCACCGAGACCATCAACCTCGCCACGGCATTACAATGGGGTGACAAAGAAAAGCAAAGTGGTGGCTACTGGGCCATGCACACACCACTGGACTTGGACTTCGAGCCGGGAGAAATCCGTCTCATGTCCACGGTAAAGTCGTCGGTACATGAAGCCAAAAACTACCGCAACCTGCTTGATTACGGCTTTAAGGACACCCGTGGTTTTTTCATCTACTGGCCTTTCGAAGAATCGAAAACTTACACCCCACCGGAAGGGCAACAGGAATTCATCAAAAACGAACCGGTAACGATCCACAGCGTCGCTTTCAAAGATCGCTCGGATGAAGCAGGTGCCGACGCCTACAGCGGGGCCTTTATACTTCTCAAACACACCTATGGCTCAAGCGGTCAGGCCAATATGCAGCGTTATTCGGGTCTCTGGAAAGATACCGTTTACGCCAATGGCGACGCCGATCTGGAGCCCGGCCAGGTTACCGATGGCACCTACCCTCCTTTCCTCCCGAGTGAAAATGTGGGCAGCAGCTATGTGGATATCGGGGCGTGGGCATTCAACCTGCGCACCACCTACGATGAGTCCGGACAGGGTATTCGCAACCTGATTGACGCTAACCTGCGCGCCATCACCGGCACTCCCCGCTGGGACGGACCTGGCCTCTTCACACTCGGGGCCTATACCGCCCCTGGCAATAACGGCTACCTTGCCCCCGGTATCGGCGTGCCTCCGGTTTTTGACGATTATGACCGCGACACCGGCATCAACGGCGCATCCATCAGTGATCCAAACTATGGGCGGGCTCATGTACCGCTCTTCGATATCCCCCGGATGCCATTGGTTTCGTTGGGCCAATTCCAGCACGCCACCCTCGGGCGTTACAGTTTTGAGCCTGCTTACCTGGTCGGGAACTCTTATGCCAACCCACGCATCCCGCTGGATGATATCGTGCACGAGGACTTTGACGATCAGACCGACATGAATCTTTTCGATACGGCCTATCTGGTCAACGACTCGCTTTTTGACGAGTACTTCTTTTCCACCTTCGACCCTCAGACCTCCAATGCTGATTTCCAGGCACTCCGCGAAGGAAGCAAACGTCTCTACAATACGCGACACCAGTTCGCCACTCCAGCCGATAGCGAAGATCTGAATGATCTATTGGACACCAGCAACGCCGACTCCGTACGTGCCTGGGGAGGCCGCTTCATGGTCGACGGGGCTTTCAATGTGAACTCCACCTCCGTCAGCGCGTGGAAGGCACTCTTGAGCAGCATGGACCAGCCCTTCCTGAAAATAGACATCAACAATGCCGCTCAACTCGATTCGACGGACACAGACGGAGTGTACATTTCCCACTTCAGCCTGCCTCTCTTCGCCAAAGGCTACGAAGCGAACGACTCCAGCATGGAGGCATTTTTTCAAGGCTACCGCCAACTCTCGGATACGGAGCTGAACGACCTGGCACAGGCTATCGTTATTGAAGTCAAAAGCCGCGGTCCCTTCCTTTCCATGGCGGACTTCGTCAACCGACGCCTAGACGGTTCCACAGAGCAGAAACAGCGTGGCGCACTGCAGGCAGCGCTCGATAGCACAGTTAACCAGAACATTAATCACTCGATTGCCCGTCAAGCGGACAGCCTGACCGGAGGAGTTTATTCAGATGCCATCAAGACCACCGGAGACTGGACAGACAGTCAGGCCGCGGGTTATCCCGGCTACGTCCTGCAAGGGGATTTGCTCCAGCCCTTGGCGCCAGTACTCACAGTACGGTCCGACACGTTTGTCATTCGCGCCTATGGCCAGGCCGAGGCCATCAACGGCGCGAGTTCCGAAGCCTGGTGTGAAGCCGTCGTGCAACGTTATCCCGACATGGTGGGCACTGGCAACGACCTGTCCGCCGACTCACTTGCTGAACTCGGTCGCACAGAACAGGACTTACTCGATCCGGAAAATCAACTGATGGGTCGCGCCTATCGCATCATTTCATTCCGTTGGTTGAACAAAGATGAAATCTAGCGTTCCCCATAGCCTGCCTTTCGCGCTCTGGTCTGTACTCGTGGCCAGCCTACTCATTGCAGGTGGAGCGGCGTGTGCTCAGGAGATGCCATTGGTCCAGACGAATTTGTCCACCCTTTCCTGGGACAAGCCAATCTCCAACCTGTACTATCTTAACAGCGGCCAGGTCGAAGAAATCAAAGCCTACCCCGGAGGTTTTAGTATCCCTGTTCCTTATTCCGGCCCCGCAACCATTGCCTTTTACCAGGACAAGGCCGCCTTGCACCTCCCGGTCGAGGAGCGTCCTCCGCCCAGCGTAGTTGCCAACCTCACGAATATCAGCGACGAAATGCTGCTGGTTTTCATCCCGGCTGAAGCTGGCACCTACCGTATCCTGACCTGGGATGCCTCAACAGACAACTTTACTGCCCGCAGCTACCGCGTCCTGAATCTTACTGGCCAACCCGTCGTCCTGGCTCTCGGCGACAAACCGGAGCTCTATCGCCTTGAGCCCGACAAGCTGATGATTATTCGTCAGCCCGGTAATCATGACAATCAACAAACCGTCAAAGTGCAACTCGCTCAAAACAACGGCGAAGAGATGCGGCTGGTTTATCGCTCCATGTGGACGGTCAGCAGCAACCGACGAAATACCGTTTTTATCATCCCCAGTGAGGACAGCCGCGGCGGCGTCCAGGTAAAGAAATTCATTGAGAGGAACCTCTAGTTCTACAGTGCGAAGCTCATAGCATTTGAACCACGCAAGCATCGCAAAGGTAATCATCATCATGATCACGCTCCCTCCTAGAGTACTTCCATCTTTCACCGCAAAGGTATCTACCTGCATGCTCTTCAGTGTCCTTGGTCTTCTTTTCATGGCCTCTGGAGCTCACGCCCGGCAGGCGATACCACTGCCGAATGCCGGATTCGAAAACGGAATGGGCGGCTGGACTATCACGGTTGACGAAAACAACATTGTCCAAGCAACTCCGGAAGCAGCCTCACTGGGCAAGGTCGGGCTGCGCGTAAACAGCGACCCGGAGTTAGGGCCGTTTGAGATCGTTAGCTCCGACGTTCCCGTCGAGCCGGGGACCACTTATGTCGTTACTTTCTGGAGCGGCGGAGGAGGGGTGCAACCCGGCAGCGACATCGGTGTGAAAATGTATTTTTCGGACAGCACGGGCAATAGCCTTACCCCGGCGGAAGCATCCATTCGCAAGTGGCCCGGGGTGCGAGTGAGTGGCGGACGCTTCTTCAACAAGTCCACGATCGCAGCCGCTGCGCCCGACGATGCGGAAAACTTGTCGATTCATATCCTGTCGGGCAAAGGCGAGGCCGGCGCTGTCGATATCGATGACTTTAAAATCTATGCCCTCGATGCGGGTGAAGACTGGTCGCCAAAACTTACCGCAGAGCAACCGGTACCGCCCTTCGATCCGGTGGAGTTGGCTGCGTTCCTTGAGGAAATCGCGGACAACCCGTATCGCAATCAGGCTCCGCCCAAAGTTGTCCTGAAACTGGATGACCTCAAAGCGCACAACGGAGACGCGCACCCCAAGTGGAAAGAAGTCGCCGATTTGGCAAAAGAGAAAAACGTCACGGTCACCTTCGGTATCATCGCGAAAGGCATGGATGACAACGCCACCGAGTTCCTGGCGTGGGCACGCGATTTTCAATCAACCGGCCTGGTCGAATACTGGAATCACGGCTACGACCATGCAGCCTGGAAGGCAGATGGCAAAAGCCTGAAGGAGTTTAAAGGCTCGGGCTACGCTCATCAAAAAGAACATTTCGAACGCTCGCAGCAACTGGCGAGCGAATACCTGGGCGCACCTTTCACCACCTTTGGCCCCCCTTTCGGCGCTACGGATGAGGATACAGTACGTGTCCTTTCCGAAACACCGGACATTACCGTTTGGCTATATGGAAAGACAGATGACAGTGCAGGCAAAGTCATATTGGAGCGCTGCTGGAGCTTGAACATCGAAGCCCCGCTCTTCGTGCCCAACTATGCCGCTTTCGTGGAAGGCTATGCGCATAATCGAGGCAGCGAATATTTCGTCGTCCAGGGCCACCCGTCACATTGGAGCGGCGAACGCTGGGACCAGTTCGTTCAGATCATCGATTTTCTAGTCGAGCAAAAGGTTCACTTCGTCAAAGCGTCGGAGTTCTCAGACAAAGCCGTTGTGTCGGCTATCCAGTAGTCCGGTACTGTCGCCCGGATGAAATTGGCACACCACCCGCCTTTCGTCTCATCAAATTCTACAGTAAGAAGAACGCGCCATTTGCTGGAGAAACACGGCTTCAGATAGGCTGATGCCGTTATGAAAACACCCCTAACCTCGTTGAATAAATCAAATCGCCCCCCCCTCCAAGCAACCGCCTTCATCCTTAGAATGGCTGTGCTTTGCATGCTATCCGGCCTGGCATCCGCCCTGGCTACTCCAGGCGAATTAATCACCAACGGCAGCTTCGCGAGCTTCGATGGCTGGACCACGAGTTTCACCTCCGGTGCTTCGGGCACCCTCACCAACAGCGCCGGCAAGGCCCTGGTCACCATCACCGATGGCGGCTCCCATAAAGCCAACGTTCAGCTCAAGCAGACATTCTACGGCGACCTCATGGCGAACATCCCGCATGCCATTTACTTCGAAGCCAACGCCAGCGAGACCAAGGCCATCGACGTCATTGTCTACAGCGAGTCCGGCTCCGTCCTTTGGGCCAAGTACAATCTGTCCATCGGCACTACCACGGACAGCTACACCTACAGCTTCACCCCATCATCCAACGAAGCCGGCGCCTATTTGGCCTTTCGCCTGGGGGGCAGTGACAGTAATTTCGCCATCGACAATGTATCGGTGGCTCCCAGTGAAAAGCTGACTTGGGCGCCACCCGCGCTGGTCGACCCGGTAACGATCAACCTCGGCGAAAACGACTGGCTCTCGACCCTCAGCTCCGGACAGGACTACATCATCAACCTGCCAACCACCGTCACACGCAAAAGGCGGGTACAAATCGAAGGTGGACGCAATGTGGTCGTCATCGGTGGCCAAATAGAAATCAGCAATGTGGATAACGCTTTCATTATTAAGAGCGGAGATTATGGACGCGTCGTTCATATCGAAGGTGTACTCATTTCACACGAAAGCAGTATCGCCCAGGGTGATGCTTTCGGCATCAGCGCACCGACATCCATCATCCAAATTCAGAATGCGCGCGTGGAGCACCTGCAGGGCTATCTGGACACCGAGTCAGGCGGCGTTCATTCCGACGTCATTCAGACCTGGGGAGGGTCCCTGGAAGTACGCGTCGACCGCTTGAGCGGCAGCAGTAACTACCAGGGCTTGTTCCTCGTTGCCAATTACAACACGAACAACAAGTTCACCTTTAAGCGTATGGATATCTCCCTGGATCCCGAATGGTTCGCCGGAGCCGGCGGCGGTGGCGTGGTCTGGCTCGATCGTGGATTATCCGGAGGGATGGGCGGTCCCTTCCCTAACGAATTTGTCAACTTCTACGGTCAGCCGCGTTCCGGTACACCTCTCGATCTGGCCGTGTACCCAGCCAGAAACCACTCCGATCCCGATCAACAAGCATCCATGACCGACGGCTACCTCACCTGGCCGGGACTCAGCTGGGTCACGGGTGGCCTCTACGAGGGGACACCGCCCGGGGGAGACTTTGTCCCCTCTGGCACAGCAGGCCTAAACTATTCATCCCCGGGCTATATTGGTGAGCTACTCTTCGAGAACGAGGATGTCAGCACGATTTCCGCCTCGGACACCGTCACTGTCTTCTACGAAGGTGGCGCCAGCGGAGGTGCGGCCGACAAGCTCAATGCCAACGCCGTAGGCGATTACATCACCTATACGCTACCGGACATCCCGGCAGGCGATTACCAAGTCCTGGCCCGGGTTAAGAAGTTCACGTCCCGCGGACAATTCCAACTCGACATCGACGGGATTGACCAAGGGGCCATTCAAGACGAGTACTACAATGGCACTGCCTACGACGCATTCTATCTTGGCAGCCGCACCTTCACCTCCACCGGGGATCGCGACTTCACCTTCACCGTCACAGGCAAAAATGCCTCCAGTCCCGGTTATAGTTTAACCTTCGACTACATCTATCTTTGCCCTTATGACACCTCAACGATTCGCTATGAGGCGGAATCCCTCGCCACGCCTGGTGCCTCCGATTCCATCACCAACTTCACTGAATCACAGTCCAGTAATGGTGAAGCGGAAAAACTCAATGCCGACGCCTCGGGGGATTACATCACCTATACCTTACCTGATGTTCCCGCCGGCCAATACACCATCAAGATAGGAACCAAAACGATGAACACACGCGGCAAGTTCCAACTCGCAATCGACGGCGTCGATTTCGGTACGGAACAGGATCAGTATAGCGCCAGCATCACCTACCAGGAGCTCTCCATAGGCACCAAGACCTTCACCACCTCGGGCGACAAGGACGTAACCCTCACTGTGACCGGCAAAAACGCGGCCAGCAGTGGCTACGGGCTGGTCGTCGACTACATTGAGTTGGAGCCATAGAGGCTATCAGACATCCAGAGAACACGTTCCCATGATCATCGAATACACGGTCCTCGGCGTTTATTTACTGGTGCTGATGATCGTGGGGACGCTCTTCTCGCGCCTCAATCGCAACATCAGCGACTTCGCACGTGGCGGAGCACAGGGCACCTGGTGGATGGTCGGCACCAGCATGTTCATGGCCGGCATCAGCGCCTTCACCTTCACCGGAAACGCCTCCGCTGCATTTACCGCAGGTCCTACATTTCTCGTTATCTATCTGGCGAATATCGTGGGACTTGCCCTGTGCATATTCATCGGCCCCTGGTTTCGGCAAACCCGTGCCACGACCTGGGCAGACGTTATGCGTGAGCGATTTCATGTAAGCGTGGAGCAGTTCAGCGCCATTTTTTCCCTGCTCATCCAGCCCATCAGCGCGGCCACCCAGCTCTATGCCCTGGCCGTCTTTACGTCGGCCATACTCAACATCCCCACCCCCTGGGTGATTATCGTGCTGGGCTTCATCGTCCTGTTTTATTCCACTACGGGCGGGCGTTGGGCGGTGATGGCAACGGACTTCGTGCAGGGGCTATTGCTCTTTGCCCTGACCATTCTGGTTTTCTATCTTTCGCTGAAGGCGGTCGGTGGCTTCGGTGCTTTCTTTGCCTATTTCCACGACTCACGCTTTGCACAGGACTTCCAGTGGATCAAGGAACCCGGCCAATTTGCGGGCGACAAGTTCACCTGGAAATGGGCCATCGTAATCTTCATCCTGCAGCTACAGGGCTACCTGAACCTCGGTACGGCAGGGCGCTTTCTCTCCGTCAAGGACAGCCGGCACGCGCGCTGGGCATCCGTCTGGGCGTGCCTGCTCATGATCATCGGCACCATCGTCTGGTTCGTGCCACCCATGGTGGCGCGCTTCCTCTACGCAGACCAAGTGCTGGCCCAGGGCATCAAAGAGCCGGCCACGGCCAGCTATGCGGTCATCGCGCAAAACCTCCTACCAAACGGACTGATGGGCCTGATGCTTGCCGCCATGCTGGCTGCCACCATGAGCAGCATGGATACCGGGCTGAACACCACCACCGGCATCATCGTCAACAACATGATACCCCGTCTGCGGGAAAAACTCGGCCTGGCTCCCCTGAGCGATCGCACCGGATTATACCTATGCCGGTTGTTCACCGTCCTGCTGGGTATCTACATCATCATGGTCGGGCTCTTACTGGCTTTTCAGAAGGAAATAGCTCTGTTCGACGCCTACCTGATGATCTCCGCCGTCGTCGGCCTGCCCCTGAGTATGCCCATACTATTAGCCCTCTGGATCAAGCGCCTGCACTGGTGGTCCTACTATATCATCATCGCCATGGCCTTGATACCCTCGGCATACTTTGTGGTGCAAAGCACTGCCGGGGGCGAATCCTGGCCCATCCAGGACCGTCTCGTATGGATTTACGGCTTCAGCCTCCTCGGTTGCCTCATCAGCTTGCCTGTCTGGAAGCGTGCCTCAACAGCATACAAGGACCAGGTCGCTCGCTTTTACGAAAAAATGCACAAGCCGGTGGACTTTGCCCGAGAGATCGGCCACTCCGAAGACCGCATCCAATATAAGATTCTTGGCGGGACTTCCTGCACGCTGGGAGCGATGATCCTGCTCTTTCTTTTCCTCCCCAACAGCCTGGCCGCGCGCCTGCAGATACTGCTTCTCGGCCTATTTATCCTGGGGGTCGGTGGGCTCCTGCTGGCTCGCATGTTTTCACCGCGCCGAAAGCCGGCGACACCTGCTGGAACAGAGGCCACCTCGAATGACCATAGCGATGGCCCAGCGTAAATCGAACAAGCGGCTACCCGGCCAGCACAGACGAACTGAGCTGCATGATCGACGAAACGATCCCGAAGACCAACAGGAAGACCATCACGAAGACAAAGAGTAGCGAGCCGGTGGCAATCACGACAGTCAGGCGCTTCATCTGCTCCTCGAGCGCATTGTGACGACTCCGGTAAATATTGCCGAAGCCCTTCACCACGCTACCGGTATTCTCGCTCACGCTCAACACGTCCGCATCCATGTCTGTAAGTATGCCCTGATTCTGCAGCGCGTCAGAGAAGGAGGCACCGTCGGAGATGAGCGCCCGGCTGGTACGAAAGCGTAATCGCAGGCTTTCATTCTGGAAGCTCTTTTCGATCAGCTTCAGCGCGTCGGTGGTATCCACCCCGCTGCCCAGAAGGATGGCGGCGAGGTTGCACATGCGACTAAGCTCGGCGTTCATGACGATTTGCTTGATGACAGGAATCCGCAGGAGAAGCTTGTCCGTCTTGAAACGGCCTTCCCCGGTCTTGCGCCACTGCATCAGACCCACCGCTAAAGCCGCACCCACGATCAGGATGACCGGACCTCCCGTGAGCGAGAAGTTGGCAAAACCCAGTACGATTTTCGCCGCCAGGGAAAGTTCACCTCCCATGGAGTCCAGCATCTGCTCCACCTTCGGCATCAGGTAGAAGAGCACGAAGATGAGCACGAAAAACACGATCACCAGGATGAACGCGGGATAGGATAATCCCGAGAGAATCTCCTTACGCAGCTTGATACGCGTTTCCAACAACCGGATGATATTTGCCAGAATAGGCTCGAGATTGCCGGTGGCCTCGCCTGCCTCGATCATGGAAGCCAGAGTCGGGTCGAAGAGCTTCGGACGCTTGCGCAGGGCGACGGCCAGCGTCGCACCCTCGCTGAGATCGCGCCAAAGCTCCTCACTGATGGCGTGCAGCACCGGATCGGTCAAACGCTGGCTGAGCGACTTAACGGCGTCCCCCAGCGGCAGGCCGTTTTCCACCAACTGGTAAATCTTCTCAAGTATAGCCAGGCTGAGCTTGTCGGCCCTGGCACGGGTCATTGGCATCTTGTCGAGGTCGGCCTTCTTCTGGGTCGACGCCCCACCCGTCAGAGCTATGCGCGCCGACGAGGGCGAGTCACTGTTACGCAGATCGAGGGGATTCAGGCCACGTTCGCGCAGACGCTTGCGGGCATCGGAACTGGTAACCGCATCGATGCGGCCGTTTTCATAACGTCCGTTGGTACCAATGGCGCGATAGGCAAAGCTCGGCATAGAAAAACAAACGCTAAATGCTAAGTGCTAAACGCTGAGTGTGGCGCGAGCCGCATAGCGTTCGTTGACGAAAAATGAGAGCATTAAGAAACAGGTGTACCGTGTCCATCTACCAGCTAGTGATTACTGCTCGGATGGCTTTTTGGTGTCAGCCGTTTCGTCCTCGGAGCTCATGTCGGCGTAGCGCATGATTTCCGACAGGCTGGTCAGCCCGTGTTTGACGTGGTGCCAGCCGCAAGTCTGCAGACTGCGCATACCGTGCTCGAGAGCCCGACGGCGGATCTCCTGTGCGGAGGCGCGACGGTAAATGAGCTCGTGGACGGATTCGTTGACACGCAGGATTTCGTAAATGCCGATGCGGCCCCGGTATCCGAGATTGCGGCAGTCCTCGCAGCCGCAAGGCTTTTTGGCGCCGTGAGCAAATTGGACTTCCTTCGTGGGGATGCCCAAGGCCAGGAGGCAGGAGCTGATGTACGTGATGTCCGCATCATCCCGCTGCGCACAGGACTGACACAGACGACGCACCAGACGCTGGGCGATGACCATCTCCACCGAAGAGGCGATGAGGAAGGGCTCGATCTCCATGTCGATGAGGCGCGTGATGGCACCGGGGGCATCGTTGGTGTGGAGCGTAGAAAGGACAAGGTGACCGGTCAGCGAGGCACGCACGGCGATGTCGGCGGTTTCACGGTCGCGGATTTCCCCGACCATGATGACGTCGGGGTCCTGGCGCAAAACGCTACGCAGGGCACTGGCGAAGGACAGGCCGATCTCGTGGTTTACCTGCGTCTGGTTGATTTCGTTGATCTCGTACTCGATGGGGTCCTCCACCGTGATGACACGGCGGTCGGGCGTGCCCAAACGATGCATGAAGGCGCTCAGGGTCGTACTCTTACCGGAGCCGGTGGGGCCGGTGATCAGCACGATGCCATGTGGCAGGTCGAGCACCTTGCCGATAGCCGTTTCATCCGACTCGATGAAACCCAAATCGCGGATGGAAGTCGGCTGGCTCTGCTCGTTGAGCAAGCGCATGCTGATGCTCTCCCCGTACATGGTGGGCAGGGTCGATACACGCACATCGACCTCGTCGCGGCCACCACCGTAGGTGATGCGACCGTCCTGCGGGCGGCGTTTCTCGGAAATATTCAGCCGCGCCATGATTTTGACGCGGGAAATGATGGCACTCTGGTAAGCCACCAGATTTTTCGGCACGGTCACGGGCACCAGACGACCGTCGATACGGTAGCGAATCTTGAGGGCTTCTCGGCGCGGCTCAAAGTGGATGTCCGTTGCGCGGTCCCGCATGGCCTGGGCGATGACCTCGTTGACGAAGCGGATGATGGCCGCGTTCTCGTCTTCTTCCTCCTCTTCCTTCTGGTTGACGTTGTCGAGAAGGGCCTGCATCTCGGGGTCGTCCAGACTCTCTGAGCCCACACCATAACGCTCTGTCAGAAAGCTGTTTAAGCGCTCTGGCAGGACGAGGAAGAAGGCGATTTCCTGGCGCACGGCTGAGTACAGCCATTGCTCCATGGCTTCGTCCGGCGGCCAGGAGGTGGCCATGCAAAAGACGTCGGACCACTCCGGTGGCGGCTTGATGGGCACGCACTGGTAGCGGAGGATCATGCGAAGCGGGATTTTGTCCGCTGCTTCGGTATCTGGCTCAAAACGGTCAAGGATGCCCAGGGCCGACCCGTTGGAGATGATGACGAGAAACTCCCGTTCGGTGATGCCGGTCAAGTCGGAGAGCAGGTTAAGTTTCTTCGCGCGCGGCGACTCCGTAACCGCTTGGACGTGAGCACTATCCACACCTTCGAGCATGCGCTTCATCGGCGGTAAACTGAACACGTCTTTCATAACCCCATTATGGCTTATCCCTAATTTTTCGGTTTGTCCATGGTAATTGTATTGGCAACCCCACCACGCTCGAGAGTAACCGCGTGAATGAGCGGGTCGAACCGGGTTATTTTGATTCCCTCGATTTCGTCCCCCACACTCGCCCAAATGGCCAGATGTGTCTTCTTGTTGATAAAGCAGAGCCGCCACTGGCCGTCGATTTTGGTGTAGCCGCTAAAAGTCATCTGATTCATCCCCGTAGCCTTGGAATTGGCCAGCCGATCCTTGAAGGCCTTGCTGAGGAAGGGGGAGTTATCGAGCAGCGGCTGATAATCCTCCAGCGTCTCCGCCCGCAGAGGCAGGGACACAAGCAAGAGCAATGTACTGAGTATCAATGGCTTCATCGACGCGGCCCCATACTGACATTGTTCTGCCGCTCCGGTTCCGGAGGAGGCGGTGTTTCCTTGCTGGACGTTTCCTTTTGCTGTGCAGCAGCGGCGGATTCCTCCGCCTTGCGGGCCTCTTCTGCCTCCGCATCAGCGATTTCTTCTTCGGCTGCTTTCTTGTCCGGAGCCGGTGGGATGAGGAGATTCTGCTCCTTAAAGCGGCCCTTTTGCAGGAAGAATTCGATGTCCTGCCCGATAACCGTGCGTTCAAGCTCCTCTTCGGTCAGCAGTTGGGACTGGTCGAAGCTCTTTACGATGTAGGGTTTAATGAAGATGATCAGCTCACGGACGATCTGCTGCTTGCTCTTAGGCTGGAAGAGCGGCCCGAAGATGGGCAGGTCGCCGAGGATAAAGACACTCCCGTCCTTATTGCGGGCGTCCACCTGCTGAAGGCCACCCATGACGATGACCTCCTGGTCACGCACGCTGAGGAAGGAATTGGCCCGGCGTGTACTGATGATGGGCTGCTCGTTGTTGTCGATGAGCTGGGTGTCGATGACGGTCTCCACGACTTGCTCCAGCTCCATCTGGATGTAGCCCTGAGTACTGATGAGCGGCCGGACTTTGAGTGTGATGCCGATGTCGCGGTACTCCACGGTTGAGCGGGTGACCAGGTCGGAGTTGTTCAAGTTGGAGGCCGAACTGGTAATGATCGGGCGCGCCTCACCGACGTTGATGATGGCCTGGTGGTTGTGCGTGGTCGTGAGTGAGGGGGCCGAGAGGACCTTGACGAACTGGTCCTCCTTCGCCACCCGGAAAACGGTGTCGAAGCTAAAGTCATTCAGCGAAATCGTGCCGGAAAACGCCGGATCGCTCGCTCCGTCGATGGTCGGCGCAGTCGCTTTGGCAGTAGTCTGGCTGGGATTGGTGACGTTGTAGCTGATGCCGAACGAATCCAGGCCGGAAACCTGGTCCTTGCCCAAAATGACTTCGGCGATGACGACCTCGATGCGGACCTGCGGCAACACGTCGTCAATCTGCCTGATCAGCTCTGATATCTGCTCCAGATCGAACTCGGTGCCGTAAGCCAGAACGGCGTTGCTGCGGTCATCGGCCACGATACTGACGTAGGGGCTGAACTGCAGATCCTCGTCGTAGGAATACATGTCGTTGTAGGTGGCCGAGGAGCTTTCAGTGAGAAGCTCTGCGCCGCCTCCACCGCCACCGAAGCCACCCGCCCCGTCGGCAAAGGTTTCCTGGGTCATGCCGATGGCTCCGTCGGCCTCGCCCCCGGCGTCCTCCTGATCGTTGCGGCGGAAGACGCGGGTCAGGGTGCTTTCGCGCTCACGCACACGCTGCTGCTGGCTGATCAAGCGCGAGATGGTGCTGGCCACATCGTTGGCGTCGGCATGCCGGATAAAGAAAGTGCGGCTCTGGGTCTTGGGCGCGATCTGGACATCGCTGACCTCGATGAGTTTTTCCAACTGCGCGATGTCGGAGTCGGTGCCGTAGATGATGATGCTGTTGTTGCGATCGTTGGGCGTGATGGTGATGTAGGGACTGAACTGCAAAGCTTCCAAGGTGGTCTCGGCCACGGCGGCACTGGCGTCGTCGGGGCGCAGATTGCGAATCTCGCGAATGCTGGAACGTACTTGGCGCAATGCCCGCTCCTGCCCGCGAACGATATTGCTGAGGACGGCGTAGAGGCTGCGCGCCTGCGTGTTTTCCAGCAGGAAAACCTTGCTGGTCGTGATAGGCTCGACCTCGATATCGATCTGCTTGATCAGGTTTTCGGTCTGACGGATGTCGCTCTGGGTGCCGTAGACGATAAGCGAGTTACTGCGGCGGTCCGCGGTGATGGAGATGAAGGGACTAAACTGCAGGGCCTCGTTGCCCTCGATAAGACCGTCGACGCCTTCCGGCCCACCGGGTGCCGCATCGCGCGAAGCGGGATTATTAACCTCGCGGCTCTCGGAACGCACTTGGTTGAGCGCGCGTTGCTGGCCACGAATAACGCTGTTGATGATGGAGGCAGTCTGGCTGGCGTCGGTATGGGTCAGCGGGAAGACCCGCGTGGTGGTGAGAGGCTCGACGGGGATGTCGGTCTCCTTGACGATGTCCTCGATGCGGGTGAGGTCCTGCTTGGTGCCGTAAACAAAGAGCGCGTTGATACGGCGGTCGGCGTTGACCACGGCGAAGTCGCTGAACTCGAAACCGATCTCCGGACTGGCCAGGGAGTCGGCGTTGGCGTTCTCCTGGGACTTGGTGCGCTGCCGGGCGAACATCCAGCGCTGGTAGTTGATGATGTTCTGGATGACCCGGGCGAGCGTCTGCGCCTCGGCGTGTTTCAGATAGATAATCTTGTTGTGCGTCAGCGGGGCGGATGGCACGTCGAGCTTGGAGATAAGATTGGCGACTTGATTGATATCCTGCTGGGTGCCTTGCACGAGGATGGTGTTGTTGCGGTTGTCCGCGATGGTCGCCATGAAGTTACTGTATTCGAAACCTGCCTCGGAGGCGTCCGTACTCTCGACGGCTTGCGTGCCGTTGTTACCGCTGGTCAGCCCCTGACGGCTGAAGTTACGCCGCTGCACGTTCACGGTGTAGTCGATGACGTTGCGGATGTCGCTGGCCAGGCCGTGCTTTATATCGAAGACATTGCTGGTGACGTAGGGGGCGGACTTGATGTCGAGCTGGCTGATCAGATGACGGACGTGGTTGATGTCGTTCTGCGTACCGTAGACCACAACCGCGTTGTTGGAAGGGTCCGCGTAAATGCCGATGTAGGGGCTGAACTGCAGCTCCGGCGGGCCTTCCTCGACCATCACGGCGTTGGGGTCAGACTGCGGCGTGGCAACCTCTACCGGGGCTACCTCCTCGGCTCCTTCAGTGGCTGCTTCGGCGGAGTTGGCTTCGCGCTCGCCCGTACTGCTGATGGCGGCGGCTTTTTCCTCCTCTTCGTCACGCTCACCACCCTGGAAGCCCAGGCGGGAGAACTGACGGCGCTGGTGGTTGATGATGCCGCTAAGCGTGCGCCAGATGGACCAATAGTTGCCCTGCTCGACCACGATGACCTCCGTGGTGGTGAAGGGCGCGATTTCCTGGTCAAACTCCTCAACGAAAGTTTTGACGAACTCGTAGTTGGTCGGATGGGTCACGACGATGAGCTTGTTGCTCCGGTTGTCCACATAGACCAGGCTCTTGCCCAGGCGATTTCTCATCTCCGTGCGCATAATCTGGAGCAGGTTCGAACGGATATTCCAGGCCGAGCCGTACTTGACCGGAAACGTAAACAGCTCCATGCGCGACTCCGGTGGATTGTCCAGCGATTCGAGCACAATCTCGATGCGCTTGAGGTTGATGAGGCTGTCCGTGACGAGCAGGCTGTTGGTTTCCGTGTAACGCTGAATGTCCGCCCGCTTACCCTCGGAGAGCAGCCCGCGCACGCGATGATAGGCGTCGTCGCTATCGAAGTATTTCAGCCGAAACATCTTGGAGTAAATCTGTTCGGAGGAGCTATCCTCGGGCAATGTCTCCAGCATGGGCGGGGCATTACGCTCGGGGTCGTCCGAGGGGATGGCACGGACGAAACCGTTGTCCAGCAGACGTAGCGTCACGCCGTTGAGCGCGAGGATGTTTTCCAGGGCGAAGATGGCATCGAGGCGCGAAAGCTGGCCCCCACTGTTGAAGTTGATCTTGTTGTTGGGCAGTTTTTCTCCGGGCAGGATGACGCGCCCGCTGAATTCACGCAACAGGTCCATAACCTGAAGAATCGGCATGTTGCCCATGACGATGGGCCCGACCTTTTCATCGGGGTTCTTACCGTCGACCGGCACGCAGATGATGGGCGCGGTAGCGCTGCCGGCAAATTCAGTGCCCTTCCCCGGTGCGCCGGTGGATGCCTTGTCCTGACGTGCTTTCTTAGTCTTCTGCGGCTTTTCTTTGGGTGCCTTTTCGGGGCCGGGCATGGCTTGCTCTTCCACAGCCGGGCTTTCGTCAGCCTGGGCAGGCGGTTGCTCCCCGGCTTCATCGGCGGACGGTTCGGGTGCGGGCTCAGGCTCGGCTTCCGCCAGGTCAGGCGTGGGCGTCTCCTCCGGGGCTGGCGCCGCTTCGGCAGGCTGCTCGGGCTCGGTGCTCTCAGGCGCTTCCCTGGAATCGTCCTGGCCTGTCAACAAGGCCATCGATGCGAGGAAAAACAGGAGGAAGCGTAGGGTGTGCTTGCTTGGTTTCATGATGAAAATGGGTATGTCGGAAGCGGGGTTATGAAGATGGATTGACGGACAAGGAGGTCAGGCTGATCCTGGCATTGAGCAGGCGCGGGTCGGCCCGATTGGCGCTGACGGCCAGCCCCTCCATGGCGATGTAGGGGCGTTGCTTTTCCAGCTCGAGCTGGAAGGCCACCAGGCTTTCCAGGCTGATATTGCGGAAGCTGACCGTAATGGAGGAGCGGCTGTAGACCGGGCCGTCCTTGGTCTTGAGCGCACCGATGTCGTGCTTGAGTTGATGGTCGCGCGCATAGCTGTCGACGAAGGCGGTCAACTCCCGGCCATTGAGCATCTTTTCGGTGTCCAGGCGCGACAGGGTTTGCTCAAGCTGGGCTTGAAAGAGCGGCTCGCTCTTCAGCCAGATTTCCTGCTGTTTGACCTCCTTACGCGCCTCGCGCAGGACCTCGCCGCTGGCTTCCCAACGCTTAGAGAGGGAGCTGGCCCAAATCAGCAAGCAGACGACGAGGAAGGCGAAGAGCATCACCCGCTCGCGCACGGACAGACTTTGAATAATGCGTATCATGATGCGGCCTCCTCTGTTTCAGGTTCCGCTCCGGACTCCTCGGACGATTCAGCATCGGTCTCGGTTTCGGAGCCGGATTCTTCGGCGACTTGCTCGCCCTCCCCGGTGGGCGCCTCGGGCTCGGGGATGAGCCCGGGAGGCAAAGGCGCGGACAAGTCACCAGCCTTCGCCTTGAGCGTGAAGTTGGCGCCGTCCTTGTCGGTGGTGAGTTTGCCCAGCTCGACATCCTCGAACTTCGGGTTCTTCTTGAGAGCCTCGACGTAAGTATTGAGCGCCTTTACCTCTGGCACCTGCCCGTTGACGCTGATGGTGCCCTGATTATCGAAGGCATAACTGGTGAAATGGATGGCCTGAGGGCGCTGCGTATTGAGGGCCATGAGCCACAGATAAGGCGTGAAATCCTCCTCGAAAACCTGCTTGAGCGACTTGGTCATGGCCTCGATGTCCTGCAAGCGCTGTACCTCCGGGGCCTGCTCCTCGGCCAGGCTCGCCAAGTGAACAGCCTCGCTCTGGCGACGGGCCTGCTGCAGCTCGAAACCAACGAGGATAGCCGCGCAGGCAGCCAAGGCACCCAGGACGTAAACTAGCCGTTTGCCCGTACCGCGCCGCTCAGTATGCGCGGAAAGAACGTGGTGGTCGCGGATGTCCGCCGCCTGCAATCGCGTCGGCTTCTTGAACTCAGTGCGCTTCCAATCCTCCCATTCCCCATCCTCCGTCGTCAGGGTCTGGAGCTGGAAGGCCATGCGCCCCCGCGCGGTGACCATTGGTTTGCTCACCCGGAACAGGCCCGGCAGGATGTTTTCGTTATCCGCCACCGGCAGCTTGTCGATAATGCTGCGGCGCTGCGCGAAGAGCTCGGCGGGTCCCGCATCGGGCGACTTGAGAAAACGCGAATAAACGCGAGATGGCGCGCTGGAGCCAGACTCGAAACGGATGGCGGTAAGGCACTCTTCCTCCTTCAGGAAGAGCCAGGTGGCATGCTCAAAACGCAGGCCCGAGGTGGCCACGAAGGCAGGCAGGATAGCCGTCCACCCCAGGTCCGTGGCCTCGGACGCACTTTTGAAAACAAGCTCCCGGGCGGCGGCATAGTAAAAGATATGGCTGTTGCGCGAGCTGCGATTGTCCAACAGGAAACCCCAGGCGGTCTGTTCCAAGGGCAGCGGCGAGTGCTCGTCCGCCAGACCCTCCACCATGAAGCCGATGTCGCGCGCGCGAATGCCCGGCGGCACCGGACAGGAAGCCGTGAAAAACAAGGCTGAAGTCACCAACCGAACCTTGGGCTGGGTCTTCCTGCGGGCAGGCGCCTTGACCGCGCCCTCTGTGGTTTCTGCACTCATCCGGTAATCGGTTGGTTTTCGAGTATTTCCACGATCTTAAAAGGGTACGCGCCGCCGGGATGCTGCTGACTCACATCCAGCACGGCATTGAGAGTGTAAATGGCTTGCCCCGAGCTGACGGCGATCTCGACACGAATGAAATGCACCGGACGATCGATGGGGATCGTGTTGCCCTCGTCATCCCTCGGCAGCGTTTCTTCGTCCAGACCCGGGCGAAGGATACGGTCGTCCTCGGTGCCGAAGATCATATCCACGCCGGCCAAGTACTCGAGCACGTTGTCCGTATCGAACTCGCGTTCCTCGGCGAGGGTTTCCAGCACAAGATCGCTGGCGGTGTTCAGGTTCACCTCGTCCTGGTGGTAAAGCGAAACGTTCTGGCGGAAGACCTCGAGGTGTTCGTTGGGCAGACCATTGTCGTCGAAAAAGAGCTTCTTGAAGCCCTCCACGAAGCGCAGCTCGCGGAAGTTGCGCAGCGAGCGGTTGGCCGCCTTGTAGGGTGGGTCCTCCTGACCGTAAGTATTGGACTCGGCTCCGCTTTCGCGCACTTCGTTATCGGGGTCCATCCAGTCCAGCAAGCTGTCGGTGAGCATGAGGGCCTCGGACTCGTCGAACTCCATGGCCTCGAAAAAGAGCTTCCAACGCTCAGGAGTGGTGGCCGTCAGAGAGAGCTTGCCAGACTCGTCGTAGAGGCGCACGCGGGCTTGCACGCCGGGTGGTAGTGCCAGCGGCAGGGTCTCGGCGGAAAGCGATTGGGCGGAATCCGCCTTGGGTTCGACCCGGGTGATGGCGCGATCAAAATAAGCCGACTTGTTCTCTTCTTCTTCCAGGTCCTCAAGCAGACTCCCAAGCAAATCCTCCGCGGAAGCATCTGCGGCGGTCGGCTCCGAACCCTCAGCCGGGATTTCATCCGCATCGGCCAAGAGAAGCTCCTCGTCGTCGGCGCGTGGCTCAGGCTCCTCGACGGGCCGTTCGCGCAACGCGGTGTCCAGCTTGTCGGAGTCCTGCATGCCGGCATAGGCCAAGGGCACACCCCATCCCTGGCTCGGCGAATAAAGGCCACCCTCGAATCGCTGAATCTCCGCCAGCACACCCATGCTGACCTCCAGGAGCTGATAAGCGGTATTGCGCAGCATCCGCTCGTTGGCGGGCGAACTTTTCAGCGCCAATTCCCGGCGCACCTGGTCCAGAATGGCAAGCGACAGCCAGGTCATCATAAGGATGAACCCGAGGGTCAGCACGAGCACAACGCCGCGCCTGCGCTGTAATCTGTCAGTAAAGAAGTACATGGCTGTAGTTCCTATCCAGGTAAATCCAGCGGCGCATGGTTTCGCCGGCGCGTTCAAAGATAAGGACGATGCGGTCGGGGCGTTCGTTGCCGTGCTGACTGTTGTCCGCGCTGGCGAGCTCGAACTCCCATTCCTTCTGCTCGCTGTCAAAATAGCCGTACTCGATGTCGCCCGCCCAAGGTGAGAGCAACGTGTACTGGTTTTTGGATTTGCCGTAAGCCGGGTCGGTCTTCCAGAGGAGCCAGAACTGGCTGTTCTCGTCGTCGAATTCCAGGTAGGCCTTCAAAGGCGGCAGGGGGCGAACGTCGCTGACGAAGAAAGGGACTTCCTGATCGATGTCCCAAGAGAGCGTGAACTTACTGTTGCCGGGCGATTGAGACCACTCGAAGGATTTACGGGCCTGATCCTCTTTGTTCTGCGAGATGCTCGTGAGGTAGTAGAGAAAATCGGTCACTCCATCGGCATGGCGGTCGAACTGCGGCGCGGTTTCCAGCGCAAAGTAGCTGCGGCTCATGGCGAAGAGCACGGTCGAGGCCGACACCAGCAGGAAGCCCAGGATGCAGACCGCCAGCAGGATTTCCAGCATCGTCATGCCACGTCGCAGTGAGGCGTGCCCGGTCATTCTTCCTCCTCCTCTTCCAGGATACCACGCGCACTGAGGCGTTCTTCGAACTCCTGCTCCTTGGCCTCAATGAGCTGCTCCACCTGATCGCTCTCACCCCAAGTCGGGCGATAGGTGGTGATGTGATCGGTAACGGACGCCACGGCTCCCTCCGTCTCGAAATGAGCGGTCAAGTCCAGTATGTACACATCGAGAATGCGCGTGGGGTGAATCTCCGCCTCCCAGCGGACATCAATGAGCTCCGTCTCCTCTTCGTCCGTTTCCGGATCACGGACGATATGAGGCACTTCCACTTCACCGCCCTCCTCGACCTCTTCCCGAGAAAGAATCTTGAGCACATCCCGGCGCACATGCCCCATGAGGATGCTTCCACGGTCGTCCCGACGCGAGAGGATGTAGGAATTCAGGGCGTTGGAGGTAGCCTGTACCAGCACGGTCGCGGCCAGACCGAAGATCAACACCGCCACCACCACTTCACCCAAGGTGAACCCCCGCCGGCACAAAAGGCGACGGCGATTCGTTGGGCAAGCTGAGGGATTAAAGAACATCTTCTTTCTCCCAGGACAGGCCGCTGAAGGGGTCGAAGCGGAACATCCGGGCCTCCTTGCTGCCCTCAAACAGGACATAGAACGGCATCGCGGCCCCGTAGGGCGCGAAGGTCACCGTGGGAACCGGATCTTCCTCGGGTTCGTAAAAAGGCTCTTCCGTAACATCCTTCTCGGGCAGCACCCGGTAAAAGGTGATGCTGAACTCGCCACCCTGAGGTAGATCGAAGCGCGACAGCTCCTCCCCGTGCTCGTTACGCAGGAGGAGACTCTGGGCCTCTGTGTCGAAATAAAGCATCACGTTTTGCAGGTGGGTGCGCGCCAATCGGTGCCCCTCCGCCGTGGCGCGCTGGATTTGGTCGATGGCGGGGCGTTTGTCCAGGGAGCCTTCGGCACTGAAGAAGTTGATCACCACCAGGCTGAGGATGGCGGCCAGGAGCAGCACCACCATCATGACTTCAACGACCGTGAAGCCGGGCCTGCGGCCAACTTGGCAAACACCGCGCATGGGCAGGAAAAGGATTAGGGCGCGGCGGAACCACCGCCGCCGGAGCCATCCCCGCTACCGCCGGTGCCCCAATTGGTGATGTCGTCTTCGCTCTCCTTGCCGTCGGGGCCCCAGGACCACAAGTCGTAGGAGCCGGCATTCTTCTCGCCAGGACTACGATACTGGTAGGCGTTGCCCCAGGGGTCCTTCGGAAGTTCGTTCTTTTTCAGGTAAGGTCCCTGCCAGTTGGATGCCTCGTCGGACGGCTTGTTGATCAGCACGATCAAGCCCTGCTCGGTGGTCGGATAACCACCCATGTGGACGCGATAGGTCATCAGTGGCGTTTCCATCGTCTCGTTGACGAAGATGCGCGCGACCTCCTTGTTGCCGCCGCCGAGGATGCGGTCGAGGTTGGTGATGAGCAACGCGGCAATCGCCGCCAGAAGCGCGATGGCGATGAGGATCTCCAGCAAGGTAAAGCCCGAAGGCCGGTTTCTTCTATTCTGGGATGAGATGGGTCCGTCTTTCATTCTAGTGCGTTTGTTAGGTTAGTTTGAAGTTGCAGACACAGAAACCCCGGTCAGGGCCACCTGGTTGCGGGCAACAGGGTATCGTTTGCTTGTCGTTACGTTACGATTCAAGCTTGCGTGACAGCGCCCTGTCAACATTTAGTGGAATGAAAATACGGCCCAGAAGCCCGAATTCACCATGGTAACCCAAAAAGACATAGCCCAGGAAGCGGGCCTGTCAGTGGGAACGGTCAGCGACATCCTGAACCGGCGGCAGGGCGTCCAGTACGGGGAGGATACGGTCCAGCGGGTGCGCGAGGTGTCGGAAAAACTCGGCTACCGGCGCGACCGTCTGGCCAGCGCCTTGCGGCGGGGAAAAAGCTTCACCGTGGGCGTGGCCGTGCCGGACCTGGCCGACCCCTACACTGCGGCCCTTCTCAAGCGCTTCATGATGCGCCTGCGCGCGGAGGGTTTTGAAATAGTTGTCGCTGAGTTGGAACCTCAGGCGGGGGACGAGGAGTGGGCCAAAACCATTCAGGACCTCGCCGCCATGCGCATCGACGGCCTTTTCATCTTTCAGCCGGATTCAGAAAATGAGTCCCTGGGCAAGGCACTGGCTCTCTCCCCCATCGCAGTCATCACGCACGGCTTCGTGCTTGATAATGCCGACGCCGTCACCATCGACTTCGAGCCCGCCATCCGCAAGCTGGCAGAACGCATGGCCGCGCTGGGACACCGCCGGGTGCTACTCGTGGACGATTCACCGCGCCCAGACGAACCCGGTCCCCGCCTGCGCCTCGTCCGGGAGCAGTTGTACCGTGCAGGCCTGCAAGGAGACGACATCCTGCTGCTCCCAACGCCGCCCGGCCCGGAAGCGGCTCACGACGCCATGGAACACTATTTGGACACAACCGCCCCCGAGCAATGGCCTACCGCCATTGTGGCCGCGAACGACTTCCTCGCCATCGGCGTCATGCGCGCCTGCACCGAGCAGCGCCTGGCTATACCCGGCGATATCAGCTTCGTGGCCTTTGACAACACCACCCTGGGCGGCCTCCTGCAATGCGGCCTGACCAGCATCGGCGTGAATATCAACCAGGTCGCGGACCGTATTTCCAATCGCCTCGTCTCCCGCCTGCGTGCCTCCAAAGCTTTGTCGAAGCCCCTGCGGCTTTCCTTCGAGGCGGACCTGGTCTTGCGGGAGTCCCTCGGGACCACGGCCCAGCCTGAGAAATAGGCAGAAAAGGTGAACAAAATGACACAAAAAGGCGTCCAATTATAGATGCCGGATGTCAATAATTGAGACTAGCCTTGCCGGGCAGACGGGGTGTAGTGTGCCCCGAATTTCAGATCCGCAGTCCATGCAGTATCTACATTCCTACTGGCGCATGCCGTATATTGAAGCCCCTAAGCCGGAGACCGGCGAGGGCAATCCCTTCGCGCGCCTGCCCGAAAGTGAAGACGACCGCGCCGTCTATATCATCTGGCGCGGGGAAACCTGCTATCTGGTTTTGAACAAATTTCCTTACAACGCCGGGCACCTGCTCGCCATCCCCTACCGCGAAGTCGGTCAGCTCGCCGATCTCGATACCACCGAGCGTGCCGAGCTGATGGACACCATCATCCGCGGGCAGGACATCCTGCAACGCGCTCTCAACCCCGACGGCTTCAACATCGGTTTCAATTTCGGGCGCGCCGCCGGGGCGGGAATCCCCAGCCACCTGCACGGGCACATCGTCCCCCGCTGGAACGGCGACCACAATTTCATGCCCGTCGTCAGCGACACCCGTGTCCTGCCCGACAGTCTCGACTCCATGTGGGAGCGCCTTAAATCGGTAAGTGCTGAATGCTAAACGCTGAACGCTAAATCTTATGGAATCCAAATCCCTCCTTTTTCAGACTATTTTCCACACTTCTCGCTTGCTCCAAGCACCAAGCACTAAGCACTAAGCACTCACTTTATGCCCAGCAAAACGCTGCACTTTCCCAGTCCGCGCCACCTTAACCAGCTTTATTGCGGCAAAGAGGAAAACCTCTCCCTCGTGGAGGAGTCTTTCGACGTGAACCTGCTCACCCGCGAGGACTGGCTCCAGATCGACGGAACCGGCGAGGCCATCGACGCAGTTGAGGCCTTCTTCGGGCTGCTCGACAACGCGCGCGGCCAGGGCATCACGCTGGGCAACTCCGACTTCATCCACATCATGGAGGCAGTCAAGCGCGGCGAGGCCGACGAGGTGCGCGAACTCTTCGAGAACCCGATGGTGATCAAGCTGCGCAAGACCAGCATCGTGCCTAAGACCGTCAGCCAGAAGCGCTACCTCAAATTTATCGGTAAGGACGATGTGGTCTTTGGCGTCGGCCCCGCCGGTACGGGCAAAACCTACCTGGCCGTGGCCTCCGCTTTGCACGCCCTGCAGGAGCGCGAGGTGCAGAAGATTATCATCACCCGTCCCGCCGTCGAGGCCGGTGAAGCCCTCGGCTTCCTTCCCGGCGACTTGCAGGAAAAGATTTTGCCCTACCTGCGCCCGCTTTATGACGCCATGTACGACATGCTCGGCCAGGACGACACCGCCCGCATGATGGAGCGCGGCCTGATCGAAATCGCACCGCTCGCCTATATGCGCGGGCGTACCCTTTCCAACGCCTACATCATCCTCGACGAAGCCCAGAACACCAGCGTCGAGCAAATGATGATGTTCCTCACCCGCCTCGGCGACGGCTCCAAGATGATCGTCACCGGGGATATGTCGCAGGTCGACCTGCCACGCCACAAGCTCTCCGGGCTGCGGCACGCCGTCAAGGTGCTCGCGCATGTGGACGGCATCAAGGTCTTCCGCTTCGAGACTACCGACGTGGTTCGCCACCCGCTGGTCAGCCGTATCATCTCGGCCTACGAGGCCCACGCGGCCGAGCCCGACCGCGGTTAATCCCGCCCGGCATTCGCCATGGCATTGATTCGCAAAAAAAAGACCAAGAAGGAGGAAACCGCCGAAGCACGGCGGAAGCGTCGCGAGGGTAAAACCGCCCCCGATGCCAAGAACTTTCTCGATACGAGCAAGGTCGTGGGCCTGCTGGTCTTTTTCCTCATTTGGGCGCTCATCGTCCTGATCGGCTTCGTTGGTCTCTCGCCCGCCGGGCCCCA
Organism: Verrucomicrobiia bacterium; assembly: GCA_030432235.1. Classification (GTDB taxonomy): domain Bacteria; phylum Verrucomicrobiota; class Verrucomicrobiia; order Opitutales; family Cerasicoccaceae; genus JAUIHT01. The sequence continues at coordinate 12,973 of JAUIHT010000001.1, read as the reverse complement.
GATTCAGCCCAATCGCATCGCCAAGTTCCGCGTCGTGGCGGACTTTCCCTTCTCCTTCGAGAGCAGCCTGCGCACAAAACGCCTGATCGAGCAACGCCGACAGTCCGTCGCGCCCTTCTACAACATCGATATGAGCCCCTACCAGGGCTTCAGCGATAAAATCGTCCAACTGCGCGCACAAATCGAATCCGAGCTCGCCCCCGAGCTGGATGAACTGCCGTCCGACCAATGGGCCGACGCGGTGGACCGTTTTAACCGCCGCAACGTCGCCGAGCTGGGGCTGATGATCAACACCGAGGACCTGCTCATCCTCATGCAGCGCACCACACCGGAGCAGCGCACGCGCCTCTTCGAGGAATCCATGCTGGTGCTACGGGACATCCTGCGCGACGGCGTCTACGACGTGGACGAGACCCCCTTCATCGACCAACGCGAGAGCGGCTTCCGCCCCGTGCAGGTGCTTGGCCTCACCGGTGGCCGCGAGGCGCTTTCCGAGGAAGACGCCGTGCCGCTACTGAGCATCAACCTCGCCGGCCTCGGGGTGGAAATGAGCCTGTCGCGCGCCCTCTACCGCATGGCTCGCAAGGGCCTGCAACCCAACCTGCAATACGACCCGGAGCGCACCGACGCCGAGAAGCAGCGCGCCGCCGAGTCCGTCAAGCCGGTCGTCATCGAGGTGGCCGAGGGCGAAACCATCATCGAGCCCGGCGCAGTCATCACCACCGACCAGATTGAGGCTTACAACGCCTACCGTGACAACCTCGCCCTGCGCGGCGACTACGGCTGGGGCATCGACGCCACCCTGGCCGAACGCGCCCTGCTGACCCTCGGCCTGCTCATGGCCGCGCTGATTTACATCCAGTTGGCTATGCCTGCGGGCCATCGCTCCAACCGCCGTCTTTCGCTCACCGCCCTCATCATTATCACCAACCTGCTTTTCCTCCGGCTCGTCATGCAGCTCGGTGAAACGCGGCTGGTGGGCGGCGACCCCTCGCTGATGTCCCTGCTGCCCTTCGCCGCGCCCATCGCCTTCGGCGGCATCCTCATGGCCATCATGGTAGGACCGGCCGCGGGCGTTCTGGTAGCGGTTATCGTCAGCGCGCTCAACGGCCTGATGCAGGCCAACTCCATCGACGTCTTCATCATTTCCCTGCTGGCCAACGTCGTCGGCATCTACTTTGCGCGGGACATCCGCGTACGCGCCAAGGTGGTCAAGGCCAGCACGCTATCCGGCGTGGCCATCGCAGTGGCGGCCACCTTCGCGGGTATCCTGACGGAGGCGGACCCCTTGACGGTCGGTCGGCAGATATTCGTCGCGGTGACTATCGGCCTCCTTACCGGCGTGGCTGTCATCGGCGTGCTGCCGCTGCTGGAAAATCTTTTCAAATACACCACGGACATCACCCTGCTGGAACTGACGGACTTCAACCACCCGCTCCTGCGCAAGCTGCAGATGGTAGCGCCCGGCACCTACCACCACAGTCTGATGGTGGCCAACCTGGCCGAGCGCGCCGCCAGCGAAATCGGGGCTAATCCCCTGCTTTGCCGCGCCACCTGCCTTTTCCACGACATCGGCAAGATGGCCAAGCCGGAGTACTTCGTCGAAAACCAGCAGGAGGGTCACAATCCACACCTGGAAAAGAACCCCTCGATGTCGGCGTTGATCATCAAGAACCACGTCAAGGAAGGCGTACAAATGGCGCAGGAAGCCAAGCTGCCGCGCATCTGCCTCGACGTCATCCAACAGCACCACGGTACAACGCTGATCAAATATTTCTACCACAAGGCCGTGGAGGCTTCCTCCCAGCCGCAACTGCCGCTCTCGACCGGTAACACCCAAAGCGGGCTGCGCGAAAACCGCACCATCGACGAGTCGACCTTCCGTTACGACGGCCCTCGCCCACAGTTCAAGGAAAGCGCTATCATCTTTTTCGCCGACGCCGTCGAGGCCGCCTCCCGCAGCCTGAAAAAAGTCACGCCGCAAAGCGTGCAGGAGCTGGTCGACGGCATCATTTCCGACCGTCTGGAGGACAATCAGCTCACCGAGGCCCCGCTCACCATGCAGGAGCTTCACCAGATTCGCGACAGCTTCGTCTTTACGCTCATGAACATGCTGCACAGCCGCGTGGAGTACCCGAAGACCGCCAAGGACGGCGACGGCAAGGGCCAGCGTCGCGGCAACACCCCCAGCCCACTGCCCACCGATGGCCAGGAAGGTCGAGCTCGGTCCGCCGCGGTTTAAGCCTTTGCGCGTCAAAAGCGCGCAGGTGCAGAAGCTCTTCCGCTGGCTCGATGCCCAGCCGGAGTTCTCTGTACCTCCCGGGGAGATCTCCGTCGCCTTTCTTAATGAGGTCGACCTCGCCAAGGTCCACGACGACTTCCTCGACGATCCCTCGCCTACCGACGTCATCACCTTCCCGGGCGATCCCGACGAAGACTTCGCCGGCGAGATCCTGGTCAGCGCCGAGCGTGCCGCCAACGAAGCCCCCAAACACAGCCACACCTTCGCCGAGGAGTTGACCCTCTATCTGGTCCATGGCTGGCTTCACCTGGCCGGACTCGACGACCTGGAGGAAACCAATCGCCCTACCATGCGCGCCGCCGAGAAGCTGCTCATGGACCGCGCCCGGGCCGAGGGCGTCGTGCCGGAATTCAGCCTGGTAGATTGAAAAGCCGCACTTGCAAGCGACAGCATATAAGCTATGGTAGAAACATCATGAGCATCCAGGAATTGGAAAGCGCGGTAAAAGAATTGCCCAGAGACCAACTGGGAGATTTTGCGCATTGGTTTGAAGAATACCTGGCCGATCAATGGGAAAAACAAATCGCCGAGGACTCCAAGGCAGGCCGCCTGGACCAACTAATCGCGGAGGCCAATCAAGATTTCGAGGCAGGCAAATGCCGTGAGCTCTGAGCACTTCACCACGCCGGCTTTCTGGCGCCACTATGAGAACCTGCCAGAGTCCATCCAACACTTGGCCGACGAATGTTTTGGGCATCTGAAGCGGGACCCAAACCACCCCGGACTACATTTTAAGAAAGCCGGTGTGGTGTGGACGGCCCGGGTGGGGATACACTATCGGGCGATAGCGTTCAAAAGAGTTGAAGGTTACCTCTGGTTCTGGATTGGCAAGCACGAGGAATACGACAAGCTCCTCTCCAAGCTTCAATAAGCAATGCTCAAATCGTTACGCAACGCATTCATCGCCGGGGTGGTTCTTTTACTGCCGCTGGCCGCGACGGTATTCGTCGTCAACTTCCTGCTGGCCAAGGTCGGGACGCCGATGTCGAAGTTTCTTTTCTTTTACATCGACCCGCAAATCCGCGAGTTGCCCGTCATCTCGCTCCTCCTTGAGTTCGGGGCCATCATCCTGGTGGTGTTGTTCATCACGGGGCTGGGCTTCCTGTCGAACTGGGTCTTCGGACGCATGGTGGTGAACCTCAGCGAACGCATCATCACAGCGGTGCCATTCGTCAATGCGGTCTACACCACAGTCAAGCAGATCGTGGAAACCTTCAGCAAGCAGCAGAAGGCCGTCTTTCAGCAAGTCGTGCTAACCGAGTACCCGCGCAAAGGTGTCTACGTGCTGGGTTTCCTCACCAGCGAGGCCCGCGGCGAGGTGCAGGAGCGCACCGGCGCGGAGGTGGTCAACATCTTCGTTCCCACCACTCCCAACCCCACCAGCGGTTTCCTGCTCATGGTGCCCAAGGATGAAATCATCCCCATGGATATGTCGGTGGGCGACGGCATGAAGCTTATCGTCTCCGGCGGAGCCGTCTCACCCGTGTGGCCCATCCCCGCCCAAAAGCCGGAGCAGGTAGAGATAAATAATCCCGTGGCACTCGATGCCTGAGCCACAGCCGCCTTTCACCGGAATCGTCCTGCACCGTCAGCAGACCGGTGAAAGCCACCTGCGCCTCCACGTCGCCTCACCGACGGATGGGCTGCTGCGCGTGCTGGCCCGCCAAGCGAAAAAAGCCGCCGCGCCACCCGACCTCTTTGACGCAGGCGAGTTCAGCGTCGACACCGCCAACGGCGGCTCTCTGTTCCTGAAAGAGTTCCGGTTGGAAAAGCGTCGGACCTCCCTGGGGCGAAGCTACGCTGCCTTCCAGAGCGCCTGCGAGTTCGCCGAGGTTTTCCGCAAGAACCTCGAGCACTTCGAGGAACCCGCCGAGCCCGTGGCCTTACTCCAGCGTGCCCTGGACGCATTCGAGGAGGGCACGCGACCGGACGCCACCCTCTTCAAAAGCCTGTACCTGCTGGCGCGCATGGAGGGCTTTCCCGTCAAGGAGCACTGGCTGGGAGAATTGCCATCAACCCAGCGACGCGAAGCCGCCTCGGTCCTCAATCTGCCCCTGGCCGAACAGACCACGCACGAGGACCACGTCGAAAAGCTCCTGCACAGCCTGCGCAACTGGCTGCGGGGCGTGGACTTCGTTTTATAAAAAGATGTCAAAGCGCTGGAGGCCGCTTTCGCCGTTGCCAGCAGCTACCTTCTGACTACGCTCGCGCTCATGAAACGCCGGCTTGTTCCCGTCCTCTGCGCTGCCCTGGCGCTCATCCCCGGAGTCGTCCCCGCCCAGGAGGAAAACGACCTGGAGGCCAAGCTCCGCGAGACCGTGCCGAAGGAAAGCGACGCGGCCTCCATCCAGATCATCGACAAGCATCTGCAGGTCCTCGGCGGAGTCGGTCGGCTGCGCACCATCACCAACACCGTCAGCCATGGCATCAAGCGCGAGGGCAAGGAGGAGTGGGACATCACCATCACCCGTGCCGCGCCCAACAAGCTCCGCATTGAGACCACCAAGACCGAGATGGGACGGCCCGACACCACCATCGAGGGCACCAACGGCGAGGCTTACTGGACTTTCCGCCCCGAGGTAAAAAACGCCCTCCCGGCGGAGATGTCCAAAAAGCAGGCCGAGCAATTTTCCCTCGAGGCGGACTTCTACGGACCTTTGGTGAACCGTGAAGAAAAGGGCTACATCTTCCAGTACGAAGGCGAAGCGAAATCCCGCGGACGCAAGCATTACCTGGTCAAGATGTTCTACCCCAACGGCCACACCGCCTATTTCTACTTCGACACCAAGACCCTCATGGTCACGCGAGTCGGACGCGAGGAAATCATCAGCAATACTATTGTCGACACCGACACGTACTACACCAAGTTCGAGCGCGTCGACGGCGTCTGGATGCCCAGTCAGTTGGAATTTGCCTTGGAAGACCAGGTCTTCGGCAGCCTGAAACTCAGCGACATTGAGCCCAATCGCCCCCTCGACTCCACCACTTTCGATATTCCTCGCGTCAAGGAAGTCTGGCTGCGCAAGAAGTAACGAGGGAGCCGCGCTCCTCTTAGCACGATTAGCGTGGCAGGGGAATCAATCGCTGGGTGTCGACATCCCAAAGGGTCAGGCGCAGGCAAGTGAAGATGTCGCGCGGGCGCAGCGTAATGGTGCGCGGGTGTTGCAGCTCAGGCAGCGCACGCATGGCCTCGGGCAGACGGTAGAATGGAATCTTGGCGTTGAGGTGGTGAATGTGATGGTAGCCGATGTTGGCCGTGAACCAGTGCAGCGAACGCGGCAGCAGCAGGCAGCTGGAGGAGTCCAGCGCAGCGCCCTCGTGAGTCCATCCCTCGTGGTCGAGGAAGGTGACGTCGGGAAAGTTGTGCTGGATGTAAAAGAGGTAACTACCCAGCGCGCAGGCAATCATGTAAGGGATGACCAATGACAGGAAAAGCGCAGACCAGCCGGCGAAGAGCACCAGCGTGGTGGCGATGGCAGCGTGCAGGAGGAGCGCGAGCAGGCCGTCGAAGTGCTTTTTCGGATCCTCGATGAAGGGCTGCAAAGACATTCCGGCCATAAAGACTGTCAGGTAGCCGAAAAGCATGGTCAGCGGATGCCTCATGAAGCGGTAGACAAAACGCGAACGCAACGACGCTGTCTTATAATGCTCCGTTGTCATAATGGGGAAGGAGCCGATGCGGGCGCTACGTAGCTTCGAGTTGTGATGGTGGTGATAGTTGTGTGAACTTTTCCAGATGCTGCTGGGTGTCAGCGCGAGGATGCCAACGAGGCGCATAAGGAAGTCCGCCGCGAAGGAGCGGTCCAGGATAGCATGGTGCTGGTGGTCGTGAAAGATGACGAACACGCGCACCATCAGCAGGCCACAAAGGATGCTGCAAATCAGCTTCGCGGGCCAGGCCCACGGCAGCAGCGTGCCAGTCATGGCCAAGACAAAGTAAAGCAGCGTCGAGAGCACGACCCACCAGCTCTTGGCGCGGTTTTCCTGCGCGAAAGCCTTCGTCGCCATGATAAGCGCCTTGCCGGTGCGGGGCTTGCCCCGCCGCAGATAGCGTGCCTTTGGGCCGCGCCCGGGATTATCCGGGCACGGCTGCAAAGGGGTTGGCTTGACAGGACTAGTAGCGATCACGACCGCCACGATGCCCCCCGCCACCACCGGAGCGATAACCACCGCCGCCACCACCGCCGGAACGGTAGCCGCCACCACCGCCACCACCGGGGCGGGGTTCGCGTTCGCGGGCCTGGTTGACCTTCATCGGGCGACCACCGAGTTCCTGGCCGTCCATGGCCTTGATGGCGGCCTGGGCTTCCTTGAAATCGTCCATCGTGACGAAGGCGATGCCGCGGGAGCGGCCGGTTTCTCTGTCAGTCAGCAGCTTTACGCGAGCGACGGTGCCATGCTCTGCGAATGCAGCTTCGATGGCGTTTTCTTCCACTTCATAAGGCAGGTTGCCTACGAATATATCCATTGTCTTATACTTTCTTCGTCATTGGTTGCGTTTACGGCAAAACCAGGGCGCATGACGGAATGCCCGGGTTTGCAGGCTCGCGGGAAGTTGACCCACGGGCTTAAAGAGAGGGCCACGCTAAAGGACTCCGGTTTCAAACGGGTCGGCGAGGCGAGGTTAAATGGGTTTGGGATGGCGTATGCCGTTGTCGACGAGTCGTAGTATCCCAAGCAAACCTCTCATCGATTTCAGGCCGGTCGGGGCTGGTTACCGCACAAATTTCGTTGACCGGCTTCCTGCGGCTTTTGCCGCGAATGAGGCGCCACCCTTTCAGATTTACGCCAAAACACAAGGACAATCGCTCGGCACCAAAACCACCCGCGCGCCATCGTCTTCGACACGCCCCGCATCAAGGAAACCTGGCTGAGTAAAAATAGCCAACACGCACTTGCCGCTTGATTGCCATATCAATACAACATTATGATGTACATTGCGTTATTGTATGACTTATGAACCGCCCCATTTACACTCTCTTCCTGAGCATTTCTTTGTTAGCCAATTCACTCACGGCCACCTTAAATTACCTCACCATAGGCAATCTTGACGGCTACCAGAATACAGAGCCCATGGCAGTCAGCGACGACGGCTCCACGGTCATAGGTAATGCTGTTGGTGATGTATATGTGGTTACACAGGGGTTTCGCTGGACACAGTCAGGTGGCATCCAAGCCTTGGGTTTTGTCTCCGAATCAGATGTGGCCAGTAACGCGACCGGAATTAACGGAAATGGCTCGGTCGCCACCGGCACAGGCATCGGTGGCGGGACCACGCAGGCATATCGATGGAATAGCGGCTCAGGTATGACAGCCCTGCCAATGCAAAGCGGTTATACGGAAAGCCAGGGGTTCTTTGTCAGCTCTGACGGAACGACATTCATCGGGAAAAGTTTTAACAATTCCACAAATACGCAGGCCGTTTTCAGGTGGAACGAGAGCACGGGGATGACCACGGTCACATCGATCACCGGCGCATCGAGCTTTGTAAACCCGCATGCCATTAGCAGTGATGGCAGCATCGTTTATGGCTCATCTTTCAATGGTTCGAGCGCCTCAGACTGGAAATGGACCGAATCCGGAGGCCTTGAAGTCATCACCCAACTCGATGGCACGAATATCAGCAGCATCAATGCGACTTCCGGTGACGGGAGTATCCTCGTCGGCGAATTAAATAACATGACAGACGAGTCCTACCTATACAAGGATGGCGCCATTCAATCCCTGGGGCTGCTACCGGTCGGCAACGACACTCCATACGGGGGAGTCTCCAGTGAGGCAATCGATGTAAACGATGACGGAACCGTTGTCGTTGGGCTCCTTCGGGCGATCAACAACGTCGCTGACAGGACTGATTTCCACGCCTTTGTGTGGGACGAAGTTCACGGCATGAGGGAAATTTCCGCGATACTGATCGAAAACGGCTATGACGTAAGCGACTACCTTGATTTTTATGTCACCTCAATCAGTGCGGATGGATCTGTGATCACGGGCAGTGCCGTAACATCCGATTACGTGTCCGAAGGCTGGGTGATTACCGGCTACGCCGTACCCGAACCGGAGCATTTTGCGGGCATGGCCGGATTAGCGCTTTTTGCAGGTTCTATTATTTACCGGTGCCGCCGGCAGCGGGCCGCTCTTTTGCCTTGTTAGGTGGGGCTGGGGTGACCTAGCGTTTCGGGCGTGCTGAACCTGACGCGATGCCGCCTTTGGGCGCCAACTTCCCTTTGCCTCCTTGCCGGCAGTCTCCTGTGCGGGCAAACCAGTGTCCTGCCCGAGCTGCCGGAGCTGACCTCCGACGAGCAGGAGTTCGACTCGGCCAACAACCGCATGGTCGCCAAAGGCAACGCGGAGCTGAGCCACGGGGACATCCTCGTGCGTGGTGACACCATCATTTTCGAGCAGAACGAGCACACCCTGAAGGTTCAGGACAACGTCACCCTGACCAAGGACGAGTTCCGCCTGGCGGGCGATTTCGCCAACTACGACTACTTCCAGCGCAGCTTCCTCTCGGAAAACTTCCGCCTCGGCAGCTACCCGGTCTACGTCACCGGGCAGAAGGTCGGCGGCACCCTCGACAAAGTCGTGGTGGATAAAGGTCGGCTCTACTTCCAGGACCCCGACCCCTACGCGCTCAACCTGCGGGCTGAAACCCTCACTCTGGAGGACCGCGAGTACCTCGTCATGGACGACGTGACCTTCTACATCGGCGACGTGCCCATCTTCTGGCTACCCCACTACGAGCAGAACGTCAAGGACGACAGCCCCGTGCGTTGGCGGGCGGACGCCGGATTCGGCAACAACCTCGGCGTCTACATGCAGAACGAGGTGCTCTTCCGCGTTGTGCCGGAGGTCAAGGTCGGGGCTAACCTCGACGGCTACTCCAAGCGCGGCTTCCTCGGCGGGCCCATCGTCGAGTACGACTGGAAGATGGACGAAGAGTCCTGGCAGAAAGGCAAAATCAACACCGGCTTTATCTATGACACCGGCACCACCAGCGAACGCGGCACGGACAGCCTCGGGCAGCAGATCGGCCACAGCCGTAATTTTATCGACTGGCAGCACAAGGGCGAAATCGACGGCAGCATCGACCTGACCAGCAGCCTCTACTGGTGGAGCGACTCCTGGATAACGCGCGACTTCCGGCCCGGCATCTTCTACGATAACCAGGTCCCGGACAGCTTCGCCGAAGGCGTCTACCGAGGCGAGAACTGGATGACCAGCGTCTTCATGCGCTATGCCCCCAACGACTGGGAGGTCATCGCCCAGCGCTTCCCGGAGGTCTCTTTCGACCTGCTGCCCACTCAGGTCTTCGACACCGGCGTCTACCAGCGTTTCAACGCCGACTTCGTCCGCCTCGTCGAGAAGGACCCGCAGGGCACCATCGCCCAGCTCGAGAGCGACCGCCTTAACCTTTTCTACTCTCTCACCCGCCCCATCGAACTGGCCGACTGGGCCATCCTGACCCCTGTCGCCGGCGGCATGGTGACCAACTACGCGCAGACGGTGAACAGCCAGGGCAGCTACACCCGCGTGCTCGGGGAAATCGGCGCGGACCTGGAGCTGACCATGGTCGGCACCTGGGACTACGACAACGAGTTCTGGGGCATCAACGGCCTGCGGCACACCCTACGGCCCATCGTGCAGTACCGCTACATCCCGCACGCCCAGGCCGGTAACACCAAGATTCCGCAGATCGACCGCCAGGCCGCCTTCGAAACCTACCTGCCCCCGCTCGAGCTCGGAGACATCCGCTACATCGACGACCTTTACGAGGTGAACACCATCCGCGTCGGCTTCGAAAACCTCTTCCAGACCCGCCATCCCGAGGGCTACGGCTCCCTCGACCTCGTCACGCTGGACATCTACGAGGAGTTCCGCTTCTCCCCCGCCCCGCAGCAGACCGTCAACGTCATCGGCCTGCCCGCCAATACCGTCATCCCCGCGCAGGACACCTTCTCCGACATCTACACCGACCTGACCATCTACCCGGCCTACTGGCTCAACATCGAGGTCTTTAACCGCTTCGACCCCGAGCATCTGACCAACCGCCAGGTCTCCTCCCGCGTCACCATCCACGACAGCGAGGAATGGGCTCTGGCCTTCGGCAACGACTACATCCAGGACCTGCCCGGCACGCCCATCAACCAGTTCGCCGTCGAGGGCGAGTACCGCCTCAACGACCGCAACCTCCTGCGCGGCCTCTGGCGCATCGATGCCCACCTCTCCGAGCTGACCGAGCAGTACTACGCCTGGCGCACCCGCCTCGGCAACTCCTGGGACGTCGAAATCCAGCTCGGCTACCTCCAGGGCACCACCCGCGAAAATGACTTCCAGGTGCGCTTCCGCGTCGACCTGCTGAACTTTTAATCGGGGTTTAATTTAGCCACGGAGACACGGGGGGCACGGAGTCTAATGAACATTATCGACTCAATCGCCGCCCGAATCGTATGCCTCATAATTACGATTGGCGGTCTCGTTCTGATTGGCTTCACGATTAAGGACTACTTTGATGGAGACGTTAGGCCGGTCATGGTGAAAAGTAACCTTCACCTTTCGAAAGCCAAGCTATACACACTCGATGACGATGCCTGGAAATTTTACAATATGCTGGCTTGGAACGGCGCAGTGGGCCTCGTCGCTGCCTATGGAGGCTGGAAGTTGCTGACCATTGATCGTGAATAAAATCTCCGTGACCTCTGTGGTAAAGTTTGCTTTTACCACACAGTAGGGTAGACTTTTTATTAATGAACTTAAGCGAGCGCATCACCTTTAATCCTCAGCAATGCGGCGGTAAGCCCTGCATTCGGGGGCTGCGCGTGCGCGTCAAGGACATCCTGGAAATGCTCGCCGGAGGCATGACCGCCGACGAGATACTCGAAGACTACCCCTACCTTGAACGCGAGGACATCGCCGCCGCCCTGGATTACGCCGCGCGGCAATCCGACCACCCCGTGCTCGTGTCGTCCTAAGCGGTGAATTTTCTCGTCGACGCACAGTTGCCGCCCAAACTCGCCGAAGTCATGCGGCGCGAGGGCTACGATGCGGTCCACTGTCAGGACTGGGACATGGCTGGCTCCACCGACCCGTCTATCTGGGCCAAAGCGAAAGAGGAAGGACGAACCGTTATCACCAAGGACGAAGACTTCGTACGCATTCAAACCGGCTCCACCGAATCCGTCGGTGTCGTTTGGCTGCGCTGTGGCAATTGCGGAAACCGTCGCCTCATCGACATTGTACTAAAGTCGCTGCCGAAGGCCATTTCACTCTTGGCGACAGGGGAGCGAATCGTTGAAATCCGCTCCTGACACATGACCGAAGCACCGCCAGACGCCCTCCTGCCGAATCCCGACCTGCCCATCCGGCTGCCGGTGTTCGAGGGGCCTCTCGACCTGCTCCTGTTCCTCATCCGGCGCAACGAGATCGACATCTACGACATCCCCATCGAGTCGGTCACGCACCAGTACCTCGCCGTCATCCGGCAGATGGAGCAGCTCAGCCTGGAAATCGCAGGCGACTTCTTCGTCATGGCCGCGACGCTCATGTACATCAAGAGCCGCATGCTCCTGCCCACCAACGAGCAAATCGCCCAGCCCGAGGAGGAGGTCGAGGAGGCCGACCCTCGCTGGGAGCTCGTCCAGCAGCTTTTGGAGTACAAACGCTTCAAGGAAGCCGCCGCCGAAATCCGCGACCTCGTCGAGCACCAGCAGGACTTCATGCCGCGCGTCTACATCGAGGCCACCGACCAGCTCGAGGCCCGGCCCGTCCAGCCCAGCGACCGCATCGAGCTCTGGAACACGTTTAATCTCGTTCTCCGTCGATTAGCAGAAAAGATCACCCAAGGGGAAATCCACGACGACAACGTCACCATCTCCGACCGCATGGAGTTCCTTTTGGAAAAGCTCACCGACGAGCCCAAGTTTCGCTTCTCGCAATTATTCGAGGACAAGAAGTTCAACCTCAACTTTCTCGTCGCCACCTTCCTGGCCTGTCTGGAGCTGACCCGCCTCAAGCGCATGTACGTCACCCAGGACGAAACCTACGGCGAAATCCTGCTCGAACGCCGCGACACCACCGACGACCCCCCGCCCGACCCCTCCTTCTACGAACCCGACCCCGAGCCCAAACGCCGCCGCAAGAAAAAGCAGCCCGAAGGAGAAGCCGCCGCCGCAGAAGGTGCAGCCATTACCGACGACGACGACCTCGACGACGGGGAAGACGAGGACGATTCCGAAGATGAGGAAGAGGAGTACACCGAAGACGAGGACGAAGAAGATACAGACGAAGACTACTCCGACGAGGACGATGACGATGAGGATGAGGATTTAGAAGAGGATGACTCCGAAGAGGAGAAAGACTTAGAAGGTGAAGACGACTGGGATGACGAGGAATCTGACCCAGATGAGAGCGATGATGATACGGACGAAGGCGAAGAGGACGAGTCCGAGCCCAAGCGCTAAGGACTCGCCCTTCCACGCACTCAGGACTGGGGCGGTGACGGCAAAGCTTAGTCTTACGTTGCGCTGGGCAGCTATGATACTGCTCTAGTGTCCTGCGAGTTAAATTAGCTAAATAATTGGCAAGCATCCTGCATCCTGTGTAATTGATGTCAAAAGGAAGACCAGTAGAAGCGATAAAATTAACAGAGACTGAACGTGGCAAGCTTGAGCT
>JAUIHT010000019.1 GCA_030432235.1 Verrucomicrobiia bacterium | reverse complement strand
GGCGGGGCCAAGGTAAAGGCAGATGTCGGAACGTCTCATACCCCGATCATGCCACGACACAGCGGCCTTGGGAATCCTATGTTAGGCGTGGAACACTAGCTGCATTTGCATGAAGGTGCCATAGCCTGCTCGGAGAAATAGATGCCGAATGAAAAACCAAAAGTCTGGGGTCTTCACATGGGCGAACATGTCGGGGCACGCCCACTAGAAGAGGGGTATGTGGCAATCGGCTGGCACGAACTTGGCGATCTTCGCAACTATCCAGATCGCGAGGCATACAAGGCCGCAATCGCGGAAAGGATACCTGACGCCAAGACTGGAGCGCAGCCTGTATATGCTGGCATCCTATTTCGCTTCACGCACGAGATGCAGGCGGGTGATATCGTTGTATACCCATCTAAACATGACCGCATGGTCAATATTGGTCGATTGACAGGTGATGCCACCTATCTTCCGAATGATGACGACGAGTACCCCAATCGTCGCGGGGTAGAATGGCTTGGTCATTTCCCACGTAACGATTTTAGCCAAAGCGCTCTGAATGAGATTGGCGCCTTTATTACTCTTTTTCTAATCAAGAAGCACACGAGTGAATTTTTAGCGAAGATAGGGCTGGGCGCTGACAATGTCGTCATGCAGCCTTCAGAGGACACCAGTGACGAGAACACAGACGATGACACGGCAACTGTAGCGGTCTCCCAGCAAGCACAGCTGACCACAGGTGATTTTGTCATTCGCCGCATTATGGCTGGCTTGGATGGGTACGAATTCGAAGAATTTGTCGCGCACATCTTGGAATGCATGGGTTACACCGCCCGCGTAACCAAACGTTCGGGTGACGGTGGTGTTGATGTGATCGCCCATAAAGACAGGCTAGGATTTGAGCCGCCAATCTTGAAAGTTCAGTGCAAGCGGAAGACTGACCAAGTCCCGCGCCCGGAAGTGGATCAGCTGCTTGGTACACTGGGTGAAGGTGAGTTTGGGCTGTTCGTCACACTTGGATCATTTGGACGCCAAAGCACGGACTTGGAGCGCAATCGGCCAAAATTGCGACTTATAGATGGTGAGCAATTCGTTGGACTAGTGCTTGAGCACTATCGGAACCTGTCCCCCCGGTATCGTTCGATTATACCATTGAAGCAGATTTTCGTGCCAGACTTGCCAAAGCCCTAGGAAACTCATGCCAGAGGAGGCCCTATGTCTGAAGAAACAATCTTCCCATTCGAGAACGACCAAGGTCAGTCATGGGAATTTGAAATGGATTTCCGCAATGACGGTGCAGGCTTTAATCATGAACCTTCTGGATGGCGAGGGCTGTTTAGTGTGGACAGCGTGATCACTTCTTCCGACGTCAGAGTGCCGACGGGAATGTCGGAGCAGGACTTCCAAGCGTTCGTGAACCAAGTGATGCGCGATGTGGTCCCGCAGTGAACGCGTTGGAGAAACGCTTGATGCACACGAACGCCGAAATCGACCACCTTGAAGAGCTGCTGAGCAACATCGAGATCATGCCAGACGCGATGTGCGTGAGCGAGCTGGACGGCTATGTCGCTGGCCTACTCCTTTGTCCTGAAATGATCATGCCAAGCGAATGGTTGCCGGAAGTATGGGGGCTGGATAGCGAGCCTGAATTTGAAAGCATAGAGCAAGCTGAAGCGACCATTGCTGCGGTGATGGCGCACTACAACCGTGTTGCTGAAAACCTAGCCAACCGCCGAAAGCCGTACGAAATTGTGCTTGAACAGGCAGAAGGTGAAGGCGAACCGTTTTGGGAGTTTTGGATCGCAGGTTTTGAACAAGCCATGCGCTTGCGACCAGAAGCTTGGGAACCGTATTGGGCAGCTGACGACGATATAACTGTTGGCGCAATTATTATGATGGCTGCGCTTATTGATTTAGAGGCCGGTGAAAGCTCATTGCCCCAAGAGAACCAGGCTCTACTGAAAGATGAAGCTTGCGAAATAATTCCCAGCTTGGTCGTCACAATGAACGACTGGGTCAAATCACAGGAACTTGTTCCTATGGGGGCTGCGCCAGATTGGTTCAGTGCAGCAAACTCAAATGCTGTGCCCGCACGCTCAAACAAGGTGGGGCGTAACGAGTCCTGTCCGTGTGGCAGTGGTCGCAAGTACAAGCGTTGCTGCGGTTCGAACTGAGGGCATTGTAGATGAGCGCTAAAAAGCCAACTTGGCGTGACGTCAAGAAGGTTCTCCAACAGCAGGAAAAGGATCAACTGATCGGGTTGGTCCAAGACCTTCACAAACTGAGCACGACAAACGCAGATTTCATGCATGCCCGCCTGCTTGACGTTGATGCAGTGCAGAGCCTCGCCCCATACAAGAAGCGGATCAAGCAGGCCATTGACCCAGCCCAGCCGTGGAAGCAGGAGGTGCAGCTGCGTGAAGGCAGAAAGGCCATCAGCGACTACAAAAAGGCCAGTGGCGATATGCGCGGTGTGCTCACACTGATGGTCTACTATATCCAATGCGGCAACGACTTCACCCTTGATTTTGGTGACATCGACGAAACCTTCTACAACAGCCTGTGCACGATGCTGGATCAGGTAAAGAAGCACCTGTTAGCCCAAGACGACCGCCAGTTGGCTGCTGAGTTCATTCCCCTGCTTGAACACGAGTTTCAGCGTATCGATGGACAAATGGGCTGGGTCTATCCGGACGAATTTGGTGAACAGGTTGCGGAACTCTGCGAGCGGTTTGGATGACACAAACAGTACTCGGTTTCAGTTGAGCTCTGAGCAGGTGTCGATACGCTGCGTGCCGCCCAGTACAGTTGTAGGTGCGGATCGTGCTCTGCGACGCAATCTGAGAGCTTGTGAGGGTTGGCCTTGGGTGGACGTGAGCTGTTGCAAAGCAACTAGGTCGGCGCGTCCTACAAGCCCAAAACCGCACAGGAACGATCAAATGATGATGGGGCTATACTTAAGATACAGGGTCTCACGTTGACACCAGAAGAGTGACGCAACAGCGTGATCCTGTGCGGTCGAGCTCGTGCGAAGACATTTTCATCTGCGCGTGCGGGGGCACAACGGGCGGTTGCAAATTAATTTGAGACAAACAGAGGGTAGTTGACACAATGAAAAGATTTTTTGGCTTCTTAAGCGCCTTTGTTGTCACATTCGCCTTGCTTGTCCCATTTAGCTCGGCGTCCGCACAAGAGGTTACATATGATAAGATTGTTTTTTTACGGGAAAATCATGGTCCCGGAGGCAATACTTGGACGCAATTGATTTTTCGAGTGGAAGGATTCAGGATTGATGGAGAGTGCTACGTAAACTGTAAGTTGGCGTTCACGTTGGATAGCAGCATCGGTCAAAATGAAGATCGTTCCGATATCGGAGTGCGTCCATACGCGTCTAGGATGGGTGGCGCAACGGTGAACAGCGATCTGCCTTTTGATCGATACAATCAAGTATTCATTGGCTCGAACACTAGGTCGGCTGCCTCCCGTGCAGTTTTTACCGCTCTTTCTCGGCGCGAACGTATTGCAATCGCTTGGATTGCTGCGAACTCTCAGGAGTTTATTCAATACGCCCTAGCCTCAGAAATTGAATATCAGCCTGCGAGAGACCTTTGGCAGAGGCGAGTTAAGAACTTTGAGTCTCGTTTGTTGTTGAATTTGGGCCTTGATGTGGTGACAGCATATGCGACGCGTTTCACACGTTTGGTTAATAACCAACAAGACCTCAAGAGGTTAATCCAACCGGCATTATCCGAGATGCACCTTTACACAGCTACAATCGATGGTTTGAACGGTCCGGCCACTAAGCGCGCCATTCGTGCTTTCCAGCAAGATAACAACAGGCTTCAAACAGGATATGTTGATGCGAAAGAACTGCAGATGCTTCGCACTTACCTAGAAAAAAAACGCGGCAAAACCGATAAAACCACACTCAGTCAAACGCCCAACGGTAGGCAGCCTGTTTTATAATCGCCTCATAAATGCAAAACTTGTAGATGTGTTGCATCTGATGCACGAAGTGAGAACATGTCAAAAGCAAAGTCCGCTTACCGTCGATTTCATACCGTGCAGGCTCATGGTGTGACCATGCGCGCAGCACGTCAGCGGCACACGCCCCTTATAAATCTTAGCTATACCTGCCAAGACGATGGCTTGAGCTAAAAAATATTGTTAAGCAAGCACAACGAGCCTTGCGAGATGTAGTTAGAAGTCGTGCGTCTTGAAAGCTTCACGATGACGCCTACACTGTTACCCAAACGACTGCAACATATTCAATCGCCGACAAAGTGACATGGGATGCACGGACATGACTTCAGGAAAACCATTTGGGGCTGCCTTGGGTTTCTGGTTAATGGCTTCATCCGCATCTTTTGGCCAGTCCGTTGTCACGCTGGACTCTTTTAATCTGGATGACGAACCCAAGGTTCAGAACAAACCACTGTTGGCGCCTGATGCACCCATGAATTGCTTCACAAACCCAGATCATGCCTCATGCAAAGCCGCACAGCGCTCAACACGATCCTTTAGTCTCAGTGATGTTGTGAACCTTGGTATTGTCGCCCGGTCCGAGGTGGAAAACGACGATGACGTGGTAAAAGTCGAAGATAGCGTCGAGCCTCTGCCTTCGATCGATCTGGAAATCCTGTTTGATTACAACAGCGCAAATCTCCGACCTGACCAACTTGCGCCGCTGTACGCCGTCGCAAAAGACTTAAACGAAATTGACTTCAGCCGTGCGCGCCTCGTTCTCATGGGACATACCGACGGGATTGGCTCGGCTGCCTACAATAAAGTCCTAAGTCTGGAGCGGGCGAATTCTGTTGCTGCGTTCCTAAGCCAGGCTGCGAACGTCCCATTTTATCGAATCAATACCTCCGGCATGGGCTTCGATTTCCCACGCTTTCCCGCTGACCCAGCGCACCCCGCAAACCGACGTGTTCAAATCTTGCTGGTGGAGTAAATAATATGAAAATATTTTTAAAAACGTTTTGCGTTTGTCTTGCTTTGATCACCCTTAGCTTTGGAACTGCACAAGCCGCAAATTTTGAGCTTTCGGGAGATCAATTGTGCCAAATTAGATTGAACGGCGAGATAGTTTCGGGAGACAAGGCGAAACTTGAAAAGCTTGTTAAGGAAGCAAAAGTACGCAAGTACTTTGAAGACGACGGCGAGTCGACTTCTAGCTGGAGAATGTGTTTGTCGAGCCCTGGCGGATCGCTTTCTGAGGCTGCAGAAATTTCTGAATATATCTTTGAGACTGGGATAGGCACTGTAATAGAAAAAAATCAAAAATGCATGTCCGCATGCTCTTGGGTGTTTATGATGGGTTTTACAAGAGGAGTAGAGGAGATCAATTACACAAATCGTCGGATGCACTTCACGAGTACTCTGGGATTTCATGCGCCGAGCCTGAATCTCGATGGGTACGAAATTTTGACGCGGGAGGAAGTCGAACGGGCGCTTAAAGTAATGAACAAAGCAGTTTATCGGCTGCTTAAATTAAGCAACTCGTTTGAGTTGAATGGCGAGTTTGCTGTTGCGTCCGATTTGCTGGAAGAAGCTTTCAAAAACGATGGTGCTGAACAATTCTATCTAATTGACAGCGTCAATAAGGCGGGCCGTTGGAGAATTCCAATTTTTGGAATAGAATGGCCAAGCATGATTGATATTAGCTCTGGTGTGCGGGCATGCAACAATTTGACGAGATGGAAAAACTCTTTGAATGATGGGGCTTCGATCGAAGTTGATCAATATCCACTAAATCAATCGAAATCAACAGAATACCACCTCGATGTTTTTGGATCCGACTCTGGTTACTTTGGTCATAGGTGTAAGCTTTCGCGAAAAATTGTCAAATATGGTGACCAAGCGTATATAAACATATGCGGAGAAAACCAATCTAACGGGTCATTGCTGGGGGATATTTCTTGTCTGCTTGAGGACGATTTCGATGAGCAGAAATACCATAGCTATCCTGCAGTTTCGATATTGCCCGCCAGTACTAAATTAAAAAATATACCGGCGGAGTTGAAAAAAATTGATCGTCGAGCCAGATTGGAGGTCGCAGCATTAGAGAATCGAAGAGTAAAAACAGAGACATCATGTGTCCTTGGCTACAGCCATGCTAAGATTGTCAATGTAAATCAGTTCGTAAACATTCGCGCTGGTGCTTCACTGGCCGACCGTGTTGTAGCAACTGCAAACCGAGGCCAACGTGTTCAAGTTGTCCAGCCAAACTCTTGGTGGTTCAAAGAGACAAAACGTGGACGCCAATGTAGCGAAATTTGCTCTCGTTATCACCAAACTCCAACCAACTCCACATTGGCCAGCCAAGCCAAGCAATGTGTCGATGATAAAGAGATTTGGACAAAAGTACGCGTAAACGGACGGGAAGGCTACGTCAGCGTGTACTTTCTTGAAGCGCAATGATCCGTGTTGCGAGATGGCTGAGCGACGCGGCAGTGCTTGATTGGTTGGGCACCATCAGTAGCGCGTAGCTGGCATGTTTGCGGTTGCATTATTTGATGGGTGTTTTCGCAGTCGTGTCAAAAATCTGTGTTCGAACAGAGTGTTTTGGGTTACTGTGTTGAACACAGTGTTTTGCTCTACATTATCGCCAGCTCAGCATAGCACATTATATCGCACACCTCTCTTTTGCGCTAAATATCCCTTTATTTTCATGGCCTTATAATAAACACAAGTCTTGAAAATCCTCGTGTCGGTGGTTCGATTCCGCCCCCGGGCACCATTACAAAAAATATACTAATAAAATCATACCTATAGAACCCGATTTTGTCCCACTGGCGGACTTGTCGGAAAAAGGTGGGACACTTTTGTCTTAGCTTTGTTCTCCTGACAGGCGGCGAAGGGCGCTTTCGGCGCGGGTCTTTTGACTCGCCGCTCTGGTGTAGCGCGTCACTTCCTTGCTGGTCCGGTGGCCGGTGATCGCCATGATCTCCTGTTCGGTGCATCCCAACTCCGCGAGGCGCGCGGCGGCGGCCTTGCGAAGCCCGTGAACCGAACACTCTTTCAAACCCGCCTCGTCGCACCACTTGCGGAAACGGTTGCCGAAGCCGTTTGAGGTGAATGGGCGGTTGAAGGCCGTGACCAGAAACGCAAGATCGCCGGTCGGCGTCTGGTCAATGATCCTCTGCAGCTCGGGAATGATCGGAATTTCCATCCGAACCGGATTGCGGTTGCGCCCCTTCTGCTGGGTGAAAACGAGCCATCCGTCCCGTACATGCTGACGGCCGAACAGAACCAGGTCCGAACGCCGCTGGCCGGTGTACATCGCCAGAGCAAGGGCAAGCCTCGCCTGGGTCCCAACCGGATGAACGTCCTCGAAGCGGGCGATTTCTTCCAGCGTCCAGGAATGGAAGCCGTCTGGGTTGCCCTTGAGGTATTCAACCTTTTGGGCCGGGTTGTCATCGTGCAGGTCATAGAGCAGGGCGAAGCGATATAGCTGGCGCAGAGCTTTCACCATCCCGTTAGCCGCCTCGGGCCGGTCCGACATCTCGTCCCGGCGGATACGGACGTGCCTGGGCAAAAGAAGTGCGAAAGGCTTGTTCCCGTCGCTTTTGTTCTGGCAGAAACGCTCAAGGATCGCACGCCGGACCTTTTGGGTCCTGGGGTCCAGTTCCTTGAACATGGCGCTCTTGTAATACTGCACACAAAGCCAGCGAAGGCTCCCAGATGGGGTATGCCCGACAGCGGGTGTATTTTTCTGCGGTTTTGTGAGCCCGCCAGCAGCGTTCTTGTAGTCCTCTAAAAACTCAGGAGACCCAACAGGCCCGCGAAGCCGGACCTTTCGCCCAAACCGGCGGTAATAGATGCGAACATTGCCATGCCGGTCGGTATCTTCGACAACATACTTCAGCTTCATTTTCACAGTCGGCTCCTTACATCTTATTCATCCCAGGGATTATGGTCCGTTTCCCCATCACTAGGCAGCGCATCAAAGGCTTGGTCAAGCGCGCGAACATCCCAGATTTTGCGGGCGTCGATCTTCTTCGGCTTCGGCATCCTGAACCGCCCCGGGTTTACCGGAGAGTAAAACTCTCAAAGGATGAACCCTATGGACCAGAAGAAGCACACCCCGAAGTACACAGCCGAGTTTCGCGAGCGCGGTGTTCGGCTGTATCGCGAACAC
>JAUIHT010000042.1 GCA_030432235.1 Verrucomicrobiia bacterium | reverse complement strand
ACTGGGGGCCTGCGATTACGACGGACTTGTCTTCCTTGAACCCCAGCAGGCCGAAAAACTGCTTGGCCGTCTCGACATCTCTGACCACAATGGTGACGTGGTCAAAATGCTTGATCATAGCTTATGCTCCTTTCGCAGTTCGACATTCAGCCTGTCATCCTTCCAATAAACGGTTATTCAAACACTAGGGAGACCTTCGCGCTGCCGCTGGAATCTGCCAAGCTCTCCTGCGCCATAGCTGCCGAACCTTGATGTATATATTTCCTTTTTTTTAACGGTGCTAGTTTATTTATCGATGATAGGAAGGGCAAGAATTTTTTGTTCGCCGAATTTGACGATTAAGAATTCACGAGAAGCTGTTGAGGTTCCCGAATACCCGGTCAAACCGGCTTGAAGAAGGCATTCAAGTGAGGAAGATTACGAGTTGTGAGGGTTGAAGGGATTATTCAATTTATTGAGCGACCAACCCATTTCTGTCCGGTCAGTTTTGGCCAGCGTGCATTTCTGAAAAGCAACCACTTCAGCAGCCGTAGCTCGACGAGTCGCTCCAGGAACATTCGCCGTTCTTGATGCGGTTGTAATCGTTGGAGTTGCCTCCCCAGTAGGCGCGGTCTTCCGCCACTGATCGTTGGTAATCTTTCTTCCAGGCATTCTCGTCATGCGGTTCGCTGGAGGTCGAGCTGGAACTCGACGAACTGCCGCCACCGAAGGGCGAACCATCGTCGCGGGAGGAGCCGCCTCGTGCATTTTGAAAGAGTGCGCGCAACCCGCGTGCCGCGCGTTCCCACTGCGCATTGTAGGCGGCGATGTAGCCGGTCACGTCGTAGTCGATGATCTGGCCGCTCGCCCCGTCGACGGTGCGGCCGCCGCCGGTGGAGGCTCCGGTGCTCAACATCCAGGCGAGCACGGGCGGCGCGGCGCCCGGACTCCAGATGCGCAGGTTGGCTCGCTTGAGCGGTCCCTTCATGCCGTTCTTGCGCGCAATCCTCACTGCGACAGGCAAATCGACGAAGACCGGCGGCAGCGCGGCTTCGCCCCACCTCACCGCCTGATCGAAGACGTGGGTCCACACGCTGTTGGTTTTTACCGTGAGCGAAAAGCCCGTGCCTTCCGAAGGCGAGTAGAACGAAAAGCGAACTTCAGGCCCTTTGTAATTCCGGATGTCCTGATGCTCGAACTCGAGCCTGACCGGGATGGCGTCCTCGCGCCACAGGCGCGCCCGTTGGGTCGCGGCGTGCATCAACTCCGGAACATCCTTGGGGAGGAGACGGGAGCCGTCCGGCTCGACGGCCATTTGGACCGCCTCGTCGGCAGCCTTCTCGACGGACCTGTTGGGCGCGCGCATCCAGGTTCCGGGCCCGAGCTTGCCGACAACCATCAACGTGTTCTCATTCAGGGGTCGATAGGTCCCGCCGTCCTCACCCCACGTGCTGGAGCTGAGCGACCACTTGCCGGCGGCGGCAGCGAAAGTCCCGGCATGCGCAACGGCCGCGCCCGATCCGGAGACCTCGTAGGTGCCATCTGCG
>JAUIHT010000008.1 GCA_030432235.1 Verrucomicrobiia bacterium | reverse complement strand
AAAGCAAGTACGCAGGAAACCGGTTTCAGCACTGAGCAGCTCTTTGGCCGTGTTGCCAAGTTTATCAACTTACCCATCGGGCCGAATTGCGATGACTACAAGCTGGTGGCCAAGGCCCTGCTTCCCAACGGAGACAGGAAATCTATTGAAGCCCTCGCAGCTTATGGAAAAGAGAGCCGATACTACCATCAGGCCATCCGTAAGACAGTCGACCAAGCCCTGGAATTGGCTGGAGAGCTGCCAATCACTTTTGAGCATATAAGCCAGAGCATCGGCCTGCATCTGGCAGCCGAGCAAGCCTTTGAAGCAACCTTTGCGCCTCCGGAAAAACCCTCCCGGAAACGTCGTGGAAGAGCTTTTTCAAGGCCGTTGCAGGAGTCTTTCAATGACGATTCCAAAGCCAATACAGACACCAATGCACCTAGGGGCAGCCCGGCTCAATCACCTTCATGTTCCCGTTTAGAAAGCCCGGCCCTGGAACCGGCCGGTATCGACTAACGGCTCACACAGTCAATTTTTCGGAAACCTCGCCTAAAGGCGGGGCCTTTTTTTGCTAAACTCGTTTTTTGGACATCTGACATCTCAAACCGGAACTCTTTTTCTTGCGCTCACAGAACTTCTTCCTTGGGTCGCTTGCCTTCCAAATCCATTTGATGGTGCTCAAAGAACTCCCTGCACGCCTGGTCAATGTGCTCCATGAAATCCGGATGTTGCCCAGAAGAGCGCAATTTGAGATCAAATTTAAGATACTGTTGGTGGTCCCGCTTCCAGCGGGACGGTATCCAAAGCCCCTCTGCTATCCGGATAAACCCACTCGGCGGCTAATAAGCCCAGTGCCTTGTCCGTACGCAGCGTAGCGGCAAACCACCGCCTCCCGAAAGGCACCTTGTTTTCTGACCTCTCATCCACCCTCTAACCCCAACATGAAAGACTGGCTATAACAAGAGCCTACAATTAGAAGATACGACAACATGTAGGATATATCAATGAGGAGCTGCGCATAAGTAGAGAAAGCTAGAGGCTAGAAAATACGGCACTCACGGATTACCAAATATTCCCATGTCGATATCACCTTGTGCGGGCACATTAGATATAAGCACTTCCCCTTCCTGAGTCATTTCAAGGGCAACTGTCGGCGTTCCTCCATCCGGATGAGCGCGAAATGTAAGAATAGATTCATTGCTCTGGTCGACCAATATACGCCATTCATTAATATCTCCGGTGCTACTCTGTTCCCCTACTAATTTAATGATTGGCTCATAGTATGTTTCCGTTGGATTCGTGACCTCCAATGTCAGAATCGCTGGAGGCCCATCCCCCCGAATGGTTAGATTACCGTCTTTAAGCTCAAGCAAATCCGTAGGAGTTTCTGTCCCAATACCCACTTTACCGTTTTGCAGAATAGTCATCCTGACATCGTCTCCCTGATAAAACCGTGTATCAGTATTGAGATCAGAACGAATTATCCATTTGCTGTTCAAATCCTGTAATCCAAACGTCCCACTACTACCTCCTCTAATAAAGCCAAAATGATCGCCATTATCATCGGCGATAGATACTTTATTAGCAGTAGTTGAATTACTTTTGATGACCATCAAAGTGTCAGAACCGGATGATAAGACATAGTCGTTAACCATTACATTGCCAAAGGCTTGTAGCGCAAAGCACATCGATGTAGCTAAAATTATTAAAATAGATTTCATAGTTTTAGTTTATTGTATTTGGTCTTAAAAATCGTCAGCAGTTGATGCCAAAGTAGTATTGCCTATTGATAAAATCATCTCAGTGCCTTTCTTCGGCGCTATGTGCTCGGCAGAATAATAACCATTGCCTGGCAAAAAAATCAGCACTTTACCTTCACCACTAAGCTTCAGAGCTTGATCCATTGTTTTAACGGGTCCGGACACATCGGATATCGTCAACGGATAATGTCCATTATTATTATCATTTCCTTCTATATTGTCTATAAATATAATGTCATTCAAGGGCTTATCTAAAATTTCTTTCGGCCAATTTTCCATGCACTTATTGAATAATGCATCGGCTGTAAACCAAGCGCCATTTGGCGCCTGGCATAGGAGGTTACGAGGCCTCCACTTAATATCTCTCAACGTCTGTGCATTGGCCAGGGTTGAAAGATAAGCCTCACGCTTAGATTCAGCTTCGAATTTGTTTTCTTTATCCGCCAAACTCAAAACAATATCGTTCACCGTTATTGGATGCGTACTATCTCCATAGAATATAAGAAGCTCAGAGCTGTGTATATTTCTCGTGACGGGCCCCAAAACAGGCAGGCCGTCCAATAAGATATGGTATTGCGACTGCTCATCGAAATGGATACCCATGGACAACAATCCGCTATGTTCAGGCATTTGAACATACGTCCATTCATTTTCCTCGGGATTTGAGCCGCCATAAACCGCAAGGAAATTTTCGCCTTCAAACCCAACAAAAGCCAACGACACCCCTGCTCCCTGCAAGAAAGCGGCAGCCTCCTCTGGCGAATGATATACCGGCGTAATGGAAAAACTTAGATATCCGCCTTGACCCAGAAACTCAGCACCATCCACGGAGTAAGTCGCGACCGGGTCGCTGGCGGGAAGGGTAATAGTTTCCGGCAGGTCTCCTGAAGCGATTCCCACCGATTGAAGCAAAACTAAAAAACAGGGAATACTAAGAAGTAAAAATGGCGTATTTGATGGCATGATACTATTTAAGAATTACGGACACTGCTTTTGATTCGTCAATAGATTAGTGTGCGTTCCAATATTTATCAATATTTTTAGGAAATGAACTAATAGTGGTTTCTTGACCAGGCCGGGCTACTAATACTCCCGCGTCGCCCCGAGGTGATCTTTGGTATAGAAATACTTAGTAGGACTTTCCACGAAACCATTCGCAAAGTATTCGCGGGTCGCCGAGCAATCGGAACTGGCACGCAGTTTAGCTGGATTGTCGACCGCGAAAAGCACTTGCTTGAAATTAGGAAATCGGTGTCGATTGTCAAAACATAGCTTGAATGAGTCGCGTCGCTAACCGGTCTTCAAAGCGTCTAGTCGGAGGGCTATCAGGCCACCGCTTTTTAATGCCACGGGCCACGCTCCCGATGACAACCGCAGGTTGCTCCGGGACAGCACTGGATGAAGGTGGGACCCTGTGCTGCGACGTTCGGATGAATCAACTAAATATCGGGCCAATTTGTTGAGAAACCAGTAACCCGGTTGCGTAAAGAAGCTCATCCAAAGCACCTTATATTTCAAAAATGCATACATTGGCATCATAAGTGCCAGTTAGGTTGCATGTGATGAACATCGCACAAGTCAGGGCTCGGACGTTTCATTTATATCAGGAATATCAATAGAAACATATTTGATGACTGGATCTTTATCAGCACCAACATATTCTACAGAAAAATAAGCCCTAGGCATAATCCTATTAACTATCACTTTATATACTACACCTTCGTTTTCATAAAATGAGAACACAAATATAGATTTACCTGAATCTGTTGCGGCCGTTTTCATTGAAGGCTCAGCCGTTCCACTTGCCAAATCTATCCTCTCATATCTCAAATTTTTATTATTAACATCATAGGCAATATATACCTCATTGTTATTTAAAGCATCATTTATTATTTTCTTTGAATCCTTAACACCGCCTTTATCCGCTGGATTTTCTTGCGACGACCATCTAAAAACTTGCTTAATAATATTGAGCAACGAATCATCGAACTCCCGACCATCAAGACACGAAGAAAAGATGATGAAAAAGGAAAAGCAAAGACATGTGATTAAATTTAGTCGCACTTGCATCCATCTTTCGTAATTGGTTTTACCGATTTCCCAGCCTTATTAATATAGTCACTTGGATTTTCTGAATATGTTTTCGGAAGACTCGGATCTGTCGGATCAAACTTATATGTTATACCAGAAGGCTCAGTCATGTAAATTGGTATATCACGAGCCTTCCCTACAGCATAATCATCACCACTCATAGGTGCGTATGGCTGAGAATGGTTAAACCCGGCCAAATCGGTCCCTTCGGGACGCGCCGCTGGCTGTGGTTGTACTTTATCTTTCAGATTATCTGTATATGGATCGCTGTAAGAAAAATCTTCAGGCCCGCGTTGATATATAGTCGTTCCATACTCCACTCCTTCTTTTTCTGTAAGTCCGTT
The DNA here is from genome assembly GCA_030432235.1 of Verrucomicrobiia bacterium. GTDB lineage: Bacteria > Verrucomicrobiota > Verrucomicrobiia > Opitutales > Cerasicoccaceae > JAUIHT01. Next base: position 249,117 of record JAUIHT010000008.1, on the reverse strand, counting down.
AAGAAGTGGGGATGAATCCAAGGCTGCACAATCAGCCGACTTGAATGAATCCCCCGGATCGAGCCCCAACGGATCCCAGTAATTCACCGGGTTGTTAAAACTATACCCGTACAGATTCAACCCACCGCGTTCCCCTATCGGGTCTCTCGTTAGCCATCTGCCGAGGGCGGGGTCGTAGGGGCGGAACCAGGTCAGGTAGAGGTCGTCGTCGAAGCGGTCGTAGAGGTGGTGACCGGTGTAGCCGAAGTCGGGCGAATAGGAGCCACGGTAGTTCGTCACGGTAGTGACACCCCAAGGATCATAGTCCAGCCGGACATCCACGGTCTCACCATCATCCTGTACGATCTCGCGAATCGAGCCAAGATGATCCTTGGTGTAGTAAAGATTTTCCGAGTTACCAAGCCAACGAAAGCCCAAATCAAAATAAAGTCGTGAGTCGACTTGCTGTGCAATGCGACTTCCATTCCACAGGTATTTTTGCTGGCCGTTTTGAGCCCAATCACTGCTCCAAATATATGATGTAATGACCACTCGCCTCCCCAGCCCATCATACTCGAATTCAGTCCGCTTATCTCCACTGGCCTCCGAGCCCACGGGGGCGTCCTGGATGGCGACGAGGCGGTTGGCCGCGTCCCACTGGTAAACGGTTACGTCGGAGCCGACCTCTTTTTGGGTCAGGTTGCCGTTGGCATCGTAGGTCAGGGTGGCCAGCTCCCCGGTGGAGGTGACGGTGGCGACGGTTGTGGCGGTGTTGCCGGAGGCGTCGGTGGCCTTGATGGTGACATCGGTGGAGCCGTCGGTCTCCAGCTCGGCCTCCCCTTCGAAGAGATAGTCGCTGGACCCGCTGATTTCCGATACGTTGGCGGGCTTGCCGTCGATGGTGACGACGGACAGTTCGTCCACGGTGCCACGGATGTAGGCCGGGCCGTCGTCACGGATGCTGGTGAGCTGGTTGAGGTCGTTAACGGAGTAGCTTTCGCGGTCCTTGGACACCGACATGCCGGACTCATCGTAGATGCCCATGCGGGTGCGGTTGCCCGCCTTGTCGTAGCCCCAGACGGTTTTGACCGGATCGGAGGCGCCCACGGTCTCCAGAATGGCCGAGGTGAGCTGGTTCACCTGGTCATAGCCAAAGGTGTACTTCGTCGGCGTGCCCGCGTCGAACTTGCGCTGCCAGGTCTCGATCATGCCGTCATCGGTGTAAGTGTAATCGAACTGGGATATATTGACACGCGGGGAGTTGTCTTTCGAGAGATTTTTTATGGTCTGCAGCCACCGCCCCTGGTTGTTCGCCAGGTAGTCGTAATCGACCTGCTGGCCGTTCGGGTAGTCGATGGTGTCCACGAGGCCGGTCTCCCCGATATAGGCGTAGTCAAACTGCCCGAGGTCATTGTCGACCTCCACAATGCGCCCGAGGGAGTCGTAGGTGTACTCCTCCGACTGAAGCACCACGGGGGTGGGCGTGGTGTCGTCGATGACTTCCCATTCCAGCAGGCGATTCAGCTCATCGTAGGAGTAGCGCAGGGTGTCATCATCCCAGGGGCCGTCGATGGTTTTGAGCAGACCGTCGCCCAAAATGGAGTCGCCCGTATTAATGGGATAGTAGGCGTACGTACTCGTCCCCTGCCCGTCCACACGCGTCGCCAGTCGATTGAAGTAGTCGTCGTAGGTCCAGGAAACGTCCGGGGTAGCCGCATCGAAGTAGTTGATACGGGCCAGGTTGTTGTCTACAAAGTAATACAAGTAGGCGGTAGGCGCGCCTGACGCGACATCATTGGGAGTCGTGTAGGACTCAAGCCGGCTGATGCCCGGCTGCCAGGCGTATTTCTGCCGGGTGCCATCCGGAAAGACCTTGGCCGTCACGCGCCCTTGAATATCCCGCTGCCAAGTGGTTACCCGGCCCATGGCGTCCACCAACTGACTCAGGCTGCCACAGGAACACCAATCGAGAATGGTGGAGCGGCCCAGAGGGTCATTAATGGAGCTGAGTTGCTGGTTGCCATTATAATAATACTCCGTGGTTCGTCCGGCACGGTCCACGAAAAAGCTGGGGTCGAGCAGCTTCCGCCCGTCCGAAGCAGTATAGACATATGACTCGGTTGTGCTGTCGGGATAGGTAACCGAGGTCAGGCGGTCGAGATTATCCCAGGTGAACTCGACCTCGTAACCCTCGGAATCCGTAATGGAGCGGACGTTCATATCGCCGCTGGTATTGGTCGTGTACCCAAGGGTGTAGAGCGTTACGAACTGCGCGGCGTTGTCCGGGTCCGTGCGCTCAACTTTCACCAGGTAGCCTTCATTGGCACTGGCACTGCCATCGCGAGGATCGGAATCGTAGGTATACTTGGTCTCGTTGCCCTCCGGATCCTCTATATTGGTGACCTGCCCCTTCGTGTTATAAGTGAATGTGTAGACTTCACCGTTGGCCAATATGGCTGTAGCAGGTAGACCCTTGCCATAATCCTGATGTGGTAAAGCCGAGTAGGTGAATTCTAAAAGAGTTTCGTCGCCGCCACTCGCAGTTTGCTGAATTGTCGTTATATCACGGTCCTCGCCTGGACCGTTGGTTAAATAGTCAATAATAGTTACACGCCCTGCTGGATCGGTGAACTCTGTTGGATTTGCCAAGCCATTGTAATCAAAACTGTATATCTGGGAAACATAGCCACTCCCGTCGGTTGTATAACCATCCTCATCGGGCACTGTCCTGCCGATTTTCTCAGGTTGTGCAATGCTCCCCGGAGCATAATAACCGTTTTCCCATCGTTGATTAGGATACTGATACCAGACCCAGTTTTCCAAGGGTGCTTTTGTCGCCGAGTATACGGGAGCGGCGATATGGTCACTCGTAGTAGATTTCATCCAATGGTAAACGTATGCACTTTTGGGATCCGGACCAACATCTGCCATTAGCTTTTTGTCCCAGTAAAATGTGTTGGTCCAAGATAGTGTTTTATCGTCAACGGTTAAACCATAGGGAATTTCATGTTCAAGTGATTCAGAACTGTCATCCATACCGGAAGGGGCGTTTTCGAAATAACTAAACAATACCCTCTCGCTGAGCCCCTCCGGATCCGTTACAGTGGTAGAACGCGTATAACCGGGCTCCCCATCAATTGCAAACTTGGTTGTGCCGTAGGGCGTCGTCAAACTGTCAATATGCTCATAGGTGCCTGTAGAGTAGGTAAATTCCGATTCAATGCCAACTGGGTCCGTTATCTTAATCAAACGATAATTTTCATCGTAGTCAAACGTCACTGTTCTGCCAAAGGGATCCGTAATCGAAGCCACTCTATAATAAATATAAGTAGGGTAATCATCGTAATAAGAATTATATTCAATTGTACTTGTGTACCCTAGTGAATCTACAATTTCGTCTGGAAAATGTCCGGAATAGTTTATCTGAATTGTATTACCATTTGGATATCGAATTTCAGTCAATTGATACCTCCCATACACAGATGCAGGATTAGCAAAACCAACATGTCCATAAACATAAATCATTCCATCGTTTAGCCTACGGTAGTAAGTTCGATCACCGGTAGTAGGATTTTCATTAACCGAAAAGGTAGAGGAATTAACATAATGCCTCTCTTGCTCCAACACGTCTTTCAATTGGACTTCATTTACAACATGGGGAACGATATTTACTGTTTCAATTTCAAACGTTTCTTTACGACCATCTGGCAAAAAGGCTGTAGCCGTTGTTGTAGATCCCGATCTATATTCGCTGATATAAGTGAACCAATTAAGCATAAAGCCTGAACCCATACTGGGCATACTTTTCCAGGTATCTAAATCAATTTGGCTGGCTTCGGAATACGTGATTTCAAAGTTAACATCGATTCCAACGGGCGAACGATAGGACAGGGGCGTATCGCGAATTACAACAGCGGCCTTAAACATATCGAAACTGTAATAGGCCATACCGTTGCAACCACCACCACCACCACTAGAGGAATCGTCGGTTTCAGTCTGGCCGTTCGGCATACCACGACCAAATACCCCGGATGCCTCTTTCTCTGAAACCCATCTCCAGCCATCAGGCAGTTCACCGTTCTGCACAAGAAAATAGCCGGAACTTTCATCATCAACCGCTTGAATGGACAACCAGGCTTCACGCATGAATGTAGGGTCCTTGTAATGAACCTCCCCATTCTTTTCATCCAATAACGCAGCGTAATGGTCCGCCCTCCAATGAACGACCGCCGGAACAATCAAGGGTGCCCCAGGCTCCCGAAAAGCAGGCCTCATATCCATACCTGCTTCTTCTGAAAAGGCTTCCAACTGATTAAGCGAAAAACCACTGGGCGTGGCCTTTTCAGCATATAGAGACTTTAGACCTTCTTGGGAGTTTTGTGTGTTCTTTAGTATATTCGCCAAAGCGTAGGTGCCACAATTAAAGGAGAATTCCGGATGGCTATCCATAATGGCCAATCCCATTTTGGCACCACGTATCTTCTCCTTAGCCGCCCCGAAAATTTTACGCTCCTCCAGCTCCCCTATCAAAGTTCTCAGCTCTTCCTTGCGGCCAATTCGAGCGTACAATGCGGCCAGTTCGGCTCCGATATTTATCGTAAAAGCTTCCTCACTACGACTACCCAAGGCAGCTGGCCGGGAGGCCCAGGCTTGCTCCAAATACTCAAGCGAACGGGAAAAGTATCCTTGAGCATAGGCAGAGCGACCCAACTCTAGTAAAAGCCCCTGCCGAACCTCAGGCATCGTATTCAGTTGTGTGGCCGTATCTATCTGGGAAAAGTTTCCATCTTGTGCCAACTTCTCTATTTGCTGGATCTGGGTAATAAGCTGTTCTGTACGCTCAGACTCCATCTTAGAACTCTCGATCACCGCATATCTACCTAACTGCTGCAGACGCCGCCCTACAATCGCATAGTCAGTAGCATCCTCAAGCGGTTCGGCTGCATCACGAACTGCTGCTACTTCAGTCGCTGCCAGGACTTGAGATGGAGAGGACGGCATCGAATCACCACTCCCCTTTGCGTATTTGATAAATACTAATAACAACAGCGAAACTGATATTAGCGTACGATACATTGTAGATGGCATCATAAGAGAAAAAAGCTTAGCTCAATGAGTGAAAATTAAGGTTCGAGCAGAGTAATGACTGGGGCTGTGGTGTCTGATGGGCTACCAAAACCCGCATTAAATAAATCCGCATTCAGAGGGAAAGCATCCTGACCATCGTTCACTCCGTCCCCATCCGTATCGGCTCGCATTGGGTTTGTACCTAATTGCAGCTCAAGATAATTGGCCAGACCGTCTCCATCGGAATCCTTTTCAGCGAGAGAAATCCCATACTGAGTTTCCATCGAATCATCGAGCCCGTTAAAATTGGCGTCTAAAAGAGCGGAGTGCAACTTGGACAGTTTTGTTTGAAAGGAGCCTTCCGCCAGTGAGTCAAATCCCTGTAACTTTATTATCTTTCTGGGCAGTAGTCGATCGCCGCTATCATTGATATTGCCGATACCAATCATTTGATCACTATTGGCACCAAATCCCAGTACCGTTCCATCGCTTAGCAAAATCAATGAATGGGTATCCCCTGCCGCAATCGCGATAGCATCGGACACCCCTGTAAATACTGGCGTCTTCTGAACGGTGGTGCCACCTGTACCGAGTTGCCCATCTCCGCCTTCGCCAAAAGTGTAAACTTTTCCGTCTCGGGCTAATACAAGAGTATGGGCATTCCCACAGGCAATAGCTACCACAGGCATAGACAATGACACGGTCAGCGGACTAGCACTACTGGAAGGGCTCGCCCTACCCAGTTGCCCAACAGTATTCACCCCCCATGCATAGACGACCCCATCCTCGTCCAGCGCAACTGAAAAATCAGTGCCTGCAGCAATGGCCACCACATTTGCAAGAGAAGAAATTTCCTGAGGCTCGTCCATACCAGAGCCCGTAGTCCCCAGCCCCAATTGGCCCTGGGAATTGTCACCCCAAGACCATACCGTGCCCGTTGTAGTAAGCGCTAATGTATGATCAGTGCCTGCGGCAAGGGCGAGGATATCTCCCAAGCCACCAGACGTATCAACGACAGTAGGAGATGTTGCATCATTGGGCATGTCACTATTCCCCAATTGCCCAGAACTATTCTCACCCCAGCCCCAAGCCTCGGTATTGTAAGGGGAAGTAGTGGATGGATACGCCCCAATAGAAAAACTAGAGCCGGCAGATACTAACTCCCAGGTCGTAATGCTGCCTACAGTCTGAGGACTATATTCCGTAGTAGAGAACGCCGGATCTCCAAGCTCACCAACTCCTTTTGTTCCCCATGCATAAAGGTCCCCGTCCTTAAGCGCTAATGAATGAGAACTACCTGCCGAAATGACCTCAACACTATCCAGGCTATCAACAGGATAAGGATAGTAGGTGGAAGAGGTACTTGCCAGCCCATTACCAAGCACCCCTACACTATCAACAACACCCCATGTATAGAAGGCTCCGCTTTCCGTAATTGCCGAACTTGTCTCATCGCCCCCATCAATTGAGATGATGTCATCGAGCGTTAATACCGCTACAGATGATTGCTCGCTTGCCGGATCATCATCCCCAATCCCCAGTTGACCATATGCATTGTATCCCCATGCTCTGACCGTACCATCTGAAAGGACGGCAAATGACCATGCATCTCCAGCACCAACCAAAGTGGCTTGATAAAGTTCCATAGGGCCAAAATCAGATACCGCGCTGGCATAGGTGCTACCTCCCCCCGCACCATTTCCAAGCTGTCCATTAGTATCAATACCCCAAGATAAAACAGAGCCATCAGTCAATACTGCCACTGTATGCAAATTTCCTGAAGCAATGCCAATGACACCCGTTATCGCTGTTCCCGAAGCAGAAGGGCCATCAATGACTGAGACAGGCACATACGAATCTGTTATGGAGCCAATCCCCAGCTGGCCATTTCCATTTTCACCAAAGGAGAGGAGCTCCCCATCATCCAGAAGCACAATAGAGAAATTAGAGCCCGCGGATGCCTTCACGGCCTTCACAGTAGTACCATTGATATTAGATACAGAAACCGGCGCATTTTGCTGGGTAGTATCGTTATTACCTAAACGCCCCGAACCGTTACTACCCCAGGACTTAACCGTATAATCATCGAGAACAGCCAAAGCATGACTGTCACCCGCCGCAATGGAAACCGCTCGTGCTGAAATGCCATCAATACCCGATACCATGTGTGGGACGTAAGCTGTCGCTGTATTTCCCAAACCGAGCTGACCGTTGACGTTGTATCCCCAAGTCCATACACTACCATCAACACGTAGCGCCATGGAAAAAGCATCACCGGTGGCAATTTCGACAATATCCGCAAGACCGGGCACCTTCTGGGGAAAGGCAAATTTATCACTATTGTTACCCAGACCCAATCGCCCAGCTGCCCCATTCCCCCAGGCCCATACTGTTCCATCCTCGCCAAGCGCTAGGGCGTGCTGAGTTGATACGGAAACCTGTACAAATTTAGGGGCATCGTATATCGCTTCAGGGCTATGGATTTCCGATGGGGCACCTATGCCCAAAGCTCCATCGGCTCGCTTGCCCAAAGCCAGGACGACACCCTCTTCATCCTGCAAAAGAGTGTGATATGTTCCGCCGTCCATCCAGCGAGTAATGTTGTCATACTCCTGAGGGTCGAAACCAAAGACATACTCGTCAAAATTGGTGAAGCCATCCCCATCTGGATTTTCCGAGGCGTCATCTGGGTCTGAGGGATCGAGATACGCAATTCGGTCATGCTCATACTTGTCCGGCATTCCATCGCCATCGGAATCAAAATAAACTGGATTCAGGCCGTAGGAATACTCATCGCCCGTATCAATGCCATCCTGATCCGGATCCGCATCCAGATCTACGCTCACTGTACCGAAATAATCCAAGAGCCAAGCTACCGAAGGAGAGCCGCCGCCACCGCTTAGAGGTGGCCATCCATCCAATTCAAAGGAGAACACATGTTTTACCTGCCCAAGATTCGCGGGGAAATAGTTATTCGCTACTGGCGTGGAGGGATTCCACGGGTACTGACCATAAGCAATGGTGGTCGTGCCATCACTTAGATCAACCGTGAAGCCCGTATAATGCATTCTGTCATAAAACGGCTTGGCAATAGCTTTAAGCTGCCCCAAATTAACGGGAACGTAATTATCCGCAGGATCCGTAGAAAACATATTTACCATACTGGTAATTGCTGCTCCTGCGGAACCCGCTTCGGCATCTTCCATGGTCAGGTATGCGGCCCGAGCGAGGTTTTTGGCTTGGCCAAGCGTCGCCGGCACATAGTTGCCTGCCATCCAAGCATCCCAGGTAGCTTGATTGAAACCCATTTCGCCTGATGCGGGAGGAGGCTGCGAAGCAGCCACACTTTCATCTAACCACCATTGAGGATATTCGGGGCTTGCAATGATAAAATGCGATAAGGCAATAGTAGATGTAAGATATAACAATGAAGAGGCACGCATAAGTAGAGAAAGCTAAAGGCTAGAAGAAAAATGTACTCACGGATTACCAAATATTCCCATATCAATGTCACCTTGTTCTGGTATTGAAGCGATGGTCACTTCTCCATCAAACTTCGCATCACCATTGACATGGAACTTTTTCTCGGGGGCTTGCGTTGCAATACCCACGTTTCCATCCTTCTCTATAAAGAGTCGACTTATTAAACCATTGGTTGAGTCCCATGTATTTATACTAAAACCTGAGTCATACGCTAAATCAGGCTGAAGTCGCCAACTGTAAGGCTCCGAGGAAACATCCTCACCACTCAGCTCGATGTATGAAGGCTGGTTATTGGCTGCCGGGTCTTGCGTGTCTAAAATCAATTTGGCAGAATAGTTGGATCTATTGATGTTCATATATCCACTACTGATAAGCAAATTACCTCCTTGAACATGCAGCCTCTCTGTAGGTGATCCAGTCCCTATGCCAACATCCCTATTGGATAAAATTGCCAAACCTATATTTGCACCCACGTATAGCCGTGTATCTACACTATAATTAGAACGAATAATCCAATCGGCTCCACTATCCTTTAATCCAAATAGATTACCTGTTCCATGGATGAAACCAGAATTATCATTATCAGACTGTCTGATTCCGACAAGATTCTCGCTTGTGGAATTACTCTTGATAAATATTTGGTGATCAGAGTTGGAAATGAGATCGTAATCACCCACTGCGACAATAGCCGCACGTAGCGGCGCAACCATTGCTAATGAAGCAATGATCGTTAATATTATACAGATACTACTTTTCACGGTTAGCTCTTTCTTTTGTATTTGCAATTAATGTTACATCACCGATTGTTATAATTGCCTCGGTGCCACGCTTAGGGATAATGTTATCAGAAACATATGCCCCTTCACTTGGCAGAAATATCAAAATCTTACCCTCACCGCTGAGCGCCAAGGCCTTATCCATGCTTTTCACCGGACCAAATCCAACCGATGTCGTAGAGGGATAAAAACCATTATTAATGTCATCGCCATTAACATTATCAATAAAGACAATCTCCCCTATAGCTTTATCCAAATATTCTGACGGCAGTTTTTTTAATTTATTTGAAAACAATTGCTCACCTTGTACTAATGACCGGTTTACCGCACGATGTAAAATCTTATAAGGCTTCCACTTTAGCTCCCTAAGCGACTGTGCTTCTACTAACGCATTTAAATATTCTGCATATTTATCACTTTGCATCGTGCTTCGGGCAATATCTATGGAGAAGTTAGAGACCATGATTTCGATACTAGAATCACCATAAAAAGTAAACACCTCTCCACTCTTATGCCTAGCGAATGGAATGTGCTTTAAGACAATATTACCACCAGCCTCAATATCGCAGGCTAGAGAGCTTCCGTCGAAAGCTATTGTAATAGAAAGTTCTTCGGCGTCCTCATTATTTAGTTCTGCGTACAACCAATCCCCCGCAGTGCCTATGGCACCATCAAATGCAGCAATGTAGAACTTTTCTTCCGCATCCACGAAGGCCAACGCAATCCCAGCTCCCTGTAGAAATGCAGCAGCCTCCTCTGGCGAATGATATACCGGCGTAATGGAAAAGCTCAGACTACCACCGTGTTCCAGCAACTCAGCGGCAGCTACGGAGTAAGTAGCAACGGGATCACTTGCGGGAAGGGTGATAGTTTCCGGGAAGCTTCCTGCAGCCATTCCCACCGATTGCAGAAAAAACAAAAATGAGGAAACTTGAGGTAGATTAAATGGCGTATTTGATGGCATAATACGATTTAAGTCTTACCCGGACATATTTTGATTCGTCAATAGGTTTTTGTGTGTTCCAATATTTATCAGTATTTTTAGGACATGAGCTAATAGTATCTCGCGGGCTAGGCCAGGTTCACTAATACCACCGTATCGCACCAAAGCGCCTCGAGTGGTTGAGAACTGCTCTGCTCATAACTCCGCAATTCGTGGAGCGGACAAAGCAAGTACGCAGGAAACCGGTTTCAGCACTGAGCAGCTCTTTGGCCGTGTTGCCAAGTTTATCAACTTACCCATCGGGCCGAATTGCGATGACTACAAGCTGGTAGCCAAGGCCCTGCTTCCCAACGGAGACAGGAAATCTATTGAAGCCCTCGCAGCTTATGGAAAAGAGAGCCGATACTACCATCAGGCCATCCGTAAGACAGTCGACCAAGCGCTGGAGTTGGCAGGAGAGCTACCAATCACTTTTGAGCATATAAGCAAGAGCATCGGCCTGCATCTGGCAGCCAAGCAAGCCTTTGAAGCAACCTTTGCGCCCCCGGAAAAACCCTCCCGGAAACGTCGTGGAAGAGCTTTTTCAAGGCCGTTGCAGGAGTCTTTCAATGACGATTCCAAAGCCAATACAGACACCAATGCACCTAGGGGCATGCGCCCGGCTCAATCACCTTCATGTTCCCGTTTAGAGTGCCCGGCCCTGGAACCGGCCGGTATCGACTAACGGCTCACACAGTCAATTTTTCGAAAACCTCGCCTAAAGGCGGGGCCTTGTTGCTGAACTCGTTTTTTGGACATCTGACATCTCAAACCGGAGTTCTTTGTCTTGCGTTTACAAGCCTGTTCTGAAATTTCTGGTAATATATTAAAATACTCCACATGTAGTATTACACCCCAAACCCCGCCCCCAGCATGTCCCTCTTACCCTCCCCTCGCATTCTGCGTAAACTGATCGGCGGCTTCTACGTGCTCGTCGCTGGAAACTGCCTGCCCCCGGCACACGCCGACAACACCCTCGATGCCCGGCCAAATATTCTCTGGATAATCACGGACGACCAGCGGCCCGACAGCCTGGCCTGCTTTAACGAGGCCGTCTACGGAACGCCGGACAGCCCGCTGGGTCAGGTCTCATCCCCCAGTACCGACAAGCTGGCTACCGAAGGTGTGCTTTTCACGCATGCCTACAGCAACGCGCCTTCCTGCGCGCCTTCGCGAGCATCCCTGTTTACCGGACAATATCCTTTTCGTAACGGCGTTTACGGATTCGAAACCTGGCGCGGCGGCCTGCCCTTCAGCGTCCCGCTTATCCCGGAAGTCATGGCTGAGGCGGGTTACGATACCATGCTGCTGGGCAAACTCCACGTCCTCAGGCGCACCGAAGACAAGCGCCTCGACGTCCCCTTTGCCTCTTTCAACCACCGGCATGAGTCGGCCTTTGCCCAGCAGGTAAGCCGTGATTACAGATATGTCGGCGCTGAAGCCGATGGCCTGCCCTACCGCAAAGAACGCTATTATTTCCCCGATGGCTCCACCGAGGAAATAGCCATCACGGCGCCGGGCGGCAAGGTAACCCCCGAAATACGGGCACAAAACAAGGCATTTGAGGACAAGCACCACATCGTCCGCTGTTACACCCGCACTTCCGGCCCTTACCTGATTATGGGCGGCGAAGCCACCATGCCCAAGGAGGACTGCTACCACACACAGGTAAACCAGGCCTTCTTCCAGTATCTGGACCATCCCAACGAGAAATTCGCACTCTCCGAAGGCGCCGAGCCGGTCATCGTCGGGCCCGATGCCTCCAAGCCGATCTTCGTCAACCTCGGTTATGAATGGCCGCACACACCGGTCCTGCCCCCCAAGGAATTCCGCGATCAATTCAAGAATCTTCCCTACGCCATCCCGGAGTTCTCCCGGGAGGAGCTCGGTAAACTACCGCCGCAGATGCGCCTGTTCTTCGAGAAATTCCAGATCGCGGACATGACCGAGGCGGAGAAGCTTCAGATCATTCAGGACTACTATGCGTTTTGCGCCTACGGGGACTGGCTGGTCGGCCAGGCCGTGGATGCCTTCAAGGAGTATTCCCGCAAGCATGGCCGCCCCTGGGTGATTATCTACACCGTGGGCGACCATAGCTGGCATCTGGGAGAAAACGGCGTGTCCTCCAAATTCGGGCCCTACAACCAGTCCAACCGCTGCGCCATCATCGCCGCATCCTCGGACAAATCCGTCTTCCCCGCCGACGTGGTCTGCGATGCCCTGGTCGAGTTCGTGGATGTGGCTCCCACGTTTTATGCCCTCGCCGGCGTGGACCTCAGTCAAAGCGATTATGGCTTCCTCGACGGCTACACGCTAATGAGCCTCCTCCGCGATGAGAAGTCCCGGGAGTACGTTCTCAACAACAGCAACCATACGATTCAGCACCGCGCTTCCATCCGTAACAAGGACTTTGTCTTTTCCATGCGTACCCGGCCCCGGAATTACCTGCCCAACAAAGGCATGGACGCGGAGAACATCCGCTGGGCTCTGGAGGCGCCGGAAAGGGACGTGGAAATCACCCTCTTCGACCTGCGCGCCGATCCGCTGGAGCGCAACAACGTAGCCAACGATCCCGAATACCGGGAGCTCACGCAGTGGTTCCGTCAGAAGCTGGGCAACATTATCCTGGGTGATGGCCGCGTGGAATGCAACTGGACCGCAGACGACGAATGGGTGGTCTTCGATTTCGCAGAAGGCAGCGACGACAAGAAACTGGCCGTCCCGCCGTCCATCATCCCGGACGTCTCCTAACCCCAAGCCCGAAAAAGGTGGCGATGAACCCATTTTGATTCGAGGCTGCGGGCATGTGCGTGGCCACTTACGTTTCCAAGAAGGCGCTCAAAAAGACACGTGAACGCTTCCGCCTATCGGCGGAAATCCGCGAGTTCTACCGCCTGCTGCTCGAGGACATGGTTCCGGTGGTGCGCAACCGTGCCGATGGCAAACCAGAGGCGGTGACCCTCAAATGGTGCGCGCAGCAGGAGCTGGGCGGCAAACCCTGGTCTTCCTTCAACGTGCGCGGTGAGCGTATCAAGCAAAACCGCCTCTGGAGCGAGGCCTACGGCGCACAGCACTGCCTTATCCCCTGTGACGGCTATTTTGATCGGGAGAGTGAGCAAAAAGAAAAACGCTACCACTACTTCACCCGCCACGACGACGAGCCACTCGGATTGGCCGGGCTCTGGAAAATCTATCATGGCGTGGAAATCCTTACCATCGTCACTACCGCTCCCAACGCCGACGTCGCGGGCATCCATGACCGCATGCCTCTGACCCTCCCCGCACACACCTGGGATGCCTGGCTGGACGCCAGAAACACCGCCGCGCTCGCTCCGCTCATCCGCCCTCCCGCAGACGGCCAACTCAAGCACTGGCGCGTCACCGACGACCTTTTTAAACGTACCGTACCCAATACCCCGGAACTGCTGACGCCGATCATAAACAGCAATACCACGGAGCAAACGGAGCTGTTTTAAACGTGCCATACCCAATACTCCGGAACTGCTGACACCGGTGAGGAGTATTAGCACCCCACAGCAGGACGAGCTGTTTTAAACGCCGCTTAACGGAGTATTAAAAAAAGTAAAATTCCGCTTTGCCTCAAGAGGAAGGGCAAACACCCTTTGAGCCAGTGAGGATTGCCCTAGTTAACGACCTGGCCCTGGCCCGTGAGGCCCTTTCTCGCGCCGTAACGGACGGAGGCCACACCATCGCCTGGGTGGCAGAGGACGGCCGCGAAGCCGTCCAGCGCTGCGGGCAGGACACGCCCGACCTTATCCTCATGGACCTCGTCATGCCGGAGATGGACGGCGCGCAGGCCACACAGGAAATCATGGCCAAGACGCCCTGCCCCATCCTGGTGGTCACCGCCTCGGTACAGGGCAACAGCGAACTGGTCTACGAGGCCATGGGCTTCGGTGCGCTCGACGCCACCACCACGCCCACCTTCGGCAACGACGGCGAGGTCAACTCCGCCAGTCTGCTGAAGAAAATCGACCGCATCGCGCTCATCGCCGGGCGCGCCCACCACAAGCCCGGCTACGGCATCACCCAAATGCCCTTCGGCTCACCCGCTACGCCCTTCCCGCCCTTCCTGGCCATCGGCGCCTCCACCGGCGGGCCACAGGCCCTGTCCATCATCCTCGGGGCGCTACCCGGAGACTTCCCCGCTGCCGTTGGCATCGTACAGCACGTCGACAGTGAGTTCGCAGCCGGCCTGGCCGAGTGGCTCAACCAGCGTACCGAGCTGCATGTCTCCCTGGCTCAGGACCGCGAACACCCGCGCCCCGGCCACGTCTATGTCTCCGCCGGGGACCGGCATCTGCGGATGGACTCCGGCGGACGCTTTCACTACACCCTCGAGCCGGAATCGCTCATCAATCGCCCCTCCGTGGATATCTTTTTCAAGAGCCTGGCCTACGCCTACCCCAAGACCGGCTGCGCCGTGTTGCTGACCGGCATGGGCCGCGACGGCGCCGAGGGCCTGCGCGCGCTCAAAGACAGCGGCTGGCACACCATCGCGCAGGACAAGGCCAGCTCCGTGGTCTACGGCATGCCCAAGGCCGCCGCCGAACGCGGGGCTGCCGTCTCCGTCCTCGGCCTGGCTCATATCGCCTCCGCCATCAAGGGCCACTTCGTCCTGGCCAGCGGGGGGTCGTAAATTCCGCGTGCATCCTGGCGAACGATTGCTAATGATAAGCCAAAATGGATGACGACGAACAACCGCCGGAGCAAGGCGTGATGGACTTCTGGGATCACGTCGAGGAGCTCCGTATGACCATACTGCGCAGTCTGGTCGGGGTCGCCCTTGGCATCGCGCTGGTCGGGGTTTTCTTTGTCCGTTTTTTTGCGCTCCTGCGCTGGCCGCTGAACTGGGCCCTGGAGGCCGAGCCGGGCACGCTCAACGCCCTGACCACGACCAACGTGATGGGCGCGCTGGGTGTCCTGGTACAGGTCTGCATGATCGGCGGGATAGCCATCGGCATGCCCTTTGTTCTCTGGAACGTGGCGCGCTTCGTCGGTCCCGGCCTGACGCCGAAGGAGCGAGCCATCGTGGGCCCGGCCTGCGCCCTTACCCTGGTGCTCTTTATCATCGGGGCCTTGTTTGCGTTCTTCATCATCACGCCGGCCGCGTTAAAGTTCAGTATCGTCATCAACAAGCTGCTCGGACTGGAAACCATCTGGACGGCGCAGAGCTACTACGGCTTCGTTGCCTGGACCCTGGTCGGGGTCGGGCTGGCTTTCGAGTTCCCGCTGGTCATCATCATCCTGCAGTATCTCGGCCTGCTGACGCCCCAGCAGCTTAGCTCAGGCCGACGCTACGCGGCCATCATCATCGTGGTTATCGCCGCACTGATCACGCCCGGCGGGGACCCCTTCAGCATGGGTTTCCTGGCCGTGCCCATGTACCTGCTTTACGAGATTTCCATCATCGTGGGCAGGAACCTCACCTCCCGCGCCGAGGCTGCGGAAAACGCGGACTTTTAGTATTCAGCCAATAAAATTATGCGCATTGCGCTTGTACGTACCGCAGGCTGTCTCATGATGGGGAGTTAAGATGATTTCCAAAAATCGACAGGAGTCGGAAGGAAAGCCATCCGGGGAGAAGGCAATGGCCATGGAGGAAAAACCACTGCATATCTACGAGGATCTGAAGGGTAAAGTCGCGTTTGTGACGGGCGCCGCCGGCAGAATCGGTCTGGCCACATCGCTGGCGCTGGCCCGTTCCGGGGTCACCGTGGGCATGGTGGATATCAAGGAGGAGCCTCTCGTTGAAGCGTGCCAAAAAGTCGAAGCGATAGGCGGACGTGCCATTCCGCTGACGGCGGACGTCACCGACGCCGCGCGAATGACAGCCTGCGCCCAAACGCTGGTGGAAACCTTCGAGTCCATCGACATCGTGTTTGCCAATGCGGGCAATAACTGCAAATGGCGCTATATAGAGGATTTCGAGCCGGGCGAATGGGAGAACACTATCCGGCTGAACCTGATGGGCGCCTACCACACCATCAGCCCCGCCATCCCCATAATGAAAGAGCACGGAGGCGGGAGCGTTGCCGTCACCTCATCCATCAACGGTACGACCTATTTTGGCAACAAGGGCGCCTCGGCATACTGCGCCGCCAAGGCCGGGCTGGTGGCCATGGTCAAATCCCTCGCGGTGGAGCTGGCCGAGCATCGCATCCGGGTCAACTCCGTCTGCCCCGGCTCCATCCAGAGCCAGCAAAACTGGAATCGGTACATGGATGACGTTCGTGAGGGTAAGCGGGAACGCAGGAAACCGCATAACCCAATCCCCTTGACCGCCGATAGCCAGCCGGGCACGCCTGAAGACGTCGCCAGTCTGGTCTGCTTCCTGGCCTCCAACGCCTCGAAGCACATGACCGGGGCCACCATCACCCTCGACGGCGCGCAGTCCATCAGCTAAGTGGGACGGCGTTACTGCAAACGCATGAGGATGGTCGTGCGATGATCGTCGGCTGAGACATCATCATGGTGGTCGTAGATTTCCAGGCTCGGGAAGCCCTGGGTTTCCCCTCGGCGCTCCAGCTCTTCCTTGCAGAACTGCCAGGTCTCACCCAGCTGAGTGTAGGAGCCAACCAGCAGACACTTGCTGTAACGCGGCAGCACGACGTCCATGCGCTCCAGCTCTCCGATGGCTTCCGCGGGCTGCTTCAACTCCGTCCCGCAAAAGAGATCACCGCCATCGAGGTAGACCCAGTGATTGATGCCGTGGTGCGGCAGGTTCAGCTCGGCCACGGCCTCCCACATGCGGCCCATGAGCTTGCAGCCCAGCGTGCCATAGCACTTGATATCCTCCGTTAACTCTCCCCGGAACCCTACCAGGGAGACGGTGAAGGGGTCTTCGCAAATCGTGAGTTCCATCGCGTCAGGGATTAAAAGCCCCGCAGCTCGGTGTCGCAATACAATCGTAGTCGAGGTCAGGAGAAAACCGGATCCAGCCAGCGAAATGACACAAGCGGTCAATAAAGTAGCGTATCAAGTCAGCACCTGCCCTACTCCCGCTCGTAGACGAGGACCGAGGGCTGGTGTTTGCCTTTGCCCAGGCGCTTGATGAGTCGCAGGCCCGGAACATCACCGGGCTCGTACTCGCCGGGGCATTCGAGCATCATGCGGGCGTTTTCACTTTTCGCCAGCAGGACAGGCCCCCGTGCCCGCAGGGAATCCCCGCGTTGCTCCAGAAGCGCATAAGGCGGGTCGATGAAGATCAGGTCAAAAAGGTGGTCCCCATCCGGCAGCCAGGAAAAAGCGTTGGCGGACTGTACCACGGCGGGAAGGCCTTCGCCGATGGATTTAATCACGGCGGTGACGTTTGCCTCCAGGGCCGTAAGCGCCGCCGGGCTCTTCTCCACGAAGACGCACGACGCCGCGCCGCGCGAGAGCGCCTCCAAGCCGTAGGCCCCCGTACCGGCGCAGAGGTCCAGCACCGCCGCGCCCTCCACACGCGGCCCCAGATGGGAAAACACGGCCTCACGTATGGCGTCCATGGCCGGCCGGGTCTTATCCCCAGCGGGTGCCTTGAGTGGAATGCCGCGTGCTTTGCCTCCGGTAATGCGCATGATCACTTTAATGTCGTCATCCGCCGATGAATGTCAAAGGTGATGCGTTTTGTCGACGTGAGGTTCCTGTTTATTAGCATCATGCTGCTTTTGGCCGCACCCCTGCCCGGGGTGGTCATCGACTGGACGCCGTTTTATCGTGAGACCACCGACGAGGAGGAGCGACCCGTGCGCGTGCAGATGCTTGGGCCCATCTTCGAGGAGCGCTGGGACTACGAGGAAGATAAGGTCATGACGACCATGCGGCCCATTTGGATCGACTACAAAGACTTCGATTCCGGGAGCGAAAACTTCAGCATGCTGCCGCCTCTGTTCACCTACTACCACGACCCCTACATGATGCGATGGGAGATTTTTACGTTTATCCAGCGCCGCAAGACCGGGCGTGATCGCGTCGAGCAAATCAACACCTTCCTCGTTTTCCCCTTCTTCTTTTACCACGATGTGCCCAAGAAGCCCGAAAACAGCTACTTCGGCATCATGCCCTTGGGCGGCTCGGTCAAGGACTACTTCGGCTACGACCGGATCTCGTGGGCCCTGTTTCCCATCGCGGCGGAGTTCGAGGATCGCGGCGTGATCCGCCACGGCTTCCCCTGGCCCATCATCCAGTGGCAGGACGGTGACGGTGCGGGCGGCGGAGCCTTCTGGCCGCTGGCCGGGCACTTCACCAAGGAGGGCGAGCGCGCTTACGATTACCAGTTCGCCCTCTGGCCCCTGATTTACCGGAAGGTCGACCAGTTCGATAAAGAAACCCCGCGCGTGCGCGAAGCCTTCCTGCCCTTCTACGCCCTCGAGCGCGGCGAGCTCGTCGACGACACCTCCATCATGCTCTTCTGGGGCTGGCGCGACGACTACGAGCAGGACTACCACGAGACACGGTACTTCTGGCCCCTCTGGGTGCAGGGCCGCGGCCCCAACAACTACGTCAACCGCTGGGGCCCCTTTTACACGCACAGTGTTCACGGCAACACCGACAAGACCTGGTACATGTGGCCCGCCTACCGCACCAAAACCTGGGTCGAGAAGGACATCACCGCCACGCGCGTAAACTTCTTCTACTTCCTCTACATGAGCGAGGTCCAGCGCAGCCGCTGGAACCCCGACCTGCCCACCGCCCACGAGACCCACGTCTGGCCCTTCTGGAGCGAGTACGACAACGGCGCCGGGCTCTTTCAGGCGCAGCTCTTCAGCCCCATCGAAGTCTTCTATCCCAACAGCCGCTCCATTCGCCAGCTCTACACGCCGGTCTTCGCCATCCTTCGCTACCAACGCGACGATAGCACCGGCGTCACCACCCAGTCGGTTTTCTGGGATTTTATTCACGAGGAAAAAACGGAGGACAGCACCAAGCTGACCATCAGCAAGCTCCTCACGCACGATGTCGGCCCCGGTCGCGCCAAGTTCTCCCTGCTCAGCGGCCTCTTCGGCTACGAACGCAACGAGGAGGACGAATCCACCTGGACGCTCTTCTGGTTCGACCTTTAGGCGGTTTGCTGCGCGACGGATTTTATTGCTTTTTAAAAGGATTCGTGGAGTTGGGCTTCAGGCCCAGCCACTGCTCCGCCTGACGCCGCGTACGGAAAATCTCAACCGTCCAGGTGTTGTTGAGCTCCTGGGCCGAGCGCCGATACATCTCCGACAACAGGCGGAATTGCGGCTTGTCCACCAGGAGGGCCAGCTTGGCGCCGGGGATGGTTTGGCTGACTTCCTTGTCCTTGGCCGCATGCTCGTGGATATCCTCATACTCGCTGGTGAACTCGGTGACTTTCAAAAAGTCGAAGATCATCCAGCGTGTGTTCTCCATGCGCGGATCATCGTAAAAGGCCTGCTTTGCCTCTGCGATCTCATCAACATGGACCTTTCCCGAAAATATCCATTGGAAGCCGTTTTCTTCCCAGGAGATTGAGTAAGGCATGTATTCAGTAAGGGGTGAGAGTTATCGATATGCAGTAATTTTCGACGCGAAGGGCACCAGATAGTATTAGAACATGGATTAACTATGCCTTCCGTGATAGAAATGCAAACCTTGAGGGCAAAAATATACCCGGGCCCACGGGGACTTCCGGCTCTGCACTATTCTACCCCGTGACGGCAAAAGAAAGTTGCTACCCTTCCCGAAGTCGTTGCTTACTACGTGAATGTCCACCGCGACTCGCATCCTTGAGACCATCGGCAGTTGCCTGACGCTGTTTTTCCGCGCCCTGGGTTACCTGCCGACCTTGCCGCGGCAGTTCGGGCGGATGATGGACTACTGCTTCCACATCGGCTATTTGACTTTTCCCATCGTCGCCATCCTGAGCTTTTTCCTCGGCGCGGTGCTGGCACTGCAAACCGGGTACAGCCTCAGCGACGTGGCCGGGATGGAGGCACTCACCGGGCGTATTGTCGGGCTGGCCGTCGCGCGCGAGCTCGGGCCGCTCATCACCGCCTTCCTGCTGGCCGGGCGCGTGGGCAGCGCCATCACGGCGGAAATCGCCTCGATGAAGGTGTACCAGGAGGTCGATGCCCTGCGCACCATGCAGATTCCGCCAGAGCGCATTCTGGTGATGCCGCGCTTGATCGCCATCCTGCTCATGATGCCGGTGCTGACGCTCTGCGCAGTCGTCATCGGGTGGTTCGGCGGCGCGGTCGTGGCCGAGCACGTCAACTTCATCAACCTCGACCCGGCGGTCTACTGGAACAATCTCAAGGATGTCGTGACTGTCCGCGACGTCTTCAACGGCCTGCTCAAGGCCGAGGCCTTCGGGCTCGTCGTCGTCCTCATCGCCTGCAATGAAGGCCTCATGACCCGAGGCGGCCCCCGCGAAATCGGCCACGCCGTTACCCGCGCCGTCGTCTCGGGAATGTTCCTCGTCCTGCTGCTCGATTATATTTTGACGCGCTTGCTGATGTAGGCTGACACTGTGAGGCAACGAAAGTGACTCACGCAAAGACGCCAAGGCGCTAAGATGGATGAAAATGCAATAAGCTACAGCCTTCTAGACAAGTAGCCCTGCAAATAGCGGCTTCTGCAGATTGACAGTGTTGGTTTTGGTTACGTAAAAAAACGTACGCCATCATGAAATCGCCATTTCTCTCTGTACGCCTCCTTCTATTCTTGGTCTGCCTGACGCCCGGGCTCCACGCGCAGTCGCATGTGGCCATCGCCAACAGCACCTTCCAGGTCAAGTATCCCATCGACTACGATACGCAGAAAATTTTCTCCACCGAGAAAATGCCCTGTCTGGGCGAGGATAAGGAAGCCTACTTCATCAAGTACGACTTCGGCAACGCCACTCACATCGTCGAGCTGCCCAAGCGCAACGAGAACAACCGCGCCGTCTCTTACCGCGAAGGCAAGTTCGCGCAGGTCAACGGCACCTTCTTCATCGACTTCGAGAAGGGCCTCATCCTCATCGAGCAGGGAAAAACCTATCCCGTGGTCTCCATGAGCGACGGCAAGGTGGAGATCGTCGCCATGATGGGAGACGAAAAGCGCCGCGTGCCCTTCCCCGATAAATACTTCCGGGTCGTCTCCATGGAAGAATACAACGCCGCCCTCGAGCGCCAGCGCGAGCGCAGCAGCACCCCCGTGGCCACACTGGAAAACAAGCCTCCGCCGCCCAGCCTCAGCGCGGATCAACTGAAGCAACTCGCCGCGCAGGAAAGCCAGAAGGCCCAGCAGCTTCACGCCTCCAGGCAGAAGACACGCTTCGTCCCGGTGGAAACCCCCGAGGACGCCGTCGGGCTCATCACCACAGCGGAGGGCAGCGGCACCGGCTTCCTCTGCTACATGGACGGCGTCGTGTACTTCTTCACCAACAGCCACGTCGTCGGCTCGGGCCGCGAAATGGAAATCCGCCTGCGCGACGGCACCAAAGTAAAGCCGCAGCTCATCGAGTTCGCCAAGGACCGCGACCTGGCCCGCCTGAGCATCGACGATCAACCGGCCTCCCTCGCCTATACCGACCGCGCGTCCATCGGCGAGGATGTCACCGTCTATGGCAATAGCGACGGCGCAGGCGTTATCACGCGCACCCGGGGGCAGATCAACGGAGACGCCCACGACCGCATCGAAACCACTGCGGGATTCGTCCCGGGCAACAGCGGCAGCCCGATCGTCAACGAGAGCGGAGAGGTCGTCGGCGTAGCCACCTACGCTATTTTCAACCCCGGCGATGACACCGACTGGACCCGCAAGGGCACCCGGTTCGACGCCGTGCGCCGCTTCGGCGTCAAGCTGGACGAGGACATCCTGTGGGTGCCCTTTCACCCCGAGGCGCTCGCCATGATCAACGGGGAAATCATGGACGGCGAAAGCGCCATGATGCAGTCCATCGTGCTGATGGCCCAATACTACAATGAGCCCTTCGAGCCCATCCTGGTGCCGGACATCAACGACGCCGGGCTGCAACAGTGGGTCACTGCGCACAACGCCGTGGTCAAGGAGTACGCCGCGCTGCAGAGCAAAAGCTACGCGCAGCACGAGATCACCAAGGTAATCGAAATCATCCGCAATCGCGGCATGGCCAAGGGGCGTTCCCTGAGTAAGTTTTTCGACCGCCAGGCCGAACGCATGGAGGGCCTGCCACTTATCCCGGAGACGGCCTTCCATGCCGAGAAAGTCGAGGAGCTGGAAGAGGGCTTCTCCGTGCTTTCCGAGGCCAACGACAAGCTCAACGAAACCATGTGGTGAGTTCCGTAGCCCGGAACAAATCTTGACACAGTCTGTCCATCACGGTCAGCGTAAACGATAAGTGATGCTAAAGCGGTCAATCAGCACCGGGCTCCTGAGCCTGGTGCTCCTCAATGCGGTTCTGGGTGGCGCCGCCGGGCTGTGGCTTTGCCTGCATGCCGCCGGGGATGCGCACCTCGCCGCCGAAGAGACCGCCGCCGACTGTTGCCACGGCGACGATCAAGTCGCGCTGGAGCATTGCGACCACTGCGAGGATATCTCGCTGGACGGCATTGACCTGCTCGCCACCCGAGATGGCGATACCTTCGCACTCCCTGCCGTTGCCATTTTTGAAACCACTCACACGCTCCTGCCGGAGCCGCAGTGGCACACGCGTGAAACCGCCGGGCCGAACCCCGCGCGCGCACCGCCGCACAGCCTCAGCACCAGTCTGCTGGTCGCGGGCACCATCGTACTGCGCCTTTGAGATCCTGACAACCGTTGATGTGCGGCCTCCCCGTTGGAGGTCGCTTCCCCGCCGCCCTACTGGGCGCACCGACTTCAACCCTTGTCAGGATTTTTCATGTTTATATTTCTCATCCAACGAATTCCTTGGGGCTACGCGCCCCAAACCCGCGGCAGGCGAGGCCTGCACTTTCGATGCTTCGCATCGAGTTGTGCTCTTGCCCTGCTCGCGTTAAACACAGCTCAGGGGCAGGCGCTTACGCTCAACGACGCCCTGCAACGAACCATCGACAACGACCCGCGGCTGGGCCTCAACGCCTCCCTGGCCGAGGCCGCCGAAGGCCAGATCGAGCAGGCCGACCTGCCGCCCAACCCCGTCATCGGCGGCGAGGCGGAGAACTTCCTCGGCACCGGACCCATCACCGGCGTGCAAGGACTGGAGCTGACCCTCGGCGTCAGTCAGGTCATCGAAACCGCGGACAAGCGCAAGCACCGCACCACCCTCGCCCGCCGCGAACGCGAGTTGGTCGACTGGCAACGCGAGGCCCTGCTGGCCGGGCTCGAGGCAGAGGTCCGCGCAGCCTTCATCACGGCGCTGCTCGCGCAGGAGTCCGTCCAACTGCGGCAGGAGCAGCTCGGCCTGGCCGAGGAAAGTGAAACGGAAACCGCGCGGCTGGTCGAGGCCGCCCACTCGCCGCAAGTGGAACTGACCCGTGCCACGCTGGCCGTACGCCAACAGCGCTTCGCTCTGGATAAGGCCGAACGCGAGTTGGCCATGGCCCAGACCGCCCTCGCGTCGCTCTGGGGCGAGACCGCGGCGCAGCCCTTCACGGTCGAAGGACGCATCGTGCTTGAGCCGGAGCTACCGGAGTTCGCCGCGCTGGTCGACCGCCTGCCCAACACTGTGCAGCTCGCCCAGTACAACGCACTGCAACGCAGTCGCGAAGCCGCCCTCGACCTGGAAAAGGCGCGTGCCACACCGGACTTCGAGGTCTTCGCCGGAGGCCGCTACTACAACGAGGACAACGGCAACTTCGGCTTCGTGGCGGGCTTCGAAGTGCCCTGGCCCATGTTCGACAAGAACCAGGGCAATATCCGCACGGCCCGGGCACAGGTGCGCGCCGTGGAGTTCGAGCGGGAGGCGGCGCGACGCGAGCTGCTCATCCAGCTCAACGCGGCCTATCAGGACCTGGCCAGCGCACACACCGAGGCCAGGGCCGTGCAGAGCGATCTCCTACCCGGTGCAGAGCAGACCCTGGCCGACACCACCGCCGGCTATGAACGCGGTCAGTACACCCAGCTCTCCGTGCTGGAGAGCTGCGAAACGCTCTTCGAGATTCGCGAGGCTTACCTGGAAGCACTCCAGCGCTACGCCGCCGCCCAGGCGGTCATCGAAGCGCTGACCCGCCCCGCCACCATCCAACCCTAATTCAAAACATACATTTCCTATGAACTTTGCATCACAAACCCTTTCAACAAAACCTCCGCGCCTGCGCGCGCTGCTCATCGCCCTGCTCGCACTCGGGCTGGCCACCGGCCTCCGTGCCGAAGACGACCACGATCATGACCATGAGCATGATCACGCCGACCATGGTGCCCACGCCCACGAAGATGGTGAGGAAGAACACGACGACCATGACCACAAGGACGGCGATCATGAGGCCCACGATGAGCACGAAGGCCACGACCACGGCCATGAAGAAGGCGTGGTGGAGCTCTCCCCTGCGGTGATGGGCGAATTCGGCATCGTCACCGCCAAGGCAGGCCCCGGCGTACTGCACGAGGAAGTCGTGCTGCCCGGCGAAATCCAGTTCAACCGTGAGCGTGTTGCGAAAGTCACGCCGCGCTACACCGGCACAGTGCAGGCCATCGACGCACGTTTGGCCGACCAGGTCACGCAGGGCCAGGTGCTTGCCGCGCTGGAAAGCACGGAAACGCTGCGGCCCTTCGACTTGAAGGCGCCGTTTGACGGCGTAGTTACCGCCTATGATGTCACCCTCGGCGAAACCGTCGAGGCAGGCCAACCGCTTTTCACCGTAGCGGACCTTTCCACGGTCTGGGCGGACTTGCGCATCTACCAGCGCGACATGGGAAAAATAACCAAGGGCCAGAGCGTGCTTATCGCCGGCGGCCACGACGAGGCCACCTTCCGCGGAACGATTTCCTACATCGCCCCCGTCATCGACGAGCACACACGTACCGGCCTGGCCCGCGTGGTGGTGGACAATCATGACGGCGACTGGAAGCCCGGCCAATTCATCAAAGGCAGCGTCTCCATCGACGAGCACCGGGCCCCGGTGGTCGTCCCCCGTACGGCTGTGCTCACCTACGAAGATCAGACCGTGGTCTTTGTGCAGACAGACGAAGGCTTCGAGCCTCGGCCCATCGTGCTCGGCCACGGCGACGCCGCAAGCTTTGCCGTGCAGAGCGGCCTCAAGCCCGGCGAAGTCTATGTCACCCGCAATCCCATTTCGCTGAAAGCCGAACTGAGCAAGGGCTCCTTCGGCGGTCACGAGGGGCACGTCCATTAATCCAACTGTATCAGTACCATGCTACAGAAGATTATCGAAACCGCCCTGCGGAACAAACTCGTCGTGGCCCTGTTCACGCTCGCCGTCATCGGCGGCGGCTACTGGAGCTATCAAAAGCTGCCCGTGGACGCCTTCCCGGACGTCTCGCCCGCGCTGGTGCAGGTCTTCACCGTGACCAGCGGACTCGGCCCCGAGGAGGTCGAGAAGTTCGTCACCTTCCCGGTCGAGGCGGCCATGAGCGGCCTGCCGCGCGTAAAAGAAATCCGCTCCGTTTCCAACTTCGGCCTCTCCGTCGTGGGCATCTACTTCGAGGAAGGCACGGACATCTACTTCGCGCGCCAGGTGGTGGGCGAACGTTTGTCCGAGGCACGCGAAGCCATCCCGGAGGGCTTCGGCGAACCGGAGATGGGGCCCATCTCCACCGGCCAGGGCCTGGTGCTTTACTACAACCTCATCGATACGACTGGCCAGTACTCTCTGGAGGACCTGCGCAGCATCCAGGACTGGGTGGTGAAGTACAACCTGCAGACCGTCCCGGGCGTGACCGAGGTGCTCGGCATCGGTGGCAACGTCAAGCAGTTCCAGGTCAACATCGACCCCGACGCCCTACTGCGCTACAACCTGACGCTGCACGAAGTCATCGAGCGCATCGAGGCCAACAACCAGAACGTCGGCGGGCAGTTCCTCGAGCGCAACGGCGAGATGTTCATTGTCCGCTCCGAGGGGCTGGCACGCGGCATCGACGACCTCAGCGGCATTGTCATCGCCCACGAGGACGGCACGCCGGTCACCCTCCAGGATGTCGCCACGGTGGAAGTCGGCGGCGAAATCCGCCAGGGCTTGCAGACGCGCAACGGCGAGGAGGAAGTCGTCTCGGGCATGGTCATCAAGCTCTACGGCACAAACTCCTCCACCGTCATCGAAGCGGTGGAAAAGAAGCTCGCGGAAATCGAAAAAGCGCTGCCCGAGGGCGTCGTTATCGACCCGTACTACCAGCAAAAGACGCTTGTGCAGGGCTCGGTTGATACGGTGACCAACGCATTACTGCAGGGCATCGGCCTAGTCGTGTTAATACTGCTTATTTTCATCGGCGGCTTCCGCCCGAGCCTGGTCGTGGCGCTGTCGATTCCGTTCTCGGTGCTCTTCGCCGCCATCGCGATGTACTATTTCGACATCTCGGCCAACCTGATGTCGCTGGGCGGATTGGCCATCGCCATCGGCATGATGGTGGACGGCACCATCGTCATGGTGGAAAATACCGACCGTTTGCTGCGCGGCGCGCCACAGGAAGAAAGCAAGCTGCACGTCATCGCACGCGCCTGCCGCGAGGTCGCGCAGCCCATCACCTTCGCGATCCTGATCGTTGTTATCGTGTTTATCCCGCTATTCACGCTGCAAGGCGTCGAGGGCAAAATGTTCCGGCCGCTGGCCTACACCGTGGCGTTGGCCATGTTCGGCTCGCTCATCTACGCGCTGGTGGGTGCGCCGGTGTACTCCGCGCTTTTCATGCGCAAACCGAAGGCCAAAGCGAACGCGGACGCTCCACGAGAAATATGGATCGTGCGCGCTCTGGTGTCGGTTTATCGGCCCCTGGTGACGCTCTTCGTGCGTTGCCGCGCGTTGGCGGTGGGCCTGTCGCTGGCCCTGCTTGTGCTGGGTGCCTGGATTTTCCCGAAGCTCGGGTCGGAGTTCACGCCGCGCCTGATGGAGGGCGACATTATCGCGAACCTCAGCATGGCGCCCTCGGTCTCGCTGGAGGAAACCAAGCGTAACAGCATGCTTGCGGAAAAACGCCTGCTGGAAATCCCGGAAATCGAGCAGGCCATCTCGCGCATCGGGCGGGGAGAAGTCGGCGCGCACGCAGACCCGATCAACAGCGTGCACATGATGGTCGTGCTCAAGCCGAAGGCCGAATGGCGCGAAGGCTTCACCCAAGTCGACATTGAAAACGCCATGCGCGAGAAGCTTGAGGGCATGCCCGGTGTGCAGTCCAACATCACGCAGCCCATCCAGCTTTCCGTGGACGAGCTTATCGGCGGCTCCAAGGCGCAGCTTGCCATCAAACTCTTCGGGCCCGACCTCGAAACCCTCAAGGAGCAAGGTGACGCCATCGCCGCCGTCGTAATGGACATCGACGGCGCGGCGGACGTACAGGCAGGACAGGTGATAGGCTCGCCGCAGATTGTCATCCGCCCAGACCGCGAGGCCATTGCTCGGCACGGGCTGAACCTCTCCGAAGTGCAGGAGTTGATAGAGGCTGCCGTGGGCGGCGTCGAGGCCGGGCAAATCTACGAGGGCGTGCAGCGTTACGATATCTACGTGCGCTACCAGGAAGACGCACGCGACACCATCGAAGACCTCGGCCACCTCATCGTGCGGACAGAAGGCGGCGCGCTCATCCCACTGGACGAAGTCGCGACTATCGAGGAAGTAGTCGGCCCACGCCAGATCGTGCGCGAGAACAACCAGCGCTATCTGGAAATCCAGGCCAACGTGGTCGGGCGTGACATCGGCAGCTTCGTCGAGGAAGCGCAGGAGGCCATCGATGCGGAAATCGAATTGCCCGCGGGCTACCTGGTTTCGTGGGGCGGACAGTATGAACTACAACAGGAGGCCAACCGGCGCCTGGGCATCGTGGTACCAGTCACTCTGGCACTGATCGCCCTTCTCATCTATACGTCCTTCGGCTCGATCAAAAACACGGTGCTCATCCTCCTGAATATCCCACTGGCCCTCGTCGGGGGCGTGGTGGGGCTTTGGCTGGCCGGGGAAAATCTCTCGGTGCCGTCGAGCATCGGGTTCATCGCTTTGTTCGGTATCGCGCTGGGCAACGGCATGGTGCTGGTGACCTACCTGAACCAACTCTTCCGCGAGGGCAAAGACATCGACGACGCCAGCATCGAGGGCGCCTGCCTGCGCGTGCGCCCGGTCCTGATGACGGCGGGCACCACCCTGCTCGGCCTGCTGCCGCTGTTGCTGGCCACCGGTACCGGCAGCGAAGTGCAGCGACCACTGGCACTCGTTGTGATCGGCGGGCTGGTCTCGTCGACCATCCTGACGCTCCTGGTCGTGCCCGCGCTGTACAAGTGGTTCACCGCACGACCCAAGCCGGAAATCAGCTAAGGGATAGAGATAAACTTAAACGACTCTCGCGGAGGCTAAATTACCTCCGCGAGAGTCGCTAGTTTACATAATTCCCATCCCGAAACTTGGGGCTTTTACCTGAGCCGCGTTTTGCTTTGGCCGAAACCATATCGATCGGAATCATCGACCAACAAAGGGATACAGCGATAAGGAATTTTATAAGCGCTTTTCAGCCCATTTTTTTACCACTGCATGCAAAAGGGCGCGTGCGGTTAATTTTCCATTAAGGGTGTTTCTGTTAAGATACGGGCATGCAGAGATTAACTCGCCACCCGGTCGAACTGCTACCCCGTCTGGTCTCACTCAGCAGCATGCTGATTACCGAGATGAATGACAACGCGGTGACCTTATCAGGCGACGGCGAGTATTCTTTCCCCGGTGAGGCCGCCTGGCCGTCACGCCGTATCATCATAAACAGGTAATCCGAATATAATAGCATCATGAAGATAGCACGCGACATATGGGAGTTGCCCACACACTGGTTCCAACTGGTTGCCAATCCAGTATCGCAGGGCATCGAGTTTGACATGGATATGCCAATCCATGTCGCCTTCATCAACCTGATACCGCTCTTTGGTTTCAAAGGGCTCGAATATCAGGTTGAGACAGACACCCCCGGAGTCGTCCACAGTCAGTTGGATCGCCAAAGCAACCTGCTGTTCCTTTTCCCCGAACTGGAAAAGCCGCAAGCACAGGAAACCAGGGTAGTTGTTCGGGCTGACCGGGATGACGGGGAAGCGTCATTCCTCAGCTTCAACGTCCGGGTTATGAATCACTTTGCCGGGGAATCACTCTGCGTCAGCGCCTGAGTTACGCCGCTTAACCGGCAGCTTGATGCAAAACACAGTCCGCTTTCCCGGGACGCTGGTGGCGGTTAACGTGCCATTGTGCGTCTGCATGATCGCCTTGGATATCGCCAGACCAAGGCCGACGTTTTCCTCGACCCGGTTTTTGGCGTGAGCGGGATTTTCCTGGAAAAAACGGTCGAAAAGTTTCTCCAGGTTTTCCGGCTGGATGCCCTTGCCGTCGTCGATCACCTCGATGCTGGCGGAGCCTCCTTCAAAGCTTAAGCGGATACAGATAGTGATGGGCTTTTCGTTATGCTGCAGCGCGTTATTGACCAGATTGTTGATGACCTGCTCCAGACGGAAGGGATCGCAATCGACCTCGCCCGGCTCGAAATCTGTGATCAACTGGCACTCGCGATTGTTGACAAATGGCTTCAGTTCCTCCGCCAGATCGCCCAGGAGGATGTGCAACGGCATACGCTGCCAATCCAGTTTGACACGCCCGGCATCGTAGCGGGAGAGCTCGATCAGTTGCTTGGTGATGCGCCGGATGCGTTCGCCGGAGCGGAGGCAGATCTGCAACGTATTCTGGTACTCCTCCACCGTGCGCGGCCGCTTCAGGCCCAGTTCGAGCTGCGCCAGCAGAACGGTTAACGGCGTGCGCAGCTCGTGCGAGGCATCGGCGGTAAAGCGCATCTGACGCTGAAAGAGCGACTCGAGCCGTGAGAAGGTATGGTTGAGGTTGGCCGCCAGCAGACTGAGTTCCTTGGAGCGCCCTTTGACGTTCTCCGGGATGCGGGCGAGCAGATTGCCATCCGCAATTTCGCCCGCAGTACCCTCTATCTGCTTGAGCGGCGACAGTGAATGCGACACCAGAATATAACCCACGCCAAGCCCAAGGACAAAAATTGCCAGGGCGGCACCTCCGATTTGGAGTTTGAGACGGCTCAGGCTGGCGTAGTAACCGGTCAGATCGCAACCGACAAGAATGCTGATGTAGCGGTTGACATGATGCAGCTCACGATAGCGATCATCGCGAATACGCATCATGTAACGCGGCATCCGGGTATCGGGCATTTCGATATCGGGAAAGTTATAAGAGCGATAAAGCTCTTCCCCACTGCGTGGGTGAACGGCCAGCGCATAAAAACCCAGTGGAATGAGCTTCGATTCGAAATACTCAATACCCGGCCCGGGATTGCCAAAACCTTCGCCGCCGGCAATAAAGGTCAACGGAGTCTCACGCAGCTTCCAGCCCGGGGGAACAGGCTCAGCCGCCAAGGGCGGGGTGCCAGGCGGCAGCTGGCCGTCCTCAGTGGGTCTGGGGCGACCCCCTCCGTCCATGCGTCTCCGATCCCTCTCGGACTCGCGTGGCGGCGGCCTATCCCCATTGATGGGCGCCATCAAGCGGTTGGAGGGGCGTCCCGTGGAACGCAGCAAGGGGCCGATGCGCATGGCATCCAGAGCTGAACGGCGGTAGGGGCCGCTCAGACTCATAAACGGCGGTATCTCCTGATCCAGCAATTGATCCACCTCGGCCATTCGTCGTCCCTTCTCGTAGTGGTAAAAGCCGACGGACAGGATACACAACACCAACCCCAGGATGAGGGCATGCCAAAATTGGATTCTCCACTTGAGCGAATGCAGCATGTGTGGAGTGTCAGAGAGCCGGGATAATAAAGCCGAGTCCGCGACGGCTTTGCAGGAAGTCCTTGCCCAGTTTGCGACGAATGTGATGCACCTGTACATCGAGCACGTTGGAGAGGGAATCCTCGTTCATGCCTATGGCGTCGGCCAGCTCCTGGCGCGGCACCACCTTGCCCGCGCGGCGGGCAAGATACTCCAGCAATTTGTATTGGGCAGCGGTCAGTTTCACCTCCTCGCCGTCGAACTCGACGGACTGTGATGCCAAGTCCACCGTCACGCGGCCCAGAAGTATCTTTTCGTTGCTGAGAACGGTGGAGCGCCGGGTCAGCGCGCGAATACGCGCCAACAGCTCCCGCTCGTTGTAGGGTTTGACCAGATAATCGTCGGCCCCTTCATTCAAGCCCATGACCCGATCATCGACCTCACCGAGGGCGGTCAGCATCAGCACCGGGGTTGCCTTGGCCTGCCTCAACTGCCTGAGGACCTGCCAGCCGTTCATTTCCGGCAGCATGACGTCGAGGACAATCACGTCGTACTCCCAATTCTTGGCGTAGTACAAACCCTCCGCACCGTTATCGACGGCATCGACAGTGAAGTGCTCTTCCGTGAGGGTTTGCACAATACCCTCGCGGACATCCCTGTCGTCCTCGATAACCAGCAATTTCACTGTTGTCCTTAAGGGCATGCCAATAGAATAGCATGCTATTGATTAATAAAGAATTAATATGACCAAGGTATCGCCAAGGTGCGAACTCATTTTTCCGGTGGAGCGTTGAATAACCCGCTCCCGCTCAGCCGGGACGGCCAGCAAGGGACAGGCTGGATTGCATCAAACGCCAATGAGAGGGCGTTTGGTTCATCTTGCCTCGAAACCATTTGGTGAAATGCGAGCTATCGGAGAACCCCAGTCGCGCCGAGATCTCCTTGACCGACAGCTCCCCGTGGCTGAGTAGGTCCTCGGCGATTTTCAGGCAGGCCGCCTCTTTCCACTGCTTGGGAGTCAAGCCCGTGGACTGCTTGAAGATACGGTTGAGCTGAGCCCGCGACAAGCCCGCCGCACGGCTTAACTGCGCATAATCGACCGGCCGGGCATCAACCGAACGGCCCAACTCCGCGATAATCGCGGCCACGCGCCGATCCATGGGTGCGGGTTGCGTGCCGGCTTCGGCCTCCCGAATGAGGTGCCACCGGTACAGCCACCGGGAGAACAAAGCGCTGCGAAGCGCATAGTCCGACGGTCTCAGGGCCACATCCAGGAGAGCCTGTTCCGCTTCAACCCGGCACAGCTCTTCAGCGGCTTCCCGAAGCTCGTCGCTGTGCAAACCGCGGTAAATCCACGGCACGCGCAACGGCGGAAAGAATGGCAGCCCGTTCCAATCCACCCGATAGTGAATGGATATAATGTTGGGATCGGCGGTAAAGGCGTGGGACTTTGTCGTCAGCGGCTCCATGAACACCCAATCGCCCTCCCCGGCCTGAAGCTGGTATCCTCCGGAATCGAGCCGAACCGAGCCATGACGAATATACCAAGCCACATAAATGGAGCCGGAATACCAGCGCAGACTCCAATATTCCGGAATCACTTTCCTGTCATAACAAAACAGGATTGAATAACGAGGCTCAGGCATGGTTCATTTTCGGCGAATGAGCTATATATACCATTTTTTGCGCGGTTTGTATAGCGGATACCTGTTGCGCAGCGGCATCGACTGATTATCTTTATTCCATGTCAAATACACCCCCCTCGCCGTTCCCGTTGCCTGTTATAGCCGACGTGGACGTGGTTGTCGTTGGCGCCACCTCAGCCGCGGTGTCCCTGGCGCTGTCCGCCCAGGCGTCCGGGTTAAGTGTCTATGTGCTGTCTTCGCGGCCCTATCTGGGTGAAGACATTTGCGCGGCTTACCGCTTCTGGCCGACGCCGACCACCGGCTGCGAGCTGTCCGATACCATTTTCAGCTCGGCGGAAAATCCACCCCGCCCCATGCACGTTAAGCTGACGCTGGAACAGAGCCTGGTCGAAGCCGGTATCCCCTTCCTCTTCAACAGCTTTCCTGCCGGTGTGCTACGCTCGGACGACGGGCAAATCCAGGGCATCGCCGTCGCCAACCGGACCGGCCTGCAGGCCATCCGGGCCCGCCTGGTAGTGGACGCCACGCTCGACGCCATGGTGCTCAAGCAAGCCGGTTCCGCAAATCTGCATGCGCTTCAGGGCACGCAAACGGTGGAGTACGTGACGCTCTGCGAAGGTCCCGGCAAAGATGCCGAGGACGTCGAGGCGGTCGCTCAGCTCCCCGGCTATAAAACCGGCGAGTACGCGGTCAGCGCGCGCCGCTATACGCTCGAGGCAGGCTTCGGCGACGGCAGCCCCAAGGCGCTCGCCGATGCCTACGGGGAGATTGTGGACCGCTGCCGGGTGGCAACCGAATATCGTCACCAGACTCGTATCCTGCCCCAATTACCCGCATCGGAGGCCGAACCGCAACTGGAGGAGCTCATGGGCGAAAGAGGCCTGATGGGCTTGTCCGAATCCATGCGGCTGACTGCCGGCGCCGAGGCGATTTTTGCCAATCCCCTATCCGCCATGCGCCTGGCCGGGGAAGTCGGACGGCGTTTGGCAGGGCTGCTTCCGGCCCGCATCGAAGGCCAACTGGCCGTCTCCTGCGCGGGCAGCGAGCCGATAGACCGGGCTGAACTACACACCGTCCGCGACACGCTACGCCAAGGAGATGAAAGCGTCTCAGAAGTCACCTTGAACGCGCAAAATCTTCCTGTCCTGGGCGACTTCGATGTGCTCGTGGCCGGGGGTGGCACCGGAGGCGCGCCTGCGGCTATCAGCGCTGCCCGCGCCGGGGCCAAAACCCTGGTAGTCGAACTGACCTCGGGCCTGGGGGGTGTCGGCACGATGGGACAGATCGCCAACTACTGGTTCGGCTACCGCGTCGGTTTCACCGCGGAAATCGACGAAGGCGTGCGTGCGCTGGAGCATAAAGAATATTTCAAGGAGCACGAGGGCTCCTGGTCGGTCGCGGCCAAGAGCACGTGGTTCCACCAGACCGGTCGCGAGGCCGGCTGCACCTATTGGTTCAATACCGTCTGTGCCGGTACTTCTGTCGAGGACGGCCGCGTCACCGGCGTGCTGGTTGCGGGCCCCTACGGCTACGGTCTGGTCCGTACCGGCTGCGTGGTGGACAGCACCGGCTGCTCGGATATCCCCGCTGCCGCGGGTGCACCGACTGTCGTCATTGGCAAGGAGCACATCGCCGTGCAGGGCACCGGCCTCGCCGGCATCAAGCCGGGCCGCGATTACCACAACTCCGATCATAATTTTTCCGACGACACCGACATGGTCGACGCCACCGCCATGCTGACCAGCGCCAAGTTGAAGTTCAAGGACGACTACGATTGCGGCGAACTGGTCGATTCCCGCGAGCGTCGGCAAATCGTCGGCGACTACGCCATCACACCGGTGGACATCCTATATCAACGCCGCTTTCCCGATACCGTCTGCGTGGCTACGTCGAACTTCGACTCGCACGGCTTCACCGTCGACCCGGTCTTCATGCTCGTGCCGCCCAACAAAAAAGACGCGCTCTGGGCGGACATCCCCCTGCGCTGCCTGCTGCCGCGCGGCCTCGACGGTGTCCTCGTCACCGGCCTCGGTCTGAGCGCGCATCGTGACGCCCTACCCGTCATCCGCATGCAGGCCGACGTGCAAAACCAGGGCTACGCCGCCGGCTACATCGCCGCGCTTTCCGCCAAGAACCGCACGCCGATTCGGGACATGAACATTCACGCCATTCAACAACACCTGATCGACATCGGTGGTCTGCCCTCCCGCGTCCTGACCGACCAGGATTCCTTCCCCGTTCCGGATGAAGCCGTCCAACGCGCCGTCACGGAGGGTTGGGACACCCTGCCCGGTGTCGCGCTGATTCTACACGAGGACGAACGCAGCATCCCGCTCGTGCGTGAAGCCTATGCTGCCGTACGCGGTGAGCGTTCTCCCCGGAGCCTGCGCTACGCGCAAATCCTCGCCTTGCTGGGTGACGCCACCGGGCAGGAGGAACTCATCGCCGAGATTTCAGCTCGCCCCTGGGACGAGGGCTGGCGCTTCCGCGGCATGCACCAATTTGGCAAAAATCTTTCCGAGCTCGATGTGCTGCTGGTCTGTCTGGGCGCTATCGGCGATGCCGAAGCCTGGCCGTGCATCCTGGAGAAAATCGAAACGCTGCCCATGGACGCCGAGTTCTCCCATTTCCGCGCCATCGCCATGTGTTGCGAAGCACTTTGGGCGCGCCATCCTGAGGCGGCGGCAGCACCGGCTATTGCTATTCTCTTGGAACGGCCCGGCTATCACGGCCATGCCCACACGGACATCCACAAGGCCCAGGCCGACCTGACTGGTGACATCAACGAAAACCAGGTGCGTGATAACGCCCTGCGGGAAATTCATCTGGCCCGCGCACTCTTTAACTGCGGAGATGTGGACGACCTCGGACGCACCATCCTCGAGGAATACACGCGCGACTACCGCGGCCACTTCGCCCGCCACGCTAAGGCGATACTCCAAGCGGCCCCCGCAATGGTCATCGGCGCCTAAGCCTTTGCCCGCGCTGTCTTTTTTATGGCACAAAAAAAGCCGCCGCACCCGAAGGCGCGGCGGCTGGAAAATTCAGTGAACGCGGTTTACTTGCGGAAGCGTCGGAAGCCGACCAAAGCCAACATCAGGCCGCCGAAAGCAAATGCGTAGGTGGTGGGCTCCGGCACGATGACCGCCGATGAAGCATAGTCATACATGGTGATGTCTGTGATGCCATTTCCGTTATTGGCCCCAGTGGAAAGAGCGGCATACATGGAATCGTCGTCCGCAGCAGCGCTAGTCACGTTAACGGTGATAGTGGAGCTGGTAACAGTCGTCGAAGTATCGACATTGTAGACGCTGTATGTCGCCGACCAAGTCGAGGGGGTTTCTCCCGCGGTCAAGGTATAGCTCATTCGAAGTACATCGGAGACAAAATCGTTGGAACCGATATCGATCCCGATACCACTCGCAGACAAACTGGCAGTGCTCGCGGCAAAACGTACAAGCTGATAACTACCCGGGCTGGCATTACGGCGAATTCCAAGACTGGTCTGGTTCACGCTACCACCAGTTGGGTTATTCATATAAAGCATGGAAATAAACGTGTTCGTACCGCTGATGGCCGCATTCGTGTCCGTAAATTGGAAATCCATTGACGCAGTGTAGGTAGACCCAACTTGAGTGAAATCATACGAACTGGTCGCCAATATCGATAAGGAGCCGAAGCCAGCACCCGTCGCGCCGATATCAACCTGGCCCGCGGTCGCGTCGACAGTGTAGATGCCGCCCTCAAGGGCATTATTCCAATTTTCGTTATTACTCAAAGGACCATCACTGTAGCCCTCCGCGGCAGTAAAGCTGGTCGAATAATCCGCTTGCAAAGCTGCGGGGAGCAGCGAAACAACGGCGAGTGAAAGGATGGGATAGATTTTCATGCTGAAGATAGTTTATCTGAACAGATTGTTTGGAGTGTTTACAGAGTATGCATATTGTTTTCGAAAACGCAATGATGATAACATAAAGTTTCCGACCGTGGTAGTTCTAAATCGACCAGAAATGTGTCAATATCCAATCACCGCGAGAATAGATGGCTCTCAGTAATGGTCAAATCTACCACACCCCGAAGGCTCACAAGGCCGGTAAAGACACATCCAATTGCAACAACCGACCAATAGCGCTGCATGTACAAACAAGCCGCAAGGGTCTCCCCTCGGCGGCTTGCATAATTAAAAGAGAAATGGAGGCTATCGACGGCGACGCAGGTAAACCGCGATTGCCAGCATCAGACCACCGAAGCCAAACGCATACGTGCCCGGTTCCGGTATCGCCGTGAAGCTGGCGCTATAATCCAAAAGCTCAATATTACTGATACCATCATGATTGTCCTGCTGGAATGCACCGGAAGCAACCAGCCCATACATGGAAGGATTATCGATGGAATTGGCATTCAAGTTGATATTGCTGAGAGTACCACTGACAATGGTGGTCGCGGTCGTCACGTTGTAGAGCGTATAATCCACACTCCAATCCGCTTTGACGGAACCACCACCTGTAAAGGAA
This sequence comes from Verrucomicrobiia bacterium, assembly GCA_030432235.1. Lineage (GTDB taxonomy): Bacteria > Verrucomicrobiota > Verrucomicrobiia > Opitutales > Cerasicoccaceae > JAUIHT01. The sequence goes on along the minus strand of JAUIHT010000008.1, from coordinate 211,879 downwards.
GAGGTCAGGCGAAGAACATCCGAGTCATTATCCACGCCCGGGTCCAGGCCCAGAGCACTCTTAGACAGAGTTACTGCGGTTTTGGAATACAGAGCGATCTGGTAGGCTTCACTAGAAGTCTTGCGCAAGACCAACGATGTGGACCCGTCCGTGCCTCCCGTGGGGGCAAACCCATACATCATGGAAAAAAACGGATTATTCGAAGCAGTTGTGTCTCCGGCATCAGTAAACTGAAGATCGGCTGAAAGAGTGTAATTCGCGCCGACCTGAGAGAAGTCGTAGCCTTCGCCGTTATAGGAAATGGTGGCGGTGCCGGTGACTTGGCCGATAGCTACCGTGCCGGTGGTTACCGCATCCGCAACGGTGAAGACGCTGGCTCCCGTCGTGTTAGCATTCCAGGAGTTCTGGCCGCTCAAGTTGCCGTTCGTAAATCCGTCAGCCGTAGTAAAGCTCGTCGAATAATCCGCTTGCAAGGCCGCGGGGAGCAGCGAAGCGACGGCGAGTGAAAGGATGGGATAGATTTTCATGCTGGTAGGTTTTAATTTCGGTCCAAGTGGGTCTCGTCCAGGTGAACGAACCCAAGAACGAAGGAGCTGATTTAAAAACCATAGTTATAGCAGATGGATTTGTATAAGCGGTAGTTCTTAAACGACTCGGAATGTGTCAATATCCAACGGAAAACACGGACGCAGCAGTACAAAACGCACTATATCAGCGTGCCAATGCAGCATCCATATACCAATACAGACACAATTCATGTCAGTAACCGACTGGCGAAATTTTCATTCGGCTGATACTATAAGAGCACTCTCACCTACATTTATCCACCTACACCCCATCTATGATGTTTAACAGTCCGCCCCCCTTCCTCACCGTACGGCTCCTACAACTTTTGGCTGCGTGCAGTATATCTGTCCCCTTACTCACGGCGAACGAATCCAACGCACCGGGCGAGCATGTGCGCGTCCTGTTCTCCCCGGATGCCTCCGATGGCATAGCAGCCCTGAGCCTGGACCGCACCGAGGTAACCGAAGCAGAGGGCGGTAAAGCGATCCATGCGACATTCGAAGCGGGCGGCTATCCCAAGATTGCTTTCCCCTGTCCGAAGGGCGGCTGGGACCTGTCAGCCTATCGCGGCATAGAGCTGACCGTGACCAATCTGGGCGAGACTGCCGTGCGGGGCGCTTTGCGAGTGGACAATCCCGGCGACCACAAGGAGCAGTTTTGGAACACCGAGGTGCGCCTGCTCAAGCCCGGAGAAACCGTCACCATCCACTCCGTCTTCGGCCAGAACAACGGCAAGCCCGGCTATCCGCTGGATGCTTCCCGGATCACCGCCTACCAGTTTTTCCTGCTGAATCCCAAGGAAGCGACTGTCCTGCGCATGGGTGAGCCTAAAGCCTACGGCGAGCCCAGCCCCGAGCAATCCCGTGAGCGCTTCAGCAAGCCCGAAGACCGCCAAATCGCCGTGCAGACGCCCGACTGGATCGGCCAGCAGCCACCCGTCGAAGGCCCGTGGACCCTGACCCTAGACGAAGACTTCACCGCAGGCACGGTGGACGCCTCCGTCTGGTCGACGCACTTGGCCATCATCGGGCCGCACCGGGAAGAAGCTCAACGCTACCGTGACGCCAACGTAGCCCTCGACGAAGGCAAAGTGCGCCTGACGACCGAGAAGAATCCGGGCCATCAGTACGACGATCCCACCCTGCCCCGTCGCGACTATGCCGCAGGCATGCTATCCAGTTACGACAAGTGGACCCAACGCTACGGCTATTTCGAAATACGCGCCAAGATGCCCACGGCCCGCGGCCTGGCGATCGTCTTCGGGCTTATCCCCGACCGTGGTCCGGACAACAACCTCAATATGCACGAGCGTCGCACCTCGCACGACTTCAACGGCCAGGGCATGGAGATGGACATTGTCCGCCATCAGACCGAATGGGGCCCTGGCCGCGTCAGCTACGGCACACGTTGGGGCGGCCCGGCCGGCACCCATGAACCGAAAAACTGGGGCGACAGCTACGTGTACCACGGCCCCACCGGCGACAGCTGGCACGTCTACGGCATGCTCTGGGAGCCGGACCGGCTGGTCTGGTACGTCGATGGCAAAAAAACCGGCGAATGGCGCAGCGAGCACATCGCCAACGTTACCAGCTATCTCTCCCTCACCATGCCCTTGAGCAAACACAGCACCAAAAGCATCGACGAGAGCTCCCTGCCGGATCACTGGGAAGTCGACTACATCCGCGTCTGGCAACGCACCGATCAACTGCCGCAGGACGCGCCCGCCTCTGCACCGAAACAGGCGGGCAAGGAGGATACCGTTTAATGGAGGCACACAGACAAGCACCCCCAGTCCGTTCCCGTAAGCATCGTTTCTTAATCCCTGGCACGAAGGAATCGCTCTGCTGTCTCCCCCTGCTGGCACTATACACAGCCGCTCTGACCGCGACGCCCCCACCGGGCACTTGGGAGATGACCTTCTCCGACGAGTTCGAAGGCACCACCCTAGACGGCAGCAAATGGAAACTGGCCGGGCACTGGGGCGGCATCGGCGGGCAAGGCGGAAACAATCCGGACAACATCGAGGTGTCCGACGGCATTCTGCGGCTCAAGGCATCGACTGCCCCCACGGTCTGGAATGCCCAGACTTACGATTACGGCGGGGCGGAAATCACCACCTTCCGGCGCTTCAAGCAACGCTACGGCTACTTCGAGGCTCGGTTGCGCTGGCCGTCCGTCACCGGCTTGTGGCCCGCCTTTTGGACCATGCCCGATCGTGGTAATTACGGCAACCCGTACCGGCACAACCGCGCTTTCCTCAAGTTCGACCTCTCCGGGGAATCCATTAACACCGTCGACACAGCCACGCTACGGCTGACTATCGATTCCTTCGACCCCGAAGTGCTGGCCGAGGACAAAGCGCGACACGTCCTGGTCTTCCGCATGGAGGCGGACGACTGGAGCGAAAGCAACATGACCTGGAACACCCAGCCGAGCTGGGATCCGCTCTTCCTGAAGCAACTGCATGGCGTCATCGGGGAGCCCGGGGATGTCATCGACATCGATGTGACCGATTTTGTCAGCAGTCAGCTCGACGGCGATGGCGTCATCTCCTTCGCTTTGGCCGATACCCTGATGAAGGCACAGACCACCCTTTTCCACAGCCGGGAAGCCGCTACGCCCTCACTGCGCCCGCAGCTCATCATCAACAGCGTATCCCACGAAGCAACAGAGGACACCTATGTCAACCTGGGCAATCCGAACGCCAAACACGGCAGTAGCGCGGTCCTGAACGTCGGCGACTACTGGGGCAATACGGCCATCACCACCCACGGCGGCATGGAGATCGACATCCTCGAAGCCCTCGGCGTTTGGGGCAGCCAACGCGCTTCCAACGCGTTGCATTGGGATGGTTACAACAGCGGCGGAAGCGTGAAAAACACCGGCTGGGGCTACCCGGTTGAAGACACATCCGAGTTTCACACCTACGGCGCGTACTGGGCGCCGGGGCTGATTGAGTTTTATGTCGACGGCGAGCTGACCGGAACCTTCCGCGACTCACGCGCGACGGATCTCGAAGCCTACCTCCTCCTGTCGATGCAGTTGGGCGGTTGGCACGGCAACGACCAGATCGACCCCGCCATCGACGGCCAAGCCTTCGAAGTCGACTGGGTACGCGTTTGGAGCGGCGAACGCGATCCGCGCACGCGCGACCATACCATGGTCGAAGACGACGGTCGCGTCGTCTTCGGCAACGATTTCGGCTCTTACGGCTCGCAAGGCATTCAGGGGCTCAGCGGCCCTTCGGCGGACGGCGCCGAGTTTTATGTCAAAGGCAACAGCTGGATCCGGCTGCCGGTTGTCACTCAGGTCGGGCCGGACACGATTCTGGAGTTTCAACTCGAAGCCACGGACCTGGGTGAAATCTTCGCCATCGGACTGGACGAGAACAATCTCGAGACCGGCAACGTGCGCGTTTTTCAACTGGGCGGCAGACAGACCTGGAGCAACACCTACCAGAACTACCGCACCTACGTCGACGGCTCCGGCCCACAGACCTTTTCCATCCCCATCGGCGAGTACTACACGGGCCCCATGATCAACCTGGCCATTGTCGCCGATGACGACAGCAAGCCCTCCATCGATGCCGTCATTCGCAACCTGCGCCTGCGCGAAGCCGGGACGGACACCACTCAAAGCGTGCCGCTCGGCGCAGTGGGCAGCGGCGTGGCAGGCACGGACTGGCGCAGCGGCACTGGCTTTTTGATGTACAGTGCGGAGAATGTCTTCAGTCGCTTCGGCGCGTTTAACGGCAACGCCAATCACGTCGTCGCGGTCTTCTACTCCGGCGGGCAGTGGTACGTGGACCGCAACTACGGCCAGATCGCTTTCGAGCCCGCGCCAACGGACGTGCTTCTGGCCACCGTCAATTTCAGCAACGACACCGTGAGCTCGCTGGAAGGGGAACACGATACCTACGAGGGCATTCACTACGGATACGCGGACGGCGACCTCGCCTACTACGCCAACGTCTGGAACGGAGGCGGCGAAAATCCGGCCGGTGAGTTTGCCGTCAGCGGCAGCGGTTTCACGCCACACTCAGATGTGCCTCTGCCGCTGCCATCCGGTGACTACCAACTCGGTGCGCTCAATCAGGGCATCGCTATCAGTGCCGACCAAATCCTGACCGGGTATCTTCTGTACAGCGCCGAGAATGTGAACACACGCTTCAACATACGCGACGGCAACGCCGACCATTTAGTCGCTGTCTTTTGCGAGGAGGGCCAGTGGTACTACAACAGCGGCACCAAGGCGGTGGCCTTCATCCCCAATCCAACGGACCTCATCCTGGCCTCCATTCACTTTCGCGATGACACCGTGGACTTGCACCTCGGCGAAAACGGCTTTGAACAAGGCATCAGAAAAGGCTACCTCAGTGGCGATATCGGCTTTACCCCGAATCAATGGGGAGACGAATCCGAAGACGGCCCGGTCAGTATCACCGGCAGTGCCTTTCGACTGAACGCACCTACTCCGCACGAGTTATATAATGCCTGGCGGATAGCACGTGACTGGGCCGGCGTCGCTTCTACGGCAAGAACCCTCTGGCACGACACGGACGATGATGGCCGAACCAACTTCGCCGAGTTTGCGCTCGGCTCCGACCCGATGCGTTACGATTCGGGAAATATCCTGCAGTGTTCAATGTCGCACAACAGCAGTGGTGGTCTCGATTTCAGCATCGAATACCCCCGCCCCATCAGCGATCTGGATTATCGCCTGCAATACTCCACCGACTTGGTCACCTGGCTGGAATCCGCCTTGACCGACGAAGTGATTAACGAAGCGGATCAAACGGCCACACGTGAGCTTGAAGCAGGTGCGTCCGAACCCACCGTCTTTTTCCGGCTGATGTTTCCTGAGGTGCCTCAGGCACCGGATGCTTAAGATATAAGCCGGCCGCCGTTCAAAATCCGCAGGCCAAGAAAGGGTCGGATATTTGCACAATAATTAGCGGAATACGACTACCGCTTTTTTCGGGAGAGTGTTAAGCTCTGAGTCGCCGGTCAGGCAACTGCCACCTGCGTGCTTCACCCCTAACCCCCATACCCATGATAAAAAGATACTGGCCGAAATGTCTTTCGGCATTGCTTCTCTGCGCGTGCATCTCCCTCCATGCCGCTCCTCCTCCTGGGAGTTTCTCCCTGACCTTCGAAGACGAATTTGACGACGCCATCCTGGACGGCACCGTCTGGCGACAAGGCAGCCACGATGGCAGTCCGGCGGGCTCCGCCACGGAATACGGCATCGGTGCAGCCATCAAACGCGAGAACATCGAATTGGTTAACGGCGTGCTACGACTCACCGCACACCAGGAAGCTGCCGTCCAGAACGGAAAAAACTACAACTATTCCGCGGGAGAAATCAGCACCTTCCGCATGTATTCGCGCGACGGCGAAACCCCCGGCTTCACCCAGGCCTACGGCTATTTCGAGGCCCGCATCCGCTGGGATAACATTACGGGACTCTGGCCGGCCTTCTGGACCATGCCCGACCGTGGAATATACAGTTATCAAAATTACTTCAATCGCTCCTACCTCAAGTTCGACCTCAGCAGCGCCAGCCTCGGCACCATCACCAGTGCCGTGCTGCGCCTGAAAGTTGCCGGTATTCAAAATACCAGCCCCACCACCGCCAAAACCAACACGGTGGCCTTTGGCGTCGACGATGACAACTGGACCGAAACGGGCATCACCTGGAATAACATGCCCGTCCCCGAAGACCCCCGTTGGCTCGACCAGTCTTACGACAACCGGACAATCGGCTCGACCGTAGATCTCGATGTCACCGCCTTCATCGCCGATCAGGTGGCGAATTCGGACCAGGTTTTCACCCTCTGCCTGGCGGACACGCTTCGCAACTGGAACCGGATCGAATACCACAGCCGCGAAGCCACCAACGCGAGCGATCGCCCTGTGCTGATCATTAACGGCATTCCTTACGACCCGGTAGCGGATGCACCAGTCAAGGGTGGCACAGTCGCGAACACCAACTATGGCAGCGAGGTGTTGCTTAGTATCTGGGAAGCCTACGGCAGCGGCAACAACGACACCACGGTGAACACCTACGGCGCCGGCATGGAAATCGACATCATGGAATCACTCGGGGTCTGGGGCAACACCAACACCTCTCACGTATGTCATTGGGACGGCTATTCCAGCAACCACAAGGCCGAAGCCTGGGGCCGCCCACCCGTCGACGACACCAGCCAGTGGCACACCTACGCCATCTATTGGGAGCCCGACCTGATCGAGTTTTATATCGACGACGTCAAGACCGCCACCTTTGCCAACACACGCGTAGCCGACACGCCCATGTACCTTATTCTGTCGCTGCAGACCGGTGGCTGGGATGGCAACACCCCCAGTGCGACCATCGACGGCGCCACCATGGAGGTGGACTGGGTCCGCGTCTGGTCGGGCACCAAATCGACTTCGCCGCCAACAACGACATCCATCGAAAGCAACGGCGTCATCAAATTCGGTGAAGACTATACCGTCTACGGAGGCACCGCCAACGAGGGTGCCGCCGTCGCACTGGCCGACAACGGCTACGAGTTTGGCATCGGCCGTAACGGTTGGGTGAAGTTCCCGCTCAACTACACCATCACGGAAGACACCGTGCTGAAGTTTACCGTCGATTCTGCCATCGCGGGGGAAATCCTCGGCATCGGCCTGGAGAACGACAACGACGAAACCAACGACAAGCGCATCTTCCAACTCGCCGGCAGCCAGATATGGAGTAACGCCTGGCAGGACGCCAACGTCTACATAACGGAAGGCGGACAGATGGAGCTGCCCATCGCAATCGGCAGCTACTATACCGGAGCGATTTCCTACCTGGCCATCGCTGCCGACAACGATGTCAATAACCAGAACTACGCTCGCTTCATCAATGTAAGCATCTACGAAGGCGAAGGCGATCCCGACCCCATCGACATCGGTGACGTCAACAGCGGCATCGCGGGGACGGACTGGCGCACCGGCACCGGCTACCTTATGTACAGTGAGGAAGATACCGCCACCCGCTTCACCGCCTTCTCTGGCAACGCCGACCACCTGATCGCCGTCTATTATTCCGGCGGGCAATGGTACGCGGACAAGAACTACGGCCAGACAACGTTTACGCCGGTCGCTTCGGATGTACTTCTGGCCACGATCGACTTCGACAACGACACCATCGAATCCCTGGAGGGACGCAACGAGCTCGTCTACGGCATCCCGTCCGGCTACTACACAGGGAACCTGGTGTACATTGCCGATCGCTGGGACGGCAGTAACGATAGCGACGACGGTGACTTCTTCGTCGAGGGAACCACCTTCACTCCCAATGGTCCCGGCGCCGGAAGCACCTACGATGTCGGTAACCTTAACAGCGGCGTGGCCGCGACGGACTGGCGTACCGGCACCGGCTACCTCATGTACAGCGAGGAGGATACCGCCACCCGTTTTACCGCCTTCTCCGGTAACGCCGATCACATCATCGCCGTCTACTACTCGGGCGGACAATGGTATGCCGATAAAAACTACGGCCAGGTCGCCTTCACGCCGGTTTCGACGGATGTCCTTCTGGCCGCCGTCGATTTCACCAACAATACGGTAAGCTCACTGCAGGGCTATGCGGGCGTGGAGTTCGGGGTCATGTACGGCTACTACAACGGCGACCTCACCTACATTGCCAACCAGTGGAACGGCTCCAACGACAGTGATGAGGCCGACTATGTTGTCGAGGGCACCTTCTTCACCGCGAACTCCACCGGCGGCGCCTCCGGACCCGTCGACCTCGGCGATGTCGGTGACGGCGTCTGCGCAACGGACTGGCGAACCGGCAGCGGCTACCTCATGTACAGCGCCACGGACGTCAACACGCGCTTCAACGTCCTGACGGGCAACGCCGATCATGTGGTCGCTGTAGTCTACAACGTCTCCCTCGACAAATGGTACGCAGACAACAACGGCGGCCAGAACGAGTTCACCCCCGAGGCCGGGGATGTCCTCATCGCCACTGTCGATTTCGACAACGACACGGTGACGTCCCTGGAGGGGCAAGGCGGCTACGTGGGCAACATGCCCCGCGGTTACGAAACCGGCGACCTCACCTTCCAGGCTGATTACTGGGATGGCTCCGGTGACAACGCCGAGGGCGAGTTCGGTGTCTTTGGCACCACCTTCACTCCCTGGTAAGCCGCACGACCACTCTCTCATCTAAACACAACGCCGGGGTAGATACCTGCCCCGGCGTTTTTGCTTTCCGGGATAGTCGGATAATGACACACTTGGAGGCAGCTTCGGCCTCACCGATTTCGTCTGTCCTTTGTTATGCTCTGTCGCTCGTTCAAAGCCATTCCGCAATAAACACGTACCCGATGAACATTCTCTACATCGATATCGATTCGCTTCGACCCGACCACCTGGGCTGCTACGGCTACCACCGCGCCACCTCGCCCAACATCGACGCCATTGCGGAGGAGGGACTGCGCTTTACCAACTGCTACACGCCGGACGCCCCCTGCCTGCCCAGCCGCACCGCCATGACGACAGGCCGCTTCGGTATTCACACCGGCGTGGTCAACCACGGCGGGGTCGCCTCACAACCCTTCAACTGGGGACGTGACCGCGGGTTCCACTGTGGATTGACGGAAACCAACCTGGCCCGGTTGCTCAGCCACCCGAAGAAATACCGCACGGTGGCGTTTTCCCCCTTTGCCCAGCGACACGGAGCCTGGCACTGGTACGCGGGTTTCCAGGAAATGCATAACTCCGGCTACCACGGCATGGAAACGGCCAACTGGATTTCCCCCGATGTCGTGGACTGGATCGAGCGCAAGGGCGACGACGAGAAACCGTTCTTCATGTGGGTCAACATCTGGGACCCGCACACACCCTACCGCACGCCCGCCGAGATGGAAAATCCCTTTAAGGATGATCCTCTACCCGCGTGGTACAACGAGGACATCCGCCGCGAGCACTGGGGCAAGCCTGGCCCGCACTCAGCCCAGGAGACCAATGGCTTCGACCTGTGGGACCAGGCCACCTACGACGAGCTCGGCGGCTGGATGGAGGCCATCCCCCGCTTGCAACCCAACGCCATCGACAGCATGGACGAAGCCCGACGCATGTTCGATGGCTACGACATGGGCGTGGCTTATGCCGACCTGCACATCGGCAAGATTATCCAGGCCCTCAAGGACAAGGGCATCTACGAGGACACCGCCATCATCATCTCCTCCGACCACGGAGAAAACCTCGGCGAGCTTTGGGTCTACGGTGACCACCAGACCGCCGACCAGTGCACCTCGCGCCTGCCCATGATTGTCCGCTGGCCCGGCCTGACTGACAACTACGCCGGGCAAACCGACGACCGCCTGATCTACAACGTCGACATCGCCGCCACGATTCTCGAGCTTTGTGATCGTGATGTGCCCACCGTTTGGGACGGCCAGTCCATCGCCGGAGATTTGCAGTCCGGCACACTGAACCATCCGCATCGCGACCATCTGGTGCTGTCGCAACTGGCTTGGTGCGCGCAACGTGCCGCTCGCTGGGATCACTACCTTTACATCCAAACCTACCACGACGGCTTCCATGATTATCCGGACGACATGCTCTTCGACCTCGAGGCCGACCCGCACGAGCAGCACAACCTCGCCGACGATCATCCGGAGCTGGTCATACGTGGCCAGGCCATCCTCAACACCTGGCTGACCGACTGCCTAAAAACCGCCACGCACGGGCAGGACCCGCTCTGGACCGTTATGCACGAGGGCGGCCCCTTGCATGTGCGCGATGAAGGCCCCACCTACCTGAAGCGCCTCATGGCCACCGGACGGGAGGAGTCTGCGCGTCGCCTGGGCGACAAACACTCTATCGACATACAGGGCAGCTAAGCCCACACTTTGCATCGTCATGTTGCCCCGGGATTTCATACAGCCCGATAAGCGTCTGTCACTGACGCCGTTCTGGTTTTGGAACGACAAGCTGGAAATCCCCCGGCTGCTCGACCAGCTCGCACAGTTCCAGGAGCGCGGCATCCACGGTGTCGTTATCCATCCGCGCATCGGCCTGCACAAGGACTTCGCCTGGATGTCGGACAATCTGCTCGCGTGTATGCGCGCCGTGATCGAGGAGGCCGCGCGACGCGGCATGCACGTCATCCTCTACGACGAAGCCATGTACCCGTCGGGTTCCTCCGGCGGTCAGGTGGTGGCGGAAAACCCGCTCTACGCCTGCCGAGGGCTGGTCATGCAGGAGGAGGCACCCACCTCTGCCGGTCATCACCTCGTTTACCAAGCGCAACATAACAACGGGGAGAGCATTTACATCGTCGACCGGCCCATTGAATCCGGTATCCGTGGCGTGCATTTTCTGGAAGGCCACGGGGATGTCGCCGTGCCCGGCGAAACGTGGTGGGATCGCCGTGCCCCCGAGGAACATCCCGCCGCCACGGACCTGCTCAATCCCGAGGCGGTGACGTGCTTCATCCGCTTGGTCTACCAGCGCTACTTCGACGAGTTCGGCGAGCACTTTGGCAAGACCATTCCGGCCATCTTTACCGACGAGCCCTACGTCATGGGGCGCTTCTCGCCTTATAAACCGCGCCCCGGCACGACCGGCATCCTCGAGCATGTCAACGCGTACCTCGGCTACGACTTCACCCCCCACCTGCCGGCCTTGTGGTTTGACGACGAACCCGAGGCTGAACGTTACCGGAGCGACTACCAACGGGCGATCTACCATCGCCTGGAAACGACTTACTACCGGCAGCTCAGTGAATGGTGTACCGATCATGGAGTCGCCCTCACCGGACATCCCGAGCATCCCGACGACATCGGGCACCTGCGCTACTTCCAGTGGCCCGGTCAGGACGTCATCATGAACGACATCCTCCCGGGCGAGAAAGCGGTCACGGGACGGCCTTCGTTACAGGCAAAGTGCGCCGCGTCGGCGGCCATCCATCAGGGCCGCGCGCGCAATCTGAACGAATTCATGGGCGCGTACGGCGAGGACGTTTCGCTCGACCTGTATCGCTTCGTCGCCCACTGGCTTCTGGTGCGGGGCTGCAATCTCCTGGTGCCTCACGCCTTCTTTTACTCGACGCGGGGCGCGCGCATTGACGACTGTCCACCACAGCTCGGACCGCACGGCCCCTGGTGGAACGACACTGCCCTGACGGATTTCCACCGAGCCTGTCATCGGCTTTGTTGGGTTAACTTCGAGTCGGAACCCGTATGCGAAGTCGCGGTCATCGGACGCAGCGATCGCCTGCCTGAGTCGGTGGCGCGATTCCTCTTCGAGCACCAGATTGATTTTCACTATGTGGAAGACCGGCAAGTCCTGGAAGAGTCCACCATCACCGCCGATGAACTGCACCTCGGCAGCATGGGCTACCGGCTCATCCTAGCCGAACCCGACTACATTACACCCGAGTTGGAGGCCGCCCTGGAACCGCTAACACAGACCAAACGCTTCGTCGTTTACGATGGAACGCCGAATTGCCAGGAACGTATCACCGCGATCGCGGAGCCGACGGTGACCACGAACGAGCCATGCCCGTGGCTGCGGGCACGGCTGGTTCGTAAGTCGGGTCTACTCTGGTGCCTGCTTTTCAACGAAGGCGAAACAGACATCCATGCCGAGGTGTGCCTGCCGGGAGGTGCGGACTGGTCGAAAATCGACGTCGTCGGCGCGAACGTGAAGCCCATTTCCGTTTGCGATGATTTTATCAAAATCAGCCTGAAACCCGGAGAAATAGGCCTTTTTTGCGCTTCACCCGCCCGTAAACAGCAACAATAGCGGCTTCAGTTTGTCTGATTTTGACATACTTAGAGTCAGCCCATGACTTGTCGCTTTGAGAAGGATCCATTATACTAGGACCATGCTTCAGTTACCTTATCGAACAACCATGCGTTTATCCAAAATCATACCCGCCCGCCTCGCCGGTTTTCTCTGCGCGGCCCTGCTCGCCGTCGGCGCGCACACAGCCAACGCCCAGGACTGGGACAAGGATTTCAAGGAATTCCCGAAAGTCATCAATCCCACCAGCGATAAAGTCATCCTGGAGCCGGCCAACCCCACCACGCCGGATGGCCTCATCATCAAGGCCAGCCCCGAAAGCGGCGCTTATCCCGGCATTCGCATCTTGCCGCCGGAGGGCGAGTACTGGGACTTCTCCAATTACACCTGCCTGGAGCTGGTTATTAGCAGCCAGGGCGAAGCGCCGGTTTATGCCTCCATGCGTGTGGATAACCCCGGCGACTGGAAACAAAAGCCGTGGAACGTCCAGGCCGCGCGCCTGGCGAAGGGCGACCGCAAGAAGATCACGGTCTACTTCGGCTACAGCTACAACAAGCCCTACCCATTTGACGCCAAGAAAGTATCCGCAATTCAGGTATTCACCGGCAAGGCCGCCGAAGGCCAGGAGCTGAAAATCGAATCGCTCAAGCTCGGCAAGTCTCCCTCGCCCTACAAGCCCAACGTCGCACCGATCGACGGCTACGTGCTGGGCGGTGCAGGCAAGACCATCGTCAAGAAATACATCGCGCGCAATGGCGCCACTGCCTCCGGTGGTAACGCAGGCGAACCGCTCGCCGTCGTCTTCTCCGGTCCGGATCAGAGCGTAGCCATCGAGCCCGAGCAAAGCAAATGGGACCTTCGCGAAGGCTATGAGTTGGAATTCAAAATACGCAACACCGGCACTACCCCCGCGAATCCTACCGCCAAGGCTTCCAGCAACCGGGGCGATACCGACATCGCCACTCTTGAAAAACCACTCGCTCCCGGAAAATCGGACACACTGACCGTCTCCTTCATTTACAAGGAAAGCAAGGACGCGGGCCTGGGCCGGAAGAATCCCTTTTTCGAAAACAACAAAGCCGACGCCATCGTCCTCATGTCCGGTGATAGCGAAGGGGCCCAGTCCATCACTGTCGATTCCATCCGCCTGACCGCGCCTCCGGTGAAGCTGCCAGACTGGGTTGGCAAGCGCCCGCCCGTTGACGGCGACTGGGAACTCACCTTCACCGAGGAGTTCAACGCCGACACCCTCGACCGCACCAAATGGCGCATTCACGCCCCCAATTACTGGGACAAGCGTAGCGTCTTCAGCGAGAACAACGTCGAGTTTAAAGATGGCAAGGCAGTCCTGATCTACGAAAAGAAGTTCAGCCACCACAACGACGATCCCAACCACAAGCGCACCGGTGAATACACCACCGGCTTCCTCGACAGCTACGGCAAATGGGTGCAACGCTACGGCTACTTCGAGTGTCGCGTCAAGCTGCCCAAGGCACCCGGACTGTGGCCTGCTTTCTGGCTGATGCCCGAACGCGGCGTCGATGCCGGCGAGCAGTGGCACCGACAGGACACCGGCAAGGGCGGCATGGAATTCGACATCCTCGAATTCCTCTCCGGCTGGGGCCCGTATCGTTTTACCACCGCCTTCCATTACGACGGCTACGGCAAGGAGCACAAGGCCACCGGCGCCGGTGTCTATGCCGGCCATGACGAAGAAGGCTACATCGTCTCCGGCCTGCTTTGGCTCCCCGGGCTGGCAGTTATCTATACCAACGGCAAGGAAGTCGCACGCTGGGAAACCGATCGCATCTCCAACGTGGAGTCCTGCATCATCTTCACCCATGTCGGTGGCGGCTGGGACAACGAGCCCATCGATGACAAAAAGCTGCCCGGTTACACCTATATCGACTACGTACGCGTCTGGCAACGCGCCGACCTCGCTTCCGAGGTTGACGGTTACCAGCCCGACTCTCAAGTGGTTCAGAGCGACAGCTAACCTTTCAACAATCTTTCATTCACAAACTGCCGAAAAGAAATTTTCGGCAGTTTGTTTGTTTGAAGAAGCAAACCGGCTGCGTCATCCTGCCGGATAAGAGTCATGCCCGATCGTCCTCACATCCTGCTCATCACCACCGACCAACAACGTGGTGACTGCCTCGGCATCAACGGCAACCGCTTTCTGGAAACACCCAATCTGGACAGTCTGGCCGCCAGCGGCGTGAACTTTACCCGGGCCTACTCACTCTGCCCGGTCTGCATCCCCGCGCGACGCACCTTGCTTTCGGGCATGAGCGCGGACGAACACGGCCTGCGCGGTTATCAGGACGGGCTGGACTTCGACCCGCCCGCCACCCTGCCCGGCTGCCTCGGCGAAGCTGGTTATCAGACGCAGCTCATTGGCAAGATGCACCTGCATCCACAAGGCAAGCGTTACGGCTTCGATAACATCATCCTTTCGGAAACTTCCAACTACCGGCCACGCAATCCCTGGCAAAGCCGCAACGACTACGCCACCTGGCTGAGGAACCGAGGTGTGACACAGAATCCGCAGAGCCACGGCATGAGCAGTAACAGCCGACTCTGTCGCCCTTGGAACATGGACGAGTCACTGCATCACAACCAGTGGCTGGCCCAGGAAGCGGTGCAATTCCTGACCGAGCGGCGCGACCCTGAATGCCCGGTTTTCCTGCACTTGTCCTTTTTTCATCCTCACCCGCCGCTGGTGCCCGTTCAGCATTACTTCGAACGCTACTTGAGCAAGGACCTGCCTCCGGCGACTCTGGGCGATTGGTGTCCGTCACCGGACAACCAAGTGCGCCACCCGGATAGCGCCACCGGACCTTTTTCCGCTGAAATCATCCAGCGGGCAACCGCCGCTTACTACGCCCTTATCCAACAGATCGACGACTGCATCGCTTTCGTCCTGGAGCAATGGCTCGGGTATGGTTCGAGCGATTCCGGCTCGCCCTGCTACATCGTTTTCAGCTCCGACCACGGGGAAATGCTCGGCGATCATCAGCTTTACCGGAAGTCTCTCGGGTATGAAGCCTCCTCGCGTGTGCCCTTCTTCATCGGTGGTCACAACGTGCCTCTGCACAAAAGCTCTTCGGACGAGCTCGTTTGCTGGGAGGACATCGCCCCCACCCTACTCGACCTGGCTGGCGTCCCCGTGCCCGGGTCCATGCATGGTCGTTCCCTGGTCCCACTCGCACGAGGGGAAACGACCACGACCGGCCGTGAAGAACTCTTCGGCCAATGCGAGGGCCAGCATACCAGCCACTGGCTCATTACGGATCGCTGGAAGTACCTTTGGTATCCCAAGACCAACGAAGAGCAGGTCTTCGATCTGCAGGAAGATCCCGGCGAGTGCCACGACCTTTCCACAGAAACGTCCGAATTGGAGACTTTGCGTTCCCGCATGGCTGACCACTTGGCAGACAGATCGGATCTACAGTACGATACAGCTAAACTGACCCCGTGCGGCAACCGCCCGCCCAAAGTCTTCTGGCCGGAGGCCTAGGCTGTGTTTTCAAACCTCGAAGCGAGGAGTCGCCTTGCATTTTTCAGCCGAAAATTTGGCTTTCGAGGTGAGTTGAATCCAGATTCCAAGAACTGAGAAAACGAATTTTGGGCGGAAAAGGCACAAGAATCCGAAGTTTGGGAGGTTTGAAAACACAGCCTAGTCCATCAGGCGCGGGTCCTTGGAGACCTCAAGGACGTGGACGTCCTTGCTCTTTTCACGCGAGCGGAACTGCCGCTGGAATTGCCCGGGCGTCATCCCCATCTCCTTGCGGAAAACCTTGGTGAAATGAATGCGGTCGGAAAAACCGCAACGGTCGGCCACATCGCAAATCAGAATCTTCGGATCCCGTAACATATTGCGCGCATACTCCAACCGCACGCGACGGATGTGTGAACTCAGGCTGATACCAGTGTATTGCCGGAAACGCCGACTGAGGAAATCCGGGTGGCACTTGAGTCGCGCGGCGATGGTTTTGATGTTAAAGTTTTCGGAGATGTTGCTCTCGATATAGCGTTGCGTTTCCTTGACCACATAGGGCACCGGTTCTTCCTCCGTATGGATGAATTTCCGCAGGCTTTCACCATGAGTGGAAATGATTTCCTGATAGGTAAACGCGGAGTCTTTAAGCGTGCGGTTCAGCGTCTGGTAATCCACATGAACAAGCCCGTAGCGCTGACGAAAGCCCTGCCCCCACTCGTAGTTATCCAACAATGACCAGTGAAAATAGCCGCGCACGTCGACGCCCTCCTCCATCGCCCTTCGCAGGGAGAGCAGGTTCCTGACGATAAAGTCGATCCGGTTGCTGTCGTGTATGCCACCGTCGAGACTTATCTGATCAAGCTGAGAACAACCGTTCTCGGTAATGACGATGGGAATCTTGTAGTGCTCGTAGAGGAAACGTGTCCCCCAGTACAGGACATCCGGATCCTGAGTCCACTCGCATAAAGTCAAGGGCTCGCCTTCCTTGAACTCGACGGCCACGGGCATGCCCCCCGAACCCATGCGCACAGCAGAGCAATGGAAGAGGTTACAGCCGTAGAAGTCGATAGGCTGATTAATCAGCTTCATCTCCGCGGCAGTGTGCTTGGGAACCGACTTGCCGTAAGCCTTCAGGCCCTCTTCAGGATAATGCCCGAAAACAACCGGATCTCCCCACCAGCAGGTGTTCCACAACTTTTCCGGATAGACCGCCAAGGTCGCCTCACGCGCGGCACGAACATCTCTGAGCGCTTCACTTTCGGGCCGGTAGGTGGTGCCGGCAGACGACCAGCCGACCATAGGCTGCTGCTTGGCATGCTCCCGAATGGCTTGCACGCTGCGCCCATGAGCGATGAGCGCATGATGCCCAACTTGCAGGCATTCCGCGAAGTTAAGCTTGAGGTTCGGTGCGTGCCGGCCATCGGAATATCCCAGGCCAATGAAGCACTGCGGCTCGTTGACCGTCATCCAGTATTTCACCCGGTCGGAGAAGTGTTTGACCACAACCTTGGTATATTCCTCGAACCACTCCGGGCTGCTGCGGTTCAGCCAACCGCCGCGCAGGAAAAGTTCATAAGGGTAGTCCCAATGGAACAGCGTCACCCAGGGCTCAATATCGTGCTTGAGCAGCTCGTCGATCAGGTCACTGTAAAACTGGATGCCCGCCTTGTTTACTTTGCCCGTGCCCTCGGGCAGAATCCGCGGCCAGGAAAGTGAAAAGCGGTACGCCTTGACGCCGATCTGCGCCATGTAGCCGACGTCCTCCTTCATGTGATGATAGTGGTCGCAGGCCACGCGCCCATGACCTCGTATGCTCTCCCCTTCGGTAAAGCGATCCCAAGTGGAAGGCCCTTTGCCATGCTCGTTCCAGGCCCCCTCGATCTGATAAGCGGAGGTGGACACACCCCAGCTAAAGTCTTCAGGGAACTCAATCGAACGCAAACTCATGGGCAACTTAACCTGCTTGGTCGGTAAAAGACACGGAGGAGTCAATAAGACACGACGGAGATTTGCAAGCCGATCAGACCGGACACGAAAAATAGCCCCTCATTGAATCTCCGGCCCATTCTCGCCTTCGACGATGGTTTCGCGCACTTCCTGGACAATCACGCCAATGGGGTCTGGGTCCGCTTCGGTGGGAGGAATGTCCATGATCACAAGTGTACTACGAGTGGTATCCCGAACAGGCCGAGGACGACTCACTACTTTGATCCAACCACTGTCCTGCTGGTCGACAGCAATCTTGAGCCATGCCTTGCGCCCTTCAGGATAATTGGCCACGCTAAGCTTACCGGGCTCAAGCAGCATGTCTTGATCGGCCAGGCGAACAGCCATACGACGCTTGGAAAAATTGAAGACACGATAGGTCATCGGTTGGTGCGCCTCCAGCGAATGCTCAAGCACTAAGGCAGCAACTCCGCCGTCCCCATCACTCTTCTTTCTGAGAATAATCAGAAAGGGTCCGGGACCATCAGGAAGGGTTACGTCCACAAGCGTTTCTTTCCTTTTCGGCATACCGGGGGTCTCGGAAGGCAATTCGCGATATAGGTTCAATTTCCCGTTCCTTGGGGCGTCAAACCATGGCGAAACGATATTAGGCGTAGCGAAAATTCGCTCAGTGCCGGTATCCGTATCGTAGAGGACGCTGATCGTGTCGAAGAGCGAAAACATGCGAAACTGCACAGGCTTTTCTTTCTGGTTCTTCTCCGACGCGGCAAAGCCATGGCCACAGGCACAAAGTACCACCAGTAAAAGGATTAGATTTCGTCTGTATTGAGCCATCGGAAGCTGATCAACTTATATTGCCGCCCAAAGGTCTGATTTTCAGCCGTACTGGGCACATCTTCGGCGGCATTCGTGGCAGAATCGACATAATCCACTGTGCGTTGCACAACAGCTTCGCACCAGGCCCCAACAGTATCGCTGTCGGAAAAATCGGAGGAAACCTCGCCATAGGCGCGGATGGTGAAGGTGTCGGAACGCGCGGTCAGACTCGATCCTATTGTAGAAAGTATATCCGCCTGAGTGACATACTTGGGCGAGAAGGCAGATCGGTTGCTGTAGGGCTTACGCTCAACATCACCTCCACGAATACGGCGGTAATCATAGACGTTCGCATTGAACTGTGATTCGGTTTTACGGACTATCGGTTGACCAAGAATC
Source organism: Verrucomicrobiia bacterium (assembly GCA_030432235.1). Taxonomy (GTDB): domain Bacteria; phylum Verrucomicrobiota; class Verrucomicrobiia; order Opitutales; family Cerasicoccaceae; genus JAUIHT01. The sequence goes on along the minus strand of JAUIHT010000008.1, from coordinate 192,856 downwards.
GGGTCATCGTCCCAAAAGACATCTGATGGATCGTTGACCGGGAAACCCGGGACGCTGCCCGAACTGTCCCAAGTGCGATCAACCGCCGCCTGCAAGGCCCCACGCAAGTCCTCGTACTCATAGGGCGCATCTGAAACATCCAGGGTAGTATCGTTGGTGTCGGGGTTGTCCACGAGACGGCGATTGACGAAATCGCCCAGTGAGACAAAGGGCCCGCGATTCTTGATCTCCGTGACAATATTGCGTGCAAGCTGAGCGACCTGCTCCTCAGAGAGACTGCGGTAGCCCTGCCATGGCTCTTTCCAACTGTTGTCGGAGGTTGGCCGGGTAAAACGCGGGAAACTGGCTGAAAGTGAAGTGCTACTACTACTGCCGCCATCTTCATCCGGCACATAACCCAACCCGCTGACTCCACCGAGGACGGCACGCCAGGCCTGCTCCGAAGTCGAGTTTATATTAAAGCCTCCGAGGAGTTCCAAATGGGTAGCGGCCAAGTCAGCGTCACGCAAGTCAGTACTGCCGTCATGTGCCATGCGCGGATTAGGAAGACTTTCTGGGATAACACCAGATTCCGGTAGACTAGAGAAAAAATAACGATCCCAGAGGTTTCGATTCAGTAAATAAGAGATATCATAGTAGGCTTGCATATCCGCCTTAAGCAAATCGTTACCTCCGGTAGAGTCCGTCCTGGCCAGTTGATAATCCTCAGGGTCGAGGATGCTCCCTGAATTCGATTTTTCATGAAGGTGATAATCCGCCAAGCTGTTGCCAACAGGATAGGAAGGATAGGCACCGACGAGAGAAAGATTGGCGTGTTGAAGCTGGCCTATAGAGAGGATGGGCTGGCCTTCGGGCAGGAACTCGAACAGACTGGCATCCACTGGCGAATCATCATCGGTAGCATCGTGGCCGGAACCGGCGGACGAGCGGCGACTGTCATCATCTCCGTCAGGAAGATTGAATTTAAGCCAATTACTACTAAAGCCCGACGTACCAGCAGTAGCAATATAAGGAGGCAGGAAATTTCTATCGCGCCGAGTACGCCCAGTACGCGTGGCGCGCATATTACCTTGAGCAATCCAGCGTGTCGGAAACATAAATTGATTTCCATTGTATTGCGCATTGTTGCCTGCTCCGGAAAAGAGCGCATGCATCATAATGACATATGAGATGGAACTTTCCGTACCGAGAGGGCGCTCATTCTGAATAGCCCAGGATACGTTATCTGTGCTGGTGTGAAAGACCATCGGACCTTTATAAGTATCGACCAGCGTATAGTCCTCCGGGATTTCGGTGACGATGGGAGAGTCCCAATTAATGGTATTCTGAACCTGATACCACTTCAGATTGGAATTCGCCGGATTTACCGAATAGTCCCTGGCCTCTCCCTGCTTTTCGTAGACAATACGATCAATTGTAGGTTGTCCTAAGTAGGTGTGCATGCCCCCAGGAGGCCCTGGTGGCATCAGGTTCTGGCTTTTTCCGTCGATCATGAGATCGATTTTTTCACCGGTATCAGGGTCTATAGCCTCACGCGTGTAATAAAATTTAGATACACGGTAGATGTTTGAAGCCCCGTACTTAGAATCCAACTGCGTAATGGGGACAGATACGTACCCATCCCATTCCGGTTCAATATTTTTGAGCACGGGATAAGATTCGTAGGTTTGGCCTCGTTGGTTATAGGGAATACTGAAAACAAGGCTTTGTCCGGGCGGGATGTCGGGACACTCAAGCCCGAAACGAATGAACTCTATATCCCGTTCTTCTGGATCACCGGGATCATGCTCAATGCTGGTATCGAGGTGGACCGCGCCAACGTTAACCCACTGGTATTCCGTGCCGACGTCATCCGCGGCATCGACTGTACCCTTGTCGTCAATCAGCGTACCAGGATCATACACATCGATACCCATCGATACGGCGTTCGGAAACATGATACCTACCTCAAGATTCGCCCCTATCGTTTCGTTCGGCGGCGCCTTGAGGGTAAAGTTGTAGGGATTCCAAAGCACCACCAACGGGTACAGATTCAGGGTGATGGTATCCCCCTCGAGGGAGAATCCCAAGCCCAAGGCGAAGTAAGTCAATACAGGGGCGACACCAACGTCGTCTGGATAACCAACCTTGTGATGGCCGGGCTTATTAAAAGAAGGCAAACGCATCTCCACCATACGTGAAGCAGGTACACGGGTCTGGGCGAAGGAGCGGAGGTGTTTCCAGGTGGGGACGGCGTAGCCGGTGCTGTCGTCCGGGTGTAATGTCCACATTGGTTCACTATTGGCTGTGGTGTCGTCACTGGGTGGCGTATAGCCTTCGCTGAGTAAGGTGGATAGGTCACGCTTGAGGCCACCGGCGAAGCTGTCCGTGAGCAGCGAGGTGGAGGTGAACGAAATGTCATGGTAACGCTGCTTCTCAATTTGAGAAAAAGTAGCGGAGTCCGAAGAGAGCAGGCCGAGCTCGTCGAGCACGTTGGCCCGGGACACGTTGCCATAAGGATCGTACAAGGTGTCGATGCGTGCGGCATCGAGTTCATCATCATTGGAGCCCTGTGCCATCAGCTCGATAGCGGTGCGGGTGGCATTTGTGAAAGCGTTCTTCAGGTCAGCCGCATCGGTTTCGATTTCCAGGTTGGCGCGTGCCTTAACGTTTTCCTCGGCGACCCAGTAGGCGTAGCCGTCCGTACTGCCATCACTGTTGCCGGTATCGAGGGTAACCAGCGGAGCCACGACGAAGTCCTGCACCTCCTCGACACTACCCTTGCCCACGAGAATGCGGGCCGGGCTGGCCTCGCCGGCGGTATTTTGGATGGTAACGTCGGTGGCGGTAGCCAGCGTATCACTGGTAAGGTTGCCCACGGAAGCATCAGGCCGGAAGTTCAGCGTCGGCTCAAAGGATGCGTCGGCCAACTCGCCGGACGCGTTGAAGACGGGCCAGGAGCTTTCGGTGGAATTACCGCTGACCAGCCAACTGAGCAACTTGGCAGCGGAGCCCTGACTGTCAACGCGCTCGGTATCGGTCCATTCCTCGGCAATCACCTTCGGGTTCAGATCGTACTGCGGCGTGAGGGCATGACCGTAGACGCCGGTCCAATGGGTATTGGCGGTGATGCCGGGATTCTGCAAATCGGCCTGGGAAGTCACACGCTGGTCCGGGCCAGTGGTCTTCTGCAGCTCGCCCAGGGCGATATTCAGAGCAAGCAGGGCGTTCTGCTCGGCCCGGGCCCTTTTCGTCGTATGCCCAGCCACCTGTATCTCCACCGACACCAGCGCCATCATGGCCAGGAGGAGGAGTACTAAAAAGCCCATCATGGCCAAGCTCAGAATAAGAGCAAAACCTTTGCGGGACTTAACTTTCTGGAGGGGGGTCACTTTCAGGGGGTAAACAAGCGGCGCGATTATTGAATCAGGGCATCTTCGACCATCTGCGGCGCCGCGTGTGGAGACTCGTCGAAGATGCAGGCTCCGTTACTATCTATTATTCTTCTATACCAAGATGCGGAATCTTTCAACGTACGCTGTTGGGTTTCGAAATCGACGTGAATCAGGCCGAAGCGGTGTTTGTAGCCCTCGGCCCACTCAAAATTGTCCATCAGCGACCAGTGGAAATAACCGCGGACATCCACACCGTCATCGATAACCCGATGTAGCTGTTGCAGGTAACGGGTCATGAAATCCAGACGCTGCGAATCGTGCACCTTGCCGTCCAGCGACACCCAGTCGTGGCAGGTGACGCCGTTCTCAGTAATAACTATCGGCAGATTGTAGCGTTCACTAAGGAACTTGCTGCACCAATAGATGGCCTCCGGCAGCACACGCCACATGAACAGATTACGGGGGCTGCCCGAGGGCATCTCCGCATCGACAAACCCGCTATCGTCACCGGCTCGGCAAGGCATGCCGGTGTAAATATTGCAGCCGTAAAAATCGATGGGCTGGCTGATAATGGCCATGTCGTCCGGACCGATTTTCGGCATGGCATCACCGTACAGCTTGAGGCCTTCCTCCGGATAGCTGCCGAGGACAACCGGGTCCGCCCACCAGGTGTTGTTCCAAAGGGAATTGTCAAAGACCGCTCCCATCGCCTTCATGGCCGCCGCTTCGTCCGCGGGGCTGTTCGTGGCCGGGGTGTAGGCGTTGCCCACAGGCGCCCAGCCAATCGAGGCGGGCAACTGGGAATGAGCGCGTATAACGGAAACGGCGTGGCCGTGAGCCAGGAGGGAGTTGTGGGCTACCCGCAGTGCCTTGGCCAGGCCGAGCTTGTGCCCGGGCGCGTGCGTGCCCTGATGATGCCCCAGACCGACGAAGCACTGCGGCTCGTTCAGGGTTATCCAGTTTGTCACGCGGTCGGAAAGGCGATCGATGATCACCTTGGTATAATCGGCGAACCAGCGCGGACTGTCTTCCGCCAGCCAGCCACCTTTGTAATCCAGAGCCAGCGGATAATCCCAATGGAAAAGCGTCACCCACGGGTTGATACCGGCTTCGAGCAGCTCGTCGACCAGGCGGTCGTAGAAGTCCAGCCCGGCCTGATTGACCGCGCCCGTGCCCTCCGGCATCACACGCGGCCAGGAAATCGACATCCGGTAGGCTTGCAGCCCCAGCTCGCCCATGAGCTTCACATCGGAAGCATAGCGGTGATAATGATCGCAGGCGACAGCCCCGCTGTCGTTGTCCCAGATTTTGCCCTTCTGCTGCGTGTAAGCGTCCCACACGGAGGGGCCTTTTCCATCAGCGTTCCAGGCTCCTTCAATCTGGTAGGCGGCAGTGGCCGCGCCCCAGGTAAAGCCATCCGGGAAGGTCTTATTTTCAATTTCAGTCATATATTGGCTATGATATCATAAAAAAGCGCCTCCCGATAGTCATGAACCGACCTATTCTTTGTCCTTTTCAGACCAATTTAGCTTCAAAAAGTCGTAAAACTACACGTGACCGGGCAAGTTCACGACAATAAGTGGGTACTAATCAGGACTCCGAAGCCCGGGTCACCACGGTATTGGCAACGACCGTTATTCGATTAAATCCCTGCAACTGCTATAACGATTTATTCGATTGCAGAGTCCCCGTCAAACGTGCCATGTAAGCCACCATGAGCACGCCCCCATTATACCTCGACTGGAAATTCCAAGACGGCCTTTCCCTCCAGTGGGACCTCGCTTCCGGCCTTGCCAAAGCCTCACGCGACGGAGAGCCCGTCTGGCAGGGCACCTTGTTGCCCACGCTTCTGGCCGGCAACGGCACGGACCCGCTACAGTTCATCCGGTTCCGGGGAGTACGAGTCCAGACCGAGTCCCCCACTCTGCATCGCCTGGAGCTGGAGCACACCACAGCCACGGCCACGTTGGAAATACACACGCGCGAGGACGGGCTTTCGCTGCGCAACTTTGAGCTGACCTGGAGTGGAACGCCCCTGCGCCTGCACTCGCTCTACCTGGGTGCCACCGAATTACCAGCCGACCGGCGCTCCAGCTCGGGCTACACCGACCGGGAGTTTTTCCCCGACTGGCAGGCCTGGGGTTACTTCGTGCCCGGGGCGCGCACAGCACCGGCCCAGAGCTTTTTTCGCTGCTTCGACCTGGGCCATTGCACTATTCCGCTGGGCAGCTTCGGCCCGGCCATGGGCACTCCCTACGCCGCCGCCTACCCGCGCCCGATCCTCTCCGCCGCGCTGGGCAACGACCACGCCTGGGTGTGCTTCGGCGCGGGCGAGGTGCCCGACGCCGCCATGAGCCTGAAGGTCGAGGCCTCGAACGGCTGCCTGGAGTGGCGCTACCGCGAGGACCGCTGGGGCGCCCCCGAAGGACAAACACGCCGCTGGGAAGCCCCTCTGGAAATCTGCCTCGCGGCCACCGCCTACGAAAGCTACGAGCGCTACTTCCGCCGCTTTCCAACCACGCAAAGCTCCAGGCCGAAAGAGAACTTCGACCTCTGGGGCACCTGGGGAGAGTTCAAAGAGGGCAAATACGACATCGCGGAGTTTACGCAAAACGCCATGAAGCTCATCGAGCCCTCGGTCATCCTGATTGACGACGGCTGGGAAACCTTTGTCAGCAGCGGCATCCCCAACATCAAGCGTTTCCCCAATCTGGAAGCGGACTTCGAAGCCATCCGCCAGGCCGGCTCCGAGCTCGGCCTCTGGCAAAGCCTCGGCTGGATCGACGATATGGACGCTGCCGGGCTCGGCTCCGAGGACGTCTTTGTCTCCGGTGACGGCACCCCGATACAGGTCGACTGGGCCATCAATCCGCGTACACCGGGACAACGCCACTTCTGCCCGGATATCTCATCGCCCAAAGCGCGCGAGTACGTCAGGCAACGCACCCGCATGACGGTCAGTCGGCTCAACCCCTCCATGATGAAGTTCGACTTCACCTACGGGCTGCCGGGGCCGGACCAGGCCGTCCCGCGCGACCACGCCCTGCGCGGAGAGCGTTACGCCTGGCACCTTCTCAACCTCGCCGCGCAAGCCGTCAACGAGGAGAACCCCGCGACGCGCGTCTACAGCTTCACCCTGCACCCGCTGTTCCATGAGCGCGTGGACTACGTTTGCCTCGACGACCTCGGCGACTGCGGCCCGCATGAGGCAGCCGGGCACGCCCAGTGGAGCCTTTGGGCCTCCCTGCTGGGACCCCGCGCCATGCCACTGAACGGCTCCTCGGGCTACTATTGGTCCGCAGACGCTGAAGTGCTGCTCAATTCCATCATCCTGGGAGCGCCGGGTTCGTGCACCCGGCTGGATACCGGCTGGGAGATGCGCGACATCGCCCGGAGAAAAGCCTGCCACCGCTGGCACCGCCGCCCAGCCCAATGGAGCCCCCTCTGGCTCAACAGTCATCCGGGTAGCCTGAAATGGGATATCGCGCTGAACTGCTGGGGTCGCCTGGAACCACGCCAGGGTCAGGACGCCCTGACCGCACTCGCGCTGCGTGACGGCTGCCCGCTGGAATGCGAAGCCTTTCCCCAGTTGAACGCCTTGCGCTGGAAGGAACGCTGGGCGCTCATTGCCCAGGATGACCGCAGTCTGTTCGAAAGCACGGAGCTGGCCTGCATCCCTATCGACGGCGGCTTCCTAGAAATTCCCGCAGGCACCTGGTCGCGCGTGACCACCGTCACCATGCAATCCGAAAACGACCAGCCCGCGAGTGATTTCCACACGACAGAAGGCACTCTGCGACTAGAGCATACCGGCGACGATTCCCTACTGGGCTTCCTCCTGCGCGCCTGACCAGCCAAACAGTGGACTTACAAAAACCTCCGCCGGAATATGGTGGGCCCACTCGGATTCGAACCGAGGACCAAGGGATTATGAGTTGATCGTGGTAAATCACGATCCTCATGAACATGCTACTTAGAAAGCGGCCTAGAGGTCAAGCAAATGCATTTCTGGATGCAGAAAGTCGTATTAAAAGTCGTATTAAATTCGCGGGGCGAATTTTTCTAAAAAATTTAAAGATCACCCCTATCCAAATCGGCAAGTCGTCGCATAAGAGGAAATGTGGACGACTCTGTTCAGATTTCGAGGGAGAGCTACGAAGCCGCTTTGAATGCGACTTCGCTGGCTACCGCTATACTCCTCAAAGCTGATAAGGACGTGGAGGTTCACAAACACCCCAACGGGAACTACTATGTCCGGTTTGTATGGGATAGGATTGCCGTCAATCGTTCCTGCAAAACCAAGGATCGGCGGCAGGCCTATGTAATAGCCAAGAAAATACGACGTGATTACATTCTAAACCATAGCCAAGGCAAACCGACTTCTGCCGCAGAATGCAAAGACCGGAAGCTCAAAGAAGTCATCAAGCTCTACCATCGCTTTCTAAATGAATCAGATAAAGCCCCCAGACATGACACAGGCCTGAAATACATCCATCAGATGATGGCAATGGATGAGAATTCTGGATGCAACTACCGTCAATGAGCTGAAAGAAGCATTCCTGGACTATTCGCTCAAAAAGGAGAACGCCCGCAGAAAAATGGCAGGCGAGCCGCCGCTTAGCAAAGGGGGCTACGCCTCATCCCTTAGAGGTACGGCGGGGATTTTTTCCAAACAAGCCCTGAAATTTTACAAACGCAACGGCTACCATATTGAGAATCCACTAGCAGGTGAGGTTCCAAAAGCAGACTTCGAGAAATTCATCGTCCCTCCTGGAGGCCTTGATTTTATCAAGGAACTCTTTGAGGCCGCTCAAAATGAGCTTTCGCATGAGCCTCAGATCTACCCCATATTCTTAATATGCCTGGGTGCAGGACTCAGAGTGCAGGAAGCAACACACGTCAGTTGGAAACACATACAGGCCGGAGGTATATACGTTCGCTCAGACGAAGTTCACCGCACCAAAAGCGGCTTACCGCGCTTAGTACCCGCCGGAGATTCCCTTAAAATGCGTCTTCTCGGAAAAATGCCCTCTGATGCATCGCCGGATGACTTCGTCGTGCCAGTCCTCAGGGACAGAACGACTGGCTCCGGCCGTCCCAAAAAAACCAAATCACGCTGCGATAAAGCGATCAAAAAGCTTAATGCCTGGCTCCGTCAACACGGAGTTACCAAAGACCTGACAACCCATCCCTGTCACTATTTGCGAAAGCTTTTTGGTGCCGTAGTGCTAACCAAGCATCCGAGAGGATTGGCTCTCGCTAAAAAGTATCTTGGTCACGAAAGCACCGACACGACGGAAAAAATTTACGTCGATATTTTAGAAACTCCGGAGGTTAATTCCCTCCCAGAAATCGAGGCATCTGGTATAGCCTCCTAGTAGCAGGCGACATCCATTATGTCAGGCAGAGCTCCTATTCTAATTGTGAGGAAAAACCACACACCATACCCCTTTCACTATTATCAAAGATGTGCGCAAAAAACATACAAACCATATATGTTCCTTGTATGGAAAAACCACACATAGGTGTTTGCAAAAAGCACACCGCCGTGTATGGAAATATCACACAATTCAAACTGACATGGAAAGTAAGGAAAAATATCTCACTGGAGAAGAGCGCATCAACATGGCAAATCGAGATTTCGCCAACTTACTGGAGAAGCTGAGAGAATCGTTAAACCAAAGCGTAACCGAATTTGCGGATACCTTGGACGTTACACGAGCTGAGCTATCCAAAGTTCTGAACGCCAGACAAAAGCCTGGCAAAAAGCTGGTTAATAATGCCATTAAAAAGCTCCCTGTAATTAATGATTTAAAACAGCAGCTCATCCAAGAATACCTCCTCACTGTGCTCGCTGAATTGGATATTGGCCTAGAGCCCGGTGTCACCGTCTATGTCGACGGAATGGAGCTGGATTGAAAATCTAGTGCCGGTCTTTCGCGTTCCGCTTGTGAGCGAACTCATAGTACCCAGCAGGCATAGCCTCCTCCAGCGCGGATAAGCTGGCACCCACATCAGAGCTGGGCTGATGCTCGGCGAACCATGCCAGTATGCTCCGGAGGCGATGCGATATCGGCACGCCCTCGAAGTTTCTGGGCACCGGAGGTTCAGAATTTGAGCCATCAACACGCTTTGCGCCTTCCGCAAAGCACTCCACATCCTGCGTAGGCCCAGTATCCACCCCTCCGGGCTGCTTTGCGCCATCCGCAAAGCCATCCGGGCCGCCCGTAGGCGACACCGAATCTGCATCGGCAGAAGGTACCGCGCCATCCCTTTCATTCAGTATCCGCTTGGCTTCACTGAAGACGAAGGACTTCGTAGCCACGCCAGCCAGTGGAATAAGTGCATGTAGGTCATCCTTCGCCTCGTAAACACGCTTGTACTCATAGGCCTGGGTCAGGCCAAAACCAAGTCTATCACTGTATCGCTTCACTCCCTCAGTGCGGAAGCTTTTCATCAGAGTGGAGATTATTCGCCCTACCTCAGCACACTTACCGACCGTGATATGCGGCCGCTTGGGATCGTAATGGAGTAGTTCTTGATGAAGTTTTGCAGCCCTATCCAAGTCTTCATCTAGGGCATTAGAAACGAGGGCATATTTCCTCGTACCTATTCCTTGTGAAGTAGATGGCTGATCACTAGCCTCCCGTAAGGAGTCGCTCTTCAGATAGTTATGAAGATTCGCGTTCATACCCTTAGTTATGTCCATTTTCGAGAGAATGGGTATGTTTTTAAAACAACTAGAATCTGGTAGCTAGTGGCGCATAAGGCTATGGGTGAAAAAACCATCCACTCATAAAAATACGGCCGCCAATACGGAGGGTACCATCAAGCCCGAACAGGGCTTTTCAATTAAAGAGGAAAAGAAAGAAGCCAGTATACGCAGTGTGGCCACAAAAATGCCACACTGCGGACTGGACGAGAGTGGGGGCGCTGCCCCCTCCTCATGCTCCTCCCCCTGTGCGCAGCAAACTGCTGATGTCGACAAATCTCCACGGGCGGGTCAAAATGACCCTTCTAAAGATAAGCCGAAATCCGTTGTCACCTCGGGGATTCCAAACGAAAAGAAGAAAGAATTCTTCAGGAAATTTCGCGTCAACCCGAGAGAAAGTGCCGGGATTGATTCGCGTCTACCCGAGGGTTGGACGTTTTCAAAATGGATGAGGCATCTCGCCCTCAGACAGCCCGTTCCGAAGCATGACCCTGCATTAGTCGCTGCCATCAATCGGTATGGCAATAATCTGAACCAAATTGCCCGAGCGCTGAACACGGCGAATTTAGTAGGCGATGAAGTCGACCTCCTAAAAGTGCGTGCAACTTTAGACGAAATTCGCTGTAACATACAGCAGCTTCTTGATAAGCCTTCGGGCGAATGATCCACCGAATCTTTTCGCATGGAGCAAAAGGAGACCCAGTCTCATACCTTCTCAAGGAGCGCGATCCACCTGCGGAGGTGGTTCGGGGGGACCCGAAATTGTGGTCGAAAGCCAATTTGGCCTGTCCCTTCTCTCGACGTTACACCTCATGGGTATTATCGTTTGAGGAGTCGATCCCTGAGGACATTCAAAATGAAATAATCGATTCTTACGAAGCCACCGCATTCGCGGGTCTCGATGCGACCGACATCGCCATTCTATGGGTTCGACATTCGGAAAACCATCGAACGGAGCTGCATGGAGTGGTGGTAAATATGCACCTGTCCTCGATGAAAAACTACAAGCACTACTGGAAGGGCTTAGATTTTCATCTTTTCGATTCATGGCAGGAATTGGTCAACTACAAGTATGGCCTTTCGTCCCCCCACGACCCTAGGCGCGCACGACTACGTGACCGCCCGCCAAACAACTACTCTCCCCAAAACAAGATCGATTATTACAAAATCGATGACTCCGTCTGCCGGGAAATTCTACAAGGTCGTGTCAAAACCCGAGCAGACATAATCTCCTTCCTTGAAAACGAAGGCTTTGAAGTGGGTGAAAACAAGGGGTATCTCGGCGTTCGCAAAAAAGGTGCAGGGGGAAAACGCATTCGCCTTAATGGCCGAAAATACAACCCTGATACCGATATTCCTGAAATGCTCCAACCTGCCCCGGATTTCACAGGGACGTGGAAATCCGAAGATGAATATCAAACCATTTTTAACCGCGAAATTTTGGAAAGGGCACTTCGAAATATCCAAAAGCACCCACGCACTACAGAAGTCAAATTTGAACCCATGGACCTAAAACCCGACAAGGAGGCAAACTATGAACGAGAAGAAAAGCGAAAAATTGATGACGAAAAACGAAATAATGAGCCTGATCGAGGTGGGCTTGAAAACTTATACTCAAGACTTCAGAAAGCGCTTCAACGAACTCGCCAATCTTTACAACATATTCGTGGAGCAAAGCAGCGACCTAGCAGAAATGAAACAGAACGTGACGGACCTGATTCAGGACTGCGAGGTCGTATTCGAAAACTTAGAAAAAGCCTACAGAAGTCGCTGGGTAGAATTCGATTTAGAGTCAAAGCAAAAGCTATTGTTGAATACGAAGTCGATCTCTTACGCTCAATCGGACATGACCGGGATAACGATTATTTTTGGCGTCGCAGACGAAATAAAAAAGATACGAATTTCAGCCGCGAAGACAGAGGCGCAAGAGAAGAAAGTAATTCCCTGGACCCAGATTTTTAATTCAATTATCGCCTCAAGCATCCAAGAATTCCCCCATTACCATGATAAATACGGAAAGCTAGAAGCTGAATTACTGTAGTCCAAAACCACGACAACAGCCTACTTCGTGTACAATCACACAAACCTAATCGAAATGGCCATCACGCAGTTGACGTAGCCATTCGTTCTGCTGCTCGACGTCCTGGGTTTGGAAAAAATCTTTCGCTCCAGAAAAAGGAGCTGCCAGAAAAACGGGCTCTGACCAAAACGGACGGGAGATCAGGCAGTATGTATCCCGTTTTAACTCCACGCGAAAAATGTACGTTGCACGCTCGGGATTGTGGTCTCCCACACGCGGGATGACGACGATGCAGTCAGTCAACGTGACCACCCCATCCATGCCGCGAGCTTCCAACCAATTGGTCATGGCAGCAAGGCGGTGTTCGGCCTCTATCTGGCGTGCCATCTCCAGCTCCCTCCAAAATGAAGCGTACCTCTTTACATCCCAGGCACTACTGCCACGATTTGGGCTCACCCATGCCCCCTCCTGCTCAGGTAGCAAACCAAACTCCTCAGTCATCATCGTGAGCCAGTCAACGCCCCTTCCACCGGGTGCCTGCAACATCTGGCAAAAATAGGAAGACCACGGCCATCGGATTTCCACCGCTTGTATTGGGTGCGGTGGAATGACGAGCGTATTCCGTTCCTCAGCCTCTACTGTGTCAGCGATAGGCAATAAGAAATACCCGAGGCTCGGTCTGACATCCGGCAAATGCGGAAACACCATATGCGAAATGGCGCCATCCCAAAGGATACGATTAAGGATCGTGGACGGAACTCCCTTAAGACGGCGCACCAGTTCTTCGTCGCTTTCTCGTTCCCAGCGTTCCCGGAGTTGTTCCAATTCGTCCTCGGTGAATCCATAGTCTCGAGCAGACTGGAAGCCACGGGCAAAGCTCCAATTTTCTATATCGTCCATAGTCAGTTGCGTTGGAGTATACCGTTGGCGATACCGATTAACTCACGTTCGTAGCGAAAAGAGAAGATGCGGATACCGGCTGGGTTGGATCGATTACCACCAAAGAAGTAGGCCAGTTCTGAGTAAACCCACTTGGAGGGGAACGCACTGTGGAGGGCGTAGGCGTAAAGGGCAACCTGTCGTACATCTACATCACGGGGCTGCTTAGGCAGACCGTCAATCATCCACTTAAAGTCGATGAAGTGCATGCTGCGCTTGGTAAAACGCACCCAATCCAAACGACCCTCAAATATTCCTGGAACGAAAACCTTTTGGTCAGAAATGTGGTCTTGGGCGATGGGGCCAATGTTCATACGGAAGCGTTCTAGCATGGGATCTATGCCAACGTCGTGCACATCAAATTGAAGGGCGTCGTGGAGGGAGTTGCCCGCCCAGGTTTTCCGTGCGGGGCGGAAAAATTGCCTGCGTGAAAAGCCAATATCACGCACCTTGGAAGCGAGCGGATAAATGGTGTAATGAGAATTTTGAGCTATACTTTTAACGGAGTTCATGACTCCACCATTGTAGATAATTATTCCACAAATAGGCAAGCTTTTTTGTGGAAAATAAATCCACAATCGCTATGAACTAAAGGCAAACGATATGGTCACAGTCCAAAATTCATTCGGCGAAGCTCTCGAAGCTATACGTGAACGCCACAAGATGAGCCGAGCTGACTTCGCCCGTTCGATTCAGTCCGATCGGTCCGGCTACTATGCGGTCATTAGCGATAAGCATCATCCCGGCATCGGTTTCGTTGAGCAACTGCTTCAACTCGATTCTCTCACAAAAGACGAGGAGCGCAGCGTGCTCGAAGCTTTCCTGCAAGAGCAACTCGAACGGGTCAAACCCAAGCAAAAGTTCAAAGTTAAGCTACGGTAAAGATTAGCCCAATGACTCACTTGGAATTAGAGAAAATACTCCGCGGTGCGCAACACACCCTCTTCTGGGATGAGCGGCAAAACCCACCGCCTCTCGACAGTCCGCGTCTGCGACTGCGTATCATGGAGTTGGGCACTTGGGAGCATGTTCGGGCTATGGAGAGGACCTTTTCCAAAGAGACAATCATCGAAACACTGGAAAACGCACCTTACGGCTCCATATCCCCAATGACGTTTAACTTTTGGTGCTTACGCCTTGATGTTCAAATTCCGTATCCGGATCGTTTTGCCACACGAAAACCGTCATGACCACACTTGCTGCACTTCTCAATAAACTGCATGGACGCGTGGAGGCCCGGGACTTTGCCGCCATTGCTGAAATACTTGCTGGCAGTAACGACCCACGGGGTACCCTTTTTCAGGGGCTCCTTGATCTCAGGGCTCACTGCAGGCACACAAACTATTACATACTGCTGCGGAGGCTCTGCTGGTTTGAGGACGGTGACCTACCTAGCCTCCCCTTATCTACCCGGAAGTTTCTTCAAGCAACGGCTGTGGGTGTGGAAGACATCGAGCCATAATGATCGTCTGAATATCGCGGTTTTAGCCCATGTCTCGGCCCTGTGGAGATCAAGGGTCCGTCTTCTGCAACTCGGAATACTCGACCTTGATGGTGTTGGCGTCGTTTTCGAGCGCGGTGAACAGGGCGTCTTGTGCCGCCAGGGTGGGGTTATCCAGCTTGACGCTGTAGTGACCTGGGATTTGGGTGAAGGCGTAGCTCACCTTGGCGCCGTAAGGGGCCAGGAACGCGTTCAGCGTGTTCTCGTTGAGGGCGCTGTCTACGATGATGCGGTCCGAGACTTGGATGAGTCGACCGACTTCTACTTCCGTTCCGTCGACGTTCTGGGTCAGGACTTCCTGACGCAGGTAACGGTAGCGGCCGGGGACGTTGGGTCCGCGGTCTTCGACGTAGTGGAATTCGAGGAGACCTTCGTGGTCTCGTTCGAACAGGTGAAAGTCGATGATTCGGCTGTCGCCTTGCGGGTTTCCGATGGTTTCGACCAGGGGGGCGAGTTCATCGGGGATAATGGCCGTAGGCATGAGGTCTGTGGGGACCTGGGCTTCGGGTTCTTTTTCCGCCTTGGGCGTGTCTTGGATAGCCGTGATGGCTACAGCTTCGGGCTCAACCTGGGGCGGAGCCACTAGGTCGGGCGCATGAACTTGCGCACGCTGAAAAAGGTGTATCCCAAGGAGGCAACCAACCGCAATCGCTACAAGAACGATGCACCAAAACCATGTTCGACGAGTAGTCAAAATGCTCTCCTCAGTTTCAGGGCTAAGCCTCGTAGTTTAACTCGCAACCCTCCCGTTTATGATGGCGTTGAGGCGGGATGAAATCAAGGGAAAAAGTCTGCGTGGCCCTCCCTCCCTCCCTCCCCTGCGGGTGCAACGCTAAACACCATAAAACAACCGGGGGTTGTCTTACGGAGTTCGTCGTGGAACGAGGCGTTAGCGTGTACATAGGGATGAGGCTTTCCCGCCGGGATGGTACCTTGAAAGGGTTGAAGGGTTTTACCGGGTTGTTCGGCGATGGTTTAGTCGGTGAGGGGGAACCATCCGCCGTTGGGGGTGATGATGCCGTTCTGGGTTTTGAATACCCAGACCCCGTATTGGCTGGAGAATAGCCAGCCGGAGGGGGTATCGGCGAATTCGGGCATCGCGGTGGAGCCTTTGGTCGCATTCGGATAGCGGTAGTCATCATCTTGGATGCCGAGTCCTCTGGTGATGCGGGCAGTTTGTGCTTCGCGTTCGACCCACTGGTTGAAGGACACGGTTTCGTGGCCGTAGCTGGCGTCCTTTTCCCACTTTTTGCGTTCGTCGATGGTGAGGTTGGTTTTGACGGTGTTGTAGGCGCGTTCGCTCTGCCGCGTATTCATCATATCGCGGGAGATGAAAACCCAACCGAGGGGTTTGGCTCCGGTGTTACCGAGGTGATAGGCCCAAAACCCTGCTTCTTTGAGGCGGGGGTTGGCCCAGAGCCATCCCATATCGTCTTTCCAGAACCAGCCTCCGGCGCCTTGGAGGAAGCTACCGGTGTAGGTCCATCCGAACCATTTGGAGATTTCCCAGCCGGCTGGGACGTCGATCCCGTAGGTGGAGTTGTATTCCTCGTTGTAGAGGGCTACTTTCTGACCGGAGCCTCCGGGGATACCGAGTTCGAACATCCAGGTGTATCCGGGGTTCGTGAGGTCGTAGTCCTCGAGGGTGGACTGGCTGGTCTGCCACCAGAATTCGGGGGCGACGGGCCAGATGAAGGGCCAATCGCGGGTTTCCGCGTTGGTGCCGGCTTTGGCGGCCTGGACGGCGGCGAGGAGGTTAAGCATGCCGCCGCTGACGTTGGTGCCGCGGAGTATGTCTTGGCTGGTGCTGGTATTCATGAGCACGGCCTTGATTTGGGCGGGCGTCCAGGTGGGCTGCAGGCTCTTGATGAGGGCAGCGGCGCCGGAGACGATGGCGGTGGCGCCGGAGGTTCCCCCTCCGGTGCTGTTGACCCAGGCGGTGGCACGGATGTTGCCGTTACGCAGGTCCGCCATGTTGTAGGTCGCCGGTAGCTCATCCCAGCGGTTTTCCCACTCGTTTATTTGGGCGCTCGTCATCAGTTCGGTGACCGGCACGCCGTAGGTCTGGGTGGGATCCTTGAGGATGCCGTAGTCCAGACCTTTGAGGATGGTGGGGGCGGCGAGATCGACAGTGCGGGGTCCAAAGTTGAAGGTTCGGTAGACTTCACCGAGGTTGTCATCACCGCTGCTCAGGTTGGCATCGGCGATTACCATCAGACTGTCGGTCTGGTTGATGCCCCAGGCTTGGCGCTGGGCTACCGTGGCGTTTTTCTCGTCGACGAATGACCATTCGCCGCGGTAGTCGTTGTTGTCGCCGTTGTTACCGGCAGCCACAATCATGAGGGAGCGGTTTTTGGCCTCGAGTCTGCGGAAGAGGTCGTTGTCGACGGCGTTTCCTCCGGTTTCAGGCATCCCGGTGGAGATGTTTATGACGTCGGCATTTTGGGACATGGCGTAGTCCATGGCTTCGTAGAGCGCGTTGGGCTCGATGGTGACGCCGCTGCCGGGGAAGTTCACCCCGAGCATCAGAACTTTGGCTTTCGGGGCGATGCCCGAGCCGAAGCGGTAGCCGCCGACGTTGCGGGCGCGGCCTCCGATGAGGTCGCCCGTCAGGCCTCCGTGACCGGTCCAGGCTACCCAGAAGTCATCGGGGTTGTCCTCGGTGAAGGAGCGGCTGCGGCTGTCGAGGTGACTGCGGATTTCGCTGTAAGGCGACAGGCCTGCGTCGATGAGCGCGACCACGGTGCCTTCCCCTTGGGTTAGGGCGTGAACGCGGTCTAGCTGCAGCTCGAGGGGTTCGACCGGGAGGCTGGCGGGATCCACGACGGGGTTGATAGCGCGGGGGTTACTCCCGTCCAGACCCATGAGGGCGTTGCTTTCCTGCTTGCCCACTTGACCCGCATATTGGTTGCTGGTGGCGCCCATGAGCGTGCCCGGGAGCGCCACGAGGGCGGTCAGGGTTACGAGTGCCGTGAGGGTTTGGTACCCGGTTTTTCTAAAATTAAGGATCATGGTAGATTAAAGGACGGACTCGCTGGAAATCGGTCATCAGGCAAGTCATACCGCTCACTTAAGAGTAGGCGCTATGTCCTATTATTCCATAGATACTTTGTCTATAAAAAAGGCGATGCAAAGTCTGTAGAATTACAGGCATGGAATTCGCAGAAGCCGTGGCCAAAGTCATACGTCGTCGTCGCCTCAAAAGTGGGCTCCCACAACGGGAATTAGCTTATTTATGCGGGTTGGACCCGATGACGGTGTCCCGGATCGAGCAAGGGAAATATCCGCCTTCACTGGCGACATTCTGGCTCCTCGCCAAGGGCTTACGCTGGACGGCGGCAGAACTGGCCACCGAGATCGACAAACTGACGACGAGGCCGGACCTTTACGAAAAGCCACCGCCACCAGGCTATCGAAAAATCCGTAAAAAGCCCAAGACGGCCGTGAAAAAGACTACCCGGAAGGCCGCTAAGAAGGCTACGAAGAAACGGAAATCGGACTAAGGTCAGACTACCGTTTCCACAGGTAGGCTTGCGAACAGGTTAGGCCTACTTATGCGCCCGCCATGGCGGGCTATATCCGACCCTGCCAAGGCTTGGTCGGCATAGGGGTAATACCACCCTGCTTGCGCTGACAAAAGATGAGATAACTGCGCTCGAGATAGTGTAGAAACCGCTACTGGGAACTTGTGATGACAAGAATCTAGAGGGGCTGTGCCCGTCTTAAGGGGCCACGCTGCGGCCGGTCTTACAGAAGCCGACTCAGCGGGGTGCTTCGACCCCGCCATGCTTCGCGGAGTCTGCCAGGACAATTCTGGTCTCCGACCTATGAATACACTATCCTTGTCATCACTTGTTCCTATATTATCCCTTAAGCAAGATCGTCGCCTTGGGCAAAGCCCCGGCGGATGGTCACTATACGAGTCCCCCGACGGGTGGGTCTATCTCGGATGTGCCACACCACATGAGACGGAGTACCTCCTGCCTCTGCACGAGGACCTGATCCAAAATTTCAGGAAAATTGCCAGCTCCCATACAGTCGAAATAGACCAGGAATCCATTGCTGAGGAAGAGTCGACCCAGGAAGCTGAAGAGGTCGACGACCTCGATGACGATGAATACTCCATCGAAAGCGACGAAGACGATGAAGAGGAGCCTGCCCAAAACAATGGGGACTACCTCAGCCTGCGACCCCGCAAGGACCGCGTGATCGGATCTGGAGAGGACATCATCGGCATGGCCACCTCATCTGGCGTGCCCTACTTCTTATACCGCGAACACTGTGTCATTTGCGATGCACTTCCCTTCCGCATCGCCTTTTCACTGCTGGAAAAAGAGACCGACGTCAAAATTCAGACCGACGCCTCGGATCCGCGTCAGGCCTGCATTCACCTACACCAGAAAGCCCTGCACCTGTGCTTCCATTTGGTGCATCCGCACACCCAAACGCTGAAAACAACTGACGACTGCATCCATGCCACGCCTCTTTGCCTTTTGGGAACACACAAAGGCAAGTCACTAAACTTCAAGCTACAGCCCTAACACCTTTAGGCATACATGCCTAAGCCCCAAGAGCGAGCCACAACGGTTCGCTCTTTTTGTTAACCACCAAAACAACCATGCAACAAGAAATCATACAAAAAAAGAAAATCCCTGCCATTGTGCAGATCATCGCCCGTCTGGCCCCAGATGGGTTTTTCGAAGTCATCGTCGACGTCACCGGTGGCTTTGCCTTCAAGGAAAAGCTCAAGGTCGCCGCCTTCACCTTCGTTCGCGACCGCAGCGTCGGACTCGGCGCAGACGCGCCCCTGACCAAAGACGGACAACGAGCCACGAGTGCCGCCTGGCGACGCATTATCGCTGCCGTCCCACCGACCGTACCACCTGAAAAAGTGGCCGACGGACTGGACATCGCGCTGGCTGACCTCGACGCCCTCCTCAGTGAAGAACTCGAGGGCAGCCGCATCAAAGGCGCCCGCGCCAGTGCCCGAAAAATATTCGAGCAATGGCCCGAAGCCGAGGGCATCAAGGCCCTAACCGACAAACTCATCGCCCTGGATACCCCATGGCAAGAGACCGACGTCATCAGCGTACCGCGCCCCAAGTTCGCGGCCTAATTCGAAAACACAAACCAATGGCGGAGTCCCAAGTCCGGGGCTCCGCCTTTCTTTTACCCATTCAACTCAACTATGAAAAACCAACATCTAAATTCACCCAATGACCTCATCGCTGCACTTCAATGTGGCCCCAAGATCATCAAAGCTGGGCCATTCTGGACTGCCTATAATCACCTCCGCTCAGGCAACACCTTCCGAGCCACGGAAACACTCCACCGGAGCTATACTACCGAATGCTATTACTTGGATAACCGGTGCCAGCGCATCAGCGACCTCATTCATATTGCACAGCTCGGTCAGACCCCAACTGCTTCCATCGACTGGATCCAGTTCCTCGCAGAGGCCCGAGCCCACGAGGCCCTGCATCAGCTTTACCAGGCTCAGCGTGCCGAGGCCGTTCACATCGTTCACGCGCTCCTGGAAGCTAACCACGATTTCTTCCTTGAAGAACTGTATCACCTGACAGCGACAGAAGCACAGGCGCTACTTGAACTCTACGCAATCGAAACTGAATTAATCTCAGCCACTCCGAACGCCAGCGAACCGCTCAAAACCTGGCTCAGCAACCGCAACCAACGTGCTCAGCACAAAATCCAATCGCTCCATGAAGCCAACGAAGCGTCTTAACTATCCTCCCGACTCCCAATCCTCATTCTGCCTGGCATGGGGACGAGAGGCGTTCATCCTGCGCGATGGTGACGGACGGCTCAGCTTCATTGACAAAGCCAACCGTCACCTATTCCAGCTCCGACCCTTCAGCTATAACTGCGGGCTGCAGCTATTGGGACAGTATCACCGTGACACGCTACGCGTCATCCGAGGCCCCGACCGCGATGCTATCGGTTTCGCGGTAGGCCGAGGTGCCGCATTGTTAGGGCTATTTTCCACGGAACCAAGGTATCGCCCAATCATTCCACTAACCACACAATGGCTCGCCACTCCACAAGGCCTGCATCAGCGCGATCCCCGCAACGATGACTGGACGACTGTACTCTGGCATCCGCATCTACGTGTAAATTCGAGGCGTTCGAGCTAACCATCACCATGATTCAACCTGACCTGTACCTGCCATACCCCGGTGCGCAAACAATCGCTTCCTGCCCAGAGGCCAGCCTAGTGCGTGAATTCGACGGAGTCATCGGTCTCGTTGATCATAGGCGCGAGCACATCTTCCGCCTCAACTCAGACAGCTACGCTCTGGGACTCGGCCTCATGATGACCCGTTGGCCCTCCACCTGTCTTGGCGTGTACCGTTCTCACATAGGTGACGCCATAGGATTCTGGCTGGGCAAAGGCGCCATACTCATCGCCGAGTTTGAGCCAGGTGGCATTCCACCCATCGCCTGGATGCCCTACACTCGAATCATCGTCAGCCCCGGAAGTCTGCACCTACGCTACACCCCAGGGGAAACCTGGGATCACTTGCTCTGGACGAACTGGAGCAACCCACCACAACACTAACCACTAACAAACCAACACGAAGCCGGACCTCACATGGGGTCCGGCTTTCTTTTTAATCCTAAATCGAAAAACCATGACCATCCTTATAGACACAAAAAACGACCACCTCCTCGCCGAGATCGGTGAATGGCTCATCTACGCCACCGCCCAACACGGAAGCATCTACCTAATCGGCAACGAAAATATCATCGTCATTTCCGATGGTACTCACTCGCATTTAATTAGCGAAACTCTGCTAGGCAAAGTAGATTCCATCCGCTATCAGAACCACGACGGCATCGAGACCGTGACTTTCCACATGCCACTCGGAGGTGGAATGACCTTTATCAACTACGATGTCCCGGCTTCAGTAGCGCAGGCATTTCTGGCCCTCTACGGCAAATTTACCGTAGTAACACCCACGCAGATTCTTCGCCGCGGGTACCCCGCGACCGAATTTAAGCCTCATCCAGCACGATGTAGCTTTGGCGTCGTTAGCGTCGTTGACGCCCAAAGAGGACAGTATCAAGACGCGCCTTTAGAGGTTCACTAACCCCCACTGTGCCGACCACCTCATTGTCGTCGTCACCTCCCTTTCATTACTCACTGCCAACCCAATTTATCCCATGCAAAACGAACGCAAAACTATGAACAAGAAGCCGGTTTTTACCGTGCCTGCAAAAAGTATCCTAAACCTGGATTCTAAATTCAAAGAAAAGGGCTTAAGTGACGGCCCAACTTTCAGTGCGGGAAGCGCCTGCGCCTATTCCTGCTGCTACTGTTATGTTCCTGCCATGATGTCACGCAACCCACATACACGAGTACTTGCAGACAACAAAGCCAGCTTCGAGGGCTCCGTCATTCGTCGGGTCAACGCCCCCGAAATCCTCCATCAGCAGCTACACTACGCCGACGGGCGACCACGTTACGCCGATCCACGCGACACCCGTGTCGTGTATGCCTCGCCGCTCGTCGACGTCGGCGCGAATTTGGAACTAGCCCGCGAAACCATTGAGCTGTGTCGGATAATTCTTCGAAGCACCCACTGGCAAATTCGTTTGCTCAGCAAGAGCACCCTGCTGCCCTTCATCGCCCGGGAGCTGAACGACTACCGCAACCGCATGATCTACGGCGTGTCCACGGGTACACCCGACGACGGCATTGCCGCTGCCATCGAAGCGGGCACCTCCAAAGTTTCCAAACGAATCGAATCTCTTCACCAAATGCAGGATGAAGGCTACCGGACTTTCGGGATGATTTGCCCGTCGTTGCCTCAACCCGACTATGTCGCCTTTTCAAAGAAAATGTGTCAGGCACTCCGCATAGAACGTTGTGAGCATGTTTGGTGCGAGGTCATCAATGTTCGAGGCCAGTCCATGACGCGCACCGTCACGGCATTGCAGCAAGCAGGATACCATGATTGTGCCTGTCAACTCGCTGCTACCTCCAATCGTCAAGTGTGGGAAGACTACGCAAGGGCGACATTCCTCGCGCATACGCAACTCATCCCAGCCGGTAAATTGCGGTTCTTGCAATACGTCACCGCGGAGAGCCGACAATGGTGGAGCCAGCAAACTAATAAAGGAGCAATTCTACTGTAATGTCCGTAAAAAGGCTGTCAGATCGAAAAACCGACCGTCCAGAATCCCGTAGGACGCGTTTTCAGAACCCAAGCCATACCTAGGCATCCCCCGAAATGGGCCATTTCGGGCAAATCGCCTCCATATTTCTGGAAAAGGAGGCATCCCATAAGATAGAATTGCCCAACCCCCCGTGCCGCACAAAACTACACCACACCCTCATGATTACCGGCGAAATCAAATCCCGAGTCGACCGTATCTGGGACACCATGTGGTCCGGCGGCATCTCAAACCCCCTGTCCGTCATCGAGCAGCTCACGTATTTGCTGTTCATCAAGCGGCTGGACGAGATTCACACGCTGCGGGAGAAAAAAGCCGCCCGCCTGAAGACCCCCATCGAGGAGCCCATCTTCCCCAAGGGCAGCAACCCTGCCACGAAATCCGACTTCCCTGCCCAGCAACTCCGCTGGAGCCGCTTCCGGGACAGCTCGCCCGAGGACCTCTTTACCACGGTCAAGGACGAGGTCTTCCCCTTTATCAAGAGCCTGCAACTCTCCGGCGGGGCCGACGGGCAGGCCGAGGGTGACAGCACCTACACCCACCACATGAAGGATGCCATCTTCATGATGCCCACGCCCCGCGTACTGGCCAACGTCGTCGACCAGCTCGACGGTATCGACATGGCCGACCGGGACACCAAGGGCGACCTTTACGAGTACATGCTGGGCAAAATCGCCAGCTCCGGGCAGAACGGTCAGTTCCGCACCCCCCGGCACATCATCCAGCTCATGGTCGACCTCACTGCGCCCTCGGCCAAGGACACCATTTGCGACCCCGCTTGCGGCACCGCGGGCTTCCTCATCGCCGCCTCCGAGTACCTGCGCCAGCACCACGAGGACGAGATTTACAAAAGCCCCGAGAGCCGCCGCCGCTTCAACGCCCAGACCTTCCACGGCTACGACTTCGACAGCACCATGCTGCGCATCGGCTCCATGAACATGCTCCTGCACGGCGTCGAAAACCCCGACATCCGCTATAAGGACAGCCTCGCCCAGGCCGACGAGGACGACGCCGAGCGCTTCTCCCTCATCCTAGCAAATCCCCCCTTCGCCGGCAGCCTGGACTACGAGACCACCGCCAAGGACCTCCTGCAGATCGTCAAAACCAAAAAGACCGAGCTGCTCTTCATCGCACTCTTCCTGCGGATGCTGAAAAAGGGCGGGCGGGCCGCCGTCATCGTGCCCGACGGCGTGCTCTTCGGCTCCTCCAAGGCCCACAAGTCCCTCCGCCAGATGCTGGTCGAGGACCAGAAGCTCGACGCCATCGTCAGCATGCCCAGCGGTGTCTTCAAGCCCTACGCCGGGGTCTCCACTGCCATCCTCATCTTTACCAAGACGGACTCCGGCGGCACCGACCAAGTCTGGTTCTACGACATGCAGGCCGACGGCTTCTCCCTTGATGACAAGCGCACCCCGCAGGACAAGTCCGACCTGCCAGACATTCTCAAGCGCTGGCAAAACCTCGATGGCGAGTCCACTCGCGCCCGCACCGACCAGAGCTTCCTCGTGCCCAAGGCAGACATCGCCGCCAACGACTACGACCTCTCCATCAACCGCTACAAGGAAGTCGCCTATGAGGCCGTAGACTATGACCCGCCCAAAACGATCCTCGCCCGCATCGAACGGCTCGACACCGAAATCGCCCAAGGCCGCAAGGAACTGGAGGAACTGCTGCGATGAGGATTTTATCTATTGGCGAGTTTTGTGAGACGGGAAGCGGGGGAACTCCAAATCGCTCAAAGGCAAACGAGTATTATAAGAATGGCACAATACCATGGATAAAATCTGGAGAACTAGCTCAAAGCATTGTAAACCATGCAGAGGAATTTATCACCGCTAAGGGTCTTACAGAATCATCGGCAAAACTCTTAAAGCCAGGAGCTATATTGATTGCTATGTATGGTGCTACAGTGGGGCAGGTTTCTCGCCTCGCAATAGAAGCTGCCACAAATCAGGCTGTATGCCACATCTATCCAAACTCAAAAATCTGCGACTCGGATTATCTATATAGGGTTCTTAAAGGTGCTAAAGACAAACTACTGGCCAAACGAGTCGGTGGAGGTCAGCCAAACATTAGTCAGAAGATTGTGAAGGATTTCGAAATCCCGCTGCCACCGTTGGAGGAGCAGAAGCGGATAGCGGGGATACTGGATGCGGCGGACACCCTCCGACAGAAGCGCCGCCAGGCCCTCACCGAACTCGACACCTTCCTCCAGTCCACCTTCCTCGACCTCTTCGGCGACCCCGTCACCAATCCCAAAGGCTGGGAGGTGGTGCAAATTGGAGACCTGATGGAATCCGTGAATTATGGAACTAGCACTAAGGCCATTCTGGAAGAAAAGGGTTACCCTATGTTGCGTATGAACAACATCACATATTCAGGAGGATGGGACTTCAAATCTATGAAATACATTGAGCTTACGGGCAAGGAAGCAGCTAAGTACCTAGTTCACAAAGGGCAGATTCTTTTCAACCGTACGAATAGCAAAGAACTCGTTGGCAAAACCGCCGTGTATCGAGAGGATACGCCCATGGCTTTCGCAGGTTACCTGGTGCGGGGCATCGTTAACTCACAGAATGACCCTGAGTACATCGGAGCCTTCATGAATACGCCCCAAATAAAGCAGCACCTTCAGAATATGTGCAAAAACATCGTGGGCATGGCCAACATCAACGCCAAAGAGTTTCAGGGCATCCCGATCCCAAAGCCCCCGCTCGACCTCCAGCAACGCTTCGCCGACATCGTGACCCGGGTGGAGGCCCAAAAGGCCCGCATGCGCTCCCAACTCACCGAGCTGGACACCCTCTTCGCCTCCCTCCAACAACGCGCCTTCAACGGGGAACTGTGAATGACTACTCCAAAAAAAGCTTTCAAATTGCTATAACCACTATAACTTTTTTGTATTATGGCAGAAAAAGATGAAAGACCTGTAGAATTTGGTAACCTAATATGCCGCTTCGGAGAGCAGTATGTTCTTCTGGACTTATTCTCACATGTAATATGGCCAGCCTTCACCAATGGAAGCGTCAGAACATACGACAGGACATCGTTCATTTTTCAAAACGTCAGATTACATAAAATCGAGCAAAGCAATGGCGATACGCCACTCCTAGCTTTGAGTGGACGCTTAATCAAAGACACCACCTTAGAGAGAGATCAAGTTTACAAAGATGGTAAACTCCAAGAAGATCATAGTTCGCTACAATCATCCCCATCTTCGATATTTACGTTAATACTTAATAATCATCGGCTGATTTTTCTGAAGGAAACTCGCTTTGCGCCCTCAATGTCGGAATTCAGAGGAACATTTCAATACCTTGTGAAAAAGCGCCGCAGTGAATACATCGATGAATTGTACGAGGCTGCTCAAGCAATAAGAGATGAAAACGATGGCCTAACAGTAACTAAAAAGGAGCTTAATGCTGCGTATCCAGTTCCTACTATCAAATTGGTTCCTATGACATCGAAGCAATCCTTCAGCGAATTCGTAAACCAATACGAGCAATTACGGAAGATATCTATTCGAATTGTCGACTCGAATCATGAGATGGACATGAGCGGGTTTTTCAAAAAAATGCGCTCAAGTAAAACAGATTTAGGTAGCACATCTACAGTGCTCACTCATAGCAATCCAAAAGGATTAGACAAGAAAGAGACTATCAATCAACTGGACCAGCAAGTAGCTGAGGCCAATGTAGAAATCAAGCTACAGGGATATGATTCCGATGGAGATAAACTTAACGGAAACAACCAAGATTTTCAGGTTAAATCTACTTTAGAAAAGCCTAGCCGCGATGTCGTCAGAACGGGTACTCGCATGGTTAGTCTTTTCGTTGGTTTTCTTGAAAAAGGTATCATTTCGCTACCTAAAGCATCCATAGATGTATCAAAGAAGATTAAGGCCCTAATTGAAAAGCACAATCCATGAGTAATCAAGACCCAGACAGTCTGCTGGATGAAAAGAGTCTTTTCGCTATCTACCTTAGGGCTAGAAAAATCCAGCCCAGCCGTACAAGCGTGATTTCAACCATACTGTTTGTCGGACTAGCAACTTTTCAAGCGTTCTTCTGGGGCGACGACACAAAGCTAATAGTAGAGGTCCGTGAACTCGCTCAATTTGGTTTTGGCTTCGCACTTGCAACACTGGGATTCTTAATAGCAGGCTACTCTATAATTACTGCAACTGGGCGACCTTCCATGTATGTAGAATTGCATGATCATACACACGACTCAGGGCTGACGTACTTAAAATATTACCTTTTTGTTTACCTACAGGCCTTTATTTACTTCCTCGTTTTTCTTTTCACTTGCCTAATAATCATGGCATTCGGCAGCACTAATGGGCTGGCTTCCCATCTAATTCAGCTGTCTGATAATCCAGAATTCTTACGCTCTTTCCTGATTAGGACCGCATGGGTTACCGTAGTATCAGGTCTTTTCATGTTAATCGTCCAACTTATGATGTTCATCTATAATGTTCACCACGGAGTCATGACGATCATACGCTGGGCATTCCATGAAGATCATGAAAAATAGTCCCTGTTAAATCAGGCCAGCATTTTCCAGTCAGCAGAATCAATATTTCCTGCAATAGGCCCCAAGGGGATGAGCATGCCGTCAAAGCCTTCCCAAGTATGGCCAAGAGTATTAGAACAAAGGCATGGTTTTCCTTTGTCTGAAAAACAGCCGCATAGTTTAACCCAGGCCAGCCCATAAAGCGGACGAGCGTGGTCGTAAAGAAGCTGCCAGCTTCCAGTTGGCCCATCTTTGACAATCAAGCCGTGGGGACTACCATGCCCCCAATAGAATAATCCATGTAGCTTTTTAGACAAGGTGTACCTCATAACAGCGTGCATTAGCTCAAACTCGTCAGAGCCACCCTTTACCGGTTTCCATTCAAAACGTTTAGTTGGCTTCTTTGAAGAAGGTCCACTCGAATCAGAACGGTATATGAAATTGGGCTTAAAATGAAGTTCTTCGACGAGAAAGCCCTTATCCTTTAGACTATCGATATCACCATTCCAATCTACCCATAATTGCCCGGCAGCCCCAAGATCACCACCCCAATAGGCGATTATCGTATTTGGCACTTTCCATGATGTACCCTTAGGAACTACTTCGTCAACTGGCGGTAATTCCTGAACAGATAGCCAATATTGAGCTTGGGCAACAGATAAGCCTATTTGTTCTGCCAACGTTTGTATTGAGTCACCCTCGCCAGCAATGGCTTCGGCGTACTCGTCTTCGGAATTTCGCGTAACTGTCCACATGTGAATAATGATACGTACCAATAAATGCCATGTCGATGATAAAGCATCAAATCGAGCAATTATTAGGAGCACGCGCCCTTACTATAACTCGCTTACTCAGCCAGTTTAGGCATGTTCTAATTGAGCAAAGCCTATCCCTAAGATTTCAATGATTTGGAGTCCGAGTGTAACGACTACAGGATGACGACCACAATCACAACAACCAGGGCCAATG
This sequence comes from Verrucomicrobiia bacterium, assembly GCA_030432235.1. Classification (GTDB taxonomy): domain Bacteria; phylum Verrucomicrobiota; class Verrucomicrobiia; order Opitutales; family Cerasicoccaceae; genus JAUIHT01. Next base: position 164,630 of record JAUIHT010000008.1, on the reverse strand, counting down.
TAATAGCCTTATCCGCAGTAGACAGTGCAAAAAACTGTTCGATTAACTTCATATGCTTTTTCTTAAATTTCATGGGATTACCTCCTTTCTATAACTATTTACAGTTTTCAGAGGTCCTGGAGAAAATTTCTCACAAAATATATCCCGCATAAATAAAGGGCTGGCGGACGATCCGAAAAAAGTTTCCGAAAATCGAGGTTTTCCGGGGCTTTCCCTAAATCACAGGGACCAAAACATGCCTACCGAGGGTTCGAATCCCATAGGCCATACGCCACTATTTTCGATTATTTCACTTGCGGGCGTTTCGTTTATTTCGTTTATTAGGGGCGGTTGATGGCTTTCGGCCATTAGCCACCACAAGGCAACGAACGCAAGGGAATGAAAATGAACACGAACACCACCACCGAAAACGCGGCATCTCCGGGTGACCGCGACCTGCTGGCGCATGTCCAAAAGGTCATCGATGGGCATGAGGGCCCGCTCATGATTGGCCGCGAAGGCGCCAACGTCGAGGTCCCCGAACCACTCTTTCACATCCTGACCAAGGCAGTGCGCCTGCTCGCCAGCGGTCAGTCGATCACCATTACGTCCGCCAACGAGGAGTTTACCACCCAGGCCGCCGCCAACTTCCTGGGCATGTCCCGCCCACACCTGGTCAAGCTTCTGGAGGACAAGAAGATTCCGTTCCACTTCGTGGGCACGCACCGTCGTGTCTACCTGCGGGATTTACAAATGTTCGAGGCCCTCCGTGCCAAGCAGCGCCGGGAAGCCCTCGACAAACTCAACGAACGGGTCATCGCCGCCGGCCTCTACGACTCAGACTATAAAGGTGAGGAATGATTGATGCGAACTTCAGGGTGTGTCTCGACGCCTGTGTGCTGGCCAGCCACAGCGTCTGTGACCTGCTCCTCCGGCTAGCCGAGGAACGCAGGCTCTACACCCCTGTGTTTTCCAAAGACATCCTGGCGGAGACCCACCGCACCCATGTGGATAAACTTGGCTGGCCGGAAGAGTTGGCTGAGCATTTTGACGGGGAAATCACACGCACATTCCCCGAATCCTTAGTCGAAGGCTATGAACCGTTCATCCCGGCCCTGACCAACGATGAAAAGGACCGTCACGTGCTTGCCGCCGCCATCAAGGGAGAAGCCCAGCTCATCCTGACCTTCAACCTGAAGCATTTCAATAAGGAGGACCTCGCCCCTTGGGATATTCAGGCCAGCCATCCACAGGATTACCTCATCACAATGTACGAGATGCGCCCCGAGCTGGTCATCGCCAAGCTCTACGACATCGCCAACAAGTTAGAACAAACCCCCGAGCAACGCCTGCGAAAGCTCAACGCCACAATCCCACGCTTCGCTGAAGTCGTCGCCGAGGAACAAGGCTGGTCGCTGAAGTAGGCCCGTAAAGGCTTGATCCAGAGGCGGCAATCACATTGAAATTAATACAATCCCATTGCTGCCGTGTCTAACTTCGCCACCCTAGCTCGTATACTGCCGGACCTCGCTGAGGCGGCTGAGCACGCGGAGCGTTATATACATGGCGATGCCCGGGTAGCCTGCTTTCATGCCCGTTTTGCCTTGGAGACGGCGGTGCACTGGCTGTACCGCCACGATAAGAGCCTGAGGGAGCCTTACGATACGTCGCTGGGCTCCCTCCTACACGAGCCGACCTTCAAAACCCTTCTGCCGCAGGCCGTATTTCAAAAAACACGGGCCATCCAGAAAATCGGTAACCAGGCCGTCCACAGCCAGCGCCCCATTCGCCAGTACGATGCTCTGCAGGCGGTCAAGGAGCTGCATCATGTCTTCTACTGGCTGGCCCGGACGTACTCGCCTCCGGGTACTGACTTATCCGGCTTCGCCTGGGATGACGCCCGGGTGCCCTCAGCCGCTACCGATGAATCCACCAAAACCCAGAAGCAGCTTGAGGAGCTGGAGGCTCAACTAGAAGCCCATAGCAAGGAGGCCTTGGAACGCCAAAAACGCTTGGATGAGGCCGATGCCGAGTTGACTGCCCTGAAAGAGCAGTTGGCCATGGTCAAGACCGCCAACGCGGACCAGCCGGACCCACACGACTATTCCGAGGATGAGACCCGCCGCTACCTCATCGACATCGACCTGCGCCGCGCCGGATGGCCGCTCGAACAACCTCGTGACCGCGAATACAAGGTTATGGGTATGCCGAACACAGAAGGAGTCGGCTATGTGGACTACGTGCTCTGGGGAGAAGATGGCAAACCGCTGGCCGTTGTTGAGGCCAAGAAGAGCACGGTCGAGCCCGATGTCGGCAGACAACAGGCCAAGCTCTACACAGACTGCCTGGAAAAGATGCATGGGCAGCGCCCGCTGATTTTTTACTCAAACGGCTACAAAACGTGGTTCTGGGACGACGGGGCTTACCCGCCTCGCCAAGTGGCGGGCTTTTACAAGAGGGATGAGCTGCAACGTCTCATACTACGCCGCGACTCTCTCAAACCCCTCGATCCAAAGCGCATCAAAGACGAAATCGCCGGGCGTTACTACCAAAAGCGGGCCATCGGTACCATCTGCGCCAGTTTCGCCGAAAAGCAACGCAAGACGCTTCTGGTCATGGCCACGGGCACGGGAAAGACCCGAACGGCCATCGCCCTTGTGGACCTACTCCAGCGCTGCAACTGGGCCAAGCGGGTCCTCTTCCTCGCCGACCGCGTATCGCTGGTCAATCAGGCCGCGAACGCCTTCAAGAAGAACCTTCCGGACTCCAGCCCCGTAAACTTGGTCACGGAGAAGGAAAAGGAAGGCCGCGTCTACGTTTGCACGTACCCGACCATGCTGAACCTCATCGACGAGACGAAGGAGGGGGAAGCCCGTTTCGGCGTGGGGCACTTTGACTTGGTCATCATCGACGAGGCTCACCGGTCTGTATTTCAGAAGTACAAGGCCATCTTCCAATACTTTGACTCGCTCCTGGTTGGCCTGACCGCCACCCCCCGCCAACAAATCGACAAAAACACCTACGAGCTGTTTGACCTCGAGAACGGAGTCCCCACAGATGCCTATGAACTCGAACAGGCCGTCAGCGATGGCTTCCTCGTTCCGCCCAAGGTACAGCAAATCGACCTAAAATTCCCACGTGAAGGCATCGACTACGACAAACTTTCTGATGAGGAGAAGGCCGAGTGGGAGGCTCTGGACTGGGGCGATGACGCCGATGGCGGCCCTCTGCCCACTCGGGTCAACGCCGGGGCCATTAACAAGTGGCTCTTCAATGAGGACACCGCCGACAAAGTGCTCAAGCACCTCATGGAGCATGGTCACAAGGTCGAAGGCGGTGACCGCCTGGGCAAAACCATCATCTTCGCCCGCAACCACGACCACGCGGATTTTATCGAGAAACGTTTTAACCACCACTACCCGCAGTACGCCGGCCACTTCGCCCGCATCATCGACAACCAAGCCAAGTACCCGCAGAGCCTCATCGACGACTTTTCCCAAAAGGATAAGGCCCCGCATATCGCGATTTCCGTGGATATGCTCGATACAGGAATCGACGTGCCCGAGGTGCTGAACCTCGTTTTCTTCAAGCCGGTTTACTCAAAGATAAAATTCTGGCAAATGATTGGCCGAGGCACACGCCTGTGCCCTGACTTGTTTACCGATGGGCAGGACAAGGCGGACTTCCGTATCTTCGACTTCTGCTTCAACTTCGATTTCTTTAAGGAAAACCCGGACGGCATCGACTCCACCGCTGGCGTTTCCCTGGCAACCCGGCTCTTCCGTGCCCGCGTGGACCTGCTCAACCACCTGCAATGCAAGGATAAGTACAGGGAGTTCGTCAGCCTGCGGGACTCACTGGCCAAGCACCTGCATACGGAAGTCTCGGCCATGAACACGGATAACTTCATCGTCCGCATGCACCTCGAAGCCGTCGAACGATTTCAAGATGCTGACAGGTGGGTAGACTTGTCCGACGGCGACACGGAGCTTCTGCGGTCTGAGATCGCAACGCTTCCCAGTGAGCTAGATACGGACGAACTCGAAGCACGCCTTTTTGATGCCTCCGCCCTACGTATGCAAATCAGCCATATCGAAGGTGACCACCGCAGCTTTGAATCGGACCGCAGTAAAATCGTCGAAATAGCTTCCGGGCTGGAGGAAAAAGCCAACATCCCACTCGTTAAGGCACAACTAGGGTACCTTGCCGCCATCCAGGAGGCTGACTTCTGGCAGGACATCAACCTCGACATGCTGGAGGAGCTGCGCCTGCGCCTGCGCGGGCTGGTCCAGTTCCTCGATAAAACCAAACGCAAAGTCGTTTACACGCAGTTTGAGGACGAGGTGAAAGGCATTCGAGTAGAAGAACCGCTCTTCATCCCCAAGATGACCGGGGCTCAGTACGAGAAAAAGGTATCCGAGTACCTGCGCACCCATATGGACCACATCGCCATCCAGAAGGTCCGTCAAAATGTGTCCCTTACGCCTACAGACCTGACTGAACTTCAAAGGATACTCATCGAACTCGGAGAGGAGGACGGCGAAAAGTTACTCAAGGGCCTGCTGGACCGTTCCGACGCCCCAAATATCGCCTACTTCGTCCGCAAACTCGTCGGCATGGACGAACAGGCAGCCAAAAAGGAATTTTCGGACTTACTCGGTAGCCATAGCCTTAACCGCCGCCAAATCCAGTTCATCGAGCTAATCATCCAGCAACTGACCAAACACGGCACCATTGAGCCCTCCATGCTCTATGAGCCGCCCTTTACCGATATCGACCACGCTGGCCCGGACCAAATTTTCCAAGGCAACGACACAGTTGTGGAAACCATCTTCACGAAAATCTCCGAACTGAATGAGAAACTCAGTGAGATGTAAATGCTTCAATCAAAGATCATTAGTAGCATACGGCGCTTCATTAGCCTTTTCTTGATAAAGAAAATGTCTCTTCCTGAACAACAAAGGCAGAAAATCCACAAATGGCTCAAGGACGATCTGAATCAGCCAATATACGCTGAGGCTTACTATGGTGCTGCGAAAATGATGGATTCTTGTCCGCCAGGCTACATCACCTTTGTTTCTCATGCTGGAAGGGACCTAATGAATAGGTTAGCGCAGGATGAGAATAACATTTCAGGAGAACGCGTCCAATATCCAGATTTAGTTGATCGGGTTCAGGAAGTTTGGCAGGCATCTTGGAATACAACACCAGCAGTCACCGAAAACCCTGAAACTAGCTTCCATGCTATTCCATTTTTGGTATGCGATAAAATAAAGGAACTGCTCAGAGAACACTCCGAAGGCAGAAGGAGGAGCGAAAGTGCTAGCGAAATGTTTTTCGCAACGTATCTGGATTACAAGGATCGCGAAAAGATACCTGGAAACCTACAGCATGATTGGAAAGAAGCAAAGAAATGGTTCAACAAGCATGCACACCTGAGAGAAAAACCTTTTAATGAAGAAACTACAAGGCAGCTCAGGCATCATTTCCGTATACTAGAAGCATTATTTCACACTGCAGCGAGCAGCCACATAGAACGGATAGGAAAGCTTGATGAAATCCTGGAAGACACCAACGGATGAAGTAGTGGAACAAGCACTTGCTTCGACCCACAAGGAAGTCGACCGCAGGTACTTTTTTTCACGGCTAAAAAATCCAATGTGGATTAAGCCTCTTGAAGAACGGGGGCTATTCAAACGCCCTCCATCTACAGTTAAGTTACCTGACGGCTACCAACAGTTTCCTCAGTGGCCGGAATTATCCTATTTATGTAATGTAGCCGAGGAAGCCCCATGCAGTGTAATAAGAATCATTACCACATTACCAAAGACAGATAACCCCGTCGTTTACGGCTACATACTAACTATAGCCTTAAATTTAAAACCTTCACAGTCGGTAGAATTGCTGCCAAAATTACTTGAGCATGTAGACTTAAGCGTGCGCTTTTCGTCACACCATTTTGGAGACCTGATAAACCATTGGGTTGATGGTGGCGAATGTGATGATGCTTTAAAATTAGCACTTCCATTGATTTCCTTCCAGCAAGACCCAAGGAAAAGTGAGAAAGAAAAAAATAAAGACGATGAAGGAATTGGTGCTATTTATAGCCATCTGGAACCAACTACTAAGTTTGACCAATGGGAATACGAAGAATTACTAAAAAAAGGGATTCAGCCTCTCGCAAAAAAAGCTCCTTTCAGTACAGCGAAACTGCTTACTCGAACTGTAACTGACCTGATTTTTCTATCAAAGAACGACGAGGAGATAAAGCAGGGCAAAACTCAGGACTATTCTGAAATTTGGTGTAGAAATCTCGAACTATCGGAAGGTACTGCGCTATATGCTAAAGAACGTGCCGTTCAAACCTTAGTATTCACCTGCAAACAGGTGTATGAAAATGACCAAGGTAGTATTCAGAATTTAGACTCTCTTTTGAGAAAGCAAAAATGGACCGTATTCAAAAGGATACGCCACTACCTCTACGGACTTTATCCTTCTGCGGCGGATATAGACTGGATACGCGATGAAATCTTACTGCACAAAGAATATGGGCGTTACGATTTGAACTACGAATTCCAGTTTATGATTCGTAATGCCTGCCAGGCATTGGGAAATAAGCTACTGTCTAAAAGTAAACTTAATTCAATCATAGAAGCCATCCTGGAAGGCCCACCAAGAGAGCAAGTAAAAGAATGGATGGGCGAGTACTTTACCGAAGAAAATTACGAGGCAAGAAGGCTAAGCTTTCAAAGGAATCAATTATGGACTTTTGAGCCAATTTTAGACGAAAAACATATAGGTATTCTCGAGAGTATAAAGGGAAAACTTGGAACGCCAGACCCCGAGCCTCTAGCGGAACCGTCAAGTAGGATTCGAGGAGGATTCGTCTCGGAAGTAAGCCCTAAAAGCACAGATGAACTTTCAAATTTTAACGATCAAGAGCTGCTCGATTTCTTGAATAGCTGGGACGATGTTCACCATGATCGGGCCGACTTCCATAAAGAATTCAATCACAACGGCCTGATGCATGCCTTTAAAGGTGTATGCGAAGAAGTAATATTAAAAAGCTCTGAGCGCTTTGAATTTTGGCATGAGCACCTAGACGAGATAAAACTTCCCTTATATGTCGCGAGCATAATCCAAGCGATGCAGAACCTAGCCAAAGAGAGGGGCTTGGGGAATGTCGAGCAGTGGCTTGAGTTTTGTAATGGGGTTTTAGCCCACCATGATAATGTTGAAGGCACAGACGAGTTTCAAGGTGCCGCAAACTGGAAACGACCTTCATGGAGCTACCCAAGGCGTGCAGTAGGCGACTTCATGGAACACCTATTAAAGAAAGAAGTCGATTTGCCTTTTACGCTAAGATTCCCAGTATTCCAGGTGCTTAAACAGCTATGCCAGCAAGGAGACTATTACTTAGACAATGATCACGAAGTCTTTAACGACGCACTTGGCACTGCTATCAACCAAACGAGAGGTCGAGCCCTAGAAAGTTTAATAGAATATGGATACTGGGTGCGAAAACATGAAGAAAACGATAGCCTCACGGAAGTGTTCTCCATCCTAGAAAGCCGCTTAACACAGTCTCCTATGCTCTCTTTACCTGAGCATGCTCTGTTAGCCGTCCATATACATCGCATTTATGGATTAGATAAAGAATGGATGAAGGCACATGTAGATGAGATTATTCCCATGGAGAATATCAACGTATGGAAGCATGCCTTCGCTACAGTATTACGCTATGGGAGAAATTTCTCAGACACTTATAGTATTTTCAAATCCCACTACCAATTTGCTCTGCAACATCTTAAAGAGCTACATGAAATCGATGACAGAAGCCGTGATGTAGTGGACACCCTAGGGCAACATCTATTTCTTTATTATCTGTGGGAATGCTTTGACCTAACGGGAAAAAAAAGCCTGCTAGAGGATTTCTACAAAAATACTTCCGAAGACAGAGAGCGCTGGTCTAATTTATTCAGTTATGTCGGTCATACATTAGAGGATAGTGGACCCAAAATCTCTGAATCTATACTCGAACGCATAAAGGCGTTTTTTGAATGGAGAATGAAGGTAGGATACGCTGACGAGTTACGTGAATTCACATTTTGGCTGAAGGCAGAATGCCTGAGTCCTCAATGGAGATTAGAAAAATATAAACAAATACTTAAATTTGGCACCCCGAAAAGATATGGTGTTTCATTCGAGGTCAAAACGTTAAATGAACTACTGGAAAAATACCCCAATGACGTTTTGGAGTGTTTCGAGATGATAACCAGCAGCTTGGAGGCCACAAGAAACACCTATTTTAAAGAAGATGAGGTAAAGCCTATTCTCAAAGTCGGTCTTAGTAGCAACAATGAAACAACAAGGGAACACGCACAAAGAGCCCAAGAAAAGCTCCTCAGACTTGGACATTTTGAATACTTAAAAATTTAGAGCATGCCAATTCAACACGCCATCTGGAAGGTCGGGACAAGCCCTGCGCCTCTGAGCAAATCAAAGCTGGTATCCGAGCAGTTACTGGAAGACATGATCGTGGCCGACCCACGGATTCTATCCAGTGAATGGATGCTCATCGGACGGCAGGAAATCACGCCTAACGGTGGTCGTATCGACTTACTGGCAATCGCACCTGACTCTTCCCTCGTTTTAATCGAACTCAAACGGGGCAAAACACCCCGTGAAATCGTGGCACAAGCCTTGGACTACGCAACCTGGGTCGAGCAACTTACCTCAGAAAGGATCGCCCAAATATATCGCAACTACAGTTCAGGCCAGAAACTCGAAGATGCGTTCAAGAACCGATTCGGATTCGAGATAGACGAGGACCAACTCAATAGTTCCCACCAAATCATTCTGTGTGCCTCAGAACTAGACCCATCGACCGAGCGCATCGTAGCCTACCTTAACGATAAAGACATCCCAATAAACGTTTTTTTCTTCCAGGTATTCCAGCATGGCGAAGAACAGCTCTTGAGCCGTACCTGGCTCATCGACCCACAGGAAACTCAAGAAAACGTAGCCAATACCACAAAATCGGCTGGCCCCAAAGAGCCTTGGAATGGCGAATTTTACGCTTCATTCGGTGACGGCCCAAGCCGTAGCTGGGAAGAAGCACGCAAATACGGTTTTATCTCCGCAGGTGGCGGAAGCTGGTACAGTCAAAGCCTCAAAATGCTTAACCCCAAAGACCGCATATGGGTTAGAATCCCAGGCCAAGGCTTCGTCGGGGTAGGCATTGTTGAAGCCTCCGCCGTTCAAGCTTCAGAATTCCAGGTGGAAACCGAAAGCGATTCAAAGCCATGCCTGGAGGTTCTCAAAGCCGATTACCACCGGGAATCAGCTGACGACCCTGAAAAAGCCGAATACTTCGTAAAAGTCCGCTGGCTTGAAACTGTAAAACAGAATCAGGCCTTCCATGAGGTAGGCTTCTTTGGGAACCAAAACTCAGTTTGTAAGCCCACAGCTCCTAAGTGGCGACAAACCATCGAGCGCCTCAAAGAGTGTTTCCCTAAATGGGATGAAAGGTAGCGTGAATTCCTGGAGGACATGACGGGGTGAAAGCGGTAAAATACCAGGGCCTCGCATTGACGGTACAACTCCCTCCAGAAATACGGCTTCAGCGACAAGCTGTTAGCTCATGGCTCTCATCTAGAATTCGAAACAAGGATAAACAGCCCTGATTATTCATAAAAATTGGCATGTTCACGACGTCATGAACAATAGTCCAACCATGAACGACTTGACATTGTTCACGATTTATGCGATGTTCACGCAATCATGAACAATACTTAATCTATGAACGCGCAAGAACTAGTATCAGAGTCCATAGAGCAAATTGAGAGTTTGCTGAAAAGCATCCCCTGGCTTGGCGATGTGCAAATCGAACCATTCGATGGCGCTTATGACCCAGGGTATGACCTGGAAGCACGGGTAAGGACCAGCAACGGCAGCGAGGCTATCCTGCAAATAGACTGTAAGGCATTCCCACGCCCATCCCAGTTTCCCTATGTCAGCCAATTCAGCCAGTTTCGCAATGAGGGCAATCAACGTAGCACCCAAGTTCCCGTTCTTGCAGCCGCCCGCATTTCACCCCGGATGGCCGAACTATGCGAAGAGCATGGCTGGGGATGGTTCGATCTCGCCGGTAATTGTAAAATTAGCGTCCCCAACCTCTTCCACATAGAACGACAAGGATACGCTCCTGTCAAAATAGACGGCCCCACTGAAGTTAATCTCGGAACTGCCGAGGCTGGCCGTGTTATCCGAAGTCTTTTAACCAATAAGGACCTAGTCCAGAAGTGGACTCAAAGAGGCTTAAGAGATGCATGCTCCCCCGGTGTCAGCCTGGGGCTGGTCAATAAGGTAGTCCGCCACCTAAAAGACCAGGCTTACCTTACCGATGATGAAAGTGGTACAGGCTTCAAGTTGCATGACCCGCTGGGGATGCTTCGTGAATGGAGCCAAAGCTACCAATTCAAAGACCATATCCGGCATGAGTACTTCTCGCTCGAAAGGCCCTCCAAACTACGCGAGAAACTAGTGAGTTATTTGAATGAAAAGGAGGCACACTGTGCCCTCGCAGTATTTTCCGCCGCCACGGAACAGGCAGCCCATGTGAGAGGCGAGCTAAAGCTCTGGCTTTACATGGATGACACCTTTCGTCGCAATTTCGAGAAAATCACAGAATTAAAAAAGGTGGACTCGGGAGCGGATGTGATCGTTCTGGTTCCGCAGGATCTAGGCGTTTTTACCGGGGAGCAAAGGGTGGCGCACGATAACATGCCAATGACCCACCCCGTGCAGACTTATGTCGACCTCATTCAGGCCGGAGGACGAGGCCAGGAGGGCGCAGAAGCACTCCTTGAGCAGAAGATCAAACCCGTGTGGAAGGCCGCTAACCTTCTATGGTGATGGAACCAAGATTTGTAGAAGAATACACAGACCGTAAAGTCGAAGCCGCCAAACGCGCCCTAGTCGACGTTATGCAAGTTCTGGCATCCTACGAACATTGCCTCGTGCTCGTTGGTGGATGGGTACCGGAACTACTCATCCACGATGCCGAGGTGCCCCATATCGGTAGCATCGATGTCGACCTGGCGCTGGACACCAATAAACTGATGGAAGGCCGATATGCCGAGATGTTTCAACAACTTCTCGAAACTCGCCGCTACAAAAGGGGCGAAAAAGAATTCCAGTTACAAACAACGATAGATTTGCAGGATGGAGCCGCACCAATCGTCGTGGATATCGACTTTCTCGCCGCCGCAGATGCAGAAACCGAGAAGAACAAGCCCAAGCTTCTGCAAGGGTTCCGCCTACTGAAGGCTGACGGCTGTGCAGCTGCGTTTTATGAACCTACCAGCCACAAGGTAGAAGGTCATATGGCCAGTGGAGCTAGCAATACGGTGAGCATCCAAGTCGCTTCAATCCCGGACTTCCTGATCATGAAAGCAGTGGCCCTAAAGAGGAGAGACAAGCCAAAGGATGCCTATGACATTTGTTACTGCCTCCAAAATTTCCAAGGCGGCATCCCTGAACTCGCTGAAGCTTGGAAAAAGCGCTTATCCTCAAACCAAAAAGATGTTCAGCTCGCCACAGCATACCTGCGTGAGAAGTTCAAAAGCGTGGATGCCTACGGCCCGCAACAGGTAGTAGCATTCTATAACTCCAGCAACCAGGAGGAAAGAGACATTCAGGCACAACGTGCATACCAGCTTGTTAATACTTTTCTGGAAAAGGTTGCCGGGGTATGAAGGCGATAGAAATCAGCACTAAGCTATACCCTTTACGCACCATGAATCCAAAAGAGGAAGAAATCATCCAGGAAATTGGAGCAATTCTAGCCAGGGGCATTACGCGAATGTACATGGTAAAAGAAGAGAACGAGCAAAACTCAACAGCTCAGCCTAAAACTCGTAAAAATCGGGCCAGAAAGACCACCCCAAAGTGCAAAACTGAATGCACGAACTCGTATTAAAAGTCGTATTAAATTCAAAATGGTGGGCCCGCGGGGACTTGAACCCCGAACCAAAGGATTATGAGTCCTCTGCTCTAACCAATTGAGCTACAGGCCCTTATGAAATTTAAAACAACTATAGAAGAACATTTTTCGGGCTGCAAGCGATTTTAGACTGGAGGATTATGAGTCCCCTGCTCTAACCGCTGAGCTATAGGCCCGGAAGGAAAACACTTCAGGATGCCACTCAAGGCCATGACGGCAAGTCCGAACTCAACAGGGCTGGAGCATCCACATCTAAGCAATACTTTGCGACATCATCGCATCCACTAATGGATAGTGAAATCAAGCAAATCACGCTCGATGGCTGCCTTGCTTAGGCTTATTAATTTTACTACTCTTCATAAATGGACTTTAATTGATATTTAAAACAGCTAGCATGTTATAAACATCTGTCTATGAAGCATGGCAAGACAGCCATCTCTGATGATATTTTTGAAACAAAAATCGCTGATTACACGGTTTGCTCAGGCGAGCGCGGGGCTTGCCGCTATCTCAATCGTGTCGGTGGCATATGGTGACAAATTTGGTGACTTAACTTACCGGATCAACAGCGAAGGCACAGAGGTTGCCATCACCGATTTCCCCTACGACTACACAGGCCATGTTGTCATACCGGAGGAAATCGTAGGATTACCCGTAACCAGCATCTACAACTACGCCTTTAGAGGTTGTCATCTGACAAGCGTAACCATCGGTGGCAATATCACTCATATTGAAACGGGGGCATTTTCGTACTGCGAAAACCTCACTAGCGTGACGTTTTCCGACAGTGTAACGGACATTGGCTTAGATGCGTTTAGCGGTTGTCGCAGCTTGGCAGGAGTGACTTTCCCAAATCATATAAATAACATTGGGCCTTACGCGTTTTCACGCTGCACTAGCCTGAAAAGCGTAACCATTGGCAACGGTATCACCAGTATCGGACATGGGGCTTTTAGTGACTGCAGTAATCTGATAACCGTGTGGGTTAGTAGTAGCGTCACAAGCATTGGCGTCTGGGCATTTGACGGGTGCGATAGTTTGACAAGTATTAATGTGGCTCCGGCCAACGCTACCTATTACAGTATTGGCGGGGTGCTATTCTCATCCGAGCAGAATACATTGGTCGCTTATCCCGATGGCTTGAGTGGCCCCTATGCCATCCCTGACGGCACCGAGAACATCGGCGAAGGTGTGTTTGAAAATCACGACAAACTGACAGGCGTGGCCCTGCCAGACAGTGTTATCAACATTGGCGACTACGCGTTTAGTGAATGTCAAAATTTATCCAATATTACCTTAGGAAACGGTGTTACCAACATTGGAGCTTGGGCGTTTCACAAGTGCTGGGGTCTGACTAGCCTAGAAATTGGAAATGCGGTGAGGAGCATAGGGTATGGGGCCTTTTACAATTGTTATTACCTAACATCACTGTCCATTCCCGACAACGTAGAAGAAATTGGTGAACGCGCATTCTATAAATGTGGCAGCCTGACTACCGTCACTTTGGGCAATGGCATTACACACATCAAACCCAGTACATTTTCATCGTGCGGCAGCTTATCAAGCGTGGCCATCAGTGATAGCGTTATCTACATAGGGGAGGAAGCTTTTTCTGGATGTAGCAACCTGACAAGCGTGACCATACCCAACAGCATAACTGATATTGGCAATAAGGCTTTTTATTTATGTGTAAATCTTACGGATACCAATATTGGCACTGGGGTTAAGAGCATTGGAAACTCGGCATTTTACATGTGTAACAGTTTAGCTAACATTATGATCCCGGACAATGTTATTACGATAGGGAGCCATGCGTTTTATTCGTGCAACAAACTGGCCAACGTAATCATCGGCAATGGAATTACCGAGTTAAAGTCTTCAACTTTTTCAAACTGCTCTAACTTGTCAAATGTCACTTTAGGCAATAGCATTACCAGCATCGGAAGCTATACGTTTTCTGAATGCACAAACCTGGTCAGTCTAGTGATCCCCAATACGGTTTCCATAATCGATCAATATGCATTCTACAATTGTCATAGCCTAACTGACATTGAAATACCCGTTAGCGTTATGAACATCGGAGACAGTGCCTTTAATGGATGTATCAGCCTAATAAATCTGACAATAAACAGCGGGGTAAAAAATATAGGGAATAATGCATTCAAGTACTGCAAAAGCTTATCCAAACTTTTGATCCCGGACAGTGTTCTCGACATTGGAGACCAAGCATTTGCGCAATGCCCCAACCTGGCTGTTATCACCCTGGGCAATTCACTCACCCATTTGGGAGAGAAGGCGTTTGCCTATTGTGAAAAACTGACGGAGATATCGATCGGACAAAGCCTTACCAGCATAGGAAATCAAAGCTTTTACGAGTGCGTCAGCTTGGCTCACATTAATATACCCGACAGCGTAACGAGTATTGGCAACGAAGCATTTCGCTATTGTGAAAGCTTAACCAGTGTCACCATTGGCAACGGCGTAACCAGCATCGCAAGCTCGGCATTCAAGGATTGCAACAATCTACAAAGCTACAATGTGAATCCGGACAATAGCTACTACAGCAGTCATGGCGGTGTGTTATATACCGGTGGCAACACAAGTCTAATTTCCAGTCCAAGGTCCTTAATCGGCACTCATGTAATCCCGGAGGGCGTACTCACTATCGAGGAGGGCGCATTTCGCTATTGTGACTTGCTGACAGAGGTATCGATACCCGCAAGCGTCACAAGCATTGGCGACTATGCATTTTCGAATTGTGATGGCTTGTTAAAAATAGAAGTGGCCCCTGGAAATATATACTACAGTAGCGATAAAGCAGCACTCTTCACCGCTGATCGAACAACCTTAATCCAGTATCCCGGAGGCCGCAGCGGAGCCTATACAATCCCAAACAGCGTTACCCGTATCGGGGCTCGTGCTTTTTACGAGTGCAAGAATCTGTTACATCTAACGATTACTGAGAACGTCAATGATATCGGTGATGAAGCGTTTGAACATTGTTTCTTCTTGAGAAGCATATATTACCTAGGAGAAAGTCCCGATTTATTTAGCTCATTGGGCATAGGTACGTTCTTCCCCTTTGCTCGTCTTTACTATCTGGATACGGCAACAGGATTTACCTCACCTTCCTGGAAAGGATTCCGGACGGAGATGATGGACACGAACCTCTATCCGCAGGCGGCCTGGCTGGTTACACATGGTATCCACTATGATAAGTCCATGGACAGCGACTTGAATGGCGACGGCAAAAGCCTGCTGATGGCTTATGCGTTCGATCTGGATCCCAATGAACGGCTAACGGACCACTTTTTGAATCCGCTAGTCACGGAGTCTGCGCTTCAGATTGATTTCTACGCCGGACGCCCGGATGTGGCCTATCGTGTGGAAACATCCACCGACCTCACCAACTGGGTTGAAGATGAAGTTCCGCTATCGATACTCAATACTGATGACCGACGCACGGCCATGGTGCCCATCGGCGATGAACCCAAATTCATCCGGGTCGTAGTAACACAATAGCCAGCTGTTGATACAGCCATCAGGACTGGAGCTTTCGACACAGAATCACCCGTCCGAAAAAATCCTCCATTAATGCCCTAGCGTTTGACGATGAGTGCGACCGCGTGGCCGAGGGTGGAGGTATGCGAGAGGGAGACGAGGACTTCGGAGCCCCCCATCTTTTCGAGGAGGGCCTGGGCTTTCTCGTCGAGGCGTGCGTAGGGCTCCTGGCGGCTGCCTTTGTAGATACTGACAGAGGTCCAGCCGAACTCGCTGCCGATGCCGGTACCGAAGCATTTCGAGACGGCTTCCTTGGCCGCGAAGCGGGCGGCGAGGTGCGGGTAAGGGTCCTTCATGCCCAGGCAGTAGTCCTGCTCCTCCTGGGTGAAGACGCGCTTGAGAAAGCGTTCGCCGTGGCGCTCATGGACGCGCCGGATGCGCTCGATGTCGACGATGTCGGTGCCAAGCCCGAGGGCGATGGCGGCGATTTGCGATGACATTTCCATCAGGGCGGTCCTAGGGATTCATGAGTGCTTTCATCTCGCGGACAGCCGCGCCGATACCGGTAAAGAGAGCCCGTGAGATGATGCTGTGGCCGATGTTCATCTCGTGCAGCCAGGGGATTTCACGCGCGCGACGGATGTTGGTGTAGTTGATGCCGTGTCCAGCGTTGACCTTAAGCCCGGCCTCGTGAGCACGCACCGCGCCCTCCTTGAGGACGTTCAACTCGGCCTCCAGTTCCGGGCTGTCCCAGGCGTGGGCGAAATTACCGGTGTGCAGCTC
The DNA here is from genome assembly GCA_030432235.1 of Verrucomicrobiia bacterium. Lineage (GTDB taxonomy): Bacteria > Verrucomicrobiota > Verrucomicrobiia > Opitutales > Cerasicoccaceae > JAUIHT01. The sequence continues at coordinate 148,360 of JAUIHT010000008.1, read as the reverse complement.
AACGTACTGTGCACCGAGCTCGGCGGAGGCATCGATCTGCTCGGACTGTGCGTCGATGAACAGGCTGACCGCGATACCGGCCTCCTTCATCGCGGCGATGACATCCGCGACGCGGGCGCGGTGGGCAACGACGTCCAGTCCACCCTCGGTAGTGACCTCCGTGCGGCCTTCGGGCACGAGCAGAACGGTCGCGGGGCGCACCTCGGCAGCGATTTTGGTCATCTCCTCGGTGGCCGCCATCTCGAGGTTCAGCGGCACCTGGATAAACTCCTTCATACGGTACACATCGCTGTCGACGATGTGCCGGCGGTCTTCGCGCAAGTGCATGGTAATGGCATCGGCGCCGGAGCGCTGGGCCTCCAGGGCAACCGCCACGGGGTCGGGCTCGACCATGCCGCCGCGCGCGGAAGGCTGTCCGCGATAACGCGCCTGGCGCACCGTGGCGCTATGGTCGATGTTCACACCGAGTAGAATAGGGCTTTTCATTTTCTCGAAAACCCCTGAACAAAACACGCTTGCACCACCACTGCAACGACGGAAATTTTGGAAGTGTTCTGGTGCCTGGTGCTTGGTACCTGGTTTTCAGAAGAATTTTAGCGAAAGATGCGTTGTCCTTCCGCACACTCTTTTAGAACCAAGCACTAAGCACCAGGCACCAGAACACTCTCCCATGCATCACCTGGAATACACCGCCGACAACGCCGCTGCCAACATGGCCACGGACCAGTGGTTGCTGGAAAGCTACCCCGAACCGGGCGTGCCGCGCTTTCGGCACTACGGTTGGACGGAACCGGCCTACACGTTTGGCTTTGCCCAAGCCTGGGGACCGGAGCTGGAGGCGCTGGCGCAAAACCATGCGGTCATCCGACGCGAAACCGGCGGCGGCCTGGTCGACCACAATCGCGACTGGACCTGGACCCTCGTCCTGCCGCTGGAACACCCTGCGGCCGAAGCGGGGCTGACCTGCCTTTACAGCGGCCTGCATCGGGCCCTGCATGAGGCCCTGGTGTCCCAGGACGCACCGGTGCTATTACAAAGTACCGCACCTGCACCACTCACACCGAGAGCTTTTCGCCAATGCTTTACCCGTGCCGAGCGCGATGACGTCGTGCTGGCCGACGGGCGCAAGGTAGCCGGGGCCGCTCAACGCCGCACCCGCGCCGGCATCCTCGCCCAGGGTTACGTGGACCGCCCCACCCTCCCCGGCATTGACTGGGATCGCCTGGAGATAGATTTCGCCGCCATTCTGGCACGATGGCTGCACTCCTCCACTGAAAAAATCGCCATGCCCGTATTGAGAACGAAGCCCTACCAGGAAACCGTCCAACGCTTCGCCTCAACGGAGTGGAACCACCACAGAAAACGTAAGTAGCTGTTGCATAATCACTAATGATGCCTATAATAAACACATGCAAACTAAACTAACCATCTCTCTCATTCTGGCTTTAACCACTTTTGGCCTCACCGCCTGTAATACCACTGACTCCAGCGGTGAGCCCAGCCCCCCAGAACCTGCCGAATTGTCTCCGGAGACCAGGCAGACAATGACTGCCAAGCAGCAGGCTGAAATGGAAAACCAAACGCCCATGATAACAACGGACAAGCAATCCAACGTAGACGCCCAAGAGAAATTCGAGGATAATTTCCAGCAACCGGGCCAGGCCAAGTAACGCATCTGGAGGTTGACTCGGATGCCGCGATGATCCGAGAATCCCGGATCATGCGTTCCCAACTGTATTGTCTCTTCACGCTTCTGATCATCGCGGGGGTCTTCTCCGGCTGCCGTACCGAACAGCTCGAGGGCGACACCGTCCGCACGCCCATGGCCGTACCGGAGGAATCCTCCCACACCGGCTCGGCGGCGCAAACCGCCAAGCAGCAAGCCGAGACGGAATCGGCATCCGCTTCCGCAACCTACCAGGAGGCCGTCACGCCGACCTCCAGCAATGCCTCCAACAGCACCAATGGCGGCTTCTACGAATCCGGCGTCAATGTGCAGGCAGCGCCCTCCGTTCCAGAGGACGCCACTGTACTGACGGAAGCCGACAACGGCGGCAGCACCGCCGTCGATGCCAACACGACTGTCATTGTGCAGCTTCCTGGTAACCCGACCACCGGGTACACCTGGAGCGTCAAGAGCTACGACACCAGCATCCTGTCCTTGGAAGTGCACGACTATACCGCCGACACCAGCGACCGTATGGGCAGCGGCGGCACGTTCTCTTTCCAGTTTAAAGCCCTTGCCCCCGGCTCCTCGACCATCACTCTCACCTACGAACGCCCGTGGGAAAAAGACGTGCCCCCTGCCAAGACCTTTTCCACCGAAGTGGATGTACAGTAAGCCCTGCCTGACGCATCTCTCGATTCATTGAAAGCTTGTCCCATCGATTCATGAACAAAACCAGCCTAGTCCTCTTATCCGCCTTACTCGGCCTGACGCTCCAAGCCGAAACAGTCGAACAGGTTATCAGCAAGGCCCGCTCCCAGCTCGGACCGAACAAGACCCTCGATGCGGTCAAGACACTGCGCTATGAAGGCACCGTCGAGAGTGTCGACGGCCCCGCCGGCAAGCTCATCCTGGTTTTCAAAAAGCCCTACAAGCAGTACCTGGAAATCGACACTGAGGGCCTTACGGAAAAGACCGGAGTCAACGGCTTCGAAGGCTGGCGTGAATTGTTCAATAAAGAGGACCCTCGACGCAGCGGCGTCCTTGTGCTGCAACCCGACCAGACCAAGTATCTCATCTCCAATGCGCTGGAAAACCTGTACTTCTTCGACGGCCCCGAGCAAATAAGCGGAGGCTCCGTCACCCTGAATGGAGAGGACACCAAAGACGGCAAGACCTGCTGGGTGGTCAACTTCGCCTATCCCAGCGGATTGCATTATACGCGCTATTTCGAGAAAGGCACCGGCAAGCTGGTGGCAACCATTACCTCCAGTAACGATCTGGAAATGGTTGAAAAGGAAAGCCTCACCAGTGGCGGCATCAAATTCCCCAAGAAGGTGGAAACCTACAAGGACGGTAAATTGGTACGCACCGTTGTCTTTAATAAAATCGAAGTGAATCTGCCGGTGGAGGACAGCCTGTTCGACTTCCCCGGCATTCCGACCGGCACCAAGCAATGAAGCTTCTGCGCACGCCATCGACCGGGTTTGCCTCCCGGCTCTCTCGCTATTGCCGTGACGCGGCCTCCGGCAAAAACACCGCCGGTGCGGTGGCCGCAGTCATCGCCGCCGTCCAGAAGGAAGGTGACGCCGCTGTTCTGCGTTTCACCGAGCAGTTTGACAAGGCCAAGCTCAAGCCCGCGCAACTGAAGGTTTCCCCGGAGGAAATCCAGCGCGCCTCCAAATCGCTTTCGGCCGCCCAGCGCAAGGCCCTGAACGCCTCGCTGAGCTGCGTGCGCGACTTTCACAAGAAGACCCTGCCAAAGTCCTGGCGCGCAAAGAACCCGCACGGCGCTACCGTCGGCGAAGAGTTTTACCCAATTCAGCGCGTAGGCCTCTACGTACCCGGTGGCCAGGTACCGCTGGTCTCCACCGTCATCATGTCGGTGGCCCTGGCCAAGCTCGCGGGTTGCCCCGAGATTTGCGTCTGCACCCCACCGCAGGCCGACGGCTCCATCGACCCCGGCCTCCTCGCCGCCCTGCACAAGTGTGGTGCGACGGAGGTCTACCGTGCCGGCGGCATCCAGGCCGTCGCCGCCATGGCTTTCGGCACGAAGAATATTCCGGCGGTGGACAAAGTCTTCGGCCCCGGCAACGCCTACGTGACCGAGGCCAAGCGCCAGCTCTTCGGCGTGGTGGGTGTCGACCTGCTGCCCGGCCCCAGCGAGGTACTCGTTCTGGCGGACAAGACCGCACGGGCCGACTACATCGCAGCGGATCTGCTAGCCCAGGCCGAACACGGCTCGGGCAAGGAAAAGGTTTACTTTGTCACCACCCACGAGCCACTCGTCGAGGCGGTCGAGGCAGAGATCAAGGCGCAGGCTGAAACCCTCAGCCATGCCAAGGCAGCCCTGGCTGTTTTGAAAAAATCCCTCGCCGTCGTGGCCAAGACCATGGACGACGCCGTGGCCGCAGCCAACTATATCGCGCCGGAACACCTGGAGTTGCACGTGGCCCCCGCCCTGCGCAAGCCGTTGGTCAAGCAACTCACGACCGCCGGGGCCATCCTGATCGGGCCAGAGACTCCCACGGTGCTAGGCGACTTCACCGCCGGGCCCAGCCACACCTTGCCGACCGACCGCACCGGGCGCTTCTTCTCCGGCCTCCAGGTCATCGACTTCATGCGGCGCAGCAGCGTCGTGCAGTACGACAAGCGCTCCGCTGCCAAGGCCTGGCCCACGGTCAGGGCCTTCAGCGAAATGGAGCAACTCGACGCCCACGGCCGCAGCCTGCAAATGCGCGTGGAGGACTGAACCTACGGCATGCCGCTTGACACTATACGTATTTTTTGAAAAGATACGTATATGAAGCGTAAGCTGACATTGACCATCGACGAGGAAGCGATTGCCAAAGGCAAAGCATTCGCTCAGCGCCAGGGTCGCTCGCTATCGCAACTCGTCGAGGAGCGTCTGTCTTCGATGCCCGACGATTCATTCGACGATTTCATTAAACGCTGGGCGGGAATCGCCAAGCAACTGCCGCGAATGGATACCGGTGACGAGCGCTATGACCACTTAGCCAAGCGCTATTTAAACGCGAAATGAGAGTCGTTCTGGACACGGATGTCCTACTGGATGTTGCTTTTGGGCGTGAGCCGTTTTACGATGCCAGCGAATCTACTCTGCGGTGGGCTCAAGGGCACCCCTTCAGTGCGGCCGTCGCCTGGCACTGTATAGCCAATGCTATTTACCTTCTGAGAAAGCAAATCGGCGGCCCCGAGGCCCGGCGTTACCTGGCCGACTGCCTGCGCTTTCTCGAAGTCCCACGCACTGGACGGGAACAGGCTCAAATGGCTCTTGCATCCGACTTCAGTGATGTGGACGACGCTCTGGTTTTCGCCGCCGCCAAAGCATTTGACGCCGACGTCATTGTCACCCGAAATGTGAGCGACTTTCGTCAATCGACCTTGCCAGTGATGCCTCCTGCTGAATTTATAAAACACATTCAGCAATGACCTCTTCCTCAAAACAACTGGCCAACACTCATGTGGCGGCGATGTCGGCCTACACGCCCGGCCTGCAACCAACCGAGCCCGGCTGGGTGAAGCTTAACACCAACGAGCTCCCCGTGCCGCCGAGCCCACGCGTCGTCGAGGCCATTCAGTCCGAGCTGGCCGAGGGCGGCAAACGCCTGCGCCTCTACCCGAATCCCAACAGCGCGCCGCTGCGGGCCGCGGTAGCCGCGCATCATGGGCTGGCGGCGGACAACGTGCTCATCGGCAATGGCGCCGACGACGTGCTCAACCTGCTCCTGCGCACCTTCTGCGGGCCGGACAAGCCGGCCGCGATGACTGTCCCGAGCTACTCGCTCTACGCTGTGCTGGCCAACGCGCAGAACGCGCCCATGCTGGAGGTCACCTTCGACCGCTCCATGGCTCTGCCTGGCGACGCCATTGCGCAGTGCCCGGCCAAGCTTTTTCTCCTGACCAGCCCCAACGCCCCTACCGGCGTCGGGTTTTCCCCCAAGGACATCGGTGACATCGCCAAAAGCTTCGAGGGTATCCTCGCCGTGGACGAGACCTATGCGCCTTTCTCCGGGCAGGATTGCGTCGGACTGCTCAAGGAGCACCCGAATTTGGTCATCGTACGCAGCTTCTCGAAGGCCTTCGCCCTAGCCGGGCTGCGCGTCGGCTACGCCCTGGCCTCGCAGGAAATCATCGGCCTGCTCGACCGCGTGCGCGACAGCTACAACGTCGACCGCCTGGCCCAGGCTGGCGCCCTGGCGGCCCTTGGGGATACCGACTACTACGCCAACGTCATTGCCGACACCGTTGTCATGCGCGACAAGATGGCGTCCTGGTATGAGTCGCTGGGCTGGTTCGTCTACCCGAGCGTGGCCAATTACCACTTCGTCGAGCCGGTCTCGCGTCGTGGTGAAAGGGGCCTGGCAGTCGCCACTTCGCTCTACGAGTTTTTGCGGGAACAAAAAGTCCTCGTGCGCGCCTTCCCCAAGCATGCGTTGACCGAGAGTTTTCTGCGCATCAGCCTGGGCAGCGAAACCGAGATGGAAACGCTCCAAAAAGTCATCCGCGATTGGGTGGCTGCTTGACGCCGGGACTGGCGCCGGTCTAGCTTTCCGGCCAATGGGTCACCGCCATGACCGACTGCTAGCCTGTACTGTGTCCGGACTACTGGTTCTGGCGCATGCTTTTTTGCAGGGTGCGACCACGCCGAGTTACATCTTCGAAAACACGACCGCGCCGAAGACCGCCAACATCGAGAACACGCCGATCACCTCTGCCCAGCGCTACAATAGCGTCGAAGACCAGGTCGCACAGGAGCCCTCGGTCTTTCCCAAGGTGGCCGCATGGTCCCTGGAGCAGGACCCCTTCATTCGCGACACGCGCCTGGATATCAATTTCCGCACCTATTTCCTGAACGCCGATGGCGGCATCCCCGGCACCGAGCGCGAAGCCTGGGCAGCGGGCGGCGGCCTGGTCTACAAGAGCGGCTACTGGAAGGACATCCTCGCCATCGGGGCAGCCGGCTATACCACGCAACCAGTCTACGCGCCCTCTTGGGGCGACGGTACCAAGTTACTCGGCCCCGGCCAGAGCGGCTTCAGCGTGCTGGGCACCGCCTATGCCGAGATAAAGGTGAAAAAGGTCAACGGTCGCTTTTACCGGCAGATCATCGACACCCCCTACCTGAATCAACACGACAATCGCATGATCCCGAATACCTTCGAGGCCTACATCATCGGTTCCCAGGAACTCGAGCCCGTGCAGTTCATCGCGGGCCAGGTCACCAAGGTGAAGCCGAAGGACTTCAACCACTTCATCACCGTGGCCGAGGGCCTGGGCGTGATCAACAACGACACCAACGGCATCACCATGGGCGGCTTCCGCGCCAACATCAGCGAGCACGTCATCGGCGGCATGATCAACTACTATGTCTGGGACATCGCCAATGTCTACTACGCCGAAATCGACGCCGACGTACCCCTGGGCGACCCCTGGTCGCTCAGTCTGGGCTTTCAGTTTTCCGATCAGCGCAGCATCGGAGAAGAGCTCCTCGGTGACACTTCCTCCCAGCAGGTAGGCGCAACCACCAGTGTCGGTTACTCCGGGGCGGTGCTCAGCCTGAGCTGCTCCAGCCTCCTGACCAACGACGGGCTGCTCTCGCCCTATGGCAGTTACCCCGGCTTCACTAGTCTGATTATCGAGGACTTCAACCGCGCCCGGCAGACCTCCTTCGTCATCGGCCTCTCCTACGACTTTGGCGAAATCGGCCTGCACGGCCTCAGCGCTTTTACCAATTACGGCTATGCCTTCGCCGACCACACGTCCATCACCGGCGTGCCTCCGCGCAGTGACGAGTTCGACATCACCATCGACTACCGGTTCAAGGAAGGCCTTTTGAAAAACCTCTGGATTCGACTCCGCGGCGCCTGGGTCGGCTTCGACGACCCCGCTGGCGGCCCCTATTACAACTCCATCAACGACTACCGCATCATCGTTAATTACGACATTCCGCTGCTGTAAAAGGGAGGAAAATGGAAAGGCTGAACGACTGAAAGAAATGCCGCAAAGCTTTCAGGTTTTCAGTCTTTCCCCCCTTTTAGCGTTTTCAATGTGCCGATCGTGTCACGCCCGCGTCACGCCGGCGTTAATTCACAAGTTATCCACAATTGTGGCGTTGTTGAGTGCTCGCCAACACGTTACATTAAAGTTCCATAGCAAACCCAAACTGACTGATCGACTCAACTAGACGCTATGGCAAAAAAACCGGCAATACGCTATCGGACCATTATCCTGTCCGACCTGCACCTGGGCACCAACGATTGTAAGGCCGAGGAGATCAACTTCTTCCTCAAGCACAGTCGTTGCGACAAGCTCATCCTCAACGGGGACGTCATCGACGGCTGGAGCCTGAAACGACGCAACCTCTGGCCCAAAAGCCACACCAAGGTAGTACGCCGCATTCTCAAACTCGCGCAAAAGGGCGTGGACGTCTTTTACTTGCGCGGCAACCACGACGACTTTCTCGCCCACTACCTGCCGCTCTCCTTCGACCGGCTGCACGTGGTCGAGGAGCACATCCACCACTCCGAGAAGGGCGACTACCTGGTCGTCCACGGGGACTGCTTCGACGCCGTTACGACGCATTCGAAGTTCATCGCCATCGCGGGGGACATCGGCTACCAGCAGCTCCTGCGGCTCAACCGCATCTACAACAAGTGGCGCTCCCTCTGGGGCAAAGAGTACTACTCACTCTCCAAGGCCATCAAGGCGCGCGTCAAAACCGCCGTCAGCCACATCAGCAGCTTTGAAGATCACCTGCAGGCGCTGGCTGCCAAGCGCGGTTGCTCCGGCATCATTTGCGGCCACATCCACACACCCGAGGACAAAATGATCGGCGACGTCCGCTACCTGAACTCCGGTGACTGGGTCGAGTCGCTCTCCGCCATCGTTGAGCACCTGGACGGCACGTTCGAGGTCATCACCTACAAGGACTTCTGCGCCCAGATTGAGAAAATCTCCCTTGAGCACGCCGCCGGGCGGGCACAGATCCACGCCATCGAGAAAGAGGAAGACGAGCCAGAGCCAGCCACCTTCAACCGCAAGGCCCAGCCTCGTGTGCTCTGGGTTCTCGACGACGAGGAAGCTACCGCAATGGCCTAGATAAGTTGTTCTGTTAAAGTATCGCCCAAAGTGGGCAGGCAGGTTACATGCTTGTGCCAAAAGCATGTCAAAACGTGTACTATGGCTATACTTGACGCTGGCCCTGTGCAGCCTGCGCGCTGTGGACATTATCGTTCTGGGCCAGGCCCCGGCAGAATGGGACGCCGCTCCGCAAGGCACTGCCCTGGGCCAGGAGGCGCTGAACTATTTTTCCAATGAACCGATTCCGCTGGACCAGGGGCGCATTCTGCTGGATTCGCGCATCCGCTACCAGCACTCAGCCCAGCAAGGCCTGCAGGCCGACCAGGCCTTCACCTGGCGCACACGTGTCGGCTACGAAACACCTCGTTACTACGGCTTTTACGGCCTGGGTGAGTTTGAAAATACCTGGGCGATGAACCTGAGCGATTATCAGTCCAATCCCCCGGCCAACGGCCGCAAGGTCATCCGCGATCCACGCAACAACCAGCTCAACCGTCTCTTCCTCGGCTACAGCGGGTACAACAGCGAGTTCAAGGGCGGGCGGCAAACCATCGCCTTCGACAACCACCGCTTCGTCAGCCCGACCTACTGGCGCCAGAACGACCGCACCCTCGACGCGGTATGGGTCAATACAGAGGCGGTGAAGGACCTCTGGCTCTCCTACGTATATAACTGGCAGGTCAACACTCCGTCCGGCGTCTACGCCGAGCCCGTATTCCTCTCTCGCCTGATCAGCCGTAACCACTTCGTCAACGTCCACTACGAAGGCCTGCCCGTCGGTCAGCTCGGGGCCTACTTTTACTATTTGGACCTCGGGGGCAACGCCTCCGGCCAACTCGGAAGCGCCACCACCAGCGGCCTCTTCTACGAAGGCGAGTTGGCCGTCGACAATCACTGGTCCGTGCCCGTGCGTGTCGAGTATGCTTTCCAGGTGGACAACAGCGCTTCCGGCGCGCAGTACGGCAACTTCTGGGAAAACTACTGGCATGTGACCGCGGGCGCGAAGTACCGGAAGTACCTGCTTCAGCTCGGCTTCGAAAACCTCGGCGGCAACGGCACCCGCGGCCTGCAAATCCCCATCGGGGCCAAGCACAAATTCGACGGCTGGGCCGGAGTTTTCAGCGTCACCCCACCGGGCGGCCTGCGCGACTATTACCTGCAATGGAATGCACCCCTCCCCTACGCTTTTGAATGCTTCGGCGGCCTGCACTACTTCACTAATGCCCAGGACGGCACGACCTTCGGCAAGGAAATCGACATCGGCTTGAGCCGGCACTTCTCTGAGAATCTCAGTGCCCTGCTAGAGTTTGCCTATTACGACGGTCAAGACGGAGCGAGCATCCTCTACGGAGCCAACGTCACCCAGGTGTGGGTTTCGATGCACTTTCATCTTTAAAGACCGTTCTCACGAAGATTTGCCAAAAATCCGCTCCTCTCTACTTCGCTAAACTTTGCGTGGCTTCACGAGAGAAACTGTGGCAATGTCCTCCCATGCTGCGGCTCTCCAACCATGCTGTCATACCGGACCACGAACTGGTCTTCGAGGCCATCCGAGCGCAGGGGCCGGGCGGGCAGCACGTCAATAAGACGGCCACGGCGGTGCAGCTCTTTTTCGACATCCCCAGCTCCAGCCTGCCTCCCTTCTACAAAGAGCGGCTGATGAAGCACCGCGACCACCGCATCACCGAGTCCGGGCTCATCATCATCAAGGTTCAGGACTCACGCTCACAGGACACCAACCGCGCCGTCGCCCTGGAGCGACTCAAAGAGATCATCCTCGCCGCCACCGTCGTGCAACGCAAACGCCGCGCGACCAAGCCCACACGCGCCTCCCAAAAGCGCCGTGTCGAGGCCAAGAAGCAACGAGGCCAGACCAAAGCCATGCGCCGCAAGCCGGACGCATGACATTTCTTTTACACAAAAGTTCTAAGGAAATCGCTGGCTGTGTGTTATTAACATAGTAACACAAAAAGTTTAGCCATGACCTTAAAAGCCTTACTCACCACCCTCGTTGTATTCACGTTTGCTTTCAGCCTCAACGCCGCCGAGAGCACTGTCCTCGATTCGAGGATATCAGAAGTCACCGTCTTTGCCGACCGCGCCGAGGTCGTCCGCGAGGCCACGCTCGATTTAGATGCAGGCACGCATTCCCTGCTCTTTGCCAACCTTCCGAGCAATGTGGATCAAAACAGCCTGCAGGTCGACGGCACCGGCGGCTTTACCCTGCAGGACGTACGCTTTGAAACGCGCCAACTCACCCATCTGCCCGAAGGCAAACTCAAGGAGCTCACGGACGAACTGGAAAAGTACAGCACGCAGGCAAAAGCCCTCGGCATGACCACCACCCGCCTGAAGGACCAGCGCGCGGCCGTCGACGCCATTCTCAAGCGCGAAACGACGCCGCCCACGGAAAGCTCAGGCTCAGTGGTCAACGCCGGGCAATGGAATGAGCTGCTGTCATTTTACAACACCCAACTGGAAAAGCTCGACCAGGCAACGTTGGAGAACGAAGCCACGCTCAAGGAAGTCAGAGAAGAGCAGGCCCGCCTGAAGCGCGAGATCGACCAGCTCAACAGCCGGGCCCGCAAGGTCAGCAACACCGCCAAGGTGGTGGTCGCGCTGGGCAAGCCGTCGACCATCACGATCAACCTGACGTCCATCGTCTACGGCCCGAGCTGGACACCCAGCTACGACATCCGCGCCAACACCACCGGCAAGCAGGTGACCATCGCCAGCTACGGCAGCATCACCCAAAACACGGGCGAAGACTGGAATGACGTCCAACTAAATCTCTCCACCGCCCAGCCACAGGTCAGCGGACGCGAGCCCACGCTACACCCCTGGTTCATTCAAGAGAATCAGAACCGGCTCACGCCATCGAATACAAGTTTCTTTGGAGCAAGAGCCAAAGGAGCACTAGCAAACAACATGATGAGCCAGTTGATGGAAGTCGATGGGGTGGAATTCGAAGCATCTCCTCCCGCCGAAGCCATGGCGGTATTGCAGGCTTCCGTCCAAAGCGGTGCCACCGCCGTGGTCTATCAGATACCCACCAGTGCCAGCATCCAGAGCAACAACCAGCCGGTGCGCGTCTCCATCACCGAGCAAACCTTCCCGGGGCATTTCCGCTACTCCGCCGTGCCCAAGCTCTCACCGCACGTCTACCTGAAGACCAAGGTGACGAACACCAGCGAGTACGCCTTCCTGCCCGGCCCCAGCAACATCTACCTGGACGGCAGCTTCGTCGGCAAGGCCCCGGTGGACCTCGTCCCACCCGGCAAGGAGTTCTGGACCTGGCTCGGCATCGACCAGGGCGTGACAGTGGAGCGCAAGATCGTCGACCGCAAGGAGGGCGACGTCGGCCTCTTCGGCGGCAAGAAGAGCGTGACCTACCGTTACGAGTTCGAAATCAAGAACAACAAGCAGGACGCCATTGAGCTAGTCGTCTGGGACCAACTGCCGATTTCGCAGAACGACGACATCAAGGTGGAGCTGGAGAAGCCCAAGTACACCGAAGACACGGACACCTTCAAGATGAACGCGCAGAAGTACGTCGAGTGGCTCTACCAGCTCAAGCCCGGCCAGGAGGTCAAGACGCCCTACGAGTTTACCGTCACCTACCCCAAGGACATGCAGGTATGGGGATTGTAGATCTGGAAACACTCTAATGCAGTTGACAGGGGCTCGTCTCAGGATGTCCTAAATACCTAGCATGGTTGATAAAGTCGAGACGATGCTCCTGCTGCTGGGTGTCGTAAGTCTGTTTGCGGTTCTGGCCAACAAGCTGCGCCTGCCCTTTCCCATCGTGCTGGTCATCGCGGGTCTGGTCATCGGAGTGGCGCCGGGCCTGCCGACGGTACACCTCAACCCCGACGTCGTCTTCCTCGTCTTCCTGCCGCCGCTGCTGTTCTCCGCCGCCTGGAACTTTCCCTGGGACCACTTCCGCACCAACCTCATGCCGATATTCGGCATGGCCGTCGGACTGGTCTTCATGACCATCGCGGCGGTGGGCTTCGCCACGTACTGGATCGTGCCGGGCATGACGCTCGCAGCGGGTTGCGTGCTCGGGGCCATCATCTCTCCGCCCGACGCCGTGGCCGCCATGGCGGTATTGAAAAATCTACGCGTGCCCAAGCGCCTCGTGACCATCCTCGAGGGCGAGAGCCTGGTCAACGATGCCAGCGGCCTGGTGGCCTACCACTTCGCCGTGCTGGCGGTGGTGACGGGCACGTTCTCCTGGGGCAAAGCCGGGCTGGATTTCCTTTGGATGTCCTTCGCGGGCGTCGGCATCGGGCTGATTCTGGGGTGGATCATCGTACGGGTGCACCAGATTTTGAGGGAGCCCTCCATCGACAATACCCTGACCATCATCACACCCTACGTGGTCTACCTGCTGGCGGAAAAAATAGAGGCCTCCGGCGTGCTGGCGGTGGTGGCCGCCGGGCTCTACATCGGTAATCGCTCCTGGGCCGTGATGGGCTCCGAAAGCCGCATCCACCGGGATATCATCTGGCGCTTCATCGAATACATCCTCAACGGCCTGGTCTTCATCCTCATCGGCTTGCAGTTCCCGGAATTCGCACACCTGGCCAAGGAGATTGACCTGCCGCTGGTGCTGCTCCTGGGCGTCACCCTCTCGGCCATCATCGTGGTGGTGCGCTTCATCTGGATGGTCCCGATGGCCTGGCTGGAGCGCCATATCCGGCGCAAGCACGCCGAGCCGGAGGCCGCACTGACCACCCCCGGGCTGGTTGTAGCCTCCTGGGCCGGCATGCGCGGCGTGGTCTCGCTGGCCACCGCCATGGCCCTGCCCCTCTCCATGGATACCGGCGAGGGCTTCCCCTTCCGCCGCACCATCCAGCTCGTCACCTTCATCGTGATTTTCATCACGCTGGTCTTCCAGGGCCTGACCCTTCCTCCGCTGGTGCGCCGGCTCAAGCTGGAGGAATCCGAGTCCGACAACGAAGCCGTCAACAAGGCCCGCGATAATCTCCTCGAACTGGTCATCACCCGCATCGACGAAACCATCGAAAAAACCGAGGACGAGTCCCAACGGCGCGCCCTGGAAATCTGGCAGAAGCAATTCGTCGACCGCCTCGAGCGCCTGCACGAGCTCAACACCAGCGAGGACATTGAGCCCAACTGGGGCACCATCCGCACGCTCCTACCCCGGCTCTATCGAGAGGTCCGCCAGCGGCTGGATGAACTCTACATCAAGGGGCAAATCGCCGAGGAAGGCCGCCGCACTCTCATTTACGAAATGGACATCGAAGAGCAGCGCCTGCGCAACCTCATCAACAACCGCATGAAGCGGAAGGGATAAAAAAAGCAGAGCAGGACCAAGGCACAACGACAAAGGGCCACAGTGCACGACCAGGGTCGATAGTCCTTATTAAATACAGTTTCACCACCCCCTCGCTACAACTCACGACCCCATCCAATAAAATATATTGATAGATGGATACTCCGGCAATAACTAGGGTTAATAACCCAGCCACAGGGGATATTGGCACTAGACCAGCTAGTGATACGTCAACAGACTGCTGTCATGAAAAAAAATGGGTTCACCCTTGTTGAGATTATGATCGTCGTCGTCATTGTCGGACTGCTCGGCGCGATGGCAGTTCCAGCTTTTATCATGGCGAGAAACAGGAGCCAGGCGAGTGTCGCCGCCAATCACCTGAAGAAAATTGGCGATGAATTTAACGTCATCTTGCTTGAGCGCGGAGTGATTCCGACCGGCATCTACAACGAAAGTAACAACGGTAGCGTCCCCGGCGGATTTGACGCGGACGACGTGAAGGTCGTCATGGAACATCCGCTCGGTGACAGCTTTGCCTTTTCCTATGACTTCGGTTCGGCTTTCTCCGCTCCCGGGGAAGGTAAAGCCATCATGACCCGACTCGGCGCCCCGCTGGACGATGATATGCTGGTAGAGATCGACAAAATCATCGATGACGGCAACACCAGCACCGGTCTCGCCCAACGGCAAAATGACAACCAGTACTGGTTCCTCTCCTATCAAGCGAGCAACGGTAGTTAAGCCGCCCTTGCACAATAGACCGATATCCGTCGTCATTTCCAGATGGATATTGGTATAGCCAACGCCCTCACACGGATCCATGGTAGGGAAAATGCAATCCATGGACCCCATCGAAGGTTATCAGCTCATTCTTCCGTCCGACCTGGAGTGGCGGAAGTCGAACAAGATGTTCATCCCGAACGCCGACTTCCTCGAGCGCACAGGATCAAAACTCCTCGGGGCACGGCTCTGGAAGTATCCGCCCGGTAGCGCCGGCACCTGGCACAAGCACATCACGGCGGAGGAGTTCTACTTCGTCCTCGAAGGCACGGGCCGCATCCGCGTCGGCGAACAGTCCATGACCATCCCCAAGCACGGCGGGCTACTCGTCGGCCCTGGCGAGCTACGCCAGGTCTTCAACGACACCGACGAGGAAACGACCTGGCTCATCGTCGGCGCGCCCGACCAGGAATTCCCCGACGGCGTCCCCTTTGACTTGTCTAAATTCTACCCCGAAGACCCCACCCAACTTCCGAAGGAACTGGAGGGCACGCAATGGCCGCCTGCGAAAGAAGAATGAGAAGGCGACAGGGAACTGATATCATATATACATTGTGAGGTTGTATTGCTTGATATTTACATACCTCATACTGGCCGCCCCCTATTGTCCGGGCGAGACAGACTGGTACCCTTTGTTGGAAGAAGCCTATCGCCTAAAGAACCCTAGTGTGGTGGATAGTTTTTTCAGAAGATGGGAACGAACAGCAGAACCAATTGAACCAGTGTTGATAGAGGATCTGGAGATGATGGCGGCAATTGCGGAAATTTACCTCATGTTGCTCCAAGATGAAGCAAACCCTGATGGGGAATACATCGTACTTCAGAAAACGATTAGGGTTTCACGGACACCAAATCAAAAGTGGGAACTAATAGGATATGCGCCTCCTGGATTACCTCCATCCCTCAACATATTATTCGAAGATGATAAGTTTCTACATGCTGCGTCCGCGTTTATTGAAGCGCCGTTTAAATCCGAGGATAAGAATTTTCAAGCCGATGACGAACGTAACCCATACGTAGCGGCAAGGGAACGGCAACATTTCCTAAAAAATGCGCTTGTTTTCCGAGCGGACATTGGAGGAGGAATTGCGGCTGCATTTCCCGGTGCCTATTACATTCATTTCGACGAAAAAATGTATTCAGCGACCGTTCTTTTCTACGGCGGCTGTGGGCTAAATCAGAAACGCTTCGTTCAGCAGGGGCTTCATTGGGTCCGTGAGAGCTCGAAACCAAAGCCGGAAGCAAAGCCAATGGAAGGAAACAGCTTGGAAGAGCTTTTCGAATAGCCCCCAAGAGTTATTCACAGGGCCGCCAAAAACCTTGCCGAGAGGGCCTTAGGCGGCTTGGATCGCGCGCTTTGCCCCTAGTCGTACCGTAAACTATGCATCTGCGCGAAGTCGTCATCAATGGATTCAAGAGCTTTGCTGACCGCACCCCCGTGCGGTTGGACCCCGGCGTGACCTGTATCGTCGGGCCCAACGGCTGCGGCAAGAGCAACATCGTCGACGCCATCCGCTGGGTGCTGGGGGAGCAGTCTGCTAAAGCCCTGCGTGGCAGCAAGATGCACGACGTCATCTTCCAGGGAACGGACCGCCGTAAGCCCCTGCCCTCCTGCGAGGTCTCGCTGGTCTTCACCGACTGCGAGAAGGAGCTGGGCACGCAGTTCAACGAAGTCGAAATCACCCGCCGCGTCGACCGCGAGGGCGGCGGCGACTACTTCCTCAACGGCAAACGCTGCCGCCTCAAGGACATTCAGCGCCTCTTCATGGACACCGGCGTGGGCCGCGCCAGCTACTCCTTCATGATGCAGGGGCAAATCGACCAGATTCTGTCCAGCAACCCGCAGGAGCGCCGCGCGATTTTCGAGGAAGCCGCCGGCATCACCAAGTACAAGGCCCAGCGCAGGGAGGCGTTAAACAAGCTGACTCTGGTGGACCAGAACCTCTCCCGCGTGACGGACGTCATCGAGGAGGTCGGGCGGCAGATCGGCTCGCTCAAGCGCCAGGCCAGCAAGGCCCTTCGCTACCAGCGCTTTAGGCATCGCCTGACCCACCTGGACCTCGCTCACCTGGCCCACGACTACAGCCACCGGGGCGGGTCCATCGCCAGCATCGAAATCGAGGCCAAGGCCCTGCGCGAGCAGGTCGAGTCCGGCGGAGGCTCCCTGAAGGAGAAAGAAGCCAAGGTGGCCGAGCTGCGCGCCAGCCGCCAGGAGACCACCACCCGCATGCAGGAGGCCCAACAGACGGTGTTCGACCTGCGCTCGGAAAAGGAAAACGCCGAGTCCCAGGCGGAGTTCGCCGGGGTCCGCATCGAGGACCTGACCAAGCGCGTCGAGGCCCTCCGCGGCGAGGTCGAGCAGCTCCACACCCAGAAGGGCGAAGTCCACGCGAAGTTTGAAGACAGCACCAAGGCCAAGGCCGAAGCCGCCGGGCTGGTGGAGTCCTCCGACGCCGCTTTCCGCGAGAAAAACGAGGCCTACCAGAGCGTCGTGGCACGCCTGGCCGACGCCGAGCGCCGCCTGCAAAAGGACCGGCAGGACGCCCTCGTCAAGGAGGGCGGTATCTCCCGCCTGCGCTCGCAGTGCACCAGCTTCGAGGTCGACCTGAAGTCCTTCGAGGTCAAACACGCCGCTCTCGGCGACACCCTCCACGAGATCAAGGAGGCCCGCGCCGCGCTGGAGCAGAAGTTCGCCGACATCGAGGAGACCCGCAAGAACCGCGAGCGCGACAACGAGGCCGCCGAGACCGCCGTCCGCGAGGCCAAGGAAGCCGCCGACGCGCTCAACGGGCAATTCCGCGACCTCCAAAAGGAAATTTCCGAGGCCGACCGCGACCTCGCCCGCGAAGCCGCCCGCCTCGCCACCCTGGAGGACTTGCAGGCCCGCTTCGAGGGCTTCTCCGAAGGCGCCCGCGCCATCCTGCAGGGCAAGCTCGGCGATGTCCTCCCGGCCAACAAGGCCAAGCCCTTCACCACCCTCATCGAGGTCAAGGACGAGCAGTGGACCTCCGCCATCGAGACGCTCCTCGGCGCCGCCGGGGAGGCCATCGCGCTCGACGCCGTGGACAAGATCGGGCCCATCATCGACGCCCTCGACAGCGAGGCCCTCGGCCGCGCCTGCCTGCAGTTTCCCCTGGTTGGCGACGCCCCGGCGGCGAGTGAAAGCCCAGCCGACGGCATCGTCCCCGCCAGCTCGGTCGTGGCCGCACGCAAGGAGGAACACGGGGCCGCCGTGTCCCGCCTGCTCGCCGGCTGTTACTTCGTCAACGACCTCGAGACGCTTTTTAACCACTGGGTCTCCAACCCCGGCTTCACCTTTGCCTACGCTGCCACGCCCAACGGCGAACTGGTCGACGGGCGCGGGCTGGTCTACGCCGGACGCGGCAAAAAGGGCAAGCAGGGCGGCAGCTTCATCCAGCGCGAAGCGGATATTAAGAAACTCCGCAAAAGCATCGCCGAGAAGAACGAAGCCCTCACCACCCTCAACGAAAAGGCCCTGCAACTCCAGGCGGATATCGATACCGCCGCTGCCACCATCGAGGAGAAGCGCGCCCGCCAGGTCGAAATCGGCCAGGAGCTTTCCAGCCTCAAGAGTGAATACCGCAGCGCCGAGCAGGCCCTGAGCGAAAACCAGTCCGCCGCCGAGCGCCAGCAACGCCAGATCGACGACCTGGAGAACTCCCGCAGCGATTTGGAAAGCCGCCTGGAGAAGGCGCGCAACGATTTGCAGACCGCCGAGCAGGCCGTAACCGACGGCCGCGCCAAGGTCGCCGCCACCGAGGAGGAGATCAACAACCTCCGCACCGAAGCCGACAGCCACCGCGATGGCCTCGCCGAAGTGCGCCTCGACCTGGCCGAGAAGCGCCAGCGGCTCGAGCTGCTCGACCGCGGCCTGAACGAAGCCGAGGTGCAGCGCCGCGAGCTGGAGGAGCGCGCCCTGCGCCGCAGCCAGGAAGCCGACACCCTCAGCGAGCAAATCGGACAGCTCACGACCGAGGCCCAGCAGTCCCGCGAACGCGCCGCCGAGCTGGAGAAAACTTTAGAGACGACCACGGCGAACTTAAAGGAAACCCAGGCCCTGCTCAACGGCTTGGAGCAACGCATCTCCGAGAACGAGCAGGCCCTGGACGAGCTTCGCAGCTCCCACCACGAGCGCGAACGGCAGCTCAACCAGCGCGAGGTCAAACTCGCCGAGCAGCGTTCGCAGGCCAGCTTCATCATGGACAAGGTCCGCACCGAGTACGAGATGGAGGTCACCGACATCGACTGGAAAAAGCAGCTCTGGCTGGCCGACGAGGAGTTCGAAACCAAGGTCAAGCTCGACGACCTGGAGGAGGACGAAGACGTGGCTGGCCCCAAGGTCAAAAAAGACCGCGGCGACCCCACCGACGAGGACCTCGCCGCCATGGACCAGACCGACTGGAGCGAGGTCTCCCGCGAGGTCAAGTACCTGCGCGAGCGCATCAGCAGCCTCGGCGCAGTCAACCTCGTTGCCATCGAAGAGTATGCGGAGCTGAAGGAGCGCTACGACTTCCTCAAGACGCAGAGCGACGACCTCTGGCGCTCCAAGGAGGAGCTCATGACCGCCATCGACGAGATCAACGCGACCTCGCAAACGATGTTCCAGGACACCTTCGAACAGGTCCGCAAGAACTTCATCTTCACCTTTGAAAAGCTTTTCGCCGGCGGCACCGCCGACCTCAAACTCATCGAGGCCGAAGACGTGCTGGACAGCGGCATCGAAATCATCGCCCGCCCTCCCGGTACGAAGTTGCAAACACTCTCGCTGCTCTCCGGCGGCCAGCGCACCATGACCGCCGTCGCGCTGCTCTTCGCCATCTACATGGTCAAGCCCAGCCCCTTCGCCGTGCTCGACGAGCTCGACGCGCCGCTGGACGACGCCAACATCGGCCGCTTCACCGACATGGTCACGCAGTTCGTACGCTACTCGCAGTTCCTCATCATCACGCACAACAAGCGCACCGTCGCCGCCGCCAACTCCATCTACGGCGTCACCATGCAGGAACGCGGCGTGACCAAGCTCGTCTCCATGAAGTTCAACAAGGAAAAAGGCGACGCCGAAGAACTCGAAGAAGCCGGTGCCGGGATTTGAGGTATGGTTTAACCGCGAAGCACGCGAATTGATACGGCGAATTTTGATGCAACCCCGTTGGGGTTGTTGATTCGGAGATCACGATACCCCAGGGATATTCATCCCTGGGCTATGCGATGAAACCCCTTCGGGGTTTATCGTGTTTCCCGAATGCGCCTATCCGAACCCCAAACAGGGGGTTACTACATAATTCGAACGGCAACGCCGTTCCATCTAATAGCGAAGGGTTCTTGAACCCTGGGTAACCTCCATTCCCAACATTCCATATTTTCAACCCCAACGGGGTTGCATCATGAATCCGTCTGGGCATTCGTAATTGCACCAACTAAAATCACTGCTAATTAAACTCCATCATGCCTCAATCGCTGACCCGGCTGCTGGTGCATCTCATTTTCTCGACGGCGGGCCGTGAACCCTTCCTGCGCGCCGACGCCCTCCGCGATGAAATGCACCACTATCTCGGCGGCTGCGTCAACCAACACGGCGGACAATCCCTCAGCGTCGGCGGCGTGGCCGACCACGTGCATATGCTACTGGTGTTACCGAAAACCATGCCTATCGCCGACCTTGTCCGGGACCTAAAACGGGCCTCGTCTCACTGGATGAATGAACGCGAACCGGGGCTCGACGGCTTCGCCTGGCAAAAGGGCTACGGTGCGTTTTCCGTGGGCCAGACGGAGATCGAAACGGTGTTGAAATACATCCACAGCCAAGAGGAGCATCATAGCACGCGAACGTTTCAAGAGGAGTATCGCGCGTTTTTGACAAAATACGGTGTCGAATACGACGAGCGTTACGTTTGGGATTGATGGATGCAACCCCGCTGGGGTTTGCATAGATTTTGCGGCAATCTCAGGATTCCGTTAAATGCATCCCTCCACTTCGGGGTCTATTACCGAGACCTCGGGAACGAGTCCGCTGGGGTGGAGAATGAATGCGCCTGTCAGCGGAACGGATGCGCTAATGAGCGGAATGGTTGCGCTAATGAGCGCAGTCATTCCTCCAGCCAGGGGAACGATTGCACCGGTTAGCGGAGTTGTTCCGCTCATCAGGAGATTGGTTCCGCCGACGAGCGGAAAGATTCCGCGAGTCGGCAAACTTAATCCGCCATCTTACGGATTGGGTGCGCTAGCGAGCGGAATGAATATGCCAGCGAGTTCAAACATTCTGCCGATGAGCCCAGTCGGTGTGCTAATGGGCGGATTTCGTCCGCTAAGAAGAGAAACCGTTTCCCTACCCTGCGGGCTTTGCCGGCTGGAGGCTTTTAAACACCGCCAGGATGACAGCGGCGAGGGCCAGGGCGACGGCGGCCACCAGCATGCCGTGAGCGCTGTTGCCCGTGCGCCCGGTGATGAGACCGATGAGGTAGGGCCCGACGAAACCACCCAGGGCGCCGATAGAGTTTATCAACGCGATGCCGCCGGCTGCGGCTTGCCCGCTGAGCAGAGAGGCGGGCAGCGTCCAACTGACGGTGAGCACGGTCATGGTACCGCCTGTGGCCAGGGAAAAGCTCATCACGAGCAGCCACAGATTCCCCACGAAGGCCGCCAGCAGGAAGCCGGTGGCGGCCAGCAGGGCGGCAACGAGAAGGTGTTTGCGACGTTCCCCGGTCCTGTCCGAGTGTACGCTAAAGGCCATCATCATCATTATCGAGACCAGCCAGGGAATGGCCGTCAGCACGCCGACGTAAAAATTGTTTTTCACTCCCAGGTGCTCGATGGAATTGGGCAGCCAGAAAGTAATGCTGTAGAGCCCAAGTGCAGTGAAAAAATAGATGGCGCCCACCAGCCAGACGACGCGCTGCTTGAGCATCTCCAGCACATTGTGGGCTGCGTGGTCGGCCTTCCGGATGGCCTCCTCGCCGTCCAACTCGGCACGGACGGCGGCTTTCTCCTCCGGCGTCAGCCAGGCAACATCTTCGAGCTTGTCTCGCAGGCCGATGTAGAGCCATACCGCGATGACGAAGCACGGCGCGCCCTCGACCAGGAATAGCCAGCGCCAGCCCTCGAGCCCCAGGACGCCCTCCATGCCCTGCATGATGCCACCGGAAAGTGGCCCGCCGATGATGCCCGCCAGCGGCACCGTGATGAGAAAGCCCGAGAGGATACTGCCGCGCAGATGGGCCGGGTACCACTGCGACAGATAATAAATGATCCCCGGGAAAAAGCCCGCCTCGGCCAGCCCCAACAGAAAGCGCAGAGCAAGGAACTGCCACTCCGCCTGGATGAAGGCCAGCAGCGTGACAATGAGCCCCCACGAAACAACGATGCGGGTAATCCAGGTGCGCGCCCCGAAGCGATACAGCGCAAGGTTGCTGGGCACTTCCAACAGGCAATAGCCGATGAAAAACAGCCCCGCACCGAGCCCGAACACCTCCGCGCTCATGCCGAGGGTCTTGCTCATGTCGGTGTTGGCGAAGCCGACGTTGACCCTATCGAGAAAACCGAAAAAGTAAGCCGTAACCAATATCGGGAGCAGGTGGCGGGCGATCTTTCGATAAACCTGGGCGGACGATGTCAGGCTTTGGCTCACGGCTAGGTCACTTTGCCCCGCCTGCCTCATGCGGAGCAAGCTCTGGGCGCTTCAAAATCGAGGCTAAATCGTCGCGTGCTTGCGCCAGCGACGCAGTCCGGCGACGCCGAGAGCGAGCGCGCCCAGGCCGGTGGCGACGGCGCCTGGCTCGGGAACGGGTTCAAAATCGCTGAAGTCGCCGAGGACGTTGCCGAGAGGTAGGTCCGCGCCAAAGATGTTATCCTCGAGGGCGGTTTTTTGGTCGGCACTGGCCCCGGCATAGCTCCAGGTGTAGTCGCTGAAAGTGATGGTAAAGTCGATGGCAACGTCGACTTCCATGACGACGCCCATCGTCGTAAAGCCGCTTTGCGAGGAAAGCATCATGGTCGTTTCATAGAGGACGACATCGTCGCTGAGGTCGACCGAGCCGCTTACGAAGCTAAGGAAGGAATCCAACGTGCCGGGCCCTGACGCGACTTGCTCCGCCCAGGAGATGACATTCAGGTCTTCCGCGATCTGCGTGGGTCCACCGAAGCCACTGCCGTTGAGAGTGATGGTGTCGTTGAAGCTGTCGACCTCGTAGACGAGTGTGGCCTGGACCGGGAGGACCGGCAGTAACACGCACAAAGTCAAACCAAGCATGCGAGCAGTCATTGACCAATTGGTTAATCGCAAAGTATCCATCATCACAATTCTAAATAAGTAGGGTCATACTTTTAGCATAGGCTTCATTAACAATCGATTAATGGAAGCCTGCTCGGATTGCGGTTGAACCCCGGCGCGCTTTGCCTCATGACAGTCTGGCAAATGACTGGACGCATTCTACTACCGGGTATCATGTGCCTGCTCGCGCTCGGGCTGCTGGCGGGCTGCGGCGTGTACGAAGAGATGAGCGACCCCGCTGCCAAGCCCAAGCCGACGACCGTGGCCAAAACACCTCCGGCGGCTGAAGCCACGCCGCAACGCGAGGAAGCCATCACCGAGGAGCCCGAAGAGGATGAAAAGATCACCGTCACGGCCTCGTCGAAACCCAAGGCAGAACCAGAAGCGAAAGAAACAGCAACGGAAGATTCCGAGCTGCCGACCGTGCCCATGGGCACGCCTCGTGACGACCTCACCGACCCGCGTATGCTGGCTGCCGCGCGCGTCGTAGGGGCCATTCCAGCAGACTCCGATGGCGCCACTACCGGCACTCCACAACCACGTGACGATTTGACGGATCCCCGCATGCTCGCAGCGGCCCGGGCCGTGGGAGCGATTCCGCACACCGAGGAAGAGGGCATCACGACACCCCAGCCAACCGGTCAGCGCGATGAATTGACCGATCCGCGCCTCCTGGCCGCCGCCAAAGCCGTGGGCTGGAAACCGAAGGAAGAGGCCGCAGTGGAAGCCGAACCAGAGCCCATCGAAGCGGCCCCCGCAAGCATAGCCGCGAAGCCACCCGCTCCTGCTCCAAAGCCAGCACCGACTCCTGCGCGCACGACCATCGCGCTACCCGTTAAAGAGCCCGCAAGCGTAGCCCAGGCGGAAGCCCCGGCAACCAGGCCAACGCCCCGGCCCACTGTCGCGGCGAAGCCAGCCACTACGGCAAAACCTGTCGCTGCCGCTAAACCCGAACCAGCAGAAAAACCCGCCGCGGAACAGGCATCCACCGTAACAGCCAGGCCCTACCCGGTCAGCGCACCGGACGCGCGCATGATTCCCTTTTACGTCAAGCAGCTCTCCCGCGAAGATGTCGACCCGGTCATACGCGCCTATTACGAGCGCAAGCTGGCAGAAGCAAAGGCCAGCCTCGGCTCCGGTAACTAGAGCCCGCTTCGCGCCCTATCTTTTCAACTGCACGGTGAAGGTCGCCCCCTTGCCCGGTCGACTCTCGACGCTGAGGGAGCCGCCATGGGTATCGATGAGTTCCTTGCAGAGCTGAAGGCCAAGGCCGGTGCCGGACTCATCATGGGTGCCCGGAGCGGAAGTCTTCTCACCCAGGACAAAGAGCTTATCGAGGCTGTCCCCGTCGATGCCGACACCCTCGTCGCGCACGATGATTTCCACGCTTCCGTTCCTCTGGCGGGTTTCAATGGAGACGATGTCTCCGTCGTGGGAATACTTGATGGCGTTGCTAATCAGGTTGCGGACGACCGTGGCGAGCATGCGCGGGTCCGCCGTGACGGTGATGCCCGCCGCACCGTTCTTGCGGACGGAGAGCTGCTTCTGCTGGGCTGCCTGCTGGTAGATGGCCAGGCACTGCTCCACCAGTGGGTCGAGCTCCACTTGCTCGGGTTTGTAGGTCATGCCGCCGCGTTGGAGCAAGGCCCAGGAGAGAAGGTTTTCGAGCAGCTTGTAAAGGTGCGTGGCGGAGGAGTGCAGGTCGCGCAGACAGCTATCCACCTCGGTCCGGGACATATCGTGAATGCCGACACAAAGCGCCTCGGCCAGTCCAATGACGCCGTTGAAGGGATTGCGCAGGTCATGCGCGATGATGGAGAAGAGCTTGTCCTTCTCGCTGTTCATGATGCTCAGCTCCTTGGTACGCTCCCGCACGAGCGCCTCCAGCTCCTCCTTGGAGCGCAGCAGCGCGGCGCGTTCGCGTTCCTCGGCGGCGGCTTTTTCCGCCTGAAGGCGGCGGATGCGATAGGCCAGGGCCAAGGCGAACAAGATGGCTTCGCCGAGGATGCCTATCCAGCCGATGCGCAGGGAAAAATCGTTGCTTGGGACCAACCCCATGATGCGACCGGCCATCATGCCGATGGAGACAAACCAGATGCCCCAACCCAGCGTGAAGATAAGCGCGGCCCGATGCCCTTCCCACCAGATGTATGCGCTAATTACCGGCAAGATCGACAGCCCCAGGCAGCCCACCATGATCATCTTGGCGGCCAGCGCGGAGCCGCCCAGCAGAAACGCAACCGGCGGAAGCACGAAGTAAACCATCAGGCCGCGCAAGAGCCAGTCCAGGCGCGGCACCCGCTGCTTGGTTTCGAGGAATTTCCGGCTGAACTGCAGGACGAAGATGAAGGTCAGCGAGGAAAACAGCGGCGGGATAAACTCCGTCAGCGTGCCTTCGTGGGTCCACAGATAGTGGCTGACGAACCCGGAGATGGAGAGGAAGGTCGTCAGCGCGCAGCACAGATACAGGAGGTACCAGAGGTAATTCTCATCGCGCACCACGGTGTAAACCACCGCGTTGTACAGCAGTAAAATGACGATGCCGCCTACGACGATTCCGTAGAATATCCAGACCTTGAGCTGGTTCTGATAATAGGCCTGCGGCGACGAGACTTCGGCAAACAAGTCCAGGCCGTCACCCAGCCGGTTGAGCAGGCGCACGTACACCACGGTGGTCTCACCGGCCGGTGTGGTGACCGGGATGGCAAAACCCTCCCCCGCCAGTGGGCGGTTGGCCAACGGACGCTTGTCACCAAGCTCGTAACTCGCCACCTCCTCGCCGGCCGTAACGACATAAAAGTCGACCTCGTCCGTGATGGAAAACGGGATGTTCATGACCCACTCGACGGGCTCTTCGGTGTGGTTGACGGCCTCGAAACGCATCCACCAGGGCAAGTCGGTGATGCCCAGGGAAGTCCGCCCCGACGGCAGAGGTTGAAAGTCCGCATTCAACTGCCCGGTTATCACAGCGGGCACCGGAATGTCACGGTCGGTATCTTCCAGCACCTTGAACTCGCCCAGGGGCGCGACGACGGGCATGTCGGGCCCCAGCTCAAAAGCCCCGCGCAAGGGATGCAGCAGGGCCAATGCGAGCACCACGAGGCCCCCATACCGCATAGGGAACACGACGGCCAGCGCTTTGCTTATCAGCGAGTGCATGGATCGGGGGCTTATAAGGCTAATTCGTGATGAATCAAATTAGCCCGGGAAGCGTGTCGACCCCTAAGTATAGATGCAAATCCTAATCCACGCCATAAGGTCTACAAGGTAGCACACCCAGAAGCGTATAAAGCCGTCCCCTACCGCTCAAGGGACGGTCACTGAGAAGCGCCTTGGCTCTCGCTATCAGTGCATTTCGGCGGCGACTTCCACCTCACCACTGCCCTGCCCTTCGCCGATGACGACTGCGGACAGTGGCGGCAGGACCAGCTTCCACTGGTTGCCCGTGGCAGTCAGCGTGGGCTCACCGTCACTGGCCAGCAGGATGCTGTAGACAGCCGTCGGTGAGAGGTCCAGCAGGACGGACTGTTCGGCCTCGCTACGGTTGAAGACAGCGGCCTTGACCTCCTCGCCGCTTTGCCGGGTAAAGCCAAAGACGTCTGCTTTGTCATCGGCCAGGAGCGTGGTGTAATCCCCGGTCTCAAGTGCCTCACTGCCATCACGCAAAGCGAAGGCTTTGGCGTAAAAATCATACAAGGGCTGGTCGAATGCCACCTGCTGCGGCTCGTCGAACTTGCCTTTGGTCGGGTGGTTGACCATGGGCTCGTACTCAAGGTCGGCCCAGACCATGGGCATGCGGTCGTCGGGGTCGTCCGCGCCCCACATGCCAGCCTCGGTGCCATAGTAGAGCATGGGCGCACCCGGATAGGTCACCTGCATGAGCGCCACCATACGCAGGATTTTGAACGAAATTTCGTCGGGCTTGCCCACGACATAGTCCGGATCGCCACGGGGATTGACGCGCGCGCCGTTATCGTAGTCGAAGGCGTTCGGGTCCAGGTAGTCCTCGCCCTCGCGGAGGCGGTTGGCGATGGTGGAAGAAACCCGCTCGGTGTCATGGCTGTCCATCAGATTTTGCAGGGCCAGAGCCTGTGCGTATGGGTAAGCCTCCCGGCGCTCGTCGAGCATCTTGGAGAAGGCGGTAACGCTGACTGCGTTGTCGATCATCCAGGCCTTCACCGGCTTGGCGAAGCCGTAGTAATTCATGGCGGCGGAGAAGCCAGCTTCCTCCAAAAAGTGACGCGCATTACCCCAGACCTCCGCCGTGGTGTAGGCCTCGGGGTTGATCTCGCGCACGTAGGCGTTCCAATCCTTCCAAAAGCCAACGGGGATTTCCTCGGCCACATCCAGGCGCCAACCGTCAATACCGTCGGCGGTGTCACCGTCGCCATTGGGGTCCATCCAGCGCTTGGTGGCGGCGAAGATGTAGGCCTTCGGCTCGGCGTGCTGATCCTGGCCATCGGGCGTATCCGCAAAGATCGGCAGGCTCTTAAAACCCCACCAGGACTCGTAGTCGAACTCGTTGCGAGCCGTCTCGGGGTCATCGAAGGTGCGGACGATGTACCAGTCGACGTAAGGCGAGTCCTGCTGGTTGTCCATGAGGTCGCGGAAGGCGAAGAAGTCGCGCCCGGTGTGGTTCCACACGCCGTCGATGATGACGCGGATGCCGCGTGCGTGGGCCTGCTTGACCATTTCGAGGAAGAGCTTGTCGGCGGCGGTCCAGTGCCAGGTTTCCGGGTCAGCGGTCTCGCTCAGCATGAGCTGAAAATCACCCGCCGGATCGGGACCAAAGAAGGGGTCGATATGGTGAAAGCTATTGCCGTCGTACTTGTGCAGCGAACGTGCATAAAAGACTGGGTTGAAATAAATCGCGGTGATGCCCAGCTCTTTGAGGTAATCAAGCTGGTCGATGACGCCCTGCATGTCACCGCCGAAGCGGCGGTCGAGCACGGTGGAGTAGAAATCACCACCCTGCGCCTTCTCCCAGGCCTGGCGCGAATACCAGTCGGCGGTCCAGTCGGAGACCTCCCAGGTCACGCCGGGGCGAATGGGCCACTCCAGCGACTCGCGCGTGGGGTCGTTGGACGGGTCGCCGTTGCGAAAGCGCTCCGGGAAGAGCTGGTACCAGACCACGCCCTCGGACCAGGCAGGGACGTTCTTCACGGGCTCGGGCGCGGCATTGAGGCTCACGACAGGCAACGTGAACAAAAGGGCAAGCAGGCTATTTTTAATCATGATGATATAGCTCTCACCGAGGCACAGAGACACGAAGATTCGTGCGAAAAAAAATCAGAAACAACTTTGTGTCTCCGTGCCTTAGTGAGAGCAAACAGGTTCAGGTTTAAGGTTCGGAAAGGGTGACGACTTGGTAAAACTTCGTATCGAGAGCGGCGCGACCGGCATCGGTGTCCTGCCAGGCGGCCTCGTTGCCGTCACCGGCAATGCTGTCGACCAGCGACCAGTCGCCCGCGATGAGGTCTTCGCGGAAAAGGATGCCGTAGCTGACGCCCGACTCGCTGGCCCAACGCAAGGTGACTTTACCGTCGGCGGCAGACTCCGTGTGCTTTAGACGCAGGACCGAATACGGGTCGCGCGGATTTGTGCGAGCGGTGTCCTCATCGCCGTTCGTGACGCCGTCGAAGTCCTCATCACCGCTATCGGAGAGGAGCTTGACCACGCCGCTGCTGACGCTGGCCGGACCGGAGGCGCTGGTATCATCGGGGTTGACCGCCTTGACCGAGACGGAAACCTCGTCTCCAGCAGAGGCACTGACGTGATAAAAGCTCGAAGCCACGATATGCGTGGTGGGCGCGCCGCCGTTGATGGATACGCTTACCTCGTAGCTGGGAGTAACGCCGCCGTCGTCGGGGGCGACGGTGTCCCAGTCGAAGGTAACGCTGTCACCGATGACACAGCCGAAGCGCACGCCATCACCCGCGGGCTGGGAAGGTGTAGCAGTAGGCGCGGTGACGTCATAAACCTTGAGGTACTGCGCCTCGTAGGGATCGGTGCTCCAACCCTCGACGGTGACCGGCACCTTCCTCGTGATGACAAGGAAGCCGTTGGCTTTCAAATCCGCGCCGGAAATACCGCTACCCCACAGCCACTGGTCGCGACGAGTGGAGTCCTGCGCGGTGTAGGCGGCGATGTTACGGACATTATACGTGCGCCCGTCCTGCAGCCCCATGAGGTCGAAGAGCGCGGAGGGGATTTTAAAGTTGTCGGACTGGTCGTTGTTGCGGTCGAGGTTGGCAAAAGCCAGCACGACATCGCTGGTCGCGGGCGTGGCGTTGGCGGTCTCGTACTTGGCAGTGGCAAAGATCTTCGTGTTGTTGCCATCGCCGTCGAGGAACCAGCGGTTGGACGAACGGAGGGCCGGGCTAAAGGCGCGCGCATTCTGAATGCCGGAGTAAACCGGGAACAACTGGTCGTTGCCGAAGTCGCTGTCGTTCCAGATGGGCATCATGGAATTCCAACGCTTGAAGTGCGGGATGGATTTGCCGAAGTTCAACTCGTAGTGCTGATAGCCGAAGGTGCCGGCGATGCCCAGCTCCTGCCCGGGGAAAATCAGGGTGGTCCCGTCGATCATACCGACGGCGGCGGTGCGTACAACGGCCTCCCAGGGGTCGCTGGGCGTGGCCTCGTCGTGCGAGGTGTTGTTCATCAGCACGAGCCCCTGTCCGTAGGCGGTGCGGCGGTCGTCGAAAATGGCGCGCACGGCGTACTTGTCGCTGGCGGAGTTGAGCGAAAAGGTGATGTTTTCGTTTTGAATGTCGAAGTGGCGGTTGGAGCGGTAGGTGACTGCGCCGCCGTCGAGCGACTCACTCATCATGACGAAGTTCCACTTGCGGCTGCGCGCGGAGTTGATGATGTACTCCCAGCAACGCGGCGGCAGGCCCTGACCGAAGTCGCAGCGCAGGCCATCGATGCCGAGGTAACGCGTGCCCTCGCTGGTCGGCGTCCCCTCGGGATAGCCCGTCTGCGTCAACCAGAAGAGGGCGTACTCGGCAAAGTAATCCCAGACGCGCCGGGTGAGATTCCACTGCTGACCGTCCTGCGTAAAGTCGTTCGCGGTCCAGTCGGAATCCGAAAAATCAAACCAATCGCCCTCACTGGTGTAGCTGGAGCGCTCGGGTTCGGAGTCGTACTCGACAAGAGCGTCGTAGCGGCCAAAGAACACGTCCTTGACGTCGTTCCACTTGCCGAAGTCGAAGCGGTCCGGCCCGGCAGCGATGGAGTTGGCGTCAGAGGCACGGTTGCCGTAATTGCCGCTTTGCGAGAAAAAGCGCGCATCGCGGTTGCGAATCTCATCCGTGGGCGACCACGTCTGGCCGTCGGGCTGGAACAGCTCCACGCCGATATCGGCCAGCTCGACATCGAAGGCGGTGTGATTAAACGGTGCGTCGAGCATGATGCCGACCTGCTTGCCGTCTGCCGCAGAGACGAAATTCTGGAAGGCCGTCATCGAGGCCGCCCGGTTTTGCGCCTGCGAGTTGGAGCCGTTGTAGTTTACGGTCATCAGCTCGTTGACCGCGAAGAAATTTTTCACCGCATACGGACTGCCCGGATCGTAAGGCGCGCCGCTACCGCCCCAGCCGTCGTTGGGCTCGCGACCGTCGATGCCGTTGGGGTGGATGGGCTGAAACCAGAGCCAGTTCATGCCGAGCGCCTTGAGGTAGTCGAGGTCCCAACGGTTGTTGCCGTTGTGCGGCGCGCCGGAAGCGTTGTGTAAATCCTCGAAGGTCGAGCGTTGCGCAAAGGCGTCACCGTCGGCCTCGATGTTGAAGACGTTGATTTCGTACAGGCGGATGTCGCGCGCATCGATGGGCGAGACCACGACAGCGTGATCGCGCAGGCCCCACCAAATCCAGTTGTTCGGATCGAAGCTGTTTTCGGCGATGGCATCGCTGGTCTTGAAGCGGGCGGTCAGGCGGTAGGCGCCGGTCTTGGCGGCGGGGATGGTCAGCTCCCAGATACCGTTACTGTCGTTGTCCGTCATGTTGAAGGCCGCGTAGTACTGGCCGCTGACCGGGTCGGCGTCGCCATCGGTGATGCTGTTACCGTCAACCGGCTGGATGCCGTCCGCGTAGCCGTCACCGTTGCGGTCGACACGGGCGAGGTCGCGACGGCTGAGATTGGTGAAGACCTCGACATCGGTGATGTTGGAAAAGTCCGTCAGGGTGTAGAGGATTTCAATGTCGGCGGTGGTGCCGACAACCTCGTCGACGAAGACATGCGTAGTGGTGTACTCGGCGCTGCGAAAGTCGTAGCCGGGCGCACGCACTTCCAGGTAGCCCACGCCAAAGACGGTGGAAGCCGTCAAGGCCATCGCAAGGGCGGCAATTTTACTTTTTAAGGCAAAGCAACTTTTCATGGGAGAGAGATAGGGGAAGTTCAGGGGAGATTTACGCGTACCTGGTAGAAGCGTCGGCTGCCGGGGGCTTCCAGCGGGCTGCCGCCGGTGGTGGAGCCGTCGTCTGTCCAGTCTATGGTGGAGCCGGTGCCGTAGAAGGCGTTGTTGGCCGGGAACCAGTCGACGAGATTGTCGCTGTAGTAAACTTGATAGAGGCGATCACGGCGGGTCTCGAAGGTAATGGTGTAGCCCACCCCGCCCTCTTCGCTGAGCGTGCCACGGAAGACATCCGCCGAGGTGGGATTCGTACCCGCGATGTACTCGGCCAGGTTATCGAGGGCGTCGTTGTCCGGATTACCCGTCGGGCCCGCTTCGCCAGTAGCGTCCAATTCAAAGGCGTCGACCCAGGCGTCGGGCAGGCCATCACCGTTGCGGTCGAAGCTCAGAGCGGCGCCGGTCTCGAAGCCGATCCGGAAGCTGAAGGCGCCGGTGCTCGCTGTGATTTCTACCTGCTGGGTCTGGGCCTGGTTGCGCAGATTAACGGTGTCGAAGGCATCCTCGAAGTCATCCGTGGCGCTGCCGCTGAGCGCAACGTCGCCGGTGAGCGGCTCGATGAAGGCACGCACAGTGGCGTCGGGAGATTCGTTGTGGATATTGATAACGCCACTGACGTCCTCGAGCACGGTCAGGTTTTGCTGGCCGTTGATGAGAAGGTCGCCGAGGTTGGGCGAAAGGCCGAAGCGCACATAGAGGCGGTCCACCACGGGGTTGAGGTTGTACGTGGCGGTGAGGGCGTTGGCGCGCGGCTCCAGTGTGATCGTTTTGCTGATGTGCGTGGCGGAATCCTGGAAGCTCCAGCCGGTGCCGCTGCCGGGCGTAAAGATGCTGTAGAGCTGGTTGACCTGCGCGCCGGTGTCCTGCACGGGGTCGGACTTTTCGGCGAACCAGTCCTTGAAGCCGGAAGTGCGGAACGTCTCGTCCTCCTCCTCGGTGTCGGTGCCGGCATAGCTCAAGTAATTGCCTGCGACCTGAAAGACCTCGCCGGTGTCAATGTCGCGAATCCAGGTGCCGGTCATGCGCCCGCCGATTTTTTCAAAGAGCGCGAAGAGACGGTCGTTATAGATGAGGTACTCGTCCTCACCATCAAGGTCGACATCTTCGGCGGTGGCCACTGAGGTGTCGAAATAGGTGTCGGCGGAGGCGGCGTTGGCCCAGGCGTCCACACGGGCGAAGACAGCGGCGAAACGCGCCTGGGACTGCGCCTCGCGGGCAAAGTTGGCCAGGGCCTCGCTGCCGGTGACGGGATAGACGAAGTCGCCGGTGCTGAACTGCGACAGGTCGTTGTTGCTGTTACTGTGAAAGCCCGTCTCGAAGTTGGCCGCGTGCAAGGCCCCGGCGGCGAGACCACGCAAGCCGTCAGAGGTCAGGCTGACCGATTGCGCAGCATCCCAGGCGGAATCGACGAGACCGTCCACGCCCACCTGACCGTAGCCCGCACCGAGCGCGACACCGGGGCGGATTTCAAAGACGGTGGGTTCCAGCCCTTCGTATTCCGGCCCACCGACGCGACCGTAGTACCAGTTGTCGTAATTCTCCGCCGTGGCGTGGTCGATCCAGAGCTGCGCGGTCTTCTCAAGGGTCAGGCCACTGCCACGGTCGACGACGCCCCAGACGTCCCCGAGACCATCGGCGGGCTGTGAGAGGTCGATGTCGCCGTCGATGATTTGCTGATGGGTGACGATGCGCACCCAGGGGCGGCTGGCCAGCCACGCGATATTGCCATCGTAGGCATCGGCGTTATCGTTGCCGGTGAAGTCCTCCCAGTTGGCGAAGAAGGTAATAACCTGATCCTGCGTGCCGCTGCCTGCCTTGCGGCCAAGGAGCTTGCGGAAGGCATGGGTAGGCCCCTTCTGGTCGCCCTCGCCGACCGAGAACCAGTCCACGCGGTTGTTGATGGGCAAGGTGAGCAGACCGTTGATGCGGTTGAGGCGATAGCCGTCGTCACCCAGGGCGGAGCTGCGACCGAACCACTTCCAGAGGTGGCGGAACTGGTCAACGTAGGTCGCGCCGTAACCAACACGATCGAGCTGCTCCAGCGTCGCGCCGTCAAGCACGCGCTCGGCAGGCCAGAGGATGTCGGCGGAGGGATTGGTACCGTAGATGCCGCCGAGGATTTCAGTAGCACGCGCGGTGTTGTCGGTCTGATAGCTGTCGGGGAAGTACGGCAGGATGTGGTCGGAGTAAGTCGAGCCGACCAAATCGATCACGCCAGCCGCAGCGAGGTCGCCGATGTTCTGGTTGAAAGCCGGGCCATCGCGCCAGGGCTTGCCCAGAGACGGATCAACACTGGCCCACTGAATAGCGGAAGACAGCGTGGCAGTGGCATGGAGACTCAGCGGTGCAAGAGCGTCGCCCTCGTCGGCTTGGCTATAGGCGGCATGGACGTCCAGTGGGCGGTAGTAGCCCGCACCATCACCGGTGTTGATAAGGTCCTGAATTTCGTTACCCGGGCGGATGGCCTGATTGCCATGAATGACGGCAGCGACCTTAGCGCGCTTGCCGCGATCATTGCTGCCACCGCGTGAAAACCAACCGCGCAGCACGCTGCCGGCGCCGGCGATATCCTGCTGGGTCCTCCAGTAGTCATCGGCCAGATAATCGTCGTAGATGGTGTCGCGGATATCCGAGCGTCCCCCGATATCGCCCGCGCCGACGGGATCGTTCTGGGTACCGTCACGCGTGGTATAGACCTGGAAGTTGAGAGAGTCGGGATTGAGGCCATTCCAGCCGGCATCGATGAGCGCCTGGCGGGAGATGGAAAACTCGACGGCGTCGAAGTCGCTGCTGAAGTAAGCCTGACCAAAACCATTGGCGGCAGACTGGTCGCGCCGCTCCACGCCGAAGCTGCTCAAGTCCTGGCCGATCGCGGTGCTGTTGCTGCCGTTGTTGGTGTCGACCAGCACGGCGCCGGTATTGCCGGAGTAGACCGCCACGATGGCCTCCCAGCGCATCTCGGTGCCGGTGTCGACTTGGTCCGGCAAGGCATATTCACCAGCCGCGGTGTTACCGGTGTCGATGACGACGTAGAGGTCGAGGTTGGCCTGCTCGGCAAAGGGCATCAGGTCGAAGAAATCCACGCGGAAGTAGAGCTTGTCGTCACCGCCGAGGGCGGAGCTGCCTCCATCGCGGAAGTAGAACGCGACCATATCGCGCGAGGTGTCGAAGCCGTCATAGGCCAGGTAGGTGTCGCCGCCCTGATAGTTGCCGCCGTCGCCTTCGATTTCGTCGAGGACGAGCAGGTCGTCGATGGTCCAGTCGGTGAAGGCACGCGCATTGGTGACGCCGCCAATGGTAATCTGATCGGCATCCGGGAAGGGGCCTATGGTGATGCTGCCAGCGGCGGGGGGCTCGCCGGTATCGGGTGAAAGCGGGTGAGTGCCGTTGGCCAGCTCAACTAGATTGGAGAAGGTGTCACCATCGGGATCACCGGAAGCGCCGTTGCGGGGATCGCCGTCGCCGTCCACCGCCGTGCGCAAGGAATTCGTACCGTTATCGAGCGGATCGAGGCCGTGGGATGATTCCCAGCCATCGGCCAGACCGTCACCGTCGGTATCGGCATTGAGCGGATCGGTCTCGGTCCAGGCTTCGCCGACCTGCCACACCCGATCCTGATTGGTATCTCCGGCGATGTAGCTGTCACCGTCCTTATCCTCGCCATGGCCATCGGTCAGGCCGTCATCGTCGGTATCGGCGTTGTTGGGGTCGGTCTCGGTCCAGGTCTCGCCGGGATTGATGATGCCGTCAGGCCAGTTGCGGGCCAGCGAAGGACCGTCGGCGGGATCGAGCGCGGCGCCGTCACCATCGACCCAGCCGTTGCGGTTGCGGTCCTCAACGCCATCGGGGAGGCCGTCACCGTCGGTGTCGGGGTTGGCCGGGTCAGTATAGGAGCCGGCTACGAGGCGCGTGCGATTCCCACCGCGGGAAGCGCTGTCGATATCCGGCACGCTACCCTCGTTATCGAGGGTGTTGAAAAACGGCGGATCGTAGTCGGGCAGGAAGTTGGGGAAGCCGTCGCCGTTGGTGTCGGCAACGACATCGGTGTCGCCGGAGATAGCAGTGCGCCAGCCGACCTCAAGGCCGTCGGGCAGGCCGTCACCATCGGAATCGGGCTGGCCGGGATACGTGTGGCCGTAGGCAATAAGGGCAACATGCACCTCGCCATTGGTCCAGGTCTCGACATTACCTTCGGGCAAATCGGCGATGGTGGTCTCGTTGTCGTCGAGGAGGCCGTCATCGTCGCTATCAGAGTCGGTACCGATATCGACGACCTCGCGGTAAACGACAGTGGCGTTGCGGGTGGCGAAGTTATCCGGGGTGCCATCCTCATCGATGTGGGCCTCGGCGCGCAGGCCGTATACCCCGGGCACTTTGCTATCCAAAGGAAACTCCCAGGTGAAGTTCCAGAAGAGCTGGTTGCCCTCGACGGTGGGGTTGTCGTCCTGCGGCGTGAAGCTGGTCTCGGTGGATGGGCCGAAGTCGAGGCTGAGGTTGACGGCGATGACACGGTTGTCCGTACGCACCTGGATGCCGTAGACGCGGTCAGCCTGATCGGCAGGCAGCGGTACGTCAGGAAGAACGATTTGGAAGGGGCGGCCCACCTCGGTCTGGATAGGCGGGTTGATAAAGGTAACGGTCGGCTTGGCGCTGGGCAGGGCCTTCACCAGGCGCTGCGTGGAAAGCTCGGGCAGGCCCTCGGCGTTGTGGAGCACGGTTATCTTGTGCAGGTAGTCCGGGTTGCCGTTGTAAAGGTTGGGCAAGGCCCAGGCAAACTCATGGTAGCCGCTGGCGGTGTTGTAGTTGATAGCGGCATTGGAGGTATCCTGCACGATGCCGGCGTCGCCATCCTCGGAACTGCCGATGCGAACGGTGAACTGCGACTTCAGCTCTTCGGTGGTGGTGCCGTTGGCCATGTCCTCGGTGAAGTAGACCTTCATCACGTAGGTGTCGTCTACGCTGTCGCCATCGCGCTCGGGGTAACGCACGAACATGCGACGGTCCGGGCCGTCGGTGTTGTTCGTGGAGGTCAACAAGGTGTAATGCCCGGTCACAGCATCGGCGGAGTCGAGGGAGAAGTCCTTGAACTCGGCGGAGGAGAACTCGCGCAGGATGACGTAGATGGTGGCACTGCCGCTGGCGGGGATGTTGATGTAATCGAAGCGAAACTCCTGCGGGTTGCCGTCGGTCACGGAGAGGTTCGGGGTGACAC
Organism: Verrucomicrobiia bacterium; assembly: GCA_030432235.1. Taxonomy (GTDB): domain Bacteria; phylum Verrucomicrobiota; class Verrucomicrobiia; order Opitutales; family Cerasicoccaceae; genus JAUIHT01. Next base: position 111,602 of record JAUIHT010000008.1, on the reverse strand, counting down.
TGCTGGCCTGCACCCAATTGACGGCCAAGTCGCCGTCCCATTGGCCGTTTTCGTTAAGGTCCTCGTAGGCCTCGCCCTCGTCGCGGGTGCCGTTGGCATTGGTGTCGGTGAAGGGCTCAAAGCCGGCGCCGTTGCCCGCCAGCACGCCGGTGTTTACGTCGTCATTGGAGGCATCGCCATCCTCAATGTGATACCAGACCTCGCGCACGGTGGGGTCGGCACGCACGACCGCGCCGTAGCGGGAGCCGCCGACGGTGTCGCCGTTGCCGGGATAGGCGATGTTGCCCTGCGGACGCTCGGCGTCGTAGTAGAAGGTGCGCTTGATCGTATTGTAGATGGGCGAGAAGCCGTCGCGCTTGAGGAAAGCGCGGGCTTGAACCATATGCATGCCTTCGCTCAGGCTGGTGCGCTGCATGCCGTAGTCATTATGCGGATACCAAACGATGTTCTCCGCATCGAAGCCGTCTATCTCGAAGACAGTCATCATGCCGCCAATGGTCGAAACCTCGCTCGGCCCGGAGGGAAAAACGCTACTGATGGGGCCGCTACCGGTATCATCCTTGTAGATGCCGATCTTGTAAACCAACTCCGTGCCGTCGACGGGCTTGGGCAAGGTGGCGACGCCCCACCAGTCGGTGCTGCCGCCGTCGTCATTGTGGCTGTAGTTGAGGTTGGCCGTCTGCGTGGTGCCTGTGCCCTCCCCTCCCGCGCCTTCGGGGAAGCTACCGTCCGTGGTGTAGTAGACGACCATCTTGAAGCCCGCACCGACGCTGTTGGTCTTCGCCCACAACTCGATAGTCGAAGCGCCCTCGACGTACTGCACGGTCGTTCCCTCGGGGGCATCGCCAGTTACCGCTATATCAGGCTCGTGATACAGAAAGGAGGCCACGGTGCCGCTCTTGGTGTCAAAGTCGTTGTCGGCGTGGTCGGGACTGACGGTGTAATCGAAGGTGCCGCTGCCAACCGTGGTCGAGTACGTGCCTGCGCCGGAGCTGCCGAACTTATTGCGAAGCGTATCGACGGCAGCGAACTTCTCCCCGTACTGACGATGGAGAAAGCGCCCCTGCTCAAAGCCCAGGAAAGTATCGGTGGAAACAGCGGGTGCATTGTCCCGCAGCTCACCGGAAGTCGGCCCGATGCCCATCTGCGAGTTGAGATCCGCGCCACCGAGTTTGAAGAGCACGTTCTCGGCTGAGCCATCCATGCGGGCCACGAAACGCAAATCGGAGCCGTCGGTCACGCGAGGGATGTCGATGTAATAAGTGTAGTCGGTCGCATCGTCGTCGGGCAGCCCATAGGGGTTGTAGCCGGGGTCACCGTCGGGACCATCCTTGCGCGGAACGCTGACGGTGCTAGCCTCTGCGCCGTTCTGATAAATCTGCAAGCCGTCACCGGACCATAGCGAAGCCGGATCGGGGTTCTTCCAGGAGAAGATAAAATAGCCGCCGGGCGGAACCACTACGCCGCCGAGATCGGAGGCCCAGGTGTAGAAGCCGATCTGACTGTCGCCACCACGCGCATACTGGTAAAGGTAGGCATTGGAGCCCCCGGACTCCGCCGGAAAGCTGGTGCCGAAGCTCCGGGCGCCGCCGCTGGCGTAGTTGTCATTCATCATGAAGAGCATGGTAACGGCCTCGCCGTCGTTGCTCGCGCCGGTGGTGTAATCGAGGCGTTCGTAGGCGACGAAATCGCCGTCGGCCCAGACGCCCTTTTGGGAACCACGGGCAAACTGCTCGTGCAGGAAAGTGAGATTGGGCACGCGGCCATCGCCGAACTGCCCGAGGAACGCGGTGTTGGCGTGGCGCGGGAAGGCACCGCCGGACTCACCGAGGGTCTCGGCCTGATAGTTGCCATCCGTGTAGATGAGACCCATGCCGGCGCGTGTGGCATACATGGCATGCTGAAGCTCGCGACGCGAAGCATAGTCGTTGTCGTGGCTCTGCGCGTGCATGACGGCCACGCCGGGGGAGAAGCCACCGGAGCCGGGCTGGTCCATGCCCTCAAGGCCCGCCCAGGGACTGCCAAGGATGCCGTTGAGTTTGCTGCGCAGATTGTTGTCAACAAGACGCATGCCGGCGTCGACGTATTCGCCGAAGCCCGGCGGTTCACCGAGGTGCTCGCCGAACATCATGGCGTCGTCGCGACCCTGCTCGGTGTTGAAGACGGAGTCGCGGTGATTATCCCAGTCGCTGTAGCCACGCGTGATATTGAACTGCTCCTGGCTCTGACCGAGGTAGCCGGCGCTGGAGCGATCTTTGTCTGAACCGCTTTGCTGGCCGAAGAAATAGCTGGGCACGTGTTTGACCGCGTCCAGGCGATAGCCATCCGCGTGAGTACGGTCAAGCTGCCAGCGGGCCGCACGAATGAGCAGGCCGTTGACATCCTCGACGGAGGGATCGCCCATGTTGTAACGGCCGTCACCCGCGCCGGTGGCCGCACTTTGCCGGCCGGGATTGTCCGGGAAGAGCCCGAGGTCCTCGAAAGGTTCGCTGGCCTCTCCGGCGTCGTGCTGACCGTTACCGTTGACATCGTCGAAGGAGAACTGGCCGTCGCCCGCACCGGTATTGGAAGGCCCCCAACCGGTATCTTCGTAAGGCTCCTTGTTGGCGAAGGTGTAGACATTGAAAGAACCGCCGCTGTTGGAGACGCTGATGGGCAGGTCGAAGTCCAGGTAGTACTCGGGGTTGTCCGGCTGGCGGACGAAGGAGTACTTCGGGTGGTCGTCGCCCTCGCTCGTGCCGAAGTTGGTGTTAGGCGACTCGTGCGCGATATCGATGAGGTCGGCCAGGCCCAGGTTTTGCACCTGCCAGGTGCTACCCCAGTCGCGCGTGTTATCCCACTTGCGGTAGAAGCCCTCGTCCGTCAGCCGCAGGTGGAAGTCCTCCGGGACAAAACCCGGGTAGACGTCCAGCGAAGTGCCTTCGTTGTAGCCGGGTATATCGAAGGCATTGTGGTTCATTATATTGTCGAAATAAATGCGAATGCCAAAACGGTGAGCCGTCTCCACCAGCCGCAGGAGCTCCTCCTCGGTGCCATAGCGCGTACGCACGGAGCCACGCTGATCCTTGCTACCCAAATCGAAACGATCCCACAAATCGTATCCGACGGAGAGACCGCCGGAGCCCTTCGTGGGCGGCGGCAGCCAGATGGAGCCGTAACCCGCCTCGGCCAACTCAGGGATTTTGTCGATCAGCTCGCTGTAGTCGGTGTTGAAATACTGCACCATGAACTCTCCCCGCAGCGGTGCGCAGAGCATGCCACCGATCATCAGAATCAAATATCCTGTGCGAACAAATGACTTATAAGCGCCAAAAGACGTAAATTGAAGCTGGACAGGGGGAAGCATTAACGAGATACTGTTGGGGTGTTGCGGGGAAACCTGCGGCAAAGCTTACCTTAAATTACCCCGTTTGTAAATCGACGACTTGCGCGTCTAATTAACAGAGTCACAAGTATGCGGATCTATTCTCGAAATGCTACCCGTACACGGTTTGACAGTTGAGCAGTTCCAGCTCGGTTCAACGGTCAAACAAGGGTCCGCTTGAGATCTCGTAAAAAAAACGAAAAATAACCCTAACTTTAAACCTCAAATCTACCCATGAAGATTCTAGTTCGTTGCTCCTTGGCACTACTGCTTGCCTCCGCATCGCTCAGCTACGGTTCCTCCGGCATTTTTGGTGCCTACCTTGGCATAACGGTCGATTCCGTGGAAAGCATCTACGGCGAAAACCAACCCGGGCCTAATACGGTCACCGGCTTCAACGGGGCCGATCTCGGCAGTGTGAGTGTAGGCGAAACCGTCCTGCTTTCATACGGAGAGGTGCTGACCTACAAAAACGGCGGCAGCGACGTGTTTGGCGCAAGTGTCTCCTACCGCGTTTATCCCACCGGCTCGCCCACGGGCTCACATACGGAAGTAGCCATCAATTTCGGTTCCAACGCAACCTTCACCGATGTCGCAGGCAACGAATTTACAAGCGGTGGCGACCAATCCTGGAATAACATAACTTCCTCTCCCGACTTGGCCGACAGCCTCGACGCGGGCGACTACACCGTGGAGGTCTTCTGGAAAGCCACCTCCAGTGATGGCGATCACTTTGTCAATAATGGCGGCAGCAACTACACCGCGACCTTTACGGTCGTCCCCGAACCCTCCACCTACGCTGCGCTTGCCGGACTCGGCATGATGGCCCTGGCCGTCCTGCGCCGTCGGCGTTAACGCGCTGTCGGTTAACTTATAAACAAAACAATTCTTGAACCCATGAAAACGCTCCTGCTCTCCGCTTCGTTCCTTCTGGGGCTAACTTCCATGTCCCCGGCGGCCATCTATAACGGCAACGGCAACTCCGGCTTCGGCGGTGTCATCGGCACCGGCTCTCTCGAACTAACCGATAATGGCACCACGCTCTCAGGAACCGTCACCAAGGGCTCGGGGGACTTCAACGACGCCTTTGTAATTTACTTCGACTCCGTCTCCGGCGGCTTCACCACCACCAGTGGATTCACCGATAATGGAGGCGGAACGGATGCCAACCGCGCGGCCATCTCCGCTCTGGGCACGGACGGAACGCGCGAGACCATCAACTTCAACACCGGGTTCGGGGCCGATTATGCCATTTCACTCATTCCCAACGGCGCAGACTTCGGTGGCCTATGGCAACTGGTCGACGGCGGCAGCCACAACTTTGTCACCAGCGTCAACCTGCTTCCAGTCGGAACCACAACCTCGGCCACCTATACTTTCGATTTTGATTTTGCCGATATAGGACTGGTGACCGCCGGCGGCTTCGAATTTGTCGTCACGTATCTCAATGCCGGCAATGCATTTCTCTCTGATGAAGGTGTCGGCTGGACTACGGCGGGAGGCAATCCCGGCAACGGAGGCGCGTTCAACCTGAACGGCCAAGAAACATATGTCGTGCCCGAGCCAGCCGCCTATGCTGGCATGATTGCCCTCGGCATCCTCGGGTTGGCCATCCTGCGCCGCCAGCGCTAAAGCAAACCTCACTTTTCCAGAGCCGCCCCCTAACGGGCGGCTTTTTCATTTCCACCGGTTCAACTGTTGACCATTCTTGCGTATTGTATTCCCCCTCAAAGCTGATACATTTGAATATCATGTTACCCCGCAAGCACGCCGCCTTTACGCTTATCGAGCTGCTCACGGTTATTGCCATCGTAGGCATCCTGGCCGTTATCCTAATTACGGTTATCGGCGGTGTACGAGAGAAGGCAAAGATTGTAGAGGCCACATCCGAGAGCCGCTCATTGGCCACGGCATTCAAGCTTTACTACACAGAGTATGGCCGCTGGCCCATTACCAATGGAAAAGTATTTGGCAGTAACGACCCCGGCAAAGCCGATTGGGGCAAGGATGTCGAATACTCTGACGGTGAAACCGTTTGGGGCTTCATTACCGATATACTACGAGGCGGATCCGGTATGGATGCGGATAACCGGAAGATGAACCCAAACGAAACCGAATTTGCCACTTTCCCGTCCAACCACTATACTGAAGATGGTCAACTGCTGGATCCGTGGGATAATACTTACAAATTCAAACTGGATGCCGACAACGACGGACGTATTCCCCGCTTTGCCAACTGGCACCTTGATAATCCCGAGACGGATCAGGAATGGGTTAACGAAAATGTCATTGTATGGTCGCGAGGCCCTGACGGAAACGATTGGCGCGTAGAAGAAGCCGAGGACGACCCCAAATCCTGGTAGGACACCCTACTCCACGTTTGCTTTGAGGAAGGCGATGTGGTCGGCGTCGGTATTAGGACCGTCGTAGTCGAGCACTTCCCAGGTTTCCTCAAAGCTGACCGACTCACCCGGCGCAAGGAGCTTGCTGGGGCCGACGAACTCCAGCTCAAGGATACCCCAGCCATCGGGCTTGGCGGGTACATTGTTGTAAATCTCCGCGAAGCGATGCTCGGGGTGCACCTGCGGGGCCAGAGAGACATCGGCACGCTTGACGAAACAGTGACCCGACGGAAAAGCCGCGATGTACCCGCGCGAGGTCATGCTGGCCTTATCACTCCAGCCATCCAAGCCCGCGGGCACGGGTTCATTAGCGCGAAAGCTGAAAAAGCCATCGATTATGGCGAAGGGCAGCGGATTGTCACGCGGTCCCGTGAAGAGCGAGATAAAGACCGGCTCATCATCCTGTGCCAGCGGAATGTAGCTGGGCGTGCGTGGAGCAAAGCGTGTGTTGGTAAAAATGCCCCAGGTGCGCGGCTCATCGGTGATGTTTTCCACGCTCGCCTTGACCAATACCCGGCCGTCGTCGAGCAGGCGCACCTCCTTGGTCATGCGCGCACCCACCAGAGGACTTTTCGGGCCCCGCAAGACCACATGCCTCGTACCTTTGTCGATGACTTCAGCCGGGCCGTAAATCTGGTAGGGATCGGGCGGCCAGCCCTTGCCACGCATCTCAGGATAAGCCTCCTGATGAGCCCACCAGCCCGATTGAGGCGACAGCCAGGTGATATGCCCGCCATATTCTTTCCAAAATGGGCCGTCAGCCGGATCTGGACGCGCGTCGGCAGGCTCATTCCAGAGAGCCGGATCGGACCTGAGCAAATTTTCGCCACCCGGTCGTCTCAGCAGCACAACACGCCCCGCCAGCTCCGGCAGAACTCCCACCTCTATAGTCTTCCCACGTAATACGACCAATTCGCCCTCTGAGTCTGGCTCATCACTATCGCTATGTATGGTACTACAAGCGGTTAAAATCAAAGAGCACATAATTGCCACGAAAAACTTGCAAATCACCATGGGTAGTAACACAATTGCCTTGATGCCCCAAACAACTAGCCCGGGCCGTCCTAATATGCAAACGATAGCGGATGCTGCTGGTGTCAGCAAGTCCGCAGTATCGCTCGCATTGAAAAACGACCCACGCCTTCCCGAAACGACACGCGATCGTATTCAAAAACTGGCCGTCAAGCTCGGCTACCAGCGCAACCCCGTCATGGCCAGCCTCATGGCACAGTTGCGCGCCAGCCGTACGCCCAAATTCCAGTCCAATCTCGCGTGGATCAACTGCAACGAGCATCAGGACATGATGCACTGGCATACCTTCCGCGATTTCCGAGAGGGAGCCCGGGCCCGCGCCATAGAAATGGGTTACGGCCTTGAGGACTTTTGGGTCGGCGAATCCGGTATGAGCGCCATGCGACTGAAACAGATTCTCAACGCACGCAATATCCGCGGGCTCATCGCCGCAGCGGCGCAGCGCCCCGGCAAAATTTACGAAGGCTACGAGAGTTTCTGGGGCAACTTCTCCTGCGGCGTGGTCGGCATTGCCAATGTGGAGCCACGGCTGCCCTCAGCCATGGTTGACCACTATCAGACGGCGAAGAAAGCCACCGAGTCCGTCCTCGAGCTCGGATACCGGCGACCCGCCCTGGTGCTGGAGCCCGCCTTGGACGAGCTGCTCGACGGCAAGTTCTCCGCCGGCTTCCATACAGTTACCAAGCGACTTCCGGCAGAAACCCGCCCGCCTCACTTTGCTTTCCACTGGAAGCTGGAAAAGGAATTCATCGACTGGTACCGCAAATACCAGCCCGATGTCATCGTTACCGCGAGCATCGATATTCGCAAGTGGCTGACGACGGCTGGTGTTTCCATCCCGGGTGAGGTCGGGCTGGCCCATCTGGACCTGGCGCCGGATATGGACGACTGGGCGGGCATGCAGCAGCACAACGATCAAGTCGGGGCCAACGCCGCCGATCTGGTCATCGCGCAGATTACCCGCGCCGAAACCGGTCCCTACGATAACCCCAAGATTCTCCTCATCAACAGCACCTGGGTCGAAGGCCCCTCAGTACGCAAGCAAGGCTAGGCCTTGCATCCGAGATGCTACGCCTCCCAATGGGGCGGCACGCCATGGCCTTTGCGGCAAAACCATGTCCCGTGCGGCCACGCACTGCGGGGTTTGGGGGGCGAGGCCCCATAAAAGCTCAGGCGGTGGCGGCGCGGGTGCTTCCGGACTCCGAATGATGGCTGTTGAGACTGATGAACTCGGCGAAGTCCAGCAGGCTACGGCGCTGCGCGGTATTGAGGGAAGGCACACGCAAGGCATGACGAGCCTCTTCGAAATATTGACGGACCTCCTCGCGCAGACGGGCGGTAACCTGTCGCGCCGGGGGGGCCTGCACTAGCGCCGAGAACTCCGAAACGCCACCATCGCGCAGTAGGCCTTCCATACGGATACGGCCGGCCGGCGGCAGGGCCTCGTGAAGCCGCTTGAGGAAAAGTGTTTTGACCCCGGCATGCAGGTCGTAAGCCAGCTCGGCATCACCCTCGACCATGCCGGCGATTTCATGCAGGTCGTTTTCGACCTGAAAGGCCAATCCAAGCGGACGGGCAAAACCGGCCAAGGCATGCTCAACCCCATGACCCGCCCCGGAGAGTATCGCACCGAGGATGAGCGGGCTCTCTATGGTGTAGCGCGTGGTCTTCAGGAAGTAGGTGCGCAGGATTTCGTCCTCGGAAAGCTCCCCGAGAGCCTCGCCGAGGTGGGCAATTTCCACCGCCTGGCCCATACCGGTATCCTGCGCCACTTTGAGGAAGTAACGTAGCGCACGAGCCGAGCGTTGCGGCTCGATCCCGGGGTCGAGGAACCCTTCCATGGCGAAGCCAAAAAGAATGTCCCCGAGCACCAGCGCAAGGTTTTCGCCCTGACGCTCCTCCACACCAGCCTCAAGCTCCAGGCGCTTATGCAAAGTCGGCGCACCGCGACGCGAATGGGACGCGTCGATAATGTCGTCGTGGATGAGGGCGAAGGCATGAAAAATCTCCAGAGCCGCGGCCACCCGGAAGGCTGCCATGGGCGGGACCTCCGCACGTTCGTCAAAAAGCTGGTAGCTGAACAGGAACAGCATGGGCCGCACGCGCTTGCCCCGCTTGCGCAAAAAGGCCTTCAACGAATGCCAGGATTCACGTAGGGCCGGATAGGGTGCAAAGCGGTCCTCCAGCTCTTTCAGGGCCACAGTCAGGCAGGCATTCAGGTTTTCCTCCAGGGAAAACATCTGGCCGTAGAAGTCGTTCTCCTGTCGCGGGTTGCCGGAAGGGGACGCGGTGGATTTAGCCGCGGAGCGCGAGTCAGTGTCAGACATGATTCGAGCCTGTAGCAGATTCCGTGCATTGCAAGCACGGCAATGCATTTTAAGCGATCATCAGCAGACGTGTTTTACGGATTGGCGGACCGTTAAATTTTGTCATAATGCCGCCTATCATGTACACTCGTATCCTTTCCCTCGGTCTCCTCCTCCTTCCCTTTCTCGCCCAAGCCGCTTACCAAAACATTTCGTGGCAAAACCCCAGCCCCACCGGTGACGACATCTACGACGTCGCCGTCAACGACGTAAATATCGCCAGCTTTTTCATGCTGGTGGGCGAAAACGGCAGCCTGGCCACGACCACGGATGGGGCTACCTGGCGCTTCAGGACCACCAACACCAACGCCGACCTATACGGGTGCGTCATCAGCCCGGCCATCATGGTAGCCGTCGGCGAGGGTGGCACCATCCTGCGCAGTACCGACGGCACTACCTGGACCGCCGCTACCGGGCAAACGGCTAATTTTCGCGCCGTCACCTATGGACTGGGCACCTTTGTGGCCGTGGGAGAGCTGAACGGCCAGCCTTACGCAGCCACAAGCAACGACGGCCTGGTCTGGACCACCCGTTCCACCGGCCTGACCGAGCCGCTCAACGACATAGCCTTCCTCGGCTCGACCTTCGTCGTTGTGGGCGACAGTGGCGCGGTGGCCACTAGCTTGGACTCCGCAGTCTGGTCTCCCGTGACCAGCTTTACCTCACAGGACCTCGTGGCCGTCGCTCCCGGCCAGGGGCAGTTCATCGCCCTCGGCAACGCCACCGACGGCGAGCGTATTTTCATATCCCAGACCGGACGGAGCTGGGCGGCCCTGAGTGCTCCCTCCAGCGCTGACGGTCTGCTGCTCAACGGTGTGGCTTACTTTGCCAGCACCTACGTCATTGCGGCGGACGAGGGTAAAATCCTGACCGGGACCGACGCCATTACCTGGGAAATCCGCCAGGTCCGCGAAAATTATGACGGATACTACCTGGATATCGTCGGCAGCTCACAGGGCTGGAACCTGGTGGGCCGGGGCGGGGCCATTTACCGTAGCTTCAGTGGCCTGATCAACTGGACCCAGTATGCCAGCGGAGCTCAAGGCGCCTACGTGGATATCGCCCAGGGCGGGGGCTTCTCCGTGGCAGTCGGCAGCAATGGCCGCATCGCCGGGACCGCCAACAACGTGACCTGGAGCAACCGCACCAGCAATACGACAATGAACCTCAACGGCGTGGCCTACGGCGACCAGTGGTGGGTCACGGTCGGAGAGCAGGGCACCATCATGTCCACGGGGCAGAACGGCGACCAATGGCTGCAACGCAGCTCCCCCGTCATGGTCAACCTCTACGACGTCGCCTACGGAAAAAACCGCTATTACGCCGGAGGGGTAAACGGCACGATGATCACCAGTGCCTCTCAGGATGGCAGTACCTGGAGTGTCGTCTCCACCGGCACCAGCCAGGATATCACCCGCATCGAATATCTTAACAGCATCTTCCTGGCAGGGACCGCCAATGGCACGGTCCTGCGCAGTGTCGATGGCGCAAGTTGGAGTCTCTTCCCCTCCGTGTTCTCTGGTCAGGTTTACGGCTTCGCCTGGTTCGATGACAAATACTGGGCCCTGACACTCGACACATCGGACATCAGCCATATTTACTCAAGCTCCGACGGTTCCTCCTGGGCCCTCGTCACCAGTCAGCCGAATCTGTATCTGAACACGCTGGTGGCGAGCAGTTCCTGGCTGGCCGCGACCTCGTACGATGGCTCCGTCCTCAGCACCGACGACGGCATCACCTGGAGCATCGAAACGGGCGTGCTGACACCCGGCCTGGAACGCCTTATCCCCTACAGCGGCGGCGGCTTCCTGGCCACGGGCGACTGGGCCAAGATCGCCCAGGTCTACATCGGCGTGGCCTTCGACGTTTATTTCGGACCGCTTACCGACAGCGGAAACGGTTGGTGGAAATCAAGCTGGCTGGGCGATTTCAACGGCCTCGGTTATCCGATCATTTATCAGATCGACCAAGGCTTCTGGGTTTGCAGTGGGCCCGGCATGATGAACGGGGAAAACTCCTTCTGGTTCTATGACTACATCCTGGGCTGGCTCTGGACTTCGGATGGCACTTACCCGTGGTACTACGTCAACGCCCGCTCGAGTTGGGCCTATTACGCTTACACCCAGAACGGCTTCCGCTGGATTTATTTCCAGAACACCGGGCTCTGGGAGTCCGTTCCCCTCAGCCAGTAAGAGCGGCGGCCGGCTCGCCGCAGAGCTCGTCCATCGGGCGAGTCAATTCCGACGTGGAATAAGGCTTCAGGACCAGCTCGACGTTTCCGAGCTCGGCCAGGCGATGGGCCGTGAGGGTACGGTTGAAGCCCGATGTGATGATCGCCGGAATATCAGGGCGCGCCGTCCGGGCAGCCTCGATGAGCTGATAGCCGGTAATCCCCGGCATAACCTGATCGGTGATGATGAGATCGAAGTCGCCGGGTGAGCTTCTGAATCGCTCCAGGGCCGCGGCGGGCCTGGTGAAGAACTCAACCTTGTAGCCGAGCAATTCCAGCATCTTGGCGGAAACCTGGGCGAGGCCGGACTCGTCATCCACAAAGAGAATGGATTCCTCTCCCTGCCGCACCTGCACGATGGAGACATCTTCCTCAGGCTCATCGACCGCGAAATACCCGGGCAGCTCGATCGTGATTTTCGTACCCTCTCCCAATTTGCTTTCGATATGGATCTGGCCGTGGTGCGCGGAGATGATTCCATGCACCACAGCCATACCCAGGCCAGTACCCTCCCCTGCGGGTTTGGTGGTAAAGAAAGGCTCGAAGACACGCTGAAGCGTCTTGGGCGACATACCGCATCCGCTGTCTTCGATAACCAGGCGCAGCCCGGCGCCAGGCTGCTCCTGATTACCGTTAGACACCCCACCAACCGGACAAAGTGACAGCTTAATGTACCCCCCGGCATCCGGATCCAGAGCCTGGGCGGAATTGGTGCAAAGATTGACGATAACCTGGTGGAGCTGGCCCGGATCGGCAAACACCTCCAAGCCTCCGGAAGAATCCTCGAACTCCAAGACCACATTGGACGGGATGGTCGGACGCAGCAGATGCACCGCTTCGCGCGCGCAGTGAGCAAGCTCCACCGGCTTTTTATGAGCGTCCGACTTCCGCGAAAAGGCCAGGATTTGATCCACCAGATCCTTGGCACGTTCCGCTCCTGAGAGCACATGCTCCAGGTCTTTCAGCGCGGCGACATTCTCCTGCGCATGCCTTCTGGCCAGCTCGGTCCATCCCAGGATACCCCCGATGATGTTGTTAAAATCATGGGCAATACCACCGGCCAACGTACCGATGGTTTCCACACGCTGCAGTTGCAGAACCTGGGCCTGCAGCAATTGGCTCTGCTCAGCCTGCCGCTTCTCCTCGGTGATGTCGTTGAGGTTCACGGCGATTTCATCATCGAGCTTAAAAATAGCCATATCGAACCAGCGCTGCTCTCCCTCTATCGTGATGGTCTTCTCAACCTGTCGCGACTGACCGGAAGAGGCCACCGCGTGAAAAAGGGTCAACAAACCCGCCTCTTCCGCCCCCGGTATCGCGCGTATGCTCTTGCCCAAAAAGAAACCCTTAACCGCCCGCGTTTCCCGCTCGGCTGCGGAGTTCGCCAGAACGCAGATAAAATCGGTTACCAGGCCCTTGTCGTCCTGCACGATCTCAAATACCATGATCCCTCCCATGGCCTCGCGCAGCAAGCGCCTCAAGCGCCTTTCATTATCCCTGAGCATACGCCGCGACTGCTCCAGATCGGTCACATCCGTGCAGGCGCCGACAATGTGAAGGGTATCGTCGTTGGGTATCGGCATACCCACTTCGCGCCAATATCGCCAGGAGCCATCCTGATGCTGAATGCGATAGCGCACCTCGAAGGCAACCCGCCGCTCAAGCGCTTCCTGCAGCACTTTGTCGGCAGCCTCCCGGTCATCGGGATGAACACGCCGAAACCACTCTTGATAGGCTTCCAGGCTTTCCGAGTGATCGAGACCCAGTGCACGCTGGAGATCGCCCTTCCACTCAATCCGGTCCTCATTTGGAAACCACTCGTACATAACGTCCGAGGTGGTCATGGTCGCCGCACTCCAGAGAGCCTCCTTCGCCTTGAGCTGGCTTTCGGCGCGATTGGCCAGGCGGGAGATAAACCGAACCACTAATACCGCCAGAACACCGAGGTACAGAGGAGCACATGCCCACAGAAGTACGCTCAGTGCGCTCGGGTGCCTATGATCATACCAGTGATACAGAAATAATAGCGCAGACAGGAAGACCGAGACAACCAGAATGCCGAAACAGGCACAAAATAATCCACGAAACTGACGAGTCCGCCAGCATTGCAAAAACCAGTGTAGCTTTGCCTCTTTCATGGAATAAGAGACTCAAATGCAGGCTATTGTGAAAAGTCATGAGCCGCAACCCATAATCTTGTTCATTTATACCATAATTTAAGTAAAATATCTTATTCAACGGTCAAAGCTTGCCCGATGGGTAGGGGTAGCAAGAGTCTCACATCCCACCGAAAAATGACTTCCTCCATACTTCGATTCGGATATCCTTTCCCAAATGACGCCTAAGCCGGAAACGCTGGATGAATCCCGAACTGGCCTGGAACGCCTGGCCCAGGGCTCGCGCGAGTTTCTCTCCGGTCTGGGTGACCTGCTATTCCCGCGCGACTGCCTGGTGGTAGTGGAACCGGTCGAGGACGGAGAATATCAGTACCTCTCTCATGAGGGCCGTCGACGCCTCATCCACGCGCGTGCACCGCACTGCCGTAGTTGCGGCTTCCCCTTCTTTGGTGAGATGCTGGGCTCGCGCAGTTGTCCCCACTGTCAGGAGCTCGAACCGGCCTTTGAGGAGGGTCGCACACTATTGCTGGCGCGCGAGGGCGGCCGCACACTCGTCCACGAGTTGAAATACCGGCAGGGCCGCTACATCCTGCACGACATCCGCTCGTTGCTGGACGAGCGACCGGACTTCACGGCGTTCCTGCAGGGAGCCACCCTCGTGCCCGTGCCGCTCTACCCCAAGCGTGAGCGCAAACGGCGCTTCAACCAGAGCCTGCTGCTGGCCCGTGTCATGGCCGAGGCCGCCGGCGGTCTGCCCGTGGAAAAGCTGCTCGTACGCACCCGAGATACCCTTTCACAGACCCGTTTGAACCGAAAACAGCGTTACGAGAACGTAAAAAATGCGTTTGCCCTGCGCGATAATGCGATGCTAGACCTCAGCATTCGATACGTACTCGTGGACGACGTTTTCACCACAGGAGCCACCCTCAATGCCTGCGCCACCACCCTGCGACGGGCTGGTGCGCTGCATATCGACGTCGCCACCCTCGCACACGGTTAACCGCAACCCACATTTCGCCATGCCCATTTTTGGAAAGCCCAAGTACCACACCGTCCGGGTGAAGAAAAAGGACATCCCCACGGGGCTCTGGACCAAGTGCCCGGAGTCCGGTGAGATCATTTACAACAAGGAGCTCGAGCAAAACTGGATGGTGGTGCCCAAGAGCAACTACCACTTCCCGCTGGCCGCCCGCCGTCGCGTCGAGCTGCTTCTGGACGATGGCACCTTCACGGAGGAGGATGCCGGGCTTGAGTCGAAGGACCCGCTGGGCTTCGTCGACAACCGCCCCTACCCAGTCCGTATCGCCGAAGCGCAGAAGAAGACTGGGGAAAAGGACGCCGTGGTCAGCGGCACCGGCAAACTCAGCGGCATGAAGGTCAGCTTGGCCGTAATGGACTTCAGCTTCAATGGCGGCAGCATGGGCTCCGTCGTGGGTGAAAAGATCACCCGTGCCATTGAACGCGCCACTGCGGGCAAGATGCCCGTCATCGTGGTTTCGGCCTCCGGGGGCGCGCGCATGCAGGAGGGCATTCTCAGCCTTATGCAAATGGCCAAGACCAGCGCCGCGCTGGCCCGCCACTCCGAGGCCAAGCTGCCGTATATCAGCGTTTTAACAAACCCCACCATGGCCGGGGTCATGGCCAGTTACGCCTCTCTCGGGGACGTTATCATCGCCGAACCCAAGGCCTTGATCGGCTTCGCCGGACCACGCGTGATCAAGGAGACCACCCAGCAGGATCTGCCCGATGGTTTCCAAACTTCGGAATTTTTGCTCGAGCACGGTCTCATAGATCAGATCGTACATCGTCACCAAATGAAAGCACGCCTCGCCCATCTGTTGCACGCCTTCGGCTTCGGCCGCAAGAGCGCCTGAGGCATCTTTTCGCGACCGAGGTCGCCCTCCTCTTATGAGCTACGCCGAGACGCAGCGCTACCTGTATAGCCTCAAATATCATGGGGCCAGCTACGGCATTGACCGTATCCAGGTCTTCGCGCAAGCCCTCGGCCATCCCTGCCGCACCTATCCGGTCATCCATGTGGCCGGCACCAACGGCAAAGGCTCGACCTGCGCCATGCTCGAGGCCATCTACCGCGCCGCGGGCCTCAAGACCGGGCTCTACACCTCGCCGCATCTCGTCTATCTGGGCGAACGTATCCAGGTCAACCGCCAGCCACTGGCCCCGGATGCCATCACGGCCTACGTGGAGCGCCTGCGTCCCATTGCCGAAGCCGTCGAACCAGCCGAACGGCCCAGCTTCTTCGAGTTCATGACCGGGATGGCCTTTCAGAACTTCGCCGACGAGCAGGTGGACGTGGGCATCATCGAAACCGGCCTGGGCGGACGCCTCGACGCCACCAACATCGTCCTGCCCGACTTGAGCATCATCACTTCCATCGGCATCGACCACACCCAGCAGCTCGGTGACACAGTGGAGAAAATCGCCGCCGAAAAGGCGGGCATCATCAAGCCCGGCGCCCCCGTGCTCATCGGACGCATGCCGCCCGAGGCCGAGGCCGTCATCCGCGGCGTCGCCGCCGAGCGAGGTTGCCGTGTTTACTCGGTCACCGAACGCTACGGGGACGATTTGAGCAACTACCCGGCGAGCAGCCTGGAGGGCGATTTCCAGCGCATCAACGCCGCTCTCGCCACCATGGCGGTCGAAATCATGCAAAGCCGCCTGTCGGTGCCCCAGGAAGCCATCGACCGCGGCCTGGCCACCGTCGAATGGGCCGGGCGCTGGCAACGCGTGCGCCTGAAAGACGGTCGCCTGCTCATCCTCGACGCCACCCACAACGCCGAAGGCGCCCGCATGCTCGAAAAGAACATCGAGCAGCTCAAAGCGGAGACCGGCCGTGATCCGGTCATCCTGGCCGGCAGCCTCGGCAAAACCCGCGCCGAAGCGCTTCTGGATATCGTCTGCCGTCACGCCAAGGAGCTCATCCTCTTCGAACCCAAGCAGCCCCGCGCCACTTCTTACGAGGAGCTGCGCTCATGCATCCCCCCCGGCTTCGACCGGCCTGTCTTCCTCGGGGACGTCGCGGAGGTCTTCCCCGCCCCCGGCTACTGCACCGAAGGCGAGCCCGGCGATGTCCTCGTAGCCACCGGCTCCATCTACCTCATCGGCGAAATCTGCGAGCGCCTCTTCCCCGCCGCTCTCCCCGGCGAAGCCATGCTCCAGGACGTGATTTGACTCTTCAATCTTGTAATCCCGGCCCGGGAATGCTTATATTACAAAAAGCATCCAATGGGTTTGATCGCCGCCATGATTACACTTAAAAATCCTCGCATACCTGACTTGGAAGCCGTCGAAGTCGAGGCCTTGGCTGATACCGGGTCAGTGCACCTTTGCATCCCTGAGCACGTGGCGTTGCAATTGAAGCTTGAGGAAAAAGACCGCAAAGAGGTCACACTGGCCGACGGCAGCAAACGCATGATCCCCTACGTTGGCCCCATCGAGCTTCATTTTAAAAATCGCGTAGGCTTCGGCGGAGCCATCGTCATGGGCGATCAAGTGCTTCTCGGCGCCATCCCGATGGAGGATATGGACCTCGTGCTGCACCCCAAGACGCGCACCATCGATGTCAACCCTGACAATCCGAATATCGCCTGCTCCATCGCGAAGTGAAATGCCTAAAGCTCCACTGGTTTCATTGGACGGTAACGATTTGCTCTAAGCCTATCTACTTATGCGCACTGATAATGTGGGGATTCACATTGATAAAAGGCATCGTGACTCTTTTAGGTGACCCAATAAATGCCTTACCTATGCCACCGCCTCAAACTGGTCTTATCCTGATAATATTATCGATTACTTTTTTGAAACTAACTTGGGATGGCCTTTTGTATTGGCCTAAAAAACACAAAATCAAAATATTACCAGAGTCTGAATCACTGGATGATTGATATGATTGAATCAAGCACTCACCCCTTGGGCAGGAAGTAGCCGCGTTGTTTGTCAGAGATGGGCATGCCGACTTTTTCCATGACCATCAGCATGTCTTCCCAGACTTTGCGCTTCTCCGACTCCAGTGTGTTACGCAGCAGATACGAAGGGTGATAGGTGATGAGGAAAGGCGTCTCACCAAACGAAAACCACTGACCGCGCGAACGGCCGACCGGCGGACGCTCGTTGACACGCATCAGGCCCTGCGCCGCCGTCGCTCCAAGCGCCACGATTACCTTTGGCTGCACGATTTCCACCTGCGCTTCGAGGTGCGGCAGGCAGTACGCCATTTCATCAGAGGTCGGTGGACGGTCACCGTAGGGTTTGTCGTGCTCGGGCCGCCAGTTCATGATGTTGCCGATGTAGACCTTCTCGCGCTTGAGGCCCATAGCGGCGATAATCTTATTCAAGAGCTGACCTGCCTTGCCCACAAAGGGCTCACCTTGCAGGGCCTCGTCTGCCCCGGGGGCCTCGCCGCAGAAAAAGATGTCGGCGTCGAGATTGCCCACGCCAAGGACGACGCGGTTGCCACGATCTAGCTGGGCATGCTCCTGGCAGACCGGATCGTTGAGCACCTTGTCTTTGAGCCAATCCCAGCGCGTCTGCTTATCGCCCTGGGGGAGTGTGAAAGGCGTGGGCGCGGGGATGGGCGCAACGCCAGGCGGCAGGCTCTGTGTCCCCTTGGCCGGTGCGGAGGCGGGCTTGGACGAAGCTTTTTTAACGGGCGCAGGTTCCTTCGAGGTCTCGCTTTTCCAGTCAGCCAGAAGGTTCGGCTGCGGTTCATGTGCCTCCACGGCGGGTTGGGTTTCCGCGCGGGCATTCGCTGCAACAACTAAATTTTCCTCTGTATTTTCTGTGACTAAAGCAAGGCCACGCAGTCTCTGCAACGTGCTGTCTTCCAGATAGATACCCTCGACACCCTCGGCCCGAAGTGTCTTGAGCTCCTCAATAACGGATTCCAACTGTGCGCGCATACGACCCAGTCAAACAGTCCTGAATGTAGAGGCAACAGGAATGAGTCCACACCGCAAAATCAGAAGACAATGATACTTTTGTATTGAAAATTTCTATGGATATTACGAAAAAGAATTACTAATATTAAATGACTATATATATTAGGTATAATTATCTATGATTTGACCTGAAGTCCAAGGGCTATTTTCCCAAAGGCAAACCCCCCATAACGCCATTTCACATGAAAAAAATCACGCTTCTCTCACTATTAGCGACGGCATCGCTATCCTGCCATGCCGTCACGTTTAACATGTGGGGCACCCATGGTGCCTCTATTGACTATGACTCTGAGTCTGGTGTCCTCACTGCCTTCACGGGCCGGGATGCCAACTTCCATTGGAACAAAAGCAACTGGGCAAATCGAACCGGCAAGAAGGCCTTCTTCTCCACCGCCGATTTCAACAGCATGACCGTGGAAAACGCGCTGACGGCTATCAGTTGGGAGCACGTCGCGGGAAGCGATGGCGATATCTACTTTAACATCATGGTCGAGGACAGTGGCGGCCACAAAGCCATCCTCGCTCCGCGCTACTACGGAAACAGTTACACGAACACCACGGGCCAGGCGGGCTTTGTGACCAATGACACGCAAAACTGGTTTTCCGTTTTCGAAGCAGAGGCCGGTTGGACCGGGACGTCTTCAACGGGCGCCGGAGTTGCCACCTGGAGCGAGATCAAGGACCTGACTATCACCACCGGACCCTTCGCCGAGTTCCCGGACACCCTGACCGGAGCCGCCAAATTCCAAAACGATCCTGTCTACCAGCTTAGCAACTGGGCCAACTGGGCCGCCGACTCCGGATCCACAGGCGCGCATCAGGACGGCGTCCTCATCACCTTCGGGCAGTCCACGGGGAACGAGCCTCCCCTGATTCAAATCGGCAATATCCAGTTTAACGGCGAGGCCGTTGACGTGGCGAGCAACAATAACAGCGTGGAAATCGTCCCCGCCAGTGGGGCTTTGAGCTTCACTGCTGCCAACCCGGGGCAAAAGGTGACCGCCGTGGCCAATCAGAATTCCAACCTGACCTCCCTGAACGTCTCTGGAGGCAGCGGTTCGACGATCTTTGAAGTCGTCGATAATATCATCATCACTCTGGAGGAAGACGGAACAGCCGAGGTGGGCAGTGGCGGAACCATGACCGGCACCGGCAGCATCGTGGGCAACGTAACGGTCGCCAGTGGCGGGGTACTCAAAGGCAAACTGTCCGTCAGCGGTAACACCACCCTGTCCGACGGCGCGACCTTTGCACCGGGCTTTTCCCCCGGCGCCGTCTACAGCGGAGGAACCCTGACTGCCTCGGACGGCTCAACCATCCAGTTTGAGCTCGGAGGTCTCACCGCCGCAGTTGGCGCTTTCACCAATCCCACGGTCGGAGAGTTTGACCAGTTGTTCTACGCCGGGGACGTAACCTTCCTGAATGGCTCTATCATTGAAATCACCCCCTACGACGAATTCGAACTGAGTATTATCGGCACAACATTCGACCTGGTTTATTCGGATGGAACCATCGTGGTCGGAAACAATGTGACCGTTCAAGGAACCGGTGAATATGCCGGCTACACATTCACCGTGGAGGTTCTTCAAGGCCAGCAATTCCAGGGCAGCGGCAGCTATGACGTCCTCAGACTGACCCTGGTTCCGGAGCCGGCGGCCTACACCGCGATCGCGGCGTCACTGACTCTCGGTCTGGTGTTTTGGCGACGCAAGCGGGTCAAGCAACAAGCCTGATCCGGCAGCACAGCCTCCGGTGCATGCGGGAACCGGAGGGGTACAAGGTAGTACAGTGAATGCGATTAAACGCATTCGCAATTTTTCATTTGCCATTTTTTGGTAGATGCGCGTCAAATTCTACCAAATCAACCCCTCTACAGAGAATACTCATGGCCACAAAATCCCGTAAAAAAACCACCACGAAAACCGTGCTGCTCGTTGCCAATGGCGACCTGCGCCTCTCCGCAAACCAGACTTGCTGGGCGGCTCAACACAAGATGGAAACCGACTTGGCGAGCGTTGTCAAAAGCCTCGGCTATACCCTCAAGCGCGCCCACCCCTTCAAGAAGGACGAGGGGCACGGCTTCATCGGCAGTCAAAAAGAAGGTCTCGAAATCTTTTCCAAGATCGACCGCAACACGCCCATCATCGTGGCTGAGGCCGTCTGGCAGTATTCGCACCATCTCCTGGCCGGGCTCATTGCTCACCAAGCGCCCATCCTGACGGTCGCCAACTGGAGCGGCACCTGGCCGGGCCTAGTCGGCATGCTCAACCTCAACGGCTCGCTGACCAAGGCTGGAGTCAACTACTCCACCCTTTGGAGTGAGGACTTCCTGGCGGACAAGCGTTTCCAAAAGAACCTCGAGGGCTGGCTCACGACCGGCGAAGTCAAACACGCCACCGGCCACGTGCGCAAGTACGGCCCCGCCAAGGCCTCGGCTCGCGCCAAGAAGGTCGCGGAGAAAATCGCCGCCAACCTGGACAAGAACAAGACCATCATCGGCGTCTTTGACGAGTTCTGCATGGGCATGTACAACGCCACCATCCCGGACGAGCTGCTCTTCCCCACCGGCATCTGCAAGGAGCAGCTTTCACAGAGCGCGCTCTACGCCGGTATGAAGGCAGTCTCCAACAAGGAAGCTGAGGAGGTTTTCAATTGGCTGGTGAAGAAAGGCTTCAACTTCCACTTCGGCAAAAACGGCAAGACCGAGCTCACCAAGGCGCAGGTGCTGGAGCAGTGCAAGATGTACATCGCCGCCTGCCGTATCGGCCACGAGTTTGGCTGCGAAGCCATCGGCATCCAGTACCAGCAGGGCTTGAAAGACATCTGCCCCGCCAGCGATCTGGTCGAGGGCATGCTCAACAGCAGCGACCGCCCGCCGGTCAAGGCCGCCGACGGCACCGTCATCAACAAGGGCCTGCCATACCCGCACTTCAACGAGGTCGACGAATGCTGCGGCATCGACGCCCTGCTGACCAACCGTGTGCACCGCGCCCTCGGCCAGCCCCCCGAAACCACCTTACACGACCTGCGCTGGGGCGACTGGGACCAGTCCGGCACCACCGACGAGTACGTGTGGGTCTTCCTCATCAGTGGCAGCGCACCAGTCGAGCACCACATCGGCGGCTGGAAGGGCAGCCACGGCTACCGGCAGCCCGCCATGTACTTCCCCAAGGGCGGCAGCACCCTGCACGGCATTGCCCACACCGGCGAAATCGTCTGGAGCCGTGTCTTCATCGAGGACGGCAAGCTCAAGATGGACCTCGGCCGCGCCAAGGTCATCGAGCTGCCCAAAGAGGAAACGCAGCGCCGCCTGGACGAGACCACGCCACAGTGGCCCATCATGCACGCGGTCACCTACGGTGTTTCGCGCGACCAGATGATGGCCCGCCACAAGGCCAACCACCTCAACGTCGCCTACGCCAAGACGGCCGCTGCCGCCGACCAGTGCCTCTACGCCAAGGCCGAGCTGGCACGCCTCCTCGGCATGGAGGTTTCCATCTGCGGCACCGACGCCAAGGGCAAAAAGCTGTAGTTTTTTTAGAATCACGGAATTCACGGGAGGGCACGGAAAAGTTTTCGTGCCCTTCGTTTTACCCGTATTGCAAAAGTTCCGTGTACTTCTGCATATTCCGTGGTTGAATAAATAGTCATTCGTCCCTTCCTAGTCCTCATGGATATCGGAGCACTGTTTGACTGGGACGGGGTCGTCATCGACTCCTCCGCCGCGCATGAGGAGAGTTGGGAGCGTCTGGCCGCCGAGGAGGACCTTCCTCTTTTCGAAGGCCACTTCAAAAAGACCTTCGGGATGAAGAACGCCATCATCATCCCCAATATCCTCAAGTGGACGAACGACCCGGCCGAGGTCAAGCGCTTGAGCCTCCGCAAGGAGGAACTCTACCGTGAGGTCATCCAGGAAACCGGTATCGAGGCCCTCCCCGGCGTGCACGACCTGCTCAAGTTCCTCCAGGACCAGGAAATCCCCTGCTGCGTCGGCACCTCCACCGACCGCATCAACGTCGAGACTATCATGGACGTCATCGGGGTACGCGAGTATTTCGCCGGCATCGTCAGTTCCGAAGACGTCTCCCATGGCAAGCCCGACCCGGAGGTCTTTCTCCTCGCCGCCAACAAGATCGACCGACGCCCCGAGCGCTGCCTGGTCTTCGAGGACGCCCATCATGGCGTCGAGGCCGGCCTGAAAGGTGGTATGAAAATCTGTGCCGTGGCCACCACCCATCCCGCGGAGGAGTTCACCGACGCCCACATGGTCGTAAATCGTCTCAGCGATCTGGACTACGGTAAGCTGCTTGCGCTTTTCGACTAAGGCTTCGCCTTGCTAGCCGAGGAAGGTCAAGGCACGGGGGATTTGCTGCACGTAGAAGCAGTGATCGGTGCAGCCCGACTCAGTTGCGACTGCCTGCATGGCCTGCATGACAGAATCAACCTTGTCGGGCTTGAGTGCCATCTTGATGAGCACGCGTTCGCGGTTGATGCGCACCCCGGCATTGGTCTTTTCACTGCCGGACTGGATGAGCTTGCCGAAAGACGTGCTGATACCCGGCGCTCCGGCCTCCAGCGCGGCCTCGACCAGTGCCTCGCTATGCTTGCGCTCGGCCAGGCAGGAAAGCAATTGCAGGTTGAGCAGGTAACGCCGTTCGCGCGCACCCCACCCGAAGAAGCCAAAACCAGCGCGCGGCTCGGGCAGGAGCGCGTTCTGCAAACGCCAGTCCGCCCCGCCCCGGATTTCGTCGATGGCGTGAATGACCTGCTGCATGGACGCCGCCTGCCCCGACGAGGCCGTCACCGTGGCGAGATTGACCACTCCTTTGGCGATAGGCATCTGGTAGATGAAGCCGCGCCCGGGCTGGTCGAGATTACCCGCGCGCACCATGGCCTCGAAGACCGGCTCGGCGTCGAACTCGTCCACAATGGCCTGGATGAACTCCTTGTCGGGGTTCTGAGTGAAGCGCAGGATACCGAGGCGGTCGCGTAAGCCACGCCCCTCGCAGTAAAAAATGGACGGCCCGTGCGAGCCGGAGCGCACCGCCGCGCGGGCGATGCCCTCGGCAGCCTTGGCCTGGGCGATGCAGAAAATTCCGACGAGACTGCGCCCGAGCTGCAACGCGCTGGATGCACGCGGGAAGCTCATCGCACCGTTCTGCCAGAGCGGGCAGCCGGATGCAAAGACCGCTCGCTGGGCCTTGACCGAGTAAACCGCGCCGGAACCAGCCAAACGAAGCTGCCCCAGGGCCACGATTTGACCCATCAGCACCTCTTCGTCCTCCTGTGGCACGAGGAAGGAAAAAACCTCCTGCTCCGGGCTCAGGCTGGGCAGGAAGGCCTGGTACCAGCGGTTGCGAATCATCGTGCCGCGCGCGGCAAAGGCCAACAGGCGTCGGCAGGGCGAGTCGAGGATGAAGTCTGCCACCTCCGAGCTGCTATGGCGCGGCAGGATAGCCGTGACGACAGAGAAGCCCTTCGCCTCCAGGTAACGGTTACTCATCGGGAACTCCTTTCTCCGCGACTTCACTGGTACGACGCACGATCAAACCGACCGTCAGGACCGTCAGAATGGGCCCGACCGAGGCCAGGGCAAGGATGCCGAAGCCGTCGATCACCCCCGGCACGGTCGCGCCGATGCCGAGGCCCATGGAGAGCACCAGCGGCACCGTAATGGGCCCGGTAGTCACCCCCGCGCTGTCCCAGGCGAAGTTGACGAACTCCTCCGAAGATACCTTGGTCAAGACCATGAGCAGCAGGTAGGGCGGGATGATGAGGTAGGCCAGCGGGATGTTGTAAATCACCTTCACCACCCCCAGCGTGATCCCCAGCGCGACCCCAAGGGCGACCGACTGCATGAGCAGGTTTTTGCGGAAAGCCCCGGCGGTGATTTTCTGCACGGTGTCGCCCAGGGCGTTCAGAGCGGGCTCGGCCAGGGTCGCTCCATAACCGAGGAAAAAGCCAAAGAGCATAACGAGCGCCTTGCCCGAGAAGCCCGTGCTGATGAGCGGCCCAATGGAACCCTCCATGCCCCATGGCTGGATACTCGCAAAGGACGACGGTATGTTGCTGCCCAACTGCGTGCCCAGAGGCGTCAGGCCCATCTCGATACCCAAGCCGAAAAGAAACATACCCACAACGGCGAAACCGATTCCCACCGCCATCTCGTCGAGGCGTTTAAGCCTTTCGCGCAGGATGACAAACAACGTGAAAAACAAAAACGCGCACAGCGGCACGATGGCCTGAAGAGCCGCCAGGACAGCGCTGCGGGCTTCGTCGAAAAAGTTGCTCTCCGGGTCCCATTCGTCCACATCGGCGGACCATAGCGAGGGATCCTCCACGCGCTCGTAGACCACGGCGGCGTCCCGATGCACGATGCGTCCGTTGCTCCATTCCACAGTACCGCCCTCGTAGTGCAAGTGCACGCCTTCCGGTAGCTCTCCGGTGGCGACATAGTGCTGAAACTCCTGCTTGGAAATGCCGCCAGCCTCGACTTCGTCGACGGACTGGGCAGCTTGCTCCAACCCAAGTGCTTCGGTGTTGAGCCCTACATCGCTCAACGCCGGATTTTCCCCGGAGAAATTAGCCGCGCCGTAGTAGTTATCCGTGTAAAAATGCGTTAGCGCCAGCAGCAGCACCGCGATGATGGGAAAGAGCGAGGCCAGGGTGACGATGCCAAAGCCCGCGTTGCCGCTGTCCTCTCCACCCACGATGCGGCACACGCCGATGCCTAGGGCAATGACCAGCGGCACCGTCACCGGGCCGGTGGTAACCGCGCCACAGTCCCAGGCCAGCCCGATCACCGGCGCCATGACGGGATTGCTCGCCACCCAGATGGTCAGCACGGTGAGCAGGCCGATGAGCGGATAGAGCAAAATCTTCAGCGACCAGCCGTAGAAGAAGCGAAGCACGCCCAGCAGCACGGCCACCCCTACCCCGGCGCCCACACAGAAAACGAGCTGCCCGGCGAAGTCGTTCAGCAGGCTGTACAAGAGCGGTGCCTGCAACGGCGATACCCCCGCCCCGGCGGCTTTCAAAACCGCGATGGCCGGCTCGGCAAAAGTGGCCCCCAGCCCAAGCAGGAAAGCGAAGCCGAGGATAACACCGAGGTTGGCATTACGCGGCAGGATGGCGCCGATGATTTCCCCCAACGGCATGAGCCCCAGCCGCAGGCCCTCCATAAAAAACATCAACCCGAGCGCCACCAGGAACACGCCCACCGCGATCATGGCGGCGTACACCAGCGGCATGCCCAGCACCAGCAACTGGAAGGCCAGCAGGTACAGGATGATGAACCAGATGGTCTTGACCTGATCGAGGAACTTTTCACGGAAGTACGGCATCAGCAGACGCATGGTACCTCTCAGGCCCAATCGCACGCGTTCACCGCCTCGTTGCTCCAATTCCGCCATACTTCAGTTCCGCGCACACAAGCAAACGGCACACCACCCCGCGGACAAGCGGAAAAGCCTTTCGTGACACGCACAAAAACTGCTATTGGTCCCCGGATGAAAGGGATTGGGGTACAGGTATGGTTTGCACTTCTGCTTATGGGCGTGGTCTTGAATGCGGCCAAGCCGTTGGAAATCTACGTACAGTCGACCAGCGGCAGCGGGCAGACCTTTCAAATCGGCGGAACCAATATCGACGGGCTAATCACCCAGGTGGTGGAGCGCCAGGGACAGTTGGCCGTTCTGGTGGGTCAGCCCTTCGACGCACAGCTCAGCTACCTCGGCGTCCCCAACTCCGCCCGCCTGAACATCTCCGCCAACGGCCTGAGCGCGACGCTGGAAATTCCCTCGGCCAATTTCAAGAAGACTTTCACCGCAGCCACGCCGAACCAGCTAAACAATCAAATCCAAAACTTCCTCAGAAAAGAGGGCAGCTCGGAGCTGGCCGAAATGCGCCGGTACGTAAACACGGTTTCCCCGGCTGGCATCACCGACGGCAACCCCTACAGTACCACCGCCTTGCTGGCCTCGGAGTTCTTCGACGCCCTGGCCCTCGACCCCAACCGTACCTTTGGCGACGAGCCCCGGCAGCCCGGCGAAGTCCGGTTAAGCCTGATTAGCGGAGGCGGCGCCTACAATGCCAGCACCTTCCACGGCTGGCGCCTGAGCGCGCGCGTGCAGGCGGACTACCGTGTGAACCGCAAGCTCTCCCTGGTCGCCATCCTACCCTTCAACTACCTGAATCTGGAAGGATCGCAAATTTACGGCGTGGGCGGCGGACTGGGTGTGCCTATCGCCATCCTGGGTAACTTCGAGGAGCGCAAGACACGCCTGACCGTCGCCCCCTTCGTCGGTGGTATGTTCCGCTGGTCGGAAGACCTGGCCGGTGGCGGCGCGATGGTCAGCGCAGGCGCCAATGCCAGCCTGACCGTGCCCCTGGGAGAGCATTGGGAGCCTTCGCTCATCGTACAAATCAGCGACTACCGCGGCGTACCCTTCGATGTCGATGGCTATCAACTCGACAAGGTCGTCGACCAGCAGGTGCTCAAGGTCGGCGGACAGGTAGTCTACCGCATCACCGATTCCTTACTGGCGGAAGGATATGCGGTCGCAAACCGCTTCCTGCAGGACGCCGCCGTGCAGAACTGGGTCACCGTAGGTGCAGGCCTAAAGCTGCGCCTGTGGCGCCAATGGTTCATCGGCGGCGGCTACGAGCTGGATTCCGGGGCGGATTTCAACGCCAACGCCGGGCGGTTAACCCTCGGCGTAAGATTCTAGAAATCCGGCCGCTGGCCTACCTAGGAGCGCTCGGTGATTTCAATCAGGTGGTAGCCGAAGTCAGTCTTGACCGGGCCGTGCACCTTGCCGACCTCCGCGCTGAAGACAACGCTGTCGAACTCGGGCACCATCTGGCCCTTGTGGAAGGTTCCGAGCTCGCCACCACGGGCGCCGGAGGGGCACTTGGAATGTTCCTTGGCAAGCTCAGCGAAGCTGGCTCCGCCTTCGATTTGCGATTTGAGGTCCTCGCACTGTTGTTCGGTGGGGACGAGAATATGTCGGGCTGATGCGGTTGGCATAGTTCGGCCAGACTTGAAGAGGTTTTTCCAAAAGGCCACGGAAAAATGAATCAGGGGTTAATTAGGACTACGCCTTCGAAACGTGCTCCTCGATGAAGGCGCGGATGGCTTCCTTGTCAGCGGGTAACGGATAGGAGACGCTGGGTAGGGCTTTGAGCTTCTCCAGGGCAGGGGCGGTCGGATGCAGGCCGATGGCAGCCTCGATGGTGTCCGGGAATTTCGCCGGATGCGCCGTCGCCAGGACGACGCTGTGCTTGTCGGGGTTCAACTCAGCAAAGCCGCAGGCGGTGTGCGGGTCGACCACATAATCATAACGCTCGTGGACCTCCTTGATCAGCCGCTTGATGTCGGCGTCGTCGGCCCGGGAGGCGGTGAAGACGTCGCGGTTAAAGTCGGGGAACTCCACTTTGCCGGTTTCGCGCATCTGCTGCATGAGTTGGCAGACCTTCTCCGGGTTTTCGCCGACGTTGAAGTAGAGAAAGCGCTCGAAATTCGAGGCCACTTGAATGTCCATGGAGGGGGCAAAGCTGGGCCGCACCTCGCCTACCTCGTAGACGCCGGAGGTGAAGAGCCGGTAGAGGATGTCGTTCTGGTTGGTGGCGACGCGGAACGAGGCCACGGGCAGGCCCATACGCTTAACCAGCCAACCGGCCAGGACGTTGCCGAAGTTCCCCGTGGGCACGACAAACTCCACGCCCTCGCGCTTTTCCTCAGGCAGCCGCAGCCAGGCCCAGACGTAATACACGCACTGCGCCAGGATGCGTGCGAGGTTGATGGAGTTGACCGCCGACAGATGGTAATCGCGCTTGAAGTCCAATTCGCCAAAGAGGTCCTTGACGGCCATCTGCGCATCATCAAAGGAGCCGGCGATAGCCAGCGGGAAGACGTTCGCCGCACCGGTGGTCGTCATCTGCCTTTCTTGCAGGGGCGACACCCGGCCTAAGGGATACAGGATGAAAATGTTGACGCCTTCCTTGCCCAGAAGGCCATGGATGGCGGCCGAACCGGTGTCGCCCGAAGTCGCCCCGAGGACGTTGATGGGCTGCCCGGTGCGCGCGATCTGTGCCTCGTAGAAGTTGCCCAGGAGCTGTAGGGCGAAATCCTTGAAAGCCAGCGTAGGCCCATGGAAAAGCTCCAGCACGGAGGTATTCTCATCGAGTTCTACCAGCGGCGCGATCTCCGGGTGGGTGAAGCGCTTGTAGGAAATATTGACGATGCGCTGCAGCTCGTCGACGGGGATATCCGTGGCGAAATACCGCATGAAGGCAAAGCACAGCTCCCGGTAGCCCAGGCGATCCCACTTGGGCAACTCTCCCGAAATATCCGGCAACTCGGCGGGCAAATACAGGCCACCGTCACTGGCCAGGCCGGCCTCGACCGCATCGCAGAACCCGAGCGGTTCCGCCTGTCCGCGTGTGCTGATAAATTCCATCCCGCCAAAGCAAAGCAGCAAGGCACAACCTTGCAACCTCTTTGTCCTGTGCGGTCACACCCCCGGATAGAGCCACTTGCGGAAAAGACGCGTCAGGCCGGGCATGGCTACATAGGACATGAGCAAGCTGGTCGGTATGGACATGATAAAAACCGCAATTGGCAAAGGGTAATGCTCCTCACTCAGCAAGGGCCCCAAGGTCAGCCGCATGACAAGCACGATCGGATAAACCGCCATGAAGGCCATCAGGCACATCTTCCAGCGTGGGGGTGCGCCCGGCCCGCTCGGTGATGGGAACCACGGTTCGAAGCCATTCATGCGGCTCATCTTTTGAGACTCTATCAGCGGTCGAAGCTTTTCGTAGCAGGCATGCTTTTCTGGCGATTGCTCCCAGCGCTGCAGATCCTCAAAAGTCGCGAAGCGCACCACGACATCGTAGGAGCGTTTGGCGTCCTCCGTGTTACCCGCCTGCTCGTGGGACTCCAGCACGCGGCTGCCGATATAACCCGGAAACTGCTGGCAGGCCGCCTGAATCTCCTTCTGCCACCGCATGATGGCCTCCTCCATGCCAGGCTTTATCTGGCGCGAGATGTACAGCGTGACTGGCTCCTGCTCGGACATAATGTTTTCAGTCCTCTCCTGGCTTCTCAGATCGATGCCATACTTCGCCTATAACGATGCCGGCAAGAAATAGTATGACTGCGGTGATAATACTCCACGTATTTTCGCCAAACAATGCCATGACACCAAAGCAAAGCAGGACAGCAATAAACCAAGTGAGAGTTCTTCGCCAACCCGAAGTGAAGATTTCACAGATACCTGAAATAATATCTGTGAAATCTATCATGGCGGTAGCTCCTATACGCCCAGTTCAAAGCCGTCGTGGACGGCCTGCGCAGCTTTCTTGGCGTCTTCGAGGTCGATGGCGACGGATATCTTGATCTCGGAGGTGGAGATCATCTGGATATTGACGCTGTTCTCGGCCAGGATGTTGAAGAGTGTCGCGGCTACGCCCGCGTGACTCCTCATTCCGACGCCGACGACGGACAGCTTGGCGATGTCGCCGGTGTGATTGACCACGCCGCCGCCGATTTCCGGCAGTACTTTTTGCACCGCTTCCATGGCGCGGGGGACGTCGTCCTTGTTGACGGTGAAGGTCAGGTTGGCCGCGCCGCCGCGCCCGATATTCTGGACGATCATATCGACGAGGACGTTGGCCTGCCCAATGGCCACGAATATCTTGGCCGCGGCGCCGGGCTTGTCTGGCAGGTCGCTGACGGTAATCTTGGCCTGGTTCTGATCGAGAGCGACGCCGCGTACGACGACGTCTTCCATGGAGGGGACTTCGGCTTTCACAATGGTTCCGGGATTGTCGTTAAAACTGCTGCGGACTTCAAAGACCACATTGTACTTCTGGGAAAATTCGACTGCGCGGGCCTGCATGACCTTGGAGCCCATGGCGGCCAACTCGAGCATTTCCTCGTAGCTGATTTCGTCGATTTTTTTGGCGTTGGGCACGATGCGCGGGTCGGCAGTGTAAACGCCATCGACATCGGTAAAAATCTGGCACAAGTCGGCTTTGAGCGCGCAGGCCAGGGCCACGGCGGAGAGATCGCTGCCGCCACGCCCGAGGGTGGTCACCTGACCGTCGTCGGTGATGCCCTGAAAGCCTGCCACGATGACGACCTCGCCGCTTTCGAGGCGCTGGCCGATGTCACCACCGGTAATCTCCACGATGCGGGCACGGGTATGGGCACCGTCGGTGCGGAAGCCTGCCTGGCGACCCGTGCGGGAGACCGCTGGCTGGTCGACAGCATGCAGCGCCATGGCGGTCAGGGCAATGGTTTCCTGCTCACCGACGGCCAGGAGCATATCCATCTCGCGGTCGGCGGGCTTGGGGTTGATGGCCTTGGCGCGCGCCACGAGCTCGTTGGTCACGCCTCCGCGGGCACTGACGACCACGGCCACGCGGTTGCCCGCGTCCACGGTCGCCTTGATGCGGTTCGCGACATTCTTGATCCGGTCGACATCTCCCACGGAGGTGCCGCCGTATTTCTGGACTATCAACATAGGGATTTCTGCAAAAGTTTGTGAGGAGAACACAAATTGCCGCCTCCGCCAAGCCGGATTTAACCGGGAATACCCCTGCCCTTCGCGTCTCCTATCCTGACAACTACACGCAACCCCCGATAGGCTCATCATGCAAAAGCTCTGCGCCATTCTTGGCCTGGGACTCCTGGCCTTTCTGCCCGCCAGGGCGGAAGTCGCCATCGAACAAGCCCTGGCCGTCACTTACACCACGGAGGCAGGTAAATTTTACCAACTCCAGAAATCCGACACGCTGGACAGCGAAGACTGGGCAGATGTCGGCCAACCGATCCAGGGCACCGGGGATTCAGTCGAGGGCCTTTTCACTTTTCCACATGGGAAGGCCTTTTATCGCGTCGTCGAACTCACGAACCAATGGGTGACGGTGTGGGGCGACGAGTTCGACGGAGACGGCCTCGACATGAGCAAGTGGGGCAAAGTGGAGGACAATTACGGCGGCGGGAACAACGAGGCCCAGCATTACAGCGTCGACGAGAAGTATTGCTACGTCGAGGACGGCAAACTGCACATCGCCGTCTACCGGGACCCGTTCACCAGTGTCGACGGCAAGACCCAGCCCTACTCATCCGCGCGCATCCGCAGTCTCCAGCGCGGGGATTGGACCTACGGGCGCTTCGAAGTCCGCGCCAAGGTCCCCGGCGGCGAAGGCATCTGGCCGGCGGTCTGGATGCTGCCCTCTGAAAACGTCTACGGCATCTGGGCAGCCAGCGGCGAAATCGACATCCTCGAATCCAAAGGCAACTACACTGACCGCACCTACGGCACCATCCACTATGGCGGTGAATGGCCCAACAACACCTGGACCGGCACCGAGTACTACCTGCCCGAAGGCACCTTCGACGACGGCTTTCACACCTACGCCATCGAGTGGTATCCCGACCGCATCGAGTGGTACGTCGACGGCGTCAAGTACCAGACCCTGACACAGGACGAGTGGTACAGTGCAGCCGCGCCGGGCGACCCCAACGCGCCTTTCGACCAGGACTTCCATTTGATTATCAATGTCGCGGTCAACGGCGGCTTCTTCAACGGAACCGGCCAGGACGCCGGCAACCTGTCCAACGACGCCTTCCCACAAGTGCTGGAGGTCGACTACGTGCGCGTCTACCAGTGGGCGGAGTAGGCTTGACCCAAGCGCGGCGAGCACCATTAATCGGCTTTGCGTTTAGGGCGCATCCTGTCCGCGGGAAGGGTTTAACCCACCTCTTTTGATTCGACAGTCACGATAACCGTTTCTGCCCGACTTAGCGGACGCCGGGTTTCATAGAAAGGGTTACTCATGTCCAAAGAACGCAAGCGGCTTCCCGTGAAGCCTTCCGCCGAGCACCTGCGCAAGCAGGCCAAGCGCCGTCACAAGCTCGCCCCCGAAAAATCCCTGGCCGATCACCAGCACGCCCTGGCCACCGAATACGGCTGCAAGAACTGGGCCCAGCTCATGCACATGGTCGAGACCATGTTGCGCGGAGCCGACCAGCGCAACAATGTCCGCTACGAAATGGAGGCCTTGCCCAAGGCCGCCAAAGAAGGCGATGAGGCCAAGGTCCGTAAAATTCTGGCATCCGGCGAATTTACGCAGCATGACCTCGACCTCGCCCTAGCCCGTAGCCTGATTAAAAATCGCGCGCTGGGAGAACTCCTCATCGAGCATGGGGCGGATGTTGACGGCCAGTACGGCAGCGACTATGGCCCCATAGTCCTTGGTTGTGGTGAATGTCTGGATCTCGAAGGGTTTAAGGTCTTGGCCAGCTACGGCTGCGACCTGACCTTCGAGCCTGTCAAAACAAAGTACGGCCCGGCCAGCCCGATGCTACACACGATTTACAGCTACGTGCGCGGACGCAACGAGGCCAAGCACCGCTGCATCGAATTTCTGGAGCAAAACGGCGCCTGGATACCGCCAGAGAGCGAGGTCACGAAAGAAATGTGGGCCATCCACAAAGGTGATGCCAAAGGGCTGGCCGCGATGCTAGACGCCGATCCAAGCCTGATTCACCGACGCTTCCCCGGGATGCTCCACGGCAACATCGGGCTGCCCGGCGCCACCCTCCTGCACATGGCGGTGGAGTTCTCCGAAATCGCCTGCATCGACGTCCTTTTGGACCGCGGCGCCGATATCAATGCCCGCGCGGACATCATCGACGGCATCGGCGGGCAGACGCCTGTCTTTCATGCCGCCTCGGCTTACTGGCATTGGAAAGCCCCCGCCCTGCCCCACATCATCCAGCGATGCGGCTCCCAAATCGACCTGAGCGTTTCCGCCCGCGTCAAAAAGTGGGGTGAGCTCGTTGGACCCGTCACGGTGCAGGAACTCTACGCGGACTCGCCCGAGGTGCTGGAGCTGCTCCACAGGTTGGAAAGCAACTAACGGAGCACCTTTGTGCCCGGGAATTAGTGAGAAGCGCAGGATTGTGCTTGCTTTAATGTCACTGATATAGTAACAAAAATATCTTTAACCAAAAGCTCAACCTCTAATCCGGATTATCCCATGACACAATTACCCTCCAGCCGTACTGTGACCTGCCTGGCGGCTTTGACCTTCTCGACCTTTGTCGGCGTAAGCCTCACCCACGCCACCACCCTGGCCCAATGGACCCTGGACGAGTCCAGCGGCCTCGTGACGAGCGTGACCAGCTCCGGCAGCAATGCCACCACGCTGACCGCGCCCTCGGGGCAGGAGCCAACCGGTAATACCTTTACCGATTCGACCGGCCCGAACCAGGGCACCTACCCGGCGGCAGATTTCGCCGCCGTGGACTCCGGTGACTGGCTGGAATCCTCCAGCTCGCTGAGTTACCTGAACTTTGGCGCGGGCCAGGCTTTTACCATTGAGGCTTGGGTCTATGCCGAGTCCAACAGCGCAACCGGTCGCAACATCTTCAGCAACCGCGAAACCGGCGGCCAGGGCGGCGGCGACAACGAAGGCATCTCCCTTTACTTCCGCGCCAACGGCCAAGTGGGCATCAATATCGATCTGGGCGGAACCGCCGCGAATATAACGGGCGGCTCGATGTCCCTCAACGAATGGCACCACATCGCGGGCGTCCGCGAGTCCGACGGAACGATTCGCGCCTACCTTGACGGCACTCAGGTCAACGCCTCGGGCGCCAGCTACAGCGCTGCTTTTTCGTCGGAGAATCTCGCCTTTATTGGACGCGCCGGTAACACCGCTCAGCAGGAGCAAACCTGGGACGGCGGCATCAACGTTGTGCGCATCAGTGATGTTGCCCTCACGCCGGGCGAATTTCTGGCTGCCCCTATCCCCGAGCCGGAGCAAAATGCCGCAGGCCTTGCGCTCATCGCTTTACTCATCACTTGGTACATGCGCCGCCGCGCTCGCTAAGCGAGCAGAGCACGCTGCCTAAAAGTCACTCGGCCATCCGGCGGAACCGGGCCACGCACCTTTGCTACCGATTGCAAAGTGAGCGGCCCGGTTGCTCATGCCGGAAGCTTCATCACCCGCTACCAAGGCATAGGGATGACCTGGAGGTTGTCCCAATAGGACAGGACCACGTTACCACCCAGGTTGTTGGTGGGGCTGATAATCGAGACGCGGTCAATACTGCTGGCTGCATTGCGGAATGGCAGGCCATCGAAGCGCTCGCCATCGAAGACCAGATTGAAGGTATCGGTCTGCACATCGAGCTCCAGCCGCAGATGATGCCAGCTCCCGTTGGTGCAATCCACCCCCAGGTTGACGATGCTGCTGCCGTTGTGGTACGAGAGCGAGGACGGCCCCAGGAAGAGGCAGACGGACTGACCGCCAATGTACAGGTAGCTGGACCTGGCATTGGTCAGGCCCGTCTCCGTGCCACCATAATAGTCGATCTCGACAGCAAACTCACCCGTCTGCGCGTCAAACGTCTGAATGCCCTGTATGGTTTCCGTGTCGCTGGCATCGTAAAGCCGCAGGACGGATTTATGGTCGGCGGAACCGGTAGGATCGTCGGCCACCCCCAAAGTGGAGCTCCCCACACTGCTCGAGCCGAGCCAGCCTGACGGCAGACTGCCCGCAGTAGTATCGTTAAAGCTTTCCTTGGCCATGCTGGCGGGTGCGTTCCAATGGCTCACGCGGAAATTGGTCCAATAGCACAGAACCGTCTGCCCGCCTTGATTATTGGTGGGGCTGATCAGCGCCATCTGCGAGATGGTGCTGCTTGTATTCCGGAAGGGCAGCCCATCAAACCGCTCATCGTTGATGACCAGATTGAACGTGTTGTCCTCGATATCGATTTCCAGGCGCATGTGATACCAAACTCCGTTTTGAAAATCGGCATCGAGCGCCACAATGGCATCTCCATTGTGGAAACTGAACTGCGATGGTCCCGCATAGATGCAGATGTCCTGGCCTTCGACATAGAAGTAGGCCTTGCGCGCGTGGGTGTAGGAACCCTCGGTAGCCCCGTAGAAATCAAACTCAATGGCAACCGGACCACTCTGCGAAGCAAAGGTGCGCGTAGCCTGTACCGTCTGGGTGTCGGATACATCAAACATACGCACGACCTGCTCGGCTTCGGAGCCGGTGGGATTGGCAACCACGCTCAAACTGCTGTTGGTGCCGTCTCCTGCGTTGCCTGACCATCCGGCGGGAAAGTTACCCGGAGTGGTCGTGGAAAAGTCATCCACGAGCAGCTCATCGGGGCCATCCCAGCCGAGACCGGGAACATCGAGCACCAGTAGCCAGTCCTCATCGCTACCACTGGAAGGGGGCGTAAAGGTGACTGACGATTCACACGCCACCGTGCCCAAGGGTGTAGCGTCGCCGGTCTCGGGATCCATCCAGTAGGCGCGCACGTAATGTCCGGCCAGTGAAGTCAGGTCCAGCGCCACCTGCTGCCCCTCCGCGATATACACCAGGGCGTAGCTGCCCTTTGAATCGCGGGTGGCCCAAACGGTGTGGTAGGTGGAGCCCTGGCCGCTGACAATCATGTCCTGGTCAGGAATGCGGGTAAAAAACGGGCGTCCACTGAGGAGCAGGTCCTGCAGGTAAGTCAGCTGTGTGGCGGCGGGCCTATCCATGGCATCATACCAGGTCATGTCGGAAAGCCAGTTGCCGGTGTTGGCCACAGCAGTGGCTTGAAAGACGCCGTTCGAGCCGTAGCCATAACCAGCCGCGCCGCTGAAGACCGTGCAGTAGGCCGCCACGCGAATATCGTGCGGCGACAGGCGGTCACTCATGTCACTCGTGTCAAGCGCTTCCGTGATCTGTTCGTAGCCGGACTCGTCGTCGAAGATGGGCTTGATCGGATAGCGCGTGCGGTTGCTCGTGATAAGCGTTTCCTTGGGCGTAGGCACGCTGACGGTACCGGGATTCGAATAGCGGCGGTGGCCTGACTGATTCATGTTGAAGGCCAGCCAATCCAACCGATGGAACCAAGTCGCCGACGACTGATTGCCGCGCGGATGATAAGTGATCATTTGATCGCCACTGCCTCCGTCACGAAGACCGTCGACGATATCCTCCCAGACCGGCGTGTAATCGATGCCATCGGAGCCATTGCGGTTCCGGTCGCCTCCCATGGACCAGATGACCTGCTTGCCCGCGAATTTCTCACCCAGGTACTCACCTAAATCGTATGCATTGCTGAGGTTGATCAGTTGGTCTTCGGTCACATTATCCCCCCAGGTCGGCAACAGCATGACGTAGAGCCCGAGGGCGTTGGCGTAGTCCACAAGGTCCGCGGCACGATCAAAGTAATCGTCATTCGGGACCAAGGGGTCGACGGAATCCCAGAAGCTGTTGCCATAGGCATCGACCGCGTAGAAATTCCCGCTAACCAGGACAAACTGTACCACTCCGAAGCCTTTGGCTGCCCGGTTCTCCAAATAATCTTCTGTGTCACCATCGGTGAGATAGTAAAAAACCGCCCAGCCGGTATCAGCATAAAAGAAGAACGGCTCGTATTCGACAACGCCGCCACCGAGGTCCGTCATGAGCGCGAAATAATGACCGGAGTCCTCCTCGTTCCAAATACTAAGATTGTCATAACGGACGTCAAAGAGGGGCGAACTGCCCATGGTCAACAGCTGCAAGTAGTTGAAGGTATCCTGAACCCCATGGCGAAAGGCGTAGCCAGTCATGATGGCCGTATCGTCGACATAGACATCGAAGGTCTGAGCCGGAATATCGATGACAATGGCGATGCGGTAGGTCTGCCCCAGGTTACACGGAACACTAGGCGAAGGCCCGGTGATGCTTGAGCCGTCAAAGGCCCTGAAGCCGCCCCCCGAATTGGCAAATATGCATACTTCCATGTTAGGCCCGGAAGCGCCGCTATACCCGAGATAAAAGCCGCATGAATTCCCCAAAGCATCCGCGGTAAAATCGAACTCAACCGTCATTTCGCCGG
The DNA here is from genome assembly GCA_030432235.1 of Verrucomicrobiia bacterium. GTDB lineage: Bacteria > Verrucomicrobiota > Verrucomicrobiia > Opitutales > Cerasicoccaceae > JAUIHT01. The sequence goes on along the minus strand of JAUIHT010000008.1, from coordinate 74,217 downwards.
CTTGATTTTCAAACGGGATGTTGAGCGTGATGGAATCCGAAGCATCCGCATCATAGATGTGAAGAGACTTATTACCGTCCTCTTCGCGCTCGACTTGAGCCAGAAATTGAGCGGAAGGGCTTTGATTGGCAGAATACGAATCCGGCAGGCCTTCTTCCGGCACCAGTTCGAAGTTTTCCTGCTCAACCGAGGGAAAGATGACAAGCTCCTGACCGTTAAGAGGACCAAAGAGCAGGGCGAAAATCAAGACGGGGGAAATGCTGCGGAGAGCATGAGGTATCAAGGGGTAATTTAACATGTGGGGTAATTGCATAGCGCAGAAAGCTCTACGTATAGCATTTAGATATGTCAATAAAAAGACTTATTGATATATCAATACCTGACCGCGTCTTCTTGTGCGTTCAGGTGCTTACGTGCGCTGCTTAAAGACGCTTCAAAGCCAGGTCGGCCCATTCGCCATCCACACGCGAATTCCGCTCGATGCCGCCCCAGACATTGCTGGCCAGGTCCTCGAAGTAGATGCGCACATCATCGAGCTCACGGGCGAGAATGCCACTCAGGGCCAAGGTGCCGCCAGGCGCGGTGGCCTCGATGAACTGCTCGGCGTAAATCTGTAAAACGTCGGCGATGATGTTAGCCAGGATAAGATCTGCCTGGCGCCCCCCGAGCGCCTCCTCGATGCCACACTCGGCGAAGATAACGGCCTCCGGTGCGATACCGTTGATGGCCTGATTCTCCCGGGAGACCTTGACGGACTCCGGGTCGCGGTCGAAGCCAAAGATATCCGTGGCGCCGAGCTTGGCGGCGGAGAGGGACAGGATACCCGAACCGCAACCGGCATCGATGATGCGCTTTTGAGCAAAGGCCGCGCCCTGCTCGTTACGGAAGTCCAGGAGGCGGCGGGCCATCAAGCGAGTGGTTTCGTGGCTGCCGGTACCGAAGGCCAGACCAGCGTCCAGATAGATGCCCACATGGCCTTCGGGGAGCGGATACTCCTCACGCATCCACAGCGGGACCCAGTGCAGGTCCTGGCAGGTCCAAGGCTTGAGGAAAGCCTTGTAGGCTTCCTGCCACTCACGGTCTTCGAGGTGCCCCGGACGCGGCTCGGGGTGCAGGGCAGGGAAATTGTCACGTAAGAGCGAGTAGGCCTCTTGAGCCTCGGCGGCATCAGCAAAGAACCCGACCAGCTTGAAGGGCTGCCCTTTCTTGGTCTGCTCCAGGCTCCAGGGCGAGCGAATCTGCTCACACAGCAGCGCCTCCAGCTCGTCAGCCAGCTCCTCCGGGATTTCGCACTCAATGGTTTCCATGGGAGAAAGCTCTCACAAAGGCACGAAGGCACAAAGAAAAAAGAGAGCTGCCATCATTGAATTACTGGAAAATTTCAGTATTGATATTGATACCATATTCGGTACATTATTCAGTACCATGCAAACCATACCCGCTCAGGAAATCAAACGCCGCGGCATAGGAGCGCTCGATTCGCTCTTGGCCAATGCACCCGTACATATCCTGAAGAACAATCGGCCTGAATACGTGGTCGTCTCGGCAAAAGACTACCAGCAAATGCTGGAAGATTTGGCACTAGCTCGCATTGAGGAATCTGAAACCGATTTACGGGAAGGACGAATCAAGCGTGGCAGTGCCGAGGACCTCATGCGCGAGTTGCGACAATCATGAGCTATACGCTGGTCTGGACTAACACCTTTGCGAGGTCTGCGCGGCGCTTCCTCAAACGCAATCGACAACTCGAAGGTGAGTTCGTACGCGTGCTGTCGCTACTGGAAGAAGATCCAAACGCCCCCAGCCTGCGCTTACATCCATTGCGGGGTAAACTAGCCGGCAAGCATGCCGTTTCACTCACCTACAGCCACCGCATTGTGCTCATCCTCGCCTTGGAAGAAGGTGAAATCATTCTCCTCGATGTAGGATCCCACGACGAGGTATACCGTGGCTAGTCCAACAGGTTCACTTCGGCGATTTCGGCGATGATCTTCGGCAGCAGCTTGTGCTCGGCGTCGTGGACGCGCGCTTCGAGCTCTTCCAAGGGCTCACCGGGGTAGATGGGCACACGGGCCTGATCGATGATTTCGCCGCCGTCGACCTCCGCGGTGACCCAATGGACGGTGCAGCCGGTTTCCGTCTCGCCTGCCTCCCAGGCGCGCTGGATGGAACGCAGGCCGGGGTACTTGGGCAGGAGGCTGGGATGCAGGTTGATAATGCGTCCTTCGAAAGCTTTCAGGAAAGTCTCCTTGATGACCCGCATGAAGCCCGCAAGGACGATCAGGTCCGGGCTGAGGCGCTCGATGGTGTCCACCCAGTGGGCCTCCGCCTCCGGGCTCATCTTGGTCTTGAAGGGGCCGGGGTCGAGATAGAAGGCAGGGACATCGTGCAGCGGACCCAGGTCGAGAATGGGGGCATGGGGCTTGTCACAAAAAACACCGATGACCCGCGCCAAGCCGAGTTGGCCGGCCTCCTGAGCCTCCAGAATGGCGGCGGCATTACTGCCACGACCGGACCCGAGTATGACGACGCGAAACATAGGAGGCTAAAATGAAAACGGAGAGTTGATGGACGTGAAGACGAAAATGAATTATTGCGGGGCATTCGGGCCGAAATCACCCGGCAGGCGACCTTCGGAGCCGGTAGACTGGGCGTCCCAGCGGGATTCGTAAGGGACATCGGCTAGCTTGCTGGCTACGGGCCCTTCCAGATAGAGTGAGCGGGCGGGGAAGGCGATGCTGAGCCCGCGCTTCTTGATCGCGCGCATGATCTTGCAGTTAACGCGCTGGCGGATCTCCATGTGCGGCACCCAGGCAATGGTTTTGGTGAAATAGTACACGAGGATGTTGAGCGAGCTGTCCCCGAAGTCGGTAAAGCTGACCAGGATGAAGTCCTGCTGCACACCTTCGTCCTCCTTGAGGAGAGTCTTGATGTCCTCGACGAGGCCTTCCATATCCTCGGCGGTGGCCTCGTAGGTGATGCCGACGTACTGCTTGACGCGGCGCTTGGGCATGCGGGACCAGTTGTTGATGTACTCGTTGGCCAGCACGCCATTGGGGATGGAGAGCACCGTTTTGGGCCAGGTGCGCACCTTGGTCGAGCGCAGGCCGATGGACTCGACATCGCCGTCGACCTTGTCACCGACTATGATCCAGTCGCCGACTTTGAAGGGACGGTCGAGGATGATCATGAGGGTACCGAAGCCGTTGGCGATGGTGTCCTTGGAGGCAAAGGCCAGAGCCGCACCACCGATACCGAGGGTGGCCAGGACACCGCTGACGTTGTAGCCGAGGTTGTCGATTATCATCAGCACCCCGACGATGGTGACGAAGACCTTGACCGACTTGCGCAACACCGGCAGGAAGCCCAACAGTGCCGTGTCACGCTCCCTGGTGATGTCCTCGAGGATATTGGAGGCTACATCAATGATGCGGATGAGCGCCCAGACCACGATGAACATCGAACCGCCGCGAAAGAGATTCTGGATGAACGTGTCCATCATCTCCGACATGGGCAGGACGACCAGCGCGAGGAAGAAACCGATCACCAGCAAAAGCACCGAAACGGGCTTCTCCAAGGCCTGCAGGAACATCTCGTCGTGCTGGGTCTTGGTCTTGCCAGCCATCTTGTGCAGGTGGCGGAAGATAACGCCGGTAACGATGCCGCGGAAAATCAGCGTGATAATCAGGATGACCAGGGAGGTGATAATCTGCGCCAGCGAATAACCCAGTACCTTGAAGTCGACAAACTCGCCGATACGGCGGGAGACGCCCCGCGTCACGCCCCAGTCCTTCTCCAGCTTGTTGGCCAGTTTTCCACCAGCGCCATCCAGTGCTTCGGCCAGGCGATCAGCCTGTACATCGGTAAAGGTACCTTCGGTCCCCTTCTCCTTGGGTGCCTCCTTACCTTCGGCCGGTGCTTGATCTGCCTCAGACTTTTCCGGCGGGGGCGCTTCCTTTTGTCCCTCGGCCTCCCTGACCACCTCGGAGGGCGTCATCGGCGACTCCGTCTGGGCCGGCGCCAGGGGCGTCAACCAAACGACGAAAACAAACAAAAGGGCGTAAAATCGAGACATCGAATCCGGAAAAGCCCGAAGGCTAAGCACTGAATGCGGCTTGCATAAAGCCTAAAGGCGTAAAAATGTCCCCTCCCTCGCCTAATTCAAGCCTGGACGTAGCGACGCCGGTATTTCCGGCAGAGGTACACCCCAAAGGCCAGCAGTGCCGTCACACCCCAACCGGCGGCGCAGGGCCAGAGCGCGGAAATCACTTCCCGCTCGGACGCATTCCTCGGGGTCACATCAACCACGGCAGCGGACCCGTTCATAACCACGTTGATGGTCACAGGCACGGTAAAAATCAGGGCCAGGACCAAAAACCAAACGAATAGCCACATCCACATGCTGGCTGCCTTGGCTTTCTCAGCAGGGCTCATGCGAACCACTATTTCTTGCCCAGAATGTGCTCCATGTGAGTCAGGTAGAAGGTCTCCAGCTTATCTGCCACGGCAGCCGGGTCGGCCTCCCGCAGAACGGATTTTGCCAGCGCCTGTGCATCCTTGAGCTTCATCTGGCGCAGAAGGAACTTGATCTCAGGCAGACTGGAGGCCGAGGCGCTGATATTGGTCGCCCCCAAGCCGAAAAGCAGCGGCACATAAAGCGGGTCTGCCGCCATTTCACCACAGACACCAACGGGGATTTTGGCGCGCCGGGCGGCATCCATGATTTGCGACAGGGTGCGCAGTACTGCCGGGTGATTGGGCTCGTAAAGATGGGCAATGCGGTCGTTGACGCGATCCACCGCCAGCAGGTACTGGATGAGGTCGTTGGTGCCGATGCTGAAAAAATCGCAGTGCTTGGCCAGCAAGTCGGCGGTCACGGCCGCGCTCGGAATTTCTATCATACTGCCGACCTGGGTCTTATCATCGAAGGCCGCCTTACGCTTGCGCAACTCCTCCTTGGACTCCTCCAGCACAGCGTTGGCCTGCAAAAGCTCCTCCAAACCACTGATCATGGGGTACATGATGCGGACGTTTCCGTGCGCGCTGGCCCGCAGGATGGCGCGCAGTTGCTCTTTGAAGACATCCTGGTGCTCCAGGCAGAAACGGATGGCCCGGAAGCCCATGAAGGGGTTGGCCTCGGTCTCACCATAGGCGAAGGCAGAGGTGTATTTGTCCCCGCCCAAATCGAGTGTGCGTATGACTACCGGCAAGGGATCCAGGGATTCGGCCACCTGGCGGTAAACCTGAAACTGCTCCTCCTCCGTGGGGAAGCCGTCAGCCTGCATGAACAGCCCTTCGGTACGGAACAGCCCGACGCCTTCCGCGCCGGACTCGCGCAAGCCTTTGCAGTCCTCCAAGCTACCGATGTTGGCCAGGACCGGCAGGGTCTGCTTGTCCTGGGTGGTGGCGGCCTGGGTGGCGTTGGCCATGAACACCTTCTGGATGCTCTGGCGCTCCTGCTTGAGTTCGCCGTAGCGGAAAAGCGTGCTCTCGGTCGGATTGATGATGACCAGGCCCTCGTAGCCGTCTACCAGGACGTAATCACCCGTCTCGATCTGCTTGCTGGCGTTGTGGAGGCCGACCACTGCCGGAATGCGCAACGAACGCGCCATGATGACCGCGTGGCTGGTACGGCTGCCGGCATCGGTGATGACCCCCATGACCTTGGCCTGCTCCAGTTGGGCGGCATCCGACGGGGAGATATCCTCGGAAACGATAATGCGCTCGGCCGTCATCTCGGCCAGGTTCGCGCCAGTGGCCCCCATGAGATTGTCGAGGACGCGACGGGCAACATCGCGGATGTCCATTATCCGCTCCTTGATGTACTCGTCCTGGAGGGAGGAAAAGGCTTCCACGAAGCGCTCACAAACGGAGCGGAAGCAATACTCGATGTTGTACCCGGTTTGCTCCAGCTCGTTGATGACCTCATCAATGAGGGCCTTGTCCTCCAGCACCATCAGGTGAGCATCGAAAATCTTGGCCTCTTCTTCCCCCAGTCTCTTGGCTACCTCACCGCGCACTTTGGCGATCTGGTGGCGGGTAGTCATGATAGCCTGCTCGAAGCGGGCGATCTCCTGCGGGCGATGGCTGTCTTCTACCTCATAGATAGGAACATCCAACTCCCGCTGCAGAATGACAAATGCATCGCCATGCGACACCCCGGGGGATGCCGCAATGCCGCGCATGATTGTTTCTGCCTTAGGTTCTTTGTCGCTCACAATGAGTAGCCGGACCCCCGGCTATTACTAAAATGACGGCGGCATAACCAAAGGCGCAAGGAATTTTTAACAGGTAAACCCCGCTACGCGCCAATCGGCAGGAAAATTGCTAGCTGAGGCCCATTGTCCGGCGGCTGGCGGCAACACCTTCCTCGTAAAGGGCACGAAGACGCTTCGGCAAGTCCGCCTCCACGATATCCCCGTCGATCAGGGCCTCTTCTGCCATACGGCAAGCCTGCGAAAAGCGCTGCAAACCCAGATTGGCGGAACTACCGGCCATAAAATGCGCCAGTTCCTGGACTTTGCCGTAGTCGTGACTCTGACAGGCTACGGACATCCTCTTGAGCGCGGGCTCACACTCGTCGGTAAAGGCGTCCAACAACTCCTGAGCCAGGTCAACTTCACCGCCAATAGCTTCACGCAGAGACTCTACCTGCACCGAATCCAGAACAGGAATTTCACGACAATATTCGTAAGCTTTGACGCTCATAGACAAGCAATAGACGCTAGGTTCGTGCGTCCTATCGGCATAATTTCAAATGACTTAAACTTTTTTACCCCCAAAATAGTTAAGTTTTTGGGGAGACGAGCTCCTCAATCCGTGCCAGCAGGACCGATGGGCTGAAAGGCTTGGTGAAAACACTGGCAGCCCCCGCCTCCTGCAGCTCATCCCGGGTACTGTCCCTGCCCTGTCCTGTCACCACCAGAATGGGAATGGCCTGCAGTCCCTCATCCGACTTGAAAAGCCGTATCAGCTCCAGGCCCGAGAGCCCGGGCAGCATAAGGTCGAATATAGCCACCTCTGGTCCCTCCGCGCGCGCTCGGTCCGGAACGGAAGTCCCCTCGCGGCAGACAATCAACTCATGACCCGCTTTGCGGAAGCTAAACTCGAAGAGCTTCACCATCACGGGGTCGTCATCGGCTATGAGGATCTTGGCCATATAGAAAAGCAGTCAGGAGAACCTATGCCATTGCCCGCTTCAGGCAAGCAATTCCCAACAGAGAAAGGTACGGTCGTCCGCCGGCTCCCCTCCAGAGGTGTGCGCCATACGGTCACACAGGCATCCCCAGACTCCTTCCCCTGGGGCGGAACGCTGCTCGGCCAGGAAATCAACCAGCGCCTCCCAACCCCAGGCCTCACCATTTTCATACCATTCATAAAGGCCGTCGGTGACCAGAAAGAGTTTGTCCCCGGAGTGCAGATGGAGCATTTCGGCCTCGTAGGAGGCATCAGCAAAAAGCCCAAGCGGCGGACCGGATGAAGACACTTGCGCCACCTGACCATCCTCCCTCAACAAAACGGCCGGACAGTGGCCGGCATTGACAATCTCGATGCGATCAAGTCCAGCAGGGATACGTGCCAGGGCACAGGTGGCGAACATGGTTAAATCCCCCAATTGGGCCACCAAGGTACGGTTAAGCGCCATCATCAGGCCGACCGGAGAGTACTGGAAAGTCAGGCTGATGGTAAATGCGGTGCGGAACATGCCGGCCAGGAAGGAGGCGGAAACGCCCTTCCCCATGACGTCCACGATAACCAGGTGCAGGTCTCCGTTGCGGCTTTGCACCGCGCCGACGTAGTCACCGGCAACCTCGCGGGCGCCCTCGCGGCGGGTGGTCAAGCGCCAGCGGGGGTCGGGCTTGACCACCGGCAGGGGCAACAGGGTTTTCTGAATTTCGGAGGCGATTTCCAGCTCCCGCAGGGCCCGCGCCTCACGACTGCGCGCTACCGTATTGCGTGCGTTGAGCACGGCGATGCCGAGGATATCCGCGAAAGTGCGGATGGTATTGAGCTCGCCAGTGTTAAAGGGACGTGCCTCCTGACGCGCCACGGTAATGAGACCCCTGGTGTTACCGCCTGCCTGGATGGGAATGCAGACGCCACAAGCAAATCTCGCCAGCGGCAGGTCTTCAGCTACCTCTTCTGAACGCTCCCAAATAAACTCCGCCTCCTGGCGCAGGGCCTCCGTCTGGGCCTGGCCAAGCTCCCGCTGCGGTCGGATGGCGGGCATCTGCTCGATGTCGGCGCCGAGCGCATCGACGATATCGGGCTTGAAGCTGATGGACAGCTGGGCGTTGCCCACTGTTCGTTCAAGGTCCCCCAAGGCCTGCTCAAGGAAGTCCGAGAGGCTCTCGGCTCGCGCCAAGCCGTCCCCAAGCCGGTAAAAAGCGGAGAGGTTCTCGTAGCTGTTGGTCAGTTCCTCCACGGTATTGTCCAGCAAATCGAGGGTAGATTCCGGCTCGGGCATGGAAGGATGCCTCTTGATGACCTCCAGGCGGTACCCTGCCGGGGAACGCCAGTGCCGCCAATCGTCCGCAAAGGAACGAATCAGAAAAAGGCCGCGCCCGTGCTCTGAAAGCGGGTCTCTGGGCAGGGAGGGCGCGCAAACCAGCTCTTCGGCGGGTCCCGTGCCGGGATCCTCGACAGTCAGGCGCACCTCGCCCTCCGCCGCCTGCCAGGATACCCCAATATTGGCCATGGGGTCATCCGCGCAACCATGCTTGATGGCGTTGACCACCGCCTCGGTCAGGACGAGTTGCCAGTTGGACAAGTCGTCCTCGCGCACACTATGGGCACGCAGGAACGCCGCGTAGTCCGTTCGCAGGCCCTCAAGGGCATCCAACCGGGCGTGTATTTGTCGGTGCGCCCCGTTGTAGGGTGCCGATAGTGGACTGTCAGACGTTTCGGGCATGGCCGTGATGGTGAGAAAACAGGCGTAACAGCGGGTCGTCAAGCCGGGCGATTGGAATGAAGCCGCTTGCAAAACACATTAACACCCTCATGCTGTATCTTGCTATGAGCGAGGAATGCTTCCGCTTTACCAACCGCAACGACGATCTGCACATCACCCTGGCCACGAGCCAGTTCGATGCCCAAGTGGCCGAGCAGTTCAACGAGGCGGTGCAATTGCGTTGGGCGGACAACATACAAAGCGTTAGTATCGACATGCAGGCCGTCGAGTTTATCGATAGTTCCGGCGTCGGCGCATTATTGGCTCTGCGCAAGCGGCTCCCACAGGAGGCCCCTGCGGTCTCCCTGGTAGGTACGCAGCCAGGAGTGACCAGCGTACTGGAGATGCTCCGCCTGCATCGGGTCTTTCGGCTCGAAGCGGCCTGAGATTGTTTGCGCCAAGGGCAGGTTCGCTATTGCAGAACCGGCGTAAGCGCGTTCTATAAGCCCATTTCACCATGAAGGTTTACATTAACGGCGATTTTGTTGAACAGGCTGAAGCGAAGGTTTCCGTCTTCGACCACGGTTTTCTCTACGGGGACGGCATCTTTGAGGGTATCCGCCTTTACGACGGCAATGTCTTCCGGCTGGACGAGCACCTGGAGCGCCTGGAGTACTCGGCCAAGGCCATCCTCCTCAATATGCCCTGGAGCCGCGAGGAAATCGCCGAGGCCGTCTGCGAATCCTGCCGCCAGAATAACCTTAAGGACGGCTACATCCGCCTGATCGTCACACGCGGTGTCGGCTATCTGGGCCTCTCGCCCAAGAACTGCACGCAGCCGCAGCTCATTATCATCGCGGACAAGATCCAGCTCTACCCGCCGGAATTCTACGAGACCGGCCTGAAGGTCATCACCTCCTCCACCCGGCGGATCAACCCGGCGGCCCTGCCGCCCATGATCAAGAGCCTGAACTACCTGAATAACATCCTGGCCAAGGTCGACGCCGTCAACCTGGGCTTCCAGGAGGCCGTCATGCTCAATGATCAGGGGTACGTGGCCGAAGCCACCGGCGACAACATCTTCATCCTTCACAAGGGCAAGATCTACACCCCGCCCGCTTCCGCCGGGGCCCTCGTCGGCATCACCCGCCAGACCGTCTTCGAGTGCGCCGCAGACCTCGGCATCGAGCTGCTGGAGCGCAACCTGACCCGCTACGACCTGTGGATCGCCGATGAGTGCTTCATGACCGGCACCGCCGCGGAGGTCATCCCCGTCGTCGAAATCGATTTTCGCCCCATCAACGGAGGCAAGCCCGGGCCGGTCACCGCCCAAGTCCTGGAAGTCTTCCGCAGCAAGGTAAGTGAGCAGGGCCAGCGTATTTAAAGGCTTTGCAGGCCCGAAAATTGCAGTAAAAGCCCCCAGGCTAGCCTGTATATGTGCTTGCCAGTAAGCCGTTCGGCCCTATAGCTGAAACACTCGCCACGAAACTACATTTGATGCCTTCATCAGCGACCATACCACCCGAATTGGCCTGGCTGATTCAGCGCGAGCTGAATCTCAACCAGGAGGTCGTCATGATGCGTACCCAGAACAGCGAAAGGCGGGAAAAACTACGCCAGATGCTGGAAACGGAAACGGTGCCGGACAAAATCGGGCTGACCCGCGTGCCCTTCAGTATGAAAAAGCTGCCCTCCGAGCAGCTTCGTGAAACCATCGCCGCCAAGTCCGCCGATATTCGTGAAAAAATCCAGCAGTGGCACGAGCTGAAGTCAGAAATAGAGCAGAAGATAGAGGCCTATTTCCTGGCCGCTGACGACGATTTCATCAAGGCCGGCCGCGCCTTCGGCCTCATTGCCGAAACACGAGCCATCCTGACCAACCTGCGCAACCGTCTCGTCGACTACATGCCCCGCCTGGGGCAAGTCCGCGGCGCCATGGCCGCCGGCTACAACACGGCCACGCAGAGTTTTTCACCCACGGCACTCGATACGATCAAGGCCGCCATTGAGTCCGGCTACGCCGTCGACGGCATCATTCTGAAGCTGCAGGAGCGCGAAAACCAGTTCAACCAACTTGTTTCGAACACTTTCGCCCAGCATGTGACCCTGCCGGAGTTTTACACGCTCAGCCTCGGGGACTTTACGGAAACTCTGCGCACCATGCCCCTCGACGCCGCCCAGGATGCGGTTGGCAAGGCGGTGAAGAATTGCGAGCAATTCCTCAAGGAAAGCTTCCCTGCCTACGAGCAGGCTCTCGCCCACGCAGAGCAGGCCACACGCGATGCCTGCCTCAAGCGGATTGACTCCTTCTGGCAGGATCTGCGCGCCCAGGTCTGGAAACAGCTTCACGAAATCAAGCCCATGCCGCAAAGCGCGCGCATGACAACCGCTCCTTTTCAGACAGCAGGCGCAGTCCCCGAACAGCCGGGTCCGGCACCCTCCGCCCCGGGGCAGCCAGTGGAAGACCCCGCTATGCCCGCAGCAGCAGACAAAGATACGGGCCGCGGCCTTACCGGCGATTATTACGAGAAGCCTGCCGAGCGCCGTTCACGCCTGAAACTGCGTACGCCTTCCTGACAAGATAGAGAGCAACGATTTTCGCCTGCCCCTCTTGAACCGGATGGCCCTAATTGGATGTGTTGGGAGGCGGAGGCGTGAAATTCGGTGGTGATCCGGGAGTGTAATTCGGCGGAGGCGGTATGTTCGACGGCAGATTAGTACCACTACTGGAAGAGCTGCTGCTCGGACTGCTGGTGGAATCCGAAGTTCTCCGGATAATCCGGCGACGCGGCACCGTGGTGCCCGAAGCGTTGTTACGAGCGTTCAGAAGCGCCGCGGGCGGAGGCGGCGGAATGGTCGAAGGTGGCGACGTAGACGGGGGCGAACTCGGCGGCGATGTAGGCGGCTTGAAATTCGGCGGAGCCGTCGGCGGGGTGAAGTTGGGCGGAGCCTGGCCGACGACGGGCATCGGCTTGTCGTCGGGGTCCGCCAAGGTAATCTCCTCCAGGCGCGAACCGGACTTCACCATGATGCTTTCCTTGCCCTCATTGTAGCGGATGATGGAGAAGCGATCGGTGCCTCCGTTGAGGGGTATCCATTTGCCCTCCTGGGTCGACTTGTCGAATATGCTGAACTGGATCTCACCGCCCATCTCGAAGATGCCGCGGAACTCCAATTCGCGGCTGAGAGGGCCCTGCACGACCGGGGCTTCCTCCACCACCGGGGCGGTTTCCGTCTTCTTGCCCCAACCGGGCGGCAGGAAAGGCGAGTGCTCGATCAAGTTGCTTTCCAGCGCCGCGCCTGCCATCGGCGCAGCCAATGCAAACAGTACCGGTACCACGCACACGCGCAGGCCGGGGGCTTGGGGAAAGTATTTCACTAACCTGATGAACACCGAATGATCAGTAAAGTTTCCGGCATGCGCTTCATCAAGCCGCGAATGCACCATTATTCTGACGGTTTTCCGGAGACGCCGAAAAACAACGCGATACCGGCGCCAATGATGAATATCCCGAGAACGAGGGCGGGAAAGTGCAACAGGCGTGCCTTGTCCGGCACAAAAAGGCCAAGGAGGCTGACGATGCCCACCAAAGCGCCTGCGGCCATGATGGCAATGCCCAGGGAACGCGACGGACGCTGCTCAGAAGGGGACATCTTCGTCGACATCCTGCTCCGGCGGAGGCTGCTGACCCGTGCTGCGGCGCGGCGGTGAGTTGTCCTCATAGCTGGAACCGCCACCAGAGCCGCCCTCGGCTTTACCGCCGGTAAACTGGAAATTTTCCACCACCACGGTCAGCTTGCTGCGTTTTTCACCCTCCTTGGACTCCCACTGGTCAAGCTTCAGCCGCCCTTCAATCAGGATGGACTGCCCCTTGGTCATGTACTTCGAAATCGTCTCGGCCTGCCGGCCGAAAGAGTCGCAATCGACGTACGTGGTTTCCTCGCGCTTTTCACCCTCCTTGGTGGTGAAGACGCGATTAACAGCCAGGCCCAGCTTACAAATAGCCATCCCTCCGGGCGTCATGCGCATTTCCGGGTCACGGGTCAGGTTGCCCATGAGGATGACTTTATTGTAGTTGGCCATGCCGATCAGTCTTTCGCCTGGATCAGGATGCGGTCAATCGTTTTGTCGAGGCGAAACTTTTCCTTCAGCGCGGCGGGGGCGCTGCCGGGGCCGCTGAAGTCGACCTGCACATAGATGCCATTGGGGCGGTTGCGGTCGGTCACGCGGATAAAGTCCTTCTGGCCGAGGTTTTCCACGGAATCGACCGTGCCTTCGACGGTGGTGACGGTTTCTTTGATTTTCTCAATCAGGGTCTCGACCGGCTCCTGGTAGTTGCGAAGGTCCAGAATGAAGGTCGCCCGGTAAGGGCGTTGGGTTGCGGTTTGGCTCATTGTCTTGGGATTTGGAATTACGTGTGTTAAGTTGATTCATGGCGCGCTCAGACCCTACCTGCCACAGCAGGCGCAGGCCCTCGATAAAGGCTGACTGACGCGAAGCCAGCTCAGCTTGCTCCTCCGGGCTGAAGCGACCCAGCACCCAGTCTTTCAACGGGATGCCAGGATGCGGCTTGCCACCGATGCCGAGTCGAAAACGGACGAAACCGTTTCCGAAATGCTGGAGCAAATCGGCGATGCCGTTGTGGCCCCCGGCGCCCCCCTGAAGGGTCAGCCGCAGGCGTCCCAGCTCCAGGGTGATGTCGTCGTAGGCCACGACGAAGGATGTCGGCTCGATACGGTGGTACCGCGCGTACGCGCCCAGGGCCTGCCCGCTCTCGTTCATGTAGAGCGTGGGCCGCAGAAGCACGACCGGACGGCCTTCCAGCTCGCCGCGGGCGACCTGACAGCGGGTGAACTTTTCCGTTTTCCAGGAAAGCCCCAGCTCCCGTGCCAGTTGCTCGATGACGACGGCCCCGAGGTTGTGACGGGTCTCGACGTAGTCCGGCCCGGGATTTCCCAGTCCGGCGATGACGGCGAGCGCCATAATGGTAAAGAACAGGTGAACGCGCCTGAGGCGCGGTGTCGGTTAAAGGCAGGCTTAGTCTTCCTTCTTCTCGGAATCCTCGCCGTCTTCCTTGACTTCGCTGGCCGGAACCGAATCCGCGGCCACCTCTTCGGCGGGGGCTTCGGGCTCTTCCTCAGCCTGCTCGGCCACGGAGACGACCACCGTCTCAGGGTCGCCCTCGAAAGTCACCCCCGGCATGGCGGGCAAGTCCTGGATGTGGATGGCCTCGCCAACATGCAGCTCGGACACGTCCAGCGTGATGGACTCGGGCAGGTCCTTCGGCAGACACTTGATTTCCACCTCATGCAGGTGGATCTCCAGGGTGCCGTTCTCGGTCTTGACCCCGACCGGCTCGCCCTTGGTGTGCACCGGCAGGTGTGCGGTGATTTCGTGCCCGGCCTGGACCTCGAGGAAATCGATATGCTCGAAACGGTCCGTGCGTGGATTGCGTTGTGCGTCATGCACGAGAGACATCAGGCTGTCGCTGCCGCCCTCGAATTTCAGCGTTACGATGGAGGCGCCGCCCCCGATTTTGCGCATCAACTGCAGAAAATCACGCTCGCCCACGGACAGACTCGTGCTGCCGCTGGCTCCGTAGATGACTGCAGGGATACGACCCTGTGCGCGCAGGCGCCGCGAATGACCGCGGCCGATGCCCTCACGTTTTTGTACGGATAGACTTTGTTCACTCATGGTTGATTGGTATTTGAGAAAACGAACGAAAAAAGACCCTTCCCTCCCCCTTGGCAATCTTTTCTTTGCCAAAATCACTTTCCCCTCAAATTCGTCCTTGCCAAAGCCCCTCCCGATCCTTTTCTTCCTCCCCTTTGCCGCAAAGTTGCCCGGTAGCTCAGCGGTAGAGCAGGTGACTGTTAATCACTTGGTCGCTGGTTCGATCCCAGCCCGGGCAGCCAAATAATGGCAAATACGAACTCTGCTTAGAAGTGCTTAACAGATATACACAATCCGTTGTATATAATAGCCTTATGCGATTTTAAATTGTTAAGCACTTTGCTTAAGGTTCGTATTTCCAGAGCATAAGGTCCAGATTCCGTGTCACTTGCCCTATCTGGGCACACCAAAGTGCTTAACAACTCGGCCTCCAATATCACCGTATTTTCAATGCTTGGAGTAGCGCAGGAAATTGCTCCACGGGAGGTAATTTAACCAATTTCCGGAGAAGTCTGTGACTGCAGGCTCGTTCAAGCTTAGGGTCAGACAACTCCCGCAAATATTGTTGGCATTCTGAACTGAGTTGATACCATTGCATGACCTGACTGACCGCTGACCGAGAAATGCCCTGTTTTCGAGCATAGTCCGCGGCAGACCATCCGTGCTTCTTCATTGTAGCCAGAATCTTATCGGCACGGTGGATTTCATGTCGTTTCCCATTCGAGGGCTTCTTTGGTGAGGAACTGGACGTTGGTTTTCCGATGTCCAAGGGAATATCGCCCGTGGTACTGGCCCAGACTGTTTTCCCGCGATTGAGGGTAACATCCAATTTGACCTTTAGCTTCCTCCCTCGTTGAGAATCAGTTCTCACCAGTGAGCCCATCTTGAGGTTGATTTCGACCCTCATGTGTTGATGGCCACTACCCCCTCCCCCTCTGACATTGGATAGGTCGGGCTGGATGATGATCCCCTGAATGATGAGCTGGATCAGTTCCCGTTGTTCTTTTTCTGAAAGGGTACGCAGAGCTTCTGAAAAATGTTTGAGTCCATTTTGAATGGACTTACGATAATCGCGTTCATCCTTCAAAGCGTCCTGCTCGCACTGGCATCGATGGATAGCGGCAAGAATTTCCTCCCGCTCTCTGGTTAGCCTTTTAACCTTTTTCTTAAGGTCTTCAGAAAATTCCTCGATCCCCAATTTGGCGGCCACCTCAGTCAAATTATCAACTTCAGTCTTTATCTCATTCAGCGTCCGGGTGTGTTTACTAATTTCAGTGCCGAGTCTCCGAATCTTGCTTGTCTTCCCACGCTGGGCATTACCCACCAATGCATCGATAACTTCGGGACTATCCGCCATCTTACCCAGATAATCGTAAATGAGATCTTCAATGAGCCGAGCAGGCAGTTGCTTCACAGGTGTATCGCAAGCTTTGCGATCTTCCGAAGCACCTCGACATCTATAATAAGAGTATGGCCTGCCAGTAGAATCGCGTTTGCTGGTTGGGCGAGGCGTCATGAGAGAACCGCAGACTCCGCACTGAATAAGTCCCTTCAGGGGATGGAACCACCTGTCCCGCTTCTGAATACGCCCCGTGTCCGATTTCTTGGCATCATCCAAAGCTTTGTTGGCTGCCGCCCAAAGTTCTTCGGAGACAATAGGATCGAATAGACCTTTTACGTAAGTGTGCGTGTCATCTTGTCCATCTTTATGATGTGTCTCGGAAACGTAGCCTTTATACATCGGATTACGAATCCAACTTTCCAATTGGTCCACACGTATTGGACGGCCACCACTCAGGACTTTTTCACCGCCCCGCTTTCTGATCTCAAATTCAGGTGTGCGTACTCCACGCTTAGATAAATCCTTTTCGATCTCCAGTAGCGATGTACCAGAAGATACCTGTTCAAAGATTTCATTAAGCAACTCGGCATAGAGTGGGTCATGATCGGGGATACGCGGTGTAGAGGATGGGCGAAAGCCCGGAGGATACCTGCCTCCATTTTTGTAGCCTTGGCTTGCATAAATTTCTCGTGCATCACGAACCTTTTCTCCGGTGTTCCGACTGATATACTCAGCATCAGTAATCAGGTCTATCGCACTCTTACGCCCATGCGCTGTAAATATTTTGATATGTTCGGTGCATGAGTGAATATGGCATCTGTGTTTAATACAGGTATCGATAAAAATGACTCCTTCCAAGGTGTCTCGCGCACACCTTTCCATTTTATAGGCACCAATTGCTTGAATCACACCTGTTTTAATATCAGCCAACATGCTCTTCCAATCGGGCCGTTTGGATTTCCTTCCAGACCACCCGCGATCTATGTATACTTTAACTACATTTATTTTGAGCTGCTTATAAAGTTCTCGAACACGAATTTCTTGCGTATCGAGAGAATGCATATCCCCTCGGACTTGACGCTCATCGGAAAGGCGCAAGTAGATACCACCATCTATCCAGTCATCGTGGTAGTCTTCTGTATTTTCAGAGTGTGAACTCACAGGGCACCCTCCTCTCCTGAAATGAACGGCAACGTTGCTATGCCATTCTTACTCCCTAGCTTTGCCTCGGACCGGCACACAGAAATACGTGCGTAGATGACGACCCGTGCGGGCGCCCTCGTTGCATTATCGTGTTTCTGAGAACGGTTCATTTTCAGGTGGGCGTGGAAAGTTGGTAGCGAACGGCGCGGGTGCTGCCGTGTTTAGTGACGGTGCCCTCTTTAATGAGGGCAAGGAGGTGCCGCTGGACGGTGGGTACAGACATGCCAGTGGCCTGAGCAATTTGACGGGGGGACGCAGTACCCAGTTTTTCGAGGGCGATGACTGTGGCGTCATCCGATGACCCGGTGGGAGCATTTACATGGGAGTCCCGGTCCGGTAATATTAGGGACTCAGCAGCCACAGTTTGCTGCGAATATAGGGATATTGCCTTTGCGATTAGCTCAAAAGCTCGATTTTTCTCTTGAGCGTCCTCCGAGAGGGGTAAACGCCTGCAATCGGCTTGTTTAAGCCGTTTACTATGGGGTTCTTGGGCGTTTTCCATCCCCAGTTTATGGCCCGATCAACCCCTAGATCAAGGAATTCTTGAAAAACTTGAAAAAAGTTTTGGTAAAAAATCCTTCCTGTTGGAAGTTGGCGGCCTTTGGTTGTTTTCCTCTGGCCAGGCCTATTTTGAGAAATGTAGCAAAACGGGCCCTCTTTTCGGGCTAGCCCAGAGTATGGGTTGGTCGATGAAAACGCTTTCTGGGGCATTCTGAGGGTTCGGACTCTTCTCTGGATGGTCAATTCTGGCACAAATAGAGGCTATTTTAGCCACTCACCCTCGCAGGTGAAGCACCTGCAGCACCCAGCCTGATGGAAGATCATCCTCTAGAATAGCGGGCTGCCTGTACTGGATTATGATGTGTGGAGAAACAATGCAGTGGCCGGGCTTGTGTTCTTGGAAGATTTCATAAGTATCTTCATCCACAGAAAAGTTAACTAGGCTAAGCACGTTTCCCTCACCATAATGAACAGTCAGAGAGTCGCATTCACAGCCTGGGCTGAACTCGATTTTTTCGATGCATTGAATGATGGCGATCAGCAGGCGTTTCGTTGCCTCTTCGCCGTTGATGAAGACAAAGTAATTTTTGCCGCGCAGATATACCTGAGCACTGTACCGTGCGGCGAAGATTCGCCACCCGTCAATTTCTTCAAGAAGTGTGTCGTTGGTGGGGTCGAAGTTGGAATTCATATTCATGGTCGTATTGGTTATAATTAGGGGTTGTTGCTTGTAGTTAAAAAATAGCGCCTTCCTTTTTATTTGGCCGACGCTAATTAGATGGATTTTGCTTAGTCACAAAGTTATGCATAGCTAACTTACTTTTCAGGATGGATAGCATTGGGCTGCTTGTGAATTACAGGAGAATCGCTCCTCTGTATGTTTGCTGGGTCCACCAGTTGCGGGTTTCAGGTGTAACGTATTGTAAAAATCTCAGCTTTTGCGGCGGGATAAATTGCGTATGCGCAAGAAAAGTCTCTCTTGCGTAAGCCTCCCAAATGCTTCGGTTACTTGTGGCCGCGAGTTGAGCAGCAACGGCATCGTAGCCTGCTTGGCGCAGTGCATCGACTGTGCGGTTCATGGATTGCCCACGGACGTTTATAACTTCGCACCAAATGTGTTCGCATTTCTCGGTACGGATGGCGCGGCACATCTCCCGGCTGAAGGCAAAGTAGTCGTCTTGCGGCAAACTCGGACAAATCATGCCATATGTCCGATAGCCCTCATCCTGTAAGGTATGGAGGGACTTGATGCGCTTGGACACCCGCGGCGTACCCGCTTCTATTGCTTGAGCAACACCATCGTCCAAAGTTCCGGTGGAAACGCCGTAGATCATACGGCTGCGAAAGTCGGACAGTTCTCGTGCAATGACGGGGAGCAGGTTGCTTTTGGAGAGCAAGCGAATTTGCCAGTGTGTTGACTCCAAAATTATACGGCACAACTCAATAGTCTCGCGTACCAACTCCATGTTGGCTGCGACATCGACCAAGGGTGATGCGTACACTACCCGCGTGTCTTTGGGATCGTTGAAACGTGGTCGTCCATCAGAAAAGTGGAGCTGATCATGCAGGATTTTAGCTGCGCTCTGACGTCGAATGACGGCGTCTTCAAATCGTGTTTTGGATTCAGTGAGCACGTTCGCATGCGCGGATCGGTTCATCATCGAGGGCACGTAACAGAAAGCGCATGAGTAGGCGCAGGCGCTGCCCGCGCTGAAGGTTGGTCCGTCGCAAAGCAGCTTATGCTGGAAGGCCGATTGGAGATTAAGAATAGTGCGTGCCGGCACAGTAAACACCGGCTTACGGTTCATAGTGGTTCGTTCGTTGTTCATGGTTTGTAGTTGTTGAAGTTAAAAAAAGAGCCGACCCCCTAGGATGGGAGATCGGCTCTTCAGTGATGAATGGTTGTTGGTGTCTTTTCAGAGGAGATGGGCGATGGCGACAGCCTGGCGTTGATGCAAGAAGTCTGTGGCATACGGGAGCGTCCCGTAATACCTCGAAAAACACCTTTGCTCTAATTCGTATGTTACGAGGAGGGCCGCGATTTCTTCAGTCTCCGGTGGCAGCACGAGCGGCAAGAAGTCAGGCAACTTGCCCAGTTCAAAACAGGCGTGCCAGTAGTGGATGGTCCTGATTTTCCCTGCCCGTATCCATCTCTGTACTTCGAGGGTTAGCCCCGCAGCGACAATCAGATGCAGCCAGTCAAGGCCGGGGCTATCGATGCGTTGGTAACAGCCGACAGCATGATAAAGCAGGTAGCGACTGGTGACCTGATCGGCTTCTGGACCGAATATGCTTTGCGTGAGACCTTCCCGAAAATGCCGCCAGGCTGCAAGCATGCGGTCTTGTTTAACGAGTTCGTACGACCCCCAGAAGGTGGAGTCCACGGGCTCGGCGATGTCTTCGCTGCGGAGCGCATGGAAAAAGGAGCTGGGCCGGGCGAGTGTGTCTTCCAGCGTCATCGGTGCATCTCTCCTCCAGCTTCAAATTTATCCAGGGTGAAAACGTCGAAGCATTTACCGCTGGGGTGCAGCGCTTCCACCTTCGTAGGCTCGCAGCCGGATTGGTGAATATCACCAGGAGTCAGGATGGACATACCTCCGTGGTGAGCCGGCAGGATACGAGCAAGTTCCTCATGTACTTCTACATTGGTGAAGATCAACAGTTGATCCTTTGGCAGAAGAACGCTGAGCAGTTCGATTTCGTCGATAAAGTCGTAACGGATTCGCTGAACATCGCTCTGCAATGCCAGGGATAAGACTTCGTTATGGACCTCGCCCAGGATGAGAATGAGCTTTTGGTCTTTGATTAGATAAAAGCTGCGGTCTTCGCTTGTGGTGCGAAAAATCTGCCAGCCGTCGATGAAGTGAAGGTAAGGGTCGGTTTGTGGGTTGATTTTAATTTTCATGTGATTTTAGTGTAGAAATAAAAATGCGCCGGACCCTGTAAGGATCCGGCGCGTGAGTTGGTTGATTTTGTTGTTTGTTAAAACCTGCGGGTGCAGGCCTTGAGTGTGTTTTATGATTGCGGCTGGATATGCCAGATGAGCGTTTTCCAGGAATCGGTGGCGCTTCGGCGGTATTGCAGTCGGCCGGGGCTGGCGAGGATGCGGGTCGTGTGAAGCAGCTCGCTTTCGGGCATGAGCCCATCATCTAGCATGCCCACCATCACAGCGCCGCGTCCCAGCCAAAAGCCCAGCGCCTCCGGTAAGCCTCCCCGAAAGAGGCCCACCCCGTTGATTGGTGAGCCGAGAAGCTGTAGGCCGATGCTGAAGCTGATGGGGGGCAGACGGTATATCTGGTAGCGGGTACGGTCGATAACCCCGATGGCTCCATCAAATTCTTTGATAAGAAGTGCTTCGGGCCCAGTGGCTAAGATACGTGTGCCTGGATAAGGCAGATAGGCATCAGGTTTTAACATAGATGTCTGCGAGTGGTTCGAGGTATTCTTCAGCGCGAGCTTGCCTTTGCACCAGCCAAGTCAGCGTGGCCTCGTCGGTCTGCGGACTGGAGAGAATCACGTCCATTTCCAGATCGTAAAGCTGGAGCAATGTGGATGCTTCTGGTCTGGTTATCTCGAATAGGCGCAGCGACGGGAAGGCGTGACCGAAGTCCAGCATCGCGCTGACGGCTTGCACTCCCAGGATGCGTCCTGCCCGGTAAAGTTGTACGAGGCCGCTTTGGTTATTTGCGGCTGCCAGGAGTTGTGGCCAGTCAAGGTGGCTGAGGTTGATTCCGTCATCGTGGCAGAGGCTATATATGAGCCCGAGTCTTTTGCTGCCCGATCGATGGCCTTCTTCGTCGAGATATTCTTCTCTGAGAATGTTCGAAGCAGAAGACATATCGTCGCCGCGGATGTGATCATAGGCGTCCCAGAAGGGACCTCTAGGTGTTAGCTTTGCTCCGCAAAGCAAAGAAGTATGTACTTCTTGGGGTGTGGGTGTATAGATGTATTGCATGGTGACAAAAAAGGCGGAGCCCCGGAATGACCGGAACTCCGCCATAATGGTTGAGGTTGTTTGGTTATTGGTTAGGCCGCGAATTGAGGACGCGGCACGGTGGTTTCATTTTCATCGGGTACCCAGGGCGTATCTAGGGCGGCCAGCTTTTCAGTAAGGACATCGATGCCTTCAGCTGTGTGGTAGTGCTCCTTTAGCTTGAGGGCGCTGGTTTTAGCCCCTTTTACGCGCGAGGATTCCAGCACGCCTTGGAGGAGTTCCTCCAGGTCCTGAATAGCTTGGTCGAGTCCAGCCAAAGTACGCTCTGGTGAGGCCTCAGGCGGTACGGCAGCGAGGATACGGCGCCAGACCGCCTGAGTCGAGCGCTCCCCGTTCTTGTTGAGGGGGATGTCGCTGCCCAGACCAGCCGACCGGTCTTTGACGAACTGGAAGCCTGCGGATTTGAGTTGATCGCGGAAGGCGAAGCCTCCGGTCACATCGAGGATGACCTCTAGGTAGCCGTCTTTCGCTAAGCGGGTTATAAGCTGCGCGACGGCAGCGATTTTTCTTTGTGTTTTGGGTTGTTCCATAGGATTTGGTTATGAGGTTCTTTTGTTTTTTTGTGTTATTGGTTTTTGGGTTACGAAAAAGGCGAGTCGTCGTGACTCGCCTTGAGGAATTTAGCTTTGTATGAGAAAGCTAAAAATTTATGGCTGCATTTTGAGGTGCAGATTTTTGCCTACATGTTCACCTTTGAGGAGCACTGGCGTGGCATGGATGCAGCCCTCGCAAAAATATTCGTTTCCATCGCCTGGATGGACCAGGTGGAAGCAGATATAAAGTCCGTCTTGATCGATGAATATTCTGGGATGCTCCGGGTCGGAGGCATCAGCGGTCAGCTCCGCATAGGGCAGCTTAACCATTAAAGAGAAGGCCAGCCGAAATGGAAGCGCATCGGCTACGATGCAGTGCTCACCGTGAATGAAGTACGGCACCATGCTTTGCGTCACAAAGCCGTTAATGTTCTTGCCGGAGCCAATCAGCCTATCCTGTGCAGGCGACATCCCCAGAAGCCCGGGAAGCATTGGAATCGAATGTGGCGTATTACCTTTCGCGTTTGGCTTTTGTACCAGATGCTTGCCACCCTCGGTGAAGCGTCTTGCCAGCGCAATTAGCCTGGCCCTATGCGCTTCACTGACCGGAAGGATGTAGCCTTGCACTGGAGGTCTTTCTTTAGCGAGGTAAGGGAGCCCATCCGGTGTCTCATAGAGCATCCAGCCATCGGGTGTTTGCCCGTAGAACACGTCGTTACAGGGACATAGAATAGGAGTAGTAAAAGCCAGTGTATTGTATATCATAGTTCGCAGAACTCATTAGCTTTAGAGAGCGGCTGGGCGTGAACGAAGTAGCCGCCGCGTTTGCCAGCCCGGACGGAGGAAACCGCAGTCCCCCTAGATGGGAATGGAGTGACCGTATTTCTCATTTGCCCTCAGGAAGCAGGCTCCCCTGAAACGGGGGGCGTCACGCTTCCCTAGCCAGTTCGGAGCACCTAAAGAATCAATTCCCCCCGTTTGATTTCCCTTGAGTTATCAAAAGAGCGCCGAGCGTCAACGGCGCTACCGTCAGCGCGTACAGGAGAAGCTCCGCAGCCTGGAGGCGTTAGAGCGTAAAGGCTGAGACAGATCCCTGTTCACAAACTCTACGCCACCCCCTTTTGCGGCTTCTAACTTAATCTCGAGCGCAGTTATTCCTGTCTCTTGTTTATTTAAGAGCATCAGGCTGATATCTACCCCTCGCCGGGTGCGACCCGCAGCCGGATCTAGCCCGCCTGCGGGCGCTTGTTTGAGGCAGGCTTTTTAGGCGGTCTACCAACACGCTTTTCAGGTGCTTTTGAGCTGCCTCGCTTTGGCTGCAGCAGTTGCCAGGCTTGTAATTCGTAGGCTTTGGCCAGCTTATCCACTGTGGATAGGCGTAGCTCAGGTCGTCGACCTGCCTCAATCCCTTGATAATGCTTGTAGTCAAGACCGGATCGCTCCGCAACCTTCTCCTGCGTTAAATCGTTGGTTTCACGCAAATTACGAAGATTAGTAATGAGGACTTCATAGGAGCTAGGCACCCATGAAATATACCTCATAAGATAGCCCTTTAAACACCGCATCATTTAGAGTGTTTACGTCTTTACAAGAATTAGATAAAGCATAGTCTCCTAATGCTAATGACTGTCATGAGTGAAAAAATATATATGCATCCCACTGCCGCAAAAGTGCTATTCTTGTGCGTGCTAAGAACCCTAACGCCAGAAGTATGCGCCGATATTATCGCCACGGACGGGGATATTCCAGCCAATATGAGCGCTGGGGGCACTGAGCTAAATCCGGCAGAATACATACTCGGTTTCTCCGGCAAATTCGACCGGGATTTCTTTGAGCCAGTTTATGTCGGTAAAAACAGTTCCTGGAATCAGTTGCTCGTTCGCAACGCCTCCGTTTTGGATGTGGATGGTGGAAGCAGTTTCATTGGCTACGCTGGCTCCGGGAGTGCGGTTGTAACGGGCAACGGCTCCGCCTGGTCGACCAGCAACTCTTTATATGTCGGGTACTATTTCGGATCATCCGGTCACGGCGCGCTGAGTATTGAAGCTGGAGGCAGTGTCTCCAGCGGCTCAAGCGCGACTATCGCATCCGGGTCTGGTTCAGATGGCAGCGTGACCGTTTCAGGTATGGGATCAACTCTAACAGTGGGTGAGTTTTCCTATGATGAATTGCGAATTGGCGGGGGCAGTATGGCAACAGGCGTGCTGCGAGTAGAGAACGGCGGGACCGTCATCAACAGTGGAAGCAGCCGTATTGGAACAAGCTCTCCCCAAGCAAGTGGTATGGTTACGGTCAGCGGTGAAGGCTCGAGCTGGAGCACGGGGAACGAGTTGTATGTCGGCAGCTCAGGAACCGGAGAACTGAGAATAGAATCGGGCGGGTCTGTAACTGGTCGGAGCACGATTGGGAGCGAAAGTGGCTCCCATGGCACTGTTGTTGTTACGGGCTCCGGGTCTGAGTGGAGTGATACTGCAGGACTTGTCGTTGGCCGCTATGGGACGGGCGCATTGCAGGTAGAAGCAGGCGGCTCAGTTTCCAGCACCAGTAGTACTATTGGACTCTTCGATGGGGCCTCTGCGGCGGTCTTGCTTACAGGTAATGACTCAACTTGGGACATCGGCGGGCTATCTTCAAGTGCTTTGACGATCGGTTATGAGGCAGATAACGGCAACTTGACCATTGAGGACGGAGCGCTGGTGACGTTGAATGGTGATCTTGTTATCTCCTCGCAAGCAGGTGCAACGGATAATTTTCTGCGGTTGAACGAAGGATATTTTGCCTGGCAAGGCAACAACCTCACGGAATTGGCCACGCTCTTAGTTGATGGCAAAATTCAAGTTTGGGATATGGAAGCCGAGGCATGGATGAACGCCTATGGCAGCAAGTACTTCTCTTACGGCTATTTTGCGACCGACCAGGAAGCCTTTGATTTTAGCGGTTATGAAGGATTGGGAGACTACACGATTTTGACATCAACCGTGCCTGAGCCTCAAACGGCGGCACTTATGATTTCCGTGCTCGGTTTGAGTTATTGTCTTTTACTCAGAAGCCGTAAGGCGTAGTGCCTTTAGCTTTTGTTTTTCAATTTTACTGCGACCTCGAAATCTTTGGCTTCCAGCTGGACATCAAGTTGGTGCTCAAAGTAAAGCGACAGAAGGCCGGCGCGTTGTTCAAGACTGACGGCCTCATCCGTGAGAATCCTTTTCATCAGGGTCGGCCCGGGTGAGTGTCTTTGGTAGAGCATCGAGATGTAGCTGGAGCGATTAAGGCTTAAATTATCGACAAATTTTTCCTGCGTAAGTTTTTGCTCACGGCGGATGGCTTCCAGAGCCCTGCCGAAAGCACTTATCTCACGCTTCGATTTTTTCTCAGCCATGGAGTACTAAAAAACTAATGTTGTCCGGTACGCAACTTTTTAGTTGACGTTGCGTATCGCGCAACATTTTATGCGCGCTATGAAAGCAGCCAAGAAACTCGCCTTTGAATCAGAACTCCATTTGTATCGTCTGAAATTCTCTGAATCGGATTTATGCTTCCGTCGTGGTCACACATTTCGCCCATCGACTGGAGTTTCAGGCGGAGAAGCTCTTGATGATTATTTGGTGAAGGGTATAACCGACCCCGGGCTTAAGGGTATGGTTGAGAAGTTTACCAAGCAGGTCAGACTCACTGCCTACTCTTGGAAGCGAAATCATGAGCTGAACACTTGGGGTTCATGGCGGGGCTTCGCCGACCTGGTTCAAATTTTGGGAAATGACGTTACCGTTATAGAGGCAAAGTGGGCTCCCCGTCGTTGTCCAAGAAAGCCAGACACTAAACATGTCAGACAGCTTGCTCTTTACACCTATGCCCTTTGCCGCAAATACAGAGGCAAATCTGTGCATCCAAAATTGGTTTATTTCTATGGAGGTTCGAGAAAAAGTCGCCCGAGGATTAAGACTTTTGATTTTTCTGCCGGGCAACTTTGCGCTATCGCCGCCGCAATCATGGAGTGCAATTAAACATGGACCGCGTACATGATTGGGATTTCACACGTGGATTCGAGGCGGCCCACGCCGCTGGTTTTAACGACTATGAGCTACTTCAGCTTAGGGAGCGATGGTCTCAAGAGCGTGATCGTGAGTTGCGCCGACGGGTTACCCATGTTCTCAAAGATGCTCGCCAGCGCATACGCTGGGAAGGAGCCACTGAGAACCTGATTCCAATAAGGCCGGGAAACATTACACCCTGCCTCGGCTATATGGTGTTGCCCATACGAACAGAAAAGGAGGCAGAAGAGTTTAATGTTCTAGTGCTGCCACCTCTGCCCCAAAAAGCTGTCGAAATACTCTGGCCATGGAGCAGTGAATTTATCTCATGGCTCATGGACCCCAAAGCTGATCGCGGCATTCGTTGGCTCCAAATGATGCTTGAAGAGTTTGGCTTACCCGAAGAAGGCCAAAAAGCTTGGAGTAGTCCGCATTGTGGTGCGAGTGTGCTTAACATAAAAAAGCACGCCGCATTTTGGAGGGAGTTACAAGCGGCTCGAATAGCAGAGGCGCACAGACGCATCCAAGACATGGCCGCTTGGCTGGCGTCCCATAGTCTTGATGGCGCCGTAAGTTTCACGCCACACCTTGTGGTTTTGGGAGCTGAGAGCGATTATGACCCTGAAAAGTCTACTTTCATTTTTTCTGTTTCACTATCCGGGCAAGACACATGCCTAATTTCGCGACCAGATTCAAAGGATCCCGTGTATTTGCACCAACCTTTCATTGATGCCCGAAACTTTGTCGCCCGTTTAGGGTGGATAGATCAGCACCTGTGGCTCAAACGCCTGTTGAAGAATTTTTGATTCACAGGTATTTGCCCATTTTGTTGCCGTTAAGTTTACCAATTGAGGTTTAGCCCGGTATTGACCAGTTAGTCCTGATGCGACAGGTGAAGACGTTTGCCCTTGTAGGTGCCGATGAGAAGTAGCGGGGTGGCGTGTATAACACCATCAGCGCATTCTGGCTTGAAGCCATCGATATGAGTGAGGTGAAAGGTTAAATGAAGCTCACCTTGACGAAGATGGATCTTCGGCGATATCGGATTCGCCATGTCGGCAATGATGTCTGCGTCTTCAGTAGAATTCAATAGCCCGAACGCGATCCGAAATGGCAGCGCATCGCAGACGACACAGTAGTCATTGTGCAGAAAATAAGGCACTCCGAACGGTGTTACGTAGCCGATAATATCGTCACCGGATCCCGTCACCCGGTCCCGGCCCGGGCGCAGTGAAAGAACATCTCCGTTGGCGGCATCGCCACCATCGATGCCATCCCATTCGTCAATATCATCGACATCTTCATTGGAAACATCGTCATATATATAAACAGAGTCTTCGAATGTTTCGTCAGTGGTTTCAGCATCCTCAGCGACAGATTCGGGAGCACAGTGAGAGTGCTTGTGGAATAGATTCTGAAACGTCTCAATAATGTCGGCACGTAAAGGCAGTATGTATTCCTCCTCGCCGGGTGCATGACAGCCAAGGTAGATCCGCCCAAGAGGGGATTGAAAGAGCGACCAGCCGCCTGGGCTTTCGCCCAAGCACAGGTCGCGCTGCATGGATAATATAGGGGTGGAAAAGGATAAGGGTGTATTTTTCATAAGTTCAGAGAACCCTCTTGTCATCCTTCTCGCCGAAGGGAAAAACGGGGCCGAAGGCTCCTTTTCGAGGAGCTTGTGTACACAGACAGGGCATCGCACGATGCCCGCCCCCCTTATCTGTAGCCCCCCTACCCTGGTTTTATCTACCATCATCTCGATGTGCAGTTTGCTCCATCTCTTTTTCTTATAGGAGCTTCAGGCTGGTCTCTACCCCTCGCCGGGCACCTGCGCCCGGATTAAAATAGAAAGTAAAGTGTTCCATGCTCAACCATGGCACCAATACTGCCCGTGTCGATGTTCATCAACATTTTTGGAATATCGACG
The DNA here is from genome assembly GCA_030432235.1 of Verrucomicrobiia bacterium. GTDB lineage: Bacteria > Verrucomicrobiota > Verrucomicrobiia > Opitutales > Cerasicoccaceae > JAUIHT01. The sequence goes on along the minus strand of JAUIHT010000008.1, from coordinate 46,122 downwards.
AACGTCAGCATTAGCCCCCAAAAAAACAGCCCTACCCCTCTAAGCATAGTAGCTGAAGTCTGGGAAAGCGTGCAAAGCCTTGGTCGAAGGTCACCAGACGCAGGCCTCGTTCGAGACAAACCGCTGCCAGCATGGCGTCGTTGCAGTCATTGCCACTTAAGCTGATGTCCTGGCAAAGTTCAATCCAGCGATCCCTTGCTGAGGCTGTCCACGGGCAATTTTCCACGTTCGGTGCAGAGCACAGTACCCGAAGGAAATCCGCAGCTTCATCGAAGGGAGTTGGGGGCGAAAAGATTTTAGGATGAGTCGCAATACGCAAAAACCCCACTTCCACAGTGGGAAAGAGTCGAATCGCCTGGCCTGAGTTGATTGCATCCTCCAGCCACTGCTTGGCCCGGGCATGATGCGGCGCATCAGGACGCAAGGCGTAGATCAGAATATTGTTATCCAGTAGATCCATGCTACTTCAGACCAGTGAGATCGTCCTCATCGGAGGTACCCAGGATGCGTCTCGTATATTCTTCCTGACTCAGGCGTGAACCGGCAACGGAACTAACGGGCAGAGAGAACTTTCCTCGAATGGGTTGTTTCTCCAACTTGGCCAGACGCTCCTCGACCGCTTCTTCAAAGAAGCGCGTCAGGCTCAGCCCAAGCTCGCTGGACTTTGCTTTGGCCCGGCGGTAGGTGGTATCATTGATGCGAAGCGTTGTTTGCATGACAGAAATCTGTCACTTAATAAGAAAGTTGTCAAGATACTCTTCTAAGGCATTCCATCCCACTTTTCAGGAAAGCCAATTCGGAAAAAAATTGAAAAAATAACTTGGGGGGTCTTGAGCCAATTTCGCAGTGGGGCAAGTATGGACCAAGTCCCCAAACCAGGGCAGGCTACGCTGCTCGACTCACTGTACGAAAACGCGCTGAAGGCTGAAGGGTATGACCCGACAGCTTGCGGCTTAATCGATGCATTGAAGACAATGCACCTGAAGGCGCTATCGCCTTCCATGGTGGATCGGGCGTATTCCTCGTGGAAGAAAGCCAGACGCCTCGACAATGCAAAAGCAAAGGAGCAGCTATGAGTAATGCAGCTCCTTGGTTATTAATTACGCCTCCTGTTGATGGTGGTGTTCAGGACGGCATACTTACCACCGTCCATAAATTGGTCAGAGGTGCCCAGGTCACTTCCGACCTTACCGTCGCACCCTCAGTGGTCGACCAGGACAAAGGCCCGTCGGGCAGCCCGCGTGAGTCACGCGGGTCTGCCTCGTGGGCCGCTGTATTCCCCTTTTTTGCGAATGCTTGGGGAATACAGGGTCCTGAAGTATTCCCCACCGGGTTCCGGTGGGGCTGTAGGCGGTGTGGCAGGCAGGTCGGCCCAGGTTACTGGGCCCCCTGCTGCCATCCCGCCACGGTCGAGCCTCAAGCGTTCTGCTTGGGCGAGCCGCAAGCTGGCCATGAGCCATGCGAGAGGGGGGTGCGATGAGCGGTAAGCGAAGACCATTGAGCCGCGGTTGCGGCGCTAGCACCCCCAAGACGCGCCGTGAGCGCGACCACCTCGACGGGCGCAGCAAGGCGAACGAAGAAGACAATGCGAAGGCGAATGTGAGACGACATGAGGAGGCTCTGCAGCAGTCCTTCGATGCGGGCGACTTTGTGTCGCCGCTGGGCTTGTCCTATCCCTCGCTTGGGCGAGGAACATGCTTTTCGCGTGACGGGCGTGAACTGTCCTCAGATGACCGTAATGGGATCCTCGACTTAATCGAGCGACAACGCTGCTGGTATTGGTCACGATACCTCAGAGAGAACGGCACGCTGCGGGAAGAAAAGGAGAACAATGACGGTAAGTTCCGACCTCTGCATCAGCTCCTCATAACCGTGAACCCACCCTACTCCATGGCGTTCATGGAAATGGATAAGACCGACCCCGAGCGTTTCAAAAAGCATCTGAAATATCTCACAGGTCGCATGATGGATGAATTCGAGCGGGCTACCGGCTTGGAAACCATCATGGTCGATGTCCACGCCGCCGAAGGGAATTTGCACTTCCACCTTGAATTTACGACCGTCGATGAGAACAACGAAATCTTATGGCAAAAACTCGGACGGGGATTTCGTAAGCTCAAACGCTTGGGTATCCCCACGACCAATTTTCTGCGCCAAGTGGAGAGCGGCTTTGTGGATAAACGCGAGGCGAAAAAGGCCTACGGATATCTTAGAAGGCGAACCCGTGGCAACAAGGGTGCCATTCCCATCGACTACCTGCTGGCCACCAGCCTCGACGCCTGCTGCGAGCGAATTTTTGAGAAAGAGTCAGATTTGATGCCAATACTGGAAAAAGCTCAAGGAACCTATCAGAAGTTTGTAGACAGGAAAAGGGCCAGGATGCCAGAGAAGCTCGAGGAGGCGAACCGGAAATTAAAAGACCAACTCAAGAGTCTAGAGAATGTCGTTGTCCAGTACTCCAACGAGCAGACCCGCAGTGAAAAAGTCCACCAAGAGGAAATGGCCAAACTACGCCGGGAAGCTGAGGAGCAGAGAAACAAGGATAAAAAGGCCGCCGAAGCGGAACGTGAGGCCAGCCAAGCGGCCATGGAGTCAGCGATCCGCCTGGCTGAACAACGGGCTCATGAGGCCCAGGAGCGGGAGGAAGCACTGTTAGAGCGAATACGGCTGCTGGAAGCTGAGAAGAAACCAGCCCCTGTGCCCAAAGACTCTGCTACCGCGCTTCCCTTTTCGGAACGCCTGAAGGGGTACGTTCCAGCGGAGATTTTGGAGGATAGCGTACATTTCCATGAGGTAGCGGAAGGACTCTTTCAGAGAAAGACCTCCGCCGCCTACAAGCTGCTAAGCGACTTGGCCACAGACCTCAGCATCCCTTTAAGCCAAGAGGAGCGGGTGGACGCTTCGGAAATTCTCCGAATTTGGGACGACGAGATTCTCGGGCGGGATAGAGGCCCTGGCCATAATCGGGATAAATCCGGCAGGTAGGATTATGGTCTTCACCCGTTCCGCAAAGTTTTTGTGAAAAAAACTTTGCAGGTGGCCCCCAAAATACCACATACTGGACATGGACAGACAATTATTACAAAAAGAATTCAATGACCTGATCGAACCGGTTCAGGAGATCATTAATGCTGTGCTTCCTGAGACTCAGGAGGTATTTAACCGCATAGAAAAGGTAGGACGATTTATAGAGATCGGCCACCTACTTTACGCGCCAGAGGAACGAGTCAGTAAAGTCTACGAGGTGGTCGGCCTGCATGGCAGATGGCCATTATACTTCCTTGCCGCCCATCAGGATTTTGAAGCTGTGAAAAAGCAATTTAAAGACAATGAAGAAATTGGTATTACTAAAATCTTTAATTGGGTCGAGCGTCGAAGAACCATTGCAAAGATTGCAGAGGAGCATCACGTCAAGATTGCATCTGGGGAAATCGAAAAGGTTGCTGAATGTTGCTTGAGCTTGCCCAAGGAGGCATTCCCTGCAATCCGGGAAAAGATCAAGGAAATGGCGAAGGCTGCATTAAATGCAGTGGAGGATCCCAAAGATAAGCCAGAGATTGAAATTCTGAATACAGTTGAGGCCGTTCGGCTCCGTGTAGAAGAATTCGCTAAAATCCGCAAAGCTTTTGAAAGAGCCGTTACCATTTGTCGTCGAGGCGAGGATGTCCCTGAAAAGATTCAGAAGTGCGGCCGCATCTTGGACGGCCTGATTCCTCCCAATGCATCGAAGAAATAGTGCATTTAATGCAGTGAATTAAGAGTCAATGGGTTTGACCACAATGGCCAAACCCAACATTATTCAACTTGAATATTCCTGGGTATGCCGAAAACAACAAACTTAAGTTACAAACAACCTGTCTTTATCGAGGCAGTTCGTATGTACTTGGATAACCCAGACGGCGAATACAAAACTGTCGCCGATAAGGGTGATTCACATTTTGGTTACTACGCCGATGCATTGGTTAAGATTAAGGGTATACTAGAAAAGGATGGCGATACTTTCGTTGTGCCGGAGACAGAACGCGATGCGCTCCTCAAAGAGATCATCAGCCACCGTCGCAAGCGGCCGATTGTTTTCTTCGCCAGAGAACTATGGGGCTTAGATTTCTCTAAGGATATTAAGCCCTTGAGGAAGGCCAATGCGGATAGAGCCCTCAAGGCAAATAAAGCCAAACCGCTCAAGGTACATCCAGGCGAATTAGTATCCACAGAACATCTGTGGAACTATTTGAATCAATGGGAGAATGCCGATACTAGTACCCTGTCTGTAGACCTCGAAGAATTCAATCAGGTGCTTACCGGGTGTATCTTCATATTCAAGAAACGCTCTCGGCAATTCGAGGAGGCCAAACTCCTGCTAGGTGCGTCCATTATCTTTGTACACCTGCAGAAATCCCTTATGCTTCCGGAAGAGGCCCAGAGCGAAGATGTCAGCTTTAAGCAATCTCTTGAAATAGTCCTTAATAAGTCAGATGCGGCCTTAAAATCTGATATTCAACGCCTAAGTTCAGGCTATCGCTCAAAGTTAGCGGCATATCTTAATATTCCTGAGCCAGAATACAGCGACCCTAAAGCTCTCTTTGAGTTCTATAAAGCGTCTGTGTCCGTGATTCCAGAGTACCTTGAAAAACGCTTTTCGGATGAAGGCATTTCTCTTCAGGCAAATGCCAATAAAACTTCTAATCAGGACCAAGGGGCTACTGCTAAACGAGCCCGTGCCCTACTCTCTGAGCCCTTGGATGATTATCTGAAGAAGTTCAAAAAGAAGAAGCCAGAGGAGCAGGCTCTGGTGATTGATTCAGCCTTTCTTGCCTATGAAAACTTGTCTGACTTTTTCGGCAAACTGGAGCCTGATGCGCTCAGGAAGAAGCGAAAGAGCCTTAAGGCGCAGATTCAGCGGCTGCAGGAGCTGGAGGGGAAGCTGGGGTAGACAGGTTGTTACTTCCCTCATCTGTTGGGCACGTCCCCATTTACAAAGAATAGCTTAGTCTAGATAGCCAATATACGCATTTTGAAATATGCCACCAGACGGTTGATCCGGTGATTATTTCTAGATTGGATATACCATCTTGCGAAGGCAGTGAGGAGTTCTCTTTGATACAGATAGGCCTAAATCTGGCTGACTATTTTAGCAATCTTGCCCTTGACGGCTTTGTTCCGGCCGAGCTTATAGCATGATTTTTGTTCATAGAAGCGTTCGATTAATTGCTCTAGTTTTACTGCGAGGCTCCTTCTAGCCTCCAGCATATGGTCGTAGGTATTCAGCCGAGGTCGTTTGATAGATTCATCCGCTCGCTTTCAGTCCAATAATTCAGTATCGGTTTCCAGTGGAATGGCTTCCGTCTTCTTGATAGGATACCCGAGCGGCGATTAATGCCGCTTATAGGCTTGATAGACATGCTCCAATCCACCGAGGACAATTGCTCTCGTTTTTGTTTTTTTGAACGATCCCCGTCCGAACACATCTGCCATGTGCTGGGAACGAGGCCATAGTGGTTTGATTCAGAATGTCTGGAACCAAGTTGAGAGCTTCCATCGAGACACAAAACATTGCAGCGAGAACATCGCGCACATGGCTATCGACGGAAACATCCACCTAGACATCGACAACCGGGCTCAATTCTCGATTCATGTTAGTAAAAGCCCCCTCGAAGACGTCCCCTTCTAAGAAAGAGCAGCAAACCAAATCATCATCAAAAACAAACGTTACAAGGAGTTTTTATGCCATATAGCTGATATAGTAAACATCCCTACAATGCACTAATAGGGCAAGTTCTATTCCGGGAGCCTAAATCAATAGACTTGGTACCCTAGGTCTTGTGCCCCAACACCCATGGGCACTTATGTTTAATGATTTTAAGTGACTTCATGAGCACTATGTCGCTCAATTCCTCACGCAAATCCCTCATCAAGTCTTCTGAATAAACGACACCAATTAGGGGCACCCGCCCAACAACCTCAATGTTCAATATATCGGGGCTTCGCCCATAGTAGTCTTTGCAAGGAGCCTCTTGGATTAAATATTCCGTCATCGTAATAAAGTAATCTTCTTGATGAATTTTATCCCACAAAAGACCACCTACAGCCAGTATGGATGCTTCTTTAAACCTATCGGTAATCTTCAAAAATGAATAACCTTTCTCATCTATAGAATAGTTTATAGAAACAAAAGTACCATCATTCATTTGATGCTCACTCGAAGCACTGAAAACTTCGGATTGGACATCATTTAAATCAACCTCGATATCCCGAAATTGACCGCTATTGAAGTCGTATATACTCAACTTATCGTAAATGGTAATAGGATGTTCTTCAAACTCTGGATCCAATGCTTCATCCGAAGTTATCATACTTTCATCAAACCATGGATACGGATGCGCCCTTATACTTGTATCCAATAAAGCCTTTAAGGCATATTCGAAGGGTATCGAATCAGCACGAACAACTATAGCACTAGTTTCATTCAGAAGGCTGCCGACATTTTCTTCTTCATGTGCCCATATTTTGACCTCAAAATGCAGCAGATGATCTGCCCACTCAATATCCCTCTGAACACTCCACGGTGGCAATTCGGGTGCTTGAATAAAAATCCTTCCCAAAAACGAGTTATTATCGTCAAAGAAATCCACCTGAAATAGGCGTAGACCCTGAGAACTCAGGCCTCTTGTAATTGTCAATAACACACAATTTTCAATGTGCCGGCAAAATTGGCCTTCCTTAGGCTCATTGATCAACAGGTGAAAGCATTCTGAATCATAGTACAAGTACGCTTGGTGCGAGCTAGCATCCTCCCAAAAATTTGAAGTAAATTTCTCTTTGTCACTTATCAATATCTCCACTGCATCCATGGTATTCCTTTATTGAATGTTTAGCATACATTTGGCGGTATTCCCATCTATAATGTATTCACACCTACATAAAGCAGGAATTTGGCTTTTTCCAGAAGTAGTGGAATTTAGCAATCAGAATCATCTATTCCTTGCATATACCATACAATCGATTAAATGTAAGTTTATATTGGGTATTCGAACCCAAAGCCAAAATCACGGAACTTTTTGAAGACCAATCGAGACCCTATCAAGAAAACTGCCAGGGTACACACATACTCGCATTGATACCAAATTACGCATGCCCCATATTGACACAAGTTGCTTTGGCCTGGCTGAATCTTTCAAGTGAAATTAAACCCAAAATTCTAGCCATGCTTAGGTAACCGTAGACCAGTCACAACTTCCAATTGAATAACTGTTTAGACTCAAGCACGATCCCAGCCATGGCAGCCACCGTGCTGGAGGAAGCTGGTGCCTTCGACCAGCCCGTCGAGAAGGATAAATTACTGGCCACGATGGGAGTTTTGATCCGTGCTGAGACGAGATGGCCCAGCGCCCGAAAGACGATTAAATAGCAACAGTTAAGGGCTGGAAGCAGCAAAGAAAGGTATGGCGAAAATTCTGTCTCACAGGCAGAGCTAGTAGGCGGAGGTCGTCATCACGCACAGGCCCAACATGGTCAGTTGGCCTGTACGTGTTTGTAAGTGGTTGAAAACCGAACTAGTTGTTTTGCTCTTTTCACCATCCTTTTCACAGCAGGCCCTAAGTTCATAGGTTCAGCTCAGATGGTTCGCTTTAGAATACTGGATGAACTAATAATAAGACTTCTCAAATGGGTGGTTATCCCTACATTCTAGCATAATGTGTATCTTAAGTGCTATACCGTCTATCCAAGAAAGCGGCCCTCCCAAGTGGCGGATTCCGCGAATGCCGGATCTGAGTACCCTGCTCTATTCGTGAAGCAATGCATCAAAGATATAAAAGAACTAAATCCCCACCAGTGCAGATGATATATATCGGCCAATTTTTAAGAATCGCGTTCACATAACTGCCATCAAATGAAAATCCGATCCCTTTCTGTCCAAAATTTTCGCCTGCTCGAAAACGTTGAGCTCCGTCTCGAAGACGACACGACTCTGATCGTTGGGCGAAACAACTGCGGCAAGACTTCGTTGACCGAGCTGTTCCGCCGCTTGTTGGCGGATAGTTCTCCAAGGTTCAGGCTTGAGGATTTTTCATTGGGAGCACACGAACGATTCTGGGAGGCGCGGGAACTCTTTCAAAGCAATGAAGAGGAGAATATTGTTCGAGAGAGGCTGCCGGCGATTTCGATCTCCCTGAACGTTGAATACGCTGCGGATGAGGAGCTTGGAACGCTCTCCGACTTTGTCGTCGATTTGAATGACGCATGCACGACGACAAAGATCGTCGTCACCTACTCTGTCGGCCCGGGGAAGATAGCCGCCTTGTTTGCCGAGCTTGGCGATGGTCGCCGGGATTTCTTTCGGGCGCTACGTGAGCGCGTTCCAAAACTGTTCGAGGCACGTGTTGAAGCTGAAGATCCGAACGACGCGACAAACACGAAACTCCTAGAAAGCGCGAACTTAAAGGCCGTCCTCCAATTCGGGTTCATCAACGCACAACGAGCCTTGGATGATGCGTCAAACAAGGAAAAGGCGGTGTTGGGCAAAGTTTTCGAACGCTTGTTCACGTCTGCTTCTGCGGCTGGAGCTGGCACCGATGATCAAGCGAGGGCTGAAACACTCAAGACTGCGGTCGAAGGAGTTCAGACTCAAATCGACACCGATTTTAACGACCAATTAGGAGCTCTTGCACCGACGTTTGCTCTATTCGGTTATCCTGGGCTTTCCGATCCTCAGCTTCGGACGGAGACACAGCTCGATGTCCAACAGTTGCTCTCCAATCACACAACAGTAACATATTCTGGTCCCGACCCAGAGGGAATTAACTTGCCGGAATCCTACAATGGCCTCGGTTCGAGAAACCTGATCTTCATCCTGCTCAAGCTCTTCGAGCTATTTCGAGAGTTCACAACTCGCCAGCCAGAATCAGGAGTCCATCTCATCTTTATTGAAGAACCAGAGGCGCATCTGCATCCGCAAATGCAGTCGGTCTTCATCCGCCAGCTCAACCGCATTCGGGCGATGTTCGAGGGGACCTACAACGGAGGAAACCGTTGGCCGGTGCAATTCGTGGTTACTACTCACTCATCGCATATCGCCAACGAAGCGTCATTTGATGCGATGCGGTATTTTCTGGCGAGACCTCGGGAAGTCGGTTCCACGATTTTAAGCACGCGATCGAAAGACCTCCGCACGGGATTGAGCGGGGAAGAACCCGAGAAACGCGCGTTCCTACATCAGTATATGACTTTGACGCGATGCGATCTGTTGTTCGCCGACGGTGCGGTCTTGGTCGAGGGGACCACAGAACGGCTTATCCTTCCTGCTGCGATTGGGAAGTTCGATGTGCTGAACGGCAGCAATCTGGGCGGAAAATACCTCTCGATTATGGAGGTAGGCGGAGCTTACGCCCATCTGTTTTACAACCTTGTCGATTTTCTCGATCTCCGGACTCTAGTCGTCACGGACTTGGACTCGGTCGATGCCGCCGACAACAGAAAGAAGCGCAAGGTTTCTGAGGGGACTCACTCCAGCAACGCTTCGGTCAATAGGTGGTTCGATCCCGATGGTGGCAACAACCCTACCCTCCCGGAACTACTGGCCAAGGCGGACGGTGACAAAGTCCAAGGTTGTCGTCGTATCGCATATCAGGTTCCGCACGACGAAGGGGATGCCTGCGGGCGAAGCTTTGAGGATGCATTCATCTTGGCGAATCCGAATAAATTCGGCGTCGCAGGACAGACTGCGGCCGATAGAGAGACGCAGGCGTGGGATATTGCAAAAGACGTCAAGAAGAGTGAGTTCGCTCTGCAGTATGCGATCAACGACACGGAATGGGCTATCCCGCGTTATATTGACCAAGGGCTGCGTTGGCTCGGACGGGTTGACAATGATGCCGCGGCGCCGGACGCAATCGAACCCCCAGCAGAGGAAAATCCCAATGCCTGAAGTTACGGAAGCAAATCCGGCTGAGGTCGCAGCACAACGCGCCCTCGATGAGGTTTTCCGGTGTATCCGGGAAAGAAGAAGCTTTCGCCTCGAAGCGGGTGCTGGGGCGGGAAAAACTTACTCTCTCGTCAAGGCACTTCAGTTGATCATCGAAGAGGACGGAGTCGATTTGATCCGCCGCCATCAAAGGGTTGCTTGTATCACCTACACCAACGTCGCGACCGACGAAGTCACAAAGCGCACTGACGGGCATCCAGCCGTCCAAGCATCGACCATCCACTCGTTTTGTTGGGAACTGTGTAAGAGCTTCCAAGCGGTGCTTCGATCCGAAGTCATGAACATTCCTCAGTTGTTCGAGAAGATTGACGAGGTGGGCGGAATCGGCACGCGGCGCATTGGCTACGAACTCGGGCACCGCCGGGTTACCGATAACGAGGTGCTGTTGCACCATGACGATGTTTTGAAAGTCATGGTGGCTCTGATGGAGAACCCGAAATTCCGGAGGATTCTCGCTGCCAGGTTTCCGGTGCTCTTTATTGATGAATATCAGGATACCGATGCCGCATTCGCAGAAAGTCTGATTCGGCATTTTGTAGAGGCTGGTGAAGGTCCGCTAATCGGGTTGTTCGGCGATAGCTGGCAGAAGATTTATCGAACCGGCGCCGGATGCGTCGATCATGCGAATCTACAACTGATCGGCAAGGAAGCGAACTTCCGGTCAGTGCCCGCGGTGGTAGATGTTTTGAATCGCATCCGACCTGATCTTCCTCAGCAGATCAGTGACCCTGCGGCTGTTGGGTCGGTAAATGTGTATCACTCCAACGGGTTCACCGGGACCCGACAAACCGGTGGACATTGGGGAGGAGATCTCCCTTCTGACGAGGCACACCGCTATTTGTCAGCGCTTCGGGAGACACTCGCTAATGCCGGATGGAGTTTTGAGCCAGGAAAGACAAAAATTCTGATGCTCACCCACAACGTCCTGGCCGCGGAGCAGCACTACAGCCAGATTTGGGACGTATTCGAATACAACGATTCGCTCCTCAAGAAAGAGGATCCGCACATCGCATTTTTGGCTGACACGGTGGAGCCTGCTTGTGCGGCATTCTCGGCGGGAAGGTTTGGCGAGATGTTTTCGGTCATTGGCAGAAAAGAGGGGAACCTCTCCAGCCTCTCAGAGAAGCATGACTGGGCGAGAGACATGCAACGCTTAGTCGATCTTAGGGCTGCTGGGACTATAGGAGAAGTCATCGATCTCTTAATGGAGACACGGAAGCCAAGACTTCCTGACTCCGTGCTCAGGACCGAGAGGCAGCTTGCCGGGGCCATGCGCGAGGAGATCGACGCTTCGAGAACACTGACTCAAATCGAAAAGCTTCGGCCATTGCCGTATTCGGAGCTCGTGGCCTTATCGGATTTCATCAGCGATCACACTCCATTCTCAACCAAGCACGGGGTGAAAGGAGCGGAATTTGAAAACATTCTAGTCGTCCTGGGCCGAGGTTGGAACCAGTATAATTGGAACCAGTTTCTCGAGTGGTTTCCTGACCACTACCCAGCCAATAAAGAGGATAGCTACGTTCGTAACAGAAATCTCTTCTACGTCGCATGCTCGCGCCCGAAGACGAACCTCGCGCTGTTGTTCACGCAAAAGCTTTCACAGGGAGCGCTTACAACGTTAGAAAGTTGGTTCGGCTCAGAGAACATTTCTGCATTTGATCCTACCTAACAGAAAATTCCAATATAGGTATTTTCGATCCGATTGCCACACTGAAGGATTAGCGGGAGTTGAGAAATACATGAGGAAAGTTCTGTTGCATCACATTTTGAATTATGTGATACAATATCGTTAAACTGTATTCAAGGTTTTAATTCATATGCCCATCGTCCCCAAAACTAGATTTTCGGCCACTCAGCAAGTTGTTGGTACTATATTTTCCTGTAAAAATCAGAGAAACCTATAATACTAAATAAATGAATGCATCATCGGAAATGACCTGGGCAAACTTGTTGAACTGGATCCGAATCGGTGGCCTCAAAGCCGATGATATAGATGAGGCAAGACCGCCTTGGCAGATGGATTATGACCGAATCATTTTTTCTGCCGCATTCAGGAGGTTGCAGGATAAAACGCAGGTTTTCCCGTTAAGCGGAAGTGATTACGTCAGAACTCGCCTGACACACAGCCTGGAGGTTTCGACTGTTTCTCGGACACTTGGCATGATAGTCGGCCATAAAATACTCTTACGTCACGGTGATGAAGAAGTGGCTCCACTTTCGTGGACAAAATCTAATGAAAAAAAGCCATTAAAGGATGTATTCTCTCCCTCCGATTTTGGAACAATAGTCGCGACTGCTGCCCTTGCACATGATCTCGGCAATCCTCCCTTTGGACATTCCGGTGAGGACGCAGTCAGAAGTTGGTATTTGCATAGTCCGACGGCTAACGCATACCGAAGCGCGTTTGGCAGTGGCCCCAAGCACGAAGACTTTGCACAATGGGAGGGGAATGCCCAAGGATTTCGTATCCTTACCCGTCTACAAATGGCCAGAAACGATGGTGGACTAAGGTTGACGGCTCCCTGCCTCGCAACGTTTACAAAATACCCGCTCAGGGCAATCGATGTGAGAGATTCATCTAACACTCCTTATAAGAAAAATGGCGTATTTCTGTCTGAATACCAATATCTAGAAGAGATTGCTGCCGCTACCGGTCTTATCCCTCTGGCGAATAGGTTTGGCTGGTGCCGCCACCCGCTGACCTATCTGATGGAGGCTGCTGATGATCTGTGCAATATGACCGTGGATTTTGAAGATGGATTCCGCCTTGGCCACCTGTCTTATGAATGCGTAAAAGAAGGGTTTTTGAACATCGTAGGTGGAAGTAGGGACGGGACAGAGAAAAGACTGAATGAACAAATCGATAATATGTCCCGGATAGGCTATCTTAGAGCCATCGCAATTGGTGAACTCGTAAAACAAACTTCCGATGCCTATGAGCGCCACGAGGAACAAATACTCCGAGGGGAACCAATTGGCGATCTGATTTCAAAAACTACTGCTGGACGAGACGGAGGGCCTATTCAGACAATCAAGTCTTTCCTGCAGAAGAATGTTTTCTCCGCGGAGAGAGTTATTCAGACCGAAGCTGCGGGTTTCGAAATCATCGGAGGGTTGCTTGATTTGTTCGTCAGTGCGGTCGACGAAATCGCGGGGCCTGGTACTCCAAGCCCAAAAGCAGAAAAAATTCTAAAACTGATTCCCCTTGAGTTTCTCGGGAGCGATGGAAGACCTGATGAGGATCCGTACGAGCGATTGTTGAAAATGACAGATTACGTCACGGGGATGACCGACAGCTATGCCCTAAGCCTTTATCGCAGGCTCAAAGGAATGGCACTTCCAAGCTAGAAATTACATCCTACGTACGAAGTTTTAGATCATGCATTGGTCGGCCTCCTGTACTGCTACTGCCCCCTTCAATGGACTTACCGAAGGTAGGAAGTAGCTGCCCGAAACGGACTGAAACCCGTATGGCCAAAATTTAGCATCAGTACTGAATGACAGCAACTTAGGAATATCTAAAATAGGCTCTTGAATATGCAATCTCTATTTTTCTGAGCAATTTAGCAGGTTGGATGAGCCGAAAACAGTAACTAGTAGGGATAGGTTGCGTTCACTAAAGTTCATGAACCCAGGAAATACAGACATAAGGGATATTATAGGACAACGACCCCATAGTGTGACGTAGCTCACTTATATCTAGTTTCTCAAGTGCTCATCGTCGACTTTTACAACCCATACATCCGAAAGCATTCGACCGCTATGGCATCGATCTGCCATGGCTTTCAGTGAGCTATTCATTTGCAATAAGTTTTTCGACAGGACTGACACATTGGTCCCCAAAATATTCCAGTTCCAAAGTGCAGTGAGCAATGGAGTGTGTTTCATGGAGCTTTTTCTTTAGCTCCTGCCGGACACTACTTTGATGATTCTTGTCCTCGGGATTGCGTGATACTACCACATGAGCCCCCAAGGCCGTATGGTGCTCGTCGAGTTCCCAAACGTGCAAATGGTGCACACTCCTAACCCCGGCTACCGCTGTCATGGTTGCTTGCACTTGCTTCAGGGAAAGTTCAGGCGGTGTACCTTCCATAAGGATGCGGCAGGTCGCTTTTAGCATGTCGAATGACATGTAGAGAATATAGCCTGCTATAATAAGCGTGAGAGTGGGGTCTACCCAGCTCCAGTCTAGAAAATAGATGGCGGCTCCCCCTAACAAAACTGCCACAGAAGCGCCTGCATCGGTTATATTATGCAGAAACGCTGCTTTGACGTTCATGCTTCCTTTGGACATAGCCCATAGAAGCCACGCGGTCACTATATCGACGACCAAAGCGACTGAGGCAGCAGCCATTATCCAACCACCTTCGAGCGGCTCGGGTGAAAAAAACCTACGGATTGCCTCATAAATAAGATAAATGCCGACGATGATGAGCGCCGTCAGTTGAATCATCGCACCGATGAGTTCAGCCCTACGATAACCAAAAGTGTATTTCTCGTCTGCACCCTTTCTGGAAATTTTGCGCGCGACATAGGCAATAAGTAATGCCGCAGCATCATTGGTATTATGCAGTGCATCTGCCATCAACGCGACGCTTCCAGCTATCGCACCAGCTATAAACTCGAATACAGAAAGGCCAATATTGACCAAAGTCGTCCATAATAATACAGAGTCACTTACCTGTTCGACTCCATGATCATGGTGGTGATGCTCGCTCATGGCTACCCCTCTCTAGAATTATCGTTTTAAAGAATTCGTCCAAATATTGGTTTAAGCAAAACTCTATTTTTTCGATTTTCGCTGCATACTCGACGCATAGAAATCCATGAGTATCTATAGTGGCAAACTGAACCCCAGGAATTGAAATCAGACTATGCAGCAAATCTCTTCTCTGCAGGATCGATAATCTGCAATAAATAGCCCAGTACGCATGCTTGTTGCATTGAAGTATATTCGAACCAATTTGTCTTATATGAAATCTTAACTTTTCAGCCGAAGTGAGGCTCTTATTGAATGCTATATGCAGTTTGTAGGTTTCAATATCTTCCCTCACATACGGGATAACGGAAACATTCAATGTTTCGGGGAGCTGAGTTGTTATTGTGTGAACGAGTCTGTGCACACAAGGGTCCTCGGCCAGTGAAACTTCCGGTAGGGCATCTTTTTGATCGATGATCACAGTATCAGTCATGATCAAATATAATTCCTTGTTCATGGATGGCTTTTTCACCTCTAGCCCCTGTTTCTATGCGCACTACGTCATCAATGGGAAATATCGTGATTTTTCCGTCACCTGGTTTTCCTGTTTTCGCAGCATTAGCGATTGCAGAGACAACCCTCTCAACAATGCTATCAGTGCAAATGATCTCTATTTTCGTATGTGCTTCAGCTTTGAATTTTGTCAGAGATGACATTCGATGCCGTGAACCGACTTGAGAATTCCATGTGCGACATCCGTAACCACGCACAGTAGAGAGAGTCATTCCGGTCAGTCCAGAAATCCCTCGCAAGGAATCTGTAACTGATTGAAGCCGACCTGCACGAATAATGGCATTTATTTTTTTCATATTAGGTAAAAATCATGAGTGATTCGAATGTGGACCATAGAAGGAATTAATGAGGATTTTTTGTATAGTCTGCTTTTCGCTTTCGATGACTACATTGATATTTGCGGGTAAAAAACTGCCATTGGGTCGACGATGGAAGCTCTGCGAGTTCAAGAATTTCGTTTTCGTCTCCAATAGGTTCCCAACATTATCATACAGAACTACGTCTATGTGGGCTCCATGGGGCAGAGGTTGATAATTACGGCGAATCACTTGCATGGAGATTAGAATGTCGTTTTTCCTCACAATTGCGTGAGCTTTTGAAACATCAATTGCAATACCTTCATTATTAATAACCATATGAGGTTCCTCCGATATATTATCATTTATCGGAGAACTCCGGGATTCGGATCTAAGCCAAATATTTTGGTTGCTGCATGCACTTAATATAATAGTGATGCATCCCAATATGACTACTGCTTTCATTAGATTTAGTGTTTGAACCAATCGTAAAGAGCGAATACCGCACAAGGTGCCAGAATAACGTCCATCAATAATAGATTGAGAGGTATCCGAAAATGACCTTGTGATTGAGGTGTTTTCATTGTCACGAACACGGTAAAGGCAACAAGCAAGCAAAGAAGTATGAGTAATGCCAGAGCCAGACTCTTGCGCTGTTTCTTTTCCTCCTTTGCTGAAATATGACCTATCTTCGATTTTTCTGGCCGCTTCTTTTTTCTTTTTTTTGGAACCATGGCGTTCAGGAATTTCCCACTGGCATATGGTCGGAAGTTAAGCGGGCTTGTTTTGAATACGATAATCTCTCTCAACGGAGCTAACGAATATACGGCCATCACCACGCAGCCCGGTGTGGGCTGCATGGTGGATCGCACGGATGACGGTATCGGCCAGGTCGTCTGAACATACGACCTCAACCTTGACGTGGTGGACGTACCCGGATGGGTCAGCATCTGGTCGATAACCGGAAGTTTGGTCTTTGCCGCGTCCAAAGCCAAGGACCTTGGAAAAGCTGGCTCCATTAAGTCCTTCGATTTGGTGGAGTGCACTGGTAACGGCATCCTGTTTGGAATCTTTTATATAAGCTTTAATTTCTTTCATATTACAGTTCCTGATTGGGGTTGACGGAGAACCACTTGTACAGGGCGGGTAGTACAAGCAGGGTGAGTATAGTCGATGAGACCAAGCCGCCTGTAACGACTACTGCGAGAGGTCTTTGAACTTCACTACCGGTTCCACTAGCTAAAAGTAGTGGGACAAGACCGAGTGCAGTCGTACCAGCAGTCATGAGAACAGGTCGCACGCGCAGACATGCCGCTTGAATACTCGCTTGATCGATACCTAATCCTTCGCGGAAAAGTTGATTCAGGTAGGTGACTAGAACCATCCCGTTTCCAAGCGCGATGCCGAAAAGCGCGATAAATCCGATGCTGGATGGCACCGAGAGATTTTCCCCTGCCATCCATAAGCCCACGACGCCACCGACCAAGGCCAACGGTATGTTGAGTAGAATCAAAACGGTGTTTTTGATTGAACCGAACGACATGTAGATGAGCAAGGCGATCAACGTCAGTGTTACCGGGACGACTACGGCGAGTCGTTTGTTCGCCTCTTGCTGCAGTTCGTATTGACCGCCCCAGGTTACATAGTAGCCCGGCGGCAAATTTACCTCGGCATCAATCGCCGCTTGGGCATCGGCAACGAAGCTGCCGATGTCCCGCCCCACCACGTTGGATTGGATCTGCAAGTAACGTTGAGTGTTTTCACGAACAATGGAGAGCGGACCCGTGATTTCCGTAATATCGGCAATCTCATCAAGAGGCAACAATGCGCCCTCTGACGTTTGTACGACAAGGTGCTGCAGATCTTCGACCGTGTCCCGGGCATGCTCCTGATAGCGAACATAAATATCAAAGCGCTGAACCCCCTCATAGACTTGACCGGCCTCGACCCCACCAACCGCTGCCTCAATTAGGTCCTGAACTTCGGAGAGATTCAGTCCATGGCGCGCGATGGCTTCGCGATCAGGTCGGATGACGATTTGCGGAGCACCCGTAATTTGTCCAGCCTGTACATCAGCGGCTCCCTTTACTTGCTGTACGACAGCCGCGAGAGCTTCGCCCTTTTCTTTGAGGACATCCAAATCCGGGCCAAACAGTTTGATGGCGAGCTGTGCTTTGGTGCCACCAATTAGTTCATCCACGGAAAGCTGAATTGGTTGAGTCATGTTGACCAACACGCCGGGCATGCCTTCCAGTTTTTCACGCATGGCATTTTCAACGTCTTCCTGGGTAAAGCCCTCGCGCCACTCATCCCGTGGCTTCAGTACGACCATCATGTGGACGGTATTGATGGGGTCGGCATGAGCGCCGACTTCACCACGCCCGATGCGGGAAACCGCCTGTTCGATTTCGGGAATCTCCAACAGACGCCGCTCGGCAATCATGGTATTTCTCTTCGTTTCTTCGAGCGAAACGGAGGGAGCCATGGTGAGATTGGCAATGATATCACCTTCCATCAGTCGAGGCGTGAATTCCGAACCAAGTCTCGGAAAAACCAGCACGCCTGCGACCAACAAGAGGATCGACAGAACAACGGATATGATTCTGTAACGGACAAAGAAGGTTACCATTGGACGGTAAACGACAAGCAATGCACGAACGATCCATATTTCACGGTTTTCTTTACTTGATTCACTATCCTCTCTCTTGGGACGAGGCATAAGGAGTGCCGCAAAAACCGGTGCACCAAAGAGCGCGTATATCAAAGAACCAAACATGGCCAAGGAAACGGTATAGGCCAAGGGACGGAACATCTTACCCTCCACGCCTTGCAGGGTGAAGAGCGGGATGAAAACGAGCACCACAATCAAGATGGCAAATGTGATCGGCTGAGCGACCTCCTGACAGGCTCTCGCAATCAGTCGTATTTTGCTTTCCCTGCCATCGGAAGCACGCAGGATTCGGTCTGCGTTTTCTACCATTACAATCGTGCCGTCCACCATCATGCCGATAGCGATGGCCAGACCGCCTAAGGACATGAGATTCGCTGAGATGCCTAGATAATACATCGCGGTCGTCGCAAACAGTACTGAGAAGGGTATAGAGAGCGCGACCACCACACTGGGACGAAAGCCCCCGATGAAGAGCAAAAGCACCAAGACAACCAGGCCGATCCCTTGCACCAGCGCACTGGTTACGGTGTTAACCGACGCCTGCACCAATGTCTTTTGTTGGTAATAGGGCTCGATAACGATTCCTTCTGGGAGTGCGGTCTGGATTTCCTTAAGTTTAGCTTCAACAGCACTGATGACTGTAGAAGAATTGCTGCCATATAGCTTGATTACCATGCCCGAAACCACTTCACCTGCTCCGTTCAGGGTTTGAAGTCCCTGACGAATTTCACCTCCGATTTCGACCGTAGCTAAATCACGGAGGTACACTGGTACACCGTCTTCATGGGCCACCACGATATTGTTCAAGTCCTCAATGCCTGCGGCCAGACCTTCAGAGCGGACAATAAACATCTCGCCATTGCGTTCAATGAACTGGCCTCCAACGTTTTCATTGTTTTCTTCAATGCGACGGATGACCTCTTCGAGCGAAATTTTATAGCGCAGCAACGCATCCGGATCGATGTTCACCTGGAACTGCTTCACGAAACCACCAATGCCGAGAACCTCGGTGACACCGGGTACCGTCTGTAGGTTGTATTTAACCACCCAATCTTGTATCGAACGCAATTCCTCCAGGCTGTATTTGCCAGTCGTATCGATAAGATTGTAGTAAAGCACGAGCCCTTGCCCGGTAGATATTGGTCCCATTTCCGGTTCGCCGAATCCAGCCGGAATGGCCTCTCGCGCTTCACCCAAGCGTTCTCCAACGACCTGTCTGGCAAAATAAATGTCAGTGCCTTCCTCGAAGTAGATGCTGACCACGGAGAGCCCGAAGTTGGAAACAGAGCGTATCTCCGTAACCTTGGGTAGTCCACTCATCGATGCCTCCACCGGGAAGGTGACGAACTTTTCGACCTCTTCTGGCCCCAGGCCTGAAGTAACCGTAAAAACCTGTACGAGGGCTGGTGAAACGTCGGGGAAGGCGTCGACCGGCAGCTTCTTGTAACTCCAGTAGCCTCCAGCCATAACGGCCAAGGTCAGAAGTACGATAACTAATTTGTTCCGCAGAACCGATTCTATAAGCTTATTCAACATGATGTCAGTTCTTTGGAATTAATGATGGTGTCCACCGAAGGAGCCTTTGCCCATTTCGGCTTTGAGGGAGATCGGATTCTCCACGACAATTACCTCTCCGGGCTTGAGTCCGGAAACGACCTCCCAGGATTCTGCATCACTGCTTCCCAAAACCACAGGACGAGGCTCGAATCCGTCTTCATCCTGGATGAAAACTACCGTATCGCCTTCATTTTTCAAAACGGCTGAACGAGGAACCAACAAGGCAGCCTTCTGTTCGTCGGTCGACACTGTACCCTTAACAAACTGGCCCGGCTTCCAGATGCCCTGAGGATTTTCAATCACAATTCGGGCTAGACCCGTACGGGTATGTTCATCGACAGTAGGAGCAACGTAGGCTATCTTTCCGGTGTAACTGGTCTGTGAGTGGCCACCTTCGATACGGGCAGTCTGCCCCTCATGGATCTCGCCAATGTTGCGTTGGTAGACTTTTAGATCCGCCCAGACGGTGGATAGGTCTGCAACTGTGAATAAGGGAATGCCAGCTTGAACGGTTTGGCCGGGAGTGACATCGTATGCGACGACCACGCCATCAAAAGGCGCTTTTAACTCGAAGGGACGAAGTGTCTCCGTGCTCTCGAGACTGGCCAATACTTGGCCCTTTTTTACCTTGTCAGCAAGTCGCGCATTGATGGACAAGACCGTGCCCTCGTAGCGAGGCGTTACGTAGGCAATTGCTTCCCGATTGTATTGAATCTCACCGGGCAACACGACCGTCTCATGCAAGGTTCCCGGGCCTGCCTTTCCTATGACAATTCCAAACTCACGCATGACCTCTGGGTTAAGCTTAATGGGACCTTCTTCGTGGTCACCGTGCTCTCCGTGCT
Source organism: Verrucomicrobiia bacterium (assembly GCA_030432235.1). Lineage (GTDB taxonomy): Bacteria > Verrucomicrobiota > Verrucomicrobiia > Opitutales > Cerasicoccaceae > JAUIHT01. Next base: position 25,499 of record JAUIHT010000008.1, on the reverse strand, counting down.
CATCATGATCTTCATGGGCATCATGGGACTCGCCATGCTCCTGCTCCTCGCCGTGATCGTGTTCATCCACATCACTCTTCGGTTTGGCATGGGAATCATGCGTATCGTGTTGCTTATGTGTTTCTCCATGATCTGCCTCTTCCTCGTGGTCATGATCATTGTGTGCTTGTCCTTGGGCGATTGCAGACAAGCCCAGTGCAAAAATGCCTATAATAAAAAGTTTGAATGTATACGGTGTCGTTTTCATTGAATGGTAAATAAATGTTTATGTATTGGTTACTGCGTTGCTTGATTGCTATTGGAGGCCTGCCGGACGCGTAAGGGCCTCTATGGCTGCTTGAGCAGTGGCATAGCGCTGCAACGCGTCGAGATAGGCTTCTCGCACCTCAAAAAGAGCTTCCCTGCTCTCTAGAACAGCGAGCTGGGTATATTGACCTCGCTCATACCCAGTATTCGTATCGGCCAGCGTTTGTTCGGCACTGGGCAGTAGGTCTCTTTGTACCGCTAAGGCTTCGGCATGAGCACTGGCTAATGCCTGATAGGCACTATTGAGCCGAATCAGCATCTCACGTCTTACGGACTCACGCTCATACTCCGCCGCTCGCACTTGAGCCCTCGCGGTTCGGATGTTCCCTTGATTCCTGTCAAAGAGAGGCCATGGAATATTGAAACCCGCCACGAACCCAAAGTTGCCGCTGTCTTCGTTGTAATAGCGGCCTCCGGCGAACACCTCCACATCGGGCACTGCCCGGGCCTTTTCCAGGTCCAGAGCTGCCTCGCGGCTCTTAAGAAGCGCCTCGTATTGAGCAAGTTGAGCGGTGCTAGGCAGCCTTGAGGCCAATGCCGTGAAATCGGGAAGCTCTGGTTCCAGAGTAACATACCCTTCAACCGCGAATGATTGCTCCGCTCCTAGGCCCCATAGGGAAGCAAGGACCGTCTTGGTCGTAGCCAAATCTCGTTGAGCTTTATCCAAAGAAAACTGCTGTTGGCGTACGGCGAGCGTGGCGCGCGTCAGTTCCACTTGAGGGGAACGGGCAGCCTCAACCAAACGAGAAGTTTCACCTTCACTTTCCTGGGCTAACGCCAGTTGTTCTTTTCGTAAGTCGACCGAATCCTGGGCGAGCAAAACATCGACAAAAGCCGCTCTGACAGCTGCCTCCAGTTCGGTCAGCAAAACCTCGCGTTGCCAGTCGACCAGAGCGCGTTCTTTTCTGGCCAAGTTAGTGCGGTGTTGGCGTTTGTCGGCGGTTTCAATGACTTGGCTTATACCCAAAGTGAGTTCCAGCCCCTGGACGCCGGTTATGGGACCGGTCCCCAAGAAGTTTTCAGCCTCGAAACCGACCACTGGATTGGGAGGCAGGTCAGCTTGTTCAATTTGGCCCTCTGCTGCTTCCGCTTCTGAAGCGTTCAGATATAATCTAGGGTTACCGTCGATTGCCCGCTCTAGGGCAGTCGCGTAGCTAATCGTTTCCGGCTCAAAACCGGCGGGTTCTTGCCCGAACAAAGCCCCCATAGGGACAACTATAATGATTGTATATGTGTGTAATTGTTTGAAAAAGTGCATAAAAAATCCTGATTCGAGTTGGTGTATGCACACCCCATGAGGGCATGCAAAAAGCGTCCCCGGGAAGGGTGACGCCCATCAACATTGATCAGGATTTCAAATGCGCAGTACGACTGTTTCTGCCACCATAAGGCAGGTGTCGACGCGATAGGGAGGGGCACGTGTGGGATTAGGCCCAAGAATCGTTAACTTATTCCACGTGGGTTCAGGCAATACGAAAACCTCTGATATCTCAGCAAAAGGATACGTCAGTGCGGAATCGCTGTCTCTAAATGCTAACAGATCGATGCCATCCAGTTCCAAGTCATTGCATTTTTGACACTCGTGGATGACGTCATCCTCTTGGACGTGGCAGCAATTCTCCGTGGTCTCAAAACTTGCGATATGAAATGACCCCGCAGCATGCAGACACATTAGTATGCCACTTACGCCACCTAGAACACCGTTCCAAGCAATAAGACCTACTAGTAAGGCAACTATTTTCTTTTTGTGATGCACGTCGAACCTAAGAAGCAGAATATTAACAAAGACCTGTCAAGATCATTTAGGGGAAACAAGCTTTATTTTTGTGAAATTAATACAGGAATTTAGTTCCCAAGATTCGGTTATTTCTTTTTGTATAAATTAAAAAGCGATGGCCTTTTGAGCCATCGCTTCGTTGAATTTGACGGATTCGGGCTACTGTTTGTGGCCGTGCTGGAAATCAGCCGGCGACTTCGGCTCCAGTTTTGCCATAAACATGCAGGCGTTCCCATGCTCATCGACGAATTCGATTTTCTGAGGTGACTGGGATGGAGGGCCCGTGCGAACGACTTTCGCTACATTTCCGCAGGATGGGCAGTCGATGGTAGCGCCTTCTTTGCAGAAGTCCATCGCCTGATCCTTGGACTGGATTTCGACCACGGAAATGCTGTCACATTTCTTGCAAACCTGGGCGACTTGATCCCCCAGTTCGAGGGCCGCGAAATCAGCAGCCGTGGATAAGGTCTTTTCCTTGTACCATCCTCCGGCAGGCGGACCAGCCAGTAGGGATACGCTTGCGAGCGTCATTACAGCGATGAATGTTGAAGCTATCTTTTTCATTTCGTTTCCTTTTAACTCAGGTTTTAAATGCGCTCATTCGCATTCATACTATTAAACGTATGCGATAAGGGAAACCCTCAGATTTGTTTCGAGAAAATCAGAATAGATAATCTAATCCGTATATGAGAGTGCCGCCGAAATGCGCGGTTATTGGCACCAAGACCAGCAGGACGAAAATGACAGTCCGGTAAAGAACCGTGCCCCATGATTTCGACTTTTGCATTCCGAGTATACCGAGAAGTCCAAGCAGGCTGATGGATGCTACGGTGATACCTAGCCAGCGATGCCATAGGAGCACCGTTGCCAGATCTTGGGGGTAATGGCTCAGACTTGCCGCAATCCACCCTAGGGACGCCGTAATCATCGCGGCCATCGCGCCGAGGACGTAATTCGTACGGGCGGCGAATAGTAAGGACTGGGAACGGAATACCCATCCGAGCATTTCCAAAATAGCTGCTATGGGTAAGAGTGCTATCGGCAGGTGAACACTAAGAACATGAAGCTTGCCGAGGAAAATGAGTACAGGTGACTCATCGGATTCCGCATGATCAGTTGAATGGTTGTGCTCATGTGATGGGCTTTGACCTGGCGCAACACCTTCATTGTTTCCCGGATTCTGCTCTTTGCCAGATGCATCGTATATCGCCTGCGTATCTGTATTATCGTGGGGGAGATTGGCGATATAGGCTTCAGGATCGGCAATGAATTTACGTAAACAACGTTTGCAGCAAAACCCAATGGTTTGTCCTTTATACTCGGTTGTTATGTAGGATTCAGCAGGTTCATCTGGGGTTACAGGACAATATTGATTAACCGCTTCAGCGGCGACGGCACTTGTGGTTAAGGCGATTAGGCATAGGACGATGAACCCTGGGGTCGTTCTTAAACTTTTAAACATGGCTAAAAAAGAAGCCGCCCGGCCTTATCGGCGCGGGCGGCAAATGGTTTAAATGTCGTGGTGGTCCGCGTTGTGCTCGTGGTCTTCGTCGTGATCCGAGTGACCCTCTGGCGATACGGATACTCCGGCGATTTGCTTTTGGATACTGCCGCAGTGCAGCATCTTGGCACCCATGTAGGGGTTGACCACGTTCTTATCCATCTGAATCCAGTCGCCGCCTTGATGTTCAAGGGCCATCGGGCAATGCATGACGAACAATTTCGTGTTCGTGGTTATGCCAACATGTTGAACCAAGGGAATCATCTCGTGCGATAAATCCAGGAAGGCCGTTCGGGCGGTCTTGAGGTCGGAAGCCTTGGCAATGGCATCAGCGGGATTCGACAAATCGGCAGACTCTTCCTTGGCTTCACCTTCCTGAGGCGCGTTCTTCATGGCGTCGAGGAAGCTGTTGGCACCCGTTTGAGCTGTCTTCAAATCGTCGCCGGCCAAGCCTTTTTGGATAGCGAGATAAGGGCCGACCAAGGTGTCGACGAATTTAGGCTGGAAGGCATCGTCGTGGGCATACGTCGCAGAGACGCCAAGAATAAGGCCAAGGGCCAGTTTGATGATTTGTTTCATAGTGCTATTTTCCTTGTGGGTTTGAATCGATGAGTGAGTTCTGCCAGTCCGCAATACAGGACGGGCACAACAAATATGGTGAGTATGGCGAGCAACATGCCGCCGAATGAGGGAATGGCCATAGGCACCATGATGTCTGAGCCTCGGCCCACGGATGTCAGCACGGGCAGTAGTGCAAGAATCGTCGTGGCGCTGGTCATCATAGCCGGACGTACACGGCGATCCCCGGCCTCCACGGTGGCGGCGCGTATCTGCTCCAGGGTTTGCGGATTCTTCTCCCGAAAGATTTGCTGAAGGTATGTGCAGACGATCACACCGTTGTCCGTAGCGATACCGAAGAGCGCGAGGAAGCCAACCCAGACGGCCACACTAAGATTGATCGTGCCCATCTGAAATAGTTCGCGCAGGTTGTGCCCAAACAAGCTGAAGTCTAGGAACCACGGCTGCCCATAGAGCCATATCAAGATGAAACCACCCGACCAAGCGAAGAGAATGCCGGAAAAGACCAGCAACGTTGTGGCGATACGTTTAAATTGAAAATAGAGAATCAGCCAAATAGCAAAAAGCGCAATGGGTAGCACGATGCGCAGCTTCTTCTCTGCGCGCACTTGGTTCTCATAACTCCCGGTGAACCTATAGCTGACTCCGGCGGGTATTTCCAGTTCGTTGCTGTCGATTTTGTCCTGCAGGAATTTTTGGGCCTGCTCGACGACTTCCACTTCAGCGTAGCCGTCTCGCTTGTCGAAGATGACATAGCCGACGAGGAATGTGTCTTCGCTTTTAATAACCTGGGGGCCGCGCACGTAGTCGATGGTTGCTAGCTCCCGTAATGGGATTTGTGTGCCATCAGGCGCGGCGACGAGGATGCCTTCGATGGCTTCAATGGAATCGCGTAGCTCACGCATGTAGCGTACACGGACGGGATAGCGTTCGCGGCCCTCAACGGTTTGGGTGATGGGCTTGCCACCGATAGCAACCTCGATCACGTCCTGCACGTTTTGGATTTTGATGCCGTAGCGGGCGATGGCTTCACGGTTGATGTCGATTTCCAGATACGGCTTCCCGACAATGCGGTCAGCCAGGACAGCCTCTGATTTGATGGAAGGCACTTGTTTGAGGAAGCCTTCAATCTCCAGTGCTACCTTTTCCAATGTTTGCAAATCGGGACCGTAAACCTTCAGTCCCATGGGAGCCCGCATACCGCTTTGCAGCATGACAATGCGGGCAGCGATAGGCTGAAGTTTGGGAGCAGAAGTAGTGCCGGGAATGGTGGCCGCTTTGACAATCTCGTCCCATATATCGTCCGGACTTTTGATTTCATCCCGCCATTGGCGGAAGGGGCGTCCGTCAGGATCGGGTATGAGTTTCCCAGCGTCATTGCGCTTGTATTCATCGGTTTTGCTATCGTAGGCGAAAGTTAGAATCCGACCGTTATCATCGGTGATGTACTCCGACTTGTAGGAGATGATGGTCTCAATCATTGAGATGGGCGCAGGGTCGAGCGGACTTTCCACACGCCCCAGTTTACCCACGGCACTCTCGACTTCGGGGATAGCGTTGATGGCCATGTCCTGTTTGCTCAGTACATCCATGACTTCCCCGATGGAGGCGTGGGGCATCGTGGTTGGCATGAGCAGGTAGGAACCTTCGTCGAGAGCAGGCATGAATTCTTTGCCCAGACCGGGGATGGCGTGGGCCATCGCCACGTAGGGCCCTGATTGGCGAATGGGTTCGGGCAGCCAGCCAAAGGCTTTACCCCAACCCAGCCAGACGGTGAAGCCAAACAGAATAATGAAGCAACTGAGTGCGATGAAGACCGTTTTGATGCGCAGAAGGAAAGCGAGCATCCGCGCATAAAAGCGGATGAAGACCATAAAGAATCCGAGCAGGCCACCGACGACGATCAGGACGAAGAAGATATTATGGATGTGTTGTTCGGGTCCAAGCGGTTTCCAGTCTGCGGCCAGCCAGAGGGCGACCAGTACGGCTACGATGAAGTTAAAGGCGAATAGAATACCTCGGCGTACCTTTTCGGGTATTTGAGTTCCGGCCAGATGGAAGGCCGCTGTCGCGAGCATTAGCACGCCCAGCCACCAGGGAAACCAACTGAACAGTAATGAGCCAAGAAGTCCGATGACACCGATGCCACCCCAGAGCCCGTATTTGGACCATGTCGATTTATGACGTCCGGCAATGAACCAGTGGGCAAGTGGAGGGATAACGGTCAGAGCTACGACAATCGAACCAATCAAGGCGAAGGTCTTGGTATAGGCCAGAGGCCGGAACAGTTTGCCTTCGGCAGCCTCCATTGTGAAGACGGGCAAGAAGCTGATAACCGTCGTGAGGACGGCGGTAACCACAGCGCTTCCGACTTCGGCGCAGGCACGGTAGACGACCTCCAGACGGCTCTCATCTGGGGGAGCGTCGTCGAGGTGTTTGAGGATGTTCTCAATCAAGACAACGCCCATGTCCACAATGGTGCCAATCGCGATGGCGATACCGGACAAGGCCACGACATTGGCGTCCACGCCGAAGACCTTCATGCCGATAAATGCAAACAGAACGGCCAAAGGCAGGACGCCGGATATCAGCGCGGCGCTACGCAGGTGAAGCACCATAAGCACCACCACGATAATGGTGACCAGGATTTGCTGGCGTACGGCATCTTCCAATGTGCCCAATGTTTCGTAAATCAGTCCCGTGCGATCATAAAAAGGGACGATATCAACTTGGCTGACGGTGCCGTCTTCGAGCGTTTTTTTCGGAAGACCTGGTGAGATTTCCTGAATTTTGGCTTTGACACGTTTGATGACCGCCAAGGGGTTTTCTCCATAGCGGGTCACGACAACACCGCCGACAGCGTCCGCGCCCGCTTTGTTGAGGGCTCCCCGTCGTAAGGCTGGGCCGTATTCAATCTCGGCGACTTGCTGGAGGGTGATGGGCACATTGTCTCTCTGGGTGATGACCGTTTGGCGCAGGTCGTCCAGGTTCTTGATAAAGCCGAGGCCCCGAATGACGTATTCGACGGCATTGATTTCAATGGTGCGTGCGCCGACGTCGAGATTGCTGCCACGGACGGCATTGAACACATCCTGAAGGGAGATGTTGTAAGTGCGCAGGGCATCGGAATCCACATCGATCTGGTATTCCTTGACGTAGCCGCCGATAGAGGCGACCTCGGCCACACCGTCCACGCCCTGCAGGGCATAGCGTACATACCAGTCTTGTATACTGCGCAGTTCCTCCGGATCCCAGCCACCAGTAGGCTTCCCCTTCGGGCTCATGCCTTCGAGCGTGTACCAGAAGACTTGCCCGAGCGCGGTGGCATCCGGCCCGAGCTGCGGCGATACTCCCTGAGGCAGTGTGCCGGAAGGCAGACTGTTGAGTTTTTCCAGGATGCGACTGCGCGTCCAGTAGAACTCCGCGTCCTCCTTGAAGATGATGTAGATCGAGGAGAACCCGAACATCGAGTAGCTACGGATCGTCTTGACCTCCGGCAGTCCGAGCAAGGCGGTGGTCAACGGGTATGTGACTTGGTCCTCAATGTCCTGCGGGGAGCGCCCCATCCATTCGGTGAACACGATTTGCTGGTTCTCGCCGATGTCCGGGATCGCATCGACGGGCACGGGGTCGCGTGGCAGGACATCCGATTCCCAGTCAAACGGGGCAACGGCGATCCCCCAGAGAACCAGCACCACGGTGAAGAGGATAACGACCAGCTTGTTTTCCAGGCAGAAGCGAATCAGTGCGTTGATTGGATTGAAGGTATTAGTGCTCATGGCTGGTGGGCTCCTTTTCCGATGCGCTGATGGCTTGCTGGACTTCACCGCAGGTGAGCATCATCGAGCCAAAATACGGATTTTGCAGGGCCTCCGAAGACTGTAGCCAATCCGCACTGGCATTGTTGTTCGCCATCGGGCAATGCATCACGAATAGATCTTGCTTTAGGATCGTCGGATCATTCTTTGCCGCTTCGATGAAGGCGTTGGACAAAGTCTGGAAATAAGGCAGACGAAAGGCCTCGAGTGTGTCTGCGGCCAACATGTTATGGAGCAAGTCCGGGAGGCTGCCGCTATGGCCAGTCGTGCTCATCATGGCCTTGGCCTCAGCTTTGGCGGCTTCCAAGTCGTCAGCAGCCAGGGCTGCCTGCATTTTCAAGTAAGGACTGAGAAGCTGAGGCAACATCTCTGTGGAAATCTCCACCATCGCCATCCCTTGATGCTGGGCTTGGTCCTTGCCGCTTACAGTCTGCTCTGCGCCACCGTGGATATGGCCGGGCATCGGGCCACCGCCTTCGAGATTCATCATACTGGGCTTGGCCTGAATCTGTAGGGCGCTGTCTATCTTGAAGGCACCCCGGGTGACCACGCGCTCGCCAGCATCCAATCCGGAGACGACGATGTAGTTGTCACCTGCCCGAGGGCCGAGCACGATCTCGCGCCCCTCGTAAGTGGGGCGCTCGCTGTCAGGCTTTTCCACGTAAACGACGGCCCGCTTGCCCGTTCGCAGTACGGCGGAGCTGGGCACGACGATGGGTGCGGCTTCGCTGGCGTTATCCACATAGCCCAGCTCTTCGGCAGGCACTAGATCCATGCCGCAGATATCACATTGGCCCGGGCCGTCCTTGATGATTTCCGGGTGCATGGGGCTTATCCATTTGCCTTCAAACTCAGGAGCGTACACCTTGCCATCCTCAGCTAAGCGGGATTTGACGATGCCCCGCACGAACATGCCAGGCTTGAGACGTCCGTCCGGGTTGGGGACATTTACGCGAACTGGTACCGTACGGGTCTTGCGGTTAACCTCGGGCTCTATGAAGGCGATTTGACCGTGGAAGGTTTCTCCCGGGAGTGCTTCCACCGAGAAGGACACATCCTGACCATAGCGTAGCCAGGGGAGGTCGGATTCGTAGGCATCTAGATTGGCCCAGAGCACCGACAGGTCGACGATTTTGAAAAGCGGCTCGCCCGTCTTCAAATAGTCGCCTTCCTTGACATGCTTGGCGACGACAATGCCCCCAATGGGAGACTTCAAAACGAAGTGGTCCTTGGGTTCGCCGCTTTCGATGATGGCTTCGATTTGCTCGGGAAGTAGGTCCCAGAGGCGCAGTTTGTCGCGGGCGGCACGCGTGATGGCACTGTTGGGGTCGGCGCGGTAGGAGGTTAGCAGCTCGCGCTGTGCGGTCAGGAGGTCCGGGCTATAGACCTTCGCCAAGTGCTCGCCCTTTTTGACCCGGATGCCGGTGTAGTTGACATACAATTCGTCGATGCGAGCGGGGAAGCGTGCCGTAAGCGATTGCTCGCGGGTTTCGTCATAGTCGAGTTTCCCGACTAAACGGATTTCCGCCTCCGGGTATTCCTGAACGATCTCGGTGGTTTCGATATCAGCTAGGGCACGCGAAGCCTCACTCATGCTCATCACGCGTGGACCATCGTCGCTGCCAGCGTCTTTAATCAGGGGAATCAAATCCATGCCACAAATCGGGCACTGTCCTGGTTCGGATTGCTGAATCTGCGGGTGCATGGAGCAAGTCCACAGGGTGGCTTCGCTTGGCTCCGAAGTCGTGTTCGTCGATACATCCGGCCCGGCGGAATGCTCGTGTGCGGGAGCGCTGCTGAAAACTACGCGGCCAATGCCAACGCCCACCACCAGGGCTGCTGCGACAGAGCCGCTAAGGATTAAAATCAGTTTGCTATTCATGGTTCTGGGTTGCGTGAAAAGTTCCTAAAATGGGGAGGTTTGCCAGGGTCTGGATAATAATACGCTGTTGCCATGTGTCGGAGGCGGCCCGCCAGTAAAGCAGTTGGAGGTCGAGTAAGGAGCGCTCACTGTCGATGACTTCCAGTATGCCTGTACGGCCTGCCTCATAGCTGGAGCGGGTGTTCTCCACGGCCTGTTCGGCCAGCCCCAGTAATTCATCGCCGTAGAGTGCTAGACGCCGATTGGCATCGTTCAGCGTCGCCAAACTGGCAGAAAGCTGCGCCCGGAGTTCGTTGAGACGATTATCGTATTCGCTCTCGAACGAACGCTGGTTGGCCAGCGCTTCGGCTTTGGCGGCATTGTATTTTTCAAACCAGATGGGGATGTTAACCGCCACGGTGAAGCCCCATGGGTCCTGTCCCGCATCAGGCGTGTTCGGGTTCACCACCGGGTCGCCGGTCTGGATGTAGTTAAAGCCTAAAGTGATGTCGGGAAAGTTCTCCAGACGAGCAATTTCACGACGCGCCTCCGCGCTCGTGATTTTGCGTTCCAGCATTTGCAGCTCCGGGTTATTGGCGCGTATGGAAGCCGCTAATGAGGGACCATCCAATGTGGCGGTATCGGGAGCTTGCCATTGTGGCCAGGGGAGCAAGGTTGATTCCGGTAGTGCCAGCAACTCGTTTAGCTTGGCCGATTGAGCCACACGTTTTTGGTGCAGGGATTGCAAGCGGTCGTCGATGATGCCGACTTCCACTTTGAGACGTAGCAGGGCATTGAGGTCACCGCCTGCGCGTACTTTCTCCTCGACGATGGGCTCCAGGTCACGGAGTAAGTCCCGGTTCTTTTGAGTCAGCCGGATGGCCTCTTCCGTGTAACCGTATTCGTAAAAGGCCAGAGAGACCATGCGGGCCAGCATCAACTGTTGGTTCTGGTATGCATACCAAAGCGCTTCGGCTTCTGCGGAGGCGGCGTTCTCATGGCTGCTAAGTTTACCGAACCACGGAATCTTTTGACTGAACAGAAAGACGTTCTCTTGCGGCCCCGTGCGGGTCTGGACGGACTCGACAAAGTGCGTCACCTGAAACATTGGGTCCGGCAGGGCCGACGCCTGGGGAATGCGCTGCATGGCGGCTTCGTAACGACGTTCAAAGGCCTCCAACTGCGGGTTGGCCGCCAGGGCCTGCGTCAGGTAGCTTTGCAGGTCTGTGAACGGGATATTCGACCCGGTTTTATCTTCTGCTTTCAAGGGTACACTCGAAAGGAGTGTCGCCAGAAGAAGGCCCGACCATGTCGCTAGAGGGGATATCCGTAGTATTCGACTCATCTATGCCCACTTAAACGCAGGCATTGGCGCAAACCCTCAAAAAATTTTGAATAAAAAACCTCGAATCAACTTTGGCGCTTTGAGTTTCTACCCATGACATTATAAAAAAAGGTAGCAGACCATGTCAGTAGCATGATCCCGGTCAGAGATTCGAGTGCAGTCATGACTTTTAAATGACCATCGGGTACTTCGCTCACTCCCAGAGTCGAGTAGCTGACAGCGGAGTGGTAAAAATAGTCCATAATGCCGATGGCGCCGTCAGCGTTCAAGTTTCCCAAGTTCAAATATTGTGAGGCAAACCACAACAAGGAAGCGAAACAGAGAATAATCACGACATGAACCCCCATGACTAGTAGCAAAATGCCTACGGCGTGTAGAAAATGGCGATTAGGCCCGCATTCTTCCGGAAGCATGTCCAACAATTTACCCAGAGCCCAATAATGAAAGGCTACGGCGAAGACAATAAGGACAGAAACTAGAATAATGGAAACGATCATGATGAACTCGTCTCCGTCGAGTAGTGCGGATCCTCGTCGTCGTAATCGTGCAGTTTCAAAAACCATTTTTCCGCCGCGAATACCAGCGCCAGGCCAATTAGAGAAATCCAAACAACGAAGACGTCGGATTGTGCCTTGACCCATAGGAAGGCCCCCAGAACGACTGCATCTAGAGTGATCGCAGTGAGTAAGACCCATGTGCGTGCGTTGACCTCTTTACGCACGTGCTTGAAAACGCCCCAATGAATGCAGATGTCCATCACGATGTAGAAGACTGCGCCGAGGGAAGCAATACGGCTTAGGTCGAAGAAGATGGTGAGCAACATTGCGATGGCTACGGTGTAGACGAGCGTATGGCGCTGTAAATTTCCGGGTAGTTTAAAGTGCCGGTGGGGCACCAGTTGCATGGAGGTTAGCATAGCCAACATGCGTGATACGGCAAAGACGCTGGCGATGACGCCTGACACCGTAGCAATGATGGCGAATCCCACCGTAAACCAGACTCCATACTGACCGAAGGCCGGGCGTGAGGCCTCGGCGAGCGAATAGTCCTTTGCTCTAATAATCTCTTCAATCGTCAAGTTTGCGCCCACCGCAAGCGCGACGAATACATACAAAACAACGCAGATAAAAATGGAGATTATTATCGCTCTTCCGACGTTCTTATTTGCGTTCTTTAGCTCGCCCCCGCTATTCGTTATCGTGGTAAAGCCTTTGTACCCAAGTATGCCCAAGGCAACCGCGCCAAGGAAGCTGGCAATGCCCGTTTCCTGTGGTTCGACGGAAATACTTTCAAAGGACCACCCCGTTGCCCACAGTCCACCTATTGCCAGCACTGCCAGGCCAGCGATTTTTACGAAAGCCATGGCGAACGAAAATGTCTGGATAAAGCGGTTGCTGAGAATGTTGATGAGAAAGGTGAAGAGCAGCAGGCCGACACCAAGGGCGGGGATCAGCCAGTCTGTATCCTTTGCGTTAAACACTTGCAGGACATACGTGCCAAAGGTACGTGCGACCAGGCTCTCATTAATCACCATCGAGAAATACATGAGCAGCGCGCAGGCACCAGTCACCAGACCACGCCCATATGCCTTTTTGAGGAACATGGCGATGCCTCCAGCAGAAGGATATTTTTGCGCTAGTTTAACGTAACTGTAGGCGCTGAACCCTGCGATGATTGCTGCTACAAAAAATGCCAATGGAAACCATGTTCCTGCTAATTCAGCAATTTGTCCGGTCAGGGCGAAAATTCCGGCACCAATCATGACGCCAGTGCCCATCGACACGGCACCCCAGAGGCTTAATGAGTTCTTATTATTGGAATGCTTATGCTCCGCCATGGATATTATTTATCTCTCAAAATTTCTCGTTTTTTACCGCAAGCTATGCAGCCTTCACCATCATCCAGACTGCCATGGCGATCATCATTATATTTTCTGTGAGTGATATGAAGCCCAATGGCACGCTACTGTCTCCACCGACGCAGGCGCATTTAAGATCACGTTTTTCGATATAAACGGCCTTAAAAATAGACACAGCACCGATGCTGCTGGCAATAAGCACGATGGGGGCGACTATCCAGGTGAACAATCCGGCAATCATGAGGATGCCGCCACCCGCCTCAATATAGGCATAAACATAGGCATAGGGCACATAGCGTTGCGCTACCAGATCGTACTGAACAAAGCCGGTGGCATAGCCTTTCAGGTCTTGTAACTTCTGAATACCAAGAGCGCACATGCTAAAAGCGATAAATAGCTCTAGAATACGAATGAGATTGATTGTCCCGAGCATTGCCCAGGTCGTGGTTGAGGCCATCAAGAAGGTAACCGCAAAGATGGCGATAACCGGCTGGTAAGTTTCGCCCTCCTTAGGATCGGGGCCTTTACCCAAGTGTTCACGCAGTTGATCGTATCCACCAAGGTGGTTCCCATCGATGAATATTTGTGGAGTCTCATCGTAGCCATGTTCCTCCTTGTAGGCTTTGTTCGCTTCCATCGATTCGAGGTGGTGATCCTCGACCTTGTAGCCAGAGCGCTTCAGTAAATCCAAGGCCTTGATTCCCCAAGGGCACAGGTGACCGGGTGCAACCATACGGTAAATGTCTGCGTTCTTTTTCATAGGTGTAATTTAAGGAGTTTGCTCGATATAACAAATGATGATGCTAGACTTTTATTCTCTGCCCAGGGTGGGAACGATTCCCGGAATGCTGAGATAGAGTTAGAGTGAAGCTGATAGCCGCTCACGCAGAGCTTTTCGCGCCCTGTAGATGCGTGTTTCCACCGTTTTGCGATTTGTTTTCAGGATGGTGGCACACTCGTCGTAAGTGTGTTCTTCCAGGATGCAAAAGACGAAGGGGAATTTTAACTTTTCCGGGAGTCGCTGAATTTGCTGGTTCACCAATTGGATTGTTTCCGACGAATTCAGTTCAGAACGTGGATCCATACTGCCTGAATCGATGGCTTCAAGCACATGACTTCCTGTTTGGTTCTCTGGCACAGGAGTATTGAGAGATACCTGTCCTTTGAGCTTCTTTTGCCGGCGCAAGCGGTCACGGCACAAGTTCAGGGCAATGGCGAATATCCATGTCTTAACCGAAGCTTTGGGGGAATATTTGGAGGCATTCTGGTAGACACGAAAAAAAGTATCCTCCGTGATTTCCGCGCTGTCTGCCTCATTGCCCAGGTAACGGTAGACAAAGCGAAAGATCGACTGCTTGTAGCGTTCCATGAGGGGAACCAAAGCATGTTCCTCGCCGTTACCTAGCTTCTGGAGCAATAGGCTATCTTCGTCGTTTTCCGACATGGGGCAGCTACTGGGGTACGCTGAGGGCCTGGCTGGCGAGTTCCTTAAGACGGGCCTGCTTCTCAGGGGGCAGGACGCTCATCATCTGGTAATAATGGCGAATGGATAGCTCCTGAAGTTGGCCATGAACCAGATGCAGTTCATGAATCGCATGTTCTACCTCCGGGGAAAATTGGTCCGAGGTTATCAGTTGTTCACGTAGCGCCTCAATCTTCTCTTGAAATTCGGCTTCCAAAACTGCTTTTTGCTCCCGGTATTTGGGCTCAAAGGCGTCGATGGCCGTAGCCTCTTCGTCGGTCAAGTTTAGAGCTTTATGGAGCCACTGATGACCGTGAACACTATCGTGCTGGCTCCAGTCTTTCTCCGCTAGAATGAGTTTTGAAGTGATGGCAGAGATTACGACGCAAAGAATAATGAGCCCGGCAAAAATGCCGAGCAAAAGCCCTGCTTTGTTTTTTTTATGACAGCCACAGCTCATGGTTCACGATGGTTAAGGTTGAGTAGGTCACCGGAGGCAAAGACGCCAAAGTCCAGTGCATTAGAGGCTAACTGATGGTTTTGGTCGGAACTGACATAGCGCTGTGTTGTCACTACCGTTATGCCGGAGCTGACGGTAACCACGACGGCCAGCATCGCAGCGGCAAAAACAGGCTTGGGCAACAAGGCGGGGAGCCAGTCCCAGAGCGAGCCCTCTGTTACCTGCTTCGAGAGGCGAATTCTGCGTAGCACATTATCCTCCAGAGCACCAGGGCAGTCAGGGATAGGGGTGTCTTTGGCAGCACCGAGGAATTTGTCCAAATCTTCGTCCTTCATAGTCACTTAAACGCAGGTTTTCTGGAAAACCCTTAAACTATTTTTTATCTGATAGTTTGTGTAGTGGAAGAATGAAATCGAACTCCCAATTTACTGGCCTATTCAACCTACGAGCCATTGCGCCATGAAAGCCCAATCTGATGGGACGTGACGTAGAAGAAAAAATCGTTCATTGAAAGTCAGAGTATATGCCCAGCGGGTGAGAGAGAGCCCGCCTGATAGCGTTTGGCAAACAATCAGAACCGTGTCTTGATAGCCCGGAGGCAACGAAGGCGTGAAGCGTAGACAGGGTGATGCTTAGGCTGTGTGATTGAGTTTCGAAATAGGTATGTTTGGATGGCTGCAACGAAGAACGAGAAACTGCGCTAGTATCCAGGACCGCTTCTCCGACTTCGTTAACAAAGCCACCTGTCTATATGGCATCACACCACCGAGTATCTATCACCTAGACGTTTAGCGAATCTCATTCACAGAGGAACTGGATGCATCAAACGTGTACGTCCAGGTCTGTGGGGGAGTCACCCAGCAATGGGCGGCTCTACCCGGCACCACGGCATATCGGATGCCAGTCTGGATATAAGAGCTTCTCGACTCTACCAACCCTCCATATTATGGATTCAGGAGCTAATCTCGCCTACTCTAACTAAACAACGAAACACCCTGCCCGCCTCGTGGTGCTGCCCCGGTTAACCCCAAAGTCTCATTGATATCTTTCATTCTGAACTCTCGTTCCTATTCGGCAATCGTGCGACTATCCAAGCTATGTCAACCTACTCCATCGCTCGACTTTTACTTGGGCAACACCTAATATCTGAAGAGGTTGAAGTATCATTTAGACCCTTCGTGATTGAAATGATTGAAATCGTGCAGTGTTTTTCACCCATCATACAGTATACGGACGTTCAGTTGTGTGGCTTGATTTCAATCACCGTGATTGAAATTGAACAAAGCCAAAACAGCAGAATTCCGCTTAAAATAGCGCCTTGTGAGCTGTTAACCACTTTGGCCCGATTTCAATCAGTTCGAATTTTCACAAGTGTTTGGCCAGCCATGATTTTTCAAAATCGAACTGCGGTGCGAAGTGGTAAACACTTTCGCATAAAACACGATAAAACAGCGATTTATGAAAGCGTCAAGGTGTTTACCATTTGGTCACTGGTTCGATAATCGCCTATTTTGAGCATAATCGTTAAGCCTGGCTCTGAAAATTGGCCAAAAGTGGTAAACACCTATTTACCCAATAGAGCTTTGAGCAACTGCAGTTGCGCCTGACCATAATGTAGAAGCAATTTCGACCTGGCTGAACGACTCACGCGGCGAATTTGCGTTCCTGTGAGTTTCTTTAGAACGCCAATCGTAGCTGGCTCCAATTTGAGCCAAGCCATTACGTGGGCGACAGCACCTTGGGACAGTCCCTTCCTGCGGGCGAACTCATTCTGCCCTATGCCTAACGACTCCATTTCCTTTTTCCAGCGAATGGCCTTGTGGATTTCGTGTTCGGTCTTGGGGGTACGTTTGCGGGTAGGGCCTGTTGGTTTCGAGCCGCATTCTTTATAGATGGGCTCAAGGATGCCGAAACTCTCCGTCGGTTTGCTGCGGCTGTGGACGATTATCAACTCGACAGCAAGATTCCTAGCCCGCCCTTTGGCTTGAGACTCCCCGGCAGCTAAAGCCTGAATGGCGGCCCCACGAAGCGTGATGATCGCAGTCACCTGACGCCGCTGCATACGACAGCGTTTATCGGAGGGTATACCGGGGTCAGGGATAGTGACACCCTCGCTCACGATGATCTTCTGGAAAAGCAGCCGAAACAGCTCTTTTTGCTCAGACTCGGAAAGCATGGCGACGGCCTCAGCAAACTTCTTAAAGCCACGGCTTACCTTATCAGCGTCGAGATGCTCTAACTCCAAAAACTTGATTTGCTGCTCCAGCTGCACCTCATCTGCGACGAGTTGCTTCTTCTTTTCCGTCAGGGCTTGAGCCTCATCGCGTATCTCATCACCAACAATGGTACCAGCGACGGCGAGGAGTTTGGCTTTCAACTCACGAACGTCCGAATCTATTTCCTTAAGTTGCTTTTGAATGGCACGACGTTGCGAGCGTAGTTCGCGAATCCGTTTGCCCTGCCCTGAAGCATCAGCGTTGAGAACTTTTTCGATAACCTCAGATTGGTTGGCCATTTCTCCAACGGCCGTAAGCACAGAACGTTCTACCACCCGGGCAGAGATACGCTGGACGGGACAGGATGAATCCTTTCCGAGGTCTTCGTGTTTACCGCAGATGTAATAATGATAGAGTTTATCTGCCTTTTTGGTGTAAGTCGGTTTCAACGCTGCACCGCAATGTCCGCAACGGAGGATGCCTTTGAGCGGCATAAAATAACGATCGCGTCTTTGGGTAATGCCTTCGCGCTTGCTGGGGCGATTCTCAAGAGCAACTTGTGCGGCATCCCAAACGTCTTCGGAGATGATCGGTTCGAAATCTCCCTGGTAGCTTTCACCGTTATATATAATAACGCCCTTGTAGGTCGGGTCTCTGAGAATCCGAAACACATAATCTTGAGTAAACGGATTTCCGCCAGACTTGTTACCTTTTTTGGAAATACGCACGCGTGTGCGTAGTCCCCGAGCATTGAGTTCGTTTGCGATTTGCATCGGGGTTTTCTTCAGGCAGGCCAGACGAAATATCTCTTCGACGGTGGCAGCATCCTCTTTTACAATGACAAGTCTACCACCTTCTGTTTTGTAACCAGGCTTTGGCGTGCCTCCGTTTGTCAGGCCTTTGGCCGCTCGCGTGCTGATAGAACGTCTGACATCTTCTGATATCACATTGCTCTCTCTTTCAGCCAAAAGCCAGTGAAGTCCGCGGACAAACTTCTCGGAAGCAGTATCGTTGTCTCCCGGTTCCATACGGGAAACAATTCGTACGCCATGCTTTTCAACGAGGTTGTCGATGCCAAGTCCGAGTTCGCCATTTCGAAAAACACGGCTGAGCCGGTTTACCAGAATAACATCTACTTTATTCTGGAGGACTAATTCCTTCAGGCGCTGGAGCCCTGAGCGCTTATCGTTACGGCCTGTTCGGCCGTCATCTTTTATTACCTCAATGATCGAGGCTTCTTGGCCGTCTAAGGATAGACGCTGGGCAAACTCCCTGCATCCAGCCTCCTGGCTTTCCAGAGAATCTTCCAATTTATCCTGTAATTGCTTCTTATCCGAAACACGTGCGTAGATGACGACCCGTGCGGGCGCCCTCTTTGCTTTATCGTGTTTCGAGGAATAGCTCATTGCTTAGATAGATGTAGTGGCAAATTCGTAGAGAACGGAGCGGGTGCTCCCTTGTTTGGTGACGGTACCCTCTTCTATGAGGGCACGCAGGCGTCGTTGGACGGTGGGCAAGGACAGGCCGGTGGCCTGGGCGACTTGGCGGGGGGATGCAGTACCCAGATTTTGGAGGGCGATGACGACGGCGTCATCCGTCTGAGCGGCTGGAGGGGGCTCTGTGGCCTCTATGATTTTCGGCACTTCTTCAGGGCATTTGGACGGGTATTTCTCCGTAAAAAGCACGAGGGCTTTGCCTACCAATTGCAGAATTCTGGTCGAATCGCTGATAGGTTCTTCTGTTTTTGCTAATAAACCCTTTAAATTTTTGTATATTTTGGGTTTTATTGAGCTAGAAATTGGATTTTCTGGCCCAATTAGGGTTTTTTTAGGGTTTTCTGAATGCCTTTGCATTCATATTCTATGACAATTAGTGCCCCCTAATCAAGTGCCCAAATAACCCTAATATTTTGACATCATATTTAGGTCTTGAACAATGTTAATATTTTGGTATAAATCTACACCATGCCTGGTGGACATAAACTAGATGGTAAATTCGACGAAATCGTCGATTTGAAGCGCAGAGGGTTGACGGACGTTGCTATTGCGAACTACTGCAGTGGCGTCCTTGGTGAAGTGGTGACCGACCGGGCCATCAACTACCAGGTGAAAAAGGCCCGAAAGATGGGGCTACTACCCTCTAACAATAAGGCTATAGAATCACCACTTATCGAGGAAGAGGACGTTGCTTCCACCAAACTTGTGATGGGCGATAGCCTCACAGCCCGAGAGCAGTCGAAGCTTCAAAAGTGCCTTCAAGTCATCGCATATGGGTTCAGCGCTTACGTGGAAATGGGGCAGGCACTGGCCACCATCCGCGATGAGAAGTTATACCGCGAATCTCACGAGACATTTGAAGAATTTGTAGAGGATGTGGTTAATGTGGCCCGCTCCCGAGCCTATCAGCTTATGAACCGCGCAGAGGTCTTTGTGGAAATGTCTAATTTTTTAGACAAATCGGGCAATACCCTCCCCCGTCTTAAAGAAGCGCATGTCGCCGAATTGGCCCGGATTGAAAACGTGGAGGACCGTGCAAAGGTCTGGAACTCACTTGAGCAGTCCCAGCAATCTGGAAACATGCGCCTCACGGCCAAGGCTGTCCGAGCCGAAGTTGAGAAACATTTTCCCTCTGAACATAAGGAACGAAACACCGCGCGGCTGACTTTGCGAGATGTCGCAGCAAACGTGAAAGCTGTGGTTGCCCTACTCCGGGCGAATGAGCCGAAAAAAGCCCTGTCGAAGCTGGAGGCCCTTGCGGAAGCTCTCCCCCGTCCGAAGAAGGCTTAGTTTGTCACTAAATTTCCTACTTCTTGCCACCCGATCAACCGCTGTTTTAGGCAAAATAGGTCTTTTTGGGGCTGGCCCAGGGTATGGGTTGGTCGATGAAAACGCTTTCTGGGGCATTCTGAGGGGTCGGACTCTTATCTGGATGGCAAATTTTGGCGAAAATAGAGGCTATTTTAGCCACTCACCCTCGCAGTTGAAGCACCTGCAGCACCCAGCCTGATGGAAGATCATCTTCTACAATAGCGGGGTGCCCGTACTGGATTATTATGTGTGGAGAAACAATGCAGTGGCCGGGCTTGTGTTCTTGAAAGATTTCATATGTATCTTCATCCACAGAAAAGTTAACCAAGCTTAGCACTTCTCCCTGACCATAATGAATGGTCAGCGATTCGGATTCACAGGCCTCGCTGAATTCAATTTTTTCGACTCCCTGATACAGGGCGAGTAACAGGCGTGTGGTAGCCTCCTGACCGTTGATGAAGATGAAGAAATTTTTGCCGCGCAGATATAGCTGGGCAGTATACCGGGCGGCGTAAATGCGCCACCCGTCGATTACTTCAAGGTGTGTGTCGTTTCTGGGGTCGATATTGGAGTTCATATTCATGGTCTTATTGGTTATAATTAGTAGTTGTGGTTTGTAGTTAAAAAATAGCCGACCTCCTCGGATGGGAGACCGGCCCATGGTTGATGAATGGTTGTTGGTTATAATTTAAATGAGAAAAGCGGTGGCTACTGCCTGACGCTGGACCCAGAAATCTTCGGCGTAAGGCGGTGAGCCATGATACTTCGAAAAGCACCTTTGCTCGAGGGCGTATGTTTTCAAGAGGGCCGTGATTTCTTCTGGCTCAGGCTGAAGCATGAGCGGCAGAAATTTAGGCAGCTTGCCCAGTTCAAAACATGCGTGCCAGTAGTGTATGGTCCCGATTTTTCCTGCCCAGATCCAACGCTGGACTTCGAGTGTGAGCCCGGCGGCGACGATCAGGTGCAGCCAGTCCAGGCCTTGGGTATCGATGCGTTGGTAGCGGCCGACAGCATGATACAGTAAGTAGCGGCTGGTGACCTGATCGGCTTCTGGACCGTAGATACTTTGCCTGAGACCATCCCTGAAATGTCGCCAGGCGGCGAGGGTGCGGTCTTGTTTAACAAGTTCGTAGGCACCCCAGAAACAGGAGTCGACTGGCTCTGCGATGTATTCGGTGCGGAGCGCATGAAAGAAGGAACTAGGTCGGGCGATTTTGTCCACGAACCTCATCGGTATATTTTCCCTCCCGAGGTTTCGAACTCATCCAGAGTAAAAACATCGAAAGATTTTCCGCTTGGGTGTGGGTCATTAATGGGAATTGATTGGTAGCCGGACTGATAAATTACGGTGGGTGAAAGGATGCTCATGCCTCCGCTGTGTGCAGGCAGAATCCGGGCAAGTTCGTCATGCACGTCCGCATTCGTGAGGATGAGCAAGTCATCGTGCGGCATGATTACGCTAAGCAGATCAATACCATCTATGACGTCGTGATTGATTCGCAGAGCATTGCTTTTGAGCGCCATGCCGAAGCTAATATTTTGATGAAAGCCCAGGATCAGAATGAGCTTTCCATCTTTGATTATGTAATAGCTGCGGTCTTCGCTTATGGTGCGAAAAATCTGCCAGCCGTCGATGAAGTGAAGGTAAGGGTCGGTTTGTGGGTTGATTTTAATTTTCATAGTTTTTTGGTTTATATATAAAATAAAAGCGCCGGACCCCTGGAGGGATCCGACGCGTGAGTGGTTGTATGGTTTTGCCTGACGAAACAGGCGTTGAGGTTCGGTTATTATTTTGGTTCGATATGCCAGATGAGTTTCTTCCAAGGCTCATGGGGCGTTCGGCGGTGTTGAAGCTGGCCGGGGCTGGCGAGGATGCGGGTCGTGCACAACAGCTCGCATTCAGGCATGATGCCGTCATTGAGCAGCCCCACGTAGGTTGCGCCTCTTCCTAGCCAGAAGCCGAGAGCCTCCGGTAGACCTCCCCGGAAAAGGCCCATACCGTTGATCGGTGAGCCGAGCATTTGGAAGCCGATGCTGAAGCTTAGGGGCTTTAAGCGGTAGATTTGATAACGGGTGCGGTCGATTATACCGAGAGTGCCATCGAATTCTTTGATAAGGAGTGCTTCGGGTCCTGAGGCTAGGATGCGCGTGCCGGGATACGGCAGGAAGAGGTCAGGCTGTTGCATAGAGATCGGCGATGGGTTCCAGATAGTGTTCGGCTCGTTCCTGGCGTTCGATGAGCCACTTGAGCATGGCCTCATCGGTTTGCGGGCTGGATAGGATGACGTCCATTTCCAAGTCAAAGAGCTGGAGCAAAGCGGATGCTTCGGGTCCGGTTATCTCGAATAAGCGCAAGGACACGAAGGCATGCCCGAAGTCCAGCATCGCGCTGACGGCCTGCACTCCCAGAATGCGTCCGGCCCGGTAGAGCTGGACGAGTGAGCTTTGGCAATTTGCGGCCGCCAGTACTTGCGGCCAGTCCAGATGGCTGAGGTTGATTCCGTCATCGTGGCAGAGGCTATATATAAGCCCGAGGCGTTTGCTGCCCGATCGGTGGCCTTCATCGTCGAGGAGGTCTTCCCTGAGAATGTTGGAAGCCGAAGACACATCCTGGCCGCGAATGTGATCGTAAGCGTCCCAGAAAGGGCTGTGAGGAATTAGCTTTGCTTCGCAAAGCAAAGAAGTATGCACTTCCTGGGGTGTGGGTGTGTGAATATATTGCATGATATAAAAAAGGCGGAGCTCCGGATTGACCGGGGCCCCGCCATAGTGGTTAAGGTTATTTGGTTATTGATTAAGCCGCGAAAGCTGGGCGCGGCACGGTGGTTTCATTTTCATCGGGAACCCAGGGCGTGTCCAGGGCAGCCAGTTTTTCAACAAGGGCGTCGATGCCTTCGGCCGTGCGGTAGTGTTCACGCAGCTTGAGAGCGCTGGTCTTGGCCCCTTTGACCCGGCTGCCTTCCAGCACGCCTTGGAGGAGATCGTCGAGGTCCTGGATGGCCTGTTCGATCCCGGCCAGAGCACGCTCCGGTGAGGCCTCAGGCGGCACGGCGGCCAGGATGCGACGCCAGACCGCTTGGGTCGAGCGCTCCCCGTTTTTGTCGAGGGGCGTGTCACTGCCTAAGCCTGCCGAACGGTTTCTGCAGAACTGGAAGCCAGTGGATTTGAGTTGATCTCGGAAGGCGAAGCCTCCGGTCACATCGAGGATGACCTCGAAGTAGCCGTCTCTTGCTAGGCGGGTTATGATCTGCGCGACGGCAGCGATTTTTCTTTGTGTTTTAGGTTGTTCCATAGGATTTGGTTTTGAGGTTCTTTGTTTATTTTTTTGGTTTTTGGGTTACAAAAAAGGCGAGCCGTTATGGCCCGCCTTGAAGAGTTTAGCTTTGCATGAGAAAGCTAAAAATTATGACTGAATTTTGAGGTTCAAATTTTGGCCTTCATGCTCTCCATGCAGGAGCACTGGCGTGGCATGAATGCAGCCCTCGCAAAAGTGTTCGTTTCCATCGCCTGGATGGACCAGATGGAAGCAGACATAAAGTCCGTCTAGCTCGATAAATATTTTGGGATACTCCGGGTCGGAGGCATCGGCGGTCAGCTCCGCATAGGGCAGCTTATCCAGTAAAGATAAGGCCAGCCGAAAGGGCAGCGCATCGGCTACGATGCAGTGCTCGCCATGAATGAAGTATGGCACCAGGCTTTGCGTTACAAAGCCGATAATGTTTTGACCTGTTCCAAAAAGTCGATCCTCTCTCGGCGACATCCCCAGAAGCCCGGGAAGCATTGGAATCGAATATGGCGTATAACCTTTCGCGTTTGGCTTTTGTACCAGATGCTTGCCACCCTCGGTGAAGCGGTTTGCCAGCGCAATTAGCCTGGCCCTATGCGCTTCACTCACTGGAAGAATGTAGCCTTCTTGAGTCGGGATTTGATTTGCCAGATAAAGCAGCCCATCCGGCGTTTCATAGAACATCCATCCATCGGGCGTTTGCCCAATAAAAGTGTCGTTGCCAGGACATAATATGGGTACTGAAGAAGTCAGAGTGTAGTTTCTCATAATTCGCAGAATTCATATTTTCTTGCTCATGCAGGGGGCCTCGCGAAGGGAGTCCTCTGCATATTGCCAGCACGGACGGAGGACACCGCAGTCCCCCTACAAGGGAATGGAGAGACCGAATCTGTATTTTGTATTCAGAAAGCGTCGCAGACATTGAATTTCCCCAGGAAGCGGGCCCCTCCGAAGGGGCGGGCGTTAAGCTTCCCTTTTCAACTCGGAGCACCTACAGAATGAATCCCCCGTTTATTTTCCCTTGAGTTATCAAAAAGAAATCGCCGCGTTCCACGTAGGACAGGAACGCTATCTTGCGCGCCCTGCGACGCCTTGGGGAGATGGCCCAGGAGGCATCAACCTTTTAACGGTTGCTACCATAATCAGGAGTGCAGTTATACCTTCTCCTGGCTTAAAAATAGGAGGTTTGGGCTGGAATCTACCCCTCTCCAGGTGTGGGCAGTGCCCGGATTTAGCCCGCCTACGTCGGACGCTTATTTGAGGCAGGCTTTGTAGGCGGTCTGCCGACACGCTTGCCTTCTATTACTGTGGCTAAACGTTAGTCAGGCCTGCAATAAGCAGGACTATTTTTGCTTACGGCGAGGAGTAACTCGAGTACCGGTCAAAACCTCTGAGATTTCTTTAGGATCACCGCCAAGAAGATCAGCTGGTGTACATTTAAGTGCTTTTGCCAAAGCCCATACTTCGGCGTCAGATACTGCGCGAATGCCAGATTCGATCTTCGCCAGCGTGCTGCGTGAAACATCCCAGCTCTGGAGATTTAGCTTAGCCACGAGCGCGTCCTGAGACCAGCCATGGGATAGCCTCAAGGCCTTTACATGTTTAAATACTATATTTTTCAAGTGCTCCGTAATTGGAGCTTGATGTTAATCGAATTACAGGCAGATTAGGTTCCGCTATCGGAGCAATTGTATTTTTAGCATAACAAGCGAACTATCATGAAAAGGATTATTATATTTCTAACCGCAGGCGTTTTGGTCGCTACGACTGCCTCGGCAGCACAGAAGATTGACACCGTATATGTTGGCGATGTTGGCAATGCAAACGACTCCACCGGGTACGGCGGGGTTTCCTACGGCTACCATATCGGTACCACCGAGGTAACGAATGCCCAGTATGCCTCCTTTTTAAACGCAACGGCCGCGAGCGACCCGAACGGATTGTGGAATAGCAGCATGGGATCAGATGCTCGTGGAGGCATCTCACGCAGTGGCAACGACGGGAGCTATACTTACAGCACCAAAGCCAACATGGCCAATAAGCCAGTGAACTTTGTATCCTTCTGGGATGCGGCTCGATTCACGAATTGGCTGACGAGCGGCAATACAGAGAGTGGCGTCTATATGCTAACGTCCGCTGGTATTGGCAATAACACCATCACGCGGAATACAGTAGCTTGGAACGCAGGCGGTGTGGCCGTTGCATCAGGTGACGAGTGGTATA
>JAUIHT010000041.1 GCA_030432235.1 Verrucomicrobiia bacterium | reverse complement strand
TCGCACTCAACCTCATGCGGTTCAATAGCGTGGAGAATATCAGCCAAGGCCTGTACGACAATGCGCTGTGCCTCGATCGGGTGCTGGCCTATGAGGGGCTGTAGCATTGAACAGCCCTGCCCCTCCCCCAGTGTCAGGATGAGTGTCGTGCCCTCGGATACTGGGCTCTTAAACAAGCAATGGGTGAGAGGAGACCGCTCATGCAAACTTGTCGAAGCACGAGCGGAATAAACTTCTCATTATCCAACCGATTCTGCCCGGTTGATTTTGGGGTTGTGACACCTAGGGCCGCGCCCAGGATGACCGACCGACTTAAAGCGGGTACACTGACCTGTGCCAGCGACACCAAACCACGTCTTTAACTTTCCTTTATCAGCATAACTGTCTTATCAATCAACGGGCCAAGCCATGCCAGAATTTAAGCGCCTTTCCCCCGAGCAAGCCCATACAATGATACAGAAACAGGATTGCCAGGTTGCCGATATTCGTGACGAACACTCCTATCAGCAAGGGCATATCCCCAATGCAGCGCATTTAAACGAGCAAAGCCTATCCGGTTTTCTTGAGGCTGCAGACCGTGATCGGGCGTTAATTCTTTATTGTTATCACGGCAACACCAGCTTGAGCGCAGCCCAATTCTTTGTCGAAAAAGATTTCACCGAAGTATATAGCATGGATGGTGGGTTCGAGGCCTGGCGCGTGGAATTCCCACGAGAAGTGAAAACGGGTTAGCCGATTTAATTCTTACGCGAGCCCGTCGGCTGTCGACGATTCGCGCGATGAATCGTCGCGCGGCGTGCAGATAGGAGCCCCACCCGGAAGGGCGTTGTGATCAGCCAAGTAATCACAACGCCTCTTAGGGTTTTCAAATTATTTGGCTAGGGCCGGAAAGTTGCGATCTATCGCTTTGTTCCATTCTTTGACTCGGTCCTCCAAGCCCCTGAGCAGCTCGGCGACATCGCCTTGTACGGTAACACTCTCCAACGTATCGCCGCGTTGAATGCTGTCCACGACCTCTTGATCGTCAGCCGATACCACCTCGCCGAACACAGTATGGGCGCCATCAAGATGCGGCGTTGGGGTGTGGGTGATAAAGAACTGACTGCCATTGGTTCCCGGACCCGCATTCGCCATGGAGAGCACACCGGGCTTGTCGTGGCAAAGCGTCGGACTGAATTCATCCTCAAATTTGTACCCTGGGCCGCCGGTCCCCGTGCCCAGCGGGCATCCCCCTTGAATCATGAAATGAGGGATCACGCGATGAAAAAAAAGGCCATCATAGAAATGTCTCTGTGCGAGATTGATGAAATTGGCTACGGTAACGGGCGTCTGATCCGCAAATAGCTTAACGTGAATGTTCCCTTTGCTGGTTTCGATGGTTGCCGAGATATCCATTTTTAAACCCTCGCCTACTCTGTTAAGGAGACTCTGAAATAATCCCGACTGCCCCAGCCGGTATAATGGCGGCATTGCCAGTGATTCAGGCGGAACCGATGAAGCAGACCAGCTTTGGCTCGATGAGTTTTGCGGCCAAGAAGCGGCGCA
>JAUIHT010000040.1 GCA_030432235.1 Verrucomicrobiia bacterium | reverse complement strand
ACCCGATGCGGCTGTAGAGCTGCGGATATTGCGACATGCGCTTTTCGATCCCGGGCATGCCGATCAGGATCAGCCCTGCGTCACTGCGGTCGAACAGGTCGCGGAGAAACTCCAAGCCGGTCATGGTCAGGCGTTCGGCTTCATGGGGTAGATTCCGGTAGGGGGCAGGATCGTATCACAAGGCATTTTGGCGGTGCCGTCTGACGATGTCCGTGACGGTATTTTTTGAGATGCCGAGGTCTCTGGCGATCCATCTGTATGATCGCCCGTCTTCGATGGCCTGAAGCACCTTTGGGGCAAGCTTGTCAGACTTCGGGCGCTGCCCAGGCTGTCGGCCAAGCCTTTTGCCGCGGGCCCGTGCGGCGGCAAGGCCGGATTTCACGCGCTCGCTGAGCAGATCGCGCTCGAATTGCGCGATCCCGGCCAGCATGGTGGCCATCATCCGACCGTGAGGTGTGTCGAGTTCAAAAGTCATGCCGTTCATAGCCACGACCGAGACTTTCCAGCCTGCGAGGCGATTGAGGGTATCAAGCAGGTCCTGGGTGGACCGCCCCCACCGGGAAAGCTCACTGACCAGAATGGCGTCTATCTGCCGGGCCTGCGCGAGATTGAGGATATGATTGCGAGCGGCACGATTGGCTGAGGCTCCGGAGGCCGTTTCCTTGAACACACCGACCACGTCATAGCCGCCGCGTTCTGCAAATGTGGTCAGTTCCGCGACCTGCCGCTCGCACGACTGGTCAGATGTCGAAACCCTGGCATAAATGGCAGCGCGTTGTCCCAGTTGAACCCCCTCTGATTTTAGCCTTGCAAGCCTTTGATTTTGCTGCTGCGGATTTTGTCCCGAACAGACTAATGATTAACAAGGACAATTGCATATGCCAAGACGCTCTATTCTGACCGCCCGCCAACGCGCGGCGCTGTTTGACCTTACGACGGACGAGGCCAGCATCCTCCACCACTACACGCTGTCGGATCATGACATCGAGATCATTCAGACCCGCCGCCATGCACGCAATCGCCTTGGCTTCGCTCTTCAGCTTTGTGCGTTCCGGTATCTAGAGGTGGTCGCGGGATTTTGGACCAGTTGCTAAGCTGAGGCGACTGACGAAGGACCGATTACAAGATGACGAAACGAAAGCGCTACACGGCTGAGTTCAAGGCGAAGGTTGCCTTGGAAGCCATCCGCGAGGAGCTGACGACGGCCGAGCTGGCCAAGAAGTACGGCATCCACCCGACGATGATCAGCGGCTGGAAACGCACGGCAATTGAGAACATGGCGGCCTCGTTCGGCGTAAAGTCCGATGAAGAGCCGCCGATTTCCCACAAGGAGGTCGAGAAACTGCATGCCAAGATCGGTCAGCTGGTGGTGGAACGCGATTTTTTGTCGGAAGCCTCCAGCCTCATTCTCGGCGCTGGAGGCAAAAAGCGGTGAAGCCCGATCATCCCGAACTGAGCGTCCGGCGCCAATGCACGTTGCTGTCACTGGCCCGATCCACGCTGTACTATCAGCCTCGCGGTGAAAGCGCCGAGAACCTGAAATTCATG
>JAUIHT010000039.1 GCA_030432235.1 Verrucomicrobiia bacterium | reverse complement strand
TACATCGACGGGTTCTATAATCCCGTCAGGAGACATTCATCGCTCGGCTTTCTAAGCCCCATCGCATTCGAGAGAAAGGCCCGGAAAGTGAGCTAAACGCTCTCCACTAAATCAGGGCAAGTCCACACTTGTGAAATTTGAGCGTTGGCGTGCCCGAACCGAAGCTAGTGATCATCAAAATCATAGCCCGCAGATGATTAACTCAGAGGCAGAAACGTCTCATGGTTAAGTGCTTGTTTTAGCGTCAATATCCCAGGCTCTCGAAGGTGGAGTTCCATCCTCTTTCAAGTCCGTTGCGGGTATATCACTGGCGATGGTAACGTCGCAAGGCACCATGAATAGAGAGTAGGAGGACAATCGCTTCCAGGCAAAGCGGCGCGGCAAAATGGCTTTAGATTCGTTGTACTCAATGGTCTTGATAACTTCCTTGGGACCACTTGGCAGTGCAAAAAACTACTATTTAAAAGGAGGTTCGATAAAATTTCTTGGGTGCAGCAAGAATCCACAGTTGGCAGCCTCGCGTACCAATGGTTCTGTGGCAACTTCTATAGAACACCTAGGATAGCCATTAAGTCATCGCGAGAACAATGCGGTGAAATAATTGGTTATAAAGAAAGCCGGCCAATCCAAAGGCATAGGCGCTGATTGCCTTCCTCAATCGTGAGCTTTGCCGAACGTCGTCTGTCATGGATGTGCGTGAACTTGCCGTGTTCGTAAATTGGCCGCGCAGAAAAGTGACGGGAACTAACTACAAGAAATAAACGACGTGACGCGCGCCTTCCTCGTGGTCCGTTCAACAAGTGAGAAAAACAATGAGTAGTGTTGGATATATTTCCCGCGATATGACGGGAACGACTGTACAGGGTGTGTTTGCTGCAGGTACTCCGGCCCACCTGAACGTCTCTCAAACAAAAGACGTTTCCCTGAACCTTGGCCGCTCTGCGGTCGAAAGCTACGCAAGGCACGGTGCAGACCTGCACATCGTGCTGGCCGATGGCCAGACCCTCGTGCTGGACAACTTCTTCAGTTACGGCGCGACCGGCGGCAAGAACTTGTTCCTCAGCGCCGATGGCCAGTTCATCGAGGTCGTCCTTGAGGACAAGGCCGATGGCATGTTGTTTGCCAGCTACGAAACGCTGGATCTCTCCGGGAAATGGAGCGCCTATGACGAGCTGGTGTTCCTGGATGTAGATCGCATCGAACCGGTGATCGCCCCGCTGGCAGCGCCGCTGCTGGGCGGTTTCGGCGCCGCCGGGGTTGCTGCGGCCGGGGTCGTCGGCACCGCCGTGCTGGTCTACGACGACAGCGAAACCGGAACCACTCCGCCGGGTCGGGGCCGCGTGCCCACCGTGGACGATCCTGATGCGGTCTACCCCATCGCAGGCTCGACCAACGATCCGGTCGTCATCACCGGCACCGGCACCCCAGGCTCTGAGGTGCGGGTGCTGATCGGCGGCCATACGGAAACAGTGACCATCCGCGATGACGGCACCTGGACGGCGACAATCGCGATCAACGATCTGCCGCCGGATGGCAATTATGATACCACAGTCGAGG
>JAUIHT010000038.1 GCA_030432235.1 Verrucomicrobiia bacterium | reverse complement strand
CGAAGACCGCAAGTGTGGTTTTGCCCTGCGCCTCCGCAAGGCGTTCATCGGCAGAAAGAATGCGAAGGCTCATGACAGCACCTCACTACTCGCAGGGGCCAATCCGTTCTGGTTCAGGATGGCATCGCGAGGGCCCGCGACAGCAGCGCTCGGATTTTGGTAGCTGTGCAGGTCAAGACCTGCTGAGGAAGTGATGTTGGGCTTTTCGACACCAACACGCTTCGGCGCAGCAAAACTCGATTCAAGGTTGCAGTCGGCAACCTTGAAATCCCAGCCACCAAAATGTGCCAAGATTTTCGTACCGGCCAACATCGTGGCGGCGCGATCGATCAGGCCGGGAAGATTGTCACCAGCAAGGGGAATGGGAGTGAGCGCAGTCATTGTCCGCCCTCCTCGCGCTCCAGCGTCACCTTGAGCGCACCGGTCTTCACGGTGCGCGCGGGCTCGAAGCCTTTGCGCCAGGCCTCCGGCAGCGCGGTATATTTGCGCTCCGAGACGGCCAGCTTGGTGTCGATGAATTCGGCCGGGTCGTCACCGCTGTCGGAGATGTTCCGGGCAATCTGCGCCAGCTTCTCCTGATCCCACTCGATGCGCTTGGGCAGATCGGCCACGACGGTGTAATCGCCATCAACGAGGCGGACGGTGCCGGTGTCCTTGCCGCAGGCACGACGGGCCTCGGCAGCGCGCGTGGCGTAGCGCACCTCAAGGGCTGTGTTGAACCGCGCGGTGGCGGCCTTCAGCTGCTTGCCGGCATGGTCAAGTTCGCCTTGAAGGGCGGCCAGCAACGCAACCGGCATCTGCGCCAACTCGCCGGTCGGCATCTTGAGCATGTCATCCACGCTTGGGGTGTTTTGAGGATAGGTCATAAGGTCTCCTTTTCTGGGGGTATGGGTCAGGCAGCTTCCGCCAGCTGCGCGACGGCTCTTTCCGTGCGGGATGTCTTGGGGCGGGCGATGGCCAGATAGGCAAAGCGGTCTGGCCCCAGCCGTTGCTGAACCAGATGGGCAAGTCCCACCGCTTCGCTCCAGAAGGCACGGTCGCGTAGACACGCCAACTCGGCGCGGGCATTCGGGTCCAAATCTGACGTGACCTTGTCGGCATCCACCGCGAGATAGCCGCGGTGATATTCCAGACGGTCGCCTGGTATGGCCTGCGCCACCCAGGCGCAGAACTGGATTTCCGTCAGCGGGGTCTTCGGCCGGATCGTGGTGATGGTTGCTGTGATCATGTTGTTGCTCTCCTCGCCCTGCTTCTACTCACGCGATCTCAAAACCGTCCCAGCAGGGGCCGAGACCGTAGGCGATGAGCAAGGGTCGAAGGGCGGCAATCCGGCGATAGAGGGTGGAGCGTTTGACGGCGCCGTGGGCGACCAGGTCAGAAACGGTGAGCCGGGACAGGACGCGGCAGAGCTGACGGTCATCATCGCGTAACCGGGCCAGAGCACATTCCGTAGCGAGCCGTGCATGCTGCATGTCGATGTCAAAAGGGCGCTGGCCGTACCAGTTGGCGAGGCCATCCTCTTCAAGCAGCAAGTTTTTCAGAGGCTCGCGACTACCGG
>JAUIHT010000037.1 GCA_030432235.1 Verrucomicrobiia bacterium | reverse complement strand
TGGGAGCTATTCGCCGACAAGGCCCTTGCCCCCCTATCCGATAGTTCGAAAAACACAAACGCCCTACAGAGGGTTAAACAGGTGGAGCCTCTGGAGTGCGTAAGCGTGCTTACGCCCTGACGAAGCGAGCTTGCTCGCGGCTTACCAGGACGCACCAGCGGCAGGCTGCCAAACTCCAAAGAACCTTCCTCAAGATAGGTTATGAAGGAAGACCGGCATTCGTACCTTCCTTTTAGCGAGACACTTTGTTAGCATGACGCGGGTAAAGCCATGCTTCCCGGCTTGATGTTCAATTCCTTCCTGAAAGGTCTACGATGAATTTCTGTCCAATCCTTTTCACCAGGCGCGCTCCATTCACCGTCCTCTTGCTCGCTTGGCTATGTGGCTGCCTCCCCGTCCTCGCTGAATTACAGAACGCCGAGACCGAAGTTATCCTCAGCAATTCGGGTGATTACTTCGATACCGACGCCAACCTGCCAGCCCCCGTCACCCCATCCTCCTTCATCGGTGCCTACGTCCATCTCCATCGAATCGCCGTGCCTTCAGACCCGCTGGAGAAACGACTCGCCGACATCGAAGCCGCTGTCGCGACGGCCAGGCGCGCGGGCATCACGGTGCTCATGCCCTACGTAGCGGACTCGGCAGGCCGGGCCTACTACCCGAGCACCCACCACCCGGAAAACCTCTACGGGGATTGGGACGCCGCCGGTGCCTTTATCGCCACAGCGCGAAAAGCGGGCATGGCGGTCTATCCCACCGTGCCCGTCTTGGTCTCCGGCCACGAGGAACCGCGCGGCATCCTCGAAAAACACCCGGAGTGGGCCCTGCGCAACGAAGCAGGCAAAAAATATGGCTTCATCTCCCCCGCCAACACCGAAGCACGGGCCTGGGTGGTCGGAGCTCTGAAGGAACTAGTCGCACGCTACAAATTGAAGGGCGTCACCCTCGACTACGTCCGGTATCCCAACCGCCCCATGATGCTGGATGAGGCCAGCATGGCCGCCTACAACGAGGCCACCGGCGGCGCGCCCTATACCGTCAACGACCGGGGCGACACGCCCTACCAGCGCTACAAGGAATCCCAGCTAACCGAACTCGTCCGGGCCATCGATACCGCCCTGCCCGACGTGAGGAAGGTCCTCTACTCCTGGGGTGCCCACGTGGCGGATGGTCACTATGTGGGCCAGCGCTGGGTGGATTGGGTCACAGCGGGCTATATCGACGTAGTCAACGCGTCGGGTTATTGCTACACGGACAATTACGGCGACGACTATATGAAGGTTTTTCGCAACCGCATGAAAAGCGCTCGCGCCCAAATCCCCGCCGATTCCGACGCGCTGTTGACCTTCTGTCTGGGCATCGTAACGAGCCACGGCGGTATAAAGCAGCCCGCCGACATCAACGATTACCTCACCGTGAGCCGGGAAGAAGGCGTCGAGGGCGTGGCCTTTTTCACCCTGAACACCCTGACCGAACACGTGGATGCCGTGGTCGACGGGGGCTATGTCACAACCTACACGGAATCGCTCCATCCATAACGGAACGGCTCCAGAGTTCGTCCATTTCATTTGCTGAAAATAAGGATTCC
>JAUIHT010000036.1 GCA_030432235.1 Verrucomicrobiia bacterium | reverse complement strand
CTTCACGCTGTTCGCACTCGGCAACCTGTTCCTCGTCCGCCGGAGACTGATGGCATGAGGTGGAGTCTGCCCGAAATCAGGGGGTGGGCGCCGCAGGGCTGCCAATTCTGGCGCTATCGAGGCTGTTGCGGAATACCTCCCGCGCGGCGGCGCGAAGGCTTCTACCCGGTGTTTTTGCCATCGAGTGGGCGGTTTTGCCCACCTATCGCCCTAATTCAGGAGCCATTTTCCGCCTTTTCGCCCGCAGCGGACAGATTCCGAGTGTAGTTTTTTGATGTTGTGGGCGGCGCAGTGCAGGTTCCACTCGCCCTTGGTTTCCGCCGTCCCGCGCATCATGAAGGCATCCGCGCCTTGGTTCTCCTTCATCTGGCCGAACACTGGCTCCACGGTTTGGCCGCGTAGGCGGTAAAGTTCTCGTCCTCGCTCGCTCAACAATTTCCACTCCATCCTGTCACGAGCATTCAGATCTTCAGGCACCGGTCCGAGCGGTGGTGGTGCTTCGCGCAGAGCCTTGCGCTGTTTCCAGTCCTTGGTGGTGGCGATCAAGTATTCGCAATCCGCCGTCTCCGTGGCAGCGTTTTCTTCGGACCAGTAGCCCGCGTCGAACAGCCCCACGCCAAGCTTCACTTGGTCCCGGGTCACCTTTTCCATCAGCGCCAGTGTCTGAGCTATCATCGGCGCTAATTGCTGAACGTCATTGGCTTCGTGCGTCACGTCGGCAGCCAGGATGATCTGGTCGGCCGTCACAACGGCTTGGGCATTGTAGCCTTGGAGATACCCCTTGCGGCTCTTCATGATCCGACTGTCCGGATCAGTCACGTTGGCCTTTGCCTCCTTGGTGACGACGTCGTTAGGCGATTTCGGCTTGCGACCACGCTTTTTCTTGCCACTCTTGGCTTCCTCGGCGGCTCGAGCGTCAATCTTCGCCTGCTGTCCGGCGCGTTGTTCCTCCGCTTCGCGCAAGAGCCGTTCTTGGCAAGCGCAAAGCCGGCACATTCGATCCGACGGGTCCCGTAAATCGGCAGGGAGTTCATCTCCCCGGCTTTCCCCATACTTCTCGTCCTCGGCGGCATCGGCCGCCTCCGCTTCGGTGAGCATGCTCGACACTTCCGTCTCTAGGGATTTCAGCGTCCGGTTTGCGGCAAGCGAGGCGTTCGCCTTGACCTTGGTCCCGTCCAGCGCAACCACGCCGAGCCGAACCAGACCCGCCGCATGGCTATGGCGCGACAATCTGGGTGAGACGCGAGCGACGATCTGGATGAGATTCTATGTCGCGACGTCTTTGACGATAGCATCTTGATTGTCGCTGGCAAGTTCCTCTTTCCTTTCTGATTGTCGCGCTGCGTCAATCAGCGGCGTATTGTTTATGGTGGCGAAGGAGGCGGGCCTTCCGCGTTGCCGTTTGGCCTCGAGGGCTGCGCGGCGCCGGTAGCTTTCGACATTCATCTCGAAGATGGTTGCGTGGTGAACCAGCCTGTCGACCGCGGCCAGGGTCATGGCGGGGTCCGGGAAGACCTTGTTCCATTCACCGAAGGGCTGGTTGGCGGTGATCATGATGGATCGCCTCTCGTATCGTGCCGAGATGAGTTCGAAGAG
>JAUIHT010000035.1 GCA_030432235.1 Verrucomicrobiia bacterium | reverse complement strand
CGATTTCAGTGGTCTGGTGCTGGATGATGCCGCCTTCCAGCTTCACGCCAACGCAGGCTTCTTCGTTAATGAAGTGGATGGGCACGTGCACCTTCAGGGCGACGTTGTCGTCGATGCGCATGAAATCGGCGTGCATCACAAAGTCCTTGGCGGGGTGGCGCTGCAGGTCCTTGAGAATGGCCTTTTCCTTGGTTGAACCGACATTGATGGTCAGCACGTGGGTGTAGAAAGCCTCGTTTTCAAGCGCTTTCTCCAGATCCTTGCGCACCAGTGTCAGGGGCTGGGGGTCTTTCCCGGAACCGTAGATAATGGCGGGGATCTTGTCAGCGAGACGACGCAGGCGGCGGCTCGCACCTTTCCCCATGTCCTCTCGCACTTCTGCGTTCAGTTCAAATTGGCCAGACATTGTCGTGACTCCTTTGATTGGCCCTCACGGCACCTGCGACCGGCGCTGCGAGGGGATTGCTAAATACGCTGCCCGATTACTGGAACAGCGCGCTGATGGATTCCTCATTCGCCACCCTGCGCATGGACTCGGCCAGCAGGTCGGCGATAGTGAGTTGGCGAATCTTGCTAATGTTGACCGCCTCCGCACTCAGGGGAATCGTGTCTGTCACCACCAGCTCGTCGAGCTGGGAGCTCTGTAAATTGTCCAGCGCCTTGCCCGAGAGCACCGCGTGGGTACAGTACGCGACGACTTTCGCCGCGCCGCGGTCTTTCAGGGCGTCGGCCGCCTTGCACAGCGTGCCGGCCGTATCGACCATGTCGTCCACCAGCAGGCACGTACGGCCCTTCACCTCGCCGATCAGGTTCATGACCTGCGACTCGTTGGCCTGGGGGCGCCGCTTGTCGATAATCGCCAGGTCCAGGTCGTCCATTTGCTTGGCGATCGCCCGGGCCCGGACCACGCCGCCGATGTCCGGCGACACGACGATCAGGTTCTCGTAGTTGCACGCCTTGATGTCGTCGATCAACACAGGCGAGCCGTACACGTTGTCCACGGGGCACTGGAAAAAGCCCTGTATCTGCTCCGCGTGCAGGTCGACGGTCAGTACACGGTCAACGCCTACGGCGACCATCATGTCTGCCACCACTTTCGCGGTAATCGGCACCCGGGCCGAACGCACGCGCCGGTCCTGCCGGGCGTAGCCGAAGTAGGGCACGACCGCGGTGATGCGCGAGGCGGAGGCGCGGCGCAGCGCGTCGATCATCACCACCAGTTCCATCAGGTTGTCGTTGGTCGGCGCACAGGTCGACTGCAATACGAACACGTCCTTGCCGCGGACGTTTTCGTTCAGTTCCACGGCCACCTCACCGTCGCTGAACTTGCCCACGTCGGCCTTGCCCAGGGACAGGTACAGCCTGCTTGCGACCTTCTGGGCCAGTTCCGGGTTGGCGTTACCCGTGAACACCATCATTTTTGACGACACTGTGTTTCTTCCCTGGCTTGTGATGGAGGAGTACCGCACACCAAAACAACGCCCTGCACCTTTCGGCGCAAGGCGGTCTCGAATATGGCTGGGGTGGCAGGATTGACTCGGGCTGAAGCCCTCGGGCTGCGCCCGTCACCGCGTTGCGGTGACGCCCCAACGCTTCGCGTTGGTCG
>JAUIHT010000034.1 GCA_030432235.1 Verrucomicrobiia bacterium | reverse complement strand
GACGGCATTCGGCCCTCGCCGGGAAAAGCCCACTGGCCTTCGAGAAAATGGCCGCTTAAACGAGCATCGACCCCGGCATTTTTTCGAGACAAGTCCAACGTGCCATTTCCCCGGGGACCCTATCGGCAGGAGGAGCGCTGAAGTGGATGCGCTCCCGACCATATGTACCAGAAATGACCTGCATCGGTCCGCTGGCATCGTCACGCCACTCCCCGACACGGATTTTGCTTAGACCACTGCGACCCGTTGGAAACAAAGCCCCATGCCAGGAAAATAAACGGTCGGCCGTCACCGGCTCTTGGTACTTGCCAGTTGCATCCAGCATAACGTCGACGATCCCCTCGACGTTGCGGTCGACAGGAGGCAGCGCCCCGATGTCGATCCCTAGACGACGTGCGATAGAGGATCGAACTTGTTGAGTATCGAGGTTTTCACCTTCGATTTCGCTCGTCTTGACAACATCTTGGGTGAGCGTCTGGAGCATAGCTTCTTCTCGCAGATCGAAGCCCACTGCCTCCATCTTACCGAGCAGCCTACCTTGCTCATGTCTTGCGGCCGCCAGGGGCACAGTAAGAACCCCATCATCCCAAGTCAGACTAGGCCAGCTTGTTTGCTCCCAGACGTACATAACTTTCTCCGCACATGATGCGGCGATAAAGCCATGCAATCTGCGCAAAAGCAAGCGAAATCACCGTGGAAAATGCGGAGAATAAAGATGTCATTCTCCGCAACAAGTGAGAAGTAACCCTAAAATTTTAGCTACCGGCCTACCGCTTTTCGAGTGGTTAGGCGTCAAACCAACCCATCGCGCTGCGCCACATGCATGATGGCTTGCAAGAACCCTTTCACGGTCCCGCAGTCGAACCGCTGGCCGTTCAACGTTACGGCTTCCACCTGACCGGCGGCGGCCTGTGTGTTGATCGCATCAGCCAGTTGGATTTCGCCGCCCGCTCCAGGCGCTTGGCCACGCAGGATCTCGAAGATGTCTGGCGTCAGGACATAACGGCCGATCGAGGCAAGATTCGACGGCGCCTGCTCGAGGGCGGGCTTTTCCACGAGGCCCGCGACACTGCCAGCGGCCGCGCCGGGCTGCACCACACCGTATTTCGAGATGTCGGGTCCATTGACCTCCATGACCGACAGTTGCGTGCGGCCTGAGGCCTCGTAGCCTTTGACAAGATCGGCGGTCACGCCCGCCCCATCGTAGGTCAGGAAGTCGTCGGCCAGGAGAACCGCAAAGGGATCACCGCCGACAGCGCGCTCTGCACAGAGGACGGCATGGCCCAGGCCCAGCTGCTCCGGCTGCCGGACGAAGATGCATTCCACGCCCTCAGGCAGAATGCTCCGCACCATCTGCGCTTGATCATTTTTGCCCTTGGCTCGGAGCGCGGCCTCAAGCTCCTGATTGCTGTCGAAATGGTCCTCGATCGCACGCTTGTTGCGCCCGGTGACAAAAATCAGCGTATCAATCCCAGCCGCGATCGCTTCCTCGGCTGCATATTGGATGAGCGGCTTTTCTACGATCGGCAGCAGCTCCTTCGGCATAGCTTTGGTAGCCGGCAAAAAGCGGGTGCCGAAACCGGCAACGGGAAATACAGCTTTGCGAACGGGTTTCATATTGGGGG
>JAUIHT010000018.1 GCA_030432235.1 Verrucomicrobiia bacterium | reverse complement strand
CGAGACCTACATCAAAGTGAAAGGGAACTGGGTTTATCTCTATCGAGCTGTCGACAAGCACGGTAAGACACTTGATTTCATGCTTTCGCAGCGTCGAAACAAACCCGCCGCCACCAAGTTCTTCGCACGGATGCTGGAGATCAACGGGCTTCCGAGGAAGATTGTCATCGACAAAAGCGGAGCTAACACGGCTGGCATCAAAGCCATAAACAAGATGCTGAAAGGCTTTGGTTGCCCAGTTCCAATTGAAATGGTCAGGCGGAAATACTTGAACAACATTGTGGAACAAGACCACCGATTCATCAAAAGACGAACCCGCCCGATGCTGGGATTCAAAACCTTCGTATCAGCAGCGGCAACGTTGGACGGAATTGAAGTGGCGCACATGATCCGCAAAGGTCAAATCACGCCTGGACTCTGCCCGTTTCGCCAGTTCGCGGAACTTGCCTGTTAAACCTGATGCTACAGCGCGTTCCCTTCTTCCAACTGAAACTTCGCAACAAAACCATCGAGCCGTCGACAAGCACGGCAAGACGCTTGATTTCATGCTTTCCCCGCGACGAAACAAACCCGCGGCCACCATGTTCTTCGCCCGAATGCTGGAGGTCAACGGCCTTCCGAGAAAGATTGTCATTGACAAAATGTGGAGCTAACACCGCTGGCCTCAAGGCCATCAACAAGATGCTAAAAGGTTTTGGTTGCCCGGTCCCAATTGAAATGGTCAGGCGGAAATACTTGAACAACATCGTGGAACAGGACCATCGTTTCATCAAGAGACGAACCCGCCCGATGCTCGGCCTCAAGTCTTTTGCTTCGGCATCAGCGACTCTGGCGGGTATCGAGGTTGCGCACATGATCCGTAAAGGCCAGTTCACGCCCGGACTCTGCCCGTTTCGTCAATTTTCCGAGTTGGCAATCTGAACTGAAGCGATCGCAGATCTATTTGGCTGACCTAAAACTTTGCAACGAAACCGCACCTTCGCGCGTTTTGATCCAACTGGAGCTTGGCTTGCGACAACGCTTGGGAATGTCTGATGATCAGTTTCAAGGGTATGCACTATCCACGATCTGTGATCCTGTTCGCGGTCTATTTCTACGTCCGTTTTGGGGTCTCGCATCGCGACCTTGTAGAAATCATGGCGGAGAGGGACGTGCAGTTTGATCATGCGACCCTAAGCCGGTGGGTTGTCCGTCGTCAGAGTTTTCCGGACAGCGCAAGCAGTTTCGTAACGGAGGCTCTGGTTCGGTTTTTGTCTGACTTCAGACAGAGCATCTTATGTGGACCGTATTTCTTGGGCACATCTCGCCAGCGCAACCCATTGCGATTGGTAAAGATAATCCTGCTCAAGACCCGCCTATCATCATCCCGAGGCTTGCCGTGCGACTTTGAAAAAAAGGGGTGAGCTTGGCCATCTGCTCATCAGTCAGCCAATAAAGGTCGCTCAAGTCACGGCTCCAAAAACGAGCGGTGCCGGGCTGGTTTCAAAGCCCTACAGGTGGCCAAAGCGATTTTGGATCGGTTTGTACGGCCCGTGTCATGGTCCGGGTTTGGGTTCTACGTTCTGCCGGCGTAAAGGCTTGGAATAGTGTGATTTGCTTGGGGTCTGCTTGGTCTCTTGTCACTTGTATTTTGCAACTTTATAAGAACCCACGTAGTATTTCGGATGCCAAGACAGCGACAGAGTGCTTCGCAGGGATGGTTGTGTAAGGCATGCTGCACGGTGCACAAATCAAGTCCGGACAAGGGGGCAGAATGGAAGAGCTTGCACGGCAGGTCGCGGCGCTGAATGAAAAGGTAGAAGCCCTTCAAAGACAACATGCCTTTGATATGCGCCAGATGGAAATTGCTTTTCATCAATCAGAAATGCAACTACAATTGCAGATCAGAGAAATCCTGCGGCAAACCGGGATTGTGCGCCCTGTAACTATTCCAAGTCACACATTTATCCGCGACACACTCTGGAAGCGGATCGTTTTCCGCAAAACCGGAAAGCCCAAAAAGCTGTTCAAAGTTGCCTTTTTCAAGTCCAATGGCAAGGCGCGCGGATATGCCAAAAGAATTGTTTTCAAGAAGGACGGTTCTCCTCGTCCACATTTCGTGCCCGAACTTCAGATGCAAGCAAATAAAAAATGAATGCTTTTTGTGCTGCAGATAGCGCGCTTATTTTTTCGGAGACAGAAATGTCAGACGACTCCCCGCAAAACGCTTCTGATTACAGCAGCGACGCCCCTTTGGTTTCGATCATTATTTTGAATCTCAACAAGCCAGACATGACGATCGACTGTCTGAAAAGTATTTGGAAAAACACGACAGGCATCCCGTACGAAGTTATTGTTGTTGACAATGGCAGCTCTCCAGAAAACCAAAAGCGCCTTGCGGCTTATGAAGGGCCGCACAAATTCATTCCGCTTGCGATCAATCGCTTTTTTGGTGAGGGGAACAATATCGGAGCGGAATTTGCCAAAGGCACATACCTGCTCTTTTTGAACAATGATGTCATCGTGACGCCTGATTGGCTACCGCCTCTGGTCGATGTTTTCGACACTCATCCCGATGCGGGATGCGTAGGCCCCAAGTTCATCTATCCAAGCGGTGAATTGCAAGAAGCCGGAGTGCTTCTCGATCCCGAAGGGTTCTCCGTTCAGATTGGTAAGTTCCAGTCCCCTGATCAGCCGCGCTTTAATAGAATGCGGGTTGTCGACTACGTCTCGGCGGCCACTGTTTTGATGCGCAAAGCGGATTTCTACGCCGTTCTGGGTTTCGATTTCCGTTATGAACCTGCCTATTACGAAGACTGTGACCTGTGCCTGAAGATAGGCACTTTGGGGAAAAAGACGTATTACGTCCCTAGGTCAGAGGTCATCCACCATGAAAATGCCACGACAGCTGACAAGAGCCTTAAAGACAAGCTTAACAATATCGTTGAGGTCAACCAGGCCAAGTTCATTGATCGCTGGCGCAACTTTCTGACGACCGGCGTGCATGACGGCAAATCCTATATTGCTCCACTGCTGCCGGCCCGGGTTGCTTCGGCGCGTAAGACAGCGGGAATCTATACGCCCTATAATATTATCCCCGGAGGGGGAGAACGCTACCTGTTCAGCATTATGAAAGTGCTGGCCGCGCAGGGCTATGGTCTGACGCTCATTGTGCCAGAGCTTTACTCCCGGCTTCGTATATCGCTGGTTCTTGATCAACTCGACCTTGATCTGGATGGGATCGACATCATCACGCATACCCAGGCAGAGGCGGGTGCGCAATTTGATCTGTTCTATTGTCTGGGAAATTCGCTTGTTCCGACATCGCGCGCTATGGGGCACATCAATCTGTTTTGCTGTCAATTTCCCTTCAAAACCAACGAAGATCATACCCGGCAGCATCTATCCTTGCTCAAGGACTACGATGCGGTGATCTGTTATTCGGGATTTGTCGAGCAAGAGATCCGCAAACAGTTGCGCCATTTCGAGGCACCCGAGCCTGCCATTCATGTGGTGGCCCCACCGGTCGGGATCGTTGCCGAGGTCGATCCTCAGATGGCAAAATCCGGCATTCTCGGAATTGGCCGTTTCTTTATCGGAGATCATTGCAAACGTCAGGATGAGATGGTCAAGGCCATGAAGGCTCTGTCCGAGCTGGGAGCAGATACAAGCCTTGATCTTGTTGGCTCTTTGCATCCCGAACCGATCCATCGCGACTATCTGGCCAATTGCCGACAGATGGCTCGGGATCTGCCGGTTTCATTCCATATCGACGCCCCTGTTTCTGTCCTGTCGGGGCTTTTGCAGCGCGCGTCGATCTATTGGCATGGGGCGGGTCTTGGTGTTGATGTCAAAAAGTGGCCTGAGCATTGTGAGCATTTCGGCATCAGTGTCGTAGAGGCGATGTCAGCAAGGGTCATCCCGGTCGTGGTCAACAATGGAGGGCCGTCCACGATTGTCGAGGACGGCATATCGGGGTTCCATTATGGCTCCCGGGAAGAGCTTGTGCAGATCACGCGCGCGCTTCTGTCCTATTCGGAGGATAAGTTGACCGAATTGCGTGACAATGCGCAGGCCCGAGCCCAGCTTTATTCTTTTGCGGCTTTTGAAGCACGTTTTGCCGATATTTTGGTGTCAATGGAAAAGAAAGCATCCCAGCGCTTTGAAACCTCATCCGCACATGCTTCTGTCAGCACGCGCTAGTTACTATCAGGTGCCATATGAAAACGGACTTCTCTCCAGACCACCAAATCTCCTTTGCTTGCAATATCTGTGGTCGGTCTAATACCCAGGCTGCAGGCACCTTTCACCGAGAGGCCCCAAATTGTTCCGGCTGCGGATCCACGCCGCGTTTTCGCGGGATTATTCACGCTCTCAGCCTCGGCCTGATGAAGCAGTCGCTTCCGCTCAAACAGTTTACGTCCGACCCTCATGTGAAAGGGATCGGAATGAGCGAGTGGGAGGGATATGCGCGGGTCCTTTCGGAGAAATTCGACTTCACCAATACGTTCTTTCACCAAGAGCCATTCCTTGATGTGGTTTCACAGACGCATTGGCAAAACTATCAAGGTAGTGATTTCCTGATCTGCACCGAAGTCTTTGAACATGTGCTGCAGCCTTTGGAGCCTGGGTTCACGAACATGCGCAAGATGCTCAAAACGGGCGGCCATCTTGTCTTTTCGACCCCGTTTGGTGATGCGCCAAAGACAATCGAGCACTTCCCGGGCATGGTTGATTTTGCAACATGCCAGATGGGGGAAGACTGGCTGGTTGTCTCAAAAAAGAACGATGGCAGTTATCAGGTTTATGATGAACATGTTGTTTTCCACGGTGGCCCAGGCACGGTGCTCGAAATGCGGATTTTCGGGCGCGACGAGTTGGTCAAGCAGTTGGAAGAGGCTGGTTTTGAGGTCACCGTGCTGGATGAAGCTGTGCCGGAGATTGGGTACTACTGGCCCAGTATCGTAGATCGACCGGAATTCGGACATATCGGCGAACACTACATTTTGCTCTGCAAAGCTATTTGATTGATAGAATGCGGCGTCACATGAAGGCGGTGATATGACTTTTGTTTCCTATGCTCAGAATTTTGAAGACCTCATTCTTTGGCGCGCCCTCAAGGATGTCGAAAAGGGGTTCTATATTGATCTTGGTGCCGCCTGGCCGAGCTTTCATAGTGTCACATTGGCATTTTATGAACGCGGCTGGAGCGGAATTAATGTAGAGCCCAATCCAAGGCTTTTGAAGGAGCTCAACAAAGAGCGGATT
Organism: Verrucomicrobiia bacterium; assembly: GCA_030432235.1. Classification (GTDB taxonomy): domain Bacteria; phylum Verrucomicrobiota; class Verrucomicrobiia; order Opitutales; family Cerasicoccaceae; genus JAUIHT01. The sequence continues at coordinate 3,458 of JAUIHT010000018.1, read as the reverse complement.
CGTGACACGAACCTTGGCGTTGTGATTGGTGACAGCAAGGGAGAGGCGAGCCTCAACATCTTGAGCAATGCCGGTTTGTCTACGGCATCTGACGAGATTGCTGCCAATCATGTCGAGGCGGGGTTTGAAAAACAAACTGTTGTGGCACCGATGACGACTCTGACCGATCTATGTGACGCCCATATGGGTGATGTGTCCGACATCCATTTCCTGAAAATCGATGTGGAGGGCCATGAGGCCCAGGCCCTTCGTGGCAATGACTGGGGCCGCTTCCGGCCTTGGATCATCTTGATCGAAGCGATGGAGCCAATGTCCCAGGTGACCAATCATCACCTTTGGGAACATCAGTTGACCGAGGCGGATTATCGCTATGTCTATTGCGATGGTTTGAACCGCTATTATTTGGCGGCAGAACATTATGATCGTCTTGTCCCGGCCTTTGCCTATCCGCCGAATTTATTTGACGATTACATGAGTGTGACGCAGCAAACGGCGATGGTCGAGGCAGAGCAGCGCCGCAATCAAATTGCCGAATTGCAGCAACAGATCACCGCCGCAGCTATCCGCGAACGCCAGATGGAAGCGCAGAATGCAGAACTGATGAATGAGCTTTCGGCGCTACGCAAACACTTGGAGGCCGATGCCGCCTATCAGGCCTCTCGTGGGATGATGGAGGTTGTCTTTTTCAAAGTCAGTGGAGAGCCGAAAAAATTTGTGGCCAACCTGCTTTTTCACTCTTCAGGGCGCATTCGCTCTATAGCCCGCAGAATTGTTCTGGAGCGCAGTGGTCAACCTCGCCCATCTTTCAGAAAGTGGATGCACTCGGCAGCCTATCAAGCTCTCTCTAACGCTTATAGACTGCCGAGATAAAGATCAGATTGGGCGGGCAAGCCATGCTGGCCCCATCAGGCCTGTGGTGTCGGGGGCCATTTCACCCTGCAGTTCCGTACGTTTGAGGAGATCAAGAAAGAAGTCTTCACGAAAGCCCAGTTCCAGCCATTTGTTGCATGTGATTGCCCAGACAGCCTCCCCGTCATAGCGCAGCCCCCAAGGGAAAGAAAAACCGTTGGAAATCGGCTCTGCAAAAAAGGCGATAACACCGTTTTCTGTCAACACATTCTCACGGATATGGGTAAGCAGGTCCTGAAATTCGAGGCAGTGGTGAAAACTCGATGAAAACAGCGCCACATCATAGCGTTGTCCGGGGTTGCTCGCCGCTTCGAGGAAATCGGCATGATAAGTGCGCAGGGGCGCGGACAGCGCTTTTGCTTCATTGGCAATGCGTTTCAAAAAAGCTTGGTCGATATCAACTGCACAGACATCCATGCCGGCCCGCGCCATTGGAATGGCCGTATTGCCCCAACCAGCCCCAAATTCTATGATGCTTTTGGCATGAGGAGCGTGCTGTGCGATAACGCGAAACCCTTGGACCGCCTTGCCGATCTCATGCGCCACGACGCCCAGATTGTCTGATGTCCATGGAAAGCCACGGGCAAAAGCCTCATCCGAAAGATGTGAAGACGTCAATTCATTCTGAACATCATAGGGCGTGTCGACGAGTTTTTGATAAAGCTCCGTGACCTCTTGGCGATATGCATCCGAGAAGGGATCATCCGTCTGCATGGTGTAGGCAAAGCTGAATTTCTTCCACAGTGCACTGAGTTCATCAAAGTTCTTGGCTGTTTCCAGTTGCTCTTTATAGGCTTGAGCCCTTGTAATGAACTCTGGTGCCTTCGCAGCCTTGGGGGGCAAGGGTTTTGACATGGCCAGTGACTGCGGGGCCGCCCCTGGAGTGTTCTTTTTGGTTTTGAACCAACGCACGGAAGGTATCCTTGTCTCTTTTTAAATGAATAAAGCGGCTTTAGAGCTTTTTGGTTTTGGGGTCACTGCATAAAAGTGGCTATATTGCCTGGCTTGAGCGAACTTTACGGGAACATCCGCGTTTTCAGTCGGATTTCTGGTCTCTGAGAACGTTGTGGCGGCTGGTTTTGCTGATTTTCAGGCGCGCTGCGGCCTCTCGGACGGTCAATCCGCCACTTAAATGAGCTCTGGCCTGCTCCAGCTTTTTTGGGTGTTACGACAGGCTTGCGTTCGCCTTTTCGGGACGTGGGGCTGAGCGGAACGGTATCCCGTCATAAGAGGCTGATAACGGCCTCAAAACTGCCATGCGAAAGTGGGGGTCCCAAAAATCTGTCGTTCCGCATGGTGGGGCAGCATGATTGAAATCATGGGAAAAATCCGTTGCAAAACTCATGCGCGAAACGATCAGTGTTTTGTGTTATGTTTCGCACGGTGCTTTTTTGAGCCGTTCATGCGTTCATTATGCCGCTAAAAGATCGACCGTGCATCTCAATATTCTGATTATAAATGGTTTTTCAAAACTGATGTTGAGGGGTATTTGTGCGGAAATTCTTTATGAGGGCATTTCGTTCCGCTCAGCCCTACGTCCCGTCCCTTACAAGGCTCGGCCCAAAGCGCCCATGGGCAGATCTGTTGAACATGCAGCCAAGACCGGCTGCAAGACTATTGCCATCATGACCAAGAAATCTGTTGCGATTTGTTTCTTCGGCCTGCCCAGAGCGCTAGAGCATCCCGCGCCGAGCATCGCAGAGCATCTGATCGCTCCTCTCAAGGCCAAGTCCGAAGCAGTCTGCCTTGCGCATTTGTATCGCAGCAGCATAGATCCGGCGCAAAACTCAAGCGCCTTGCTGCCGCTTGAAAACTGCTTAACCGACACGCCCGAAGATGTGTTTGCGCGCTGGCCGATGGGCGATATCCTGTCATGCGGAGACTACTGGTATAATAACGGGGCGAGTTTGCGCAATCTTGTCCTGCAACTGCATTCCTTGCACGAAGTGACCGAACTTGCCGTGCGCTCAGGGGCAGAGCATTGCTTCTTTGTGCGTCCGGATTTGCTGTGCCATGACAGCCTCACAGCGCAGTGAGCAGCTGGTGACCTATGCCTTGTGGGTTCAGGGACTGTCCTGGTTACCGCTGAAAATGCGCGCCACAAGGGTCAGGTCGAATGGTCATCATGTTGATGAGGATTTCTCTGTCTGCACCATGCGCAGAATGCGGCAAAAACTGAGGCTGCGCAGCCAATGGCTGTGGCGGGGTATTTGGCCCGGCCGTAACCGCGCGTCGCCTTAAGGTCAGAACCGGCGGCTTTGAATTTCTGAAATGGATTCAGCCCTTCCGGTACGACCATGTCGCAGGATCGCAAAACATAGATCCGCGCCGAAACCAATCCCAGCCAGATCTGCAGAGGTGGCCATTCACCCCTCAAAGCGATAAGAGCATCTCCGCGCCTGATTGCGACCGCGCGGTGCGTTGGGACGATCCGAACCTGGGAATCGACTGGCCGCTAACGGGTGCACCGGTCCTGAGCGATAAGGACGCTGCCGCCCCGCTGATGGCTGATTTGGATAATCCACTTACCTGGAACGGATAGCACTCAC
>JAUIHT010000033.1 GCA_030432235.1 Verrucomicrobiia bacterium | reverse complement strand
CCAGCGATGCCTGCTGTGTCGAAACCCCAAACGCGTCCATCAAGTCCCCTCGGTTGATCCGGCCCTGCCAGAAGAGACGGAACTCGATGAACTCGTATCGCCGTTCGACACCCCAGTTCAGCTGCTTACCCTTCTTGCGAGTCACCCTCTGCCCTTACCTATATGTCGCATGGATACATGCGTCTAGTTTTTTGATTGACTCACCAAGCTGACCAACGGACCTTGGGCGTGCCTGAAAGCCGCTTCGTGACAAGCCCGTCACGTTCTTAGACGTATCACAAACCTGGGGGCTGACCTCAGCATAACCCTCCCGATCTACTCTCGGGAAGGGAAAAGGAGCTGCTGCATGAAAACTTCTTAGAAGCCACAGGCATTTGGCATCTTCGCCATGCTGGCAATCGCTGGCTGCGCCGAGCTTGAGCCCCTCACCGAATACCGCCCAGTGGTCGATCCGGAACGCACCAACATGGCGCGATTTGAGCGCGATCTTGAAGCATGCCGGGCGGTCGCCGTGCAGGTCGAGGCGGACTACCGTCAGCGGCAAGAGGAGCAGATGGGCGCCAACATCATGGCCGGATTGCTCGTTGGCGCAATCGCCGGCGCGGTGGTTGGAAGCGGCAGTGGCTATCAGGGGGAGATGGTGGCGTATGGTGCAGCCAGCGGCATGGCCGCGGGGACGGCATCCACTGACTACACCCACGACCTGGTGACATTCGGCCCACGCCGCATTGTCGATCGCTGCATGGCCGAGCGAGGCCAAGGAAGGCAAGGTCAGCCTGAGTCCGTCGCAGCTGTCGATGTTACTGGAAGGGATCGACTGGCGAACACCGCAGAAGACCTGGCGACCGCTGGTCGCGGGATAGGGATTTAGTCCAACAAAACATGGGCTTTGGCGCTGTTTTGCGTTCCCTCATCCTCGATGCAAAGTGGAAACGCCTCGATCTCGGCGAATCGAACTCCGGCGTCGCGAGCGGCGACGCGTATCAGATGAATGCCTACGCCAGTCGCTACCGCTGCAAGCGACTCGCGCTCGTTTACCCGGCCTCCAGGGACTGCCCGCCAGGAAGGATCACCGAGTTCGTGCTCATGACCGAAGAGCAGCCGGTACTGGATGTCGTCGCGGTCGATGTTCGAGAGCTCGCCTTTGGCAGCGGGATTCCGGCTGGCATCGATGCGATGATCCCTAGCGAGCAAAACTGGAAGCTAAGGTCACCGGAGATACCAGCTTACGCAGCAATATGAAGGACTTCGAGCCCTCTTGCTTCCACAGTGCTTCCACGCCCGGACCAAATGGAAACGGCGGTGCAAAATTAGGCCACGTTAGCGGCGGGATAGTTTCAGGGCTCTTGGCAAACCATCCCTATGAATCAACAACTTGATGTGAGGCGGAGGAAATTTCTATCATTCTTCATGAAATGCTCGTCGGTGGTCTCTGCAGCCTGACCTTTTCCGGAATTGAAAAAAATGAATTCCAGACGCCGTGGATCGCCGCCATGCGCGGTTTTCGGAACTGTAACCGGCGCGTCGTAGGGGGACTCATGATTTGTTGACGTGGTGTTGACGTAAACCGCAAAAAGGCGTGAGGTATCATTTTACCATCACGCAAGCGTTTGAATTGTTTTAGGATTTTGGTTGCGGGGGTAGGATTTGAACCTACGACCTTCAGGTTATGAGCCGAAATCTTAACGATTCCAATTACTTAGGAAAACCAATTGGTTAGCCGATAACC
>JAUIHT010000032.1 GCA_030432235.1 Verrucomicrobiia bacterium | reverse complement strand
TGACCTTGAAAAGCAGTCCCTGTTGGAACTGGCCTTTAGCGTGCTGCAATCAATGCACGCGCCTGGTACTGAGCTGCCTTCACCCCATCAGACCCGTGATTTTTTGCGGTTGCTGTTGGCGGAGCGGAAAGCGGAAATCTTTGGCTGTCTGTTTCTGGACAACCGGCACCGGGTGATTGATACGGCCGAGTTGTTTCAGGGAACCATCGATGGTGCATCGGTGTACCCCCGCGTGGTGGTGCAGCAGGCATTATCGCTGAACGCTGCCGCTGTGATGTTTTTTCATAATCATCCCAGTGGTGTCGCCGAGCCCAGTCATGCGGATGAGGCGATTACCAAGCGTTTGAAAGACGCGCTGGCGCTCGTGGATATTCGCGTGCTGGATCACTTTATCGTGACGGCGGGTGAATCTGTGTCGTTTGCCGAACGTGGATTGCTCTAAAGCAATTTTTTACTTAACCCATCGGGGAGTCTCTTCTTCCCGGTGGGGAGGAGGTACTCCCTGAGATATTTACTTTACTCCCAGGGAGAAACCTTATGAAAAATGCAGAGAATACATCGTTGGAATCGGTCTTTGGCCCTGTTGTGGCAAGTTACACGCGTGCCCAGGCCATCGAAGATGGTGTTCTGGTCGATGTCAGCAGTATGGCAAAGGAGGCCGGTTTCAAATGGCCGGTGGCACTTACCCATGCGGCCTGGTGTGATTGCGTTGCCTGGACGGAGCGAAATAACCGTTTTCAGGTGCATCAGGATGAGTCCGGTCGTTTGTGGGATGTGCTGTTCATGGCGTTTTACGCTATCCGCACGAGCAAGGACTCTGGCGATCAACTGCAATTCTCGCTCTATCGGGTGCCCAAAGACGGACATTCGGTGGAGGCAGAGGAAGTGACATTGAAGCTGATCGTCGGTCCTGGCGATTCTGGTGAGCCGGTTGTCACCATTATGCTACCCAACGAGGATTAATGCCGCCGACAATTATCGGCTCCTTGCCCTGGCCACTTGGGATAAAGTGGCACCTTCCTTTCTCGCTGTCTGCGTTATCGTTCGACGGCCTTTCTACTGCTGATTCCCGCGCTGCCTACCCTGACGTTTATCCTGTGGTTCCACTGTAACCACGTGTCCGATCAATTGTGCCTGCTCAACCGCCATGACAGGTCGGCAGACCTGGCGTGGGTGTTGATGTGTACGAAGCCCTCGTCACTGCTGAGCGAAGCGGGGTAGTGACGAGGGCGGCGGAGCCCGGAACGACAACGGATAGCGGTCAGATTGATGCGTTCGGCGCGAATTTTGTCTGGTTATACTGCCTCCCATGAATTGCAAACCGGCTTCATACGCGGCCACAGCGGTAATGTGGATGGGGGTGTCGTCCTCGCCATCGTAAATGGCAAAAACGACAGCAGCGCCAACAGAGCTGGCAAGGCGCACAGTTTCAACTGCAGCTCATCTTCAAAACTTTCCAATTACAGGGCTTGACCCTGGCATTAAATCGGCGACAGCCACGTTCATTCCGGCCTGCAAAGGGCCGACATTCAACTTGCCACTTCATTGGTGATTTCTTTCAACTCGCGGACCGATGGTTCCGCCAACTTAAATGGAGGTGAAATACCCACCATCAACGACGGCTCTTGGAGCCTTATTGGTTCACCTGACACCATCTTCAAAAGAAGAGCAGTCAGGTTGCCTAAGACCAGGCTTATCAGGTCGAACGGGGCGTAGTGTCCCCTGACCCTTCCGCTTCGGCGGACCCGGACAGGCTACGA
>JAUIHT010000031.1 GCA_030432235.1 Verrucomicrobiia bacterium | reverse complement strand
ATATTCGCGCTGCGCGCTGACCAGGGTCGGGGCGAATAGCTCATAAATTACCTCGCCGGCCTCGACGGCATCACCCACGCTGGTCAGGTTGAAGGTACCCGAACCCGGATCGAAGTCCACCGTATCCTCGAAGACGCCCGTCGTGTAACTATTGAGCGAGTTGTCAACGAATACCGCATTCGCCTCCGCGTAGGACGCGTCACCGATCGTGGTGAGAATGCCCAGCTCCGGGGCCTGGGCGCCAGCGCGCGAAAACACCGCAACCACGGCTAAAAGGAGAAGGAGGGAAAGGGTGCGAATGGATGCACTACGGCCTGGGGCCCCATACAACGACATGAAATCAGGTCCTCGTGGCTTGGGCGCCCCCGGATGTGGACCACAGCCCGACCCTTGCGCCCGTTTGACTCTACAGCTCGAACTGTGACATTACCCCAGACGTTGCACACCGCTGGTAGGATAGCAGGAATACCACGGTATTTCAATTCGGCTTGCTTCACCGCTGAGTCATCCCCAGTTTGGAGCCGTGTTTTCCGCAGCCAACCGCCTCAGTGCTGCGATGGCGCTACCGAGTGCAGCTCCGTGCCTGTTGATGTAGAAGCTTCCTGTGCGTAGCAGGTTGAGTACTCTGATCTTACGTGTGTTCGCTTTTAGCGTATTAGCGAATCCATTCTGTTCTGCGATGGCGCCATGGGCGCTGAGAAATATGAATGCGAGCGCGACGATATAGAAGAGCCGTTCGTATCGCTCGTGGTTCTTGAGTTCAACGTTGTCCAGGCCGAGTCCCCACTCCCGGTTCTTGCCGTCCCGGAAGGTGGTCTCGATCCACCAGCGTTGCCGGTAGACGTCCACCACGTCCTTGGCCGCTATGTTCTCGAGGCTGGTCACGAGATACCAAGGTTCCTTGGCCTTTGGGTCGTAGGTGGTTATTAGCAGCCCCTCTATAACCCGGTCCTCTCCAATGGTCCCGCGCCCCCAGTTCCGCGCCTTCGCTTTCTTTCGTAAGTCCATATCCTTGAGACCCCCGATATACCGCTCCGTCTCCACCTGAAAAACATTGGAGAGGCGCTGGACAAAGTGAAACCCCAAGGCCCGCACCTTGGCCAGCCAGCGCTTGTTGCCGAATCCCCTATCGGCGACGATGACGACCTCGGCGCGGCTGCCGCATATCGTCTCAAGTTCCGACAAGGCAGCCATTTCCGCCTTTCTCAGTGCGCCTTTGCCTGCCATCTTGGCGACCACCTCGGTGTAGAACGGGATGCTGCGCCCATTGCAGGGCAGGGCAAATACGAGCATCTTTCCATTGGCAACATCGGTCCAGTCCGCCAAGACCAATACCCGCTCGCGCTTTGGAGCAAAGGCATCGAAGATGCCTCGCGCGATGGCCTCGCCCTCGAATGCCGCATTGCCCAGGAAGCGGTTCACGCGTTTGATGCTATGCTTGGCCGTTGTCGCCCCGGGCATGGCCCTCCCAAGGCTGTGAATGCTCACGCCGACCATCGCCATGGCCCCCGGGATGATTGCGGCAAGCGTTTTCAAACGTGATTGGCGGGCACCATTTACATTCTGAGCCAACCATGCCAAAATAGTATCCGGACTGAGCATTACGACGACCTCCTCTTGGGGTTGTGGTTTTTTCTATCACTCAGTCCATTTTTGATCGAACAGCAAATTATGTCAATAGAAAACTATAACTAAGTCGTTTTCCATCACAAACTTACACAAACTGGGGATCACTCAGGCTACTTCTACCAGTACACCCCGCCCCGGCCCCTGGCGGAGATTGAGGCGGACTTGAAGCAGATCGAGGACGAGATCGCTGCGATGCT
>JAUIHT010000030.1 GCA_030432235.1 Verrucomicrobiia bacterium | reverse complement strand
TGCGGGCTGAGATGGGCGCGAAGCAAGATGCTGAGCGCGACCGAAAGCGCGACGTCATCCTGGCAATTCTCTTGGCCGAGGCGGCAAACGGCAACCTTTATACTTCGACCCAGTTTCGCGAAAAATTCGAGAACCAGCTTGGGCTTGGTAGCCAGTCGACTATTCGTGACCGGATCAATGTGCTGACCACGAAAGGGTACATCCGTTTCGTGCGTGACGGCACGCCTTTTGGCTACCCGGTCGTGCGCTCACGGTTCGGTTATCTCTGCGTCGAGGGCATGATTTTCGGCGGTGAGGATCGCGTCGATCCCGACACGGGCGAAGTTCTTTCGGGGACGAAGCCGGTTCTGCCAAGCCACTACAAATCGCCGTCAAACGGCATCTGTCTCGAGGTCGAAGACCCCGCGGAATGGCCAATCACGGAGGATGAAAATGACTGATTTTTGCGCCCCGGCGCGTTGTTCGTCCTTAGGACAAACATGTTCGACCTCCGACATTGTTCGTCCTGAAATCAATAAAATCAATGGCTTGACTAAGGTCGAGGACAAACATGTCTGTCCTCTTGTTCGACCTCTGTTTGTCCTGAAAAAGAAAGCAATTGCAATGAGTTACCTGAATACGAGGACGAACAATGGAAGCCTATATATTATATATAGGGAGGCGGACCTGTCCGTCCCGCCTCCCTATGCCAAGATAATATCCGCGCGTAGCTCTCGACTGTGGTCATTTCCGAAGCCGATCGGAGGTGCCCAATGAAGATCACACAACGGGTCGTGCATACAATCGACTTCGACGTGGTTCCAATGCCGGGCATTGCACTCCTGCACGAAGGGCAACGCTATGTGGTGACCGGGTCCGACCTGCACCGCCGCAAGGATGGTGAGCTCGTCCCGATCATTTACTGGCAAAGCTACTGCGCGGAATGCGGCGCACCGTTCGAATGTTGGAGTGGCATGCGGTCTGGCACGCTGAACCGCCGGTGCCGCCTGCACCACGCTCCGGGCAAGGCTGTCACTGCAGCCGGCAAGAAGCACGCTTCCAATTACCTGCGCAAATACGGCCCGCGCCGGAAACGCTGACAGACCATCCGACGACGGCGGCCGGTACCGCCAAGCATCAACCGCCGTCGTCTTCCACCCGAGCAGCCCACCAGAAAAGGAGACCACACATGGCTGACCTGACTCTCGCCAGCGCCGATGTCGGCGCAACCCCGAAAATGCCGATGCCGGCAGAACCCTCACGCAAGATCCTTGCCCTTGATCTCGGCACAACCACAGGCTGGGCCATTCGTGGCTTTGATGGCCTCATCACCAGCGGCACTGTCAGCTTCAAGCCTGGCCGCTACGATGGTGGCGGCATGCGCTACCTGCGCTTTACCACCTGGCTGACTGAGATCGACCGACTGTCCGGTCCGATCGAAGCGATCTATTTTGAAGAGATCCGCCGGCACGTGGGCACTGACGCAGCCCACGTGTTTGGAGGTCTGCTGGCGGTTTTGACCAGCTGGGGGGAATTACGCGGTGTGCCCTACCAAGGCGTACCAGTTGGCACGATCAAGAAATTCCTGACCGGCCAGGGCAATGCCAACAAGCAGGCCATGATCGACGCCGCCCGCAAGCGCGGTTTCAGTCCAACTGATGACAACGAGGCGGACGCCATCGCAATCTTGCTCTGGGCAATCGAAACGCAGGGAGGGCTGGCCTGATGGGTATGCGCTTCACTCCCAAGGGTTACGGCGGCAATCGCCGTAACCCTGACCAGGTCAAGCGCGATGGCTGGCATGAGCAGCACATGCTTGCGGTCTCGCTCGACGATCATCGGCTCACCTGGCCGGAACGTGAACTGGTTCGCCAGCTGGGCGAGAAACTTTATGGCAAGCTGCCAGCCGTAAAGGAGGTACGTCAT
>JAUIHT010000007.1 GCA_030432235.1 Verrucomicrobiia bacterium | reverse complement strand
GGGGGGCAAGCTGTCTGAAAGTGCGAATGGTTTCATCGGGGGTGGGGTATGTTATGCAACAATTCTGGAATAGAGCGGCCTTGAACGACCCTACTCTTCAAGTTCCGCAGCCACGCTCCCATAAGTGGTATTATTGTCAATGCAAATAGATGAATTAACTACCGTAAGTCTTCCATTGTCTTATTACAGGCATATTCATAGCCTGTGAAGCAAAAGCGCCATCGACAAGCGCTGGAATAGTTATGGAAAAACTGCATCCCTGCTGCCACGTGGTCTATTATTTTGTAAATCATTTATTTTCATAGGGTTAATGAATCGAAAATGGCTTAATTTCAATATATACGACACGAAACATTGCTTTAACTTTGACTTTTTAACAATACCAATCTCAATTCATCTTGTTTAGAGACTATGCCAACGGATCCTACATTGCCAACACCCTCCGACTTTCAACCGCCTGTTTATGCGCAAGTCGCGCTTGAGCTTCAGAAGCAATTGTCGCGTATGGAAGTTGGCGACAAGCTTCCTTCTGAAAGGCAGTTGTGTAGCGAGTTTAATGTGAGTCGGGTGACCATACGCAAGGCAATGGAATCTCTACACCGTGAAGGTTATCTGGAAACCCGGCGGGGTGGGGGCACCAGGCTTGCCAAAAAAGTCTCCCCTCCGCTCGTGAATGGTCAAGGTGCCCAGCGGCTTATCGGATTGATCGTTCCGACCGTGGAGAATTCGCTTATATCGCGTATCGTGCAGGGGTTTGAGTCTTTTGCAACCGAGGTAAACTATCATGTGGCCCTGGCGCATGACCATGGTGACATGGACCTGCAAATCAAGCAACTGCGTCGCATGGTCGAGAGTGGGGTTCATGGGCTGGCTGTGTATCCTGATACCGAAAACCTCACGCGCCCGGAGTTTTATAGTTTGATCAAACGCATTGAGGAAAACGAACTCCCGCTGGTCATGATTGACCGCTACGTGCCGAGTCTGGAAACCACGAGTGTGATGTCCGACAATTGCAGCGGTATGTACGCGGCAACGGAGCACCTTATCCTTAGCGGCCACAGGAGGCTGGCGCTTCTTTCCTTCGGCCCGGATGTAGGAGTAGTCGACCGCGAACGCCGCAAAGGCTTTCTTTTGGCCCTGAAGGATTACAACCTGACTGAAAAGCCGGTCTTCGATATTTCAGCCGGCATCTCCAATCACGAAATCACGGCACATGAAGCAGTCGCTGCGGAACTGGCCTCCAAAGGCGGGCAGGCGCATTTCGATGGTATCGTGTGTATGCAGGACAATATGGCCTATGGCGCCTTCCTGGCGCTAAGGGAGGCTGGTCTGGATGTGCCTGGCGACATTGGGCTGGTCGGCTATGACAACCTGAATCGGGAACTCTTTCAGGCTTCGGGGCTGAGGCTCACAAGTATTGATCAGCCGGCTGAAAAAATCGGTCAGGAAGCAGCCCGACTGCTGATACATCGTATACAAGGCGCTACATCTCAGAGCCGTGCCCAACACGTTCTGCTCAAACCCAGCCTCGTCATCCGCACCTCCTGTGGGGCTGCCGCCGCCGAAGAAGAGGTATTGTCCAAAGCTATTCGCTAATCCACGGCCCGATTGGCGAAGCGTATATTTTGCCGGGCGCAAGTGTCTGGTCGCGCAGTGTGTTCTTTCCTGAAATGGTAGCCTAATCCTGGGGCGCTAATATCTCTTCAAGCCATTGCCGCTTCAACGCCGGAATAGGGTATATCTTGTTTGCGGGAAGATCGGGAAATGAACGCGCAAGAATCAATACCCCGTTATTCCTCTTCGCGGTAATTTTACCACGGGAAGTGTCCAGTACTTCATCTCCGGGCAACTTGAGCAAAGACTTGCCGTCCTGAGAAAAATGTTCGGACAACCCCGTCAAACTGGCACCTTTCGGCCAGTAGCCTACATAGACCACCGGTTTTCCGGCCCTAATGGTTTCTTCCACATAGGAACCGTATCGCTCAACGGCAGCTGCGTTGTTAAAGTTCACCAACAGAAGCTCTGCCTCCTCCATTGGTTGCGAACCGTTAACCGCGACATAGTTCCGTTCTTCGGCCGGATGCGCGACCAAAGTTACTGACTGCTGAATGGAGCCGGGTGAGTCGTCATAAACACAGGTATAGCGATTGAGCAGCTCTCCGTTGGCTTTCCACCACCAGTTTTGTCCTTCGGGATACGCCTGGGCAAATACCACGGGCTCCGGAGGGTCGGTTTCAATGCTCTCCTGGGCTTTTTTGATCCATCGCAATTGCTCGGGCAAAGCATGCAGATGATGATTCTTCCAAAGGCCGTAAGGCTCCAATCGCAAACCGAAATACATGAAGCCTTTCATCCCCCAGGCCGCGCAGACACGAGTCAGGTCGACGGTCCATGCTTCGGACGGGAAGCCACGCACGCCGCTATTGGAAACATGCGGACTGTAGCCGAGCTCCGCTCCCATCATCCAAACGGTCTGCTCGGAGAGCATGGTCTCCAGTCTGCCGGCAGAGAGGCCGACGATTACCTTGCTTGCCATCTCGGGATAGATGTCCACGCCGATGCCGGTGACGCCACCCACCTCGCGATTGATGTTTTCATCGCTCACCCAGGGAGTTACGCGCTTGTTGACCATCGGCACATCAACCCATTCCCTCACGGCTGCGGCCACGCGGTCACGATGCCGGGCGTAGGTTTGGCGAACCGCGTCGCTGTAGTCAAACCAGCCTTGCCCCAGGCCATTACTGGTTGCGAAGACCGCGCCCTCGACCGGGTCCACCCACCATAAGACGTCCCGGTCCCTGGCCTTGTTTCGCAGGGGAATCAAGCGCGCCGCCTGCTGGAAGTCAGCAAGCTGACCTGGCAGATGCCACGCTTTTTCCAAGGCGGCGACATCCACATAGCGCTCTTTCAGCCATTCCGCATACTCAGCGTTAAAGGCATCGGACCAGACGCGCATGGATTCATCCGCATTATAAATGCCGCTCTCGTTACCCGTTGAGTCGATCAGGAATCTGAATCCCGGACCCCAATCGATTTTCCGCACCCACTCGTGTGCCTTGATTACCGCGTCTTCATGCCCCCACAAATCAGTGATGTGCATCCGGCTTTTTACTCTTGGGATTACATAATACTTACCGGGCTCCAGCGTCGGGAAATCGACAGAGACACTTACCGTCTTTTTCTTCGCGTCCTGATCCTGGTCCATGATGATGAACTCAGGCACGTTGCCCGCATCAAAATTAAGATCGACATCCAGACTGCGGACTTTTTTGGCGTCGTCGGTGGAGATAACCACCAACTGCTTGATCTGCTCGCGAGGCAATTCGACCAGGAGCTTGCCCGGCTCGGAGACTGTTCCCTCAATCAAGCCCTGGTTCAGGGTAGAGCGAATCGGGTAACATTCGGGGGCTTGCCCGGCATTATTCAATTGCCAGCCAAAGCGGATGCCACGGCGGTTTAGCTCGTCAACGAAGACCTGCCTGACCCAAATGGGGTTATTGTTGGCGAGATTCAAATACATGTCGGACAAGCCCGCGGCCTGGATTTCATCCAGGCATTTTTTGCGATCCTGCCACTGGCGCAGCCGAACCTCCGGGTTGCTTGAGTAGTGGGTCAGGAGTGAATCCCCGTACATGCCGCCAAAGGGAATCCAAGGTTTTCCGTCCCAAATCAGGGCGTTGTCATCGGTGATGTACCATCGGTGGTCGACGCCGTTGCTTTCCACATACGTTCCATGCCCCATGGGCTTATAGGATAAAGTGGATTTTTCTTCGCTGCTCCATTCGACCGACACCGCTGGAGCGGTCGAGGCATGAACAAAAACTTCCAGCGGGCCGACGATTTTCTGCGCCCAGCGATCTTCAGCCAATGTGATGGAAACCTCTGCCAAACCAGCGGGAACCGGCTGGTCATACGCGGCCATCAAGTAGCCGCGCTCATCTAGGTACCAAACCCCTACGATGAGGTCTTCCGATGCGGGATCATGCAGCGCAACCAAGAGTTGTCCGTCTTCGCCGACAGTCACCGCTTTGATGGCGTTACTATTCACCTTGGCATTCAAGCCATCACCCTTTTCGAACTCCACGGCAGCCTCACTCTGGCCGGAGACCTCTTGAAAAAACAGCGGCTCTACCACGATACGGTATTCGCCGCCAGGGGCGTCAAACGGTATCTGTATGGCTGCCTGTGCCTTCGCGTCTGCAGGGGCAACGGTCTTGTCGACTAACAGTCGCTCCTGCGTAACCACCTCCTCGTTCAGGTACAATTTTACCATCGCGCCATCGAGTTGACCGACATCACTCCCTGCGAGTTCGACTACCAGCGATGGTCCATTCTCGCCTTGGGTGGGCACGACCTGCATGGATTCAATCTGAACGCTCTGCCTGTCATCCAGTCGATATCCGGCGACGCCATTCAGGTAAACAGCCATTTGGGAATCCATTTTTCGTGAAGTCTTACACCTTATCTCGACCTCAATCGGCTGGTTCTCCACCAAGTCGACCTCTCCGATATAGGTCCAAACCATGACATTGTTGATACCCCATCTCGGCCATTCCGCTAAGGTTTTTGGGAGCGGAAGCCATTCGCCTTTGTCGATTCGATAAGTCAGTGGCGATGTGTACGCCTCGCCTTGTACGCTATTCGCAACGAAGAGGGCGTACCGGCCGGACGTTTCCGCGATAACCGTAAACACGGCAAACTTGTCGGGCGTCTCGTTGCCATGCTCGCCCAGGTATTGAAAGACTTCCCCGCCATAGACCGAGTCGGCCTCCATGCGAGAAAGATTCGTGGTCGATGGTGTGGCTACGCGGACATCGGCCAGAATGGGCTCAGGATAGACAAAGGGTAGGGACGGCACAGGCTCCTGGGCCAGGGCAGTATTCAAGCCCATCGTAACCAGTAATGTACGGATGAAAATGAAAGTGGAATGAAGTTGGTGCGGGGGTTTAACTGACATTTCGACTATGACATTTGGTTCAAGACTTCTTTACTTTGCCTGGAAAGTTTCGGGACTGCGTAGTTTGACGGGCAGGCAACTGAGCGATAATTTGGGGGGATGACACAGTTGATGGACGCGAGAATGCGAATGCGTGTGCTCGGCACTGACAGGATACCACATGGTCTCAGCCAGGGATTTGAGTAACCGATAACAGGAAAACTCCCTAACGGCCGCTCCAATAGTTCCAATAAGCCCCGGTGTAGGCTTCCTCGGGAGTCATCCATTCAACATGGCCATCCATGAAAACAAAGTTCCGCTCACCATTCGGGTGCTTTGTATTAAGATACGCCTTTTCAACATCTGGATTCACGCGATCTCTCTCCAACGCTACCGCCATATGGGGAGGCGATGATGGGGAGTAGCGTACCCCTGCATAATCGCTATGCTGGTCTGCTAGTAAGACTGTGTTTGCCGGATTATTAAATTTCTCAACTCGCATGGGATAGGCATAGCCGTTGCCACTAAATTCGTCGGGAACTGAAGTCGCTACCATGGAACCACACATCGAGTAGCTACGTGGATATGTCTCGATGAACCTTTTCTCGGCTAACCCTTGAACATTATCCATGCGGTCAACGATGATTGAGGATTCGGCGGCGTGCGTCGGGCAAACCCATATCTCGCTTGCCGGTTCAACATAGCCCCCCTCGGTCAGGCACCAGGACCACATGCCCAGGCCGCCGGTTCTAAAATCAACAATTGGCGGTAAGTACCCCTTTTCGGCATTATACATCAACACCGCTGCTCCCAACTGCCTAATATTAGAGGCGCATTGTGATTTCTCGGCGCTGTGACGCACATTGCCAAGGACGCTTATGAGAATGGCCGCAATGATAGCTACTACCGCTATGGCAGCGAGTAATTCCACTAGGGAAAAACCCTGGTGACGGCGAGATAGGGTAATTGCAGGCATCAAAGGATGAATACGGGCCTGCTGCTGCGAGGTATTGCTAATGGGGGATTGTTTCATCGGGGGGAATGTAAACAAGAACAACAAAATAGCGCAGACTTGTTAGTGCGCAACTATTCGGATTCGTCATGCATATTTTGCCTGTTTGGTATTATTGTCAATATAAATATACATTGAAGAACAGGCAAAAAACGCGATTGGCATATCACACACAAGGCGAAACAGTCTTTCGCCTAACGCGCCGAAGAATATTCCTTCAGCTATCGGAGTCAAAAGCGAATCCCGGGCCTCAGGGCTCCATCATGGATTCTATCCATGCCCTTTTGAGCCCAGGGATGGTTCTGATATGATTGGGTGCAAGAGAGGGATATTGTTCTGCGAGGATCAGTACAGGTCCGTTGCGCTTGGCTTTGATTCCTCCCGGCGAGGACTCCAGTACCTGGTCGCCTGGCAGCCTGACCAAAGAAGCACCGTCCTCGGAAAAGTGTTCCGACAGGCCGGGAAGCTTTGCCCCGACAGGCCAAAGGCCGACGTATATCACAGGCACTCCAGCTTTGATTTGCTCTTCGACGTAGGGCCCATAGCGCTCAACGGAGGCTGCGTCGGAAAAATGGACCAGCATCATTTCGGCCTCGGGCAGCGGCTGCAGTGCGTTTACCGCAATCAGGTTGTGTTCCTCGCTGGCTTCTTCGATCAGCGTGACGGACTGATTCATGGCCGAGGGAGCGACATCGTAGACGCAACTGTAGCGGCTTACCAGCTCACCGCCGGATTTCCACCACCAGTTTTGCCCTTCTGGATAGGAGTGGACTAGCGTTACTGGCTGCGGTGGGTCGGTCTCAATGACTTCCTGCGCATTCTTTAGCCACTGCAATTGTTCCGGGACGGTGTATAACTGGTGATGCACCCACATAGCAGAGGGTTCAAGACGCAGCCCAAAGAAGAAAAAGCCTTTCATGCCCCAGGCTGCTCCAATACGAATAAACTCCAACATGTACTCCTCGGATGGTAGCCCATGGACTCCACCGTTGTCCCTGCTGGGATGATAGCCCAGCTCCGTGCCGATAAACCAGACCGTTTGCGCGGAGAGCAGCACCTCAGCTGCGGCCGGGGCCATGCCAGGAATAACTTTGCTGCCTTTAATCGGATAGGTATCCAGGCCAATGCCGGTAATTCCGCCAACCTCGTGATTGACATATTCATCCCCCGTCCAGGGGCAAACGTGCTTCGATACAATGGGCACGTCGAACCACTTCCGCATCTCAATCGCGATGCGATCTCGGTTACGACCATAAGTGACGCGTACCGCTTCGGTGAAATCGAGCCATCCCTCACCGAGCCCCCCTTGAGTGATAAACACCTCCTGCGTCGTTGGGTCCACCCACCAAATGGATTCTTCTCCTGCGTCTTTGTCGCGCACCGGTACCAGACGTGACGCCTGTGCGAAGCCATCAATGGGGTTCGTCAAATGCCAAGCCGACTTGAGCTTTTCTATGTCACCGTAGCGATCTTTGAGCCAATCCTCATACTCGGAGTTAAAGGCGTCCGACCAGACGCGCATCGATTCGTCTCCATTGTAAACACCACTTTCATTACGCGTAGTATCCACGATGAAACGAAAATTCTCCCCCCAGTTTATGCTTCGTATCCATGCGTGCCGCTCCAGAACTCCTACTTTCTGAGCCCATATGTCCACCATGTGGCCTTTGTATAGAACTCGAGGCAAAACGTAGTAGGCACCTTTTTCGATACCTGGGACTTCAATCGTCATACCCACGCCATCCTTCTTCTTATCGGTCACCTTATGCATCTCAATGAACTCAGGGGCGATGCCTTGATCGAAATCAAAGTCCAGGTCGACGGTGGAGACTTTAGCCGGGTCGCTTTTATCAATGAGTAACAACTGGGAAATTTTCTTTTTCGGCAGCGCCACCGTAAGCTTTCCCTGCTCCTTGACCAAACCCGTGATGAGGCCTTGTTTCTCAGTCGAACGTATCGGATAGACCTCCGGGCATTGGGGAACATCCCTGACTTGCAAACCAAAGTGAATGCCTCGGCGATTTAGTTCGTCTACGAAAGCCTGCCGTGCCCAAAGCGGTGAACCGGTCGTCAAGGAAAGATACATATCCGAAATGCCAGCGTTCTGAATCTGATCCAGAATCTCCATGCTTTGGCGCCAAACTTCCATTCGTTCCTTGGTGTCCTTCGGGAAAAAAGTCATGTATTTCTCGTTGTACGCACCACCGAATGGGATCCAGGGCTTGCCATCCCACACCAAAGCATGTTCGTCGTCCACATACCACTGATGAGCCCACGCATCCTCATGCTGGTATACGCCGTGGCCCATGGGCTTGACTCGGTCTTCCTGGCCGCCTGCGTTTTTCCAGTTTACGGACACTGGCTCAGCAATAGTGCCGTATACAAACACTTTCAGCGGCCCATCGATTCTCTGCTGCCAGCGCCTACCCTCCAGAGCAAAGCGCACACTATCCTGGCCTTGAGGGATAGGTACATCGAAGACAGCCATCAAATAATCGCGTGAGTCTTTATACCAGGCGCCAACAACCGTATTGGCCGGCGCGGGCCCGCTCAGTTCAACGAGTAACTCTCCATTCGATAATACACTCACTTTGGAAACAGACGTGTCTGGGGCGGACTCCGCGAGGGATACCTCTTCGTGGATATTAACATCCATCACGCTTTCACCGGTAACCTGTTGGCCTGCCTCCGGCACCACTACCAGTTGGTACGTGCCTGCTGGTACGTCAAAGGGGATAAGCAGTTCAGCCTGCTGCCCTTGCTCGTCTTTTGGTTCAAAAGCCGCGCTGGAAACGATTTCACTCTTCCAGCGAAATTCGACTGTAGCATCACTAAGCGCCTTCAGATTGTCACCGACTAAAGTTACAGTCAGTACCTTCCCCAGGTCAGTTCCTTCCGTGGCAACTTTTATTGCCTCAATGTAAACCACTTTGGAACCATCTTCGACGATGGCCGTCGGGGATGGGCTTGCGGCCTTGGACGTACTGACGCAGAAGGCGGCTCCCAAGCCAATAATGAGAATACCGAGGCTGGATGAATTTGGACAATAGCGGTACAGTTGCTTAAACATTCTCAGGGTCTCCGGGGTTCACGAATTTGAGGTAAAGTATAGGGCGGATTTAAGCAGGCTCAATTGATATATTGTCAATATGATAATACCAAAATGACTGAGATTTGCTCCTGTGCCTTCCTATTGCGTCCCAAACCGTGTGCCAGGCGCTTCTTATAAGCCCTGCTGAATGAACAGGCACATCTTTGGGCGACACTTCAAGACGGTGCGTGAATGCGCATTCAGAACAGCTACTACTTTGAATACCAAAGCGTTGGATCGCCGTTAAAGAAACAGGTCACTAGTATGGGGATTTCCAGAACAGGATGGGCGTAATACAAAGGTGATGCGGTCATACGTTGCCCCCTATTTCGACGACTTCGTCGAAATCGAACTTGTCCGGAGCCTGAAATGGGTCGTTGGCCAGCGTTTCCCCATGGGGAACAATTCCGAGTGGAATACGTTTCGTGGCATGAAACACCTCGTGATTATTCTGCGACAGTTGCCAACCCTCGGCCGAGGAAATCAGTTCCATGTCCGCACATCTGCGACGTACCACCGGCAGGATGGGGATCTCCGAGAAATCAATGCCACCGGGATTTTTCCAGATGAGATACTTCCAGAAGTTTACGAAGTAGTTCAAGCCGGTAGCGATGGCGAAGAGGGGCTTTGTCGCATCCAGCGTGGTGGGAATAAATCCATCAGAGAACACATACTGGGCCAGGGAGCATTCAAGTGCTCTGCCTGCCTCTCTCAGTTCACCGAAATAAGGCTCTAGCAGGTGCATCGTATGAATCATTTCGGGATAGTCGCCGATTTGGATTTTATTCCTGAGCCATATCTTTTTTCCACTCAGGCGGGTTTGTTCGTCATCAATCCCAACGGACATCTGCATGTTTCCATAGGCATCGACATAGACTGCTTCCGTCAGGACTTCTCCAACCCGCTCTAAAATCGGTGGAATCCTTTTGTCTGGATGGATGTCGTTTATGAGAAGCAGCATTTTGGCAATAATGCACATGTAGCTACACCGTTCCGTGAAGCGTGGCTGATCCCCCCGCTCAAAAAGGCCGGTGTTTTCGTCATAAAAGTGGGAACCCAGGTATGTGTCCAATGCAGGCAGGCCGAATTCGTTATAAGGTTCCCAATCGTCCATGGTCTTCGCGTAGAGTGCCAGGCTGGCCACCGCGACGAGGTCCTGATTGGTGACGCCGCACCAACCCGGGTAAGGCAAGGGACGAAGCCAGCCATTGCCATCCCGCCAGCGGATCGTGTTAAAATACCGTATATGCCTCTCTAGTACCTGTTCAATTTCGCCGCGTACAGGATTCCCGGAAGGAGTGTTCTGGTAATGATACAAAAGCGCCCGCAGTGGATTCATCTGATGTATGGGGCAGCTCATCTCGGGGGTATAAGCAGGTTCGTTTTCTGGCCCTGCATAGAAGAAGCCTCCCTCGGGGCTTTGCTGCCATAATATCTGTGCGATTAGCTGATCGGCAAGGTACTGCCACTCGGCGGACGGGCTGTGGCTCAAGAGCTCTTGCACACCCTCATAGAGAACCGTAGTGCGCGAGATACTGCTCCCGTGATACCGGCGTGACAGGCTGGAATCGGTATCCCAGCAAGCGTGCAGATGAAACCCGCCAAAGCTGCCCGGGCCCTGTCGCCATGACAGAAGATTCGACGTAACCATCAAGAGGGTTTCTCGGCCCAAAGCCTCTTCAGGCGTGCGTTCCTTGATGGGATAGCTGATAGGTCTGTTGATTACAGACGGCATTCTGGAAAGGGATTAATGGAAATAATGGGATTCAGGTGAACTCATGCGCGGCATCGCACCGGGCATTCCCGGGAGGAGTGTGGCACTTGCTGAGTACTGGCTGTTTTTCATGTTCGTGGAGTAATGCCAACGCCCTCGAAACATTACCCGTAATGCCTGATTGTGGCTGCGCCCAATAACCTCGGATTGCCGATCCGCTCCAATCAGCGGTTATGGCAATGTGTAGTGCTAACCAATGGTCTAACGATTCCAGTAGTCCCCATTGTAAGCCTCCTCGGGCGACATCCATTCGATGTGGCCGTCCAGGAAAACAAAGTTCCGTTCACCGTTGCCATGTTTTGAGCTATTATACGGTTTATCAACAGCCGGATTTACGCGATCCCTTTCCAGGGCTACCGCCATATGGGGTGGTGCTACAGGAGAGTAGCGAACGCCTGCGTAGGAGTTATGCGAGTCTGCCAGTAATACTGTATTGGCCGGATTATCAAAATCCTCAACCCGAGTGGGGACCGCATATGCGTTACCGCCAAACCCGTCAGGCACTGAAGTCGCAATCATGGAGCCGCACATAGCGTAGCTGCGGGGAAACATCTCGGTGAATCTTTTCTGACTCAGTCCCTCGGCATTGTTTATGCGATCCACAACGATTGGGTCCGCGGCAGCATGAGTCGGGCAAATCCAAATCTCACTTGCCGGCTCAACAAACCCGCCTTCAGTCAGGCACCAGGACCACATGCCCAGCTCACCGGTTCTAAAATCAACGATAGGTGGCAGGTGACCTTTTTCGGAGTTATACAATAATGTCGCTGCTCCCAACTGTCTGAGATTTGACGCGCATTGCGATTTCTCCGCACTGTGACGGACATTGCCGATGACGCTGATCAGAATTGCCGCAATAATAGCCAGCACTGCGATGGCAGCGAGTAACTCGATCAGGGAAAAGCCTTTCTCGGATTCGTGTAAGTGACGATAGGGTGGGGCTTTCATTTTAGGGATAGTCGAATCTAACACATGTCCAAAAACAGAATGCGATATCCTGCTACTCCGAGGCTTGCTCAGAGCGGATTGTTGCCTATAGGACTAAGTGCGACGCTTGCGGCGAATCAGAACGAGACCTGTCGCAAAGGCACCGAAAATCAACGCATATGTATGAGGTTCGGGTATTCCCATGATCAGTAATGGGTCACTGGTGGCGGAGCCATCGACATACGTCAAGGAGGTGATCGAGGCGCCATCCCCGACGTTGAAATCGCTCAGGTCAAAGCCCCAGACACCGGGAAATGCAGTGGTTGTCTGGCCATCATCGGTAAACGTCGTCGAATCCATTTCCGCCACGGAATTGAAACCGTCTGATTTGAGCACGCGACTCGTGAAGGCCTGTCCGGTGCTATAGGGCGACCCCAGGGAACTCGAAGCAATGCTTTCTCCATTGATAGTCAAGGTGAAGGAATCTCCTGCGAAATTACCCCAGTCGAATATGAACAGATCCAGTCCGGCACCGTTGACTATTGGAGCATCAAAGGTCGACGTGAACGAGTTCACATTAGACAAGCCGGTCGTCGCGGATAAATCAGACAGTACTGTCGAAGGAGTCGCAGGTGGGGTCGCTGACGGGTAGAGGAGATTCCCGCTGGTATCGACGATTGCGGACAACGACGAATTTATCAGTTGGCCGGCGCCGTAGGTGGTCCCGTTAATCGTAATGGTCTCCAAGTCCTGCCCATCATAGGTGTAGCCGCTAATGGTCTGGGCCGATAAGATTGGAGCAGTGACCAGGATTGAGGTAAGGGGTAACAGGTATTTGATTTTCATAGGTCTTTAATCTGCGGGAATCCAGACCAAGAGTAAAGCGCACCGAAACATTACCCGTAATGTATGGGCCCGGTTACTCTCCCTGCAATCGCTGCGCAGCATCCCGTACCGGAAGGGTAGGGTAGTCTCAATGAGACAGCATGGACTTAATCCACGCCGGCTTGAGCCCGGGAATAGTTCTTATATGATTGGGCGAAAGAGTAGGGAACTCTTCGGCAAAAATCAGAACGTTGCCGTGGCGCTTGGCTTTGATTTTTCCCCACGAGGAATCCAGGACTTCGTCTTCGGGCAGTTCCCGTAGTGATGTACCCTCTTCGTTAAAGTGTTCGGAGAGTCCGGGGAGTTCAGCACCGGCTGGCCAAAGACCGACGTATATCACCGGGATGCCCACCTTGATTTGCTCTTCGACGTAAGGCCCATAGCGCTCAACCGAGGCCGCGTCGGTAAAGTTCACCAGCATCATTTCGGCTTCGGGCAACGGCTGCAGGGCATTCACCGCAACCAGATTATGCTCCTCGCTGGATTGCTCAATAAGGGTGACGGATTGGTTCATGGCCGAAGGCGCGACGTCGTAGACACAGCTATAGCGGCTGAGCAGCTCGCCACCGGACTTCCACCACCAGTTCTGCCCTTCCGGATAGGAGTGGACTAACGTTACTGGCTGTGGCGGATCCTGCTCGATGCTTTCCTCTGCGTTCTTTAACCACTGCAATTGCCCGGGGACAGTGTATAACTGGTGATGCTGCCACAATCCTTCAGGCTGGAGACGCAGACCGAAGAAGAAAAAGCCCTTCATGCCCCAGGCCGCTCCTATACGAACAAATTCCAGCATGTACTCCTCGGATGGCAATCCGTGGACTCCGCCATTGTTTCTGCTTGGGTGATAACCCAACTCCGTACCGATAAACCAGACCGTTTGCGCGGAGAGCAGGACTTCAGCCGCGGCAGGCGCCATGCCGGGAGTGACCTTACTGCCGTCGACGGGATAGGTGTCCAGGCCGATACCCGTAATCCCGCCTACCTCGTGATTGACAAATTCATCACCCGTCCAGGGGCACACGTGCTTCAAAACGATGGGCACATCGAACCACTTCCGCATTTCCGAGGCAATGCGATCCCGGTTGCGGCCATAAGTCACACGTACCGCTTCGGTGAAATCTATCCAGCCCTCTCCAAGGCCCTCTTGAGTTAAAAACACTTCCTGAGTGGTTGGATCGACCCACCATATGGATTCACTTCCGGCGTCTTTATCCCGCACGGGTACCAGGCGAGAAGCTTGGGCAAACCCATCAATCGGGTCGGTTAAATGCCATGCCGCCTTGAGCCTTTCGATGTCGCCGTAGCGATCTTTCAGCCAATCCTCATATTCGGAGTTAAAGGCGTCCGACCAAACACGCACCGATTCATCCCCATTGTAAACACCACTTTCATTGCGCGTCGTATCCACGATGAAACGAAAATTCTCCCCCCAGTTGATGCTCTTTATCCACGAGTGCTGCCCAAGGATGCCCTCCCTCTGAGCCCAGACATCCACGATGTGACCTTTATGCAGCACGCGGGGCAATACGTAGTAGGCGCCTTTTTCCAGACCAGGGACATCAATCGTAACGCCAACGGCATCCTTTTTCTTATTTGTCTCCTCAATCATCACGATGAACTCCGGGGCAATGCCTTGATCGAAATCAAAATCCAGCCCGATAGTCGTGACTTTGCTCGGGTCGCTTTTATCGATGAGCAACAATTGGGAAATCTTCTTTTTAGACAGCTCTACCGTAAGCTGTCCCGGTTCTTTAGCCAAACCCGTGATGAGCCCCTGTGCCTCTGTCGAGCGTATCGGATAGACCTCGGTGCGCTGTGGCACATCCCTGACCTGTAAGCCAAAGCGAATGCCACGGCGATTCAGCTCGTCCACAAACGCCTGCCGCGCCCAAAGCGGCGAGCCGTGCGTTAATGAAAGATACATATCTGAAATGCCACTCTCCTGAAGCTGATCCAGAATCTCCATGCTCTCTCGCCAAACCTCTTGGCGCTCCTTCGTATCCTTCGGGAAGAAGGTCATGTACTTCTCGTTATACGCGCCTCCGAAAGGGACCCAGGGTCTGCCGTCCCAAACTAAAGCATGGTCATCGTTTACATACCACTGATGGGCCCACTCGTCACCATACCGGTAAACTCCGTGCCCCATGGGCTTGAATGACTCATCCTGGCTGCCCGCGTTTTTCCAATTTACGGACACCGGCTCGACTGTGGCGCCATACACAAACACTTTCAGTGGCCCCTCAATAGCCTGCCGCCAGCGCTCACTCTCCAAGGGGAATTGTACACTGTCGCGCCCTTCAGGTACGACCACATCGCAGACGGCCATCAAATAATCGCGGGCGTCTTTATACCAGACGCCGATAATCGTATCGGCCTGTGCAGGCCCATTCAGATCAATCAGCAATTCTCCATTCGATAAGACGCTAACCCCAGTAATGGCTGGAGCCGGAACAGTCTTCGAAAGAGATATCTCTGCGTGAATGTTTACAGACATTGCGCTCGCACCGGTGAGCTGTTCGCCGGCCTCGGGCACCACCACCAGTTGGTACGTACCTGCCGGTACGTCAAAGGGGATAAGCAGCTTAGCCTGCAACCCCTGATCACCTGTTAGCTCAAAGCTAGCCAGTGAGACGACTTCGGTCTTCCATCGAAATTCCAGCGTCGCACCATTAAGCCACTCCACGTTTTCACCGACTAAATCGACTGTCAGCGTCTTTCCCAAGTCCGTCTCTTCCGGGGCAATGTTGAATGCCTCAATATGAATCGCACTGGAATCGTCCACGTCAGCACCGGCTGTGGCTGGCGTGGCCATGGACTCAGACGCACTGAGGCAGGAAATGCTGCCAAAGCAAAGAATTAGCGCACTGAGAATGGAAAGGCTGGGGCAACCGCGGCAGGGCCAATTAATCATGGTCAACTTCTCTGGGGTTCAGGAATCGGAGGTATACCAATTTGTTTATGAATGCCAGCTAACCTGATAGAGGCTTTCGTTGCCAAGGTCGCCGCAACATTACCCGTAATCTAGGATTGGCAAAAGATTCAAATTATTTCAGCATCTTTGCCAGACGTACTCCCGCCTATGCCAGAGAAATTGCCCGGTCCTGCCACCTTGGAGACGATAGCCAGAAAGGTCGGTGTCAGTAAGAACACCGTATCCATCGCGCTGCGTAATAAGGTGGGCGTCAGCAAGGAAACCCGTCACCGAATCCTTCAGGTTGCTGAGGAACTTGGCTATCGGCCCAATCCCATGATTTCGGCCTTGATGCATAACCTGAGGGCTACGCATCCGCCCAAGAGTCAGGCCAATATTGCCTTTGTTCATGCCTATGAGTCCCAATCGGCATGGATGCAGAAACCGTATTGCCTCCATTTTTTCAACGGTATTCAGGAGCGTTGTAAGCAGACCGGCTATCACGCGTCTGTTTTTTGGGCATGCGAGCGGGGAATGTCCCCCGAGAGGCTGCACAAGATCATGCTGGCTCAAGGCATCTGTGGGATCATCATCAGTCCGTTGGTGGCGCCCAGGCGTCATTTACGCCTGTACTACGACGACTTTGCGCTGTCCACCACTGGATACTCGTTGTGGTGTCCGGCGATTCACCGTGTGAGTACGGATTTACGCGATGCGATGTCGATTGCCGTTCGGCAACTGAAGAAACTCAATTACAAGCGCATTGGTGTTCTCTACTGCCCACTGTCGGACTCCCGGGTAAACTACTCCTGGACCGCATCGCTGGCAGTTGAAAGGGCCAAGCATCCACAACTGCTGACAGAACCCCTGGCCGAATCGAATCCCAGTCAGTCATCTATCCGTTCCTGGCTGAAACGGAATCGTCCCGACGTAGTCGTTGCCGCCGGTGTTGAAGGAATGACTGCGAAGCTGAACCAACTGCGCTACAAGGTTCCTGACGATATTGGCTTTGTCGACATTTACGACGATCCCTGTCGTGACCTCAACACGGCCACGGTACTGCGTACCCGGGAGGCGGTCGGCGCCGCGGCCATGGACCTTATTGTCGCTCAATTGTTGCGAAATGAGCGAGGCATCCCGAAAACCCGCCGAACGATACTGTTACAGGGGACGTGGCAGCCGGGCCAAACCGTGCGCAAACAGGAAACCTGAATAGCGATTTACGCCCCAGATATCGGGATGCTGAACCAAGTTGCGTACTGGGCACCAAACTTGGTGAAAACACGTAGTATCTCGGGTACCTTTGGGCAGGTCGGGCTTTATGAGAAGGGCCGCTGCCCTGCTTAGGTTTCCTCGAACTTGCGGGAAAAGAGGTCCTCCAACTCATTAAGGAGGGATTCGGCCTGCCCGCCGGTAGCGATGAATCGCAGTTCCGACCCATGACCGGCTGCCAGCATCATCAGGCCCATGATGCTCTTGCCGTTGACCTGCTCGTCATCCTTTTCGACCCATAGATCGACCTCGCTGAACTTGTTGGAAATGCGTACGATCATGGCAGCAGGACGCGCATGTATGCCCATCTTGTTCTGTACCTTGAGTACCTTGGATACTTCCTGCCCGGACGCTTTGTCTGGGGCGTTGCTGCCTGATTCCATAAGCTTGCGCAGCAAAGATGCCGCCTCCGCTAATGTCAAGTAGATAGCCCTGCGGCATCATGGCATGTTCTCTCTTGCCATGCGGGTCGCGGGCGCGTGTTTTCAAGGCATGTCAGGGCCTTTGAACCGGCGAAATATCGTGGCGATGGTGTGGGATTTCGATCGCACGCTGACGCCCGGCTATATGCAGGCGCCTCTCTTCCGTCGCTACGGTATCGACGAGGACTTTTTCTGGAAGGAAGTCAATGCCCTGCCGGCTATCTACGCAGAGCGCGGTATCCACATTTCACGCGACACGGTGTACCTTAACCACCTGCTCAGTTTTATCCGCAACGGACCTCTCAAAGGGCTGACAAACAAGGACTTGAGGGGCCTTGGAAAAGAAATTCCGCTCTTTCCGGGCATGCCTGAAATGCTGCGTGAGCTTAAGGCCGTGCCGCAGTCACGCGCGACTTGGCGCAAGCACGATATCACGCTGGAGCACTACATCGTCAGCACCGGCCTGGCCGAGATGATCCGTGGCTCCGCCGTGGCGCCGGAGGTCGATGGTATCTTCGGCTGCGAGTTTGTCGAAGACCCCCTGCCGCCGTACTACAGTCGGCAGGATGAGCTGCCTATCGACCCGGATTGCGGCATCAGCCAAATCGGCACCATCGTCGATAATACCATCAAGACCCGCTATATTTTTGAAATTAACAAGGGCTCGAACAAGAACCCCGATATCGACGTCAACGCCAAGATGGCCCACGAGGACCGTCGCGTGCCCATCCCGCATATGATTTACGTGGCCGATGGGCCCAGTGACGTGCCGGTGTTTTCCGTCGTGCGCCGGGGTGGGGGCAAGACCTTCGCCGTTTACAATCCCGCCGTGACCAAGGAATTCGCCCAGAACGACAAGCTTCAGCAGGACGGCCGGGTGGACTCCTACGGGCCGGCTGACTACCGCCCGGGTTCGCAGACCTGGCGTTGGCTGAACCTGCAAGTCGAATACATCTGTGACCGCATCGTGCGTGAACGCGAGGAGCTCCTCGCCGCCCGGGTCAGCAAACCTCCGCGACATTTGCACAAAAGTGACGAGAATCCGGTGGATGCGCCTGAAGAAGACAGCCAAAGCGAGCTGTTTGAGGAAAAATAACCTGCTGGAGCCACGCGGGAATCGCGGGTCATCAGGTCTGGATCGTCTTTTAGGCCTTTAGTTTTCAGGGATATCCAAGATTTTTCGTCAGCGGACCTTTCCTGGTGAAAAAAGACTTGGCAGCCTTGGGCTCAATGGCCATTCTCCACGGTTTTTCCTCCATTGGAAACGGTGGGATATGCAAGTGGCTAAAGCACGCAGACTGTAAATCTGTTCCGGTAATCGGTTCACTGGTTCGAATCCAGTTCCCACCACCATTTTCATAATGAACGACTTACGGGATTTTCGTAGGTCGTTTTTGTTTTTGGGATTTGTGGGTGGTCACGCTAAAAGCTGAAATTAGCCAGATTTCGCTAAAACAGAGTAAAGGGCTTCATGCCTGATCCGAACGGGAAGCGCAGGATTTAGTGCTCTCGCGTTGGGCAACTTAAATTACCTGTTGATAGACAACGAAGCCTTCGAAGCCGAATTGAAGGCTCAGTGCGATGATGACCCTCCGGAGGAGAGGAGGACGTTTACTATGGCCTCTCTGGCGGTTGTGTCCGGGGCTCATAACTTTTTTTCGAGCGTCTCCTTTTGTAACTCCTTCAGTTGCTTGGCCTGGTCCAAGTCCATCATCTCAAACTCGCGCTTCCAACGATGGAAGGTCTGTTCGCTGATACCTGCCTCCCGGTAGACATCCAGAATCGTCACGTCGGCCTCGTCAGCCGAGCGCAGGATGCGGATTTTTTGTTCCGTCGTGTTATCTCCTGTCTTTCATACTCTGATGCCTTTCTAAAGCGCCAGACTAACTGTTCAAGCGGACTCATTCTCGTAACCTCGACCAAAAAGTCAGAATCCTGGCATGTGTGGTCCAATCTTCTACGCTCTAATGGTCGAGGCTGCGTCGTAGTTGCGTAGGCGGAGAGTCATAATATTGGCGAATCAGTTTATTGAAATGCTGAGTGTCTGGAATGCCGACATGATAGGCTATTTGCTTGATTGGCATGGTGGTGTGCTTGAGCAAATGGAGGGCTGTCTCCATGCGTCGGTCTCGGATGTATTTACCTGCGGTGTAGCCGGTGGCAGACTTGAAGAGTCGATTCAGGTGCGTTTGTGAGACATGAAGTTCTTCAGCAAGTTTTTCCACGCTGAGAGGTGACGAAAGGTTCATGTCGATTTCGTTCATAGCTTCGTATACGATGTGGTGGTAATGTGGATGCGATGTTGCTGATAGCGGGCCGGCTGAGGTCAACTGCCATAAGATATCCCAGAACCTGGCCAAGGCACGGCGTGGTTGAATTTGGTATAGAGAAGATAAGGTCTGGAGTTCTGCTCGGATGCTCCCGAATTCAGGACCCAGATCCTGCATGACAGGAATGTCTGTCGAATCTTCGCCTGCGTTACCGTAGGGGATAAAATGGACCCACGTTTTGATGGTTTTTTGGCGAAAGTGATAGGTCAGGTCTATGCCTGGCCAGGTGATACCAGCATAGCCTTCTTTGAAGGGGTAAATGTCATCTCCGATGTGGAGTTCTCCTTCACCCTGAAATAGGTTGAGGCACCAGAATTTATCCAGCCGGTAACGCTCGATTGGGCGGAGTCCGTGTAGGTGTCCACCGGAAATACGCAGGATTTGTGGAGGGGAGGATAATGGTATTTGGCAGGGGTGCGATTTCCAATTCATGTTTATTTTATACCACTTTTGGTGAATTAATGCAATCGTTGGTCTGGGGCATATGTAATATTATAATAAGCATTAACCTCATTTGAGTTGCTTGTTATGTTTGCCAGGGTCTGGACGTTTTTTACCATTATGTGTTTGGCAGGAACGATGGCTTGCCTGTCGGGAAAGGACCTGCGCTTGTTCCCCGTACCGGAGGAGCGTAGCGAAATTCCTCAGTGGGATATGACGATTTTGCGGAAGCCCCCGAGGATTTACGATGTTGGCCTGCCCAACCTCAATCCGGAGCCTGGGATGCGAGCGATCTACTTCGAGGGCTTGCCCTATCAGGGGAAGCCCACGCGGGTGTTTGCTTGGTTGGGCATTCCTCGGGATCGCGGTGATGTGCGTTTGCCCGGCATCATCCTGGTGCACGGCGCTGGCGGAACGGCCTACCACGATTGGGTGAAGCTCTGGGTAGAGCGAGGCTATGCCGCCATCGCTATCGATACCACGGGTTGCGTGCCGGACTCGACGCAGGGCATGGGAGTCAAATATCATCGCCACGAACACGCGGGGCCAGGTTTTGGTGGAGGCGGTTTCTCGGCCTCAATGGAGCCTGTGTCTGACCAATGGCTTTACCATGCGGTGGCGGACACGATTCTCGCCTACAGCCTTCTGGCTTCGCTGCCTGAGGTAGACCCCGATCGTATCGGTATCACGGGGATATCCTGGGGTGGCATTATTACGGAAATTTGCGTCGGTGTGGATGAGCGTTTTTGCTTCGCAGCGCCGGTCTACGGCTGTGGGCATTTGGGAGAAAACTCGTATTGGCTGGAGACGATTTTCCAGGAACTACCATCCGAGAAAGTGGAACACTGGATATCTTTGTGGGACCCGAGTCAGTATCTCGGCAGCGCAAAGATGCCACTGCTGTTTTGCAATGGGACCAACGATAAGCACTTTCGGCCGGACTCCTGGCGAAAAACATACCGGGAAGCTGCGGGGCCGGTATCACTGTCGATGAAGATCCGTATGCCTCATGCTCATCCACCTGCGGGTGATCCACCGGAGATTACGCGTTTTGCCGATTCGATAGTACAAGACGGGCCGCCTTTGGCCCGGGTTACGGAGCAGGGAGTCTGGGGTGACAAAGCTTGGGTACGTTGGGAACAGGATGTCCCCGTGAAATCGGTCGAGCTGGTTTACACTACCGACGACGGCAACTGGGTCCAGCGCGACTGGATGAGTCGTCCGGCGAAGCTCGATTCCTTTGGCAGAAAAGCGGAGGCATCGATTCCCGCAGGCACGACTGTGTATTTCTTTAATCTGAAAGACGAGAAGGGCTGCGTCGTCAGCAGTGAGTACGTGGAGCCGGAATCTTGACGATGTTCATGGATATGGAGGCAACATGTGCTCATAGCCGGCTCGCGAGTAAGGAAGCTGAACCGTCGGGACCGAAAAGCTGGCAAGCAAAGTGGATCGGCAATCCTGCCAGTGCGGATGGGGGCGCCTTGTATTTGAGACGAGCCTTTACGGTCGATGGTCCGGTTAAGTCGGCGCAGGTGTATGTCAGTGGCTTGGGGTATTACGAACTGCGACTCAACGGCTTAAAGGTAGGAGACCAGGTATTGGACCCGGCCTGGACCGCCTATGATAAGCGTGTGCTGTACTGCGTCTATGATGTTGGAGACAAACTTCTGTCCGGTGCTAATGTGATT
Source organism: Verrucomicrobiia bacterium (assembly GCA_030432235.1). GTDB lineage: Bacteria > Verrucomicrobiota > Verrucomicrobiia > Opitutales > Cerasicoccaceae > JAUIHT01. The sequence continues at coordinate 280,092 of JAUIHT010000007.1, read as the reverse complement.
GGTTCGATTGTTGGCAATGGCTGGTACGGTATGCCCAAGCTTCGTTTGCAGTTGGAGATTCGCTATCAGGATGGGCGGTCACAACAAGTGGTGACTCGTGGCGGTCACTCTGATGCACCGGAAGCATGGATGGCGGGACCGGGGCCCTTGCGAAACAACAGTATTTACGATGGTGAGTATTACGATGCTACTTTGGAGTGCCCAGGTTGGGATCAACCCGGGGAAGGCGAAAAGTATTCCCTGACGCACTTTGCGGTGGCGGTCGAGGTGGATGCGCCTGCGGGGCCAATGTGTTTGCAGTCCATGGAGCCTATCAAGGTCATGTCACGCTTTGCCCCGGTTCGCGTTACTGAAGTGGAGCCGGGTGTTTACGTATTTGATGCCGGTCGTAACATGGCCGGTTGGGCTGAGGTATGCGTAGAGGGCGAGCGGGGCCAACGCCTGACTTTGCGCTATGCCGAAACGCTGGGGTCGGATGGTAAGCTTCACTGCGGGACACTTCGGCAGGCGCGCGCTACGGACACCTACATCCTCAAAGGCGGGGACAAGGAAGCGTGGGAGCCACGCTTTACCTACCATGGTTTTCGCTATGTTCAGGTGGAGGGACTCTCCCGTCCGCCGGATACGGGCACGTTGACGTTTTGCTTGGTACGGACCTCGGTCGAGCGGTGCGGCTCTTTTCGATGCGCGCATCCCTTGCTCGAGCGAATCGAAGAGATGGTTATCCGCACTGAGGAGAGTAACCTGCATGGTATCCCCACCGATTGTCCGCAACGTAACGAGCGCATGGGTTGGCTCAACGACATGACCGTCCGCACCGAGGAATTGATCTATCATTTCGGTGTTGAGCGTTTCATGGAAAAATGGGTTGCGGACATTGTGGATACCCAGTGTCCCGAGACCGGCAGCATTACCGACACAGCGCCGTTTGCCTGGGGTAAGCGTCCGGCGGACCCAGTCTCTGCCAGCTTTCTCCTGATCCCCTGGCTGTGTTACGTTTTCTACGGTAACGAACGTCTCATACGCACTTACTATATTCAAATGGGGCGCTGGGTGGAGTTCTTGCTGGGACAGCGTGAGGAAGGGGTCGTTGTCTACAGTCATTGGGGGGATTGGTCACCGCCGGAAGCTTTTGCCATCCCTGAAAGTGTGGGCGCGGGAGCGGTCTCCAAAGATACGCCAGGCCCCTTGGTTTCGACGGCCTATCTGCACTACCAGTGTGTGCTAATGGCGAAGATGGCCAAGGTGATTGGGCTGGATGCGGATGTCTGCCGTTGGTCTGGGTTGGCCCAGGAGGTGAAAAGTGCTTTTCATGGGCGCTTCTGGAATGAACACGTGGGTGGCTATGGTTCGGGGAACCAAGCCTGCAACTCGCTTGCGCTCACTATGGGCCTTGTGCCGGAGTCGTTGCGAGAGCGGGTTGTGGAAGGCTTGGTCCGGGACGTTGAGAAGCATGACTACCACCTGACGACAGGTAACCTTTGCACGAAGTATCTCCTGGAAGTGCTCACCGAGAACGGCCACGCGGACATCGCGTTTCGCACCGCCACGCAGACGAGTTACCCGAGTTGGGGCTACATGCTTGAGCAGGGAGCGACCACGCTGTGGGAGCGTTGGGAAAATAAGACCGAGGGTGGCATGAACTCTCATAATCATCCGATGCTGGGGTCTATTTCCGCTTGGTTCTTCAAGTACCTGGCCGGGATTCAACCGGACGAAGGCGCGCCCGGATTTCAGCGCTTTATCATTCGGCCTACGCTCATTGAGGGGCTCGACAGTGCGGGCGCGAGCTATGCTTGTCCTCATGGAGAAATACGCTCTAATTGGACGCGGCACGAAGGTAGCCTGGTACTGGAGATTACTATTCCCGATAACACGCAGGCCACCATTCATGTGCCAGCCCTGAATGTCGACGCGGTCATCATCGAAACAGGCAATGGCGTGTCGGATGGTTTTGTCCGTGGCGACCATGCCGACGGAAAAACTATCTTCACTGCGCCCCCTGGTACCTACCGATTTAGCAGTTCGATTTCTAGTTCATCAGTCACAACGACTGTGGGCCCCTGATACCTCAATCTGGCAAAAATCATCAAATTATGAATTCAGAAAATCGTTACTCCGTCATACTGGGAAATTTGGGAAATACCTGTGACCGTTTCCTTTCAAGCGGTTACAAGGATGTCGCTCCCAAAGAAGAGTTGGTAGCTCAGGCCGCAGCCATACCAGGCGTTCAAGGCATCGAGTTGGTGGGGACTTGGGACGTAACCGAGTCCAACATTACCGAGATCAAAACCATGCTGAATGGGCATGGACTGACGTGCGTCTCGATCATCCCGGATCTTTTCGGCCAGAAGCATTGGGGCAAGGGCAGCCTGAGCGCCAAGGATGCGCCGACGCGTGCACTAGCGCTGGAGGAGACGCGTATAGCAGCACGCATCGCGCAGCAGATCGGTTGCCCTTTGGTAAACCTTTGGCTGGGGCAGGATGGTTATGACTATCCGTTAACCGCTGATTTCGTTGGTCAGCGCAGTTATCTGACGGAAAATATTCGGACGGTTGCCTCGGAGTTTCCTGAATTGCGTTTTGCGCTGGAGTACAAGCCTAAAGAGCCGCGCATCTTTTCCTTCCAGGCGCGTGCAGCCGATACCCTGCTCATGGCCATGGAGACGGAACTGGACAATGTCGGCGTTTGCATCGACGTCGGTCATTCGTTTGTCGCAGGTGAAAATGTGGCCGAAGCGGCCGTTATGCTCCAGCACTATGGCAAGCGGCTTTTCCATATGCACTTTAACGACAATTACCGTTCCTGGGATGACGATATGATTGTCGGCTCTATCCACATGACGGAGTATTTCGAATTGTTGTATTGGCTCCAAGAAACCGGCTATGACGGCTGGTACTCTATGGATCAGTATCCCTATCGTGAGGATGGTGGGGCTGCCGTGGGTGAAAGTGTGGCATTTTTGCGTGCCGTGGAAGCACTTCTCACTGAAGAACGCCGCCAAGCTATGCGTGAGTTAATCGCGACAGGTGACGCTACATGTACGACACGCTGGATGCGCGAGCTTTTGCTGTCCAGGCCTTGATGGTAGTTAGCACATTTACCGCCTAATCATTCTGCACGCTGATTCAAACGCCACTGGCCTGGAGTGACTCCGGTTTTCTCCCGAAAAACCCGCGAGAAATACGCAGCGCTTCCGTAGCCGCACAGCGCGGATATCGTTTCGATCTTATGCGATGAATTATCGAGATAACGCTTTGCCTGACGCAAGCGGCGTTCTTGCAGTATGTCGTTAAAACTCATACCGGTAAATTCCGAGCAAAGGGCCGAGATGCGACTGGGGTGGAGCCCGACGGCTAGCGCTGCTTCCTTCCGGTTGATTGGGCGGTGATAGTTTTCCTGCAGGAACCGGTCAATGATCAGCCAACTAGCGTGTGCTTTGCCTACGAGGGGTGGGTCTTCAGTCTTCTCCTTCAACCAGGTGTAAATGAGTGACCAGATGGCCCGTGAAAGATGGTAGCCAGTACCGTAATTCAAGTCGGGCTTCTTTTCGTCTTGAGACGAGAGCAATTGTGAAAGGGTTTCCACGGTTCGATTCAAGGCGGGTGGCCGCTCGGTCTTCCAGTGGTAGGTCCAAGTGCGACAGATAAGGTCGCCTTTCTTGCGGGTAGAGTGAAAATTGACGATTAGGAAACGCGTGAAGGCAGGATGAAAAATGACTGCGGCATAGCGGCAAGGCGTGGTAAATTCTTCATGATCGTGCGCATCGGCAGGCAGGTACCAGATATCCCCGGGGCATAGTTGGGCGCTGGATACTTTTGTATCCTGAATAAAACTAATCGAGTGCTCTCCCTCAAGCAGCAGGTGAATGCGCGGTATATTCTGGCAGCGCCAGGCTTGGAGAAAATCTGTCCGGTCGACACTCAGTTTATCCGGCAAGGAGTCATCACCCGCATAGTAGGTCATCTGTTTCTTGGGCAGGAGTAATGCCTGATACTGCTCCAGGCAGTCACGAATTCTGGACTGCGGGGTATGGATCCATTGGCGGATTACAGTGTCTTTTGGGGTTGCCATTAAAGTGGGGTGATTTTTGTGAAAACTCGCACATAATAGAGTCAATAGTTAATGATTTCGACAAAAAACAACGAAAAACAGTCCAAAAAGACAATAAAAGAGCCAACTTTAATGTATGCATCGTAAGTGAATAGTGGCTAAGCTATTACCACTATGACAAACCTACCCATACTCCACATCCTCCCGTCCAAGATTCTGTGTGCGCTTAGTTTCGTAATCATGGCCTTGGGCGCCAATGCCCAAACCATTGTAACCTGGGGTCCCTCAAGCGGTTACGTTCCTAGTCACACCAATGCCTCCGGCCTTGTCGATGGCGAGGTGGCGTTTACCGATTCGGTGCCGATCAATCCCCCTCTACCATATCCGAATGGTGAGCCCAGCGGCACTTTCTATGGCGGGATCGTTTCTGAGAATTCCGGTGGCGTTACTATTTGGCGTATCGCCAATAACCTTTCGTCTAATGGTGGTACGGATGCGATTTCGGCTGCCGGGAGCCTCTTGGCCGGAGAGAGCCTGACCATGCTCTATCTGTGGAACAAAGCTGATTTCCAGAATGGCTATGATGTTGTCGATGCCGAGGTCACTTCAATGGCCGGGACGTTTTACCACACTGGAGCAGGCGCCTCCACGCTTTCAGGGGAGATTCGCTGGCTGGTCAAAGTGGACGGATCCTATTACGTGTCCGATGGATTAACTACGGCTACGACGCCTCAGGACTACGAGTTGAACGACATGGGGTCCGTGGACTGGTATAACATTAATCCGGCTGTATCCATTTCGACTATTGGCGCTCAATGGGGAAGTCCCGATTTTACCAATGTCGAAGGAGTTGGCATATGGCACCAACTGAACGCATCGGGAAGTGTTGGTGCTGCTCAGGGATTGGTCGTTTCACTGGATGCTACCGCGATTCCGGAGCCTGCCAGCTTCTCCCTTGTCTTTGCTGGCTTTCTCGGTGTGCTGATTGTCATGCGCTTGCGGCGTAAGTAATAGGATGTTAATCGTCAACCTTCACCATAGTGAAAGGTCCTAACAGAGCAGGCTTTAGCCTGGTGGAGCTTCTGGCGGGGATAGCTATCATTGCGATTCTCGTTGCAATCCTGATCATGACCACCACCAAGGTGCGCCTGTATGCGGATGCCACTACATGTACGAGCAATCTGCGCCAGATTCATGGAGGCATTATGGCCTATGCCCAGGACCACGACGGGCAGTTTCCGGATTTGATGGTGCGTAACGAGCAGGGAACTGCATGGGTTCAGTGGTGGAAGGTGATTGCCGGTTACCTTGAAGCACCGAACCCCAATCTGTTTCCGCTGCCATGCATGCAGTGCCCAGCTACTACCGAGATTGCGATTGAGCGGCTCTCGGTTTCCATTGCCGATATCTTGCCGAACTACGGGATGAATGATCAGTTGGGACGCTATCAGTACAATCCGAACAATCCGGTGATTCCCGGGCAGACAGTGACGTTGTCCACCGTTATCGATCCGGCGAACACACTGCTGGTCGGTGATGTCGGGGTGGGGGCGACTTCGACTTGCGCATTCATGAATAAGTCTTCCGTCGCTTTTCAGGGGGATAAACATCCCGGAGGCTCGAACTTGCTCTGGGTCGACGGCCACGTTAGCCGGTGGGAGGGTGTGGAAAGGCTTGGGCAGGCTCCCTATCATATTGGAGGAGAAAAGGACGTATGGTCGCCATGAACTTACCTGGCACTCGCTAGACCGTTAGTGTCAGGTCGTGTAGGTGCTGAATTCAATGAAGTCTATATATTATATTTTAATTATAATAATTATTGCCATAGGGGCATATATGATTGGATACTTTAAACCTGAGACGGGCGGCCAAGGCCCGGTATTCCAGCAGCATGATAAGACTGAGTTGGGCTTGGTCTGGGGCGAGCCAACGCTGGGCGTGCCCAAGCCGATTATTGGCTCACATGCATCCAGTAAGGCAGTCGTTTTTCAAGGGGTAGATGGCCAAGAAGTATTGCGTGAAATGACTAGGGAATCGGGAGTGTTTTACCTGCGCTTGTCGAACCCGCAGTACACTCCAATCGATATCGTACTGAACGTTGCCGCGCTCATGCCCGATGATACCGGCTTAGCACATGAAATGATGCCTGGTGAGCCCCTCCAGGGTACCTTCTCCATTCCGCCTCGGCGCACGATAGACGTTTCGCTTCCCTTTTCGCTGTCCAAGGCCATGTGGGATAAGCTTGTCGCGCGGACAATTGGTTTCGGCATGGGGACGATTGGCTTTGAAGTCTCCGCAAGTGATTCCGAGGGCGAAGCCGTTATGCCATGGCGGAGTGGTAACCAGGTGGGGCCGATGGTTGAAACGACTGTCAGCTACATTCCCTATGCTCCGGAGAGAAGCGCTCCGCTTCCGCCGCCACAGGCAACGGTGCGTCAGCATGAAGGCGTGCCAATGTTGGTGGTTAACAGCCGCTACGAGCCGTCAAATTTCGCCTATATCGCATGGAATTGGGGCACGGTTCCTTCGACTGTTCATGATTTCTCCACACAGGGTCGGCATCTCTACCGCATTGTATTTCAGCCTTGGTCTCTCTGGCACAACGGCCAACTGGATCCAGAACGGTTTGAAAGGCGAATGAACGAAATTGTATCGTCCATCGTGGGCAACGACCCACAGGCGCTGATTTATGTCTTTTGGTGGCTGCATACGCCGAAGGATTGGCCGGACTACTTCCCAGGCCAGACAATCATCTATGACGACGGTACTGATCACACGCCACATCCGTCCGGAGATCAGGAGGGTTGGCCACGGCCCAGCTTGTCGTCCAAAGTATGGCTGGAACAACAGGATCTCATTATGCGGGAAGCTGCGTCACGCATCCTGAGCAGCGCTTATGCGGATCGTGTCTTTGGGGTAAGTGTTGGCTATGGCAATGGGGGAGAGTGGAATGGGTATGGCTATCACGGTGGCAGGTTCGGCGATTTTTCGGAGCCTTCGGCGCACGATTTCCAGACTTGGCTTCAGGGGCGCTATGGAAGTCTGAGTGCTCTCAATGCTGCTTGGGGGACATCGTATGCCGATTGGCAGGATATTAAGATTCCTGACCGCGACTCGCGCCTGACAAGTGGTTGGGGTTCGTTTACAGGCCCAGACTATCCGGTCTCCGTGACTGATTATTATCGTTTTGTTACTTGGCGCACCACTGAGTTAATCGAGCATTTTGCCCGGTTATTTAAAGAGGAATCTAAGGGAAAATGGTTGGTTGGTTTTTTCTACGGCTACTTTGCATCACACCTTGCGGCGGCTCCCTATCACTCCCTGGATTCGGGGCACTTCGGTTTGGGCAGACTCTTGAAATCCGATGCGATCGATTTCTTTGCCTATCCCTACGGATATCATGACCGGCGTCGTGGCATGGCCTTAGGGAATGCCATTGGGTCGGTTCAAGCTGCGGGAAAACTCTATGTAGTGGAATGCGATCTGCCAACGCACTTGAATGACCAATCTAAAACGCCAGTCATGGCCCACCACGAAGGGGGCGTCTATGATGCGGCCAGCGCCGTGACTAGTTATTGGCGGGATTTTTCCCGGATTTGTACAGGAGGCTTGGCTGGTTGGTGGTATGACTTTGGCCGTGGCTGGTATACTTTTCCTGAATGGGGTGAGTTTGTCAGTCGGGTGGAGAGCGTCCGGGAATGGCAACGATCCCATTCACAAGCCAGTGTGGCCGAAGTTGCGGTTATTTTGGATGAACATAGCGTATTTTTCACTGGGCCTCAAAGCTCCGGTTATGGTCAGAGCCTTTACCAGACTCTTGCCTACGAAATGGACGAGTCGGGTGCGGCCTGGGAGGCTTTTCTGGCCACCGATATCGAGGAAGTTTTGAAGGGGAAATACAAGGTCATCATCCTTCTCAATCCAGTATCGGATGCGGACGAGTTAGCGGAGAAACTGGCCGGTACATCAGCTACGCTTGTCTGGGGATACGGTGCTGGATTGGTTGACGGTAGTAATTGGACTTCAACTCCACGGGTGGGGAGGAGCGGCCCTGAGTATGAGGTAGAAGCAGGGAAAACCGTTGGTGCGATCACTTTGCAGAATAAGGGGCACACGGAGTCATTGCCGGCTCCCCTGGACGGTATTCTTCCCAGAATTTGTGTGACGGATGGTCAGAGCAGTGTGGTGGCCCGATACCGCGACGGTGCGGTTGCGGTGGCATCCACCTTGCGCCAAACTGACAACGGCCCGATAACGGATTACTGGCTGGGTACACCTCAGCTAACCCGACCGTTACTTTCTCTGATTTATGACGAAGCTGGGGTGCACCGTTATACACGGGACGGTACCTCTTCTTTTGCTAATGCGACATCGGTGAGTGTGTGGCGGCAAATGGGTGGCGACGCCACGGTTTCTCTGCCCAGAAAGGCGGCCAGGATTGTCGATGCCTGGTCCGGTGAGCTGGTCGGACAGGATACAGATATATTTTCGGTCGTTGGAATCGAGGGACGCTCCACTGCTGGCCTCTACCTAATCGAGTGGTAATTATGCCAAGATCTACACTAACGAGTGTGCGCCTTGTCGGCACACCCTTCATCGAACAGGCTTCGTTCCTGCGCAACGGTGCGCTGGACATTGCCAATTACCGCATACCCGCGCTGGTGGCATGCCCTGATGGGATACTTGTCGCTTGCTGTGAAGCCCGGCGAAACGGCATTTCCGATTGGGGCGACATTGAGCTATTCGTAAGTCGGAGTACCGATAGCGGTGCGAGTTGGAGCGAACCGATGTCGATTGCGCCCATGGCTGAGTTCGCAGGTTCGACCACCAGTAACCCGGTCTTGATTGTCAATGAAAGGACAGGTGCTCTGCATCTGGTTTTTTGTATAAACTATGCGCGTTGTTTCCACTGTGTAAGCGCTGACGGAGGCGTTACTTTCTCAAAGCCGGTTGAAATCACACGAACCTTTGGCGATTTTCATACGGCCTTTACGTGGAAAGTGCTCGCGACGGGTCCGGGACATGGCATTCAAATGCGCTCGGGGCGTCTGCTGGTGCCGGTATGGTTGAGTACCGGGGGAGCGTCGGGTACGGAGCATTGGCCGTCATGTTCAGCGGTTATTTATAGTGATGACCATGGCGCAACCTGGCATGCCGGCGAAATCGCCATCCCGAATACGGAGGACTGGGTGAATCCCAGCGAATGCGTCGTGGCCGAGAAAGACGATGGCGGTGTTTTGCTCAATGTGCGCAGCGAATCACCTCGGCGTCTACGGTTGATGACAACCAGCCATGACGGTGCGACCGCATGGACGCCTCCAGCCTTTCATGCCGATTTGCACGAACCCGTCTGTATGGGAGGGATGATTCGACATCCCGAGGGTGTCTTGCTTTTCTCCATACCGTGCAGCCGTACATTGAATCCCGAAGTGCCGCATTCGAACGCTTTCAGCACGCGCGAGGCGTTGTCAGTTGCGGTTAGTTTTGATGACGGGCAGACTTGGCCCGTGGTGCGTTGCCTTACTTCCGGCCCGAGTGCCTACTCGGACATGGCGGTTCTGAAAGACGGAAGTGTGGCGTGCCTGTATGAAGACAACGAGGGCCTGACCTTTGCCCGCTTTAACCTGCCCTGGCTTCTGGAAGAGGCGTCGGAATAGGTAACCGTTTTTTTATTACAATGAGTACTTCCACTGTGACCCCCTTCCGGTTCGTATCCGCGCCATTCACGCCGATGGATACCTCGGGCGAAATTGCCTTTGAGCAAGTGAAACCCATGGCGCGCCTTCTGGAGGGGCAAGGTGTTCATGGCGTCTTCGTTTGCGGTACTACGGGTGAGGGTATGTCCCTCACCATGGATGAGCGCATGCGTTTGGCCGAAGCCTGGAAAGAGGCCTCAGGAGCGCTGCAACTCATAGTACATGTTGGACAGAATTGCACCAAGGATGCCCAGCTTTTGGCAGAACACGCACAACGAATCGGAGTGGATGGCATCGCCAGCATCGGCCCCTGCTTTTTTGAGGCTGATAGCGCACGGACACTGAGCCGCTATTGCTCACAGATTGCCAACGCTGCCTCGGAAACTCCCTTCTACTATTACCATATGCCATCAATGGCACGAGTGTCCAAGGTGAAGGCCAGTGACGCGCTTGTTTGCATGGCGGAGGAGATAGCAACCTTTGCGGGGATTAAATTCACGCATGAAGATGTGGATGATTACCGTCTCTGTCGTGAAATTGCCCAGGGGCGTTGGGATATCTTTTTCGGACGCGACGAGTTGCTGCTGGAAGCTTTGCGTGCCGGTTCTGATTGCGCCGTCGGCAGCACCTACAATTTTGCAACGAGACTTTATCGGGATATCCAGTACGCTTATGCGAAAGGTGATTTTCAGAAAGCGGTTCAAAAACAGCAGCTGGCGACCGAAGGGATCCGTGTGATTATTAACCATGGTGGCCTATCGGCACTCAAGGCGATGATGGCGAGTGTAGGTATGAGCTGTGGCCCGCTTCGTTTGCCACTCATGAACCTGCCACAGTCAGAGGTTCGCTCAATGTTGGCCAGTCTCGAAGCCATTGGCTACCTAAAAGCGATTTTGCCTGAGGCTTACGAAAATAAATCGTAACTGCGCATCTGTTTTATAGGGAGCAAGCTGGCATGGCGTGAACCGCCCTTCAAGGACTTCAGCGCACGCAATGTTTGGTCACTGGAAATGCCTTCACAGAGGCACTCAAGGGCACCAATCTGGAGACCCTCCCGGAACGTACCCAGCTCCTCCATGCGCTGCTCGAACAGCACATCGGGTTCAATTGAGCCCACTGAAGAAAGCCGCCTCACCGGTTTTTTTTCCTTGGAATTGCGCGAGTTCTTCGCCCCTCAAGTTTTCTCCAAATCCTATCTAGCTAAGAAGATAGTCAGTAGCCGTGTACATCGGAAGTGATAGATGCTTTGACTAAGGAACTTTGCTACGATTCCAAATGTACGGTTTTAGACTACCGCATTCTTGTAGTCGACCTGCAGACTCCTAATGTTAGAACAATAATCTACAGGCCAATCATAATCAAGCGTGTCGTAATAGTAACGTAATGGAATTGCTTTCTAGTTATGAAACGCATTTCTTTTTGCATGTGCCAGTTGCAGCCTTGGGTTCCATTGCTAGGCGCTAAGTAAGGCACTCGGTCAGAATTGCGCAACTGGACAAGTTTTTCTGAATCAGGCTGAGCCCAGTGTCATTTTGCGATGTTCGGACTCCAGGCCGGAGTCGGGTGCCTGCAAATCGTCATCCGGTATCGACTTCTGATATTCCGACCAAGTAATGCCCACAGGTGGCACAGGGATGCCGGGGTGGTGGAGGCTTTGGGGTTCGCAGGAAAAAAGGCGTACGCTCTCACTCCCCCAGGTTTCTTCGGGGACCAGGCGCAGGGCATTCGTTTCCACATGGAGCGGGATGGACAGTTGTCGCTGGTAATTGTGGCCCTCCCGGTAGGTTGTTTTCCATTGTCCGCCTTCGTCGAGGCATTCGACACGGAAGGCGCGCAGCAAGGTTTTGGGGACGCGCGAGACGCAGTTCTGCGGATAGGAGCAGGGCATGCGCTTGCTGTTGTTTAGGTTGCTGTCCAAGGTTAAGCGGAGTCCGCCGATTTTGCGTCGTGTTGGCCACTTGAAGGTGATGCTTTTGCCCAACTCACCTTCGTAGCAGTTGCTTGCCTCGCCGATAGGACGGTCGTGCCCGTTGTTCAGAGTGCTCGTGGCGTCGCGGGTGGCTTCCTGTGTCAATCCGTCCACCTCTCGCGCAAAGCTTGGCAGGTAGCAGTCGTTGGACATCAACTGCTGCTGAAGCTGCGCGATAAAGTCAGTCCCAATGGTGCTGGGAGAAACTCCTTTGGTGCAAGCCATGGCGGCAGCCGTGCCCGCTGCCTGCCCCAGCAGGGAGCAGGTGCCCATCACGCGCGTGGAAGACAACGCCGTGTGTGTGGCTGAGATGTTTCTGCCGGCGAACATCAGGTTGGTGACGTTTCTAGAATACAGGCAACGGTAAGGAATACCGTAGGGGCTGGGGGCGTCATGGAAAATGGTCGCCATGCCCGGGTAAAGCAAGCCTGCCGGGTGATGATCATCCATGGGCCAACCGCCATAGGCAATGGTGTCAGCGAACTGCCCGCGGCCTTCGATGTCGTGCTGAGTGAGCACCTTATCTCCGAGATAGCGGCGCGACTCGCGTTTACCAGGCAGGGCACCGAGCCATTCCAGATCCCAGCACTCGGCCTCATCCTTGTGGGCAGAGCGATTCTTGATGTAATCCCAGACGCCCCACGCGGTCTTCATCAATTCGTGTTGGATCTTGTCCGCCTCGTAAATGGTGTTGTTCAAGCCGCCAAGTTCGATCCACCAGAAGTTGGCCCCGCTGACGCCTTTCATGCGAAAGGGGATTTCCTCCGGGTCGTCGAATTTGTAGGCCCACTCCGGAGCAATGAAAGGATGCGGTTTGTCGGTGCGGCGGGTTTGTATCAAGAGGGAGTTGCCCATCGTTTTCTTGTCTGCTCGGGAGGGCGCAATGGGCTCGTCGTACTCGGAGCGGGCCTCCCGGCCCATCCGGAAGTCCGCTCCGCTGCCTGGCGCGAGGATACTGTCCCCGCTGCAATCGATGAAAATGGAGGCTTCGATGGCATGCCAGGTCTGGGTGGCCATCTGCCAGCAGTGAATGTGGCTGATGCGCCTGGACTCCCGACTGCCTGTGGCAAAGCAATTGGTGCAGGAAGTGTTCAGGAGCAGGGTCAGGTTCGGTTGAAAGCTTGCTTTCTCGTAGAGGATCCGGTCCCAGATAGTATAATTTAAAGTGGGATTACGATAGGCATTCTCCAATTGGATTTCTTCAAGTATGCCAGTTTCCTTGAGGTTTTTGCCTTCCGCGCCGCATACCCACATGCGCACCTCGGAGGATGCATTTCCGCCCAACACCGGACGTTCGTGCACCAGCACGGTTTTGGCGCCCTGACGCGCGCTGGCAATCGCAGCGCAGAGGCCGGATAAGCCGCCACCGACAACGCATACGTCGTAGTGGCCCTGTTTAAAAGTCGAGTCTGTCATGTTATTTGGCAAAGGAGATACCAGTCTATTGTCCCATGAAACGTCTGGACAGTAAATGGCAACACATGCTTAAATCATGGCACTTTATGCCCAAGCCTTCCCCGATATCGGCCCTGGAGCGTTTCTGCGAGCACTGGGAAAAAGTCACCGGATTGCATATTTGCATCTACGATTATGCCTACTTTTCGGTCGAAAGTGACTGGCTGGAATTACCCTATGTCCGCCGCACGCATTGCTCTGACTACTGCATGCTGGTGAAGTCCAACGATGTTGCCTTCAACCTGTGCGTTAAGACGGAGTCGCAGAGGGCGGAGCTCGCGGCTAAGTCCAAGAAACCGCTGTTGCATCGCTGTCACGCGGGGGTCTTGGACTTAATCGTTCCCATTATCGTAGGTTCACAGACGGTGGGTGCTATTTTTGTCGGACAGTGCGCCCCTAAAGGCAAAGCACTGCGGCGAAAGCATATTGGAGCCATCTCCGAAGAGTACTCGCTGGATTCCGGCGCTCTTGAAAAGGCCATGAAAGGTCTTACGGTAACTGAGGATGCGGAGTTGCGTGAATCGAAAGACGTCGCCTATTTCCTGGCGGAATATATTCGCCGCATCCTGGGGTCCGCGATTCACCTCAGTATTGTCGATGCGTCGGTTGCCTTTGATGTCTCGGGGAACATCGATGTGGCTCGGATTCCCAATTATTTTTTAGAGCAGTTCGCCGTGACTTCCCGGGAAATCAAGCATGCGATCGAGCGTATGCGCAATGCCTACTGGACTAACCTACAGCAAGCCACGCTGGCCGAGGAGGTAGGACTGTCCGAGTCGCATTTCAGTCGTTTGTTTAAGAAGCAGACCGGAATGACATACCGTCGTTGTCTGGTAGAGGCTCGCTTGAGCGCAGCCGTCTGGCTGATGAAGAAAACAACCCTAAAAATCAAGCAGATAGCTGATTTGCTCAACTATGGCGAAGCGTCTTCTTTGCAGCGCGCAATTCGCACACATACCGGTGCTTCTGCCACTGATTTGAGGAAGAGGCAGCCTATGCCATGGCACATGAGTAATCCTGATCTGATGTCTGATTAATCGATGACATGTTGAGTTTCAAAACTTCATCACAGGCGTGCCGCAGGTGATCGACACAAAATGTTCATTCTGCAGAAGAATGATAACTAATGGCACAAATAGAGCATATAATGCCATTTACATATTCGATTAATTCGGTAATACTCTGTGCAGACCAACCCCAATTATTATCGTCGATGTCAATACCTCTCGTTGTCGTTTCTGATTCCTCGGGCCAATTCAATCATGTTAGGATGTTTTTGCTCCATGGATACTCAGTGGACCAGATAGGCGTCCAGTATAGCATCATTCGTCTGATATGAAGCATCTAAAATGCAAATTGAAACATCGTGGTGCTTGTCGCTCTTGTGTGGACACCGACGGACACTGGGTGCGGCAAGTGCAATATGGGCCAAACGACAAGGGATTTGCGCTGATCGCTACACTCTCATTGTTAGCCTTTGTGTTTCTATTGATTGTTGCCATGGCTACCATGGTAAGCATTGAGATTTCCACTACCTCAGCTTCGGTCATGTCCAGTCGGGCAAGGCAGAATGCTCTTTTGGGCTTGGAGGTCGGACTGGCAGAGCTTCAGAAGCAACTGGGGCCGGACCAGAGAGTCACGGCATCTGCCTCCCGGATGGACACAAATCCATACGACAGGGATGACTGGAACTCCGAAACGGATACGCTGTCGATTGACGGGGTTGAACAGGTATGTCAGCGTTGGACGGGGGTTTGGGATACCTCACGAGGAACGGATGGTTATGTGGGCACTGCTTTTCGTAAATGGTTGGTATCCGGTGACGGTGTTGCGAGCGAGGACGTCGTTCTCACGGGAAACGCATCCTTGGCAGGCGCAGTTGTGCTTGAGGAAGGAAATACCCCGGTGGAGGCAGAGAAGGTAGCGATTGGAAGTGGCGGGCTTTTCGATGCCTACTATGCGTACTGGATTGATGACGAGGGGGCTAAGGCCAAGGTCAATGCTGACAATGCCTCAATGGGTACCTCTGTTCTGTCGGCAGAAAAGTATGGGTTGCGTGCCATCGAGGATTTGGAATTTATCGCCAGTGGTAGCAGTTCGTTGACATCAAAAGTGGACACGCTTCCGGCGTTCGAGCTTGTTGCTGAGTCTCGCGGGGGTGTGAAGGCTGCTGACGGAGTTAAAAACCATCAGCAGGACATTACCTTTTATAGCTATGGAGTTCTTGCGAACACGGCGGACGGAGGCCTGAAGCAGGATTTGACTACGGGGCTGTATGATTCCACTTCAAGCCCGAGCGGACTTATTTTTGGCCCTGTCAGTGGAAGTGCTTCGTCTAATGAGGACCCGGGCGGGCCAGAGTGGGCACAACTACGATCATGGGTGAATCACCAGCCCGATGAGGGCACCGGTGAGTTGTCAGTCCAGGCATCGACAGCGACACAAGCCGGGGCATATCCCATTTTGGCTGGTTTCCAGCTCTATATCGTACCCACTTATTCAGTGGTCGGTACAGAGGTGAAAATATACTTTAACATTATGCCGTCTGTAATCCTGTGGAATCCCTACGATGTGCCGTTGGAGAGCAATGATTACGTCGTTTCATTGGGGCGAACAAGCATGAACGGTACGAGCTTCTACGAGTTCAGAGATCTATGGACCTATGTTTGGTATAAGCTCAAGATTAATGGGACGGACTATACCTTGACGGATAGCAGCTTTAAAGGCTCTGCTGATTTTTTCATCACCAGCGGACGCATGGAACCCGGAGAAGCGATTGTGTTCAGCCCTCCGGCAGGGGTTCACACGAGTTATGATGTGGCGAATCCGCAGCCCTCGGGCGCAACGCTTGAGCGTGGTTATCATCCCGGCTACTCTTTCTACTTCGACTCAACCATTACACTCCCCGGTGTGTCTACATCGCTCGATTATATTCATAGTGGCTATACGAGTGGAGCCTATTCCATTAGGCTTTGCCAGGGAACGAACGCACACCTGAACGTACTTCAGACTGCGGTCTTCCTGAATGACCGTCCCGTTTCGCAAAACTTCAGTGGCACGTTGCCGATGCAGGCATTGCCGGGGGCGGGAAGCCCCTTAGGCTTCGGAGGGGCGATAGGCTTTAAGGCGATGCATGTGTTCACCGACAACGACGAATTCTGGCCGTCGGCGTTCTCGGGCTCCATCCTGTTGCCATCATCACGAAAGTGGCTGAGCGAGTTCAATCCCCGGGCGCGTCTACACGGTGCAATTCCCTTCATCTATGAAAACTCATCGGTTAATTGCATCACGGCGAATCCTTCCTTTGCGGCCAATACGGCGCGCGGAACGAATGGTGAGAATATTATGGCAATTGGGTTTTCAGATATCGGTGGCTTGGTAGATGTGGCTTATCCGGGGATTGATCAAGCGGTGCTCTTTCAACCCGCACCTGTGCGCGGCGAGCTTCGTTCGATTGCTCAGTTGAGCCAGGCACCGCTGTTTAATGAGCTTTCGGATTTTGAAGGCGCGATACGTGATGCAAGATTTGGAAACTTGATTCCCGCTTACGCGATCGGGAACGCCCGGGCAGACTCGCTGATTGAACTGGACGAAGTGTCTCGGGATTGGAGTACTTCCTACACACCTGCGAATCCATCGGTTTGGGGATTTTCAGGAATCCATTATGATTATTCTTACAAACTAAATAACGCACTATGGGATGAGTATTTTTTCTCCACGCTTCCCGGTACTTCGTCTGACAACTGGCCGGAGGACCCGCGAATCAGGGTCGTTGATAGGAGTAGTATGCCGACGTCTGATATGGATACAGTCGCCGCAGGACTGTTGGTTGATGGTCCGTTCAATATTAACAGCACGTCAGTTGCGGCGTGGAAGGCGCTGCTGGCATCCTTTTACGACACCAGTGTGACACGCAAAGACGGTTCGGTTGACTCTCCCGATCCGGATGTTCCCCGCTCGCCACTGGTACGATTAGACGAGCCTACTGGCGGGGTCGTGGACGATAGTGGGGGTCTCACTGATGATGAGGTATATATCGGGTATCGACAGTTGGATGATGATCAAATCAGCGACTTGGCCGAGGCGATTGTCGAAGAGGTCAAATTGCGCGGGCCCTTTGGAGGCATGGCACAGTTTGTGAACCGTATGCCTGATCGTGACGGCACTTACAATGAGTCTGTGAATGCTTTTAGGCTCAAAGGAGCGCTGACGGCTGCGATTGATAAAACGGATATTAACGGGGTCCTTCAGGATAGTAGTGTTGAAGCAACGAACAGTGGGACTGTTCATGTCATCGCCGAAGCAGAGGAAGGCTGGAGAAGCGAGGACTTGCCTGGATGGCTGAATCAGGTCGATATTCTTTCGCGTGTCGGCAATGTGTTGAGCGCTCGATCGGATACTTTTCGGATTCGCGCCTATGGCGAATCCGTTAACTCTGTAACTGGGGATGTTGCCATAGCCCGATGTGAGGCGGTTGTCCAGCGCATGCCTGAGTATGTGGATAGCAATAATAATTCTCCCGAAGACGCCTACGGTGATTTGACTCCGATCAACAAGATTTTCGGACGTCGGTTTGTTGTCGTCAGTTTTCGTTGGCTAAGTGAGGATGAGATATGAGCGTGTTCAGCAAAATCGTATGCGTATGGTGTGTATGCGGCTTCTGTCTTTTGGCGGTGGCCGATGAGAATGCCGATACGGTTTCAGTGAGGTTCAAAATTTACCTATGGCCGGAACAGGCGTCCTTATTTAACGAGTACAATGCCAACGCCCAGCCCAAGGTGGTGTCTGATGACTCCGATATTTCAACGTTGAATCTTTCGACGCATGAATCTCGTCCTCTTTATTATCGTGAGAGCAGCTCGGGCCCTGCGGTTGAGCTGAAACTCAATGAAGGTCAACTGTCCGCGTGGCATCGATACCAAGGGTCTCCAGAGTTAAAATTTTTTAGGAGTGAGCCTAATTCGGATGTCGGGAATATCCGGGATTGTGCTGTGGTCAATCTGCCTGAAGGTGCGAAAAATGTGGTCCTGGTTTTCTTTCCGCTTAGTCAGGAGCGTTATAAGGTGTTGCCGATTGACTTACCGAAGCAGCCGCTTCAACAAGGGCAGGACATCGTCTTTAATTTGTCAAAAATTTCGCTGATATGTACGATGGGGGGAGGGGAGTTCAAAATTAGGCCCGGGGACTATGTAGTTAATACGCCAAGAACTCTTGATGCTTACTTTCAAATGATTGTTGTCGCTTCCGAAGAAACTTCCGGAAAATTGCACCGTGAAGCCATGCGCAAATTCCCTCGGCTCGCGAATCGGAATACTTTGTTTTTTCTTTTTGATCAGCCAGGATCAAGGAGAGGGATCGATATTGTCAGATTGACCCTTGACGCTGATGCGTGAACTCTGCCTGCCGATAAAAATACGGCTACAAAGTCAATGGGCATGCTGATGAAACCTTCTTTACGGAAAGCTTAAAGACAGGCTGGCGCTGTGTCCACCGCTTCCGGATGCCACTTTTATCAGGAGTTCGTTGCTGCCACGACTTAGGTCCAAGGGAATCATCAGGGGGCGGGAGACTGCTCCATGAGGACCATCGTAAACGGCCACATTGCGACCGTTTAGCCATACCTTTGCATAGTAGTCCACGGAGAGAGCGAGGATAGCTTTGCGGGCTTCGGGAGAAGGGATTTTCGCTCGCAGATAGACTACTGCTGGTGCGGGTACCTCGGCCCCGTTTGCAAAATCAAATGACTCAGCCTGGGGTGGCATGGGTTCCCAGTCGGTAGCTTCAGTAGGCAGTTGTTCCGGTGCGAAAGGGATGTCAAGCCCTGCGCGTGCGTCATGTGCTTTCGGGGTATCAATGAGGTAAGGACCAGCCAAGCTGGCTTGTTCTCCGAGGATGGGTGCGAATCGTAGCTGCTTCAGGGCCTCCGGGCCAAACGGTCCTTGTGCTTCGAGTTGATCGGTGGCCCCGGAGCTTCCAGCCAGTAGCAAATAACCCAGCTTGACTGGGCCGTTGAGTCCCGTGCCGGCAGGTGGTAGCGAAAGGATCAGATAGTGCCCGCCGGCGGGGAGATCCTTGCCCAGCACCGCATATCCGTGAGTCCCCGGAGGACGGCAGGAAATGACGCTGGGCGTATCGCCGTCGATGTTCGCATAAAACGATCCGTATGATTTGTCCTTGGGGTATAGAAGTCCGGCGGTTGTACCCGTGAAGGGAATCGTGAGAGTGGTGCCGGGCTCTTCAGCCGCCAGGCAGCCGCTGAAGTAACTGCTCCCCGGTGCAGCCGACAGCGCTTCAGTACTCCAGCCTTGTTGGCAAGTGAGACTGGCCAGGCGAACCATGTGGCCATCCAGAATCAACGGTTTGGTTGAGAGCGGGGTGGGCAAGCCCAACTCTATTTCATCTGGTACCGGCGCACTCAAAAAGGACTCAAGCTCCTGCTCCAAGGTACGGGCATAAAGGGAATGCCCTGACTGATTCGGGTGGACACTGTCCATGAACAAATCCTGCCAAGCCAGTCCGCGGCGCTTCAGAGTTTCGCTGACTGCTTTTTGCAGATCAATTTCCAGTAAGCCGTAGTGTTTGGCCACACGGCGATGCCGCTCCAGATTGACGCCGCCTTGCGCCGCTGCTTCCACCATGATGATAGCGGGCGGATGGGGTAATTGCTTAAGCCGAACAACCAGGCTCTCAATGTTGCGAACGGCTTCTTCATCGCTCGCGCCCGCGTCATTGACGCAGAATTCGATGGACACCAAGTCCGGCTGAAAGGCAATGACATCACGTTCGATTCGGAAGATGGCCAAGCCGCTTCCGGTGCCGCTGAGCCCGGCGTTGATCACTGTAACCGTGCTATGGGGGAACTGCTCGTGCAGCCACGGGCCTATCCAGCCCTTCCCCAACTGCGTGATGGAGCCGCCCAAAGCCACGTAACGCAAGGGCTGCCCCTCGGCGGCGCGGGCGAATACGGCTGCTAGGTCAGCACCGGCATAATGGTCCGCCCCCGTATCCGCCTGAGCGCAGCTGAGAGTCAATGCGCTCAGGACCAAGTGCCGAAGAACGCCGCGTGTGAGTATGGTCACTTTTGATCCGGTTGGGTAGTTAGCGCAGCCACAGGTGGCCAAACTCTTCTGGATCCTTTTTGTCCACTATTCCTGAAAAGAGCGTCAGGCCGCGGCGCTTGTTTGCTTCTCCCGTATCGGCATCGGATACTGCCAGTGCGATGCCGATGGACGAGCCTGCTTTGGGCGCGGTTCGGGCCCCCAGAATCTCCCACGGGAAAAAGATATTGTAGGTCGTGACACCCCCGCTCCGCTCAATTGAAGTTTTCAGTCTGGGTTCGCTTTGACCGCTGGGGAGATCCTGCAGATATGAAATCCAGCGCCAGGTCATGACATTGCCGGGATTACCACCGACTCCATATTCAAAGACGCGGTGTCCTTTGAGACCGTGAAATTCATTCGCGTTCCAGGGCTTGTCGATATCGATATCGAGCCCGATCTGGATCGCGTCCTGGCTCCACATTTTTTCAGGGGTGGCCTCTTGTTGGTGGTTATCGTCACGCACTTGGACGCGTAGATATAGGCCACGGTCGGAATAGCTGGACTGCAAGGTGGCCGAGCAATCATCCGCTGTGAAGGAGTCGCCATAGGGCGCCCAATCCGAAAAGTCGATCGCGGGAATGCTTGACCATGCCGGTGTCAAACTGGTGGTCGGTTCGCAGGCCAGCACAGTGAAGGAAAATGGATGAACGAAACGGTCGCGCTGCCCGGAGCCTACACTGACCACTTCGAACTCGCCCTGGTAGCGCTTACCCAGGCTCAGGCCTGGCAACGGGATGGAAAGTTCTCGGGTTTCGCTTTCGTCAATTTGAGTGGGCTCGCCGAAGAAAGTTCGCAGTCCGCTCACTCGGGCGGAGTCGCGGATATCCAACAGTCCTGACGCGAAGGATTCTGCCTCCGCACTCAGAATGGGCTCCGGCGAGTCAGCCGGCCAGCTCAGCTTTGGGGCGGAAACCATGAGCGGGGCGATGACTTCCAGGGGCTGGGTCAACCAGCCGTTTTCTGTCTGCGCCAGCAGCAGGTAGGGACCAATCGGGGTTTCGCTAGGGGCCGATAGCTGGTCGCCTTTTACATGCATGTGAGCCGGAACCAGCCAACCGGCTTTCGGTGAAGTCCCCAGATCAACGGCGTTGCCACGCATGAGCGTCAGCACAGGAGCTTCGGTCACCTGGAAGTCTTCTGACTTGGGCCAGGAGATAAAGAGGGGGCTGGGGGAGAGGACAACCTCGCCATTGGCAGGGAGAACGACACCCCCTCCCGTCATGTCTTCGATTTTCGAAGGATGTCCCGGAAGCGTAAACCGGCTCTCCCCGCCCGTATCCCACAGAACCGCCACGTACTCCTCATCTTTGTCGAAGAGCACAAGATTCACGCTGGGCGTGATGCGTAACCAATGAGCCTCTCCCTTGATGTCGGCCAGCCAGTGGGCGACTTGCGCATAGGCAGCGTAAGCCGGTTTGGGTGTCGCGTCCTTGTGAGCGATGGAAAATCCCCTCTCGCCCTGATTCCAGCTATTGTTGATGTAGCAGAAGTAGGTGGCATTGTCCACGCCCATGGCGCTTAGCAGCGTCAGGGAGCGAACTACATACTGAGCTTGGGTGAGTTCATCGACTGGTCGTTGCCAGGTACCCGCCACCGTGGTCCAGCCGAACTCAGTGAAATGCAGAGGCATATCGTCTTTGCCAATGCGCTTGAGGAATGCCTTCAGATCGATGATGTTCTGGATGAACTGCCCCTCTGGTGCGCTACCGTCGACATAACAGTGCAAGACGATACCGTCGAAATGATCGAGCAGTCCCATTTCATAGGCTCTCTCCAAGCCAATGCGGTTACTGTCTTCAAGGCGGACTTGAGAAAAGCCAGGCCCGAGCACCTGGACATCGGGCCTGACCTCCTTGATGGCGTCGGCCACAGTGGCGAGAAAACGCACGAAATCCTCATCGCTGCCTTCCCATTGCCACTCCGGTTCGTTGTACACCTCGACGTATTGGGGGAATTCTGGCAGGGGCGGGTTGCGCACATACGCCCGTACTAGTGTGCTCAACTCGTCCCAGTCCAGCGGAGCCGAGGTTGGCTTGCCGAAATGCCTTTTATTGTCTTCTTCGGAGCGGCCTGTCAGCCAGTAGGGTAAGCCGAATGAGAAGACCCCGACTTTCGTTAGTTTAGCCTCTGGTTTCGCCGGGGGTGCAGGTGGCTCTGGATCGACCGCCGGGTCGTCGAAGCGCAGAAAGTCCTTCTCGTAATTGCGCAAGGACATCATCTTGCGGTTATAGCGCGCTCCGGCGATGGCCATCATATCGCTATCGCCGTTGACGTTCCAGATTCCGAGGTGCGAGTTCATCCGAACCGCTTCGTCGAGTTCGGGACCAATGACTGCCGCTGTGGCTTCTGTTGTCGTGGTCTGATTGGCGGTGTTCGTCACCGTGGCCATTACGCGGTAAAATCCCTTTTCCGGGAGTAGGATGGGGATGGTTGCCTGGTCCTTTGGGATATCCCATCGGTCCAACTCATCACCGTTTTCGTCAGTCAGTGTGACTGTTCCATGGGCTCCCTCTGAGTTTTTTGTCAGTGTCAGGATCATCTCTCCCTCGTCGGCGAGGAAAATGTTGCCCTTGTTGGCGGAACCCAAGGCAATGACGGGGGCGGAGGTTGAGGCCGCTTCCGTAAATCCGGTGGCAGGAAGGAGCAAAAGCGAGAGATAAACAAGAGTTGTACGCAACATGGGTGTTATTTCGAAGATGGAGTTACTCAGCTGTAGAGACCGGAAGGGCCAGGATGTCGTCCACCCAGAGGGTGCCTCCGCTTGCGCTCGGTTCGGCGCTGAACACCAGGACAATATTTCCTGTGCGCGGATTCAGGTTTCCTTCGGCGGTAAGCTTTTGCCAGTGTGTACTGTCTGGGACAGGAACTAGTTTAGGTGAACCTTGGAAGTACCCCACTGGGGAGCCGTCGCTTCCCTTTTCCAGTATGGTGAGACTGACACTATCCGGTTGGAGATTGGTGGACCTCACGAAGACCATCAGGCGGATTTTTTTGCCTTTCAGTGAGTCGGGGATAGCGATCGTTGGGCTGTGTACAAGCATTGTGCCTTCCGACTCACCCACATATTCAATCTGCAGGCAGGCATCGCCCGAGTGTGGATCGGACTTGTCCAGCTTGCCAGCGAACGGCTCCTTCCATGAGATGATGCCTTTGTACACGCCCTGGTAGCCGCCGCCCCAGTTGGGGATGGTGGGCTTCATGCCTTCAAAGGTGCATTCGTAGAGCGGTGCCTTTTCCTGGGCCGAGAGGAGCGTCAGCGATGCAAGCATCATCAGGAAGGCACATAGAACAAGTCGGGGATTATGGCTGTTCTGGGGGAGTGGTTTTGAGTTCATACGTAGGCGATAGGCTAAGGATTGGCGGTAACGCTCAAGGTCATGGGATGGGTAAGGAGGCCACGGAGTGGGCGAATGCCTCATTCGGCTCGATGAGGCTGTGCTTGTCTGTCGAAGGGTAACCGTTTTTTGTCGGGGAACTTGGTTTTACTGAGCGGACTGGCAAGGAGCCGTTGATTGACGTACAACCAGACGCGTTGGTAGGCGGTCTTGTATAAGCTTGGGCCGCGGTTGGTCTTCGCTTTTGGCTTCGATACGCTCGATCAGCCTCTGTGCCGCCCGGCGGCCTATCTCTTCGGGGTCCTGCTTGACGGTCGTGATTTGCGGGCGCACTGGGGTAGCTATGCTAAGGTCCCCGAAGCCGGTGACTGACAAATCGGTGGGCACTCTTAGCCCCAGGTCATGCGCGGCCGCCATTGTCTGCAAGGCGACCATATCGTTAAAAGTCATAATGGCGCTGGGTCGCTCGGGCTGCTCGAGTATCTCACGGGCTATTTTGTACGCATCTTCGAAGGGGGGTTCCCAGGCGTCGCGTACCCACTTTTCATGGATGGCGATGCCATGGCGCATCATGGCCTTTTGGAATCCCTTCATGCGGTCCTCTCCGGTGCTGGTGTGCCGACACCCGAGGTGGGCGATGCTGCGGTGCCCCAGTTCAATCAAGTGTTCAGTTGCCAGGAGGGCTCCCTCAATGTCCTGGCTGCCGATGAAGTCGTACTCGCAGCCTGGCCATGCCTGGTCGAGTACGATTATGGGATTGGGGAAGGAGCGTAAATCATCCAGATACGAGCCCTCCGGATAGCTGGCAGGGGGGAACATGAGAATGCCGTCGACCCGTCGCTCGGCCAGAGAGTTGAGCACATGTACGCCCTTTTGCACGCTGCGGTCCCAGTAGATGACCATGGCGTCGTAGTTTGCCTCGAAAAGCGTTTCAAAGATACCGGTGACCATGCCTCCGGCGAATTCGTCATCAAAGCGATTGCAGGCGACGCCAATCATCATGCTGCGCCCCCTCTGGATTGAATGCACGAGGCGGTTTGGGCGATAGTTGTGCTGCTGCGCTACGGTGAGGATGCGTCGTCGTGTCGCTTCACCAACGCCCGGCTTGCCGCCGATTGCCTTGGACACGGTACCCAGGGATACGCCGCAGATTTCCGCGATATTATTTAATGAAATCATCGGGTGTGATTTATGGCCTAAAAAGTGTATTTACGCAAGTACTTTCTCTATTCGATTGTTAATTTATAAAACCCTATATTAAAGATATTTATGGTTCTTTTTATATGATTTGAAAATAAAAATAAAAAATATTGACTCAACTGCGTTATAGGCGCATTTTGGGATTCGAAAAACTACCAGTCCAACCCTCCTAACCCCATTAACATAATGACCCAAAAGCTCACACCCACGCTGTCTCTGGCCCTCCTGTTTGTGCCTATGGCTGCCAGCCATGCGCAGGTTGCATTCTCG
Organism: Verrucomicrobiia bacterium; assembly: GCA_030432235.1. GTDB lineage: Bacteria > Verrucomicrobiota > Verrucomicrobiia > Opitutales > Cerasicoccaceae > JAUIHT01. The sequence goes on along the minus strand of JAUIHT010000007.1, from coordinate 255,013 downwards.
ACCGACTTCCCCAATGAGGAGTCATACACCGGCAATTTCGTTACCATGCCCAGTTCCAGTGCGACTTTGGCTTGGCAAAGCGATGGCGAAGGTGGCGGCTACCTCCTAAAGACTGGTGCTGGTACTCAGAGTGTTATTTTTGACACTTCGGCTACAGGTGGCAGTGGCGGTTCGCGTGCTGATAACGCCTATACAAATGTTGCTGTCAGTTCTTTATATCAGCAGAACATCTACGGTCTTTCCATGAGTACTTGGGCTCACGTAAGTGATAACTATAGGTCTGGCTACCTAGGCTACTTCAGTCTCTCTAGCTCGAGCAGCGCTTTGCTTCGCATCTATGATTCGAACTCCGACCCGTACGCCAACACGGTTGGCACGGTCCTCGCCAGCGAAACCGTCACTGGGCTTTCTCTGAGCACGAACACGGATTATCTGGTAGAGCTTATAGTCGAGAACGATGGGGCCTCCGCCGTCGACTTTACGCTGACACTTTGGGATTTCACCCATACGACATCTATCGCCTCAGTGACTGCAACGGATACCACCTCTCCGGTGCTGCAAGGGCAAGTCGGACTGCGACTGTCCAGTCAGACGATTCAGTATAGCGAATTCAGCGTCTCACCCATCCCCGAGCCTGCTGCTACTGCGGCTATCGCCGCAACCTTGGTTGTCCTGGTGTACGTTTGCCGCCGCAAGGCACTTGGGTGCTAACGAGACGCGACTTTTACCGGTAAATCAGGAAGGTATTCTGGGCTGGTGGAGCATGCGGCTTCATCAACTCCTCGACCTCTATGTCCGAACTGGAGTCTCCACTGTCGTTTTTTCATGAAAATCTATAAAACAGCCATCATTGGTACTGGCTTGATTGCAAACGCCCACGTCAAGGGGTGCCGCATGAACCCGGAACGGGTATCTCTGGTCGCAGCCCTCGACGTTGATGCAAACAAGGTAAAGGACTTTTGCGCCAACTATGGCATTCCCGGAGCCTACACAGATCTCGACGAGCTCTTGGAAAAGGAAAAGCCCGACTTTGTCCAAATCTGTACACCTCCGCACCTGCATGCAGAGTTAAGCATTCGCTGTCTGCGGGCTGGTACCTGGGTGTTGTGCCAAAAGCCTATGTGTGCCTCCCTGAATGAGCTCGATCGCGTGCAAGCCGTGGAGGAGGAGACCGGGTTGTATTGCGCTAGCAATTTCCAGAACCGCTTTGGTGCTTCCTGCCGCCACTTCAAGGGCATCATTGAAGAGGGCGCACTCGGACGTCCGTTGGTGGGCATCTGCAATACGCTATGGTACCGCGACCACGCTTATTATGATGTGCCTTGGCGGGGCAAATGGAGCACGGAGTTGGGCGGCCCTACTATGGGGCACGGCATCCATCTCATGGATATGTTCCTTTACCTGATGGGCCCGTGGGAGGATGTCACCGCCCAGGTCGGAACCCTGGATCGCAACATTGAAGTCGAGGATGTTTCGATGGCGTTGGTTCGTTTCCGTAATGGGGCGATGGCCACGATCATCAACAGTGTGCTCTCCCCTCGGGAAGAGACCTACCTGCGCCTGGACTTTCAGAAAGGCACACTTGAGGTTCCCTTTCACTACGAGTACATCAACCGGGATTGGCGCATCACTTTGGTCGACCCTTGCGCAAACAAGGAATTGGCCCAGCGCTTGCGTTCGTTCCCGGACAACAACTTCAACCATATCGGCTCGCAGATAAAATCCTTTGTTGAGGATATGGACAATAATGCGCGCCCTATCACCAGCGGTCAGGCGGCTCGGGAGACGATCGAGTTTCTGACGGCTCTCTACAAGTCCGCCTTTACCGGAGAGCGGGTTACCTCCGGGTCTATCGGTAAGGGCGACCCGTTCTACGACAAAATCTGCGGAATGGATCCACGTATCCACACGGTGCGGTAATAGACGATGGATAAGATTCGAAACATCGAAGTCTTCGCCATCGGTCTGCCAGTCACACGGCCTTTTAACTTCGCTTCAGGATCGGCCGGTAAGGTGGGTGACAACTCGCTGCACGCCTTGGTTAAGGTCACCGACAACCAGGGGCGCACAGGGTGGGGGGCGGCACGACCAGTTCCCGGCTGGTCCTACGAAACCTTCGAGTCGGTTCTTTCAACCTTGCGTGATTATTTAGCACCTGCGGCCGTGGGTTTGTCCTGCTGGGAGGTGGAGACGCTGGAAAAGCGGATGAATACCATCATCGGCAGGGGGCCGAGTCCTGGTCATCCCATTGCGCGGTCCGCGCTCGATACCGCCTTCTGGGATCTGCGGGCGAAAAGCGCCGGTGTCCCGCTACGCTGCTTGATCGGCGGCTCCGTTGATTCTGTCACGATGCCTCTGAGCTGGACCTGCACCGCCCATGACCCGGAGGCGATGCGGGACGATGTGGAGTCCGGCCGGAAGTTGGGCTATAGGCATTTCAATTTCAAGGCGGCCGTTTCCGCCTCCACTGATATCGCATGTGCGGAGGCCCTGATCCAGGCTGCTCCGGAGGACGCATTCCGGTGGGCTGACTGCAATCAGGGATTTTCCCTGCATGAGGCCGTGCGTGTGGGCGAGGCTTTTCATGAGATGGGTATCCATGTCCTTGAGCAACCACTGGCTGCGGATCAACTGCCTGGCATGCGCCGACTGCGTCAGCGTTTGTCGATTCCCTTAGCGGTGGACGAGAGCAGTGTCGGCGACAGCGATTTCTTTCAATTTGCAGCCGAGGGACTGGTCGACTATCTCGTTATAAAACTGCCTCGCAGTGGAGGTATTACAACGACTCTGCGGCAAATGGCCATCGCCCGTGCGGCGGGTCTATCCTATTTGGTTAGCGGCCTTTCGGATTGCTTCCTGACCAAGATGGCGTCTCTGCAGGTGGCTGCGGCCTATGGTGTGACAGGTCCCAGTGCGCTCAACGGAAGCCAGTTTATTGATGAGGCGGAATTGTTTCCGGCCAAGTCAGAATTGGAGCAAAACGGAGGTGTCCTTCTGGGCGATGCTCCCGGCATCGGGGTCGAACCTGATGAGCAGGCACTCAGGAAATTTACCCTCTAGGAATTTATCATGACTCAAGAACCCATTCGATTCGCCGTTATCGGAATCAATCACGGCCACATCTATGCTCATGTGGCGCTCCTGCTGGAGGCTGGTGCGGAATTTGTCGCGTACTACGCGCCTGAGGATGATCTCGCCAAGACCTTTTCCGATAATTTCCCGCAGGCCAAGCGTGTTGCCACCGAGGATGAAATTCTTGAGGACACCAGTATTCAACTGGTGGCCTCGGCCTCCATCGCTTCTGAGCGTGCTCCATTGGGGGCACGTGTCATGCGGCACGGGAAGGATTTCTTGGCGGACAAGCCCGCCATCACCACACGAGCGCAGCTCGATGAGGTTCGACAGGCCCAGCGTGAAACCGCTCAGATTTTTTCGATATATTACTCGGTGCGTTTTGGCAATCGGGCCGTGCAAAAGGCTGGTGATCTGGTCCACGCCGGGGCCATCGGGCATGTGGTGCAGACGCTCGGCCTCGGTCCACACCGCTTGGGCGTTAACCGCCCCGATTGGTTCTATGAAAAGGACAAGTACGGCGGTATCCTCGTCGATATCGGCTCTCACCAGGCTGACCAGTTCCTGTACTTTACCGGTACGAAAACCGCTTCAGTCGTCCGCTCCCATGTCCGTAACATCGCCAATCCCGATCACCCGGGGCTGGAGGATTTTGGTGAGACTATGTTGGTGGGGGACAAATGCACGGGCTACTTCCGTGTCGATTGGCTTACCCCGGATGGGTTGCCCGTTTACGGCGACGAGCGCCTGATGATTCTGGGCACCGAAGGCTACATCGAGATTCGCCTGATTTGCGACATCGCTGGTCGCCCCGGTAAGCCGCATCTGTTTCTGGTCGATGGCAAGGGGACCCACTACATTCCGACCGAGGATGTGCCCCTGACCTTTGGCTCGAACCTGCTCAACGACATCCGAAATCGTACTGAGACCGCGATGACGCAGGAACATGCATTCATGACAGCCGAACTGAGTATTCAGGCCGAGGAGCAGGCCATCGTCCTTCCCTAACTTTTTCTGATGTCCGCGAATCTGGATATTTCCGATTGCCGCACTGTAGACCGTTCCTCCCGGCAACCTGTCCGTGGTGAAAAGCTTGGTCGCGTGCCTGCCATCTCAAGTGCTGAGCGCTCCGACTCAGTCGTGCCTCATCGGCTCCGGTTCCGGCAGGTCCATCTCGACTTCCATACCTCGGGTGCCATCGGAGGCATCGGAAGTCGTTTTGATAAAAAGACCTTTCAGGAAACACTCAAACGAGCTGCGGTGAATAGCATTACCTTGTTCGCCACCTGTCACCATGGTTGGAGTTACTATGACACGAAAGTGGGCCGTCGCCACCCCGGCTTGTCTTTTGACCTACTGCGCGCCCAGTTTGAGGTCTGTAAGGAGCTCGACATTAATGTTCCCATTTACATGACGGGTGGCATTCACAATCTCGCCGCCGAAGAGCACCCGGAGTGGCGTGTGATCGATGCACAGGGGCGGCTGGGCGGCTGGGAGAGTTCGAACCTTCAAGCCGGGTTCAGAATGCTCAGCTTTCACTCCCCGTATCTGGACTATCTGTGCGAGCAAATCCAGGAGGTGGTGACTCTCTTCCCGCACGCAAGTGGGATTTTTCTGGATATTGTGGATCAGGGGGAGGACTGTTCAACATGGGCTCTCCGCTACATGGAAGAACATGGTCTCGATCCTCAGAAGCCGGCCGACAGGGATAGGAGCCGTCTGGATGCCCTCATGAAATATTACCGGTGGTCCACGGCGGCGGTGCATGACCTACAGCCGGATATGCCTGTGTTTCACAACAGCCCATTCCTGCCACCGGGCTTCCATGACTTTTCTCCCTACTACACGCACTTCGAGCTGGAAAGCCTACCGACGGGGGGATGGGGCTATGACCATTTTCCCTTTGTGGCGAAGTACGCTCACTTACTGGATAAGGATTTCCTCGGCATGACCGGCAAGTTTCACTCCACCTGGGGTGAATTTGGCGGCTACAAACATCCGAATGCACTGCGCTATGAATGTTGCGCGATGCTGGCCATGGGCTCCAAGTGCAGTATCGGAGACCAGTTAAACCCTACGGGGCAACTGGACAGCAGCACCTACGACATTATTGGGGAAGCTTACCGCGAGGTGGCTCAAAAAGAGCCTTTTGTTGAGGGAGCGAAAAATGTGGCCGACGTGGCTCTGCTCAGCAGCACTTCCATTAAGCCGGTAGAGGCTTATCTCGCACGCCAGAGAGACAATCCTGCGGACACCGGAGCGGCCCGTGTGCTACTTGAGGAGCACTTTCTCTTTGATGTGATCGACCCCGAGATGGACTTTGCCGCGTACCGCGTTCTGGTGCTCCCCGACGACATTGCGGTGAATGAAGCTTTACATGAAAAGCTGAACGCTTACCTGACCGGCGGGGGTAAGCTCTTGCTAACCGGGGACAGTGGTATCGATCCCGAGCGTGGCATGCTCTTTGACATTGGTGCGCAGATTGGCAATCCTTCTGAGTTCCAACCGGACTATATCCTGCCGGTTTCGGGATTGCGTCCAGACTTCGTCGCGCAACCCATGGTCATGTATAAGCGTGGCCGTCGCCTGAGTATCACCGAAGGGGAGTCGCTCGGGGAGGTTTACGATCCGTATTTTAACCGCCAGTGGAACCATTTCTGCAGTCACCAGCACACCCCGGCACGACCAGACCCCTCCGGCTTCTCCTGCGGAGTGCGTCACGGCCAGATCATGTATCTAGCTCATCCGGTCTTTTCCATCTACCGCTGGTTTGGTCAGGTCACTCTGCGCCAGTACCTTGGAAAGGCCCTGCGCTTGCTTCTGGATGGAGGCGAGAGCCTGCGCTTGCGTAATCTACCCTCCACAGGGCGGGTGACGCTCATGCACCAAGTCGAGGAGCGACGGTATGTGCTGCACCTGCTCAATGCTCATACGGTTAACCGTGGTGGGGCTCCGGAATCCCCCAATGAAGATGTTGCCGGGTGCCGTCAGAGTTACGAAGTTATCGAGGAGTGCGTGCCGCTGCACGATGTGGGTATCGAGCTTAAACTAGAGAGCCGCATCCTGAGCGTACGGCTCGAACCTGAAGGTTTACCCCTCTCATATACTACGCAAGGACATGCCACTAGTGTGACCGTTCCGAAAATGGAACATCATCAAATGATAGCTTTGACTTATTGAGAGTTAAGTACACCTGAGGCACGAAACAGAACGACTTTTGGCGCAAAGTCACAGAGATGGAACTTCGACGGATAAAAGCCCAGGAAGGAAAGGCGTATCGATGATCCGGATACTCAAGGCCGATATCGCTGAGATCGTGACCCATACCCGGATGCCGTTTCGCTATGGCATCGCCACGATGACTGGGTTGCCTCATGTACTTGTTTTTCTTACCGTCGAAGTGGACGGTAAGCGCCAAGAGGGTGTCTCTGCAGACGGGTTACCTCCGAAGTGATTTACCAAGGAGCCAGACCGTGCTCCGGTCGATGAGATCGGCGAAATGAGAGCGGTCATTCGTTACGCCATGGATGAGGCAGTTGGCCTCAGTGCCCGGACCGTGTTTGACCTGTGGCGACAAATCGATCGGCTCAGGAGGCCTGGGGGCAGGAGAACAGGAATTCTTTTTCGAGACTTGATTTTATACGCATGCAATAGATTAGCTGATTACCTTTATACCTGTTTCCGTCGTATTGTTTCTGTCAGTTTACAGTCGGAAGTATGTGCGTGTCTGATCTTCGTTACCATCGCCGATTACGTACTTCTGCATTTCGGCTGGAGTGAAACGATCAGTTCGGGGATGATGGGCCGGGTAAACTGCAAAAGCTCCACCAATCCCTTCGACATTGAGAAGCTCCGTGACTTCAATATCTTCTCCTCCTTAACCGAGGCTAGTGAAAAGCTTGAACAATACCGCCTCGAGTAATATACAATTAGACTGTACCGTTCACTGGCGCACTCGGCAGTAGGCCGATAGCCCAAGGAACTGCATCTGCAACAACATCGACCCGGTCCAACCAGCCCATCCGAAAAATCTACTTGGATCAGTAGAACGCAGCAGGTCACTCGCTCAAAACCTTCATGCCAAGATGGCAAATGATTGTTTTAAAGACTGACATCCGGCAGCTTGTCGATGGCCCGGCGTTTAGCTTCATCCTCAATGTGGGTGTAGTGGGCACTGATGGCAGCGGAGTCGTGGCCGATGATATCCATGGCAACTGCTTCGGAGACCCCAGCATTCTTGAGCAAGGAGGTGGCGGTGTGGCGCAAGCAGTGGAAGCTTAGGCCACCTCTTTCCCTGCGAGTTGAATGTCCTCTCCCGGTGTTGGCCTTTGAGCGCTTCTCTGTTATCCCAGCAGTAACCATGATGTTGTGAAACTTATTACTCAGTGTACTGGTACGGTCCTGTTCGTCCACGGTTTTACATGCCTCCGGGAAGACGGGAAGGCTTGGTTCAATGGGAGAGGGGAGTTCCTGGAGGTATTTTAGCAGCGGGACCGCGATGGGAATATTGACCCTGCGCTTGGTCTTGCTGGTGGTTATTGAGAGTTGCTTCTCGTTTAAATCGACAGAGGACCATTTGAGGGTCGAGATGTCTCGAAGTCGCTGCCCGGTGTAGAGTCCGGCGAGGATAATCCCGTGCCATTCCCCTTCGGTGGCCTTCAGCATGTCTTTTATCTGAGCGAGCGAGAACGTCGGGCGCGTAACCGTTTCTTGTTTAACAGTTTTGACCTTGGAGACGGGATTCCGTTCGATTTGTTCGCTGGACTCGGCGTGTGAGAACGCCACGCCCAGTGACTTTACGAGGTTATTCGCGGTCATGGGGGACAGTCGTTCAACGAGAGAGTCCCGCCAGCGCCGAATGATCGTAGGTGTGACGATGCTCAAATCCTTGTCCTTCTTTTCACCTAGCCATTCGCAAAACTCCCGGGTCGCTTGGTCATACTTCCGCCAGGTCGCGATGCTGATCTCGTGACGCTTAATGGCGAGCCATTCCTTGAGAAAGTCTTCGACGGACTGGTCGATGGTGCTCTCTCCATGAATTTCCCTTCTGATCTCGGCGAAGACCTTGCGCGTTTGTTCTTCGGCCTGTACTTTCCGGTACTCCTGCTCCCAGCCTTCGGCGATTTTGAGCGCCTTGGCCCTGTCGGTTAGCTTCGTGCTCCGTTTTAGCTGCCGTCCGTTGGCGTCGGTGTAGCAGCCGGTCCAGTATTTGGAATTGGGGTGTCTCCAGACGCTTGCCATATATAAGAATATCAGTAAGAATGTTATCCATGTTTGTCAACGTCATAGAGCGTTAAATACCCTTGAAATAAGGGATGTAGGCCTATTTAGAAGGCCATCTGTAGTGTCACTGGTTCGAATCCAGTTCCCACCACCATTTTTAGCCCGGACTTGCCAAGAAGTTGTGCAGGCCTTTTCTTAGCCCGGCATGCGTCTCTTGCTGGTCGAGGATGACGAAGACTTCGGTCAAAGCCTGGTGCGGGCTCTGCGCGAGCAGGGCTATCAGGTGGACTGGCAGAAGTCCGGCGACGTCGGCCTTTATCAGGCGACCGAATGGGACTACGATCTGCTGATTCTCGACCGGATGCTGCCGGGCCTGGACGGGATTCGCTTCCTGGAAAAGTTCCGCCGCAATCATACGATTCCGGTCCTGATGCTGACGGCGCTGAACACGCTGGAGGATCGCACCGAAGGGCTCGACCAGGGCGCGGACGACTACCTGGGCAAACCCTTTGATCTGCCGGAGCTTTTTGCCCGTATCCGAGCCTTGATACGGCGCGCTTACGGTTTCAGCGGCCAAAGCCTGCGCTGTGGTGAGCTACGCCTGGACCCGCAGAGCCAGCAGGTCTTCATCGGGGAGCACGAGGTGCGCCTGAGTCCGGCGGAGTTTCGCACCGTCGAGCTCCTGCTTCTGCGCAAGGGACGGCCCGTCCAGCGGCAGACACTGGAAGACCGCCTGCTGGAGCTGAGCCCCGATGCGCAGTCCAACGCCCTCGAAGTGCATATTCACCGCATCCGCCAAAAGCTAGGCAAGGATTTCATTCAGACGCGTCGGGGCGTGGGCTACCTGATTGAAGACCCGACTGGAGGGAAGCCATGATCGCTCCCGGGAAGCCGTTTCCCCGGCCCGGGGCAGTGCAACAGCGGGTATTCTGGCAGTTGGCTTTGGGGGGAACCGTCCTGCAGGCCTTTCTGTGCGCGGGTGCGATGCTGGCCTCGTTGCCCGGCCTGGCTTGGATCGCCGGTATGGGAGTGTTCATTTACCTGGGCCTGATGGGCCTGATGAAACTCGGGCGCTGGAATACGGTTATCGTTTTGACCGGTGTGGCGTGGTGGTTACTGGTGCGGGAGCTGGTCGTCACCTTTGGATACGAAGCGAATTTTCAACTCTACTTCCTGCTGCTGACCTTCGTCACGCTTCTCTTCGAGCACCTCTCCTTGCGCCTGCGGGTGTTCCTCGGTCTGTTGCCGCTATTTTTGTTCCTGCTCACATCGACCAAGCTGAGCAGCTTCGCGCCAGAAGTGACGCTGTCCGGTGGGGTCATGACGGTGCTGCAGTCCACGAACATCGCGCTGTTTACCATCGTGGCCATGCTCATCGTCCTGTACTTTGCCTTTGCCGCGAGCCTGGAGCGAACGCGCGCCGAAAAGCTGGCCGAGGCCCGGGCGTGGCTGGTGGCTAACCTTAGCCACGAGCTGAAGACGCCTATTGCCGCCATGCTGACCACGGCGCAGTCCATGTTGCTGAGCAAGCGCAGTGGTGAGGACTACGAGGAGGCGTTGCGTCTCTGCGAGCGCAACCTCAAGAACATGGGGACTCTGGTGCAGCGTATGCTGGACCTCTCGCATGCAGGCTCGGACGCATGGGAGCCGCAACTGCGCGAAGTCGATCCCGCGGTCCTGCTTGAGACCTGCCGGGAGCTGCATCGTCCGCTGGCGGATGAGAAGGGCGTGGCGCTGCGGGTGGATTGCCTCGCCGGGAACACCATCCTGACCGATGATGGCCTGCTCGCCGTCATCCTGAACAATCTCGTGGCCAACGCGCTCCTTTACACGCCTGCCGGCAAGAGCGTAACGCTGGCCTTCACGCCAGGAGAAAAGGGTGGTGTCTTCACGGTAAGCGATGAGGGGCCGGGCATTCCTCCGGAGGCCTTGCCCCATATCTTCGACGCCTTTTACCGAGCCGATACGGCTCGCACGCGCTCGGGTGCGAACTATGGTCTGGGCCTGTCCGTCGCCGCTGAACTGGCCCGGCGCCTGGGTATCAAAATCGAGGTGGATTCCCGGCCGGGTGAGGGGTGCGTCTTCAAGCTCAATCTAACTTGAAATAATCACCTGTCCTATTAGGCGGGATAATTGAGGTTGTAAGCTTTCTGTAAGGAAAGTATGCTATTCTTGCTGCTTTAGCACTGCCTGCGATCTGTTCCTGGAAGACTAACACCAAATTCCAACTCCTCTCTATTCCATCTGTCATGAAACGTTCATTCCTTTCGTTGTATATCTTAGCCGGCGTGAGCGCCATGCTCGCGGTCACGGCACAGGCCAAGCCCGGCAACATCCTCCTCATCATTGCTGACGACCTGGGCTCGGACAGCTTTGCCCTGACCAACGACGACCCCGAGGCGGTGTTTCCCAACATGCCGCATGTTGAGGGTCTGGCCACGCAGGGCGTTGTTTTCGAGCAGGCATATGCCTATCCGACCTGCTCGCCTTCCCGCGCCGCCATGCTTAGCGGACGATACGGTTTTCGTACCGGCGTCGGTTTTGCCGTCGATGATGGCGAGGAGAGCAGCTTCTCCGAGGAAGAGGTGACCCTGGCTGACGCCATCAGCGAATACCCGTCCAGCTATGGCCTGGCCAACATCGGTAAATGGCACTTGGGCGACGGCCTCGACGACCCCAACATCCTCGGTGGCTGGCCCTACTTTTCCGGCAGCCTCCAGGGGCATGTGGAGGACTACTACGACTGGGAGAAGGTGGTCAACGGCGAGGTGGTCGGTGATTCCACCGTCTACGCCACCCAGGATAATGTCGACGATACCCTCGACTTCATCGACAGCCTAGAGGACGACCAGCCGTGGTTCATCTGGCTTGCTTTCAACGCGCCGCACGACCCCTATCAGGCTCCGCCTGACGGTACCTACACGCCGGTGTCTCCGCCTTTGACCGATACCGAGGAGGACGTCGATGCCCGCTCCGACGTGTACTTCCGCGCCATGGCTGAATCGATGGACTACGAGATTGGCCGCCTTTTGGAATCCATCGATTTGGCCAACACCACCGTCATTTTCATCGGGGACAACGGCACCGCCGGCGATATCATCCAGCCTCCCTATACGGTCAACCACGGCAAAGCCACTCTCTATGAGGGCGGCACGAAGGTGCCTCTTATCATTGCCGGCAAGGGTGTGACCCTGCCGGGGCGCCGCAGCGAGGTCCTCGTCCACGAGGTCGACCTGTTTCTCACCATTCTGGAGCTGGCCGAGATCGACACCGAAGAGGCCCTCGAGGGCGTGGAGCTGGACTCCGTAAGCCTGATGCCGGTCCTGAGCGATCCGACCAAGCGGGTTCACCGCCCCTTGGTCTATACCGAGTCCTTCACCGACGACGGCAGCCTGTCTTTCGCCACTGGCACCACCATGCGCAACGGACGCTACAAGCTCATCCAATTCACCAATGGCATCGAGCAGCTCTTCGATCTGAACAACGACGTGAACGAGGAGGACAGCCTGCTCCCCGGCCTGCTGACCGCTGACCAGGCGGCCAACTACTACACGCTCAAGGAAGCGACCACGTTGCTGGTCGATGGCTACGACGGCACTACCGCTACCTTTTTCGAGTCCTGGTTTGGCGCTTCCGTGTTCGTTGAGAATTGGCCTGCTTGCTACACCGAGGGCCTGGGTTGGTTCTGGGTCACGGGGGACGCGCCGACGCCCGATGGCTTCTGGGCCTGGCATCCCGGCCTGGGATGGTTGTGGACCGGGCGGGACAACTGGCCGTGGTTCTATGCCGCTGTCGGTGGTTGGAGTTGGTATTACCAGGGCAGCCAATGGTTCTATCGCGGTGGCGACTGGCTTTACTTTTAGGCAATCTTTTCGGGGCTCCGTTCCGTGTGCTGAGCTTCCAGACAGACAGGTGTTAGCCGGGACATCCTCGTCGGTTCGGCGGGGATGTTCTTTAAGCGTCCTTTATTGCGTGACTGTTAGCTTATCTGGCTTATAGCTTGCTCACTATCTTCATGTTGAGCAATGAACGTCCAACTGTATCATTCGGCCCTTGAGAACGAAGCCGAGGCCGCCGCCCGGGTACGTGAGCTCAAGCGCAAGCTGGACGCTGCCAAACGCGAGAAGAGCCAGTTCTCCGAGACCTTATCACCATTCGCCGTCAAAATCGGTTTCATCGGTAAAGGCTCGAAGGCAAAACAGGAGCAGCTCCAGCGCCAGGTAGCCTCCTTGCAGCGTGACCTTAGCCACCGCGAAATGCTCCTCGACCAAATCCAGACGGAGCTGACCATGGTCAAGAAGAACGAGATGGATATGAGGCGCGATCCGATCCTGGCCAAGGGGCAGCAGGTCTACGGGTTTTACGTCAAGTCACGCCAGCGCATGGCCGACTTTAAGAAGCGGGTGCATATGTTTCTGGTCGCTCTGGGAGAGGCAAGGGGCGCCATGAGCGCGAATTACAACAAGCAGGAGGCCGAATACTCGACGGCCGCCAAGCAACGCATCGCGGAGGCCATCCCCAAGGCGGAGCAGGTCGATCAGGCCCTCACCGATATCGAGCGCCTGGATGAGGAATTTCGCTATGCCGCCCAAGGCTCCCGCTACGAGGAAATCCAGTTGCCGCAATTCGCGCATGTGAACTACCGCAAGTTTCTGGAGCAACTCACGGCCAAGCCCATCATGGACGCCTATATGGATTTTATCGGCTTTCACGATGCCTGCAAACAGCTTGGCGCGACTGGTATCGACGAGGCCATGACCGAGCTCGACGAAGTGGAGGAAAAGCACCAGCGTCTGACCGACGAAATCGTCGTGATGACTTGGCAGGCCGACCAGCGCGAATTCCTCGGCATGGAGTAAGAGAGCTTTAGGGCGGCCAGCCCCCATAATGCCTGAAGCCTTTGTCCATTCCGCTATTGACACACAAGATCGCGCTTGGATGATCGATCCGCATGGAAGGCAACGGCAGCAAGCGTTTTGACCAACGCGCGGTTTATCGCGTGGTGGTGGGCATGCTGGGGTTCGCCTTCGTCGGGGTCTGCGTGCTCTTCGGCATTCTGTTGACCGATACGTGGCGCGAGTACTCGGCTTTCGAAGAACGTGAAGCTGGCTACCGCGAGCGCCTTGTTGAAATCAACACCGAGCGGGCCGGACGCGAGGCCTACCTGCGCAAGCTGCTCGATGACGCGTCCTTCCGCGACCGCGTGGTGCGCGAGCGCCTGGGCTACTCCCGCGAGGACGAGATTATCTTCCGCTTCGAAGACTGATTCCGGCCACGCACCGGGGCCGAAAATGGCATGGGGTTGATTTACGCTTCATGGGATTGATTTCGGGGCGGGAAGGCGTCAGAAAGTTACCGATGTCCGTAATAGAAGCGCATTTGTGGCAGCCCCTTTTCGATGCGGTTTACGAAATGAACGCGGCGCAGGATCGCGTCAGCATGATGAAGGCCGTGTGCGGCGGGCTGTCGCGGCTGGTCGAAGCGGACGTGTACAACGTCCACATTCTCGATTTGACCAGTAAGCGGCTGCTGACGGAAACTTTTCCCAGCGACCCTTACCTGCCGGAGGAGACCGACTACTACCGCCTCCATCCGGAGGAAAACCCGCTTGTGGCGCACTACCGCCGCACGGGTGAAACCTGTGCCCGGCGCGTCAGTGATGTGCTGCCGTTGGAGGCCTTTATGCAAACGGATTTCTACCGGGCCGCGCTGCAACGCCTGGGCTTCCGCCACATCATGGCGCTGCCCGTGACGGTGGACGAGCAAACCGTGGCGGGCATGGCCCTGACGCGCCGCGAGCCGGACTTCACTCCGCAGGACTGCCTTCTGCTCGACGCCTTCGCGCCGCACTTCCGCCAGGCCTGGCTGCGCCACGACGACCCGTGGTCCGGTGAACCCATCGCCAGCCTGCGTAAGCGCCCGGCGGACCTCGGCCTGACGCAGCGCCAGAGCGAGGTGCTTTTCTGGATGACCGAGGGCAAGCAGAACCGCGAGATCGCGCTCATCCTCGACATCCGCCTGACCACCGTGCACGAGCACGTGGCCAACATCCTGCAGAAGCTCGGGGTGGAAAACCGCCACGCCGCCACCGTCTACGCCCTGCGGGAGCTGGACCTGGCCTGACACCCTTACGTGTAGGGGTTTACGAAAGCGGCACTGTTTGGTATCATTAGCGGCACTTCCAGCTGCTTCTGCCAGAACCTGATCTGAGCCGTCACTCCAGTCAGATCCCACACGATGTATTCCACTCAAACGACTCCCGCCAAACGCCGCGGTATTGCGGCCCTCAAAGTACTCTGCGCCGTCGGTGCCCTGGCACTGCTGGCCTCGCTGACCAAGGCCGCCATCGAGGTCATCGGCCATGTGCCGGTGGCGGATGCCGGGGGCCTCGATGTGTCCAACACGATGCCGAATCCCTCGGCCTATTACATCCCGTTCATGTTCACGGGGCTGGGCAGTAACTACACGCTGCAATCGGTGCAGCTTTTACTCAAAGGCGACGAGGAACTGGGCAATGTCTCCGTGCTCGCCACCGAGACGCTGGGCAACGACTTCACGGTGCCGACGGCCCTGACGACTTTTTCGACCAGCGGCACGCTCAACGGCACGGCCACAGCCTACACCTTTAACGCAGACTCCTTCACCGACCTCGCGGAGGCTACGACCTACTACCTGCGCGTGTCCTACACCGGCGCCAACACCGTCAACTGGGTTAACGCAAGCGTGGCGAGCAGCGGTGGCTCCGGCAGTGGTGAGCCTACCGGTTCCGGCAGCGGGTC
Organism: Verrucomicrobiia bacterium; assembly: GCA_030432235.1. Classification (GTDB taxonomy): domain Bacteria; phylum Verrucomicrobiota; class Verrucomicrobiia; order Opitutales; family Cerasicoccaceae; genus JAUIHT01. The sequence continues at coordinate 239,939 of JAUIHT010000007.1, read as the reverse complement.
GGGAGAGCCCACCGGTTCCGGCAGCAGCGGGGTCACGCTTACGCCGATTACCAGTGAAGTTCTGTCCTACACCCGCCGGACGATTAGTATATCTTCCGGAAACACTAGCGTTATCAATGATTATACCGTCGCCGGGTTGTCCATCACGGCGGCGTCCATCCCCGAGCCCATGACCTTCGCCGGGGTGGTTGGCGGGCTGACTCTGGTCGCGGGCCTGCTCGTGCGCTTGCGTCGCCGCCGTTCGCAGGTCTAGCGTGTGCCGATGATGCGGCTGCGGCGCTTTCCGGCGGAGTGGCTCTACGCCATTGTCTTCGCGGTCATGGCGCTGGCGGCGTTCGTGAACTCCGGGCGGGGCGCGGCGCCGCTGGATTACCAGGTCTACTACCAGCTCGCCTCGGCCTTCGTCTCCGGCTGGCTGCTGGCCATGGTGCTGTCCATCGGCGACCGTATGCTGAAGGAGCTGCCGCGGCATCGTCTCTGGCGCGGCCTGGCCCTCGGTGGCGTCGTGCTGTCGTCCGTGGTGCTGTTTGCAAGCTTCCCGGAAGTGAGCGGCTATCCCATCACGCGCCTGATGGAGTCCAGCTTCCTTTGCGCGGCAATCGCCTGCACGGTGCTGGTGGTTTTCCTGCCTATCTCCGGGCTGCTCAGTGTGCGCCAGACCGGACGAATTATCGGCGAGGCCGCGCTGACCTGGGGGCCGCTCTTTTCCTACATTTTTTTTGCCGGACTCAGCCTGGGCGCGGTCATCGAGGCCACGCCGCTGGTCTGGGACCCGGTGCTGCTGCGCATGGACGCCTCCCTGGGCTTCTGGCCGAGCGAGGCCGTTTTTCACTGGGAAATCGACCGGCTCTGGGTAGCCGACCTGAGCAACTGGGGCTACCCGCTGCTGGGCTTCCTCATCGCCGGGGTGGCGGCCCGCATCTATGCCGATGGCGCGACGGCGCAGGCGCGGCGCTGCGTCTTTGCGCTGCTGCTGGTCGGCACGCTGGGCATCGGCTGCTACGCGTTCATGCCCGCCATCGGGCCCATCAACGCCTTCCCGGAATTGTTTCAAGTCACCGACCCAAAAGCCGCCGAGGTCGTGCGTGCCGCCGCCCTGAGCGGCCCGGGGCAAATCCCCGGCGACCCGGGCATCACGCGCAACGTCATGCCGTCGCTGCACACCGCCTTCACGCTGGTGGCGCTGGCGGCGGCCTGGGGCTGGCGGCGGCGCTTCTTCTGGCTCTGCCTGCCAGTGGGCCTGCTGCAAATCGCCACCGCCATGACGCTCTGCGTGCACTACCTGGTCGACCTCTTCGCCGCCGTGCCCTTCGCCGCGCTATGCTGGTGGCTGGCCGACCGTGGCGTGCGCCGGACGGGTAACGCCGCCGCGCCGCTGCCGGAGCTCGCTTTACATGGCAAAGTTTTGAACAAGGCGACGATGCAATTTTTTGCGTCACTCGTCTTGGCCCTCGCGCTTTTCTTGTGGTGGGCATGGGCCGCTCCGATTGCGCCCGCGCTGGCCTGGGCGTTTTCCCTGGCCATGATGGGGCTCCCGGCCTGGACCCTGTGGCGGCTCCAGCGTACATCCGTCAAACCCACCGAAGCGACGGCTCAACTCACCGACGCGCGCGTGCGTTTATTAACGGTGGCGGTGTTTTGCTCGGGCGGGGTGGCGCTGGTGCTGGAGCAGATTTACGAAAAATACCTCGCGACACTGCTCGGCTCCAGCCGGGTGGCGGCCATGCTCGTGCTGGCGGTCTACTTGGCCGGGCTGGCGCTGGGGGCGTGGCTGTGTCCGAAGCGACCGCAGGGCGCGCCCCGCCGCCTGGCCGCGCTGGAGCTCTTCATCGCCGGGTGGGCCGCGCTGGTCGGTGCGGCGTTCTTTGCCAGTGATCGCTGGCTGGGTGGCTGGCTCGCAGCCTCGGGCGGATCCGCGCTTACGCTGAATCTCACGCGGCTGCTCATCGCGGCCTTCTGGATTCTGCCGCCGACCCTCGCTATGGGCGCGCAGTTGCCCACGCTGGCGGCTGTGCTGGGCGGGCATGCGCGCTGGCGGGACTGCTCCATCGCGCGCTTCTACGGGGTCAACCTCGCCGGGGCCTTCGCCTTCACCCTCGGGACGCCCGTGCTGCTCTTCAACACCGTCGGGGCCGACGGCGCGCTCTGGACGGTGGCGGCGCTGGGCGCGGTCGTGGGGGCGGCGCTGTGGTTCGGCCTGCCACCGGCCGATGCGGCAGCAGCGAACGCGGCCTGGCAGCTTTCGGATAAACAAAACCCCGGCGAGGCGGCGCGTAAAAGTGACTTGGTTCTGGCAGGAGCGGCGGGTTTGCTATTCTTCGCGCTGGAAGTGGTCTGGTTCCATCTCATCAGTGCGGTCTGCGGGGCCAGCGTTTACAGCTTTTCCATGCTGCTGGCGGTGGTGCTGCTGGGGCTGGCCATCGCGGGGTGGTGGGCACCGCGCCTGCGGGAAACCAACCGCACGGCGCTGGCCCGTGCGCTCGGCTGGTCGCTACTGGCCATGACCGTGAGCCTGGCGCTCTGGCCGTGGCTGGGGCACTGGCTGGTCGTAGCGCAGGAGCGGCTGCGGTTTCAATCCTTCTGGGGCGGCGAGTTGCTCAAGCTCATGGTGGTCACGCTGGCCGTGCTGCCGTCCGCCGTCGCGCTGGGTCTTGTCTTTCCGCTCCTGCTCCGGCGGGCCGAGGCCGAGTCACCCACCGGCCGCAGCGCGCAGGTGGGACGGCTCTGCGCGGTCAACGTTGCGGGCTGCATCGCGGGCGCTTTGCTGACGGGCTTCACGCTGATTCCGCTGCTGGGCGCGGAAACCGCGCTGTGCTGGCTGGCCGTGGCGGTAGGCCTGGGCTGGCTCGCGCTGGGCCGGGCGGACCTGCGCCGCGTAACGATGACCGTGCCGGGTGTGGCCGGCCTGCTGGTGCTTGCCCTCGCGCCTGCCTGGGATCGCCTAGAGCTGACGCGCGGCTACGGCGTGTACTTGAACGACCCTCTGTCAGAGTCGGCGCGGTTGGCATTTTTCCGCGAAGACTTCACCAGCGGCTTCGTTACGGTGGTGGAGACCCCGCGCGCCGGGGGCGGGATCGTGCGCACGCTTTTGCAGAATGGCAAGTTTGACGCCAACGACGCCGGGGAGATGCCCGCGCAGCTCGGTTTCGGGTTGGTGGCGGCCTTGCACGCGCCGGAGCGCGGCCCGGCGCTGGTCATCGGTTGCGGCTCCGGGCAAACCGCAGGGCTGGTGGCGCGGCTCGGGTTCGACGTCACCCTGGCGGAGCTGTCCCCGGCGCACCTGGAGGCGGCCGCAGCGCAGTTCGGGCACATCAACGGCGACGTGCTGGCGCGGCCCAACGTCACTGTGGTCGTTGAGGACGGACGCAACTTCCTCCTGCGCGCGGAAGAGCGTTTCGACCTCATCCAAATCGAGCTGACCTCGGTGTGGTTTGCCGGGGCGACCAACCTCTACTCGCGCGAGTTTTACCGACTGGCCCGCGAGCGGCTGACGCCCGGCGGCGTGCTGGTGCAGTGGGTGCAGCTCCACCACATCAGCCCGCGCGAGCTGGCCAGCATCATCGCGACGGCCCGGGCGGAGTTCCCCGAGGTCTCGCTCTGGCGGGCGGGCGACCAAGCCTGCCTGCTGGCCTCGGACCGCCCGCCGCAGCTTAACGAAGCGGTTTGGCGGGACTGGCTGACCAACCCCGTGTTCATGCCGGAGCGCCTGCTCACCGGCATTACCTCAAAGGCCGCCTTCGAGGCGCAGCTCCTGTCGGACAACGATGCCCTGCATGATTTGCTGGCAAACATCCCGGTGGCACTCAATACCGACGCCAACCGCTGGCTCGAATTCCAGTCTGCCCAATACTACCTGAGTCCCCAGGACCACCGCGTGGAAAACCTGCTCTGGCTCATGCAACCCAAGTAACGCGACCTACGAAAACAGGCGCATTTGGCGGGTGAGGGTGAAGGCGTCCTGGTGGCTGAAGTAGGCGTCTTCGATGCGCTGATGCAGCTCGTTGAGCTCAGCGTTGATAATCTTGAAGGCGGCGGCGGCCTCCTTGCGACGGCGGCGGACGGCAGTCTTCTTGGCGCGCACGCCCTCGTCGAGCAGGTCGACTGGCGCGGGGAAGAGTTCGCCGAGGGGCAGCTTGCGGATGTAGTCCACGGTGGCGTCGACCTGTGTATAGAGCTGCTTGGCCGCGGGGCTATCCCCGGTGAAGCTGAACGTGCTGAGCGAGTAGCGAATATTTTTCAGGCAGAAGCAGATCGAGCTGGGATTGGTGGGGCTCTGGATGAGGATGTGCGCGACACGGTCGACGTAGGCGCGGCTGCTGTACTCGCGGCGGTAGGCGTCGAGGGAGCAAAGCAGCTCCAGCAGCGAGGCCAGGTCGGCGTCCTCCTCGCGGTCCTCGGTAAAGGTCTGCAGGATGCGCAGCAGGACTTCCCCGGTCAGGGTCATGTTGGAGACGGCACGCTCGATGAAGGTGCCGATGCGGTAGAACTGCCAGCCGTCGTCGTGGATGAGCGTGCGCTCGGCCGTGCCCCAGAGGCGGGAGACCTCCGCCACCACGCGTTCGGTCAGCGCCATGATGCGGCTGTGCGACATGCGCTTGATGCTGCGCTCCTCCTCCATATAGAGGGCGAGCTCGATGAGCACCTGCCAGGTCTCGGGGTTGACGAAGTCGCGGATGGAGGCGGCGTTGGCCCGGGCCGCGCGGATGCAGGAGAGCACTGAGGCGGGTTCGCCGGGCTCGATCAAAAGCTGCCGCGCGGGCTTGAGCGTGTTCGGGGGCGGCTCTTTGGTTTTGGCCAGGTCCTGCTGCCCGGTGGCGGCGGCGACGGAGCGCCAGAGCTGCCAGAAGCTTTGCTGCGCCTGTGACGGCAGACGGTCCCAGCGGATGTCTTCCAGGATGTGAATTTGGCGCGAGGTGCTCTCGGCGCGGTCGAGGTAGCGGCCGATCCAGTAGAGGGCCTCGGCCACGCGGCTGCTGATGGAGAAGTCGCGGCGCGGCTCGGTGGCGGCGCGGTTCTTGCGCTTGCCTTCGGCGGGGGCGGCTTCGAGCGGGATGAGCGTGTCCTTCATGCCCTCGGACATGATGGTCAGGCGGTTGGGCTGATGCGCGGTGATGCCCTGGCGCGTCAGGCCGCCGGGCAGGACCACGGGCCGCTCGCCCATGAGGAAGAACACGCGCATGAAGACGCTGCGGCCCTCGAAGCTGCTGCCGACGTAGCGCGGCAGCTTGGTGGGTTTGAGGAAGGGTTGCGCGACGAAGAGCTCCGGGTGCTGCTTGGCCAGCTTCACGAGGGACTCGTGGTTCGGCGAGGGGGGGCGGCCACCGAAGAAGCGGTACATCGTGCGGTGGTCCTGGATGGGCTTGATGACCATGTCGCCCTCGCTCTGCATGACGTGGAAGGCCTGGTCGGGGTCGCCGAGATTAAAGGTTTCCACCGTCTTGAGCAGCGGTTTCTCGCGCAGGTAGTAGGCGATGATGCGGTCGGAGTAGCGCAGCACCGCGCGGTTGTCCGCCACGCCGGCCCCGAGCGAGTTGAGGATTTGCACGTTGCCCTGCCGCGCGCAGTTAACCAGCCCGGGCACGCCGTTGAAGTCCTGCTGCGGCACGGCCACGGGGTCCACCGAGGCGCTCTCGACACGGCGGTAGATGACGTCCACCTGCTCAAGGCCGCGGATGGTTTTCAGGTATACATGGCTGTCGCGCACGAGGAGGTCACCGGGGCGGGTGAGGGCGATACCCATGTGGCGGGCGAGGAAGCTTTCCTCGAAAAAGGACTGGCTGGACTCGCCCCGGGTCAGCAGCACGATGCGCGGGCGCTTGACCCCGGCGACGGCGCGGAGCGATTCCAGGAGTTGCGTGGTGAAGGTCGCCACCGGGCAGACGGACATGCCACTGAAGAGCTCCGGGAAGGCCTGCGCGAGCATGCGGCGGTTTTGTACCACGAACGAGAGGCCGAAGGGCGTCGCCATGTGGTTTTCCAGTACCAGCCAGCGTCCGCCGGGCTCGCGGACGAGGTCCACCGCACCACAGAGGCAGTGCTGCCCGCCGGGCGCGAGGAAGCCGACAAACTGCCGGTGAAAGGCCGGGTCTGCCAGTACGACGCCATGCGGCATGACCTTGTCACGCAGGATTGCCTGCTCGTTGTAGATGTCGCCGATGTAGGCGTTGAAGGCGCGGGCACGTTGCAGCACGCCGGCGGCGATGCTTTGCCATTCCTCCACCGGGATGACGCGCGGGAAGAGGTCGAGCTGCCAATCGCCCTCGGTTCCGGCGTTGTCCTCGAACTGGCCGAAGTGCAGGCCGAGCTCCATGGCGGCGCGGTCCAGGCGGGACTGGCGCAGCTCCAGCTCGTCGTTGCTCAGGCGGTTGATGGCGCGGATAGCCCCGGAATAAGCATGGCGGACGCGCCCGCGGTTGTCCCACGCTTCGTCGCGCTCGCGCTGGTAGTCCTTAAAGTGGTCGCGCTTCTCTTTGCTGTGTTTAACCGCCATGCCCCAAATGAAGGCGCATTAGATAAACGCCTCGCAATCATGCGCCAGCAAAATCGTTTGAATCAGATGTCCTTACCGCATTTAGGACAGTAGTCGAAGTCGTCCTGGACCTTCTCTCCGCAGAAGGGGCAAAACTCGCCGGGGATGCGGCGTTTGTTTTCCGAGGCGTTTTCCCTGGGCGGGAAGGGTTGCGGCGAACGACGGTTGCGTGGCGGAGGCGTTTTCTCGTAGCCAAGGGTGCGGGCGATGGGGTCACCCTCCTCGCCGGGCGTGGTGATATCGAACGAGCTCATGCGCTCGCGGCTTCCGGCGTTGAAAAAGTTGTAGGAGGCCCCGGCCAAAGCGAAGAGAATAAAAACCACCCCAAAGGCGACAAAGAAACCCGGTGCACCCATCCTGGCGGCGCCTATCATCCAGATGACGCCGAAGCCGGCCACGAGAAGCCCGCCTATGCCTCCCATCAGGGAGGGACCGCGACCGGGTTTGACGCTGTAAGCCATTTTTAAATTTGGAGGCTTGTTGGTGGAAAATGAACGGCTTGGCTCCGATTATTTAAGGAGCAGGCCGTCGGTGACGGTGGGTTTCTTTTCGAGGGCGTTCCACTTTTCAACGAAAGCCTCCTGGCTGTCGGCGAAGAGCGGGGTGACCTCAAGGGTGAACTCCGGCAAGCCGGTTTTGTCGCAGGAGAGTTTGACCCCGGCGGCCTTGAGCCAGCGCGCCCACTGGCGAATCTGGTCGTCGCGGGAGCTTTGCGGGGAGTCGACGCCCTCGGCGTTCTTGACCGGGCTGAACTCGTCCTGGCGGGCGGTTTCGATAATGACGGGATTCTCGGCGAAGGGCAGGGCGTCGAAGACGAACATCTCGAACTTCACGCCGTTGGGCTCCTGAGGCTTCACCGGGTTGCCGGTGGCGTTGATGGTGGCTATTTTCTTGTCGGCGCGGTGGAAGGGCAGGCTGGCCCCGGTGCCGCCCCCGCCCATGCGCTCGACGAAGGCGCGGTCCAGCACGTGGATGGCGATGCTGCCGGCGAGGAAGGCGAGCTGGCCGTCGGGCCGGCGGCGGTCCGTCAGGGTGTCGGGCATGTCGCTGTACTCGATGACGACGTGGCGGCCGCGCTGCTCGCAGAAGTGACCGAGCTTTTCCTTCGGGTAGGCCTTCGGCAGCATCTTGGAGGACATGTCACTCTTGGCCTGGAGGTGGAAACCGATGAAGGCCGGGTCCACCGCGTGCACGAGGGGGTTGTCCACCTGGAAATAGCTGATGGTGTCGATGCCGCTTTCGGCCATGCGCTTGGTTGCGCCACTGCGCACGAGGGCGCGGAGGGAGCCGCCGTGGCCGTCCGGCGTCATGGCGATTTCGCCTTTGTCGGCGAGGAGGATCTTGCCCTTGTAATCGACGGCGGGCATCAGGCCCTGGCGGAAGAACATCACCGTGTCCTCGCCTAGGCCGAAGAACTTGTGCTTTTCAAAGAACGCCTGGGTGGGCTCGTGGTTGATCGTGCTGGTCATGATGAACCACGGAATGGGGGCGCCGTAGCGCTGGCGTGCGGCCAGAATTTTTTCCGCGAAGACCTGAAAGAGCGTGGCTTTGCGCACGGGGGTGACGGGGAAGGTGCCCTTGGGGCCGTCGAAGCCCAGGCGCGTGCCCTGGCCCCCGGCGACGGTGAAGGCGGCCACTCGACCGGCGCGCAGGGCCTCCTCGCCGGTGGCGATGGCCCCGGCCCAGGATTTGGCGTCGCCACCTTTATCCGGCAGGGGGATGTAAGGCGCGGGTTTGAGGTCGCTCAGGTCCACGCCGTGTCCGCCACCGCCCTGCACGAGAGTATCGTTCAGTTCGGCGACTTCGGAGAGGTCGATTTGCGCGGCTTGCTCCAGCAAGGCTTGCTGCTCCTCTGGCTTGAGCTGGTCGTACCATTTGAAGACCTGGCCCTGCCCGGCGGCGTTGAAAGCGTCGATGAGATCGGTAGATGCGGTGCTCATAGATTCGGGTGTTTGGAGAATAGCTAAAAGCTAAAAGTCTAAAGCCTAAAGCTAAAAATTGGGATTACCTATCCATCCCGGCTTTCGACTTTAGGCTTTCAGCCTTCAGCTTTCAGCTTTTAGCTCCTCTTTTTCATGACCCCTTTTTCCGCCGGTTTGCGACGTGACTTGCTGTGGTTGGCCCTCCTGTTCGGCGTGCTGTACTTTGGCATGTCCTGGGCGCGGCCGCTGTCCAACCCCGACGAGGGCCGCTACACGGAAATTCCACGCGAGATGCTGGAGAGCGGCGATTGGGTGACGCCCCGGCTCAACGGCGTGCTGTACTTTTACAAGCCGCCGCTGTTCTACTGGCTGGAGGCCGGTGCCATCGCGGTGGGCGGGCAATCGCTCTTCGCGCTGCGCTTCTGGCCCGCGGCGCTGAGCCTGCTGGGGGTGCTGGGCACCTACCTGGCCGGACGACGGCTGTTCGGGCGTGCCTCGGGGCTGGCCTCGGCGCTGGTTTTGGGGACGTCCCTGCTGTATTTTGGGCTGGGGCAGGTCATTATCCTTGATATGGCGGTGTCGGTCTTCATGGCCCTGGCGCTGTTCCTGTTTTACATCGCCCTGCATGAGGACGGCCCGGCGCGCAAGTGGCTTTTCTGGAGCTTTTACCTGTGCATTGCCCTGGCCGTGCTGAGCAAGGGCTTCATGGGCCTCCTTATCCCGGGCGCGATCATATTCCTGTGGTTCCTGCTGCTGAACGAATGGAAAAAGCTGCGTCGGCTCTACCTGATTTCCGGCTCGTTGCTCTTTCTCATTGTGGCGTTGCCCTGGCATGTCCTGGCGCACCTGCAAAACCCGGAGTGGTTCGACTTCTACGTCATCCACGAGCACTTCGAACGTTACCTGGAGGATGTCAGCGACCGCAACCAGCCCTTCTGGTACTTCTTCGTTCTCATGCCGGCGGGGCTGTTCCCGTGGGTGGTGTTTTTGCCGCAGGCGCTCATCGATGCCTTCCGGAGCGGCTGGCAAAAGCGCCGCGAGCACGCCGACCTCTGGTTTCTCGGGATTACCGTGCTGTTCATCCTGCTGTTCTTTTCGGCTTCGAAGTCCAAGCTCATCCCGTACATCCTGCCGGCCTATCCGGCGCTGGCGGTGCTGGTCGGGCGTTACCTGGCCAAGGTCTGGCGGGCGCCCGAGCAGTTCAAACTGCGCGGCGTGCTGTGGAGCTTCACCGGGCTGGCCGCCGCCCTGGCCGTGGCGCTGCCCATCGTGATGTTTGCCCGCGCGGGCAAAATGGGTCCCGACGCCATCCCGTGGTTCGCCGCCGTCATGGCCCTGCTGTTGTCGGCGGCGCTGGCCATGGCCTACGTGGTCAAGCAAGGGCAGCTGCGGCAAGGCCTCGCGGTGATATTTGCGGCGACCTACGGGTTCATGTTCTTGTTCAACCCCCTCGCCGCCGCGGTGCAACGGCCTTCCTCCAAGCCTTTCGCGGATTTCCTCAAGCCGCATCTGCAGCCCGAGGACGAGATTTACACCTTTCAGGACTACTACCAGGACCTGCCGTTCTACTTGGAGCGAACCATCGGCGTGGCGGAGAATGTGCCCAACGAACAGCACTACGGCATCGAGTGGGAGCCCGAGCACGCCGCGCGTTTCCTGGGGCAGGCAGAGGTGGCCCAGCGCTGGGACGGCCCCACGCGTATCTTTGGCATGGCCAAGCCCGACCACGCCTGGCAGTTTTCCGACCAGACCCGTCAGGCCGGCACCGGCCACATCTACATCTGGATGGCGACCAACGATTTTATCCTCTTCTCCAACCAGCCCCCGCCGAGTGAAGCTGAAAGCCTAAAGCCAAAAGCTCAAAGCCAGGATTGAAATGGACGGCGCGCTTTTCCACTTAACATTCAATTGCTTTTAGCTTTCTGCTTCTTCATGAACGACGACTTTCTTCCCTTTGCCAAACCCAGCATCAGCCCGGAGGCCATCGCCGAGGTGACCGCCTGCCTGGAAAGCGGCTGGATTACCACCGGCCCCCGCACCAAGCGCTTCGAGGAAATGCTGCGTGACTACCTCGGCGCGCCTCACGCCCTGGCCTGCTCCAGCGCCACTGCCGGGCTCCATATGGCCCTGCTGAGTTTGAATCTGGAACCCGGCGACGAGGTCATCGCCCCGGCCATGACCTTCGTGGCCACGCTCAACACCATTGTGCTGGCGGGCGGCAAGCCCGTCATCGTAGACGTCGTGCCGGAGACCTACAACCTCGACCTCGACGCCGTGGAGGCCGCCATCACGCCGCGCACACGGGCGCTCATGCCGGTGCACTTCGCCGGGCTGCCGGTGGACCTCGACCGCCTTTACGCCATCGCGGAAAAGCACGGTCTACGCGTCATCGAGGACGCCGCCCACGCCATCGGGGCGGGCTATAAGGGCAAGCGCCTGGGCAGCTTCGGCGACACGCAGGTGTTCAGCTTCCACCCCAACAAGAACATGACCACCGGCGAGGGTGGGGCGGTCACCACCCGCGATGATGCCCTGGCCGCGCGCTTGGCCAAGCTGCGCTTCCACGGCATCGACCGCGAGGCCTGGGCGCGCTTCGGCAAACAGGGCTCGCCCCACTACGACATCGCCGAGGCCGGTTTCAAATACAACTTCATGGACATCCAGGCCGCCCTCGGCCTGCACCAGCTCCCGGCCCTCGATGGCTTCAACCAACGCCGCGGCGAGCTGGCCTGCCGTTACTACGGGCTCTTTGCCGACCAGGAGGCGCTCACACTGCCCAAGCCGCAAAGCGTGGACTACCCGCACCTGCACGCCTGGCATTTATTCGCTCCCCTGGTCAACCCCGAGGCCGTTGGCATGGACCGGGATTCCTTCATCGCGAAGCTTAAAGAACATAATATCGGTACGGGTGTGCATTACCGCGCCCCGCACCTCAGCGAGTACTACGAAAAGACCTGGGGCTACCAACGCGGCCAGTTCCCCATCGCCGAGAGCATTTCCGACCGCGTGCTCTCCCTGCCGCTCTTCCCCACCATGACCGAAGCCCAGCAGGACCGCGTCGTCAAGGCGGTGCGGGATGTCGTGGGGTAGGGGTAAGCGTTTGCTACCCAAAACCTGCCTCGTTCAAATCCTTTCTAGCTTGTTATAGCCTGCCTATTGGGATTCTCTGAAAGTCATCCAATAGCTTGCTGCATAAATTAATATGAACGATTCTGAAAAGATCGCAAAAGCTTACCTCGAGATGCTTGAGGAAGCAAAAATAGAGGAAGAAATACCCCTCATTATTCTCATCGTTGAACCGGATGAATTTGATGGAGAGCAAATTAACTTTTCTGAGTCGCGGTGGCAACAGAGTTTCAAAAACGGATGGAGCTACCGAATAGACCCAAGGAACGATGGGACATCAACAAAAAGACATGTCCACATCGCTCGGACAAAGCACATCAGTTCAAAAACAAATCAAGTTTCCTGGAACGATGATGGGACAAGGCACGATAAGAAGAACTTCAATTCTAAACTTTCCCGAAGTCGAGTAGCACAAAAGATTGCACGAACAGCACTGAACTTAGACGACAAAATTGAATTGTTTGAAGAAGGATTGATGAATTTTTCAATGTTCTGCGAAGGCCTTGAGAATAATTATGAAATCTTAACGCTAACCGCTAGGCTCAAAAATAGCTGATCCTACCAGCCAGAGGTGGCAACGCCATAGGCGCGCCTCTCATCAACGTTCATCAGAAGTTCAAGAGAGGCGTAAACGTAGCCTTACAGCGGCAAAGCGGCTCTATGAGCGTATGATACTGCCCTATACGCGATAGATTTTGACCTATGTGGGCCTGATAGTGCCCTAAGCGCCTTTAAAAGTGACCTAGATTGCTTCCATAAAAGCTCGATTGTAAATCTGACAGGCACGATATCCTTTCTGACTTTATCAGGAATAGTATCGAGTCAATCAGTAATAATGTATATCTAGTCAGATTTAGTATCGACCTTCTGATACTTATCATCTGGCCTATTTAGGAACTCAATAGCCATGCCTACGCTTGCCAGTGAGGACTTTTTGCCGCGGATAGACCGCTTTGTGGCGCATTGGGAGGATGCGGAGGCGGCGCTGGGGCAACAAATCACCGTGCCGCCGGACCATCGGACGCGGGCGGACCTCATTCAGCTGCGCACGGGGCTGGAAGGCGATGCCGGGGCGCGGTCGGGCGTCCGGGTGGACATCAAAGAGGCCCGCGCGGTGCTGGACCAAGACCGCGACGCCCTGCTGGGCCACCTGAACGCATTCAACCGCAACGTCCGCGCGCGCCTGCCGGGGACGTCCTTTGAGCGCAACCTGCCCAAGGTTCGCGAACGGACCCTGGCCCCGTGGCGGCACGTGCAGACCTTGCGGGACATGGCCTCGCTGTGGGCGGACATCAACGCCGCGCAGGCCCCCGACCCTTTTAATCTTTCAGCCGGGTACTCCCTGGAGCAATTTCAGTCAGACCTCGACGTCTTTTCCGCCGCCATCGAGGCCTGGCAAACCCAGCGGCAGGAGCGTCGGCTGGTCATTGTCGGGCGCGAGAAGCATCAACAGGAGGCCTACGCGCTGATGAAGGGCTACCGGCTCGTCATCGCCGCGCTCTTCGCCCCCGGCAGCGCCCTCGTCGAGAGCCTCCCGCGCCTCACCCCGAAGAAAAAGCGGTTGAAGGTAAGCCACAAGGCGTAGCTCGCCTAAAACAGTTCGCTGTGGGAGCCAGTGCGTACGAGGATGAGGTCGTCGCCTTCGAGCTTGTAGATGAGCAGCCAGTCCGGGCGGATGTGGCATTCGCGGTGGTCGATATAGTTGCCGGTCAGGGCATGATCGCGGTAATGTTCATCCAATGGTTCTTCGCTGGCCAAGACATCGATAACATCAAGCAATTCGTCCTCGTTTCGATTAGAGGATTTGAGCTTCTTCAAATCCTTCTTGAAGCGGTTTTTGAAAACGACGTTAAGCATCGTGAACGAGGCCTTTGAGGGCGCTTCTTACCTCGTCCATACTTTTGTAGCGCGGCAGGCCTTCGGTGGGCTCGTTCATGGCCTCGATGGTTTCCTCATTGGGCAGATGGCGCACGAACTCGACGACCTTGGACTTTTCTTCCGAGGGCAACTGTGTAATTTCGTCGATGATCTGCTGTGCGTTCATAGTAAGTAGCTAAACGCATCCCGTCCTTTTTTGCAATCCAGAAGCACTGCTGGCATTTGGGAATGCAAATCGAAGCAGAAAACCACGCCGCCTGACTTTTGACTTCTCACCCGGTGGCCGGAGCGCTTAGCCTTGGCAACTTCATGAGCGAGATTTACTGCTCCGTCGTCATCCCGGTTTACAACGAGGAGGCCAATCTCAGGCCGCTGTTCGAGCGGCTGTGCAAGGTGATGGACGCCGACGGCCGCCCGTGGGAGGTGCTCTTTACCAACGACGGCTCCGTCGACGAGTCGGGGGACATCCTGCGGGAGTTCCACGCGGCGCGACCCAAGCAGGTGCGCGTGATCGACTTCAACGGCAACTACGGCCAGCACATGGCCATCATGGCCGCCTTCGAGCGCGTGCGCGGGCAGGTCATCGTGACGCTGGATGCGGATTTGCAAAATCCGCCGGAGGAAGTCCCCAAGCTGCTCAAGCTCTTCGACGAGGGTCACGACGCCATCGGGGGCCACCGCAAGGACCGTCAGGACGACGCCGGGCGGCGCTACGCCAGCAAGGTGATCAACTTCGTGCGCGAGTACACCACCGACATCCGCATGACGGACCAGGGCTGCATGCTGCGGGCCTACAGCCGCAAGGTGGTCGAGGCGATTGCCCGCAGCGGCGAGCGCTCCACCTTCATCCCGGCGCTGGCCTACAAGTACGCCTCGCGTCCCGGCGAGGTGGAGGTCGAGCATGCCGAGCGCGCCGCCGGCGAAAGCAAGTACAGCTATTACAAGCTCATCCGCCTGAACTTCGACCTCATCACCGGCTTCACCCTGGTGCCGCTGCAGTGGTTTACGCTTTTCGCCGCCGCCTGCTCCCTGGGTAACATGGCGCTGGTGGCGGTACTGCTCTTCCGCCGCTTCATTTATCCGGGCGCTTCGGAAGCCGAAGGTGTGTTTACCCTGTTCGCCATCCTCTTCTTCCTCGTCAGCGTGTGCATGGTCGGCATCGGGCTCATCGGCGAATACGTGGGCCGCACCTACCAGTGTGTCCAGCAGCGCCCGCGCTATGTTCTGCGCGAGCTGCTTGAGGATTTGGAATAAGCCCCTTTATTATTTCTAATTTCACTGCGGCGCCACGACGTTCCTGTTGAGCTTCGCCCGGTGGTAAACTTTTCTCAGTTGCACCAATGGAAACACAAGTTGCCATCATCGGAGGCGGGCCCTGCGGGCTCCTGACCGGTTTGTTGCTTGCCCGCCTGGGCGTGCGCTGCACCGTGCTGGAAAAGCATCCGGACATCTCTTTTCACCCCAAGGCTACGGGCATCACCCGGCGCACCGGGGAGATTTACCGTCAGCTCGGCTTGCACGAGCAGATGCAGGCAGGAGATTTTAAGGAGCCTGTCGACGCGCTCTCCATCTGGAGCAAGGGCCTGGCCGGGGAAATCCTCGGCACGGTGCGGGTGCCGCCGGACCCGCCCGGGCTGACGCCCTGCCAGCGCTCTCACTGCCCTCAGCCCCACACCGAGGCGGTCCTGCGCGGCGCGCTGGAAAAGGAGCCGCTGGCCGAGGTGCGCTACCACGCGCGCATGATTGGATTCCGCGAAGACGGCAAGGGTGTCGAGATCGACTACACCGAGCTGGACTCCGGCAACGACATCACGCTACGCGCCCAATGGCTGGTAGCCGCCGACGGCGCGGAGAGCCCCGCGAGAGCCCGGCTGGGCATCGGCACGGCGGGTCCGGGCGACCTCGGGCGCTTTTTGAACATCTATTTCCGCGCCTCCTACGGTTCGTATCTGGAAGGCCGCCGGGCCGTCCTGCACCAGAGCCTGCAGGAGGACAGCTTCGGCTTTTTCGTAGCGGTCAACGGGGCCGACCTCTGGCTGATGCATCATTTCCTGCAGGAAGGGGAGGAGCCCGAAGATTACTCCGAGTCGCAATTGCGCGAGATGGTTATCGCCGCCTCCGGGTTGCCCAAGGTGCCCGTTGAGCTCATCCACGTCAGCCCCTGGGTGATGAGCCCGAAGGTGGCCACCGAGCTGCGCAAGGGACGCTGTTTCCTGACCGGGGACGCCGCCGCGCGCCTGTCGCCCTCGGGCGGTCTGGGCATGAACACCGGTATGGCCAGCGCGCACAATCTCGCCTGGAAGCTCGCCGCCGTCGTCCATGGGCAGGCGAGACAAGGGTTGCTGGATACCTACGCCGTTGAGCGCATCCCGGCGGCGCAGGCGACGTTCTCGACCAGCCTGGGTAACTCCGAGGAGGTCGGCAAAATCGTCGAGGCAGGCCTGACCGGCCATTGGGATCAGGCCCGCGAGCTTATCGGCCACAGCCGTCGCGCGGGAACAGGCCTCGGGCTCGACCTCGGCTTCGCTTACGTCACCGGGGCTCTGGTGCCCGACCATACCGAGGTCCCCGCTCCGGAGGAGCCGGTCAACGACTACGTTCCGAGTGCCCGTCCGGGTTGTCGTGCACCGCATCTGGAAATTACGGTAGATGGGAAGACCGCCTCGACACTGGACTTCTTCGGGCGCGGCTTCTGCCTGCTTTGCGGCGAGGAAGGGGAGAACTGGCTTGCGGCTTGGGAAAAGAACGTGGCCGAGATCGGCCCGGGGCTGGCCTTCGACGTGAAGGTGCAGGGCAAAGACTTCGACGGTGGGGCTTTCACCGAGCTCTACGGAATCAGCCCCAAGGGCGCGGTACTGGTGCGCCCCGACGGCTACGTGGCCGCCCGCTGGCACGATTGCGAGCCGGAGTCCTTGACGCCCGCGCTGCGGCAGGTTCTCTGTCTTTCATGAGCGAATCCCCCCGCATCGCCGTTTTTGCCTACAGTGACGTCGGTCACGCCTGCCTGAGCCTCCTGCTGGAGCGCGGGGCAAACGTCGTGGCCGTCTTCACGCACGAGGACAACCCCAACGAGCAGCAGTGGTTCCCCAGTGTGGCCCAACTGGCCGAAGGGGCCGACCTGCAGGTCTTCAAGCCGGAGAAGCTCCGCCGGGTGGACTGGGAGGCGCGCATTCGGGAGGAAATCCGCCCGGACCTCGTGTTGTCCTTTTACTACCGCAATATGATCCCCTCCTGGCTGCTGGCGGTTCCGCCGCTGGGGGCGTTCAACATGCACGGGTCGTATTTGCCCAGGTACCGCGGGCGCGCGCCGGTCAACTGGGCCGTGCTCCATGGCGAGACGCAGACTGGCGCCACCTTGCACGTCATGGTGAAGGAGCCCGACGCCGGGGATATCGTCGACCAGGAGGCGGTGCCGATTGGCCCGGACGACCCGGCCATCGCGGTCATGCAGCGTGTCAAGCAGGCCGCCGTCACCGTGCTGGGCCGTCAATTGGACGCTCTGCTGGCCGGAACCGCGCCACGCCAACCGCAGAACGAAGCCGAGGCCACCTACTTCGGTGGACGGAAGCCCGAGGACGGCCGTATCGACTGGTCACGGCCTGCCAAGGAGGTGCACAACCTCATCCGGGCGGTCACCCATCCGTATCCCGGCGCTTTCACCGACGAAATCGAGGAGGGGCGGCTGCTTGTTTGGCGTTCACGCGTGGTGGATGGGGCCTCCTCCGCCGCTCCGGGTACGGTTGTCTCCCGGGAGCCGTTCACGATCGCCTGCGGGGAAGGCTGTCTGGAGCTGCTGGAGTTTGAATGGATGTAAAATAACGGCGATAAATCTGGTAAACTGTAAAGTGAACGTGCGGTTTACCTATCATCGTGATATACAAAAGCTGTTCTATTGTGTTATTTGCTGACTTAGAAAAGACTTGTCTCGACTGTGGTTGACAGGTTTAACAGAAATTTTGCTTTCAGACCGATTATCCCGATTTCACCCCCCAACGTGAGACGACTTTTACCTACATATTCTTTCATACTGGTTTTTTCCGCACTTTTTTGCTTCCAGTCTGCCCTTTTTGGCCAATCCGCCGCTACCCTGACTTTGTCCGAATTGCAGCGCATTGCCGCTGAGCGTGTGGATGCCCAGGACTTTATTGGTGCGCGCCCTTACTTGGAGGAGCTGGTCAAGCGCTTCGAAGGGGAGAAGGAAGAGCAGCGTAAGGTGCTCGAGGGTGTCTACTTCTACCTGGGGGTAGGCTATCTGGTGGAGTACGGCAATTCGCCGTCCAATGACAAGTTGAGCAGAGCCATCGAGTGGTTCCTGCGCCTCAACAAAGAGTTCCCCAACGGCAACTTTGCCGTCATGACCAATCTCGCCCTCGCCGACGCCTACCGTGGCCTGCAGGAATGGGAAAACGCCGCCAACGTTTACAAGACGCTTTTAACCCCGCCTCTTGAGCTGCGCCTGAACTCCGAGCAGCGCGAAGAAGCCCTCAAGAAGATATCCCAAGCCTATTACATCAAGCAGGACTGGGCCGCGGGAGAGCCCTGGTTCCGGAAATTCCTGGCCGAGTCCACTACGCAGGACAATCAGGCCATGGCCGCAGCCGCCCTCATGGAGGCGGCCATCAATCAAAATAAATTCAATCAAGTCATTGAGTTGTTCCCGTATCTGGTGGGTGAATCCCCGGCCCGCTACGGTCTCCAGCTCAACGTGGCGCTCATCGCCGCGGGTGACAAGCTGGCCAACGAAAAACGCTACGGCGAGGCCATGCTCATGTACCGCATGGTACTGACCGTCGAACAGATTCTTACCTGGCAAAAGGCGCGTCTGGCCAATCTGGAAGGTCAGTTCAATCTCCTCAAAGCCACCACCGGCGGCGAATCCGAGCGCGGGCTGGAGCTGGATGCCGAGATTTTCAACACCAAGGAGCAGATCAAGGCCCTGGAGGCCATGACGTCCTACACCCCGGAGCTGCGTGTGCGCATCGCCCGTAACTACCTGCTGACCGGTCGCGACTGGGAATCTTTCTGGGCTTACAAAGAGCTGATTAAGGATTATCCGAACCACGCCAACATCGAGGACTTTATCTACGCCGCTTTCACCGGCGCCACCAACATCGGCCTGACCGACGAGGTCATCAAGCTCGGGGAACAGTACCTGGATAACCCCAAATGGGAGAAGTACCGCAGCGACGTCATTCTCAAGATCGCGCAGTTCTACCTGGATAAAGGCCGGGTACTGGACTTCTACGGGTTGGCCAAAAACTTTATCGAGAAGAATCCCAGCGACAAGTACTGTGCCCAGATGGTCTTCCTCATGGGGTCCACTTACATCAAGCAAGAGGACTTTCAGGGGATGATTGGGCAGTTCCAGGAATACGCCGAGAAGTATCCCAACGTCCCCATGACGGACGGTCTCCAGTACTGGACGGGCATGGGCTATTTCTTCGAGCAGAATTACGAAAAGGCCCTTCATTTCTTCAACATCATCGTCAACAGCTACAAGGGTAGCGCGTACTACGAGGATGCGCTCTACCGCAAAGGCATTTGCCTGTTCGGCTTGCAGGAGACCGAGGACGCTCGCGAGGTCTTTGAGAAATTCATCAGGGGCTATCCGAATTCCAATCTGCGGGGAGAAGCCGAGTACTTCCTCGGCGATCTGGAGGCTTCCGTGCCCAACGTCGAAAAGGCACTCAAGCATTACGCAAACGTCGAGAAGTACACCGATAACGTGGACTTCATCCAGAATGCTTACTTCCGTGCCGGTGAACTGCTGGAGGTCAACAAGCGCTACGACGAAATGGCGGCCAACTTCGAGCAGTACATCAACAAGTACCGCGACAAGGGTGAGCTGACCGGCGCCATCTACGAGTTGGGCCGCGCACGCGAGCTGCAGGGCCGTCCCGGCGACATGCTTCGTGAATACTGGCGCGCCATTGAGCGCTTCGGCAATAACCCCAATGCCTACGGCCTCGACCTCATCGTCGACGAATACGGCTCTCGCTATTACGCCAACAAGAAGAGCATCGATGCCAACCTGGCTTTCCTGGAAAAAGTCAGCACCGAGGGTGAGTTCCGCAAGGCGATGGCGGAGGACCGCGATGTTCTCTTCACCTACCTCTACGAGAATCCCAATGTCACCGAGGATGTCCGGCGGCCCTTCTATGATCGTGCCTTCCGCGTCAGCCTGACGGAGAGCGTGGACCCCATCGATCCCCTGATGCGGAAGTACCGGTCCATGCGCGAACAGATGCCCATCGAAACGCCGGAGGAGCAGTTCCGACTCGGCTACGACGCGGCCAAAGACGCCCAGGAACGTACCCTGTCGTTGCGTTTGCAGAAGGCTCTCAGCGATATGGATGTGGATTTGAACCCCGGCGAAGTGTTCACCGAGGAAGATTTCTCCTACGGCAGTCCCATCACCCTCATCTGGATGGGCAAGCGCAACAGCGAGTTCGACCCGCAATTGGCCCGTCTGGCCTACCTGCGAGTCATCCAGGAGCATCCCGATTCGGAGTCCGTCATGGACGCACTTCTGGCCCTCGGCGACCTGGAGCTTTCCCAGGGCAACTATCCGGATGCCATCGGCTACTACCAAAGCGTGCAGGATAAGTTCCCGGCCGAGCCCGAGATTGTTCGCGCCGTTCTTTCGCAAGGGGACGCCTACCTGAAGAGCAATCAAGGCGACCTTGCGCGCGACACTTACCAGAAGGTACTGGACAACCGAGACTGGCGCGGCGAGCCGCACGCGGAAGCCTTGTACAAGATCGGCCTGTCCTACATGGATGCCAACCAGCTCGAGCTGGCGCAGACCTTCTTTGAGCGCACCTACATCGGTTACGGCGGCTTCCCCGAGTGGGCCGGCGCAGCCTACCTGCAGAGCGGTCACACCCTTGAGCGGATGGGTAAGCCCCAGGACGCTATCCGGACCTACGACGAGTTCCTGTCCCAGCCCGAATACGAGGGCACCGAATACTTTGAAGAAATTAAAAACGCCCGAGCCTCCCTGTGAAGTTACTTCGATACAGTCTCCTCCTTCCCCTTCTCGTCGTGACGCTCCGCGCCACGGACGCACCTGATTACTTTGCCCAATACGCAAGTACGCCGATACCGGTCATCAACCGTACCGGTGGTGGTGAGGCCAAGCTCTTCCTCGTCGGTGAGCAGGAGGGCGACCTGATTTTCCGCTATCAGCCCAATGACCGCCGCGAGATAGGTGTGCCTCTCGATACGGATGACCTCCTGCTTTACTTTCCGCCCAATGAGTCCCTGACGGACGCGGTGATCGATATCGACGATGGTTCCTACGAGCGTGCCATCGAGGTCATGCGCCCCTATGTTTACCCGATGGTGGGCTACCTGACCATTCCCGCGAACAAGTTCAACATCCACCCTTACGTAGAGCGCTTCGCTTTCGCGCTGGTGGAAAATCCCGGTAGCGAGGATGAGGCCGCCGCCTTTTTCCGTCGTGTACCGTTGGGCAAGGTCTCACCGGAGTTTAACGAGCACGCCATTAACCTGGTGGAGAAGCTGGTCGAGCAGGGCAAGAACTCTGACGCCTTGGCCATCCTCAACAAGTTGCCGCTGACCGGCGCCAACAGCATCCTTCCGCGCATTATCCGCTTTGCCAACAAACTGCGCAAGGAAGGCAACATCGAGGAAGCCCTGTTCCTTTACCAGCGCGCGCAGGATGTCAAAGGCGCCCCGGAGGCCAAGACCGCCACACTCTGGATTGCCTACTGCAACGTACTTCTCGACCGTCTCGAAACGGCCAAGCTCTTCCTCGAGCAGGCCGGCGAAAAGAAGACATCGGACCCCGACTTCTCCTTGCGCCAGCTCATCCTCGGCCGCATCCAGCTGACCATGGGCCAGACCGATAAAGCCATGGCCGAAGTCAGCCGGGGTGTCGTCTACACCGATGTCGGGACCGACTGGGCACCGGAAATCGTTTACACTTCGGGCTTCTGCTACGAGCAGCTTGGCAACCCCGACGCCGCGCGCGAAGTCTACAACGAAGTGGTGCTTTTCTATCCGAAGACGGAATGGGGCAAGAAGTCCGAAGAACGCCGTGCGGCCCTTCCTCCGCCTCAGCCCAAGCCTGAACCCGCCGGGGAAGAAGCCTCCTAATCCATTTTTTCAATTGTCCACGATTAAACCACGACCATAGTGATGCCTAAGATGCGTAAACTCCACAACCCCTTCAACCTTGCTCTCGCCAGCCTGGTTTTCTTCCAAATTGCCGCTTTCGCGCAAGAGGAGGCCGCTGAAGCTGCCGAAGCCGCGCCCGCAGCGCCTGACTCCATCAGCCTGATGGGGCTTTTCAACGCCGGTGGCTGGGCTATGTATCCGCTGCTCTTCCTCTCCATTTGCGGTGTCGGCCTCATCATTTACAACTTCATGATGATTCGGCCCAAGGCCTTCCTCCGGCCCGACCTGGCCGAGCAGCTTCACCCGCTCATGAACAACCTGCAGCTCGACCAGGCCAAGCAGCTCTGCGACGACAATCCCTCCGCCGTGACCAACATCCTGTATTCCGGCCTGGAGCGCGTCGACGACGAGCACCTCGACCCCGAAGCGGTCAAGGAAGCCATGGAGGAATCCTCCACGGAGGAGCTCGCAGCGCCCTTTGCCATGATCAACTATCTGTCCATCGTGGCGACGCTGTCACCGATGGTCGGTCTGCTCGGTACCGTCTCCGGTATGATCAAGGCCTTCCGCGCCATCGCCGCCCAGGGTATGGGGCAGCCGCAGGTTTTGGCCGACAACATTTCTGAGGCCCTCATCACCACGGCGAGCGGTCTTATCGTCGCCATCCCGGCGATGTTCTTCTACTTCTTCTTCAAGAATCGCTACGGCAAGATTGTCTCCCGCGTGTCGAAGCTGACCGGTGACCTCTACTACGAGATGATCCGTGGCATCCGCCGTCACGCCGAAGGTTGAGCTCATTTGTCCACCCCTTACGGACAGGATAGATGAAGACTAAATCTCCAGAGCTGAAGGACGAGAAGTTCGACCTCACGCCGATGATCGACGTGGTCTTCCTCCTCATCATCTTCTTCATGGTCGTGGCCGCGGAAATCACCGAGAAGATCGAGGTGGAGATTCCCGAAGCGGACAAATCGAAGGTGCCGGAGGAGACCAAGGGCCGCATGCAGGTTTCCCTGCAGGAAAACGGCGATGTCTTCGTCGGCCTGGCTGGTCCCCTTACCCTTGAGGAGCTGGGCCAGCGTATCCGGCATGATAACGACACCATTCCGGGCTTCCGCGTCTACTTGCGGGCTGACTCCCGCGTGCCTCACAAGAACGTGCAGGAGGTCATGCAGGCCTGCGCCGAAAACGGTGTCTTTGACATCATCTTTGCAACTTTCCAGCAGTAATGAAGTCCCGACTACCCGCAGCCCTTGCCGAAGACGACGAGTACGATCTGACTCCCATGATCGACATCGTCTTTCTGCTGCTCATTTATTTCATGGTCACCACGGCCTTGATTAAGGAAGAGGCGGATATGGGCATCAAGCTGCCCGCCAATGTGCCGCCGCCCCCCAATGCCGACCTGCCTCAGGAACAGGTGGTGGAAATTCTGGCCAGCGGTGAAGTGCGTCTGAACGGTGCCCGCATGGACGGCATGGACAGCCGCATGATGCCCGACCTCACTCGTACCTTGCAGCGCCTGAAGGCGGCGAATGATCGCGGCGGTTTCAAAACCTCCGTCACCATTATTGCCGACGCCGATTCGCTTCACCAGCGTTCCATCGACGTGCTCAACGCCTGTGCTTCGGCGGACATCAAGTTCGTCATGTTCGCCGGCGAATAACCGGGGAATGTCGAATGACGAATTAATTGAAGGCATCGCTTAGCCCTGACCATAAGTTACCAGTCATTCCTCATTCGGGAATTCATCATTCGTCATTTTAAAGCCCCAGCGCTTCGTCGAGGGCTTTGCGCAGATCGTCGATCAGGAAGGGCTTGGCCACCACGCCGGTGATGTTCTGCGTCTTGAGGGAGTCGCCCGATTCCGAAGTGGCGAAGGCGGTGACGAGGACAAAGGGAATGCCGGGACGGAATTCCTGCACGGCTGCGGCCAGTTGCTCGCCGGTCATTTCCGGCATGCGTGAGTCGCTCAGAATGACGTCGAAATAGTCGGGGTTCTCTTTGACGAGCTCCAGGGCGGTTTTACCGCTTTCGCGTACGGATACGCGATAGCCCAGACTCTGAAGGATGTCGATGCCCAGGCTGCGCATGAACTCCTCGTCGTCGACCAGCAGGATATTATGCTTCTTCTTGGGTTTGGTTGGTGCTATCTGTTCGATTTTGAGGCTCTCGGCTTCCTTGTCGCTCAGGGGCAGGGCTACTATGAAATGTGCGCCATGGCCGTTCTGCGAGGTCAGCTTGATGCTGCCTTCGTGTTCCTCGACGATGCGCTTGACCAGAGCCAGGCCTAGACCGGTGGCCAGGCCAAATACCTTGGTCGTGTAGCCCGGTTGGAACAGATGCTCGTGATGCTCTTCGGCAATGCCGGGACCGTTGTCCTCGACTTCGATTCCGCAGGTCTGGCCGTTTTTACTCAGGCGCACATGAATGGTCCCGCCGGATTCACCGATGGCATGGATGGCGTTGGCCACCAGGTTAAGGATGATTTGCAGGATCTGGCTGTGGTTGGCCTCGACGGCGAGGGTTTCCTCGCCCGGCTCAATGAGGAATTGGGTGTTCTCGGGTAGGGCCGGCTCCGTCAGCATCTTGGCCTCTTCGAGCACTTCGCGCAGGTCGAACACCGTCCGGGGCAGGCTTTTTTCCTGCGAGTAAGCCAGCACCTGATTGCATAAGTCCCGGGCCGACATGCTGGCGCGGATGATCATACCCATGGCTCGCTCCTGAGCCGCCTTGTCCTCGGAGGAACGCAAAGCCATCTCCGCATTGCCCTGAATGGCCGTGAGGAAATTCTTCAGGTCATGGGAGATGCCGCGGGCAAGCTCGCCTAGCATCAGGACCGATTCGCGGTTCTGACTGTCGTTGGGTTCAGGTTGACTCACTCACTATCAATCGTAGCGGTTCTTGAATACTTTAGTTGATTTGTTCCCAGGCATTGGCTCCGGGGAAATAATACCATCCGAATTCCTGATGCTCAGATGCGTAGATGATGAATTCGCCACTGCCGGAATGGTACATGAAGGGGAAAACGCCTTCTGCCGTCCACAACCAGCCGAGATCCGGAGAGGAATCCCACAGCCACATGCTGTTGGCATCGGAGGCTTCGACATACTGCCAGCCGTGCTCCAGGCTGAATATCCAGGGCCAGTTGCCACCGTTGACGAACCCGTACCAGACGGTGTACCACCAGCCCCCGCCGCTTTCCGTGGCGCCCGAAAAGACGTCGGTGAGGACGCTTTCCGGCTCCGGCTCAGGTTCGGGCTCAGGTTCCGGCTCCGGCTCGGGTTCCGGTTCCGGTTCTGGTTCTGGCTCGGGTTCCGTTCCTGCTTCGGTGACAGTGACGACAAAGCTGGTTTCGACTGTGACGTCGTCGCCGGCGGCGCGCACGGTCACGGTGACGTCACCGGTGCCGCTTCCGGTGGGAGTCAGGACGAGTGAGCGACCGTCGATGCTGGCGCCCAGGATAGCGCTGTTGGAAGTTTCCACCACGGTCAGGGCGGGCAGGTTGGCCACCGGGAAGTCTGCGGCGTCATCCGCGAGGATGCGGACCGAGGGCGTGAGGACGAGGTTGGAGACCAGCACCTCGCCATCGGTGTAGTCGGCCAGCGGCACTTCGTTGAAGGAGGTGCCCAGACTGCTCAGGTTATACCGGGGCAGGGCAGCGATGGCATCGGCCACGTCCATGTCGTCTTCGTTGACTTCGCCGAAGACGGTGAACCCGCCGTTTTGGCCATCCAGGGTGGGGCCGTTGTCCTTGAGATTGATGAACCATTGGTTGGTGGCGCTGTCCGGTTTGTTCGGAGTCTTGGCCATGGCAATGGTGCCACGCGTGTTGGAAACGTTGAATTCATTGACCACCGGGGCGTCCGCCGGAACAGACTCGACCGTCGTGCTATTCTCATCCTGCTGAATGAAGAATCCGCCGGTCTGGATGACGAAGTTGGGTACGCTACGGTGAACGATGCCGTCGGTATAGTCGCCGTCCTCCACGTAGTTGAGGAAGTTCGCCACGGTGTTGGGGGCCAGGTCGGGGCGGAGCTGCAGCCGGATATTGCCCTGGGTGGTCTCGACCAGTACCCGGGGAGCGTCCGGATCGTAAAACTCCAGGGACTCGTCGAGGTCGACACTGGTAGAACTGTCCGCCGCCACTTCAACAGCGGGGATTTCGACCCATTGCAGGGGTGTCAGGGCAGATAAATTAAGGGTGGCGAATGCGCCAAGGAGAAGAAAGTAGATACGAGTCATATGTTTCCGGATTTTACTATGCTGCAAGCATAGAGGCATGGCAAGGGGGATTATTCCTTTTCCCGGCGCATCGGATCCGCTTTTGAATTGCCAAAGAAGGACTGGCAACGCGATCTTACCGCCCATGGATTGCATTTTACCCGGAGCGACACTCGGCATGTTGGGCGGCGGCCAGCTGGGCCGAATGAGCATCCTGGCCGGGCGTCATCTGGGGTACCGTTTTCACGTCTACGAGCCTTCCGCGGATACGGCCGCGGGCATGGTGGCGGACGCCGTCAGTACCGCTGCCTACGAGAACGCGCCCGCTCTGCAGGCGTTCGGGAAAGGCGTTGCGGTGTCCACTCTGGAATTTGAAAACATCCCCTACGACTCGGCCTGCGTGCTATCCGCCCACACGCCCGTGAGACCCGGGCCGGAGGTCTTGCGTATCTGCCAGAATCGTCGCCGAGAAAAGGAGTTTCTGCGCGAAAACGGCTTCCCCTGTGCGGACTTCCGCGTGGTGCGTGACTACGTTGATTTGAAGGAGGCGGTGGCCGCCCTCGGAACTCCCTGCGTGCTCAAGACCGCCGACTTCGGCTACGATGGCAAGGGTCAGATGAAAATCGATACCCCCGACATCGACTACGCCGCCGTCTGGCGCGGGCTCGGCTACAGCCACGCCGTGGTGGAGGCCTGGGTGGACTTCCAGGCGGAGTGCTCCGTCATCGTGGCACGCAACGGCCAGGGGGCGCACGCGGTCTATCCGGTAGCTGAGAACATCCACCGCAACCACATTCTGCACCAGAGCATTGTGCCCGCCCGGCTTCCGGAGAAAGTGCAACAGGATGCCCGCGAGCTGGCCGTGGCCGTGGCCGAAGCCATCGACTGCGTCGGTCTGCTGGCGGTGGAGCTCTTTGTCAAAAACGACGGCACAGTACTGGTCAACGAACTGGCGCCGCGCCCCCACAACAGCGGCCACTGGAGCCTCGACGGGGCGGCCACGAGCCAGTTCGAGCAACACATCCGCGCCGTCTGCGGGCTGCCTCTGGGGGACACCGCCGCGCTTTCGCCCAGCGTCATGGTCAACCTCCTCGGGGACGTCTGGCAAGACGGTGCCGCGCCGGACTGGTCCGCGTTGCTGGCCGACCCGGGCGTCCACCTGCACCTCTACGACAAGGGCGAGCCGCGCCCGGGCCGTAAGATGGGCCACTTCACCGTTTTGCGACCGACGATTGACGAGGCCGTGACGGTGGCGGACCGTCTTTTTGGTGAAATTTCCGCCACGAAATAGGAATACACTGGTCACGTATTGCTCTTAGTGATGTAAATGAAATACCTTATGACTGGTTTCCGTAGCTTACGGCGCATCGTCTTGTTTCATGTCGGCGCTATCATATCGCTGAGCGCACAGGCGCAGGATGCCATTACAGAATCTGAAAAGAGTGCCGGTACTGGTGGCGAATCGGGGGTTGCCCAGGCTACCGCGGACCCCGCCGAATACAGCTCTCCTTATCAGGTTAACTTTACCTATTCTCTGGAAAGTCTCCATCAGGACTTTGATGTCTCTCCGCGCAACAGCGTAGCCGGAGAGTCCAGCAAGGACTTCGGCGAATGGTATGTGAAGAACAGCTACCGTGATTTGGAAACCGGTCAGATCGATCGTTTGCTTCAGGTATACGGCCCGCCTGCCGCTCAATTCCCCAACAACGATTACGAGTCTATGCCATTACAATGGCAGCGTGAACGTGTTTTGGCTACCGCTTTACGGTACCAAAACGTGATGGAGAATTTGCCTTACGATGGCACTTCCAAGTTTGGAATCCATTACCGTCATCATCATATTCCGGCTTTCGCTCCCACCAAGGAGCAGGACTGGCCCGCTTTGGAAGTCAACGGTGCCTACCCAATACCTGCGACCAAACACGGCATGGACTGCAGCAACTTCACCTCCTGGTGTTATAACTACGGCCTCGGTCTCCAGTTCACTTCTGCTGTTGCCGACCAAGGCGCGTTGACGTCGATTAACTATTATGGCGGCGCTAGTTCGCCACAGTTGCCGGTCGAAAAAATAGTATTTCCTCCGGGAGCAACCATCCCGGATATCGCTGCTCTTTTGGAGACGGGAGACCTCCTTTACATCGAAAATCCGGGCGCGGGAGTGGTGCACACAGTTATGTGGGTGGGGGATCTCGGTGGCGTGGATACTGCCAAGCTCACCGCTACCGGCCAGTCCAACTACGCTGAGATGGGAGAGAAGGTCTACCTCATCCTCGATAGTACTTCCGACGCCCGCAAAGATATCAACGATAACGAAATTCCGGGTGGTCCCGAACTTCGTGAGTTTCGTGACTGGTACTATAAAAATTTATCCCATGTTAACCGTTACCTTGGCGCTGAGGCCGATCCCAATACCTTGGCCGTTCTGCTCGGTGGTGAGCTGAGCGCGAATAGCTGGTATGACTCCTCCTGGCTGGGTTGGTTTTACTCCGAAGTGGACTCCCAACCTTGGGTGTATCATCTGGAACTTGGCTGGATGGCGACCTACCTGACTACCACGACCAACATGTGGTTCTACCATACGGAACTCGGCTGGCTCTGGACCAATCAGAGTGTTTATCCTTCTCTCTACGGCAACGACGATGCAGCCTGGCTGTGGTTTGACTCCAGCACCGGCACGCTCTGGAACGTTTCCACCGGGCAGCCGGTTGCGTCCACCTGATCGGTTACGTACCTAAACCGCCTCAGTTACCGGCGGTTCCAGCGCGGCGATGGCAGCGAGGATGTACTTGGCTGCGCTCAGGTAGCGATCATTGTCGGCCTTGCCGGGGTCGTAGACCTCGGGGGGCAGGATTTTACCGACGGTGATACCAAGCGAGCCATGCAGGGCAGGGAGCTTGTGAGTGCGGTTCCAAATGTCGTAACTGCCAAAAATGCGCACGGGCAGGACCGGCACCTTGGCGCGGCAGGCGATCATTCCGACGCCGCTGCGGGCCGTACCGAACTGACCGTCGGAGCTACGGGTACCCTCGGGAAAAACGAGCAGCGCGCCGCCGTTCTTGAGCACCGCGAAGACCTTGCGGAAAGCGGCCAGATCGGAGTCCCCGTCGCGGTCGATGGGGATGGCGTTCAAGTCGGAGATGAGCTTGCCGAAGCGGCCCTGGAAAAGCGTCTTGCGGGCGAAGTAGGTCAGCTCGCGGGGCATGTAGCTGCCGACGATAGGCGGGTCGAGAAAGCTGGCGTGGTTGCTGGCCAGCAAGAACGGCCCGTCCGCGGGGACGTTTTCCAGGCCGGCGACCTCGGTGCGGTAAAAGAGGTCAAAGAGGGTCTGGCAACCATGCCAAACGGCCGCGTAGGTCAGGCTGCTGAAGTGCGGGCGCTGCACTATGCGCTTTCCTCCTCGGACGGGCTCAGGCCCAGCTCCTCGATGCGGGAGCCGATGTGCGCGACCACCTCTTCCAGGCTCAGGCTGCCGGTGTTGATGCGTTCGGCGCGGGGTGGGCAGGTCAGCGGCGCGGTCTTGCGGGAAGCGTCAATTTTATCGCGTTCGGCGATGGCGTCGGTCTGGCCTTCGGCGGCGCGACGCTGGGCTCGGGTGGCTTCGTCGGCTTCGAGGAAAAACAGCAGGTTGGCATCCGGCAAAATAACCGAGCCGATGTCGCGCCCTTCCATGATGAGGCCGTTGAAAAGGGTCTCGCGGGCAAGCTTTACCTGGTCGCGCTGGTATTGGCGCAGGGCTTGGCGCACGGTCGGCATGGCGGCAAAGCGGGATACGCTGGCGTTGACGGCATCACTGCGGATGGCCTCCTCGCCGTAGCGTGTGCCGTCGACGAGGATTTGCGCGGAGCCGTCGACGATTTCGGTCTCCAGGTAGATGCCCTCGACGTAGTCGGCGACCTCCCCGGTGTCGGCGGGGGAGACGCCCGCGGCCAGCAACCCGGCGGAAAGGGCGCGGTAGTGCGAGCCGGTGTCGACGTGCAGGAGGCCGTACCGTGCGGCGAGCCGTCGCGAGGTGCTGGATTTGCCCGAGGCCGCCCCGCCGTCGATGCCTACGGTGACGAATGCTGCTGCTTGCTTACTCACGGTCTTTTATTTGTGCGCGGAGAGGCGCTTAGGCCAAGCTTTTTCAGACATCAAAGAGGGCGTTCCAGAACCACATCGTAGTCATCGAAGCCCAGCCGCTCGTAGAAGTCACGCGCGCGCCGGTTGCGCGCGGAGACGGTCAGGCTGAGCCGCTCGATGCCGCGTTCCTTTGCCCAGGCGGCAAAGGAGTCCATTAGGCGCTGGCCGAGGCGTTGTCCGCGGAGAGACTCATCGATGAAGAGGCACTCGGCCTCCGCCAGGCGTACTGGTCGCCGGTAAGTCTCCGGGGCCGCCTCCGCGCCGACGAGAAACCCCGCCAGCGTGCCGTCTTCGGCTTCGGCTACGAAGGCCGCTCCCTCGGTGCCTTCCAGGCGGGCGGTGTAGAATTCCCGAGCCTCCCCGGTGGCGGACCACCCGGTGTCGAGTGAGGGGTCGAAGGCGACATCGTAGGCGATGAGGCGTCGGTCCAGCTCGAGTATTTGAGTGAGGTCGGCAGGGGTGCCGGGACGAATGTTGCAGGTCGGCATCACTTGTGCATTGATCGGTTTGAAAAATCGTTCATAGCGGTAGGAATCACAATCGAAAAAGCCGGTGCCCCGTTCGCCTCTTTACCATCTCGTCACTGAAAATCCCGACCGCTGGAAGGCTCTTCTGCCGGACATCCAGTTGGTGCCCGCACGCCAGTACCTGTCGAGTCCTGACTTCGCTGCGGCGCGCGGTTGCCGTGTGCTCAACCTCTGTGCGTCCTACCGCTACCAAAGCCTGGGCTACTACGTCTCCCTGTTGGCGGACGCGCGTCAGCATCGTCCTATGCCGGCGGTCGATACCGTGCAGGACACCAAGACGCAGTCCATTATCCGCCTGCTCTCGGACGAGCTTGAGGAGATACTGACCAAGGCTCTGTCGGGACTGAATTCGCCAAGCTTCGTTCTGCATATCTATTTTTCCAAGACCGTGGACAAGGCCTACGAGCGCCTGGGGCGGCAGATTTTTAATCTTTTTCCTGCGCCTTTATTGAAGGCGAGCTTCAGCAAGGGCGCGGACGGTTGGGCCCTGGTGAACGTCGATTTGCTCTCGCTCAACCAGGTGCCGACGGACGACCTGCCCTTCGTCAAGGACGGCCTGCTGGCCTTCATCAGCCGAGGCGGGGTGGAAGCCGCCAAGCGGAAACCGCCGCGGTTTTACCTGGGTATCCTCTGGGACCAGAAGGAGCCCGGTATGAAGGCCTCCAACGCGCGCGCCATCCAGAAGTTTGTCGATGCCGGCGAGGAACTCGGGATCGAGTGCGACATCCTCTCGCGCGACGACTACGGCGAGCTGGGCGAATACGACGGCCTTCTCATCCGCGAGACCACGGCGGTCAACCACTACACCTATCGCTTTGCCCGGCGTGCCCAGTGGGAGAACATGATCGTCATCGACGACCCGCAATCGATTTTGAAGTGCGCCAACAAGGTCTTCCAGGCGCAGCTCATGGCCCGGCTGAAAATCGCCACGCCTCTGACTGTGCTGGTGGACCGCGACAACCAGAAGACAGCCTGGCAGCAGGTCGGCCTGCCCGCCGTGCTCAAGCAGCCGGACTCGTCCTTTTCGCTCGGCGTCAAACGCGTGCACAGCGAGGAGGAATGGCTGGCCGAAACCGCCGTCATGCTGGAGAAGTCCGAAATCATCGTGGCGCAGAGCTTCGTCCAGAGCGAGTTCGACTGGCGCGTGACGGTGCTCAACCAGCAGCCTCTGTTCGTCTGCAAGTATTTCCAGGCCTACAAGCACTGGCAGATTTACCGTCATACGCAGGGTGGGGCGAAAACTCCGGCCAGCGGGCGCTCCGTCTCCGTGCCTTTGGAAGAAGTGCCGCCCGCGGTGATGAAAACAGCCCTGCGCGCGGCCAACGCCATCGGCAACGGCCTTTACGGCGTCGATTTGAAGCAGTGCGGCAAGGACGTGCTGGTCATCGAGGTCAACGACAACCCCAATATCGATGCGGGCGTCGAGGACCTGCCCCCCTATGGGGACGTTTACCAGAAGGTCATGCGGCACTTCCTGGCCCGCATGGAGGCCCGCGCCTTCCCGGGCAAGGCCAATACCTCCAGCAATACGACCGACAGCCCGGTCGAAGAAGCACCCGTGGCACAGTGGGGATTGCCAAGTGGTAAGTGATTGGCTCGCCTGTCTGAGGCAGCCCATTGTCAAAGAACAGCCGACCGGCCTCTCCGGGGTTCGGTTCGGAGCCCAAGGTCGATTCATCCATTTAAGGCCGGGTTGGCGCCCAGCAACACGCTCTGGTGGGTGATGCCGGCGGATGAACGCATCGGGCCCGTCTCGAAAACAGGTTCGGCGTTTCGGTTAAAAAGGTCGCGCTGCTAAGGCGGACGTCTGCCCATCGTTGTATTCATGCCCGGCATTCTAGCACGGGCTACCAATAGTTACCTTGGCTCGTTGGGTTCTATGGGAACGCTTGGATAGGTTGGGGCACTTTTTTTGAAAAGCTGCTTTTTTACTTTCTCCAAAACCTTGGAAGGCTCCACCGGGTATCAGTGACTTCGCTGTTGACCGGTGGCGTGGATTCGTTCACTTTCTGCTTTTTTAACGGGGGCTTAGCTCAGTTGGTTAGAGCGCTACCTTCACACGGTAGAAGTCGGAGGTTCGAGTCCTCTAGCTCCCACCATTGCTATCTCTCTGATACTTGCCAAATGGATTGCGTAGGCATCGAATCGTTAAGAGAGCCTTTGGCATGGTTTCCTTTTTTCTGATTGCCTGGGTGCAAGCTGTTGGTGAGATCGAACTCGTGGGGGAATCTCAAAATAAACCAGAGGGCTTTGCTACCAGGAACTTCAAGTACTTGGCGATTTTTGGCGCGGTGTTGATGGTCTATCCGCTGATCGTGAAATGGTCGGGGGAATCTGAGCAGGGGTTTCAGGTCGAGGAGGGCACGACTACCGTCGATATCATCGAAGAATCAGATGCCACGAGCAATGCCATCGGGCAGTGGCATGATAATGAAGCCATTAACGAGTTAATCACGAAGCACATCGGTGCCCTTGGTGGACTGGAGCGTCTCATTGAGGCGGATTCGCATATTCTGGAAGGAACCATTACAGAGAAAGATGGAGTGCAGGAATTTTATTCGATTAGAAAACGACCAAATCTGGAATATCTGAGGATATCTGATGGGGAAATCGAAATCGAACGGTGGTTTGACGGCACAAATGCTTGGAAAGAAATTCAAAAAGACGGAGTTGCTGTGCAGCGTGGAAGTGCAAATCCGGAAGCTTTGACTATGTTACGTGCCAAAGTAACGTATGACGACCCCATTATCAGGTATGTCTTAAGTGAGGCTTATGGAACCAATCGAGATGAGATTCAGGTAAATTTGCTGGAGTCCGAGGCCGAGTGGAGCCACTTGGCTGGCTATTGGATGGAGATGTTGTTTCCCGATGAGGTGGAATATCGTATCTTTCTGGATAGCACCTCGTTCTTGATCAGAAGACAGGAGTTTAAGATGGGCCCCAGCAGGCTCTTCATCGAATACGATCAGTATTCTGAATTTTCAGGTATGCTCTATCCGACGAAATACGAAGTTAGTTATGACGAATCGAAGCCACCTGCAATTTATTCCGTAATCGCTTATCGTGAGGCTAAGGGGGTTTTAAGTTTTGTGTTTAGACCTGATTTTTTGGGTTTAGAAGTCACTGAAGAGGCCCAGTAGCATTTGCTGATAGGGCTGGCTCGGTGGTTGATGCCTTGTCCACAAGGTATTTTTTGGCGGCAATTGCGACGGGCACATTTTTGGAGTTAGTCAGCAGGTTCGCAGCCTGGGAAACGATATCCAGATCAAATGTCTGGGCATATCTTATGGCAATTATTTGAGTGGATGGTTCATAGCTTTCACTTAGAGCAGTGAGAGCTATTTCATCGGCGGTAGACTGGGCAGGAATTTCAAGACCACTGTTGTAGAGGTACAGACTGCCATCGAGGCAAGTTGCGGCCAGTGTCGTGTTGCTGGCGGATTTGGCTGCGTTCATGGCAGATACGAGCGCACTTGCTAATGCTTCGTTTATAAGGGTGGGGGTATCGCTCTCTGGTGTCGTTGATTCTGTGGGCACATCTGTTGTGCGAGGAGCTTTTTCTCCGTAAAGAAGGAACAAGTGAATCAATGCCTGATTACGTTCAGGAAGCCAGAGAGTGTCATCGCTGACCCGCGTTTGCAATTCCCCGGACAGACGGCTCTCGTCATAGTCTGAGCCAATCAAGGCTCGGTAAGCGGCGTCTGTAATATCTAGGCGCTCCAGGCGGTCCACTGCGGCGTCACGAAACAATTTGTTGTTTAGCCATAGATGAAGCCGATTTGCTTCCTCTTTCTGGAGATTCGGCAGTTGTTTCAATATTTGTAGCTTTTCAGGATGGGATGGATCTGCTTCCAGCGCAATGAGTAGCTCTTCAATGGTCGGTGGTTCTGGCCGAGACATATTTCCCTGTGGCTGAATAGCTTTCGGTGCATTACGCGCCTGCTTCAAGTCATACACGGTGTAGAGCATGTAGACGACGAGAAGCGAATTTACGACGGCAACGATTTTGACGAGAGATGGCTTTTTCATACGTTTGTCAGGTAAAAGTCCACTTGGCCCATGGTATCAAATCAAATTTCTGGATTGGATTCATTTTTGGATAGCGTATCGAATGTACTGCCTGCTTGATATTAGTAGTATAAATATTATACCAAAGTACTTGTGATATTAAACGATCATTTCGACTGCATTAACTTTAATGCTTGCAGTGACCATTTTTTGATATCTTTTCGCAAGTGTAAGCCAATCTATTAATCATCCTACCATGAAAACCATCGGACTACTCCTTACCGCCTGTTTTGCTTTACCAGCCCTGCTTCATGCCGAGGAACCCGCCGGGGGGACCCTCATCGAAATGTCGAGTGTAGGCGGGTTCATCCTGATTACTTCGCTGCTGATGCTTTTCGGTAGCAGAAAGCCGGATAGCAAGCTGGCCCGTTTGGCCTCCAAGTTTTTCCCTGGTAAACGTTAACGCGGTTTTCGCCATATAATGAACCGCGTTAGCGCAGCCTGCCTCGGGCTTTCGCTAGCCCTCTTTTCTGGACAATTAGTCGGACAAATTAGTCTTCCGTACGAGACGGACTTTGAGGTAGTCGACGGTTATAATGATGGGGTTGCTCCCGGACAGTCGCCTTGGATTGTCGGCAATTCAGGGGCTTTGGTGACCTTAGCGGACTTTGCCTCAGATGCCCAAGGCGTTGAGTTTCCTCTCGGCTCCAGTGGTTTTCTGACGGCAAGTTTTCCTGGGAGCACAGTGAGTGCGGTCACTTTTGTGGATTTCTACCTCAAGCCTGTCGCTGGCCCTTTTGAATCTTTACCGCTCTCCGCCAGTGACGTTACCTCGGCCATGTCGGGCCTGGTTGATGATGAGGGCACAGGCTGGCTTTACGTGGTACATGGAGATGGGCAAGGGAGCGGTCAGTGGCAACGGGTCCCACACGAGTTTTCGCTGACTGCTGATGGGGTTTCTACCAGCTGGGTGCGGTTCACTTACCGCCTCAATTACACTACGAAGACCTGGGACCTTTACCTAGACAATAAATTGGTGGCCACGGACTTGCGATTCCTGGATGATTTGCTGGATGCCTTTACTCAGTTCCGTCTCAAAGGAGGTGGTTTGGCGCCTGTCTACTTTGATTTTTTCTATGCAGGTTATGAGAATCCGGTCTTTTTGGATAGTGATAGTGATGGCATGAGTGATGCCTATGAGACAGCTAATGGTCTCGACCTATATGCCGATGACCGTGATCTTGATTCTGATTTCGACGGCGTGGTCAATATTCAAGAATTTCTGAGGGACTTACATGCAGGAGATCCTGATTCTGATGATGATGGCGTGCCTGATGGGTGGGAACTCGCATCGGGTGCCGATCCTTTGAGCCATGATGAGTATGATCTTGGCTCTTTGCCTTTTTTTGATGACTTCGAAAACCACAGCCAACAAGGTATAACTTCGTCAAGTGGCTGGCAATATAGCGGTGATATAGAGCCGGTAATCACTATTGATGAGGTGTATTCTGGGAATTTCTCTGCTAAAATCGCTGGTGGTACTGGGCCCGTGCAGCTTTACAATCTTTTTAGCGCTGAAGCACAACAGGTTGTTTGGGTAGATTTTCGAATTGTGACTGGTGCCCTAAGAGGGGTGCCTGCACTGAAGAGTAGTACATCGGCGGGTTTCTATTTTGATGAGGATGGCCAACTGAACGCCTTTGATGGTAGTGCTTTACCGCTGGGGGAGTGGCAAATGCTTGAGCATAAAGCTGTGGATGATACTTGGCAACGTATCACGGTAGAATTGGATTATGCGAGGCAGGTTTGGTCACTATACTTGAATGGAGTTAAAGTCGCGAATGACTTTGGTTTTGCAAACCCGGTGCCTTATTTTACTTCTTTCGGATTTTTGGAAGAAAGGAGTGCTATTTCATATTTGGACCAGGTAAGCATCGGTTATAGTGAGCCTGATAATTTGGATAATGACGGAGACGGCCTCTCCAATTCTGAAGAAGATATTAACGGCAATGGTATCGTTGACGCAACGGAGACCGACCCGAATCTATGGGATACGGATGGAGACGGGCTGTCGGACGGTTCGTCTGCCACTCTGTATATTTGGTTAATTGCTGACTCCGGAATCGTACTGGACGGTTCTGATGGAGTTGAAAGCTGGAGAAACCGTGTTTCCTATGGAACCGACTTGGCGCAGTCCACTATAACGGTCCGACCGGAATTCGTTACCGATGCGATTGGCGGCAAGTCAGCTGTTCGCTTTGACGGTGTAGATGATTTTCTTGAAGGCGATGCTGCGTTTGACGCAGGGGCGGATGATTTTACCATAATATTAGTTCACCGACGACTAGGCGGGCATGATAAAGCTGCACCGGTTAGTTTCTCTGTGTTGCCAGGGACAACGGGGTCTCCCTTGCTTAGGTATGGGCCGGAAGCGGGTCAGTTTGGCATTAATGCGGTCGGAGCGGGTACAAACGGTACATACGTAGATCTGGGTTCAGAATATGAGAATCAGATTTATATATCATCGGTCAGCCGAACCGGTGGCGTTTATGGTAGTGGAGGGAGCTTGCGCTTACGCTCATTGACAAATGGCGAAACGCATATTGCCGAGGGTGTTCAAGATTGGATTAGCGGTAGCAATACTGGGCTTTTCTTGGGCAAGAAAGCTTATGGGACAACGCATTACTTCGGAGGAGATATTGCTGAAGTGCGCGTGTATAAAGGTTCTCTAGAAGAAGACACCATAATTCAGATGGAGCGAAAACTTGCGACAGAATATGGTTTGTCACTCGACCAAGATAGCGATGGCCTTCCGGACGATTGGGAAAGGAGCATTTTTGGCTCGTTGGATGAAGATGCGTTGGGAGATCCGGACGAAGATGGTCTCAACAACTGGCGAGAGTATAATTTGAGTACGGACGCAAGTACCTTTGACGGATTTAATTTTATTGTTAAAAAGCCATCCCTCGAATTGTGGTTGGATGGTGCTCAAGGTATTGAAACCGACTCATTAGATAATGTCGTTTCCTGGTTTGATTCGTCCGGCAATGGCAATACTGCTATTCAGTACGATGATGGGCGTCGTCCTTTGGCTGTTCCTTGGGGTACGAGCGGTCAGCAGATTGTTCGATTTGATGGAGTTGATGATTATCTCTTTGGTGATAGCAACTTCGATCCTGGCACAGGTGATTTCACTTTGATTGCTGTCACGGCGCAGCGTCTCGAAAACGGGTTATCGGCTACACTGAGTTACTCAACTAGTGATGATGCCATTGGCTCGCCTTTATTACGATGGAACCGTCCGGAGTCTGGTGATTTTGGAATTAATGAAGTCGGTGCTAGCACCTCTGGAGCTTTTGTTTCATTAGCAGAAGAACAACTTAATGATCTAAAGATCGTTTCGGCTCGCCGTGTCGGTGGGATAGCCCAAGGGCTGAACGGGATTTTGAAAATACGAGCCTTAGGAGAACGATATACACTTCATTCTGAAGCTCCTCAAACATGGTCCAGTGGTTTCTCTGAAGCATACTACGTAGGACGTAAAAAATTCAGTGATGCGGATAACAATGATTATTTTGCTGGTGATGTCGTCGAGATTTTTGCTTTTAGCGAGGCTTTGTCTGACACTGAACTTCGAGAACTTGAGGAATATCTAGGCAATAAATACAGCATTAATCTCGATGTAGATGCAGATGGTTTGCCTGATGAAATTGAGCGGCAATATTTTACTGATTTAGACCAGGGTGCGGATGATGACTACGATTTGGATGGTTTGAGTAATATTCGTGAGCTTAATCTTGGAATGGATCCATCCAATCGGGATGAACTGGGGCCTGTGCTAAGTGAAGCTTCTTTGGTCGCTTGGTTTGATGCAGAAACTGGTCTGGAAAGAGACGAACAGGATAAGATTTATCAATGGGAAGACAAAAGTGGATTTGTGCATCGGCTCCGGCAAGATAGTACTACGGCTCGTCCGGCCCTTGATGAAAGCAGCCTGCATCTCCCCTCTGTATTTTTCGATGGGACAGATGATTATCTGGATGGAGATTTAGGGTTTGACCCAAGCCTCCATGATTTCACTGCTTTTGTTGTCCACCAGCGCCATGGTGGGCATGACAAAGCTGCTGTTTTTAGCTTCAATCAGGGCACCAATATTACTGGTGCGCCTTTACTGCGTTGGGGCCCTAATGCGAATGAGCTAGGGATTAACAATGTTGGGGTTAATGCGGATGGGGCTTATCTCACGTTCGATGCGGATTATCTAAACCGTTTTCTTGTTACATCTGTTTCTCGTGAAGGAGGAAGTGATGGTGGCTTGAATGGTGTAATTCATATTGCAAGTGAAGGATATATAGGGGCGTTCTCAAATCAAGTGACCCAATCATGGGAAAGTGGAAGTTCGACGATACTGGCTTTAGGAAAGAAGAGCAGTGATAGCAGCCATTTCCTTGGAGGAAATATTGCAGAGCTGATCGTTTTTAGCGGATCACTTTCAATCGAAAGTAAAAGTAGAATTCACCGCTATTTGGTGCAAAAATATGCTCTTAGCTCTGATATCGACGGTGATGGCCTAAGTAACTTGGAGGAAGATGCGAATGGAAACAGCATTGTCGATATAGATGAAACGGACCCATTGAATGCCGACACGGATGGTGACGGTGTGGTCGATGGACTTGAGGAGCTATTTGGGCTTAATCCACTTGTTCCTGATGCTCAGCGGCGTCCGGATGCGGATTCCAATGGTTTGATCGAATGGAAAGTGGAATTTGAAGTTTCGGAAGGGTACTTTGTCGGCGATATTGATACTCAAAATGGCTGGCTGGCTGAATCCTCGGCTACAGTTACCAATTTGACAGCGGGATCGGGAGAGCAATCACTATCCATCGCCGGAGAGTATGCTTTAGCCTTTATTTATGCGGGGTGGTTTGATGTTCCTAATTTATGGGTTTCGTTTCAGGCAGATTTGTTGCCGACCGAAGTACCGGAATCGATTACTCCTCAGCAACCGACCTCAGCAGTATTTGCTTTAGGTGCTAACCGTAAGCTTGTTGCTTGGAATAATGAGTTGGGAGAATGGGAGAGTGATACCTATAATACAATCGAAGAAGGCTGGCAGAATTATTCGATTAATTTGAATTATTCCGAAAAGAAATGGAATCTTATTCTTAACGGCAAGATGGTCTTTTGGGGGTTACCTTTCCATAATCCTGATGTTCCACATTTCTCGCGTTTTCTGGTCAAAAACTTGCCGGATACAAAGGATGAATCCGCAACATATGTGGACACCCTTCTAGTTTCAAATCGAGAGCCAGCGGGCTTTGACTTTGATGGAGATGGAATGCCAAATGATTTTGAGCGTCTTTATGAATTTCTAGATGAATTAGATCCAGTAGATGGAGATGAAGACTATGACGGAGATGGTCTTGTTAATTCACTGGAGTACCTGAACGGGACGTTCATTGACGTAGAGGATACTGACTCTGATAATCTCAGTGATTATTTTGAGGTTTACTATGGTCTGAATCCTTTGGATCCCTCAGATGTCTCGTTGGATTCTGACGGTGATGGCATGCCTGATTGGTGGGAACTGGGGAATTCGCTCCAACGCTATGTCGCCGATGCAGATGTTGATACGGATGCAGATGGTTTGTCTAATGTAGAAGAATTTTTCTGGCAGACAGACCCTAATTCCATTGATACCGATATCGATGGGTGGTCGGACGCTTTTGAAGTAACTCAAAATTTCGATCCCAATTCAGCAGACTCACGGCCTCGTGATAATGACCTTGATGGGGTCAGTAATAATGAGGAAAGCAATGCTGGAACAAATATCAATCTCTCCTCTAGTTATCTTCCTTCCCGGATAGCGCAATATGTATTTAATGGTAGCCTTATTGGAGAAGGGGGAGAGACTCCCACTGTTTATAAAGGGTATGGCTTTGTTTCAGGTTTTTCCAATCAAGGGATTCTACTGAATGAAAATGATGAATTGGAATTCAACTCTGTTGCTTCGCTATCTCGGCTAGAGGGCAGTCTTAGTTTTTGGTATAAACCTTCTTGGGAGAGCGGTACGGTCGTTACGTCTAAAATATGGCGCAGTTTATTTGAGATTGGTAACTGGAAGGCCAAGTACACTCCTGCCTATCTCGGGCTCGTGGTTCATCGTGAAACCAAACTACTAGGAATTCGCCAGCATGATGGCTCCGGTGGTGTCACGGGTGGCAATATTAATTTACACTACACGCCCATTCATTGGCAGGCCAATGAATGGCACCACGTGGCTGTCACATACAATGATGACAACCTTAGACTTTATCTTGATGGGCAACTTGCTTTCGAGATACCGCGTTACGCATTCACTTCACTGCCCAATCCAATGCGCTTTTCTAACATGGGAGGTGTGTTCGATGAGTTTTGCGTGTTCAATTATGTACTGGACCCGGAGGATATTCAGCTAATTTACAAAACAGACAGTGATTTAGACGGCTTGCCTGACGTTTGGGAATATAATGTTTTTGGTGATCTGTCTGTCACTAATGATCCTATGGCTGATGCGGATAGTGATGGTTTAGCAAATCAATTAGAGTCAGAATTGGGAACAAACGGTCTGTTAGCCGATACCGATGGCGATAACCTTTCCGATTTCGATGAATGGAACAACTATCACACGAATCCGCTGTTAGGTGACACGGATGGAGATGGCCTGGATGATGCACTAGAAATTGCCATGGGTTCCGACCCGCTTTCAATCGATACCGATGCTGATGCTATTGACGACTTTATGGAGTATTTCCTGGGGACGGACTTGTTGAGCGAAAATACCGTCACCAATATTGTTACCCTAGCCGGAGCAGCTGCCAGTGAGACAGTTGGGCAATGGTATAGATCTGGGGGGTATATAGCAACCAATGAGGAGCGGGGAAAACTCACTTATGACTTCTCTGTTTTTGAATCAAATATTTATCGAATTGAAGTGAAAGGCTGGCAAAACAACCAATCAGTAAACTCTGAACACGGTGATTTCTCTCAAATTAAGGAGGTTGAGCTATCAGTTGACGATGTGCTATTATCTGAGTTTTCTGTCAATCAGGCCTATGGCAATGATGAGTATGGCCGGGGACTGACCATGTGGCTTGAGGCTGGTGAACACAGTCTGTCGTTGCTTTTTGCAGACATCATAAACGCTGAGCCATTCTTCACCGTTGAGTCTATAAAGGTGCAGAAAATCGATGGTCCGGATACCGATAGCGATGGCATTGCGGACTGGGTTGTCAACTTGCTTGAGGCAACAAACTACATCTTTACATCCTCAATGTACAGTTATGTCTCGCCTGCTTTTATCGAGGGGAAAACACGTTTCCGTGATTTGATGCCCTCGCTATCTGTGGGGATCCCTCGCAGTGCCCCTGACTACTGTTGGTATGCAGATGTTCCGTTGAGCGCCACAGAGGGATCGACAAGCTTGTCAGCGTCTTTTGAAAACAATGGTTTGATTGCCGATATTGAGATCGAGTGGTTGCCGAAGAATATATTCGATGAAGGTGATATCTTCATTCGACTTGGCGATACTCTGAGGCTCAAGATGGAGGATGCCTCACAGCTTGAGGGTGACAGTTCTATTGCGCTGGACGGTAATACAAGCGATTTAGCCGCTGGCGAGGTTCTAGATGTACTTTTTGACACCGCTGGCAGCTACGATGTGACGGGAATCCAAGGGGAAACTGAGTCTACGCTTACTGTACACGTGATTGATTATGTATTCCCTGCGACAGTGGTTGCTGCAAAAACCAGGAGACTCCGCAACAATGCTATAGCTATATTACCCAGTGAAGTTTACCCACAGTTTGACGAGGATTTGGGTGCGAAAGAAGATGGCAACCACTACGATGTTACCCCCAGTCGAGCTCTCGATTTTCCGGTTATTGCACGCATTGGAGATTCAGGAGCAGTTGCTTCAAGAATGGAGATTGCTGCCTTTGATCTTACCTATAGCAACGAATCTCACCTTCAGATTCTTGAAGTGTATCCTGACGGCAGCCAACTCGTAGAAGGTGTCATGTTCCAGAAAAATTTAGCCGATACAGTGCGGATAAGATTAGAAATATTCGTTTCGGGTGTCGTTTTTGAGGACGGAACTACTGTAAAGGATGTAACTCTTACTGATTTTGACGAATTGGGACGCTACCACTATCGATTTATTCGAGGTGCTGGTGTAGGCGCATCTGTTTGTCACAGGACTAAGCTTTATGATGGCAATACTTACCTGGGGGCAATTGGGGAGTAAACAGGGGAGGCTTTAATGAGTAACATAAGATGTAAGTACCATATCTATATCAGGCTGATACTGTCTGTTGTGCTTATTATACTTTTTTTTTGCATTGGTACGCTTCTTTGGCTTGAGCGCGATTCGTCCGAAAAGATTCCCTTCATGCAACCCCCTATTCTAGGGCGCGAGGCTCAAGCGTTTGATTCGGGTATATTGGGTAACATCTCGAAAGAAGATACTCAGTATGAGCTCAGCAATGCTGAAAAGTCCGCTTCAGGTTATAGTGATAAAGATAAAAGGGTTACGCCAACAACCGAACAGGTTCGAGTATATGAGCAGAAAATCA
Organism: Verrucomicrobiia bacterium; assembly: GCA_030432235.1. Taxonomy (GTDB): domain Bacteria; phylum Verrucomicrobiota; class Verrucomicrobiia; order Opitutales; family Cerasicoccaceae; genus JAUIHT01. The sequence goes on along the minus strand of JAUIHT010000007.1, from coordinate 196,852 downwards.
GTGCAATTAGGTCGCTTGGCAATGAGTTAGGTACAGAGGAGTTGGTTATGCTACTCGACCTCCTCAAGCTACCATACCGTATGGGCTTAGGTGTTACAGAGATGCAATGGGATTCGTTGAAAAACGAAGTTTTGAATAAATTAATTAATCAGAGGCGTACCCCTGGGGTTATTTTTTCTGAACTCACTTCAATGTGGTCCAATAGGAGCTTGAGCAAGGCTTCAAGGGAGTACGCTATTCAGTTTCATATTTTATTTGTCGAGCGGTCTATCAAAGATAGCGCCTTTCTGGCTGATAATCTTAATGCCCTTACTAAGGCTCTCAAAGATCCAGATTTACAAGGAACAGCGATACTTGGGTTGGGCATTTTGGTAGAGGAGTATCCTGAACTGCAGGAAGAGATTAATGTTTCTGGCATCGCTAGAAATCTTTCTTTGAAACATGAATCGCCTTATGTTCGGTCGTCAGCAATTCAGACCTTGGTTCGTTTAGGTGTCAGTGATCAAAGTACGGTGGCCTCTATTGAAGAGATTGCGATAAACTCTGACGATACGATAGAGCGTATGTCTGCCATTGCCGCGTTGGGTGATTTAGGTGGATTCGAAGCTTTAAGGACTGTCGACCGGATTGAGGAGCTTCAGATTACTCCGTTTTCTCATGCTGCTCAAGTAGCCCATGACAAGATTTTTGAGCGGTTGAAAAAAAATAGGGAAATTTTCTAGTCATATATCATGAAGAAAAAAGCTATGCTTTTACAGCGTAATGAGGGCAAATTATTATTATTCGCTTTCGGCTTCGCACTTCTTATTCCTTGTGCGGCACAGCTTAATAATCCGCCTCTTAACCCGCCATTAATTTCAGTTCCTGAGGGAGGCCCTGTTTACATTGTTGTAGATAGTGATGGAGATGGGATGTCGGATGTCTGGGAAATTTCAAATGAAATGGACCCTTTGGATGCAACAGGAGAAAATGGGGCAGCTTATGATCGTGATTCGGATGGATTGAGTAATTTTCAGGAATACACGTATGATACAGACCCAAACGATGCGGATACAGACGATGATGGACTTCCTGATGGCTGGGAAGTGCTCTATGGGCTTAATCCATTAGATAATGGTGCTACGGATATTAACCAAGGAGCCTATGGCGATCCCGATGTTGATGGAATAACGAATCTTACTGAATATATTCATTCCACAAGCCCGATTCAGCGCGATACTGACGAGGATGGATTGCCTGATGGTTGGGAGGTTTTATATGAACTAGATCCTTTGGATAATGGTTCAATCAATGTGATCAATGGAGCAAGTGGCGACCCGGATAACGATATACTCAATAACTTGGGCGAATTTACTAATAGCACATCACCACGGTCAAATGATACCGACGGGGACGTGATGCCGGATGGCTGGGAGGTATCGAATGCGACAGACCCTATTCGTGATGACGGGTATGAGGATGTTGATCATGACAACATCCCAAACATCTTTGAGTACTATCACAACTCAGAAGCCGATAATCCCGACTCAATGCCTACTTTCTCCGCAAGCCAGTCCGGGAGTCCTAATATATTTATTGTTGATGCTAGCCTTAGCAGTGAATCTTCGTACGAGAAGATAACCATTCAAGCAGCTTTGCTTGTTGCGCAGTCCTGGGATGTTATTTACGTAAAGCCTGGTCTTTATTCTGGCCCAGTTTTAATAGAGGCCGGAAAATCTATTGTTTTGGCTTCGAGCGGTGGAGCTTATCAAACTATAATCGAAGGAAGCGGTAGTGATAACCCTGTTGTAAGTATATTAAGTGGTAGTTTTGTTTCTGGTTTTACTGTAAAGAATGGATATGTTTCGGGTAATGGAGCTGGTTTTTTTATAGATGCACATCAGGAATATGCCACGATTTCTGCATGCCTCATCATTAATAACGATGCAAATGGCATTGGTGGTGCCATTTATGCTAAGAGTGGTGATTTAACTCTAAGTAGCCTGACTGTTATTCAAAATCGTTCAATATTGGGAGGAGCAGGCCTCGGCATCGGAATTGATATTGATAATATCACTATAAGTAATTGCATTTTTTGGAATGGAGACGCGTACTCGGAGTTTTCCGGTGAACTTCGCTTCCTTAATATTTATAGTTCTATTATCAGGACTGAAATACTTGGAGACGAGGGGGATTCGGAAATTTTGACAGGTGATCCTGCCTTGGCTTATGGAGGTCGCTTAACTACTAGCTCTGTAGCCGTAAACGCTGGTTCTGATTCCATCTATTCAATCTTTGACTTTGATTATGAGTCACGGGACGCCAGCATTGATGCTGTAGATGTCGGAGTTGATGAATTCATCGATACCGATGGGGATGGCTTGCCTGATCAGTGGGAAATTGAAAATAGCTTGGACCATTTAGATGATGGTTCTGTTAATATAGAAAATGGTGCTTTAGGTGATCCAGATGAAGATGGGCTTTCAAATTTAGGTGAATACGTTCACGGAGGATTGCCTCACGATCCAGATACTGACGATGACGGCTATGAAGATGGTCTCGAAGTTTTCCATTCACCATCTTCGACTGATTTAAGGAACCCTGATACGGATGGTGATTTGATGTGGGATGGTTGGGAGATCACAATGACTTTGGATCCGCTAGTGGATGATGCCTTGGATGACCTTGACTTGGATCGTTATCCTAATGTTTTCGAGTATTTCCACAATACTGACGCTAACAACTTTAATGACTTCCCGATATATGCGGTGTCTCAAACTGGCAGTCATAATATATATAAAGTCGACGATGACCTAACTGTAGAGGCTGACTTCGAAAAGAAACAAATTCAGACGGCGATCGATGCAGCGACTGAACATGACATTATATACGTTCTTGCAGGCGAGTATATGGAAGCCTTGGAAGTTCCTGTTGATAAGCCAATTTTATTGATTTCGGAGTCTGGTGCGCGGCAGACTATAATTAATGCCCAGGATTTAGAGCAGACAGCAGTGCTTCTACGGAGTAGTAGTACTATGGATGGTTTTACTATCACTGGTGGTCGTGTTGCAGATAGTGGTGCCGGGATAAGAATTGAGGCGCCTGACACCTCCTCTCCGCGCCTCCTTGGTTGTGTCATTACGCAAAATATTGCAGGCTCCACTGGTGGCGGTGTTTATGTGGCATCGGGTAATCCTCTTTTTACCAGTGTTACCATCAACCGTAATTTTGCTGTGCAAGAAGGCAGCGGATTGGCCGTTTCCGAGAATGCATCGGCTTCATTTTTCAGCTCGATTCTTTGGAATGAATCTAGCATTTCTGAAGTCAGTGGACAGACCTCAGCTGTCTTTTTCAAGGAATCGATTGTTCGCAACGACTATGGAGACTCTGTTTTAGAGGACTCGTCCAGTTTGAATCCCTTATTGGCGTTCGCGAGTCACCTGAATTCAAATTCTCCTGCAATTGATTTTATAACCTTACCGACTTTGCCGGTACGCTACTCAAAATTTGATTCAGATGGAGAGTGGCGCGATGCTACTGTAGAGGCCGTTGATACAGGTGCGGACGAATATACTGATACCGATAGCGATGGACTTCCTGATTGGATAGAGGCTCTGGGGGTTGTGGACACAACTGGAGACTATGATTCAGATTCTTTGTCTAACATCATGGAATATCAGTCCGAAATTAATCCATTGTTGGATGATAGTGACCAAGATGGACTGACAGATACTAGTGAAATTTTAGAGGGAACCGAATTACTGATTAAAGACACAGACGGTGATATGATGCCAGATGGCTGGGAAGTATCCTATAATCTAGATCCACTTGATGGCTCTGATGGGTTGGATGACATAGATTTTGATAGATTTCCTAGCGTATTTGAATATTTTCATGGAACAGATCCCACGCTGGCTAGTTCTTATCCGAGCTATTCTGAAACCCAAAGCGGACCGAGCTATGTTTTTGAGGTAGATGCTGGGTTTACTACAGAATCTGATTACGGAAAGAAGACACTTCTATCTGCTATTAGCAGTGCTTCTGGGCATGACATTATTCTTGTGAGGACTGGCACATATTCTGAGGCCATCAGTCTGCCTGCCAATAGACCACTTTTGCTACTTTCTTTAGATGGCTCAAGGAGCACGATCATTGATGCTACTGGTCAGGCTCAATCTGTTCTTACAGTTCAATCTGAGAGCGTCGTGGACGGGTTCACACTGACTCATGGTGTAACGGAGGGTCCTGGGGCTGGTTTACTTATATCTGTTCAACCCGACGATTTACCGACTATTATTGCTGGAGAAGCAACGCTTCGCCCCTCGAACGATAAAACTCCCAAGTTTGCGAATCTGATTATCTATAACAATCGTTCATCCTCAGATGGTGGGGGTGTTGCGGTAAATTTGGGTAGCCCAATATTTGTCCATAGCACCGTCTATCGCAATCATGTGGACCAAGGAGTCGGCTCTGGCCTCTACCAGGCACTCGAAGCAGGAAACACCAGCATTGAACGTTCAATTTTCTGGAATCCTTCGTCGTTCGATGAAATTGGGGGTGAAAGTATTAAGGTGTCCATTGACGCTTCGGTTATTCGTGCAGCTACAGGTGATGCTGTTCTGACTCAGGTAACGCATACCAACCCGCAATTGGGGTTATTGGGTCACATCGTTTCAAGCTCACCGGCCCTAGATGTTGATTCTACGATATCATATTCGAAAATTGATGCGGATTTAGAGCAGCGCGATTTAACGGCCGATTTCATTGATCGTGGTGCTGATGAATTCAAGGATAGTGATTCAGATGGCCTTCCTGATTGGCTTGAAGCCGCTGGCGTCACTGAACCGAATCAAGACAATGATAGTGATACCATAGATAACATTGATGAATACAACGCAGGGACGGACCCTTCAGTCGCAGATACCGATGGTGATGGATTACCTGACAACTGGGAAAATGCGCATAATCTGGATCCTTTAGATTCTGGCGTTTTGTTTGTGCTCAACGGCCCGCTAGGCGATCCAGATTTAGACGGCATCGGGAACCTGATTGAGTACACCATTGGAACATTACCTCGCGTGGATGATACCGATGAGGATGGATTACCGGATGGATGGGAGTACTATAATAGCTTGGATCCTTTGGATGATGGTACAGTAAATGTCATCAATGGAGCGACAGGAGACCCAGATGCAGACTCTTTAGCTAATTTGGGAGAATACACTTATGGTGGAGACCCTAGGGATTCGGATACTGATGACGATGATTACCTAGATGGGGCCGAGGTTTATCATAGTCCGGAATCTACCGATCTGCTTAATCCGGACACGGATGGTGACTTGATGACAGACGGTTGGGAAGTATCTGCTACTTTGGATCCACGTTCTGATGATGCTTATGATGATTTGGACCTGGATAGGTTTCCAAATGTTTTTGAATTCTTTCATCAGACAGACGCCAATGATAGCCAGCAGTGGCCAGGGTATACGATAAATCAAATGGGCGACTATCATTACTTTCAAGTAGACGCTGGGTTTGTGAGTTTGGAGTCTTATCAGCGAAATGATATTCAGGAGGCGATCGATGCCGCCGCTGCTTTTGATATCATTGAGATAAAAGCCGGTGAGTACAATGAAGCGATTGTTGTCAGTAACGAAAAGTCGCTATTGCTACTTTCTGCCTCCGGGGCTCGGGAAACGATTTTATCGGGTGCGCTATTGGGAGAATCTGTCGTTACTCTTTATAGTGAAAGTGTTCTAGACGGATTCACAATTAAAAATGCCCGGATTGAGAATAATGGGGGCGGTTTGTTTATCAATTCGCCTTTAGACGCGAGCCCTAGAGTACTTGGTAGCATTATTACTGCGAATTTTGCTAATAATGAAGGCGGTGGAGTATATGTTGAGTCGGGAAGCCCTGTTTTTACAAGCGTTACGATATTCTCGAATTACGCAAATTCGGGTGGGGCAGCCATATCCGTTTCAGAGTTCTCTAGTGCTTCGTTCTACTCCAGCATTATTTGGAATGATACTGGTGTTTCAGAGACTGGGGGAGCTAGTGGGAATATATTTATTACAGAATCAATTGTAAGAAATGATATAGAAGATGCTGTTCTTGTAGGTGCCAATATTTCTCACGAGAACCCAGTGCTAGGCTATGGAGGTCATTTGGTGATTGATTCTGAAGCGATTGATTTCATTATACTTCCAGCGCTACCTGAACGAGTCTCAGCCTTTGATGCCAATGGAGAGTGGCGTGCTGTTGGTACTGACGACATTGATATCGGTGCCGACGAATTCATTGATGATGACTTTGATGGTTTGCCCAATTGGTTGGAAGCTCTTGGTGTAACAATTCCTGTCTTGGATGGTGATTCCGATGGTTTTGTAAGTAATCCATTTACGAACCTTGAGGAATATGAATATGGCACTAATCCATTAAGTAACGATACAGACGGTGACGGGTTACTGGACGGTTGGGAGGTGCAATTTGGTCTGAATCCGAATGATGATGGTGCAATAATACAGGCAGATGGTGCGCTCGGCGATCCCGATGCAGATGGACTATCAAATTCTGAAGAGCAGAGCTATTCGACTCATCCTCTTATTGCGGATAGCGATAGCGATAGTTTATTGGATGGCTGGGAAATTCTTCATGGATTTGACCCAAATGATGATGGTTCGACAAACATTATTAACGGTGCGGCTGGGAATCCTGATAGTGATGGTCTCACAAATATCGACGAACAGTCGGCTGGTACCGATCCTAACGATTCTGATACAGATGATGACGGATTGCCCGATGACTGGGAGGTTGCCTATTCCCTAAACCCCTTGGATGACGGAAGTGTTAGTAAAGTAAACGGCCCTAATGGGGATCCGGACTCTGATACACTGCGGAATTCGCGCGAATATGCTCTTGGAACTCACCCCAGGAGTCAGGATAGTGATGGGGATGGTCTGCCAGATAAATGGGAGGTTTTCTATGGATTAAATCCCTCGAGCACTATCGATCCTAATGGGGCAGATGGAGACCCCAATTCAAATGGCATCCCCAATATTGACGAATATGCCAATGGAACGAGTCCCGTAGAAAATACTGATACTGATGGTGATGGCCTTCCTGACTGGTGGGAAATGAGCTACTTCGAAACAAGCGCCACAGCCGATCCTGACACTGACGGGCTAAACAATCTGGGTGAGTATACTAATCGAACGAATCCTAACGATGATGATACAGATGATGACGGTCTTCCTGATGGTTGGGAAGTGACTTGGGGCCTAAGTCCCATTGATGATGGCACCATTGATGTTAAGAATGGCGCTACGGGTGATTTTGATTCCGATGGTCTTTCTAACCTATTCGAGTATAACAATAATCTTAAGCCAAATACCGCTGATGGTGATAACGACGAATTAAAGGATGCCTGGGAAATTACGTATTTTGAAAAAATTACACAATACGGGACATATGATGATCCCGATGGTGATTCTTTTACTAATATTCAGGAGTACAAATCTGGTTCAAATCCTTTGGATAAATTTAGCATTCCACCAGAGGCGCCTAGTGACGAGGTCAACGGCGAGGGCGATAATTCGCAATCTTCATTACTCGCCAGTCAGCAATCCTCAACTATTGATAGTACTAGCTTCAGCTCTGAAACTGAGACGATTGCGTTTGTCTCATCTGATCAGATGATTGTTCAGAATTTGTCTTCAGAGGATTATATTTCCGCGGAGGAGGATGCGCTGCAAAATGTATCCGTACGCGTGCCTAATGGAGACGGCGGAAATGTCTATAAGCTTTCAGATTGGTTTGGTGAGTACTTTGTTGACTATGAACGGATCACGACAATTGACGATTTGGCTCCATTTCGGTGGGTATTTCATGGGTTGACCAATGAGTGGGCCTGGATTCAAGGCACTTCTCCCACGAATGTGTGGGTTTGGGATGCTGAAATCGGTTGGATATGGCTTAATAACACAGATTTTAGAGCAGATACAGGCCATACATGGTTCTATCATTTTGCTACTAAGACTTGGTATTTTTATGAGTCTTCTACGAAAGCGCCGCAAAGATGGTTTAATCGTTCTAGCGACAGAGAATGGTTATTTGAAAGGGAACTTTCAGTTCAGTACGAGGATGGTAATTCTATCCCTGACTCATGGGAGCGATTTCATTTCGGAGATACTGGCCATGAAAACGATGCGGATCCTGACGATGATGGTCTGACAAATCTCCAAGAATACCTATTGGACTGGAATCCATTGAATCGAAGTCCTGCTGTGCCCGAGTATGACAATGATTCCGACGGACTAGTTGACGCCTGGGAATATAAGAAGACCCTTGGAAGCGTCGAAAAGGATTCAGACTTCCCGGCAATCCAAGATTCTTTGAATCAACTTAATGTATCCATCCAAAGCCCATCGGAAGGGCAGCCTTTCTGATGACGGGCAATTTATCTCTATTTTCTCGATGAACAAGCTATCTTACATTTTTAGCAGGAATGGGTCTGTTTTAGGTCTGTATTTGCTCAGTATCTTTTCGGCTGCCCTCGAGTCGGGTGCAGAGACACTAGAGTTTACATCGGTAGCGCGTAGGGGTGATTTGCTTACTATCGACGAAGATGGAGACGGGGATATAGATCGTTCTGAACCTCATTACCAAACGATTGTCGCACCTATTGGTGAGCTCATTGGTGCTCCTATTAGTTCAGAAATAGAGCCATGGAATCAAGGCCCACAAATAAAACATTATAGTGTAGAAAGTAACGCCCATAGCTTACCATCAAGACATCCATTATTTGTGTTTGGTAACAAATTTATGGATAATGAGCCTTCTGGCGGTGAGGCACTTTATACTAAAAGAACCTATTCTGTAGTGGTTAACATTGGTCGTGCTGCTAGTAATAAGCCTTTCAAACTGGATATATGGGGATTCAGAGAGGATGGTACTTGGGGCTATATAAGGACTAATTTTTTCACGATTCCAACCCCCTGGACTAATGGTGGCGTTGACTATTCAGATGATTTGGCTAACGGCAGTGACTCATATTCGTATCGAATCACCGGCATCGGACTGGAGTTGACATTCCGGCCAGTCGCAGGTAGTACTCTGGGTACCGAGTCGGAAAATTATATCATAACGTTTAATGCAAGTACTCCTGACTACTATTACGTGCTTTGGGGTAAAGGGTCTGCAATTGATGTAAAAAAGCCAAACTATGATCCTGTCACGGACCTGATTCCCTTAGCCAAGAACAACTCAGGCTCAGCAGTCTATCAGCGCCTCTTTGAAATGTCTTTTGTTGATCAGCCTGATACGCTTTCTGATACATTGCTAAAGCCATCTTTTGAAACTGAGCCTATGCCGCCCATGTATTGGGGTATGTCACCGGATGAAATCGCAGATAACTTACCAAAATTTAAATTTAGTAGTGAGTATCCAGTATTAACGGCGAATTTTGACCCAAATAACGGACCGTTTAATACCGACATTAATGAATTTTTGAAAATCGATCATAGCCCCGAATTACGAAGGCACCCAATTCTAGACGATTTTGTCGTAGAAATGGGTAAGAAAAAGTCCTCGAGCGTAAGCCAAGAGAAATATATGGTTTTGGCATTGGCGAACTATGTCCAAAATCAAATTGAGCTTACGGATGCCCTGGTTGAAACTAAAAATAATGGGGGCGTAGTGTGTCTTGGGCTACGTGGCATTAGTCGTTCGGCGTTAGCTGTATTTCAGGAGGAGCAGGGCTCTCCTATTGAGCAATGCGCTCTGCTTGTGTATCTGTTGAGAGAGGCGGGTATTCCTGCGTTCTATATGCAACCATACCCTAACCGAATGAAACTAACTGAAAGTCAGTTAGCGGCTATGCTGGGTATTCAAATTGCGGAATTTGATCAAAATAGGCTCATCGCTGTAAATTACCCATTTGTTGCAGCTTACGTTGAAGGTGAATATCAGTATTTCTTTCCCTGGATTAAGGATACTGAAATTATTGAAGGCTTTGACCTCTATGATTTGATGCCACCAAAGTGGAATACGGCTTACAAGTGGTTTGCGGGTTATATACAAAACGATCCAGAAATTAATGATTTAGCCGATACCGACCAGCCCGATGTTCTTTGGCCAAAGTTTATTGAAGCGCAAATCCATGATCCCACCTCTCTGCAGCACTACTATCCGTTCGTTTCGATTGACGATATAGGGATTTCAAGGCGTAACAGGACTACTTTTTTTCCCACCTTCGAGGACTTCCCAAGGCCGTTCTCGATTATGGATGATAATGATGATACTGATGATGAGCCTACTGCTTTTGAAAGTTATGGGCTTTCGGAGTACCGTGACTATTTTAATACTAAAAAACTTAAAATTGTTGTTGATTACGATTTTAATAATGATGGGACTGCGTCAGATGTGATATATGACTCCGGTGATTGGCTGGAGTGCGATTTGCATAATCGGCGTTTTTTCGCCTACGCTTCACATTTTTCCAATGACGGTAGTGGCTCCAATATATGGAGACTTAATTACCACATTGTTTTGCAACCCTACAGGCCCGGGGAGAGTGTTAAGGAGGAGATGTCCGAGCTGTCGAGTCCGGATTTCTTTGCAGAACAATCCGATGCAGTTTTCGCATTTAAGAAGTCGCTAAACATAAGTGTGGATAGCTCGGGTGAGATTAAGTTTAGTGAGTATTATAAAAATGCCGAATACATAGAAGAATGTAAAGTTAGATATATCGTACCATCAGGTTCGGGTAAAAATACTTGGGCAGTAGTGCCGGAAAGGGATGAGGGATCTGTTTTTTTCACCCGTGACCATAGCTCTAGATTTAGTTTTGGTGATTCTGTGGCTTTTTGCTCAAATGCAGGAAGGGTTACCGACAGGATGTTGGATGTGCATGCCAGTGATATTGTAAAGCATCAAGGGGAGCGGGATAAGGCCTACGATCACGGGGTGAATTTATACTTAATGGGGCAATCGTATTGGAAGCGTCGTGGTGATTTTTATGATTTTGTTAATGATAAGCACAAAATAAGCAAATTAAGCTCTAGCTCTGGCTTGGCGAGGGTTCGGCTGATTTTGAGTAACATATCAGCTGGTCGACTGTATTATTCATACCCTGCTATAGATGTTCATTCGGACACTCAGGCAAGGATATGGTCCGGTCAGTTGCATCCAAGAGGAAGAGACGCGACGGTAGATAGAGGCTATTACGAGTCACAAATTATCAGCCAGATCGGCGGGTCGGCCTTCGAGCATGGTATCATTAGTGATTTTTGGAAAGGCATAGAGGCAACTTCTACTATGCATATGCTTCGAAACAGCAATGCGATACTGCTTACCTATAGCAATTATAAAACTTTGGGTGCGGATACATATTTATATGGTGAGCCTAGCTCTTCCCCAGACGCCGAGCCTCTTTCTCAGCAACTGGGTGGTGATATGTGGGGCTATATTACAGATGTTTTTGATAATGATGAGTATGAAAATAAGGAGTTGTCGTTTGCATGGGTGACTCCGGGCTTAGCGCCGCAGGGTAGTCGTTTTTTCAGGGCTGCATCCATATTCAGTTCAGGCACTGAATTCAGGGGTGATTGGATTGGCTCAAATAGTACTGGATTAGAAGGAGGTGGTTATGCCATCACCAAATTGGTGGATGCCATCAACCGAATTCTGTTGGAGGTGGCACGTGCTGTAGGTAAAGCAACTCAGAAGGTACACGTGTCTGTGCCAGCAAACGAAACCAGTAGCGTGGAGGCACAAGGCTCTGCCAGCGCTGCTCCTGATATCAGCACGGATACTCCCGCTGAGGTGGCTGCGCAAGCCAGCAATGCACCACAAGCAGCGACGGAACAACAGACCGAGCAGATTGAGCAATCCAACAAAGATAGTGATCCTGATACGAGTATAACTGCGGCTGATGCAGCAGTTCAGGGTGCGGGAAAAGGCAGTGTCGCAACTCAGAATAATTCAGAGACATCTGCTACGGCTGGGGATCCTGTAAATATTAAAACAGGGGCTTTTATCATTGATGAAACGGATGTTTCCTTACCTGGACCATTTCCGCTTGAGCTACGGAGAAGCTATAGCAGCCAGGATGCATCCTATGGACACTTCGGCTGGGGTTGGAAGCTTAGTTTTCTTCCGTATTTGGTCTTTAATCAGAACAACGGGCGGATTCGTGCCGCAGAGATGAATGGAAATGTCATCCAGTATGAAAAAGCGACTCTTAACGATCTGCCCGCGCGTTTGAATTACCTAAAAGATAATGACGGGTTAGCTGAGGCTTGGCTCCCTGCGCAAGATGAAAATCCGGAAATGACCAACAATAATACTTATGGCATTGGGTCGCTCGCGAATCCCTATCAGAATATTATTGTAAAGTTTAATAGCCTGGAGAACGGAAAGATTATTGAGCGCTACAATCTTTACGCATCAAATGGTGAGATCAGGGAATACGTTGTTTATTCGTTTCCTCGTAACGGTTTTGAGCGAAAGAGGCCTTATCTGGTCCAATGGGCAGATCCACAGGGCAATAAGCTTCTATTTGAATACGAATGGGATTCCACCAAGAGTAGCTATGGTCAGATGATTCGGGTAGCTGGAGCGAGCGGTGTCTACTTGAATCTGATTTATGATGCATATGGGCGTATCTATGAGGCTAATACCAGTGATGGTCGCTGGTTTAAATACGAATATGACAAGCATAATACATTGCGTAGGGTAATCCGACCGGACAACAGCGTTGTCTCCTATGAGTATCAAATAGAAGAGGCTAACCATAATGGAGGCACTATTGAATATACGACTATGGCAATTACAAAGGTAGAGCACCCTGATGGTCGTGTTCTTATCAATGAGTATGACGAGAAAAACCGAGTTGTTAGACAATACACAACTGTGGGTAAGGATTTGATACCCGTAGAGAATGCAAAGTTCAAGTACGATGAGCGAACTGTTGAAGGCAAGACGTTCCAAGAAAACATCATCACTGACATTTTTGGGAATGAAACGACCTATCAGATTTTCGACGGTATGATTACAGGTATTATAAATCCGTTGGGTCAAACTGAGTACCGCTATTATTTCATTAACGAAACTGATTATTTCGACGCCAAGGAACAAGTCATCAAGTCAAATGGTACGGATGGTTATCCTCGCAGTCTAATGCGTACCATAGATAAGAGAGGTCTAGTGACCCGCTATGGGTACGACAGCCATGGGAATTTAAAATATACTCAACAAACAGGACATTTTACAGGAACGGGAAAGACCGAGACAATAACGACAAAATATTCTTATGACGAATATAACCGCCTGACTAAGATTTGGGAGCCCCAAATAGACGATTACAGTAATGTTTACCGTAATGTGACGGAGTTTGTTTACAATTTGGAGCTAGCCAGCTATACGGAGTTTCCTGCTTCCATTCTCAGGCGTAACCAGCAGCCTAATCATGCTTATTTGCCCAAGCTCATCATTAAGCGTAACGGGGCCAAGTTATTGTCTGCAACTTTCCGTTCTTATGAGGACATCAAAGTCGGAGAGTATTACGCAAACGGTCTTTTGAAAAAGGAAATTCGGGCATTTGGGGCTCCAGAAGCAGCGACCACAACCTTCAGTAACAGCAGGCGCCTTCCACTTGGTTTTGCGGATGAGCGTACTGATGTGGCTAAGACTGAGGCAACTGATACGCTCGACCCTAACGTTACCGTTAGCCTGCAATACAATCAGCGCGGTGAACTTGTGACCGAGCACTCACCCGATACAACAGTCAGGCGTTATGATTATGATACCATGGGCCGGTTGACCGGAACACGAGTATTTGATGGTTTTACTGGCGCAAACGACAATGAGCCTCTCTCCTGGAACTTCACTTATTATAATGAGAATGGAGAAGTGACTTGGACGGATGGGCCTGGTTTCGGCACGGATGATAATGGTGCGGAGGACTACGTCTTCAGGGATTACGATGGAGCCGGGCGGCTGATTGCTGAGCTTGTTTGGAGGACGCAGGCTAAAAATGATGCCTCAGGGGTAGAGGCTGTTTCTGATCAGCACGTTTTTGAAGGTCAAGCGATGACAACTTATCAGTACGATGGGTTTGGCAACCTGACCTCAATGATTGATCCGGAAGGTACCGTGACAACTTACGAGTACGATGCCTTGGGCCGTACCACCAGCATGAAAGTCTCGGATTCTGAAAATGGCCCTTTGTCTGAAGAGACTTACACATACTGGCCTGGTAATGACTTAAAATCCGTTACGAACGGAGAAGGTGGGAAAACGAGCTATATATACAGTTCTACAGGCAAATTAATCCAGCAGAACAATCCTGATGGCACCGTCCAGAACTGGATTTATCACAAAGATGGTCGTCCATTCGTAGTCATTCACAAGGACGGTACCCGAACCCAATACGTTTACGATGATAACAACTTCACGGTTAAGGCAGTGGTGAAAGGGACAGGATTGCCGGCAACTCCAAACTCAGGGGAAAGCAATCCTACCGTTACGACAGTCACCGACAAACGTGGAAATGTGATTTCTTCGACCGATATGGGCGGTAAGACTTTCACTACGCAATATGACGGTTTGAATCGCGTAAAAAGAACCTTCGGGCCCGCTACATCCAATCAGCTAATCGAGGAGTATAGCTATGTGCCGCAGACGCGCTTTTCGACGGTGACCAACCAGGCCGGGGAAAAGGTGGTGACCAAGGTAGATGCTCTGGGAAGGCCGGTTTTGACCCAGATATTTGATGGCGCAGTTGAGGTCGAGCGTGTCGGGCATGAGTACTCGGCCGACTTTTACAGCTCAACGACCTGGCGCGGAAATCCGAAGCAGGCGGAGACCACGACATGGTTCAATACCTATGGGCAGCCAGTAATCGTACGCCACGCAGACGACACTTACACCATCGCTGAATATGACAAGAATGGCAATTTGACCAACTCCTGGGACGAGCTTGGGCAGGAGAGTCAGTTCACTTACGATGGGCTTAATCGCCTAACGTCGAGTACGACCCCTGATGGAGCCATAACCTCCTTGGATTACAATTTAATCGGTAACCTAACCAAGCGGGTGATGCCTGGAAACTTGGTTTGGTCTGCGAATTACCACAAGTCCGGTCGCATCACGAGTGAGCAACTCTCACAGGGGGCGGAGACGACTCGGGAATTCTCCTACGCTTACTATCCTGCTTATAAGAAGGGGACAGCGAGTCCAGATTTCAAATCAGCGAAGCTCAAGCGCCGTCGCGACGACTTGCGGTCCATCGACTACAACTATAACGAGTACGATGGATTGGGGCGTTTGGTTGAAATGCAGACAACTGGCTCGAGTGCAGTTTATCACCTGACCCAGACTTTCTCTTATGACCTGCGAGGTAACCTCACCAATCTCGAACAGGACTATACCGACAGCTCGCTGGATGACAGCGAGGTTATCCGTACCTACGATGACTACAGCCGGTTGCTGAGCGAGCGTATCACGCGAGACGGTGACACGCCCACGGATCTCACCCAAGTTTGGGACAACGCCGGGCGTCGTGAACATCTGCGGAAAACGGGGACCTCGGCCAGTGCGCCGGAGCTTGCCTTTGACTACAACGCCGCTGGGCGTATGACTTCCGTGGTAAGCAGAGTGGGGGGCACCACGCGTACTTTTGGGTATCAATACGACAATGCGGGCTTCCTTAACTTGCGTACAGGGCCCTTCCGGGAGCGGGAGATTACCAGCCGCGATGATCGCGGAAGGCCTTTGTCGATTTCCATTAGGACCTCTGGTGCGAGCAGCCCCTTCCTCACGGAGATGGGTGTCCAATGGCGCGAGGATTCCAAGCTGGAGCAGTTTTCGATTGCGCGAGTGGGGGCTCCCATCACCGGCGAAGACCGGATATATGTCTATAACGAGCGCGGTCAATTGACTCAGGAGCAGTTGAAACGGGCGGCCAGCCAGGTCGTCACCATTGATTACGGTTTTGATGACAGCAAGCTCGGTGTCATGAAGTCGATGCAGGTGGATAATCATATACCTGGCGACAGTAACAAGGGATTTGTGGCTACTTTAGGAAACTACATGCGCCTTGAAGAAACCAATATAGGAGGCCAATTCGTGCCTCTTTCGGGCTCTATCAGTCAGGTAGGAGACGGATTCAAATTGCAATGGCATGAAATTGGTAGCAGCGACTGGCAGGAAATTAAGGACTATAAGTGGACAGACGAGGCCAGGGGCGATTGGGAGGCTAACATAGCCTTTGGGCCCGGTAATTACGAACTGAAGGCAGAGGCTATCCACGAGAGTGGGATTTACTACAGTCCTCCGAAAAAGGGAGGCCTGGAGCAGTACCGTTCACCACTGGCGACCAGTGACTCCGATACGGTCAGCTTCGAGGTGACGGCAGCGTACGCCGGACAGCCCGTCAGCCAGACCTACGACGATGCGGGCTTCACCACGGCACGGACTTGGGGTGGGGGGCAGGCTCAGGCCTTTAAGTGGGACGCGCTGGGCCGTCTTATCGAGCTGGAGCAGACCGGAACGGGGGCCTTCACCTTTGAGGCCGTTTACGACGGGTTCGGGCGCCGCCTGCGCACTGAGTACACGCCTTCTGGCGAAGCGACCGTGGTGGAGAAGAGCCTCTACGACCCGATGGTGGAGTTCCTCGAGCTGGCCGTGTACACGCAGGGGCAGTGGGTCTGGAAAATCCATGGGCCGGATATGGGCGGCGGCTATGGCGGCCTGCAGGGCATCGGTGGCATCGAGGCCTTTATAGAACAAAACACCGGGGACGCCCTCGGGGCCGTCACCGACCTGCTCGGCAATATCGTGGCCACCATTGACTCCAACCAATCCGTTACCTGGTCGGATACCCTGATGGCCGCCTACGGGCCGCTGCCCGGCACCACGGTGTACAAGCTGGACGGCACCGCTGCCAGCCCGGTGGAGGCCCTCGCCGCCGCCACGGCCTGGCGGAGCCGGCGCATCGACCCGACGGGTTATATGGCCATGGGGGCGCGCTATTACGACCCGCTGGCCGGGCGCTTCCTCTCTCCCGACCCCCTCGGCCACGCCGCCAGCATGGACCTTTACTCCTACGCCAACGGCGACCCCATTAACTTCGTCGACCCGACGGGGAGGGGCGCGGAAGATTATCAAGAGGGTGACCCGATTCATTCTCCAATAGATAACTTCTTGGATAGTATTTTTGGAGATCACTGGACCAGTGAGCAGAAGAAAGCAGATGCTACGCTATGGACTGCGATGCAAAGGGGCGATATCACCAGTGCTCAAAGAATATCTACACTCAATAATGTAACACCTGAAAATTCTAATGTAGTAGTTCTAGGCGTAAATCAATCTAATGGAGGCTATGTTGTTTTATTCTCAGATGAGCAAATGGAGGAATATAGGTCAATCGCGAAAAAACTCGGTATTTATGAAGGCAATTCTACAATGATATTAGATGAAAAAGGTAAAGATTCTGGACATGATCGTTATAATAGTCTAAATCCAGAATTTGATAAACTGTCAGATGCGATTATATTCGCAAGCCGGGCTTTATTTCTCGGGCAAGTAACGATTGGACGTGAGTTTGGAACTGTTTATATTAAAAATCTAGAAAATGGAAAATATTCTATCTCTGATCTTATATCCGGTGACCCAAATGGACGTGAAGTCAATTTGTCTTATGTAACAATTCCGAGTGGGTACCAGCGAGTAGGATCAGGTCATTCACATCCTGGTGTTAATGATAGTGGCAAGACATTAAGGCAACAAGATCCGTTCTCTAAAGGACCTGACAGTAATTGGGCTGGCGACAAATACTCTACCCCGAGAAGCCAATTCAATACAGTTGTTGAGCCCAGCAAAAATATATTTATTTACTTTCAAAATCCGCGTAATTTTGATACAGGATTAGGCAGACCCTATGATTTAGATCCACTTCATGTACATTACAGGACATCTGGTGATGTATTATACTTTGGTAATTTAAATGGTAGCGTGGAATCGGAAGCAGTAGATAGAGTTGATAGAAATTATTAGATATGAAATATTATTATTTATGTATATTGTTTTTTTATTGGTGTGCATTACTTGGATCGGGGATTGAATCAAGTATTATTGATTCATTAAGTGAATCTGATAAAATGTACATTGCATACGAGCCCTTTATTCAGCCCCGAGATGAGCAAAGAATCTTTGAAATAATAAAGGGAAGATTGAATGATGCCAATATCTTGGAAGATGTTTCCTTAGTTGAATTAGAATCAAGAATACGTCTAAAAGTTTTAGACAATATTGCACAAGTAAAGATCAAACAGAATAACGAAGTATTGGCACAAATTTCTACTACAAAGCCGATAATAGGCGTATTTACATTGCCTCAATTCATTAATGAGCTGAGGCCTTTACTGCCATCTACAATGAAGTTTGTGTACCTTGATGATTTTGTTATGGCAGGAAAGACTGGGGCTGTGAAATTCGATATACCGATTGGTGTCAATTTGTGGGAATTGATTAATGGAGATTTGCTGGAATATTATTATGTGTCGGCGAATATGACTCCAATGGGAGAAATACTTCTCGGTTTTTCAGCTGGAAATTTTTTTCCGCGTGAAATACCAGAGTCTTTAAAGAAAGAACATACAATTCATGAACCCTTGCAACCCCAACCTTAGCATGTTGGAGGTATTCATGCCATATTGGATAAAAAGTCCCAATAACACCTTCTCGGCTATGAACCAAATATGCCTTCAAGACGGCAACCGGATGACGTTCATACTCAGCAGGGCGAGCGATAACGCTTAACTCAACGGCTTTAAATTACTTTGTCACTTCATTGTCATTCTTTACTTCGGCAAGCCCTCAAATTTCACCTACGCTCCGTACATCCAAATGGCATGCCCACCTCTAACCACTTTTCCCTGGTAACCTCATCGCGGCGCTCTTGCTTGTTTCAGCCTGCACTGCGAAATCGAATACGGTATGGATGCGAGTGTTATTACTGTGTTGCCTGAAGCATTTTGTTTAACTTTTATTAAGTCAATTGTTCTTTGATAAGCCGTCGACGCTGCCAGCCCGTTGGAGGCCCTCGCCGCCGCCACGGCCTGGCGGAGCCGGCGCATCGACCCGACGGGCTACATGGCCATGGGGGCGCGCTATTACGACCCGCTGGCCGGGCGCTTCCTCTCGCCCGACCCCCTCGGCCACGCCGCCAGCATGGACCTTTACTCCTACGCCAACGGCGACCCCATCAACTTCGTCGACCCGACGGGGAGGGCAGCTGGACAGCAAGCTAACGACGGCGTAATTGGTACAGCATTTGGTAACAATTCTGCGAGTGGAGCAGGCTGGCCGATATCATGGAAAGAGGTCGACGATACCAGGAAGGCCTACGAGGAGGCGAAGCAAGAAGCACGTAATCGAAATGCCTTGGCAGCTCAGCAACAGCGAGTAAATGCATTCTGGAATACTCGCGATATGGGTGGATATGGTGATTTGACCATCGGGGGAACTGCTTTACAGCGTCAGGCTCCCAACTCCGTTGAAACGCTAGAGGGTACGATGTTGCTAAGTGAGTATTACGCTGCCAAGCACGCTGAATGGTTCATGGATGGTACCCGAATTGCTGGTTATGTGCCATTTGGTAATTTGCTCGTCGGTGCTACCACCTACTTTAGCCCTTATTATAGCGGCTACTCCAGTACCTTTTTTGCCATGGGTGCTATGGATGCGAGTATCGACGTTGCCTCTACCTTTACTTTTGGACTCGGCAGTTTTGGATTTAAGACTGTTGCGCGAAGGGGCTTTAGTGAGGCTATGAGCAGAACATTGAATTCGGGCGGTGACGTAATGCGATCAGTCCTCGGGCCTGCTCGCTTAAGTCATGCGGCGGAATTTGAATTAACACTAAACCGAATTGCAGCGGCTGGACACGAGGTAATTGTAAGTGGCCGATCGGCCAATTTCTTCTCGCCTGGTTTAAGACCAGGGCAAGCAGGCCAATTGAACATCAATTTTGATATATCAATAAGTGGACTCAGGCATGAAGCCCGACACGTTTGGGACTATGATGCGCTAGGGCGTCCAGGTTTCAGAATGACTCCAGCACAGTATTGGCAATCTGAATTTGACGCCTACATGATTGAAATTAACATGGCGCGTGAAATGGGTCGCTATGATTTAGGTCTAGAGTTACTCAATTACGCACGCGAGCAGAAGGCAAATTTAGGATTATGACGAAAATTGACCAATGTATTGAAACTATTCGTAATCCCCAAACAAGTGACTCAGAGTTGCTTGCGATTTTGAGGGATTCGAGCAGTCATTTTGTAATCTTAAATGCGATGCTTGCAGTTACCATGCGTAGCTGGCTAAATGCATCAGAGCTAACTGACGTTTTAAAGGAAATTGCTTTGAGGCCAGGTTCGGAACATAGACTTGTCTTTGGCTTCTCGCCTAAGGTTATGGCTGCATTTTGTCTTACTAAGATTCAATCGCCCGAAGCCATTAAGGTATATCGTGATATCAGTAACACTTTGACTGAGACTGATTGTGTTTCACTAGAATGGCTGGAACGAAACGGTAAAGGAGATTTAAGCGAAATATTCTCGCAAAAATAACTCATGAACCCTTGCAACCCCAACCTTAGCATGTTGGAGGTATTCATGCCATATTGGGAGAGCCATAAGGAACCATAAGGGAACCATAAGGGGTCATGCCAATATTATAAATGTTTGATGACGCCATTGGCCGGGATGTAGGAGTCGGTGGTGGATACTTTGGCAGCTATGTTGGAGAGTCGGCCTATGATTCTATTTATGAAAACTATTAATAATCATGATATTTGATTTTCTTCTAGATAAAGCTTTTATTCTTCCCTCGGAGCAAGGGGTTACAGTCTCTTTTTCACATTGGACGAAAAAGAGAAAATCTTTTTTTATTAGCTGGAACGGGATTACTAATATTGTATTATATTATAATGAGCCAGCGATATTTGAATTGCATATTCATACAGATGGCGGTCAAGATTTTCTGATTGATGAAACGATGAATGGCTGGACTGACTTTTTGAATTCAGCACACTGTAGACTCAGGGGCTTTTCAGTGTCCAAATCGGAAATATCATCATTAAATGTTTATGATAGGATTGTCTGTTATAGTAAAAATGAGGATGTATGATTCCTATGAATTGTAGACTTTCTGTTCTTTGAAACCCATAATCGCGTCTGGAAGTTTTCCGTCTGAAATTGTCCATCGTAGTAATAGATCGATTCTGCGGATTCGATAGCGACTTGCCTCCAGCCCTTCGCGAAATGAAACGGCAGAACCTGGCACGTATGGTGCCATGTTTTTGCGCCAGGTTCAGCTTCTTGGGCCCAGAAGGAGCGCATTGCCCATAATGCCTTATCGTCAGAACGCCCCAGTACACGGCCTCTGCTGTTTTCTCTGCCCATGAGGCACCCGCTCAAACATCCCTCCGGGCACGCCTTGCAGCGTACCATCTTCGCGTGACACTTACAATGGAAATATTTTTATATACTTTCAAAATCCACTTAATCCAGCAGGTATTGGACAAACGAGTAATGGTGATACCATTCATGAAATCTATCGAACATCAGGTGATGTCCGCTATCTTGGAAATATTTGGGCGACCGGGATTCAAAATGACGCAACAGCCACAAGGCTAAACCAAAATTATTAATATGAAAATACTGCCAGCTTTTTTCGTCTTTTTATTCTTGATTCGCACATACGGAGAAACTGCTAACGGTTTTGTTGCTTCCGAAGATGTTGCTAAAGGAGATCTGTTATATATTGCCTACTATCCTTTCATTGGCTTGAGTACGGAGGGTTTCTTGTGGCCAGTTGCTGAAGATATTGGATTAGATGTTTCAAAAAATTCAGAGGAGGATACTGATAGCAAGATTGACGAGATTCGTTTGAAAGTAATTGATGAAATTTTTAAAGATAAAATAGCAGCCTATGAGGAAATATTGGCTGATGCCAGAATCCCTCATGCGTTCAAAGGAGTCTACTCTCTAGATGATTACATAAAGGAAATTAGTCCTTTTCTTCCGGATGGTATGGAGTTTGTTTTTTTCTCGAATTTGTCTGAGGAGCGTCGTTCATCTCTTGCCAAAATTGATTTACCATCAGGTTATAGTATGTGGTACGCAGTTCATGGCATACTGGTGGATTATTATTACGTAGTGCCTAGTGTGTTGCCTGATGGATCAATCCTATTAAGTTTCTCGTTTGGGAAAAAAATATTTAAAACCAGGCCGGAGGTTTTACAGAAGGAATTTGAGGAATCGGCGATTTATAAAGAGTACGAAGCCTTGTTGAAAGAAAAAGAGGCGTTAGGGCAGTAGTGTATTAAACGAGTCATGAACCCTTGTAACCTCAACCTTAGCATGTTGGAGATATTCATGCCATATTGGGAGAGATCGTAAGAGAGGGGGGATCGTAAGCGGCCATGCCAATATTATTAATGTTTGATGACGCTATTGGCCGGGATGTAGGGGGCGGTGCTTGAACAATAAGGCATCGAGTAGGAAGATATCTTGAATTAGGCTCGAAATTATCATAAAATCGCTCATTCTTAGTCGCAATTTTCCCCATGAAACGCCCATCGCTAAAAAATCATTACATCACGTTACTTTGTACGCTTATCTTCGTGTCTGCGAATCTGTCAGCGGCGGAGAGTTTGCGACTTGAAAGGCTTACGCGTGACAGATCGAACGCGGATTTAGACTACTACTTCGCGGGGGAAGTCATGAATGGACGTTATGCGCTCATCGAAACATCTTCTTCAAGGGTTGGTGCAATAGGTGGTTTTGGTCTGATGGACGGCACTCCGAACGATAATGTGTCGATTGATATTCCCCTGAAGAAGGAACTGGTGGCGGACTTAGGTGACTATTTGCTGATTTCTGGCTACGGTTATTCAAATGGAAAAGCGTATGACCTCTGGGTAAGCGATGGGACTGAAGCGGGGACTATCGCGTTGGTCCGGGCTGTTGAAACCTATAGATATATCGACGGTTTGGTTGATTTGGAAGGTATGCTGATCTTTTCAACCCAGGATATGGAATATGGGCCATACGATCTATGGGCTAGTGATGGCACCCAGGAGGGGACCACCGTAATAGCGAATGAGGTTAAATCCTATTTCTATTTAGGTGGAAACGGTGAATATATTCTTTTCTTGTTGCCCACGGAAGAAGGAGGCACGGCCTTGTGGAAATCTGGTGGTACTGAGGAGACGACCGAGCTAGTTATGGATCTGAGCAATGGTAATCCAGGCCGAAATGATAATGGTGACGGTTACAAACATACGGTTACCGAAGTAAACGGTCATTATATTTTTCCAATTCCTAACGGTGAAGAAGGGGCAGAATTATGGACGACAGATGGAACTGCTGAAGGTACAGAGAAAATAGAAGCTATTAATGCTCTAAGTGATGAATGGAGTATACAGTCTTACGGTAAAACAAGCAAATACGCGCTGGTCATTCATAAGGATTTCAAGTTTCAAAGTAACGTTATTGTTTGGTCTACTGATGGTACGGCAGAAGGCACTCGCGAGGTACTCAGAGGTCGATTGCCTTATTCGCCTGCTTACGAAATTGGGGGTGTTTTACTATTTAACACACGTAAATACGTTACTTTTTTTGACTTTATTACAGCCTTAGTCAGGACAGACGGAACACCTGAGGGTACTTATGAGCTGCTTTCGAACGGTCGGGCGAGCTTTTTGGCCCGTGATTCTTATTATGTCTTGGAAGACCGGATAATCTTTGTTTATAGAATGGACCTCTGGGTAACAGATGGAACCCCCAAAGGCACCCAGCTGCTTAAGGATTTAGACCCCGATAATGATCAGAGTTACCCGGGTACTTTCGAGGCGGTAGATGGGCATGCCTTATTTGGCATCTCCAACGGCGAGCAAGGATCCACATGGGTAACGGATGGGACTTTGTCGGGCACTCGAACTCTGGGGAACGTATCGATTCCGAGGATTAATTCAGACGTAAATGAACCAGTACTCCTTAATGGTCGCTATCTGCTGTGGCTTGACGACGGCATCCATGGTCGAGAATTGTGGGCGACAGATTTAACGGAAGAGGGTACGGCATTGCTGGCAGATACCATTCCTGGTGAAGACTCAAACGAGGGATTATTCTATATAGCCGGAAGCAGGTTTGCCTACTTCACCTCTTTAAACTGGAATCGAGGTTCAGCTGGAGGCTTTGCCCTGTGGAGGACAGATGGTACACCAGCGGGTACGAGACGTATCAAGCAGATCGTTGAAGAGGGCGTTTATAGTGATCATAACATCCATGGTGTGATTGGAAACACACTCGTCTTTAGCTTCTCAAGTGATAATGTTGACCGGCAATTATGGGTGAGTGATGGCACGGCTCGCGGGACGCGCCCTATGACGGCGATTCAGCGCAAGGAGCCTTTTTGGGGCTCAAGAGGCAGGCTTGGCATATCAAAGTTGGGCGAGATGCCGACGGGACAATTTATCCGAGTCAGTGGTTCGGAGTCTCAAGATGGCATTTACTTTTTATCAGCCACCGATGGCGAGAGTGCTTCTTCAGATGCGCTGTTGCAGGGTGCATATGTGAATGAGACTACGCGATTTTCTGATTGGTATGGCTGGTATTTTATTTCTACTCAGGACAATTCATGGGTTTATCATCTGAAGTTAGGGTTCATCTACGCGTCGGGCAATGATAGCCGAAACATATGGTCCTATTCTGATATTGATGGATGGCAATGGACCAGTGCGTCTGTGTACCCCTGGCAGTATTTTGATGGAGAGAACTCATGGGCATACTTTTACCTGGATAGTGTTGGCTCTGTCTGGGTTTATCATGCGAGCACAGACACATGGGAGTATCGTCCCAGTGAGAATGAGAACTTCTAGGCATGATTATCTGTGGGCTTGGAACCGTTAACTATGATTTGCTTTGAGTACTTTGCTTTTATTTGCTACGTAAAATTAGAGCTTTAAAATACAATGATATCCAGAATCTATATTTCTTTTGGGGTTGGAATGTTTTTCATGACCCAACTGCTAACGGGGCAGGTCGAGATTACAACGGCCGCTCCCGAATCGACGCCGGATAAGTCCCTTGTCCGTATTCAGGCCAAAAATAGTTTCGACCAGCCGGTAACTGGAATGCGCGGCTGGGTCGTGCTGGTGGATGCTCAAGGTCGGGTAGTCGGGCAACGGGCTGGCTGGCTAGTCGGAGGTGGAAAAGGAGTCGATCCAACCAAGCCCAACTCAGAGCAACCCAAGACTTCTGAATTGGTTGCTGAGGAAAGTCGGGAAATAGTAATGCCCATTGATCACACTGGTGTTGCGGAAAAGGGATTACCCGTTGGAGAACCAGTTAAGGCAAAGGTAATTATTCATCGCCTCATTCTGAAAGACGGCTCCATGCCGGACCCCAGGAAATATGTCGTCGAGCCAGAAAAGAACTGACTCTTATGGGGTCGAAGAGTATTCGGCTTGGGGCCCGTTCTCCGTGAATCGGTTAGAATAGTTGCAACCGTTGCGAAAGGCATGCCAGGTAACGTATGTTTATGCACCGTAGCGAGCTTCTTGGAGACTGATGCCACACTTGACTGCCCCCTAATCATTCGAACATGGCAACGAAAGGTCCCGCCTCCGCCATCCGCTGTTGCCCGGCAACCTTGGAATCTGCCCACAGCACTCAAGTCAGCGAGTTTCTTCCGCAAAAGGGGCTAAGCCATGCGACTCACCAGGTTATGTTTTGACAAAAATCAACGCCATTGGATGATCTAGGCAAGCGTTTCTCATGAAGGATAACGCCGCCGTCTACATCTGGTACGGGGAGAACCGTCCGAACACTATCTTGCTTAAGTATCGATTTATAGATTAAAATAGTGAATTACTTGAAATTCTGATGAGACAAACATTCTTTATAAGACGTTCTCTTTTCTCTGTATATTGCTTATACCGCTCGTATCCGTAGCTGAGCTGGAATGGAGGAGTATGCACCTGAAAGTCCCGGCGGATGTAGGGCAGGCGGAGGTGATTGGTTTGTTCAGCTTTACCAATACTGTAACGAGATGGTTACGATATTATCCGCTCAGTCCAGTTGTGGTTGTACCGTAGCTAAATTGGATAAAAGGACATTTGCTCCCGTGGGAGGCAGGTGAATTGAAAGCGGTTTTTTCGGTTGAAGGCCGTACCGGTTTCCAGCGTAAAAGTATTTCCGTAACCACGGATGAGCCAGGGCATCCTACAGCACGACTTACTTTAGAAACTGATATTCCAGCTTTCGTAACTGTAGAGCCGAGAATGCTGGTATGGCCCATTGGTGGCGAATCGGTTTGGAAAGAGATGAACATCAGTACGGACGCCTCCTACAACGTTGTGGTTGGGCCAAAAACGAATGATGTTGCTTTACCGCCCTATGAGCTGAATCCAGGAAAACGTCCTGGGCAGTACATCCATAGTGTTCATCCCCAAAACCCAGCAATACGGGGGCATACACGATTTCCACTGTCTATTGAAATGCCTAATGGTGTGACAAAGCCTTATGCGGTATATCTATTAGTCTGATAGTTAGTATCCTAGAAATTGGAGTAACCTCTATGATTAGCGTTTTGTGTGGATGTGTGTCTCTTGGAGCCTGAGTACTTCGCCTTCGCTTCTCTACTGTCAGAGCGCACAGACGACAGGTTCCGTGACTACGCCAGTTTATTTGAATGTCGGATGCCGTCTTAAAAGTGCTCGGTTGTGCGTGGAGACGCCGTTCTCGTATCCAATTTTCTTGTGATATCAAAAGAAACTGAGAGCATACCCTAGCCATGTATTCTAAAATCTTGCTGTTTGTTGCCCAAATCACATTGTACGCTTCCCTTCAGGGGATTGACCTCGATTTCCCTGTCGGGCCTGGGGAGCGAGGCACCGTTTCGACCCTGTTGTGGCCTGATGAAAAATACGATATCTACCTGCCATCAGGTTATTCAGCGACAGGGGATCCGCTGCCTTTGTTTTTCACGCTTGCGCCGGGCGGTGGAGGAATGGTCTCAAACTTCCAGACGGTGGCCGAGGAGAAGCAGGTCATCGTGATCGGTTTGTTGGACAGCAAAAACAACCTTTCCTACCGGTATATTTATCCAAATGTTCATGCTGTCCTGCGTGACGTGATGCAGCGGCTCAATTATGACCCCACGGCCGTTTATGCTGCTGGTTTCTCCGGCGGAGGATGGGGGAGCTACGACATGACCAAATTTTACCGTCCTCACATCACAGGCGTTCTTCCCATGGGCGGATGGCTGGGGGCTCAGTACAATAATTATGACCGTTTTGCACCTGGGTTATTGGTTGCCCGGACGACTGGCAGCTCCGATACCGGTGCCTTATACTACCGTTCCCAGGATCGTTGGTATCTTGAGACTTTCGGTGTCATTGTTCAGGATTATTCATTTTCAGGTGGTCATCAGGTCGCGCCCGATTCCACCAAGCGCCTCGCTATCGACTGGTTACTGGAGAATAGAACACCAGCTGAGCCGGGAGCATACGCTGAGGCTAAAGCCGCGGCTGAGGATTGGGAAACACGTTTGGAATCCGGTGACGATTTGGCCGTCTTCACCGAATGCGTCAATGCGCTCTTAAACGAACCGCAGTCTTTCCTTTCCCGGGAGGCGCAGCTCATCGTCTGGCGCATGATGGACGATTATGAACAGTTTAGTCAGCTGGACACCCGGAATCAGTTCACCGGCAATTTCGCGAATGATTTGTTTTGGGGCATTTCATTTGGGCCGGCCTATCTCGGCGATCTGGATATCTATTATTCTGCTGCTATGACTGCGGAACGCGTTACAGAGACGGATGGCGATTTTCTCTTGGACCCGCACGACTATATGCTTAGCGAAGTCGGTCTTCCAACTGCGCAGGCTCGTTTTGCGTTTACCAGTGATTCCGCTTTCAACCGGGGAACGGTCTCCTTCGATGCAGCTTCGTCAATCGCTCCCTGGAGCGAGATCACCGGCTATTCATGGAACTTTGGTGATGGCACTGAAGCAAATGGGGTCTCGGTAACGCACCAATATTCTGAAAATGGCAACTACAGTGTCAGTCTGGCCCTGCAAACACCTGAGGGACCGGTAGCCTCTGAAGTCGTTGAGATCGTGGTCGGCGAACCACCGGTTATTCACTCAATAGATGCGCCAGGTTCCATCAATATTCGGGACGCACTCGTGCTGGCTGTGGCTGCTTCTCATTCCACGGTATTGCCTTTGAGCTACGAGTGGGAACAACTGGAAGGCCCGGGGGCCGTTCAATGGTCGGCCAACGATACTGCTGAGGTGTCTGCCCGATTTTCCACCCCTGGGCTTTACCGAATTATGGTGTCGGTATCCGCTGGTAACGTGGAGGCTCGTGAGACCATTGCGGTAGAGATTGCACCCGACGACTGGGATGATGACCGGGATGGCCTGACCAATTCCAGCGAGGACATTCTCTACGATGGTGTTGTCGAGGCGGGTGAATCGAATCGCTGGCACCCCGATCACGATGGCGATGGCCTCTGGGATGCCGAGGAAAGACTATGGAACACGGATCCACTGACGCCTGACCCCGTTTTTGGTTTGCAGGGGACTGCAGAGGGAACGCGAAATTGGTCAGCGGATTTCGAGTCCGGACCCTATCAACTCGGCGCTATCGCGAACCAATTCGCATGGCGAACCCTATCCGGGAGCGCCACCGTCGACACAGGCGTTGGCAATGGCGGCAGCCAGGGATTGGCGTTTTATCAGACCGATGAAACCACCGCCGTCGAAGCCTACTGGGGAGTTCAACGCGCCCCATTCGTTACGGTTGAGTTTTCAGGTAAACTCAGCCGTGGTTCATTGCCGACTCTCAATCAGCCGATCAAATCCGCGGCTCTTTTAATGGTCAATGAGGATGGGCTTCTCAGTGCTTTTAACGGACTACTGGACAATTGGTCGGTTACTTCAACGGAACTAACAGAAGATGCCTGGTATGATTTTAAGGTCGAGCTGGACTATGACTCAAAAACTTGGAATTTGCTGGTCGATGGCGATTCCGTCCTCAACGACTTTCCATTTGCTAACCCTGATTTGAATCGATTTTCACGTTTGAAAATCACTCAGCATGGGGGTGCCGCCACGGCAACGGTGCTCGACGATCTCGCAGTGACGGCACGTCAACCCTACCTGGATTGGCTCATGGAACATTTCGATAGTGTCGAATCTCCAATATCCTCTCTATCGTCGGACCCGGATGGCGACGGTAAGAACAATTTCATTGAATATGTGTTCGGTGGCGATCCTCGCTTTGCCGATCAAACTCCTGCAAGCCCCCATTTAGTGGGTATGGCGTCATCGCTTGAATTCTGCTTTACGCCTTCGCGCACGGACATTGATTCTCTGGTTGAGAGTTCTCCGGATTTGTCGCCTGAAAGCTGGCAACCGGTTTCGTATGAATTGAGTGTAAATTCTGAAGGCGAGCACCGAATTCCTATTTCTCTTCTTGATGGTCAATCCTTCTACCGATTGAGGCTGATTAATTATCAGTAAGGCTTGGGGAATCTAAGCAAACAATTGTTCAATAAACTGACATCCGGTAGCTTCTTGATGGCTTGGTGCTTGGCCTCATCTTCGACATGGCTGTAGTGCGTACTGATCGTGGCCGATATGCTCGAGCTCCCACCTCTCGCAGCTATTTTTGCGCTTTTGTTCTGGGTACGATGCCCAAGCCTGCTGCCGTATGGATGATGTATCGGGCTGCTTGGCGAACTACAGTTTCTGCATTATTTCGCGTACCATAGCGTCGATATTGACATTCTTGAGGGCTGGGGAATTGGCCGAAGTTGACGGGTTTTTACACTTGGCTGCGGCTTCGTGGAATCCACATTCCCCCAAGAGACAAGCAAGCCTGCTGCTAATGCTATTGAAGTGGTTCAGCTCGCCCGGGCTCATCGGCTGACGGGCCCGGCCCATATTAAATCCGCGCAGGTTGACACCCTCACGGAAGCCCTCCGGGAAGTTTCCGGCGCCGAGTATGGTTTCAATCAACTCCAGTATTTTGAACTGTATTTGTTTGGCTTCTGCCAGATTGCCCGACGTAACGCTCTGGTAGAGCTTTACGACGACTTCCGGAGCGACGCCACTGGTGGCGATGGTACCGCCGTCTCCGTCCATTAGCAGGACGGGCAGAAGGATTTCTTCACAGCCAATCAGGCAACTGAAATCGGGACGCAGCGGTTTGATTTTGGAAATCGTGTTCATGAAGCGAGGCATATCCCGGCTGCTGTCCTTGATGCCTACGATGCGTGGGCAGTCCAGGGCAAGGCGCCGCACTACCTCCACGCTGATTTCATTTGAGAACTGTGGTATGTTATAGAGAACAATATCAATCGGGCTAAGTCGTGCCAGCTCCCGGAAGTAGTGCTCGATGCTTTCCTGGGACACCTTATAGTAATAGGGACCTGTTACGGAGATTGCGGTGCAGCCTAGCTCGGCGTAATGGGTGGCCGCGCTGAGGACGAGGTCGATGTTGGCCTCGGCGGCGCCAGCGAGGATTGGCACACGCCCTCGGTTTTCGTCAGCGATAATCTCGACGACCCGCTTTCGCTCTTCAAAGCTCAGGCGGATAAACTCGCCCGTGCTGCCATTGGGATATAGGCCGGATATGCCTTTGCCGATAAGCCAATCAACGTAGCGGCGTAACTCGGCCTCGTTGATGGAGCCATCAGTGTGGAATGGAATGACATTGGGCGTGTAAATGCCTTTTAACATCGTGTCGCTCATAGAACTAGTCGGAACCTGCGATGACAGAGGTTTCGCCAAGGCCTTCTGTACCCATTGAGCAATAGCCGCCGTCCACCATAAGCGTGGTGCCGGTGATAAAGGATGCGTCGTCACTGAGCAGGAAGAGGGTGGGACGGGCAACTTCAACGGCTTCTCCCATGCGGCGCAGCATGTGATACTTGCCCCAAATCGGGCCCCATTTCTCCCGCCCGCCTCCATCCATATTGGCGGCTTTGTCGGTTTCGTTCGACCAGATCCAGCCGGGATCGACGCTGTTCACCCGGATGTTTCTTGAGGCCAGATCGAGGGCCTGGCATTTGGTGAGTTGCTTGACAGCCCCTTTGGCGGCGTTGTAAGTCCAGCGGTCCCTCTGGGCGATGTGTGCGGAAATACTGGACATGTTGACGATTGCTCCGCCTCCAAGGGCTTTCATGGGCTCAAGAACATTCTGTACCATGCGCACATAGGCGAGTGGGCCGGCGGTGAAGCTGCGCATCCAATCCTGCGTGGTGGAGTCGATGGCTTTGGCAGTAAAGGCGAAAGCATTGTTAACCAAATAGTTTATTTGACCATAGGTTTTCATCGTCTGGCGGACAATGTCCTGGCAGACTTGCTCGTCAGCCATATCACCCTGCATGAAAGTGGCTTCGTGGCCTGCGCTACGTAACGATTCGCTAGTGGTTTTACCTCTTTCACTGATGCCCGTGAAGAGCACTTTGCCGCCTTCTTTGCAGAACTCTTCGACGATGGCCAAGCCGATGCCGGCAGAGCCACCTGTTACGATGGCGACTTTGTCCTTAAAGCGATTGGAGACAGGGATATGATGAGGAATAGGGGTGTGCATAGTTATGATGGATTGAGTTACAAGCGGTAGAAAGTGGCCGCGTTGAGATGAAAGATTTTCTTTTGGGCAACTTCACCAAGAGGCCGGGTTAACTGGCGTGCCGTTTCCAGCCAGCGAGCGTATGGGCTTGCGCGCAGAGCATGTGGCCAGTCGCTGCCCCAGATTATTCTGTCCTCACCAAAGCACTCAAAAACGGAGTTCGCGAATGGCTTGAGGTCGTCCAGGGTCCACTTTTGGAGGTCGGCATTGCAAACCAGATTGGAAAATTTGCAGTAGTGTGGTCCCGATTCCGCAAAGGCCCTTAGGTAGTCCTGCCAAGGTTTTAGAGTGCCTGTGGCAATGTCAGGACATCCTATGTGATCGAGGATGAAGCGAGTGTCCGGGCAGGCCTCCACCAATTGGAGAATATTGGGGAAGTTGCGTGGGCCTATGGTTAATTCGCAGTGTAGGTTATTCTCGCCTAGTAGTTGGACGCCGCGAACGAAGCTGGGCTGAGCGCAGAAGTCGATGTCCTCTTCAAACTCAATAATGCGCCGGACGCCCTTGACGCGTGAATCTGCTGCGATGTTTGACAGTTCCTCCGCGACCTCGTCACCGCTTTCCAGGGGCGCCCATGGGATGATGGCTTTGAGGCGGGGATCCTGATCCGCGAGAGATTGTACCCAGGCCAGCTCATCCAAGTGTTGGTCCGGCCTGCATTCGCATTGTACGAAGACTATGGCATCTACAGTTTCGTTGCCGAGAGCTTCGTCGTAATCCTCAAGGAGAAAATTCCGGTTGATTTCCGGTACGTTTTCTAACCAGGGATAATCCAGGTGACTGGTGTTCCATAAGTGAATGTGGGCGTCAATCATAAGGCTGGGTCGAGTAGTTGGATGATATGTTTTACTTGGAAGGGGCTCTTGATGAATGCTCTGGCGGTATGCCACTGCATCATACAGACATGGTTTGCGGTGGCGAGAATCGGTTGGACGCCGGATGGGAGGTGATTCAGGAAATCGGATTTCCGTTTAAGGATTTCGCGCGCGTTTTCAGGCTTTTGGATGTTATAGACACCCCCGGAGCCGCAGCAGTCCTTGGCGCACGGCGCCAGTTCCCAGTCGTAGCCGGTGGCATTGAGTACATTGGGCGGAATGCCCTCTACTTTCTGCCCATGCACCAGATGGCAAGGTAGGTCTACATACACTTTCTGTGTGCCTTCCTGACGAGGACGTTGCTTTGGCCCGAGTTCACCCAGAAAGCCGAATATATCTTGAACCTTCGGTTTGTTTTGGAGGGCTTTGGAGAGGGCCAGGCCGCAGCCGGCGGAGTTGGTCACTACCCGGTCCACATTTATGCCACGGAAGGCGGTGCGGTTGTTTTCGAACAGCTTATCAGTGCCCGGCATGCCAGTGTGCTCGTGGAAGGCGCCACAGCAGCCCTGGGAATCAGGAATGAGCACTCGTACATTGTTTTCAATCAACACCCGGATGGTGGCAAAGTTGATTTCTCGGAAGAGTGCCTCCATCAGGCACCCGGTTAGGAGCGCAACGGTTGGGCCATCCGGCTGCTTTTGTGCCATGAGTCGTTTGGCATAGGCCGCACTGGACTCCATAACAGGAGGCTTCCCAGGAAACAGCATTGGGTGGGGAAGCAAGTTTGAACGGCGTAATAAACGGGCAGGTGTGAGGGCGAGGTTGAATAGACTGGGCTGCTTGACGGCGCGCCCGGCCAGCCTGACTTTCCAGTCCGTTTTCGAACGGCCGCGTTCGTATTGCCGGAGGCGCTCCTTTTCCAGCAAATGAGCGTAAGGGACGTTGGCGGGGCAAACGGACTCACAGGCCAGACAGCCTACGCACTCGCTCGTATAAAAATCGGTGTCGTCATCTTCGGGCAGGCGTTTTTCGTCTATGGAGCGCCACAGATGCAAACGTCCGCGGGGTGAGTTTCCCTCTTCTCCTGTCAGCTTATAAGTTGGGCAGACTTCCAAACACAGGCCGCAGTGCACGCAAGCGCGCAAGGGATCATCCATCTGCGATTTCAGCTCCAAAGCTTCGATGGTGGCACCACTCATAATTGCCTCCAGTCGTTTAGGATGGACTCGATCCAGGGCGTCTCTTTTGGGGAAGACTCGTAGGGCTGGATGGCCGTGCCAAAAAGGTGACCGCCCACCATGGTGGTTCTACTATGCAACTCACGAAGCTGTTTGTCGTTAATGGGTATTTCCGGATACATTAAAACCACACCGAGGGCGCTGAGAATTCGCGCATGACCCCCCAGGGCTTCCTTGCATTGGGATGCAAGCGTCAGGGCTTGGCTGGGGGTCGTCTTAATTGTGAAAGCAGGCAAAGGGCATATTGGATTTTCTGCTATTGGCTCGAAAGAGGTATGGTGCTCCTTCGCGAGGCCTGAAAAGTAGTCTATAAAATGACCACCTTCTCCGGTAAGACAGGCTCCATAGCACTCAAGGAAGGGCGCGTCCTCTGCGCTTACAACCCAGTTTAAGCAGTTGATCCAATGGCTCCAGCTGGAGCAAACAATGGCCTCTACCAATGCTTGTAGGCACTCGGGAGTTCCGGTGAATATGCCTGCATAACGTTCGTGGCTGAGAGGCCGAAGGCGTAGTACATAGTCCTGTGCGCTGCCGTAGCGTTCACCACTGTGTAGCAAAAAGCGCAGCAGGTCGTAGCCGGTCGTGGATTTGACTACTTGCTCACCGATGCGCACAAGTTGGCCACCGGGCAGCTTCCAGTTCATGCCCGGGACGTTATCGACGTAGGGCCCAAACCGTGTTGATTCCGGAGCGTACTCTAGTGAGGCAACATGCTCACGCACGCTTCGAACAGGATCGCAGGCCAGTGGGAAATAGAGGTCGTGTTCGGCGGCAAGTTGATTGATTTCGGCCATAGATGCTTCGGCAGGGAAACAGCCGATCATATCAACCGGGTCCAGAAAGTGGTTAAAGCAGCGAGGGTCTGTGGCCCTCCTTGATGTGAGCGAAGTCATGCGTACCTCCTTTCAGGAAATACTTTCATTGGGTTAAGTTGACTGCGGGTATTGAAGGGGCGAGGAATGGCCATTTGTATGGCTTGGCCTAGTGGCCCCAAATGAGAGGCCATGTACGCTGCTTTGTCATTACCGATGCCATGCTCACCGGAGAGGGTGCCGCCTATCTCGGAAACTTTTTTCATAAGCTCTTTTCCGATTTGTTCGACTTTCTCAAGTTCACCAGGCTTGTTTTGGTCGAAGAGGAAATCGGGATGCAGGTTGCCATCGCCGGCATGCATGATGGTCGTGACCGCGATACCCGCCGCGTCCGCTTTTTCATAGATAAAGTTCAGTATTTCGTTCAGGCGGGACTTGGGGATGACTGCATCCTGTACGACAAAATCAGGGCTTACTTGGCCCAGCAGTCCGCCTTGCGCCTTGCGTGCTTTCCAGAGGGCCTGGCGTTGATTGGCTTGGTCGCTGTAGGAAACATCGTCCGAACCGCAGTTGCGAAGGAGCTGGGCAATGGGCCCTACGCGAGCATCGACCAACTCGGGAGGGCCGTCGATCTCGGTGAGGATCATATAGGCATTCCGGGGCAGGCCGACCGACATCGGGCTGTTTTCAACCATGTCAATGCTACGCGGATCCATGAATTCTATCGCCGCAGGATAGGAAGGATGCCGCGCCAATTGACGAATGGCCTCGCTGGCGCTATTGATGTCGGGGTACATGGCGCGGAAGGTCCAGACTTTCTCGGGGCGCGCAATGAGACGTAGCCAAAAGCGAGTAAAGACACCCAAAGTTCCCTCGGAGCCGACGAACAGACGCTTCCAGTCCTCACGCCAGTCACCACGGCCTCCGGCGGGTCCGCCAAACTGTACGATGCTGCCATCCAGTAGAATGGCTTCCAACCCCAGGATATAGTTGCCTGTTACACCGTAGCGAAAGCAATGGATGCCGCCGGCATTCGTCGCGACGTTACCGCCGAGCGTACAGGACAAGCCGCTGGAGGGGTCGGGTGGGTAGTAGAGCCCGTGCGGCTCCAGGGCCGCCTCCAGCTCATTTAGGACTACGCCGCTTTGTACCAGCGCAAACCGATCCCGGGGATTGATTTCCTCTATCTTGCGCAACTTTGACAGGTGGATAATGATGCCCCCCTGTGCCGCGACCGGACCCCCCGAAAGCGAGGTGCCTGCTCCTCGGATGACAAAGGGTGCATTTGTTTCTTTCAGTACTTTGAGCAGGGACTGTAGTTCCTCCACATCGGCGGGGATGGCGACTAGTTCGACCGGGTAGCGTTTGTAGCCGAGACCGTCTGCTTCGTAGGGCACAAGCTGGGCTGGGCGTGTCAATAGCTGGCCCCTGGACATTGCGCGTTGGAGGGTACTTTTGTAGCTGGGGGTGGGGGAAACCATTTAATGTTTTTAGTCGATAAAATACAAAAAATGGCTTATTATAAGATTGGTCAAGGTCGGAGTTAAAGTTATAGCACTTTTTTTAATTTCATCATTCAGTAATGAGCCATAACGGACTGCCAGGCACACAAACCCCGCTTGTGAAGCGTACATTGCACGGTGCACTATGTATTCTGCAGAATATAGAGCCAGGGGAGTGCATTCCTGGTGAAGTGGCATTTGCGCACGAATTATCAGTTAGCCGAACCACCGTACGTGAGGCTAACGCTTGGTTGAAAAAGAAGAAAATAGTCCGTCAGAATGGACGTCGCCTTGTTTTAGCGCGTAATGTGAGGCAAACCGATTTCCCTAAAGATATACCTGAAGAACTGCCAAAGGACCGCGAGGTCGTACATCATTTGCTTGAGCAGATTGGCACAGGGAAAATATTGCCCGGGCAGCGTTTCAGCGAGCGGCAATTGGCAAGTGAACTTGGTTGCTCAACTGCCCCAGTACGGGAGGCGATGCTATCCCTTGTTCCCTTGGGGCTGTTTCGGAAGGAGGCAAGACGACAATGGCAGGCCGTCGAACTCAATGAGTGTCAGATTCGGGAATTAACCGAATTACGTCAGCTTGTGGAATGTTATTGCTTGGGTTGCTTGATGAGAGAGGAAACCTTGGGCCGGTATCGCTCACGTCTTAAGGCACTGCTCAAGCGGACTAAGGCCTTGGGGACCAAAGCAGGCTTCAGTATGAGTAAATTTTCTGAGTTGGATGTGACCTTTCACCGGATGTTACTCGAATCGTCTGGGAACAGGATCATTGCAGAACGACATGCATTCATTTACACTTTAGTCGAATTTCAGCTCCACAGCAAGCGTTTCACTGTAGAGCGTGCCCGCTTGGGGGTACGGCAGCACATCGGTATCATCGAGGCCATTCTTTCCGGTCACGAAGACGAAGCTCAGAAATTGCTAAAGGAGCATCTCAATACAGCCATGGATGCCATCATTAGCCTTACACAATAATTAGGCAGCTGTGTCTACATTTAGAGTGCGCTTAAGCGAATTCCTTCTGATAGGCAATTCAAGTTGCGGAAGTTTGTCAGTAAATATGAAATTAGGGAGGATTTTAATGTGAGTAATAAAATAGCTTTACCGAGAGCATTAAGACATGGTAAAATAGGTCAAATATAGAACTGTTATAAACAAATTATAGAGACGATAATTGCTATGGACTTAGACTCACTATATGACTATTCTACTATTCGTGGATTTAACTACCAGCCAAGCTATGGGAGTAATGGCATGGAGCTTTGGGGGCGATTCGACCCGGCGGTAATTAGCCACGAGCTGAGCATTGGAAAAAGCTACTTTCCCAAGATGAATAGCATTCGCTTTTGGCATTCATGGGACGCCTATATTCGCGAACCGAAAGCTTATATGCAGAAGTTTGAGGAAGTGCTTCACATTACCAGTGAACTGGGGTTGTCGATGATGCCAGTTTTATTCAATCGCTGGCACGATAAGGATTTGGATTATGGAGGCATCTATATAGACCATTTCCTGCCGGGAGTGTCCTGGGTCCAGAAGGATAATATGTTTCAGCCCTACTTGGAGGACATTGTTGGTACTCATGCCAGTGACCCAAGGATTATTGCCTGGGATTTGTGCAACGAACCTTTCTCGTATAATCTGCCGGTTACGGATTTTCCTGAAATAGCCAAAGCAGAGGCCGCATGGCTAGAGTTACTGTATACGAGCTGCAAAAAGATGGGTGCAAAAGCTCCTGTTACCGTGGGCTCTCATATATACTCACCCTTGGCGGCGGTCGAGGCATTCAGTGATTTGCTAAGTATACACCCTTACTATATTCCTGATGGAAACAAACCGGATGACAAGCGCGACTTCGTGAACCTGCTGGACGAATACGTTCTCCTTTCGGAAAAGACCGGTAAACCACTGGTGGCTACCGAAACCTGCTGGGGCAGCACCGATGATGCGGAGAGAGTTGAAAATATACGCTATACTCTCAGTGAGTTAGTGCGAAGAAAAATTGGGTATTATAGTTACTTGCTTTATCATAGCCTAATTGCAGATGCTCACAGAGAAGAGTTTGGGCCAATGGGGCGCGCAGGAAATCTGTCATTCATTGAAGCGGATGGAGAACTGCGGGCAGGCCATGATATATGGAATGAATTTACTTAAAAGTGCCATTCTCTATGGACGACAAAAGGCACATTGGTCTCTTTCTCCCATCCACAGCCTGCGATCGCCCGCCATCCTCCCAGTGGACTGAGATGCTGGAGCAGGTCAATTTCTGTTGGGTTGTGCGAAATGAAGCCTATAGGAGGATTTAGAATTCGGGCACTAATTTGACAGCGTCGACTGCGACTCGTTGCGCTGTGCCAGTGTTGCCGATTTCGACATAGGGGGCGGTTGAGCTGATGCCTTGGGGGGATGCGCCGCCTGCATCGGTGGCTTCGAAGGCGTAGACACCCACAGGAGTCCATGTTTCCCCCTGGCTTTGCTCATTGATCGTCAAGGTGTGAGTCCCCGTCGCATCCCGGACGGTGACCGGCACGTTGCTGGCATGGGAAGTAGAGGCGGGCCAGCGCACGGCCACTGTGTAGTCACCACTCACCGGGACGAAGGGGTAGAAGCGCACGGTATTACCTTTGTTCGTGTTGTTGTCATGAAGATAGCCGCCCAGGTAACCCGCTCCGCTATCCTCCGCCTGCCAGACATCAGGAAGAGACGTCACGATGGCGGGGCCCTGATAGGTATCGTCGATGACGAGATCGGCATCACCAGTTTGATGAGGGCCCACCGCAGCAATCGTGTCGGCCACTACTTGAGCAGCCAGCTTGCCTGTGCCCAATTGCCAACCGGACCCCGAAGTATGTGGAGCGATGGTATAGAGTCCATAGTTGGCCTCGGATTTATCATAGCCATAGCGGGACTCGTCCAGCAGCTCGTAAACGAAGACAGCCTCAATGGCGGGAAAGCCTGCCATTTCATTAAGGTCAATGGCTAGTTGGCTTGCCTGGTCCTCTTGGCCTGCTTGACCGGTATACACCTTGAGGTTGTCTAACTGGGGTACTTCATTGCTGGTGTAACCGCGTGCTGCGACAATGATCTTCGTGAAGTAAGAGAAGGTCGTGTCGCTCACACTGGTTGAGAGTTCGAGGCTGCCGTCGCCATCGCCGTCGACATAGGCCAGGAGCTTGCCGCTGGTCTTTTCCCAGAAGAGTCGTACCGGCTTGAAATCCGGAGCACTCAGCCCGGCGGTTTTCCAGCCACTCTCGTTGTAGCCGGGGCCTTGTGCCAGCACGGTGGGACTGCCCGCGGTCAACTTAAGGATTTCGACGACCTTGTTGTCGTTGGTGCTTGGGGCGGCACTATGGGTTCCCTGGCGTACCCGAAGTCGATAACCGTTGCCGGTGTCATCGACGAGGTCGATTTCGAAGCTCATGGTGTAGAAGCCATAGCCCTGAGAGCTGGAGCCACCCCATTCCCAGTCGAAGTCCAAATCGACCTCGCAGGCATCGGTAATCGGTTGGTCGAGCTGGTGGGTAAGCGTTCGCCCGGCTCCCGCACTCGAGTTATAGTTGCCGACCAGGCGATTACCCCCGATCTCCTTCACTTGCCAGTTGTCTGAGGTTGTCCACTGGGACGGCGGCGCGTTCAGGGTCTCGCCCTCCAGATCATTGATGAGGTATTCGCCGTAGAGGCTTCCATGCTTACGGTTCGTTTCCGTGATCCATATCGGCACGCCGTAAGACGTGAGCTTGTGCATCACTCGACTCAAAGAGCCCATGTTGCTGTACCAGTGCCATGAAAGTACATCGAAAGTGACTCCTTCGGCGATTAGCCGATCCAGAAATCCGTAGTGGTACCATCCTGCAGCTCCCACAAGTTGTTTTGCTTCGGGATCGCCGGCTCGCAGTCCATCCGAGAGTCCCTTGATCGCCTGGAGACAACGCGAGAAACGTTGCATGGGAAGGCTGTCGTCATAATGGGAGGTGAGGTTACCGTGGGTACCTGGGACTATGCACCGTAGAACCATCTCATTATCAACTTCTACATAGTCAAAGACACCATTGTACTTCTGGCCAAAGGCCAAGCCACTCTGATAACAGCTGTTGTAGATATCCGTGAGGCTATAGACAGGTGTGACGCCGTCAGCCTGAGTCGCGAAAATATCCAATCCCCTATAAACAATGGGCAAAAGCTCAACCCCATTGGCTTGGGCTATAGGCAGTAAGGAATCAATAATGGACTCATTCCAGGTATCCACCCGGTAATAGCTGCATCCCAACGATTTGATCAGGTCGATCTGGGCCTGTTGACCAATCGCCGTGTACTCAGGCCAAGAGGGATGCCCGCACATTCCCCAGATGCGCTTGCGTGGTGATGTGACAACCAAATTGTCTACCGTGGGTCTCTCATTGCTGGTGAAACCGGATGTGCTCATCGTCAATCGGGTGAAGGATGTGAAGGTCGTGTCAATCACACCTACGCTATAATCTAGATCGCCGATTCCATCTGGGTTTGCATAGACACGAAGTTGGCCGGTGGATTTGTCCCAACTAAAACGCACCGGCATTAACGTCGGCTCGCTGAGGCCGCGGGTCTTCCATCCCGGTACATTGTATCCTTGTCCCTCGGCCAGGAGTGAAGGGGTGCCGGTAGTCATCTTGAAAATTTGCAACACTCGGTCGTCATTAGCGTTGGGCGTGCTGCTATGGGTTCCCTGGTTTACACGCACCATGTAGCCATTGCCCGCGTTGTCAGTCAGAGCAATGTCAATGGCTAAGGCATAGAAGCCAAACGGTGGAGTGCTCGAATTGGACCCTCCCCATTGCCAATCGTATTCAAAATCGACTGACCAGGCATCGGTGACCTCTGCGGCGAGCTGGCGGAAGATCGGACGTCCACTGCCGCTGCTGGAATCAAAGTTACAGGCGACCTTGTTTCCACCATAGCTCTTGACTTGCCAATTATCTGAGGTGGTCCATTGGCTGGGGGCAACGTCCAAAGGTGCCCCCTCAAAATCTTCGCGCAAGAGGAAGGAACGGACCTTCAGGTTGTCTAACTGGGGTACTTCATTGCTGGTGTAACCGCGTGCTGCGACAATGATCTTCGTGAAGTAAGAGAAGGTCGTGTCGCTCACACTGGTTGAGAGTTCGAGGCTGCCGTCGCCATCGCCGTCGACATAGGCCAGGAGCTTGCCGCTGGTCTTTTCCCAGAAGAGTCGTACCGGCTTGAAAGCCGGTGCACTCAGCCCGGCGGTTTTCCAGCCACTCTCGTTGTAGCCGGGGCCTTGCGCCAGCACGGTGGGACTGCCCGCGGTCAACTTGAGGATTTCGACGACCTTGTTGTCGTTAGCGCTTGGGGCGGCACTATGAGTTCCCTGGCGTACCCGAAGTCGATAACCGTTACCGGTGTCATCGACGAGGTCGATTTCAAAGCTCATGGTGTAGAAGCCATAGCCCTGAGAGCTGGAGCCGCCCCATTCCCAGTCGAAGTCCAAATCGAGCTCGCAGGCATCGGTGATCGGTTGGTCGAGCTGGTGGGTAAGCGTCCGCCCGGCTCCCGCACTCGAGTTATAGTTGCCGACCAGGCGATTGCCCCCGATCTCCTTCACTTGCCAGTTGTCTGAAGTTGTCCACTGGGACGGCGGCGCGTTCAGGGCCGCGCCCTCCAGATCATCGGATAGAACCAAATCAGGCTCAGTGCGGCCAATCAGCCAGGGAGTTATTCCGAGTAACCATACAAGTGTCAGGAGTCGTGTCATATTCATGGGGTAGGGGTTGGTTGGGGTTGTGGTGAAGGAAACGTGAAATACAAGACTGGCAGGGGTGTTTGTTCGGATATCCACCAGAGTGGTTTATCCTGGCTGTCCCGACGAGGCGCTAACAATGGCGCACGGGTCGACGACTGTTGAAAACAGAATGGCAGAGAGAGTGCCAAGCAGACTCAGGTGGTTTGGTCCACGGCTGCTATGCACTACTCAAAGTTATTAAATCAGGCATGGGTTTGGGATTTTCGCGATACGAGTCCGGCCATCCGCATGCGAGTCGTTAAAGAGTATCCAGCGCCCATCAGGTGTGAAAATAGGGTGCGGGTGACAGGGGTGTGAAGCATGATAGTGAGTTCGGGCCAGCGGGGTTCGAACGCCGGTGGTGACATCAATCAAAATAATATCGCTGACGCCATTCGCTCCCTCCCAGCCTCGTCCAGGTGCATCGAAGGGCCCTGTCGTATCTACGACGGCCCAGCGGCCATCTCTGCTGATGTCCACATGCCAATCTCTCTGCCCCTCACTGAGTAACTTGGCTTCCGTACCATCGGTAAATAGCTGATAGAGGCCACGCGGACCGCTCGGGCTCAGCCCATAGGCAACGGCAATGACAGATTCATTATGAAAAGCCCAGCGTTCATGGCCAACGCAAAGCCCTCGGGCACCGTTGTCAAAGAGTCTGCGCCCTTGCGGTGCTTTGTGCGCATGCCATGCCCAAACACGATCCGGAATCGTTTCGGTAGGCCCCTCGTGGCAGAACCCGATCCACTCTGCATTGAACGGAGAAAAGTGAAAGTGGTTTGCGCACCAAGACTTCGAGAGTATTTGGCTAGCTTCTCCGGAAAGGGTATCGATCAGCCATGCTTCCCGTTGCTCGGGCTTACCGCATGAAAACAATACCTGATTTGCATCCGGTGTTATCGAGACCATTACCAGCTCCATGCTTGCTGTGCTGGCACCACGGGAAAGCATCGTCGAGCCATCTGCCCCATGCAAATCCACGGTCTGAACAGCGCCGTCCGCAAAATGCACCAATATGCCTGCCTCCAACGCAACATCGAACCAGAGAACAACCGGGTCATCGGGCTCATACGGCTTTACCACGACTTTGCGACGTGAACCGCCCGACAGATCCATCTCCCATAGCGCAATTATGGTCTCGAGCTTCTGCCCGACGATCATCCTGCGCCCGGAGTCCCAGAAACCATTGGAATGCGGATAGGTCAAGTAGTAGCCTTCCGAAAATTCAGTCAGTATCTCAGCCGCATGGGCATCTTGAGCATAGGGAATGGCGTCCATTAATTAGCGCTTTCGGGGTTCGGTGTTTGCCGGCATTGATACTTTTAAAAATCGTATCCTCGAAGCTTTCCGCCTTGGAGCAGGATATAGTTTTTAGTTACACCATCGATGCTGTAGACATTGCCGCCATTGTAAGTGCCGTCCGGTACACGGCGCACGGAGCCGTCAACAAAAGCAACATT
Source organism: Verrucomicrobiia bacterium (assembly GCA_030432235.1). Classification (GTDB taxonomy): domain Bacteria; phylum Verrucomicrobiota; class Verrucomicrobiia; order Opitutales; family Cerasicoccaceae; genus JAUIHT01. The sequence continues at coordinate 153,542 of JAUIHT010000007.1, read as the reverse complement.
GGCATAGCCGTCCCAGTAGCCTCCACGAGAACCAGTGGTCAAGTTCGCACACACCATAGCCTCGGACGGATTTACAACATTGTAGATAGAGATCGCGCTCAGTCCATCACGCCATCCGTCATTCGAGTTTGTCAGGCGCCAAAAATACGTATATCGACCCTGATCGCTTTGGGAAACCCCGCCTTGGTTTAAGTCCGCAATGATAGGGCATATCCAGGCGGGATCATCGTGGTGCAAATAAGGATCGAACAACTGAAAAGATACGACTGATGGCTTACCCGGCTGCATTTTGTTTGGCAGCGTATTGTCGTTGTCACTGGCATAGGTTAGCATAGCCATGCCAACTTGGCGTATATTTGAAACGCTTTTCGTTGTGGCAGCAGTAGCCATCGCCCTGTTCACAACGGCGTATAGGATGGTGGCCAATATGGCTACAACTGAAATTGTGGCCAGTAATTCGATGAGACTAAAGCCGGACTTAGGCCGGAATGTTTTGTAATTGTTTTGGGGCATGGAACCTGGGGGGAAGTGACAAGCGCAGCTTGTTTTGTTTCGTAAGATAGGGTAGTGCGACAGGCCTAAATCGTGGAATATGTACATGCCCACGAGGCGTCTGGTCGGTTCATTGGTATTTGAGTATGAGAACGGTGGGGTAGTCTGGAATTTCCAGGTGAGAGACGACGATATGTCCGTCTTCCTGAGAAAAAGTAAGCTGCTTCCTTTCTCCCGTGAGTGTGTCCACTGCCAATATGGACTCCAACTGTCGCGGTGTTTCTAGGATGAACTTGCCTAGCATCGGCTTCAATTCTCCAGAGACGCGCTCTGCTGACCAATATGCAACCGCGGTATTGTCTCCGGCAGTACTAAACGAATAGCAGACCACTGCATTCAGTGCTTCGAGTTTGGCGTCATCCCACTTGATTGGGTGTTGGTCCGGGCGATTTACCGCAGGAATGATGCGAACCTTTTCGTTGTCTGACGTATTGATCGGGTGCAGTTGCTTGGAAATATCAACATAGAGCCTGATTGCTTCCAACACGGGCTTCGGCTCGCCGTCTACCGTTAATAGACCAAAATTCTCCTCTGCATTATAAGCGCTTCGGCCGTCGTCCATGAAATCGTAAATAAAGGAAGCATAGACACCTGTCCCAAGAGCTTCATAGAGCCGCCTGAGGGTGTATTTCGCCTGCGTCAGTTCCGTCACGGGCGCATACATGTGCTTACCGGCTTTGGACTCTTGATACGTGGTCCAACCCCATTCGGTCAGCCAGATTTCACCAGGACCATCATACTCATGGCTGAGTTCACGATAGTTTTTAATCAAAGAAGCGAACGAACCTTCTTCATCGGCCACAGTAATGCCATCCCGCGCTAAGATAGCGGGATTGTCCGAATAGGGAATCACTTCCGGTGGCAGACGGAAGCTGTATGGGTGGTCGACTAAGCCATCGACCTCGGGAGCAATGCCCATTTTTAATTGCCGAAAATTAACAGGGGACACACTTCCAAGGCCTATCACCTTCACCTCGGGGTTGACGTCCTTAATGGCTTTGGCTGCCTTGTTCAAAAGCTCTACATACTCGGCCACCCAGTGGTCCACTTCGCCAGTAGGCGCATGGTAGCCATTCCAAGTGCCTCCATAATGCTTTGTGTAGCCAAAGTTAGCAGGCTCGTTGAGAATCTCTATGGCATGCACACGCCCTTTGGTTGCTTTGGCGAATTCAGCCGCCGCACGCGCATAAGCATCTGCGTCGTAAATCTCAGGAGCATAGAGCGGATTTGAACCATTGAAAATGGCCAGGACTTTCAGGCCGGCTTCATTCGCTTTGTCTATCCAGAATGAGTAGGCTTCAGGCATTGTATAAACGCCTTTTTCCTTTTCGAACGCATGCCAGTAGAAATCGTCCCGAATCCAGGTAAAACCGGCGTCTGCCACCATCGCTGGAATGTCTTCATTATTCCAATGCCGCAGATGGGTATTCACTCCGAGAATCATACTGGAAGCAGTATCCTCTTGAATAGCGTACAGATGGCTATTGGTTATGGAGGCTATGGTGAGGGCAAGCACTAATCTGGCGCAAGGTAACATGCTTTTTACGTTATTCGTCGCCGTCATAAAGTCAGGCCTATTTGCGTTCCGACAAAACAAAGTGTTGCGGAACACAGTGATTCGCAACCGCACCATTGACGCCAATGCGGCATTAGTGATGCGGAGCACTTATATATGGCGTAGTGGATTGGCAAACGACCCCGTTGAGTGCCGCCGATGCCGCGGGTTGGGCTGTCTGATGCCCTCGGCTTTCCCTTATAAATAAAGGCATTTCAGGCAATATCAATAATCGCACGTGCTTGTTAACTTGAAGCTGTATGGAGGGCAGCGAAAATGAAAACTTCAATTTTGACGCGCGCGAGGCACTCCATTTCAAGGGGTCTGCCAAATACATTGTTCCGCAACACTTTGTTTCATTTTGGTTCCAATAGCCTTTCATTATCACCGTGCGAGGGAATAGCCTGCGGAAACTATGAATACCCAAAAACTACTCCAAATCAGAAACTCCTTCATCCTTGGCGTCGCTTGTTGCGCACTGCCATACGTTGCCTCCGCTGAAACTATAAGAGCGGATTTTGCTGCAGGCAATACCAGCAGCCAAGTCGATGGCTATATAGGCACCGGAGGAGACGGATGGCTGGGCTCATGGGCACCATTCACCAGCCCGGCAGCAACTGCGACCTTCAGCAACAGTGTACTCAACACCAACCCATTGAACGGTGGCGGTAATTACCTGGATGCAAACTTTACGTATGCGGGGGCCTCGGGCGTTGGTCAGGGAACAACCAATCGTGGATTCAGCACCGAAACGGTCGATGTTTCCGCTCCAGTGCGCTACACATTTGATTACCGCATTGATACTGCGTTATCTAACGGAAACCAGAACTACAAGGTATTTAACCGTGTCGGTGGCACCGCATCAGGCACCGACTCCAATGACACCTGGGTCATACATGCCATATATAACAGCCCCTCTAGTACCACTTGGTATGTTTTAGACGGGAATGGAGCAGGCGGCGCTTTTAGTAATATCAATACCGGATTTGAAGTCGTTGCCGGCACTGTCTACAGCTTCATTATCGATACCGATCCAGCCAACAAAAGCTGGGGCATTTCCATAACCGACGGAATCAGCACCTACACAAATGAAAACATCGGTTTTCGGGTCAACAGTACTTCAGATGGAAATTTCCTCCATTTCGGTGCTTCGGCCTCCCCAGGAAGCACGATTGGCTTCTCGTTGGACAGTTTGTCCATCGCATCGATTCCGGAAGTTGAAGTGAGTGCTGCCGTGCTCGGAATTGCCTCGCTTCTGGCTCTCTATGCCCGGTGCAGATCTCGCCGTGCGATCAAGAAAGCCTGATCCAGAAGCGAGAATTGCTTCACCGCGAATAATCGAGTTAACGCCAACAATCGCAAAACGAAGACTCATCCAGCCATTAACACAGCGAAAGAGTACTTTTATTATTCGGCCCAATGCATGCGCAACAATGTGTTGCGCATGCGCCATTCCCCCTGTTTGATGGGGCTGTGGACAAGCCTCCGAGTATTCAGAAAGTACTGTTTTCCTCAATGAATGTCCAACAAGACAGTACTTACAAATATGTGCAGTTAGCGGATACCCTCCGGGCTAGGATAAATACTGCTGCCAGTGGGTCGCGGCTGCCTTCGGTCCGTGCCTTGATGAAGCGGTACTCAATGAGCATGCAGACCGTGATCCTGGCTCTCAAGCAGCTGGAAGAAGAGAGCCTGATCGTCAGGAGGCATGGTAGTGGTATTTATGTCAGCGATAAACGGAGCATTCGTTATATCGTTTATCATCGTACGAACTACCCCTCGCAGAATAACGATATAAAAGAGTTTTCACTCATGAAAGCGGTGCAAGCTGCGGGCTGGTTTTTGACCGTTCGACGCCACGATAACATTGAAGGTGGTGTTATGCCGGAGCCCAAGGCGTGTGCTCACATCGTCAACCAGGATATCGCCTTCAGCAATACGACAGTACTCGACCAGATACTGCTGCAAAAGGTTCCTGTCGTTTTCCTGGGTCGTGAACCAGGAGAGCATGAAGTCGATTACGTAACCGGAGACGACTGGAAGTATCTGAGTCTTTTGGTTAACCACTTCAAGCAGCTAGGTCACATACATTTTGCTTTCCTGCAGAATGAGCCCCCCTTCTACGAAATTGTCCATCGAAGCCAACTCCTGCAGGAAATCCTGAAGATGCAAAAGCTGCCTCCCGCAACCATTATCGATTGTCAGACAAAGATCGGGGAGCATAGCGCCCAAAAAGGTTATCAGGCCTTGAGTGATTACCTGAAATCCAATCGTAAGTCTTTACCATTTACAGTACTGCTGACCGCTAGTGAGCACGCGGGGTTGGCCGCTCTCAGAGCCTTTCATGACAATGGCGTGTGCGTTCCCCAGCAGTGCAGCGTCGGTACCTTTGGTTGTAAGATCGAGAACAATTGGACGATTCCTTCACTCACTGACTCAGGCGCACATGCGGATGACTGGGGGAAGTCCATTGTGAAAGTACTCAATGCCCGGTTTGGAGGCGATCCGGCCCCGAGCTTTGGTGTACATGTGCCATGCTATCTAACTGTCCGTGAATCCAGTGGTCCTCCCATAAAATCGTCGCGGAAAAAACAGGGCTAAGTAGCTTCGGCCAAGGCTAAACTGCAGGGCTGGTTATCCCGGGCGGTCGCTCAAGTTCCATTCAGCAAATGAATCAACCTCCACGTATAAGTCTTATTGGCATAAGTGGCTATGGAGAGATTCATCTCCAGGCATTGCAGAAGCTTCAGGCTTCCGGTGAATGTTCGCTAGTTGCTGCCACGGTGGTCAATCGCAGTAAACTGGAAAGTAAATGCCGGAATCTGGAGAGTAAAGATTGCCGTGTTTTCGATGAATACAAGTCCATGTTGGAGAGCCTGCATGATCAGGCCGACCTCTGTGTTATCCCGACCGGCATTCACTTGCATTGTCCCATGACAATAGATGCATATCAGGCCGGATGTCACGTTTACGTGGAAAAGCCGGCCTCGGGCAGCCTGGCGGATATTGAAGCCATGGAGGGCGTCCAAACCCAGTTGGAAAAGAGGACTTTTGTCGGATTTCAGCACTTGTATCTTAGCTCTTTTCGAGAGATTAAACGTCGACTGCTCAATGGTGAGTTTGGTGAACTTCAATGTATCAAAGTCCTTGGAGCATGGCCTAGGCCCGACTACTACTACACACGTAATGAATGGGCAGGCCGTTTAGCTATAAAGGACAGGATTGTCTACGACTCTCCCGCTAACAACGCATTCGCCCATTACCTGATGGCTGCCTTGTATTTCTCCGCGGATTCCCTGAACAAAGTGGCACGCGTGGAGCAATTCACTGCGGAGCTCTACCGGGCCCAGGCGATTGAAAGTTTTGATACCCTAACGGCGCAATTGGAGGCTGATACTGGCGTTCACATATACTATTCGGTTACTCACAGTTGTAAGAAAACGATACCACCCGTTATCGAATTGAAATGCAGTGGCTCGCGCATCATCTGGGAAGCCGACAAGGGCTTCTTCATCGAATCATCAAGGGAGCGTTTACCAGCATCCGATACCCATGCGACACAGCTGGAGGTCTACAGGAGCATTTTCGAGTCATTGCGGCAAGGAACGCCTGCAGGTTGTGATCTGGCAATGGCACGCGAGCATACTCGCTTTATCAACCTTCTGCATGAACAATGCCTCATTCGCGATATAGATGAGTCAATGCTGGAAACCTCCGATGGAGAGTATGGCGGCTCACAGATATCGATAAGAGGTATCGAACAGATGCTTACCGACTGTTATAATGGAGAGCTTATGCTGTCCGAGCGTCTGTATAATTGTGTTTAAGGAATCTGGGGAAATACGGTGCAATAACCTTTCACTCCTCAGTGATCGGAATACGCTGCAGATCAAAGTCTTTTCCAAAAAAGCCTGAGAACACCTTTTGTTCACATGAGAGTTTCTGGCATCCATGCAGCCAAGTGCCCTTTAATTTGTGCTGGAGCTACTCGAGGAGTCCTGGACTTTTTGTTGTCCGGTAAAAGCCCGCATGAGACGGAAGCTGGTGCTCCATTTGGGGTCGTCGATGGGGCCTTTCAGCTCGACCTCGATGGTGTTGCTGATGGGGTCGAGGACGGATAGCACCTGGGCGACCACGGGCACGGAAATGCCTCCGAGGGGATAAAGCGAGAGGATGAAATCGAGGTTATTCTCTTTGATGTAATAAAAACCGTTGGCGTCGATGCGGGCGGTTGGCCCGTTGATTTCCGCACTGGGAACATGCAGGTTGCCGTCTTTGAGCTGGTAGTCGCCCTGGGCGGCGGTGAAGTCCACCGTGCCGAATCCAATACCGAGGCCGTCGAGTAGCCGAGAGAGGCCACCGAACAGATGCAGGCGGCCCAGGTGAGCCTCACGCAGGGAGGCCTTGCCCTCGCCGTTGAAATCCGCCAGCTCGTCCGGATTTCCGCCTCCCTTGAAATTGACATCCATGATGCCCACGAACTTGTCCTTTTCCGAGGTCGATTTGGCTTCACCCGTGGCTTCTCCTTCGGCCTTTTCCTTGGCTTCCACTTCCTCGGTGTTCTTTTGCACTTTGTTCAGGGCAGGGACTTTGGTGAAGAGCCCGTAGAGCGAGGCGTTCTTCAGGTCGAGGTCGAGTTGCAGGTCCTTGGTCTCACCGTTTTCGGTCAGCGTGGCGTTGCCGGTCAGTTGCCCTTCGGCCAGGGAGGCGTTGATGTTATTGATGGCGACCTCCTGCGGGTTGCGTACTACCTCCAAGGCTATTTTGTCGAAAGAGATGTCATCGAAGGTGGTTTCGTCGGGGAAGTTTGCGTCGATTTTCAGGTACAAGTCGCCGTTCTGTTTGCTGTCCTTGCCGTAGATGATGCCGGCGGCAAGGCTGTGCGGCGGCGTCTTGGTAATGAATATCTCCTTGTAGGGATCGGCCTCGGGTCCGATGAACGTGCAGATATGGTTCGTCGGCATGGTGCTGTTGCCGGTGAAGGCGAGCGAGCGCCGATCTTCGCCTTTCGGGACGTAAAGGAACTGCAGGTCGGCCAAGGTATTGCCCTGGTCCGACTGGATGAAGAGGTCCAGGATGTCGAGTGTCATCATGCGCTGCCATATATAGGCGCTAACACCGGTCACCGGCACCTTTCGATAGGAACAGGCAGGTATGGTGGCGCGGCAGAACATCTCCTTGTGCTCGCGTCCGCCGCCGTAGCGCCCTCTAAAGTCCAGGCTGGCCCGTGGGAGGCCCTTATCGAAATCAAAATCCTTCCACAATTCGTCCCACCAGTCCTCATCGACGAGGAAACTGATGTCCAGCGGGCGCACGGTACCATTGAGCAGGAAGCGGTAGTCGTTCGTCTTCAGGTCCTGCGTGTAACTGCCGCTAACGGAGTAATCCTTGGTGCGGATGGTGGCCTGCTTGATATCGAGCTCGCCGGGCACCAGAACGGTATTGGCGAAAATACTTTCGGCCTGAAGTGTTTCATAACGGGTGGGGCCGCTGTCGAGCTGCATCCAGGTGCGGTTGAAGGCCCAGCCTTGGTCGAAGACCACATGCGCGCGGAAGTAGGGCCGCTCGGAAAACTCCAGATCGGGCAAGGTTTTCAATTCGGCAAAGGCGGGAGCCTGCAGGAAAAATTTCGGGTCCCAGCGCCCGTCCAGGTGCATGTCGACGGTTTGTTCCAGAATGTTGATGTCGCCGTAGGACTCGACCCAGTTGTTCTGCTCCTTGATGCCGGCGTGAAGCCTTAGCGCTGGAAGTTTTGTCAAGTTGGCAAGAGCCAGAGCACCGCCGAAATTCAGGCCTTTGCCCTGCAGTCTGTACAGGAACAGCGTGGCATAGTCCGGCATGTGTACGACCCCCTTCTCGCCTTGATGAAGCGTAATCAGCAGTTCGGCGGACTGGCTCGTCGCCATCTCCGGCCACTTGAGATCATGCAAGGTGGCGATGACGGGCTGGTTCGCGCGCAGGACCTGGTCGCTACCCATCAGCAAAGTGCCGAGAATCGTGTTGGGACCGATGCTGGCGCCGTTGGGGAAGGAGCAGGCATCGGACTGGAAGTTGGCATGAAGGCCGAGCTCACCGCTGTCCATGTCCTCAAGGAGAATCAGCAGGAGCGGATTTTCCAGGGCCTTGGTTTCTTCCCCGGCCTCAAGGATGTAACGGCAGGCATCCTGGTAGATAGCGTAAATATCGTCGTCTTTCTTGTCCTTGTCTTTTTTCTTGCCTGAAAAGATGTCCGTGGGGACCTCGCCATGAACGGCGATACGGAAGCCCGCGGCCTCGAAATTGATGTTTTCCACCATCCATGTATGCCGCTTTTGCCGGGCTCGCAGGTAGATGTCGTGGACGACGGTTTCGCGAACGCCGGTGGGGGAGACCACCGGAGGGCAGTCGAGTTTGCCGCCAATGATGCGTACTTCGTCCAGGGAAAAATGGCCGATAAGCAAGTCCCAGGGCTGGAATCCGATCAGGATGCGTTCGGCGGAGAATGCCTCGGTCTCGCCTTCGGAAAAGCCGAGCGTCACTTCCTTGGCGGCAATATATCCGCGCAGGTCGAGTTCGAGATCCTTGGTCTGGAAATGCAGGCCCTCCTTGGCCAGTTCCTCGTTGATCTTTTCCAGGATCGATTGCGGCAAATCGATTTCGCCGTCCGGCCAAAGCCAGAAAATGAGTGCCCCCTGCAAGAGAAAGACCAGCAGCAGGAACAGATTGATCAGCAAAAGAAAGCCACGCAGTATCCGGCGCGGCCAGGGAGAAGCAGTCTGGTGTGGCTCACTTGGCGGCATCAGCTTTACCCTCGGTGATCGTCTTGGCATCGGCTTCTGAAGCCGGAGCGTCCGGCCCGCGCGGATCGGGTTCAGCCGACAGGTCGTCGAGAGGTGCTTGCTCGACGGCTTCACCGGTCTGCGGAAGCGCGGGTGTCTCCTGTTCGAAGGTGAGGTCGAACAAGGTATCGATTTCAGCTTGGGTGAGGGTGAAGGTGTAGCCAAGCTCGGGGCTGCCGCCAATCTGACTGCCCGCGCCCAGGCGGAAAGAGAAATAGTAGTTCCGGGTCAGCTTCTTGCCGCCGTCGCCACCAGGCAGTAGGATTTCCGCAGTAAGCTGGTAACGCCAGGGCGCGGCCTCCTGTTCGTGGAAACGGCTTTCCAGATACTTGTCCACGCGGAAGCTTTTAACGTCCTCGACCAACTGCAGGACTCCCTCCTTGAAGGCCGCATCTTTGCCTTCGAGAGCGACGGGCCAGGTCTGCTTGGCCGGGTCTACGGTCATGTCCAACAGGACGCGCTCGTTCTTCAGATCGGTCAGCTTGAGCGAGGTGACTTGAGCGGAGGGCGGCTGTTGATCGAGCAGGCGGGTGCGATAGTCGAGCGGATTGGCGGTGAGCAGACCGAGAATGGTCGAGGCGACGGTGTAGACGTAAGGTTGGTCTGCGCGCTTCGCATAGATCAGGCGACCATCCTCCTTGTCCACTGCGCCGAGGATGAGCGTGATGGGTGTGCCGTTGTCGAGGGTGACGCTGGCGTTGGGGGCGTCGAAGCCGTAGTCGGCGAGATTGGCCGGTGACGGCGCGTCGCTGACGAAGCTGCGCGCCTTGAGCCAGTTCAGTCGGTCCATGAGCTGGTTGATCAACTCGGGGTCTCCGGGCTGGCTGACGACGTTGCCGGCTTTCTCCGTAACGAGCACTTGCCAGGTATCGGCATCGCTGGAGGAGCTTTTTTCGATCTTCTGCAAGGTGAGTGACTTGCCACTCAGTGAAATACGCAGGGCGGTGACGTGCGCCGGGTCGAAAAGGAGGAAATTGTGTTCGCGCAGTTCGTCGGTGGCGTTGACCAGCCAGTCGAAGTTAGCGGCGTTGACGGTGAAGACGGTGCCGTCGGCGGCGGGCGTTTCAAGCTGAGCGTAGCGTTGGGGCGTCGCGCCTTCGGGCAGGTTGGGCACGGGGGCGCCGAGAACGAGGCTTTCGCGGCGATCATTGCCGCTCAGGGTCACGCGCATAAAGGGATTGGTCAGGCCGAAGCGCGCCAGGTCGACTTCGCTGGAGGGGATGAGCTTGATGGCCTGCGAACCGGTCAGCATGCCGAGGGTGCTGGTAACCAGCTCCGGGTCGGCGGGTACGTTGACCGGGGTTTCGAAGTCCCACTGCTCGCCGGTCTTCGTGACCACGATACGCTGCTCACCGGCCTGGATGCGCAGGGAGCGGATTTCAAAGATGGGCAGGTTGAAAATCTGGGCACTGCGAAGGTTTTCCAGGGAGACATCGATGCTTTCGAGCAACTCACGGGTGACCACGAGCACGTCATCGCCACCGGGGGCCAGAATGTAAAGGCGGCTGCCGAGCTTGGTCGGCGCGCCGATTTTCAGTGTGGTTTCCTTGCCTGCGCCGGAGTAGGTGAGGGTGACCTGCGGTTCGGTCAGGCCGAAGTCCGCCAGGCTCTGCCCGGCCTTTTCGATTTCGTCCAGCGGGATGGTGGTTTCGATGTCGAGGAACTCCAACTGGGTGAGGATGCGCTGCACGGCGTTGTCGTTGGCGGGCCAGCGGAAGGGGCTGACGATTTCCCAGCGGTTGCGCTGGCGCTCGAGCACGCGTGTCTCGTTGCTGTTTTCGCCGCGGCTGGAGATGGTAATCTTGTCCACCGTGAGCGCGTTGGGCAGCACGTTGGCGATGGCTTTGTCAAAAGGGTCTTCCGGCGCGGTCTTCTTTTCCAGGTGCAGGATGTAGAAGGCCGCTGCGATGTTCAGCAGGACGAGGATGATGGTAAAGCGCAGTCGCATGGAAATATCTGGTATGAGGATTTAGCGGCGACGGAAAAGAAAGACAAGGAATCCGATCAGGGCGACGCCCCCGGGAATCCAGAGCAGGCGCAGGAAAATCGCACCCAGCTCGCCGCGGCTGACGGTCAGCTGGTAATCTTCCACCGGGCGCGGGGTGATGGTCAGCATGGAGTCACGGTCTAGCACCCAATTGAGCAGGTTAAAGAACAGGATTTTGTTAGCCGCCGAGTTGAAGCGGTTGTTGCTGAGGAAGGCGGCGTTGCCAAAGACGACCAGCTTGCCGCTGGGCAGGTCCAAGCCAAGGCCACTGGCGGCGCTTCGCTCGGAAATGACTGCCATCGGCACCGGGCCGGGCAGGTCTTCACGCTCCGCGAAGCGCTGCTCGACATCCTGCCGGTAATTGCGCTCGGCCCAACTGGCGTCGGAGGAACCGAGCAGGGGCGTGACCGTGATGCGGTCGTCGATACGCGCACCGGGGTCGGCGCGGACCGGTCGGCTCAAGCCGAAGAGCACGCGCTGCTGCGAGTCGATAAGTAACTGCGTGATGGGGTGTTCGGCAAAGCGGCTCACGAGCATGTCGCCGCCGGCGGCGATAAATTCCTCGGAGGGCTCGAGCACAAGCATGTCGTCGGACAGTACGCCCCAGTCGTAGAAGAGGTCCTCGAGGCCGTGCTGGCGGGCGGGGTCCAGCAGGACGATGAGCCTGCCGTTACGGGCGTCCAGGTACTCGCGCAACTTCTGCACCTCGACCGGGAAGAACTCCGTCTGCGGACCGGCGATGACGATGGCTCCGGCGTCTTCGGGGACATCGTGCGCCTTGAGCAGGTCGAGCACTTCCCACTCGTAGTTACGTTGCTTGAGGAAGCCCGTGGCCTGAGAGAGGCCGCGCAGGGGGTCGACCGCGCCGGGCTGCATTTCGCCGTGGCCACCCGTGAAGTAGAGCTTGAGCGGCTCCTCACGGGCGACTTCCAGGATGGCGGAGGTGAAGGCCTCCTCCCCCTTGAAAAAGCTTTCGCCATCGGGGGAGACTTCGTAAAGCTCCGGCCCGATGATTTCCCGGTAGCGCTCGCCACTGGCCACGATGATGGCGTTCTCACGCTCGGGTTGCACACCGTAGCGTTGGACGAGGTCCTCGGCGCGGTCGGTCTGGCGGTAGACGTTGATGTACTCGACGGTTATCATCGGGTCTCCGCCCTGACGTCCGGCGTAGGCGTACTCGGTCAACAGACGCTGCAAGTGACTGAAAATCTGCTTGGCCTCCGGGCGTGCGTTTTCCGGTGGCTCGGTAACGATGATTTCGACGGGCTCGTCGAGGTCGCGCAGGTAGGCAAAGCTCTCGGGGGAGAGGGAGAAGCGGCGGCCCTCGGTCATGTCGAAGCGGCTGAACTGCACCGCCGCGATGAAGTTGATGGCCGCCACGAATACCAGCGCGAGCACGATCTGCGCGGTGCGGTTGCAGCGCCGGAACCAGCGCACGGTACTGAAGTCGTCGAAACGGCTCATGCGCGTGCCTCCACGGTCAGGGTGGTCAGGCCCACCAGCAGCATGGCGTTACTGAGGTAAAGCACGAAAGGGCGCGTGTCGATGATGCCGCGACTGAAATCCTCCAGATGCTTGAAGGTGCGCAGGTACTCCAGTGGCTCGCCCGCCCAGGACAGGGCTTTGAACTCGGCGATGGGCAGCTTCATGAGCAATTGGCCGCTTACGATGATAACGAAAAGAAGGCTGAAGCACAGCATGCCCGCCACCAGCTGACTGCGGGTCAGGCTGCTGGTAAAGAGGCCCAGGGCGATGTAGAGTGTGCCGCTGAGGGCGACAAAAAGGAATCCACCCAGCAGACTGGCCTTGTCGAGCAGGCGGCCTTCCTCGGCCAGGCCGGGCTCGAAGTAGGCGACGATGTAAGGAAAGGCCAGCGTCAGCGCCCAGATACCGATATAAAACAGGTAAATCGCGATGAACTTGCTCACGACGATTTGGAAGGCCGTCGCCGGCGTGGTCATCAGAGACTCGAGGGTGCCCAGGCGGCGTTCTTCAGCCAGGCTGCGCATGGTCAGCAGTGGCACCATGAAAAAGACGGGCCAGAAGAAGGACTGGAAAAACCACTCCGAGACCAGCACATCCTGAGTGCCAATGCTCCCGTAATAGAGGTAGAACACGTAGATGAACGCCATCAGGATGAGGAAAAGGATGGCCGCCACATAGGTGGCCGGGCTGATCCAGAGCATCCGGATTTCGTGGACAAGCAAATGGAGAAAATGACGCATCAGGCTTTGGCGGAGTTGTTGCCGGGGAAGGGGGCGGCGGTTTCGTCCCAGCTGCGTTTGGTCGCTGCCATAAAAATGTCTTCGAGGGTGGCTCGCTGACGCGAGAATTCGCTCAGGCCGAGTTTGGGGTCGGCCAGGGCATGCATCAGGTCTTCGGGCTCGGTGCTGTCGCGATCCGTTTCGAGGAGGAACTCGCGATGGCCGGTGGCGCTGACGGGCCCCACGGCCTCGATCCTTACGCTCGGGCAGACCTTGAGCAGCGCGGAGCGCATTTCGCTTTCACTGCCCCGGGCGCGCAGGCGGTAGTTGCGCTTGGTCACAAACTCCCGGCGCAGCTTGGCGGGTTCGCCGGCGGCGACGAGGCGGCCCTGGTTGATGATGATGACGCGATCGCAGACCAGTTCGATCTCGGGCAGAATGTGGCTGGAGATGATGACCGTCATCCGGCCCCGCAGGGAGTCGATGAGCTTGCGAATGGCTAAAATTTGATGCGGGTCCAGGCCGATGGTGGGCTCGTCCATGATGATGACTTCCGGATTGGCCAGGATGGCGTCGGCAATGCCTACGCGCTGCCGGTAGCCTTTGGAGAGAGAGCCGATGAGGCGTCGTCGGGCCTTGCGGTGAAGGTCGCAGACCTCCATGGCCTCGTCCACGCGGGCCTTGAGTTCACGGCGGGGGATTTCCCGCAGACGGCCGCGGTAGCGCAGGTATTCGATGACGCGCATGTCCGAGGGCAGGGGATTGTGCTCGGGCATGTAGCCGATGCGGCGCTTGATCTCGTTGGGGTGGCTGGCCACCGGAATGCCGCAAATGTAGGCACGCCCGGAGCTGGCCGGCATCAACCCGCAGAGGATGCGCATGGTCGTGCTTTTGCCTGCACCGTTGGGCCCTAGAAAGCCGACTACCTGCCCGCGCTCCACGCTAAAGCTGATGCTTTCGATTGCCTTGAGCTTGCCATAACGCTTGCTCAGGCCTTCGACGCGGATGGCGTCCTGGACGATTGTTTCCTGCTCGCTCAATGTTTGTCTTTTGAAAAGGTAGAACAAAGGTTAGTTCCCGCCCGCGCGCAATACCTGAATCTGTCTTGGTGCGTTCAGAGTATTTCGGCATATTCTGAGGTTTTTGATGTACTTTTTTATTGATAGCCCTACACGTGTAGGGCATTTCTGGAAGGCTATGAAAATTGAACAAGTTGCTGTCCAACTTTATACACTCCGCGATTTCTGCAAGACCCCCGAGGATATCGCCAAGTCTTTCGAGAAGGTAGCCGCGATGGGCTATAAAGCCGTGCAGGCCAGCGCTTTGGGCCCAATCGAGCCCGATGCGCTTCTGAAAATCGCCGCCGACAATGGCCTGACGATTTGCGCGACGCACGAGGCGAGCGATCTCATTCGCACGGAGCCGGAAAAGGTGGTCGAAAAGCTGGCCGCGCTGAACTGCAAGTACACCGCCTATCCCTATCCGAGCGGGGTGGACTTTGGCAGCGAGGAGTCCGTGAAGTCGTTGATTGACGACTTGGGCAAGGCCACCGAGGTGCTCAAGGCAGCCGGTCAGGTGCTGACCTACCACAATCACCACGTCGAGTTCCGCAAGATGGGCGGCAAGACCATCATGGATATCATTTACGACAGCATCCCCATTGACGGCGAAATCGACACCTACTGGGTGCAGTACGGTGGCGCCGACCCGGTGGCCTGGTGCAAGAAGCTCAAGGGCCGCCTGCCTCTGCTTCACCTCAAGGACTTCAAGATCAACGAGAAAAACGAGATCGACATGGCCGAGGTCGGCAACGGTAACCTCGACTTTGCCGGTATCATCAAGGAAGGCGAAGCCTCCGGCTGCGAGTGGTTCATCGTCGAGCAGGACCGCACTCCCGGCGATCCCTTCGACTCGCTCAAGATGTCCTTCGATTACATCTCGGCGAATCTAGTCAGCTAGCAGGGGCTACACCCCTTTATCGTAGGAGAGGCTTTATGCCTCGACACGTATGAGCGCGTGTCGAGGCATAAAGCCTCTCCTACAAATCCCCTTGGGAAAATCGAGTAGTAGGCAAGGCCTCGCTTTGCTTATCCCGGAGGCCAGGCCAGGGCGCGTCCGGCCAGGACATGCACGTGCAGATGCGGGACGGCCTCGCCGCCGTCCGGGCCGTTATTGATGACGACCCGGAAGCCGTCGGGCCCGAATTTGTTGCCGAGTTTTCCCGCCACACTGAGGAGATGGCCGAGAAGTGCGCTGTCCTCTTCGGATGCTTCGCCGACGCGGGGGATGGGCTTGCGCGGGATGACCAGCAGGTGCGTTGGCGCCTTCGGGTCGATATCCCGAATGGCCACGCAGAGGTCGTCCTGATGCTCAAAGGTTCCCGGGATTTCCCCGGCCATGATTTTCTCAAAGAGGGTCATGGGAAGAGCTTGAAGCGAAAAGCTGAAAGCTGAAAGCGAAAAGCGGTGAAACCATTACTGATAGAATATGTCTAATACATCATGCTTTCTCTGGTATCACTCCTACTCGTCTTCGGCGGAAATCCTTTCTATGAGGATGCGAAGCCCATAGAAGCCTCATCAATCGGCCATGATTATGTGCTTATCGGTGAATTGGGGGTCCCTTTAGGAGAGGTGATTGATATTGTGGGGCAAATACATGAGCACCAGCCCGAGCATCATAAGGACAGCAAATATCTGGAAGTGTATGTTGAGCAAATCGGCGACGAGAAGTTGGAGGTCGAGCGAACCATTACACTTTGGGACCCGGATAAAGACGATTTGGTTGGGAAGTCGTTTCGTATGCTGGTTATTGAAGACGCACATTACGAGCTGTTGCATATTCCCAATCTGTCGAGTGAGGATGAGAATCCCGGACGCCAATCCATCGCAACCGGCTTAAAAATACTGGCTCTTTTGAATCCAGTGGAATTTACCCTCGGGCCGAGCCTCTTTCGACCGGGTGACACCATCGCCATCACGTCGGTGGAGGCGACCTCGCCGAATTTCAAGGTGCCTGATACGGTGATTGTGCGCGGGCGCTACGCGCTGGAGAGTCGTCAGTCGGCGAAGCTCTCCCTGTTCGTGACCCAGACGAAGACGCGTGATTCAGTGGAAGTGCAGCCGGGCCAGAAGAAGGCGATTTCCCAAGGCGAAGGCGAGTTCGAGTTGCGATTAATGATTCCCCAGGACGGCTACCTACACGTCAGCTTTTATCCGGCAGAGAGTGGTCAGGCCTTCGGCGGCGTCTACTTCGGCACGGCGGAGCAGATGAAGCGCATCCGGGACTGGGATTTGTCCTACTACTTCAAGGATTAGAGGCCTTTGCGATTGCGCCACCGTTTGGCACTTACATAAAGCAGACCCAGAAGCCCGGCAATAGCCGCGAAAGCGCCCGGCTCCGGAACGACATTGTATGTACCGAAAGTATGCGTACCGGCAAAGGATCGCGAGCCCATCGTAACCGAACCCGAGCTCCCGGAAGCGGGTAGGGTGAGCCCATTTAGATCGAGAGTGAGCACTCCGGTCAAGGCAGGCTCGGTCGTGCTGACTTCAGTGTTGTGATTGGTCAGACTGTAAAAGCTCAGGTCCAGAAGTGAGTAGCCGGAGCCGTTTTCGGAGTAGTACCGGTCTAGGGCAATCCGGGTGCCGGAGCCCACCGTGGTATCGAGAATGTCCATGGAGCCGGAATCCACGTCGCCGTCCAGCGATTGCGTGTTGCCGGGCAGGAAATCGATCAGCGAAATTCCGGCAATAGAGTTTAACCCCGCGTCGATGGTCGAGTTGTTATCAGTCGCGGTGAAGGTGACCGCGCTGGGATTGCTGATGTCGACCGTGATTACGACGAACCCGAAGGCATGAGTCGTCAGCACACAAAGCAGAGATAGATACAGTACGCACTTCATGACGTTTACTTATAATACCGCCAAAGATGCGTCAATGCCTTAGGGCCTTGCCCGGTAATGTTACCCGATTTTTAGGGTATTGACCGTTCCACGGTACGCCCCTTCCAACGTCCTCCCGAGCCGCGATGGTAGCGTCGGGCGGAGTCCAGCGTGGCCCCGAGATAAAAGATAGTGATGATGGGTAGGATAAACGCCCAGCGCAGACGAAGGCCGTAGAACCGGACAACAGGCCGAAAACTGAGCGCGATAATACAGTTGGTAATTACGGAGATAACCAGAGGCAGGGAAAACCAGAGCAGCTTGCCAAAGGTGGGGAGCTCCACGTTTATGCCGAGGGCCCAGTGTGCGTCGGCAATGATGACGAACGCTGCCAGATAGCAGCCGATCAGCAATGACGGGAAAATAAAGAGCAGCGCCAGGCCCACGACGCTCCCGGCCAGAGCCCATGGATTGTAACCGAGCTGGGTATAGGCGGTGCGTGCGATGGTGTTCCAGGCGTCGGAGGCGCGGGGGTAGCCACGCAGACTGTAGCTGTCGCAGGTCAAATTCAACGACAGCGTACCGCCGGTGTTCTGAATGGCCTTGGCGAAGGCGCAGTCGTCGATGAGCGCGCCCTTGATGGCGGCTGGGCCTTTGATTTTCTCCAGAACACTTTGCCGGGCCAGCATGCTGCCGCCGGCGGCACCGGCGGTTTTCTTGTGCGGGTCGTTGACCCAGCGGAAGGGGTAGAGCAGCTTGAAGAAGTAGACGAAGGCAGGCACGAGCGCTTTTTCCCAAAAGTCCTCGCAGCGCAGTTCGACCATGGTGGAGGTCAGGCCGCGATCCTCGTCAACGGCTCGGGCCACCAGCCCGCGCAGGGCGTGGGGCTCGTGTGCGATGTCGGCATCGGTGAACCAGATGAAGTCCGGGGCGACCTTCGAAGCCTCCTCCCAGCCCTGGTGCATGGCCCAGACCTTGCCCACCCAGCCATCCGCCAGCGGCTGGCCTTTGAGGATGGTGATGCGGTCGGCCTTGCTGATTTGCTGCGAGGCGAGGAATGCCAGGTGGCCGGTGTTGTCCTCGCTGTGGTCGTCCACCACTACCAGCGACAGCGTGCCGGGGTAATCCTGCCCGAGAATGCCGCGGACGGTTTCCTGGATGGTTTCGGCCTCGTTACGCGCGGGCACGACCGCTACCACGGACGGCCACTTCGACGGCTCGGGGGCTGGCTCCGGGATGGTTGCCTCCCAGAAACGGCCGTGGGCAAAGGCCAGATACAACCAGGCCAGCAGAACAAGAAGGGCAATCAGTATCATGCTAGTGTGGTAAGTTCGGTGGGACGATCAACTGCACTTCGGGAAAATAGGTGGCGTAGCGTCCAATATCCGCTGTGGCCAAAGGAATTCGCCGTACGCTGGCGTGAGCGCCGATAAGAAAGTCTGGCAGTGGTATACGGGAGCCCGGTTCGCCGCTCTGCTGGCTGCGTCGCTCTCGACAAAGACGATAGGCTGTCGCGGCAACCGGGGCTACCGCGAGCGGCAAATCGAGTAACTCAATGCCCCAGGATTGAATCCTCTGCGCTACGGTATTCGGGGAGGAGTCACCGACGCAAACTTCAGCCAGTATGATTGTATCAATGGCCAGAGCCTGGCCCTCGGGGAAGCTTTCAATTAGTTGCCTGGCCCATGAGTGAAAATGGTCATCCGGCGAAAAGGCGGCGATGAGAACATTGGTATCGAGTAGCATCAGAACTCGCGTGTCTCTTTCTTCAGTTCTTCCCAACTCATGACCGGAGTCAGCGGTGACTTCTCAATGGCCTTCCGCACTTCTTCCACGGTCATCTTTTTGCGCGGTTCGGGTTTAATCAGACGCGTGAGGATGTACTCGTTTTCGCTCCGCTGCTGGATGTCGAAAACATCTCCAGGCTTGGCATTGGGCAATACCAAGCGCTTTTTCTGGTCTGCTATCGCCGTCGACATAGGTGGGATAGTCCCACTTTTGGGCGCGGGTGTCAAGATTTCCGCTCTTTCTTGAGGGCTCGGTAGTGGGCGAGGCGCTCGGCCAGGGAGGCCTCGGCGCCGTTTTGCTTGGGAATGTAAAGCTCCAACGGGCTTTCCAGGTACTCCTGGCCCGAGATGGCCTCGGGAAATTCGTGCGAGTAAAGGTAGCCTGCGCCGTGGCCCATTTTCTTGTTCAGCTTCGTGTGGGCGTCGCGCAGCCAGAGCGGCACAGGCTGGACGGAGTTTTCCTTGAGCGCCCGTTTGGCCCGCCCGATGGCCTCGGTGGCGGAGTTGCTTTTCGGGCAAAGCGCGAGGAAGAGCGTGCAGTGACTGAGGCTCAACTGTGCCTCGGGCATCCCGACGAAGTCTACCGCCTGCAAGGTGGCCGTTGCCAGTGGGAGCGCGCGGGAGTCGGCCAAGCCGATGTCCTCCGAGGCCAGGATAATGAGCCGCCGGGCGATGAAGCGCGGGTCCTCGCCGCCTTCGAGCATCTTGGCCAGCCAGTAGAGCGCCGCGTCGGGGTCGGAGCCGCGTACGCTTTTGATGAAGGCGGAGATGGTGTCGTAGTGCTCGTCTTCGTCGGCGTCGTAGCGGATGCGGCGTTCGCGGGCGAAGGCTTCCAGCTCTTCCTCATTGATCACGCTGCCAGTGGGCTGGCTGAGTGCGAGGGTCTCGAGGGCGTTCAAGGCGCGGCGGAGGTCGCCGTCACAGAGTTTTGCCAAGCCCCGCAGGACATCCTCCGAGGCCGTGCACTTGGTTGCGCCCAGGCCACGTTCGATATCCGTCAGGGCTTTGGCCAGCACCTTGACGACAGCATCTTCGGGCAGCGGCTCCAGCCGGAAGAGGTGGCTGCGCGAGAGCAGCGGCGGGATGACGTAAAAGCCGGGGTTATGTGTGGTCGCGCCAATGAGACGGACGTTCCCCGCCTCGACGTCGGGCAGGAGGAGGTCTTGCTGGGCCTTGTTGAAGCGGTGGATTTCGTCGATGAAAAGGATGGTGCGGTCCTCCGGGCGGTGACGCGCCAGACGCAGGACGTCCCGCAGCTCCGCCACGTTGGACAGTACGGCGTTGAGCCGCACGCAGCGGCTGCCCGTCTCGTGGGCAATAACCTCCGCGAGGGTGGTCTTGCCGCAGCCGGGCGGCCCGTAAAAGAGCAGGCTGCCGAAGGTGTCCGCCGCGATGAGCTTGGGCAGGAGCGAGCCTTCACCGAGCAGGTTTTCGTGCCCCATGACCTCGCCGAGGTTGCGCGGGCGCATGCGCACGGCCAGCGGACGCCGCGCGGTGGCTTCCTCCCCGGAATCATCAGACGGCTTCTTGGTCTCGGGGGAGAATAAGCCGAAATATTCTTGGTCGCTCATAGCTCTTGATTCAATAATCACTCTTAGATTTGAAAATGCCAATGAAAGTTTCTCTCAATCAATCCGGCGGCGCCATGATAGGCCTTCTGGCCGCATCCTCCGGCCAGGATCTGCATGCCATTATTCGCCATATCGTACCTGACGGAAACGCGCCCGGGGTGGTTTTGAACGCAGCCAACACCACCATCAACTGGGACATTGATTTGGATGGACGTGACGATTTCGTCTTTCTCCGTTCGAGCACCTTCTGGCAAAACAACGCCAAAATCCAGCGGACGGGTATCCAGAATACAGGCGCCGGCTTTGTCACGGAAGGTTATCGCTTTGCATGGTTCAACTCCGGCGAGACCATCACCGCAGCAGTACCCTCGGGCGATATTCCCTTCACCTGGGGCTATTATAACCCCGTCAAGATCATCGAGTCCACGACGGGCATCCTGGAAAGCCAGGCCTATATTTTTCTGGCCGGCAGTTACCCCAATAACACCTTTGCCACTTCGCACCTCGCACACTTCACCCTCGGCTTCCGCTTCAGGTTGGATGAAAGCGCCGACTTTTACTACGGATGGGTCAACGTCCAGGCCTCGGGCCTGCCCAACGCCTCGATCTACTTCACCGATTGGGCTTACAACACCGAGCCGAACGAAACCCTGAAAGCGAAACAAGTACCGGAGCCCACCGAAGCCGTCCTGGGCCTGGCGGGGTTAGCCCTTGGGGCTGCCGGGCTGCGCCGCTGGCGGCAAACACGCAAAGGATAAATACCCATGTCAGACGAAAAAGCGGTTGCCCTGACCATTGCCACCTCCGACAGCGGGGGTGGGGCGGGAGTACAGGCCGACCTGAAGGCCTTCGCGGCCAATGGCGTCTACGGCGTCTCCGCTTTTGCTGCGCTGACCGCGCAGAACCCCGACGGCGTCAGCGCCATCCACGAGTTGCCCGCCGACTTCCTCCGGGCCCAGCTCGACCAGCTCCGTGCTTACTACTGCATCGGCGCGGCCAAGACCGGCATGCTATTTTCGGAGCCGCTCATCCGGGAGACGGCGGACTTCATCCGGGAAACGAGAATCCCGCTGGTGGTTGACCCGGTCATGGTAGCGACCAGTGGCGCGACCCTACTCCAGCCGGAGGCCATCGAGACTCTGAAAAACACTCTTCTGCCGCTGGCCACACTGGTCACGCCCAACCTGGACGAAACCGCCGTGCTGCTGGGGGAGCGTCCCGGTTGCGTGGAAGCGATGGAGGAGGCAGGGCACGCCTTGTCCATTGCTTACGGGGTGGCCTTCCTGATCAAGGGCGGCCATCTGGAGACAGACCAGCTCGTCGATGTGCTGGTCACTCCCGAGGGCGAGGTCCAACGATTTTTAAGCACGCGCAATCCCGACATCAACACGCACGGTAGCGGTTGCATTCTATCCGCTGCCATTGCGGCCGGTCTGTCCAAGGGGCAGAGCTTGCCCGAGGCAGTGGCACACGGGCATGCTTACTTACAGGCAGCAATAGACGCAGGACTGAATATCGGCGGCACACATTTTATCCAACACTTTCCGGCGAAATAATATTTAATCATTGCTTCCTGTGCCGTCATGGGAAATAGCAGGAGGCGATGTCCTTGGATGCTACTGTCGATGCCCGGGCGGGGTTGGGACGTCTCGGGCACTGGCCGCTGCTATGGCTGCTGCTGCCGATTGTGCTGGGCTATGTCCTCGGCGCGGGGATGCCGTGGCAAGGTTCGCCTTTGTGGTTGATTGTGCCTGGGCTGGTTCTGGTGATGGTGGCGCTGTGGCTGTCGCGTGGGAGCGGGCCGTTAAAATACGGCCTCTGGGGCGGGCTGTTTATCGGCGGGGTGATTTTGCTGGCATGGGCCTACTGGTTGATGCGCGAGCCGCAGCCGCCGACCGGGTTTCAACTGCCGCCACGCGAGGCTGAATTTTCCATGCGCATTGACCGCCTCTTTGCCGACGTGCGCCAAAACGGCCAATTGAGCGGGTTGGCAACCATCGAAGGCCCGCCCAAGTTGCTGCCTGCTTTGGGTGGTCAGCGGGCCTTTTTTGTCGTCTGGCCGGAGCAGTTCGTGGATGACTACGCTCCCGGAGCGCGCGTACGGGTTCGCGGGCGTTTGGGTGTGCTGGAAGACGATGGCAATGACTACGGGTTCAACGCCTTCCTGATACGCAGCGGCGTTTATTACCGGTTCGACTCGGGCTCTACCCGAGCCCTTGAGCGACCCGCGCCGGAGTACGAATTGATTGCCCGCGCGCTCAACCTGCGCATCCGCGACAGCCTGCGCCTCGGGGCCGAAACGGAGAACGAGCGCTCCCTGGCGGGCATCAGCGAGGCCATGCTGTTGGGGCGCAAGGAAGCGCTGGGCCGCAGCCAAAAGGAGCGATTTATCGAGAGCGGCACCATGCACCTGTTTGCCGTCAGTGGCCTGCATATCGGCATCATCGCAGGAGCCATTTTTTTGATTTTCGATCTGCTTCGGCTGCCCCGGCCCATCGGTGCGGTGCTGGGCTTGGCCTTGGTAACAGCCTACGTCATGGTAGTCGGGCATCCGCCTTCGGCTCTGCGCGCCCTGCTCATGGTGGGCATCTTCTGGCTGGCGGTTGGCTTTCAGCGAAAACCCTCGGCGATGTCCGCTTTGCTGTTCTCGGCAATTGGCGTGCTGCTGTGGAGTCCGCAGGAGTTGTTGCGACCCGGCTTCCAACTCTCCTATGCGGTGGTGGGCGGCATCCTGCTGTACGGCCTGCCGCTGTCGCAATTTCTGGCCGAACGCTTTCGTCCCTACCGTTTCCTGCCGGAGGACTCCTGGAGCCTGCGGCAGCGGACCTGGGCAAAGGCCTGGCGCTGGTTCCTGCTGGCGGCCGGGGTTTCCTTTGCCGCCACGCTGTTCAGCACGCCGCTGACCATTGCCATCTTCGGCGTCTTCACCCCCGGAGCAGTGCTGCTGAACACCATCCTACTGCCGTTGGCTTCGGTGGCCCTGGTGACGGCGGGGGTATCCGCGGTCTTCGGGCTGGTGGGGGCCTGGCCGGTATCGTTGTTGATCAACCACCTTTGCTGGGTGCTGAACTGGCTGCTCGACAAAATCGTGGCTGCCGGTTTGCTTGCGCCGGGTCTCTTTCACGCGGCGGAGTGGCGTTACCTGCCGCTGGCACCCATCACGCTTTGCCTGATGTTTCTAGGCTACCTGATTGTTCTTCATCTGCCGACGCAGCGCGCCGGGTATTTGTGGACTCCGCCGGCCATCCTCGCGGTAATGCTTGTACTGGGGCTACGGCTGGTGTAACCCATCCGCTTATGAAAAGTGCCTACGAACTTGCCATGGAACGGCTGGAAAAGGACGACCCTTCCGCCGTCAAGCCCCTGACCGATGAGCAGCGCGCGCAGCTCGCTGAAATCGACAAGGTCTACGAAGCCAAAATTGCCGAGCGTGAGGTCTTCCTCAAGGGCAAGCTCGTATCCGCTCAGGGCGAAGAGGCCGAGCAGATTCAGCAGCAGCTCCGGCTCGAGCGCGAACGCCTGCAGGAAGAACGCGAAGACAAGAAAGACAAAGTGCGGAAAGGTGCGTGACCGCACCGCGGGGTTTGGGGGCGCGTAGCTCCCAAATCACAACCAGTGGGGTGGGGCGAGCTCGGTCATGAGGCGTACGCCCGGCTTGGCGCGGTGCAGGCGGGGCAGGGCGTTGACCAATGCGGCGATGGTGGCGCTGTCTCCTGCGACACCGCCGTTGAGCCGTGCCTCGATGGGCGGGTCGCCGTCGATGCGGACGAGGTCATGCGGGTCGTGAGTCTCGAGCGACATTTCCAGGTCCAAATGGATGGTGCGTCCGTCGACAGTCTCAGCCCGGCAAATCTGATGCAGGCCGCGCACCTGGCCGGGCTCCACTTGGAAAAACTCAGTAGTGATGGCTTTCTCGGCGATGACCGGCTCGAGGGTCTCGGTGATTTCGCCGACCTGCCAGCCGAGGGTGTGCGCGATGAGCAGGAGCGACTCCTGGAAGCCCGCGTGGCCGGTTTTTCCCTCTTCCCAGAGTCGCAGGTATTCGGCGGGTTCGAGGCCACTGCCGACTTTGCGTTGCAGGGGCTCGCGACGCAGGGCGGCGTCACTGACGCGCTCAGCGTGAATGCCGCGCACGTGGTGGCAGACGCCGGTCAGCACCAGCGGCAGCACATCGAGGACGTAACCGGGGTTGACGCCCGTTCCGAGCACCTTGGCGCCGGTTTCGCGGCAGCGGGCATCCGCTTCAGTGGTTTCATGGGGGGCGCGATGCCGGGGAAAGAGCAGCTCTTCGCAGGAGGAGACGACGGTCAGCCCGCGCTCGATCATGGGGGCCATTTGCTGAAGGCTGACGGCGGCCCGGGAGCCTGCGGTGTGGAGCACGGCGTCCACGACTTGCTCGTCGACGAGGGCTTCGATGCTCGGGTAGATTTTGACTTCCGGGGGCAGGTCTATGCCGCAATGCGGGCCCAGAGGCTGCCCGTGAAGCTCCGGCAGGATGTCCACCCCGCCGGCGATTTCCACCCATGGCTTTTGGGCCAGCAGACGCACACAAGCCTGCCCGATGGGGCCGAGACCGAATTGCGCGACGCGAAGTACGGACATGGCTAAAAAGTGTGGACGAAGAGCCCGCTGCGCAGCTTCGGCTCGAACCAGGTGCTCTTGGGCGGCATGATTTCGCCGGCGTCGGCGATGTCCATAAGCTGCTGGATGGTGACCGGGTACATGGAGACGGCCGCGGCCCAATCGCCGGAGTTGACGCGTTTCTCCAGCTCGGCGGTACCGCGGATGCCGCCGACGAAGTCGATGCGGTCGCTGGTGCGCGGGTCGTCGATGGCGAGCATGGGCGTGAGTACCTTGTCCTGCAGGACGTAGGCGTCGAGGCGCTCGATGGGGCCGGCGTCCGGGTCCTGCGGAAAAGTCAGGCCAAACCATTTCCCTTCCAGGTAAAGGCTCATGCTGCCGGGGACGAGGGGGGAGTTGGGCGCATCCTCCGCGACCTCGGCGACCTCGCGGAGCTTGGCCAGAAAACCCTCGGCGGTCATGCCGTTGAGGTCCTTGATCAGGCGATTGTAGGGCAGGATGTTCAACTCTCCGGCGGGGAAAAGCACGGCCAGGAACCAGTTGTAGTCCTCCTCGCCGGAGTGATCGGGGTTGGCCTCGCGCAGCTCCTTGCCCACACGGGCGGCACTGGCACTGCGGTGATGGCCGTCGGCCACGTAGGCCACGGGAACGTGGTGAAAAGCGCCTACGAGGTCCTGGGCGAGGTCACCGCTGACTTTCCAAATGGTGTGGCGGACGCCGTCCACGGCGGTGAAGTCAATCAGGGGGGTGCCGGCCACGGCGTCGTCGGTCAGGACCTGGACTTCCTTGCTGTCCTTGTGGGTGAGGAAGACGGGACCGGGGTGGGCGCGGAGGGCGCGGTTGAGGTTGGTGCGGTCGTCCTCCTTGGCTTGGCGGGTCTTCTCGTGCTTCTTGATGATGTTGTTCTCGTAATCGCCGATGTGGCAGACGGCGACGAGGCCGGTCTGCTTATGCTGGCCCATTTGCTGCCGGTAAAAGTACAGGCTGGGCTCGGTCTCGCGGACGAGGTGGCAGTCGTGCTCGAGCTTGAGAAGGTTTTCCTTGGCCTTGGCGTAAACCTCCGGCGCGTAGGGGTTGGTATCCTCGGGCAGGTCGATTTCGGCGCGAACGACGCGGAGGAAGCTCAGCGGGTTGCCGGCGGCAAGGGCGGCTGCCTCCTCGCGATTGACCACGTCGTAGGGTAGGGAGGCGACGTCGTCGGCGTGCTCGGGGGTGGGCCGGAGGCCCTGAAAGGTACGAATTCGCATAAGGCGGCGAGGTGAACACATGAGGCTCAGACTGGCAAGTGGGATTTACCCCTGAGTCGTCTTTGCGGCGATTGGCGCGGAAACAGCTTGCCTTGAGCGTGAGCAAATCTTTGCTAATGGGCCGACTTTTGTCAGCCAATACTATCCTGATATGCCTGTCTTCAAACGACTTCTTCTTTGCCTGTTCATGCTCTGCTGCGGTTTACCGTTAGCCCATGCCGCCGGTGGCGGTCACGGGGGCGAGCCCAGTAACTTCCCGCTGTCGGAAGAGGCCTACGCGGAAATGGAGAGCAAAGAAGCCGAAGCGTTGGGCCATGAGCTCACCCTGATGGAGACCTTGCAACTTCGCGCCAAGGCCGATCCGTTCAACGTCTTCGCCACGGTTATCTTCCTGCTGGCGGTAGCGCACACCTTTGTCGCGGCCAAGTTCAATAAGATGGCGCATGATTACGAGCACGCCCACAAGGAATCCATCAAGAACCACGACTACGTCTACGTGGACGGCAAGGAGCCGGTTAGCCTGAGGGCGACATTGTTTCACTTTCTGGGCGAGGTGGAGGCCATTTTCGGCATCTGGCTCGTGCCGCTTCTCATCGGGATGATTTTCTTCAAGGCGGACGCGGGCGGATCATTGCTGGATGGGTGGCATTCGGTCACCGATTACATCGATGGTCGCAACTATACCGAGCCGATGTTCGTGGTCATCATTATGGCCATTGCCTCCAGCCGTCCGGTCATCCAGATAGCGGAGAGCTGCCTGAAGCTCGTGGCGGGCATCGGCAAACAGTCGCCGGCGGCCTGGTGGTTCTCGATCCTGATTATCGGGCCATTGCTGGGTTCATTCATTACCGAGCCTGCCGCCATGACGATTGCCGCGATGCTCCTGGGGCAACGATTCTATGCGCTGGAGCCGAGTAACAAGTTCAAGTACGCCACGCTCGGTCTGCTTTTTGTCAATATCTCCGTAGGTGGGACTCTGACCCACTTCGCGGCTCCTCCGGTTCTGATGGTCGCTTCCAAGTGGGGCTTCGACATGAGTTTCATGTTCCTGCATTTTGGTGACCGCGCGGTTCTGGGTATCGTCGTTAGCACGCTTCTGTTTTACTTCTTCTTCAAGAAGGAATTTGCCGCTTTGGCCGAAAAAGCCCGTCAGCGTGCGGCCCGTGCAGGTGACGAATCCAAACCCGAGCCCGCGCCCAAGTGGATCGTTGGCGTGCACCTGGGCTTCGTGGCCTGGACCGTGTTGACGTTGCACCACCCGGCGATGTTTGTGGGCGGCTTCCTCTTCTTCATCGCCTTCACCATGGCGACGCACCATCACCAGTACGACATCAAGCTGAAGGGGCCGCTGCTGGTCGGCTTCTTCCTCGCTGGTCTGGTCACCCACGGTGGTCTGCAGGGCTGGTGGATTGCGCCGGTGCTGAGTAGCCTGACGGAAGTGCCGCTCTTCATCGGCGCCACGATTCTGACCGCCTTCAATGACAATGCCGCTATCACCTATCTGGCTTCGCAGGTGCCCGCTTTTTACCAGTTGGACCTCCACGGCGCCATGAAGACCGGCGAAGCTCTTGAGGTCGCGCGCAGCCTGCAATTTGCCGTGGTCGCCGGCGCGGTGACCGGTGGCGGCCTGACCGTTATCGCCAATGCGCCCAACCCCGCCGGTCAGTCCATTTTGAGCAAACATTTTGGTGGCGCGATTTCTCCTCTGGGTCTATTTCTGGGGGCCTGCATCCCGACTATTATTATGGCCATCTGCTTTATGGTAATACCGCACTGACGCGGGGTACCGCTCACTAACAACATTACGCAACTGTCATGGAATTCGGAGATTACGTACTCTCACTCGTCGTTGAGTATGGTTTGAACCTGCTCTTCGCCGCCGCTATATTCTTCGTCGGCAAATGGATCGCCGCTCTCCTGCGCGACCTGTTCAAGAAGGTCTGTCTGGCTCGCAATGTCGATCCGGTGTTGACCAGCTTTTCGGCCAACGTGATTTACGCCGCGCTCCTGGCCATCGTTGTCATTGCGGCCTTGGAAGCGTTGGGCTTCAACACCACATCCGCCGTGGCGATTGTCGGTGCCGGTACTCTGGCCGTCGGCATGGCCCTGCAGGGCTCCCTGGGTAACTTCGCCGCCGGTGTTATGATTATCATCTTCAAGCCTTTCAAGCTGGGCGACTTCATTGAAACAGCGGGCATTACGGGCGTCGTCATGGACCTGAACGTCTTCGAAACGCACCTGAAGACACCGGACAACAAGAAGATCATTGTCCCTAACGGCCAGGTCATCGGCGGGCCCATCACCAATTTTACAGCGCACGATACGCGTCGCATGGACCTCGTCGTAGGCGTCAGCTACGAGGACGATATCCGCAAGGTCAAGCAGGTGCTCACCGATATCCTGGAGAACGACGAAGGCGTCCTGAAGGACCCCGCTTACACGGTCGGTTTGCTCGAAATGGCGGACAGCAGCATCAACTTCGCGGTGCGCCCCTGGGTTAATACGGCGGATTACTGGACCGTCTTTTTCCGCTTGCAGGAGACGATTAAGATTCGCCTGGACGAAGAGGGCATCACCATCCCGTTCCCGCAACAGGACGTCTGGATGCATCAGGTCGAAGGGAAGGCATCCTAAGCCGCCGGTACTTTCCGCCGGAGGCCGCCTGATTGTCTTGAAAACCACCGACCTCGAGTTCCCTCTGCCTGCCGAGCTGATCGCGCAGGAGCCCGCCAAGCGCCGGGACGAGTCGCGCCTGTTCGTCTATGATCGGGCCAGCGGCGAGATCACGCATACGGTCTTCCGTGGCCTG
The DNA here is from genome assembly GCA_030432235.1 of Verrucomicrobiia bacterium. Classification (GTDB taxonomy): domain Bacteria; phylum Verrucomicrobiota; class Verrucomicrobiia; order Opitutales; family Cerasicoccaceae; genus JAUIHT01. The sequence continues at coordinate 124,548 of JAUIHT010000007.1, read as the reverse complement.
TCGCGTTTCCTGCCCGGGCACTGCCGGTTTTTCCGTAACAACGCCAAGGTCTTCAAAGCGCGATTGGCCGGGCGGCGGTCCGGCGGTGGCGAAGTTGAGTGCCTTCTGCTGGAACCGGCTCAAGACGGCGCGTTTCGGTGTTTGTTGCGACCGGGAAAGAAGCTTGATCCGGGAAAGACGTTCACGGTCGGCGAGTCCGTCGAGGCCCGGGTGCTGGACAAGGATGCCGAGGGTGTGTTTACCGTGAGTTTCCACGAAAACGAGGAGCCGGTGGAGGCGCTTTCAATCGCGGCTCGCTACGGTTCCATGCCGTTGCCGCCCTACATTCGACGGGACAAAGGCCATGATGAGCGCCTGGATACCCTCGACCCGGAGCGCTACCAGACTGTTTACGCCAGCCCCGGTCAGACCGTGGCGGCGGCTGCCCCCACCGCCGGGCTGCATTTCACCAAGGAGCTCATTGAGGTCATGAGGCAGAAAGGGGCGGATTTTCACGATTTGACGCTCCATGTCGGCCTCGGCACCTTCCAGCCCATCAGTGTGAATTCCCTGGACGAGCACGTCATGCACGAGGAGTTTTACTCGGTGCCCGCCAGGACCCTGGCGGCGCTCCGCACTCCCGGTGGGCGGCCTCGCGTTATGGTTGGCACCACCTCGGTGCGTTCCAGTGAGGACTGCCTGTTCCACTGTCCTGAGGGCCATGCGGGTGACTGGTCGGCGCGCTCGCGATTGTTCATCCGCCCACCTTATGATTTTCAGGCAACGGACCACCTGATCACCAATTTTCACCTACCCAGATCGACCCTTCTGTGCCTCGTGGCGGCCTTCCTCGACCCGGGTGGTGAAACCGGGTTGAATACCCTAAAACGCCTCTACGCCGAGGCCGTGGCGCAACGCTACCGTTTTTTTAGCTATGGCGATTCCATGCTGATTATCTAAGCTTTTCTTTCTTTCTGCCGAAAAAACCTTCCAATACTTCTCAACTTCCTTCAAAAGCACGGAATAAACGCGGTCTCAATCGTCTCTCATGTCTGATAACACCAAACTGGATTTCCGGCAGCTCGTGGATGAGTATTATGCTCCTCTCTACCGCTTCGGATACAGTCTGGCCAAAAATGAACATGAGGCTTCCGATTTGACGCAGCAGACCTTTGCGATTTACGCGGAGAAGGGTTCGTCTCTGAGGGACACCTCGAAAGTCAAATCCTGGCTTTTTACCACCCTTTACCGTGAATTTCTTCGACAGAGACGCAAGGCTGCGAACATGGCACCTCATGAGCCCAAGCTCCTTGAGGCCGAGGCCCCGGCTGTCGATCCTGGCATGGCCCGCTCCCTCGACGGGAACAGCGCCGTGGCAGCCCTGCAAAAAATCGACGAAACATACCGTGCCCCCCTCACGCTTTTTTATCTCAAGGATCTCAGCTATAAGGAAATCTCGGAAATCCTCGACATCCCCATCGGGACAGTCATGTCCAGGCTGTCCCGGGGTAAATCACAATTGAAGAAGGCCCTGCTCTCCGCCTGAATTTACACAAATACTCATACTGCCCATGACCCGCGACGAAGCCAAAGTCATCCTCCAATCCTGTCTGGCACACGATGCCATGCCTGGGGATGAACGCATGGAAGAGGCGTTGGCCATGGTGCAGCAGGACGAAGAGCTGGCCGCCTGGTTTGAAAACGAAATGAGCTTTGACCAAATAGTACGCGACAAGATTGCCGAAGTGGCCCCGCCACCTGGGCTGAAGGAGCGTATCCTGGCGGCGGCGCCCGCCACGGGGAATACCCCGATTCCTTTTCCGGCCCAGGAGCGCTCCTGGTGGCAGAACCCGAAGTTCATTTCCCTCGCCGCCTGTATCATCCTGGTCTTCACCTTTGGCTCCCTGCTCTTCGATCCGCAGAGCCTGGAGGCCGACCCGGACATCCCGGATTTCTATCAGGATGTGGCCCATACGTCCAAGCAGCTCCCGGCTCTGGAGAGCAACTCAGACGATTTGGACGAGTTGCGGGCTTACCTGTCTTCGCGAGGTGCGCCTTCGCCCGGACCGCTTCCTGAGAAGGTCGATCCTTTAGAGGAGGTTGGCGCCACCGCCTTCATCTGGCAGGGCAGCCCGGTTGCGCTGGTCTGCATGCACGACGGCAGCGACTACCAGCTTTTCGTCATCGACTTGGCTGTCTTCGGAGACGACGACGTGCCACCCACCCATGCAGAGCTGCACCAAGTCGAGGATGTGGCGCTGATGGCCTGGGCTAGTGAAGGCCACTTGTACGTTTTGACTGTGGTCGGGTCTGTCGACAGCCTGCAATCGTTGATGTAAGCCGAAGCTCAAATATCACCCAGGCGAATAACCAGAGACTCTTTTTCTTGATATAAAGAAAAAGTCGCCTGATCGCCTTGCGAAATAGGTGTTTTTGATTCTGATAGTGGTTTCGCATCCAAACCATTCCACTAATTATGAATATTCGACATCTGATCGCATTCTCCACACTGGCCGGATTGGCCAGCCTGTCCGCACAGCCTTCGCATTCCTACGAAATCGACCCGGTGCATTCCGGAGTGAGTTTCAAAGTGCGCCACTTCTTCAACGAGGTGCCCGGCAAGTTCACCGACTTCAAAGGGAACATCGTTTTCGACAAGGGCGACCCCTCCAAGAGCCAGGCCACGGCAATTATCGTACCTGCCAGCGTTGATACCTCCAACGGCAAGCGCGACTCGCACCTGCAGAACGAGGATTTCTTCCACGTCAACCAGCACAAGACTATCGAGTTCAAAAGCACCGCCTGGGAGCCCAACGGCCAGTCCGAAAGCGGCCAGGACAAGTACAAGGTCACCGGAGACCTGACCATGCTCGGCCAGACCAAGCCCGTGACCCTGGATGTCGTCTATCTGGGTGAAATGGAAGGCCAGGGGCCCTACGAAGGGGTGATGGTAGCCGGCTGGGAAGCCTCCGGCGAGATTGACCGCACTGAGTGGGGGCTGAACGGCGGCCAGCCTATCGTGGGCAAGGACGTCAAGATAGAGCTGAGCATCCAGGGACATCGTCCGGTAGCCGAGCCTCAGGCCAACGGTGGCGCCGGTGGTAAATAAAGCGATGCAAAACCTTTTGGTATAAAGATAGTTAATCGTTTTCACTTTATTCAAACCCGCGATGCAGATCGCGGGTTTTTTGCTTGTTCACCGCCAAGTCACCGCCAAGCTACTGGCTGGGGAATATGACTGCTGCCTCTTTGCAGGAAACGACTGATTGGGTCGCTCAGGGAAGCGATTTGGACACGGCTGCCGCCACGGCTGCCGCGCATGCCTTGGCCGACGCCGCTGTCCCACGCGAGCAGAAGAAGGCTTTCCTGCGTGCGCTGGCGAAAAAGGGTGAGACCCCGGTGGAGGTGGCCGCATTTGCCCAAGCCTATCGGGGCCTGGCTCGCGACCCCGGCCTGGGGGACACTTCCGCAGCCATCGATATCGTGGGGACGGGCGGCGACAAGTCGGGCAGTTTTAATATTTCCACGACTACCTCGCTCATCCTGGCGGCGTCCGGTCAGCCGGTGGTCAAGCACGGTAATCGCTCCATTACCTCCAAGTGTGGCAGCGCGGATTTCCTGGATGCCCTTGGCATTGCCCTGGAGCCGTCACCGGAGAAGCTGCGCGGAGCTTTTGAGACCCTTGGGTTCGTTTTCCTGTTCGCGCCGGCCTACCATCCGGCCTTCAAGGAAGTGGTTCCGGTGCGCAAGGAGCTCGCCGCTGAGGGGCAGCGCACGATTTTTAATCTTCTGGGTCCGCTCATCAATCCCGGTCGCCCCGGAAGTCTGCTCATGGGCGTCTTTTCTCCGGCCTGGGTCGAGCCGCTGGCTCGCAGCCTCGAAGCCATGGAGGCGGAATCCGCAGCCGTGGTGTCCTCTACCGTGGGTGATGGTGTCTTTATGGACGAGCTGTCCTGCGCGGGAGAGAATACCCTTGCCGGGGTCGGGCGCATGTCTGGGCTGCCGGGCACGCTCAATGCGTCGGATGCGGGGCTGACTGCCTGCTCGCTGGACGACCTCAAGGGAGGCGATATGACGCGGAACCTTGAGCTGTTGGAGCTGCTCATGGCGGGCAAGGCGGTCGCCGGGCTCACCGATACGGTTTGCCTGAACGCAGGACTGGCATTGCTTATCAGTGGCCGTGCCGGGGAACTCAAGGAAGGCATCGGCATGGCGCGGGAGGTCTTGTCCGGTGGCGCGCTCCGTAACTGGCTACAACAGGCCAAAGACTTTTTTGCCGCATGAGTCAGCGTTACTTCGGGACGGATGGCATTCGTGGCACGGTGGGTGGCCCTGTCATGAACGAGATGTTTGTTCGCCGGGTCGGTTACGCCCTGGCCAAGTTCCTGAAGAAACACAATCAAGCCAAGCCCATTACTGTGGCTGTAGGCCGGGATACGCGCGCCTCCGGTGAGATGATTCAAGAAGCGCTCTGTCAGGGCCTGTGTGCCGAAGGTCTCCATGTCGTGCGTCTTGGGGTGACGCCCTCGCCGGCGGTTTCGATGTCTGTGCGCGACCTCCATGCGGACATGGGCATCAGCATTACCGCCTCGCACAACCCCGCGACGGATAACGGCATCAAACTCTATGACAACCGCGGGCTGAAGTTCGCCCCCGCCGCCGAAGGGGAAATCGAAGCCTTTATCGAAGCGGAGCAGGAGCACGAGGAGGGGGCGCAGTTCGATTGCGGCTACGATCACGATTCTCGTGGCTATTATGCTAATTTCATGCGCTCGCTCCTGCACCAGAGCTGCCTGGACGGTTGGAAGGTGGTGCTCGACACCGCCAACGGAGCTGCTTGTGAAACCTCGAGCACGGTTTTCCGTCACTTTGGCGCAGACCTCATCCACATCGGTGATAAGCCCGACGGCCAGAACATCAACGAAGGTCTGGGCAGCGAGCATCCCGAGGTTCTGTGCGAGGCTGTTCGCAAGCACGGGGCTCGGTTGGGAATCGCTCATGACGGTGATGCGGATCGGGTGGTCTTCTGCGATGAGACCGGTTCCATCCTGGCGGGGGAGGAGGTTCTCGGTGCGGTGGCTCTGGACTTGCACGCGCAGGGGAAGCTGAATCGCAAAACCGTGGTCACGACGGTGCAGAGCAATCTCGGGCTTGATAGAGCCCTGGCCGATGCCGGCATTTCGACCATTCGCGTTCCGGTGGGCGACCGCAATGTCCTGATGGCTATGCAGGATCAGCGTTTGAGCCTGGGAGGGGAATCCTCCGGGCACTACCTGTTGTTTGAGCATTCTGTCAGTGGTGATGGCCTGCTGATGGCGATCACGATAGTCGATTTGATGTTGCGTAGTGGAAAAGCGCTTTCCGAACTGCGCCAGGCCGTCCGGCTCTTTCCCTTGGCCACCGAAAATCTCCGTGTGGCGGAAAAGCGTCCATTGGAGGACTGCGCCAGCCTGCAGACGGCTCAGGCGGAGGTGGCAAAGCAGCTCGGGGATCGTGGTCGGTTGCTCCTGCGCTATTCCGGGACGGAGCCCAAGCTACGCTTTTTGGTGGAGGCGGAAGAAGCTGCCCTTATAGCCCCTGCAATGTCAGCTCTTGTCGCCGCCGCCCGTCAGGACCTGGAGATAATTTAAGTTCGTTGCATACGGGGATTGACGAGTGAAGGTCACCCTTATTGTGATATGCTTATAGAAGTACTTATCTCTCTGTCTCATGAAGGAAACGGTCAATTTACTCGCCGCCGCATTTGCCCTGTTGATTGCTGTCGGTTTGGGATGGCTGGCTTGGATAATGAACCAGCCTGAACCGGTGGCGGAGGTAGTGATACCGAAATATCGCGTGGGCTATCCCCTGCTTGAAAAGTGGCTTAGTACTCCGCCCAAAGTTGTCTGCAGCAAGTCATTGCCCAAAGAACTGACGGAAGATATGGAATTGCAATGCAGGCTACTGGTGGTCGTGACCGGGCTGGGGCAACAGCAAAGCAGCGAGGAAATGGTGATGGCGCATTTGGATCGTCTGCGTCGTGCGTTTCCTGAAGCGAAATCAGCCACGGTGACCAAATATAATGAGCGAGCAGATGGGCATTACCCAAGTGTTTACGATACTAGCCCCTACTATATTGATGTTACTCGTTCAACCAACCAGGAAATGGTGAACGACTTCCGGCACACGGTACGCAATGCGTCCATCGACGAAATCGACTACGTCATTGAGAATCTTGAATTCAAAATGGATAGCTGGAAGAACAGGCTATCCAAAATAGACTCATCTTCCGTTTCCAATGCCCAGTTTTTGGCGGATACGGCCTTCCTCAAGCAAATGCCTGCCTATATTTCGGAGTGGGTCCGGTTGAAAAGAGATTGGAAGGAATTCAGCGAAAAGAATCCTGATATCGAGGCCGCCCGCATTCAATGGGCATCGTTTGAGAGGAAACAGTTGCCCGTCCTTAACGCTTACATTGAAGGCAATCAGTCCAACAAATGGTCTCCCAATCACAAAGGGGTCATTGAGGCAGAACTGCCCAGCGATGCCGCCCTTTATCTCCAAGTGGAGATTGCGGGCCGAACGTTATATCTTCCACTGAATCCGCCTGGGGACCCCCGATTGGGGCTGACGATGGCGTCTTTGGCAGGCTAAGAGGATATTTTGTTCGCGCTACGCTTTTTGACCCAGTCGATGACGGCTTGGTCGTCGTCGATATGCGCGTCTACCTTGCGGAGGAATTCGGCGGGGTGAATGTCGTGCTCCTTGAGGAATTTCCTGTCACCGCCACAGCCGTACATGGTGTCCTCGTTGAGCTCTCCGCGAAGCTTGTCCTTGGCCTTTTCGAGGATGCGGGGTAGCCAGCCAATGCCGTCGATGGAGGAGTCCTTTGGTGGGTAGGTGGCCGGATCGCGCTTGATGGTGCCTGGCCTGCCGTCGAGCTTGTCCAGGAAGTGCGAGCGGCGCACATCGGTGATCATCGCAAAAGTGGAGAAATCCGGCTCGCCTCCGGAAACGAAGTCCTCCGCGAAGTCGTAAATCTCTTGCGGGGTGATGCCGTTGGCCTGTAGCCATGCCGCTTCCTCGTCGGTGAAATAGCTCTTGGAGCCACGCTGGCCGGCTTGGTATTGCTCGACGGCTTTGTTCCAGAGCTGATGGAGACGTTGCTGGTAATTGTAATGCTTCATGGCCTGGGGAATAAATTGAGTGTGCGTACTGTTTAAGAAATTAACCTTGGGGCATCTCCGGGCATCCCGCAAGTTCGATGGTAAAATTCCTTTCACTTCACCAAAAGGAAGGGATTGACAGGCATGCCGAGAGCTGCTTTTTTCTTTCGCTTTATTTGGTGGCTATAGCTCAGTTGGTTAGAGCATCGGTTTGTGGTACCGAGGGTCGCCGGTTCGAACCCGGTTAGCCACCCCAGTTTTTTCTCGAAGGCTTCCTTTTTCTTGGAAAGCAACAAGCCCTGGGAGTGGGTTTCAGAAACTTCCAAGCGAATTATGGGTACATGCCGGGCAAGGCAGGCATTTCTGATAGGGAACCTAGGAGTAACTTTCGGGTGCCAGCATACTTATCATAATTGAAGGAATAATATTCTGAGATGGTTGGCTACTTCTGGAACTAATTGGCGATGTTGTAGGTCGTCGCTATCCCAGAAGCCATGCTGTCGGCCAGAGCCGTTAAAGGTATGGAGTGAGGCCGAGGCGCCTGCACGAGTCCAGGCTCTCACTGCGTCTTCCGAGTGGGATAGTGGCACGAGTTGGTCGTTAACACTGTGGATGCAAGCAAGTGGTGGGGGCATTGTCTGGATGATATCGAGAGGGCTGGCCTTTTTTACGCAGAAATCATCCTCGGCGGTGGTTCGGCCAAAAAATCGTTTCAGAAACCCTTCGGTACATATTGCCGACTCACTTGTATCATCAGTGGGGTACAAGCGAGAAGGCCCGGCTAATGAAATGATTCTCAGGACATTGTCATGGGGTAGGCACAAGCCGGTCATCATGGCAAGGTGCCCGCCCGCCGAAGCGCCACAAAGGATGATCTGGCCGGGTTGGCTTATCCCACAGCTTGCCAGCCCCCCGCTCAACATGAAACTACCAGCCAACAGGCAGTCATCCCCACAGGCTGGCCAGGGGGCATGCTGAAGGAGGCGATAATTGATACTGAATACAGGATGCCTCAGAGTCTGGAGTAAACGCGCCACTGGCTCCAGGGACTCCTTGGACAGCGAATCCCAACCTCCTCCATGTATGAGTAGCACCGGGCAGCGGATGACTTCGGTGGTGACGGTGAAGAAATCACCGATTTGCCGTGGGCCCGGTCCATAGGCAATATCCCGATAGACTGTAACCATGGGTGACTATTACAGGGGGGCTGATTGCCAAGGGGTAACCACTGCATAGTCCAGGTCCAGGATTTTAGCGAGCTCGACCAGCTCGGCGGCATGATGGCCGATACCGAGTGCGAAGTGGTGTGTGGGGCCTTCGGCGACCCAGCGCTTGAGGAAGGTGCGCACATCGGGCTGGAAAATACCATGGGTGTTCGTGTTGCCGGTCGGTGGGATCGGACGGTCGGCGGACTCGCCTTCGGCGATGACAAACTTGAACTTCCCTTCGGCGGTCTGGCCGATGCTAAGCATGGTTATGGGGCCTTCTTTGATGCGGAACTCGACGCCCGCGCCCGAACCGGGTTTGCCATGATACTTCTTGAGGCTTCGGATGACGGGCTTTTCAGCGGCGATGTTGATATGATGTGGGCCGTCGTGGCCAACCAGCACGCTGTCGCGTGCGAAATCCACCGGGTGGAATTCGGCGAAGCTGCCGCCGATGTCGAGACGGTCCATAATCATCATGGCGATGCAGGTTTTTAAATCGAACTCTCCGCACATGGGGAACCCGGCGCCGGTCAGCAGGGAATTGGGAACGATGAAGTTCGTGACCAGCGTGCGTAAATCGGAACCTTCCTCCGCCTCGTAGTAGTAGGCAAATCCGTCGAGGTTTTTGTCCGCGATGAGGCCGTCCAGCGCCACACCGGCACGGGCGGCTTTATCGAGGTCTGCGTCCGTGAGTTTCTCTGTGATGGGGTCGGACTTGGGATCGGGAGTATCGAAAAACGACAGAATATTCTGCTTCCAGGTTTCGACTGCATTTGGGTTTGGTTCCCGGTAGTGGCGATAGACGTCGTTTGCCTCTATCAGAACAATATGCGGACCAAAGGCTGCAGTGATTGCGGTTGGGTCCGTATGCATATCGAGCATGGACTCGAGGACATGCCCCATCAGGCCAATACGGCTTTTGCGCAATGAGTGCAGTGCTTTGGCGATACCGCACCAGGCCTTGAGTTCCCGTGCCACCGTGGGGTCGTCGCCCTCGTGTCCCAGGATTACCGGCGGAGGCTTGCGGCCAAAACGCACGGCGACCCCCGTAAACTCCGGCACGGAGCAAAAGTCGTCGTTGCAGAGCTGCATGAAGGTGGTGCCGTTGGGGTAGTCCATCGCCTTCAGAGGCTGGATGGCGAGCAGTACAATGGGTACGTTGATTTCCCGACAGAGAATGCCAAAGGTCGACGATGTTCCGTAGGTTACCATGTCGACAAACAGGATGTCGATGTCGGCGGCCTTGATAGCGGGAATGCTGTCGTAGGCCTTCTGGGCGTTGTCGATCAATCCGAATTCGGCGACTTCGACACCATGAGCGGCAATCATCGTTTTGGCCAGGCCCAGCTTACGGTGCATCTCGTCCAGCAGGCCATCGAATTGCGGCCAGTAAACATGGTGGCCGATTCCGAGCAGGCCTGCCTTCGCGGTCAGTTTGCGACGTCGTTCAATAGTGGGTGGTGGAGTGCGCGTTTTCATTAAATAGTCGGTGTTGATATTACCAGGAAAGGAGGATAGTTCCGTTGGTCGGATCAAGGGTCTCCAGCAAGGTGCCATGGGGCGTGTCGACGCGCTTCAGTCTGATTTGCTTTCCACTGATGAAAGGCCATTCCGGGTTGTCCCTCGCCGTTACGCGGTCGTCGAATCCGATGGGAGGGAAGAAGCGCAGTGTCGCTTCGCACAAGCCGTGGACCCACATCCTGCGCGTCACTCCCATCTGGCCGGGAAGCTCTTCGCGGTGGCTGATGAGTCCTTCCGATTGGTCCACAAATACACGGCATTCATTACGCCAGCCGCGTTGCTGATGGAAGCAGGCGGAGCCGTTCTGGAGGCGGGTTTCCTGGCCGAGCAGGATGGGAGCGCCCCAAGGTGTTTTCAGGGAGAAGCCGACGGTTGTGTCCGGAGTGTAGCCGGAGAAAAGCCAGGCGTTGTCATGACGATGCAAGGCAAGCACGGGCTGCTTTTGCCGAGAGTCGTTCGCGTGGAAGCCGATATGCCAGCCCCACTGGGTGATGACTTTCCGTATGAGTTTGCCTACTGGAAACGAGGAGCCTGCAACGTCTGGAACGGGCAGATGGCAATCCTTCTCGATCTTCAGGGGCAAGGGGCCGCGCAGCCAGCATAGGCATCCGCCGGATGGGGTGGTATGTTTCGCAATCAGTGCGCGAGTGTTTTCTCCCTGTTGGGCACGGAGTGGCGACTCGCAACCATGTTGTGGTGTTTCCTCCAGGCCGCCACCGGACATCAAAGGGCGGTGTTCATAAGTGAGCGACGCCTCGTCGTCCTCGATCCGATCCGGTAAAGTCGCGTCACCTTGTATTTCCATTTGTCCACTCAGGGGAGTATCCTGGATGAGGCCGAGTCGTTCGCACATTTCAGGTGCCTGCCCGAGCGGACCATAAACAATCACCTTCTCACCGGAGTCGATCCAGGATAGCAGCAGTGCTTCGGCCGCGGCATCGAAGGGAGCGGGAGAAACGAGAATGCGACCCCGAAGCGCGTCGGATTTTTTCTGAACCAGGCTCTGCAAAGTGCGTGTGCTAAGAACCGTGTTCAATGGGAATCCATGGTTGATCGCTTCGCGCATGAACCAATCGACATGAAAGAGGCGTTCCGGTCGTTGTGGCGACGAGAACATGGCCTCGTGCAGTTCATCGAAGGGGTAAAGCCAAACAAAGGGCCCGGCTGCATCCGGTTGCTCATCCCAGGCACGCAGCAGGTGTGGGATCACTTCGTTCGGGACCGCTTCCGGCATTTGTCCATAAGAGTCGTCGATGGTCAGCAGATTGAGTGTATCGGCCGTTTCGAGTAGGCCTTCGCTGCTGAGGCGGGCCGTCGCCAGTGGCAGGTAGATATCGTGTGCCTGACGTTCGTAACGGTCCAGCCAGGGGCTGTTTAACCACCAGGGGTCGTGAATATAGAAACGGAAGGGCAAGGGCCGACCCGGGGGCAACTCGGCTATGCGACTGAGATAGCCGGTCATTTCGAGGCCGAAGTCGCCATTGATCGCGGCCCAGGGAGAGTTCGGGGGCGGTGCGAAGTTGAAGTCGCCCTCGTAGAGTTCGCGCAACGGAGTCGCATCGCTGGCGAGGTCGGTTCCAGTGCCAAGGTTGGTCCCACGTGTTTCGATGGCCAGGGTGGGGCATTCCCGCCGAAAGTCGCGCCAGAAGCTCAGGATTTCATCACGCACAGTGGACGCGTTTTCGGGGTGGAAGTGTTTACCGTCAAAGAGGGGCCCGACCGTCATCCAGGTTTCCATGCCGAACCCAAAACCATTGGAGAGCCAAAGATAGTCTGCGCGCAGGTCTTTGGCCAGGCTCTGGAACTGCCGCCCCAGAAATGTACCCATACTGGTGCCCTCCGGAATGCCGCCGGGAAAGCCCGCGTAAGCGCGATCATCCGCGTGCAGCACACCATAACAGCAGGCAAAGCTTGCCTTGCCCATGGTGTTGGCCAGGCAAATCTCGCGGTGGCGCTCGTACTTGAAGGAAGAAGGCGAGAACTCACCACCGGGGTCGAAGGTCAGCCCAATGCGGACAGCTTTGCCAAGGGCTGTAATTGCCTTGCGCCAAGTCTGAATGATTTGAGCAAAGCGCCGGTAGGTAATTGGCTGGGCGTCTTCACGATAAAGGTACGACCTCGCATGCAGACTCCTGTTTTCTGGATCGCTTGGAATGTGCGGATGAATATGGGCATTGGCATTTCCGATGTAGCGCGCCCATTCCATCTCCTGATCGAGATCGCCGTTGTAATCCAGTATTTCCGAGCCATCCGCCGCCCAGAAAAGGATGGATACCGTGTCGGTACGCTCGATAAGTGCACGCCATTGACCCAAGGCCTGCTCGCAAACCGTAAGCAGTGCAGATGCGTCGAGGCCGTAGAATGGCTTGAGGGAAACTTCCAAAGTCAGGTTTTTCATGACCGCAAGGTTGGTTCCTCTGCTAAGCGTACGTGGTATCCTGTGCCAGCCGTGGTTTCTACAGGCTGGCAAAGTTCAGAACACCCCAGAGGGAAGCATCCGTCGAGTTGTCCAGGCTGCCAGACCAAACGGCGGTTTCCTCCCGTTCCCCGTTGGCGTTTGAGCGTGTGGCCAGTATATCAAAACCGATGCTTTCTCCCGGCTTGGGTGCGATGCCATCCTTCCAAGGCACGAAAAAGCTGATGGTATATCCGGATTTGTCCGGCCAGACAGTTACCTTTGGATTCGAACCCTTAACGATTTGCTGCATGGAACGACTGCCTTGGCTGGCCCAGTAAGCGCGAGCGCCTGTGCCGTGGACTCCCGGGCTAACGATGTAGTGGTAACAGTCATCCGTGACGAAGCCCGCCGGCGCATTTTCCGGGGTGTAATTTAAGAAAACTTCTACGGAGTCTTGCCTCCAGATTGCGGCAAAGCCTTCTGTCGTGTTGAGCGCTGGCGAGCTGTCCTCGATATCCACTTTGCACCACAATCCTTGTGTTGAGGCGGTGACCTGCGCTTTGGCAATCGTCTTGTTGCTGACATCACGCTTGGCTTTCAATTCCATGACCGGAACTTCGTCCCAGGCTGTCATTGTGGTGGACCACGGAATGATTTGAGAGTTCTTGGTAATTTGGTCAATGGAGTGGTAACCGATACGCTTTTCCTTGGTGGCCTGGGCCGCCATATCCCGCATATCTCCGGTAAAATAAACGGGCAGCTCTCCCAACGTAATAGAATGGCTCTGGCTTGGTGTGCTGGTCTTGCCTTCCCAACTGACTTTTTCGACGGGCTGTGGGAAGTTCAGTGACAGTTCCGTTTCACCTTCGGTTTGCCACAAGGCCCAGACGTATTCTCCCGGTTCTACCTCGAACAATCGATTATAGAGGGTTGGATCATCGCCGAGGTCGACTTCGCCGACGTAGCGTCGCACCGGGTTGATGACTTTCGCGAGCGTTTGGATGGCCTGGCCCAAGGGTTTGAGTTCCCAATCGCGAGTGTAGAGACCGCCCGTTTGGCTGATCGTGTCTCCCACTTGATCGCGCAGGAGGAAGAAAAAGAACTTGGTGACTCCGGCTCCACTGCTGATGGCCAGCAATTGCGAGCGGACGCTCATGGCGGCCTGCTGCTCCGGCGTGATGCGGTCGAGTGGCTCGGAGGGATAGCCGTACTCGGTTGCCCAAATGGGTTTGTTGGAACCGTTTTCGGCCAGGACCATGCGATAGGCTCGTAGGCGATCCGCCAAGCGGCCTTCTTCCGGGGTGGCGCGCCCGTGCATGTAGGGTTGGCAGGCCGCGACATCGAAGTAGGCACCGCCACCGGCTTGGAATATGGCATTGAGGTAGCCGCCTGGTGTTCCCGATACGCCCGCCATCAGGACGGTGGCATCGGGGTCGATGGCCTTGATTGTCTGATAGGCTTCCTTGAGAAAGATGGTGTATTCCTGGGGTTGGGAGCCGTTGTCCCACTGATGGTTGACCTCGTTCATGATGCGGTAGCAGTCGACCAGGTGGTTCAGCCGCCCGGCCACTACAGCTACGTATTTGCCAAACGCAACCGGTTCTTTGGCCACGACAAAACCACCACGAACACCCTCGTTTTTACGGGCTGCCCAACGTGGGGGATAGCCCAGAGAGACCATGACGTGGATGCCGGCGGCTTTGGCTGCGGCAATGTCCGCTTCGACTTTATCCAGGTATTCCTGATTCCATTGGCCGGGGCCGTCCTTTTCGACCGATGCCCAGTTGATATTGTAACGCATCCATTTGGCGTTGAGGGGAAGAAGTTTATCCACCGGAAGCTCGCGTACGACAATACCCACTGAATCGCGCAAGTCATACGATTGTACATCCTCTTCGAAACTGAGACTTGGTGATGATGAGGTTTTTATCAGGCGCACATCTTTCCAGTAAATGGTGCCCGGGGAGTCCAGGCGTAAGGCGAGCTCCACAGCTGCCGCTCCCTGAGGCACCTGGTACTCATATACAAGTTCCTGCCACGAATCTTCCGTTCCAGATAGGAGTGGGGTGGAGAACCGGAAATCCTGATAGGTCATAAACTTTCCGTCAGGATAGACGAAGTGAAACTGCACCATAGCCTTTTTCACATCTTCCAGTTTGTACTGGGCGGAAAAGCGATAGCTTGCCCCCGCTTGAGCATTGAGTCGGCGATGCCAGGAGTGGTTTCCCGAGGTGAAGCTCTCAGGCAAAGTCTGTCTGAGAACGCGCTCACCAGCCGAATCGCGAGTGGTGCTGCATCCGTAACCGGCGGTCCAACCAGAGGTCCAGTCGGAGTCCGCAGGGGATGTCAGTAGATTGGCCTGTGCGGTAATCGAACTCACAACGGCGAGGATGGCGGCTGTGAGTGTTCTAAAAAGTGGTTTTACCATGGTCCTTTAGTTGGATTTATCCACCACTTGCAGCGTGGGCTTATCCCAATAGACGGTCCCGGGCGAGTTGAGCCTGAGCGCGACCAGTACATAGGCGGCTCCTTCAGGGGCCTCAAAATTGTAGTTCAAAGTTTTCCAGTCTTGCGTGCTGCCTTTCAGCACTTCAGTCGACAGACGAAACTTCAGATAATCCATTAGCTTCCCCTTCTGGTCAGCGAAATGGAACTGCACCATGGCACTGTCCACATCTTGTAATTGATAGAGAACGTGGAAACTATAGGCATCTCCGGGGGTAACGGGGACTCGCATTTGCCAGGAGTGGTTTCCCTTTGAAAAGTCGTCTGGAAGCGTCTGCCTCAATACCATCTCCGAGCCGACCGGGGCAAGGGAGAGGCTACAGCCATAACCGGCTTTCCAGCCTTGGGTCCAGGATTCCGAGCCGGACTCCAGCAGATTGACTTGGTCTGCCATGAGCGTGCTTGCCAGCGAGAACAGCGCAACGAAGGCGGTCTTACGCCAGTCGGCGAAGCACTTTAGCGATGATATTATTCTCTTCATTATTAACGGGCAAAGTTATTGGTGTATTCCTTTATTTTGTCTGATTCATCGCGTCCCATCCAAGAGACATGACCGTCGAGAAACAGCACATTGAGTCCATTGGAATGGCGCCAATCGGCGAAGCTGTCGAAATTGCTGGTGGTGTAGCGCGCGGCGCCATCTCCGGCTTGATTAACATTGCCCCTGCTGTCAATCAGCAGTGCCGTTTCAGTGGGATTGCTGTGCCAGGAGAGGAGTGTCTTTTGCTCCCAACCGCGGGTAGGGTGAACGTCGGAACCTTCTGTGGGTAGGTTCTGCCAATTCATGGCATAGGTGCGCGTGGCAATTCCGTTTGGGTAGGTATCAAGCGCCGATGGACAAAGAAAAAGGCTTTCCTGGTTTTTGGCTGGAAATTTAAAATCCATATAGCGCATCAGCATTATAGACCAGGAGCTTCCTGTTATTATACTCACGTCGTTGTTGCCTGTAGCTAATAAAATATTATCGTTCTCGGACGCATACATGTGGAATGCCATGCCCAATTGCCGCAGGTTCGAGGCGCATTTTGTTTGGTCCATCTTACTTCTGGCTTTTCCGATGGTAGCGATCAGAAGTACGCTAAGAATGGCAATAATACTTATGGCCACCAAGAGTTCCGTAATCGTGAACCCATGGAGCTTCCTGACTTTTGAAGCATTTGGTTGGTTGGGGGGCATCTGGCAACGTGAGGTTATTTATCCACAGACTGAATCATCGCTGTAGAACTCGCAAACGGAAACGAGCTTTATTGTAAAGCCTTGACCGGGTTGTGGCGCCAACTAGACTTCTTTTTAGTGCCGGTTTTAAGAAGTGGTACATAAGTTTGTGACGCCCATGCCCAGGAAAAAAAGTTCGACGATTACTCTTAAAGATATTGCGGAGGCTGCCCAAGTCTCACGCATGACCGTATCGTTGGCATTGCGCAATCACACCAGTTTGCCAGCTAGCACTTGTCAGCGTATACAGGCGCTGGCGGAGGAAATGGGCTATCGCCCCGATCCCGACATCGCCAAGCTCATGGAGAAAATACGGGATAAAAAGGAGCATGGCAAAGGGAACATCATTGCTTATTTGACCGCATACAAAGAGCAGAACGGGTGGAACAAGGAATACACACACCGGATGTACTACGAGGGTGCGCGCGAGCGCGCGGACATGTATGGTTACCGCCTTGAAGAGTTTCGTTTGACCGAGGCCAAAATGACAGAACAGCGACTCAGCGACATTATTCGCAATCGTGGAATCGATGGAGTGCTGGTGTCGCCGCTTCCAGAAGCGGCACATAATTACCAGAAGTTCCAATGGAACTATTTTTCCTGTGTCGAACTGGGGTATTCCCTGCTGAGTCCGGAGCTTCATCGCGCGAGCAATCACCAGTTCCATAGCATAATGCTTCTTATGGAAAAGTTGGCTGAGGCGGGATATCGCAGAATCGGACTCGCCATGCATGCGGGTCAGGATGAGCGGGCGAACCATAACTGGAGGGCTGGCTACCTGGCGGGATGCAGCATCGCCAAGTCGATAAAGACTTTGCCGATGCTATTGTCCAAGCAATGGACACTCACTACCTTTGAGCGCTGGTATGAACGCCAGCGGCCGGAGGTTATCGTTACCGTCGGCTTGGAGGTTGGCGACTGGCTTAAGCAAATGGGGCTCAAGACGCCTGTAGACGTAGGATTGGCCAATGTTGATTTGACTGATAAAATGCAGGATATCACCGGCATTGATCAGAACTCAAAAAAGGTGGGTATTTCCTCCGTCGACATGATTCTGTCGCTCATGCGAATTAATGAGCGAGGCATTCCCGACGTGCCAACTATTCTGAAAGTGCAGGGCAGTTATGTCCAAGGGAAGACAACCCGTACGATACCGCAGGAGCCCGTTTCGGGCAACATCCAGGCGATGGCTAATCGCCAAGGCTGATGGTTGATGTGCAGGTATTCTCCTCTTCCATCCCGAGCCATCCCAATTCCGATAAAAGCTTACGCTCCTTTGAGGCCCTGATGAAGTAGTCAGCTCCGTCCTGAATGATATAGCTGCCGTCTTTCAGCTTTTCGGTCCACTTGGTTGATACGGTATGGATGCCACCGGAGGCACTGAGGCCCCCACAAACTGCTTTTAAGTAGCCCTTGGAATCGAGCAGCCGAGTATGTGGATGCTGCTTCAGTCCTCGGGAGAACAAGGCGAAATCGGAAAAATTCAAATGATAGGAGTCATCCACCTCGTTGGCATAGAAGTGATGCTCGCCCCATGAGCTTTCCAGGGAACAGCCATCGCTCCCAATGCGGATCCATCCCCGTGTGCCGGTCATCTCGACGAAGAAAGGTATCGTTTCTTCACAGGCGTGAGTCAGAACCGCATGATAAGACGGCCCGGTTTCGAGAGTACCACGCAGCACGGCCAAATCGTAACTGTCTATTTCCGGACGTACTCGATAATATTCCCCTTCGCAAGAGGATGGTTCCGTAAAGCTATTTAGCTTATCGCCTCCCAGAAACATGATGTTATGAACCAAGTGGGCGAGGGCGTTTGTGGCGGGACCATCAAATACCGGGGCTCCATCATACTCCATCTTTCCGGCCCAATCATTGCGCTGGTAATAATCGTCCTTTCGTGGCCATGCAGCCAAGGCTCGTAAGGATTCCAAACGACCGAGTCTGCCCTCAAGTACCCAACGTTTTGCCTGTTGTAGCGGATGCGAAGCAATCCATTGAAAGCCGACGGCGACTTTTTCCTGGTTATTAAGCATCAGGAGATTGTTCAGTTGTTCAATGCGGGGCACCGGAGGCTTTTCCAAATAAATATACAAGTCATGACGCAGGCATTCGCGTAATATATCTTCATGCAGGTGTATGGGTGCGACGATGGTGACTGCCTCCAGTGAGGGCTCATTTACGAGCATCGCCTTGAAATCTTCGTAATAGCGGTAGCCGGCTTTTTCATATTTCCGTCTCAAGCTGTGGTCGCTGGCAAAGACGGGATCGGCCGCCGCGCAAAAGTCGAAGAATTGACGACCGCATGGGGCCGTAAGGCAGTCAAAATGACGATAGCCGAAACCGCCTGCTCCTATCTGAGCAACTCGAATGGGATTATCCATACTGATAAAGGCTGAAAATTCAGGCCTTGGGGAGATGTAACGACAAGGGTTTCGCCACTTTATTGTAAAGAGCCGGGGAGAGGAGGGTAGCATCCTCGACCGTCTTATCATATGCGGGAGGTGCTCTTTTAACTTTACGATAAAGCTACTGGTTTTTTGACAAGATGAAGGAAATCTTAGAAAAGCTATTACTTATGAAAAAAATACCTCTATCTATCGTCATTATCGCTTCTGCCTCGTGTGCATCATTTGCCTTTGGCACTACGATTTATGGAACCGGTAATCAACTGAACTACTCAGATGCCAGCAATACGCCGGCTTCTTACTCCAGTACCTATGAGGATAATTCCCCTCGGGTAGGCAGTGCTGCTGCGGATCCCTTTCAGTTCACCAACGCAGTATTCTCCTTTGAACTGCCAGATCTGGGCGCGGTATCTGATCCCTTTGCCAGTGCGACTTTCAGCGTTGGATTCTCCAGCTACGCATTCCAGCAAGGGACGGTTGAAATCGACCTTTACGGTATCGCTGCTGCGGCCTCGGCAGCGCCTGCTTCGAGCATGGGCTATTTCGGGGCAAACGACACATCTCTCGACGCTACCAAGCTCGTCTCGAGCTTCCTTCAAGCGAACGCGGGCTATACTGCCAACACCGCGATCGACACCTCGTCTTCTACCGTGGTCGACTACCTGAACGCGCAGTATGACGGGGGAGCCGGTATTGGCCAGTTTGTCTATTTCCGCTTGAACCCGACCATCACCTTTGCCAGTGCGCCTCGCGGTTACAACTTACTCGGTTCGACAGCCAGTGATGCGCTCAAACCGTCACTCACGTTTACGCAGGTGCCCGAACCCAGCACCACCGCGTTACTAACGGGACTCTTTGCTTTGGCTGGGCTTGCTTACAAGCGCTACCGCCGGAACAGATAGGTTGCCATCTCGCCTAAGATCATTGCAGGTAGTGGCTACATCTCATGGATGTTCTCGGCCAACCGTTTGAACTCGGGCAAGGTAGCTATACGACATACCCCCATTGCAACGGCTTTGCCGATGGCGGGCGTTTGCTTGTTTATACCCGAATTTGTTCGCAGTGTATTGAATTGCGAGGGCTCGAGCTGGGGACGGGTAAGATCTTCACGATTGAAGAAATACCTTTTCAGGGGCAGACGCCACCTTTGCTCTGGTTTGACGTTGCGCTGGAAGCTCCGCTGCTGGCAGCGGCGTTTGATAACAAGGTATGGCTACTGAACCTGGTGAAGCCGAGTGGCTGGAGATGCCTCTATGAAGTAGCGCCTCCCAATAAGCTCCACGGGCTGGTCAGTATAAAAGCGGATGGTTCACGAATAGTATGCGGGGTGACGCAAACGGATTCCTACGCCGCGGTGGAAGTCGACACCGGCACGGGTGAGCACCGACAGCTCTTTTCTCAATCGTGGCTCGCCAATCACTTTCACTATTGCCCTTATGACGAAGCTTGGGTCGGTTTTTCGCATGAAGGACGCACGGAGGAAGTAAGTGATCGTTGCTGGGCATGGCATGCAGGAAAAGCACCTCAAGGCATCCCGGTGTTCGACCAGCACTCGGAGCAGGACGGCAAGCCGTTGTGTATAGGTCATGAGCGATGGTGTTTCCACGGACTGTCGGCCTATGCCGTGGCCTATGCCGTTAGCCCGGCAGGCAAGCGTGGCCTCTACGAGGTATACGCTGATCGGAAACCCGGATGCCTGCTCTGGGAAAGCGATGTAGTCTGGCATTGTAACATGGACAGGACCGGCAGGTTTGCGGTCATCGATACGTCAGGCCCCTGGGCGGACGCCGAAATGTCTGAAGCGGACTTTATTACGTATCGTGACCAGCACGTAAAAGCAGACATGGACAAGACAACTATCGAGTCGGATATCGTACTGCTTGACTTGAAAAAGCGGAAAAGTCTCTTGCTGGCGACTGCACGCCGGAGCCAGCATCCCTACCATCCGCATCCGGCGATCAGTCTGGATGGCAAGTGGGTGGCTTGGACGGATCTTTCCCGAGGAGCCTGTCTATTGCCAGTTTCGTTTGATGATTGCTAGCGCTTCGAAAATCGAAGGCGATTTCTCGTACTTAGCTGGCAATGCACTGTCACATTACTATACCCTATTCGCGAGTGATCACCCTCTTACCTGAGAAGTTAGAAGGGCGTTCGGTTAGGCTGCCCATTCTCCGTGAATGGGTTAGGATTACGGTCACGTTTAGGACCCCAGTCTTTTCTCGAAGGCTTCCTTTTTCTTGGAAAGCAACAAGCGCTGGGAGTGGGTTTCAGAAACTTCCAAGCGAATTGAGGCGGGGCGCGAACCGGTGCTTATCACCTAACATATTGGCCACTCAAAGCAGCTGGCTCTATTGGGATTATTAAATAACCGATCTCGTGAGCATAGTTTGCTATAGCATGCGTCTGTCCAACTGAGCTAAGATTGCTCTGCGTCTACCGTAAGCGTGGGATATTAGCTTAGCGGAAGAGGTTGTATGTCGTCTGTTTTTATGGCTTGGCGCTGTCCGGGTTGAAAGACAGAGGCTGCTCCGGATAGTCAAAAAATATCCGAGTGCTTATCTCACGCGGGTCGTTTGGTGGCGACATGATAAAGGCCAAGGCACGGCGGCCAGGCATGATTCCCCATTTCGAGGCGTAGGCCAACTCCCACTGGTCTTCTTCATCTTCTCTGGCTAACTTTATCTCAATGCTCTTTTTTCCGGATAAAGTGGCCGGTACCGTTTCCCTGCCTCCCGGGAGAAGCATGAAGCGCTCCTGGCCGAAGAGGCATGCCAGCCTACGGGAGGTGAGATTAAAAAACCGGTAGCTCTCCCGGGGGAATTTGTCGGCGTCATCGTCGATCACCATCACTTCATAGGGACGTCCCCTGTCTTGATTGCTGGTCATGAATATGAAGAGCGGGGAGTTTAGCCCGGGAGGAACGTTTGCTATGGCAATGGGTGGATGGAGTGGTTGTCCGTCTTCATCCCAAATCAATTCATCATAGAATGCTACCTGTCTTGGACCCTGATAATCCTGAAGAGCGGAGCGACTTCCATTCGGTACGAAAAAGGTGACTACCTTGCTGCCATCGAAGTACTGTACTTCCGGCAAACTCTCGTCCCAGCTAATGGCGCGAAAGGCTATTTTCGTGATCTCGCCATTGGTTTCCGCAAAGGCCAAAGAACACACTAACAGACAAGTCAGACAGAGAAAGGTTACCGTCATGCTTCTGTGTTTGGGTATACGTACGGGGAACACCATTTCGACGATTTATAATTCACTTTCGTTGAGCCAGCGAAATGCAACCACTTTATAAGACCTGCTGCCGAGACTCATGCCATTGGTGGGGGTGGTCTCTGGGAAAAGATTCCCGCCGGTAAACAAGTTCCGTTCGTCGCTCAACCCGCTATCCATGGATGCTGGAGTGGGGACGCGCTGCACAATTGCTTCGCACCACGCCTTAGCAACCGGCCGCTGGGTGAGTGGATCGAGCGAACTGCCGTATGAGCGAATAACAAAGGTATCCGAGCGTACGCTTAGGACCGGAGCCAGCGCCTGCAGGATATCGCTTTGCATCAGGTAGCCGGTAAAACCGGAGGCTTGGGTGCCGTGGAAGTTCGGATAAAAACCTTCTCCTAATGTATCTGCTGCCAGTTCGCCGCCATCGAGGTCGGTGTTCAGCTTGCTGTTGATTTTTACATCCGGGTGGTCCAAGGCGGCTTGCAGAGTGCCATTCAGGCCAAGATCGTCATTGCTTAATTTGCGGTTGACGAAATCTGCCATGGAGAGAAACGGGCCGCGCAATTTAACCTGATGGACAATTTCCCTGGCCAGGGCATCTACCTGTGTGCTGTCGAGACGGCGGTAGCCTGTCCAGAATGCGTCATTGGTGGAATCTTCGTTGGAGTCGAATCCGCCCGCGAACGGGTGGGAGAGGCGAGAGAAAAGTGCGTTGCTCTCGGTTGCGAATTGCGCGTTGCCAGGTGAGGATGGGGTATAGCGTGGGACCTCCAGTCCGCTCATGCTGTTGAGAAGTGCTTTCCAGGCGTTGACTGAGGTGGAATTGACGTTAAAAGCACCATCAACCATCAGTGTGCTCCCCAGGGCTTCGTAATCCTCCAACGAAGATGGCGCGGTGAATTGAGTGGCTGTCAGGGTGTCTTCAGTGGGTTGATAGAACTTTATACGGGGATTTGCCATGAGTTCTTCACCCGTGCCCGCCATGGCTTGCTCGATTTCCGTGTCCGTGACCGATTCTTTGATGCTAGAGAAGAAATAGCCGTCCCAAATCACTCGGTTAATGAAGTAGCTTAAGTCGGCGACCGGGACATCATGGGTAGGTCCTCCGAGCCAGTAGACCATATCAGGATAGATATGCAGTGGTTGGTCACGTGCGATGCGTGGATTGGCAAAAGAGTTGCCTAAGGGATAGGTGGTGTCGGAAACGAAATAGGTCAGGTGGGCATGCTGCAGTGCTCCCAATGAGGTCAAGGGTTCACGAGGCACATCAAAGAGGGTCACATGGTTTTCTCCCTTTGATGCTGATACGCCTGCGCCCCAGAACCCCTGGTTGCGATCACCGGTGATGGCAACATCCGAGCTGCTCTGGACGGCCAATGTACTGCTGTCGCCAGTCTGCGGGGCCTCCATGAAGCTGGGCAGTGGGTAACCATAGTCATTGTAGAAACCATCGAATAGTTTTGTGATGGCCATGGGACGGATATTGGTGTCCACCAACGCACGTAGCGGTTGGGTGGCGTTACTGGTTCTCAGCCAGTAGACCCAATTAACAATATCCAGCGCTCCCTGGAGCTGGCCTATGATAAAGCTCTTACTGGCGTTACCTGGACTCTGGCCGGCAGTGCCTTTCCAAGGCCGCTCGATTGTCTGGAGGTAATTCAACTTCGACGCTGGATTATCGACAAGAAGTGAGAAGGTGCCCATGTCGTTAGACAAGATGGTTATCTTGACACTGCTATTGGCATCCGTCGCGGTCAATTGTTCCTGCTCATTGGTGGTAAAGCCCACATACTCCCAACCAGGGACTTTAGGATTTTTGGCGCCTCCTTTTCCGTCGTGAGTGGCCACGTGGACATCCTCAAAGTCGAGCCAGAAGGAACCATCGGCAGCCCAGTCATTCGAGCTGAGTTCGGCCCATGAGTCCGACTCATAAAGGTCGTGTGGTTCGTAAAGCGTAAGTAAGCGCGTCTCGCCGGGCTCAAAGTCCAGATTTTTGGCGGACATCTTTAAGTCTTGATTTACTTCGTTTATAATCGGCAGTACTTCCGATAAATAGAATTGAACCTCAGAATTGGAAAAGATCGTTATCCTTATGAAAGGACGTAAGAACCAGGATACGTAATAATCCGCTGCGTTAATTTTAACATTGTAGGGATTATAGAGGCCGATCACCGGTTTGATGTGCAGACGAAGCTTATAGACGGTTTCACCACTCTCGAGGGTTGTCTGATAGCTTTCGAGGGCGAAGCCAATTTGGATGCGTGATATGACGGGATAGATGGGGCTGTTTCTGGTATGAGGTGCTGTTTTGTGTGCATTTGTTAATCGGTACGGCGGGCCATCAACTGCCTCGGGCGCTGCCGGACTCGGTTTGATCATGTCAACCGAGCCGTCGGCGTTTACTTGGTCCTTGAGATTGTAATACGCACGGAGGTTATCCCAATTGGGCCCGCCAGTGGCACCGGAAACGCTGAGGTCTACCAGCCCGCTCTCGTTCAACAGCTCCTTGCTTTGGTCGGTTGGGAAGGCCAGGTCGTAGACTGTACTGTTCTCAAAGGCGGAAGTGAGGTCTCGCTTGAGGCCGCCATCACGTACATTGGAAAGCACTCCATTGCTCCAAAACGTGATATCGTGAAAGCGGTCTTTCACTGTATCGTCTACAAGTAGACGTGCATCAGAAACGGAGGTCAGCAAAGGTAGGTTGGCCCCATTGACAGGGTAGCTCGACATCGCATCGATGGCTTCGATGCCGGTACGCTGGGCAGTCTGAAAGGCACGTATCTTTTCAACGTCCGTTGCGCCGGAATCCGCATAGGGATTGACGAGGTTAAATCTGGCTTTGATGCCCTCATCGCCTATCCAGTAGGCATAATAACCGGTGGTTGTGCCATCCTTGAGTACGGGTTGCTGGGGTGCAGTAACCGAGACGAGTGGCCCTGGTCCGGTATCCGGTGCGCTAACGAGGAGCGCCGGATTCGCGATGCTTTCACCGGGTTGGTGATAGTCGGAGTCACTCGGCTCCAGTGTCTCATTGCCGCTGACCAGCCACTTCACGGCATCGAATTTTTCATCCATGGTCATGGTGGTGTTCCAGGCGGCCGGTGGCTGGTTGGTGGAAACGACCCCCGTCCAATAAGGCTGTACAATCGTTTTTGCGTCATCGAACAGGTCGGCCCGGACGGTGACCCGCTGGTCGTGCCCATTGAGCTCTTGCAGTTGACCAAGCGCGGTTTGCAGGCCAAGAAGCGCGTTCTGCTCCGCCTCCGCTTGAGACTTGGAGATCGACATACTCGCCAACTCAATTTGGACGAGTGTCACTAGTGCGGAAAGGAGCAATACAATAAACCCCATCAGGGCAATCGCGGTAATGAGAGCGAAGCCTCTTGTGGTGCTCGCATTGCGCTTGTTGATAATCCTAGCCTTCAAAGTGTTTTCGATAACGAAATTCCCTGTATTTTACTGATGCTACGTCCCTGTGTCTATGCCTATTATTGATGGAAGTGTACATAAAAGGACATGTCCGTGTCGTATCGAGCTGGAGGCCTTCTATACCGGTTTAATCGCGTTGTGCCTCAGCATTTTGCATGGCCAATGACGCAGTCAGAGCCTGCACGAGGCCTGGCTACAACTATTACGCCAAGGCGGTGATGCTGGATATCCCAGGCCACCTATAATCGTCAAAGATCCGGTACGCAGCGATGATCCAACTGTCGATTTGCACCTGGCACGAGGGGTTGGCCGCTGTCGGCTGATCCAATGGCGGCGAAGACCGTGGCCAGTGTTACCAGATTATTCCGGCCGGAGTTACTCGGTTCCCGATCTTCTTCGATACTGCAAAGCAACTCCGCCATCGTACCCTGAAAACCTTCCGTGAACCAGCTGCCCTGCAGGGCAATACGGGCTTCACCTTGGTCGGTGACCAGGTGGATTTCACTGGGGCTGGTCACGCCACCCGTGGCCGTGGCCACGCCCTTTGAGCCCGTGATGATAAGTGTTTCCGCGGGGCCCTGAACGCAGAAGGCGTCAAAGCTAAGGTTGGCCAAGCCGTGCTCAAACTCCAGTAGGGCTCCTGCAGCCAAGGGAGGCACGATGGTCTGGTTTGGCAAATGGACAACAGAGCCAAATACTTTCTTTGGAGCGTTGTGGCCAAAAAAGCCCAATGTCATGTCCACCCAATGCACCGCGAAATCATAGAGGATGATATGGTGGATTTTCTCGAAAGCTTTGCCCCGGATCCAGGTATGGTCCCAGTGCAGGTTGATATTGGCGGTGTGGATATCACCAATCAGTCCCTGCTCGATAATCTTATGCAGGCAACGCACGTAGGGCGCCCAGCGGCCATTCTGATTGACTGCCAGTTTCAAGTTTTTCGATTCAGCCAGCGCGACCAGTCTCTCGGCTTCATCGAGATCCAGAGCAAACGGTTTTTGGCTTAGGACATGCTTGCCGGCCTTCAGCGCTGCTTCAATGACCGCAGCACGCGGCTTGGGATGCAGTGCGATATCCACTACCTCGATATCTTCCCGCGCAAGCAGCTCATCGCTGTTGGTGACTATTTTGGCATTCGGGTAGTATTCTTCCTGCCGGGTACGGGCGGCCGCTTCGTCTATATCACACAGGGCGACGACGTCCAGGCCGGCAGCCAGGTATGCCTTGAGGTGCGAGCGAGAAATGCCCCCGCAACCAATCAAGCCGATTTTAGGACGGTAGTGCTTTGGGAAGCGGGGGGCATAGTCGATTTGCGGCATGAAGCCTGGGGCAGCCTCGCCGGCCTCACCGGAACGGAGTTGGTAGTCACTCTCACTTTTTTTACTCATGGTAGTCATATCAATATTCTGCCGTTCCGGTGTGCCAACGCATTATTAGTCATTGCCTGGTCAAACTGATATGAAATCAGGGGGCGACGACCTGTATCGTGATCTGTCTGGTTATCTGATTTGAGCTGTTGCCGTCTTCAGAAGCCGTGGATGTAACCTGATAGGTGCCCAGGCCAAGACTCGAGGCGACGACGATGTTGCGCTTGTTATCGGGATCCATTTCAAACTGGCCGCTGGCGTCCGTCAGATCCAGGTTGATAATGTGCCCGCGTCCGGAGAACTCTACGTCGAGTCTTGAAACCAGAGTGCCTGCGGCGGCATCGGAGGGGATGACAATGGTGCTGGTGAGTGCCGGTGAGCCGATGATGTCACTCATGACCAGGGGCTCGATGGAATCGGAGGAATAGCCGGGTGAAACATAGTTGAGTCCGGGGGCATAAGTACCGGTAAGATCCGCGTAGTCCCGGTCAGTGAAGCCGGACTCACCCGGATAGCCATCGGGACTGGTAGAGAGGGTGACTTTTCCGGATGCCTCCATGATTGAGGGCCATTCTAAGCTCTCCCATCCGTCCGTGGTAAAGGGGGAGACATTGTTGCCATATCGCGTTGTACCGGCACCAGGATACACTGCGGCATCGAGACGACGGTTTTCACGTGGCTTGATGTAAACGCGGTCAAGCGTGACGGGCATGCCCTCACTGCCCCAGCCGCCACTGGATTGGTCTGTTGTTCCGATGTAGAGTGACTGGGAGTCGTAGTTCTGCGGCCATATATCATTGACGCTCATGTTTACGCGGGTCATGACGAGGCCACGCATACCCTGAGTGTCATATTGATTCAATCCCAGGAAACATTCGGCATTGCTGGAGAGACTGACCCGGTAAAAATAGGCGTAATTGAGCATGGTGTATTCGCCGAGATAGTTGTTGGCCAGGGTCTGAAAAGCATCAGCATGTAAGGAGCCCCCGACAGCATTTCTCCAACCATAGCCGCCATAACCGGTTGCGCCCACATAAAGCCCCGTGGGGAGCGGGTTGAAAGGATCGGCCCTACTTAATGTAAACACGCTGCCCGTGGTAGGCGTGGAACTGGTATATTTGTATTGGCCGCTCAGGCTGGCATTGTCCGTGGCCCCGACGATGATCCAGTCGTTCTGAGCCATGGTGATGCTTTCATTGAGCGTCAGGGTGACCGTATAGGCATCTCCGGTAATAGACGTGCAGACAATGGACAGGGCTTCTATGGCCGCACTGTGTCGATACGCAGTGCCATGCACGCCTTTTATGGAGCAGTTTTGGATGTAGACGTCCTGCCCAGGCTCGCTATCGCTCAGCCCCGAGACCATTAAACCATCGTGTTCCATACTGCCGGCGGTTTTCGTCTCATACAATTCGACCGGGACTCCGTTGACGATAGGAAGCATTAAGGCATGGTCGGACTTGATGCCTTCAATGAAAATGGATTCCGTTTGCCCATCGGCCGCGATATAGTAGCTGCCTAAATCGCCCCCGATGACGCGAACGTTGCGCCCGCTGTAGATAGCCATATTGTGTGTGCGTACCGTATTAATGGGGAGCTGCACGATGGCGTCCTCATCTTCGGGAAACGTTTCGGCGGCGTATCCAACCGGGGTTTCCCAAACGGTCGGGGCCACCAGCGTGGGCGGAGCATAGCGGAGCTTTTCAGTGGTTTCCCATTCCGGCAGAATGCCGCTGCCGTCGGTGTCATCATAATACACGGCTATATCGGTCATCGTGCTCCACCCGGCGGCAAGGGTGTAGCGACCAAGAATCCAGTCCGTGGAGGTGTCCGTGGAAGTGAGGATGGGGAAGCTTTCTTCGTTCAGGTAGACAGCGACGGCATTGTTGTCTTCGCTGAACTGGACGGAAAGAGTGTTCCAAGTATCAGGGTCGTAGCTTGTCGTCGATGTATCAACGGTAGCAAGCGCACTGTAACCTGTCGTGCCGCCATAGAGGGTAATGCTGGTGGAGCTGGAGAGCGCCAGCCAGAAGTTGGGAGCCGTTGAACCTGCGTCGCTGAAAAGTATTGACCAGTAATCGCGACCGGTGGTGCTGGGGTCTTCGCGTAGTGCTACATCAAAGCTGCCGGAGTTGTAATTACTGCCAGTGGGTTCCCGCCACGCCCTGGGGTTTCGCGTCGAGTCATCGTCGCGTAAAAATATGGATTGGCTTCCCAGGTAAGAGTCGTTTGAGCTGACCAGTGCCTGAGACGGGGCATTCAGGTATTGTAGCGTCCAGCCATCCTGGCCGTCCAGTGCTCCGCTCGCATAGGTGGGGGCCTCAAAGTTAGGGAGAGGGATGATGGTTTGCGTGGGGGTGGATATCTCATCAAAGAATACCGCGATGTTTGTAAAGGTGCTCCACCCTGCGTTCAGTATGCAGCGCCCCAGTATCCAGTCCGTGGAGGTGTCTGAAGATGAGAGGATGGGGCTGGTTTCCCCGTTCAGGTAAACCGAGCCTTGATTGGTGGATTCGTCAAAAACGATAGAAAAGGTATTCCAGGCTGCGGGATCATAGCTGGTGGTAGTGGTATCAACGCTAGCAAGAGCGACATAACCAGTCGGGCCGCCGTAGAGGGTCAAGGTGGTGGCACTTGAGAGTCCGAGACGGAAGTTAGGGCTATTCGATCCCGTGTCGCTAAAAATAATGGTCCAATAGTCGCGTCCAGCGGTATTCTGGTCTTCCCCGATAGCGATATCAAACTGGCCGGCGGTTTCGTTGTTACCGGTTGGTTCGTACCATGCCTTCGAGCTAAGCGTGGAGTCATCGTCACTCAGAAGAAGGGACTGGTTACCTGTATAGGCTTCGCTGCTGGTGACCAGGGCATCGGTGGTAGCTCCGGTGTCGTTGCTTGACCATCCGCTTTGGCTGTCAATCTCTCCGGTGATGAAAGTTGGGGGTTCAAAGCCGACAAATGGAATCTGGCTTTGCCCATATGCCCAAATGGGTAATTGGAGCCAGAGAAGGATAATGAGGCCAAGCAGGGGTGTCTCTTTCATGTGATCTAACTGGGTTGGGGTTAGGGTCGTGATCGGGTTAGGCAATAGTTGCTAACCCTCCATGTGTGAGCATGCGCCATGGCTACATGTTTAACCGTGTTGCCTGAGAGTAATTGGCGGCTTGAGCGGAGTACGTGTACCATCTTGCGGGTGCTCGTGTAGGAATATAGCGGGTATCGCACAAGCTGTCTATGTACAGAAATAGCGATGGTGTGCATTGTAAGACTTTTGGCTGCTTGTTTGTGGCTATGGTTTCTTGTGACTGGCATCATCGGTATCACCAACTTCAGCACGGACGAAGATCGCGTCCGCCTTGCCCTGCCCAAGAACACCACCATCGCAAATGCCGACCAGTGCAACCTCTGCCAAACAAACGGACGTAACGTCTGCGTCGGTATCCAAACCAGAAGCAGCGTTTCAATGCGGCTCGAACAAGCAGTGCGTTGAAGCTTACTTCAAGTTGCTTTGCAGGAACTCAAGAACCACGACTCACAAACTTTTTCGACGGATAGGGCGCGGTGCCAAAATGCGCTGGCTGGCGGTTGCGTTGTCGCCGGCCATGCGCTTTTGGATGATATCCAATACGTTTTCAACCATCTCATTCCAGGGGATGGCAATGGTGGTCAAATCCAACTCCTCGGCGATAGGGGCATTGTCGAAACCGATGATTTTTGGAGGCTGATTACGGCTTTTTCTGATAGCGGTGCAAAGAGCCTGCGCTAGCCGGTCATTCGCGCAAAAAACCAAATCCGGCTTCAATTTAAGTACTTGAGCGGCGATCGGTAAGCCGTCTCTGTAGAACCAAGTCGGTGCATAAATGACTTTGGCTTTGGGATGAATTCTCTTAAAACCCTGCACACGATTTTGGCAACGTGAATCAGCCTGGGGTCCCGCCAGGACAACCGGTTGCGTGGGGTTGCATTGCTCAGAGGCGAGCTCCCCGGCAGCCATCCCTCCGGAGAAATCATCAACAAGAACGGCATCAATATAGCTGGCAATCAAGCCCTGTGGCGGGGTTTGGTTCAGTAATACGGCGTAGGGATTGTGCGACTGCTTTTTCAGGAAGCCAACATCCTGTTCCCATACTATGGGAATATACGGTCCCAGTTTTTTGCCTTTATCCCAGCCGCTTTTCAGTGGAATGCCTGCCTTGGCAAAGGCTTGATGCAGGCGTGTTTTTAGAAGATCACCAAAGCTGCCTTTTCGGCGGGCTCGTGTTGGAAATATAAGACGTGCCCCTTGATAGGAAAAGGACTCGCCAAGGAGGTATGTGCCACTTCCGTGAATACGATGCAGCAGGCCTTCGTCGACAATTTCACGAATCAGATTGTCCGCAGTCTGGTAGCTGACATCGAACCTTTGCGCAATTTCACGATTGGAGGGAAATCGGCTGCCTGGAAGGTAATAGCCGCCAGTAATGCGCTGCTTCAGTTTTTCTTTTAGGTCAGCTATTTTTGCCGTACGAACTTTGGGCATATTTCGGACTTGTAATCATATCACTTAAGTCCACAAGTGAAAAGTTATCACTTGAATCAGAGCTTTTTATCTATCTAGCATTCCATTCCGAACGGGCGGAGAGTCATCCGCAGGCATGCAATAACCTTTACCCCTCTTAACCTATGTCCAAGCACTGGAAGATCGCCGGTATTAATTTTGATCATATGCACATGGGAGACCTGTTGCGCCAAGTGCACGAGCATCCGACGGCCGAGATCTGTGGCATTTATCATGAGGATTTATCCGCGGATGGCGTCAAAGGTGTTATCGAGAAGTTCAATATTCCCGAGAAACGTATATTCGATGATGTTGACGCCTGTATGCGGGAATCCGATCCCGATCTGGTTATCCTGTGCCCTTCCACTGCCAAGCATGCCGAGTATGTCGAGAAAGTGGCGCCCTATGGCAAGCACCTGCTTGTCGAAAAACCCTTTGCGGCTAACTTGGCCGATGCGGATCGCATGGCTGCCGCGGTTCGCGAGGGGCAACGCCTCATCATCAACTGGCCGTTGCGATGGTACCCCTCACATATTACCGCATTCAGGCTGATTCAGGAAGGTCTCATCGGCAATGTTCGTGAAGTGTATTATTTTGACGGCAACCGGGGACCGCTGGCCCATGGGGCCGACAAAGTGGTCTTTGATGTCACGGCTGAACGAAAAGCACAAAGTTGGTTCTATAGCAAAGAGCAGGGCGGGGGATCGCTTTTGGACTACCTTGGCTACGGGACCACTCTGGGAGCCTGGTTCAACGGCGGCAAAGTTCCCGTCGAAGTTACCTCAGTCATTGGTGGAGACCCGTCACTCGAGGTAGACGAGCATAGCATTACGATTTGTCGTTATGATGACGGCAGCCTTTCTCGATTCGAGACAAAATGGGGCTGCTTTACCGATCCCTGGGTACATCAGCCATTACCCAAGTGCGGATTCAATATCGTTGGTGCGGACGGCACTATCGCTTCCTATGACTATGAAACGGCGATTCGCGTACAGACCCGCTCCAAGCCGGAAGGGGAACTCATCCCGGTCGATAAGTTGGAGGCTCCTTTTCATGCGCCGATTCCCTATGTCTTGCATTGTCTGGAGCACGACTTGCCCATCGAAGGCCCTTTGAGCTCCGAGGTCGCTCGGATAGGTCAAGTGATCGTGGATGCGGCGGTGATGAGTTCGACGGAAAAGAAAACGATATGTGTTCAGGAGCACTTTTGATGGATGCTGTCTCGAAGTCTGATGAAATTCTAATCTCTTTTTTTATGGATAATCGTATATTCGCAATGGATACGCACTTTATGTGCGCAAACGAGGGGCCGACTGCTGAGGAGCAGGCTGTGCTGGTCAAGGAGACCGGCTATGATGATTACTACGTTACCTGGGCGGTAAATAAGCCTCAGCGGTTTACCGAGATTCTCGATGCTTCCAAGGCGGTTGGTTTGGGGCTGAATGCGGCCTTTGAGTGCTTCGATATCAGCAAGCCGCCATCGGATGATA
The DNA here is from genome assembly GCA_030432235.1 of Verrucomicrobiia bacterium. Lineage (GTDB taxonomy): Bacteria > Verrucomicrobiota > Verrucomicrobiia > Opitutales > Cerasicoccaceae > JAUIHT01. Next base: position 92,130 of record JAUIHT010000007.1, on the reverse strand, counting down.
ATCTGCTGGAAATTGAGCGGGTCTTGAAACAGATAGAATCACCCACGCGCTTCGAGATAGCCCTTGTCTATGAGAGCATGTATATCCGTCCAGGCGACCAGACACTGGACGGTCAGGCGCAGAAGTGGCTGACCCCGATTTCCGAGTTGCTGGAAAAGTACAACATACCTGGTTCGCTCTATCCCCATATGGGCTACTATCTGGAAACCTTTACCGATGCCATGAGGCTGATAGACGCGGTCGGCTCATCGAACTTAGGCGTTATTTTTTGCGGGTACCACTGGTATTCCGTCGGCAAAGAATCTGATTTCAATAAGCTTATTTCAGAAGCGGGCGAGCGTCTCAATGCGGTGAACCTTTGCGGTTCGCGCTTCATAGAGGTGAATCCCAACAAAAAAATGCGGAATCCAACGATAGAGCCGCTGGATGTCGGTGCGTTGGATAATGCTGGCATCATTGAGTCTCTGAGAAAGCATAGCTTCAAGGGTCCAATAGGCATTCAAGGTTATGATGTCACGGCCTCCGCGAAGGAAGCCCTGGAGCGCTCCAGCAAGCAGCTAAAAAGCCTTCTCTCTGAGTAGAGACAAGGCTCCACTGACTTTATCACAAAGTTTTCGGCGAACCTTTTAGCGCAACTAACCGCTGCTCTGGCTGTATTCCCTGAGACGAAAATCACTCGGTGTATCTGGATACCGGGTTTTGAACGCCCGGATAAAAGAACTGGCAGACGAATAGCCGGTTCTTTTTGCAATGTCATTAACGCTTAAATGTGTTTTCTTCAGCAGGCGTGCTGCTTCTTGCAGGCGCGCCTGATAGAGCGCTGCGCCGGGTGGAGTGTTCCATGATTTTCTTAATTTCTCAGAAAGATGCGAGTGCGGCTGTCCCAAGTATTGGGCATATGATTTTACGGTAAAAAGGCCTGCACGAATGAGGCTTTCCGGGGTGGCGCGGTGGCGAATGCGTTTCAGCTTTGCATGAGAAATCCTGTCCAGATCGCTCCACCAGGTTTGAAGCCACAGATAGGCTTCCGCAGATACTTGAAATTCGTCCATGTGGATGCCTGCGCGTATCTGATCGGTGAGTAGGAGCGCAGTCTTGAAAGTCGAACTGTTCAGCGGGAGCTTTTGCAGGGGTCCATAGGTGCGGGATAGATTATGCAGGGCATTCGTCGCCTGCTTTCCCGAAAAGGTGAGGCGAAGGTAGTGCACATCGCCGTGATGTGAAAAAATTGGTACTTCCGGGTTAGTGGAACTCGTTGTAATGACGATGTTGCCCGGCACCAATTCGCGCTTACCGATGCTCTCTTTCAGAGTCATATCACCACCTAATACGAGTAGACATCTTGCACTTTCCGGGGTGACTGTGAGAAGGCCTTTGTCGAGTTTCTGCTTTGCGCCCACTCGCTTGAATTCTAAATACGCCAAGTGGAACAATAGGGGAAAGGAAGGCTCCGTAGTGTTTGAGTAGGCGCAATCCCCCTTTTTTATCTGTTCCGAAAATATGGCTTTGAAGTCCTTATCCGGACGTATTCTGGGCCGTAAAATCGGTGTGACGGTCGTCATGATTGTGTCGGTGATTGCGTCTTCGATGACTAACATCATTGATTTGCCTGTCCGGTGCAAGGTTTTGCCCCATTCCTGTGGTTTGTAAACGCGACTTGCTTACTCCGTTGCTTCCGCAAAGCCTGTGGGTGATGCCTCAGTACTTTCGCAAACATCTCGATATATCGGCCTTTGAGGGTTCATGAAGAGCGGTTTCAATGCGCTCCGATGTCGGAAAGCTTACTACTCTTTGCGTTTCAGCTGAAAGCAAATGGCTAAAAATGTACATTAACCACAAAATTATCTATTGTGGGCATTGCTTGAATGCTTTATTATCCAGACAATACTTAGACTGGATCAAAACCCTGAGAAATCTGTTTCATAACAACAGTTGTCAACCCATCACAGACAAGGAATCATCATGAAAATTGTAAATATACTCAAGCTAACCAGCATTCTCGCATGCGCATTTAGCTCCTTTGCTTACGGTCAAGTCATCTATCAGAATGAGTTCGATAATCTAGACGGCTTCACTCTCAATCCATCTACGGCTCAAGCTGACAGAGGGGTTCAGTTAACTAGCTTCGGCTCCGGCAATGGTATGCAGGTTTATCAGGATGAAGGCGCAAGCCAGGCCACTTCCACCGGGGTCATTTCTGATACAGGAGTGACGGACCCACTACGTCTGGATATGGATTTCGTTAATAATAGTGATCACAGTGCGGGCTTTGCCATTATACAATTTGCTTTAGGCAATCCCGACGGGACACCGACCTTTTCATCAGCGGTACCATTCTATTTACAGTTCCGCTCTGACAGTCGTGTGCGTGTGTATTACAATGGAGGCAACTCTCTTGGCTCAACCCTCACCTCGGGAACGCATACGCTAAGCCTTATTATCAACCCCAGCACAACGGAAAGCTATACTTATGAAGCCTTAAATGGGAGTGGAGAGCGTACGATTCTGCCCTCAACTCTCGATGCCTATGTAGATGATGTTATTATGGGGGCAGATCTCGATGGATTTGATTTTTTCTCTAACAGCTATGTGCCCGCGAATGGTATTGGCTCCATTGGCTGGGCCACCGGGGTAACGGCTGGCTCGATTGATGTCGATTACACTTACGGTAATGTGCTTGTCACTTCGTTGATCCCCGAGGCCTCCAGTAGCTCGATGGTTCTTGCTTTGGGTGCCATGGCCGGCTGCCTGGTATTCCTTCGACGCAAAAGAAAGTAGTTCTCGATAAACAGCGGCTTTCCTTGTCTTGTCAGCTGTTTTGCGAAACTTCAGATGGTTATTTTTAATAATAAGTACTATAAAATAATTTATAAAAATGAGAATATTGTCTCGATTTGGATTGGTGGGTTTGTTGGCGGGACTGTCTCTGATGCACGCGGAGCAGGACGATTCGGCTCGCGATGTTGGTCTGCTGCGCACGGGTCCTAATCCGTTGGGCATGCGTACCTACGAGCAGACTTTCACCGTGGTGTACGATAGCGAAGAAGCGGCGAACGCGGCTGAGCTGGTTATCACTCCGCTGCCTGACAGCAAAGAGTGGGCGTTTTCTGCGCGCTGGGATGATAATCTGGAGAATAATATCCGCGTCCACGACCTAATGGCCAAATATGGTTATAAAGGTACCTTTTATCTAAATAGTGAAAATCACCGGACCAAAGATGGTCGTTTTGAATGGGGAACAGAATACACGGATACGCTCTTGGCGGAAGATTTCAGCCTTGGGGGGCACAGTATGACCCATGCCTATTTCAACAATATTCCCCGTAATGTTATCTGGTGGGAGATGTTGGCCATTCGGGTGGAGAGGGAATCCTCGACCGACAAGCCGATTGCCAGTTTCGCTTTCCCCGGTGGTGTTTTTGAAAGTAAAGAGGACCCCCTTTTGTCCAAGGATGTCGCGGAGGCTTTTCTGCGTACGGGCTATCATCACACTCCTTACGCTTGGTTTTTGAAGGAACAGTACGGACTAAGCCCGAAAATGCTTTCTTCCTGCGTACAGGTTCGCCCGGGTGATCGCGACACCACAGTCGAGGAATTTGACAAGTGGGTTGACAAATACACGCATGAACCCTGGGTTAAAAATCTACATCCCAACATGACCTTGGGCATTCACGCGTGGATGAATGATGATGCCTGGGATGACATGGAGGCTGCGCTCAAGAAGTATGCACATCGCGATGACTGGTGGTATTGCAATCAAAACGAGTTTGCCGCATACCGTTATGAGTTTCAGTACTCACAGTTGGAAAAAGCAGGCCAGGACGGTAACAAGGTAACCTACCGGATCACACGATTCCTGCCGGTAGACCTTGGTGATACGATACCCTTGTCATTCAAGGCCGACGGTGCCGTGGGGGTCTTTGGCGATACGGCTGAGCCTTCACTGAAAACGATAGCCAGCATCCCGCATATTACTCTTGAGCATGACTCTGGAAAGCAGGTGCCGACGGTCATCTCCGCCTATGTGAATGATGACAATCTGGCCGACCCCACCGACAAGATGGACAGCGGCTCGGATGTCCAGGCTTGGCTGCAATACCTCCCGGCGGTGAATCAGTTGGCCCTTCGATTGACTAACACTAGTCCGCATCCTGCTACCGATATTCACGCGTATTTCAGGTTGCCGTTATGTTATGCGGAAGGGGTTATATCTCTGGAGCTAGGCAGCATTAAAGCAGGTGAGTCGCTGGAGCGGCGGATTGAGCTGCCGGACATCCGTTCGGAGGAGCGCTTCCTGTCAGGGAAACAATATTTTGTCGCCGAATTGGACTTTAACCTTGGCGAAACCTACGAGCGTGTCTTTGCGACAACCATGGCTGAGCTGAGCCAGCATGTGTCTCAGCGATAGCGCTTACGGTGACCCGGGCTTGATATGGTAACCACGCGCGAGCTTTCTCTATAGCAGTTATGAGATTATTCCCTATCTAGCTGCCGGATTTGGATGTCCCCTAAACCTTAGTCAATATTACTGGCATACTGATGTGGAGTGGAGCCATAGGCACGCTTGAAAGCACGGATAAAGGATGAGGGGCTATTGTAGCCCACTTGGATCGCAATATCGGAAACACGTGTGCCCGGTTGGCGCAACAACCGCTTGGCGCGTTCGAGCCTGTTGTTCTTCAAAATATTTCCGGGGGTTCGATTCCACATTTTCTTTAACATCCTGGATATATGCCTTTCGGAATAGCCCAGTGAGCGTGCCAATTCAGTGACGGACTTTTGCCCTGATCCCAGAAGAGGGGATGATGATATCATATATTGGCTGTGCGAAGGTTGAGAGGTGGCATACTGAGAGACCGCTTTATACCACTGCATGGCCCAGGCATAGGCGCGCCCGGACAGCAAATGCGGGTCAACGTTCTGAGTCCCGATCAGGCTTTCCGCGATGGAGACGGCATCCTCAATGACGGGCGACTCAAAAGGGATGGCGTGATAGTTGCCGTATTCGCGTATGCTTTGGTCGAAAAAGGCATTCGCCCAGTCTCCGATGAAATAAAACGCGAGATGCCGCCACAGGCTTGAAGTATCGAAGCGTATTATCTTGGCCTGGCACGGAACGGTAAAGACGAGGTCATGGCCGGGCTCGAGCAGGTAATTGCCCTGATTCGTTTGTAATATGGCTTTGCCCTCAATGGTATATATCCAGTGAACAGCGGGCTCCAGTGCGTTATAAATATAGCTTCCGTACAGCCCCAGTTTGTCGTCCACCCAATAAGCCGCCGCCAGCATTTGAAAGTAGGAATCCTCGTGTGCAATAACTCGATCCCCTTTAAAGATGCCGGCTTTTCTAGGTGGCTTCATACTCAATTTAAGATAGACGAGACTGGTACGGAGCAAGCGGTTTGGTAATGGGCGTTTCCATGATTCGTTATTCGGTCATTTCGGCAGAGTGGGTGTGGTTCACCGCGTTCACTGTCGGCGCGACGGGCTGGCCTGCCAAGGCGCCATCAATGTAATAGCCACGGTAAATGGCGGGACCCCGATCGGTCAGAATGCCGGTGTCGTTGGCTTCTTCAAATAGTGTCTGCCAGCTAAGCATCCTGCTGTGGACCTGCGCGATGGCCATTTCGCGGTACGGGTCCTTATCCAACGCCGGAGGCTGGTAGGCGTTGCTGGCGTTCCAGGCATAATCCGCACCGCCGTATAGGGTCAGCAAATAGCGCTCCAGATAGTTGCCTTCCCATAGGCACAAATCCACTCCGAGGCAGTTCGTCGTTGTGTAACCTTGGAGGCACCAATGTCTCGTGGCTCCGAATGAACCGCTGAAGTGCACGGAGCTTTGACCGGCCCCCATGAGAAATCTTGGCTGATCTTTACTGCTATATTTACGTACCTTCTCGGTGATTTCGCGCTCTTGCAGGTCAAAGTAGGCCCATGGTTCGACGATGATTTTATCGTGCAGCCTGTCTGGTATCGGACGTCCGCCATGGTCTGCCCACACACAGACATCCAGATTTTTGCGATGGGAACGAGCGATGGCATCGACGCGCTCGTAGAGGTGCTCGACGAGCCATTCCGGGGTAAGGTCCTTGCCTTTGTTTTCATAGTCCGGCAGGAGTTTCCACGTGGCTTCATCGAGCCCCAAATGGACTGTGCTATTGGGCTCAAGTACAGGTATGATTGACTCATAAATGCGTTCAAGAAGCTGGAAAGTCGTTTCTCCGATACCGAGCGACTGGCCTTCCCACATGCCGGGGCCGCCATAGCATTCCGGGTAATGGTAAATCAAAGAGCCGCAGTGTCCCCAGGACTCCATTTCCGGCCAGACGGAGATATGGAATTGTCGTGCGTAGAGTATGATAGCTTTTAGGTCGTCAATCGAAAGGGCACCAGGGTTCTCCCGGCCCAACGGAAGATTATCGAAGCGAATCCCGCATAGTTGATCGTCGTACAAATGCAGGTGCAGGACATTCATCTTCAACTGCGCCATAATGCGTATGCAGCGTTCTATCAGTGGCCTCGGGTAGACGCTTCGTCCCAGGTCGAGCATGACGGAACGAACCTTGGCGTTGGGCCAGTCTGTGATATCCAGCTCTGGCAGGCTGTGGGGGCAAAAGGCGACCAGTTGAAGGAGCGTTTGCAGCCCGTAGAACAGGCCGGCAGCATCCTGACCAGCCACGACGATTGCCTCTTTTCGTATGGAAAGTCTGTAGCTTTCCGGCCGTAAACCTAATTCATCGATATGTAGGTGGAATGGTAGCTTGGTATCGTACTTGGGGGAGTTCTTTATGTTGAGGAAATGCGCCAGGCGATTTTCGAAAAGCTCAGCAATATCTGCCTCTCCGGCTTCGTTGTGAATGTCGGGGCAAAAGCCGGTTGCATCGAATTCACTTCCGCACAGCTCAATCTGCTGAGGGTAGGGGGTAAGGAAGGCACATTTGCGTGTATCCCCTAATGGACGAAATGGCAGCATCCTCTTCTCTAATTGGGCTTTTTCTTGAAGAACAATTTCAACTTACACGCCATCGGGCAAACTGTCGACAATCATTGTGATGATAAATATACATTTTTAGACATGTCTTTGTTCCAGCTATTTGTCACTTTCAAACGGTTCTGAGTATCGATAGCCGCTTGGCTGAAGCATTGATTAACATCTATAAAATATGCTTTTTCTGCCATATGCTTGGCGGCTGGTTGAAACGTCTTGAATATCGAATAAGAACGTTAATAGCTCCTTAGCCAGAATAGGGTAACCGAACCCCAAACAAATATGCTTTTTGATATATCGATCTTTAAGTTAATCCCCCGATTTATTCGATGCATCCGATACTCATGTACACCGCTTTTTGAATAGCTGCGATACGGAAGATAATTGGATATATTATATGACAAATAACATATACAAGCTTGTTGCATGCCTGCTTGGTCTACTTTCATCGAGCTATGCCTATGCAAAGGAAACGGTTCCTTTTGCGCTTCCTTATGACGATGGTTCCAGGAATGTCGTTAGCGCTGACACCTTGTTAGTGGCGCCTGCGGGTAAGGAAGGGTACGTACATGCCGGCAAAGATGGCCGGCTCTATTCTGGCGAGCAGCCGATTCGTTTTCTTGGGTTTAATCTGGGGGCTGATGCGAATTTTCCTGAACACGAAATCGTAGATTTGACTGCTAACCGCCTGGCCAAATTCGGAGTTAATGCCGTACGCTTCCACCATATGGATTTCGGCTGGGCTCCCGAGGACCGCAACATCTTTGGTATCAAGCCGGAAAACACACTCCACGCTGACCCGGAATCACTGGATCGGTTGGGGTATTTTATCGCCGCACTGAAGGCAAAAGGCATTTATACAAATCTCAATCTGCTGTGCTCGCGCGATTTCTCGTTGGAAGATGGATTACCTGAGGATATCGATAAGCTCAGTTCAAAAGATGCGCACCGTATCGGTATGTTCTACGAACCGCTTATCAAACTCCAAAAGCGCTTCGCAAAGCAGTTACTCACCTATGAAAATCCCTATACCGGGATTACTTTGGCGGAGGATCCCGCCGTGGCCATTGTCGAAATCAACAACGAAAACGGCTTGGTCGCCGGTTGGCTGAGTGGCTACACGGGTCTGCTGCGCGATGGGCCCGTACCGAAGACGTTTGAAGAGGATTTGCAACGCCAGTGGAATGAGTGGCTTAGTCGCAAATATTCCAGTATGGATGCGCTGAGTAAAGCCTGGGGCATCGAACAGGAAGCGGAGGCTACCAACATACTGCGCAATGGCGGTTTTGAGGATGGAGTCAGAAATTGGGTGCTGAATACCCAGCAGGGCGCTGAAGCAAAAGCCGATGCCGTTTCGACGGAGTTCTACAAGCATGTGGGCATGGTGGAAGTCCTGAAAGCGGGTTCCCAGCCATGGACCGTCGAGTTCTATCAGGTGGTCGATTTGGAGCCGGGCAAAGGCTATACTCTGAAGTTCCGTGCCCGCGCTAAAGACTACCGGACTATCAAAGTACGCATGCAGGAAACGGAGTCGCCGTGGAGCAGTACGAGCCTCGATCAATACATCCGGCTCAAACCATACTGGCAGGATTTCAAGTTCAGCTTTCTGGCGGACAAAGCCAAATTGCGTGTCAATTTTTCATCGCTCTCTAACACGGGCGCACAGTTTTTTTTCAAAGATGTCTCCTTGGTCGGCAGCACACTTCCTGAAGGGCAGTCTCTGGAGGCAGGTAACCTAGCTCTGGATACTTCCGCCATTTCCGAAAATGCGCTCAAGGATTGGGTGGCTTTTCTGTACTTTCTCGAGTCGCGCTATTGGAAAGATATGTATGACTACCTGCGGAAAGACCTCGGGTACCGCTCTTTGATCGTAGGCAGCCAGGTCGGCTTTTCTACGCCCATGTTGATGTCCGAACAGGATGTTGTGGATACCCACTACTATTGGCAGCACCCGAAATTCCCCGGTCGCATGTGGGACTTGGGGAACTGGTACGTGAATAATGTCAGCATGGTCAACGACCCGAGGATGGAGATTACCCGGCTAGGCATGCAAAGGGTCTTTGGAAAGCCATTCATGGTGACCGAGTATGATCACCCCGCGCCCTCTCACTTTGCCGGAGAGTCTCCCATCATTTCAGCGGCTTATGCGGCGCTACAGGACTGGGATGGGCTCTTTTATTTTCTCTATCAAGGCGATGGTGAGGGATGGGATAGCGGTATGGTGCGCGGTTTCTTTGATTATTCACACCACCCGGCCAAGATGGCCAACATGATCATCGCGGCAAATCTGTTTCTGCGCGGTGACTTGAAGCCCAACAAGTATGCCGTGGAAGTCCCGCAGTCTGTCGAACATGAACAGGCAAAGCTACTTCAGGAGCGCCCATCCCTGTTTGAACTCGGCGTGGATTTTTACGGTCTCGACCCGGCGCAGGCAGTGCGTCACCGGGTCGGCTTGTTGCCCGCGGAGAATGTCGGTGAAATCCATGAGGTGGATGCCGAGGATTCGACGCCCGTCATTCGTTCTGATAATGGGCAATTTGTCTGGGACCGAAGCGATACCGATGCCGGCCGTATTACCATCGACACACCGAAAACCAAGCTGCTTCTGGGCTATACCACGGGAAACCCTGTTGCGTTGAAGGGACTGGAAATAGCTCCCGTGCATACAGACAAGCGCTGGCAGATCATAGCCGTTACGTCGCAGGACGACCTACCGCTCCTGAAGAGCAAGCGGATGCTGATCGTGGCAAATGGTTTTACCGAAAACACGGAAATGGGCTGGACCGATGAACGTAAGGTATCCGTCGGTAAGGACTGGGGGAAGGCGCCGAGCCGGATTGAAGTCATTTCGGCCCAACTCAGTTTCAAGCATGAGGGCTCGATTCGTGTTTGGGCCTTGAATGAAACCGGCGAGCGTGCCGATGAAATAGCGGTTAGCAGGCGGAAAGACGGTTTCTACGTGTTCACGATCGGGAAGGGTGCCTCTACCTTATGGTATGAAATCGAGGCTGTTCCACCTGCGTGATGCGAGAGGACACTTAACAGGAAAATAAACGATGATTAACAGTCTGGATCTTAATAAAAGCGAGGAAATTGAGGGTAAGGCACCTGCTGCGGAGCAAGGGGTGCGTTACCAGGAATGTGCGATCAAGGCAGGCAATTGGTTGGTTAATAATCAGGTACGAAAACCATTTGATGCGAATCATGGCCGTTTTCTGTACGCCCGCCTAATTAAGGGAGGCTGGGATGGCTACAGCACTAACTGGACGACGGGCTTCGGGGCCATTGCCATGTTATCTCTCCATCGTCTCACGGGGGATGAGAAATACCTGGAAGCAGCCCAGTATGCGGTGCGGTACATCAAGTCACTGCAAAGGCTGGACTCGCGAGATTCGCACAGCTTTGGGGCGATTGTGGAAGAGACTCCTCAGACGGAGTGGATTCACCCCCGCGATGGGTTATCCGCTGCGTGGGGCCTGCTGTGTTACGGGCGCTATACCGGCGATGCCGACAGCATCGAACGCGCCGTGCTCTACGCCCGGTGGATGTTAAAGAACGCATATCGCCGTGATTGGGTACTGGCAACGGTCAAGCTCGGGCCGAGTGGACGCGATACGGATATCACTCAGGCAAGTTGCCAAGGTGGCGCCATCCTGTTCTTGCATGACCTTTTCAAGGAAACCCACGAAGTGAAATTCCAGGACGCCGCGCTTGCGATGAGTGACTATTACGTCCGCACTTTCCTGCATGACGATGGAGAAATCACCATTGTGTACGATGATATCCACGGGGGTAAGTTTGAGGATCCTGCGTCCCTGAAAAAGTTTCCGTTTGATTGGCGCGAAATGCACAAAATAAACGATGACTTTTCCGGAGTAGCCATGATCGAGAGCTACGAACAGTTCGGCAGGGAAATCTATCGTGAGCGCCTCAAGGCCTATGTGAAATGGGTACTCGACAAGCAAAACGCCGATGGTGGCTTCATGCAGCCGGAGCTGGAAGTCGGCTCTGCAACGGCAAGCATATTCCTCTCCCGCTACTTGAGTATCGCGCAGCCCGGTGAGGTCGAAGTGCTGAGTCTTGCCATTCAGAGAGCTCTCGACCATCTGGTGGATTTACAGATTTCATCGGATGACCCCGCTCTCAATGGCGCCTTTCCGGGGATGAACAGCAGTTGCTTACATGGGCATGGCGAATGGATTAACCTTCGTGTTACCGGCTATTCTATTTTTGCTTTGCTCATGCAGACTGGAAATTCGCTTTTTCCCTTATCGGATAAGATAATCGAGAAAAGCCGGGTGAGCATCCCATGAACCTCAGAAAGGTTTTTCTGTGATGGACGCTTCAGTCCCTGTCGAAAGTGATCATCAGTCTGTTGCCACTAAGTCCTATGTGGCTGATTTTGTCCCGCTGATAAGGGAGAATCTACGCTTTGTGCTGCAGCGAATGGGGCCTGCGCATGGGAATGGTCTCGTCGATACCAAATACGATATCATCAATGCGCGTGACTTTGATGAATTCGGGACCATTCGAAGCAAGGAGGTCGTTTACGGCTGGATACAGGGTAGGGCGCTGGAGGCATTGGCAGGCCACGCTGTCTGGTTTCAAGAGTCAAAAGAGCCCATGGGCGAGGACACGGTTCCGCTGGATACGATACGCCTAGCTCTGGAAGGCTTGGTTGAGCGATTGGAAACGATACGTTTAAGTCAGGGCGGTCGGCTGGCATTCCTCATGAACTCGTCCGGTCAGCCCTTGGAGGTCGGCCAGGACGGGCAATTGCGGCCAAGAAATGGTCTCAAGGAAGTTGCTCGTAGCTATACGGATATTTTTTACGCCAAAGGTTTATTTGCGGCAACGCGCTATCTGGGAGACTTGCCACGCATGAAGATAGCACAGGGAATTTTTGACGAAGCGGTAGAGGTTATTCAGGCGAGCCGCTTTCGTTCCGATCAGTTGGCTCTGGACCCTGCTAATTCCTCTCTTAAAACAGCGGCTAAACGCAGGACGCAGGCGACGCGCATGATTGCTTTAAGTGGACTTCCGTTGTTTTTGGAGGGTACCCACGATAGCCGTTATCTCACGCTTGGCCTGGAGTTTATACGTGATGTCTTGGATGACTATGTAAATACGGAAGGCCAGCTCGATATTCCGCATTGCGCGATGTGGGAATATACGACCATGAACGGCGAGCCCTATTTCGAGGGGGATTGCCTGCCGTCGCTTCCAGGCCACGCGATCGAATTTGCCGGGTTGAGTCTTAAGTTTATCCGCAACTGTGAGAGATACTTCGATGGTCAGTTCCGTGAAGTCATTTCTCAGTTTAAACGTCTCTTGCCTCAGGTGTTTTTGACCGCCTTTCGGCTTGGATGGCATCCGCAAGGATACGGGATCTACCAATCAGTGGATATCGTGAGCGGAAAGCCTATCTATACGCAGTTGCCATGGTGGAATCTGCCCGAAGTGATTCGTGCCGCTTCCGAGTGTATTCTGGTTGTGCCCAAGGAGGAGCGTGCAGACTATTTCTCAGTTATAGACAAATGTACAAAGGCATTTTTTGAGTATTATGTAAAGCCTCCCCACTTGTTGGCAGTACAGGCTTTGGACAACTCTGGGAAACCTGACCGCAGCATCCCGGCTGTGCCCGATGTAGACCCATGCTACCATACCGGACTTAGCCTAATCGATTCGATGAAATGTTTTAGTGCGTTATGAGCTGCTCAATGCAGCGTGAAGTAGCTTTCCATCGCCCAATCCTTCTCCAAGACATTTGAACGTGGCAGGACACTAGGAAAAAGAGTTCTTGGCCCCTAGTCGTTGCGGAAAGGCAGGATTTCTGTGACGTAGAGGTCGGCTTTGCTGGTCTGACGGATGGAACCGTCGGCAAAACAGACAACAGCCTTGCCCTGATGAGCCTCAGCCATACGCGGGAATGACTGGCTGGGGTTGGTATTGTTGTTAAAATAGAAGGTGCCAATCTGCTGTGTTCCGGGACCATTTTGCTCGGCAGTCGCTACCAGAACAGTATCCGCCGGATTTATGATCTGGGTCAGTGAGAGCGAACCTTTTTCGATGCCCCGGAAAGGCCCACGAGTGGCGTCGAAGAGAACGCCAAAATCACCGCGCCTATAGTTGTGAGCGCTGGCATTTGGATCGTAAAACACTCCAGGGAGTTGGTTGTCAGGCGCGGGCGGCGGAGAGAATCCAGGAACGAGGTAGGGGATGATCAGTTGGTTCCAAAAGGGCTCCTGTCCGCTTGGTCCGTTGGTAACTGTTGAAGTCATCGGTGGCAAATTTCCGTGCTCATTATTATAGTTTGCCAGGCCCAGGTAAATTTGGCGCAGGTTGGATAACGTCGTTGTGGTATTAGCCTTATGCCGCATTTGTGAGATGATGGGAAAAATGATCGCGGCGAGAATGGATAGTATCGCAATGACGGCGAGTAGCTCTATGAGGGAAAAAGCACGAGACGAGCGGGCCACCGCAGAGGAGGAATTCGTCGGTATGTTTAAGAACATGGTAACTGGGGTGGTTTGGGGTTTTAGGTGGACGGGAAACTCAAGTAACCACCGGTATTTTGACAACTACCTTGAAGACCTCCTCACTGCACCGATTGCGATGGCAGCCCGGTTTGTGTAAATCTTCAGGAAAAAGGATCAGTACCTCGCCAGTGCCTAGCACGCATGACCAGTCCCCGGGACCATCGGCAAAAAATTGGACATCCTTGTCATCAGCGAAAGGACCGAGTGGCTTATGTGGAGGTAAGCCGTTGCCGAGTACGAGCTCTTCGCCGCCAGCCATGATGTAATGCAAGTCGATGTAGTGGCGGTGCCCCTCCAGTTGACGCTCGGAGGGATCAACGGTCTCATAGCGCTGCACTAACGCATAAGAACCGGTGCTTCCAATGTCGTAACGGCCGAGAGCGGTGTCGGACGGCAGGTTTTTCAGGTACTCGACGATTTCGCCGAGGTGAGGATGCACGGCAGTATAGCGGCCGGCATGTGATAGTTCGGTGTGAATCATGGTGAAAACCTATGAATGTCGTTGAGGCTTCCAGCGTAAGGAACCCTATTGGGAGGCATTGAGAAATTCCTCTGGTTGGAGCAGCCGGGAGGAAATACGGATTTCGTCGAACCAGCCATCGAGGTGACTGGAAAGGGTAATCTCGTCTCGAGTCCCCAAGTAAAACCTGCCGGTGTTGGCCAGAGATCCGGCCGGTGTCTGCTCGCTGCCGAAGAACTTACCATCGAGGTAAACGTCGATGTCGCCCTGGCTGCTGCGTCGCGCGGCGAAATGAGTCCATTGGCCTGCTTTCATGCCTTCGATGGAGGCCACGCTCTGGCCACCGGCCTCGGTCATGATGCGGAACAGCAGTTGCCCGTTGGGGTTGATCATGACCGCGTATCCCAGGCGCTCGGGCGATGGGCCGTACTTCGAAACCACGTGCCAGCTCGCGCCCAGAGGGGGCAAGGACTTCAGCTTGATCCAGCCTTCGATTGTAAAGTCCTCACCCTCGTTGAAATTCAGTTCCGGTACTGACTCCGCCACGAGAAAATCCGCTCCGACCCGTTGCCCGTCAACATCGCGTGGACCGACAGAGCGCACAGACCTTTCATTCTTGCCCATGAGCGTGTCCGCGGGATCAGGGTTGGGTATGCTCGCAAGCGGTACTTCGTTTGATGCGTCGGGCCGATGATAGGAGGGGCCACCCTCAAGGGTCACCATTCCTGCTGAGGGTACTACCATGTAGATGCCGTCTTGTCCCAATCCTGTTTGCTCAAAGCGCCAGTAGGCGACCGTAGTGGAGCCATCCGCGGCTTGAAGGAGAGACCACGCGCTAATCAGGGGTAGCGCGGTGTGAATGAGGATCAGTCGTAGAACCATGTACGTGGAGGGGTTAGGAGTATGGTGGAAACCGCCGTATCAAGAATGCCGGGCCCGCGACTGCGGCGCAGGGTAATCCAGACTTCATCGTTGTGGAAAAGCAGGCTGGGGTAGTCCACACCGTGATCGTGGTCGTGTACGAGAATCCTGCGTCGCTCCATGGGCCATGACCAACCGCCGTCGGCGCTGATTGCCGCCGCGATAGTACGGCGAGGACCAAAGTGATGATGTTCGAGGTCGAAAGTAGGCGTCCAAAGCAACAGGAGATCGTCGGTTCCTGGAATGCGGGAAACATGACCTGGCGCGGAGGGGCTGGTAATCTCCATGCTGCCGGGGCTCGACCAGGTAGTGCCCCGGTCGTAAGACCTGCTGCTGAAGAGCGTGCCCATGGCCGTGCGGGCTACGAGCAGAAGTGAACCGTCCGGGCATTCCGCGACGCTCGGCTCCAGAATACCCGTATCGAGCCAGAAGTGATCACCGCGTCCTTGCTCGGGCTCAACGTGGGGCGCGCGGATAGGCTCGCTCAGTTGCCAGTTGGCCCCGGCGTCGTCAGAGTACGCCACGCGCACGTGGATGGTTTGCCCCCAGCCCATGCTCTGGTGGCAGGGCAGCAGCAGACGGCCATCGGAAAGAATGGTGAAGCGGTCATGGCAACCGGTGATATAAATGCCCTCGGCTACTGTCACCGGTTCGGACCAGGTGTGACCGTCGTCTTCCGAAAACAGGATGCGACGGCAGGCGCTCTCGATCGCTTCTCGATGACTGTAAGCCATGGCCAGCCGCCCATCAGGTAGACGCCGCAACGCGGGCGACATAACGTTCATGGTATTGGCCGGAGTCTCGATCAACACACGTTCGTCCGATACGACATCACCTTCCGGAGAAACTTCTACGCAGGCGATGTGACCTTTGGAATTATCATGCACGCCAGTGTGGTTGCTATAAGCCGCGAGCACATGGCCGTTCTGCAGGGCCACGCAAGAGGCCTCGCTGCGTCGTCCGAAGCGTTCGTTCGCGGGAGCGATTTCCTTCGCCGGTACGGCGTAGTGGGTGTCCTGCACACGAAAGGGCTTGGGCAGCAGTGCAGCCAGTTGCGCTTTTGTATAAATCTTGTTCACCTCGCTTACTCCTTTACCATGACACGGTTCACACCCGCAGGCAGTTTAAAGTAGGTCTTGTCCCCCACGACCTTCGTTTCGAGCGTCATCGGTTCGTTCTGGTTTCCGACATAGGCCACGACCTCCTGCAAAGCCCCGTTCAGGCCAATGACCATCGGCTCGCCCTGCGGGAGGGGGACGACTTCACATCCGTCCGGCAGCTTGCGTATGACGACGGCCCCGTTGGTGGAGACCTCGCCGAAGTCGAGCACCTTCCCGTCCGCGTTGAGGCCTTCGCGGTAAGGGGCCGGGTCTTCCCCGGGCGGCGGCGCCTGGTCGGCTTCGGTGATCTGGATGCCGATAATTTTGTCGCCCTTGCGTTGTACTTCCATGGTGGCGATGCGCATCTGGTCGAGTCGATGCGTCAGCTCGGGCCGCGTCGTTGCTCCGGTGGGGTGGGTCATTCCCACAACTATATCGTATTTGTCGGTCTTGTTCGGGCCGCCTGTGCGCGCATCCTTATCCGGGATGCTCAGGAAGCGCGTGTCGGAATAAGATTGTCCTGCCTGCCAAGCGGAAGTGGGCACATCGCCTGGCTGAACCACGGTATGGAAGACGGGCCTGGAAACGGTAGAGCCTGCGTCACGGAACATCCAGAAGCTACGGTAGTCATGAGGCAGCGTGCGACCGGCGTCCCAGACTACTTCCAGTTCGAAACGACCGTTGCCCAGGTCTTTCCAGTTGCCAAGCCTCGGGGTAATCGGCGGTTGGTTCTCCACCGGAGTCCAGGTGTGCGAACGCGCGTCCGCATAGACGATATCCCCGTACTCGGCATAGTCGCTGATTTGGCCGTCGCGCAACTCCGTGCCGGCGACGCTTCGCGGGCCGCGGGTGGCGCTGCCCCAGGCGGGCAGATCGAGCCCGTCCACCTTCCACGGTGCGTCGGAGTAGTTGACCCAGACGACCTGACCGCCGTCATAGGTGGCGCGTAGGCGCTGCCATTGTCCGGTCTCTGCCGCTTCGACAGGACCTATCCACTGGCCGTTGTCGGTCTGGTATTCCAACTGGCGGATGTTCTGATTGATGTAGGCCGCCCCAAAGGCGCGCATGAGGTGGTACTCTCTCACTATGGCATGAAGGTGCGGAGTGTAGTTGGTGAGCTGTCGGCCGATGAAGCCCATCCGCCCGAAGCCGATCTGCATGGCGCGGTAGCGGTCTAGCTCGCGGTCGGTCAACTTGTAGGTGCTCCAGCCAGGCTTAAAGCCCCAGGGGAGCCAGCGCTCGTAGTAGCCGACACCGTGATTGGCCTGCTTGTTATGAACTTTAAGGAGGCTCGCCAGGGGCAGGAGCTTGCGATTGCGCTGGTTGTTCATGTAGGCGTTACAGCCGCCATCCCAAAGTCCCGCCAGCGAGGACCCCAGCATTTCTGTGATGATGGGGCTATTGCGTTCCACGCGCATGGCTTCAAAATAATCTTTCTGCTTCAAGGCGCTCAGTCGAAGGCTGCCGACGTCTTCCGCCGTCGCGTCGTAGTCTACTTTCCAGTGCGGCATGACGTCGTGGAAAGTCAGGTTGAGGTCGTAGGCTTGTGTCGCCTCGGCTGCACGGGGCAGAGCCATCTCCATATGGCGTGATGGTTTGATGAAGAACATATTCCCGCCCGAACGCGGCAGGTGGCTTCCATCCGGATTGAGCGCGAGGAAGTCCTCATACTGTGGCACGGTGGCGACGGCGATGTCGTAGTAGTTTTCATGCAGGCTGAAGCGGTGGCCAAGCTCCTGTGCGCGGACTGACAGCGCGCGTAGGCCCGCATCGCCACCGGGGCCGTCGTTGGCGGGCATCATATCCGGATTGCTGCGGTCGAAGCCTTTATCCTGCCAGTAGTGCAGGATTATGAGGAAGCTATCCACCTGGTAGTCCTTAAGCTCTTCGAGCAGGGACAAGTGATCGGCAAAGGTGCCCTCGAACAAATCGAGTACTACCCGGTTTTCGAACTCTTCGAGGTAAGGAGAGGCCGGCCAGGGCGAGTTCGCCAGGGTCTCAGCATAGACATCGGAAACGGTCAGGTAGAAAGTCTCGCGCAGGAGTGCGCGCGAGCCGTCGGTCAATGTATTGTAAACGGTGCCATCAGATTTCACCTTCGAGGCGTCGGACTGCCACATGTCGGGAAAGGCCGCAGCAAAGCAGTTATCCGAAATGCGGTAGGACGGTCCGCCGATCTCGTACTCGCTGGGGATGGGCTTGCCCCATGTGGAGATGGTGACGGAATCAAGGATCGGCTTGTCCGCGGCCATGCTGATTTCCAGCGACTTGCCAATGGCCTGGATCGTCATGCGTAGTGTGGCTGTGCCGACGGAGGGATCGGATAACTCGTAGTCGGTTACGAGTATGTCGCCTTCTTTCCTGGCTCCGAGGAAGCGGGTGCTGGCCTTGACGGAGGCGGCGAGCTGCTGGAGCTTGCTCAAGTCAACCGTCTCGTCCGCGGCTTGCCGTTCGCGGTCGGCTTCGGTGAACTCTTTCGACTCAGGCGCCATCGTAAATTTTACGCGGAACGGGTTGGCGATGTCCTGACCGTTGACCCGGATGCTTAAGCCCTTCAGTAACCCCAGTTGCGGGTTGAGGATATATTCCAGCTTTTCGCCATTCCCACTACAGATAAAGCTATACTGGCCACCCTCCTCGCTAAGGGAGGTTTGTACCGGCTCACGGGTGAGTGGGACGGGTGAGATGGCGGAACCCCCGTTGAAGGGGAGAAGGTCTTGTGCCGGGCAGGGAGAGCCGAGTCCGCCCAGCCAAGTGGAAGTAATACTGAGCATCATCGTGGTTATCCGGGTGAGTGGTGCCATGGGAAAACAGGAGGTATAGGGAATATATCGGAAGATATTCATGCCATGAGGGAGGGACACGCCAAGCTCGCAACGGCCAGAGGGTCCGTCGATAAAGATAAAATACGGTTGTGGGGTAAAAAGGCTGCTTCAGCGGGCTGATTTCCGGCGGCGATGGCGCAGGAGCATCAGTCCCATCAAGGAGGAACCGGCAACAAACAGTATGCTGGAAGCCTCGGGAATTGCGGTGAGCTGGACGTTGGCGGTGCTGAAGTTCGGCGTTCCCGAGGAAGTTCCCATCAGGAATGTGGAAGTGCCTCCAATCGGGGACAGGGTGTTTAAGACAAAGCCGCTTTCATCATAGATGACGCCTCCGCCCGTGCCCAACTGCTCAAGTGTGATGGAGGAAATGGTTGAGGAGTTGCTGGTCACTTCCAGGTTCACATCCAGGTGGTACCACGTATCCATGTCCAGATTAGGTGTATTGGATACGTAGGCAAAGCTGCTCGTGGAACTCGTGGACATGGTTTGGATTTGCGGGTCTGCGCCGTTTCCACGTACGCGGATGCCGAATATCGTTACCGACTCACCACGCAGAAAGAAGGAGAACGCGTTGCCGCTGTTGAGCGTCGTGAGGTTGAAGTCCAGAGACAGCTGGACCTGGTCGTTGGTGGTAATGTCCCAGGCACTGGTGCCCGCGTTTGCTCCCGTCGTGATTGATGCGGAGACGACACCATCGCCGGTCGTGGGACGGACGAGTACCACTTCCTTGCCGGTCGGGGTGTAGTCATTGAGCGTTTGGGCCGCGCCGACCGTTGCAGTGGAACTCCCGCTGGTGCTCACCACCCAAGGACTGCCCAGGGGGCCATCCGTATAGTTGAAATTATCGTCAAGATACATGACTTGCGCTTGGGCCGTTACGAATAAGCCAAAGACGAACGGGCACAGGAGGGATTGGAGTGATAATAGCTTCATAGATAACTAGGGGTTAGGATTTGTTGTTCATGAGAGTGTTTAATGGGCCGGGTGCTGTTGTGTTGGGGTTTCCTGATTGCATTACCGAACCCAGGCAAGTTGGGTGGATGAGGCCGCGTCTCGGTCTCCCGTGGATTCCTCTTCAACCAGTGGAAGCTGCCCCAATTCTTCAATGATTTCCCAGTTCGGCTCTTCCAGGGAGCGGCCGATTTCCGCACCTTGGCTAGCGAGTGCGTCCTGAATAGCGGAGATGGGTGTCTGCCGCACGGAAACTCCCCGTGCCACGGCCAGAGCCGCAGCTGTGCCGGCAGCCTGCCCCTGGCCCATACAGATGGGCACGACACGAGTCGAGGCGACCGCTTCGTGGGTGGCCGATAGGCACTTACCCGCCATCAAAAGCGAGTCCACATCGCGTGCGATAAGGCTGCGTAGCGGGATGGTGTAAGCCTGTACGTTACGCGAATCCACCCAGGTGCCGGCGGGGCGGTGGATGTCAATATGGTAGCCTCCCATGGAAACAGCATCATCGAAGACGCGCCCTTCGATCAAGTCATCAGCCGACATCACGTAATCTCCCATGATGCGTCTGCTTTCGCGGACACCCAGCATCGGCGCGATCTCGCGCAAGCTGGCCCCGGCAAAGCCCGGCACATACTTCTGAAAAAAGCCCACGATTTGGGGAATCTGCTGATAGATACGCGCGTAGGCCAGAGAGAGGCTTTGCGCGTTGGTAGGATCGAGGCCCAGGACGCGCGTCATGACCACCAGAAACTCGTCGGGCCGATGGGTTTTGACGCCGACGACACGTGTTTGCGGGATATCGAGATCCCCTGCGGCGCGTGCCTTTTCCATCAGAGGAGCGAACCCGCCGCAGATAATTGCGTCCATGCTGTCGATTCGCTTCATCATCTTCTTCCACAGCTCAGGATAGGGGCGAATCCACTCGCGATAGTTATTGGCGGGATCCTTGCAGCCGGCAATAAAGGCCGGACGGTCCACCCCTCCGAGTTTGAAGACGAGGGTGGGGGCCTGCACGAGTCCGTCGGTGGTGCGTCCTTTTTCCCAGGCGACATCGCCACGTGCTGCCACATCGCCGTCACCGCTACAGTCGATGGTAATATCAGCGCGCACTTCCACACGACCACTCTTGTTCTCCACGATGACGCCGGCGATGCGATCACCTTCGCGCAAGGTTTCAACCATCTGGCTATGGAGCATGATCCGTACGCCAGCCTCCTCGCACATCTCGACAGCTTGAATTTTCCACGCGTGAGTGTCGATGCTCACGGTTGAGGCGCACTTGGGATCGAAGACGAAGTCCGATGCGCCCCCTGCCTTGTGCAGGCGTTTTACAATCTCCAGCGGTAGTCCCTTAACCAGTAGCCGATAGTCTCGATCATGGAAACCCAACCACGGAAGAGTGGAACTGATTCCGCCAAGAAATCCGTTATACTCGATGAGGGTGGTCTCAGCACCGTTACGTGCGGCTGCCAAGGCTGCGCAAATACCAGCAGCACCAGATCCAACGACCAGTACTTGAGTGTTATGGGTTAAAGTCATTGGGGAGTCGAAAGCGTTAAAATAGAAACTTTAATGATTTTCCATTATAAGCCTGTTTATTTAGATTACTATGGAAAGTTTCGAACCTTTATAGTAAAAAAGAAACATAATGGATGCGCTCGCTCAATTTCTTGAACCATACCAGGCCGATATGGACCAACCCTTGGGCTCAGTCACGAGAGTGGTGGAGTTCGGTTATAAGGGCATGCCGGCGGAAGCTTCGGTTCAGCCGGCGGCACGAATAATCGTCTGCCTGAGAGGCACGGCTCACTATACGGCCCAGCGCGGACAAATCCGGCTCGGCGTGGGTGACGGCCTTTTTATCGCGCCGGGCAAGTGGATCAAGGCTACTCCGCGGTGCAGTTACCTCACCCTCGGTGTCGTCTTCGAGGCGTCGCCGCGCTGCTACCTTTCCCGGCCCCAGCGTCAAGCGAATCGTAGATGGACTACTCATCTCCCCGCCCAACTGCGCTGGCCGCGCACCCTACCAGAGGAAGGTCACACACTTTGCCGTCTGCTGGAATGCGCAGGCGGCGATTGTCGTTACTACCACGGATTGTTTGAGGCCTTGCTGGCTCACTGTCGCTACATCCTCGCCCAACCGCAGGAACGTTCCCACAGTAAGGCACAGATTACCTGGCAGGCGGCTGAGGGCTACTTGGCGGATCATCTGCACCTTTCAGTGGGCCGGGAGGAAGTGGCGGCATACTTGCACATTCATCCCAATCACCTTTCACGCCTGTGTCTGCGTTTCGCGAAGGTGAGCTTTGCGCGTTACCTGCAGGACAAGCGTCTGGAACACGCGCGCATTCTACTGGCTGATCCCAGGCTTAACGTGGGGGAAATCGCCGCCCGTACCGGTTTCGGAAGTGCCAACTATTTCATCCGCCTTTACCGCCAGCGCTACGGTGCTACCCCCGCTGCGGACCGTCCGACAGCGGAGCGATAGTGTTTTGGCTGGAAGCAATAGCAGTTCTTATGCCGCAAAAGTTCGAAGAGCGTCTGTCACGGGCTCCCGCTCTTTGTGAATGGCTTAGGACTACGGTCCTGTTTAGGGTTCCTTATTGCTGAATACGGTATTTTGCCGTTCATTAGTTTGGGGTAATCGATGTATTACAGCATTTTTGGATTATTATTGAGCACGAGCACAATTTTCCTTTGACAACATTGCATCGACTGCCTTAGGCATGTTTTTCGGCAATAGGAAATCCAGTGCTTCTAAACCCCAATAAGCTATGAATATGATTACCTCACGACTGCCTTTCCCAACTCATTCTATCGCCATCCTGGCCTATGAGGTCGGTTATAAACTTAGCGACATCATGCGATGAACCTTGAGGCTGCTTCAGACCTTTTAGAAAAGTACCCCAGCGAAAAAAGTGAGGCACTGGAGCCTGATACCGGGTTGCGTGTTATTCGCTGGACGGCCTCGGAGTCACTGGACCGTCCGTTGTATTTTACGTCGCAAAGCGTGACTGCGGACGACCGCTGGTTGGTTTTCCTTTCCGAGCGCGATGGTCATCCCAACTTTTACCGTATTGACCGTTGCAGTGGAAACATTACCCGGCTGACGGATAACCGCGAAGGGTCTTTGGCCAGTTATTGTTATCCCTCGGATAATTGGCAAGGGCTGGGTAAGTCCTCGCCTTGCCTGGATTCTGAGCGCAAAGTCCTGTTCTACATT
This sequence comes from Verrucomicrobiia bacterium, assembly GCA_030432235.1. Taxonomy (GTDB): domain Bacteria; phylum Verrucomicrobiota; class Verrucomicrobiia; order Opitutales; family Cerasicoccaceae; genus JAUIHT01. The sequence goes on along the minus strand of JAUIHT010000007.1, from coordinate 69,120 downwards.
CAGGCGAATGTTGTTTGGCGGATATGCCTGGAGACGCTGGAAAGGGTCCGGCTCTTTTCGATTCCATCAGGTTGGTGGACCGCATTTACGCATATCTCGCCTGATGGTCGTTTGCTCTGCGTACCTTGTACGCCGCCGGAGGCGTTCCCGTCTGGCCAGACGACGCAGTGGGAGCAGCTCGATACCGTGCCTCAGCGTCTGGCTGAGCTCGGGCATCGAACGCGCCTTTATCTTGTCGATACCGCCACCGGTGAGGCTCGTATACTGACCGAGATGCCCTTGTGGGTGACTCACGTCAACTTCATGCCGGACAATTCCGGGCGTTTGCTGGCGAATTCAGAGGGCATGGCTTCTTTCCGTACTGGCCGCCCACCTCGCATTTGGTGTGTTGAGGCCGACGGAACTTACCGCCCTCTTTTCGACCAGCCCGAGGGCATGCAGGTCAATCACGAGAACTTCACCCGCGCCCAGAACTGGGTCGTCTATCACGGTGTTCTCACTCGCGACGAGGTGCGTCACAAGTTCGTGTCTGCCCGGCATTGGGACGGCTCCCTCGTTTATGAATCTCTTTTGAGGGACACGCCCTTGATGCATGCCACCGCCATGAACGACCCGTATGCCTCGGTCATCGACGGTCCGGAATCCATTTCGGTGGTCCGGTTTGGTGAAGATGGGCAAGTGTCAGTGCGGTCGCTTTGCCACCATCATGCCCGCGAAGGATTCAATCGCAACCAGGACCATCATCCGCATCCCCTGCAAACTCCCGATGGCCGCGGTGTTGTCTTTTGCTCAAACCGCCATGGCGAAGGCGATGTCTACGAAGTGCGCCTGGATCCGGCGGAAGCATGACATCATCATCGTGACCTTGGACGGCTTTATCGTGGCTTGGACAGATTCCTTTTTTACCCCAAATTTATGAAATACAAAAGCACACCCATCTCGCTGGCCTTGATTGCCCTGGCCGCTGTTTCCCTATCCGCCGAAGTCGTCGATACCTCCTCCATGCGGCTTGAGTTTGAGGATGGCTGGTTGACGTCCTGGACAAATAAGAAGACGGGGGAGACGGTTCAGTTTGGCTGTCGTGACCTCGCCCCGAATGATGACAAGGCCTGGGTCTATCAGCCGGGTGTTTGGTGGCATCCCTCCGAGCGCCCCAAGAAGGGTGAGACGATAGCCTCCGATTGGAACATGCAATTGAGCACGCCTCAACCGGATGAGGTGATCCTGACGCAGAACGCTCATGTAAACCAAGGGCCGGCTGAGGCGGTGCAGTGGAGCATTCAGATACCCTTGAACGAGATTGAGGCCGTCCACATGCCCTGGGGGCTGGCGCCGGCACGGTTTATTACCGCGGACTACCATACGGGCAATTTCGATTCGCCCAGCTATTACTGGGAGAAGCGCACCGGCATCCTGTCCTTTCATGAATGGCGGCAGCGCTGGTACCTCATCCAGGGCAAGACCGGAGGCCTGCTTATCTATTGTGACGATCCGGCCTTTGATAGCCGGCAGGCCCTGGAGTGGGACCTTTCCCGCAAGGGCTTCATGACCTTGACCAACCGCAGCATGGGCTGTGCGCCTCTGTCGTCGGACCTGACCTCGTCCAAATGGGTCATCCGGCAGTACGAGGGGTGGATCAACGAGGGCGCGCAACTTTATCAGGACTTCTTGGCGAAGACCTATGATGTCACTCCGCTGGAGCAGCGTCCCACCGCCTGGGTGGCTAATCTGGCCTTCTGCATTAACAAGCCCGCCGCCTTCCGTCCCCCTCCGTATGTCGGCCCTGGCGGGGTGGGCAGCTACAACTATAACTCCGACTGGACGGAAAGTCTCAAGGCTTCGAAGGAGTGGCTGGAATCTCTGGCCAAGGTGGTTGAGCCCGACAAGGTCATGTTCTACACCACCGGCTGGCGTCAGGCGGGCAATGACAACAATTTTCCCTCGAACGACATCGACCCGTACTTCGTTTACACCTGTCGGATGGCCCGGCAACTCGGCTTCCATGTCATGTTGCACCTCCATAACCACCTGGTGCATGACGAGACGGTTTTCTATCAGCGTTACATCCGCGATCAGAGCCGTCTGATGGGTGAGGGCAAGTTGGAAGAAAACACGGCCGACGACATTCCCTACGGTGTGGGCTACTGTGCGCTGCGCGATATGCCCATGATTCAGCGCAACAAGGATTTTGGCAGTTCGCACTATCGGCGCATGGGGCTGGACACCATCATGACCGGCTACCACATGCATCCGGGCTGGGAAGCCTACCGCTACATGAAGGTGGCCAACATTGTGGCCGCGGTGCAGGCTACCGGCGCCGATATGATCCACCTAGACGTTCCCTCCCTTTGGCACGATAAAAACGACGATCGATTTGAGTACAACACGGCTCAAGGCCTGCGTGAACTCTACAAGCTGCTGCGCGAGACATTCGACGCGCATGGTCTTGCAAACGTTGCTATCGCCACAGAGGTCATGCCCAGCGAGCCCATCCTCCGCTATGTGGATATGGCTCAGATGTCCCGTGGACGTTCCGCCGCCAATCTGCTGGAGGGGTCCGTGCCGGAAAATCTCATCGAGCTGCAAATGGGCAAGGACCTCGCCCAGGCGGACCAAATTCGTGCCGCTGCGGCAGCCGCTAAAAAGAACTTCGACCCGGACTTTTACGCCAAGGTCGTCTCCGCCATGCCGGAGCTTGGCCAGCCCTCCATTCTGGCCATGGCCAACAGCCCCTGGGTGGTAGGCTACCCGCACTTGGGCAATTTCAATCCGGACTACGGTGGACGCAAGGGTGACCCCAATGCTGCCACTCAGCAGAATGCCATCCAGGCTCTGCAAATCTGGTGGGCGTTTACCAACAACACCATTCCGAATACACAGAGCACTATCTTTGCCGACCAACCGATCAGCAATGGTCGCCTAGCCCTCGGCTGCTTCTGGGAAAAGTATGACCCCCGTCTGGCCAAGCCGGAGGAATGGCATCGCGGAGATATTGCCCGCTATCACTTGAACAACGGCGGCGCCTTTTGGGTGACCCGTCCCGAGCCATTGACGCTGCGCCTCAATCTGGACAACGGTAAGGTCCTGGGAGAGCTCAACGTCTTCAAGGGATGGAGCAACGACTCTCTCTTACAAAGCTTCTATCCGGCGAAAGAGATTGAAGCCGCCCGCGAGACCGAGGGTTATCGCATCATGGAAGAGATTACGCAGGAATCCCTCAAGGCGGCCTACAACGATGCCAGGAAAAAGAAGCCCAAGGGTGGCTGATACTCCGGAAGACTGTTTATGATGGAAACCATCTGCGAAGGCGATTTGAGCAGCCCGGTTAAGGGCAGCTTCGATGTCGTCGTTTGCGGCGGTGGTCCGGCTGGCATGGCTGCTGCCATAGCCGCTGCGCGCTCGGGGGCAACCACGCTGCTGCTGGAGGTGCATGGCTGTCTTGGTGGTGTCTGGACGGCCGGTAATCTTTGCTGGCTGCAGGATCACCGCAAGAAGGCGGGCCTGATGCAGGAGATTCGTCAGCGTCTCATTGCCCAGGACGGCATGCCGAAGTGGGCGGGCGGCGCCATCCCCAACGGCTATGATGTCGAAGTAATGAAGCGCGTACTGGAGGAGATGGCCGTCGAGGCCGACATTCGTCTGCGTGTGCATACGCGTGTGGTTGCTGCCCGGCTTGAGGGCCGTCGCCTGACGCATGTCATTACCGAATCAAAGTCCGGGCGTGAGGCTTGGGCCGGCAAGGTATTTGTCGATGCGACTGGCGACGGCGACTTGGCAGCACGCGCAGGCTGCCGCTTTTCCATGGGGCGACCAGAGTCGGGTGAGACGCAGCCGATGAGTCTTCTCGTGCTGCTGACAGGACTTGAGGCCAGTCGCTTGGAGGGTTACTACACGGATGAAAGCGGTCCGGAACGCCAGGCTGCGAAGACCGCCCTGCGACGCCGTCTGGAAGCACAGGGAGTTGTGCCTTCCTACGGTCAGCCGACGCTCTTCCGCGTTCACGACGATCTCTTCGCTTTGATGGTCGACCACCAGTATGGTTTTTCGGCCATCGATGCGGATGACATCACGGAAGCCACCCTCAACGCCCGGCGGGAGGTCAATCTGGCGGTGGATGCCCTGCGCCGTTCGGGGCCGCCTTTTGAAAATGTTCGCCTGGTAGCAACCGCAGCACAGATAGGTGTACGCGAAGGTCGCCGCGTCCTTGGCCGCTACACCGTGACGGCGGAAGATTTGGCCGAGGGGCGACGTCACCCGGATGCCATTTGCGAAGCCAGCTACAGGGTTACCGGAAACGCCGTGCAGATGGGGGAGAACATTGGCTGCGCGGCTGCTCGTGCTGCACTTGGGGGCCAGCTCCCGCATGAATGGGCGGAAAAAGCCTACTCGGCTATCTCCGCCACGTAGAGCCGGGTCCAGCCGTCGACCGGTCGGTTGTAGTAGATGCGCTGGCCATCGGCACTGATGGCCGGGTGCGGATGAGGGGCCCGCCAGGACTTGGCTCTGGTGGTGTTGTCAAAGGTATCGATGCATAAATAGTCATGGCCCTTTGCATCGCAAAAAAAAATGCCCCAGTCCTTCTTGCTTCCATCGAAGTGGTCCATGCTGGCATCGGTAATGTAAAGCGTGCCTTCGGGATTCATTGAGGGGTGGCCGTAGCCAAAGTCCGGCAGACCCGGGATCTGCTCCGACTCATCGGTGTCCGTGTCGAGGAGTTTATTGCCCTTCTCCACAATGTGTCTCGAGTCTGGATGCCAGGACGGATGCCCCCACGAGCCCCGCATGAAGACTTGCTTGCCGGTTGTGAGGTCATAGCAAAACAGCCCTTTGCGAATGCTTGCACTGGAGTTGCGAACTTCGCCGGATTTGACTGCCGCGAGCTTGAAGAAGACGCGCGTGCCGTCAGGGCTAAGGGTGGGGAAGAAAATCGATCGCGGCTCTTCGGGAAGATACTTTTCCAGAAAGGCGGCATTGTCCTGTTCGACTTGGGCGACGGTCAGCGCGGTGGTAATCTCCCCGGTTTCGACATTGACGATTTCGAGGTCGCGGTGTTCGCCCGGGTTCCAGTGTGGGCCATAGATCGGTACCAGGGGAGAGTCCGGCTGACCCCAACCGACCAGGCGGTCCTCGGCCAATACCGTTTCCTCGCCGGTCTCGATATCCACCACGACGACCATCCACTGACCGTCGCGCTCGTCGTGGAAAATAACTTTACGTCCGAGGTCGACCCATTGTTGGCAGGCCACGCGGTGGGCGTCCTCCGTATGGACGTCACGGGCGAGTGTGCGCTCTTCGCCAGTTTGGCGATTGGAAATGCGCACCTCACCGACTGATGCGTCACGGTCCGTGCTGGCAAAGTATAGCACCCATTGTGAGTTCGGGCTTTCCGGACAGACGTTGAAGTAGCTGTGCAGGTGATGCTCAGCCGCGGCGGGTGTGGCATCGGCTATTAACATATGGTTGTGTTGGGGGACTCGGTGATGGCTTGACCGGACACTGGTTCCTCCTGCCAATCAGGCGGGTGGTTCCAGATCTGTAGGTTTTTCCAGACAAAGGCGCTGCCCCACATGTTGCGTAGCGACACGTGGCCGCCGCGCGGGATGGGCCCGTGGCCGGCGAGGGAGTCGTCCACCACGTCGAAGATCAGGCGACCGTTGATGCCTGCGCGCAGGCGTCCGTTTTCTTGAACCAGTAATAGACGATGCCATTGATTTGGCTCGTAGCAGGAGTCCATGGCGCGGTAGCCCAGGCCGCGGAACCAGGGGTTCTTAAAGAGCGCATGGGTGGCGACGTCGTGGCGGATGCCCTCCATCATACGCCAGAATTCCCAGTGATAGTTGCGCACGTTTTCCCAACAAACCATCTTCATGGAGCCGTCCGTACGGTGGGGGTGGTCAGCGAGGAAGTCCTCGCCCTGCATGCCGGAGGCCTGCACCATGAGCAGCGCGAGCCCTTTGTTCTGCAAAGGCATGAAATCGAGCGAAACCGCGATGTCGCCCGTGAAACACTGACGGCTGTGAAAGTATACCTGGACCTCGGTATCGGCTTGGTTGCTTGCGGTGGAGGTGGTGACAAAAGTTTCTGGCGTAACCACCTTGAGTCCCTCGGGTGTAATCTGGCCGGCGTTTTGGTTGCCTTGGATATGAAAAGCGTCGAGGTGCTCCGGCTCGCGCAGGGACAGAGACAGGCTTTCCTGCCATGCTCCATGCGGCTCCCACGCGAAGGGTGCGAAGTGTCGGCCTCCGTGCATCCACTCCAGCTCATGTTGGATTTCGGTGTCGACATTCGTGGCCTGGGCTTGGAAGAGCGTTTCGAAGTCCGAGGTCTCCAGCGCTTCGTCATACCAGTTCAATTGTCCGAGGGCGAAGGCGGTGTTGCCGGCATAGAGCGTTTCACCGGCGCGTTCGTCACGCAGGGGAGCGCCCAGGTTGCTGTGGCCGACGCGAATGCCGTTGCAGTAGAGCCGGAAGAGGCTGGCTGGCCGGTCCCAGCTCAGACCCAATTGGTACCAATGTCCGCGGCGGAAATGGAAATCGCAGGGGCCAAAGGACGGCTTTTGCGGCGAGGGTGTTTTGTTCAGGCCACTGACGAAACGGGCCATCAATTGCCGCCACCAGTGATTACGCCAGAGGAGCGCGAAGGAGGCTTCGTCCGTGTTGCGCAATTGCGGATGGTCGATAAGAAGCGTGTACAGCTCGAAGTGAGGCTCGACCTTGCGGGTGACGGTGTAATCCGGCAGAGGGGACTGCACGAGGTCCTCCAGAGGCAGCACCCAGAAGGTGAGACTCCCGCGTGGGCAATTGAGCGTATGTGGACCTTTCAGCGTAAAGCGGGTGGACAGACTCCCGGCGAGCAGGCCGCGCCGACCGTCTTTGTTGATCCAGTTCGCGGGGCCCTCGATAACGGGCTGTACTTCGCCGAAGGCGGTGACGACAGGCCGGGGTGGGGATTGATGGCTCATGCCGAGACCTCGGTCACCTCGGGCTTGTAGGGAATGATTTTCATCTTCCTGCGCGGGTCCGGATAGGGGATCGCCGAAATGAGAGACTGTGTGTACGGGTGCTGCGGATGTTCAAAAAGCTCCGCTGCCGTGCCTGTCTCGACTACCTTGCCGGCATACATCACGGCCACGCTGGTCGAGATGTGTCGCACCACACTGAGGTCGTGTGCGACGAAAATATAAGTCAGGCCCAGCTCTTCCTGCAGGTCCTGCAGGAGGTTGATAACCTGCGCTTGCACAGAGACGTCCAGTGCGCTGACGGCCTCATCGCAGACCACGAGGGAGGGGCGCAGGATAAGTGCGCGGGCAATGCTGACGCGCTGACGTTGGCCGCCGCTAAAGGCGTGCGGGTAGCGGTGGCGGTGTTCGGGAAGCAGGCCCACTTTCTCAAGCATCTCCACGACTTTGTCCACGCGCTCGCGGCGGTTGCCGATACGGTGGATGACCAGCGGCTCCTCGATAATCTGCCCTACGGTCATGCGGGGATTGAGCGAGGCCATGGGGTCCTGAAAAACCATCTGCATCTCACGACGGAGGGGCTTCATTTGCGGTTCGGGAATCTGTGCCAGGTCAACGATGCCGTTTTCCCCATGAAAAAGGACTTCGCCGGAGGTGGGGGTAATGGCACGGAGGATGGCACGGGCGCAGGTGGTTTTGCCGCAACCGCTTTCGCCCACCAGGCCCAGGGTTTCGCCCCGCCGCAACTCGAAGCTCACGCCATCGACGGCCTTGACTTCACCGAGCTGCTTTTTCACCAGGCCGCGGGCGAAGACCGGGTAATACTTGCACAGGTTTCGCACCTGGAGGACGAGCGGATCTGTCGATGGGGCGGGCATGATCAGTTCTGGGTGGGCCAAGCCAGGATTTGCCGCCGTCCCTCCAAGGGGAGCAGGCGGGGTTCGGCGCCGGGCAGGGCGTCCTCACGTCGAAGGGTGTATCCCGCAGGCAGGCCGGCGATGTTAACATTGCTGACCTCCACCCGGGCCAGGCGTGACTGGTGTTGATCCAACCTCGGCATGGAAGCCAGGAGGCCGCGCGTGTAAGGGTGGAAGGGCTGGTCGAAGAGTTCCAGCACCGGTGCGCGCTCCATCACCCGGGAGCGGTTCATGACCACGACTTCGTCGGCCATCTGCGCAACGACGCCGAGGTCGTGCGTGATAAAGAGCACGGAGGCGCCCAGCTCGTTCTTCAGCTCATTGATGAGGTCCAGGATTTGCGCCTGGATAGTCACGTCCAGAGCGGTGGTAGGCTCGTCGGCGATGAGAATCTCGGGCCTGCAAACCAGCGCCATGGCAATGACTACGCGCTGCCGCATGCCTCCGCTGAATTCGTGCGGGTACTGCTTGAGGCGCTCTTCAGGTTGCTTGATGCCGACGCGACCGAGCATGGCGGCGGCCTCTTTTTCCGCCTCCTGTTTGGTCACCGGACGGTGCAGACGGATGGCCTCGACGATCTGGTTGCCGATGCTGTGCACGGGGCTCAAGGCCGTCATGGGCTCTTGAAAAATCATACCGATCTTGCCGCCGCGCAGTTGATAGAGCCGATCGTCTTTCTCGCTTAAGGTGGCGATATCGCAGGGCTCTCCGTTGCGCGGTCTGAAAAGGATTTGCCCGCGGGAGATGCGTCCGGGCTTCTGGATAATGCGCAGAATGGCGTAGGCCGTCACACTCTTGCCCGAGCCGCTTTCACCTACCACCGCCACGGTTTTGCCACGTGGCAGCTCCAGGTTGACACCTGTGATGGCGGTAACCGGGCCGTCTATGGTGTCGAATACCACTTCGAGATCCTCAATGGAGAGGACTGGCTGTTCAGCGTGAGAAGAAGGTTGGGGCATCGGGGAAATCGCTTCGATGAGGGCAACAAAGTTTACCGGAAAGAGCCAGCCTTAAGAAGGAAGGCAGGCTTGGCAACGAAAAATGACACACGAGCACAATTAAGGCGCGCCGCACACCGGGGGGGGGACTTATTTACCATTTAGCCGGACCGTTGCCGGGGAGCGGCCAGTGGCTGCCTCTTTGTCCGCGAAAGCCGCGTTGCGTTGGATAGCCGTCAAAGGGCTCCTCGGGCACGCCGTGCAGTTGACCTTCAGGAGCCCAGGCCGCTCGCTCCTCGTCGCTGAAGCAGGCCAGCAGACGGCTTTGTAGCTTCTTCAAAACTTCGGCACTAGACGGATCAGGCGCGCGGTCATGGAGCTCGGAACGATCGGTACGCATATCGAAGAGTTGGCAAACGTTGCCCTCCGGCAGGTAAACCAATTTCCATGCATCATCGCGCACCATGCGTGAAGCCATCCCGAAGACGCTGTAAACTTCCTTTCGCGGCTCGGGCGAGAACATCGAACGTCCGGTCACATGCTCCGGCACCGGCAAACCAGCCAAGTCGAGCAGGGTAGGCATGATGTCCGAGGTGGTGACAGGATGGGAAAGCACCCGGCCTTCACCCACGCGGGTGTCACCCTCGACGCCGGATATTATCATGGGGACTCCGGCGGAGCCATCGTACATGCGTGTTTTGCCCCATATGCCATGGTCGCCCAGCATGTCACCGTGGTCTGAGGTGAAGGCGATGATGGTGTTATTCGCCAGCCCGGCTTCGCGGATGGTGCCGAGGACGCGGCGGAGTTGGTGGTCTATGTGAGTGCAAAGCGCGTAAAAGGCCCGGCGAGTCTCCGCGATTTGGTGCGGGCTGACCAATGGCTCCTGCATACGGTTCACGGCTACGCAGGGCTCATTCGCCCAGTCCCCATGCACAACGGGAGGCGGCTCCACGGTGCGATAGATATCTATGTAGGCGCTCAGCGGTTGCAGGGGAGGGTGCGGATGGCTGAAGGAAAGATACCAGAAGGCTGGCCTGGCGCGGTCACGGCGCTGGATGATGCGGCACATCTGGTCCGCAGCCCAGTTGGTTGGGTGAAGATGTTCGGGCAGGTGCCAGGGACGCCAGAAGTATTCGTTGTTGCAGACTCCGCTGGCGAAGCGTTGACCTGCGTAACCTTGATCTCCCAGAAATAGCTCGTAGTCGTCCGCTCCATGTTCGGTGGTGGCTGCGCGCCCTTCCTCCTCGCAGAGGATGTCGTCAAAGCCGAGGCGACCACGCATGTTCTTGATGTGCATCTTGCCGACGGCATAGGCCTGATAACCGGCGTTGCGAAAGCACTGCGCCAGGGTTTTCTCCGGCAGGTCGCGGACCCAGGCATTGCGGTAGGAACCGTGCGCGGAAGGATGCATCCCACTCATGAGGGAACGGCGAGAGGCAACGCACACGGGGCAGTCCGCGTAAGCGCTGGCAAAGCGCGTGCCATTGGCGGCAAGCTGATCGAGGGTGGGGGTGAGTACGGCCGGGTGGCCGGCACAGCCAAGCAGGTTGGCGGGCCAGTGGTCGGTGCAGACAAGGAGGACGTTTGGCGGTGTTTCGGACATGGAAATGGATTAGGCGGAGTGGCAGGCTGACGCTCCCCATTCAGCCACCGCAGGATCGTCACCCGTGCGAAGAGCCCAGGCACGCAGGCGCTCGCGCAGATCCTGCTCAATGTTTTCCAGGGCGGCTTCGCCGGACCGGTTATTCAGTTCATGCGGATCTTCGGGGAGATAATACAGGGTGGTAAGGTCGTCCGGGGATACGGTCAGTTTCCAACCGTCATCGGAGACGATTACGCGATAGGCGCCGTCGTCGTGCCACTCGGCAACGATCTCTTCGGAGCGCTCGCGTTTCTCGCCCAGCAGTGCCTTGCGGCGAGAAACGCCTTGGAGGTGTTCCGGGAGTGGTGCGCCCATGAAGTCCAGAACCGTGGGCGCCACGTCTACCAGGCTGACCAACTCGTCGCAACGGCCTGCCGGGGCACCGGGAGCACGGATGAGCATGGGGATGCGCAGGGAGGGCTCCAGCTCGACATTCTTGGTCAGCAGGCGGTGGTCCCCCATCATTTCGCCGTGATCTGAAGTCACGATGACGAGTGTGTTATCCGCTTGTCCCGTCGCTTCCAGAGCGGCGAAGACCTTGCCGAGTGCCTCATCGACGAGGGTGACGAGGCCCAGGTAGTTGGCGCGCAAACGTCGCCACTGCGCTTCGGTCTGGAGGGTGTAGCCGTCGTGGCCTTTCTCGTAAAACTTGCCAGCTTTGCTACGGATGCGCCGGGGCATGTCCTCGGTGGGCTCACGGAGGAAAGCCGGGCCCACGGGGATAGACTCGGGCTCGTGGCGGTTGTTGTAGGGCCCGTAGAAGGGCATGTGCGGTTCCAGAATGCTAAGGGTTAGGAACCACGGGCGGGTCGAATCTTTCTCGCGCTCGATAAAAGCAGCGCCGCGATCGGCCAGGAAGGTAGCCTTGCTGTAATCGGCGGCGAGGTGGGCGGCCATGGCGCGGGAGAAAACCGCTGCGCCGTCCGCCGCGCGGCTGTCTGGCGCGTAGCCCTGCTCCAGGAGGAAGTGATGATAGTCGCTGAACTGCTCAAGCAGTTCCGGGTCTCGGTAGTAAGGGCGGTAGGGGCCGTCCTCACTGCTCACCCATTCCGACCAACCGCGCTGCGCTTTGATTTCGTCGCCCAGGTGCCACTTGCCGTAGTAGGCGCAGTGGTAAGCCTCGGGGGCCATCTCCGCCAGCGTGGGATGCTCATCCGGCAGCGGCTGGTTGTTGGTCACACAGCCGTGGGCATGCGGGTAAAGCCCGGACCATATGCTGGCGCGTGAAGGCGTGCAGACCGGTTGGTTGCAATAGGCGCGGTCGAACACACAAGCGGTTTCGGCGAAGCGGTTGAGGTGCGGGGCCTGGACGAAATCGTTGCCATAGCAAGCCAGGGTGTCGGCTCGCCATTCGTCAGCCAGGATGAAAAGAACGTTGGGAGGTTTCATTGGGTCAAAGCTGCTTTGGCAGAGGCGGAACGTTGGGGGCTTGCATGGCAATATCGTGTCGGAGGATGCCCTCGGCAACCTTTTCCCAGTGGTCCGCCGGGCTTTGGAAAGGCGTGAGCAACTCGGACCAGCTCAACTCGGTGCCGGCGGGATAGCCCTCCTGGTCAAAAAGGATGGCGCGGTATTTGACGTCCTTGCCTGACCGGTAGACGAGATGGGAGAGCCCGTGCTGGCCTTCCGGAAAGGCATAGACGACGCCGAGTTTTTCCGTGGGTGAATAGCAGGCCAGTCCCTGGATGTCCTCCGTCCACAGGGTCTTGGGCTTGCCGCCAGTTTCGATGGTGTCCTTCAGCATGCTTGGTGTCTGCGCGTCGAGCCGCATCCAGGCGAGGAACGATTCAGGCATCATGTGCATGAAAACGTAGCAGTACCCCTGGAAGCGTTCCGCCGTGATTTCGACTTCCGCCCGGTAGTCATGCCGGATTATCAAGGTGTCTGCACCGTCTCGAAGAATGAAGGTGGCGCGATGCAGAAAAGGGCCCACTCGCGAAGTCTTGATCAGCGTCATGTTTTGTCCGCTCCAGGTGTCCTCCTTGGAGGCGGTGAGGAGATCGTGCGGCTTTCCGTCTACCTCCAGTACGGCTGAGATGAGTTGTTCCTGTCCCTTTTCAGAGCGATGGACGGTGCCGACCGCTTCGCCATCCCAGTGGACCACGGTGCCCGTGCCGCCCGTAGGTTGGCCGACCATGGCATCGTGGTAAAAGATACGCCCGATGGTCCAGAATGTGGTCGGGAAAAAATCGATCCGCAGTGGACCGTTATTAACAGCGAAGACAGGTTGCTGGTAAGTGTAGTCGCCTCGCGTCTTCAGGAACGAGTCGAAGCGGGCCGTGACTTCGCCTTGAGCCGCTGGGGTCGCAAGACCAAGCAAGGAAACCCCGAGGATAAGCAGGGGAGGGATGTGGGTTTTCAAGGGGCTTCTGTGAGTTGAGGCGGATTGGTCAGGGTTAACCGGCATTGGCTGAGGAGGAATCCTCGACGGTCAGCTTAAGCAGGCGATAGCGCTCGTCGAGGATGTCGAGGGTGACGGTATCATCCTCTACGGGCACCTCTTCAAGAGTAACGGCATCGATGATTTTCAGTTGGCCTGGTACCAGGCCCATAACGTCGCGGTTGATGCGTACGGCCTGCCCGTTGACCGGGAAGGCGTCGAGATTGGAGACCACGATGGCGGCGCGACGTCCGTCCGGACTGACGAAGGCGGAGCTGAGCAGGGCGGGGTTTTCGGGAACGACAGCTTCGGTATCCTCATAGTAGAGGAATTCCTTTTGGGTTCCATCAAGGGGGACATAGTCCAGGAGCTGCCAGATTTGCATGTCCGGCCGGCGGTAGCGGTCGTAGCTGAAGTCTTTGGGCTGATCATAGATGCGGCCGGTCTTGGGAAAGGTGCCATGGAGCAGGGAGACCGCATTGTGGTTGTTCACGCTCATGGGCAGCTTCTTGTGATCGTTCTGGTCATTGCTCTGCAACAGGCCGAAGGGCGTGCCGGAGTATTCCGCGCGGTATTCTTCGAAGGGAATCCAGGCCTCGCGAAGGGTCGCTGCGCGCATGGGACGGCCTTCGCCGCGGTTGAGCAGGTCCGCGAAGGCATTGATGTTCCACATGCTGCCGCCATGGTTGTAGATGAACCCATCCTGGTTTACCTCGCCTTTGTAGATGTTGTAGATGCGACGGTAGACATCGCGCGTGGCCCGTACGGCGTAGGTTGGACGAACGCGGCCTTGGTCGTCCACCCAACCGTTGCCAGCTCGCAGGTTGGTGTCCTGGGTCAGGTTGCCGAGCGAGTCGTAAAGCACGCCGTCGACACCGTATTCGCGGGCCAGGTCAGCATGGCCCCAGGCCATGAAGTCGCCATAGCCGCCGTTGAGGCCAGCCGCCTGCGTGTAGGTGCCCCAGCCTTTGTTCGAGATAGGGTAGGCGCCGAGCTCATAGCCGTATTTCTGCCAGTTCGGGCTGACGGCATTAATTCCCCAGCCGCTGAACATGATGACTTTCAAGCCGTACTTATGGGCTAATTCCACGCCGCGTCGCAGCTTCTCATCCTGACCGGGCAGGACGGGTCGTTCCGGTGTGCCACCCATCTCGGTTTTGGGGTCACCTCGCCAGCCATAGTAAAAGACAACAGCGTAGGCACCGGCATCAGCGATTTTCTTGAAGGCTTCCTCGTTGTCGTTGACGCCTCCGAACTGTACGATGAACAGCTTTCGGTGGTCCTTGAGCGGCTCCTTGATGGGTGTGCCCTGGATGGAGAACTCGAAATGGCGTGTACGGTCGAAAGGCACCGGCTTTTGCACGTAGTGAATCATCATGCTGGAAGGGCTGCCGTTTTGCGAAGGCAGTGTCTCCATGACGGCATTGGGTTTATCCACCGACCAGTCCTGCATGCTCTCCGCGGAGAAGATCAGCCCGCCTTCTTCTTCGCCAATCCAGAAAAGCGGAGTGAAGGGAAACTGTGAATGCTGGACGATGCCGGGTTGCGAGTTGAGGGCCGGATTGGGTGGGCCAAAGACAGGGTCATCAATAAATTTGTGCCGGCCGAAGAGCTCGCTGAATTGAGGGACGATTTGGGCTTCGAGGGTGACGGAGTCGAGCGTTTGCCCCGGCTTTTTCGGGGACAGGTCGATGCTGTACCAGGTGAAGCCGTCAAACTCTATACTGACCGTGCCACTGAGGATGGCATCGGCGCTTTCGAGTCGGGCTTCATAGGTGGCTTTACCTTCGTCCGCGGAGACCAGCTTCAGGCTTTTGACGGAGAAGTTTTGCGCTTTGGCGTTGATCACCGTTTTCAACTGCACCGGGCTGGCCAGCACATCCACACCGCCGCTGGTGAGAGACTTTGGCAGAAATGTGCTTAGGTCGTAGATGCGATTCCAAACCTTGACGATGCCATTGGGGGAGGCCTCGAGAGGGGTCCAGTCTTCGGAAACCACTCTTTCGTTGCCGAAATCGTTTTGATACCAATCTGGAAAAGGCGGACGCTCCAGCTTGACGTCCGTTTCGGCAATTTGCTCGCCGTCAGGCCCATTGATGCGGGCTGTCAGGATGTAAAAGCCTGGCTCCAGCCCCTTGATGTCGACCGGTACTTTAAAGAGCGTTTTGCCCGGGGGAACATCCGCTTGCGCGGTAGTTAAGGCCTTATCCGGATCGGAAGCCGCGGCCAAGGAAAGGGCGGCGGAGCAACGGTCGGGCATTTCGAGCCGTCCTACGTTCAGTTTGACGTCGAGGACCTGGGAGTAGAGCCAGTAGGGCTCGATTTCCAGGCTCAGTGGGGGCTCAAGCTCCATCACGGAGGCGCCGCGAAGCAGGACATCCTTTCCTGAGTGGATGCTATAGAGCAGCAGGTACTCACCTAGTTCGGCCTCTTGCTTGAGACCGAAGCTGCGCTGCTGGCCGTTCGGCACAGTGGTGCTTTCTTGTACGGTTTCGCCAATCGGGTCGTAGAAACTCAGGGCGAACTTAACCTGACTGTCCAGGTCCACCCCTTTGGTGAACTCAGCCTGGGAGTCATGTGCCATGCCGCTTTCGATATTCTCCAAAAAGGATTTGGGGCCGCCTTGCGCACCTTCCTTACGCTTGAGCAGCTGCATGGTAGTGCTGACTTGGGTGTCGAGGCCCGTCTCGTTGAGCACGGAAAAGCTTGCCCCAAGCGTACCGACGGCGATTTCCCCGGTTTGGGCCATGTGAGCGGCAGGGACAGGAGCGAAGCGGATACTGCCGGCATTCTCGAAGTCCTTCCAGTGGCCGCGGTAGGACCAGTGGGTGCGTTGCCGGGCGGGCGTTTGCTGGTTGTCGACGGCATCGAAACCCCAGACTTCATCGGGTGTGGGTGGCCCTTGCAGGCCCATGTCCGCGAAAGGAATGGCCATTTCGCCTTCCCAACCCATTTCGTTGAGACGGCTGGCCGCCTGCAGATTGGCGTCCCATGAGTATTCTTTACTACCCGCTTGGGTGGCGTCGGCAAAGGCACCGTTAGAATACAGCATGAAAACGAATGATTTGTCGAAGTTTCTCCCTGGGGCAAACATCAGCTCAGCCAGATCGCCGCCACTGTCATTATCAATGCGTCCGGTTTCCGCAGGCATGCGTGGCTCGAGTGCATTCGGAGGACGCTGAATGGAGACGGCCAGATAAAGGTTGTTGTCATCATAGGCCAGATAAACATGGCGCTCGCGACCATCGCTGATGCCATTGGGGTGCAGGGCGGAGAGGGATAGCTCAAGTGCGCCGGCCCATTCGCTGTTATCTACCGTGCCGTCAATAGCTGGGGCTTGTGTCAATTTAGGGACGGTTGCCTCTGGATAACGCATCCAGCTGGCAGTACTGGTGGAGGTAGCGGCCGAGCAGGCGGAAGCGAGGAAAACAAGCGGAAGACAACGACGTATCATGTGATTTTGGGGTTGGTTTTTGGAAATTGTGCACCTGAACAATTATGTGTCTCCGGACTTCGGTCAACCCCAAATGCAACCGTGGCTGAAAAATGTTACACCTGCACATTATGGTTTTGACAACATCCTGCTGGCTACCAACCCTCTGAAGGGCATGGTAAACTCCTTTCTGCGTCTTCTCGTTCTTTTTGTTATGCACCACAGCTTTGCTGAATCAATTGCCGCGAATAAGCCTGAGGCCGACTTGCCCACTAATATAGACTGGGAGCATCCGGTTTACCGGAGCGGGTTCGATTCCGATGATGCCTTGCAGGATTGGCTTCTGGAGGGCGGTAAGGACATGCGGGTAGAGGAGGGTAGCCTCGTTTTGGAAAGCGAGGGCGAATACACCCGCCCGGTCGGGGGGCAGGGCAACCATCTGGTGGCTTGGCTAAAGCCGGAAATGCCGGCCAACTTTTATCTGGAGTTTGATTTTCGCCCCGAGAAGAAGCAGCAGGGCCTTGCCATTATCTTTTTCAATGCCCGCGGCTTGCATGGTGAGTCGGTTTTTGACGCGTCCCTGAAGAAGAGGAAGGGAAACTTTAAGCAGTATCATAGTGGGGACCTCAACAACTACCATATCTCTTACTGGAGCGGTGCCCGTGCTGGCTCAAATCTGCGCAAAAACAAAGGGTTTCAACTGGTAGCCAGCGGAGAGGACCCTATTTCCGCCGACACTACAGACTCCTTCAATCGTGTTGGGCTCTACAAGGATGGCGGCGTAATCCGCTATTATGTCGATGGAAAACTGGCCTTGGAGTTTGTCGATGACGGGAAGGCTTACGGGCAGATTTGGGACAACCCCGGCTGGATTGCACTGCGCCAAATGGACCATGCTCACTTATGCCAGTACGACAATTTGACGGTTTATCCTCTGAGGAATGAATCGCCAGATCCGCAGGCGCCGGAAGTGTCCAAATGAGTCCTTTTTCCGCTTTTTTTACCCTGACTATGACCCTTGTGTCTCGCTTTTTGGGACTGCTTACCCTCAGCGTAACTTTCGCAGTGGTTGGTCTTTCGCGTGTGCGGGCTCAGGAGGCCCCCCAAGACGCGCGTCCCAACATAGTCATGATCATGACAGACGATCAGTCTTGGGACCAGATGGGGCTACGTGATCGCTATCCCTTCCTGCAGACGCCCTGGATGGATCGCCTGGCAGCCGAAGGTGCTGATTTCCGGAACGCCTTTGTGGTGACTTCGCTTTGTTCCCCCAGCCGGGCGGCTATCATGACGGGGACCTATGGTCACATCAATGGTGTCTTGACCAATGAGGGAAGCGACCCCAATCCGCGATTGCCACAGCTCGGTCAGCTCCTGCAGCAGGCCGGTTATGAAACCGCTTTCGTGGGCAAGTGGCATCAGGGCTCTACGGGTGGCCGGGATTGGCCCCGACCTGGCTTTGATACCTGGTACGCCTTTGGCGGGCAGGGCTCCTACACGGATTGGACCATCAACCATAATGGTGAGCGGATAAAAGGGGAGGGATATCTTACGGATCATCTTTCCCGCTTTGCGGACGACTGGATTCGCCAACCTCACGACAGGCCTTTTTGCATCTTCGTCTGGCAAAAGGCGCCCCATTCTCCGCATATTCCTGCGCCGCGCCACGACAACGCCTTTGATGATGTCGAAACGAATCCGCCCGTCAGCTATGGTGAAGATTTGGGAGATAAGCCCGATTGGGCACGCGCTCTTGCCGCCTACGGCTTGAAGCAATGGCGAAGTCAGCTAACCGTCCAGGGAGCCCCTGAGGAGATTGGTTTGCGTCGTTGGAAGACCGATTATCCCTTGCAAGAGCTGGAAACCCTGCTGGCCGTGGACGAGGGCCTGGGCATCATTTATCAGGCTTTGGAGGAAAGCGGGCAATTGGACAATACTTTCATTCTATACACGAGTGATAACGGCACGATGGAGCGCGCCCACCACCACAACTTTTATGGTAAGTATTACATGTGGGAGGAGTCCATACGGGTTCCCATGCTGGCACGTTACCCGCCGCTCATTCCGCCGGGAACTGTAATCGATGCCATGGTGCTCAATATTGATATACCTGAAACCTTTCTTGGTTTGGCTGGTGCCGAGATTTCGGCCACGATGCAGGGGCGTTCCTGGCTCCCCCTCTTTGAGGAAGCGGATGTGGTATGGCGGGATGCGTTCCTTTATGAGTTTCTCGCGCCGAGTAAGCGTCCTCTCATTCTGGGCGTGCGCGGCAATCGCTATAAACTGATCACCTATCCAGAGTTTGAGGGTGATGGTGAGTTTTACGATTTACAGGAAGACCCTTTTGAAATGAATAACCTGTATCACAACCCGGACGCTGCGCTCATGCGCACCGAATGGGAGTCGCGCCTGCGGGGCGAAATGGCTGCAACGGGCTTAAGCGAGAGCATGATCGAGCAAGTACGACAGGCCTCCAACGATACAGAGGACTGAACTCGCGGCCCCATTCTCCATATTGGGCAAGTGCACATTTGTGTTGAAAACAGGCTGATAAGAGTGTGGTGTAGTGATTATTCAAAAGGAAAAAGGGCGTTCGGCTTTGCCCGGTTAAGACGCTGTGAACCCCCCGTTTGGACACCTTGAGCCAAAAAGACTACCGAGCATGAATTTGAAGCAGCAGGAAATCGCTGATCGCCTGGGTATTAGCCGCGGGACACTCCACCGGGTGCTGGTGGGTTCGCCGTTGGTAAATAAAAAGACGCGCGAGCGGGTGGAAGAAGAGTTGAAGTCTCTCAACTACATTCCCAACCGGGCGGCGCGTAGCCTGAAGGTCGGGCGAAGCATGACACTTGGCATTCTGGGGCCGGCACGCATTCGTATGTCCAACAGTCTCAAGCTCGACGGCGTCTACCATACGGCCGAGGAGCGAGGCTACTCTGTGATTATCTCCTACAGCGATGGTTCGCGTGAGAGTGACGAGCGTGGTATCAAGCACCTGCTCTCGCATATGGTTGACGGCATCATCGTGATGGGGCGTGGTCTGTGCCAGCCCTCGGATCACTTCAAGGCCTACCAGGATGCGGGTAAGCCCATCGTTTCGATTTATCCCATTCACGATGTGGAGTGTGATTGTGTTTTCCTGGATACGGCTGCGGCTTTTGAGCGGATGACGCGTTATTTCATCGAGTTCGGGCACAAGCGCATCGGCCTGGCTGTCTTTATGCCGAGAACCTCGCGCTTCGTGCTGACGCGCGAGCAGGGCTATGTCCGGGCCTTGGAAAAGGCAGGAATTCCTTTCGATCCCGGATACCTGATTTATGCTTCGCCCAGCATTATGGGAGGGGAAGAAGTGCCCTACATTGAAAGCCTGGAAGCTGCCGATATGGACTACGCTGCCGGCTTCTGGGCCACGCGTGAAATCATGCGGCGGCGGCCGAGGCCAACGGCTCTGGTGTGCGCTTCTGACGACACGGCCATCGGTGCGCTAAGAGCGGCGAACCTGGCGGGCTTGCGGGTGCCTGAGGACTTGGCGCTCATCGGCTATGATAACTCGACTATCTCTCGGTATACCAGTCCACCGCTGACCACAGTGGAGCAACCTAATTACCGTATGGGCCAACGTGCGGTGGAGATATTGCTGGACCGGATTGAAGGGCGTAATACCAGTGAAAAGTGCATTAATGAAAAGATACCTTTCCGGCTCGTTGTGCGCGAATCCTGCGGGGCTTATTTGCAGTCTTCGGGTGATGTGCCAGAAAGCACCGCGCCTAAGAAAAAGCGCGCTCGGGCCAAGGCCAAGAGTAAGGGCTAGTTTTTTAGCCCGGAAGAGTGAAGCCTGCGTATTTGGCGCGCACCGGGATAAGTATGGATAATGGATGGCTGCAATCTCCGGTTAAATTGTTACACGAGTACCAAAATCGTTGACCCTGTAGTATAAAGGGCTTATCTCGATTTTCATGAATCCCCTTAATGTGGTTTATCTCCATGCCCATGACGCCGGTCGCTATATCCAACCCTACGGTTATGGCGTGCCGACGCCCTACTTGCAGAAGTTTGCCGAGCAGGGAATGCTTTTTCGCCAAGCCTTTTGTGCCAATCCAACCTGCTCACCAAGCCGCGCTTGTTTGATGACCGGGCAATACGCCCACGTTAACGGGATGTTGGGCCTGGCTCATCGTGGTTTTGCCATGAATGACTACAGCCATACGCTGGTCAATCACCTGCGAAGTCATGGTTGGCATACTGCCCTTAGCGGCATTCAGCATATTGCGCGGGAGCCCTATGCTTCTCCGTCCAGTATCGGCTACCACGAGATTTTGGACGCGGGAGCCGAGCCGGCTGAGGGAGAGGGGGCTCGGAGAAAGTACAGCGATGGCCCAATCGGGGTGACCGAGGCAGCGGAGGATTTTCTGGCCCGTTCTCACGACGCTCCGTTCTTCCTGGATGTCGGCTATTTCCCGCCTCACCGCGGCAGTAACAACAGCTTCCCCAGCTTGTTGCCAGTTCCTCCTGCAGGTTATGTGCGTCCCCCCGCGCATCTGCCTGACACCGCGTCGACCCGTCAGGACTTCGCCGAATACATGGCGAGTGTGGCCACTTTCGATCTCCTGGCCGGACGTGTCCTGGCCGCCTTGGACCGGCATAACCTGGCTGGTAATACACTCGTCATCATTACCACGGACCATGGCATTGCCTTTCCAGGCATGAAGTGTCGCCTTACTGACCATGGTTTGGGCGTATTGTTTATGCTGCGAGGCCCGGGAGGCTTCGATGGTGGTAAGATCAGCGACGCCATGGTATCTCACATCGACGTTTTTCCCACAGTTTGCGAGCTGCTTGGGCTGCCGATCCCCGAGCGCGTACAGGGTCTTTCTCTTTTGCCTCTGGCAGAGGATCCTTCCGTTTCACTGCGTGATGAACTATTTGCCGAGGTTAATGTCCATGCGGCTTATGAGCCGATGAGGGCCGTGCGCACTACTCGCTGGAAGTACATTCGCCGTCTCCATGACCGCATAGAGCCTGTCTTGTCCAATACCGATAACGGTTTGGCCAAGACTTACCTTCATGAACGCGGTTGGGATGGGCGAGCCACGCCCGAGGAAGAGCTGTACGACCTGGTTTTTGACCCGGTGGAGGGCCATAATCTGGCTGGAGATTCTGCTGCGGCTGAAGTCTTGAAGGACATGCGTTCCCGTCTGGATGCGTGGATGAAGGAAACCAATGATCCTTTCCTCAATGGTGGTACGCTGGACCTCGATGATAAAATAGTGACTCCCAGCGAGGCCTATTCTCCCAGTGACCGCTAGGGCATGTTTTTCCCGGATGGCGAATAGTCCTAAAGTATTCCTCCAGGTACGCGATTGATACGATATGGACACGTGCACAAATTTGGGTTGACCTTAGTGAGTGCGATGCCCATTGTGCACGATATTCATTCTAAACTGAATACGAGGGAAGCATGCTTCAATACCCGAAAAAACCTTTTCAGATCGTCCATGCACCGTCGCATTTGGCGCTTTTTCTCATTTTATAGCTTATGAAACACAAGATTACCTTTATAGGTGGCGGCAGTTATCAATGGGTGCCCACTCTATTCCGTGACATTGCAGTCAATCCATCGCTGCAGGACACGACTTTCGTGCTGCACGATATCGACGCGGAGCGTAACGCCGAGTTGACGGAGGTCTGCCAGATTATCAAACGGAAGACCGGAGCGAAGCTCGAAGTATCTGCGGAAGATCACCTCGACCGTGCTTTGTCCGGCGCCAGTGCCGTCGTCCTGTGTATTTCGACAGGGGGGCTGGACGCCATGGCACATGATTTGGATATTCCCCTTCGCTACGGTATTCGTCAGTCGGTGGGGGACAGCACGGGCCCGGGTGGCATCAGCCGGACGCTTCGTAATGTGCCGGTGGTCACTCGTATCGCGCGGCAAATGGAAGAGCACTGTCCCGATGCATGGTTGCTTAACCTGAGCAATCCCATGTGCCAGATCGTGCGTGCGATTGATCGTAGCTCATCCATCAAGGTGGTGGGGCTTTGTCATGAGTACATGGGCTTCATGGCGAAGCTTGAGAATCTCTTTGGCTTGCAGGATTGGCGGCAGGAGGTCAGTGCGACCATTGCTGGCGTCAATCACTTCGCCTGGATTACCCGCTTGCGTATAAATGGAGAGGATGGGTTGGAAATGTTGCGGGCGCGCATGCCTGAGTTGCGCAATCTGCGTTCACTCGACCCGGGGAAGAACAGCCTGAGCAATGGTTCGGACGCCTTCTCCGGTGACCGCGTCAAGCTTTGGCTTTTTGACCGCTACGGTTACATGCCGTATCCCGGAGACCGGCACATCGCCGAGTTTTTCCCTTACTTCATCAGCGAGAAAACGGGCTTTGGCCTCGATTTCGATGTGTTGTTGACCAGCATTGAAGATCGGCGTGGGCCATGGTTGAAAAAGTTCAAAGGCATTATTGAGAAATGGTGCTCGGATAAGCCGGATTCGGTGCCGCTCAAAGCTTCTCACGAGCAACTTGCGCCGATTCTGGCCTCGCTGTTGGGAGGACCTCCTACCATCCAGCCGATCGTCATGCCGAACTCTGGTCAAATCGACAATCTTCCGCGCGGTGCTACCGTGGAGACTATGGCCACGATCGAATGCGATGCTATCACCCCGCATGCCTCGGGGAGCCTCCCGGAGCCGATTCTCGCCCTTACTCATAAGCACGTGGTCAATCAGGAGTTGACAGTGCAGGGGGCCTTGCGTGGCGATCGGGCGTCGGTACTGCAGGCGATGCTTGGTGATCCTCTCAACAATAACAATGATCCGCGGGAAATCCAGGAGATGCTGGATGCTCTTCTGGAAGCGAATCGTTCTCTCTTGCCCCAGTTTTATCCTTCTCTTCCGGCTGGCCGTCGCCTGGCTGCAACCCATGCCTAGCACAGCCCCTTGGATTTATCCGGGGGATGGCATCGGGGCAGGGCAGGCACGTGCCTGAAGATGCTATTTACAGTAGGTAGTAACTCGGTCATGCTTACCTCTTGACAGTCCAGAAATTCAGATTATTGTAACACGTGAACAATCGATGGCTTTACCCCGCAAGTCTATCCCCCGTGACCGTTCGGGCTTTGCCCTGATCGTGGCAGTGGTTTTGATGAGCTTTATCCTGCTCATCCTCCTTAGTTTGTCCCTTTACAGTCGTATAGAGATGGGGACGGCTGCCAGTCAGGTCCACCTTTCGCAGGCCCGCGAGAATGCCCGCCTGGGAATGCTGGAAGCCCTGGCGGCATTGCAGGTGGCCGCCGGAGCAGATCAGCGCGTGACGGCCCGTGCGGAAATCCTGGAAGGCAGGGGCGTCGACGTCTTGGACGAAAATCGCTATTGGACGGGTGTTTGGAATGTCGAAGAAGACGATCTTCTCGATTACTCCGACAGTGCCCTGACGCGAGATTCTGCCACGGGCAATATCGACAAAAACAATGACCAAGCCACTTGGCTGGTGTCTCATGATCCCTCAGTGACCCTAACCGGACCTGAAGCGGATTTGGCGGCGATCCAGAATGCCGATGGGCTTTATGGTATGGTTGATCTGCTCAAATATGCGGTAGACGACGAAAATGCAGTCCAACAGGCGGGTAGGGTGCCAGTGCCCTCGGATTCCGGCAGCGTGGAGGGCACCTATGCATGGTGGGTGGCTGACGAAGGCCTCAAAGCAAAAATCAATACCCGCGATAGAAGTCAGGACATAATAGCCAACGGCACGTCCGAGAAACGTCTTAAAAACCAGTTGCCTTTTCTGGCCTCCCGCAAGACGAACCTCAATGTCCTTGATGACTACACAGAGGTATTAGAGGTGAATGACAGCATGTCGGATCGCCTGGCTGACTTTGGCAGTTTGGAAGCCCTGACCTCGGATAAGGCGGATGCCGATCAAATCTCCAGAGAACATATCCACGACCTCACCTTTGACAGCTATGGGGTGCTCAGTGACACACTGCACGGAGGTTTGAAGCTCGACCTGACACGAGGGCTGGACGACCAGTGGCAGCAGTTCCTGCAGGCATTGGAGCCGAACACGTCCAATTGGTATGGGGGTGAATGGCCCGAGCCTCAGTCCATCTTCAAAGCCCCCTGGCCGGATGATTATCCTGCGGCTTCGATGGGTTACCCGATTTCATCGGAAGACTACGGCATCTGGGGACCTTATTGGGACATTCTTTACCAATACTACAATCTCTACAAACCCACGATTCCTCTGTATCCTGAAATTAAGGTGGGGGTAGTGAAGGTCAGCAAGAGCAACGATGGATTGCTATACGACTTCACTGGCTACAAAACGCCCAGCGGTGGCAGCCCCGCGAACATTGCCGACGTCAATGACCTGACCCCTTCTGTGGAACCTCGCGGAGCAGGACCGGGAGGCGGACACAGCGCAAATGAACCTCAGTATGAATCCAGCGGTTACTATATACCCATGCCTGAGTTCAGCAAGCACAAGCCTTACCGTGGCAATTGGTTTGGTTTGCCCAAGACGGTGGCGCTAAACCGAGGCAAACAGTACGATGAAGCATTCCGACGCGAGCCACTTTGGAACCAAATGCAACCGGTGTTGATCCGCTCGCAGATGGGCTTCGGTCTGAGCACCTTTGAAACCTCGACGCCACCTACTGTTAATGATGATGGCTCGGAAGATCACTATTATAAAGTACGCATTCATCTTTATCCGGCTGTTGTGCTGTGGAATCCCTACAATGTGAATCTGCAGGCAAAAGATTACCGCATAACCATCGAGCCTCATCTAAAGATTCAGCTCTATGACAATCCCATCAGTGGTGAGGGGGGCTCCATCAGTGGCGATTATGGGGGTGACCATTACTACTTCAGGGGCGTAAAAATTCCGGATGAAAGCACGAATTGGGCTCTACAGTCCTCAATACGTGGGTATCCTCTGGAGGAGCTTCTTAACGAGAATGCGTGGGGCGACGAAGTGGCAAACAGTGGTACGACAGATGTGTACGATCCACGGGTACAAAATGCTGGAAATCTGGGATATTTCGGGGGTGAATCGAGTACGTTCTCCCTCAACTTTGTTATTCGGCAAGCCAGTTTTGAGCCCGGGGAAATCAAGATATTCGGCCTTTCAGATGATAATGCAGGCAACGACATTCCCTTTTCAGACGGTGACCTCGAGTTACTGGAAGGGGCGACTACTGACACCGGTGTCTATGTGGAGCTTCATCAAACCGCGGAAGATACTCAGTTTCATGGAGGAAAAAGGCGTGTGGCTATCAATGAAATCCCGGTTACTTTCGAAGCTGATCCGGTGAACCCGGCTCATAAGGTTCCAAGCCCTGAAAAAACCTATTATTTCAAGTTTTTTGCCAACTCTAAAGATAGCTTTTACCAATGGAAGGGCAGCCAGATTGATTTCAATTTGAGCATGTTGGATGAGACCCTGACCCCAAGCAGCAACCAGGCAGAAGTCGATATTGGTGGAGGTTTAACCAACGCCCAGTTTTTTGATGAAAATAGCGATTTTATCAAGGAACGAAATGGATTGCTGGCCCTGCCGATATCAGCCTCAGCAGTTACAGCTACCGTCGGTGTGCCCCGCGTGCCGTCCGCCGAAAAACTGCTTATTATGGATTGGCGCTTGAAGGGCACCGAGCTGGGTACCGATGGTGTACCTGTTATCAGTCAATTTTCCCCCCGGCGCATCACGGCCAATCGGCTTTTTACCAAAGTAGAAACACCTTTCCCGGAAACCCTGCTAGGCCAACTCTATGAGCACCACGTCTATGGTGATGGCCGAGAATATCCGGCGGATGGAACCGGAGACATCCTTGACATAGATAGTAATGGTTCGCGTGCCTTCTGGGGAGAGGACTCATCCTTTAACTCACATAGCCAAGTAATTTTATATGAGGTTCCGAGGCAGCCTTTGCAGTCTGTGGGTGCCATCATGCACGCGAATCTGTCTTTTTACGATACTATGCCGGCTTATGCGGTGGGTAATTCCTACGCTTCGCCTTACGTGCCTACAGATGCAACTAGTACTTGGAAGTACATCGAACGTCTGGAAATAGTTAACACCGACAATTATGTGTTCGCTGACTACTCCTACTTGCTCAACAACGAGCTATTTGACCGCTTCTTTTTCTCCACTGTACCCCCGAACTATAGTACAGGCAGCAATCAGGATTACGCGGTTCTGCGATCGAAACTCCCGCCTTTCAAGGCGTTGGATGCTGCTTATATCGAGGCTGGCGAACCTCTACCCAACAGCGCCATGACGTACTTTACCAAAGATGGTGAAAGTACGGAGGACACCCTGGAAAAGCTGCAAGGTACTCAAGCGCTCACAACCGCGGCATCTCGCCTGCTGGTGGATGGTGCTTTCAATGTCAACTCGACCTCGGTCGAGGCCTGGATGGCGTTTCTCGCCGGCAGTGCTTTCGGTCCGGATGAATACCTCGATATTAACTCTATCGATGGTGGCGATACTCGTCTTGATGATGAGCAATTAGGTTTTCCTGTCTCACGCTTTAGCTCTCCTCGCGGCTCCAACAGCGGTAGTTCGGGCAGCTGGCAGTGGCGGGGCTTCCGCAGCCTGGATAAGGATCAGTTGAAAAGCCTGGCGGAGAATATCGTAGCGGAGGTCAAAAAACGCGGACCTTTCCCCTCCATGGCGGACTTTGTCAACCGCCGCCTGGTGAACGGAGAGCTGGGGAGGCGTGGAGCCCTGCAGGCCGCCATCGATAAATCGGTGGTCAACGATGACCCGCTTTATACCAGAAGCGTCGCACCCAGCGGCAAGGACAGTTCTCCCTACGACGACACTAACGGCATGATAGAAGCGAATACGGTAGCCGTGCAGGCCGCGGGCATTCCTGGCTGGGTCTCGCAGAACGATGTGCTGCGTGTTTACGGCCCACTTATGAGCGTACGTTCAGACACATTTACGATTCGTGCTTACGGTGATTCTATCGACCCGTTGACACAGAAAGTTCGCGGGCGCGCGTGGTGCGAAGCGGTAGTCCAACGCCTGCCGGAATTCGTCAATGGGGATGACGCCCCCGAAGTAGCCGTAAACAAACAGGCTGAAGCACATGGAGTCTGGGCGCAGAACGAGGATCTGGCCGATGAAAACAAACTTTTTGGACGGCGTTTTGAACTGATTTCCTTTCGCTGGTTGAACGAGGATGAGATTTAAAAGCGTTCAGATACTCGTACTGGTGATGCTGTGCGTCCTGATGGGGCAGGCTCTCTTTGGACAAGAGGAGAAAACCGTCACCGTTGATTTTATGGGGCTCAGCCTACCGGATGCTGTCGATGGCATTTATTATGTTGTCGGCGATATCAAATGTCCCGTGGAGTTCTCGCCGGGGTTTCTCTCTCGCGAATATCACTATCATGGCCTGCCGAAGTTAGTCTTCTATCGGGATGAGCCAGACAGCGAAGGTGTGATGCAGCCTGTTGAGGTGGCCAGTATTAAGCTACCGCGTGGAGCTTCAAAGTTGTCCTTGCTTTTTGTGCCCGATGGAAATGCCGAGGGGCATTATCGTATACGGGCCTTTGCAGATGATGCGAATAAATTTCAGGGTGGGGGCTACCGGTTTGTCAACATGACTAATCGTCATATCGCCGTAGCTTTGGGAGAGGAGCGACGGGAACT
Organism: Verrucomicrobiia bacterium; assembly: GCA_030432235.1. Classification (GTDB taxonomy): domain Bacteria; phylum Verrucomicrobiota; class Verrucomicrobiia; order Opitutales; family Cerasicoccaceae; genus JAUIHT01. Next base: position 41,183 of record JAUIHT010000007.1, on the reverse strand, counting down.
AAACCGTGGCCAGTCGGTAGTGATTGGGATGACGGAGCAGAGTCGTTCGGCCACTGTACAGGTCAAGCTGGCGGCTGCGGCCAAAGAAGAATGGAAGCTAATATTTTCAACCAACTGGGCGGTGAATCCCCGCGTGCGTACTCTCGTTATCATCTACCGGGATGAGAAAGGCGATTACGAGGTTAAGCGGATTCGGGAAACGCTCAAAGGGGCCTAGCTTCACGATGACATCATCTCTTATAGCTCAACCTCTGAAGCGTGCGCGTGTCACATCGGTGGAGACCCCATACAAGCATGCGCTCCATGCCTACCAGGGTCTGTGTCCATGGAGCCCGGACGGGAGCCAGTTGCTCTATGTCGGCTTTAGCGAGGTCCATGACGAAGCTGATATCGTCATACGAGATCTGGCCACTGGCCGGGACACTCTATTGGGAAAAACGCACAAGTATGATTATCATACGGCGGCATACCAGCAGTGGGGCCTGGATGGTCAATGCATTGTTTACGATGACATGCGGGATGGGCTGAAGAGCGCAGTGCTGGCCGATGCGTCAGGCAGTGGCCAATCGCGTTGTATCAAGGGGATGCATGTTCGTGCGGTCAGCCCCAGTGGTTTGCGCGGTTACGGAGGCCTGAATGTCTCCGGGCTGAATGAGCAGGAGCCGTCTGCGGTGGGAGGGAGCGAAAATGTGGCCGCCCGATTGGATTTGGCCAGCGGTAAGGTCGAGACATTGTTTTCTACCCAAGAGGCGGCCAGGCATTTGCCTGAAGAACTGGTGGATCCGGCCTGTGGCTGGGCCATCAACCATTGTGTGGCCAACGCGGATGAAAGCCGCGTTTTCTTCAAGTTGGTGAGGCCCGACATCATTCGCACGCCACCCGACCAGATGGATATCTGGGGCGGCTTTTTTACGTACGACATCAACCGAAGCGAGTTTCATTGTTTCGGACACCGTATCTCCGGCCATCCGCAGTGGATGCCTGATGGTCGCCATATCATCAATGTGATGCAGCCGTTGGATGGGTCGGACAACCGCTGGCTGGTCTTACAGGATACGGATACGGGTGACGTCGAGCGCCTTGTGGATTGGCCTATAGAGGGCCCCGGGCACCCCGTTATCTCTCCGGACGGCAGGTACCTGGCAACGGATGCCTATACCGCTAATCGTCTGTGTTGTCCGGTCTATGTCATAGAACTGGAGACGGGCATTTGCCGCGAGATTGCCCGCTTTGAGCATCATACCAAGGTGACGGATACCTACCAACCGCATACCTTGTTGCGGTCAAATCTTCATCCTGTTTGGTCGCCGGACAGTCGCAGTCTCTTGGTCAATGTAAACGACGGAGCCTCGCGGCTGGGCATGTATTTGCTGGAAGATTTTCTGGACTGACCGCCCTGAGAAACCGTTGCACGGGAGGCTCGTTGCCTGGGCAGACTTTTTGCCGCTGGCTATTTATTATGATTACGGATACCTCTTGTTTACATGATACCACGCGACGCTCCTTGATTACTCATTACTATGGGCTCCTGCCTTTGGGGGTCCGCTCGTTTTTGCCCACGCCGCCTTACTTTACCGGCTACAGCGATCACACTCTTTACGACTGGGATCAGTATTTCGAAGGCATTCTGCTGTGCAACCTTGGCTGGCCGACAGAATACCTTAAAAACGGTGTGCGTATCTTCCTGAATCGGCAGGAGGAAGACGGCTTTGTGGCACGCGCTTTCAATGTCGGTTATCCCGGCTCGGTGCATATCAAGCACCGCACGATGATCAAACCTTTCCTCGGACAGATCCTGCTTTTGTGCCACCACCAGTCAGGCCAGTCCGGTTGGTTATTGGAGGAAGGGCTTTGGGAAAAACTTTTACGCTACGTCGATTGTTGGCGCAGTCGCTTTCGTGACTCAGACAGCGGCCTGAGCTTTTGGTTTGATGCGGGCCAGACGGGCATGGACAACCACTATGATCGCGCTGGTGATTTCGGAGGCGATACCGGTTTCTGTGCCGGATGCGACCTGAACAGCTACCTTGTGCGAGAGTTGAAAGCCCTTGCCGTGCTGGCCGATATTTTGGGCCAACACGATGACGCCAGGAGTCTGAGGGCCGAGAGCGAGGCGCTCGCGAATGCCATGCAGGAGTATTTATGGAACGATGAGGAGAGCATGTACTATGACTGGCATGTGGGAGAGAAACGGCACATCGCCATCAAGGCGGTGAGTGCGTTTGCCCCGCTCTGGGCTGAGGTTCCGTCCGAGTCTCAGGCGAACCGACTTGTGCAATCGCATCTGCTCAATGAGGAGGAGTTCTGGCGCCCGTGGCCCATTCCAGCTCTGGCTGCGACCGAGCCCGGCTACGTCGAAGGCTTTCTGCCAGATGAGCGCACTACATGCTGTTCCTGGCGTGGCAACACGTGGATTCCTACCAATTACATCACCTTCCAGGGGTTGCGCCGCTACGGCATGACAGAGGTGGCGCAGCTTTTGGCGGACAAGACTTACCAGTTATTTAAACGTTCGACGTTCAGTGAATATTACACTGCAGAGTCGGGGGTAGGCTGTGGCAAGAGGCCCTTCTGGGGTTGGTCGACGTTGGCTGTTTACATGCATGTGGAACTCGAACTCGGGCTGGATCCGACGGCCTTGCTTGAAGAAAATCCTGCCTGTACGCGCATGCACGCTCTTCGGCAGGAAGGGGCTTTGTGATTGCCGTAGCGGTAATAAGTGGATCGTCAACCAGAGACGGGCTTAGCCGGAGTCTGAATCACTGAGCTATCTCAGGCATGTGTAACTGGATTGCGGGCAGCCCATGGTAGCTCCAATTCAGAGAATAGCTTACCTTCCGCAAAGGCTTGCTGCATGTTTGCTTCTATCCCACGGATAGCTACCTGATGTCCTTTCGGACCGGTGCCCTCAACAAGGTATTGTGCCGACACCTCGTGGATGGGGCAGTGGGCATGAAGCTCGTTTATAAGGCTCGTGTGCTCCCGTGCCATTTCCAAAGTACAGCCTGCTGGTTGTTCATTGGCCAGCGCGGCGAGAATATTATGATACATCTCCTGGCGCATGGCGCTCCCTCCTAGGGCTGGCGTTTCCTGGCCGGTCGAGCTGCACAGAATCCGTTGGTCCACCTCCCAGCGGATGGTGCCACTGCTGCCAACGACTTCCACGACCGGGTTGATGGTTTCGCAGGCGCTATGTGTGACACTATAGAAGATGAGGATATTGCTGTCGGTTTGCAGGCGCATGGAGAGGGTATCGAAGCTTTCGATGGCCTGCGCACGGTAGAGTTCAGCCTCAAAGGACTCGACGCGCGCAACGGCATGCAATCGATCGGCAGCAAAGTACAAGGCGGCCATCAGGTAATGGGCTAGAGCATTATTGGCCGGCGAATCGTAAACCCAGTGATCGCCGGAGCGTAAGCAGCCTGCCCAGCTATTACGGCGATAGTAGTTGAGGGTGCGTGGCCAGCATCCCATTACACGAATATCGTGTACCTCTCCGATGATGCCACTGATCAGGCTTTGCTTGAGCTCTACGGTGCGATCAAGCAGCAGATCATGAAAGCCTACAAAGACGCGCCGTCCGGCGGCTTCTCGTGCAGCTATCATCTCATCGACTTGCTCAACCGTGCCGGCGGCGGGCTTTTCCACGAGTACATGGCAGCCTGCTTTCAGGGCGGCCAGTGTCATGGGGTGATGCCAGGCAATACCGGTTGGGATGACGCATAAGTCTATATTGCCAGCTTCGCGTTGAAACATTTCCGTGTAATTGTCATAGATGCGACAGCCATCGGCTTCAAGAGCCTGGCAGCTCTCTTCGACCTCCGGACGGTTGATAACAGTGGCGCAGGCAATTTTCAGGCAACTTTCCCGGGCCAAGGTTGAGAGTACACGCAGATGGGAGCCGCCGTAGCCGCTGATGCCTATGATCGCAATGCGAGGAGGTAATTTTAACATAAGTCGTTCTCTCTGTTTTCAGCGACTTTGGGTTTTATGCAAAGCTTCTTTTCGTGATGGATTTAGTAAAAACCATCAAAATGTTACAGGTGCACAATATGACTTGACCAAGTGTCTTTATGCAAGCATTTTTGATGCTATGCCCCGTAGATATTATCTTTATGCTCTTCAGCTATCCTTGGCGTTTGCGCTTCTTACGACTGCACGGGCTGCGACGGTAGAGTATCCTGCTTTCGGCAATCTGAACTTCGACGAGGGCACGATTGAGCTTTGGCTGGTTCCAGTCGATTCAACCGAACCCGAGCCGAAGCCCCAGAACTGGAAAGGCATCTTTCGTTTCCTTCATATCGAAAGCCCGGATATTTTTACTGTCGATTGGACGGTTACTCAAAAGGATTTGATGAGCAATCTTCGTGTCCGTATCGATGACAAGACAGGGGCGAAGGGCATGCGAAACCTTGGCAACGAAAAGAGCCCCGATGCGAATCCGCAGCAGGGCAAGCTTACCCATCTCGCCTTTACCTGGAAGGGACGGGAAATGGCTCATTATGCCGACGGAGAGTTCCTCGGAAAGGTAAGTCAATTGACTGGCTTCTCCGGACCTATTGGCAATCTCATGATTCAATTAGGAGAGAAGGATAAGCCCTCCCGTTCCTGGCTTTTCCAGGCTATCCGGATTTCCTCTGTGGCACGCAAGGCCGAAGAGCTGGCGAACTCCAGCCCGGTGGCGGATGCCTCAACGCTCCTGCTGGACCGTGCCGATCAATGGCAGAATTTGGCCGATGGCGTCACGACGCCGGCGGTTATCGCGCTGATCCATGGTCAGTCAGCCTTCGGAAAGCTTAGCGCGGACGCACAATGGCAGGCGGAACCCGCCCCCGGAGGCTTGGTGTTGCGCTGAGCCGCATGAAGCGACCGTAAGTCTATTCGCCATCATTGTATGCCCTATGTTACTTCGACTCTCTATCTTATTCCTCATGTTTGTTGGCGCTAGCACAGGCTGGGTTTGCGCTAGTGATGATCCAGAATCAGAAGGCTGGACTCTGGTTTATCAAACGGACTTCAACTCTGACGATGCGCTTGTGGACTGGATACCGCTCGGCAAAACCGAGATGCGTATCGAGGATGGTAAACTCATCCTCTCTGGTCCCGGCAAAGCCATGGTGCAATTCCGTGAGCCCCTGCCCAGCGACCAGAAAATCGTGTGGACCGCAGCCTGGGCGCCTACTGCCGGCCGTGGTATCGTTCAGCATGGCATGCGCCTGCGCAGCAACGGTGTCGAGGCGACCGGGGCAGACGTTTGGCCTGCTTTGGGGCGTATGCGCAACACTCGTAATCTCATCGCTTACTTTGGCTGGGAGTACATCGCGCGCAACAACGGGCCATTGCCCGAGCCTGGCGTGACGTATACCTTGGAGGCGACTATGGAGGGACGCCATGTGACACTATCCGTAGACGGTGAGCCCCTCTTGGCGGGAGACATGCCGTTCGATCTGCCCTACGAGTCCTTCGATAGTATTTACCTTTCCGGGAACAACAGCCTTCTCAGTTACGATTCAATCGCGATTTATACCAAGCCTCCCACGCAAAAGGAGATACCGGTCACGACTGTCCCTGAGGTTAAAGATACTGCGGTGCAAGCCCTGCTGGAGCGGCTTGCCGATCCCTTTGCGGAAGACTACATGGAGGCGAATGCGCAGTTGCTCAAGTACCTGCAAGCGCATCCGGAGAGCGACCCCGGTACCGGTGGTCCACTTTCTTTGACCGAGGCATCACAGATGATGACGGTCGTTGCCGATCCCCGTCGGGCCCGGCCTCACCGCATGGGTCGTACCATTATCCTCAAAGCGGATTTGCCGCAGAACCATCCTTTCTGGGCCAAGGCGGTGCTGGAGTATGGCCGTTGCCTCTATTGGAATGGGCGCGAGCAACACAACGAGACCGTAATGGACTTGGGGAAGGCCGACCTTCGCCTGCTCAAAGAGCGCGGTTATGATTCACCCGTCCTTGCGGCCTATCTGGGAGAACGTCAGACTTGGTCCCCCAGTCATCAGCCAGATACTACCGGCGCGCCGGCCTGGGCGGTAACGCAAATCGAGACCTACATTCGCATCCTCGATATTATTGGCTGGTGGGGAGCTCATCGCCAGACGCCTAGAGGCGACCTGGGCGGAGGGTGGGGTGACGACGTGGAAATCCTCCGCAACTGGGGCACGGTTATCGCTGTGGGGCAGGCCAGTCCCGAGGCTGAGGCGACCGTCATGCGCCTGATCGATGGCGCTTGGGAGCATGCTTATGGCGGCTTGCAGGGCGGATACATGAAGCGTATCGAGGATGTTGAACACTCCTCGGAACCGACGGCGGACACCCAGCCGGTTGGGCTTTTTTTACAGCCAGATGACTCGAAGTATGTGGAGCGAAATCGCAAGCTCCTGCCTCTGGTTCTTGACAAATGGAGCGCTCTCGACCCGCAGGGTTACCGCCGCATGAAGTCCTCCTATATAGGGCTTGAAGGTGCGGAAATGAGCCCGTCGCTGGAAGGCGATGTGCCTTATCATACCCGTGCTTACAAAGGTCTGACCTGGTTGACCTCCTTGTCAGACCAGCCGGATGTCCAGGCGACCATGTTGGAGATCGCGGATGCCTGGCGGGAAGCAACATTGCGCGAGGAGGGTGGAAAGCTCGCCGGTGTCAGCCCGGCGGCGGTGTATTGGAAAACAGGACAGCTCGGCACCGGTAATACCCGGGACTGGTATAAGACGGGCATGGACTGGACTTACTTCGATTACAACCGGAACAATCAAACACGCATTCTCCAGCTCCTCATTTCCGCGTACGAATGGACGGGAGATGCAAAGTATCTGGAGCCGGTCGAGGCATGCCTGACTCGGGCCCGTGAGGGTGACTCCCTGAGTACGGTCCCGGTAGCCCCGGCCGACGATGAGATGCCTTCGGCTGACTATCAGCGTTGGTTACTTTCACAATGGAAGGCCAAGGGCATGTTCCTGCCTCTTCTGGCCCGATTGTCCCAAGGCTCGGGCGTGCATCTGGGCCAGCCCAGCGATTATTCATTTGGCGGTAAGCAAGCTTCGCTGAAAGAGCAGGTGGCGGCGGCGGCCTCGCATTTTCAGGAGACGGGCGATATCATTCCTGTTGTTGATATGGCTGAAGCCGCAGTGGCAGACTATCAACTGACGGGTAACCCCGAGGCCGTTACCGCCGTTTCCCAGGCTTATCTGGACGCCGCTCTGGGGCGTGACTTTCCCATGTGGACCAGCGAGCCGCTTTCCACGGACCGGGTCTACATTCCGACGGCCAACGCCGTTTACACACTCATGACGGGGGCAACCGGAGGGTGGGGCGATCCGTTACCGCCGGATGCTGCGGTGTCCTGGCAGTTCCCTTCGCTGGACTTTGCGGTCTTGGCGCATCGCACTTCACGGGACAGCGTTTCCATCCGGCTTTATTCGTTTCTGAAAAAAACAGCCGAGGTGGGCCTGAGCCTGCGTACTTTACCCAAGGGGCGCTACCACATTCGCTACCAATCGCCGGATGGCTCAGAAAGTGTTCAGACGGTGACTCACGATGGAAAACTCCAGTGGCTGTACTTCAATGTGCCAGGCCGGACGGAGAGCCGTATTGAAATCAGTCCGGTCGCCGGTTGATACTGCTTTTCGGCAGGCGACAGTAGTCTTTTATGAAACGTCCTAACATCCTGTTCATTATTTCCGACCAGCATAGGGCCGACGCTCTTGGCTGTGCCGGACATCCCTGGCTGGAAACGCCGAACCTGGATCGTCTGGCTGAGCGTGGCGTGCGTTACACCCGCGCGTACAGTGCCAATCCGCTCTGTGTGCCATCACGTATGACCATGATGACGGGGCAGTCCAGTGACCGCATCCGCGTGTGGGGTAATGGCAATGTGCTGGATACCACCATCCCGACTTTCGCGCACGGTCTGGGTGCGGCGGGCTATGAAGCGGTTCTGAGTGGCAAGATGCACTTTTGCGGGCCGGACCAGTTTCACGGCTTTGAGAGCAGGCTTACCGGGGAGTGTACCGAAGGCCTGCTGGACGAGGAGGTTCGTGCCTCGGCCTCCGGTGAGCGCTGGACGGCCAATAACGCCTATGCCTTGAGGGCCTCGGGTCCGGGCCGGCAGGGGTTTCAGTACTTTGACCACCGTGTGGCAGAGGATTCCGCGGAGTTTATTCGTTCGCATGCCGGGGCTGAGAGGCCCTGGTGTCTCGTTTCTGGATTTATCTGCCCGCATAACCCTTATGTTTGTCGTCCGGAGCTTTTTGAAAAATACCTGCCTTTGGTGCGGGCTTCCACCGTTGAGGAGCGAGAGTCCATGCTGGTAGCGCAGCCATATTTGAGGTGCTTCTTGGAGAAGCAGAACCTGACCGATGTGTCCGATGAGCAGCACTGCCGTGCCTTGGCGGCCTACTTTGGATTGTGCACCGAGCTAGACGAAAATATCGGTAGTATCCTTGAGGTGTTGGAGGAGAGCGGTCAGCTCGACAACACGGTTGTCATCTACGCGTCCGATCACGGAGACATGACCGGCGATGCCGGGCTCTGGTTTAAGACGAACTTGAGCGAACCCTCTGCCCGCGTGCCGTTCATTGTAGCGGCGCCGGATACGACTGTGCCGGGCACTGTTTGTGATGAGGTGGTCAGCCTGCTGGACATTGCACCGACTCTGTTGGATCTGGCTGACGCACCGCCTTTGCCCAAAGCACAGGGAGTCAGCCTGGTTAAGTCTTTTCGTGAGGGAGTGCCTATTGCGCGCAGTGATGACTTTGTTTGGGCGGAAAGCATCGGCGTCGAAGGTTGCCGACATGTCTTTGGTCTGTGGACCGGGCACTGGAAGTATGTCTATGTCCCGGAGCTGGGTCATGAGCATCTTTTCGATCTGGATGCCGACCCCTGCGAGCACCACGATCTTGCAGCGTCTCAGCCCAAGCTAATGGAGGAAATGCGTGCGCGCCGGGATTCCGTCTGGTCTTACGAAGAGAGCCGTGCCGGTCTGACCGACTACAATACGCGCATCCGCTACTTGCGCGGCTGCGGTCACGCCTTCATTCCGCAGCTTGAGTTGCCTGAGCTAGAGACACCACCGGAGTGGACGCGTTTTTCCCTGCCGGTGGCCTGACTTAATCCTGCCCTGCGGTCTCGAGCGTAATCTCGAAAGGCCCGACCGGGTGGCCGGCGGCGTTGGCTAGGTTGCCCACGGGGTTATTGGCCCAGTTGTAGCGCACAGCCTTGAGTCCTCCTGTCGGTGGCTGGAAGGTCAAGGTGCCTTTGTCGATAGACAGGCCCTGTGCCCAATGCCATTCGCCATCGGTGTCTTGTACGGCTAAGCCTCGAGGTGCTTCATTGTCGAAAGTTTTGAGTCCGCCGTAGAGATTTTCAAAGCCTATGCTGTAACGGTTTTGCCCGATGGCTTTTAAGGATACTGCTTCGGGATGCTGACCGGGCAGGTCTTTGCCGTAGACGGTTTCGAGGGCGAGTGCCGCCAGGCGTTGGCCGATGACTTGCTTTTGCCGTGGGTGGACATCCTCGGCATTGCCGGTATCCAGGGTTACGACATAGTTGCTGTGTGGTACGGCCTCGGTGACTTTGGCCTGTACATAGCGGAAGTAGCCCCACGAGCCCTTTTCCACCGGCTCGGTCTGGCGCTCGTGGTAGAAGGGGAGCTGAACGATGAAGACGGGTAAATTGGGATTGTGCGTCATCTCGCGCCATTGGGAAATCCACTCCCGAAAGAGCGGGATGTAGTCGTCGCTATCACCGCTGTTGGACTCGCCTTGGTACCAGATTATGCCGGAAGCAGAGAGGTCCTGCAAGGGTGCGGCCATTTTGTTATAAAGGAAGGCGGCGTATTTATTGCGGCCAGGCTCCCTCATCTCGGTTTTGCCTTTTGCTTTCGCGGCTTCGTATTCCTTGAGCTTCTTATCGTAGCGCCCGATCCAATCGGCTGTCGTGGGGTTGCCCGCAAGCACATCCCTGGGTACCCAGCTTTCGATTTTTGAGCCTCCCACCGCTACCTGTATGATGCCGACCGGCTGCCCCAGTCCTGCCTGCAGATCGTTGGCGAAGCTCACCCCGACGGCGGAAAAGCCGCCCGTACCTTCGCTGGCCAAACGCCAGCGCGCTCGTTTCTCAATATCCGTCTGCGGTTCGTCGGCGTAGCCCTGTGGTATGCTCGTAATACGCAGCAAGGGAAGCTCCTTGCTATCGGCCGCGATTTGCTCGGCCTCGTCGCAGTACTGAGCACGCATTGCCATGTTGGACTGCCCGGCGGCAATCCATACCTGCCCGATCCAAACGTCCTCCAGCGTGGTGCTTCCGCTACCTTGTACGCTCAAGGTATAGGGGCCGCCGGTATCCGTAGGGGAGAGCATGGCGACCCAACGTCCATCCTGCGCCGCCTTGGCCTGAGTCGATTTATCCGCGAAGGTCACGGTGACGGTTGTTTCGGGAGTATCCCAGCCCCAGATGCGAAGGGGTTGATCCGCTTGCAGGACCATATGGTCGCTGAAGATATTGGCCAAGCGAAAGGCGTTGTCTACGTCGGCTTGGACGGGGGAAAGAAGAACAATGCCCAATAGGGCGAGAATAAAGGGGATTTTCATCGGATTACAGAGGGTTTTTAGAAAATGAAACACGTGCCCATTTTTGGTCAAGGCTTTCTTTAGAATACATGTCCCTGAAGCCAACCTGCCAGATAAGCGGCCTGAAGGCGGCGAAAGTCCGCTCGGTAATGAACATGATCGCAATAGGCTTCCTGGCCAAAGCCGGCGGTGAATGCGCCTAGGTCACAAATGGCGATGTCCTTGCTTTGCATGAGTGTTAAAGCGGCTTCCCGGTAGGCAAGCTCGTCCTGGTGAAAGCGTTGAAAGTCCACAGGATGCAAGTCGTTATGGATGCTGTCATCCACGGGTGTGGTTGTAATCCAGATAGGTTTCCATGGCGAAGCCAGCAGGCGTGCGGTCATCGAATCCAGGTTTTCACGATATTCAGCCAGAGGCACCTGTGCCTCGGAATCTTTGTGACTCCGGCGTATATCGTGAAGACCGCAGTTAAATGCCAACCAACCGCAGGATGACGTTTCTTCAGCGGTGATGCTGGTAATGAGCTGGAGAAGTCGCCGGGAGTCACCGCCGTTGGCGCCGGTTGGATGGTCGAGATTTTGCAGCGCTTCGTCGCGTCCGGGAGGCAGGCGACACTGCCAGGAAGGTTCGAGAAACGTGCGTAAATATGGGCCGTAGTGTACGGCGATACTGTCGCCAATGAGGTATAGGGTAGGGCTCATGAGATGAGAAACATAGAGGTAACTATCGTTTTAGGCTTGAACATGGCAAAATTGTTCACGAGAACAATACGCCTTGTTTGCTTATGAAAATCCCTTCCCCGATCCCTTTTGTCGAGAAATATTGCCGTAACCAGCTATTTCTCAGCGGCCTTACTGCTTGTGCCTTTCAGGCAATATTTTTCACCGGCGCTCTCCATGCCGGGCCTCCCAGCAGGGGGCCGGAGCCAGTAACGGCCTATCCCGCCTATGCAGTCGTGCCCCTGAAGGCGACCGCGGATACCAGTTTGCTGATTGGCTTTGATGCTCAAGGTACTCCGGTCACGATGGGTAGTGCTGGTTTGCAGGCTACCCTCGTGGGACAATGGCAACCGGTGCCTATGGCACTCGAGTTACCGGGCTTCAGCGGAGCGGTGCAGATTGTGGCCGAGTCCAAGAAACCGGCACAGCTGAAGGTAAAGGATGGAGCCGCCTTGCTGAGCCAAGGGTCCTTTACCATCGATGTCATCATGCGGTTCTCGCAGGGAGACGATCACTTCCTCGAAGCCGGGGAGGGCACGGCGTTTTTGTGGGGGTTGCTGGATCGCAATGCCGGTGTTTTGGAGGTGTACGCGCCGAATAAGGACGGCACGGTGATTCGCAGCGAGATGCCAGGGGCCTTGGAGAAGGCCGGTCCGTTGCGTCGTAACGCTTATCAATTGCTGACGCTGACCTATGACGAAAAGGGGCAGTTCGTCTTTTATATCGATGGCATCCGTTGCCTTGAGTTCGGCATCGACGGTGTGGCGGGTAAGCTTGCCCTGAAAGATGGCCCACTGCTTTTTGGCCAGGTGTCTCGCGGACATACCACCTTTGTCGGTGCCTTGGCTCAGCTGCGTGTACAATCCGGAGTTCATGCGCCGGATGCGCCCAAGCCTCTGAATGCTGTGGGTCCGGGCGCGCTGGCTTTCGACATGGGCCCGTTGGATACACCGGTGGAACCAGGCTACACCCAGGTCACGACGGAGACGGTACTCCAGCAAGGTGGGGAGTATGGCTGGATGCAGCCAACGAAGGGTGAAGTGGATTTTTGGTTTGTGGGTGACCGTTACTGGGCCAAGCCAGAGGTGGCTACCAAGCGCGGTGCGCGTCGCACTCGCAGTTGGCTTTTGCGGGATGGCGTCCTGATGCCCTCCGGAGGCGAGTTTGTTGTGCAGGTTCCTGCGGGCATTTACGAGGTCACGGTTTCCACCGGAAGCCCGGACAAGAATCAATATGTCACCAACATCACGGCCAACGGTGTCACATTAGGCACCGAGCTCATTACCTTGCCCGACGATTATGCGAATTCCGATGATCGTACCGTTCGTGGACTAGTCTCTGTTAAGGGAAATGAAGCGCTGACGATCTCCGCGGAAAGTAAAAATAGCGAGCCGGTCTCCCTCATGGCGGTAACCGTGCAGCCGGTGGCTCCACTGCCCGTCAGCCGCAAGGAAGGTAAACTGGTCTGGATGGGGCAGGGTAGCGCACCGGCTGGCTTTGAGGCCGTTGCCAACGCCTATGCGGCGGGACAGCGAGATGAAGCCTGGAAGCTCACCGCGGGCATTCACGATGTCATTGCCCAAGCCACTGCACGCGCCTGGATAGTTGGTTATCCTGATTTAACGGACAAGGTTACGCTCGAACGTCTGGAAGTGATCTACGATGAATTGCTGGGCTACCTGCGACAGCATCCCGACGATTTGGCGGCGAATTATCTTTTGCAACAAACCTACCTCATGTGGCATGCGGCCCTTGCCTACATTTTTCAGCAAGGCACTACCCATATTTACGGCGCGCCCAAGGGCCGCGTATGGCGGGAGGGTTTAAATCTGGCGCTGCAGATTGCGCCGGGTGAACCTTACTATGGTCACGCCCAGACTTTGGCGGGTAATTTTATCTGGCAATATGGCCAACAAAGCGGTGGCTACGTGAGCGACACCGAGTGGCGTAAGCCGAGCAAGCATCGGGCCTATGCTCCGCCTCCTCCGATTTTTCGGCATGTATTGGAGGAATACCCCGACGCCGGGCTGCCCAAAATCTTTCTTGGATCCGCGACGCGTTCCCCGCTCGAATCGGAGAAAGGCCTTGGGGAGCCTCTCCTCGATTACAAGGTGCCTGTGGGTAAAGAAATTGTGACTCCTGACGGGGCACCGGAATGGGCAGTCTTGCAGCATCGCGCCCTCGTGAGACTCGTGGACCTCATCAACTATTGGTACACGGAGCGTATGGTAGCGGATGGCACCATGGGCGGAGGCCTGGGAGACGATGTTGAGATGATGCGCTGGTGGAAGACAGCCATTGTCGTCGCGGATGATCAGCAGGCGCTCGACGGCTGGACGCGGCTGGCCAATACGGCCTGGAGGGCCTCCGACAAAAAGTCCATGGACGATACGCCGGATGATGCCGAGCACGAATCCGAAGACTTCAGCGATAGCCATGCCTTGCTGCCGCTGCTGGTCATCGGGACTCCGAAAGAGGACGAGTATGCCGCGCGCTCACGAGGACTTATCGAGGTGCTTCCAGACAATCTGATGGGCGTGAATCCGGAGGGCTACCTGATGTTCAAGAGTCATGTGTATTCGCGCCTGGGGCCCGATCCCCGGGACGGTGATGCGCCTTACAATATCCGGACTATGCTGCCGTTAATCAATTATGCTTATCTCCATCCTGAAGATAAAGAAGTGACGGATGTTGTCGTCGCCTATGCCAGGAACTGGCGTGATATGACCATGACGGAAATCGACGGAAAGCCTGCGGGTATTACGCCGATGATGATTCTCTTCGATCGCTCCAGTATCATTCTGAAGGAGGGCAAAAAAAATCGCGATTGGGTCTTCCCTGGTTATGCGAGCTACGAGTATCCGGGAGGCTATACCGATAAGATTTACGACTTGCTTATCGCCGCCTATGAGCTGACTGGTGATGAAAGTTTCCTCGACCCTCACCGCAAGGCGCTTGAGTTCCTTGGTACGTTGGGAGAAGGCGACGCTGGCCATATCAATACCAGTAGCGGTGGCATGACCACACACATTGCCAGTGAAGCCAGTGGCGATTACGATTCCAGTCAATATCCACGTGGTTCGCTGGAATGGGCTATCCGTATCAACCGTGCTGGATTGGCCAAGGCCGGAGCCAAGTATCGCCTCGTTACCGGAGATACCAGCTACGACGAAACCTTGCTTAAGCACGGGCCAGCCTACACCCGCTTCCAGATACTGGCGGAGCGGGCGCAGAACCCGCAGCAGATGGCCGATGCGGTGGCCGCTCTTGAGCCTTACCAGAAAGATGTCCTCGGCACGCTGGACTACAACGAGCTGCTGCGCACCAAACTGCCGCTATCGACTGACCGCGTTTGGGTGCCGGGCATGGACTTTGTCGAGTCCATCTCCACGGGTGACGTATCCCAGACACCGCCTCCCACCATGCGAGGGGAGGAAGAGGCCTGGCCGCTCTTTGGTGTGACCTGGACAGATACGGGACCGGATGTCGCCGCCTTGGTGCGCTCCAATCAGGTTACCAAGCTCGACGGTTACGTCTATAATTTTGCGGAAGGTGACCGGGAGATTGGCGCCCATCTTTGGCGATTGAAACCCGGGCAATACCGCTTCCAGCTATTATCGGCGCCAGACTACGCACCGGAAGGCGCCCCGTTGGTCAGTCAGGACTTTGAGTTGAAGGAAAAAGGGCAGCTTTTCCGCATCAGTGTGCCCTCGAAGCAGCAATGCTACTTCTCTTTTCAGCGGCTCTAGAGAAAGCCTCCAGCAGACAAGCCGATGGAAACTGTCAACTTATCCGCAGCCGTTAAGAAACAAGGCGGAGGTGACCTCATTGCTGCCTTTCACCGGGCTTTAGCGGGACGCACGTCCGGGCGTGGCCTGCGCCTGATTCTCGAGCCGGGTATCTACATTCTGCGCGAAAGCGAGTGTCCGCGTCGCTTTGCGGCCGTTTCCAACCATGATTCCGGAGATCGCGCGGTGGCCTTTTCGCTGGTCAACGAGCATGATGTGGAAATCGACGGTTGCGGAGCCCTCCTTCTTTGTGAGGGCAGATTGATTCCTTTTTGGGTGGAGAGTAGTCACAACATCCGGTTACGCAACTTTGCCCTCGATTGGGTGAGGCCGTTTTCCAGTGAAGCGGAGGTGGTGGATGTTATCGGGGCGGACGAGGCGCTCGTGCGCATCGATAGTGAGCGTTTTCCCTACCGGTTGGAGAAGGAGCGTTTCTGTTTCACGGGTCCGGACGGATATACCAGCAGTTACCTCAAGAATGCCCTGGCCTTTGATGCGGATAAGCGCGAGGTGGCCCTGCACGCACGCGATACCTGGGGTGTGCGACAGGCATACTCGGTCAAGGAAGCGGAGGGAGGCCTGTTGCGGTTTCGCGCACCCTTTATTATGCCTCCGGAGCCGGGCAACCTGTTGGCGCTTCCCCATGAACATCGTACCAGCCCGGCGGTGGTGCTAACACGTTGTGATGAGGTTACTATCGAGGATGCAAACCTGCACCATGCCGGAGGCATGGGCGTTATTGCGCAGATGTGCCGGAACGTGACGCTGAAACGAGTGACGGTGGCTCCGCGCGCGAAAACCGGACGGATGCTGAGCCTGGCGGCGGATGCCAGCCATTTTGTCGAGTGCAGTGGACGCCTGTTGCTGGAAGATTGTCACTTCAACGGACAGCTCGATGATTCGTCAAATATCCATGGCGTATATCTACGGGTCGCGCGCCGTATGGACGCCCATAGTCTGGTGGCGGAAGCGGTGCATTTCCAGCAGTGGCATGTGGACTACATCCAGCCAGGGGATAAGTTGGCGCTGGTAGACCCAGGGACGTTGATGCGTAGCGAGGAAACCTTGACGGTCACTGCGGTGGAGCGGACCGGGCCCGCATTGGTTCAGGTCACCTTCAGTGAAGCTTTGCCAGACAAAGTTGATGGGATGGCCCTGCAGATTATTTCAAACTCCGTACAGACTGAAATACAGGGGAATGTCTTCGAGCGACACCGTGCACGAGGCTTGTTGTTGAGCGCGCCTGGCCGTCACTGGGTACATCATAATCGCTTTCATGTGCCGGGCAACGCGATCTTGGCTGTGTGTGATTGCTTCGATTGGTTCGAAGCCGGAGCGGTCGATGAGCTGTTGGTGGAGGATAACGATTTCGACAACTGTGCCTACGGCAATCGTCCTTTCCCGGCAGCGATTCGCATCTCACCTGTTTTGCATTCGCGGGCGTTGGAAATGAACCCGGTACATCGTAACATCAGGGTGCGACGTAACCGCTTTACCGGTCGATCATTGGCCATGGTGCTGCACCGCTGTAAGGATATATGTTTCGAGGAGAACGACCTCGGTGGTGTTAAGCCTGAGTCAAAAATAAGCGCCACCGCCTGCGAGGCGGTGACGCTGAAAGTGTGACGAACGTCGGAGTTATTCGACGAAATGCAATCAGGCTCTTTTTCTCCGGCGGAGAAAGAAAACACCGGAAGCGCCAAGCAAAGCGTAGAGCAGACTCGAGGGTTCCGGGACGGTGACAATGGAGTTGTAGAGGGAATCAAATTCTGCCGATGAACCGGTGTATTGGTCCGTGCCAACAAAATAAGCCATATCGCCCATCATGGATATTTCCGAATCGGTGTACTGATTTCCAATGTATATGGGGCGATTAATGCTAGTGGTTGCTACCAGCGTGGTGTCGGATGTGGCAAAATCTCCCGTGGACGATTCTGCTATCGGCCTTACGTAGACATTGGCATTCTGACCTGTTTCCCACGAAAAGGCGATGAAATACCATGTGCTGCTGGACCAGTCTATGACAGAGCTTCGGACCACCAGGGGCGCTGGGTCGGTATTGCCCTGACGGAGATTGATGCGCACGGTTTCGTCATTGTCCACTAACAACGCCATGGCGAAATTGGAGGTGCCGGAGGCGAATCCATCCGTCATGAGATAAGCGCGGTTGCCTGGGGCCTGACCGTCGAAAGAGGGGCGATAGACCACGGCAATCGTGCCGGTTCCCCAGCCATTGGTGGTGCCAAAGTAATCGCGAAACTCACCCGTTCCGGAAGGGGGGCTCGTTACCAACACGCCGTTCCGGTCCGGCGTGCCTGTACTGCTGAAGTAGCCGGTGGTCAGTGCGGAATTGTTGGTGGAGATGCCGGTACTGGCCGACGGATTGATGTCCACGTCGCCGGTGGTGCCGCCATCGTCGAGAGTCAGCACATTGTTGGCTCCAGCGGCGGCCTGTGTCGCTGTGGTTGTCATGGCGCCAGAATCGTAATTCTTAAAATCCAACTCCAGTACCGTATCGGCATGGAGTGAGAATGCCACAGACGTCATGGTTAGTAGCAGACAGTTGACCGGGCGGGAGGACAAATTGAAATTTGGGGGTAGTGATATCTTCATCCTATAGCATGTGTTAAGGGGTTATTACATAGTGGTATTGAGATTGTTCTTTTGGTTGCGGCGTCGATATACCGCGAATGCAAGCAATCCCATGGCGCCAAAAATCACTCCGGTTACTTCCGCTTCAGGAATGAGCGCTGAGTAGAGCGAGTCATAGTTGGCTTGGGAAAAGCCGCCATTATAGAACTGCACCAGCGCGTAGCTACCTTGTCCTGCCTCGGTTACACTGATGCGATTACCGATTTCAAAACCCTGAGTACCGTCATAGCCAGGAAATTGAGTGATGTCTTCGCTCATGGAACTCTCGTAGATGGTGGTCGATGCCTGATCGGTGAACTCTCGAATATAGAGATTCATGGTACGGTCCGTCAGGCCGCCTCCGGCATCGCTTTCTTCCCAGCCAAAGGCCAGAAAATACCAGCTATCGCTGTTCCAGTCGATGCTGCTGGTGGTTTTGACTTCAGTCCCGGGGTTGCTCTGGCTGGTGCCTCGACCTAGTTTAAAAGAAACGGTACCGTCGCCGTTATTGACATTCAGGCTGGTATTCGTCGAATCGTTAGAGCCACTGCCACCACTGGCCTGGAGGAAGAATCGCCTCGTTGACTGAACGCCGCTGAAGGTGGGCTTGAAGACCATGGCCACGGTGAAGCCGCGGGGAAGATTCCCAGCATTGGATGAGGCTTGTGGCCAATATTTGCGGATTTCACCGGCGACTCCATTGGAAGAGAATGACTGTGTGCTTCCACCTAACACGCCACTGCCATCGGCTACCGAGGGGGCAACGTTGAAGCCGAAATTGTTCGAGCCGGTGTTAACCGTCGCGCCATCGGTCAGGTTAAGGTGGTCGCTGGCCCCGGCTTCCTCTATATCGCCGATGGTCGTCCAGTTGGGGCTATCGACGGTGTTTACGGCCTGAAAATTGACTTCAAACAGCTTGGTGTCAGGTACTTGGGCATGAGAATGGCCAAACGATAATAAAGCCAAACTGCCGAGAATAAGGGTCTTTTTTGTATTCATGGGCAAGAGGTTGGGGTTGTGGAGGAGGGAAAACAGTTGGGAGGTTAAGGGAGGCGTATATTTTGTGTCAACGAAATTTACACACGTGTACAAAAATGGTATTCTGACTCAATTGTCTCGTGCACTTAACTCAACGCTTTTCAGAGACAGACGCAGTTCTTCTCGTGCGGGAATGTGTAGTTCGATGCGCTGGCCTTTCTCACGAATATCAACGACTTCATCTTTTAAGTCAGTGTGGTCGAGGTTTCGCGCCGGGGAAAGGGTAAGGCGGTATTTGCCGAGATTGAGTCGCCAGACGCGCAGGGCAATGTCTTTGGGCGTTTCGGCAAAGTTGTAGAGCATCACAGTTAGGCCGTCCTTTTGATTATGAGTAACCAGAGCACTGATGTCCGGTCCGGTTTCCTCCCAGGTGACGGCGAAGGTGGGCCATTGCAATTCCGCACCGCGACGTGTGAGGGGTGGCACGCCGGCAATCATGCCGGTGTAACCGGCCAGGATGGCTTGAGAGCCGGGCACCCAGATGCGGTCGGTGCTTTGGCCTAGTTCGGTGCGGAGTATTTCATTGTAGTCCAGGTTCTTCAGGGTTGCGCGCAGGACTTCGTTCATTGGCTCGACGGCGGCATCGAATGACTCTTGGGATTGCGCTTGGTCTGTACCAATCTGCGTGCGGATTGCGGCGCCGCCGTGTTTGAGCAGCACGTCATCGAATGACGTATCGCCGGTGGCCAGGCGGTATTGGGCGGCGGCGTGAGCCAGGCCGGACCAGTTGTAGGCGATCGCCCACTCCAATGAGCCGCGCTCTTTTCCTTCGGACGCAGGGGGTACGGCATGCCCTGAGGTAGAGCCCAGTACGCCGCCATGCGGCATGGTTTCTTCTGCTGTGGGAGCGAGGTCCTGATGGTTGCGTATAAATTCGGCGGCCTTCTTGAGTGGTTCCAGATAAGCTGGGTCACCGGTCAGGTCATAAGCGGCAAGACACAGGTCGTAAATGTTGTTGGTGTAGCCATTCGGATAAGCATAGCTCCAGTAACCGGGGTAGACCCAGTCTGTGCTGCCGTCGGTTAGTACGAGAGGGCCGGAATAATTTCCACTGGAGTCCAGGCGCAGCTTACCGTGATCGTCCATGCGGACCATCATGGGCGTGATTCCGGCCGGTTTTCCGTCGGTAGCGGCCATGGTGACGTCCTTCCAGCTACGGGCATATTCGGTGACGACTTCGGTGGCTTCGGTGTCGTCGGGCCGGAAATAGCAATACCAGATAAGGGGCAGCATGGTGCGTATGTTGTAAGGCACATCTCCAGGGCGCGGGTCGCTGGCGTTAATCGAGTAGACGTGGCTCTTGAACATCAAGTGACCGTCGGCCGAGCGGTCCATGAGGACATTCTTAAATAGGGGTAGGGGCAGACGATTGCGTTGCAGCATCTCCTCGAACTGAGGCTTACCGAATTGCAGCAGGGGTTGGAGGGAATGCGAATCGCTGAAGTCCTCAGCGGCGTGCTCGGCGTCGGACATCTTGTCGCCAAGGGGCTGCCGGCGCAGATTTTTCCAGCCGGTCGCAGTCAGTCGATTCCACCCATCGCGGGCCTTGGCATCGTCCGCCGCGAGGATGGCGACATTCCACCAGCGCATCATCTCGACATCATCACCGAAGCCCCCTCCCATGAGGCCGCCTTCGTCCATGCGCTCGTCATGCCAGTAGTGCAGCGTGTCGAGCAGGCGTATGAGAGCGCGGTGCTGGAGCGCAGCCCACTCAGGGGCTCCCTCCGGAATGGGGATTTGCTTTTCAACCGGTACTTCCTCGCCCAGGAATATGTGGGCCAGGCTGGCATCTGGATAGACTTCAAGAACCTCCTGAAAGATGGGAATCGGTGTGGCAAATTCATGGTGCCGGGAGGGCTTGAGCCATTCGCCCTGGGCAGTGTAACCACCGCTCTGTTGTCCGCCCTGCCAGATGGCGGAGCCGGCCAGCAGGTGAGCGTTGCCATACCAGGGCTCTTCCGGGGTGATGCTCAGGGCCAGGTCGGCAGAGATGCGCCAGGGGCGCCCTTTATTGGGGCCGTAAATCACGCCGTTGCTCCACTGGTAGGCATAGCCGAGCGCGGCATTGTACATCGTATTGGTACTGGAAAGCAGGTAGCGCAGAGCGATGTTATCCGGATCGGTCCGAGCAGCGGAGACGAGGTCCTCCTGCATCTGTACGAGGCGGTAAACATCCTCGCCTTTAACGAGGCGGGGGTAACCCATGATCCAGGCACGGGTACTGTTGCGTGCTACGGGATCGCTGATTTGACCGGCTGCTTCGAAGGCTCTGGAAAAGTCACGCGCGCTGTACAACTCGGCAGCTTGGTCGAAGCCGGCCGGTGCCTTGCCGCTGCCAACCCAGACGAGTTTGCCGCCCTGGCGGCTGACGGGCAGCGGGGCGATGGGCTCGATGATGACCCCCTGCAGATGAGTGGGCGCCGGACCTTTGCTGCTTACTGTATTGAAGTCGATGTCGAGACCCTGGCCTGCGTCGACAGTCACGATACCGCGTGCGGTTCGGTTGAGTGGGTAGCTGGTATTGTCGACGTTGATGACGAGGTCTCGGCCAATGACTTTGCCGTTGGCTGTCACTTCCGCAGTGGTGGTGTTATTGCGATTGTCGCCTATAATAACGGAGACAGCGTAGCTGCCAGCCGGGACATCGATATGGAGGCTGCCGCCTGCGGGGACGAGCAGGCCGTCGCGCCTTACCCAATCAGCAGCGCGGCGGGTGTGCTGCTTTGTGGCGGCTTCGGGGCTGGCTTTGTAGCGATCGGGGAAAAACCAGGCATCGTATCCCTCGGTGGGAGCGCTGGACCAGGTGAGCAGCGCAGGGACTTCGCCGGGGGTGACCCTGAGCCAGCCTGGCTCGGTTAGTGCGCCATCCGGACCGAAGTCGAAGCGCCAACCGAAAACTGCGGGATCGAGCGGGAGTAGCTGCCGAAGTTGAGGGGGGGCAAAGGTCGATTGGATACGCAGTTGAGCCAAGTCTCCCTGAAAATGGCTTTTCCAGCGATCATAGCTGCCGAAGATGAGTGGCCCCTCGCCGAGTGGCAGTGCTCCTTTTACGCCCTTCAGCTTTAGATCAAATGAAGGAAGGCCGTCGATATAACCGTACAGAGTTCCTTTGCCGTCATAGGCGAGTGTGAAAACCTGATAGCGGTCCTGCCGCAGCGGGCCTGGGGTTTCGAAAACGCCGGAAACCTCCAGTGATTCACTTTTGCCCTGATCTGTAGGATACACCAGGCGTACCCAACCGGCGTCACGGTCGATAAGGGCAAAACGTAATGGATGAGTGGCGTCGCCGGCTTGCAGAATGGAGTCAGCGCGACGACTGACGCGCATGACCATATCCAGCGTGAAAGGCCCCTGAGTCAGTAAATCGGCTCCATGGTTGATTTCCAGCCAGCCTTGCGACTCGTCGTTGTCGAGGTCTGCCGGGATGCGCACGATACCTTTAGCGCCGGGTAATTCCCGGTCCGCGGGAAGCGGTTTGTAGCTCCCCTTCATCTCGGCTTGTGACCCCGGGTTCACAACCGGCTGGCCATCCGCGTCGAAGCTGACCAGTAGGGTTGTGGCGGGAGTGGAGGAGAGCAGTGGAGAGGTAAAGGGATCCAGGGCGGACGGTGGATCCGATGGGGCCTGGCCAATGGAGGTGAGTGTTGTGGCGAACCAAAAAATAGCGGTTACAGCGGCGAGGTGGCGGGCAGGGACAACGGAACTTGCTTTCATCATTTCATCGGGGTTGCGGTGATGTGGCGGGTCGATTACTGCGCCAGTTAAAGGGCATTAACCTTGAATTGTACACGTGTGTCAAGGTGATTGGGGTGATCTACCTGAAACATATGTGCTACCGTTGCATGCGGTGTAAAATGCGTTGAGGGTTGACGTCAGGGTTGGGTTTATAACAATCGCTCTTGTACTCGTGCACATTTCGAGCTTATACTCATTAAATTCATAACCCCCGTTGTTCCCCTAATATGAAAGGCATACGCTTCTCCCTGATCTATTTCGTCTCCGTTTTCCTCCTCATAGGAGCCTCTCTTCAGGCTGATGTCATCGACGGAGCCGACTTCCGCGCTGATTTCCAGGACGGCTGGCTGACGTCGTGGACCAACAAAGAGTCCGGCGAAACCTTTAGCTTCGGACTGCGGGACGATTTGAATACGGACCCGGATTCCGGAGATCGCTTTTACGTGCCCGGTACTTGGTCAATCAAGAAGGGGCAGACCCAAGGCGATAAGGTTACCTACAAGGTGGCAGCAGATGGTGCGGACGCGCTTCGCATTGTCATGTCCGGCCAGGGACCGAAAGATTTGCAGGCCCTGCAATGGGGCTTACGGTTACCTTTTGACCAGTTTGACGCTGTACACTGGCCGCGCGGTCTGGCTCCGGCTCGCATCACCGGCAAAGGTGCGGTGCAGTCGATGTGGATACGTCCGTTCTACCCGCTCGATGGCCGCGAGGGCGTGCTTTCCACGCATGACTGGCGGATGCGCTACTACATTATCCAGGGTAAGAAGGGTGGTTTGCTGATCTACGTCGAGGACCCGAAAAACGTTCAGGCCAATATCCTTGAATACAAGACGGATCGTAAAGGAGAGGTGACCATCAGTAATAGGGCCATGGCTTTTGCGCCCTTCTCGGATAGTTTTACGACTGCGCCCTGGGTTATTCGTCAGTATGAAGGCGATTTGGCTGCTGGCGCGAAGCTGTATCAGGACTATCTGGAGAAAGCCTACGAGCCGACACCGCTCGACAAGCGTCCGACGGCTTGGGTGCAGGACTTGGCCTGGACTTTCGTCGGAGCACCCTGGACGCGGCCCCTGCCTTTCCCGGGCAAACCGCGGCCCTACTACAATTACACCTCGGGTTGGGAGGAAAGCATGGAGGCGGACATGCAGTGGCTGGAAAACCTCTCCAAGGTGCTGGAGCCGGAGAAGACGATGTTTTACCTGACCGACTGGCGTGTTTCCGGGCATGACACCTACTTCCCCGACCAGACGGTTGACCCTTATTTCGCCATGATGGTGGGCAAGGTTCGCGCGAAGGGCTTCCACGTCATGCTGCATATTCACAACCATTTGATTCAGGAGCCTACGACGTACTACCAGCGATTGGTGGCGAAGCAGTCTGAATGGCTCGGCCATGATCCGGAGAAGGAGGTCCCCTGGGGCGTGGGCTACGACATTCTTCGCGACCATGACATGATCCAGAGGGATAAGGATTTCGGAGGTGGGTGGACCAAAATCGGCGGCCAGAAAACCGTCATGACGGGTTATCATATGACTCCGGCTTACGAGGCGCAGCGCAACTTCAAGGCTGCGGAAATCCTCAGTATCGTTCGTGCTACCGGCGCCGATGCCGTGCATCTCGACGTGCCCTCATACTGGATGGAGGGGCATAACGACCGCTATGGGATGAATATCGCTCAGGGCATGGGCGAGATGTACAAGCTCATTCGCAAGGCCCTCGATGAAAACGGGCTGCAGCATGTGGCCATCGCCACGGAACTCTCACCGGGCGAATCCTACTTCAAGTATGTGGATTTGGCGCAGAACGTTCGTACCAATTCCATTAATCAACTGCTCACTGGCGAATTCGCGACCGAGGACTTGTTGGAGTTGCAGGTGGGGGATAACCTGGACAAGGCGCAAGCCGCGCGTGACTTGATTGAGAAACAAAAGGCTGAGAAGCGTTTCGATGTAGACTTCTACAAGCAGGTGCTCTCCAAGATGCGCGAAATACATGAGCCCGCGCTGGATGCTATGGTACTTTCCCCATGGGTCAGGGGCTACCCGCACCTGGGCGCAAGCTGGCCGAACACCGGCGGCTACCCGGGCGATCCGGCGCGTCCCACGCAAAATCAGGTCATCCAATCGCTTGATCTCTGGTACACGTTGCTCAAAGACACTACTTTGCACATGGGTGGCGGGGCCTATAACATGTTTATGGATACCGCACCATGGGACAGCCTCGATGTCATTCAGGTTTACCGCAAACGTTTCCTCAAGGATGGGATTAATCCCAACGGCAAGATATTTAATCACTTCGACTATGGTAAGTTCGCGCTGGCGCGTTTCTTCGAGAAATACCAACCGGTTTTTGCCGACTTGTCTACGTGGCAGCCTGAAGATTTGGCCCGCTATCGCCTCAACGACGGGCGTGATCTCATGGTGCGAGCCTCAGAACCTCTGATTCTCAGCCTCACCCTTTCCGGCGGAAGCAAGGTGGCGGACCTGAATATTTTTGAAGGCTGGCAGAATGCCGATTATCTCTTCGGCAACTTTGCTCCGACTTTTCTTGAGAATCAAATCGACTAACCCCTTAGCAATCCCGGTATGAAGGCTTGGTTATTCCCCGCTTTGATACTGTTGGTCTCCCACGGCGTTCTCACTGCTGGTGGGGAGGACATAGCGACTCCCTACCTTAACGCCGTGCGTCAGCACGCCGATCTTGCCCTCGAGCATGGTCGCGACACCTACGGGCCCAAGTCCACGCCCTTATTTGCAGACGGCCTTCAGCGCGGCAGCCTGGAGCCGGTCATCTGGCCCATGCGCGGGCAAAAATCTTACCTGAGTAATTTCGGCAGCCAGCAGACCTTCCTGCGGACGCTCTGCGGCTTGTCCGCCCTGACGGGTGACCCGCAATACAAGCAAGCAGCCAAGGACGCCACGGCCTATGCTCTGCAATTCCTGCGGGCGGATAATGGCCTGGGCATCTGGGGTGGACACGCTTTCTACGATCTACGCACGGATGGGCCCGTTGGCATGGATGGCCACGGTCATGAGCTGAAAAGCCATTACCCGTATTACCAGTTGTTCTGGGAGGTGAATCCCGTTGCCACCGAAGACTACATTGAGGCCATGTGGGGCATCCACGTGAAGAACTGGAACACGCTGTCCTTCAATCGCCACGCTCGCTTCGATCGCGAGTCCACTACGGATGGTTGGAACCACGAGTTCAAGGATCCCGAGCCTTTCTTTACTTCCTGGGGGTTGGGTTTTGTCACGACCGGCAGCGATCTTATCTACGCGGCGGCTGAGCTCTACGAGTTCAGTGGGCAGGAAAAGCCGCTGCTCTGGGCCGAGCACATGGCCCGCATGTTCGAGAAAACGCGTAATGCTGACACCGGTCTGTGCGGCATCCAATATACCTTGTTGCCGAAGGAGTATCATGGAGGAGACCGCGCCCAGTTACAGTTTGGGCAGGAGATGGGACCGGGGGTGACGGAGGGGACCGTGGCGGCCCTGCCTGCTCAGCTCGAACTATACGGTGACGTAGGCATCTGCTACATGCAGTTGGGTGAGAGTTTGAATAGTGACTTTGGCCGGGAGCTGATGAGTCGAGCCAGTCGCTCACTCACCGCCTTCGCTCAATACGCTTACGATCCAGACAAGGACCTTTTCTATGCCACCGTTTCGGACGGACGCCGCATCCTCCCTGAGGATATCAAACGCGTAGGTTATTACTGGGACCCCGATTTGGAGTTGCGGGAAATCAAAATGCAGCCCGTACCGCCCAATCCTACCTTTTTCTGGGCCTACTCGCTGGCTTGGAGGCAGACAGGCGAGGAAGCTCATTGGAAGATGCTCGGTCACCTGATGAAGACTTTCCACCTGGGAGAACTGGGTGGGGTAGGAGAGAAACCAAAGCTTAACCTTACTACGGACTGCCTGGAACCGGAGGTCCTCCTCGGGTTCCTAGAGCTTTATCGGCGCGGTCGTGACCCCAGCTACCTGGCCATGGCTCGCTGCATAGGGGACAACATTCTCGCGGAGGATGTGCATGATGGGTGGATATTGAGCGGTCCTCATCGCGCCAACATCCAGTTCGACGCCCTGGAGCCTCTGGCTCTGTTGCATCTGGTTGGTGCATTGAAGGGCCGTGAAAGTGAAGTGCCCCTGGCATGGGCGACCAAGGCAGACTTGCATCTCAACTACGCAAGTCGCGGAAAGATTTTCGACACCGTGGTCCTCTGGGACGTCGATCAGCCAGAGGGCTAATCTTGTACCTAACAACTAATGTGGTGGGCTTAATAGGTAAAGTCAGCGCCCTCTGCCTGTAGTGCCCGGACTGTTTCGAGAAGGTAAGGCAATTGGGGGTGGTCGGGATGCCAGGCTTGGATGCGTTCGAGGATGCCGGGTTCAGCCGGCCAGTCTTCGAAGTTGTCGAGGGTGGTTGTTGTGGGCGGCAGGACTTTGTTGTTTTCCGGCCGGCCGTTGGCGGCGGAGAGACTGTTAGTGAGAGTGCCACTCGCGTTTTTTAGTGTATAGCCGTAGCTGCGATTGTAAGCGGAAATGCAATTGCTGTAGCTCGTTACGCTTTCGTGCACATCAGCGACGCCACCAGTACCTGAGCCGTTGAAGGCAAAGAGGCTGTCGCGTGTGGTGACCTCCATCTTATAGTGGGCGCTGCTGCCTTCGTCGCCGCAGAAGAGGGCGGAGCAGTTGGTCGTTTCGATACCCTTGCCCTCGCCGTGATAGTTGAAGCCATCATTGCCGGCATACAAAACATGCAGTCCGCGAATGTGCCAGTAAGAGGCGTTCACTAGAGCGACAGCCGAGAGTGTAGGTTTGACCGGCAGCATGAGTCCACTGAAAGGCGGCGCCATCTCTTCCGGAAAGCGAAAGTGCAATCGGCCTTCTTCGTCCAGGCTGACGGAGTAGTCCGGCTGTGGCAGGTCAGCTTTGTCATGGAAAGTGATAGGCTTGCCTTTGTAAAAGGCGGTGGCCCGTTGATTCATGCCCCAGGTCTTCGGCGGAATACGCGGGCTCTCCAGCACCCAAAGGCCCTTTTCCTGGGACCAGGGACCCTGGGAGATATCCACACCAAGGTCGATGACTTCGCCGTTGCCCTCCAGGGTGATGGGCTTTTCCGGTTCCCCGCTTTGCTTAATGCGAATGCCTTCACGATAGGGGCCGCTGCCTGGCACTGTGGAGATAACGTCCCCGGGTTTCGCAGCGTCGACAGCAGACTGCAGGGATACCTGCACCCCTTCACCTCCTCGCTGGTCGACCATGATGGTTCGCGCGTATGCTTCGTGCATCAGCGGCACCAGTACACTGATGGCAAGTAAGAGTCTGAGGTTAGGGCGACAGGAGATCATGTTTTTAGCTTGTTAACTTTTCCTATAACTGCAATTGTGAACGTGCACAATAACGATTTTTCGTCAATATCTGTGCGCGTTCTTGTAGCAACCGTTGCATTCGCTCCATGTTTGAGCACCTGCACAAAATTGCGTTGCGTACCCATATACTATCTCTTTCGTCAGCCTCGCACAATGGTGCTTTTGTGGCTCTTGATACTAAATGACACCCCCATCCCTGATGATTCGTTACAACCGTATCTTTCTTTTGCTTTTAAATGTGCTGTTCGCCGCTTCCAGCGCGCAAGCAGGCAAAATCAGCTATCCGGCGGCCGGCAATTATCTATTGAATGAAGGCACGCTTGAGGTCTGGTTGACTCCAATGGTAGAGGAGATGGTGCCTCCGGACGATGGCAAGTACTACAAAGTTTTCGATATCTTTCATCTCAAAGTGCCGGAGGAGTGGTCCATTATTTCCCAGTGGTATCGCCATAATAGCCAGATCGGTTTGAAAGTGACGGCTAGCTCCAGGGACGTCGAGTTTGGTGGAGGCGGCGCCTTGGGCAGTGAGCCGCCACCTCCCTGGAAGCCGGGCCAGATGCATCACATGGCCTTTGTATGGAAGGACAATCACATCTGGCTTTATGCCGACGGGGAGCTTCGTTCTTCAAAGACTTTCGGCAAAGGCTTTTGGGGTTCTCTGGCCGATGCCGATCTGGTCTTTGGTTACGGGAAGGACGAATATGATGGTCCGAACAAAATTATTATGAACGCCATCAAGGTATCGTTTGTAGCCAAAGATGAAAACTCCCTGAAGGATGCCCGTCCGACCGCCGATCTGGCCACCTTGCTGCTGGATCGCTTCGATACGCAGGATGGCATCAGTGACGGAGTAAGCATGCCCGAAATCAGCTATACACTGCAAGAGTCCACGGTGGGGACACTCATCGGTGAGTGGGAGTATGTCACTAGTCCCACACCGGGCATTGCCTTTTACAAAAAATAGAACCCGCCTTTTCTAACCTCGTTGCACGTATGTTTATAATGAAGATATTTACCTTTTATCTCTTTGCCAGCTTAACTACCTCTTTGCTGCTGGCGGGTGGCCAGGATATTTTTGATGCCGGTCCTTCCCAGTGGAAGCGCACACCTGAATGGACCATACCCTATCTTACGCGACCCCCCGTCATCGACGGTACGGTGGATGCCTCGGAATGGCTGGCGGCTTCGAAGTTCGCTCCGCTGGTTGTCGGCAAGGATGGCCTGAGCAGTGATTTCCATCAAGTCGTGCGTATGGGGTATGATGACAAGAATATCTACATCGCCTTCCGGCTCGAGCGTCCCAAGGAAACGCCGATACCTTCCGTACCTCACGAACAAGGGCGTATTGACGCTGTCACCATTGGCAACACGGATGCCGCTGAGTTGATGTTTGCTCCCAACCTGGACTTCGATAATAGCTACTCGCTGCTTCTTTTTGCCAACGAAGCGTTCGGCGATGCCTTGTGCAATCGCAACAAGGATACCCGTTGGAATCCCGACTGGCAGAGGGCGACCCGCATCACCGCCACTGGCTGGGAGGGTGAACTGGCCATTCCATTTGCCGCCTTTGGCCTGTCTTCACCTCCGGGGCCCACAGAGTGGTGGGGTTTCGATTTCGTGGACAATCGCGCCACGCCCTTCTCCCT
Organism: Verrucomicrobiia bacterium; assembly: GCA_030432235.1. Classification (GTDB taxonomy): domain Bacteria; phylum Verrucomicrobiota; class Verrucomicrobiia; order Opitutales; family Cerasicoccaceae; genus JAUIHT01. Next base: position 11,678 of record JAUIHT010000007.1, on the reverse strand, counting down.
GACCTCTCACTGGTCCTACCGCGGCAACCTTTGGCACAACTACGAGAACTTTGGCCGCATCCGCTTCGCCAAGGCTCCAGCCATTCAGGTTATCAATATGGGCGCTTTGCCGAACGGTCAGCATGGTATGGCTTTCGCCGTGGCCAACCCGACTCAGCAATCCTTCGATATCCAGGCGGAGTTGATACTGGCTGGGCGCGACATGAGAAATACTTCCGGGGCAAAGAGCTACTACGATAATATCGAAAGTGGCGTTACCAACGATTCGCAGGTGGAGTTCTACAAAGGCACGAACCTGACCCAAATGATTGTTTTCGCCGAAGAGCAGTACCAGTCAGTCGAGGATATCACCGGAGCAGGGGAATCTGTGTCCGTGCCAGCAGGGGAGCGCAAGACTTTCGGTCTGGGCGGAGACCTGCCCCTGGGCGAGTATACGGCCAGTTACCGCATCACGACCGGGCAGGATCATGTTCTGGCTGCCGGGGTTTCTGTTTTCCGCATCACGCCGCCTCTTTCCCTGCAGTTGGAGCCCTACTGGCTCTACTCGCAACTCATTGATGTCTTCGCCGATGTTTCCGACTTGGAGTGGACGGACCAGGCCAAGCTGGTGGTTTCCCTGCTTCCGGCGGAGGCCGACACACCGGTCATCAGCCAGACCAGCCAGCAGGTACAGGCCGGGGCCGATACCGTCAAGGTGCCGCTTTCGGTGAAAGACTTGCAGCCGGGCTTCTACCGGGTACAGGCCGAGCTTTTTGATGCGTCCGGGGAGTCGCTGGCAGTTAATGCCGTTCCGGTCGAACGCCCCGAGACGCCTGAGTGGTTCAACAACGAAATCGGCAATCAGGTAGAGGTGCCAGCTCCATGGACGCCGGTTGTGGCCGATAAAAAGGGCAACTTCGAGGTCTGGGGCCGTGACTATGACCTCAGCCAGGTGTTCCCCAGTGCGGTGACCAGCGATGGCATCCCGGTACTGTCGGCTCCGATAGGGTTGAAAACCATCACCGGCGCGAGTGAACTCGCATGGAAGGTGAGCGAGCTCAAGGTGACCAAGCAGTCCCCCGGGGGCGTTACTTACGATGTCGCATTGGAAGCACCGGGGCTGAATCTGAGCGGTACCATGCGCGCGGAGTTCGACGGGCTGATTTGGTACGACCTTAATCTTAAGCCCGTTGCTCAACCCGTGGACATCCAGTCCATGAGCCTGGTCATCCCCGTCAACCCCAAGCTATGCGAGCTGATGGGTCGGCATAAGTTCCTGACCGACCCGGTCCTGCAAACCAAGGCGCCTCAGCCCGACCTCAACGGTCTGCCCGGTCTGTTGGAACATGCCAAGTTGCCGTTTACGCCCTACTTGTGGATCGGTAACGAGAAAGCCGGCATGGGCTTCGTTGCGGAGGCTCCCATCGACTGGTCTATCGATAAGCCTAACTCCGTCCTGGAGACACGGCCTCCAGAGAATGGCCGCGGCGGGGAAATCCTTGCTCACATCATCCAGAAGCCGATGACCCTGAGCAAGCCGATGCGGTTGCAGTTCGGCCTTCAGGCCACGCCGATTCGCGAGACTCCAGAGGACCGCAGCATCCTCAATATTTTCCAGCGCAATTCGGTCGTGACCGATGAGGAGGTTTTCGAAAAAGTGGCCGAGCTGGGCGGCAAGGTTTTTGTCTTCTATTATGACTGGCGAGGTAACTCACAGACGGAAATGGGTGGCACGCCCGAGCGGCCCGTAGACCCCGAGCAGCGCAAGAAGCTGAAAAAGGGCATCGAACTGGCCCACAAGCATGGCCTCAAAGTTATTCTGTTTACTGGCTGGGGGGTGAATGCCACCAGTCCCAATTGGCAGAAATTCTCCTACGAGCTCGGCAAGTATCCCATTGAAAACAAGGGGTGGGGCACTTACGCCCAGTCGGCCGGCGAGAATGGAGCCTACATCGATTTCATGGCATGGGGCCACGCCGACATCGCCCGCGAATACGGCGCCGATGGCGTTCTATGGGATTCCGGGGCGAACCTCACCCCCGATCAGAATCTGCGCATCGGCAATGCCTGGGTGGATGATGAAGGCCGGGCACGTCCGAAGTATGGGGTGCTGGCCACGCGTGAGCTCTACCGCCGCGTTTACACCATCTATAAGGAGGAGGTCGGCAAGGACGGCATCGTCTATAATCACACCGGCAGCATGTGGCCCATCAATGTCTTTGCGGATATACAGAATCGCGGAGAGGGACGCCCCATGCGTGCGTCTTCTCTGCATGAAAGCTGGACGCCTTTCGAGGAATTTCGTGCTGAGTATTCGGCCGAGCCCTTCGGTACGCTTTACAGCGGTGAGGTCAACGACTGGGCCAAGCTGCCCATGCGTGTCAGCACCCACTCGGCCGTCACCCTCCTGCACGGCGATTACGCCAAGGAGTATTCACTCCTGAGTCCGGCGCATTATCGCAGTTACAGCTATGACAAACGTCCTTTGATAGGCTACTGGCAGCTCTTCAACTGGTTGCCTATGGATGGCTCGGAGACCATACATTACTACTACGAGAACAAAGCCGGGCACTACCAGGCAGTCAAGGCCAGTCCCGATTCGTTGCTCAGCAGTGCCTTCGTCAGTGGTGACAAGAAACGCGCCATCGTCGTGGTTTCCAACCTGGATAAGAAGCCCATTGATGATGCCGTGGTCGATCTAGATCTGACGGCCTTGGGTATGCCGGGTGACCAACCTGTCACGGTGGAAGACGGCCTCCTGCTGACACCTCTCAACTATGCTCAAGGTAAAGTGGTGGTCGACATCGAGCCGGAGCGTTATCGTCTGCTGAAAATCACCGTTGGTGAGCAACCAAAACAAAGTACGGAGAGCTGAATAGCTCTCTTGGGCCTATCACGTCACATTCACTGGGAGCGGTATAATCCGTTCCTGGTGCTTGGGCTGAAGGTTGCGTTGCTACTTTGCCTTAAGAGCCTCGGTCTCGTTTTTTACCAGTCGATTTGGCGCGGACTGACCCGGGTTCCACGTGCCCTCAACCAAATGGAGCTGGGGGTAGGGGACCATACCCCGTTGGAAGCTGCCCAGGGACAGGCAGAGGCTTTCCACCAATAGCTGACCAATGACATCGGGCCTTTGCACAATACCGGCAAATCGGCTATCGCCAGGGACGCAGTTCAGGCTGCCCAAGGCAACATCATCAGGAACGCTCAGTCCGTTTAGCTCGAGAAGCTTCTGCATGCGGGGGCCACTTCCTTGGGCAATGATTGCGTCGGGCTTATGACGGCGGTACCACTTCCCGATGCTTTCCTGCTCCCAGGAAGACACCACCAGGGTCGGTACACGTTTTCCTCCGAAGCGATAGTGTCCAAGCAGAAATCCACTAACCATGGACTGATCTGTGTTGGCCAGCAGGACCTCGTCGGCTACGAAGCCTATCTTGCCGTAACCAAGGTTTCTCAACTGCTGGTAGGTCAGGCAGACATCATGCTCGTGGTGCATCCCAACCCGGTTCAGTGGCAGGTGACAGCAATGGTTACCGAGCACGATGCAGGTCAGGTTTTCCCAGTTTAGCTCTGGGCGGTCGTTAGCCGAAAGCCCGGAGCCAAGGATCACTCCACGGATGCCGCGTGCACGCAGGACACGGTCCAGGCGGTGAGGCGTCGCTTCGTAGTCGTTGAAGTTAAAGGCGTCGATGGAAAACCCTTTGCTGGACGCCGTCTTATCTAGGGCGTTCACCATGCGTTCCGCAAAGTTCTTCGATTGCAGGGGGTGAGAGGGATGAGTGCGGTAGATATAGGCGATGACGTCGCGCGTGGTCGCATTGCTGGAGGCGCGTATGCGGCGCATTACCGCATTAACATATATATTGGGGCGATAGCCTACACGCTGCACCTCGGCCATCACTTTGTTGCGTGTGTCCGCACTGATAGCTGGGTGCCCATTGAGCGCCCGGGAGACGGTGGACTTGGAAAATCCCGTCTTTTCCGCAATTGCGCCCAGTGAAGTAGACTCCTGAATCATGGTTGGAAGGTAGTCTGGATATTCAGCGAGATTGCTCGCCGAATACTGAGGGTATTATGCACAAAAGACCGGGGGCGTCCACCGCGAAGCAGCAGCTTCTAGCTGCGACGTCGACGCAGAATAAACGCGCAGCCGAGTGTCAGCAGCCCGGCCAGGCCAGCGGCTAAGGAAGGCTCAGGAATAACTGCGGAGTAGAGTGAGTTATAGCTAGCTTCGGTGGAGGTATACTCATCCGTCCAAAGGAAATACGCGATTTTGCCTTGGGCCGGCGTTTGATAGCTCGTGCCGTCGTTGGCGCCGTTGTTGCCGAGGACAACCGATCGGGTGATGTCGAAGCCGGGATTCGCCGGCAGAAGGGAATCATCCTTGCCGAAGCTACCCGCTTCGCCGCCAACTTCACGATAGTAAATCGTCGTTTCCGAGCCTTCCTGCCATGATGCCGAAACCATATACCATTTGCTTGGGTCCCAGTCCGGCTGACTGAAGGTAAAGGAGTCCTGAGAGCTGCCGCCGGTGCCGAAAATCATTTTAATGCCACCACCGATTTGCAGGTAGACCAGATTAGTCGAAGTGCCGTTGTAATCCGTGGTGAACAGAAAAGAACGTGTGCCGGGTGAAGAGCCTGCCAAGGCGCCGGTAAAATCGGGCTGGAAAATGAAGGTAATCGTATTGGTGCCATAGCTACTGCCCGGGCTTGCGCCTGTGTAGTCGCGGTATTCGGCGTCATTGCTGCCTTCCGAAGTATTCGTCGTTTTTAGAATGCCATTGTTTGAGCCGGTGCGGGTAAACTCAGCGTAGCCGGTGGTCAGTTTCGAATTCGTGCTGTCTATCCCTGTCGAAGCGCTGGACAGGAGGCTGGCGCCGTCACCTGAAAGCGTAAGGGTATCCGAAGAATCGGCGCGCACTGTCAGGGCTTGTGTTTCGTTGGAAGTGAAGTTTTGGAAATCCAGTTCCATCTGAGTGAGTGCTTCAGCGGGAGAAGCCAATGCCAGAAGGCATCCGAAAGTCAGGGCACACAGCGGGTGGTGTAAGACGGCAGTTTGGTGAGGGGTGGTTTTCATAGTACTAATGTGGGGATCGGGTTGGTTGTGTGTTCTATCGCGTCTATTCTTTACCAAGATAGCGGGTGGACAACAGTGGCCCTTGTGCAACGGTTGCATAAAGTGGCAATTAACATAATGGAAATCGGCTCTTATAGTGGATTTTGCCCGTAGGTTTTAGCGTGAAGCATACGGGTCGGCTGCGTCGCGTAAGCCGTCTCCAAGGAAGTTGAAGGCCAGGACTGTACCGACGATGGCGAGGGTGGGCATGAGCAGCCAGGGATAGCTCGCAACTACCTGCAGGTTCAGGCAGTCCTGCAGCATCACACCCCAGCTCACAACCGGAGGCCTCAGGCCGAGGCCAAGGAAACTCAGTGAGGTTTCGCCAAGGATCATGGCGGGTATGGTCATCGTCAGGGCGACGATGATGTGGCTGGTGAAACCCGGCACCAGGTGACGGAAAAGAATGCGCCCATGACTGGCCCCGAGTAATCGCGCGGCCACCGCATAGTCCTCTTCGCGCAGGGATAGTATTTTACCGCGAACGACGCGGGCCAGTCCGGTCCAGTGCAGCAGACTGAGAATAATGGTCATCGCAAAGTATACCTGTAGAGGTGACCACGTCGGCGGCATAACCGCCGCCATCGCCAGCCAAAGCGGCAGCTCGGGAAAAGAGCTTATGATTTCAATGAGCCGCTGGATAAAGGTGTCCGTCTTACCGCCTATATAACCGGATATCCCACCGATGGCGATGCCCAGCAGGAAGGCAATGCTGATGCCGACCAAGCCGATGGAAAGGCTCACTCGTGCCCCATATATGATGCGGCTATATATGTCGCGGCCATAGCGGTCTGCACCGAGGAAGTAGAAGGTCGGTTTGATTCCTTCGGCAGATTCCTGCCAGCGTGAATTATCCACTCCGAAGAAGTGTACATCGCTTTCAAATAGACCGTAAAATGACCAGGTTTCGCCACGCACGAAGAAACCTAAAGGTACAATGATGGCACTATCCTCCAGGTAGTATTTCTTGCGGGTAACGGGATCTATTTGGAGTGATACCGCGTAGGTGTGTATGCCATGCTCAAGACTGAAGCGTGGGAGTTGCGGCGGGCTAAAGGCATGGTCCAGTTCTCGCCAGTCCTGGGTAGTGGTAGCAAAGAAACCGCAGAAAAACGCGACCGTATAGATAAAGATGATGAAGTAAAAGCTGGCCAGGGCCAGTCGGTGCTGAGCGAAGCGACGGCGTATAAGCTGCCACTGGGAAAGACTGCCGGGATTGACGGCCTTAACGGGGGAGGGGGGCGGCCCGGAGGGCTCGGCGGCTGGTACTGTGGTGGTCGCGGCCCCGCTCATTTAGAGCCTCCTTCCATGCGGATGCGAGGATCGAGAGCCAGCAGCAGGAGGTCGCTGACCAGTGTTCCCAGGACGCCAAGCAGGCTGAGCACCATGAGGAGCGAACCTGCCATATACATATCTTCTGTCAGCAAAGCGCCGAGCAGGAGTGGTCCGACCGTGGGCAGGCTCAAGACTACCGCCACGATGGTTCCGCCCGAGATCAGGCGTGGGAAGAGGTAGCCGATACTAGAAATAAATGGATTAAGGGCCAGCCTCACCGGATACTTGATGAGTAGTTTGAAGGGACGCACTCCTTTGGCTCGAGCGGTTGTCACGTAGGGCTTGCGCAATTCGTCGAGCAGGTTGCCGCGCATCACGCGAATCATGCCGGCCGTGCCGCCAGTACCGAGCACGATGATGGGTACCCAGAGGTGGGCCAGCAGGTTCTGTATTTTATCCCAGGTCCAGTCCGGTTGAGCTGCATACTCGGGAGAGAAAAGGCCGGTCAAGTCTACGCCGAAGTAGCGCGAACCCCAGAACGTCAGCACCAGTGCGAGTAGGAAATTCGGCAGACAGAGCCCGATGAATCCGAGGAAGGTGAAGATATAATCGGCGGTCGAATACTGTCTGACGGCGGAGTAAATGCCGATGGGGAGAGCCAGCGCCCAGGTAAAAAGGATGGTGCCGGCGGAGATAATCACGGTCAGCAGGATGCGGTCCCCCACCATTTCGTTGACCGAACGGGCGGTCTCCATGGAGCGTCCGAGATTGCCTTGAAGGAGCCCGGCGTCTTCCGGTTCGAAAGAGGTGAACCAGTAAACACCCAACCAGCGCAGGTAGCGCTCATACATCGGCTGGTCCAGCCAGAAGGCCGACCGTAGTTCCTGAATCTGGTTGGCCGCGTCGGCATCGCCTGACTGTTGCAGCTCAAGGATGCGTGTTTGTAGGTAGTCGCCGGGCGGCAGCTGTATTAAGGTAAACGCGATGATGGAAACGAAAAGCAGCGTTGGTACCATCAGAGCCAGGCGGCGACCAATAAAGGGATGTCTGAAGCCCAGCGCAATCAGCCCAAGAACCAAGATAGCGATAATCACATAACGGACAACCACGCCGAGGCTCGAACCTTGCTTAACCTCTCCGTTTGCCGTCATGACGCCTGGCATGGGCGTGACCACACCGGCTACTTGAGCCTTAAGCTGCTCGACAGCACCTTCCGTCATGGCGGGATTTTCCAGATAGAAAGTCTCCGGATAGGCGTTGGCCGGTGAATTATACAGCGTAGCAAAGGTCAGTTTTTGAGGGACATTGTGCAGGTCGTTAGCAACCACGGCCAGTTGCGGCATGCCGGGCGCCAGCGCGATAGTCCAGACGTTTTCCTTGGCAATGTGCAGGATTTGCTCGCCCAGCTTCTTACGTTCCTGGGGGTCCACAGTGACTTCGGCTTGGGCATACAGGTCCATGGCTTCTCTGACGGCATGATCCATGGGCGGTGGTTCTCCCCCCGGTAGTTTGTCGGCCTCAGCTCGGCCCTGGATTCCGCCCCTGCGATACCATGCACCCCAGCGGCGTGCCCAGGTGGAAGTCATATCCACGGGCACGTAAGCCTCGGGTTGCACCAGCGGGTTGTCGGACTCGACGGCGGGAAAGACAGAGAAGTCGATGGTGCCGGCCGCTCCCTGCGTAGCAAAAAGCTGCCGTGAGCGTTCGCGCGCCTTGACTCGGATGCCCACCGAGGCCCAGTCATCCACGATAAACTGGGCAGGCCCCGGGCCGGTCATGCTGGTGTAGTCGATGAAAAAGACCAGCGGGGTGCCGTCGGGCATGCTGCGGTAGCCGGCATCAGTCCAGGGTAGACCGATTTTATCGAGTAGCTGATTAGCCTCCTCGGGATTGTATTGGGCATAAGCGTCCTCGAGGTCCTTCTTGTAGTAGGCGCTGCCGGGACGTGGGGCCACCTGTGCGGGATGGCCCAGGCCATCGTACTCCGCTTGGATGATTTGCTCGCGGTCGATGGCCAGGGAAAGGGCTTGGCGGAACCGCTTGTCGCCCAGTAGTTGGGCCTTGGCAGCGGCCTCTGGATCGCCTTCCGGGGTTACGCGGTTTAGGTTGACGGAAATGACCCAGTCGCCCGCATAACCGGAGGTCCATTCGCGTACGTTGTAGCCGCCTGCTTCGCGTTGTTCCATTAGCAGTGAGTAGTCGCGCTGCATGATGTGCCTTGCCTGCAGGGTCAGGCTCCCGCTGGAGGCGGAAATCGCAATGTAGTCGCGCTGCCGATCGGTCAGTACGATTTGGTCAATGTAGGGCAGTTGATTGCCCTTTTCGTCCACGGCCCAGAAATAGGGATTGCGCACAAAGACCTGTGGGGAGGCAGCGCGGAAGTCCCGGTAAATCCAGGGCCACAGCCGGGGCACCTCCGGGTTGCGGATATCGAGCAAAGAGAGATAGAATTGCCGCGGTGAAATCGCGTTCTTGGCACGCATGGCCTGCTGGACAAAGTCGGGTTCACCCAAGGCCGGGTGGTACTTGCGGAGATAATGCTCGGGCTGAAAGATGTCATTACGCTGGGCCAACCGGGAGAGGAACAGCGGATTGGGCTCGCTGAAGGTAAAAACTACAGTCATGTCATCGACGGCCTCAATGTCGCCTGGCTCCCCGGCTACGCGCATCCACAGTGGCGCCGTGCCAAAATGTAGCTGATGCCACTTCCACCAATAGAGAAGGTCGTGGGCCGTCAGGGGGTCGCCATCCGACCAACAGACGCCCTTGCGCAGATGAAAGGTCCACACGCGCTGGTCTTCCGACACCTCCCAGCTCCGCGCCAGGTTGGGGACATAGGGCTCACCCATGGGCGAGGCGCGCACCAGTGTGTCGCAGCCGTAGTATTTGGCCATGACGAAGAGTTCACCGGGGCCGGTGCCGGCCAGCGTCCACGTACCACCGTACTGGCCGAGGCCCTCTTCCGCACTGAGCACCAGTGGCTGTGAGCCCACACGCTTGGGCAGGGGAGGGAGGAAGCCTTCTTCCTCCAGGCTTTTAAGAATAGGAGCCTGAGCTTTAGGCCACCAATCGGCCTCCTTTCCTGATGCGTAGTCCACATCCACCCACCTTACCGGTGGATGCTCCGCATCGTAGCTCATGTCCCGGCTTCTCTCCAGCTCCTCCAATCTTTCTACGGAGTATGATACCTTCTTTTCCGGGAAAGAAGGACGCAGCAGGCTGGCGAACAGGTATAACACGGCGAAAACCGCGATACCGACCAGGGCGCATTTAAAAAAGAGCGAGAAGGCTCGCATCACATCAGGGGGATTTCAGACAAGGGTGAAAAATACGCACTTTAACTTGAGGAGCAGGTGGGTCAAGGCGTTTTTGTGCACGTGGACAAAATTAGGCTCAAACGGCAAAAAACCGTGAATAAACACAGATTTCAGCCCATTAAAAACCTGTCATTTTGCCCCCTCGATCAGCTTACGCGACGAGAAGATTCCTTGATTTTAACAGGGTTTGTGGTGTTGGAGACGCCCCTAACGTATTTGGCCTAAAGCCGATCTCGTGTCCTAAATGGTGCCCAGGGCGGGACTCGAACCCGCACGCCATTACTGGCAGGGGATTTTAAGTCCCCAGTGTCTACCATTCCACCACCTGGGCGGGAGATAAAAGGTATGCATGTTTACCCCAATTTCTTCGGGGCGGGCCGACAAGCACAAAACAGCGGGAGTGTGAGTTGATTGAGGTGGTTCACTTGTGGCGGAGGGCGTTGCGGAATTCACGCGGGGAGAGGCCGCGCAGGTCGCGGAAGCGACGGTTGAAATTCGAGAGGTTGCCGAAGCCGCAGTCCTGGCTGATAGCCAGCACGGTGTCGTCGGTTTCGACGAGGCGTTTGCAGGCGTGGCTGATGCGCACCTCGTTGACGAAACGCGAGAAGCTCATGCTGGTGCGTTTGCGGAAGTACCGACTGAAGGTCGAGGCGCTCATGCCCACCAGGGCGGCCACTTCCTGTTGGTCGATGGTGTCATGAAAGCGTTCGTTGACGAAGCCGCAAATGCGATCGAGCCGTTCGCTGTCACGATGGGCGATGTTGGGCAGATAGCCGGTGCTGGCGAGTGGTGAAGCGTCGGTGCCGGCCAGCACATGCAGGAGCTCCAGCAAGTGCGTGATGCGGCGTCCACTTTCGTCATGGACGAGGGCATCGAGTAAAGGCCGGGCAAGGCCCAGCGTGTCAGGACCGAAGAACAGTCCGCGGGTCGAGCGGTCCATCAGCACGCGAACGTTAGACATCTCCGGCAGCTCAAAGAAGTCCGGGCCCAGGCAGTCGTCGCGGAACTGAATGACTTGGGAGTGGGCTCGCTTTTTTCCAGAGGTATGCTTGGCACTATTCATGTAGATATGCGGCAAGTTGCCACCCAGCATGACGAGATCGCCCGCCTCGAACTGCCCGACGTGATCCCCGATGATGCGTGTACCCTCGCTGGCGACGATGTGGGTAATCTCGAACTCCGGGTGAAAGTGAAATGGGCAGTCAAAACTGCGCACGATGCTCTCCTGGCAATTGAATGAATACTCCGGAGTCGGTATGAGTTTTTCCAGATGGGCACGCATATTTTGAGCTTATTTTTGGTGATGTTCGCCAGAAATGTCAAAAAAGTATTGGTTTTTGACCTGGCAGGCGGGGATTTTGGTAAGCGTTTCTGTTAAACTGCATTCCATATACTAATCTCAATAATGACTATGAGCACGACCGCAGATATCAACATCGACACCCATTACACTCTCAGCCCCGAGCAAATTGAGCAGTTCCGCCGCGACGGCTACATCAAGCTCAAGGACGTCCTCAGCGCCGAGACCATCGAGCACTACCGGCAGGAGATTACCTCCAAAGTGAAGGAGCTGAACACGGACGACACTCCGCTGGAAAAGCGCAACACCTATGGCAAGGCCTTCCTGCAAATCATGAATCTCTGGCGTCACAGCGAACTGACGAAGGAATTCGTCTTTGGCAAACGCCTGGCCCGCATCGCCACCGAGCTGATGGGGACACGTGGCGTTCGCCTCTACCATGACCAAGCCCTTTACAAGGAGCCCGGCGGCGGCTATACGCCGTGGCATCAGGACCAGTTCTACTGGCCTCTCGAGACGCGGCACACGATCACCCTGTGGATGCCGCTCGTCGACGTCACGCCCGACATGGGCGTGATGGAGTTCGCCCGCGGTTCGCACGCGCTCGGCAGCGTCGGCGAGCTCGCGATCGGCGCGGAGTCGGAGGAGGCGATCTCGGCGATCGTCGAGGAGCGCGGCCTCGAACG
>JAUIHT010000029.1 GCA_030432235.1 Verrucomicrobiia bacterium | reverse complement strand
GTACTGCTCTTTGTCGTCGATATCCTGAACGAAGAGGCCACGCTGCTGGTGCCGAACGACCTGGTCAAGACCGTGGCCGAGAAAAGCTTCGGCGCCTCCGTCTCGGGCGACACGGTGGTGCTGCCCGGGGTGATGAGCCGCAAGAAGCAGATCATCCCGAACCTGGCGGTGTGAGTGCGATCCAAATGAAGAGAAAGGCGCCCGGTGGGGCGCCTTTCTTATGTGTACGCATGTCAACGGGTAAAGGAGAGTGCGACAGGCTGGGGTGCAAGACAACCCTGTCACTTGGTGATGCCGTCAGGCGCTCCGTCTGGCATCCGATTTAGGAGTCCCATTCAAGGCGGTGGATCAAGTGCTGCCCTTCCAAACCCTTGAAGGATACCGAAAGCGAATCGGAAAATCTGAATTCCTTCGCACCTCCAACCATCGCGCGAGTGACGTCCGATACCATGATTTGCCCGGCCGTAGCAGTAGTTGTAATCCGGGCGGCCTTGTTCACCACAGCACCAAAAAAGTCCCCACGAGCCTGAACGACGTCGCCGGTATGAATACCGATGCGCAAACCAAGTTGCGGTTCCTGCTCTGCCGATTGAACCGCTTCCTGCATGTTTTTGGCGGCTCTCAGGGCTTGTTGTGCAGAAGGGAAGCTAGACAATGTGCCATCTCCCAGAGACTTCACGAACTGACCAACATGAGCCTCTACAATGCTTTCAAGAACGCGAAAGTGATCGTTGATCAGGCGCGACCAGCGTGTGTCGCCCAAGGCTGCAGTCAATTCTGTGCTGCCTTCCAAGTCGGTAAACAACACCGATGCGAGTCCCTCAGTCTGGTCTATTGCCGGACCTTCGTCTCGCGCCGCGTTCACCAAACGCTGAATTGCTGTTTGTTCGGCCCCCATATGGACAGTATTCGGTATTGGGGCAGAGCCATGCCGCTGTATGATTTTCCACCCGGCGCCATCCAAAACGAAAACGAGAGTCGTTCTCTGAAGACTGGGTTCGGGTAAACCTGCGAAATGAACGCGGTGTACAAAAGACGACCAGCCGGTTTCGCCGTTCTCAAAGGCTTCCGCCTCGACTTCTTCGGCGGCGTATATGTCCGGGACGTCTTTGAAAAAGTCCCCAACCCCTTCGCTGACGATCGAACCGTTCCAGTATTCGTTCTCGGCCGTGCCAATGAAGCGCATTTCATCGGCAGACGAAAAAAACCCTGACAAGATTTTGGTATTTCCGGCGAGGATGGCCTGATGCAAGCGTCGCGAAACCGCCAGCAGTTCGGGAGACGGACGCATCATACCAACCCACAGGGCCGTCGTAGCGGACTTCCGGTTACCAGTTGTTCCACAAGTAACTCCGTTTCGATCACCCTTGGCATGCTGATGGCCGGCTTCTCGTCGATCAAGGGTTTTATTCGGGAACGACACCAGAAGCCGCTAGCTTTAACCTCAAGGCGCAAACTGTCGGACTGACGCGCAATGGCGTTCTGCCCTCACCCCTTCAACCTATCCAGCAACGCCCGCGCGGCATTGGTGGGCGTCGCGCGCCCTTCGGCCACGTCCTCGGCCGCCTGCGCCATCGCCTCCTTCGCCTCGGGCGTTTCCAGCTGCGCCAGCAGCCCCTGCTTGACTTCCTCGCTGAACCAGTAACGCGCCTGCGCCTCGCGGCGGCCCTCGAAATGCCCGTGCTCGCGGCGCCACTCCACCAGCGCCGTCATCTCCTCCCACGCGGATTTCAGCCCCTCCTCCTCCAGCGCCGACACCATCATCGCCTTCGGGAAGCCGTCGGGGTCCTGCGGCCGCTTGCGCAACAGCCGCAAGGCCCCGGCATAGTCGGAACAGGTGCGGGTGGCAGCCGGCTTCAGATCGCCATCGGCCTTGTTGACGAGGATCATGTCGGCCATCTCCATGATGCCGCGCTTGACCCCCTGCAGCTCGTCCCCGCCCGCCGGCGCCAGTAGCAGGATGAAGAGGTCCGACATCTCGGCCACCACCGTCTCCGACTGGCCCACGCCCACCGTCTCGATCAGCACCACGTCGAAGCCGGCTGCCTCGCACAGCCCCACCGCCTCGCGCGTGCGTCGGGCCACGCCGCCCAGATGCGACTGGCTGGGCGAGGGGCGGATGAAGGCGTTGGGGTCGCGGCTCAGCCGCTCCATCCGCGTCTTGTCGCCCAGGATCGAGCCGCCAGAGCGGGCCGAGCTGGGATCGACCGCAAGCACCGCCACCCGCAGGCCCTGCCCCGTCAGCATCGA
>JAUIHT010000014.1 GCA_030432235.1 Verrucomicrobiia bacterium | reverse complement strand
ACATCACCGACTGGTCCCTCTGGGCTGATTTAGAAATCCTGGCTAAGACTGCCCTCATTGTATTCCGCCCGCCCGCGACGGCGTATTAGGGCGGGCAGACCGTTAAAAAAGGGCTTGAAACTATTGGGTTAGGCGGTTTCGCTCCACTTCTTCAATCTTACCTTTAACCCGAAACGCCATACCGCCGTGGAAATTACCCAAGAAAAAGCTGAGAACGTAAACATCGTGGCCCTCAAAGGCCGCCTCGACGCCGGCACCTCCGGCTCCCTCGAAGAGGCCCTCACGGCGCTGGTTGATGCCGGCGAAGCCAAGGCCCTGGTCGACTGCCGCGAGCTGGACTACATCAGTTCCGCCGGTCTGCGCGTGCTCCTGGCCGCCGCCAAGCAGTTCAAGAAGCTGAACGGCTCCATCGCCCTCTCGGCCCTGAACCCGAACGTGAAGCAGGTCTTCGAAATCTCCGGCTTCACCAGCATCTTCCCCATCTACGCCACCCGCGAAGAGGCGACTGACGCACTTTCGTAAAGTTCAGGCATTTTATTTACTAAGCCCGCTGGCGTATTGCTGGCGGGCTTTTTTTGAAGAATGCCATAACCCATTTACTTCAAGGGATTGAGAGCGGTATCGATTTGCCTCAATTTGCTTAGGCTAGCGATAGGCTCCAAAGAAGTGATTTTATTTTCGTGGCAGAAGAGCACTTCTAGTTCCGTTAATGCCGCGACTGGCTCCAATGAGGTTATTTCATTGTCCCAACAATATAGCTCCTTCATGCGCGTGCAGTTTTCAATACCATCAAGGCTGCTCAATTGGTTGTCGGTTGTATTCAAAATCTCCAAATATTTAAGACCGCCTATACCCGCTAAATTTGTCAGTCGATTCAGATAGAGATTCAATTCCCGCAATTTAGGTAACAGTGAGATCTCTCCGATGTTTTCGATGAGATTCCCCTGAAGCCTTAAGGTCTCAAGGTTTCGCAATACCTTTAAGCCTTCGGGTGACCTAATCTGATTGAAAGACAGGTTTAGCTCCTGTAATTCTTTAGTAAACCTTAGTGGTTTAAGCGAAGAGATTTGATAGCCAATCAAGCTAAGTGTTCGCAGGTTTGGCAAAAATCTCAGCCAATCGAGATCATCAATAACCAAACTGGATTCGGGGTTTTGTTTTCCTAAATCCGAAACCAACTCCAGATGGGTTAATTCGCGAAGAGAACGGTGGTTCACTCGAACGAATTCAAGAATCTGTTGATGGCTACTCATTGTCCAAGGAGGGAGATGCCAACCAAGTGATGAATCTCCAAGAATCACCCACTATTTTGAATTGATTGATAAAGTTCTCACGATGAAATGGCGTCGGCTTACAGCTTCAGCGCCAGCATAATCAGCAGCGCTGAGGTCACGCAGGCTAAAAAGGTGCGGAGAATGTTGGCGAAGTTCCAACTGTCTTCGAACTGTTCACGCGCGTGGGACAACTCCGGAGCCGAGGCGGTCTGCACGTTGACCGCCTGCAGGGCGTTGTTCCGCGGGATGTTGACCGCGAGGGTGGGGGCTTGCACACCGAAGAGGTAGATCAGCGTGGCGGCGATGAGGAGCATGCGCTTCGTGCCTTCCAGGTTCACAACTCCGAGGGCGGCGGTGGCCACCAGCGCAAATATGGAGCCGAGCCAGACGATGACAAACAGAGGCTGGTTGTCCTGGATGATGCCGTCCATGACCTGGAAGGCGCGGATAAACTCGCCGTCGGACAGCTTTTTGATGCCGGGCATCACCACGACGGCGAAGGCAAAGAGAAAGCCGGCCACGAGGGTGCAGAGAAAAGTGGCGATGATGAGCAGTATTTGTAGTAATCCCATGGGGTGTTCTTTCTTTTCAGGGTTCGTCGAGGGTTCGCACGGTTTGCAGGTGGGCAACGTCGCCCCAGGTAACGAGCTTCCAGAAATCGTCCGTTACTTCGAAGCGGTTGAGAGAGGCGTTCATGATGGAATGACGTCGCACCGGGCCGGGCTTGAGGCCGAGCGTGTGGTAGAGGAAGCAGTCCAGCACGCCGCCGTGGCCGACGACTAACACGGTCTTGCCGCGATGGCGCGCGATGAATTGCTCCACCGCCTGTACGCAGCGCTCCAGATGCTCCTGACGGCTTTCTCCGCCGGGAACGGCGACATCCTGCTCCGGGTCCTTGTATATCGCAAACGCCTCGGGGTGTTGCTCGGAGAACTCCGGAAAGGTCAGCCCCTGAAAAACGCCCAAATGGCGTTCGCGCAGGCCCGGATCGGTTTCAAAGTCGAGCCCGAGTTTTTGTGCGATGGCGCGGCAGGTGTCGACGGCGCGGCCCAGATCACTGGTAACGATGGCCTCGATGCCCTTGCCCACCAGCCCCTCGGCCAGGAGCTCCGCCTGCGCGCGCCCGGTTTCCGTCAACGGGCTGTTGAGGTGCCCCTGCGCGCGGCCCGCGAGGTTCCACTCGGTCTCGCCATGGCGCACGGCGTAGAGGGTGGTAGGCTGCTCGATTGAACTCATGGAGCCGCCCAGTGAGCAGTAGAGGTGGCAGCGTCACAAGCGTTTTTCGATGCATTGGCTATGGCTTGATAGGAACGTCAAATCGCGGCATGCTTGGCGTTATGACTGAGCAACCATCTCTTTATCCCCGTGACTTGAAAGGCTACGGAGGCCATCCACCCAATCCGAATTGGCCGGGAGGCGCCCGGGTCGCCGTATCGATCGTGGTCGCCGAGGAAGCCGGTTCCGAGCTTTCGTTGGCCGATGGCGATGAGCGCAACGAATCCGTCTACGAAATCGTGGAACCGATCGAGAACGTCCCCAATAGCTGCCTGGCTTCTCACTTCGATTACGAAACACGCGTCGGCCATTGGCGGGTCATGCGGGTGCTGGAGCGCTTTGGCGTCCAGGCCACGGTCACTTGTGCGGGGCGCACGATCGAGAAGGCGCCCTGGCTGGCGCAGGATATCACCGCGCGGGGGCACGAAATTTCGGCGCACAGTTACCGCTGGGAAGGCCATTCGCATATGGAAGAAGCGCACGAACGCGCAATCATTCAAAAGACCATCGACGCCATCGAGGGCGCCTGTGGTCAGCGGCCGCTGGGCTGGCACACCAAAGGCGCGCCGTCGCCCAATACCCGGCGACTGCTGGCGGAAATGGGCTTCCTCTACGACTCGGATGCCTTTGACGACGACCTGCCACGGATCCAGCAGGTGGCGGGCAGGGACCTTGTCATTGTGCCCTATGCTTTTGACACCAATGACATGCGCTTCCAGGGCGGGCCGCAGGGCAAGTTTTTAACCGCGGATCACTTCGCGCAGGTCTGCATCGACGCCTTCGATACACTATGGGAAGAGGGGGAAACCCAGCCGGCGATGATGTCCATCGGTGTTCATTCACGGTTCAGTGGGCGCCCCAGCCGCATTCGCGGGCTGATTAAATTTCTCGAGCACGCGACGGGCCGGGGAGACGCCTGGTTTGCGCGCCGGGTGGATATCGCGCAACATTGGCGCCAACGGATGCAAGCACCTTGATTGCGCCTTTCGTCTCTTCGTCGCTCTCCTGCGCCGTTCTAAATACCGGGTGAGTTGGGTTTCGCAGCGTTTGACTCCAGTCGAGCAGCTCCTCGGCAGAGTATCCAAAGCCAGCGAGGTCCTCAGCAATGCGGCCGATTATTCTTCGCTGATGCGATAGAACCTCGCGGGGTAGCTGTTCAGCTCGCCAATGAGCAGCTCCTCTAGCGCGTTCGCACTGCCGGGAAGGCCTGTGCGCAAGTCATTCCACTGACTCAGGTTTTCGCTGCTCTCGATACTGTGGGTGCGGAAGGGAAGGCCCCAGAACATGAGGGATATGTCCTCGCCATTCGGGCTCGTGAGGGCGATTTGCAGGGGCCGATCCGGCAGCTCGGCTACGGCCAGATCCAGAGCGATCGCCCGCCCGATATTGCCGCCCGAGCCCCCCTGTGGATGACCGTAGGTTTTCAAGTGGGCCCGCATCTCTTCGGGGGTGAACAGCGTATCCAGCTTGTTCTTGGCATAAGATTGCAGCAGGACCACGGCGCCAGCGACACAGGCGGAGGCGCTGCTGGTGCCATTGAAGCCGGATGTGTAGCTCTGGTTGTCGTCGCCTCCGTATGTGGCATAAACGCCATAGCCGGTGGTCATAACGTTGGAGCCCCAGGCCTGGACATCCACCCGCGATCCGTAGGTGCTCGAGCTGCGCTTGCTATGTGTGGTGTTTGGCGTTCCTGAGCCGACGATGATTGCCCCGCTGTCTCCACGGTTCATGTAGCTGGTGTAAAAAGAATCATCCAGGTTTTGGTTCCCGTTCCCCGCTGCTGCGACGACGATAATACCGGCATCCGTAGCCGTTTTCGTCAGGTTCCAGATGCTGGAGTTATACTCCGCCGGCGCGTATGACTGGCTTCCATTGCCGCTGGTCGTCTGCATTTCCAGCAACACCACATCGCCTTCGGAGGAGGCCAGGACAGCGTCGCTGACTGCAAGGGCGCGATCATAGCCAAGCGTTGTCCATTCGGAATAAAAATAGCCATCGCATTCCGGCGCAATGCCGGTGACCCCGTAGCCATTATCGCCTGCGAGGATAACGCCCCACACGGCAGTACCATGTTCATCCCAGTTGTTGCTGTAGACATCCGGGTTGATGTCTGCGCGCGAGGCATCCGTCAGGCTGGCATCCATCAGGTCTTCGTGGTCCGGGTTGTAACCGTACTCGCAATCTGAGAAGCGAATGCCCTCCCCGCTAACGCCCAGTGCCTTGAGGAAGTTGACCCCGAATCCGGGGTTTGTACCCAGGTAGCCCTGCAGGGAATCCAGTGAAGGCGTCGTCGGTGGGATATCGCTTGGTGGTGGAGGGGGAAGGTCCAGGGATTCGATATCGACGGCCTCGATCATGCCCATGGCTTGAACCGCCTGCGCGATGGTAAGGGCCTCAGCCGGGTTTTGCAGGTTGATTGTCATGGTACCATTCAGGTCTGGCTGCATCTGCCCGCTGCGACGAGCGGCCTTGAGCCGCAGGGCATCCAACTGCTCCGGGCGGTCGAAGGCCCGATTGAAGTCCAGGCCATGCTCACGGGCCAGCATTACAAGCTGCTCGACCTCGTCCGAAGAGGCATCGGACACTTCGATTCGGTCGTCCCCTTCCATGCGAGCCATCGCCCAGTCCATGAATTTCACCGTCATCCTCAGTTGGTTGCCCGCAGGCACATGTAGTGGCTTCGGCGGGTGAGGCTTTCTGGGTTGTAAATCCAAAGCTGCCAGCGGGTCGGGCTTGCGGTCGTGATTGCGAACGGTGATGGAGAATGCGGGGCCTCCCCGGTGGTCATCTTGAGCAACGGGCCGATGTTCGTGCTTGGCGGCGTGTGGTGTCACGAGCCTGGGACCCTCCTCAGGAGCATCTAAGGCCAACGGTTGAACGGAGTTAGGGCCTTCCGCATCCGGCTTCACATCCTGAGTCATCGAATGGCTGCTCGCCGACTCAGTTCCTTGCCTAGAGGCTTTGCGATTCAGTAAAAGGGCCAGTGCGATGGCGAGCACTGCACAAGCCAAGCCCGCAATGACAACAGACGGAAGATACTTGAGGCGTTTTTTCATGCTGAGCCATTTGATTTAACATCAGAAAAGCCAACCCGAGACAATGGCTTATCGCACAACCTACAGCCATCACTATATAGCTCAAATCATAGGCTTGCTTCGACAAGTGCATTGACTCCGGCGCCTGAGTCCCACGCGTCAGCCCAGCGCGTCCCAGGGGCTGTCTTCCTTCCACTGTTTCCTGGTCGCCTTCCTGCGCTTGTCCAGGTCGACGGAGAGCCGTGCTTCGCAGCGCTTGACCCAGTCGAGCAACTCCTCGGGAAAGTAGCCGAAGCCGCCGGTGGCGCGAATCGCTTCCAAAACGAGGTTGTCCCGGCTGATGACGATGCACTGGGCCGGTTTTTTGGCCCGGCGGACGATTTGCTCGATCAAACCGTCGGCGGAGACCCCTTTGGGCGCGTAGAGAACGGCGTAGCCCTGGTCTTCGCCGGGCGTTTCGACCTGCGGGGTGTCGCGGTTGCTGTCAAAAACGAGGGTGACGCGCAGCCCGTCGACCTCACGGACCACCCGGCAGGTCTCGATGAGGCGCTCACGGGCGGCGTCGACGCTCTTGCCCAGCAGGCTGCGTAGCTCAGGCCAGGCATGGATGACGTTATAGCCGTCGATCAGCAAATGGTCGGTCTCTCCGGGCATTTTTGGTGTTTCATTCGCAGATTACGCAGATGAGAACCCTCAAAATCGGGGTTGAGGCAAACTATTAGTACAAAATAATTGCAAAATGGCACTCGGTGAAACATAGTGGAAATATGACCAAGGAGAATCTCCATGAGGCGATTGAGACCAATCAGCCTTTCATCATTACGATGGCCGATGGTAAGGAGTACGATGTTCCTCATCGCGATTTCATCTCCTTTACGCGAAAAGGCACGGCTGCGATAGTTTCTGGAGAAAAGGAACGCATTTTCGTTTTGCCGCTCATCACCATGACCGGAATTAACCGGGCTGCGGTGAGTAGCGATTGATTTTGGCGCCTGTATAGCAGTTGAGTTGCTTTCTCGCCAAGGCGCATTTCCTATTTGCAATTTCGTGGCGGGGGGCCAACTTTGGGCGGTTCCTCTGGCTATCGGGGGCAGTAAAAGGCATGAAATAGGCTACAGCCATTCCTGCTTCCATTGCCCGCGCTCACTTTCCGACAATTCACCTGACAAAGACTTGCTTATGGCAACTGACATGAAGACACCGCTGGGATGGCCCGCTGCACAGGGCCTGTTTGACCCGAGCCGCGAGAAAGACTCTTGCGGCGTCGGTTTCGTGGCTCATCTGAAGGGAAAGCGTTCCCACCAGATCGTCCAGGACGCTATCGTCATGAACGACAAGATGATACACCGCGGCGCCTGCGGTTGTGAGCCGGAAACCGGCGACGGCGCGGGTATCTTCATCCAAATGCCGGACAAGTTCCTGCGGCGCGTCATGGCCGAGCGCGGCGTCGATTTGCCCGCCGAGGGCGATTACGGCAGCGGTATTGCCTTCTTTTCCCCCAACGTGGCCGAGCGCAGCGCGGCCAAGGAAGTCTTCGAGCACATCATCCGTGAAGAAGGCCAGAAGCCCCTGGGCTGGCGTCGCGTACCGGTGGACAGCTCCATCCTGGGCAAGACCTCCGGCAGCTACGAGCCGGTCATGGAGCAGGTGTTTATCGGCAAGAAGAGCACTTTTGCCACGCCGCTGGACTGGGAGCGCAAGCTCTACATGATCCGCCGCCGCGTGATGAACGCGATCCAGAACAACGACGTGCCCAAGCAGATGTACAACGTGCACGGGATGACCTCCAAGGAGTTCCCCGGTGCGGACTACTTCTACATGTCGAGCCTTTCCGCCCGCGTCATGATCTACAAGGGCATGCTCACGCCGGAGCAGATCGGGCCCTACTTCAAGGACCTGCACGAAAAGGATTTCGAGACCGCCCTGGCGCTGGTTCACGCGCGCTTTTCTACCAATACCTTCCCGAGCTGGCCGCGTGCCCACCCGAACCGCTACATGGCTCACAACGGTGAAATCAACACCGTCATGGGCAACGTCAACTTCATGAAGGCCCGCCAGGCCCTCTGCGAGTCCAACATTTACGGCGACGACATCGAGAAGGTCTTTCCCGTCATCAATGAAGACGGCTCCGACTCGGCCCGCTTCGACAACGTGCTGGAGTTCCTCCACCTCGGTGGCTACTCGCTGCCGCACGCCGTCATGATGATGATCCCCGAGCCGTGGGAAAACCACGAGTCGATGGATCAGGCCAAGCGCGACTTTTACGAGTTCCATGCCTGCATGATGGAGCCCTGGGACGGCCCGGCCTCCATCACCTTCTCCGACGGCTCCGTCATTGGCGCCGTGCTGGACCGCAACGGCCTGCGCCCCTCGCGTTACTACGTGACCAGCGACGACCGCGTCATCATGGCTTCGGAAGTCGGCGTCGTGCCGGTCGAGCCCGAGCTGGTCATCAAGAAGGGTCGCCTGCAGCCCGGCCGCATGTTCCTGGTCGATACGACTCAGGGGCGCATCATCGGCGACGAGGAGATCAAGATGGGCATTGCCCAGGCCAAGCCCTACGGCGAGTGGCTCAAAAAGAACCGTATCCATCTGACTGATCTGCCGGCGGCGAAGGCTCCCGCTATCGAGGAGGACGGTATTCTGCAGCGCCAGCGCGCCTTCGGTTACACTTACGAGGACATGCGCTTCATCCTCGGTCCTACCGCCGAAACCGCGGCCCAGCCTATCGGCTCCATGGGCAATGACACGCCGCTGTCCGTTCTCTCGAACAAGCCGACCCTGCTTTACACCTATTTCAAGCAGATCTTCGCCCAGGTGACCAACCCGCCTCTGGACGCCATCCGCGAGGCCATCATCACCGCGACGGAAACCTTCCTAGGCTCTGAGGGCAACCTGCTCCAGCCCGGGCCGGAGAGCTGCCGCATGATCCGCCTGCACAGTCCGCTGATCGACAACAAGGAGCTGGAAACGCTCCGCGCTATCGACAAGCCGGGCTTCAAGGCCGCCACGCTGCCCATCCTCTTCGAGACCGAGCAAGGTGGCAAGGGGCTCGAAGCGGCCTTGGAAGAGCTATTCATCGCCGCCGAGGAAGCCATCGACGACGGGGTCAACCTGCTCGTCCTCTCCGACCGTGGTGTTTGTGCGGAAAAGGCGCCCATCCCGCTCCTGCTGGCCATGGGTGGCCTCCACCACCACCTGGTCAAGGACGGCTCCCGCACCAAAGTCTCCATCATCCTGGAGTCCGGCGAGGCCCGCGAGGTACACCACTTCGCCGTCCTGCTCGGTTACGGCGCGGACGCCATCAATCCCTACATGGCCTTCGAGTCGCTTTACGCCATGATTCAGGAAGGCGCCCTCTCCCTTGAATTCGAGGATGCCGTTGAGCGCTACCTGTACGGCTCCATCAAGGGCGTGGTCAAGACCATGGCCAAGATGGGCATCTCCACCGTGGCCAGTTACCGCGGCGCACAGATCTTCGAGGCCGTCGGTCTCAACAGCAAGGTCATCAACAAGTACTTCTGTGGCACAGCCAGCCGCATCGAAGGCGTCGGCCTCAAGCAAATCGCTGAGGAGGTTCTGCGCCGTCACCTTAAGGCCTTCCCGCCCCGTCACATCGAGGACGACGAAATCGCCCTCGACCCCGGCGGTATTTACCAGTGGCGCAAGGACGGCGAGTATCACCTCTTCAACCCGCAGACTATCCACGCGCTGCAGAAGTCCGTTCGCCTCGGCGACTACGAGGCCTTCAAGCAGTACTCCGGTCTGGTGAATGACCACGCCAAGCAGTTCAGCACCCTGCGCGGTCTGATGGAGCTGAAGAAGGCCCGCAATCCCATTCCCATTGAAGAGGTCGAGCCCATTGAGGCGATCCTGAAGCGCTTCAAGACCGGCGCGATGTCCTGGGGCTCCATTTCCCGCGAGGCCCACGAGACGCTGGCCATTGCCATGAACCGCATCGGCGGCAAGTCCAACACCGGTGAAGGCGGGGAAGACCCTGATCGCTTCACCCCCTTGGAAAATGGCGACTCCAAGCGTAGCGCTATCAAGCAGGTGGCCTCTGGTCGCTTTGGTGTCACCGGCCACTATCTGGTCAACTCCGACGAGATTCAGATCAAGATGGCGCAGGGAGCCAAGCCCGGTGAAGGCGGTGAACTGCCCGGCTCCAAGGTCTATCCGTGGATTGCCAAGGTGCGCCACTCAACCCCCGGTGTCGGTCTCGTCTCGCCGCCGCCGCACCACGACATTTACTCGATCGAGGACCTCGCCGAGCTCATCCACGACCTGAAGAACGCCAACCACCGCGCCCGTATCAACGTCAAGCTGGTGGCGGAGGTCGGCGTTGGCACCATCGCCTCCGGCGTGGCCAAGGGCCATGCGGACGTCATCCTCATTTCCGGCCATGACGGCGGCACCGGGGCCTCCCCGATATCGTCCATCTACAATGCCGGTGTCCCCTGGGAGCTGGGTGTGGCCGAAACGAACCAGATTCTGCTCATCAACAACCTCCGCAGTCGTGTGGTCGTCGAAACCGACGGTCAGCTCAAGACCGGCCGTGACGTCGTCGTGGCCGCCCTGTTGGGTGCTGAAGAGTTCGGTTTCGCCACCGCACCGCTCGTGACCATGGGTTGCCTGATGATGCGTGTTTGTCAAAAGAACACCTGTCCGGTCGGGGTTGCCACCCAGAACCCGCGCCTGCGTGAGAAGTTCACCGGCAAGCCCGAGCACGTGGTTAACTTCATGAAGTTTATCGCCATGGAAATGCGCGAGATCATGGCCGAGCTTGGCTTCCGCACCATCAACGAGATGATCGGTCGCGTCGACAAGCTTGAGACCCGCGCCGCCGTCGACCACTGGAAGGCCAAGGGTGTCGATTTGACGACTATCTTCCACAAGCCCGACGTCGGGCCGGAAGTCGGCACCTATTGCCAGCAGCCGCAGGACCACGGGTTGGATGTCGCCCTAGACAACACCCACCTGCTCGGCCTGTGCAAACCGGCTATCGAGAGCGGCCAGAAGGTCAAGTTCACCCTGCCGATTACCAATATCAACCGCGTTGCCGGTACCATCACCGGCTCGGAAGTCTCCAAGAAGTACGGTTCCGAAGGCCTGCCCGAGGACACCATCTGGATGCATTTCCAGGGTAGTGCGGGGCAGTCCATGGGCGCCTTCTGTCCGAAGGGCATGACCTTCGAGCTCGAGGGTGACTCCAACGACTACATTGGCAAGGGCCTCTCCGGCGCCAAGATCATCGTCTACCCGCCGCGCGGCTCGAAGTTCGAGGCTGAGGAAAACATCATCGTGGGCAACGTTGCCTTCTACGGTGCCACCCTCGGCGAGGCTTACATCAGCGGGGTTTCCGGCGAGCGCTTCTGCGTCCGCAACTCCGGCGTCAAGGCTGTCATCGAAGGCGTGGGTGACCACGCTTGCGAATACATGACCGGGGGGAAGGTCGTCGTTCTAGGCAAGACCGGGCGTAACTTCGCTGCGGGCATGTCCGGTGGTATCGCCTACGTACTCGACGAGGATGGTGGCTTCGAGACCCGCCTGAACACCGAGATGGTCAACCTCTATAAGCTCATCGAAGCCAGCGACGAAGAAATCGCCGAGGTCAAGACGATGATCGAGAAGCACGTCCAGTACACCGACAGCGAAAAGGCCAAGCGCATCCTGGCCAAGTGGGATGAGTACCTGCCGAAGTTCGCCAAGGTGCTGCCACGCGACTACGAGCGCATGCTAAACTGGTTCAAGAAGGTCGAAGAGCAAGGCCTCACCGGAGACGAAGCCGCTTTGGCCGCTTTTGAAGGCAATATGAAGGAGCTCGCCGGCGGCAAATAATGCTGAACCACCTCCGGGCACAAACCCCTTAAAACCTTATTTGATTCATGGGCAAACCAACAGGATTCCTCGAAGTAGAACGCAAGACTATCGCTGAAAACGATCCGATGGAACGCATCAAGAACTGGGACGAGTTCAAGGTGCATCCCAAGGATGAAGACCTGCGTAAGCAGGGCTCGCGCTGCATGGACTGCGGCACGCCTTTCTGCCATACGGGCCTGACCTTCAGCGGCATGGCTTCGGGCTGTCCCGTCAACAACCTCATCCCCGAGTGGAACGACCTCGTTTACAAGGGCCGCTGGGAAGAGGCGCTGGAGCGTCTGCACAAGACCAATAACTTCCCGGAGTTCACCGGTCGCGTCTGCCCGGCGCCCTGTGAAGGCTCCTGCGTGCTTGGTGTCATCGAGCCGCCGGTGGCGATCAAGAACATCGAGTGTACCATCATCGACAAGGGCTGGGAAGAAGGCTGGGTCACACCTAATCCCCCCGAGACCCGCACCGGCAAGAAGGTCGCCGTCGTCGGCTCCGGCCCCGCCGGGCTCTCTTGCGCCGACCAGCTCAACCAAGCCGGGCACAGCGTCACAGTCTACGAGCGTGCCGATCGCATCGGCGGCCTCCTCATGTACGGTATTCCGAACATGAAGCTGGCCAAGGAAGAGGTCGTGCAGCGCCGCGTCGACTTGATGGCCGCCGAGGGCGTAACCTTCAAGACCGGCATTGAGATTGGCAAGGACGTGCCCGTCAAGCAGCTCATGAGCGACTTCGACGCCGTGGTGCTCTGCACCGGTGCGACCAAGCCCAACGACTTTTTGGCGAAGGCCGAAGGCCGCGACGCCAAGGGCATCCACTTCGCCATGGAGTTCCTCACTGGGAACACCAAGCACATCCTCGACACCAAGAAGGACGGCTCTCTGCCGACCATCAACGCCAAGGGCAAGGACGTTGTCGTCATCGGCGGTGGTGACACCGGCACGGACTGCGTCGGTACCTCCGTTCGCCACGGCGCCACCAACGTAGTGCAGCTTGAGATTTTGCCCAAGCCCCCCCTCGAGCGCGCGCCCAACAATCCCTGGCCGGAGTGGCCCAAGGTCTACAAGATGGACTATGGCCAGGAGGAAGCCAAAGCCAAGTGGGGCGACGATCCGCGCCAGTACCTGATCAACACCAAGCGCTTCATCAAGGACGACGACGGTAACCTCTCCGGCATCGAAATCGTCAACATCGAGTGGCAGAAAGGTGAGGACGGCCGCATGAAAATGCTCGAAGTGGAAGGCACGACCCGCGTTCTGCCCTGTCAGCTGGCGCTTTTCGCCATGGGCTTCAGTGGGCCCGAGCAGGTCATCGCCGAGGAGCTCGGCATGGAGACCGACCCACGTTCGAACTTCAAGGCTGAGCACGGCAAGTACACCACCAGCATTGAGGGCGTCTTTGCCTCTGGTGACTGCCGTCGTGGTCAGTCGCTGGTAGTCTGGGCCATCAACGAAGGCCGGGGCGCCGCCCGTGAGTGTGACAAGTACCTAATGGGTGTGAGCTCGCTGCCTTGAGTAGGGCAGCCGCCCTGCTAAAGCGCGTACTTCAGCGCCTTCTTGCCGTGCATAAGGGTCAGGTGGTTGCCGCCATCCTTGCGCTCGGTTTTGACCGTCTGTCCGATGATGTCCGCCTCCAGGCCGAAGCCGCGGATAATCTTTAGGAGCGCCTTGGTATCGGCGGGCTTGCAATAAACCTCCAGGCGATGGCCCATGTTGTAGACTTGGTACATTTCCTTCGGCGTGGTGCCGCTGGCCTTCTGAATGGCCCTAAAGATGGGCGGTGGCTTCATCAGGCGGTCCTTGATGAAATGCACACCGTTCCCGAAGCGCAGGCACTTGGTTTGGCCGCCGCCGGAGCAATGCACGATGCCTTTCACGGCGGAGCGCTTTTGCCGCAGGATTTCCGTCACCACCGGAGCGTAGGTGCGCGTGGGGCTGAGCAGGGCCTGGCCAACGGTTAGCGAGCTGCCGGGCAGTTTGTCCTTCATGCGGTAGGGCCCGCAATAGACCAGCTTTTTGGGCGTGTTGGGATCGTAGGTTTCGGGGAATTTTTTGCGGTAATACGGGGAAAGCAGGTCATGGCGGGCACTGGTCAAGCCGTTGCTGCCGATGCCGCTGTTCTCACCCTCCTCGTAATCGCAGGTCCCGCCGGATGCGATGCCGATAATCGCCAGGCCGGGCTTGATATTTGCGCCGGTGATGACATCCGCCTTGCGCATGACCGCGACCGCGCAGGAGTCCACCGTGACGGTACCGGTGAGGTCGCCAACGTCGGCGGTTTCTCCACCGCCGCTGTGGATGTCGACACCTAGCCCGCGGAGTTTTGCCAAAAAGGCCTCCGTGCCTTCGATGAGGGCTGCGAGGGCCTCGGCTGGGAATTGACGCGCGTTGCGATTGACCGTGCTGCTGAGCAGGATGCGGTTCGTGGCGCCGATGCAGAGCAGGTCGTCGATGTTCATCACAATGCTGTCCTGCGCGATGCCGGCGAAGACGGACGGGTCGCCGGTTTCGCGGTAGTGCAGGTACCCGAGGATGGACTTGGTGCCGCTGCCATCGGCATGGATGACGTTGCACAGGTCAGGGTCGCCCGTCAGGTAATCCTCGGTGAGCTTGCAGAAAGAGCCGGGAAAGACGCCCTGATCGAGCTTGTCCACGGCGGCGTGGACCTCGGTCTTGCTGGCGGAGACCCCGCGCGCGGCGTAGCGCCCGCTGGGCCCGAAATCCGCCTTCGCCTTGGCGGCGTGCGCGCCGGCCTTGCCCTTGGGCTTGGCCACCTCGTAGGCACTGCGGTCGCGGACGACGACCACGCCCTTGGCGGCCAACTCACGGTAGGCCTTGGCCACGGTGTTCACGGCCAGGCCGTGCGCCGTGGCGACATCGCGGAGGCTGGGCAGCTTATCGCCGGGGTTGAGGCTACCGGTATTGACGGCAAAGTGGACTTGATCGGCGATTTGCCGATAAACGGGATGCTTGCTTTCTGAGCTGATTTCGAGTTTCATTGTGGATGTTATCATCTGTATCATACCCGTGATACAGATGGGTCAATGCCATTTTAATGATCGCTCGCATTTGCCGTTTCTGTTTTATGTTATACCATGTCCCACCGTTGGTGCCATCGATAAGTAACGTTAAACATGTTTGAAGCTGCAATCGAGCCTCTGCTTTCCCAGCCCGTCACCTGGCTTTGTCTGCCGCTGGCGCTGATTGCCGCATTTTTGCTGGGCTTTGCACGTAGCGCCTTCGGAGCAGGAGGATTTGTGGTCTCGCCGCTCATGGTGCTGGCGCTGGGTGGGGCCGACGGCTTGGCGGTGGTGGCCCCGCTGATGGTTTTCGCCGGGGGCGTCAGTTGTGCGCAGCACCGCAAGGGCATCGAACACCGCACGCTCGTGCCCCTGCTGGTGTCGGCAATTATCGGTACCGCTCTCGGCGGCGTTATCCTTTGGCTGCTGATGCGATCAGGGGAGGAAGCAGATGTGCATCGCCATCTGGAGTTGGTGGTGGGAGCGCTCTCGCTGGCCTATGTGGCGCTGGTCATGATGCGCAAAAAAATCAAGGCGAAGCAGCCTCACGACCCGACTACGTTTCACTTGTTCCTGGCCGGAGGCGGGGTGTCTCTTAGCCAGACGGTGGCCAACAGCGGTTCGCCCATCCTGACGATATTCTTCAATTATCATGGCTGGGCCAAGGAGCGCTTCGTGGCCAGCCAGGCCTGGTTTCTGGAAGCTCAGAATACGGCGAAACTGGTGCCATTCATCTGGCTGGGCATACTGCATCTGGGCAACTTCGGGACGTCGGTGCTGTTGGCGCCGCTGGCCATTTTGGGAAACTGGCTGGGCAAAAAGGCCTTCGCACGCTTTTCGGAAAAGACCTTTTTTCGGGCCTTTGTCGTCCTGCTGGTGGCGGGCTTTCTCGCCAGTGTACTGCTTATCTACGGCCGGATGAAGCTGCTGGGTCTTTTCTAAATAACCTACAGCCCATAGTCGGCTGGTTCGAAGCCACGCGCGATAACTGCGGCGCGCAGTTGATCCAGATTCAGGCGGGCGCCGGGTTTGACGTTCTTGTGGCGGAACCAGCCCTGCTTCATTTCCAGGGCGAACTGCAAATCGCGCCGCTCGGAAGGGACGGAAGTGCGGTCATAGGGCTCCATCAGGTAAATTTCCATCAGCATGCCGTTGGACGTGAAGTAGCCGATGCTCAGGGCCAGGGGCGTGTTTTCCATCCAGAAGGACATCCTTTGCGGGTGCTCGAAGAGAAAAAGCATGCCGTCGTTCTCGCCCAGGTCATGCCGCTGCATGAGCCCGTGCTGGCGCTCGCCCTGAGCAATGGCGAGCTGTACGCGAATGGTTTGATCGCCCAGGGTCAGGGGGAACCAGGTGTCGGCGGGTTCAGGCTGCTCAACTCGCTTTACTTCAAGATCGCTGGATGCGACATCGCAACCCGGCAAAAGCAGGACGGCCAATAGCCAGAAGAGCGGCAACCAATAGGGCTTTTTCATCAAGGACACGTTGGCAGAGACGGCGGGGGATTGACAGTCTTCTTTGCGGCGTTTGCATGGGGCGTATGTCCGGCCAGGCTCTTTTTCTCGATCGTGATGGCACGCTCATGGTGGATGCCCATCACGTGCATAAGCCCGACGACGTAGTCCTGCTGCCGGGCGTAAAGGAGTCCCTGGCTAGGGTGCTGGAGTTGGGCTACCAGCTCTTCTTATTCACCAACCAAAGCGGCATCGGGCGCGGCTTCTTCGCCCTGGAGGACGCCGTGGCCTGCAACGAACATATGGTTGAGCTGCTGGGACTCGGTCCGGATCTCTTCACGGATATCTGCATCGCGCCGGAGCACCCCGATGATGCGCCTGTTTACCGCAAGCCCAACCCACGCTTCATCCTCGAGAGCATCGAAAAGCACGGGCTCGATCCGGCGCGCTGTTATATGGTGGGCGATCGGCGTAGCGATTGGGAAACGGGGCTCAACGCCGGCATACGTGCGGTCGCGGTGGAGACCGGCAAGCCCATCGACGACGATTTATCTGCTTTCATGGCGCAAAAAGGCGTCGTCCGGTATGCAGATTTCCCCGCCTTTGTGACGACTCTGTAACGCGAATAGTGAGATAACGCAGGCTTTGAAAGGCATACCCCATGAAATGTATTAGGGATATGGGCTTATTTTTACCATGATTTTGGGAAATCGGGAATAATACAATATTGAGACGGTTCTCTAAGCCTGTCACATACTTAACACGCTATTAAGCATTGCTAACGGCCCCGTTCAGGTGTTAGCCTCTGAACGCCGTCTATACTCATTTGATCCAGATTGTTGGCAGGTCCCACTATCTGGTCTGCTAACAGTCAACACGCTATATCCCCTGCACGATGAAAACATCCAATAAGCTATATTGCGCCGGTCTCCTGTGTGCGTTTTTGCTATGCGCACCAATCGCCAAAGCCCTCACCTATGCAGAATGGGTCGAGGGCTTTACTTTTCCTGTCGGTCAGGAAGGGCCCACCTATAACCCGGACAACGACACCTACCCGAACGGGCTGGAGTTCGTCTTTGGTACGAATCCCCTCGTGCCGGACTCCGTGGAGGATGTCGGTCCGCGTATGGAGCAGACCGAGATGGGCAACTATTTCGTCTATCGTCTCTATGAGGACATCGATTCGGGCGTCTCCATCACCATGGAGAAGACCAATACGATGCAGAGCGACGACTGGACGGATGTCCTGCGCACGGCCATTGGCATTCGCGATCCTGACGAGACCACGGTATTCAATTATCGCCAGGACATTGATGATGAAGACCAGCCCGTCTTCTACCGCCTGGCCTTTGTTATTCCCTACACTCCTGATGTGACGGCCAAGATCGAGGTCGGCGCCGGGGTGGGAGCTGCCTGGGATGGCATCGATCCGCTGGTCAACGTTTACGTGTATCAATTGAATCCGCCGGTCAGCGACACCAACGATGCCGAGGAGAACAGCAAGTATCCGCGCGTGGTCGGGGCCAGTCAGGTTTCCTTCACCCCAAATCTGCTTGCCGAATACGAGGGCAAATCCTACCGCCCGGAAAAGCGTAGCTGGATGGGTTGGTTCCTCTGGGGTAACGGCACACCGCCCCCGGGGCACTACGCCGGCTATCCCTACAAGGATCCTCTGGATCCCAGCGTCACCCCCTGGGATTTCTATGTTTGGCAGTACACGCCCACGGAGGGCATCGACGGAGGATCTTGGACGCCCGTGCGTGTGGACCAGCAGCCTCTCTACATGCAGCCTCTGCGCCTGAATTACAACTGGCCCGCGGGTAAGTTCGGCTACGAGACGCAGCCGATGGAGCGTTTCGAGGGCGAGGCCAAGTACTACAAGGTCAAGAAAATCGTCCGCGGCGTGAATATCTCGCCTAACTACCCTTACTTCTGCCAATATGGCAACTACGTCGACCTCGGGCCGGGCAGCGACTATCCGAACGCCTGGAAGGAGTCCTGGCTGCGCATCAAGATGCGCCCACTCGAAACCCTCCTCATGGTGCCTTCAGTTCTCCCTCCCGACACACTGCTTACGGAAGGCGACTGGAACAATGTTGGCTCCGCTACGACGCCGGAACATGAAATATTCCCTTACCCGGTCTTCAACTCGAACCTGAGCCCGCAGTTGCAAACCCCCTTCGCCATTCAGACCGATAAGATGGGCGACTGGCACGCCGACCTGGTCTGGGAGGGGATCAATCCCACCGATCCCGCTTACGATAACTATCGTTACCGCCGCACCAGCTATGGCCAGGAAGGGAAGGGCAACTACCTGAAGATGACCGTGGCCCAGGGCTCGCCCTTCATCTGGTGCGAGTTCAACGCCAGCCGCACGGATAGCGCGGATACGGATCGCTACATGATATTCTACAACCTCATCCGTCAGAACCTGGAGGACTCCCTCGACAACAACACGGGTACGGATGCCGGCACGATTGCGGGTGGCCCCTGGGAGGTGCCCGGTGTCGATGGCGTCAGCTACATGCTCCTTTACGGCAACCAGAGTAATCCCAATCAGTGGTTCATGGAGGTCGATCCGGAGTTCAACTACCGGCCCGACCCGGTCAACCACCCGGACAGGGTTCTGCCCGGCGGCTTCAATCCTCCCGGCACGGTGGACAACCACACCTACTTCGCCGTCTTCTACCGCACTGACACCGTGGAGACGGTTACCGACTCCAACAGCGGTACGGATACTCAAGGCAACCCGTACTTCTTCCTTAAGTTCAACGAAACCGGCAAGAACTGGTTCGTGGTCGGCGAAGTGCCCGTCATGCGCTATTACCATACCGGGGTCACGCGTGACTCCAAGGCGGATCGTGATGATGCCGCCCGTGCCTGGGCCAATGAAATGGGCAAGTATGCCTTCAACTTCCTTGGTGACACCGCCATCACCTATGACGTGACCAACATGTACAAGGTCACTACCCACTTCGATTCGGCTTACCAGAATCCCTATGCCGTGGCCGGGGCGCCTAACGCCTCCGCCATGACGGTCGATCAGGACAAGTCCGTCTGGGCGCTGATGCCACACCAGTACCAGCCTATCACCCTCGGGCCGGACTTGACCAAGGGCTCCCGCGATCAGGTCGTGTGGGAGCCGCTCAAGACTACCGGCATCGACTTCCCTGCCGTGGCCGGCCCGACCAATGCCAACAAGAACAATCCCGACGCGCCCTCGCGCTGGGAGTACTGGCACCCCCGCGGGAACCTCAAGTCGGTTGTCACCGGCAGCTTTACGGTGGAGTATCCCTTCCAGAACTTCCTGCCCGCCATGCCCCCGCCCAAGTGGGAGGAGAACTACCAGCAGTCCGGTATCCAGCAGGTCGTCCTCTCCGGCGATTTGGAGAGCTACACCCAAATAACGGCTCCCGTGAACGCCATCCTGCACGACTATCGCGCGGACAAGCAGGGCAGCGGAGCCGAGTTCAAGGTTTTGCTCGAGCCCTACACCGGCCGCATCCTCCAGGTGGATGTGCTCAGCCCCGGCTATGGTTACCCGGTGGGCGAACCCCCTCCAACCAGCGAGTGTGAGCTGATAATCGATGCTCCCACGCTGCCCGGCGGCACCCAGGCCACCGCCCGCATCCAGACCGACGGCGAAGGTCGCGTTCTGGCCGTCTTCATGAACGACAAGGGCTCCGGCTACCGCACCACCATCCAGATTACGCAGGAGGGCAACAACGCCTACGACCCGGCCATCGTGGTGCCCCAGTTCGGCGGTGGCAGTGAAGATCCTCCGACTCCGGATCACATCCTGTCGGGCAAGGCCCAGATCATCACCGGCGGCTCCGGCTTCATCTTCGGCGATCCCTCCAAGCCCATCACCGCCATCATCATTGGCAATGGCACCGGGGGTGTGGCCACCATCACCAATCCGGGTGAAATCTTTGCCATTGAGAACAGCACCATCGGCGGCTTCGACAACAACGGGGCGTATCCACTCATCAAGGACAGCCTGGCGGAAACCGCCGCCAACATCACCGTAGAGATTCCGCCTCCGCCCGGTGGCGGCACTTCGCCTACCGCCAGCGTTACCATGGATTATATAGGCGGTGGTACTTTCTATGGCATTTTGATCGAAGAACCCGGCGATTACACTGTCTTTCCCACCGGGGCGCACTATTTCAACGACGACGACGAGCGTATTGAGGTGAGTATCGTGCGCACGGTTGACGGGCAGATTCGCATCTTGGACCTGGCCGGTAGCGCGGCCAAGGTCACCACCCGCAAGCAGATCCAGTTTGATACTCCGGGTACCTTTACCACGGCTTGCGTGGCTTGGGCGTATCCGGCCGCCACCATCCAGACAGTCAACCTGACCGGTGGCGCCAGCGGGGTCCAGTATGACGAGTCCGTCGAAGTGGTCATCACCGGCGGTTCGGCTGGACCGGGTTCATTCGAGGGCACCTTTGAGATGCCGGAAATCAACTGGAGCGTGGATTCCGACGGCTTGGTTGTCATCGACACGTCCAATACGTCGACCAGCGAAGGCGGTTACAAGAAGGTAGACGGCGTGGTCAAGAACGGCCGCGGATTCTGGGGCGAAGCGCTCTTCCAGGTCCGCGGTGGTCGTGGCCATGATGCCGCCGCCCGCGCCACCACCAACGAGAGTGGTGTGGTCGTCGAGGTCGAGGTCCTGCGCCCGGGCAGCAATTATCCTGTCGGCACAGATACCTTCCAGGCCCTCGTCAAAGCGCCGGAGCCAAGCGGCGTCAACGCCACCGTCTCCGTTACGGTGAATGCCCAAGGAGAGGTCGACCACATCGACATTATCGACGGCGGCAGTGGCTTCGCGCCCAGCAGCAGCGTGAATGTTGAGTTTGTCGCTACCGGCGGCGCCAGCAACGACGCCAACCCGCCCCGCGGTCCCTACGCCGAAATCATCGCCCAGCCCAATGGGGACGGCACACTCGGCACGCCCTCTGTCCGCAACAATCCACCGCCTCCGCCCGACCCGCCCACGCCGATTTCCCAGCGGGGTTACTTGCCCGACTTTGCCGGTGATACCAACGACCTGTCGGGGCGCCTCTATCTGCGGTACTTCGACGTGGACAACCGCCAGGTGCTGCGCGCCAACAGCCAGGGCGCAGGCTTCCTCACCCAGTCGGTGCCGCTGACTATCAACGTTGAGCAGACACTCTATGACAACGTCATCGGCGAGTACACCAACGGCATGTCCGACGGTGTGCGGCCTTTCGGTGGCGCTTTCGGCGGCAAGTCCGCTCCCGACGGTTACGGTCTGGGCAACCAGCTCTCCGCCGCGACCAAGTGGGTCAACGTCCTTTACCATTTGCAGCAGAAGTATGCGACGGAGGACGAGCCTTCCGTAGAGGCTACTCGTTGGGCGCTTATCCAGGGCAATACGGCTTATGTCTCGGACGGCGGGCCGGACGATGACAAGTGGACCTACGAACGCGGTCTGCCCATCCTGCGCGACCACAACCCGCTCTTCACCCTCGGTGGCGCGCTGGAAAGTTCGGTCGAGATGATGCAGCGCACCCTCAGCCTCCTGCACGCCGATCCGGTTTATCACAACAACCCGACGGATCCGGAAGTATGGAAGATGGGTTACTTCTCCCTCTACGATACCAACGCCGGGCGCATCGTCATCAATCCCTCGGCCACCATCCCGGTCTACGGCGTGGTCAGCTCGGTTTACGATCCGCCTACGCCGGACGGCAACACCGGCAAGACCGGTCTCAATCAGTGGAAAGACGGTAAGCTCTGGAGTGGGTTTGGGGTTTCCGACCAGTGGAATGACCAGCACTACTTCTTCGGGTATTACCTCGGGGTGGCAGGCTGGGCCGCTGTCTTCGACCGCTCGTGGGAAAGCAACATCACCAGCAAACCGGCTGACCTCTGGGCCGACCCGGGTCAGATGGGCACCGGTCTGGAGCAGTGGTATCTCTCCGTGGCCTACGACCCGGACAACTCGGAGTTGCTCAACGACATCTACACGGTGCCGCAATTCACCTATCAGAAGCTGCCCTTCTTCGACCAGTGGGGCGGTCACGGCTGGGCCACCGGTGTCTCGCCCGGCCCCGCCGGTCTGCGTGACCCGGAGACCAAGTGGAGCGTCGCGGTCAGCTCGGGCACCGGTGACTTCGCCTATGGCGACGAGAACGAGAACTCCATCTGGGAGGGCTTGCAGTCCTACAGCGCGGCTATCCTCTGGGGTGCCGGTACGGATCGCAAGTCTCTCACCGATGTCGGGGTTTACATGTTGGCCACCGGTATGACGGCCAATGACATGTACTTCGCTGACAAGAACTACAACCTCTCGGACAACAATGCGCTGAACCAGTACTCCTGGATACCGGTCACCAGTATTGAATCCTCCGCGGTGCCTAACAATGGCAACAACGACGGTTATCCGGCGAATAGTTCTTACAACGACGGTGCTCGGGAAGCGTTCTACGTGGCTCCGCCGTACTTTGGTGGGGAGTCCTCGCCGGGCATCTCGCTCTACCGTAAGTTCGGGCCGACGTTGAACAACTTCTTCTACGCCTTCCCGACTGGTTCCATGTTCATCCTGGCATACCCGCCGACGGCCTGGACCCTGGGCATCACCCGCCACTCCGACTTCGTGCGCGCCCGCTATGGGTCCACCATTCGCAGTGAATGGCGCGAGGCGCGTGACACCGCGCTGTTCCAGCCGGGCAACTGGCTGGGCATGGCCATGACCGCCGCCCTTAGCGGTGTGCCTTACAATCCCGGTGACGAGCCGCTCAATGAAGACGGCACCGCTCTCAGCGGCGACCTGCAGACGTACGTCAAACGCCTCTGGGCTGGCTGGGCCTCCATCGACGGTGTAGCCGGTCGTGAAGCACCGCGTCAACCGGCCTTCAGCAGCACGGGGGTCTTGCACTTCCTGCATGCCCTCGACGCCTACGGCACGCCGGACTGGACCTACCTGGGTCGCGCTACCGACAATGGTGGCAGCGATGACGACGGCTCCATCCTGTTCCTCGCCGCCTTCTCCAAGGTGGCTGATGACAGCCTCTCGGTGGACACCACCTTCGTCGCCTTCAATCCCGGTTGGACCACCCGTTATGCGGCTTTCGACCGCCTCGCGTCGGACTCCACCGTGGCCTCAGCCAATGTCTCGGGCACGATGACGGTGGCGCCCAAGAAGATGGTGGTCAATACCGTCAACTTCCCGGTCAACTAGGCGGGACTATCCTTTAGCGAAGCCCGGGCCGAAAACGGTCCGGGCTTTTTTATGGTTCGTCGGAAGCAACTTCCACGGGTGTGTTTCGACGGCCAATCTCACTGATGGTTGCGAGGCGGTATTCGTCGTCTGTGATGGACTCAGCCCAGCTTACGGCGCTGCCGGCATCGATGCGGCTGATGCGCAGGGCGAAGGTGGCATAGACACGATCCAGCAGCTGCGTGTTTTCAAATTCGTTCAGCCATACCGCGACTTCAGTCGGGCGCTGGGAGGCCAGCCAGTTCACAATGGATTCCATAGCCACGGCCTTAGCTTCGTCCTGTTGCAAGCGCGAAACCAACTGATCGGCCTGTTGCAGGTCGTGGCGTACCCAGTGTAAGGCCACTTCCCGAATGGATTCTTTCTCGAGATGTCCGCTGGAATTTTCAATCAGCCAGTCCGTGGCTGCTTTTTCATCAACAGTAAGCCAATAGTTCGTAGCGTGGAGCGCGGCGGTGCCCCGAAATTCGTCGGGCACGCCTTGTACCCATTGCATGGCCTGCAACGGATCGGAATCCACATAGGGGAAGACGAAGTCGTAGATGATGTAATCTTTGCCGTAGGCTTCGGGGAGCTGCTTGATGTACTCGCCCGCGCTGGCCAGGTCCACACTCGCCCAACTGCGTGTGGCGGCGACGCCACAGTCCAGCCGCAGATCGCCCTCCAGCGAATGAAATGCGTACTGGGTGGCGGCCGGGCCGTCGAAAGTGGCCCAGTGGGCGAGTAGCGCTTGGTACACGGGGGAGGAGTCCTTGTCGGGAGGGATGGTATTTTCCAGCCAAGCGACGACCGAATAGATGTTCTCTGCGTTGACCTCACTCAGGGCCTCAATGACGCGGACGTTGCGCTCGTTGGAATCGGTAATCTCCAGAAGGCTGCGTAGTGATTCGACTAACGGCACCTCTGGTTCCGCCGGTTTAAGCCGTTGGGCATTTGTCTCAGTGGTACTACCCGCGAATATGGGGGCCGTTTTTTGCCCGTGAGTATCCGTGACGGTGTTACCATTTGGGGCATCCGGTTTTTCGCCGGCTCGATTTACCCATAGCCAGGCACCCGTGGCGACGGCCACAACGGCAATGATTTTGATGATTCTGCGCTTCATGACTTTGTTGAGGCCGCGGAAGAGAATAGACCCTTCCGCGGCAGTTTAAGTTGCTGAGCGATTCCAGAATCAGGGGTTATCGACGAGCTCCCACTTCTCCGAGTCCCAACTGGTATTCAAGGAGTACTGGACGATGTCCCGATCGTCATCTGTGCCGCCAGAGCCGCTCGGATCGTAGGGGCGCAGGACCCTGTCCGTATACTTGTTCTGAATTTGGTAATATCCGTTGCCGGCATCCAGGAACTCCCACTTTTGTGTGTCCCATCCGTTGTAGCCGTACTGGATGATTGCGACATTGTCTCCGGTACCGGCATTGAGGGGACGCAGGGCTCTGCCCGTATAGTTGTTGACGATCTTGTAGTAGCCGCCACCCACATCGACGATGTCCCACTTTTGACTGCTCCATGAACTGTCCAAAGTATTTTGGACGATTTGCACATCGTTTGCGGTACCGGCGTTGAGCGGACGCAAGGCCTTGTCGGTATACTTGTTGATGATGTTTTTGGTGCCGGCGATACTGCTGCCAGTGCTGCCTCCGGTTTTGGTACCGCTCCAGACGCGCACATAGTCCACTTCCATGACTTGATTGTCCACTTGCGAGCCGACGTTGTTGCTATCCCACCCGCCAAGTTGGAGAGAAAGGATGATGTAAGCCGGCACACTCATGACGCGCGAATTGTTCCAGGTCGCCGTATTGACACCGTCGATGTAGAATTCCAGGAGTCCTTCTTCCCAGTACATGCCGTAGGTGTGGAAATTATCACCCGTGGCCGCATAGGTGATATCCTGCCATTCGACGGCCTGGTGCTGGCTTTGATAACCGTCCCAGTGTACAGCATGCTGGATTTCATTGGCGCCCCAGACTCCTAGGGACTCCATGATGTCGATTTCCATGCCGCCGTTGAAGGTATCGGCCGTGTTGCCCCAGCCGTCCTTGACGTTCAGCACGGTGTCGTTGCCGTAGTTGGTGTCGGCATAGCTGCCCCAGCGCACCGTAGAATCGCCGGTGGGGTAAAAGGTCTGGCCGTTAATCACCAGCTTAGGACGATCTGCCTGCGTGGAGGTTTCACTGCTATAGAACTGTATGAGCTCGCTGAGCATGAATGTGTCGGCCAGGCACAGGCAGACGACCTTGTCACCGCTGTATTCCTGCGTTACATAGTCGGTGAGATCGATGGACAAGGTGTTGCCCACGGTTGGATCGATATCCCACTTTTGACTCAGCCAGCGTGGCTCGGGTGTTGGGGCGTTGTTCCAGGTAATGGATGTTTCCGACCAGGAGTTATTGGAAACCGGCAGGACCAGGACATTGTTAGGGTCAGCAGAGACTTCACCCCCCGCAATGGTGAGCTGAAGCTCGGCACTGCTTACGGAACCGCTGAAGCTACTGATGTTAAACTTGAGGTAGGTTCTACGAAAGAGGTCTTTGTTGCCATAGGTTCCCCGGTCCGGCATGAGCCAGAAAGCGGGCCACAGCCCTTGTACGGCCGGATATTTTATTCGTGCCTCGAAGTAGCCATACTGTTGGGTAAACTTTGCGAAGGTACTGATTTCCCCGGTGGAGTAGGAATAACTGTCTCCACTGTAAACGATGTCATCGACGCTCGATTTGATTTTCAACGTGCCGCTGGAGATAGTTACGAGGCTGGGGTCGTTACCGCCGGCGCCTTCAATGCCTGAGTGGTGTGTGCCGTTTTTCCATTTGGTGCCGTCCAGGTCGGAACTGCTGAAGTTGTCCTCGAAGGTCAGCGTCCAGTCGCCCTGAATCGGCGGAGTCGGTTGCCCATGGAGCAGAGTGAAGGCTGTAAGGTAGATGAAAATCGACATCACGGTGAATGCCGATGGGGTTTTGCGGGGTACTCTAGTCTTCATATTATTTATGAGTTAGGATTAGTAGAAAATAATATGTAAAGTCATGATGCCGCTGGTTTCACTAGCAGCATTAGTGCTCTAGAAGTTCGTCAGACAGACAACCAGGGTGGGGCAGTTTGGTATGACGAAACCGGGGTAATTGGTTGCGGACTCAGTTTTAGTTAAGAAGAGCGAAAATAAGATAGTTATAGCTCTATTATGAATAGAGTAGGTATAAGTTTTATTTTCATTTTATGGGGTGTTCTCAAACAGGGTATGCTGGATTGTATACGCCTTTCATGCCTTTAAAAAAAGAGAAAAGTCACCCGTTGCGTAAAAAGTACAACTATTTGACCAAAACCGAGAAGCTAAGTCCCTTGTGCTTTTTTGTGGTCTAATGCAGTATGTAATTATGCTTGGAGCCCCTACCAAAAATAAATTGCGGTATTACTCTCCCCCCGAGGAAAAGCTTAATATTAAATTGGAAGTCGACCTTTGCGTGTATGGCGCCAATTCGGGTGGAATCATCGCAGCGATTACAGCTCGCCGCCACGGGTTGAGCGTAGCGCTTCTGGAGCCGGGCTATCATCTCGGGGGGCTCACTGCGGGCGGTTTGAGCTTCACCGATATCGGCAACAAGCAGGCCATTGGCGGTCTGTCGCGTCAATTTTACCGGCGGCTGGGGGCACGTTACGACCAGTGGGAATGTTGGCTCTTTGAGCCGCATGTGGCCGAGTCCGTTTACGCCGAATGGTTGGACGAGGAAGACATCACTTGCCATTTTGAAAGTTTCCTTAAGGACGTTACTACAAGCGGCGACCGAATCACCGGCCTGACGACGGAGAACGGCATTACGGTTGAGGCCAGGATGTTCATCGATGCCAGCTATGAGGGAGACCTCATGGCCAAAGCCGGGGTCAGCCATACCATCGGTCGCGAGGACAACCAGGATTACGGCGAGCACTACAACGGCTCGCAGGTATTGCACGGGCATCAATTCAATCTTCCCGTGGATCCGTACCGCATCGAAGGAAAACCCGACAGCGGCCTGTTGCCGGGAATCGATCCGGAGCCGCATGTTACGGGACGGGGCGATGATCGCGTGCAGGCTTACAACTTCCGTTTGTGCCTGACGGATAATCCGGCAAACCGAATTCCGTTCACTGAGCCCGCGGACTACCAGCCCGAAGACTATGAGCTGCTGGCGCGTTTTTGTAGGGCCGGCCATGTCCCTGATTTTTTGAAGTTCGACGACCTTAGAGACGACAAGGTGGACATGAATAACTGCCATGCGGTTTCGACGGATTACATCGGCATGAGCCATCGCTTTCCGGGAGCGGGTTACGCAGAGCGTGAGCAAATATTTCAGGAGCATGTCCGCTGGACGAAAGGCCTTTTGTGGTTCTGGTGTACGGACCCGTCCATCCCTTCCTCTTTTCAGAAGAAGGTGCGCACTTACGGGTGGTGCCGCGATGAGTTCGTGGCGACAGGCGGCTTCTCGCATGCTCTGTACGTCCGTGAGTCGAGGCGATTGATCAGCGATTTGGTCATGACCGAGCATCATTGCCTCGGGCATCAGACGGTGAACGACTCGATCGCCCTGGCAGCTTACACCATGGATTCCCACAACTGCCGCCGCGTGGTTGTCGACGGCAAGGTCCTCAACGAGGGCAATGTCGAAGTGGCCTCGGGGCCTCCGTACCCGATTTCCTATCGCAGCATCGTGCCGAAGCGAGGGGAGTGCGGCAATCTGTTCGTTCCGTTTTGCCTGGCCGCCTCGCATATCGCTTTCGGTTCCATCCGTATGGAGCCGGTGTTTATGATTCTTTCTCAGTCGGCCGCGGAGGCTGCCGTTCTGGCCCTCGAGCAGGACTGCGACGTGCAGGATGTGCCTTACGAAAAACTTCGCGAGCGGCTCGAGAATGCCGACCAGATACTGGACCCGGTGCCGGACGTGAAAAATCGTCAGATGGGAGAGTGAGGATTCGCCCGTCAGCATTAATCAAAACGATCTAACATTTGAGATGACACAATTTCCGGAAAACTTTACGTGGGGCGCAGCAGCGGCTGCCTATCAGATTGAAGGCGCCTGGAATGCCGATGGCAAAGGCCCGTCGGTGTGGGATGCCTTCAGTCATCGACAGGGCAAAGTCTGGGAAGGGCACACCGGCGATACCGCTTGTGACCATTACCACCGTTACGCCGACGACGTAAGTCTCATGGCACAGATGGGGCTTCACGCCTATCGTCTGTCCGTTTCCTGGCCGCGTCTGATGCCGGAGGGTACGGGCCGCGTCAACCGCAAGGGCCTGGAGTTCTATGATCGGCTCATCGACTGCCTTCTGGAAAACGGCATCGATCCGTGGGTGACTCTCTTTCACTGGGACTATCCCCACGAGCTGGAGTTAAAAGGTGGCTGGCTGCATCCCGACAGCCCCAAGTGGTTCGCCGACTACACGGACATCGTGGTGAAGCATTTGTCCGATCGCGTGTCCTACTGGATGACGTTGAACGAGCCACAGTGCTTTATCGGGCTTGGCCATTTATCCGGTGAACATGCGCCCGGCATGGCGTTGTCTCTGCAAAAAGCGCTGCAAGCCGGGCACAACGCCCTCGTTGGTCACGGACTCGCGGTGCAGTCCATACGGGCCAACGCCGTCCGCACGCCCAGTGTCGGTTGGGCTCCCATGGTTTGCACCAACTACCCGGCCACCGACTCACCGGCGGATGGTGACGCGGCCTTGCGTGCGATGAGCGCGGTTCACGACGGCAATTTCTGGAACAATACCTGGTGGGCGGATCCGGTTGTGTTTGGCACTTATCCCGAGGAAGGCATCCGGGTCTACGGGGAGAACATGCCTCGCATCAACTCCGGCGACTTCGATATCATGAAGCAGCCCTTGGACTTCTTTGGTGCCAATATGTACCACGGGTATCCCACCCGCGCCACGCCCGATGGCGGCTACAGCCTCGATGCGTTTGCTCCGGGTTCGCCGCATACGCACTTCCTGTGGAATCGCACGCCTGAGATTCTCTATTGGGGCACCAAGTTTGTCGCCGAGCGCTACAAGTTGCCGGTCGTCATTACGGAGAACGGTCTTTCCTGCAATGACTGGGTTTCTCTGGACGGCAGCGTGCCCGACCATCAGCGCATCGACTTCCTGCGCCGCTACTTGCAGTGCCTCCAGAACGCGGTGGCCGATGGTATCGATGTGCGCGGCTATTTTCATTGGTCCGTGATGGACAACTTTGAGTGGGCCGAGGGTTACAAGCACCGGTTCGGACTCATCCACGTGGACTACGAAACCCAGAAGCGCACGCTCAAGGATTCGGCGTACTGGTACCGTAACGTCATTAAGACAAACGGCGAAAGTCTGGAGGAGCCTATCTCTGTTTTTCTCGCCCGAGAGCAATCTGAAGCCGCCATTCTTTCCTAAACCTTATAAAGTAAACCATGCATATACGATTACCCTTTCTTTCCCGGAGCGTTACCTTTTTCGCCTGGTGCGCCTGCATTGCCTTGTGTCAGGCCGCCACACCGCCTACGTCAGGGCAGTTGCTGGACTTGGCCACCGCGGAGCCCGGTACCTTCAAAACCGAATACGGAGCCACCGTGGCTCAGGCGACGGCCAGCGACGGCCAGCCTGCGATGCAAGTCACGTTCCCTGCAAGCAATGGCTATCCCGGACTGAATTTCCCCGTTCCCGGAGGAAGCTGGGACCTTTCGCAGTACAGCGGCGTCGAGGTGGACTTGGTCAACCTCAGCGAAAACCGGTTGAATATCGGCCTGCGCGTGGACAACCCCGGCAATTGGAAAAACTCTCCCTGGAATACGCAGAATGTCTGGCTGGCAGCCGGGGCAAAGCAGACGCTGACGGTTACCTTCGGCCAATCGTATGGTAATGCGGGCTACCCGCTGGACCCGGCCAAGGTTATCGCTTTGAAGCTCTTTGTTGCGAAACCCAAAGCGGATTCGAAGGTACTGATTACCGGTCTGCGTGCCGTTGGCTCGGCACCGGCGGGTGCATCCGAACCCCAGGGAGGTAGTGCCTCCACGGCCACGGTATCGAGCCCGGCCGCTTCGCCAACAAGCGCGGAGAATTTGCTGAACCTGAGCGACACCAGCTCCTACAAAACGGAGAACGGCGCCAGCG
The DNA here is from genome assembly GCA_030432235.1 of Verrucomicrobiia bacterium. Lineage (GTDB taxonomy): Bacteria > Verrucomicrobiota > Verrucomicrobiia > Opitutales > Cerasicoccaceae > JAUIHT01. The sequence goes on along the minus strand of JAUIHT010000014.1, from coordinate 47,966 downwards.
TTTCCATTGCCGATGAGGGCGGCTCACCTGTCCTGAAGATGTCGTTCCCCAAAAGCGGCTCGTACCCGGGAGTGGATATGAAGCCCATGGGCGGCAAGTGGGACCTTTCCGCCTTCAGCGGAGTTCAGGCCGAGGTCGTCAATACCACGAGCACCAGTCTTGGCGTAGGCCTGCGTGTGGACAATCCGGGCAACTGGAAAAAGTCTCCCTGGAACAGCCAGACCTCCTGGATCGGGGCCGGTAAAAGCGGCACCGTGACCGTTACCTTCGGCGAGTCCTACGGGCAGCCTGCCTACAATCTGGATGCGGGTAACGTTGCCAATATCAAGATGCTGGTCGACAAGCCGAAGGCGGAGGGTGCGCTTCTCATCAAAAGCATCAAGCCGGTCGGTACCGCTTCGCCCAAGGCGGCTCAAGAAGCTTCCACCCCGGCCCCGGCATCGAGCGATTCGGCGAGTACAAACTTCAACTCGCCTGCCATATCGGGTGAGCTTTTCAACCTGGCGGAGGGCGCCAGCGTCAATCAGTTGAAAACTTATCACAGCACGGTCTCTGTGGTGGGCTCGGGCAAGGAACAGGCGATACGGGCTGTTCTCGAAAAGACCAATTATCCGAATGTGCAGTTCCCCTGCCCGAAGGGAGGCTGGAACCTTGAGCACTTTCAAGGCATCGAAGTAGAGGTCACCAATGAAAGCACTCACCGCATTCAGGCCGCGCTCCGGGTCGACAATCCCGGCAATTGGAAAAACGAGCCGTGGAACACCGAAGTGCAAAAGCTGCAACCCGGTGAGACGAAAAACATACAGCTGACCTTTGGTCAGTCCAACGGTGCTCCCGGCTTCCCGCTGGATTCCCGGAAGGTAACCGGTGTTCAGCTCTTTCTCGTTCATCCCAAAGCGGAAACCACGTTGCTTATTAAAGACCTGAAAGCCTTCGGCAGCTCCGACCAGGGCGAGAACAAAAACGTCTTCAGTTCGATTGCGGATCGGGATACCCCGGTCACGCCGCCGGATTGGCTCGGCGAGCGTCCTCCGGTGGAAGGCGATTGGGTCATGACTTTAGACGAGCAGTTTGACGGCGATCAACTCGACTTGGAGACCTGGAACACGCGCTATGTCTGGGATGGTCCTGCCGACTGGGCTCTGGAGCGTTTCACCAAGAAAAACATCAGCGTGGAGGACGGCAACCTGACCATCAAGTGCGAGGTCAATCCCGGCCACCAGTACGACGACCCGAACCTGCCCACGCGCAAGTACGCGACTGCCGCACTGACCACCTACGACAAATGGACCCAGCGCTACGGCTATATCGAGGCCCGGCTCAAGCCGCCGACAGCCCGCGGACTCTGGCCTGCCTTCTGGCTCATGCCCGACCGTGGCGCGGAGAGCGGGTTGGATGTCTGGCAGCGCCGCAGTACCGGCAGCAAGAACGGCCAGGGGATGGAGATTGATATCTTCGAGCACCTGACGGAGTGGGGCCCTGGTCGCAACAATATCGCGGCCCATTGGGGAGGCTACGGCGCCAACCACAAGCAGTGGGGCACCAACCAGGTTTACTATGGTCCGACATCGGATGGCTGGCACGTCTTCGGTCTGCTTTGGGAACCGGGCAAACTCACCTGGTATGTCGATGGGGTCAAAAAAGGCGTCTGGGAAAACGAGGAAGTGGGCAATGTGCCCGGCTACGTTATCCTCTGTGTCCAGATGGGCGGTTGGTCGACCAAGGACATCGACGAAGCCAGCCTGCCCGATTATTTTCAGATAGATTACGTCCGTGCCTGGCAATTGGCCGAACGCATGGATACACTTGCAGATAACACCGCGGAAGGCTCGTCCTGACAGACGCGTCTCCGCCCGCTTGATACCCCCCACAGTGACTATTAACAGACAGCAGTTGGCCGAACGTCATGGCTTCGCCTTGATCGTCAGCATCGCACTGATGTCGCTGCTGCTGTTGCTGGTGATCAGCCTGGCCACCTTGACCACGCTGGAAACGCAGACGGCTACACATACCCGCGAGGAAATAGAAGCTCAGCAGAATGCGCTGGCCGCACTGGGCATCGCCCTGGGTCAATTGCAGAAGTATGCCGGGCCGGATCAGCGCGTGACCGCACGGGCCGACCTTCAAGGAGGTGCGGGCTCGGCCAATGCCTACTGGACCGGCGTGTACGGCAGCTCCATCGCAGCCAATTATGCTGATACGCCGGAGACTATCGCGACCGACCTCACCGATCCAACTAAGGTAGATACGGACGGGACCGGCTCGCCCGCTCAATTGCTGAGTTGGCTGGTCAGCGGTAACGAAAGCATTTCTTTTAACCCGTCGACCGATGTAGGCGCCTCCGGTGAGATTATCTCGGCTCCCGAGACTGCGGATATACCTTTTCCGGCCAGCGCAGCCGTCAGCGGCTTGGCCGGCGCCACCGCGACTTCCAAGGATATCACCATCGCAGGTATGGGCGGCAGCCAGCCCGCACGGATGCTCGTAGGCCCTGGCTCCACGGGGGATGAAAGCGATTATGTCGTCGCGCCTTTGGTTGAAATGGAGGGTGATGGCGGCTCGACGACAGGGCGCTATGCCTGGTGGATCGGGGACGAAGGCGTCAAGGCCCGCGCCAACCTGCCCTTGGTCACCAAAGACGAGGACAAGCTCAACGCCTTCGTCAATGCCAGCCGTACTGCCGTGGAGTTGATGGCCACCGGTCCGTCCGCCGCTGCCGAGCTCGACGGGCCCCGCATTGAATCATTGTACAATCCCATGGCGTCCACGCTGACTCGTAGTGAGGAGCGCATGGACCTGCCCTTTACCTCCTCGTCGCCGGATGATTTTGCAGATCAACTTAAGTACCGCTTTCACGACCTCACCACGCATTCGCAGTCCGTCATCGCAGACGTCTATGCCGGTGGCCTCAAGCGCGACCTTTCCATCCTGCTTGACGAGAGCTATGCTCCCGCTCCGGATGATCCCACCGCCGACACCAACCGCATGTGGGTGCCGCATAGCGGGGATACCACGCTTTATGGCATTCCCACATGGAAGCACCTGAGGAGCTTCGCACAGACACGTGTGTCGACTTCTGGGTTGAGTAATATGGCAATGAGTCCAGTTCGTCCGGCTTACGACAAGGAAGATGGTTCGCCTGATCATGTGGGCGTTGCCCCTGTCATCACCTATTTTTCCATGGGAATTAGGGTGGCCCCCGCTATTGGGGCGAATGATACGCCTGCTGATGGGGATGGCATCAACATGAACTTATATCCCGTTGTCATCATTTGGAATCCGTACAATTTTACCATTAAGGCGCCCGAGCCCTACGATGGAGGCGGCAATTATGAGGTCGGTATATTTCCTCACTACAATGTTCAGCTAAGCCTCGATGTGGAAAAGGATAATCCCGCATACGATCCGTTTAATCCTGAATCAACCGAGCCGAAAACAATTTGGGAGAAGAAGTGCATCTTTGATTTTCAGAAAGATACTTCTAAAGAAATCAGAAGTCATCAATATGATTACATTCGATTTCGATTGAATTGCCCGGATATTCTGCCGGGGCAGAGTCTTATTTTTGCGCTTCCCAATGCTACAGCGGGAAGTCTTTATGATGAAACCAATATTCTTGAAAATATTGACCCCAAATACACGACATATGTCTCCATTCCAATTAGTACGATTGGGAATGATGAAGCCAATAAAAGGTTTCGCTTAAGGCCTGATGGAAACAGAGGGTCGAGCTTTGCAAATAGGGGGGGCGGACAACTATACATGTACATTGGCGAACCCGTTGACTACTGGATGAACGGGATGCCCACCAATGATCGGGCTCACGATCTGCGAACAGCAAGTCGTCTATGGTATCAAGCCAATCAATTGGCAGGCTTTGATAAAAACCATGTGGAAACCATGGTAGATCCAAATGCTAAGAACGATGAAATGTCCGTATTGCAAGGGCCTGCCAAGCTGGAGGCCCCCTCAACGGATATTGATCCTTCATTCGTGTTTTTGATGCAGGCGTTGTTCTCTGGCTACAACTCGAATGCAAAGTTGAATGCGGATCAGCACATGTTAACGAGCCGTTGGATTGCTCAGGGAAATATGCGTGCCCCACGGACTTCACGAACTCGTCGTGACCGGAATTATAATGTTCTTTATACGGCGACTGCGGGAACCGACGTTCCGTGGAAAAAATTTCAGAATGGTCAAGGTCCCAGTGAACGTGCTTCTGCCGGCCTTGGCCACGACTGGATTAATAATGCGCCCGTAGACGCGGTACTCTTCGAGTTCCCTTACGAGGATCAACCGATCTTGTCGATCGGCCAGCTTCAACACGCAAACTTATCCCTGATTGGTTCCTATCCTTCTTATCCGATAGGAAACAGTCTGGCGGACTTTCGGCTACGTCCTGAATCCGGCCCGCTTTTTGATGACGCTCCTCCGGGATACCAGTTGGCGCGTATTGATCACGTTCTCGACCAAAACAGCCATAAAATTGGCTTACAGCGTGATATGGAAGGCTACTACGACGTATCTTACCTGCTTAACCGCACGCTCTGGGACCAGTATTTCTTCTCTTCAGTGCCTGCTACGGGAGCGGTGCCTGAAGCTCTTGCCAACCCAAGGCACGTCAAATACAATGATAGTAAGGATCTGCAGAATCCCGATCAGGTAGCTGCGGGTCTTATGCTTGAAGGAGGATTTAATATCAATTCAACCTCAGAACAGGCCTGGAGGGCTATTCTAGGTGGAAACAACCAACTTGCTTTTGATCCGGAGCATCAGACATCTGGTAATTCGCTCAAAACCAGCTTTCCTCGCTTTACTCGTCCAACATCAGGTGTCGATCCCAACGAAGCATTTGAAGGCTATCGAACCTTAAGTGAGGAGCAGATTGCCCAGCTAGCACATAACATCGTTGCAGAAGTCCGTAAGCGAGGCCCCTTTGTTTCAATGGCGGATTTCATTAATCGCAGACTCGTGGATAACCCCATGAATAATGACAGTAACCCACTCACCGGTCCGGGTAACGAACATGAGCACTTTAAAGGTACACTCCAGGCCGCCATCGACGGGACGGTACTTTCATCTGATGGGACTGACGGTGCGGAAATCGCCTTCCCGGTGAATGATGGCTCTCTTACTTTCTGGACCAACCAGGATGAGTTGGCCAACGACATTCAGAGGGAGCAATGGTCATACATTTACGAGCGGCAGAAGGTTTGGGGAGGAGATGCTGAAACGCACCCCTATAGCAATCGAGCTGCTTTCGCGCCGAAATTTATTACCCAAGCTGATATCCTGGCTACCATAGGCTCCAGTCTGAGCGCACGCTCTGATACCTTTGTTATCCGGGCCTATGGCGAAGTCACTAACCCTTATAGCCCTGATGAAGTACGTGCTCAAGCTTGGTGTGAGGCGGTGGTTCAGCGCTATCCTGAATATCAAAATGATACAGATTTACCCGAGGAGGATCCAAGTGTTGATATCAATCAATGGTTTGGTCGAAAATTTAAAATAGTTTCTTTCCGATGGCTATCTGCGGACGAAGTATAATTACCCTGGCAGTTCTCGTTTTGGTCGGGACTAGCTTGCCTGCCCAGGCATCACAACCTGTAGGTCAGCCGATAAGCTTTCGGGTCTTGTCCATGGCCGACGTAGCAAAATTGCTATATGACATTGATGGAAAAGAGGAAACAGTTTACGCTACGACGAAGTCATTTTCTCAGTTGTATCCCATCCCACCTGATCGTCGATTACGGTTTTATCGCGAGGAACCGAATCCTGAGCCTGGGAAACCTCCTCTAAGAATTACAATCGCAGAAGGCCAGTTACCAAAGGGCATGGGGCCCTTTTTAGTTTTGCTAAGCAAGAATCCCACGGATTCTCAACCCGAGTATGAAATGTATGTCATCGACCAGTCTCTCGATACATTTCCGGAAAATCATTATCGAATATTCAATTTCTCCGATCGACGCATGGCCGTTCAACTGGCAGGCCAGGAAATGCTCTTAAGCCGTACTCAGTCCCAGATAGTTCCTTATTCTGAAGATCATGAAGCTTGGCTGAAAGTGGCGGCTGAAAACGACAAAGAGGGTTGGCTGGTTGTGACGAGCTCCTCGCACGCGGTGGGTGCTGATTCACGCACGACGATTTTCCTGATCGACATCCCACCCTCCGAGCGCGATCCGGATCCGCTTGGTATCGTCGTCCGTAAGATGCGCGAGCAAATCGTGGAAGACGAGTTTGGCGTCAAACACGTGCAGTGAAGGGCTGTTCAGTGCTTGGGCCGACTTGCTTCGATGGATTGCATGACCGCTTTCAGGCGTTCTTTGGCCTCGGCGGCTTCGCCAGTGGGGTTTTCCACCACGATTTCGTTGGGTGTCCCTCTGGCATCGATAAGTTCCTCGGACTGCTTTTTGCTCACGTAGCGCCATTGCCCGTCATACACGGACTGATTGCCTCTGATGCCGCCATGCACCCATTGGCGTGGTGAGGGAGTGTCTTCTCCCTCGATTTGTGGTGCTATACTGTAGCCACGGAGAAAGCGACCTTCCGGGATATCAATGTCAGCCAGGGCGCAGAGTGTCGGGTAAACATCGGTGATGTCCACCAGGGAGTCGTTGACCGTGCCGGGAGGAACATGTGTGGGTCCCCAGACGATAAACGGCACATGCGTTCCGGCATCATTCAAATCCCGCTTGGCGCCGTTGACCTCTCCGTGCGTGGTGCGCCGAGGCTCATAAAGCTCGGTGCCGTTGTCACCGATGAAGAAGACGTAAGTATTGTCCTGAATGCCCAGGCTCCGCACCTCCTCCAGCAACTCGCCCACGAGTTTATCCATGTAGGCAATCATGCCCTTGAGAGAAGGCTCATCGCTGTCTGGCGTTTTCACGATTGGGATATGGGGTAGCATCATGTTGTGCAAAATCAAAAAGGGCTCGTCGGCCTCGGCGGCTTCGCGCATCTGCCCCTTGACGTAGGCGTTCAGGACATCGGGACCGAAGTCGCTGCGGACATCCGGCATGACGGTACCTGCCGGGAGCAGTTCCCCGTCGGGCAGGACGACATCCGCGTCTAGGGTACGCCCGTCAAGCACGAGGCCGTCGCGATTCAGAAAAGGGTTCCAGTAGCGCGTGGTTTTGACGTCGTTCTCGCCGTCCCAGATTTGCCACAGGCACCAGGAGTCGAAACCCGATTGCTGCGGGTGATTGGGGTGGTAGGCGAGGGTGGCCAACTGCCATTTGCCGGTGACGCTGGTCCGGTAGCCGTGGTCACGAAAAAGCATGGCGAAGGTTGGCATCTTATCGAAGCTGATCGTGTCCCGTGTGCCTTCATGCACCGGCAGCACATAGTCATAATGGTGGTCCGCGGTGTAGAGCCCGGAGTGCAGGCTCACCCGGCTGGGCGTACAAACCGGGCTGGTATAAGCACGGGAGAAACGCATGCCTTCCTTTGCCATGGCGTCGATTTGCGGAGTCGGGAAATCGAGGCCACCGTACGCGCCGACAGTTTCATAGCCCAGATCGTCGACAAAGATAATCAGGATATTGGGACGTGATGTTGCGGCCTCTTGCCGGGCAAAAGCGGAAAGCCCAAGGGCGAGGAGAAAGACTATGAGACAATAAATTCTTTTCATAAAAAAGCCCGGACAACTGCCCGGGCTTTCATCACTGAAAATCTGACAACTGTCCAATTGAAGTTGCCTGCTCGATAGGGTCGAATCAGGCGCGCTTCCGTCGGCGCACGATGGCGAGGAGGCCGATCAGACCGCAGAAGATACCGGCCCAGTGGGCGGGCTCGGGAACGGCATTGACCGTGTAATTGTCAAAATTCAAATTGCCTGCCACACTGGCGTTGGCGCTGCTGATACGCAGACCGACCTGGCCCAGCCCAGTAACACCGTCGGTGAAGGTGTAGGTGAGCGTATTGCCAATCTGTGACGGCACGGGGTCGGTGGTCCAGATGGAGGCCGTGTACTGGACATCGTTACCGATGTCTTCCACTTCCAGGCGGAACCGGTAAAATGTACTGGTAGAAAAGTTACCAAGGCCAGCGAAGATTTGTGTGGTAACCGGCGTGGTATTGGAGCCCAGGCCATTGCCGTTTTGCGGATTGGCTTCGACAAAGATGCGGAAGTCCGCCTGGCTGGATCCATTGTTAATGCGAAATATGGCCAGGTAGCCGGAGGTCGCAGCATCGTTGAGCTTCGTATAGAGCCCAAAGGTATTGCCGGGGCCAAAGGTATCCATGGCTACATCTGTCTCGTAGACAAAGCTATCGAATTTATCCAAAGGCGAGCCTGCGGCTGTACCGGCCAGACCGCTGCCGCCGCCGGTTGCACTGCTATTATAAACCAGCGTACTGGTGTTGGAATTCGGCATGCCCTTGGAGACGTAGCCGCTGGCATTCCAAGAGACCAGCGAACGATTCGTCGGCGCCCAGAAATTGTCTTCAAAGTCTGTCGCCACATCAAAGTCTAACGTAACGGCAGACGCAGTGGAGACAGTGAAAGCCAGGAGGGAAGGGAGTAGAAGTTTTTTGAACAACGAGTTTGTTTTCATGATCATATTATTAGCTTATTTAGGGGTTATTAACTAGGAAATTGGCTTGCCCAAATTTACTAAATAGTTGCACTCTTTGCGCATGTCGGGATTACTCCATATTGCTCATAAGATGCGGATGTCGGATTGGGCGCATCTGCGCGCGGAGTTTGCCTGGATTTACGAGGGCTTCGTGGAGAAGCCGTATCGCGATATACGCGATCACCTGCCCGGTCAGTCGGCTTTGCTCATGCTGGATGGGCAACTGAGCGTCAAGACGGACAAGGCTGTCGTTCATGCGAAAAAGGGGCAATGGTGCTTCCCGACTCCGGGGCCGCGTCATCAGCGGTTTTCTGATGATACACGTGTGTTATCCATACACTTTAAGTTTTATTGGCCGGGTGGCCAGCCCCTATTCAATTCAGATGCCGCCATTGTTCTGGATGCGGGCACTTTTCCTCGATTGGAGAAGAAAGCGCGTGCCTTGCACAAGGTGGTCAAGACACAGTTGCCCGAGGCTTCCAGCAATCTGCTTTGGTTGCATGGAGACCTGCAGGCACACTTGCTCCTGCAAAGTGCATTCCTGGATTGGCTTTGTATTTATACCAACAGCTTGCTGGAGATAGGCATCGTGCCGTCGCGTCTGGGTGACATGGACGACCGGGTTTTGCACGCCTTGCAGATTCTCGACCATCTCTCTTTCGACCAGGCCTTGCGGACTCGTTATCTGGCGGCGGAAGTTGGTTTGAGCCCCAGTCAACTGGACCGCTTGTTCACCAAGCAATTTAACCTCACCCCGCGCCAGTACTTTGAAAATCGTAAGCTGGAGCAGGCGATAGAAATGATTCAGGGCACCTCGCTGCCGATCAAGCAAATCGCCTACGAGTTGGGTTTTCGATCGCTGCCCTATTTCTCCCGCTGGTTTAGTCAAAAGACCGGCCGCTCTCCGCGCAGCTTTCAGGGAGGGAATCGGCTTTTTAGCTGAATTGAAACCCGGGCCAGGATACCGGAAACTGGCAAGTGGTGAGGCTTACTCGCCGATGATCTTAACGAGCACTCGCTTGGAGCGCAGGCCGTCGAACTCACCGTAGAAAATCTGCTCCCACGGGCCGAAGTCCAGTCGCCCCTGCGTCACCGCGACGACGACCTCCCGGCCCATGATGGTGCGCTTCAAATGCGCGTCAGCGTTGTCCTCGCCTACGTTGTGCCGGTAGCGCGAGTGAGGCTTCTCCGGCGCGAGCCCCTCAAGCCAGTCCTCGAAGTCCGCATGCAGGCCGGATTCGTCGTCATTGATGAAGACCGATGCCGATATGTGCATCGCATTGACGAGACAGAGGCCTTCGCGGATGCCGCTTTTTTGCAGGGCGGCATCGACTTGCGGTGTGATGTTAATGAGTTGCCGCCGCTGCGGTACACGGAAGGTGAGTTCTTCACGGTGTGATTTCATGGCGAGAATCTAACCACGAAAGGGGCGAAATACACGAAAAACTTGGCCTCTCTATATGCGTCGATAATGGACGACCTTGAACTCGGGAAGCTCCCGTACGGTTTCGACGGCTTCAAAGTTACTTGCGAACTCGGGGAAAAACGCATCGCCGTCGAAGTCTCCATGGACGTGGCTGATCCACAGATCCGAACAGCGAGGCAGGGCAGCCTTATAGATTTCGCCGCCGCCGATGATGAACAACTCGCGGTCTTCCAGCTCGAGAGTATCGAGTTCGTCCAGAGAGCGAATGACGGTGCAGCCGGGGATATCCGGCGCTGTACGGCTGACTACGATGTTCAGGCGTTTGGGCAAGGGCCGTCCGATGGATTCGTAGGTCTTGCGACCCATGACGATGGCGCCACCCAGGGTCTTTTCCTTGAACCACTTGAAGTCCTCGGAGATGCGCCAGGGGATGTCGCCGCCTTTACCGATGACACGGTTGTCCGCCATCGCCGCGATGGCCTGCCAAGAGGGTTTCATTGAGAAGTCTGCTGGGTAAAATCACGTATGGGAGGTGGAACCGCCCTGGCGCTGGCAAAGGTGTAAATGAGCACACCAATGCCGAAGGGAACCGCGACCAAGCCGATCATGCCGGAGGTTAAGGCGTAGCCAATTCTAGCCGCAAGCTCCTCCGGTTGGGCCGTGCCGATATCCGCCATTTCATGGAACGTAAATATCATCTGAACAAGTGAGGCGAGGAAGCCCCAGAATGGTCCCAGACAAAGCAGAATACCGAATACAAGCAGTAGTTTGCTGTATTGTTTCCTGGGCTTACTCATACCGCGATGGGAGCCTTGATGGTGGGGTGTGGGTCGTAGCCAACGAGCTCGATATCGTCGAAGTCGAAATCTTCCAAGCGTTTGATGGCGGGGTTTAACTTCACCTGCGGCAGCGGGCGTGTCTCGCGGGAGAGTTGTTCCTCCACCTGCTCAAAGTGATTCGAGTAGAGATGCAAATCCCCGAATGTGTGAACGAACTCCTTGGGCTTGAGGCCGACGACCTGTGCGACCATGAGCGTGAGCAGCGAATAGCTGGCGATGTTGAAGGGCACGCCGAGGAAGATGTCCGCGCTCCGTTGGTAAAGCTGGCAACTGAGGCCGCCGCTGGGCGAGACGTGGAACTGGAACAGGCAATGGCAGGGCGGCAGCGCCATCTTGCCGGCGGCGGCGTTCTCGTGCGGGGGCACGGACTCGTCGGGCAGGTCCGCCACGTTCCACGCGCTGACGATGTGCCTGCGGCTGAAAGGTTTGGACTGAAGGTTCGCGACCAATTCGTCGAGTTGGTTGATTTTGCGTCCATCCGGGGCCTGCCAGCGGGTCCACTGCGCGCCGTAGACGGGACCGAGGTCACCCGTGGCGAGGTCCTGCCACTCGTCCCAGATGCGCACCTTGTGCTCGTTGAGCCACTTGACGTTGGTTTCGCCCTTGAGGAACCACAGCAGCTCGTAAACGACACTTTTCCAGTGTACTTTTTTCGTGGTTAGCAGCGGAAAAGAGTCCTGCAGATCGAAGCGTACCTGTGCGCCAAAGACCCCGCGCGTGCCCACCCCGGTGCGGTCCTGGCGATCTTCGCCGTGGTCGCGCACATGCCGGAGGAGGTCGAGGTAGGTCTGCATGGGGGTAAAGTCAAAGGTCAAGGGTCATGAGTCAAGTGTTGTCGCTGGTGAAACACCCTACCGGCACTTGGCGCTCATCGATTTTGGATGTGAGTGACTCTTGACTCTTGACCCATGACCACCGACTATCTCCCGTTTTCATGGAGGGCATTCCCGACATATCCTCGTTCCGCAAACGCCGCGAAGAAATCGACGGGCTCATGGCCGCGCCGGACTTCTTTTCGGACCAGCGCAAGGCCGCCGAGCTGTCCCGCGAGCACATGCGCCTGGGCGAGTTGCTGGAAATCGCCGACCAGTTTGAGACCGCCGAAAAGGACCTCGCGGGCAATCGTGAACTGATCGCCGATCCGGACTCCGACGACGAAATCCGGGAGATGGCCGAGGCTGAAATCGCGGGCCTGGAAGAGCGCCTGGAAACGCTCAAGCAGGAGCTGCTCATCATGATGCTCCCGCCGGACCCGAGTGATTCCCGCAACACCATCGTGGAAATCCGTGCCGGGGCGGGCGGAGATGAGGCCAGCTTGTTCGCCGGTGACCTCTACCGCATGTATCAGCGTTTCGCCGACATGCGCGGCTGGAAAGTCGAACCCATGGGCATGAGCGCTTCAGAGGCAGGCGGCTTCAAGGAAATCTCCTGCCTGATCAGCGGTGAAGATGTTTACAAGGTGCTCAAGTATGAGAGCGGGGTACATCGCGTCCAGCGCGTGCCCGTGACCGAGGCCCAAGGCCGCATTCATACCTCCACCGCCACCGTCGCCGTGCTGCCCGAGGCCGAAGAGGTCGACATCGAAATCAAGACCGAGGATTTGGAAATCACCACCACGCGCGCCAGTGGTGCGGGCGGCCAGCACGTCAACACCACGGACTCCGCCGTGCAAATGACACACAAGCCCACCGGGGTGACCGTTTATTGCGCCGACGAGCGTTCACAGCACAAAAATCGCGCCAAGGCCCTGACCGTTATGCGCTCGCGTCTGCTCGAGCAAAAGCAGCGCGAGGAGCAGGAGAAGTACGCGGAGCACCGTCGCAGTCAGGTCGGGACCGGGGATCGTTCCGAGCGCATCCGCACCTATAACTTTCCCCAAAGCCGCCTGACCGATCACCGTATCGGGCTCAGTCTGTCCCTGCCGCAAGTCATCGAAGGCGATCTCGAAGAGCTCATCGAGGCCCTCCGCGATGCCGACAGCAAGGCTCGTCTCGAGGCCATGCTCACGGCTCAGGCGTAAATTGAATATGCTTCCTAATCCGCGTGATTGACGCTTCATGATGCGGGGTCGTTAATCACAGCGTGAATCGCATCACCCCTTTACTTGTTGCCTTGGCTTGCGCCGTTAGCGCCGTCGGCGCGAAGCCGCCGAATGTCCTCTTCATCGCCGTCGACGACCTCAAACCGGATTTCACTGCCTACGGCGGGGAGGTGCCCACGCCCGCCATCGACCGGCTGGCCGAGCACGGCACGCTTTTCACCAATGCGCATTGCCAGCAGGCCGTCTGCGGCCCTTCCCGCGCCAGTCTGTTGACCGGGCTCAGCCCCGACCACACGCAAGTCTGGGACCTCAAAACGCGGATCCGCGATAAGCGGCCGGATGTCGTCACGCTGCCGCAGTATTTTAAGGAAAACGGCTATACGGCAATCGGCGTCGGTAAAATCTTCGATCAGCGTAGCGTGGACAAGGGTGAGGATTCCGTCTCCTGGAGTATTCCCTATGTGCAACCAAAGGAGCTCGACTACCATCCGCAGTACGGCAAACCGGCGGCCTATTACCAAAGCCCGCGTATCCGAAAACTGGTCGACGAAGCCGAAGCGGCGGGCCATACGAGCTGGCGAGCCGTTAACCTCTACCTTGTTGAGCGCAATGCCTGGCCATCCGTGGAGTCGGAGGACGTGCCCGACGACGCCTATGTCGATGGCGCCACCACCAGTTATGCGCTCAACCGCCTCGACGACTTTGCCAAGTCGGGCGAACCCTTCTTTCTGGCCGTGGGCTTCAAAAAACCGCATCTGCCCTTTGTCGCGCCCCGGAAGTACTGGGACATGATAGACCGCGACAAAATAGAACTGGCGCCCTTCCAGCAACACGCCGAAGGCAGTCCGGAATACGCCTATACGAACTGGGGAGAGCTGCGTTCTTACTCCGGTATCCCCAAGAACGGCCCGCTGGAGGCCGAGCAGCAGCGTGAACTCATCCACGGCTACTATGCCTGCGCCCTCTACATCGATGCACAGATCGGCAAACTCCTGGATAAGGTCAAGGCCCTCGGGCTCGACGGCGACACCATTGTCGTCCTTTGGGGTGACCATGGCTGGCATCTGGGCGACCATGGCCAGTGGTGCAAGCACACCAATTACGAGCAGGCTACCCGCGTGCCCTTGATTATCGCCGCGCCCGATTTCCCGGGCGGAAACCGTACCACCGAACCGGTGGGCCTGATAGATATTTATCCCACGCTTTGTCAATTGACCGGGCTGCCGACCCCGACCGGGCTCGACGGCGTCAGCCTCGTGCCACTGATGAAAGACGCCGCCGCGGATGTCCGCGACTATGTGATGAGCCAGTATCCGCGTGGCGACAAGATGGGCTACGCCCTGCGCAACGATCGCTACCGTCTCGTGAGCTGGTTTGACACCGGCGATATGCGCCCGGCCGACGGTTCCGAGGCTATCCTCCAGGTCGAACTTTACGACTACGAGCAGGACCCGTTGGAGACGCGTAACCTGGCCGACGATCCTTCTTATCGCGATGTCTCCAGGCAGCTGTCCGCGCAAATGATGGCGTATCTCAAGGATCAGAACGCCCAGGATTAGCCATTGCGCTGACAACATTCGCTCAAAGCCACTTGACCGGATCTCTGCCTTGGCTACGTTGGTGTCACAGGAATATGAATCGCTGGCGCGCAACAGTCTTCATTGTGTTCTTTACTCTGATTGCGTCTCTTCGCCCGGGATTGTGGGGGCAGGATAAGCCCCTGCGAAACATCATTCTCGTCATTTCGGATCAGGAATCCTTCCACCTGAATGCCCCGGATACTTATCACTTGCCGGCGCGTGATATGCTCAAGCAGCTTGGGGTTACCTTTCAGCATCATTACACGGCATCGGCCATGTGCACGCCCTCGCGCGGCGTGATGTTCAGCGGTCAACCTCCGCAGATCAACGGCGTGTTTGACCAGATGGAGCTGGGCTACGTGCCGAGTTTGCCGGACGACAAGCCCAGCATGGGGACGATTATGAAAAGCCTGGGCTACGCGACGGCCTATTTCGGTAAGTTCGAGCTGGATAAGGACCTCATTACGCCGAGCGACACGATCAATTACAGCGAGTCTCTCCGTCGTTACGGCTTCGATACCTTCCCCGCCGACGGAGACAAAACGGGAAGCCCTGATCAGGGCTACGACACCGACGTCTATTCCGTCTCTGCGGCCAACCGCTGGCTGCGCACCAATGCGCAGAGCCTGAATGCGGAGGGAAAACCCTGGCTGCTGGTCGTCAGCATGATTAGCCCGCACGACATCATGTACACCGACGCCAATATGCCCGGGGAGACGGTGCAGGCCTCCAAGGCTGGCGGTTGGCTGCCTCCTCCGCCGGACAACACTATTTTTAAGCGGAAGTGGGAGTTTGAACTCTACCCGACGCTGGACGAATCCCTCGACGATCCGGGCCGCCCGGATGCGCAACGGCAATATCAGAAGGGCTGGACGGACTGGGTGGGCGTCATTCCCGTGGACCGTCGGGATATGTGGCACCGTTTTTACAACTGCTACCTGAATCTCATCCGTGACAACGACGATACCTTGCAGACCCTGCTCGATACCATGACTGAGCTCGGGCTCTGGGATGACACAGCGGTGGTCCTGACCGCTGACCACGGCGAGTTGGCCGGAAGTCACGGCGGCTTACGGGGGAAGGGCCCCTTTGCCTTTGAGCCGATGTCTCATATCCCGCTGATCATCGTGGACCCCGAGCGTTCGGACTCAGCCGGGCAGACTTGTCCCGCCGTCACCAGCAGTATTGATTTGTTGCCGACCATCATCGGGCTGTCCGGCGCGGACCCCGCGCAACGTAAAGATGCCAGCGCGAGCCTGCCGGGGCATGACCTGACCTTTCTGCTCGAAGAGCCGGAGCAGCAGGATGTCCACGCCGCCCGCCCCGCCGCGCTTTTCAACTACGTCGGCATCCAGCTCATCGATGCGGACTACTTCATCGAGATCGCACCTGACCAGGCCCACGGCAAGTTCGCGCCGCCGTTGACCGAGTTAAAGCCCAACTTGAGTATGCGCGGTTTGATAAACTTCGTTTTCGACGGACGTTACAAGTATGTCCGCTACTACGCACCCAATAATTTTGCCATCCCGACGACGCTCGACGAACTCTATACCCACCACGACCTCGAACTCTTCGACTTGCAGGAAGATCCGAACGAGGTCGACAACCTCGCCCTCGATCGCGAGGCCAACGGCGCGCTGGTACTACGCATGAACAGGCTCATGAACGAACTCATTGCCGTCGAGGTCGGTGTGAACGACGGCTCCTTCCTGCCGGAGCCGGTACGCCCGAAGGGTGTCAAATAACGCATTCAGGCCTCCTGCCTCAGAATCGCCAATGGCGGGTGGGAGGCGATGCCGCGGGAGTTGGCCAGGCCGACCAGGAGCGTGAGGCTGGCGGTGAGGGCGATGGCGAGAACGCTTTCGCCCCAGGGGATGCCGATCTCGAGGTTGAAGGCGAAGTGGGTGAGGGCGATACCGGCTGCGAGCGCGGTGCCGACACCGAGCAGGCCCGCCAAGGCGCCGAGCAGGGCGTACTCCACCGCCATGATGGCGCGCACCTGCGAGCCACCGGCGCCGAGGGTGCGCAGCAGCACGCTCTCGCGCACGCGCTGGTAACGGCTGGTGATGAGCGTGGCGGCCATGACCACGATACCGGTCAGTACGGTGAAGAGCGCCATGAAGCGGATGGCGAAGTTCACCCGCCCGAGCACTTTTTGCAGCGCGGCGATGACTATCCGCAGATCGATGGCGGAGACGTTCGGGTAGGCCTCAAATATCTTTCGCTGCAAGTCCGCCGTTACCTCGACGGAGGGTGTGCGGGTGACGGCTATCCACCAGTGCGGGGCCTCCTCCAGCACGCCGGTGGGGAAGGTGGCGAAGAAGTTGGGCCGCATGCGCGTCCAGTCCACCTCGCGCAGGCTGGAGACGCGCACCTGCATGGGGATGCCCTGTACGTCGAAGGTCAGCGTGTCGTCGATCTGCATGCCGAGGTCCGCCGCCATGTCCTTTTCCAGAGAGATGGGCACGGGTTCTTCCATGCTTGGCCAATCGCCGACGTATTCGCCTTCGGAAATCTCCTCGGCGGGCCCGGGGGCGTTGCGGTAGGACGAGCGCCACTCGCGGTTAAGGATCCAGCCGTCGATTTTATTTTCCTTGTCCTGCTTGATGTCGGCCACACTCCGGCCCTTGACCTTGAGCAGGCGCATGGTCACGACAGGCGATTCCTCCATGATGTCGAGCCCCTCGGCGCGAATGATGTCGTAGACGCCCTCGTGTTGGTCCGGCTGGATGTCGAAGAGGAGCAGGTTGGGTTCGTTGGCGGTGTCGGCCAGCTCGCTTTGGGTCAGCAGGGCGGACTCGATCATGCGCAGGGTGAAAATCAAAAACGCGCCCATGCCGAGAGTCACCACCAGCAGGACGGTGCGGTTGTTAGGGCGGTGCAGGTTGGCCAGGCCCTGCCTCATGGTGAAACCCTTGGGCCGCGCGAACTTCGCCAGGCACATTTTTAATAGTTGCGCGCCAAGTCCTAAAATAAGCAGCGCCACTCCCAGTCCGACGGCGAACCACAGGCCCTCGTACCACTTGGCTGCTTGTGCCATGCAGAAGCCCGTCAGCAGCGCGATGATAAGCAGGATCAACGGCACAATGAGCGGGTCGCGGCGGCGGGGTGGGTCGAACTCCGCCCGGAGCGCGCGGAGGGGGCTGATGCGTCGTAGGGGCAGCAGCGGGAAGAGCGCGAAGAGGAAGGCAATAAGCGCCCCGTAGGCCAGCCCGATGAGGATGTTCGGCCAGCTCAGGAAGGTGTCGATGGTGAAGGGCAGGAAGTCCGCCAGCAGGCGCGGCAGCATCGTCTGGGCAAAGACGCCGATGATGGCGCCGAGTGTGGCCCCAAGCAGCGCCACGGCCAGGACTTGCGCGAGGAAGACCCCGAAAGCTACCCGGGCGCTGGCCCCGATGCAGCGCAGGATGGCGGCGCTGTCGCGCTTGTCGCGCAGGTAGACCTGTACCGATCCAGCGATGCCCACGCCCCCCAGCAACAGCGCGACGAAGCCGACCAGCCCGAGGAAGCGTGCCAGGTTGTCGAGCGGCTCGCCGATGTCCTCTTTGCGTTCCTTGACCGTGTCGATGTTGAGACGTTCGTCGGGGAAACGTTCCTTGAGAATCTTGCGTGATTCTTCAGGGCCGGCTGTGGGGTTCGCCAAATAGACGCGGTGGAAGGCGATGGAGCCGAAGCCGATCAGGCCGGTGCCCTCGAGCTGCGACATCGGGATGTAAATGCGTGGGGCAAAGATGCCGGCGAAAGCAGCCTCGCCCGGCACCTGCACGATTTCGCCGGTGATGGTAAACTCGGTTTCGCCGAGCTTGAGCGTGTCGCCGGGCTTGAGTTCGTACTGGGCCATGAGCAGGGGATCGACCACGGCCACGGGCTCGTCGAGCTGGGCGGGGTTGAGCCCGGCGGGATGGGTCTCGAACTCGCCGTACCAGGGGAAGCCGCCGCCCAGCGCGCGCACCTGCACCAGACGCGATTGCCCGTTGCCGGGGAAGTACGCCATGGAGCCAAACCGCGTTTCCCGTGCCTGCTCGCCGCCAAGCTCCTGAAACCACGCCTCGGCGGTGTCGGTGAAGGGTGTGCGCGAGGCGATTTGCAAATCGGCCCCAAGCAGCTCCTTGGACTCCTTCTGGATGGCGACGTCGAGGTTGTCCGCGAAGGAGTTGATGGCCACCAGCGCGGCCACGCCGAAGACGATGGACAGCGCGCAGAGAAAAAGCCGCCGCCGCTGCCGTCGCGCATCGCGCCAAGCCAGCCTCAGAACGACGCTCACGCCTCCACCTTTCCGTCGCGCAGACGCAGGATGCGGCCGCAGCGCGAGGCCAGCTCAAGGTCGTGAGTGACGAGTACCAGCGAGGAGCCGCTGCGCCGGTTCAAATCGAAGAGCAGCTCGACCACATGGCCGCCGTTGGCGCCGTCGAGGTTGCCGGTGGGCTCATCGGCGAAAAGGATTTGCGGCTCGTTGATGAAGGCCCGTGCCAGGGCCACGCGCTGCTGTTCACCGCCGGAGAGCTGCACGGGGTAGTGACGTTCGCGTTTGGCCAGGCCGACCTCTGTCAGGAGCTCGTGGGCGCGCTTCTCCGCTCCGTTCACGCCGCGCAGCTCCAGCGGCGCCATGACGTTTTCCAGCGCCGTGAGGGTCGGCAGGAGTTGGAAGTTTTGGAAGACGAAGCCGACGTTTTTGCCACGGAAAGCCGCACGGCCGTCTTCGCTCAGGGAGACCAAGTCCGTGCCTAGCAGGGCGACCGAGCCCGCGCTGGGCAGGTCGAGCCCGGCGCAGAGGCCGAGCAGGGTGGTCTTGCCGCTGCCGCTGGGCCCCACGATGGCCAGGCTCTCTCCCTCGCCGAGGGTGAAGCTCACGCCGTCGAGGACGGTCAGCTCGCCGTCGCCACTGGCGTAGGTCTTGCGCAGATTCTCGACGTGGATGTGCGTGGTGCCGGTATCTTGGGCCATAGGGTTAGAATAGGGGACTGCTTCAAGGCGATGCGTCAAGCTAGGCCTTTAAATGTTCCCATGCCGAGCGTCGATTTTATGGGGAACCGGTAGTTGAGATTCTTTCGCCTTTGACACCGCGTGGGCATCCGCCTAGCTAAAGCACTGCTACGATGAATCAGGAATCTGAGGAAAGTTCGGAGAATCCCGGCTGGAAGGAGTCGCTGTTCGGTGCACATGCCTGGCATGGCTACATCGTGTTTTTCATCGGGGCGGTGTGTTCCGGCGCGGGCGCGCTGTTTTTCGCCATCATGGAGCGTCTCTCCGGCCATACACTGCATTGGATGGGGGACCAGGCGCACTTCTGGGCATTTCTCTATATTCCTATCGGCCTGACGCTCATCATCTGGTTGCGGGACAAATATTTCCTCGGCACGGACGGTACCGGCATCCCGCAGACCATTGCCGCGCTCAAGATGGGCGCGTGCCAGGAGCGGGAGGGTTGCCTGTCCTTTCGCATTGCCGTGGGTAAGCTCATCCTGACCACAGTGGGGCTGTTTTCCCAACTCAGCATCGGGCGCGAGGGACCTTCGGTGCAGCTTGGGGCCTGCTTCATGCACCTGACGAGCAAGTTCCACCAGTTCCCTAAACACCTGGTTCAGCGTGGGCTCATCCTGGGCGGGGGCGCGGCGGGTATCGCGGCAGCCTTCAACGCGCCCATCGCGGGCATCGTTTTCAGCATGGAGGAGATCGGGCGCTCCTTCGACAAGCGTAACCTGGGTACCATCGTCCGTACCGTGCTCATCGCCTGCATCGTCTGCGTGCTGTGGTTGGGTAACTACTATTTCTACGGTGATATCGACCATGACCGCGCCCCGCTGCAGTTCACCACCTTCCTGCCGTGGATCGCGGTTATCGTTATCGGGCTGGTGGCCGGAACGCTGGGCGGGCTCTTCGCCAGCGCCTTGCTCTGGGCCACGCCCAAGGTGGCGCACCTGTTGCGCACACACAAGATACCCACCGCCATCTGCATCGGCCTGCTCATCGCGCTGGTCGGTATGGTCTCAGAGGGCAGCAGCCTGGGTAGCGGCTACACTGAAGCCCAGGCCATCATTCTGAACGGCAGTCCCGAGTACGTTGACACGTTGCCGGAGGCCAAACAGGCCCAGCTCGCTGAGGACTACGAGAATGCCTCGCCACTCTACCCGGTCTGGCGCGCCATCGCCTCTTTCCTGGTGCTCATCACCAGTATTCCGGGCGGGCTCTTCGACCCGTCGTTTTCCGTCGGAGCGGGTCTGGGCAAGGTCTGTTTCCCGCTCTTCGAATGGACCGGTGCGACGCAACAGGCCATAGTGCTGCTCTTCATCGTGGCATACTTTTCGGGGGTCGTACAGAGCCCCATGACATCGTTTATCATCCTGCTGGAAATGACCGGCGCGACCCTCTTTGCCTTGCCGCTCGGGGTGGCCGCCATTCTCGGCTACGAAATGTCGCGGCTGGTCTGTCCTGAGGCGCTCTACGAGGCCCTGGCGGACAAGTTTATGGCTGGGCACTCGCGCCCCGCCGCGGCCGGAGGCACCAAGCCCGACTAGTGAGACTCGGGTAATTTCCCTGTTGCCGCCCAGGGCTACGGGTGGCTGATTGGACGTTTTGAAGTTTTCCTTCACACAGCTCCCTGACTGGATGCGCGCCCGGTTTACCGACGGACAGCGCTTCCTGATCCTGTGCATGATCGCCGGTTTTTTGTGCGGTCTGGCGGCGGTGGCCTTTCATTTGGCCATCCATTACAGCTTCGATTTCATCTGGTATTCGGCGGAGGCGCTGGGGCCGTGGTTTTGGGTGGTTATGCCCTTCATACCGGCGTTGGGCGGGTTGGCCGCGGGCATCATCCTGGCGAAGTTCGCGCCCGGCGCGGTGGGTAGCGGCATTCCGCAGACGAAGGCGTCGTACTACAACGATTTCGGCATCATGTCGCTCAAAGAGGCGTTTTGGCGCTTCATCCTGGGCACGCTTTTCATCGGTACGGGTAACAGCCTCGGGCGCGAGGGCCCGACGGTGCATATGTGCGCGGCCATTGCCTCGAAGCTGGGGCAGGCCTTCGGGCTGGCCAAGGCGCGCATCCAGGCCATGGTGCCCATCGGCATGGGTGCAGGCATTGCGGCGGCCTTCAACGCGCCTATCTCCGCGCTGTTTTTCGTCTTCGAGGAGCTGCTGGACGATTTTTCCACCAAGGCGCTCGGTGGACTGGTGGTGGCCGTGGTGGTGGCGGCGGCGACCTCCCGTTTGCTGCTGGGCGAGGACCCGGTGCTGACCGTGCCCATCCACGAGGACATCGCGACATCCTGGTGGATGCTGGTGGGCATACCGCTGGGAGCCGCCTGTGGTTTCATCGGGCACGGCTTCGTCACGGCGCTGCTGAAACTGCGCGGCAAGGCCAAGGAGTCAAACGTGCCGCGCTGGTTGCAACCGGCCGCCGGTGGTCTGGCCGTGGGGTTGCTGGGCACCATCGCGTTTTACGTCACGGGCCTGATGGGGGAACCGCAGCACGGCGTCTTCAGCATCGGTTACGGCAGCCTGCTGACCGCTTTCGAGGGGCAGTTGGTCTTCGCGGTTATGCTCATCCTGTTTGTTTTCAAGTTCGCCGCGACCATCATCAACTATGCTACGGGCGGCAGTGGGGGGCTCTTTTCGCCGACGCTTTTTCTGGGCGGGATGCTAGGCGGGATTTTCGGCCTGGGCTTGGTCTGGCTGCACAACCACACCGGGCTCTTTCACGTGGAAAATCCCTCGGAGGTCATCGGCGCCTGCGTGCTACTGGGGATGGGGGCGCTGTTTTCTTCCATCGTGCGCTGTCCTTTCACTTCGGTGCTGATTATCTTTGAGATGACGCGCAATTACTCGCTCATCCTGCCGCTGATGGCGGGCAACATCATCTCATATTTCATCGCGGCGCACTTGCGTAAGGTGCCGTTATATAACGCTCTGCTGCTGCAAGATGGTGTTAATTTGCGCAAACTGCCCGCCTATCAGGGCGTGCAGGATTACCGCAACCTGCCCGTGTCCACTATCATGACCTACGATGTGGTCAGCGTGGATGCCACTCTCACGCCTGTCGCCGCCCTGGAGAAAATCGAGTCGGGCAAAACCCACCACGGCTATCCAGCGGTGGATGGCGAGCATCTGGTCGGCATGGTCATGCACCACGAGTTGGAAGAGATGCGCGATGCCAAGGAAGAACGTATCCTCAAAGACATTTTGGCGGTGCAGAACATCATCTATGCCACGCCGGACACGTCCATTCGCGGTGCGGCCAACCTCATGATCCGCGATGACGTGTTGCAGATCCCCATCGTCTCGCCCAAGAACGAGCGTCGCCTGCTCGGAGTGCTGACCCTGCACGACATCGCCCGCCAGCAAAACGCCGCTAGCGAACAAATGGGCCGGTGAGTGTGTGGCCGCAAAGGAAGAGCTGGTCTAAGCCAGCACTCTTTGAGCCAAAACAATGTCCCGTGCGGCCACGCACCGCGGGGTTTGGGGCGCGTAGCCCCCATAAACTCACGCTTTGCGTAGGAGGCGCATCTGTTCGCGGCCTCCGGCGCGGCTGGCGTAGGTCTCGGTGGGTGTCTAGGCTTCGAGGGTTTCGAAGCGCCCGGCGATGAGCGCGTCGATGGCTTCTGGACTGATGGGGTGGGGCGGCTCGCTGCCGTCGTAGTCTTCCACGATGGTGTAAAAGATGCCGAGCAGTTGTCCGCCTGGCTTGAGCGCTCGGTGCATGCTGGCGATGTAGGCTTCGCGCTGAGCGGGATCGAGGGCGCAGAGGCAGGTGTGTTCGACGACCCAGTCGTAGGCTCCGACGTGTTCGGCGTTGAGCGAGAGCACATTGTGGACGGTGTAGGTCTCACCGCCGGCCCTGGGGAAGCTTTCGGCCTTCTTGATGGCGCTTGGTGCGATGTCCATCCCGGTGACCTCCGCTCCCTGCGCGGCCAGCAGGCGCACGTCGTGACCGCTACCGCAGCCGGGCACAAGCACACGGCCCGTGATGCGGTGTGTGCGCAGGTATTCGTGCAGGGGTGGCGCGGCCTCGCCTTTGTCCCAGGGCGTATCATGTTCGTGGTAAGCTTTTTCCCAATCTCGCATGTGCTGGAAATTAACGCTCTCTGAACTGACAGCAAGCGCAGGCCGTTTTTTACTTTGCCGTCAGCGGCT
Organism: Verrucomicrobiia bacterium; assembly: GCA_030432235.1. Classification (GTDB taxonomy): domain Bacteria; phylum Verrucomicrobiota; class Verrucomicrobiia; order Opitutales; family Cerasicoccaceae; genus JAUIHT01. The sequence goes on along the minus strand of JAUIHT010000014.1, from coordinate 24,375 downwards.
GATACCATATTTTGCTGCTGCTTATGAAATTCGTCCGCAGCGCCGTCCGAGCCCTCATCATTCGAGATGGCCGCCTGCTTACTATTCAGATGCGCCGGGGTAAGGGTGAGATTTTTTACATCCTGCCGGGCGGAGGCCAGGCCCATGGCGAGACCATGCCGGAGTCCCTTCAGCGCGAGTGTCTGGAGGAAATAGGTGTCCAGCCGATGGTGGGCAATATCGCCTACGTGCGCGAGTACATCGGGCGCAATCACACGTTCCACTTGGCCCATAAGGACTTCCACCAGATCGAGGTCGTTTTTCGCTGCACGCTTCCCGAAGGCGCCGAGCCCTGTGACGGTCACGAGACCGACCGGCACCAGATCGGGATTCGCTGGCTGAGCTTTTCCGAACTGGCCGCGGCCGATTTCTATCCCGCCAAGCTCAAGGAGTTCATCCGCGAGTCGGATATCCACCCTGATGCGCTCTACCTGGGCGATATTAACTGACTGGCTTCTACGCTGCTATTTGCGTCGCCACCAGATAAGACATACAGCCACGGAGGCCAGTGCCAGTGCAAACTGACTTGGCTCAGGGATCGCTATATTACTGGTTTCGACATTATCGAAGAGGAATCCATTACCTTCATTGGCGACATTTGCGGCTCCCGACATGCGAAATAACAGAGAATCCACCGACTGAGGAGTAGGCGGAGTGAAACCGCCCTCAGTGGTCTCATAGTAGTAGGATTCCCAAGAGGTACCGGTGTGGATAAGCGTGTCGTTGAGCACGATATTCACGATATCATTACCATAAATGCCGTCTTCATCGATGACACCATCGACAAACTCGACGTACATTTGCACTTTGTGCCACTCATCGTAGCTGAGTCCAGTGGCTATGACCGTTGGATCAAAACTTCCGTCCCCGTTTGAGGTTTCATAAAACAGCAGGCTGAAACCTGTGCCATCATCCAAAATGGCGAGATAGCTCATTCGGATGGCTCCGTAACTGGCGCCCGGAGAAATGGCAATGGACATGACGGAGCCTTCGGTGCCCTGTGCCGCATCGGTGGCCGATTTGAACTCCCAGCCGCCGTAAAAGTAATGGCTGGTGGCCGTGGCTGAGGAATGGGGAGGGGTGAAAGGCTCCGCTCCGTTGGGGCCGTAGTCATTGTAAAGCCCTGCCCCGGTTTCGCCTGCCACTTCCGCGGACTTCGACGAATAGGGTTGATTGCTGTACAGTGTCTGAGTGGTCGAGTTGGAGATGCGCCATGCATTATTACCCGGACCGATAGTTACCACGTCTTCGTCGAATTGCTCTACGTTGTCGTTAAACGGACCTTCCACCGTCCATCCGCCCTGGCCGTTGACGCTTTGGCCGGGGGTAAGATCGTTAAATGTGGTCAAGCCAGCGAAGAGGGTCCCGGAGAGTCCGGTTAACGAAAGGCCGACGAGAAGATGAGTTAGTTTTGCTAAGGGTTTTTTCATGATACAATAGATGTTAGCGAAATATTAATTACTCGGCGCATAATGAAATAGTCAAGATAAGTATTTTTCATACAAATTATACGAAATCCAGTCGGGCCGGTTATGCGTATAATTTCCACGCGATGTTTTGGGAGTATTGCCCCAATGGGTGGCAACCAATTGGGCACCAGTGCCCAATGTCCATTAGAGATTTCAGTCATCAATAACCGTATACAAACTTTAAGTTATTGAAAGTAAATTATTTATGTAATTTACCCGCTTTTGGCCTGGTATGTGCAAATAGAATGGCACCAGACGAATATTCCCTTCCGCTTTAAAACCTAAACCCAACCGAAAAATGAAAACGATATGGATTCTCTTGTTTGCCGCACTTTTAGCCCCGCTTTACGGTTTCGCCCAGGACACAGGTGATGTTGACCGCCCCGAGGGCGAGACGATGGAGCGCCCTGAGGGTGGCGATATGGAACGCCCCGAGCGTGAGCGGCCACCCGAATTCGAGCGCGAGCGCCCGGAGGTGGACCGCCCCGAGCTGCCCGAAGACATTCAAACCCAAATCGACGCCTACCGCGAGGTTCAGCAGGAGCTGCGTGACAGCCTCCGCACCCAGATCGATACCCTCGAAGACCCCACACGCGAGGATATCAAGGCCGTGCTGGACCAGTTCCGCGATGACAACGCCGACCTGATCGAAGCACAGCGCGAAGCCGCCCAGGAAATCCGCGAAGCCGTCCGCGAATGGCGCGAGGACTTCGTGCCGGAAGACCGCGAAGTGCCGGAGGACGTCCGCGAGGCCCGCGAGCAGTTCCGCACGGCCCGCCAGGAGCTGCGTGAAAATCGCCAGGCCCTGCGCGAGCAGTTGGAAGGCGCCACCGAGGAAGAGCGTGAGGAGATCATCGCCAACTTCCGCGAGGAACAGCGCCAGCAGCATCAGGAGTTGAAAGAGCTCCGCCGGAGCCTGCGTGATGAAATCCGCGACAACAACGGCGACCGTCGCGGCGGTGAAGAGGTCGCCCCGTAAATCCCCAATCGTCCCGGAGGCCGGCGGGTCACAGCCCCGTCCGGCCTCCTGCAAAAGACCACGCCTTCTATGCAGTAGTTTTCATTCTCATATCAGAGCCACCCGCACACCTCTCCCACCGTGCTGCTCCCACTCCTGACCACTGTCTTCGGACTCCTTTCCATGAACGCCACGACCACCAGCGACGAATCACTCGACCAGATGCTCCTGGGAGACGATGCCCTGCTGGGGGGCCTCCAGCCCGCCGAGGGTTTGCCGCTGGAAGAGCCGGCACCCATGATGCCTGCCGCTGAAGGGAAGAGCTCCGCGGCAGATACCATCAGCGACGAAGAGCTGAACGCCATGCTGGAGATTCCCGTGTGGGAATTCGAGGGCGAGCTTGGCGCCGGGGTGGGGTACACTGATAACGCCTTGCAGAGCAGCTTCCCCGAGCAGCCCAGTCCTTTTCTCTTTGCCGAAGCCGAGTTCTACGCGGTCCGTTATCCGCAGAACGACAAGCAGGGCTTTGTGCAGTTCCTCGTAATCGCCGAGTACGATTACTTCACCGACGTACCCGAAGTTCCCGATGAAAACTTGTTCTGGATTCAAGCGAGCATCAGTCAGCCCGCCGGTGCTGATGCGGAAACGGGCGCAACCTTGCGCTACCTTTACACCAAGCAGGTCTACAACAGCGTCTTCGCTGGTATCGACCCGGCCATCAACACCTCCAACCCCTTCCTCTTCGAAGCTCACGGCGCCGGATTCGAGGGCTATGCCGAGTGGCAGCTCTCCGGAAACAACGCGGTGCGGCTCGAAACCGTAATTGACCGCTACGTTTTTCCCGGCACGGGCAGCGACTACACCCAGCCTGCCATTGGCCTGGAATGGGAGCATCAACTCGACAAGCGTGGCTCCAAGTACAGCCTCGGCTACGAGTTTGCCTTGCGCCTGACGGACGAACGCCTGCAGCGGGACTCCTCCGGTTTCAGTATCCCGGATAGTCAGCTCAACATGTACTACCACGAGGTTGACTTCGCCTGGAAGCAGTACTGGTGGGAGGATCAAAGCTTTTACACCCGCAGTCGCGCCCGCCTACGCCTGCTCAAGGATAACGGGGTAGGCTACGAAAACTATAACCTCTACCGCCTAGGGCAGATTTTTCATTGGGACCTCGACCCGGTCAGTTTCGAGGCCTCCGCGGAGTTCTATTATTACGCCTATCCCAACCAGCCCGTTGACACCAGCAACCCGGACCTGCGCTTCCTGAGCCAGTTGGAGATCGGCGCCGAACTCACCTACACTTTCAACGATCAATGGTCCTCAAGCCTGGAATACACCTATACCTTCACCCGCTCTAACCGTGGGGAGGACCAGTACAACGCCAACGTCATCCAGATGGGGGTTACCCGCCATTTTTAATCGTTACGCATTCCGCCCGACAGCCAATTTCACACACACATCTCCCTTATTGGTCCTCTAGATTTTTCGCCGTTTTTAATCGCCAATTCCACCAAATACCCCCGGACCGCGACTTTTTACGCTAACCTTTGTTCATAACCATACCGAGACCCATGGCAAACCGCTCCCAGAACAGCACCCCGGCCAGGCGCAGCCTTATGCGTATGGCCTTGGCGGTGACCGTCCTTACGTTGGCGGTGTTCTGCGCGGTGGTGACCGTCGTCACGCTCAACCTGCGCCAGTCCATTCGCCAGCAGATCGTCGATCGCGACGCGGATGCGCTCTATCCCTTCGCTCTCCTGGCGATGGAGCGCGCCGGTGCATCAGTGGACGACCTCACCGGCGAGGCGGACCTGCTGGGAGTTGCCCTGGAGGCCTCGGAATTGAAAAACGTTTTGGGGGTGCGGCTCTATGACTGGAAGGGAGAGCTGGTCGAAGCCGTACCCCCGATCCTTTTCTACGGGTTTCTCTCCGCCCGAGAACTGGATGCCCTGCAGGGCCTGGAGAGCGTCAGCCGCTACTATCCGCAGGCATCGCTGGAGTCCCTAACCTTTGAGGAGAGCCCGGTGGAAGCTCCGGATGGCGTGCCGGTGGTCGAGGTGCTCCTACCTCTGCACGACGGCGAGGCGGGTCCCTTTCTTGGCGCGGCTCAGTACTTCATCGACGGCGCGCCCGTGGCGGAGGAGTTCGCCGCGCTGGACCGTCATCTGGCCTGGATGGCCAGTGTGGCGATGCTGGCCGGTGGCGGCCTCATCGGACTAGTCATGCTCCTTTCTTTCCAAAACATGTCCCGGCTGACCCATCAGGTGGAGGAGCGCGGTCGTCGCCTGGCCCAGGCCAATGCAGACCTGACCCTGGCAGCGAAGACCTCGGCCATCGGCACCATCACGTCGCATTTCGTTCACGGGCTGAAAAACCCGCTTTCCGCCCTGCGCATGAGCCTGGAGATGCAACAGGAGTCCGGTCAGGACACCGATATGGTACTCGAATCGGCCGAGCAGATGCAGGAGATGATCGACCAGATGGTTTCTGTGTTGAGGGACGAGACCACGGGTATCCACTACGAGTTGACTTTCGAGGAGTTGCGCGAGTGCCTGATGAACAAGCTCGAGCCCCTGGCAGAAAAGCGACAGGTACGCTTCACCGTCGGTGAAGCCCCCGCAGCCGTCATAGACAGCCATCGGGGCAACCTCCTGTTGCTCATCGCCGTCAACCTGGTCGAGAACGCCATCCAGTTCAGCGAGCCCGATGCCTCGGTCCGTTTGGACTTCACCCGGGCCGGAGAGCGCGTGGTGCTCACCGTTTGCGATGAAGGTCCGGGCCTGCCGCGAAAGATTCGCGAACAGCTTTTCCAACCCGGTTGCTCCAGCCGCCCCGGAGGCACCGGCCTCGGCTTGGCTCTGAGCAAGCACCTGGCCCAGCTCATCGGTGCGGAGCTGGAGCTGGAGAAGTCCGACCCGACCGGCACCTGCTTTACCGTGACTCTTACCCCGGGCGCGTCTCCGGTCAGCCGTGATTTACCCCGCGATCTATTGTCCAATTAAGCCCCCATTCCCCAGCCCCAAATCAGTCAGTCATGAAGTTGTCTCTCTCCCTTTTCGCCTGCGTTTTCGTTGTCGCTTCCCTGTCCGGCCAGACCGCCGGAGACCTCGCCTGGACCTTTTCCACCGGCGGCATCATCTACGCCTCGGCGGCGGTCGATGAGAACGGTCGCGTTTTCGTCGCTTCGGAGGACGGCAAGGTATACGCGCTCGATGTCAGCGCTACCGGCGCCACCCAGGCCTGGGCCTTTACCACCGGGGACTGGATCGACGCCTCCGCGACGGTGAGCGACGGCACGGTTTACGTGGGCTCCTGGGACAACAAATTCTATGCCCTCGACGCTTCTACCGGTACGGAGCAGTGGAGCTACGAGACCGGTTCGCTCATCATCAGTTCAGCCGCGGCTGGTCCGGATGGAGCGTTGTATTTCGGTTCCTCCGATACGGTTTTCTATGCCTTGCGCGCCGACGGCACGGTTAAGTGGGAGAAGTACGTCGGCAGCGAGATCGACTCCTCGCCCGCCATCGCGGTGGACGGCACCATTTATTTCGGCGCGTATGACGGCACGCTTTACGCCGTCTCCACCGGCGGTGATCTACGCTGGACTTACACCGTGGACGAGGTCGACGGCTTCGACAACCGCATCGCTTCTTCGCCCGCCCTCGACTACGACGGCAACATCTACTTCGGCTCGGGCAACGGTATCTTCTACTGCCTCAGCCCGGGAGGCACCTTGAACTGGTCCTTCCAGGCCAGCGAGGAGATCGATTCCTCCCCGGTCTTTGACGCCGAGGGCAACGTGTACTTCGCCTCGCGTGACGGTTACCTGTACTGCCTCGACCCGGACGGCGTCGAGAATTGGCGGGCGGCCATCGGCGATGTCTTCTACAGCTCGCCCGTGGCGGATGCCGACGGCAATCTCTATATCGCCGCCTACGCCGGGGATGGCAGCACGGCCCTGTACTGCTTCACTCCTGACGGTGAGGTGCTCTGGACCAACGAAATTCCCGCCGTTAGCGACTCCTCCCCGATCATCACCGAGGACGGCCTGCTGCTCATCGGTGCGGAGGACGGCAACCTGTATGCCTTTTACACCGAAAGCGCGCCCGGCACCACGGCCTGGCCGAGGTTCGGGCTCGATCTGGCCAACACCTCGAGTGTTTATACCAGCACCGCGCCGGATGATCCCGTGGCATATTTCAGTGACGGCGTTTCCACCGGTGGCAACTGGTACTATGTGCCGGGGCTGGAATTCGTCAACGTGGCGGCCTTTCCCTGGTGCTATCATGAGACGCTGGGCTGGGCTTACTTCACCGGTGACGGCTCGGGCAGCTACTGGTTGTGGCACGCCGCCCAGGAGGCTTGGTTGTACACCTCGGAGTCCGATTTCCCCAATTTCTTCAACGCCTTCCTCGATACCTGGACGCTCTACTCGCCCGACGAGGACGGCAACATGTTCTTCTACGACTTTAGCTCGCAGGAGTGGTACCTGACTCAGTAGGCTTTTTGTCCAGTAGCCAGATCAGCACCAGGCACACCAGCGTGCTCTCAAGAAAGAAGAAGCTGTACTCCTCGAAGGGGATAAAGCCCAGCCAGGTGAGGCCGTCAGGATTGGTCGCAGAGCGTGCTTCACTGGCAAACGGATAGCCCAGGCTGACCCCGTCTCCGAAGCCCCAGATGCCTAGGTAGACCGCGTAGTTGTCCCAGGGCGTGGTGAAGACGAAGGCGATGGCACAGACAATGGCCCAGCATAGGAAGTGCGCCCGTCGCAACCGCTTGCGCAGGACCCACAACAGCACCGCGATGAGCGGCAACGTGAAGATCAGATGGTAGCCCCAGTAGGTCATGTGGGGTAATGCTGAATGCTAAATGCTGAATGCTGAATCCAAAAATACGCAGAGCTCAAAAGGCAAAAAACCGCCGGGCAGTGACGCGCAGGCGGTTTTGAATAGCTTGCCGCTTCTCGTGGTCGCGAAGCGCCACGATCAAAGTTTTTTAGGCGATGGTGACGTCTTTGCAGAGGTAGACGTCCTGAATGGCGTTGAGGAGCTTGACACCTTCTTTCATAGGGCGCTGGAAGGCCTTGCGACCGGAGATGAGGCCCGCGCCACCCGCGCGCTTGTTAACCACAGCGGTGGTGACCGCGTCGCCGAAGTCGTTCGCGCCTGAGGCGCCGCCGGAGTTGATCAGGGGCTGGCGGCCCATGTAGCAATTGGCGATCTGGTAACGGGTCAGGTCGATCGGGTGATCGGTGGTCAGCTCGGTGTAGATGCGCTCGTCGAGCTTGCCGTAGCTGCTGTTGCCAGTGTTGAGGGCTTTGTAACCGCCGTTGTTCTCGGGCAGCTTCTGCTTGATGATGTCGGCCTCGATGGTAACGCCGAGGTGGTTGGCCTGGCCGGTCAGGTCGGCGGAGACATGATAATCGGTGCCGTCCTTTTTGAAGGCAGGGTTGCGGAGGTAGCACCAGAGGATGGTGGCCATGCCGAGCTCGTGCGCGCGGTAGAAGGCTTCGGAGACCTCGATGATCTGACGATTGGACTCCTCGGAGCCGAAGTAGATGGTGGCGCCGACGGCGGCCGCGCCCATGTCAAATGCCTGTTCGACGGAGCCGAACATGATCTGGTCGGCCTGATTTGGGTAGGTCAGGAGCTGGTTGTGGTTGATTTTGACGATGAAGGGGATTTTGTGGGCGTACTTGCGTGAGCAACTGCCGAGCACGCCGAAGGTCGAGGCCACTGCGTTGCAGCCGCCCTCGACGGCCAGCTTGACGATGTTTTCGCTGTCGAAGTAGTCGGGGTTCTTGGCGAAGGAAGCGCCGCCGGAGTGCTCGATGCCCTGGTCCACCGGCAGGATGCTCATGTAGCCGGTGCCGGCGAGGCGGCCCGTGTGCAGGATCCAGTTCAGGTTGTTGAGGACGCGCTGGTTGCGGTCCGTTCCGGAGAAAATGCGGTCCACGAAATCACCACCGGGTAGATGCAGGCGGTCCTTGGAGATGGTTTTACATTCGTGGGAGAGGAGCGAATCGGCTTCGCTGCCGAGGTATTCTTGAATCTTCTTGATCATGGGATCAGTGGTTGGCGGTTTTTAGGGCGTGTTGGTGAAGTAAAATAGGTGATGGTGTGGGACATCAGGAAACACCGCGCGTGCGGCCCGTGCAAACCAGAAATTCGCCCACGGGCGTTCCGTAGGGGGCGGTTCCAGTGACAATTTCGTTGCGGTGGCGGCAAAATTGCTACGAATGTCCACTGCGTTTGAGAAAACGCCAGCCGGACTATAAAAGATGTTGATTTTGACCTAGCTCATTATAAGTTCACCTACTTCACTAAGCTCAATATTCAAACCATAAGCACACATGCCAGTTGCAACACCGAAGCAGTACGAAGCGATGATCGACGCCGCCCAGAAGGGCAATTACGCCTATCCGGCCGTCAACATCACTTCGATCACGACCATTAACGCGGCGCTTAAGGCCTTTGCCGACGCCAAATCCGACGGCATCATCCAAGTGTCCACCGGCGGTGGCCAGTTCGCCTCCGGCCTCGGTGTTAACGACGCGGCCTTCGGCGCCATCGTACTCGCCGAAGCGACCCACATTTTGGCCGAGAAGTACGACGTACTCGTCGCGCTGCATACCGACCACTGCCACCCGGAGAAGGTGGACGGCTTCCTCAAGCCGCTGCTGGAAGCCTCCCGCAAGCGCAAGGCCGAGGGCAAGGGCCCGCTCTTCCAGTCCCACATGTTCGACGGCTCCGTCGTGCCGCTGGCCGAAAACCTGGAGCTTTCCAAGGCCCTCCTCAAGGAGTGCGCCGAGCTGGACATCATCCTTGAAGTCGAAGCAGGCTGCGTCGGCGGCGAGGAAGACGGTCACGACACCTCCGGCCTGCCGGCTGACAAGCTTTACACCACACCTGAGGACATGGTGGAAGTCTACGAAGCGCTGAATCCGCTCGGCCGCTTCCTCTTCGCCGCGACCTTTGGCAACGTGCACGGTGCCTACAAGCCCGGCGCGGTCAAGCTCAAGCCGACCATCCTGCGCGATGGCCAGAAGGCGGTCGTGGACAAGTACGGTGAGGAAGCTTTCATGGACCTCGTCTTCCACGGCGGTTCCGGCTCCGAGCTGAGCGACATTCGCGAAACGCTAGAATACGGCGTGGTCAAGATGAACATCGACACCGACACGCAGTACGCCTTCACCCGCCCGATCGTGACCCACGTCTGCTCCAATATTGAGGGTGTGCTCAAGATCGATGGCGAAGTCGGTAACAAGAAGACCTACGACCCGCGCAGCTACCTGAAGAAGGCTGAAAAGAACATGTCCGAGCGCCTCGTCCAGGCCTGCGAAGACCTGTGCTCCAACGGCAAGTCCATCTTCGGCACCGTCTAAGGTTTTTCAAAACCATTTAACGAGCCGGGTCCCATGCGGGGCCCGGCTTTTGTTTTGCATTTCAAGCCCGTATAACATAGTTTTACGTGTATGATTAAGAAAATCACCAAGATCGGCAACTCCCAGGGCATCATCTTCGACCAGACCCTCATGGATATGGCACACCTCAAAGTGGGCGACGAGGTGAATGTGACTATCCATGATGGCGGCAGCGTTACATTAACTCCATCGCGGCCGCATATTTCTGTCGAGAAGGCCCGTGAAACAGCGCGTTCGTTCATTCAGCAAAACGACGAACTCTTTAAGGCGCTTTCATAATGGATGACTTGGCGCATCCTACTTTGGAAGGCGTGCTTGCCATCCATTCGGAGGTTATCGCTGCCCATGGAGGGGCAGAAGGTTTGCGCGATCAGGGCTTACTCGAGTCAGCCATTGCTGCTCCACAAGCCACCATGTTTGGCCAGTCGGTTTATGCTGATGTCGTTGAAGTGGGTGCTGCCTACCTGTTTTATCTCTGTCAAAACCATCCATTTCTCGATGGTAACAAACGTACAGCTCTGGCGACCTGCCTCGTTTTTCTCAAAGAGAATGATGTGCTAAAAGTGACTAAGCTCGACCGTGATGCTTGGCTCGCTCTCACGCTCGATGTCGCGGCCAGCCGGTTGGATCGTGATCAGACCACGGAACGCTTGCGTGCGCTGGTGCGATAGTTTCTAACTGTTCGGATTCCCAACACGCTTCGGGCACTTCGAACGCCAAGATTAAAAATGTTTAAAACCGTACAGAAGACGCTGCTGTCCTTCGATATCGAGTGGGTGCCCGATCCTGAGGCTGCCCGCCGCCTCTACGGCGTCTCCCTGGACGGTCCCGGCGCCGAGTATGATGCTTTTCGTCGCCTCTGGGCCGAGGCAGGCGCGACCGAGGAGATGCCGCGCCCCTACCTGAAGACTATGCTCTGCAAAATCGTCACCATCGCGGGCATCTTCCGCGAGGTAGACAAGTCAGGCAAGGTGTCCCTGCGCCTGGTTTCCCTGCCCACCGATTTGCGTGACCCGGAGCGATGCTCCGAGCCGGCCATCCTGGAGGGCTTCCTGCGCGGCATCGCCCGGAGCACCCCGCAGCTCGTCGGCTACAACTCCGCCGACGCCGATATCCCCATCCTCATGCAGCGGACGGTTGTCCATGGCCTCGGCGGGGGGAAGTTCGGTATGCGGCCGGACAAGCCCTGGGAGGGCGCGGACTATTTCTCCACTGCCAGCGACTACTCCGTGGACCTCGCCAAGGCGCTGGCTTGGGGCCGCAACACCCCACGCCTGCACGAGGCCGCCACCGCCTGCGGCATCCCCGGCAAAATTGATACCGCCGGGGACCAGGTCTGGGAGCTGTATCTGAAAAAGCGCCTCGACCAAATCCTGGCCTATAATGAATTCGATGCCTTCACCACGCACCTGCTCTGGGCGCGCATGGCCCGCTTCGGGGAGCTCCTCACCGCGCAGGAGTACGAACAGGAGCAGCAGCTCGTGCGTGAACTGCTCGAAACCGAAAGCGCCGGCGGCAAAACCCATTTAGAACGCTACTTGGCGGCATGGGATAAGCTTCTGACCGTCTAAATGGCCCTTTGCCATTGACTCAGAGCCGAAAAACACCGGGATCGGGGGTTCCTTTTACGCCAAACCTAACCACACGAACCATGCACAAGCTCGTACTTTTGCGCCACGGCGAGAGCCAGTGGAATCTTGAAAACCGCTTCACCGGCTGGACGGACGTCAATCTGACGGAAACCGGCGAAGCCCAGGCCCGTGAGGCCGGAGAGGTGCTTAAGAAGGAAGGCTTCACCTTCGACGTCGCCTACACCAGTTTGCAAACCCGTGCCATCCGCACGCTCAACCTCGCGCTGGAGTCGATGAACCTGGTTTACCTGCCGGTGATCAAGCACTGGCGCCTGAACGAGCGTCATTATGGCGCCCTGCAGGGCCTGGACAAGGCCGAGACCGCTGCCAAGCACGGCGAGGACCAGGTAAAAGTGTGGCGCCGCAGCTACGACATCCCGCCGCCCCCTCTGGAAGCCGACGACGAGCGCAACCCCGCCAAGGATCCGCGCTACGCCGGCATCCCGGCCGAGGATTTGCCTCTGACCGAGTGCCTCAAGGACACTGTGGCCCGCTTCCTGCCCTACTGGGACGTCGAGATCAAGCCGCGCGTCAGCCGTGGCGAGCGTGTGCTTATCGCCGCCCACGGCAACAGCCTACGCGCGCTCTACAAGCACCTCGCGGGGGTCTCCGATGACGACATCATCGGCGTTAACATCCCCACGGGCATGCCGCTGGTCTTCGAGCTCGACGACAACCTGAAGACGCAGAAGTTCTACTATCTAGGCGACCCGGAAAAGGTGAAGGCCGCTATGGATGCCGTCGCCAATCAGGGCAAAGCTAAAGCGTAGCTTTAAATCCTCGAAACTTCGTTTCGTGATGGGGCTTTGCCTCATCGCTCGCGCTGCTCGCTGCCCCGGAAAGGGTAGTGCTCAAATACTTGTGATAGATTCCTGTAGTCGGGAACCTCATTGCCTTGAGTGGGTCTGTAAAGGTACATTCGCCCTTGAGCGTGCGTGCCTTCCGGGCTAAACTGGTCTTATGAAACTATTCCTCACGTTGATCGCGCTTTTGGCCGCTCCGCTTTCCCTGTTCGCCTTTATCGAGACACCGGACGACCTCAAGGTAGGCGATGAGCTGCCGGGGCCGTTGGGCGTTTACTACCCGTACCAGGGGGAAAAGGCCAGTTGTGTGAACGTTCGCCTCGTCAACAACCGTTTCCGCTGCTACTTCCTCGCCGAGGACCATAAAACCATCGTCGAATACGAGTGGCCGCGTGCCATCATCCAATACGGCAACGCCGTGCGCAAGGGGCTCAACCGGAACACGACAGTGATGAAGCCCGCCGAGAACGATGCGCCCTACCTGATGGCGGTTCGCTTCATTCCGCCGCCCGATCGCTACTGGATTCGACTCGTTTTGCAGAACAAGGCCGACGAAGAGGCCACGAACAATCTCAATTCGCCACCTCCACCGGATGCTGAAAGCGTTTCGTTCCCCATGGAGATTCTCAACCAGTTGCCTGTGCAGGACGCCGGTGACACCGATCCGACGGATACCACCAACCTTGGCGGCATTCCGACCAGTCCATAGCGATGGGAAAGTCCGATCCGATCAACTGGCCCAAGCTGCTCAAGAGCTGGGTGCTCATCGCTCTCGGTGTGCTTGTGGCTGCGGCGACCAGTGACGGCATCCAGTATTCCAACGGATGGTCGCTCTTCATCGCGGTGGTGTTGATCAGCCTGTTCAACGTTATCCTGCGGCCTGTCCTGATTTTCCTGGCGCTGCCGTTCGTCGTGCTGACCTTCGGTCTCGGCATTTTTCTGATCAACGCGCTGCTCTTCATGCTGGTGGGCGCCATCGTGCCAGGTTTCGACGTAGCCAGCTTTTGGTCGGCACTTTGGGGTGCGGTAGTGGTGGCCTTCGTTTCACTCCTGGCCAACCTGCTTCTGGGTAGCACCAAGGTACAGGTGCATCGCACCGGTCCGGGGCAGGGTGGACCGCAGATGCGTCACCGTGTTGATAAAAAGGACGACGACGTCATCGATATCTGAGCTTCCTGGTGGGAACCTGGGGCAGACGAGGTCTGCACTTTCGATGCTGCAAGGCTTTGCCCTGCCTATGCTTTCCCGATGCCGAAGGCCTCGAAGCCGATGGCACGGAGCTTTTTAAGGTCGAGGATATTGCGTCCGTCGAAAATGAAGGCCGGCTTGAGCATGAGATCGAAGACCTTTTGGTAATCAAGCTCCTTGAAAGCGTCCCACTCGGTCAGGATGGCCACGGCATGGGCATCCTTGATGGCCTCATAAGGGTCCTGGCAGACGGTGACGTTGTCGGCGGTGGCGTTTTCGCCGATGTCCTGCCTCATCATGGCCTCAGGGACCTTGGGATCGTAGATGGCGAGCTTGGCCTGCTCCTCCAGGAGATCGCGGGCGACGTTAATGGCGGGGGATTCGCGGGTGTCGTTGGTGTCCTTTTTGAAGGCGAATCCGAGCAGGGCGATTTTCTTGCCGGAGACGGTGTTGAAGAGGGTCTTGACGATGCGGTCGACGAAACGCGCCTTTTGGTGGTCGTTCATGATGACGACCTGCTCCCAGTAGGCGGCGACTTCCGGCAGCCCGAAGTGTTCGCAAAGGTAGACCAGGTTCAGGATGTCCTTCTGGAAGCAGGAGCCGCCAAAGCCGACGGAGCTGCGCAGGAACTTCGGGCCGATGCGCGAATCCGTCCCGATGGCACGGGCGACCTGATCGACGTCCGCCTCGGTGGCTTCGCAGAGAGCGCTGATGGCGTTGATGGAGGAAATACGCTGGGCCAGGAAGGCGTTGGCGGTGAGCTTGGAGAGCTCGCTGGACCAGACGTTGGTGGTCAGAATGCGCTCGCGGGGCACCCAGCGGGCGTAGACGTCTACCAGGGCCTGAATGGCCTTTTCGCCCTCGGGGCTGTCCTCACCGCCGATGAGCACGCGGTCCGGGTTTTCCAGGTCGGTGACGGCTGTGCCCTCGGCCAGGAACTCGGGATTGGAAAGCACCTGAAACTTGCTTTGGCCGCCGGCGCTCTCGAGGATGCGTTTGACCGACTCGGCTGTGCGTACGGGTAGGGTGGACTTCTCCACTACGATTTTATCGCCCTTGGACACCTCAGCGATCTTGCGGGCGCACAGCTCGATGTATTTGAGGTCGGCCGCGCGTCCGGCCCCGACGCCGTAGGTCTTGGTCGGTGTGTTGACGGAGATAAAAATGATATCGGCCTCGCGGATGTTCTTGTCCACATCCGTGCTGAAAAACAGGTTGCGGCCACGGGCTTCGGTCACGACCTCGTCCAGGCCCGGTTCAAAGACCGGCAGGTCGCCGGAATTCCACGCGGCGATGCGTTTCTCGTTGATATCAACAACGGTGACCTGGATATCCGGGGCCTTTTTCGCGATCATGGCCATGGTCGGTCCGCCGACATAGCCTGCTCCGATGCAGCAAATCTTCATGTGGTTTTTTGAGGGTTCGAAAAGGGTTTTGCTTAGCGACGGCCTCTTGGCGAGGCGAGCAAAAAGGCCGTGTCCTGAATTGACGCGTGGCTATGTGGCGGTGGAAACTTTCCCGCGTATGGAGCCGGGCCTGCCATTTCCGCCTTTCCTGTTTCCCCTCTTTTTTGTGGTACTGTGGGGCTTCGTCATGCTCGTCTTGGCGAAGATGGGAGGTTGGAGCAAGATTGCGCAGTTGTTTGCTTTTTCAGGCAGCTTCGCAGGCGATCTATATCGATTTCAGAGCGCAAGTTTCGGTTTCACCAATTATGGCAATTGTTTGAATGTCGGCGTAAACGATATTGGGCTTTATATGGTGCCCTTTTTTCTTTTCCGGAGTTTTCACAAGCCTCTCTTCATCCCCTGGAACTACATCTGTGCCGAAAAACGCAAGGTCTGGCTTTTTGAGAGGGTCCGCTTGACCGTCACCGAGGTGCCGGGCGTGCACATCGACATCAGCAAGGGGCTGTTCCAGAAGATGGAGCGATTTGTCACCTGCTCGTAACGGATGCCGTGCGCGGAAAGCGTTGCTTTTGGGGGTGGGGATGGCCTAGCTTTACGATCCGTGGAAGGACTCTCAGCGGGCCTCATTATCCCCGATCTTTGGCAGCAGGAAGCGGTTAACCAACTGCACAGCGGCAAGGATGTCGTTGTCCACGCACCGACCGGTGCGGGAAAAACCTACATTTTCGAGCTCCTGGTGCGCGCGGGGCTCAAGCGGCAGGCGATTTTCACCGTGCCCACCCGCGCCCTGGCCAACGACAAGCTGGCCGAGTGGCGCAAGAAGGGCTGGAACGTCGGCATTGCCACCGGGGATGTTACGGAGAAGCCCGACGCTCCCATCGTGGTGGCTACCCTGGAGACGCAAAAGGGCAAATTTCTGCGCGGCGAAGGCCCCGGCCTGCTCGTCATCGACGAATACCAGATGCTGGCCGACCCCGGGCGCGGCATGAACTACGAGCTCGCCATCGCCTTGGCTCCGCCCGGCACGCAGCTTTTGCTACTTTCCGGCAGCGTGGGCAACCCCGAGCGCCTGGTGCGCTGGCTCAGCGAAATCGGCCGCGAAGCCGTCTTGGTCGACCATCGCGAGCGTCCGGTGCCGCAGGAGGAAATCCAGCTCGACGCCCTGCCGGACCGCATCCCGAGCGGCCTGAGGGGCTTTTGGCCTCGCTTGATTGCACGGGCGCTTTCGGCAGACCTGGGCCCGATTCTGGTCTTCGCGCCGCAGCGCGCCGCCGCCGAGGACCTGGCCCTGCGCCTGACCTCCGCCCTGCCCACCGCCGACTGGCTGGAGCTCAGCCCCGAGCAGCGTTCTCTGGCCGGGGACCCTTTGGCAAAGATGCTTCGCAATCGCATCGCTTTCCACCACAGCGGCTTGGGTTATCCGCAGCGCGCCGGGCTGGTCGAGCCGTTGGCCAAGGCCGGGCAGCTCCGTGTGGTAGTAGCAACTACCGGCCTGGCCGCCGGCATCAACTTCTGTATGCGTAGCGTCCTCGTGACCGAGCGTGAATACCGTCACGGCGGCCGCAGCCAGTTGGTTCGTCCGGACGAACTCCTGCAGATGTTCGGGCGGGCTGGACGCCGCGGTCTGGACGACAAGGGCTACGTGCTCGTGGCCCCCGGAAAACCCCGCTTGGCCGAGGCGCGTCCCTTGCAACTGCGCCGCCAGGCTGGGCCGGACTGGCCCAGCTTTCTGGCCGTCATGCATCAGGCCGCGCGTGAGGGCGACTCTCCCATGAAGGCCGCCGAGGAGCTTTCCACCCGGCTTTTTTCCGATCACCCCATCCGGCTGGGGCTCAAGCGCTTCAAACCTCCCACCAAGCCTGCTCCGCAGCCGGCGTTTGAGAAAACCAACGGCCACGCCGAGCCCCGCCCGAAGATCAAGGAGATGCTCAACAGCCAAGGGCAGTGGGAGCGTCAGCGGCCCCGCGTCAAGGCGCGCCTGGGCGACAGTTTTCTCTACAAGGAGGGCCGCTGGACCCCGAGTCTGCGCCTGCCGGACTCTCTCGAGGCTGTCCCGCACGGCAACCTTTGCCGCTTGCGCGACGGCGAGGACAAGCTCTACGGCCGTCTGGTGCCGGTGGCGACTTTTCCCACCGAGGCCAACCGCAGCGAGGTGGTGCTGGTCAAGAGCCTCTACCGTGGCCTGCGCGAGCATCAGCAACGTGAAAAGCCCGGCGAGAGAAATCCGCCCCGAGCCTGGCCGCTGGAGGCGATTGAGTCCGACATCGTACCGCTCATGCCCTGGCTGACTCAAGGCGGCAAAGTCGTCGAGCTGGTCGAGGTCAAGGGCGTCATTAGCGCGCGGCTGGACTACACCGAGTCACTCGTTATGGCCCGTGTAGACGTCTATGGGCGCGCTTTGCTCAACCCACCCGTGCGCGAGGTAGAGCCGCCGCCATTCCCCAGCTTCGCCGAGATGGCTGAGGGCAGCCAGGCCGCCGCCAAGCGCACCCCGGCAGAGCTCTGGCACCAGCTCGGGCTTATCAACCCGCGCAAGGAACCGACCCGCCGCGGCGTCCTTTTCAGTTTCTTCAATCACGGCGAGGGCCTGGCTATCGCCGCCGCGCTGGAGGACAAGTCTTACCCGCTGGAGGACCTCGTTTACGACTTGGCCAACCTCCGTGCCGGGCATCGCTTCGAGGCCTTTGTCAACACCAGTAGCCGCCTCGGGGATGTTTGCCGCCTCGTCTACGGAGGGCTCACTATCGAGGGTTACCTGGAGCATGGCGTGCCCCCGGCCTACGGTTGCGGCGCCTCCGAGGTGCTCGCGGCCTGCCTCGATAACCCACATCGCAAGCAGGACTTCGTCGGGGCCGAGCTCCATGCCGGCGACATCGAGCGCGCCGCCCTGGAGTGGCGTTCGCTGCTCAATCACGTCACCTGCGCTCCCGACCACGAATGGGAACGCTGGCTGGAGTTCAAGGACCTTGCACGGGTCTTCGTCGCCTCGCACTTTCACCGCGCCACGCTGCCCGACCTACCTGCCCTGACCCACGCCCAGACCCAGCGCTACGAGGGCCGGGGATGGTAGCACGCCGACCTTTTTGTCATGCTTAAAATCTACGCCTATAAAAATTGCGATACCTGCCGGAAGGCCCTCAAGTGGCTCAAGGCAAACGACGTCGCTTTCGAGGAAATCGCTATTCGGGAAACACCGCCGAGCGTGGCGGAGTTAAAAACCATGCTGGCCGCTTACGACGGTGAGCTGCGGCGCCTCTTCAATACGTCCGGGGGCGATTACAAGGCGCTCGGCATGAAGGACAAGCTCCCCGGCATGGGCGAGGCCGAGGTTTTCAAGCTTCTCGCCTCTAACGGCAACCTGGTCAAGCGGCCCTTTCTCATCGGTGATGGCGTGGCCCTGGTTGGCTTCAAGGAGCCCGAGTGGGAGCAGGCATTTTAGGCGCCGGGTTTGTAGATTCAGGTAACTCCCAGCCAAGCCCATGGACTTTGCGTGGGGCGGCTTATTCGTTTTGAGCACCCTCAAAGCTTCGCGCCTTTTTTTTGATTTCTTTTTGGAGAAGGGGAAAACTATTTAACAAATAGATAAAACGTTATATATCAATCGAGTAGGATCTAAGCAGCACGTTCAAAGAGACGGCCTGTGTAGGGCTTTCAGGGATAAATGCTCTATTTATTGAGGACTATGGGCGAAAAAACTGGAATATAGACTATCTGTGTGATAAAAATTGATTCGTTGCTCTATTCCAAGTTGTGCCTCTATCAGGCCAACTAAGGTTAACGTTATACCTAAAAGCCATGAAATACCCCTTCTTCCCATGCGGCGTACGCGCGTCGGCGAGCATGTTCCTATTTGCCCTGGTCGGGGCGCTTTTCTTCAGTGCCGATAGCTTTGCGGTGAGTATCGACGACTTCGAAGCCCGCAGTTACGATCCGGATAATAATCCCTCGACGACCAATATGCCGTATCGCTTCTTCGCCCCGGAGGAGCAGCAGGCCGGCGAGAAGTATCCGGTGGTGGTTTACCTGCATGGGTTGGGCTCTGGTACGGGTGACAATCGCAAGCAGATGGAGAATCATGGGAGCGGCGGTATGTATTTCGCCGAAGACGCATGGCAGGCGCGCTATCCGGCCTATGTGATTATCCCCCAGGAGCCAGCGGGGTCCCAGCACTGGCACCAAGGAGATGTGAAGACTTTGCTGAGCGGGCTCATTCCTCAGCTACTTAGTGACTACCCGAACATGGACCCGGATCGCGTCTACATAGGTGGCATTTCCATGGGCGGTAATGGAACGTGGTCTCAGATTACCACTTTTCCCAACCGCTATGCGGCGGCTTTTCTTTTGGCGGGCGCCGGTGGTACGGGGAGCGCCAGTAAAATCGCGCACATGCCTATTTGGCTGCTGCATTCCAACGGAGATACGGTGGTGAACGTCAATGCGTCACGCAATCGGACGTCCACACTGCGGAACCTTGGCGCCTCCACGATTTATACGGAATTTGACAACGGCGGTCACGTCATCGGGCCATCGGCCAGCACCATACCTGAGTTGCAGTTGTGGATGATGCAGCAGCGTCTCGGGTCGGCCCCGCAGGGAGCGCCCTTGGTACGTATTCTGGAATATGCGGTGGGGGATACCCTCAGTATGAACGGCGTGGCGGTCGATGAGGCCGCTCAAATCAGTGAGGTGAGCTGGCTCAATAGCCTGGGCGGTAGTGGAGTGGCTACCGGTACGGCTGAGTGGTCCTTCAGCGGAGCCGCTATGCAGTCCGGCAACAATCTGATCAGAGTGACAGCCACCGGCTGGCCTTATGCCGAGAGCGATGCGGGCAGCACGACGTTTAACCAGTCGCTGAGCATCAGCTATACCACGCCTGTGGGTGATATGACGCCGCCGAGCCTTGTGGTGACGGCTCCTGCCGCAGTGGATGGCCTACTATATTCGACTGAAGCCACCCTGGCGTTTAATGGTACGGCGGGCGATGAAACCGCATTCGGGTCGGTGGCCTGGGCTACCGATCGCGGCCAGAGTGGCACAGCCACCGGTACTTCCGATTGGAGTGCAAACATTCCTCTGTCGCTAGGTCTCAATCGCGTCACCGTAACTGCCCTGGATGCCGTGGGCAACCGTCGCGCGCGGGTGTTTTACGCTACGAGGGGCGAGCCTGTCGTCAACCGTGCCCCGCGGGTGCGTACCGGAGCGGACTGGCTTTTGGCGGCCCCCAATAATGCGGCGAAGTTGGAAGGGACGCTGGGTGACGACGGCTTACCGGTTCCGGCTACGGTTAGCTGGTCGAAGGTCTCCGGTCCTGGCGCTGTCACTTTCGATGACCCTCACAAGCTCGATGCCATCGCTACCTTTTCCCAGGTGGGCGACTATGTGCTGCGCTTGACGGCGGACGACACCGAGTATCAATCCAGCCACGACTTGAACGTGAAGATGGCCGGCGGGCCTATTCCTGTTTCAGGACCGGGCGTTATCGGAATCAATTGCAATGGACCGGCCTACACAGCCAGTGACGGAACCGAGTATCTGCCCGGTGGCGATTATGTATTTGGGGGCGGCTCGCATACGGATTCCGCCGCCGAGATCTTCAACACCCCTGACCAAACTCTCTACAAGACCGGTAATTTCGGCCACGGCTCCGTCAGTTGGGATATGCCGGTGTCCAACGGGGAGTATATTGTCACGCTCAAGTTGATTAACCCCAACAATGCGGTTGGTAGTCGCCTGGGGGACTACTTCGTGGAGGAGCAGATGGTGCTGAATGACCACGACGTGCGCTCCTATGTGGAGAAGAATACCGCCCTCGACCACTCCGTTCGGGTCGAGGTTACCGACGGTGTGCTGACGGTGCGTATGCTGACGGTTAACTACCGCCCGGTCCTGTGCGCTATTCTTGTGCAGGAGGCTGAACCTGCCGGCGCCAACGGGCCACCGGAAGTGGAGGCGGGTGCAGACCAGACCGTGCGCCTGGATATCGGCGCTGAGCTGTCGGGATCCGTCGTCGACGATGGGCTTCTCCCCGGCAACTTGACGGCCATGGTCACGTGGAGCAAGCTGAGCGGTCCCGGCTCAGTGACCTTTGACGATGCCCATTCCACTGAAACCAACGCAAGCTTTTCCAGGGATGGCGTCTACGTTCTGCAGCTGGAAGGCTCCGACGGGGTGCTGAGCAATTCGGATACGGTCACCATCACGGTGGAGCCCATTCCCCCACGGCGCTTCCTCTATGACTTCGGCAACGCGACGAATCCCGGGGGAAACTGGAACCTGGTCAACGGCCACTTTAACAGCCTTATTCTCAACTCGAAGGACACGGATGGGAACAGCACCGACGTGATCCTGCGTATCACCGAAGCCTTTCAGAATAAGGATACCACGGGGGAAACGGGAGTGGCGCTCTATCCGGACAACGCGACTTTCGATTCCTTCTTCACCAACCTTAACCGGAGGGGAAGCTTTACCCTTGAGGGCCTCAATCAAGCGGCGACCTACACGCTAACGTTCTTTGCGACGGCGGCTTTCGATGCCGCCAATGACGGCGGAACGGAGTTCACCGTCAATGGGGTAACCCAAAGCGTCGACGCTACGGAGAACCGTACCGAGCTGGTTGTCTTTGAGGGAGTGCAACCTGATGCGGAGGGCGTGATTACCGTAGGCGTGACCGCGACCGACGATACCGGGCGTGCCTTCCTCAACCTGCTTGATTTGCAGGAAGTCGTAAACCCCGCGGACCCGTTCTCGATCTGGATTGAAGACCATTTTCCCGGGCAGGGTGGTGATGTACAGGTGGTCGGTCCGATGGCCGACCCAGACCGCGACGGTCGACCGAACTTTCTCGAATTTGCCCTGCGTGGACGTCCGAATGCGGCCGAGAGACAAGCGCTTGTCCGCTGTATGACAGAGGGTGCGAGGCTGCGCATTGCTTTTGATCGCTTGGATGTCACCGACAATATCATTTACGCCATACAAGTCAGCGAGACGCTCCAGTCGGATGATTGGGAAACTGTCGCTACGCTATTGCCGGGTGATGCCTGGAGTGGCCCGGCACTGGTGGAGGAGGTGGGAACCGACCCGGTGTCCGTTACCGTCACCGATGTTGTGGATCTGCCGGCTTCCTCTGGCCAGTTGCGTGCTTTTCGCGTGCAGGTGACTCAACCGGAGTAGCGTTTTCTCAATAGCTCAGAAAATCCGCTTGACGAAAATGGCTTTCCTATAAAATATACCGACCGATTGGTATGAAAAAGAAAAGCCAAGAGCAGCGTACCGCGGAAACGCGACGCAAAATCCTCGATGCCACGCGAGACCTCGTGCTGCGCCAGGGATTCACGGCGACAGGCGTTGATCAGATTTGCCGTGAGGCGGGCCTGACCAAGGGGGCTTTCTTTCACCATTTCAAGTCGAAGGAAGCTCTGGGGCTGGCCGCGTTGGCGGACTGGGGTGACTTCGGCATGGGCTTGTACGCAGAGGCGACCCGGGAGCCGCTCAAAGAGCCGCTTGACCATGTGCACCGTTTTTTCGACATCATGACCGGGTTTGTGCAGGGCAACGAAGGGCCGGTGACCTGTGTGGTCGGTATCATTTCTCAGGAGATGTCCCTGACCAATCCCAACCTGCGCGAGGAATGCGCCAAGCATCTGGAGGTTTGGACGGACTTCGCCGCGCGCCTCCTTGATGAGGCCAAGCAAGCCTGCCCGCCGCGAGCGGATTTTGATTCGCGCGAGCTCGCATGGTTTCTCAACAGCCTTTGGCAGGGGTCCATGCTGGTCTCGAAGGCACGGCAGGAGCCGGATATCATTGTGAAGAATCTCCAACGAGCGCGCGCCTATGTGGACAACCTCTTCGCTGTCTAATTTTCACCCATACACAACACACACCGATCATGAGTACCATCAGTCTCCCTGAATTCCTACTTACGCGTGACTTCGCCGTTTCGCGTGAGCGCCTGTGGGAAACCTTCACCCAAGCTGAGCACATGAAGCAGTGGTGGGGTCACGCAGGCTCAACCGTCATCGCCAGTGAAATGGATTTTCGCCCCGGTGGCTCCTATCTCTACGGTCTTCGCAACGAGGATGGCAGCGAGATGTGGGGCAAGTGCGACTATCTGGAGATAGAAAAACCCGAGTTCGTCACTTTCCTGAATGGATTTTGCGATCCGCAGGGCAATCGCGTACGGCATCCTCTATCGGATACCTGGCCCCTGAACATGCATACGACTTACCGCTTCAGCCCTCTGGGTGATGACAAGAGCCGGTTGGATATCCGTTGGGTTCCGCAGAACGCCAACGAGGTTGAAATCAAAACCTTTGGCGATAACCTCGAGGCCTGCCGTATGGGCTGGAAGGGCACGTTGGACAAATTCGAAGCGTACCTCACCACACTTTAATTGCACTCAACCCATGCGAACTATGATCTATATCCTACTCGGCCTGGTGGCCGTTATTGCAGTTTTCTGCATCGTTGTCATCACGCGCCCGGACGAGTTCCGGGTCTCGCGTTCGGCCGTTATCGACGGCTCGCCGGAAGCAGTCTTTGCGGAGATCAACGATCTCTACCGCTGGCAAGCGTGGTCTCCCTGGGCCAAGCTCGACCCGAATGCAAAAAATACTTTCGAAGGCCCGGAGGCGGGCGTCGGCGCAAAGATGCATTGGGACGGTAACAAAAATATCGGAGCCGGCAGCATGGCCATTACCGAAAGTGACCCGTACTCCAGGATCGTCTTCGCCCTGAATTTTATCCGGCCCTTCAAAGCATCGAATACGGTGGAGTTTTCACTCGAGCCCGTTGATGGCAAAACCCGGGTGACCTGGACCATGTACGGAAAGAACAACTTTATCGGCAAGACAATCAGCCTCTTCATGGATTGCGAGAAGATGTGTGGCGATCAATTCATTCAGGGGTTGTCGAACTTGAACGAGGTCGTCTCGTCCAAAACTGTATCATAACACTAACACAGAACGATTACGGAAAGGAGCCTTATCATGTCTAGCTATGTCGATGGATTCGTTATTCCCGTACCTGCGGGCAAACTGGAGGAGTACAAGGCAATGGCCACGAAAGCGTGTGCCGTCTGGATGGAGCACGGCGCGCTCGAATACGTGGAATGCGTCGGAGATGATCTGAATATCAAGGATATACTTTCCTTCAATACCCTGGCCAAAGTGGAAGGGGACGAGCAGGTCATCTTCGCCTGGATTCGATACCGTTCACGGGAACACCGCGACGAGGTCAACGCCAAGGTTATGGCGGATCCGCGCATCAAGGAAATGTGCCCGTCGTCCGGGAACGAAATGCCTTTCGATTGCAAGCGCATGGCCTACGGAGGCTTCCGGGCCATCGTGGAAAGCCAGACGTCTTAGGGCACGCCAAGTCTATGCCTTCCGGCCTTCGTCGACCTCCATGTATTCCGCCATGGTGACAATATCGTCGCGGTCCTGCAGGCCACTCTCGGCTTT
>JAUIHT010000028.1 GCA_030432235.1 Verrucomicrobiia bacterium | reverse complement strand
ATCATCTGCATCGACCCAATCCGGAACCTTTTTGACTGCGGTCCCGAGGGCGGTGGCGAAAATGATAACAGCGCCATGATGTTTTTCCTGAAAGACCGGGTCGAGGTTCTGCGCGATCACATCAATCCCGACTGCGGTGTCATTCTCGCCCACCACACCAAGAAGCTCAGCAAACAGCAGGTAAAAGATGATCCGTTTCTGGCGCTCTCCGGCGCCAGCGCCCTGCGTGGGTTCTACACCTCCGGCTTGATCTTGCACCGCCCCGACGAGGAAAGCCCGCAGCGCAAGCTGGAGATTGAGCTGCGCAATGGACCGGCCTTGGCCGCCAAACTGATCGACAAGGTCAATGGCGAATGGGTTGAGATCAATCCCATGAATGAGCGGCTCGTGCGGGCTGAGATGGGCGCGAAGCAAGATGCTGAGCGCGACCGAAAGCGCGACGTCATCCTGGCAATTCTCTTGGCCGAGGCGGCAAACGGCAACCTTTATACTTCGACCCAGTTTCGCGAAAAATTTGAGAACCAGCTCGGGCTTGGTAGCCAGTCGACTATTCGTGACCGGATCAATGTGCTTACCACGAAAGGGTACATCCGTTTCGTGCGTGACGGCACGCCCTTTGGCCACCCAATCGTGCGCTCACGGTTCGGATATCTCTGCGTCGAGGGCATGATTTTCGGCGGCGAGGATCGCGTCGATCCAGACACGGGCGAAGTTCTCTTGGGTACAAAACCGGTCCTGCCAAGCCACTACAAATCGCCGTCAAACGGCATCTGTCTCGAGGTCGATGACCCCGCAGAATGGCCAATCACGGAGGATGAAAATGACTGATTTTTTCACCCCTGCGCGTTGTTCGTCCTCAGGACAAACATGTTCGACTTCCGACGTTGTTCGTCCTGAAGTCAATAAAATCAATGGCTTGACTGAGGTCGAGGACAAACATGTCTGTCCTCTTGTTCGACCTCTGTTTGTCCTGAAAATGAAAGCAATTGCAATGAGTTACCTGAAAATGAGGACGAACAATGGAAACCCCCATACTACGTATGGGGGGCCAACCAATTGGTTTGGCCCCCATTCCATACGTAGTGGAGTATCCGCGCGCGGGGATCCCGTCTTTCACGCGAGCGATGAATCCGACGACGGCGGCCCGCACCGCCAAGCACATGACCACCGTCGTCTTCCACCTGAGCAGCCCACCAGAAAAGGAGACCACCCATGGCTGACCTGACTCTCGCCAGCGCCGATGTCGGCGCAACCCCGAAAATGCCGATGTCGGCAGAACCCGCGCGCACGATCCTTGCCCTTGATCTCGGCACCACAACCGGCTGGGCCATCCGTGGCTTCGATGGCCTCATCACCAGCGGCACTGTCAGCTTCAAGCCAGGCCGCTACGACGGTGGCGGCATGCGCTATCTGCGCTTCACGAACTGGCTGACCGAGATCGATCGCCTGTCCGGTCCAATCGAGGCGATCTACTTCGAAGAGGTCCGTCGGCACGCAGGTACCGACGCAGCCCATGTTTTTGGAGGTCTGCTGGCGGTTTTGACCAGCTGGGGCGAATTACGCGGTGTGCCGTACCAAGGCGTCCCAGTTGGCACGATCAAGCGCCACGCCACCGGCAAAGGAAACGCGCCCAAACAAGCCATGATCGATGCGGCACGCAAGCGCGGCTTCAGTCCCACAGATGATAACGAGGCGGATGCCATCGCGATCCTGCTCTGGGCGATTGAGACGCAGGGAGGGCTGGCCTGATGGGTATGCGCTTCACTCCCAAGGGTTACGGCGGTAATCGCCGTGACCCTGAACAAGTCAAGCGCGATGGCTGGCATGAGCAGCACATGCTGGCAGTCTCGCTCGACGATCATAGGCTGACTTGGCCCGAACGCGAACTGGTTCGCCAGCTGGGCGAGAAGCTTTATGGCAAGCTGCCACCTGTGAGGGAGGTACATCATGGCCGATGAATGGACACGGGCAATGGTAGCCGACCGGCTGGACCTCGCGGCAGACGTCATGCGGTCCATGCCGCCTGTTCGACCGCAGGGTTATGTCAGCGCTTGGCCGGAATACGTTTCCACCTTCGCCGATCAGGTCGAGCAAGAGCCAAAGATGAAAAAGCCGCTGCCATCGCCGCGGATGATCACGCAGGCCGACGAGGCGATGCTGTGGCTGCGGTGGGTGGACAAGGACATCGGCCAGATACTCTGGGCGCGTGCCAATCGCAAGCCCTGGAAGCGGATTAGCTGGCATCAGGGCATCAGCCGCTCTGCTGCAAACCGCCGGCACGAATACGGGCTGGCTGTGATCGTCTGGAAGCTCAACGGCAGAACCGTGCCGCGGAAGCGGTCAATGGAGTACGTCATTGAGCAGACGGTGTGAACCTCGGGGCGGTCGCGTCACGGC
>JAUIHT010000017.1 GCA_030432235.1 Verrucomicrobiia bacterium | reverse complement strand
TAAGCGGAAAGGCGTCCGACCATGTGGGAGGCGTCCTCTTTTCAGGAAATTGTGTACGACTTTGGGAGCCGCTACGTTAGTTCTAGGCGTAAGCCTCTGCCAACGGCTTTTGCTGCACGGGCAAGCACACCAACAGTTACCCCTTCATAGTCTGGGTCAAGTAACCGATCCAATTGTGAGCGGCTGGTGTTCAACCGACGTGCCATCTCAACTTTTGAAATTCCTTCTGTTTTCATGGCTTCGCTAAGCTGAAATGCGATAACGCGCTTCACCGCTTGTTCCGTGGTTTCTTCATATGTGCCCTGCTCTTTGAGGAAATCCTCAAAGGCTTGGCCTGGGCGTCCTTTTTCAATTTTATCCATCATTTTAGACCTTTCATTCTTTTCTTTGCCAGGTCGAGATCGCTTTTTGGTGTCTTCTGGGTCTTCTTTATGAAGCCATGAAGCAAGATCATTTCGCCTGCATGAGCACAGAAGAGGACCCGAGAAATTTTCCCGTCCGGGAGGTTTGTCCGAACTTCCCAAAGTCCGCTCCCTAGGGAGCGGCACAACGGCATGCCAATTGGCCAGCCAAACTCAGCGGTGCGAATATCATCGCCCACGGCCTTGCGTTCTTCATCTGACAGTTCAAGCAGCCACTCCCTTACAGGCATCCGCCCGCTATCCGTTTCGAAGAACCGGGCTGCTAACCGCTTTCTATCGTTCATACCAATGAGAGTACCTTATATGGTACATTTTGTCAAACAGCTTGGATGTTGCAAAAAATATAACTCTAGAGTTATAGTTAACAATATAGTTGACGTTAGATTTATATATGCCATCATGGATTTATGTACGTTATCACATTCGCAAATCCTAAAGGCGGGTCGGGCAAAACAACATCCGCCATGCTCCTGGCTGAACAAATCGCCATCTCGGGGGGTCGTGTTTCTATTCTTGACTTAGACCCCAATGCTAACATCCTTGCTTGGGCCGAAGGGAGACAGGCGGAGGGCCGAGAGGTTCCGTTCGTCGTCCATGCACGACCTCAAGCAGAAGAGACCGTTGAGCTAATCGATAGCTTGGTCGATTCAACAGATTATCTTATTATTGATTTGGAAGGCTCAAAAGATCAGATTGTGACCTTTGCACTGTCACGCACCGATCTGTGTGTGATCCCGCTCGATGGTTCCCCCATGGAAGCGCGACAAGCTGCCGCCGCTGTACGCTTGGTGCAAACTACGTCTAACATGATCCGTACGCCTATAGCGTTTACCTTGTTGTTCACTCGAACAAATGCCGCATTTCAAACAACTGATGAGAGGGATGTGCGCGCAGAGATGGAACTAAATGCCATTCCAATTTTGCCTGTTCGCTTGGCCAAGCGTGCCCCCTATACGCGAATTTTCCGAGACGGGGTGTTACTGGCAGAACTGACTGAGCTCGTTGCAGCAGAACATGCGGGCAAAACGGCGTCGGTCACAGACAAGGCTTTGAAGCAAGTTTCGAGTGCCATAGGCAATGCACGGGATTATGCGCAGGCTGTTGTTCATGCACTCACGGAAGAGGGGGCAGAATGAGCAAGTATGGCTTTGGGGGAGGAATTGATCTCCCCAAGACAACGGTACCTTTAAAACCCCGCCCGAAGCTTGAACCTGCTCAGGTTGAGAAAGCTGTTCAAGCAGGATCAGAACTTGGCTTTGTGAATAGGGAACCCTCTGCTCGTTTAAAACCGGGACCGAAGCGAAAAGAGCCGCAAGACAAGGTCTCTATTCCTGGCCCCAAACGGGTAGTCGATGATTTCCGTAGATTTTGTCAGCATCGCAACCTGACCCTGTGGCAGGGGCTAGAACTGCTTCTAGCTGAAAGCTCAGAAAGCGGTCGCTAAGGCCGTCCTCTCGTTTCGAACCACTTACGGCAAAAACCGATAAAGGCTCGGGACGGGTTGCGAGGTGGGTCACTGTCCATTTCGGACATCCAGCCTCGCCACTCTTGTTCAAGATAGTGCGCGTCCCACCCCGGCGCAGCAGTCCGAGCGTCATGATAGATATCAGGATCGAGACGAACCAAAGAGAAAGCGCCCTGTGCCGGCTTGGGTTCGTTTGTTCTTCTCTTGTCAAATATCACCATTTCGTCTTCTAGACGCACGCTATAATCAGGCATGTGATCAAACTGTTGATCCTGTGTGACGATATTTGTCACAAGCCTGCGGAACTCTTTAAGAGTGGAACTTGAGCCGCATTTTTGTTGCAGCCTCTCTAGCCCAATTTTCCACTCTGATTTCTGCCCGCAGTGCTTTCTTGCCAATTCGTAGATACGGCGCTCTAAGGGCTTGCGAAGACGAAAATAATCGCGATGAAGGGTTAGAACCTCATTGTGCTGGATCGCATTAAAAACCCAATCTGACAACGTAACTTCTACGTCTTGCATGCGACCATCGCGAGTTTCCCGAATGATGCGATAGCGGTCAATCAAGCCAAATCCGTCTATTTCTTCGCGGCCGCCTGTAATAATGTTTGTCTCGATGCGTGTTCCGGCAAGACGTTCTAAAGCATCTTTGAGTCGAGCATAGGACTCGCCGCCCTTGGGACGGTTAGTTGCAGACAAAAGATCATAGGCTTTAAAACGCATCACACGGCTGACTCGTCGTCCTTCATTGACTGCGGCCATGCATTGGCTGATGCAGTATATCAAAACATCTCTGTCGTGGACTGTTGCTAGCCCTTTCACAGATGGAGTGACTTCTAAGAACCTGATGCCGTTCTCGTAGCGCCTGATTCTCCGATCTGGTTTTGTCGAGATCGAAAAAACAGGATGTTCCATTGAGGCCATATCGCCTTTGGGTACAGCATCAAAAACGTCGCAAACAAAGAAATCTGTCTGCTGCATCCTGTCAGGTAAGAGGGGAGAACGTTCGTTCGTAGTTTCACACACCATACAGCCATTTTCGTAGTTTCACACACCCACGTCAACGGCTTTCGTGGGATTACACACCGCTAACACACTTTCGTAGGTTTACACACCATTTTTCGTAGGTTTACACACCATTTTTCGTAGGTTTACACACCGCCCATCAGTATTTTATCTTTAATTTCAACTCATTGTAAGTTTTTATCCACAGCGTAACACAATATTTAACACATATTTAACACTACAAGCTAACCCAAACCCTAAATATGGAAAATGAATCCACCTGATGGTGGATACTTTGCCCCTATGAGCATCTCTGACGAGATGCACGGGGCATGGTTCGCTTCACTCACCAAAGGGAAAGAAGGCGTGCCGATGATCCCTTAGACCTGTTTCGCTGAATTGATCCCTGATCCATGCCAGAACGCCCATCAAGGGCAAGCAGGCTTCGCCTGTGCTTCGCACCCTTGACGGACAACCTGTCACGGCTCTTGACGGGATCAGCGAACAGGCTCCGAAGGGAAAGGCACTCAAAACCCCCTCAATCCAACCAACAACATGAATAGACGAAATTTTTCGCGCGACAGCGAAGAGAGAAAATTTTCGTCCGACCACAAGGAGGCGTGCTCTGTTCCTGTTGAAACAATCTCAAAATTACAGCACCTTGCCACCAAAGGACGAATATTTCTTAGGTATTGTTTCTGATGACCCAACAAGACAGCTCACCAAAGCGCCAAACAAGCTGGTGGCCATTCAAAAGAAAAATCACAAAGAAAACAGCGGATGGGTTTGAAATCTCTGATTGGGCCTGGGAAGGCGCATTCGAAGAAGAATTTACCATAGATCGCAATGCTTACATCAAAGAATTTGAGCCAGAAGAAAAGGGCGCATATGACGGTGCCGCTCTCAATCCGCCGTCCGAAGCGGAAGCCCCAAGCGAGTTCGAAAACGATCTAAAGGATGCCATTGATGCTGATATGCAAAGGCAAATTGGCAAAAGACTATCGGCTCTGGGTAGAAAAGAAGCTGAACTTGAAAAAACAACTATCGATAATCCAGAACTAGAAATCCGTAAGATTAAAGAAGACCTCATAGGAATCGAAATACCTCGTATTGTTGATGAGGCCCAGCCAAGCCTTTTAGAAAAAAAGATCGCCGCAGGATATGCAGAACGATCCTATCAACTCTTCAAGACACGGCACCGTCGCCTTGAAGAGCCCAGTGAAGGCCGCAAAATCCAATTTATCATCATCATCGTTGGGTTGATGATCCTGGCAGAAGGTTTTGTGAACCTCTGGTTTTTCCGAGGTAGCCTTGAGACTGGCGCATTGGGCGCAAGTGTTATCACGTTCTCTGTAGCAGCAGTGAACGTCGCTGTTGGTATGTTGGCAGGGCACACGCTCGGTAAGGCGACACATTACATCCCAAAATTTTGGGTTCGGAAAACTCTCGGGTGGATCGGATCGATCCTTTTTTTCCTCGCCATCACCAGCTTACATCTGGGGTTCGGTGTTTATCGCAACATCGTCGATGAGAACCAATCTACAGATGGTGCGGCAGGTGAGCTTGTGCCACGCATCCAAACAATTTTATCGGAGGGAAACTGGCTAGCCCTTTTCGCAGGGGAAGGCACATTGCTGGCGGTCGTTGGCATCGCCTTCGCTGCTATCGCCTTCTATGAAGGTATGTCTGCAATCTCTGACAAATACCCAGGTTACGCCTCTATCAAAAAGCGCACTAATAGACGGTTGGAAGCCTTTGAAAATGGGTGGAACGACACAAAAGATGATATCGAGGATGCATTCGAAGATGCTGTTGAAGACCTCGAAGACATCTTGGATGAAAATGAACGCAAGCTGACAGGGTTCAAAAAGCGCTCCCGCGAGTTCACTCAACTTGCAACGATCCATAGCCGTGAGATCGCTCGTGCAGAGATGATTTTTCAGTCCCTGATCAAAGCATATCGTGATGCAAATAAAGCACATCGCAACGGTGTACCAACACCAACATTCTTTGATGTTCCGCCAATCATGTTGGAGCATCTGCCTGGATATGATGGTGTGCAGCTCGATGAGGCTCAACGGTTACTGGTTCAGGACTTCGAGGCAGCGAAGGCACAAATTCTGGACGCAAAAATAGATATCGAAAATCAAAAGCAGATGGAGTTCAAAGCCCTGGCTAAACGGTTGGCCGAGATCGAGGGTAAGGCCCGAGATCGCATCACGGAAGTCTTGCCTACCCTTGAAACAGGCACGTCAGGAAAGATTGAGTTTTAAGTCATGGCACGAAGAAGAAGATCCCGGCGTCGCGACCGTCGGCAGGAATCTAGTAGCGCCAATATCTGGTTAGGTGTCTTTTTGGTTGCCGCTACTGGCGTGATCGCTGCGGCTGCGTATTTTTCAACATCAATTGACCGGATCAATGGTGATACCGGGTGCATCAGTGGTAAGCCACACACCGCTCATACGGTATTTTTGTTGGACAGATCCGATGATTTTTCAGGCCGTCAAATCGAAGATCTTCGGCAGGCGCTCATCCAAACCTATGAGGAGCTCGAAATCAACGAGCTGTTTAGCATCTATGCCATTGGAGGCCAGGTGCCTTCAATTCCAAGGCCCGTTGCAAGTTTCTGTCAGCCACCCTTGACCAGTTGGCAAGGAAACCCGTGGGCAACGGATGAATTTTTGCAAGATCGTTATGACGAAATTTTCGAGCAGAATGTTTCGCCCATCCTCCGCGATCTGACAACACCACTTTCCTCAGACGAAAGCCCGCTTTTAGAGTGGATCGTGTCCATCTCTGAAACCACCTCTTTTTCATCAGAGAGGCTTTCGGATCGACGTATGGTGATGTTTTCAGACATGGTGCAGTACGTGCCGCAAGAGGACTTCGCGCCGTGTGGCCGCTTCCCGGCTTTCAATGATTTCCGGGATAATCGCTATTATGAGCGTATCGCGACTGATTTGAGCAACGTTCGGATTACGGTGTTTAATGTGCGCCGCGCTAATGGTGATGGCTGCACAGTGGCATCACAGCGTAATATGCGTGCTCTTGAAGACTTTTGGTTCGACTATTTTGATGATGCCGGGGCCTATATGAGTCCGCGGCGCTTCACTCGGATTGGAGAATGAAATGCGCTCCCTAGACCTCTTAAAGCCCCATATTCCTAGCACGTTCGGCACCGCAGGTTGGATGACCAAAGCCGAAGCTTTGGAACGTAATCTTAACCAGCAGGGAGAGAAATCCAAGCTTTGCCCATATGTTGGGGCACTAAATGACCCAGAACGGCCTACTTCTGATGCGACCGCAATTTACGCGCGGCGGGCCGATCAATTTTTGAAGGGCGCGCGCCGTACTGACCCAATTCGGGAAGGGAGTGGGCATCTCATCACGTTTGCACCCACCAGGGCCGGGAAAGGAACTGCTCAAATCATCCCCAACCTTTTGCTATGGGAGGGGTCGACGCTTGTAATCGATGTGAAAGGTGAGAACTATAAATATTCTGCCGGGCATCGAAAGGATAACCTCAAACAGCGTGTCGTGCGTTTTGCGCCGTTCGAGAGCCAATCAGAACGGTGGAATCCGATTATGAGCATCCGGGCAAATCCGGATGATCCAATTCAGACAGCGGATGAAGAGGAAGATGTCCGCTACCTAACGAATTTGCTGATCGCGCCATCGGGTAGCGAAAATGACAAATTCTGGGAGAATAGCGCCAAGAACTTCCTAGAAGGACTGCTTTTGCACGTCCGCACCGGCCCGCTTGAAAAACGCTCTGAGTTGGATTGGGGCGAGCCAACTTCGCAGTGTCAGATCACTGAGCGCAGTATGCGTGAGGTGCGGCGGCTTTTGACTTTGGGTGGTGAGGCATTCGAGTCTTTGCTCGACGCTATGCAAGGATCATCGCGTACGATTGTGCAACAGGCTGGCTCAACCATGGCAAAGCTGTTGGATGGGGAAGGACGTACAGGCACCTCGATCCTCTCGGTTGCCTTGGAGCAAACCTCAGTTTGGGCTTACAGCCGTTTGCAGGGTGTGACGTATAAAGACGGGGGCGGCGAGGGGACCGAGCCAGCTCCTAACGACTTTGAATTTTCGGAACTGCGGGACGGGAAAACAACTCTCTACATCATTATTCCCCCGGAATATTTGAATGAATATCGGACAGTTCTGCGTGTTCTCACAGGCATGGCCATGCGCCAACTGCGCATGAGCTACAACGAAGCAGCCAAAGAACGCCCGCCGGTTCTGTTCATGCTAGATGAGTTCCCACAGCTTGCCTATATGCAGCCTATCGAAGAGGCGTTGCTGTATTTGGCAGGGTACGGCGTTCGCTTTTGGTTTTTTGTCCAAGATTTGAGCCAGTTACAGCTTCATTATCCGAAGACCTGGCGCACGTTTATGGCGAACACTGGAACGCAGTGTTTTTATGGTGTCAGCGATATTCAGACTGCAAATCTTGTGTCAGAAATGGCGGGCACGGCGACGGTGGTCAATCGGTCCTTCGGTGCCAATATCAACCAATCCGACACACATGGCGGCAGTGAATCCACAACAACGGGCCGCTCTGGCGGATCGTCTTATGGTCCTGGTGGTTCCGGTTCCAACAGCGGTTGGAGCAATAGCAAAACCGTTGGCACGAGCTGGTCTCATACGGAAGGATCAGGACAAAGCACCAATGCGGCATTTGTCGGACGGCGCATCATCATGCCAGACGAAGTGATGCGCATGCATGACGAAGAGCAGGTGATTTTCATGAAGGGGATAGCCCCGATCAGGGCAATGAAACCGCCATTTTATGCGGACGAAGATTCCCTTGCAAAAACAAAGATTAAGCCGCCGTTTGATGTGAGTTTTGATTGAAAAACGTCAGGATTTATGACATAATATCAGGCTCTTACAGAAAGGAGGTGAGAAAGATGGAAGTGATTAGAGTAATGGAAGACAAAGTTGAAATTAGGCTGTCTCGAAGTGATTTGGTTAAAATCATGAGTATGGCATCTGCGGTTTCAGAGCAGTTTGAAGCCCTAGACCCCAATATATTAGAAGTTGAGGTCGAAGATGTGGAACGAATTTCTGATGAATTACTTGATGCTGTTAAGGCTGCGCGCAGCCTTAACAGCTAATTATCATGCAGCATTCTCCTGATGAAATCGCCCGAGCCATCGCAAACGGCCATGGTTTCGATAAACATGTAAAATCCGGTCAATTTGAAGATGATAAACGCAGGGGTGATGACACCGGAATCAGGTCTCGTTCGGACTACGAGAACAAAATCAAAGAAATACTGAAAGATGACCAAACGTCTAGTTTTGCGCGCCATAATGGTGGAGCGGTTTTTTATAATGAAAAACAGAACATAGCTGTAGCTTATGACCCGAAATCAGAAGACCTTGGTAGCTGCTTTCGACCAACCTCGAAAGAACGGTACGTAGATCGTTGCTTGGAGCGGGATGCAAATGATCGTGACGTTGAGCGAAAGAAAGAAGCGCAAGCTGATCGTCTTGGTGCAACCGTTGGGTCAGCAAGTAAACCCCGCGATCAAGCGGAGGTTTTGAAGGCAGCCCAGGACAAACAGCGTGATACGCCGGATCAGAAACTGACGCCTGAGCAACGGCGCGCAGCCCTTCAAGAGGCAAGCGCGGCGGTTGCGAAGGACCAGGCGCAGCAGAAGAAGGCTTGGGAAGCCGAAACCGATCCCAAGAAGAAAGAACAAATAGCTCTTAAGGCCGGAATCGAACAGGCAGATTTCAAGCGCCAGACCGCGCGTGAAAACGCCGATCTCACTGCCCAGGAAAAGGGTGCTCAGTCACCCCAGACATTAAAGGCCAAGAGCGAGGTACGAGCTGCTGATAAAGCTTATAACCAAGGCGTGGCTGAGTGGCATAAGCGATCTGTTCGTGACAACTCATATGAGCCATTTGACAAGAAATGGTCGAACGAAGCGGAACGGGCCAAGGCCCGTGAGTCTAAGTCCAAAGACCCGCAAGAGAAGAAAGACGCTGCCCTTGAGCGTCAGTTCAACACGACTGCTGGTCATGGCAAGGGCCACGGTATGTGATGCAACAGCGGGGCATTGACTAACTAAATCTTAATCTGCATTGGATATACTAAATTTATGTAGAGCGCACTTTTGGGTTTTGTTCCAAAACCCGTGCGCTGCGGCCCCAAATTGGGGCCTTAGAGCGATTTTTTGATCCATTGAGGATCGCAAAATCGCGTCACCAGTTTTCTTGCTAGCCTCGTATGGGCGCTGCGAAACCTGGTTCAAAAGGCGGCACGCCGCCTGTGGGAGGACCGCCTCCCAAACCCCGGCCAGATGACATGCGCATCTGGACACGCACTGCGGCTGGTGCCGTGCATGGAAATGTTGGTTTCCATCCATGACGCCATTCGCTTCTTTGTCCGCGCCTTTGGCACGGTAACAAGCGACCGGCGCTTCGCCAGGTTGAGCAGCCTGTTTTATGGTCCGATTTGATCACCGGACCGAAACAGGAAGTTGGCTTTGCTCCACCAGGCCACGCATTCGCTTACCGTGACCATGGCGCGCGGCGGCTGTGAACGATTGTTCGCAACCAACGCACGGAGGTCACGAGGCATGGCGATTTACTCGCTCAACCTCAAAAGTATCGGCAAAACGACCCACGCGGCAGGCACCGCAGGGGCACATTTGCTATACATTGCCCGTCCCGATGCCCAACCGGAATTGGTTGCAGATCATATGCCAACTGATCCTACCAAAGCGCGGAGCTGGATGAACCGCGCAGAAAATGACGACCGTAAAAACGCGCGCGTTGTTGACAAGGTACGGATCGCTTTGCCGCGCGAACTGACACCCCAGCAACGTATGCAGCTTGTCCAGGATTTTGCGCGTGACTTGACCGGAAATCGCGTGCCCTGGTTCGCGGCTATTCATGCTTCTGGAAAAGACGCACACAATCCGCATTGCCATCTGGTGATCCGCGACCGCGATATCGAGACGGGCAAGCGCGTTGTGAGGCTTTCTGACAGTCCGCGTGACCGTGCCAAGGCTGGCCTTGAGCCAAAAGCCGTTGAGTGGGTGCGAGCACAATGGGAACATCGCGCCAACCAGGCTTTGGCGACGGCTGGACATGATGTGCGGATTGATCGCCGTTCACTGGAAGCCCAGGGCATCGATCGTGAACCAACAATCCATATTGGGCCGCAAGCCATGCATATCGATAAATCCGTTCAGCGGCCTGAATCTAAGGTTGTTGAAACGGGCAATGGCCGTGTCATCGATTATCCGATGATCGATGCGGGACGCACGCGCAAAGATCGCCACGCTGAAATTGTCGATTTCAACCTCGAAAAGGCGGCACGGTCCCCGGATTTTAGAACCCGTGAAACCGCGAGGTTTCAGCGGGATCAGATAGTGAAAGATCGCGCTCTTGAGAATAGCCTGATTGTTGAAGCGCGCCGCCGTACGATGGCCGAGCGTCGTTATCACAGCAAGGTCCGTAAAGACGTGTCCGAAATGCGGGAGCTGAAAGCCACAGAGGAACAGTCGGTACGTGATGAGCTGGCCAAAATCTGGAAGCAAGGCAAGCAGGCTATCGCATCCAGGCAAGGGAGCGAACGCGATGCGCTAAAGTCTGATCATGGACGCTTCATGGCTAAATTTATGCGCACGGTTGATATCACCGGGCGGACAAAGAAACGCCAGGACAGCGAGGCTAAGAAACTGGCCGAAAAACAGGCCCGCGAGCGCAAACAATTTGTGAAGCGATATCGGAAAACGAAGGCCATCCAAGAACAAGCTGTCAAAGATCGGTATAAGACGCTCCGCAAAGAGATTGCACAACGCCATCTGCCAGGATGGAAAGAGCTGCGCTCTAATCACTCAGATGCAGAGGCGATTGCCGATGAACAGCGACAAGCCCGCGCAGCCGAACGAGATCAGGCTGAAAAGCGTTTTGATGAACGGATACGGCTGGCTGAGAAATCGATGAAGGGTCCTGTGCGTAAGGGACCCGATTTGAGTTTATAGTGTCCCGTTATCACTTTTGGTGTCATAATTTGACAGGCTGTGTTTGCGCGAAGACATTTGGAGCATCAACGTTATGGATGAATTTGATACATCACCGGAAGTATTGCAGAGGATATCCCGACTTGAGGGGCGCATGGAAAATGAAGAACGCTCTATTGAAAAGCGTGTCTCATTATGGGGTGGCATCATAGCCCTGATGATATCCCTCATAATAGGAACATTTCAAATTTATGAATATACTATTTTGAGGCAAAGCGAAGCACGCGAAGCTAAAATAATCCAAATTGGTACGTTTGTTCGCCGTATTACCGAGCTTAATAGCGAAATATCCCGACTTTCGGTATTTACCGATACCCCAGAGAAAATGGCTAGGGCAAATGTGGGGGCGAAAATTATAAATGGCGAAAAACTATCTATAGTCCGTTTGGCTGATCGACTTTTACAGGAAGACCCGGATGCTGGGGGGTTTGCAGCTTATGCGACAATAGCTTATGAGATGCTGACACAGG
Source organism: Verrucomicrobiia bacterium (assembly GCA_030432235.1). Lineage (GTDB taxonomy): Bacteria > Verrucomicrobiota > Verrucomicrobiia > Opitutales > Cerasicoccaceae > JAUIHT01. The sequence continues at coordinate 2,065 of JAUIHT010000017.1, read as the reverse complement.
GCAACAACTCAAAGGCTCTCGAATATGCGAATGCGGCTCTTGAAAAGAGTCAAACTGTTCCTGAAAAAATTGAAGCACAGAGATATATTGCTCGCATTTTATTTGCCCCAGGCGTAACGCAAGACATTCAAGAAGCACGTAAAGTTTTTCTGGATGCGAAATCTTTAGCTCTAAACGAGACGAGCTATTTACGTTCTCAACTGACAGCAAGCGCGATCTCAGATTTGGTCGTGTCAGAAGCATTATTCGGTGACTGCGATCAGTCTAAGCTGGCAATGGATGAGTTAGAAACCCTAATGGCGACCGAAGATTCCGCGTTAGTTTTCCAATTATCCATCGGAGAAATTAGGAATAGCTTAATAGGCTCCAGAAAATGCCCGAATTTATTCAGATAGAGCCAAACTTAATTGCTATTTGCAAGGCACGTTTGCATAAGTTGGATGCGGCCAGGGCCTGGCCTGTGGCCAGTCCAAATATTTCCCGGTAGACCAGACAAGGACGCAAAAAACTGGTTCACTTCTGCAGGATTATTTAACATGCCAAGCCATCGCATTGCTTGGATGGCATAGCAGTCGGCGGCATCTTCACTGTTTTGCCAAGGTGGTAAAGCATGGTGCGCACATTCATGAGCAAACCAAAATTCCCTTGCAAGAGGCGGAAATTGATTGAGAACCTGAGGATTCATAATAATGATTGGGCGTCCATAAAAATCATGGGTTGCGATGCCAACGTTATTCAACGTTGGATCGGCAATGTATGGAACGCTAAATCCTTGATAAGAAACGCAGTGCCTTGGTTGTTGAGCCGAGGCCGTGACAGCGCCAAGCATAAGAATGGTCATGCTCAGAAAGATGGTGCGCATGGTAAAACCCGTGCCGAATTATTGATCTATGTGTTATGAGCTTACGATTCGAGAAGCCTATAGTGCAATCTATATTTGCGCCCTAACATCCAAAATGAATGGACATAAACGGTCGTTTTTGTCCTCCTGCCCTGCCCCATGGCAGGTCAAGCTGTTGAAAAGGACAAAAACCCTAGCCAAAACCGTTTGAGTTTTGGGACGTTTATGGCACCATGACCTATGATCATTGGATATGCCCGTGTCAGCACTGACGAACAGAACCTTGACGCACAACGTGATACCCTCACCGCCGCAGGTGCGGAGCGTGTCTTTGCTGAAAAGATCACCGGCACGGCCAGATCACGCCAGCAGCTCGATGACATGATCGACCATTTGCGTGACGGTGATGTTGTTGTCGTGACGAAGTACGACCGACTTGCGCGGTCATTACGTGACCTACTCGATATCGTAGAAGCGATAAGGGATCGTGGTGCTGGTTTCCGGTCCTTGGCCGAGGACATCGACACCACCACCCCGGCAGGCCGGTTGGTTTTTCATGTCTTTGCATCCATTGCTCAGTTTGAGCGAGAGCGCATTTCTGAGCGTACCAGGGAAGGATTGGCCGCTGCCCGTAAGCGTGGCCGCGTCGGTGGTCGTCCTCCTGCTCTGTCTGCTGTGCAACGTGAAGAAGTACGCCGAATGCGCGATGAAGAGCAGCGTACTTTAGCCGAGATTGCGCGTATATTTAAAGTGAGTACAAAGACAGTACGCCGCGTGTAGGTATCATGCGCAGTTCTGCGACGTATTTATGCGTTATGATAACGTACTTTCTCGTTGACGGGCAAACCTGCCGCATGTCACCTTCATGTTTAGAGAGTGTGGGAAACTGGCAGACGCCAATCAGACAGTTTCTTTCATGCGGCAGGCGGCACTCGCCTCCAGTTTCGGCGGATATCACTACATTTAGTGATGTCCGCCTACACCCCTTCATTAGGGGGTAAGGCATAGTCCTTGGTCAACCGAACTTTTCTCGAAATATTCATATATTTTGTGTTGACAGGTGTTTTGGGATCGACCTGTTGATTTGTTCCTGAATAGACGCCGCAGTCGCTGCGTGACAACGAATTTAAGCGGAAAGGCGTCCGACCATGTGGGGGTCTGATGCCGGAGGGGGCAGAATCCTACGCTAAGGCTTAGCTTTTGGGGAATTTCGCTGCAGCGTCC
>JAUIHT010000013.1 GCA_030432235.1 Verrucomicrobiia bacterium | reverse complement strand
TGGGTTGGTAGTGTTCACCGGGAACTTCATGCACGGGAGCGCTGCGCCAGGCCCAGTACTGTGAGTGCTGATTGCCTCCAAAGTAGGGTCCGAGCAGATTACGCAGGTCGCTGACGACCTCGATGCCGATCTCGTGTTTGCCCGGAGCGGGGCAGGGGCTCTCATGGGAGTAGGGAGGGAAAGCAATCGGGCCCAGCAGTTGTCCGTCGCAGTATATCCGGGCCAATGCGCCTTCGTACTGGGGGGCTGCAATGCGCCAGGCCTGTGTACCGGACGGTACATCCACCTCGTAACGATAAACGATGGAGCCGCTGTAAAAGGGCAGACCCAGCCGTGTCCAGTCACCCGGCTGGATGTCGGGCAAACCAGCCTTGATGCAAAATCCTTTGGCGGCTGTTTCCAGGGTGAACGGCCCGAGCAGGTAAATGCGGTCCAGCTCGCAGTCGATATGGAAGCGTCGTGCGCGCAATTCCACGAGGTTGTCGCCTGGCTGAACCTTATCGACAATAGCCGCCCTGCAAATTTCATCGTCGAGCCAGCTTGAAGCACCGTCGAAGTCCACCGGCTGGCCGTTCACCGTGCAGCGGTAGAGCTGCGGGCGTTCCACGGCCAGATCGAGGGCCGTCGGCACACTTTCGAGCTGAAAGTGGTAACGCATGGCGAAGCCGCTGTAATCGTCGAAGTGAAAGCGTCGATAGTTATCCTGAAACTGCACGGTGCGATCCCAGAGATTCTGGTCGAAGCCTTGAGCTTTCCAGAGGCGTTCGTTGGCATCCAGCACGCTAATGTCCCGCACGACCTGACCTCCGGGCAACTCGATATCGCCATAGGCGATGGGATACACGTTGGGTGCCTGTGGAGCGGCACTAAGGAAGCGCAATGGCAATGACCAGGTATCTTTTTCATCCCTGGCTGCAGGGGCGGAGGAAGCCTCCCAGTCGCTGTCGACAAGGAGGAGCAGGTGCCCGTGCGAGGGAAAAGCATGGGTAAGCTGCAAACGGTCCGCGCGACGGGAGGTATCGGCAGGGCGAGCATCGCCATTCGCGGTATCCAGGATGAGCGCTTTCCGGCCGGTGACTTCGAACTTTGTTTCGACGGAGTGCCTTTCCGTATTGACCAGAAAATGCAGGGCGCCGCCGCCGGGGAGTTCACGGTATTGGTGGTGCAGGGCGGGTGTCAGGTCATGGCCACCGGAACCGGTGATGCGGGCGGGGGACCGCGCACGAATGGCCCCGATGCAGGTGGTGCGGCTTTCCAGGGCGATCCACTGTTCGGGATGCCGTGCCTGCAGTTCCGTCGGCGCTGTGTCGGGCCGCCCGTTGACGTGCCGGGGCGCATCGCGCAGGGCCAGCAAGACGCCCCCGCTTTCGAGGAACCGCTCCAGGCAGTTGAGCGTGCTGCCCAACCAGTTGTCCATACCTTCCGGCAGGATAACAATGCTGTAGTGGCAGTCTCCCAAGTGCAGACAACCGTCGAAGGCCTCGGCGAAATCCCGCATGAGCAACTCGTCGCCCAGATCGAAGTCCACTTGATGATCGGCCAGATATTGGACGAGGCTTGCCTGCGATTCGCGCAAGGACTCTGTCGGTTCGCTTTCACCGCTTGGCTTGTAGGTCAGCCAGCCGCTGGTGGTTGGATGGAGCAACAGGACGCGGTTGGTGCGTTTGCCCAGGCGCAGGGCCTCGGTCAGGCGGGCGACGTGTCCGGTATGGAGATGGTAGTGCGCGTACCAGGGGCTGTGATCGCTGTAGGTCTGCGGCCAGTCGTACTTGCGTGCGCCGGCCAGGGATTGATTGACCATGTGCGGTGTCACCAGGTCGATGCCGTGAACCATCTGCCAGTCGCAGAGTTGCTTGAAGCGGTCGAAGCGTACGCGGTGCCCGCCGGCGCCGTGGGTTTCACTGAGCACGCGCTCCCGGCCGAGTTGGTCGGCAACGCTGGCGGCCTCCTTAATGTTCAGCAGGTAAAGCGCGTTGCCGTTGCGATTTTCGAAATCGAACTGGAAGGCCAGCAGGTCGATACCGGGAATCTGGAACCAGCGGAAGGCATCCATGCTGTCCGGGTGACTGGCGGGGCAGGGCCATTCGTGTTCCATCAGGTGGCCGGTGTAGGCCAGGCCGTTGCGCTGGCACCAGTCGCTGATGGGGCGCAGGAAGTTATGCGTCCAGACACGCTGCAAGGTCATGTAGTAGTCGAAGCGCGTGGCAGTGGCGGTTTCGCTGTCGACAAACAAATCGGTCAGTCGCGAGAGCAGGTCGTAGCGGTGTTCGCGCTGGAACTCCTTCAGCAGCATGCGCGACAGGGGCAGGCTCGGACTTTTGTCATTCTGCTCGAATTTCGCCGCCGTGGGCTCGTCGGTAAAACAGTAGCGGATAGCTTTGCCGAAGTGTTTCCCCAGATGCTTGCGGTAGGCCTCGTGAGTGCTTTCCAAAAAGACCTCGGCGACCTGGGGGCTGCATGTGTCGACATAGGGCGTCCAGGCGGTCCAGGGGTTGACCCGGCCCTTGCGCAGCTCGATGACGAGCAAGCGGCCTTCGCACCCCAGCTCGTATTCGATTGCGCGCGGCTGTTCGTTGATAAGGTCATACACGCCGAGGACTTCGCAGACCGGAGCTGTCGGCAGTTCGTCGGTATGCACCGGAACGGCGTATTGGGCCACGCCACAGGGGAAGCGGCTGAATACGTGCCCCCCGGCAAAGCCGGACGGGAAAGAGTTTTCATCGTACAGGTGGCACTCCAGGCCGAGGTCCGTGGCGGTTTCCAAGGCGTATTGCCAGAGCGAGAACCATTCCTCGGAAAGGTATTCCGTCTGCAGGCCGGGGCGTGGGTGGATGAATGCTCCGCCAAACCCCTGGGCCTTCATTTGTTCAAGCGCCTGCCGGATATATTCGTGGCTGACCCGGCCGTTCCAATTCCATAAAGGCGCTGGCCGGCTGGAGTTCCGGGGATGGCGAAAATATGCCTGGGCCGAAACTGTGGGCTCCACATGGGCTTGGTCTTTCATCGGAGGACAATATGGGGCGCGAATGGGCGGCGCTCACGGGGTGCGACTGAGACCATGTTGAAACCGGCGGCCTTGCCGCTCAAAAGCGATACGTATAAAACCGTTGCGTGTACTGCTTTGGGACCGGGATGGAAGCCGCCTGGTCAGGGGGCCGCGGTATCCTGATCCGCAAGGCGCGGTCGGATCTGCTCGGTCCAGATGGCGTAGCCGTCGGCGTTCATATGAAGCTTATCGTTTTTGAAGAGGGTTTCGTGCGGTTGCCCGTTCTCGTCGAGCATGGGCTCGAACACGTCGATGTAATGCAGGTCCGGCGAAGCTTCGCACAGTTCACGCAGTTGACGGTTGGCTTCCCGGTACACATCGATGCGATGCAGGCGGCTGATGCTGGGCTTGATGGAGATAAAATATATCTGCACGTCGGGGACGGCTGTCTGCATGGCTTCGATAAACGTTCGTGTCGGCTCGATGAAGTCGCGCTCTATTTCGCTGTGGGGACCAGCCAGGTCGTTATCCCCTTCGTAGACGAGAACGCGCTTGGCGCCGTAGCGTGTGAGGAAGTCCATGTAAACCAGCACGTCCCTCATGCGCGAGCCGCCAAAGCCGCGGTGGAGGACCGGGCCGGGACCGAGGTCTTCCTCGATGGTGTTCCACATGCGCATGCTGGAGCTGCCGACGGCGAGGATGGCGTCAGGAGCGGGGATGTTGCCGATATCCTCGACCGCCCAGCGGACGAAGTCACCGATGTAGTGATTTTTGGCCTGCTCCGGGGAAAAGACGAAGCCCTGCCCGGGGGCTTCGGCCACGATGACCGCCGAGCCCTCTGGTGGAGGCGTGGCGGCGTCCGCCGATATGACCAACAGTCCCAGCAGACTAAGAATGCCGGGGATAAGCACGGAACAGCGTTTATTCATCGGGTAATACTCCGGCTGCGTTATCGGCGTCGCTTAACAAGATACAGGAACGACAGCACGGTCAACATGCCCAGGTAGGCCATGGTGGATGGCTCCGGCACGGCCACGATTTGCATCCCGGCAAGGCCGGCTACGGCGCCGGTCAGGTCGTCCACGTTTTGGCTGCTGATGGTGAAAGAGTCGCCAGTCAAGCCGCTGAACTTGACGTAGTTGGCAATGGGTGCCGTCCCTGAGCTGGTCGCCGTGCTTTGGATGAAGCTGCCCTGGTAGGAGGCGATGGTTTCGTTGACCAGCACGTAGTATGTGCTGGTGCCGTCGGAGAGGCTGATGGTGGCTTCTTCGTGACTGCTACTGTTGGCGTTGGCGGCGATGTAAACGTACACGTCGTAGCCGCCGGAGAACTCCGTATTTGTCAGGCTGGTGACCGTGATGGTGGTCAGGCCCGTGTTGCCGCTAATACCGATATCCCGGTTGAACATGGTGTAGTTCGGATCCGTCGTCGAGGCGCCGATGCTGGAGTAGTTGCCGGTACCATTGACCGCCGTGATCAGCCCGTTGGAGGGGGAGCCGTCGGAAAAGAGCAGGGACTGGTTGCTGAAATTCGGATAGCCCGACTTTTGCTGCCAGCCAGTTGAGGCCACGACCCCGGCGGACTGGTCTGAACCCACTGTGGTGGAGTTGCCGAGGTCGATATTGATCAACTGGCCCTGGGCAATAGCGGCACTCAAAAGAACGCCAAGAAGGGGTAAGAGGGTGTGCTTACTAGTCATTGCGCAATCATAGTCGATTTCCCGCCAAGTTACAATTCGTTAAAGCGAATGATTTATTATAAAAAGCGAAACAAGGCTTTACCAATGAATCCAAAAATCCTAGGCTGATAAGCGATGCCGACAGCCCCTTTCGTCAAAACCGGTACGCTGCGCGAGGTCTTCCTGATGCTGCCTAGCCTGCAGGAGGCGAATCGCGAAATGATTCGCGGCATCTACGACTTTGCCCTGCCGGGGCGACGCTGGGCCTTCTTTCATGTCAACCAGAGCGCGGAGGCCATCAGGCGGATCGGAGGGCTCTCCGCGGCATCAGGCCTGATTGGTTTGCTGGGGCGTGCCGACTTGGCCGAGGCGGCCTCGGCGATATCCCTGCCCACGGTAAATATCCACGACGGCACGGTGTTCAACCGCCTGCCGCAGGTGGGCGCCGACGGTTACCGGCTGGGACAGTTCGCCGCAGAGGCTTTGTGCGAGTCGCGGGTCGAGCATTTCGGCTTTTTCGGGCTGAAGGATGAGAACTTCTCCGACGTGCGCTTGGCGGGGTTCCGGGATCGCCTGGCCTCCCTGGGGCAGTCTCAGGTGGAAACCTTTTTCCGCGACCCGGCCATGATTGCCTCCGGCAAGCACTTTGGCGAACGCAATCCCGCCATGGAGTGGCTGTTGGGACTGCCCAAACCTATTGCCATCTACTGTGCCAACGATGTTTTCGCCAACGAATTATCGGTTACTTGCTTTCAAGCCGGCATCCGCATCCCGCAGCAGGTTATGGTGCTTGGTACGGACAACGATCCGGTCTGGGGCCTGGGGGCGCATCCCCCGATTTCGACCATACAGTTGCCCTACCGCGAGATTGGTCGCCGGGCGGCCCGGATGCTGCAAAAGCTCATGCGGGGGCAGAAGCTGGGCCGCAAAGTTATCCGACTCCATCAGCCGGAGCTGATCGAGCGGCAGTCGACCATGCGTCAGCATGCCGATGATGCCGTGGTGGAAAAGGCGCTGCAATGGATGCAGGCCCATGCGCGGGAAGGCGCCTCCATGGCGGAGGTGGCGGCGGCGGTCAACTGCTCCGTGCGCGCGTTGGAGATGCGTTTTCAAAAAACGTTGGGGCGTTCGCCGGGCAGCGAAATGAAGCGTTTGCGGCTGGCCGTGGTGAAGCACCTGCTGCGCGAGGAAGACCTGACCTTGGAGGCGATTGCCGAGCACTGCCGGTTCTCCAGCGGCATTTATCTGAGCCAGTTTTTCAAGCGGGAGACTGGCGTCACGCCGGGCGCTTACCGCAAAGCCTTTCGCACTTAGGAGTTAATCAGTCGACGCGCCAGACGGGGCGAAAGCCGAGGTAAGGCCTGCCTACGAAGGGGTTCTCCTTGCGGTTCATCGGGTGCGGCGGGACGCCGGGCTCGTCGGCGAAATGCGTGCCGAAGCGCGCCTGGCCGAAGAGCTTGTCTCCGCCGTAGGTCATTTCGTGAACGTTGCCCTCGATATCGTAAAGGCCGGAGGCGTTGGGCTCGCGCGTGGCCACCGGATGCGTGCGCAGGCCGGAGTTGGGGCGCAGCCAGGCTTCATCCAAATTCTTCGAGGCCACCGCGACGGCCTCCAGCTCCGCCATAGAGGGTAGCCGGTAGCCGTTGGCCTGGGTATCGACTTGCAGCTCGATGACGGCGGCATCGTCGATGGGGCGGTGCTGGTCGCGGCCGGTGTTCATGTAGTGATACTCCGGGTACATGGGCAGGCGCGCGATGGAGGCATCGCGTAGAGGCTCGCCGCTTTGTTGATCGATATAGACGGGTTGTCTGCCGGTCAACTCGGAGAGGGCGTTGCACCACACCACCGCGTCGTACCAGGTGATGTTCGTGACGGGTTCGTCGCGGCTGTGCGTGGCCGGTTCAGCATCGTCCGTCAGGTAGAGTAGGCTGCCCATGTCGCCGCCGTGGTTGAAGCGGTAGCCGGCCTGGAAGGTAGCCCATTGCCGCACGATGTTCCAGAGCCAGTAGGGCACCTCGACTTCGGATACGCCGAGATCGTAGCTTTCCTGAGCCGGATAATTCTTATTCGGGTTGTCGTTGGAGGGCAGGCTGCCGGCCCCGGAGAAAACATGGGTGCCCAGGCGTTCGCGGGCCAGGTTGGCGACCGTTTGCGGGTCGATGCTGCGATGGGACGGCAAGGTTTGTCCGGCCTGAATCTGTTGTCGCGGAATACCGTCCGCCGAAGCCGAAGGCAGCGGCACAAAGCCGTTGCGCACGACGCGGAAGCCGACCGCGTGGCTGCCCTGCGCGGGCACGCCGCCGAAGGGCATGGCGCTCTCGGCCTCGTCGCCGAAGGCGCTGCCGCCCACCGCCCAGTAGGTGTTCGCCTTGGCCGGGTCGAAGACGCTGCCACCCGGCCAAATGTACTCGGCCACGTTACCGTACAGATCGTAGAGACCGTTTGCATCGGCTGGGGAGGTGGCGACGGGGTGCGTACGTTGATTCGCTGTATCCGCATCCCAGCCTTGGAGGGTGCCGCCCTGGGTGTAAAGGTAGGCAAACTCCGCCCCGGTGGGCAGGCGATAGCCGGGCGCGGTGGCGTCGAAGTAAACCGCCGGGCGCGCGTCGGCTTTCTCCCGGTAACGGCGCTCCATGACGGTGCGCAAGGGTTGGCTGAAGTCGGCGTCAGCGTAGTAGGTCGGGCGCAGGCCTTCCAACTCGGAGAGGGCGTTGCACCAGACCACGGCGTCGTGCCAGGAGACGGTCGTGACCGGCTCGTTGACCGTGTGGCTTTCGCTCAGACCGGTCTCCGCGCTGCCGGGCACGCCGTCGCGGAAAAAGACGTAGCCGGGGATACGAAACTGTTCGAAACCCTCGGTGAAGTGTGCGGCGCGCTGGTTGGTCACGGCCCACTTCCAGACCTCGGCCCACTGCCGGTAGGTCGTTTCCGTTTTGGCCACGTAGAGCGCGGGTTGGCCGTCGACCTCGATCGGTTCCATCGGCACGATGGCGGTAAAGCCCTCCGGCGCGTCGACCACGCCCCTCACTTGAGCGGCGTTGAACTTCAGTGCGATGGGCTCGCCCAGGCCGTAAGGCTCTTTCCAGAGTCCGGCGGCAGTCGGATAGCCGACGGCAAAATCCCGTTGCGCCAGGAAGCCGACCGCCTCGACATCGTTGAAGCTTTGCGAGGCAAAGTCAGCTTGGGACGGATCGAAAAAGAGGTCGTCCGGAGCCCGTGGATCGTAGCGTGCCCAGCGGGTCTGGGTCGGGTCGATGGTATGGGTGGTGCGCACGACGGGATTCTTGGCGCCGTTGGGAAGCCTCTCTGCCTCGGTGATGTCGACGGATAAATCGATTTTAAAGGGCTCGGTCTGCCCGGCGAAGGTGTCCTCCGAAATATAGAACTGGCCAGAGTCGCGCACGACCCAGCGGCCCCAGTCGATGCCGCCCCAGTAGCGCGAGATGAAGATGCCGATGGCGCTGCCTTCCGGCAGGGAAACCGGGTAGGCGTCACCGCCGTTGAGGAAGTCCTCCTTTTTCCAGAAGACCAGCATGGCCCCGGCGAATTGCGCCAGCTCGGGATGACGTTTGCGCGGGGGCATGGCCATCAGGTTCCAGTCGTCGCGCAGCTCGTGGTTCTGGTTGATGTGGCCTTCGGAGGGCGCGCCCTTGCGGTCGTAGCCGTCGCCGTCTTCCTTGCGCGGCAGGTCGGTCACGCGCACGACGGCTGCCCCGTAGAAAGTGGCTGACGGATAGCTGTCGTCGTAGACGAGGTTGGAGGGGCTGAGCGGGACGTCCCAGTCGTAGCCCCAGCCGCCGATCCAGTCGTCCTCGGTGATGCCGTTGCCGTTGAGGTCACGTGTGTCGAGCGGCTTCCAGGTACCGTTGACCTGCTGCCCGGGCGATTGGCGGTACCAGCCCGTGCCCCAGTCGTGCCCCCAGTCGACGATCAGCTGCGGGTTGGAGCCGGCGAAGGCGGCGGAAGACAGGCAAAATGCTAAAAGGTATCGGGGCTTCATGGTTTAGTTTTCTTCAAGCGAAATCACGGGCAGGAGCAGGCCGCTGGGATGGGCGCGGTCGATGGAGATGCTTTGACGCGCGGTTTGAAAATCGCTTTCGTCGGTGACCGGCTCGAAGCGGTTGGGGTGGACCTCAAAGGTCTCGATATGCTGGCCACGCGCGTTGGTGCGGACGCCGGAGCTGGTGACGTAGGCCCCGATGCGATGCCCTTCGTCGAATACGATGGCGGTGGACCCCAGGTCGATGGCGAGCGAGTAAACCTGATCGGGCTGAAGCGGGGTATCGCCGTCGAGGCCAATGGCGAAGCGTCCGAGCGCGGCGGACTCGCGGATGACGGCCTCGTAGCCGTCCGGGTAGATGTCGACCAGCTTGACGATGAACAGTGTGTCGGGCGCGTCGGTGGCAAAGGATAGCCTCGCCTGGACCGGTCCGGCGACGGCCACGGGCTCATCGAGCGGAGCGGTGGCGAAGCGCAGCACGTCGTCGCGTTCGGCCAGCGGACGTTGGTCGCTCGGTCCGGCCTCGAGGTCGTAGGTGGCGTTGCCGCCGATGGCAGGTGCAGGATCGGCCGGATCGTAAAGGTAGGTCTCGGGCGCGGCGGAGTCCGGCGGGGTTTGCGAGGAGAGCCCACCGTCGGGCTGGAAGTAGTACGCGGTTTTCTCGGCGGGCGGCGGCCAGGTCTCGGTCACGCGCCAGGTATTGCCGGGGCCGTCGGGCCGGTTGACGTCGCCCATGAGGAAATACTGCACCCACGATTTTTCCGTGCCCGCAGTACCTGCCAGCATGGCCTCGATAGTGGGTGCACGCCTGACTTTGACGGGGCGCGGCCAGGCTTTGCCGTCGATTTTCCCGGGGGCGGCGTGGGTGCGCGGCTCGATGGTCACATAGACGGGCATCTTGTCGTGCAGGGCTTCGAAATAGTCCAGGGCGGCCTCGCTGAGGATGTCGAACCAACCGCCGCCGGCCACGTAAACGGTCTGTGGGTTGACCGGCTGTTGCGCAAGGTAGTTGCGGATGGAGGTGTCGTCGCGCGGGCCGACGGTGGGGCGTGGCCAGTCCTCGATTTTCATGCCGCGGTGCTTCATCCAGGAGTAGAGCCAGCGGCGCGCGCCGTTCTCGAACATCCAGTGATCGGCCACGCCGGAGGTCGAGCCGACGCTGACGCCGCGCAGGTGCGGGCTGCCGGTCAGGACGGCCACGCTGGGGTTGATGCCGTTGCCACTGCCACCGGTCATGACGATGCGGCCGTCGCACCAGGGTTGTTGGGCAATCCACTCCAGGGCGTCTTCCAGATCCTGCGTTTCGTCTTCAAAGCTGCTGGCATCGAAGGTTCCCACGCCTTCGGATTTTCCGCGACCGCGCGCGTCCTGCGCGACGAAGACCAGGCCGCCGTCCTGGCAGGGGCGTGCATAACCGGCCATGCCGCTACGTCCGTAGTAGCCTTTGCAGAAGAGCACCGGGCGCGGTTCATCGCCCGGTGGCAGGAAGATTGAGGTGGCCAGCGAGACACCGTCGCGCATCGGCATCATGAGCTCGAGAGCCTCGGTGCCCTCCGGCATGAACTTCAGGACCTTGGCGGTGTCTTCGGGCTTACCGGCCTCTTCGTATTCGCGCCCTGTGGCCTGCCCGGAGACGGGTTGCAAGAGAAACCAGAGGGTGGTCGCGACCGCGAGAATGCGCTGCTTTTTCAACATGGGGTGTTCCACAAGTATGACCGTGGACGGTAGCGCTTTCCATCTTTTAACTCAAAGTAAATCCCGGTTTAATCATCGGTTTTACTAACTCCAACAGCGGCCCGGGGCGTTTCAAAATTGCCTGTCTCGCCAGGATAGAGCAGGCTTGTCATCATGTTTACCCTGTCTTTTTGTGCGCTCCCCATGCGCCGATTGGCTGTCATTGCATGGGTTGCTTTGGGAGCCCTGGATGTCTTGTTCGCAGCCCCGGAGCCGGTGCGGGTGATCGTTGGCGAAGAGGTCGAGCTGGCGGGCGTGAAGCGCTTCGGTATGAACCTGACCGATACCTGGTGGGATGCTGGGGCGGTGACGAATGACCGTGCGGTTTACAACTTCGAGGGCACGCAGTACCGTTCGATTTTCTGGGGCCCCCGGCAGGACGCCGGCGGCATCTATGTCTGGCAGGCGGTGACCGCGCCCCCGGAAGACTACCAGGCGTCGTCACGCGTTATCGGGGCGGACTTCACTATCCTCAACGGCCCTGCCAAGGGCATGACCGGCAAGATTGTCGAGGTGCGCCGCGAGCGGCTGCCGGAGCAAGACGACCGCGAGCTGGATTACCTGGTCTTTGACCACGAGGTGCCGGCAGGCGACAGCGCCAACGTTGCTGTCATGGTGGAGCGCGATGGTACGGGCGAGGGGCATTTCAACGTTGTGGGTTCGGCTCGTGCGGGCAGCCGCCATTGGCTGAGCGAGGGGGCTGAGTTGATCGCCGGCGATGTCGCGCTGGAGTCTTTCGGCAGCCACGCGCTCAGGCTGGACGGTTCCGAGGTAACCGCGCACATTCGTCTGCCGGGCAAGAACGCGGAGGTGACTACGGTGCGGGGAGCGTGGTCTTTGAAGTTCCGGGCCAAGGCGGTCGGGGGCAGTCCGGTCATACGGGTGCGCGAGCCCGGAGCGGCGGAGTTCACGCCGGGGAAGGACTGGGGCGAGTTCGCGGTGGAGTTCACTGTGCCTGAGGACTTTACCAACGGCAATCTCACGGCGCTGATCGAGGTCGATGGCGGCGCGGTGCTGGTGGACGATCTGGTCTTCAGCCACGAGGAGTTTGCCGGGGCAACCGCTTTCGGCAGGCTGCTGGTGGATGAACTCAAGCAATTGCGACCCGGCTTCCTGCGTTACCTGCAAATGGGCGGTAGCTCGATGGAAAACATGTTGCGCCCGCGACTGGAGCAGGCCCGCTTCAGCAGCTCTCCCTGGACGAGCACCGGGCCTCGCGGCGGCGGCCAGCAGTATCCGTTTTCCCTGCACGAGTTTTACCAGCTCTGCGCCGTGGTAGACGCCGACCCTTGGTACTGTCTGCCCGGCGTGATCCATCCGGTGGAGGTTGAGCAGTTTATGGAGTATCTGGCCGCCCCCGCAGACACCGGCATGGGCCACCTGCGTGCCACCCAGGGACAGGCCCGGCCCTGGACCGAGGTCTTCGACGAAATCATCGTGGAGTTCGGCAACGAGGCGTGGAACAGTTGGGGGCCTTTCCAGGCGGGCGGCTACAACGGTCCGGGTTACTGGGAGTCGCTCATCGCCGCGGGCAAGGCCTCCCCGTACTACAACGAGAAAGTCAAGTTCACGATCGCCGGGCAGAACGTGAACACCTGGCTGAACCGCAGGGTTGTCGAGGCCACGCCCGAGGCGGATGTCTTCGCCGTCGCCACCTACCTGCTGCACGGGCTCGACCCGGAGCAGGAGGAGCGGCTGACGGATTCGCCCGAGGCGCTTTACTCATGGCTCTGGGGCGAGGCACAGTACCGTCTGTCCGTCAAGGACGCCATGCAAACCAATGCCGACCTGGCGCGTGATCATGGCATGGAGCTGGCCGTCTACGAAGTCAACCACCACGCCGCTTCGGGCGAGGCCAGTTCGGCTTTTCGCAATCGCTTCCTCACCAGCCTCGGAGGCGGCTTGAACGTCGCGCAAAACTTGCTGCTCATGCTTCAGGAGTACCACGCGCGCATCCAGTGCTTCTTCACCCTCTTCGGGGAGACCAACAACGCCTATCAGGTCAAGGATGTGCGCCTCTTCGGTTCGTTGATTACACTTAAAGAGGGCGAAGTGCGGCGGCGTCCGCAGTACCTGGCGCTGATGGCGGTAAACCGCGTTCTGGGCGGCGACCTCCTAGCGGTCTCCTTCCCGGACGGCGTGCCGCAATTCGAGTCGGCTGTCTACGACGAGAAAGCACACGCCTGGCAGGAAGCGCAGACTTTTTCCACGTTGCGCGCCCTGGCCTTTGCCGACGGGCGCAAGCGCTCGCTCATTCTGCTTAACCTCTCCGTGGACGAGAAGGTGCCGGTCAAGGTGGAGTTCTCCGGCGAGGTTCGCGGAGGCATCGCCACCTGGACGCTCCTCAGCGCGGATTCGGTCGATGCCAATAACGAGCGCGAAACAGGCGAGCCCCAGGTGGCTTTGCGAGAGGGCAGCATGCAGGACTTCGTCAGTGGCCGCGTTTTGCCGCTGCCTCCGGCCTCGCTGACGACCTTGAGCTGGGAGCAATGAGGCCGGGTTCTCCAGAACTTGCCATCGAAACGTTGTCTGCCCGCGAGGAATTGAGTGCCGCTGCGGATCGCGTGGCCGCGCGTGTGATGAAAACCTTGCCGCTGTGGGGCGGCTATACCGGTGAGTGGGCGCTGGAGGCTTTGCTGATTCGTGAAGCCGTCCATGACAAGGGCCGCACGGTGCTGAACTTTGCGCTTGAGCGCGGGCGTTTACGAGGTGAGTCGTTGGAGAGCGTCAAGCCTTGGGAACGTCAGCCGTTTGTCTCCACTGAGTGGGAGTTGGCACAACGCACGGACGACGAACGCTTCCTGGAGCCTTGGCTGTTTGAGACCCGGCGTTGGCGAGACGAGGGGCCTCGGACACCCGAAGGCTTGATCCTGCATCGCACGACAAACGGGCGGCCTGTCCTGTTGCTGGACGACCTGCAGGAATACGCCCTGCGCTGCTTGCGCGGCGGGGTGTGGTCCGGCGACCTTGATTTAATCGAGGAAGGCGTTTCACAATGGCTCGGTGCGGAACGCGCTTTACGCGATTCCGCCAATGGCTTGTGGTCGCAGGGCAGGGGTTTCTTACGGGATGCCAAGGCGCTTTCGCCGGGGGCTTGGTCCCGGGGGCATGGCTGGCTGTTGCGCGGCCTGGTTTCGGGCATGGTCGCACTGGAGCGTGACGAGGCTCTGGCTCGTCTGGCCCCGATTCTCGATCAGGTGCTTTTGGCGTTGGCCGCCACCCAGGCAGAATCGGGTGCCTGGCACCGGCTCCTGCATTTGCCCGTCGGCCGTTCGCTGCCGGATGCCAGCGGCACGGGTATGATCCTGCACTACGTTTTCCAGGCTTGGCGTCGTGGTTGGGTGACCGGCCATCAGGCTTGGGCCGAGCGTCTTCGCAAGGCGGCCTTGTGGATGGCCTCCTGTGTGGATGAGGTGGGGGCCATTGCGCGGAGTTGTCCGGGGCCGGGGCCGCTGGTCTCAGAGGAACCTTACCTTTTGGGCGGGCTGGAAAGTGGCCCGGACGAGCCGCACGGCCCCCCGGCCTTGATCCTGGCGGCGGCTGCGGGCGAGGACTCGGATTTTCCCTGGATGGCGTGAAGGGTCTTAACGCCGCTGGTTTCAATGGATTTAAAAAAACCGTTGAAAAAGGGAAGGCGGCTCTTTATCCGTGTCTCATGGAAAACATCACCCTCAAGAAGATCGCGCGAGAAGCGGGTGTGTCGGTTTCGACAGTTTCCCTGGCCTTGAGGGGGAAGGGCGCGCTCTCGCGGGAGCGTTATCAGGAAATACGTGACCTGGCCGAGCGCATGGGCTACCGGCCCAATCCGGTGCTGTCGTCGCTGGCTTCGAAGCGTTTCAGCCAGAGCGCTTCCATGCAGGCCATGACGCTGGCGGCAGTGGAGTTCCCCGTGGACGGCCAGAGCAAGCAATTGGCCGTTTTTTACCGAGACCCCTTGCGGGAAATGGCGGACAAGCTCGGCTATGCCTTGCAGCGCTTCACCTCGGATGACTTGGGGCAATACGGGAACTTTTTTCGCACCCTCTATAACCGGGGGGCCGTCGGCATCGTCATGACCGGCCAGGCCAACGCCTTCATCGAAGAGACCCGACCGGAGTGGGCCCGCTTCATCGGGGTGCAGTGTGGACGTTTTCTGGGGCCAGCCTTGGTCAATTGTGTCCGGCCCAATATCTTTCAGGCAGTGACGATGGCCTTCCGGGAACTGGCTGCCCGGGGTTATCGTCGTATCGGCTTCGGCTTTGGTCGCCATGCCTTTCATTTGGACGACGACGACGCCCGCTATGGGGCGGCCTTCGCCATGCTGCGTCAGCAGCCGGACAAGGATCGCGTCCCGCCGTTCGAGGGGCGCTTCGACGACGACGCGGGCCGGGTGGCATGGGTGCGTAAGCACAAGCCCGATGCGGTGGTCGGTTTTACCGCACACGACTGGTACATCCTGCGCGATGCGGGTTTTCGCATCCCCGAAGACCTGGGCTTCCTGGCTTTGCAGCTCGACCGCGGGCATGAGTCGGACAATCTCATCACCGGTATGATGCAGCAGAACGACATCATTGCGGAGCAAAGCATCCTGCTCATCGACCAGCTCATCCGCCATAATCAGCGCGGTATTCCAAAAAACCCACTGGAGACACTGGTGCCTTCACGCTGGCACGAGGCCCGCTCCCTGCGTCCGCGGGGAGGTTGAGCGCCTCACTGGCCGGGATTGGGCTTGGGGACGTCCTGAATATAGTGGACGCGGAAGACGTTGTCGCCGTTTTCCAGCTGGTAGGGCAGGCAGACGATCTGCATGCGCGTCCGGGGCCAGAGTGCCAGTTGGCTGCTCTTGCGGAATTCCCAGCCGCTTTCGCTTTCCACCGCAACAAGGAAGGGCAGGCGCGTTTGGCCGCCGGAATCGAGGTCCACGCGGGTTTGGCGACTGTCCCGGAAGGGTAGGGCGAAGCGTTCCTCGCCCAGTTTGACCGCAACTTCGCCGGGGTACAGGTTGTCAAAGCGCACCGTGCCGGGGGGAAAGGCCTCGGCGCTGTCATCGGTCACGAGGGCGTTGAACTGCATGGGCTGCTGAGGATTGCGCAGGAGGATTACCTGAGCGTTGGCCTGGCCCGCAGCATTGAGGTCCACCGCTGCTAGGTCGACACGCGCCAACTGGCCGTCGGGCCGGGGAACCTTGGTGTAGATTTCAAGATGGCTGGTACCCATGGGTATGGATACCGGTGCGCCGCGCCGCCCGAAGCCGGGCCGGATCGGGGTTTCCTCATTGGCGACGCGGGCGTACAGATCGGGAAAGCTCGGGTTGACCTCCGCCGTGGGCAGCACAGTGAAAACCACCTGCCGCGCAGTGGCGCCCGTCTCTGTGCTTTGGCTAAGCGCTGGTTGGGCGCAAAGCATGAGCAGCAAGGGTTGCAGCCAGAGAAATGCGCGGACGTGTTTGGTTGGGGGCATGGGTTTGAAAACGGAAAAAACATTACCCAGAATTACGCCTGGTGCCAGTCGGACGTACTTAAACCCGTTGATTGCGGATGAGATAATAGTCCGTGGGAAATAGCTATTTTCAACGGTTTTATAGGAGGCTCGGTTGAATGGCGGTCATTTTAGCCGATTAGAGTCTTTGTGGTAATCGATCACGTATTCCCATCCCGCCCCTGGTGCTTGTTGATTTCTAATTCTCTGGTTATGGTTCGTAACCAGTTGAGAAAACGAGTTCCGGCCTCCGGCTCATCTGGTTGACACTTATTACCCCGCACTCATGTCCGGCCAAGCCCATTCAAAAGACCCCGTGGGAGCCCGTGTCCTTCGCAGGCTTCGGGGGAGGCGCGCACCGGGTTTTGCCCTGATGATAGCAATCAGCTTGATGGCGTTTGTGCTCCTAATGCTGCTCAGCCTGAGCGTCCTCTTGCAGACGGAGATGGCGGTGAGCAAGAGCAACCAGATGAATATGGTGGCCCGCCAGAACGCCTTGCTGGGCCTCAACGTCGCGATTGGGCAGCTTCAGGAGTTGGCAGGGCCCGATGCTCGCGCCACCGGCTCAGCCCAACCGCTGGACGATCCTGCCGCGACTCCGGTCACCGCCGCCCCGGCCTCCGGGCATGCGCACTGGACCGCCGTCTGGAGCGCCGAGGAGATGCGCGCCGTCGATAATCCCGCCAGCAGTGACGGCTCCGTGCGGCTCAACTCTAATGCGGACGCCTATGACGACGCCAAGCGTAAGCTCAAGCCGTTGGCCTGGCTGGTGTCCGGCCTGGATACCAGTGGGAACGATCCCACGCCGGACCAAGCCCTGGCTGACCCCGTCGAGATGGTTGGCGCCAACACCGTGACGGACGTCACCGTCGACGGCGTGGAGGCTGGCAAGGTGGAAGTCGGCGACGGCGCTTACGCCTATTGGGTAGCCGACGAGAGTACCAAAGCGCGCTTCGACGCCATCGAGCCCGAGGCGTTGCGCACCGCTTCCGCCGGGAGCGACGAGGCCCTCTCACGCGTGTTGGCCACGCAGGGGCTCGGCCTGCAGGCCATGTGGCTGGAGGATTCCGCCGCCGCGCGCTGGTCGGCGGGGGGCTACGATGTTACCAGTGAAGCCTCCCGGGATAGCCTGCGCCGCCTGGGCACCGAAGGCCCGGAGCTACCCGATGCCGATCTGGTCGATGCCCTGGCAGCTAATTACCACGACGTGACTTTCTTTTCCGAGGGGCTCTTGACCAACCCCGTCAAAGGGGGCTTAAAAAAAGACCTCGGCGTCTACCTGCAAACCGGTGCCGGCCTCGACGACGACGATCCCGTGGCCGACCTCAACCGCTTCCCCGATCTCGACCCCGGCGGCGAGCACCTTGTGCGTTGGGGCCGCATCCGTGACTGGGCCAACCTGTCCACGCCCCTCGTGCCACAGGTGGGTGACGACGAGACCGCTAACGTCTCCCCTGTGATCGCCTTCGCCGGCTTCGATGTCGGCCTCTCTCTCCTCGGGGCCGAGTTGAGCGTCCACCTCTGGCCCGAGATCGTCCTCTGGAACCCCTATGACGTTCCCCTGCGAGCCAGCGACGGCTACACGGTCACGTACCGTCTGGGCCCGAATTCGTACCTGCGTCTGACGGACGTGGAGGATGTGCCTTCTAATGGAGACACGCCCCAGACCTATGCGCCCGACACTTTCGGCTCGGAATCAGGCATCGAGTTACAGGTCGGCCAACTGGTGGCCGCTAAACTGGGGATTTCGTCCCCTAATTATACGGATTGGACGACCCGGGTCCTGTTACGGTTTCACCTTTCCGATGGCGGGGGAGGGCTGACTTTGGATCCAGGAGAGACCATGGTTTTTACGCTGGCTGGTTCCTCTCCTCTGGATGGCAGCCTGGTGGAGATGATTCCCGGCCGGGTGGATCCCTTTGAAAACAATCCGGCTTTGTCCGATACCATTTACACCTTCAGCCCGGCTCCTCGGGATGCTCTTGATTTTACATTTACGGCCATCTATTTTGATTGGGCGGATGTGCGTCTCTATCCCGGCCAATACACGACTTCGCCGGTTCAGAGTAGTTGGTTGCAGCGTCTTAGTTACGGCTCTTGGGGGAATCAATCTTCAGATTTGGATGCCACTTTGGACCCCCTCCTCGGACGCTCGGGAGCGGTTCGGCGTGATTATTCCGGCCGGGTTGCCCTCCGGCCTTTTTCGTATCATGCTGGCAGCGTCTATCCGAACTGGGTGCCGTATTCCGCACAGCGTGGTTTGGCTCAGTATAACTTTGCTGCCTTCGATGTGCCCCGTGTCCCGGCGGGGGGAAGCTCTTATAGTTCCGGCAATATCGACGGCAGCGCGCAGACCTTTACCAAGGAGGCGGGGCCGTATACTTTTGCCACGGGAGAGTTTGACTTTCCCTTGTCGCAGTCGGATTCCACAAACAGCTTCACGCTCTGGGCCATGTACGGGACCACGCCCAATGTCGCCAGCGTGAATGTGTCGACGCAGGGCAGCGAGTATCCGATCTTGTGGCGGCCCTCTGACGCCTCCGTTTTGAAATCAATCGGCAATCTCCAGCACGCGCCCTTTTCCACGCATATTTGGCAGCCCGGCTACGCCTTGGGTAACGCCTACGCCGACCCGCTTATCGCTCGCGACCACTACAGCGGCCTTTTCGACGAGTCCGGTTACTTTTACCAGAATCCCTCCAATTCCACCGATGCCGTCTCTGCCGCCAATCCGCCGGACAACGCCCACATCGACGTCAGCCATGTGGTCAACGCCAGTGTGTGGGACGATTACTTTCTCTCCGGCCTTCCGGAGCAGGGCGGGCGGCTGACGCTCACCTCGGGGCAGCTCGATGGAACGGAGCCCCTGCCGCACGCGCGCATGAACCTGGTTGAGTGGGACGATCTCGGCTACGCCGACCTCGCTTCGGCCCAGGAGCAGTTTGACTCCGGAGCGGCCTACTTGGTCCAGGAGGGCGCTTTCAATGTCAATTCGACCTCGGTCAACGCCTGGCGCGCGCTTCTGGGCGGTGCGCTCGGGGTGCCCGTCGGCGGCGAGGACCCCGGCGCCGATGCCGTCTACCCGCGCTGGCCGGAGGCCTCGGGCGGCTTGATCGACACCGCCACGCTCGGTTCCACGCCGGGCTCCCGCGCGGAGGCTTACAATAATGCCCCCCGCGTCAGCCTGGCCGACATCGATGCTTTGGCTGAGGCCATCGTGGAGGAGGTGAGGTTGCGTGGGCCTTTTACCTCGCTGGGGGATTTCGTCAACCGCCGCCTCATCGCCGCAGCGGACGACCCCGAGGACACCGGTTTGCGGGGTGCTCTTCAGGCCGCCATCGACCGCTCAGGCATCAACGATGCCTTTGTGGACGACGGCAACACCGCCACCTACGTTTCCACCGATGCCGTACGCTCCGAGCAGGTAATCCCCGAGCATATCGTGGCCGGAGAAGCGAAATACAGCACCATGGCGGGCACGCCGACCTTCCTGACCCAGGCCGATCTGCTTTCCGCCCTCGGCGCCTCCCTGACCACCAGGGGCGACACTTTTATTATACGCGCCTACGGAGAAAGCAGAGACCCCTTGACTCAGGAGCCGGCTGGGCAGGCCTGGTGCGAGGCCCTCGTGCAGCGCGAAGCCTCCTACATGGATGCCAGCGACCTTCCCGGGATCGCGGCGGACGACCTTACCGTGACGGAAAACCAAAACTTCGGGAGGCGTTTCCGCCTCGTCGGCTTCCGTTGGCTGAGTCCGGACGAAATTTAAGGTCGAAAATTTTAAATCGTTTAATTTACCGGCATCTATCTAGCATTTTGGCGTCAAAAAGGTCTGCTAGTCTTTAGTTAATCCCATTGTTTCTCTAATTATACCGTAAAATTGACGGAAATAAATTAGTGGAATATTTTTCTTGTCATTCAAACTGTAATAACTGATTTTTAAAACGTTTCACTAACATAATCAGTAAAACCCCATGAAAAAAATACTCTTTACCTTCGCCCTGGCTGGCCTGACCGCGCTTTCCGCCCAGAGTATCATCAATGTCGACCTCGGTGCTGGGACGGCTGTTACGGGGACGGATACCGTAGGCGTCGTTGCGTCTGAGGGCTGGCAGCAGAAAAGCGGCTTCCCGGATTTCAGTGGTCTCGCCCTGAACCTCGATGATGGCAACCCGTCGGGGGCTACGATTTCGGCCGATTTCAACGGCAATGTTACTACTTTCGGGGCCTCCACCACGGATGCCAATTACACCATGTACAACCGCGGTGGAGCCTTAACCATGGATAGCGAAGGCGGCACGACCGTTACCGTGGACAGCCTGGGTTCGGCATTCACGGGCGGCGGCTATGACGTCTACGTCTATTTCGGCAGCCTGACGAATTTCGCGACCGACAATCCCTACTGGCTTTCTTTCAGTGACGGCAGCACGACTTACTATTCGGCAGTGGAAGAGGACGTGGCCACTTACCAGGGCTCGTTTGTACGCAGTACTAACACGATTACGCCGACGGAAGCTCCCGGCGCTGCGGATGGAACCAACTACGTGTTGTTTGAAGGCCTGACTTCCAGTAGTTTTACCATTACTGCCACGAATATCACGAATCCCGATACGGGCTCTTCAGCCGCCATTACCGGTATGCAGATTGTCGCCGTTCCCGAGCCATCCACGTATGCGCTTTTAGGTGGATTGGTCGCATTGCTCGCAGCCTACTTTCGACGGCGTTAAGCTGTCATCAGTCAAAAACAGCTACCGGTTGCTGCTATGGTGAAACGCCGTTAGCGCCGGGTGCGGGCCGGTGGGTCTTTTCGACATGAGCGCATGAGATAGCGGTAATGGTAACCTTAAAGGATGTAGCACAGGCTTCGGGCGTGGGAGTTGCCACGGCCAGTCTTATTCTTAACACGCCGACCAAGGCGAGCCGCTTCCGTGAGGAGACCGTCCAGCGCGTGAACAGCGCGGCCCGGCGCCTGAATTACACGCCGAATTACCGCGCCCGCATCTTTCGTGGCGGCGCTACGCGTGCCATTGGCATAGCCCTTGAGAGCTTTCAGTCCCATGATTTGTTCAGCCAGCCCTACTGGGGGCAGCTTATCAGTGGCCTGCACTATGTGTTGCAGGCGCACGACAATCAACTGGTGCTGATCTCGCCGACGCACGAGACCTCGGCCATGCATATCGGCCTGCGTTACATGGGCGAACGGCGTATTGACGCCCTGATCCTGACCGAAGTGCCGCGCCCGGAAGATGCGGCTCTGTTGAGGGCTCCGTCCGGCCCCTTTGTCATGCTGGGCCGGGGCGAGCAAATCGGTATGCCGCACATTTACACCGATGACATGCGTGGAGTGGAACTCGCACTGGATCATTTCGCCGAGCAGGGGCACCAGGACGTTCTTTGGCTGGGTCCTCAGGAGTGGTACGACCAAAGCGCGGAACGCAGGGCTAGCGCTTTTGCCATGGCTTGCATGGACCGTGGCCTGCAGGGAAGTATGTGTCGCTTTCATTTTCAACGTCCGGCTAAAGGAGTGGAGCCGCTGATGTTTCAGGCCAGGCAGGCCTTGCTGGATTACTGTGAAACCCACCCGCGTCCGACAGCGGTTTTGTGTTACAACGGTGACTGCGCCGTGGGTGTGTATCGGGCTCTGAATACGTTGAGGTGCCGCATCCCGGATGATTGTTCAGTCATTAGTTTTGATACCCATTTGCAGGGGTATCTGGAGCCCGCCTTGACTACCATCAATTTGCGCGAAAACGAGATGGGTGAACTCGGTGCCCGGCGTTTGCTGGAGCATCTGGCCGAGAAGCCTGGTGAGCCTATGGGCAATGCTTTCTCGGAAGTGCTCGAGCCCGAGTTGGTTGTGGCCGAGAGTGTGGCCAGGATTTCGTAGCCTTTAGGGGGCCAGTTCCACGCTTAGCCGGTAGAAGCGAAACTCTTCGTCCTGATGGACCGTGTCCTGATAGGTCGTCGCATCCCAGGAGATGTTGCTTTGAAGGGTCTGGAAATCTGCGGTCAGGTCGTCGGTCCATTCGACGCTATAGACGCGGCCCTCGACACCAGTCCATTGCAGAGGATCGATGGAGATCAGTGCGAACCGGGCGTGGGGATCGGTCGGGTCCAGCCCGATAACATAGGCGTCCATCAAGGTGAAGCGGGTGTTGGCCGCCGGATCGCCTGGTGCGTGGCTGATGTCGCCGAAGTACTGGATCTCCCAGTCGTCGGGCAGCTCGTCCAAGTCGTCGTCGGCTGGGCCGGGCGATGAGTAGGCGACGGTGCCGTAAATTTGGATGTCGTCAAAGTCATCGGTGGTGAAGGCATTGCCGAGGTAGACTGCCTCGTAGGCGCTGGCTGCTCCGTAGCCGTAGAGGCGGAACTCGATGCCGTCGATCGTAGGCTCCATCGTGATGGCCGTGGTGGTGGTAACGACACCGGTGGCTTGGGTGGCGAGTACATCGGCATCGGTCAGGCCGGTGGCGTCACTGAGCAGGCCCAGGGTCAGGGTGGAGCCGTCGGCCTTGGTGCGCAGTACGATGGAGGTGACATTGATAGTGTGGTCGGCTTCCAAAGAAAGGCTCCAGGTGAAATAGTTTCCCGCGGTGATAGCGGTGGCGAGACTGGCTTCGTCGCTGTCGATAGCCTTGAGGGCGTTGGTGGCGCCGCGCATTTTCGAGGTGTCACTGTGCGTGGCCAGCCCCTGGGTGAGGCCGTCGGCGAGGAAGTCTGGCGCGGCCTCGGTAACGACCGGGCTGCTGGTGATGCCGTCGAAGTTCCACGAGGCCAGCAGGCCCTCGGCGATGATGGTGTAGTCGTCGTCCTGCTCGGTCACGGTGACATCCGCGCTGGCGGCGGTGGCCGAAGACAGGCGCACGATAGTAACGCCGTCGGTTTGGTCGGAGTCCTGCGCGGCGGCGACGGTGACGGTTTGCCATTCATCGTAGTCGCCGGCGGTAAAGATGAGCGATGTCTCGGAGTCGATGGTGATGCTGCCGTCACCGCTCAGGTGCGCAATATCGACGGTGCAGGACGTTTGCGGGGCGGTGTTGAGGCGCGTCTGGAAGCTGGCCGTGCTCCCCTCGGCCACGGTGAGGCTTGTGGGGTCCACCCAGATGGCCAAGTCGTCATCGGCCTCGGTGGCGGTGACGGAAACCGTACTCAGTCCGGTGGCGGTACACTGGAAGAGGGCCGAGCCGTCATCTGTGTCACTGTCGTCGTCGGCTTGGAGGGTGACGGTCTGCCATTGATCCCAGTCGGCCGTGGTGAAGGTGAGGTTGGTGTCGGAGGCGATGCTCAAATCGCTGTCGCCGGTAGCGTAGGCGATAGCCACGGTCACATCGTCCTCGGGTTGAGCGGTCAGGCGCACATCGAAGGTGGCCGTGCCTTCCTCGGGCACACTGACGCTGGTGGCCGACAATTCCATTGCGACCGGGTCGGGCGACTTGGACAGCTCCATGACGTTGAGGTAGCCGTACTGGCTGTCTCGCGGATCTACGGTAACGGTGATTTCCCCGGAGGCGTCGGCGGCGATTTTCTCGAAGATGACAAACGTGTCGAGGTTGGCGTCGGGGTCGATGGACTGGCTGACGTTGTCGATTACGAATGCGGTGGTGTAGTCGAGAGAAGGGGCGTCCGACCTGCTGGCGAAAAATTTCAGATCGTAGTTCTGTCCGGGGACGAGGCCGGTGAGCTTGAAAACAGCGTCGTGGTTGAAGGGGCGGGCGGCGTCCTGGATGGCTGTGTCCGGATAAATGTCGGTGGCGGGACTGCTTGTGGTCCACAAGTGCCAGAACTTCTCGATGATGACGAAGTTGATCTCGGTGCTTTCGCCGACAGCGTCAATCAGGCTGTTGAGGCTGCCGTTGTAGAAGTCGATGGTGTTCCAATAGCGGCCTTGTCCATCGGGGCTGAGAGTGGCGGTTTCGCCGAAGTCGAGGTGGAGCGGCCAGGTGATCTGGTTGACGGTCAGCGTGGCGGTGTCGGAATCTACATGCCCGACGCCGTTGCTGGCACGTACCCAGAATGAGCGCGTAAATTCGATGGCGTCGATGGTGACGGATTTCTCGTCGGCCTCGGCAAGCGGCGTGGAGATGTCGCCGGTCTGGCCTTCGTACCACTGATAGGTGAGTTCGCCGCCGTGGGCTACGACGTTCAACACAGGAGAGGTCAAGTAAAGGACGACCACGCTTTGCGGTTGGGTTTCGATGGACGGCAGGGCCTGGGCCTCGATGAACTCCGGCATGCTCCAGAGGCTGGGCTCGCTGCCGAGGGTGCGAATGCGGTAGTCGTAATGGGTTCCGGCCACGGCGGTGTCGTCGTTATAGCTGGTCGCATCTGCGTCGGTAACGGCGAGGGTAGTCCACCCCAGATAGTCGCGTTTGCGGCGCTGGATTTCGTAGCCGGTCTCGCCCTCGGCATCGTCGTTCCAGGTCAAGGTGACAGTGGAGTCGTCTTCGGCGGTAAGGACAAAGTTGCCCGGGAGCGGTAACCAGGCATTAACCGTGATGTTGAATGCGGCCGAGACGGTGTCGTCGTTGCCGTCGGTCACCTGGGCGGTGAAGGTGAAATTTCCGGTGGCTTGCGGGGTGCCGCTGAAGGTGCCGTCGGTGTTCAAGGTAAGGCCGGTCGGCAGGCTGCCGGAGAGCAGCGACCAGGCAAACGGCTTGACGCCTCCACTGGCGCTGAGCGAATCGCCGTAGTTCTGGCCGAGGCTTGCAGTGACCAGGGCGCCGCCGTCAACCGCCAGCGTGCCGGTAGTGGTCACGGTAACGTCGAAGGTATCGACGGCGGTCAGCCCGCCATCGTCCGTCACGGTCGCGGTGAGGGTGGCCGTGCCGATGTTCGTAGCCGAGGGCGTGAAGCGAATCAGGCGGCGCGGGCCCACGGCTTCCACCGTGATGTCATCGTCGGCGATGAGCGTCTGGTCGCTGGAGGTAACGCTCAGGGCAAGGGTTTGTTCGCCGTCGTAAAAAGGTTCTCCGGTCGTTTGCAAATCGTACAGGCGTACTTCGACTGGATTGGCGGGACGACCGCCGAAGGCGGTCTGGTCGGGGATGTCGGAGATAACGGGCACGTAGTCGTCGAGTGTCCGGGCGGGGACGCCGAACGAAGTGCTGACCGTACTGATGCCGTCGCTGACCTCCACCGTCACGGTGGCGTAGCCGGCGGCGAGGGGTTTGACCTGGATGTAGCGGAAGCGCCCGACTCCGCCGACGATGATGTTCTCCTCGGGCAGCATGGACGGGACGTTGGTGGTGGCGGTGACGGTCAGGTCTTCCACCGGCGTGTCGTAGTCGAAGATGTGCAGGGAAATACGCTTGGACCAGGAATCTTCCATGAAAACAGTACCGGCGGAAGTCAGGCGCTCGCCTTCGACGAAGAAGGGCGGGCTGTAGCCGTCGTTGGCCGCCACGCGAATTTGCACGTACTCGTTGACGCTCATGTCGCCGTCGCTGACCTGCACGATGCCCCAAATGATGCCGGGGGTCTCGGGCAGCGTCATGCTGAGGACGCGATCCGCTCCGGAGCCGGTGATAGCGGCGGTGTAGTCGGTGGAGGCGAAGTCGTCGGTGCAGTCAACGTGCCTCCAGGTTGCGCTGAGGCTGGCCGGGTCGGTCTCGGCGTCGTCGACGGTGAAGGGGATCTCGACGGTTTCGCCAGGGCGCCCGGTGAAGTGCTCGATGTCGCTGACGAGCGGCGATGTGTTGCCGTCGTAGGTGTTCGAATAAACCTGGAGCACCCGGCGGCGGCCCACGCAGCGCCGGCCGTTTTCGGCAATGGCCACCGGATAGATGAAGTGGACGCCGATTTGCTGCTCGGTGAAAGTGTAGGCGTGCCCGTAGGGCGGTGTGGTGTCGGTGGCCACGAGCTGGTCGTCCATCCAGAACTGCACCTCGCGGATGTCCGGGAAGTCGCTGGCGGCGATTTCGATGCGCACTTGTTGATCGGTGGTGAAGAGATTGGGAAAGTAGCCGGAGCGGTTGTTGTAGGTTTCGGTGCCGTAGTCGGTTTCCAGCGTGTCCAGATAGCGGATGTCCAGATCGTGCTCGCCGTTGCTTGCTTTGGTGGCCCAGAAGGCAGCAGTTTTGGCATCGGGCATCCAGCAGTGTTCCAACTTGTCGTTACGTTCGGCGGTGACATAAGGGGCGGTGTAGGGGTCGAGCGATTCCCAGTCCTTGAGCAGGTTGGTCATCAGGTCGTAGCGCGGAGTCTGCACCGCGCCCATGTTGATTTCTCCGAGGTAGCCGTCCTCTCGCTCAATGGTGTTGAGGGTGACGGCGCCGAGCTTGGGGTCGTGCCCGGCGACGCCTTCCTGGTAGGTGTAGCGCAGGGGCAGCATGAGTGAAAAGTAGCCCATGGCTTCCTCGACGGCGTAGCGCATACTGGCGTGAGTCTGGCGGTCTTCACTGAGGCACATCCACTGCGCACCCTCGTTCATCTTGTCCTTCAGGTTGTCGCCGTCGATGTCGTAGTAGCCGTTGGACCAGCGGTCGTAGTCGAATTCGCCCCAGCGGAAGTAGCCCGGGACGAGCTTCATGGCGTCCGGTATGGGGTAATCCCAATACTGGGTGTGTTCGACTACGAAGGCGATGGTGCGCTCGGGGTAATGCATGGCCATGTAGAAGGAGGTGCTGCCGCCGGCGGACTCGCCGTAGATCATGACGGGCACATTGTCCAGTTCAGGGTAGCCGGTGGGGGACGCGAAGCCGGAAAGAACTTCCAGGATATAGGAGGGAGCCTTGTAATCATCGCCGATGTCGAGAAAAGCCGCCTCGTTGGCGTGCAGCCACTTGGCCCAGCGGTTGTTGACAGGGCCGGACACCGGATTGGAGGTTACGCCCGGGGCATAGATAACGACGGCCCGAATCTTTTCAATCGGCGTGCCGTTGCGGGTCGGAATCGACAAGGTAAACGGGGTGGTCGTATTGGCCGCGTCGTAGTCGTCGACATCGTATTCGGTACTGATGGTGCCGGCGGACAACGGGTGTACCGCGAGTACGGTTACCAAAACAAGTGGACGACAGACACGCCGGACCAGGGTGGGGAACAGATGCTGTGGCATGGACAACGGATTGGGATGGGGAAGTAGGATCGAGAGGGACCCTGATTCTCATGGCACGCAATCTGGTGTCATGATTGCCTGCATTTAAGCCCAATCATTGGCCTGATTCCAGATGACCACATCTAAAACCGTTGATGGCCGTCAAATACGGCACCCCGTTTTCCTTGGCCGTTCAGTAGCGGGGTTGGATGAATTGAATACAGCAGCAAGTGATTGATTATCTGCATGAGGTACCGAAGTGCCCAAACGGGATTCTCAAGGAGCAGTTTGATGCCACGGGCAAGAAGTTTCACTTGAGCGATAAGCAGTGCCAGAGCTTGGTCAAGAAAGGTAAGAAGCTCGGCGGGATTTAACTGAAATTTGCCAATCATTTGCCAAATTCAAGTTGTTTTGCTGCTTTTAACTGCATTTGCTTTCCAATCTACATTTCCGTAAGGTGCTATTAAACATCATAAAGCGCAGTCAGATGAAATGTCGTGAACACTCAAGTTAGGTTCGAATCTCCGTGAGCTTAGCATATTTAGTTCATGGCACTGAATCGACAATCGCCAGCATCGCCCGCTTCAATGGCTTCGGCAACTTTCTCCACTTCTCGACCACTCGACTCAAATCAGGACAGCCCGGGCCAGGATTTTGTAGGCCTATTTGTGTGTTTTGTGGCAGGTCAGTTTTGCAACTATATTGGCTGTCAGTAGGTTGCGATTTTTCAACACTGGGTTCGAGTCCCGGCTCCCCTGCCATGTGCTCCTCTGTGTCAGCAGCGGCCATTTCGCGCCTATTTTTCCTATTATCAATGATACGTGGATCTTTATTGCGTTATCGTTTGTGTCACTTAACTTGACGCGCAGCTCTCAGACGGGTTGCGGAAGGAGAGGCACGAGGTTTTTTATGGTTTTGGTGGAATCAGCTTGCAAGCGAATGAGCGGAAAGACTCAGTTGAACTCGATATTGGCTCAGCAGAGGCTTTGAAGTTCGCCCAGGCGCAGGCCGGTATAGGCTGAAGTCAGGTAAAGGAGTCTAAGATTGCCTGCTACATCCAGCAGCGCATCCAGTTCGTTTGTCTGTAAAGGCACGTCTGAGTTGCTGTTTTCCTCTGACATCGGCCTTTTCGACGGAGGCTAGGGGATTGGCCGGAATACGGCCTTGGCGTACCATCCAGTTCAGGAAGGTGTTCAATGCATTGAGATACTCATTTAGAGGGCACTTCGATTAACTTGGACGCCGCTACGATAAACAGCGACGATTGGCTATGCGCGTAAAAACAGGCAGCGACCAAAGCAATCTCTTCAAAATTTTGTCCCACGGGGACATCGCCTCGCGGCGACCGCTATGCGCTGTTTCACAGCAGGGCGCCTGCCCAATCAGGAGAAAACGCCCCAAACGGCCCACTCCTGAGGCTAAAACAACGATAACCTCGACCGAAACTTGAGAGTGGCCAACCCAAGCACGTAATACACGGCGTAGGCTCCGATGTTAATCGAGGTCTCCTGAACCCCTCAGGCTCAGTTTATGTGGACACAGTCAATTAAGCGGAGTCATTGGATCCCATATTTTGGGGGCTCCTGGAAGAGGCTTTTGGCATTGGTCTGTTATTTTCCACCAGCGATGGTTAATGGCGTCGGTCTGGCTCATTTCATCATCCGATTGCGGGGTATCGCCAACATATTCAAGATAGAGGAATTCCACAAGCCAGTCGTCGATTTCAGTAAGGAATATAGCCAGGTTACGATTCCTGCTACGCTTGACCTGGTCGACCACACCCGGCCACACAGTCTGATGGAGTGTACGGTATTCCTGCTCTTTTTCCGGGCGAACTGTCGTCACAATCATTATTTGGTTCATAGCAGAACCAGGGACGTCCATACCGCGAATGTAGGTAATCCATTCCATTTGCAGCCAGTGTGTTCCAAAGCGCTCGGCACGCGGATGGGGTAGGGTAAATGCGGCAAGATTTGCCGCTTCTTCACAGGACGCTTCAAAATCATTGGCGGCTTGAAGATAGTCCTTGTTTCCGTCGTAGAGAAAATTCAGCACTATCCATTCGTGCTCACCGATTTGGCGTGTATAAGCACTGACATTTTCAATACCAGAAGCGGCGAGGGGTCTTCGAGCAGTGTCGTTGTTCAGAGCTTCTATGCTTTCTAACAGACTCGTCTTCTTCTCAGGATCGACCTGTGCAATGAGACCGACCACAGTCGTGCGGCCAGATTGCAAGTAGTTTTCATATGGAGAAAATGCGGAGGCGACAGATGCCATCACACAAGCAGTCAAAAGAATAAGTACGCGTTTCATTTTTATGAATAGATGAAAGGTATTAATCATGGGTGGGGTGGAATTAGAGGAAAAATCTTGAGTGATAGCAAACAAATCAAGATAAAAGTGTATGCACTTTAAAATTGACACACAAGAAGTAAAAGCAGTTTGCTCATCGCTTCGCTGAAACTCATATTTTCACTTTTTAGCTCCTGCCCTCGACGAAATCTACCCACAATGAATTCTCTATTGGATCTGTTAGTTGTCGCCGGATATTTGGTGGTAGTGGTTACGCTGGGATTGGTGGTTTCCTTGAAGAGCCGATCCCGGGCCGCACAGAAGAATGGAAATGCAGAAGGCTACTTCCTCGCTGGCCACAGCCTTAGCTGGCCGATAATAGGTATGGCGCTGTTCGCGACGAATATTTCCTGCGTACACTTGGTCAGCTTGGCACAGGCAGGTTTTGATTCGGGCTTACTGATTGGGAACTTCGAATGGATGGCGGCCTTGACGCTCATCCTGCTAGCGCTGTTCTTTGCACCGATATATTTACGTTCCGGAGTCACGACGCTGCCGGACTACCTGGAAAAGCGCTATGATCGCTCCTGTCGGGATTGGTTGACTATTTTGTCCATCGCTTCTGCGGTTATTGTGCATATCGGTTTTGCTTTCCTCACGGGTGGGCGAATGATCACCTATTTCATTCCCGAGTTGGGTAATATTTACGTGGCGATCATTTTTATCGCGGCCCTTACGGGGGTTTATACCATCGTGGGAGGACTCATTGCTGTGGTTGTGACTGAGACCCTGCAAACGGTAGTACTCTTAATCGGCTCGACTATCATTACGGTCGTAGCCCTCTATCAGCTTGGTGGCTTCGGCGCAGTGATGGAAAAGCTTTCCGAGTTGAATGAGATGGAGCGTCTGTCGATGTTGCGTCCCGCGGGCGATCCGTCGGGGATGTCTTGGTACGCGGTGTTGTTGGGGTATCCGGTTCTTGGCATCTGGTACTGGTGTGCAGACCAGACTATCGTCCAGCGGGTGCTGGGAGCCCGGGACGCCAACCATGCGCGTACGGGGGCACTCTTTTGCGCAGTGCTGAAAATTTTCCCTGTCTTCATCTTCGTACTTCCTGGTTTGGTTGCCTACTTGCTCTTCAAGAGTGGGGGGCTCGATATCAGTGCTTTGCAGACGGTTCATGATGGCAAAATGGTGACTGACTCCAAAGACATTCTCGCGGTGATGATTGAGCAGTTGTTACCCACCGGGCTGCGCGGACTCGTGATGGCGGCTTTGCTGGCTGCGCTTATGAGTACGGTTGCGGGGGCGCTGAACTCCATCTCGACCCTGGTCAGCTACGATCTGTACGCCCGTTTTGCTCCGGGTCGCTCAGACCGCCAACTTATTGCCGTCGGCCGCATGGTTGCCGGATTGGCCTTGCTGGTGTCAATCGGCTTGGTGCCACTTCTGGACATGTACGATAGCCTATTCGTAGGTCTGAACGACATTATTGCCCACCTTGCCCCCTCAATTACTTGTGTCTTTCTTATCGGGGTGCTGTTGCCTGCGGCAACGGCGGCATCGGCACGTTGGACTCTGTGGCTTGGCTCTGCTCTGGGTGTCGGCGTATTTGTCTTCAACAAGCTGGTTCCGGACAATCCGTTGGCGGCTATTCCGTTCATGTTGATGGCCTTCCTCCTTTTGGTGGTGTGTGTCGTTTTGCAGTTGGTCCTGACCTATTTAACACGTCAGCCAGGGGCCACTTGTGATGGACGTTTCGCCTGGTCGCGTCCGAGCCTGGCCTTTAGGGAAAGCGGCTGGCCGGGATTGGCAGACTATCGCATCCTCTGTGTCCTGCTCGTTGTCCTCTATTGCTCACTCTACTGGTATTTTGCATGAGCCGCCTAGACACGCATCAGCATCTATTGCATCCGGGTCGTTTTGGCTATAGCTGGACAAACGACTTCCCCGTGCTGCAAAGTGCTTTCACGCTGGAGGATTACTGGCGTGCGGCGGAAGGTTGCGGCATTGAGGGGACGTTGTTCATGGAGGTTGATGTGGATGACGGTCAATGCGCCGGCGAGGCTTTTTACTTTTGTGAGCTTGCCCAAAAACAAGGCAACGGCCTGTGCGGCGTGATCGCCTCAGGGCGCCCCGAGAACGAAGGTTTTGCGCGTCACCTCGATGCGATTGCACATCCGGCGCTGAAGGGCATCCGGCGCATCTTGCACACGCAATCTTACTCTGTATCGCAAAGCGTACGCTTTCGCGAGAACGTGGCTGCGTTGGCTAAGCACGGGCTGACTTTTGATATTTGCGCGCTGCAAAAGCAGTTGCCGATCGCCGTCGAGCTGATCGACGCCTGCCCGCGAACGTCTTTCATCCTCGACCACTGCGGTGTGCCGGATATCGCCGGTGGTGACTTTGACGATTGGTCAAAAAGCATCCACGAGTTAGCCGAGCGCGATAACGTGGCATGTAAAATCTCGGGCATCATTGCCTATGTGCCCGCAGGAGCGGAGCCGGTGGCGACACTGCGCCCGTACATCGAAACCGTCATCGATGCCTTCGGCTGGGACCGTGTAATCTGGGGTGGTGACTGGCCAGTGTGCAACCTCACCGCCTCGCTGCGGCAATGGTGCGATACGCTCGACGCCATTCTCGCCAAGGAAAGTACGGACAGCCTGGAGAAGCTTTATTCGAGTAATGCGAAACGAATATACAACCTGAAATGCAATGAATCCCATTAACGGAATTTTCGTGCCGCACGTCGTGCCGTACAGCGCTGACGGCAGCCTTAACGAAGGCGTTCTGCGCGAGATTGTTTCCTGGCTGATCGGCAAAGGCGTCTCCGGGCTCTACCCGAACGGCAGCATGGGCGAGTTCATCCGCCTGAGCTTCGAGGAGCGCAAGCGCGTGGTAAAAATCGTGGCCGACGAGTCCAGGGGCCGCGTACCTGTGCTGGCCGGCGCGGCCGAGCCCAACACCGATCTCGTCCTAGAGATGTGTCGCTTTTGCGCCGACCTCGGTTGCCGCGCCGTGTCTATCACGGGACCTTATTACTACAAGCCCAGCCAGGAAAGCATCGAGACGTACTTCCGCGAAATCGCGGCCAATTCGCCTATCGACATCGTCCTGTACAACATCCCGGCCTTCTCAACTGAAATCAGCGTGCCGGTGCTGACTCGCCTGGCCCTCGATTGCCCGCGCATCGTCGGCACTAAGGACAGCAGCGCGGACATGTGTCGATTCCTCCATATTATGAACGCGGTTAAGCCGCAGCGGCCCGACTTCTCCGTCCTGCTCGGCTGGGAAGAACTCATCGTGCCGGCCATAATGATGGGGGCGGACGGCGGTACGCTCTCCACCGCCGGGGTCGCTCCCGAGGCCATCATGCGCATCTACAACACCGTGCGTAAAGGTGACTTTGAAGAGGCCAAACGCCTGCAATACAAGCTGCTCGAACTCTTCCAGACCATGCTCAAGGCCGGTAACTTCCCGGCCGGCTTCCGCCTCGGCTACAAAGCCCGCGGCTTCGATATCGGTCACGCCCGCTTCCCTTGTTCGGAAGAAGAGGCCGTACTGCTTGGTGAAGTGGCCAAGAAAATTGCCTGCCTACTCGGCGAGTGCGGCCTCGACGAAAAGCTGCCCAGGTGCGACCTGCCCGGCTTTCATTCGAAGACACCTTACTCCGGAAAACAAGCCCCTGCCGGACAGCTCGCTTCCGCTATCCTCGACCGCACCCGTGTTGAGCAGCTCGTACGCGAGGTCATGGCATCAATGAAGTGACCGCCATGCCTGGGGAGTTGTTATTCTCCACATTCGTTAGGAAACCGGATCTAAATTATTAGCCTGACCGGGATCGCCCCAATGTGAAGCATCGAGTATTAAGGGTAGAAAATGTTTGGCAGAGTCACCCAGGCTTCATTGAAGACCTACAATTGAGGCTCCTCCCACTGGGGGATTCCCTCTTGAGCAACCTGCCTTTCATATTGCTCAACGAAAGGCTTGGGCACATCCAGGGGTGCATTTTCGTTAACCATCAGTGGCCGGACCTCATCCCACCATGCGTTGTATTCCGCTCTCATTGCCGCAACAACATCCGGATATTCATCAGCCACATTATGTAGCTCGCCCGGATCCTGCTGGATATCATAGAGCGATTCACCAACTAAGCGCCATCTTTCGCTTCTTACCGCAAAATCTCGATTTTTGGCATTCTCCACTCTCGTTTTCCGGGTGCCCCAGAAGCCCGGCGCGCCCTCCTGACCCCACCGCGCCTTGTGAAAAAAAGTATTTCGATCGCCCCAATTCGCCTCAGAATCCTGAAGCAGCGGGACTAGGCTGCGCCCATCCAAATCCAGGCCATCTGGCATTTTAGCGCCAGCTACCTCAACCAGGGTCGGGAACAAATCAACATGGCGCGTTAGTTGGTTGATATCCACTCCCTCCTGAATGTTATTTGGCAGGCGCATAAAAAGTGGAACGTGGGTACCCCCCTCATTGACCGTGGTTTTTCCACCACGCATTCCCGCATTATAGATCTTCCAACCGACAGCGCTGCCGTTATCCGTCATGAAGATAAGAAGCGTGTTATCAGCGAGTCCCCACTCGCTCAGTTTTTGCATAAGCAGCCCTATGTTTTCATCGATATTGACGATCATTCCATAAAAAGCGGCAGCTCTACTATCACACAGTCCCTCAAATGGCTTCCTGTACTTTTCTGCCACAATATACGGGCCATGAGGTGCGTTCGGAGCCAAATAGACAAAGAAGGGATTATCTTCATCTTTATGCTCTTTGATCCACCCCAAGGTCTCTCTAAAAAAAACATCCGTACAATAACCCTGGGTTTTTATGAAGCGGCCATTGTGTTTTATAACCGGATCGAAATACTGATTTTTCTTGTTTACAGGCACATCTGCAGCCGAACCCGGGTAGCTTTCCCCGATAACACCTCCTCCGTGGATAAAAACTTCATCGAAGCCACGATTTTCGGGCTGATATGGGTCTGAATCCCCCAAATGCCATTTACCGAAAATGGCCGTTGAGTAACCCGCCGATTTGAGCACCTCAGCAATCGTCGTTGCATCGAGACTCATTCGCTCTCTCTCCAAAATCGTGTGCGTGACGCCATTCTTAAACGGCGCCCGACCAGACATCAGCGCTGCTCTGGTTGGAGAGCAGGTCGGGCTGGCATGAAAGTCCGTAAAACGAGTGCTCTGTGCATACAGCTGGTCAAGATTCGGCGTTTTCAGAAAGGGGTGTCCGTGACAACCAAGATCGCCGTAGCCCTGATCGTCTGTCATTATCAAAATGATATTTGGGCGCTTTGACTCAGTAGCGACGTGAAAGGGGAGGCCATCACCGGTAGCAGCATATGAGCTCCCCATGCCCAGCACGGTCAACAATGCTAAAGAGCGAACACCGCAATAAATAGATTTATATCGAAGAGGTATCATTGGCGCGACTGAACGTTAACTTCGCCTGAGACGATTGAACCATTACATTGCTTTTAGGTGACTTCGATTAAAGCCTGGCGGATATCAAGTGCTAAGGAATAATCGAGTTGAGTGTAGGCACAGGTCACGCGTCAGAGAGTGCTTGGGCTTTGTCTAATACTATTGAGTTCTTTCTTGAGCTTCTCAACTACTTCGGGATGTGCTGCGGCCACATTGTTTTTTTGGCCAATATCGGTGCTTAAATCATAGAGTTCTACCGGAGATGAATCATCTTCAGGATAAGCGTGCCTTTCTTCCCACTTTTCATGACGCTTCTTCCCTTGCATGTATCCAGTCTCACAGTCTATCAGCACCCAATCGTCATACCGTATCGCATATCTATCTTGGTAGGTGTTGTGGACAAGGGACTGGTGGGCAGTTTTTGCTTTCCCTTCTAAAATGGGCAGTAGACTGTATGAATCTATGGCCTGATCTTCAGGAAGCGATACATTCAATACAGCTGCCAAGGTTCTCATAATGTCTATTTGAGATACGAGTGCGTTGCTTACTGAATCGGGTGAGACAACGCCAGGCCATCTGACAATAAAGGGAACACGATGGCCACCTTCGTAAATATCCCGTTTGACGCCACGCAAAGGATAAGATGACCAGTGGTCAAATCGCTCGTCGCGTTTATACGCATAGTGCTCGGCTCCATTGTCCGCGGTGAAGATGACAATGGTATTATCGGCAACGCCAGCTTCTTCGAGCGCTTTGAGTAGCGTCCCGCATGCAGCGTCGGTCTCGACAACATAATCACCGTAGGGGCCGGCCTGGGATGTCCCGTCAAATTCATCATGGGGGATGATGGGCTGATGGGGAGAAGGAAAGGCAAAGTAGAGGAAAAAGGGCTTATTCTGCTCAGCGTACTCTTTTATCTTCTCCACTCCCTTTGCCGTCGTGGTTGGGATGTTATCATAGGGGTCCCATCCGGTGACCATCGGGCCGGGGCGGATTTCGCAATACCCCTCCTTGGCGGGATTGTAGTTTTCAGTATCAATCATGGTATCCGGAACATCCAGAACCCTGTTGTTTTCAATCCACACATAGGGCGGGAAGTTAATCACATTGTCTCCGAAGTAGTAATCGAATCCGTGGTCAAGGGGGCCATCCGGGATGGGTTTCGACCAGTCAAAGTCGTCCGGTTGCCAGGCCAGCCGTTTGCCTTGTTTCTCGGGCTTCGCCCCCGGATTACGGATGGAATCCCA
This sequence comes from Verrucomicrobiia bacterium, assembly GCA_030432235.1. Classification (GTDB taxonomy): domain Bacteria; phylum Verrucomicrobiota; class Verrucomicrobiia; order Opitutales; family Cerasicoccaceae; genus JAUIHT01. Next base: position 52,339 of record JAUIHT010000013.1, on the reverse strand, counting down.
GTCCCACCCGAGATGCCACTTGCCAATGACGGCTGTTGTGTAGCCATTTTCTTGCAGCATTTCAGGTAAAGTTAGTTCCTCGGGACTGAACTTTGATGCTCCAAAGGACTCGGCAATATGGTGAAATTTTCTCCAATGGTAGCGACCGGTCAGCAAGGCATAGCGGCTTGGGCTACATATCCCTGATGATGAATGTCCGTCCGTAAAACGCATCCCCTCCTGTGCCAGCTTATCCAGGGTTGGCGTTGGTATCTTGGACTCTGAGTTGTAGCACCCCAAGTCACCGTACCCAATATCATCCGCATAGAGAATCAGGATATTGGGTTTGTCATCAGCAGAAACGTATAGTGCCGAAAAAACAAAGGTGAATGCGAAGAAAAGAGCACTTTTGGTATTATTCATAAACATAGGTAATAGGGTACGAGATAATGCGCTTCGCTATAGATGGGTTGCGCTTTGACTAGGGATGAAGCCTACCTTTGTCATAAGTGCATGGTATCAGCAAGGGGCTTGGTGTGTTATACTAACATAAGTGCTGTGTATGACGATTGGATTAGCGGCTTGCTATTGGCCCTCTCGATATTCCTTAAATGCTCACCGATGGGATGATACTATCAATATCAGCTTTGAGGAAAGCGATTCCAGGTTTTTGGGGAGCTCGACACAATTGTAATCGTCTGACGCAATACTTTAGGAGGCGTCTTCATCGATAAGGTAGCTTTCGCTTACAACTCACGCAGAACTCGTCCCACACCTCTTCTGTTATCATAACACGATGCCGCATTTGACTTATTTAGGCTGTACTACCATATTTTTCCTGAATAAATCTATTGTGTATACACTTCTGTGTTACTTCACGCTATCACAAACCCCAAAACTATACCGACTATCCCATGAATATCGTACGAACATCCATGAAGACCCTCGCCCTGACTGTAATACTGCCCCTTTGCGCGAATGCCACAGTGATCCTGGATCAGGACTTTAGCAACGGCAGCCGCGAAATCCAGGACCTGCCTGATTCCGCACAGTGGTTTCAGTCCTTCAATAACCTAAGCATGGTGGAGACCTCTCCCGGGGTATACGCACTTGAGAATGGACCAACGAGCGCCACGATTCGTCACGGAGTTGCTTATTACGCCCCCACGAATTCGCCCATCTCTCTGTCCGCCGGAGAAACCATTACAGCTACGCTCAACATCACCCCAAGCTCTATAACCCCCAGTGACGCAGACAGGATATTGCGTATCGGCCTGCTTCATTCCGGCAGTTCCCAACTAACATCAGACGGGAACCCAAATATTGTGATGAGTGGCTACGGTTTTTTTGTTAACCCTGCGAACCAAAAAGTTTCCACCTACGGGCGCACTGAAGACGCCGGCCCCATCTTCTCCTCCTTGAGCAGCGGTAATGGCTGGGTTGGCGGTACGACCGGTGGGCTTCTTTCCACTATTACCCCAGAGGACACTTTCGCTATGGTTCAAAATACGGCTTACGATATCACTGTAGCGGTACAACTTCTTGGAAGTGGCAATCTGAACATCTCCTACTCAATCACTGATGGTGTAAATACGGTAACCACCAGCTTTGAGGAAACCACTTATCTGGTGTCTGACTTCGATACGATCGCCTTTGCCTGGGGCAACGCTTTCGGTGACGGCCTCGTCGACAACGTTAATGTCAGCGTGGTACCCGAGCCCTCCGGCTTCGCATTCATCGTCGGCCTCACTGCCCTTATCGGGCTCGGTATCAGACGCTATAAAAAAGGTGCCTGATACGGCGCCCCCTAGTGCTCAGCTTCATATCCCCGCAACACGTATTGGTTCTGTTCGAGCTTATGCGCCACGCCCTTCCTATATCCCGCTTTCATTCTGATCGCGCCTTCACGTTGATCGAGTTGCTCGCCGTCATCGCTATCATCGGTGTGCTTGCTGCCATACTCATCCCTCTTGTTGGTTCCATCCGCGAGTCCGCCCATCAGACTGAATGTACAAGCAACCTCCGTCAGATCATGGCAACGCTGCATCTCTATGCAGCCGATCATGACGGCAACCTCCCCATCGCCACGCGCGCTACCGACCCTACGATACAGCCTATCACCAAATCGCCCAATTCCCGCTGGTCTCGTGATCTCGAAGAGTATCTGCCCCAGTCTCGCCGGGCAAATGCTTCTAACCATGTATGGGATAATGAAATCTTTGTCTGCCCTTCCGCGGAGACTCCCACTGGCAAGTCTGGCAGGGGTGAGATTAAAATGGCCTACAACGGCAGCGAGGCAATGTATGGTATATCTGGGGAAGGCCTCGCTACATCGCGCTTTATTGCCCGGAATATCCAGACAATTGCAGACCCCGGGAACACGCCTCTCGTGTACGATGCACCCCTACTTCCCACCTTTAACGTACAGAGCAACTATTTCGCGAGATGGCAGCAAGTCGTCTCTGATATGGAAAAAGCACCAGAGGAGATGAAATACCTGTCTTTTCGGCACAAGGGCCACATGAATGTCCTCATGGCCGATGGCGCGGTAAAGTCGGTTGGCCCTGATTACCTCGAGACTCTGACCATTGAGCGTTGGAGAGGGTTCGAATAACTTTTAGAAGCTTATGCTTCGCGTATACTCGGGCCATCCACAAATCGCGGTGGGATAAGTATCTGCCGCGCAACTTCCGGTATGCCATGTTCGTTATGCTGGAGTTGACGCGCCAGCATGTCCACCGCGGCGGCAGCTACGTACTCGCGACGATGATCAATCCCCGCAAATTCAGTCATGCCAGGATCCCAGTCATGGGCCACCAGCCCAATATCTTGCGGAATGCGCAGACCGAGCTGTTCGCGTAGCCAGCCCACGACAGGTTTATAAAAGGTAATGATGGCATCTGGCTTGTATCGTTTCACCCACTCACAAAATTTCTTCTTGTTCAGCTCAAGCTCATCATGTGGCAATAAGAAAAACGGTACTCGCTGTGACTTCGCTTTTCCTTGCTGATAATGCAGAACCGCACCCGAATATGTGTGGTCGGCACGTGTGTTCACCCATTGTGTGACAGCGACTCCGATACGTTGATAACCCCGCTTCTCCAGTACGCGCATCGCGGTCAGTATGCCATCCATCATATTCGTGCTAGCCCGATCAATTTGAGGTGTGCTCAGCCCGTACCCAAAGGTAACTGATGCAAAACATGAGTAATCCAGATTGGCAGAAAACGAACCGATGGACTGTGGAGAAATGAGGATACCCTCAATGCCGCGGGCTAATAAAATCTCGTTCAATCGTTCAGGTTTCAAATCATTTTTGCCCAACCAAAACTCAGCCACGTCGTAGCCCCACTTCTCGGCCCCCTTACGGATATCGTCGATTGATATGTATCGGTAAGCCTCGTTGTGTAACTCGCTATTAAGTAAATCGTCTCGCACCAGAGCCAGTACAGCGTGAGAATGCCGAGTGCGTCGCGAACGCACCAAATCCATCAGCCGTGCAATGTTTGGATCTGGTCGATAGCCAAGAGCCTTTGCCGCCTCCTCAACTCGACGGCGCATTTCCGGCGAAACATGCGGCGAGTTTCGGAAAACTCGCGAGACCGTCATCGCCGATACTCCCGCCTTGGCCGCAACCTGGCCCAGGCCTACAGATATTTTAGAACTGGCCATTACGAAGCACCCAGCGCGGGTAGGGTTCTATGGTTAATAGATGATTCCCATTCAAAGGTAAAAAACTGTTTGGAATCCTTAAGTTAATCCAGATTTGATGATGACCTGCTCCCGATCTTCAGTGCAGTAGTGGTGTTAGGTTTCTCTGATCGTGTCGGGTGGTTATCGTTTTGGATACAGCTTGCTGGGCGTATTCAGCCGGAGACCGATAGCCCAGCAAATTGTGTGGTTTATGAGTATTATAATCGAGGCGATATTGTTCAAGCTTTTACCTGCCCTAGGGCAGGGAGAAAAATATCTCAGTGTTAAGCAGCTCATTGATGTCCATCCCCTCGTGTACTGCTCTTTCCGCAAGTGATAGGTCCGTTCTCTCATCCCTAACTCGCGGCAGACTTCCACGATCTTGCGATCACCATCAACCTGTCGCAGCACTTAGATGATTTGCTCTTCGCTGTATCGTTTCCCTCGTCTGCCCATTGCTCGGATTTCTTTCGTTTAAACCCAACTAGGCCAGAAAAATAATCACACTACCGCGGATCAGTTTTAAGGGAGCGGGTCAAAGGTCACCGTATCCGAGATCATCAGCCATACTGAAAATAATGTTCGGCCGATCAACAACTTTCGCCAGGCTTTCCAATACCCAAAAAGCCGAAGCCAATAACAAGTAGGTTGCCGCCAAGCTGGTAGCTGCTCTATTCATCGTGATTTGGACTATCTTTAGGGCCTTATTGATTTTCTTGGGAATATTACAGTCACAGGTAACGATATAGCAGAGCCATCAGTCCCTGACTCGGTAGAGAGCGATTTCGCCGGCAGCATGGTTAGCGGAGAGGATCGTATCTGAGCCGATTACCACGATGTTGGCCGGCCCGGTTCCGGTGTCGAGGGTTTCAATCGACATTTCCAGCGTCCCCTGCCGACGCGGACGCATGAGGACAATAGCCTTATTCCCCCCTCGATTGCCGACGATCAATGCCGGGCGTCCGTTCAAACTCCCCGCCCAGACAACGTGGCCAAAGTTGATCGCTAATCGGGCCACCGCGCGCCAACATCCCCCGCCAACGCGCTTGTAGAAGACCAGGCAGTCGCCGTGAAACGGCTCGATGGTGATCAATTCGGGCTCGCCGTCGCCATCAATGTCGAAGACGGCCATGTCGCTGACATCGTGGTTGAGTAACCGCCGACAGGCCCATTCCCCGTCATCCTGAGGCGGGGCTGTCAGCATGAATACACCGTCAATGCCCGACACAAACAGACGCGACAGACCGTCGAGCCGTGCTGTGGTCATGCCATGATTACGACGGATGCCTTCGCAAATGGCCTTTGGTCGCAGCGGTGTACCCCATTCGGACGGAAGCGGTGCAGCGATAACGGAGCCGGGCGATGACCAGTCCTCCTGGGCCGTCTTTCCGCCAGCCATGGTAGCACCAATGACCCAGCCCTCGAACAACGCCAGACGATGTGCGAAAGGGAGATCGAGGACATTCGCCGACTGCCAGACATGTGCGGTGCTATCGGTGGGACGCACATCCACAACTCTGGCGTGCTCGAAATGGTAGATCGGCCATGCCTGTTGAATGGCCAGAAAGCGCCCACTCCCGTCGTGCACCGGGACCAGGCTCATGGTTCCACCGGGTCGATCCCACACTTCCACGGGTTTGGGGTCAGAGGAATTAAAGGCTAGGCAGGGCCCATGCAATTCCGTGGCAGCCAGAAACACCTGCTGATCGCCGATACGTTGAGCGCTGACAGCATAGACCATAGGCAGGTGACCGAGAATCGTCTTCTCAACAGGCATCCACTCGCTCCTCCCGCGCCACTCGTGCGATAGCTGTAGTCAGCAGTTCCTGTGCGTGGCGCACGAACTCCCGACCCGGTTTCCCCGGCCAGTTACGTTCCTCGATGGCGATGGCAATAGTCCGGTCGCTGTCGTCCTGTAGTTGCTTCGTCCGTTGGAGTATGGCCGCCACCTCGCCCGCACCGACCACGCTGCCTGGTTCGCCCACACACATGTGCGTGTCGCCAAACCACGGATGTCGTGGGGCCAGCACCGGACTGGAGATGTGAATTTGCGAGAGTACGGGCCAGCAGAACTCCAGCGACTCCAGTAGGTCCTCGTGGTTGAGCAACATGTGCCCGCTGTCCCAACACAGGGAGAAGCGGGGAGAGGCTACACGCACCCGGCGTGCGAGTGCGATGGCATCTTTCGCCCCTCCGACCAGCATGTACTTGTGGGCATCCCGGTCTAATGGCTCCAGCAGAATCTCGAGTCGGGGGGACTGCTCGGCCTCTTCGCACAGCGCCACCAGACTGGCTTCGAGTGCCTGAAGGGCGCTTGATCGCTTAATCCCCTCCACGTCCGGACCACTGCGAACACAGACGGCGCTGGCACCACAAGCCAGCGCATCACCGATCAGGCGGCGCATGGATTCGACGGCGGCGCTCCGCACCGTTTTATCGAGCGACGACAGGCTGAGTTCCGGTGAATCGATCTCAGGCGGGGCCCAGAGGGAGAGCTCACAGCCGCTGTCTTCAAGCAGCTTACAAATACGTCGGTGCTGATTTACGGGCAGTTCTGACGCCATCCACTCAATGCGCGTGAAGAACCCCTCGCTAACGACGGATTCCATGGCTTCTATCATGACCTCACATCTCTCGTACCAGGGATAGAACGCCTCGGATAAAAGAAGGCTCGGCTCAAACCATAAAGGCGCTTTGGCCGCATTATATGGTGGCTTCATGCGGGTATGCCTCGCTCGTGCCAATGCCTATTCACTGGCCGGAACCTGATTAACGAGGTGGGGGGTGCCGGTATCCTGGCTTACAAACTTGCCCGCGTTGATATCCTCTTCGGTAAAACTGATGCAAAATATTTGGCGCTCATCCTTGCGTCGGTGGTCGTAGGCGATGACCACCGTGCCGTCCTCAAGCTGGTCGCCGTCAGGATAGGCAATCTGGGTGCGATCATCGAGCAGCAGCCCACCTTCCCAGGTCTTCCCATCGTCGCGGGAGAGATATGCGGTGAGGTGCGAACGGTCAGCCGAGGGGCGTTTACGGGTGATTCTATCCTTGATATCCTTCTGGGACATCCCGGTTTCCTCGGGTGTCTGATGGCGCACGAGCAGGAGCTCACCCGAATCCAGTCGACGAATGAAGAAACGGGAACGGATATGCGGAATGCCTACCAACTCCGGCGTGGTCCACGTCTTGCCACCGTCGGTGGATGTGGTTTCCAGTATACCCTTGAGGCCGCGAATAAGAAGCCACAGGCTCCCGTCGTTGCGCTCCACGATCATATGTTCATCGTAGCGGACATCCTGGGTGGGTATCTGTGCGATCTGATGAAAGGTTTTACCGTTATCGCTCGATTCTACTACGAGGGTGCCGGCTTTGCTGGGATCCCAATGGTTATACTTTTCGGGCACATGACGCTCGGGATAGCCCTCTTTGTCTTTGGGCTCATGACTCCACATCGCCACTGGCAGCAGCCAGCGACCGTCCTTGAGCACGGTCGGCTTATTCATCATGATCCCATCTGTCAGGTAGCGCGGCTCTGACCAAGTTGGCGAATCGGAATCGGGATTGGAACAGGTAACCGCCCAGACGCCTCCGCGGCCGTCCCACCAGCCGTAGGCCTGTGCGTAGAAGACCCACAGGGTACCATCCGGCGCGGTCCAGATGACGGGGTCAAAGGTGCGGACGTGGGGGTTAACGTGGTCGATAACCAGCTCAATATCTGACCATGTGTTACCTCGATCGTCGCTGTAAGCGAGCATGACGTAGTTGAGCGGTCCCTCGTCGTGGCCGCCACCGTACCAGAGCGCCCACAGGCGCCCGTTGGGCGTCGCGGCCAGGCCGGGAATGCCCTGAAAATCACGAGGCGCGGAGAGGTCGGCTTCCGACTTCGGCTTAAATAATTCGGCAGGCGACATAGCCGGGTCGTCGGCTTGAGCCGACAAGGTCAGTGCCAGGTAGAGTACACCAGCGTAAAGGGGATGTCGAAGGAGCTTTGTTGCCTGATGGAAGGAGACGAGAGAGATACACTTCATGATGCTTACTATCGAGGAGTTGATAAGGGACAATCATGATTCACAACCCAAATTCATGGGCAAGTGCATCGGTATGTTATTCTAACATGAGCGATTTTCCCGGCCAGCCAAACTATATTTCTCACACAGCATAGCCTGGGTTGAATGATAAAAACGCCGAGGATGTGTCGTCTTTGCGATGATTGGATACGTACAAATCCTTGGCGGCGCATTTTTTTCTTTTCAAAAGTGTATACACATTTATTTTATTTAGCATCATATTGACATGGCGAAAATTACACATGAAACGATCTGCGTTAACTCGGCAGAGTTGATTGAAAAATGCACCCGTCTGTTGTCCGCACATGGCTTGTCGGGTGCCGATGCTGGCCAGGTTGTCGAACATCTGGTGCGAACGAACCTGCGCGGAACAGACTCGCACGGTATCGCTCGACTCCCGCATTACCTTAGGCGAATCGAAGCTGGCAGCATCCGTGTTGATCCTACGATGCACTTTAAACAGGTGGCCCCTTCGCTTGGGATTCTGGATGGAGACCATGCGTTGGGTCACTTGGTAGTGAAGCGGGCCTGCGCTGAGGCTGCCTCTCTGGCGAGAAAGGGCGGTGCGGGTTGGGTCTCGGTTTGCAATTCAAGTCACTGCGGAGCCCTGGCTCCCTTCGGCCTGGATCTGGCATCGGAAGGATTTATTTCCTTTGTTTTTACCCATGTCGATCCGATGGTCTTGCCTTATGGCAGTCGAGAGCCTTTCTGTGGCACGAATCCGCTTTGCATTACGGTCCCTGGGGCTAGGGGCAACCATGTGTGTCTGGATATGGCGACCAGTGTTGTGCCGTGGAACCTCGTTGCCAATGCGGCCAACGAGGGCATTTCAATCCCAGAAGACTGGGGCGTGGATGCAGAGGGGCGTGACACCACTGAGCCTAAGCAGATTAATGCCCTTTATCCGGTCGGGGGCTACAAAGGTTCGGGCATGGGGTTGATGATAGATATTCTGTGTTCCATGCTGTCCGGAGCTCCTTATGGCCCCGATATTCCCAAGATGTACGGCGACCTTTCCGCTAATCGTCGCCTCGGCGGACTGGTGGGAGCTATTGACGTAAAGCCCTTCTCGGATCCGGAGCAATTCATGAGGCGAGTACAGGAACTGACTAACCGCTATAACGGTCTTGCGCCGGCTTTTGGATGCGAGAGGGTCATGTGCCCCGGTCAGCCGGAAATGGAGTCCGAGTTGGACCGTCGTAAGTCTGGGATCCCGGTTGGACTGCAGACACTGGATGAGTTGAATGCCTTGATGATTGCCTCAGGGATTGGCCCGCTTGAGTGCCATCGGGAATCTGCGTAAAAGTCAGGCGGTTGCGGATGAGCTTAGTATTGCCAAAGGCTTTGTCATGGCTTGGACTCATGGAATCCAGAATGCTTTTTTGTTTCAGAACTCCATGGCGTATGCGCGTCGCGGATTTTAAAGCAACGGCCTGGTATTCCTCATGGTCCAATCGCATCAATGGTGAAGAAAAAACCGCAACTTAAACGTACTGCCATCAAGCCCGATATTGCCTTTGAGAGGCTGCAGCGAGCAATACTCATCGGTGAATTAAAGCAGGGTGAAGTTGTTCGTGAAAAGCGACTGGCCGCCGAATGGGGGATAAGCCGGACACCGATGCGGCAGGCCGTTCAAAGAGCAGCAGAGGCGGGGTACTTGGTGCTCAAACCTAATCGCTCGGCAACCGTTCGGCAGTTTACACTGGACGACATTCGTCAGATTTACGACTTACGCGAACTCTTGGAATGTTATGCATTGGAATTGGCATGGCCTAATTTTCGTAAGGCTGATTTCGCCAGATTGCGTAAGCTGCAAAAGGTAATATTGCCACTAAAAGACATGCAGAAGCGCCTGGATGCGCAGTTCACGTTCGACCGTGAGTTGCATGGTTTGTGGATCAGCAAAAGCGACAATCCCTGGCTGATAGCCGCTTTGGAGCGTTTGCTGATTTATCGCCCGAATCTATCCGAGCTATTGAAGCGGTATCCTCAAGTGCCGGAAAAGGCATTTCAGGATCACACGCAGATCATTCAGGCCATGGAGGAGGGAGATTTGAAGCGCACCAAAACACTTCTCAAGCGTCATATCCGCAAGTCCGGAGAGATGATCTACAAGTTTTTTATCCTCCATGAGAAAGCTAAGGCGGAAAAAGGAAAGACCGCAAGGCGCAGCAGGACATCTATGTAGCTCTATGCGTCATCGGCGATAGCCCAGCGTGGCGCCGCCATCTGGGCAGATCGTTTGCCCGGTAATAAATGATGCCTCGGACGAGAGTAGGAAAGCGCACACCTCCCCCATTTCCCCCGGGGTGGCCATGCGGCCGATCGGGTGCCACTCGTCTACCATTTTCAGGGCGGCTTCGGGGTCATATTCGGTAGCGGCCCAGTCTTTCATCAGGGGTGTCATGACACCTGCTGGGCACACGGCGTTTACCCGGACGCCATGCGGGGCCAAGTCCAATGCCAGTGCTTTGGTCAGTCCTAGTTGACCGGCTTTGGTGCTTGCATAGGCGGCGGCAGCGGGCTGGCCGATGAGCCCAGCCTCACTCGACATGTTGACGATGGCGCCTTTGGTCTTCTTGAGGTGGGGAACGGCAAGCTTGCAACCCAGGAATGAGCTGGTGAGATTCAGGCGTACGAGGTTCTCGAAATCTTCGACAGAGATATCCTCAATTTCCAAGGCGGGCGGGTGCCAGCCGGCGTTGTTTATCAACCCGTCGATCTTTCCAAAGTGTGTTAGCGCTTGTTCAAAAGCACATTGAAAGTCGGAAGGAGCGCGCACGTCGCATTCTGCCATGAATATATCCGTTTTTGTGCTGAAGCCCGCTTTTGCTACCTCTGCGGCCGCTAGCTCTGATTCGAGGGAGAGGATGCCGACACGTGCCCCATACTTCAGACAAGTAAGGACACAGCCTAATCCGATGCCTTTGGAGCCTCCGGTGACAAGGATAACTTTCTGGGATAGTTTTTTCATGCGTGTGCCAGTGATATAATCGTCAGAGTAGCGTTCGATCAAGTCCATGCGGTAAGTGCAATTTCAGTAAATTAGAGTAAGTCGTATCTGGGGTCTCGGCAGGGGAGGCATATTTTCAGGAATGAATTAAATCAAAAAAGTGTATGCACTTTTGGGTTGACGCACAAGTGTTAAAATTGTTTGTTTATGAGTTCTGCTAAGGCTCGTATACGCTTTTTGATCCAATAATTTAATCTCCATAATTCCCGATGAAATCATATTTGGATATGTTCGTGATCACTGGCTATCTAGCCACCTTAATTGGATAAGAATTGTATACGCTTTAATGGAACTAATATCTCACTTTGAACAAGAATCGTCTGTTGTCCTTCCACTGTTTTGCCCTATCGGCATTTCCTTTATTCCTTACTCATGCCCTTGATTGTAAGGATGTTCCATCCTGCATTTTTCGGCTTTAGTGACGACTACATAGGTTCATCTTACGACAAAAACCACACCTCATTCCTCGCGGTAATATTTCCACGAACTAATTTATTAAGCCAGATGTTTAAAATACTGGCGCGCGCAATTCATACTCACTCCCACTTGAAACCCATGATAACAATACCGCTAAAATCATTCAGCTTCATCATGAAATACGCGAAGCAATCTCTGATTGCTCTTGTATTCCTGGTGGTTTTTCTGCCTGTACTAGCTGCCTTGCCCACGTTCCCTGACGAAACCGAGACTGAGCGCGACGCTCGTATGGAGTGGTGGCGTGATGCTAAGTACGGTATGTTTATTCATTGGGGCGCATCCGCTGAGTTGCTTGGCAAATGGGAAGGTCGACCACGTGGTGATGGTTACAATATTTTACGCGGTGTTAAGATGCCCATTTCTGATTACGCCGAGGCACTCAGCCACTTCAACCCGGTAGACTACGATCCCGAAGAATGGGTGTTGCTCGCAAAGGAGGCGGGTATGAAATACATCATCTTCATTGCCAAGCACCATGACGGCTTCGCGCTATGGGATACCCAGGCGTCCGAGTTCGACATCATTGACCACACTGACTATGATCGTGACATTCTCAAGGAGCTAGCCGAGGCCTGCGCCAAATATGATATGAAACTGGGGGTGTATTATTCACACTCGCGGGACTGGTATCACCCTGGCGGTGCGATCGCGGGTAGTGACAAGCGTTGGGACGAGGCACAGAACGGCGATTTCAATGAATATCTCAAAACAGTAGCCGAGCCGCAAGTGCGTGAACTGCTTACGAACTATGGCCCGATCGCGGTGATGTGGTGGGACATGCCTGAGGATATCACACTCGAGCAGGCAGAACGTCTCAATGCGCTGATGTCTCTTCAACCGGGCATCATCGCCAATGATCGGCTCATCAGCGGTAGTGGCGACTTCGATACGCCCGAGCGATACATTCCCTCTTTCCGTGATCCGCCGGATCGTGACATCGAGGCGTGTATGACTATCGGTAAGTATTGGGTATACAGTGAGACTGATCGGGAGTGGAAGTCAGAGCAGCAGTTATTGCGTAATCTACTCAATTCAGTGGGCCGGGGCGGCAACCTTTTGTTGAATGTTACACCTGACGAGAAAGGAAATATTATTCCTGAAAATACTGAGCGTCTACTCGTGATTGGTACGTGGCTCGATCAATATGGCCAGTCCGTCTATGGGACACGTCAGGGACCGTTTCGTCATTGGCCTGCTGGTAGCGCAACGGTGAAAGGCAATACGCTTTACCTGCATGTATATGACTGGCCGAACGATGGCTCATTACACGTGCCGATAGGCAATGTACCCTTGGAGGTGTCTTCGCTGGGTAAATCTGGACAGTCATTGTCCTTTGAAAGCACACCTGATGGGTTACTGATTGATGTACCGCGCGAGCCTTTGGAGCCGATGGTGTCGGTACTGGCAGTAGAGTTGAGTGAACCCGCAATTGCCATCCGCCAGGGCTACTTGCCAGATGATGAGGGTGTTTACGATTTAACGCCACGTATTGGTGAGCGTCGCGGTGCGTGGATCCATATTGAGGACAACGCGATCGTTCGTTGGACCAACAGCACCTATCGAATGAACTGGCCGATGTATGTCGAAGAACCGGGTACTTACCGGGTAGAAGCGGTATATAGCTGCAGCCCAAAGCTTGCGGGCGACACTTATCAGGTGAAGATAGGTGAGTGTATTTTTAATGCGGTCTTTCAGCCGGCAGAGTCTTTTGAATCCTTTACTATCGGAACGATTGATTTTGATAATGCGGAGACTGTCGAGGTCGAGCTCAGTCTGCCGAAAATTATGAATGCTGGCGATGCCCGTTTTCACGCCGTGCGGTTGGTGCCTGAATTGACTATTGAAAAATAATCGTAGGCATACAGCAAGGCTCTATAGAGTAGGAACTTCCCAGTCGTGATCGAAGTACATACGTAAGTGGAGGGACTGCAGATGGTGAAGCTCCTGCCTCAGGGCGCTTCGTGTGTGACGATAACATCATCGATGAGGCCGTCGCCGAAAGCGTCACCCCAAGCAAAGGCAAAGGTGTCGAAATCATAAACAACATAGCCACTTTCCACAAAGCTGGCACTTGCAGTATTGGTTCCATCGGTACTTGTGTAGGTAATGTTCAAATCACCATTGGCTAGGCGTTCAATCTCAACAGTGATGTCGTAAGTCGTGCTTTGAACCATGGCGAAGCTGCCAGTTGGCGTGATGTCGGAAAGGAGCCCGCCGATTGACCCTCCAACCCAGCCGTTACCACTGCCCAGAGAGGAAAAGACAGGGCCGGAGTCTTCGGATCGACCGTAGGTACGCACGCGCTGGGCCGCAGGATTAATAAAGAACCCGTAGCCGCTCATTACCAGATTTGGGTTCATGTTATCGGTCGTTTGTCTGGAATTACCGGAATTAAGTAAACCGACTCGCAGGACAGTCAGCCCGTCATCCGGTGTGCGCGAGGTTGGGGTTACGCTGAGAGAAGCCGCAATCTTTTCGCCAGCGGCCAACGAAACCGGAGCGTCCGTCGGGGCGAAGTAGGCAACGCCGTGCCGAATAACGGCACTGGACGGGGCGTTTTCCAGTGCGTAGGCATCCGGTGATGTCTCGACTACATCGAGATTGTTGAATGACTGAAGCCACTGCGCGGATTCAGGCAAATTCTGGTTTGAGCGGATACTGTCTTCAAAATTGTCGGCCAGGATCACGGGAGAAGCGAGTGTGACGATTACGTCGTCAACGAGGCCGTCTCCGAAAGCGTCACCCCAGGCAAAGGCGAAGGTGTCGAAATCATAAACCAAATAGCTGCTTTCCACGAAGCTGGTACTTGCGGTGTTTATGCCATCAGTGGTCGTGTAGGCAATGTTCACGTCATCGTTGGCAAGGCGCTTGATCTCTACACTGATAACGTAGGGCACTCCTTGGGCCAGTGCGAAGGCGTCCTCAGCAGTGATGTCGGACAGGAGCCCTCCGGTTGATCCACCAACCCAGCCGTTGCCACTGCCAAGCGAGGAAAAGAGGGGGCCCGAGTCTTCGGAGCGACCGTAGGTTCGCACGGTCTGATTTGCCGGATTAACAAAGAACCCGTAGCCACTCATTGTGAGATTCGGGCTCGTGTTATCGGTCGTTTGACGGGAATTGCCGGAATGAAGCAAGCCGACACGCAACACAGTCAGCCCTTCGTCGGGTGTTCGCGAGGTCGGAGTAACAGTGAAAGAAGCCGTAAGGGTTTCGCCAACCTCAAGTGAGATAGGGGCATCCGTGGGGGCGAAGTAGCTGACACCGTGCCGAATAACGGCACTGGACGGGGCGTTCTCCAGTGCGTAGGCATCCGGTGATGTCTCGACAATATCGAGGTTATTGAAGGACTGAAACCACTGCGCGGAATCGGGCAGATACTGGTTAGAGCGGTTATTATCTTCAAAATTATCTTGTTGAAGGATTAGATTGTTATCTTCGTCTAACCTTAAAAGGTTTAACCTAAAGAAACACTGTGGCCCAAAACCCATAGGCACGAGTACTCGCCAACGTTCTCTTCCGCTAACGTTTTCCACAAACATTTCCTGTAAGTTTTGGGGCCGGTGCCAACCACCGGAAAGGCTGGAAGATACTTCGACCAGCCAGTCTACATCCTTGACGGTGGGATCACGCCAGTATTCGTAAAGGTATGCATTTCCCTGCGTACCCGCACTCGGCAATAGGTGCGAATAAGACTCATAACGACCCAGCCCCAGAGCATATTTCATCAAATTGTATAAGCCATCATCGGGAGTGGCAGCAGGCCCGCTGACTTGAAGGTTTTCAAGTTCAGCTGCCGAGAATTGGCCGTAACGCCAGTAGTCGAAGCTCGACTCAACGGTAACGGTACGATCAACGGGTGCAGCCGGTGCATACTGATCATCTCCACTTTGTGTGGCACGCAGGTCAATATCACCGAGGCCGCTGGGCAATAGAGTCGTCCACTGTACTGTGCCGGGCCCTGAGGTCACTTCTAGGGCCACAGGCAAGCCAGAGTCTGACTCAGCAAAGAGCGGAATCCCTTCAGTGGAAAAGCGAACCACAGGTTGTGGGAAGAACGATATCGACTGAGACACAAGTAGTGTGGCTGGGCTGCTACTCGAACTGCCTCCACTATTAGTGGCCGTTACCGTGTAATCCCCTGCCATGCTCGCCGTAAAGTTCTCCAGGCTTAATGACGTATCATTTTCTCCAGAAATAGGATTCCCCTCGTAATACCATTGCAGGTAAGGCTCAGGAAAGCCATCCACCTCGACTTCGAGAACGACCATAGAGCCCTCGTTGATCACCTGAGAAGACGGTGAGGAGACGATTGTCGGAGCGATCGGCGCCAGTGGTTGGATGTGTGAGACGCCGTGGAAAGTCACGTTGATGTTGGTCGTCTTGCTGTTACTGATCTCAAGCCGGTAGAGCGTATCGGCCTCATAGTCGGTGAAGTAGTACTCGCCGTTGTATCGAATAAATCCGCTGACGGTGCCAAGGTCGCTGATGTTATAATAAGTCTGTACCGCACCGGTATCAAGTAATGCGCGACCCAGGTTCGTGTGGCTTCCTCCATTCCAGGAAAAAAACATACGGTTGCTCGACTCGTGAATGCCGAGGGCGTTGACGTCGTCTCGACCGGTGAGCAGGTTGCCGAGGAAGTCTCGGCTTACAGCGTCGAATTTACTGATCCGGCCATTGCCGCTGTCGGCCACATAAATCGTGCCGTCCGAGCCGGCGACGATGCCCTTGGGTTCTTGAAGCCCGAAGCTACCGGTGACGAAGAAGCTGACGTCGCTGGTAAGCGTGTCCAGTCGGTGCACGCGGTCGGAGGTCCCCCATGAGGTAAAAAAGACGTCATCGCCATAGGAGGTCATCGCCACTGGCATACCATCGAAGTCCACCCCTTCGGTCGCCACCGTCTCCACATAGCTACCCTCAGGTGTGAAGCGTAAGATGCGTCCTCCCGCCTTGTTTTCTCCGACGTAAACGTCCCCGTTCGTCGCTTGTGTGATGCCGAAAGGCCGGTCCATGGAGAAGGTAGTGAACTGGCCGTTAGGGGCGAGGTTTGCGTTGAGGGTCGTTTCTACCCGGCGGATTTTGTCGCTATCGGTACAGGTGACCAGAGCATATTTTCGCTCTGGATTACGGAAGTTCTCCAGCCTGTGAAAGGAGAGAATATTGCCGTCATGGGCTCGCGGTGGCGTATAACTGCCATCAGTCAAGGCCGTGCGTGCGACAAAGACGAGGTCATCGCCATCGACCGCCGCGCAATAGTAGTGGAAGCCTTCGTGATCAATATCCGCCGTGTAGAGCAGCATCTTTTCTAGCTCCCAGTTCCGCAAGTCGGCAGAGGAATATAGCGCCCCGGCGTTGCGAATGAGGTCCTCGTTTCGCGACGTGCCGTAGCCGCCGTGCTCCGTTAGCACTGGATTGGTCAGTGCCCAGAAGCGCTCGGATACCTCGTCGTAGAAGACACAGAACTTCTTGTCGGCGCCCGGCAGATTGACAAAGTCGTCAGTATCAAAGGAAAGCGTCGTCGCGGCTTCGTTACACTCTATCAATGCAGAATAAGGCAGGTCTTCAATGTTGGGCATCATGACGACTCCCGTCTGGGGGGAGGCCACGACCTGGCTCTCGTGCCACCGTTTGAAATCACCACCGAGCCACGATCCCGACCCCGAAGGCGTTGCGGCCAGCTCGTTGGTCGCGGTCCAGTCCGCCTCGAGCAGGTTCGGCACGAGCGGAGCCGAAATCAGACGCATACCGTTGGCAAAGTATATACGTCCATTGTAGATATGCGGTACGCTGACAGCTGAGTCAGAACCGCCGCTGGGAAGGGATTCCGGGCTCGACCACGTCAACCCCATATCGGTAGAGCGGCGGATTTTGGGGTTAAAACCTCCCAGCATATAGAGATCGCCATTGTAGCTGTAGAGAATCTGCTTGGACTTGTCGACTTCCGAGCGGAACGTCCATGTCTGACCGCCATCGGTGGAACGGTAGACCCGTGTCGTGCGTGGAGACGGCGGGTTATCACCATGCCAGTTGTGACTGGCGATATAGCTGCCGTCGGGCATGACCGTGATCGCAGGGTCGGCTATGTAGCGCTCGCTTTGGTTGTGCTTGTGAATGACGACACCGCCAAGCTGTTCCAGGTCGACAGCGCGGGTCGTACCGGTGAATAGCACGGATATGATCGTTAACGTCAGCAACCAGATGGGACGAAAGCGGAGTAGTCCGAGACGCCGTTGAAAGCAGGACAAAAGCTGCTCGTACATATAGGTTGTTGAAATGGGAGGCATACAAGTGTGAGATTCGGGGTGGTTGAGTTCTGTGGGGGTTGAAAAAGCAAGCCGGACGAAGGGGCATCGGCGGATCCAGGAGGACAATCCTGGCTGCTTATTATGCCCTAGAGAAGATCCAGACGCTCAAGCTCCGCGTGGATTGCCAGCCGGCCTTCGCGGTCGAGGGGAGGAAAGGGTTGCGCCATGACATCCTTGCAGAGGCCGAGGCAGGCGAGAGCGCACTTCAGGCCTTGTATAATTGTGCCCCCGGACTGACCGTGCCCGTAAATCGAATCGGAAATGTCGAGTATGCGCCCCTGTAACTCCACCGCTTTTCTTGCATCCTGCGCGTCGGCTGCCTCGAAAGTTTCAACATACAGGGAAGGGAAGAGGTTCGCTCCTCCGTTGACGCCGCCATCGGCGCCGAGCATAACCGTCTCAGCGAGTATCTCCTCCGGCCCGACGAGGAGTGAAAAATCGGAACGGCTGGCAATGGTGCGCTTCATTTTGTGAAAACCGAGCACGTCACAGGAGCTGTCTTTGAGTCCCACGCAGTTGGGCCAATCCAGAGATCGTCGGACGATATCATAACTGAAATGGGCCTTTGTCAGGGAGGGAATATTGTAGAGGAAAACGGGAAGTGGCAGCTCGCGAACAGCCTGCTCAGTATACTGCAGAAGATCACTGCCCGCGGCGACGTAGTAGTAGGGAGTGGCTAGGACAAGGAAGTCGGCACCGTAGTCTGCGGCATAGCGGCCAAGGCTGAGAGTCTCAGCATAGGCCGTGTCGGTGACGGCGACATAGACCGGAACGCGTTTATTGACGAAACGGCACGTGGCCGCTATCACCTCGCGGCGTAGATTGTAACTGAGGCTGGGGCCTTCACCGGTGGTACCAAGAACAAAGAGCCCGTTTACGCCTCCCGCGAGAATGTGCTCTATTATCCGCTCAAGACCGTCGAGGTCGAGAGTGTCGGGATCAGCTAGAGGTGTGACCATCGGAGGGATGATACCGCGGTGCTTGCCGCAGCGCATCTGGCCTCGGGGAGGCCCGATATCTGTCTGGGGAGGGTGGATAGTTTTGTCGGAATTCATACGATTTTATTCTGAACTCGTTGCGTAAGTTAATCCCAAAACGACGAATGAAAATAAATGCTGTCGGGTCAGGGAATTTTCGGAGAGGGCCGTTGGAGAAAGTGGAACTTCGTGAGTATACAAACGAGATTCTTGGGTAGATTGTCTCTGGGCGTTTTCCGATGTGCCCGGGGATGTTTGTTGAACAAGAAAAGCTATCGAATGTTCGTCCTGAATTCATGAGGCCACAGCCATGATAGTCAAAGGCGGCTATGGGTTATGGTAACAAAAGTGAGGGTCAGCAACAGGGGACCGTGTTTAGGGTAGAATAGTTTTTTGCTTTGGCGGGCGGCGTCGTGTTATGATAACAAAGGGTAATAGTTAAATTGTGGAGTCCTGCATTCAGGTAGTTGTGTGAGTGACGGTTACGTTGTCGACGAGGCCGTCACCGAAAGCATCGCCCCAGGCGAAGGCAATGGTATCGAAATCATAAA
The DNA here is from genome assembly GCA_030432235.1 of Verrucomicrobiia bacterium. Taxonomy (GTDB): domain Bacteria; phylum Verrucomicrobiota; class Verrucomicrobiia; order Opitutales; family Cerasicoccaceae; genus JAUIHT01. Next base: position 33,277 of record JAUIHT010000013.1, on the reverse strand, counting down.
CAAGATAATCGCTTTCCACAAAGTTGACCTCCGTCGTTTCATCTCCCTCAGTGATAGTATAGGTAATGTCCAGATCGTCATTGTTAAGACGTTTGATTGCGACAGTGATTTTGTAGGTTTTGTCTTGAGTCATCGAGACGCTATAGGAGGGGGTGTTGCCGAAAAGAAATCCGCCGGTCTTTCCGCCTGCCCAACCATTGCCACTGCCAAGTGAGGAAAAGAGTGGGCCGGCGTCGTCGGTGCGACCGTAAATGCGAATGCGCTGGTCTGCGGGATTGATAAAAAAACCGTAGCCGCTTACCTTGGGATCTGCATTACCATTATCAATCTTTTGCTGTTCGCTACCGGAATGGAGCACTCCGACACGCAACACATGTAGTCCGTTTTCAGGAGTGCGCGAGGTCGGGGTTACGTTAAATGAGACGGTGAGCGTTTCCCCGTCGGCCAGTGAGACTGGAGCATCCGAGGGGGCGAAATAGGCGACACCGTGCCGTGCGACACTACCTACCGGAGCGTTCTCCAGAGAGTACTCCCTAGATGCGGTTTTTGCCATTCGGAGATTATTGAAGGAAGCAAACCACTCCGCAGAATCAGGCAAATCCTGATTAAAACGGCTGCCATCTTCGAAATCATCGTGCAACAGGATCGTATCGGCGTTTGTGCAGAAAGGCAGAAGCACGGCAAAGGTGAGGGTTTTAAGATAGGGTGTGGTGATGGATTTAGAGTGGGAATGGAGATTCGTTGCTTGCATCTTTTTGTTATAATTCCGGTTCAGTATAAAGGGAAGGGTGTAACCGAGTATATAAAGGGATTTTAGACAGTGTTAAAACTAAGCGTATCGACACAGTGAGTTGAAATCATATCGAATTTCAGGGTTCTGCGATTTGCCCAGTTGCTTCCGTCGAAAAGAAATGTCGCTGATAACGGGAATCGATGTCCTATGCGATATGGGATTGATTTATTAGAATCTATATTTGGAAAACTCTTGTTTTTTTCAACAGAGACGGGGTGTTATGCTAACACTCGATCATGGTGCCGGATTTAAATTCCTCCGGCATAGATCGATATAGTAGTACTTTCTGTGCGTATAAGTACCTAAAAATGCTAAGCGTTTCACGTTATATAGACAACAATCAACGATGAGGAAAACACATGTGTGCGTATATTCGGATACTTGCGTTTCAATGGGTCGGGTGCATGTCCCAGATATGCAAGTTGCGGATCGTCATGGGAGCCTCCTTGGAAACCAGCGAGATGCCGAGCGCATCCTTCCGGGTCGGGTAGATACGCTGTGTCACGCACTGGCGGCCGTTGACGAATATTTCAACGATGCTTTTGTCGATGAAAATGCGTAAATCGACCGTCTCACCTGGCTTCAGCGTAAAGGGGGCCTCCTGTCGGTTCACATATTTTTGATCATCCGAGAGGGCCTCAAATGATTGTTTGTAGGTAAGACGCCTGTACTTCACTTTCGGGTTCAGGGACGCTTTGCTGATATCCGTATAGACCGTATTGTCATCCAGATTGATCATGACGGGTAGTTGTTCTTCGCCGTGCGGAGACTGGCGTACGATGATACCAAACTCGCGGGCCTTGCCCGGAATGATTTCGGCGCGTATTTCAAGCAGGTCTCCGCCGGGATCGTCGAGCCGCTGTTCACCGGAAATGGTCAGGTCCTGAAAGCTGCGTTCGTTGTAGCGCAGAGCTTCCAGCTCGGGAACCGGCTCGATCAGGAGGGTATCGTCTTCGTCGAGGCTGAGGATGCGCGGGAGCGTCGCCACAGTCTTCCAGCCAGGGGAAGTGCGAATCGCGTCCCGTACAGCCCCCCAGTAAATACGTCGCCCTTGATCATCTTCGAGTGTCTCGGGCGCGCACACTTCACCGCCCGCCCAGCTCATGCGACCGTGCTGCTCAGGGATGAAGCGTTCGTTCTCGCGGTCCCATACACCGATATAATAATGGGTATTTAAAAGCGGACGGTGGCCGTGCATGAGCAGCATGTGCTTGTCGTTGCCAATGGGAAAAAAGTCCGGGCAGGCCGCATCTTCCAACTCATGGGTCCATTTTCGGGCAGACTTGTAGAATGGCCCGCGGTACTCCCAGTTGATAAGGTCCGTTGTACGGTAAAGGCTGGTCGAGTCACCCTCGTAACCCGGGGCGCGGTTTTTGTTACCGATGAGCGCATAGTAGGTGCCGTCTTCCTCCCTCCAGACGGTGGGGTCGAAAACCACGACTTCGTCAGGCTCGCCATCCTCGGGGATAACGGGGTTGTGCGGACTGGGCGTCCACTCAATAAGCTCGGGGTCGTTCGGATCGGCGGCGGTTGAGATACTGGTTCCCTGGGAGGGAACGTGATAAATGAGCGTTGGCTCTGGAGCACCGTCGATGGCATCGCCGCTGAATTGCCCCCGCGGCATGGAGCCGTCGAAAACCGGCTTCATCGCGGGAGGGTGCTGCACCCAGTGTACGAGATCGGCGCTGGAGGCGTGCATCCAAGTCTCGCGTGCCAGCGGCGTGTCGATACCGTCCAGTACGGTCTGGGCATCCGGGGCTGTTCGGCCCAGGAACATCACGTGGTAACGCCCCTTCCAGTATAAGGTGCCGTTGATATCGTTCCAGTAGCCTTCTGGAGGCATTAGGTGATAGCGGGGGCGTTGACGGTCAGAGGCAAGGTCCTCCCGGAGCTCCCGTGCGGCCCGCATTTTGTCAACGGTAGTCAGGCCGTCTTTGCCCGTTTGCTTCTCGATTTCTTCGAGTAATTCTCTTTTCTTCCGGGTAATAGACTCGGGATCCCCGCCAAGTGTCTCGATCTCCGCGTCGGAAAGCGCACGTTTCCAAATCGCTGCTAAATCGACCTCCCCGCGCATGGCGCGGCCAAGTATCAACGGCTCATTGTTCTCACGCAGATCCCCGGATGCCTTATCCATGGCGACGAGGACGCCGTTTAGGAATATAGTTATTTGATCGCCGTCGTAGCGGGCGGCAACCGTCTGCCACGCATTCTCTGAAATCATGTCAGCAGGAATACGGATGCTGCCCGTAAGTCCGTCAATATGCTCCGTCCCGATTTCGAATCCGATATCACCACGATTCGCATAAAGGTTGTATGAGCACTTTTCGTGACCGCCATGCTTGGAGAAAAGCTCTCCGGCGGAGAGCCCCCCTTCGTCTAGCTTGAAGCGCAGCAGGAGCGTGAGCTGATCTCCCTCTATCTGAAACTGCCGGTTCGCACCCTCGCCCGCGTTCAGGTAACCACCCGAGAGAACCGCGACCTCTCCGCCGCCTCCTCGCTCCAGGGAAGCTTCCCGGTCGATTCCGCGCAGGGTTTCTCCGACGGTAACAGCCCCCACGGCCTCTAACGGGGCCTGCCCATTGGTAGAGTTCAAGGTGTTCATCTCCCAAACCGCCACAGCATCTTCAAGGATGTCTTGAGAGGTCTGGGCGTGGGCAACAGACAGAAGAGCCAGTAGACTCACTACAGTACGGTACTTCATAAAAGCAAAGGGGGGACTGGATTACATTTGGGTTGATTTGCAGTGGCTGTATTCGTCATTTACGTCTTCGATATCGATCCCCAGGCTTACGATATCCCAACTGAACGTGCAACCAAGGGTACGCTTTGGGCTATTCATTAGTTGGGCTATTGAGTGTCTATATGTAAGCCATGACGGACGCATGGTTTCGACCTGGTCAGCCCTGCAGCCGGATATCGGCTACTCGCGTGTGAGCGTCAAAGACTTGAAACTGACCGCATCGGGGGCTTTTCTCTTGAGCTGCTTGAGCACTACTTCGACGGGCATTTCGCGGTCGAATGTGACCGTGCCCAGATCAAAAGTCTGGAAGTCGGTGACCGACGCGGTCGGCTGCGTGATCGCGGTGAGCTTTTGCTCGTTGAATGTCAAATCAAGCGTGCCCCCGGCCTTGTCTGGGTCGCAGGCATAGGTCGCCTGCACCTTGTAGGTGCCTGGATATTCGATATAAATCGGCCAAGTCACACTGTACAAACCGGTCGGCCAACTGGGGATCACATCGCCGATCAACCGTAGACGCAGGCCGTAGCGCTCTCCGTCCACTGCTGTTAGTTCATACGCTCCGTCTTCGTCAGGCAGCCGGCCCTGGCGGATAGGCACCGCAGGCTCGGGCATGTCGAGCACAATCACTGACGCGCGGTCATCCAGCGGCTGATCCGGCACGTCGATGAACAACCCCTTGTCAGTCGATTCAAACGTGAACGATTGAGAAGTCCCCCCCAGCGTGTGTGCGGTTTCGGGTGCGTTGCCGATCGGGACATATAGCCTGCCGTCGGTCGGCCATTCGGTTATAAGCAGATAGAGTGCGTTGTCTTTGGTGGTGGCGTAACCGTTTTCCCAATAACGGAAAGGGCCCTCGCTCGTGCCATAGATCGCCTCGCCGTATTCCGCCAGCCAGTTGCCGGCGTATTCGAGCCGCTCGATCTGCCAGTCGGCGAAGGTTCCTTGTGGGGTGGGGCCAATGTTGAGCAGGTAATTGCCGCCCTTACTGGCAATCTCCAGCAAGTTAAAGAGCAGGTCCTGGCCTGTTTTTTCTCGTTCGTCCTTCTTGCTCCACATCCAGGTACGTCCAATTGTCATACAGACCTCAAAATCGAGGTCATGCTCTTGTTTGGTTGGGATATACCGCTCCGGCGTGTCGAAGTCGCCTCCGGTGCCGTCGCGGCTGAGCAACCGGCTGTTGGTGACAATGCCGGGTTGCAGCTGAAGCAGTTCGGTGAACGGTTCGGCCAGCTCCGGTGTCATGTTGTCAGGCGTGTCCCACCAGAACTCGGCAATCGGACCGTAGTTGGTCAACAGCTCGCGCACCTGCGGGACGGCAACCTCGTGGATGTAATCGGTGAACTCACCCTCCTGCGACGGATGCCAGGTGGGCATGTTGTGCAACCCCATAGCCCCACCGGGATGATACCAGTCACGTGCATGGGAGTAGTAAATACCAAGTTTCATGTCGTACTTTTGACAGGCGGCTGACAGTTCGGCCAGGATGTCACGATCAAAGTCAGTGGCGTCGATGATGTTGAAATCGGACGCTTCAGAATCCCACATCGCGAAACCATCATGATGCTTGGCGATGAAGACGATGTACTTGAAGCCGAAGCGCTGAGCGTCAAGTACCCATTGCTCGGCGTCGAAATCAATAGGATTGAAGGGCTGGACGGCGGCGGCGTATTCCTCGGGAGAAAGCTTTGCGTTGCGGATCAGGCCGTGACTGTCGCCGTAATTTTTACCTTTCCATTCTCCGCCCAGGTAGGTTGAGGCGCCCCAGTGGATGAACATGCCGTACTTGGCGTCGCGCCACCACTGCATACGCGCGTCGCGTTCGGCTTCGGTTTCATTCGGTACGGTATCCTGTGCGGATACAGCTGTGATGAATGCTGCAATGGCAAGCGTTGCGATGACACGGGTTAGTGGTTTGATAATCAAATATTCTTTACGCATGGTGGACATAGGCTGGGTTATTGTTGCGGGATTCGAAGGAGAATAAGAGCTGTTCGATTGCGTTGATACATGATGCCCAGTGCTCAATAGACGAGGTCTCGGAAGTTTTCTACGCGGTGGAAAGTGATGAGGTTTCCGTCGTGAGCAGAGCGTGCGCGATCATCCCCGGATCGGGAGAGGATGACGAGGTCGTCGCCGTCGATGGCCATGCTGGCATAGTGGCGGGATTCTTTGGGAGAATCACCGATGGCGACAACTCCGGCGAAGCACCAGTCAACGAGGTTCTTCGAGAAATGCAGAACCATGCGGTGGCGCTCGTTGTTCGGCAGGTTGTATCGCTCACCTGGCAGCTCTTCGGCGCGTGTCATGGAGTCAGTAGCCTGTGAACTGAGCAGCCAATACAGCTCGGTTTCCTCGTCGTAGAGAATATGGAAACGCATTTGCCCGCCGGGCATGGGGAGGTAGAGGATGCGTTTTCCAGAGGGCACCGTTTCCAACGAGGTGGTCATCGTGCCGTCGTCGTTTTCGACGACCTTGGCCAGAGCTGCGTAGCCGGTGCCTCCGGTGTGGGCGCGCATCAGCAGATGAAAGGTTTTGCCTTCAGGGTCATACCAGTAGTGATCAGGATTCGTTATCTGGACGACATTGGTTTCAAGCCAGCCCAGTGGAGACATGCCGCGGCGTGGCGCGATCTCGTTGCTGCCAGGGTAGGCTTGTGAGAAAAAGGGGATGCCGACGAAATCGAGCTCGGGGGTGTTTTCGGTGTAGCCCGGAATGACATCCTTGAGAGTTAAGTCTGGAGAAAACGACCAGGATTCAGCTTTGGTGAGATCGTCGGTAACGTCGGCGCGAAGCAGGATAGGAGAGAGCTCACCGACGGGCCAGCTTTCGATGTCATGGTCGACTCGTTTTTCCAAAGCTAGGTAAATGTTTCCGTTGGCGAGCCAGTAGTTACTAGCGGATTGGTGCCATTTGCCCTTGGCGATTACTGACGGCTCGGACCAAGTAAGGCCTTCGTCACTGGAGCGCTGTATGCGAAGTCCCATCGAGGTGCCAATGAGATAGATATCCTGGCCCACCTGAAACAGCCGGGATTGACCTGTTTTGCTTTCAGCCCGCTTTTGCCAGGTTAGGCCACCGTCATCGGATGTGACGATCTGCGTGTAGGAGGAGATATTTGGATTTCTCCTTCCACTTATCAAAAAGGTAGCCACCAGGCGGCCTGAATCAAGACTGATGATACTTGGGTTATAAAGCGGAATGGTCGTAGGGTCGGGCGACTCGTAGACGGTGACGTGATCTTGCGCCAGCGGGCGGATGGGGGTGGCGCCGACGCAGCTAATGCCAAGTAATAAGCATACGCTTACTGCACGCATGAGATTCAGAGGTTGGGTCATAGCCATAGTATCAAAAAAAGAATGAATGGATTTAGCGGGATGATGAGCTCGAGTCTTCGGCTGAGGAGGAGTGAGTGATGCGTGGATTCAGAAAACTGGTTGCGATCAGGCCGACAAGCAGGATGGTGGCGGTGCCAAAGACGATGATGAGAAAGCTATGGAACGGGTTGCGCAAAGTGTCGCTGAACCAGTCACCGGCACGAGGAGAGAGCGTCATCCAGACAATCAGGATGACGCCACAGGTTACTCCAATGATGGCGGTTAGATTGGTAGCGCGGCGAGAGAGGAAGCCGAGAAGAAAGAGCCCTAGGGTGCCGCCACCGAAGATTCCTGCGAGCAGCCACCAGGCGTCAAGGGCACTAGAGACTTTGGTCAGGGCCAGGGCAATACAGGTGCCAAGCGTGCCGATGATGATTGTTGTGATGTAGAGCGTGCGCATATCGCTGTGCTCGTCAGAGTTCTTACGGAGGTAGCGTTTGTAGTAATCGCTTAAAATAATGGTAGCCGAGGAGTTGAGACTCGTGGAGACGGTACTCATGGCGGCGGCAAATATGGCTGCGATAAGTAAGCCGGTGACGCCGCTTGGGAGAGAGGTGACAATGAAATAGGGAAAGACCTTGTCGGCCTGAGCTTCGCCTTGATAGGCTTCAGGCAGGGCTCCGGGGCCCGCTGTGTAGTAGGCGAATAGGGCTGTGCCGATAAGGAAGAAAATAGCGGATACAGGTACATAGAGCAGGGCACCCAGCCATATGCTTTTAGCTGCTTCGCGATCCGAGGATGCGGCATGATACCGCTGGATGTAATTTTGATCTATGCCGAAGTTCTGGAGGTTGATTACAATGCCATAAGCGAGGACTACCCAGAAGGTGGGAGTGGCTAGATCGAAGCTATAGGATCCCAGGTCGAACTTATTATGCTGGGAGCCAACCTCGATGAATTGCCCAAAGCCACCAGGCAGGGCAACTATCATGAGAGCGAAACAGACCAGTGCCCCGACGATGAGAACCACGGTCTGGATGGCGTCGTTCCAAATGACCGCGACGATGCCACCGACAAACGTGTAGAGGGTAACGGCGACTCCCGTGGCGAGAATTATCCAGTGGATATTCCATCCCAGGAGCACGTTCATCGGCAGGGCCATCAAATACATGACGGTGCCTATGCGGGCGAACTGCGTGAGCAGGTAGCAGGCACTGGTGTAAATACGAGCCCATGGCCCGAAGCGCTCCTCCAAATGGACATAAGCGGAAACGTGGCCGCCCTTGCGGTAAAAAGGCATGAACCAGCGCACGGCTACCCAGGCGGCGAGGGGTATCGAAATGCTGAACACGAAAGCATTCCAGTTACTTGAGAGAGCCCGGCCGGGCACTGCGAGAAAGCTGATGCTGCTGACATAGGTACCCAGGATGGAGAGCCCGGTGAGCCAGCCGGGAAGGCTCCGATTTGCAGCCGTGAATCCGTCCACGGATTTGCTTTTGCGCCAGAAGAAGAAGCCGATGCCCATGGTGACCGCGAAGTAGATCGCGAGCACCATGCCATCGAGTGCGGTGAAATGTGAGGGGGTTGGCATTGGACGGGGTATTAAGGTTGAAAAAGCTGGGAGTTATTGAACGGGATTGTCGGACGTCTTGACGTGATAGAAAAATCCGTCCTCCGCGCCAATGAGCAGAGTGGGGTTGCCGTCTCCGTTGAGGTCACCGAGTGCGGGTGCGGTACTGTGACCAGCGAGCTTCCGGCCGTCGATGGGGCCCTGATCTTCGAAGATAAATTCGCCCGGCTTTTCGGTAATGTTTTTGAGGAAGTTGACGTTCTTGCTGTTGACGAGAAGGTCGACGCGACCGTCGTCGTCCCAGTCGGTGAAGGTGAAAGTGCGCCGCCCGCTGCGGCCCGCTTCGGCTGAATTCATGCGAAGAAGGCCGTCCTCCTCTCCAGTGGGGCGATGGTGGCTATCGAAGGAAGACGGCCCGCGCATGCGAAAGATGCGATCACCGGGGAGCACGCGGGTCACGCCGTCGCGCGTTTCGAGTCGGTAGAGTGTAAGATAGCCTTCGGGATCGACGGTGACAAGACCGGGGCCGGATTCGCCGGGCAGGGTGACGAGTGCTGGCGTGCAGCGCCACTGAACAACGAGTTCATCATCTTCAGGATTCCACCAGTTCCAGGCGGTTTTCTCTGCGGGGGCTCCGTCCCACCATACGCGAATCTTTTTAGGCTGGGCGAGGTGCGGTGGCTTGCCCGGAGTGTTGCCGCCAAGATTTTTGATCCAGTAGACACGTCCCGTGATGTCACTTGCCACGATATCGGCGAGGCTGTCACCATCGAAGTCGCCAGTGGAGAGATTGGTGTAACCCCATTTGGCTTCGGCCGGGCCCTGGATGGAACCATTGTAGCCGGCCATAAAGCGGATAGGCGTTTCGTTGTTGCCAGTCACAAGGATGTTAGGCTCTGCCCATTGGGTGGGATCACCACCCAGGTTTTTAATGTAAGCTATTTCCCCGGCGGCGTTGCCGGTGACGATGTCGGCGCAACCATCGCCGTCCCAGTCGATGATGGAGGGCGTGGTGAGTACACCGAACTTCACTTCGTCAGCCTCCTGGCGAAAGAATTTTGGTGGTGCGAATTCAGGAAGATTGAGCGTAAAGAAGGGAGAGCTGGGTGTGGTGCGCTGCTCGGTGGTGATAACGCGCCCGGTATTCTCAAGAAGGGCAACGCGTCCGTCTTCTTGCGCGATGATCAAATCAAGGAGGCCGTTGTTGTTCCAGTCGTAGGCAGTAACGACGATCATCTGAAGCGGCATGGTAACGGGACGACCATCGTAGCTGAGGCGGCGGCCGGGCGCATAGCGCGGCTCGGTGCGGGTGCCGACGTTTTCAAAGAAAGTGAGTCCGTCCACGAACTCGCCACAGATCAGATCTAGTTTGCCGGTGTTGCGGAAGTCGCCGAAGACGGGCGAGGGCATGCCGTACAGATCAATCGGCCGGCCATCGGCTTGAAGGCGCATGGGCTCCTCGTAAACGGGTTCTTCGTTGGTGCCGGTATTTTTAAGGATGTAAACATAGCCGTGCAGCGGGCCGTTGACCCAGCGTCCGTTGTCATCGTAGGCGTTGTCCCACCCGTAGTCGGTCCAGTCGCCGATGCCGACGACGAGATCAAGCAGGCCGTCACTGTCGAAATCTACGAGACTGTACTGCTGGCCACGGATACGGCCAGCGGTCTGATGAATGGCCTTGGGGTCGATGCCGGAAATGCGGACACGGTGCTCGGCACCGGTTTGGAGAAAATCCGGATAATCCCAGCCGGGACCGAGCACACGCATTGAGCCGTCAGGCAAGTAGGATGGTGTGATGTCGTTGCGACCTTTGCCGATGCGAACTGCGCGTTTGAATATTTCTGCGCCGTTAGCATCGTGAGCTCCTGTATTTTCAAAGTAATAGGTGCCTCGGTACGGCGACGAGCCGGAGATAACGATGAGGTCGGTTTTGCCGTCATCGTTACGGTCCAAAGGGAAAGGCCAGCCCCATAGCCCGACGCCCAGATCGGCGGTGGCCTCAGGCGTGTTGTAGGAAAGGCGGACGAGTTGCTCGGGTAAGGCGTCCTCGGTTTCCGATGCAGCCTGCGTACTGGGCGGGAGGATGGTGGCAATTAGAGGTAGGAGAAAAAGCGGGGGAATATATTTCACGGAAAAGGAATTGAAGTTTTTACCGGCTTTGTTCGGGAGAAGAAGAGGAGACGGGTATGATAAAGATTTGTGCGTAATCACCCACACGGCGTTGGTAGGCAATGTACTGCCCGTCAGGCGAAAAGACACATGCCAGATCAAGGGGTTTGTTGTCTTCATCTGCTGGTGTCGGGGTTAGTGTTTTTATGGCGCCGTCCTGGGCATCGATCACACAAACCTGGCCGTTGACCACGGCGGCGATAGAGCTGCCATCGGGTGACCAGGTGAAAGTTGAAGCGATGCCTGTTCCGCTGGCAATGTGTGTGAGTTGACGAGGTTCGCCACCGAGGGGTGATACGAGCCACATCTGCACGATTCCGGCATCATCGCGCATGAGGAATGCGATGTTTTTACCGTCGGGAGATGATCGTAACCAGTGGCGCGGACCCTGGATGCCGCGATATTTCCGGTCTGAGGTGAATGTAAGCCGCCGCTGGACAGCACCGGCGGGGGGCAAGGGGCACCGCGTCACAGTCCCCGTAATGGGGCCGTCGGGACTTGGGGCCGAAATATCCTCGGGCAAATCGACGATAAAAACCTCGTCGTGCTCCTGGCCGTCGGGCGCGGTGACGCGCCCCTGGAAGGCGAGAGACTTTAGTTGACGAGTGCCGTCGGCGCGCAGGTAGCCATTTTTACCGACCCAGCCCTCTTCGAATGCGCGTCTGATTTCGTCCGAGCCGGGACGTGGATGCGCCACGGTCCGTGTGGCCAGTACGCTGAACCAGTCACCGTCGTGATTACGCGGGTGGTTTGTGGCTACGTGGACGGGGCCGCCGCTTCGGAAGGAGACCCCGATATTGCGCTGGTTGGGCTCGGCATCCTCAATGCCGGGAGCGGGGCGTGCGAGCAGTTCATCCTCGTAGGTGAAGCTTACGGCCTCGCCGTCCGGGCTGAAGACATGTACGTGTGAACCGCCACGGAGTGCACCAGCGGTGAAAGGTGGTGCGTAATTCATGGCATCAAGGGGGCGTACCCGTTCCGGTGAGTCGGTGGCGTGACGCAAATCGACGGTGACGCCGCGACGCCGACTAAAGCCATAGGACCATTGGTCTGTGGGGTTTTCCGGGCCTTGAATAAAAATAAGGATGGGGTCGCTGGGATGCCAGGTAACGACGCCGCAGTTGGAATTTTGCGGGGCACGATAAACAACCTCTGTATCACCGGTGAGTATGTCAACGCGCTCAATTCGGTCACCGGTAAACTTCTCTGGAACATCGCGGACATCGTATGCCAGCCACCTGCTGTCGGCAGACCATGAGCCGACATTAGTTAATATGTGTCCATGTTCGGCGTGAGTGACCTGACGCTCTTGCCCGACAAGTGCGGACACAGCGCAGGTACATAAAGAAATCAGGATTGAGGTATTAACGGGAGACAAGGGTGGCAAATTGATTGGTAATCTTTTCACAACGTATATTCGCATATCTGCATTCTAGCAAAATACTTTGCCTTGTTATGTTACCAATGACGCGGGTCAAAGTTCTCCCCAAAGGGTAATCAGATCATGCGATCAACGAGACAAAAGTATTCTAACGATGGGCTCATTTCAGCCATGACAGCGCTATTTCGTTCCTGCGTCTGCGAGGCCTACCGCTTTGGCACGCCGCCGGATTTCAGCCCAGTCCTTTGCTTGGATGAGCTCGCGTGGCGCTATCCATGATCCGCCCACGGCACAAACCAATGGGCTCTCAAGCCATTCCTGCACATTATTTTCATTGAGCCCTCCGAGGGGGATGAACTGCAGGCCAAGGTGATTATAAGGAGCAGTCATACTATTCAGATAGCCCAGTCCTCCGGATGGCACGGCAGGAAAGAACTTCATCACACGACAATCGAATTCCAAGGCAGATTCGATATCCGAGGGGGTGACTACCCCTGGAGCAAACGGCAGATTTTGCTTAACCGCTTCGTCAAGTACATTGCGGTTCATGCCCGGAGCGACGGCAAATGCCGCACCGGCTGATTTCACCTGCTGCACCTGCCCGCGAGTCAGTACGGTGCCGACACCTGCGAGCATCTCCGGAACATTATCACGAATGGCATGCAAAGCATCCAAGGCGATCGGCGTACGCAGCGTCAGCTCCATCGCGGTTATTCCGCCTTCCAATAAAGTTTCCGCAAGAGGCACCGCATCCTCTATTTGGTCAATGACAAGCACGGCAATCACACTGTGGCCGGCAAGCAAACCGTTCAGATCATTGGGTAGTAATTTCATAGCGTATTTTCACGGGCAGGCGAATGATTGTCCTGGATTTTAGTCTGTTTTATTTAGGAGCATTTCGATTAGCCATTTCTGGGCTTCTGACGCCGAATCACCGAAAAGATCAATGACAGGACTGAAAGCGTCAGAATGATAGCGCTTATCGGATGCGTGAGAAAAACAAGATAGCTTCCATCGGATAGGATTAGGGAACGGCGAAAGTTTTCCTCCGCCATCGGCCCGAGGATGAGTGCAAGCAGCAATGGGGCTACCGGATACTGTTGATGTTCCAGAATATAGCCCAGGACTCCGAAGCTTATGGCGACCCAGACATCGACAATGTTATTCCGCAGGGCATAGGCACCCAGGAGTGCCAGTATGGTAATGCTGGCAAGAAGCAATTTTCGATCACAGGCCACAATCCTCACCAGGAAGCGTGTTCCCAGAATCGCGACAAGGAAGACCACTATGTGGGCGACAAGAACCGTTGCGAGAATCGAGTAAGCGAGTGGACCATGCTGTTCAAAAAGAAGCGGACCCGGCTGAATGCCATGTAGAATAAATGCTCCAATCAGCACAGCCGTCACTGCATCGCCCGGAATCCCGAGGGAAAGCAGTGGGACCATTGAGCCGGATATGGAACCGGTTTTGGCGGCTTCGGGGGCTGCGATTCCCTTGATGTCTCCATGCCCAAAAGTATCCCCCGGCTTGGCGCGCTGTTTCGCGATCCCGTAGGCCATGAAGGCGGCAATGTCACTACCGGAACCGGGAGTGCTGCCCACGCCGGTGCCGATTAAGCCGGACCGAATCCCGGTCCAGCTCCCCCGAATCATGTCACTTCGCATCGGCCAGGCGAATTTGCCAGAACTTCGCTGGGCGATCTGCTCGGTATTTCCGATGCTCCGAAACACCTCGGCCAGGGCGAATAGCCCGATAAGTGCAGGAATGAAAGGAATACCCTCCATCAAGCTCACACTACCGAAAAGAAGCCGGGGATAGCCGGTGATGGGATCCATTCCCACCGTTGCAAGCAGCAGGCCGAAGATAGCCACCCCGGCACTTTTGAGAAGGGATTCACCCGAAACCGCCACGATCATGCTCAGGCCGAACAGAGCCAGCGCACAATATTCCGGAGGTCCAAAACGCAAAGCAATGTTCGCGATCTGAGGTGCGAGTAGAATGAGGATGACTGTCCCAATCAAACCACCCACCATTGCGAAAAAAGCAGCAACCGATAGAGCACGCTGAGACTCCCCCTTTTGTGTGAGCGCATAACCGTCAAATACCGTGGCTGCTGATGCCGGCGTCCCTGGTGTGCGAAAAAGAATAGCCGGTACAGAGCCGCCGTAGACCGCTCCGGCATAAACACCGATTAGCATAGCCAGCGCTGGCATCAGCGAGAGATCGAATGTAAATGGGATCAGTAGGGCGACTGCCAGTGTGGCGGAAAGACCTGGCAAAGCACCAACGATGACTCCTAGCAAAACCCCGCAAATCAAAAAGAGGAATACCATTGGATCGGCGAGAAGTTGAAAGGCTTCGGTGAAATTGCTAAAGTCCATTACTGCTGTTCCTTTACCCCAACCAGCCAACGGGCAGGGGCACATTCATTAACAATGCGAATAGAGCGTAGAGAATGTAGGCTGCCAAAATGGCGAAGGCCCAGTTATGGATTCCCTTGCGGTAATCAAAACAAAATAGAGAGACGGCAATGAAGACTGTCGTGCTGCTGATAAAGCCCATCCACGGCATGACAACCAGGTAAAGCACAATGGCGGCAAGGAGCATTCCCAGGCGACGCCACGGAACCGAGGCCTTTGCGGTATCCTCTGGGCGACTCTTGAGGTTTTCACTTTTGCCGCTAAGGTTGCGACGCTGCAAGGCCCCTGTCACAAGAGCAAGGCTTGCCAGCCCGAGCACGACCGCCAAGATCATCGGCACTAGTGCCGGGCCCGGTACCCCGCCCGCAGCTTTGGGAAAGGTCGCCGATTGCCATAGCGCGACGGCGGTGGTAGCCAGGAATATTCCCGGAGGCAGCAGGCTAAGGGTAAAGTCCACTCTCATTTGAGTCCCAACCGTTCCATCAACTGTTCTACGTCCGCACTCTGTGTCTGCACATCATCCCGAAAGCGGGCGGCGTCAGCATAACTCAGATTCAATGCCCCGCGACGGGCCATTTCAATAAAGTCTTCGCTTTCCATCGCTTCACGAAAAGCGAAGGTTAGTTTTTCACGGGCAGCCTCCGGTACTCCTCGCGGCACCGCTAACCCTCGCCACGTTCCAAAGACAACATCATAGCCCAGCTCCTCGAAGGTAGGAGTATCGGGGACGAATGACAGGCGCTCTTCAGACATCACCGCCAGGATTTTCACCAGGCCTGCTTCGACCTGGGGTAGCAGCTCCCCTGGGCCGACGACGACCGCGTCGACATGACCTCCCACCAGAGCGGTAATCGCCGGTGCCGAGCCGTTAAACGGGACGAAGGTGACGGGAATATTCAAACGATCGGCCATCAGTGCAGCAGCCAGGTGCCACACCGAGCCTGGACCGGAGTTTCCGATACTTACCCCGCCACGTTCCCTGGCCCAGGCGACGAATTCCTCTAGCGAATCCAGCGGAGTGTCTGCCCGTACTGCTAATGCACCCGGGTCTTGATTGACCCGCAGAAGAAGATCGAAGTCATTTGGCTCGAATGGAACGAGTCCTTGAATAGGCAATGAAACCAACTCGAAGGTCACAGCGGTAACGGTATAGCCATCCGCAGGGGCAATCAGGCCTGAGGCGAAACCAACCGCGCCTCCGCCACCAGTGATGTTCTGCACCATGATGGTCTGGTCGAGTTCCGCCTCAGCGGTTCGTGCGAGGCTGCGGGCAAATAAATCTGTCCCCCCTCCGGCGGAATAAGGGCAGATGATATTGATAACCCGTGAAGGAAAAACCTCGCCTTCCTCGCCCATCCAACGCTCCAGCGACATCCAAATCAAGCCACCCGAGCCCAGCAGAACTACGAACCAAGAAAGAAGGATTTTTCGCTTTTCCTTATGCATATCGACGAATGCTTCTCTGTAAAAGGGCACTTCGATTAGCCGCGCTTGAGACGAGATTGTGCATATGGCTTAGGGTAGAGAAATCGGGGTGCCCTTGCTCTGACGTGAATCTTCCCTTAGCGCACTACACGACCTGAAGCATTTCCATTCATTAGTTTTTCTACCTCTGCACGGCTACTGAAATTGAAGTCGCCTTCTACGGAGTGTGCCAAGCATGAAGTAGCAACGGCAAAGCGAACAGCTTTTTCGGCTTCCGACAGTTCCTCGGTGGTTAGCGCAAAAATAAGTCCGGCGGCAAAACTGTCTCCGCCTCCAACCCGGTCCACGATATCTCGAATTTGATAGGGCTGATAGCCATTCTTCCCTAAAGGTGCGAAATACGCCTTTTGCGAAGCACCGTCGTAAAGCATCGCGCCCCAGTTATTGTGCGAGGCTGAAATACTCTCACGCAAGGTGATGGCGACTTTTGCCACATTCGGAAATTGTTCGATTATCTCCGAGGCCACCTGCGGATAACGGTCTATCGCCAGCTCGCCACTGTCAACGTCGTTGCCCTCGGCTTGAATCCCCAGCACGTCGGCAGCATCTTCCTCGTTGGCAATCACCACGTCGACTGCCGGTAATATTTCCCGCATACATTGGCTGGCCAACTCCTTGGCCGCCATGCCCGGTTCCCATTGCCACAGTTTCTTTCGAAAATTCAGATCGCAGGAAACCGTTATGCCTGCGGCTTGGGCTGCTTTCACTGCGGTGAGTGTGCATCGGAAAGCCGACTCTGACAATGCCGGAGTGATTCCGGACACATGTAACCAGTCGGCTCCTTCAAAAATTGCCGGCCAGTCAAAGTCTTCGGGCTTTGACTGCGCAATCGCACTGTGATCACGATCATAGGTGACCATGCTTGGTCGTTGGTTAGCACCTTTTTCGACAAAGTATAAACCGAGTCGACCCACATCAGAGCGAAGAATGAAACTGGTATCGATTCCCAGTCCGCGCAGGATTTGCAGGCAGGCATCTCCCAGCACATTTGATGGCAGGGAGCTGACAAACATTACCGGCGCACCCAGGAGAGAAAGAGATGCCGCCACGTTAGCCTCCGCGCCGGCAAAGGTGAGATCCAACGGTCCAGGGAGATTTTGGATGAAACGCTTGTTTCCGGGCGGACAAAGGCGTCCCATAATTTCACCGAAAGTAATGATTTTTTTTGCTTTCACGAATGGTTGAAAGTTCGACTTTATAAAAAGGGTATTATTAGGGGGCTATCTGCCGTTCTTCAGCTTTTTCACATTTTTATAGTGCCTAATTGCTTCAGGCGAAGGCCAACCCTTTTTGTTGTTATTGTAACATCCGATATGACCACTAACCGTTCGAAAGCTTGATTGAAGAGGCATCGTTGCGGACTGGGTGGGGAAGAGGATCACGCTAAGCCCTGATGTTCCTCTCCCGGTGAAAATGTGCCTCATACTGAGAAATGGCCCGTTGCAGCGGCTTTTCGCCGAAGAAAATTATGCGGTCCAGGCATTCACGGCGGATACCACATACAAGGCTCTCAGCGTAACCGTTCTGCTGCGGGTAATCTATCTGAGCGATAAGGAGGGATTTTAACCTGTTATTCTTTTGGGCTTATCCAGCCGTTCAAGGTACTAAGAAAAAACAGAGATGCGTATTCAAGAGTGCATTTTTAGAAAATCATAAGCTGCTGTCAATCAGCGCTAATGCTTAATTTTGACCCTGCACGGTAAGCAAAACGTACTGAGTAAAAATTGAGGGCTGCTGTCCGGACTGGGGGGGCGAATCCCTGTGGGGACGCCATTTCTTGTTGGCGATACGTTGCGCAGTGCACTCGAGGGCCAGTCGCATGCCTTGGTTGGCTAGTAGCTTGTTTGCTCCTAGCATCATCGCAGATACGTTACGATCGGATTACTGAGCAGGCCCTGCGAGATGGGTTGGTAGTGTTCACCGGGAACTTCATGCACGGGAGCGCTGCGCCAGGCCCAGTACTGTGAGTGCTGATTGCCTCCAAAGTAGGGTCCGAGCAGATTACGCAGGTCGCTGACGACCTCGATGCCTATCTCGTGTTTGCCCGGAGCGGGGCAGGGGCTCTCAAGCGAGTAGGGAGGGAAAGCAATCGGGCCCAGCAGTTGTCCGTCGCAGTATACCCGGGCCAATGCGCCTTCGTACTGGGGGGCTGCAATGCGCCAGGCCTGTGTACCGGACGGTACATCCACCTCGTAACGATAAACGATGGAGCCGCTGTAAAAGGGCAGGCCCTGCCGTGTCCAGTCACCCGGCTGGATGTCGGGTAAACCAGACTTGATGCAAAATCCTTTGGCGGCTGTTTCCAGGGTGAACGACCCGAGCAGGTAAAGGAGTCTCAAATTACTTGCTGGGCCTGGCCGTGAGCACGTGAAGTGAGCCGCTTGCCTCTAATAGTTTGGTTCCTTTCTGACACACCGGACTGACCTTTCAATTGGGCTCATTCTCATGATTCCGATTAGTAGGGGCTCCGCACGACATTCTTTCCACGACTTTTACCGGTAGCTTAATGATTTGGCGGCCTTCCGGGATGCCCAGGCTAATTTGTTTCTCGATTTCCTTCGTTGCTTGTACGCCCATCTCTTCAAGGGGGAAATGTATGGTAGTTAGCCCCGGGTGATGAGTGGCGGCAGCGGGTTCGTCGTTGCAGCCCATAATGGAGACATCATCTGGAATACGATAACCTCGCGATTGCAGATGTGCGGAAACGACGGTAGCGGCAGGGTCGTGCAAACAGAATATAGCGGTAGGGCGAGGATTCAGCGCCATGAGATAGTCGGCGGCCGCGGCGAGGTCTTCCCTTGAGTACTCCCCGAGATGTGACTCGCAGTGGTAAATATGCTCTTGGGAAAGTTTTAAGCCCGTCTCACGGATGCCTTCGGAAAAGCCGCGATCCATCTCAAGTATGTTGT
This sequence comes from Verrucomicrobiia bacterium, assembly GCA_030432235.1. Lineage (GTDB taxonomy): Bacteria > Verrucomicrobiota > Verrucomicrobiia > Opitutales > Cerasicoccaceae > JAUIHT01. The sequence continues at coordinate 14,496 of JAUIHT010000013.1, read as the reverse complement.
AGAGTCCTTCGCCTAGGGGGCCCGTTATGTAGGCTATGCGTTTATGACCCAGCTTGGCGAGGTAGCGTATCGCCATGCGGGTAGCTTCCGCGTAATCCGGCAGGATGCAGCAAAGGCCCGGGATGTCCAAAACGTGCCCTAGGTAGACAAAGGGAAAGCCGTTTTTTAGGGCTTGGCGCACGAGGGTGGGGTTGGGCGCACTGGCTGCTATAAATCGTGTTGAGGAACCGTTGCGCATGGGTGGCGGCAACTTGTCCGGCTCTTTTTCATAGTCGATTTCCCTGTCGAAAAGGGCATAAGTGACTGATTGCGCTGAGTTGTCCTGTGAGGAAACGACGCCCGACAGCATTTTCCCATAGTACTGGTGATGAAGGCCGCCGGGAACAACCGAGTTGATCAAAAAGCAAATGTCTCCGAGTTTGGGGTATAGCCGCCGCATGGCATAGTCGTTTTTGGGGCGATAGTCGAGCCGTCTGCAGGCCTCTAAAATCCGGAGCTGTGCTTCTTTGCCCAGGCGTATGCCATACTCGCGATTGTTGAGGAATGAAGAAACGGCGCTGGAAGAGACACTGGATTCTCGGGCGATATCTGCGATGGTGACTCGTTTTTCTTTGGTGGCGGATTTCATGATAAAACTTTTTGATTAAATATAATATTTTTTTCAAAGAAAAGTATAAATGGCTCTCTGTCGTATATTTTAAAGGATATGCTGGAATAATTTTTTTCCGTTATCAAGTAATAAATGTTTTATTTATAGCTTGACGATTAAAATGCTATGGGTCAATTTCATGGAAAGATGGCCGAAGTGCCCGAAGTTAACCCCAGTAAATGTTGAACGATATAATTATGAAAAAAGAATCCAATACCACCGGGCGCACTCTGCCCAAATGCGCACTTGCTGCCGGCTTGTTGTTTGGCGGCTTTTTCACTGCTAACATTGCCGCGGGGCAAGCTGTCATCGACTATGATACACCCGACGCGGACACCTACATCGATGCGGCCTCACCCAATTCAAATTTCGGGAGTAGCGCCGGCCTTATCGTTCGGTACGCATCCAATGCGTCGTTCCGCCGCAAGACCTATGTCCGCTTCGACCTTTTTGCGGGTGGTAACGAGCCAAATTTAGACGGAACTATAAGTGATGCGGAGCTTACTATTTATTACGCAGGCTTCGGCGGCAGTGTGCCCGCAACCACTTACACTATCTATGGTTTGGCTGCGGATTATCAAGGGGGCGATGGGCTTCTTGGGCAGGACTGGGGTGAGTTTTCTCTTACCAGCAATAATGCACCCTGGGACGCCAGTTCTGGTGCCGTGCCGTCCTATTTGTCTTTGGTTGGGACGTTCGCCATGCCGGCATCTGCGGATGCCCCGCCTTCGGATACGCCTTTTACGATATCGGGCGAGCCATTGGCTGCTTTTATCAATGATAGCCTGAATAGCGGAGAGGATTTCTCGAATTTGGTTACTTTTGTTGTTTTTCAGGAGTCGTCGAATGATGGTGCTAACACCTCCTGGTTTGCCAGGACTCATGCTACCGGTACTGCGCCATCTCTTTCGGTGACCGTTATCCCCGAGCCTGAAACGGTTGGCCTCTCCATGGCAATCATGGCTCTGGGAATGGTAGCCTATGCGCGGCGTCGCAATCGTGCGGCCCGGGTGTAGCGCCGAGACTGGAATAGGATTCAGAAGCTGCGCGCAATACTACGATTGCGCGCAGCATGGGACTGGTGTATTTACTGATAAACGATTTTTGATGTCTGCAAGCCATGTTGCCAACGCACCGCAAAGCATCATTTTCTCTGCCTAAAAAAGGGCGGCGTGGCTTTGCGGTGATGGTGGCGATTGTACTGCTTGCCTTTATCGTACTGGTGTTGCTGAGCCTGTCCGCCCTCGTGTCGACTGAGCTGCAACTGGCCTCAACCCAGCAATCAAAGGTTTTGGCCCGAGAAAATGCGCTGCTTGGTCTCGGTGTCGCTATCGGTGAACTTCAAAAGCAATTGGGGCCGGACCAGCGGGTTAGCGCCCGCGCTGACATTCTTCAATTGACGGCGGCCCCAGCACCGGAGGCTGCCCGCTGGACGGGTGTTTGGAATAGCGATCTCACAGATGCCACGGGTGGAGAGCGTCTGGCCTGGCTGGTTTCGGGGGACGTTGATGCCGTCACCGGTCATGTGGACGGGGCAGGGACGGATGCGGTAACCCTTGTGGGCAAGGACTTGTCTCAGAATAATAACGATAGGGTTCGAGCACCCCGTGTCGCCGTACTCAGCGAGGGACATACGTGGCAAGGCCATTACGCATGGTGGGTTGGCGATGAAGGCATCAAGGTAGACTATTTCAGCGGTCTGTTTCCACGCGATGAGCCTTATGGGAATGGGGACCCCGGTATTGCATCTCCTGAAAATGCGGGATTGGGGATTCTTCCGGTGTTTGCGGATTTCGATGTCAAGGATTCCCTCAACCAGACTTTGCTCAAATCAGAGCATTTGTCATTGGCCCACGCGGGCGCGCAAGTGATGAGCGACGCGACCAAGGCTGGCCTTCGTCATAATGTCAGCTTTGCCAGCCAGGGGTTGCTAACCGATACAAGTGAGGGAGGGCTCAAACAGGACCTGACGTTGCTCTTCGAGGACAATGCCGCCCTGTTGCCGAATTGGGGGACGGACTTGCCAGACATGGGCCTTGCGCGTTCGTACTATCAGTTGAAGGATGAAGTGACGGGAACAGGGGAGAATGCGTCTATTGTTCCGAGAGCCCAAACGGCGACCGAGCATGGGGTCATGCCTGTCCTAACTATGTTTATGTTCCATTTTGGATTTGCGGCTTCCTCTCAAACGACTCCAGCCAATTTACTCGTGACGATGAAGCCCACGATTGTTCTGGCCAACCCTTACAATATCCACTTGGACGCCGCCGATTATGAGGTGGCTTGGAGTCCCGAACCGGGAATGGAAAGCCCAGGCCTTGTGTTTCGTATCTATGCGAATGGGGGCGCCTGGGGATATCCTTTTCAGGATATGGAAACTCTACTGGGAGAACCAGTAACATTCCTTTTAAACCAAGTGGCCTTTGCTCCCGGTGAAGTAAAGGTGTTTACGATAGAGCAGACAACCCCTGTAGCGTTTCCACCGAATGGCTTGCCGATGATAAACGATGGCATTACGCCCAGCGGTGCCTATGCCTGGATCGATACGGGAATCACATTGGAGCCCAAAGCTTTTGATGCTTCAGGCAGTCTCGTTGCCGTGGGGACCGTACAGCTTCTTCCGGGCTTCAACCGCTTGTCGTTGTCAGTGAACGGCACTCCCGCGCAGACAATAAACAGTATTTTTTCACCCGGAAGCTGGGTGCCCAATAAGTCGTCAGGCGCGGTTTCCATGGTGGATGAAGGTGACGGCTTCTCTGAATCAATCTACTTTGGGGTGCCCGGGCGTATCATTTCCCGAAATTCTCACCAAAACCGCGTCAACTATGGAAGTAGTGGAACAGATACGGTGAATCATGGCGGCAGCATTACGGTAAATACTGGTTTGTCATGGCTCGTGAGTTCCAACCTTCGTTCCGCGGATCATGAGTTGCCCGAATCATCAGACTACTTATGGGATGGCAATACCGCTTATCTCGGGGTCTACCAGTCTGGGGGCAAAAACAACACAAGCCACTTTCTCGTGGATACCAATGGCGGGAATGCCTTCTGGGGATATGGCTTGGCTGCATCTAACGGACACGAGAATGTGGTTCTTTTTGATGTGCCCAGGGGGCCGTTATTATCCTTGGGACAACTCCAACACCTGAATGTCGGTAAAGGCTACGAGCCTGCTTTTGCAATCGGTAACTCATGGGCAAGCGTATATCTGCCCTATGATGAAAAAGACTTTTCCTATCGTATTAATGAGGCAACTTGGGACCACTTCTTTTTTAGCGGTTATGACGGAGATGCCCAGAAATGGCATAACCCCCGTGTGCATGCGGCAGATATTGCCGATGCTGAGGACGACCCCAGACTCGAGGATCCTGCCTCTATCGCGAGTATGCTTTTGGTCGATGGCGCCTTTAATGTGAACTCAACCAATGTGGATGCCTGGAAGGCTCAGTTGGCATCGTTGCGGAACCGTCCGGTTCAATACTTTGACGCGAGCATTGGAAATACCAGTATGGATGTCTACGAAGAGTCAGAACTGGAAAATCCTATTTTCCGCTATCCGCTTCCTACGGGAAAGGTTTTCGAGGCCGACTCTCCCTCCGATAGCCTGGAGGCGGAAATGTGGAAGGGTTTCCGGAATCTCAGCGATGAGCAAATAGAGCGCTTGGCCGGGCAGATAGTTTGGCAGGTGCAAAGTCGTGGGCCATTTCTCTCAATGGCGGATTTTGTCAACCGGGACATCGATGATACCACCAGTGGCCTCTATACTCCCAGACAGATGGGGGCACTTCAGGCAGCTATCGATTATAACGGATCTGTTCAGGTACATGGGACCACATATAGTTCCAGTGATATCAATACGCAGTTGCGCGAGTATATTCCACCGCCACTGAAGTACCATCAACGGATAACGGGGTATGCGACCGATGAGGTTGGGCTTCCGAATTTCGCGGCGACTGTTGGGCTTTCCCGAAATCGCTCCGCCCCGGGTTACCTTACTCAGGCGGATATTTTGACACTGCTTGGCAGCATCCTCACGGTGCGATCGGACACTTTTACAATCCGTGCCTACGGCGACATTGAGAACAAAATAACAGGCGAACGCATCACTGCTGTTTGTGAGGCGACAGTCCAACGTATTGCGGAACCGGTGGAGCCGGATTCAGCCAACCCATGGGAGCCATCGCAGCAGACTAAAAATACGATGGGGCGCCGGTTTATTATTACCTCTTTAGATTGGTTGGATGAAGATGACATCTAAACTCCATATCAGCTTTTCGTTTTTCATAATCACGCTCGCAATGGCTTTTCCCGGCGCGATACAGGCGAATATTAATGCAAAAGAAGGCTATATTAAATGTTCGCTTATATGTGTAACGAACGAAGAGCCGCTGGAGGGGCTACACTACCGGAGTAATGGCGAATGGCAACAGTTGGATGTCCCAAGTGCGCGTAGTAGCCAACCTTTTGAATACTACGGGCCCGAGCTAATTGAATTCTTTTCCGAGCCCTTCAGTGAGGAGGATATCAGGCCGAAACCATTGGCAACGGTGAGGCTCAAGCCTGCCAGTGCTGAGCAGATATTGATTTTTTTTCAGGGAGAGGTTTCTCCAGAGGCGATTCGGGTTCTCGCCTTGGATGAGGGGGGTGGAGCCTTTCCGGAGGGGAATCTTTTGTTTTACAACATATCCTCGGAGGAAGTGATCGGCCTGTTTAATGGCTCCATGCATAAAGTGGTTGCCGGGGGGCAAGTGCTGGAGCCTTTTGGGGGGGAGCAGGCCCGTGGTTTTCGAATCCAGCTTGCTGTGCAAGAGCAGGAAAATGAAGTTTGGAAAAGGGTTTATGCCTCGGGCCTCCCGGTATTCCCCAAAACGCGCTGGCTGGTGATCTGGTTTGCCGAGGGATTCGACCCTTGGTTGCTCATGATACGCGATCGGGTCTCCTAAAGCTTTGAATATCCGGAAAGACCATTTCCCGATTAAATAGTATAAAGTGAATATTTTTAAGAAATTTATATATTTTATAATGGCCATCAGCCTGCCTGTCAGTGCTGCTGAAGTAAAGGTTGAGGCGATAAACGAACTGCTGCCGTTTTATGATGCGTCGATAAGAACCGTCCGTGAACCTAAGCCCAACGACGAGTTTCCTCCCATGCGCACACTGCTTTCCCGAAGCCGTTATTGGGTGCAGGATGGGCATTTGGATGTAGTCATCCAGTTGAACGAATCGGCGCTGGCGCGTGAGCTGGGGGACGTTATTCTGAAGATGCAAATCGGGGAGCTTGACGGCACGGAGCCACTGTCAGAATTTTCATTCAAGCCTCCGGCATATGCAATGATTGCCTATCCGGACATCCCCGAAGGGCTGCTGCCCGCGGGTCAGGGTGAACTGCGCATCCTTTTGGAGGACAAAAATGGTCGGGAACTCGCTCAGGCCAAACATGGGTTTCGTGTTGAAACTTCTGCTTTAGAGAAGCCGATAAATGGCTCTATTGCTTTGACCATACTGAATGAAGAGGCCGTAACTCTTGATGACTTGCCGGTCACTGCGGGAGTACCTTTTCCCCGTGGCCTTATTTATGATACCTCGCACCTGCGCCTGGTTGCGACGGATCGTCCGGGGCGTCCTGAAATCCCGATTCAAGTTAAAACCGTAGGCAGATGGGCCAAGTGGGAATCGGTGAAGTGGGCTCATATCTCTTTTATGGTAGACCTTGGCGGCGAGGCTCGTCGCCTGGAGCTGGAGTATGGGCCAAAAGTTAATTGTGAAGAGTTACCTCCCATGGAGGCCTCAGTAGAGGGGAATAATCCGTTAGTTGATGCCGGGAAGCTCAAGCTGCAGAATGGCCTGTGGTACCGTTCATCGGACAATGCAGACTATGTCGAAATCGTGAATAAGCATGGCATGGACGGGGCCTTTGTCCAACCCTCGGGGAAAGCAGTTTATCATTCGTCGAATGGAGGTGAGTGGGAGATAGAGGAAACCGGGCCGCTCAAGACGGTCCTGAAAAAATCCGGCTGGTACACGGAGGATTCCACGGAGGATGCCTACTGCAAATATATCGTTCGTTACTTCCTCTATGAGGATAGCCCTCTGGTTAAGATTTTCTATAGCTGGATTTTTACCGGTGATGGAAACAAAGACAAAATTGCGAATATGGGGTGGGAGTTAGCCATGTCGGAAGGCTATGAGCCGCTTGGGGTTTTGCCATCTTATGACAGTGAGTTTATCGGAGAGAAGGGAGATTATCTGCTGCAGTGGGATTACGAGCACTTTGATTTTAACAAGGACGGGGTTATTGGTGAGTACCCGGGTGCCCGGGCTCCCGGCGTCGCGGCTGTGAAAGTGAAGCAGGACATTAATTTGTTTTTGGGGATACGCGACTTTTGGCAGAATTATCCCTCCGAGTTGGAGTTCACAAAGGGCAGCCTTTGGTTTCATAACTGGCCACGGCACAACCGCCCGGCTGGCTACACCTTTGAGGGCGTTCTGGAACCAGAGGCTGGGGAAGCCGCGTTTCCGTCAGCATCCAGACATGGGCAGTATCAGGATGGCTATTTGACACGCTCGGAGTGGACCTTGAATTTAATCCAGGCAAGGTTTGCCCATGAGGGGGAGAAGCTGAATTTTCATCTGCCTTATGAAGTTACCGTCGATCCTGTCCACTCGCGGATGCGTGCCGGAAGGCCGTGGAATAAATATTGGCGGAAGGGTGAGCCGGATTCCATTAACGCACAGGGCATTTCACGTACGGAGGAAATGTGGTTGCTTGCTCAGAGTGGCGACAAGGATGTGGATAATGCTGTTCGTGTACTCAAAGGATTGAATGAGGAAACGCTACGTGCCGTCGTGGATCCGGAATGGGTCGCGTCCAGTGGGGTATTTTATGAGATACGCCAAAAGGACACTGAGAATTTCCCTGATGAAGAGCGCGCTTATGAGTCAATAGCGATGGCGCCGGCGCAGTGGAGGGAGCACCTTGGCATCTACGGGATGTGGATTTACGGCGATATTCCCGGTTGGGATCTAGGCCTGAAAAGACGCGAGCCGGCGCTATACCGTGCTTACCGAAAGAGGCACCACGGCTGGCCCTATTCGTGGATTCCCTACGCGCGTAGTGGCGATTCCAAGCTTTTGCATGAAGCTGACATTGCAACGCGCCAGAATATCGATGCGAATTGGAAACACTACGGTACGGGTGACATCAAGCGCGGCGTCATTCATCGCTCAACGCTCCCATGGGCTTCGACTATTGGAGAGGACGAGAATGCCACCCGCACACGCGACTATGAAAGCAAGGTGGATTATCTTCTCTATGCCTGGTATTTGAATGACTATTGGCGGGCGTGGGACCTGTTTCAAGAGTGGGTGGCTCTCACTAAAGTCGAAGATGCGGGTAAGCTGCGCGGTCCCATTGCTATACGCGGTCCCTTTGGTGAAGGGTCGCTCGATATGCGTTTTCCGCTTACCATGCTCAAATCCTACGTTGAAACCTATGAGGCCACTTTTGATCCCTGGTTTCTGGTTGCCGCGCATGAGCTGGCGCGTGGGTTTGAAAGAGAACTGCTTGAAGAGGGGACTCTGGGAACCCCTTACGTGACGGCGTTTCGTGAATACCAGCGTTTTACCGGAAGCGATGACTGGGAGCAATACTACCTGACCTACGCCGATTTTACAGGCGGCATCGATTATGTGCAATACATTGACCCTATGATAGAGCCCAATGCGTATGCTTGGCGACTGACGGGAGATGACTATTACCTGGGGCGTCTGGCCGACATACTTGAATGGACCAAAGCATCAGTGTGGACTGGCGAGCAGCCCGGTTATTTGGAGGGGTATTACATCCATCGAAGCGACCATGAAACACCGCAGACGACTGGCTGGATGCTTCAGTATTTCCCCCTGGCCCTGGATGCGCTTTATCGTAGCGAGAAGAATGTTGTGCCTGTGGCCAATCGTTTAATGTTGTTGGAGCAAAACCCGAGGGTGATTTTCCTTCATGACGGTTCCGGCGACATTCCACTGGTTCTCAAGGAAACGCTGGGTGGCAAAGGTAAGGCGAGGGCTGTTCCTTATTCATTGGTTGGCCCGAGCGGAGATATTATTCTTCAAGGTGAATGGGCTACGGACAAGCCACTGGAATTATCCCTGCCGAAGAATTCGGAAGTAGGCGAGTACTGCTTACAGCTAACCAATTCGCGTAGTCTCGCAGTGCCTGTATGCCAGAGAAGCGAGGTTCCGGAAGTTATCGTTACTGAGCCAGGCGAAGGAATTAATCTGCTCGGCTATCACGATCAGGTCTGGTTTCGGGTGCCCGAAGGCATTGACGAGTTCACGATGGAGCTGCCTTTGGCAAAAGGAAGTGAAGTGCGACGTCTGTCAATATGGGGGCCTGATGGAGAGCTTGTTTGGGACAAAAGCATCTACATGGACACGTATGACGGGCCTAACCCCATTTCGCTGACGGTACCCGTTGGTCCAGGCCAGGCTGGCAGGTTGTGGCGGATTACTACCCCAGGCGCTCAGCTAAACTTTTCGCCGGATAAGAGAATTCCTCCGGTATATTCGAATGATCGTGGGCGTTGGTTTTTGCCAGCGCGTATGTAATGCCCCTCAAACCCCAAGTGAGATTCATCAATGAAGCGTTTCTATTTTCTAGGTTTATTATCTCTTGCTTTTCAAGTGCCCGTTTTCGGCGCGACGACGGAGTTGACGGACGGCGGCGTGGCGGAGGCGGTGATCGTGATCTCGAGCAGCCCGGTGGGCTGCGTGAGCACGGCGGTTGGCGAGCTGAACGAGTACGTTGAGAAGATGACGGGCACGACGCTGCCGGTGTTGAGCGTCTCGAGCAGCAGCACGGTACCGCTCAGCACGTTCACCGGCGGCAAGCCGGCGGTGTTGGTGGGGCAAAGCGTCTACACGGACAACCTTGGCATTAGCGCGAGCGGTCTGGCGGCGGAGGGGTTCCGCATTGAGAGCTTCACCGGCGGCATCGCGATCGTGGGTGTGGACGAGAGCGGCTTCAACATGAACTACGATTATAGCACGGCCAGCGCGGGCACGCTTTACGGGGTCTACCGCTTCCTGGAGGAGCTGGGCTGCCGTTGGTTTTACCCGGACGAGCAGTGGGAGGTGGTGCCCTCGGAGCCGACGCTGGTGGCGCCGGACCTGGACATCGAGGAGGAGCCATACTTCGAGTATCGCTTCGCCTACGGCAGCTACGAGTGGCGTCGCCGGGCCGGCTACGGGGGCACGGTGGACCCATGGCGGACGCGTCATACCTTCGAGCTGTCGCGCATGGAAGACCTGTACGGCGACACGTACCCGGACCTGGTGGCGCAGGGCTTCCACTTCCCGATTCCCGGCGTGATGGACCTGGTCATCGACCAGGCCAGCGACTACCTGACCACGCCGAAGCACCCCGGCCGCAACTACTTCCTGGTGCTGCCAAGCGATGCCTACGAGGTGGGCAACAACCCGTACTGTCAGCCCTACCTGACTCCAGAACGCGGCCCGAAGGGCGAGTACTCGGACCTGATCGGCTGGGCGGTGATGGAGACGGCCGACGCGGTCTCGAGCCTGCCGGGCAAGATCGTTTACTGCGCCTATGAGAAGTACCGGCTGCCGCCGCTGGAGTACAGCGAGCTGCCGGACAACGTCGTGCTGCTGCTGGCCCAGCCCCGGGTTCACTTCAACGACCCCGACCAAAAGCAGGAGGGCTGGGATCTGATCGACTCCTGGCAGAGTATGGACCCGCCGCGGATGTACTTTTGCCGTTACTACGAAGGCTTCCTGAAACTGACTCCGTCCTACGCCCCGCGGATGATCGCCGAGGACATCAAGCGCATGAAGCAGTACCGCGAGAACGACACCTTGCCCTTCGGCGGTGAGATGAACTACGGCTCGGTGCCCGCCGACCACGCCTACGCCTGGTGGTTCTGCCTGAACGAGTACGTCACCGCCAGGCTGCTATGGAACCCCGACCTGGATATCGACGAGCTGCTGGAAGATTACTTCGATAAGTTTTACGGGCCCGCCGCCACCCCCATGGAAGCCTTCTTCGAACGCCTCGAAGAGCTCTACCACACCCCCAGCGAACTGCACCTGTACTCCCTCGACACCATCGACGAACTCGAAGGCTACCTACAACAAGCACAGACACTCGCCAGCACTACCCCCTACCAATCACACGTCGACTACATCGACCAAAGCTTCGATGCCATTAGAGCTATTAGGGTCCGGATGGAGAATGAGCCGGCGGGCGTGCTCACGGGCCCGGTCTCTACCTTTTCGTTTGATGAAGGGGAGGGGACGAGCACGGAGGACGCTGTCCGCTCGGTGAATGCCACGATTACGGATGCCGAGTGGGTTGGCGGGATCAGTGGAAACGCACTGCGATTTAATGGAAGCAGCAGCATCGTTTCATTTCCCATAGTCAGTTTGAGTGGCAGCGATTATACATTGTCTCTATGGGTCAAACCGGAGGCAGTAACTTTCGACTTATCACAATACTTGATCGGCTCGGAGGCGTGGGACCGTCACGGGATTTCGATTGAGGAAGGCGTATTGAGGTTGATTCATCGTCACGATGGCGGCTCCTGGGCCACTGAGCGCAGTCGCTTGTTTGCTAATTCAGAGGAAATCAAGCCCTACGAGTGGCATCATATTGTGGCTACGTTTAGCGATGAAAACGGGATGGCTATATTCCTTAATGGAACGCTGATTGCCTTGGACCCGACTCTTACCATTCCTTCGGAGTATGGGGTTCGGTTTATCGGTGCAGCGGGAGAAAGTGGTCCCACTGATATTATCGAATATTTCGACGGTATCATTGATGAGATAAAAATCTATGATCGGGAGATAACCTTTAGTGAGATTCGGCAGTTGTATCTTGAGCCCGAGGTGAATCATTTTCAGGAGGAGGCGCTTTCCTACCTTACTCCGGATGCGGATACCTATGTGACTTCAGGCTCTTCCGCTGCCTCTCAAAATAACGGCGACTCCAGCGGGATGTGGGTACGTTACTATACGAATAGTAATTACAGGCGTTCCAGTTATGTCCGGTTCGATTTGTCTAATGAGAATTGGGGCGAGCATCCCACCGACCCCGTTAAATATGCCTCGTTTACGCTGCGCATGGGCGGCATTAGCAGTGGCCGAAGTGAAAACCGTATCCTCGTCTATGCTTTAAATCACGATTATCAGGGAGGGAGCGGTTTGCTGGGGCAAAACTGGGGAGAGCTTACACTGACTGGTAACAATGCCCCCGTGACCTGGTTGCAAGGGCAGCAAACGAATCTTGATGATCTGACTCTGGTTGGGGATTTCATGATTCCCGATTCGGCCAACTCTCCGCCGGCGGGCACCGAGTTTACCATTCGCGGTGAGAGCTTGGTCGACTTCCTTAATGCCTCCCTGCAGAGTTCCGAGAACTATGCCGATTTGATAACCTTCGTGGTATTCGAAGAGTCCTCGACTTCGGGTAATCAGGTTTCCTGGATCACCAAAGAGCACGAGGATTTTGACCCAGCGTCTTTGGAGCTAACGGTACGAAAGGAAGTAGACCCCTACGAGTTGGAGTACTTGGCGCCGGATGCGGATGCCTATGTCGATGCCACATCGATGAGCGGAAATTTCGGAGCACAGGGCGTCTTGCGCTCACAACGCTCTGCGAGTGGGTCTACCACGAGGATGAGCTATGTGCGCTTCAACCTGACGGATGGTGGAAGGGGCTACATGCGAAGTACCGCGATTGAAGACGCGGAACTAACATTTCGGTATTCTAGCATGTACAGCGGAAAGGCTCAAAATACGGCCTTGGTGTATGCCATAGATCCATCCTATCAGGGAGATGCCAGTAAACTCGGGCAAGATTGGGATGAGTTGGCTCTGGCCGGGGACAATGCCCCGTGGGACCCAAGCGCCTCGGCCTATTCGGCACTGCCGTCGTACTTGAGTTTGGTCGGGAGCTTTACCACACCCGCAGTAGGTGACGCGCCGGCAGCAGGAACTGAATTCAGCATTAGTGGCGAGGATTTGACTGATTTTCTCAATGAGTCACTCAGTAGCGAGGATGACCACGGCAACCTGGTGACTTTTATTATTACCGAGGAGCAGCCGTCAGGGTCACAGATAATATGGTCGGCAAAGGAACATGCCTCCTTGAGCCCCACCTCGCTGACCCTATGGGTGCCGGGCTACGTCTATGTTTACGAATATGCATTCTCGACAGAGGGTGGAGTCGAAATACCAGGAGCGGGAGGTAACGATTCCGAAGATCCGGGCAGTGGATCGGGTTATGATGTGTACCCGCAGATTCTGCGCACTGCCTTTGGTATGGATAGCCACGATAATGCGAGCAGTCTGCCTTCCCCTGAAGTCGACGGGCATTATCCCATGTTGACTTATAGGCAGCTTCGTGGCGGCAGCGGGACTCCGGGCGTGGATTACAGCTGCAATGGATTTCGTTATTACGTTGAGGTATGCACGAACCTGGCGGAGGGAAACTGGGTTTCCGGGAGTGCTTATGTTGAACAGGCCGGGCCCCCTGTGGTCATCAACGGGGAGATTGAACGAGTGTCCATTCGTTCCAAAATCCCGGTGTCGGAAGGGCAACCCGTGTTCATGCGCTTAAAGGTTATCAATGAGCTTGGGGATTAAGCATTTCTTCTTGGGAACAGTGAGGCTGCGTGTACTGGCATTTCTTCTTATGGGAGGTGCCTCTGCCGTCTTCGGCGCGCCAACGGAGCTAACGGACGGCGGCGTGGCGGAGGCGGTGATCGTGATCTCGAGCAGCCCGGTGGGCTGCGTGAGCACGGCTGTTGGCGAGCTGAACGAGTACATTGAGAAGATGACGGGCACGACGCTACCGGTGTTGAGCGTCTCGAGCAGCAGCACGGTACCGCTGAGCACGTTCACCGGTGGCAAGCCAGCGGTGTTGGTGGGGCAAAGCGTCTACACGGACAACCTTGGCATTAGCGCGAGCGGTCTGGCGGCGGAGGGGTTCCGTATCGAGAGCTTCACCGGAGGCATCGCGATCGTGGGTGTGGACGAGAGCGGCTTCAACATGAACTACGATTACAGCACGGTCAGCGCGGGCACGCTTTACGGGGTCTACCGCTTCCTGGAGGAGCTGGGCTGCCGGTGGTTTTACCCGGACGAGCAGTGGGAGGTGGTGCCCTCGGAGCCGACGCTGGTGGCGCCCGACTTGGACATCGAGGAGGAGCCATACTTCGAGTACCGCTTCGCCTACGGCAGCTACGAGTGGCGCCGTCGGGCCGGCTACGGGGGCACGGTGGACCCATGGCGGACGCGTCATACCTTCGAGCTGTCACGCATGGAAGACCTGTACGGCGACACGCATCCGGACCTGGTGGCGCAGGGCTTCCACTTTCCGATCCCCGGCGTGATGGACCTGGTCATCGACCAGGCCAGCGACTACCTGACCACGCCAAAGCACCCCGGCCGCAACTACTTCCTGGTGCTGCCAAGCGATGCCTACGAGGTGGGCAACAACCCTTACTGCCAGCCCTACCTGACGCCGGAGCGCGGCCCCAAGGGCGAGTACTCGGACCTGATCGGCTGGGCGGTGATGGAGACGGCCGACGCGGTCTCGAGCCTGCCGGGCAAGATCGTTTACTGCGCCTATGAGAAGTACCGGCTGCCGCCGCTGGAGTACAGCGAGCTGCCGGACAATGTGGTGCTGCTGCTGGCCCAGCCCCGGGTTCACTTCAACGACCCCGACCAAAAGCAGGAGGGCTGGGATCTGATCGACTCCTGGCAGAGCATGGACCCGCCGCGGATGTACTTTTGCCGTTACTACGAAGGCTTCCTGAAACTGACTCCAT
>JAUIHT010000027.1 GCA_030432235.1 Verrucomicrobiia bacterium | reverse complement strand
AGCAGTGTGTCCCAGCCGGGAGCGAAGCGCATGTGCGAGTCGGTCATCAGCACGTAGTCTTCGTCTTCATAGAGCATCTGCGCCTGATGACGTGCCCAGCACACGCCCTGACTTTCCTTCCAGTGCCAGGGGTTTATGCGCGTCTGGTCCGGGCGCGGGGAGGGGCGACGGGTTGTGATTGGGTGTGTTCACCCCCCACGGACGACATACGCCCTAAGCCGGATGTGGATGTGGTTTCTTTGGCCGAAAAGAGCACGGATGAGATCCTCACCGAGCTTTTCCGTCATGTCGATGCTGATACGGTCTGTGGGCGTATGGAGGACGTCATGTCGTGCGGTGATGATGATGGCTTCAATGACGCGAGCCGCGATCAGTGACTGTTGCTGCAGCGTTAGTTTTTTGGGCTTCTCAGCTTTTTGCCAGGAAGACTAACGCTGCTGAGCAGTTATGCAGATTAGATGTTAGTATAATTTTGTTATCCAAGCTGCCACAGTTTTTTTTTATAAAAGATCTGCATAATTGCACATTTACGTAAAAACGTACGCATCGTTAATGATAGCCTCTAACTGAACAGGTATGCGTGACAAGAAATATGATGCCGCACTCAATACGGAAAAATTGTTGGTTTCTTAGGGAAACAGGTCTATATGGGAATCAGGCATAGCCTACGAGATCGCCTATGCGGTCGCTTCACCCCGCCCTTTAAGGCGGGGTTATTTCTTTCTATCAACACCTTCGAAGCAGCTGTACTTGGAACCTAAGAGCCTGCCCGAAAAAGAGTTGAGCGGTATCAGCAGGTTGTGATTCCCTTCGGTTTGCACACTGAATGGAGCCACGAATGCCCTGGACTGAAACCGCCCGCCGTGATTATCGGCGGGATTGCCCGCGTTACGCAAGTGATATGACCGATCGGGAATGGGCCCTGATTGAGCCGTTCATGCCACCATCGAACCGTCTCGGCCGCCCGCGCACGACGGATCTGCGGGAGGTGGTGAACGCGCTCCTCTATATCGCATCGACCGGCTGCCAGTGGCGCATGCTGCCGAAGGACTTTCCGCCGGTCTCGACGGTGCAGGGCTATTTCTACGACTGGCGCGACAGCGGCTTGCTGCAGACGATCCGCTTCGCCCTGGCGATGGAGACGCGGGAACTGGAGGGGCGCGAGGCAAGCCCGAGCGCGGGCGTGATCGACTCGCAATCCGTGAAAACCACTGAAAGCGGTGGGATTTCCGGCTTCGATGCCGGCAAGAAGCTCAAGGGGCGTAAGCGCCATATCGTGACCGATACCCTCGGTCTCCTGTTTGGGCTGGTCGTCCATTCTGCAGATATCCAGGATCGCGACGGGGCGCCAGTGGTCCTGAAGGCCATCCGTCATGCCTGTCCATGGCTCCGTCACATCTTCGCCGACGGCGGCTATGCCGGGCCGAAGCTGCGCGATGCGCTCAGCCGCATGGGTGAGTGGACGGTCGAGATCATCAAACGATCCGATACAGCAGACGGCTTCGAGGTCCTTCCCCGCCGATGGGTCGTCGAAAGGACTTTTGCCTGGCTCGGGCGCTGCCGCCGTCTCGCCAGGGACTGGGAGAAATCCATCGCCTCCGCCGAGGCTTGGATCAACATCGCCCATATCCGCCTCACAACAAGGCGCCTCGCAAGGTACTGTTATGTTTGACCGAGTTTTGAATCAGGCTCTGAAATCTCGACGCAATCTATTCTCTTTTCACCATCTTTGAACAAATTCCAAGTTGATGCTATTTTCTTCTTTATATGCGTTTGCACCGATTCATATAATTCTTCAAAAAAGTATTTATGAATTACTGGGTAAAGGTCTTCTGACAGTTTATTTTCATGTGATAAGCTTCCATCCAGTCCAATTGTGCTTTGAGTTATTTGCGTTTTGTCGTCGCGCAGTGTTTTTAACTGAATGAGTTGAAATTGGTGTGATAGCACCTTCCACGGTGTGACTAGTTTCCTTGCCCAGTCAACTTTGGGTGTTTCTTGTGCAGTAATACATACGACTCTCCCATTGCTGGCGGCCTTAGTTTTAGCTCTTTTACTGAATCCTTTGCGTGATACCGCAATGATTTTGTCGATTGGTAAGAACTGATATTTACCGATGATTGCATCTATCCACTCCACACTTTGAACTCTGCTATGGTCTCGACATTCGATCGCGACTGACATCTCAGTAGCTAAAGCTGGGTATTTGATAAGCGTGTCTACTTCTCGGTACTCTTGAGTTAAGCTGTCGAGTACCATAGCAGATTCTTCGATGGTTGCGCCGAGTGGAGCGAGATTTGCGTAAATGTAGTGTACCGCTTTTTGAAAATCGTTTGAGCGTTTGGGCATATTTTTAAATTTCGACTAGGCCTTGCTGAAAAAGTGGTTCTTAAATCACGTGATACGACGCCCACAACGTTGAATACCGCATCGGATCCCCAAATACACTACAAGATGGTTAGTCTAGACCATCATTTCTTGGATGAAAAACTCGTTGTCGCCACGTTGGAGCTAAAGGACTTGTGGTTGGGCACGTTGTTGCACCGGAGGTGAGAGACGGAATTTGACCGCAAATAAGTGAAGTCCGGAGAGGTGTCGTCTCTGTGTGGTTGCATCGACTA
>JAUIHT010000026.1 GCA_030432235.1 Verrucomicrobiia bacterium | reverse complement strand
GACCAGGCCCGTTCTGGGTCATCCTTGCGACGGCAAATGGCAGCAATGCGCGGTTCAAGCCCAATTAAGCGTAGCGCAGCATTAGGTACAACGGGCTCTGACCGGCCTTCCGCGTTGCGGCATGGCCTGCTGGTCACGCATCATTCTGACCGACACGCCCGGCCCTTTGTATGTACCGGCTGCTGTTCGCAAATGATTTCTGGCATGTTCTCGGAAGTCGCTCATATGTATCCGGCCTGTTGATCGACACGCGGGTCGTGGCCTTGTTGGGGTGACGCACGCGCCGTGATCTAATTAGCGGCAAGGTCTGAGATGACCGAATGGGCCGTCAGATTCTGGGGGCGTAATTGTTCCGTTCCATGCATTCTTTCAGTCGCGAACTCCTTTGGGTCGATCAGGCTCAGACGCCGATGGCGACCTCGTCTCTTGGTGCATCAAACGCCGTTCTGTGTCTCAGAATGCTCCAGGCCATCCGCGCCAGTTTGTTGGCCAACGCGATGGCAAGCTTGTTGCGGTTCATCCGTTCAGCAGCTCGCGTCAGCCAATCGCCAAAACTGAAGTCCGGCCACCGATTGGTTCGCATGAGGATAACTTTTGCTGCCTGAACAAAAAGCATGCGCAGGTATCGGTTGCCACGCTTGGTGATCCGCCCGAGGACCGTGCGTCCCCCAGTGCTGTATTGTCGTGGCACAAGGCCAACCCAAGCCGCAAAGTCACGGCCGCGTCCAAACGCTTCGCCCGTGCCAATGGCAGCGGCCATCGCAGTTGAGATCATCGGCCCGATGCCTGGGATGGTCATGACGTTGACGCAGTTCTCCTCCGTTCGGCTGATCAACTCGATCTCTTTGGACACCTTATCGATCCGGTCGTCCATCCACATCCAGTCGCCGTAAAGGCCAATCAGGATCGAACGCATGCGAGGTGATATCGCGTCTTTGCGTTCCTCCAAAATCGCCTCGAACGAGTTCTTCAACGCCCTCAGCCCTTTGCGAACCGTGATGCCTTGCTCAATCAGAAACGCGCGAATTTGGTTGATCGTTGCGGTCCGGCGCGACACCAGGCGCGACCGAACGCGATGGAGCGCCTGAAGGTCGAGTTGCTCCTGGCTCTTCTCCGGGACAACCGGTAAATTCGGACGAAGGGCCGCTTCGGCGATCGCCTCCGCGTCGTTGTAGTCGTTCTTCTGGCCTTTGATGAACGGCTTCACATAAATGGCAGGAATGATCCGAGGCTCAAAACCGAGCTTGCGCAGCGTTCGGCTGACAAAATGCGCACTCAGGCACGCCTCCATACCGACAATGCAACGCGGCAGCTTCTCGAAGGTCGCAACCAAAGCCAACCGCTTAATCTGCTTGCGCATCACAAGTTGTCCATCCGGGTCAAAACCAACAATGTGAAACGTGTCCTTGCCGATATCGATGCCGATCGACATCAGTTCATCAATTTCGATCTTCGCCATGCTACTTCTCCTATCTGCAGGTGAAATAGGCCAAGCCTAACCTGCTGGGTGAAGCAGCCGGTACATCCCATTAGCCGACATCCAACCCACTGTCTCAGTGCTGCGTCCGCAGCCCACTTACCGGCCATTTGCTGCGCAAGCAAAATCTGGCAAAGATCGAATTCACAGATGCGGACGAAGCCGGCTTTCATGGTCACGGCACTTGACCTGTCTATAGCTTCACACCTTAGGAGAGATTTGGCGATCAAGAATCGGTGTGAGCGGACAGGGCGGCGGATGTATCAGATTTCAGAACTAGCGGAGAGCGTAGGGCTCTCGCGCGCGACGCTGCTTTATTACGAGAGGCTCGGGCTGCTGAAGGGCAAGCGTCAGGCGAACGGCTATCGCGTCTACACCGATGCCGACCGCCAGCGCCTGCGTCTGATGCAGCAGCTTCAGGCCGGCGGGCTGAGTTTGCAGGAATGTCAGTCCTGCCTCGATGGCAAGCTTGACCGCGGCATGCTGATCCAGCGCCTGGCTGTGCTGGACGCGGAGATCGCCGAAAAGGGCAAGTCGCGCGACCTTCTGGTGGCTCTGCTCGGACAGTCGAGCCTCAAGGACTGGCACGAGGAGGTCGAGCGCGTCGCGCCCGATCTGCACCGCGCCTGGCTCATGTCACAGGGGTTTTCCAGCGCGGAGGCGGGGCTGGTCGCGCTGGTCTCCAAGGACATGAACGCCCACGACGCCTACATGGCCGGGTTCATGGAGGTGTTCGCCGACCTCGA
The DNA here is from genome assembly GCA_030432235.1 of Verrucomicrobiia bacterium. Classification (GTDB taxonomy): domain Bacteria; phylum Verrucomicrobiota; class Verrucomicrobiia; order Opitutales; family Cerasicoccaceae; genus JAUIHT01. The sequence goes on along the minus strand of JAUIHT010000026.1, from coordinate 489 downwards.
CTGGTGGGGCCCGGGAACGACCAAGGCGACGCGCCGGGCGCTGGCAATGGTGCCGTTCGCGCCCGAAACGATCCTCGAGATCGGCTGCGGCCCCGGCATGGCAACGATAACGCTGGCCGAGGCGACGCGGGCGCGGATCACGGCCACCGACACCGCCGAGGTCGCGTTGGGCAAACTCAGGGCGCGGATCACGGCGCGCGGCCTCAATGACCGGATCGAGGTGCAGAATGTCGATATGGCCGCAATCCCGGCCCCAACGCGTCCTTGGGACGTGATCTGGTCCGAGGGCAGCGCCTATATACTCGGCGTGGAAAAGGCGCTTTCGAACTGGCGGGCGCTCCTGCGTCCCGGCGGTGTTCTGGTGTTCTCCGACATGGTCTGGCGGACCGACACACCCGACGACGATGTCCGCGCCTTCTGGACTGCGGAATACCCCGCCATGGCGACGCCCGCGATCAACCCGATCTCGCCACGTCAGTTGAACCGCGC
>JAUIHT010000012.1 GCA_030432235.1 Verrucomicrobiia bacterium | reverse complement strand
GCGTCTTTTTCCGTTTTCTCAGTTCATGAATCTGGATTCACACCACTTCGAAAGCCGAAAAAATCCTCAAAATTACCTCTTTTTCCCTCGTTTCTTAATTTGAAGACACACCCTAGGGTTCGCCGGAGCACGATGTTACAGTTTAAATGCGATCATCAAAATCATTGTTCTGAATTCACGCTATTACGATTGATATTAACCAGCGTGGTAACGCCATTTTCTTTATTCTATGACAACTCTTGAGCAGACGCAGATTCTATCTGTTAAGGTAGAGTTCTTTTCACAGAAATTCCGGACTCCCATGCAGCTGAGCAGTGGTCGCATCGAGACGATTACCGAGGCGCGGGCGACGGTGCGGGTAAAGGTTGGATGCCACGAGGGAGAGGGGAGAGGCTCTATTTATCTTAGTGATTTGTGGGCCTGGCCGAGTGCCAGCCTTTTCCACAAAGATAAGGACGGCATTCTCAGAGAGCGTTGTCGACAAATCGCCAGTGAATTGCCCCATGCGCTGGGTGCACCTGCTCACCCACTGGAGCTCGGCTTACGCCTGCACCACAAGTATTGCACCGATGTTGATGCGATTCCGCCTCTGGCGCTTGCACTTTGTGTGGCACCGTTTGATGCGGCAATTCATGATGCGGCGGGACAGGCAATACATGCTTCCGCCTTCTCCTTCTATCGCGATCCCGTACCGATCCCCAGTGCTGATGCGTATTTTAGCGAGGGGGTGTGCCAGGCTATTGCGAGCACGCTTCGTCCGCCAGAAGAAACATTAAACGGGTGGTGGATTCTCAATGCACAGGATGATTTGGAGGGTGAGCTTGTTGCGGCAATCAGGGATCAAGGCTTCTGCCATTTCAAAATCAAGCTGCTTGGGGAATCTGTTCGCGAGGATGTTGCCCGTACGATTGCGGTTTATCGTGCAGCTTGTCAAAATGGTGCTTCCTCGCCCCGCCTTAGCCTGGATAGCAATGAAGCGTATCGGAATGAGGTAGAGGTGCTGGACTACCTGCAACTGCTTCGTGAAGAAGATGCCCACGCCTACGATGCCGTCGATTATCTCGAGCAGCCCACCAGCCGGGACATTCAGCGTTATGCCTGTGATTGGAGTGAGGTTGCCGCCCTTAAGCCTGTTTTGCTTGATGAGGGCTTAACCAGTATTGGTTTGCTTCCCCTCGCTATTGAGCAGGGGTGGAGCGGGCTGGCGCTAAAAACCTGCAAGGGCCATAGCTTTACGCTTGTGGCCGCAGCATGGGCGCATGAGCGCAACCTCTTGCTGGCTATGCAGGATCTGACCAATCCGGGCATTGCTGCGATACACTCATGGCTGACAGCATCTCATCTACCTGTCATGAATGGAATAGAATTAAACTCGCCGCAATTTACACCTCAAGCAAATGAGTCTTGGTTGCCGCGCTTGGAAAGTCTATTTATTGCGCGTAGAGGAGTACACGAGTTCAACCCTCAAGTGATCGGTTTGGGAGCGTATCTGTAGCCGGAGTCGATGGTTATTTCAGCGAGCAGCCAGGAGTGATCGCTGGCTTACTGTACTTCGTCTTCAACCATCTGATTCATCGCTTTCAGACGCTGCCAGCAGTGCCATTGCTGCCTTGGCAGGTGGAAAAAGCCTTTAAACATCGTGCCTATGGCTGTTGTTGATAGCTTTCCATCCCTGTGCAGGTAGCCAAACCATTCTCCATTCGGGGTATCAGCGAAGTGCTTTTGACACCAATCAGATATCTCCAAGTGCCGATTCAAGTACTGCGCTTCTCCAGTGGACTCATACGCTAATAAGGTGGCGATCAGTGCCTCATTGTGCGGCCACCAGAATTTCATGTCGTGCCAGTATTCTACGCAAGGCTTTCCTTTGGCATCCCTGAAATAGAACAGGCCACCGAAATCCTTGTCCCAACCTAGGTCTAGAGACCAGTCGATAATAGTCTTTCCAAGCGATAACAGCTTGGGGCAACCATTGCGCATCCTGGCTTCTTCCAGTATAAACCAACCAGCTTCTATTGAGTGGCCAGGGTTTACACAACGCCCATCCAATGTATCCATGAACTCTCCGTTTGGGCCGACACACTCCAGTAGCGCTTTAAACTCGGGCTTGAGAAAATCCTTCTCAATCTCATTGATGGATTGGTTAATCACCTCTTGGCATTGTGGTGAATCGCTGTATTTGCGAAGCTCCTGGGCTGTTACCAGAAGGATCATGGGAGTGGCCAGTCCCTTCATCGGACGTGTTGATGGGTTTACTTTTGGCTCGAGGAGGCCAGGTGTCTTTAGATAGTGCAAGGTTCTCGAGAAAAGGTCTTCGGCTTTTTGTACAAAGCGCTGGTCGCCTGAAGCCTTACTATACGCAGCGAGTGCTATAACGGCAAAGCACTCTGAGAATACATATCTGCGTTTCCTCAGAGGTTTCCCATCGCGTGTAACCGAGAAGAACATCCTGCCGTCCGTGTCGAAGCAGAAATCATTGAGAAACTGAATCCCGGTGGCAGCGGCGTCCAGCCACTCCTGGCGCTTTTCAACGGTTAAGTACAGGGTTGAGAACATCCATGCCATGCGCCCTTGGAACCATACGGATTTATCCTCCTGTAGCAGGGTTCCGTCCTGATCATAGCATGTGAAGTAGCCCCCGTACTCGGTATCAATCGAGCGAGGCAGCCAGAATGGTATGGTATGATCGAGTAGTTCTCTTTGGTAGCGCTCTTCTAACTGAAGGAGAGTGTCTTTATGTTGCTTGAATGTGTTGCTGTTTGTAATCATAAAATAACTTATTGTTTGCTTAGTTGAAATGCTTTAGATAGCGCATTCGGTTGCTATTCAGTAGAAATGGTTTACACGTGGGACTAGGTTGTGATGCCAGTAAAAAAGGAAGTGCTAAAATTAAGTTCTCTTCATGCGCCCGATGCTCAGGACGAAGCATGGGTCGGGTTGACTGAAGATCGGATAGAGCGACACTATTACAGGCTGATTCTTAATGGCGAAATTCCGCCAGGTACGCGCCTTCCCTCGAATCGGGAGCTTGCCGCGTCTTGGGGGACGAGTTGTTCGACCATACAGAAAGCGCTGAACAAGATGGTGGCGGCCGGACTTGTCGAGCGAACACCGCGTCGCGGTACCTTTGTGCGTCACAAGTCCAGCCGCGCGTTCGTAGGGATCCTGTTGGGGCCGAGCCTTATTGATGAATCGGCTTCGCATTATCGTTTGCTGAACAGTGCCCTGAGCCGACAGCTTGATTCGGAGTTTCTGTCTTGCCGCACTTACGACAACCTCGGCACGAAGAACCCTGCTGAGCTGGATGCTGTCATCGCTCGGCTCAAAATGGACCAGAAGTCTTTCGATTTTCGTGGCTTTGTCTGTATCGCTGCTGTCCCAGATGCCGTTCCGATTGACGAATTGATTCCCCAGGATACCCCACGGGCTGTTCTTGACCTTTACCAGCCCGACAATGACATTCTCTTTGATGCGCATGACTTTGGTGTTGAGATCGCGAATGCTGTCTACAATCAGGGGGCACGTCACATCTGTTGGTTCAGCTATTCTAAGAGCCATATCGATGCGTTTCGAGCGATCAAGGACGAGGCTCAACGCAGAGGGTTGCCTGCGCCGACGCTGAACACGCTAAAGGCTCCTTGCCAATCGGAGTTTGAGCGCACTGCCTATCGTGATGCCCTGGCATTGATTGAAGCTGAGAAGGGGAAGGGACGCTTGCCTGACGCCATCATCCTGCCTGACGATATTGTAGCTCGTGGCTTTGTTTTTGCATTGCTTAAACTGGGGCTAAGGGTGCCTGAAGATATTAAGTTAGCGGTTCTTGGTAATGAGGGTAGTCGCATATACTATTCCGTACCCGTGGTTCGCTACAATTACCCGATTGAGGCAGTCGGTTCCGAGTTGGCTGGCATGCTCAAACTAAGAATGGCAAATAAGAAGGTCTCCGATACGCCGATAGTGGTGAAAGGGGCCATTGCTGAGATTACTCATTCAGAAATGGTCTGTTAGCGCGGGCCAGTAATTCGTTATCGCTGCGGTACGGGTTCCATAGAGTTTCTCCAAATAGTGCGACCGATGGCTGGACTTTCTCTTCCAGCAGACCATCTTCAACCAACCCGGTAACAGTCAGGTTAGGATTGATTTGTAGTAGATCCCGGTAGAATGAGGCTGCGAGAGGATAACTCTTACACCAATGGTAGTTGATTTTGTTCCACTCGGATTCTCTTGCCGTCAATCGCTTCTGTATCCATCGCTTGGACTGCTCACCCATAATAAAGTCGCTGTGGTTTTCGAAGTCGCGCTCCCAACGTAGTTGCATCCAGCCCTTTGCGACCATGGAAAACTCGTTGTTAGGGCGAAGCGTAGCCAAGCGCTTGCTCCACTCTAGCGTTTGATCATAGTTTTCGGTTTGATGTGCGAAATAAGCATAGGGGACACTGCCACAGTCTTCCCATACGATCACAATGCGCGGATCCATCGGTTCGAGGTCTACATCGTCTTTCCCAATAGAGGTACCATGTATGCCAAATTCAATGCGAAGATTGGGATACTCATTGAGCAGGGCTTCACCCGTTTCGTTGGCCAGTCGGGTCACCCAAGATGCAGTGCTGGCACCACAGAGTGCTCTTTCGGAGTGCTCTGTTAGGGTTTGGAAATAGATCCCGTCGTGGGGTAGGTGAGCGTACTGCTCCTGATAGGTCTTGAACACATTCTGAACGATAATCGCACGGTCTGATGTGCTCGAAAGATTCAAGTTGCTGTGCCCCCAGCCACAGTGAAAGCCAAGCACGACTTTTACACCCTTGCTGTGGGCGTATTCAATGACCTCGAGAATATTCACGGGCACTTTATCATTCCAAATGATAATGGTATTAAACTTCAGTTTCACCATATTATCGATGTAGGAGCGATAGGAGTAGATGGCGTACCCCCACGTCCAGATGCCGCGCCGAGCAATGGCGGGCTTTTCAGTGAAGGAGAAGTCGGGACAGGCTTCCAGGTGCTCCTGGCGTGCAGCATATCCATCGAGGAGATGGCCTTCCATGGATATCTGTGCTGCTAGTTCCTGACTGCCGTACAATGTGCCCGACGCATCGTTCCCCGCGACTACCATTAGCTTGTAGTTGGCATCCCAGGGCGATGGTCCGCGGTATACTGAGTAAGATTCAGCTCCCTCAGGTTTGTTTATCGTGCCTTGCTCTATCAGTTGTCGGATGAGCGGCTCATCACTCGTGCCAACAATGCCCAAGTGGCCAGCGGGAGGTGTTTCTGCTGAGCTGAGTTGTGCTGTCGGTAGTACGTACGGGAGGTACTGTTGGATGGCTTTTTGCGTTTCGCGTGCGGCAAAGCCTGAGGGTCCTTTAAGGGCAGGGATTAAAAGATGCCATCGGACGTCGCCGTGGCGCTTATTGAATTGAGATTTTAGCTGAGTCATTGGATTAGCTGTTGACAAAATAATAAATACAGGTAAATACATATATCAACATGCGATCAAGCTTTATTATTTGCCTCTTGAAAATCGCGGAATTCTGCGGGCTGAGGGTGCAATCCACTCTAACGCCTGCTCCGCTGCATGGGGAGTCAGGCCTTGCTCTGTTTTCAGAGATGTGGAAAGTGGTGGTGGGCGGCTATCCGGGCAGTGCCCGCTTTTCTCTCAGTACGGGATGTGATCAGGAGACCGAATCTGCGGGTGATTGGCTCACCTGGCCGCGGGTTGGTGGTGCTACCGTTTTTGGCAATACTGGGATGCGCGTACCGAATATGGCTCCACATTTGCTAGAGACTGCTCGCTCAGGTGCGCATATGTGACTGATAGCGGAATTTTTTAACGAATCACAATAACACGATAACACATAATGCTATGAAGAGAATACGGTCCCTTACACGCAACATACGCCCACGGAAGTCTCTTGCTCGAACTGGTATCTTCAGTTTTATTCTGACTCTCGGCTTTTTGGCCAGCCCGACCTTTGGTCAGACCTTGCTCTTGGAATACACGTTTGACCAGTCAACAGGTACAACCGCGTTTGATTCTGCGGCCGATCCGGCGGATGGTGTCCTCGTGGGGGCAGGTTCGACCTGGACCGATGTTGGACTTCCTGGGAACTTCAAGGCAGGAAATGCATACTCCAATAGCGGCGCCAATGGCACCTATGTGAGTGCAGGCTATGTCGAAAAGCTGGATGGGCTGGGTGACTTTACGTTCTCGGGCTGGATGAATGTGCGGAGCGCAGTTACTGACCAGTTCCTTTGGGATCGTGTAATGAGTAAGCGCTCTTCAACTGGTGCCTTTTTCGATCTCAGATTTACTGATGTTGGTGATGGTGATGTTGGCCTTGCCCTGGAGATAAATACCGGATCGGGCTCGGGAACAGTAACATCAATTGCTATGGATATGTCTGATTGGTTTTTCTTCGCTGTAAGTCGTGATGCTGATTCGGGCGCAATTTCATTCTATTATGGTGATGCCTCTGGTGCCCTGAGTGCTGCTGGTAGTGGATCGGGACCAACGGGTAATATTGCAGCGAGCGGCGCATCGTTCTTTGTAGGTAATGTATCAGCAAATACGGCGCGTGCACCAGATGCTGATTTTAGCGATATCCGTATCTACGATGGTGCGCTTGATATTAGCGAAGTTCAGGCTGTCCAGGCCGCTGCCATTCCGGAGATGAATCGAATTGGTTTATCCATGGGGGCATTTGCTTCCCTGCTCCTGCTTAGTCACCGTGCTCGTCGTCGCAGTGTGTAGATCGGACTGAAAGGGAGTATTTCAAACCGCATAGCTATGATAAGCGAAGCATCTAAGAGACGAGCGTTTTCCCTGACAGAGTTATTAGCGGCTATCGTTATCATGGCTGTGCTAGGCATATTGATTTTTGCCGCTCTACGCGAAGTTATAGATCGTGCTAACCGAATGTCATGTGCTGCCAACCTCAGGGAGCTGGGGTCGGTAGCGCTGATATGGTCCTCCGAGAACAATGGAGATTTGCTTCCCGTGGTTCAGTACTCCACTCATGTTGGTGGATCTGGTGCTACATGGATCAGTATTCTGGAGAGTGAGGGATACCTCCCGAAAGTGGACTGGGTAGACCAAGCTGATAGCATAATGTGCTGCCCATCACGTGACAATTATCCACAGCTTTTTGGTCCGCGGCTTCATTATGGTATCAATATGTTCCCAGGATTTACGAACACGGCGTCTTCTTATTCGCACAATCCTTCAGCTTCTCGGCCTTTCCGTAAGGTTTATGAAGTCGAGCGACCCGCGAAGACATTCCTGTTTGGCGAAGTGCAAAACAACTACTGGCTTAATACTGACGGAACCCGGGCGGCCAATATTTATCCTCATGATGGTGGGCAAAATCTCGTCTTTTTCGATGGGCACACAGAGTACTTTCAAGGAGAGCTTACGCTACAGGAGGACGCTGTAGATACGTATCCCTTTTATTAGCATGCCCAGACTGGATCACATGGGCTTTATCGCTTCAGCAATATAGTATAAAATAACAAATATAATGTTTAAGGTCACTGTACTCTCCTTAATTTCAATGATGGGGTTCTCACATGCTGAGAACGCCAATGAGACCCCGCTTCTGGTGATTCCTTCTGCCAATGACCTCGTGGATGAGTCTGAGCTCTTTGGGCACGGAGCTCGATTGGATAATTTTCTCTCCACAACCACGGATGCGGCTCCAGTGGAGTCAACGAGCTTGAGCTTATCCTATGACTCTCAGCATCTATATGTTGCTGGGCGGGTAAGTGCTTTCGCTTTGGATCCCGTAAGTAATATGTCCGATAGTTTCAAGGCACAGGCGCTAGCCCGTGACGAAGCAGTTACCAAAGATGATTCCGTTGAGATCAGATTGCAGAGGGAGGATGGTACCCGGTTTTCTATTGCAGTAAATGCTCTGGGTACGATTGAAGATACTTACTATGGCGCTCAGCCAGACAAGTCTTGGAACGGCGACTTTTCCGTGACGGCACAAAAGCAGGAGGGGTATTGGCAGTTCCTTCTTACAATTCCCTTTAGCGCTATCGGGCTTTCTGATGTGTCGAAGGGAGAAGGGGTGATGTTTAACGCCTTGCGTCATGATTCTCGCACTCATGAATGGTCGATGGTCGATGCGCAGGGGCTTCAGCTCATATTTGGAGACGATTCTGCCTATGCACAGGTTGATCATTTTGAGCAGCCAATCACTTCGACGACTACAATTTCAGCTAAGGTAAAGTCTGCTGATGGCCAGACGGTGACCTGGGTCCGTGAAATCCTGCAGAACAATATAGTCATGGCGGAGATTGACGGGAGTTTGGTTGCGCGCAATGACCCTGTAACCTTCGACCTCAGTAATACGGGGAAGAATGCAGTCGCTGGCAACAAGGAGCGTCTATCCATCTTTGCGGATGGGGACGTCATTTACCGCAGTCCTGCCTTTGCTAGACAGAACGAAGTTGCTGGTATCCGCATTCAGGCTAGTGCTGAAGTCCCATTTACGCTTACTTGCAACGGAAGCGTTTTATCAAGTGGTAGCCGTACTGTTGAAAATGTGATGGCGAGCCTGGCTTCGGGTGCCAACGAATTGCTCGTTCAGATACCAAGTGAGCATGGATTTAATGTGAAAATTTACGGGCCTGATGGTACTCTGCTTGAGTCTGAAGGGTCTTGGGTGAAGGTGGAATCCGTTGGCGATGAAGCGGTCTATAAAAAGACGGTAGCCTTTCAGGTTACACGGCTGTCCCCTAACAATGCGAATGACATCTATGCTTTGGCCGCCGACAGTGCTCTTTTCTTCCACTGGGATGGGGGCGGGCTGAAGAACTGGACTTCGCCTGAGGCTGTACACGACTTTAATTTAGTTATCGATGTACCAGTTGGAATTGAGTTCCTGGGGGCATCGGGGTATCTGCCTGAACCAACAGCGGCTACGGATGCTGGCATCACTCCACTGCCGGAGCTTGCGCAGTACACTTGGGAAGCAGTCGGTGAAATCACGCGCAATGGACAGAGTTACGAGCGCATTCTCATTTCACGAAATACACCTGTAGTGCTAAGCTCTCAGAGAGAAAGCTGGCTAGAGCGTACTCAGCGCAGGCCAAATGGGATGGTCTTTGGTATTCGGGATGCACGTGAAAGCTCGGAAGATGAAGTACCGCCGCTCTACTACAGCATGATGGCACAGGATATTGTAGAAATTCCAACTCCGCTAAATTTTAAATTGCTACCTGAGCTCGACGGCGAAGCACCCGAGAAAATTATCCTATCGCTTTATACAAGGTTGGGGATGATCAAAGATCAGGAGCTGCTCGAAGCCTTGTTCGAAACGATCAGCTCTGCCGGGATAAACGAACTCTTTGGGGATACGGCATCGGCTTACCCACTGGAGATTGGCCTGCGCCAATCTGGATTTTGTAACTTTGGGCAGTCAAACTGGTTGGGCTTCGGGGGTGGCAGCATCATGACCGATGAGGTGATTGAAGCTTATCCTGAAGCCCAGGCGATAAACTTTTATGGTAAGAAGATGGGGACCCCGTGCCTGGCCTGGCTGGCCGAACATGAAGAGGCGTGGCCGCTGATTGAAGAGCAGGTTGCGCTGATGGCAAAGCGTAACCCGAGCATGACTCATTTCTTCTGGGACTATGAATTTCCTCCGTTTCCTGAGGGGATACATGCTTACCCCATGTTCTCAAAATTTGGTATCGAAACATTCAAGCATGAGTTTGATATTGATGAGGTACTGACTCCTGAAATCATACGTGAGAAATATGCTGATGAGTGGGTGGCCTACACCTGTAATAAAATTGCCAAGGTCTTGGAAAGATTGCAGGTTGAGACGGCAAAATACGGTATGCAAATGGGGATGTATTCTGGCTATCATATGCCATATACCCAGCGCCGCTATAATGTAGATTGGGAGAAATACGGACCCTTTCTTGACCATGCTTACTGCGGCTACAGCAAGGACCTTGGGCTGATTGATGAGACACGGCGTGCGCTCGGAGGCACTCCATTGGTTGGCGGCGTTCTTTCCCAGGGGCCATCAGCCCCGAAGCGATCTGCTGCTTTCATGATGCGCACTTTAATTAATCACCGAGGTGGCTTGCTCTTCTGGTATGAGGGCGGGGGATTTGATTCCGAAACCCTAGCGCCCATTGCTGAGGTGTCACGTTTGGCCTCTGCATATGAACCATTCATTTTGGATGGTGAGCGTGTAGCTTATCCAGAGGTTAAGGATGCCTATGGTGATAATGTTATCTTCCTGCATCTGGAGGACGACATCCTGATTTTCTTGTTGAATGAAGGCAACCAGGCAAAGCGGTTTCAATTTGAACTACCTTCGGATATTGCTGAAAATTATACAGCGGAAGGACGTGAGCATCGCAGTGGTGAGGCTATTACCGAAACGGTTGATCCGGGGTCTGTATATGCAATCCTTCTGCGCGAATCGGGAGCAAGAAAATAGTATATATGGGCTACAAGACGCAAATTCTCGTCGTTGGCGGGGGACTTGGAGGTGTGGCTGCTGCGTTGGCAGCTACGGACCACGGTTTTCAAGTTATCCTGACGGAAGAAACAGACTGGCTAGGAGGGCAGATCAGCTCTCAGGCTGTGCCTGCTGACGAGCATATGTGGATCGAGGAAAGTGGAAGGACACGACGTTATGCCGAGCTCAGGCGGCGGATACGTGACTATTATCGACGAGCCTTCCCACTTTCCACATCAGCACATGCTAATCAGCACCTTAATCCGGGGATGGGGTTCGTTTCAAAGTTGTGTCACCTGCCAGAGATTGGGGCCCGGGTTATTGAGGAGATGCTCATGCCTGCGATTGTATCAGGAAAGCTGCTAGTTTTGTATAATCGGGTGCCAAAGTCGGTATCGCTATCAGAGGGGCGCATCCAGGCTGTGGAGATGCTGGATACTCAAGAGGGTACGGGCATTTGGATCGAGGCTGACTATGTCCTGGACGCGACTGAGCTGGGGGACCTCCTTCCATTGGCCAAGGTCGGATATGTGACTGGGGCAGAATCTTGTCGCGATACTGGTGAGCTGCATGCCGTTTCCGGTGATCCCGAGCCTGAAAACGTACAGGCCTTTACATGGTGCTTCCCGATGGGATACGATGCCGCTGCTACAGCGTTGCGGGATGAGTATGCAATCCCCAAGCCAAAACAGTACGAGTACTGGCGCAGCTTTACCCCAAAGATGGAGCCAGCCTGGAGTGGCTCATTACTTAGTTTGCGCTATTGTCACCCGCCTACCTGCGAGCCGATCGAGTTTCCACTTTTTGCATCAGAGGAAAAGCCGAATGGGTGGAACTTGTGGGGCTATCGCAGGATTTTGTCTAAAGAAGTATTTTCGGAGCCGGATCAGTGGCACGAAATCACCCTGATTAACTGGCCGCAGAACGATTACCTCGAAGGCAATCTGATTGGTGCTTCGTCTCAAGAAACTGAGCGTATCCTCGAAGGTGCAAGACAGCTTTCCTTGAGCTTTGCCTATTGGCTTCAGAACGAGGCCCCCCGACCCGATGGTGGGGCTGGCTATCATGGCTTGTATTTGAGGCCTGATATTACCGGAACGAAAGATGGGTTGGCCAAGGCCCCTTACATCCGTGAGTCTAGACGGATCAGCGCCTTGACTACGGTGACTGAAAATCACGTCGGCGCACATGCCAGGGACTGGAATTGGCCTGATGCTATGAAAGATTCGGTTGGTGTCGGGTGGTACCCCATTGATCTGCACCCCAGTTCGGATGGTAAAAACTATATCGATATCCCGACTCTTCCCTTTCAGATTCCGCTGGGAGCTTTAATCCCCCAGGATGATATTAACCTGATTGCCGCGGCAAAGAATATCGGAACCACACACATCACGAATGGCTGCTACCGACTGCATCCTACAGAGTGGACGATAGGGGAGGCGGCCGGATGTCTGGCTTCATTCTGCCTTACGCACGATGTGGTTCCCAAGCAGGTATGGGAGAAATCAGGCTTACTCTCCGATTTTCAGACTAACCTTGTGGATCATGGGTTTGAGCTGGAGTGGTCGAGTCGCCACCAGCGTGAGTACTATGAGGCAATCAAGGCTTAGCTTTTCTCGAACTGAAAAAGAAGCTTCTCAGTTACAACATGTCTTTTTCACCCATTCAAGTAGCTTAACCAGCAGCCTCCACCTTGATGGCCATACAGGTGCGCAGCCAGGCAAGTTGATCTCATTCGTCCTATGATAACATTCACATCAATGTACTTGGACTGCCCGCCTCAGTCAGGTAGGGCAATTGACCTCTGGATACCTAGCGAACGAGAGGTCCAGCCCATGACGCTGGTCTTTATTCATGGCGGAGGGTGGAGGCTTGGTTCGCGTGGGGACATGCATACCCTGATGTATTCATTCTACAAGAAGGGCTACCCGTGTGTCTCTGTTGATTACCGCCTTAAGGGGGTGTCGGTATCTGAGCAGTTAGCTGATGTTCGTGAAGGCATGGCAAGTGCCAGCACTCGTCTGAAAGCTCAGGGGCTTCATCAGTCTTTTGTTCTCTATGGCTCATCGGCTGGCGGACACCTTGCGCTGCTGGCCGGGTTGGCTCCTGTTGGGATATGTGGAGAGCAGTACGATGGTGCATCTCTTGATATTGCGGGCATTGTTGCAAGTTGTGCGCCGATAACATTCGAGCCATGGGATGATATATTTCCGGGGAGTTGGGAGTCTATGCAGCTAGCGGTCGGAAAGGATTTTGCTACGGACCCGGAATGCTACCGTTTGGTCTCGCCTGAGCAGTACACTACGGTGGACTCGCCTCCGATTCTGTTTATGCTCGGCGAGTGCGAGCATATGTTTCCCAACTCGCTTACGATAAAGTTAGTAGAGCGAATACGGGCACAGGGGGGACGTGCGGAATACAATATTTATAGCTCGGCCGAGCACGGCTTCTTTTACGATATCCACCGTCGTGCTCAGGGGGATGCATTTCAGGATATGCTTATGTTTTTAGACAGGTTAAAGCTCGCGCAAATACCATCTGAAACTGAGCAATCAACTAGTGTCAAGCCGGTGGGAATATCGGCCAAATAACGTTTGATTATGAAGAAGATAAATTTTGCTGTTATCGGTTGTGGTATGCTAGCCCGGCAGATGCATATGCCCAACTTGCTCTCAATCAAAGATGCAGAGTTTCATACCTGTTGTGACATTAGCGATGCGAACCTGGATGCCGCTCAAGTCTACAAGCCCACGAAGACGACACGTGACTTTCTTGAAGCTATTGCGGACCCTGAGGTAGATGCGATAATAGTTGCCACTACGGAGGCCTTTCGAGTGCCTATCGTTGAAGCGGCGGCCCGAGCCGGTAAACCCGTCTATATGGAAAAACCCTTGGCGGATACCTTGGAAAATGCGCTGGCGATTCAGCAAATTGTTCAGGAGTCAAACATACCTTTTTGCGTCGGGCATAACAGGCGTAGTGCGCCGGCAATGCAGGATGCACGTGAAATTTTTGTCTCACATATGAGAAGTCCGGTGTCTTGCCCTTGGCGGTTTGAGCGGCCCGGTTGGGAGAGCATGGATGTTGGAGAAAACCCCGGAGCACCCGTCATTTCGATTAGGATAAACGACGACTGGAGGAGCTGGAAGAGCGTCCACTTGCAAAACGACCTGAACCGAAAGGTCGGGTTGCTCCTGTCTGAGGGCACCCACTTTGTTGATTTGGCAAATTGGTTTATGGATTCCACTCCGGTGAGTGTTCTGTGTGCCGGACAAGGCGTGCTTAATCATGCCATTATCGTGCACTACGAAAATGGTGGTATGGCTACAGTTACGATGGCCAGTACAGGTTCCTTTGGGTATCCCAAAGAATTGCTGGAGGCCATCGGACAGGGGGGAGTCGTTGTCTGTGATCACATGCTTGAGGTCAGGACAGGAGGGATCGCTGATGCTGCTTCAGTTATCCGCTATCCCATGCTAAATGATCGCCATGCCAAAATCGGTACTGAGGGGGGGGTGCACGGATGGTTGGCGAAAAAACGGGCAGCATGTGAGGACGCCTCTAGCGCAGGCGACACCATGTTGCAGTTTTCAGCTGAACCCGATAAGGGGCATCGCCGTATGCTGACGGAGTTTATGCGTGAAATTCGCGGGGAGCGTGGCCCGGTTTGTGCCGTTGAGGATGCAGTCCTGGCAACCAGGACTTGCTTGGCGGCCGCGAAGTCGTACCTTGAAGGCCGCAGAGTGGCTATAGCAGAGATAGTATAGAAGCTTGTACATCAATGGTGTCACTGTTGTGCCTGGGCTCATGACACATCAAACGACAAGAACACGCCAGTGTTTCCTCTGCCGACTTCGCGGTGTTTGGAGGGGCTTAGTTGCCCACGTCATCACTGGGCTAAGCGTTGTGAGCGATAAAATGGTCTACCCACAATGTAATACTTTTTAAAGTAGGAGCTACTAAGTAACCCAAATGGCAGCGATTGCGTTCTGGTTCTGGTCATGTGTGAGGGGCATAAAGATGGTTCGGCATTCAGCCCTATCGTTAAGCCGTCTGATCTCCAATTTCTGTTGCCGCAACTGCGGCATCGCTTCTGGTTGGAACACTCTTGCTGGTCTGCCTTCCGCTGAGTGTAGTAGGTTGTCGCTAAACTGCCTTTCCGCTCGACTTGGTAAACTTGCTGATCTTGAGCAAACGATTAGCCCTACCGCTTTCTAATCGTCCGACCTAGTCTGGGTGGCAGACCCTAAGTTGTTTATCATTAGTAGGATTTGCGCACAAAAAAGCCCGCATATGCGGGCTAAAAAGTGGCGGGATGGACGGGACTCGAACCCGCCATATATATTGTGCAAGTTATTGAAATATAGGAAATTATGGATTATTGGTTTTGTCAAATTCAGTGGTTTTTGGGTGTTTTTGGGGCATTTATTTACTGATTTTAACTGAATATTTTCAAGGGCTTTTCGGATGCTTTAAGTGTAAGAATTGCCTCCGAATGACTTGGTACTGTCTCAGTGAGCCAGTTTATTGACCCTTGGTTTTACACTTTATTATCCCAATTGCAACTATAGTGGCGTTGACCTTTCGAGGTAGTCCGTGCAGCTTTAATCAGCTTTGCCATCTCATGAAAACTCCAGCTAAGAATAGTCCGTTAATCGACTTCGAAGCCTTCTTGCGAAAGGCGATGGGCAGTGAAACTGAAGCAAATTTTGCCGAATTTCTCATTCTTTGGCAGTCCTCTGAGAGCTTAAAGCAGCGGATTCGGCAATTTGTAGAAAACTCCCCGGTTTCTTTTGGCCAGATCGGCCATAACGAAGAGTCATCTCTAGATAGCAAGATAGACCATAGATTGGCCTCTTCTGGCTCGCTTTCGTCTCAACAGGTAGAAAAGCATCTGAGACAGTCCCACGGTGGTCTGAGCCGTAGAGAACTGCTGGTCCTCCTGGAGAAATATAAATCAGGAAACCGGGAGCTCGGCGTCTACCTTATGGTGCGTGCCTGGAAAAGGTACATGGCCCGTCCCGGCCAATCGCCGGATGCTCGATTGAAGCAATTAACGCTCGAATACCTGAGCCAAGCCATTGCGGAGAACCGAACAGACTTTTTCCAGGAAATAGCTGATTTCCTCCGATTTCTCAAGAATGAGGAATTTCGGGAAAACGGCCAGTGGAACCACGATCCCGGCCAATGGTGGCAATTTCACCTGCTGCTCTATATTTTGGAGCACCCCAAGGACAAATATCCGATGCGCGAGTTTGTTCGCTATTTCGAGACGGAGATTGGAGTAAACGAAATGCCGACCACGAAGACCCTACGCAGTTTCTGCCGCTCTAGCGGTATTGCTCTGGATTCCACTCCTGGCGCGCCGAAGAAGCCATGAGCCAATCTGGAAAATGCCCCTGAAATTTATAGATTATCACCATTTTACAACACACGCATCTAGTACTATTTGGAAGATTGAGGATGTCTGTTCCATCAGTATTTTATCTGTCATCTCTTTTGCCCATCAAAGGCTTGAGGTGAAGCACCACCACGTAGGACCGCTAATTCATGTCTATCTGTCGTCAAGATGCGCAAACGGACCGCAGAAGAAGATAAATGATTGATGCCGATTAATATGGACAATTGCCAAGATGAGTTGCCTTATTTCCTATCATACCCTGCTGGGGGCAGACTACTTATCTATGCGCCTAGAAACGATTAAAGTCAGGAATTTCAGGCTACTGCGTCGACTGTCTATTGACCTCGCGAAGGAAAAGACGACTACAATTTTTGTGGGGCCAAACAACAGCGGAAAGACATCCGTTATGGACGCGCTTCGTCTCTTTGTAGGAGTGTGGGGAGAGTCTCCAAAGATTTCATTTCACGACCTCTCACAGTTACGGCACCGAGACCTGAAACGGATCGAAACACTGCTCGGAATCAGCGCCGATTCGGAGAAGAAAATCGCGATCCTGAAGCGCTTCGCACCGCGTATGCGGGTGGATCTAACTTTTGCCTACGATGAAGATCCAGCCGATCTGGTCGGTGCCACACAGCTTTTGATGGACCTGACCCCAGGCACCAACAAGGTCCGGCTGCGGATTGAATACGCGTTGGAGAACGCCAAGAGGCTGCTTGACGATTTCGAGAACCGGCAACGCAAGGATCAAAATCTTTGCGAATTTCTTCGGGACAGCTTCCGCGACTACTTCAAGCGGACTTTCTTCAAGGTCTCCTTGGACGGTAAGGAAGTCGAAGCCATGGAGGAAAGCGGGCAACTAAAACCGCTTCTGCGCATCGATATTGTGCCCGCGCAGCGCCACGTGGATGATGACGAAGGCAGCAGATCGGCAAAGCTCTCTAAGCTGCTGCACGATCACTATGAACGCTTTTACCGGGTTGATGATGCCGCTGGCTATCAGGCGATCGAAAATGCCCTTACGGAGAGTGCGAGTGACCTGACTGATAAATACAGTCGTGCTTTCGGTCGTCTCACGAAGCGTCTTCAGAGCTTCGGATACCCGCCTGGCCAGACAGCCCCCGACCTCCGTGTTCGGGCAGAGATGAGTGCCGAGACGATTTACCGGGACAATGCGCGCATCTTCTACGCCAGCGAACATGTCGGTAAGGAGGGTGTGATGGAGGAGTTTGAGCTTCCAGAAAAGTATAATGGGCTTGGCTACAAGAACCTCATCTACATCGTGCTCCAACTCGAATCTTTCCGGGCGGCCCTCGATGCGGTCCAAGGCGAGAAGCCTCGCGTGCATATCATCGCGATTGAAGAACCAGAGGCGCATTTGCATCCACAGATGGAGACGGTTTTCATCAGCGAGATTTCAAAGGCACTGGAAAATGACGGCGGCACCACTGCTCAGGTTCTGCTTTCCACACACTCGTCACACATGATCGCTCATTCAGGGTTTGAGCCGATTCGGTATTTCCGACGGGTGGGACGCGAGGTTGTCATGCGGGATTTGTCGAAGCTCCCGCTGCCGAAGAACGATCCCGACCTTCTCGGGTTCCTACGGCGATACATCCGCTTAACTCATTGCGACTTGTTCTTCGCCGATAAGGCGATCTTTGTAGAAGGCCAAGTCGAGCGGTTGCTGTTACCGATGATGATTGAAGAGCGCGCTAAAGCCGCAGGCTGCGAAACCTTGACCAGCCAATATATTAGCATCTCCGAGATTGGAGGCGGTCACGCCCACAAGTTCAAACCGATCATTGATTTTATTGGCATTCCGAGCCTGATCATTACAGACTTGGATTCCGTCGATGACAAGGGGGAGAAATGCCCGGTCGCCGACGGAAAAGGCACGAGTAACGTCTGCCTGCGCAATTGGATTCCAGCGAAAACGACCGTCGATGAACTGAAGACATGTAAAGAAGCCGAGAAAACTCAGGGATGTATCCGAGTTGCCTATCAGGTGACTCAGGACGGCAACTGCGGTCGGTCATTTGAGGAGGCTTTCATCTATGCCAACATTTCCTGGCTATCAGCTAACTATGCCAAACTCAGCACTACTAAAGCTGCCATCAAGAAGGCGGTGGAGGCTGGCCTTGCAGCACAGGCTTGGGGTTTGAGCGGCAAGCTCGGGAAAGTGGATTTTGCCCTCGACCTGATCAGCAAGCCCGGTTGGAGCATCCCCCTCTACATCGAGCAGGGACTTACCTGGCTCGCGCAGCACCCATCAAAATAATGACCGATGCAGACGCAAAAATTCTGGAATGCTTGAAGGCGCGCCGCAGTTTCCTGATCGACGCGGGAGCTGGGTCGGGCAAAACATCGTCCCTCATTCGCGCTTTGGATTACCTACGCGGCGCTGATCGTTCTAAAGCCGTGACGGACAGCCAACGGGTCGCTTGTATCACTTTCACGAACGTCGCTAAAAACGAGATTATCGAGCGAACCGAGCACGATTCGCTATTTGTCGTCTCCACCATCCACGACTTTCTCTGGGCCGCGATAAAGTCGTTTCAAAAGGAGTTGAAACCAGCACTCATGTCCTTCAACACGAGCTTGTCCAATCGAAGCCGTCGTAAGCAGGATGAGACGGAATTGGAGCAAGCCCTCAAGAACGTTTCAGGTATCAGCTATTCCGATCGTGGTGCTAATTTCATGGAAGGTCGCATATTCCACGACGATCTTCTTGGCGTTGCACATGTCATGTTCAGCAATCATCCGATGCTGTCCAAAGTGGTGGCCGCACGTTTTCCATTCATATTTGTAGATGAATATCAGGACACTGATCCCTTAGTAGTATCAGTCCTGCTCGACCACCTTGTTAAAACGGATGTACCACCGCTGTTCGGTTTCTTTGGTGACAAGATGCAGAGTATCTACACGGGTGGAGTGGGCGAACTGTCTCCTGACCATCAATCCATGCTCGTACAGATAAAAAAGAAAGAGAACTATCGCTGTTCCAAAGCAGTGATCAATCTGCTCAATAATGTGCGTACCGACATCAAACAGGAGCCTGCTGGCAATAACCTTCCTGGCGAGGCCGTATATGTTAGTCTGGCTGGTATCGCCTCGAATGCCGACATGACCGCGCTGGCCGTTGAAAAGGCACAGGCTAAATTCGGCTGGGAACTGGAAGGCGAGCTGAAAGTGCTCTTCCTCACCCACCGGCTCATTGCCCGGAAGGCCGGTTATGAGGCGTTGTGGACTGCCTACAACGAACGGAGCGGCTTCGCGCGTGACCGCTTCCAAAGCGGCGAAGACCCAATCGCCGCTTTCTTCATCAACCGGGTTGAACCCATCATGGAGTCCTGGCGGCAAGGAAAAGTTGGCCGCACCATTAGCTTGATAAGCGATCGACCCAAGCCAATTGCAGCACAAGCAGAGAAATCGCGCGTAAAGGCTGCACTGAATGATTTAATCGCATTGGTTGATAACCACGCGACGGTGGAAGCGGTTCTCAAACATCTCCAGGTCGTCGAATTGGTGCCGTTACTTGATGAACTCGAAGTAGGAATATCGGGGAAGCTTGAGCACGCCGAAGACGGAACGCCTGAGGCTGAACATCAGGCGTTCATGGCCAAGCTACTGGCCATTCCATACATCGAAATCAGCAACTATCGCGCTGTTCTCCAAAACGACCTGCCTTATTCCACCAAGCATGGTGTGAAGGGCGACGAGTTTCAGAACGTGTTAGTCATTCTTGATGATGTTGGAGCGAATTGGAACCAATATTCCTTTGGTAAGCTACTGACTGGCACAGATACCAGCGAAGGTCGCACTAAACGGTCTCGTAATCTATTCTACGTTTGTTGTTCTAGGGCAAAGGATAAATTGATCGTAGCCGATTTAGGCGCAACAGAACAGGCTAAAATCGAAGCACTTTTTGGAGCGGAAGCAGTAGCGATGTGAAGTCGACTCAGCCATTGGTTGTCCACGCTGACATCATGTTTGTGGCAAGTCATGTGCTAAGAATTCGCTTAAAATGAAGTGCGTTGAAATTTTCAACGTTTGGCTTTCTCCCACCAGTCGCAGATTTTGCCGTCGAGACCGATGGGCGGGAGAGTGAGTTTCTGCCAACCACTTTCGCAGTGCTGGAGGACGCACTCGAATTTCCGCAGCTTGCGGAATTCATGGGGCTGGATGACATAGCGGTCTTCCTTGTGCTTGTTGAAGGAGCGTTTGCCGCCGGAGACGCCGTGTGATTTCCGCCAGACCTCGCGTTTGCCGAGACAGTCGGCGGCGGTCTTGGCGCTTTCTTCGTCGGCAGCCGTGAAGATGACCCGATTGGCCATATTGGCGATGAAGACCTTGGCCTTGTCCGCGCCCATGGGCGGGACAAGGCTCTGCGTGGATTGCGTGCCGGTGATGACCATGACCTTAGCCTCGCGTAGAGTGTCCACAGTGTTGTAGTCACTCAGCCCGGCCTCGCTGGCGGTGGCGACCTTCTGAAACTCATCAAAGAGGCCGACCAGCAGGTTATGCCCGTCGCGTTCACTTTGCTCCCGGTCGAAACGCTGAACCCCATGATTGTAGAACGTCAGCTTCAGGAGCGTATAGATGTACTTGCGCTCGACGGCGTACTTCTGTGGCAGGGCGACCGTGAGCACCTTGCCCTTGTCCAGATCGGAGAAATGAAAATTCGAGGGCTCTTCCGAGCAGAAAACTTCCGCGATTTCCGGGCTGGTGAAGTAGCTGAGGTAGCCAGCGATGGTTGACTGGATGCCCCGAAAGGTTTCTTCATTCAGACTGAGGTAGCTGTTTCGGAAATGCTCACGGACCTTGATGGCTTCGGGGGTATCGATCTCATTGAGTAGCTCCAGAGTGTTGTCCATCAACTCGCCGGAGGTGAGCAGATCGTGACAACCTTTGAGGGTGACCGGCTCTCCGATGGCTTCCAGGCAGCGGAATCCCCATTCTATATGAATAGTGGCCTGTTGTGGAAAGTAAGGATTCTCGCTGCCCTTTTTAAGCAGAGAGCTGGCGACATCGACGATGGTCTTGGCGTGATTGGAGTAGGGAATGCCCGGCGTCTCCAGAAAATTGAACCGGACTGGAGGTTCCCAATCGGCGGGTTTGTCATCCGAGCGCACTTCCAACACGACCAAGTCGCCCTCATACCGCTCAGGGTGATTTTGGAAGATGCCGCGCAGGACTTCGATGAACGCTCCTTTCTCATCGAGCATCAGACCGCCCCAATTGGGGATATGCTCGCACAGTTGCCAGATCATGCGCCTCAGGAAAAAGGTTTTGCCGCTACCGGTCTGGCCGGAGACGAACCAGTGGCGACATGCTTCTGACTGCCGCCAGGAAAAGCGTCCGAACTTAAACACCACTGGATTGCTCTCCGGCTTGGCCTTGGCGCTTGCCGAGCTTGTTTCGTTTAGGCGCAGGCATTCGCAGAAGAACTGCCATACGGACAAGGTTCCGAAAATATAGGAGGAGGCCGAGAGGACCGGTGCCGAACGCCAAAGCAATACATAGGCGACCGAGCCGCTGAACAGACTCAGGATGAGGTTGCCGAAAGGCATCATCGCTTCCGATCTATGCCACGATGATGACCAGAGACAAGGCTGACAGCTCTATTTATCAAATTTTACCTTTCTCTGACACGGTGATTTTCTCGACGAAGGGCTGGCCTGGGCGCGTTCGATGGGCGTTTTCGCTGCCGACAGCCATGATGGAGGCGATTGCGCGTTTGGCAAGCGGCTGAGACAGTTCTGCCAAATGTTTGCCGTAGAGCCAGACTTCATGGGTGGTGAAGGAGAGGTGAAAGCTCTCTCCGTTCCTGACGGCTGAACAGTATTGAAGGCAGGACCAGGGCAGATGCCAGCATTTGCCTTCTTCATTGATAAAAATCAGGTCTTTGGAGGCAGGGTAAGCAGACACGCACCGGGGAGGAAGCGACGGATCGCTCTCGGCCTGCTTTAGTCTTGCTGCGACTCTTTCTTTGAGGGAACTCATGATTGCGGGATGGTTTTAGTTTAATGTGATGATGAATGGCGTCACATGCGGATGCCCTGCGACTGGCTTGGGCTATGATATGAACTGTCGTCGGAAATACTCACGTGGCGGCGCTGGGCCTGCGATGCGCTGGCCTTCAGATCGAGAGCGAGCGGTTCGTCGCCACATCGCAGGAGGTTTTCGCGCAGGGCTTCCTTGTCGGCGGTGTAGATTCTAATCTTACGCCGCGCCCGCGAGATGGTGACGTACCACTGCTTGCGGTTCGTGGCTGCACGATTCTGAGAATCGCTGAAGAGCACCGTATCGACGGTCTTGCCCTGCGAGGCGTAGGAGGTGACGGCATAGCCGAGGTTGGCCAGGCGCTGATGGGGTGCGAGCGTCTTGCGGACGCCCCTGTCATTGATCACGGACAGGTGCCCGTTTTTGAAAATCTTCGAGATGGTAACGAGTTCGCCATTGAGCAGCTGCTTACCGTCTACCGAGCGCCCGTTGAACTTCAACTGAAGTCGGTCGCCCTCCGCCAGCATCATTTCATGCGGGCGGGCCACCACGAAATGTTCAGCCTGTTTCAGGCTGACCGACGACACCTTGCCGTCTTTCAGTAGGGTGAGGGATTTTTCATCGACGGCTTGAACCGGAATCAGGTCACCTTTTTGAAACCGACCATATTTGCGGATGAAATAAACGTGATCGCCGGGATGATAATACCGCGCATCCTGCCTTTGCGCGTTGTTTAGGTCACGGTTCTCATAGAGCGTAACGGGGACGTCCTTACCGAGCATACCTTCTTCCTTGAGCCGCTGGCGCACCGTCGCATTGACGGCGTGAATCTCGTCCCAGGTCTGCGAGACCACGAGTGTTTTCTCTCCGGCCTTCCGCGCCTCGACGTAGTCGAAGGCCAGTGCCTGCTGACGCTCATCGTCGTCGAGTTGCTCAACACAATCCATCGCATCCAGGCGCTCGAAGGATTCAAGCGCCTTGCCTTCTGAGGCGGCTTTTACGACATCGCGGTATTCTCCGATGAAGGCGCGCTCATTCGCGTCCTGTCCCAACTCAGGGTCCTGGCGGCGAATGGTATTGAGTTCGACTGGCTTCAGAAATGCGTGCTTTTCGATGGCTCGGAGCGCGTCCGAGGCTTCCACTGCGCCATGCTGTCGGGTGTCGCCCGAGAGGATGATCCGCCCATACGGGTCCGCCAGTTTGAACAGCTCGTGCATCTGCTTGCCGCCAATCTGACCGGCTTCGTCAAGGATGATGACGGCATTGAACGGCAGCTCCTTTTTCACCAGAAACTGCGCCAGCGTTTGCGCCTGCTCGAATCCGTCTTCTTGCAAACTGAAAACCTGCTGGCGTTGCGGCGCTAGCACCACCGGATTGAACGCGCGCTCGCGTAACCCGCGCACAACCTCTTTCAAGGTGAAGGTTTTGCCGGTCCCGGCACCGCCCCGAAAAAGCGTTACGAAATCCCGGCTGCCGAGGATGTGGTTGATGGCGGTGGCTTGCTCTTCGGAGACATGCTTCGAGGGCTGAAATTTTTCGTTGAAGGCACAGTGGGCGTCCCGGCCTTCCTTTGCCGTGTGCACCACGTAATGCTCGCGGCCCCACACTTCCCGCGTCGTAATCTGGCGCGGAAATCTCTCATCGCGCAGGTAATCGCGCCGTGCGATCCGACCATTGAGTTCCTCCAGGGTGAAATCTTTTCCCCGGCCCCGGGCGAGCGCGGCGGCTTTGAGTTGATAGTCTTCGACCACCGATTTGCGCTCAAAAACATGTGCCTCGGACCAGTCCGTTAATTCGGAAACATCCACCTCATTTTTGAGTCCGTGGCGGTACAGATTACTGATGGCAATGGAGGCGCGTTCCTCATCGGACATCTGAGCGCGCCACAGTTTACGCAACATTTCCGGGGAGCCGAAAACCATCTTCCGAGCGCGGTTTTCATGCGCAATCTGTGACCGCAGTTCTTTGATATTGTGCGGATGCCCGCCGCTCGACAGGTGCTCCCTGACGCCCTCGTCGATTTCCAGATGACGCTTGGAGAAACGCTCAATCAATTCTGGGGATACTCCCTGAAGCTCAAAATCACGGGCATTGTTTTTGATCGGATAACCGTACCGGTGGAGCCCTATAGCAAGTTCATGGTAGTAGTAATGCTCGATGAATTTTTGCGCCTTGAGCATCTCGTAATTCTGCAAGGCTTTCCATCGATTTTCCACCGGGTCGAAGGTCGCGTTCATGATGACACAGTGTGTGTGCAGGTGTGGATCGAGCGCCCGGCTGGTTTCGTGACGAAACGCCGCGCCCACGATGTTGCCGGTTTCACGGTCATCGGAGCGGCCCAGTTTGCGCACGCGGGTCATCGCGAATTTCTCCAATTCCCGCATCGCTTTTCGCACGGCTTCGTCGTGAATTTTAACGAGCCTCTTGTCCTCGTACAATGCCACTAGCGAGACGCTTTTCGGTGGGCTGATGGTAAAGTCGTAGAAGATGCGCCGATTGGCTACCTCCCGATCTCCGACCATACGGGTGGTATTTCTACGCGCAGTTAGGCGCTCATTGGTCGCCGGATTATTGCCTTCACATAGCGCCAGAAATTCGTGCTCTTTGACGACGCCTTGCAGTCCCAGTTGTTTGGCACCCATGCCGAACCATTCACCGTGAACGGCATTCTCCTCGGCGTAGTAATCGCCCACCTGCAAATGCTCGCGGAAGTATTGCTTCGCATTCTTCAGATTGAACTGGGCCTTCGGACTTAGCATGATTCGGGCGCGACTTTGCGCGGTATGGATTCACTTCAAAACGCACTGGGCGTTTTTTGGAAGTGGGACGCCTTACCCCTTATGGATTAAGGCCATCATACCGCAGCCGCGCTCAAGCTAATAGGGAAACTGCTGGTGCCCGGATTACTCGAATATAGAGCTATATTTTGAAAAGGCACTTGCCCTGTTTCATCGCGATCAAGCTAAATTCTGATGGGGAAACTAAGTCCAAATTAAGAGTGATCACGAGAGTCGAGCGTCCATGAGACAACGTCCGAAGTGTCGAGGTAGTGCTGAAGAATGCGCTCTTTCATCGCACGAACGATGGGCTGAAACTGCATGTCATGAATGCGATTGGTAGTTTCGTTCGGGTCGTTTTTCAGGTCGTAAAGTTCATCCGATTCTTCGCGACGCAGGACGTATTTATACTTTTTATTTCGACACATGATAGCCTTGCCGTGAGCCACCGGGTCCGATGCCTGGACGGCAACACGCGGCCAGTAAAGGTTTTCTTTGGTAGGCGTGCTTGGCTGGCCTTCGCTGCAATGAATTTCGTTGGGGAGACGTCCGCCTTCGCAGAATACGGTATCCCGGTGTGGAAGGTCTAGCTCGAGCAATGGCAGCAATGATCTGCCGAAGTGCGTATACTGCGGTTGCCAGTCAATGAGGTCATAAACCGTGGCTGGTAAATCCACCAGCTCAACCAAGGCTTGGCGTATACCGGGCTGACATGCATGGCTGCGTGGTGGTTTTAGCACAAAGGGCACGCGGGTCAGACAATCCTCGAAGGTGTTCTGTGCTTTTTCGACGAGTCCGTAGTCCCCTGTATAGTCACCGTGATCAGAAAAGAAAAACAGCGCGGTTTCGTCCCATTTGCCAGCTATGCGAAAAGCCTTGATCAATCGACCTAGGGCATCATCGGTGCGCATGCACATGCCGTAGTAGGTGGCGCGCAGTTCGTCCCACTGCGCCTCGCTCCAGTGGTCCAAGGACTGTCGCTGGCGAACTTCATTAAGAAGGCGCGGCTTGCCGGGCTTGAGGTCTTTCATGTGCACGCGATGAGGCAGCTTGGACCGGTCGATTGCGCTAAAGTAGGGCTCTTCGACTCCGTAGGGCGGATGCGGATATTCCAGCGGAAGGAAGAGGCAGAGAGGCTGTTCTTCCTTATAGCTTTTGACAAACTCGATGGCGCTAAGTACCTGATCCCAATCGGAGTCCAAATACACAGATTCGTCGGCACTCTTTTGCAATTGTCCGGCAAAGAAGGAGAACTTGTCCTCGTTACGCCAATTCAGGTCGGTATGTAGATTGGTGTGATAGGGCTTGGCTCGGTGACGATAGTCACAAGCGGATTCATGGTTCACGACGAGGTCGTTTTTGCCTCCCCAATACACAAAGTAGCCTGCATTTCGTAGCTCTTTTAATAAACAGGGCTCGTCTGCATGCAGCAGATGCTGCATGCTGCGATGGCCGCGCACATGAGGATACCAACCGGTCATGAAGGAGCAGCGACTTGGCGTGCAAACCGGATTCTGGCAGAATGCTTGCGTAAAGGACACCGCCTCAGTTTCAACCAGCTTATCTAGGACGGGTGTCTGTGCTGCGAGATTACTCGTGTGGCCCAGAACATCTCCACGCCATTGATCCGGGATAAAGAAAATAAGGTTAGGCAGTGAGTTCATGGGCAAATGTTGGAACTTATACTAGTTAATTAGAGTCAATTCCTCGATCATCGGAAATTTGAAATATTATTTTTCAGATACTCAAATACAGTATCGGCAATCAGTATGTTTCCGTTTTCACTTAAATGGCAGACGTCTGTAAAAAGTTCGGCATGCTTTAAATGCTGTTTATTACTCGAAATAACTCGCTCGAAAACTTGTTTCAGATTGATAAAGTGATGATGGTTTTGTTGGGCGCACTTTGCAATAACTTGGTCCAGATTGGTCAGGATTTGATTTTTGTACTCATTTTGAGAGGGAGTCGTAGAGTACTGTATTAAGGTGCTTCCGGAGACTTTGATTTTATCGGCTAGATATTTGATGTTTTGCTCGAACTTTTCTTGAGACAAGGATTCTGCGTCGTTTTGGCCAATAAAGAGGAATACGTAGTCTGGTCTTAATGAAAGTACATCAAGTTCTAAGCGGGCGATTAGGTCTTCAGTCGTGTCGCCTCCTTTACCTTGATTCCAAAACAGCAAAGACAACTCGGGAAAGTGAAGCATGATTTTCTTTAATAGCATATCCACATAGCTGGCGTGGTATTTTTCTATGAAGCGAGCTCTTGGATCTGGATTGCATGTTATGCCAGTCCGGCACGTTAAGCTGTCGCCAAAGAAAACAAGTTTTAATTGTCTGCATCTGTTCATAAAATCTTATAATTACATATTAAGCAGCTATAATTCTATGCCGCCTCGACGCTTTTCCAATTTCATTCGAGTTCTATAGGCTGTTGCCTTATTGATTGGATACTGGCATAATATCCAGATCAGAAAGATGCAAGTTAGCGAGGGTATGACTACCATGGCAATACGCATGCGAAGGAGAACCTCATCAGGTTGTTGTTCACCCATCGCGGCATCAAAGCCGGTCATTTCCAGTAGAGGACCAGAAATGCCAAATCCAATACTCATGGCTACTTTCATTAACCATGAAAATATGGACGAGAAGCTGCCTTCCCTACGCTCGCCGGTATGCAATTCGTCGTGATCCACCACATCGGCCAACATAGAGGGGACCAGCATCCATAGACAGGTTTGCAAAGGCATCACTAGCAGGAGAGGTATTGTTGCCAACCACGGATAGTGTGGATTATAGCAAAACCAAATAGCAATCGACAGCAGAAATTTTGAAAGGAGCAGGCACATCAATGTTCTTTCCTTGCCAACTTTACTTGAGATGAATGCAACTAGAGGTAGCGAAGCCATACCCGCAAACGCCGCAATGCTTGTGCCCCATCCAGTGATGAAGCTTGCGCCCGTTTGATCCCCTGAGAATACATAGTACGTCAGCACGTAAGCTCCTAGCCCATTTACCATTCCACCACCGATTTGCATAGTAACTATAAGGCCAGCAAGGAGCAAAAATGGTTTACATTGCAGGGTTTCCTTAAGGCTTCTTCGTAGCGGAATTTTAACTGTCTGTGAGATTTTTCTGTAATAGCGCTCCTTACAAAACAAGGCTGGCATTAGCCCCAAAAGCAACAATACAACTCCCAAAACGATAGAAATGGCCTGCATACCACGTAAAGTATCAGGGGCTCCGGTTTGTGGATCACCGAAGATAGGCAACTGGGTCAGGTACCATATCCAGCCACCGAAAAGACTGAATATTTTAGCGATAAAAGCGCGATAGCCGCTAATGGAGGTACGTTCGTTATAGTCCGGCGTCATCTCTAGTAGCAGACTTTGGTAAGGAATGTTGCCGATGGTCTGTGCGGTATAGAAAAGGAGTCCCGCGCCAATAAACCAGCCGATTAGCATGGATTGTGACCAATTCGGATTGACTAGCCACATTAGAGGGAAAATCCCCCCCACAAGAAAGGCAGCAATGAATATGAATGGGCGACGGCGTCCGAAACGGCTACGGAAATTATCTGAAATCCAGCCCATCAGTGGATCTGTTATTGCATCCCATAGTCGGAAAACGACGAGCGAAAGACTGATTAAGATAGGAGAGACACCTAGAGACATGTTAAAAACAGGCCCCGCCATACTGGTGGGTATCCAACCGCCGAAGCTGTTGACAGGTTCACCACAACCGTAGGCTAGCTTTTCTTTTACCGGAAGCTTCTCTTTGTATTGCTTTCCTGCTTGTGGGCGTGAGCTGTGCGTCATGTTTCTAATTTGATCACGAGATGGTTATCTCGCTGAATTCAGGCGCTATAGTGAAAAAATGAGTTTCAGCTTGCGTGCTACCACATGCACTCTTGTCGCCAAGGATGCTCTCGGGATTCGCTGATTGCGCAGCATAGAGATTCAGAAAGCTCCGATTTCACCGAGCGATATGCAGAGTCATCCCAAAGATTGTATAATTCGCAAGGGTCGTTGATTCTATCAAAGAGTTGCCCCGTATCTCTATCCGAGCGTAATGTGAATTTCCAGTCAGGTGTC
This sequence comes from Verrucomicrobiia bacterium, assembly GCA_030432235.1. Lineage (GTDB taxonomy): Bacteria > Verrucomicrobiota > Verrucomicrobiia > Opitutales > Cerasicoccaceae > JAUIHT01. The sequence continues at coordinate 69,740 of JAUIHT010000012.1, read as the reverse complement.
ACGATGGTATTGACGTCTTGCCAACACCAATCATTCCAGTTCCGACCTAATTTTTGTGCGTGGTAGTTCTCCGTCAGAACCCAAGGTCGGCCCTCATTTGTTTTATTTCGTAGCAATGGTAGCATACTCTTGCCCTGCACTTGATCTGGAACAGGCAATCCACAGGCTTCGAGAATGCTCGGCATGATGTCTAAGGATTGAGTCAGGGCGGAGATGGTTCGCCCATTCCCCGCATCTTGCGCTTCAGGCCATTTCCAAATTAGTGGCGTTCGGATAATGTTGTCGAAATGGTAGGTGCCTTTATATAGCAAACCATGGTCACCGAGCATTTCACCATGGTCTGAGGTGAAGATTATGAGAGTGTTTTCTATCTGCCCGCAGGCTTCGAGCGTAGCAAATACGCGTCCTAGGGCATCATCTATCAGTGTTACCATGCCATACGCAAGGCGACGTACAATATCCCAGTCAGTCTCGCTGTAACGTCCATAGAAGTCGGGCTGTTCAAGTATGTCGCGCCAAAGACGTGGATAGCTTTCTCTCTCTCCTTGACGATAATGCCTAGCAGGTAGTTCACAATCGTTGTACATGCTCGCATATGGCTCGGGTGGATTGAAGGGGTGATGTGGGTCAGCAAAAGAGCAAAAGGCCATCCATGGCTGCATCTCATCTTGGTTTTCGATAAATTGAATGGTCTGGTCTGCTATCCAATTTGTTTGGTGGATTTCCACTGGGTAGTCTGCCGCCCAGCAGTCGTGAGTGTTGCCGAGTATTTGCTTCCGCTTTCCTAGGATGGCGTCCAAATGTTCGGGGTATTCCCTGTTAATCCAACGTGTGTATGGTCCGATGCGATTGTCGTCACTTAGTGCATACTTCTGGAATCCATAATATGGACGTGTGCCCTCGAATTCAGCGTGTGAGCCGTCGCTTTGGCTCATAGAGTTGAGTTGATGCCGAAAGTGAAGTTTGCCAGCTGCAAACGTGCGATAGCCGGCATCAACAAGACATTGTGGCAGAGTGCGCTCAGACTCTCGTAGCGGGATACCATTCGTACGTGTGCCACAAACCGATGGATAACGTCCAGTGAAGATAGAACAACGGGAAGGACTGCAAATCGGATTTTGAACGTAATTCGCGTCAAGCGTTATACCGCAATCGGAAAGCTTCTGTATGTTTGGTGTTCGGACAACTGGATTGCCGTAGCAAGATAGCATAGGCCGACTGAGTTGATCGGCCATGATGAAAAGTACATTGGGGCGCATATATCCAAGAAAGTTTAAGTATATAGAAAATAGGGCTATTTGGCGGTGCTATTGTTGCAAAGTATCCCGGCAATGATAGCTTTACCTTCTGGTTGATTTTGGGTGTCAAGGATGCGGACGGTGACTTTTTTCGGGCCGGAAGGAAGCTCATTGTAGAGAATGTCGTATGCCGCTCGCATACGGGGTCTTTCGCGTTCAAATTTAGTATTAATTCTCTTAGTGGGTTGCCCCTCAATCGATACTTCTAGGGTCAGTCCCTCTGGGATTAGGCAATAAGCGAACCCTAAGGCTGTCCCGTTCATTGTGAAAGTTAGTGGAGTGCTACTGGCATCACCTACTAGCAGGTGATCTGCTAAATGTTCACGATATGGCGTGCGCATTTTGGTCTCGCTCCATCCTTCGGAGGGAATTGGTAGAAAAATATCTGCTTCCACGAAATCATCTGTGAAAAGCGGTTTCGGCAATGAAGTTGTTGATGACTTGGCATTGCTATTGTCCGCATGCAGCAGTAATTGCTCAATCAGTTGAGCATACTCAGTGTGGCCCAAGTTGTTGGGATGTGCTGGGTCTGTCCAATAGGTTTCCCAGTCGAAGCCCTCATCTTGGGACTTTTGCCAAAAATAAGCGTGAAAATCAACTTCGGCCAATTCGTAGTAGTCTGCCACCTGACGGTGTAGTCTATAAGCAGGGTCTTGCAGTCCCTCTTCGCGTTTCTCCAGTATGAATTTGCTGAAAGAATAGAGGAAAATTATGGCAATGTCAGGATTTGCTTGTTTCGACTTTCGTACAATGCCCTCCATGGCACCGCCTATTCTCCACGGGTCATCGCGCCCCTGATCGTTGACCGCAAACTCGACAAAAAGAATGTCGGGTGGCGTGTCTTGCAGTAGCTCACGCTCAAGACGAAACACGCCAAGATCTGATCCGGTGCCGCCAACCGAAGCATTCTTAAACGTCCAAATGGCTTGAGGATAGTGTTCAGTAAGCCATTTGCTGACCTGCTGGCGGTAGCTTTGCCCAATTGGCTGAGCATTCGCTCCCTGTGTAATAGATCCCCCCAGGAATCCAACAGTTATCTGATCGCCAGACTTAGCTCTCTTTAGAACTTGGGCAAGCTCTGGAGCCGTCGCTCCATAGATAAGATCAGTAGAATAGAGTTTGCTGATTACGCACAACAAACAAATGAGCTGGATGCATATGGATTTCATTTTTTGAGGCTAATGGAAAGATATTGACAGTGCTGACTAGTTCTGGGCTAATCTATGTAATCCCTGATATAAACCAGAAGTCAATGCTCTTTATGTCTGAGCCCCTCTTTGTGCTGATCGAATTTCAAAATTTATGAAAAAGAACCCCCTTTCGAATACATCAAACAAGCTTCAGTGGTTTGCCGATGCACGCTTCGGCCTGTTTATCCATTGGGGACCTTACTCGGTCGCAGGGCGAGGTGAGTGGGTAATGAACCGGGAACGTATGTCTTTGACGTCCTATCAACAAGAGTGCGTGGAGCCTTGGCGTGCTGAAAATTATGACCCCGAGCGTTGGGTTGCACTGGCCAAGAAGACGGGCATGAAGTATCTTGTTCTAACTACACGTCATCATGACGGTTTTTGCCTCTGGGATACCCAAACAACAACTTGGAATGCCAAAAATATGGGCCCCAAGAAAGACTTGGTAAGGCCATTTGTTGACGCGGTGCGAAATGCTGGGCTGGGTGTTGGGTTGTACTACTCGGGGGCGGACTGGAGTCATCTGGACTATCCGGGGCCCTTCGAGAGGGATTGGCCTGCCGATTGGCCTGATGCGAAGGCGCGCGATCGCTTTATGACTTTTTGTATGATCCAGATGGAGGAGTTGCTGACTCACTACGGCAAGATTGATCTTATCTGGTTCGACGGGTGTATACCGAAGCCCTTCGCTGGCGAATTGCTAAACCGGCGCATATACGAATTGCAACCAGACATCCTAATCAACAACCGCAATGGAGAGCCCTGCGACTTTCAGGTCTGTGAAAAAAGGATTCAGCCATGTAAAGGCCCTTGGGAAGCCTGCTTTCAGACATCAGAGAGTTGGTCTTGGATGCGTGGTCAAATTCGCGGCAAGCATCCAGGTGACCTCTTGCGATCTCTGCTCACTTGTGCAAAGGATGGAGGGAATTTTCTGTTGAATGTGGGGCCTCAAGCAGATGGGGCAATCACTGAACAAGAAGAAGTGGTATTGGCGAAAATTGGCGAGTGGATGCGTCACCACGGTGAATCGGTTTATGGTAGCGAACGTTCGCCGTTTTCCTGGAATACGCAATATCTGCTGACTATTCGACAACCTTACATCTACCTGCATTTGTTGCGTCCAATTGGTCCGGATTTGCGCGTCACAGATATCGCCAATCGCGTTGTTGAAGCTACTTGGCTCCATGATGGTTCTCCGGTCGACTACCTTCAACAGGATGGTGCCATAACCTTTCGAAACTTGCCGGAAGAATTCCCAATCACTCTCGGTCTAGTCATCGCATTGCGTATAGAAGGAGTTCCGCGGCCAGTCGTGGAATATACGCGCCCCGAGGGTGCGTTTTGGCTTTAGCATTTTTAACAACAGAGAATTATATGGATAGCCGTAACACTAATGCGAAAAGTATATTCGGTCGTATATCGTTGATGTCCTTTTTGTTACCACTTATATTCATGGCCAACCAGATTGCGTTCTCGGCGGATCTGCCAGATGTGAATTTTAATGATACTGCCTACAAGGCTGACAACTCGTTGGGCAGTAATGACTTACCGGTTCTCTTCTTGTCCGGGGACAGTATTTCAGTCGGTTATGCTAGTAGCTTCAAGAAAGGGCTGGACGGTAGGCTAACCTGTGTCTTTCGGAAGGATTTACCTTTGTTGTATCCGGGTATGGATTTTCCTCCGTATCCAGGACAGTCGGCGGGTTTGGTGGAATTGATTCAGAAATGTTACCTCATACCGGACTTTCGTCCAGACTTCCTTATGCTAAACGCGGGAATCCATGATGTGAACAAAGGGGTTCGCCTGAAAGATTATCTGCAAAACCTGGAGAAGCTCATCAGAATGGCCAGCGAGTACGATGCGCGTTTGATTTGGATTGAATCGACACCCTTGGCTGAGGCCTTAGCCAGGCCAAACCAGAAGAACGCCCGTTTTTCTAACGCCCGCATTGAAGAATACAATCAAGCGGCGTCTGCTTTGATGAGGAAACATGGCGTTCCAGTAATATCCTTTTATGCTATGCACCAACAATACATTGAAGGTGCTGGGGATATTCAATCCGTTTATGTGGATGTCTGGCATCAGCAAGCTCCGTATCGAATGAGACAGGGTGAATATCTGGCGGAGCAAGTTTTGGATTTGGTGGAGGCATCGTCTGAGGGGGGCGATAAATAGACTCATGAATATCCCCTTTGCCATTATCTTCAAATCGATACCAATGTTGCGTCCGCATTTTCTTATAGGCTGCTTCGCCTTCGTATCTTGCTTTCATGGTGTGGATGCAGAGGTGAGACTGGCTGGGGTCTTTGGGGACGGCATGGTCTTACAACGTGAGATGCCTGTTCCGATTTGGGGATGGGCTGACCCGGGTGAGCGGATAATTGTTGAGTTCTCCGGGCAGAAGGTTTCTACCTTGGCTGACGCCGATGGTTATTGGCAGATAAAACTGGCACCGATGCCAGCTTCCTCGATTGGTCGTGATTTGAAGGCCGGGAACCAATCCATTCATGATGTATTGGTGGGCGAGGTCTGGCTATGTGCCGGACAATCCAATATGGAATGGCCATTGGAGCGCGTGGAAGACATTGAAAATGACGGGCTGCTAAATTTGCGTGTGGCCACAACTCCCAAGCAGGCCAGTAACTACCCATTAAAGGATGTCCAGCTTCGCTGGCGGGACTGCCGAGGCAAACCGGCTGATTTTTCCGCTGTCGGCTACTATTTTGGACGAGAGCTGGAGGAGCATTTAAATGTGCCTGTTGGGGTCATTAATTCGTCATGGGGAGGTACGCATATTGAAGCATGGATAAGCCCTGAAGGTTACTCGCTTTTCTCAGAAAACTCAGAGGAGTTGCGCTCAATTCACGAGTCCCTACAGATCTATGTTCCTGGAACGTTAGCATTCCGTGAGCATCAGAGTGAACTGTATATCCAGACGCGACAGGCGGTCGAAGATTGGTTGCGCCAACCCTATGACGCGGGTATTGAAAATAAACCAATGCCGTTCATCGAAAACTTACCCGCTGAAGCGAAAGGGAATGTGCGATTTCAGGCTCCTTCAAGAATTTTCTACGGGCGCATTTATCCACTCATCCCAATGTCACTTCGAGGCATCATATGGTATCAGGGCGAATCAAACGGGCGTGAAGGAATGGAATATGCCGACAAGATGGAGGCATTGGTTGAAGGGTGGCGTCAACTTTGGGGGTATGATTTTTCCTTTTACTATGTTCAGTTGCCCAACTTTCGCTCGCCTCCATCTGGGCCAGGCGATGATGCCGGTTGGCCTCGATTGCGCGAGGCTCAGCTTGATGCACTGCGCATTTCTGATACTGGTATGATTGTAACCATTGACATCGGTGACCCCTATCAAATCCACCCATCAAACAAGTTGGAGGTGGCTCGACGGCTGAGCCTCTGGGCACGAGTTTGTGACTATGGTGAACGGGAGATTGTCTGTAGTGGCCCTCTCTATCGTTCCCATGAGATTCGGGGAGATTCCGTAGAAGTGTCTTTCGATTATATTGGGGAAGGCCTAATGGTAGGCAAACTGAGTAACGGCGTTGTTGTTCCTGATGATAATACGTCCCTTAAGCAATTCTCTATTAGTGGTGATGACGGGCAATGGCATTGGGCTCAAGCGGAGATTCGCGGAGACAATGTTATCGTCTGGTCTCCTGATGTGCCCAATCCAATAGCCGTTCGGTACGCTTTTTCAATGAATCCTGAGAACGCGAACCTGTACAATCGGAACGGTCTGCCAGCCTCTCCCTTCCGTACGGATGACCAATAGTTTTTTCAACCTTAACCATGAAATTGTATTCACGATTATTTGTCACAATCTTGTTTATCATTCCTACTATTGGGATCGCAGCTACGCAAGGCGAGGTGAGGCCTCCTAATTTCCTCTTCATAGCTGTAGATGATATGAACGACTGGGTTGGGCCACTCAAGGGTCACCCGCAGGCAATCACTCCGAACTTAGATATGCTAGCAGCTAAAGGCGTTAATTTTACTCAAGCATATTGCCCATCTCCTGGTTGCTCGCCGAGCCGCAATGCAATCCTCTATGGAAGGGAGCCCTTTAATACTGGTTGGTATGCCTTCTACGATGATATGTCGTTTCACGAGGCAGCAAAAGATAGTAATGTCAGCCTGCCGCGTTTATTGAGTGAAAGCAGCTATCTTACTTACGGCGCAGGAAAAGTCCATCACCGCGAATTTGCACCGGCTTGGGAATGGACGGACTATCTGGTTGAGAAGCCTACTCGTTTTCGGCTCGATCTCGGCAATGGATATCAGTTGGGAGGACAGCAGAAATACTCGTTTTGCCCGACGCTCAACCCGATGGAGGAGTTGCCCGACTACCAACGTGCTCAATATGCAATCGATGTTTTGTCGAGCTCCCATGAGTCACCATTCTTTCTCGCAGTTGGATTTTATCGTCCGCACTTGCCATTTATCTGCCCTCAGCAGTTTTTCGATCTCTATCCGGAGTCGATTAAAGAGCCGGATATTCTCGAAGGCGATTTGGATGATGTGCCCTATGTCGGGCGTTCCATGATCAAAAAGAAATTTGATCGTGCGTTTAAGAAAGATAAGGCTTGGAGCAAGGTTCGTCGTGCTTATCTGGCTTGCATATCGTGGACGGACTTCAATATTGGGCGAGTTTTAGAGGCTTTGGAGCAAAGTGAATATGCCGACAATACGATAATTATTCTCTGGTCGGACCATGGTTATGCCTTGGGAGAGAAAGAGCATTTCACAAAGTTCGCACTTTGGGAGGATACCACTCGTGTGCCCTTTATGTTATGGGATACACGTAATGGAGCGGCCAAAGGTGCTACTTTCAGCGATCCGGTTTCACTGATTAATATCTACCGCACGGTCGCTGATTACGCCGGGTTGGCCGTACCCGGTGAGGTGGATGGATTCAGCCTTGCGCCGTACTTACGAACCCCGGATATCGTAATAGATCAACCCGCAATCATGACCTGGGGGCAGGGAAATTATGCTTTGCGTAATAGCGAGTACCGTTACATTCGTTACTATGATGGTACAGAAGAACTGTATCGCCACCCGAACGATCCCGATGAATGGCAAAATTTGGCTGGCAATCCGGACTACGCGACGGTCGTCGAGGCCTTACAGGCATATCTCCCGTTAGATGAAGCGCCTTTACTTCGAGAAGGAGCTGAAGCGTGGAGCATCCCGTTGTCTGCCGCCCGCAAGCATTAGTTAACTGCTCTGCTTCTTGATACCTCGAAGCTTGGGATGGCTGAATCATTAGAGTACACTTCCATTTGTAAACAACGACATAACTGTTGAATCTTCAAATGGCAGATATTATTCATAGTGATTAAGTATTCAACAGTGTGGTTAGCTTGAGGCTTACAATTCAATGACCGTACCAAAGCACCCTGCGTAAGCTCAATGGGATTTGATCTATTGTTGTATGCGGTGAAGTAACCCAAGTGCGCTTTGGAGATGGGAATATTCGTCTAGATTTTACTTAGCCTCCCATTGGTAAGTATCACCCTCTTCCCAGACGCTTGTTGTAATATTTACAAGCTCTGTATGCCCGTCAGCAAATACAACATTACTGTACCAGCCTCCTCCTGGTGATGTATGCCACGTGTAGTATTCACTGACTCCTGAGCGCGCATTGTTTGCCGTTGATGCGAACTTCATGGTTGCGTCTCCAATGACAATTGTTCGGTCGGGCCTTTCGAATTGCGCAAAATGAGTGGGTACACCACCGACACCCTGTGTATAAAAAATCTGTTCATTGGATGAATAGCTAGTCCCCCGAGTTTGCCAGATGGGCTTATCCTCGTCGAATGCGTAGTGAGCTTCGTCGGCGGGGCATTGAAAGGTTTCTGGTGAATCGATGTATGGAGTGAGTGGTCGGATTTCGATGGGAGGCGCATTGTTAATCAAATGGCCTGTATCATATCCACCCCAACCATACCAATTGCCAACTGTCTTGGGGACTTCGCCTCCATGCTCATTGATGTATAGCATCCAGGCCATGCCTATGTTGCGTAAGTTGCCTTGGCATTTAGTGACTCGTGCTCGTGAGATGGCATGATTCAGTCCCGCTATCAAAATGGCGGCAAGAATGGCCACAATAGTAATACTTACAAGCAATTCGGTTAGGGTGAATCCGCGATAGATATGGCATCTGGGGGCTCTCATGGTCGAAAAATATTGGGTTACTGGCTTTCGGGAGGTCTTTTCTGACATTTACCTCAGGGCATACCTGGAATTTAAATGTTTTGGGGTTGACAGAAATAGGAACCTCTGTATTAATTCAGCTACATCCTGAACTAAACCAGAAATTTTAACTTGATGCAAGCAATTAATTCAGCCCAAGGAAAACAGAACCATATAGCGGCAGCCTTAAAGCACGACATGATGCAAGGCAGAGTTACGCCTGGAGAGCGTCTCCCCGCTTTTTCTGTGCTTGAGCGCCGCTTCGATGTAAGTCGCCTGACTTTACAATTGGCGATCCAGCGCTTGCAGCGTGAAGGCTTTGTAAGAACGGTACCGCGGCAAGGGACGTTTGTCAGTGAAAGACTTCCGTATACTCACTGCTTTGCAGTGGTGCTCCCGCCTTTGGAAATGCCGAGCAACCGCTTTTGGATGAATTTGAGTGCCGCCGCCGAAGAACTACAGTCACATTTGGATTGTAAAATTGAGTTTTTCCGAGACGTGCTACCCAAGGATGACGACCCAGCATTTAAGGGGCTTCAGGAAAGCGTACGACAGCATATGTTTGCGGGCCTTGTTTTTCCTGAGCCGATGTCTGGGTTCGAAGCTACTTCCTTGGTTTGCGAAAGGCAGATTCCGATCGTTTCGCTGGGCAAGGATCAGCCAGAAGGAGTGATGCGGGTGCTTTTCGATGCTGAATGTTTTGTTCAGAGGGCATGCGAGGCCTTCAAGCAAAGAGGCCGTGAGCGTGTTGCCGTGATTTCACGTCCCACGCATACACTGATGAATCGGTTTGTTGAATTGATCCAGCAAAATGGACTTTCTATCGAACCTTACTGCGCGCTTAGTGTCTCACGGCACAATCCTGATAGTGCTGCGAATATAACGACTCTCTTACTGAATCTCCCTGACTGTAAGCGTCCCGATGCTATAATTATCACGGACGACAACTTAGTAGAGCATGCACTTAGTGGTGTATTGCGCTCTGGTCTAAACGTAGGCAAAGACCTTGATGTTGTAGCCCACTGTAATTGGCCATGGAGCGTGCATAGCTCTGTGCCAGTGTTACGTCTCGGATTTGATGTCTCTGAAGTGCTGGAGAGCAGCATTCGAATGATCCTCGCCTCGCGTTCAGGAAAGCTAAAGCACACTACTACTCGCATCTCGCCAAAGTTTGAGAGCGAAATCCATGCAAGTTCTATTGAGAATAAAAACTAAAACAATTCCGTAACCACAACTAATTACAAAAGTTATTAAAAGAAAATCATCATGAATATACCCCTAAATCATTCTACTAATGTCATACGTACTTTTACCAGGTTGAGCGTGTTTGCCTGCATGCCTCTGCTTGCATCGGCACAAGCCCTAGAATGGTGGCCAGGTGGCACCGAAGGAGGGACTGCAGATTGGCAAGATTCAAATGCATGGTCAGCCGATGGTGGAAGTACTTTTCAAAATTGGGTTAATGGTAGCGACGCAGTATTCTCTGGCACGGCAGGAACTGCTATTGTTACTTCTTCGGGTCTCTCTATCGACGATCTGCAAGTTAATACGTCAGGCTACCAGATCCGATTTGGCACTGGAAACTACACCTACACTGTGGCGAGTTTCAGTGGCACGGCACTTGCCGATACGCGCATATTTTCGCCAACTGGTAGTATTTTAACGTTGGGCTTGACGGTTGATGCAGGTAATACCGCAAACTATACGGGTTATATAAACGATGCGGGTACGGGAGTCCTGACACTCGACAAGCGCGGCAATGGCACGCTTAGACTCAGCAGTAATCTTAATGAATACGCTGGCGGCACCTATGTGACAGCAGGAAATCTTATAGTTAACAATACTAGCGGTAGCGGTGTAGGACCAGGTCAGGTTATTGTTCAGGCGGAAGCTACCTTTGGGGGGACGGGTATCATTACTCTTGATGCGAATAACTCAGTAACGAACAACGGCATCCTGATTGTTGGTGACGGTGCAAGCGCTGCATCTTTCTCTATCAATACATCCGGCACGGGAGAGTTGCTTATGAATACAGCTTCTTCGTTGGAGTTGGATATTTGGGCAAATAGCATTAATGGAGCAGACAACCTAGCAATCACGGGTGCTGCTACTATCGGGCCAAACGTCACTTTAGACGTAGCAAATTCGGGGAGTATTGTTCTCTCTGCTGGAAATCAGTTCAATTTATTCGACTGGGGATCATCCCCTGAGGGTACCTTTACAACAATCTCTTTGCCAACCCTAGATGGTGGACTGACTTGGGATACAAGTTCATTATACACCACCGGAATTATAGGCGTTACAGCCATACCAGAGCCTTCCAGCATCTATTTTATGGGTGCAATTATAATGGCTATTGCAATGCGTTATCGTAATTCACGCAGCCGTTAAGCGTAGTCAAGCCACATCAAGTTCAAATCGGCTATTCACGTTGAGGATGGCGATTGATAGTTACCATTAATTTATATTTAGATAAAACAATCTTCGCCATGGGAAATATTCACTACTGTATTGCGGTATGCCTGCTCACTTGCACATCTTTATGTTTTGCTGAAAAGAATGCGAAAAATGACGATACCCTGAATCCGAATATTGCAACGAAGGCAAATGAAGCCACTGTGATTCGCGGAACACAGCGGCCAGTTACTCATGCTAAGCTAGAAGTTGATCTAACGCTCCCGCTTGGCCCGGTTAATCGCAAGTTGTACGGAGTAACACTGCCGAACCCCACCATTGCTCCCAATGCAGCCGAGCTCATGAAGCCGTTTCTTCGCGGAGCCTCTATTAGGCTGTGGCCCTATGCCCCGAATGAAGGTGCTTGGCAGCCAGTCATGGAGTTTATTAAAGAAACTCAACCCGCCTGGGTATTTGCCTGGGTTCCCCATAGCTCAGTTCCTTTTGGTACCTACTATAACAGTTTGGATGATCATAACATGCCAACTGGAAAAAGTCCTCGCGAAGTAGCTGAGTATGTTCGTTGGGTAAACAAAACACCACACCCAGGCTATCCTAATGGGTATAATATATTGCATTGGGAAATCTGGAACGAACCAGAGCATAATCCTCGAAAAGGATTTCCTCCTGAAAGCTATGCACAATACGTAATCGATTGTAGCCGTCTGATAAAGGAGGTCGACCCACGTGTCACAGTTGGGGCTTTTCTTCCAACTCGCAAATATAGTGGTGATGAAAACTGGGCCGATATTTTTTTAAGGGTCATTCGAGAGCGTGCTCCTGATGCCATTGACTTCATCGATAACCATCAATATAATGGATTATGGTGGGAGGTGATTGATGAGTATGGCAGTTATTTGCCTCGAGTCGCGTTTCCAGAGCTTATTGTATCTCGTTTCAATGATAGCACGGTTGAAAGGGTGAAGCGATTTGGGGATTATAAAATCATTAATAGCGAATGGAACATTCATCCACCTATTCCTAGGCGCTGGGAAGATATGCCTATCGATCATATGCAGACAACATATGATTTGGGGGCAGCAATTTATGCTGCTGGAGCCCTCCTTACTTACATGGATACAGGGGATTATTATGCGCTCGAATTCCACCGTGCAGATAGGAAGCAAGATCGAGGGATGTGCGGGTTGCTAGCAATAAATTCAGACGGGCTTGCAGAGGTTGGTGCTACATATAAAACGTTCAAGCTTTTTGGTGAGCACTTCGATGGAATGCGCTACGATACTGAAGTATGGTGCGATACGTTTCGTCTGCCAATTGAGAATCCAGTTAAGGTATCATGGAATGAGTCGTTCCCGTATGTGGTTGCGGGTGCTGCTTTAAATGATAAAACGTTGACGCTCATGGTAGTAAATAGAGAGCCTGATCTTCCTTTAAGACTATCTATTGATATCAAAGGTTGGGGTGAATGGAATGGAGGTCCCCCTATCCCAGCGCGTCGAATTTCTCTAGTTGGAGAGGCACCAGAAAGTCTGGAGACTAATATTGAGCTCGAAGAAGTAAAACTAGCACGTGGGCCTAAGAATATAAGCGCTTCATCTCGACAAATCGATTTACCGAAGCATTCTGTTAACGTCATTTTGATAGATTACGAAGGGCATTGATACTAACACGATATGTATTTTTAACTTTGTAGTCCAAATTGATTAATTTTGAATAAGTGTCAGTTAAGTATTTGGCCATTAAATCTCCCAAAAACTTCTCAATATATCGCCTCAATGGTCGTGCCCCAAATCGCGAATCGAATCCTTCAATTATCACATGCTCAAGAACCTCTTTTTCGTAGGTGATTGTTATTCCTAATTGTTCACTTAAGCGGCGAACTTCACGGTTCATCATAAGCTCGACTATTTTGACCTGATCGTCGTATTCGAGACGGTCGAACATGACCATTTCGGTAATGCGTCCGACGAGTTCCGGGCGCAGCTTTTCTTTGACCATGGAAAAGACAATTCGCTCGATGGTTTCGGGGGTAGATTTGCGCATTTCCATGGCCTCGGAAGCGCCGATATTTGAGGTCAAAACGACGAAGAAATTCCCCAAATTCAATAAGGTCCCGTCACGCAGAGTAAGCCGCCCGTCTTCGAGTATCTGAAGCAGGATGAGGAGCAGGTCGGGATGGGCCTTTTCTATTTCGTCAAAAAGAATGGTTCCGCCTTGTAATTGCCCATCGCTATTACGGTTGTAGTCAAACAGCCGCCCCAATTGGCCTTGCGCATTCGTGCTGTCGCCAAGGAGTACTTCGAGCTGTTCCTTGTTCTGATACTCGGACATGTCCAGACGGATAAGTCGATGGTCCCCGGGAAAGAGATAGCGGGTGAAACATTTGGTCAGTTCGGTCTTGCCGACACCGGTCGGTCCGACGAACAAAAATGAGCCCAAAGGACGGTCTGGAGGAGACAATTTTAGGGCTCCTCTTTGCAGTACTGAGCATGCTTTATCAATGGCTCTCTTCTGCCCAATTATGTTCGCTGAAAGATAGCCTCTTAACTCAATTATTTTATCTACATAATTACGGTCCATTGTCTTAGTAATTAGGGTTAATATTAACGCTAAGTTAAAAGAATAGTCAATAAGGCCAAATGGCCCTTAATTACTTTGACTATACCTAGCAATAAATGGTTTATTGATAACCGTCAAACGCCTAAAAGAAATTAATAAATTTCTCGAGTTTTAGGCTTATCGAAAACCAATAATTAAAACCTAAATGATTCGATAAAATGAATACTCAAATCGTATCTCCCGTCCTCGCTCAAACCACCCTTACGGACTTGAAAGAGATGTTTTCGGTCGCCTTGGGGGTTATCTTTTTCTTCGGATTTGTTTACGGAATCTTTCTTATCTGGCGCGGCGCGCGGAAAATAGCCGATGGGGATTCGGAGGGGTATTCCTCTATATTTGGTGGGATCATCATTGCAGGAGCGGGACTGATAATGTCCGCATTTTTTGTTCTGGCAGGCCTGGGTGACGCGGCGATCACGCCCTCATTCTAGGGGTTCACAGTACCCAAAACAATTCATTCAAACTCCACGATTTCGATGGAACAGCTTGAGCGTACCCGAACCAATGCGGCTACCGACGCCAAGGGGCAGGCTTTTGGCCTTTCGGGTAATCTATTTCTTTATCCGGTGCTCGGTGTGGTGGCCTCTCTGGCGACCGTGATGCTCTGCTTCATGGTCTTGCGACTACCGCTGGTGGTCGCTCTAGGAGCCGGTTTGCCAGTCCTAATCCTTCCTATGGTCTATGTGATCGTTTTGCGGCACAACAAGCCCCGAGGCTACGACCGCGACTGGTTTCATAACGTGACTTCGCAGGGCTTTTCCTTCGTAAAAACTAACCAACCGGCCAACCCAAGACTGAAAGGAAGTGACCATGAGTAGCGCCGCGCCTAACGGCTGGTTTGCTGACGGCATGTTGATCTTCGGCTCGCTGGAGACGGGTTGCCACGTGGCCAAGGGTTTCACCGTGGAGACACCCGACTTACGCGGCGCGGGAGCTTTGGTGAGGAATGAGTACAAGCGTAAGATACGCCAACTGCTCGGTTCGCTGGGGCTGAACGAGTCGATGCAGGTGCAGTGGAGCTGTGGCAACGACTACCGCCGTGCGCTGACGCGCTACTACGAAGACACGCTGGAGCACTGTCAGGATGACTACGTAAAGGCGGTGCGCAACGAGCGCTTCACGCGCTACTGGGAAAGGATGCTGGCGCGCGGACTCCGGCGCGAACACCTGATCGTGCTCCTTTCCTGCCGGATGGAAAAGTATTCCGGTAACCTCAAAACCAAGCCCGGCTTGCGCACCTTTTACGAAGCGCAGCTTGGGAGTTTGCGAACGCATTTCGAGGAACGTGAACGGCAGATGCAGAGCGTTCTGGGCGCGGACACCACGGTGACTCCTATGGACGATGTGGAGCACTACGCCTATTATAAGCGATTTCTGAATCCGTCGCTCACGGAAAGCTTCGACTATGATTTCGCGGGCAGCTTCGACGAGCGTTACACACTTCAGGAAAATTGCCTGCACTGTGATATCCGCCCGGCGGACAAGGCCGCGTTGGAATTCGACGGGTATTACCATTCGATCTTCACGGTCCAGCGCTGGCCCAGTGAAACCTATCCCGGTATCATCCATCACCTGACGAGCCTTCCGTCACTGGATTACCAGGTGACAGTCAACATCAAGCCTCTCAACATCAAGCAGATCATCCGCAAGGAGGAGAAGGAAGCCGACCGCCTGAAGAACGAACACCGGCACAAGGGGCGGCAGTCGGACGCCACGGCTATCGCGAAAAAGGAAACCACCATCGACGCTCTGGCGCAGGGTTACACCAAACCCTTCAGCGTGACTTACATTATTCGCACCTGGGCGCGTGACTTGGACACGCTTCGCGCCAAGACCGCCGAA
Organism: Verrucomicrobiia bacterium; assembly: GCA_030432235.1. Taxonomy (GTDB): domain Bacteria; phylum Verrucomicrobiota; class Verrucomicrobiia; order Opitutales; family Cerasicoccaceae; genus JAUIHT01. The sequence goes on along the minus strand of JAUIHT010000012.1, from coordinate 54,160 downwards.
CTCAAACAGGCCATCAGCCAGATGAATGGGGCGGAGATTTATCAGAACACCCTGTTTGCCTCCAGCAAGAAGCTCTTCTTTGCCTCCTGGCCGGGCTGGACAGGCTCTAGCTATACCTACCGCGACGAATACGCCGAAGACGGCTATCTGGCCGATTTGCTGCCGTTCTCGGCCACCTTCACCGGTTACCTCGAAGAGGCTGAGGCCATCTATGACGGCAACCAGAACAATGTGGTGGGCATTAACACTTTTGTCGGCGGCACACCGCAGCACACGGTCCTGTTCGGGATCAGCGGGGCGGGCAAGTCCGTCTTCATGGAAGATTTGCTTACCCAGACGGCGCACCGCTACGCCTATACGGTCATCATCGAAGAGGGCCTATCGTATCAGAATTTTACGACGAAGCTGGGCGGGACGCCCATCATCATCGAACCCGACAGCGATCTGGTCATCAACTATCTCGATACTGTGGGGATGCCGCTTACGCGCCAACAGGTTTCATCCGGCGTCGCGCTGGTATCGCGCATGATTGGCGTGTCGGATTCGCCGGAGCGTCAGCAGGTCCGTCAGGCGCAGATTGGCCACTACATTGATCAGCTTTACCGCGACCAGTTCGAGTCGTGGAGTAAGCGGCATCGCGAGCGGATGGATGAGGTCAGAAAAATGGCCTGCGCGACTTACCTATGGAAGCAGCAGAAGATTCAAGGGAAGACCAGCTTTGTGGAAGCCTTCAGTCTCTTTAGGGACTTGCTCAATGCCGAGGACGCCGAGGCGCTGGAATTTCACGACGCCATTCCCTCAGAGCGTATTGTGCAGTTCGCCAAGCACCCCGATACGAGCGACTACGTCAAGGACACGGCCTTCGCCTACTTTGAGCCGACGGATTACCCAGTGCATTCGCAGTTGATTGAAATGATGCGCTTCGGGCGCAGTTCCTACCACCCCAAGGCGGAGATTGACGAACTCGCCACGTTGATGACGGCTTGGACGGCGACCGGAAGTTACGGGAAACTTTTCGACGGGACAACCAACATCGACTTGCGGAGCAAGATTGCCCATTTCGAGTTGGGACAGTTGGGCGACGAGGCGGTGGAACTGCGCACCGCCGCCGGGCTTTTAATTACTTCCTTTGCCAGGCAGCACATCATCTCGCTGCCACGCAAAGAGCGCAAACGGATGATCTTTGAGGAGGTCTCGCGTTTCCTCGATGTGCCCGGTGGGGAGAAGATTGTCTCGGAGGCCTACGCACAGTTGAGGAAATTCTCCTGCTGGACCTGTTCCATCGTCCAGCAATACGAGCGCTTCAGAAGCTCGCGCATCCGCGCCGTGGTGATGGGCAACTCCAAGCAGCACCTGCTGATGCGCCAGTTGGACAAGGCCGACATTCAGGAAATCGCCCGCGAAACGGGACTGCCGCAATCGGTGCAGGAGGCGATCATGGACTATCCCTTGGTCGAGCAACAGGCCGAGGGGCACAAATTTTCTTCCATCTGTTACTACGCGCCCGGAGCGCGTCCGCCCATATGTGGAACGGCGCTCAACATCCAGGCGCAAACCTATTACCAGGGCGAGGGTTCGCCCGCCAACAATCAGGAGGTTTCAGTCTCATGAAATGGATATCATCAAAATCACACCGGAGCATCGCCCTGTTGTTAATCCTGATCTCGGGCCTACTCAGTGGCTGCGCCAACAGCGACGTGGGTAAGAGCGCCACGGTATTGGGCGGCAGTGCCTTGGGCGCGTACACTGCCTATGAGGCCTCGGACGGCGATGCGGCCTGGACAACGGGCGGAGCCGTCATCGGGGCCGCCGCCGGGCTCGGGGCCAACGCCTTGGTCGAGGAAAACGAGCGTATCGCTTACCGCAACGGCTACGAGGCAGCTCTCAACCAGAGTGTGAAGCAGCAGTACTGGATTACGCAGAACCGGCAGAAGGAGGACGAATATACCGAGCCCGAAGAACCGGGCGCCTTTGTGCCCGTGGTGCTGCCGCCGCAGGAAATCAACGGCGTCATCCAGGAGGAGCGCGTCATTTACGTGAAAGCGAGGTAAGGTCATGAAGCACATTTTTCTCTTCATCATCATGGCCCTCGGTCCGTTCGCGCAGGCCCAGTGGATCGTCTCCGATCCCGGTCACACCGCCCAGACGATAGCGGCCAAGTTACAGGACGCGGCCAATCACGCCGAGGTTTTGCAGGAGTGGCAGCAGCAGTATGAGCAGCTCAACGAGCAGATTGAGACCATGGCGGAGCAACTCAACGTGCAAACCTACATCCGGGATTGGATGGGGTACCCCGGAACCGTGCCTTTGCCTTCGCTGGAGGTGCTGACCATGGAGGATTTCATTGAGGACCTCAGCTACGGCGTTCCGTGGGAGACGGTCATCACCAACGCCGACGGTACGGACAGCCTCACGCAGACCCATGATGGCTTGTATGTGGAAGTGAAGGCCGAGACCGTCACCGGTCAACCGGTCGCGGTGGACGATCCGGCGCTGAAAAAATACGCCGTGGTGGACGAGCAATACACCAACTACGTCGATGCCTCCAATCAGATAGACGAGCGCTTGCGCGAGCTTCAGGAAAATCAGGCGCTGACTCTGGTGGAACTCAAAAACGCCGTGACCGACGCGGAGGTGCAGAAACTTTCTGCCATCGTTAATGCCCAGAACGGGCAGATCGCGCTGCTGATTTCCGAAAGGGAAAAGCAGTACCAGCAATACTCTGCGTTGAAAAGTTTGAACGAGAATCAGGAAGACAAAGAAAAGTCCGTCTCCGTGCAGGCACAGTTCCAGGATCAGCATGAGGCCTACCGCTCGCTGACCGATTACCTGAACTCCCTCAGTAGCCCTAACCCTTAAAAGCAGATCGCCATGAAACGTATTGAATTAATTTTGCTCCTAACTGGACTGGCCCTTTGCGGCTGTTCAGACCACACCGAGGAGGCCACCGTTATCGTTGAGGCAGATGATCAACCAACTCACGCCATCCGCATCGTGGTCGAGGACGGAGATGACGTGGTCATCGAAGACCCCTACATTGAGGAAATCGAAGCTATCTCCGCCGCCTACATGCAGGAGCGAGCCCGTTACCTCAATGGGCGTGAGAGCATGACGCCTGAAGAGCTTGAGGCCTTCGGCGAATTGCAAAGCACCAGCGGCGAACGCATCCGCGCCCTGCAAGCGCAGCGCAAGCAGTACATCATCACGCAAATGAAGCAGCACCATGGGGTACGCTTTGTCGTGGAGTCCGATGAGGAGGTCAAAGCCGGTCAAGCGACCAGCGATTACCTCAAGGGACTACGAGAGTCCCAGTCATCCGAGCAATAGCTAAAGGGAGAAGCATATTCATGAATCTGATCGGTCCTATTTCACTCCGAGGTTTGGAGAACTCGATTCTCGAACTTCAAAGTGCGCTCATGTTTGTCGCTTACTTCATTTTGGTGAGTGGATTGATTCTGCGCATCATGCGTGTCTCCGATACCGGAGGCGACATGATCGCCATGATGAAGGCGGTCTTTATTGGCTTCTTTCTGGTCTCACTCATCGCGACCGACCGTTTCTGGTTCGATGGCATCGACGCCGGATTCAACGAAGCCGCCGAAGTCATCAACGCGGACTTTGGCAGCGAACCTTTCGCCGTCACCGAGGCCTTGATCGCCACCATCGATGAAGACCCGGAGGCCGAAGGCTGGGGCGTCGAACGGATCGTCAACTCGGTTTACCTGAGCGTCGTCTATGGGATTTCCAAAATCGGCATCACGCTAGCCGCGCTTTTTCAGGTGCCGTTCTACATCCTCCAGTACGTCCTCAAATGGCTGGGCTTCCTTTTCCTGCCCATCGGACTCTCGCTGTTCATCTTTCCTTCTCTGGCTAACATCGGCGTGAAGTTGATTGCTAACCTGATGGCGGTCATGGCCTGGCCCATTGGATTCTCCATTACGAACTTAGCCGCGATGGGCTTTATTAACGACTTCGCCACAGCATCGACCTTCACCGGCAACGATACCGGCTCGACCCTCTACATGATGAGCTTTGGTTCGCTCATCATGGGGCTGATGGCCTCGCTGATTCTGGTTGTGGGTACACTGGCGACGCCCACCATCATGTTCATCCTTTTCACCAGCGGCGCGGCCCTCCAGGGCCTGACGGGCGCGGTTACCGGGGCGGTCGCCTTCACCGCGCACATGGCGACCCATTTGGGCGGCGGCATGCGGGGCGGTTCGAAACCGCCTCCATCGCCACCGAGCACACCGCCTACGCCTACGCCGCCACCGGGGCCTGAACCCTCGGGTGGAGGCGGTTACCAGATGCAGGAACCCGCCGCGACTTATGGCAGCGCCAGCGCGTCCCTCACGCCAGTGGTCGCAAGCAGAGGAGCGCCTACGAGTAAAAGTGCGCCATTGATGCTGACCAGCGACGAGCCTGCCGCCTTGCCCGCGCCGCCGGAGCCGACGAGTCCGCTCCTGCCCGTTTCGCCTCACGATCCTTTCGGCAGTCAACGCGCGGCTACGCTGCTCGCGCTCGCGACCACCCCTAAGCCCATTATCACGATATGAACGCATCCGAAACCGAGACTTTGGACACGTCGAGGCCCGATCCTGTCAAAGCACGGGAGCACGGCAAGACGCGCGCGGCCCGCAACGCTTTCCATCCGTTAAAACTGTTCACGGACAATGCCTGGGCGGCGCGGCTGTGGTTCCTCGTTGCGCTCACTCTATTGGGGTGGGTGGTAATTCAGCCCTTCTTCATCATCAATGCCTACCGCACCAAGGAGCGCGTCGTCATCATGGATGGGGCAGGGACGTATTCCATCGCACCCACGCTCGATTTCACGGAGGCGACGCATTTGCACGAGGAACTCGCGCTCTGGGCGACCTACGCGCTCTTTTCCCAGAATCCGAACGGCTTCGATATGCCGGAACTCCTCGATAAGCTGTTTCTTGGTGATGCCCTGAAGGAGGCCCGTCATCTACACGCCGAGGCCGAAAAGGAGATGCGGGAGAAGTCCATCCACCAGAAAGTGGAGGTCTTTGAAATCAAAATCCTGCAAACGCGCGGCGAACAGGTTTTCGCCCAGGTCAAGGGGCAGCTCATTCGCACTGGCAGCTTCGAGGGGAAGACCTTTGTCGAAGACCCGCAGTTCACCCTGACCCTAGTGATGTACCGTAATCCCAATATGCTGGAGAACAAACGCTTCCCCCTGGCGGTGGGCTCCTTCGAAGAAAAAATCCTTCTGTAATTCCCATGAACGCGAATCGCATTTTTATCGTCATCGGACTGTGTCTGCCCCTGCTGATGCAGGCCGAGGTGGATCGCAACAACCGCGAGGTCATTAAGCAGTACGCCTTGAACCCTCGGACGGTCTACAACATCCCCATTGGCAACACGCCGACCACCATCACCTTTCCGGGGGCGCTGACTTCCATCGACGGGGCGAATATCGGCGCCAACGCCAAAGACAAACCGCCCGTGCTTTTAAGCTATGTGGCGGGAAGGTATTTCTTTTCCGTGCGCGCCATGCAGCCTGAGGCACGTGGAGCGCTCAATGTGGTTTATCAGGACCAGACTTACGCTTTCAATTTTTATAACCATGAGGATTCAATTCCTTACCGCACCGTGAGGTTGGTGCAGAGCGATGATCCCATGGCAGCCTCAGGGCTTGGTGTAAACGGCGAAGCGCCAAGGCGAACATCGCCCACCGTATTGGTCGATTTGCTGGACCGGGCCAAGAGTTACCCGCTGATTCAACGGGCTTATCCCGGCATGCTGGAAGAGGAAGTCGAATTCTTCGCGCCCGAAGGGCTGACCACCGAGTACAGAGACTTCAGCGCGACCATCGACGAAGTTTTTCGCTTCGCGCATTACGACACATTGGTCTTCCGCGTGTCCTTCCAGAACGACTCCGAGGAGGACATCTTCTATCAGCCGCAGATGCTGGCCGTGCGCGTGGGCCAGAACCTGTATTACCCGTCCATCGCGGACGCTTCCGGCATCATTCCGGCGCAGGCCGACAGCGTGGCCTATATCGCCATTACCGGCCAGCCCAACGGCGAGCCTGCTTACCTCAGCGTTCACAACGCCTTTCAAATCGTTGTCTCCCGGGTCGAGGACCCGGCCCGGTTGCTCATTCCTTGACCGCTAATCCCATGCTGAACTTTCTCAAATCGCCTCTGGGTAACGCCGCCGTCATCCTGATGATGATTCTCTTCATTGGGGTGGTCGTCGTCCTCAACGCCTTGGATGAAGGGCCGGATGATTTTACCGAACCGGGCGAGGCCTACGATTACAAGCCGGACGTGTACAAGCGCGACATCCCACGCTTCAAAATGCCATCGGCCATTGTCGCCGTGGAAACACCCGAGCAGGCCGAAGCGCCAGCGCAGTCGGTGCAGGAGCCGCCATTTTCACGCCCCATTCAGGCCCGGCAGAAAGAAGAACATGTGAAGGCCGCGCCCGAGCTTCCCCTCAATCTGTTCACGGGAACCACGCCGCAGCAGACCGAACTATCAGCGCAGTACGCGCCGTATGGAAGGCTGATTCCCTGCGAGCTTATTATCACTCTGGAAAGCAGTTCCATCGACACGCCGGTCATTGGGCTTGTGACCGACGACGTGGACCATGCCGGAAAAGTCATCATTCCCGCCGGAGCCGAAGTCCATGGCCGCGCCAGCGAAGGACACGCCCGAGACCGTATCGCGGCCACCGGAACCTGGAATTTCGTTTGGCGCACCAAGGGCGAACTGAATGGAACCGAACTGACTCTTCAGGGCATCGCGCTGGATCGCGAATACGACTTTAACACGGGCCAGTGGGGCCTGCGGGACGGCTCGGCGGGTCTCAAGGGCTACCTCATCAAGACCGACGACTGGAACGAGATAAAACTCTTTGCCGCTACTTTCCTGGCTGCCGCCACGCAGGGCTTCAAGCAGTACGATAACTTTGTCACCGACACCGGATCCACCGTCCAGATCGCCGAGGCGACGGCGGGCAACGCCGCCTTGGACGGGACCACGGCGGTGCTGGAAAAATACGCCGAACAGATTCAGGCCGCCATTGAACGCGACGGCTTTTACATCCGGGTCCCGGCGGGCAAGCAATTCTACGTCTACGTCACCCAAACCATCGACGCGGCGGAAGGTTCACGCGGAAACATCAGCAATCATGACATCTGGAATCAAACCCTCAACCAATAGACAACTTTATCCATGGCTCATTCGCTGGGCTGGAGCGGTAGTCGTCCTGTTATGGATGACTGGTTGCGAAAGCACCCAGTCCATGGAAGAGCCGCCACCGCCATCCATGCCGGTGCAGGTATCCGGCACCGAACTCGATCCCAACAACATGGCCAAGGTGCGTACCGCAGAGTCGATTCACGCCTACTATCTGGGGCCTTATGTGGACCCACAGGACTCCGGCGTGCGTCACGACGCCCACCGCATCGCGCGCATCGAACAGCCCGCCCGCTGGAACCTGACTCCCAGCGCGCCCACGGCGGTGCCCTTGGGGCCGGTTGTGGCCGTGGCCGATCCGGCCAAGCAGGTCGGACAGCTCTCCGGTGAATTGGAAAGCAAGATTGCCCAGGCCAACACTCTCATTGCCGCCCTGATCGAGCAGAACGATGTCTTGCAGGCCCAGCTTGAAAAACGTGACCAGGCCATTGCCGATCTCTCGCGTCGCCTTTCCGAACTCGAACAGGACTAATTTTTTCATGCACACGCATATCCAACCCTTTTGGCATCCGGCCAGACCTGTCATCAGCTGAGTCAGTAGCGGCCTCGCGGGCAGGAAAAGAACGCGCGGGGTTTATCCAGGAACAATCCTATGTCATTAAAAGAAAACGTCGAAAAGAAGCTCGCGGCCAAGAAGTCGCCGGGACCCAAGCGTAACCCCGAAATCGATGCGATGATAGATCGCTACCTCAAAGAGCATCCCGACCGGGTGGCCTACCTGAAGACTGAATCCAAGGACCAGTTGATTCGCCGCGCCGTCCTGCGGGACGCCCTCAAATACGACTCCAGCCAGAAGCAGCGGCTTCAGGAAAACGAAGCGGTGGGCAAATTCCTCAAGGAAAATCCCGGCATCGCCGAGGACATTGAAAAGCGCATATCCCGCGTCCCCGATGAGCAGAAGGAGCAGGCCCGAATTCGTCTCGGACGCAAGGAAGCCACCAAGTCCGCCCTCAAGATCAACTGACGCACCCAGTCTGTTTATCAGCACATTAACTCAAACCATTTTAAAAAGTATGGAAACCACATCCGAAGTTTCAGCCGACAATTCGCAATCCGTCAGAATTCCGCCCGATATCATGGGCACCTTCCGGCGCGCCAATGAATTCCTGACGCGCCGCTATGACAACGCCGCCCCCAGCCCAGAGGACCTGATCGTTTTCTTCCTCTCCGGTATCGAAGCCCATGAGGTCGTTGCGGGCCTGGAGCGCCAGGTGCTCCTGCTCTCCGGCAAACAACCACCCGAGCAGGACGAGCACCTCGTCCAGACCTACCTCGACATGGAATCCAGTGAGGTAACTTAAGGGGCATATTGCCCCCTTAGGGGGGGTTGTTCGTTCGTGACAATGACGACGATACGCACTAAGTAATAAAGAGTTATCAATAAATTCAACTATGGCTAAAAAATCGACCCAACGCGTAGCAGGGAAAACGCAGATATCCATCAGTCTGGATGCGGACCTGGTGAGCAAAATTGATAAACTGGCGGATGTAGAAAATCGCAATCGCTCGAACTTCATCGCCACGCATCTGGAGCGTCTTGCGGATGAATATGAGGCTGCCGGACCGGCAGTTCAGTTCAAGGCGAAGAAGCGGGGTAAGAAATAAGCATACGGTGGGCTCTGGTATCGCCACCAGGCATGACTACCACCATTTTTCAAGTTGGTCTGCCCATACCCAAGCCGCTGGAACATCCAACTTGGACGTTGAAAAACGATCCCGTTGTACCGCGTCGAAGTCTTGGATTAAGTCTATCGGGTCGTGGATTCTTGCCTCTTTGTATTTCTTGGATACCCGGTAATACCCACCGGCGGTTCTTTCTTCTCCACCTTCGACGTGCCAACTCGTATGAGGCACTTCGAGCATATGCTCATCAAAATGCGCTGGAATCACCTTTGTGCCACCGGTCCAATAGTAGACTCGCCCAAAATAGAGTAGGTGAGCCCATTTCTCCCATACTCTTGGGGCAAACCGCTCTCCCCAGATTTCATCATTCATCTGAAGAATCCAACACACGTTCACCTTCAGTTCCTTGTATCTTTTAGTTCTTCTTTCAATATCGTCGAGTGACAGATCTGAAATTTGAACTTCAATCGCTACATAGTGGCACCCGTCAACCCGAAAGCTGATATCGGGACGAACGCCGTCGAGACGACGCTCCAGTTCTAGTTTATCGATTCTGGAATCGTTCTTTAAGGCGTCGAATATCTCTACCTTGCATTTTAAATGTGCCTGACTCTCTCCGCTCCCATAGATGCAATTTGTCGGTGGGATATGGGCAAAATGGTGTACCCGAATCTTACCCTTGCGGATCAGAAGCTCGTCTCCGCATTCAGGACAGAAAAACGGTCCCTCGCTCTTTTCCGTACAGTGGGCGATGACTTTTCTTTCCGGGTTTCTGCTCAGTGCGGTTAGCATTCAAGTTCATCCTAGAATATTGTGTGTGACTGACCGTTCAATTGTCGCAGTGAACGGTATGCATCTTTTGCCATCTACTTTGCGCAGTCGCAATATATATTCTGACAAAGCCAAGTGGATACACATTCATCTAGAATTTGCCCACAAACCCGTTGACGTAGTATGCCAGATAATCAGGAACTGCGTCTTCTGGCATTTTCCCTATTTTTACGGCATCAGTGCGGTATCCTTGATGCCATGAAAACAAGAATTACGGAACGCTTGAAAACTATCGGTAAAGGATATGACTTGGACAAACTGCCACCGATGCTGCTCAAGGCGATTGTCGAGACGGCCCAACCGTTGATTGAGGCTGAGGTCGCCAAAGCTGAGGAAAAGGCCGTGCAACGAATCGTGAACGAGAAATTCGTGGCCCGCGTGCTCAAGGCCACCTTGGAAGGGGCGTCTCGAAAGATTGTTGTATCAAGTAGGCATATCTAAGTAGATAACAACATTTGAATACTCGATCAATGGCGACTCTAATTATAAGGAAACTGATTATGATTGCCCCTATTCGAACTCAATGGTCGGCATGTTCATTGGGGAATTAGAGAACGTTTGCGAAGCTCTGAAATGATATCATTTTTTTTCATAGTGAATTCGCTTTTACGGAAGATTTCTTCCGCTACGGCAAGAGCATGACCTAACATACGGCCAGGCTTAACGCCGTGAGCTTTCAATTCGTCGACCGTTATAGCATATTTAGGGTACTGAATTATCATCCTGCTAGCGATTCTATCACGTACAAATTGTGTAATATCAATGTCCCATCGTTGAACTCTCAAGTCTTGGATGATGGTTTGATGATGAGTATTCCTAAATTTAACGACATCTAAAGTTGAAAAACCTAAATCAGCTGCGATTTCGGCCACCCATCGATCAAAATCTCCATGATCAATACTTCGTTGTCGAATCATGTGAAATTCCTTCACCAGAAATCCAGTTGAGTCAGATTTAAATGTCTCTAGTATTTCTCGAATCCTGCTAAGATAATTGATGCCCGCTTGAAGTAATGCATTTGCCGAAATATTCCAGTCTTCCAACGATTCAGGAAAGGATTGCGAAGTGACAGCACATACAGAAACGAACCAAGCTTTACACCTAGCTTCACGTTCGAGACTTCTTTTTGTATGAGTAATAATCGAGTGCTGTTTAAGCGTACGGAAGTCGTCGACAAGCTGATAATGTGATACCTCTATAGGATAAGATGACTTCAGTTTGAGATTACAGTATTTTAGACCCTCGCCCCCATGCTCACGGTACAATTGGTACAGCCAGGAGACGATAAATGAAAACCGCATCTCACCATGCTCTGGAATGGACAGGGGGCTATAACTATAAAATAGGCCCGGAGCTGAAGATTCACCAGTCAGCAGGGACAGTTGACATATTTGCTTAATTAGTGCCTCTATCGCCTCTGCCTTTTCAGGCTTTTGGTTAATTGACATGATATATCATAAATGGCTAGAGTAATCACTGGGGAAGGCAAAGGGACCTATATAATTAAAGGCCACGACAAACGGATCCAGAATGTCTCCTTCTTTAAGATCCGTACGAAAGAAATCATCGTTTCGAAATGGGATTTCAAATTCATCATCCTTCCAAGTGAATTTTACGAATGATTTTTCTGTCTTTGAACGACTTGGTGTTTTTCCGCCCTTTATCGTGGTCCTACTAACGACTCCGTTGTCGACGACAATGGCGCTTCCATCTGAATTTGATGCGACAAGTCGGCGGCGAATTCTTCCTGCATCATTGGTGCGACGAATTGACTCGAATAATTCATTATGATCGGCAGAACGTCCTAGATGAAAACACGCGATTGCCTCTAGGAATCTGGCTGGAACGATTATGTTGTCGTTTTCGTGGATTGAAATAGATCTTGTCCATTTGAGCAGTAATTCCCAATCGGATTCTTTGAAAGCGACACGTAGGTGTTCGTGACGGAGTAGTGCCCAACCGGTTTTCGAGATCCACCAGAGCCTGATCATCAAATATGTTGTTCGGAAATCATTGATAACTGCCGCTTCGTGTTCATGAAGATATTCAAAAGACTTGCGGTAAGCGCTGATATTCGATTCTGGGATGACTTCATCTTGACCTAATATCGCTGCTCGGAGCAAATCGTTCCCTAACTGTTGAATAGTAGTTAAGTAATACCCTAGCGAGGACCCTTTTGCTTCCAGATTTTCATATGCTTTCGTAGCAATATCTTTTTGACCCGCATATTGAGAGAGCTCCAGAAGACGGCCCCAGAGCTGAGTCTCTTCTTCTGAGGAGTTTGGACACGCACTCGCTATATTGGCGATGGCTTTAGCGATTGCCTCTACTTGCTCTGTGCCAGAAAGTAGCCCTTTTTTACAGGCGATCAAGGATGTCCAAGCCATTACATCCACAGCGTGAATATTCGTAGGATCAAGACGTCGTGCATGTTCAGCAGAGCTACTCGAAGAACAGAAGGCCTCTTTTGCTGAGGCACTGTGATTTCCTTTCAACTCCGCTAAGGTGGACATTCTGAAGCCCTGACACGATGCGAGTTCCCCTAATAGCTGACTCATGTGTGAGGTGTTCTCAGTGGCTTCTCTTTGTCCAAGTGTTTCATTGAGAATCCCCTCTGCGTCTTCTAGTGCGGCTATGCTTTGCAAATCATTATTCTGCTTAATTGACTTACGGCGAAACGTTGCTTCTTGAAGAACTAGGCGTGAGTTAGTCTGTCGATTTTCCCTCAAGGTTTTCAATGCGTCAGCAAATTCTGCATAGTGAGAAGAAAATTTAATCTTGTGACTGTCATTGTGAATCAATGAAAGGAGCCGTGTAGCGAAATCTAGTTCTGATTGTCCATAAAAGACACTTCCGATTTTAATGTTTTCAATTAATCGACGTAGAATAGCGACTTCATTTCCTGTATCCTGTATTGCTGCGCGACAATACAGACGCGCTTCTTCTCTGTGCCGTGATTGAAGATAAAGTTCGCCTTCAGGATCCTCAATAATCTCAATTAAATCTGAATGAGATTTAGTTTCTAGGATGCTAGTCCAAGCGTTACGACCTACGATTCGTGAAATCAATTCCAGAGGGACTGAAAAACCATACTGACTTGGAGCCATTACGTACGGCACTAGTTCATTTGAGACTGAGGTGTGTCTGCTTTCATCATCGTCAAGTTCGGTAGTGCCCTTAGATTGTTTATTTACGCTACTATTAAGGGCTTTTTCGAAGGCAAATTCTAGCGAATTGAACTTTTTTGATTTTTCAATTTTCTCAATTTTTTGAGCAAAGTTAGCTTCAATTGTCATCCAATAACGGCCTTCCTGCTCGACAGCAGAAGTGAGGTTCGATGCGGTTTCAGGTAACAACCTGAAAAGAGCGACAAAAAAATGCCCATCGTCACGATCAATGATTTTTTCTAGTACATTTGGCTGCTGAATCCCAGGCTTTAAGCCAGCAAGGAACGCCGAGAAGCGTTTCTTTTCATTGCCTAGCAGTTTTGTATCAGTGTCAATTAGAAGAGAATCACGAAAAACATTTTGAGATTTCCGATAAGAGCTGCCAACAACAACAATTCGTCTTCCTTTTGTTCCTTCCAAATAAGCAATGAGGTTTTGATATTCTCGCAATTCCTTCATCCCGTCCCAGATGACTAATGTGACGCAAGCGCCATTATCCTCACTCCATTTACAGAATTGTTCTAGAGATTCATAGTTAGGAGTTCTCAGATGTTGAGGAATAAAAATCACAGGATACTTACCTTCCTTCGCTACGTCATAGGCAAGGAGGCCGAGAGTAACTGTTTTTCCTGAGCCGGCGCCTCCATGTAGAATTATAGGTTTTCCCATGGGAATTCTTCGTTCTAGCTGAGAAAGAGTTGTTTCTTTCAATGTCTTTCTCTTGATATTCGTATCCCCAAAACTAGTGTAATAGTCGCGTTCGAATGCAAAACCAGCTACATAGCCACTCCAAGACGGAGATGAGGAGCTTGTCATAAGAAAGCTTCGAAAATCCTGATAACGTTTTTCCGGCGATTTTGCTATTGGTTCCTCAAAAATCGAAATATCAAGTGGCTGTCCTGCCCGGGAAATATTTATCCATTTTGCAGTAGCGAGATTAACAGGCTGTTTCTCAATTCTAATCATTCTGCCTGTTCCTGTATCCCCCTTGGGCGGGCCAAGTAAGATATTACCACTTTCTGCCATTTGAGACAGAACTTCACCTAAAGGCGCTGAGTATAAATGAAGCTGCCCTGATGCGATTAATTCTTGGGCGAGAGGGTTATTGCGAAGTGACGAGGGGGCTGAAAAGAAGAATGCTTGGTTCTTTTCGAGTTTATTGATTAGTCCTGCCAGAGTTTCAAATTTAAGCCAATCATTCTCCGGATCGTAGGCTTCAATAACTAGACTACCTATTGGTGTGATAACGGTATCAAGAGTTGCAATGATTGCATTGGCCAGTTGCTCACATGTGATAAACCCAAGCTGCTTTAGAGGAGGTCTTCCCTCAGTCTCCGGTGCGCCGATTCCACCGAAGAGGTGGTTGCAAGCTATTCTGAGCTTGTTGCGTCGATAGTTGTCTGGCGAAGGGCAGTAGTAAGGTTGGATGGCTCTCCAGCTTGTTTTGAATGCCAGTGACCAGATATTATCGATTGCTGATGAATAGACAGCGCTCCAGGGATATTCAGCGACAGACACTAGCCAAGCAGGTGGTCCAAGTTTAGCGCAGCATGTTGATAACCAGTCGAAATTGGGGTTAGTACCATTGGCGGTGAAATCGAGAAGTTGTCGATAATTGGCCAGTGGTCTCTCTACTGCGTAGTGCTTTCCTAGTTCTTGAAGCAGAGGGTCGATACCTGTCTGAAATCGTAAGGTTTCTTGACCTAGGAACAAGATTGAGGGGCCACGTTGAAGTGCTTCTTGGAAAGGATTCGCCATATCAAAAATCATGAAGTAGAAAAGGTGGTGAGTCGAATTTCAATTTTCTCAATACTGATTATCGGACACTCATAATTTTTCGCGCGTTGACGTACAAGGAAGACTGTTGGAGGGGGGCATGAGGAATGTCGCTTTGCAATCAATAGCTTAGCGTAGTCAAAGAATGAGCACTTAATAATCGTAGGTAAAAGCATTTTTTATGCTGTTTTTTACAAATCGCGTAGCAGGGACGAGGCATCCGTTTCCCAAAATTCACAGTAGCGACGTTTGATTCGCCTGCTTTCCTGCCCGCAGGAAAAGGCGGATGGTGCCAGCCCTACGCTCCGAGCCGTCAAGGTCGTATTTTTCCGTTCGCTTGTGCAGCTACGTCGCGGGCTCCTTGCTTCCGCGCTCGGCGCAAAAATCTCCACCGTTGACGGCGGCCTGGCGGCCATCGCTGCGGGCACGCTTGGCTTCGCTCGCCGCTTGGCAGGGAAAAGCAGGCTTTCAATTACGGAAGCCGCTCAACCCGAAAGAAGCCTATCATGAAGAAATCCGCTTATGCCCGTGTTACCGAACGCATGCTTGAACTCTTGGAACAGGGGGTCTGTCCGTGGCGCCGTCCCTGGAATCGTTTGCGGTTGCGTCCCCGCAATTTTGTCAGCGACCGGCCTTATTCCGGGGTTAACTGGTTCTTGCTGGAAGCGATGGCCTTTGACCTGCCCTGGTTCATTACTTTTCATCAGGTGAAAGCCAAAGGCGGGAAGGTGCTCAAGGGCAGCAAAGGCTTGCCAGTGGTTTACTGGGGAACACTCGAAGCCGGGAAAGAAAGCCCGGGAGATGATCAGGAAGAGGCCCGCAAGATTCCCTTCCTCAAAGCTTACATTGTCTTTAACGCCTGTCAGGTCGAAGGCGTCGAGTTTCCCGACCTGCCGGAGGCTCAGCCGTTGAACTTTTCGCCCATTGAAGCCGCCGAACGTGTGCTTGAGGGATGGGCTGACGGCCCCGAGGTGCTCCACGGATACCAGCAGGCCTGCTATATCCCGGAAAAAGACATGATCCAGTTGCCGCCCCAAATGCGTTTTACTTCTTCGGCAGAATATTATTGCACGCTCTTTCATGAACTGGGGCACGCCACCGGAGTGGAGAAGCGACTGAACCGCAAGATCGGAGGAAGCTTCGGCGATGGTGATTATTCCCGCGAGGAACTCGTTGCCGAGATGACCGCCGCTTTCCTCTGCGCCCACTGCGGTATCGACAACAGCGTGATGGAGAACTCCGCTGCTTACTTGCAGGGCTGGATTCGTGTCCTCAAGGGTGACAACAAGCTGGTTGTCACTGCCGCCAGTCAGGCCCAGAAAGCAGCCAATCTAATTCTGGGTCAGTCCGAGGAGTGACTTATACACCTAACACCAAGAAAATAATCCGGCCTGAGGCTAGCCTCAGGCCGGATTATGCGTTCGTTCAGCATGAAGTGTTACTATGCAAAAATCTACATCTACTAGAATATTCCACACTACATAGATACGGAAGACGGAAAAGGTGGAAAATAGGTATCTCGTCGATTTCCTCCAAGGACGACTTGGTCATAGCGTTCAATCGGTGGACTAACAAAAGGGGAGTAGGGTATGGTAAATCAATATGCTTTTTGATTTACATGTCCGCTGCCTATTGTGCGACGTTTGATAGCGAATAAATCGTCCGCAGGCTCCCAAGTTGTTGATGCCGTTCACAAGCTTGAGACTTGTGGCATTCACATTGATCGCTTTCTGCGTCGCATCCTTTGCGTGTTGAACGTCACTGTCCATCACATACCCCAGCATACAACCAATGGGGAGATGCTCTGAATACTGTTCGGTTACGAACCGTTGCAGTCCTTCCATCGCATACTCCGTTGCGAGGGAAGAACGCCCCTTCTTGCCTTGGACATTCAGGCGTTTGCACTCATAAGCAAGGTAAGCATTGCGATCATTATCAATTATGCAGGCTAGATCGATCTTGCCTAAGCTAATTGCTATGCCGTTTTCATCATAGCGAAGAGGTTCATATTGATATTCGAAATACCCGATACGTCTCACCTCCGCATCCTTGGCAAGACAGTCAAGGAGATTTAGGGTGATTGCATCTTCTATGGGTAGTGTTTGAGAGCTAGAAAATCGCATAACGCAGAGTGGCCATACGCGATGGATGCATCCCAGTAACCTCGTGTCTAGAGACTTAAACCGCTCTGCCCATACGCTAGGATTTCCTTCGGTCATTTTGCGTAAGCTTTGTTAGGCCCATCAATATGCTGCTGGAGATCAAGTGCAATAGAGTCGGCATCTGCTAAAGCGGTAGAGGGGAGCCAGAACCTCAACTGCATGGGTTTTACCAGATAAAGACTGCTTTCCGAAAAAAACCGATAGTCAGGGAATAATTGAAAATTTCTCGATATGGGTTGTTTCAGTTGATTGTGCAGTATGTGCAATGCATTGGAAACATCATGATGGGCTTCCTCCTGATAGCTACTCGCCCTTGGTTTACTTCCGATCGATAGCTTCAGAATGCCGATGTCTTGATTGGCAGCAATGAGCGCTGCGCAAATGTGAGTGTCTTCAGTAAACCATTGAGACAGACTAGAAATCAGCGTTTCAGAGAATGCATGTCGCTGATCACGATTTGCTGGTTTCCATATTTCCGGTTTGGAATTCGCACTTGGTTGAATCGCAGGGATACGATATTCTACAGTGTCCTCGACGAGTTTGATTTCCTCGGCGCTTAGCCCAAAGTACTGATACACGAGCGCATCGATTTTTTTAAGAAATGGCGCGGTATCTTCGTGAAGCAAGCTTGAGCGATGCTGGGTGCACTCATCTATAATCGCAGAGAGCGTGTCCAGGAGCTTTTCCGAAGAACGTTTATCCGGCAAATCTGCCGGCATTGGAAATGGTAAACGCAGAATATCAGACAGCTTAATCTCAGGGCGCTCTGTGCCAAATGACGCCGTGGCATGCAGCGCAAACCACATCATTAGCTTACTCGAATAGATAGCCGCAAACGCCTTGCCGAGGTTTAATTGGCTTTCTGGAATACGGATAATCTGGAATATATCTTGAACAGTGGCTTTCTTTTCGCAGAAGGCCGCCCGCAGCCGATTAGATTTGATCGCGATGCCGCGAGGAATGAGTATGCGCGGTCCGGTAAAGCCGTCAATAAAACCGGCCCGATGCAAGTAGTAGTCGTCCAGAGGCTTCTGGCCGTCTATCTCCTGATGTATGGTGCTAAATTCAGATATTCTTAGGTGCGGATAGCCACGAATTTCTGGACATTCGCCATAATCATCATGCTTAGGCTCATTCCTGTTCCCGGGCTTTAGTCCCTGCCCAATTACCCATTTATTGGGTGGTGCAGGCGATTTTTTTGATGTTGAAGAATACTTGACCGTAATTTCTCCGATATCAGGGAAGCCCGCTAGGTAGCGATAGAGCTTGACCTCTGGCTTACTCATCCAGAGTGACCGCTTAAAGGTCAGGGGATCCGTGATTGCATCTTGTGAATGAATGGCACACTTGTCCATGTGGCTGAGTGTGAGTATGCCTTGCGTTTGTGCGTTCAAATCTGCTTTAGGTGCCCAGAAGTCGATCTTGTAGGGACTCTCGGTTTGAGCCGCCTTTTCAAGAATGATAAGCGATGTAGGACGTACTGCACCAGCAAAGAGGATAAAACGCAGATCCGAAAAATCGATGACTCGTTTTACCCTAGAGTTGGAAAGAAGGGCTCGACGAGCTTGAACGGACTCGCCCGAATGATTGTGCAGAAAGCCCATTGCCGGGAGTAGAAATGCTTGTACCCCTCCGTGTCGAAGGTGTCGCATCGATTTCCAGGCAAATGCCCAAGCCTCTTCCTTGAGAGGCATCGGCAACTTTGCTTTCTGACACCAGGCAATCGATAAACGGTGACTGGCACGGCGACTGGCCCAAGGGGGATTTCCAATGATGATATCAGCCTTCAGATTTTCCTCGGGAAAAGCAAAAAAATCCTGATTCCTTAGCTGTCCTCCCCATAGGGTCGGTAGTATACGCCCTTTTTTGAGAAGCTCCTGAATATCTGGAGGGCTGACTTCCTGAAGCAGCGCCAGATAGAGCGAAAAACCCGTGATGCGCAAGGCTCCGGCATTGATATCGCATCCGTGAAGTCGCGCGAGTATCTTGAGTAAACTATCCCAGCGTATCGTTTTCGTTTGGCGTGTACTACGCCAGTGCTCGCATAGTCTCTGGAAAATACGGACGAGAAAAATGCCTGACCCGCAAGCAGGATCAAAGACGATGCCATGCTCCCTCTTTTCATCATTCAGCATTTCCCAAACCTGAGAAACAACGATGTCTGACAAGAACATGGGGGTGTAATAGGCTCCCTGATCCCGTCGTTCTTCCTCTTGCTCGCCCAGAAACTTGTCATAGACTGCGCTGATGAGTTCAATAGGAATGTATTTGAAGTCATAGCCCCAGAAGACCAATTGGTCTCCTCGCTCGTCCATTACCACATCACCGCAACGGAAGCTTTTGAGCAGGCGTAAATGATCCTCGGAAATGGAGGCGCGCCTCCTTGAAATCTCAAAGGAACAAGGGGCCACAAATAGGTCGCCGTTAAAATGCCCCTGAAGTTTCGCAAACAGTTTGGCAAAGTGCGTCAGATTACTGGAATCGAGGATATCCTGAAAGCCTGCTGGCGCGCTGGGGTGAATATCGGTATAATAATCTTTGCCGATAATACCACGGTCTTCCAGATATGCGATAAACATCGTCTGGATGAGAAGCGCCTGTGCCTCCTCCGACAGAAGTCCATTCTTGACCAAGCGCTCGTGGGTTTGCCTTAGGTTCTTTAGGAGGTCACGATCGACTCGTTCCTCGCGCACGAAATAATCTGAATACTCAGTCCACAGGCGTCCCGATTCAGCTCCATACACGAGTCCACCAATCTTGGCCGCATGGGCGGCAAGCGTGAGGGTTTCAATGAGGCATCGAGCTTCAAATTCAGACTCGTTTACCCTTTTCGGGGTTTTTGAGAGTGTAAAAATCCGGATCGTATCTCCGCAAATGACCAACAGCAACTGGGCCAAGCCTTGATTCCATAGCTTTGCATGAACCTCCTTAACGGCCTCGGCGTCATAGACCTCTGATTGGATAATCGCAATGGTTGGTATTTCTTGGATACAGAATATTGCGGAAATTCCAATGTCCCTGAGCGCCATCCGAATAGCCCCCGCATGCGCAGTATTTCTTATCGCATCAGTCGCTTGGCACAATTGCTCAGTAGAGCGATCGTCTATCCCCAGACGTTGCTTCCACTCTTTACTGAGCGCGATGGGTACAAGTGCGTGCATTGAAAATTCTCCAGAGCTATTAGGGCGTTACAGCAGCCGGGGCGTGGACAAGGGGCAAGAATTCTTGGGGGCCGGCAATCGTGTTAACGGCCAACATCCCTTTAAGGCGTCGGATAGTTGACAGTAGTGGGCAAATGAGCACTACATTGCGTATTTGGTGCAGGTCAACCTCATTCACAAACTCGCAACGATGACTTTCCGGCTCGATCAGGAGCCAGCCCGACTCCAACGTTGTCCAAGGCATTTCTCGACAAATCGAAAAAATTGTCCCCGACATAACACTGAGGCTCCCTATCTTGATACCGGATTGTCCGCTGATTTCGTTCAATATCGCTGTGGCCACAAAATGTTCGGGCAAAACTTGAGCGGAACGTCCCTGAAGCTCCTCAAGAAATGGGATCACCGTACGCCAATGCCGGAATGTTTCTTTAGAAAGACCGACACTCTCACGCAACTGGGCTATGGTGTATTTTATGGGCATGCGACACCTTAAAGTGTTGTTAGCAACAACCAATCGTGATGCAAGCAACATGTCAATGGCTATCTTCAGGTGTAAATGAAGACTGCGGTGCTGCTGGAACTCCCTGACTTTGCTTAGATATTTCCTTCTCGAACTGACGCGCGATACAGGCAGTTGAACCAAGATTTTGGGGTAAGAGCAGTGGTTTGAGCGCCTGCTTTCCTGCCAGCAGGAAAGCAATATTGTGCCAGCCCTTCGCTCCGAGCCGTCAAGGTCGTATTTTTCCGTTCGCTTGTGCAGCTTCGTCATGGGCTCCTTGCTTCCGCGCTCGGCGCAAAAATCTCCACCGTTGACGGCGGCCTGACGGCCATCGCTGCGGGCACGCTTGGCTTCGCTCGCCGCTTGGCAGGGAAAAGCAGGCTTTCAATCACGGAAGCCGCAACCAGCCAAGCAACATGAAACCGAATACTTATTACCGCCGCCCCGACCGACTTGTGGGCGAGGTTGACCCACGCGGGCGCTTTTCCCACCCGGTCTACAACCAATTGATGGCCGAGACATGGTTTTACCATCAGCGTCTTCAGGACGCAGCCGAAGAAATTCGCGAACTGCCTGCCTTAGAGCGGACGGCGAAGGCGCTCTATCTTGTTTCCCTGCGCTGGGGCGTTTCCGGCGTCCAACTGATGAAGCAGCTAAGGGGGGCTCTCTGATGAAAATCTTTGAAGCTAGTATTGTTTACCGCGTGGTAGCTCAAGGCGAGGAGGTTTCCCTTGATGACCCGGCGGCGGTTGTCCGTTACCTGCGGGGGGCTTTTGACACCTATCCCTTGCAGGAACAGTTCATTGTCATCCCACTCAACCGCAAGAACCGTCCTTTCGGGCGGATTGCCGTAACGGTGGGAACCGCCAGCTCTGCGCTGGTTCATCCCCGCGAGGCCTTCCGCCCCGCCATTCTGGCCGGGGCCAGTGCCATCATTGTCAGCCATAACCATCCTTCCGGCAATCCCGCTCCAAGTTCGGCGGACCTTCATGTGACGCGCCAATTGCGTGAAGCAGGCAACATCATCGGTATCGATCTGATTGATCACATCATTATCGGCGAGGCTGGGGATGATCCCGGCGGTAAAGGATATTATAGCTTTTCCGAGGCTGGGGCTCTGTAGCCGTAAAATTGAGATTCGCAACAATAGGGAAGTCTCGCTCCGGCAGGCTTCCCTATTCAGGGCTTCATATTCTGATAAACTGGCAGCATCATGACTCAGCAAACCGCATCGATCCATCACTTTCCCGAAAGCACGGAACGCCATTCGGCGATGGACACCGACGTTACACAGGAACTGGCGGCGTTGCGCGCGGAACTGGCCGGAATTCAGAGGGAGCTACATGAGCTCAACGCCATCCAGTCTCCATTGGTGGGAATCGAACAGGTGGCGCAGTATTTCGGAAAATCGCAGGACACGATCCGCCGATGGGTCAATGATCGGGTTATCTCCTGCTACAAAATCCCGAACAACAAAGGCCATACCTTGTTGTTCAGTTTCAAGCAGATCGAAAGTGACCTGATAGATTATGAGCAGGGGCGTTTCTAACCAAGCGCAACGGCTTTATGATAGGATATTCTCAATAGCGCTCCGGGGCTAAAATTTATCCGGGTGCAGTGCAAAATACGCCTCCGCATCTTTGGTGTTGTTGAGCAGGCCCCGGTAGTGCTCAACAAAGACCTCCGAGCTATGGCCCATCTGCTCAATCGTGCGGTTTTTGTCGAAACCGCTATCATAGTAGTAATTAGTCCCAAAGGTATGGCGTAAAACGTCTTCATACTCTTGCAGGGTCGTGTTGCATTCCTCCATGAAGGCCTTCTCCTCCTCATTCAGTTTCTTGCCCTGCTTGTGCAGGCGCCTCAGTGGAATGAGGCGCTCAGCAGCTTCCTTATCGGGCAAGTAGGCGCGGGCGCGAAAGTTCATGTAGCGGACATTTCGGCCCCTGGCGTTGACTTTGAAGCACAGCGGCCAGCCTTTATCGTGAATCAGGGTTAACCAGGCTTTCGCATTATCCGGCATCACAATGGCCCGCTGATCGCGTTTCTTCCCGAAGCCCTCGATGCGCATAACGCCCTCGTCCAGCCTGACGAAACGCTTCCAGTAATCCGGCTCTGCGGTCAGGTCGAAGACTTCGCTGGGACGCATCCCGAGCAATAGCCCGCAGACGACAAAGCCGAGAACGCCATATTTGCGATCCTGATAGGCGATATTGAGTGCGTGCTGGGACTGCTCCAGTTGCAGAATTTTCGGTATTTTGAGCGTGGTGCTCGTCGGTTTGAGCAGGGAGGAATGGTTATGTTTGCGGTAATGCAGCACGACCCCGCCCATGGGGTTTTCCTTGAGGAGGCGGTTCTTGTCGCGTTCGTCTGAGGCATCATGAAAGAAATTCCCAATATCGGTGATGTAATTACGCAGGGTGCGCTGGCTAACGCCGAGACCGTCCAGATAATCAATCAGGTGGTTTGAGTGAATATCCCCGATTTTTACATTAGGTTGCTTGGCCTCGAAATACCGCTGCATATGCTGTAAGCGCTGTTGCAGGGTTTGAAACGTTCGTTGGCTCAGGCGTCCGGCATCGGCGGCCTCCTGCTTACGCCCCAGGAAGATGCCGACG
Organism: Verrucomicrobiia bacterium; assembly: GCA_030432235.1. Taxonomy (GTDB): domain Bacteria; phylum Verrucomicrobiota; class Verrucomicrobiia; order Opitutales; family Cerasicoccaceae; genus JAUIHT01. Next base: position 31,097 of record JAUIHT010000012.1, on the reverse strand, counting down.
CAATCGGCAAGTTGTGGTGTGTCCTCGTAGCGCTCCAAGCTGTCACGATATTGGATGACCGCATCGACCAGACTTTTGTGGCGGTACTGAATTTGGTCAAATATCGCAAAGGCCGCCTTGGCCTCGCGCAGTTGCACGGGGGTAAGATGGGTCTGCTCATGTTCCCGGCGTTCCTTGCGCTTCTGCTCGCTTTGCTGCTTAAGCAGTTCATCCCGCATGGCCAGCGCTGCCGTGCGCTGTTCGGTGAGGGTGGCTTCCTTGCCTTCCCGCTTCAAGTCCCGGACAAAGGATTTGCGCCGGGCGCGGGGCTGCCCCTTGTCGTCGTACTCATGGTATTCGCAGACCCACTGATCAGTGGAAGCGTTCCGGAAAACGGAAGGCTTGGGCAAAGTGCGACGTTTCGGAATCGTGGGCATTTATCAGTGAATTCTAACTGAATTTCACTGACAGTCAACTCTAGAGCCCATGAATAATGGCGGGATGGACGGGACTCGAACCCGTATGAGATGTTCATCTATATGCTCCTAGATTCATTAAGTGTTATCTATTAGCATGATGCGAAATCTATCAAGTGCAATGATGTGACGAGAAATGCACCTAGATGTCTGGATTTTGGCAAATAATTGGCAAATCCATTGCCTATCGTCACTGAGTCTTCTTTGGCGAACGTAGTTTGAGTACAGTGCCTATCAGGTAGTCAATCGACATCAATTCTGCGTTGTCTTTCAGCTTCATGTATTGAATTTGTGTCGCTTTGGGAATGATGGCGTAAGCGTGATCGCAGCCATTAGATTCTTTTAGGTTTTTTGTGAGGAGAAGCCCGAGTGAATTTCGAGCCTGTTTCCCCATCCCGGAGGATTTCAAGGGCATGTCGCATCGGATCCGAAAGGGGGTTACGTGTAATCCTGAATACTGTTTGAAGGCTAGAGTCAAATTCTTGAGTATGGTGACGCTTTCGTAAACCAATCCTATACTAACCTCTCAATTGCATCCCAAAGATCATGAAAAAAACGAATTCAGTAGTAGCCCTCCTATCTTGCGCATTCCTCATTGGCAGTTTGCACGGCCAAGTGTCCATTACATCTGAGAACCCAACCTACGAACAGGATTTCCAATCGCTGGTGATTAACCAGCTGCAGACCCCCTGGGTGGACAATTCGACTCTGCCTGGCTGGACGGTAACAAGCTCAAATGCTGTAGCCAATGGTAACTATCGAGCTGGGTTCGCCGGCACTTCATCCTCTGCGACTCTCGGTGATAGCTCCAGCGGAGATTTTATCAAGTCTTTGCAGATAAACGGGCCCAGTGGGCTGGATGGTGATACCCGTTTTGGTAACCGTACGGGCAGTGCCCCAGGTAACGTATTCTTTACCTTAGAGCTTATCAATAACACGGGTAGCGAAGTCAGTGAGTTTAGCTTGGGATACGAGGCCGCTCAATTCCTTGCTCGCGGAGAAAACGGGCTGCTAGAGGTTAGCTACAGCTTTAATAATGTCGACTTTACGACGATCGATGGCTCTGGCGGCCTCGGTGGAACCTCGAGCATGAGCTATACTCCTCTGGGCTCTCCATCCTCGAATCTGATTCTTAACTACGCGCAGATTAACGAATCGATTGAGAGTTTCTCATCTACGATTAGCGGGGCGTCTTGGGGTGATTCAACCAGCCTGTATATCCAGTTTGCATTCTGGCGTGATGTGCCAGGCGGCTCCACCGGCAATTCCCCCGTTCTGTCAATCGACGATGTGACATTCGCGATTCCCGAGTCGAATGCTTTTAGCCTCGCTGGCGGCATTCTCTGCGTGGTTTTGGTAGGCGTGCGTAGATTGCGTAATCGAGCTTAAGGACTCGGAATAACCGCTACCACTTGTTGCAGATTTATCCACATTAGTCATATGTGGCACAGGTGAGCTGTGCCTGTATTTGACGGAAGATTTTCACCGAAGCGATCATGATAGTTAGGGCAAAAAGATATAGCCAGTGGCCTCTTGTCGGAGCTGTTGGCCTTGGCCTCACTGTGGCAGTTTGTGGGTGTGATGTTGACCGTAGTGAACATACGGTACAGGCCAAGCCGCCGGAATTGAAAAAATCGGTCGTGGAAGAATCGCATCATGGATCTGGGGCTGCCCCGGTATCGATGGCAAATAATAGGATTGAGGATGCAGTTGATATCTCCCGGGCAGAAGCGCTTGGGTTGGACCTTGGGGTGTGGGATGGAAATAGTGCAATACCCGGTTGGGCCGAAAGTGTGTTGCACGAGCCCAGCAATAATTGGACAGAGTGGAAGAATACGCTCGCGCCACAGGGGGAGCGCATGCCGATTAGCCTTATCCGCGAAGGGAGGGTAGATTATCGTATTGTCATACCTGAGTATCCATCCCGCATGGACAATCGGGCGGCTAGCGAACTGCAACTCTGGCTAAGCAAGGTTACAGGTATGACTTTGCCCATCATATCGGACGCGACGGAGCCTCAGCCGCGTGAGATCAATGTTGGCCTGACTAATCGCTTAACTGAAAGTGATGTTACGTTCGTAGAGTCCTTGGGGGTAGGTGGCTACGCCATTATGCTGTATGGTGAGCGTATACTGATGCTGGGGAGGGATAACCCCATGAATGCGGTCATAGCTTTCCTGGAGGAAGATATTGGGGTTCGCTGGTACACGCCCCACGGATCAATCCGTAGCGATTGGCATGAGCGAGAGGAAATGCTGAATGCAGTTCCTTGGGGCGATGATGGCGTGACGCGCATACCATCGATTAAATCTGGAGAGGTAAGTGTTGTACCTCGTTCTTATACGCCACCAGTCGAGATACGGACATTGATGTGGGGGTATGCCTTTCGCCCTTGGGGGCTGAGGAACAGGATTAATGGCGGTGCTGTAGATTCGCTGAGTCAATACAGCACGCCCTATCATCAGCACGGAGTAGCCAGTGGGTATCTTGCTCATACTTTTCACAAGTTAGTACCTCCGGCGCAGTATTTTGAAACCCATCCTGAATATTATTCTCTAGTGGGTGATGAGCGTCGGTGGAAGCGGGCTCAGCTCTGCCTGTCGAATCCTGAAGTCGCTGAGGTTGCGGCGAGCAATGCCACCCGGGTATTGCAAGGCTTAGCGCCCACACAGCGCGTGATTAATGTTTCGCCTATGGACTGGGGAAATGACTGTGAGTGCGAGGACTGCCAAGCCATTATCGAGGAAACGGGTAGTTACAGTGGATTACTCCTGACCTTTGTGAACCGGATAGCACAGAAGGTTGGCCAGAAAGTTCCTGATGCAAAGATTGAGACTCTGGCTTACTGGCAGTCAAGACAGCCGCCATTGGGCATGCCACCTTTGGAGCCTAATGTTCAGGTCAGGCTCTGCTTAGGGAGGGGAAGCCAATTCGATTGGCCCTACCACTCCTACTACGATCCAATGTTTGCTTCTGCTGATGCTAGCAGTCAATGGACAGACGTTTCTGAAATTGAATTGTTTGAAGAATGGCGTGAGCTAAGCCCGCATCTCGCGATTTGGATGTATCCGTCGCAATATGCAAATTCTTATGCTCCCATGCCCTCCATTCGGGCATTGGCTGAAAATATCGAATTTGCGGCAACGCAAGGCGTAGAGGATATATTTGTGCAGCATGGCACTGCCGATGTGCCCCGTCAGCCGATGCGTGAATGGGTGATCGCAAAATTACTGTGGGATCCATCTCTCGATGCTGAGAACCTTATGCTGGATTTCATCTATGGTGGGTACTATGGCGATGCGGCCAGTGAGGTTGCTCGCTACAATGAGTTGATGTGGGCTCACTGCGCGGCATACACGGACTTTAGCCGCCGTCGAGACTGGATTTATACCGTCTACGATGAGGCAATGTTTAGCCATGACTTTCTGGCAGAAGCGCGCGAGATGCTGAATCGTGGTATTAGTCTGGCCAAAACAGATGAGGTGCGCGACCGGGTTAAAGCACTATTGCTGGGCGTTGTTTATGTTGAAGCAGCCCAGCTTTACATGGAAATGAGGGATGGAGCTGTGCCACCTGATGAGGATCGTTATGAGCGGGTATGTCGCGAACTGGAAGTGCTCTGCGGTGAGCTTAATGTCCAGACGCTCAATTTTTATGACGGAAGCACTCGTGTGCGAGAGGCTAGCAAGTTTATCGAAATGATGCGTGTTGAGAGAATGCTTAGACTGAGTGACGGTGCCATCTCACCGGATGCATGGGGTGAGTGGACCTTCAGTTGGGAGAGCGGCACTGAAGACAACGCGGCGCCGGTGAAACTGCCGCTAGCTGAAGCCGATGATGCATGGGGTTCAGTTTCCGTGCCTGCTTTCCTGTCTGAAACTGCTGCTGGGAATAAAATTGGCTATGGAACCTACCAAACTTCTATTAGCCTCGATGATGAGCAGGCTCACCAGGGAATTGAACTTCGGTTCGGTGGAGTTGATGAACAAGCATGGGTTTATATTAACGGGGAGTACGTAGGAGAGCATACGCTCGAGTCTGAGTTTGAAGTCGGAGAAGAGATTACCACTGACACGCTATGGGACAGACCGTTCAGCATTCAGGTCGATCCGCAATTTCTTCATGCTGGCTCGAATAGAATACAGGTCCGTATTCATAATTCAGCCTACAACTCAGGTATCCATAAGCCTGTCAGGGCTTACCCACTTTTGAGTACAACACCCGATGACAACTGGCACTATTTCGAAGATTTCTCCGACGCGCGAGTCGGGGATGTTCCGGCGGGTTGGAGGCGACTTGTACAATCCGATGGCACGCGTGAATACGGCACAGCTGAGGTAGCCAGAAATGAGCTGGGAAGTACGCTACGTATCAGTGACCAGCGCTCCAACGTTGTCGTCTGGTCAGAAAGGGATGATGTGATTCCTGCGGGTGAGCATTGGACCATTCAGTTTGATTTTCGTATCAGTGGACAACTGATCTTCAATGGTGCTGATAATGCAGAGTTTTCTGCAGCAAATTCCGGTGCGCTTCTGGGATTAAAAAAGGGGAAGCCTGGTGCAGGGGAGTTTGTCCCGTTACTACAGCTAGATAATGCGGAGGTACCGGGGGGGGAGGTTGCTCTCCGTGGCATGGGTGAGGTGATCGACCCCAGCCTGGAGCCCCATAAATGGTATCGCGTGACCATTAAGCGTAGCGCAACGAAATGGGAGTTCTACCTCAACGACGCACTGATTGTCACTAAGCAAGAAAACATCCCGGATTTATCAGGCTTTGCATTCGGATCATTCGTTGATTGGAAACACCGAATGGAAGATGTGGAAATAAGAAACTTCGGAATAATCAAGCAGCCAAGGATCTAGAAGTGCAGTGCATTGCGATGTTGGTAATGGAATTTAATAAGCACATGAGTCATAACGTATTTATAATGCATTTAATGCTATCTGTGTGTTTGCTTTCGTCATTATCATATGGCTCAGGGCACGCTCAGTATGAGTCATTTGAGGATGGGCTTTCGGGGAACTGGAAAATTTTAAACCAGTATGCTCGGGTGGTGGAGACAGCGGGCGAAAGAGCTCTATCTATCCATGCCGATAGCCGTACAAATACCGCAGGGGTTCAACTGCTCCTGAATGAATCGATGGCTGTGCCTGAGGGCATCGTTGTTACGTTTTCTTTGTATGCGGATAGGGACGTTGGTAACGGGCGATTTTCTATTCAAGTCATAGATTCTACTATGGACAGCAACTATGAGGTCATGATGGCTGCATCGCCGAAATACTTCGGAGATGCTACGGGCTTTTATGATAGAAGCGAGCTGGGTATTGAAGGTGCGAGAATACAGCCCGGCACAAAGCATTACATGAAGCTGATTTTGCTGCCAGACTCGGCTAAACTATTACTGGATGGTCGCTTGGTTCTGGAGCAGTCAAATATGTCTGGTACTAGCTTGGTGCGTATAGATGCGCTACGATTCACGGTGCTGGGAAGTGCTCCATGGCGTATTGGTTTCATTCAGGTTTCCGCCGGGAAAGAGGCAGAAGTTTCTGCTAATGATAGAGAAATTATTCAAGCACTCGCAGCAGAGAATAGCAGCAGGTTGAGTGAAGATCGGTTGCGTGAGATCGATGCAGAAGTAAAGCGTCTCAGCCGTGTTCCAAGTGGTACTCGCCCACCTAAAGACCCGGATAATCTATCCTATATTGACGCGGTACTATTGCAGTGTGAAGAGAAGGGCTATGAGAGAGAAAAGGGGTATTGGAAGCTTCGGGAGCAACTCTCTGAGCAAATGATTAGTGATTTGCTACTCGAGAAGTCTATTCTGAAAGGGAGTCAAAGCATTGGCGAACTTTCCTCTGAGGATGAGGAGCGTTGGGCAACCATCCAAAACCAGCAAGAGGCAAAGGATGCGGATGATGCGAGGGCTGTTATTGAGCAGGTTGATGAGGTCTTGAGCGAGGTGTCGTTGGAGTTTAGCTGGCATAGGGTTAAAACGCAGTTGCTGGCAGATTTAATTAATAGAGCAAGGCGAGTTTACTTCTATTACAACGAGGGCGCGCTTGTTGCCTCTTCGGACATTGACTGGGAACTAGTTGATGGAGCACAAAGTGAATTCTTCCAATTAATCGAGCAACAGCTTGAGCAAAATCGAGATTGGGAGATGGAGTATGGCGAGTGCTTCTTTGGCGTTCGTGAACTAGAGCTTACGCAGGAAGATAATCGAGATTACGATGACCTTCTTGAGCGGGCTATGGGGCTGCAGGAAGACTTGGAGTATATGCGCGTTGAGCGTGAGAGCCTCGAGCTTCGCGTGCTCGAATTCCTGAACCTAGCTATACCGGGGGTGGATTATAACGGCTTGGGGATACCCTATCGTAAGGAGAGCCTTACCATCGATGAGGACGGCCATCCCTCTGAGCTTATCTTTAGCACCATGGAATTTGGGTACCCACAGACGGATGTGGCAGCGCATGAACCACTGTGTGCTGATGTGCTGGATCTAAAATTCTTTGGGTTAAAGATGGATTCCAGGCAGTCTGTTGTAGATGTCTCTCCAGGAATTCTCAGCCGTGCCCGAGATTTAGCTGAAGCAGATTATTACTTTAAGCAGCCAGTAACGATTAATTCCTATTTCCGGAAGTCCACTTATCGGGATATTCGCCTGCTACCTGAGGATGAGCGGTCTGATCCATCCCTTTTCTTGCACGATGAGAATGGGAATGCCTTGGAGATGTGCAATATCTGGAGCCCCAAGATACTCGCGCTACTCGAAGACACTTTAACGGCTGCTGCTGAATACTGTCGTGAGAATATCCCCAATTTTCTGCTCTATGAGAAGCTGGCATGGGAGGGGTCTGGTCTAGGAAAATGGACCGACGTGTATGGATATAACGATGAGGCATTACAGGCGTTCCGTACCTTACTACGAGAAGAGTATGGAACGATCTCAGCGCTGAATGCCACCTGGATGTCTGATTACAGTTCCTTTGACGAGATTGAGTTTCCCCCGTCCCCGTTTTCGCAGAAAGATGCACGCCCCACTGCGCTCAGTTATTCTTTCCAAAAGTTTCGCACGACATCATGGATGGGGTTTATGGGGCACTGCGAGAGTGCTCTGAAAAAGGCCGATCCGGAGCGCCATGTCGGCACAGAGTTGAATACGCTTAATGCCAGTTTCGTGAATGGAACTGTACCAAGTAACAGGTTATGGCGCAAGTCTCCTGCCATCTTCGCAGAAGATCACTACAACAACTGGCTGCCGAACTATGCATCGATGAACATGCTATACAGCTTATGCTACTATGCTGGGAAGCAGCCTATTGAGACGGAAATGATCTGGACATATCCGCGCTTGATTCAGCCTGAGACCGAGGTGGATTTCAGGGTTACTGGTGAGTTAGCGGTGTGGAGGCGAATGGTTTGGGGACGGAAAATGCTCCAGATTTTCGCACCTCAGAACGCTTGGGGCTACCAGCACGGCTATTTTAATGAGAAAGACTCCTTGATTCATCAGCCTGAAAAATACTTTGGGCATGGGGCACATGGTGCATTCATTCGTGAAGCTGCGACATCTCTGGTTGTCGCCAAGAAGCGCGCAAGGGAGTTTTGGCCTCAGCTGAAATTTACAGAAGTCGTTAAGCCTGAGACCGCGTTGATCGTTCCCATCACTTCGATGTACAATGAGTACCCATATGAGGCGCTCTCTGTAACCTATCCTGTATACACACGTGCGTTCATCAGGTGGGAAGAGTTGCTGGGTAGCAGGGACATTGATTTCAGATACGTGCCCGAGGATGCCCTTCTTGACGGAGTCGAGTCACTGGACAGCTATAGCGTGGTAATTCTTCCCTATGCGACTTATCTGCCAGAAGAGTTTTCTAAAGAACTGCTGGCATGGGTAGAAAAAGGCGGCACGCTGATAGCAGAAGGCGTACCTGGAGCAATGAATGCTTATGCCATTCCTGATCCCATCCTGATGAATGCAGTCTTCGGCGACGAAGTGAGATGGCAATATACTGGTACGAAGGGACGTGGCACGCAGTGGAGTTGGGTGTTGGATGTGCCTCATCGACTAAAGCGTATCGTAGAGGTAGAGGATGCCGATGGCGACCCCGATCTGATCTCCACAGCCTACGGGAAGGGGCAAGTCTATGTTTGCGCAACGCCGCTGAACACAATCAACCAGCAGGATAATGATGACATCAATGAGATCGGGTTTGCGTATGCGGCATCTGACGGTGCATCTATTGGCACAGGCACTAAGACCCTGGCCCGCGATGTCATTTACCGTGCGATACTAGAGAAGATTGGCTTACCCACAGTTTCAAACGCCGAAGGTGATTTTGAATTAGTGCTGAGAGAGGGGGAAGGTGCGCAACGCTACCTCTTCGTTGTAAACCCTGATCTTCGAGAAACAAGAACGGCTGAGATTGTGCTCAAGGGCCAATACCAAAGGGCGTACGATCTTGGGCTGGGGCATGAGTTTGAAGTGCCCATTCATGCAGGCAGCGGAGCCAGACCAACAAGCATAATACACCTGCAGTTGGCTCCCGGTGAAGGGACCTGCATTAAGCTTATCGATGAGAATTTGTAGTTAGGATCATGCCCTATGGAGTTTTGGTGGAGCAGTTGTGTCATGTCTGAAGAGAGTGTTGCCTTCTTGGACCGCGATGACGGGGGAATGTCCTCTGGTAGGCTTCTATTCCCTGCTGATGAGCTTATCCGTGTTACAGATTTTAGCTCGATGACCGTCTATCGAGAAGGTCGTGATTATATGCTTTCGAATGATCGTCGGACCATATTATTGACGAAAGACACGCGCATTCAATCGATGGACCTTGGTGAGCAATCTCCGGTCGTTGCTGGTTGCCAATGGGCCTATGACAAAGGTGGGAAAATTTTGCCGTTTGGCGAAGGCTTGTTCTATCCCTACCAATCTCTGTTCACGTATCGACATAGTGGGTGGGATTTACCGGTGCCGGTAGCGCGGGGTGCTAAGAACACTGAGAATCTTGGTAATGACACAATCCAGCTCACGGTGTTTGGTGACAGTATTAGCTGTGGAGAGGCTTCTACGCTTAATCGCGGTTTGTCTCCGCACCGCCCGCCGTGGCCTGAGCAGGTGCGGGCTGCGTTGTCCCAGAAATACAAAGTGCCGGTAGAGTTGCGGAATATTTCGCGCGGCGGCATGACATCAGGCTGGGCGGCAGATAATGCTCCCGGCTTACTTCATGGTCGCTCCGATATCACCATCCTGGCCTGGGGGATGAATGATGCCTCAGAGAGGGTAGAACCCAAGGACTATGGGTCTCACATGGAGTTACTCGTACATCATGTCCAAGCAATCAACCCGCATGGATTGTGCGTTCTTGTTGCCACGAGTACTTCAAATCCGGCATGGAAGTATTCTGCTCCAGATTATTATGAGTCCTACCTTGCGGTGTTGAGCCAGTTGGCCGGAGTAGGGGTTCTGGTGGTAGATGTTACCTCACTCTGGGATGCGGTGGTGTCTAGAAAGTCATACTACGACCTAACGGGCAATGGGCTCAATCATCCTAATGATTATGGGCATAATTTATACGGGCAGATGGTGATAAACGCTATTCTGAATAAAAGCCCAAAACACGATCATAATTAGTTTATTCTATGTTGTTAGAAGACACATGGCCTACGCATTGGTTAACAGTATATCAGTCAGATAATGCTGGCAATGTGATATCAAAGAAATGCCAGCAGTCGGACTGGGCGAAGACTCATCTCAAGCGCATGATTCTCGAGGCCCAGGAGCTTATCTTGAGTGCACCACAGCTTCCAATTGAGGAGGTTGGCTGGCGTCATGATTATTATTCGCCAGAGACTGCTGCGTATTTATGCTATGACCCTACCTCGCCCGACGAACATTATGATCCTATTGGCAGAAATGCATACAGTAGCACAGCACTGCGAAAGGCATGGGCCTTATTAACTCACGAGCGAACTTTTAGGCTTATGCGTTCTGTGGGCCTGCTGTACAAGGTAACTGCAGATGAGGCATATGCAGAGTGGGTGGCTTCGGGCATGCTACGAGCTGCTGATTTTGTGGAGACAGCAGAGAGGAGCGGATGGGAGCGTAGTGCTTTTGGTGGAAAGTCAATCTGGTATCAGCCCCTTTATGAAGCAACATCCCTGCTGGCTTTAGCGAATGCCTATGCTTTGACACGTCACAGTGCAGCCTATGCCGCTTCTGACCATGACCGTATCAGGAAGGTGATTTTTGAAGCGCGCATCCCTCGCCAAATGGATTTTCTTCGTAATATAGGCGAGCTGCAGAACATGGCAGCATATGCGGCGGCAGCGGTTGCTATAGCGGGTGAAGTTTACGGCCGGGATGATTGGCTGACCTTTGCTCTGGGAGAAGAGTTCGGCTTTGTTCGTTGGCTGGAATCTAATGTGCCGGATGCTCCAGATGGTAAGCCTGACGGATGGTGGAATGAACAAACGACATTCTATCATTTTTATGCACTGGCACCATTGATTGTGCTATATAATTTATCTAGCTCGATCTCTGAGCAAAATATCAGGCGATTTTATGCTATGTTTGAAGCCCCGCTGAAGCTTGCTTTTCCAAATCTTCAACTGCATCTGATGGGGGATTTAGGGACACCGGGTGAATATTCTTTGGTTGATATGCGGCATTTTTATGAGTTCGCCGCCGGCCAGTTGGATAGTGACCGATTTGGGCAAGTCCTTGCCAGTATCTATGAACAATCAGGGGTAGATAGGGGCTCAATATGGGCTATGCTTTTTGGGCCGGCTGACTTGCCCGAACCGAAGCCAATCATCTGCGGACATGCGAATCTTCCCGTCAGCGGATACGGTGCATTCAGATCGCAAAGTGAGGGTGTCACGCTTGGTTTTCGAGGGGGTGAATTCCGAGGTGGCCATGATCATCCTGATCGGCTCTCAATATACATGCATACTGGTGAGTGCCCCATTGCGGTGGATTTGGGGGAGCCTGGCTACGCCCTGCGTGAGCTGACTGAGGACTACTTTCGGCGTACTATTTCACACAACACATTGTTTGCAGATGAATGCGATAACAGAGGGCACGCTGATGTCCAGTGGGACTTTGATTCATGCCCCTCAATGGCGCGCGGTGTTATCGCAGATTTCGAGGGTGTGCGGTACGAGCGGACTATCATATTTGATATGCCTTACATCGTGTTGATTGATACTTATCAGTCTACATCTGAGCGTCGCTTCGGTTGGGTCTTTCACGCAAGCGGGGAGTTACAGTTTCTAAACACCAGAGCAAGTCGAGCCGTCGTTGAGCAACCTCCATATGGTATGCCGCCTATCCCCCAAAGCGGTAATGGCTACGGCATGATAACGCAAAGGAAAGCGGCAACGGTATCAGAGTCCTTACGGGCAAGGTGGGTGCTTGCTGATGGCCACAAATACTTGGATGCAACGATCCTCAGTGATGGTGGTTTCGAGGCAACTGCTGCAAAGAGTGCGGGCAATCCATTGCCGCAAGAACGTAGCGCACTGATTTTGCGCGCACCGGGGCGCTCGAGGAGGTTTATGACTATTTTTAATCTACACAGTGGTCATAAAGGCATTGAAGAGGTCAATGTTAGCGGTAATCGCATGGAGTTTATAGGCAGTGGTGGAGAGATGCAAATTTATCAATGGTGATGGGGGATGAGAAGTATGAGATTTAAAATGAACCTATAGTCATTAAGGATGGTATTTAAATGAATTTGGCACTGAGAGTTAAAAGCTGTTCTAGGCATCGTAATTTGCGCCGTATTCCTGGACGTGCTCCAGGGTTTGCGCTGGTCATCGCCCTGTCCTTAATGGCTTTTATTGTCCTCTTGCTTATCGGCTTTTCGACAACGGTGAGAGTCGATGTTGTGTTGAGCGGTTTATCTTCAGATCAATACAGGGCGCGACAGAATGCCAGGTTGGGTGCTATGGTCGCTTTGGGCGATTTGCAGAAGTATGCCGGGCCAGACCAAAGAATGACGGGCAGGGGAGAGGTTATGGCAGGCGCGCTGGATGACCCCGCTTTTGCAATGCCAAACCCCGCAGCCGATGCACGGGCATACTGGACTGGCGTTTCTCGTACGGATGGGGACCTTAACCAAAGAAGAACGCCGGATTTTGATAATGAACCCGGTATCAATCTGCATTGGCTGATATCTGGCGTCAATCAGGCTACTGCGTCTTTACCGGTCAACGAGGATGATCTTGTTACGATTTACCCAGCGGGCAGTTATCAGGTGGGTACTATTGACGCTAATAGTGTAGAGGGGGTGGCTGACGGACCTGAGATCAAAGCGGGTTGGGTTCCCGTGTTGGATGAGACTAATGAGGTGGTTGGCCGTTATGCTTTCTTTGTCGAAGACGAAGGAGTTAAGGCTAAATTGAGAACGGTAGCTCCACCAAACTCCGACGCCCATTTTGATGGAGGAAGTCTGTTGCCGGGTGACATCTCTGTCAGCGGCTTAAGTGATTGGGGAATGATTTCCGCCACAGACCAGGAGTTGAGCAGACTGCGCTACTATAATGATATGCGACTGCTTCAGGGCGTGGATGAGGTGTTACTTGGGAATCGTATTTTCGACTACACGATTAATACATATGGTGTTTTAAGCAGTACCCGAAACGGAGGTTTACGAAAGGATTTGTCTACAGCATTCGAGGACTCTGGCACCTTTGACCTGCTTTTTGATGGCGGTGATGCCGTGCTTGTTGATGAGGATAAGCTAGCAGTAGCAACAGAATTATTGCCAGTTTCGAGGGGAGGAAACGGTTACATAAACTGGAAGATATTTCGGGACTACTATCGACTAAAGGATGCCTTTGGCCCTTCCGGTGAGGTGAGCGCATCGGTTATGAAAATGCTGGGGACGGGGGCTCGAAGCGTAGAGTACCGAGAGGGATATGGGGGTAATTTTAGTGGTCCCCTCAGCAATGGCCCGCATGGATTTGAGCGGTACGTCCGTAGCACCCATTATGTTACCCATGACAGCGGTGTTGAAACCTATAATCCTTTGAAGCCGATTTTAGCCTATTTTTATTATGAGGTATGGGCAGATCTGGAGTATGTCGATGCCGTGCCTCCTGCCACTACCCAACAATACAAGGCAACGCTCTACCTGCGCCCTTGGGTGGCATACTATAACCCATACAACGTTACCCTAAATACGAGCTGGTTAACATTTCAGCCTGATCTGAATGTTGCCGTGCGCATCAGGGATATTAACGGACTTGATCTCTTTCAGGGTGCAGCAGGAGATGGCGGTTGGCAGTTTATCCACCTGTTTGGCCACTTCCGGGACGATATCGATTTCTACTCAGAGAAAGATACATATTCTCTAGAGCCCGGTGAGGTTAAGGTGATGACTATGAATACAGTAGCCTCAACCAGCCAATTCGCTCGTATCTTAACCGATGACTTTACGAATGTTTTTGCAGCTGGCTTTGGGCGTACAATCGAAGAAACCGTTCCCCCCGGCTTTGACTGGGCGTTGGTCAATATGGAAGTGCAGACATACCATGGGGATAACGTTGCTGCGGGCTCTTCGGACCATAATGAAGGCCGTCCTTATTTTCTGAGCGGCAGGCGCAACAGACCTGAAGGTTCAAACCCTTTTCAGCCCTACCAATGGATGATCTTCCCAATAGCCTACGATATGGTTCAGACGGCGAATAACTCTCAGGCGTATCCAGGTAAGCGCGTATTCATTCAAGATATTTCTGTCAATGAGTTGGATCCGTCTGTGAATGCCACAAACTCTGCTAAATTTGGCATGTGGCTACGGACAAGTGGTGAGAGTGTGAACCAGATCCGCCCACTCATTGATAGCAATATGCGGGCGTCGCTTGTAAACCCGCGATGGGATGCAAGCACTTCCGGTGGTCTCGGCATTAGGACTCCGGCAAGCTATTCGGCTGCTCCAGCCCATATTGGTAGCATAAGTTCTATCGATTCTGAGTACAATGGGGGGAATATGTGGGGAATTTACGATGCGGCTTCAGGTAATCCCACCGCGCCTGGAGCATTTCCAGCATTCAGTGTCGCCGATGACCTGATGAAAGGGCGCTGGGGTGGCAGTCATCATGATCCCACGAAGAATGGAAGGGTTGTGCTGTTTGATGTGCCTCGCGAACCGCTTGTGTCTGTGGGGCAGCTTCAGCATGCAGAGGCAGGGCATTATAGCTATGAGCCAAGCTACATTGTGGGAAATTCGTATGCGAATATACGTATCGAGTTGGATGATTGGCGTTCGAATGTTACCGATAGCTTTAGTGATTATGGTAGTGGAGCATTCCGCATCCCCGGTAATTTCAATCTCTATGATGGGTCTTATCTGGTGAATGAGATGCTGTGGGACGACTATATTTATACCACCATACCCTATGGAGAGGCTAACTCGGTATACGCCGATTTGCTATCTGGTGATGAAAGTTTGAGGAATCCGCGTTATATCCCATATGAGCCCAACGGGTTCGACTTTGATCGAGCACATGTCTCAGACTCTGGTGAAGAAGGAGTGCTTCGCAATGCGGGCTTAGTTCTGGTAGATGGCTCTTTTAATATCAATTCTACTTCGATCAACGCATGGGAAGCATTCTTGTCATCGACCAAGGGCCTGCCTTTGGCAAAACTCAGTAGTGATGGAAGTCTGGGCGCACCTGACTGGAGCCCCGATGGGGTTCGATTTCCCCGCATGAGTTCAAGCCTCTCAGGCAGTGATGAATTCTGGGATGGGTATGCGGAGATGGATGCAGATCAAGTCCGCCAGCTTGCTATCGCGATGGTGGAAGAAGTGCGTGCGCGTGGCCCTTTTAGGACTTTAGGTGAATTTGTGAACCGCTGGAATCCCGATGACGATAGTATTGGCCCCGACGATGAGCGGCGAAAGTCGGGTGCGCTTCAGGCCGCACTTGATCGTACCGTTAATGCGGCCAACCTGAATAGCACTCATGGTAGTGATGCGGATAGTACTACTTACGATGCTATTCCGGCTGATTCAGCCCAGGCTGCGGGGTTCCCTGGGCATGTGCTCCAGGGGGACATTCTGCAGGCACTTTCTCCCTACATGTCTGCCCGCTCGGACACATTTAAAATTATATCTATTGGGCAAACTTTTGATCCGCTGACTGGTCAGGTCGTGGCGGAAGCAAAGTGCGAGCTATTCGTGCAGCGCTTGCCGGATCCAGTTCCCAATGAATTGTCAGCTTTGACAGACGATGAGGAATTAGCCAACCCGTCCTCAGCCCTTGGTCGTAAATTTCGGGTTGTTGACTTTCGATGGATTGAATGAATCGCATGAAATTTAACCAACACTATTTGCATTCCTGGATTAGGGTATTGGGGATATTCTCAATATTACTGTTCTTGGCCCCTACAGTGCTTACTGCAGATGAACAAGAAATGCGCGGGACGTTCAGACTGATCACTTTGACATCGGTTCCCGATGAAATTTATTACCGTAGCAATGGAGAATATATTCTCTGTCGTCCTAGGCTGAATCGCTTTTCCAAGGTCTATGATTTCGTATTGCATGGTGAAGCCAATGCTGTATTGCGTTTTTATGTTAAAACAACGATGGAGGCTGATGGTATCCAGAGTGGTGTGGCACCGCAGTATCGGCATGTAGGTGCAGTCAATATTCCTGTCGCAAATAGCTATATGCTGTTTCTACAGCCAGAAGTTGTGGGAAGTAAGGGTAAGCCTCAGCTGAAAGAGCTGAATATCTCGCTTCTAGTAGATCGCTTTGTCCGCGACGATTCTGATGGTTGGCTATTATTTAATTCTACGGACAAGGCTATCTTTTCGCGGCTTGGCTCAGGCCAATCGATTGCCATGGTTGAGCCTCATAGCCTGAGCATGATTCCAATAGATGCTGAAAAGGATTTTAGTCTCATAGAATTCGCAGCAAAAATAGACGGTGAGTCTCAGGTTTTCTACTCAACGGCATGGCCAGTGTATGAGGGGGCTCGCTATCTCGTGATTTTTTACGAGAGGAAGGATAGCGGTGGTATTGCTGTGTGCCGTGTCGCCGGCGGAGGTATTAGTGGATCGAAGAACGGTCAGAAGTAGATGGGGGAGCAGATTTCGCCACATTTACACTCCGGAATTTTTCAGAGCTATTTCTTCAAAGTATGAATACGACTGGGATTAAGCATGACGATCTACGCATATGTAGACTTCGGGAATTTTTCATCGCTCATCTGCCGACGATGATTCAGCAGGCCAGTGGATTGCTGAAATTCAACTATCTGTCACCTGGAGGTACATATAGTGGTCAGTTGTGGGATTGGGATGCCTTTTGGCTTAACCGTGGCCTTATGTCTCTTCAGCCTTATCTCAGCGAGGTTGAGTTTAGGCGACTGGTTGACGCGGGACTGGGCAGTTGGAAGAACTTCTTTCTCCATCAGGCCGATAATGGTGCGCTACCGATTCTTACCACCCCACTCGAGGGAGATCCGTTCTCTTGTACGACAGAGGGAGGGGTAGAAACGAACCAGGCAAAACCGGTCTTTGGGCAGTTCGCACTTGATCTGTTTAATGCAGGAGTTAGCGCCGATGCTTTCACGCCCTACCTCAAGTCAATTCGAGCCTTCCATAAGCGCTGGAGAAAAAAGTACGGTGCCAGGAATGGGCTGCTCACTTGGGGCTCCGATACTGCTATAGGCGTTGATAATGACCCGACTACCTACGGGCGCCCAGAGTTTAGCTCGGCGAGCTTGCTTCTCAATTGTCTCTACCATGCTGATCTGATAGCTGTAGCAACTCTGGCTCAGCATTGTGGCGATAGTACCTACGCCGATGCATGCCAGCAAGAGGCCGATCGCTTGGCTGAGGCAGTTATGCTTGAGTGCTGGGATGAGCGAGACGGCTTTTTCTACACAGTAGATGTGCAAAGTGTAGATCAGCGCAGCCGATATATTCCAGCTCACGTACCAAGGGGCATGAACATGAGCTGGCAGTCATTACCGCTGAAGATTCAAACCTTTTGCGGGTTCCTGCCGCTGGGAATGGGCTGTGCCAGCTCGGATCAAATCGCACGCGTGCGAAGTCACTTTCTTGACCCGACAACCTTTCTTGCAGAGTGCGGCGTGCGAACCCTGTCGGCCAAGGAGAAGATGTTCTCTTACGAACTAGATAGCTCTAATCCCAGTAATTGGCTGGGCCCAATTTGGTCCGTGGCTAACTACATGGTATGGGATGCATTGCGAAAGGCGGGCTTGCGTGACGAGGCCTCTTTGCTCGCCGAAAAGAGCATTAACCTTCTCTACAGAGATTTGGCCGAGAGTGGTACGCTACATGAGTGCTATCATCCGGATACCGGAACACCCAACTTTAACGCCGGGTTTCTGAACTGGAACATACTTGCTCTTCTAATGAGCACTGGGGGTTAGCTGCTGGCGGCTATGATCCACAAATATTTGGTATAATGAATTTACATTGGATTGATTGGCTTATTATCGCAGCGATGCTGCTTTTCTTGTTGTTTGTTGCCGCACGCACAAGCCAGCTCACTCGCAGCGTAGCCGACTTTCTGGCAGGAAACCGCTGCGCCGGGAGATATTTGCTTACGATGGCTGATGGCATGGCGACGCTCGGCGCGATTACCATCGTAGCAAATTTTGAAAAGTTTTATGAGTCTGGTTTTTCCGGCTCATGGTGGGGGCAGATGTTGGCACCGCTCGGGCTGCTGTTGGCGCTCTCGGGGTTTGTTATATACCGGTACCGGGAAACACGCGTGCTGACTATGGCTCAGTTCTTCGAAATGCGCTACAGCCGCAAATTTCGCATTTTCTCTGGCATGCTAGCCTTCTTGTCCGGGCTCCTCAATTATGGGATTTTTCCTGCCGTTACTGCGAGATTCTTGATCTATTTTTGTGGATTGCCGCAGCATATCAATGCCTTCGGCTACACTTGTTCGACCCTTGCTGTTGTTATGTTTCTACTGCTTTCAGTCGCGTTGTTGCTGACGTTGTCTGGAGGACAGATTGCCGTTATAATAACGGATTTCTTCCAAGGCCAAGTTGTACAAATCACGATTCTCATCGCTTTTGCATTCTTGATCACGAAGATTGGTTGGTCGGACTTGATACGTGGCCTGGAAATGGCTCCCGAACAGGCGTCCAGGATCAATCCGTTCAAGCAAGGAGAGACCAAGGGGTTTGATCCTGCCTTCTTTGTCATGGTTGCGATGCTGAATGTTTATGGCTTCAAGGCTTGGCAGGGGACCCAAGGTTACAATGCGGCACCTAAAAGCCCGCATGAGGCGAGGATGGCCGGCATCCTGGGGATGTTCCGCGGACAGGTCATGTTCTTACTTTCGATGCTGTGTCCACTCTTTGTTTTTGCGATGATGCATCTGCCGGAGTTTTCGCTCCAGGCCTCATCTGTAGAGGCTGTGCTTGCAGGAATTGATAGCCCCCAGATACAGAGCCAGATGCGCGTCCCTGTTGGTCTGTCTGAATTGCTTCCAGTCGGGGTTGTCGGGCTGTTTGTTGCCATGATTATATCATCTGCGGTATCGACTGATGATACCTACCTTCATTCGTGGGGGTCGATTTTCATTCAGGATGTTGTTTTGCCCCTGCGCAAGAAACCTCTGAGCACAAAAGCGCATATGTGGCTCCTGCGAGTGGCAATTTGCTGTGTGGCGGCATTCGCATTTTTCTTTAGCTTATACTTCCCTCTTAATGAGTACATCTGGATGTATTTCCAACTGACTGGAGCCATATACCTTGGTGGGGCTGGGGCCGTGATTTTGGGTGGTTTGTATTGGAAGCGTGGATCCGTTGAGGGCGCTTGGGCAGGTATGATAGTCGGGTCAGTGCTAGCTTTTGCAGGAATCTTACTTCGCAATATTATCTGGCCCTATGTGCTTCCTGGCCTGAAGGAAGAGCATGTGGATGTGCTCTGGTTGCAAAATCTTCCTGATGTCTTTCCTGTTGATGGGGTGCAAATGTCCACCATAGCGGCATTAGCGGCTGCGCTGTCGTATGTTGTCTTCTCTTTATTTTCTAAGAGACCGCCGATTGATATGGATAAATTGTTGCACCGAGGACGTTATGCGGTAGAAAGCGAGGGGCATCATCCTGCAATCTCGGCAAACGATTCACTGTCGCCTATGCCCCAAGAAGCCGGCATCAAGGAGCGTCTTTATCGTAGATTGGGCATTACTCGGGATTTTACGAAGGGCGATCGCTTTATCTATCTTTTTGCGACATGTAACACCTTCTTCTGGTTTGCCACTTTTATTATCGGCACCATCATCGCTTCGACCGTTGGTATTCCTGATGACCTATGGATTCGTTGGTGGGGATTCAAAGTATTCATTGTCGTCGTAATGGCTTTTTCGGTTACAGCATGGTTTCTTGTTGGTGGAATATATGACTTGCGTGAATTCGTCCGACACTTGAAGGGAATTCAGCGTGATGCAGATGATGACGGAACTGTCAGGGGGAGTGAACACCTACAGGAGAAGGATTGATCTCTACTTTGAGTCGTAATTAAGCTCATGTGCGCTTCAAGATCCGTTGACTGAAAGAGGAATATGAGGGATAATACATCCGGCCCATGCGCTACAGCCTAGTAAATCAGACACTCGTATGACTGAGCGATTCGACCAAGCCAAGGGTTTCGTGACTATCCGCGATGTCGCCGCCAAGGCAGGGGTATCGGCTATGACCGTGTCCAAGGCACTTCGCAATCAGAAGAAAGTCAGTCAGAAAACAAAAGATCGGATTCTTCGCATTGCGCAGGAAATGGGGTACACCCAGAGCCCATTAGTTTCCGCAAACATGATTCGCGTGGCACAATCCAGAAAGGTAAAAGACCGGGCCATCATAGCTTTTGTCACGACATTCTCGCCGCCAGAGAAGTGGCAAAACTACCCTAATATTGTTAAGCTGCGTACTGCGGCGAGTAAACATGCCCATGATTTAGGGTTCATGTTGCAGGATTTTCAGTTCAATACGGGGCTACTTTCCGAGCATCGCCTTAGCCAGATGTTAATAGCTCGTGGCATTAGTGGTGGCATTCTCGCTCCTCTCTCTGCCCAGGAGCATACTCGGCTCATTGAGAATAAGCATTACAAGTTACACTTGAACTATGAAACGCTGCCTTGGGTTACGATTGGCCCATCGTCATTGCTTGATTTTCTAGATAATGTCGGAATCGACCACTTTGGCACGCTATCCAGAAGCCTGGAGCAAATTCACCAAAGGGGATGCCTTAGAGTGGGCCTGGTATTGACGCGGCATGAATCCACACGCCTGCAGCATCGGCTGCTATCTAGTTTTATCGCGATCAAGCAGTTTCATCCGCAGTATGCTGATGAGTACGTTTCGCCATTTGTCGTGAGTGGATGGACTAGGGAGGATCTAGAGCAGATTGTTCAGTGGGTTAAGAAGGAGAAGGTAGATTGTGTGATGGCTTCTGGTCTGGCAGTGTTTCAAGCTATACATGAAAGACTGGGTGAGAAACGCCCAAAGCTCTGCTGCCTTGAAAGTGAAATTATCGACCCCAAATGGATTGATTACTCGATCGATACACACTTATCGGAGCTCGGAATTATGGCAGTGGACAAGCTTTACGAGAACATCAAAATGAACCGGACCGGGGCACGCGATGCCCCCCAGATCAGTAGAATTCGTGGAGAGTTTATTGATTACTCAAACAAGTAGCTATGGAGATAGGGTGGTCTACATTCGCGGCTGCCGCGTGCATTTTAATAATAGTTTAGGGGGATATTGATGGTGGACGTATTCAGTCCCATCGAAACTTTAAGTTGGTGAGCAATTCTCACGTGTCTAAGCATGAAGCGTTTTAGTGGAGCAGAGCGACCAATGGACTTTTCAGAGCTGAATGCGGCGCATTGGGTTTGGCCTCAGGGATGCGGAGCACATGCTAATCAGTATGTCGAGTTTCGGCAGGTTTTTACTTCGGCTAGTGAGGGGGAGTTAACGCTTCAACTGGCTGCGGGGAGTCGCTATGGGCTCTGGCTAAACGATCAATTTATCGGGGCCGGGCCGTTTGAGGATTGGCCATTGCGCTTGTCGGTTGATGCGTGGCAAGCATCCGCTCAGGCGGGACAAAACGAGTTGCGCATCCTTCTGCATTGGGCGGGTGTTGACACCGCGTCCAGTGTCGCGGATCGACCAGGGCTAGCTTTCGCTGTGGCAATGGGGGAGCAATGCCTGGTCAGTTCGGGGGCAACGACGCAATGGCGTAGCTCCCCACATTATCGGACGGAGGGGCTTCCGCGCATAACGCCCCAGCTCGGGTTTACGTTTGATTACGATGCTGCATCGCGGTGTGTCCACGAGTGGAAGATGGCAACAAAAGCTGACTTCCAAGCCATTACGGAGGGAGGCTATCAACTTTATCCACGACCCTTTCCGCCCATACCGCTGGAGGGCAGAAAGGATTGGACGCTCATAGCTCAGGGAGTGTTTCGAGTCCCGGAGCAAGCAGTCGATCATCCGCTAGGCTGGCGTATGCAGCGCGATTGGTTGTCGGCTCGCCCAGCGCATGATATTCTAGAGGTGGCTGAAGAAGGGCAAGAGGTATGGTGCATACGACCTGTCGAGGATCAGGCGGACGGAACCTATCTGATACTCGACCACGGGAGTTTGTGCTGTGGCTATCTGGAGATTGAAATAACTGCACCGGAGGGGACGTGCCTTGAGATTGGTTGGGGCGAGCACTTGGAGGACATGCGCGTGCGTACCCATGTGGGCGAACGTTGCTTTGCTGTTCGTTATCGCTGCCGCGAGGGGCGTCAGGTC
Organism: Verrucomicrobiia bacterium; assembly: GCA_030432235.1. Taxonomy (GTDB): domain Bacteria; phylum Verrucomicrobiota; class Verrucomicrobiia; order Opitutales; family Cerasicoccaceae; genus JAUIHT01. Next base: position 8,838 of record JAUIHT010000012.1, on the reverse strand, counting down.
TACCTGAATCCCATTACCCGTATCGGTACACGCTATCTCCAGGTACATGTTTCCGGTGCCCGATCTGAGATCTCGATACACTACGTCGGGATACGCAAATGCAGGTACCCCGTGGAGACGGCTGGTTCGTTTCGATCTTCGAATACTTTGGAAGAGCGGATTTATGGCATGTCGGTAGAGACGCTGAAAAGCTGTATGGGCGATCACTACGAAGATAGCCCGTGGCGAGAGCAGGCACTCTATGCCAATGACATGCTGAATCAGTCCCTGGCCGGGTACTTTGCATTCGGAAACTATGCGTATGCCCGGGCATCGATTCGTTTACTTGCCGGAGGTCTGCAAGAAGACGGTTTTCTGGAGCTATGTGCCCCGGGACGCACAGCCATAACGATCCCTTCCTTCAGCTTTTCGTGGATACTCGCCTTAGGGAAGCATTACCTTTTTAGCGGTGATCGAACGTTTTTGGAGGAGCAGTTCGCGTGTATGGAGCGGATACTCGATGCATCAGTCGCCCGTGCGCGAGAGGGGTTACTGGCTTCACCACAGGGAGCGCGCTATTGGCACTTCTACGATTGGGCAGAGGGAGGGCTAAGTGGTGTGGCGGACCCGAGCGCGACAAACTTCTATGAACTGAACCACGTGCGCTACGATGCTCCGTTGAATGCTTTCTTCGTGCTCGCCTTGGAAACGGGGGTGTGGCTTGCGCAGTGTCTGGAGAAAAATGAGCAGGCTGAGCGTTGGCGTGCCGCGATGTTAAACCTTAGGTCAGCTTTCGACGCGTGTTTTGCCGAGGAGTCGAGGATGTGCTACATCAGTTTCTCTGATGAGTCAGGTGGGGAGGGTGTTTACTCGGTGCTGGTACAGGCCCTTGCGCTATTGGCTGGATGCTGTCGCTCTGATTGGAAGGCTGATTTACGGCGTAAGCTGTTGCAGCCAGATGAACGCTTCATTGCGCCTACCCTGAGCCAATCGCTATACGTACTAGAGGCATCCATCCAGGGAAGCGAAGAGGTCGATGCTGCCTTCGACTATATCAGTGAACTCTGGGGGCAGATGGTCTCTCAGGGAGCCACGACATGCTGGGAAACCATTGATGGAGCGGGCGCATTTTCCGGGGCTGGTAGCCTCTGTCATGGCTGGTCGGCCGTTCCGCCTTATTTTTACGGAGCTTATCTGCTCGGGGTACGACCGATAAAGCCTGGGTTTGCGGAGTTTGAAGTTGGGCCGGGCGTGCGAAGTGGGGTTTCGGGGCATATCCCTACGCCGCATGGACCGATCCAGATTAGCTGGAGGCAGGTAGGGGACGCACTGGTGCCCTCCGTGGATGCTCCTGCAGCCTGTAGGCGTATTTAGCACTTTGGCAAAACAAGACCTCACTAATGGCATATCGGTAAGTGAGCTACGCTAACCGTACCAGTGGTTTCGTTTGGCTGGTGGCGTTGATAGTATGATTTATGCTGTAAAAAGCCAATACTGTACGGTATGGAGGTATGGAGGCGTGGTCTGACCGGAAAAAATGGCAGTTTGGGTTGGTCTACAGGTAGGCCAATTATTGCCTATCTTTAGTAGTGAATGCACTGGAGGTGATTTATTTACAATCGTTTATGCGCACAAAAAAAAGCCCGCAAATGCGTGCTAAAAAGTGGCGGGATGGGCGGGACTCGAATCCCTATGGGGTTTTCAGCTAGTTACCCTTCGGCTAATTGGGTGTTCCTTGCCAGCATAATGCAGAGTTCATCAACTTCGCTAAAGTGATTGGAGATACACCTAAATGCTGAGCGCTGGGTGAAAATCCATGCCCATCATCACCGCCCCTTCTTGGGCGCACGTAGTTTGAGTACAGTGTCGATCAGGTAGTCGATGGACATCAATTCTGCATTATTTTTGAGCTTCATGTACTGAATTTGTGTCTCCTTGGGAATGATGGCGTAAGCGTGATCGCAGTCATCAGATTTTTCCAACGCACGTAATAGATCTCCAAGCCCTTCTAGCTTCATGGGCTGAAAATCCGGGATGTGGCATTCCAGGGCGATTCTCTTGGATTCGTATTCGATCAGGATATCGGTTTTGTAGTTTCCGATGTAGGGAGCCTTGATATGGGAGCATCCTAAGGCTTCGAGTTTTTCTACGAGGGTCCTTTCGAGGCGTGCGCCGGCTGCTCGGTACTCCAGATCGTCTAGCCTGGGAGCCTGTGTGCTACCTGCTGGAGGGGGTGTTGATTGCGGCAGAGAGTTCAAGCCCGTGTAGGCTGAGACGAGCATCCATCTTTCCTCATCCGTCTGGCATAGCGTTTCACAGAGTTTCGCAAAGGTATGCTGTCGCGGTCGATTCTTCCCGTGGAGAATCTTGCTTATGGCCGTCTGGCTGAGGCTGAGTTTTCCGGCTAATTCTTCACCCGAAATTGAGCGCAACTCCATGAGGCTTCTGACCCGCTTACCAAATTCGTTGTCTGCTGTTTCATCTACTTGCATGTAGCTACTCTTAGACATGTTAACTATTAGTCAACTGGAGAATTTGTTAAAATAAAAGTTGACCAAACTCCCCGGCACTGCTTTTTTGCAGACGATCGTTCTTTGAAAGTCAGCTGAAGTTTACCACCGATGTGAAGCGGTGGGTTTAGGGTGGCCGTGTGCAATGCATGCGTCCTGCCCATGTAAAGGCCTCGTGCCTTTTTGAAGTTAAGAATCGAAATAAAAACATGCTAAATAGAACAAATGAAACAACACAACTTGTAGATGCTCAAGGCCTTCTTGAGTCATTATTTGAAGAAGACTGCCGCCCGTCACTAAGGTGGTTGAGGAAAATGACGGCAGTTCGAATAATTCCGCACATCAAAATTGGAAGACTCGTCTTTTTTGATCCGGATGAGGTACGCAGCGCTTTGGCTGCGACCTGTATGGTAAAAACAAGAAGCCATTCCGCCCATGCGGTGGAAGACCTGAAAGGCTTAAAATGACTAAAAGTAAATTTTCTGGACGCATCACTGAAGAATTGCGCACCAGATTGGGTAGCGGCGCCGTGCTGCTAAAAATTCCTATGGGTCAGAAGGGCCCAAGGGTAAAAGGGTGGCAAGAAACCACTTTAATAAATCTGTCCGAAGATTACCTGAGCGAGCTCGACGCGGGTGAATTTAACATCGGCGTTTTACTCGGGCAGCCGTCCAATGGCCTCTGTTCGATCGACATCGATGACGATACTGAACTTGAAAAGTTCCTGAACCTCAACCCCGCCTTGCGCGAGACTTTTCAAACGCGAGGCGCCCGTGGGGCAAATATATGGGTGCGCCTGATCGGCGAATACCCTCGCCTCACAAAGATACATGATACAAAGCAACAGCCGTGGGGAGAATTCCGGGCAGACGGCGGCCAGACCGTCGTTTATGGCCGGCACCCATCGGGCTGCGATTACACGGTGGTTGTTGATAAGACCGTGTTGGAAATTGCATTCGGCGACATAAATTGGCCGAATTATCTTGCCCTTCCATGGAATGGGGGCAGTCGCAGTGAGAGTCAGGCGGACTCGTATGTTGAATTACGTGCCCGCCAGGGAGAACCCTTTTTGCAAAATGAGAAAGGGGGCGTGACTCTGAATCAAGGTTGTCTAGCAGAGCTGTTCTGCATCGAAAATCTGATTCTGTACGAGCCCGCGGAGCGTGAGTTCTACCGCTATAAAGGCGAGAACGGCCTGTGGGAGCGTCAGACTCCGACGCGCATAGCTGATGCGGTGGAGAAAATGGTGCGCCGCCTCATGCTTGAAGCAGGGCTTGAGCGTGCCGTGAGCAAAATCACGGCAAACTTGGTTGATTCCCTAATCAAGCTCATCCGTCCCAAAGTGGAAAACCCGACCGCATTCTCGCGGCCTAGAAACATCGTTCACTTGCTCAATGGTGTGATTGACCTTGATGCCGAGCCGATGACCCTGAACACGTTTAGTCCTGATTACTTCTCGCGAAATCAGCTAGCTGTCGAATACGTGGAAGGGGCTGATTGTCCTCGTTTTGTTGAGGAGCTACTTCGTCCGTGCCTCAACGAAGAGGACGTCCACCTGCTGCAGCGCATCATGGGCAGCTTATTGCTGCCGAAAAATGCAGCCCAGGCATTGGTGCTGCTTACCGGCGCGGCTGGCAGTGGAAAGTCGACGCTCGTCAGCATTATCGAATCGATAATCGGCGAGGAAAATGTCCATGAACTGCGAACAGAAAATCTTGGCGGCCGTTTTGAGGCTCAATTCTATCTGGGGAAGCGATTGCTGACCGGTAAGGATGTGCCGGGACGTTTTCTTCAGGGGCCAGGTGCACACGTGTTGAAAAAATTGTGTGGGCACGACCTGCTGACAGCGGAGAAAAAAGGCTCGAACGAATCTATGCGGCTTCGCGGTGATTTTCACCTCCTGATCACGTCCAACTCTAATCTCCACGTATCATTTGATGGCGATAGCGAGGCTTGGCGTCGACGGATGATCTTGCTGGAATGGAATAAGCCACAGGAGCGGCAACGCATCCCGAATTTCGATGATGTTCTCATGCAGGAAGAAGGCTGCGGCATCTTGAACTGGATGCTTGATGGCCTCTCCCTTCACCGAGAAGAGCTATCTCGGCATGGCAAGTTTGTCCTGACCGCATCGCAAGAAAAGCGTATCGATGACCTGCTTAATGAGAGCGATTCGGTACGCGGCTTTGTGGTGGAAAGGCTCTCGGCAAAGCAGGCGTGTTCGGTAACGTCTCGCGAGCTGATGGATGAGTACGAGAGCTTCTGCTTTGCGCAAGACTGGCAGCCCAAGCGGCGCCAAGAAGCTTTTGGCGAAATGCGCTCTATGATCCTAGAGGTTCACGGTGTCCGTCAGTCGCACGACCTCCTCGTTAATGGCCAATGCCGTCGAGGTTATCGTAACCTGACCATAAGGAATTGACATGAGCGGGGATGCGCAACGTCTAGCACGACGCTATTTAGCGGAGTGTCCCCCAGCCCTCTCTGGGCAGGGGGGACACAATCAAACCTTCAAGGTGGCTTGTGTACTGGCTCACGGTTTTATGCTTAAACGCGATGAGGCCCTTGTCTTGTTGCGTGAGTATAACCAGCGGTGCCAGCCTGCCTGGTCAGAAAAGAGCTAGCACATAAAATCGATGATGCGCTCAAGGCTAAGTCTAGTCGAGCCCCGGGGTATTTACTCCGGGCTTCGAGTGGGCGTGCTGTCGAAATAAGATTCGGCATCCGTCCCTATCATTACCCGCCAATTGGCGTGTTAAAAGAGATCCGGACGTCACGGACGTCTACTCGGAACTCCTCAGCTTAAAGAGGCAGTTGGGGTAGTTGGTGGTTATACATTATTATATGGAGTACGTTAAGGGCGTCCGGTGCGTCCGTCAGAGATTCCCCTTGCCGCATTGCGGAATAGCCCAATGGCCACCACGCCCTACGCTCTTGGAAATACTATAAACGACTCCGGGCAAATGCTCAACGTAGTCGAAAAAAATGAGTTATTTATTATGAAAAATTTGAACACCGAAGGAGCTTGTACAAGTTCCGCCATACCGCAGACGCTTACGATTAAACAGGCTGAAGCGCTGAAGAAAATTCACATTACTGGCGAAACCATGAACGGGAAACCAGTTGTGGAAATGCCCATGCGCATTTTGAATATGAAGTCAGCTTTTGAAGAGAAGCTGCTCTGTACGGGGATAACGATGACAGCGGGCAGTGCCTGCGCGTTTTCCTGTCCGTTTTGTTACGTGGACAACCTCTTTGCGCGTCAACCAGGCATGCTCGCCGCCAAGGCCCATTTGGGTCTAACGCATGAGCAGATGGTGATCCGCAGGCAGGACGCTGTTGAGAAACTCAAAAGTGAATTGCTGACCCCCAAGCGTAAGAAGCCAAAGGCCATCTGCCATGAGGAGCATGTGATCTATTCTTCGCCAACGGTGGATTGTGCCGCTAACGTTACCCTTGCAAAAGAAACCCTCGAAATGTGCATGGTGGTGCTTGACTATACGGTCTGGGAGATCCGCCTGCTCAGTAAGTCCCCCTTGTTGGCATGGATTGCTGATCGTATACCTGAGAAGTACCGGCAGCGCATGATCTACGGCTTCTCAACGGGGGTGCTCGACGATCAATTTGGGAAATACGAAACGGGTACCGCTTTGGTTTCTCGTCGCCTGCGAGCGCTTCATCGTTTGCAGGATGAGGGGATGCGTACCTATGGCATGATCTGCCCGATTCCGCCGCAACGTGACTATGCCACATTCGTCGCAGACATGGCAGAAGCCATACGGATTGACCGATGCGAGCATGTCTGGGCCGAAGTCATAAATGCGCGTGGAGCATCCATGCGACGCACTTGTCAACGCTTCGAGGAGCTGGGCTTTCAATGGGAGTCTGCCATGCTCAAGAAGTTGGCAGGCGATCAAGAGCTTTGGGAATCGCATGCCCAGGCGGCATTTGAAGCGATTCATGCGGTGACGCCTGCAGATAAGCTGCGTTTTCTCCAGTACGTAAATCCGGCACACCTAAACTGGTGGAAGCAGCATAAAAAGCACGGAGCAATCCTTCTCGGGAAAGGTGCCGATGAGTCGTAGGCGCTGATTCCACCCTAATCGTTGGCAGTCTGAATCGGTCGATGCTCCGGCAATCCGTTTCAGACTGCCAATTCTAATTGCAGTCCAGACAACTAGCTATGCCCTTCATAGGCTTAGGCGCTATTGATCCTGACCTTAATGATCCTATGGATAGCCTGATGGACTGTTTGAGAGAAGCTCCAGATATTTATCACTTCTCTGAATCACTCCCCACTAGCTCCGTATCTCGTGCCTTATAGGCTCTGAGCGTAGGCTAATCTCCCTCTTCTAGGGTGTTAGTTGAGGTAAAGACCCCATAGATCAAAACGGCGATCTTTTACAAATGTAAAAGATCGATCGCCCATTGTAAAAGAAGTCGCGTTTTAATTTCCTATAGACTTCTAGGTTTAATGCGGGTTGTAGAACTGTTTTATAAATTTTTAACGGTGTTTTTTGCTTTTTCACTTTTAAGGTAGGCGCACGACGAAAACCGCGCGTTGATTTCGGGCGCCTCAAAAAACGCAACAAGACCCCTTTTCGCGTTAGATATGGATGAGATGCGAGCGATTTCGCTGTCTTATTGGCCCGGATTTTCGACCTGATCCGGGCCTTTTTGTGTCTACAGGTTGCTAAAGAAAGGAGGTTTCGATGGCCATTGTCCTCGAAGCAAATTACTCAAAAAAGCTCGGGCTACCGGGTTATTCGTCGCACCAGTACGGGGTAACAATCCGGGCGGAGCTGAACGACATCAGCAAGGTCCCGGAAGAATCGCAGCGCATCTACCAACTCCTGCAGGAGAGCGTCGACGCGGAAATCCAGCACACCGGTTGGCTGCCAGCTCAAGACGGTAGCGAGCCATCACGCAACGGGCACAGCCGTGCGTCCCATGACGAGGCCTGGCAATGCTCACTCAAGCAGCAGCGCTTGATCCTCAAGATCGTGGAGGAGCACAAGCTCGACAAGGACGAGATCGATCAACTGGCCCGGGAACGCTTCGGCAAGGGCGTGAAAGCGCTCAACCGCATGGAAGCTTCCGGGCTGATCGATGAGCTGCTGGAGCAGTACGGTAGCAAGCAAAACAGTAATGGTCGACGCGGTGCCTACAGCCGCAACGGCAGTTATGCGAGCGGGAGGGCACGATGAGTTCACCCAACGGGAAATCCGAAACAGTTGTTTCCAAACCCGGGCAACTCATCGCCTTCCCCCTAAAGTCCTCGGACGGCGCCCTGGAGTACATCAGCCCGAGCAGCTTGAAGTTGTACCTGACGTGCTCGCTCAAGTTCTACTTCAAGAAGGTCCTGCAACTGCCTGAACCGAGTTCGCCCGCACTGGTCTTTGGCAAAGCTGTTCACGCGGCCCTGCAGGCCTTCTGGTTAGCTCGGTGGCGTGACGGTGACACCTCTGCTGAAACCATCGTGCAGGCGTTTAAGGATGCGCTGGCGCACATGGCTACATCGGAGAACATAACGTTCAAGGACGGCGAGCTGGACAAGCTTACGGTCAAAGGCGAATCGCTCATACAAGCTTACCTGGCGAGCGATCACGCCAAGTCCAAGGGCAAGCCCGTGGGCGTGGAGGTAAAACTGGAGGAGCACTTCCCGGAGCTGCCGTCGCCCGTGCTGGGCTACGTGGATCTGGTCAAACCGGGCAACGTGGTGGTCGACTTCAAGACCTGTGCCAGTACGCCCAACCTCGACCTGGAGGCCTTCCAGCACAGCCTGCAGTTGACCGCCTACCAGCTCCTCGTGGAGGAAGCAACGGGTAGCAAAGTGAGGGCACGTGAGCTGGTCTTCCTGGTCAAAACCAAGGAGCCCAAGGTCATCGTGCATAGCCTGCCCCCGGCTAGCGAAGCCGATATCGCTCGCTTCTGGGCGATGGCTGAGCACGCGGTCAAGGGCATCTATGAGGAAGCCTGGGTGCCGCAACCGGGCATGCACTGTGCGTGGTGCGCGTTCCGCCAGCAGTGCTCACAATGGACGGGAGGCCTGTCATGAAAATCTGGATACACCTCACTGTGCTCCTGCTGCTGAGCGGCTGCACCCGCGAGCCGGACATGACGCCGATCGGCGGTGGCCTCGCCATCGTGGGGCTGGCCCTGATCGTGAGCGCGGTCATCCAACGCCTGCCCACCAATCGCCAAAAAGGAGACGACCATGAGTCACGATAACAACGATCCGTGGCTGCTGATTAAGGGCATCCTGCCCCTGGTCATCGCGCTCATCGTGGGCATCGCCACGGTGCTGCTCGCCTCGCTCGTCCTGCCGGTGCTGCTGCCCGTCGCGGTGGTC
>JAUIHT010000006.1 GCA_030432235.1 Verrucomicrobiia bacterium | reverse complement strand
GGAGTCACTAGCCGCCAACCCCTCGTGGGAATCCGTAAACCCCAAAGCCAGAGAGTATTGTGCAATAGTCAAAAATGATACTAGGCAGAGTGTAAAAAACGATGGCAGCTTAATCTTCATGGCGGACGCTATTTTTTGATCCGGGCTTATCACGGGATCAACAAAAATCGGAAAGCTGCGCTAATATTAGGAGCCTTTTTGATTATTATAAGTAGGGGCGCGGTGTTTGAGCGAGAAAAGCTCACGTGCGTGGCTCCAGCGCATATACTTTATATCCCTTGATTTTGCCAATTTTGTGCCGATAGAGTCTTTCTTCCTTAAAAATGGAATCTCGACGCAAAAAGATACTCGTGGTGGAAGACAATCCAGAGGACCGGGGGCTCATCCGGCGCCTGCTGGAGTCCTCGGACGAGAACTGCGTCATCGAGGTGGGGGAGGCCGAGGCGGCGCTGAATTTTTGCGAAAAGGTACAGCTTGACGGCATCGTGCTCGACTTGCGTCTGCCGCGGATGGACGGCCTGGAGTTTCTCTCGCGTCTGGGCAGCATCTACGGGGGCGGCGTCTGGCCGGTGGTGGTCCTGACCGGAGAGGGTGATGAACACACGGCCGTGGAAGCGATGAAGCGCGGCGCACAGGATTATCTGATCAAGTCCGAGATCACTCAGGACAAGCTGCTCTTTGCGGTGGCCTCCGCGGCGAAGCGCGCGGTGGAGGTCCGTACGCAGCAGGTCGCCATCAAGCAACTTGAGGTGGAGAACAAAAGCCTGCGGCGGACAATCACCCATCTGGATGCACGCCTGAGCGATGCCGAGGGCAAGCTGACCGAGGCGTTGAAAAAAATGGAGCAGCTGTAAGTCTGCGTGATTTTCTCGCGCAATAAACAGTTTGCCCGTGGCAGACATGCTGCTATCGGTAGGTAGTAAGGCTTATGACACGCTTTTGTTTCCTACTGCTGCTTGGATGGTTGATTGCGGCCCCGTTGTCGGGTCAGCCATCGGATCCTATCGTGGATCCCGCTGTCGATGATGGCATGCCGCGCAAGCTGCATGAAACCTTTATCCTGCCACGCCTGAGCAGCCCGGAGGCGACTTGGACGTCCTTCCAGCGGGTGATGGATCAGTACAGCCAGATCATCATCGGAAGCGGCTACACCAACCATAACTATGAGTTGCTGCGTCGGATGGAAGACCGGATGCAGCAGTTTTTTGACTTGCGCGAGGTGCCGCCCTCGGTGCGTCGCACCACTGCCTGCGAGGCGGCAGTGTACCTTTACGAAAGCTTTTGCCGTTTCCGCCCCATGCCGCCAGGGACGTTGCCGGGGCGCGAAGAGGCTTTTGCCGAGATGAAGGACGGCTATCCTGGCGTGTGGCTGGTGGACGATGGGGTCATTTCCATCGTCTATATCGACAGTGGCGAATACAAGGGCAGCTTTCAGTTCAGCGCGCGTACGGTCAAGATGGCCGAACCGGTCTACGAGGGCGTCAAGAGCCTGTCCTACGTCAACGAGCATGCCAACGGCCTGCATGATGCCTACTTCTTGACACCCGGCCCGCTCATTCCATCCAGTTGGGTGCGCGACATGCCGAGCTGGCTGCATGCCACCTATTTCAAGCAAGGGGTCTGGCAGTGGATTGCCATCCTGGTCGTGTTTTTCGGCTTGGTGTTCGTCCTCGCCTTGCTGGGGCGCGTGGTGGGGAGGCTCACCGCCCAGATGCCCCGGGGCTTACGCGCATGCGTTCGTCTCGTCATGCCGTTGGCGACGATTGGGCTGACGGTCTTCGCGGTGTGGTTTTTGGCCGTGCAGATATTCGTTACCGGTGAGGTGTTGCAGGCAATACGCTTTCTGGAGTGGTTTGTCGTCCTTATCAGCGCGGTCTGCATCGTTTTTATCATCGGTAGTATCATCTCCGAAATAATCATATCGACGCGCAGTCTGGAAAGCAAAGGGATCGATTCCAGCCTGGTTCGTTTTTCGGTCAAGGTGGCCAGTATCGTGGTGGCCGCGGCAGTCGCTATCGAGGGGGCGACCATGCTGGGCTTTTCCATCACCACCGTATTGGCGGGCGCCGGGGTGACCGGCCTGGCTATCGCGCTGGCGGCACAGGAGTCGTTGCGTAATGTTTTCGGCAGTGTCATGCTCCTGTTGGACAAGCCGTTCAAGGTGGGGCAACGCGTCATCGTGCGTGGGCACGACGGCGTCATCGAATCCATCGGCCTGCGTTCGACCAAGATGCGGCAACTCGACGGCCACCTGACGACCTTCCCCAACGAGGACGTGGCCAAGGCCGACATCGAAAACATCGGTGAGCGCCAACACATCCGTCGTCTATTACGCCTGAATATTTCCCTGACCACCCCTGCGGAGAAAATCGATGAGGCTATCGCCATCATACAGGATATTCTCGCGGTCAAAGAGGGCGACGAGGAAAGTGAGAAGCGTAACGGCCCCATCAATCATCCTGATTTTCCGCCGCGTGTTTTCTTCGAATCGGTGGGGGACTACGCTTATCAGATCCTTGTCCTCTATTGGTATCACCCGGCGGACTATTGGGCCTACATGGAGTTCTCCCAGGTGTTCAACCGCGCCGTGGTCGAGCGCTTCGCCAAGGCAGGCATCCAGCTAGCCGTGCCGACTCAGCGCAGCTACCTGATCCCTCACGACGAAGGGGCGGCCAAGGCCTTGCAGGATCTGGCTGTGCTGCCGGGACAAAAGTCCGGCTCAGGCCGTCCGTCGGCTGACCCGGAGCATGGGCTGGAGGAATCCGAGACCTAGCAGGCCTGATTTAGCGGTTAGGTTGAAAATTGCTACTCTGCTGCTGAAAATTGCTACTCGACTGGCGAACACATAGAATTCAATTAGATTGGCAAGGGAACTGATTACAGTTCCGGCTGTGAGCAGACTTCTTTTCGTCATCATGCTGATCAGTACCATCGTATTACGAGGGTACGAGCGGGAGCATATCGATTTTTCCAGGGTCAGTCAAATGGCCGAAGAGCTGGCGTCTCAACCTCGCGCACAATCATCCGGGGCTACCATACCTGCCATGCTCGAAAGCATGAGCTACGACAATTACCGTCACCTGCGTTTTCGGCAGGATCGAGCCCTGTGGTACGAAGATGAGCTGCCCTTCCGGATCGAGTTCTTTCACCTCGGGCACCTGTTTCGCGATCCCGTGGTCATCCATGAATACACAGACAGTCACGTTCAGGAGATTCCATTTATTAAGGATTACTTCGACTACAGTAAGGCCGAAGTGGATCCGGGGCGGCTGCCAAAACTGCCTGGCTATGCAGGCTTCCGGGTCAAATACCCGCTAAATCGTCCACAGCTTTACGACGATTTGATCGTGTTTCAGGGGGCGTCCTACTTCCGCGCCCTGGCCCGGGGCTCGGCCTATGGCCTTTCTGCCCGGGGACTCGGAGTTGGTATCGACCAAGGCGCGGAAAGCTTCCCGCGCTTCACTCAGTTCTGGTTGGGAAAGCCCCAGCCTGGCAGCAAGCAGTTACGCATACTGGCTTTGTTGGAGGGGGACGCGGTAACCGGTGCGTACGAGTTCACCGTGCAGCCGGGCGTCCATACCCTCGTGGAGGTGCGTTTACGCGTTTGGCCGCGAGAGGAGGCCGCGCTTTGTTTTGCCCCCCTGACGAGTATGTTCTTTTTCGGGGAAAATACGGATTCCCCCGTGACTGATTGGAGGCCCGAGGTGCACGACTCGGACGGCCTGTTGGTCCACGATGGTGATACCTGGAATTGGCTTCCCCTGCGTAATCCGGATAGTCCGACGAGCAATACCATCCCGGTTAACGACTTGAAGGGTTTTGGGTTGTTACAACGGGATCGTCGTTTCAAAGCCTATGAGGATTTGGAAGCCCATTACGAAATCCGTCCGTCGGCATGGGTGACCCCACGGGGTGAGTGGCCGTCGGGCGAGGTAGTGCTGTATGAATTCCATACGGTCGATGAAACGACCGATAACGTGAACGCCTTCTGGCGGCCAACGACACCGCCTCCCGCGGGGCAGCCCTTTGAACTGGCTTATACTATCTCCTGGCGCTTCCGCGAGCCCAACGAAGAGACAGCCACGATCCTCGACACGTTGATTGGCGAAAACACACTCGATCCGGGCGTCACCGTGTTTGTGGTTGAGTTCTCGCCGCCGGACGATTTCAACCCGGCGACCCTGGCTGCTTACTCGACGGCCTTTCAAGACGGTGGCCTCACTCCCAAGCAAAGCCCGGTCCTTCAACATAATCCGAACACGAACACCGTACGTGTCTTCTTCAGCCTGGTTGCCCCTGCGGATCGCAAACCCGAGGATGACTACCCCCTGTCCTTGCAACTCCTTAAGGATGATCAACCCGCTTCCGAAAAATGGATTTACATTTGGAACCCTTGAGCGAGGAGGAAGTTAACGGCTATTCTCACGCATGTCTCGACCAGGCTTATCACAAGGTCGACGGCATCCTGCGTTCGTACGGTATGCGTAATATTTGGTTTCGGCATCGGCATGCCCGGGCAATACTTGTCGAAGCCGTGCGTGCCGATTGCGGGGAGAACGAGCTCGAGCGGCACGTCGGTGAGTTGACCCAAGCCCGGATCGATGCCTGGTTCGAGCGGCTGGCGAAAGCCTGTGGTTTGCCTGACAACAACGGTAGCGCCCAGCATATTCGCCTGGCAGCCCTGTCCCAGCGCTATTGCGAACGCTGGCCGGAGTCCTTCCTGGAGGGGGAACCGAATGCGGAAGCAGTCACCTGCCTGTCTGAGTTTCGGATCGTGCTTTCGCCTCCGCTTGAGCGTTCGACGCTCGGCCCGTCGGTGCTGGACTTTGGTACGGTGGAGTCCGTCACAGAACACGCACGTACGATGGTAAACCGGTGGCCTGTATTGCGGTCACTGCTGTTCTACGGCTCCATGATCCTGCTTGGAGTCTTGGTTTATTTTCTCGCGCGATGAGTTCACCGTCCGAATCAACTTCGAGTAATACGTTGCGGGATGGCTTGTCCCGTCGCGTCACTTTCTTTGGGACATGGGCGCTGCTGACGCTGGCTGGGGTGCTCTTGTTTTGGGACTTGCTTGTGCGGATGGGGGGCATCGAGGCGCGTTACCTGATGTTGCCGCTGTTTGCGGTGCTCTTTGCTCAACTGGCTTTCGGGTTTTGCCACGCCGCCTTCGGTTTTATCATCCTTTGGCGCGGGCAGGATCCTCGGTGTATTACGCATATGCCGCCGGAAGCTCCGGGCGCTAAGCCATCGGGCAGGACGGCGTTACTCTTCCCCGTCTACAATGAAGATCCCGTCCGTTACTTCGCCGCGATTGAAACCTTGTACCGTGATTTGGAAGGGACCGGCCAGCTCGAGCAGTTCGATATCTTTGTCCTGAGCGATTCGACGGACCCCAATCGCTGGGTGGAAGAAGAGATGCACTGGCTCGTAACAACGGAGCGCTTAGATGCTCAAGGGCGTATTTTCTACCGCAAGCGACGCAAGAACATCAACCAGAAGAGTGGAAATATCGCGGACTTCTGCCGCCGCTGGGGCAAAAACTACGAAACCATGATCTGTTTCGACGCTGATAGTCTGATGTCAGCCGAAACGATCCTCCGGCTGGTTGCCTTGATGGCCGAGCATCCATCCTGTGGTATCCTGCAGACCATGCCGCGGCTCTTCAACGGTCGTACCCTGCTGGGGCACCTGCAACAGTTCGCCTCCCGTCTTCACGGTGGCATTGCCGGGGCCGGGCTCAACTATTGGCAGCAGGACGCGGGTAATTACTGGGGGCACAATGCCATTATACGCATCGCGCCCTTTATCGAGTACTGCACTTTGCCAGACCTCCCCGGTGTTCAGCCGCTCGGCGGGCGCGTCATGAGCCACGATTTCGTCGAGGCGGCTCTGATGCGCCGCGCTGGTTACAGTGTATGGCTGGCCTATGATCTGGAAGGCACTTATGAGGAGATGCCACCGTCCTTGCTTGATTTCGCGGCCCGTGATCGCCGATGGAGCCAGGGCAACCTTCAGCATTTGTGGATCATGCTTTTCGGTGACGTGCCCCTGCTCAATCGGGTCCATATGCTCAACGGCGTGCTGGCTTATCTGTCCGGGCCCTTGTGGTTTTGTTTCCTGGCGCTGGGCACCATCTTGGCCTACGCTTGGGAAAACAGTTCCCTGACTTTGTTGACGGAGGGCAGCGCCTTGCCGGGTGTATCCATCAGTCCGGAGGCGCAGGGGGTCTGGGTTTTTGGCATTACTCTGGGGCTTATTTTTGTGCCTAAACTATTCCCGCTTCTACTTCTGGCGCGGAATAGTAGGCAGGCCCGCCTCTATGGCGGGTGGTTTAAGGCAGCCTGCTCCATCCTCGTAGAACTGATCCTGTTTACGTTGTTGGCGCCCTCGCTGATGCTTTTCCATACCTCTTTCGTTGTGGCCATGCTCTTCGGAAAAAAAGTCACCTGGGATACGCAATCTCGCGACGGCGGCGGTACGGGCTGGCTGGATGCGTTACGCGCGCAACGGGGGCATTTGCTTGTTGGGGTGTTGTGGGCCGTGTTGGCTTTTTGCATTTCGTCTCAACTGGGCTGGTGGATGTCACCGGTGTTGTTGGGTTGGCTCCTGGCCGTGCCCATGTCCGTTTGGACCAGCGGGACCAGCGCCGCAGTTTGGCTCACACGACATGGCTTGCTCTTGACCCCGGAGGATGTGAACCCGCCGGCGGAAGTCAGCACATTGCTGCGACGGGAGGAGAACGATGCCTCCGCCCTGCGCCCCATTCCGGAATTGGAGACAGATTACGGGCTGCTGCGGGTGGTGGTCGACCCCTACGTCAACTCCCTGCATACGCTTTTCATCCATCCCCGGCCCAATAAGGCGGAGGAAACGCGCTCATCGCTCACGGCTTTAAGCACGCGTTTGCTTGCCGAGGGCGCCCCCAGTCTGAGCAGGGAAGAGAAGTTGCGCCTGCTGTCCGATGTGGAATCCATTCGCCGCCTGCACCGCGATGTGTGGGTCTTGCCACGCTCTGAGCTATCGAACTGGTGGGGACTGGCCATTGATCGATTTAACCGGGAAAGCCTCTACCGGGTGGCGCTGCGAGACTAAACCAGGTTCGCCCTGTTCCATCATCATGATTTGCCAGCCGCTTGAGTTGATTTTTCACTTTGCCAAGTGCGGGTGCAGGCTTCTTAGTGGTCGGTATGCATCGTCGTCTGTTTTTTGCCGCCCTCTTCCTGGCCTGCGCCGGCCTGTTTGCGCAATCGGGCTTGAGCCCTTTCAAGAGCGCGCCGCTCAAGGTCGGAGTCACGCCTGATTCCCCACCGCTGATCTTCAAGGCAGGGGGAGAAATGGAAGGCATCGAGGCGGAGTTGGCCCGACTGCTGGGCAAAGAGCTTGGCCGCCCGGTGCAATTTGTCGAGCTGCCCTGGGAGGAGCAAATCCCTGCTCTGCTTGAGGGAAAGACGGACATTATCATGAGCGGCATGACGGCGACCAAGGAGCGTGAAGAGAAGATCGATTTTTCCGCGCCCTACGTGGAGTACGGCCAGATGGCCATGGTGCGTGATGACGATCGTGTCCGGTATCCAAGCGCGCGTGATATCATGGCCACGCGAGGCAAGGTGGCGGTCATCCCCGGCACGACTGGGGCGGATTTCGTCGAGCGCTTTTTCCCAAAAGCTGAGACTGTCAAGTTCGAGACGCCCGCCGCCGCGGCTAAAGGCGTGGTCACCAGCCAGGCGGACGTCTTCATTTATGACTCACCGGTCATACTTTGGCTCGGCGGCGAGTATAAGCAGGAGGGCGTTAGCCCGGTCGGCATCAACCTGACTGTGGAGTACCTGGCCTGGGGCATGCGTCCGGATGACAAGAAGCTGCAGGAGCAGGTCGCCGCCGCCCAGAAAAAGCTCGAGACCAACGGGGACATCGGTTGGGTGCTCGATCGCTGGCTGCCCGAGCGCCCGAAGTTCTGATCGTTTGCCATCGACTCCGCCCTGGTTGCCTCTAGACTTCAAGACGTATGGATAACCTTCTCGAATACCTGGTTCCCGCCGTGGTCTTCATTATCTGGGTCTTTGGCCAGTATTTGGAGAAGCGTAAGCAGGGCCGGGAGGAAGAGGACAATTCGTATCGCCCTTCCCAGCAGGAGCAGGAGGAACAGGCGCGTCGCATCCAGGAGGAAATCCGTCGTAAAATTGCCGCACGCCGCCAACAGCAGCAGGGGCCGCAACCCGCGCCTGCCTCTCCGCCGCCCATGGCACGTCAATCGGCCCCTCCTCCGATCCAGCAGTCGTCACCTTACAGCAGTCCGCCTTTGAGCGAGCGTGGGCGCGTGCAGACGCCGCGTCATGTTTCGCCGCCTCCCATGCGGTCCGAACCGCCCGTCTATGTTGAAGCGGAGCCGAGCCGGGACATTTTCGCGGAGCTGGCCGAGCAGGAAAAACGCATGGAGGAAACTCAGCGACGTGCCGACGAGGCCCGCGCTCAGGCCCGGCGACGTATCTCAAGCAGTACCCGCGAGCAGCGCAGCTACAGCCGCGTGCCCCGCGTGACCGGTTCCCTGCGCGAGGATTTACTCGAAACCTTTCGGGACCCCATGGCTGCCCGCAAGGCTGTGCTCTACTACGAGGTTCTCGGTACCCCCGTTGGCCAACGTCGCCAAGGCCAGTTGCGTCCCTCCTGGGAGAGCTGATCGCCACCTTGGCTTAGCAGCAGCCCCATCATTGTCCTGTGCGGCCGCGCACCTCTTAGTTTTCGGGGCCCTGCATGCCGAGCTTGATTTGCCCGATGCCGCTGGAGGGAGAGGTGATACGTTTGCCGTTGAGCTCAATGGTGATCTTGTCGATATCGGATGAGACCACACGCACCGGACCTTCGCGGTCGATGGTGATTTCCTCTCCTGCGCTCATGGACTGGCCAAAGAGCTTTTTGCGGTCGATATCTTGACGCACCATGACGTTCAGGACGTCGTCATTGGCGATAATCTTAAAGGCACCCCGGTTGCTGTCGTTAGTGGCCGCAGTGGTAGGCTCTGCGTCCGACGACGCTACGGGTTGATCCGGTAACGGTGCGGCGTCATCCCCGGAGCTGCCTCCGACGATAGCTTGTACGAGCAGGAAAATCAGGCCGACGATGGCGAAGCCGCCGACGAAAATTAGGCCGATCTTCCAGTACAGCCCGGAGTCGGACTGCGTTTCCATGGCGTCGGCGGGGCCGCCGGAAGGGGCCGGGCGAGCCTCGGAGGCGCGCCCTGGATGCTGATGGGCGCCGAAAGGTGGTTCACTGTCCGCCCCGCCGATGGGCTTGGTGGACTCGGGCAGGTCCATGCGGCCGAAGACCTCGCGATTTTCGCGCTTGGCCACTTTACTGCTGCCGAGCAGGACGGCGTTGTAGTCCGTCATGACCTTCTCGGTGTCGAGCTTGAGGAAGCGGGCGTAGAGCTTGAGGAAGCCGCGCCGGTAAACGTCCGGCAGGTCGAACTCAAACTGGTTGTTTTCCAGGCTCTGCAGGAAGTCGCTGCGGATTTTGGTGGCCTCGGCGGCCTCGCGCAGGGAGATGCCCTGGCGCTTGCGCGCCTCTTCAAGTCGTTCCCCGATACTCGCCATGTTGTTTCAGCTTTGAAACATTAAGTGCTCCGGTGCAAGTGAATAAACGATGAACGATGAAAGCAGAAAGATGAAATCCACCGTTAACGGCTTCCCCTTGATTCATCTTTTGTTTAAAAAGGCCACACGCGTGGGATAATGATGATTCCCGCGATCATATAAAGGAGGTTGAGCGGAGCACCGACCTTGAAAAAGTCGCTGAAGCGGTAACCCCCGACACCGTAGACGTAGGTATTGGTTTGGTAACCGATAGGCGTGGCAAAACTGGCCGAGGAGGCGACGCAGGCGGCGATGGCGAAGGGACGCGGGTCTACCCCCAGGCTGTGGGCAATGCCGAGCGCGATGGGCGCCATGAGTACCACGGTGGCGTTGTTGGACAGGATTTCGGTCAGGACGCTGGTCACCAGAAAAATCAGTGCCAGCAGTGCGATGGCCCGGGTGCTTTCGGGAAGAAAGTCGCCCAGATGCACGATAAATTCGGAAATCATCCCGGCCGCGCCAGAGGTTTGCAGGGCCATGCCCAGGCCGAGCATGCCGTAGATAAGAAAGAGGATGCGCCACTCGATGGAAGCGTAGGCTTCCTTGGGCTTGATGGTGCGGCTCAGGAACAGGACCGCGACCGCGACGATGGCGGCGGCGGCTACCGGCATGAGGTTGGCCGTGATGGCGGCAATGAGCATCACCAGAACACCGATGACGAGCGGCATATGGCTGCGCATATCCTGAGCGGGCAGGGCAGGGCGGTCCAGCAGGATAATGTCTTCGCTGCGGCGCAGATTCTCGATGGCCTGGTCCGTGCCCATCATCAGGAGGGTGTCGCCGAAGTCCAGGGGCAGGGTTTCGAGCTGCTCGCGGACGTTGCGTCCCCGCCGGTGCACGGCGAGGATGATCATGCGGTAGCGCTGGCGGAAATTGATCTCCCGGATGGTCTTACCCACGATGGTGGACATCGGTCCGATGACGCCCTCGACGATGGCGCCTTCATGGGCGGAAATGGTTTCCAGGTTCAGTCCCCGGTCTCCGACAAAGTCGATGCCCTCGGTCTCGCGGGCACTGGCGATCGCGCTGGGGCTGCATGAGAGCACGAGGCGGTCTCCTTCGGCCAGGGCCTGCCGGGGGACATCCCCCTTGAGCGCGACACCGTCGCGAATAACTTCCAGCAGGCGGATGCCCCGGGTCTTCTTCAAAGCGGATTCGACGAAGCTCTGCCCGATAAGGGGGGAGTTGGCGCGGACAAAGGCCTCAGTGATATACTCCTTGCGCTCCTCGTCCGTCAGAATGGCGGTCAGGGTTTCGCGCACCGGTAGTATTTTAGGGCCGAGCACCATCAGGTAGAGGGTACCCAGGGCAAAGAGAGGCAGCCCGATAGAGGCCAGCTCGAACATCCCCAGCGGCTTTAAGCCGTCGCTTTGCAGGATGCCGCTCATCAGAAGGTTGGTGCTGGTGCCGGTCAGCGTGCAGATGCCGCCGAAGATAGAAAAATACGACAGCGGGATAAGGAGCCGTGAAGCGGGCACGTTCATCTTGCGCGCCAGGCTGATGACCACCGGCATGAAGACCACCACGACCGGCGTGTTGTTGATGAAGGCCGAGATGCTGCCGACACCCAGGGCCAGCACCCCGAGGAATGCCCAATAGGGCAGCTTGGTCAGCTTTTCCAGGGAGCCCGCCAGGGCGTCGATGGCTCCGCAGCGCTCCAGGGCCAGGCTGATGATAAACATCGCCGCGATGGCCAGCGGGGCCTCGTTGGCAAAGACCGAAGCGAGCTGGGTGGTCGTGGGCAGCGCCTCCGAGCCGCTCAGCGAGCCGATCAGCAACAGGGCGGCGAACACCACCAGCGCAGTGACGTCCACTGGAATCTTCTCCAGTGCGAAGGACACCAGCGCGAAGATCAACAAAATGAGCACAAAGACGATTTCCCAGCTCATGGCAAAAGGGAACCAAGCTAAAAGCCGAAAGCAAAAAGTCGAAAGTAATTTTGGGGCGAGTGCCGATAGGCGGAAGGGGTGTATGAGCGACTGGGGGACTGGGGGGATGGGAGATTTTTTCCCGTGAGCAGCCCCAGTCTCCTCTTCACCCTTTCTCCGCTTCCCCCATTCTCTCCTCCGCCTGCCACCAGCAGTAAAAGCTGATGCTCAGCACCGTGATGGAAACGACCATATTGGACACCTTCATGACGACTCCGCCGAGAATCTGGTCCTGCAAGGGGCTCAACTCGGTGATGCGTGCCGCGTAGGCGTAGGTTGGGTACAGTACCTCGTCGGAAAGGGTCAGGAAGGCGAAGACCGGCAATTGCCCAACCATGAGTACGAAAATGTACAGCATGCGCAGGCCGTAGGCCATCGGCGGGATTCGTTTGGACGGGCCGAGAATGGGCCACCACATCCACAGGGCAGGCAGGAACATTGTCCAGTGTTCCAGGATGTGAATCCACTTTTTCTGCAGAGCCGCCTCGTAGAGCATGGGGATGTGCCAGAGGGTATAGAGGAAGGTGAAAAAGAGGCCCGCGAAGACCGGATTGCAGAGAATTCGCCAGACCTTTCGCACTCCCGCCGGGCGCAGGAGCCAGTCGGCCAGCCAGACGGGTGTGCCCCAGAGCAGGAGCGGTGGGATGGCGTAGACCAGCAACATATGCTGCACCATATGGGCACAGAAGAGGAAATCCTCCCCGAGCTGGTCCAGAGGCGAGCCCACGGTCAGGTAGGCAATAGCCAGCGCAAGAAGGAAAGCCGCGGCTTTGCCTTTTTCCAAGGGCGTTCCGGGCGAGATTTTTTCCCGCATCGGCCCAATCGCGAGCGCGTAGGCCCAACCGACTCCAATGATTAGGAGCAGGAGCAGCGGCTCAGTGTGCCAGTGCAGCGGGATGGGCATAGGGCGAAAACGATGAAAGATGAAAGCAGAAAGATGAAAGATGAAGTTAGGAATAGCTGAACTTTGGCTCAGAGCCTATGGAGTATTCATCGTTCATCTTTCTGCTTTCATCTTTCATCTCCCTTCAATCCATGCCTCCATGGCTTCGCGGAAAGGCTTGGTCCACCCTTTGGGCTGGTGCGTTTTTCCGGAGAGCTTGCAGACGGTGCGGCTGCCTCGGGCATAGACGGTTTCGCCGCCGGGGGAAGTGATGACGAACTCCATTTCAACGCCAGCCTCGCGCAGGCGTCGCAAGGTGTAGTTGATCTTTATGTTGCCTGGGCTGCGGATGGGCTCGCGGAAGTCGATATGCAGATTACGCACGACGACGTAGATGTCCTCGTCGCGTTGCGGGTTGAAGTCCTCGACGCCGAGCAGTTTCTGGAAGAAAGCCTGCTGGGCGCGCTCCAGGTGGTGCAGATAACGGGCGTGATGCAGCACCCAGAGGGCGTCTAGCTCGTCAAAGTAGACTTCGCTGAGGTAGGTGAAAATTTTCTTGGGCATGGAGCGGGATTTAAAATTTTAGATATCTGATTTCAGATTGAATGGCCGGGAGGCCACGCTCCGGGCAGTAGGACGTGAATGAAAAAATCTGAAATCGCTTAGGGGACAATTTTGGGGACAACATACCAGCGGAGCACCCACTGGCCGGTGGGGCGTTCGAGGGTGGCTGGGGCAGCGCGCTCCAGGCAGAGCAGGCCGCTTTTCTTGAACTCCACGCAGATGCTGGAAGCGTCACCGGTCAACAGCGCCGAGGCCAGCAGGGTCAGATGCGGGTTATGGCCGACCAGCATGAGATCGTGGCTGGCCTCCAGATATTCGTCGAGGAGGAGCAGGGGAGGGTCGCTGGGCTTGAGGCTGTCGCTCTCCTTCAGCGGTAGATCGAGCTGCATGTCCTCGTTGAAAAGCTCCGCGGTCTGCCGCGCGCGCACCAGAGAGCTGTGCCAGATATCTTTAAGTCCGGAAAATTCCTTGGCCTTGAGCAGGGCCGCGAGCGCCATGATGGATTTTTCGCCCTTGCGCGTCAGTTCACGGTCTTCGTCGCAATTGGCATCGTAGGAGGCTTCGGCATGCCTGAGCAGATAGAGTTTCATAGGGTGTTCAGTTCTCGGTTCTCGGTGATTTTTCTCGGGCGAGCTACGACTCATCAGATTAGGTATAGCTTAACTGAAAACTGAAAATTGCGACCTGAAAACTGAAAACCGAAAAACCGGCTTATTCGTAACGCAAGGCATCGATAACATTCAGGCTGGCGGCCTTGAGGGCGGGATAGACGCCGGCGGCCACGCCGATGGTGACGGAAAAGAAGAAGCCGGCGACCATGGCGTCGGGCGAGAGCACGATGCGGAACTCATCGCTGGTCACGACGCTCTTGAGCAGATGCACGAGGCCGACGCTGACGATCATCCCGATGATGCCCCCCAGTACACTGATGACGACCGCCTCGGCCACGAACTGGATAAAGATGTCGTAGCCGCGGGCGCCCACGGCCTTGCGCACGCCGATTTCGCGGATGCGTTCGTTGATGACTGCCAGCATGACGTTCATGATGCCGAGGCCGCCCACGAGCAGTGAAATGCCGGCCACTCCGCCGAGGGCCAGGGTGAAGGAGCGCTCCAGCTTTTTGAACTCGGCCAGTTGTTCCTCCATGGTGCGCACCTGGAAGTCGCGGATGCCCCGGTGGGTTTGCAGCAGGATGTTCTCCACCTGTGCGATGGCGTCCTGCATGACGGAGACATCCTGAATGAAGATATTCAACTCGTTGATTTTCTCGTCCCCGTTAAAGCGCTTCATGGCGGTGGTCAGAGGGATGTAGACGACGCGATTCTGCCAGTAGTAGGGGTTGCGTCGCCGGTCCTCATCCGTGCCCAGATATTCCAAGGTGCCTACGATGGTAAACATCTTCCCCTGAATTTTGACCTTTTGGCCGACAGGAGACTCTCCTTCCTCGAACAGGTCCCGCACGACGTGACCTCCCAGGACGGTGACGAGGCTGGCTTGCTCCATGTCGAGGTCGCCGAACCAGCGCCCTTCATCGATGCCCTGATTCATGGTGGACAGGCGCTCGGGGCCTACGCCTCGAAGCGGGGCGTGCTCACGCTCGCGCCCATACTGGATGCGACGCCAGCCGATATTGAGCTGCGGGGCGACGGTTTCGATGAAGGTGCTCCCGGCCCCGATCGCCAGCGCGTCGTTGTAGGTGCGGCCGGGGGAAAGATGGGCAAAGGGCTGTTGCTCGACCGGAGGCTCCATGTCCTCCACGAAGATACGGGTAATGCCGCCAGCATTTTCAAAATAGATGCGCATGTTTTGGATCATGCCCTGCACCACACCGACCATGGCCACCAGCGCGGCTACCCCGAGGATGATGCCGATCATCGAAAGAAAGGAGCGAAACTTGTGCGCCCATACTTCCCGGAGGCCGTTGACGATGCCGGTGTAAAAGCCGAGGATAAAGTTCATCGGCGCAGGTCCTCCTCGATTTGCCCGTCCCGCATGCGCACGATGCGGCGGGTATGGGCGGCCACCTCGTTGTCGTGGGTGACCATGACGAAGGTCTGGCCTTCGTCCACCAGTTCCTCAAACAGGGCCAGGATTTTTTCGACGTTTTTGCTGTCCAGAGCGCCGGTGGGTTCGTCCGCCAGGATGATGGAAGGCTTATTGATCAGAGCGCGGGCGATAGAAACTCGTTGGCGCTCCCCGCCGGAGAGCTGGTTGGGGACGTGGTCGGCGCGGTGGGCCATCCCGACGCGTTCGAGAGCGGACATGGCGCGTTCGCGTTTGTCCGGCATCTTCTCCCGACTGTAGGATACGGGCAGCAGGACATTGTCCACGACGCTTAGGCGCGGAAGCAGATTAAAAGTCTGGAAAACGAAGCCGATGCGGTTGGCCCGGTACCAGGCCTGGCGGTCACGGCTGATGCGTGAGACTTCTTTGCCTTCGAACCAGATTTGGCCGGAGCTGGGCCGGTCCATGAAGCCCAGCACGTGCATCAGCGTTGACTTGCCGGAGCCGGATGGCCCCAGGATGGCGGCGAAGTCGCCCGGTTCGATAGCCAGGCCGACACCGTCCAGGGCGCGCACTGTTTCGCTCCCCATCTTGTAGGTCTTGTGGACGTCTTGCAGCTCGAAGACGGCCATCGGCTAACCGGTTTTATCGTGCTGATTTTTGGGGCGGATCAGACTGACCGTTTCGCCTTCGTTGAGGCCCTGGCGAATTTCTACCCAGCGGGTGTTGCTGATGCCAGTCTCGACCGGGCGTTTGCTCATCGCTTTGCTTCCGCCGCCATCGACGACGTAGACATACCGCTCCGTGTCGTCCGTGAAGACGGCGGAAAGGCTCACGGTCACGGCATCCTGGGCTCGGCCGGTGACGATGCGGATGTCCGCGCTGATGCCGGGGCGAATGAGCGGGCTATTGGACTCGAAGGTCACCTCGATGCGGAAAACGCGGACGTTGTTCTGGTTAAAGGCAAAGGGGTGTATGCGGCTGACCTGGCCGTCCAGCATCATATCAGGAATGGAGTCGAAAGAGACTTCCGCGGGCATGCCCTCGTGAATCTTGGCGATGTCGAGCTCGTTGACCTCCAGTTTGACGTAGAGGTTGGACAGGTCGTGGATTTTCAACAGCAGCGTTCCCTGATTGACGGAGGTCGCACCGATAATGACCTGGCCTTCGTTGACATCCAGGTCCGATACCGTGCCGGCTTGCGGGGCGCGGATGATGGTTTTTTCCAGATTGTCCTTGGCTTTTTCCAGCCGGGCCTGGCTGACCTCGACCTGAATTTCGGCGAGGTGGAAAGACGTCTCGGCGTCCAGATATTCCTGCTCCTGGGCGTATTTCTGGTCGTGCAGCTCTTTCAGGCGCTCGTAGTCGCGCTTGGCTTTCTCCATCTTCAAGGCATCAGCCTGGTGATTGCGCTGGGCCTCGACCAAGTCGTTCTCCAGCGCCAGGCGGTCCAGCTCGATCAGAGCCTGGCCCTCCTGGACCTGCTCTCCGGACTCCACAAAGATCTTTTTGATGCGGCCGCTGATTTCAGAGCGCACTTCGGTGGAAACCACCGGCTCGACGAAACCGCTTTCCTCAATGGCCTCCTCGATGGTCTTGCGCTCGGCCACGGCGGTCATGTCGACATCCGCCTTTTCGCCGGCTGTCTCCTTTTGCGCCTCGCGCAAGGCCAGAACGCCCCCGGCTATAACACCGAGGACTGCCAGGAGGATGAGGGCACGTTTAAACACGGAACTGGTCATTTTTTCAAAACGCTAAACGAAGGCAAGCTGATTAGGATAATTTGGCCATCAGAACATGTGCCAGTTGATATGAGGCCTGCTTCTATCCGTTCTCGGGGTTCGGCAGCGCGGACGGGTTTTGCAGAGTTTCCACGGCGAGAGGCTCGACCTGATCCGGCAAACGTTGCGTCGTCTCGTCGACTTCTTCCCAGGTGAAGCCGTGCCGCTCCAGAATAGTGCCATCCAGCCGGGAAAGCCGGATTGTGGCGCGAATGAGGTCGACCATGGCATCCAGATGACGGATTTTGGCCTCGTCGAAATCGCGCTGGGCCTCGAGGACATTGCGGAAGGTGGAGGCGCCTGCATCGTAACGGGCGCGTTCACGGACGAAACTTTCCTCGTTGAGAACCAGTGAGGCGCGTGTGGTGGCGGTTCGCTCCTTGCCGGCCACGACTGCCCGCCAGGCCTCACGGAGATTGAGCAGCAGGATTTGCTGGATTTCGGCCAGGCGGGTTTCCTCGCGCCTGATGTCCAGGCGGGTGCTGTTGAGCTCGGCGCGGGCGGCGCGCATGCCCCAGGGGAAGCTCAGCTCCAGCCCGGTATTCCAGGCATAACCGCTGCCGGTATAGGTGTTTTCATAGGACTGAGTCGGCTCGCCGTCGCGCCCGAGGAGCCCTACACCAGCGGTCAAATCGAGGGAGGGTAGGGTTTGATTCTGGGCAACCTGCTTGTCGATGCGGCGCTTTTCGATGATTTCGTACTGGATCTGTGTGTCCATGTCCTGCGCCAGAGCAGAGCGTACTGAATCGCGGAAATTCGGGACAGGGGGGTTGATTTCCGGCAGGGGCGCTACGTTCAAGGCGTCTTGCGGATCGTAGTCCAGGTCACCCAGGAAGGTGCGGAGGCGGTCTTCGGAATTTTCCACTTGTTGTTGAGCCAGAATGACATCCTCACTGCGGGCTGCCAGCGAGGCTTCGGCTTGCAGGACTTCCAGCCGAGTGGCCAAACCGACGCGCTCGCGCGCCTTGTTTTCGTCCAGGAGGCTCTCGGAAAGGGTCAGGTTGGTGTCGTAAAGGAGCTTGCGGGCGCGGGCGGCGGCCAGGCTCCAGTAGCGGATTTCGGCCTCGGCGATGACGTCCAGGACTTCCTTGCGTACCTCCAGGCGGCTCTGGCGCAGGCTCAGGCGGGCCTTGGCGATATCGGCCAGATTGACCGTTGCTCCGAAGTTTTTCAGGAGTGGCTGGCGCACGTCCAGGCGGGCATCGGAGGTGTAGTCGGGATTGAGAAAGGTGCGGTTGCTGTTGGTGGTAGAGCGGTTGATCCCGGTGGAGGCGCGCAGGGTTCCGCCGGTCGGCAGTTTTTGGGCGATACCAAATTCGCCGCTCTGGCTGGTCGTCTGGGGTTGCTGGCCGGCGGCCACGCCATCCAGGTTACTGGCGGCTTGCGGGCTCAGCCGCCCGCTGGCATTGGCGGCACTGGAGAGCACCGGGTCGTACTCCGATTCGGCTACGATGACGCCGTCTGCCGAGATGCTGGGCCGGTAACGGACGATTGCCAGGCCGAGGTTGCGTTGCAGGGCGATGTCGATGGCGTCCTGGGGAAGCAGGTTGATGTCAGGCTGCGCATCATCTTCGGGACCCAGGTTTTGCTCCATGAGGGCTTCCATTTTACCGGGCTCGATGACATTTTCGGCGGGTTGGGGCACCTCCAGGGATTCCTCCAGCGGGGTGGGGGCCTCTTCTGGTAGAGGCACTTCGGGCGGTTCTTCCGGCTCGACGGCCCGGGCGGGCACAGTCAGGCACAAGCTCGCCAGGCACAGGCAGAGCCCGCTCACGAGATGCTTCACGGGGTGAGCTATCGATTCATTCACAAGGGGTTGTATCACAAAGCGCATACTTGACGCGGCATATATTCCAGCAAGACGAGATTTTTTTTCAACGGTAGACGTAAACTTTGAAAGTTGTCGTTGAAATTTTTCAAAAAATCTTCTTAATTGTAACATTAATATTTCGATAACATATTTATCGATTCTATTTCCCGGTTAACTCCGATGGAATGATACAGTAGAGATGGCGGGAGGCCCTCCTATCCGGGAGGGCCTCTTTCCATTTTAGGGAGCGAGATCCTTTCTTTTTTGTTGATCGGATTCGAACGAGCGCTTTATCCCTCTTGGATGCACGCATTATCCCGTTGTCTATTTTACCTCCTTATCGCCCTCTCGGTATCCGGGCTCCAGGCCCAGGACAAAGCCCCGGTTGATGTTTCCCGGGTCCAGTTTAACAGCAGTACCCGCCCTTTCAAATGGAACAATGTCGTCATTGAATTGCAGGCGAACGAAAATCCGGACCCCAAAGCGCCCAATCCCCGGTATGTTGACGAAATCCGTGTCATCGTAACGTTGGGCTATAAGAGCGATGGGTCGGACGGTTTCACCTTCTATCAGTCGGAGGCCACACTTATTACCCTACAGGTCGGCAAGAAGAAGGATGTCGCCTTTTGGATGCCTTACGACGTCGTGGAACGCGATAATCTCCCCAAAGAGCCGGAATATTGGATTGTAGAGCTTGAGGTCAAAGGCCAGGCCGTGGACCAGATACAAAACAGCAGTTCTTTTTCGTCGAAATTCACGGGAAGAGCCTCCATCGAGAACTTCAAGAATATGTCACGCAGCAAACTGGGTGATACTGAGGGCATCCTCGTGCCGACCTACCTTTCACCCAATCCGCCCATCGATACCCGCGAGCCAGCCGCTTTTATCAGAAAAGAGCAGCAGTAAGCGTACTTTAAGTGATATAGCCTTATGGCTGAAGCAGATTTACCCTTGCTTCACGCTGCCTACTCCAACTAAGCACCCTCTTTTCTCTTCATAAATGAGTGCATCGAAAACTCTGGTCGTAAACTGCGGAGCCAGCCATGTGTCGGCTTCCCGGTTTTCCGTCGAAGGCGGTTCCCTCGTCCTCGAAGAATTCCGCGCAGTTGACCTTGATTACGACCTGTCGCTGGAAGATGAATGGCTGCATGCCACCTCGCAGGCCGTTAAAACCCTCGTCGGTGAGGGATACCGTGGTAGTGCCACCGTTATCGCTCCTGGCTATCAACTGCTGACCAAGACCATTAAGGTGCCGCACGTCGACGCCTCCAAGCAGCAGCAGATTATCGCCTTCGAGGCTCAGCGTAATATCCCTTACCCGCTCTCCGAGGTGGTATGGGACAATCAGGTCATCGCCGATGACGGCGTCGAGACCGAGGTGCTGCTCATCGCCATCAAGTCCGATGTCATCAACCGCTTCTGTCAGCGTCTGGGGCGCGAAGGGGTTAACCCCAGCAGTGTGCAGGCTTCTTCGATTCTCGATTACAGCGCCTTCAAGTTCTGCCATGGTGAAGACATGCGGGATACCCTGTTGATCAACATTGGGGCCCGTGCCAGCAATCTGCTCTTTATTACCGAAAGCGGCTTTTTCATCCGCAACATCGCCCTTGGCGGCAATGTTCTGACCCAGAGCCTGGCGGATAGCCTCGGCAAGTCCTTCCGGGAAGCCGAGCAAGTGAAGACGGCCTTCTTTGGCGGGCACACCAGCTACGAGGCTGACCATCCCAGCGTCCAGATTCTGCAGAACAATGCGCAGGTCTTCCAGAAGAAGCTCAGCCAGGAAATCACCCGTTCCATCGTCAATTTCCGCCGTCAGAAGGGAGCGGGAGCACCCGCTAAAATTCTCCTGACCGGTCGCGGCGCGCTGCTTCCCGGCTTGCCGGAGTACCTGAGCGAGACTCAGAAGGTCGACGTCGACTACTTTGACCCATTCAACACGGTGCAGATTGGCAGCGGGGTGGACTCCGCCGATCTGGACGTTCACCGGTACAATCTTTCCGAGTCGGTCGGTGAAGCCGCCCGATTGCTGCTGCCGGACGCAGTCAGCATTAACCTGCTGCCCCAGTCCCTGGCTAACGAGATGGCCTTCGCCAAAAAGAAGCCCTTCCTCGTCTTGGCTGCCGCCATGCTGGCGATTGCCACCGTGCCGCCGATTCTCTTCTTCGGTCAGGCCTCCGGTAAGCTTGAGGGTGAGGCTCAGGCCTTGGAATCCCGCGTGCCTCAGCTGCGTAATCAGCATACCCAGATTGTCGACAACCAGAGCAAGGCCCAGAAAATCGACAAGACGATCACCAAGCTCGAGACCCTGGTTAATTCCCGCTCCAACTGGATTATCTTCTTTTCCGACCTGCAGGCGCGTCTCCAGCAGGTGCAGGACGTTTGGCTCGAGGACCTCAAGCTCAACCGCCAAAGCGGCAATCGCCTGCAGCTTTCAGGCCGTATGCTGATCAAGGACTACGATCCGGATAATCCGACCGCCAGCGCTCAGGCTGCTAATCAGCGCGTTAATGTTTTGCTGGACAGTTTTACAGAGTCCGATTTCATCCAAAAGGTTTCTGATATTAAGTTTGATAATCAACAACCGCGCATCCTGCGTTTCTCCTTCACGCTTGTGACCAACCCCGAACGGCCTCTCTGACCCCTCCCTCCTGTGGCAGCCTTCAAGAAACATATCGGATTTTTCTCCACCGTCATCGTGCTGGTGCTTCTGGCGATTGCAGGGCTGGTATTCATATTCCTGGCCGCTGGCAAGTCCAGTGGCGCCGCCGACAAGCTTAAGAAGGCGGAAACCAATTTGAAATCAGCCCTGGCGCTGGCCCCTGCTCCCACGCCTGCTAACGTGGAGGCCTCCGAGGCCAACATCACGGAGCTGGAGCAGGTACTTTCCTCCCAAGTGGAGTCCACGCAGGGCAAGAGCGCTTCAATACTGAAACAGCGCCCACCCACCACCGGCACCAACATGTATTATGACCTGCTCGCCTATAAAAACGAGCTGGATAAAGACGCCAAGGTGATGCAGCCCTATGCCAGTGAGGAAACTGGGGTGTCCGTGCCGGAAAATTTCGATTGGGGCTTTTCACGCTTTTTACAGGCCGGAGCCGGTTCTCCGCCGCCCGAATCGGCCATCCCTGCGCTCTTCCGTCAAAAAGTTATTCTCAACTACCTGCTGCGCAAGCTTCTGGCCACCGGCCCGCAGTCCATCGTTTCCGTCCAGCGCGAGCCGGTGACTGTTGAGCGACCCAAGGATGATTCCAAGGGCGGAGGAAAAGGAAATAAGGAAGACGCCAAGGGTGACGAGTTCTGGATGGGGAAGGAATCCGCGGCCATCCCGGGTATCGTCAGCACAACCGCCTTTCGCATCACCTTCACCGGTTACACCCAGAATCTTCGAGCCTTCCTCAAAGAAATAGCCAATTTCGAACTTCCGTTGGTGGTCCGCAGCGTCGAGGTCAAGCCGGCGGAACCAACCAAGACGGCTGCCGCCAAGGCCAAGCCTGATGACATTTTTGCGATCTTTGGTGGTAGCCCCCAAGCGGCGGAAACCACCGATGTCATCGAGAAGAATCAAGAGCCAGTGGTTAAATCCAATATTTCCGAATTCACCATCGTCATCGAGTACATCGAGGTGACCATCAAGAGTTGAGCCGACCCCTGATGAAAGCAATCTACGACAAAATTCTCTTCGTTCTCGCGCTTTTGGCGCTGGGCGCCGGCGTCGGCTTCTACTTTATGAAGACCAGCTCGGTGCGTAGTGCGGGCAACCTCATGAATCAGCAGCCCAGTGGCCCCGCCTATCAGGCAGTTCAACCCCCGGAGGTCAAAATCGAATCGGTTACCTGGAATGACCCCGAGGCTCAGGATGCCGAAGGTCTGGAGCTGTATGATATCTTTACTCCCCCGCAGATTTTCTGGAATCCTATTGAGGGCAAACTGGATTTTAGACCGGTTGAGCCCCCCAAACCCAAGCAACCGTTTGGATTGCGCCTCGTCTCCATTGAGCGAGAGATGTTCCGCATCCAGTTGGAAGCGTACTTCCAAGGCCCCAGTGGCAAGCCCGAAGACGCCATCTGGCAGTTCTATAATTCGAACTTAGGCGAATCTGTTCGCGGCCATCTGGGCGATAGCTTTCCAGAGCACGGCTTCCAGCTCAAGTCGGGTAGCGTGAAGAAGGTGATTAAAGAAGACGAAGGCTCCACCACCGTCAGCAGTGTGCCTACTGTCGTCATCATCGACTTACAGAACGACAACCGCGAAATCACCCTCACCACGGAGAGTAAGCTTTTCCTCGAAGGGAAG
The DNA here is from genome assembly GCA_030432235.1 of Verrucomicrobiia bacterium. GTDB lineage: Bacteria > Verrucomicrobiota > Verrucomicrobiia > Opitutales > Cerasicoccaceae > JAUIHT01. The sequence goes on along the minus strand of JAUIHT010000006.1, from coordinate 375,577 downwards.
CTCCAGATCAAGATGGCCACAGCGGAGCCATTCCCCCCCGCAGAATTCGTTTGGGAGCATACCGGGCAAACCTATGAGACAGGTGATACTACATTCACGCTACAGCAAATAAACTTTGACAACCAAACCGTCACCGTCGAAAAAACCGCTCCTGACCTTGAGAAACCTGAGGTCAAAACGCTTGAACCCGCATTAAGAACACCAGATATCATCTCCTCTCAGCCCGTGTCAGAGCCCTCCCCCGAATCCGAGGGAAGTGATATACCACCGGGTCTGGAAAACTTTTTTAACTGAGTACCGACTGAATCCGTCTGCTCTCTAGTCTGAACCACCATGTTGCTTCTCGCCAACACCAAGATGAAACTCCCCGGAAAATCACACCGCAGTGTTTCCTGCCTCGTGCTTTGCGCCCTGCTTGCGGGCCTCTGGCTGGCTATGCCCCAGGCCTCCGCTCAAAGTACCGAGACCAAGGAAAAAATCACGCTTATGTCTGCCGCTTTGCGCGCCCGTGACGCGGGCGACCTCAATGTGGCCAAGGAAAATCTGGAGGCGCTGCTGCGTCTGAATCCGGATGACAGCAATGTCCAGAACCTCCTCGATGCGGTCAATAAGGACATCGAGCGTCAGAGCAGCGGGGAAGCCACCGTCTTCGGGCAGGCTGCCTCCGTAACGAGCTTTGAGCCGGGTTCGGCGCCCCCTTCACATTCCCAGGGAACAGAGCCCGCGCCAGCAATGCCGGTGGATACCTCCAGCCTCGACGCCCTGCTGGCGGCCGAAGCCAGTAGCCAGAAGGAGCAGGTCGCTGCCGCCAAGGAGTCCCTCGCCGCCGCCAAGAAGCTCGTAGCCGTGGGTCGTTATGACGAAGCCGAAGATATGCTGGCCAAGACACAGGAGAGCCTTCCGCTCAACACCGCGACCGTATTCGTGATCGAAGACATTCAGGAACTCCGTGGCCAGATCCTCGTCGAGCAGGGTGAGGAAGCTTTGAAGGACAACAATGTTGCCGGTGCTCAAGTTTTTGCCACCGAGTACCAGGAGAAGCTCGGTAGTGACAAGCAGCTCGAATCTTTCGAAAAGGAGATTCAGAAAATTGCCACCAACCCTTGGCGTCAGAATCCCGCGGAACTGAGCCCCCAGTACGTTGCCAATCAGGAAGCGGTCGATGCTCTCTTGGTTAAGGGCCGTGCCCAGATGCTTTATGGTGACTACGACGGAGCTCAGCAGACGTTCCGTGAGGTCGAAGCCCGCGACCCGACCAATGCTTCCGCCAAAGGCTTGCAGATCAAGGTTGCCAAGCTTCTGCAGGAAACTTCCTACCTCGACCACGAAAAGACCCGTGAAGAAATGCTTCAGGAAGTGAATCGCTCCTGGCAGCGCCCGCAGGTGTTCGAAAGAACTCCGGATGAACGTATTACAGTTGGACCACCGCCGCTTTTGGAGAAGATCCAGTCCATTGAAATTCCAAGCGTTAAGTTTTCCGGCATCCCTCTTTCCCGTGTAGTGGAAACCCTTTCCGAATTGTCCGTCGAATTCGACGTGGAGGAACCCGATCCTAAGAAGAAGGGTGTCAATATGGTGCTACTGGCCCCTGCTGGCCAGGATCCGCCTGTCAGCATTACCCTGCGCAATCTGACCCTGGATAAGGTCCTCGACTTTACAGTCGAAACCGTTGGCTACCAGTGGGATGTCAAGAACGACGCTGTTATCGTTACCAAGGGCAGCGGCGACCTCACCATGGAAACCGAGTTCTTCCCGATTTCGCGTGGTGTCGTTATCCGTCTGACCGGCTTTGAAGAAGGCGGCAGTGGCGGCGGCGGCGCAGCCGACCCCTTTGCTCCGGCAGCAGCTGCTCCTTCCGGCCCCTCCTCGGGCGATACCGAAGCGGCGCTTAAGAGCTTCTTCCAGCGTGCGGGCATCGACTTCGAAGGCACTCCTGGCAGCAGCCTCGCCTTTGACGGCACTCAGCTCATCGTCACCCAGACGGCTCGCAATCTTGAGAAGATGCGCAACATTCTGCGCCGTTACGACCAGCCCAAACAGGTCGAAATCGAGGCCAAGTTCATGGAAGTTCAGCAGGGTTCACTTGATGAGCTCGGCTTCTCCTGGGACATCAATAGCGGCAGCGTCGGTACCACCTACGATGCCAATGGTAATGCCATCAATGTGCCCAAGACAATGTTTGCCACGGATAACCGCTCCCTCTCATCGGCTTTTGCGGTTAACCGCTCCGGTACCCTGCCTCTCGAGGTCATCCAGGGCAACCAGACGATCATCAGTTCTGACCTGTCGGCCCCGACCATCCCGAATGCTATCGATTTGGGCACCGGCGCCTCCAGCATCTTTACCACCTTCGGTATTATCAATGGCGTGAACGTTGACCTAGTCATCAATGCCCTCTCCCAGGAAGAAGGCAGTGACCTGCTCAGTTCTCCGCGCCTGACTGTGCTCTCTGGCCGTACCGCTCAGATCGTGGTGGCTCAGGAACTGCGCTATCCGGAAAACTACGGTGACATCGAATCCGAAGTCGGTACCGGTAACGCCGATGGCGGCGGTTCCGCTGGTGTCACCATCACGACTGGTACGCCGCAGGACTTCACCGTGCGTAATGTCGGTGTGGAAATGGAAGTCACCCCGACTGTGGAAGAGAATGAAAATATCTCTCTCAAGCTCGAGCCCCGCGTGACCGAGTTCGAAGGCTTCGTCGAGTACGGTGGTCCCTCCATCGCTATTTCGAACAACACCACGGTCACCGTGCCCTCCGGCTTCTTCCAGCCCATCTTCTCGACTCGTGCCGTGCGTACTGAGGTGACCGTTTACGACGGTGCCACGGTCGTCATTGGTGGTTTGGTGCGCGAAGAAGTGCTCACGGTTAACGACAAGGTGCCGGTATTGGGTGACATCCCGCTTATTGGTCGTCTTTTCCAGAACAAAGGTGAGTCCTCCCAAAAGCGTAATTTGCTCATCTTCGTTACGGCCAACCTGATCAGCCCCGGGGGTTCCCCGCAGCGTCAGCGCCTGCGCAATGTTGAGCCCAACCAGCTCTTCCAGAATCCGATCATCGTTACCCCTGGCGGTGGAGTCAGCCGTGAGTTGACGGAATAAGCTGGTAATAGACCCTTACTTCAATTAATATTACTATTCTCGTATATTCCAATCGTAGAGGAGAATCTCGTATGAATCACCACTTTCGCTTCTGGGCAGCCCTGGGGGGCTTGCTAATGATATCACTCAGTCCGTTAAGGGCCGGCATCACCGGGGTAACCAGCGTCGGGGGCACCTATGCGCTGGGAGACACCATCAGCGTCGATGTTTCCCTGGAAGGGGAAATACTTGCGGGGCGGACAATTCAGATGCGAGTGAGTGGCAGTGATATTTACGACAATGGTTTAGGTACTGCAGCCGGAGGCCCCGGTTACGAGGTGGTCTCAACCACACCTGCCCCAGCTTTGGCTGGGCCTGGTCCAGACACCGCTGCCGAAACGGATACAGCCACGGTTAGTTGGGTAATCCCTGAAGATGATGGTTCTCTGTACAATATGGAGACCGGCTATTCCATATCGATAGTTATTGTGGATGATGTTACCGGAAATCCTGTAGGATCGAGTGCCTCAGCGACCCCTGGTGGTAATAATGTACTTATCGATGTGCCTGTAAATCTAGTGGCGACCGATTTTCCGGCTAGCGTCACCTATATTGCAGGCACATATGAAGGTGGTGATATCATCGAAGTTACATATAGCGTTTATAACAGTGCAGCGGAAGGATCGGATGCTGCAGTTCGCCCGCTCCGTCCGAGTGATGCAGATGAGTATCGTTGTCGCATCTTCCTCACTCCCGAGGCGCGCTACGATGCGGGTGAGGATTTTCGTCTTGGTGATACCGATTATGCAGGCGATGGAGGTAGTTTCATCCCCACGGGATTTTCTCAGACACGTCGATTGGTCACCACCTACAGCCTTGCGGCAGTAGTCCATATTGATACCCTTGGACGAGATTACTATATCCAGCCGGATGACAGCTACCTTGATGTCGAAGAATACATGACCGTCACCGAGCAGTATCTCATTCCATCCAATTTTTCTGGAACTTACTTTGTCGGTTTGGCCATAGATGCGGTTGAAAATTTGGATGAGCAGGATGAAGACGATAATATCTTCATTTCTAATGCCACACCTCGTGTTCGCATCATTTCCGGGCCGGCCTCTAATACCCTGCCTGTCAGTGAAGTTACGGATACAAGTGGCAATCAAGTGACTGAATCCAACGGCCTGAGCGACGAAGCCAGCATCAACGAAGACGGAAGTCTCATCGCTTTCCAGTCCTTGGCGACTAATTTGACCCCAACTCAGAGTTATACCTACAATGGTTTGAGCCAGATTTTCGTGCGTGAAGTTGAAGAAGGCACCATCTCTCTGATGTCTGTTTCGGGTGCAGGTGTTGTTGGAAACGGAACCAGCCTTAACCCGGCCATCAGTACAAATGGTCGTTATGTGGCATTCGAATCCACCGCCAGCAATCTCGTCAACAATGACACCAACGGATTTTCCGACATCTTTGTTCGCGACATTGAGCTTGGCAGCACGATTCGATTGACAGTAAACGCGAACGGGGTTCAGGCTAACGGAGCTTCTTTCACTCCAAGCATCAGTGAAACGGGACGTTTTGTTGCTTTTGAGTCGGTTGCTTCCAATCTGGATTTGAATAGCCCTGTCCAGCCAGGACCGGGGACTGGTCGTATTCAAATTTATGTAGTGGACCGCGATGTCAATGGTTCCGGCAGTTTTGATCAGGAGGGCAATGTTGGCATCTACTTGGTTAGCTTTGACAATGCGGGAGCTTTGGCGGACACGAACGCTCTGACTCCTGTTTTGAGCTTGGACGGTGCTTCCCTGGCCTTCGTAACGAATGCCACGAACTTCCCCTTGGCGAATGGTTTTAGCCAGATATACCTGCGTAATCTCGATGACGGGCAGCCCACTGGCAATGTCGGTATTGTCAGTCGTCGTCTGCAAAACGGGGCCGCAGGCAATGGCAACAGCTCCGAGCCTGTCGTCAACGGTGGGCGGAGTGAGTCTAACGGCTTGCAAATCGCTTTCAGTTCCGAAGCCAGCAATTTGGTAACTGGTGACACTAACGGGGTATCCGACATCTTTGTACGAGATTTTTCGACATCCGGTGCTCCTGTCACCAAGCGCGTCAGTGTCAGTAATAATCGTAAGTCATTTACCTCCATTCAATTCGTTCAGCAGTTCCCGTTCTGGGCACGCGGTACACTTCCAGCTAACAATCCGGGGGGCGGCGACTTCATCACTCTTAATGATGGCACAAATGCGCCGGTGACCTTTACCTTTGGCGGCAATGTGACTATCGGCGCTAATGCGGCTATTACCAGAGACAATTTGGTTGCTGCGATTAATGCGACACCTAATCTACTTATTACAGCAGCATCGTCGAACTCGCCTTTCGATCCGTATCCTGATGGTGCGACTGGTACCAATTATGGCGCCTTCCCGGGACTGACCTTGATTAATGATGTGCCCGGTGTGCAGGGGAACCAAGTAATTGCATACTTTTCGGCTGCCGATGTTATCTACGTTTATTATGACAGCATGGCTGGTGGCGGCACTCAGGGTGACAATTCGCTAACTTCCTCAGTCGAGCAAGGTGTGCCAACCGGTAGCCTTCAACCTACTATTGATCGCTCGGGAGCCCTGATCGCCTTCCGTTCTCTCGAACAGAATCTCGCGATTGATCCGGACAACGGTGAATGGATTCGACCCTTGTACAACCGATACTCCAATGTTTTCCTGCGTGACCGCGATGTAAATGGCAGTGGTACTTTTGATACGGATGGTAATACAGATACCTTGAAGATTAGCGTTAGTAGATTCGGCTATCCGACGACCGCTCTCTTAGACGTCCCCTCATCCGGTTCATCTCGCTTTCCTGCCATCAGTGCTGATGGTGGCAGCATCGCGTTCTCTACCGATGCTGACAATGTGGGGAGCTTGCGGTTTGGAGCCACTAATGTGGATCCGTTGGACGGAAATGACTTACGTGACATTTTCCTCTATCTGCGTGATATTAACCGTGACTCTGGAACCGGCACCGACCTGCGGCCTACGGTTACTGTCTCCTCTCCAAGTGTTGGCGATGATTTGAGCGTGAATGAACAGGTCATTCTTGAGGCCCTAGTGTCGCCAATCAACGCCAGCAATGCGATCACGGTGGAGTTCTATGTGAACGGCGTGAGGGTAGGCTCCGACAGCACCTCACCCTATATTGCCAACTGGACTCCTACCACGACTGGAAACTTTTCCATTGTCGCACGTGTTAACGAAGCTGGCGTGGGCACTGCTGTTTCCGATGCGGTCAGCGTCACCGTATCTACGCCGACCGGGGTCTATGCTGACTTCACAGCTCCTATCGAAGGCAACGCTTTTGCCCTCGGTTCTGCGATCTCCATTACCGTTGATGCGGGAGTTACTAACACGACTGGCACTATCGATAGCGTCACTATTTCGCAGAATGGCGTCGACATTGCCACTTTGACCTCTGCTCCCTATACGACGACTTTCACGCCGACTTCCAACGGTCAGGTCACCCTTAAGGCGACGGCCACTGCCTCCGTTAACGGGGGCACCGCCAATGCCACGGCCACGGATTCGATTTCCATCACGGTGGCGACCAATCCTCCGACGGTGGTCTTTACCAGCCCGCAGGAGGGGGACGACCTAATTCTTAATTCTCCCACCGAGATTACCGTCACTGCCAATTCGGAGAACGCTAATGTGGCTTACGTCGAGTTCTTTGCCGATGGTGTTTCTCTAGGCACTGATGACTCTTTCCCCTATCTTAAAAACTATACACCAACTTCGGTAGGTGAAGTCATCCTACAGGCTTTTGTAACCGATACCGATGGTGTCCGTGCGGGTAATACCATCACGGTTGACGTCCTGGATATTAATGCTGGCATTGTCATCACCTCGCCGAAGGCAGGAGTGCAATTCTCTGTCTATGACTCACGGACGGTCACCGCACAGGTAACTACAGGTGGCCGCACGGTCCGTCGGGTTGATTTCTATGCCGATGACGACAATTACAGCAGCACTACCTTCTCGCCTTACCGTGCGATCTATGAACCCGATAATTCCGGCAATGTTATCCTGACTGCCAGGGTTTCTTTCACGGATGGTGTGACACTTACGTCAGAGGGGGTTCCGGTTCAGGTGACCTCCAATCCACGGGTGACCGCTACGGACTTCGTGGCGCAAACACTGACAGATTTCTTCGCAGTGGTGCCGGACCGCGATACGGTGCAGGATTACAGTGCTAATGTTAAGAATAACACGGCATCCAAGGCCAACTTTGTCGCTACAGTCACGACGAGCAGTGACTTCCAGTCCGCAGTCAGTATTATGGGTGCCTTTATCACTCAGCTGTACCGTTTCCCGACTGTAACAGAATATCAGACTGCTATCACGGGTGCCGGCTTTGATGGTAGCTCTGGTAGCACTACGACCACCGGCGCCATCCAGATTGGTGTTCCTTCGGTGACTGATGCGTCGATTACTCAAGCGAACGAGCAGGATGAGTACTACTTTACGACGACCACGGCCCAGAATATCACACTTTACAGTGAGGGTCCGACTGACACGGTTGGCACCCTGCGTGACTCTAGTGGCCAGATTATCGCGCTGGATGACCAATCAGGCATTGGAAACAACTTCCAAATAACCGAGTTCCTCCCCGCAGGGACTTATTACATTACGGTTGAAGGTTGGTTGGGTCTCTCGACTGGCATCTACACCCTGTATGTGCAGGGTACCAGTGGCGTTGGTAGCGGTGTCACCACTGGCACCAGCAACTTCGACTTGGAGGGCTTGGTCAATGCGATCTTTAGTTCTGACGAATACCTGACTCGATTCGGACAGCTCCCGGATTTGACTGGCCCAACCAATGGCAGCGCAGGCGACCTAAACCGTCGGGCAATATTCCGCCAGCTGTGGAGCGGCAAGTATGGTAGCGATCCTAGCACGGCCCAGCAGCAGCAGGCTTCTCTGCGTATGGTATTGCTTGGCGGGCTGGATCCCTTTACCAGCGTTCTCATCAGTGAGCAGAATATCGTGGTTACCGATTTGACCACGGGTACGGTCAGCGATCCGCAGCCTTTGATTGGAGATGCATCGTCCATGCGAGGCCTATGGACCACTGCGGTTCTCATGCTTACCTTGTGGAATGAGCAACCGACCAATGCTGACCTGCAGTCACTGCGTTCGCTCGGGGTGAGTGATCAGGTTGAGGCCATTATTACCGATCCCCGCTATACGAGCCGATTTGCCGATCCGTATTCCTTGTTGTTTGAGGGGAATATCCAATCTGACGGTTGGATTAATTCCTCTTGGCTGGACACTTGGGTAAATCAGAATTCCGCTCCTTGGTACCTGAGCCTGTCCATGGGCTACCTTTATACAACTTCCTCAGTACCTGATAGCGTCTGGTTCTATGTGCTTGGAGCACAGGATTGGATGTGGACATCCGATGAGGTCTATCCGTGGGTTTTCTTCTTCAGCAAGCTGGGAGGCGGCTGGTTCTACACCATGCCTGATCCTTCCGCCAACCTGACTTGGTTCATTTCTGCGGACGGTACTCAATCCTTCGCCATTCCAAGCCTCTAGATACAGTGACCAAAGTACTTCTGCTGGATGGCTACAATCTTGCCTTTCGCAGTTATTATGCTTTGCCGGAGTTGACTCGGGCCGATGGGTTTCCCACCGGAGCTGCACACGGGTGGATCAAAACGATATGGAAGCTTGAGGATTCCGAGCAACCGGATCAATTGGCCGTATTCTTCGATGAGGGCGGCTCGAGGCGACACTTGGAAGCATTGCCCGATTATAAAGCCAATCGTACGGAAATGCCGGAGGCGCTTCAGCAGCAGATTCCTGTACTGCGGGAGTTGACTTCACTGATGGGGTATCCAGTTAGTTCGATTGAAGGAATCGAAGCCGATGATCTCATTGCATCTGCGGCTAAGCACCTGGGGGCGCAAGGACACCGTGTTGTCATCGTTTCAGCAGATAAAGATTTGGGCCAATGCGTGGGCGGTACTATCACTCAGTTGTTACCAGCACCGACTGCAAATCCTCGTTTGGGGTGGAGAGCCCTCAATGAAAAAGGAGTGGAAGAGAAGTTTGGCGTCCCTCCCCGGTTAGTCCCTGACTATCTGGCCCTGGTAGGGGATAGCTCCGATAACATTGCAGGATTGAAAGGCGTGGGGCCGAAAACTGCGGCCAAATGGCTTCGCGAATACGGTAGCCTGGAAGGTGTTCTCCAGGCTGGACAATTGAATCCGGTTCGCTTCCGTGAACAGGTGATGGAAAGCACAGAGCGGCTTCGCCTGAATCTTCGTCTGGTTACTTTGGAGTATCAACATACCCCACCTAGTTTGGAGCGCCAATCCGTGAACGTACCGGCTTTGGTGGAAAAGTTGGAAGAGCTTGAAATGAAGCAATCCGCGACTCAGGCATGGGAGCGCTACGGACTAGGCCTGGGATAGTCAAAATCCGCTTGCTTTCGTGCTTTTGCTAAGCAATTCTGCTTAGCTTCTTTTACGGGCTGTAGCGCAGTCTGGCTAGCGCGCGTCGTTCGGGACGACGAGGTCCAGGGTTCGAATCCCTGCAGCCCGACCAATGAAAAACACTGATTTTCCCTGTATTTAAGCCGCTTTCAGGGCGAATGTAAAAATATATCAAGTCCGGTGGCGTCCGGTCAAATACGCCGAAATTCGGGAAAAAGGTGCATTTTTGGCAACTGAATTGGCAACTGACCTTATGAAAATGGCTTGGAAGGACATCGAGGTTCGATACACTCTTTTCCAATGCCGAAAAAGAACTTGATGCCGACCTCCGACCTCTGTGTCCACCGCGAGGTTATTCTGGATTTTTTTCATCCCAAGCCCGGTCGAACGACCTTTTTCGATTGGGTAAAGGAGGGCAAGGTGGTCAGCGCGGGAGTTAAAAGCTTTTATCGGCTCAACGCGACCTTGTTGCGCTTTGGCCTTCCCGAGGTGGACATCGAAGAGTTTCAGGCCAGGCAGAAGAAGGACAATATTGATCGCGAGCGTGCCCTTCTTTTCACGGCGCTCACCGTCTTAGTTGAGGAGCTGCTGCTTTGCCCAGCAGACCACCTTCTGACTGTGCTCAGTGAGAAAGAGATGGCTAAGCTTGCTAAGTATGTCGAAATCCATGCCCGAGTTCTCGATGGCGGCGACGAAAGCGTGGAAAGTGACGTACCTGGGGACGGAAGAGTACCGATCATGGAACCCCTGGAGCGATTATCGTTTTGTGGCGCTGCGTTGGACGCCTACGACCTCCAGAAATCTGGTTATATTCGGGGCGTAGTAGCAGAGGACATTCTATAGATTCTTTAACAACCCCCGATAAAGGAGCAATTTTGCACCCCTAGTATGTGCCCGGATAGTATTAAGTTCTCGCAAAGACGTACCCTGAAGGAGGGCGCGGATAGATCCAACTGGGACATTATTCGCAGTAAAGTAGAAGGTGATCCACGGCGTGCGCACGGTCTAACTGCCCGCCATACGAAGATCGAAGGGCTGACCCTGCGAGGTCACCTTGATACATTCACCACAGTTACAGTCCCCAGCCTGCCAGCCCTCGTGTATGGACACAATGGCGCAGTGCTTCATGGAATCAAGGAGGTACGGCTTGCCTATCAAGTGCTTGATACGGTTCTTGGTGAGATATCTACTGCTGACTCAAGAATCAGTGCTTACAGTCGGCTTGATGTATCTTTTCAAGTGTCTCGACCCATTTTGGAGTTTATCCAGGTTTTACGCAACTACAAGCTGCCCAGGGCACAGAAGTCCGCCCGCGTATATGGAGATGAAACTATCCGCTTAGAGCGGGGCCAACTGCAGATCGAGTTCTACGACAAATACAAGCAGATGCGAGGTAAGCATATCCCGCTGCCGGGTTCATACGAGAAGTATCCCGTGACCCGGATTGAGGTGCGCTTCAAGGACAGTAAGACAGTAGCGCAATACTTTGGACGGGATCTGCATATGACAGGCCCAACTCCCATGATGCTAAACCAAGCTGTTAGAAAGGTCCTGCTCGAGTGCTTTCCTGATCCGATGGAAACGAAGAAGGTATCAGGAATTTACGAGTTCCTAGCAGTCGTCTCAAAGGAGAAGCCCGAGTTCTTGGACCTTTATTTGAGCATGAAGGCAAAGCCCTCCCACAAACGCATTCGCGCAAAAATCAAGAAGGCGATTTCCAAGATCGCCTACTATGAGTTGGATATCCCGAATATTGTCCCAGAGGATAGGGTACCGGAGTATGTAGATTTATGGCCCGGGAAGTATAAGCGGATTGAGGTTGAAGATATGGGACAGAAAGAGATCTCTAACTGGAAGGGCTCAAAGTATGAGACCTTGGTAAGGAGGCTTCGCAAGGCAGCCAGCGAGAGGCCTGAAGTGGTGGACCGCTGGGGCGAGTGGATGCACACTTGGAGCAAACCCTCATCATTTTGAATAAGAATAGAGCCGCTTGCGGCTCTTAAACCGCCTAAGTCGTCTTTTCACGGATAACCGAGCTGCCGGACGCACTTTGTGGGCGCGCCACGGAGTGGTGTGGCCAAAAACAGGATGGCCGAGGTTACAGCGTAAGCGTCCGGGAATATGACGACGGCGGCCTTACGTCCATGGGAGAGCTCGCTGAAGTAGTGGAGGTGGCTCCCTTTGGTGGCCGTATTCCAACAGTCCCTGACGTCCTCGTAGCCGGAGTGCCCCATGCTGCAATTTTTTCCAATCGCGTGTTATATATTTATGATAGCGGGAGGTCTGCTATCAGTCACCCGGCTGCATGATCGCAGGCCGGGTGTTATAGTATCTCTAGCGGTCATCAATGAAAGGAGGTCCTCATGGCAGTCGTGCTTGAGGCTCATTACTCGAAGAAACTCGGTTTGCCCGGCTACTCGTCGCACTCGTATGGTGTCACGGTTCGGGCAGAACTCTCAGATATCAACCAGGTCCCGGAGGAGTCGCGGCGCATCTACCAGTTGCTGCAGGAGTCCGTGGACCGTGAAATCTGCAACACTGGTTGGCTCCCCGTAGCCGCATCGGAGGGCAAGAGCCCCGGAGGTATCCACGTGCGGGATGAGTGGTCGTGCTCGCCCAAGCAGCGCGACTTGATCCTCAAGGTTGTCGATGAACATCAGCTCGATAAGAGCGAAATCGATGACTTGTCCAGGGATCGTTTCGGCAAGGGTGTGCGTCAACTTAACCGGATGGAAGCGTCAGGTCTGATTGACGAACTACTGGAAAAGCATGGTGGCTCACAGAATGGAAATGGTTGCGGTAGCTCTTATCGCCGCAACGGCAGTTTCGCAACCAATGGATCACGGCGATGAATGCGACCCCCACTAATTCGGAAACAATTGTTTCCAAGCCCGGGCAGATCATTGCGTTCCCGCGGAAGTCCTCGGACGGCCAGCTGGATCACATCTCGCCCTCAGCACTGAAGGATTACTTGGGGTGCTCGCTCCGGTTCTACTTCAGGCGCGTCTTGGGACTGCCTGAACCTACGTCAACGGCCCTCGTCTTCGGGAAGGCCGTTCACGAGGCGCTACAGGCCTTCTGGCTCGCCCGGTGGCGTGACGGGGACACTGCTCCTGAAACGATCACTCACGCTTTCCAGGAGGCGTTTGAGCGGTTTCAGACGGTTGACTCGCTGGAGATTAAGGAGGTCGATCGTGAAAAGCTACTGACCAAGGGCAAGGCGCTCGTCTTGGCGTATCTGGATTCAGACCATGCCAAGCAGGAGGTCATCCCTGCAGGAGTTGAGGTGAGACTCGAAGAGGACTTTGCATCTTTGCCGAGTCCCATCCTCGGTTACATCGACCTGGTGCTCCCCGGGCTCATGCCCGTGGATTACAAGACGGTGGCATCGACGCCAAATGTGGAGTTGGAAGCTTTTCAGCATGAACTACAGCTGACCGCTTACCAGCTCCTCATTGAGTCAGCTACGGGGCAGAAGGTTACGTCCCGAGAAATCGTGTACTTGGTCAAAACCAAGGAGCCCAGGATCATCGTGAACCGGATGCCTCCGGCAGATAAGGCCGCGATTGCGCGCTTCTGGACAATTGCCGAGCGTGCAGTCAAGGGCATCTACGAGGAGAACTGGTATCCGCAACCCGGGATGCACTGCTCGTGGTGTTCGTACCGTCAGCAGTGCCTCAACTGGAGTGGAAAGGGGCATGATGATGAACTGGGTTAATTGTGCCCTGATCCTTATTACCCTACTGGCGGCAGCTGCCTGCCAAGGGCCACCAGCGCCACCTAGCACACCCCTAGTCGATTACGAACCGCTAGCCAGCGGACTACGCTATGTCGGTGTGTGCTCAGTCATATGCTCCCTTATTTGTGGGACCAGTCTCATCATTCAATCACAACAACGAAAGGAACACCATGAACATCGTGATAAAGCTCATTATCGTAGGACTCAGCTGCTACGCTGCCGGGACTATCGCCGGGCCGATCGCGGTCGGGGCGGTCGATGAAGCCAAGCAGAGCTTCTCGCCCTTCCTCCTCATTAGTCTGGCTATCCTGATCGCGAGTATCGGGTACGTCATAGGATGTATTCGTAGATCGCCGTTTCGGCCTGAGTTCCCGGAACGAGAACGGTACTACCAACAGTAAATCACATCAACTCAAGCCCCGTCTCCGGTCCGTTTGGAGGCGGGGCTTTTGCATTTCCAACTAAACATCAAACCAAGGAATCATCATGATAACTGATATTATAGAACCCACCAGTCCGCCTCTCGTGCGGCACTCGAACCTCCTGCTTCACCACGGCGACCATGCGGTCACGCGGTCGGAGCTGGCCCAAACACCGACCCCGAGGCCCACCAAGAGCTGGCAGCCAATTCCGCACCTACGCCTTTTGCAAGTTGTGGAGAAGGCCCTACTAGAACGTGGCTTTGTCGTCATAGAGCAAGCTCACGGGTTAAGCCATGAGGGGCAGCGCTTTTTTGGACTGCTCCAGGTCCAGAACAACCATCCCGGCCATGAGACCAGCAAGGTTGTTGGTCTGCGTAACTCCCACGATCAGTCCATCAGCGCGGGCATCGTGGCCGGGAACCAGGTCCTGGTCTGCTCAAACTTGTGCTTCTCTGGTGAAATCCAGATTGCCCGGAAGCACACGCCTCGGATACTGGAAGACCTGCCTCAACTGGCCTACGATGCCGTTGTCAGCCTGAACAAGTACTGGGAACAGCAGCAGCGCCGTATTGAGGAGTATCGCCGTACGCGGATATCCGATCCGGTTGCGCATCACCTAGTGGTCCGCTCCGTCGATAACGGTATCATCGCCACACGGATGCTGCCCAAGGTGCTCAAAGAGTATCGGGAGCCACGACACGCTGAGTTCAAGCCGCGGACATTGTGGTCGCTACAGAATTCCTACACGGAGCTCTGGAAAGGTCGCATTGATCTGCTCCCGGAGCGTAGCCGCAAGCTGCACGAACTCATGGACGATCTGTGCACCTTGAACTGATCACACGGTCGGCAATGTCGACTGAGTGACAGAGAAAAGCCGCTGAAACGGCTTTTCTTTAGCTTTCTGAGGAAATTTTTGCCTTCCAGAACTCACGAGTGTGGCTTTGAGCGGGTTAAATGATGCCGCTTTAACCCGCTTCAGAACAAAACCAGGGAAAAGTGAATTTCACCTAAATGAATCTAATAAAGGGATGTAGGGCGGCGCTCCTCAGGATTTTACCCACATGGACCGTTGAGCGGGTACGCTTTACCCGCTCAAACCGGGACTCTTGATTCGCATGGTAGGCGACGAGAAAAGTTTTGTTTCGGTGAGTGACCAAAAATTTGCCGCCTATCGCTATTGTAGTCGGTCGATTCCTACACCATGCGATGGTCTTGACTGGAAACTGGCAGGGCGAGCATCGGTTCAAACGCCATTACTGCTTCTTGAATGGCCAGAGCATGCGAACGATTCCTATCGTAACCACAATCAGGACCGGTCTCAGCCAGCCCGGGGCATTACCCACCAGGGATGGGATAAGTAAGATCGCTGCTACCGCGACAGCTATTGCTCCCAAGAGTCTGAGAATAAGAATCGTGTGCTCAGCAGTCCATTGATCATCTTTATTGCCCCCCTCATCCAGTAAAGGCGTATTTGTGCGAGCGCTTGGCCGGGAGGGCAGCATTGGGGGCGTTGCCTGTTCCGTCCTTATTGGCGGTGATGGAGAAGTCGGTTCAAGTGAACCTTTAATTTCCACCAAGGTGTTCAGCGGCCTCCAGTCGTCGCTGTCGACGACCGCGACATGGACATCCTGGACGATGATTCCCACGTGGGCCATGTTTGCCAGCTTGTCCAACGAGAACGGCCCGACCCTCTGTTCGTCATCGGCGTAGTAATAAGCTAGTGTGATATCTGTTTCCGTACTCATGTCTTAAGCCAGCTTGGCTGGATCTATGGATTCGAAGATACCCGGTTCTTCAGGCTCGCGACCGTAGGACTCTTGTCCGATGGGGCTTTGTCGCCTGAGGGCGGGGGTATCAAGACCCTCTTTCTCGTAGTGCTCTGAGAGGTCCTGCAGGGAGTGCATGTCGTGCTTTTCGAGAAGTTCACGCACCTGCCCGGCTGACAGGTATGGGTTCAGACCATAGTCAGCCAGCAATGTCTGAAAACGCAGAGCCTGCTGCTCAAGCGAGTAGAGAGACCGATCCTCGGCACTACCCGTGAAATAAACGATAGAACCATTGAGTGCCTTCGCGACTCCGTACATGGGCATGGCGCCAAGCAGGGTCAGGAAGCCCATGAAAAGAGTTAGCACTAGAAGCATGAAGAGGGCTGGAGACGAAGAAATCGTCCTGTGCAATAAACTCGTAGATGCTTGCTTGGATTTTGGGTCAACTAAACTCGTAACAGGAAGCCAGTCCTCCGTTCCTTCGGCGCAGGCTTGGGAATTTTCCTCGATCAGACCCTCCTCCTGCATCCTGCGCAAGACGTCCAGCGATACCGGACCAATCACCTGCCCAGCCTCCGTGTAGTAGTAGCAGGGTTTGTTTTGCATGGTCAGTCCAAGTAGACTCCCGAGCGGGGGACTCGCGCGCCATAGGCGGCGGCGATCTCCACCAACTGGTAGTAGGTTTCGCTGACCTCATTGAGAGCTTCGGCAGTCTCACGACTCGTTTTTCCAATCATCGCGAGGTTTCCACTGGCCCCGCCGACGATGCCCTCCAGAAAGGCATTCAGTGGGGTGTTGCTTGGAAGGAGATACGCGGCCCGATCCCAGGCATTGAAATGCCGCTGGTATGCCTGACGGAAGTCCGCCGGGCAGTCCCTAATATCAACCTTCTGCCCCTCGGTGGCGATATAGTAGGCGGCCTCGTCGGCGGAAAGGTTCGCTGAGTTGGCCTGCGCCGAAAGCTTAGCGCAACGATTGAGCGCCGTCTCAATGGCCTCGACAGAAGAGGGCTTACCACAGCCACTGAGGATTAGTAGCATTCCAAAAAGCGGCGGTAATGGGGTAGATAGGGAATACAGGTGACTCTTCATGGCAGATTAACGGTATCAATGGCCACAAATACCACAAGCTCATAGGGTGTTCTGTCAAACCTTATGTTCGTAAGGTATTGCGGTGAGTGATTCACTGTTAGAACTAGGTAACAGACTTCGGGAACTGAGGGCCAAACACGGGCTCACCCAAGAGGAGTTCGCCCAAATAGCCGGGATCGGGTACAAATTCTACCAAGTGATTGAGTCCGCCAAGAAGAAGCAGATTTGGCTCTCTACCATCGAGAGACTAGCAAATGCTTACTCCTTGGAGGCTTGGGAGCTCTTGGCCCCCAAGTTTCCGGAGAAGTCCAAACTTTCCAGAAAAGCCCCCAGTAGCCGGGTGCACCGGAAGTAAGAGGTATTGAGCCAACAACCACCCAATCGAAGCGGCAAAACTTAGTACTACCGCTGGCATAAAGATTGGGAGCAGGTCACAAGCCGTGCCAGTCGAGGGGTAGAGTGCGCCATTTTCGAGTGAGTCTATGTGTGAGGAATCGGCTTTTGGGAGTCGAAGTCCATAAAAGGGCTGCGGGTCGGTCGAAGAGGGCTCGATTCCCCCATTGCAGGCCCTTGTCTCTATTACGCCAAGTATTAAGCCCAATGATGCGGCTCACCAATCTTACTGGCGCCTACACACTGTTTGGGCGCAATCAATGAATGGATGAGTGAGTACCCCTGTATCTAGGAGAAATACGGCAGGTTTTGCTGGACGTTAAAAACCTACAATGATTTCATTTCGACATTATCCTAACGCATCTATCATCATCCTTGCAGAGCCAAACCTCGTGCTTCTACATCATGGGGATTATTGGTTTGCAATATAGTGAGTCTACTCGCTCTTAGCCCTGAAAATATCTGGTGAAGAATCTACCTCCCTACTACTCTTTAATTGCAATTATTGAGCACCTGTACATATTTCTACTTTTTCATTGTATGTGACCTTTTTCTCATTTCTGGAGCATGAGTTTGAGTACATATTGTGCATTGCACGAATTTGGGATTGTCACAAGGGATAGTGCTGTTTTTTTAACATTATAGAGCAACGTGAGACTGAAACAACAAGAGATAGCGGATAGGCTGGGCGTTAGCCGTGGGACCGTACATCGCGTGTTAAATAATTCACCTCTGGTGAGTAAAAAGACGAGAGAACGCGTGGAAAAGGAGTTGAAATCAATCAGCTACATTCCGAATCGCGCTGCTCAAAGTTTGAAGTTTGGTCGTAGTCGGACTATAGGGATACTAGGGCCTGCCCGTATACGCCAGTCAAACAGCATCAAACTGGATGGTATTTATAAAACCGCGGAGAATCTTGGGTATTCGGTTATTATTTCTTACAGTGACGGTTCCCGTGAAAGCGATGAAAAAGGCATATTCCATCTGCAGTCTCATGGGGTAGATGGTATTATTGTCATGGGGCTTGGTTTTTGTCAGCCTGCCGAGCACTTTAAGGCCTATCAAAAAACAGGTAACCAGATTGTTTCCATCTATCCAATCCACAATTTCGAGTGTGATTGCGTCTTGCTTGATACCGCTTCGGCTTTTGAGCACATGACTCGATATTTTATTGAGCGTGGCCATACGCGAATAGGCCTAATTTTATTTATGCCGCGCTCATCCCGTTTTATCCAGATGCGAGAGCAGGGGTATATGAAGGCGTTAGAAGTAGCGGGAATTCCTTTTGAACCTAATTACCTTGTTTATGCTACGCCCAGCATCATGGGAAAGGATAAGGTTGATTATGTGGAAAGTTTGGAAACTACGGACATGGACTATGCCCCTGGATTCTGGGCAACGCGTGAGATATTACGCCGCAATCCCCCGCCTACCGCATTGGTATGCGCTTCCGACGATACTGCTATAGGCGCTATGAGTGCTTTGGATATGGCTGGTTTGAAGGTGCCTGATGACATGGCCTTAATCGGGTACGATAACGCTATGATAACTCGCTATACCAAACCCCCACTGACTACGGTGGAACAGCCAAATTTCCTGATGGGCCAAAGGGCTGTGGAGGTGCTTATCGACAGAATCGAGGGTAAAAATACTAGTTCTAAATTTATACGAGAAACGATTCCGTTCCGACTTATACAGCGGGTTTCCTGTGGAGCCCAACAGGTTAAAAAGAAAAAGAAGAAATCTTAGCTGAAACCGACTACAGTTTAATTTCTCATGCATTAGGCGCATCTTTTTTCTGCGTCCTGCTGTTCGCCGCGCAAATAGATTGCTGTCGGCGTTTTGGTGGGAATGTCAGCCCGATGAGACCTGCTTTTCATTCGATGTGTTAAGTCCTTGCTCTGTAACATCACTAGGAAGGGGAGATGCATACGGCTTTGGTTTTGGAGTGCAGACCGCATCAGGCTCGATTGTTTTTGATGTATGGCTACCCAGTAGGGTGAAATCGCCGCAAAAATGAACACGTGTACATTTTGGGATTGATCTTCCCGTCTATTTGGCCAATGTAGGGATCAATTTCCCGCAAAACCCTACGGGCAGTATCAGCAGCAGTGCCAAATCCTAACTTTTTATATGAGCCAGAAAATAGTATTCATCGGCGGTGGAAGTTATCAGTGGGTGCCCACACTCTTTAGAGATATTGCGGTCAATCCACACTTGCAGTCTTCGACGTTTGTCCTTCACGACATTGTACCAGAGAGGAATCACGAACTCGCCGAGGTATGTCGAATTATCAACGAGAAAGTAGGGGCTGATATCGTAGTCGAAACGGAAGATAAGCTAGATAGTGCACTGCATGGTGCTGCCGCAGTGATTTTATGTATATCGACCGGCGGTCTGGAGGCGATGGCTCACGATATAGCCATTCCTGAAAAATACGGGATCAAGCAACCTGTGGGCGATTCCACTGGACCTGGTGGTATTAGCCGCACCTTGCGAAACGTTCCTGTCGTTGTAGCTATCGCCCGCTGGATGGAGGAGCTTTGTCCTGATGCTTGGTTGCTCAACTTGAGCAATCCAATGTGCCAGATAGTCCGGGCGATTGATTTATCGACAAACATTAAAGTCGTGGGCCTTTGCCATGAATATATGGGCTTCATGGCTAAACTACAGAAGCTCTTCAATCTTGAAGACTGGAGAAGCGAGGTGTGCGCGACTATAGCAGGAGTAAACCACTTTGCCTGGATTACTCGCTTGCGGATTAGGGGTGAGGATGGACTGGAGATGCTTCGCCAGCGCTTGCCTGAATTGAGGAAAATGAGCTCTCTGGATCCGGGTAAAAACGGCCTGGGGAACGGCTCGGATGCTTTATCGGGTGATCGTGCCAAGATTTGGCTATTTGACCGTTATGGCTACATGCCTTATCCAGGCGACAGACATATCTCTGAATTTTTCCCTTATTTCATCAGTGAAAAAACCGGTTACGGTCGCGATTTCGATATTCGTTTGACGACGATTGAGGATCGTCGCGGCCCTTGGCTCAAACGCTTTAAGGAGAAGATAGATATATGGTGCTCGGAGAGCGCAGACTCTGTGCCCCCTGAGCCCTCATCGGAGCAACTTGCGCCCATCCTCTCCGCTCTGCTAGGTGGTCCGTCGACAATCCAGCCTGTTGTTTTGCCGAATGTTGGGCAGATCGAGAATTTGCCGAGCGGTGCCACGGTTGAAACAATGGCTACTATTGATCGGGATAGCATTACCGCCCATTCCTGTGGCTCGCTGCCCGATTCGCTGCTCACCCTAACGCATAAGCATGTTTTGAATCAGGAATTGACTGTGGCCGGAGCCATTGAAGGTGATCGCTGTAAGGTTCTACAAGCCATGCTAAGTGATCCCCTAAATAATAATAACGATCCTCGTGAAATCGAAGCTATGCTCAATGAGTTATTGCAAGCCAATCGCGGGCTACTGCCGCAGTTTTTTCCTTCGAAAATTTCTATGCCCCAAGCAAAGTTGACGTCAAATGTTATATAAATAATGTCTACTGGTTCTTCACCTCTTTTAGTATAACAGTACCCCGCCATGAGTAGCAGATTTGACAGATGTGGTGGTCGTTGCAAAATTTGAAGCGTGTACAACCCCTATGCGCGTACCCCTTAAATCGATGCCCCGTGAGCACCCTGGCTTCGCTCTGATTGTTGCGATGTTGCTGATGGGCTTCGTGCTGCTGGTACTCTTAAGTTTATCTCTTTACAGCAGTGTAGAATTGGGAACATCTGCGCAGAATATTTATCGGCAGCAGGCCCGGGAAAATGCCAGACTTGGCGTATTTAAGGCCTTGGGAGAGCTTCAGCGGGCTGCCGGTCATGATCAGCGGGTTACTGCTCGAGCGGAAATCTTGGATACGCGGATCAATGTGCTTCCCGAAAATCGTTTCTGGACGGGGGTTTGGGAAGTCGAAGAGGATAATCTTCTCGATTATAGTGACAGTGAGCTTGACCGCGATCCCGTGACTGGAAATATCAGCAGCACAACGGAAGATGCGGGTAGTACGAATCTAACTTGGTTGATTTCCCACGAAGAAGGGACAGATATCGACCCCACTCAAGAGCTGACTAATACTCAACCAGTTTTTCGCTATTGGGAAAACGACGATTACCAGGATATCGAGGCTGGCTTAGTGAATGCTACGATAGATGGAGCCATCTCCGGCAAGTATGCTTGGTGGGTTTCCGATGAAGGTGTTAAGGCCAAAGTCAACACGCGGGACCGTAGTCAGGAGATAGCCACATCCAACAGTGCTCAAGAGCGGCTGAAGCAAGCCCTTCCCCTTATGTCGGCACGGAAGACGAATCCTGCAGTGATCGATAAAGATGAAGAGGATGTTCTCACGACCCTATTGCCCATCAACAGCTCAATGATCGAGCGGATACAAACTGAGGGTAGTTTCCAAAGCCTGGTCTCTGACCAATTGCCTGTCGATGAAGCCGAGGCCTTTTCCAAAAAGCATATTCTCAATTTAACGTATCACAGTGCAGGGGTACTCAGCGATACGCTGCATGGTGGTTTGAAGTTGGACTTAACTCGAGGTCTTGATGACCAGTGGCAACAGTTCCTCCAAAAACTCGAGCCCGATTCGGCTAATTGGACTTCTGGCGATTCTGAAACGGGCTGGCCTGAACCACAGTCCATTTTCAAAACCGACTGGCCAGATGGTTTCAGCATTACCAGCAATCAGTATAAACTGTCTGCCGACACTAACGGCATTTGGGGGCCTTATTGGGATATCTTATATCAATACTACAATCTTTATAAACCCAACTTTGCACTCTATCCTGAAATGATTGTTGGTGTTGGCAACAACGAGTTAAATTATCGTTTTCTGGGGTATGCTGAGTCGACAGATAATCACGATAATATTTCCGATGTGACGGATCTATCCCCGGAAATTGAGCCGCGTGGGGCCGGCCCGGCTGGCGGAATCAATGATAGACCTCAATTAAATGACAGTGGCTTTTTCATTCCGACGCCTGAATTCAGTAACCATCGTGTATTTCGTGGCAACTGGTTTGGCTTGCCGAAAACGATAGATTTGGATCGCGGTCTGCAGCATACGGATAGCTTTCGCCGCGAACCCCTGTGGAATGCCCTAACGCCTGTCATGGTAAGGGCTCAACTGGGTTTTGGTATCAGTACTTTTGAAAGGGCACCGCGTCAGATCATTGATGGTAAGGAAACACGCTATTACGGTGTGCGCCTGCATTTTTATCCGGCTGTTGTGCTTTGGAATCCTTATAACGTTAAGCTTACAGTTAAGGATTACCGGCTTACCATTGAACCTCACATGCAGGTACAAATTTGGGATACCCCGGTCTATGGTGAGTCTAATAGCATAGATCCCGTCGGCTCGGCTAATTCCATTCTCAATGGTGCTGCGAGTGTACCCGGTAAAAGTACGAATTTTTACAGTAATGCTCGCCTCCGCGGTTATCCGCTCGATGCCTTGATAAATGAAAATGCCTGGGGGACTGCCACGAAGGCCTCCACAGAATCTTTCGATCCGAGGGCTCAGACCAGCACATCCTTCTTTGGGGGCGTGGAAAAAGGCCTAGATATGAATTTTTTGATTTCACAGGCGGAATTCGGGCCCGGCGATATTAAGATATTCGGTCTTTCAGGGGGGGGGGATGATGATGCTTTGTCCAGCGGGGACATTATTCTAACTGAAGGCGCATCATTAGATTCGGGAGTCTTTGTTGAACTGTATCAGACCAATGAACAGAATCGGTTCCAGAATGGCAGTGCTCGCATCGAAATACCGCCTATCGAGGTTACTTTTGAACCAGATTCAGTCGACCCCGGTACTTACTTAGCCTCGCCGGACAAAACCTACTATTTTAAATTTTATGTTTCTGCAAAAGACTCTTTGCAGCAGTGGGGGGGCAGCCAGATTGACTTTAATCTGAGCATGCTCGATGAAAGCGCATTGTCGTCCAAGAGCAAGAGCACAGAGGTGGATGTCGGCGGTGGATTGAACAATGCCAAATTCTTTGATGAGACAAGTGACTTTATCGATAAGCGGGGTGGTTTATTTGCGTTCCCCATTGGAGGTTCTGCAATCACAGCTACTACTGCTTCGCCCCCTCGGGTTACTGCGGCACAGAAGCTGATGATTATGGATTGGCGCCTTAAAGGGACCAACTTTGAAGTAGATGGTGTTCCGGTTATTAGCCAGTTTTCACCACGTCGTATGGTAGCTAACCGGCTTTATTCCCGCTTGGAATCCCCCTTTCCTGAGACCCTGTTTGGTCAATTTTACGAACATCATCTCTACGAGGGAGGTGAGGAGTATCCAGTCGGCGGCACCGATGACATCCTTAATCCATCCACGAACGGGTCCTACGCCTATTGGGGGAAGGATTCGACGTTTAACTCCGAAACCCAAGTCATTCTTTTCGATGTACCTCGTCAGCCTCTGCAATCGGTCGGCTCACTGATGCATGCCAATCTCTCCTTCTACGATACCATGCCAGCGTATGCGATTGGCAACTCTTACGCATCGCCTTACATCCCTCTTGATACCGTAAGCGACTTCAAATCCATTGATCGTCTGGATAGCTCGAGTGATAACGATTATGTCTTCGCCGACTATTCGTATCTGCTAAACATGGAACTGTTCGATCGCTATTTCTTTTCAACGGTTCCGCCGGACTACCGCCAGGCGCAGAATAGCGCTTATCAGAATTTAAGAGAAAAACTACCTCCCTTTGAGGCAGTCGATGTAGACTTCCTTGAGGCAGGAAAACCATTGCCTAATAGTGCCATAAAGTATTTCTCTTATGGCAGTGAGACGACGGAGGATACACTAGATAGACTTCAAGGCTCTGAGGCACTCACCACGTCAGCCTCTCGCCTCATGGTAGATGGGGCATTTAATGTTAATTCTACTTCAGTGGCAGCTTGGAAAGCGTTTCTTGGAGGTACTGCTTTTGCCGATGGGCAGACATTAGTCATCGATTCAGTTACTAGCGGCACGCAAACGATTAGCAATGACGATTTGGATGCGCCGATTTCGCGTTTTGGTGCTCCGCGTGCGTCGAACAGCGGTAGTGGTTGGCAATGGCGCGGCTTTCGTAGCCTGAATGACGCGGAACTGACAGAGTTGGCGGAAAGTATTGTCGAAGAAGTCAAGAAACGTGGTCCTTTTCCTTCGATGGCAGACTTTGTTAATCGGAGGCTTGTGGATGGTGAACTAGGATTGCGTGGCGCCCTGCAAGCGGCAATCGATAACTCAACGACGAATAATGATGGTCTGTTTTCCAAGACGGTGACAGAGAGTGGTGAGCCGACGTCCTTGTATGGAGCTAATGGGGCTTTTATTAACAACACGACAGCAGCACAGGCGGCGGGAATTCCCGGGTGGATTTCACAGAACGATATCCTGCGGATTTATGGGCCCTTGATGACGGTGCGATCTGATACTTTTCTCATTCGCGCCTATGGGGAGGCCACCGATCCTTTCACGAATAAGGCCCGCGCCAAAGCCTGGTGCGAGGTGGTCGTTCAGCGCATGCCTGAGTTCATAAAAAATGAAGATGAAGATGGTGATTGGGCGGATACATCGGTTAGCAGCCAGGCTCAGGCCCACAGTGCGTGGATATCCAATAACGAGTTGGCTGAGGATAATAAACTTTTTGGCCGCCGATTCGAGGTGGTTTCTTTCAGGTGGCTCAATGAAGATGAGATATAAGCTTTTGTGCAGTTGGAGCCTGTTCTTCCTCGGTGGCCTTTGCCTTGGCAGCTATGTTATGGCCGATGACGAAACTCTTGTCTCAATCAAGTTTAAGGGCCTGAGCATGCCTGAGCAGGTTGACGATATTTACTACAATGTTGGTGATATTCGTTGCCCAGTAAAATTGACTACCAGTGTATTCTCCCGGGAGTATACATATCGAGGCCGTACCCCGATGACTTTTCTCAGGGACATACCGGATGCCGAGGGCATTATGCGACCGGTCGCTATCGCGAAGGCCCACATCCCCCAGGGAGCTTCCGAAGTATCGATGTTGTTTTTACCCAGTCCCGGGGAAAAAGGTAAGTATCATGTACGAGTATATGCCGACGATGAAAATGATTTCAGTTGGGGTGCTTATCGATTTGTAAACCTTACCCAGGAGCGCATTGCGGTAGCACTTGGCCAGGAGCGAAATCTCGTACTTAGTGGCCGTACCACGGTAATCCCTATGACGGAAGAAACTCGATCCACCTCGATTTCCGTCAAGCTGGCGGCAGAGGATAATCGTGATGAATGGAAATTGGTTTTTTCGACTAATTGGGCTGTTAACCCGAATGTCCGCTACTTAGTTCTCATTTATCAGGACAAGGATAAAGGTTATAAGGTGAAGCGCATTCGCGAAGTGTTTAAAGATACCTGATTACTTTTCATAACATGAGTTGCCGCCATCCAAACCCATTTAATAAGGCCCGTGTCACACTCTTGGAGACGCCTTATAAGCACTCGCTGCATGCCTATCAGGGGCTTTCGCCATGGAATCCGAATGGTACCAGCCTGCTCTACGCCGGTTTTGAGGAAGTGGGTCAGCAAGCTGAGATTGTGGTGCGAGACTTGGCCACAGGTAATAACCGAATAATCGGCACATCACAAAAGTACGACTATCACACAGCGGCTTATCAGCAGTGGTGTATGGATGGAACCAAGATCGTCTATGATGACATCCGAAACGGTTGTAAGGGCGCAGTAGTCACAGATGTTGCCAAGGGCGGGGGGAGCGCTCATTTTTACGAAGGGCTTCATGTTCGCTGCGTTTCGACAAATGGGCGTCACGGCTATGGCGACTTTGCCGACAATGCGAAGTCATCCGCAAAAGAAAACAGTGAATGTGTAGCGATGCGCATCGATTTTGTTAAGGGAGAGATCGAGGAACTGTTTACACCCGGTGAAGCGTCTGAGCATCTGATACCGGAGATGGTAGATCTGGAGTGTCCATGGGAAGTCCATCACTTAGTCGCCAATGCGGACGAATCGATGGCCTTCTTCAAGCTAGTCCGTCCCAGAACAGGGCGTAAGAGAGACAGCCAAGTGGCTATATGGGGAGGCTTTTTCACATTAGATCTGAGAGAGAGGAACTTCATTGCTCACGGTCATAGAATATCTGGACATCCTCAGTGGATGCCAAGCGGGCGACAGATCATTAATATCATGCAGCCGCTGGATGGTTCGGACAATCGCTGGCTTGTCCTTCAGGACGCGGTCACCGCTGACGTAGAGAGATTGATAGATTTTCCTATTGAGGGGCCGGCGCATCCTGTTGTCTCTCCCAATGGCAAATATCTAGCTCTTGATGCATACACGGCGAACGGGCAGGTTTGCCCGTTTTATGTCATTGAACTCGCAACGGGGCGCTGTATGGAAATCGCCCGCTTTGACCACTATACACGCCTTGGCGAGACTTATCAGCCACACACTATCACGCGTGCCAATCTACACCCGGTTTGGTCTCCGGATAGCAAAAGTCTGTTAATCAATGTAAACAACCGCGGGACACGCCTGCAAATGTATCTACTGGAGGACTTTATTACCTGATATGAAGCCGGACTCATACCGACAAGCGCTGATTACTTATTTCTACGGCATCCTTCCACAGGGCGTACGCAGCTTTCTACCTACGCGTCCGTATTTTACCGGCTATGCGGATAACTCTCTGTATGACTGGGATCAGTATTTTGAAGGCATCCTCCTGGGGTATACCGGCTGGCCTCCCGAGTACCTGAAGAACGGCGTACGCATTTTTTTGAGTCGTCAGGAGGAGGACGGCTTCATTGGGCGCGCATTTAACCTAGGCTATCCTGGAGGCATTCACCCTAAGCACCGCACGATGATAAAGCCATTCCTCGGGCAAATACTGTTGATCTGCCAGCACATAACCGGTCATTCCGAGTGGCTGCTCGAGGAGGGACTATGGGAAAGGCTGGTGAAGTATTACGCTTGTTGGCGCGGTCGTTATCGTGACGAGGAAACCAACCTTAGCATCTGGTACAGTACGGGCCAGACGGGTATGGACAATCTCTACGAGCGAGCAGGGGCTTTTGAGGGGCCCAATCTATTCTGTGCGGGTACGGATCTCAATAGCTACTTGGTTCGAGAGAGCTTTGCCCTGTCACTTCTGGCGGAAATTCTCGGCCAGGATGAAGACGCCACCATGCTGCGTCAAGACAGTGAAGGCCTGGCTGTGGCCATGCGACGTCACCTTTGGAATGAAGAGGACGGTATGTTCTACGATTGGCATATCAAAGAAAAGCGTCCCATTCCAATAAAATGCGTCAGTGCGTTCTCTTCACTCTGGGCGGGGGTACCGTCGCCTGAGCAAGCCAAGCGACTCGTCGACGAGCATCTCTTGAACCCTGCTGAATTCTGGCGTCCTTGGCCCTTGCCGGCGTTGTCAGCCAGTGAGCCGACTTATGTGGAAGGCTTTCTACCTGATGAAAGCACCGCGTGCTGTTCATGGCGTGGCAATACCTGGGTGCCTACCAACTATATTACGTATCAGGGGTTGCGTCGTTACGGTATGACAGAGGCCGCGCAAACCTTGGCGGATAAAACTTTCCAACTATTCAATCGCTCCACCTTTAGTGAATATTACACTGCGGAATCGGGCGTCGGCTGTGGTAAACGGCCTTTCTGGGGCTGGTCAGCTTTGGCGATATTCATGCAACCAGAGCTCGAGCTTGGTCTCGATCCAACCCGCCTGGAAAAAGAGAATGAAGCCTGTGAGCGGATGCACGAGCTTCGGCTATCCGGTTTATTGTGATTTTTTCTTGAAACCTAATAGCTTTTTTTCATTTTTTGAACACGAGTACAATTTTACCCTCAACCCTTCTATAACAAGATGATGAATGGCAAATTTCTTAGTGCCTTGGCTCTCGTTTGCCTATGCAGTGCGACACTTAAGGCTAACGACCCTGCGAAAGATGCGGGTGAGCTGCAATGGAAGCGTACCCCCGAATGGACTATCCCATATCTGTCAACAGCCCCTTCTATTGATGGCACTGTTTCGCTCAATGAGTGGCTGGCAGCCGCTAAAGTCGGTCCGCTGTTGTCTGGTAAACAGGGATTGATAAGCGAGTATGACCATACAATCCGTCTGGGTTATGATGATAGGAATATTTACTTGGCTTTCAGCATCAACCGTCCGAAGGAAACACCGCATCCGGCTACTCCCAACGAAGAAGGGCGCCTCCAAAGCCCGAGTTTTGGTAATATCGATGCGGTTGAAATCCTGCTCGCCCCAGAGTTGGACTTTTACGATACGTATGATTTCATCATCTTCGGAAACGGAGCTTTTGGCGATGCCCACTGTGATCCAAATAAAGATAATGACTGGGATGCGGATTGGGAGAAAGCAGTCCGCTTGACCGACACTGGCTGGGAGGGGGAAATAGCCATCCCGTTCAAAGCCTTCGGATTAGATGGCCCTCCCAGCCCAATGGAATGGTGGGGATTCGATTTCGTCGATAATCGGCGCACCCCTTTTACGCAGGTCGCATACTGGTCCTACCGGGGAAACATCTGGCATCAGTTCTGGAACTTCGGGCGCATTCGCTTTGCCAAAGTCCCGGCGGTTCAGCTCAACACCGTAGGTAAGTTGCCCAACGGCCAGCACGGCATCGGCTTTTCAGTGGCTAATGGCACCAGTGATCTTTTCGGCATTAAGACGCAAATAAGTGTTTCCGGCCGTGATACCAGCGATTCCACCATAAAAAGTTATTACGATAATATCGAAAGTGGCGTCAGCCATGATTCGCAAGTTGAGTTTGCAAAGAACGCGAGTCTGATCGCCATGATAGAATTCGCTGAAGAGCAGTATCAACCAGTAGAAGGCGGCGCTGAAGCAACTGAAACCATTGAGGTCTCAAAGGGGGTACGTAAAACATTTGGCTTCGGATCTGATTTACCGCTGGGTGAATATTTGGTACAGTATCGGGTAACCACTGGTAACGATCAAGTATTGGCGTCAGGGGCGTCTGTATTTGAGATTGTCCCACCTCTCTCACTGAGTCTGGAGCCCTATTGGCTCTACTCGCAGGTTATTGATGTGTTTGCGGACACGAAAGCTCTGGATGCGTCTGAAGGCGGTGTTCTCAAAGTGAGCCTAATCCCGGCCGAATCCCAGCAACCCGTCATTTCGGAAGTCTCACAGTCCGTTGATGCTGGCGATGATGAAGTCAAACTGGAATTGCCTGTTAAAGACCTCGAAGCTGGCTTTTACCGAGTGAAAGCTGAATACTTCCTTCCCAATGGTGAATTGCTGGCCACAAATATCACTCCGGTAGAACGTCCGGCTACACCGCCCTGGTTCAAGAATGAAAAGGGGAACCAGATTGAAGTTCCCGGACCATGGACCCCGGTAGTCGCGGAGACTCCAGGCGATTTCCAAGTCTGGGGACGTGATTATGACTTGAGCACCGTCTTCCCGGCATCGGTCGTTAGCAATGGTGTCGAAGTGCTTTCGGCTCCAGTCACGCTCCAGGCACAGACCGGCAGTGGCTCCGTCGATTGGAAAGTGACCAAAATGGAGGCAATCGAATCCTCCGATGGTGGCGTTACTTATGATGTTACCCTTAGCGCGAAAGGTCTTGAGCTGAGCGGCACCCTGCGGGCTGAGTTTGATGGCCTGCTCTGGTATGATCTGGAACTGGCGCCGACAGACGCTCCGGTTGATATCGAATCCATGTCGCTGGGCATCCAGGTGAATCCCGAGCTGTGTGAATTAATGGGCCGCCACAAATTTTTGGTAGATCCATTGATTCAATCCAAAGTACCGGAGCCTGAACTCAATGGAGCCCCCGGCTTCCTGGAGCATGCCAAGATACCCTTTACGCCTTATTTGTGGATCGGCAACGAGACTGCAGGCATGGGCTTCATCGCCGAAGCTCCTATAGACTGGTCAATCGACAAACCCAACGCTGTCCTTGAAACCCTGCCCCCGCAGAATGGCAAAGGTGGTGAGTTACTCGCCCATATCATTCAGAAGCCGATAAGTCTGGACAAGCCTATGCGGCTACAGTTCGGGTTGCAGGCGACGCCCATTCGTGAGACACCCAAGGATCGCGGCATCTTAAATATTTATCAGAAACTTGGCGTTGTAACAGACGAGGAAGTGTTCAAACGTGTTGCTGAACTTGGTGGCAAGGTCTTTGTCTTCTATTACAGTTGGCGCGGCAATTCCACCACCGAGTTGGGTGGCACGCCGGAGCGCCCCGTTGAACCGGAGCAACGTGAAAAGCTCAAAAAGGGCATCGAGCTCGCTCATAAGTATGGTATGAAAGCCATACTCTATACCGGGTGGGGAGTAAATGCCAGCAGCAAGAACTGGCAGGATTTTTCTTACGAGCTAGGCAAGTATCCCATCGAGAATAAAGGGTGGGGCGCCTACGCACAGTCGGCCGGTGAAAATGGTGCCTACGTCGACTTTATGGCTTGGGGGCATGCCGATATTGCAAAGGAGTATGGGGCCGACGGCGTGCTCTGGGACTCCACGGCTAATCTCCAGCAGGACCAGAACGCACGTATTGGCAATGCATGGGTTGATTCGGAGGGGCGTACGCGTCCGAAATACGGTGTTCTCGCCACCCGGGAGTTATATCGCCGCGTTTACTCAATATACCATGGTGAAGTTGTCGAAGACGGCATAATCTACAACCACACCGGTAGCATGTGGCCTATCAACATCTACGCAGACATTCAGAACCGTGGTGAAGGTCGCCCAATGTATGCGCAGTCCCTCCGCGAATCCTGGATGCCCTTTGAGGAGTTTCGTTCTGAGTATTCCGCCGAGCCCTTTGGCAATCTCTACTCAGGTGAAATTAATGACTGGGAGGATTTGCCGATGCGCGTCAGCACGCATTCAGCGGTTACGCTTTTGCATGGCACCTATGCGAAGGAGTATACCCTCCTGCCCGTGGGGCGTTACCGGAGCTATGATTGGGCCAAGCGCCCGCTCTATGCATATTGGGATACCTTTGACTGGGTTCCGATGGATGGGAGCCAGACATCCCACTATTACTACGAAAACGAAGCCGGCCACTACCAGGCGGTGCCTGTATCCGATGAGGCTCTGCTAAGTAGCGCATTTATCAGTGATGATAAAGAACGGGCTGTCGTTGTGGTGACTAATCTGGATAAGAAACCCATCGAAGGCGTTACTGTGGACCTGCGTAATTCAGTAGTCGGCAAGGCGCTCGGTGAGGATATCGAAGTCATCGACGGTGTCACCCTGGAGACGATTGAGATGACGGACGGTGTCGTTAATCTCGACATTCTGCCGGAACGTTATCGCCTCCTGCGTGTATCCTCAAAGAAGCCCTTGAGCGAGAGTGTGGAAGGGTAACTAGCTTGCGCAGCCTTTTTCCTATATTTATAGTCCAGTTTTGAATCTCAACGCATCCCTCATGCCCATGTTTAATAAGCAGAATCGGAAAGTATTCTTCATCGTTTTTGGTCTGTTGACCTCTGCTTTTACCTACGGCGGCAAGCTTTCTTACCCGGCAGCCGGCAATATGGAACTCAATGAGGGGACCTTGGAGGTGTGGCTTACTCCCATGGCTGACGAGTTGTACCCACCCGATGACGGGAAATATTATAATGTCTTTGATGTCTTTCGTTTAAGCATACCCGGGGAATGGACCATCCAGTCTGTTTGGTATCGCCATAAGCGACAGATTGGGCTGAAAATATCGTCGCACTCCAGGGATTCGGAGTTCGGGGGCGGTGGTATCATGGGTAGTGAGCCTGCACCAGACTGGAAGAAAGGCGAGATGCACCACATCGCTTATGTTTGGAAAGGCAAAACGCTATGGCTCTATGTAGACGGCGAGCTGCGTGGCTCCAAGACTTACGGAAAAGGCTTCTGGGGATCTTTGGAAAAAGTGGATCTAATCTTTGGCTATAGAAAGGATGGCAGCGATGGCGATTCCCGCATTATTCTAAATGCCATTAAGCTTTCGATGGTCGCCAAAGATAAGGAAGCGCTCAAAAACACCCGGCCAGAGCCGAATCTAGCCACGTTACTGCTCGATCGCTTCGATTCATCCGACGGTATTCAGGGTGAAGGCGTCATACCCGAAATCAGCTATACCTTGCAGGAGCCGACGATTGGTAAGCTCAGTGGCGAATGGGAATATGTCACTGAGCCCACGGCCGGTATTGCATTCTATAAGAGGTAAGGGCTGCCGAAAGTTCCAAGCCTGGGGCGGTTGCCCCGCGTTTTCTATACAAAGAACAGGTCGTACGTATTCTCTAAAAAACCAACTCTGTGTCTTGCGCTTTCAGTTCCTCGATGGTCTCAAGCAGGCGCGGCAATTGAGGGTGATCGGCGTTCCATGCCTTTATCGCCTCAATAGCGTCCGGCCCTGCAGGAATGGTTTCCAGGTTCTTGATCCGCGTATTCTTTTCTGAAAGCACACTGTCGGTTTCAAGGCGCTCATTCGCTGCGGACAAGCAATTTTCAAGGACATGCTTTCCGCCACGCATCACGTAGCCGGCTCCACGATTATATGCGGAGATGCAGTTGATATAGGTCGTTTCACTTTCATGCACATCGACGACACCGCCCGAGCCTGACCCATTTAGTGCGAAAAGGGAATCGCGAGTCACGACCTCCATGGTCTCATGTGAGCTAATGCCCTCGTCCCCGCAGAATATGGCTGAGCAGTTGATCACCTGCATGCCCTTTCCATGGCCATGAAAGTTGAAGCCATCATTTCCAGCGTAGCGGATGTGGATGTTTTTCAGTATCCAGTAGCTCGCATCGGAAAAACCGAGTGCATTGTCTGTGGGCCTTTGAGGCAACACGAGGCCGGTGAAAGGTGGTTTCATCCCATGAGGAAATTGAAAATGGAGGCGCCCCTCTTCGTCCAGGCTGGCGGTGAAGTCTTCACGGAAGTCCTCTTTCCCGGTATAGAAGCGTATTCCACGTCCTTTGTAAAAGGCGGTGACCCGTTGGCCCATCCCCCAGGTTTTGGGTGGGATTCTCGGCTGGTCCAGTACCCACAAGCCGTTTTCATGGGACCATTGACTATTGGCGATATCCATACCCAGGTCGACTACAACATCGTTACCTTCGATGGTTATCGGCTTCTCCGGCTCTCCCGGATGGCCCTTGATGCGGATGGCTTCATGATAGGGGCCGCTACCGGAAACGATTACTATGGTGTCACCAGGTTTGGCTAGCTCTATGCTTCTCTGGATGCTTTTGACGGGTCCTTGCTCCGCAAAAGCTTCTTCACTTTTTCCGGTCCAGGCATTATTACCGATACGCTGATTTACGTAAATGGTGTCCGCGTCGACCTGGCAAGACGTGAGGAGTATGACGCAATTTAGGAATGATACAATTTTTCGGGGATTCATAAGTCGTTGAAGGATGAGAAAACGTAAATGGAATTAAATGAGCGATTGAAGGTATTTGTCCCGACGCTTACCGCTCTTTAGCATAAAATGCCTCAACTGTCTTTTGCGCTCAAACTAACAGCTTCCAAGGACAGCCGTAGCTCCTGCTGTGAGGGCACCGAGAATTCGACTTTCTGCCCTTTCTCACGAATATCAATGACCTGATCAATCAGCGGTGTTTGTCCAGTGGGCCAGGCAGGCTCTATGGTGAATTGATACTTGCCGGGCTTCAGGCGCCATACGCGCATGGCGATGTCCTTCTTTGTCTCGGCGAAGTTGTAGAGCATCGTTTCCAGTCCCGTTTTCTGGTTCTGGATAAACAAGGCGCTGATATCTGGGCCGGTTTCCTCCCAAGTGACTGCATACGTGGGCCATTGCTGTTCCGCCCCGCGGCGGGTGAGGGGAGGCGTTCCGGATATGGAGCCTGTGTAGGCGGACAGCAGTACTTGCGAGCCTGGTACCCAGATGCGGTCGGTGCTCTGGCCCAGTTCCGTCCGGAGCACTTCGTTGTAGTCAAGATTACCGAGGGCGGCGCGCAAGGCTTCCTTCGTGGGTTCCACGGCGGCTTCAAACTCCACTTCGGAATCTGCCTTTGAGGCTGCGAGTTGTGTACGAATTTCCGCTGGGCCATATGCCTCCAGCATCTCGTCGAATTGTGTGTCGCCCGTTGCGAGGCGGTACTGAGCCGCAGCTTTCGCTAGGCCGGACCAGTTCAGTGCGATGGCGTATTCAAGTGAGCCGCGTGCTTTGTCTTCCGGGTCTTCTTGTCTGAAGGTAGAGCCTAACAAACCACCCTGGGGCATGATTTCTTCTTTAGTCGGAGCCAATGCAGTATGATGACTCAGATGCTCACCTGCTGCCTTGAGGGGGTCTAGATATTGCGGATCGCCCGTAAGGTCGTACGCGGCGAGACAAAGGTCGTAGATGTTGTTGGTGTACCCTCTAGGATAGGCGTAGGTCCAGTAGCCAGGATAAACCCAGTCCGTTGAGCCGTCTTCGGGAATACGCGGAGCTCTCCGGTTCGTGCCGCTCTCCAAGTGCAGAGTGGAACGGTCTTCGGCAAGGATCATCATCGGCGTGATACCGGCAGGCTTGCCATCGGTGGCCGATAGGGTGGCATCTTTCCAGCTGCGGGCGTATTCAGTTATTATTTCGGTCACCTCCTGATCATCTTGGTTGAAGTAAGCGTACCAGATAAGGGGTAGCATCGTACGGATGTTATAGGGCGCATCGCCGGTCCGCGGATCGACTGCATTGCGCGAATAGACATGGCTTTTGAACATCAGATAGCCGTCATCCGTGCGTGCCATGAGAACATCCCGCACGATGGGGAGCAGACTGCGGTTGCGTTCGAGCATTTCATCGAAACGGTCGCCCTTGTATTCGAGCAAGGGCCGCAGGGAATGTGAGTCACTGAAGTCTTCGGCAACATGCTCGGCGTCGTCCATGGTGTCGCCCATGGGTTGCTTGCCATGCTTAACCCAGGCGGTATCGGCCAGGCGACTCCATCCTTCGCGGGCCTTGTCGTCATCTGCTGCCAGGATGGCGACGTTCCACCACCGCATCATTTCGACATCATCTCCCAGGCCGCCGCCCATGGTGCCGTCTTTCTCCATGCGCTCATCGTACCAGTAATGCAATACATCAAGAAGCCGTACCATCGCGCGGTGTTGCAGGATGGCCCATTCCGGGGCATTTTCGGGAACAGGGATTTCTTTTTCCACAGGGACCATTTCCCCCAGGAACACACGAGCCATGCTGGAATTGGGATATAACTCCACAACTTCTTCGAAGATAGGTATGGGAGGATCAAAAGGGATACGACTGTCTGGTTTGACCCATTTCCCATCAGGGGAATAGCCGCCACCTTGTTGACCGCTTTGCCAAATAGCCGAGGCGCCCAGCAGGCGCGCGTTGCCGTACCAGGGCTCTTCCGGTGCGATACTCAGCGCCAAGTCCGACGCCAGACGCCAGGGACGCGTTTTTAGGGCTCCATAGATGATGCCATTATTCCATTGGTGCACGTAACCAATGGTGGCATTACGCATGATGTCCGTGCTGGAAAGCAGATAGTGCAGAGCGATGTTGTTCGGGTCTTCATTCACTGCAAGGGCGAGGTCTTCCTGCATGAGGGTCAGGCGATCGACATCGGCACTTTTCATCAGCCGAGGATACCCCATGATCCAGGCACGGGTCGCATTGCGTGCCACGGGGTCTTGAATCGTTCCGGCAGCCTCAAAAGCTCCCGGTATGTCGCGTTTTTCATAGAGCGCGGCGGCCTCTACAAAGCCTTTCGGCGCCTGTGCGGAGCCAATCCAGACGATACGGTCTCCTTCGCGTGTGACTGGGAGTGGGGCGATCGGTTCCACCATCACTCCCTGAAGGTAGCCCGGCACCTCGTCACCTTTTGGAGTGACCGCATTCAATGCGATGTCGAGCCCCTGGCCTTGGGAAAGCGTAATGATGCCTCGAGCGGTTCTTTCGAACAGATAGGAAGTTCTGCCCAGGCTGGTAATGAAATTTTCGCCGATGACTTTACCGTTGGCGGTGACCGTCTCCGTTATCACGTCTTCACGGTTATTGCCTACGAGTACCGTTACTGCATACGTGCCGTCGGGAATGTCCAAGTTTAGTAAACTGCCGGGAGGCACCATTACACCGTCACGTCGTACCCAGCTAGCAGCGCGACGGGAACGCGACTTCGTGGCTGCTTCGGGGCGCGTATCATAGCGGTTCCCGAAGAACCAGCCGTCATAGCCTTCCTTAGGTGCTTCTGACCAGGATACTCCTGCTGTCGTCGTGGCTGGGGCGATCCCTATCCAGCCGGGCTCCGTGGGTGAGTTGCCGTCACCGAAGTCGAATCGCCAGCCTTCCACTGCGGGGTTTATCGGGCGAAGCTCACGTCGTTTCGGTTCATGGGCTCCGGACTGTATGCGCACTTGTGCGAAATCCCCCTGGAGTACCGTTTTCCAGAATTTATGAGATCCGATGAGCAGGGGGCCATCGGTAATCGCCAAAGGCCCTTTTACGTCTTTGAGCTTTTGCTCGAAGGCTATCAACCCGTCGATATAGCCGCGGAGTATGCCTTTAGCGTCGTAGGTGAAAGTAAATATTTGAAACAAATCCTGACGCAGTGGGCCTGTGTTTTCATAGATGCCGAATATTTCGACAGTTTCCTGCTCTTTCGAGTTGATCGGATAGGCAATACGGGCGGTTCCGGCATCGCGATCCAAGATATTGATTGAAAGCTGCGCATCTTTGCCTCCCGCGGTAAGGATGGTATCGATATTCTTTGAAAAACGAACGACGATATCGATGGTAAAGGCGCCTTGATTGAGGAAGGTTGCTCCATTGGGAATTTCTATCCAACCCTTTCCTTTTACTTCCGGCTTGTCTGACTTTGTGCCAGGAAGACGCACCACACCGCTTGCGCCTGGGAGCTCTCGGTCTGCTGGTAGAGCGGTATAGCTGCCAAGCAATTCGGCTTCGGGGCCTATCGACGATACAGGCTGTCCGTTGGCTTCGAAGGCTACTAGGAGCTCGGTGTCCGGGGTGGCCTTTAACAACGGAGACATGAAAGGGTTATATTCCGAAGGTGGCTCAATGAGCTCGGCATTAGCCAATGGGGCGATACATAAGCCAGTAAGGCAACAAATGAGTGTACGGAATTTAAAGAGGTAATGCGGGCAACGGTACATTTTTGAATGATTAATGAGGGCTTATTAAAATTGTGATAGCAAACGGCAGAGAGCGGTTTCTGGTTCATGGCCGCTTATAGATGACTCAGAACCAGCCCCTCCAAAATGGCCGGAATAGTCTTCTAGAACCGATTTGTGCTCGTGTACATAATGCGCAATATTTTATGAAATCTAAGCATAACAAGCTGCGAAGGCTCCTTTCGACATGCGGCTGGCGTATGCCTTGGTTCGACTTACTTCGTCCTGCCTCCGGTATCCTGTTCTACTTGCTCGTTCGAATAGAAAACCCCAATAACACGGGTTCCCTTGAGATTGCCGAATTGACCGCCTGGGTTCCCGTCCAAATCCCGCATGTTGCAGGTCATTACATATCGTTTGAGCTCTGGGATATAGCCGATATCAGCATCTTGAATCCGGTAGTTATCCCAATCGTCAACTTCATCGGAACGCGGGATGATTGCCTCGCCGACGTACTCAAATGGCTTGTTAATATCGCGCGATCTCCAAGCAACCACTTTGTAGGGGACTCCTTTGGATTCCAGGTCACAGAAAAGGTAGTAAACGCCGTCAATTTTGGCAATGGTGGCGTCTCCAACGCCGTAAGTATTCCCTCCATCGGGATTGGGATCAACCGCCTTGGTATCAATTAGCTTCCAATCTCCCAGCCCGGTCTCGGAAGTAAAATGGGATAGGCTTGTGCCGTCGTTACCGTTCGGGTAATCACCATACTCGCCAAACATGTGAAAGACACCATCTTCGTAATAAACGCCTACGTCATCACTTTGCTCTTTCGGAAAGGTACCGGATTTCTTCCATTTACGATTAGCATCTTCCAATGAGCCGGTATAGGTATAGACCTTACCATCCTCGTATATATAGTAAGTCCCGTCTACTTTGACGCCATCATCGAATTCAGAGTGGGGTGCAATCTGATAAGAATCTGAAACCAATTCCCAGTCGGCACTGCTCCACGAAAAGATTTTGGCTCTCCATAGGTGGGCACCGTTAGAATTGTGGCTAATAATAAGGTGGTACGGATATTCCAATTCTGGCTCCACGAAGAGAATGGAGTCATGATTATTGCCCATGGTCGTGACAAACACGGGGTTATCAACCGGTCGATACCATTGGCTCCATGGGTCTTCCGTCGCGGGAGACTCATCCGCATTGCAAAGGCTAGGTACCGATAATGAAAGCGAGGTGAACAAGATAATTTTAGTAATATTGCGGATCATTTTTTTTCTTTTTTAAAGAGTTCTCAAGACCATAGCCCTGCGAGGCACTTTACAGTGGCGTATTGTTGTTCTTGTTCACCTCGAATGGGTTTTCGTACCAGAATACACCCATGCCGTCTTTACCCTCCCGCTCTTCGCAAGTGAGCAGGTCCAGATCGCCATCACCATCCATATCAAGCAGCTCAATGCGATCAAATTTGATCCCCTTCTCTGTTCCGCTGATTTGATGCGGAGCCCAATTATCTTTCTCTATCTGATGATCTAGCCAGATGACACCGTGCTTATTCTGGGCTCTCCACGTGGTCAGGGCGATATCCTGTTTGCCGTCTCTGTTGATATCTGCCACAGCAATGGCACGTGGATATCCACAGTTAAAGTTATAAGTCGAGATCTCCTTGGAGTCCCAATTCTGGCCTGTAGTGTCGAGGCGTTTAAGAATAACAATGGCTCTTTCTTTTGTAGCGATAACAGCCTCCTCCAGGCCATCACCGTCGATGTCGGCGAGTGCCATGCTCATGACTTCCTTATCCCTGGCCCCCATGGGATGGTTTTTCCACGGTGCTTTCTGGGCTTCGTTGCGCCCCGGGTTTTCCAACCATCGGCAACCTCGTAACGAGCCCTCCCGATCAGTTGTAACGATATCAAGATCGCCGTCACCATCCATATCGCTCTGCCAGATAGACATTATCCAACCTGCCGGCGAAATAGGGTGCCATACATAACCGCTTAGGTGGCGGGCATCCTCCGGGGCCTCGAACCAGCCGAGCTGTGCCTTTCCTTGTTTTGAGCCGGCAACGAGATCGACTCCATTTTTTCCATCTACGTCCATGGGCCAAGCAAACATCCATTTTTGGGGATACTTCTCCGAGTCTGGCAGGACAGCCTGTTCCCATTTATCGGCGTCCAGAATATCCGATATATCTTTTGGGGCCCAGTGCACGTAAATCTTCATGGTATTGCCCTCGGTACAGCTGACCACATCCAGGAAACCATCGCCGTCCAAATCGACAAAGACCGCGTCCTCAGCCTGGCGCGTTTCACCAACGACAACAGAAGGCCATTTCGACTTTGAGTTCTCATATCCGGGATTGAGATATATCTTGGTCACACCGCCTTCCTCCCAGCCAGTCGCAATGTCGAGCCGACCATCACCATTCATGTCCGCTACCTTTACCCCGTCCGCACCCCTTGTGGAATCATCAATGATATGACATTGCCATGGGAGATCCATGGCCTCGGCTGCAAAAGCAACAGGGCTCAGTGATGATAAGAGGACAAGCGTCCGGACTAGGTTCATTAATGGATACCGGAGTGGGTTGAAGGTATGCTTAGGGGTGGATTTGAAAATTATACAGACACGAATTATGATTAATATAGGTATAAAAAGGGGCCTATTTCTAAGAAGAGGCCCCGTGGAGAAGTTCCTTTTAATTATGCTTTTCTATCCCAAACGAGGGGCTCAGACGGCTGCGTCGCCATACACAAAGCAGTGCGACCATCCCGCCGAACATCAGGGCATAGTGATGTGGTTCGGGAACGGCCGTGAGCGAAATTCCTGTGGTACCATAGTCAATGGCATAACCGGAATCCAGCCAGTCTTGCGCGCTGCCATTGAGCAGAATCGTGGCAAATGTGCCATAGTCGCCCAGGTTTTCTGAAAATGAGAAGATACCGTATTCGCCTGTAAGCGCTTCCGAGCTGGTAAGAGAGAGGATGGTAGAAGCCCCAATGCTGAGCTGACCGTCATTGGTAAGTAATATGGAGTCGGAGGTCCCTGATGCATCCAAGTCCATAATAACGGTGGAACTATCTGCCAAAGTCATATTGCCCGCAACAGTCAGTTGACCATTGTTACCATTTTCGTCTCCGGGGTCGACGGTTGCATTTGTATTGATGGTAGCCTGGCTGACCGTACCGAGTCCGGACAGCGTCGTGCCATCATACACTTGTGTGTCGGAGGAGGCGCTGTGGTCGCCGTTGATGAATACTTGTCCGACTACGGTATCGCCATCCAGGCCAATTAAAGTTTGTCCGGTATAGAAGCCGTCACCATTAACCACAATGGTGCCATCGTTACTGGTATGTGCGGCGAGCCTAAAGTCGTGCGCCTTGTTGCTATCTTCAGTAATATTACCGTTCAATGTAAGCGTTCCGCCGCTACTGACTCTAAGCCCGCGGTCCATGTCGGAGGCGGAAGACACCGTCAGTTGAAAGGTACCTCCGAGTGTGATGTTGCCATCAAAGGCACTGGCTACATCAATATCAGCAGAGGTGCCGTAAGTGATATCATTGGCCAGTGTCAACGTACCTCCCTTCGTATTGATAAGATTGGAGTTCGCGGCGCCACTTGACATATCCAAAGTGCCTGTTCCCAAGGCAGTATCACTGCTAAGCTCCAGCCGACCACGGCTGAACTGCACACCTCCGCTGAAGGTGTTGTCTCCGGCCAATCGCAAGGTAGAATTGTTAAAATGCTTTTGGATGCCTCCGGTGCCGGAGATATCTCCGGCAAGGGAAAGTCGAACCCCGGAAGCATTCTTGATGCGCGTAAAGAGAGTCGTGCCATTGAGGACCAACGGAACGTTGACCGACATCGTACCGGCATTTGCATCAGGGGTGTATTCGAGCTCTGCATCGATTCCCGAAAAGGTTAATGGGCCGCCTGAGAGTACAAACTCTGTCGAACCCGAAAAGCGGGCCGTGTTGATGTCGTAGGGCGTATCAATGTTTGGGGTGAAATTAGTGGTGAATCCGTCATCGAATATAAGTATAGCCGTACCATCGTTAGCGGGGGCTAAGTCTCCCACCCAGTTTGTATCTGTCGTCCAGTTGTTGTTGGTGTCGCCATCCCATGTCTGGGCGGATAGGGCGAGAGGCAAGATTAGTAGCGGGGCGAGGATGAATGAGTAACGTTTTGTCATGATCTTTGGGGTGTGGGTTTTGATTACAAAGCATATTTCCATATTTTGTGGAATGATAAGACATTTGTAGCGAATTGAGGCTATGCTGTAAAGTGAAAAATGAACACGAGTACAAAATGGGCGTGTTATCGCTGGTTTTCATGCTTAAGTCCTTATAGACTAGTGCTATATGTAGAGTTTAGTGGACCGATAGGTCTAAGAAAAAAGATTTTCTCACTACTTAATTTTACATAACACCGCAGGACGGAAATGGCATCGTCGGCACCGCTTTTCTTACAGGTAATTATAGAATTTGGCAGCGTGACGATATTGCGTGAATTTCATGCCTATTTCACCTTTTGGCTAACAGAGGGTACGTTTTCCAAGAACGGAGCCTGTGTACGATTAAGTTCATCCAAGGTTGCTGCACGCATGGTTTTCAGCTGGTTCTGATAGCCTTCTTCCAGGGCAAGATTATGGAGTTCCTCTGGATCGTTTTCGAGATTGTACAATTCTTCCATTTCACCTTCTACCAGGTAGCGGACGTACTTATATTTGCCCTGCCGGAGCATGATGAACCATGGTACTTGATCTCGGCCTGAAAAAACCTCAGGCACTTCAGCTGTATCTTCACCAAAGAAATTTTCGGTGTATGCGAGCAGGGCGGGATGGTCCCAGTCGATGGTAGGGTCTTGTAACAGGGGCTTGAGATCGTAGCCGTGCATGAACCAAGGCGTTGGAATGTCCGCGAAGCCGAAAATGGTCGGAGCCATATCTGCTCCCGATATCGGCACAGGGCTGACGACATTCTCAGGGATAGTTCCGGGCATACTGAAAATTAAAGGTGCGGCAATGGTGTCGTCATATGGAGCCCTTTTGGCGCGAAAGCCATGCTGCCCCCAGGCGAAACCTTGGTCTGATGTAAATATTACCAGGGTGTTTTCGAGTTGACCACTTTCTTCCAGGGCCGCCATGAGTTTTCCAACACCCTCGTCGATGGAATTGACACCTTGGTTATACTGGCGGACCCATTCAGGTAGCGTTCTTTCGTTTTTGATACCCTCGGGGTCGTCGTATAGCGCTACCTGATCCTTTTTCAGTATAGGTTCGCCTGTTGGACCAGGGATCCACCATTCAACTCTCTGCATGTAATCGGGCTTGCCTGGACGGGGAGGATAAATATCAGATGGTGTTTCTACCTTGGCTTCAGGGTATACATCGAGGTGGCGGTCCGCTGGAGTGAACGGTGCATGAACCCCGCCATAGCAAAGCCAGAGGAACCAGGGTTTCTCCGGATCGCGATTTTCACCGTGGATGTAGTTTATGGCCCAATCAGTATAGTTATCGGTTGAGTAGCCCTCGACCATGACTGGTTCCTGGCCGTTAAAGCTGATCAGTTGGTCGTAATAGTAACTACCGGCATTGTCAGTGTATTTGGGGCGATTCCAAACGGCCTGATAATCCCAGTCTCTGCCATAGCCTGTATCGATGCCGGTATGCCACTTGCCTATTTGAGCAGTCTGGTAACCGTTCTTACGGAATTCTGCAGGCCAGAACCGACAAATTTCCGGGTCGTAGGTGCTTCCGGGGTATGGTCCTTCCATTCGCATGGTTGGCACGCCATATTGCTGGAGACCTGTCAACATGGTTGCTCTGGATGGCATGCACCAGGAACCCATATAAGCATGTCGAAATCGAACCCCCTCATCAGCCAGACGATCAATATTGGGTGTGTGAACCCACGGATATGAGCCTTCGTAACAGGAAACCGTTCGGTATGACTGATCATCTGTAAAAATAAAGAGGATATTAGGCCGTTTCACCTTCGCTTGCAGCAGAGTTGAAAACAGAGTAAAAAAAATAATGATGAGATATTGCTTGCTGTTAATCATAATAGCCTCGAACTCCTTTAAAGTCTGAAAGAATTCACGATTTTTTTAGTATTTATAGTGGAAGATTGGTTGTCTGATTACGCTGATTGGCGTTTAATGTTTCAGAAGACTTGACGCCGCCTGTGCCGCTAGGGTTGATGCCCCTATCGGGCAGACTGTATGCAAAGGCGGCGTGTTATTCGCACGGAGTATGGAAGAGGCCCCATTGGTTTTTTTGTGTGGCCGGGCGCTTCCCTGTGAGCTAGCTAGGCAGAACGCCATTGTGTCACCAATTTTTCGTAACCGATTTTTCGGGCATAGACTGAAGATTGCTCGATGTGTTCCTCGCGCTCCACTATTTCGATGCTATCCACACGTTCGC
Organism: Verrucomicrobiia bacterium; assembly: GCA_030432235.1. Classification (GTDB taxonomy): domain Bacteria; phylum Verrucomicrobiota; class Verrucomicrobiia; order Opitutales; family Cerasicoccaceae; genus JAUIHT01. The sequence continues at coordinate 332,035 of JAUIHT010000006.1, read as the reverse complement.
TTAGCTTCTCAATGATTTTGCGCATAGCGGCCGGGGCATGATGGGCTCCCAGGCAATTGTGAACTCCAAAGCCGAAGGCAACGTGCGTGTTTGGTTTACGGTCCAGTTTGGCCGTATTCGGATTCTGAAACACTTCCGGATCTCGTCTGGCCGAGGACCAAGCCAGGGAAACTCGGCCGCTCGCGGGGACGGAATGCCCATGCACCTCGGTCGAGCAGGAACGCACACCGCCGCAATCACCGGCAATGCCTTCAATCTCATACTCCCGTCCGAAGTCCATGAGAGTTCCGCAGCCATCCGTTACAACAGTTTCTTTTCCCTCACGAGTAATAAAGGTAATTTTGGGCATGAAAGTCTGGGTGCAATATTAGGGTTTTATGATCACTATTAATGATACTGGTATAAGGCGGCGCTTTTCCACGTTGCTACCGGCACAAACTAATACTTTTTTGACCTGCCAAGGATTCGTTTCCCTTTCTGTCACAACCTGGCCCTCGGGGGATTTTATTTGTTTGCGATGTTCGCGTGGGCACATGGCATACCTTTTTGGAGCAGCGGGAGGCAGGTGATTACGACGTGCGTGAATGGAACTATCGCTTTGCGGGGATTGGGTCATTTCCGTAAATCTAAACCGTGCCGTGCCGGAGGATGAACGGGAAGCCGAAGTAAAAGCTGAACTGCTAGGAGATAAGCGTTTTAATTCAGGCGTAGTGAAGGATTCAGCGCAGCTCACGGGTTTTTATCTATGTCGAGTCCAAGCTCTTTTTTCCAAAATTCGAGATATGAATTCCAGTCGATATTGCGCGGGTCCTCAATGCCACGCTCCTGCCAGAGAGCGCCGTATTTTTCCCAACGGCGAAGCTGCAGCTCGTCTGGATTGTCCGGGTCGAATGCGCCGACATCCTTCGTTTCCACGCTCCACGCATCAAGCGCGGAACGCAGTTCACCGAGGTGTGCACGGTAAAGCGGGTCAGAGGCTAAATTGTGAACTTCATAGGGATCGACACGCGTATCATAGAGCTCCTCGAGAGGCTTGGAATCAGCCATGAAGAGCACTTCGACTGGTGACAGTTTGCCTTCATCGTGTAGAATATTCAGGACTGTCAATGTGGGGTAAAAGAACGTTTTATAATGCCCGAACTGGTTGTATGGGCGTTCTGGCATGTAGTTTCGTATGTATTTGAAGCGTTTGTTGCGGACACAGCGTATGTAGTCGACGACGGCATCGGTGCGGTTGCGCCCAGCGAAGATGAATTCGCGCGGAGGCGTGTTCGCGTCGAGGAAATTACGGCCCTGCATCGTCTCTGGTATCTGTATCCCTGCAGCATCCAGACTCGTTGGGGCGATATCAATCAGGCTGATAAGCTCGTAGGAGAGGGTGTCGGGCTCGATGCGACCAGGCCAGCGCACGACGAGTGGTACCCGCAGGCCACTGTCGTAGAGCCACTGTTTTCCTCGGACCATTGGGCGTCCTTGATCGGCGAAAAAGAATACGATGGTGTTCTCGGTCAGGCCTTCGTCTTCCAGGCGCTGCAGGATAGCGCCTAGACGCTGGTCCATAACCTGAACGGATTCGAGGTAGTTGGCCCAGTCCTTACGAACGACCGGATGATTTGGGTAATACGGAGGCAATTGAACCAGTTCCGGGTCGACTGGGCTTTCCAGGTCTGCCACGAAGGGCCGGTGCGGCTCGGAGATTTGAACGGCGGCAAAGAAAGGCTGGCCTTCGGCGCGTCCCGACCAGTCGGCGCCGTCGAAAATCGTGTAATCGGTGGCGAAGTTAAAATCTGTCTTACCCTCTACATACGGAGTCTGACCAGCCATGCCATTGCAGGTATAGTAGCCAGCTGCCTCGAAGTATTCGGTTACCGTCTTGATATCCGGCGGCAATAAAGGCGTATTGAAAGTGCGGTGCTGATGAGCCCCGATCGTCGTTTGGTACATGCCGGTGAAAATAGCTGATCGGCTGGGGGAGCAGACCGGGTTCGTGGCAAAAGCATTCAGGTACTGCCGTCCTTCCACAGCCAGAGCGTCGAGGTGGGGCGTCTGTACCAGCGGATCGCCGTAGCAGCCTGCATCCGGGCTGTAGTCGTCCGCGATAATCCAGAGGACATTCGGTTTTGCGTTGGCGAGGGTTATGCCCAGAGCAAACACAATGCCGGTTAGCAGGGGCAGGTTTTTAAGTGAGTACATGGGATCGGGTTGAGTTAAAAGAGACTTGGCAGCCAGAGGGAGAGTGCCGGCCAGTAGGTGATGATCAGTAATCCCGCCACCATCATCAGGAAAAAGGGAATCATGCGGGGCACGACTTCAGCGATGGAGGCTTTGCCAATTCCACAGCCGACAAACAGACAGGTTCCGACAGGCGGGGTGCATAGGCCGAGGCAGAGATTGGCGATGAGAATGATGCCGAAGTGTACCGGGTCGATGCCGAGCTTTAAAGCCACGGGCAGGAAAATGGGTGTGAAAATCAATACCGCTGGCGTCATATCCATGACGGCGCCGACGAGGAGCAGAAGCAAGTTGATGAGCAGGAGCAGCACCAGTTTGTTTTCCGTCAAGGCGATGAGCCCCTGGCTAATGGTCTGTGGGATCTGCTCGTAGGTCAGGAGCCAACTCATGGCTTGACTGGCTCCGATGAGAAACATCACCACGGCAGTCGTGCGAGCCGATGCGAGGAAAATGCCAGGCAGTGCACTCAGCTTGATTTCCCTGTATATCAATACACTGAGTAGCAGGGCATAGACGACCGCCACCGCAGAGGCTTCTGTTGCGGAAAAAATGCCTCCCAGAATGCCAGCCAGTACAATGATAACAAGAAGCAGTGAGGGTAGGGCGCCTAGTAAAGAGGGGAGAAGTCGTGGTACTTCACAGGGGGCGGCTTCAGTCGTGGCGATGTTGCGAAAAACAAAGAATGAACAGGCCAGCAGCAGGCCTCCCATAACCAAACCCGGGAAAACGCCAGCAAGAAAGAGCGATGAAACCGAAACACTGCCAGCTACGACTGCATAGACGATCATGATGTTGCTGGGCGGGATGAGCAGCCCGGTCGTGGCCCCGGTGACGGTGAGGGCAATGGCTTGGGGACGGCTGTAACCCTGACGTTCCATCTCGGGGATCATGGCACTGCCGATGGAAGAAACCGCCGCCGTGGCTGAGCCTGAAATGGCGCCGAAAAGGATACAGGTAAGTGTGTTGACGTAGGCCATACCGCCACGGAATCGCCCTACCAGCGCCGCTGCCAGGTCCATCAGTCGTCGTGCCAGGCCGCCTTTGCCCATCAAGTGGCCAGCCAGGATAAAGAATGGGATCGCCAGAAGCGGAAAGCTGGCAATGCCGTTAGTCATTCGCTGGCTCACTACATAGGCGGCCGGAATGTCTCCCAGTGCTACCACGGCCAGGAAAGTTGTCAGCCCAAGGGTGACAGCAATCGGCACATGCAGCGCCATTAGGACGATGAACGCGACAATGAGTATAAGCAATTGCGGGTCCATCAGTCAGTCTCCGGCAGTGCATCAGCCTGAGCGGGTTGCGGGTTTAGGATGCCGTACAGGCAAAAGAGAGAGAGGATGGCGCCGCTGATCGGCACCACGCTGTAGAAGATGCCCACCGGCACCCCCAAGGCAGGAGATAATTGCCGGGCCTCAAGGGTCTCAGAAACCAGCAGCCAGCCTCCAAAACACAGCACGATAACAGAGAACAGCCCGCTGCAGATATGCGTGATGACCTCGCAGGAGGGGGCCACTGACGGATGCATTTTGCGGACGAGAAAATCGACTCCCAAGTGTGCCTTCTCGTGATAAGCCAGGGGCGTAGCGAGGAATGTCACCCAGACGAGCAAGTAGATGGCCAGCTCCTCAGTCCAACGGCTTTGGGTGCCGATGATGTACCGTGAAAATACACCCCAGAGCACGTCGAAAAGAAGAACAAGAAAGCTCAAGGCGGTGAAGACCTCCAAGATTCTTTTAATGATTTCCAGAAACGCTCGGAATGATTTCATGATGGTTCGCCTTCCTGGTTTGCCGCTTTACGGATTTGCTTCACCAGTTCCTGGATGCGCGGATTGTCGAGATTATCGACCATGGGCTGGACCGCTTTTTGGAAGGGCATCTTGTCCGGTCGGATGATGGTGACGCCTTTGGATTCCAACTCTTTGAGCACGGCCTCTTCATACTCCTTCCAGTATTGCCGTTGGACTTCGGTCGAGGCTTGGACGGAGGCGGCTATCCATTGCTTTTGCTGAGGGCTGAGCTGTTGCCAGAGGGGCTCACTGTACAGGATAACATCCGGCACACGCGTGTGCTCATCCAGCGTGTAGTAGGGAGCAACTTCATAGTGGCGTGTGTCGAAGTAGCTGGGAGGGTTGTTCTCTGCTCCGTCCACAATACCTTGCTGAAGTCCTGTATACAGCTCACCAAAAGGCATCGGAGTGGCGGAGGCACCGAGTGTATCGACCAAATCCATGGCGGTCTTGCTACGCTGGGTACGGATTTTCATGCCTTTCAGATCTTGTGGCACTTTAACTGGCTTGTTTTTCGTGTAAAAGCTGCGCGCTCCGGAGTCGTAATAGCCCAGCCCGCGCAGGTTGTAATCGGCTCCGAGTTCGAGCAGTGCTTCGCCGACACCTCCCTGAAGCACCGCCCAATAATGGGCGTCATCGTCGAAAAGGTACGGAGTGCCGTAGACGGCAAAATCGGGGATGAAGCCTTCAATGCTGGCGGCATTGTTGCGCGTCATTTCTAACGCGCCGCGTTGCATTTGCTCCAGCGTGTCGGTTTCTGAGCCGAGTTGGCCGCTGGGAAAGATAATGAGCTCCAGGGTTCCGCCCGACCGTTTTTTCAAGTCTTCCGCCATCCAGACCAAGGCACGATGGCCCGGTGATGCCTCTGGCAGACTGTGAGCAAGCCGGATGGTCTTCACTTGAGACTGGCCCCGGGATTGCCCTGAAAAAACGGCAAAACCCGCAGTGGCAATCAACACGCCCAAGAGGGCGCCTAGAACGAGGATAGAGAGTTCACGCTTCATATGTGAAGTTCAGCCGAAACCAGCGTTACTTAGAATCATAAGTTTTAGCGCCGCCCAGTTAATCCACTTGCTTTGCCAAGACCGTTATTCGCTCAAAACAGTATTCGGGCAACATCTCATGGCCTCCGTCAAAAATGGTCAGGCTGACCTCCGGAGTTTCACGCTGAAAGAGGATCGTACGGTCGCCCAGTGTGCCAAGCGCGGGGTCGGGCTTCAGGCCCCTGCTCAGAATCTTGATGATATCCGCCTCGCTGACAACGGCATCTTCATGGCCGTATTCACGGGCCAGGCGGTTGAAAAAGAGAATGGATTGTGAGGTGGGTACGCTGCCGGTGTAGCCATCATTAATGCCGGCATGGATTTCCAGCTTTCCCTTGGAGACCTTCGGCATAGCGAAGTAGAGAGGGGAGCGCGAGCGGGCTTCTTCGACGTTCAGCTCACCTCCCTTAGAGGTGCTTTTGAGAATGTGGCGTGCGTATTTCTTATTCCGGACTAACGACTGGTAATACCAGGCTTCGATATCGCTGATCGGCACCCAGGCCATGTAGGCCTTTACCGGGTGCTTGGTATGCATATAGGCGCCCAGCGTCGCGTATCCGCCGCCCGAAGTGCCAACGATAAAGATGTTGTCCATGTCGACATTCCCATGGTCGATTGCATACTGGATGGCATCTTCGATGTCAGCCAAGGCTTTGGAGCTGAGGGTCGAATCGGGTGTGTTATTCATCCCTCGAAAATTAGGGTGGATATAATTCCAGCCTGCATCCTGGGCTATGGGCGCGATGGGATCCCTCTGACTGTAGTCTCCAGACCAAGTGTGTAGGCTTATTAGTAAAGGGGCTTTAGATTCAGCCGGTAGAAAATAGGCCGACTGTAATTGCCCATCGGCTGTTGAGGGGATTTCGACTTCTTGAAACCCTTTCCACTTGTCTGAGGAGGTGTCATCCCAGGCGGGCTCCTTGGTTTTTGTTCCCGGTTCTTCACGGGCATTTATGTGACCGGCAATCCCAAACAAGGGAATCGCAAAGAGACATATAAAGTTTCGAAATAGGAGTATCTTGTGAGGCATGGGGAGGGATTGTGATGATGTGCTCGTGGGGGAGTGATTTTTGAAAGTGATAATCAAAAGCTTAAAAATGAACACGTGTCCAATTTTATTTTGACATTCTAAAATACATCAAGCTTTCTAAGAAATCCAACACTCCGAGATTATGCCCCCTAACCCTATATTGAAAATATCAGCGTTTTTCTTTTCCCTGTTCTGCACCTTTATCCTGCAGTCGTTTGGCCAGTCGGGGGCTGATAAGCCGAATATCATTTTCATTATGGCGGATGACCTGGGCTATGCCGATTTGGGTTGCTATGGTCAGAAGATAATCGCGACGCCTAACATCGACAAGATGGCGAGCGAGGGCACGCTCTTCACGCAGGTCTATTCCGGGTCACCGGTTTGTGCTCCTGCTCGGAGCACGTTGATGACAGGTCAACACACAGGCCATACAACTGTTCGTGGAAATTTCAGCAAGGGGGTTGAGCCTGTATCCGAATTGGCGCAGGCTGGCCGTGTGCCTCTCAATGCGGAGGATGTTACTGTGGCTGAGGTTCTGCAAGACGCAGGCTACGTGACCGGGATGACCGGAAAATGGGGGCTCGGTGAGCCGAGCAGTACGGGCGAGCCCAATCGTCAGGGCTTCGACGAATGGTATGGCTATCTCAATCAAGCGCGCGCTCATCATTACTATCCCGAATATCTCTGGAAAAATGAGGAGCTAGAAAGGATAGAGGGTAATTACGGTGATCAGGGATCTTCCTACTCTCATGATCTGTTCACCGATTTCGCCTTGGAATTTATCGAGAATCACAAGGACGAGCCTTTTTTCCTCTACCTGCCCTATACGCTCCCGCACGGCAAATACCAGATTCCTGACTTGGGCGAATTTGAGGATAAGCCCTGGACGGAGAATGAAAAGGTTTTTGCCGCCATGGTCACGCTTCTGGACAAAGATGTAGGAAGAATCCTTGAGCTACTGGAGAAGGAGGGCATTGCTGACAAAACCTTGGTCTTCTTTTGCTCAGATAATGGTGCGGCGCAACGTTGGGACGGCCTCTTTGACAGCTCCGGGCTGCTCCACGGGAAGAAGCGTGATATGTACGAGGGTGGAATCCGCGTGCCGATGATTGCCTGGTGGCCGGGACATGTCCCTGCGGGTGCGGTCAGCAATGCTCCGTGGTATTTTCCGGATGTTCTTCCGACCTTGGCCGCAGTCGCTGGGGTGGATGCGCCCGAAGGGCTTGACGGAATCAATGTGCTGCCTGTCATCTTGGGCAAACCCCAGGATACCTCGGATCGCTTTTTCTATTGGGAATTCTATGAGCGCGGATACGAGCAGGCCGTGCGTTGGCGCAATTGGAAGGTGATACGCTTGGAACCGAATAGCCCCCCGGAGCTATACGATTTATCCGTGGATCCCGGTGAGGCAAATAATGTTGCTGCAGAGCACCCAGAAATCGTTGCGAAAATCGAAGATTACCTAAAGTCGGCGCGCACGGAATCATCCTTCTGGAAGGCTCCGCACGAGCGCTAATTCTGGCCTGCCAAATTGGATGGAACTCAGGACTGAATAATTAACGCAGGGAACTGCTGACCTCCGGTCACTGAATCAGAGATCGAATTCTAGTTTTTTATGTCATTAGAGAGATTCGACCATGCCCATGCTACTTGTTTCAGTCTTGGGTATGTTTTATCTGGAATCTGTACCTCTATGTGTGCTCCATGATAAACATTTTTTGAAACTGTTGATTGGTATGGTCAAGTTACGCGCTGTGAGCCGTGTAGTTCGTTAGTCTGGCGGGTTGGTTGATGTGTTGGTATAGGTGGTTGAGGGTTCGTTGGGTGGTGTTTCTTTTTTTGGCGTATCGCAGTGGCGTGATGTAGCCAAGGCTTCAGTGGGGGCGGATGTTGTTATACTTCCATCGCTAGTCTTCAATAACGACGCGTGCCTCGGTGAGGCTCCAGAGCTGTTTCCGGATAAGGCATTCCTGACGTAGTCTGTCATTAAAGGACTCGATGTAGCCGTTTTCGGTGGGCTTTCCCGGGCGGATGAAATCGAGCATGATGCCGTGGCCGTAGGCCCAGGCATCCAGGACGCGACCGGCGAACTTGGGCTCTGTCGATGGTACTGGCCATGGGTAGCGACTGCCGACGAAGATCGTGCTTTCTAGGGTATTCTGTGGCAGGTAGCAATTTACCTCATTTCAGTGAGTATTTCTGGCTTTGGTACTTCTTTTGCCAATAGCCGTTCTTGGGCAGGTCGATTCCCCGGGTGAGGCAGTGCTTGCGGACGGCGTTGTCGGAGACCCCTAGCATTTTGCCAATGGCCGTGAGGGGTTTCTCGAAGACCAGTTTTGCGAGAACGCTATTGGAGGGCCAGTCGATTTCATGGACACTTGGTAGCGTGACTTTAACGGCTGATTCCCGGAGTTTCAGGGGGCTTAGCTCCCAAAATGCGGGTATGTCTTGCTGGTTTCGCAGGATGTCCAGGTAGCTACTGGTGATGATATCCGGGCTGTTGCCACAATTGTAGGCGACTATTTTAAGATCCCTGTCCCGGCCATACTGGAAGCTGATGCTGGTATGACGCAGGATGTCTGGAACATCATGCTTGGGCTGGGCAGCATCCATCAGGGCACGGTATTTTGTGCGCCATCCTTCGGGCCGACCTGTATAGGGGTATGCTTCCAGCCACTCCCTCAATACGGGGGGTAGGGGCACGATGCGATTCAGCTTGTCACGCATCTTGCCCTCGGAGACCAGAATTTCATCTTTGGTAATATCCTTTGGAGTTAGCCCTTCCAACTCAGAGGGCCTCAGGCCAGCAAAAAGCGCAATCGCTATGCTGGGTGCCATGACTGAATTTTTGTATTCGACGGATGCCTGTAGGAGCTTTTTGATCTCTGCGAGTGAGAGGATGCCGACCTGGGACTTTCTCAACCTGAGGCCCTCGATCATGTCGCAGGGATTCTCCAAGATATAGCGACGCCGCACGGCCCATCGAAAGAACACACTGAGGTTGTTCTTGTAGGTGCGATGGCTTCGGGGCTTCGTGTAGGGCTTCAGGATCGCACGGATGTCATCGGCGGAAACCTCGTGTAGCGGCTTGTTGGGGTCCTTAAGGAGGGGCCGGGTCGCCTTCGCGTAGTTGTTTTGGGTCTGCTTGGATAGCCCATCTTTGTCGCCGAGAAACTCGTTTATCGCGTTGTGGACCGTGACGGGTTTGATGTCCTCCTTGTAGTGGTTGAGGGCGAAGTGGATGGCCTTATCCAGGTCGATGTCTTTTGCCCGGAGTCGATTTTCACAGTCTAGATACTTAGTGACCACAGAGGTCAGCGTCTGAGAGGCGGGCAACTCCTTAATGGCTGTTTCTGCATCTGCTATCTGGTCATAGGAGAGGATTGTTCGCCTGTTGGAGCGTGGGTCCGGCTCATGGTCATATTCATTCTGTAGTTCAAAACGGCGTTCCTCGGCTTCACGACGGTCGGACATATTCTCCCGGATCCGTTCCCCTGACCGGGTCGTTCCACTCACCCGATAGGACTTGGTTTTTGTCGTGGGATTGGTAAATTCAGTAACGATGAAACGCGGCTTTTCCTTCTTTTTTCGACCCATAACAGGTGCATTTTTGGCAACTGAATTGGCAACTGGCGAGTCATTTCAAGAGCGTGATTCTACAAATCACTGATAAAAAGAAAAATATAAATCACTCAAAAATTCGTTCGGGACGACGAGGTCCAGGGTTCGAATCCCTGCAGCCCGACCACGGCGAGCGCCTCAAACAGGCCGCAGCGGCGGACCATGAGGACAGCCGCCAGGACGGGCTCTTTCTGCTGGATGAGTTGACCGAGCGCAAAGCGCGAGCGGCCAAACTGGTCGAAGCCAAAAGCAAACTGGAGGTCCGGCTTGAGCGCCTAGAAGCACAGCGCAAAGCCAGCGCGCAGCGCAGTCGCCGCGACGACGACAAGTCCCGCGGTGGCCGACCGGCCAACCCGCAAACCGGAGCCATGCGCCGCGAAGCAGACCGGGCCCATCAGCGCATCAACATGGCCGACCCGGATACCCACAGCATGCCCACCCGCCAGGGACGCTACCTGCAAGGCTACAACGCCCAAGCTGTCGTCTGCGCCGACAGCGGCTATTACAAGCGGCCGGATATGCTCCGCTGGGAAAAAGAACAGCGCCTGCTCTGTCCGCCCACCCATCAGAGCGCCAAAGAAGCCAAACGCTACTCACCCGACCATCCCCGCGAACGCGAAAAACGCTACAAACAACTCCTCATCGATAGGCTCAAAACCGCTCGCGGAAAAGCCCTCTACCGCAAACGTAACAGCATTGCCGAAGGTGCCTTCGGACTCATCAAAAACGTCATCGGCTTTGACCGCTTCAGACTACGCGGGCTCCAAGGCTCAGCCATCGAATGGAACCTCGTCACCCTCGGCTACAACTGCCTTAAAATCGCTCAGCACAGACCCTGAACCCTTCATGATATCATCTTAAACCTGAACCTTCCTAGTTACCGTAAGCACCCATGGAAATGTCGCCTGCAGCCTGAGTCAGTTGAAAGGGTTGCACGCCGCCATTGAAGACAGCTTCTTCGTAAAAATGAACTTTTTCGTTATGGTAAGTTTCACCCTCTACGGTAAGCGTTCCGCTGATGATAGTGTCGCCGCCAACATCCAGCATATTCTCAACAGTAGAATTTGCTTCTTCCAGCATTTCCACGCGTATTCCAGCTAAATATATGGTCACCCCAGTCCCGCCAATCCCTTGATTTGAGTTAGTATTCATTCGTATCCTTGGGCTAATCCGTGCGGTGCCATAGCGGAATTGAGCTGTTTGTGCAGGAGCCTTGTCTGCCTCAATCGCATAGCCTCCGCCGAAAAATTCTGTAACTACATAATACCACTGGTCATTGCTGTAACCGGGACTACTGTTTAAGTAGTAATAGTGGCCGCCGCTTTGACAGATACCTATGGTTTCTCCTTGGATAATATCTCCAATATCACTGCGGAATTTACCAATGACAGTACCTCCTGATATCGCTCTATCGTGATCGAGCCTGAGCGTATAATCATCGCCACCGTCATGGATAAGCGTAGCGCCATCCAGAACTTGGTAATTTGAATGGCGTGAGTAATTAGGCTTTGCAGGATCGTTGGAAAAACCATAATCCAGATAATTCCAAGCTACAATCCCACGGCTAGAGTTTGGTGCGGAATTCTGCCAAGAGACCACATCGTCGGAAGGAATCGAGAGCTTAAGGTCGTAGTATCCGTTAACCGCATTGTGTGAATCAAAATCCTCCGTTAGTGTGGCCATTACGGGACTGTTATCCGACTTTTGCATATATATGGTTTGAGTTGCCGTTATGCTATTACCATCTCTGTCGTAAGGCGAAAAATATACGTAGTCGTTTGCGCTTGTACCGCTCGGATCGTAGTTTTCCATTCGGTAAAAAAATGACATTCGGTAGCGTTTAGATGGATTTATCGGAATGATCTGCTTAGTCCCAAAATAGTCATTGGAAACCTGCTCAATTTTGAATGCGCCTATGACAGCAGTAGCGTCAAAGTACATGCGCGAAGGATCGATAACGGTTCCACTGTTGTTAACAATGATGGCTTCAGATAGGTCTTCAAACAGAGGTTTATCCGAATTTCGCTCAATGTAGGCATCCATGCCCGAGATGTTTGATAAATCACCTTCTTCACCATAGCCGTTGTAGACGAGGTTCTTATCCTGACCGACATACTCCATAAAAGTGAGCACATCATAGCCGCCCACTCGCAGCTTCCCTGTTACATCGACGGTTTCGGCTAGGCCGTCTACGACAAACAAATCGTCATTGCTGGAATTCTTAACCGTTAGGTTTGTAAGTTGATCCAATGTGGTCTGAGAAGTAGTCAAAAAGCTATTGCCGTTGGCCAGCAGAGTCCCCGACTGGTCAAAGGAAAGATAGTTGCCATCGACTCGAATCCGGCTCTGAAAATCGCTACCATTATAATAAGCGGTTTCAAAAAAGATACCTCGTTGCTGGTCGAGGGGGTTGAATGGATCGTCAACTCCGATGCTTGAGAGGGCAAACCCATCCGTGCCGACCGGCATCAGGGCAAGCGAGCTGTCGTTGGCCAGCAGCATTTGCAAGTACCCGCCGCTCAACCAAAGCCAATGCGCTGAATCGAATCCCGTGCTGGCTATGTTAAACTCGACCTGTGGCTCTCCCGCACCTGTGCTGCTGTTGTAATTTGCCACATCCATACGGACATCAAGCGACTCACCTGTGCCAGTGGTTGAGGCAGAGCCATCATAGCCCTTGATGCTCAATGTTTCCTGTTGAGCTGGAAGTGGCCCGCTAAGGCCAAAACAATAGCCTGCAACGATGAGGAATACTTTTTTGAGTGAAAAATGGCAGAATTTGAATTGGTTGAAAGCATTCATAGCTTTTTAGATTATAAAAACAGACACTACATCGCCAGTCAAGGATGTAGGCCTATAGGGTCAAAATTTAGCATCAGTGCTGATTGACAGCAACTTAGGAATTTCTAAAAAAAGGGGCTCTTAAGGCCAGTTCGATTAACCTCAACTTATCTACGACAAACAGAGACGATTTGATATGCGCGTAAAGACAGGCCGTGGCCAAAGTAACTTGTTTGATATCCGTGGAGGGTTCAAACTTAGGATAAGTCCGATGAACAAGCTGATTGACAGCAATTTGCGGAAGTCTAGAAAAGCGGGCCTTGAAGACGCAAGCACATATTATTTTGGCCACTCTGGCGGGTTGGATGAACCGAAAGCAACAGCAAGTCATTGACTATCTGCTTGAGGAGAACCGGATTCTCAAGGAGCAGTTTGATGCCACAGGTAAGAAGCTGCGTTTAAACGACAAGCAGCGCCGAAACTTGGCCAAGAAGGGTAAGAAGCTCGGCTGGGCTCAACTTCAGCAATACGCCAACATCGTTACACCGAACACCATCCTCGGCTGGCATCGGCGACTTGTGGCGCTCAAATACACCGCTAAACGAAAAGTTAATACCGAAGGCCAAAAGCGCATGGTAGTCATCCGTGAGCTGTGTGTGAAGCTGGCTGAAGAAAATCCGAACTGGGGCTATGGGCGCATTCAAGGTGCATTGGCAAATGTCGGGTACGAAGTCTGCGAGGCTACGGTCGGCAACATCCTCCGCGACTACGGGATTTTGCCTTCTCCGGAGCGGGCCAAGCGCAAGACCTGGGGCCGATTTATCCGTTCGCATCTATCAGTCATCTCGGCTGCGGACTTTTTTACGACTGCGGTCTGGACGCCTTTCGGGTTGGTTCGCTATTACACTTTTTTGTCATCAATCTGGCCACGCGCGAGGTGAGAATCGCGTGCATCGGCTGCGAAATCAATGGCGAGATACTGTGCAATGTCGCCCGCGAGTTGACCAACGACATTGACGGCTTTCTCGACGGCATGAAGTATCTCATCTGCGACAACGATCCGGTGCTGGCCGATGCCTTTGCCGAGATCCTCGACAGGGCAGGGGTGAAAGTCATTCGCACCCGACCGGGCTGCCCTGAGCAAAATGGCTACGCCGAGGCGTTCGTTAAAACCATTAAACGCGAGTGCCTCGATCACTTCGTTTTTCTCGGCGTACAATCAGTTCGGCGGGCTATTTCTCAGTTCACGAAACACTACCTGCATGAGCGAAATCACCAGGGTTTGGACAATATCATTCCTTCCCGTATGCGTCCGCCACGCCCGGTGAATCCTCACCGATAGTAAAATTTGAACGCCTCGGCGGGCTCCTGAATTTCTATCACCGCGAAAACGGAAAGGATGGCCTCAAGGAAGCCTAAAAATCGTCATAACGATGTTCTGGCTTTCTATTCTTTGAAATCTACCACCATCGATACCTGCTGGGATACCGTCCCCCTGAGAATCGATTCGCAAATCCATCCCCATAGGCCGACCACGGTCCAAGAAGGTTTTGCCTCATGTCCCCAATCTTTGAGGTAGAGCGAAAATGCGGAAAGCTTGATGCCCTTATTATCTTACTCTGCGGGTTTTACGAGATCATGTCAGTCTGTGATCTGGACGACGCGCACAGCGCCTTTGTTTTCCGGGATGACGAATACCTGATGGCGGGCTTCTATAATGGGATACCACACCGAGCGGTATACGACTTTCCAACCCTCTGTATTTCTGACCACAACATGGACAGGCATATCCAAATGCTGATAGTCTGTGTCCGAAGATTCCTTGCTGTCCCGAGCCATCGCCTCGCGGTTGTTCACCGTTTTCGAGGAACCTTTTTCGATGATCATCTCCTGCTCGCCGTACTTCACCGCAATGGTGTTCGGCAATAGGTTATAGATGCGCGTATTGCCTTTTGAAAGAAGCTGAATGTTGTCGTTGAAGACACGCGTTAGAAAGCCTTCTGTGCCCAAGTTCCGGTCCGGGAGCATGAAGACAAGGTAATCCTCTCCTGTCGCTGGCAGGGTTAATGAGGCCACTGGCATACGTTGTGCCGACTCGCCCGTCCCACTCATCCGATATAACTGCAGACGACCAGTCGGGCCTTCGTAGTGATAGCGCCCAGAGGGACCACTGAAAGTGCAGCGAATTTCACGGTCTTCTCCCTTGCTCATGAAAAACAGATCACGGGTGTCAGTGATGGGATTGAAGAAACGGAGATTAGCGCGGAAAATTTCCTCGCTGGCCTGGCTCGTCAGAACCACTGCTAACAGACAAACAGCAGTCAGAAATGATGGGCAATTTTTCGACAGAAGGTTCATTTTATATTTCGGATTCATTCAGCCAGCGGAAGCTGACGAGGACGAAGCTCCGACCGAAGTTTTGGTTCAGCGTTACAGTGGGGCTGTCTTCGGGGGCATCCCCCGGGGCCATCCAGCTAGGTATGCGTTGGACGACGGCTTCGCACCACCTTTTAGCCGCAGGCTGGTTCGTGAGCGGGTCGTACGCAATGCCACAGGCCCGAATACGGAAGGTATCCGAACGTGCGGACAGGGCAGGGGCCAGCATTTGGAGGATATCGTTCTGCAGAATCCAGCCAGGTGCTCCCGCACCTGCGGCGGGGGCATGTTCGTCCCAGTTCACCGTCGCACCCCAGACGGATGATTGCGTCGGCTCGCCTCCGAAGCTGTTCTTCAACGGTTGGTTAATCGTAGCGTCCAAGGCTGATTGCAATGCCCCAGAGCTGCCCGTTGGGCCATCAACCAGACGGCGGTTGACGAAATCGGAAAGTGAACGGAAGGGGCCACGCAAGCGTACCTGATTCACGATCTCGGTTGCCAAGTCGTTCAACTCCGATTCCGAGAGTGAGCGGAATCCGGCCCAGGCCTGCGGCGAGTCACCCTCGTCCGCGTTGCGATTGGATGCCATGGGATGCAGGAAGCGCGGGATGGGGGTTCCGACATCCTCCGGGACGAGCGTGGCCTCCGTGTCACTGCCATCGGCGACATCATAGTACTGAAAATCTTCGTTTTGGCGCAGGCTTGCCAGCATGGCTTTCCAAGCCTCCACTGATGTCGAGTTTACGTTAAAGGAACCGTCCACTAATAGAGAGGTGGCCGCCGTATCGATGTCGCGGAGCCGACTCTCATACTCTTCGTCGAAGGAACCGCTTGTCGAAAAATATTGGTAATGGGTATTCGGCAATTTCTTGCCGGCGCGAATGTATTCCAGATCGAAGGTCTCAAAGGGAGGGTACTGCATGTCCTGGCCGAGATTGGGTACCGTGGAAAAGAACCAGGCATCGAAGAGAGCATCGTTGTAATACCACGCAAGATCGATTGCTTCGGGCTGCGTGCCGTTGCCATCGATATCCATAGCGTCGCTGTAGCTGCGTTGGGTGAGAGGGCCGAAGGGAGGCGCATACGAACTGCCGACAGTATAAAGCGGGACGGTATCAAAGACGCCGATGTCTGCATGCATGAATTGCCCAATTGAAAACAAGGGCTGGCGCGGGATCTCCTTGAGTACGACACGCTCCTGGCCGAATGTAGATATGGAATTCCCCCACTTGGAAATACCCGCGTTGAGTGTATTGTTCTGCGGCTTGTCCAAGTTCCAGTCCGTGCGATCGAACACGGAAACATCCCACAGCGGTGATGTTACCTCATCGGGATGGCCTGCCCGTGTGTGCCAAGCTAGAGGGTTAAGATGGGCAATAATCGGCACGGAATCCGCGCCCATCTCGAACTCGCTCGTTTTCATTCGGGCCACGATACTCGCGGCGTAGAGTATATCCGCGCCGCTGCTTCCGGTCTGCATGTGGCTGTTGCGGATCATGTCCCAATAGTCGTACAAAGTCAGGTTTTCGCTGGTCGTGGAGCCCGGACGGGTCCAGATATCGGCGAAAGCATATTTGCTCCCTGAGGCTGAGGAGGAAGGACGCAGGCCCCAGACATCACGCAGGACGAAGCCCGCCTCTGGTTCACCACCGCCGTTGGCGTCCGCGATGGTCAGGGTGAGTCGAAAATCGTTGGGGTCGGTCGAAGCAGTATTACTCCCAAAGTCCAGGGAAAGGTGATCTTGCACCCAATCCAAATCCGTATGAGTCACATCGATGTTGCGCGAGTTTACAAGGGCGCGGAAAGTGTTATGAGGTGCGCCACCGCTCGGCCCGATCAATTGAAGCGGTTCACGTGAGGAGCCCCAGCCGCCGAAGCCACCTCCATAAACATTGTCCGGGTTCGAGCCGGTGGCCTGCACAAAACGCAGGCCAAATATTTTCATCTCACCGGGTTGTAGAATGGTTTGCTCGGATTGTGTAACGCCATTCCGGTCGTACTCGGCAAAGAGTTCCACCGTAAAGTGTCCCGTGCGGCTCGTCGAATCGGTGCCTTGCCACATGTCGACGATGTCCTGTGGTCCGGCTACCAGCATATCCTGCGTGTTGCCGCTGTCAGGGTCTCGCGCCACGACTTGAATTTGCGCAGCGGGGTCATAGGTGACCCGGTAGTCACCGGTATCGAGCGCCACGTTATAGGGATTCCATAGCACGACCAGCGGACTAATCACATGGCGACCCCTGTTGACGTAGGCCCACTGCTCCAGATTTGTTTCTCCTGTGGGGCGGTCGGAACGCCAATCCCAAGTATGGCTCGTGGTGTTGTAGTCTGAGGTCAAACCGCCGATTCGCCACACGAATTGCTGGACGACCGGTGCGATAGGGTGCGAAGTCAGTTGCCAGCCTTGAATCCCGCCGTCGGCAAGAGGCTCGGTTTCAATGTCGGCCGGGTCGAACTCTTCCCGCGAAACAGCAAGGTCCGGCAGCGTATCCTTGGGATTGAGTACGGGAAGTGCACCATCCGGATTGTCCAGCTTCTGGTAAAGATTATACCAAGCCTCCAGACTGTCCCATTTCAGTGGAAAGGAATCCATGACGTTGGTACCCGAAAGGACGGCGAACTGGTCTCCCAGTCCGCGGGTCAAGTCGCGGCGAAGCCCGCCGTTTTTCACATCGGCGAGTACGCCGTAGCTCCATGTAGTCAGATCATGAAAATGCTCACCGCCTGCGCCGGAGCCATAGAACGAGTCCACATCTTCAAGGTCTGCAAAACGCGTCCGCTCCTCGGGAGATATCAGACTCCGAAAATCATCCAGACCGGTTAGCACCTCAGCCTTGGCGCCTTCGGCAGGCCCAAAACGCAGGCCTTGCGCCAACTGTCCCGTCTCGGTATAGACAGTGTCGTTCTCTTCCCAAGTGCTGGCGTTTATCTTGGCCTTGATGCCTTCGTCTAGAACGACCCAAGCGTAACCTATACCGGAGTCAGCATCATTGATAACCTCTGCCCGCACTGCCGGAACGGTGTTGCCGTCAGCATCCTCACGCTCACTGACCAAAGAGGCCGCACCGGTCCCCAACGCACCAGTGGCCGTGTCCAAGACATCGTTGCCGTCCCGCACGGAAGCCAACCATCCAACGAAGCTCTTGGTGTCAGGGTCGAGTGGATTGGCATCATCGCTACGCCAGACACCCGTCCAGCTGGACTTCTCGGTATTCGGAATAAGCCCACTGTAGCCACCAGTGAGAATATCGGCTCTTGCTGTTACCCGCTGGTCCGGGCCAGCCATTGCCTGCAAGCTTCCCAAGGCCGTATCCAAGGCTAACAGTGCAGCCTGCTCCGCCCGTAACTGAGCTGAATTATGCTCGTGCGTGGCCAAATCCATCCTCACAAGCAGCGATAAGCTCGTGATCAGGAGTAGAATAAACGACATGATAGACAGGGCCACCACCAGCGCAAATCCCTTACCGACTCCTGCTCTGGACTCGCCTATGCAAAAATAAGCGTGGGCATGGCCACATGCATGCCTGCGACTACGCCTATTAACGATGATGGTGGGGGTCTGGGATAACATAAATGCGGAGAAACTCGCCTCAAACGCTGTACTAAAACCATCAGGCGACGCAAACTCCTACTGTTTCAACAATAGCAAACGACGCTAAGACAGATTCAAAGCTTGGGTGAGACGCTACCATCCAGGATGATGTTATCTAGAGAAAGGCGGCGGTTGTTATTAGGAGTGCTTCCGCCAGTTTCAGGGACCCAGATGTAGAGGCGAAACTCGATATCCGAGTCCAGATTGGGCAAGGACTCGATATTGAATGTCAGGGTAGTGAAACCGCCTTGTATATGTCCGCCCTCCGTGGAAGTAAAAGTGATACTTTGCGATTTGCCGATCATATCCGCCGTGCTTTTCCAGCCATCGACGCTGGAGTAAAGGCCAAACGCGTATTCCGTGGTGCTTCCGGCCTCACCCAGAGCCCCATTGAGCCCCTGTGCATCGACTTTAAAACATGCCAGATCTATCTCGTAATGCTTATCAGGGCTCACCTTGAATCCTATATATGTATTGAAGCTCAAAGCCTCCGCAGGCAAACGTGCTTTCAGTTCGGTGCCTGAAGCGTTAGCAAGAACTCCAGGCGCTGGGTTACCCAACAAGAAGGACCGGTTGGGGGCAAAGCTCGTATCAGCAAAGTCTACATCACTTGCTTCCAGATAGGCGGACACGCTGCTTACCGCAGGGGATTGGTCGTCGAAGGTATAGACCAACAACTCTTCGGCCTGCACCGTGACGACGGAACACAGAATTAAGGACAGTACAAGCTTATCTATCGTACTCATTGTGGTATTTGCATAAGGATTTAACGCATGTCTGCTAGGTGGACCGCGAGGGTGCTGGCCTAGTCACCGGAAACCTTGATCTGCCCAAAGCTCCTCTCACTTGGCAGGAAGCGAATATCTGCGGCGCAAAAACACCACGATTCCGGCTATCCCTGCAATGATTAGCGACACAGTAGCAGGTTCAGGAATGGGAGTTACGCTTCCCTCCAGGGTAACATTATCGAGGGTCAAGCGGCGATTGTTATAGTTGGTAATATCACCCTGTAAATCCGACACCCATACGTAAAAGCGAAATTCCGTTGCCGTGCTCAAGCCACTTAACGAGGCGACGTTGAAGGTATAGGTTGAGAAGCCTCCCTGATTGGCGCCAGTTGACGGATTCTCGTATGAGATGGTTTGAGTGGAGCCAATTTGGTCCCCCGTATTGTCAAAACCGTCCACGCTAGAGTAAAAGCCAAAGGAAAACTCTGTCACGTCTCCAGCGACTCCTGTGGCTCCGTAAATTGCCTGGGCGTCGATTTTGAAGCTGGCTAAATCCATTTGGTAATCAGTATCTGGCGTCACCGTGAATCCAATATAGTCATTGTTGGTCAGGGCTTCGGCGGCCGTGCGGGAACCCAGCTGGCTGCCCGAGGCGTTGGCAAGAATGCTCGGCTTGGGATTTCCTAGCGCATCAGAGTTGACGTAGACGAAACCCGTGCTGGCAAAACCGATGTTGGTGGCGCCCAGGTTGGCGTCCACACTACTGGCTGTCGGCGCTTGGCCATCGAAGTTATAGGTGAGCAGCGTTTCGGCCTGCATGGTGACAGCGCCGCACAGGGTTAGGGACAGTATGAGCTTAGGTATCGTTTTCATATTATCTTTGGATTTTTGGGGTTACCGTTGATTTAATGTTTGGCTGCCGGGCCCCACTGGATTGGGTCAATGGGGCCTGTTTCCACAGTCCAATTAAAAAGATACTGTATATCGGATTTTCTTTGTTCGATGGCTTCCTCGACCTTTCGGGCGCTCCAGCCGTCGGAAATAAGGACCTGGAGTAAATCGTCGACCAAGGGAGCGCAGGCCGGATCCGCGGCTCTATCATTCAGTTCGTCCGGGTCGTCATCCAGATTGTAAAGCGCGGATGGCATGCCCTCGTAGTAATTCAGTTTCCAGGGCCCACGCCGTACCATGCGTTTAACCGGAAACTTCTCGAACTTCTGCTTGTTTTTGGGCAATGCCAGCTCTGAGAAAATCGGGCGGTCGGAGGCGCTTGGCGTACCGTCTACGAGTTCGCTCTTCAAACTCATCCCGTAGGTATTGGGCAGGGCGGGCGCTCCGATCAAATCCAGCAAAGTGGGTCCGAAGTCCAGAAGGCTTACGGGAGCGGGGACGACAGCACCCTCCCGGATGCGACCGGAGGCATTCCAGATGAGTGGAACACGAACGGAGTCTTCATAGAAAGTTGTCTTGGCCCAAAGACCGTGTGCTCCGGCAGCCTCACCGTGATCGGACAAATAAGTGATAATATTGTCATTGGACAGGCTGCTGTCTTTCCAGCGGGTAAGCACCTGGCCGCAAAGATCATCAACAAAGCTAACGACTCCGGCATAGGCGGTCCTGGCGCGAATCGTCATCTCCTCGGTGAAGGTTTCATACTCCCATAACTTCCGCCACGCTGAAAGCCACGGATGCAGCTCTGGCTCGCGAGCTGAGGCATTGACGGGATGGCCGATGCGCCCTTCATGGCGGCCATAGTACTCTTCAGTCACCCGATACGGGTCGTGCGGGCACATAAAAGAGACAACCAGGGCGAGAGGCCGTACTTCCCGGCCAGAGGCTCTGGCAGCTTCATGCTCCGCGATGATGCGGCAGGCATCTGCAGCGACGGCCCTGTCGTAATCGAGAAAATTGGAACGCCCGGGACCCGCCGTAGGCACGGCCTCGGTCGGAAAGAAGTAACCTTTGTCACGCTCCAGGGCCTGGTTCAGGCCCAAGTGTTGAGAGCTGACGTCGCCGACGGTTCGCTCTTGAAAGCCGTGATATTGATCGCCGCCTACAAAATGCATGCGTCCCGCCAGAACAGTTCGATAGCCGGCCCGCCCCAGGCCATGGGCGAAGGTAGGAATTGTGGAGGATAGTGAATGGTCGTTGTTCCAGACACCCGTCTCATGGCAGTTGCGAGCGGTCAGCCAGGACATACGCGAAGGCACGCATAAAGGCGATCCGCAATAACAGTTCTGAAAGCGCACGCCACCCGCCGCCAGAGCGTCCAAGTGAGGTGTCGCAATCTCCGCACGCTCATCACTGCCAAGGAAACGACAGGAATGCTGATCTGACATGAGAATCAGGATATTGGGAGATGGCCTATCGGCAGATTGACTCATATTAGGGGCAGTTGCGCTTTAATTTAGAGATAAATTATCTCATTTGTTTCGACCGTGCAATTCTTTTTTTGGATTTTTGCTTCTTTCACGGTCAAGCGGGCACAGGGAACGCACATTGACAAGCATACCTTAGTCGCCTTCATGCGTACTACTATACATATGCGATTAGCCCGACAGGCACATTTAGCCTAAAGCAAAATGACCCTTAGCGCCGCCTCAGCGGTAAGAATAGGGCCCAATATATCCTCGTTTAAAAAATCCACAGAAAAGCTTGCTCTCTTATTGAGTTATTATATCTCATATGGAATATAATGGATACCATGCATACCAAGGCAATTGTTTTTGAAGGACCGAATCGTATTGATTTGCGCAATTTGGCACCGCTTCGCTGTGAATCTGACGAGATCTTGGTGGCTACTATTTATTCCTGTGTTTCACCCGGCACTGAAATGCGGGTATTAAGTGGCGTCCTGCCCCACGACCGAGTTAAGTTCCCTTTTATACCGGGATACGCGTTTATTGGGCAAGTATTGGAGGTTGGAGACAGTGTCGCAGGCTGGCGAAAGGGAGACTTGTGCTCCGCCCGTAATTCGGTGGGGTCGCCGGAGGTGGACTCTCTGTGGGGAGGCCATGTTAGCCATCATCGGCTCACCGTCACTGGAGATGCCCGTCCAGTACATCTGCCTGAGGGCTGCGACCCCTGGGACTATGTCCTAACCGAGGTCGGAGCCATCAGTTGGCGTGGCGTGACCATTGCCGAGCCGGACTCAAGAGATGTCGCCGTCGTGATTGGCCAGGGGATGATTGGGGCGCTTGCCGCCCGCTTTCTGCAAATTCTGGGAGCCCGGGTGATCGTTGTGGACTTGCTCGAAAGCCGACTGGAGCGCAGCAGGCGATGGGGCTTGGAAGTCATGAATGGCAAAGAACACGGTATTGAGGATCGCATTCGGGAAATAACGGCTGGCGGAGCGGATATTGTCGTTGAAGCATCCTCCAGCCTGTCGGGGGTTAAGCTGGCGCGGGACATCCTGCGCTCCAACGATGAGTCTACCTTCAGGACAGAATACCGAGGGGGCAATAGCTGGGAGAGGCGCATTCCCCGTTTGGTTTTTCTGGCGACTTATACGCAGGAGTTGTCCCAGATTCCCGGTCAGCTAGTTCACACAGAGAGGGCTCTCATCGCGGCGCCCAAGGATCGCACTTATGCGGATCGCCTGGCGGTCGTACGGCAGATTCGCCTGGGAAATATCCTTACCGATGATTTTGTGAGTGAGGCGACACCCGCCGAACTGGCCCCGGTTGCCTATCACGGCCTGACGGAAACGCCTAATCAAGTCGACGGTGTGGTCTTTTGCTGGAGCGAGAATACTTGTAAGAAGTCAATGGAGACGCAAGTCCCCGTTTAACACCCCCGCGCCGTCAAGATTGTAGCCACAATTAGTGTTACCTTTTATAAAAATTTTATGACCATAAGCCCACCCACACCCCCGTTACCCGACAAAAACACCCGTCACCCCCTAAGAGATACGGCAACTACATTGATGAAGAGCCCCTTGAGGTGCATGGAAAGCTTGCTCTTACTCATCTTGTTTTACCTATGTCTAGCTAGTCAGTGCCGTGCGGAGGATGACAGCAGCTACGGGGCTTACCCGCTGAATCAACAGGGATTCATCTGTGAGTGGCTTATTGCCGGTCCCTTTCCCAATGACGGCAAGTTCCCCGAATTTGCCGGTTGGGACACTGATTGGTTAGTAGAATCCGGAGGAGAATCTACCGCGAACCCAAAACCAGAACAGCTAGTCGAATGGACTTCACCTGAGGATGCGCCCTACAAGGAGTTACGGTGGAAACCTCGCCTTTTGGAGTCAGAAGAATATCGCATCTTTGATTATATCGTCGATTTACACGAGTTTTTCAGAACCGATAGTCGTGAAATCCAAGGGATACCCTGTATTTCCTATGCCTTTTGCCAGCTCAATGCCGACCAAGCCATGGATGTGGTTCTTGAAGTAAACGGCGATGACGGCGTGAAGCTTTGGCTCAACGGCAAGCAACTAGCCGCGAATCGCGAGTTCAGCAATCTGGAGGCGACAACCTGGAAGATTTCGGGGCGTTTGCATCAGGGAGCGAACCGTCTGCTCCTCAAAGTGGAAGATGGCGGAAAAGGCATGCACGCCTTTCAGGTCAAAGTGCTGGATGCGAATGAACAGCCCGCCAAGGGCGTCGAGGTATCGTTTTAACGAAATTATTGAAAGGAATATGATGAAATGGATGCTTGTTACCCTGCTAGCCGGTGCCTCTGCGTTGCCGGTAAGTGCTTTTGAATGGACCGCTCAGTTTACGGGAAAAGATCTCTTTGAGCAGGTTTCCCCGGTCGTGTTGGTGGGCGATAAGGAAAATGTCGAGCTAACGGACGGGGATGCCGTCAAAGTTCAAGCCGGGGACAGAAAGACCGTTGCTTTTCGAATACCCCTGCAGATGTACAACCGCGACGGGGTTACCGTCGAGGTGGTGGCCAAGCCGGAGAAATCGTCCGGGCACTTCTATGCCTGGCCGGGGCTTAGCGTCTTTCTGATCGATGATCATAGCGCGGAAAATTTGTTGATCCGTCCGGGGTCCGTGATGGCAAGACAGGCTCTACTGAAGGCTCCTGTTCCCAACGACGGAAAATTCCACACCTATCGCCTGACGGCAAAAGACGATAATTTCCGGGTCTATGTGGACGGCAAGATGGTCATCAACGGACCGGGAATGTATCTGGGAGGTCGTCACGAGTTGCCGGTCTACGACCTTTTTAACGATAATAGCTACCGAACGGTCACGGTGGGGGCCGGCTTGCCCAGGCAAGACTCCCGTGGAGTCTTCAAGCAGGTGTCCATTTGCACCGAGGGGGCCTTCGCGCCCGACGGGACACCGGACAGTTTTTCCGGCAGTATGATAGGCACTAAAATCGACATACCTAAAAATGTGGGCATCACAAGAAGGATTGAGGAAAAGCTGAACGGCTGGGATGTCGAAACGCCGCAAATCGGTGGCGAGGTCGATGCGCCCGTGTTCTTCGATGACGAGCAGGTCACGATTTGGACTCAAAAATCAGGAATCAAGATTTTCCGCGAAGATGTCCCCGTCGGAGCAACAACGGCCCTGGAGCTGGATTTCTCCCTGGCGGCAAACGAACAGGAATCTACGCAGCTCATTCTTCGCCCGAAGGAGGTTCCGCTGAAAAACATCTCTTGGTCGTTCAGTGATTTGACCGCGGATGACGGTGCGACGATCGGCTCTGATAACTACCGGGTCAATCCCGTAGGCTATATCAAAGTCATGCCGGTTCCGACGGTGACGCGGATTAACTCGAAATGGGTCTTGATCGGAAAGCAGGGGTACTGGCCGGATCCGCTGCTTCCGTTGGAAACCTTTACCGCGGAGCATCCGATCAATTACCCGATCTGGATATCACTGACGGCGCCGCTCGGAACGCCGCCCGGAGTTTATCACGGTACGATGACGCTTGCGGCGGACGACATGGAAGCGCGAACCATCGACATCACAGCTACCGTCTACGACTTCGAGATTCCTGAATCGCCGAGCATCAAAGTCAGCTATACTTTTCTTCCGCACTATGGCTCGTCTCACGTGGACGAAGAAGTAGTGAAGGGTTACTACAATGCGTTGATTCGCCATCGTGGCTCGCCGAGCGCCGTCTGGCCTTATCCGAAGGTGGAACTCCGCGACGGAAAAGTGACGGTTGACCGGGAAGGCAGTAAGCTCTGGGAGCAAAATGCGCGCTGGCTGATAGAGGAAAAGGGCGTGAACAACTTTTTTTTCCCCTATGTCTCTCCGGTGCATCACTTTTTGGAGTATGACCACGAGAGGCGGAAAAAAGTCACCTTTCTTGGCGTTCCTATGTACGAGGACGACGGAGTGACGTTTACCCCGGAATTTAAAAGTGCCTTCCAGCAGTACATCGTCCAAATGAGTGAATACTTGGAGGAACTCGGCTGGCTGGATGAATTTAACCACCTGTTTTCGATGAACGAACCGGCCGTGACCGATGTCCCCCGACGCTACGATATCATCGCGAACTACTGCGATTTGGTCCACGAGGTTCGTCCGGACCTGAATGTCTCCGTCAACATGGCAATCATCGTCGGCCCGCCCGAAATCGACAAGCTGTACGACAAGATTTCGATCTGGCGTGAAAACGCTTTCGACACGGAGGCACTCGACGCACGTCGCGCCGCCGGGGACGAAATTTGGTTCTACTGGAACCGCTCCGACTTCATCGACTCCGATGCCATGCGCGTGCGCGCCAACGGCTGGATCATGTGGAACAAGCAGATAGAGGGGCAATACTACGACACCCGGATGGACCGCTCATTCAACGCGCAGGGATGGGATGTGCCCGGCTGGGTATTTCTGGGACGCCAGATGTGGGGCAACGGGCAACTCATCTACATAAATGAAACAATGGATGGATTCGTTGAGAGCATCCGATGGGAAATGGTCCTCGATGGTTATGAGGACTATGAATACTTCAAGCTGCTCAACGACAGAATCGAAGCGACCCTGGCGTCGGAGACGGCCCCGGCGGAGCAAAGGGCTCTGGCGGAAGAAGCCCGGGTCTACCTCGATAATCTCTCCGATACGCTGGTGCCGGTTTACAACTTCACGCGTACCGGGGCTTACACTTCGCCTCGGGTCATTTTTGAGGAATCGGACTATGAGGAAGATCCCAATGTTATTTACGAGGGCCGCGAAAAAGTCGCTTGGTATATTCAGCAACTTGGAGAGTAATCAGATGCGACACATTCTCGTCACCACTTGTTTATGCGCGGGAGCCATGATCGCCTCCGCGAAAAACGTTAGCGAATACCCACTCAATCACGAGGGCTACGCTGGCGATTGGCTGCTTTGCGGACCATTTCCCAACGAAAACGGCGCGGGCATGGACAAAGATTATCTTGCCAACGCCGGCGGTGAGAGCTCAACGGAGCCCGAGTTCTCAAAAAGCTACGAAGTCTCGATTGCGCAAATCCCCGATGCGAAAGTGACGGCGAAATGGTTCACGCAGATACTGAGCGATGAGAACCGGTTGTTTGTCTATCAAGTGGATGTGGGGACTGCCATTATGGATAGACTCAATTTGGGCTCGAGCGATTACCTGGTCCTTTACGGCTTTGTTTATCTGGACTCTTCTGTCGAGCAGGAGGCGTTGCTCTACATCAGCAACGACGACGAATACAAGGCATGGCTCAACGGCAAGCAGATCGGCGAGTCCCGGGGAGAACGGGATATGGACATCGATCAGGAGTCGATTCAGGTCACTCTCAAAAAAGGTAAAAACAGCCTTCTGGTTAAGTCAGGTTCACTCATCTCCCAGGTGTACGCTCTCGGGGAAAGTGGCTATCAGTTCATGGTCCGCGTCACGGATTTGGACGGCAGGCCGCTGACAAATTCCGTGTCCGTATGCCTGCCGGAGATCGCTTCGGAATTAGTCCCAGTTGGATTGAACGATAGCGATTAACATATCCCATGAATCTTCATTGGTTGGACTGGACCATCGTCGCCGGCTTCCTGCTTGGGTTGACAGCCTGCGCCGTCTACCTCAAGCGCTACTCGAGGAGTGTGGTTGACTATATGGCGGGTGGACGTTGCGCCGGTCGCTACCTGTTGACCATTGGTGACGGCGCGGCGGGAGTTGGAGCCATTACTATGGTTGCCTTTTACGAACAATTTTACCATTCTGGTTTTCCTGGACTTTGGTGGACGAATCTGCAACTGGCCACGGTCGCTATTCTGGGGCTTACTGGATGGATTGTCTACCGCTTGCGACAAACCAAAGCGCTGACCCTGGCCCAGTTTTTCGAACTGCGCTACAGTCGCCGGTTTCGAGTAGCATCCGGCGGGCTTATCTGGCTGTCCAGCATTCTGAATTACGGTATTTTCCCCGGAGTAACCGCCCGCTTTGTCATCTATTTTTTCGGTCTGCCAGTACACACCATCAGTATATACGGATGGCAGTTGAACCTGACCTTGGCGTTGGTGATGATCGGCATGCTTAGCTTCGCCATCGTCTTTACCTACCTAGGCGGCCAACTGGTGATTCTGGTGACGGACTTCATACAAGGCTCCCTCATCAACATAACTTTCTTGATTATCGGCTTTTTCCTGTTCTGGAAAGTCGGTGTCAGCCAGATCGTTGATACGCTGCTGGAGGCGCCGCCGGGGCAGTCCATGCTGAATCCATTTGATCAGACGCAGGTCAAGGGCTTCGACCTTTCCTTTTTCATGATTACGTGGCTGCTGCTGGTCTATCAACATAAGCTGTGGCAGGGGACCAGCCAGGGCACCAATAGTTCGGCCAAAAGCCCACACGAATCCAGAATGGCGACGATTCTCGGCGGATGGCGCGCACAGATTACCTTTTTTGCCTACTTGTTGATACCTATAGCGATCTATGCCGTCATGCACAGCCCGGAGCAGTATCCCGGGTTCGCGGAGTCGGTCAGTCAAAGTACGCTGGTCGATGGTGATCAGTATCAGACCTCGCAGATGCTCGTACCCGCTGCCCTCAGTCAACTTCTGCCTATTGGGCTGACCGGACTGATGTGTACTGTTATTCTGGTCGCGGCCCTCTCCACCGACGACACTCTGCTGCTGACCTACGGCAGTATCTTTATTCAGGATGTCGTTGCTCCTTTTAAGAAGAAACCCCTGAGCCCGGAACAGCGCATTAGCTGGATCCGGTGGTCGGTGATTGGGACCGCCATCTTTGCCTTTCTCTTCAGCCTGTTTTTTCCGGTAGTGGATTATGTGCGGATGTACTGGCAGATCACCGGGGCGGTTTATATGAGCTGGGCCGGCGCAGTTGTCATCGGTGGCTTGTACTGGAAACGAGGCACTACAGCTGGAGCATGGTCGGCCATGGGCATCGGCTCCATTCTGGCCCTGCTAGGGGTTCTGGTCCGAAATGTCCTGTGGCCTCGTCTGATCCCCGGCTTTCAAGATACCTATGCGCACATTGTCTGGATACAGAAGCTCCCGAACAATTTCCCACTGGACGGTGTTGAGATGACCCTGGTGACCGCCTTGTGTGCCGTCTTTGCCTATGTGGCCGTTTCCTTATGCACGAAGCCTGACCCGGACTTCAAAATGGATTGCATGCTTCACCGCGGTCGCTATGCGGAAAATGCGAAAGCTGAAACACCGGAAACGCGCTGGTGGCTTTGGAAAATACTCGCCATCGGCAAAGAGTTTACCATTGGGGACAAGGTGATTTACCTGACACGTCTGGCATGGGTTCTCTTTTTTGGCGGGATAGTACTGGCCGTATCCGGATACGCCACCCTGGTGGCGCCTCCCGGAGACATCTTTTGGCTGAATTGGTGGATATTCCAGACGATAGCGTTGGTCCTTCTTTCCGTCGTGGTCACTGTCTGGTTCATCTGGGGCGGCATCATCGACCTGAAAGAAATGCTCAAGCTGTTGACATACGCGAAGAGCAATGAGCGCGATGACGGCACGGTCCACGGGCATCGTAACTGGTCTGATGAGGTTCAGAGTCAAAACCAGGATACTGAGGGAAAGTAGCGTGCAACTTTTTTAACGCACATACTAAATTAAAATCGAATCCATTGCTCTCATTATCCCCCCGTAACGAAATACTCCTTCATAAGCCGCAAATGATTCGAACGATGGATACTTTGTTTATATGACTATGAAGCTTAAAAAAAAACCTAACGTTTTTTTCGTCATTGTTGACGATCATCGTGCGGACGCCATCGGAGCATTGGGTCATCCCGATGTTCAGACGCCATGCCTCGATAACCTGATTGCAGGAGGTGCCTTGTTTACCAATACGCGCATCATGGGGAGCCTCATCCCCGCAGTATGCGCTCCCTCACGGGCTTGTATTCTGACCGGACAGGGCTTATTTGAGGCAGATGCCTATGCGCATTGCAAACCCAGGCCAAACCACGATGTTCCTATCAGCAAGGAGTGCCCAACTCTCCCGCAGTTATTTCGGGATCAAGGATATGAGACCTTTCTCACCGGCAAGTGGCATAATGATGTCCCGTCGGCTGTACGTTCCTTCGAATCGGGCAAAAGCATTTTTCACGGAGGGATGTGTGAGCACACGGCGGTGCCTGTTCAGGATTTGGAAGAACTCGCTGAAGGTGCGACCCCGAAAACCACAGATGGTTTCTCCAGCGAGGTGTTCTGTGACACGGCTATCAAGTATATTCGTTCCCGTGAAGATGATCGACCTTTCTTTCTCTGGCTGGCCTTGACCTCACCACATGATCCGCGTACGCCGCCAAAACCTTATGACACGCTTTACGAACCCGTCACCGTCTCGCTGCCTGCTAATTTCTCCCCGGAGCATCCCTTTGACAACGGCGAATTGGATATTCGCGATGAAAAACTTGCCCCCAGACCACGTGATCCAGGCCGGATACGGAAAGAATTGGCCGACTACTATGGGATGATCAGCCATCACGACGCCTGCCTTGGACGCGTCTTCGACTGCTTGCGGGAAACTGGCCATGAGGATAACACGCTCATTGTGTATGTTTCCGACCACGGACTAGCCATGGGTAGCCATGGATTACTGGGTAAGCAGAACCTTTACGAACACAGCGTGCGAGTCCCCCTGATTCTCAGAGGCCCTGGAGTAACGAAGGGATTTTCTAGTTCCCATCG
Source organism: Verrucomicrobiia bacterium (assembly GCA_030432235.1). Taxonomy (GTDB): domain Bacteria; phylum Verrucomicrobiota; class Verrucomicrobiia; order Opitutales; family Cerasicoccaceae; genus JAUIHT01. Next base: position 301,756 of record JAUIHT010000006.1, on the reverse strand, counting down.
CATTTACTCCCTCGACCTTTATGCCTCGCTCTGCGAATTGGCAGGTATCGATGTTCCACAGAACGTGGAAAGTCGCAGTTTTGTTCCTATTTTGAAGGGACAAGTGCAATCTGCTCGCGATGTCTTCTACTCCGCCTATGCACAGTGTCAACGATCCGTCTTCGACGGACGTTGGAAGCTTATTCGCTATATCGTAGGCGACAGGGAACGGCTTCAACTCTTCGATCTTCAAGAGGATCCGGATGAACTGCAGGATCTGGCGGCGGATACGAATTACGCACCTATTTCAGAGCACTTGCTATACTGTCTGAAGGAGTGGCAGAAAAGAACTCATGATAGCCTCTGAAATTGGAGTAAATCACCTGCCTTTGACGAAACGATAGCCTATCGAAAGGGGTATTTCCCTAAGACGTAAACGCCCGTCTTTAAATGGAAAACAGGTCATGTGACTTGCTGCCTGTATTGCATACCCGCTATGCAGAGCCTATTCAATGAAAGCACACTAGAGAAACTTTATCTCTTGAATTGTGAAAAAACTTGCAGTCAAAATTGCTAAGCCCATTTTAGGATCGAGTGTGTAGTTATATCGTTATCTTGGATATTAGTTTATTTGGTAGTTAAGGTCTTATGTCGGTTACTCTCAAGGATATAGCAGAAGAAGCGGGTGTTAGCCCCATCACCGTTTCCCGTGCCTTGCGTGGTGTGGGGCGAATTGGACAGGAAACGCGCCGCCGGATTTGGGGGACCGCAACGCGATTGGGCTACCAGTCTGTCGATTACGTGATCATTCCGCCACCAGTTAAACGAGGGAAGGCAGACCATTCTCTTCAGTTGCTAGCACCTTCAGTGGGGAGTCATATTTATGACGTATCCGGCTCATTGTTTTTAAATCGGTTGTTTTCCGGTCTTGATCAACGGCTTAGGGCCTCCAATGGCTGTGTGCTAATGGGCCATTTTGATACTGTCGACGACTTGGTTCGGACATGGAAAAAACATGGCTATCAAGGATTAGTTCTCCGTCAGCCGTTGCCTCGGACATGGATTCACCGTTTACAAGAGATTGGACCAGTTGTCTATGCCGTGGAGTTTGATTGGCAGGCTGGAGTCGATTGCGTTTACTCGAATGAGTTTCGTTCCACTGCAGATGTCCTCAGAGAAGTCTATGAACATGGACATCGCTCTATAGCGTGGCTAGGCGTTCTTGATAGCTATGCACCCCATCAAGTTGTCTTTTCCTCAGGAGAAGAGTTGGGGATAACAGACCACTTGGCAAATACAACTTCCCATGGCGCCCGACTTGCCTCATGGGAGCACCTCTGCAGTTTTTCGCCACCCGGAATCAATTCCCATCTGATTGTCGTGGAACGCGATTGGCGAAAAAAGGACTTGGCGCAGACAGTCGCTGAAGGCATAGAACGAATCCTGAAGCTTGATCCACCTGTCACCACAATCGTGGCCGCAAGCGATCCAGTCGCCATAGAAGTTTTGCGACAGCTCCAAAGAAATGGGATCAAGGTACCAGAAGAGATGAGTTTAGTTTCTTATGGGGGCGGGGAAGAATTGCTAAAAGCAGATTTGCCTTTGGCCTCCGTTACTATTCCAGTTGAAACTATTGGACGGGTTATCCCAGAATTGATCGAACGACGACTCGCTTTTCCAGATGCGATTCCTGTGAGTATTCAGTTTGAAACTGTCTTTGATCCCGGAAAAACCTTATCAGTCCTAGAGGGGTCAAACTTAGGAGAAGTTCGATGAGTAAGCTGATGACAGCTGTTTACAGATGTCTAGAAAAACGGGCATTGAAGACGCAAGTTCATTTTATTTTGGCCACTTTGGGAGGCGAAAACAGCAACAAGTCATCGATTATCTGCTTGGGGAGAACGAGATTCTCAATGAGCAGATTGATGCCACATGCAATAGGCTACTTTTGAACGGCAAGCATCGCCGCAGCTTGTCTAAGAAGGAGAAGGAAACTGGATTGGGCACAATGGAATTTGCCAATGATTTGCCATACTGGAGTTATTTTGCTGCATTTAACTGCATATTCTTTCCTCGCTGTATTTCCGCAAGATGCTGTTAAGCAACACGAAGCGTAGCCAGATGAAATGAGGTGAACATATAAATAGGGTTCGAATCCCTGCAGCCCGACCACCGTGAATAATATCTAACGGTATCCAACCTTCGAAATGCCATCCCCAATGGACAGCTGCGTGGATATCGTCCCCGGAGAATCGGTTCGCAAATCTATCCCATTAGCCCTGCCACAGGCTTTCGGATCCGGCGCATGCCAACGTAGACAAGTGTAGAGAGGGCAAGCCATACGGCGAACGTAGCTGATTCAGGAATTGCTGCTACGGTAATATTATCGATGAATTGATTGTTGACCGTGCTACGCCCACCAAAAGCAATACCGGAAATATTGGCACTTCCCGCCGCAATATCTGTGGCCGCATCGTTCCATTCCGTCAGTTGCCCGGAGTTGTCGTATGCATTATAGGCCACAGAGTAGGTATCAACATCATTATCAAGGGTTACCCGGAAACGATACCAATCTCCTATCAATGTTGTGCCGTCTACTGCAAGCGTTGCTCCTGCGCCACCGCCCAATTTGGAAACGAAGAAAATGTCGCCACTTGGTGAGGATATTTGCAGTCCGGCTATCATGTTTCCATTAATATTATTATTGGTAAGATTACTGGTGAAGCCAGCATAGAAGGAGTCCCATTCCGTATTAACACCGTAATCGAACTCCAATATATAGTTGCCTGTTGCAGAGAGATTGGCCGGATTCGATATGACAACTGGTTGGACACCGGAACCCGCCCCGTACCCATAATATGAGCCGAGGTCCGGGGCGTTGGTCGGCTGGGATGGCACTGTAATTACGTCGATATTACCGCCGTTCGCGTTGCCTGTCCAATCATTGGTTCCCTGGATGGGAGATCCGTTAGAGTAATCTGATTCCCAATTTTCGGTAAATAAATTCTGGGCATTTAAGGCAACTGACACTGATAAAGATATTAATAGTGTAATGAACTTTAACATATTAGAAGATGTTGGGATTATTGAATCGATGTTTTAGGGGTGTTTTGAACTGCCTAACGCCAGTTATAGCTTATTAGCATCATGAAGATATAGAAAGATTGTCAAAGACGAGCATTTGGGACCTGTCCCAGGTATTTGATTCTTTGACCAAATCCGCTGTTTGCTCAGTTCCAGTTCAACTCCAGGAGGGTGGTAGACGGATATATGTGGCGAATATAATTTTATGAGAATAAGTCCTGCATCTATTATATTCAGCGTTGTTCGGCAGTGAGGCGCAGGAATTGGGGACTGTCTTTCGGCGCCAAGGGCAGGGTGACTGATTTGAGGACAGCGGAACCATCCCCGTCTGGATCTGCTTCAAGAATGCTTTCCAGTGCTGTTTCTCCGTCGATTAGTAGAGGCATCCATTGTTCCAGGTCATTACTGGTTTGGATAGTCACACGAAGGTCATCAGCCCTTTTTCTGGCCCTGAAATTGTAATGTAGGGATGGTGCTCCCGTTGCATCGTAGTGGGTCATTAATAGGGGTTTCATGGAGGCTACACCATTATCAGGGGCTGTGATGTCCAGGGCATAGAGAAGACGATTCGATAAGCCGGTAAAGGGGTCGATTGCGTTTGGGGAGCCATGGTTGTTTGTGGCATCGGCCCAGTCGGAGTAGGTGTAACTTTTCGGCTGTGTTCCGAGGTATAGCTCCTCAATCTCTTGTGAGCTTAAGGCTTTGCGATAAATACGGAAATCATCCATCTGGCCATTCCAGGGACCGCTTTTCCCGATGAGAATGGGTTCGTTATTTTTTCCGGCGTCGCCGGTTTGAAATTCCGCGATAAGGTCGCCATCGTAATAGAGCTGGCTAAGCCAGCTTTGACTTTCGAAGTCGTAGCCATTGACGGCAGCGATATGGTGCCATTCTCCATTAGTTAGAGGATTCCCAATCGTTGTGGTATCCAGGTAGCCGCGAACATTTCCATTGTAAAACTCGAGCGAATTGGGATTGGAGTTTGTCGAGATTTGGAATTGGCGATGACGAGGAGTGATGAGCGTCTTGTTGAAAATCGAGCGGAATCCACTTGTTGTTGTGGTTCTGGCCCATATTGAAAACGTGTAGCTGTCTCCCCGGGGGTCAAAATTGAGGTCTTCTTGGTTTTCGGGGGAAAACCCTGCAAAGTAGCCGCTGAGGTCTGCAGAGCCTATTGCTCCCTCATAGTATCCATCGCTTGTCCAAACGGCGTTGGATAGCGTGGTGCCATGGTTGTTTCCCGAGGGAGAGCTATCATTGATAAGGGTTCCCGTTTCTTCATCGAATTTATAGTGTAAAATCAGCGCTTGAGCGGGGGTTTCATCATAGACATCGAGAGCAATCGGTGAACTGGAATTATTGGTTACGCCGACTGGATTCACCAGGCTGAGGTAGTAATAGCCGGTATCGCCAGAGTCGGGGCTGGTCAGGGTCAATTCGTTCGTATTTGCGCCCAGGGTCCCATTGCCGTCACTCAATGGCGTTCCGTTTTTGAACCATTGAAAGGACATCGGGAAATCTCCCTGATAATCAACTTTCAGTCGCAAAGTAGAGCCGCCAGGGCCTGAAACATAGTCGGGGTAAGATTCTATAACCGGTGGTAAGCTTGGTTCGAGTACAGTAATCGTTACTGTCCCGATAGACAAAGCCGTCCCATCCCATACACTGTATCGAAAAGAATCTTCGCCATGGAAGTCTGGTGCGGGAGTATAGATAACATGTTCTCCTGTACCTTCCACCTTGCCGTGTGAAGGTTCGGAGGCACGGCTGATAAGCAGCGGGTCGCCATCGGCGTCGTTTGCGGGCAGGGATATTTCCAAGGATCGGGCTGAGCGGAGGACGAGCAATGGGTTGCCTGGTACTGGAGGAGTGTTTCCCGCTTTTGCAAAGGCCGCCTGGCTTAGATTATAAAATGATCCGGCATGGACGTTTTCCAGTCTCTGGGCCCGGACCATATAGATGGCTTCGCTAGTCGGGTCGGTATCCGTATAGCTTGTGCTAGTGATGAGCTCATTGGAATTTAAGGCGATAAATGGAGATGAAGGCGTGTCTGCTCGATAAAGCCTGTAGCCAGTTATACCATCGGCAGGTGAGGGCACCCAACTCAATTCAACGGAGCCGCCATTCTGTATGGCATAAAAATCTGTGGGAGGCTCAGGTATGAAAGCGCGTATGGTGGGGTCGCCCATTAGGCTTATCCACACTGCATTCGCATATTGATTTCCGTAATCATCGACGACAGTGTATTCCGGGACAGATGCAGCGGGGATGTACCCATTATTGACCGTACGAAAATGGCTGTATCCGATAGGGTTCCCTAAGGCCATATGGTGAATATACCAATTGGGGCGCACCCCCCAACCGCAAGTGAGTACATACCACCGCTGCGCGATAATTGCTCTCATGGGATTATTATATAAGGTCCATTCTTGTTTATGGCTGCCGAAATTGATGGTGAAGATTGCCTGGATGTTGTAATCTGGATAGAGGCTGCCGTCGGCATGTCCGAAATCGACACCCCATAATGCAGGCTCTTCCTGGCCGGTACCTTCATGGACGCCTTGGGTTGTATTTTCCGGGCCACTTATATTTAGCACGCCAAATCTTTCAGTCTCACTTACGTCGAAGGCCATTTTTTCCCAGTACGCTCGAATTGGGTGTGGAAATGTTACCTGACGATAGGCATGGTCCTTATTCAAGTAATCTCGGAGCATAGTTACTTCGTCTCGAGGATCTGCCGTCATCGTAGAAAAATCAACACGCCCAACCCACAACTCTATGCGATTCGTCCCGTCATGAATCCAGTAGTATGCAGTGGGCGAGGTGGATGGTATGAAAGTATGGTCGTAGATTCCATCGCCTGGCACGTTGCCGCTACGATAGTTGTCATCGATCCAGTGGCCGTCTATGTCGGCATAAAAGAGGTCCGTGGGATGGGCGACTAAATTATGGCCATCGGGGTTGTCGGCACCCGATTTTACAATCGGTACGCGACCAATTAAGAGTAGAGCGTGTTGGGTCGATGGATTTTTAGCGACCTCGGCTTTTATCCATTCCTTTAGGGCTAGCGCTTGTCCATCGGTATAGGAGCCATGTCGAGGGACGAGGTGCATGGTCACTTCCCAGCCATCGCCTCTTAAATCGGACTGTAGGCGTTTTAGTTCGGCATCCAGGCCAGGGGCCATGGTCTCGTCGACAACAAGGAGAGTAATTCCCCGGTTTTCTACTACGGGAACCTCAACGCCAGTTGCCCAATAGCCTCCGGCGCCTTCAAGGTTATCTCCACCGCTTATGGGTGTGTAGGGGCGAAGTATTTGGTATTCATAGGCCGTCCCGGGTGCCGTAGAGCTATCGGTATATACTGAGGTTCCGGCCGAAACATCGGCCAAAAACTGCCAAGTGTCGGAGCCTGTTTGACCAAGTAGGCGCCTGGAGATTGTGACATTGCCCGGGCCATCGGGTTCCTCTTGCCACCATTGCAGCGTAACGCTGGTGCCATCCGTTGCGATAGAGCCTTCAACGCGGAGAGCGCGCTCTACCTTGGCTGAGGATGAGTTTACGATAACTAAATGCGCTGCTAATATTACATAAGCAAGCTTAAGTTGTTTCCGTATAAGGGTTATACAAGACATAACTATAACAAAGATATACGCTCAATGAAGCGATATGTTTCTGTTTATTCGTAGAAAATGTTATTAACCCTTTCTGGGGTCTGTATTGGGGGCAATAGAGCTAATAGATTGGCTTGCCATCCGGTTTTAGCAATTGGCCATTTTCGGGACCGGATTCATTCTGGGTATTGTCGAGTTTTATGCATTTATTGAGCCCGAATCCTAGCTGTTATGCGTCAATTTGGCATATTTATGGCTCGGTAATTTGGGCTTTTGGGGAGTCGGTGATTAAGGAATTACTTTTGTTTTAGGCTTAAAAGCGAAGCATCCAGTATGGCTGTATAAGAATTTGATTTTTGATAATTATAGAGGCTTATGTTATTTTTAATAATTCTATTAAAAATGTGCCTAAGGATAAGATTTTATTAGACTTTTGGACATGGAAATAGATGCTTATTCAAGCATTATGGAAGATCGTCCTAATATCTTGCTCATTACAACAGATCAGCAGCATTGGAACACCCTGGGGGTTGATAATCCTGAGATTCATACGCCGACCTTGGATCGACTAGCGAGAGAGGGAATGGTGTTTGAGCGTGCCTATTGCCCAAATCCGACATGCACCCCAACTCGGGCGAGTATTCTGACGGGGCAATGGCCGAGCCAGCATGGTGCCTATTCGCTGGGGACAAAATTGATGGAGGATCGACCGAACATCAACGGTGTGTGGCATGAGCAGGGGTACCGAACCGGGTTGGTTGGGAAGGCACACTTTCAGCCTATTAAAAGCACGGAAGAATATTCATCGCTAGAAGCCTATCCGATACTACAGGATCTGGAATTTTGGAAAAAATATGAAGGGCCGTTCTACGGATTTGATGATTTTGAACTCGCCCGTAATCACACCGATGAGGCGCAAGTCGGACAACACTACGCCTTGTGGATGGAGGAAAAGGGTTTCACGGATTGGCGCGATTGTTTTCGCACGCCGACAGGAACACAGCAAGCCCAGCGTCACCGTTGGAATATACCCGAAAAGTTTCACTACAATACTTGGATCGCGGAACGTACGAATCATTATTTGAAGCAATATCGGGACAGCGAGCAGCCATTCTTTCTCTGGTCCAGCTTCTTCGATCCACACCCGTCCTATCTTGTGCCTGAGCCTTGGGACACCATGTACGATCCTGAGAAACTATCGATTCCCCATCGACGTTCCGGAGAGCATATCGATGGGTCGCCATTTCACCGGATGTCCGAAGACCCCAATCCCGATCAAGAAGCTTATGGAATTCATGGCAAGTGGATGCATGGCGTGAGGAGTCATTGCCATGATGAGACTGAACAGATGAAGGATATCGCCGTTTATTATGGAATGGTCTCTTGTGTTGATAAGCACATAGGCCGAATTTTAGACCAATTAAAAGCGCTTGGTCTGGAAGATAACACTTTGGTGGTTTTTACCTCTGACCACGGTCACTATTTCGGTCAGCATGGTCTGACTGCTAAGGGGCCTTTTCATTATGAGGATGGGGTTAAAGTTCCCATGATTGTACGCTGGCCAGGTCATGTGGAGGCTGGGGCACGCACTACGGCGCTCCAGAGCTTGGTCGATCTGCCAGTTACCATGCTTCAATTGGCAGGTGTCGAGGTTCCGCGCTTTATGAGCGGGGTAGACCAGTCGTCGGTGTGGGTAGGGAAATGCGAGGCTATTCGTCATCACACATTGGTTGAGAACAACCACGAACCAGGAATGACCGAACTGAGAACCTACATAGATGACCGGTACAAAGTCACTGTTTACCGGGCTTTCGACTGCGGTGAGCTATACGACTTAAAAGAGGATCCAAACGAGCTGCATAATCGTTGGAATGATCCGGCATTTTCACAGGTAAAGATGCGGCTTCTACAATCATTTATCCAAGCTGAGATGGCTAAAGATATTTTGCCTATGCCGCGAATCGCACCCGCTTAACGTATTTCCCGGTATTTCGTTTTCAAGGGTTTCAGATTGCTAATATTGTAGGTTGCACAAATTCAGCGAGCCCATGCTCTTGGATTCACCTAAAACTAGAACTCCGGTGTCACGCGATCATAGATGCGAACATCTCGGATCTTGAGAATTGGAGCTTGGTCGCCGTTGGGCTCATACCGGCTGGAAAAAAGTATCATCAGACGCATGTCCGAGTGGGGGAGCCGAAGTTTTTTGAGCGGTGCTTTGTATAATGAACCATCAAGCTGGACGGATCCGTAGGTGAAGGTAAAGCTCTGGGGATTGTCGATGAGAATGCCTTTATCAGTAGCTTCGCCTGGTGGCACTTTGATTTGTTCCTCTCCCAAGATGCAATATATTGTTTCAGGTGAAAGGTTTACGAAGCGTACAGTGCCTGCGGGGTAGCGGATGATATTGTCCTGTATAAGCTCATAGCGTGTTTGGCCGGATTCGTCATAGTAAAATACCAGCAACAGCATGCCTTCGCTTTTGGGTATCGGAATCTCCAGCACGGGCTTCATTAGGGAATTACCAGCTTGGTCGACTCCCGGAATATACAGACGTAATGTCTTCAGTGCTGGTACTAGGTATTCCGGACCTCGTTGGATATTGCCTATATGAAAACGTTGGTATTCGCCGTTGCTGTCACGGTAATACAATTCTGGATTTTGGTCGGTCAAAGTCAGGGCATGGATTTTCCGCACGGGTATTTCGGCGGCACCAGCTGACAGATAACCGAGCAGCGCACAGGCAAATAGAGAATATGCGATTAACTTCATTCTATATCTCAAATTTCTTCCTCGGATAACCAGCGCATGGAAACGATGACGAAGCGTCGGCCAAACTCGTCGGCGGGTGTAAAGCGGTCAATCCCCGTGCTTCCGCTGGGCTCAACAGGCGTGGTAGTGCGTTGCACAACTGCCTCAAGCCAGGCTCGGCTGGTGGTTTCACCGGTGAGGGGGTTTACCGCATCGCCGTAACTGCGGACTAGAAAGGTGTCCCCACGGGCAGTCAACGCGGGTCCAATCATGGAAAGGATATCGGCTTGGGTGACAAAGCCTGGGGCATGAGAAAGCAGGGAGCCAGCCTCTCCGATTGGCACACCTGCCAGATGCTCAGTGTCCAGATAATGGCCGACTTGAGGCAGGATTTCCATGGGAATATTGGTTTTGTTATTAAACTTTGTTTCGTCGAGCTCGAGCCGGAAGGTACGATCATTAGTGTCCGTGGAGGAGTGGGGATAGTTAACGCCTCCGTTGATACCGGAAAGATTAATTGCTCGCTGCAAAGCACCATTAATGCCGGCCATGCCAACAAAGGGATCATAGCCAGAAGCACTGAGTCCGTAGGTGTGAGTGATGGTGGAGCCGGCATCGGGAGACTGGTTACTGGTGCGAGCTGTATACCATTCGTTGTTGGAGCGGTCTGGTGACACCAAGCGCCGATTGGCAAAGTCGCTCATCGAATAGAATGGGCCACGCAGGCGGATTTCATCCACAATCCGTTTTGCCAACATTTCAATCATGTCATCCGTAAGATAGCGGAAACCAGTGAATAGCTTAGTATAATCGCGACCTACGCCTGAGGGAGCGGCCCCTATGGCCTGATCGTCCTTATCTTCGAACGTGAATTCGATATTACCGTCGACTGGATCTAAAGTGAAAGCAACCGGCATGGCATTGGTAATAGCGTCACCGGTCCGGTCATCATTGGGAAAGCGCAAACCACGGAAGGCGGTGAGAAGTGCCTTCCATGCTTCCACCGATGTTGAGTTTACATTAAAGGAGCCGGCGTTTTCAAGATAGGCCGCACTCATATCGAAATCCCGAACATCCTCCGTGCTGATGTCTTGGCTTTCACTGAAGCGATAGCGTGAATTGGGCAGACGCTGTGTATTATCGAGCACGAGGGGTCCTGATTGTGGAATGCTGGAAAGGAAGTATCGGTCCCATAGGTTCTCATTCAGAAGATAGGAAACATCCATTTGACGATTCTGGGAGTCGTTGGGCATCTCTCCAGCTTCGCGGTAATAGGAGGGCAAGGCGCCGAAGCTATCCGATTTTGCTGACCCTACGGGATAGGATTCAATACCCGCTATGCTGGCACGATCTACATAGGGTGATGCTTCACTGTTGCCTACCGGGTAGGTCGGTTCCCAAGCCAGCAGTGACAGATTTGCCTGTTGAAGCTGGCCAAGGGAGAGTAAATCAGCATCGGTGCGGTGGGCCTTGCGAAAGGGGATACGGGTAAGCCCTGCATTATTGAGATCATCCATCTTGGTCCATGAAATAAGTGCGAAACCTTCGGTATCGGAGCCAGCAGCTTCGGCCTGATTGTTGTCCCATCGCGGGTAGACTGAAGCGGTACCTGTCAATAAGCTCTCCGCTTTCATGAGTTGGTTGACCATATATTTGTCAGTGTTGCTCCCGGCATAGTCAGCACGTGAACCCTCAAGATTCTTATTTAAATCCATACTGGGCGCGGAAATATTGTAGAGAGCAAAGGCGCGCACATAGTTTGAAGTATTGTCCATTCGGAAACCCAGATTACTTCGGTAAATATATTGTTGTTTCAGCGCAAAAGGCTGAAGTATGCCGTGAAAGAGAAAGTTGAGAGGTGAGGAACGGTTGCCGGTGGTTTCCCCCTTGGGCAGACCTTCCCAATTGAGACGATCACTAATAATCCTCCAGGTAGAAGGGTCATCACTCACCGCCTCCATATCTGTGTTCTTCATGACAGAGCCATTGACTGGATTTCCGGGTTGGCCGTTGAATTCATTTCGCCAAAGACTATTGCCATTGGCGAAGAGTTCCATCGACATGGTATTGGGAGTAGAGACACTATGCAGTAATGCGAAAATTCGCATCGTGTGCGTGGCATCTGGGGTGGCCGCTCCAGTCCCCGATGGGTCGACTATTTGCGCAATGTCAAAATAGTATGAGGCTGGGAAATCGGGGTCAAAGCCGTTGGCGAGCTGCACGACATCAGTACCTTCGTGGAGGGCCGAAGCACTTACTTTCTGGGTTTTGCCGATGGTGAAGACTTTGACCTGTCCAGGCTCAAAAGCGGTGGTGAACTTGTAGGTCACCCAAGTGGCTTCTGGAGAGGATGGGTCAGGCAATGATTTTCCTCGGTCGAAAGGAGCAAACGTATAACTAGGGTGGGCGGGGTGCTTGGCATCTTTTTCCGGAGTCCAGAGTTCATTTGACTGCCAGTTCGTGTAAAATTCTTTGAACCCTGAAGAATTCTGATTGTACCAATCCAAGCCGGTGAGCTGATGCAGCAGGTATTGGGGTCCATCGCCTGAATTTGGAACAATCGTACCATCACTGTAGTTGGCTGGGGTCGGGTCCGCCATCCCTTCGGTAACAACACCGAATTGTTGTACGGCAAAGTTGTGCCTCCACTTGAGTTCATAGGTGGTATTGTCGAGAGCCACGTCGTAAGGGTTCCATAGGCTGACGCAGGGAAGAAAATGCACCTGAATGATGCCGTTTTCATGGGTATAGGCATAGAAAACGCGATAGTTTGCGAGTATGGGGGCGTGTCCAGGTGCGACGGACATTGAGCCAGAAGAACCGGTGGTGTCGTACCAGTCTTTTACCTGTTTCCAAGTCGCCAGGTTTGTGCCGGAGCTTATGACCGGGAAACCAGAATTATTTGCGCCAAATCGTGGGTCGTTGGTGGCGTAGAGATTGCGATCGGCAATGGTGTCATTGAGGGAAAAGCTGTTGCCGGCGCCTTCAAGAAAAGTTGTCAGATCTTTTTTTAACCCACCCAAGGCGGTATCCGTAAAAAGGCCTTTCGAGTGAGTGGTCAGATGATGAAAGTTACTTTTAATCGGCTCTTCCAATGTAGGGTCGATAAGGGAAAGCTGTCCTTTGGAAATTGCCTGTTCGAATAACGGACTATTAATGGCTATGGCGTCGCTTGCGTCATCAAGCCCCTCAATGCCTTCCCATCCGCTGCGCAAGGGTGCCTGGAGGCGATTGCGGTATTCATTGGAGGTCGGATTCGAGTTGTTGTAATACGGGTCGTTTACGCTGATGTTTGCCTTTGTGCTCTCATCGGCAACCCAGTAGGCATAGTGACCTCCGCCATGCGGTGAGGCTGATTGTATGGGCTGGCGCAGGACTTGGACTTGTCCTTGGAGCCCATCTACCGATTCTTCTGCCTTCGGTGCGGCACCATCGACAATATTGATGACATCATCCGCACTGGTAGCCAGTGTGGCCACATCGATATCCGGCGTGAAATAGCCGTCAGGATAGCTCGTATCCGTCTTGGGATCGAAATTGAGGCTTTCATTGCCGCTTACCAACCAAACTGGTAACTGATTGCGTTTTGGCTCTCCGTATTGGTGGGGGCCGACTTGTGGATCGCGCCGTAAGCTGCTGTCGTAAACGGCGGTCCAATATGGGTTGCGATTGCTGGTATTCCACCAATCGCGTATGTCCGTTTCCCAGAGATCCCTTTCGGCAGGGGTCAGGTAGGTGTTGCGTAAGGCTGTTTTGGCATTGTCCCGATACATGTCAAAAAGCTCTCCGGTTGCCGTAGTGACATCCTTTTCGGGATATACAGTCGTCGCAGGGACCGTTGCACGTTGGTCGGGACCTGCATACTTTTGCAGTTCGCCAACCGCGATTTGGAGCCCTAGCAATGCATTATTGCGAGCGGTTGCTAATTGAGCCGATTTGGTGGCTGTTTGTATTTCAATTTGAGTTAAGGTCGCCAGTGACATAATCAGCAGGACGACAAAAGCGAGCAAGCCAAGGGTGACGATCAAAGCAAAGCCTCGCTTTGAATTGGCTTTAAGTTTTGACTGGCTCCTATAGCAATCGTGAATTGAGGCTATCTGGCACATCAACGATTAGGGGTTTTGAGGGTTTCAGAGGCCGCCGCTTAGTAATCGACAGTTAGGGAAAGGGATAAAGCGTTGCATGGGTAACAACCGTAAAGATACAGTCGCTTTTATCCTGGCAGTCATCAACCCATCCAGAAGGGGACCGGTCCCCCTCTATAGCCAACTGAAAGACTTATGCAAGGGGTGCTTTGCTGCCTGTCCCGAGCGAAGATTTCTCGGGAAGGGTAGCGCCTGGTTTCCACCGTCCGGGGATCAGCAGGTGCAACGGTTCCTTGGGAATGCCGATTTCCCGTCTGCGGATAAAATGGTCGAGTAAGTGGATCGCTTCGCGCGCAACGGAATCGTTTAATTCTTCCGTGCCGGCCACATCAGGATCGAGATTATTATGAAAGGCGTGTAATGAGGCAAAGCCAATGCGGGACATGTCTATCCCCGCTTGGGCGAGGGCGTAGTATTGGCCAGGCGAAAAACCAAGGACTGCCTCGGGCTCATATTTTTTGAACCAGGCATTGAGTGAGGCATAGTCACGGTGGGTACTGAGTAGCGGGGGGACGCGGTCCTTTACGCGTAGATTCTGTTGGCAGGCCAAAACGGCCCCCAACCGGTCAAAATCGTCCTCAATGGGGGGATCGTGTTGAGCGATGGCAGGGCCGATGCGGTTCCAGCCGGCCTCGCGAATATGCCTCCAGACCACCCGGACGTGGTTGGTGATATCGGGCTGCACGGTATGCAACGGTAGTGGGTCCATACGCCCGCAACATACGATGGGAAACTGGGGGTTATGCAGTATAGAGTCGTGGCATGAGGGGTCGACCGCTCCAACGATAACACCGACATAGCCACGATGGTAAAGCACATGCATGAGTCGTTTACCGGCGCCGAACTCATCTGGATCAATGAAGTCCACCTTGTAGCCAAGCAATGATGCGGCATCCTTAATTTCCTTGATGGGGTTTAGTCCGCCACGGACTTCTTTGCTCATCAGATATGCCACCGGCAACGGTTGTTTGCGCGAGCGTGATCGCTGCATGGCAAGCGATGAAAATAAGGGATCCGGGCGATAGCCGAGTTTGGTTGCGGCGTGATTGACCCGCTCGCTGGTCGCTTTTGATATTCCCGGTCGCCCCGCTAAGGCGCGTTGTACGGTTGATTTTCCCAGGCCCAGCGTTTTGGCCAAATCCCGTATTGTAGGGGTTGAAGACATAAGAATTCAATTAACACTGGCCCTATAAAGAGTCAAGCCTTTCGGGACAGGTCCCGAAAGGCTTGAGAGAGTGATCGTGGAAACTGGATCTACGACCGGTAACGTCGACGCAAACCCGCAACAGCGAGTGCGGTCATACCCGTTAGTAAGCCGATAGTGGCAGGCTCGGGAACCGGCGTAAGTGAGGAGATGGCGATAGTGCCGTCGGTCGCGAGATTATTGGTGAAATCAACGGTATAGTCCGCCCCGCCAATGGTCCAAGTGCCACCATCCAGTGTCGCAGCTACGGCGGAGTAGTTTTCATTGCCAAAATCCAGCAGTTGATAGGTTGCGCCGATATAGTCCTCCGCAGTTCCGGAGAGATTTACGCCGTTTATGGCGAATTGGACATCGGAGCTAATATTAAAGGAGCCAGCGGAGCCCAATTGATCGCTATCATTGAGGGCAGCTGAATAGATATCAAACTGTATCGTCGCTTGGTCTATTGACAAAACATTGGCAAGGGAGGTCGAGAAGGTTTGCTTGCTCGTTTTTGACGAGATGTTGAGGACATTTGCGGAGTTGCTGCTCAGTAGGCTAAAGAAATCTGTCGTCGCAGTGACATTTCCTATGTTTATACTATTGTTTACTGTGACGCTTCCGCCATTCCACGTGGTGCCATTGCTGCTGCTGCCGAATAGCTTAAAGCCATTTTCGTAAATCAGATTGGCCCCTGCAGTCAGGTGATAAATAGTACTGATGCTACCGGTCGAGCCTTGAGTGGTGGTTCCGCCAGAAAGATTAAATTGCTCTCTACCTGCAGATAAATCTAGAAGCTCCACCAATCCGGCTGTTTGGTTGACTGTAGTGAGCCCCCCGGTTCCGTTGAAGATTCGACTAAGCCGAAGGTTGCCTCCATTAACATTCACAACGCCTGTAGTTGAGGTGACGCCATTATTCAACCGATTGGCAGTAATGGATGAGCCGCTATTCAAGGTTAATGTACCAATTACATTGATAAAGCCATTTTCATAAGAATAAGTCGTTCCAGAATTTGCGGTGACTGTATCGCCTGCAACTACTTCAAAATTGTAGATCGGCACTGAGCCTCCTACCCAAGTGCTTCCAGAGGAGAAGTCTCCGCCCCCAGTGCCATTCGACAAGACTTGAGCCTGTGAAGCAGTACAGAGGGCCATGAGGCTGGCTGAGATAAGTGGTATATATTTCATGAGTACTATGTTGGGGTGTTTTTTAGTTCTGATTTGATTTAGCTGGGGATTAACTCGAAACGGACCTGGGTTGTCAAAAGGCCCTCGGCGGGACCTGTCCCGTGGCCTCCGTTTGTTATCTTGGATGTTTTTGCGGAACTAGTTTCTTCGTGCTTCAGATGGATATTGCCTAGGGTTGCGAAAAAACAAGTGGGCACATTGGGTGGGCTGTTGATTGGGTCTGGGCTTGAAATTATTGATTATCCTGAGGTGGCTGATCGATGCATGCGCCCGTCGGTAAATTCGCGCAGCCATCTCAGGCAGTCATCATCCCAGGCCAGGGCGGTGTTTCTTCCCAGTCCGTGCCCGCCTCTGGTGTATACGTGCAGCTCGAAAGGCACCTGATTTTTCTGCAGTTGCGAGGCAAGCCCCAAGCTGTGTTGTACGGATACGGCATGGTCAGCTTGGGTGTGCCAGAGGAAGCATGGAGGGGTTTCCGCGTCTATTCGCTCCATGATGGAAACGCTCGCTAAAGCTTCCTCACTGGGATTTTCGCCTAAAAGATTTCTTGCACAACCCTTGCTTGCATAGGGGCCTTTCAATTGAATAGCCGGATAGCACAGGATTCCAAAATCAGGACGTAGGGCCACCGGTTCCTCATACTCTCGCCAGGCAACACAAGCATGGGCCGCCAGGTGGCCGCCGGCTGAGGAGCCGATAACACCTATCTTTTGCGGGTTAATTGCAAATTCCTTAGCGCGATTGCGTATGGTAGTAATGGCAGCAAAAGCATCCTCAATCATTTCAGGGTGTCTTGCTCCTTGACGCCCTAGGCGGTATTCGACAACAAAGCTGGCAATTCCTTCGCCGGCAAAAAAATCGGCATAACCTTTTCCCTCATGTTCTGCGTGAATGTTGTAACCTCCACCGGGGAATACTATCAGGGCAAGACCATCGTATCCGGGTGTGTCGGGTAAATAAGGAGTGATGATCGGATTGGCTTTAGTGCTCCCACTTGGAAGTGTGGCCTTAAATGGGGCAAATTGTGGCATCGGAAAGTTTTGAGGAGGGGCCTGGTTAGTGTATTGGATACTGAAGATTATGCTTTTTGTTTCATGTCCGCATTCCTTCGGTATGGTTGTTGGAATGAATTGATCGCCTTTGAAAAGGTCAAAGAAGGCATATTGGGACCTGTCCCCTTATGAGGCTGAAACACCTAACTATGCCTATAGATAAACCAGCATTTATATATGATAACGAATGTCGGATGTATGGTGGTTGCCCCATAGGGACGGTCCCGGAAAGCTTGAATTGCGTCTTCGCCCCGGTCTGATGAATATTCAGCCCCTATTGCGGGATATTCCCCTGTCATTTACTCACCCCCACTAGTTATTAATGAAGAATACAACTCGTTTCCACGCTTTAGCCATTACCTTGGCTCTGTCCCTTGTTTCGGGGCTTAATGCCCAATCCGACCCCAATGCCGAAGCCAAGGTTGTGGTGACGTCGGAGGTGGTGCGGCCATCCGCCAAGGTCCCGCCACTAGGGGCGAATCATTTCGGTGGGCGTGGCGTTCAGTCTGCGGCTGGCAATTTTATTCAAAATGCCGGAAATGAGCATCCGATCTGGCAGAACATGCATCATGCAGTGAATGTCGAAGGGCGCTCCTTTGAGTTGGATGGCCTGGCGGATACCTCATGGTATAAGCTTTGGAATGATGGCTTTTTGAGTGGAGCCAAGGTGCGTATTTATCGCATCGTAGATAAGAACGGGAATCCGCTTGATGTCATGGAAGGCCGTCCTCGATTTGCTAATATTGATGATGCGGATCATGTCATCTTGGTCGGAGAAACTACCGTCATCCCGGCGGGCGAAGAAGGCTTCCCCAACGGGGGTTGGGTCGTTGATGAGCCGCCCGCAGGTAAAAAGCCTCTTCGCGTATATCTTTCCTCTGATTCCCCGGAATTGAAGGAGTTTGATTACATTGCATTGGAAAAGGATTTGAGCGAATTCGATATGAATTGGGTTCATGAACGTGTGCGTGCGATTCAGGGGCCCAAGGACCGTCCCATATGGTACTGGAAAACCAATAATGATGATGTTCGTTTTTCCTTTTATGATTATGAGGGTGATGCTCCCTCGGGCATGATTGATCCAGGTAACTCGTGTATGCTTATCGACGTGCCTGCCGGACCCGTCACTATCGAGCAAAGGTGCTTTATCGGAACGGATAAGGGCAAAGAAAGCCTCTATTATACTCAGCTGGAGCCCGGTAAAAAATACCGTATTGAGGCCTGGATGAAACAGGAGGACCTGGGAGATGGGGGACAGGTGACGTTTTTCATTTCACCTCAAAAAACACCGGGCCACCAGGATATCCATTCCACTTTTTCGGTAAAAAATGAATGGGCCAAATATGCCTATGATTTCATTGCTCCAGAGCGCCCTATAGATGCGATGCACTACGGCCCGGCATTTTCTTTTACCGGCCCCGGAAAACTCTGGATGGATAATGCTCGCCTGTTCCGCTATGATTCAGAGGAAGAGCTTGAGGTCACTTATACCGCGGATCCGGTTATGCTGCAAGGGCTGCTGGATACCCAACCCGAGACAGGCATCAAAGGCTCACATCGCATATGGGTACTCGACCGCGATTTGACCATGGATTCTTTACTTAGCCTCTATGGGAGCAGTCAGATACGGCCGGCTTGGCGCACCGCTATTCGCAGCCAAAACCAGGAGATGACCCTGCCGAAGGCGTTAATGTTTGATTTGGCGACTGGGGACTCTCCTGAGACGCGGATGGTGCCCCACATCGTGATTCAGCACATGATGCATGATGAGCAAGACTGGAGAGACTTTATCGAGTATATGGGGGCTCCCTATGACCCGGCCGAGGATACTCCGGAGACGAAGCCTTGGGCATACATGCGCTATGTGCAACGGGGTGAAAACGGTACGCCATGGACCGATGAGTTTCGAGAGATAATCGTAGAGCTGGGTAACGAGACTTGGCATAATGCCAAGGTCGAGGACTGGATTGGTTTTGCTATATACGGCGCTATTCATCAAGGCGGAGCGGAGTATGGTCTATTCAGTGATTACCTGATAGACCAAATGAAAAGCAGCCCTTATTGGAACAGCGAACAGCTGGACCAGAAAGTCCACTTTAACCTGGGAGGAAACTATTCCGGTCGCGTTCTGCCCAATGGGGCCGTCAAGGGTTACGCAGAAGAGGCGATTCAGCGGTCTCCACAGGCACAGTCCATCGGCCATGCCAATTACGTGGGTCCCAAGTGGGAGACGCGTCAGGATCCGTTGACCGAATTTAATAACGAAGGGCTCTTTTCCACTATAATGGGCTACCAAATGGACATTAAGGACAATCAACAGCTAATGTATGAAGCTCAACAAAAGCTGGCTGAAGAAGGAGTGAACTATGAAATCATCGCTTATGAAGGCGGCCCGAGTGGCTATACCGCTGACCGGAAATTTCGGGATATGCCCGGTGTTGTAGAATCCGGCGAACGCTACGGAAAGTCGCAGGCCATGGCAGTCGCCGCGCTGGATGCCTGGCTCGGCAGTTACCTGCAAGGATGGACCTATCAGGACTATCTTGGCTATCAACAGGGAGAATACTGGTCCAGCCACACCATGCAGAGTGATGGGTTCCGGGCGCACGCCCCCTGGTTGGCTATGACTTTACGCAATCTTTATGCGCGAGGCGACCTCATGCAGGTGGAGTCCGTGCAGATGCCGACGGCAAGCTATGAAACCGAGAAAAAGGGTAGCAAGGAGCTGCCGCTGGTCGGTGTCTATGCGATGGAAGAAGGTGACCGTTGGTCAGTGTTTGTGATCTCACGCAAAATTGAGGGAGAAGCCAATGGTATGGATTTTGGAGATGGATACTCCAAGGTCTCTTTGAAATTGCCTTTTACTTCAGCGAAAGAGGTGACGTTGTATAAGCTGGAGGCTGCTCCTGGAGCCAGCAATATAGACGAAGAGGAGATCAAGATCGAGTCCGAGTCCATCAATCCGAACCAGCAATTGCTTAACCAATATGGTGCCTGGCAGGTCAACGAAAAGACTGGTGGCGATCAGCGTGGCCTCCCCCCTGCGGCCATTTACTTATATGTTTTTGAAGGGGTAAAGTAAGCGAGTTAAGCTCACCGGGCACATAGGTGCTTCGATGTGAGTTGAGTTGCTAAGGAGAGGCGTCCAGTTGGGAAATTCACCAGCTTGGGCGCCTTCTCTTTGAGAGCATTAGAATTTACATTGACCTCGAAGGAAGCTCAAGCGAATCGACGCGACTTGAGAGTAAAAGAAGAGGCATATGCTTTTCAGTATATGGACAGCGAAGAGGTGAATGCGAACGCTGGGTCAGCGTGCCTCAAGCACAGGACGTATGGTGTCGGCAAGGGCAATCCCCATGCGAGTTGCCGCAAAGGCTTCTGGATGAAGCAGGTCTACGAGAAAACCACGGAAGTCAGGCACCAGTTTTTCTCCGTGAATTAGGGTGACCTGTGTATAGCGCTGGGTGATTTCACGCAGTAGGGCATTCTTTTCCTTAAGGTCACGTTGAAAGCCGCTGGGGTTCTTTTCGTGGAGTATCCCATTATCGAAAATAGTAATGACGAAGAGTGGTTTGTCGCCATGACGGCTGGTTACCTGTTCCAACAGGTATTTGACCTTTTGTGCAAAGACGCTGTTGTCCCCATCGGACTGACGCATGTTAATGCCTAGCTCGAAGGTCGCGAAGTCCCAGTCGTTCCGTTCTACGATGAAATCCACAATATCCTTTTCGATATGGCATGAGCCAGCCATTCCCAAATTGTAGACATCGGCCTCCAGCATAGATGCCGCCGCATTGACATAGTTGTTGTAGGAGGACCCTTGGGTAATCGAGGAGCCGTAAGCGAGCCAGCGGAGCTTGGGGAGTTCATCTGGTGTGGGTGGTCGAATATTGCCTCCCATGGCGTCGACCCCGTGATACGCCAATGGCATTCCGAAGGAATTGATACGATAGACTTGCGGATCGAAACCACCGTCGGCGCGGCATGTCTCCGTGCGATTGGGTTCGAGTTGCGGCAGGTCCACATCGACGCAAAAAATGCTTCCCGCCGGGATGCGGCTTTCACGAAGAACTAGTTGGTTGCCTCGCAGATGCTGTGTGTCGACATGGCTTTGGTGGAGAGAGCGAAGATAAAGGCGTACTCTCCGGGAGTCGGTCACAAAACGAATTTCGCAGCCGTTGGAATTGCGTACAGCAATATCGCCCAGTGAAGCCTCGACGCTTGGCCACACAGAGGCGGGAAAGCGGGCAAGATGCAAGCCGCCGCCTGGCGCCTGCACTAATTCGGCAACATTGTGGAAAGCGAGGTTGTCGTGGGTAATCACTGTAAAACGATGTTGAATTAAAGTCGTTTGATGATCGCTTGGGCCGCTTGATTGGTGGTGAGAGAACCTCCGAGGTCCGGGGTTGTCTCTTTTGCGGCCAGGGCATTATCCACGGCATCACGGATGCGGTCGGCATCCTTTGGGGCACCGAGCCAATCCAACATCATGGCACCAGAAAGAATGGCACCGACAGGGTTGGCGATACCGCGCCCTGCGATATCGGGTGCGGAGCCATGCACAGGCTCGAAAAGTGAAGGAAATGTGCGCTCTGGATTAAGGTTTGCTGACGGGTTGAGCCCGAGCCCCCCGGTTATGCCTCCGGAGAGGTCACTGAGAATATCTCCGAAAAGATTGGATGCGACCACGATATCGTAGAACTCCGGACGACGGACAAAATTCATTGAAGCAGCGTCTATGTGCTCCTTATCGGTTGTGACGTCCGGGTATTCGGCTGCGAGTTGCGCGAGCACTTCATCCCAAAGCACGTAGGAGTATTTCTGTGCATTGGACTTGGTGATCATGGTTAGATGCTTACGGCGAGTACTGGCAAGCTCGTAACCAAAGCGCAGAATGCGCTCTATGCCGCGACGGGAGTGGACAGCTGTTTGGACAGCTACTTCATCCGCGGTTCCTTTGCGAAAGCGCCCTCCATTGTCTATGTACTCACCTTCGGAGTTCTCTCGAAGGACAATCATGTCTATCTCTTGATTGCCCCGCAAGGGCTGGGAAACGCCCTGGAAAGTGCGTGCGGGACGGACACAGGCATACTGATCGAAGGCTTGGCGCATGCGAATAAGAGGCGTCAAAGTTATGTGGTCGGGCAGGCGAGAGGGGAAACCGACTGCTCCCAGGAATATGGCGTCAAATGGGCGAAGTATGTTCAGGAAATCCTCTGGCATCACCTCGCCATGGATGTCATAATAATCAACACCCCAGTCCAGATGGGTAAATTCCAGTTGGGCTTGTCCGCCTTTTGCAGCTAGTGCATCGAGCATTTCTACGGTGGCAGCAGTCACTTCTTGGCCAATCCCGTCACCGGGATAGAGCGCGATTTTTTTGTTAATGCTCATATTGAATTTAAGTTTTTCGATGTGAATCCAGATTCAGGCGTTAATTGCTGCTGGTCCTACGAGTTGAGTTTGCAGCTCGGTTTCGGCTACAGTTCCATCAGGATTTTGAGCGAATTGGTAAACCTTGCGCCCGGCTTCGCAAGCGATGGCCGCGTGGAGTTCCGTGCCATGAAAGTGTAATCCTGTATTATCTGAAAGCGCGTATCCAGGGGATATGGAACCTTCACCGATAGCCTGGCGTAAATGAGGAGGGCGGTCTTTATTGCTGTCAAAATGTGTCGAGCATGACCCAGACAGAAAACCGAGACATGAGATGGGCCCCGGCTGACCGCCGGATGTGGTCTGTGCATCTTCGAACCAGCAGATTCCCCCTGCACTCATACCGGAAAGGACGGTGCCGTTTTCCCACGCCTTGAGCAATAGTACGTCAAGCCCGGAGGCACGCCAGAGCGCTAGCATGTTGCGGGTGTTGCCGCCGTTGACATAGATGATGTCCGCGGAGGCAACCAGGTTGGCCATGTCTTTTGGCTGACGAAAGAGCGATAAATAGGATGGGCGGCAGTCGAGTCGGAGCGAATTCTCATAGAAGCTTACGATGCTTCCGTCGCTGTCTGCAGTCGCTGTTGGGATAAAAAGTATGCTAGGGTTTTCTTTGCCGGTAGCCGCCAGCATGTAAGGCAGGAAGCTCGGTTGGCCTGGCTCATAGTTGAACCCGGAGCTGATGCTTATTATCTGGCGAAGTGGAGCGCTCATCATTCTCTTTACGGTTGAAGTTCAGCCATCGTGGAAGGTGGATGGTTATGCGGCCTTTAATGCTTCTTCCAATTCGTACCCGATTCGCTCAGCCATGCGGTGGAACCCAGCGTCATTGGGATGGAGTCTATCTACGGTGAAGTCCGCGTATTTGCGTTTGGAGAAGAATCTTTTCCCGGGATAAAGAAATACGTTCTTATCCCCGCTTGTGCGGGCCTGAGCAAAAGTTTGTTGAATGATCTCGAATCGTTGTGAAAAACCAGTCGGGTCTTTCCACCAATTGGGTGAACTTGTAATGATGATTGGCAAGTCCGGCTGGAGTGCTCGCACACATCTAAAAAACGGTCCATGGCGTTGAGCTAACTCCTCTGTGGGAGAGTTATGGTCGTAGTCCAGGACAAGGGCGGTGAGCTTCAGTGAACCAATTGCCTTGGCTACATCTATGTCGCCTCGGGCGTTGCCCCCGAACCCCAAGTTTATAAGTTCGGCATCCAGTCGTCTACAGATTTGAGCTGGATATGTAAGACCCGGACGGGAACAATGAAAACCCTGTGTTATAGATGAGCCATAAAAACAAATGGCTCCTCTTTTGTGGGGTTGTGCTATTCTGATTTGAGCGTCAGCAGATAATCCGATTTCAATCGTCACGACCGGATTGAGAATCGGGAAGTAAATTGATATTTCCTGCCAGTCTCCGGGCAACTCACCCGTTGCGGTAAAATATTCACTCACTTGTTTGGGGCCAAGCGTTAGGTGAAATTCACTTTTGTTGCCATGGTCTAGATAGACATCAAATCCGCTTTCCTGAACGATCGTTCCATTGGAGGAATGCTCTGTCCGACCCAGGCGAACGCGGACGGCTATCCCGGAGGTATTGGATGCAAAGCGAATCACTGCTCCAGAGGGCTGCCATGCTGTCCACTGGAGCGCATCTCTTTGTCGTTGCATAATTCCTTTTGGGAGCCTGCAGAAATTTCGATTCTGCTCGTAATATGGCATGCCTTCGAGAATGAAGGGGTCACTGGTGGGGGCGTACCAGAGGTAGTCACGCTCATTCGGATGTGATTGCGGCTGCGCATTCATGCGAGCATTTCCTCCGGGCGGTATTTGCAGACTAGATCTACCTGTGAGCTCGGAATAAGGGTGATGCACTTTGGCAGGTATGCCTCAGCACTTATGCGCTCCCCAATGCGCTGCCAGCGAATTTGAATGCGGCCTTTCGAATGAGGGAAAGTGCCTTGCATCGACATATGAGAGGAGTTGGCTGGGTCTAAAACATATTCGTCTAGTCGGCCGGGGCGTGCCTGACGCAGCCCTAGTAAATAGTGCGTAATATAATGCGCGGGAGCCCCGCTCCAACTATGGCAGCAACTGGACTCGGAGTAATCGGCTCGCCTGAATCGCTCAACCAGTGTGCAATGCCCCAAAGATTTTAGAAAGCCGTAAGTCTCTTGGATAAGTGCTTCTGCAAGTTGATGACGGTTATGAAGTGCTAAGGCCGGAAGAAGGTAGTGGAAAAAATATAGTTCCACATAACTGCGATCTGCTGAATCAAGACTTCGGGCGGTTTGGAAGTTTGCTTGTAATTCTGGTTCCAGGTACTTGAGGAGCAAGTGGGCCGGGCCAATATTGTAGCGCAGGGCCAGAATGCTCGCATGTAGGCCTGGCTTAGGGTTGAGGATGCTGATATTAAAGCAGTTTTCCTGAGAATTCCACAGTCTGCCAACAACGGTATGAGCTGTTATGTCAGCCTCGTAGGCAAAGCGCTTTGCCGCCGCAGTTTTGCCGAGAATGTCTGCGACTTCGGAGGCAGCACGCAAGGCCGCAACACGGAGGATATTTAATGCACTGTTGCCGGCCCCTTCACGCTCACTGCCTCGAACTCCCCAATCCAGGAACAGGTTTTCCCCAGTGCTGTTCCAGAGGGTACTCTCATCGCATTTCCAGGTGATCTTTGTAAGAATGCGCTCTATACTCGACCACTGAGAGTCTAGGAACTCAGAATCGCCTGTATATGCCCAGTAGTCGCGGATGGCCTGAATCCACAACAGGGTGAAATCGCCATGGTGATGGCCGATCCAAGAGGGTGCACAAGCAGGCAGATGGCCATTGGGGAATTGGGCTTCGCTAAATAGCTGTAAGCTGTGACGGGCCAGGCTTAGATCGCTTGAGATAAGGCGGTGCAAATGTAAATTGACCAAGGAATCGCCAATATAACAACTGCGTTCTCGCCATGGGCAGTCGTTGTAGGATTCATCTGTGGAGGTTTGCAGAGTACGGATTGACGTTTGCCAAGTCCAATTCAGCACATTGCTCTCTGATGAGAAGGAACCTTCGATATCCCGAATGGTTGTACGTTGACGAATCGCAACATCATGAATGGTGAGTTCGGCAGGACCGGAACAAGAGCGAACCCTTAGAATAATCTGCAAGAATATACCGCCGCGAGGGTTGAGTACTTCGATGCGCTGACGCCCCCCGCGCAGGATGAATCTATCAGTAGCGTTGATGTAGGGGTTGGTGTGATAAAGATAGACACATCCGTCTTCCCGCTGCCAATCGTCATAAGAAATGTCAAGCGTCGTGCCCTCTGGGGCCTCTACATCGATAATGAAGTGACCGAAGTATTCTGTGCCAAAATTATAACACCAGAGCGCGGTTTCCGCAGTGAGTGTCGATGATTTGGATTTTCTATCGAGCGCTACAGGCTCAGCCGTTGTTCCCGGCTGTAGTTGTGCCCATGCGGATAGGCGTGCTGGGGTTACTGACTCAATATTGTTGGGATAAGTGTCCCATCCTAAAGGCAAACTAAATGTCGATGCCGACTGTAGGAACTGTTCCTTTGGGCGACAGGATTGAGGTGAAGAAAGAGCAAAAGCATCCGCGCAGGAAAAAGAAGGCATGGCATGCAGCGAGAGGCCTGCGTCCGACGGAAAACCAAACAGCAAAGGCCACTCTTCCTGTAATAGCTGTATATTGCCGCTAAGTAAATTCCAGCCTTTGCGTAAGCAGAGGATCGTTTCACTGTGATTGCCAAGGTTGCCTGGGTATTGAATTTCAAGTGTGTGTCCATTCAGGGCGGGTTCGGACCAGAAACAATCCATTTTTACCGATTGTTTCCGCGGAGAGCGAATCCAGCAAGCGTAGGAAACGTAGAGTGGATTTGAGTGCTTTTTACTCGGTTGGAAATTAGGATGATGGAGCTGCACTCCCCAGTAGTGCCGGGAGACTACCGGTCCGGATGTAGTGAGAAGCAGTGGGCGTCGGATAGCATAGTCAGGATAGGGGACACTCCTCGGGGTGGGCATACTCCAGGGTGTGCTGTCTTCAGTAATGACATTGATGGGAACCGCTTCTCCGTTGCGAAGCTCGGATTCCAAAATCCGCGTATCACAATTTTCTATCGAATTTTGAGCGAAGCTGAAAGGAGGGGAGTTTTTTTTCCAGGCATGATGTATGCGAGCAACCCAACGCCCAGGGGTGCTGAAGGATATCGTCCCGTCGGAGTCTCCACCGTCAGCGATAAAGCCAGGTCTCCCATCGGGCATGGTCTGGAAACTCGGGCACCCATAGTAGTTGACCTCCACGCGAATCAAGTTTTCTCCAGGTTGGAGCCAAGGAGAGAGCTGGTAGGTATCGTACTCTGGGTTTTGAGTAACAAAACGGCCAGGGCCATAAGCGACGAATTCTTCGTTAACAAACAGACGATAGCGACTGTCGGCGAAGACATGGATAAGGGCCTCCAAGTTTCTCTTAAGATGGAATCGTAATTCAAAACTTACAAACTGGTTGCGCGCTGGAGTAAGGCCAGCCACCCAACAATAGTGCGAGTGAGTAAAGGCGGCTTCCGTCTCTTCCAGTATACTCTGTTGAGTGCTCGGCATTTGGTAATGAATCACTTGGGCATTGCTTGTTGGCGAAAACCCTCATTTTTATGCCTACAACAATTCCGGCAAGATGGCTGCTACGGGAGCGGTCCCGAAGCGGATTGAGCACTCAGGACTCGGCCTCGGTGTTACGAATCCGGCGCTCCTGCAGCATCGCTTTTACTTCTGCCATGCGCTCACGCGTGAGGGGATAGCGCCACAGAGCGAGCAAGGCCAATAGAAGCAAGGAAGCGGGTATGATTGAAAACATCAGCCGCATCCTGAAGATCGTTTCCGGTGCCTGGTCGGCTCCCAGAGACGCATCGAAGCCGGCGGCAACCAGGACCACTCCCGCTAGCAGTGGCTGGATCGTACTGATAATCTTGCCGAGGAATGCCATTACCGCGCCAAACATGCCTTCTCGACGGAAGCCAGTGTTTAGCTCATCAATGTCGGTCACATCAGCCATCATGGTAGGCAGGATCGTATAAACACTACTGATACCAATGGAGAAAAAGAAAGGGAGTAGCAGCTGGGTATAGGGGTGATCCGGGCTGACCAGGAACCATTTGAGCGCAGTGCCAATCGTCATCCAAATGATGCCATAGCGTAGTGCGCGATGCTTTTGTAACTTGCGGCAGGCCCAATTAATCAAAGGTAGGGACATAAGTGCCAATGCCATCCCAAGAGTTCCTGCGTAACCGCTTAGTACTCCCCCGGCCAATGCGTCTCCCTTGAATACCCAATAGATGGTTAAGAAAGTGCCTATCTGGATGAAAATCCCGTTAGTGGCACCGATGAACTGATAGAGGAACAGGATTTTTAAGAAATGAATATTGCTGGCGGTGAGCCATATAGATTTGAACAAACCGGGTCCCCGGTTTTTTTTGTCCATCGTTTTTGCCAGACGTTCACGAGTATAGGTCACCATTAGTACCGTGGAAGGGATGCCGATGACCGCGATCAGGATGGCATACCAAAGCATGCCGTCGATGACATTGGTGAATACGGGGAGCAGGCAGAAAGGGAGAATCCAAGGGCCGAGCAATCCCATTAGCTTGTCAACGAAAGCTCGATAGGTGACAACACGGGTGCGTCCATCATAGGAGGGACAAAGCTCTATGCCGAGTGCATAGTAGGGCACCGAATTTATGGTGGTGAATGTAGTGATTAGTATGCAGGCAACTAGCAGATAGAGAGTGACTTTCTGATGGTAGCTATTTTCTGAAGATACCAGTGCATGCAAACCGTTCTTGATTTGATCCAGAAGCTTAGGCTTCTGCTTTTTTATGCTAGGCAAAGGCTTTGGTTTTTCATCGGTATGCTGGGAGCTGGCTTGGTCAGTGCCCTGGCTTTCCTGAGGTACGTTAGCCTCGACGCTGGAATGGGCAGCTTCCTGGGCCGCTTTTTCAACGGCATACTCTTTGTTGGACTTTATTTGACCATCTTGCGGGAAAAACGCGAACACTGCGATTAGCAACAGGACACGACCTACACCTCCGACCAATATATATGGGCGTCTTCTGCCCCAACGGGTCCGGGAATGGTCCGTTATCTGTGCCATTATAGGATCTGTGATTCCGTCCCAGGCCGTTTTGATCGCTATAATTAAACCCAGTAATATAGGGTTCATGCTCAAGGCGACAACCATC
Organism: Verrucomicrobiia bacterium; assembly: GCA_030432235.1. Taxonomy (GTDB): domain Bacteria; phylum Verrucomicrobiota; class Verrucomicrobiia; order Opitutales; family Cerasicoccaceae; genus JAUIHT01. The sequence continues at coordinate 273,096 of JAUIHT010000006.1, read as the reverse complement.
AGGATCTGCATGAGGCTGTAGAACTGGTTGGCCAGTGAAGCCTCTATGTTGCCTACTGCGTAAAGGATGATTTCCTTCAGGGGGGCGTCTTGCTCGGGGTCGGTTGGCGCTTTATTGGGGCTGAATTGAGAGGCCATGAACTAGGTAAATACCGACACTCTTCATGAGATAAGCGCCCCCTAACAACGTACCACTTTTGGGAACGGTCCCTTCATGGATCATGGCGGTATCAGAAGTAGCGTTGCACTACCCAATCAAAAGCCAGGCTTTGTCGCCGTGCCAAAGTTTGTTCTTTCCGAGAAAGCCATAAATCGCTTCTCAGTTACGAACTAATTTTTAGGGTATAAAAACCGTCCGAGCGGCCCAAAGGCGGCATCCATCGGATGCTTACGGCGCTCGGTATGCGTAGGCAGATTGCTGACTGTTCTACGCTTACGCTATTATTGCATCATTCAGGAAAAGTCCACGCGGGTGCCTGGGCGGGCGCTGGATTCCCGGATGATGCGTATGTCCTGGGCGGCTTCCGGGATGGAGGCGAGATTGCGCCAGCAGTCTGTTTTTCCATGGATGCGACCGATGAACTCCTCGAAGTGCGTCTCGTCTGCCGGGTTCAAGGGGAAGCGTTTGTTTTCACCCATGCGGCTGGCTGCGATGCACGTGCCCTCATTGGTTTTCCCCGAAGTCAGGCGCCATCCCTGATCGGTGATGGCGTACCAGATATCGAAATGCTCGCGGTAGTTCCCTCCTTCTTCGAGGAGATGGAGGTCCGCTGCCCAGGTAATGAACAGGTGGGCCGAGCTGTTGCCGGGGAAATCCAGCTTGAGAGACTCCGTATCGGCGCAAGGGAGGTCCGGGTGCGCGTGGCGGTCCGAAAAGAAGGTCCCCTGTGTTGCCTCCCGGCCCATGAGATAACGGGCGATGTTGAGATTATGGATCATCGCATCCATGAACGGGCCTCCGTTCTTTTCGGGGTCCAGGGCCCAGGTGTTCCAGTGTGGGTAGTGGTGAAGCCAGTCCTGCTTGTAAAGAGCCAGCCTGCCAAATTCGCCCGATTCGAGTATCGTTTTGAGTGTCTGGACGAGTGCGCTGTCGGTGCGGTTATAAATCACAGCGGCGGTGACCCCCGCGCTGTCGACGGCCTCAACCATCGCTTCGCAGTCGGCGATGCTGGGAGCCAGCGGTTTGGTGGTGATGATGTGCTTTCCGTTTTGAGCTGCGCGGACGAGCAAAGGCTTACGCAGCCACGGCGGTACAAAAATGGCCACCGCATCGATCACGGGATCGTCGATCAGTGCTTCCGCACTTTCGTAGATGCGTGCGTCAGACCAGTCCTTGGTATAGGCTTGGCTGCGCTCCTGCATGGGGTCGTAGAGACCGGCAACCTTCACGGCCGTGGTCTTGTCGATGGATGGTTTTTGAAGGCGGAGGAAGTCCCCGCAGCCCACTATGCCTAGTTGCAACGATTTCATTGAAGTTATTGGTTAAATGCTTTTTGTGCGCTGTTGAGTCCGTCTTCGTACGCCTCGACCAGCTTGTCCCAATTCGCATCGAGAGCTTCGTCGATTTCCTGACGGCTCGGGTCGGCCTCGAACCAGTCGAGCGTTTGCCGGATGCCCTGGCGGAAGGAAGTGGTCGCGACAAAACCGGGCACGTAACGTTTGATTTTGCTGTTATCAAAAACGGAGCTGACGGCCTTGTCCCCGAGTAGTCCATCGCCTGTGCCGGGGAGGCAGGCCGCAATGAAATCAGAGGCGATGTGAACGAGATTCAGTTCGACACCGAGCGCGTCGCCGACGATTTGGTAGAACTGGTTCCAGGTGAGCACTTCGTCGGAGGTGATGTGGAATGCCTGGCCGACGGCCTGGGCGTGGCCGAGCAGGCCGACCAAGCCTTTGGCGAAGTCGGTGTTGTGTGTAATGGTCCAGAGTGAGCTGCCGTCGCCAGGCACGATGATGGGCTTTCCGGCCTTCATCCGGCTGATAATGGTGTAGGGTTTGTTCCAGCTATTCACGACGAGCGGAATTTGCGTGTCGCCGTAGGTCAGGGAAGGACGAACGATGACGCCGGGGAATTCGTTTTCGCGGTACGCCCGCATCAGCAGTTCCTCGCAGGCGATCTTGTTGCGCGAGTACTCCCAATAGGGATTGCACAGCGGAGTGTCCTCACGAATGAGGTAATCGTGGCATGGCTTCTGGTAGGCGCTGGCCGAGCTGATGAAGAAGTACTGGGAGGTTTTTCCGCTGAAAATATCGATGTCCCGCTGAAGCTGTTTGGGGTTAAACACGATCCAGTTGACGACGACATCGAATTGGTGAGATTCGAGCAGTTTGGCCACGCCGTCGGGATCTTTGTTGATATCTCCGATCAGCGACTGTGCCCCCGCAGGTGGCTTGCTGTTGCCGCGATGAAGGAGGTACAGGTCATGGCCCTGGTCGATTGCCAATTGTGTGCTGGCGCTGCTGATGAGGCCGGTGCCACCGATAAAGAGAATTTTCATAGTAGGATTCTAGCGATTTAAAATTGATTTATCATTGCTGTATTATGACAAATCTGTATCTTTATTTGATATTAGTATGTTGAAGCTTACCTGGCGCTATAAAGCTGGTCAATACGGGCAGTTGGTTAAGGTGTCCTGTGAGCGCGGTGCGCTGCTGGCTGAGCATTCGCACGATTACTCTGAAATATTCTGGCTCGAGGAGGGCGTTTGTCTGCACCGGATAAACGGTATCGACGAACGGCTTGAGCGGGGCGATCTCGTCTTTATCCGAATGAATAAGGACCGCCATCAACTGTCGGCCATCGGGCGTCAACGCTTCACGATGACCAATTTGGAATGCCACCCGGATATCTTGCGTCAATTGCAGAGCCGTTATCCGGAGCCTTTTGGTCATTGGTTTTCGACGAAGCAGGAAATGCCGCTAAAAATGCATCTGGAAGGCGGCAGGCTCAATCAGCTTCAGCGCTCGGCTCTGGACTATGCAGCCTGCTCCCCGGACATGCTTCATACGGAAGCATTTTTACTCGATATTGTGCGTGGCATTGAGCCGCCTCCGCTCTCATTGCCCGGCCTGGGCAGTTGCCCGGATTGGTTGCGCAATGCGTTGCTTAAATCCAAGGAGCAGGAAATCTTCACTCAAGGCGTGGCGGGCATGGCCAGGGAGTCGCATCGTTCGCCGGAACACCTGACCCGCTCCTGCCAGAAGTACCTCGGGCAGACGCCGCGGCAGATCATTGAACGCTATCGCATGGAGCATGCCGAGCGTCTGCTGCGTTTGACCTCGGACACGGTCATCGAGATTGCTTACTCCTGCGGATACTCCACAACGGCACAATTCTATCGTGCCTTTCGGAGGCACTACGAGACAAACCCGCTCGCGTACCGGCGCTGGCTTAATGGTGATTTGCAGGACTCAGGTGAGAAAGGCCGTCTGAAAGCTTTATGAGTGACTGGCTGGGCTAGGGTGAACCAAAGACCGAATGGTCTAAATGGCGCTCTCGTCGAGTTGTAAAATTTCTGGTCTTGGAATAGCTTCAAAGTACTTGTTTACAGAGCACAGGATTTGCCAAATATTTGCCATATTCTTTTCATTTAGATGCATCCAGGGTCATTTGGATGTGTCATGGTAAATTTCTAAGGTGCAGATAGTGAGTACTAAGTGAAACCGAATGAAATCAGATGAACATGCTGTTTGGGTTCGAATCCCTGAAGCCCGACCAGGATGAATAGAAAACAGCAGCAATTCATTGATTATCTGCTTGAGGAGAATATCAACCTACGGGCCAACCAGTGCATGAAGGATGCTAGTATTTTTGCGCATTGAGAGGCTCTTTTCTGCAAAAAGTAAGCAGAACAACATCGGCTACACCATGGCTAGCGTGTAGATTGATTTCCGCATGACATACAAGCAGCCTTCTGCATGGATGGGTTAAGGGCCAGCCATACGGTGGCGACCTCCATGGGGTCCAAGTATACAGCATACAAGCAGACAGAGCGTTGTGGTGATGAAGGTGGTCCATACGCTGGCCACATAGGTGAGTGCGAGGCTTCCCAACAGCACGGCGCAGATGACGGCCAGGAGAAAGCTCTTTGCGCTGATTCGGTAGCCCCAAATTGCCAGGCAGACGGCGGCCAGGATCGGGCCCAGAAAAAGCCCCAGCAGGGCTTGTGTGACGTCGAAGAGGGCGCCGAGGCGCTCCACAAAAAGGGCAAGGAAGGTGCAAAAGATTCCCAGGGCCAGGCTGCACCGGCGGCTGGTCTTCAGGAGTTGAGCGCCATCGGCTTCGCGGGTGCGCAGAACCCCGTGCCAGATGTCGATGGTGATGACCGACGCGAGTGCGTTGATGCCACTGGTGATGCTGCTCATGGTTGCGGCCAGGAGCACGGCAATGATCAGGCCGCTCAAGCCCACAGGCAGTTCATGGGTTACAAAATACGGGAAGACCCGGTCGGTATTCGAAGCCAGCTCCTCGACCGGATTGTAGTGATACCAAACGCGCAGGCAAAGGCCTACCGCGATGAGCAGGAGCAGGACGAGAATCACGCCGACGATATTAAAGGCGAATGACCGGTTGGCCGCCTCAGGGGTTTTCGCTGCCAAGTAGCGCTGCAGGGACATCTGGTCGGCGATGTACGTCGCCAGGTAGCTGGCTCCAAAACCGAAGGCGATGCTCCACCAGGTGTAAAACTGGGTCGGGTTTAGGCTTGCGGTTGGCCATTGGACGATGGCCGACTCTTGCAGCACCCCCATCCCTTCAGAAAGCGACACGGGCAGTTTGTAGAGTATCACGATAATAGTGATAAGAATGCCCACTGCGATGACGACAAACTGCAGCGCGTCCGTGACGATGACTCCGCGCAAACCACCGAAGACGGTATAGAGCGTACTCACGGCGCCGAGCAGCACGATCAGAAGCGGTAGCCAGGCCGCGTCCAAGTGCATGAGCTCAAGGATGGCCAGAGTGGGTGCGTAAATGAGGGTAGCCATCCAGCCCAGGCGCAGAAGAATATACAGAATGGCAACCTGCGTGCGCACGCCCGGCGCAAGCCTCTTGGCGAGGAATGCATACGGTTCTCCTTCGGCCATGCTCAAATAACGAGGCAGGAACCACAGGCGCAGAACCAGCCAGCACACCGGCAGGCAGAGAAGGGCGAAGACCAGCCCAATGCCCTCGCGGTACACGATGCCCGGTACCGCGATAAAGCTGATTCCGCTGAAAAACGTGGAGGCGATGCTCAGCCCGACTAAAATCGAAGCAAATGCTCCAGACATGCCGCCGGCGGCGGTAAAGTAGTCGTTGGCTCCGGACTGCCGGCCTTTGGCGCTTATACCGATGGCAACCGTCGCGATCATGTAGACGGTAATGATCAGGATATCAATCAGGCTGACGTTGTCAGGTACAGGTTCCATGGTGAACGTGTTTCGTCTGGGCTAGTGCTTTTTATCCTGAACTCCATGGGCATGAACAAACCGGTCAATGGGCGTCTCTCCGGTGTCCCATTGCGCCAGACGCTTCGAGTCATACCTAGCCCCTATCGTTTCCGTGCCCGCTTTGGCATGGCCGTCATTTTCGGGGAACATCTCCCACCAACACTGTCCGCGATGATTATGCTCGTGGTTGACCGCGTAGCCTGCTTCCCGCATGACCGGTCCGATCCAGCCGATGCAGTGGTCGCAGTAGTCAGGAAATTGCTCCAGGTTATTTCTGAGCAGAAATCCCTTGGAAGGGCAGTCGTGGATATCCATCCGGAAGCGGTTCCCCTCACTACTGATAGTGTAGCCCTGGTCGGGAGATTCCTCGTTCATGGTATGCCCCCAATAGGCCTTCATCCCCTCGAGACCATGCTGGACAATAGCGTCTCTGGCGTGGGCTTGGCTGTCGCGCCCGATGGCATCTTCCCAGTAAGCTTCAAGCAAGCCAGGCTGCCCCTGGGACTTGAGCCAGGCGAAGGTCCACTCGTAGTGACCACAGAAATCGTAAGAGCCAAGCATCAGGGCGTCACTTTCTTGATGGCATCCATTGACTGCGGGGCAAGGCCTCGCGTCTTTGCGATGTAGCGGTGTTGGCAGACGCCATTTCCGCCGGTGAGCCGCATCTCCATATCCGCTTCCTGTGCTCTGGCCTGTCCGAGGTAGTAGCAATGCTGACAGTACTGTTTGACGGGTGTGCGCCCATGGGCCCTTAGATGGTTTAGGGCTGGGCAGGATACAACATTGAGGACCACTTCGTTCTCATCGCGGCATATGTCTACCACTACGTTCGGCTCAGCGGCGAAGAACTCTTTCCAGTACGCAGCGACGGCCTCCAGACCACCGCTTTTCCAACCGCGATTCACCGGCTCGAAATAGGAGCGGCCCATCGTTTCCAGATACTGCTTCCAGGAGTCGATGCCAAATTTTTCGATGATGAACCGGAAGGTCGCATTAATGGCAAAATAGAAGTCAGCCGCTCCTTGGGCCTTGGTGTCCCGGTAGGGCAGGGCTGACTGGATTTTAGCTGCTTCCATGGATTTTCAGGAGACGAAGGGGAGCTTGCGTCGAATTCCCAGACCTTCACTGCCAATGAGTACGGTCTATGCTTTTGAAACCGCCAGTAGTCTCTCTACCAAGTCTTCACGTTCCTCGGTATCGAAGAGGCGGTCGATGCTGGCGCGGGCTTCGTCCGAGAGCGGATATTCCAGATGGGACTGTGTGGTGGAGAAAATACCGAGGCGGAAGAGGAAGTACTTCAAGCCGGTCAGCCAGGCGGTGATTTCCGGTCCCCCGTAGATGCTAAGCATGAGCTCGTTCATCCGGGCCTGGATTTCGGTGGCCTTCTCCATATCGCCTTTCGAAACGGCTTCGAAGATGTCGAAGGCATGCAGGGCATTGAAAATGGCTCCGCCCAAAAAGCCGCCTTGAAAACCGCTGGCCGTGGCGTTGTCCAAGGTGAATTCATCACCGGACAGCAAAGTAAGCTCGGGACGTTGCTTGCGAATCGTTTGACCTATCCTGGCACGATTCGCATCGACGGAGCTATCTTTGACCATAATGAGATTTTCCATCGAGAGCAGTTCGGGCAGATGCTCGTCATCGACCCGGTAGCGGTCATTGACACCCCTATCGTAATAAATCACCGGGATCGGGCTGTTTTCGATGGTTTCCCGATAGACATTGAAGATGCGCTGCGCCGTTGAGTTCATCAGGAAGTAGGGCGCGGCAATCACGATGGCGTCCGCTCCAGACTCCGCCATCATCTCCGAGTGCCGAAGCATGCGTGAGGGCGAGTTATCAGTGACCTGCACGGCGATGCGAAGCTGTTGCCTGTCGTACTTTCGTGCATAACGAACCAGTAGTGCGAGGTCTTCGATAGTGACCCAGGGGCCTTCGCCGCAACTTCCTCCCAGCATCATGCCATCCACACCCAGTGCGATGTGATGCGCGACCGTCCGCTCCACGGATTCCTCGTCGATGCTGAAGTCTTCCAGAAACGGAGTCGGGGTGGCGGACCAGAGCTGGAAGGCCCTTTCCGAGGCGGTTGTTTTTTCGGGTATAGTGCTGCTGCTCATTAATCAGGCTTAGAGAATGATGGCCTGCCGTAATGGTTTGGTATTACGTCTAACCGTGGCTGATTATAGATGAAATCTGATTGAAATTTGCTAGAGTTTCGTACATGTAAACTTGCTTTCCAGGTAAGGAACGCCGTATTATTTGGGCTACGTATGCGTTACGCTTACCTCATAAGCGACATAGCTGGCTGAAAAACCCACGGAGACTCCAATTTTTGAAGTGTTGATAACGCCTGGATTTACAAAATGCCTTTATCTGTAGTTCAAAAGCGAAGCTTGGTGGAGAAATGCGCCTCCGCTATCCGTAAATCCATAGAGGATGGCGAAATTTTGCATCAGTTGCCGGGGGAGGATCATATTGCCAATCAGCTGGGCGTTAGTCGGCCGACTGTCCGTCAGGCCCTCTCCATTCTGGCTTCGGAAGGCTATCTGGAAATCAGAAAAGGCAAACGCACCAAGGTCGTTAGAACTAAAAGCTCAGGTTCTCCCAAGGCACAGAAGATTGTCTGTGCCATCAATGCCATCACACGGGAGGCGTCTTCCCTGGAACAACAGTATGTGGTTCATCAGATTCGCCTGAAACTGAGCGAAGAGGGGGTTATCTGGGAGGATTACTATGAGCGGAATCTACGCAGCACAAACTCGCTTCTGCGCCTGGAACAATTTATCCAATCCCGGCCGGGGGCCTGCTGGGTACTGTTGGGTTCCTCGCGCCCCATTCAAAAGCTTTTTGAGGAATCGGGTAAACAGACACTGGTGGTTGGGTCTTGCTACTCGGGTATTAAATTGCCCGCCATTGACAGCCATTACCTCGCCCTTGGCAGGCATCTGGGAGCTCTCTTGTTGCGCTATGGTCATCGGCGCATCGTGCTTTTTCAGCCGGAGACTTTGTTAGCGGGGGACGTGATGACCTTGCAGGGAGTCGAAGAAGTATTCAGCAAGGAAAGATCCCGCGATATCGATATTCAGCGATTGAGCGTTTCGGCCTCGAGAGAAGAAATGAAGATCGCCTTCGAGCGCTTAATGGGTCGAACAAAGCATCCCACCGCGATTGTCACCTTGAGAAGTGAATTGTCCATCGTGGCTCTATCACTGGTGCACAGTTTGGGCCTGAAAATACCGTCGGACATCAGTTTGATTTCTCGTGACAACCATCAGCTGCTCGAAAGAGTGTATCCCGAAATAACGCATTACGCCATCAGCTACCAGAAGCACGTCAATGGCGCGCTCCACCTCATTCATACTTTGCTCAACGGCCAGAAGCTCCAGCCGAAAACGGACTTCCTCATCCCTGAGCTGGTCCAGGGAGAAACACTGGCCCAGGCAACCTGCTAGATTGAGTGAGAATAAAAAGTATCTATCCTAGTATTCACTCAGGTTTCCCGAACCAAAAAGTATTGATCCGTTCTTCGGACCACAAAGGTTCCGCTCCATTTTCTCCCAACAATTCAGCGCGTTTCACCATTTCCACATGCCCGTCAAAGAAGAAGACTGGCATCGCTGTTTCATTCTGATAATAAAAATTGCCATTGGCTGCTACGCTTCTCTTAACCAATGCTGAAGGATAGCCTTCAAGGAAGTATGCTGTATCTCCTGGGTTTATTATCAACTGCTCGTTAGGCGGGTAGAAGTTTTCTTTTACAGCATCAGTTGCGTTCTCATTACTGCTGACGCTGCCTGGCATAAATATTTTAGTGCTTAGAATAGGATAATCACGATTTCGTGCGTAGGAAATCTTAACCACTTGGTCTGTTTTCCTTCCATCTTCATCGTATAACGGAAGTCCGGCAAAAGCTTGCTGCTCCCAATCATCAAGAGGACTTTTCGCGGTTTGAGGATCTGACCCAAGATAGTCCATGACAAAGTACTGTAAAAAGAATAATTGCTGACTTCCCCCACGGCCAATGCGATGTGGTGCTAAATAGCCCGTTTCCGCTTTAAATAAAAAGGAGGCGTTGCCAAAATTGCGCATTCTTGATGTGGCTTGAGTAGCTCGAGCTGAGTCTAGCATCGAGGATACAACCGGAATCAGTATCGCGGCCAGTATCGCCACAATGGTGATCACCGTCAGCAGCTCCACTAGCGTAAAACCGCATTTCCGCTGAAACCTGTTGCTATGTCGGTGCTGATACATGGGTATGACATAAAGCAAATTCCGGGCGAGAATCAATGTGCTCAAGCCTGTGAGTGATTCTTACAGGTTCAGTGTGGTCGCATCTTTGGGTTGAACGGCCATGTTCAGTCATACACGGGCTATCCATATGGAGCCATTCAGATTGCACTCCAGCAGGACAAATCATATAACTGTCAGACCTCTACCGGATGAAAACAGGAACTATAAAACGTCAACGCCTCAAAATAAAAGTATCGGTCAATAGCGGCTTTTCTCAAGTGCTGCTGTCGACAATATTTTGGGGATGTACGCAGATGTGCTGTTCGGCATCGACCTTGCCTTGGCGGCATGAACTGGTACCGGCGAAGACCCCGGCTACGTCTGCCGCGCCGACGCTGCAAGACGCGCCCGGGAGCTCCGGCCAGGCACATCGGCTCCTGGTGGAGATACCTCCGCTGGACCTTGAGGGGCGCGCTTCTGACCAAATGCCCGCACTTGTCCCTTTGGATTTCTTTTCTCGGTACGGACGCTCGCCGGATTTTTCGACCTTGACCGTGCAGGAGTTTGGCAGCGGCAAACCCGTTCCCTGGCGATGGTACGACGCCGAGATCCCCTGGATGATGCCGGAGGTGCCCCTGCCGATTAGTCGTACCGGCAATCAGCCGCGGTCGAGCGAGACTTACGGTTTGGGGTACCACTATATGATCGATGGCGATGGCAAGCGTGGCAGTCTGGGGCTTCTGCATAAACAAAGCGGAGATCGGCCCAGCTACTACATTGTCAGCTTTGACCTGCTCGATGCGGGAAAATCGGGCATCGAACCTCGCGGCTGGTTGGGGGATGGCCAGATACGCTCGATGGAAAGCAGCACGATTACGTTTTCGTCCAGCCATGTCCGCAACGATGTCTATGACTATAACGGGGACGGGCTCACGGACATCATCGTCGGGGAGCACTATGGCCAATTGCTATGGATGCCGAACATGGGCACCGCCGAGGAGCCGCATTTCGATTCCGCCCGGTATGTACTCGACGAGAACGGCCTCCCCATCGATGCCGGGATGCATTCGTCGCCCGTGATGACGGATTGGGACGGCGACGGCCTTGCCGACATGCTGGTCGGCAATTACGTCAACCGTATCTCCTTTTATAAAAATGTCGGCACTCGTCAGGAGCCTCGTTTTGCCTTTGTCGAGGTGCTTCGCATCGACGGAGATCCCATTGAACTGCCCATCCGTCCCATCATTGGTCGCAATGAAGAGGCGTTCAAGATGGACTATTATCCGGTGCTTGAAGTGATTGACTACGATCAGGATGGCGACGACGACCTCATTGCCGGCGGGTACGTGACCGGCCGCTTTTATGTGTATGAGAACGTGGGGGCGACCAGCGATGGCACCCCGGAGCTTCAGTTGGCGGGCAACCTGGTTGACGAGGACAATGAGCCCATCAATGTTGGCGATTGGGCCGCGGCTCCCGGGCTCGGCGATTTGAACGGCGACGGTCTCCCCGATTTGGTTACCGGATCGATGCCCATGACGGCGGAGTCCCGCAAGAACGTGGAACCCTTGAACTACTATGTGAATACCGGGACCGCGCGGGAGTGGCAGTTTTCCAAGCGAAAAATGCCGATGAGTAATCCGCTCAAGGCGTATGCTCTGGGCACACCACGCATGGCGGATATGGACTCTGACGGTGATCTGGATTTAGTCGTCGGTACGGGCTTCAACGTTTGGTACTACGAGAATACCGGCACCCGTACCGAACCGCTCTTCGTGCAGCCGCCGGGTCCGATTAGCCGTTCCTGGGGCCCATCGATTTTGCCCTTCGACTATTTCATTGACTACAATCGAGACGGCCTGCCGGATGGGGTTAAAGGCTACACGGTTTATTTGAATAGCGGGGCCGAGTCGCCCTTTGGCTTCAAGCGAACCAATATCGCTCTGGGTGGAGCGAAAATTCGGCACGACAGTGGAAAAGGTGACGACTGGTTCTGGCCACGGCTGTACGACTTCGATGGCGACGGCGACTTCGACATCCTCTTCGGCGACTGGAACGGCACGGTATGGCTCCACCGCAATAATCCGGATGGCTATGATGAGACCGGCGTGCAGCTTGCCCAGGAGGACGGCAGCCTGATCCAGGTCGGCCCTCTGCGCGCCAGCCGCAAGGGTGATGATTTTAACAAACTGCAGGGAGCCCGCACGGTTCTGGTGGCCGGCGATTTCAACGAGGACGGCCTGACCGATATCGTCGTCGGTGACAACTACGGCGACATCTACTATGCGAAAAACATAACCTCGAACGAGCAGCCTTCCTATGCCCCGTTGGTGCAAATCGGTGATATCGGAACCAGAATGATGCTCGATTCCGGCGATTGGGATGGCGATGGCAGATTGGACGTGGTCGCGGGCTCGGCGAATAACCGGACCCTTGTCTTTTTGAACAGGGGCAAGGATGTAGAAAATCCGTTCCTCAATGGGGAGAGCCTGGAGCTACCTCCCCTGCAACAGCCCAGGCTGCTGCTTGTTGACCTGAACGGCGACGGCGATTTGGATATCTTCTCCCCGAGCAAGATGGGCTCCGCTTGGATCGAGCGTTCGTTCATTCGGAACAACGGCTACGTCGAAGGTTCCGTGATCGACAGCGACGAGTAAATGCTGGCCAACTGACCGCGCTGTCAGGTCTACTCGTCGTCGTTGACGGACAAGCTGTCCAGGGGCAGCACCAGGACGCAATCCATACGGACCGACGGCAGTACCTCACCGCTAATCAGAACCAGGTGGTCATCCATGAGCAGCAATGGGGCTGCCAGCGGGACCTGTGGTTCGGAAACGATGGCGGAATCACGCGTTTCCAGCTCGCTGACCGGTAAGGGCGGACCCTGGGTCCAGTGGTCACGAGTGATGTCGTAAATGAGCGTTTCGTCATCAAAGCCAGGATGGGTTTCGGGGCTGCCTGGATGGGAAATAGCGAACCCACCCGCGAGCATGATTTGCGTTTCCGAAAACAATGCCGGAGAAGCGCACGCAGCCACGCGTGGGGCGGGCATGTCGGAAAGCTTTGCCCAAGTATTCGTTTCCGGGTTGAAGCAGTACGCCTGGTTGAGGGGTGTTGGTACCTTCTCGCCAGCGTCATTCTTGGGGTAGCTGATGCCGCCGAAGAAATAGATCTGCCCATGGGCTGCGCTTGCCGCGGATAACATAGCAGGTGGCCCCGGCAGGTCCGGCAGGCGCTCCCAGTTCTCGCCGTCGATTGGCAGCCGCCAGCATGCGGTGGCCGCTTCGTTTTGGTCGCCGCCGATGACGTAAAAATAGCCACCGGCTACTGCGCCGGCTCCGTAGCAATTGGCCTGGGGCATCGGTGGCAATTCCTCGATAGTGGACTCGTTGCCGTCGAGAGTGATTTTGAATACGCGGCTCTGCACCCCTTCGTGATTGGTGCCCCCGGCCAGATAGAGCGAATTGCCATCGCTGGCAAATGCAGCGTGAGCAATCGGGTAGGGTAGCCGCGCATTCAGCATCTGCCATTCATCCTCCAGTGACGTCAAAAGATAGAGATGATCGCTGTAGCTTTTCTTGCCTTCCAGCCAAAGTGGCCGATCAAAGTTGCTGCCGCCACCGATCAGGATGTGCCCCTCCAGCGTAGCGCCAAAATGACCGCTGAAACCTGTTTTATCAGGTAAGGGTGCGATTGTTTGCCAGGGGCTTTCCTCGCACTGACCTGTGCTGGACAATGCCTGGATTCCCGTTGTGGCGCCGAGACCAAGTAGTGTTTTCATTTTCAATAGTTTCGTGAAGGTGAGACGTGTCATTCCGTGGGGGAACTTTTTGAGGAGAGTGCTTTGCGGAGTACGGGCTCGATTGAATCGGCCAGTACCTGATGCCCGTCGGCATTCGGGTGGGTCAAATCCGTGGTGAGCTTGTCGGTGCTTCCTTCCGGCATGGCCTGCCAGATGGCGAAGTTGCCCACCAAGGGTACTTGATATTCCTCCGCAAGCTCGCGGCAGACCTCGACGTAGGGTGTGATCGGGCCGTTTGCTCCCTGCTCGATGTAAGCGCGATTTCGTGCGTATCCCCATTTAGTGCCGAGCTTCGTTGGCGTCATGATCACGGGAATGCCGCCTTGTTCTTCGATACGCTCGATGATGGTACGCAGATTCGCTTCGTAGTCATCAACCGGCAGACGTGGCCCCGGCTTGTCCTTGTCCCAGCAAGAATCATTGGTGCCGAACATGATGAGCACGGCAGCCGGCTGATAGGTGAGGACATCCGACTCGAGCCTGGTCACTGCCTGGTCGGTGCGATTGCTACTCACCCCCGCGTTGACGATACGAATCGTGGGATAGTCCGGCTTCAGGCGTTCTTGCAGCAAATAGACAAAGGTATCTTCGACGCGCACTTCCGGCTTTGTCCCCTTGGCCGGACGCGCGCCTTTGGTGATGGAGTCGCCGAGCGCGACAACGGTCACTTCCGGTCCATTCGGGCTTGGCGCTTCAGTGGCTCCGCTTGTGGCTAATGGCGTGATGACGCCCAGCAATCCCATCAGGCTGTACATTCGTGATAGCTTCGACAATCTCATGATTTACCTCTCATATTTTTAAAGTCATTCTGCCGGAGGCCAATTCATCGGCGTGGTTTCCTGGATATAATCGTCCACATCCAGCTCGGCGAAAAGCGGACCCCGGGGCGCGAATACCCACAGGACACCGGGCCGAGGCTCGAACATATTCGGGTAAGCCAGAGAGCGGCCTTTGGCGATGACCACCGGCTCGGTCCAGTGGGTGCCATCGTCGTCCGAGAAGGCCAGGGATAGCTCCTGGCGCTGGTAGCTCGCCGCGACCCGGTTAAACTGGCCGCTGGCACGGCGCACGGTGGTTTTCCCTTCAGGGTAAAGCCGGTTCCAGACCAAGGCCAGGCGGCCACTGTCCAGGCGCTTGAGCATCGCGGGGGAGCTGCTGGCGTCGATGCGTGTCGGCGTTGGGTCGGACCAGGCCAGGCCGCCGTCCTGCGAATAGGATTCCCAAAATGCGTCCAGCCCCGTGCGCATGAGTATCCAGAGACGCCCATCGCTCAGCTCAGTGAGGGTCCCTTCGAAGGCGCCGTCGTGGTGGCCCCGCCCGCCGGTGTCGAGTTGAGCAGTTGCCCGCCAGGTCAGACCGTCGTCGGTCGAGATCATGGGCACGGTGACGTGGCGCACCTCATCGGGCAGGTATAACTGCATGGCTGCGACAACATTTCCGTCGCTCGTCACGATGGCATCGCGCATGGCGCCGCTGTACCCGTCCTGAATCTTTTGGAGGTCCTGCCAGGTCTTGCCATTGTCCTCGCTGCGGGCGACCCAGACGTGACGCCTTGCTTCGCCCTCGAGTACTCCCTTCTCCTTGTTCCAGTTCCACTGCCGGCTGTTTTCGTCCACAAAGAGGAGTACGAGCACTCCATTCGGTGTGCAGACCAGGGCATTGCCGGAGGCGGGCTTGACACCGGCGGCTTCAAACTCGGGCCGCGGGGTGCGCGTCCAGGTTTCACCTCCGTCTTCGCTACGACAAAAAATGGTTCCGATGAAGCATGCGATTGAACCGTCAGGGCAGTGTACATAGGGCCCGGGCCAGCGAAGTCCGTTGAACGGACGCAGGCGGGGGTCGACGAACTTCAAGGTGTCTTTTTGAAACTCAGGGTACACGGAGGTTTGTTCCGCAGGCCAGCTCATCGGGGTTGTGGCCTGTACAAAGTCCGCCTCCTGCAATTCCGCGTATAGCGGAGCCTTGGGCACAATGACCCAAAGGATTCCGGGCCGGGGCTCGAACAGGGTGGGGTAGGCCAACGCTTTGCCCCGGGCGATGATCACCGGCTCGGTCCAGCTCTCGCCGTCGTTATCTGAAAATGCCAGCGAGATCTCCTGCCGCTGCCAGCTCGCTTCCAGTTCACTATACTGGCCGCCGATGCGCCGGACGCTGGTCTGTCCTTCCGGGAGAACGCGGTTCCAGACCAGGGCCAGGCGGCCGCTGTCCAGCCGTTGAAGCATGCCCGGGGCGCTGCTGGCGTCGATACGGGTGGGCGTTGGTTCGGTCCAGGTGCGTCCGCCGTTCGCCGAGTAGGATTGCCAAAAGCAATCCCGGGTGGTGCGCATGAGCAGCCAGAGGCGCCCGTTGCTCAGTTCAGTCAGGGTGGACTCAAACGCGCCGTCGTGATGCCCGCGCCCTTCGATGTCGAGCACGGCCGAGGTTTGCCAGGTCAAACCGTCGTCGGTGGAAATCACCGGCACGGTAGCATGCCGGTGCTTGTCGGGGAGGAACTGCTGCAAGGCAGCCACGATGGCTCCTTCTCGGGTGACGATGGCATCGCGCACCGCACCGTTGTAGCCCTCCTGAATCAACTGAAGGTCCTGCCAGGTTTTGCCGTTGTCTTCACTACGCGCCGCCCAGGTGTTCAGCACGGCCTCGCCCTCCAGTCTGTTGTGTTCCTTGTCCCACGTCCACTGCTGGCTATTGGCATCGAGGAAAATAAATATCAACGTGCCCTCCTTCGTGCGGACGATGACGTTTTCTGGCCGGGGCTTCAGCCCTTTCGTTTGAAATTCTGGAATTTCAATTTGCGCCCAAGTGCGGCCCTCATCTTCGCTCCGATAGCAATACGCATCCTGCACGGTGACGATGGCCCCGTCCGCTGCGCGCACATAAGAACCGGGGCCGGGCAATCCCTCGAACTGCCGAAGCCGGGGGTCCAGCGCTTGCACGTTGCGCGGCTTGAGTGCATCGCTGGCGGCGATGGGTTTTTCTACTGAGCGTGGCGCGGGAATCGGCTCCACGCCAAAGACCGGGGAGGCGGATAGTACACAGAGCGCTACGGTGGCGAGCAGCCGTCGGGATGTCGTGGGGCTATTGGAGCTCTTTCTCATCGAGGGCATCTTATCCATGAGCACTTACGGTAAGCATACCTTCCGGCATCGACAAAGTTGGATGACATGTTACTAAACTTTACAGGACATGCCGCATTGTACTCTCGAGCCGATATTGGAACAGTAAATGAAGATTATAGCAAAGTACGATTCCAATCCAGAAACCTGAAGCCCCCTATTATGCTTATCAAATCTATAAAGTCCTCATGCTTTTTTATCGGCTGCCTTCTGTGCTCAACAGCCTTGGCAGAAGATACAGGCGGCAGTCCGGAATGGGGGATGCGTTTGCGTCACCATGAATCTGCTCAACAGGATTTTTATGCGCCGGTGGTGCTCGGGGAGTTCCCGGTAAATGAACCGAGCATGATTACCCGCGACGATGGAACGCTCGAACTATATTTCGTCACCAAACCCGAGAGCACCTCCATTTCGGTGATTAAGTCCACGGATGGTGGGCGCATCTGGAGCGACCCCGAGTTCGTGCTGACTCTGCCGGGGAAGGCCCACTACGGCGTGCGCGCTCTGGAGGATGACAAAGGCAACCTGCATTTTATCTATCATATCTTTGGTAAGGGCAACGGCTATCGGGGCAGGGTTTATGACATCTATTATCAGAAGGCGTTGGAGGGTGGTGGCTGGTCCGAACCCAGGAAAATTATTCCCGGTTATGTCGGCTCCCTGCGTGGCTGGTATCAGATGGATTCGGGACGGATCCTCGTCGGCGTAGGGCTGGCTAACCCCGATCGTCTGGAGCCGCCCAAGAGCGGACCGGACTATGGGTGGAACGATCTCGTGGTCTGCTACTCGGACGACTATGGCGAGACCTGGACGCGTTCCCCGGATGAGCTGAAGTTTGAGCTGCGAACCCCGAATAATACCCGTTATGGCGCCATCGAGCCCGCTTTTATGGAAAAGAAGGATGGCACGCTCTGGATGCTTATCCGGGATCGGCAGGGCTTCGTAATGCAGTCGGAATCCGCCACCGGCGAGCGGTGGAGCGAGCCCCAGGAGACGCCGTTCATTTCTTCGGATTCACCCGCCGATATCCTGGAGCTGGCCGATGGCAGATGGGTGCTGTTGCTGAACAGTTCCCAGATTTGGGATAATCCCCGGAGCTATGCCATGGGGGGGCGTAATGCATTGCTGGCGGCCCTTAGCCCGGACGGCGGTCAAACGTGGGAAGGCTTTCGTGAAATACAACACGAGCACGTAACCGGTTCCAAGCGCGACCGTGGCACATCCATCCCGACTATGGCCGAAAGTTCCGAGGGCGCCGTCATTGTCGCGAGTGGGCAGGGAGAAGAGAACCGGGTGATTGTTGGCTTTGACCCGGACTGGCTTTGCGAGACGACGTTTATCGATTCGTTCGAGCAGGGACCTGTCAACTGGACTCAATACGGCGGGACCGGGCTTGCGGTGGAGAAGGACGCCGGCAAGGTGCCGTTCTTAAATATCCCGCTCCAGGCGGAAGTGATGAACGGTGCCCAGATTAACTTCCCCATGGCGGAGTCGGGCACCTTGCAGATGGAGCTCTACATGCCCGATGGCATCAAGGACTTCAACTTGTGCCTGAACGATCACTTCACGCGTGTGGACGACACCGAAGCGATGGCGCACGCGGTCTTTGCGGTGCCGGCATCGTTTCTCTCCGCGTTGCCCCAAAACCAATGGAGCCGGATTGAACTCAGTTGGGACGAGAGCAAATTGAGCGTCGCTTCGGGCGAATTGCAGCCGTCGATCGACGCTCAACGGTCCGCTCAGTTTGGGATCAATTATCTGGCCTTTCAGGCAGCGGGCACGGGAGCCATCAAACTGCGGGGCCTTCAGATGGAAGTGACCGAGAAGCCGCAGCTTGTTGTTGTGAGCAGCAAGGACTAGCTGCGAACCGACCTTGTGAAGTATTGTAGTCGTGGCGGATTACTCCTCCGGCGTGGCATTCAGAGGTGTTTCTTCCCGCAGCCAGAGTCTGCTCAAATGGCGATGGTAGCTTAGCCCTATTTCGATATCGGTAACCGTCGTATCGGGCCAAGTCACGGAGATTTGATTTTCACCTGCAAGCAGGATGGACGGCTTGTTGATGGGTAGCACCCAATAGGTCTCGGCGGCCTGTTTGCGCTTTCTGTCCTTGGCGTCTTCGAGATTGAAGCTCGTGGCGTTTTCCCCTGAAGCGTCGAGTTGGTGATTATTGATTTCGACGATAGGCATCACCTTGCTGCCGGTTCCTTGTCCGCCGATGCGCAAGACACAGTTTTTCACCGGGAATGCACTGTCCGCTGGGGCCTTTCCTAGGCTGAGAGTAAATTCGGCCGCCTCCTTGCCGAGGGATGCCGGGATTTGCTTGTGGTAGGCGTAGGTTGGGTCTTTGTCATCGTTATAAAAAGTTTGGGTGACAAAGTAGACCATGGATGCGCCGTCCAGGGCGCTGGGAGTGGCCAAGGCCCGGGTCATGGCGTAGAACCAATCCGGGTAGGGACGCCGGGCCTCTTCCACGTTGTAGAAATTGAACAGATAGAATCCTTCAGCGCCTTGTGCGTAGTATGCGGAGGCTGCTCCGAGGATTTCGGCAAGGGTTGCCTCGCGCTCAAGTATTGTCGTCGTTTCTTGGGTGGGCGATTCCGGATCCAGTGGAGTCCGCCACGCGGTCCTTGGGTACAACGATGGGTACACGAGCACGTTGTTTTGGTGCGCATACTCGATCATGTCTTCGATTGGCATATCCTGGGCCAGCGTCATCAATTGAGCCGGAGAAACCAGGTCCACCAATCCTTCGTTCATCCAGGTTTCTACATCCAGTCCGGCCCACTGGCAGTCCGGCAGCGATGGTGGTATCCGCGCAAAGAGGTACATCGGCCGGCCTTGGCGTTGGGAGGCCTCCTCAAGCATCTTGCGTACCTCGCGAAGCATGTCGGTGATGAGATGCGCGCGCTCTTGTGCCTTTCCTTTTGGAAAAAATACCTGCACACGATTGAAGTCCAACTCGAAGCCGTCGATAAGATCTTCGTAACGCTCGATGACCTCCGCGATCACTTTGAGCCGGTACTCGCTCACCTCCGACTTGGAGTAATCCAGGAGGTTTTCATACCCTTTGCGGAAAGTCAGCGGCGAGTCCCCGATGGTGAGCGTCGCGTGGTTTTTTATCCAGAACTCTCCCGTGAGGGGATAGTTGAACGGATCGAAAATGAAGTGAGCGTCGTTCATCCTCAGGCTGGGTAAAAAATACAGGCCGATTTCCTTCGCTTGCTTGCCCACGATGCGTATTGGGTCCATGCCCGCCGCCATGCAGGCGCGTGCGTTTTCCATACGTTTGCGCCAGGTGGCGTTTTCCTCTTCATACTTGGTGTGACGCCAGCCCACGGTGCTCGCGACCTTGGTCGGGTAGTTCAGCGTGTCACTGCCGCTGCCTACGCAGTAGACCAATGTGCCGACGGCACTTCCGGCCAACCCGGAGACATTGGTCCGGAGCAGCGCCTCTGACTTGACCGGGTCCGGGCAGATGAACGCTAAGTCGCTATCATCATTGATGATGACACCGAAGTCAGGTTCATGGGGTGTACCAGCAAGCGAGCATGTCACAGTTAGCAGGCACCAAATGGATAAGTAAAACTTCATGATAGTGGTTTGAATCGACGTGCAGTCGTTAATGATTCTTGCGGGAGCAAAGGGGAACCAAGGTTAGTGAAATCCTTGCCCGAGATAATACTCGCTATTCTGGTCGCGGAGGAGGGGAGGTCAGCCATGGCAAACGTGTAATATAGCATTACATGATTATGCGGATTGAGTCATTAGGCTCCTTGTGGATTCATATTAGACGAAGCAAGCCGACTGTTTCTCAGTTCGGAAAAACAGTGATGTAAACCATAGCAACGATTCAACATTATGAAGAACAAGACACTATACTCGGTTATTCTACTCGCCTCTTGCATGCTGGCCAATCTCTCGGCCGAAATGACAGTGCTGGATGATTTCTCCAGCGATGCGACGGTTACCAATTATAATGGTTACACAACCAGTTCCAACACGACCCTGACCTGGACTGCGACCGGCGGCGCTTTGGAAACCTACGGTCCAGCGACAATTGGCTATCGCTATGGTGGGTTTCAGTGGAATGCCGGCGATACGTTGGACCCGGGTGAAACCGTAAGTGTGGGCATTCGTCTGGGTACGAATTACACTTCGTTCTCAAATTCGGTTGCAATGGGAATAAGGCTTTCGCCCACCTTGTTCGGTACGGCACTGACGGAAGGCAACCACAATACGGCTCAGATTGCGGCGGCAAGCGTTCCTGCTGACAGTTACTTTGCTTATTATTACTACGAGACCGATGCGGCGGCTCCCGGCTTTTATTTCTCGACGAATAGCGGTGCTCCCGGAGGCCTGGATTTTATTCCGAATAAATATGACTCTCCGAATGCGGTCAAACTAACTCAAGGGGAAGCGCCCGAGGATGCCAGTGCTGACTTTGTCACATTGCAACTCACCCGTGGAATCGGAGTCGATCAGAACGTCATTACTTGGTCCTTCGCGGGGTATTTCGCAAGCGACACTGGTACCTTTACGGTTGCTGGCATTACGGATACGGATCCCCTCTATTTTGGCGTTGATCAGTTTAACACGTACTCATCGGGCTATGCTTTCGACAATCTTTCGCTGGGCACGATTCCTGAATCGTCAAGCACCACGCTATGTCTCGGTCTGGTGTCCCTGTGCCTGCTTTTCGGCGCAAAGTACAGAACGCGCTTTGTCCGGAAAGCCTGATTTAAATTGTGCTGTAAGGCGCCTCTGCAAGGGGCGTCCTTGCCATAGTTGATCGTTTTCTCGTCGCACCTTCAAGTTGGGTGCAGCTCATCGTTGTTGCTCCAAAGAAGGCCGGCCCGGTTTATCGCGGGCCGGCTTTTCTTTTTGTAGTATGGAAATACATCGATTCATGCCGGAAGGGTAACGCTGCGGTATATGTAATGCACGGAATGCACTGAGGGCACATGTAATGCCCGTTCTCAGATTGTTTGAAGTAGGTTAATGTAAACAATAAGTGTATTCTGTGTAGTGAAGGAAATCGTCTCTTCAGCACTTTCAATAATATGCCCTCGACCTACAAAATCTTACCTGCGCATCCATCTCCACAACATATCATGAACAACAATCCGCCACGTTCCTCGGAGAAGTTTTTTACGGAAATCATGCAGTCGGCTTTCTTATAATTGGTCGTTTTGCTGGGGTTGACCGTAAGCGTCTGGGCGCAGAATACGTTGCTCGTTTACGAGGACTTTCAATCGACTTCGCTGGGAGCGGTACCGGAAATCCTTTCCATCAGTGGTGATGACGTACCAACCTTGGTCGAGGTGACGGATGCCTTTGGCTCATACTTGCACGGTGAGCACGCCCTGCGGCTGGAAGATCGTAACGTGACGTCGATTACCTGCGTCACGGTGACGAGTGAAAGCGTGACAACGGCAAACTTGGCCATCGGTTTGATGCGGCTGCTGTTTGTTCCTGTCGATAATGGGAGTACCTATGTTACTCCCCGTTTGTTCTTTAAATTACGTGGCCTTCAGAATCAGACCGCTGTCTACTTTCAGGTTCATGGGATGAAATGCGGGACATGACCGGTGCTAACAACATAGTCTAGGCTGTGTTTTCGCGAATGATTATCTGGTAGGTATAGAACGAATCTTTCGGGGTACGATCCAGCGTTTGGAAATCTGTGAAGACCAGGCCGAATCGCATGTCGTAACCGCGGCACCATTCGAAGTTGTCAAGCATGGTCCACAGGCAGTACCCGCGTACATCAACACCGTCGGTTTTGACGGCCTCAAGCATTGCGGTCGTGTAAGCGGTGATGAAGGTGGAGCGAACCTCGTCCTTTACCGCCATCTCACGATTCTCCGCTGCCTGCGAGCAGCCGTTCTCGGTGACGTAGATGGGCAGTCCGCCATAGCGATGATGTATCCAATTAAGTAAGCTGCGAAAGCCCGAGGGGACGATAAACCAGCCCATGCTAGTACGCTCCCAGGAAGGATCGTAGCTCAGATGCACCTTCTGGTCGTCGGCCATACCGCCGTTGCCGTCCTCAGCTGCTACCGAATGCTGCGCGGCTGGCTGACGAGAGGCATAATGGGTTGTATAGTGGTTAAGTCCGAGGAAATCCGCGGAACCTTTCAGTAGCTTTTTTTGTGTTTCCGTAAACGTGGGCAGACGTTGGCCCAAACGCTTACGCATAATAGCAGGATAATCGCCGAACACGACAGGGTCTGTGAACCAGCCGTAAAAAAACTCGAGGCTTTCCTGCGCCGCTGCGCGGTCTTCCTCGCTGTCGGTCAGAGGTTCACGCCAGTCGCAATTGTTGGCGATGCCGATAATCCCGCCCGTGCCCAAATCGTGAAAGCGTTCGACGGCCAGCCCATGTGCCAAAAGAAGGTGATGTCCCACCTGGTAGGGCTCGTCTGGCGATTTGCGCCCCGGAGCAAAATAGCCGACGCCGTTGCCTAGCACGGCGGTGCACCAGTTTTCGTTAAACGTGATCCAGTGCTTGACCCGATCACCAAAGGCACGAAAGCACGTTTCGGCGTAGTGTGCGAAACACTCGACCGTACGGTATCCCAACCAACCGTCGTAGCGCATCTGAAGCGCCAGTGGGAGATCCCAGTGATACAGTGTTACGAAAGGCGTAATCCCGTTAGCAAGGAGCGTGTCGATAAGCCGATTGTAGAAAGCCACGCCCTCGGGATTCACCTCCGTCTCGCCATCGGGGAGAATGCGGCTCCAAGCAATGGAAAATCGGTAGGCCTGAACGCCCAGACGGGCCATCAACTCTACATCCTGTTCGAAGCGGTGGTAGTGGTCACAGGCGATGTCCCCGTTTTCATTGTTATGGATGACGCCTGGTGTGTGAGCATGAGCATCCCAGATGCTCAGTCCTTTGCCACCTTCCAGCCAGGCACCCTCAATTTGGTAAGCGGCGGTTGCCACCCCCCACATAAATGGAGATTCATTAGTCATAGGCATCGAGATTTTAAGGCAGCAGACCCAAAGGGTTGGCGTGCCCGTAAGTCAAGCCAGTTTGGGTGGGGGTCGTTTTCTTTTATGGAAAACTACTTTCAGGTATTGCTTGTTCACATTCCGCTGCAGAACCCACATGGTTCTTGATTCGGATTCCTTTCGGTTGAACCCGCTTTGGCCAGGAAAATCATCACTCTAGCGTGGTTCAGTTTTCGGGGAGAAGGTCACAGCAAGGAAGTCGTCTAATTCCGGGGAGTCAAAGGGTGTGGCAGGTAATTTCGATAGCAGGGATGTTACTGCAACCGTACCTTTAAGCGGATCAACTCGTCCACATTCACCAGCTCCGCACCAGTGTGCATAGCGTGTTCGTTGCAAGATGCGCATTCTCCTGCCCTAATCCAATGAAACCACAACATCCATACCCTATGAACAAGAAATACTATATCTCGATTGTGACCCTGTTTATCTTATCTTCCGGCCTCGGCCTCGGAGCCAATGTCTACTGGACGGCTGGAAGCTCGTCGGCTGAGGGCGGTATTGGCGTTTGGGATACAACGACCCCAAACTGGAGCCTCGACAGTTCGGCCACGTATACCACCACAACCTGGCCCGGTGCCGGAAATGTGGCCAACATTCGTAACAGTTCCGATGACCAGGTGACGACGCTCACTCTGGGCTCCGCTATCAATGTAGATACCTTTGTTTTTGCAACCGTTAGCAGTAACACCAACGGAACGATCACGATTGACCCTGGAACAGGTTTTTCAATCAACGCGACGCCGACGAACAGCTCACTGGTTTTTCTGAGCGGTACTCTAGGCTCCAGCAACACTATCCATTTTAATGTGGATATGGATATCACCGATTACTCGACCACATCCGCGACGACCTTCAAGGTTTTTGGCAGTTCCTGGGGAGGCGACCTCAGTATTGCCGGTGACCTCAATGTGACGGGCTCGAGCTCCGGGGCGAAAAGCCTGATCTTTGATGTGGGAAGTGGCTCCGGCACGATGACCTATTCTGGTTCAACGACGGACGCTCCCGGAGGTACGGCAACCCTGGCGATGCAGTTTGGCTCATCGGGGGCGACCGGTGTGGGCGTGTATAACCTTAGTGGTAACAATACCGCAGTGACTGCCGAAAGTCGCATTTGGAACGGAACCGTGGTGCTCAACTCGGACAATGCCTTGGGCTCGGCGAAGGCCGTCTTGGGTGGCGGCGGAAGCGGCGTCGATGCCAAGCTGGTCACGGGTACGAGCGGCCTGACCATCGGCAACGAAGTTGCTATGGGCTCTGCCACGACCATCAATACCGTCGGAGGTGAGCACACCAGCGGCGTGTCGACCTTTACAGGTAACGTCAGCTTCTCGGCCTCGGATCTGGTTCTGACATCGGCTAGTGGCGGGGTGGTGGATTTCAATGGAAATCTCTTCTCTTCATCGAGTACGTCGATCACGAAGTCCGGGGATGGCGTTGTGCGCGTGAACCGTTCCTCTGGGGTCAGCTACAACGGAACGACCTCAATAGAAGCCGGGAGCTTGATCGTAAACAACGACTCCGGCAATGGATTGGGAGCTGGCGTGGTTACGGTAGGAACGAATACGGCGACGTTGGCCAGCCTGGGCGGGACCGGTACGATTACTTCCGATGTTGTGCTTGCGGGAGGTGGCAGCATCTCTCCCGGGGATATCAATACGGGGACGCTTGCATCGACCATTGGCACATTTACCGTCGGTAGCGTGACCTGGAACTCCGACGACACAAGCGCAGGGATGTTCTTTAACCTGGGTGCTGATACCGCATCTTCTGACCAATTGGTGATCTCGGGGAGCTTTACTCAAAGCAGCGGCTCCAGCTATCTCTTTGGGCTGAATGATGAGGGGCTGACGATCGGCGGCACTTATACCTTGATCACTTTCGGCTCCACCAATTACGCCGATGCTAACAGCTTTGGGCTAGATGAGGCGACGATTGCCATGGGCATCGACGGCACCTTTTCCTTTGATGGTAATTCTCTGGAATTTATGGTTACGGCTATTCCAGAGCCATCGGGATCTGCGTGGCTGGCAGGTATAGCCACCGCACTCGTGCTGTATTTGAGCAAGCGTAAGAAAAACGTATAAGCGACAGGAGCGTGTCCTAGAGCGCTAGAAGAAAATCTGCCCCCTTAATGAAAGTATAAAGTACTATAATGAATCTTGGAGTAATAGGATGTGGCCACATATGGCGAACGGTCTACTATCCGATTTTGGATAGGCTGACAAAAACTGTCCATGTGGTTTCATTATGCGATATCAACTCTAATTTAGTCGCGGCAGCTTCTCAATGCTTTCCGGATGCCCGCACCTATTCTTCGGCGTCCGAGCTGCTCGGGGAAGAAAAACTGGACGGTGTTCTGATTCTCACCAGCGAGGTGTCGAATGCCCGTCTTTCCCGGATGGCACTGGAAGCAAACGTGCCGGTGTTCCTGGAGAAGCCTCCAGCGGTGAGCAGGGAGGAGTTAGCCGATCTTGTTGTGGTTAAAAAGAACGCATCCGCCCCTCTCTTTGTGGCTTTCAACCGTCGCTTCACGCCCCTGTTAGGGGAGTGGTCACGCCCGGATGAAGTCAGAAAGGTGAGGGGCGTCATTTCCCGTCACGACAGGGACCCGGAGAGTTTTCCCTATGCGGTAATCCATATGGTTGATACCGCCCAGTATCTCTGCGGGCGTCCTATAGAGGATGCCAGTCTGCGGCGTGTCTCATCCCGGGAGTCTGCCGGATGGATGGTAAGCGGAACCATGCGGGGAGGTGTGGAGTTCGAGTTCCTCTGCCTTTACAAGGACAGTGAACATCGCGAGACGCTGGTCTTTGAGACGGCCGCCGGCCTCAGTGAGATTTGTTTCCCGAACCCCGAAGCGGAGAGAAACCCTTTGGGAAGGATTACATACGTGAAGGGTAGAAAGACAGTCACCGTCGATGGCTTTGTTCCAGACCCTATTGAGGCCATGGGCTACGCGCCCTGCTTCCGGTCTTTCCTCCGGACATTGCTGGGGCAAAAGCTGCCATTGCCCCTGGAGGAGTTCGAGCCTACCGTTACGGTGCTTGAGCGCCTCTTGCACGATGCGCGAGTGGTGGGCGAGCTACTGCCCTCCGGGCCTGACTTTCAAACGGCGAGCCCCGGCAAGTAGTCCGTGGCCTCATTATCCGCTTATGCATTAACCCCATTGATTTGACGATAAACATCTCCTGCTTGATGAGCTATTTTAAGATCCAAACGATTAGCCTTTTATTGGCTACCTTGCTTTTGGAAGTCGGGTGTGCGGATAAGGTGTCGGAGAAAACGACGGCGACCTCGCCCGATGTGCAAGCATCCAATATTGAAGCTGTGAGCGCCGCGCCATCATCGCAGGTGACGCATCCGCGACTTCTGGTGACGAGAGAAAATCTGGAAACCGCTTCGGCGGTCTGGAAATCCGATCCTGCTAGGTTCAAAGCCTTAGCCAATACGCGTGGATTTGAGTCGGGGCGTGCCCGCCGCCTGGAGGAGAATATGAATGGCTGGAATGACGGCCGTATCCTCATGCTTTGTGGGGTGCTCTACGCGGTTACGCAGGAGTCCGCCTACGAGCAAGCGCTTCACCGATGGATTCAAGACGGAATCAAACCGGGTTTCGTGACCGAGCCCCAGCCGATCGTGATCGAGGGCATCGGCATTAAGAATCAGGATCTGAACGCGGGGCAGTTCTTGATTACATCCTCGATACTTTATGACTTACTGGTCGCTGACTCTCTCTATCAGGAGAAATACCCGGAGGATATCCAAGTGCTGAAGCAGGCTCTGCTGGCACAGGCGACCCGAACCTATGAGGACCTTTCTCGATTGAAGCGTGTGCCATATGAGCAAAACCACTTCTACATCGCGGCAGCCGGACTCGGCCTGGCTGCTCTTGCGCTCGAAGACGGGCAAGCGGAGTACCCCGAAATTCAGGCCTGGAACGACTATGCTATGGAGGCGCTGGACCGCTCCCATCAGATTATCGGTTCGGACGGCTTTTACTATGAGGGAGTCAGCTACTGGAGTATGTTTTTCCCCTATGTCACGATTTATGCCGAAGCTCTTAGACGCAACCAAGGAATCGACTGGCTGACCACCAAGGAGGACGGCGAATCTGGCCTGTTGACTGGTCTGGATGACTACTTGGCACACGTTTCACTGCCTGAGCCGGGTAAGTTCTATGCCTATGCCGATTACGGGCCCCGAATCCCCTGGGAGGGCTATGATAAGCCGGTGGGCGAAATAACAGAACAGTTGGCGTTTTATCCCTTGCTTCAAATGCAGGAATACGAGCCCAGCCCGCTTGCTCAAAAAGTGATTCAACGGGAGTGGGCGCATCGTCAGCAGGTGGCTCCGCGTTTTGTCCATTACGTCGACAATGCATTGACGCTTCTGTGGCTGCCTGTGTTCGAGGAAAGCCTGAAAGGAAAGCCTGAGATGTCGGATATTAGGTCGTACACCTACTTCGCCGACCACGAGGTGATTGCCTGGCGAGAGTCATGGGATGAGGATGCGGACGACCTGGGGACGGTATTATACTTTCGGTGTGGGCCTCCCGAAGGCCACGCGGCGGCTGCCTACCGAGAGGCTTACCCGGAATGGAAAATGGGCATGGGGCATGTGCATCCCGACGCCGGTGACTTCTTTGTCTTCTCGCGTGGCAAGTATCTGGCCTCGGCTGGTGGGTATAGCTGGGCGAAGCGAACGGCCGAGCACAGCTGCCTGCTCGTGGACGGCAAAGGACAATTCAAGGAAGGCACTGCCTGGAATACTTTTAACGAGAGGGACTATGACCGTTACGATGAGTTGAGCTTGGATAAAGTCTGGCTTGCCTCATCGGTTGCCTCGGCAGCCGCTGATATCGCGGCGGCCTATTTCCCGGTTCTCGACCATTACGAGCGTCAGTTAATCCTCGTCGATGGTCGTTGGCTGGTTGTGCGTGATGATGTGTCGGCAGACGAGCCACATACTTACAGCTGGGTGCTGAACAGTGAAAAGCCTTTCAGTTCCATGGTCGGGGTGGCCAAGGCCTGGACGACGACGAATGGTGGGGCGGCGTTGACGGTCTACTCCCTCAATGATGATATGCAGGCCGAAATGGGACCGACTCTGGTGAATGTTTCCTCGACGGATAAGCCGGAACTTGCGGAACGGGCCCAGCACCTGAGCCTGACAACCCCGAAGTTGACGGAGGCCGTCATCACTAACGTGATTGTCATCGGCACGGCTGATGACCGGGCCACAGCGAAGGTAATGGATGATGGGGGCAGCGCCGTTCGCATCCACCAAGGGAATCGCGACTGCACGGTTTTTCTGAAGTCGGAGCCACGCTTCGACGGTGTTCGGGCTTATTATTGGAGTGAGGCGGGAGCCCTTCAGTCGATTGGATTGTACGGCAGCCGTATCGACATACAGGGTGATTATTCGATCAAGCTTTCGGTCCCTGGGCAAGCCGTGCTGAACCTGACTGATGGGGTCTGGCTGGTTGAAGCGGAGATGCCCGAGGCGGGAACCTTGATCGTCAAAGTGTCGGACGAGGTTGTCGCGACGTTGGATTTACCCAAGGGACAAAGCGTGCAACCACTCAATGGGTCTATCATTGCCCGAAACTAGAGCCGCCAATATTTAAAAACGTACTTTCATGACGACTTTATCGATCAACCCCTACATTGAGTACACCGTGATCGGCTTTTACTTGGCGCTCATGTTGGTGATCGGATGGGTCTTCAAGAATTTCAACAAGAACGTAGGTGATTATTTTCGAAGTGGTTCACAGGGAACCTGGTGGATTGTTGGTGTGAGTGCATTCATGGCCGGAATCAGTGCCTTCAGTTTTATTGGGACTGGTGGGGCGGCCTTTGAGGCTGGCTGGAGTGTCATGTCCATGTATCTGGGCAATCTGGCGGGTGTTGCCGCTCTTGCGGTTTTTTTGGCGGGTTGGTATCGGCAGATGCGAGCGATTACCTTTCCGGAGGTGATCCGCAGCCGGTTCGGTCCGCTGACGCAGCAGGTTTACGCCTGGTTGACTGTCCCGATGTTTTTAATGTGGGGAGCGATCTGGTTGCTGGGGCTGGCAATCTTTAGCTCGGGTATTTTCGGTTTGCCCATCAATCTGGTGATTCCGGTCCTGGGGGTGGTGGTGCTCTCTTATGCGACGGCGGGCGGTAAATGGGCGGTGATGGCTGCCGACTTTGTGCAGGGCTTGATACTGGTCTTGATGTGCGTGTTGATCACGACGCTGTGTCTGATCAAAACCGGTGGAGTCGGAGGTCTCTTTGAGTTGATATCGGAACGTGGGCTTAACGACGAGTTTGCCTTTATCAAGCCGGAGGGTTCCAGCTTTGGCGGGGCCTATACCCTGAAGTGGGTGCTGGCCACTTTCGTGATGCAGTTTATCTTCTTCTCCGGCCTGTCCAACTGCAACCGCTTCTTTGCGGTTAAAGATGGCAGGGAAGCGCGACGGGCGGCGTGGTTGATGGTTCTCTTGATGGCGGGCGGCGTGCTGCTGTGGTTTATCCCGCCGATTACGGCGCGGTTGTTCTACGAGGCTGAAGTGATGGCCGCACCGCTCTCCAAACCGCAAGAGTCTGCCTTTGCAGTCGTCAGTATACATCTGCTGCCCAACGGCCTGATCGGCCTGATGGTGGTGGCGATGTTTTCGGCGACGATGAGCTCCATGGATGCTGGGCTCAATGGAAACGCAGCGATCTTTATCCGCGATATCCTGCCGGCTACGTGCCGACTTTTTGGCTGGCGGCTTCCCTCCGACCGGATGCAGTTGCTACTGAGCCGTCTGGTCACGATTGTGTTCGGTATTATGCTCATCGGGCTGGCGATATACTTAAGTCGCCAGGAGGGGGCCGGTATTTTCGAAATCGCCATCGTGTTCAGCTCGCTGGTGGGGCTGCCTATGGCCTTGCCGATGTTCCTGTGCCTGTTTGTCAAACGTGTTCCGGCCTGGTCGGCTTTGTTTTCAGGGGCTGTGTGTGCTCTGCCGTCGATCGTGATGCTTTTTGCGCCGGACTTGCTCAGCTTTTCCGGGAGAGTTTTCTGGCAGATGGTGCTGGGGTCGGCCGCGTTTTTTGCGACACGGCTGTTTTGGAATACGAGCTCGGTGACCTATCGCGAGCAGGTTGAGGCCTTTTTTGAAAGGATGCATACGCCCGTTAATTATGCCGAGGAGGTGGGAACCGATACCGACGGAATTCAATTGGTTGTGCTAGGTCGCTTCGTCGGTGTGATATCGGTATTTTTGGCGCTTCTTCTATTGCTCCCGAACGAACTCTTCGGTCGCCTCTGCATCGGGGCGCTCGCGCTGACGTGTGGCTCCCTGGCTGCGGCCATGGTTTGGCTGGGTAGGCGTAAGAGTCAAAGGGTTGAGAAAAGCACTCATGAGTGCCCCGAATTTCAGGGGGTAGAATCCGAAAGCATTACCGCCGAGAATGCCTCTAACTGATGGATAAAGGAATCATGTGACCTCAATGAAGACACTAGAGTGCAAAAAATATCACCTGTTTGAACCTCGTGTATACCGTAGGTTTACTATATTGAATACTATGCGTTGAACCCCCTCCGTGAACGTGAAGATTATATGAGCAAACCTTTTCATCGTTGCCTAGTGCGCTCTAGCAGGGCTTTTACCCTGACCGAACTCTTGGTGGTCATTGCGATTGTTTCCATATTGATATCTATTGTTATTCCTACGATAGGGGCCGTTCGGTCAAGGATGACGCGTACGGCGGATGTGGCTACCGTCAGGCAGATCGGAGCCGGTATCTCCCTGTACATTGTAGAGCATGACGGCACGCTGCCCGGTCCGATGTGGACCAGTCAGACCGCACAATATTATTATCATACGCCTGAGTGGCGGTCCTGGAACTTGCTTGAGTTTATCGCGCCCTATCTGTCGCTGCCAGAAGCGGATGGCACGCGGCGTGTCGGCGATGCATTCGTCAGTCCGGGGTACCTGGCGAACCCGCAGAACGTCTCCGAGGACGATATCCCGTATATGACCAATTACATTATGAATAATCGAACGCCGGGCCTTGACCAACTGCCCTTCGGAGTGCCGCTCAGGGATGGGGTCATCGTGAACCCTATTCGCATGGCATCCGTACCGGATCAGGGAAGCACCTGGGCAATGATCAGCGCAGACCAGGAAATCAGCTCCGTGGCCTCCTACACGAATAATACGAGCATGGCGCCGGAGCCATACAACGGCGACTACCGTACCGTTCTCTATTTCGATTGGCACGTGAATAGCGTGACGACGGATACGGAACTCGATAACGTCTACCCGTAATACTCCGCGCCTCCTGGCAATCAGGGCACGGAAGCCGCCCAAGCCGCTATGGAGAAAACTATCCGGCAACGAAGCTTGCCCATGAGCTGCTATTGGGACTGCAATTGTGTACGGCCGGGAACGCTTACCTTGTGTCTCCCTTTTGATGGCGGGTGGTCGTTCCTTGGTGCCAGATGCCCTCGACAAGAACACTGTGAGGGGAGGTGGGAATGCCCCATTCGCCTCGATGGATCTGACTGATTAGAAGATCGACCGCCGTGGCGCCTACCTCTTTCGAGTCTTCCAAAATGCCAGTAACTTCCGGTTGAAAGTTGGCGAGAGTGGGGCTGGCAAATCCGAGTTCCCCGGGTATGTCGAACCCGTGCTCAATCATAAGCTCGTAAATATCCGGGTTCTGGCAGATGATGGCGTCCGGCTTGTGCTTATCGAACCAAGCCTGTAATACCCTAAGGCCGATTTCGTTGCTTGGTGTCAGCACGGGCAGACACTCAGAGCGGGGCCATTGGTGCTGGATGACGAGGAAGCCGCCCAACCACCCGTGCTTGATGCGCTCGTCGTTGATTCGCGACAGGACGAGCCCTATGCGGCGGTAGCCGAGTCCACGCAAGCCGAGCACGAGATTCTGCATATCCAGAAAGGTATTGAGGGAAATCACGTTCAGCTTTGGCCATTCAAGTGTATAGCCGAAAGTTACAGAGGTAAAGCGATTCCAGTTCAGCTCCACGCGGGTTTTGGGTTTCGGCTGCGGCGCGAGGATCAACCCCCGGATATTCCGGGCTGCGAGGATGTCGCTGCTCCGCTGCGCGGTCATGTGGGGCTGGCGTAGCCAGAACTCCTCGAGTTCGTAGCCATACTCCCTGGCTTGGGCCCGGGCACCGTCGGCGTGCAGTTGGAAAGTCTTACTCATTTTTGCCCAGCCGTCGGCGGTTTCGTTATTGGTAAGGAAAGCGATGGTTCCCTGATAACTACGTGATTGGGACTGCGTGCGGTAGGCGTTGAGCGCCGAGAGCATGGGGTCGGGCACATAGCCGAGCTTATCGGCGATTTCTTTTATCCGTTCGCGCGTGGCCTTGGAAATACTCGGATGCTTGGACAGGCTCCGGGATACCGTGGTGTGGTGCACTTTTGCCTTTTGCGCAATGTCGCGAATCGTAACCCGCTTCATGTGCACCAGTGTGCGCAGTGTCTTGAATAGGTCAAGCCGTTCATCGTGTGCACCTCCGTAATATTGAAAAAAGCCTTAGCTGCCGAAGACGTGAATAAAGTCTCCTAGAACGTCGCGCACGTGTGGGAGCTCGGGGTGCCAGAGTTTCTCCCACTCCAGAGTCAGACCACCACTAAACGCCACCTCGTCCAGCAAGACGCGTAGGTCTTGGCAAGGATACTTCCCTGTGCCCGAGGGGACAAAACCCGTCTCGTCCGCCCCCGGCACCTGAGCGCAGTCGTGGTGATGCACCTGTATCACCCAATGGCCGATCTGATTCCAGGTTTCTCGTGGGCTTTCGCCGCCGAGGTTCCAGGTGTGAAAACTGTCCCAGAGGATTTTTGCCGGTTCCTTGAGGTGGGCGTTAAGCGCGAGGCAACGCTCAGCCGAGGATAGCGCGTCGTGGGTTTCCACTACGATTTCAGCCGTGCAGCCAGATTTCCTCAAATACGCGCGCAGGTCTTCAATCACCGCTGCACCACGAATCAGCGTGGCCTCGTCGAGTGGGGCGCCCAGGACGCTTCCTCCGTTTGCGAAAACACGCAGGTAGGGCGTGCGGAAGCGCTTGGCGAGTTCGGCGAAACGGTGAAACTCTAACACCGCTTCGGGGCTTGTCTTGAAGATACAAAGCGGTGTGGCCAGCAGGCGCACTTTGGGTCGGCCTTGAGCCGGCGCGGTGGCATCGCCGAGATAGGTGGGCAGGTCAATCGTATCGCCTAGCGAACGCAGCTCGACATATTGGAGGCGGAATGCTTCAGCCAGGGAAAGTACTTCTTCCAGCGTGGCCTCAGGACAGCCCATGCTGGAAAACCCAAGGGTGTAGCTCCGTTTTTTTGTCATGAAAAATCACCAGACCTTTTCGTAGAGTTGCACGATCTCCTCCACCGACGGCACCTTGGGATTGTTCGCCGGTGAGCCGGAGTCGATGGCATCCTGGGCCATCTTGGCTTTGTTTTGGGCAAACTTTTCCGCATCCGCATGCTTCCACTCCGAAAGGCGCATAATCTTCAAATCACGATTCAAAGTCTCCAGCCAATCGCATAGCGCGTCGCAGGCGTAGGTATCATTGTGCTCCCTGTCGGTGATTCCCAGTGCGCGTGCGGCCTCGGCATAGCGCTGCGGGGCACCCCCGACTGAAAAGCGGGTGACCGTAGGCAAAAGCATTGCGTTGGACAAACCGTGCGGCACATGAAAAACAGCTCCGATGGGGCGGCTCATCCCGTGGACGAGGCAGACACTGCTGTTCGAAAAAGCCATCCCGCCCTGTCCTGAGGCGACCATCATGGCCTCACGCGCCTCACGATCGCCGGGGTCGGCGTAAGCCCTGCGCAGAAACTGTGCTACCAGGCTGATACAGGACAAGGCCAGCGGGTCGCTCATGGCATTGGCCTTGCGCGACACATACGCCTCCAGCCCATGCGTGAAGGTATCCACGCCCACCGCCGCGGTCAGCGCCGGAGGCATGGTCATGGTCAGCTCGAAATCCTGAATCGCGGCTCGAGGCTGCAAAGGTGCGCTAAGCATCATCATCTTCACGTCGCGGTCCGTATCCGTGATGACAGCCACCTTGGTGAGTTCGCTCCCCGTTCCCGCCGTGGTCGGAATCGCAATCAGCGGTACTCCGGCGTGAGGGATTTTGTGCCGCCCCGCAAAGGTCGCCATATCGGCAGGATTGTTGGGAAGCACGGCAATGACCTTGGCGGTGTCGATAGGTGAACCGCCACCTAGCGCAACGACCAGATCGCAGCCTTCTGCTTGCAGGACAGCCAGACCGTCGAGGACGTTTTGCTTGGTCGGGTCCGGTTGCACATCGGAGAAAATGCAGGCCTCAATGCCCGCCGCTTTCAGCGAAGCCACGATTTCATCCACATAGCCCAGCGCAACGACACCCGGGTCGGTCACGACCAAAGCGCGGCTGCCTCCGAGTTCCTTGGTCAGCGAGCCGAGCTGATGTCGCGAGCCGCCGCCGTGCAGGATGGTCGCCGCGCAGTCGAAACGATGTATGGTTGGCATGGAAATCTCCTGTTGGCGATTACCACCCCTGAGCGCGGACGTAGTCGTTGTCCCAACGCGTGAAGCTGACTTGCTGGCGGGTGTAGAAGTACATGCCTTCCTCACCCTGCACATGCAGGTCGCCGAAGAAAGAGCGATTCCAACCCGAGAAAGAAAACGCCGCCATCGGAGCCGGTACACCGACGTTGACGCCGATCATGCCGCACTGGACGTTCTCCTTGAAATAGCGCGCGGAGCCACCGTCCTTGGTGAAGATAACGGCGCCGTTGCCGTAACCTGTGCTGTTGGCCCAGTCGATTGCCTCGGGCAGCGAACGCACGCGGCCAAAGGCAAGGATAGGCCCGAAGAGTTCCGTTTGCGCCACGTCCATCTCGACTTTGACGCCGTCGACCAGGGTCGGACCGACAAAGTAACCGGCTTCCGGCAAGTCCTGCCGGCCATCGGCGACCAGAGTCAAACCGTCAGCCTCAATCTGGTCGATGGTCTGGAGCAGGCGTTCGCAGGCCACGGCATCAATTACCGCGCCCATGCCCGAGTCCGGATGCTCGTCGGTAGCCTTCAACGCAATGTCCTCGATGGCGGACTTGAGGCGCTCCACGAGCTCATCCGCAACCGGGCCGACGGCCAACACCGTGGAGCCCGCCATGCAGCGTTGTCCGGCACACCCGTAAGCCGCGCCAATGATGGCCCGCACGGTGGAGTCCATATCCGCATCTGGCATGACGACCATGGCGTTCTTCGCACCCCCGGCGGACTGCACGCGCTTGCCCGCCTGGCTGGCCGTTCGGTAAACGATCTCCGCCACGTTCGTGGAGCCAACAAAGCTCACGGCGGCGATGTCGGTATGCGTGCAGAGACGCTCCACCGCCTCTTGCGCGCCATTGACGACATTGAGCACGCCGTCAGGTAAACCAGCCTGCGTGGCGAGCTCGGCCAGGCGCATGGCCGTGAGCGGTGTCTTCTCGCTCGGCTTGAGAACGAAGGTGTTCCCGCAGGCAATCGCCATGGGGAACATCCACATCGGCACCATGGCCGGGAAGTTGAACGGCGTAATGCCCGCACAGACTCCGATAGGCTCGCGACTGGTCTCACCGTCGATGTTGCCCGCGATATTGGGGAGACGACCGCCTTTGAGTAGCTGCGCAATGCCGCTGGCCAGCTCGACAACCTCGATGCCGCGACGCACATCGCCCTGCGATTCAGGAATGGTCTTGCCATTCTCCCGTGTGACCAACGCGGTCAGCTCATCGAAGTGCTGTTCCAACAGCTCCTTGTAGCGGAACAGGATGGAAGCCCGCTTGAGCACGGGCGTTGCTTTCCAGGTCAGGAATGCCTTTTGGGCCACGGCCACGGTCTGGTCGACATCGGCGACGGTCGAGTGCGGCGTGTGTGCGATAGGCTCCCCGTGCGAGGGGTTGTTGACGGTGGTGTACTCGCTACCGGAGCTGGCGACGAGTTGGCCACCGACGTAATTTTGCAGCGTCATGACTTCCGCGGATGGTGAAACTGTGGGCATGTTCGTTTGGGTCTGAGGTTTAAAAAGAGCCTTCGCGTTCTTCGTAATGCGTGGGCTTGTGGTGGAGGAGGCCGCCGTTTTGCAGCCACCAGGCATTCCAGCGAATCATTGTATCGAGATCGATTTGCGTCGGACCAAAGAGGCCAATCGCTTCGGAGGTGTCGTTATACCAGGCGGTATCGGTTTCTTCGCCTTTGAAAATGGGTTCGATGCCAAAGATCTCACCGAACTTCATCGCCACATCGCGGACGATTGCCGGGCGCTCCTTGCCGATGTTGATGGCTGTGGCGGGTGTCGTACCGTGACACAGGCAGCGCAGGATGTGACTGGTCGATTCTCCCTGCCAGATGCAGTTTGCCACCGCCGTACGGATGTCGATGGGCTGGCGGTTCAACACCCAAAGGCCGATGTCGTGAATCGCACCGTAGCGCAAATCGATGGCGTAGTTCAGGCGCGCGAGGCGGCCCGGGCTGTTGCTGCGCTCCGAGTAGTATTGGAAGATGCGCTCGCGCGCCACGCAGGAGTTTGCATACTCACCCAACGGCGTGGGAATATCCTTATCGGGTTGGCTGCCGGGGCCATTAATGTTGGAGAAAGGATAAACGCAGAGCGTGGAAAAAGCGACGAAACGGGTCTCGTCGAGGATTTCGCCGATCAAGGTTGGCAGCACCGCGTTCATGGCCCAGGTGTACGGCTCCTGACCGGCGGTTCCGAATTTCTTGCCCGCCATGTAGACGATGTTTTTGACTTTGGGCAAAGCCTTCACGGATTCGCGTTCGAGCAAATTGGCCGAATGGGTTTCGACGCCCCAGCTTTCAAGCCGACGTTTGACCTCCGGATCGGAAAAGCGGGCCACGCCGATGACGCGCTTATCAGGGGCTGCGCGCTTGGCCATCCGGGCAAGTGTAGGACCAACCTTGCCGCCAACGCCGAGCACCAGGATATCGCCATCCAGCTTGGCGAAGTCATCGACCAAGCCCTGGTCCGGAGTCGAGAGCAGGTCTTCGAGTTGCTCCTCACTCGTTATGTATTCCGGCAACGCCGAGGGGTTCAAGACATCCATGAGAGTCTGCATAGGGGGTTACCAGTTTTTGAGGTTAGCGGAGACAAAGCCGTCGTCCTGCAAATGAGGGTAGGCGGCCAGCACGCGATTGATTTCTTCGAGCTGACCGGGCGACATGACTTCGTTGGGCTTCAAGGTCAGGGCATTCTGCATCAGCCCTTGGCGGCGCAGCACCTCGTTCACGCCGGGAATACTGCCCGCGTAGCCATTGGCCGGGTCAAATAGTGCGGCGTTCGCATCGGTAATTTCGGCAGAGAGTGTCAGCACATCCGGTGTCAGGGCTTGCCTGCCTTCTGAAATCGCATGGCAAGTTTCCAGAAGCTCCACCGCCTTCTGAGTCCAGCAGCCCCATTGTCCAAGCAGGCCACCGACGATGCGGACGGTGCGCTCCTCACCGCCGATAGTGTAACGGTAGGGCGTGATCAAATCGTAGACGATACTGTCGTCGTTGCCGGTATAAAGAGTGATGTCGTCCACGCGGCCCGACTCTGCCAGCGCCCGGGTGACGTCGAGCGTGAAGTAGCGGTTGAAGGGCGCAATCTTGATGCCATAGAGGTTGTCCAGCTCCATGACGCCACGCCAAAAACGATGGGACAAATGAATGCCGCCGACTCCCGTCAACAAGTAGAAGCCAAGCAGCGGTATGACCTCTCCAATCTTACGCATGTGGTACAGCATGTCCTCGTCCAGCGCTCCTTTGAACACCGCCAAGGACGGGATAGCAAAGTCGTAGCCAAGCTCTACAGCTAACTCCGCCTGCTCCACTGCGGTCTTCGTCCCGCCGCTGATACCAGCGACTTTCAGGATAGGGCGGCCCGCTTTCTGAGCCTGGGCATCGGCAGCTTCAGCGCATGCGGCCAACACAGGCTTGAACAAGTCGATGCCGGGATTGCGAATTTCAAACTGCGTGAAATGCATACCGACGGCGACACCGCCAGCCCCTGCATCCACGTAGTAGCGCATCAGCCGCTGCTGGGATGCGACATCGAATTTACGATCATTATCCAGAGCTAGCGGTACAGCCGGGATGACGCAGCCCTGGCGCAGGAGCTTCAGTTTTTCGGGGGACAGGGAGGACATAGTTGAGTCGAATTGAAGAGGACTTTCATGCTCTCTTTTTTGTTTCATATGTCAAACAATTTTTCAAATATAATACGAACGCGTTTTTTGAAGTCCCCTGATGAGTGAATTTATTGGACAAGCCCAAGAGCGGACGTGATGAATAAGGAATCCGAATGAAGAAAAGCGGGCAGGAATACAACGTGACGGCTTTACGCAAAAGCATCGCGGTGCTGGGCGTCATAAAGGACAGTCGCGAACCGCTGGGCGTTAGCGAAATAGCGCGCCGCGCCGAGGTCTCCAAGAACATGTGCCTGCGCATACTGGAAACCTTAACCGACCTCGGGTGGGTCCACCAGCATGCCAGCAGCCCAGTCTATGAGCTTACGCTGGCCCCGTTTCAGTTCTTTGCCGGCAGCCGTAACCGTACCACTCTGCTTGATCAAGTACTTCCCGCGATGAAGCAACTGAACCGCGAAACGGGCGAGTCTACCTACCTCTGTGTGCCCCACGAAGAGCAGGCCATGATGATCCATGTTATCAAAGGAACAAAGCCAATCGCTGTGACGGGGGAAATCGGCGCCAGTTACGATCTGCATGCCACGGCACCGGGTAAGGTCTTCCTTGCCTGGGACGATACAGGGATATTCGCACGCGCTCTCAAGCGTAAGCTTGTCTCATATACCGCCAGCACAATAACCAATGCTTCGGCACTTCGCCGTGAGCTGGATTTGATCCGTCAGCGCGGATATGCTCTAAATATGGAGGAATACGGACCGGGGCTGCTTGGAGTGGCTGCGCCGGTCTTTGACGACACCCAACAGGTTGTCGCTGCGGTGGGAATATTCGCCCCCTCTACGAATGTCTCCCCTGATGATTTTGAGAATACCTATGCGAAAGCCACCTGCGATGCCGCTAAAAGCGCTTCAGGAAAATCATCAGGCGGGTAGTAGTTGAGAAGTTGTTTACTGCGTAATTAACCCAATTTACATCCGCTATGCCATGGTTGGCTTATTTTACTGTCTGGTTCCATACCAGAAGATGCGTCCATCTGTACCGGACGAGATATCAACGGGGATGTCTTCAAGGGCCAGGCTCTCCACATGGCCATCAAGGAACAAGATGTTGGCCTGGCCGTCATGAACCGCTTCCGGTAAGCGGTAATGTGTGATGCCAGCATTGTAGTAGCCAGCTGTGCCGTTCGCATCCGAATTGTTGCCGTCTGCGATCAAGATCGTACTGCCGGGGCTATCATAGAGGGTAATATGCTTGGGTTTGACTTCGCCGGCGGAGAGGTCAAACCCAAGGTCTCCGTTGAAGCCGTAGGTTCTGTAAGTACGGATTTGTTGGGGTGTTTTATTTGCAGCTCTCCAGATGTCTTCCTTGTTTTCACGCTGCAAGGGGCACCCCATGATGACCCGCTGTTCGGTGGGGATGGTGTTATAATAATAGTCAATCCAGCCTCCACTATAAGGTAGATTGTACTTTTCTTGGATGTTCGTCTCGCCATTTCTATTAACCCAGCCGATGGGAACGATTCCCTGATAGTCATTGAGATATTGCTGATAACCAGCTCCAATTTGACGCAAATTGGCGGTACACTGAGTACTTAAGACGGTGGAGCGCACATGGCTTACCACCGGAATCAGGATTGCGGCCAGCACACCGAGAATCGCGATTACGGCCAACAGCTCGACGAGGGTAAAAGCCTGTCTACGGTGATTCCGGCTGGCTATGCAGCCGCTATGCGAGGTATGTGGCGGGGTAAGCAACATTGAATATATGTATCTTAAAAATACAATTAAAGTCAATTCATAAAAGCTGAATTTTTCGTCAAATCGCAGGGTTGGTGTTACCGGGTTAACGCCAGTTCTGCTTCATGCCAGGTGGATTCCGGGAGGACTAGCTTGCCTTCTGCGTCCGGTGTGAGCGTGGTTGGGGCGGAGGCAGCAGGCCGCGTTACTTTGAACTGCCAAGTTCCGCTGCCGGCCAGATTCGCTAGCTTGAGAGCGGGGCCGTTGATTTCTGCCAGCTCCGCATTCAGTGCGGTACGGCTGATGATGAGGTGTTGGCTTTCCGAAAGGTTCTTGTTGTCGTTGGCGACCAGGATGACGGTGGCGAAACCGGTATTGCCTGCAATTTCCAGATGCGTCGGGCCGACGGGGGATTGTCCGTCCAGGAATCCACTAAAAGCTTCGGCCTGGGGCGCCGCGACGGTAAGCTGGCGGCGCACGGTGTCCTTGACGATTTCCCCGGTATCGCTGACAATGACTGGTCCGGTTTGGGCCTTTAACCAGGGGGCGGAGGCCTGCTCGGGCGGCTCGGTTCCATAGTCGCGACGAATACCGTGTTGGTTGAACCATCCCGGCTGGACGCGGTACTTGCCGTTCATCAGTTGGTTGTAGCTCGTGCCCCAATAGGGCTCGTCGATCCATAGAGTGATGGGCTGCTTGCTGGCTGCCACCAGGCTGCGCCGGAACATGATGCCCGCGGTGCGGAGGTGGTCGGTCATCATGGCATCATGCACCATGCTACCGAGACTGGAGTTTCGGTGGACATGGTCGCCCTTGCCGTCGGGGCCGATTTGCGGTGTGCCGTGATTCCAGGCAAACCAGACGATGCCGCTCCAATCCTGGAAATCTCCATAGGCGGGGGCGGCGACCATTAGCATGGTGCGGTAGGGGGATTGCGCTTCGATGTTCCGGGCGCCCTCGGCCTGATTGAATTCGCCAATGAAGTACGGCTTGTCGGCGAGCGCATTACGGTAGGCAAAGTCATTGAAGCCGTCCTTGGCCGAGCGAACGACCAGCGGGTCGATGTAGGCATGGTTTTCGATGACCTCGGATAGTGCATCCTGGGTGGCCAGCGCGCTTTCACCGCGCCACAGGTTGGAATACATCATGGGGACATCGCAGCCGCTGTCGCGTACAGTCTTCCGGATACGTTTGTAGTAGTCGGCATCCAGCTGCATCAGAAAACGCGCCCGCAGGACCTTTAAGTCCTGGGTGGCGGGCTTGTA
The DNA here is from genome assembly GCA_030432235.1 of Verrucomicrobiia bacterium. Taxonomy (GTDB): domain Bacteria; phylum Verrucomicrobiota; class Verrucomicrobiia; order Opitutales; family Cerasicoccaceae; genus JAUIHT01. Next base: position 231,332 of record JAUIHT010000006.1, on the reverse strand, counting down.
GATGTCACCCGGATCCGGTACGCCGTTCTCAACCGCGAAGGCGTTCCATTTGGCGACGAGTTTATTTTGCCAATAGTCGGGAAAGCGGTTTCCGCAAATGATGGCGTATTCGATGGAGGATTCGTTGACGACTTCAAGGGTCAGCACCTGTGAGCTTTCGCCGTAGGTCAGGCCCGTGTAGGGATTACGGTGGTTGAGCAGCCGGGTGATAAACTCCTCGTTCAGGCGAGCGGCGCGTTCATCGATGGTTGGGAGCGCCTTGCGCACATCGATGGCTTTCTTCCAGTCCCAGCTATTGAGTTCGTTGATGGCCATCTGCCAGGCGGCAGCGTCGGCCTCGTCTGTGTCCATGATGGCCACATCGCCTGCGGTGTAGCGGCGTGAAAAGTGTACCGAAAATGCGAGGTAAATGCCTTCGCGCTGGAGGGCGGCGTTGAGGTAGTCGAAACGATCGAGCAGTACCGGGTCGAAAGTCCGCGAGTCCTGCTTGTAGTCCACGAACGAGCCGCTGCCCAAGCCCGGGTTCCAGTCGCGGCTCGCCCGGAAGAGGTGGTGCGGGCGCAGGAGATTGATTTCCCGCTCGGCCAGGTTTGCGGCGTAGGCGTCAGCCACACTGTGTTCCGGATAAAATGAGGTCGCGTTGGTGCCCCAGAAGCGGACGACGTCCCCCTGCGGATTGACAAAGTTAGCTCCGTCAATCGTCAGCCGGGGGAGTGGAGCCAGGAGTGTGGGAGGCTCGGCGGGTGCCGGCGTATCCGCCATCAGGGAGGAGGCAGAGAGGCCGCAGAGAAAGAGTGCGGCCAGCCTGCGGATAGTCGGGCAGGGAGTGAGAAGGGTCATAATTGTGTGCATAGTTGGGCTAGGCGCTCCGTTTGGGCGGAGTGTTTGAAGGTGGGGGAGCAGTCCCGGTCTGTGGGTACGCTCGGGTAAGGTGTTTCAGGCTTTTCGGGCCGTAATCGAGCCGCTGGATTTGCGGACGACTAACCGGCAGGGCAGGCGCTCGTGATGCGCTTTAAAGGTTTTGCCGTTGAGCATTTCGACCAGCAGCTCGAGTGCGCGGGCTCCGGCTTCCTGCAGTGGCTGGTGAACGCTGGTAAGGGGAGGAGTGCTGGACTGGGCTTGCGGCAGGTCGTCGAAGCCGACGATTGCCACGTCCTTCGGGACTTTCCAGCCTCTCTCGGCACAGCGTGCCATGGCATTCAGGGCAATGAGGTCGTGCAGGCAGACGATGGCCTCCGGGGGCGTGCGCATCGCCATGAAGACATCGATTTCCTGTATTCCCTGACGGCTGGGGTTCCGCCCCGCGACTTCCAGGAAGTACTCGTGCGGGATGTCCAAATCGTGTTCCTGCATCGCTTGCCGAAAGCCTTCCTCGCGCTCCGCAACGACCTCGGTGCGCGTGCTGGTCAGGAAGGCGATGCGACGGTAGCCGCGTTCGATTAAATGCGTGGTCAGCTCCCGCATGGCTTCCCGGTTTTGGCTCGCAACGCTGACGATATCGTCGTCCGAGGAATACTCGTCGACCAGCACGACCTGCTGGCCGGCCTGACGCAGAGCGCGGATGATGCGCGTCGTCGAATAGTTGGGTTCGTCGGTTTGCAGGGGAACGACGATCGTGCCGGCCACGCGCAGCTCGTTGAGGTGCATGGCGCTTTCCAGGGCGGCCTCGATTTCGTTGAAGGAGTTGGCCAGAACGAGTTGGTAGCCGAGGCGGGCCGCTGCCTCCTGGGCTCCCCGCAGTACCAGATTATAAGCCCCGTTGACCTTGGGGTGCTGGCAGGCCAGCAAGGCCAGGAGTTTCTTTTGCGAGGGCGTCCGCCGGATGTTTACAAACGTTCCGCGCCCACGATAGCGAACCAGCAGGCCTTCATCCACCAGATCGGCAATCGCTTTGCGTACGGTGGTGCGTGAGAGGTTGGTTTCCCGGCAGATGTCCAGCTCCGGTTGCAGTTGCTGGTCCTGCCCGACCTCGCCGCTCAGCACCATGCGCTTAATCAGGGACTTGGCGGCCTGATAGCGTGTCGTTTCGCTGATATTCTCAACCTCGGATTTTGACGCCATCCAGCTATTGTTCGAAGTCCGGGGGAATTCACCAGTCAATTTCATCACACTCGTTGGTGCCGGGGGCAGGTCTTGGGTTGGGGGCATGGAAGGGGGAGATATCTAACAAAAGCCATCTTTGTATTATATAGGTACAATAGGCAAGCGGATTCTTTCTTAAATTTGTATTTTTTTATTACATTAGACTTGAGCATTTCGTTTGAGAACGTCACATTATCATTGATACCCTTGCTCAAAAACCCACAACCCCAAGTCAAAATGCATGTTACCCCATGTCTGAAATTCTCGTTCATATTGTTATTTTACATAACAATATTGCCTATCCGGGCAACTCCGGCCACTACGACCTTCCAGCAGGACCAGAGCGGCTACAGCTCTTCGTCCACCTGTTCCATTCCGGAGACCACTCCGCTGGGTCGCATCATTGACTGGCGTTGGTATATTTTTGGCCTGCCTGAAACGGCCGCCGCGAACCCGGGCCTGATCCAGTTCGACGACATCTTTGGCGGCGGCTCGGGCCAGGTGCCGGCCAGTGGCGTCACGATTGAGTCGGCGAAGCTTCGAGTGCATCAATATAATCAGTACGGTAATCTGACCAGTCAGACGGTAGACCTGTATCCGATGCTAACCAGTTGGGACCGTGCGACAGCAACCTGGAGCTATCGTGCGCATGATGGCAGTGTGCCGACCGCTTACTGGGGCGGTGGCTCGGTGGCGACCGATGGCCCTATCGCGGATGTCGATTACGACATGAGCATCCACAGTGCCGTTGATATCACGGGAGCGAGTAATGGTGAATGGGTCGAGCTGGACGTCACCGACATCGTACGCGCTTGGCACGAGGGCACGCTTCCTAACAACGGCATTATCGGCTTCGCGGACGGCACTTACGACGGTATCTGCGCCCGCTCCATGACCTATGGCACGTTATCGCCGATTTTGGAGATCGATTACGCGGAGTCATCTTCCTCGACCACGCTGAATTTCCAGGAGGGGCAGGACGGCTATAATTCGACTGTCTGCAGCACCATAGAAGGCAGCAATCCATTGAGCCGGATCAATGATTGGCGTCTCTACGGTTTCGGTATTCCAGAGGCCTCTCAAGCTTCACCCGGCTTGATTCGCTTTGACGATATCATGGGCACTAGCCTCAAGCAGATACCTGCCACCGGTGCGACTATCGAGTCGGCCGTGCTGCATCTGTATCTGGAGGGGGCCTGGGGTATTGCTCCGCAAATTCTCACTGCCTATCCGCTGTTAAAAGATTGGAGCCGTGATGATGTGACCTGGAGTTATCGTGCCTATGACGGTAGCTCTCCGACGGCCTACTGGGGCAGCACATCCACCGCTACCGATGGTCCCATCGCGGGCGTCGACTACGAAGATACGCTCTTTGCCACGGCTGATTTTGAGGGCGTGCCAGTGGATACCTGGATATCCATCGACGTTACTGAAATCCTCCAGGCCTGGTATGATGGTACTCTGGAGAACCACGGTTTGGTGCTCTTTGGCGACAACACCTATGACGGCCTCTATGTGCGTTCGGCTGGTCAGGGCACTCTGTCGCCGCGTCTGGAAGTCACTTTTCATGGCGGCGATCCGGCGCATCTTCCGGGGGAAGGATTGATTGAGCCTTTGGTGGTCGATGGCGACCAGTTTGTGCGCGAAAGCGACGAGTCACCCATCCGCTTCTGGGCGGTCAATACCGTGTCATTCTATCCTGATCATGAAACCGCGGATGCCTATGCTGCTTACCTGGCCGACCGGGGCGTTAACTGCGTACGCTGGCACCATGTGATGCGCTCCAGTCAGGACTGGAATACAAAGTCCGGTATCGGGGCCTTGGTCACCTACGATACGACTTCGCGTGAGTTCGATGACGAAGCACTGGATCGTTTTGACTATCTGAATGCGTGCCTGCGCGAGCATGGAATCTACGTTAGCTTTTCCATGCGCTTCTCGCGTCGGTATCTGCCCGGTGATGTGTCCATCCTCTCGACTAACCCAACCGATGAGCAGGCCTGGCAGGATGCCGTGGAGGACCTAAACGCGTCTTATTGGCAATTCAACATCGACAAGAAGAAGATGCTGCCTGTCTTTGATGAACGCGCCGCTCTGATTGACGAGGAGTTCGTTGCGAATCTGCTGACCCACGTCAATCCCTACACGGGGCTGAGCTACGGCGAGGATCCGCAGGTGTTTGCCATCGAGACGATTAACGAGTTCTCCTCGGAGTACGTCATTGTGGCAGGCAATCAGTTTATCAACAGCAGCTATCCGGCGGTTTCCTACTGGACGGATTTGCTGAACGACTTGTGGGACGACTATACCACCGCCAACAGTATCGCCCCGTGCGATATTTACAGTCCGTCGACGACCGCCCAGAGGCAGGGACGCTCTGATTTTCTCGACGGTCTCGACCGTGCTCACTTCCAGAGGATGAAGGACCACGTGGCTTCGCTCGGTTATGATAAGGCTTTTCTGTTCTCGAACCTCTGGCGCGGTGAGCGGCCCCTCAAAATGAATGCCGAGATGGGCGATTACATTGAGAACCACGGTTATGTCCGGCCGGAGATCACGGATACGCTGGACGATTGGATACGCTCCGTTTCAAAGTCGGCGGTGGAGGGTAAGCCCTTCGTGTTGGGAGAATTCAATCAGCGCGAAGGCACCAGCTATGAGGCCGAAGACGATCCCAAGCGCACCATGCTGATGGCGGGTGCGGCGACCTACGGTCTGCTGCAGGGCTGGTCGGGCATCACCTGGTTCGCCTGGAATCACGGTGACAACAATGTTGCCTCCGATGGCCAGGGAGACCCGCTGACGCGGGACCAGTACCTGGGCGCCATGATTAGCGACATCATGATGCAGGACCATATTCGTGCGGCGGGGCTTATCTTCCGTCGTGGTTTGTTCGCGCGCTCGCAGTCGCCCATCACGGTTTACGTCGACGATCCGGTTTGGCAGTCCAGCTACTTCGGGCTGATTGCCAATAAATACGACTACCAGCCCGGTTGGCAGAATCTCCACGAGATTCGGAAGGCCTTTGGGACGAAACCCGGCGGCCAGGATACGGCCTTCTTTATGACTGGTTCGCCGAGCGGTAGCCAACTGGTCTCGGATACCGGGGAAATTACCAAGGACATCACGCGCAACCAGCTCACCGGTGCGGTTGACCAGGCCGAGGTCTTCAGTGGAACACTCGACGGCTCTGCTCCGGCGGACCTGCAGCACTTGGTCATCGCGGGAAGCAGCGGCTTCGCCACGGTCATGCTGGTGACCGAGGATGAGCTGGACATCGACGCGAGCGAATACCTCCTGGTCAGTCGCACCATGTTCGACTCGGGCGGTAATGATATCGCGGGGCCCGGCCTGACAGTCTCCGGCCTCAAGGCGCCAAGTGGTGGTGAGCAGTGGCGATTCTATATTAGCGGAAGCCCGCAAAACCTGACTTACTCCAGCGGCTCCGTTACCTTGCCCACCGGCAGTTGGCGCGAAGGCGAGCTCATTCTTGAGTAGTGCTGCCGGGATGGATTTATCAACGGGCCGCCGGAAAGCTCCGGCGGTCTTTTTATTGCGTTGCCGCGAGCAGGGCGTCGACTGGCGTCAGTGCGACACTCACACGCTGGTTAACGGTAGTGGTGTAGCAGATAAAGCGGTCCATCCACGTGAACTGAGGATGCGGATGGATGTGGTACCGGCGCGTACGTGCGTCCAGGCGGGGTACGAATGACACGATCTCAACCGACTTGCCGGTCTCGCGATTGAGGAAGGCAACCTTGCTGTACTTGGGGCGATCCTGAGGCTGGGCGTCGGCTACGACGAGGCTTCCGGACGCGTTGCAGTGTGCATGCGAAACGCCGTCGAAGTTCCAGACGAGCTCTTCGTGCCCGGACTGCAGCTCAATGAACTTGATGCCACGGCCATAGTGGACGAACCAGACCCGGTTGCCGTCCGCCCCCCACCATTCGTGTCCGTGCATGCCGGGGCCGTCGGCGACTTCGCGGGAAGGCTGGCCGAGGTGCGCGTCGTGTGCGGTGACCTTGGGGCCGTTGGAGGAGTCCTGGTAGATGGGATGGGCCTTGCCGTGCCGGCGAATCAACCACATTCGGTTTTGGAAGCTGTGGATTTCGCCGGTGAGGCAATCGATGTAGGAGTCCTGTGCGACCAACTGAAGATCGGGATCGGTAGGGCTGAACTGTCCATGATTGAATCCGGCATGCAGCGTCTGCCAGATTTCCATTGGCTTGCCGTCGAGGGGGGCTGCTCCGATGTGTGTTTCGTTGCCGAGGGTGGCGTCGATATTCAGGAACTTGCGATCGGCGGATAGAGTCAGGTGCGTGGCCAGTCGCCAGGGGCGGCGGTTGTTAACGAGTTCGCGTGGCAGGGCGTTTATCAACTGGCACAGGTCGTATCGCCCCGGTCCTCTCTTCCAGATTTCGGTTCCGTCGCACCAGTAGACTTCGCCGGACTCAGGGGCCACCATGGGGGAGGCGTCCAGAAAGTTTATCTCGGGGAAGTGGCGGATTTCGTTCTCGACGAAATCGGCGACGGCCAGGGTGCGTCCGGAATTGGCGAGACCTCCGGGTGGGAAGGCGCAGTAGAGCCACAGGTAGCGGCCATCGTGCGAGAAGCTCGGGTTGACGAAATAGAATGATTGCTGGAGCGGAGCCGCATCATGCTTGAGCAGATAGCTGGTTACTCCGCTTTCGGGGTCCGTCCATGGCTCTACCAGCGGACTTTCGAGGATGGCTTTCGGGTCGAGTGTTGCGGGGGAGGGTGTCATGCCAGGGAGGAAATCCGGGATGGAGTAGGGTGCTTGGAATTCTCGATCAGTTGGTGGACGTGTGAAGACAAATGCACCAAATCCGCTGGGGTAGCGCTGCCACCGGGTGCAGCCCAAGGGCAGTCAGTCTCGGACGGGAACCGTCCGCTTTCCAGAAAAGATTGCAGGTTTTTGATAATGCCGGGAATGAAACAGACATGCTGTTTGGAATCATCCTTTTTCAATAGGGAAAGACAGTTGTCCGAGATGGAGTGAATCTGTTCGCAGGCAAGATACGCCATTGCATTCAGTCGAACAAAGGGCCGGCAGTCGACCAAGCGTGTCATGACTCGACTGGCGTCGCCCGCCAGGTACGCGAGGAATCGTTCAAAGTTAGAGGCCAGGGGAAAGGTGGGTGGCAGGCTGATGAATTCGGTTCGCCCATTATTCCATGCAATGTTTATGCCATGCAGGGGTTGGATGGTCACGGTGGCCCGATCAAATTCGAGCGTTTCAACGGTCTGGTCCTCGCCGAAGCAGGCATGGGTCAGGCCAAAGCGAAATGTAATACCTTCGGCAATCTGGCCGCGAAGGAAGAGTGTGTCGGCGCTTTCGATCGGATTGGCGCGATAGAGCTCCGCCTCCATGGTCTCGCACTCAGCCCAGGAGAAAAGGGCATCCTTGCCGCAGAAAAAGAGCAAGTTATGGACGTGGTGGGACATGGCGTTGCCCAGGCACGAGTCGAGCAGCAACTGATTGTCGTGCATCAGTCGCCCGGCCCAGGGGCTGCGCTTGAAATAGGACTCCGAACGTTGCCAGGCGCCAAAGAAACTCACGGAGCGCAATTGGCCGAAATCGTCGTTTATGATTCTCTGCTTTAGGTTCAGGCGGCCCGCTTGGACGATGTGGTTAAAGCCAACCTGGGTTGACACGCGGGCTTTGTGATCCCTTTCAATCATCGCCTCGAGTTCCGCCGGATCGAGTGTCGGGGGCTTCTCCAGGTAACAGGCAATCCCCGCCTCGACGCAGGCCTGGTGCATGGCGGCGTGAAAGGGAATGGGCGCGGCAACGGATGCCCAGTCAGGCTTTTCGTCCGATTCGGAGAAAGCCTTCAGCATGGCGTTGAAGTCCGTAAATGTCTGGATGCCTCGGGTCTCAAAGGAGAGCGCTTCAGTGACGTCTCGAACTCTTTCCAGGGCCGGATCACAGGCAGCCAGGACTTTTACCAGGCCTTGCGACTCCAGCTCACGCAGGGCTTGATGATGGGCGCGGGCGTAGCCGCCGATGCCAGCCACGCATACGTGAGAGGGCTCCTTCATTTTCCGGTGGATTCACCTGCCTTGAATTCGGCGGGTACATACAAGCGTAGTGGCTTGCCTGCGCTTTCCATGCGTTGGAGGAGGAGCTTTAGTGCAAGGCGGCCAATTTCGACGTTATCCACGAGCGTGCTTGTCAGCGCCGGGAGGTGTGGATTCTGCATAAAATCATGATAATGAAAACCGGTGATGGAAACGTCTTTGGGCACTTGGAGCCCTTGCTTGCTTAACTCCTCGCACAGGCAGTAGCCGCTATAATCATCCGCGGCCAGCCAGGCGCGCACACCGCTCTTTATTCCTCGGATCACCTGATTGATGGCGGCCGGTGTGCGGAAGGCTTCTCCATGGCGGAGCACGTCTTCCTCGAAGCGTATCACCTGATTCATTTCAACGGGGACTCCCGCATAGGTGGCCGATTCAACAAAGGCGCCGAAGCGGGCTCGTGACCAGGCGACCTCCGGCATCAATCCGAAGAACCCCATGCGTTGGTGGCCCAAATCCTTGAGGTGGCTGACGAGTGAGTTTACTCCTCCGACGGTATCAATGCCAATGATATCCATGGGCATACCCGGGTAATCATGCATGATGGAAACCACGGGCACGCGTTGAACCAGAGTTTTAATCACCTCGGTCGGCCAGCGGTATATCAGAATAACACCGTCACAGATACCCTCGCGCAGAGAGACGGGCTCGCTATTGCCGGAGAATAACTCGGAGCAGCGCTCCTGTGGGCAATGGTGTATATGTAGGGAAACGCCGAGATTCGACGCGGTTTGGCTCAACCCCTCAAGGTAGCCGCCGGGTGTCACCTTGCCACCGGTCAGGATGAGGATGTTGCGTTTACGAGATTCATCGACTTTGGCACGCTCGTTCTTGTCGCGGTGCCCTACGTATCCCAGCGCCTCAGCCTCCTGCATGATCTTGGCGCGTGTTGCCGGATGGATTCCATCCGCATCCCGTATGCCCCGGGAGACGGTGGAAATGGACAGATTGAGGCGTTCAGCAATGTCCTGGAGGCCTATGGCTTTATTGCTCATGTTGGCTATTTTCGGGAAATTTCGAGAATTTACAAATAAAAAATAGAGAAATAATGGCAAAAGAAATTGACATGCCGAGAATTTTCATGTGCAATGGGGGCATCATGAGCAATATTATGACCCCAAATATCTTAAAGCTTACCCTGCTTGGTGCCATCCTGGCCGCAGCTATCCCTGCAACAAGAGGCGATGTTCTCGTTACCATGGGTGATACAGTGGCCTCTGCGTGGGATTCCGCACCGACTATCGGTACTGCCACGCCAGCCTTCGATACGATGTTCGCAATAGGCGGCACACAGCTGGAGCAGACGATCACTGTCGGCGCTTCTCCGGTTACTATCGACAAAATTGAATTCGCCTATGGTGCTCCCAAGATGACCGCGGACCTGTCTCTTTATATCTGGGAGATGGGCGAATCGGAAGATCCGACTCTGCCGGGCTTCGTGGACAATCGAGCCGCTACTCTGCTTTCCACTAACTCTTATGCTTTTGACAGCTCTGCGGCAGTGATACCGGATGGCAGTATCCTGAGTTTTGATTTAACCGGTAGCGATGAGATCACGTTGTCGGCGAACGTCTCCTATGTTGTCTGCATGATGTTCTCCAACCGGACCAACAATGCACGAGTGGGCAGCACAACGGCCGCCAGTAACGCAACGAGTGCCTATCTGGGAGGAACCCTGTTCTATAATGAAGCGTATATCTCCGGCGGCGGAGTCGGCTCCGATTCGGCTTTCGCCATCTATGCGGTGCCTGAGCCCGCCACTTATGCCCTTGGCATGGCGTTCGCGGCAGGATTGCTCGTTACCATGCGCCGACGCTTGCGTCGAGGCCGATAAGGCAAAGAGCTCTGGCTTATTTGACACACCCATAGCCCGAACCTTTTCGAAGGTTCGGGCTTTTATTTACAGGAGGTTGATTAGGGGTAAAAGCCTTCTGGCTATTGGCCAAGAGGTTTGGCGGTTATAGCTAGTGCTCTTCAAAGAAAAGTTGTAGCCGTGGTCTCGATTGAGTTGTACGGCTCGCCGCAAGCGGCGGTTCTACGAGGCTATGGCTTAGTTTAACCCGCTCTAAAAAAAAGCGGCACCCATGGGTGCCGCTTTCTTTTGGTAAGTATCTTTTAGGAGAACTGCCTTATTCAACCAGGACGCTGACGGAGTCGATCCAGGGGCTGGGCAGGTTATCCGTGCTTGCCTTTTTCACGATGATGCCGGCCCATTCATTCTGCTTGTTAACGGGAAAGTCCACGTTAACGAATTCATTTTTGGGTGCGTCGGCGGGAATGACGAACTCTCCCAGTTGCTGTTGTCCGGAGTCGTCCTTAATGTAGATGATGTAACGTCCGGTGGGTTCGCCGGTGTTGTAGACCTTGAAGCGAATGGTGGAAGCGCCTGCCGGAGTGGGCAGACCCATCCAGTAGGTTATGTAGCCCCATTGTGTCATAGAGCCCTTGATGCGGGCCAGGGTGGCACCGTCGACTTCCTTGATTTCCAGCAGGTTATTCTGCGTGGCCGATCCGCTGCTTCCGTCGGCCCGATAGGCGCTTTCGGCTTCCGTGGATTGGTACACATTGGCCGAGACGGAAGCGGATGCCAGGAGCGCCGCGGCCAGGGTGAGTGAGATATAGTTTCTTATCATGGTTATATGGGTAGGTTAGGGATTTTTGATGTCCTAACAATAATGTAGCTAAAAAATACAAATACAAGTTTATTTTGGTCGGAGCCATGGCTCTTTTGCTTAGATAGAGTCCTTAATATTTAGCAAATTTAGGAGAAATAATATATGAATTTTCTTTTCATCGATGATGCATGGGTGGATAAACATAATTGTATTTTATAAATACATAAATCGAAAAAGGGATGACTAAGGCACATCGATTGAGTGACGACCGAGTACCCCAAGTGCCGTTCTGGATGCCTGAAATACTTGAACCAACAATGAGCTACGAAACTCCAATAGACATCAACTATCCCAGTACGCGAACATTGACCGGGAAGTACAATCTGCAAACGGCAATGCCACTTGGAGGCATTGGGGCTGGTAGTATTTGCTTCAATGGGCAGGGAGGGCTTCAGGATTTCTCCATCAGGCATCTTCCGGATATATCTGCTCTGCCGGGGCATGACGAATGGCTGGTCGATGCCGGTTCCGCGATACTGCATGTTGAGGATGAGTCGCTGTCACGCCGTACCTTGGTTGTGGAGGCTCCGTGCCCGAAAGACAAATTATATGCATTCGGAACCCAGGCAAAGGGCTATCACCGCAGTGGTTTCATTGGTATGCCTCACTTTGAGCAGGCTGAGTTCCAGGGTAACTATCCCTTTGGGCAAGTGCGGCTGAAGGATGGCCGCTTTCCCTTGAGTGTGGTGGTGACTGCATGGAGCCCGTTTATTCCAGGCGATGATGAGGCTTCCGGTGCGCCTGCGGCTATTCTTGAGTATCACATTACGAATGAAAGCGATCGGGAGCAGACCTTTCAGTTTTCGTATCATTTGTCGCACCTGGCTCAGCGCCGTGAAAACGAGGGCGGCCTGACCAGCTGCAACCGCATAATACCGGGGCGAGGTATCTTCTTCTATAATAAAGAGGATCCGTTATGTGATCACTTCGGTTCAGCAAGTCTGGTATCGCTTTCAAAAGGGCCTGAAATAAAGGCAATGTGGTTCCGGGGTATTTGGTTCGACAGTGTGTCGATGCTTTGGAACGAAATTTCACAAGGGCGCTTCGAAACGAACGCTGGGGCAGGAGCAGATAAGTGTGTGGGCCGCAACGGCGGATCGATTCTGTTCCGCTCAACCCTTGGTCCTGGCGAGACGGCCAGCTTCCCTATCGCCATAACCTGGCATTTCCCTAACAGTCACTACTATTATGGGCCAGAGCCCAATATCGTCGAAGATCGTTCCGAGCCCTGGTGGCGTCCCTGGTATGCGGGTCGATGGAAGGATGCCGGAGCCGTAGCCGATTTTCTCATAAAAAATGGGCCACAACTGCGTGCGCGAACGGTAGCCTTTCACCAGGCTCTGATGAGTTCGACCCTGCCGCCGGAAGTACTTGATGCAGTCTCTGCCAATCTTGGCATCTTGAAATCGCCCACCGTTTTGCGTTTGGAGAATGGTGACTTTTGGGCCTGGGAGGGGTCCGGCGTCAGTTATGGATCGTGTGAGGGTTGTTGTACGCACGTGTGGAATTATGCACAGGCACTGGCCCACCTGTTCCCGAAGCTGGAGCGCTCCATGCGTGAGCAGGAGTACGAACACAATATGAATGAATCCGGGCATGTGAATTTTCGGTTTTCAATCCCCAGGACCATGGAAACGCGTCACGATTTTCACCCGGCAGCAGATGGTCAGCTCGGGGGCATCATCAAACTATATCGTGATTGGCAAATAAGTGGGGATAGGGCTTGGCTCGAGCGCTTGCTGCCTCTGGCTCGTAAGAGTCTGGACTTCTGTATCCGGACCTGGGATCCCGATGAATGTGGCATAATGAGTCAACCGCACCACAACACCTATGATATCGAGTTTCACGGGCCGGACGGGATGTGTGGCTCCATCTACGTAGCGGCTCTGGCGGCCATGGCTGAAATGTGTCATGCGACCGAGAACACAAAGGAGGCTGCCTACTATCGAAATCTTTCGGAGAGAGCGGCTCGCTATCTCGATGAGCATCTTTTTAACGGGGAATACTACGAGCAGACTGTATCCCGTGAGGAGTGCATGGGCCTCGGTTATCGCGGGGTTGATTCGGAACTGCCTCCGGATCCTGCCTATGCGGAGATTTTACAGCGGGAGGGCCCGAAGTATCAATACGGCGAGGGCTGCCTCTCGGACGGTATCATCGGCGCGTGGTTTGCCTTTGCCGCAGGATTGCAGGCGCCCTTCAATGCGCAGTATGTGTGTGACACACTCACTGCCATTCATCGCTACAATTTTAAGCCTGACTTGCGGGATCATGTTAATCTTCAGCGGCCAGGCTATGCTGCTGGGGGTGAAGGTGGGCTAATCCTGTGCACCTGGCCTCGGGGAGGTCGGCCTTCTTTGCCTTTTGTTTACGCGGACGAGGTCTGGACCGGTATCGAATATCAGGTGGCCAGCCATCTCATCTCGACGGGATTACTCAATGAGGGCCTGGAGGTTGTGCGCGCGGCCCGTGCCCGCTACGACGGTTACATTCGCAATCCCTGGAATGAATATGAATGTGGCAACTACTATGCGCGTGCCATGGCAAGCTACGCACTCCTGCAGGCTTATTCCGGACTCCGGTACAGCAGTGTCACCCAAACGCTATTCTTTGCCCCCTGTTCCAAAACGCGTCCCTTTACTTGCTTTCTAGCTATCGAAAGTGGATTTGGTACCGTAACGCTGGACGAGCGTGGTATTCGCCTCTGCTGGAGCGAGGGTTCTATTGAAATCGGAGAACTTGCTTTCACGGACTGTGGGGAGGGCCAGACAAAATCCTATTCCGTCGACCGAGTCGTTGAAGCGCAAAGCGATGTCTTCTTGGCTCATTTTTAAGAGCACTGTGAATGGTAAACAGAGACAATAAACTTGAATTGGCTTTCGGTGCAATCTATAGGAAAATACGAACCTTCAGAAAAGTAGTTTACATTCCAGGAATGAAAATGTCCCTAAAAATGAGAGACATTAGTGGAGTGGCTTACTGTCTTGAAGTATGGTTTCGTATTTGCCATTTTTTGGCTACCCGGGCTGGGATTTAATTAGTGCCCGAATGATATATGTGGTGATTTCGTCGAGTTAGGAAATCTCTAGTCTTGGGGTGCTTTTTTGTGGTTATGATCAGAGCTTGTCTGGCACATGCTAGCGGTGCCAACCGTCCGGATGGTGAAGGCAATGTGCGGGACGCACTCGAAGATAGTCTCAGTTGGCAGCTCTGCGGTGATTCGTTTTGAAGTCGGTGAAGGCCAAGCTTCTCAGCTTCGTATATTGCGTCTCAGAACGCGTGGAGAACAACCGAAGTGTTGCCGGATGAATTTATTGAAGTGTTGGAGATCGGAAATGCCGATTTCGCAAGCTACCACTTTAATTGGAACATCGGAGTAGGATAATAATTCGGATGCGCGGTCAATACGCATCTTGTTCAGCCAGTCGCGAGGTGTTTGTCCGGTATGCTGTCGGACGATGCGGATAAACTGGTTGTGGGAAATTCCGCAACGCCCGGCCAATTCCCTTACGCTTATCGCGGAGGCCATTTCAAGCCCGGCAACTTCAAGGGCTGTCTCCATGATTGCCTTGTGGCTGGCGCCCTTCTCTCGAAGTGCCCGCGTGGAAATCAGTCCTAGTAGCACATCCCAAAGCCGGACGTTTACCCGGAGGGGTTCCTGATGATTGAATCCAAGTGCTTCGGTGAGACGTTGCTTGAGAATGGCCAAGTGGTTGTCGGCAGGCAGGAAAATAGGGGCGGGCCATGGTTTGGTGTGTGGGCCTCGGCCACGGAAGTGACAGTATAGGTGTTGAGAGGGGCCTTCGTAATGAAAGGTGACAATTGCCCCAGGCGGAACCAACGTGACCGCACCGGGATGCAAATCGAACCTATAATCATCCACCTCCAGATAGCCATGATACTCGTAAAAATGCAGCGCCCATAAGTCTGGCAATTGAAAGGTTTCGCGACTGACGTACATGCCATGAACCGGGCGAGCCAGCGCTACCACCTCCGGGGGGGCTTGTAGATACCGCTTCCATTCGAATCCGGATTTCATGGTGAGAATATACCACTAATGCGTGACCGGGAACAAGTGATTTAAGTTTCATTAAATCGAATCGTGAACCATCTTTCGCCTATGAAGCAAACCTTGCGCTTTCGACAAATACATTTGGATTTCCATACTTCCGAAGCGATTCCCGGTATTGGCGAGTGCTTCGACAAACGCGCTTATCAGGAGACGCTTAAACGAGCTGCTGTGAATAGTGTCACGACCTTTGCGACCTGTCATCACGGCTGGAGCTATTATGACACTAAGATCGGAAAGCGGCACCCCGGGCTAGCCTTCGACTTGCTGAGAGCCCAGTTCGAAGCCTGTAAGGAAATCGGCATCAATGTGCCCATTTACCTGACTGCGGGAGTCCACAATCTGGCTGCGGAGGAGCACCCGGAATGGCGCGAGCTCGATCCGGAGGGCCGTTTGGCCGGTTGGGCGAACTCCAATCTTACTCCGGGCTTCAAGACTCTGAGCTTCCATTCTCCCTATCTGGATTATCTCTGTAAGCAGGTGAGAGAGGTCGTTGAGCTTTTTCCCGAAGCAGATGGTATTTTCTTGGACATTATCAATCAGGCTGAGGACTGCTCGCAGTGGGCGTTGACCTACATGCAGTCACAGGGCCTCGACCCGCTGAAGCGCGAGGATCGACTCCAGAGCCGCTTCGATGCGCTCATGAAGTATTACCAGCGCGTGACCGAGACCGTACGCTCAATCAACGCGGATATGCCCATCTTCCACAACAGCGGTCACGTCACGCCGGGTTTCCGTGATATCCTGCCGTTCTTTAGTCATCTGGAACTGGAAAGCCTGCCCACTGGCGGCTGGGGTTACGACCACTTTCCTCTTTCGGCCAAATACGTCCATCGCCTCGACATGGAATACCTGGGAATGACAGGCAAGTTTCACTCCACCTGGGGCGAGTTCGGCGGCTATAAGCATCCCAACGCCCTGCGCTACGAGTGTTGCGCCATGCTGGCCTACGGCGCCAGGTGCAGCATCGGCGATCAGCTCCATCCCATTGGCGAACTGGACTCAAGCACTTACGAAATCATCGGCGAAGCCTACCGTGAAATCGCGCAAAAGGAGGACTTTGCCGTTGAGGCTCGCAATGTGGCAGATGTTGCCCTGCTCAGCAGTGCGTCGGTACGCGGTGGTGAACTTTTCCGTGATCCGCAGCGTGAGAGTGCTTCCGATACGGGTGCGGTCCGCGTGCTACTGGAGGGGCACTTCCTGTTCGATGTCATTGACCCGCAAATGGACTTCGCCGACTACAAGATGCTGGTGCTGCCTGATGATGTGGTAGTTGGCCCGGAGTTGGAGGCACAACTGCGCGCCTACTTGGCGGCTGGCGGTAAGCTCTTTCTCAGTCAGAACAGTGGTGTGGATCCGGAGCGCGGCATGTTGTTCGACGTAGGCGGAGACGTTGGAGAACTATCAGAATTTTTGCCCGACTATGTAAAGCCCGATGAGGCACTGCGGCCGGATATTGTTTCAAGCCCAATCGTTATGTATGGGAAGAGCCGCCGCCTCACAGTAACCGATGGCGAATCTCTTGGCGATGTTCACGATTCATATTTCAACCGAACATGGGAGCACTTCTGTAGCCATCAGCATGCGCCGGCGCGTCCCGAGCCTTCGGGCTTTGCCAGTGGCGTGCATAAAAGCAACGTGCTCTACCTCGCTCATCCGGTCTTCTCCATCTACCGGGGGTTCGGTCAAGTCGCCTTGAGGCAGTATCTTGCGAAGGCCTTGCGTGGGCTGCTGGCTTCCGACGAACGCCTTGAGTTATCCAATTTCCCGTCCACTGCACGTGTGACTCTTATGCACCAACCGAAAGAAAAGCGCTACGTGTTGCACCTCCTGCACGCGCACACTATCAACCGTGGTGGTGAAGCGGAACTGCACGGCGGTAATGTGTCTGGTAGACAAAAGTCCTATGAAGTGATCGAGGAGCTTCTACCCATTAGCGACATTGGCATTACCTTGAAACTAACCGAAAAGGTGAAATCTGTTCGTCTTGAGCCCGAAGGCCTTGAGCTCGAATATTCGGTGCTCAAGGGTAAATTGAAGTTTAATGTTTCCCGCATATTTCATCACCAGATGATCGGTGTCTATTACGAATAGTGAGTTGAATTGCAGTTGGTCAGACTGCTCACGGCTGCGTTTGCCCAGTGAGCTCATGGTCGCCTTGTGGTTCGACCGGCATGATGCGATTGTTCTTTATCAAGATTCCGGAAACGGTGTCCGGGTCGTATAGGATGCCCGCATTCGGAGTATATGCTGAAGCTTGCCAGATATTGTCGGTGATAGCGATATCCGAAGATTGTCTGACCTCTATGATGCCTCGTAGGGGGGAAGACTGGATATGTCTGTCAGGGTTCTGGAAGGTATTGTCGCGCACGTTGACTCCCCCGGCGGAACTGATGAATATGAGTTCCTTTGGGGTGTGGATGAATCGGTTGCGCTCGATCAACACGTCCTGAAAAATGGGATAATCCGACCGCAAGGTGTACGTCCGCAAATAGAGCGTCGCCGACCGCTCCGTGGTGTCATAGGAGCCCCACTCGTAATAGCCGCGCGACATCGTGTTGCAGTGGTCAAAGAGGTTGTCGCGGATGGTTACGTCGCGAACGCCATAACCTTCGGACCAGCGTTTCTCGGTGCCAGCGGTGATGACAAGCCCCGGCAACTGCGTGCGCAGAAACCGGCAGTTTTCGATAAGCATCCGGGTCCCTTTGACCAACATGCCCCGTCCGCGGTTGTCACGAAACGTGCAGTTACTCACAATAATATCGTGGGCTTCAAAGCGACGATAGAAAACCACGGTGTCTCCGGGTAAATCGTCGGGTAGGTCATCGGCGAGTGTGATGCGGCAATTGCGTCCGGCGTCATCCCACTCGCTGGATTGGACGAACGAGCGGTAGCCCAGTGGCGAGAGGTTGGGGCGGCGCAATTCGATTTCGTCACCGGCCTCGATCTCATGGCTCCATTTCTGGAGATTATGTAACTCCAGTGTGCGCCCGTCCACCACGGTGATGCCTGAGCTGCTGTTATCGTGGATGTTGATGCCGTCATCACCACCATCGGCAAACTCACAGTCCTCGAAAAGCAGGAACCCTCGTGTGTTGTAAAGGTGGAGCTGGTCATTGCAACTGGAGATAACGTGACGTGGCTGGGCGCGGCGAACCACGCGAACGCGCTGCATGGCCAAGTGGTCGACATCGACGCCACCCGCAATGCCGTGGCCGGGAGTGGCGTGGATCGTGACATCGCGCAAGGTCAGGTTCGTGCTGTCCTCCAACTTGATGCCGCTCAGGTTGTAGCGGTAGTGTGAGACGCGCAGGCGGAGGCCCGGGAGGTATTGCTCGGCGAAGAAATCCTCGTTACCTGGTGCGATGGAGAGGCGCAGCGTATTATCGTTAAGCCATTCAGATTGGCCGGAAAAGCGCCAGCCTCCCGCCCAGAACACATCAGGTCTGCCAAGTGTTCCCGTTTCCGGGTCCATGGGGTTTAGGAAGGTTACCCGTACGTCACGTTTTGGGAAGTGCTCCCACTCGGTGAAGCGGATATCGATGTAGCCTACCACCGGATTGGTTTGCACTACCTCGGCAATGCTGGCGACCGGATCAACCTCCACGTCCCAATCGATTATCAGGTTTTCCACAAGCACGCGCTGACAATTCTCAATTGCGACCATGGCGGCGTTGTTTCCGGTGGGGTATTGGAAGATCAGCTCGGCGCTTTGGCCATCGAGTGTGAAGTCGGTCAAACCCTCAAGTGACAGTTCCCGGGGGGTGGCAAAATGATAAATCCCCAGCGGGATAGTCAGGCGATGAATTCCCTGGTCGCGGCAGAAGGCAATGGCATCGGTGAAGGCTTGCCAGTTGTCCGGGGACGAGGGAGAGGCACCGAAATCGGCGACCGAGGCTTCCTTTATATCCGTCAATTTTGCGGGCAGCTTCACTGAAAATGCTACCGGTTCTTCGACTTTAGCTGGTGCCGTTCCTTCCTCCAAGTATGCAGTGGGTGGGAGTAGTTCTCCACTGGGGATTTTGTCGATTTTGTCCAGGGGCCCAGCCGAAACGGACACCGAAAGAGCCACTAGTGCGAGCGTGATCAGCAAGGAGGCATATCCTGTTGGTTGTGAGTCGATAGGGGAAGTGCGCAATGGCATATGGATGGGGTCCGATGTCTTTTTCGTTATGGGGGAATGGGCGAGGGGGTGCTTGCATGGCACCGCACTTTGGCCTCTTCACTAAAAATGTTGGCTAGGTCCTGATTTCGTTAAATACAATATTTTTATATTGACATAACTACTAAAATTAAACACTAAAATTTAGTAAATAAGTCATGAATACCTCTACCCTGAAAGATGTCGCCGAGGCCACCGGCTTCTCTGTTGGCACTATTTCGCTCGTGCTAAGAGACAAAAGCGATGTTTCTATCCCTGAGAAGACCCGCCAAACGGTTAAAGATGCGGCTAAAAAAATCGGCTATCAGCCTCGCAGCCGTCAGCGCTTCACGAAAACCATTGCGGTGGTGACTTTCGAGGATCTTCGAAGCCGTTTCGATAATCCTAACTTTGCAGAGATTTACGCCGGAGCGGAGGACGAGATGACCAAGCTGGGTTATCACGCCCTCATCAAGCGGCTCAACAAGGAAGAGCCACTGGCAGGCCAGTTGGAAATCATCTCCCAGGGCCATGTGGATGGGGTGCTGCTATTGGGCCAATCCACGCCTGAGTTGCTTGAAGCGCTGCATACTCTTCAGGTTCCCGTTGTTTACGTTAACGAATCCGACTCTCTGGAATGGGATTCAGTTATGTCCGATGCTCAAAGAGCTTTCGAGCTGACTTTCGAAATCCTGCGCAATGCAGGCCACCGGAAGATTCTTTGCTTGAAGACGACCTACGATCTCTTCCGTCGTACCGATGCCATGGATTACATCGTTCGTGCCCGCTCCTGGGCCGGAATGAACGAAGAGGATCTTATCGTTCTAAAAACGGAGGGGGATAGTGCCGAGCATGGCTACCAAGCGATGAAGCAATACCTCGCAGAGCATCCCAAGCTCGAATTCACGGCTGCATTCACTGGCCACTACAAGCCTTTCGGCATGGTTCGCGCGCTCCAGGAAAGCGGATATACGGTTCCCGGTGATGTGAGCGTAATCTCCATCGGGGGAACGATTCAAAGAGCGAAAGAGTTCATGCCGCTCTCCTTCATTCAATACCCCCTATATCAACTGGGACAGGAGGGCGTGCAACGGCTCATTCAACGGAGCCAGGGGCTTGCCACCAGCCATTGTCGCATCGTTCTGCCGGTCGAATATATTGATCGTGGCACGGTGACCGCGCCTCGCCGATCTGCGGCCACTCCGCAAAACGGAAATCCCGCTTAGTGACTTTAATCATACACGAGCCAACCCCTCCTGAACATCACTCACCTTTCATCGCTTAAACACTACATTATCGAAACAACAATACCATGAATACCTCAATCACACTGACCCCTATGAAAATAAAAAAAGCATATCGACTGCTGACCTTCGGCGGCGTCTTAGGGCTTTTATTGAGCATGCCCGAGGCTTCCGCCGATACGATCGTTTTCCAAAATGGAAGCAGTCCGACAGCCGGCTATACCGGGAATGATGTTGCACGCATGGAGGAGCGTTTTCCAGGTGTTAATTATGGCGATGCCACCGAAGGGCTGGTCGGCACACTCGGAACTGCTGACACGCTTTTCCATACTGTTTTAAGCTTTGACCTTTCAGCGATTCCGTCGGGAGCCACCATCAACTCCGCTTCGCTGAGTCTGTATGAAACGACCGATGCCGGTAGTGTGTCATCTGCCGTTCAGTTCGATTTGCATGAACTTACCCAAAGTTTTGTCGAAAGCCAAGTGACTTGGGACGACTATAGTACAGGAAATCCCTGGGCGACTGCCGGCGGGGACTACAGTGCCACAGTACTGTCTTCCATCACGGTTAACCCCAACACCAGCAGTGGCGTGCAAACTTTCGCAACAAGCGGTGATTTCACGACTGTTGTACAAAGCGCGCTGGATGGTTCCGAAAGCCTGGAGTTGCTGTTGAAGTTAAACGATACGGATGAGGCCGGCAGCAGTCGCTATCTCTTCCGCTTTCGGACCGAGGATTACGGGACGGTGGCAGATCGACCACTTTTGACGGTGGATTATACACCTGTTCCAGAACCTGCCTCGTCCGCCCTGATCGTGGTAGGTGGAATTGTTGGACTGGTCGTTTGGCGTCGTCGCAAGTTGTCCACCGCAGGCTGATAACCTTCAAACCTGTTCTGAGCCTATGCGAGGGCTCCGGGCTATCCCATGAAAATGAAATCCAAGATTCGGTCGGCTTTGGCATGTTTTGCATTGCCGCTCTTGTTCTCGGCAGTCGCTTTGCAGGCCCAATCTCTGCCGCTGACCCAAACCACCTTCATCCGTAGCGGTGTCCACTCCGGGGAAAATTACGATGCCGGCGGCAGCTTGGAAGTCGCCGCCCGCGGTGGAAGCAACAGCCGCAAGATTTACCTGCAGGCGGCTCTGGATGGTCTGCTTCATTCCGGTCAGCAGTTTTCAGGAAGTCAATTGACCTTGAAGCTGTTTTCGCAGCCTCTGTTGGGTGAGCCGAGTGGTAAGATCACTCTCAACGTTTACGGTATCACCTCGAACGAGAGCTTGGACGTAGTAGACATCACATGGGACAATGCTCCTGAAAATGACACGGAAAGCGCTTCAGGCGTACTCGCCACTGGTACGGTTTTGCTGGGGTCCATCACTATCGACACCGATTCTGTCGAGGCCGAGCAATCTTTCTCCATAAGTGGCGCAAACCTGGATGCCTATCTCAACTGGGTTACTGGCAGTAGCGGCGATATCTATCATACCGGAGACTCCAATGGCATCGCCGGTATCATCATCACCAGCACTGGCTCGCAACACGACGCCGGGGTGAGCTTTTACTCAAACAACCAACCCACCGCCAACAGACCAAACCTGAGCTATGAGTTGAAGCCGCGGTGAAGATGAATTGCTCAAACCCCCGTCCATGCCCCCTCTCACGATAAAACGTCCGCGTTCTGGTTTTACTCTGGTGGAACTTCTCGTTGCGCTGGCGATCGTGGCTTTGTTGGCGACCATCCTGGTGCCGGTTATCAGGAGCACCGTCGGCCAGGCTGGCATAACCCAGTCTCAATCCAACATGCGTCAAATTGCTCAGGGCATCAATCTGTATGTAATTGATCACGACGAGGTCTTTCTTAGCGTCGGTAAAAACGGAGAGCCTCCCTGGGTTCAGGTGGTATGGGTCTATCTTTATCCCGATCGTCGCTGGCCGGGTTGGACGCCGCAGGACCTGGACGGTACTGTCTTTCGCTCTCCTTTTGTTGACGAAAGCCCGGGTGCGCGCAGCTACGGCATGAATGCCCTACTGGAAGACAGGCACCCGGAGCGCCGTTATCATTTCCTACCCAACCCTGCGGATATCGCTATTTTAGGGGACGTTGCCACTTCCAGTGAATTCAGGCTTTCGCAGGTTAACCCCCGCAATGCCGGTCAGGTCAACGTCGTCTACTTGAGTGGACATGTTGAATTGCTACGACCGGAAGATATTCCTGACAGGCCTACGGACCTTTTCTGGAGCGGCAACCTTCCGCAGTAGAGCCGCAGCTCTTTGTGTCGTAGCAAAGGGCTTCAGGTAACGCAGGGGTAACAATTTATTACAAAAAATTAATAGTAATGTCGATTGGAAAAAGCATGTTCCGCACAACGACTCGTACATCCCCTCTTTGCATTTCAAACCTGAAGCATCTTCCGACAGTATTTTTCTTGGTCGCGAGTCTGGCGGGCTGTGCCGCCCCTTCTTCGTCCACATCCGAGGAACCGATCGCTGTCACGCTTGACGAGACTTCGGCCTACACCCTGGAGCTTAACCAATTCCCACCCTCGCAAGGCTGGTTTCCCATGGGCTTTCTCCTTGGAGATCCGGATCGAGCTATCCAGACCGGCTTCAATCTCCGTGATGAGCTTTCCCGGAACAGCAGCTTCCTGTACGATGATGACTACCCACCACCCGACGAGATTCCAGTGCCGGGTATGGTCTATTACAGCCGTGCCCGTGCGTCCGAGATGCTGGGATTCATTTACGGCGCACGCGCTAAGAATGGTGAATATTTCATCGATAGCCGTTATGGCCGGCTAATCCCGGCTGTTGATCCAGAGGGGAAGCCCTACGGCGGCCGTCCCGAAGCGGCCAACATTTTTGATGCGCCTACTCGCGAGTACTTGCTCGACGACGCCCGCGAACACGTCTTGACCCGCCTCGGCACGCAAATGGGCAAGCAGATCGCCCTTTGGGGCCTCGCGAATGAATGGGAAGGCTTCCCCGACTATTCCGGGCCAGCCAAGGTAGCCTTCATCCTCTGGCTGGAGCAAGCTTATGGTGGCGAAATCACCGAGCTCAACCGTGCCTGGAACACGGACTTTGCTGATTTCGACGCGGTTTCCGCGCAACAACCGCCAACCCGCAAGACTTACGCATCAAATCCGGGGCTAACCCTCGACTGGTGGCAGTTTCAGAGTGAAAGCCTGGTTCGCTTCCAGGCAAAGCTGGCACAGACTATGTATGAGGCCGATCCCAAAAAACGTGGCGTCGTACACAAGTCCACCCAACAGACGATCGAAATGCCCGAGGCGAACCGTGAGCGTACTTTCGACCAGGCTCTGTTTGCCGACTTGATTCGTCCCTACAGCGGTGGCTACTACGGCGCCGACATGTACGGCAGCAGCGATAAACACGCCTACGAGCTCGATTACCTTTATAACTGCATTCGGCCCGCCAACGGCGCGAGCGGATATGGCGTCTTTCTCCCTGAGGCTAACAGCCACGGCGAGGCCGGCCACCAGTTCGCCACCACCTTCTACCGTGCCATGGCAAACGGCCTTAAGGCAGTGAATTTCTTCACCATGGGCTTTCCCGGAGCGAAGGGTGATTGGCATCGATGGAGTTTCCTCGATACCACCAGCGGTACGCCCAAAGAGAAGCTCTACTACGCGGCGCGTTGGGCTAACATGGTTCACCGTACAGAAGCCTTTTGGACCGATAGCATTCCGGTGGATGCGCCCAAAGTGGCGATCCTGGTGCCTCGGCGAGACGTCCTGCTGAGCGCCTCTTCCACGAGCCGGCGCCCGGCGGGTAAGTGGAACTACCCGGAAAACCATCGCTGGATGATCTACCGTTGGTTGCGTGAGAACGGCTACTGGGTGGATGTCATCCCTTACACCAAGCTTACGCCTGTCTGGCTCAAGCAATACGATGCGTTGTTCCTGATCGGCGCCGACCACTTAAGTGACGACGAATGTGGAGCGGTCACGACTTTCACGGAAGACGGTGGCCTGCTCGTCGCCGACACCATGGTGGGCCGCTATGGTGAACGCCACCTTATCGCCAATGGGCTCGAAGAGGTGTTGGGAACCACGCCGGAGCCAGGCACACCCGAACAAAAGGTCCTCATCGTCTATGACGACGTAGCGCTTGAAGGCAGTGGCAGGGTAGAGGCGACGCTGTCTGTAAACGCTGAGATACTGGGCATGGACGACACATCCGATGCGCTCGCCTGGCATCGGCCCTATGGCAAAGGCAGCGTTCTGTATTTCCCTTTCAAGTTGGGTTCGCTGATGTCTGATACGCCGATCAAGGTGCGGGAGGGTATGCTCGATCCCGATGGTCCTACCGCCGATCGCGAGGAATACCATGCTGTTTCCGGAGAATTCGCTATCGGCAAGTGGTTGACCTCGCTCCTGCTTGGCTGCGGTGTCAAACCCGCATACGAGGTGGATAGTCATCCCGTTGAAGCTGCGGGCAAACTGCGCGTCGAACAACCCTACACCGACGGCAAGGGCAACTACGCCATCGTGGTCGCCAACCGAGGTCTGGGCGAACAGGAGGTTATTGCTCCTTCTCTCCTCACTCTGTCGCTGCCAAGCAGCGGATGGGGGACAGCGCTGTGGGGCTCCGCCGAAAGCAGTGAGCTGGAGCCAGTCACGATACGGGAGCTCCCGGACGGTCGTTACGAAGTTGAACTGCCAGAAATCGCATCTGCGGGGATGCTCTACTTGTTAGCAGCTCATCCTCCGCTGCTTGGCATTGCCGCCAGCGGCTCCAGTCATTCGAGCATGGACGACCACACTTTGCTGGCCGTACCCGGCGAAGCCTTTACTGTCGACGTTCAACTCTTTAACACTACCGGAGCCAATCTGTCCTCGGGAGAACTGCAGGTACAGGCCCCCTCGGGCTGGAAAGTTGAGCCCGCCCAAGTCAAAACCTCTGACTTGGGTGTGGGAGAAAGCGCTGATTTTTCCTTTACCGTGACGCCGGATTCCGATCCTGTCCGCATGCGTCCCGGTTGGCTCTGCCCCGTCGCTGCCGCTTGGTGTGGGCAGGAAAAACGCCAGGCGGTGGCCGCCGTCCATGTCGAAAGCGCGCCGGATACGTCCAAGGTCTTACGCCTGCTTTCCGGCAATGAAAGCTATCCGGAGAATTATCCCTACCGGACTGGGACACGGGCGGATTATCGTTATCTGGCGCCTCAAGACACTGCTATCGCCGATCCGGAAAAGGACGGTTACGGCAACGATACGGGCCAAGCTTTGCTCAATGGTTTTTCCAGCCCGACCGGCACTCGAGAGAGCTATCCCTATTGGTGGGGGGATATCAAACACCATGCCCGTTACCAAGCGGATGAAATTTCCGTACTGCTCGACCTCAAGGACGAACACGACATCCGGCGGGTGAATATCGTTCGTGGCGCGGGAACCGTTTACCCGGAAACAATTCGTATTGCGGTCAGCACTGACGGCGACCAGTTCGCCGAGGCGGCCGTCCTGCGTCCTGAACAACCCGAGCGCGAATACATAACTGACCTTTTCAACGCCAAAGGGCGCTATGTCAGAATCGAATCCAGCTGGTCTGGGCCGGAAGGCACGCTCGACGAAATCGAAATCTGGGGGAACTGAATCGGAATACAGGACCGCTCTTTTCGGATATCATGTTTCACAAACGACAGTTTACCAGCAGGCCAGTATTACAGTTTATGGTAGTCGCCTCGTTTGCGATGCTGCTGGCGCAGGTGGTGGCAAAAGCTTCTGGGCCCGCTCTTCGTCCGAACGTCGTTCTCATTGCGATTGATGATTTGAACGACTGGGTTGAACCGCTTGGGGGATATCCAGATTCGATCACCCCAAATATAGAGCGTCTCGCCGAAATGGGAATGAGCTTTGAGAATGCCCATGCGAATATGGCCTCATGCGTCCCCTCTCGCAATAGTCTGCTTACAGGGAGGCATCCGGCCAATCTTGGTTTTATCAATAACAGTGAGATCGTTCGTTTGAGCCGTAAGGTCGAAGGTGGTTTCGACCATTACCTTCCAGAGTCGTTTAAGCAAGGCGGCTACGATACGTATGGCACCGGCAAGATCTTTCATGAAGATTACTGCGACAACTCCACGGTGCCGAAAGAACGTCTCTGGACCGAGTGGGGCATGAAGCACACGTTTGGCCCGGTTTTTCCGTTTCAGAAGGCTGATGGTTCCAATATCAAAGCTGGCTTTGGGCGTCCGATCACCGCGGCGGTATGGTATCACGAGGTGACGCCAGAGGACTTTGATCGCAAGGATGCCTACGGCTTGAACGTTTTTCCCAAAGGGAAACTCAGTGACGAAGCGAACACAGACTGGGCGGTGGACCGCATCCGGGCACACCATAGCGACCGGCCCTTCATGCTTGCCTGCGGTTTAGCGGCGCCGCATGTGCCGCTGGTAGCGCCCAAGGAGTTTTTTGAGATGTATAAGCTTGCTGATATCTCGATCCCAACGGTTCCGGAGGGCGAGATGGGGGATGTGCCGCCCATGGGCAAATTTTTCGCCTATGGGCATGCGCCCACTTATGACGACATGCGCCGTTTCATTGAGGAGGAATGGCGGGTCGGTGAGTCGATCAATGATGACTACTGGAAGAAAATCGTGCGCGCCTACCTTGCGTGTATCAGCTATTCGGACCACGCAGTCGGACGCCTGATCGATACCCTGGAGCAGACGCCTGACCCGCGTATGCCGGAGAAAAAACTCATCGAGACCACTATAGTTGTACTGTACTCTGATCATGGCTGGCACCTTGGTGAGAAAATGCACTGGCACAAACAGGCGCTCTGGGAAGAGTCGACCCGGATACCATTTATCTGGTGTGTTCCGGGACTGACGAAACCGGGCACGACGTCCGATGTGCCGGTCTGCCTGCTCGACCTTTACCCAACACTTACAACTCTCTGCGACTTACCGGAAGTTGCTGACCTCGACGGTGTCGATATCTCGCCTCTGCTGGCTGACTCTTCGGCGACGCTGGAACGCGAGGCCGTTGTTTCCACTTGGTATTTGAATTCGCACGCGGTACGCAGTGAGCGCTGGCGCCTCATTCGCTACGGCGACGGCAGCATGGAACTCTACGATCACGATTCGGATCCAGGCGAGCACATCAACCTGCTCGGGGATCCGGAAAACGCTGAAAAATATGCGTCGATCACCGAGGCGCACTTGCGCGTGCTGCAGGAATATCCTTCCACCCAACTCGACCCGGAGGCCGTCTCGTCCTTCGAATGGAAGAGTCGCAAAGCCTGGGGTGAGGAAGGCACCCCGCCTCTCTGGTTGCGCTAAATAAAAACTCAACCCAAAGCCCCTATGAACAATACCCCACATAGCTGTATCTCCGGGCTGGCAAAACTGGCTTTTCTTGCCTCTTTTGTTGGCGCCTTCAGCCTTTCCCATGCGAGTACCTTGTCCGTCTTACAGGCTGCCTTCGTGAAAGATGGCGTCAACGCCAACACCAATTTTGGAAGCGGCTCCACTCTTGAGGTCGCCGCTCGCGGCATATCCTACAACCGCAAGGCTTACCTGCAGGTTGACCTGTCGGGGCTCGCCACCTCGCAGACCTGGTTTTCCGCATCGTCGCTGACCCTGACCACATATTCCTCTCCCTTGATCGGGCCGGCGGCCGGAGACGTGACTTTCAATGTTTACGGTATCGTGGACGAAGACGCCGTATGGGACGAATCCACGATCACCTGGAACAACGCCCCGAATAACGACACGGACAGCCCCGCAGGCGTGAACCCGGATGGCACGGTTCTGCTCGGTTCGTTCACTATGGACACAAGCTCCATTGGCGCCAACCAACAGGTTAGCATCAGCGGTGAGTTTGACCATTATCTCAACTGGGCGACCGGCAAGCTCGGTAATTATTACGGAACAGGCCAGACAGCCGCCGCCGGAAACATCGTTACTTTTATCATCACTTCGACAGGCGGGACCAATGATCCGGGTGTCCGTTTTTATTCAGATGACTCTGGTTCGCCACCTTTTCTGAGTTACACGGTTGGTACTCCCGCGCTGTCGGCGCCGACGCTGATAAGCCCGGCAGACAATGTCACCGGTTATGAACGCTTTCGCACCTTCACCTGGTCGTCTGTCACGGGAGCCTCGCTCTATGAAATACAGGTTTCCAACAGCGAGACTTTTGCCATCGTCGTGGACCAGGACATGGTCGAGCTGACTCGTTACGTTCCTCTGGCCGCATTGTATCCAGCCACGCGCTTCTGGCGCGTACGGGCGCTGGGAGCAGACGGTACGACCAGTTCATGGTCTTCCATTTTTCGCTATCAACTGGGAGAGCCGACGAACCAGCAAACGGTTGGTCCCACAGCGGGCTGGGCGAGTACAGTTAACAACTACATCGCTAATGCCACAGGCCCAATCAAGATCGTCTTTTCACCCGGCACCTATGTCTATACGCCGTCTTCGGTATCCGACGTTTATCCAATCAGGATCACGGGAAAACAAGATGTCATCCTAGATGGGCAAGAGGCCACCGTGAAGATTCAACCGGCTGCGGTATACGGCGGACACGTCATTCCCGGTTTCATCAAAATCTCGAACAGCCAGAGGATTGCTGTCCGAGGATTCACTTTGGATTACGATCCCGTGCCGCAGTTTGTGGGGACAGTGGTCAGCCATTCGCAGGTCGGCAATCTCACCAGTTTGATTTTGGATCAGGCGAACGGATATCCGGCACTGGATAGCGATATCATGAAGCAACACTGGAGTTTCGCGTGCGTGTTGGACCCCAATTGGCAGAGCCGTGCTGAGGCGGTTCAGGGGAGATTGAAAGCGGATACCAATATTGTCTGGTCGTTGGACAAGGACTCGGTGGTCCCCCTGGGCAGTGGCCAGTATCAGGTCACGCTTACTTACCCAAGCTATACCCAAGTGGCGTCGCAACTGGCAGTGGGCGACCCGGTGGTTATTTTTGCGCGTACAGGGTCGTCTACCTCGCCCGTTGGCTCGATTTCTTCCGCTTACCGGTCCGACGACGTGGCGTTCGAGGGCTTGACGGTGTATGCGGCTCCGGCTGGGCATTTTCAGTTCCACGAGTCCCCGGGCGGCAAGGTGCTGAACTGCAGCCTTGTGCCCAAGGCGGGACGATGGCTGGCGGGCAATGCGGATGGTGTGCATTGCTTCTCCGGCGCGGTCGGCCCCTGGATCGAGGGTTGTGACTTCGAAGCGATCGGAGACGACGCGGTGGCTTTGTATAGCAAAGGACTGATCGCCAAGGAGGTGCTTTCCTCAACAAGTTTACGGATCTGGCCCAATGACATGTATCTGGCTAACGGGGATCGCTTCCGCATTTTCCATGCATTGGATGGAGAGGTGGAAAGCACTGTTTATACGCTGACCGCGGAACCGTCGAGATATCCCGCCTCCGGCTCGGTGGAATACTATGAGCTGAACTTCACCCCATCGCTAACCGGGACGCTGGAGACGGGCTATACCAGCGACGAGACCAAGCACTTGAACGATCAGCTTTTCAGCATCTCCGAGCGTAACGCATCGTTCATGATCCGCGATAATCGTTTCGCAGCGATCAGGCGGTACGGGTGCGCCGTACGGTCGGCCAACGGCTCACTGGTGGGCAATCGCTTCGAGGCGGTTTCATCGTCGGCCATCGCGATGATCAATGAGGCGAACTACTGGAGAAATAGTCCCTACAATTACAACGTGCTGGTCGCGGAAAACGTATTGAGTGACTGTGGTTACGACGAGACCGCGCGAGATATGGCCAACATCCATCTGGAATTCTGGAAACCCGATCCGACTGACATATGGGGACATCTGGTTTCCGAATATATTCCTCATGAACGGGTGGTTATCAGGGACAACCTGATCGAATCCTGGGAGAACGAAGCCATCCTTTTGAGCAACGCCGCGAATAGCCGAGTGGAGGGGAACACCATCGGCCTGGTTCGCAGCCCCGCGTTGTTGCCCGGAGTGACAAACCGGGGAATCGTTCTCCAGCATACCTACGGTGCGGTGGTCAGTGGCAATGACCTGCTCGATTCCGGTTTGTCCACCGCAGCCGCGCTGGAAGTTCCCGCTGGTACCAATACGGCGGCTACCTTGGAAAATAATCAAATTCCCTGACCGCCTAATGGGCTGACCCGCCGTTCTGAACAACAGAAGAAAATCGACACACTTATTACATGAAAGTTAAAGCAACGCAAAACGTTCTCAACGGTGCCCAAAGGCAACTGGATCATTATACGCACGAATATGATGTTTGTGTGATCGGTGGCGGCATGGCGGGTATGTGCGCTGCGATTGCGTCGGCACGACGAGGCGCGAAAACCGCCTTAATTCAAGATCGACCGGTGCTCGGTGGCAACGCGTCTTCCGAAGTGAGAATGTGGATATGCGGTGCGCACGGGCGAAATGTCAAGGAGACAGGCATTCTCGAAGAAATCCAATTGGAAAACTGCTATCGTAATCCTGATGGCAACTACTCTGTTTGGGATTCCGTATTATATGAGAAGGTTGCCTTCTGTGAAAACCTGACTCTGATGCTCAACACGAGCTGCTTGGATGCAAACTGCCATAATGGCAAAATTGAATCCATTCGCTGCTGGCAACTGACCTCCCAGAGTTACCATACGGTCTTCGCAAAAATCTTTATCGATTGTTCGGGTGACTCCATACTCGCACCGTTGACGGGCGCGAGTTTTCGCTGGGGGCGTGAAAGCCGCGAGGAGTTCGATGAAGATATCCAACCCTGGCGTGCAGATCGCAAGACGATGGGAAACAGTCTGCTGCTGCAATTACGCGAGACCAGTGAAGCCTGTTCGTATATACCGCCCGACTGGGCTTACGTCTTCGATACGGAGAAGGAGATAAGAAACCGTATCGGTGAAAGCGGTCTTGGACAAAACTTCTGGTGGCTGGAAATTGGTGGTTTGCAAAATACCATCAGCGACGCCGAAGCCATTCGCCATGAGCTCATGCGCATCACCTATGGTATATGGGATTACATGAAAAACAAGGGCCCGAAGAAAATGCGGGATCGCACCCAGAATTGGGCCATTGAATGGGTCGGCTCCTTGCCGGGGAAGCGAGAGAACCGCCGTTATCAAGGCCCGCACATCATGACCCAAAACGACATACGCAGCGGGGGACAATTTGATGACATTATTGCCTATGGCGGCTGGACAATGGACGATCACCATCCTGCCGGGCTCGCCTACCCGGGAAGCCCGACCATCTTCCATCCAGCGCCTTCACCTTATGGAATCCCTTATCGCAGTTTGTATTCGGTGGATATCGACAACCTTATGTTTGCCGGGCGCAACATATCGGTCACCCATGCGGCGCTTTCCTCTACCCGTGTGATGGGTACGACCTCGTTGATTGGCCAGGCCGCGGGCACGGCAGCCGCTCTCTGCACATCGCTCAATTGTCTTCCGAAGAATCTTTTTCCGCAGCACATAACAACGCTTCAAAATCACCTCCAGCAAGACGATTGCTGGTTGCCCGGGCTGACCTGCCAAGCGAATCCGCTTACAGCTCGCGCCCAATACAGCCACGAAGTGCTGCGTAATGGCTGGACGAGGCCAAATGGCAATGAGCGAAACGCCTGGGAAGGACACTGCGGCGATAGTATCGACTTGGCTTGGTCGAACACAGAACACATCGGTGGCCTTCGTTTGATTTTCGATAGCAATCTGAACAACGCAAAGAAGATGCCTTGTCGCTACCCGCTCAAAGGGGTCCCCAGTGGCGTACCTTTCACGATGGTAAAGGCCTTTCGAATCGAGGTGAAGAAAGACAACGGTGTGTGGGAAACCGTTTTTCGCGAGTCGAATAACTATCAGCGCAGGGTGGAGCTTTCACTCGACTGTAAGGCGCGCAACCTCCGCTTTATTCCGGAGCAGACTTGGGGAGCGAGCAGCGCTACACTATACAGCTTGGAAGCTCTGTCAGAGGTGCCTAACCCATCCAAACGCCTTATTCGGCAAACCTGGTCGTCAGTGGTGAGCAATCTATCAACGACCGATCTTGAGGCCCCGCAGATGGAAACCGAGCAGGTCGGTCGTGAGTCCCTATACGGTGCCTGATTACATCCTTTGTTAGAAACTAATCCGAAGCCGAAATTGAATATATAAGTTTATCATAAGCTTAAAAAAGTAGACCAATGAATGTGCGTATCCCAATATTTTGTTTTTTGCTGTTAGCGTCGGTGAGCAGCCTGATGGCTGCCAAACCGAATATTCTGCTGCTGTTTTCCGATGATGCCGGATATGCAGACTTTGGGTTTCAGGGCAGCGAGACTCACCCTACGCCGAATCTTGATAAGCTGGCCGAAGAAGGCGTTCGGTTTACGCGCGCTTATGTGACCGGTCCGGTTTGCAGTCCTTCGCGGGCGGGGATGCTGACCGGCCATTACCAGCAGTATTTTGGACATGAAAACAATCTGCCCAATCCGCATCCACTGGGGTTGCCTCTGACGGAAAAACTGATGCCGGAATACCTGAGCTCCCTTGGCTATAAGACTTACATGATCGGTAAATGGCACCTGGGTGTCTCCGAACCTTATCAACCGCAAAATCGAGGTTTTGATCATTTCTTTGGAGTACTCGAAGGAGCACGGAGTTACTTCAGGATGGAAAAACCCTCTTACGGCAAGGCGCTTGTCGAAGACGGTCAGGTGATATCCGAGCCGGAAGATCTTTATGTGACGGATATGTTTGGCGACAAGGCGGTCGAATATTTGGAGGAGCACTTTGAAAGGCAGGGCGAGGAACCATTCTTTATGTACCTCTCTTTTACGGCGCCGCACACTCCTTTGCATGCGAAAGAGGAAGACCTTCAGACCATTGATCACATCCAGTACGAAAGCGAGGAGCGTAAAATCAATGCTGCGATGACCTACGCGATGGACCGAAACATCGGAAAAATCATCGATTTGCTTCGTGAAAATGGCGAACTGGAAAACACATTTATCGTTTTCCTGAACGATAATGGCGGTGCCGGGCGTGCAAACTCATCCGACAACACCCCGCTCCGTGGACATAAGGGTACGATCTTCGAGGGAGGGGTCCGGGTTCCCATGGTTGTCAACTGGCCGGCGCATATCAAAGGCGGTCAGGTTTTCGAGGGGGTGACTTCATCATTTGATTTGCTGCCAACATTTCTTGCCCTCGCTGGCTCGGGGCCGGCACCGGGAGATAGCCTGGAAGGCGTTAGCTTGCTGCCTTATGTGATGGATGGCAGTGAGGGCAACCCGCACGAAACCTTGTATTGGCGTATCTTAGGCCCCAACGGGCGAAAGGGGATGATCCACAATAACGTAAAATACAGCAATTGGGAAGGCCACGAGGCCGTGTTCGATTTAGCGGATGACCCTGGCGAAAAAGTCGATCTGTCTAAATCAGACCCTTCTGTAACCGATGATTACCGGGACTTCATGATAGAATGGGAGGCACAGGCAATGGAACCCCTTTGGTGGTGGAACAAGGCAATGGAGGAGAAATACAGCGCCACAAAAGAATGATCTATTAGCCAGCATCCTCGATTCGTATTGCGATCGCTTTTGCCCGACCAGGATTAGGTTCAAATGTGAAGTAGCGGTTTGTTTCCTACCAGAGACTGAGCGCCTATAGATACCTCAGGTTGGCGTACAAGGGGGCTGTCTAATCGGTTTTTTCTGCCAAATGAAAAAGCTCTTGACTCCAAAATGAATAGGTATACATAAATGGGCAGATTCTCACTCTCATCAGTAGTTGGCTATGCACGATATACGCCCGAAGTCCTTTTCATTGCTACTATTGGCCCTGTCGGTAGGTTCCATGGCTTTTGCCAAAACAACGACGGCTGACTGGCAGGCCGAGACGGATGGCAGGGATAAGACTACTATCGTGCTCTATACCTTTGAGGATCGGGCTTATGCCAATACCACCCCTAACGAGACTGCCAAGAATGGCTTACCTCAGGCTGTTTATGCCAGGGACGGTGTCGAGACCGGCGTGAAGGGGAAGTTCGGGAAAGGTTTTGCAGTGAAAGCTCCCGATGAAGGCATGGACCTGGCGCGCTATGGCTATGTGCAATTGACCAAAAAGGACGTGGAGGATAGCTTGGCCGGAGACTTGACCGCCGAGGTCTGGTATCAACCATTGAGTGCAACGCCGGGCGGTGACAAAGGCTACTCCTACCTGATGGATTGCCAGTACAGTTCCAAGACCGGGTTCAGCCTGATTTTGGTCGGGGGAGATCAGGCCCTGCGCGCATCCGTCGGCAACGGTCACAATAATCTGATTGCGGTATCAGGACCGCTGACCTGGGAGCCGGGCCAGTGGTATCACCTCGCTTTGAGTTACGATAGTGATGAGGGCCTACTGACGGTTTATCGCAACGGCGAGGAAGTCGCTTCCATGGATATGGAGAGTTTTGGTCCTATCGCCCCTTACTCAGGGAACCTGCGGGTTGGTAACCGTTTGGGCAGCAATTATGGGCCGACTCCGGGTGTGTATGACCATTTTCGCCTCTCTTCGGTCGCCTACAATTTCGAATCCAAATAACAACGCTCACTGACTGATCTGACTATGATTAAACACATCCTACGCCTACATTCATGCATAGCTGGCTTTTGTCTTTTGACGGCGAATCTTTTTGGCGCAGCCGGTGAGGTCAGTCCGGAAGGCTTTTTCGAGGCAGAGGGTGACTTCGGTGCAAGTCTGCCCGCTGACGCCATCTATCCCGAAGGCCGGGAATTGATGTTTACCTTTTTCTCCGTCGGAGGAGGCACCGAAGAGGAGTCGATGAAGAAATACCCGGAGGAGACATACCAAGCGTTGCTCAAGGAATACAAGGATGCCGGCTTTACTGTGCTCGGGCCCTCGTACGAGCTCGATGACCGTTTGCTGGGCGACGCCGAAGAGCATGATATGAAGGTGATTTACACCGTGGGTATCCCCATGAATTTCCACAGCAAGGAGCCGCTTGAGTTCACTCCGGAAGAGATAAAGAAAACCATCGGGGAGCAGGTCAGCGCGGTGGCGAACAATGAGCGCATCGTCTGGTGGTATCTGATACCCGAGGAGCTTCGCTATTGGCGTAAGAACGAGCTTGGTTATCTGCAGGCGGCTACCGAGGCCATCCGGGAAAACGATCCCAAGGGGCGGCCCATTTACATGTACGAGCCCAATCATCGCGATGCCAAGGCGCTGGCCAAAACTTCAGAGTACCTCGATATCGTCGGCAAAGGCATGTACACGGATTACGCCGTCAAGTGGAACGAGCGTGCCTGGAATCGCTGGTCCATGCAGCAGGAAACCTTGGCGGAGGAAGCGGTAGGTCGCGATTTGATCGTCCTGTCGCTGCCCGGCATGTTCACTCAGCCTCCCGAGGATACGTTGCAGTGGATTGATGCCTGGGTGCGCCACGATGTTATCCTGAGCCTGGTCGATGGCGCCGAGGGCATCATGGTATTTTCCCTCCGCCGGCGACCGGATTTCGAAGCCCACGCCCAGTATTACGAAGCCTACAAGAAGCTGGCTCCCTTGGTCATGGGCGAGGACGGACTCGGGCAGGTGTACCTTTTCGGGGAGAAGCGGGACGACCTGACATTGGATATCCTTTCCGGTCCGGACACGGTTGAGGTTCCCCCTCCAGGTCCGGCATCCAAGGACGGTCCACTCACTTACCCGTCGGTTGTTCTCGACAACCGCATCTACAAAGGCAAGCGCTACATCACTCTGGTCAATTCCTCCGATGAGGCAGTCGAGGTCGTGGTTGGCGGTATCCCCTACATGACGCTCGTGGCGCACGATGTCCTCAGCGACGCGCCCGAGTTCAGTGTCGTGGAAGGGGAGATCATGGCTGCGTTGCCTCCATTCGGTGTATCTGTCTTTGAATTATCTCTCGCCAAATAATCTACTTCATGCGCGTCCTCATTCTGCTAGCCTGCGCTGCACTTTTGTCCCTTCCCACCGGGGCCGCGTTCTTCGAGCCCGGGCCGGTCGCACCGGATTCCCTGCCTGCCGATAAGCTCTATCCGCAGGGGCAACAGTTTCCCATGGGAGGCTTTTCCGGCATTCCCGAGCGCGATAAAGCCGCAGGCTTCAATTGCTATGGCCCCGTCTATGGCCAGCAGGCTGTTTTTTTGACCAGAGCTCGTGAGAACGGTCTCTTTGCCATTTACACGGTGGCCATCGAGATGAACTTTCTGGAGAAGCATGACAAGCCGAAGAAGGTACTAACCTCGGAGGAAATCCGTGAGGAAATCGCCCGGCAAGTTAGTGCCGTAGCAGAAGACGAAACGATAGCCTGGTGGTATTTGCGGCCGGAGGAGTTGCGCTATTGGAAAGAGGACGAAATCGAATACCTGCGGGCGGCGACCGAAGCCATCCGGGAAAAC
Source organism: Verrucomicrobiia bacterium (assembly GCA_030432235.1). Classification (GTDB taxonomy): domain Bacteria; phylum Verrucomicrobiota; class Verrucomicrobiia; order Opitutales; family Cerasicoccaceae; genus JAUIHT01. Next base: position 194,634 of record JAUIHT010000006.1, on the reverse strand, counting down.
GATCCCCTGCAGCGTCCGATCTGGATGTACGAACCCAATCACCGCAATACCGCGGCACTGATGGAAACCAATCAATACCTCGATATCATCGGGAAGGGGACTTATACCAATTATGCCGGGCAGAAGTATAACCGAGTCTGGTGCCGTTGGAGCCTGGAGCAGGAGATTGAGGCGGCAAAACGCCTGGGGGGTGGACAGATTTCCATCCTGGTCCCGGAGATGTGGCAAGAGCCGGAACCAGAGGAGCGCACGCGCATCGAAGCATGGGTGCGGCATGATTGCTACGCGGGGCTGGTTGCCGACGCGAAGGGCATCTTTGTTTTTTCTAATTTTGCCCGCGCAAACTTTCCCTCTTTCTACGACTACTATGCGGCCTATTCGCAGATCGCCCAGGAAATGACCGGCAGCCCGCAGCTCGGGCAGGTGTTTCTCTTTGGTGAACGGCGTTACGATGTGACTCTTACGGTGACCAACGACGCCCCCATGGTTTCACCCAAGATAGGGGTGGGCGGCATGAAGGAGGAGGTGAGTTATTCGCCGGTGTCCATGGCCAACATAGCCTACGGCGAAGATCGCTATCTGTTTCTGGTCAACTCTGGTGAGGTCTCTGCGGAAGTGCAAGTCGAGGGCATCCCTGAGGAAGCCCTGTTGGCCGATGCCTTCAGCGGTACTAGTCTTGACCTGAGTACCAGGCCGGTCGTTCGAACCTTGGCGCCACTTGAAATCCTGGGGTGGAAAATATCTCCCAAACCTCAAGTCGCTTTGGAATCCGCTGCCAACGAGTACTGATTTTTAATACCATTCTCATGAAGTAATCCCAGCCTATAAATGAATTCGCTTAATGGAAATATTGGCATAATCAGTGCTTAAACTTAACGAAGATATTTCAATTAAGTTGACGTTTTGGGCTATTTATGAATACATATCCATCAATTGCTTAGCTGTCTATTTTATCAATCGTAGAAATTTATTGGCTCAAAATTGAATACCTATACATAAGGCCGAATGGTCGGCAATGAATCTCAATAATCACACCAAACCTGCACGCACTATGAAGATTACCAACCTTCTCCTCACCGCCAGCTTAGCCTTTGTGCTATTCCCGGTTTCCTCAATGGGCTATACGGCATGGGCCAACGCCTATGATGGTACAAGCGACAATACTATTGTGCTCTACCATTTCAACCAACCCGCTGAATCGTTAACCGATTCCAATGCGGCAACCGGGGCTTCTTCGTTGGGAACAGCAAACATTCTGACGAACATTGCTCACAGTCAGGTCGGAGTGTCGGGTAAGTTTGACCTAGCCTTCCAGAGTGATTCTCCCAAGACAACCGCCAACGAGGGGTATGCTCAGTTGGGTAACGGCGGCGCTTTCGGTAGTGCCTTTGCCACCTCCGAGCTTTCTGTGGAGTTTTGGTTCAAGCCCTTCAGCAGCACTCCCTGGTCGGCCAGCGGTGGTCTTGGCTATCTGGTCGATCACATGTACACGCTGGGTGGTACCACTGGGTTTTCTATGTATTTTATCAACAATGCCGGACAGGTCAGGGTCGATGTCGGTAATGGAACGAGCGGTTTGACTTTGTCCACCTCAGATCTGACTTGGGAAGCTGATACCTGGACACACCTGGCCTTCACCTACGAGGACGGCGTTGGCCTGAAGCTGTTCCAGGACGGAAACAATGTCGCCAGCGTAACCAGTACGGACTTTGGCAGCCTAGGGGCGGACACCCATAATTTGCGCCTCGGTAACCGTCTGGGCTCCGGGTACGGCTCGCAGCCGGGAGTGTTTGACGAGTTCCGTATTTCCAATGTGGCTTACGACTACACGCCCGTGCCGGAGGCATCCCAGTCATCCATGGTGGTCGCCGCTTTCGCATTGGTGCTTGCTCTGGGCTTTCTGCGCCGTCGCCGACGTTAGGCCTTGCGCGAACACAATTGCCTTGGCCGGCTTGTGTTGGCGTAGGCGTACCGCCGTTGGTAATAAAGGTTTACCGAGTTGCTGCAGCCTAAGTGAGCAGGACTTCCCTCCATTGCGTGCAGGTGGCGGTAGGGACTGTTTACCAATTCATTTTTTTACCTTCTGACAGTGAAATAGTTGGCTAAAGCGCCATGAAAGCCCTACGAATGGTCCGCGTGAAGCAGCAATCATCGGAGCCGGTAACGCAGACACAGTTAGCCGAGGCGCTTGGTATCTCTCAGGTGACAGTTCATCGGGCTCTGTCTGGTCATGAGCGCGTCAACCCTCAGACACGTGAACGCATTCTTAAGGCGGCGGCCAAGATGGGCTACCGCACCAACTTCTTCGCCTCGCAACTAAGGAGCAAGCATCGGAAGCTTATTGTGCTGGGTATCAGTTATTTGCAGGACCCTTACAGTGTCGATATCGTTGAGGCTTTTGAGCGTACGGCGGCGAATCGTGGTTACCGCATCCTGTTAGCCCACCTGCATGATGACACCAGCCCGATGACTTTTCACCGGGACGTTCTTGGGGCTAATGGCGTCAACAGTCTGGCTTTTGTCGGCAGTGCGAATAATAAGCTGACTGACGAGACGATCAATGAACTCGCCGACAGTGGCATTAACGTCGTGCTGCTGGGGCGCCCCAGCCAGCACCCGAAGGTAACGCGGATACTTTCGGACAACGTGATGGGGGGCAATTTGGTCGCGAGTCATTTTTATGCTCTGGGAATCCGGAAAAGCTGGGTGGTGACATTGGATACCAAGGGCCACGGTGTGCCTCAACGCGGGGAGGCCTTTGCCGCCCGCCTCAAAGACCTGGGATTGCCTGCACCGCGGGTGATTAAAGTTACCGACCGGCACAAGACCATTGAGCAACGTCTGGATGACACGCGCCAGGTCATGACCCGGGTATTTGAGGATGAAACGATACCCGAGGGCATTTTTGCCACCAGTACAACGCATGCAGTCGAGGTCCTGCGGGCGGCCCAAATGCACGGTTATCAGGCCGGCAAGGACTATAGGCTCGTGGCCTATGATGACAACTGGCCGACGCGTTACATCATTCCAGCCCTGAGTACCGTGCGTCAGCCCACGACGGAAATGGGGCGTGCCGGCGCCGATTACCTGATAGACGTGATCGAGGGCCGCCGTAAACCCGGTGAGGTGGTGGTTTTCGAACCGTCGTTAATTATACGCGATACCTGAGACGCTCAACTTCCCGCCGCCGATAGCTGGTCTTGTGGGGAAGACATGCCAGGCCATTTCGGCAAGGTAAGCAACAGGAGCCGAATGGAATCGATTTTCGTTTTATCCTGAGGGAGGATGAGCCCAAGGGTGGGGCGTTGTGTGGAGAGACGACTTACGGTGTTGTAAACCAGTTTCCATTCCTGATCGAAGGCAGCGATTTTCAATGGCACGGATGCACGTTCCTGATCGAGCGGGGTCCATTTGCGGGCGGAGGGTTGCAGCGATACGGTCTCGTTGTTTTTTCCGATGCGAATGATCAGTGGCACTTTCGCGTAGTTATAGAACAGTACCCCCATGGAGTCCGGATTCGCCTGTGAGCAGTCGATTAGGCCGAGCTGAAACTCCGGGTCCTCGTCTGTACCTCCGGTGCGAATAGCCAGCAGCACGCCAGTGCGCAGCTTGGGCGGAAGGGATACTTCCTCGCGGGGCATGTAAGCGGGCGGTTCACCCGGGCGCTCGATGCGCTTATAGAAAACCATCCTCAGCGGCCCCCGGTAGGAGAACGGTAAGGAAAGCAAATTTTCGTCGCCACTGATTTGCTGAAAGTCATCCGGCCCCGCGCCGGTGCGTATCCAGCGATTGAGCCGTCCGGCATCCGGCGACAGCATCATCTCGCGGAGTTCCTGCTCGCTCTTGTTACGGATGTCTACCGGTGGGCGTTGGTGGAGCACAAAAATAGACAGTTGGGCTTGCGCTAACTTCGGTGTATCATTCGTCTGTGCGGCCGCCACGGCGAAGCACAACCAGGCGCCGATAAGCAAAAGTATCGTACGTTTCATCATCGATCAGTCCAACCAACGAAAGGCGACGACGGCGAAGCGGCGGCCGAAGTCCTGATTGAGGACGGAGTTGAGGTTATTGCCGCCGGTGGCAGTGTAAGGGGCCGCCCAAGCGGCGTCAGCGTTGGCGTCTATGAATTCGGGCAAGCGCTGGACGATGGCCTCGCAGCGGGCGGAAGAAATCATTTTATCGGTAAGGGGATCTCGTACCTCTCCATAAGCCATGATGCGAAAGGTGTCTGAGCGCACCGTCATGGCCGAGTCGAGTGAGGCAAGGATGTCACCCTGCATAAGGTAGCCTGGCATGCCCTGAGTGACCACTCCGTCAAGGGCGTCCGGGTTGGCTAGGTTGGTGTAAGTGCTTGCCAAGTTGGTGGCGGCGATGCTTTCCGTAACGAGAGCTTCGTTGGGCAGATCCAGTGACTGTCCGTTCGTGGTGACGGTGGCGCGATCCAAGGCCGCCTGAAGCGCGCCTTTGCTCACCACCTCTTGCTTTCGGCTGCCGGGGATATCGCTACGGACCGGGCGGGTACTGGCAGTCCAACTGGCGTCTGGATCTTCGCGGAGACGATTGACGAACTGGCTCATGGATGAGAAGGGTCCGCGGACCTTGACTTCTTCTGCCATAGCGGTAGCCAGCGCTCGCACCTGTGCGTCATCAAGGCGGCGGAATCCGCGTAGCATGTCCGGGTCGCCCAAATTCAGTTGGGACTGCCCCAGGCTGCCGGTTTGCGGTTCCTCCATGCGAGGAAATGGCACACCTGATATACTGTCGGAACTTCCGTCATGTAGTTCGACGGATGCGTCTAGCTGGCTGGCAAGGAAGGCGGTCCAGGCCTCCACCGACGTCGAATTGACATTGAAGGCGCCGTCGAGTGTCCAGGCTGCGGCGTTTTGGTCGAAGCCAGTGGCGACCGCGTTGGTAGGGGCAACAACGCCGGATTCGATCAGCAGTGGATGCTGGGAAGCACCGCTGCCGTCGAGAGCGGAAAAGAAAAACTGATCATAGACGGTTTCGTTTACCAGATAGGCTATATCCGGCAGGTAGAAGCGCGGCACTTGGGCTCCCACTGTATAGGCGGCATTGGCGTCTACCACAATGTCTTCGGGCGGAATCAGCCCTGAGACCATAGACTCGCCCAGAGTGAATGCGGGCGCGAACTGTTGCCCGCCACGCGGGTACAATCCCCCCATGGGACGAATGGTCGAGCTGGCCAGATTTGCGTGCCGCAGACTGGCGAGGTTGAAATGTGGTTCATTCACTTCGGGTACATGGTAGAGTACTAGGCGGTCTGATTTGAAGTCCCCCCCCAGGGAGCCGAAGAGGGAAAAGGTCGGCTCAGCGTTGGGGTCATCACTGGCCAGGGGGATGTCAAAATTGACGGGAGTGCCGAAGAAGAGCCCTTGGCTGTAGGCGCCCGGCAGGTTGTTGGTTGGATTACCCGAGGAAAATTCGGTACGCGGATTGAAATCATAGGCCCAGCGGACTTTTTCACTCCCGTAAGCGGAGGTCAGCCCGGCATTAACGTCCGCGAACTTCATAGCAACGACTTGGAGTATGGCCGGGTAAAGCAGTGTTTCGCTGATGTCCCCAGTATCTCCAATGCGGCGTAACTGCCCGGCGCCGTATTTTATTCCCTTAATCTGGTTATAGAAAAAGCAATCGATAAGCTGGCAGACATAAGCGGATTCGTCCGTGAGCCAGCCGGACGTTTGGTTGGTTTCAATGAGATCCCATATCGCACTATTATGGGAGTTTAAGCCCCTGGGGAGAAAGATTTCCATCGCGATATCGGGGCCGGCCGGATCGTCATCGATATCCCAGGGGAAAGTCACGCCGGTCGGGCGGAAGTAGGCCGCGACCGGCCGCCAGCCTGGCTGGAGAGGATTGCCACTGGCACTATCGGACAGAGCCACTTCACCGTCCGGGGCACTGAAAATGACGGCGCGTCCGGCGGGAATGACTGTGGTTGGCAGTGCGAAATGCATTTTGCCGATGCCCTCATTATCACCGGGCGTTTCATTTGTTGCGATAATACCAGTGTCGTCTTCAATCTGCAGGAGGGTATTGTACTGCTCGGTGAAGGTGAGCCCACCACTGCCGGTATAAGGACGGGCTATGAGCTTAAGTTCCGGGATCTCCATCGCGACATCGTAGGGATTCCAGAGGACGATGGTGGGCGAGTAATAGTAGTAGACTTCCCACTCGGGGGTGGCGCCGGTGACATTAGCGCCGGGGTTGGTCTGTACCAGCACCGGTGTCAGGCCGACCTGCGCGCGGGTGATAACGGGCAGAATGCCAGGCTTTACTCCGTCGGGTTTGCGCATGGTGACGATTTCGTCGCTGGCCCAGGAGGCATCGTCTGGAATGATGGCGGAACTGGAGGGAACCCTAGATACCCCGTCGATGTGGTCGCGCAGGTAGCCCCAGGTAGGTGAGAAGACCTGGTAATTAGCATCATAGCTGAATTCGGGTAACAGGGAGTCGCTGTCTTGAGTGCCTGCGGGTGCGTTGGCACTACTGGCGGCCAGGGCTAGGGTGAGGTCCTTTTTCAGGCCGCCGTTACGTATATCTGCCAGTACGCCTGATGCGTGCAAAGTGAAATCGTGGAAGTAGGGCTGTTCCTGGGTGCCTGATGCGGGGGTGAGTAAATCCTCGAATGCTCCGTCGACGAGTTCGAGGTCTTCCAGTTGTTTCGCCTTTTCGGCAGTGGAAGCGTACAGGTCCCTATCCATGTCGCGCAGCTCGCTGCTGAGCAGCTGTGGAGTGGCTCCGGTGGGGCGGGTCCACTCCGGTATGCTGGTGCCGGTAGTGGCCTGCCAGTCTTCGCGATTAAGCCTGGCTTTGACGCCTTCGTCGCCGATCCACCAGGCGTAGCTGTTGTTTTCCAAGCCGGATGGGTCAGAGAGGGCTTGCTTCTCGACGGTTACGCCGACGGTTTCAAAGGTATATGGGTCTTCAAATGTCGTTGAAGATTCGTCAAACGTTGCGTCATCGCCCCAGGCAAAGCCTTCGTTGCCGCTGACGAGGAATGCGGGCGACTGCTTCATGTCCGGGCCGTTTGTGGCTCCCGGCTGGTGGGGCCAGGCAGTGGCCGTCGTGGGCCTTACGTCCCAGACCGCGGTGTAATAAGGGTTGGCCACCGGCTGGCCACCGGATGCGTTGGTTGCCTTGTCATAGCTTTCCAGAATGTCGGCGCGGGCGGTCACTCGCTGGTCGGGCCCGACCAGACGTTGCAACTCTCCCAAAGCGATATTGAGCCCCTGCAAGGCGTTTTGACGTGCTTCCAGATTGGATGTCTGCGTTGTCGACAACTGTGTTTGTACGACGACGAGTGCGTTGAGGGAAATTAGTAGTAGAAAGACGAAAGCCATCAGGGCGATGGAAACGATCAGGGCGAATCCACGGCATGGCGTGGTCGACTTAATCTTGTTCCCGTCGTGTATTCGTGGGACCCTGGTTGTTGGATTGGGCGTTCTGGTCATGTATCGATCTGTTGAATAGCCCGCGGATTCAAACATAATATGTATACGTATACTCAACGGGCGCGTCAAACTTTAATTTCATTTCTCCGTGGGGGCGCTAACTAAGCTCTTTCTATGCCAACCTGTGGTAGGCTCAAACTTTGATTAAGGCGCTCGTTGACAGTATTTTGAGTGAGTCGAGGAGGCTTTTAGTGGCTTTATATCAGCTGGCTCCACGCACGCGTAAACCGACTAGGCCGGGTTTGGTTGCTTCAATGCCTAGGAGGTATTTTGCATAGTACTTGACTATGTAGGTTGAGAACGGGTGACATCGGCTGCGGGTCGGCCAGTCGCCATGGCCGAACTCTTTGAAGTGCTCCCAGGTGGTGCCGTCTCCGGCATGGACCATGTCTCCCCACCGCTCTCGTATTTGGGCGAAGATGGCATCCACATGGCGGTATTGGTCCCATAGTTCCATGATGTAGAAGAGGCCGTAGGGACTTCCAAATCGTAGCAACGGACAAGTGCCCTGAGCCAGATCGTGCGCCAGGGCGCGCGACCATTCATCGGGCGCGATGCCGCTGACGGCGACGTAGGCGTTTGTGGCTTGCGAGGTAACCGCTGAGAGAGTGCCATCTGCATGCAGGCTGTCCGCGTAGGCCAAGCGATTGGGATCCCAGAGGTGTTGGTTGACCGCTGCCTTCAGTTGCGCTGCTGCCGTCTCATAGTTGTCGAACGGCTCTTCAGCGATTTTGGCCAGGCCTATTGCTTTTTGTAGGGCCAGGTAAAGGCCGGCCTGCTCGGACGTATTGACTGCATGATCGTCGTCTCGTCCGTGGCCCCATTCAAGAAAATGCCAAACATCGGGCCAGGAAAATAGTCCTTGGCAATCGATTCGGCCGAGCGCATCGTCCATACTTTCACGTACGGCTGGGAATATTTGCTTCACGAAAGCCTGGTCGGCAGTTTGCCAGTAGTAATCCCAGCACCATTGGACCCAGTGAAAGGCCCAGTTCGGGATTGGATCCCGTCGCCACTCGCTAGGTGTTTGAGAGTTGACCAGTCCGGTTCTGAAAGGGTCTTCGGCAAACAGCCATATGCTGTTACGGATGATATCGCGGTTATCTCCAAACCACATCGCGGCCGCGGAAGCCAGACGATTGTCGAAGTTCCAGTTTACCTGTTCGAAGGTCGGACAGTCCGTAAAGGTGTCATCGGTACCGGACTCAACCGTCTGGGCAGCAATCTTGTAGATGTCGTTCAGGAGAGCATCATCCGATTCAAAACAACGCTCCGTTATACTGGCACAACTCGCTTTGAGCAGGCGCAGATTCTTGAGTTCAACAGGAGCTTCGATTTCGTGAACGATGATATAGCGAACACCATATGGCAGGAAGCTCTCGAAGGTGTTGGGCCCCGGCCCCAGTCGATAGAGCAGTGCGTTGTTGCAGCCGCTGGGCCATTGAATACGCGATGGGTTTCCTGGCTCTATTGCTTCAACAAAGGCGAGGAGCAGTGATGAGTCTGCAGGGCCTTCCGCCTCAAATGCTATCCAGCCGGTATGTACCGCACCCAGATCCCAGATATTGCGAGCAATGCCACCTTGTTCAGTCGCTTCCGCAGCGAGTGCCAGGTCATAGGGGTTTGCGTTATGCCATGGTTGCACGGTGCATGCCTTGCCATCGTCTCGTTCAATGATCAACTCCTCTGCAGCAACCGTATAGGCTGAAAAGCCGCAGAGGGAAATGTCTTCGAAGAAGTTCTGCTTATGCCGGCCTACGAGGACGTTTCGTCCCTTTTTCAGTTGGACGCATGGCTCGCTTTCCTCGGTTTTCCATAGTTCCCACCCGGATCCATCAAAGACGGTTTTTTCTTCATGCTTCCACGTAACTGCTCCTAACGTTGGCGTAAGGCGCAAGGTTTGCTCGCACTCGGATATCAAGGTTAATCTTAGCGTGGCGGGAGTCGCAAATCGTTCAGATTGTAAGGCCTGGGGGCCATCCACCAAGGCGGGTTTTACGCGAAAGCTCACCGAGAAATTGGGAAGGCTTACGCGATCCTGATGGACGAGCCTCTGTGTGACTACGGCATCGCGCAGTGGCAGTGGCACGCGACGTGGATAGAGCTTCTTCGTCCCGGGGACAACTTTGGCCGATGTCCAATCGGCTGGGCTTGTATTCGCTTCGATATACTCGAGACAAGGCATCACCCAGCGTCGGACGGTAGGGTGGGTGCGATACATATCCTTGCGTACCTGGGTGGACTCGTCGCTGACAATACACTGCGTGCCAATGCGAAGTTCAAAAATAAAGCCGGCTTCCCCCAGGCAGTAGTTCATCGTGCCCACACCAACGCTTAGAACAAGAATCTCCAGTTGGTTTGTGCCGTTTTTAAGGAGATGAACGATTTCGTAGCAATCAACGGATCGAGTCCCCTGGGCACTCTTGGCAGGGCCATGACCGATCGGTTTTCCGTTTAGCCAGGCTTGGTAGTACGCATCCGCAGTTATCAAAAGCTGAGCCGAAGAGGTTTCTTCCGTATGTTGAAAGCTTCTTCGAGCCTGAAGATAGTAGTTGTAGCCTTTTCGGTTACTCGAGTCCCATAGCCATTGTGCGGACGGTGAGAAAAGCCTGGGGTTATGCATGGGTGTATTCACGAAAAGGAGTCATGTGTGTTCTCGTAACGGCCTTTGGAGATAACCAAGGCGTCAGCCAATGGGAAACATTGCACTCAACGTCCATTGGGAAAATCAAACCTCAGCAGCAATGCGAGCCCTAATTGAATCTCAGGGTCACAATCTCTTTGGGCTTCAGGCTAAGCTTGAGTTGCGAGGTGGCCTTTTTCGACGGTCCCTGCGGGGCACTTTCAAGATTCACTTGGGTCACCTTACGGTTTTTCCAAAGGCGTTCTGCTAATTCGAGAGTCGTTGAGGCTTTTCGCGTATTCGGGTTAAACAGTCGAATTTCTATCGCTTCGCCTACGGACCGCAGGCTGCTGAGAATCGCTGCTCCCTTCAAATTAATAAGGCTATCGGTTGGTTTAACCTGCACCTTTGATTTTCTGTAAATGGGCAGGTCCGGGGTGGTAAGCTGCACGGTTCGTAAATCGGTAGCCAGTTGTTGGCCTGCTTCGCAGAGAGCACGCCGGTTGGGGTGCCCTTCCTGCGGCATAATCCAGTACTTGAAACTCATGCGTCCTTGTATCTGACCTTCAGGTTGCCCATCGGTCAGGACGGTGCGGCGTGTGGAGCGAAATAGAGTCAAGGCAATGGGTCTGTCATCCAAATCCCTGACGGCGGATTCCATCAGGCCATTCGAGACCACGGCCAGACCTTGATTACCGTCGGTGACTGCGGTCCAGGTTTGCTGTGGAGTGCCTTCCACCGGAAGTTCCCGGTCTAAGTAATGGTTCTCGGGGAGGCCGATCTTTCGTTCCACTACATCGAAGGCGCCATCTGCGAGATAGCTTTGTGCTTTAGTTGCACTGGAAGGAAAGAGTACTCGTAGCCGGTGGTCTCTGACTTGGTTATCCACGGAGGTCGTTATTTCGATACGCTTACTGCCGGCACGGAGGGTCACCAAGTTATCAATGACCACGGGTGTTAACTTCTCGGAGCGAATCCATTTATCCTGCACGAACTCTTCAGGAAGGTTCATCTGGATGCGGATACGGAAGCAGCTGAGTAGAGGTCCGTCCTGGACGAGGGCTATGTCTGCATTGGTAGCACTCGTGACGAAGCGCTGATCATTGACCGCCTGCCCGTGAAACCAGCCATCGCCAATGTCTGCTGAGTCTTCGAAAGTCATGAGGCGCTCATAGGTGTGGCTGGTACGCTTGTCGGTAAGGGTGAGGGTGCCGTTGTTCTCAATGACGATTGAAAGGTGGTCGTTGGCCATGGAGCGTTCGCTGGTAGCCAAGCCAGGGGCTAACCTATGGCGGGTTGGCAGAGTTGCAGGAACAATCGGGCCGGATTGTTCCGACTTGGCGCCTTCCTTCACCGTTAGCGTAGTGTAGCCGAGAGCGGGTAGTTTGAGTCGAACCGCTACGGTGATATCGTTGGTCTTGTAAGCTTCCGGGTATTTGATGGGATTAATGCGACGCTTGGTTCGCCCCATGTCCTTCGCCAGCAGTTGATAGGGGAGCTCCTTGCCAGCGGTGTCGTAAATGTGGAATGCCGGCTTGGGCTCGAAGCCGAAGAACTCTTGATAGGTCCCCCATTCTGCGGGGATGCTCAGGACAAGAGTGACGACCTCATCAACGGCTCGCGGTAGAGAGTTGGCTACCAGCACACGGAGCTCACCGGTGTGAATATCGCCGGGAACGGAGGCCGCGAGGGAGAGCAGTGATTCATCCACTTGGGCTGAGGCAATTTGACGAGCCTGGGCGAAGCGGTACTTCATGTCCTCGTGAACTTCGTCGATGCTGCAGCCGCAAATAGAATCGTGGGGATGGTTTTGCAGTAACCAGCGCCAGGCGACATCCAGATAGCCATGGGGTGCAGGAGCACCGGTTAAAAGCGAGTCGAGGACGGAAAGCGGCTCGGCCCACTGGCAAAGCAGCGTTTGGCATTCGGCGTTGGCTTGCTTGATCCACACACGACTGGATAGCACGCCCGGGATGAGCCACTGCTGATCCTGATCTCCCGGTAGACCGCCGGGTTCGCGTAATTCACCTTCGACCACTTCAGTGATTTTTCCCGCATGGGCGATAACGTCATCCAGGTAGGCGTCGAGTGTGCTATGGATGATTTCATACGGAAAGTCCTCACTCGGCTTTTGCGAGAAGAGGAGGCGATAGTGGTCGAGGTCATGCTCCAGATGGTCGCCACCATCAAAAACGATCATCGGGGGAATTGCGGTACGGGCAGCTTCCTTGGCGAGAAATGCTTTGATATCCGCCAGTGCCTGCTTCTTGTCAAAAGTGACCCGGTACTCCGTATTGCGGCGCACATCCCATGAATAGTCGCAGTAGCCGGCACGCCCGAAGCGGTAGCAGGGAAGCTCTGTGCCGTCCGCGCCGCGCCAGAGGATGTGCGCGGTTTTGCGTGGCTCCAGCCCGCGCCAGATGAGCCCGGCCCCGATGCCAAAGCCTTTGGCAATTTGCGGAAGCTGGCTGATGTGGCCAAAAAGGTCACAGACAAAGCCGGCGGAGGAAGGCTTACCACCGTAAGCTCGCGCGATTTCCCGACCCAGGCGCAGGTTGCGTATAATCGACTCGCCTGAAACCAGCCACTCGTCCGGTAGAACATACCAGGGGCCGATGTTTAGTTTTCCCGAAGTGGCATACTGCTCAATCTGGGCCCGACGCTCGGGTCTGATTTCCAGATAGTCGGCCAGGATGATAGCCTGTCCGTCGGTGGTGAAAGGACCTTTGACTGCGCCGCGTTCGATGTCGTCCAACTGCCGATCGAGTAGGTTCACGAGCCGACGGCGATAGTCCTGAAAGGTCTGGTACCACTCACGATCCCAGTGAGTGCTGAGCACGTAGTGGACCTTGCGCAGTTTTGCTGAAGGTTTTTTGGAGGCTTTTGTCTTCATGGGGTTAACGAAACTACTTTATGGCCCTAAAGCCCAGTGTGTCACCTAGAGCCAGGCAATCACGCCAAGATTGAACCGCCTCGGAGCAGGTGGGGGCCTCCAACGAAGCTGCAGCTGTGCAGACGGCTAACCGCGCACACTCAGGCCAGGACCATCCTTCATGAAAGCCAAATAGAAGCCCCGCAAAAAAGGCGTCACCGGCTCCCGCTGCACCGCGAATACGCTCTGCAGGTATTTTTACAGAACCTTGGAGATGGCACTCGCCAGAGGCGGTCACAATCACGGCACCCGCACTGAAATGAATAGCCACCGCTTGGCGTACTCCTCGTGCGAGCAGGTCGTGGGCCTGGGCTTCCAGGGCTTGCAGGTCCACTCGGTCATTGTCGCTGTTGGCTTTGCCGGTAAGTTGAGCTGCTTCCCATTCGTTCAGCACCAGAATATCCAGATGGGGCAGGCTGGGGTTTACGATGGCGGGAAAGTCGCACGGTGTACTAACCAGATCGGCACAAGTGAACATACCTAGCTCCGAAGCGCGTGAAAAGGCCTTGGAATATCCATTGTGTCCGTCCGGTAAGAGGGAGTCCATCGCATCGAGTAAGCCAAAGTAGCCCATAACGAAGAGGCGCGCGGGACAGTCGTCCAAAAGAATGTGTTCGGGATTGAGCAGGGCGTTGGCTCCTCGTTGGTGAAAAAAGGTCCTGCGCCCGGTCGATGCTTCGGTCATGACGTCCGTATAAGATGTGGGCGCAGCGGCGGTTATGGTCATACGGCTCGTGTCAATGCCATGCGCCTGACAGTCGGTAAGGATGGCGCGGCCATCGACATCGTCTCCGAGCAGGCCCGCGGCAAACAGAGGCATGCCGGGCTGAAGCCTGGCGAGATCTTTAGCCACGTTGTAGGGACAACCACCGTTGCCGTCGGATTGTGCCGTGATGGTGGCGAGCCCGTCCTGGTGGGGCCAGCCATCAAGCAGCTTCACATGGTCGATGATCCAGTTTCCTGCGGCAAGTATGCCTTTGCGTGTCATTGTGAAAGTCCTTGGTCGGGTTCAAGAAGCCAGTGCCAGTCCATGGGCATGTATGCGGCCTGACCGTCTTCGAAGATGAGTTTTGCCGTCTGTTCTCCTTCGACTGGCTGAAGCTCGGCCAGACCAGGTTGCCCTTTCACCGGATGTACGCCCTGAGCGTGGCGCAGCAGAACGGTTTTGCCGGAAGTGAAGTGATGGGCCGTTTTGATTCCTTCGTTGGAGAGTGGTTGGCGTGTGCTGGCGGCAGGTCCTTCGGCAAAGTAGGCGCAGACATCCTCGACGCCGATGCGGCGCGTATGTCGTCCGTCCCAGGGGGGCTGAGGACGTCCGCCGTTGCTTAGCCACAGTACGGTGGACGGAAATTGTACCGTGCTGCGCAGAGACAGCCAAACATAGCCGGGAAAAGTAAGCGCCGTCCAGGCCAGTCCAGTCTCCGCCGGAGTGAGCATCAGCAAATCCTCGCAATCGCTTTGATGTGGATATTGGCGCAGGTCGAGCGTGCCTCCATTGGCCAGTGGGACCGCGCTCAGGGAGTCGAAGCGCGCACCTTGGGCCAGGCAGCCGTGCTCTCCGAGCTCCGGATTGGCGAAGCGACTCGGACAAGTTTGGGCAAACTTGAATGCGCTTGTTCGTAGCGGACAACTAACGCCTTTCGGGATGTGCAGGATGGGATGATGGCCATAGCAAAAGGGGCCGTCGAATCCGTCCAAAAGATGTTCCTGATAGAGTACACGTTGTCCTTTGCTCAAGTGAACGCGCTTCTTGATGCAGCCTTGGTTGCTGATGTCCTTTTGGGCAAGCGCAAGAGAGCTCTCATCCTGTTTGGTTATCTGCCAGCGAGCATTCGCCGGGTCGCCGTGAGGGCAGGTTTGGCCTGGATCGGCGCCGAAGGGCAGGCAGAAAAAATCGCCCCGAAGAATTTGCAGGATAGGTGGCTGCTCCGGGTAGTCTGACGGTTCCCACGGGGCTAGCGAATACGGTTGAGCTAGCATCCCGTCATCGAGTCGAAAATCCACCGGGGCAATGTGTCCGCCCCGTAAGGTAAGCCAGGCGGTTGTCAGGTCTGATTGAATTTTGACGGACGGTTCGCCGTGCAGGGGTACGGGAGTGGAGTTCATCTACAATTAAGGATCACTGATTAGCCTTACCGTAGCGGGTTCATCTTCCTTGATGCCGGGGAAGCGGCCTACGGTGGGGTCGACGAAAAAGTTGTCGTTGGCATCGTCATTGGCTGTTGAGACTTCGCCAATGATGCAGCCTTCTGTTTGCGGCCAGAACTCGTGGTAGATGCCCGGCGTCAGCGTAATACGTTCTCCAGCGTTCAGGACCAATACTTCGCCGGAGGTATGTTTTCGTGGAGAGCCGTTGATCTGGAGCTCGAAGGTTTTGTCTGCGTCAGACTTATCGGGGTGTGCCTTCCAAAGCTGGAGAGCGAGGCGGCCATGCCGGCAAATAATATCCTCCTTTTTTTGGGCATGGCTATGTGCGGGTGTACGCTGTCCCGGGCGTGCATACATCAGCTTCTCGCAGTACTCGCGTTCGTCGGCGAGGTTTATAAGGACGAGTCCGTAATGCTCGAAATCACCGAGTCCGAAGTCGGTAATATCCCAGCGTGGTTCAGGCGGTAGGGCCCATCCATGATTCTCGAAGCATGCTTTGGCTTCATCGTAAATGGCATTGATTTCAGAACGCTTCATGGGGCTAATAACTCTTTTTAGTTTCGGATAGCACGAGATCGTCTTCGAGCGAGCGCACAGGCTGAATTCGAAGCTTTTGCAATACTCCGTGGTAGGCGCGAACAGCCTCGGCAGGGGTGATTTCACCGTCGGTGATGCGGCGCAGGAACTCGATGAACGCGAGAGGGTGCTCGGAGAGGTTTATTTTGCGGCCGAAGAGTGCCACCCGGGCCCCATACTTTTGCGCGTCGTGGATAAGTTGAAAGGCATCGAGTGTCGTGCCAGAGCTACCGCCGAGTATGCCGACGACCAATGACGGGTCGTAGGAGGCGAGCTCCTCCATCGGGCCGGGGCCGTTGTAGGGGATTTTAAGGAAAATAGGGCGCCCTGCGCGCGTTACGCCAGCCAGGCAGCGGATGATGCAATCGTTGAGGAAACCGCCGATTTTCTCGGGTTCAATGCCGGGATCGACGTTGGGATTGAAAGCTTCAAGGAAATAGCGGAATTGCTTTTTCTCCGCTTCCAGACGGAAGTCATGGAATTCCTCCAGAGCCCGGTAGTCCCACTCCAGATCGTTGGTAAATGTAATGGAGTACAGGCCCAGGTCCGCGCCGCTGAAAGGCTTGTTGTGGTAGGTTTCCAGCTTGCCGTACTTGATATGATCGAGGGTTGCGGTACGGAAGTGGCGCGACGGAAAACTGGCGTATTTGCCACCGCGTACGGCCCATACATCGGTCGTATCGTTTGCTCTGGCGGCAGGAGTGATCGGGGAGTTGCGGAAGAGCTTTTCTTCAATGGCCAAGCGCTCAAGGTTGGATGCGGAGAGCAGCACAATGTCTACCAATGCCTGCTTGATTACTTCGCGGATCTGAGCCTGGTAGTCGGCCAGGGTTTTCCAGCAGCCCTCGGATTCATTGTAGCCGTGTGGGCAGATCCCGGCACGGTTGGGGCCGGGTGCGGTGATGCCGAATGCCATGTCGGCATCCTTGGCATCCGCAATAATGAAGTCTTTGCGGGTGGCTTTGCCCGCAAGGATGCGCGCAAGTTTTTGGTCGAGACTTTTGAGCATGTTCAAGAGAAGCGGGCGATGGTTACCGGTACTTGCTTTCTAAGCTTTTGCACGTGAGATGGGGGGATGTTTGCGTCCGTAAACCAGTGGCTGAAATCCTGCCACTGGGCGAAATTAACCGGTGCTCCCAGTGAAAACTTGCCGCTGTCGGCTAAGAGTAGGGTAGTGCTGGCGTGTTGGAGGGCCTGGCTTTTGAGATTAGCCTCGCTGACTTCCGAAGTGAAGGCCCCCATGTCCGGGTCGAGAGCTGAAGCCCCGATTACGGCGTAATCGAAACGCAGGCGACGTAGCCACTCCAGTGCCATGCCTCCGACCAGTGCCCGGCTGATTGAGCGTACCTCGCCCCCCAGAGCGATGACGCGTCCGGGCTGAGAACAACCGTGATAAAGAAGAGGTAGAGAGTTCGTGAACAGTTGATTCTCATTCCGCTCCAACAAGGCGAGGCCCGTTTCCAGGCATGTCGTGCCAGCATCAATGAAAACCGTGGCGCCTTTCGGGATAGCCTGGGCGGCAGTCCGCCCAATGACCAGCTTCTCTGTTGGCGACTGCTGTTGCTTGACGGAAAAGCTAGGCTCGGCGGAGAGGCGACGAGGATGCAGCACTCCGCCGTGTGTGCGTACTACCTTGCCTTCGTTTTCCAACGCGACCAAGTCGCGTCTAAGCGTAGCGGGCGACGTTCCAAGCGCATCGAGCAGGTCCTGAACGGCTACGCTTTCGTCTGCGCGAACAAGCTCGAGGATTTTCTGACGGCGGTCAAAAGAGGTCATAGCATGGGGGATGAGCGAATATGATTAATTTTGAACGTATTCGTCAATATCGAATTGAGGCAAAATTACAGGTTTATCTCAACTCGAGCTATGCGCGGAATTTATCGAGGTAAGTTCGATGAATCCTGACCGAATCGTAAGTTTGAATGATTCGGAGGCCTGCCATTGGCTTTGGGTCTAGCGTATTCCTTGAAGCTCCATTGCGCGGATTTCCTTCTGCCATTTGCCGCGCTGCTCCTCGATGTCCTTGAGCCCGGTCACAGATTTCGGAAGTAGTACCCGGCGGGTGCAGTTGACCAAGAGTATACTCCATATCAATACCAGGCCAGCGAAGTTGCCGAATCGTATGGTCTGAAGTGGCGTTTTGCCCTCAAGGCTGTGCGTTTTGCGAGTCTCCCGTGGCAGGTAGGTCTAACTCAATTTTCCGCGGAACGCTTTCGTCTCCATACCAACTGACTGCGGAAGCGTAGTAACAGTAGCCGTCGCGTGGGGCCCATTCCCAGGCCTCTGCATGATCCAGTACTGTCACTTTGTCGGCGATGCGGCTCTTTTCTCCGAGGTAGGTCTTGGAGGACCAGTCCTTGCCCCAGCGATCCTGCATGGCCACACGCATGTCACGGGTTGCGACGTAGGGGTCGCGGGCAACGATGTGTGTTCCGTCTTTTTGAAGGATCGCAACGAGGTCTTCGTCTGCGAAAGCCTTGACCAGTTTCTCGCACGGTGCCGCATAAATACGCAGTGATGTTTGTCCCTCCTGCGGAGTGGGCCATTCCAGAGAGGCACGGGTTTTATCCTTCCAAACTACACGGACCTCGGGTGCTTCCAGTGACGGGTCGATTTTACGCTCGAGGTAATGAGTCCGATCGAGGATGCGATTCATGTAAAAATTGGTCGTGGGCTCGGCATCCTGGTCACTTTGCAGCCACAGGCCGTTGTCACGGATGCACTGTTCCAGCAAGTAGCGCGTGGCCGCACGCATGGAGTCCTGGATTTCCTGTTGGGTCTCCTGTGGCACGAAGCGTTCGCAGGCGCGCAGGATGGCCAGGGCATTATTTGTTACCACCAATGATGCACGCTCCTCGCCCTGATTGGGATCGCTGGTATAATTATAGGCAACGCGGGGCCAAGCCGCGAGAGCCTTGCCATCGGAGGTCGTCGCCTGCATGTCCAGGGTGGTTCGGGCGATGGCCTCCGGGCGTGGGATTTCCCTGACGGCCAAGGTGCGCTGCTCGTTAAAGCGCTCCGGTGCATCGCTGCGGATGGGGCCGTAGTAGTTGAACAGACCGTCGAGGAAGTGGAAGGTGATGCCCATGCTGCGAGGCGTGTCGTTGGTGCCCCAGTAGCCGGTCTCGGGATCCTGGTCGGCCAGAACCAGTTCGGTCAGAGCCTCAAACCAGGCATCGTCCATGCCTTCGGGTAGGACGCCCTTCTCTTTGCCAATCTTGTAGCGGCTGGCAAAGTACATCAGGCTGTGGTTCATGTGGTCGTTGTCGGTCTTGACCTTTTCGTTGAAGTACCGGGTCAGGCCCTCGATGGTGGTGATGTCGTAAGCCTGACCAACGAGTCCGGCGTTAGGCCCTTTGAAGTAATTCCAGGTGTAGCGACTGGGCCAGCCACGTGCGAACTGCCGGTTCATTTCGTCATAGTAGACGTTGGTGGCGGTGCTCCCGGTGATGGGATCCTGCCGGTCCCAAGAGGAATAGTGGTTCTTTTTGCGGATGACTTCCCAGGATGCCTTGGCGAAGTAGGCCTGACCGTAGTTATTCGAGAGAACCAGGTGTACGGCTTGCGCTTCTTCCGGAATAAAAACTTCGATATGGTAAGTCTGCCAGGGAAAGGTCCCAGTCGTGCCGATGACAATGGAGGCCGTCATGGACAGTTGTACTTCGCCCGGCCCCAGGACTTGTATGCCGATATTTGGCGCGTCTCCATAGCTGTTGGGTGAGTTGACCCGGCCGGTGTCCTGGCCGCTCGCCCAGACGAAGACGCGGACCTTCTTGCCTCGGACCGCTTTCAGTGGCAAGCCCAGCGGCGAACTGGATATGATCTTGCCTTCGCCCTCCAGCGCCAATGCCGGCCCCTCCCAGGCTCCGTCCGGTGTTTCGATAATGGTTCTCCCCACGATGAGAAGACCTTGCAGAATAGCTTGGGAAAAGAGGGTAGGCAGATCGAGAGGATGGGCCTCCTGATCGCTGACGCCATGCATGTAATAGAGCCAGTTGTAGGCGGGACGTCCGTCCTGTGAGACGACTGTGCTGCGTTCGACTAAGTCTGCATCTGGCTCCTCCCCGGCAATCAGTGACGATGCGTAGGTGATGATCAGGGATGCCAGAAGCAGTTTTTTCATAAAACGGGGCTGAATGGGAGTCATTCGAATGTAAAAATTGAGATTGCATTTTATGGGAGTTATGTCAATTTTGAAATAAATAGTTTATCTTATGATAAATATGGATATTGAATATAAGATAAGGAGAAATAGGGGTATGGCTCTTTGCCCGTTGCAGTTTGTTTAGCATGAATATGATAAATATATAATCATGTCGGTAAATTCCTTGGAGAAACCCGTTACCATAGCGCAGATCGCCAGTGAGGCTGGTGTGTCTGCCAGTGCCATATCTTCATTCTTGAACAGCCGCTCCTACGGTATCCGTCTCAGTGCCGAAACGCAGCGCCGTGTCCTGGATGCTTGTCGCAAGCGGAACTACATGCCGAAAAGCGAGTCGGCCATGAGATTGCTCTATCCGAAGCTGGGCAACGTCTGCTTCCTGCTTAATTCGGCGGTGCCCAGCGGAGTCCAGAACGAGTATTTCGGACCGATGCTCAGTGGTGTTCTGGAGTCTTTGGCAGACCCAACCGAATCGGTGGCTTATTCCCTTTTCGATCCAGACACCGACTATACCTTGCCGGATGCGAAGCTACCTCAGGCCATGCGTAACGGATCGGCGACGCGCTTTATCGCTGCCAGCTCCCCCAATCCGAGTCTGGTGAGTTGTGCCGTGCAAGCGGGACTGCCCTTTGTGTATCTGGGCCATAAGTTAGACATCCCGGGCCTGTGCTGCATTGTGCCCGACTACGTGGATGCGACCAAGCAGGCGGTCCACTACTTGGCGGGCTTGGGGCATATGCGCATTGCCTATCTGACAGGGCCCTTTGGGGAGCGTCTCTACAACATGACGGAGATGAGCTACGGTTTTTCCGAAGGCATCAGGGAGTGTGGACTGCCTATGCATCCGCAGTACATCTACCACTGCGAGTCCCGGGTGGGCGAATTTTCCAAAGAAAATCTAGCTGCCGCGGCGGATCACTTGATGAGCCTTAACCCGAAACCTACCGCCATCCTCTGCTTTCACGATCCGGCTGCAGCAGTGATTTCGGCACATCTGCAATCCCGGGGGTATCGCATTCCCCGGGATATTTCCATCATGGGCTGCAATGATACCATGACGGCAGAAACCCATCATCCCGCACTCACCACGATACACTTTCCTTTGGCTGAGATGGGAGCACGAGCAATAGAAGAACTGGATAAGCGGATTACGTTGGGTGGGGGACAGCATGAGCAAACCATCACCTTGCCGGTTTCGCTCGTGTGCCGGGATTCCTGCGCCGCCCCGACGTCAGATCAGTAGCGGCCAGGAACATGCAGGCTATTTGAAAGATGCCAAAACTATAATGTAGGCTTCACCAGTCTACGCACACGCGCTAAATTGAACTCTTCATGAAACTGCCGAAGCAAGTCTATCAACATAATATCTGCGAATGGGTCAACCACCCTCAAGCAGGTGAGAAGGTAATCAGCCGCATACCCGAGTCGTTGCGTGTAAAATTAAACGAGAACGCGCAAGAAAGAGCATTATGCAGTGCGGGCTGTGAGTTGCGGTTTCGCTTGAATAGTCCAACGGCGACGATTCGTATTCGCGCTTGCTCCGTTCTGGCGAAACATCATGGGGGAGGTCTTGCCCAGCTTCTCTTCGGCGATTTTAGCGCCACCTACATTCCGGTTACGGAAGATTTGCTAACCTATGAGCTGGTGGCCCCGGATTATGAGCAACTGGAGACGGTGCCTAGCCAGGAGCGTCAATTTCACCCGCGTCTGGTTAGATTGCTCTTACCCACCCATGCCAGTATTTGTGAGGTATCCATCGAAGGCGATATTGCGCCGCCGGAGGCCAGTGACATGCCAGCGCTTCGTGTGTTAAACTACGGTTCTTCGATCACTCATGGCTCCGGAGCATTGAGCTGCCGGGAGTCCTGGGCGGGTCGGTGTGCTCATCTGCTTGGTGCGGACTTGATGAACCTGGGCTTTGGGGGTGGCTGTCATTGTGAGCCCGAAATGACGGAGTATCTTTGTCAGCGCAATGACTTCGACTGGGCCATTCTGGAAACCGGTATCAACATGCTGGGGCTGGACCTGGCTCTTGTCAAAGAGCGCATTGCTGGGCTTATCACACGGTTCAGTGTAGCCCATCCGAGTAAACCGGTCTATTGCCTGGGGGTGTTTCCCTGTCGTGAGGATATCTTGAGTGATTACGCCGGCCGGGCTCAGGAAATTCGCGAGTGGGTGCAGGAGGTAGTTCGTACCGCAGACGCCCCAAACCTACATTTTATCGATGGGCGCGAGGCAATGGAGCCTGCCCTGGGGCTGACGACGGATCTGGTGCATCCGTCGCCAGCAGGCATGATTGAGATCGCCCACTACGTGGCTGAGCGCATTAAAGCGATTCAGGGTGGTGCGTGACCCTGGTTTTGCTGACCGATTAGGGCTCGACTACCAGGAGGCGGCCGAAGAGCGCGCGATGGTTGTCCGTCGAGTAGGTCGTTTCCACCGTGACGGTATCGGTGCCGTCCCCGTTGTCCAAGGTGGTCACATCGACGATGCGCGAGGCATCGCTGAACCAGTATTCCAGGTCCGCCGAAAACTCAGGCAGTAGTTCCGCATCGTTGGCCTGCCCCTGTAAGCGCCGGTAGGTAAAGCGGTATTTGCCGTCGACCACTTCGCCGTCTAGCGTGCGATGCGAGCCGGGCGTGGTGGGGTCGAGGCCGAGCAGGAACTCGATCCAGTTGATGATGCCGTCGCCATCGGGGTCCTGGAAGCGACCGGCAATAGCGGGGTTGGAAGCATCCGGTCCGAAGTAATTCGCCTGGAAGAGTGCGTAGGCGTCGGAGGTGGTCGCCTGGTGCGCATCACTGACGATGGGAAAGTCTCCGTTCACGACAATACCGGCCGGATAACTCGGCGCGCTGAAGGACACATCGTCCTCGCTCAGGACGCTGACCGAGACGGTTTGCCCATTGCCTGGAGGAGTCGCGAGGGTGGCCCGCAGCAGCCATCGCTGGCTCTCGTTTTCATTCAAGGTTGCTCCCACGGGGACCTCAATTGCTCCGTTGTCAGTTAGCCCGGTGAACTCGCCCAGCTGAACATCACTATCGCCGATGCGTCCGTTTTCATCGGCGTCTTGCCAGATTTCCAGCCGGGCAAAGACTGAGGCGTCGTCTATGGTACCGCTCAACTGGCAAGTGATGGAATCGACGATGACCACGGCGTTGGTGGTACTGACCGTGTAGTGATCGAGGGTGAGGCCTTCGCGGTTGCTGGAGAACGTCACGGTGGTTGGGTCGTCCTCGGAGGAGCGAGCGATGTTGAGGCTCCTTTCCAGACCAAGCTCGAAAGTGAATTCCGAGGTGTCGCCTGTGTTGGCATTGGTGGCCGTGGTGGTGATTTTGCTGTAGATAGCAGCTTTGGCGGGCAGGTACATGCTCCAGGTGCCGCCGCTGTTGACGAAGGTGTGGCCCAGGTAGGCGCGACCTTGCGGGGGCGTAGTGTAATCGCTGTAGGCCTCGATGCGGCTACCGGCGGGGATTTCAACGGTGTTGGTCACCGTGCCTTCGAGCTGCCTGCCGGCAATATCCAGGTTCGAGATAATGGGACCGGGTTGGTCGTTGTTACCTCCTCCCTGATGGATGATGCCGCCGCCGTTATTGTCGTAGATCAGATTGTTGCGGATGCTGTTGCCGACCGTGCTTCCACCGCTGATCAGCACGCCAGCGCCGAAGGCATGATTCGCGATACGGTTGGTATTGAAGCCGTCGCCGATTTGATTTCCCGAGGCACCGTCGCGCAGGTGGATGCCGTTCGCGCCGTTGGGCGCGGCGGCTGCAACCCCGAAGCCGATGTCGAAGTTCAAGAGTTGGTTGCTGGTGGACTGGCTGCCTTCAATGCGAATCCCGTCCCGGGTGTTGGAGCGAACGCTCAATCCGGGGTTTATGAAGCCGTCAAAGATGTTGTTGGAGGAGTCGTGGATCAGGATGCCGTCGCCTGTGTTGCCTTCTACGATGAGGCCGCGCAAAGTGTTGTTATCGCTATCCGCCAGGATAAGGCCTCCACTCACACTGACGGTACCGTCTCCATTGTCCTTTATCAAGATGGGTTGCCCCGGCTTTTGTGGAGACACGAGATTGTCAGAGGTGTCACGCAAGACCATGCCGGCTTCCAGATTGTCGTTCAGGTTGAGTGTGCTGATCTGGTTACTGCCGCCGCCTTCGACCATGACGCCCACATGGTTGTCATCGATGGTGTTGTCCGCGAGTGGCCGGTGTGTCAGCACGCATCCCGTACAGTGGTCCAGGTGGATGCCCACGCCGCCGGGAAAGCCGTCCAGGAGCGGCTGCACCGGCCCGGGGTGGTTCTTGCCTTGATCGTAAATAAAGTTACCCCCGATGCGCACGCGGAAGGGCATGCGGTCATCCGGGTCGCTGACGGTCATATTGCGGAGGCGGATGCCGGCGTCGTCGTTGAAGCGAATGATGTTGCCGTGGTCTTCCGTAGGTCCGCCGATGATATTCACATAAGCGGTGCCCTCAAGGAGAATACCCACGGCATTGCCGTGCTCCAGGAAGGTATACTCGTCCTGACCGATGAAGTTATTCTGGACTATGTTGGGCCGGTCGGGCAGAGCGGGGTTGCCGAAGTCGGGCGTGCCGCCGGCGTTGTCGATAAAGACGCCGGCCTCCAGGCAGTTAACGATGATGTTAAAAGGTCGATAGGGCCCATGGTAGGGCGGTTCCTCGCCGCCGGTGAATGGTATTTCGAAAAAGCCGCCCAACAGGCCGATCTTATTGTCACGCGACTGGCCTTTGATGTGGACGCCGTACTTTAAGCGTTCCTGGGACTCGGAAGAGACGAAGCCGTGGTCCGTGCCAATTTGATTGCCGAAGACGATGTTGGCGTCGGAGTCCTCGATGAGGATGCCTGCCCCGTTGGGCGCGCCACTGATGTGCAGGTCGTAATAGCTGTGCATGCCACCGAGGCTGTTACCGCTGCCGCCCTTGATATGGATGCCGTTTTCGCCGTTGGGGATGATGTGTGCTCCGATTAACTCAAACTCGAAGTCCAGGGAGAAGATGTCACCGAGGTGTCCGCTGGCCACCGTGACGTTGTTGCAATTTTCCATGTAGATGCCGCTCTTGGCGTTGTTGGCTAGGCCGAAGCGCTCGCCATAGCCCCGGATAGACTGGGCAGGGAACACCCCCCCCACGGCGGAGTCGTCCACCTCGTACAAAGCAAGCCCGTGTCCGGTGTTTTGCTTGGGATTGTAGACCTTGGGTCTGGGGAAAGCGTAAGTATCGGCGCCCGGAGAAGTATCGTAAAGGTCCAGGCCACTGAAGATGCTGTCGATACGATAGCCGGAGGCGGGGCCGTCGACGCGTACGCCGTCTCCTGCATTGCCCGCAGTCAGCAGCCAGCGAATACTCAGGTTGTCAGGGCCGCCCGTGACATGGACGCCGTGCCCGCCGTTATCCACGATGGCTGGCAGGGTTGGCCGGACATGGGAGTCAAAGCCGATGACGTTGTTATCGCAGCTGGCACCGTTGATGCGAATGCCGCCCAGTGTGCAGTTGCGTACGTCACCTGGGTCGATCCGGCTTTGTTGGACGCCATCGTCGACCAGCACGCCGTAGCCGGTGGCATTGGTGATGTGTCCGAAGTTGGGTGGATTGAGCCCTGGCTCGATTACAACCCCGCGGGTAGTCGGGCCGGTGATGTGCATGCCATGCGAGCCTGGGTTTTCAATTACTACCTCTTTTAGCCAGATACTTTGCGATTCCTCGATGGTGACTCCGACGCCGCTACAGCCGAGCAGGGAAACGGCGTTGAGCTGGACCAGGTTGGCGTATTTTATGGAAATGCCGTTGCCGGTGAAGTTGGTTATGGTGACATCTTCCAGCTTTGTGCTCAGGCGATTGTCGAAGTTCAAAAAGGCGGTACCGCCGCTGGTCATGTCCAGTGTGACGCCGTCCAGGTCCACCTTGCAACCGCTGGGAATGCCAGGCATGGCACTGCCGGCCGTGATGGTCTGGCCGGCCACGGTATCGTCTACCTCGACGATGAGCGCGCCGTCGGTTTCAAACAGCCAGTCGTCCTCGTAGGCGCCGCTGTCCACGCCGTCGGGACGTTGGGTGAATCCGCGTTGGCCGCTTAGGATCAGGAGTGCTTCGCGTAAGGAAAGGGAGCCGTCCATGACGTCGCTATCGGCGGTGGTCGAAACGATGGCGCCGAGCCCCTTCGTGGCCGTGTCCTCAGGACGGGCACTGATCAAGAATCCGTACGGATCGGAAACATAGCTGGTGTAGGGCAGCAGCTGCACGGTCACGCTGTTGAAGCCCGGTGAGAAGTTGTCGGGCACCCTGAAAGCAATGGTGTCGCCGCTGACCGACACGATATCGCACTGTTGGTTGTCATCGAGGAAAATGCGGTGCATTTCCGCACGATCGCCGGCGGAGCGTTCGACCGTGGCGATAACCGTCGTGCCGGGGTAGATGGTTTCCGGAGACAGGCTGACGATAGCGGGCTTGGGGATATAGGTGAAGGTTTCCGGGATATCCGTGCGCCCTTCGGTGGTGGCGATGTGGCTTTCGCCGGCCTCTTCAATGCAAATGTAGGCCGTAAGCCGATCAGCCCCGAGGGCCGTTTCCCAGTTTTCAGGCACTTGGACGCTGATGCTGTTTTCGTCCGAGCGCACGACGGTGGCCTCGGCCTTGGAGTCGTACTCGGGGTCTTCGTCGTCCGTGCGTGTACGCGGCTCCCGGCAGAAGCTGACCAATGGCTCCTCGGGGAAGTTATATCCGGTGATGGTGATGACGTCGCCGCCCCGCCCCTGGCGCGGTCGGAAGTCGTCGATCTTCGCCTTGAAGGGATTGCCCAGCACGACGAGGAAGCGTTCCGTGGCGAAGCACTGCTTGAGCAGAAGGCCGTTGGTGCGCTGCCCGAACTCCACGAACGCACTGACGTTGCTGGACAGGTCGAAGAATTTAGTGATCGCTTTGCCGAAAAACTTGATGCCGTTCAACGTCGAGGTAACCACGGAGCCGGATTTCTTTTTGACGATCGCTTCCAGGGCCGAGACGGCGGACTGGCGAACTACGGCGTAGACCAAGGCGCGGTTTAGCTCACGTTGCTGTGCGAACTCGGCCGAAAGCAACTGTGAGACATCGATGAATACCTCCTGGACTACGTCGCCAAGCTGCTGTGGCAAATCGGCCACCGACAGCAGGTCAAAAGAGAGGATGACCACATTGAGGACGAGTGCGCTCTGCCACTGCGACAGCTTGTCCTGGGAATTGAGCACGGGGATTTGGGTGACGCTACCGAGGTCGTCCCAATGCTCGTAGCCGAAGGCGAGGTTGCCGCTGAAGGCCTGAATCACATAGATGCCTTCCCTGTCGCCGGGGACCAGGAATTGATTCTTGGCCGGGGTGAAGGTGGGTTTGTTGCCGGTCAGGAGGTTGTAATCGTTGGCCGCGGCTTCCTCAAAGGCGGCGAATACTTTGTTGATAACCACCTCACCGATGTCCACATCGGCCCCGCCAAGGTCCGCGTCGATAGAACCGAGGTAGTATGGGCCGATGGCGGGCAGGTCCACATAACCGGGCTGGACAAAGTCAAAGGTCGCCTCGGAGTTGTCGAAGTTTTCGACCTCCTCGCGGTTGTTGAACTGGCTCGGGTCAATTTCGTAAACCGAGAACAGCCAGGAGAGGGGATTGTCCGTTCGCAGAAAACGGTTCTGCTTGTTTTCCAGTGTGACTACGAAGTAGTCGCTGCCGTCGCCGATGTCGCCGCGCCTCTCGACCTTGACTTTCATCCAGCCCACGGCGCCGTCGGAGGCCGGGCTGCCTGGAATTTCGTCGCGGTTGAGGCTCTTAATGACCACAGGTAGCGTGGGCTCGTTTTCGCGCGAGAGGGACGCGAGCAGGGGCGCCGCATTCGGTGGTGGTGATTGACTGATAGCCAGCGAAACGTCTTCCAGTGCGTCTGTGTAAAGGGTGTCAAACCGGCCGTCGTTCATGTAGTCATAGCCGTCGCTGGCGGATGCCTGAATAAAATGTGCCAAGGTCGCCACCGGACCACGCTCCTGAATGATATCCCGGCGGTACTCCGCCAAATCCATATCGCGGGTGGTAATGATTGGGGATAAAAAGAGCGAGGCGGTGGCGGTGCTGTCCGCATCAATGACGAGGGAGCCGTCCCCCGGCACATGCATGCCGAAGAACATCGGGTCGTCTTCATTGCGATAGGCCCACAACACGCCGGCGCGACTGGCGGACACCGTAATCGTGAATATGCCGTCGGGGTTAACGGCGACCGACTCGCTGCCATTCATCACATAGTAACCTGAGGGATTGATGCCGGCTGGGGGAGCGAAGGTACCCGCCACCGACATGACAATGGACAGGTAATACTCGCGGGAAAATTGTTGGCCGTCCTCGGCCACCGACACCAGGCCGGACTGAGTTCCGGCTGTCACACTGAGTTCGGTCTCGGAGACATCCGTCACTGTAAGTGACTCATCTCCAACCGTAACGGTGTAGGTTTTCTGGGCGTCGAAGCCGGAACCGTGGAGCGTGAAGCTTTCCCCGATGGCGACGCGGGCGGGCGTTAGGTCGTCTATGGAAGGCTGTCCAAACAGGGCATGTGCCAGTAGCAGCAGGCCCAAAGCGAGTGGGTAGGCTTTAGGTAGTTTCATGGCAGTGATAAGTGGACAGCATGCAAAAATGGCCAGAAAGGGCAATTCTACAGTGCCACTGCGGGCTGATAATGGATATTCGAAGGATCGGTGTTCCCCGTAGTATTTGGAGTCGTGGCGAAAATCATCGTTGAAAGTGCAAACGATCTCCTTATCAATTGGGCCTTTACTATAACGTTATGTTTGACGGACTTCATTGCGACCTGGGTAACCTATCCCTCCTTTCCAACGCGCAGACTCGCTCCATTTGCAGCGAAAACCGAAGTGGGGCGAAATCAGGCGGCGCGCTGGAATCACCCGATAACCCGAAGCCCGGCGAAGAAGCCAAGTCTTGCTGCCGTGAGTTGGGCCGTGGCTGGAAGGTGCACCCCTGCGATCCCATCAAGCCCGGTGAAACCTTCGTCATGGCGGACATTGAGGGCCCGGGCTGCATCCAGCAGATTTGGATGACTCCCACGGGCAACTACCGTCACACCATCCTGCGTATCTACTGGGACGATCAGGAGCAGCCCAGTGTGGAGTGTCCGGTGGGCGATTTTTTCGCCTCGGCTTTCACCAATTTCAACACCTTCGCGCAGATTTCCTCGCTGGCGGTCTGCGTCAACCCCGGAAACGCCTTTAATTGTTACTGGCCGATGCCTTTCCGCAAGCGTTGCCGCATCACCCTGGAGAACATCGGCTTCAAGGAGATGCGTATCTTTTTCCAAATAAACTATGCGCTCAACGAAGTGCCGGAAAAGGCCGCCTACTTCCACGCGCAGTTCCGCCGCGTGAATCCGCTGCCCTACGGCAAGGTCTACACGCTCCTCGACGGCGTGAAGGGAAAGGGCCACTATGCCGGTACTTACATGGCCTGGGGCCTGAATAACACGGGCTGGTGGGGCGAAGGCGAAATCAAATTCTACCTCGACGTGGATATTCCCGAGGGCAAATCCGTTGACGAGGCGGTTGCCGAGCATGGAGGCGACAGTTTCCCCACCATCTGCGGTACCGGTACGGAGGATTACTTCTGCGGCTCTTATAATTTCGAAAACAAGGCCACGAAACAGTACCAGGAGTACACCACACCCTATGCCGGTGTGCCCCACATCGTCAGGCCCGACGGTGTCTACCAATCACAAATGCGCTTCAGCATGTATCGCTGGCACATCACTGATCCAATCCGTTTTGATAAGGACCTGGCGGTGACGATCCAGGCCCTCGGCTGGCGTTCCGAGGGGCGCTATTTGCCTTTGCAGGATGACATTGCCTCCGTCTCCTATTGGTATCAGACCTTGCCGACGGCGCCCTTCCCGGAATTGCCCGACCGCAATTACCTGGAGATTATCTAGACGGTTCCATTAGCCGGAATAAATTGTATCTCCACAGTCCGCTCTGGTTAGGGTTCAGGCTGCGATAGGCTTGACCGGTTGTTTTGACCGGTGTTGCCTCTGTGTCACCCCGATGGGTTCTTGCGCTATGAACTTGACCGAACTGACCTCCCGTCTGCCCGAAGGCTCCGTCCTGACCGCTCGGGAAGACCTCCTTCCTTATGCCTTTGACGGTACCGCGGCACTCAAGCAGATGCCTGCGGCCGTGGTATTCCCCCGCAATGCCGAGGATGTCGCAGCGGTGCTGCGTTTCGCCGATGAGCAAAATGCGCCCGTGGTGACGCGAGGCAGCGGTACCGGGCTTTCTGGTGGCAGCGTGCCGGTGAAAAACGGCATCGTCCTCTGTACCTTGCGGATGGATAAGGTGCTGGAGGTAGATACGCGAAATCTGGCCATGATGGTCGAGCCCGGTGTCCTGACCAAAGTAATCGACGAAGAAGCGGCCAAGCACGGGCTGTTTTACCCGCCTGATCCGAGTTCCATGAAAGTGTCCACCATCGGTGGCAACGTGGCCAACAACTCTGGCGGTCTGCGCGGCCTCAAGTATGGCGTGACCCGCGACTACGTGATGGGCCTGGAGGCCGTTATACCTGACGGCGAAATCGTTTGGTTGGGCAGCAAATGCGTCAAGGATGTGGCCGGCTACAACCTGCGCGACCTTTTCATCGGCAGCGAAGGCACGTTGGGCGTCATCACCCGTATCCTGCTCAAGCTCGTGCCGCGTCCCAAGGCCAAGCGGACTTTGCTGGCCACCTACTCCGATATCGAGCGGGCTGCCGAGACCGTTTCGGCCGTCATTGAGGCGAAGATCATCCCCTGTACGATGGAGTTCCTCGACCGCATGACCATACGCTGCGTCGAGGACTTTGCCCATGTCGGCCTGCCGACCGACTGCGAGGCGTTGCTTTTCATGGAGACGGACGGCCACCCCGCCGTGGTCGAGGAGGAGGCCGCCGCCATGGCTGAGATTGCCCGCAAATACGGTGCCAAGGAGGTGACGCTTGCCGCCGACGAGGCCCAGGCTCTGCAGCTGGCCACGGCCCGCCGCAGTGCCTTTGCCGCTCTCGCCCGCATCAAGCCGACGACCATTCTCGAGGACGCCACCGTGCCGCGTAGCGAGCTCGCCCGGATGGTGCGCTTCTGCGAGGAGACGGGAAAAAAGCACGGCCTGCAACTTGCCTCCTTCGGCCACATGGGTGACGGCAACCTGCATCCGACGTTTCTGACCAACGAAAAGGACACGGAAGAGATGCACCGTGTCGAGCAGGCCATGTCCGAGATTTTCGATTTCGCGATTTCCCTCGGGGGCACCATCACCGGGGAGCACGGAGTTGGCTTGGCCAAACGCGACTTCCTGCCCCGCCAGTTTGACCCCGGCAGCTACGCTTTGCTGAGTAAGGTGAAGGCGTCGCTCGATCCGAAGGGGCTGCTCAATCCCGGCAAAATTTTCCCCGTTCAGGGCTGAGGAGGCGCCATGTCAGAAACAACCGGTATCGCTAACCAGGCCTCCAGCCCTTTGTCGTTAAAAGGCATGGACTACTCCGTGCTCCAGCAATGCATGCACTGCGGAATGTGTCTGCCCACTTGCCCGACTTACGACACCACCCGTCTGGAGCGCAACAGCCCGCGCGGCCGCATTGCCTGGATGCGTGCCATTGCCGACGGTGAGATGTCAGTGGACAAAGCTTTCGCGGACGAGATGTACTATTGTCTGGGTTGTCTTGCATGCACCACTGCATGTCCTGCAGGCGTGGATTACCCCACACTCTTCGAGGCCGCGCGCGCGGATATCGAGCAGGCAGAAGCGGCGGGGCATGGACAGCGCGACTTCTGGCGCTGGCTTGCGGTCAAGACGCTCTTCATGCGTCCGAGGTTGCTGCGCTTTGTCGGGAGGGTTTTGCGCCTGTATCAGTGGACTAATACAGATGTGTTTTTCCGAAAAATAGGCCTCATGCGCCTGGCGCCGGCGCGTTTGCGTGAGCTTGAGCCGCAAACGCCGCGTGTGTGCGCGAAGTTCTCCCACCAGCTCATTGAGCCTGAGGAAAAACCCACGGGAGAAAGCCGCTATCGCGTTGGGCTCCTCACTGGTTGTGTGCAGGATTTAGCCTTCAGCGATATCAACCGCGACACCGCCGACGTCCTCCTGGCCAATGGCTGTGCCGTGGTGACGCCTCCAGTGCAGTCTTGCTGTGGTTCGCTGCACGCGCATAACGGCGAGCTTGAGCTGGCCCGTGAGCTGGCGCGGCGAAACCTCGATCTGTTCGACTTGGACTCGCTGGACGCCGTCATCACGAACGCGGGTGGCTGCGGTAGCCATTTGAAGCACTATGCCAAGCTGCTCGATGGCGATGTGAAGTATCGCGACCGTGCTCATGCATGGGATAAAAAGTGCAAGGACATTCACGAATGGCTGGTGGAGATTGGCATCTCTCCGCCGAAGGGCGGACTTGCCGAACAGGCTGTGACGTACCACGAAAGTTGCCACCTCTGCCACGGACAGAAGGTCAAGGCGCAACCGCGGGAGCTGCTTCGCGCGATCCCGGGGCTCGAGTTTGTCGAATTGCCGGAAAGCGATTGGTGTTGTGGCAGTGCCGGTATCTACAACATCACCCAGCCGGAGCAGGCGGGCAAGCTGCAGCACCGCAAGGTAGAGCACATCTCAAAGACAGGTGCGGTTTGCGTGGCCACGGCCAACCCAGGTTGCCATCTGCAGCTCGTCAACGGCCTGCGCGAGCAGGGCTTGACGGTCGAGGTGCGCCACCCGATCAGCCTTTTGGCCGAGGCCTATCGTCGGTCTGGATAAAGAGCCTACACGGGAGTTGCTTTCGCTATCTGGCGGGCGTACTTGCTTCGCAGCTCTTCGGCGCCTTCTTTGCGGCCGGTTTTTTCCAGGTGCTCCAGGTAGGTATGGAATTTATTGACGTTGGGTTGCCCAGCCCCGGCGAGACTGTTGAGGCGTGCATGGAAGGGACCGCCTTCGCGAACCACGGTCCAGAGCGGGTCGGTAACGTCATTGCTTTCAATTGCCATTTTCTGCATCTGGGCATCGTGCCAGCGTGAGAGCCGCCACTGGCCCTCGCGGCAAATGTCTGGATGGGCCTCGGCGAGGTTGTTCTGCTCGTGCGGGTCCGCTTCGAGGTCGTACAGCATTTCTTGCGGGAAGAGGTGAAAGCCGTCGTGGTAGGTGCGCATGTAGAGCCACTTGTCCCAGCGCACGGAACGCTGACACACGTGGCAGCACTGGCTGATGACGACTTCGTCCCGGCCGATATCGGTGCCCTCGGTGATGGCATCGGCGTAGGATTCGCCGTCCCAGAGGGGTTTCTTTTTGCCTCCCAAAAGGTCCATCAGGGTCGGGGCTAGATCTAGGTTGTAATGGAACTTGGTGTTGCGCGCACCTTTGGCCCCGTTTGGATACTTGATGATCAGAGGGACGCGGCAGGTCGTGTCATCGGCCGTGCCGTGCTCGCCATAGATGCCGAGCTCTCCCTGGTTTTCGCCGTGGTCCGCGGAGATGATGATGCAGGTGTCGTCGTAGACGCCCGCGGCCTTGAGATCGGCTATAATTTTGGCGATTTGGTCGTCAACGTAACGCACACCCATGTCATAGCCGTCGATCATGCGGCGCATGGAGGCTTTGTCGGTTATTTTGCCGGGGTGGCGCGGGTACTTCTCCATCTCGTTGTCGTTGTACATGCCGATTTCCAGCGACGTGTGAGGTCCGACCATCTTGTTGTGGCGCGCGATGACTTCGTCGTCGTCAAGCCATGCCGGCAGGGGCTCGTTCTCAAAGACATTTTCGATGTCCTCGGGGACGCGGTAAGGGGTGTGCGGGTCCCAGTAGTTAATGTGCAGGTACCAGTCGTCTTTTGAGGCATTGTCGGCCATCCACTTGTCGACAACAGGCTGGACGGTCTCGGCGGATTCCATGCCGCCTTCGCCGGTGTTGTGAATCTCGTTAAAACCGGCGTAGAAATGCCAGGCGGCGTGACGCTGGCCGAAGGGACTGATCATGGCGGTATGATAACCGAGTATCTGAAGCTGGCGGGCCAGCCCCTGCTCGTCAAAATAGTCGCGGAAGTTACGCTCCGATCCCTGGATTTTCGGTTGCGCCGCTGTGCCACCGTGTCCGACGACACCGGTATGGATGCCAAAGCGCCCTGAGTAGAACGCGGTACGTGAGGGGAGGCAGGGGGCATCCGGTGTGTAGCAGCGCTCAAAAAGCACGCCCTCGGACGCTATTTGGTCGATGGTCGGACTGGTGTTGCGATGATAGCCGTAGCAGCCGAGGTGATCGGGGCGTTGGCTGTCGATATCGATATAGAGTATGCGCATGGGATTTTACTGGCTCAGGATTTTTTGGATTTGTTTGAGAATCAGCCGGGGATTGCTGCTCCGGTTGAAATGATAAACTTCGGCGAGGGCGAGTACGCCGAGAAACTGCTTGTCTTGCTCCGTAAATGCGGCCACGGCATAGCGCCGGACGCCGTTGGTATTGAACGCTTCGTCGTAGGCAGCGCATTCCACGCGAGCCTCGTCCGTTAGACGGCGTATTTGCCGTTGGGAAATTTTACGCAGCCGCCCGTTTTCAACGTATACGGTTGTCGATTGGATGGAGGGGGCGTTCTTGGCGAAGGCGTGTCCAACACGCGTGACGGCTTCGAATTCGCGTTGCCAGTCCCGCAGAAAACCGGGCTTGGCCTTGACGCAGAGTTCGACATCCGGGTTGGTTTGCAGGATGAGCCGCAAGCCGTCGTCTGCGGCTTCGTACCATTCGACGGTGCAGCCGGTTTCGTGACAAAGCGTTTCCATCTTGGCTTTTAGGTTCTGCCGGAACTGCACACGCGGATCCTCCAGTGGTTCCAGCTTCCAGAGAGGTTCGTAACGCTTGTCGGGATTCCTGCGTATCATCCCGGTGCGCTCCAGTGTTTCGAGCAGCCTCAGGGTGGAGGCCTTGGGTAGGTCGAGTCCGCTGCTGATTTGGTCGAGTGTGGGTGGGCTCAGTGGGTCAAGGGAGATGAGCACCGCCAGGCCCCGGCTGAGTGCGGGAGCTCCTGTTTTTTCGCGAAGAAATAGCGGTGCCATTGATTTCATATATAAAATAAGTTTTATATATAAAATTAAGAATGCGCTGCAACACCTTTTTTGAGGTGTGCTAATTCAGCCATTGCTCACTTCGCTGGGAACGCGAAGCGTTAGCGATGCGTGCCGGAGGCTACCTCCGCATATTCGGCGGCGTATCTTACGGCCTTGCGGATGCTGTCGATGGTAACGGGCTTGGCGATGAAGTCGTTCATGCCTGCCTCGAAGCATTTTTTGCGACTTTCACTCATGGCCGAGGCCGTGACAGCGACCAGATAGAGTGCGGCGCCGTTGGGGCCCAAGCCTCCATTGGATTCCATTTCCCGGATGCGTTGTGTGAGTTCGATGCCGTCGAATCCCGGCATATTCAGATCGAGCAAGACTACATTGTACTCGCCTTTCTTGACTTCCTCCAGGCATTGGAAACCGTCGCTGACG
Source organism: Verrucomicrobiia bacterium (assembly GCA_030432235.1). GTDB lineage: Bacteria > Verrucomicrobiota > Verrucomicrobiia > Opitutales > Cerasicoccaceae > JAUIHT01. Next base: position 159,193 of record JAUIHT010000006.1, on the reverse strand, counting down.
AGTGTGGCCTGATAACCAATGCGCTGGAGCACGGCACTGAGCAAGTGCGCGCTGACCTCCCGATCCTCCGCCACCAGGATTTTTAGTGGATAAAGCTCGACGGGTTCTTGTTGGCTCTCAATATCCTCGGTAAACAGCATTGAATCCTCCTCGGCCAGTTCTTCGTTAGGATAGTTGGCGGCAATCGTGAATGAGAAGGTTGAGCCCTTGCCGGATTCGCTGTGAACCACAATTTCACCGCCCAGCATTTCACACAATCTTTTGGAAATGGACAGCCCCAGGCCCGCGCCTTCAAAGCGGCGTGTCGGAGAGGAGTCTACTTGACTGAAATGATGGAAAAGCTTGTCGAGGTCTTCATCGGCAATGCCGATACCGGTATCTTCAATGCGGAATTCGAGCGTGCATTTGCCCAGACGTGACCCTGCTTCGGGCGCTTGCTTGTCTATGGCTGAGGCAACGACGTTGATACTTCCCTGCTCGGTGAACTTGATGGCGTTGCCGACGATGTTGAAGAGTATTTGGCGTAGTCGAGAGGGGTCTGTCTCGACCATGCGAGGCGTGCCGGGGTTTATTTTTACGCTGAAGACCAGGCCCTTGTTTCCCGCCTGGTTCTGGAAGATCAACGCGACTTCCTGCATGATGTCTTCCAGGACAAACAGACGTGGCTGGATCTCCAGTTTGCCAGCCTCGATCTTGGAAAAATCGAGGATGTCGTTGAGCAGCCTCAGGAGCGTTTTGCCGCTGGTATGGATGATTTCCAGCATGTCGCGCTGCTCATCGTTTAACTCCGTTTCCCTGAGCAGAGAGGTGAAGCCGATAACTCCGTTCATCGGAGTACGGATTTCGTGGCTCATGGATGCAAGGAACTCCGACTTTGCACGATTGGCCGACTCGGCGATGTTTTTTGCCTCACGCAGGTGTTCGGCCTCCTGACGTTGGGCTTCGACCAGTTTTTCCTGCAGCGCTTGCTCGCGCTCTTGTGCCTTCGCGCGCTCGATTTGCTCTTCGTTGAGGTGCTGGATGTTCTGTTTTAGTCGTTCGGTGTTTTGTTGCAGTCTTTCACTGGTAGAGCGCAGCTCGGTGTCCGAGCGGTAAATATGGTCCAGCATATCGTTGATGGAATCGGTGAGAAGCCCGAGTTCATCTTCGGTGGTCTTCTGGGCGCGGATGGTATAGTCCTTGGTCTTTGATATTTTGTCCGAAGTTTTTACCAGTTCTTCGATGGGCGCGGCCACCCGGCGCAACGATCCGCGAGAGAGCCTTACAGCGACAAAGGTGCACAGAATAACGACCACCACCCCGGAGACGGCCGTGCGCAGCAGGGTGTCCCGAACCGGATCGAGGTTGCTGATGACAACCACACGGCCAATCTCTTCGCCATCGTAAATGACAGCGTTGTCATCGACGAGGCAGTTCATGATAAAGTTGCAGGTTCCGACTTCAGGCCAGGAGTCGATATCTTTAAACTGATCGGAACCCTTCTTATGGTAAGAGGCGATAAGTTCGCCATTGCGGTCAAAGAGTGCTGCGTTGGTTACGATTTCCTTATACCGTAGCGTGTTGAGGGTTGCCTCAGCCTCGCTGGGCGAGGCGAAGTAGACGGAGGCGGCAATGTTGGCTGACAGCACTTGGGACGTGGTGGTGATTTCGTGTTCGAGTCGCTCGGTAGTGATCACCACCTGAAAGATGGCGATCGTCACTATCGATAGGCTGACCGCCAGGAGCGAGGTGATGCTCACGATGACGGTGAGCTTGCTGCGTAGCGGCATGTTGCGTATCGCCTTCATTGGCCGCCACTTTCGTTGGAGGAGTCGAAGTAAACCTGATCGGCATGGCGAAGCAGGTTGCCGCTAATTTCCAGACCGGCCTTGTGTGCGGATGCTAGGTTTACACGGAAGATCAGATTTTCACTCTCGACCCCGAGATAGACCATGGCACCGGCGTCAAATAGGTCCACGTTGCTGGTGATAACGAGGACGTGGTGCTCCTGCAGGCTCTGCAGCGCATGGGAGAACTCCTGGAGGCCCATGGAATCGATATACAGGACCTGGTAATCGTAAGCTAGATTCAGTCCGGTCCAGCTCTCTACTGCCACGTCACGGCCCTGGATCGTTTTATTGTCCAGGAAGTAAAATGCATTTCCGAAGGGATTCTGTCCGGCTATATTGATGACGAACCGGTTTGGGTGTGTGGTGAAGGCTTCTTCGGGCCAGATGACGAACTTGGCGATGTTGTAAATCAGCAATGCCTTGGCCTGATATTCCTCCAATTGGTTCGGGTTGCTGTTAGCGGCTTGGGCGGTATGCGCATGAAACAAGCAGGCAAACAGCAACCACGCGCACATTATTAATATGCGCCAGACTCCACGTGCTTTATTTGGCACCGGCATGGCATTTGTTTACTAAAAATTGAGCGTTAGGCTGACATTGATACGCCAATCTTCCTTGGGCTGAGGGCCGTTCAGGTATTGGTACACGGGTACACCGCCCTCAACCTCTATGTATTGCCCGCGAAACCAGCCTTTGGGATAACTCAGGCGAATGCCTGGCAGGGCCAGGATTTTCGTGCCGCCAAAGGCGTTCGGGTTGGTCACCGGGGCCGGATAAGGATTCGTCGGTAGGGCGGGGGCCAGTAGCTCGCTATCCTGACCATGAATCTGATCCCAGAAAATGGTGGTGAGCCGGAAAGACGGTTGCACCCAGCTTGATTCAACATAGCGCACCCATCCCTCGACTTCGTAAATATTGCCCAGCCGATAACCTCGGTAGTTCTCACCGAAACGTATGGTGGCATCCGCGCCCACTCCCCAGAGCCACGAGTCATTCCAGCCGACGTAAGCGATGGCCGGGGTGAAGTCCACCGTGCCGGAACCCAACTGCATGGTATACGGCAACTGCGTGTCCATCGTTGCGCTGCGCGGGGTGCGGCCCTGCTCGTTAATGCTCCCGGTGGGATAACTGAGATCCCCGGCGACCAGGAGGGTACCGGAGTCACTGGTGATAGCCTGCCAGGACACGCCGGTCGAGATATCACCAAGGCCCTGGCTGGTGATATTAAAATCGGAGAAGCCCGGCACGATACTGATATGCTCGGTGGACTGGTGAATGTAGGGGATGTAGAGGCTGACGCTGACATCGTCGCTGATGTCGTAACTCAACTCAAAGCTCAGAACCTGCTGTTCGATGGTCGTTGGGACCACAGGATACTGGTCGTTGGGTCGTGGATTCGGTGGGCCGGCCCATAATACCTGTTGCGGGGTCAACTCCTGGCTACCATTGAGGTATCCGTCGAACTTGACGTAGATGTAGTCGAAGTTGAAGTGGAATTTTCTATCCAGTGGAGACGTGACGGGAACATTCGATTCGGTCGCTTCGGTCGTGGTCCGCTGGTCTTGTTGCTGGCGGACGATTTTGACTGCAAGGAGCTCTTGCAGGGACATGTTTGCGATATCTCCCGGTGGCGTTTGTGCAAGCGCAGTATGGGCTACAATCACAAAGAATGTCGCAGTGAGAGTGACAATAGAAGTTTTCATTAGGAGCAAACTCTTTAGGGAGAATACCAGCGGGGCCATTGTGGTCAAGTTCGCTAATTGTCCATAGAAGCACTGCTAATGTTTGCGGTTGCTTGTCTGCCCTTGCCCCATGCTCGCTCTAGCCTGTGATTGGCCTAAGCTAAGAAATGCCTGATTGTCAGTTTCTTGGACAACAGGAATCAAGCTCTTGCTCTCGTAGGGGCGGCTGCGATTCCTGGACTTTGCCTCACTCGGTGGCGGGCTCGAGGTCGTTGGACCATTCCAGTTTGTAAAAGAGGGGGCCGGAAGGTACGGTGGATTCGTGTGTGACGGGTGTGGGCTCGACCGCCACCTGCTCCTCCACTACGGACCATTGGATCAGGTCAGAGGACTCCCACAGGCGATACTTGCGATAGGGCTGTGCGGTGAAAGCCAGCTGCCACTGCCCGCCTGCCAACTGCGACTTCATTGCCGGGAAATCATTGGGGTCGAGCGGGTTGCTTCCTGCAATGAACTCATCGTAGTCCGAGTACCCATCCGCGTCGGAGTGCGTGTTCGTGGCCGGAACTTCGACCGGAAAATCCCAGAGGCGCTCCCAGTAGTCAGGGAGGGAGTCCTTGTCCGTATCGAGGGCGTAAATACCGCCCGTTTGCCGATCAATTTGATCGCCTACGTGTATGCTCCAAAGCGTGCCGTGGCGCATGAGCCCGGGCGGACGGAAGTGAACGCGGCTGCCGTCGAGCTGGTGGTACTCCACCCCAATGGAGTCGCTGTTGGCCCCCTGATAAGCAACGCCATCACTCCAGATACGCGCTTGTGCGGCCTGTATGTTTTCATCGCCTTCGGGGTTTTCCGAAGGCAGCGGCCAGACCGATACCTGCGCGACATACCAGGGCACGTTCCAGCCGGCATCGGCGCGGATATTTTCGATTAGGTTGCGGAGCCGGTCGTAGTAGTCGTTTTCCGTGGTGCGGGTCACTCCGGGCGTATGGCTGGAGTCGCTTTCCCCCTGATGCCAAAGAACGCCCCGAATGCCGTCGGCTCCAAGCTGGCGAATGCGATGCAGCGTCCAGTCATAAATGCCGTTGTAACGGGCGTAGGTAAAGCTGTTGTACCGGTAGTCCACGTCAGACTGCCAAAGGGCAATGGACGTGCCACCGTGGCCAGAGGAGGCGAAGGCGATGGGTACGCCCAGGCGCTCGTAAAGCAGGTCGCCCAACGTGGAATAGTAACTGCCGCGCTGGGTGCTGTCATGTGGCCCGGGGAAAGGATCGTTGCCCAGTTGCCAATGGCCACCGGTAAAGGCCGCGACCATACCACTGGCCTGATCGACGGCCTCGGTCCCTGCGTTGGTGGAGTTCGATTGCCCCGAGCCCACAAAGACCTCGCCGACACCGAAACGCTCCACTGTTTTCGTGGCAAGGGCGGTTCCATCACCGGAGGCCCGTACCTCGGCGGAGTACCATCCTCCCGCGGGTAAGGTGAAGCTTTGCTCGAACAAGCCGGTGGATTCGTTGGCCCAGGCGACGGTCTGCCAACCTTCCGGGAGGGATGTCCCGAAGGTTGATTCGCCGCTAAAGCGTACCTCGACCAGATCGCTTCCGGCTGGTGCCCGGCCTTTGACCAGTACGGGGCCATGGCCCAAACTCGTGCGTTGAAACACCCGATATTCGCTGGGATCCAGCAGGTTGAAGTGGCCGAAAAAGAAGTCGATTTGTCGCAGACTCTTGGAGGGCATGTCGACCGTGGCGACGCTGGCGTCGACATGGTCCGGCGACTTGAGATTTATCGCGTCGATGCCGCACAGCCAGACTTGCTCAGCGCCGAAATCGAGGATGGCGCTTGTCGTGGTCAGCGATGCACTGCTCGAAAACGGGGCGGCAAAGGTGGACCCGTCGTCGAGTGTTACAGCGGTAAGGGACGTGTTTTCCAGAACCAGTTCGTACGCTCCATCCTGGCTGTCGTCGTTGTTTTGCAGGAAGAGCTTGAGGGCGTCTGGGCTGGCGTCGAGATGAGCCATGAGTAGCTCCGTCTGCGCCTTGACGTAGCTGCGGTCGATATTACGGCGGTCGCCAATTTCGCCAAGGTCTTCCTTGTTCCACAGGCCTTGTGCCAGGAGGCTGACGCCGCTCTGGGATAAGCCGGTCAGGTTTCCGTAGAAGTCCATGGTAGCAAGGTAGCTGTCGCCGGTGGCGGTGAAGGCGGTGCTGCCGCGCACGATTTCCGGGCCGCTAAAGGTGTCGTAGGGACCTTTTGCCAGCGCACTACGAAAGGAAGTGGCGACGCGGAGGTTATCCACGTGAAAGCGCCCCAGCGCGTCGGCGCTATCGAAGTTTGCAGTGACGGCTTCGACCCGCGAATAACTGTAGTCGTCCGGGTCCGCAGAGAAGGCATCGGGCTCGGTTTCCGCATCTGGATCGACCCAAATCCAGGAGTCGTTGCGTGACAGATCGTAGCGTACAAGGATGGTGTAGATCGTGCCAGTTTCGAGAAGATGTGGTGAGTAGACGGGATTTGTGGTTGGTGCCGAAACGCCTATTTCTGCCGTGTCTCCTGTCTCGCTGCGCTTCAGCCAAATGAAGCCGCGCATGTTCTCGATGGTCGATGGGTTGTTGTAACCGAAAAAGAAATCCTCGCCGCCGCTTTCGGGCAGGACATCTAGGGTGAGTTCAAATCTAAGGTAAAAGTAGGGGCCGTATTCTCCGGTCGTCGGTTCGCGCTCGACGAGCAATTCGTCGCGGAAGAAGTGCTGTGCGGAAACATCTCCGGCGTCGCCAGTGTAATCAAACAGCAGGCCGTTCTCATCGACGATGAAGGTGCCGCTGCCGGAGGTTTGTTGCCAGGAGGGGAGAGTCGACACATCGGCGGTGAGGACGTCGAAGGCTTCCTCCGCAAGGACGACGTGCCGGTATTCGTCCTGAGGGTAGAGCCCAGGGAAATAGGGATGTAACGACCGCAGCGTGATGCTGGTGATGCCAAAGTCCACCCCGGCGGCGGTTGACGAGGTATGAAAACTAATGCGGCCCAGGTTGTTGGGTTTCGTGGCGTACTCGCGCTCGGGAGTCACATCATCAAAGCTCGTTTGGCCGATGCAGGCATCGCCCATGAAAAGCACGAGGGTGTTTGGTGACAGGCTTTCGTTGCCTCCATCGGGTGTTGTAATCGGGAGCGCCAGCAGGTCGTTATCATTGATGAATAGAGTGACGTCTTGGGTTTGAACTGGGTCGAAGGTGGATTTAATTTGCTGCTCGAAGTCGGAATGCCACATGGTCACGTCGCCGTTGTTGGTGAAGCTGACCAGAAAGGGCCGGTTTGCACCGCTGTTCAGAGTGAGAGAATCACTATCGCTGTAACGACCGACGGACAGACGCAGGTCGCCGCCATCGGCAATGACCGCCTGCGGACGAAGCTGAAAGGAAAGGACAAGTGCGTCGTAGCTGGCTTCCTCGCTTGTGCTGATGTTCCATTCCACACCGCTGGCGAGTGACGTGTTGTAATCGTAGAGACGCAGGTAAGGTTCCCCGGGGACGGGAGAGGGGAGTTCGGGACCGTCGTCTACTGGGGCAATCACGCAGCCGAGAGGGGCGGACTCACCGCTGGCGATGGGCAACGAATCCGTTTCGCCGCTTGGGGTCAGAGGCCGGTAGGCGCTGGCGGTGGGCACGCTGCCAGCGATGTCGCCGGAAAGCGAATCGTTCCAGATTATTTCTCCAGCCATAAGTGTAATAATTGACTGAAGTATGACCGGGATAACACCGAGGCGTACGATGAGGGTAGTCATCGGTGTTCATGCAATTGAAAAGGCTGCCATGGGTCAATTAATAAATATTAACAGGGGCCAGGCAGCTCAGTTGTGCAGGGCAATGGTTGCGGCCAAAGGCTGTGGGATTCAGGAGCGCTTTGCCTTGGTGGGCTTCGCCTTGGATTGCGGGGCAGGGCCGGTGCTTTCACCTATATAAATTTCTGCCGGGATAACGATGTCCTGGAAGTAAGACGAATCGTGATCCTGGATGATCAGCTCGGCGGCGATACGGCCCAACTCTTCCGGTACGGCACCGGAGGAAGTGAGGGTGGGCCATTCCATGTCCCGCACACGGGTGAAGTCCAGCGCGGCGACGCTGATGCTTCCGCCCACATCGTAGCCGTTCTTGAGTAGGCAGGTAATGGCCCCGCGCGCCATCAGGCTATTAAAGCATATCCAGGCGGTGGATGGATTATTGCGGCTGTGCTCCAGCAGGGCCATAGCGCAGTCGTACCCCTCGCGCCGGTCCGCACCGCCAGACAAATCCTCCTGGCAGTGCTCCAGCTCGATGCCGCGGCGCTGCAGTGCGGTCTTGAGTTTTTCCAGGCGGTAGTGATGGCGCATGGTGCCGGGGGAGCCGCCCATCCAGGAAAAGCGGCGATGGCCCAGCGAATAAAGATGCTCCACCAGCTTCTCGGAGGCGTCCTCGTCATTGGCCACCACCGAATGGCATACGCCGGGCAGCCGGGCCGAGGTGTAGACTACCCGATGGAAAATCTTGGCGAGTTTGCGCACCAGGGCGGGGTCAATCTCACCCATGATGACGAGGCCGCGCATCTGCATGCGAGTCTTGACGAACTGCTCCAGATCCTTCTCGGTGATCAGATCCTCCGAGCCGAGGAAGACCGTCTTGGCGCCATTCTCTGTCAGATGATCGTGAAGCCCCTGATGGACGTGGCTGAAGAAGTTGCTCTTGTTGGCCAGACGCAGGGGCGCTCGCAGGATGTAACCCACGGTGGCGATGCCCATCTGCAGGCTGTTGGACATGACCGCGTCGATTTTCATACCACGCGGAGAGTAACCGTTGGCCAGAGCGTACTCCCAGATGCGGTCGTAGGACGTCTTGGCGATGCCGTCGGCGCGCCCGTTTAGGACCATGGAGACCAAGGTCTGGGATACTCCCAGATCGGCGGCTATTTGCTTTTGTGAGAGACGGCTTTGGCTTTTTCCCGACGCTATTTTCATCGCTTTCAATAAATATTAACGCGAATTTAATAGCGGGTGCAAGCCTCTACGTCTGCGATATCTCAGGTTCGCCTTGAGAAAAGTCCACCCGGATGTTTCCCCTTTTCGGCAGGCTGACTTCGACGGTCTCCTCATCGCACGAACCAATGCGCGCCTGTGTGGTATCACCGGCCTTGGCGGGCCTGAGCAGTGAGTAAATCACCGTGTGTGTGGCGGGTTCCTGAGTCGATGCGGAATAGTGAAACTGCGGATCGTAGCCCTTGGAGCGGTACTTTGGGTCTACCGGTACGGCGAAGTTTTCGTCTACCCGGCCTTGAAGCTGGTTATTCACGGCTGCCAGTTCTACCGTGAGGGTCGTGTCGTGGTTACGAAGTGTAAGCGTGCCGTCCTCGTTCTCCTCGGGCGCTTCCACGCTGTGAATCAGCCACTGAACCGCCTCGGGCTTGGTTGTCCGCACTTCGTCACGGATGAGTACGATGCCTGAGTTGAGCATCAGCAAATCGCGCTGGACCAGTTCGACGTCTTTGAGCCTTGGGTTGGCGCGGTAGGCTTCCGTAGCGTCGCCGCGTACCCAGGTGGCGCTATCGGATTGCATGAATTGAGTGATTATACCTGTCGCTGATGCGTCCTGTGCGGGCTGGCCTTGTCCGCCGATGAGCAGGGCGTTTTTGGAAAGGGTCTGACGAGTGTGTCCGTTGTGATGGGGACTGCGGTGGTATTCCCGATAACCGGAATTGACGGCGAGGGATTCTCCGTGGGCATTCAGAATGAAGGCGTTTTGGTCGGCATGGCTATGACTATAGGAGCCGTAAGGGCTGGATTTGAACTGCAGGAAGATGTCCTCCTCGGGGTTGCCGAGGTCGGTGTGAATGGCCACCCAGCCGATGCTTTTCAGATAACGGCTTTGCGGTAATTCGTTCAGGGGTTGAGGTTCGGGTAGGGGGCGGTCGGCGACGAGGAAGTCACGCAGCAGGTACTCGATGGGAGTCGGGTATTTGCGCCATAGCTTGAACTCCATCTCTTCTTCCGGAAGCTCATTTGGGTCTTCGTAAAGATCCGCATAGGCGCGCAAATAGCCGTCCTGATAGACCTTGGCCCCGTGGATGACGAAATCGCGGATACCGGGCTCCATGCCGATTTTTCCGGCCACCGGCGTGTCACCAAAGGCGGTCGAACGCCAGGGTGTCAGGAAGTAGACCGGGAAATAGAACGTGTTTTTCCAGAAAGGCTGCTGGTAAGCCTCGGGGGCGCCCACCAGCAGAAGCCCGTCCTGGAAGGAAGCGTGCTCGATGACGCCGCGCCAATAGGCCATGCCTTCGGCCCAGCCGCCGTCATCGCCGCCCCAGGGAGTGAATTGATTTTCGTAAAAGCCGTAGGTGAAAGCAAACCAGTCACGGGCCTCGGGCAGATCGTCCCACAGGGCCAGGCCCATCAGGCCCAGCATCGGCATGAAGCGCACCGGGTGGCTGGAGGGCTCCACTGCCAGCGAGTTGCGCTGAATCAAGCCAGTCTGCTTGCGCAAGATGTGTTCGAAGCTGGTCGCGCCCCGGCGCTGGAACATGGCCAGCACGGCTTCCTTTTCCTCGGGGCTCAGTTGCCCCCTGATTTGGTCGTAGACTTCAGGCAGTAGGCGCAGCAGGCGGAAGTTCGTCTCGTCATTGTATTCGATGCCTGTGGTGCCTTCCGGATCCCAGGTGCTGACCTTTACGAGGAAGTTGCGGGCTTTATCGAGATACCGCTCTTCGCCGGTGACAAGCCAGAGAATGGTCGCGGTGGATGCGGTGCCGGCTACAAGGTTGCAGGTATCCTGCGCTTCACGCCAGGCGTCAATTTTAGCCGAGGTGCGTGCTTCGGGAGAGGAATCGCCGAAGGAGCCGGGCTCCGGCGGGAAGGGCGCGTTGAGGTACTTTTTGTCGAAGCCGCTTTTGATGCGATTGAAGAAGGCGGCTCCCTCCCCGGTGGTGCAATAGTCTCGGAATGCCTCGCGCTGTGATTTGAGGACCCAAGTGCGTGGGGGCTCCACAGGGATTGCGGGAAGTGACTCCGGGCGTGTCCACAGTTCCTGGCCAGTGGCGGACAGGCTTAGGGCCGTGGCGATGACGGCAAGGCCGATTGTTTTCAGGTCAATCATTACGGGGCTTCCAGTGCTGATAATACGGGTGGTTTAGGCGAAGTATATCCCCGTTCGCTTCCGCTGTCCAGGGGGATGCCTGCTGGCCCGGAGGGCCGAAATAGATCAAGCATGCGATGCGGCTTTCTCCAGAGGGAATCGGCGCTACCGCCACGGGTATGGCGTGATGGGGGTATAAAGTGTGGCGGCGGCCTTGGGTAGGATCGTCGCGTTCAACCTCGGTGGTGGCAAAGCCAAACAGCGGTTGCAGCAGCGAGGTGAACTTGCGGTTGGAAAGTCGGATGCCCAGCTCCTCTGAGAGATTGGCATCGGGGATGCATTCTTCAGTGTGACCGAGCGAGAAACCGCCTTGGCGCATGACAAAGGCCTCGCTTGCCTGCAGGGTGTGCTCTAGGAAAAGCCAGGGGCCGTTCCAGGCAATATGGGTTTGGACTGCGACCATTTGCTCGAAGGTCTTTTCGCCCAGCGTGTAACAGCATAGGATGTGCTGATCACCGAATTCGGCGGGGTGGGTCACATGACGCCCCAGGCGTACGTCCTCGAAATCGGCGACCAGGCTGAGGTCGAGCGGGAAGGGGGTTGCCTTGTCCGGTAGTACAGTGCCGGCTGAAGAACGGTAAACGAGCTTGGACCACTTGGACGCAAAGTAGCGCAGATTCATCAACGAAATAGCGGAACCGCTGTTGATGATTTCCGTATCTCCGTCAAAACGCCGAAGGGTCAGCCCGACACTGTTTGCGTGGCGATGGCCGTCGACATAGACGTCATCGGGGTCGCTGGGCGCGGCTTGCCAAAATGAATGCTCACGGGGCAGTAACAGTAGGGACAGGCCTTTCGCCGCCCAATAGGTGCTGGAGATACAGGAATAACTTTCGGCAATGGCTGGGTTTTCATCCGTCCAGCCGATGTTCAGCCAGCCCTCCTGGGTGTAGATTGGTTTGGTCAGGAAAAAGTCGAGGTGGTCCTCGGCCAGGCGCCGGACTTCAGAATCTGGCAGCGGGCAGCAACCGAGTTGGATGGCCGGCCCCAACGGAGCCAGGGTGGCAAAGCGGTACGTTTGCGAGCGTCCGAAATTGGGGATGCCGCCATCCTTGGCAAAAACGTAGGGGATGCTTGCCAGGAAGCGGTTCGCGGCATCCGTCCAGAACTGGCGGCGTGCATCCTGATCATCGGCGAAATAGAGGCACCAGTTCAGCCCGTAGTAGTGGAAGGCGTAGGCATTGTAATAGTCGACCGAGTCATTGAGTCCGTCGCGGAACCAACCCTCGCCACGGTACATGGACTCGAGCTCCCGGAACCAGCCATCGATCAGCGCCTGGTCGGTTGGACGCTCGCGCCCCTCCTTTTTCAGGAACTCAAGCGTGTAGATGCCGAAAAACATGTGGTTGTTCCAGTGCGTGGCGACGCACCGGGCGGTTTCCAGCCAATCGAGAAAGAGGTTCTGGGTAGCCGGAGCGAGTTGATTCCAAAAGTGCTCACGGCTGATTTCCAGACTGAGAACCAGCAGGCCCATTTCCACGATGTGCTGGTGGAAGTTTGTGCATGGGCCCCAATAGGCGCCGTGCTCCGGATCTGAGCCGTTGTGCAGGCATTGTTCCAGGAGCGTCTGCCATTGCCGGTTGTCTTTCGGCATGCTGTCGCCCAGGTGACTCAAGGTCAGGGCGTAAAGGTGGAAGGGGCGGGCAAAACTCTCCAACCGGTCCGCGCGCGCGTCATGATCGGATGCTCGGCCTTCCAGATTCAGCTTCGCCTGCTCAGGATTGATTTCGCCCATGAGCGGGCGCAGGAGTTGGATAGCACGTTGAATGAGCCAGTTCGACGTGGCGGCCTTTCGCTCAGGTGGCGCGATCATAGACATCCAAGGTTACCACGGATTCCGGGGGTTCGCCGCGTAGGAAGCGTTCGATATTGGCCAAGCCGTATGCCCCGGCAGTCTGGCGTTGATCCACGGTTGGGCCGCCTAGATGGGGGAGCAGAAACACATTTTCCATCCGACGCAGGGGAGAGTCGGCGGGTAGGGGTTCGGTGCAATAGACGTCCAGTGCTGCGTGGATTTTCCTGTCCGTACAGACACGCACCAAGGCCTCTTCATTGACGACGGCGCCACGCCCGATATTGACGAAAAGCCCGCCTTCCGGAATCATGCGAAGCAGTCGCTCGTTAACGATGCCTTCGGTTTCCGGTGTCAGCGATGCGAGCTCCACGATGACATGGTTTTCCGCAAACAACTCTTCGAGACAGCTGCAGCGCCGGACCCCGTACTCAGCCAAGCCCTGATCGGAAACACTCGGGGAATAGGTCGAGATTTCCACACCGAAAGGCTCCATTAACTTGACCAAGCAACGGCTGATGGCGCCAAAGCCATGAATGCCCACGCGGCGTCCGAAGAGCGACTGTGTATCGAGCGCTTGATCTTTCCAGGCGCCGTTCTGGTGCATCGCGTTGTTCCAGTAGCCCGCACGACGCAGTCCCGCGATGATCATCATCAGTCCACATTCGGCCACGACATGGCTGATGGCGCGACCCCAATTGCTAACTATTAATCCGTTTTCGATCCAGAGTCGTGGCACGAGACTGCGCACTGATCCTGGTAAGTGGCAAAGGTAGATCAGCCCGGATTCCTTGGCTAAACCAACCTCTGTAGGCAGGGGTGGCGTACGCCATCCGGTTACTAAAATATTGGGCTTGAGGTCACTGAACACGCGAGCCCAACCTCTTTCAGCCACTTCATCTGGCGTGAGGTGGATGAGTTGTGGGGTCAGTTTTTCCAAGCGTTCCCACAGGGGTTGGGGAAGGAAATCCGACTTCTCCCACTCGTTCAAAACCACGAGCAAAATTTCGGTTGACATGCTTCTTTTAATTTTTATTAATCCCCCTGTTGTCAATGAAAAAGATTCTCCCCATTACCTCAATTATCTTGTTTTTCTCGGTTCTGTCCTGTCTCGCAGAAAGCGAAAATCTGCTGCAGTCGGCGTCCTTTGAAGGCCTTGCTGCAGGTACAGGGATCGGAGAGCCGTGGCGTACGCGTGCACGTGGCGAACAAACGACTATTGAGGTCGCGCGGCCCAAAGATGATGCCTCGGGCAATTGGGTTTTGGTGAAGGACTATGACGGGCAGGAAAAAGTATACCTTTATACCGATGTGCCCCAGGTGACTAAGGGCACGCTTTCGTTCCGGCTGTATTTTCCATCGTCCAGCGCTACGGTGGGTATTTATCTGCGGAACAGTAGTCTTGATAAAACCCAGAACAACATCATCGAGTTCAAATGCCTGGAAGACAGCGGTAACATTTATGTAGGCTCGAACGGTGATCGCCAAAAGTTGCCGGTGATCGCTTCCGGAGCTGAATACCTCAGCTTCGACATTGAGTTCGACGCCACCGATGCCGGTGAAAAAATAGATGTTTATGTCAACGATGCCACAGGCCGTCACTTGATTCACAGCATGCTCTCCCCTGATGGTCATCCGATAGATACTGTCATGATTACGACGGACACTCAGACGGCAGGCTCCGAGTTCTACGTGGGTGACCTCAAGCTGCTTCGCGGCTGAAATCAATTTTTACGTGAGATCCCTAACCCAAATAACCCTCAAACATACCCATGAATAAGACACTACTCATATCCCTAACTAGCCTCTGCATCAGTGGTACCGCTTTCGGCACCGTACTGTTTTCTGAAGATTTCGAAAGCCAAACGCCTGGTGACAAGCCGGCTGCTACTGCGGTACGGCCAAGCACGAATACGGCAACTGTCTTTACGGAAGTCGTAACTGGCGCCGCCAATGGCGCTGGTGGTGGTTCCGGTAACGGCGTTGAGCTATTTGACAATGAATCCGGCAGCGGAGGCGCCTTTGTTTTTGAGAATAATTTTGTTCCGGATGCCGGCAGTCAAGTGTCCGCTATTCTACTGTCTTACGATTTCGCCTGGGAGCAGGATTTAGGTTCTGGCGATTATGCGCGTGGCGGCGTTTCGTTTTATGACCCGTCCACGGCGGCAACATTGAATACCAGTGCCAACATTTATTTGGAAATCCGTTTTGGTGGCGATGGTACTTTTCTGATTGGCGGATCGGGAGGTAATAGCACGGAAGGCCTGACAGTGAATACGGCATATAGCTTGGATATCTTTATTAACGATTACGATTCACAAAGCATCAATTACGATGTTCCGGGTGGCGGAACCGCATCCCTGGCGGCCAATACGTTTGCGGCCTATTTGGATGGTGTCCTGTTCCGTGAAGACGGTTTGGAAAATGGCGCATTGGTCGGAGATAATAATCTCGGTCGGTTCGGCATCGATTCCTTCACCTCCAGCGTAGGCATTGATTACACCTTCGACAATTTTGAGGTGTCGACGATTGCCGTGCCCGAGCCAAGCACCTATGCCGTCATGACCGGTGTCCTGGTGTTGGGCTTCGTGGCCTATCGCCGTCGCCGCAGTTAAAACCTCTTAGGGAACACGCTTAATATAATGTAGTCCGGCTGAGGGTGAGGGTTCTCATCAGCCGGGCTTCATTGCATCTACACATCGACATGGCTCCGGTAAAAAGTCTTCTCTGTTTTCAAGCTTCACTCCTTTTCTCGGTAAAACTCTTTGCCGCCACGCATGGCATACAGTCAGCAGCAGAGATGAAAGAGTTGATGGTGGCCGGTGTGGTGGCGCCGGGAGACGAAATCGTCTGGGCCGATGGCGAATACGATGCGGTTTCTATAGACTTTACCGGTGTGGATGGCGAGCCAGGCAAGCCGATCACACTGCGGGCGGAGACTCCGGGCGGCGTAACCTTCACCGGGGCGAGCACCATGCACATCGGCGCGAGCTACGCGGTGGTGTCCGGTTTCAAATTCCTGGCGATATGTGACGAGACCGCCCCCTGGAAAGTAATTTCATTCCGCTCCGTCGCCGAAAAGGAGGCCAGCCATACAAGGCTGACGAACATCGTTATCGAGGAGGCCGAGGCTGGCCCACCTGTATTGAAGAACTCTAAATGGGTTGTCCTCTTCGGTCAATTTAATCGTGTGGATCACTGCCACTTTACGGGGAAGCGCTCGCATGACAATCTCATGACGGTCTACCTGGACGAGTCACCAGCACAAAAGCCTGCCTGGCATCGAATTGACCACAACTACTTTGCAGACCGTACTCGCGGAGCGCTGGCTGGGGGTTCTACCAACGGCTGGGAAATTATCCGCATCGGAGACAGCAAGACTTCTCTTCAGCAGGCGCTTTGTCGGGTGGAGTACAATTATTTCAAGCGGTGCAATGGCGAGATCGAAATCATTTCGAATAAGTCCGGAAACAACGTCTATCTGGGCAACGCCTTCGTCGAATGCTCGGGGCAGTTGACGTTGCGTCACGGCTTCGGGTGCTTGGTTACCGGAAATGTGTTTATCGGCAGCCCGGACAACAACTACGAGGAAAGCGGCGTACGCATCATTGGGCCTGACCATCAGGTCATCGGTAACACCTTTGCCATGTTGGATGGCAAGGATACGCGGGGCGCGATTGTGCTCTCCGAGGGGGTTCGGGACGGTCTTATTAATGAGTACGCACCTGTAACCAACGCGTTGATTCGCGCCAACCGCATTGTCCATTGTGAGGTTCCATTTGTGGTCGGTTCCATGCATGGTCGCAAGGCGAAGGGCAACAAGCAGGTGGATGTGCCTCCGTCGGATGTACGGATTGAGGAAAACATCGTTATCGGGAAGTCGCCGATCTTTCAAATGCTGAGCCAGGATGAGCCTGGTATCGAGCTGGTGGACAACTTGGCCTACACGAATGTGGGTGAGGTCAGCATTCCCTGGAACAGTGAGTTCAATACCGGTTTTACCGTGGAGCCCATGCAGTCTGCTGATGGCGAACTGGCAGATATCCACCGGCATGCAGAGTTCATCAGGCAGTCGTCTGGTCCTGCTTGGCTGAAGCCGTAGCCGATACGGTTTTTGCGGCGTCGGTTTTGTGGGCGCGTGCGCTACGTCGGAGCAAGTGCGCGATCACCAACAGCGAGCCACCGCAGAAAATGAACGCGACTCGGCCTGACCAAGGGTTTGGAATCAGGGCCATCAACAGCATGAAGACGCCGTAGGCGATAGCGACCCGGCTGATGAGCCTTACTTGGATGCCGGGGTCGTCCTGACCCGCATCGCGGTCTCCGGCCAGGACGGGCTTGTCGACATCCTCGAAGAAGGCGGTGACTTCGGCGACGCGCTTTTCGGACAGGCGTTTATCCAGCGCGGTTGCGATGAAGAACCAGCCCACGCCGACGATGAAATTACTGATGACGCCTACAATGAGTACGATGTCGTTGACCTCACGGCTGGAGAAGCTCGTGCCGAACAGGGCTTCCAGGCGCGGGCTGGTTGCCAGCATTTTGACGGCGAAGGAATTGATCAGACCGAGGATAATGGAGGACCAGGCAGCCCAGTCGGGTGAGCGACGCACAAAGACTGCCAGCATGGCGGGAACGATCAGAGGCATGGCCACCAGGGTACCAAACTGCAGCATGATGTTGAAGAGTGACATGCCTTCGAGCTGGTTCAGGCCCAGGGCAATGGTAATAATCAGACTGCCGAGCACCAGTGTGGTTATCTTACCCGCGAGCATAAGCTCCTTTTCGTCAGCTTTGGGACGGCAGACCGTAAAATAGAAGTTGCGGACGAAGATGCCGGCATTGCGGTTGAGCCCGCTGTCCATGGAGGACATGGTGGCTGCGAACATGCCGGAGGCCAGCATCCCCATCATCCCCAGTGGCAGAACCTCCAGACAGATGGCAACGTAAGCCACCTCGTTGGGCTTGGAGAGATTGGGGAAGACCGCAGCCATATCCGGGATAATCGTGGACGCCGCCATCGGCGGAATAAACCAGATAACGGGCCCGATGAAAAACAGCACCGTAGCCAACAGTGCTGCTTTGCGCGCTTCCTTCGAGTTGCGTGCGGTCAGGTACCGTGACGAGTCCAGTAGATTGTTGATATTGACGACCTGCTTGAGCGTGATGGCGAAAATCCAGATGATGATGATTTCTGATCGAATTTCGAGGGTGCCGTTTTTGCCGGACAGTGGCACGCTTTCGAAAAAGCCCTCGAGACCGCCGACATGGGCCAACGTAAACACGGCCGCGACGATGGTAATGAGCATCAGCACGATGACCTGGATGAAATCGCTGGCAGACACTGCCCAGGCACCACCAAAGAGGCTGATTACCAGCACCGCAGCCCCGGTAAAGATGATGGTGGCATTGACGTCGAAATTAAAGACGGCGGCGAAAAAGAGTCCAAGTGCGTTCAGCCAGATGCCGGCGTATATAGTGCCGAGCGGTATCTGCAGCCAGGTGAAGACCTGCTCGTTCGCCTTGCCAAAGCGCCGACGCACAGCCTCGACCGCAGTGATGACGCGCGTCTGCCGGAACCGCGCCGCGGTAACCAGATAGTTGAGCAAAAATCCGAGGCCGTTGGCGAAATACAGCGCGAGGATGATGGCCCCATCCTGATAGGCCTTGGCTGCGGCCCCCGTAAAGGTCCAGGCGCTGAACTGCGTCATGAAGGCGGAACTGCCCGCCATCCACCACAGCATGCTGCCACCCCCACGGAAGTAGTCGCTGGTATTGGATACCGCCCGGCGGAATACCCAGCCGATCAGAAGCATGAAGGCAAAATAAGCGCCCAGGACGATGAGGTCGTAAGTAGAAAAGGTATCAGTCACGAGATTTTTACCGCTTGACAGTGTCATTTAATAAATATTAGAAAGGGCAGCACAAGACAATTATTTTGAATGTCCCCTTCGCTTGTTTCTTTGTCCAAAACCCCGTTGCGCTTGAGTCCGAACCGCGTTTGGCGTTCGTATCAAGGCGGGCGACTGCTGGACACCATCGAGGGTAAGCCCGAGCCCGAGGATACGCATTATCCAGAGGACTGGATTGGATCTGCGGTTGAGGCCATTAATCCGGCAGAGCATGCGCGTCCCGGTGAAGGTGTTGCCACAGTTGAGGGCCAGGATGGGGAGGTCCGTATTGACGGCCTTTTCAACGAGCACGCGAAATATTTCTTTGGCTCTGAGCACATGGCTCGCTTCGGCGCTCAACCGGAGTTTCTGGTTAAATACATCGATTCGGCTGAGCGTCTGCATTTCCAATGTCATCCCAGTAAGGAGTTCTCACGTGAAAAGCTGAACTCTCCCTATGGTAAGTTCGAGGCTTATTATGTCCTCGCCGTCCGTCCGGAGGCAGGGGAGGGCAAGGTCTACGTAGGTTTTCAGCGTCCACCCGAGCGTGATGCCTTGAAAGCGATGATTGAAAGCCAGGACATCGCTGCAATCGAGGCGTGCTTCGATGCCGTTACGGTAAAGCCGGGCGATGTGGTCATGGTGCCTGGTGGTGTTTCGCATGCCCTGGGCGCGGGGGTGCTCCTGGTCGAGATTCTTGAACCATCGGACTGGGTGGCGCGTTTTGAATTCAAACGTGGCAACTACATGCTGCCGGAAAAGGACCGCTTTATGGGGCGGGACATCGACTTTGCCCTGGATTTCTTCGATTTGCGTGAGAAGAGCCTGTCTTTTGTGCGGGATAACTACCTGTGCAGCCCGGAAATCATGGCGTCGATAGCCAATGGCCGCCGGGAGCGCCTGATTGGTCCGGAACAAACCGACTGCTTCCAGGTTTGGAAGACAACCTGGTCCGGCAGCGCCAAAAGGACGGTTCAGTCCTACTGCGTCGCGCTGGTAGTATCCGGCTCTTGTCGCCTGGGTGGGCCGGACGGTTGGACCGCGGAGCTGTCGCAGTATGACCGGGCGATCATCCCGCATGGATTAGGTGATTTGACCATGGAAGCTTCCGGCGACTGTGAACTCCTTGAGTGCTATCCTCCTGCCTCAAAGCCGGAGGACGAAACCTTTACCCTATGACGTATCTTCGATATTTATCTGTTATCGTTTGCCTGCTGTTGAGTGGGACACTACAGGCCAAGTTGGTTCTGAATCCTCTGATCGGCAACAATGCGGTTTTTCAGCGCGGTGTGCCCGTCCGGATTTGGGGCGAAGGCGATCCCGGGGCGGATGTCACCGCCACCTTTGGTGGAAAGCAACTCTCCACCAAGGTAGACGCGAACGGTGCTTGGGAGGTAGAATTCCCCTCCATGAAGGAAGGTGGGCCTTACGAGCTTAAGGTGACTTCAGATGACAGCGTGTTGCTGGTGGCGAATATCCTGATGGGCGACGTATGGGTCTGCACGGGCCAGTCTAATATGTATTGGCCGGTCAACAGAACGAAGGGCCAGGCCGAAGTGGTCAAAAACGCGAGCAACCCAAACCTGCGGCTCTTTACCGTACAGCGGGCAGCAGCGGATGAGCCTCAGTCAAGCGTCCAGGGCTCCTGGCTACCCTGCAATCCCTACACCGTGGGGGGCTTTTCGGCGGTTGGTTATTTCTTCGGGGAGTCGGTTCAGCGCGACACGGGTATCCCCATTGGCCTCATCATGTCGACGGTAGGGGGGACCCTGGCCAACAATTGGACCAGCCGTGAGGTGTTGGAGCGTAATCCCGCTTCGGCCTCGTACTTCGAGCGCTACGAACGAGAGCTGGCGGCTTATCCCGCTGAGCTCAAAGCCTACGAGAAAGAGGTGAAAACCAATCCCAAGGCCGAAAAGCCGCGTGAGCCTGCCAAGCGTCAGCCGACAGGCTACTACAACGGCATGATAGCGCCGTTGTTCAACTTCCCCGTTACTGGCGTCATCTGGTATCAGGGCGAGTCCGACTCTTGGCAGTACGAAAATTACGACCGCTTTCTCCGGGATATGATCGCGGACTGGCGTCACGGTTGGGGCGAGCCGGATATGCCCTTCCTTATCGTTCAGCTTGCTGGCTTCGAGGGTAAGGACGGGGTGAATGAAAACTATCCCGAAATTCGCGAGATTCAGCGACGCGTGTCCATGGAGCCCAACAGTGGCTTGGCGGTAGCCATTGATGTCGGGGAGGCCGACGATATTCATCCACGCGACAAAAAGCCGGTGGGTGAGCGCCTGGCCAAGGTCGCCTTGGTATCGGTCTACGGGATGGACGAACCCTACGCTGGTCCCACTCCCCGCAGCGTCCAGGCCGAGGGCTCCAAGGTGACTGTGGTCTTCGATACGGGTTGCGGTGACTTGGTCGATAAGGACAAAGGCGATCTGCCCGGCTTTGAGGTGGCGGATTCCAAAGGTGCTTTCCATCCGGCCGCAGCCCGGCTATCCGGAGACGCTGTGATTGTATCTAGCCCGGACGTTTCTCATCCAACAGCCGTTCGCTATGCCTGGACGGGCTTTCCCAAGGTAGACCTTTACAACGAAGCGGGCCTGCCCGCCACCCCATTTCAGGAAACCATCTCCCAGTAAAGTCATGAAACGACATACCCCAAAACTTTCCCTCGGCTTCACCTTGATCGAGTTGCTGACGGTCATAGCCATCGTTGCCATTTTGGCCGCCATTCTCATCCCAGTGGTGGGAAAGATGCTCTATAATGCACGACAAGCGCACGGGATCAGTAATCTGCGGAATATTGCATCAGCAGTACATTTATACGTTTCTGAGCATAATGGAGATATGCCTCCTCCTAAAATTGACGATAAAGACTGGAATGAATGGTATCCAGATAACAAAGTTTCATCCGATCAGCCTTGGCAAAAATTGGTCCGAGATTACTTGCCTCAGAAGGCTGGTCACCTGACGGCTCCCGCGAATGAGGCATTTATTTGCCGAAATGTCGATTACACAGATTCCGGTGGAAATCTCATTGACATAGATAAACTCTCTCTAACTTATTCGGGGACTGGTGCCTTTTGGCATTACGGTAGTGACGGTAGAAGAACCGAAGACTATCATTCCCGAAATATTAATACAATTTTCATGCCCAACAAAACGCTTCTGGTCGTCGATGCCAAGCAATATGCAGGCTTGCCGTATTGCCCCTCTACCTTGGTTGAGAGCCATGTACGAAAAGATACGGCAGTGGGTACGCCAGAAGAGACAAGTTACATGGATTTCCGTCAGCCGGGGCAGACCATGAATGTACTTTATGTAGATGGCCATACCGGTACCCTTACATTGGCTGACGTCAAGGCCCTAAAGGAGCGAGACTGGACTGGACGTGACAACTAACTATAGCCTACGAAAAATTTCCCCGCTCTCCTGGTGCTTTTCCAGCATGGGCTGCCAGGAGTTGACCTTGGCGGAGATAGCTGCTTTGGCGAGCAGGCACGGGGTTGGGCTGGTTGAGTTGCGGGCCGTTGGTAACCAGATTGACATCCCGGCCTATGCCGAGGAACAGCGTTGGCTGGAGAAAAGCCCGGTGAACCTTTTGGGGAGCGAAGGTGTTCGCATTGCCGGTTTGAATTCCTCCGCGAAGCTGTCACAGCCCTTCGAGGAAGCGGCTCAGGAAATAAACTCCTTCGCGCCGCTGATGGAGCATTTCGGCGTTACGGGGCTGCGGGTATTTGATGGCTCCATGGATCCGGCGAAAGAACAGGACAAAGTCTGGCAGTGGCTGGACGCCTGGGAGGCTTTGCGGGAGAAGCAAGGTTGGTCGTTCAACCTTTCCATTGAGACGCACAGCTCTCTCCTCCACACGGATGACATTGCCCGGTTATTTTCCCGTGGCCATGAGCACGTCGATTTGCTCTGGGACTCTCACCATACGTGGAAGCACTCGGGACTGGATCCGGTCACGCTCTGGCCGGAAGTCAAGCCCTGGACGACGCACATTCACTTCAAAGACAGTATTTCGAAACCCAGTGAACGGCATGATTATACCTATGTCCTACCGGGTGAAGGAGAGTTTCCCCTGCTGCCACTCCTGGATTGCCTCAAGGAGGATGGATTCACCGGACCGGTCAGCCTGGAGTGGGAACGTCTGTGGCACTCGTATATGCCGCCGTTGGAAGACGCTTTGACTGCATTGGCGGGCCATTTGTCACCCTCCTGAGGTAGTGGGCTAAAGATAAGTTTTCAGATTACGAATGGCACAGAAGTGCGGTCGCCTTCGGACATTAGTATGTACATTTGCGCGGATAGGTAGTATACTGCTGGATCGTGAACTTGTGACATCCGTTTTCAGTAGTCCATGAAAAGAACTTCTATCCGTCGTATCCTGTCCATAACCCTGCGGGCGTTTATCATAGGCCTCGTTATGGTGCTACTCCTTGCTGGCGGTTTGTGGCTCTATTATCACCCGTCCTATGAGGAGATGTCCGACGTTGTTTACGGGCAGCGTAAAGGCCATGACCTGACTATGGATATCTTCGTGCCTGGTGACCCCAATGGCGCAGGCATTTTGTTTATGATCAGTGGAAGCTGGCGCTCTACTCACGAGGATATTGATCCGTGGCCTGCGGCGCCGTTATTGCGCGAAGGTTACACTCTGTTCCTCGTACGGCACATTTCGCAGCCCGAGGCCACGGTGATGGAGACCGTCGAGGATGTGAAACGTGCCGTACGCTTCATTCGCTATCACGCGGCGGACTACGACATTGAGCCGGACCGACTCGGCGTCAGTGGAGGAAGTTCCGGCGGGCACCTCAGCCTAATGCTGGCGACCACCGGCGGGGTAGGTGACCCGAATGCCGAGGATCCCATTGATCGCGAGAGTAGTGCCGTGCAGGCTGCGGCTGTGTTTTATCCGGTGACTGACCTCATCAACCTGGGGGACTCCCGCGAGAACCTCCACGATGGCGGCCCGCCCAAGAGCTACGTTAAGGCCTTTGGCATGACCTCGCGCGCGGTAGAGCCGTGGCTGCCCGTCGGCCATGCAATGTCGCCTATCGACCACATTACGCCAGACCTGCCGCCCATCCTTATCTATCATGGAACTGCTGATAATCTTGTGCCCTTCGACCAATCCACCCGCTTTGATGACAAGGCGGAAGCGTTAGGCCTCGAAGTAGACATCGTACCGCGCCCAGGGAAGAAGCACGGCTGGCCTACCATGATATTCGATGTCTATGGCATTGTGGATTTCTACGACCAGCATTTGCGTAACTGAGCCTTCGCAGCGTGGGTCCGCTTTTCGATGGAGCCATGCCCAATAAAATGACCCCGCGCCTAGATACTCTCTCCCACGGGGCTGATGGCATCATGATTGAACGACTTCATGGGAATCCACCTGCAAAAGCTGTGTGAAGTCATAGCCGGAGACTGGCTCTTCCGGGCCTATAGCAATCGCTCCCGGATTGCACTTTATACCGGCGTAAAGAGTATTGTTATCCCGGCTTAGTTGCCAGGCATGCGCATTTGACTTCCAGACGAAGTCACCGCAACTGCGATGGACAGAGGGCACTGGCCCCGGTGTGGCCGATAACTGTGCTTGGGGGCCGAGGCGATTGACCAAATAAGTCCACAAGGTGTTCACATAGCCTGCCAGTGCAAAGACCGGTTCCGTTCCCAGGGATACCGGAATCGTGGCATCCGCATAGACGTAGGCTGCGAGGGTTTTCTCCAGGTTGTCATACCCGGCTTGTAGTTGGGGGTTCGGATGACGTTGCAGGTAGGCATGCATGATCTCGATCAAGGCAGGATAAGCTTTGAAGCTATACGGCGAGGCTCGCCAACCCTTAATCTCCGCGCGATTGCCGGGTTCGGTTTCCGCGCCCCAGGACAGGTGAGTGAGGCCGTCGGGTCCAATATGAAGCGCATCGAACAAATGACGGGCAACATTGTCTACGATCTCCGGGAGCCGTGGATCTCCGGTCTCGCGGTGGATGATTTCCAGCATGGAAATGATTACCTCGTAATAGGAAGTCCTTTCGACAAAGTTAGGCTTGTCTCCACGCTCGAAGAGGCCGATCTGGGAATGATAATAGGCTGGCCCGAGGTAGGTATCGAGCACCGGCTTCCCGAAGCGCACATAGAGTGAGTCGTCCTGATAAACTCTGGCGTAGCGTGCCAGAGCGGCTACTACCACCAAGTCCTGATTAGTGACTCCGCAGAAACCGGGCACTTCCAGAGGCTGTTTCCATTGGTTACCGCGCAGCCACCAAAAGCGTTCCATCCACTTCCACCAGGTATCAATGGCTGGCTTGATGAGTGCCACGCGGTTGGCATTTGCCTCAGGAAACTCGACGTAGTCGAGAAGCGCCAGGATGGGTGCGCTCTGATGGATAGGGCAGCTGTGCTCGCAGGTGTAGGAAGGCTCGAACTCGTAGGCAGCATGGTAGAAGCCGCCTCCCGGTGTTTGCAGATACAGGATGTTAGCGGCCACATCATCCGCGAGAAGTCTCCACGATATGTCCCCATTTGCTTTGTAGAGGCGAAGGGCGCCTTGAAGAACCTCCGCATTGCGGTAAATGGTCTGGCCATGGTACCGTCTGTCGAGGGAGGAAGCCTCTTCCCAGCAAGGGTGTAGTAGCAGTTGGCCGAATGCACCCGCAGCTTGCCTCCAAGACATCAACTGCGCGTTGGCCTTTTTTAGTGTTTCCAAGGTGAATACCTCCTCAGGGATGGCATTCCTATTTGGATATTCGCATTTATCCGTCATTGTAGAGGAGGTAAGTGAGTGAGTAGCGCTCATGACTTGATGTTTTCCGCACTTGGATGCGCCTCCATTTTGAGAAGGCGGTCCCCCTCGACGATCATGTCATAGCATTTTCCCGCCATGTGAACGCCGTAGAATCGGCATTCGCCCAACGAAGCAGGGACAAAGGGTTGTGTGAAAATTTCGTCCTCCCGCAGCCGGATACCACAGCAGCCGAACATAAAAGCCTGCAGCAGGTCAGCGCTGCCGGTCATGAATACCGTGTTCGTGTTCTCCGGGGTTTCGCGGAAGATTTCAAAAGAAGTGCGGAAGAAGGCCAGGATGTGCTCCAGGCAGCGCATCATGAGCGGGTCATCTTTCAGTTCGGCGGCGATTACGGAAAAGACTCCCCAGGTCATCTCTGGTCCATCGTAGGTCATGCGTTCAATGTAGTATTCCAGATCGTTACGCACAACCTCTTCGGGTAGAGGCCATTCTAGGGGAAAACGGATGAGGTTGACATCCGCTTGCTTGATCTCTGCTCCATCATAGGCATCAGCCATCTTGCCGTCGCGCCATCGGGCATGCTCGATGTGTCGCTGGTTCTCGTGGTCGAAGGGTAGCCAAAAGCCGTGTTCCAACATGGGTTTGTAGGCATCGGGGAAGTCGTGCCCAAGTAGCTCGCAAACACGCTGGTAGATGCCCAGAACGCGTTCGGCAATGGCGTTGGTGAAGACGTTGTTGTCGGAGTCCTGCGTGGCAAACTCGTCGGCTGGCCAGACGCCACGGATTTCGAATTTCCCCAGGTCGTCATTGAACACTGAGCGGCGATGATAACCCTTACATGCGGCCTCGAAGATCAGGCTTCCCCGTTCCGCCAGCCATGCACGGTTTCGGGTAACGAGGTAGTATTGCCAGGCAGCCCAGGCGACGCAGCCTGGATCGTACATCTTAATCGTGTCACCGGCAGCGTAGTATTCGAGTCGTGTGCGTTCCCCCATCATGCCGTTGATATCGAACTCCAGCATTTGCCGGGCGGCTTCCGGCTCTGTCATGAGGAAATACGGGAACATCCACAGGGCGGCGTCCCAGGGAAAAACGTAGCTGTCCCAGGCATATGAGGAAAGGCCCATGGCAGGCAGCCCCCATGGGTTGCGGGGATCGTGGGAGGCTTTCAGATTGTACTGCGCCATACTGATGAGCCTGTTCCACTGGGGGTTATCCACTTCCACCCGGTTGTTCCAACGCTCTTCCCATGCGTCTCGATGAGCCTGTGTGTAGGCATCCAGCTGCTTCGGATCGAAAAGCATCCGTACCTGTGCGACACTATCGTGAGCGTGGCGGTCGTCGGCGAGGATGGCGCATTTCCAGATCTCAATGGACTCACCCTCGGTCACCTTGACCTCGCGAACCAGTTTTCTTGAGGCACTGGTAATCGTCTCTTCGCCGCCGCATACGATCAGTTCAACGCGTATGGCCACTTCTACGCCATGCAGCTCGGTCCGGCCTCGCAGGATGATACCATCTTGCGTGGTTTCTACCGGTTCGGGCGCCTGGACAAAGCCTTTGCTTGTACGGGTGTCAATTTCTCCGTCGATGGTCAGTTGCAGGTTTTTCCGGGCTCGGAGCACCAAGTGTTGCTGGACTAGATGTCGATGCTGCTGATTGCAAAAACAGAGCTGCTCGATGATGGCATCTTCATGCTCGATACGCGTATGCAGTTCACCGTGACGGATGTCCAGAGTTTGGCTCACGTTGGCGTCTTCCCGGGGAAGGATGAGTGACCGTCCCTGAGCATCGGTCAGGTCCAGCCTGTCAAAGATGGGCAAGCGAATCGGGGAGGGTGGCGGGATACCCTTTTCCTGATTGCTCATGACGGTATCCTTGATGCTGTGCAGGCCGGCGATGAGGCCACGGGCTTCGTCCGTACCTGCGCTATTGCCCCACGGCGGGACGCGCAGGCCGATGTAGCCATTGGCCAGATAGGCGTAATCGGAGGCATGGATATCCGTGCCTTCGCGGTGAAAAATCCAGGGGTTACTCATAGTTGGAGGGCTTGGGTAATGGTTGTTGGCTCAGGTCTGGCCATCGGTTGCGCCATCGCGCGAAGTACATCGAGACTGAGAGCGTCGATTCTATGCCGGGCGTAGTCCAGGCGCACATGTGGCAGGCAGCCAAGGGAATGCAGGTGCTTTTGAGCGATGGTAAACGCCTCGCTCGGGCCATGCTCCGCGATAAACGGGTAGTTCGTCCAACAGTAGCGACATGGCGTGGCGGCAGGAAGGCCGAGGTGACCGATTAACTTGGTACAGTTCGCTACCAGGTAGCGTACAATAGGCGAGAAGGCATCGGTCAAATCCAACTCAAGGCCGCACCAGGGCATGCCCCATTCTTGGAAGAGGTCGAGTTTGGGAATGAGTGCCTCGGTCACGATTTCTCCTCCGAGGATGATCCCGGGGCAGATTTGTCGCAGACGTTTAAGCATGGCGTTCGCACCATTGTCCAGACCACTATCGTGTCCGGTGTGAGAGCCGAGTTGGTCCAAAAAAAGGGCGTCGATCCGGAAGTCAGTCAGTAGGGGCTCAACGTAGCGGAAAAACAAATCCTGCCAGGCTTGTGCATCCACACGCATATAGGCCAAGGGTTGAGTGGCGCCAGTGCGTTGGAGTCCCGGCCAGCCCATGGGATTTCCCTGGGCATCGTGTAGCTGGATGCGCTGGTAGTCTGGCAGCAGGCGGGATTGCGTATCGTAGCCCCAGTAGTTGAGATGGAGCATGACACTGGCATCGAGATTTTTGGCGGTCTCCAGCAGGGAGCGAAATCCCGTATCCCCGCCTAGCTCGGGGGCAGGGGCGTATGCGGGGTAGCGTGTGTCGTAGGGGCCGTGCCAGCCGGGCAGGTAGAGTAGGGTGCCGTGTGCCAGATGGTGCTTGGCCAAGGTGTTCAGCAGGGCTTCGGCATCGGCATACCGGTGTGCGATTCTTCCATCGGGCAGCCACATGTCCAATGTAACGGCTCTCTTCAATTGACGTACGGCAGGTAGTGGTTCTTTCGCCTCCATGCCTGTCCACTGCCGGTAGGCCGCAACCGCTGCGAGCAACGTAGGAAAGATGCCCAATGATTCCCGGTCTTCGGGCAGTGTGGTTGCAGTAGCAATGTCTAGCGGGTTGGATGATATTACCGTCTCAAAATGATTTCCGCGCTCAATGACCAAAAAGTTCGCAGCCGGATGCCCGGCCAACTGTGACAAGCGCGGATCATCGGCCTTTAATCGCACCCCACCGTGAACCGGCAGGTGGATGAAATCGCCATTGCCTGGATTGTCGTTCGCCATGGCTATACCGTTTTGCTGGCTTAAGGCAGGCTGTCACTTTCATGAAAGAGCCAGTACCGATCCTGAAGGAACTCAGCTCGATCTGCGCTTTCCACATGCCCGTCAGCAAACATGGCGTTCGTCGTGCCATCTTTAAGGTCACCGGGATTCGAGTGGCGTGCCCAGATGCGATCGGCGTGTGCTTCGTACAGTGCCGGATTTGCCCATTGTCCGCCGCCATCCACAAAGAAGATAAAGTTGGACGGGTCGGGGATGTCCTGCACACGGAGTGGTAACTGCTGTCCATTCGGATCATCTACAAAGATGTTGGCACGAAATAGCAGTACGTTAATCGCGTAGTCTCCGGGCCAGCCTTGAGCGGGGTTGTGGGGTTCCTGCGATGGGCACCAATAAACGCTTTCGGTTACTGCACGCTGGGTGGCAGAACTCGTGGTACGGCTCTCCGGGCTGCAATAGGGCTCAATGCGTTGTTGCCACTTGCTGCCCCAAAGTTCCTGTCCGGGATCGTTGAGGAAGGGTAACTCGCCGTTGTTATCGTTGGCGAACAGATTGAGGGCGACGTGTATTTGCCGCAGGTTGGAAGCGCACTCCATCGTGTTGGACTTTTGCCGGACGCTACGTATGACTGGAAACAATATAGCGGCCAGTATCGCAATAACGGCGATGACGGTCAGGAGTTCCACCAAAGTAAAGCCAGCCTGGAGGTTGGATTTGCGATGGCAGGAAATAAAGGGGGAGTGCTGTCTGCTATTCATTATCGGGGTAGTTGCAGGTTGCCGTGGAGGTCCTGTTTTAAGCTTCCGCCATCGCCTTAGACATGTCGTGGGGCTTGACGGATTGGCGTTCGACGAGGTGCCCGGAGATTAGCTGTACGGATCGGGGAAAGCTACTCATGTCTGTGGTAATGTGCTGATAGAGTAGTTTCGCAGCCACATAGGCCGACTTCTTGATAGGGATGTCATAGCTGGTCAATGCAGGGGTGACTGAGCAGCACATGCTCGGGAAATTGTCGAAGCCCATGACACTGATATCTTCCCCCGGTGTCAGACCTAGGACATTGAGCGCGCTGTAGACGCCCAGGGCATTCCAGTCATTTGGTGCGACAAGAGCGGTTGGCCGTCTCTCCTCTGGCAAACTCAAGAGCCTTTGGAGTACGGGCAGCATATCAGGCGGAGAAGCTTCCGGTTCGATATTTTGTCGATCCCTTTGGAGTTCAATGGGGGGCGCGAGGTCTGGATCGAAGCAACCTTTCAACTGCAGGAATTCTTCGACCCCCTGACGACGATGCACAAACATGTGGTTGGACACAGTATTGTAGACAAAGGCGATGCGGCGATGGCCCATCTTCCAAAGATGCTGGGCAACTTGACGCCCCGCTGCGTAATTGTCGGGCGTTACCAATGGGATGGGGGTGTCGTGATGGAGCGCGCCCATGCCAACCAGAGGAATGTCCTCGGGCACTTGCTCGAGCCATTGGGCGCTTGGCTCGATGCCGGTGATGAGAAAACCGTCAACTTTGTGATCCAGAATGAAGCGAGGGAGCGTATCGCTCTTGCTGCCGCCAAACTCGATGAGGGAATGCATGCCATGCTCGGCGCATGCGGCTTCTATGCCGTTGATGTAGGCCTCGGTGGTTTCATTGGCGGACCAGGCAGGGCTCATTTGATTAAAGTAAACGCCGATGTTTCCTGTGCGCATCGTATTGCCGCTTCGGCGCGTGGCCAGGATGCGGGCGGAGGCGCTCGGGCGATAGCCCAGTTCGTCCACCGCTTCGCGCACACGGGTGGCATTGGCCTCGCCGACGTTTGTCATGCCGTTGAGATACCGGCTGACAGTGCCTACCGATACGCCAGCGCGATCGGCGACATGCTTAATGGTTATGGTTTTGCTCATTTAAAATTGAAACGATTACACGCTGTTCATTTCTGGGGCGCATGTCAAGGGCGACTTTGGGTATTTTTGTTTTGGATTCTCCCAGGGGAGGCTTATTGGTGGTCTTGTTTATTATGTAAAACCTTTATTTAAAATAAGTTAAAATGTAATTATGGGCGCATTCGATTCGGATTTTATTTTTAATGAGCTTTACTTTTGGCAGCCCGATATAGTCCTTTGGTGGGAATTTTTATTTTAAAAAATGGCTTGACTGGACGAGGTTTTTTGAAAATTAATGTTAACGATTCATTGAACATTCAACCATAAATCAATTCACGACCCCATGAAAAAATATATCCCGACTATTGCTTTGGCTTTGCTCGCATCGGCCTTTTCCGTGAGTGCATCGGCCCAGGTTCTCTTCAATACCTCATTTGAGCCTGGCCAAGGCTACTCCTCTACTTTGGACGCTCCACTGCCAGGTCAGCCTTCCTCGCCACCACAATGGACGTCAACCTGGGCTGGTGGCCAGTTGGTTATTGCGCATGCTTGGGCAATCGGTGGCGGGCAGTCTGCGCGTGCATATGGCACCTCGACTGGGGCGATCCAATTCAACACCGATTCGCAGTACACGAATGTGATTCTGGATGGTTACATCCGTCCTGACTTTTCGTCTTCTGGAACGAGCGGCAGTGCACAGTTCTTTCTCATGGCTAACGCAACTGGTACCATCGATGTCGGACTGCGTATGAATGAGGATGGTACTTTTGTGGCACGCACGGCCAGTACCAACACCACTGCTGATAGTATCACTATCGTGGATGATACCTATTATCATGTGGCAATTGAGGCCAACTATGAGACAGGCGAGGCCAAGTTTTATCTCGGAACTACGACCGTTGGTGTGCCAACAACTCTCACAGAGGCCAATCTGGTGTCTTTTGGTGGGGACCCTATTATCAACTTCGGTACCGACAAGGGCTTTGCGGAATATTTGGGCCTTGTAGCTGGCGCTGGCGCAGAGGTCTGGTTTGATAATATTTCCGTTAGTACTGTGCCGGAATCGTCCACTGTGGCGCTTTCTTTGGGGGCGGTAGTCCTCGGCTTGGCTTTCTGTCTGCGCCGTCAGCGTCGCGCTTAATTGGTATATCCCACGGCCATTGTCGCGCTCTCCGAATAGTTTTTGCTCTGGGGTGGGCTGTGCTGTGCCAGGTCGTTTGCGCTGATTATTTGCCTAAATCTCCATGGAAATCCTCTATTCGTTATGTTGATATCTTCCCAGTCCATGAGACTTCTCTTGAAGTGTGCCTCTTTGCTTGCATTGCCGGTAACTAGCATCTGGGCACAGAGCGAGCTCTATCGTACTAGTTTCGAACCCATGGAAGGTTACCCCTATGAGGGGACCATAATCGGATATCCCGGGGTTGACTCAACTTGGGGGACATGGACTGGTAGCAAACCACAGACCGCCCATTGGAACGCTATTGGTGGTGGTTACGCGGCCCGGCTTTATGGAACCTCTACCGGGATGGTTAGCTTCAAAACTCCCCGTGATACGAATGCTATACGGTTGGAAGGCTATCTGTTAGCCAACTTCGCACCGGATAAAGTCGGTCGGCTGGACTTCGGAGTTCTCAGCGGAGAGACAGATGTTCAATGGATCATTGCTATCGCTTTGAGTGAGGACGGCAATTTATATTACCGCAATGCTCAGGGCATTCAGTTGGCTGCTGACAACTTCGTGGTCAATGGGGGGCAGTACTACCATGTGGCATTGGCGGTGGACTTCGCGTCTGGGCAGGCTCGCGTGTATGTGAATCCTACACGACCAAACCAGGCATCTGCTATCTCTCAGGGCGATTTATTGACCTTTGGTGGTAAGGCGGAAATTCCGTTTGAGCCTACTGGCGGCTTTTCGGGGAGCATCGGCCTAGATGCCATGGAGGGTGCAGAAGGCTTTTTTGATGATATCAGCGTACAGGCACTTCCGGCATCGGTAGTCAAAAACTGGGCACCCAAGCCCAAGAAGGGAGAACCAGGCTGGTCGCCTCATCCAGATATTGGTGTTAACACCTCTGCTGCAGTACAGCCTACACCCCGCTATGAAGAAACCTATCGTGTTCCGAGCCCCAAGATCGTGCAGCCTGTCATCGGCTTATGCGGAGGTGGTCGTTATTACAATAGCTTTACACCATTGATGAAGGGATCAGGGGCCGAAACGATTCGTTTCCATTACCAGTGGCACGAAGTCGAAAAGGAAAAGGGAGTCTACGATCTCCCCGCAAGTGCTTTTGATTATATGCGTGTCTTACAGGCGTCCCAGCTCGAGTTGTTGCACATTCTTGCTTACGACAATGTGCTCTATAATACGCGAGATAGAAAGGGCATGGAAAATTTCTCCTGGTTTGAGGGGCAGGGGCAGGAGTTTATTAATGGCTATGCTAATTACTGCGCCTGGATGGTTCGTACGTTTGGTGCACGTGGCACTGGGCAGATTAAATTTTGGGAGATTTGGAATGAGCCCAATGCCGGCTCGGCGGATGATTACATGAAACTATTACGCGAGTCGGTTAAGCGTATGCGTGCCGAAGACCCGGAAGCGTTTATTGTTATGGGTGGGGTTTCACGATCCAATATTCGATTTTTGGAAGCCTGCTTGAAGCAAGGCGCCGCTGAGTTAGTCGATGCTGTCGCTTTTCATCCCTACCGCGAGGGTTTTGCTCCAGAGGAAACCTTCAACCCCGTCAAATACGGCTTCGCTCCAGGTGCCGTTGAATGCTATGCTGATGAAGTTGCGATAATTCAAGATACAGTAACAAAGTACACACCAAAGGATAAGGAGCCATTAGAGCTTTGGATTACAGAGTTAGGTTGCTGGACTATTGATGCGAGGCCCTACTATAGTAGTAAATTAGCAGTCACACATGATGTGCAGGCAAAGTACTTACTGCGTACGTATCTCCAGAATTTCGCTCTCGGGGTAAACCGCATCTATTGGTACGATTTGGTAGGCAGCTTTGGAATAACCTATGGTAACAAGCAGCCACGGCCGGCCTACCATGCCATGAGTAATCTCTCCAAAGTAATTCCTCAGGGGCAGAACCTGCGCGTATTGGATTGGAAGGTCAGCAGTCAACCGGGCGTAAGGGATTTGCACGTTTATGCTTTTCAGCCGGATCCCAAAACGGTGTTGCTCTTCTATTGGAAAGGGGGGGAGGCCGGAAACTCACCAGTCAGATACGATGAGTGGGAAAAAGTGAATTTGACGATTCCTCATGTCTTGGCAGGTGAGCAGATGAAGATCGCGGGGCTGGATATCTTTTCCAATATAGCTTTTGAAGCTAGCGCTAAAAAGACAGGTCCCAGGGCAACGATTATTGAAGGCGTGCCGGTTTGGGACTCGCCGGTGATGCTGGAGCTTCGTGTTAGCCCCGATTCTAGCGAGACACAAACGACCTGGATTCAACCATAATCAATGATGAACTTGAGCGTGGTTGATAATATTCGTGGATGGTACTTGGTAAGCATAGTGCTGGCTTGTCTGACAAGCGATGCGGCGGATACTTTTACGGCAGGGTTTGAGCCGGCTGAGGGTTACCCGACAAGTGGATCTATCGTTGGGTATCCCACAGGTTCCAATCAATGGAGTACATGGACGGGAGGCCAGCCCCAGATCGCAAATTGGAACGCCCGCAATGGGGCCTATTCGGCACGGCTTTATGGTACCTCCACAGGACACATTGCATGGAGTGGTGATGCCAAATATAAGAACGTCCGAGTGGAAGGATTTGCGCTTCTCAACTTTTCCCCCAGCGGAACTGGTCGGGCCGATTTAGGCCTCATCAGTGATGACGACGGGTTAGCCTGGCAAATCGCCGTGGCTTTGCATGAAGACGGAAATCTGTACTACCGGGATGCCGACGGCATTCAGCTCGCAGCCGATAGTTTTACCGTCTCCGGAAACGTTTACTACCATGTGGCAATCGAGGCGGATTTTCGGACTCGTTTGGCTCGGATCTATGCCAAGCAAGCTTATCCTGGGTTGCCATCGACTTTGACGGAATCGGATCTGCTGACCTTCCAGGGAGAATCCGAGATCAGCTTCACCACAGAGTGTCCCTATGCTGACCTTCTTGGGATGGATACCATTTCCGGAGCGGAAGGCTTTTTCGACACCATCTCGGTAACTCCCAATACAGGGGCAACGGGCACTTTCAGTATGCCGGCATCGGTAATCATAGAACCCGTCATTGGCTTGGGCGGGGGTGGAAAGTACTATACTTCCGGGATACCCTTTGAGCAAGGGTCAGGGGCGACAGCGCTTAGATTTCACTATACGTGGGAGGAAGTCGAAGAAACCCAGGGTGTTTTACAGCTGCCTTCCAGTGCCTACAGCTACATGAATGCGCTGGAGGCGTCGGGTATGGAGTTGCTGCACATCCTCGCCTACGATAACGAGCTTTACAATACGATTCCCCGGTCGCAACTGCCCAACTTCGGATGGTACCAGGACCAGGGGGCGGCTTTCGTTGCCGGCTTTGCCAATTATTGCGGATGGATGGCAGAGACCTTCGGTTCGCTTGGCACGGACCAGATGCACTATTGGGAAATTTGGAACGAGCAGAACTCCGGGCCCGCGGACCAGTATGTCGCGTTACTCGACGCAGCTGTTACCAGCATTTTGGTAGAAGACCCGGACGCCTTCATTGTCATGGGGGCGGTTTCCCGTACGCCCATCGATTACATTGAGGAATGTCTGCAGGAAGGCGCGGCTGACTTGGTGGATGCCATTGCCTTTCACCCCTACCGCGAGGGCCATGCTCCCGAGGATACCTTCAACCCGGGCAACTACGGTTATGACCCGGAGGAGGTTATATGCTATGCGGATGAAGTAGAGCAAATCCGACGCTTGGTGGACGAGTACAGCCCTGTTGGAAAGCACATCGAACTGTGGATAACCGAAATGGGATACTGGACAACTGATGCGGATCCGCAATATCCGAAATCCCTCGCCGTCTCTCACGACATTCTTGCCAAGTATCTGCTGCGCTCCTACCTGCAAAATTTCGCCCTCGGCGTATCTCGGGTATATTGGTACAATATTGTAGAAAGTTTCGGCATCACTTATGGTAGTCAACAGCCCCGCCCCGCTTACTTTGCCATGGGTAATCTTGCTGAGGTGTTTCCACAGAGACAGGAAGTGCGTGTGATGAGTTGGCCGGTGAGCACCTCGCCAGAGATTCCGGACCTGCACGCCTATGCCTTCCAGATTGATGCCCAGACGGTTTTGCTGTTTCTTTGGCAGGGTGGTGAAGCAGGGGATGAAACACCGGCAAGGCCGAACTATTGGGACAAGTTTGACGTAACAATTCCGGCAACGCTAACTCAGACCCAATCCATCGAAGGCTACGACCTTTTCTCAAATATTCACTTCACCGTGTCGGCTAGCACGAGCGGAGGTCAGTCGGTAATCGAGGATGTACCCGTCTGGGATTCGCCAATCATGATTGAGCTTACGGCCTCGGGTTTGCCAGGAACCTTTTCCGCTTGGCAGCAGGAGAACTTCGTGGAGTCGCAATTGGCCGATTCCACCCTTGAGGAATCTCTCTGGGGCGCCCAGGCAGAGCTTGCCGGGGATGGTGTCACCAATCGGATGCGACAGCACTTTGGATTGACTCCTTACCAAGCGGTTACGTCGGATGTTCTGCCTTCCGTGTCCCTGGCCGAGGACGGCAAGCGTGTGGAAATGCACTACCGGCGTGATAACAAGACACCTCCGGGAGATGGGATTATCGAGTGGTCCGAGGACTTGAGCGAATGGAATACTGACGGGGTGTCCACATCGGTCATGCCACTGAACAGCACTTCGGAACAAGTGAAAGCGGATATTAAGTTTGGTGATCGCAACCGCGTTTTCCTTCGTCTGACGTTGCCTGAAGAGTAGTCTTTAGATGCGTGATAAACTTGAAGAGAAATGTCGTGAGGTGGTGGACAAGTGCCGCTTCCTGGCACGCGATGGCAGTGCGATGTTTGCCCCGGACGGGGTTGGCTATTATACCAAGCTCTGGACGCGTGACTTCTGTTACCTTGTTCAGGAAGGGTGGTCTTTCCTGGAACCGCAGGAGGCTCGGCGTGGCATTGAAATGCTCATCGAGGCTCAGCGAAGTGACGGTGCCCTGCCGGACAACCTGAGCAAGGACTTTGTTGCCTTCTATCGTCCGGGAACAGAGGAGCGTCCCTGTGGTGCCGGTCCGACCTTGGACAACTCGCTGTTCATGGTGTCGGTGGTCTATCACTATTGGCGACAAAGCGGCGATAGTACATTTATGGAAGCCTGCCTGCCTGCGCTGGAGAGTGGCATGCAGTGGGTGCCACGCTTGCACGGGTTGGTTTTCAACGATCCTCAGGCTCCCAGCAGCACCTATGGTTTCCAGGACACAGTAGCCATGTCCGGCCATGTTCTTTTTTGTTCTTTGCTGTGGATCCAGTCCTGCCGCCAACTCACGGAAATGGCAACTGCCGTTAGCTTCCGCTCATTGGAGGATTGGGGCGCATTCGCTGAACTGGCCAACCGCCAACTCAGACTGCTTTGGGATAGTGAGTCCGGTGGATTCTTTGCCGCGGATCATGCCTGTCGCCAAGTCGATATCTGGGGAACGGCCTTCCTGGTCAGTATGGAGTTGGGGGACGCGGAGCAGCGGGAGCAAGCGGCAAGATTTCTGGCAGACAATTTCGAATGTTACGCCTGGAATGGCCAGATAGCGCATCTCCTGCAGGGCGAAACCTGGGAGTCGACTTTTATTCCCGTGGAGAAGGGAACGTATCAGAATGGCGGCTACTGGGCAACGCCTTCACTCTGGGTGGCATCCGCATTGGAAAAAGCTGCACCCGAAAAGGCCACAACACTGCTTGACTCGTTGGCTCGTTTCTACCTGAACGAAGGGATTTACGAGTGGAGTTCTCCCGACGGAAAACGCGGTCCAGATCTCTACGTCGCTTCGATTTTCAATGCCCGTCGTGTGCTGAGTTCTACGGCGCGATAACTATATTTCGATACTTTACCGTGCCCTTTTCCATGGCTTCCACATGGCCGTCCACGAATGTTACCAAGGCGGCGCCGTTTGCGCGGTAGCGTAAGGCTCCACCGGTTCCGTTTTTGTCAGTATCAGTTGGAATAGGCTCATTCAGATTTATTCCGGATTTACGCTGATAGAATGCGCTCGGTGTCTTGAATGTGGCGCTCGCATAAGTGTTATTGCTGCGTAAGGTTGCTTCGCCAACTAGAATTAGTTCCGAGGGGTTCGAAATGGTTGATACGTTGATGCGTGGATCTTCATCGCCGTAATTTGAGGTGTCGGGACACAAAATTCCATGCGCGGAATAAGTGCTGGGAACGGAGCCATTCTTTAAGCTCCCCTCCTTGATGTATTTATCAACGAGAGGAGAGACGTAGATGTTTTCTGCTGGCTCGTTTGAAGGGCTCAGCCGCTCGATATAGGGTTCCAGGTGCCAGGTCCAATAACGCTCGCCTTCTCCCTTCTTATAGAAATAACCCTCCGGGAGCTTTCCTTGGTTCTCTGTGGCATAAAGGTTCATCGCCATCCCAATCTGGCGCAGGTTGGACATGGATTGCGTCTTTTTAGCCGATTGTCTGACATTGCCGACTACGGCGATAAGGATGGTGCCGAGAATGGCCAGAATGGCGATCGTGACAAGTAGCTCAACCAAGGTGAAAGCCCTGTGTTTGCCTCGATGGTACTGAGTGAATCTGACTGCGATGACGGTATTCATTGGTAATTGCTTGTTAATAAATGACCGTGGGAGTCGAGGTTTGCCGATGAGAGATAGTTAAGCTCTGCGTTTGCTCGTGTGGCCATAACCGCTGTGGCTTACACTCCAATTCTTCAATGCAATCGAGATGATTATCCAGGTAAAGACCGAGCTTGCGATGGAGAGTTTCCAAACGAGAAAGCAGGCCTGCGTAGCGCCTTTCAAGCACGTCCCAGCCAAAACAACGATAGTTGCTGTGCCATAGTGAGTTGTGCATGTCGCGTAGGCGAGCGAAGGCGTCCTTCAGATTCTTGATGGTGTCCTCATGGAGTCTTTGCAGGGCGTCGTAGTCGTTGTTTTGATAACTGCTTCGTAGTGTTAGGTGTAGCTTAACTTTTAATGCAATCACCTTGGCGACCTGCTGCACGAATTGCAGGCGCGTGTCCTCTTGGCGAGATACGAGGACTCTTTCGAGCTTTTCGGAAACTCGCGTAAAATGCTCCAGGTATTCAGGGAGAATTTGACACTCGAAATGTCCCAGCAGCGGATCATGCCACAGAATCCACTTGCTGGCATTGGCTTCGTATTCGGTTGAGCTCTCCACGGGCAGTATGTCTAGCATGCTGCCTGCCAGCCAATCGTCAAAAGTGCCGCCAACGCTTCCCAGAAAGTTGGCTATATGTGTGCTCTGGCCTTCCCCATGCACTCCGTAAGCTAGGTCGGCAAAAACCTGGACCGCCGGCAGCGCGGAAAAGAGGTCGCACTCCATGCCATCATCTCCCCACATGGTAATGAAGACTTCGTCCAGATTTTGCCTTCGTGCTGACGCCATCCCTGCCTGTAAAGTAGCGATGGAGTAGGGGAGCTGGGCCCAGAAACGGTGCCATGTCCAGATGCCGCATGCGAAGATGGGCTGCTTGCCTAGTTGTCGATGGCGCGCAATCCACTCGTCATAGAAGCCGGTATCGGTGTGGTAGTAATCCCAGTAGACCAGTTGCACTTCCTGGGGAATTTCTTCGGCGACTTTTGAGTCGATGCGCGATTCGCGGTCGTAGTAGTGGTTGGTGCTGGAGCCCAGGCGGAAGAACATATCGCTCCAGATCATGGGCTTCAAGCCGTGGCGTTCACAGGTGGCCACCGTTTTCTTTAGATGTTCGCAGAGAATGTCGAAAGGAGCCCGCAAGCCATTCTTCAGGCGGTATATCCCGGAGCCGATCCCGTGAGCTTCGTCCATTCCCAGGTGGATACGACGACTCCGAAAGGGGGCCGATGCTGCCGTGATCATCTTTTCAATGAAATCGTCAGTTCGCTTGTCACCGGCGAGGAGTACCCCGTTGGTGTCCTTCAAATCATGATAGCAAGGCCATTGCAGGATCTGCTCCAGATGCCCCAGGGTTTGAATGCATGGAATGACTTCTATGCCAAAACAAGCGGCATAAACGTCGATTGCGCGTAAATCCTCCTGGCTGTAACCACCGCGGAAATAGCCGAATGTGGGCTCATCGGGGATTTCAAAAGTATCCTCGGTGTAAAGCATCAGTTGGTTGATGCCCATGAGCGCGAGATGGCGAATGAACTTGTATACGCTTTCAAGGCGAAGGACACCATTCCGGGATACGTCCAGCATGGCGCCGATGGAATGAAAAGGGCTGCTCTCGGAAAACGGAGTGGGTGTGTGATCGGATTCGATTTGCCCCATGAGGATTCCCAAGGCACGGAACGCATTGGCTGGTTGAGCATAGGCGATGCGCAGAACATGCGAATCAATGCTAACGGTAAAGCCTACCTCTGCGTCCAAATCCTTCTCGAATTCAATTTTCCAATTGATTGGAGCATCATTAAATCGATGAGGGAAGGCTTGTTCGATTTCCCTTAGCCCTTGGGCCAACTCAACAGGTGTGGAGCGGAAGCCTGCTAGCTTCCGTATTGTCGCTTTAGTCGACGTGCCGGTTTCACTTAACTTGCTCGCTACCGTCATCTGGCGAAGTCTTTGGCTCAATACTGCATGCTAGATCAATCCGTGTTTCGTCCCATTGCTCGAGCATCGGGCGAACGGTCCGATAGGTGTGGAGAAAAATCCCTCCGTAACCAGGAGTTCCTTCTAAATGGACATTCAGTTCGCGAATAGCCTGTACGAAATCGACAGGCTCCCGGCCCTGAAAGGTGATGCTGGGCGTCTCCTTTAACGTCACGGTTTCCAGTGAGAGAAAGACGTTCTTGCCTGTTTCACCTGCGTATTCGAGTTCTTCATTCGCAATCACAGAAGTGGAGTTTCTCCCCGTCATATGGGTACGGTACGACATAATACCCAGGAAATCGGATTGGTCTTGAATGTGTTCGTTCAAGTACTTCTCGGAGTCATCATACTTAATCAGGTATTCATCACGGCCACTGTACCAGAAGGGAATGTCGTGCGCGATGGTCATTGAGGGGGCGGCATCCCTAACCGCTTTTTTGATTTCAACCATGGTATCCAACAGCTCGGTTGAGATGACCTGTTTATCTTCGTTTTTCCAACGTTGGGTGACATAAGGCTCAATGTCGTAATGCACCCCGGAAAACTTGGCGTCGGTTGGTTGTTGCTTTTGAAAGGCGAGGACGGCTTCCAAGCGCTGGAGCGTGTCGTGCCGATTGCTGGCGAACCCCATATCTCCCGCGCCATCCAGGGCATCGACTTTCACACCTGCTTTGGTGGCGGCACTCAGCAATGCGTTCCAATCTTCCGGGGTGGCCAGTTGATAGCCGGTTTCCGACTCCTCGAATCTCACTTGGACGAAGATTCGAGAGATGCCGTATTTTTGGCAAAATTGGATCAGGTGCTCTCTCTCGGCTGGGTCTACCAGCTGTTCCTCGCGCCACACCCACATGCCGATATCCGCGCCGGGTGCCAGCAGGCTAGAGTCCGTTTCCATCGGAGTGATCTCTGTGGTCGAGGTGCTAATGACAGCAGTCTCGGTATCCTGAGGGGTGGTGGATGCTGCGCAGAAAGCCATC
The DNA here is from genome assembly GCA_030432235.1 of Verrucomicrobiia bacterium. Lineage (GTDB taxonomy): Bacteria > Verrucomicrobiota > Verrucomicrobiia > Opitutales > Cerasicoccaceae > JAUIHT01. The sequence continues at coordinate 118,121 of JAUIHT010000006.1, read as the reverse complement.
GGAGTGATCGCCATCATGGAAAGTAGTCCGGTAAGTGGTCTTATCGTAAATTGCGTGCTACTGCTTGTACGCTTTTGCATAGCTCAATGGTTATTGGTAGGTGCTCTTCTAAATGATTCGGCAGACAGACCTAATCCTTGGCCACAACTGACTGGACTAGGGCGTCCTCTCTCGCGTCTGCGGCTTGATTGTTCTCAAAGCGCAGTCGTAGATTGTTTGTCTTTGAGAGGGTTTCTTTGAGCGTGGACTGTCCGCTTTCACGGGCCATCTCGTCATCGGATAAGGCAAAAACGAGTGTGCTGTATTCGCCTAGTTTGGGAGACTTTTTATAGTAAGAGTCGGTTTGCCAAATCGAGCTGTCTGGACCGCCTTGGATCACCAAACGGATGCCTGTTGGTTCGTTCGGCTTATTGTAGCCCATGGAATCGGCCTCCAGCTTTAAGGTTACCTCTACGGTTTCATAGTCGCTCAGGTCCTGCTTGGAGGCAGGCAGAGTCTTCAGCCGCATGTTGGCGTTGTTCCCTGCGTCCCAGTTGAGCTGAAACAAAGCCGCGTTCGAGCCGGACTCGCCTGCACTTTCTTCCAGGGTAGCCGGTCCCGAGGAAGCGGCATTGCCAAACGCATTCCAGTTCTCTTGGAGCTCTTCCGTGGAGGCGTACTCGCTAAAGTCCTCAATCAGCAATTCTTTGGCGTTGGCCAGTATTGTCGTGAAACTAAGACTGGCGATGGCGACTACTCGAACAATGGCCTTCATGGTTCTTAATAGTGTCTATAGCTGCACTAACTGCAAGAAAAAACTTCATTGAATGAAATAATTCGCAAATCAGCCTCTTGTAAGATACGTTAACCAGCGCTCTATGAATAGGATATGTCTACGCGTGTATCGCTTCTTAACTCCTATTTTCCCCGATTTAGAATGGTTTCACCCAGTTCAGCCTCCAGGCAGTGGTGGAGGACGTGTAGAGCGGCGCCGCGGGTAATACCGCGAATACCATAAGGAGATAGGCTGAGTTGAAAGCGGCGCTGGCTGATAGGAATCAAGGATTCGTGCAGGGCTTTGGAAAAGCGACCAAAGTCTTCCTCCGCCAGGGTCTGAGCCTCTGAGGAAACAATTAAGTGTCCGATATCGAGGAGATTGATAACCGAAGCAAAATGATTCCCCATCTTGCAGAAAAATGGCTCGGCATCATCCGCAGCGGAACCATCATTTGAAGGGAGTAAAACCGCATCCAGCTCTCCGGCGGCATGGTTGGTTCCTCGATAAATTTCACCGTTCAAGGTCAGGGACATCCCAACGGAATACTCATCATTGGAGCGACGTGAATCGATTTTGGAGATGAGCAGGTAGCCCGTGTTTTCCTGTTTGAGTGTGGGATTGAGGTACTGCTCCAGATAACCGCCATAATTGACATTGCGGTCGATCATGACGGGCATTTCCAGCAAATCGGACATACGCGCACGGATGGGATAGTTCTCAACTTGCAGTGCACGGGACAGGATGGTGACGCCGCTTTCGTTGTCCACGACTCCGGGGATAGCTATTCCGGCCCCTTTTATCTGATCCATGGCTAGCCCGGTCTCTTTTACAAGCGCCTTGATACTGCTTGCGAGTTTGGCAGGTGTTTTACTGTCCCATTTGGTTGAGATGCGCTTTTCCGCGAGAATTGTACCATCACCTCCGATAATGCAGATATCTTGTGTTGTCGCATGGATGTTGAGCCCGATCGTGGTGGCGCGTTGCGGGTTTATATGCAGGACAGTTTCCCGTGGGCCCACTTTACTTCTCTCAAGGCTTTCACCTTCCACGATGATGCCTATTTTGAGAAACTCCGAAATGATATTAGAGACGGTGGAGGCCTGTAGCTCGGTCTCCAGTGCAATTCGCCTTTGCGAATAGGGTGTTGTTGAGTAGATGAGTCGCAGGACGCGCAGCCGGTTCGCTATCTGCGATTGCTTTCGGTTGTTCCTCGGTTTGTTTTTTGCGATCATCTGCATGTCTCGAATTTCTGTGCGTCTTTCGTAAGCTCGGGTATCTCTCTGCGCCTGTTTGTGACTATAGTTCAATGGCTTGCCAGATAGACAAAACAAATTATTGACAGTTGTCGAATCTAATATTTCATTGAGTGAATTAAATGGCGATGGGGTTGCTTGGAATTTCCTGCCTGTGATCACCTTGGTTTTTGTAATGTTGAATAGATAAAACGTAGAATGATGGCGGAGAGTATAAAAGGGTTCATGATCGATAGTGCGCGTTGTCTTGAGAGCCGTGAATACTATCGCCGATTTATTCGATTCATTGCGGACCAGGGGATGAACACATTGGTCTGGCATTTTTCGGACGACCAGGGTCTGAGCTTGGATTTTCCAAGCGTTCCGGGTTTGGCCGATCCGCATGCATATTCAGCCAGTGAGGCTAGGGGGTTGGTTGAGTATGCCCGGGGTTACGGCATTACTTTGGTTCCAGAGCTCGAGACTCTCGGGCATTCCCGCTATCTTACAAGGCATGCGCGCTACCGGCATCTAAATGAATGCGATGAGGATTTCACGGCCATATGCCCGGTGCATCCTGAGACCAGGGACTTGATGCGGAAACTGATCAAGGATGTCGTCGATATCTTCCCATCGCCTTGGGTCCATGTCGGGATGGATGAAGTGAAGCTGGGGCAGCACCCCTTGACCCGGGAAGCGCTTAAATCGCAATCCAAGGCCGAACTGCTCGCCGACTACGCTCGTTTTATTTACGATGAAGTCGCTGCATATGGACGGCGGATGATCATGTGGGTCGATGAGAACAGCTACAATACTGGCGTCATGGAGTACCTTCCACGAGATATCGTGGCGGCGGTGTGGCAATACTCTCCGGATGTTTCTCCAGAGCTGGCCCAGAAGCTCCTGAATGACGGCTTTAATGTCATCCTATGTCCTGCGCTCATTACCTACGATCAACAAGCCTATCCCGGGGATATTGCGTTGCCGAATATCGAACGAATGAGTTCGTTTCAAGAGCTTCAAGGTAAAGGGAAGGTTGAAGGGGTTTTGACAACCATCTGGACACCAATGCGTTATTTGCACGATTGCCTCTGGCCTGGAGTTGCCTTGGCAGCGTCTGTGATGAACGCCTGTGGCAGACTAGACATTGGTCCCGCGATAGAAAATTACTTGAAGAGTTTTCATGATGCGACTCCAGACCAAGAAGTCGTGGACGCATTGATCCAAACGTTTTACCTGGCGCCAAGGCGCAAAGAGTACCTTAGTATTCTCAAAGCCGATTTCGACGGGGAGCCCCGGACGGACTGGGAGCGAGCCGCTGAGCAGTGGACAGCGATTGCCATACGTCTTGAATCATTTTTGCCCTCTATTCAAAAAGAAGTTCAGGCGTTCGAAACACTCCAACTGTTTTGCGCATTCATGGCTCATTTATACTCACGAGCAGCCTTGTTCTGCTCCGAAACTGAGGATATCGCAAGCTGGCATCGTGTTATCAGGCAGGATGAAGACTGGCTGGAAATAGTGGAGTCCATTTGGGACCAGGAAAGATTTCCGGATGACTCCCGTAAATCCGAGCCAGTATTCGACTGGGAGGAAAATGAATACATGCTCGTTTGCTTTCGGAAAAGTCTTCGGAGACTAAAAGTGGCATGCCCCGCTCCGGCGGTGGTATTATAACTCTATGCCTGCTATCATCAATGAACTTAGCAGCTTCCTTCGGACATCGTGTGTCGTAGAGGGGGCGAACGTGCAGTATGTGTCTTGGTGATCGATAATAATACATCTAATCGAAAATCTTTGTCAGTTTTTCCATTGACATAAACAAAATCGCCTAATATTCCATTGAATGAAATAAAAGCCCCCAAATCCATAACTACAGTCAACTCCTATGAAACGAAATATCAGAGCAATCCTCTACCTGGTGCTTTTCACCGGGCTCGTCGGCGTAAATGCGCAGACTCTCGTCATTGACGATTTTGATAGTTACGCAGATACATCAGAACTGCAGGCTAACTGGAACTCCTTCGGGGGTGCAGCCTCCGCAGGTCCGCCATCGCTGGCTTCCGGCTCCGGAGTGGGCGGCAGTAATGCTGCGTCCTTCAGCTTGAATTGGAATCTGGGTACAAACGGCAATATGCGTCGCCTCAATCTCGCTGGGACCGATTTGAGCACATACGACAGTATTGATATTACGGCGTTTATTGAAACACAGTCCGGTTTCAGTGGCCCGGCAAGCCCGACGATACTGAAGATCGCCATTCAAGGCTCAAATGGTGCTATCTGGCAGACAACAGTTGCGTCTGCGCAGGAGCCCAACGTAGATAGCTACACCACCTTGTCATTCATCTTATCGGATTCAGATATGGAGTTGGCAGACGGCTCGGGTTCTTTTGTCAGCACGATTGCCAGCGTGGATAACATCCGGCTTCGCTACGAAAACGCGTCTCAGGATTCACGTCAGACGGTGCTTGTAAGCTCCATCGTCGCGGTGCCCGAACCGGGGACCTACGGTCTCATGCTGGGAAGCCTGATTCTTGTTGGCGTCGTCCTGATTCGTCGTAAGCGCGAGGTCGCCTGAAGCACGGTGCATCTGTTTTTTTAAGGGCCCACAAGCGCATCACCCGGGCACTATCTGTAACGGGTAGTGCCTTTTATTTTGATCGAGCTAGGCTGTTGGCATGAGCTCGGGTACCCGGGCGTTTACAACTTAGCTGGCATCCACACAGAAATGAACCTCCATTGGATTGATTGGCTGATCGTTTTCATCTTGGTGTCGTTTCTAATCGGCATCGCGATCAGGACACATTTCCTCACTCAGAGTGTTGCGGACTTCCTGGCGGGCAATCGCTGTGCGGGGCGTTATCTGCTGACGATGGCTGATGGCATGGCCGGGCTCGGTGCTATCTCGATAGCAGCCAACTTTGAAAAGTTCTACGAGTCGGGTTTCGCCGGTGCATGGTGGGAGCAGATTCTGGCGCCGCTGGGTTTGTTTTTGGCGCTGTCGGGATTTGTCATCTACCGCTATCGCGAAACCCGTGCGCTGACTATGGCGCAGTTTTTCGAAATGCGCTACAGTCGGCGCTTCCGGGTATTCTCAGGAATGCTGGCATTCTTCTCTGGGGTGCTGAATTATGGGATTTTTCCGGCCGTGACGGCTCGCTTCCTGGTTTATTTTTGTGGTCTTCCCCCTCAACTGGAGGTGTTGGGATTTGCGATGCCAACGATTGCGCCCGTCATGCTCCTGATGCTGTCTGTGGCTTTGATACTGACACTCTCCGGCGGTCAAATCGCGGTCATGATTACGGATTTTTTCCAGGGACAGCTCGTTCAAATCACCATCCTGATATGCTTCTTTGTGCTGCTTTCGCAAATCGGTTGGTCGGACCTAATCCGTGGATTGGAAATGGCGCCCGAGCAGGCCTCGCGTCTAAACCCTTTCAAGCAGGAGGAGACCCAGGGATTCAACCCCGCCTTCTTTGTGATGATTGCGATCCTGAACGTTTACGGCTTCAAGGCATGGCAGGGCTCTCAAGGTTACAACGCCGCGGCTAAGAGCCCTCATGAGGCGCGCATGGCCAGTATTTTAGGAATGTTTCGTGCCCAGGTGCTTTTTCTCCTGTCGATGCTTTGTCCGCTCTTTGTTTTTGCCATGCTGCATTTACCAGATTTCGTCGCCCAGTCTGAAGCGGTGCAGGTGACGCTGGCGACGATTGAGAGCCCGCAGATTCAAAGTCAGATGAGGGTGCCTGCGGGATTGTCCGAGCTGCTACCGGCAGGCGTGATGGGATTGTTTGTCGCGATGATTATTTCCGCGGCAGTCTCCACGGACGACACCTATTTGCATTCCTGGGGCTCCATATTTATCCAGGACGTAGTCATGCCGCTGCGCAAAAAGCCTCTAAGCCAGAAAGCACACATGTGGCTGCTGCGCGGTGCCATATTTGGAGTCGCTGCCTTTGCCTTTTTCTTCAGCTTGTTTTTCCCGCTCAACGAATACATCTACATGTACTTCCAGATTACTGGCGCCATTTTTCTAGGTGGTGCGGGTGCGGTCATTCTTGGAGGTCTTTATTGGAAGCGTGGTTCGGTGGAGGGAGCATGGGCTGCGATGATTATCGGGTCGATGCTTGCAGTTAGCGGTATCGTGCTCCGGAACATCATCTGGCCCTATTTTCTCCCGGGCTGGAAGCAGGCTTTCCCTGCGCTTGCATGGTTGCGGGGACTGCCCGAGGACTTTCCGCTCAACGGCGTGCAGATGTCTCTCATCGCGGCTGTTTCGGCGGCGCTGGCTTACGTTGTCTTTTCACTGCTCTCGAAGCGTCCGCCGGTTAATATGGATAAGCTATTGCACCGAGGTGAATACGCCATCGAGGAGGCCGGCCATCATCCGGGTGGTTCGGCCATGAACCCCGGGCACCTTACGCAACCTGAGCCCGTGAACTGGCGTGAGCGCCTGCATCGCCGCCTCGGTATCAATCGAGACTTCACGCAGGGGGATCGCTTCATCTATTTTTTTGCTACCTGCTTCACGCTATTCTGGTTCGCTGCCTTCGTCTTCGGTACATTGCTGGAGGTCATTGTCGGCATTTCCGATGATAGTTGGATTCGGTGGTGGGGGTTCAAAGTGGCGATAACGATTGTTATGGCGCTGATTACGACAGTGTGGTTTTTGATTGGCGGATTCCGCGATTTGTTTGAATTCGTGCAGCGCCTTAAGGGCATCCAGCGAGACGCCTTCGACGATGGCACGGTCCGTGGCGATGAGCATTTACAGAAAGACGATTAGCCCGGCTGACCATTGAATGGCATGCCTTGGGCTTCGCTTCGGCGTCTATTTGCTTTCTGCAGATTTGCTGACGGTCTGCCAGGCAATATTCTGCAGGTAGGTTGCTTCATCCGCGGTGACGGTAGCCAGCGGTGGAAGTCCACGCGGATCGGCATCGTACACCACGGCATAGATAACGAGTGCATTCAGGTAGCTGCCGAGGGTGCTGGCATGGTAGCGATCATGCAGATAGAGATTCAGCTCGGGACGTGTTTTGATGGATAGTTCCCAGGCATCCCCCGCAGGTATAAGAGTGGCCCCGATTTCCTTGGCGACTCTTTGATAACCCTCTCGAACTTCTTTGAACATTTGCTCCGGTCCGCCCTGAAAATTCCTATGATAGATATGGTGGGTTTTCTCGCGTGCCCAGGTTTGAAACAGGTAGATTTTGATGTCGGGATCCTGGCTCTCGAAAATAGATTCCATTTGCTTGGCGCTTTTCACGAAGGTCTCAATGTCACCCTTCTCGCCGTTATCGTAGCTCGTCGGCAGTGTGCTGTATTCCTGCAGAACGACCGCACTCCAAGGGCGTTTGTCGACGAATGCTTCCCATTTGCGCGTATTATTCAGGTGATCTTGCAAGGAGTAGCCGGCCTGGGTGCATTTCATCACGTCAGGCTTTACATGTCCGCCTGCTTCGGCGAGTAGAGCTACCATGCCAGGTACGCCGTTTAGGCTGGTCGTGTTTTTATCTCCAGAACCAATGGTGAAGCTGTTGCCGATAAAGAGGTAGTGTGGCGCCTTGTCCTGCGCGTTTAGAGACAGGCCGCATGAAAGGAGCAGGCTCAGCAGAAAAAGCATGATGCTCGGCTTGATGCATCCGGGGTTGGTGAATCGTTGACGGAGGGTTTGTTTGATCATGGGTTTTGTGTGCTGTGCTGCGTTCTAGATTGAAAGTGTTGGTCAAAATCCGATGGCGGCTCCGCCATCCATCAGGAGAGTTGTGCTAACGGCATACTGGTGATCCGTGTATGTGTATCGACAGGGCTCACGTGATGGCACGGATTGTATTTCCCGGATGCCAGCTGCCGTCCACTTCCAGGGTGAAGGGTGTTTCTGGGGTGCCGTGGCGGCCGGTGGTCATGAGCCGGCTAAGCAGGTTGATCGCCTGCACACCGGTTTGGGTGGAGTTAAGATAAATGCCGGAGACTTCGTCCTGTTTATCGAGTGCCAGGTGGACGTAGCCAATGTCCTGCGGGACTTTGTAGCCTTTTTCACGCATCCACAGCAGTGCATTCATGTCCGTGCTGAGGACGGCATCACACTGGTGTGCCTTGGCCCAATAGAGGAAGGCGTCTTTCCCCGGTTGTTCGCTGAAGTGGACCGGGATGTCACCTATGCTTGAGGAAAGGTGTAGTTGGCGCCCAAGAAAGGCTCCACTCCAGCGCGCGTACTGGATATCGTCATCGGCTTTGCGTAAAGCCAGTCCGATTCTTTTGTAGCCGAGTGCCAGTAGCTTCTCTAGGGCGGTCGCGACCGATTTGAAGTGATTGTGGGAGACGGAGTGGAGCGGTGGGCAGTGAATGGACCGTCCCAATTGAACTGCGGCAAACTTGTCAAAGTTGAAGGTCAGGATGTGCTGCTCCGTCGGCAAGGGTAACAGAAGTACTCCCTTGATGCCGCGATGGTACAAGATATCGGCCATTCGGCGTTCGCTACCATACTCGGGTAGCCAGAATTCCTCGAGCTGAAACCCAAGCGATTCGGCTTGTTGCATCGCGCCTGTGTAATAAAGCATGAAGGTCTCCCGCGATTTCCAGGCATCCTTCGTGGCCCAGTTTGTCAGTGTCGCGATGGTCAGGTGACCGGTCTGACGATGCTGGCGATTGCGATAGGATGACAGTGATGTGAGCCAAGGGTCGCGGCGGTAGCCCAGCTTGCCCGCGATGCCGCGAACGCGCACAATGGTATCGGAGGCAAGGCGGGGGTCGTCACGCAGGGCGAGGGATACGGTGGTTGTACTGACATTTGCCTCCCTGGCAACATCCTGGAGGGTAACGCGATGGGGCATCGGATCTATGTCACATGTTGGGGGATTCATGGGGGACGGGTTAGGTTGGTCTCTTTTTAACGTTGCGGGATTCTGTAGTTAAAGCAATAAAAATTGAACGTTATAGTTTCCTTAATATCCTTATTTTATTTATAATTACCGATAGAAGACGTTTCTATTCAAAAAATATAGTGAACGATAAACTTTTGCTGAAATGGGAGGCTCCAAGATTTCGCGGCTGCTGGGATCTGGCCGTGGATAGTATCTTTGTTTCTCCTGTCTCGTCGGACGACAAGGTTTGGAGCGGGTCGCTTCTACCGGGTCTTTGGCTGGCTTGTGAGGACGGCCTTCGCTTTGTGAAGGGAGCTGCGACTAAGCTGGAGTTGGACTCGGACAAGGGGTGCTCCGGCCGTATCAAGATGCAATTCGAGGAGCTGGCTGACGGCTCGATGGAGTTCGTTCTGCAAGATGAACAATTGAGGTTGCGGAACTTCAGGTTGTGCTGGAAAGGGAAGCCGCAGCCCATCATCTCACTCCACCTGGGTGCTCATGTGATGACGCAGGCCGAGCGCATGATAGTCCCTAATCTGGATCGACCCTTTTGGCAGGATTGGCAGGCGGAGGGCGTTTGTATTCCCTGTGCGAAGACGGGTCCGATTCAGAGCTTTATGCGTACCTGGGACTTGGGCCACGGGAGGATTGCCTTGGGCAACTTTGCGCCGGCCATGGGGTCGCCCTACGGAGCGGCCTATCCCCGTCCGTTGTTGGCCGGCGCCATGGGTGGACGACATGGCTGGGTTGTGATGGGGTTTGAGCAAGCACCGGATGGCGCGTTGAGCTTTTTAACGGGCGCGTCCTGTGCGGGCATGGAGTTGCTGTATCGCGAAGATCTGTGGGGTGCGTTGCCGGAGCAGGAGCGTGTCTGGGAGGACTTTATAAAGCTCTGTTGGGCCAAGGAGGCAGTGGACGCATATGGCCGCTTTTACTATCCTGAGATGTCTCCGACCAAAGAAAACCCTCACCAGGTTTCAATGTGGAGCACCTGGGGTGACTTCAAGGAGGGTATTTATGATTTGGGCCATACCGCGCGTCGTGTACGCCGGGACTTCGGCGTGGAGATGTTGGTTTTCGACGATCCCTGGGAGACCTATTGCTCCAGTGGTGATGCCAACTATGAGCGCTTCCCTGACTTTGACGACTCGGTCGAAGAGGCTGTCGGGCTGGGCCTGAAGGCGGGCTTCTGGCATTCCGTCGGTTGGCTGGACCGACCGGAAGACTTCGGGCTGGGCAAGGAGGACCTCCTCTGCGGCTTGGATGGCGAGCCACGCCAATGTTCTTGGTCCTTCAATCCACATGACAGGGGGTCTCGGCACTACGCCCTGGATCCAAGCTCACCAAAGGCGAGGCAATTCCTTATCGAGCGAACTCGCAAGGTGCTGGCCAGGTATCCGGTATCCTTGCTTAAGCTCGACTTCTATTATGGGCTGCCCGGGCCGGATGTCGCCGTGCCGCGCGATCCGAAGTATCGCGGGGAACGCCTGGGGCTCAGCCTGATAGAAATTATCGCCACGGAGGCGCGCCGCCTTCAGCCGGACATTACCATCCTTTGCTACAGCCTGAATCCCCTGATAGCGAAACATGCGCAGCTTATCGCGTTGGACGATCTCGGTGATGCATCCGGGCGCGAAGCCGAAGGACATGGGCAATGGAGCTTCTGGACGACTATTGCGGGGCGTGGCGGTGTGGCGCTCAATGGCTCCAGTGGCTATGATTGGGCGGCCGAGCATGATGTTATCATGAACTCTGCCATTATAGGCGCGCCGGGTGGTATCCTGCCTCTTTTTTATAAAAACGGATCGGTGGTGCCGCGCACGGCCTATCGTCCGCGTCGTGCTTTAGGGCGATGGTATCGCCGTACGACCGGGTGGCGGCCGCTCTGGCTCAATAGTCATCTGGGGGATTTTAGCCGGGATCCAAGCCTGCGCTGTTGGGGGCGTCTGGAAACATTCGATGGTAAGGAAATGCTCACGGCCCTAGCCTTGAGAGAGCTTACGGATTGGGATAAGCCAGTCGAGCTTGAGGGGTTGGCATGGCGTGGAAGCTGGGTTCTGATTGCTCAAGATAACGTTGGGATTTTTGACAGCCGTGAATTGGCCTGCATTCCGGTGGGCAAGGGCAGCCTGGAGCTGTCTTTTACCGGAGCCGGTGGATTTGACGTGAGCGGCTGCTATGAACAGGAGGATGGGGATGTCGTTCGCCCTTTGATAATCGAAACGGATAAAGGGGTACTACGGTTGGTGGCCGATGACGCTGAGCAGGAGCGCGGCCTGATCGGTTTTGTACTTATTCGTTAACCTGCCTGAAAAGGAATATCATGATATACGAACTGCGCATTTATACCTGTAAGCCGGGTACGGTTGGCCAGATTTTGGACATGTGGGAAAAAGAAGGGCAGCAAATGCTGGCGCCCTATTTTAAGTTGAAAGGCCAATGGGTCGCCGAGTCCGGCATCTGCAACCGCATCTATAGTTTATGGGAATTCGAGGATATGAACCACCGTAACGAGATGAGGAGACAGCTGCTCAAGCATCCTGGGTTTATGGAGTATTTGGAGAGGTGCCGGGCTTGCTATGAGGAGCAGGAGGCGATTTTTCTCAGTCCCACGCGGCTGAGTCCTATGGCCTGATTCTATGACTTTTGCCTGCCCATGGCGGCTCTGTTTTAATGCTAAAACAAGGCATCGGTAGCTATCTCGCCCGCCATTTGTGATGATAGCGATTCTATCCTGATTGGTTGCTTTGTCGTAAGTATGAAAGTCATTAAAGGCTTAACCTGGAAGAATCCGCGTGGCGAATTGCCGCTGCTGGCCAGTGCCTGTGAGTGGCAGACCAGGCGCCCCGATGTCAGGATCGAATGGGAGGCCTTGTCCTGGTACGCATTCGAGAATGCGCTCCTGGCGGCGCTGGAGAACCCCGGGCCCGACTATGACCTTGTTATGTTTGATCATCCCTGGACCGGCTCACTGGCTTGCAGCGGAGGGATGTTGCCTTGGGACTCTCTCATGACCCAGGAGGAGCTCGTGGGGATTCGCGGTCGTATCGTTCCACCGTCGTTTGACAGTTATGTTTGGGATGGGAAGGTCTGGGGCCTGGCTCTGGATGGCGCTTGTCATGCCGGCCTCATCCGCAAGGACCTCGCTGAGATTGACTCCGTGCCCTCGCACTGGGAAGACATCGCAGCCTGGGCGGAATCCGTTCGCTGCGAGTCCCTGCCTTATCCGCTGGTATTGAGCGTGGAGGGTGTGCTCGGCTCCTGTCTGTTTCTTTCCATGATGGCGTCGGGGGGACATGCCGTTACGGTAGTTGACAGCGCACTTTGCCTGGACTCTACCGCGACGTTGCAGGTCCTGCGTTTGTTGAGATCGTTGCTTGCGTATGTCCCGCCGGGCTCCACCCACTGGGGACCATGGGATATCTACGAGTATTTTTGCCGCTCGGACGAGTCGGCCTACAGTCCGTCGATTTTCGCTTATGTTAATTATTTCCACGCAGAAGGACGCGGAGCCCAGTTACGCTTGCTTGAAACTCCCGGGCTGAACGGTCGTCGGGGTACGCCGATTCTTGGTGGCGTTGGCTTGGGGATTATGAAGAAATGTTCTCTCTTGGAGGAGGCGGTGGAATATGCGCGCTACTTGATTTCTGATGCTGCGCAGACCAGGCTTTTCCCGGAAAACTCTGGACAGCCGACGGCCAAGGCTGCGTGGGAGTGTGCCGTTCTGGATCGTCAGTACCATGGCTTTTATTCCAGTTTAAGCAGAGAGATGGAGCACGCTTACATGCGGCCCCGTGTGCCCGGATTTCATTTCATCGAATTGGAAATAGGACGCTCCTTGCAGCCCTATTGGGATGGTGAAGCGACGGAGGAATCCATCCTTGCGCAACTGCGTGCCATACGGGGAGAGTGCCATGTCTAAGAGGCAACCAAACTATCGCCTTGAGGAGCATGCGGGCGGCCTTCGTGAGTTTGTCTTCGGCATGGGAATCCGTACTGTACGCGTCTTTGCTTTACCCAATGGAGACAAGGGCTGGGTGTTGATTGATGGTGGTTTGTGCGGCCACTTGAATGAGATCCTTGAGGGCGACGATTTGCCCGGGCACGTTGATGGCATCGTGATTACCCATGCGGACGCTGATCATATCGGCGGCGTGGCGGAGGCCAAAGAGTCCTTTCGGGATTGCGAAGTTATCTGTCATGAACTGGACCGTGCCTGGTGTGAAAACCACGATCAACTGGTGGCTGAACGTTATGGCTGTGCGCGGGCAGAGTATGGTTTTGCTTACCCCGAGGAAGTGCGGGAGGCGATGCGCACGGCATGCGGTGATGATTTTCGCGTAACGCGGACGGTGGCTGCCGGATCTTCGCTGGCTATTGGTGGAAAGTCGTGGAGGGTATTACACTTGCCGGGCCACAGTCCAGGCCACATCGGCTTATGGCAGGAGAAAGAGCGCGTCCTGATAGGTGGCGATGCTGTGCTTGGTTATGGGCCGCCCGATGTTAAGGGCGCAGCGTCGATGCCGCCCACGCACCAGTTTATCCGTGAGTATCTTTCCACGCTTCAATTCCTTGCGCAGCTTCCCGTGGAGCAGGCATACTTTGCGCATTGGGAGCCCTTGAATGCGGATGGCCTGAGGCAATTGATACGGGAATCGCATGCAGTTGTGGCGCGTGATCTGGCTTGGCTGTTGGAGGGGCCCGCAGGCTCGATGAGTTTCGAGCAGTTGCTCGACGGTATGAACGATACCTTTGCCTGCTGGGACGAGTCTGAAAGGGCGCACTATCAATACGCGCTCGTGGGCTATCTCGATTATCTGCGGGAACATGGTGTCGCTATTATTTGAAAAGCTTTAAATGAATCCAATGGACCAACCTTTATCCTCCTGGCTCGCCGGGAAAACAGCCTTGGTGACCGGCGCCGCTCAAGGGCTCGGTTACGCCGCAGCCACAAAGCTGGCGGGTTTTGGCGCGCGGGTCTTTATTTTCGACCGCGACGCAGAGCTCGTCCATCAGGCTGCGGCATCGTTGCCCGGAGAAGGCCATGTCGGTATCCACGGTGACGCTACCAGTGATGCGGATCGTCAGGTTGCGATAGGCAGGATCGTAGAAAACGCGGGTGGGCTGCACATTCTGGTGAACAATGCCGGAATCCAATACCATGCAGATGCCATGGAGATGGATGAGGCCGGCTGGATGCGCGTGTTCGATGTCAATGTGCATAGCATGCTGTTCTTTTCCAAGCTGGCCGCCCGTCAAATGGCCAAGCAAGAGGACGGCTCCATTATCAATATCGGCAGTATCTCCAGCTTCTTTGGTATGCCTCGACGCTCCGTCTATGTAACCACGAAAACGGCTGTAGTGGGTATGACCCGCGCTTTGGCCACGGAGTGGGGAAGGCATAACATCCGCGTGAACGCGGTTTGCCCCGGCTATCATGAGACGCGCCTTTTCAAGGAGTATGTCGCCAAGGGTGTCCTCGATCCGGAAGTCATACGAGGAAGAATCCCCATGGGCCGCATGGGTAACCCTGACGATATCGGTAATGCCGTGACGATGCTCTGTTCACCGCTGGCCACTTATATTACCGGTCAGGCGATCATGGTCGATGGTGGCTACACTGTCTATGGTGCCCCGGATGCCCTGGCTCTTTAGTGTTTGAATCCAATGCCCCGTACCCTCATCTCAGTCGAAGCCTTTCACCTGCGTGTGCCGTTGGGGCGCCCGTTGCGGTTGGGTGAGATGCGCATAAGTGAGCGTGAGTATGTATTCGTTCGTCTGACGGATAGCGAGGGCCATGTCGGTACGGCCCTGGGGCACGCCCGCTCCGCGCCGGTGGCGGCCGTGGTGGAGCGCTGCGTGGCACCCTTCTGGGAAGGGCAGCCCTTGGAGTTACACGAGGCCCATTATGCCAAGTGTGTGAAGGCAAATGTGTGTCTGGGCACTCATGGCTTGTTCTGGCGCGCCCTGAGCCTGGTTGATTGTGCGTTGTACGATCTATTGGCGCGTTCGGCCGGGCAATCGCTCGGCGATTATCTGGGAGGCTCCAGGCGTGCGGTCCCTGCCACTATCGTGGGTGGGTATCCGACCACGGACGAAACCCCGGAGTCGCTTCAGGCTGAAATGAACACTTACGCCAAGTATGCGCCGGCGGGCGTGAAGATAGCCAGCTCAGCCGACCTCAGGCGCGACACGGTACGCTTGAAAGCCTGCCGGGAGCGGTTGCCTGAGGATATCCCTCTTATGATTGACTGCTACTGGAGCTTTGACTCTGCCAAGGACGTTGTGGCGGAAGCCCGCAAGTGGCAGGATTTCAATATGGGCTGGATAGAGGATCCGCTCGCTTTCGACGACTATTCCGGAATCAAGCAGTTGGTGGAAGCATTGGGCTTTCCGGTTGCCGTCGGGGACGAGCAGAGCGGACTGCGTGCTTTTGAACGGTTATTGCGGACAGGCCTGCAGGTGCTGCGTCTCGATGCCACTGTATGCGGTGGGGTGCGAGCCTTTATGAAGATCGCGGCCAAAGCTCACGCGGCCGGGATTCCGATCGCCTGCCATGTGTTCCATCCGTTGCATGCACAGCTGGCGGCGGCATGCCCGGCGGTTCGCTGGCTCGAAACCATGCTGCCGGAGAGCGACATTGAGGACTTTCATCCGTTGCACCCGGACAGCTTAACTTGGGATTCCGGCGCGTTGATCGCTCCCTCTACGGCGCAAGGTGCGAACTACGACTGGTATCCCGAATCGATTGAACGTTATCGCGCCACCTAGCCACAAAACCATGTCACTCGAAATCAATCTCCAAAACAAAGTCGCTCTTGTTACTGGTGTTACTGACGGCATAGGGCAGGGGATCGCGAAAATGATGGCTCGTGCCGGATGTGTTGTTGCCGGCTGTGGGCGTAGCCGTCCTGACAGTGATGGCGCTCAAAAATTCTCTGAGCTGGTCGAGGCAGAAGGCCAGGAGGCCCTTTATGTACAGGCTGATGTTACGCGACGCGAAGATCTGGATGCCCTAGTCAAGGCTACCGTTAGTAAGTGGAAGGGCATTGACGTAGCGGTGTCCAACGCTGGTGCGGGCGTCTTCAAGGGAGTTGCGGGTTGCAGCGAAGAAGATTGGCAAGCCAATCTGGATTTGAATTTCAACTCGCATTGGCGACTGGCTCAATTGACGAAACCTTACCTCGAAGCCAAAGGCGAGGGGGTGCTTATTATCATTGGGTCGAACCATGCTTACTCAACCATTCCGGGCTGCTTCCCGTATAGCACGACCAAGGCGGGGTTGTTGGGGCTCGTGCAAAGTATCGCCATTGAGTGGGGGCCCAGGGTGCGCACGGTGGGTTTAGCTCCTGGTTTTATTGATACACGCCAGAACAAAAAATGGTTCGGTTCCTTTCCGGATCCCGATCAGGAACGCAAGCGCACCGAACAATTACACCCGGTGGGGCACTTGGGTAGTGTTGACGAGATGGGGGCCTTCTGTGCATTCTTGGCCAGTCCCTACGCTGGCTTTGCCACGGGTACGACTTACTTGGTGGATGGAGGCCGTTCCGCCCTGATGCAAGATTCCTGAAGTGCTGTGGCCGTGGCCCGCTCAGGGCGGTCCGAATCTTTCGAAAATGGACCTAGGGAGGCATCCGGAGAGCTACACCAAATTTTTTGCAGAGAACTCTTTGGGGTGGGTCGAGTTGGCTAACCTCAAGATGCGTGAACGTTTTCGTTTATCGTGGGGTTCAAGGCAATTGCCGACACTTGCTATTTGGATGTGTCGAGGAGGGTGGATGAGGGCACATCAGTTGTCTTTTGAGCCCTCAAATGCACCTGTGAATACGCTGAATGAATTGGAAACAGACTGCCAGGATTCTTATTTTTCTAGAAAAAATCTGAGTAAATGGACTTTGAGGCTTGAGTTGACTCGCTATTAAGCCTTGTGAGGCGAATGATAGCCAGAATTAGTTGGAGAGGGTTCAGGTGGTGTAAGCAAAACTTCCTGTTATTCTTGACATGGAAACTATAACGTACACGTTAAATTGAGAAAATCGTTCTTTTCTGGCATCTCCAGGAATTGTTGGCTGCCTAAAAGATACCTCACCTTGAAAGATAATCCCCCTATGATTCGACGTTTGTTTTCGATTTCTGATATTCGCCTTTATTTTACTATAGTCGGCATCGGCTGCGCATCGCAACTCAGTGCACAGTATGTTGAGAAAATACCGGATGCGCAGGTACCACTCACTCCAAATATGGTGATTTCCGAGGAGATGCCAACGAACTTGATCGATGAACAATCGATTGGCGAAAACCCAATGCTATCTGTCGCCGAAACGGACTGGAAGGGGCCGCAAGAGTTCATACTCGACCTGGGTGGTGAAACGCATCTTTCCCGGATCATGTTCTGGGACCTTTACGGACATGCGGATGTTTTCGTCTATGCGGGAGAACCGGATGCTTGGACCGAAATCGCCAAGGAAGATGGCGTCGGCAACAAGGTTTGGAAAACACATGGTGACTTGGATGTACGCACGCGCTATCTCCGCGTCGTGGCGCCTTCCAATTCCGGTGGATTTGGGGAAATGCTGGTGTACGCCTATACGCCCGAAGGCTCGGTGATCGTCGCTGAAAATAATGCTGCCGCGAAGCGACGAGAGGCCATGATTATCGAGGCCAAAGTCGCCATGGGTAAGCGTCTGGAAGTAGAAACTGGTACGCTCTTTGGTAAGCTACCGCTCGTGGACGAGATTCTCACTGGTTCCACGCCTCCAGGGTCTTTCGAGCAAGACCCCAAGGATATTTCCAAAGTGGAGAACCTCCTGGGCAAGCCTGCCCGCGTTCTACCCAACGAAGGCGATGAGCCAAAGTTCTTTGCCTACAAGGTGGGCGAGGGGAAGTATATTGAGCCCGGAAAGGCCTACCTGCTTACGGTGGAGTTCCCTGATGACAAGCCCCGGACTTTCTATGTCTCCAATCGCGGCGCGGACATGACACGTGGTATTCAGACCGGCGCTGCCGTCGGGGACACGCTCTTCAGTTATACCAATTCCAATCTCGAGTCGCTGAATATTCCGCAGTCGCAGCAGTATGAGATTTTCCAGCAGTTATTCTGGCTGAATGATCGCTTCGACGGTATCGAGCAAAACCGCGATCCGAAAAAACGCCATTTCTCGCCCATCGACGGCTTCTACGTCATTATCGGGCAGGCTGGCGCGAAGCAAATTCCCCTGGGGGATGGGGCCGCAGTTTCCCGAATCCGTCTCTTTGAAGTTCGTGATCCTTCTCAGTACAACGTCCCGTTGAATTTGCCACAGGGCCTTCCGCATCGTGCGCTTTTTTATCGGGAGGAGATGGCTGATGCGGTCATTAATTCGCTGAGCGAGGAGGAGCGCACCGTTACGAATCCTACCGACTGGTACATCTACCACATGCGCCTGATGAACTTTCTGGGCATGAATACCTTCTCCAAGGATCTGCTGGAGTTCGGGCATCCGCAGCACTGGGACGTGGAGAATCCGTCCTGGTATCGCGTGCACAAGTTCCCGCACGTCTGGAGCGAGATTGTTGATGCCGCTACCGAGCATAACCTTACCCTTTTACCTTACTATGAATATGCAGGCAGTACGGGACAGCAGGGCCGTGGCCGCTTGGGTGCCCTCGAAGAACGTGTTATTCCACTCAGTGACGAGCATTACACGCATGTCCGCTGGGCTGAGGCCAATAAGGTCGATCTGACTGATCCCGAGACCTTGGAAGAATTCAAGCGCGTGCTCTACTTGACGATTATCCGCTACAAGGACAAAGGACACTTCCTTGGTGCCTGGCTGCGCACGCGCATCTCTCAGATGCCAATGAGCTTTGCGATACCCACCCTCAAGCGTTTTGCCGAGGACACCGGCCGCGAACCTATGGAGCGCAAAGAACTTGAGGACGACCCGGAAGCACTGGAAGATTACTACGAATGGTGGTTCAACCAGCGTAAGGAATTCCTCCTCGCCATTCACGACTACCTGAAGGAAAACGGCATCGGAGAAGACAATAATCCTCTGGTTTTCTTTATGCCGATTCATCAGGAGCCGGTACCCAAATTTCTCATTCGCGGTGTACAGAAGTCACTCGTAACCGACCAGCCTGAGCTTTGGCAAGAAGAGCTGAAGGAGCGTTCCGAATACGAGAATATGCTGGTGCTGAGCGAAGATGAGGTGCGTGACAATCGGATGTATTACGAGGCAATTACCTCACCGTTAAAAACGTGGAGCACTTGGGAGTGGCATCATGCCGCGCCTCAGGCCGACCCACAGCATTACCAGGATTTGGACGGCGTGATGATCACCTATCCGTTTAATCGAAAGTACACCGTGTCTGATCCGCAGGCACTGGAGGCCTACAGGACGAAATCGGGACTGGCCATGGTTCGTCAGTTCCCTCTGAACGAGGATACGATGGACAACATTACCGGCTATTTCGTGACGGACTTCGAGCGCATCGGTTCTTATCAGATGCTGCCTGAAGTCTTGGCGGTCGCCAATGGTGATCCCTGGTACATCGGTTATACCAGCGGGCATGTTTTTAATCGTGGCTTTCCAGATTCCGCACGTCGCTTCAACGCCAACTTCCTTGCACTGCCCGCTATGCCGAGCGAAGTATTGCCGGGGGCAGCCAGTGAGGAGGATGTAGTGGTCCGTGTGATCAAAACACCCCGGAATGGGACTTACGTGGCCGTTATCAATACCGGCTTGAAACCTCTCAAGGATGTGAACATCGCACTGCCCAAGGCAGGTGAGGTGTCGGCCGCCGTGAGTGGTCAGCGACTGTCGCTTAACACCTCCACCATCAAACTCGATCTGGAGCCGGTGGAGCTCAAGACACTGTTAGTGCGCTAAAGTCTTTCCAGAAGCTTTTACGTAATTCCCCGGGGTTTGAGGTGCGCCCCGGGAACCGACTAGAGGTTGTCGATGGCGGCTCCTTCGGGCAGGGCGGGGAAGGTTGGGCTTGTCGGTAGCGACTGATACCAGAAAGCGATCGAAGCGATGTCATCCAGACGCTGCAGGTAGTTGCCGCGACGAGTCCAGCCCAAGGACTGTATGGTCACCTTGAGGTCCTTCTCGAAGCGGACGGGGTCCATGATATGCCAGCGATACAGGGCGAAGCGTGTATTGGCGATATAGGTGCCATCGGGCCTGATGACGTGCGGCATGCCGGCATACGGCGTGGTGAACTCCTGGTATTGTTTCGTCTGCTTGTTTTCAAAGTTGTAGGAGCCGCAAAAATAATCCTCGGTTCCCGTGCCGCAGATGGTTGGGTAACCGGTGGAGCCGCCCACTATTTCGCCGTCGGAGTTTGCCGGGTCCGCATCGCCGTCGATGTAAAACTTGATTTCGCCTTCGCCCCACCAGCTGTTGTGATTGACCTGCCAGGCCATGCTGGTGCCAACGTAGTGGCCTTGACCGGCAATGCCCTCGAGAATGGTATGCACTTCTCCTTCCATGACTGGGCGGCTGCGACGAAACTGTGCGTGGAAATAGCCGATATCCTCCGGTACTTCTGTAAGGGTGTAGTTTATCTGGTAGAACAGGGTGATGGGGCTGCAGACATCGCGGTTTTCCAGAGTGATCCGGCAGCGTTTGCGGAAAGGCATTTCCCAATAGCAGTTGAAGGCATTGCCCGGATTTACGCAGACGGGAATTGAGCTAATTTGAGCAAACACATCAAACGAAGTGTAGGGGCTGGCAAAAAAGTCCCCGATCGGACACTCCACCGATGGCTGCTCCTGGTCTTCCCAATAAAAACGAAGTATCGAGGTACGGTTAACCCCCGTGCAGGTCATCCAGATCTGCTGGATGGCTCCGGGGCCTTCGATATTCGCTACCTCGGCGGTTTCGCCTGCCTGGATTTCGATGCAGGGGCGTACTTTCCAGCCTTTCCCCAGATAGCGTGCCGGGCCGGTATGGTTGCCCGCTTCGTCCACCGGAGGGGTGGAGCGGCCGCCGCTGCATACTGCCCCGCTTGGATTCTCCGGAGACAGCGAGCGTGATTGTGCGTGTGAAAGTCGGGAGAGATTCCCCAGGTTTAAGCCGAGGCCGTTGAATTGTTTCATAAGGCTCAAAATTATATCATCTACTAGGTATACCAATAAGAATCGCTGCGCTGTCTGATTACGTCTTTTTTATGGCATCTGCAGTTCTTTGAATTCTGTTGTCTGCAGTTGGTCGCTCTGGCCGCAGACAAACAAGCCAACTTCAATTTCATCAGGCATGACAACGACCTCGGTGTTGAGTACTGTCCAATGAACGCCGTCTTGAGAACGCTCCGCAGTGAAGGTATGGGTGGCGCTGTCTCGTGTCAGTCGTACCCACCAAGGTGCGCTGACCTTGGTTTGCGTGTTTTTGGTATTGGCGCCTAATTCGGGGCGGCGGTGAAATGCAATGGAGCCATTGGTTAGCAGGCATGCGGCATGTGGTGAATCGCTACGCAGGTTTTCGCGCATCATGACCCCGGCCTTGAGCGTAGGGGAGGAGGTTGAGGTGATTCTTGCGGTGATGGTGCCGTCGCCGGTCATCGTGGTATGGGCATAATGGAGCAGGTCGGTAGCATAAAACATGTTCGTTCCTGAACCTTGCAGGACATAGGTATCGGTTTCGGGGTGGTAGGTGGTGATGCCCTCGACCGCGCAACCGCCTATATCATGCGCTTGAAAAATGCCACTGTCCACTGGAGGCGGGAATTCGTCTGCCAGATTTTCCTCGTAATCGATCACCAGAATACTGGTACCGGATTCCAGGGCTTGGGTGTCACGAAAGACGGCTTCATGTTCGGTGCCGTATACGATTTGTTCGACCAGGCCGCTGCCTTGTGGCGTGCCACCTTGGATGGCCCCGAGCTCTATCCAATCAATGAGATTGCTGCTTCGTCGTACCCTAACCGTGACGTCGGTGGATTTTGGTTCCCAGGGGGTGCTGACGGTCTGATAAGTGTGCCCGTCTTCTTTGCTGATTTCATAGCGGATAGGCGGTGTATTCCGCAGTAATGGGTTTGTTCCCATCGCGTATTCCTCCAGGTTGTTCAGGCGGTCTTGATCAGGGTCGGCGATATGCAGTCCTGGGCGGTAACCCAGCCCGGTTTTTCGGGACCAGCCCCAGAAGCCCTTCACTGTTTCCCAGGCTATTTCCTGAACACTGGCGGCATCATTGGCAGATATGCCGGACATGGTTGGCAGGCCGCGAGGATCCGTCTCATATATCGTCGCATAAATAACAGAGGCTGCCAGATAGCTGCCCAAAATGTTGAGGTGGTATTTGTCCGCGCCGTAAATAGAGAGCTCCGGATGGTTTCTCACGCAATGCTCTACGGCGTCACCGACGGGTGCCACGATTACGCCTAGATCCCTGGCTAGTTGGGCATAGGCTTCACGTATCTGCCTTTGCATCTCACGTGCTCCTCCGGGCACGAAGACACCTTCGTTGTAGATAAGGTGTGTCGGGTAGCGGGCCCATGGCTCATAAAGGACAAGCTGGGCCTCCGGCGAAAAGGCGTATGCCAAGTCGCGGAGAGCCCGGCCGTCTGCCAAAAAATCCTCGAGAGAGTAATCGCTTGCTTCGGTGGCCGCACCGCTGAGATTTTGCAGGATAACGTGACTCCAGCCTCCTTTGGTGAGCTCTATGGATGCTTTCGAATTTGGGAGTAGATGATCCTGCCAGGAGTAACTGGAGGTGGCGGCGGTTTGGACCTCGGCGTTGCCTGGCCCATCGTTTTGAATCATAAACTGGACCATTCCGGGTACACCTCCAAGGGCGGAAGCGTCCGGGTCGTAATTACCCAAGGTAAAACTATTACCGATAAATAGCAGAGAATCGGCTGCTTTGGCGCTAGAGCAAAGCGTGCCACTGGCAAGGCACCAAGCAAGGGCTGTCAGGCTCAGAATGGTGCGGGAGCCTGTTGTTGATGTTTGTGTGAATGGCATCGGGGTTAGCGGGCATCCATTCTCTAGCAAAGTGCGGAAACTTCCTCGGGCTTGAATGAAAAAACCTCCCGGTTTCCCGAAAGGCCTGTAGCATAACATATGGTGACGTTTAGTTGCGTCGACGCCAGATTGCCACGATGCCCAATACTAAGACTCCTGCAATCAAGGCATAGGTGGAGGGCTCGGGGACCGTATAAGTAATGGAGAAGGCATTCAGGTAGCCGATGGAGACTTCATTGGAAGTGGTAATCACGATTTCGTTGGATCCATCCGGGGTAAAACCGCTAAGGGAAACGGTAGCACTCGTATTTGCGCCGGTGCCAGGGGCGGAAACCTGAAGAATGCCGAAATCGCTCTTGTTACCACCGGCTACGGTGTAGCGCGCTTGGCGGTCCTGAAATGAGTTACGTCCTCCGAAAAACTCAAAATCGTAGGTGCCATTCGGTAAATTTCCCAAGACGATATCGAAACTGCCGCTGGGGAAGACATAGTCAGACGTTGCATTGGCAACCTGAAGCGGATTGCCAATCGTCGTCGTGGACGGTCCGGCAGTTCCGGAGCCCGGAACAGGCGCGAATGTAAAGCTGATACCGGTAGTGGCGTTGTTTGAATCTACCAAGTCGGCGATATTGCCTTCGGTTGAATTCCAATAGTGGCCGAAGGAATCCTCTCCGACGACGGCTGTGGGACCTAAGTCAACCAGTACCAGCGTTTGGGCTGAAGCAGCAGACATTATCGCGCTGGCGATAACAAAGGGTAGGTATTTTTTTAGCATCATAGGTTGTTTTCGTTGGGGTTAGCCGGTGGCTTTTTAATGGGGATTATCGCATATTAGAGTTAACATTAAACCTAGGAAGGTTGTTGTCAACGGGTTTTTCTAGCGGATGGCCATTTGCTCTTTAATTGCTTATAAAATAAAGGGATATGGGGGTACATGATTATATTTTAGCAATAAAATATCTGTGCTAGAGTTGAAGATTATGCCAAATAAAATATAACGTTCTAGTTTTTGGCGATCGCTCTCCTCAGGGCTGATGTGGCATGGAAGTGTGGACTGAGCTGGAGCCGGGCTGTAGGGTTAAAGCAGGAATTCAGCTTTGCCGCTTTCAGTTATGGTCGTGCCGACCTCAAAGACTCGGCTACGCTCGTTTTTTGGGGGAGCATAGGTGAGCTTATCGAGCTCGAAATGACCTCTAAGCGAATGAACCGTGATCGCGCCTTCTTTGATTTCCACTTTACCATAGCCTTCTCCAAACGTGAAAAAGCACTGGTAGGGCTCGGGCTGAATCCTGGGGGAAATAGTAAGGTGCCGATGAACAGCGTCATAGGCTATGCCGGAGCAGGCCTGTAGGAGTGCGTAGCTGGCCAATGCCCTGGCGTAGTAAGAGCCGCATTCATATTCATTCCAGGGATTGCGCGTATAGCCGTCGTAGCGGCTACGGGTCGTGCGAACGATATCGAGCCCTTCGCTGATAAAGCCCTCGCTGATCAGATGGCTGGCAACCTGGTATTCGATGCCTGTCCAGACTTCGTCGGCGTAGACAAAGGGCAGGGAGGGTCGCGGTCCTTTGGGCCAGGAGCAGAGAAGAAGCCCACCTTCCTGATTGAGCGCATAGCCCGGGCGTTGCGCATTGGTATGGTTTTCCAATGATCCGCGGAAATTGTAGCGGTAGATGGACTGGAGGGTTTGGCGAATTTCCTGCGTGTCCATGGGGGTCGTGACACCGCAGGCCAAAGCAAACCAGGCACCGATAATGCCGTCGGACAGGCAGCCCTCGCCATATTGATATTTTGGGCCTTCTTCCTGTATGAGCTTTCTGTACTCCGGATCGTTGGGTGATGAGTCCTGAAAAAAACCGGCCTTCTCGTTGTTGGGATGAGCGTCCGAATCGTCGACTTTTTGAAAGTAATATTCCCCGTTAAACAGCTCGGTGCTAAGGTGTCTGGCGCCTCGTTGGGCAATGTGTTGGTATCGCTCGGCATCCGTCTCCTCGCCGAGGGTTTTCGCCAGAGCGCTCATGGCGGACAGTGCGGCGATGTAGATGCTGCCGCACATGCCGTTGGGGCCCTTGAATTCGATGTCGTAGGTGTTGTGGTGGGGGTGGAAGAGATTGCCCTTTTCCTCGGGATCCCAGGTGGCAATGCAGTATTCCAGACTTCTCTTGGCGAGGGGATACAGTGAGGCAAGCCAAGCGGTGTCGCCGCAGATAACCCAGTCTCGATGTAGCTTTAATAGTCCGCCAAGCTGCCCGTCGGCGGCTGCATAATAATCGTGGATTTGGGATGGTCCGGAGGGTAGCGGAAAACGGAAAACGACATGGCCGCTTTCATCCATGGCATTGTGGTACTCCTGAGTGCGCAGGCTGCGCTCCAGCTCAGGAAAGAGGTGTGCCAGTGCCTGCGCATAGTTCCATACATGGGTGCAGGAGCCGGGGCAGGAGCCATAGGTGACGCCGGAGCCTTCCCAAGCCCAGAAGTCTCCGTTGGCCTGGCGTAGCACGGTAGGCGATTTCAGGATGGCGAGATTAGCGGAAAGCGCATCCAGTACCTCGCCGGGTAGGGTCGAGCTCATCAGGGTGTCGCGGAAGGCGAGCGTTTGCTCACGCAGGCTGGGCCCGTGAGACTTTAGATAGCGGGCAACCTCTGCGGCGTTTTTCCAACGGGTCGAGTACCAGGTGCGCCAGGGCGGGGTGGGTAAATCGTTCTTCTCTTTGGGGTAGCCGCTATGGAAATGGCCGTTGGGAAAGTGCCAGGTAATGGCAAGAGGGTAGGTGACCGAATCCCCGGGCTTTAGCTCTCCCTTGAAGAGCAGGGTCCCTCCATTCCAGCCTTTGCAGTGCTCTGCATGGACGCCGTCATTGGGGGTGAATTGCCCGGATTCCAACTCGTTCCATAGCATGGTGAGGCTGTCGAACCAGAACCCGCGATACCACATCGCCTTGATGGCGTCCGGCGTCTGATCCAACGAGATGACTGCCGCGGAGCCATGCAGCTCACTGGTGGCTGCATAATTATTGAAGAGGTGGATGCCGCCCTCGTCTATCTTCTCATTGCGCGTGGAGGTGTCCTTGGGGGCACCCTGTATTTGTGCAAGATGCGACAAGCTGTAGGCAAAATCATATTCCACGGTTTCCGTAGACGTATTCTCAAAACGGTACTCCAGGATGGCTGCGGGAATGCCTGAGTTTTCTACGTCACTGGGAATGAAGGGGTTCCATCCGGTTATGGTTGCCTGCAGGGGGAAGGTCTTGTCGCTGAGAATGACCTGTCCGAACGGAAAGCTACCCACGAATTTGGACTCCTGGTAATGGGGCAGGCCGATGATACCACCTTTCCGATGTCCCATAACCTGGGTGCCGAAGGCATAGATCTTTTCGGCGGGAAGCGGGGCCTCCACAATTAGATTACGCCGGTCCTGCGTGCCGTTGCGCCAGTGAATGGACCCAAAGCCGACATCGTTCAGGAAACCATTGTGGTCAGGGAGCATGGTCGTGGCTGCGCGGTTTCGTATGGAGAAGTCCTGTAGTCCGCCCTGGCCGTTCAGGCAGATGCAGCCGGCGCCAATGCCACCCAAGGGCATGGCGGTTTGGATATTGTATTTGCCCTCCAGTGTGCGGACGCCGGGGCCTGTCAGGGAGATGGTTTCGTAGGACATGGGGGCTATTACCTGAGAAAGACTTTTTAATATCCTTGGGTGTAGTTACATCCAAAGATTCCTAATTGTCCAATCCGCAGATGACGCTTCTAGAGAAATACGTGATATTCGTTTTCTTCGTCCGTAAGCTGATCCATTGTGATCGGTTCGTCGCCGCAGGGAATTCCGTTGAGTTCGCGCCCTTGCTTTTCGCCGCGTTGCCAGTGGATATTGAGCGTGTGCCCCCGGTATTTCCGGGTAACGCTGGCCTGTTCCCAGGCTTTCGGTATCGTCCCACGAATGCACAGGCCATTCAAGGTGGCCCGTGCACCCAGGAGCCCCTCGTGAACGGTCCTTAGGGCCCAACCGGCGGAACCGGTGCGCCAAGGAAACTGTGATCGCCCGCTGTGTTTTCCGGACTCCGGCGATGCATAGGAATTGGTGATCGAGAAAGGTTCCTGGCGCGAGTGTGAGGGTGGGTTCAGGGGATTGATTGGCAGCAACTTGTGGAATATCTCCAGGGCGTAGTCCAGTTCACCGCTTTCGCATAGGGCGTAGACCATGAAAAAACTGCCATGGCAGTAGTTCCCGCCATTTTCCAGGCGGCCGGGCGGCACGGCACTCAAATGGCCAATGCTAGGGTCGTAAGCGGATATAGGAGGATAAAGCAGGCGGAATCCATGGCTGGTTTCCAGGTGCTCTTTGACTGCTGAGATCACGGCTCGGCGTTGCTCGCCAGTCGCAATGTCGGCTAGGATGCTCCAGGCTTGGGGTAGGACGAAAATATAAGCTTCGTCATTTACCGGGGCACCGATGGGGGAGCCGTCGTCCTTGAATGCCCGGCTAAACCACTGGCCATTCCAGGCGCTATTTTGAATGGCTTCGAGGATCGTGGTACGACGTTCCTTGAAAAGCGTACTCTCTTTCTGCCGGCCATAGTGGCCGGCGATGTCGGCAAGCTTTCTTAGGCCTTCTGCTAGTGCCATGGTGGTCCAGACGCTTTCACCGCGGCCGTCTTTGCCGATGCCTGTCAGGCGGTCGTTCCAGTCGCCAAAGGGCATCAGGCAGAGGCCGTGGCTACCACGCTCTTTCCAAAGGTAGTCGAGGCCGCGAACCAAGTGCTCGTAGGTGGTGCCTGACTCGCAGGATTCGAAGAAGGGCGCGCTATGGTCGAGGAAGGCACTATCCCCCGATTCCGCCAAGTAGGCATGCGTGGCCAATACCAGCCAGACTCCGCCGTCGTTATAGCGATGGCGAACCACCGGGGCCCAGCGGCGAACCGTACTGCCATCGGCGTATTGGTAGGGGAGGCAGTCTTCGAGCATGCTGCGCGCGTGCTCTGGATCCATTTGGCAGTACGCCCAGGCGTCTTGAGCATTGTCTCGAAAGCCCTTGCCCCAGCCGCGATTCCAGTGCGCGCAGTAGTTGAGTTGATGCTTTATCCAGGTGTTGGCGTAAAGGTTCAGGGGGGCGTCGGGTGTGAATATCTGTGGCTTTTGGTAGGCGTCTTCGAAGTGGCTGCGTTGAGCTGTCAGGTGCTCCTGCATGTGTTCCTGGCTCAGTTGGTGTTCGATGTTACTCAGCTCGATGTTGCTCAGCGCCCAGCAGATGTAGGAACCAGTATTTCCTTCTTCGGATTCGAGCGAGGTCATCGCTGCGAGAATGGGCATGTCTATGGGGGCGGAGTGACTCCACCCATCTTGGATGGCCCTGGGGGCTTGAGGGGAGCCATAGGTTCCGATGAACTCCTCTTGTTCAAAGCAGTATTCTTCAAAGCCCTTCGAGCAAGAAAGCTGGGCCTGGTAGTTTCCATCAATGGCCGATCGGTTTTGTATCCTCGCCTGGGTGCGGGCCGAGTTGACATGCGAAACGAAGTTCGGGTTGTTCCCGAATATCCCGTCGTTCTGCTTCAGGTTCAGCTCGCAGTAGAAGGCGCATTTCCAGTCTTTCAGCTCGCCGGGCTTATGGGCATTGGCTTCTACGGAGAAATATTCCACCGGCTCTGAAGCATCAATGCTCTGCGTGATTTTGACGTGCAGGCCGCAGCAGGACATCTGCGTAACGAGATAGCCGAGTCCGTAATGGCACGCAAAATCCTCGTAAGCAGTATTGCAGGCGGGGAAGAAGCCGGGGTTGAAGCACTCGCCGGTACGTGTGTTGTAGAAGTATAGGTAACGGGCACCACTCCAGTTGATTAGGGTGACGTCGCCCTCGCGGGTACGTTTATAGCAAATGCCACCGGATGCTTGCGTGGGCTGGGCGTTGTAGTGTTGGTTCCAGAGGATGTTTTTCCAGTGCTTTGGGGGCGTTGGGGTGGTGAGAACAAACTCATATTCTGGAATGTTAAAGTATCCCCAGTTCTCGACTGGTATGCTCTTAATCCTTTTATCTAAAGGTTTAAGGAATGAAATAGCATGGTTTTGGTTCACTTCAAAAATTAATCATATGTTTAACGTTATATCTAGTCTAAAATGCATTTTCTTGCCTATGATATACCTTTGCGCCAGTTGTCGATGGGTAACGGTCACGGCTTGACTCCCTATGAGGGCGCTAGCAGGCTGGACAGAAACACCTTTGGTTCACGCAGATGCCCCAGGAAAAGAGACCGACACTCAAAGACCTCATCAAAAAGACGGGGTTTTCGCACGGCGCTATCTCTCGCGCATTCAACGGTCAGCCGGGAATCAGCACAGCGACGCGTGATCTGATTCTGAAGACGGCCCGCGAGATGGGTTATTATCCTAATCCGTCCGCGCGAAATTTTAAGCGCGGCTACAGTGGGCGTATTGGGGTCATCCTTCCTAATCTTAGAAATTCGAACTATTCCGAGCTGTACGAGCAGTTTGACCGGTTGCTGACCAGTAGTGGCTCGTCCTCGATACTGGCGTTGACCCATGATGATGTCGAAGTGGAGGCCAACACGATACTTCACTGGTCCGCTGGCGAGACGGATGCCCTGATTCTCAATCCTGTGCGTGCCAAGGAGAACATCGACTTATACCGTAAGGTGAAATCCTGGGGATACCCGCTGCTCTTTCTCTACGGCAATATTGGGGGGGATTTTGACGGTGTGGGTGTTGATTACGACAACAGCATCGCAAAGGCGTTGAAGTACCTGCAGAATGTCGGGCATCGCGAAGTGGCTTACGTTGGCCAGATTCCGCCCAGCCCCACGCCGCAGGGAAAATACAGTGTTTTGCTTCGTCAGCTCCAGGCTTGTGGAATGAGTTTCGATGAAAAGCATTCCGTGCTCGACGTGAATGCCGAGGTCGCCGGGGCACTGGCACTGGACCGCTGGCGCCGTCTTGGGAGCATGCCCAGCGTGGTTGTGGCCTACAACGATCACACCGCCACTTCTATCTTCTATGAGGCCAAATATCGTGGCCTTAGTATCCCTGGGGATTTTTCGTTGCTGGGGAGTGACGATGTCAGTGAGGCGAAGCTGATTGGGCTGTCCACCATTCGCACGGATCGCATGGCCCTTGCGACGGAGGTGGTGCGGATGCTGGACGTGCGTATGAAAACACCTGAGGAGCCGCCTCAATATTCAACCATGCATTGCGAGCTCGTGCTTCGCGATTCGCTGGGTCCCGCGCCGAAGAGGAAGTAGGACTTATCTTATGATTAGGAGTTGGGGCTCGCGCTGTCGGGCTTGGGGTAATCCGCGATGATTTTTATTTGAATCGGGGCACGGCCTTGTTCATTTCGCGGGACAATGAGCACCAGCTTGCGAACATGATTCTGCTTCGTCCATCGGGAGGAATACAGCAGGCGGTTTTCGTCATCTTCCAGCTCGACCATTTGGATTTGCATGCCGTCATCGTTCTCTTTGGTCGAATCGATCGTTTTTGCATGCTTGGGCTCTAATTTGAAAATAGCTTCGCCCAGCTTTGCCGCGATTACCTTGTCTGTCCAATTGACGAAGCGATAACAGCCGCTGGCGTAGACTTCGGGGCTATCCTCGACCGGCAGTATCGTATAGTTTAGGCCGGTTTCATTCGAATGCTCAAAAATCAGCAGCAGGGGTTCCTTGAAGGTATTGGGTATCTCAACCTGTGCGGCGGGCAAGAATACGGGCTCACCTTCGGTATTTTCATTCTTGGTGTACAGATAAACCGGTCCTTCTCCAATATGCCGGAAGGTATCGGAGCGTCTGGTGGAGTATATATCCAGCGGCTCATAGCCACTGCTTGTTTTGATGTAGAAGTGGTCTCTGATGGATCCTTTCCAGGCCATTACCGTGTAGTTGGTATCGGCCCAGGCTGGATTGGTAACGAAGAGGCCAAGGGCCACGAGTACGGTGCCAAATAGTGTGGATTTCATGTGGATTAAATTTGGTCCGGATCGAGCCAGCGGAAGGATATTACTCTGAACTGTCGTCCAAGCTTTAGGTTAAGCGTGTTGAGCTGGTCCGTTTCGGTCCATGCGGGCTGACCGCTTCCGCCGGCCGTGGTGTCGGAATCTATGAAATCGGGTACTCGTTGTACCACCGCCTCGCACCAGGCTTTGGCGTTGGGTTTCTCTGTGAGGACGTTCTTCGCTTCGCCATAAGCACGGATGACAAAGGTATCTCCGCGTGTCGTTAGAATGGGGGCAAGCGGTTGGAGCAGGTCGGCTTGCATGACAAATCCCGGGATTCCGGCGGCGGATTCATTGTAAAGGTGGGAGCGGGATGCATAATCACGCTCTTGTTCCTTATCTTCTGGCTGGGAGTTTAGGTCCGTCAGCATTTGTTTGTTGATTTCGGCTTCTTCTATAGCGGCTTGCAAAGTCCCCTGGAGCCCTAGGTTCTCGGTGTCCGCCGATTCGGCGATCAACTCGCGGTTGACGAAGTCGGCCAGTGATTTGAACGGGCCACGTAGTTTGACCTGCTCTACGATCTTTTCTGCCAGCGTTCTTACTTGATCGTCTGTCAGTGATACGCGTCCTAGCCAGGGGTTGCTGAAGGGATCGCCTTCGCTCATGGGGGTCATGAGGCGGGTAATCATGACATCCTCCATGGTCGATGCATCATCCAGGGTCGCTAAGTGGCCGCCGCGCTCGACTTGCGTCAATGACTGGTTTCTCAAACTTAAAAGCAATGTCTCCCAGGCATCGGCATTCGTCGTGTTCACGTTGAATGAACCGCTGATGGATACCAACGATGCCGACTTTTTGTAGGCTTCGGAATCGAGTTTAGAACCGCTGACGAACTCCTCCTTGATGGAGCTCGCATCCGGTCCGGTGCGGTTTGGGGTTATGCGCGGGTTGATGGACAGGCTGGTGTTTGCACTGAAATAATCTTCCAGTACGGTAGGCGCGTCTCGTGTTTCCGTATAGCTGCTCGTGCTGTAGTTTACCTCGGGCACGATGCCGGAGAAAAAGTAACCATCAAACAGCGCTTCGTTGGCCAGATAGGATACGTCGGATAGTGAGAATCGACCGACTAGACTTTGATTTTTGTGAGTGCGGTCCCATATGGACTCGCGCTTTAGCAGAGGTGTAGCCCGTGAGTTTCCAATGGCCATGCTTGGTCCGGTGATGACAGGAAAGATGTCGGCGTGCCTGAAATCGGCCAGGGAAAGCATGGGTGTTGTGGGTATACTGAAAAACGGAGTGTGTGTTTGGCCACCATTGTCAGGCGAGGTCGATTGGCCCCAATAAACGTTTGATGCTTCGCTGATGCTGATGTCCTCAATGTCAATGGAACCAGGCTGGTCAAACCGAGTATCGAGGAAGACTTCATCACCCCTATCCAGCATTTGGTTCGCGAACTTGCGGTTGCTGACCGCGGCACGAATATTGTGGGTGGCCCCCAGGTTAGTGACGTTTTCATTGGCATCGACGGTACGGGTAAAAATATCTATCAAGGCCAGTGGCACTTCTTGCCATTCGCCACTACCAGAATCTGGGGGGGGCGGGAAACTAGGTGAAAGGGGCACTTCGGTAAATACTGATTTGCGCTCACTTTCGGACAGGAGTCCGAAATAGGGCTGATAGTTGTACATGAAATCGAAAATGGAGCGGTCTCCCACGTCATTATAGGCGTTGCTGACATCTGAACTGCCAATCAGATTGTAGACCAACAGTGGGAAGTTGGGCGTGGTGTCGGATATGGTCGCCTTGATGTAGCTTCTATGATCGGTGTCATTGCTGAAGTCGCTCATGCTGACCGTGCTCCAGGGGGTCACGTAATTAAAGCTGACTGAGGATTGGCCTCCCAAGGGGAAGACTCTTCCTGCGATGCCCCCTTTGGAATGCCATCCTTCTGTCAGATTGATGCGCGGAATTTGTGCCTTACTTCCGCCGTTATAGTAGGTAGGTGCGGTGCCATCCACAGAGAACACTTTCGACTCACCGGGGCCGATGGTGGATGGACCGGAGAGCGAGGAGCTCGAGCCATTCTTGATATACCATCTTGTGTAGGAATTATTTTCTCGGGCTGGTGATGGCGTCAGGGCTGCAATATCCAGGACATCAAGGATCTCATCGAAGATAATCGTTGCTCCGTCATCAAAATCGAAATCGATTTGGATGCCGACATCGATGCCATTGATGGCGATTACAATGCAGTCAAACGCCAGTGTTGCGTCGTAGGGATTCCAAAGGACTACCAGCGGTTTATAAACGACATTGAGATAGCCCTGATTGTCTTGGGCGACCGTTATCAGCAGCATGATACGCTGCACCACGGGGGCGATTTGCATGCTTTCCGGGAATGAGACATCAGCGACTGCTCGGCCGTCACCTACATGGGTATTCAGGTAGCTGTCCAGTCGCCTGACGTCCCAGTAGGTTTTGTTGTCGTAGGGAAGGAAGGTGAAGTAATCCCAGTGGTGGTCCAGGGCCTTGCGGTTTGGTTGCATGGCCTGAACCTTTACCTTGGGGGTGCTGTTGCCGCTATCTACATCCTTGTACAGGCGGTAGAAGTTGCGCAGGAGTGACCACGTCGGGCCGCGGATGTACCCATCGGCCTCAGGCGTCTCCTCTTTGTAGAGGAAGGATACTTTGTTCCCTTTATCCTGGGTGTAGTCATCCGCGAATTCAGATGCATTGAAATCGTCGTCTTCCAACTCAAAGGCCAGGGACAAGTCCTGCTTCAGACCGCCGTCTTTGACATTGACCGGAATGCCTGTAGAGTAGGCGGTGAATTCGTGAAAATGCTCCTTCAGAACTGTTGTATCTGCTATATAACTATCCAGTGATGAAAAGAGCTCTGCGTAGTTTAAGCTGCGCTCTAGAGCCTCTGAGGCATCGGTATTAGTGAAATCGAGGCTTTCGAAACCACTGATGGAATCGAGGCTGTTATCAGTGAGGGCTAGCAGGTTCATGCGGCCCTCGGCATAGGTTGTCATGTTCGTCCAGCCTATGTCTTTTTGTTCCAGATTCACGCGGGCCTTTTGCGATTCATCACTGACCCAGTATGCAAACGCTCCGGTAGTTTGGCCATTGATGTTGATGTCCACCTTGGGGGCGGCCACGAGGTTGTCGGGTTTTCCATTACCGTTTTTGTCAGCGACATAACCTGTTGAGTTGTTGTCCTCAATTGCGACGCTGCCGGTGCCCACGAGGAGCGCATAGTCGTCATCGGTGAGCCTTCCCTGGCTGTCCCAAGGCAGCGATACGGAGAGTGGATCAAGCTCTCCGGACACAAGCCATTTGGGTGAATCCAATGCCGGATCGGTGATGGTTGTGTCCCAGACACCCACCCAGCTGTGAAGCTCCTCGGGGGCGCTCAGGATGGTGGCGGGCGCGGTGATTCTCTGGTCAGGGCCCAATTCGGATTGCAGTTGGCCAATGGCGGCCTGCAGGCCCAGCAATGCGTTTTGCCGTGCGAGCTGCTTGTCTTTTTGTTGTGCGGCAGTCGCGAGCTCTACCGATGTGAGAGCTGACAGGGTTAGCAGCAGGATAACCATGAAACCCATGAGAGTTATCGCGATTATCAGGCTGAACCCATGTTTGGCTTTACGTTGGGGTGGGCACGCACGTCTGGGTATCAGGGGCATCGTTTTGGGGCAATTTGGAGACTGGGGATTGACGTAATAGTGAACGTTAAACCTATCGGGTCAAGTTCATTCATTCTCTTCTCGCAGTCAAAACGTATTCAAGCGGGGCGAATTATTGGCCTAAATAGTGACTTTAGCGCATGATTTCGGGCATTTTTCTCCGGATTCCAGTGAATTTGGTTTTCGTGAGAAGCCCAAGGTTCGCATGAAAACTATAACGATAACCCAAGAGAGGGAAATCGC
The DNA here is from genome assembly GCA_030432235.1 of Verrucomicrobiia bacterium. GTDB lineage: Bacteria > Verrucomicrobiota > Verrucomicrobiia > Opitutales > Cerasicoccaceae > JAUIHT01. The sequence goes on along the minus strand of JAUIHT010000006.1, from coordinate 83,453 downwards.
CCTTAGCGAAGGCAAGCTTACCAAGTGTCGCTGCGGAAAGGAGCCACGGGCAGGCCGGATGCAGTGACAAGGTTGTTGGGGGGATTTTCGCCGTAGGCATAGCGTACCGCTACCGGATTGGCTACTTTGGGCGAGCTGACAACGAGCGTGTCCCCGTCGATTTTGGCATCGGCCCAGTAGAACTTACGATCATCACCCGACAGCGCAAAGCCCTGCACTGGGCCGCTATCTTTAGTTTTCAAAGGCTCCTGGAGGTCTTGGAGGCTCACCATGGCTTTGCCGTCTTCGAATACCACGTCTTCAAAACGCGGATTCAGGTAGGTCACATCCTTGCCGTAGACACCACCTTGCATTGTGCGGTAAATACGCGGCGTCAGCCGCATCTTGTTCTTGGGGTGAATGTCTTCTTCACCAATATCGATGCTGGAGATCATGTAGGTGTTGTCCAAGTCGAGTGCAGCTTCCTGGGCTTCGCGTAGCAGCGCCCAAAAGCTTTTGAACTGAGGTTCGGGCGTGGGTTTGCGATAGGCGGGGAGTTGGACGAAAACAAAGTCGAGCTCAGGGCGGTTCCAAAGCTTACGCCAGGATTCAATCATGGCGACGAATTGCGCAGCATAGGGGTCGGGCTGATAGGCGTTGCTTTCCCCTTGATACCAGACGATGCCCCGGACGGCGTACGGAATGACGGGGCCAAGCATACCGTTGTAGATGCGGGTTGGAATCTCTTGGACCTTCTTGACCAGAATGCTGGTGTCACCGGCACGCCCGCGCTTTTTGAACTCCTCGAATGAATCCGGTACGGTGGCGGCGCGCTCCGCCCATGAGTCGAGGAGCTCTTTGAACTCCGGTCGGCTTTCCAGTACCTCGCGTGGCATCCATGCTTCGATTTTTGAGCCGCCCCAGGCTACTTGAATAATGCCCACGGGAACCTCCAGGTCCTTGCTGAGCTGGCGGCCGAGCATGAGCCCAATGGCGGAGAAGTTATTAATTGCGCGTTGGTTGGCCGGGATGATTTCCACCCAGTTGCCTTTGGCATCCTTGCTTATAGTGGAGGGGATTTCCTTGTCCACACGGAAGTAGCGAAAGTCCGGATATTGAAGATCGTCGAAAAGAGCAGGGTCTTCGGTGTCGCGTACGTGGTAGGCATAGCCTTCCATGTTGGATTGTCCGGCGCATACCCAGACTTCGCCCACGCTGATATTTGAAAGCGTGACGGTGTTATTTCCCTTTACGGTCATGTCGCCGCTATCGGTAGCTTTCAGTGGCTCGAGCCACACATGCCAGTCGCCCTTTTTATCGGTGTGAGTGCCTGCATCCTGGCCTGCGAAGTTAACGGTAACCTCTTCTCCTGGCGCAGCCGTGCCCCAGACGGGCACCGGCATATCACGCTGCAGTACCGCGCCATCGGAGAAGAGCGAGGGCAACTTCACATCTGCATATGAGGTGGCTACGATCAGGGCACTAGCGACGACCGCTTTAAATGTATGTGTGCGGGAAAGAGGAATAAGGCTCATTGGAGTTACAACGGGGAATAATTTCAATCTAGTGATCGACACAGCACTCGCCACTTAAGCTCGGGCATGTGCGAAAAGTAGGCAAGGGAGCGCTGATTTTAGCATTAAAAATAACTATTATAGGACTGTCGTTCATGCTGACCGTACAGTCCATTTTTAATGCTAAAATTTATAATGATTAGCGGAAGCGTTTGTTGCGTTTATACTTATGCATTATTCTCCAATGTTTATCTCGCTTTTAAACATTACTGTCGACCTGATCGTAACGGTATCGCCAACTACGTCGAAAGCGGACACGGAAACCATGGAGGCCAACAGTGGCCGAGAATTCCTGCGTTTGTTATTCCGCTGATGCTGGGCGTCTAGCTCGACTGCCTCACAAACAGGCTTGGGGTGACGATTACGTTTTTCTCCGCGGCTTTCATCGGTTCGCCATGCGCTACTTTTAGGAGCAGGTCCATGCAGGCATTCGCATAGGCTTCATGGTTGGGATTTACGGAACTGAGCGCGGGCTCCACTACGCGGGAAATGTCCAGATCGTCATAGCCGACGATGGAGACATCCTGTGGAATCCTAAATCCACGGGCCTTCAAAGTCTGAATAAAGCGGACGGCCCAGATGTCGTTTGAGGCCAGGATGGCATCCGCGCCTTCCTTGACGACCAATGCTTCCACTCCCCGGTCCATGGTCTGCGTATCGGGGATGGCGCTTGTGGATGCGGCATCCCAGATCAGCCCGGGGGATGATTCCAAACTGTGCACTGCTATCGCATCCGTAAAGGCCTGGCGTCTGACCGTCATCAGCTCGTCCGTGGCTTCATTCCAAAGGGAAAGGGCAGGGCGTTTTTTCCCATTAGCGACTAAATGCTCAACCGCCGCACGGATCGCGGAGGCGGTATCGATCTGCACGGAAAAGCCGCCTCTCCAGGCAGCACGACCATGAAAGATCACTTTGCGAAAGTGCCGGTAGAAAGCCTTCTTGACCCGCTCATCGCGTCCGGGCTCCAAGTCGAAAAGGCAAAACATGGCCTCGACTCCCCGTCCGATAAAATCGGCGATGTAACCATTGAGTTGCTCTTCGCCCGAACGCACGCGACCCACCAATATGCGATAACCGCGTGCCGCCGCCGCCTCTTCAATGGCAAAAAGGCGTTCTGCCATGACCCGGAAATTCACCGTGTCGACTATTACGCCGAGCATTTTGCTGGCAAGGCCGCGCAGCTGCTGGGCGTTGCGATTTGGCGCGTAGCCCAGCTTGCCGGCTACCTCTTTGACTTTCAGCCGGGTTTGCTCGCTCACCCTGACATGCTCGCCGCCGGTTCCCAATAGTACGCGGGCTACAGCCGAACGCGACACCCCTGCTTCAGCGGCGACATCACTGAGCGTGGGAGGTCGCTTCTCTGGGGTGAGTGCGGGAGATTGCTTTGGCATTGTTGGGACAGTAAATAGCCCGGATTCGTAAAGTCGAGTCTCACACGTTAGTCGCTGGAGGCTATGCGGCACAAAGGTCTCCAGCGCTTTGGGGATTCTTGTTTGCTCCTTCAGTGCGATTAGCCATTGACATTCGTCAAGCATGATGTCACGAAACATCATTATGGGCATAGATACAACTCAAGGGGCAAAAATTGGACCTCTGACCAATATTTTCGCCGATCGGCAGGCCATGGGGCAGGCGGCTGCAAGCCTGGTGCATAGCGAAGTCGTTAGTCTTGTTTCCGAGAAAAGCAGCGCACGCATCGTCATGGCATGCGCACCCTCTCAAGACGATTTTTATGCGGCACTTGTCCAACTGGCCCGTGCCGCCAGTGACGTCTGGGCCAAAGTCCATATTTTTCACATGGACGACTATGTCGGGTTGACCGCGGATCATCCGCAGAGTTTCCGGCACTACCTTCGGGAGAAGTTCCTGGCCCATGTCCAGGTTGCGGAATTCAACCCACTTCAAGCTGAAGCTTCGGATATCGATGCGGAGGCGCGGCGTTACGATGCGCTGCTGGGGGCCGCGTCCATTGATATTATCTGCATGGGTATCGGCGAAAACGGTCATATTGCTTTCAACGATCCTCCCGTGGCCGATTTTTCGGACCCAGTGCGCGTCAAGGTCGTTGAGCTGGATCCCGTTTGCCGCCAGCAACAGGTCAACGACGGCTGCTTCCCGACCGTTGAGGATGTGCCTCAGCATGCGCTGTCTCTTACGCTGCCGGTATTTGCCCAGGCCGGAATGCTCGCATGCATCGTGCCTACGCAGCGAAAAGCCCAGGCGGTGCTCGATACACTGACTTCGCCGGTAGGCACCCATTGCCCGGCCACGCTTCTCCGTACCCATCCGCGTTCTTACCTCTTTCTCGATGAAGATGCCGCTGCCCTTTTGTCGCAGGAGATACGAGAGGTATTTTCCAACAAAGACTGAAGACCCATTTCACCATGACTGAGGACTCGGCGACCTTTTTTGACCTGCAGGTCAACGGCTTTGCGGGCATCGACTTTCAGCAAGACGGGCTCACTCTTGCCGAGCTGGAGCATGCCATGCTGGCCTTAAGGTCCCATCATACGGATCGGATTCTGTATACGCTGATTACCGATTCGATTGATAGGCTTTGCCGGCGTCTTGAGCACATCGAGCACCTGCGTGGTCAAAGCCAAATCGCGCGGGACATGATTGCCGGCTACCACATCGAGGGGCCTTGGTTGCTTCCTGAGGCGGGCTATCAGGGGGCTCACAACCCGGACTGGATGACGCCTCCCAGCACTGCCGACTTCGAGCGCATAAACGCTGCCGCGGGAGGAGAGATTCGTTTAATCACCCTTGCTCCAGAGCTTCCCGGAGCGCCGGAGGTCATTGCACATGGCGTCGAGCGGAATGTTGTTTTTGCTATCGGGCATTCCAATGCGGGTGAGGTTCATTTGGATGATGCCATCGCCGCAGGCCTGACGCTCTGTACTCACGTTGGAAACGGGGTGCCGAGTCTTTTGCATCGGCACGATAACATTATCCAGCGGCTGCTGGCCCGTGACGAGCTGACAGCGGTTTTCATCCCGGACGGTATTCATGTGCCGCCGGCGACACTGCGCAATTTCGTTCGGGCCAAGCCACCTGGTAAGGTTCTTTTCACATCGGATTGCATGGCTGCCGCAGGAGCCCCGGCAGGACGCTATACCATCGGTGACGTAACGGTGGAGGTGGGCCCGGATCGCATTGTGAGAGAGCCGGGTAAGGATAACTTCGCAGGCTCCGCGCTTACCATGGACGAGGCGGTAAACAATGTTGCACGCTTTCTTGGTTGGTCAAGGGAGCAGGCCGAGGCGGCATGTTCAACCGGTATTGAAAAAGCACTCGGCCTGACTGCTGCATATTCTCAAACCGATTCCTGAACGCAGAGTGTGCTTTAGCCTCTGGTTTTGCGAAATTTCAGGGGGGAATATTGAGTGCGTTGTTTAAACTGCTTGGAGAAGCAGAAAGCATCGGCATAACCGAGCTCTTCGGCGATGCTCTGGATGCTCAGGTCGGAGCTCCGCAAGAGTGCACAGGCGCGTTCCATTCTTACCTGGATGCGGTATTCGCCGGGACTGATGCCATAAGCCTGGCGAAAGAGGTTTCGCAGTCGGGAATAACTGATACCAATTGAGCTGAGAATTTGCTCTAAGCGTACGGGTTCATGGGCCCGACTCCGAATCGTCTGTCGGGCTTTTTCCAGAAAGTCCTTACGAGGAAAGTGGGTTATTGCCTGCTGTTGTAGTCGTACTAATATCTGCTGAATCAGCGTAGCCATACTAAATTCGTTGTTAGCATTGGCAAGAGGGGTGTCCTCGGCCCCTAGTTTTTCCATGAGCCAATAACATTGCTGTGGGATGTCGTTATCCTCACCTAGCGAGTAAACCGCTACCCGAGGATTCATGAGCTGCATTTGCACAAATATGGCATGCCATTCAGCCCTGACCGCGACAAAGCATTCCTGCCACTGGCTTGCCGGGCAGATCGTCGTCGTGTGGCTTCTATCGGGTAAGCGGAAGAAGAGATCGCCTGCTTTTATATCTGCCGATAAACCCTCACTGTCGTGGTAGTGTCCGGATCCACGCAAAACGTAGATCATTGCCAGGCGATCGTAAGTCTCAGCCGTCTCATCCGAAGTCCATCCCGATTTATCCATGAATCCACAGCTCAGGGCCTCATGGATCGTGGTACCAGGTGTCGCCCGATAGACGATGCGGTTCATCGACAAGAATGATTGAGGTTTCATGCAGTCAAATATGACATAAATTGAGTCACCACGGCTATTCTAAAATCACCCTCATCGGCTTAATATAGCGCCTTATGCCTCTAACCAGCATTGACCGACTCCTGGGGAAAACTTTCGAACAGCCCCAGCTCACGGGTATCCGGCGCGTGCCTATGCGGGCGACGCAGTATTCTTTTCCCGATGAGGGGACCGCCTTGGAAAGCTATCGCGAGAGCTCTCCCTGGTGGCGTTCACTCAATGGCGATTGGGATTTCCTGTATCGGGAGTCACCGGAAGATATTCCCGAAGGCATAGAGCAAGCTGACGTCCAAACCGATAACTGGTCGACGCTTCCGGTGCCGAGTAATTGGGCGCTTCACGGTTACGGTTTTCCGCATTACACCAATGTTACCATGCCCTTTCGTGAGGAGCCGCCGTTCAGTCCGGAGCGGAATCCCACTGGGGTTTACTCGAGAACATTCGTGCTGGATGCTTCATGGCGTGAGCGACGCGTTGTCTTGCATTTTGGTGGGGTTGATGGCGTGCTGCAGGTCTTTCTCAACGGCGCTTTTGTCGGCCTAAACAAGGACTCGCGGCTGCCCGCCGAATTCGATATTACGGACGCGGTTGACTTTGCGGGAGTCAACAGGCTGACCGTGATTGTCATCCAGTATAGTGATGCCACCTTCGTCGAAGATCAGGACCATTGGAGGCTAGGGGGGATTCATCGCGAGGTTTATCTCTACAGTACGGACAAGGTTTATTTGGAAGATATCTTTGCGCGTACGGATTTTGATGGGGAGCAGGCGACTGGTGAGTTGCGGTTGGATGTACGAGTTGAAATGGGCGCCAGGCCTCAGTCGAATTGGCTAATCTCGTGGGAGTTATTTGACGAGGAATTGCGTTCGGTTTTGACGCCTGATGCTCCTGTGCCGGTCATCGCCGAGCGAAATACCCATGCGCACTGGCCCCGAGTCGGAGCACGTATTGAAGCGAGCTTCGATGATGCCAAGCCATGGTCGGCTGAGTTGCCGAATCGCTATAAACTGTTGGTGTCGCTGCTGTCTCCGAATGGCGAGTGCATCGAGTCGACGGCAATTTGGGTAGGCTTTCGCAGGATTGAGATCCGGGATCGCCAATTACTCATTAACGGCAAGGCGGTGCTGATCAAGGGAGTTAACCGGCACGATCACTCGGATACCCAAGGCAAGGTGATCGATGAGGCGCTGATGCGTAAAGACCTTGAGGTGATGAAGGCCTTTAACGTCAATGCGGTTCGCACTTCCCATTATCCAAACGACCCAAAGTTTTACGATTTGTGTGATGAGTATGGCTTTTACGTTATCGACGAGGCGAATGTTGAGACCCACGACTTTCACAATCAAATTTGTCATGACAAACGCTACCTAAACGCCTTCGTCGAGCGTGGTATGCGCATGGTCATACGCGATAAGAACCATCCCTGTATCATCCTGTGGTCTCTCGGTAACGAGTCTGGCTATGGAGCCAACCACGATGCTATGGCAGGATGGATTCGCAGGTATGACCCAAGTCGTCCTCTTCACTACGAAGGTGCCATTTCGCGTGGGCAAAGCAAGCTGGATTGGAATCATGGCCACGTCGCGACCGATGTCATCTCACCGATGTATCCAGCAGTACAGGATTTGGTCGAGTGGGTGCAGACTGACAAGGATCCGCGGCCTCTAATCATGTGCGAGTTTTCCCATGCCATGGGTAACAGCAATGGCTGCCTAAAGGAGTATTTCGAGGCCTTTGAAACGTATCATGGTTTGCAGGGTGGTTTTATTTGGGAATGGGTGGATCACGGCATCCGTAAAACCGATGATAGGGGTAAAAGCTATTGGGCCTATGGCGGAGACTTTGGTGATACCCCGAATGACGCTAATTTCTGCGCCGACGGTCTGGTTTGGCCCGACCGCACTCCTCATCCCGCATTATATGAATTTAAGAAGCTGGCTCAACCGGTAGCGGTCACTTTTCTTCGCCCGTCTCCTTTTTCAATTGAGGTGCGCTCCAAGCAGGATTTTCGGGACTTGAGTTACATCGAAGCCCACTGGTCTCTCACTGGTGACGGTGAAATCCTGACTGATGGAACTCTGGGCCTTGACGGTATCACTCCAAGGCAATCGCGAGTTTACGAATTGGACGGAGCCAAGGAGAGCATCGATGCCTTTAAGGGGGAATGCTTGTCACTTCATTTTTCATTCAAGCTCATCAAAGCTGAAGGCTTACTTCCTGCCGGCCATGAACTTGGCTGGGAGCATATTGTGCTGCGTGAGCCCGCTGCTCTCGAAATGGACCAGATCGACTTAGCAAAGCGTGTGGCAATCAAGAAAGATCACGGGGAACGAGATGGTATAGTCATGATTGCAGATAGCATTCAGGCGACGTTTTCGCGTGAGACCGGCGAGCTGACTGGACTATGTGCAAAAGATGCAACCGATAATCTGCTGGCGTCCCCACTGCGTTTTACCTGGTGGCGTGCGGCTACTGATAATGATGGCGTGAAGCTTTGGTCGGGCCAGGACCAAAAGCCCCTGGGGAAGTGGCTCAAAGCCGGTCTCAATGAAACCCAAACAACACTAATTGAGCAAGTTGCTGGCGACGACGAATATCGGGCTTCCTGGCGAATTTCGACACCCGCTTTTCCGGAAGCGGGACGTTTTTGCCAGACCTTCCGTTGCCTGTCTGATGGTCTATTGGTTACCAATCAGCTGGAGTGTGCCGAAGGGCTGCCTGACCTGCCTCGCATTGGCCTTCAGTTTGCCCTGCCCGAAGGCTTTGAGCACATATCCTATCTCGGCATGGGGCCCTACGAGAACTACTGCGACCGTAAGGCCGGCGTGTGGTTCGACCGTTTTGAATGCATGGTGGAAGACATGTACGTTCCCTACATTATGCCGCAAGAGTGTGGTAAGCGTACGGGGGTATGCTGGAGTGCATTTAAGAACACGGATAGCGGCCAGGTATTGCGAGTTGATGCCGTAGGTGAGCCCTTTGAATTCAAAGCGAGCCATTTCACCGACGCGGATTGGTTTTCTGCCAAGCATACTTGCGATCTGACAGCTCGCCCGGAAACCTGGATATCTCTCGATTATCGACAGCGAGGGCTAGGCACGATGAGTTGCGGCCCCGATACGCTGGAACAATACCAGATTCCACCAGGAAAATACTCCTGGAGTTTCGTACTGCGACTTCTGCAGTAGGCTTTCGCGATACGAGCTTGGCTATTCTTTGGCCGCTGGAAATCTTGTCTCTGCCCTATCCTTATCTGCCCAGATACTTATCGCGGCCAAGGACCAGGTTTTCGATTTTGCGTTCTACGATGGAGCGCTTGAGCATCCAGAAGCCGCAATCCGGGTGGACCCAGCCGATGCGTTCGGGGCCTACAGCTTTCGCAGCCTTTTCAATTCGGGCGGCGACTTCATCCGCTGTTTCGACGTGATTGACTTTAATGTCGATGACCCCGAGGCCGAGTTTGATGTGCGGTGAAATTTCTTTCAAGGCCTCCAGGTCACTGTCGGGACGATGGGCCAGCTCAAGCACAAGGTGATCGGCATGAAGGCCGTTGAGGAAATCGACCAGCGGCTTCCACGCGCCCTTTTGGATGGTTTGGCCGCCGTAGTTGCCGAAGCAGAAGTGCACGGCCTTCTCCACTTTAACCTTGTCGAGAATACGGTTGATGGCGGCTTGCGCGATGGGTGCGTTTTCCGGACTACCAGGTACGTTGGCTTCGTCCACCTGAACACAGGCACAGGGCAGGTCGGCGACCTGTTCGGCTAGGGCGTCACCAATGGCCAGACAAAGCGCTTCGAGGTCGTCGTAATGGTTGTCCAGTAGCGTGCGCGCGAGCATATATGGGCTCGTGAGGGTGAATTTCAGCGGGCCTTGTGCGACGGAGGCCGAGCGCGCACAAGCTTCGTAAAGATCCAGTGAACCTTCGCCGATGGCATCGCGAACGACGCCGGCCGGTTTACGGCGGAAGCTCATTTCCTGCTTTTGCTGAAAAGCGCGCGCGTCACTCATGCCCACGCGGGTGTCGATGCCGCCGAGGCGCCCGATGAAGTATTCGATCATGCCGTTGGTGTCCGGATGGTTGACATCGAAGCGGTAAAGCTCGCCGTCGGTGGGCAGATCGATGCCGAAGCGGCGCTGCGTCTGGATGACAACCTCGGTAGCGTCGATGACAGCCTGCTCGCTGGGCAGAGCGGCGAGCCAGTCGATGGGAGAGTACGATCCCACTGTGGTGGTGAGGATAGAGGGGGAGTCGGTTTTTTTTTGCATAGGGTTTTGTTTGTTAATGAGAAGAGCAACAGATTGCTTCTTTGCTTTGGTTGATATCTGATAGAGGTGTATTCGGGCTATTTTCGGTGGGTAGGTATGGAAGAGGGAAAGTCTTCGACGTAAGGCCGGGCCATACGCATCCATAGCTGTGTTCGTGGCTTGTCTTATCTGTGTGTTTTAAAAGGTACCGGTGCGTACCTGGAATTTACTGGGTTTTCCGTAGGTGGGTTTGCCGCTTTTCACCCATTCAGCGACCCACTGAATCATTCGGTTTACTGGCACCACCGGGTAGCCCATGAGGGAAGCGGCGTGGTCGCAGTTGACGAAAAGCGAGGTGGTTTCATCGCCTTCGAACTGAGGATCTTTCCCGAGAATACGCCCGAACTCATTGGCCAGGCGTCGGATGGAAACGCACTCGGGGCCTCCGATATTAATGGGCGAGGCAGGTGTGGTGCAATGGGCCAGGAGCTGGGCAAAATGGTTCAGCGCGTCCCCTTGCCACATGATATTTACCGAGCCGGTACTCAGTGGAATGACCTTTTCGTCGAGTACCCATTGGGCTATTTCCTGCATGACGCCGTAGCGCATATCTATGGCGTAGACAAAGCGTACTATGCTGCCCGGCGTGCTGTACTTTTTTGAATAATATTGAAAAGTGCGCTCGCGGCCCACCACCGAGTTGGAGTACTCGCCTGGCCGGGCTAGTGGTGGGGTTTGCTCGTCCACACCGCCAAGCAGTGGATTGGACCATGGGTAGACGTGGATGGTTGAGAAGGAGACGATGCGAGAATCCTTGAAGGCTTGAGCGACGATGCCCGGCGCGACGGTATTCATCGCCCAGAGGAATTCTTCGCGTCCAGTGAAGTCAAACTTCAGCCCGGCCATATAGATGACGTTCTCGAGCTTGGGCAGTTTTTCCACCGCCTCGGCATCAAGAAGGTCACAGGGGATGGTTTCCACACCACAGGTTTCCAACTCCTCGCGGGTATCTGGATCCGAGAACCGGGAGACGCCGACCACACGCTTGTCCGGGCAGGCACGTTTGATCAACCGGGCGAGACCAATACCCATTTTACCCCCGACACCCAGCACGATGATGTCGCCGTCGACTTTTTGGAGCACATCGACGGTGGCCTGGGTTGGGCGCGACATAAACTCGTCGAGATGCTGCACGTCCTCGAAGTGGTCAGGCAGATCGTCGAAGCGCAGCGTTTTATCGGATTCCAATACGGTTGTCATGGTGATGTGCTAGGTTAGCCAACGTTCCAGGTTTTTGGCGACGAAGGCGTCGTCGGTGAATTCAGGAAATTGCTCGTAAATACGGTTGATCTCTTCGCTTTGTCCGGGGCTCAGAACTTCATTTGGGTTGAGACAGTGACCGTGTTCGACTAGGCCCTGGCGGCGTAAGACCTCCAGGCAGCCGGGGATGCAACCACGGAGCTTATGCCGGGCGTCATAGACGGCGGCATTGCAGTCGGTCACGATGGAGTCTAGCGCAAGCAATTCCGGGGTGGGGCAGGAGCGCTCCCGTCGTATACGTTCGAAGAGTTCTACGGCGGGCTTGACCCATACGCTCCAGTGTCCCAGCAGCCCGCCTTGGATACGTACTTCCACCCGCTGACCGTCTCGTGAGGCAATAAACGGTGCGACGAGATCGAGTACGATGTGATCGTCGTTGCCGGTGTAGAGCGTGACGCGGTTTTCCGCCTGCGCTGCCACAAGTCCTTTGACCACATCAAGAGTCTGGTAGCGGTTGAAGGGAGCCATCTTAATCGCGGCGATGTTGTCCAGCAGACAAAGCTCGCGCCAGAAGTTGCAGGAGAGGAAACGCCCGCCGCACTCGGGCAGCAGGTAGAAGCCGATGATGGGCATGACTTCAGCGATACGTTTGCAATGTTCCAGAATGACGTCTTCGGAGTCGGTGGCGTAGGCCGATACATTCACCATGGCGAAGTGGTAGCCGTGTCGCTGGGCCACTTCTGTTTCAGCCAGAGCTTGTTCGATTTTACCCGCTACCCCGGCGACAAGCACCAGAGGACGGTTAGTCCAGGTACGCGCTTCTTCGGACGCTAAGGCAAGCACCGGCTCGTAAAGTCCATGTGTACGGATGGCAAACTGTGTGGTGTGTACACCGACGGCCAGCCCGCCGGCACCGGCATCGAGGTAGTAGCGTGTGACTGCCCGCTGGCGGCGTTCGTCAAGTTGCTTATCCGCATCCAGCACCAAGGGGTGGGCCGGGATGACAGTGCCCTCAGCGAGCAACGAGCGTACTGAGTTCGGCAGGTCTGAAAGGGTGGAGTACATACGAAAAGCTAAGGAAGAAATAGTTGGGTGGGCATATGTGGGAGTGGATCGGCAATGCGCACGGGTACGAACTCCATCTGCTCAAGTACATCGCGTTGTAGGTCGACTCCGGGGGCGATTTCAATGAGCTCATATCCGTCGGCACAGATTTTGAAGACAGCACGTTCGGTGATGAGCAGGGCTTTCTGCCCGCGTTCTTGCACCCCTTCGATGACGGGGTAGGTGATGTCTTCGGCTTCCCGGGTGAGCTTTTTGACCTTGCCCTCATGGCGGATGTTAAGCCGGCCACCTTCGAAGTCGACCTTAAGCCCGCCAGTGGTAAAGGTGCCAGTGAAGATGAGGCGCTGAGCGTGGTGAGCGATATCGATGAAACCTCCCGCGCCGGGGTTGGCGTTACCGAACTTACTCACGTTGACCACCCCCCGCGCATCCATCTGGGCAAAAGAGAGCGCGGTGAATTTGCACAGGCCGCCGTCGATGAGGTCGAACTGCGTGACGCCGTCCAAGAGCGCGTCAGGATTGACGTTTGCAGAAAACTGCCATGCGCTCATGACGATACCGCCATGCGGGCCGTGTTCGGTGGTGAACCAGTAATCGTCAATGGCATCGCCGTCAAAGAGGCCCTGTTCGGCCATGACCAGCGGGATGTCAGACGAGGCGCCGAAGCCAAAAATGCTCAGTTCATGCTTACGTACCTCCAGCGCACCACGGCGGGCGATTACCTTGTCCGAACTCATGGGGATTTTTGGCAGATCAGCCGGGGTGCGGCGTTGCTTGCCGAGGTAAGCAGCATCGAAAGGTGTGCCGGTGGTCATTGGCGCGTCCTCGGCCACCACGACCTTGTCCACCAGTGAGGCGGGAATGCGTGAGTCGCAGGCCAGGCGGCTGTGTTTTTTCACGATCCGTTTGACCTGTGCGATGACAGTGCCGCCGCAGGCTTTAACTGCGAGTGCGGTGGCGATATGGGTGGAGATGAGGGGTTCGTCTTCGAAGGAAAGATTGCCGTTTTCGTCCGCCGAGCTCGCCCGGATAAAGCCGAAATCGAGTTTCCAGCTTGGGTAAAACAAATAGTCCTTGCCTTCGAAGTTCACCAGTCGGACAAGATCGTCCTGGCATTTATCCGTGAATTTGCCACCACGGTTGCGCGGGTCGATGTAGCACCCGAGCCCCACCTTGGTCAGGTAACCGGGGCTGCCACGTGTGACCTCCCTCAGCCAATGCACACCTGCGCCAATGGGCCAGCTGTAGGCCTCAATGGCGTTGCTCTGGATGAGCTGCATGAGCTTGGGGCGCTCTCCGGTAGCGGGGTCACGGGTATTGACGTAGTTTCCCGAGACGATGCGCTTCATCAAGCCGGCTTTGGCGACATGATCCATGCCGCGTACTTCAAAGGCGTCGCCGCCGCCGGTAGGGAAGAAAAAGGTCAGCCCCTGTGGGGTCTGCTCCGTTTCGAAGCGTTCTCCCAAGGCACGCAGCAAGGCATCGGGTACGGTCCAGCCAATAACCCCAGGGGAGGCAATGGTGCTGTTGCTGGTAACGCATTGGACAGCTTCAGACGCGGAGCAGAGTTTTTTCATTTGGCGATTCCTTTCCTGGAGAATTTTTCAAAGGTGACCTGTGCTGCTTCAGTGATGCCGTTTTCCTTAAACATCTGACTGCTGCGTGCGTCGTCAGACTCAGCTTGTGCAGCGTCGGCAAAAAAGCGTTTTGTGCTGGCGACGGAAGCGGGTGGTAGCTGGGCCAGCTTATCGGCTATGGAGAGTGCAGTGTCGACGGCTGTACCCGGAGCACATGCTTTATCGACTAAGCCTTTGGCTACCAGCTCTTGTACATCACATGCTTCTGCGCCCCAAATAAATTGCCGTGCCTGAATGTCGGTACAGCGGCGGCGGATTGCCATCAGGCCCCAAGGCGGAATCCAGCCGTTAGCTACCTCCGGCATAGCCATGCGTGCGCTTTCCGAGGCTACGACGATGTCGCAAGCCATGGCCAGGGCACAGCCTCCGCCTAGTGCATAACCCTCGACTGCCGCAATGACAGGGAGCGGGCAGGTCATGAGTTTTCGAACGACCGCTGCGGTTCCGGCTTCGTGCTCTGCCATGCCTGCAGTATCCAGCTCGGCCAGCTCCTTTAAGTCGCTTCCGGCGGAGAAGGCATCATCGCTGCCACTTAATACGATGGCGCGTATCGTACTATCCTTAGTGACATTGACCAGGTGGCCTGCCAGCTCGGTCATCATAGCCGTCCCTAGTGCATTACGGCGCTCGGGGCGATTAAGGGTCAGCAGCGCGATATCATCGCGGATATTCTTTTCAATGAGCATGGCGATTAATCGAGACGAGCGTTGTCCTGGTTGAGGCATTCACGCACGGCGCGGCCATTTAACTCACGCGGTTGGAGCCCGTGTTTGAGGCAGAGTGCGGCGGCATGGCCTATGGCATGCCCGTAGGAAAAGCACTGTGCGGTGACGCGTGCCGAGGCCACGGCCTCGTGCTCGGCAGAGAGGCAGCGACCGGCAAAGAGCAGATTTTCACCGCGTGAGGGGACGAAGCAGCCGTAGGGGATTTCGTAAAAGTCGTTGAAGAGCCATTCCACGCGTGGTTTGGTACCGCTGTGCAACTCGATGGGCCAGGCCGAGCGCGCGACGCCGTCTGTGAACTTCGTACCCGAAACAACATCACTGTTTTTCAGCTTATGGATGCCCTCGCCCTGACGGGTTTGGCGCACGCCGACCTGGACGCCGGTGTCCGCGACGTAGGCTTTACTAAAGCCCTTTAGATGATCGTGAAAGAATCTCTCGTACTCTCGTACCTGGTGACGTCCCTCCATTTCGGCCTCGGTGAAGTCCCGCATGTTAAGGGGGTTCAGTTCTCTTTCGTCGTTGCCGATGACACGTGTGCAGTTGCAAAGGACTTCGCCGGGGTGCTTGCCTGGAAAGAGAAATATTTTTTGACGAGGCAGGTAGTGCGTACCTGCCTCGTGGCAATCGTGAATCATCTGCCCGACCTGTGGGCTCATGATTGAGTTTGGGCCATAGGTCTTCCAGAAGATTTCCGTGTCGACGTTTTGTAGGCGGAAAATCATGGTGGGATTCTGCACCTTGCCCTCGTCGCCGATGAAGGATGGCAGGCCCGCCATGGCGAGGAGGTCGGCGTCTCCGCTGGCATCGATTGTTATTTTGGCGCGTACTTCCAGTGGACCTTCCTTTGTCCAGGCAATGACGCCGTCTATGGCTTCGCCGCCTTCGGTCAGTACATCGTGGACGACGGCGTGATAAATGACTTCGACCCCACTCTCCTTGATAAAGGAATCTGCTGCCTCGCGCCAGCGGATCGGATCATGAACGTGTGTGTAGGTCTTGCCGTAAAGCACCGGGCGAGCAAGGCCTCCAAGGACATCGAGCCGTTGCTTGAATTCCTCGAGGAAGCCGTAAACAAGCTGACGGGGTGGACGTGTTTCATTTTCATCAGCCTCGTAAATTCCGCAAATAGTCCCTGATAGACCCGCGACAGCACCACCACCGCAGAACCCGTAGCGTTCAAGCAGGATGACGCTTAGGCCCCGACGTGCGGCTGTCACCGCAGCGGCCAATCCGGCGGAGCCGCCGCCAACTACAAGCACATCGGCTGTTTTCTTTATATGGGTCCTGGCATCCATGGGGTTTAGGCCATTATGCCAATTGAGAAGTCACTTTGCCTCGTTGAATACGCAAAATCTGATTTGCATATCCGGCAATTTTGGGAAATGAATCTCTATTGTAATGCAAGAGCGTACCAGTCCAGCCCCGGTTCATTTCCCCGATTTCGGCGTCTATGCTTTTGAAAGTCATCATGCCGCGGCCTTTCAGATGGAGACGATGCGGCACGATTTTGTGAAAATGTTGTTTGTTGTTGATGGGGCAGGAGACCTGATCTGTGAGCGGCAATCCTGGCAGCTGGAGCGAAGTACACTGGTATACATCCCATTGGGTTTTTCGCATCGCATTATCGATAAGCCGGGAAAGCCTCTGTCACTCTATGCGGTTTGTCTGACCACGGATTCTTTGCCACAGTCTGTCTCGGAACAGATTGAGCATCTGCCGTTGACCTTTGCCCGATTAGCGGGGAATGAACTGCAGTGGCACGAGCGCTTTCGTCGCCTGCTGTATGAGCAGACCATGCAACGCGCGGATCGTAGCCTGAGTATTCTGGGGATCGTACTCTGGATGTTGACTGGGATTTCGCGAAACAGCGCGAGCCCGGAACGTCGACCCAGTGCGCGCGAACGTATTCGTCAGTGCATCGAGCGCATGGAGCACGATTTTTACAGGCAGACAAGTCTGGCGGAGAGCGCACGGGAGGCCGGATTGGGGGAGCGTCGGTTTTCCCAGCTATTCCGAGAGGAGACCGGAGATTCCTGGTTGAATCATTTGCGTCGATTACGCATCCACCATGCTTGTCACTTGCTTGAGCATACCGAACGCAGTGTGACTGCTATCGCCTTCGAGTGCGGTTTTTCCGATCTTTCCAACTTTTATCGCGCCTTTCGTTCGGAAACCGGACGCCAGCCACTGGCTTTGCGAAATAAAGCTCTCGGCTAAGGAGTAGCTTACAGCAGTTGAGCATCTTTTTGATAGGAACTCGGACTCTCCTCGGCTTCCCGTCGAAACCAGCGCGAACAATTATGAATGGAAGGGAAATCCATTTTCGCCGCGATCGAGCGGCCGATCACTTGAATCACGAGGGGCTCAGTAGGGTCTCTGTATCCTTAAGATACTTTGGTTTGCTCGAGGGTAAAAAAATACTATTTTCGCTTTACTTTACTATTCAGTCAACTATGGTGTGTGTATGGGCAGGAGTAGTGATGCCAAAGAAAAGTTGATCGACGCCATCATCGATTTGATGTGGGAGCGATCCTATGGCATGGTCACTATTGACCAGATTTGCCAGAAAGCCGGTGTCAAGAAAGGCAGCTTCTACTATTTTTTTAAATCCAAGAGTGAGCTTACCATGGAAGCTCTGGATGCCTATTGGGAGGCCAATGTCCGTGAGAAGCTCGATTCCATCTTTTCTCCAAGCAAAAGCGGTGTCCAGCGCCTACTGGATCATGCGAAATTTAAGTACGAGCTTACCAAGGAGTTAAAGGAGCGGGACGGCAAGATTCTGGCCTGTTGTCTTTTTACTGTGGGTCAGGAAATGTGCAACGTCGATCAGGACTTGCGTAACAAGGTGCAGGAGCTGCTTGATCGGCATATGCGTTATTTCGTCACCGCCGTCCGTGACGCGGCGAGTGAAGGCTTGATTCAGACAGATGATATCGAAGCCACGACCGCCTGTCTGTATAGCTGCTACGAAGGGATGTATGCCCGCGCACGCATTGCTAATGACCCGGAGGTCATGAAGGATCTGCAAGCCAGTTATCTGCGGATACTCGGGCTGCAGCAGGCCGTAGCCTAAAAAAATCGATAAAAACGGCTACAGGGACTTGAAAACGGACAATTCTTTACTAATTAGTCATCTATATTTTAAACAGATGTTTGAATTTCGAATGCATACGACCCTTCTACTGCTGCTCAGCGTAGCTCTCTTGTTGACGTCTGGCTGTACGGTTGGGCCGGATTACCAGAAGCCGGACTTCACCGCACCGATCGGCTATTCCTCCGAGTTACTCGATCAGAACGGCGAAGCGATACCGATGCCTGAAACCGGCCAATGGTGGCTTGCATTCGGTGATCCGACGCTCAGCGATATTATTCAGAGCGCCAACGAGCAGAATCGGACTCTCAAGGCAGCCTACAACCGCTGGCAGCGCGCCGAAACGCTTATCCGCCGGGAGAGGGCCGAGGCGCTGCCTCAAGTCGGCGCCGGTGCCAGCTATACCCGAGAAAAGCTGAGCCAGGAAACGCTGCAACTGGGTGGCAATACCGATCAGGACGTCTACAATGTCGGAGCCGCAGCCGCTCTTGAGGTGGATATCTTTGGCCGCGTGCGTCGTCTGGTGGAAGCTGCTGCGGCCGACGCCGACTCCGAGCGCGAGGCCTTGGCCGACCTGCGGCTTTTTATTCAGACCGAGGTGGCCATCACCTATTACCGAATACGCGCCCTAGAATCGGAGCTCGTGTATGTGGAGGAAAGTCTCGGTACCCGGCGCAAATCTCTGGATGTGGTGCAGAAGCGTTTCGAAGGCGGTGCGGTCAGCGAGTTGGACGTAGCTCAGGCTGCTTCGCTTTTGGAAACAACTCAGGCTGAGCGTGCCCGGCTTAAGCGCGAACAGGCCGTGCTGATCAACGCGCTCGCTGTACTGACCGGTCGGGCAGCGCCCGACTTTTCCATGACACTGGCGCCGCTGGACGGCACACCACCCAAGGTCCCCGTTGGAATTCCTTCGGAGCTCTTGCTGCGCCGACCAGACATCCGCCAGGAAGAGCGCCTGCTGGCTGCCGCCAATGCCCGTATCGGCGTGGCCACGGCTAACTTTTACCCGCGCATTACCATCGCGGGTGACATTGGACTGTCGGCGCTCGATGCTTCGCAATGGTTCAAGTCCAGCGCCGGCTACTGGGCCATTTCGCCGCAGGTATCCGTGCCGCTCTTCGAAGGGGGGCGTCTGCGCGCCAACCTTGACGAGACCAAGCTCGCCTACGCCCAGTCTGTTGCCGAATACGAGCAGACCGTGCTTGAAGCCTTCGCCGACGTGGAGAACGCACTCGACTCCTGGCAGTGGCTGGCCGAACAGCGTGCGGCTGAGCAGCGCTCAACGGATGCCGCCTTGCGCGCCCAAAAGATTTCCAGCCAGCAATACGACGGTGGGCTCATCGACTTCATCACCGCGCTGGACTCCGAGCGCACCGCATTGGAAAGCCAGCGCCGCCTGGCCATCGCAATTGGAATTGAATATACAAACGCCGTCCGGCTCATCCGTGCCATCGGGGGAAGCTGGTAAACCATACAACTTACTTTCAATATGAAATACTGCCCATCCCTTTTCGCCGCGGCGACCCTCACCGCCGTCTTCTTCGTCACTGGTTGCCAGGATAAAGCACCGCCACAGGCCGAGCAGCACGCGCTCGACATCAATGTGGTCGAGCCCGTGGTCAAACCGCTCATCGAGTGGGCTCACTTCACGGGTCGCCTGGAGGCCGTGGAAAGTGTCGAGGTGCGCGCTCGTGTCAGCGGCTATTTACAGTCGGTCAATTTCCAGGAAGGCCAACTCGTGAACCAGGGGGATCTTCTCTTTGAAATCGATCCGCGCCCCTTCCAAGCGGAAGTCAACCTGGGGAAGGCGCGCGTAGCGCAGGCCGAGGCCGCCAAGACACTGGCCGACGCCAACAAGAAGCGCGCCCGCGATCTCATCCAGTCCAACGCCATTTCCCAGGAGCAGCTCGACATTCGCAATAGCGAAGCCCTTCAGGCTGACGCCGACCTGCTCGCTGCCCAGGCGGAGTTGGAGGCCGCCGAGCTGGACCTGGAATTCACGAAGATCAAGGCTCCCATCACCGGTATCGCCGGACGTTATGGGGTCACCAAGGGCAACCTCGTTCAGGGCGGCAGCGCCCAGGCCACTTTGCTGACTACCATCGTGCCGCAGGACCCGATCTACGTCGTCTTCGACGTGGACGAGCGCAGCTATCTGCAGGGCATGCGTAAGATTCAGTCCGGCGAACTTCCGGGCCGTGCCCAAAACGGACACATGCCGGTAGAAATTCAGCTCTCCGACGAAACGCAGTTCGAGCACCGTGGCGTTATCAATTTCAAGAACAACCAGCTCAATCCCGGTACCGCCACCATGCGCGTGCGTGGTCTCATTGAAAACCCGGGCGCTTTCCTCACACCGGGTATGTTCGCCCGCGTACGTACGCCGGCTTCGAAGGAGGTAGAGCGCCTGCTGGTGCCGGACCTAGCTGTGCAAACCGACCAGGAGCTGAAATTCGTCTGGGTCGTTGACCCGGACAACACTGCCCAGCGTCGCACTGTCGAGGTGGGGCCGCTCCAGGAAAACCAGCGTATCATCCGTTCCGGTCTTAAGCCGGGCGAGCGCGTTGTCGTTTCCGGCCTTCAATTCCTGCAACCGGGCATGCCTGTCTCGCCGCGCGAATCCGCTCAATAGTCCTTCACCGCTATAGGTCCCATGTCAATTTCCCATTACTTCATTGACCGGCCGCGCTTTGCCATCGTGCTGTCGCTGGTCATTACCATCATCGGCGGACTGACCTTTTTTGGTTTGCCTACCGCGCAGTTCCCAGAGGTCTCGCCACCCACCATCGTGGTGCGCGCCAGCCTGCCCGGGGCCACACCGGAGATTCTGGCCGACACAGTCGCGGCGCCTCTGGAGCAGGAGATCAACGGTGTCGAGAGCATGCTCTATATGGCCTCTTCCAGCACGGCGGATGGTACTGTGCAAATTACGATTACCTTCAAACTCGGTACCGACCTCGACACCGCTCAGGTGCTGGTGCAAAACCGTGTCGCCGTGGCCGAGCCACGTTTGCCCGAGCAAACCCGCCAGATCGGCGTGGTGGTGGAGAAAAGCGTGCCGGACCTTCTGCTGGTCGTGCAGATGTACTCTCCGGACGACTCCCTGGACAAGGAGTACGTCAGTAACTACGCCATCCGTCAGGTGCGTGAATCCCTGCGCCGCATTGATGGCGTGGGCGCGGTCCGTACCTTCGGCTCGCGCGAGTACAGCATGCGCGTCTGGCTCGACCCCGAGCGCATGGCCAATCTCGAGATCACCACCGGGGACATCGTCGACGCATTGCGCGAGCAGAACATTCAGGTCGCGGCAGGCATCATCGGACAGGAGCCGGTGGACTCGGCTGGGGATTACCAGCTCAATGTCAGCACGCTTGGCCGACTCAATGAGGTGGAGCAATTCGAGAATGTCGTCGTCAAGCGCGACCCCGCCGGAACCATCGTTTACCTGCGGGACGTCGCGCGGGTGGAGCTGGGGGCGGTCGAGTACAACGTCAACAACTACATGAGCACCACGCCCGCCGTTGCCATTCCCATCCAGCAGAGGCCGGGCTCCAATGCGCTGGCTACTGCTCAGGAAATTCGCGCGCAGATGGACGAACTGGCCAAGTCCTTTCCGCCCGGCCTGGCCTACAGCATCATTTACGACCCGACCATCTTCATTCAGGAATCCATCAAGGCGGTTTTCCACACCATCTTCGAGGCAATCATCCTCGTTGTGGTCGTCATCATCGTTTTCCTGCAATCCTGGCGCGCCTCGCTCATCCCGCTGACAGCGATCCCGGTCTCGCTTATCGGGACCTTCGCGGCAATGTCCGCCTTCGGTTTCTCAATCAACAACCTGACTCTCTTCGGCCTGGCCCTGGCCATTGGCATCGTGGTGGACGACGCCATCGTCGTGGTCGAGAACATCGAGCGTAATCTGGATAAGGGGCTTTCCAACCGGGATGCGGCTCGCACCGCCATGACGGAGATCACTGGGCCGCTGATATCCGCCACGCTTGTTATGGCGGCCATCTTTATCCCGACGGCGTTTTTACCGGGTATCACTGGTCAGTTCTACCGTCAGTTCGCGCTGACCATCGCTTTCTCCGTCGGCATTTCGGGGTTTGTTTCGCTGACGCTTAGCCCGGCCCTCGGGGTGTTCCTGCTTCGTCCACATGGGGCCAAGCCGGACTTTGTGCAGCGCATCATCGATTTCTGCTTCGGCTGGTTTTTCCACGGTTTCAATTGGCTCTTCGGACGCTTCACCCGGGGTTACTCCAGCATCGTGCAGCGCTTTGTTCGCATGGGTTTTGTGGCCACGGTGATATTCGTCATCTTTCTCGCATTGACCGCCTGGGGCTTTCGGCTCGTGCCCGGAGGTTTCATTCCCGCGACCGACCAGGGCTACGGCATCATCGTGCTGCAACTGCCTGACGGCGCCTCGCTGGATCGCACTGACGCACTGGTGCAGGAGGTCACCAAACGCGCACTGGAGGTCGACGGCGTCGGTGGCGCAGTTGCCTTCGCCGGGTTCAACGGCGCGACTTTTGCCAATTCGACGAACTCCGCGGCCATTTTTGTGACTTATGACCCCTTCGACGAACGCAAGGACTCGGAGTTGAGCGGCAACGCTATCCTGGGCAGGCTGCGGGGTGCGCTGGGCGATATCCGCGATGCCTTCGTCATCGTCATTCCTCCACCTTCGGTGCGCGGAATTGGTAACGGTGGCGGCTGGAAAATGGAAATCCAGGACCGTGCCGGGCTGGGGTACTCGGCCCTTCAGGACGCCACTATGCAATTGATGATGGCCGCCAACCAGGAGCCCGGGCTGACCCAGGTCTTCACTCCCTTCCGTGCCAACGTGCCGCAGCTTTACGTCGATGTGGATCGCGAGAAGGCCAAGATGCTCGACGTCCCGCTGGACAATATTTTCGACACTTTGCAGGTCTTCCTCGGTTCGCTTTACGTCAATGACGTGAATCTCTTCGGGCGCACCTACCGGCTCACCGCGCAGGCCGATTCTCAGTTCCGTGACGAGAAGGAGGATATCGCCAAGCTCAAAACCCGGAATGCCGCCGGTGAGATGGTCCCGCTGGGGTCGCTGGTGAATGTCCGTACTGTTGCCGGGCCGGATCGCGTAGTTCGCTATAACCTGTATCCTGCTGCGGAGCTACAGGGCGTCAGCGCCCCGGGCTACAGCACCGGCCAGTCGCTCGAAACCATGGAGCGTCTGGCCGCGGAGATACTGCCGCCGGGCATGAGTTTCGAATGGACGGACCTGGCCTATCAGGAGAAGCAGGTGGGTAACGCCAGTTTGTATATCTTCCCACTGGCCGTGCTCTTTGTCTTTTTCGTCCTCGTGGCGCAGTATGAGAACTGGTCGCTGCCGCTGGCGGTTATCGTCATCGTGCCTCTGTGTCTCTTCGGGGCCATTTGGCTGCTCTGGCTGCGTGGTATGGACAACAACATCCTGAACCAGGTAGGCTTCGTCGTGCTGATCGGGCTGGCGGCGAAAAACGCCATCCTTATCGTGGAGTTTGCCAAGCAGCAGGAAGACGCTGGGACGGAAACTCACTTGGCCGCCAGTGAGGCCGCGCGTCTGCGCCTGCGTCCGATCCTGATGACCTCCTTTGCCTTCATCCTGGGGGTCGTGCCGCTCATGTTCGCCACCGGCGCCGGTTGGGAAATGCGTCAGGCACTGGGCACGCCCGTCTTTGGCGGCATGCTCTTCGTGACGCTCGTTGGCATCTTTTTGACTCCGGTCTTTTATGTCATCATCCGCCGTCTGACCAAACGCTCAACTCAGGTAAACTCTTAAGGTAACCAGAACAATCCTTGCTGCCATACATCTGTGAAAGGTTGAACGGATTGAAATTGGAGCAAAGTAGTTAGCAGCTCGCAAGACGCTACTTTGTTGGGAGTCCGGTTGTTTCGGTTTGTCCCATTTCAATCACGGGGCTTTTTGTCTGTTTTTGCTACCGGCGTAACAGAGCAAGGCGCCGACCCCTCCCATAAATAATGCCAGCACCAGTATGCAGAGCCTGCCGCTACCGGTGTTGGGCAGGAAGAGCAGCAAGGCCACGAATGCGGCAACGGCCAGGCTGAATCGTCCCATAAGCGTCATTTGGCGATGATCGCTTCCTTGGCCGACCTCATGTTTGAAATCGACCGGTGTGTGCATTTTTTCGAAGAAGCGGTTGACCTGCTGACGGTAAGCTGCGCTGCTACGCCGCCAGAACAGCATTGAGAACAGAAAACTTGCGACACTTACGGCAATGGTCAGGGCAGTGCGGAACTCGAAGCTCCATGTGGCCGAATCAATCAAATCCCAAAGCGGAACCATAGCGGCGCAGAACATGGAAAACATTGCCGACCAGGAAGGCGCTCGGCGAATAAACAGACAGAGCACTGTCGGAATGACAATGGGGACGGTGACTATAGCGCCAAAGTTGATGACGATTTCAAAAATACCCATCTGGCGTTGCATGGATAGGTACTCTGCCAGGAATACGATGGCCATGCCACAAGCCAGGGTGGCGATGCGTCCCCACAACAGTAATGTCTTCTCGGTTGCCTCGGGCATTTTCAAGCGATTGCGGATAGCGGGGATGACATCCTTGACTACGATGGCGGCGTTGCCGTTGATGCCGGCATCCATCGAGCTCATCGTGGCGGAGAACATGGCGACAACCATCATGCCGATCAGGCCGTTGGGTAGCAATTGCATGCTGGTTACAGCGAAGGCCGCTTCCGCAGGAGTGCCCAAGGGCATGCCTTCTACCTGGGCGGAATAAAGCAAGCGTGCTGCCATCGGCGGGATGAACCAGAAGATGACCCCTAGTAGCATCAGGACTGCACTCAGTGCGGCGGCCAATCGCGCCTCCCGGCCGTCCTTGACGGAGAAGAACTTGACGGCATTAGTGGCGCCGCAATTGAAGATAAACGACATGATAAGGGCTGCCCAGAACCAGCCGGTGGTGTAGAGTTTTTTGGGGCTCAGCCCTTCGCCTTTGAGCGGCGAAAAAGTTTCGGTCAGCCCCATGTCGTTGATACTGGTGAAAAATCCGTCGATACCTCCGAGTTTGATCAGGCAAAGGATACTGACCAACACACACATGGACATCATGATGAGGCCCTGCACGAAGTCCGCGGCCAGGACTGCCCATTTCCCCCCCATGGTAGAGTAAAACAGAGCCACGATGCCCAGCACGGGAATGACGATATGGATGGGTAATCCGAAGACGGATGAACTGAATACGGCGAGCCCAAACAACCAAAGCGCGGCGTAGGCGGTAAAGGTGAATATCTTAATATAGGCGAGCAGTTGCTGGGTGCTCACGCCGAAGCGTTCCCGGATGATCTCCGGAAACGTGGTGGCCCGCATCTGCCGGAACCAAGGTGCCAGCAGGACGGCTTGAGCCACCATTCCGGCAAAGTTGCCCAGATAAATCGCGAGTACGCTCCAGCCCGCCTCATAAGCTGCGCCTCCGTTACCGGTGAAGGTGACTGCGCTGACGCCGGTCATGAAACAGCTCATGCCGACCATCCACCAGGTGGCTTGTGAACCGCCGCGGAAGTAGTCACCGGAGTTTTTGTTGAAACTCCGGAAGACGATGCCGATGGCGATCATCAGCAGCAGGTAGGCGATGATCACTCCATATTCAATGGCTGGGTTGATGGTGGGGGAGGTCATGAAAGGTGAAAAAGCTTACGCCAGCCGAACTGGTAAAGGCCAGGCGGCATGCGTTGGTTTCAAGTCGATGTGGACGGCGCGCGGCGGAGCGTCAGTAATACAAGGTGAACTCCGGTTCGCTAATCATGAACGTATCCACATGCCCGTCCAGAAAGAGCACGTTGCGGCGATCTCCATGAGAGGGCAATCCGCCGAGTTCACTCATGTTATTGTTCGTTAGGGTCGGGATATCAGCGAGGGAAACGGTCTCAGGGATTTGGTTAAGTTTGAGTGGGGTTTTCTTGCTAATATCATCGCCTTTATAATCGGCATAGCCGAAAATACTTTGATTTTTGATGAAGCTTGCAGAGGCCATGCTCGGTTTTAATTGCACGACCCGATAGCAGACAGAGTGGTAGTCATCCGGGTCTTCGGCTGCCTGTCTCCAGGCCGGGTCTACCATCATCTCCAATTCGCGCAGTTGATCGTCAGGCGGAGGCGCGCCGACATATTCGGCGAGAATCCCGGCCAAGTGCCCGGGGAAACGGTTCTTCTCGTAATGGGTGAGTTGGGTGACGTACAAAGGACCTGGTAGGGTCTGCTCGTTTTCCTGGGCGTAGAACTGTATGCCCATGCCGACTTGGCGCAGATTGTTGACGTCCTGCACCACCATCGAGCGGCCCCGAATTTTGCCCGTAATGGGAATCAGGATCGCCGTCAGGATCGCCACGACGGCAATCACGACCAGTAACTCGATTATCGAGAAACCGGAACGTTGACGGCAACGAATGGAGGGGGTGTGGGGCATGTGACTATTAAGATAGGGCAATAGCGATACTTCTCAAATCCATGGTAGTTCGCACAGTTGAATGGCTCGCTGCTTGTTCCTTGATTCTTCTTGCTGGTGCTTTCGTGTCTGTATTTTCAGGCGGTACGGCGGCGCAGGATCATGGCGCCCAATCCCAGTACGCCGGCCAGGAGCAGGGCGCTGGTACCCGGCTCGGGCACAACGGAGACCGAGATATTGTCGAAGGTTATGCTGTTGGCAGCGGAGGACTGGATGGTAACCGCCACTGTGTTGAAATCGGTGTAGATGGAACTGGTGTCTGTCAGGGAATGGGTGATGCCACTGAGGCTACCGCCGGTAAAGCTTTGCGTGACGATAATGCTGGAACCGGTATTTTGTAGTGAGAACGTGCCGGTGTAGCTGGTGGCGTTCTCAAGGCTGAAGGGAGAGCCACTGCTGCCTAACGCGGTGTAAGCGCCTGCTGCGTTGATCAGGCCGGTGTTGGCACTGTCGCGCTTGTACAAACCAATGTTGTTATTGAAGGAAGCCAGATTGGTAAACATGGCATAGCCGGTGTAGTTGCTGAACTGGCTGTTGTTACTGCCTTCGTTCTGGGCGCTGATGCGCTTGGAATCGCTGACCGAGTTGAGCAGCCCGAGGCGGAAATAGCCGGTGGAGGAGTCGACGCCGGAGACGCTGAAGTTGATAGTCAGCGTCATGGTTTCGCCGGTGCCGATGGCGTATGCTCCAGTGTCGGTAAAGTAACCGGTGACCATGCCGGAGGTCGTGCCGCCGTCGGTGTCGAGCGTCATGGAGCCTGCGGATGCGGTGGCGTTGCTTGCGCCGGAGCCGTACCATTGGGCTGTGTTGGGGAGGTCTTGCGGTCCGAGAGAGCCGTTGTCGAATCCGTCGTTGAGGAGATCAACAGCGGTTGCGTTGGAACAGGCAATGCCGCCTGCAAGCAGGGCGAACAGAAGGGTGGTTGGAAGCGAGGAGTATTTTTTCATGGATTTTGAGGTGTTCTGGCAGCACCAGCGCCGCCTTTGGTTTTAGTCGTTACATACGATGCACGAAATGAAAGTAAGGTTTACATCGGGAGCCGGTTTTTACCGCTTGGTCCGTGGGAATGGGGTTGAAGGGTTCATCGTGTACTAAGGGCGAATACGAAAGGGATATACGATTCACAAACAATAGTTTGTGTGGCTTGGGGCAGCAACCGGCTTACAGTTCACACAATCGAATAAGGCGGGTTTCAGGTTGAACGATCATAGTTTTCCAAGTCGATGAGGCCATTCGGATGTTCTCCCCTTAGGTAGCGCTGCAGGTTATGGCGGGCATGCTGGCCAAGATTGGGAAATTGATCCACGGTAGGGCCGGCGATATGCGGCGACAGGATGATTTCCGGCGTTTCCATGATGTCCGAGTGGAGGTAATGTGGTTCTGCCTCGCAGACGTCTACGGCGACTCGTAGTCTGCCCGATGCAGCCTCAGCCACCAGGGCGGCTTCCGAAACGACACGTCCCCGCCCGACATTGACAAAGACTGCGCCGTCAGACAAGCGCGCCAGAAGTTCCGCATCGACACTGTTAATGGACTGCTCGGTGAGGGCTTCACATTCGAAAATGACGTCGCTGCCGTCAAAGAGTTCCCGCAGGGATGCTACCTGAGTGACGCCCATCTCCTCCATCAAGGAGGCCGGTACGCCTGCCGAGTAGGCCTTGATCGTGGCTTGGAACGGTTTCAGCAGGCGAACCAGATTGCGTGCAACATTGCCGAAGCCATGAATGCCGATCTGCCGGTGAAAGAGCGTGCGTGTTTGCAGATCCGGCCAGAAACGTGTTTCCCGCGGCTCCGCCATGAAACTTCGCCAAGCAGGTTGATTGCGTGAGGCTGACAAAGCCAGCAGCAGCGCATGCTCGGCGACCTGGATAGCGCACAGATTGCCCCAGTTGGTTACCCAACCACCTCTTTCGATGAAGCTCCGGGGGACTGCCCGCCGTATCGAACCGGTTACATTACAGATATACTTCAGTCGACACTGTTTACTTGCCAACCAGGCCTCTGGCAGGGGAGGAGTGCCCCAGCCGGTCAATAGACAAGTCGGGTTCGCCGCTTCCAGACTGGACTGCCAAGCCCCTAGTGAGACATTCAGTTGGGATTCCGCCTCTCCCAGATCGAGACCGTTTGGAAAGAAAAGCGGATACTCCCAGTCAGCCAAGGCAACGCCCAGTCGTTCATTGTCCTGGCACAGGGGTACTGCGGGTTTTTCTTCGGGATAGACTCCGTTCATTGATTATGAGCCGGAGTAAACACACCGGGGGAGGTAGGAGCGACCCGCCTAATATTCACACAGTCGAACCTACGCCCGTCGAATGGTTTTACCCGGACACCAACTGCCCTCCACCAATACGTGATAGGGGTGGGTGGGGATGCCGTTTTCACCCCGATGAATCATGGCTACAAGAAAGTCCACCGCAGTAGAACCAATCTCAATGGAGTTTTCGCAAATGCCACTGATTTCCGAATTCATTGACTCCACACTGCAACTGGCCAGGCCGACCTCCTCGGGTACACGCACGCCATGTTTTTGAAGGATGCCCAAGGGTCTGATGTCCGGCGAAATGACGACCTCGACGCGGTATTTTTCTATCCACTCAATGAGGGCTTCGGGTTCCACTTTGAGGTTGGCTTTGAGGGGCGGGATAGCAAAGGAGCGGGAGTGCCGATACTCGTCCGTGACGTAGGCGGCGAGATAGTTTTGATCCGTGCGTTGATTTACCTGGTCGGTCAGGGCAATTCCGATGCGTTCGTAACCCAGCTCACGCAACTGGTTATAAATGGCGGTTACTCCCCGGAACTGTGTGGCAGTGATGCGGTGGAGATTCGGCCACTTCAAGGTGTAACCGAATGTTACGGCGGAGAAATACTCCCAGGGCAGGTTGATTTCCCCGTAGTCAGTGGGTTGTGGGCAGACAAGGATGCCTTGGATATTCCGTGCCTGCAATATGCTGGCCATCCGTTTGGGTGTCATGCCGGTGGTATTCATATCGAACACTTCCAGGCGGTATCCCCGTTTTTGCGACTGCTCTTTAGCCCCGGCAAAATATTGCAGATAGAGTGGCCCAGTTTTCCAGTCGAAGCCACCCACGCTGTTGAACAACCAAGCCAGGGTGCCTTCGAATTCCTGAGGTCGATTGCGTTCACGGTAGGCGGCCAGGGCTGAGAGCATGGGGTCGGGACGATACCCCAGCTTTTCCGCCATGGCTAAAATCTGCTGTCGCGTCTTGAGTGGCAGATTCGGACTGTTTCGCAGGGCAAGTGAAACAGTGGAGCGGTGGACACCCAGTTCTTTGGCGATATCCTGCTGGGTTACCCGCTTACCTGCCATGTTCAACTGTGTTAATGCCGGGGCCTGAACGAGTCAAGAATGCTGTGCGGGAGCCCGGTTACGCTTTTGCCTCAGGCTGTGGCGATAGAGTCGGCAAGTACTGTTTTCAAAAGATGCTCCTTGCGGGCAAAATCGTTCTGCCAGTCCGGCCCCAGGCACATGCCGCAAGGTCCGCGCGTAGCCACGACAAGCGACTGCGGATAGAGGGCGATATGGGCGCGGATGGCCGCGGTGTTCTCAATTTCCTGCTTAATCCAGTGGCAGTGTTCTTTGGTCAGGCTATTGTCTTTAGGCAGGCAGTGGAAGCGAAAGAGATTCCGGTAAGTCGTCAGGAAAAGCCGCAACCAGATGAGCGGGGTGACTTGGCCTTCAATCCAAGTGCGCGTTATCCCCGTTAGGCCATTACTCAATGCGTCAAATAGCTTTTCGGCTTCGGCCAGCAATTCAATCATTTCCGTGTAGAGACGCGCCACTTCGCGCGCCTGATCCGGGTCGAGGAACAGCCAATCCTCGAACGGTGTATCCGAGTCGATGTGGTAGCTTTGGTGGGGCAGGTAGTACGCCTTGTCGGCTTCTGGTAAGTCGTCGTGGTGCAGAAGGAACGGCTTGATGAACCAGCGGAAGCGCAGACCGCCGTCTTGCAGACGCAGCCACCAGAATTGGGGCCAGTTGCGCAGGGCCAGATCGATCTTCATCCATGCGGCCAGGACCGTATCCCGGGCTTCGGCGGGTAGACCGCCCGGCATCAAGCTCGGCGCCAATTGTTCAAAGCAGGTTGTTTCCCCGCCCCAGGTCAGTTCACGGATGACATCCTGATTAACGGTATTGGGCGCACGATCCGGCGAGATGAGCCCCCAGTTGGTCGATGATACTTCCGGACCAAACTGCCGTAGCGCACCGAACTTGCGGTAGGTTAGTATGGGGTGGGGCACTGACAGGATGGGGTCGAGGTCTTCGCTGAAATCCTGATACTGGCACAGGCAGACTTTGCGACCCGAAGCTTCGCCGAGGGAGCGAATGGTCTCCGGCAACTGACCGATGGCGGAGTGAAAAATGGTCAAATCGGGCAGGGTGGACGGAATCGAGGCCAGTACATGAGGTGACCCGGTGTTGTCCTTGACCGCAAAACCGACCCGTGCCGGTAGCGTACGGTTGAGTTCGTTGAAGGCGTCCTCGCGCATGGACCAGGGATTAAGCCAGACTTGGGCGTTCATGCCGCGTTCGACCAGCAGTTCGTCGACAAGGCGGTGAAAAGCGGTGATACGCGCCCCGTCCTTGAGGTTTTCAGCCTCGTCTTCGTCGGCGCTGAAGCCTGCGCCCAGGTCGGCGTGCCAGAAGAACAGGTGCTTGATTTCCGGATGAGAGTCGAAGAGCCCGGTGAAAACAGCGCGGTAAAAATCCTGCCCTTCCGGCAGGTCGAAGTTGATCCGGTAAACCGCGTCGTGGTTGCCTTTGACGAGTTTATCGTGGCGAAACGCGGTGCCTCGCAAGTGAGGGTGCTTTTTGAAGAATGCTTCGGGATACGGCCGTGGCAGAAAGGTGGTTACGGAGGGCTCCAGGTCAAAGTCGAGCGCCAGTTGGACGCAGGCCCGGAGCTCTTGCGCGTTGGCCTCAATCAGTTCCCTCTCCCAGACGCCCTCGTGCCAGGGAGTCCACACGCCGGCGGCCAAGGTGGGGTTGGTGAAGTCATATGCGCCAAAGTAGTGGCGGAGAGGCTCTTTCCGGGAATAGCGGTTGCATTCCATGGCCGTGTATCCCAGAGCGACAAGATTTTCCGCGTACGTCCGTGCATCGAAATCAAACCCCATCGGCTGATAGCAATGAAAGGGAAAGTCTTCCAGTATCAGTCGCTGAGGATACGGACTGCGCCGTTTCAAAGGCAGAGCTAGATGCCGGTTGGCATCGTGATGGTGCAGGTAATACAGCACTCCCGCGAGCATACTGCGTGGGCGCTCCCCGGTGAACCATAGTTGTCCGTCCTTTTCGAATACTTCAAAAGCGCGATCACTCGATGGGGAAAGGCCAAGGTCTGATGCGGTGCCTGCCACCACACGAGCAGCGGGTAACTCCCCGGTCCGGTCAGAGGCCAGGCCGGCCTGCTGAAGGCGCCGGACCGCGTGTGCCACAGCAGGATGGGCATTTTCCGGAGAATAGACGGTATGGGAGGATACGGGGGATTCTGGCATGAGAGATTTTTCAGGATTCGGTGTGAGCCGGCAGGCAAAAGTGTCTTCCGTCTATCCGCAAGTAGGGGGCTGGAGGCAAACGGCCCGTGATTCGTACAGTTGAATATGCCGGGGTGCTTTCTTTAACGATATTTGCTGCCGACTGTGCTTTTCGCGGAAGCGGCGTTCAACTGAACGAATAAGCATACATTTGTCGTGAGAACAAAGGTTGCCTAATGCTGGACTCATCTACAGGGAGACCAACGAATCCCTGACACGCTTGAACCCAGGAAACCCGATGAAGAAATACACATTACCCTTGACCGCTTTGGCCGCATTAACTTTTGCACTAGGCTTGCCTCGAGCAATCGCTGAGACCGTTCGTTTGACCAATCCCGGTTTCGAGGACGGTGTTTATGGCTGGAATGTTCCAGACAGCGACGGGGGCATGTCCCAGGCGTCCGGCGCTGCCGCCGATGAGGGCGAGACCGGACTGCGGGTGGCTGACGATACTGCCGAGGCGGGCAGTAATTTTCGCTCCAGCCGGTTTTCGGTCCTGCCCGGTGAGACTATCACGGTGACTTTTCGTGCCCGTACGGTGGATGGAGACGGGATCGGCGTCTACCTGCATTTTTGGAACGGTGACGATAATCTCATCTCCCGCGATGAAGGCGGCACAGTCGTTTGCCAGATTCCTAAAAAGGCCAGGGAATGGGAAACTTACACACTCACGGCCACCGTGCCCTCCGGCGCGGTCAAAGGAGAACTACAAATTCACTCCTATCAAAAGAGTAAAGTCACAGCCGACTTCGATAGCTTCAAAGTGGAGAAAAGCCAGTGACGCGCATCACACACATATGCCTGGCCGTGCTGCTGCTTGGCCAGGGGGCGGTTTTATTATCGGCTGAGACACCGAAGAAAATCGGCGCGCAGCAGCGCATGGATGAAAACCTGCCGCCCTTTCCCAAACCCGACCCGGAGGCCGCCTTTTCGGAGCTGAAGGTTTGGGACGAGCAAGGGCGCTTTTACCGTATCCCTCAAGAGGACTGGGCGGGAGGACGCCAACTCATTGCGGAAGATTCGGCCTGGGCCGATTGGCTTCAGAAGAAACGAAAGAAACTGGATGCCTGGATGGCGGAGCGGCGTGACTACGTGGAGTGGCCTTGCGGCTATGCGCACCAGTATGTTCATCCACGCACTGGTGCTTACCTGCCGTATTCTCCCGATGTGCCGGGTGAGTTTATCCAGGTTCCCGGTCAGGAGCCCGTTGCCGTCAACGACGATATTCGCGCAGCCTGGGTCAATCGCTTCCGCAAGGACCATATGGCGCAAATTCTGGAAGCGGCTCGGATGTACCGCTTGACAGGTGAGGAAACCTACCGCGACTGGGCTGTCGGCCAGATGGATTTCTACGCGGACAATTATGCTGACTTCGTGCCCTACAGCGGTTCGCCTGTGCGGGTAGGACAGCTTTTTGGTAATCAGCTTAACGATGCCACCATGACAGTTGTGCTGGCTCAGGCTGCCCGTCTGCTTTGGGACGATATTTCTCCGGAAAAACGCACCGCCTGGGGAGAAAAGCTTTTTTATCCAGGAGTTCGCCTCCAGCAGAAGTATCCCTTTGCCTGCCCGCATAACATATCTTGCTGGCAACTCTCCATGATTGGGCTCGTGGCCATGCTATATGACGATGAGGCCTTGTGGGACTATGCCATAGCAGGTAAGCGCGGTATCAGCGTGCAATTGAGGCGAGGTGTGACCAGCGACTATCTATGGTTTGAGCAGTCGATGGGCTATAACTTGTATGTCACCGAAGCCCTGACGTCCTTCTTTCGTGAAGCGGCCATCCAGGGACGTATGGAGGACATCCGTGACGAGGTTGCCATCTATGAAAACCTCTTCCTGTCGCCTCTGCAGCTGCGCTTCCCCAACGGCATGTTGCCCAACCTCGCGGACGTCACCGGGCGCACGACGACAGGGAGTATTCGCAAGAGGTTGGCCGATGTGGCAGATTTTATCCCCACCTATGCCGGTCTTGAGTACGCCTCTCGGAGGCAGGATTGGTCCCAGCTCATCGACCCGGTGAGTGCGCCCGATGGCGGTACCGCTTATCCTACGGTTGTCAGCAAGGCTCTGGCTAGTACCGAGGTCGCGGTTCTCAAGCAAGGCCCTTGGCAGGTGTTCTTTCAGTACGGGCAGCTCGATTATAATCACTCGCAGCGGGAAGCACTCAGTTACGAAGCCATGTACGATACCATCCCCATTACGCTCAACCCTGGGACGGCGCCATATGGTTCGCCTTTGTATCTCGATTACTACCGCGCCGGCATGGGGGACAATGCCCCTCTGGTTGATGGTTCGCCTCAGGAAGGCTGGCGGCGTGGACGCCTCCTGGAATTCTCATCAGAGCCGGCATCCGTTTCAGGCGGACAATTTCCCTTCGGGTCAGGTTACAATGCCGTGCGCACATTTACTATCGATGGAGACCGACTTGTCGACGAGTTGACTCTGACACCTGAGGACACAGAGGCCACGCAACCCCGGACGCTTGGTTTTATGCTTCATCTGGAAAATCCGGGCAGGCTCGAAGCGGTGGACGGGATGACCCCGGTTGAGGGTTTTGCCACCGATAGGGCTAAGGGTTACCAGCATTGGAAGCGGGTATTAAGCCGCGATGTCGTCGACGAGATCCGACTGACAGTGGTTTACGGTCCGAAGACTTTCGAACTGGTTATCCGCACGAAGGGACCTTTCCGTATTTATACGGCCCAGGCTCCTGGCAAGCCACCGCAGGTACGTACGGTCATCATGGTCGAGAAGGGTGCCGTTACCGCAGACTTTTCCACAGAGTGGATACCAGTGGTGAACCGGTCCAGATGACTTCGGATGGTCGTGAAGGTTGGAGGTTGTTTTCCGATGCAATCAGGTTCTTTTGGTGACCCGTCCACGCAAACAGAACCGTGTATTGAGTTAGCCTATTTGCTATAAAACATGTTATCGCTCATTAACGGAATATTGCATCAGGAAAACCCTTCTACAGGCCCAGGGTGATACCTTGGGTATACATGCTTTAGCGCAAGATTTAGTAGTCGGCCTGTCATGAGCAAGCAAGTGCGTCGGCGAAACTAAGGATAGATGGTTTAAGTAATGACTGTACCTGAATTTAGGTATTTTCGTCATTTGACTTATTAAATTTGAAGACACCATTTTCAAGATGATTTTACTAAAAAAATCCGACGGATAAATTAAAATTATGAATAAGATATTGATACTCGTGGGTATGTTTTGCTTGCCCATTCTCGCTAACGCGGCTCGGCCGGATTCGACTATCTACCCAACAGCTACGAATAGTGGTGGCGGTTGGTGGTATGTTCCCTATTTGGGGGATGTAAATGCCAGTTCGTCGGATGACAATTGGATGTACCATGATGTTCTGGGTTGGATTTACGTTCAAGATGGGGGTTCCATTAATGGAGCATGGTACTATGACCAGTATGCCGATGACTGGTTTTATGGCTATAAGTCCGCGATTTATTTCTATGTGGACTATAATGGTGCGGGTACTTACCGTTTGCTTGGTTCTGTCCAGTATGGAGCGGTTGTGTATACTCGCGTATCAGTGAATGTCGGTTCAGGGTGGGAGCCTATATATAAGGTGACGACAACATACTATGACCATGACTTTGTTCAGGTTCACCAGACGATTACATATGAGTAATTGTTTTATTTAGTTAAGAACGCTTTGAAAAATCTTTCTTTCCAAAGTTGTTGGGCCCCTCGGAAGTGATCTGTTGCTATCTGGAACAGAGAGTAAGCGAATGGTGCCGAGAATTTAATCGGCGGGTAACTCCGCCGATTTTCTTCTGGAAAACCAGAAGATCGCAAATACATGAATATCAACATTCGGCTTCGCTGCTGTCGTATGTGTATTAAGATGATAGGCTCGTCAGGGGCAACCGAAGTCACACAAGGACCCAGTACCACTAATGGCTGACCAAACACCTTTGTAAATTCGAACTGATTGAAATTGGAGCAAAGTGATTAACAGTCCACAAGGCGCTTGTTTAAGCGGAATTCGGCTGTTTTGGCTTTATCCTATTTCAATCACCGTGATTGAAAACGCGGTTACCAGCGGGCGATCGCGGCCTGTAAAAGGGCGAAAATCGCTGCACGATTTCAATCACATGAGTCAAATTTGGCTATGCTGCCAGTGCTTCCTCCTTTCCATTTTCCCGTTGATAGTAGTTTAAGAGCCCGCCCAACCGTTCAAATTTACGAATAGTTGAGGATTTATCGGGCTTAGAAGTAGAATAGGGGAAGGGAATCAAATTGTCTAGCCCCTGGTGATTCCGTTCATGGTGATAATGATCGAGGTAAGATTCTACGGCTCGACGCAGTGGTTTCTCGCCAAGGAATATGAAGTGGTCGAGGCACTCGGTCTGAATCGATTTCACGAAACGCTCAGCGTAACCGTTCTGCTGTGGGCAGCCGATTCGGGTACGTATGACTTCCACGCCGGAATCATCCAAGGTCTTGCGGAATTCCTTCGTATAAAGCACATCGTGGTCGCACAAAAAATAATCCATATCGCTGAGAAAACCATTGTCAGCTTCAGTGAGATGCCGTGCCACTTGTGCCATAACCTGACCATCGGTCTGACAGCCAATATGGGCAATCTCTACTTTACGTTTGGCCAACTGCATGACGAAGAAGACTTGGAAACGCACCAGTCCCCGTCGGTCCATACCTCGACATTGAGGAAATCAGTGACAGCCATGACTTCCAAGTGTGAGCGTACAAACTGCTTCCAATTTGAGCGTTTGCCACGCTCCGGGGCCGGGATGATGCCCTTGGCTCGGAGGATGTTTCCGACCGTCGTATCGCAGACTTCGTAACCGACATTCGCGAGAGCCCCCTGGATGCGGTCATAGCCCCAATCAGGATTCTCTTCAGCAAACTTAACGCAGAGTTCTTTAATCACCTCCATCTCCTTTTGGCGCTCCGTGTTTATCCGACGAATGCCAGTATACTTCGCTGCCACCAGCCGCCGATGCCACGCCATCAACGTGGTGGGCGTCACCAAGGCTGCGTACTTGTGAAGGTCTGCCCAGCCGAGCAATTTTCCCTTTTTCGCCAAGTTCCTTCGCTGCGTATCGTTCAAAGACAGCTTCTTCCCCGTGGCATTAAGCTGCTGCTTCAACACCTGGTTTTCTTCGAGCAAATAATCGATCACCTGTTGCTGTTTTCGGTTCATCCAGCCTGCTAAAGTACTCAGGAAAAATAGAGATTGCGTATTCAAGGGCGCATTTTTAGAGAATCATAAGTTGCTGTCAATCAGCACTGATGCTAAATTTTGACCCTACAGGGTCCCACATGGGGGTGCTCTTTGACTGGTGCAAGGAGGATTAGCGTATGGATCTGCGGGCCGCTGCCTGGTTACGGCGGAGCGAGTGCCCATTTACTGCGCAGAAAACTCGGAGATTGTCCTGGTCTCGACTCCATCCACGCGTCTTGTGGTGTCCTTGATAAAGACAAGATTCCTACTGCGACTATCCTGTCCCCATTGGGCGTTATAGATATCGCGTAGCTTCTCGTCGCGTATTGCCAGAATGGCCAGGTGCACTCGTTTTCTATCGGTCTTGGAGGACGAGGTCCGTGCCTCCAAGGGCCTCAGCGGGATTTTCTCTCCGTCAAACAGAAGGCCCAGGTTGCGGCTTGTCATGTTAAAGAAGCGCACACTGCCCCAGGGGAAAGATGCCAGGCTATCGTCGAGCGCGAAGACCTCGAATTGCCTTTTCTCGGGGGAAGGCACAAAGAGTAGTAGATATTCGCCGCTTTCTGCGGGCAGCGACGCGGAGACAATGGGCAGATACTGGGTTTCTCCCTGAGAGCCTTTACGGGCTATGAAAAAAGTCAGGGGATTGGGGCCTGTGTACGAGTAGGCCTGTGAGCGGGAACGAGGATTCAGAACGATTGGCTGATAGGGCTGCCCTTGCGATTGATAGTAGAGCGTTTCGTTGGTGCGATCCCATCCCAAGGTAGTGAATGTAACACGGATGGTTTCATCGCTTGCCCTCAGGGAGTGTAGGAGGGGAATGCAGAGAAGCAGGCCAAGAATCGCTTTCATATCTCTCCTTCGTCCAGCCACCGGATGGATAGTACCTTGAATTGACGGCCCAGGCTTGTGCCATGCTCGTCGACTACAGGTGTGAAAAAATCAGGATCGAAGGGATCGCTCGACACTGCCTGAACCGGTGCACCGATGCGCTGTACGATCGCTTCCAGCCAGGCTTTGCTGGACTCCCGAGTGATGGGATTCGAAGCTTCACCGTAGGAGCGTATGATGAAGGTGTCGGAGCGGTTTGTGATCACGCTACCGATGGCCAGCAGGATATCCGCCTGGGTCAGGAATCCGGGTATACCGGTCTCCCGCGAGAGGGGTGTATTAGAGTCGTAGCGATTTATATTGCCGGGTTGCAGAAGGAAATTGGTGTCTGCGGTCAAGGGGTTGTGGTGGTTATTGATGGTAGTCTGCTGGATGGAGGCCTCCAGAACACCCGCCAGGCCAGTCGGACCCGGGGTCAACTCTCTGTTGATGAAAGAGGCCAAGGTCGGGAAGGGGCCTCGCTCGTGGATGTTGGCGACGATGGCCACAGCCAGGTCCCGGATCTGTTCGTCGTTCAATTGACTGTAGCCACGCCACGCGTCATCGCGAGTTCCGTTGGGTAGTGTGAATTTACTAAAGGGAGTGCTTGCGTTGGCTGTTTCTGTGTCGAATGACTGGTCTTCGGCATCGTAATAGGCGATAACCTCGTCACGCAGCCCTGAGAGCAGGCTTTTCCACGCCTCAACGGAGGTGGAGTTGATATTGAAAGCCCCTTTGATGCCCAGGTTTCCGGCGGAGAGCTCATGACTGTTCCCGGCTATGTCGTCGCCGTCCACGATTCTCGTGATAAAGGTACCTTCCGACATGCCGCCCGCGTCGTCACCGATAAAGGTGATCCGTTTATTAGGAAGCGGCACTGCGCCCCGAGCAAAGTCATCCACGACGTCACCGATGGTTTTGTCCTGGCCCAGACCGAAAACGGAGCCCTTCTGCGGCGCAAGGGTTGAGAAAAAGTATCCATCCCAGAGAGCTTCGTTCATCAGGTAACTGATATCCGGCACGCAGGCATCGTAGGTGAATTCTCCATTTTGAGAGTGAGGTATCTCGGCGAAGTATTGATCGAGCGGGATAAACGGAGAGGCAAACGAGCTGCCGACGGGATACAGCGGCGTATGACCGCGGTAGGCGATGTTGGCGTGCATGAATTGCCCCAGTGATGTCAGAGGAGTCGTTGGGACTTCGTACAAGGTGACGAACGATTCACCGCCCACATTGGACTCGCCCCAGAATCCATGGTTTTCTGTATCTGCATTGGCAACGTCACCCATGCCGAAGACCTCGGACAAGGTAAGGTCCCAAAGCGGAGCGGACGGCTTGTATTTGGAATTCTCCAAGCCGATGGGCATGGTAGTGCGCGCACGGGGATTGTTATAGGGCGCTAAGGCGATCGCGTTGGGCGACTCGCTGGTTTTCATGTAAAAATCGCTTTGAAAGACAGGCTGACTGTCGTAGCCCAGCTTGGTAAAACTGATATCGATAGTATTGTTCGTTGTCGGGGGTACACGTGCATCCGCGGCCTGCTGTGGATAGAAGGGGGTGAGGACACCTATTTTAGGCAAGGCTTCATCCGTAGGCTCTGGGTAGCCTTTGTGTTTTGTCACCCGAGACCAATCATTGATCATGAAATACTCGATGGTATTGTATTCATTCTCACGCGCCTCGACGGAAATATGCAGGACTTGTGAGTTGGATCCGGTCATGCCTGTGTCGAATGCGAAACCATAGCTGCCGTCGAAGCCCTCCTCGGCCTGAATTACCACACTTTTATTCTTATCATTCGGATCCAAATACGGGAGATTCTGACTGTTCCCAGCCGAGTAGACGATGATCTCTCCAGGTTGGATGGTGACGGTTTCGCCGAACTCACCGATGATAAAACGAAAACTGTGGGTAAGGACATCGGCTTTAAAGTTGCCCCAACTGTTTTGGATGATCCGCTCGAATTGGACATTGGTATGATTGAGCGTTTCCGGGGTATTGCTAACGGCGTGTACCGGTGGCAAGCCGTCTTTGCCTGGGACAATAACCGAGTCATTCCGGTTACCGTTTCCGTAAAAGAGGTAAGATGGCTGACTCGTGCGGATGTTAAGTCTGAAAGGCACTGTTCCGGTATCAATGATTAGGCCTTTGAAGGTAATGGCCACGTTATAGGGGTTCCATAAAGTGACTACAGGGTCCCAGACGATTTGCACCTGGTCTGTATAGCCAGAATTCGCACCCCCGGGGGTGAGGTTTGCGATCTCTTCGTCGCTCAGCGCTACTTTGCGCAGGCTGAAGACATTTTGAATGCGGGTGAGCAGTGGAGCTATCGCGCCTTCGATTGGTCGGACAATGGGCGGCTCCCAGCCCCCTTGCCAACTGACAGGCGGTATGATCGGTGTGTCGGTTGTGAGCGGGTCGGCATAGTTTCTCCAATAGAGTGAATAGGCACCCGGTGCGGACCAACTGGATGAAAAGGCACCGGTGGCGGGATTGTGTGGCAGCGGCTGGTCGACCTGAGCCTGGATGCCAGGACTCTGCGTGACATCGTTTACTTCCCGATATTGACGGTAGTAGTTGCGCAGGACGTGCCAGGTTGGTCCGCGGATGGTACGGCTTCCGGGATCGTTGTAATCCATCGGTACATTATAGACATAGCGGAACTTGTGATTCACGTAGGGGTACTCATCGTCCGGGAATCCATTGTCCAGTACGCCCGCAAAAAAGCTGTCCTGGTTGAAGGTGTCGTCCTCCATCTCGAAAGCGAGGGAGAGGTCCTTCTTCAATCCGCCCTGTGCCGTATTGGTTGGGATGCCGACGGAGGTAAAGGTGTAGTCGTGAAAACGGGGGGCCAGTTGCTCGTGGCCGATCGACGGCTCTGCCACAGTGATTTCTTCGGGGGCATGCAGTCGCTCCAGCGCGGCATGGCCCACCGGGAAATCCTCCAAACCCACCATGACGTTGCCCGGCGAAGTGGATGGAGCCCCGAGCTTTAAGCGATCCTTTGGCAAAGATGGGCTGACGGCGGGACTGACGGCGGCAAGATTGATGCGTGCCTTCACACCTTCGTCGCCGACCCAGTATGCATAGCGTCCACCATTGCCGATATCGACTTTTCGGGCGACGATTCCTTCGCCGGGCTGATTGGTGTCTACATTACTGGAGCCCAGAAGTTCGACGAAGTCGTCATGATCCTGGCCCGGTGTCGGCAGCGCGTAGTCCTGAGCCTCGGCCAGGGGGTCTGTCGGATCGTCGTCCAGTCCGGAGATGAGAAAGTTCAACAGCGCCTCGGAGTAGGTCCCTGTCTTTTCGTCGTAATTTACTTCCCAGATGCCGGTCCAGTGACTTTTCTCTGCAGCGATCACATCGTGACTATCCGCGGTCGCGTTTAGAATATCCGCCGTGCCGGTGACCCGTTGATCCGGCCCGGCAAGGGTTTGAAGTTTCCCCAAAGCGACCAGCATACCGAAGCGTGCATTCTCGCGAGCCTCCTGCTTCATGTGGTTGATGCCCGCGGTATGGATATCGACGCTTACAAGGGTCGCGAGCGCTACCAGTAGCAACAGAATGAACGCCATGAGGGATATCGCTATAATGAGCGCAAATCCTTCTCTGGGGTGTTGCTTCGGAGTTTTCATTCTGGCTGGTGGCAAAGCCACATAATGCCGCTGGGGCTGGGTGGTATCAATGGGGCCGGGGAATGCAAGGGCGCCAGGCTTGAGCGCCGAGTACGTTATACTATCAAATCGGTGCACAAATTTATTAGGACAAAGGCGCAAATAGTTTATTAAAAATGCGCATGGAATTGCGGCTCGCTTGGTGGCTCGTACCGGGGTTACGCAAATATACCACTTTTATTTACGCATTCTTGCTAGGTGCTAAATCTGGTGTCTGATATTCTCTTGGCTCTGTGAACATAGCCCATTTTCCAGGCGAACTGGCCATAGTCGCTTTAATATCGAAGACGATGCCAATCTGGTTTTGCGGCGCTGCTGAATGATATGGGCGTGATAAGCAAAACGCGAAGTGCCTCAAAAGTGGACGTGCCGCCAATGTTCTTCTTTGGGGGCGTGGCTTCTTGGGAAAACCCTGAGCTGGTCTCGCTGAACCGCTTACCTGCGCGGGCGGATTTCATGCCTTTTGATACGTCCAGGCAGGCGCGTCAGCTCAACCGAGAGGAGAGCCCGCGGTTCCTGAGCCTGAACGGCGACTGGTATTTTCGCTACTTTGAACGTGCCATGGACGTGCCTGCATCTGCCGTGAGGGAATGTGCCGACGGAGCGGTCATCAGCGTTCCTGGTAACTGGACCATGCAGGGGTACGGGCATCCGCACTACACCAATGTTCAGATGCCGTTTAGCCAGGATTACCCTCGTGTGCCGGAGGAAAATCCGGTCGGCGTCTACCAGCGTTGGGTTACGATTCCGCGCGAGTGGAAGAACAAACGAGTCGTCATTCATTTTGGCGGAGCAGAAAGCGTGTTGTGTGTTTACCTCGATGGGCATGCCGTGGGGCTTTCGAAAGACAGTCGTCTGCCGGCGGAGTTTGACCTGACAGCGTTTGTACGGCCCGGAAAGCGTCATTTGTTGACGGCGGCGGTGATCAAATGGTCTGACGCCAGCTTCATCGAGGATCAGGATCAGTGGTGGATGGGTGGGCTGCATCGAGAGGTCTTTCTCTATGCGACCAACCGGATCTGGCTGCGCGACATCTTCGCCCGGGCCGATTATGATCCGGAGACCGGGCAGGGGCATTTGCATGTCACCGTCAAAGCCGGTTTCAGTGATG
The DNA here is from genome assembly GCA_030432235.1 of Verrucomicrobiia bacterium. GTDB lineage: Bacteria > Verrucomicrobiota > Verrucomicrobiia > Opitutales > Cerasicoccaceae > JAUIHT01. Next base: position 40,734 of record JAUIHT010000006.1, on the reverse strand, counting down.
AGCCGGTATCTGGGTGCCGCGTGCAATTTCAGTTATTCGGTCCGGATGGCCGGGCGGTGTGGAAGCGCCCTCTGAGGAAGGAGGTGGTGGTAGCAGGGCCATCGGAACGGCATCACAGGGAGTGCGTGCTTAAAACGTCATTGGATACGGTACAGCCCTGGTCGGACGAATGCCCTGCGCTCTATCAACTCGTGCTATGTCTTACGGATCCAGAAGGACACACAGAGGCGGCAACGGTGTCCGTCGGTTTTCGGCGAGTGGAAATCCGTGATGGTGAGTTGCTTTTGAACGGACGCGCGGTGCTCTTCAACGGCGTTAACCGGCACGAGCACGATCCGGTGCATGGTAAGGTGGTTAGCCGTGCCTCGATGGAGGAAGATGTCCGGCTGCTGAAGCAGAATAACATCAACGCGGTGCGCACGGCGCATTATCCCGACGACAGCTACTTTTATACGCTTTGCGATCGTCATGGCTTGCTGGTCATCGATGAGGCAAATATCGAGTCGCACGCCTTTTGGTGGAATCTGTGCTGGGAGCCGCGTTACGCTATGGCTTTTCTGGAGCGAGTGAAGAACATGGTCGAGCGTGACAAGAACCACCCCTGCATCTTGCTCTGGTCACTCGGCAACGAAAGCGGTTATGGGCCGAATCATGATGCCGCTGCTGCCTATGTGCGTCACCTGGACTCCGGCCGCCCGCTTCACTACGAAGGCGCGGTATCAACGTGCCGGCATGCCATCGATTGGAATCATGGCTATGCGGTGACCGACACGGTTTGCCCGATGTACCCGCATCCCGATCACCTTCGGGCCTGGGCTCGCAGTTCCATACGCGACAAACGCCCAGTCTATCTTTGCGAGTACTCCCACGCCATGGGAAACAGCAATGGTGGACTGGCCGAATACTATGAAATCTTTCGCACGGAAAAAGGCATTCAGGGTGGCTTCATCTGGGAATGGTGCGACCACGCTCTCTGGAAAGAAGATGCGAAAGAGCGCCGTTACCTTGCCTATGGGGGAGATTTTGGCGATGCTCCGAACGATGCCAACTTTGTCTGTGATGGTCTGGTTAGTGCCGAGCGTGTGCCGCATCCGGCGTTGTGGGAATTGCGCTATCTGGCACAACCCATCGCCGTGGAACTGGTGAAGGTGGACAGTAGCACGTTGACTATCCGGGTGGAAAACCGGCGCCGTTTCACCGGCCTGGATGATGTTGCGTGTACATGGCGTTTACTGTGCAATGGTCATCCTGCGGTCGAAGGTAGGATTGGCTTGCCGCCGGTAGAGCCCGGAGCGAGTTGTCTGATATTCGTGGATATTGGAAAAACTCCAGACCTTCCCGATGAGTGGTTGCTGGACCTGGATTTCGTTGCGGCAAAGAAACAGTGGTGGGCTAACGCAGGCCATCTTATCGGCTGGGAACAGTTGGTGCTGTCCCCCAAACCAATCTTAGCATTGCCGAAGCCGACCTCTGGAGATCTGCCTGTGGTTCGGGAATCCAAAGCGCGTGTAACAATAAGGTCGGGTGCGCTATCGGTTATCTTTGCCAAACAAAGTGGAGTGCTCGAATCCCTCAAGTGGGACGGTTTCGAGATTTTGCGTAGTGCGCCGCGCTTGAACCTCTGGCGTGCCCCGACTGATAACGACGGTATCAAACTCTGGTCGGGCCAGGACAATAAACCGCTTGGACGCTGGCTCGCGGTGGGTTACGACCGGCTGAGGCTCAAGCTGGAGGCATTCATTCAGGGAAGGCCTGGCCGCACCGGCATCACGCTTAAACAGCGCTATCTGGTACTGGGAGCCAAAGCCCGGCCCTTGTTCCTTTACGAATTGAACTACCGCATTCACGGAGAGGGTGTTTTGGAAAGCCGCCATCGTCTTCGATGCCTGCAAAAAGGTTTTCCTGATCTGCCACGAGTCGGGCTGGAGATAGGTTTGGCCCCTGAGTTTGAGAACTTTACCTGGTACGGGCGTGGCCCTTGGGAGTGTTATCCGGACCGTCAGGCTGCGGCTCGGCTTGGTGTTTATGAGTCCACGCTTCAGGAGCAAAGCCTGCCCTATGTGATGCCGCAGGAGTATGGACTGCGGACGGATGCGCGCTGGTTGCGTCTGGGCGGAAACGACGTTCCGGGTATGACGGTGGCGGCGACGGACGCGTTTGCCTTTTCCGTACGTCCACACTCCGACGCGTCTTTGTATGTCGCCACACATGTGCACGAATTACCCGATGATGACACGGCCTGGCTTTACCTGGATCACGCTCATCGTGGATTGGGGACTCTCAGTTGCGGTCCTGATACATTCGATAAATACAAGCTGGGTGCGAATCGCTACAGCTTTGGTTTTCGCTTCGAATTTCAACGCGATTGATTTCCGCGCAGGCAAGTGCGGGACGTAGAGGTGTACTGCGTTAATGTACAAAATTTATTTCGCCGGCTTCCTAGGTGTTTTGTGGCTTTGCGGCTACACTGTTAATCGTACCCCAACAGACTCCTTCTCCAGGAGACTTCGTTGCTTCGTTAACTAAATCTGTACCCCTATGAAGAATGCATACCTGCCCCTGATTGAAATTGTTTACCCTCGGCAACTCCTTTCACACAGCTTTCGTCGGTTGTTCTGCCTGACCTTTTTAACCCTTGCCGTTCCTCTTGCATTGTTGGCCGATACGATTGGCGGCGGTAGTGTCGGCCAACCCGCTGTCGGCCCCGATCCGGCCTACGATTATGGCAGTGATACCCAAGGCTACGTGCTGGTCAAAAACTGGGACTTTGGCACGAGTGGAACCGTCACGGATTACGCGACATTGGATTCCGAATTTAACTACCATGACCAGTTTCTCCACTACTGTATCGGTGGCTCGAAGTACGGCTCGCAGACCGTTGCCTCCAGCACATCCACCAGTGTGCCGCACAACGTTCATAATTTCACGCAGTTCACCGAGGCGGATATAGCCGCGCTGAACCACGATCCCATTCGCGAATTCACCTCCGGCGCCATGATGACTTATTTGCGACCGCTGAACGATACGCAAACCACCTTTAACGCGGGTCTCTATAATTCCGGAAACACCGTGGCCGACTTGAACAGCAAGGTGATCGGGAATGGCTCCTTTTATGCGAAGCTGGCGTTGGATGGCGGCGGGGAATTTCTTGGGCAGGATATTATCTGGGAAACACGTGTTCGCTTCAAGCCGGTCAGGTACTTCTGGTTTGCGCTCTGGACCGCGGGCAACCCCTGGGTGTCCGCGAATTATCCGGTAATCGGAGGGGCGGAAATGGATCTGGTTGAGACTTTCGGTTACAATAATGGGTCGGGAAATACTAACTTCGACGGTCACGGCTTTCACTCCTCTTTGGTTGGCCCGGGTGATTTTTGGAATTATGCCGTGGGCAGTTGGGGGCAGGGGATGAAAAACTTCGACGTTATCGACGACCCCAGCGACCCTAACGATAACTACCTGCCCGACGATTGGTCGGTCGAGGACTGGCATATCTGGACCTGGGTTTACAAAGCGGACAACACCTGGATCGCCTACCTGGATGGCAAGCCTGTGAATGTCGGCAAGGCCTACTGGACGGCTGGCGGGCGGGAAAAAGACATGCCGGTGCCCATGCACTTTCTCTTCGATGCTGCCTGGGGGCATGCGGAATTGACCAATATGCAGAGCGGTACGATTACTGAATCGGAGCTCCTGGAAGCCTATTACGAGTGGGACTACAGTCGCATTTATTTGCGGAATGCCACTGTGCCTACCGGCCCGAAAAACCTCTCGCTTGGTAGTTACGTGTGGTCTGCGACAGATGGCAGCACGCGCCTTCCGTTGTCCAACGGCTTCAGTTCACAACTGGAAAACAAGGCACGAGCCGCCAATATTCTTGATGGACTCCCTTATACCTTTTGGGGGGCGACGAATGGCAGCTACCCGCAGCATGTTTTGGTGGATTTACGCGGCTTGAAAACCATTACCAGCTTCGACCTGGCGCCGCGCAATGATCGGCCCTATCAGTACAAGATTGAGACGAGCTTGGATGGGGAGCACTTTGGTGTGCTGGTGGATGAAAGCAGTAACTCGCTCAATGGCCCCTTTGACCATAGTGTATCGCCCACCTTGGCCCGATATGTGAAGCTGACTATCACTGGTGTTTACAGCGGCACTTTCTGGGCGCAGATCACGGACTTCGATATCTGGGGCTATGACGAGGATGAGAGCGAGTTCCTGTTTCCTCAATCAGACAACCTGGACTACGCCTACAATCCATCCGGCCACAATGGTTCGGCTTGGGAGTCCGCCACGGAGACAAGCCCGACGCGTGACTGGGGCGGTCTCTCATCGGGCGTCACGACGGTGCCGGTCAGCAGTGCTGTTGCCTCTATTACCCGAGCCTACGATTTTTCCGGAGGCCATGGTGAGACCGGTAGCTTCAATTTTCTGGATAGCGATGCGACTTTCGAGTTTTGGATCAAGCCGGACAGTCTTTCCGGTGGCAGACAGATAATCTTTGAAACCGGGGGCACTTGGACTGGCCTTTCCGTGACTTTGCACGATGACACGATTTATTTCACCGCGAAGACTACTGGCATTGGCAGCGGGGAGCCCGACATCGTCCTGATGTCGAGCCCGCTGAGCGCGAATGACATCAACGACTTTATCCAGATCGTTGCCACCATCAGCGATCAATCGGCAGAGCTGTACGTGAATCCTGTCGGTACGGCCTTTCCCGCCACACCAGTGGATTCGACGGCCAGTGTTGGCTCGGCAAATTGGGGCGGAAACAATGCGTCCGGTTTGGGGGGTGCCTATCCCGCCCTTGGAGCCAGCAGCGACGATGACGATTCGGTGCTTTGGTATAAGGACGATTTTGGCTCCTTTTACGGACAGTTTGGCCTCGTACGCATTTATGACGACCAGCTTACGGCCAAGGAAGTGGCGAGTAACTATATCGCCGATGCTTTTGCTCCGCCACCCATCCAGATTCAAGTTGGCACGGTCGTGACAGGGCAGAGCACGGGTAGCCAGTGGCATACCGTAAATCTGGAGCCTGGTTTTATCGATCCCATCGTGGTGATGGGGCCGCCCAGCCGCGATGGTTTGGAGCCTCTTAACGTGCGTGTGCGCAACGTCACCACGCAGAGCTTCGAGTTTCAGCTTGATGAATGGGACTACCTGACCGATAACGGCTACCATGGAACGGAGTCGTTGGACTATGTTGTGATCGAGGCCGGTATTCACGAACTCGACGGCCTGCTTTTGGAAGCGGGAAGCATTCCGGCGGTAGGAGCGAAAACGACTCCGCTGTTCAAGCACGATCTCAGCCAGTATTTTTCGGTAAAGCCACAGGTGTTTACTCAGTGCGTTACCAGTAATAATGCCACCGCACTGGCTCCTCGCTTACGAAGTGTGAGCAATGATAGCTTTAAGATTTACCTCCAGGAAGAAAAAGTGGCAGACGGCGTGATCCCCAACGATGAAGAAGTTCACTATATTGCCTGGGAAGAGGGCTACAGCTCCCGCTATGGAATTCTGGTCGAGAAAGTTGACGGTGGCGTCGACCACAATGCCACCACGCATACCTACAGTGAGAGTTTCTCTGCATTGCCCTCATTGCTCGCAGGCATGCAAACGGACAACGGGATCGATGTTGCTACTCTGCGCAAGGATAATGAAACAACCGGCTCGGTGGTCTTGCGAGTCGAAGAAGAGGACTCTCTGGGAATCGGGACGAATCATAACTCGGAATCCGTCGGTTTATTGCTCTTCGAGCATTTCTAGTGAGTTTCGAGGATGCGTAAAAATGCAATTTTATTTTCGATACTATACTTGGAATGCCACGGGCTGACCGGGTAGAATGATTGTCATTCATGAGGCTCCGTAATTTCGTCTCCAGTGTATTGTTGATTCTGGCCACAGGGATGCCATCCGTGTTCGCGGATGGCATTTCCCTCGGCCTGAATGAACAGGGCGTGGCTTTGCAAGCGTCCGGGCTGGGAGAGCTGGTGCTGCAGGCCCCGAAGCTCAAGCTCAAGGATGCCAATGGCGAGAAGCCAGTCCTGGAGTTATTGGACGAGAAGACCGCCGTGGCTCGTTATGCCAGTGGCACGGCTTTGCACATCGAATTGGAGGGCGACACGATTCGCTATCGCTACGAGTATGCACCGGTCAACGGCAAGAGCTTCGAGAACAACATGATTGTCCCGTTGCGCTTCAATCGCGGCGGTGTGGCGGCATTGGATGACCAGGCTTTTACACTCCTGCCCGCAGAGCTGGGCGGGCAGTTCGTCGTGCAGGGTAGCGGGCAGAGCTTCACGCTTATCAGTCCTTCGGGCAATGGGATCCGCCTGGTCACACCGGGAGGTTATCAGGAGCTTCAGGACATACGAAAATTTAACTGGGGAGCCTTTGGGTATAAATACTACTTCGATTTCTTTGGCCGCTCGGAGGGGGAGTACTTCATCCGGGTGGAGCCGGTGACGCGGCTCCCGGAAGCCTCTAGTGAAGAGGGCGGAACGACAAATGCGTCGCTCCTGCAAGTGGACCGCTACGGGCAGAGCTACGCGCTGGATTTTTCCGGTAAGGTGACACACGACGAGGAGCTGCGCGCTGATGCGAGACAGCAGGAAATAGAGGCGACGGCATTTGAGCCTAATAACGACTGGGACGTCTATGGTGGTTTGGCCGGAAGCAGGGAAAAGTATGGATTGGACGAAACGGGTTTTTTCCATGTCGGAACCGTAGATGGACGGCAAGTGCTAGTGGACCCGGACGGCAACGCCTTCTTTCAGTTGGCCATGTGTGGGCTATTCAGTTCTGCGACCAAGGTCAAGGGCCGCGAGGAAATCTATGAATGGCTTCCCCCAGAGACAGGGAAATTCAAGACCGCTTGGCTCCACAATCGGCCCGATTGGGGCAACGCCTCGTTTTATCAGGCCAACTGGATTCGAAAATACGACCAGCCCTTTGACATGGAGACCTGGACCGGGCAAGTGGTTACCCGCTTTCGTTCCTGGGGCTTCAATAGCGCAGGGGCTTTCTCCGAGCAGACTCAGGTGATGGACCGGATGCAGGTGCCCTACGTGGCGTTCCTGCCGGTTGGAAGGAACCATGGCGTCGCCGTCCTGCCCGATAAAATTGGGGCGGCCTACCTGATGGATCCGTTTGCGCCCGGTGTGGAAGAAAAACTCGACAAGCTGTTTGCGGAAAAAGTCGCCCCCAAGGCGGAGGACCCACTGCTCGTCGGATATTTTCAGGGCAACGAGCAGCACATGGAAAATCTGCCCAAGGTCATACCGGCCTACAAGGCGAGCAAGGTCGCGGCCAAGGGTGCGCTGGTTGATACACTGAAGAACAAATACCAGACCATTGAGCGCTTCAATGAAGCCTGGCAGCCAGCAGAACCCTTCGATTCCTTTCAGGCCCTGGAGGAAGCGCCGCTGTTTATCCGGACCGAGGAGGCCTCGGCGGACATGCAGGCTTTCACGCTATTGTTCCTGGATAAGTACTATGCCCTCGTTGCGGGGACCTTTCGCAAGTACGACCCGAATCATCTGCTGATCGGTAGTCGTTGGACACCCGCGACGGCATCGAACCAGGAGATAGTCGAGGTGGCGGGGCGGTATTTGGATACCGTTAGCATCAATTACTATACCTACGCCATCGATACAACGTTCCTCGAAAACGTGCATGAGTGGAGCGGAGGAAAGCCGATAATCCTGAGTGAATGGTACTATAGCACTACCACGCGCGGCCTCCATGGGTCGCGTCAGATGAAGGACGAGGTGGAGCGTGGCAAGGCCTACCGCTACTATGTCGAGCAGGCGGCGGCTTTGCCTTTTGTGGTCGGCGTCCAGTGGTTTACTTACAAGGACCAGCCCATAACCGGCCGCTACTTTGGCGGCTATCATGGCGAAGGGAACAACACTGGATTTGTTGATGTTGCGGACCGGCCCTACGCTGCCCTAGTCGAGGCTGCCCGGCAAACACATGCGCAGATTTACGAAGTCGTTCTCGACGAGACAGCTCCCTTTGCCTTCGATGATCCCCGCTTTCAGGATGGGGAGGCGTCCGGAGTAAAACGCACGGTACAGGTGCCACGGGCCGCGGATGGATTTGTCCTCGACGGCACAACTAATGGCTGGCCTGGTCGTCCCGCTGAGCCCATTCCGTCATCACGAGTAGTGCATGGTTTGGCTGATGAGGCCTTTCGCGCAGACTACCGGCTCTGCTGGAACGAGCAGTACCTCTACTTCAACATCCAGGTGATGGATTCCACGCCGATGAAGAACAACCATCAAGGAGCCACGCTCTGGTTGGGAGATGCGGTGGAACTGTTCATCGGTACGGAAAAGCCGGATCAGGGAGGGTTGCCCATGTATTCGGATCGTCAGATACTGGCCGGCGCGGGCTCGTCCGCAGAGCTTCACATCGTCGATTATCCCGGTGATTTGGGTGTCTGTCAGTTATTGGTCGAGAGAAGTGCCTCCGGCAAAGGCTATAACCTACAGCTCGCGTTGCCCTGGGAGGTTGTCGGTACGAAACCTCGGGCCGGCCAACAATTTCTCTTTGATGTGGCTGTCGATAACAGTGTCGACGGACAGAAGCGCTCGCAGCAGTTGGTATGGAATGGAGGCAGCGCTAATTCCAAGGATCGAGGGCTATGGGGGCTTGCCACGCTGGTGGCCAATTAACCCGCTTATATCCTGAAACGCATTCGTGCCTGACAGTTAACCGATGAGCATTTATACAAGTATCCCTGCGCGTTTGTGCAAAGTGTTAACCCTGAAATTATGTTACCATATTCAACAATGAAAAACTCACTCCATATGCCCCGACTGACTAAACAGCTTTCTCTTGCAGGCCTGTTGTTCATAATGCCTTTCGTCATGTCTGCCCAGACAGCCCTAATCGATATAGGTCAAGGGCAGGGCATTCCAACCTCACCCGATACCAATGGCAGCTATTGGAATTCCATCGCTTCGGTAAATTCGCCTCTCGCTCTTATCTCTACTGAAAACAGTGCCACCGGTTGGAGTTTTGCTATCAACGGCACTGCGAACTCCTCCCATAATTATACCGGAGGCCTGACGGCCCTCTCCACCGGTGCTCCAGCAGACTTTGCTATTTCAGGAGCCTATCAGGATGCCTGGTTTGATAACAGCACCAGCAGCAGTACAACTGACTTCAGCTTTACCAACTTGAATCCATCAACCACTTACGAGGTCCGTGTTTGGGGTAGTCGGTTGCAGGGCAGCGGTGATAGCTGGAGCAATGGTTCCGTGGTTGTGAATATTGGCAGCGCCGTAGACGGCCCCAGCTTTACTCTTCTGAATGGTTCGGCGGGCAATACACTGAGCATGACAATAACTCCGGATGCTTCCGGGAATTTTGGCTTCGACTTCGGTGAAGCGAGTGGGGTGACCACAGGCATTAATGTGATGAGCATTACCGCGATTCCTGAGCCGCAAACTTACGGGCTCATCTTTGGGCTGGTCGGATTTGGCTGGGTCGTCTTCCGGCGTCTTCGCCAGCGTCGATGCTGACACCAGTTTGATCTTTGGCCGCGGCTTGTTTCCCGGCGACCAGAATCTGGGCTAGTACCTGACATTTTAGGGCCCTCTAGCAGGGGCGCTGGGGCATTGTGTGTGGATAGGATAATATATTATGAGGAACATACTGTTCATTCTTGCCGATGACATGGGCGCCTGGGCTCTTGGGTGCACGGGCAATAATGAGGTTAAAACTCCCAATATGGATCGTATTGCTCGCAAGGGCATCGCTTTTGAAAACGCGTTTTGCGTTTCTCCGGTATGCTCACCGGCGCGTGCCTCTCTGATTACCGGGCGCATCCCGTCACAGCATGGTGTGCATGACTGGATACGGCGCGGTAATTCCCCGGGGCAAACCATGGATCGAGCCTGTATCGATTACCTGGCCGACGAGCTGACATATACCGAGATTCTGGCTCGCCATGGCTATACGTGTGGGTTGAGCGGAAAATGGCATCTGGGCAACGCGCCAGTGCCTCAGAAGGGGCATGACTTTTGGGAGGTGCATGCCAGTGGTGGTGGGCCTTACTACAATGCGCCCATGTTGCGTAACGGCGAGGAGTATCAGGAGCCCCGATACGTGACGGACGTCATCACCGAGAACGCGCTGGAGTTTCTGTCCCGGCAGCAGGGCGAGCAGCCCTTTTGCCTTGGCGTGCATTACACCGCGCCTCATGATCCATGGGGCAGGGATCAGCATCCTGAAAAATACTTCAAGCCCTACTTTGAACAGTGTCCTTTTGAGTCAGTCCCGGACTTGCCGATGCACCCCTGGCAAATCAACTCTGCGTCCTACGGCTATACTTCGGAACAGAGACGCGAATACCTGAGCGGCTATTACGCATCGATTACGGCGATGGATGCGGGCATCGGATGCTTGTTGGATGCATTGGAGTCACAGGGCATCTTGGATGACACGCTGGTGGTCTTTACCAGCGACAATGGCATGAATATGGGCCACCATGGCATCTATGGAAAAGGCAACGGCACCTATCCGCAGAACATGTATGACACATCGGTGAAGGTGCCGTTTCTGGTCGCCTGTCCCAGTGCGCTTCCGCAAGGGCTCGTTACCGACTCGCTGTTCAGTCACTACGATTTCTTTCCGACCCTGTTGGACTTCCTCGGCTATTCGGAGGATATACCCAGGGCTTTGCCCGGTCGTTCACGACTGTCTCTTTGGCAGGGAGAGGAGACGGAAGAGAGCGCGGCCGTGGTTGTCTTCGACGAGTATGGTCCCGTACGAATGATTCGGGACCGATGCGGGAAATATGTTCAACGTCTGGATGGTCATGCCAGTGAGTATTACGATCTGCTGAAGGACCCGGATGAGCAGATAAACCGAATCGACGACCAGGAATATCGGCAACGCATATGTGAGGCGAAAGAAAACCTGGTGGCCTGGTTTGCCAAGCATGTCGATCCCCGCAAAGACGGCGCAAAACTCCCGGTGACGGGTAAAGGGCAACTCGACCTCGCCGAGGCAAAGGATGCTTTTGCGGACGACTGGCATTACCTGAAAGAGGAGAAAGCGATGCTTGCGCATTTCTAAGAGTCTGAGTCAGAATATCTGCGACATGTTGACCTGAGATACCCTTTTATCTCCACCAACATCATGCCCTGCCGGAACGATAACCCACCCAACCTGCTTTTTTTGTTTCCCGATCAATGGCGTTGGGATTGGCTGGGTTGCGAGGAATCACCCTTCGGACGGGTTCCTGTGCGCACACCTCATATTGATGCCCTGGCTCGTCGCGGAGTGGGGTTTACCCAATGCCGCACCAATAGCCCGCTTTGTGCTCCCGCCCGTGCAGCCTTGGCTACCGGCATGCGTTACCACCGGTGCGGTGTGCCGGACAACGGCTATAGCCTGGATACGCAACGTAACAATTTCCTCAAAATACTACGTGATGCCGGTTATCGCGTCGCCGTATCCGGTAAGCCCGATTTGCAGAAGCACTCGCAGTGGAAAGGCCTTGATGGCTGGACTAGGGAGATCGGCCAGCTCGGCTTTACGGAGTCCCTGCATCAGGCGGGTAAATGGAATACCTTGCTGGGCGAGCAAAGCCCGGAGGATGTCTACATGGCGCATCTGCACCGGGAGGGCTTGGCCTCCATGCATATCGCGGACTACAAGCGCAGGGACAGCCTGCGTCATGGGTCGGAAGGGCACCTATTGGATATCTCGCCCACGCCGCTGCCTCGGGAGCACTACACGGATGACTTTTGCGCCCGTTCCGCGCTCTCATTCTTGGAACGTTGGGCACCAGGCGAACCTTGGTTTCTCTGGGTGAACTTCCCGGGGCCGCATGAGCCGTTTGATCCGCCTGAGGAATTACAACGAAGATATGATGGGGTAGCCTTTCCGGAGCCGTTTGCCACTGACGATAAGTTGAACGATCACCAGGCTATTCGGCGCAATTATGCCGCCATGATTGAGGGCATCGACGAGTGGGTGGGGCGGCTCGTTGACAAAGTCGTGGAGCGGGGCGAAGAGGAGCGGACATTCATCGTATTTGCTTCCGACCACGGTGAGATGCTGGGAGATCGTGGGCTGTGGTACAAAGGCGTGCCTTGGGAGCCTTCGGTGCATGTGCCGCTGATCGTCGCAGGCCCAGGCGTACAGGCAGGTGTCACCAGTGATGCGCTGGTGGAGCTTATCGATTTGTCGGCGACCTTCCTTGAGTTTGCCGGTGAAGCGGTTCCCTGCGACTGGGACGCGCGTTCTCTTCGGTCATTGCTGGCGGGGGAGTGCATCAACCATCGCGATGTCCAGGTATGTGAATTGCGGCGATGGCGGCTGATTACCGACGGGCGCCACAAGCTCATTGAATACGCTGATGAACCGCCCGCTTTGTTTGACCTCAGCGACGATCCGCATGAACTCAAGAATTTGATTAAGCAGGAAGCGCAATTGGTCTCTGATTTTAGCGCACGTCTACACGAAGAGCGTACCGGCGCAGGCTTTTTTCTGGATGTCTGAGGGAGGACGGTATGGCTCGTATTCGTGATATTATCGAACAGATTGCCGACAGGTATCCGCCGCGTGACAGGAGCCGGACACGGGATGTTCTGCAGTGTGGCAATGCCGATGCTGAGATCACCGGGATTGCCGTCGTATTTATGCCGACCCTAGGATCCTTGCAGCAGGCAGTGGACATAGGGGCCAACCTGATCGTTGCTCATGAGCCGCTGTTTTACGGGTATGGCGAAGGCGAGGAAGCATTGCCGAGCCATCCTGCAATTCGGTGGAAAGCAGAGTTTCTAGCCACGCACGATTTGGCCGTGTGGCGCTTTCATGATGGCACTCATGTGGCGCGCCCTGATTTGATTGAGGCAGGGCTTGTCCGCAAGTTGGGTTGGGAGACCTATGGTCTGCCCGATACGCAGTATTGCTATCGTGTTCCTCCGGTGATGTTCAAGGACCTTGTGAGGCACGTGTGTAGCGCACTGGGATTGGCCTCGGTGAAAGTGGTTGGTGACCCGCAGATGAGTTGTCAGCGTATTGGCATCCGGGTGGGCGCGCCAGGGATTGATGCCCAAATCGGGTTGCTAGCAAATCCTGACATGGATGTTCTCATCACCGGTGAAGTCCGGGAATGGGAAACCTGCGAATACGCTCGTGACGCGATTGCTGCCGGACAGAACAAAGGGCTTGTGGTTTTAGGACACGCGGAAAGTGAGGAGCCGGGGATCGCGTATGTGGCCGAGTGTATCCGCCAAATCGCGCCTTCGGGGATTGCCGTTACCTACCTGCCGACGGGCGGCCCATTTTCGCAGTTGGAAAATGGCGTTGGGTCGACTTAAGCGTGTAAGGAGTGCTTCCCTTGAAAGTTTTCCTTACGGTATTGGGAGGGCGTTTGACCGATTCTGTTTCTGAATTGGCGGCAGAAGTGTGCCGGATCGTAGAAGCCCGTTTGATACGCAATTTCTTCAAATGAATAGCGGGTGCTGCGAATTAACCGCTGAGCCTCACGAATCCGATGGTTGAGTATTTCCTCGTGCGGAGAACTGTCCAGGGTTTCCCGGAATCGCAACTCTAACTGCCGTCGCGAAACTTTGCCAAGCCGGGCGAGAACCTTGTCCACGGTTAGTTCATCACGGAATTCCCGCTGGATAATCGCCAGTGCGCGGCTAACCAAAGGGTCTTCGGCCCCGCTCATTCGGGTACTGTCACGCTCGACCATCTCTCCCGGTGAAACAAGCTCCACTTTTTCCAATGGACGCTGACCGCTCATCCAGGCATGCAGGTGAGCGGCAGCGCGGCGCCCCACTTCCTTGAAATCCTGATCGAGGCTGGATAGGGTTACGGGTGACTCCACACAGGATATCTGATCGTTCGATACGCTGGCAATAGCGAGTTCGTGTGGTACATTCAGGCCGGCATCGCGAGCCATGCGAATGACTTTGACGCCCACGCCGTCATTGGCACACAGGATACCACAGGGACGGTGAAGAGATTTGAGCCAGTCAGAGAAGTCTGGCGCCAGCTTATCGCTGATACTGACGTTAATAGACGGTATGGCATCATTATGACCTGCAGCGAGGAGAGCCTCTTCGAACCCTTGCCAGCGCAGATCGGAAAAATAGACATCCTCGATGCCGATATAAGCAAAGTGATGCAAGCGTAGCTCCAGAAGGTGTGCAGCGACGCGACGCCCAGCCTCCTTACTGTCGGAGACGACACTGTGAAAGGGATGCTTTTTGACGGAAGCGTTCACAATAACGACTCGCGTGCGTCCGGTATCCTTGCGACTGATGCTCGTCTGCCTGTCATAGATGCCGATGATGCCGTCTGCTTTGGTTTGCAGGGCTTCCTCCCAGTTGAGGAATGCGGAGTCGTTTACACGCTGAACCTGCCACTCCGGCTTTGTATTGGCAAAAGAGTATGCACCTAAGAAAAACTCTCTCCCGGCAAAAGTCGCTTCCCTCAGCGCCATTGCCACTTTAAAAATTTTATTCACCCAGTCATCCTAAGCAGGATGCGCGAATATACAAATTCAATTTCAATTATCGCAATAGTATGATGCTTTGCCTTGATTGCGCTTCAATTGGCTGGCCAAACACCTGTGAAAAGTCGAACTGATTGAAATTGGCGCGATCTGGTTAACAGCTCGCAAGGCGCTTATTTAAGCGGAATTTGGCTATTATGGCTTCGTCCTATTTCAATCACGCTGATTGAAAACGCGGTTACCAGCGGGTCATCGCGGCCTGTAAAAGCGCGAAAAACGCTGCACGATTTCAATCATTTCAATCACATGAGTCAAATTTGGCTATGCTGCCAGTGGTTCCTCCTCTCTATTTTCGCGTTGATAGTACTTCAGAAGCCCACCGAGCCGTTCACTTTTTACGATCAGTGCTGATTCTGACTGGTCTAGCGGATGGGTGGGGAAGGGGATGACGTTATCGATTCCCTGGTGATTTCGTTCATGGTGAAAATGATCGAGGTAAGATTCTATGGCACTGTGGAGCGGTTTTTCACTGATGAATATGAAGTGGTCGAGGCACTCTACCCGTGGATGCAAACTGCTGCTTTAAGGTGCGGTTTTCTTCCAACAGATATTCGATGACGGCCTGCTGATTCCGGTTCATCCACCCGGAAATCATGGCCAAAAGTAGCTGGACTTGTGTGTTCAAGGCTGTAGTCTTGATACTCGAAAATCGGCCGTCAAGCCGCATCAATACTACTGATCGTAAAAGTGAACCCCTCA
Organism: Verrucomicrobiia bacterium; assembly: GCA_030432235.1. Taxonomy (GTDB): domain Bacteria; phylum Verrucomicrobiota; class Verrucomicrobiia; order Opitutales; family Cerasicoccaceae; genus JAUIHT01. Next base: position 25,484 of record JAUIHT010000006.1, on the reverse strand, counting down.
GGGTTTGTAGCCGACGTAGCGTAGCGGAGATGGACAAAGGCGGAGCCCTGAGTGAAGTGAATTAAAAGCTCTATATTACGTTTATTACCATACTGGTATCCGGTATGCCATGGTTGGCGCATCGGTTGACTTATTAGATATGACCAAGACTATTGTGTCCACTCACCTAGTTTATAATCCAGAGGCATAAACTCAACATGCCAGTCAAAGAATAAGGCCATACGCCCGTCTTCCAGTAACGGCTCCGTCGGCACTTCACCCCTGCCAATCAAGACATCCGCGTCGTTGTATGTCTCGGCATCAAGATGCATGACTGCCACCTGTCGGGATGGGTCTGATACCATAAAAAAATAGGGAGTGCTCTCATTCTCAAATGGATTGGTGCGGACTTCGGTGTCGTATTGAATGACAACACGTGAATTAATCGCCAAGGAGGAAGTGACCGTCGGATCGTACTCCTCGAAGAAACGGCGATATCCCAGAACGGGTATAATCGTATCATTTCCTTTTTGAACAGTATCATCCCAGTAATCCCGCAAGCACCAGGCAAACTGGCTTTTGTTTTTATCCGGCATATAAGCGTACTGCTTGTTTTTGCACGGAGATGGCATCTGGCCCTCATTTTCGGATATATACAGTTGGATCGTCATCCCCAGATGCCTCAACATCTGCGAGGCCTCGGCCTTGTCCGCCGAAAGACGAACTTTGCCTATAACCGGTATTAAAATTACCGCAAGAGCCCCTATAATCGCGATGACCGCGAGTAATTCAATCAGCGAAAAGGCTCTTCTCTTTCTTGTCCCATCAATTCGCGCAGTACCTCCCCGCAAAGCCACAAAAGGGAAAATATTGGCTGCTGTCTTATTCTGGAGGGATGGGGCAAGGGTAAATTTCATTAGGCAAAATTGCATAAAGGAAACGTTACCTGTCAAGTGAAATAATCTTACTTTGTGAACTATGAAGGCTCTTAAAAGTAGATGCGGTCGTGGGAAGCGTCTTGTTGAAAAACGATTTGGTCTCATCCAATCCAATACCTTCTAAAGTATTCAGACCCCACTATTACACTGATATTTCTAAAAAAAGCATTGACATTAGGAAACGTTACCTGCTAAAGGCTTAGAGCATGAAGAAAATACCCATACTCCTCACTATCCTTAGTTTTATCTCCGTAACCGTTCATGCCGCTACTGTATCCGATGATTTTAATCGCGCCGACACTGCCAATCAGGATTCCTTGAGCGATCCCAACGCAATCGGCACGCAGTACACCATCGATCAGGGAAGTTGGCGCATCAAGGACGACCAGTTACTGTGCACGGATAACGGTGTCATGTATGAAAACAGCCTGCAGACGACGAATACCGGTGGTTCGAGCTTTATCTTAACCGCGGATGTCTCAGCACCGGGTAATACCTCGGCCGACCGCACCGGCGGCTTGGTTTTCAATTACCAGGATTCGGGTAACTACAATACCGTTCGTATCGGTGTCGATACGGATGCCGGCAGCGATGCCAGCCGCATTCAATTCGTCACCCGCCTCGGAGACACCAATTACTTCTCCGAAGTTTATTACTTCGATGGCTTGGTGGAAGGCAGTCTCTACACTCTTCAAATTGAATCCTCCCTCTCCGCGACCAATGAATTCACCTACACGCTCTTTGAACAAGGAACGACGACCGAGATTTACAGCAACTTGGTGACCGTTACCGGCTCCACCCTGACTGACGGCTACAGCGGCTTTGCCCGCACGGGCGGCGGTACCGTTTATTACGATAATTACTCCCTGACAACCGTTGTCCCTGAAGCCCGTGACAGTGCGTTATTGCTCGGTCTGCTGGCAACCGGCTTGGTATTCATGCGCCTACGCAGCAAAGGCAAGCGGGACTGATTCGGCCGAGCGACATACAAAGCAGTGTTAGTTTATTTGTTTGGAGGCTAGGCCCCCTCCCGGCTTCCACTGATTACGCATGTCTCCACACTCCTCTAACTCGTTGTCAGACTGAATCAATTCGAGATAAAGACGGAACCTAACGACAAATTGCATGCCCCATAAACGTATCCAGTACGACCTCGAGGCATCCATTTAATCCCATGATTAAACGTCGAACACTTCAGCTTGCCTGTGGCCTTTTGGTTCTGGCGGGAAGCCTCTGTGCTGCGGGAAAGCCCAATATTCTCTTCGTCCTCTCGGACGACCAAAGCGTGCCCGACCTTGGCTGTTACGGAAACGAGTCCCTGCGCACACCCCATCTGGACGCACTGGCCGCCGAAGGGATGCGCATGGACTTCATGTTTACAACCGCGCCCCAGTGCGTGCCCTCCCGCGCCTCGCTCATGACCGGGATGTCCCCGGTGGCGGCGCGCATCACCCGTTTTAGTTCTGCGCTGCCGGAGAGCATTGTGACCCTGCCGGAGCTACTCCGGGAGCAGGGCGGCTACTATACCGGCATCAGCCGCCGTTACTATCATCTCGACGGCCCCAAGCCCAAGCGCATGACCCCGTTCCTGCTCGACCTCTACGAACGCCATGGCCTGCAAACCTTTTCCGAGCGCGTAGATTATCTGGAAATGAACGGCGACCGCGAATTGGCGCCGAAAGTCTTCAACGAATTCCTAGACCAGGTTCCAGAAGGCAAGCCGTGGTTCATGTGGGTGAACTTCAACGACCCCCACGACACCTGGGAGGAAAACGCCTGGTCGGACCGCATCGATCGGGAAACCATCAAGGTCCCCGGCTACCTGCCCGACCTGCCCGAAGTCCGCGAAGACCTGGCCCGGCACTTTGGCGAAATTGATCGCCTTGATGAAGAATACAGCTGGCTGGTGAAAATATTGCAGGAGCGCGGCCTAACCGAAAACACCGTCGTCATCTTCATGGGTGACAACGGCAACTCCGTGATTCGTGGCAAAGGCACGCTCTACGATGAAGGCCTGCGCGTCCCCTTCATGGTGCGCTGGCCCGGAAAGATCGAGCCCGGTTCTAGCTCCAGCCACCTTCTTTCGGGCGAAGACCTCGCCCCCACCTTGCTGGAAATCGCCGGGGTCAAAGCGCCCGAGCAGATGACCGGACGCAGCTTCCTCAAGCTGTTGCTGGGCCAAACTTACGAGCCCCGCACCCATATCTTTGCCGAGCGCGGACCCCACGGCTACGCTCCCTTTACCCCGGAGACCAAATCCAACTCCTACGACCTCAGCCGGGCTGTCCGCTCCGAGCGCTACAAACTTATCTATAACTGCACCCCCTGGATCGAGTTTGCCCCCTGCATGGACGGACTTGAGGATGACGAAGCCTGGGCGGCCATCGTGAAGGCACATGAAAACGGTACTTTGGCCGAACGTTTTGTACGGATGTACTTCACGACCCCCCGGCCAATCTACCAGCTCTTCGACCTCGAAAACGATCCGCTGGAGATAAATAACCTCTCCGGTCAATCTGCCTACGACGAAGTAGAATCCGAACTGCGTAAGGCACTAATGGAAAAAATGCTTATCGACTACGACTATCTGCCGCTGCCCTCCGAGTAATCTTGCCGATTCAGCATCGCCTTTTTTGATCATGAAACGCCTTAATCGAAAACCACGCTTGGAAGCCTTTCGTTCCCGGTTACATCGCCTCGCTCCAGGGCTGGCCCTCAGTGTTATCGTTCTCGCTCTTCCGGCTCACGCCGCCGAGTCTTCGAGGCAAACGCAGAAGCCCAACATCCTCTTCATCGCCATAGATGATTTGCGGGACTGGGCGCACTATCTTGGCTATGAGCAAATCCAAACACCGAATCTTGACCGTCTGGCTGCCATGGGAGAGTCCTTCACGCACGCCTACTGCGCCGCGCCGGCCTGTAACCCCTCCCGCACCGCCTTGTTGACCGGCCTGCGGCCCTCCACCACCGGCGTTTATTCCAACCGTGTCGACTGGCGAAAAAATCCCGTGGCGCAATCCGTACCCACCATTCCCGTGTACTTCCGCGAGCACGGGTACGTCGCCAATGCCTCTGGAAAGATTTACCATGAAAGCCAGCGTGACGCCAGCGAATGGGATGACTACGCCCCGCTGGTCAAACTGAGGAACCCGCCCAGCGACACCCAGGACCGCGGGGTCAAAAGCATCAAGTTCCGCCCCCTCAGCTGTGACGATGACGTCATGCCGGACTACCTGACGGCGACGTACGTCTCTGAAGAGCTCGCCAAGGAACACGACAAGCCCTTCCTGCTCGGCTGCGGCTTTTATAAGCCGCACCTGCCCTGGGAAGTCCCCCAGAAATATTACGACCTCTATCCGCTTGAAGACATCGAGCTGCCGCCCCATCTGGAGGGAGACCTCGATGACGTACCCGCGGCCGGAGTTGCCATGGCCCGGCACGGTTCCGACCACAAAAAAATCGTCAACACCGGTCGCTGGAAGGAGGCTGTTCGCGCCTACCTGGCCACCACCACCTTTGTCGACGCCCAGCTCGGTCGCGTACTGGACGCCCTTGAACAAAGCCCGTACAAGGACAACACGATCATCGTACTCTGGACCGACCACGGCTGGCACCTCGGGGAAAAAGAGCACTGGAAGAAGTTCACGCTCTGGGAAGAAAGCACCCGCTCGCAGATGCTCTGGGTCGTCCCGGGATTGACCAAACCCGGCAGCACCTGCCAACGCACCGTCGACTTCATGGACATCTACCCGACGCTCTGTGAACTCGCCGGTCTTCCTCTGCCGGAGCATCTGGAGGGCCGCAGTCTATGCCCCCTGCTGGAAAACCCGGACGCAGATTGGCCCTGGCCCGCGATCACGACTCACGAGTTTGGCAACCATGCCGTGCGCACTGAGCAATGGCGCTACATCCGGTATGAGGATGGCAGCGAGGAACTTTACGATCATGAGCAGGACCCCAACGAATGGGAAAACCTGGCCGGCGATCCTCAGTACAACACGATCAAGGAAGAGCTGAAGAAATGGTTGCCCGCGACCAATGTCCCCGATCCTTCCGCGGGTAAAAAATCAGCAGGCGACCATGACGACGAGGAGTAGCCCCCTCGACACGGCGGTAAACGAGAAAACAATCCGGTATCAATATTGATACCAGCGCGGCGCGGGCATCTGCGCGCCCCAGTCTGCCGCCGATTGAGCCAAACGGGCGACTACATCGGGCTGAGCCGCCGCGATGTTTGTACTTTCCGCCGGGTCGGAGACCACGTTGTAAAGCTCCGCCGGACGATTGCGGAACAAAATCAACTTATACTTGCCCTCACGAACCACCCGCGTGTCGCCCAGACGGTTGATTTCCCGCCAATGCAGACGCCCGGGTAAATCGGACGGCTCGTCCCGCAGCAGCGGGGTCAGATCAACGCCGTCAAAGGACTCGGTCCCAACCGCCAGATTGCCACCGGCCATGTGCGTAAAGGTCGGAGCCAGATCGAAGAGCATGACGGGCGTATCGGTCGCCTTCCCCCGGGGCGTCACTCCCGGCCAGACGACAACCAGAGGCACGCGAAAACCGCCCTCCCAGGAGCTGTACTTGTGGCCCTGGAAGGGGGCGTTGTCCGCCAGACCGCGAATCGATCCGCCGTTGTCCACCGCGAAGACGATGACACTGTTCTGGGCGAGCCCCAAGGCGCTGACTTCATTGAGCAGGCGACCGATATTGACGTCCATCCGCCGTAACAGAGCCAGGTACTTCGCCCGTTTGGCCGGAAGGCCCGGGTATGCCTGTTCGACCCAGGCCAGGTCCTCCGGCGTTGGTTCCAACGGCGTGTGCGGAGCCGTGTAGGACAAGAAAAGAAAGAAGGGATGCTCGCGGTTTTCTTCGATAAAACGCAGTGCAGCATTCGTCAGGTCGTCGGTGACGTAGGTCAGCTCGCTCTCAGGCACGAAGGTTCCGTTGTGCTCGATCTGGTCGTATTTGTAGGGTGGGGGCGCCGTCTGTAACTCCGGCGTGGGAAAGTACGGCCGGGAACCGCCGCGTATGCCAAAAAACTCGTCGAAGCCGCGACGGGTGGGGTAAAAGGCATCATCGTAGCCCTGATGCCATTTCCCGATAATCGCGGTAGTGTAGCCGTTGGCCTTGAGGTGATCTCCCACCGTTTTTTCGGACGGGTCCATGCCCAGGGAACGCCAGCGTTCGCTCTCCCAGACCGGCGCGAATTCCGTGCTGGTGGATTCCGGATAGTTCTGCTGGTAGCCGAAACGGTGCGGGTAGCGGCCAGTCAACAGCGCGGCCCGTGAAGGTCCGCAGATCGAGGCGTTGGCATAGGCGTTGGTAAAGCGCAGCCCCTCCGCGCTGAGGGCGTCGAGGTTCGGGGTCAGCTTTTCCATGGCCGGGTTATCCTGAAAGCCGAAATCGTGGTAGCCGGCATCGTCCGCCAGGATAAAAATAATATTGGGAGGGCGGCTCGCATCGTTTGCGGCCCAGCTCGAGGTCGCGACAAAGCAAAGGTAAAAAGTGGTCAGGATGGCGTCTCGTATCATGGTGCGGTTTTCGTTTATGGGATTCAGGGATGTGTGCGGCCAGGTTTTATTCCCTTTCGGCATCGGGATCGGTCAAGCCATATTGGACATCTCGTGTGACGACGGGAAAGGAATCGGTGCGGAAAGGCTCGGCGGGAAGCCCGGCTGCATTGGTTAAATTGCACACCGGAAAATCGCTCCAGGCATAGCGGACCGCCACCGGGTCGGCCACCTGCGGCGAGCGGACCACGACCGTGTCTTCGCCCGTGATGCGGGCATCGGCCCAATGCCACTGACCGTCCGAACCACAGAGCGCGAAGCCCTCAAGCTCACTACCGAGACGATTGCGCGGCAGCGGCTTGGTTTCACGGGAACTGCTGGACGGCTCATAGGTCTCGGGCAGGGGAGAAGCGATCAGGCCTCCCTCGGCTTGCCGGAAGCGAATCGTGGCAGAGCCTTCGGCAAAGGTGGCACTCTCAAAGACCGGACCGGAAGCCACGCATTCTTTTCCGTAGACTTCGGCCAGTGCGATAGCGGCCAGCCGCAAGGCCGGGTCGAGTTTGTTGCGGGGATGAATATCAAGCTCTTCCCCCAAATCGATTAGCACCGCCCTCCAGGCGTAAGGGTCCTGGGCAGCCGTCAACGACTGGGCCTCCCGCAGCACTGCCCAGCCGCCCTCGGGACATTGTGATCGCGACGGACGATATTTCGGCAGTTGGCAAAACAGAAAGGGGATGTCGTGGCGTCCCCATCCCTCACGCCAGTCCTCGATGAGCAAAGGCAGGGCCTCGCGGTATTGCCAGGCCCGCTTGGCGTTGCTCTCGCCCTGGTACCAGAGGATACCGGCCAGCGTGTATGGCATCAGCGGGTGAATCATGCCATTGTACAGGGAGGCCGCACGGGATTTGGGCTCGAAGTAGGCTATCGGCTCAGGCACGGAGGCACGCTCCTCAACGCCGAGAGGCTCGAATGCCCTCTCCACCGCGAGTTGCCAGACGCCGGAAAGACGCACCGGGCCAGCCCGAAACCGTTTGTTCTTACCCTTGATGACGATGGGTTCGTCGGGAGAGTAAATACGAACCGCTAAACTGTTTTTGCCTGCACGCAACCAGTCCACCGGCACGGTGTATTCCCGCGGCGCGTTCCAGCCCCGGTAGTCATCCAGGGTGTAGCTGCCGACATGGTGGCCGTTCCAGTAGACCGTGTCGAAGCCCTGGATTTTCTCCAGGATGAGCGTCAGCGGCTCGTCGGTTCGGTCGGCTGGTAAGTCCACCTCACGACGAATCCAAACCGTCGCCGGCTCGTTGGAAACACGCCCCATCAGCTTGATCGAACTCCAGGCCACGGACGCGTCATCAACCGACAGGTAGGGCTCCGGTGAGGTCGGCACATCGGCCCGCCCGGTACGTTCTGTCCACGCTGTCAAGGCTTCTGCGTAGCGATGACGATTGACTTCAAGGGCTAACGCCTCGGCGCGGTTACGGCTCGCTCCTTCCTTGAGGGCCGGATTCCGCGAAAGCGCCTCAAGGCTTGTCCACGCTTCAATCATAGTGCCACCGACGGACGCATTGATAATGCCGACCGGACAATCCAGTTCCTCTTGCACTACCCGGGCAAAGTAATACGAAATCGCCGAAAACGGGCCCGTCGTTTCCGGTGACGCCACCTGCCAGCGCCCCTCGCAATCCTCTTGTGGCTCAAGGCTGGCCGTCTCCTCTACAGCAAACAGGCGCAGGGCCGGGTTCTGTGATTGCGCGATGGCTTTCTCCGACCCCAGGCTTTTTTGCAGCCGGAATTCCATATTGGACTGCCCCGAGGTGAGCCATACTTGGCCGACCACAATATCGTCCAGCGTAATTATGTCGTTGGCTGACCGAATAATGAGTTTACCCGGTTCCTTGGCCACAGCGGACAAGTCCAAACGGGCAAGCCAGCGCCCCTCCGCGTTTGCCTCTGCCTGAGCACGCTCCTCACCGAATGTCACGACAACACGCTCACCCGGGCCTGCCCATCCCCAAACCGCGGCCCGTTCAGACTTCTGTAAAACCATATGATCGGAAAACATAGCAGGCACACGCAGTTCTGAAGCATCACACGAGAGCCCGAAACAGGCTATCAAGCTGATTATAATGAATCTGAGGAACCGAATAAGAAGCATAGAGCAGAAGAAAATACGTTGACAAAAGGGCAAGAAAACACCGTCCTTAAGGAAACGTTACCTGTCAAGTTGAAATCATACCTGAAACAAGCATCTACCATAGGCCTTTCCGAATGGAGGCTCGCCTACTTGTTTGTCGGCATCCTGTTGGCTCTGCCTGTGATTGCCGCAGATACTTGCGAGGATGCCAATACGCTCGATCAGCAGGTGCGAGCGGGTATGAAAAAAGCTACTCAGGCCATGATAGCTCTATCAAGCCAAGGCGGCTATCTCTATTTCTACACACTCGATCTGAGCCGGCAGGCCGGAGAGCAAATGGCCAGCAAGTCCCAGATATGGGTGCAGCCGCCGGGCACGCCCGCCATGGGAATGGCCTTCCTCAATGCGTACGAAGCGACCCAGGATCCGTTTTACCTCGAAGCCGCCTCGCAAGCAGCTCTGGCGTTGGTGAAATGCCAGCTTCCTTCTGGCGGCTGGCATTACAGCGGGGATTTCGACCCGGAACGCCCCAACCGGGACGGCCAGCGCAGCTATCAGGGCGAGCAGGCGCTCGGGGGGAAGCATCCGGACAATCCTCATTACTTCATGGCATCGACCTTCGACGACGATAATACGCAGTCGGCCATTAGATTCCTCATGCGCTATTCGGAGGTGCTCGACCAAGCAGGCGCAAGCGCTGAGCCGCAAGTCCAGTCCAGTCTGGATCGCTCTTTGCAATGCCTCTTGAAGGCTCAGTACCCAAACGGGGCCTGGCCGCAACGCTACAGCGGCGAAATACGCAACGCGGCGGACCATCCCGTCCAACAAGCCTCCTTTCCCGAGGACTATCCCCCGCAATGGCCTGACCTGGACTACACCGCTTACTATACCCTTAATGATCGCTGCCAGCGTGACTGCATTTTCGTCATGTTCGAGGCTTACGAACGCTACCAAAAGCCGGAATACCTTGAGGCAGCCATCCGTGGGGCAGACTTCATCCTGCTGGCGCAACTGCCGGAACCACAGGCTGGTTGGGCCCAGCAATACGACTTCGAGATGCACCCGGCCTGGGCTCGAAAAATGGAACCTCCGGGCGTCTCATCGGCGGAAACGCGAGCTTCCATGGAAGCTCTGCTCGATATCTACCAGAAAACCGGCGACGAGAAATACCTAGGCGCGATTGATCGTGCTATCGTTTGGTTGCACCAGTCCGAAATCAGCCCCGGACGCTGGGCGCGTCTGTACGAAGTGGGAACCAACCGCCCCATCTACGGTGGCGATAACGGGCGCATTTTCTACGATGTCGAAAAAGGGCGTCGTGGCTACAACTGGCAATCCGCCTTTGGGATTCCCGCCTTCCTCAACGCCTATCAGGACGCCGCGTCCAGGCAAGAAATGCAGCCTGTCTCCTCGGCGGCAAGCGTTCCCTCCTCCGACGAGGTCGAGAAAATCCTGACTCAAATGGATGAGCAAGGCCGGTGGATTACGACAAGACACAAATCGAAATTCCCTCAAGGCACGCCGCTCATATCGACCCAGGCATACATCAAAAATATGAATCAACTAGCAAGGTATCTGAGCTGTAAGGGCGAGCCTCTGCCATCGGTAACGAATGAGTGATAAAACCGAAACCATCCTGGCGATCAACAGCCCCCAAGCCGCCACCGTCACCGATTCCGCCGCCCACGGAAAATCGCAAGTAACGGACGATTCTTTGACGTTGGAAAATTTCCGCTCTCCCGCAGCGGAAGCGCGCATCATGCCCTTTTGGTTCTGGAATACACGAATGGAACCCGGGCTGATACGGAGGCAAATTCACGCCATGGCCCAGTCCGGCATAGGCGGTTTTTTCCTGCATCCACGTCAAGGGCTGGAAACTCCTTACCTTTCCGACCTCTGGTTCGAACGCGTTCAGCTTGCCGTGCAAACCGCCAAGCAGCTATCTCTGAAAGTCTGGCTCTACGATGAATTTCCTTATCCCAGCGGAATGGCCGGCGGACTCCTGACCGCCCACTACCCGGAGCTGAAAGCCCGAACACTTGACTACGAAACCTACCACGCCCATGGGGGCGTTTCTGTTCGCAAGGTGTTACCCCTCGGACGCGTTGTCAGCGCCATCGCCTGCCCATGCGAAGAGAACCATATCGACTGGGAACGCGCCGTCGATATTCGGACATCATTTGGCGTCGTCCTGAGCCGCGATTTGTTCTGGCGCTGGAAGCTTGAACACTGTCCTTACAGTGAGAAACGCTACATGGCCGATGAAGGCCAGCTGGTCTTGCAATGGACTCCTCCCGGCAAGGGAACCTGGAAAATCTACCTGGGTATCGAACGTGAGATGAGTGGCTTTAAATACTACAATCACTATTTCGACCCGCTACGAAACGGAGCCGCCGAAGCGTTTTTGCAACTGACTCACGCACGCTACGAAGCCGCTCTCGGCAGTGAATTCGGAAAAACCATCCCCGGCATCTTTACCGACGAAACCGAGCCCCCCGAATGGTCTCCTGAACTGGAAAAGCATCTGCTAGAAACCGAAGGTATCGATTTAGCCCAGTGCCTGCCTGCTCTCAAAGAAGACGATCATCCTCAAGCTCACGATGTCCGCTACCGGCTTCGCAATGCAGCCCTGCGACTTTTCCAGGATCGCTGGGAAACGCCGATCGCTCGCTGGTGTAAAAAAAGAAATCTCATCTGGGGGGCGGAGAAGCCGACCTGGTGTCCGGATCATTTTCGCCATGTAGCCCAGCCGACTATCGACGCCGCCCACCAGCGTGCCGGCGCCCCGCCCGAACCCCTCACGGCGGATTTGCGTTCGAACGCACGGGCGGCCATGGCCAGCGCGCAACAGGCCAAGACCTCGATTGTCCGTTGCGAATGCTTCCACAGCATAGGCTGGGGAGGTACCTTACAGGATCAAAAATGGCAAATCGATTGGCTGGCCGCGCAAGGTGTCAACCGGTTCACACCGCATGCCTTCTTCGCCAGCGTCAACGGACTGCGCAAGCACGACGCCGCGCCCTCGTTCTTTTTAGAAACTCCCGCCTGGAGTTCTTACCACAAGCTCGCCGATTATACCGCTCGCTTGAGCTTGGCTCTGAGTCATGGCCACGAGGATGTCTCCATCGCCGTTCTGCATCCGACGGAATCCCTTTGGGTTGAATCCGCTGCGAGTCAATTCACGAAGGAGGAATACGAATGGCTCATGAATCAGCTCATGCGCCAACACCGTATGTTTCACCCCGTAGACGCCCAAACGCTCCTGCGGGCCAAGTCTCAGGAAAACAGCTTGGTCCTCGGCTGGGCCCGCTACCAGGTGCTTCTCATCCCTCCTTTGGTCGTGGCCGATTCCGTTACCGCGCAAGCCGTCAACGCGGCCCTGGAAACCGGAATGACCGTCATGATGGCCGAACCTTTATCCGATATCACGCTCGACGGAAACAGCGCCCGAAAAATTTTCTCATGGCCCGGCATCACCGCCATACGCGGGCGCGACCAATGGATAGCCCAGCTCGATGCCCGTCTTCCACAGACATTATCCGTACAGAACTCGGCAATGAATGAAGCTGAATCTGTCTGGTGCGTTCAACGGAGTGACGGCGACGATAACATCATTTTCCTGGCTAACACTATTGCTACCGAACAACACCTACGCGTCCTCGTACCACAATCACAACTCAACTGGAGAGAGTGGTTGCTCGAAACAGGTGACGTACAAAAGTTGCAAACGGACGGAGAGGGCGGGTTCCTGCTCCATCTGCCCGCCTATGGCTCCGCCCTGCTAGTCGGTAAAGCCCAGGCCATTGCTTCTGCAAAAACAAGAAAGCCTCCCAGGCACATCCTTTCACTGGACGGCACTTGGCAATTACAAACGGATCGCCCAAACGCTCTCCGCCTCAACCACTGGCGGGCCGGCCCTTCGCGAGAAGAGGCAGTCCAACCAATCGAAGCGATTCCCGCACGCTACTATGACAAAGCTCGGGAAGCCTGGGAGGAGCCCTTTGCCTGTGCCGAAAATGGAGAGGCTTGGTATAGCCGTGAGTTTACTTGCCGGCATGTGCCCGAAGACCTCTGCCTCCTGGTCGAAGAAGGTGCTATCGGCGAACCTTGGAGCCTTGAAATCAACGGTGAGCCTCTCGCCGTAAGTGCGTTTCACACGATTGAATTTCACGGCGAAAACAAACTCGCGTGTTCACTTTACGACATCGTCCGTCCTGGTCGCAACGAGATCGTGCTCCATGTGCGGGATACCACTGCCAATGACGGCCTACGCACCCCCTTACATCTAATCGGCAGCTTCGGGCTATACGGAAAAGAGCGGCGCGAACTGAGTCGTCCGGCGAAAGAATGTGCCTTCGAAGATCGTCTCGGGGCTGGCCTGCCACACTTTAGCGGCAGCCTGCATTACACACGCTCTTGCTCGTTCCCGCACCTGTCCCAAGGGACGGAACTCGTGTTGCCTGGCTATTGCGAAGATATTATCGAGTTGACGGTCAATGGTCACTCTCTGGGCACCCGCCCCTGGGCGCCTTACTGTTGGACGCTCCCCTTTGACCTCGATGGTGAAGCCGAGATACTGATTTCCGTGACCACCACCTTACTTCCCTTCATCGAGGGCCAACAGTGGGACCCCCACCAGCACGAAGCTATTTCGGTTTAGCCACTGGCGTTCCTGTCATGTCCGCTGGAAAGCATAAGTCGTGGCGACACACAATGGCGCGGCCTACCTGCCAACTTGCAGCAGGAGGAAAAAGGAGCCCAGAACAAAACCCGCGAAGGCACTGCACAGGACGAACGCCACGGCATCCTGACGTTTCCACCGCATGAGTTCCCAACTGGAGCCAGGGAAGAGTTTGCAGGATTCCGTTCGTTCCGGATAGGCCCTGTTCTCAGCCAGACTCGCCGCATCCGCCTCTGGATCGGCAAGCGCGGGCGTGCGCATTTTGATATAAAAATCCTGTGTTCTCTGAGGATCGCGATCGCGCGTCAGCAAGCTCACCCCAAAGAGAAGTATAAACGGCAGAGCAACGTCGAACAGATACGTTAAAGCCAATGCCTCGGAAGCGCTCAGAGAACGTGTATCGACCCCGCACTTGGAAAGCAGGAATAACTCCAGATGGAAGCGTCCAGCTCCCCGCATCTTCGAGTCGGGATCAGCCGGGTCCACCGAAATGATCCTATCGAAATAAACCGGCCTCGGTGCTATACGCATCGAATAGGCAACCTCTTCATGCGGCACCGCCAAACCGGCTGCTACCTCTTCAGGGCTGGCATCGCGATAGCGCGTCTCGGACCGCTCGTGAGTCATGGCCAGGAGCCCGGGGTTTTCGCTCAAGGAGGAAATGGTCGGTACCGAATACGGAATAATCAGGATAACCGCCAGGGAGACTACGACACAAATCAGGACCGCCGTCGCGGTGATCCGTCTCCATTTGAAGATCACCCAAACCGACGCACCGAAAGCCACATTCAAGGTCAGCGAAAGCTTCATAAACGAAAGGATGTCCCGGATAAAGACAGCCACGCCAATCCCCAGAATAAGGGCCAGGGCAATTAAGATTCGCCCGATCAACAAGCCTTCCTTTTCGCTCCGCCCAGGGCACAGTGTCGGGAAAATGTTTTTCACAAAGAGCGCGGACAGCGTCAGACACTGTGCGCTCATGGTGGACATATCTGCGGCGAGAATACCGACCAGCATCAAGCCCAGTAAACCCGGCCCCAGCAGCGTCCGGCAGAGCATGCCCCAGACTGCATCCGGGTCCGAGAGCCCCTGTCCGTACAAGGCAAAGGCAATCAGGCCACAAAAACACCAGGCAATCGTCATCCAGCGCTTGGCAAAGCCACCGGTGACCGCGCCCAGGCTGGCGGCGCGCTCATTGCGGGCACTACCAGCCACAGCCATATTGCCTACCGCCGCGTGAATCTGCACCAAAGTAATAAGAATAATCGCCGCGATGGAGTACCAGGCGAATTCACTGGCTGCCCCCGAACCCAACAGGTCCAGCATTCGATCCGGCAACCGATCATGAAAGGCCCGTAAGCCCCCGATTTCCCAGAGCCCGAATGGTATCAACATGAGCGAAAACACCACAATCAAGAGCCCCTGAACGGCATCGGTCACGGCGGCGGCAGCCATCCCGCCGAGAATGATGTAAACACCGACCACCACGGCGAAGACAAGGTAAACCGGCAGCGGCTTCACATAGGGCACGTAAGACTTGAGTTCCCCGCGCTCATCCAAACGGTGCAGGTATTCGTAACGTTCCGCTTGGCCGGGACTCAAGCTATCCATCGCATACAATTCGCCCAGTTCGCGGTACTCGTAAAAGTTATCCACCATTTGCGCCTCTGACAGAGTGTAGGCCGATTCCGGCTTCACCACGAGGACTTCGACGATCTTGTAAGCGACCAGGTAGCTGCCCCCGATAAAGATGATATTGAAGAATATATTGAAGACGGCATATAGCATCGCCAGCTTGCGACTGCCGAACCTATCCAGAAATAGATCGGCAACGGTTGTCAGACGCACGCGACGAAACCAGGCGTTCATAAACCAGTAATAGGGAGTGATGAAAAGCAGTTGCATCCCCAACCAGACTCCCCCGGCCCCCTGACTGTAGACGAGGCTGCTCGTCTTGGCCGCGCCGCTGGCATCGGTCATATTGCCAAAATTGAGGAAGAACTGCAGGATGCCACCGAGCTTGCGCCCGGCAAGGAAGAAATCTGACTGGCCATGGACAGACGATGAGGTGGCGCGACCAATCCAAATCATGCCCCCGAAGTAGGCGACAATGACAATCCAATCGGCGAGGTGGAGGCTTAAAAAAGTCATAACTGGGCAATAGGAATCGTTAACTATTAGGGGCTTTTTTCCAAAAATCCATAAAAATCTATAAAACATTGCTGAAAAGCCAGGATTGTAACCTAGTTATGATCACTTGTCTGTTAGGGTTGGACATCAACAGGAAACGTTCACTCAATAAGGCATCAAAACCATGATCTCCAAACCGACATTGAAGGATGTTGCCAACGCAGCAGGTGTGGCAGTCAACACGGCCTCAAGTATTTTGAACAACCGCTCCGATTCATGGGCTTCGGAAGAAACCAAGGAAAGGGTGCGAACGGCCGCTTCGGAGATAGGCTACCGCCCCAACCAATTTGCCCGGGGGCTACGCCTGCGCCGTTATCAGACCATCGGAGGTATCTTCTCCGACTTGACCAATCCGTTCTATGCACTGCTGGTACGGCTGCTGCAAAACACTTTCGACAAGCACGGCTATAACCTGATTGTAGAAGAAACCGAGTTACAACTGGAGCGGGAGATTAAGTGCCTGAACAATCTGGCCGCCCGACAAATTGATGCCCTCGTATGCTCAGGTTTGGATTACAGAAAACATAAGAAACTGCTGGATGGCATTTGTCGGCAGATACCCTTGGTTGCAATTGGAGGGAATGAAGCACTCAAAGGCGTCGATACGGTGGAAGCTGATTTCGAAGGCGGCATTCAGAGTGCGATCGCCTACCTCACGAGCATGAGGCACAGCCGCATCAGCTATATCAACGCCTTTGATCCCGACAAGGACGTCAGCCGTCGCACGGCCCTGTTCCAAAAGGTACTCGCGGCCAACGAACTTCCACACACCGAAGACTCTTACCTCGACTGCGGGTATTACGCCTTGGCCCATGTGCGTGAAACGGTCAAGAACTGGGTCGGTAGCTTCGACGAGAAAAACCGTCCCACGGCACTCATCTGCATGAACGACCTGACCGCCATTGGAGCGGCACGCGGCATTCTCGACATCGGCTTGCGTATCCCCGAGGATATCTCTCTCATCGGCATTGATAACGTCGAGTTGGCGGCGTACCTGCCCTTTCCCCTGACGACGATTGCCCAGCCTGTTCAGGAAATGGCCACCTTTTGCGCCGAGCGCCTCGTCGAGCGCATACAGGCGAAAAAGCCCATGCCTGAAGTCCATCGCGTCTTCCCGACGCGCCTGATCATACGCAAATCCGCCGGCCCCGCCAACCTCTGATTTCGCGGGCCAACGCGCCTGCTTGTCGCCAGTCAATTGATTTCAGCCATGTTAAAAGTCTTAAGTTTTTTTGCTCTCTTATTCACAGGTAGCTTGAGCCATCTGGATGCCAGCGAACGCCCCAACATCATCCTGATTATCGCTGATGACCTCGGCGTGCAATTGAGTTGCTACGGAGACACACAAGCAAACACCCCCAACATTGATCGTCTGGCCGAAAGCGGAACTCTCTTCGAAACAGCCTGGGTAACCGCCTCCAGTTGCAGCCCTTCGCGCGGCAGTATCTTTACCGGCCTCTACCCCCACCAGAACGGCCTCATCGGCCTGTCCCATCACGGGTTTTCACTCAACCGTCGTTACCCGACCCTCAACTCAGAGTTGAAGGCGGCCGGCTATCGCACGGGACTCATTGGCAAGTTCCACATAGCCCCGGAGGACATCTGCCCCTGGGACTATCGGCTGGACGGTAACGACAACCCCGAGCTGATATCCAAAACACGCGATGTGCGCACCATGGCAAGCATGGCGGAAGGCTTTGTTCTGGGCAATACCGGCCCCTTCTTTCTCGTCATGAGCTACAAGGATCCGCATACCCCTTTGTATGATCAACGGTTAGGGCTGCCGGACAAACTGGTGGGGGCGGACGATGTCGAAGCGTTTCGCTTCTCCGGCTATACCAGTCCCGCGCTCAAAGCCCGGGTGGCTAGTTACCTAAACTGTGTCCACCGTCTCGATGCCGGCGTCGGCATACTCATGGATATGCTGGAGAAGCATTCCCTGGTGGAGAACACGATCATTGTCTTCATCAGCGATCACGGCCCTCCCTTTGCCCGCGCCAAACTTACCTCCTACGAGAACGGCCTCAGAATCCCCTTCATCGTATCCGGACCAAAAATCGAGGAGGGACGACGAAGCGAGTATCCCGTCTCCACCGTGGACATATTTCCCACCCTGCTTGGCTTCGCCGGGGCGGAAGCACCACCTGACCTGCCTGGCATCTCGCTCAAAGGCTATCTGTTGGGCGATGCCCCCGCTGATCTGGATCGACCGCTTTTTGGCAGTTTCACCGCGCACCAGAAAGATAACGTATTCCCCATGCGCGCCATCCGCCAAAACAACTGGTTACTTGTCCAGAATCTGGAACAAACCATCCTCCGCCCCAGAGCGAATGTGGACGGCTGCGAAATCTGGCCCGTTAAAGAAGCTGTCCCCGTGCCCGGAGTGGATACCGACTCTCTCTACGCGGAGTATCTCACCCCGCCACCACTGGAGCTCTTTAACTTGGCCAAAGACCCGGACTGCTTCGATAATCTGGCTGACAATCCGCACTTCCGGGCCCAACGCGATAAGCTCCAGCAAACGCTGCTCCAGTGGCGCTCGGACACGCAAGATTTCCTGCAAGCACGGGATTGATTGCCCACTCACACGCTCTTCGGCTAGCTGCGACCGTAGCCCGTCATTCGCTTTCATACTTGTCTGAAGTCTATGCACCGCCTATAGGAAAGGTTTCCTTCATTATTGCATTGTCGACATGCACATCCTTCACCCCACGATGAAATCATTTGCCGCAGTTCTGTGTGCGGTCATGCTCAAGAATATCGGCCTCTCCGCATCGACCCAAGAACCGGGCTTGGCAAGCGTTCCATGGCAGGCCCCCGCCATGGAGAAAGCCCACCCCAGGCTCTTCCTCGATCAAGAGGGTCTCGATGCCATGCGAATGAGGGCCCTGCAGGGCGATACGGAGTTTGAAGAAGCCTGGGCACGTTTACAATCCATCGCAGACCGTGCGCTAGAACAACCCCTACCAGCACCCTACCAGGGCGACAATGCCCGGCAGTACTACCTCAAAGGTCAAGCCGCTGGTGCGATGGCTCGAGACCTGGCACTCGCCTATCATATATCCGGCAAGCAGGACTATGCGAATCGTGCCGTTGCCATCTTGGACGCATGGGCATCTGCGACGCCGCTCCCCGGCACCTCACTTAGCGAAAAAATTCACTACCCGAACCTGGGCATGATGGTTGCTCGCGGCAGCCTGCCTTTTATTTGGACCTACGACCTGCTCTACACTAACGCCTCCATGACTCACGCTAAACGCGAGCAAGTGCAGCGATGGTTCCGGGCCCTGGTTAAAGTCATAAAGGAAGGCTCACGGCGTTGGGAGGAGAACGACTATTTCAACAAGCAGTTTTACCAGAATCACCTTGTCGCTGACGCACTCGGCTTACTGGCCATAGCCTATGCAACGGGCGATCAGGAACTGGCCCAATACGCCCTTGATTCCGACAAGAATCCGCGGGATTATCGAGAGCTGCTCACCGGGGTCATCCTCATGCCAGGAGATGAACCTTACTATCGGGAACCCGGTGACTTTACCGTTCGTCCCGGAGAAATCATGGATCGCTATCGCCACTTCGCCTTGGGCGGCCATTATGGGGATTATGTAACGAAGGCAAACCGGGCTCTGCAATATTCACACCTGAGCCTGCGTCAGCTTTCCCTGATGGCTGAGATTACACGCACAAACGGCCTCGATTTATATGGCTATACCGCACCCGGCGGCGAAAACCTGGAAACGAGCTGGACCTTTCTGGCCGAATATTATCAACCCGGTTTTGTCATACCTAAAGGGGACTTTTACGAGGGGGAATCGGCTCGCATTGGCAAAGGTGGCGACCCCACCACCTTTTTCGAATTCGCCTATGCGTGCTATCCAGAAAACCTAAAGTTGCAAAAGCTAATAGCAAATCTTGACCGTGGCAAGCAACCGCGAACCGAATGCATAGGCTGGCCCGTGCTGACTCACGGGCGTACGCTGCCGACTGATGAACAGAGGTGATTCCAATGGACGCCTCATCGTATCTTGAGCAGCGGGTTGCTGATAAAGAAAAAAACTGGCAGAGCCCGCAAGGGGATGCCAGGTGTCCATAAATAAATTAATCTGTACTTTCTAGTTCGACGACGCAAACACTGAAGTCGTCATAAAGAGCACTCATACTATTTGAGTAGGCACCGGCATAGCCGCCAGAGACATCGGTGCTTTTAATGCTGAACGCTACCGAATGATTAACCGTTGTTAAGTCTTCGCTCTTCAAGATTAAGCGATAGTAGACATCTTCCTCATCGGCCCCATCACAATACAGTGTCATCTTTATCGGCACCCTATCAGGAAAGATATAATCGTCATTTTCTTCGTCCGATAACTTTTCATCAAATAATATATCGTTAACGGGGATTGAAGCATTTTCCCCGTATTGACGATGAACCACCTGGAAGTTACGGGTTCCGCTTTTGAAACGGGCCACACAATAATCGCTGCCAGAGACGACGTTAAAAACCATACCCACCCAACGATGCGCTTCATCGGTGTTTTCTTGAGGAGTCACAGTTAATTCTATACGTATGGGCTCATCCCCGGACGCCTGTATCTGCTTATACCAGATGAGACGGTTATCTTCGTTATCGGGCGAAACGAGTTTAAAGTTATCCGGGTCCGAGCTGTCGACCGCATTCACATACCATCCCCCTGAATACCAATTCCAATCGGACGTGAGGTTAATACCGAAGCTGTGGTCTTCGTTGGAGAAGTCCGTTTCATAGGCAGCGATCTGTGGCAGCGGTACGTCGGCATCGTAATGCGTCAGTTCCACATGACAGAAGAGTGCATCCGGGAAGGCGGGAAATGAGGCCAAGCCCGTTTCGGGATAGGCATCGTTCAAATACCAGACCACGCCTGGCGTATTCGGATAGTATTTATTGCCCATGAAAAACAATGGCTCCTCCGGCCATTCGGCCAGCTTCAGCCAATTATCTTCTTTCTCGTGCTCATAAAAGCCACCTTTGATGGACGAATCCTGGGTGCGAAAGAAATCAGAATAGAATTCAAAGGAATCCCGGAGGTACTCACCGTTTGCTCCCTTATACTCCCAAGTATCCAAGCCATTTTGATGACCCAGCTCAGCCAGCAGTGTAAGTAAAGTCAGCGTCAGCTCAGAGTATTGTATCCCTTTCCCTTGAATCCAGTAGTTCCCAGCTTCGTTTTCGTGCTGATAATGACGGTAGCGATCGTAAATCTCACCATTTTGAGCCGGCACAGGATCATCACCTCTCTCCAGTTCAACGTCATCCCCGTCATCCCCCTGGATGATGCAACCCTCGATCAGTTCCGCGAAATCCCGATCATAACTGTTTCTTTGAAAAGCTCTCTGTGCCAAGTCACGTTTACCATCCACGGTCAAACCGATGAGAGCATAACCCAGCGTATGCGCTACCAAATGATTCTGGTACTCCTGTTTACCATAATAGGGACCGTACTCATTGCCCGCTTCCCAATCAGCAACACCGTCGTTTATAATATCTTTTAAACTAAGAAACCAGGTTTGGCAGGTGGTATCAAATCCCGGGTGCTGATCATCGCGAATCAAATCATAGGCATAGAATAAATTCACAGTCCCACGTACGACGTGCATTGCTCTGTTTGTGGCAGCGGGAATCTGCGCCACATTGGTTTCGGCCCATCTCCTGAGTATAGTCCGTACCCTACTTATATAACTTGTTCTATCTTCCTCAACGTAACCATCCGAAAAGCCATCTTCATCGTAATCAACAGTACCCGACACATCCATGGTACGGTAGGCAATGGCCAGGCAAGCTGCATCATAGCCCGCTTGAATGGCAGCTTCATAAAAGGCACGGGAATCATTACCCGTATATGCAGTGACTTGTTCGTCGGTTTCAGCTGCGATGATAGCGTCACAATAAACTAGAAGATTCGAGTAACGCTGCTTCAATACCCCCTGGGAATTGTTTTTTAGTTCAACTAGCTGTTCAGAATTCGTGAAGAGGCGAGGAGGTGCTTTTAAATCCTCCTCCAGGTTCAGATTATATGCCGACACAGAATGAGAGAGCAAACTGATACTGAACAAGTAAAGCCAACGGCTAAGTGGCATGAGATATAGGGGGTTTTTCATATTGAGGTAGTTTGGGTTAGTATTTCAGGTGTAACAAAAATTGATTAAGTGCGCATCGCCACGAAGGGCGCTACTCTATGACCTAGACCATGAAATCATCATTGCGCAGATTAGTTACACACGGTGCGCAAAACGAAGAAGCCATGGCTTCGTGCATTGCCGTCAATCCTTTCGAACGAAACCATAAGACGAAGATACCGGGGAGGAGATTAAGTTGACTTTCAGGGGTAAACTAGCATAGGTAACGATTCCTTCAAGTAATTTTTGCCAAAAAATTGGATATCCATCGCCAATCCATACCTCCAACCGATTTATCACCTGTAAATAAAGGCGAACGGCACCTTGGATGTGTACCAATCGACGCAAACGACGCCTGGAGGGCCTGAATAGTTGTTTTCACCCACATCATGCATAACCCACCACGAATAGGCCTTATCGGTATCAGCGGATTTGGAAAACTCCACCTGCGCGCGCTCCTTCGACTCGCCAGACAGGGGAGCATTGAGTTTGCCTGTGCCACCGTAATCAATCGTCCAGAGGAGGAAGAGGCATGCAGGATTCTGGAAACGATGGGATGTCAGCTTTACGATGACTACCGGGCTATGCTTTTAAACGAAGGGGCTTCCCTGGATTTATGCAGTATTTCTACGGGTATTGCCTGGCACTGCCGCATGACCATCGATGCTCTCCAGGCGGGATGTCATGTGCTGGTGGAAAAACCGGCAGCGGGTACCGTGGAGGAAATCGACGCCATGATTGCGACCTCAAAGGCAACAGGAAAGCATGTCTTCGTCGGTTTCCAGGATTTGATTCAGGACTCAACCAGAACCGTGAAGCAGAAACTCGTCGAGGGGGCACTTGGTCAGATTCACAGTATCCACGCCATGGGATGCTGGCCGCGAAAAAACGAATACTACAACCGCAATAACTGGGCAGGAAAAATAAAAATCGGCTCGCATTGGATTTATGACTCCCCGGCAAATAACGCGTTTGCGCACTTTCTCATGGCTCCGCTTTACTTCGCTTCACCAAAGCTGGATAGCGCCGAACATTTTGCCACGTTGGAGGCGGAACTCTTTCGCTGCCGGGATATAGAAAGCTTTGATACAGCCGCCCTTCGTCTGAGGACTTACTCGGGCACGCTCATTCATTTTCACGTCACACACGCTTGCACAGAGTCACTCGAACCGTCTGTTAAGATTGTTGGTGACAAAGGCAGCGTCTTATGGAATTCCAGGCGGAACTTTACCTTCTCCGCTGATGGAAGCAGCCTGCCGGATTGCGATGTGCCAACCGCGATAGTCAATCAATATGTCAATATCCTTCGCGCCCTAGAAGATGATGAATACATAGGCTGCAGCTTGGAAATGGCTCGGTGCCACACTGAAGTCATCAATCAGCTACACAGGGATTGTCCCAATATACGGAATGTTCCCAACATGTTTCTTAACAAAAACGGCGAAGGTGTCTCTCAACTGATTTCTATACACGATATTGAGCCCATGATTCTGCACTGCTCTGCGAAAGGTCTCTTATTTTCAGAATATGGCGCAGCTTGGGCCGAAATATAGAATCAGCATTAGATTGACCCTGGCTGCCCGTGGCTGGCCAAACACCTGTGAAAATTCGAACTGATTGAAACCGCACTTACCAGCGGGCACTCGCATCCTTCAGAAGGGCGATTGGCCAAGTTACGCGATGTGTGCCGGGTAGTTCGTTAGTCTGGCGGGTTGGTTGATGTGATGGTATAGGTGGTTGAGGAAGTCAGGGCTGGGGCGGAGGGAGTCCGTAGGACGACCGTAGCCCGGGCCTTGGGTTGAGGGTTCGTCGGATGGTATTTTTTTCTGAGCGAAGCGCAGCGGTGTGATGTAGCCGAGGCTTCGGTGGGGACGGATGTGGTTATACTTCCATCGCTAGTCTTCGATGACGACGCGTGCCTCGGTGAGACTCCAGAGCTGTTCCCGGATAAGGCATTCCTGACGCAGCCTGGCATTGAAGGACTCGACGTAGCCGTTCTGCCAGGAGCTGCCTGGGTCGATGTAGAGGGTTTTGATGCCCGCATCGTCGATCCATTGACGCGGCTTCTTCGGCGGGATGGCCAGACCCAGTTCTCGGCGCAGGCGTTGCACCAGGCGCGCTCCGACCTGCCAACCCTCCCCTTTGAGCAGCCGCGTGAACTTGGCGTAGCCCCATTCGGGAAAGGCGCGGGATAGCCGTCGCAGCGACGCCTTCAGCTTGGCCAGCCACGGCGCGGGGTCTTGTGGTTGATAAGCGAAGGTGCTCCGGTGCAGGCCGAAATGACGACAAGCCTGCCGGCCTGAGCGCCGTCCCCGGTTCACAAACCCGGCAGCTATCTGCCGAAGGTGACCGGGGCTCATAACTTTTTTTCCAGCGCCTCCTTGAGCAGCTCTTTGCCCAGCATCACGTCGGCCAACATGCGCTTGAGCCGGGCGTTTTCCTTTTGCAACTCCTTCAGTTGCTTAGCCTGGTCCAAGTCCATCATCCCGAACTCGCGCTTCTAACGGTGGAAGGTCTGTTCGCTGATGCCTGCATCGCGGCAGACATCCAAGATGCTTGCATCGGCCTCGTCAGCCGAACGTAGGATGCGGATTTTTTGCTCTGTCGTGTATCTTTTGCATTTCATAATCTGATGCCTTTCTAATGCACCAGACTCACTCTTCAAGTGGACTCATTTTCGTAACCTCGACCAACTACAAAAAGTATGTATTATATGGGCCGTAAGCTCTATAAGGGCCTTTAGCCATTAAAGTATTATTGTTGATATGTTTCCATGAGTTTCAGGCAATTGAAAGATTGCTCATGCGCATGATGAATCAGGGAGTTGATAGGACTCTACGTTTTATTGCATACTAGACTTGATAACGATTTTTATTAAGAGAACTTTGGAATATTTAAGAATTATGCGTTACGCCTTGTCGCTTTTATCTCTCACGTCCCTCCTGAATGCCTCCTACGAGAGTAAAGAATATGCATATGTTGAAAACTGTATACCGGATGGATGGGAAATTTCTGAAGTAATCTATGCGGATGATTTTCAAGACGGGCTGGAGAACTGGGCCGTCGAATTAGGGCAAGGAGGAGACGTTTTAGCCACTGGTGGTGAGTTGGAAATCGACGTCCCTGCAGGTTGCACTATTTGGCTTCGCCAGCAACTGGAGGGAAATATCCTAATTCAATATGAGGCGACTGTTATTGATGTAGGAGGCAAAAATGACCGTGTCAGTGACTTAAATTGCTTCTGGATGGCTACAGATTCCCGCAATCTGGAAGATTTTTGGGCAGTAGAACGTTCGGGTAATTTTGATGATTACCATGTGCTATATTGTTATTATGTTGGCTTGGGCGGGCACTATAATAAAAAAACACGATTTAGGCGTTATATCGGGCAGCAGGAGCGTCCGTTGCTCCCGGAGCACGATTTGGAAAGTGCAGAATTCTTGATTTCGCCAAACAAGCCCCAGGTAATTAGTATCGTTGCTGCGGGTTCGAAGATAAAATACTGCCGAAATGGTCAAAACATCTACGATATCGTAGATGAGTCACCCTACACAGAAGGCTATTTTGGGTTTCGTACAGTAAGGAACCATATGCTTGTTAAGCATTTTAGAGTCTATCGACTTACCAAAAAAACGGGCTAGCTAATCTCAAGTTGAGCCGACCTGCGGCCTTAACGAACCGTGGCTGGCCAAACACCTGTGAAAAGTCGAACTGATTGAAATCAGTCCAAAGTAGTTAACAGCCCGCAAGGCGCTTATTTAAGGGAAATTCGGCTGTTTTGGCTTCATTCCATTTCAATCACGGTGTACGTCCATGAATCCCATGTCAAGGGGTGCGAGTCCCCCCGACCAATCAGGTTGCTCAGTCGTGAAGCGGCCCCCCGCTGCGTTGCCGCG
>JAUIHT010000025.1 GCA_030432235.1 Verrucomicrobiia bacterium | reverse complement strand
CCGCAGACTTTGGTGCGCTTCACGACTCATGCTCCGGGCCCCTTGGAGCGTTTGGGTGCAGTACTCAAAATACTATCAGACCATGGCAGAATTTACTAAAAGGTTAGTATATGTAAAGTGGTGGCCTAAATGATCTCTCGGCTCTGAACTATGGTGCTGCCGTGAATACCGAAATCGTCGACGATGCCGCCGAGCGACAGGCGACCAAGGATTGTCATTTCATCGTCGAGGTGGTTATCGAGATTCCCCGATGGAGCTTTCTCAAGCGCGGATCGACAGGCCGCATCGACTTCATCTCCCCCCTGCCTTGCCCGTTCAACTACGGCTCCGTACCCGACCGTCTCGGTCTCGAGGGCGATCTGCTCGACGCCGTGGTCCTCGGGCCGCGGCTGGCTATCGGAACCCGCGTCAGAGCCCCCGCGCGTGGTGCAGTTGGTCTCGCCGAGCGTGGCTTGTACGACGACAAGCTGATCTGCAGCGGACAACCAGTCACGGGAAACACCCGTCGACAGGTTCTGGCGTTCTTTCACACCTATATTCTTGCTAAACGCTTACTCAACATGATGCGAGGCTTGCCTACCGATGGCCACTGCACGGGCTGGGGCGATGCCGTCACGGCGCTCGCCCGATCCGGGCCACGCGATGCGAACTGGAAAGGCCCCGTTGTCCCTTTCTGATCTGACCCGCACACTGGATGCGACAACTATCCATACGATACTTACAGGCCGCATCTTTAAACAAGGCGCGACCCTGTGACAGCCTGCCTTCAAGCCGCAAGGCGGAGAACGCCCATTGGAGATTCTGAGGGTGCCCGACCGGTTTATTCAGCAAGCCATCGCCCAGGTGATCCAGGGGAATGGGAGGGAATTTCCCATCCACACGGCTACGGCTTTCGGCCCAGGCGTTCGATCCATCAGGCCGTGCACCACGCTCAGAGCGTTATCCGTTCCGGGAATGGCTGGATAGTTGTTTTGGACCTGGAGGCCTTTTTCGATCGAGTCAGCCACGATTGGCTCATGCGGCGGTTGCAGCAGTGCATGGTGGACAAGCCGCTACTGCGGCTGATCACCTGCTATCTGAAAGGCGGTGCGCAGATCGGGGAGACCAAGGTGGCTACGCACGGGAAGGCGTGCCCCAAGGCGACCCGTTGTCGCCGGTACTGGCCAACGTGGTGCTGGATGAGCTGGGCTGGGAGTTGGGCCGGCGCGGGGTGCGCTTGGAAGTGGCTGACAAGGCCATCCGACAGGTTGAAGTTCCACATTCGCCGGCACAGCCGCCGCACAGGAAACCACAGTATTACCCAGGTCATCGCCGGCTTGCGAGAGACCCTGCTTGGTTAGAAGGCATATTTCGACGAAGCCGAAATGCTGAGCCCGTTGCGAGACCTGGGCAAGTGGATCCGGCGGCGTTTGCGATGGCACCTCTGGAAGCAGGGGGCAGAGCGGGGTACCGTGAGCTGAGGAGGCACGGCGTCTCCAGGGAGTTGACCTGGGATACGGCGAAATCGGTACATGCCCTCTGTGGCGACTGAGCCGCAGTCCGGTGTTCGCCTACGCGCTGCCTGTGCGCTTCTTCCGGAGCCTGAGGCTGCCGGCATTGGCAGCGTGGTGATGAAGATGAATCAAGTCACTGAACTGCGATGGTATGTGATCCGTATGCCCGGTGGTGTGGAAGGAGGAGGGCCGTGAGGCCTCGCCCTATCTTGATTAGGCCTCATAGATCGACTCAACAATAGACACAGTATGACTATGTTTGAAAAACGAAGGAGAAAAAGATGTTTAAAAAATATGTCTTTATACTTGTAACGTTATTCCTATCTTCAAACGCTTTGGCTCAATGGGAGCTAGTAAATGATGAATCGACAGTTAATTATGTTTCTATAAAGAAGTCCAAAGTGGGAGAGGTGAATAGCTTTAAAAAACTCAATGGATCGATAGAACGCAATGGAAAAGTGTCTGTGGATATCGACTTGGCTAGTGTTGAGACAAATATTCCAATACGTAATGATAGAATGAAATCTATATTTTTTGAAATCGCCTCTTTTCCAAAAGCTAATATCAGCACTACTTTAGACTTTAAATCGCTTGATAATATGAGTGTTGGTGAAACATATAAAGATTCTGTTATTTTCAATCTGTCTCTGCACGGTGTCGCAAAAGAAATCACGACAAATGTTCGAATTGTTAAATTAGAAAAGAATAGGATTTTGGCGGTAGCAATGAGCCCAATTGTTGTAAGCGCTGATCAATACAATTTATCAGAAGGCGTCGAAAAATTGCGTGAGGTTGCAAACCTGCCATCAATAAGCACGGCAGTACCTGTAACTTTCAGTTTGATCTTTAAACAGCAATAAGCTTGATAAACGCAGTCAAGCTGAGAGTCCTCTGTGGCGTTCGTTTGTACTGGACAGCACAAACGAACGCCAGTCTGGTCTGCCGCTTACCGTGAACGTCATACGCCTGATGGAATATGATAAATGAATCCGCGATCAGTATGATTACATTAGGCGTCCGAGATCTAGGCGCCTCAATTGAGTTTTAAGAGAAAGAACTCGGCTTTCCGCGCATGGATTCTCCACCTGGGGTGGAATTTTTTACCTTAAATGGCACATGGCTGGGCTTGTATGGGAAAGAAGCCCTTGCGGAAGATGCCATCGTCTCTCCGGAAGGAGAGGGATTCAAATCCTTTACGCTGGCGCATAACGTGAACTCCGAAATAGAAGTTGAAAATGTTATAGATCAAGCTATTCGTGCTGGCGCTACTCTGGTAAAGAAACCTCAGAAGATATTTTTTGGGGGGGTATAGCGGATACTTCAAGGATCTTGATGGACACCTATGGAAAGTAGCAAAAAATCGACATTTTTGGGTGGGGCCGAGTGACGTTTGACTGCTTGCGTATTCCGCTGAATCAGGCTGGATTCAACGGAATACGCAACTGCTCCGGCCCTTTGCTGCCGCTTCGATTGGTTGCCGTCAAGCGCGGCTGAGCGATAACGTTTAGCCCGAATAGGACGGAGGATTGCTGATGAGAATCCTCTTTTTTGGCGCAGGGCCTCCCCCACTGTCAGGCTAGTTGGAACCCCCCACTGTCAGGCTAGTTGGAACCTCCCCCGATGTTAGAGTCTGAAACCGAGATGGGGCGTTGTGAGGGTTTCGATGAAGTATTCCGACCAGCACAAGGAAGCGGTGTTGAAGAAGCTCCTGC
>JAUIHT010000011.1 GCA_030432235.1 Verrucomicrobiia bacterium | reverse complement strand
ACTGCAATTACATTTCACAGGAGAGTCCGTGCTTCTGTTTGGTGAATGCACAAAAGATTCTGGGAATTATATGGTTTCCATAGATAACCGTGAACCTACGCAACACTCAGCACATTGCCCTAACGGTAATATGCGATTGGTTCAAATCGTCGGCATGGATCTGGACCCGGGCGTAACACATACGATTGAGATCACACCTAATCTCGTTCCAGGCGAAGAATTGCGCCTCAATAGTATCTGCATTGCCAGCGGTTCTCCTATCGAGAATCAGAAAACCTAGTTTCAGCAAAACACTAAAACTGGCCCTCGTGATACACGACCATGTTAGCGATTCGAAGTTCAGCGTTTGCT
This sequence comes from Verrucomicrobiia bacterium, assembly GCA_030432235.1. Classification (GTDB taxonomy): domain Bacteria; phylum Verrucomicrobiota; class Verrucomicrobiia; order Opitutales; family Cerasicoccaceae; genus JAUIHT01. Next base: position 113,671 of record JAUIHT010000011.1, on the reverse strand, counting down.
GTGGCGACCCCCGAGGGAATCAAAGCAGTGATATTCAGGAAACCGCCGTTGTTGTTTAAGTGTTCGGCAAAAGTCTGTCGCTGCGTTTGGGAGACCGAACCCATGCTAAATGTCGCCGATGTGGCTGTCCCTGATGTCGAAAACGCATTTGTAATCAAAAGAGAACCACTGCTACTTGTCGTACTGAATCCGATGCCGAAAACATTGGTAAACCCTGATATTTGATACTCAAAGCTCAAGGACAGGTTCGCAACATCTTCTGGCGAAATCTGCCCAATTTCCCAGCCCATGACGGATGCGACATTAATGCTTCTCACAGAGAATCCCCCGAAGCTGGTGTTTACCGTGGCACCTGAATCATTAGTAAGTATCAGTCCATCACTTAGGTTAATCGCATTGGTAGTTGCTGCGAGAGACCAATCGTAAGGCGTATTCCCTTGATAATACATCATGTAATCATGGAAAGTTCCCTGAGGATAAAAGTATCCACTCTTATATGCACCCGTGCTATCCTGCAGGAATAATATATCATTTCCCGTACCGCTAGTCTGACTCAAATCGTCATACCACGAAAATGGCAGAGTAATCGCCAAGTCCGCCAGAGCCAACTTAGCCCCTGATTGAGCAGTGCCAGACGGCATACGGGCAGTAAATTTGAGTTTGCCGCCGTTGTTGTTCAAGTAGTTGGTCATGACCTGCAGGTTATTGGCGTTGGTGTTTCTCATTGCGAGAACTTCACTCTTGCCGGTTGGCGATGGGCCCAGGGCACCCAGGCAAGAAATCACATTACTGCCATCTACACAAGAGAGCCCAACGGACATATTATGGGCAAAGCCATCCAAGCTATAGTCAAAATAGAGCGTTAAGGCACGAACCTGATCCATCGTAATCTGGCCAGGGTTCCAGCCCATGATATTTGCGATATCAATATCTTCTGATGAAAATCCAGCGAAGTTCGTCGATATCTGAGCGCCTGTCGTGTTTTCAAAAACAAGACCAGGCTCCCCATTCACAGCATTCAGCACTGACGAGAACGTAATATCAAAGGTCGAACCACCTGAAAACCAACAGGTGTAATCAACGATGCCACCTTGTGGATTCAACGTACCGCTTCGGTAATCGTTGGTGCCACCAGAAAAGTGCAGTGCTTCAGTGCCTGAAATGTTGGAAAAAGTATCAACCCAGGCAAATTTCGATACTGGCTCAAGACCCGTATGATACTTGAGTTGATGCAGGCCTAGCTCCTGAAGGTGATCCAAACCGGCGCGAATCGACAATTCCTCAGTCACAGTCATCATGGCTGGTGTATTCTGTAGAAGCGCGTGAACCGGTGGTGGCGCATTAGGTGGCGTAATCGTCTTATTGAACTGACTGATCAATGTAGCCCCCTGCCCTAAGGTAATCGAAGGGGCTGCATAATTGAAGGTATTCATGACAAGAACCAGCTCAAAAGAGTTGGTTCCTGTATGTTCAATGCTTGATGGCATATAGGTTGCCCCATCTCGATTCTCAAACAACTGGAGGCCATAGAAGAGTCGACCCTCATAATTATCTACAAAGATGGCAGTGTTGTCATTGACGGATTCCCTGCGAAATCCCTGAAAGGTCACCCTGCCGAAACCACTTCCAAACCCCTTGGCCATATATAGATTATTATAGGCCTGTTCGTTATAGTAATCCGCCACAACAAAGCTCTGGTTATCATGAATATCGATATCGAATGCATCGGTTTCTGGATCAATTTGAGCAATACCAGCGATGACCATTGCATTCAGGTAGGTGAAGCCGAGGAAGCCACTCGATGAACTCGCGGTGCCATCTATGGTAATTTTCCCAGGCAGACCATTTTGACCGAGGATTTGGGCAGCCCCACAGCCACTGATAGTCAGTCCTCCTGTATTAATGGTATTTAAGTAAACAAATGATCCCTCTGGCAAACCATCCAGGATGATCCCGGGGTACGGTTGCGCCGAGCCGATTGAGGAAATATTGGACCCGAAATAGACACGATGATAAACCTCTCGTATCTCCATTTTTGCGGGCGCAGTCGCTGATACATAAATCCCCACGGTCTCGATTTTACCGAGAGGCATCTTGAATTGAAAATGCCGAAGCCCAATGGATTGCGGCGTGCTAACCAAAAACATGATGCCAGCATCAGAGCCATTCCAGATACATTGCGTATTGTAGCCAGCACCCTCCACCGAGTAATTACCACCGGTCAAAGATATCGTGCTATCGATGCGGTATTTCCCTGTTGGCAGGTAGACAATCGTACCATCGTTTGCAGAAATAGCATCATTGACTGCCGCTTGAATGGCTACAGAGGCATCTAACGTATTCGTATTGTCTGCGTTATAAGGCGCTTTCGTAACGTCCAGTATAGTCGTGGAATCAACAATCGGATCATCACTGAGGAAAATATAATCCGGAGACTCAAGAATGGTCGTAATACCAATATCGTCTGAACTAGGTGCCACACTCAGTGGCAGCACATTCGCTGTCCCGCCACCTGTCCCTGTACTGACCATAGAGGCTTGAGTCGAAAATCCTGGAGCGTAATTATTTGAAACCAGAATATTACTGGGGGTGTCAAAAGATTTGTTGACCATATTAATTGGCGGCTGGCTGTTGGGTGGATTCGTGAATTTACAGTCGAAAACAAAAGCATGCGCTTTTTTATCTATTCGAATCGCTCCGCCGTTAAAGCCCGTCGCTGTATTTGTCCACGAGTCTATCCAGCAGTCTTGAATGGCATGGCGTCCGCCGGAACCCAGGTATTCAGGAACACGCAAAAATACTTTCGAGCCTGTTGAGATGCAGTGCCGTGCACGGATATTCTGTTCACCTGTCAGATCTGTAACAGAAGAACCAATAAAGCGCGTATTATACACCATTTGAGCAGAATTCTTCCCTGAATCGATACCCGTACCACAATCCTCAAAATGGCACGATTCAAATATATACTCATAATTATTGTAATAGTCTCTGCCAATTTGAGAACCCATTTGGCAGTTATAAAAAAGCGTATTCTTTATTTCCGCCTCTCCCGTCCATTCTGTATGTGATCGATTTCTAAAGTCCAAGGCCACACCGGTAAAATTGAGGAAAGCTTGATTGTAATGCAGCATTGGTGCTTCGGCAAACCCCTGTGACGGGTTAAATAAGAACTGAGGCTGAAAAAACATTCCCGTCGCTGCAGTATTGTTACCATCCCATCGAATCCCGTAGTAACGCGATTTGGCATTACCAGTTGATAAGAACATAATACCATCAGTTTCGCCGTCCCATCGGATGGTTGTGTTCTTACCGCAGCCGTAAAGTGAACGTCCCGAAATACAGAACTGTCCAGTTGTCCAATACAAGGTATCCGTAATTCGATACGTTCCCTCTGGCAGATAAACGACTGACTTTTCGCTTGATGCAGAAACGATATCCAAAGCTTCCTGTATGGCAGCAGTATCGTCTACAATGCCATCTCCTACTGCATGTACAGTCAGTAAGGGATCGCTCTTAACATCTAGCCAGTCAGAGCGCTTTGTCCATGTCATAGGAGCGATATCGACACTTTGAGCGATGGCGGCATGGCCTAGAATAGCGCTCGTCAGGACTAATAAAGCCAGGCTCTGCAAGCTCTTTAGAATACAGTCATCTATGTAGTTTAATGTGTTTAGGGGCATTTTCACAAGCATAGGGTATTAGGGGTTTATTCAGGGGTAAATTTTTGTTCTAAATGCGTAATAAATTGCCCATCAAAACTGTTATTAAAACAGCACGTCACGAACTAAGATTCTCACAGAAAACGCTGTCTTCTTAGACTTGAGTGATCCATTGCATCAACGAAAAGGGGTAATGAACCACGATGTAGCATACCTAAACGAGCAAATCAAAACCTTCAAATCGAACCGTTCGATAACTGAACCATTTACCTCTATTTAACATCCAATAAGATGCCCTGGTTGAAATTAATCCCAATCAACCAAGCTACAATGAGTAAGCCTACCCTATCGACAATTGCCAACAAGGCGGGTGTTTCTAAATCCACGGTATCGCTTGCGCTTAGAAACGATTCAAGGGTGTCTGAATCTCTAAAAATGAAGATTCAAAAAATCGCCCGCGAACAGGGATACCAGTCCAATGCCTTGTTGGCACAACTTATGGGCGAGTTGCGAAAATCAAATTCAGGCAAGTACATCGCAACGCTTGCCGCCATCAGCCTCAATCCCGAAGTAAAGAAAAACCGGAATGCTGCCTCAACCCTGCTAGTGCAAGGCTATACCCAACAAGCACGGCAACATGGATATGAAATCAACGAGTTCCGGCTTAGTGATGCGCCTCAGAGTATCCAGCAATACTCAACGAGGCTTTCAAAAATCCTCAAAGCCAGAACTATCAAAGGGGTGATTTTCTATGATGTCCGCAATGAGAGCGATCTTGCCGACTGTAGATCTATATGGGAGAACCAGGCCTGCATAGTCATTGGGCCAAGAATACAATCCCCAGCATTGAATTTTGTAACAGTAGACCATTTTTACACCGCCAAACTTGCTTGTGAAAAAATGATATATGCTGGTTACAGCAAGGTCGGCATCGTCCTAGATGCCTGGGTTGATAACATCATGGAGCATCGATTGGTTGCAGCATACAATACCATCAGGATGGAAAAGCCCCAATGGCCTCCCGTGCTAACATTGAATGAAATGCGAGATAACGCCCGATTGAATGACCGCAGGCGGTTTGCCGATTGGATTTCGTGCTACAAGCCAGATGCCTGCCTTTGCTTGAATAACTTCATTCCAGAATGGCTCAATGACTTAGGGTACCGCTATCCTGAGGATATCGGAGTAGCCATGCTCGACTTGAACGAAGATTCTCGCCATATCGGAACAGGGATCAATCAGAGAATGGAGTGCTTAGGAAAAAAGGCCGCCGATTTAGTCATTGGACAAATTAACCGTGGAGAAACAAGCATTCCTTCATTCCAAGCCGGAACCCTCATAACGGGCGAATGGGTGCGCGGCCCGACAATTAGACAGCAATGATAAATCTTAGTTTTTATAGAGACGATATCCTTTATTTAATGAGTGATAATTTACCAGCAGAAAAACGTAATGACAGCGATTCGAACCGTTCGACAAAATCCATCTCGCGTATAGAAGCTGCACTATTTATTTTAACTATACTAAAAATCTCCCCAACCCTACTTTATTCCCATGTTAATCACTCCCATCAAGGAGTTTAGACCCCAACGAAGACTTAGCGGCATCCTAAGCAGGCATGCGCCCTACCGACGAAGAGGTTTTGCACTTGTTGCCGCTTTCTCGTTACTGGCTTTCATTTTCATTCTACTTTTAGGTCTGACTAGTTTTGTCAGTATTGAGCTACGATTAGCCAGTACAAGAGGTGAGTTGAGCCTAGCCAGACAGAACGCATTGTTAGCCTTGAATGTAGCACTAGCAGAATTGCAACAAAACAGCGGACCTGACCAACGTGTAACGGTGACATCTGCAACATTAGATAGCAATCCTGCAACGGCTGAACTTGAGGGCGTAACCTATCCCAACTGGACTGGAGTTTGGAATTCCAATGGGGAGCTAATCACTTGGCTCGTCAGTGGCAATGAACATAGTAGCCCAGCGGAGTCTACATTTCTAACTCCTGCTTCCACTATATCAAATGCGGTACCAATGTATTCTGACAGTAGCGTTCAAGTCCCGCTGGTCTCCTTGGACAGCAAAAATGCATACGCATTTTGGGTTGCAGATGAAGGTGTAAAGGCAAAAGCCACACTCAGCGCAGTTGGCAATGCCACCTACCCCTTGCTTACACCGACAAAAGTTGACGTCAGTCAAATGAGCGAACTTGAGTGGATGACTGATATCGAACAAGCAGAACTGCAAAAAATCATCGATTTACAGACCCTATCAGTTTTCGCTTCAAATCTATCCCAAGAGGCATCATTGAATAATTATTTTCAGGACGTTACTGTTAATAGTTATGGCCATCTTACAGACACGCTTAACGGTGGCTTAAAGCAGGATCTCACATTGGCTTTATTCGATAATTTAAATACGCCAACAGGCCAGATATTCCCTCCTTTAAGTGGCAGCCAGAGCTTTCAAGATCCTGGCGGACCACTCTGGAACCAGTTGAAAAGTTGGGCAAATTCAGGCGCCCTGGGCATCAAGGAGAACGGGAATCTGTCTGCACGTTCTGCAACCGATATTCAGACTGGCATTTCTCCTGTCATTACATTGATCCAGTTTTATGTGGTACCACGCTATAAGTTGAATACAGGCACACAAAAATATAGCGTATTCTTGGAGATTTTCCCCGCCTTGGTTTTATGGAACCCCTACGACCGACCACTTGAAATTGATAACGGAAAAATAGACATCGCTCGCAATTTCTGGGATCGCACCCACAGCACACCGGTCTTCAATTACTACTTTAGCACATTCTATGGATGGCAAATAGAGATCGATGGCATTGGAACCTACAATAACTTCACCGATCCACGCTTTCCGAGTAACCTTAGCTTTTCAGCTGGTATGCACTTTGAAATTGGGAATGTCGTACTGGCACCGGGTGAATCGGTTGCCTTCAGTCCTCCCTATGGAGATACTTCCGCGGAAGAGAACCAAATGGAAATGCGCTATTCCAACTACCAGTATTATTCACTTCTTCCTGGTTACAGGCCTACTGCATGCTATTCTATACCCACTGATATTGAGGCTGGCTATGACCCTGGAGATCCCACTAGCACTGAGTATAACTTCACCCTTCGCGCTCACACTTCCATATCTGAAAGTGTCCGATTACGTGATGGGGATCAAATTTTGCAGCAAGTATTCTGGCTGGGAGGCCTGAATCAACCTTCAGCCTCAGAAACGCAAATACAACCATTAGGCTCAGCGACTATGGAGGGTAGCGTGGGTCTGAAAGCGATAATGAACTTCACCGAAATTATAGGTGAAAGTGGAGAAGACCGATCCATCAAATGGTTGACGCATCAAAACCCTCGCGCTTCAACGCAAGGTGCCAACCCTTTACATTTGTACGCCTCGAATCAATCCACGATACAAGCCAAACATCTCATTAACCCAAGCTTTTACAGCTCCAGTGAAATTGATGGTTTTGACCGTGATTTTGGCTTAATCAACATTGGCAATGGGCTAAGTGTCGATTCGGCATATATTGACTCCACAATATTATTTGAGACCCCCGAAAACCGAAGCACCCTACAGAGTATTGGTCAGCTGATGCATGCCCCTCTGTATTATTCTCATGCTGATACATCACGCAGTAACGTCTCTCTAAATGCGAATCGGACAGACACGGGCAATAGGCTACAGTGGGGGCGATATGATAATTTCCTGCCCGCCTATTCGGTCGGAAACAGTGAGGCGGACCCAAAGATTGCCCTCGATTCGCTATACGTAGATTGGGATGAAGACGAATATCTGTCAGGTTTCCCAAGAACCTATGCCCTAGTAGAAGGCCGACACTACGATTACTCCCATTTTCTCAACGAAGCTTTATGGGATAAATACTATTTCTCCACCCTTACGGCACCCACGAGTCGCGAAACCGCCAATACTCGCCTTGTTCCACTGGACCCCACGGAGACAAGCCCTTTAAGTAGTCTCAATGCTGCGAGCGAACTAATAATCGATGGAGCGTTCAATGTAAACTCGACTTCAGAAGAGGCATGGCGCGCTGTACTAGCCGCATTTTTTGGCGAAGCAGTCGAAGACAAATCAACGGATGCCTCTCCCTATTTGCGAATCCATAATAACCCAGGAGACCTTTTCAATTCAGACACGGAAGACGCTGATTCTTCATCAGCATACCATGGATATCGATCCTTAGATCGCGAGCAGATCGCCAATCTGGCCAGACAAATTGTTAAAGAAAATAAATGGCGTTCGCTGGGGCGTGGCCACCCTTATACTTCGTTATCAGATTTCGTTAACCGGGATCCGGCCTCCGATGCGCCAACCGATCTCGATAGCGATGCTTTCCGATTGCGTGGTGCTCTCAGCGCAGCCATACGAGAGGCCGACAATCTGAGCACTGCCGAAGCAAACGAGCTAGAGATTGACGGAACAAAAGCACGTATAAACACAAGTCTATCGGAAAACGCCTATGCAACTGCTCCTCGCACCGAGGCAGGCTTTGAAGAGCTTCCCCAAGAAGGCTGGAGAACAGAATCTTTGCCCGGTTGGCTAACACAAGCAGACATACTCGCGCGAATAGGTTCCATCATAACGGTTCGTTCCGATACATTCAAAATCCGCGTTTATGGTGAAAACACGAATCCCTTTAACGGCTCGAAAAGCCAGGCCTGGGGAGAGGCTATTGTACAAAGACTGCCTGATTATGTGGACCCTGAATCAGACTCTCCAGACACGCCGTTGACCAGCCTTACGGGCCAGGAGAATATTACATTCGGCAGGCGGTACGTTATCGTAAGCTTCCAATGGCTAAACGCTCTCTAAGTAATCTGCAAACTAACTGACACATCATGTTCCGCAGTCACTTCTTTTTTATCTTCGTGTACCTTTCTTTGGCGCCCACTTTACTTCATTCACAAGAGGAGGTAATACCTATTCACTTCCAAGTTTACCTATGGCCTGGTGGCCCGAACCCAAACATGGAGGCGGCTATTCGCGAAATGGATCATCAGAGTATGAATGATATGATCATGCCAAAATATGTTCCTCCTACGATTCAATTCAGCCCCTATAATAATGCTGAAAAAGTTAAGATTGAAGCAGCCGAACGCAGGCTCTCACCCTCTTACCAATATTTCGGTAACGGCCCTCTCACTTTTTTCAGGGAAATGGTCGGGTTCGACGGAAGTTCTCATCGTGTGATCCTGGGCTCAGTCACGATTCCACAGGATTATTCGCGCACTTTGCTTCTTTTTTTCCCAAATCCCGATTCGTCTGATACCTATCGAATAATACCTATCGAGAATTCACGGCAAGATGTCCCTCCCGGAAATGCAAATATCATAAATCTTACGCAACAAACGGTTGCTTGTCTGTTTGGTGAGAAAAGGACTTTACTTGAAAGCGGTGCCCAAGAAGTCGTTCCAGTACAACCTAACGAAAGATTATCCTTATTAGTACGACTTGGTGCAGAAAGCGAAGATGGAGAGTGGCGGGAACGTCACGCACAACAGCTTATTATTAATCCGGATGATAGTATAACTGCCCTAATCTATACCAAACCAGGCAAAGCTGATGCTTACCGGATTCTTAAAATATTGAACCCCAAATAGGCATGAAAGAATATCATTTTTCAGGCAACCAATTCAACTCACAAAGCTTTTGGAAAACCGATTTCGCTAGCACTATTTCACCAAGCGGTTTGAGATGCACACCATCGGTATCGTTAAAAATATAGCCAGGTCCATATGTTGATACTGCTTCTGCAAATGATGGTCCTAAATCTAGGACTGGAACTTGTTGCTCTTCTGAAACTTTTTTGATCACGGGATTCCCATCATCCAAAAACTCCCAGACACCCTCTCGATTTAAAGCGGTAGGCTCGGCATACTGAAGCAAGAGCACCTTGGTGTCGCTGTCTTTGAGTATCCCGACTATGGCTGTAAGGGAGGCATAGAATCTTCGGCTAATCGTACTCACATCATCTGACACTGAGAAATCGTTTCCTCCGATGAGTATAATTGCTATATCTGGTTTCCAGGGCTGGACCTCAGCTGTTGTACGCTCCAGGGCTTGATTGGAATGGCTCCCTGCAACACCAAAATTCCGTACTTTGCATTGTTCTCCTGTTGCGAGGTCAATGGAAAACTGTAGTAAATCTGGCCATTTTAAATATCGCTTTACATATTCAGGACCATCACCTGGACCTGTTATTGAATCCCCTATACAACCAACTCTTAATAATTGACTGCTTGCTGAGACTGTTGATGCCATAGTGATGATAAAGACAATTGTTAATCGAATTAATCCCATGGATACCATTACTGCAGTCGAACTGTATAAATGTTTTCGCTTTTCAAATTCGAGACACGGTTACCCGTGGATGGCTCAAAGAAACTTGCATCCATATACTGCTCTGGAATGTCACGACTGAAAGCGAACCAAACAGCCGGCACCCCATTGGAATCGAGCCAAAGCGCACCGGTGGAATAGAGGATACGTTTTTCCATAGTATTCACGACCGCATTAAAATCACGTGTCAATGAAGCAAACCAATCGGGGAGTGCTACCGGAAAAGGTTCCGGTCTTCCCATGTATTCATGCATCCATACGCCAAAAGGTGCCCTAGCAGCCAAAGAACGGAAGTATTGATCTCTACTGATACCGTCCTCGCCAAGCCAATCATTAATATAGTAGCGTAAGTTGCTATTCAAGAGAAGTGCTTCGCGGCCCCGCAATTCCTCATGCTTGAGATTGCCCCATGAACTCACCCCAAGTGGAGACATACATTCAATCATTAGCTCATAGCCAATCTGCCCTAATCGACCGATGAGCTGCAGTAAGCCGGGCGCATTTGGACCTCTATCCGCTCGTTGCCAATTGACCGCACCCATACAAAGGTTTGTCCACGAATCAAACCATATACCATCGACTCCGGTTTCTTCGCGGAGCAGCTTCAAATCATCGAAGACCCAATCCTGCGCACTGGGCTCGATCAACGATATACTGTGTATTACACCATAGTGACCATCCCAAAGACCAAGATCGGGTCGTCGCACAATCCACTCTGGATGATGCTTCCACACAGGGGCCTCTCGGTGGAGATGTCCCGCTACCCAGATAAATACTTTAATGCCTCTTTCGTGGCAAGCATCACAGAAAGTCCTTAGGCCCTTTAAACCGCCCAAATGCTCAGATAGTTTAAATTCCCAGGGACAACAGTTATTGCCGCCAAAGACCTTTGTTTCTGAATTCGCCGCGCTATTCCATTCGGGAGTATGCAGGTTTATAACCTCGAACCCATTCTCCACCAACCAGTCCAAACGACTTATCCATACGGTCAATAAATCAGGATAAGCCGTGCCAGGATCAACTCCGCCCACTCCAGTTCCCTCCAACGTCAAAGTCTGACGCGCGTAAGTTCTTGAAACACCAATACTCTCACACCAGGAATCCGCTGTGTAATCGAACCATCTCGTCCACCGATTAAGCGCATCCTCTCGACTTGTATCCTGCCTCCTCGTAACGAGTACGATACGTGGAGCAGTACGAAATGAATTCGTCATCTTGCCGTAATGAAAATCTGAAACAGTAACAAAGCCTTCGCCAGGCATTGTCTGACAGTTTGCCTTCAGCATGTTGCCCTCGGCACAAGGCGCTTCGAAATAGGTTACTATACTCAATCTATCCGATTGCACTAAATCAAACGGAGACGATCCGCCACCCCGGCATGGGGCTTCAATACAAGAGTCTTTGTAATGCTCCTGTGTTGAATAAGCTGAGTCGATGTCAACGACCATTTCCAGGGGGCAAAAATTTTGCGTTAAATTCTGAGCCAATAGCAAAGTCTGGTCGATCGCACCTCCTGGAGCAATCGCCACCGATTCATATAACCAATGTATTTTGGCGATAGAGCTACTCCAGTGATAGGAAAGTGAAAAACCATAATAGCTTTCACCCTCCAATGACTGCTCTTGGGCCTCAAAAAGTAGCTCCAATGTATCGCGGCCTTTTTCAACGTTCTGAGCTAGTTGAGGAAAACCAAAACGATCTAAATCGGCCTTCAGAGGCAATTGGATCGCCACGGCTTCGAGTTTAATAATAGCTCGTTCTTCCGTCTCAATAATATCGATAATATTAAACTCCGTGTAGATACGCCCTTCGGGAGTATGAATGTGTGGAAGACTTCCCCTGCCTTGAACTAGTATGACAGAATCTTTCCATTGTGCACCCTCAATACCTAGATAGCGTCGCCCACAAAAAGCCAAGTTAACACATATCTGATTTTTCAGGAAAATTGTATGTGTATGAACGGATGCTTCATGAGAATCCACATCAAAAGGAGAAATCAAGGCACTTGGTTTCACTGGCAATAGTTTCTGGTATAGAAGTATTAGGAAAAGGAAACTTTCAGATTCTAGGGATACGTCCCAGCTTCATAGAATTTTAAATTAATAGCTTTCACTAAGCCCTTACCGGTACCTTGCATACACACCAATTCTATTTCATTGGGTTCACCAAACTTAATCCAGGGCGTGATGTTTAAGTCAAAGCGTGAGCCAATATGATGGTGTAGCCGTCGAACCCAGTTTCCGTTTACCAAAACACCGGTCAAGGGCCCCGTGGCATCTATGGAAAGTATGATACCGTAGTCCTTATATACCTCAGGTATTTCCACACTTGTATTGAGCAAGCTACGAGCCTCGTACTTTCCGGGGATACGCATTGGCTTCTGATAATGGAGAAAGTCCTGGCTTGGCTTCCACATTCCAGCAAGCGATTGAGTCCCTGATGGCTTGGGCCAGACCCACAACCAGGTGTTTCCTCGTGTCCCAATAACAAAGCCATCTGATTTGAACTCGACAGCAATAGTATAAGTTTTGCCAGGGATTAGAATTCCGTTTGGATTACTATTGGTGATGCCATCCCGACCCCAGTCGTAAATCAAAGTACCATCAATCCAAACTCGAGCGTAATTATAGAACGTGGGAGGTATCCAGGACTGCATCCATAGCCCAACATCACCCCCCTCCCAGGTGGTAGGCACTGTAAACTGTTTCCTTAGCAAGAATCGCCTGGTCGTATCATTATCGTGCAGCCGCCAGATACCCAAGCTAGTACGTTCCCAAGATGAGTCATCTACACCTTTTCCCGCATAAGTACTGCCGTCTTCATCTGGGCCGAGCTTTCTCAAGGACCAATCATCGTTCAAACCGACTGAAAAGCGTCTCGTTGGCTCGGATAAATCTTTAATCGTTTCAGTGACTGGTTTTCGCCACCAATCCCGCTGTAATTTAAACCAAACGACCGGTGCCTCTGTGATTCGATTCCTTGGCGTTAAATATGCCAAAGTCTCCATAGGCTGGACAGATACGGGTATTCTTTCATCCGTAATCGAAAACTCTTGTCCATTCCGAATCTTGTAGCCCCATGTTGCCTTACCTTTTCCCTTAAGTGTCAGCTGACCTTGAATTTCGTGCCTTTTGCTCTGATTCCAAACTGTCCAAACATCATACAATCCATTGTTACTCTCGTAATGCCTCCATATCAGATTTAAATTTTCAGGCTGAAAACTCCATTCCACTTTTGGTACCCCACGCCATTCAAGAATTTGCGTAAAAAGCTCTCGCAGGGCTCGAAAGCTAGCCGGCAACTGAGGGTTTCTGTCGTTCGGTCCCGGCTCATAACGATCCATTATACGCTTTCCTGTAAACTTACAGCCAACTTGAATAATGGCCCCCCTTCCAATGGCACGCATTCCAACGGCGACAGTGCCATCTTCCCAAAGCATTAAGGGCTTTGCATCTGGCATAATGGGGGCAAGGCTAAGTCCGTTCGCCTTGGCATAATTCCAATCTCCGTGGAAGACTGGCTGGTCAGGTGCCGGCTTTAATCTACGTATTTGCTCGGGTTCACCGCTACTGCCGAGCATATCTACATCTTGTACCTTAAATCCAGTTAACGCTTCGATGGGCCAAGCATTCTGTACAGTCGGAGTATGTCTCCCTGATTGAACGAACGTAACAAAAACGCCACCACGCTCAACATACTCTTTGATCTCCTCGATAAACTCAGGCTCCATGATAGAGGTGTTGCTATCAATAATAACACGATACCGTTCATCTTCGCCCTCAGTAAACGACGACTCGGTCAGAGCATCACTTTCGTAAAGCCCTTGTAGATTGGCACGTACGTTCCATGCCCAATATCCAGCCTTTAGGTTTGTATTCGGTTTTTCACCCCAAGGGTAACCCGTAAGCGCGTTTCCACGTGTTGAGTAGAGCGCAGCCACTTCGGCCTCGGGGGCATGATACTTTCCAATCAACTTAATTAGGGCCAAATTGCGTTCAAAGAAGTCTCGAATCTTCTCATTCCAAAAAATACTCCCAAGATGAATAAAGTAATCAATACCCTGAAGCCCTTGTGTTGAATACAATCCGAGGTGTTTTTTGAAGCCCTCTAAATCCGCAGCTGGACTGCCGGGCTCAAGAGAAAAAGGCAGGCGTGTACCACGCATCAAAGCAGGCATGTCATCCGCCCAGAATGCCCCCATGTAGCCTGTATTGTGGAAATTGCCACCATACTGGACGGCCAACTGGCGTACTCCATCTTCATACCCATTCGGAGACATCAGGGTTATTTGTTGATTGGGAGCTACCTGCCTAATCATCTCCATGCCTCGCTTAACAGCATCAAGGCGAGTGGCCACGATCCAGTCTGCGAAATCCACCCATTGAGCGTTCTTTTCAATGCCCAGATTTGGATATTCATTGGGCGCATCATGGGAAAGATAAACGCGATAGGCTAGAATCCCTTTTGGCAAGCGAAGACTGAGCTGATTCTGCCCCACACGAACAATTTCGCTAATATCATAAGCGCCCCAATGGGGCACAGCATGTGGTAGAATGTCCTTTCCAACTTCAGTTCCATTGACAACTACCTTAACATAATCACCGGTAGCAGCGTTGAGATCCCAAACGTAAAGCCAAACCTGCTTGCTACTTTTTAGAAATTCATCTGATACCGTAAAATCCCTACGATAGACGGCGGGCTGCTGCTTGAGGAACATCGTTCGGTCATGCCCTGGGGCAACCACAATGGGCCAGTTGCTGTCATTAAAATCGACGCTATACCACTCTTCGGGAGCCTCCTCAGAAGAAACACTACCATATTTGTTTAATCCTTGTTCGTCGAACCCCCTTCTATCATCTGCAGACTCAAACATGACTCTCCATTTACCGCTTAAATCTAGAGCATCGCCGTACCACCCCAGAAATGAGGCAACCTCAGGAACTGCAACAGCATCCCAAGATGTATATGTGCTACCCCAACGAGCATTTAAATCCTTCAGCGATAGATAACGTTCCTTCAAAAAGCCTTGAAAATGGACATTCGCCACAGGGCCATACTCCATGAATATATCGTGCTGACCGTGACGGAGTTCACCGTGAGGCTCTAAAATGGTCGTGGCATTTGGAGATTCAACTGCCCGACTGACTATCCCCTGAAGGATTGCCAGTTCATAGTCTTTTGCTTCCTGGGAGCACCACGACAGCCGACCCGCACCCCCAAAATACGGGTTGGCAATCGTATGGAATGAACCACAAAACTGCGGCATTTTAGAAATGGTTTGTTCACGATAGCGATTGAAGAACCATCCCTCCCCTTGACCACCAGTCATGATATTAATGCCTACAGGCAAATTCCGTTCCTTAGCTTCTTGAAACGCCCAATCCCATAATTGCTCGTTCGTGTGACCCTCAGCCGTATCAATGTAATCATCCTGGGCCCATAACAAAATGCCGCTATGCTCATTCTTCTCCGCAAAATCAAATTCCTCAAAGTAATTATAAGGCTCCCCCCTGGGATGATTCGATGGCTGAGCCCATGGTGTGTAATAATGCCTAAAGCCATAGCGATCCCAACGGTCCAGCCACATGGGCACATCGACAGATGCTTCGGCGCTCGCATATTGGATGGCATTTCCAAGAACGTAATCAACAACCCAAACAAGACCTTTCTCTTCGTCAGCAGCTACAATGTAAAGATCACTTTCCATCTGCAGCGCCACTATCGTTCCCTGCCGATATACATTCCACACCGGAATATCAATATCAGCGATACGAATATTCTTATTCGATACGCCTGGTAGACTCTGCAGGTCTGACAAGTACTTGGCTTGAGTAAGTTGAGCCTTGTCAGTGGATTGACATGCTACTTTGAGAAGCGATGCTGTGTAATCGGGAAATGAATAGAAGCGTGCGGACACCGTACCGTAACCCCGCAAATCTATTTCTTGCAGCTCTTCAACTAAATAAGACCCCAACAACTGAGCAGTTTCTGCTTTGGGGACTCCTCCTTTGTCCATGCTTTGCACAGTCTCAGGATTGTTTTCACCAAGTGTACCGTCTGGTTTTGAGGGTTTATTACATGAGGTAAATACAAAAGTCAGTATACAGGCATAACAGTAAAAACACCTGCGAATTAATGGGACGATTTTCATATTAAACATAAACAGCAATTGTCTAAGTCGTGCTGGGTAACATGCTATCTACTGCCCTATTCCACTAAATGAGTCCGGCACATCATTATAGAGGCGAAAACAATCCGCTTCGACTTTTCGGCCAGCAGCATTCCCGCTTGAGCTAGCTCCACCTATATTGAACTTATACTCGCCTTCAGGAAAACCCGAAGTAACAACACTGGCATCAACAATGAAAGTGCAGCTCCCCATTAAATGCTGCATGCCCTCTGTTGACAAATCACTGCCGTCGAAGTTGCCGTAAATATTAAGTGTTACATAGCCATTACGATCAGTTGAGAGGGTGATTGCAAAATGGTAAACAACATCTTTTTCCCAGTGCCACCGCGGCAAGTCAGCATCCAATACGATATTCGCACGCTTCGCTCCAGATTCCGTGATTAGTCCATCACCAGAAGCATTAGTCAACAGCACTCTAAGTTTATCAGAGAACTGGGCTGAAACAATCATTCTTAGGTTTCCATTCTGCGGAGAGCCAACCTCAAGAATACGGGTCCAATCGGTACTGAAGCCACTTTTTCCAGGATCTTTCACCAGAAAGAAGAAGTCGACAGCACCATTCAAATGTAAACACCCATCACCTTTAAACTCTTGGAACGCCGCCCAAGAGTTTCTCTTACTGGCAGGATAAAAGATAACACCCCCTAAATAACCATCCGTTGGCACTGATTCACTCGGCACACTCACACTCAAGTAGCCACCATCACCCAATCCAGGCGAAGCAGCAGTGACTTCAGTGACTGCATCCGTATAACTGAAAAGCTGGCCACTGCCACCTTTAGAGACGATGTCTTGCGCCCCACCAGTGCCACCGGAATTCCCATTAAAATCAGCCTGAAAAATGATGGAAGCAGAAAGTCCAGTTGTAACCAAGCTCAAGGAAGTATAGCTACAGAATACTTTGCGATAATGATAATTTCTACTTTTACGACGAAAGGCATTGATTACTGCATAAAAATTGCACTTCGATTTACCAATAATAATCTTCATTTTATATTAATTTTAAACATATGCCTAATGTCGACTATCCAACACCCTGAAGCAATCAAGAGAGACACTCATTTATGAGTTGATCCTTGATAGGGCTAAAACCTGCCAGTTACACTTATTAAAGAATTTCGGATTGGCGTATTACGGATACGCAATCACACGGCACAATACCCGCTTGTTTCTACTTGGACAGTGAACGGCTTCGAATACGGCATCGATAAAAGACAACACTCATAACACCGAATAAAGCTAAGACCAATGAGGAGGAGCCAAACTCAGGAACCGTTGCCAAACCAACGACACTAGGATCAAGAGTTGAGAATGGTGTAGTTAAAATAATACCGGTCGCTTGGGATATATCGCCGATGCTACCCGTGAAATCTGAAAGCGTAAAGCCAACACCTCGCTGAGTATCAACATGGGTAAAAATCTGAGTAGTCGTTTCATCACCCATAAACCCAACGGCATCAACAAAAGTAATAGGGTCGGTTACGCCAAAGTCACCCGCAGATAATGAGATAGAATAGTCTCCAATTGTACTTCCACCACTATCAATCAATGAAAACTGACAGGCATCTCCCGTTCCAAAATCGAACAGGAAAATCACGTCATCTTCCGTGATGGTTCGACCGAACTGAAACGTTGACGGATTGTAGATATTCGCAGGCGAATCGTGATAATCCAAGCCCGAGGCCGCAGAATTGAGCTGAGCCCGAGAGGTAACGGGAGGTGTGTCAAATATATACAATGCTATAACTGCGTCGGACGCAGTAGAGATGGTTACTCGAACATCCGCAGTAGCCCCCAAAAGGCTGGAGTACGTTTGTCCCCCGGTCGTGATGGATGTAAGGTTATAGTTTCCATCATCAGTAACTGCACTAATCGCTGTGACGACAGCCGACATGCGGAGAGGAGTCAGGATGGCCAATAAAGCCAAAACGAGAAGAGGCATCGATTGTGTTTTCATGGGATATTAATTGAGTGGTTATTAAAACAGCTTGAAGCTAGCGGGTAGATGTACCAAATTCAACAAACATAAATCGAACCGTTCGACGATTATGAGCAAACCCACGTTATCATCACTGGCGGAGGCAGCTGGTGTCGCCAAATCTACCGTATCACTGGCGTTACGAAATGACAGTCGGGTCAGTGAACAGCAGCGTTATCGCATTCAAGAAATTGCACGCCAACTCGGCTATCAGAAGAATGCCCTACTCTCACAGCTCATGAGTGAGTTGCGTAAATCCAGAGTGACAAAGTACGTGTCTACAATAGCAGCAATCAGCCTCGCCCCGATTAGCCCGAAGAAACCAAATTCAGCGGTACAACTGACGACATCCGGATTTGAGAGACAAGCTCGACAACAGGGGTATTCCGTCAACTACTTCTGGTACCACGAAGCGACCACCAGCTCCAAAAGGTACTTCGAACAACTTTTCAGGATATTAAAGGCGAGAAATACCAAAGGAGTGACTTTCTTTAATTTAAGAGACGAGAAAATCATGCAAGACTGTCGACAAATCTGGGAAAACCTCTCGAGTATTGTCATTGGGCCAAGAATGGAAAATCCTGCTTTAAATTTTGTCACAGTAGACCACTACTACACTGCTAAGCTTGCCTGCGAACAAGTGACCTCAAGAGGATACCATACGCCTGGACTAGTATTGGACAGCTGGATTGACGATATTATGGAGCATAGGCTAACAGCGGGTTACAATAACATCAAACTTGAGAACGCTCATTGGCCAACTGTACTCAGACTTAATCAAAAAAAAGCAGATAACGCAAATGCATCTAAGCAACGCTTCATGCAGTGGATTCGAGATGAAAAGCCGGATGTATGCCTTTGTATTAATCGTGAGATTCCAGAGTGGCTGAAAGAAATGGGCTTAAAAATCCCCAAAGATATTGGAGTTGTCATGTTGGATTTAAATGATGACAACATGCATATCGGTACAGGCGTGAATCAACGTATGGAATGCCTGGGAAGTAAGGCTGCAGATATACTGATTGCTCAAATTAACCGTGGCGAAATTGGCATTCCCGCATTTCAAGCTGGCACTTTGATTACAGGCGAATGGAGGAATGGACCAACCATCTAGATCATTCTCCTATATAGATTACCAAGATTAATTTCCCTTGTACAATGTTCATCTTTAATTTATTATACTATATTATAATTTAAATATCAACAGATACAATTTAATGAAATTTTCACAACCTATCGGCGGTTGACTAGCAAGAATGAAAAACCCGTGTACGAGCAGCAATCAGTATCTTTGGTACAAATCACGGACGGATTGCACGCTGCTCAAAGAATCTGACTACTAAGCCAGGGTCCTCAGGCAGTCCGTGGGGATGATGTTTGCTGCCCGGCTTTACGACTTCCTCAAATGTTCCGCCCAGTTCCCGATAGCGCTTTTTCACCAAATCAGAATTTTCATTCACCGGCACGACTTCATCGGCATCGCCAACTACATGCAAGATGGGGACTCCAGCTTCTACTAGGAGTGAAAGTCTCTCAATAAGCTGCTCCTGGAGGTTTAGTGCTTCATCTTCAGAAATGCCGTATATATTCAGGCATTTTTGCCAACATTCTCGATCACCTGGTCCTTGACCATACCCTCCAGGCCAGCTTGTTATGTCCAAGACAGGGTTGTCACCATAGATAAGTGCAACTCTATCTGGGTTTGCCACAGCCCAATGGTAGGCCCAGAGACCGCCCCGACTCATACCAAGCAAGCAAACTTTGCGAGCTAGACCCAGAGCTCCGTGAACATATTCATATAAGCGATTTCCAAGCTCAACTGCCTTGGGAGAGCCGAAGTGATCCAGTACCTCCAGGTATACCAGGTGAAAGCCTCGTCGGACGAGTTCCTCTTCCGCATTGGAAAATACATCGAGGAATTCCGTTTTCCAAATCCAAGGCAAACCCGGACGCGGGCGCCCGGGAGGAACAATGGTTAGCGTATGGCCATTGAACACTCCCTTGCGCGCCGGAAAACCCCTCCATTCGAAAGGAGTACTCCAGTTATTGCAGGTGATTTCAGGATGACTTCTAGTAGTCATGGATGCTTAATGCGAATGGTTCTATTCTGTAACCAGGACGTAGTCCAGATAGGCACGATTATCCGCACCGGATTGATTTGAGCTGATTATCGCGACCCGGTTAAAAAGTCCACTGCCGTACAGGGCCCCTTCCGCTGAACCAATCGGCAGATAGTTATTTCCGTCCCAGACAAACGCAGTCAGCCTCATCGTTGTCATATCGACGGATTCCAGGCACAAGGCAAACTCTTGATAGACCCCAGCTTGAAAAGGCGGCATGTACTTTCTTTCCAAATAGACATTCTGAATCACCTGATTCGTGTCGAAGAAGCTTATCACTTGGCTGGAATCCGGACGAATGAAAAATTCGCCAAAGCGGTAGCTTCCCGTCTCCTGCAGATAATAGACAAACTGATTAGCCGTACCTCCGTCGTCTCGATCAAAACGAACCCTCACATACATAGTTACGGGCCCCTGGCTGATATCCGCGGTGCTGCTCGAAATGTACCACGAGGTCACACTACTGCCATCCGAGTCATTGGAAGGGTACCACGCTGTCTCACTGGTAAGAAGCGGATCCGGAGCGATAGTAGCCTTGCCTGCCCCAGACGCGATATTCGCCCAACCAATATTCGTATCAAAATCATCCGAGAAAGTCACCGTCTCCTGCGCTGGATACGGCAACGGAGCAATCGTCACTTCCTCAAAGCCTCCTGTACTGGTCACGGAGGTCGAGCCACTGGTAATAGCCAGCCCCACATACATGGTCGATGCCATGGATACTGTGGTCGAGCTAAGATAGGTCCACGTGAGGCGATCCGGCGATTTCCAGGCCGTTATGGAATTCCCCTTCCGTATCAGCCGAATCCAGTACGGCACCGTGACGTTGTAACTGGAGGTCACTGCGGTACTGCCATTGGTCTGGGTTCTGCGCACTAAACTGATAGGATACTTTCCTGGACCGATAAAGAGTGACGCGTGCTTGGACCCGGCTGTCAGGCTTTCCCGGAGCATGATGCCGGATACGGCACCGCTCTGGCTGATACTGGGATTGACGAGTTTTGCGATAATCTGACCATCGCCTTCCAGAGTCGTATACACATAGTAAAAGCCATCACTGGTACCCGCTATGCCAGTACCGGCCCCTTTGAGAAGCAATGCATCGGCATCGGGATTGGAGAGACTATCATGTACGCCAGGTATTCCCACGGTCCCAATATCGGTCGCGGACCAGTCGTCCGGTAGCCAATCCTGCGGAAAACTCACAGGGTTGGAATAGGCTGAGTGCCCATCGGTATTGTAGGCACTAACACGATAAAAGTACCGCACATCGTTGACCACGCCAGCATCCGTGTACTGCGTCGTATTGGCTGAAACAGTGGCAAGCAGCTGATAGTGTGCATCGTCCCCAACGGACCGCTCTATGCGGTAGTTGTCCTCGCTGCTACTGTTATCGGTCCAATTTAACTGCGCCTGGCCACTGGCATCGGTCACTGTGAGCTGCGAAGGCACATCTGGGATATCGTGAGGCAGGCTGGCACCGAAACTTCCGCTCGCAATACCGTATTCGTGAGCCCCCATGTCAGGCAGCGAGCCATAAAAGCCGTTTGTGTAGGGTGTCACAACCTGGCCAACGTCAATGGCCGGAGACCCGGCACTGAGTTGAAAGTCAAAATTTAGAGCATCGACGAACAAAGGATCCGTCCAATAGCAGAGATTGGCGCTCGAAAAGTAGGTGACACCGTCATCGAGGTAAACAGTACCGCTCAACAGGTTATTCTTAATGACGGAACCCGACATCCCCGCACCCGCATCGGTGGTGATGGAACGCCGGGCCAGGAAGGTATTGTTATAAATCTCATTATTCAAACTCGGGGTATTGAGACGCGTCCCCGTCTCGGCATTTCGAACGATGTTGTGATGCACGACAAAGTTTTCCGAAGCGTTGTCCAGGTAGATACCGACCACACCACCGTTGATCACATTGTAGGCGATTTCGGTGTCATCGCCATCCCAGTAGTATACGTAGAGGCCGCCGCAATCGATCGTCTGTAAAGCATAGTGGTTGATTGCGTTGTGGTGGATGTAGCCGTTCTCAAGTCCATGCAACACCATACCGCTACGGCCACAGCCCGAGATGGTATTGTAGGCGATCTCGTGATTGCTCGACTGGCTGTTCTTATTGAAAGCACTGTTACCAGTAGTGATAGCGGCATTGTCAATGGCGGCGTAATTAGTGTCCTGGATAAGATTGTTCTGAACCAGATGTCCATCGCCGAGCAGGGTGACACCACTGCCCGCTGAATAGCGAATGCGGCTATTCAGCAGCTGGTGGTTACTGCCATTGAGCACAATGCCACTGTCTTTTATGTGTGTACCCCAGGCGTCATTCGGCATTGTCGAAAAGTGAGTAACATAACGTGCATCGATACCATCGATGACCAGATTGGCCGAGCTGCTATCGGTAAAGATACTTGCTGCGAACAGTTGAAGGTTGCTGATCGTGATGTACGACTTACCCGCCAAATTAAAGGCATATTCCCGGCTCTTTGCCTCTACTGTATGATTGCTGGGAGAGTCTCCATCAGGGGTCCATAGGTAAAGTGTGAGGAAGGAGGCACGATACCACTCGCCCGGAGCATCCAATGCGTTGAGAGTACCATCCAGATAGTACTCATTACCCGGCAATAAACGACCACCGTTCAGCTGATACAGGTACTGGCATGTCAAGCTGCCAGCGCCTGAACTCGTCACAGTCCCGGTTTGCTGAAACCACTTTGGCCCGGGCACGAAATGGATAGTCGCCCCATTCCAAAAGCCGGACGCTTGCGTCAACTGGGAGTCATATACGGTAGCGGTAGTAAGCGAAGGTGGCGTCAGGTTATTGGCGGTTACGCTTTCCATAACAGACTTGTAGGGACGTGAAATGTCGCCACTCGCGTTGGGCCAGCGAGCATAAGTCATCATCTCCCCATCCACAAAAACCTGGTCATCGCCCAACGTCCACGTCATCGCCGCTTTCCAGATCGCCCCTGAGTGCTGCGTCCAATTGGTGATGAGACTGGTGCCGCTTATGACGACGATTTCATCCTGATAAGACATATAGGTAATGGGAGAGCTGCTCGTACCGGAATAGACCGGCGTGACAGTCTCCCGATAGGTTCCACCACGTATAACAATCGTGTCTCCAGGCTGAGCGATGTCTGCCGCCTTTTGGATTTTACGAAACGGATACGTAAAAGTACCCGGATAGGAATCGACTCCCGAGGTAGAGACATAATAGGTGGTGGCATCGAGAGACAATGGACTGATGCCCACTAGCAAGAAGCCGACTATCAGCTGTACTATTCTTGAAACAAAGCAAGAATGTGACAAGTGACTCACCTGAGCCATTAGGATGGTGTGTTTCTTCATAGGGGTATTGTGGGATTAAACTTAGTTTTAGTATTATATTATAATAATAATACTTTAATTTTTGACCTGCTAACTGCAAAAGTCGTGTGATGCAGTTACGATCAACTCATATAGGTACGAAGCAAAAAGTCCGGTATCGCAGTCATTGTCGGAGAATTAGAAAGCATGAATCGTTGAGTTTGCCTGGAGTTGGGCCACGCATGCGATAGCTGACAAACGCGAGCCAAGGACTATCACAGCAAGGTCAGAAAACAGTGGTTCGATGAGCGGAGTGCGGGTGAGTAGAAAAAAAGCGCGCTTTTCTATACTCGTGTATAGTTTCGGGAATCATGCAAGCTCTAAAAATGAAAATGTGTCACCATTACACCTCAGACACGCTCATGAGTCGTATTGGGCGCCGTCGATTTAGCCTAATTTTAGATGGCAAAAAGCGGTGTTGAAATCGGTTGAACCCGTTGAGCCTAAGTCGTTCATCATCTGCGATTCACAGGGCTCAAAAAAGCCTTAAACAGCACTAGACTTTTTCAGGTATATTCGAGTAAAGTAAATCCACTCGAAAATGGTAAAAATGACAGACATAGCCACCCATCTGGGGGTGTCACGGTTAACCGTTTCTGCGGTACTGAACAACCGAACGGATGAAGTAGGTATTAGTGAGCGCACGGCCGAAAAGGTCCGTAAGGCGGCCATTGAGCTTGGATACCATCGCAATCACCTGGCTGTTGCCATGAAAACAGGTGTCAATCAGGTTGTCGGTTGCTTGCTAAGCGGCTTGGAGTCCGAGTGGACCGGGAGGACCTTAAGCGGCTTTCTGCGCAATATGCATGAAGCGAATTACTTGATAAAAATCGAGGAAGTCCAAGGGAAGCAACAAGAGAGCATCGCACTGTCACGTTTCATGGAGCAGCGAGTTGCCGGAATGTTTTGCTGCAATTTCAACCCCCACGCCGACTTCGTGCAGGAGCTGAAATCCATGTCCAGCATTTACCGGATACCCATCATACATGCGTTTTCATCCAACAAACTTCCGGGACTTGAAGTGAATTCGGATGACCGTCAGGGCATTCGCTTGGCAGTAGATCACTTATGGGAATATGGACACCGGAATATCGCTTTTTTGCAGGCCAGTAACTACCCTTCCGAACGCAAGGATGCCTTTATCGAGTATATGCAGGAGCGGCTTGGGCGCGCCAAGAGCATCCACGTCATGGGGCACCCAGATAGCCTGGAAGAGCAGGACCACCTTGCCGAATCTCTATTTAAAAACCGTAATGCCAAATCCGTAACCGCAATAGTCTGCGCTACCGATATGTCAGCCGCCACCACCATACGGATGGCGCGCCGCTACGGCCTAAGCGCACCTGGAGACATCTCGATCGTGGGCTTTGCCAATTCTCGCTATTGTCAGTTCACCGACCCGCTGCTGACCACCGTTGAGCAACCTTTTGAGCTCGTAGGCCAGAAGTGTGGCCAAAGGCTTATCCAGCTGTGCAACAAGAAGATAGCCTCATTCAAGGGCAACTATCCGCCAGCTGATCTGATACCGACCCGGCTGATCATTCGCGAGTCCACCGGGCCAAATCCATTCAAGAAAAAGCGCTAGCATTTAGCCCTTGACCTAGGTGGCATGGAGAGATTTTATACTTTTACTTTTCACGTGCATAGTTACCTTCCCCATGGAACTTATTAGACATTCGCGACCCCACCCTATTTTTCGTCTTCGAGCGTTTACCTTGATCGAGTTATTGGCCGCCATCGCCGTCATTGGCATTCTGGCATCACTGTTGATCGTAGCCACAGGTAGAGCCAGCAAATCGACGGAGAAGGTGGAATGCGCCTCCAACCTTCGTCAAATACTTATGGGGATGCAGTCGTTTGCCAATGAACACAACGGCGGGATCCTGCGTTGGATTGAGCAGGACGACCGTGCCGCCAATGCGAACATCCGATACGACACGTATTGGTATAGCAAGCTGGTCACGGGTGGCTATATGCCGTCCCCTGATGAAAGTGAGGTTTGGAAATGTCCAGCAAATGATGTTCTTAATCGCCCTGGAACGGAGGAACCTTACACGGATGGTGCCTTAGCTGGCAAAATGACGTATGCCATTAATGCTGTTTCTTGGAGGCATTCAAAGGACGGATTACCGGGGCCGTCCATGGTCCAGACGGCGACACCTCCCTATACACGCAATTCCATCTACTCCATTGACCCATCCACCACTATTGCCCTCTGCGATGGAAGTAGCTGGCTCATCTATGAAGGCAGCGGCGCCTACCAATCGACGGCGAAAGGCGTCCACAATGGCGGCATGAACGCCGTCTTCTGGGACGGTCATGTGGAGTTCTTCGACACACCACTGCCCAACAGCCACGCTTATTTTTCCGTGTCACCGGACTAAGGTCACACCCTGAACGTACTCAACCCACGGTTCCATCCACCCGACTTTTCATGAAATACTCCCAATCACCAACATGCGGCCTGGTACTTGCCCTGGCAGTGTTCCTTTCTCTATGCAGCTCGTCTAAAGCGGATACTCAAACGCTGAGCTTGGCGGATAAAAAGGATGTAACTTTCAGCCATTCGCCTGAAATGCACTTCGAGACTACCGTCGATGGCGACGGCATCACTCTGAAGTTCCAGGGTGTCCCGAACTCTCCCAACTGGATGCGCACGAACATCCCTTGCACGTTGACGGCTCCCTCAGCCGGCTCCCTTGAAATCGAGTACCGGTCAGAATACCCGATGAACCGCTACTTCGCCGTCGATGTGATTACCGCCGACAATCAACAGTACTCCGCTCGCCTGGGGAGCAAGGAGCAGGGTTACCGGTTCAGTGCGATGAAGTCCGAAGCCAGCGTGCCGCTAGCCGAGCTAAAAAATAAAGGCGGCACCCCCCTGCCAGCCACGGCGCCCATTGTTCAAATTAACTTAATCATGACGTCTTCGCCAGAGACTGAAGTGAGTGAAGTTCACTTTTACGAGATTCGCCTTGAGTCCAATGACAAGTAGTCATGCCACAACCATGGAGGCGCTCCCCCCGGAGTTCCGGCTGCGCTCCATACGCGCTGACAACGGGCTCAAAATGGACAATTGGTGGATATGGGACCCATCGATCATCCGCGATGAAAAAGGCACCTATCATATGTTTGCCAGCCGCTGGCCGCAGCACATGACCTTTCATCCGTCGTGGATGACGAACTCAGAGGTCATTCGCGCCACATCGAAAAACCTGGAGGGGCCGTATACTTTTCAAGAGGTAGTGCTCCCTGCGAGAGGAGCTGAGTACTGGGATGGTCGCGCCACCCACAATCCCCGCATCTGCAAAGGTCCCGATGCTTACTATCTGTTTTACACCGGCATTACCCACCCTTTTCCCGAGATCGATCCAGAACGCATATTCAAGACACCGGACCCGGAGTGCATTGTCAGCCGCTCCAATAAACGTGTAGGTGTGGCCCATGCCCAATCCCTGGAAGGCCCCTGGACCCTTTCTGACCGGCCCGTGCTGGAAACAAAGCCGGCGACATACTACAGCTACCTGACGAGCAATGCCTCGCCCATCATCCATGATGACGGATCGGTCATCATGACGTTTAAGTCCAAGCGCTACGATGGACACCAACCTGGCCCCATGATGCTGGGAATCGCACAAGCACCACATCCTTGCGGCCCCTACAAAATGGATGAGCAGCCTCTCTGGTGTCAGGATGCAGAGATTGAAGATCCCTTTTTTTGGAAAGATGGGAACGGCTACCGCATAATCGCTAAAGACATGGAAGGCGTGCTCTGCGGCGAGCACGGTGCAGGCGTTGCCTTATGCTCTCAGGACGGGCATCACTGGGAACTCTCTGAGAACCCCTTAGCCTACCGGCGCGAGGTCACCTGGACCGGTGGAAAGCGCCAAAAGCTCGGCAGCTTTGAACGGGCCTTTCTTTACTTTGAAAATACGATTCCAGTCGCCTTGGTCGCAGCAGTGGCCGATGGCCCAGGCGGTTTCACCTGCGCAGACCACACTTGGAATGTCGTTATCCCGATAGATAAAGAATAGGCGCATACTCCTTTAGGCAGATAATTTTTCGATGAAACTTGGGACAAGCATATTTCTGTGCCTAGGTGCGTTTAGCCTGCAGGCAGCACCGGTGTGGCAGGCGGAAGACTACCGCCAAATACCGCACACCCAACCCGCACCTGAGGTGGAAGAGCCCGGACTGACTTCACTTTACTTTGAGGGTCCGGACTTCAACGGAAAACCCACCCAGGTATTTGCCTTTATCGGCCTGCCAGAGAACGCAACCGCTGAACAGCCCGTGCCCGGGGTCGTCCTGGTGCATGGCGGTGGAGGAACGGCCTTTGCACGCTGGGTGCGCCAGTGGAACGCTCATGGCTACGCCGCCATCGCTCTCGACCACTATGGGCAGAACCCCATCCGCGACGGCAAGGGTTGGCAACGCAACCCACTAGGCGGCCCCGGAAGCAGCGGGATAGATTCTCCCCCGGAAGCACAATGGATGTTCCATGCCGTGGCAGATACCATGCTGGCACATTCACTCCTGGCTTCCATGCCGGAAGTCGATGCAAGCCGTATCGGCATGGTCGGTGTCTCCTGGGGGGCTGTCATTGTCTGTAATGTCTCCGGCCTCGACGATCGCTTTCGCTTCGCCGTCCCCATTTACGGCTGTGGTTTCATCAGTGTCCCCGATGACGAAGGCAGCCAGTTCGTTGGCCTTAACTACACTCCCGAGCAACGTGAGCGCTGGCAAAACCTGTGGGATCCGGCCAGCAACCAGAAGGGTGCCTCCATGTCATTTCTCTGGATGACCGGAACCAACGATTTCGCCTTCACCCTCAGCGCACTCATGCGCACCAGTGAGCTTGTTGCGGGCTCACAAACCTACTGCATCCGCATCGGTATGCCACACGGCCAGCAAGTCGCGGAAAAACCCGATGAGCCGATTGCCTTTGCCGACAGCATCGTGCGTAATGGCCCCACCCTCCCCCACTTTACGGAAAGTGGAATTGATGATGGCCAGGCTTGGATAAACTATTCCACTGAGCTTCCGGTCACGTCAGCGCAGCTCGTCTTCACCCAAGACACCGGCATCTGGAAAGAGCGCACTTGGCAGGCAATCGATCTAGCACTCAAGCCCGTGCAGCCAAGTACCCTACAAGCTCAACTACCTGAAGATACCCAAGCCTATTTTTTCAATCTGACGGACGAACGCGGACTGCTCGTATCCAGTCCGCCGGTAATCCTCCGCAACGCCCTTGAGACCCTCCAATGATTCGTAGATTACCTTTACTCGTCGTGGCCGCCCTTGGTCTTCTAAACTTGGCGCGTGGCGCAGACTCTACCAGCCAGCTTTGGACGCCAGAGCTGACCCTGCGTGCGGCCTTCACCGAAAATGCCCGCTATGCACTTTTTTCTACTGAGGACTCACCCGTCGCCGCTATCGAAGTCGAGGGCTGGCGTCACCGCCCTGATATCTTGCAGTGGAGCATCCAGGATGACGACGGAGAAGTCATGAAGACCGGAAAAATCGAAGTGCCAGACGGATTCGAGCACTGGAACTACCAACTAGCTATTCCCCCGTTAAACGCAGGCTACTATGAACTTCACATGGCACTAGAAAATGCTGGCATCACCCTTCCACGTGCAGGTTCCCGACCGCAGGGTTTTATTAGCTTCGGTATTCTGCCCGATATCGAGAAGCTGCCGCTGACCTGGGTTGACCAGTCCCGCTTCGGCGCACAGGGCACGAACTTCCTGCAAACGGGAAAATGGCTCCAGGGTAATCCCTTCGACCCACTCTACCCCACGCTTGGGCTCGTTTGGGTCTATCACAATTACCGTATGGCTGAAGTCGAAGGCAAAGGTCCCGGCAGCTTTCAACCCAAAACGGATCCGAAAGCGATTGCCAAGCAAGTGGACTACTACGCGAAGACGGGACTATGCCCCCTCATTGACTTGCACGGCCTGCCGGAATGGCTCAGTGACCAGCCAGGCCCGACAAAGGGAACGCATAGCCCCACCTTCAACGGCCAGTCCTACGCTCCCAAGAATTGGGAGGTATTCGGCGACTACATCCGCCGCGTAGCTGAAGAGCGGGTAGCCATGCACCAAACGCTCTTCCCCAACATGCGCTACAACTACTATCAAATCCACTGGGAGCCAGACTGGCACTGGAAAGGAAACGACGCCGATTTTATCCGCATGTACGAAGTCGCCTACAAGGCCATCCACGCCGTGGACCCCAAAGGCAAACTGCTTGGACCCAACTACGGTGTTCTCGACACAGGAAACCAGCATTTAAAGCGGCTCTTCTCTCAGGGACTAGCCGACTGGCTCGATGGCATCGCCACGCATACCTATTATATTCCATTCGGCATGCCCGAGCCGCGCGGCCTGTCCGAACAGGTCCGAGAACTCGTTGGCATGACACGTCAGTACCTCGGGGCAGACGCCATCATTATCAATACCGAGTGGGGCACGAACTACCATGGGCGCGCCGCCGATCAGCCCGGCGTACTGCGCAAGGAAATGGCTGAATTTATGCGGGGCCATCTCATCACTCTCGGCGAAGGCATCGACTGCACCTGGTACTTTTACACCGCCGACATGAAAGATGATGGCGGGCTGATGTACAACCTAACTTCGCCCAACCCTGTTTTTGGGGCTCTGTGGATATCTCCCAAGCCTGTTGGCATGGCGGTAGCCGCGTCCACGCGTTTGCTTGAAGGTACCAAAAGTCTCGGCCCGGTCGAGTTTCTGAATCCGGATGTCATGGCCTACCTCTTTGATCGTAATGGCGAGCGCTTGCTCGTACTCTGGAGCCCGGATGGTACCCAGAGTGAAGTTCTTATTCCCACTGGTGTCCGCACGATTACCCAGTTTGATATCATGGGCAACCCTACCCCGTTGGAAACTCAGGATGGTTTTGCCCGCATCACGGTGGACGATCTGCCAACCTACGTGCTGGGGCTCTCCCCCGTGCTTTACGATACGCCCACGCTGGCGGGAGACGCTATCCCGCAGGCTTTGCCTGGAGAAATAATTTCCTGGCATGGGCCCGACGGGGCCAACGTACTGGCGTACCGCAACGGGAAGTCCATCCCGCTAACCACGGATAAAGCAGGTCTCCGCCTGCCCCCGGCGCTGACTCCCGGTCAATGGCTGCTGGTGGCAGGCCCAAGAGGCGTCTCAGAACCTGAAAGCGGACAGGTCATCGAAGTTCTACCGGAAGTAACAATCGAGCAGGAGAGAGAGGCTGTGGGCCTGTCCCTGAGGGTGCAAAACCAAACGCAACGCACACTTAACGGCCAACTTCAACTGCGCCGAGCTGGAACGGTTTTAAACCAGGAAGCATGCACACTACCGGCGGAGGAAAGTCTCCAGATCCGCTTCGCGCTCACGACATTAGCTCGAGGCAATAGTAGCGCTCCCTTGGAGACTGTATTTATCGATACGGAGGAAGTCGAAACCCCAGGCCCCGTCCTGCGCACACAGTTCACCAATGCCAAGTGGGCATCGACTCGACCCGATCCGGAAAAGCTGACCGAAGGCTGGCTACTGGAAGAATTCACAACCTTTGACCGTGAAAGTGACATGGCAATTAACGCCGCGGAATGGAATGGCAAAGAGGACCTGATGTTCCGCATAGCCTTTCGCTATGACGATGCGTACCTCTACATCGCTATCGAGGTACGTGATGATTCACACGTCCAAACACAGGATGAAAAATCCCTGTGGCGGCAGGACTCCTTGCAGATAGGTTTGGCCACCCTGCCCGGCCCCGATGGCTGGCAAAGCTCCCAAAAGCTGGCCATCGGCCTCAATACCCAGTACGGCGAACCGCTCATTACGCGTGAGCCCTATAATTCCAACCTCCGTGCCGGTGGGCAAAGCCCGGTGAAATTCGGCCTGCATATTGAACGGGCCGGAGACGAAACGCTTTACAGTCTCGCCATCCCCTGGAGCGAAATCACCCAAGGCACCGAAGGACCGCCCGAGAGTCGTATGCTAGGCTTGGGCATTTTTGTGAATGATGTCGATGTCACCGCCTCCGGTACCACATCACGCAAAGCGATGGAGGGTTTCGGCGACGGAATGGGGTTCTTTCTGCCAAACCAGTTTGGCATCATCAATCTAGGTGAAGCCCAGTAAGCACCGACTCGTTCTCCCATGCTCTCCGCAAGAACAACCATAAGTGACTCTCAGTCGACGCACCGAGCCGCGTGGCTGCGCGAATGCGGTTGGGGGCTTATGTTTCATTACCTGGATAAACCAGCCAGCAGCAACAACGCGTCCTCTACCTCAGCCGAAGAATGGAATCGTCGTGTCGATAGCTTCGATGTGCCTGCCTTTGCCCAGAGCGTCAAGACCTCCGAAGCTGGTTATGTCATCTTCACCCTCGGGCAAAATACCGGGCATTTTTGCGCCCCCAACGAAACGTACGATGCCATCCTGGGCAGTTCCACAAGTAAGCTCTCTCAGCGTGACCTGATTGGGGAGATTGCCGAAGCGCTCCAGCCGGAAGTCAAACTCATCGCCTACCTCCCTTGCCATGCCCCCGCCAATGATGCCGGGGCCGTCCGTGCCTTTGGGCTCAATCCGCCCTGGGACGGAAACAAGTGGGGCTTGCCTGCTAATGCCTCCAAAATACTGCCCGCCGACGAGCGCTTAAGTGCCTTTCAGCGTCACTGGGAAGCCGTCATTACCGAATGGGGTCAGAGTTGGGGCAGCTCCGTGCATGGCTGGTGGATCGATGGTTGCTACTACCATCAACGCATGTACCAGCATGCGGAAGGCCCCAACTGGGATAGCTTCGCCGCAGCGCTATTGGCCGGAAATCCCGCTCGCGCCCTCGCTTTCAATTCAGGAACGGCAACCCCCTTCGAGAAGCTCACTGACTGGCAGAATTACACGGCCGGGGAGTGTTCAAATCGCTTGCCCGTGGCAAATCTATGGGAGCCACTCACAGAATCCATGGATAGCATGCAATTGCATGTACTTTCCTACCTCGGGCAATGGTGGGGTCAGGGAAAACCACGCTTCTCAAGGGAGTTCCTCAGCGCCTATACCAAGATGATGAACGACTGCGGTGGTGCGATCACCTGGGATGTGCCACTCGATGCCAAAGGACACATTGACGACGCCTGCCAGCGAGCCTTGGAATCACTCCGAGTTTCCATGACTCCCTCAGATTTGATACTTGACTGATCTATTTGTCCGGCCCTACTATGCACGTGTATATCAAACTTAAAAATCTAACCCCCGATACCCAAAATGAATAAGAAATTCCACGAACTACGTTGTGCGCTCTCCACCCTCGGTCTCTCCACGCTACTGGCATGCACCTTGCACGGGGATATCATCTTTGAGGAAACGTTCGATACGCTGAACGACGGCGAGTTGAACGGCCAGAACGGATGGGTGGCAAACACTGGCGAAAGTATTAATGTCGAAAACGGTGGCCTCAGCTATGCCAGCGGCGATTTGGAAATCAATGGCGGCACGAAGTCACTCACCTTCACCACGGGGGACACGGATAAAACGTTACTCGATTTCTACAAGAGCATCGGTAGCCAAAGCGGCAACACAACCCCCATCTACTGGAGCTACACACTCAAAATCAATGCCGTTGATGCCGCGGACCGTTTTTTCTTCGGGGTAGATGCCACAGGAGACTGGAGCACCGGGTTTGCCGGAGCCGGCGATGCCACTACGAGTGCCCTTCAATGGGGTGATCGCATGTTGGCACAGAACTACAACGACGGCCCCGCCTACACCACTGGGCAAACTTACTTCGTCGTAGTCGGCTTGGATAGCAGTGGTTCTTCCGGTTCAGGCGGCCACTACGATAATATCCAAGTTTGGATTAACCCTACTTCTTCCATTGCTGGCTCAGCAACTTACTCACGAGATGCTACCACATTTACGACAACCATGACCGTTTGGGGCTTCGGACGCGATAACTCAGTCGCTCTTGATGCAAACATCGACAATATTATTGTTGGGCAGTCCTTTTCCGACGTCACGAGCCAATACGCAGTTCCCGAGCCTGGTAGCTATGCACTTCTGGCCGGATGCATGATTCTGGTGGTCGGCATGCTGCGTACTCGCTGCCGCAAAGACTGAGCTGCGATAGACGTTCGTTGCCAGTCATCCATCGGGTAACACGGAGACCGCATCGCCTCACTTTTTAGGTGAAGGCCATCATGCTCCGCATCACTCTTTACCCACTCCACTCATCTCATGAGCGGTCAGCCACTAGTCATATTCCTTTTTTTGGCCTGCGCCCTCTCCTCTGTAACGCCAGGGGAGATTCTCAGCCCGGTAATCGACGAGAATAACCTGCCTCAGACCAAATTGAACGTGAACAATAGTGCGTTCACGCTATCCTTCACCTCCACTCTGGGGCATAGGTATCAATGGCAGACCTCCCAAGACCTCACTCCGCCATGGGCAAACTATGGCGAAGCCTTCTATGGCCAGGGCAACCTTGAGGAAATACAATTGCCCCTGGAGGGAAATGCCAGCTTCGCACAGTTGGATGTCACCGGGGACTATGGCGGCGGATGGGTGCGGGCCGCCCAGGCAGAGGATGGCGGTGAGTGGTCACAGGACGATCTACGTGCAATTAAAATCCTCGTCGACGCCGTCGAAGCCTCAC
Source organism: Verrucomicrobiia bacterium (assembly GCA_030432235.1). Lineage (GTDB taxonomy): Bacteria > Verrucomicrobiota > Verrucomicrobiia > Opitutales > Cerasicoccaceae > JAUIHT01. The sequence goes on along the minus strand of JAUIHT010000011.1, from coordinate 79,327 downwards.
CTGAGTTGAGTGCCGCCCGTGAGGCCGGCACACTGCTAATCCTGCCTCTGCGGGGGCCAAACGCAGCCAGCCGCAAGCGGTGTTTGTACCATCCAGACGGTGATATAATTGCTATGACTGCTACGCTGCCGGATTCCGCCTTTCAGGAAGACGGTCTACACGGCGACGGTATTCATCATGCGGACACGCTCTACGACGGCGATGGTCTTACGAGCTATTCGGTGTCCTTCCTTGTCCAAGGCAAAAATTTCGAAACCCTCTACTGCGATCCGCGCCGCTATATCTTTTGGGGACAGACAACCAAAATCAATGGCAACACGGGCGTAAAAACGAACACATACAGCAATGAGTTTGAGATGGGTAGCACCTACAACTTCAGCCAAGGCGGCACCATTAGACATCAGGGCTATCCTTCGGGAAGTATCGGCCTAGTCAGCAAAAAGACACAAGGCAGTCCGGTTGTGGATGATTACTATCGATTATATTTCAATAGCGATTTGCTTGAAGAGCACATACATGCTCAAACGGGAGCCTGGTACGGCGGCTATCCTGCTCCATCGTCCTACGGCACCTTCAAGCTACTCTCCGATGGAGATGACGACAGTGACGGCTCAAATGCTATCCTGCATACCGTGGTGCTTTGCCCCGCGCTGTCCGATGATGCCTACCTTGCACTGCAAAACGCCATTGCCAGTGCCAATGCTGACCGGAAACCCTACAAGGATGTGGCCCCCGTTAGCAGCCCCGTGAACATCTGGATTTTTGCGGGGCAAAGTAACTGCGCCGGGGATCAGGTAAATATCGCTAATTCCAACAACTACAGCGTCTTTCCCGAGGATGAATGGCACCCGAACATCTGGCAATGGGCACGCACAGGCGACTTGGCTGGCACACCGGTTCCTGCCTCGCATCCACTAAATTTTGATGGTGGAGGTGCTCCGGTAGGTGTCGGACCGGCGATGGTGTTTGCCAAGACTTTGCTGGATGAGAACCCTTACCAACGCATTCTCATCATACCTGCTGCGGTCGGTGCTACCGGATTTTCCAGCAACGACTGGAATCCCGGAGACCCGGTTTACGAGGCCATGGTCACAATGGTGAACGAGGCAATCGTAGAAACCGGCGGGACAGTATGCGGGATGATATGGAATCAAGGCGAAGGTGACAAACAGGACTCCACTACCAACTATGCAAATAATTGGATGGCGATGTTCAATGACTTCACCAGCCGCATTCAAGGCGGCTGGCCGGATGACGCCGTCGTCATCTATGGTCAATTACCCGACCCCACCCTGGCAAACTTTTGGAATACGATAAAAGATAGCCTGCTGCCGCAGATCCCGCGTAGCAGCTACGTGACGAAGGCTGCGGCGGGGATAAATACCGCTCCTGCCAACGATGCCGAAAACCTGGAGGTCTATGACGATTTAAGCCGCGTTCACTACTCAGCCAAGTCACAGCGATTGATGGGCGCGGCCTATGCCGCCAGTATTGCAGACGCCCTCGCCAATCAATGAGACCCGAATGGAACGTTTTGCCTCGAAGAAACATGCCAAACCGACACATCGATAATACGTTCCATAGACTTTTGGGGCAAATTGTGATGCTACTGTTGCCGTTTAGCTTCTTGCTGGCAGAAGACACACCAAGGCGTGAAGCTGTGGAATTTACCGTTCGCGAAGGTTTGCCGAACTTTTTTTATAAACTGAAGCATGGTGAAGACGTCACCATTGCGTATTTGGGCGGAAGTATCACCGCCCAAGAGGGATGGCGCGTGCTAAGCCAAAAATGGTTCGCAGAGCAGTTCCCTCAGGCTAGCCTGAATGGTGTTCATGCCGCGATCGGCGGAACCGGCTCTGACCTGGGAGCTTTCCGGGTGGAGAAAGATGCCCTGAGCGCCAAACCAGATCTGCTTTTTGTGGAATTTGCTGTGAATGATAGAAACACCGGTCCCGAACAAATCACTAAAGCCATGGAAGGCATCGTACGCAAAACCTGGCAGGCAAATCCTGAGACCGATATCTGCTTTATCTATACCACCATTGCCCAGGAATCGCCCTCCTTGGCCGAAGGCATGATGATGCGTTCATCCAGCACCATGGAAGCGGTCGCCGATCACTATGGAATCCCGAGTGTCGACGTTGGATACTCCGTAGCTTTGCTGGAGAAAGCCGGGAAACTCGTCATGAAGACCAATGCCCCCATGGTACGAGTCTCTGGTGACGAGCTCAATGAACCTGCCTCTCTTCCCCGCAACACCGAGGGCCGCATCATTTTTGCCAAAGACGGCGTGCACCCGTATCCAGAAACGGGTCATGTGCTTTACACCGATGCGCTCATACGCGCCATGAATGCGATGCGACCCAACGCCAAGGTGTATGCCCATACGCTTTCAGAACCGCTACACCCCCACAACTGGGAGTCCGCCGAGTATATCCCCTTGTCAGCATCACTTCTGAAGGGCGAATATACAAATCTGACCGAGACCGGCGCACCATTGGTAACGCGTTTTTCCGGGCAAATAAGTTCCCTCTTTCGCTTGGAAAGTGACGCCTCGCTGACCTTTCGGTTTAAAGGCACCAAGGTGATGGTCTACGATATCCTCGGACCTGACAGTGGCAGCCTGCAAGTTACCATCGATGACATGACCAAGACCGTGCGCCGCATGGACAAGTATTGCACCTATCACCGGCTCGGCACCTTGGGCATTGGCGACAATTTGCCTGACACCATACACACGGTCACAATTCAGGTATTGGACACCACCTTCGACAAAGCCGAAGTCCTGGGAGAGGATAAGCGTACGGAAATCGCAAATCATCCGGAAAAATATAGCGACTATGTCTGGTACGCAGGTGCCATCTTTATCCTCGGTGAAATGGTGGAGGCGAACTAACAGCCTAATATTTTGATAATAGAAATAGTTCTGTCGTTTTCCCGCGATCTCAGTCCTACATTTTGTATTTACTTAAAAACCTAACGCATGTGCACGACTCTGATACAACCTGACCTGCTACATTTTCTGTCCAAATGAGTCCATTCCAGTCCTTTTGACAGCATTTTTGCTCACTCCTAACGCAATCCAAAAGCGCACTAAATCCCTGGTTTTATGCGGCATAAAGCCTGGTGCGGGCGGAGGGAGTCGAACCCTCGTCTCAAGCTTGGGAAGCTCACATAATAGCCGTTATACGACGCCCGCTTGAATGTTAAAGGAATGGAATTTAAGGCAGTCCGATGAATCTGAAAAGTAAATTCGCCGACATTTAGCGTAAGATAAAGCCTTCCAGTTCAGCGACGTTTTTGTCGTTCTTACCGTGGGTAAAGATACCAAAGCGAGCCGCCTCCGCGAACACCTTCGGTAGCGGTAAAGGTCCGGCTTCAGCCAAGTCCTTCTTGGACTGCCCCCAGGCAGCCGTATAGGAACCGTTCGAAACCTGTAGCTTTAAGTGCACCGTATCGAATTCATACCCCACATTGGACAAGACCGTGGGGTTTCCATCCACTTCCTGCGCCAAGACAATGACATTCCGTCCACCGACAAATTCGCGCACCAGCTTGATGTAGTTGTCGTAGTCCTTGAACAGCACGATGCCAGCCTGCTCGCCCTGGGTGTTAGGCGCGAAATAGACGGTAACCTCGGCCTCTTTGAACTCCTTGCCCTCGGGCTGTAGCAAAATATTCCGGCAGGTTGCGCCTTTGCCCCACATCGAGCCATTGGCTGGCGTTATCGCGATGCGATCGCCCTTCTGTGCCAGCAGCCCCGGTGCCGGGTCCAGAACGGTCAAATCTTCCAGACGATAGCTTGGTCCGTTCATTAAAAATGCATTAGCGAGCATCTGAAGGCTCAGTAAAATCGAAGCAGTCATCTATCACTATCAACTAAGTGTGCAGTCCTCCGACTTCAAGGCGAGTTTTTCCTCGCAAAACTGTGCCATATCCCAGGGCATGGGTACCTCGAAAATCGGTCCGTTCTGAAACTCCAATCGCGCGCAATGCAGGGCGTGGCGACGCATGGGAAACACTTTGTCATGCAAAGCAGTCCACCCATGCTCAATGAATTCCAGGAATACCTCGTCGGGCTGACCGTAAAGCTTGTCCCCAACGATGGGATACCCCAGCCAAAGCGCATGGGCACGAATCTGATGCTTGCGGCCGGTGACGGGACTAACCTCACAGAGCGTGAAGCCGCTCGCCGTCTTCAGCGGTTTGAAAATCGTCTCGGCGCTCTTGGAGGAGTTCGAGCGTCGCACAGTGACCTTGGACGCCACGGCGGATTCCAAATCTTTGGCCAGGCGCTGCTGGACGTGCGTCTCCTCAGTCAGCTCGCCATGCAGGATGGCCAGGTAGGTCTTGGTGACCTCGCGCTTCTCGATGGCGCCCTGATAACGCCGGGCCGCGGCACGATGTTTGGCCAGCAGGATGAGCCCGCTGGTCTCGCGATCCAAACGGCTAACCAGATGCAGCGTCTCCAGGCCGGTCAGCTCGCGACAGGCCCCGACGAGGCTGGACCATGGCCCGGCCTTGGATGGATGGCAGACGACCCAGCCGGGCTTGTCGATGACCAGAAGGTCGTCGTCATCGACGAGTATCCACGAACGTAGCTCATCCGCGTCGATAAGCTCAGGTTCATTGGGAAAAAGAGGATGCGTGGTGTAGTGCAAGCGGGTGATCTTTCAATCTTTCCGCGTCGGGTCGAGCCAATCCCGCAGGGCGTCACCGAAGAGGTTAATACCGGCGGCGAGTATAAAAATCACCAGACCAGGCAGCAGGGCCACATGCGGGTGCACCAGCATGAGCTTGCGTCCGTCAGCCAGCATGGAGCCAAGATCGGCCTGCGGTGGCTGCGCCCCGAGACCGAGGAAGCTCAGGCCGGCTGTTTCCAGCAGCATCCAGCCAAAGGTGGTCGTGGCCGCCACGGTAACGGTCGGGATGAGATTGGGCAGCAGATGCCGGAAAAGCATCCGCAAGTGCGAACCGCCCAGCACCCTGCCCGCTTCGACGAACTGCCGTCGCGCCAGGCCCACTGCCACCCCGCGCACCGTTCGCGCAAAGAACGGGATGTTGACCACGGAGATGGCGATGAGGGCGTTGTCCAGGCCCGGACCAAGCACAGCCACGAGTGCCAGCGCGAAGATGAGATACGGGAAGGCCATTAGCAGGTCGATGCCGCGCATGAGCACGTTATCCCAAAGTCCGCCCAGGTAACCCGCCAACGCGCCGATAGTCGTCCCGAAGAAGGCGGAAACCGCCGCCGCCGCCAGAGCCACGGCGAGGCTCAGTCGCGTGCCGGAAAGCAATCGCGCAAGGATGTCGCGGCCCAGCGTATCCGTGCCGAGCAAGTGACCCTCCGCTAACGGCGGGAGCAGGCGCTGCGAGAGGTTGACCGCGTCGGGGTTCGCCAGCGGCAGCAACGGCGCGAGCAGGCTCAAGCCCGCCAGCAAGGCCGCCAGCATCACGAAGCTTCCTCTGAACCAACCCAGCCGCTTCATTGCTTGAGGCGCGGGTCCAGTGCGTGCTGGAGCACGTCCGCGAGGAGGTTGATAAACAAATATGACACACCGACCAGCAGCACGCCGCCCTGCACCAGCAGGAGGTCGCGCGCCTGAATGGCCTGCACCAGCATGCGGCCGATGCCCGGCCACTGAAAAATCGTTTCGATGTAAACCGCGCCTCCCAGCACGTAGCCGGCCTGGAGGCCCAGCACCGGAATGACAGCGATGAAGCCGTTGATAAACGCGTGCTTGCCCAGAACCTTGGCTTCTCTGAGCCCCTTGGCCCGTGCCGTACGGATATAGCCCTGGCTGAGCACTTCGAGCATCTGCGTGCGCATCAGACGAGCCGTCACCGCCGCCGCGACCAGCCCCAGCGCCAGCGAGGGCAACACCAGATGCCGCAGGAGGTCGCCCAGTGTCTCGCCACCAAAGAGCGAGTACATGCCGCCCGCCGGCAGCCAATGCAGCTCCACCGCGAAGAGCAAAATGAAAAGCAACCCCAGCCAGAACGACGGCAGCGAAATCCCCGCCAGCGTCATGAGCGTGACCACCTTGGCGCCAGTGCCGTGTTCGCGCGCGGCCAGGAAGAAGCCTGCCCCGAGGCCCAGTAGACAGCAAACCAGAAACGCACCACCAGCCAGAACAAGCGTCGCGCCGAAGCGCTCCAGCACCTCGTCACGCACGGGCCGGTCAAGGCTGTAGGCCGTGCCGAGGTCGCCCCGTACGATGTCCCCAAGCCAGCCAAAGTACTGCACAAAGAACGGCTGGTCGAGCTGCATATCCTCGCGCAGCCGCTCCACGTTTTCCGGCGTCGCGTAGGGCCCGAGCATAGCCTCGGCGGCGTCCCCCGGCACCAGCTTCATCAGAACGAAGAGGATAAACGTCACCGCCAGAAGCACGGGGACCATGTAGAGCAGGCGCTTGAAAATGTAGGCGGTCATTCGGCAGCCTCCTTTCCGTCGCCGACACTCACACCGTCGAGGCGAAAGAGGAACGACGGCTCCAGGCGCAGCCCGTGCACGCGGTCGTTGGAAACGGCGTTCTGCCGCCAGCTCGCGATGACGGCCCAGGGGGCTTCCTCGTGAACCACCTGCTGCACTTTGCGATAGAGAGCGGCCCTCTGCTGCAAATCCGTTTCACGGCGGGCCTGCTCCAGCCACTGGTCGACCTGCTCGTTGGCGTAGTAGCCGGAGTTAAACCCGCCTTCCTCCGGCCAGGCCTGCGAACGCAACGTGAGGAAAGGCAGCGTGTCGGGGTCATTCGTCATCCAGGCCATCTCGGCCATGTCGGCCTGCCCCTCGAGGCCGCCGTTGACCTTGGAAAGAAATGTATTCCACTCGTAGGTTTCGATGACCACGTCCAGGCCCACGGCGGCGAGATCGGCCTGGATAGCCTGGGCCATGCCCTTGGGGTCGAGCATCCCGGAGCCACTTTCGGTGGCATAAAACGTCAGCGTTGCGCCCTCCGCCCCGGCCTCTTGAATCAGCGTGCGGGCCTCGTCCGGGTCGTAGGGATAGGGCTGGATGTCGTCGTTGTAAGCCCAACCGAAAGCACGCGGGACCGGTCCGGCGGCCACGGTGGCCGTGCCTTGCAAGAACTCCTCGGCGATGCCCTGCTTGTCAATGGCGTAGTTGATGGCCTGCCGCACGCGCACGTCCTCCAGCACGGGAGAGCGGAGATTAAAGATGAGGAACCACAGGTGTGGACCGGACTCCTCGTAGACACGATAGGCCGGGTCGTCGCGGAAGTACTGGATAAGGTCCGGGGCGACCTCCACGATGAGATCGGCGCTGCCGGAGAGCAGCTCGGTCAGACGCGCGTTTTCGTCGGTCACGGTCTGGAAATATACCTGCGCCAGTTCGGGACGCTCGCCCCAATAGTCGTCGAAGCGCTCCAGGCGCACGAAGCGGTTGCTCTGCCAGTCGGTGACGTGGAAGGGCCCGGTGCCGCTGGGCTTCCGGCCATAGCCGCCGCGCAGCAGCCGTACCGCATCGGGGGAAACGATGTAGCCGGTCGGGTACGCCAGATTGGCCAAAAAAGGCGCAAAGGGCTCTTTCAACTGGAAGCGCACCGTGTGTGTGTCGATAACTTCGATGGATTCCACTTGGCTGAAAAAGAAGGCCAGCGGAAAGGGCCCAGTATCGTGCTCAGGATGCTCGGAGTCGAGCAGCCGCTCGAAGGTGTACTTCACCGCCTCGGCGTCGAAGGGGCTGCCGTCGTGGAAGCGCACGCCCTCCTTCAGATAAAACGTGTAAGCCTTGCCGTCTCCGGACACCTCCCAACGCTCGGCCAGCCAGGGTTCGATTTCCATGCTGCCCGGCTTGAACCGCACCAGGCCCTCGTAGACGTTTTCCAAGATACGGAAGTCGTTCAGCGACGTCGCCACATGCGGATCCAGCGACTTCGGCTCGGCTCCCTGCGCGATGACCAGCGTCTCCAGCGGTCGCGCGTTGTCCGGCCTGCAACCCCATAGCAGCAAGGCGAGGCCGAGAAACAGCCACACAGCATACCTGCGAGTTAGGGGAGGCAAACTCATCAAGCGCCCCACCCTACGGGCAGGCCTCCAGAGAGTTCAACCCCTTGTTTGCCTGACTGGCTATCGGTGAAACAGCTTCCCGAGGTCTACCTTTTTCGACAGACGGTAGCGAACATACAGCAGGAACAGGCTCGGAGGCGCGAGGACAAGGCAGACGATGCCGGACCAAGTCGGGGCGAGGTCCTGGTCTAGGTTGAGCGCGATAATGAACTCCAGCGCGAGGCACAGCGCCATCACCGCGGCGAGGATAACGGCGCTGCCCAGAGCCCAATGTACCCGGCGCACGTAAGTGCACCGCCACACCCAGTGAAAAAGCACCGCCACCGTCAACAGAATGGGCAGAGCCAGCGTGAGCCACCAGCACTGGCCGCCGTTAAATAGAGCGAGTAGAAAGCAAAACACCGCCAACACGCCGGCGCTTGCCCAGACAAGCTTGAGCGGACGACGAAACTGATACAGGGCCAGCGCGAGCACGGCCCACCCGGTCACGAGCGAGAGCACCGCATAGCGCGCCCAGTGGACCGAGCCGTTCTGCAGGAGGTTGACCGCCAGCACGCTGACGATGCCGAGGGTCGGCAGCAGACTAAGCCCGGTGAAAAGAATCCGGCGGATGTCCACCCAGCGGTATGGCTCGTGCCGGGTCCGCTGCACGGTGACCGGGAACGGCGTGGCGGCGTCCACGGGTTGGTCCTGCAACGCCGCCCCACACAGTGGGCAATCCGCGCGCGGGGTGGAGACTTCGATGCCGCATTCAGGACAGTAGGCCATGCTTACACTTCGTTTGATTCCACGGTGACGGGGATGCCTCGGGCTTGCAACGCGCGAAAGAAAAGCCGCTCGACGGTGGGCTCGCGCACGGTGCGGTTGAAGCAGACGCTGACGCGGTCGCCGAAGGCGATGGCAGCGCAACTGAGGCCGCGCGAAGCCGGGTGCGTCGGCAGCACGTCGAAGCGGTCGATGTGCGCAGCCATCTCCGGTGGCAGCGTCAGCAGCCCGAGGTTGGACAGCCCGCTGGTGGACCAGCGTAGGTTCCACTTGCGGAATATCCAGGGCATGAGCGCGTTTTTCAGGAGCAGCGGCATGTGCCGCAGGAAGGGGTTGCGCTCCGACCCGACGTTGCGCGATATGATTTGCCGGTAAAGCCTCGGGCTGCGCTTCAGCCGCATCTGGTGATGCACCGACTCGAGGATTTCCTCAAAGGTCCACGCGCCCAGCCGGGGATCGATTTCGATAAAAACGGTGAGGAAAAAATTCCGCAGGCTTTTGGACGGAAAAACCGCACGCAGGTTCACCGGCACATCGATGCGCAGCGGGCCTCCGGGTCGGACCAATGCCTCGCCGCCCTCCCCCAGCACGCAGCCCTGCAAGGCCTCCAGGTACGCGGCGTTGAGGTACTCGCCGACGCTAACCCCGGCTGCCTTGGCCTGTTGCTTGAGCGCCGCCGCCGGGACCAGCCCCCGCGTCACGTGGCGCACCCCGGCGGACTCCTGCGTCAGCGGCAGCCGGGCGGCGGGCTCGGGATGCGGCACCTTGGGCAAGCCAGGCGTGTAGTGGCGCGGAAAGTCGTTTTCCAGCTCCTCGGGCAACGGTGCCTCGGAGACGTCCAGCAGGCCCTGCTCGCGGGCACGCGGCCCCCGGTAGTCCAGATACTCGGCCAGCAAGGTGTTGAGAAAAGTCAGCGCGCCGAAGCCATCTGTCAGCGCGTGGGCGCAGTCCAGCGCAACCGTGCGGTGGTAAACCCGGATGTGCCAAGGATAGCCACGCCCCATGGCCGAGAAGCTCTCCCCGAGCGGGAAGCGGGAGTCCGGCAGGATAGCCGGCGGCTTGTCACTGGGCTCGAAGTAGTACCAGAAAAACCCCGGCTTGAGCCGCGCGCGGAAGAGCGGAAAACGCGGCAGTGTCTTTTGCAGGGCGGCCTCCAGCTTTTCCAGATTGACCGGCTGCCGCAGCGTACCCGAGACCCGAAAAGTCGACTGCATCCGCCATGAGTTCAGCGACGCAAAAACCTTGCCCGCGTTGTCCATGGCGTACCACGCGGACGACGGCGGCTTATCGGTGGCACGCGCCGGATGATCAAGCAATGTTGGATTTTCGGCCAAGCGCGTAGTTTACCACCGGCCTGCCAGGTTTTGGCAAACCGAATCGCCAGCGGTGACGAAAACCTGCTCGCCAAAGCCGAAGCCATCCGCGACCTCGGCGACGACAATCAGCTCCACATCACCGCCTGGATTTACATGAGCCACGCCTATACCACGGAGAGGCATCCAGCCATTAGCCGTGGGTTGAGCGAGTTCACGAGCGACACCACCGGCCGCCATCCCCCGCACAACGCTTCCCGGAGCGATGCCAAGCTTCCATTTGCGCGTCACAGGTAGTCCTATCCGTGTGTGTCGCTACGCCATGATTTTCGATTGCCTCGCAAGACTCATGCACAGCAGGATAGATTACCGATATATGGCTATCATTTACTGACAAGGATATATATGGAAAACCCAGGAGAAACACTCGTCGGAGACTACCTTAGGCATATCTGTGGATGTGACTTTGTGGATTACAATGTGTACACGAAGGTGACGCAGGGAGAGATAGACGTTATCGGCATAAGAAATGAAGCTAAAGAAGCCTTCATTTGCGAAGTCGTCACCCATTTGACAACAGGGTTACAGTATGTAAAAAATGCCAGACCTGATTCAAGTCGTAGATTGGTGGCCAAATTCAAGAAAGACATCGCCTATGGAAGGGTCGCATTCGAAGGCTATAAAACGCACTACATGCTCTGGTCTCCTGTTGTGAAGGATTCAGGAGGGAAAGAGGAATATAATCAATTTTATCATCTAGGAATACTAAGGGACTGCATAAGAGATGAACTAAATATAGAAATCAAGTTTGTAATAAATGACAAGTATCTTGCAGCAATTAATGAACTCCGAGCCTATGCGAGAACAGAGACTAAAGAATTGAAATCGCCTATAATGCGATTCCTGCAAATCGAGGAATGGACCTCCAAAAGAATAAAATTAGCTAGCAACTCAAAGGTGGAAACGCCTTATAGCCACGCCATTCCTTAGTACGAATAGACTGCCTCTCCGGTCATGCACGCCGGGACGGCTGGCGAACGGTGGCCCATTCCGAATCGGTTAGGATTATTAAAACCTTATTTTAGGATATCCATGTATGCTCCTTCTTAACGAATTGCCAATTTCCACCATCAAATTCCACGAGTACAACCGCTACCCCTGCTGCGATACTTGAGTAATGGTAGTAAACAGATATAATCGCAATATTTCCTTTTCTCTGGATCTTTCCGATATCGAACTTCTTAGGTGGTGCTACTTCTCCAGATATGCCAAATGCATTGCGAACAATTTCGTGAATTCGTTTCTTGTCGGCTGCTGAAACTGGCGTTTGTGGTGTCTCAATATAATAAAAGTCTCTTTGGATTGAATTGGTAAAGACAGGTGCGGCAGGTTGGAATTGTGCCTCATCAGCCTTAGTAGGAGCAGGGCTAAACGAAATAATGCCGCTCCTTGTTCCAATGACGAGTAAAGCAATAATGAATAGAGTCGGGCCAAATACTGCTCCCGACAGTAAGGATAGTAACTTTACGTTTCGCTCCATCAACAACGTTTGAGCATTCTGGAAGGATTCTAAATCGCTCGTCAAAGCCTAATAATGTAGTTATAGAATTTGCCGTCAGCCTGGTTGGGGCTCACGAAAGGACTCAAAGGCGCAAAGGAATTTTAGAAACGCGGGTGGGATGGCTGCTTGGGGCCTTTGGGGCTTGTCGTAAGATTTTGCCCCGCCCTACCCTTTGGGTTTGGCTTTTCGCGTCATATCGGGTGGGCGTTTCACGTCGATACGGTTGTTGCCGAGGATAAGGCGGGCGCCACGGTCGCTGAAGAGATAGGTCCAAGTCCAGTTCATGAAAACCGCGACCTTGTTACGGAAGTTGATCAGGAACAGGATGTGGATACCCGCCCAGGCCAGCCAGGCAATGAAGCCCTTGATCTTGATGCCAAAAATATCCGCCACGGCTTTGCTCCGGCCGATAGTGGCCATGTTACCCTTGTCGAAGTAACTGAAGGCTTTTCGATTCGGCTGCTGGTGACCGGCCTCCTTAGCCTGCAATTCCGCCCTGATGAGCCTGCCGACGTACGTCCCGCCCTGCATCGCTCCCTGAGCAACGCCAGGCACCGGCTGACCGTTCTTGGCGCTTTGGGCCGCAGCCTGGTCCCCGATAACGAAGACGTTGGGGTGGCCGGGCACGGAGAGGTCCGGCTCGACGACAACGCGCCCGGCCTTGTCCAACTCTACCCCGAGTGACTTGCCCAACGGCGAGGCTGCCACGCCCGCGGCCCAAAGAATGTTTTTGGTCGGGATAAACTCGTCGCCAGCCTGGACACCGTCCTTGCGTACGTCCGAAGCGTAGGTCTTGAGGCGCACCTCAACTTTCAGTTCCTCAAGGTGCTTCAAGGCATCCCGCGAACACTTTTCCGGCATGGACGGCAATAGGCGATCGCCGCCCTCCAAGAGGATGACGCGTGCAGTGGTCGTATCGACGTGGCGGAAGTCTTCCGGGATGGACTTGTGCGCGATTTCGGAGAGCGCCCCGGCGAGTTCGCAGCCGGTGGGCCCGCCACCGACCACGACAAAGGTCAGGCAGGAGCGGCAGGCCTCAGGGTCGGTCTCCAGCTCGGCAGCCTCAAAGGCCAGCAGCATGCGACGGCGAATCTCCGAGCCATCCTCGATGGTTTTCAGGCCCGGCGCGAATTCCTCCCATTCCTCATGGCCGAAGTAGGCGTGGTTACAGCCAGCCGCCAGCACCAGATAGTCGTAGTGCACCGGTTCGCCCTCGACGTAAACCTGCTGCTCGTCCAACGCCACACGCTCGACCTCCCCGAGGGCTACGTTGACGTTCTTCTGATGGCGGAAGATGCGCCGGATGGGCGTGGCGATGTCGGACGGGTTTAGTGCGGCCGTCGCCACCTGGTAAAGCAAGGGCTGAAAGACGTTGTAGTTACGTTTGTCGACGATGCCGATCTCGGCGTCGATGTCCCCGAGAGCTTTGGCCGTGGCCACACCACCAAAGCCACCGCCCACGATGACGATACGCGGTTTGTTCGAAGTAGAGTCCAGCATGAGCACAACATCGCGCATTTCCCAGCAAATGCAATTGGATACGCTGTTTGTTTAACAGGAAGATCGGGAAGGACGGAAAGAATGAAACTTCCCGCCCTTCCTGTTAAAAATTCAGTTCTCCGGCGGAATCTGCGCAACGGCTTCCTGCTGCTCCTTGGTCATCATATCGACATCGACCTTGCGGGTCTTCGGGAAGTCCTTCAGCTTCGTCAGCGTGGTGGCTTTGGGTTTGAAGAGCATGTCGCTGCGGGCGTAAGCCACGACAAGCTGTGCGATACAGTCGAGCGAGTCGAGGTTGGTGCGCTCATAGCCGTGGGAGGCGTCCACACCGAAGGTGATGAGTGCGGTGCGGGTATCGTTTCCGGCGTCGAGGGCCGAGGCGCTGTCACTGCGGTAGTATTTAAAGACGTCGCGGGCGTGGACGAGCCGGTGCTCCTTGCAGAGGTTGAGCAGGTGCCGCGTGAGGTGGAAGTCAAAGGGCCCGGTGGAGTCCCCCATGGCTACGGTGATGCCGAACTCGCGCGAGGCCTGTCCTGCGGCCACGGTGCCGTTGTCAATGGAGACCATCTCTACCACATCTTGGGTCAGCACGGCGGAGGCGCCGGAGCCGACCTCCTCGGAGATGGTAAACAAAAGGTCCGTCACGGCGGGCAGCGCGGTGGGGTTCTCAACCAGATACTTGGCCGCAGCCAAGGCGGCGGAAACCCCACCTTTATTATCAAGGTGCCGCGCGTTAAGGTAGCCATTGGCTAAAAGCTCGGGCTGGGAGTCGACTCCGACGAAATCCCCAACACGGAAACCCATCTGGTAGAGCTCGTCGGCGCCGACCACGTTCTCGTCGATGCGAATCTCGACGTGGTCCCAGTCGATAGGCTGCGTGTCGACTTCGGTGTTGTAGACGTGCCCGCTGGCCTTGAGCGGCAGGATGGTCCCACGGAAAATCTTCTCGTCCGTGAAGATGGACACGCGTGCGCCTTCGGCGAAGCGCGACGACCACGTCCCCACGGGCACGATGCCGAGGCGGCCGTTAGGCTTGAGCTCCTTGACCATGGCCCCGAGCGTATCCACATGCGTGACCACAGCGCGACGCGGGCCGGACTTCCTCCGCGTCGGCAAGGTGGCGCGAATGGCCCCGCGGCGAGTCAGCTCGAATGGGACACCCAGCTCGTCGAGCTGCTCGCAGACGACGCGCACGATGGGGTCGGTGTAACCACTCGGGCTGTGAATGCTCAAGAGCTTGAGCAGCGTCTGCTGCATGTAATTGCGATCAATTTCGAAAGGCATAGGGGCGGCTTGTGGTGGTAGTAATTTACTCATTGTCCCGGAATTGTCAGCCTCGATGAGCAAAAATTACGCCTTACGCCGGATTGGCTTGGGCGGGAGCACGGTTTGCGGGAAAAGGAAGTCGATGAAACGCTCGGCCGTCGGCTGCGGCTCGTGGTTGGCCAAACCGGGACGTTCGTTGATTTCAATGAAAACATAGCCCGGCCCCTCGACGGAAGGCACGATCAAATCCAGCCCCGCCACAGGAATTTCAATCGTCGCGGCGGCTTGGATAGCTGCCTCGCGCAGGCTCGGGTGTAGGCGCTCGGTGACGTCGTGAATGGTGCCACCGGTGTGGAGATTGGCCGTCTTGCGCACGCGTAGGTGTTCGCCCTCCGGCAGCTTGTCCGTCATGGCGTAGCCGTTGGCACGTACACAGCGCTCGGTCTCGGCGTCGAGCGGGATGCGACTCTCGCCCCCGGTAGCGGCTGCACGGCGGCGGCTCAGACTTTCGATGAGCTCCTTGACCGTGTGCTGGCCGGTGCCTACGATCTCTGCGGGGCGACGCACGGCAGCGGCCACGGCCTCACCATTGATAACAATGATACGCAGGTCTTCACCTTCGGCAAATTGCTCCAGGAGCACCGTCTCGTCCCACTTGCGCGCCTCCTCGACGGCGGTGGCAAGCTCCTCGGGAGTGCGCACGTCGACCGAGATTCCGTGGCCCTGCTCGCCCATGGCGGGCTTGACCACCACGCTGCCATGACGTTGGAGAAAGCGCTCGTTTTCACCGGCCTTGCCCGCCACCATCTGTGCCGGGACGCACAGGCCCGCATCGCGCAGGAGGTCGCTGGTCAACTGCTTGTCGGAGCAGCGGCTCATGGCGATGGCACTGGTCATGTCCGTGAGGGACTCGCGACAGGTGACCACGCGCCCGCCGGTGCTGAGCTTGAAGTAGCCACGCTCGGGGTCGATAGGATCGACGGAGATACTTCGGCGCAAGGCCTCCTGAATGATTATCTGGGCGTAAGGGTTAAAACCTTTTTCCGGAGGCGCACCCACGAAGAGCTTTTCGTTGATGGAATTACGCCGCTTGATGGCAAAGACCGCGACCTTCTCGAAGCCCAGTTTTTCATACAAGCGAATAGCGCCCTTGTTGTTGTGCATGACGGAGAGGTCCATCATGTCGCGCCCGTTGCGGAAGAAATACTCGGCCAGATGCCGCGTTAGTGACTCGCCTACGCCGGGTAGCTCCGCCTGGGGATCGACGGCCAAAGCCCAGAGGCTGGAGCTATTCTGAATGTCGTTGAAACACTTGGTATGATCCACCCCCATGGCCACACCCAGGATGCGGCCATCGTCCTCGTGGCGTGCGATCCAGTAGCGAAAGCGTGTGCTGGCACGACGGGCCCAAACGTAGTCCGTCTTTACCGGCACCATGTGCAAGGCGCTGTAGATGCGGTTGACCTCCTCCAGGTCGGCCTCGGATGTCAGCTCGCCCACGACGATGCCGGGCTTGGGCTTCTTCGCGGGTTCGTAGTTGGCCTTGTGCAGCCGGAAGGTGCTCGATGGATCGAGGAACAGCTCCTGCGGCGAATGGTTGAGGACGATCTGCGGGTCATTCAGGTAGAAGGCGATGTCGCGCCGCCCTGGCTCTTCCTGCAGGACGGTTTCCGCGACGGATTCCGGATCGGGAAAGGTGTGGCCAAAAATGAGACGCCCCCAACCGCAGTCGAGGATGGCGCCCGGCTCGTCGATGAGTTCAGTCATGAGTCAAGGGATTTGGATTAGCCACAAAAAAGCACAAGAATCACAAAAGGGTTCATTGGGGAGGCCATGTTCAAAACAGGTGCTTTTTGTGCCTCTTTGTGGCTTCAATGAATTATATTTAGAGGCCGTTGGTTTGGAGCCAGAGTTCCATGAGGGCGAGCTGCCAGAGCTTGCTGCCGCGCAGGGGCGTGATGTGCTTCTCCGGGTCAGCCAGGAGCTTCTCCACGTAAGGCTGGTTGAAGAGCCCACGCTGCTTCGCCGTGTCGTTGAGCAGCGCGTCGCGGGCCATATCGAGGAAGTCGCCTTTGAGGTACTTGAGCGCGGGCATGGGGAAGTAGCCCTTGGGCCGGTCAATGACCTCGTGCGGGATGACGCGGTAGCCGGCCTGCTTGAGGATGTACTTGCCGTCATCGGCGATCTTGTACTGGGCCGGGACTTGCGCGGCAAACTCCACCACCTCGTGGTCGAGGAAGGGCACGCGGGCCTCCAGGCTGGCGGCCATGGTGTTGTTGTCCACGCGCTTGACCGGGTCGTCCACCAGCATGATGAGCGCGTCGAGGCGCATGGCCTTGTCGATGGCGGCGTCCGCGCCCGGCGCGGCGAAGTGGTTTTGCACAAACTCGCGGGAGAAATCGCGCTCGTGGAAAATCGGGTTCACGGCTTCCTGGAACTCGGCGTGGTCGCGGTCGAAGAAGGCTTTGGCGTAGGTGCCAAGCGCGTCATCGGTCTCCAGCATAGGCGGATACCAGTGATAGCCGCCAAAGATTTCGTCGGCCCCCTGCCCGCTTTGCACGACCTTGACGAATTTCGCCACCTCCTGCGAAAGCAGATAGAAGCCGACGTTGTCGTGGCTGACCATGGGCTCGGACATATTGGCGATGCAGGCCTTGAGCGGCGCGAGGGCGTTGGTGCTGTTGATGAAAAGCTTGTGGTGCTCGGTGCCGTAGCGCTTGGCGATGATGTCGGAGTACTTGAACTCGTCCCCGGCCTCGTCGTTGACGGTTTCGAAGCCGATGGAGAAGGTCTCGACCTTGGAGCTGTCGTGCTCGCAGAGCAGACCCACGATAAGGCTAGAATCAAGCCCACCCGACAAGAGCACACCCACGGGCACATCCGCGATGAGGCGGCGTTTGACCGCCCGGCGCAGGACCTCGAGCGTGGCCTCCGTCCAATCATCCTCGGAGTATTTTTCCTGTTCGGGCGACATACCGTACTGAAGCGTCCAGTAGGTTTCGATTTCGAAACTGCCATCCGGCTCCAAAAAGGCGCGACTGGCGGGCGGCAACTTTTTCACACCTTGCAGCAACGTATGCGGTGCGGGCACGACCGAATGGAAAGTCATGTAAGTGTGGACCGCCACCGGGTCGAGGCGGGTGTCGACGCTTCCGGCGGCCAGCAGCCCGGGCAGGCTGGAACAAAAGTGAAAACAGCCTGCGCCCTGCACGTAATAGAACGGCTTGATGCCGCAACGGTCGCGCGCCATGAAGGCCCGGCCCGACTCGCGCTCGACGATGCAGAACGCGAACATGCCGTTGAACTTCTCCACGCAGGCTTTGCCCCATGCGTGGTAGGCTTTTAAGATAACCTCCGTGTCCCCGTGGCTGAAGAACGTGTAGCCCTTGCCCTCGAGCTCCTTGCGCAGCTCCGGGTAGTTATAAATCGCGCCGTTGAAGACGATGCTCAGACCGAGCTGGGCGTCCACCATCGGCTGCTGGGCGCAGTCGGAGAGGTCGATAATTTTTAACCTTCGATGTCCCAGGGCCCATCTACCTCTTCGGACCAGACCCTCCCCGTCCGGGCCGCGGGGTACCATCACCCGCATCATGCGCTCGACCGCTGCAAGGTCGGCGTCGCTCTCGTCAAAACGAATTTCTCCGGCAATTCCGCACATAACTGATTGACCGCCAGCCCGCATTTCAGGCCGACCACAAGACAGTGATGCCCAAAAAGCCGCCCGGGTCAAAGGTTTATGGGCATTATCGCAAATCCATGAGGTGCAAACTATTATAAATTAACAACACCGTAACCTAAACAAGCCCGGGCAGGCCAGTTCCTTTGTGGCTTGTCAGGCCCATGACGACTTTGTAGTTCATTGGCAAATGGAGAGCCGGAAAAGTTTCGAGGGTATTCATGAGGACTATGCGTTTGTCATGGCACACAGCGGTGAACCGCGTGCATGCCGGGAAGCACTGCTCGCAGAGGCTGCCAAAGTCACTTCAAGGGCACCCACACCACGCTGGCTGGACTTCGGCTGCGGCGGAGGTGAGTTCCTCGGGGGCCTTCTCGACGGCTGGCCCGGCGACCTCACAGCAGTGGACCTGGCCTTGGTGGATGTGGATCCTGGCTATCTGGACACTGCCTGCGATCTGGCAAAGACACGCTGCCGTTCCGTGCATGGCGCCTCCCATTTGGATGGCCTCCCTCCGGGCGGTTTCGACCTGATCACCAGCAACCACGTCCTTTACTACGTACCCGATTTATCAGCCACCTTGAATGGCCTGCATCAGCGACTGAATGCCGGAGGCCGTGCGGCGCTCGTTCTGGGCGAACAGGATAATCTGCTTATACGCCTCTGGCTTGATGCCTTCAGCGCAGCCAATATCCCTCTGCCCTATCTCCACGCCGGACATGTGGAGGAAACCTTGAAGGCTCTGCATATAACTTATGAGCGCGAGGCTCTAAAGTACCTCGTTCAATTTCCCGACACACGTGAAAACCGGCAAAAGACCTTGCGCTTCCTTTTCAAGGAATGGGTCGAAACACTGGGGGAAGAGAATCTGCTATCCCTGATGGACACGTATTCGCGAAGCGGCGACATCATTATGGAAAACACCGACGTGCTCTTCAGGGTCTCAGGCCCGGTTTGATGTCGAGGGCGACCTGTTTGGCATCACCCGCATGTTCGCCCAAGAGCAGTTCCGGCACCGCCCGGTTGCGATGCGTAAATATACCGCGCAACTGACGGTAAATCAGCGGCACGGCGACATCGCCCAACGGCGTCAGTGGCAGCTCAAACCGTACATAGTCGATGATACGTGTGCCGCCATCCACTTCTTCAAAGCGATGCCGGTGTATCCACGTGCGGTACGGGCCTTTGATTTGCTCGTCTGCAAACTCGTGAGGCGGATTCCACACACTGATGAGAGTGCGCCATTTCAAGGGCATTGGCCCCAACCCGATTCGGTAATCAATGAAAGCATCCTGACGCATCTCAATAGGCAGCGGGGTCAGAATCTCGAAGCCTACGCTATCCGGGGTAATCTTCTGCAGGTTCTCCGCTTTGGAGAAAAACTCGAACACCTGTGCGCGCTCAAGGGGCAGCTCGACCTCAGAATAAATATGATGCCACATATCTGGCATTAATATCGAAGTTAGACAAAGCGCAATCCCGACTATGATTTAGTGGATTCATCAGCCTGATTCAGCATATCTAAAATTCTGTTATAAAACTTGAGGTTTACTAGCGCCAGAAACCATAGACAAAAGATAACGATGCCACCCAGGGCATAAAGTAAAGCGGTATCAAATCGACCTTGCGCCCATAAAAAAGTGCCCGAGTAAGTTGCCTGGACATCTACGCCATGCCAGAAAAGGTCACCATACTCCTCTGCAAATCCATGTGCTTGAGAATAATGATAGCCCTGCATGTAGGTGTACAAAGACGCAGCCCAGAAAAAGAAAGAAAGCCCCAAGACTAACCAGTGAAAGCGGGTCTTTTGTATGCGCTTCTTCACAAGCGCCACAGTCTGCTCCCGCCCCATGGCTTATACCTTCGGGAACTTGGTCCACTTCTGCTTGGCTTTGGAACTCTTGACCACCGTCTCGATGAAGGCCATGCCCGCGACGCCGTCGTCGATGTCGGGGAAGTCGTAGCCCGACTTGCGCGGGTACTTGCCTGCGAGTTCGTCGGCAATGGCATCGGCGGCCGCCAGATAGACGTTAGCGAAGGCCTCGATGAAGCCCTCGGGGTGCGCGAAAGGCGTGCGGGTGTTGTCCTGTGCCGCCTTGCCCAGATAGCCGTTGCCGCGCCTCAGAATCTTCCTGGGTTCAGCCGCCGATTTGACGATGAGCTCGTTGGGATTTTCCTGATACCACTCCAGCGACGCCTTCGTACCGTAGATGCGAATGTTGAGGTTGTTCTCGTCGCCGTTCGATATCTGTGAGGCGTAAAGGATGCCCTTGGCCCCGTCCTTAAAACGCAGCAGACAGTTACCGTCGTCATCAAGCGTGCGGCCGGGAATGAAGGTATTCAGGTCCGCGCAGAGCGAATCGATTTCCATGCCGGTGATGTAACGCACAAGGTTGTGCGCATGCGTGCCGATGTCGCCCATGCAGTTCGAGGCGCCGGCGACGGAGGGGTTCGCGCGCCAGTTACTTATCTGCGCTTTGCCTTCTATCCCGAGCGTGGCATAACCCTGCGGATACTCGGCCACGATTTTGAGGATGCGCCCCAGCCTGCCCTTGTTCACCCACTCCCGGGCTTCCTTGACCATCGGATAGCCGGTGTAGTTGTGCGTCAGGCAAAACACCTTCTTCTTCCGCTTCACCAAGGTGCGCAGCTTCTTTGCCTCGGCCAGGGAGAAAGCCAGCGGCTTGTCGCAGACGACGTTAAAGCCCGTCTTGAGAAAGGTCTCGCAAACCGGGAAGTGCAGGTTGTTGCGTGTGACCACACTGACGAAGTCGATGCGCTCCCCTTCGGGCAACGCCGCCTCGGCCCTAGCCATCTCCTCGTAGCTGTCGTAGACGCGCGCGGGGTCGAGAAAGAGATCCGCGCCGGAGGCTTTCGACTTCTTCGGGTCGGAGGAAAAGGCGCCCGCCACGAGTTCAATGCGGCCGTCGAGATTGGCGGCCATGCGGTGGACCGCACCAATGAAGGCGCCACGACCACCACCGACCATGCCCATGCGAAGTTTACGTTTCATAGTACGGGGTTAGAGCTATATGCTAGTAGAAGGCTTTGCCACGGAGAACACAGAGAACACAGAGATTATAAATTTTGAACAGAAGTTCGCAAAGCCTTCGCGTTCTTTGCGGCCTTCTGTTCAAATTCTTGCATTAAGTACCTCCGTGCTCTCCGTGTCTCCGTGGTAAAATAGGAATTACAGTTCGACCGCCTTGCCGCTGGCGGCGGAGGCGTAGATGGCGTCGATAATCTTCATCAGCTTGAGAGCCTGGTCCGGTGTATTGAGCGGCTCGGCCTTGCCTTCGATGGCGTCGACGAAATTCGCTGCCGAGTTGATCCGGCCCATGTCCTCGCACTCAGGGGTGACGATGTCGCGGTTGACCGAGCAGCCGTTTTCCTGCACGTACAGCTCACAACTGTCGATAGCCGTGTCGTCCAGGCCGTCACGTCCGAAAAGGCGCTCGATCTTGCCGCCGGCCTGGGTGCCCTGGAAGGTCACGGAAACCTCCTCGCGCTTGATCATCTCGGCCCAGGAAACCTGCAGGCTGAGTGACTGGCCGTCCTTGAAGGTGACGAACCCGTGGGCCGCGGCCTCGACGGTATTGACAACGCCTTCGCGGTCGGGAATGCCCCAGGGGCCCTTGAAACCCTTGTCGTTGATGAAGTCGTCGTAGATGCGCCCGAGAACCACAGCCGGCTCGGGGAAGCCCATGAAGTACAACGACAGGTCGATCATATGCAGCAGGTCGATAAGCGGACCGCCGCCGGAGAGCTCCTTGTTGGTGAACCAGCCGCCGAAGCCGGGGATGCCGGTGCGGCGAATCCACTTGGCCTGTGCGCTATTGATGGTACCGACCGTACCACCATCGATGTAACCCTTCAGCGCAACGGACTCTGGCCGAGCGCGGTTGTTGAAGTTGAACATCAGCTTCTTGTCCGCCTTTTCAGCCACGGCGATCATCTCCTCGACCTCCGCAGCACTGAGCGCCGGCGGCTTCTCGCAGAAGACATGCTTGCCCGCCTTGAGCATCTCAATGGAGAGAGGCGCGTGAAACTTGTTCGGAACGATGATGCTGACCGCGTCGATGTCCGGGCAGGCTTCCAGCATTTCAGCGGGTGAGCCGTAGGCGTTGGCCACGCCCCACGTTTTGGCAGCGGCCTGCGCAGCGGGCAGGGCCACGTCGGCGAGGGCGACGACTTCAGCGCCAGCCTGGCGGAAGCCCGTGATGTGATACTGGAGCATGCCTCCAGCTCCGATGATTCCAATTTTGGTTGCCATGGTGTTTCAGTTAAAAGTTTTCGGTTATCGCTTTTCGGTTATCGGTTTGAGAGAATCCGTCGGTCGCAGTTTTTCATTCACTGATATCTGACCATCGAAAACTGAAAACCGATAACCGCGCTCTGCGCTACTGGTTCTTTTTATCGAAAGCGGCGTCGAAGGCCACGTTGGATGTGGGGAAATCGACGGCGCGGGTAAACTCGGCAGCCTCGGTGGCACCGTGCACACGGTCCATGCGGATGTCCTCCCACTCGATGGAGAGCGGGCCTTTGTAGCCGACATCGTTGAGGGCGACGATGATGTCCTCGAACTCAATGTCGCCATGGCCGAGGGAGCGGAAGTCCCAGAAACGGCGCGGGTCGCCAAAGTCAGTATGGCCGCCGAAGACACCTACGGTGCCGTCACCGTGGTCCCACCAGACATCCTTCATGTGGCAATGATAGATGCGCTTACCGAAGGTGCGGATGAACTTCACGTAGTCGACGCCCTGATAGCCGAGATGGCTGGGGTCATAGTTGAAACCGAAGCGCTTGTGGTTCTTGACCGCTGCCAGGGCACGTTCGGCGCTGGCGATGTCGAAGGCGATTTCAGTCGGGTGGACCTCAAGGGCAAAGTTGACGTTGACCTTGTTGAAAGCGTCGAGGATGGGAATCCAGCGTTTGCCAAAGTCGGCAAAGCCGTCCTCGATCATCTTGGGCGTGACCGGCGGGAAGCTGTAGAGCAGGTGCCAGATGGAGGAACCGGTAAAGCCGTTGACCACGGCAGGGAAGCCGCCCGGCAGGCTGCGGGGCTTGGCATCCATGAATTTCCGGCAGGCTTTGGCCGTATTGATCATCTCCCGGGCCGCACGTTTGCGGACGCCCTCAGGCTTGCCATCTCCCCAGACGTAGTCCGGCAGGATGGCCTTGTGGCGCTTTTCGTCGATGATGTCACAAACGGCCTGGCCGACGAGGTGGTTGGAAATAGCATAACAGGTCAGTCCGTGGTCGGCCAGCACCTCCCACTTTTCCTTGAAGTACGTCTTGTTGGTGGCCTTGGCCACCTCGAAGTGGTCGCCCCAGCAGGCGAGCTCGACGCCATCGTAGCCCATTTCGGCAACCAGGGGCGCAAGCGTTTCGAGAGACAGGTCGGCCCACTGGCCGGTGAAGAGGGTAACGGGTCTAGGCATGGTGTTTCAGGTCAGGGATTAGCAATAAAGCTCTTTTTTGTGGCGCGGCAGGCCGCCTTGGCAAACGAAAATGTATGATTCCAACTCTAAAGTCACCACCGCCCCCCGGAAGACAGGCAGATCTGCAGCTGTTCATAACCCAGCTACCTCCAGGCAGGATAATTTTTAGAATTGTTATAAAAAGCTGGTCAAGCGCCCCCGCGCGCCCTTGTCTGACCGCTTCCCTTTTTCATGCTTCCGCAAATCGACATCGAAAACCTCCTCCTGGTCGAAACCTCCGACGCAGGCACTCTGGACTCCTCTGTGGCGGGCCTTGCTGAGGCCCTGACCGGCGAGTGCGACCAATTGAAGACCGAGGGCCCTCGCCTGCGCTTTCACAGCGAGTGGGAGCCGCCCATGAAAGCCCTCAAGGCCTGGACCAAGGAGCATCCCGAGTGCACCCTGACGCTCTGGGCCGACGCCTTCGCCAAGCATCACTGGCTGCTCAAGGGCACCATCCAGAACGGCAAGAGCGACGAAGTCATGCTCACTCGCATCGACGACGAGTTCGACGGTGTTTTCCGGGAGGTTTACGGCTGCACCTTCGAAGACTGGGAAAAATCGCCCCGCGAGCCGTTTGTGGCGTCAGCCTAAAGCGATTTAAGAAAGGCGATCAGCGCCTCCTTTTCTTCCGTGCTCATGGCCTCGTAGGCCGCCTTGGCAGCCGCCGCCTCGCCATCGTGCCAGAGGATGGCTTCTTCCAGGGTACGCGCGCGTCCATCGTGCAGATATGCCTCCCCACCACTGACACCCGCTGTCAACCCGATGCCCCACAGGGGCGGCGTGCGCCACTCCTCTCCGGCGGCATCCCCCTCGGCCAGGTTATCGGCCAGGCCGGGCCCCATGTCATGCAGGAGCAGGTCGGTATAGGGCTGGATAGTCTGGTCGCGCAATTCCGCGTGCGGGTGGTACGGCGAGGTCTGAAAACTGGGCGTGTGGCAGGCCGAACATTTGGCCGAGTCGAACAATACCCGCCCCTGGATGACCAGCGGGTCGTCCAAGTCGCGCTGCGCACGCACCCCGAGTAAAGAAATGTAGGTGGTCAGGTTGACCAAGTGCTCTTCGTCCAGCTCACTGCCGGACTCCGCCCCACTCTGCTGGCTACCCAGATCGGCTTCCGGGAAGACCGTCGTGAGCACGCCCATGTCGGTGTTGAAAGCCGCCGCCACCTGAGCGCGTACGGAGGGCTGCGTTGCCTTCCAGCCAAAGCGGCCTACGCGCGGACTGTCTGTCTCCGGGTCGGTCACGATATGGAGGCGGCCCGAGATACCGTCGCCATTTTCGTCTTCCGGGTCGGCCAGCGCTTCGAGGGCGCTTTCCGGAATCGCTTCAAGCAACCCCATGCCCACCAACTGCGGCGCGATGCGCACCGAGTACGTCTGCGGTACGGTGCTTTGAAAGGTGTAGTTGGGTGTGCGCAGGCCGTCGGCTTCCGTCCAACTGGCCAGGAAGGCTTTGCCCTCAGGCACGGTATTGGAAGACACCGGTTGCAGCATGGCCCCGAGGCGCGGATGGGGGTTGCCCAAAGCATCACCGACCCGGACCGCATACTGGTCGAGCAGGCCGCCGGGCTCGGGCGGCAGAGCCCGACCATTCTGGTCATGGCAGGAAACGCAGGCGCGGTTGATGTAGCGCTCGCCCAGCTTGCCAATCATTTCCGTGAAGACCGGATTATCCACGCTGGGGTTGGCCGACTCGCTGTGAGTGCCGTCGTCGAAATGGGTGTGATGCAGACGCCGCCCGAGGACGAAGCGCTGGCCGTTGACCGGCGCGAGGTTGGTCGCCATCTGCATGAAATGATTGTCCGGCTCACCGGAGTACATATAGGGCAAAGTGGTGCCCCCGCCAAGCCAGCCCTGCGAGTCGATGGGATAGGAATCCTCACGCTCAGTGGAGGCATCGCCAAAAACTCCGTGCGCCTCCCACGGGACGAGCCCCTGCCCAACGATGTACAGGTAGGTCGTGCCATAGTAGTTATCGCGCCCTGTGGGTGGGTTGTCCAGAAACTGGCTTAACTCGAACTCCATGCGGTCTCCTACCTGAATCGAACGGCTTTCCTTGATGTTGGTGTTGAACACGCGCGTATAGTAACGCGTGTCAGCGGTTGGCGGTGAGAGGTCATCCGGATAGTGCGTAAAAAAAGGTCCCTCGCTTTCATGATAGTCAACCGGCGTCATGGACTTGTTGTCGTAGTATTCCGCTACCGTACCAACACCCCGATAGAAGGCGCGCAACTCCGCCTCGCCGTCTTTTAACTTCCAGGACATGCGAACGTTGAAAGTGATGGTGTCGCCGCCCTTGGCCACCTCGTCGACGATCTCGATCTCGGCGGTGCGATGCTCCCAATAGTGGCTCAGGTAATGATCGTAGGCCTCGAAGTGGTCTTCGCGGGCGTGACGGTCCCGCGCGCGGTCAGAAAAATACGTATAGAGCGCCTCATCGGTCTCAACCTGCGTGACCGGCTCCAACTCCGTAGCGACACTGAACAGCGGCGTGTACGTGTAGGCGTTAAAATCACCCGCAAAGACATGTGTCATCCAATCACTGGCCACCTCCTCGCCATCGGCCAGATAGGTGAAGGCATACCCGACGGAATCTCCCTCACCCAGCCCGTCCAATAGGAAAGTGTTTTGCCCATCGCTCTGCGTCATGCGGACGGTCACCTCGGCGCCACCGTTGATACGGTAGTGTACATCTGCCCAGCTCGGGGTATTGACGACGAACTCCAACGCGTCAGCGGCGCTTTCGCGCAGGCCCGTCGTCGTGCTGATGGCCTCGTGAACACGCAGGCGCAGAACCACCGGCGACGGACTGCCGAAGGGTGCGACCGCAGTCACTTCACCCGGGTCCGTACCGCCCTGCTCTACTCCGTCGGCACTCCAGTGCACCAGATCGGTGGAGCTTTCGACGACGTAGTCGATATCGGTACGCGCCCGCTCATAGGTCAAAGTCAAGCCCTCGGAAGTCGCCCCAAATACCGGCAGGCCAGCCTTACCGCGCACCTGCGGATTCATCCCCAAGGCGTACTCGAGGATGTTGACCACCCCATCACCGTCCAAGTCTGCGGTGTTGGCCGCATTGCCGGTGTTATCGGCACTGCCAAAGTGATGCTGCCGCCACGCCGCTATATCCGCCAGGCCGTCATCGGCGGCATGGACCGGCAGAGTCCCAAGCCCTACGACCAATAAAAAGGGTAAGCTGAGCCGAAGCCCATTTCGACAGAGAGCACTCATCAGTCGGATCAGTTAAAAAAGCAATCAGTCCATATAAGAGCCCTCTCCTAACAGAATATTCCCAGCAGCGAAATGTAAACCTCCGGCCCCCAAGAAACTCGCTGTGGTATACTTACATTTTCTGCTATTTTTAGATTGCCAAACGAAAGCAAGAATACTTATACATTTATTGAGGATTTAAAATACTCTAATTATCGAGAGCTTACGACTGAACTTGTGAATAGTATTCATGCCCTCAACCATATGTCGTCAACGCTATAACCATCTTGAGCCGGAAGCAGGTTTTCATCCATCGCAGAAACGAATAGCGAGCCAGCCTATGCTCCGACACCTGTAACCATTATACGATGTCAGCTCCACAGTCACAACCCACTCCAATTACACAAACCGCATTAGCCGAAAAGCTGGGCATTTCCCAAGTGACCGTCCACCGTGCTCTTTCAGGACATCCCAAAGTCAGCCCCAAGACTCGAAAGCGCATCCTTGAGGCAGCCACCAAGGCGGGCCATCGTCCAAACTTCTTTGCCTCACACTGGAAAAACAAGAACTGCAAGCTCATCGCTCTGGGCGTAAATTACCTTCACGACCCCTACAGTATGGATATCGTGGAGGCCTTTGAAATGGCGGCCTCAGCCCGCGGATATCGGATCATTCTCGTCCACTTGCACAACAAAACCACACTGAGTCACTTTCATAAGGAGATTCTCGATCCCAGTGGCGTGAGCCTATTCGCGCTGGTCGGCGGCGCCTCCCAGCGCGTCGATGATGCCACGGTGCAGGCACTGGCAGAATCCGGTGTAAATACCTTGTTGATTGGCCGAGAAAGCAGCAGCCCCAAAGTCACGCAAATATTGACTGATAATCATCTGGGCGGGCGCCTTGCAGCCGACCATTGCCATTCACTGGACCTGCGCAAACTATGGGTTTTTACCCTGGATGCTCCGAAATCAGGCATCTACCAACGTGCCATATCATTTCAAGAGCGTAGCGTAGAGCTCGGCCTTCCAAAGCCGAAATTGTACGGCATACGCTCATCTTACAATGTTGACGAAATCTGGGAAGCAATCCGGGAGACCATACAAAAGGTGCTGTCAGAAGGCCCTCTGCCCGATGGCATTTTCTGCACCGGCTCGGAATTCGCCGAAGTCATCCGTGTCCTGGAAGCACGCGGCGTAAATCTGGGCCAGGATTTACGATTAATTTGCTACGATGATTCGTGGTCTGCGCGTATGGCATGCCCTGAGCTTACAACAATTAAGCAGCCGACTCAGGAAATGGGAACGGCAGGCGCTAATTTACTCATTGATATCGTAGAAGGCAAACAGGCAGCAGGAACGGTTGTACGGTTAGAGCCCAGTTTAATTCTCAGAAAGACATAAAATGCCAACAAAGCAAAATCGCCGTGTAAAAGATACAGGCTCCGAACCGGGGTTTTCGCTTATCCAATTGATCACCGTCGTAGCGATTATGGCAATTCTTGCCACAATCTTGATTCCAATCGTTTCCAATGCTCTTGAGCGAGGTCGCAGCAGCCTCTGCGAATCCAACCTCCGCCAAATGGGGGCAGCCGCCCTCCTCTTTGCCCAGGAAAACGGCGGCGCCCTGCCGGATAATCGCTATGGAGGCTACTATTTTGACAGGCAAATCATAAATTATTTAGAAATGGATCCAGCAGACCCTAAAAGGATTACAGTGTGCCCCTCTTGCGAGCCAATGGATGTCTGGTTCAGCACCGTTTACGGTACCAGTTATGGGGTTAATGCTTACGCCACAGGCGTGAGTGATGCAGAAGGTGCACAGCTATCAGGGTACGATGCTATCTACAACTTTCAAGATCCGGCGCGTGTGGGGCTCTACATGGATGCCTACTATATGGTAAGGGAAATAAATTATCATACCGGAAGCGGGCGCGATGGCAACGCGTCACTACGAGCAAGACACGGTGGCAACCGTATAAATGTAGTCTTTCTGGACGGCCATGTTGAGTCCATCATCCCCATTGAGGGCGAGGAAGGCTTTTATCAACAAATCATGCCCCGGCAAGCAGGCTCACCGTAGAGCGTTTTTTTATGCCTTTTCGTGAATACTTATACATTTATTGCCCCCACGATCCCCCTTCAGGATCACGCCAACGCCCACGATACCCCTCTCTACCCTAAATCATAAAAAGTCATGATGATAAAAAACCTAACCACAAGACAGAGGGTGTTCTTCTCCCTCTTTGCCCTCGGCCTTACTGGCCTCGCAACTCATTCACTCATAGCAACCGATCTGGTAGACACCTTCACCCGTACGGCCAGCCTGACCATGGGCTCGTCCGAAAAAATGGTGGACGCCCGTTGGTTCGAAGCTGGAGAGAACATGGAAACCGCGCGTGTCAGCCTAAGCGGTAACGTACTAAGCCTCGACTCGGAAACCGGTACAAATCCATCGTTGGGCTATGTCGCTGCCAACGTTGGTCGCTATGCCTCCGCCGATGTCGATATAACCGTGGACCTGAAAGGCGACGCCTCCGACACATTCGGCACGAACTACGGCATTAGCTACCGGTTGGCATCCTTGACGGATGCTTATCCCGACCCCGGAGGCTATTACGTGCGTGTCAATCGCGTCGCCGATGAGGTGTCCCTGTACTATGGGAATACCGCCCTATCAACGGTCAGCGTGAGCATCCCGGATAATGATTTCACTGAGGTACGTGTCGTCGCCAGCGGGACAAGCCATACCGTGTACGTGGACAGTATCCAGCAAATAAGCCTGACGGACTCCAGCAAAACCAATGCAGGCTACGTGGGCTTGTACGTCTCGTCGAGTAAAGCGACTTTCGACAACTTCCAGCTAAAGGAAGACGGTCTCGATGCCTCGCTATCCGATGATTTTAACCGGTCCAATAACAATTACGTGGGCCCACTCACCTCCAGCGGCTGGGTGTGGAGCGAAACGCTCGACGTCGCCGCAGACGATCTTCTGACCATTGAAAACCATACCGCGCGTCTAAGATATTTCAATGCGAGCACTTCGCAACCCAATCTCTCCATGAATATCGAGGACTATACGGCAGCGGATCTGGATGTGCGAGCCAGCATCAGACCATTTAACGACAATTACGGCGGCTACTATGGCATCGGTTACCGCCTGGCATCTCAGGACAGCCAATACCAAGCCGCCAATGGCTACTATGTCCGCTTAAATCGTTATGCCGATCCGGATACGGTCTCGCTTTATTTTGGCAATACCCTGATCGACTCCGCCAATGTTACCATCCCCGATCCTGGATATGGACACCTCCGGGTCGTCGCCCAGGGAGAGCGTCATATCGTCTACCTTGATCAAGGGGCGATCACGGACGATTTCGACAGGAGTGATTCCGATACCGCAGGGATACTCTCCGATGCGATAGGACACGCCTGGCAAGAAAATGGTGACGGTGAAAATGACGGTCTCATCCAACTCCTCAACAGTCGGCTGGACTTTCACTATTTTCGCAACGTCATGACAGCCTCCCCCGCCCTTTCCGCAAATATAGAAGACTTCACCGCTTCCGACCTGGACATCACCGTCGATATAGAACCCGCCACGGACTATGATCATTATTATGGCATCGGCTATCGTCTGGCTAATGAGACCAAGCGCTTTCAGGAGGCCGATGGCTATTATGTGCAATTGGACCGAACAATCGGCACCGTGACCCTCTGGTTCGGCAATACTCAGGTCGCAACTGAATCCGTCACCATCCCCAGCGGCTCGGTCACCGTCCGTGTCGTCGTCGACGGGCATTATCACTACGTTTATGTCGACAACATGACGACGCCGGCCCTCCACGTGCTCGATTACTCGAAGCTCTCTCCGGGGCACTGCGGGGTTTTCACCTATTACTCGATTGCCAAGTTTGACAACTTTACGGTCAATGACCGCAACCCGCGCCCCGTGCTGGATATCACCCATGCAGGCAAGACCACTGCCGGCTATACGGGGCTCTTCGTGTACTACTCCATTATGTACTGCGATGAGTTCTCCGTGGGCCGGATGCCGTCGTTCTATCCGAATGGTCCCGCATTTCCGGTCTCATTCTTCTCAACCGTCAGCTTTGAAGATATTCAGCAAACCCGTCCCTTCGGCATGTACCTTGGCCGACATCCTGTCACCCTTTACAATGCGTATATCCCGACCAATGAAATCGCGGGGACGGCGGTGATCGCCCAACTCCCCTGTGAGGGAGAGGGCGGCACCCGCTCGCCACTGACTCAAAGTGAGCTAAGCGAATTCATGGACGCCTACACGGATAATCCCTATATCGCGCAATGGTTCCTCCCTGAAGAGTTACGTCCAGCGGAACCGACTGAAGAGGATATTCTGGAAAACTATCGCACTTGGGCCTACCAGAACGATCCTTATGATCGGCCAGTAAATACCTACTTCAGCCACATCTATGCCCCCGACACAGACGCGCTTGAGGACTATCTGGATATAATAACCATCTCTCTCTACCGCTATATGATCTCCATGCCACCCGCGTGGATGCGCTGGCAAGCCGAGGAAAGCGTCGGCAACCTCGTCGGCGCGGGGGTTACGATTGGCGAGGATTTTGCCAATGATGAAATGGTGGTCTACGGTGGGTTGGAGCTAACGGAGCTCAACCAGAACCTGTTCTCATTCGAAGGCGCCTACCACGACTTCTGGCAGGGGGTCTGTTCCGGCCTGAGAGGATTCCACATCTATAACAATTTCTACAAAGCTAGCAGTGATGCCTGCTGGTCTCTCTGGGATGGTTATTGTAAGGGCTCATCTGAATTGACCGGGCCGGAGGGAGTAGGAACTGCAGTCCTGGAAGGCACGGTAGACAGCACGATTGACTTCACCATTACGTCCGGTCCGGACTTCGTGGACAGCTATACCCCTTCCCTCCCGGCCCACCTGGCTGTCGGCGAAATCACCGACCAACCCTCGTTGAACCTGTTGGCCGTCAAGTACAGCGGGCAAACCTACATCATCACGGTCAATTCGGCAGACGAGAGTGTGACCGCAACGGTCGACGACCTTCCCAGTGGCGTAGGCACGGCTGATGTTCTGTTCGAAGGCCGAACGGAAAGCATCAGCAGTCAGAGCTTCACCGACACCTGGGAACCTCTTGAGGTACATATCTACCGCATCGACGGGGTCAACTAGACCTGCCGCTTTATCGTACTTTCAATATCCACACCCACCGGGAGTCACTTCCGGTGGGTGTTTTCTTCCCCGAGAGAGGCCCGTTCTCAAGCAAATTTAGGACTCAAGCAAGGGGCTTTGGTCCATAGGATCGAGTGGATAAACGGGACGGCTGACCCTGCGATAAGGCAAGCGCGTGATATCACTCATAGCGGGCCCGGGCACATCGACGGTCCACTCCTGCGCAGCAACCGGAGCCCATGCCTGCCGATGGGCAACGGCCGCCTTGATATTGACGAGTGAAAAGTCCTCCGGGTTCAAGCCATGGCTCCTCCACATCCCCAGATCAAAAGGGGGTGTCTTTATGCTGGTTATCAGTACGTAAACGCAGCCAATGAGCACGACCGCACTGGGTCCCATCCGAACACGCTGGCCCGTCATTGCCGCAAAGTGGCTTTGGGGATCTTCCAAATGAAATTCCCCATCACTCACCGCGAGCACCCGGGCTTGGCATCTGAGCGGTCCGGCATCAAGCCTGGACCCTTTCCCGCCGAGCTTGAGTTCCAATTCATGACCTGGTCCGGCCTGGATTGCCTGTGCCGCAGACGTGGGATCGTAAATCACAGCTGCAGATTCGTCGACTCCCGCCGCCAGCATCGCTCGAAGCACATGGGTCCCATCACCTGGCCCTCCGCCACCGACGTTATCCGCCGGCTCAACTAACAACGCCGGGAAAGGCCCCTGCCGGGCCTTTTCTATGGCTTCACTTAAGGGGCACTCACTGGGGTAGCGAGTTTCACGCAACGCCCAGGCCGTATTGGCCAATCGATTCAAGACCCATCGAGCCTTATCCGCTCCGGCAGTCGTCGTCAGGTTGATGGAAACGCCTGCGTCCGGCACGTCCGCATGAGCGAAACCTGCCATGATATTAACCGCGAGCACATCCGGGTTCTCCTTTTCAATCTCCCGAGCCAATGCTTCCATCTCACACATAGGACTGGCGGAAGTTGCAGTGGCAATGGCTGGCCATAGCAATGGCAAACGCCGCCAGAAAACCTTCGTGCTACGGTCTGATTCCAGATATCGCGCCAGCATGAGGCCAACGCGTCGACCACACTCGATCGCATCCGTGTGAGGATTTTCCCGAAAAGCCACCCAGCCATTCATGTGCTGAGCCATGCGCTCGGAGAAATTCCCGTGCAGATCCAGGACGCCGTAAAAGGGCAACCCTTTTAGTGCTGGCACCGTACGCAGGCGTTCTGCCAAAACGCCTTCGACATCATCAACACTACGTGTGGCCATGGCGCCGTGAAGAATAAGTACCACGGCATCGATCGGTCCGGCTTCCAGGTAATGCTTCGCCTCTTTTCGGAGCAGTTCCCAGTAGCCCTCGAAGACCTGGTCCTCCACAATCCCACTCGCCATGCAGCGTGCATCAACTGCCGGCAGGACCTCCCAATCCTTTTCCTGTGCTACCTCCATGAATGCCCGGAAAGGCGAATCATCCACACTGGGTAGGAACATATCCTTCCCCACTTTCCAGCTAAAATGCGATACACTGGTCGGCTCCTCAACAAAGGTATTCGTCTCATGAATGAGACTGGCCAGGAGCACACGAGTTCGACGCTTAGAGACCATACGATTCTCGACGCTGTTAGTCGGAGGTGAGGCGAAATGCCTTAACTTCAAGCGGCCCGAGTTTGACCAACTCTAATTCGCCATGCTCCGTGCCGTCAAATACGTCGTAGACCAGTACGCCCTCAGGAATGCCTTCGATGATAACGGCAATCGATTCGTTCGCCGAATTGGCCATAAACAGGTAGCGTTCGTCTTCATAAGCCATGCTGGCAGTGCTTAATGGCGAATAGCTCACGACATCGGTTACACCACCAAAACCAACTTTGGGTGAGATCGCTTCGGGCCCAGAAACCACTTCAAAGCTCAAGGCGTCAAGCCTCTCTCCAAAAAGGAACACCTGCCCCAGCCCGAGATCTCCTGCAAGCTCCCGCGCGAGTTTGGCATAGGCCGCATAATAGTATCCGTGCGAAGGAAAATTGGGACGCGTCGACAAAGAATAAATAAACACGCCCTTCGCACCACCGATCAGTGCCACATAAGTATCGTGCCGCACCCAGTCTTCGATCAACACTCGCTCTTTAGTATCCGGCTCGATGTACATTTCAGGTACCGCGATATAAAAAGGCTGATTTTCCAAACCTTCAGAAGCCAGTCGCTGTTGCTCGACAGCCCAACGGCACCAAACACGGTCATCTTTTTGTCCACAGCCATTGGGATACATTCCACGCGCGATGATATCCTGCAAGTAGCCGGTTTCCATCAACGATGCCGCGTCGCGATTATTCGGCTCGTACATAAAGATAGGCCTTCCCAGCGGGTCGTGATCACGGATGGCCTGAGTCGCCGCTTTCAAATAATCCATTTCACTTACGATCCAAAAGCGCAGTTCTTCCGGATACAAAGCCCACCAGGCGATATTCTCGTCTGGGGCCAACGCATCGACCTGAGCAGCGATTTTCTCATAAACCTCATCCGAGCTGAGTTCCAAAATAGGCTTATTCCCACGGGCGTGGAAGTTCATATCAATGCCCACATGACCAATCGCGAACAAGCCATGCTCCTTTGCCAAAGCATATTGGCCAGGCTTCCTCCCATAGCTGGGCCCATAAAAAGTAAAGCCATTGGCGGCCTCCCGATCTATGTTACCCGCATAACCACCTATTGGAAACACAGTACCTTGCGGATACAGTTTATCGCTGGGCAAATCCACCGGTGTCCATGCGGTACCGAAGAAGGAAGCGTTCTCGCCCTTCGCACTGGGAATGCCATGACCGGTGATGGCAAAGACACCCAGAAGTACAACTAAAAGTGACCGCTTCATTATCCTTTTCGTGGTTAGGAGTCGGAACGCCACATTTCGTAAACAGCGACTCCCAAGGGAGGCAGTGTTACCATGAACTCGCCCTCGGATATCCAGAACGAATCGGCATCGTCGAGCAAGTTGTCCGCGCGTACCGCCATGTAAGGTATATTGCTAACGACCAGTTGCACGGGCTCATTCGCCGAATTCACCAGCGTAAGATAACGCTTATCCCCGTAGGCCAGATTGGACACCGTGACGGACTCGAAAGTAGTAGGCTTACTCAAGCCCGCACCTGCGTAAGGGCTCATCTCCACTTCACTCGGTCCCATGATGACATTCACGGAGATATCATCCCGTTCTTCGCCATATAGATAAACTTGCCCGAGCCCATCCGGACCGAGGAACATCGGCCCAATCTTCTTATACGCGTCGTAGTAGTCTTTGTGGGCCGCGAAGTTTGGGCGCTTGCGCAACGAGTAAATAACAAAACCTTCTGCACCCGTAGCCACACTGATGAAGACATCGTGTACGACCCAATCGTTGATCAGCTCCCAATCCTCTTGATCGGGATCCATGAACATCTCCAACACAGAAATAGTCACCATATCGCGGCCCAGGATTTCCTCCGCCTTCAACTCCTCCTCCATGGTCCAACGGCCAAAAACACGCTCATCTTTCTTCCTGATAAGGTTCGTATAATTTCCTTTGCCGATCACATCGAGGTACTTGCCCGCCTTGGCCATAGCCTCGCCAGTAAAATGGGTTGCCTGATACATCCAGATGGGGCGATTTAAAGGATCGTTCTCGCGAATGGCCTCAGTTACAGCCTGCAGGTACTCCATTTCGTTTTTCATCCAGAAACGCAGTTCCTCCGGCTCGACGTTCCACCACTGGATGAGTTCACAATCCGCCGCTTCTCGAACTTCTTTGCCTATCACCTCTTTGACTTCTTCCGGCGTCATTTTCAAAGGGGTATCACTTTTAAAGTTCATCTTAATCCCGACGCTGTGGATGAGCATGAGATCGTGTTTCTCCGCGTCTTCAATATTCCGATAATCCAGCTCATAACGCGGAGCCATCATATTAAAGCCGGCCTCCTTGTATTCTTGAATCAACTCATTGATGACCTCGTCGGGGTAAATTCCCATAAAATCCGTCTCCATCCCGCCACCAACGGAGAGAAAGGCAAAAGGGAACTCACGGCCTTGAGGATAAGCCCGGTCAAAAGACAGATCAGGCGGCGGCGTTTTCGGCGCGGCGAAGAACGCATCCGCGCTACGGTCAGTCGCTTGCCCATACATGGAAGTCATCTGAAAAGTAAGGGCTATAAGGAGGGGGATTTTTTTCATGGTAATTAAGTGTTAAATTGGATTCTCGGTGGTTAAGGTGATCTCGATCAATCGACCTTCACGGTGAAATCATCGTATATGCCCGGAAGTGGAGAGTAGGTGCTCCCAAGGCGATTCCCAACGCGAAGGTGTTTTCCGGAGACGGCAATTTTCCCAAAAGCAGGGTCGATCTGAAATGCCAACTCTTCTCCGTCCCGATAGAGCTTCAATGTGCCACTATCGCACGTATAGGAGAATTGTATATGGTACCACTTCCCTGCCCTCCATGACAATGCCCCGCTGGATATGCCCAGTATGCGCTGGCCGTTGCCAACTACGAGAGTCATGGCATGGCTGCCTCCTGTCATATAGAGAACAAAGCCGGCCTTTGAACTGTATTGGTTATCGATAAAATAGCGGTACCCCTTTTCTCCGCCCGGTTCAGAGTCCAGCGGTTGATACCAGAAGCTAACCGACAGGTCGCATGCCTCTAGGCGGTCATGCAAAACAGTGTACGGTACTTGAAAAAAGCCATAGCGGGAAAGGTCCTCATTGGCAGATGGTTCACTGACTTTTAGCCCCTTGCCATCCTTACCGGAAGCTACCCACTCAATACCCTCGGGGGCGAGTGTTGCCTCAAGCTCCGATGCGCCCGCAACCTGATTGGGGACCGGTCCGCGTCCTGACTCTTCCTCAAAATCATAATAGATAACTGAGGTGCCTTTGATGTCATCCGCAAAGGCTGGCGCAGTAAGGGCCGTGATTACGATCCCCACTCCAATGGCTCTCAATAAATGGCCTTTGTTCAGGACATGTCGGACGGAAAGATCGGCGATATCTCGGCGCATAACGGTCTCTATCGATTGGTTAATGTATTTCATGGGATGTGTAGCTTCTTGGATTAAATGAGAACTCAGGAGGACGATGGCTCGTAGCCCAAAGCGAGTCTGCAGAACGTTTCCACGCCGATGGGCAATGCCTCGTCATTAAAATCAAAGTCGGGCTGATGCAGACCGGGACAGGACCTCTCCCCCGCGGGGCACAAACCAACGTAAAAAAAGCAGGCTGGTATTTCCTGGGCGTAGAATGCGAAATCCTCGCCTCCCATTACCGGAGGCACTTCGATGATGGGCAGGTGCGGCCCAATCGCTTCATGGAAAAAGGTGGCGGTGGCCTTATCATTAATCAGTGCGGGATATGGGTCATGGAAGGAGACATCGGCCACGCCTCCCATTCCGCGGGCTATGTTTTCAGAAATCGCACAGATGCGTTCGCAAAGATAATCCCTGGATTCCTTGGACAAGGCACGGATGGTACCCGTGATTTTGGCTTCGCCAGGAAGTGTATTATAACTCGTCCCGGCCTCCAGTCGGCACAAGCTCAGCACCACGCTATCCAAAGGATCTACATTTCTGGAAGCGATAGACTGCAGCGCCTGAATGATAAGGCTGGCGGTTACGACAACATCCACAGAGTGATGCGGCCAGGCGGCATGCGCGCTCTTCCCTCTCACGACAATTCTGACTTCATCATTGGTGGCGTGTATAATACCGGCTCGAGTGCCTGTGCTGCCAACCGGCAATGTAGGCCATCCGTGCACACCGAAAATTCGTTCCACTAACGGATTGGCCAGTGCTCCTTCCTCCATCATTTTTTTGGCTCCAGCACGCCCTTCCTCAGCCGGCTGAAAAATGAACTTAACCGGGCTACGTAACCAATCACTGCATTCTGACAATACCCGTGCAGCCCCCAAAAGACAGGCGGTATGCCCATCGTGACCACAAGCATGCATGAAGCCGGGACGCTTCGAGGCGTATGCTTTTCCCGCTTTTTCCTCAATCGGCAGGCAGTCCATATCCGCTCGCAAACCAATAGTCGGGCCTGGTAGGTCCGCCCTTAAAACCGCGGTAACTCCGGTGCCTCCGACCCCTTCACGAACATCGAATCCGCCAAGTTTATTCAGATGCTTGCTCACAAGAGCAGCCGTCTCAAATTCTTCATATGCCATCTCAGGATTCGCATGTATGTGATGCCGGACTTCCACGACATCCGCCTGATACGCATATATTTTTTCGCGTAAGACAGTATCCTGCTCAGCACTTTGAGGGCAAAAAATCATAGCATTAATGTATAAGTATTCACGTTAGTATGCCAAGAACAATATTCAGGTAATGGGTAAAAAATCCTTTTTAGTTCATCGATTCGTACCAAACAAAAGCTAATGGCTCCTGGCTCATATGCCTGAAACATTCAAGTAGGTCACACATCTATTATCCAGTGCGCCTTCATCTACCTGTATACCGAGACCTGGGCCATCCGGGACAACAATGCAGCCATCCTTAACCGTCAGAGGCTCCTTTAACAAACTATCCTCTCTCAGCCACGGGCCTACTTGATCTCCAGGCAAAGTGCAATTGGGCGCACTCGCAGCCAGGTGCAGTTGGTGCGCAGTGCCAATCCCCAGGTCCAACGAACTTCCATGCCAGACGGGGAGATTCGCCCTATCAGCGACTGCTGCATCTTGCCGCCATTCCCCGGGCCCTTGAAATGGATGGCTTAGGTTGAGTCCACCTGCCGCCCGTGCTTCAATCACTGACCATAGGCTCTCTGGCGGATCAATGTGGACGGCAACACGTGCACGCAGTTTCGACCTTAAAGAAGCAAATTCTGCCAGATGAAAGCGAGGGAAAGGATCTTCAAGGATTGCCATATTGCCGATGGCATCCATCTCCTCAAGCGTACGCATCGCATCATCCAAACGGTAAAAGCGTCCGTTAGGGTCCACGGTTACCTTGAACGATTCTCCCGCGGCATTTCTGATCGCCTCAAGACGCTCCACATTGGGGTCCTCCAGCGTCGTCTTGAGCTTCACCCCGCGAAAGCCCAGCTCCAGGGCGCGCCGCGCACAACGCTCGGCATGCTCAGGAGTGACCCGCCCCATCCAGTAATCGGCCAGCACCGAATCACGCCACGGACCTCCCCATAACTCACAAAGCCTGACACCGGCTCGCTTCGCCAACAGCTCATAGATTGCGGATTCACAAACCTTCTGAAGCGGATGACGCAAACGATGCTTGATGTTATGCTTCGGCGGTGAGTAGCGAGAATTGTCTTCCGGCTTAAGCCAGTAATTCCCGCCGGTTTCCCATAACGGCAGGATGCTCAGCGGCGCACGGCAAGCCCCTGGACGAAGTAACTGCTTGAAAGAACTGCAGCGGTCATCCTCCGACAAAGCGACCGCGCCTTCTCCCCATCCAGAAAAGCCATCCGCATCCCGTATCCGAACAATTAGACGGCGGGACGATTCCATCCCCGCTTCATGAGCACCAAACTCGGGACTGGAGGCCCACTCAGCCTGGAGTGGCACGTGAACCACCCAACTGTCGATTGCTGTTAACTCTAGTGACATTTGGAAACTCTTTTCCGCCATTTCTCGTTTCGCACAAGAATGGCTTGACCCATTAAAGATTTCGTGAATACTTATACACCAATCAAGCGCAAGTAAATTCTTTTTTTCATACTAACAGGCATCCGATGCTTTGGGCAGAACGCAGCTGGAAAGAAATTCAACAACTGGACAAGGGCCTCCCGGTAATCGTACCCCTTGGTTCCTGCGAGCAGCATGGCACACACCTGCCAGTGTTCGTCGATACACTACAAGTCGACGCCATTGCCCAACGGCTGGAAGCTATCTTGGGAAACAAGGCAATAATCCTCCCTACTCTCTGGCTGGGCGCGTCGGAGCACCATCGTGATTTTCCAGGCCGCATAAGCCTCCGCCCTACTTTATATTCACGGGTAATTCAGTCGCTGGCGGGGTGTGTTCTGGACTCTGGCTTTCAACGAATACATTTCCTGAACGGGCATGGTGGCAACCTGGTTCCAGTGTCCCAGGCACTGACAGAGCTCGTTGTGACCGATGACCGTTTTGACGCCGCATCCCTATCACTGGGCTGCTGGTGGCAGACGGCGTCCGATGCCATGAGTCCATCCGAACATGGCATGGACACCCCGCATTTAACACACGCCTGCGAATATGAAACCTCGCTCATGCTGGCGCTTCGTGAGGATTTGGTCCACCTCTCGCAACTGGACCCTAAGCATACTGAGCGGGAGCGCCCCTGGGCCTCCGCTCAGTGGTGCCACAAAGTGGAAGGCTTTCATCGCTTTCATCGATGGACCTCATCCGGTCACATGGGCAAGCCCGAGCTGGCAACCGCTGAAAAAGGCCACTCCCTGCTGGAAAGCGTCAGTCGAGAGATTGCGCGCTTCATATTAGATTTTTCCCAATGGGAAACAATGGATCCCTTAAGATAACATCACTCACTTACCATGGCAAAAAAACCTGTTTACCATACTGGCAAAACATTCGAAATGCAGGGCATCACCCCGGCAGTCCGTTGCGGCAACATGCTTTACATCAGTGGCCAGGGGCCACTTGATTTGACAGATGGGCGTGTCCTGTCCGGCTCCATTGAGGAAGAGACGAAAATCACTCTGCAATACATTGAAAATCTGGTCATTCAGGCAGGCGGCACACGAGACTGCATCGTCAAGTGCACCAGTTATCTGGCGGACCTCAATGATTTTGAGGGCTATCACCGGACCTATGCAGACTTCTTTAAGGACACCGCAGTGCCACCAGTCCGGACCACGGTACAGGCCCCTCTATTGCGAGGCATCCGTGTTGAAATTGATGCCATTGCCGACCTGTCAGAATCTTAAAGGCAATCACTAAGTATTCGCATTTTACGCTATGGCCAGCCGGGAAAGGTATCGTTGCTCGCCCTACGTTCAAAGAGCCTATGCATGCCTCTCAACAATGCCCCCTATGCGACGGTATCCTATGCAATGTCTCTGTTTAAACGCCCTGCTGGTCCTCTCGGCCGTAGGCTTAAGCAGCTGCAAAATCGCTCATACTCAACCCACACATGACATGCCGCAGCCGTCAGTAGCCGTCATAGAAGTTCCCCTTCTCAACCCCGACGACAAGCCGTCTATCGAGCACGCATTTGACGGTGCCCCAATCCTGCCGTTGCACCCACTCGACGAATCCGAAGCCGGAAAAGCGGAGCCCGCAACCGTTCAGTTTGGCATAAGCTCTGAGGCGTTATGGGTCTACGTGAAAGCTGAAGATAATTACCTCCACAATGACGCCCAGGCCTTCAATCAGCTCGTCTACCGCCACGGTGACACTATCGAGCTTTTCCTCGATGTACACAACACCGATGAATATCTGGAAATTCACTTTTCGCCATCAGGGCAGCGTCTGCAATTGCGATGGACAGAAGCCATTCGCAAACGGCTTATAGTCGAAAAATCCGACCATAAGGAGTGCCTGGTTTGGCAGAAAGACTTAGTCGAGGATTACTCATGGGTGCAGGGCAACCTATGGAATCTGCTAATCAAGGTACCGCTATCAACCATAGAGCTCGACCGTAAACAGGCAACGGCCCTCCGCGCATCTGTTTGCCGCTACAACTACGACAACGAAGGCGCCTTCACTCTCTATTCCACGACTTACCAGACCGATCCCGATTTCCACCGGCATAGCGACTGGCTCAGACTCACTATACCGGCCCGGAACCCATAAATAGCCCTTTCCAGCTTACAATAAACA
Source organism: Verrucomicrobiia bacterium (assembly GCA_030432235.1). GTDB lineage: Bacteria > Verrucomicrobiota > Verrucomicrobiia > Opitutales > Cerasicoccaceae > JAUIHT01. The sequence goes on along the minus strand of JAUIHT010000011.1, from coordinate 37,531 downwards.
ACACCTTTCCAACGTGCATACCATCGATTGGTTCATCTTCTTCGGCTTTGCTCTCTTTATAATGGCGCTCATTATAGTACCGCTGCGCCTGACCAAAAGCGTAGCAGACTTCCTGGCGGCCAATCGAAGCGCAGGACGCTACATGCTAACTCTAGCTGAAGGTGCCGCAGGGCTGGGCGCCATTTCATTAGTGGCCAAGTTTGAACTATACTACGCTGCCGGTTTCCCTCCCGCGTATTGGACGCTGATGATGCTTCCTGTCGGTCTTTTTATTTCTCTGACAGGCTGGGTCATATACCGGTTTCGGCAAACGCGTGCCATGACCTTGGCACAGTTTTTGGAAATTCGATACAGCAGAAAGCTCCGTATCTTTACCGGCATGCTGTGCTTTTTCGCCGGCATTATCAACTACGGGATTTTTCCGGCAATCACCGGACGATTTTTCCTCTACTTTTTCGATCTTCCAGACGTACTGCCGATACTGGGCATGGATGTCTCCGTCTTTGCGCTTATCATGTTCGCCATGCTGTTCCTGGCTGTATTTATCGCTACGTGCGGGGGACAGATTGCCATCATTGTGACCGACTTCTTTCAAGGAATTCTGTTCAGCATGGGCTTTGTGGCCATCCTGGTCTTCCTGATCCTGAAGTTTGATTGGGGCGCAATCAGTGCGAGCCTCCAGCTGAACGCACTCGAAGGCGCCTCACGTATCAACCCCTTCGATACTTCCAAAGTAGAAGACTTTAATATGTGGTTTTTCCTCATCTCCATCTTCGGGATGTTCTATACCACCATGGCGTGGCAGGGAAGCCAAGGGTACAATGCGTCAGCACGCAACCCGCACGAAGCACGCATGGCTAAAATCCTCGGGCAATGGCGGACCGCCCTTGTATTCATTTTGCCGATGCTTGTTCCTGCCTGTGCCTTCCTTGTGCTAAATACCAGTGACTACAGCTCGGTCGCTGCAACCATCCGTGAGCAGCTATCCGCCATTCAAAATCCGCAGATTGAGGAACAGATGACCACTCCCCTGTTTCTTAAATCGGTCCTGCCGGCAGGCATGCTCGGACTGTTTGCCGCCATCATTTTTGCAGCCGCACTATCCACCGACAACACGTACCTGCACTCCTGGGGCAGCATATTCATCCAGGACGTAATCATGCCGATACGCGGAAAGCCTTTCACCGCCAAACAGCATCTCTTACTCTTGCGCTGTTCGATTATCGGAGTCGCCGTTTTCGCATTTTTCTTCAGCCTGCTATTCCAGCAAACTCAGTATATCCTGCTCTTCTTCGCTATCACAGGTGCGATTTTCATGGGTGGCGCCGGAGCAACGATTATCGGCGGGCTGTATTGGTCAAAAGGCACCACCACTGCTGCCTGGGCATCGATGATAACCGGCTCGGTCCTGGCGGTCAGCGGCATCTATATCCAGCAGGTAAAGCCCGATTTCTTCCTGAACGGTCAGGAAATGTTTTTCGTGGCCATGGTCAGTTCCAGCCTGATCTACATCGTGGTATCCTTGGCTTCAAAAAAGCATTTCAATCTCGATGAAATGCTACACCGAGGGAAGTACGGCATTGAGCCAGAAAGCGAGCCACACAAGCGCTTCCGTGGGCTGGAGGCACTCGGCTTCTCCAGGAATTTCAGCCTCGGGGATTCGCTCATCTTCTTTGCCACTCTCGGAATGATACTTTCCTATTTCGGCCTGTTTCTTGCCGGCATTGTCTATCATCTGATTTGGGGCACTACCGATAGTTGGTGGCTCGGCTTCTGGCGCCTTTTCATCTGGGGCGGAATCATTCAGGCAATCGTTATCACTATCTGGTTCACCATCGGCGGATTTAGAGACCTGAAGCATATGTTGAAATCACTACGTGAAGCCACTCGCGATGAAGCCGACGATGGCATGGTCATCAGCGGACATAATCGTGATGAAATAACACCCCAAGCAGCCTCTGTCCGTCCTTCGGGCAGCAAGGATGCTGGCTGATAACACATCCACACATGCATCCGTGAAGAATCGCCAGCGCTAGGACATACGCATTATAACGCTGAGTGTCTACGACACAAAAGGCAGAAACCGATTTCTAGTTAGCAGGAAGGAAACCAATAGAAAATTTCTGGTTCAGTCCTTCGTCGACACAGAGGTTTCATAAGCTTTGGTGTAAGAATCCACGATGTCATCAATCGATTTTTTGCGCTGATTCAAACGCTCCATGACCGGCTCACGGATAACGAGAGCACCATCCACCGGAAACGTACACCCATTCACCAAACGTGCCTGCTCCGAGGCGAGGAAAAGGATGGCATTCGCCACATCGGCAGGTTTTCCCAACAAGGGCACCTCACCCTCCTGAGCAATATCAGCAGCATGTATTTTCATGACATCTTCGTAAAGCGCACGCGCTCGTTCGGGCTCCATTCCTTTCATACGCTCACGTAAAAAATGCCCTCCGGGAACGCTACCCACACGTATGGCATTTACACGCACCCCATGCTTGCACAAGTCATGTGCCAGGAACTCGGTTTGTTTCTCCAGGGCCGCCTTCGTCACACCATAGAGTGTGGCGCCATCCTTGGGCATTTGAGACAATACTGATGAAATCATTACCACCGAGCCCAAATGCTCACGCAGGGAAGGCAGTGCTGCTTGCGTTAAAAAAAAAGGCGCAAGCAAATTGATATTCACCAAGCGCTGGTAATCCTCTGGCCTTACATTTCCGATACCGCCAAAATATTGGCCTAAGGCGGCATTATTTACCAACAACGATATCGGTCCCAGTGTCGCCTCCACTTCATGGACTAATTTCGCGCATGCACTCAGGTCGCTCAAATCCGCATAGAAAAGGCCATCGGCACGAACAGCACCCTGGTAGATTTCGCTTAAATTAAACTCCTCTTCAGATAAATCGGTGGCGGCGACTCTCCAACCCGCATCACTTAAGGCTGCGCAGATTTCAGTACCAATAATTCCGGCCGCACCGGTTACCAAAGCAATAGCGTTATTTTTCATAGTGCTGTTTTCGTGCATACTTATTCATAGCAAGCAAGTTCATCTCGTCAACGCCCTTTTCTTCATCTGGCTCAAGAACTTCGACCGCTTATTATCGATCAGGACTCTCGTACAATCAGGCTCGGCTCAAACAATTGCCGTGCTCCGGGCTCACTCTTGCCCTCCAGAATATCAATCAAGTATTCCGCACCCTTCCGCCCCATCTCCAGCGTTGGCTGCCGGATAGTGGTCAGGTATGGGTAGAAATAACGAGTTGGCCATATGTCATCGTAGCCAATGATGCGGTAGTCCTTTCCAGGTCTAAACCCGCGTTTATTCGCCTCCCTTAACATGACGGCAGAGTAAATCATGCCAGTCGAAAAGATGCCTTCGGGAAACGCTCGATGACGCATCTCTTTCTTGATAATGTCCCGGGCCGCTTCAGATATATCCTCAATCGTAAGGTGTGGCGGCACGAGAATCATTTTGGGCTTGGGCATATTATTCGCTCTCGCCCGAGCAACAAAAGCCTCTGCACGTTCCCGAACCCCGGATTGTTCATCGTCGATAGTCAACACCCAGGTCTTTCTGACGCCCAAGGCATGGAAATGATCCGCGGCCAGCTCGCCACCGCGCACGTTATTAGGAAGCACTTGAGATATCCTTGGGTTTTCAATCGAACGACCCAGCAAAAAAACGTTGATGCCACTCTCAACCAATTCGTTCAGTGTGGTATCGCTAACACGGCTGGTTGCCCCTCCTACAAGTGCGAGACAATTCAGCCCGCTAGGCCCCAAAATCTCCCGATGGAACATCATGGAGTCGGTGGTATCATGAAAGTGTGATAACATGATGCGGTACCCACGTGCCGCCGCAACACTTTCAAATGACTCCGCGATATCCAAACAGTATGGGTCCTGCAGGTAACTGACCCCTAGAACGATGAGCTTACGGTGCTTGCTGCGGAGTTGTGAGGCGAAAAAATTCACGCGATACCCCATCTTTTCCGCCGCCTGAAGAATGGTCTCTCTCGCCTCCGGATTGACCCGCTTATTGCCCGCAAGGACACGATGAACCGTTGACTGGGAAACGCCAAGGGCCTTCGCAAGTTGTTCTTGTGTTACTTTTTCTGTAACTTTTCGTTCCACAGATTTAAATATCGATTGAAGTCGACTAGTGAAACGCTCACCGGTGTGCCAGGCAAAGAAATATTTTGGGTATTGCACTACTGTGGCAGCAGGGCCATCGCCCTCGCGATTCAGAGCAAAAAAAGCGTGCCGGATAATCAGCACGCTTTTTCGCCAGAAAAGAATAGGTTGAGATTAACTGCGACGAAAACGCCTCCAGGCGTACGTGGCGGCAATGAACAACCCACCTAACATGGAAAAATGTACTGGTTCGGGAACAATGGTTAAATCTTTTGCCGTCCAGTTCACCGTACCTCCAGAGCCGCTGAGAGTGCCACTGATAATACCACCACCATCGATAATTGCCGAACCGCTGAAACCGATGGTTTCGAGATCCGTGCCCAATGCCTCCATGCTTCCTGTGATGGTCGTTGCATCCGTGAAGCCAGTGCCTGGACCATATATGAAGGAAGCGTCATATCCAAAAAAGTCGCCGGTCAAGTTAGTATAGCCCGTAGTGGTGGCACCCCAGGGATAGGGCTTATCAATTCCACCTGTAGCCCGTGAAAAAGTACCGCCCACCGCATAAAGACCGTTTAAGCTGCTCTCTATCAGTGTGTTGTTGAAGGTTCCGGTCGATGACAGATCCCACGTACCGCTCCAGCTAACTGTCGTGTCCGCGCCGTCATAAATAAAATCCAAGGCCATATCAGCCCGAACAAGGGAAAAAACAGCCATCAGCGTTGCCGTGGCAATGACGATTGGCTTCCAACGCAGTGTGTTAATAGCGGGTCCATACATAGCTTTCATAATCTTCCATGAGTTAGTTGTTAGTTATATAAGAAAGGCCCACATATCCACCAACAGTGAGTGGTGAGGCCGAAAATCCACTATTGCAGCTGCATCTCTTTGCTAATCTTCCAGCAGCTTTGCTGGCACCAGTGAAACACCCACCAGCCAAGCCTACGAAAAGTCTGCCTGGGATCGAATGGCGATGTAGAACTGGTCCGAATGAGTACATATTAAGCGGAGAAGAAATCAGTTTTTCAAGAATACTTATACATTTTTGAGAAAATGCAACGAAAAAATTTTAAAATCTAGCTCCCCCATTTCGCCCCATCGGTCCCCTTACCTCAGTGATGGTTCTCTGTAGATTTGCGCCTTGTTACCCATGCGGCACCACCCCAGTAGATTTGAGACCGAGTGCTTGCTGATGGATGAGATCGAGCGACACCGCTATCGCCTCTTTCACGGGTTGAATTGCTAACACATTTGTGAACCCTGAGCCTATCGCTGCTTGATTAGCTCAGCAGCCTTACAAATATCCGCTGCCCCGCATGCCACTCACAAAGATGGGCCCATTACGAGCACGTTCCAGAAGGAAATCCCTCAGTCCTACAGTATTCTCCATCTTCAATATGGGGAATATCATTTATACGTTAATGGGAATTCGAACTTGCAATACCAAGCCCTATTAACGAATCATTAATATTGAACATGCTACTGTACAGATATGCATGTAAAAGCTGCAGTAAAAGTATTGGTAATCGAGGACGATGCAGATGTCCGCAAAGGAATCGTGCAAACTCTCTCGGAAGAGTTCTTTAGCGTCAACGCCGCCGATAGCGGCACAGAGGGACTCTACTATGCAAACCAATGGGAGTATGACGTGATTGTCCTCGACGTGATGCTGCCCGAGATGAACGGATGGAAAGTTCTAAAGCACCTGCGCCAAAGCAAATCCACGCCAGTACTAATGCTGAGTGCACTAGGGGATATCGACGACCGCGTCGCCGGGCTCAATGGAGGCGCGGATGACTATCTGGTCAAACCCTACAACAACCGTGAATTGATCGCGCGAGTCCGAGCTCTAACTCGCCGTGCTACCAGCCTCACCAATGACACGATCTGCATTGGCCGCGTTGTCGTAAACCTCTCAACCCAAACCATTTCTCTAGATGGAGAGATGGTTAACTTGACTGCAGCGCAATACAAGCTTCTGGAATACCTGTCCCGCCGGGTCGGTGCAGTCGTAAGTAGATCCGAGTTGTCCGATGCGATAGGCATCAATGATGATTCCCTTTCCAATGTGCTCGATGTGCAGATACACCATATCAGGCGCAAGCTTGGCAAAGATTTTGTACAAAGCCGCCGCGGCCTTGGCTTTATCATCCCAGTCAATAATCAAGCATAAGCCCTGGACATCTTAGCCAAACTCTCGAGACCTGCCTTCCCACGCCTTTGGAACTGCCATAGCGAGCCAGCCATGCTCAGTATTTCAGTGCGATTTGGCGAGGAAATGAAAAATAGAGGCAATAGCCTAATAAAAGAAAAAGGACCGAGCTGAATATTTACCATCCTTCATTAATAAGCCGTTAATGATAAGCATGCTATCATGTTGATATGTGGTCAAAAACGGCGGCACAAGTATTGGCAATCGGAGGCAATGCATATGTCCATTCGTAAAAAAAGGCATAGTCATCATATGCTTGGGCCACGACAATATCCGCATAGAAGAACACCAAGGCAGAGTTTCTGGCTTGCTCTCGCCTTTTTTCTTCTGGCCCTACCCGCTGGTCTGGCTGGCCAAACGGAACCGAATGAACAAGCGGCTCCAGACGAGCAAGAGGTCCCGGCGATTGACACCACCACGGTTCTGGAAGTTGAAGAAGTGCCAGCCAATCCTATGGAGGAAGTCTCCGCGACTGAGCTGGAAGAAGCTATTCCCAGTCCCCCTGGAGAAGAACCCCCTCCCCCTTCACAAGCCGAAGATACGGAGTTGCCGCCCATGCCTGACCTGGGTGTTTCCAATCTGCTGGGCATCCTGTTCAAGCAACTGTTTTGGATCGCTATCTTTGCGGTCGGCCTATGGCTGGCGATTCGCTGGAAGCGCCAGATGATGACCCAAAGTACGGATGCGGAGCACCGATTTAAAATCATAGAAAGGCACTGGATTAATCGCCACACACAAATCCTGGTAGCCGACTTCAAAGGCAAAGAAATACTCCTGAGCGTCACCCAACAGGGGGTAACGATTATCACTCAGGGAGATTCCCAACCTGAGGAACCTGAATCGCAGGAAACGTAGCAACTATCGCCAAAAATTTTCATCATTATCATTAAATATCCCATCGACATCCTTTAATAGCAGTGAAACCAAATACGCCAGAATTCGAGAGCGAAGATCCTCCTTCTAAAAAGTATCATCTTCTCCCTGACAACCCGCTCCAGCTCCATTCACTTTTCCACTTGGGGAGAAAGCTAAGCACGGCCATGGAGGCCCTGCACAATGAGGAGTGGCCCAAGGCGGAAAAGCTACTCGCCCTGGCACTGGAATCCGACCCCAATAACCGAGCCGCTCTCCGCCTACGCTCCCTCTGTGCGATCCAGATGGATCGGCTGGATATCGCCGAGGCGTGCCTGTGCCGAATCGCCTGTCTAAATCCGAGCTCCTCAATCTTTATGGAGCTTGGTTGCTTTTACGAAAAGCAAGGAGTGATTCCGAAGGCCATAGCCTGCCTGGAAAGAGCGGTCGACCTCGGCCTGAGAAGCACAGCCATTTATGCCATGCTAGGCATGCTTTTACGCAAAGACCACCCCAGGCGATCCGAATACTTTTATGAAAAACTCGCCGAGCAGGACCCCAAACACGCCGCCTTGTCCTGGGAAAATGCCCGGAAACTGGGTGACTCCGGAGAGCATTTGGAGGCCTATGCGATCATGGAGAAGCTCAGTAAGACTCAAAAAGAGAATGTCGCTGTCATTTTTAATATGGCCTATCATCAGTACGCCGCTGGACAACACGAAGAAGGTCTCACACTCGCCCAAAAAGGCTACGAGATACTGACAAAAAAGGGCATGGAACCGGACTTCAATTTCACCTACAATATAGAATCCTCGCGTTACTCACTTAAGAAGCACGATTTCGCCGTTCCCCAGTGTGAAATTGAATGTGAAAAGAAACGCCGAAAAGAGCGTCCCTACCTATGCCGGGGCGAGCTTTGGGATGGTAAATCTGACATCAGTGGAAAGCATCTGGTTATCTACGGAGATCAGGGTCTGGGCGACAATATACACTTCGTCCGATTCATCCCACTTCTGCGAGATCACGGCTGTGCCAGCATCACGCTTCGTGTACCACATCCCTTGATTGGTATTTTCGATTATTACCTCAATCACTTGGACGGCTCCGTAAAAGTGAACGTCTTCCCGATGATGCTCCCGCTCGAATCTTACCCGGGGGACTTCTACATCTCACTTTTGAACCTGCCCTACCGTATGGGCATTCGCCGCGATCAAGTAACCGGACGCGACGGCTACTTCCAGGCCGAGCCTGCCCTCGTCGAACAAAAGCGCACATTGTTTACAGACGGGTCCTACCGCGTCGGCATTAAATGGCAGGGAAATCCCAACCAGGGCAATGACCAGCGCCGCTCGTTTTCCTTCTACGAATTTCTGCGCCTGCGCGAAGTTCCGGATATACAACTCTATTCACTCCACTACGATCCAGCAGACAAATGGTTGGACACGATATGCGAAAGCGAGGGAGTCACCAATCTTGCCCCACACATGCATTGCTTTCGCCACACCTCGGCCTTGATTGAGCATCTTGATTTGGTCATCACCGTGGATACCGGAGTCGCTCACCTCTGCGGCGCGCTTGCCAAGCCGACCTGGGTGGTCACTCCTTACAATGCTTGTTGGCGCTACCCGCTGAAGGGCGAGCAAAGCGATTGGTACAACAGTCAACGCATTTTTCGACAAGGTTATGGCGAGAGTTGGTCCTCCGTTATGCAGCGCGTTATTGAGGCACTCCACAAACACATGGCCGAACAATCCCTGGCCAGCGCCAACCTGCCTTAAATCAATATAGTTAACACATCATTAATAATAAATTAATAAACGATTAATATAGCACTTTAAACTCACAAATAGCGAACTATTTAACGTTATTGATATTGCCTAAAGTCCATCCGGCTCTATGCTTAAATATATAGCTGCTACTTAAAATTTGTATATCAGCCAAAATCTAGTCGGTAAAACAATTGTAGCGATTCAAGAGCGTCTATGAATCCACACAGTCCAATCTCTGACAAGGCGGATTCCGGCAACGATCGTAAAGAGCCTGGCCTTCCGCAGCCCTCCCCCCAGATCAGGGGGGCGCACCGGCCCATCATCCCAGGGGCGAGCGACAAAATGTTGCGCGAAGTCGGCGACATGCGCCGTCGCCTGACCACTCAACGCGACGTCCTGGCCAAAATGCATCAGGATATCGTGGAGAAGTCACGATTACTCAAAAACGCTTCAACTAAACTCCCGCCTCTCATGCAGCAGCCGCTCAACGAAAAGACCGCCGAAGTGCTGCGAAATGAAATCCAGAAATGCATCCAAGCCCGACGACGAACACGATTGAAGGCAGGCGGTACTCAAACACCGCCTCCCAGCGAATCGACAGACTCGTTCAACCCTCCTCCCAAGCATCGTAAAACCCGTATTCGCCTGTAAGATGAACCGTATCGATTCCAATTCCGGAGACACCAACAATTACGACGATTCGACCGACAAAACGGATCAACTCAAGGAAGCCGCCCGGGACGCGATCGCCACGTACGTTCAGCAGTATCGCGATCAAGGCGGGAAGCTTACGGATGCGGTGGGCAGCATCGCCGACACGATCAAGCAGTACGCAGTCGGAAAAGCCACGGACTTCGGAATCAATGATGTTTTACCCGCGGAGCAGAAACTGGTTTCCAATCAGCAGGACAAGCTCTCCGATGAAATAGATGCGCAAAACGACTCCTACTCGGGCATAGGGCACGGCATCGGCCAGGTAGACAGCTTTTTTAACACCCTTTACGAGAAACAGGAAGATTCCGTTTCCGAGTACATGGACTCGATGGACTACTACGACTCCATGGCCGAGGAAATGAGTCAGTACGCCGGCATGGCCGAAGACTGCGAAGAAGATGCAGACGCCGACGGTTGCCAGGTCATGAACGAGTCGATGATCGACGCGTTGTCAGACCTTGGCTACACCTACTGGGCTCAGTGTGGCACAACGTCCATCAAGTATGAATTTGATGAGACCATGACCTTTACGGACAAAATCACCTATTCGGTTGATGGGGAGGTTTCCACCACGGTTTACTACGTCACCGTCTCCGGCAGCAATGACGCGGCCTGTGAGGTTGCCAATAGCGATGCCTATGTGAGCAGCATAGACGCCGTGGGGGGCACAGTTGAAGGCTACTCTCTCAACGGTGCCTATGTAAAAACCGATACCGTCGTAGATGGAGTAACCTATACTACCGGGCAAACCGTCACCGAGTACGGCGTGTCGATGGACTCATCGGCATGGGCCTCCGTAGCCGCGCACTTCAGCGCCGGAGCATCCATGTACTACGAGGAATCCCAGGAAGCAATGGCCGAGGTCGAGCAGTATATGGAAACAATGAACGAAACTTACGAAATAGCTTCCGAACTATTAAGCAGCATTTCCTCAATGTACCAGTCCATAACATCCGTTAACGAATAACCAATAACCATCAAATTCATAATCATCATGTCCGTTTCTCCGTACCCGTGCCTCAACCCGAACAGCTATACCGGTTCGCAACGCGAGGATATCTTACGCCTCAATAAACTGCTTTGCACCCCAGCCTATAAAATCCTGGGCAATGTGCCGCCCAGCTTCCTGATCCGGACCTACGACCTTGGTTACACCTTTTACCAGGCGGGCGACTATGCAAAGGCCGAAGCGCTGTTTCGCTGCCTGACCTTGCTCGATCACCTAACAGTCAAATACTGGAAGGCACTGGGGGCCTGTCAGCAAATGCAAGGCAAACTGCAGGATGCCATCCATTCTTACATCGTCGCCTTCGCCGGGGCCAACGATGACGTGGACTTATTCCTGCATCTGAGCGAATGCGCAATCGCAGTGGAAAATTTCAAAGGAGCCCGCATGGCTGTTGCCCACTTGCTCAAGCTGACCAAGGGCAAGCCGGAGCATGAAGCTCTGTTTCATCGGGCCGAAGCCCTCATGGAAGCACTTCAGAAAAAAGACAATGAAAACTCGTCGGCAGATAAGGCTCAAGCCTAGTCGCTGACACAACGGAGGACATAGCCATGTCAGATATCAGTGATACTACCAGCACCAACTCTTCAAACTGGTCCTATTACGAGGAACAGCTTGAGGAAACCAAAGAACAGGACGCCAAGACGGAAGCGCAAGAACTTACTGGCGCTAAAGGCGACTCCACCCAGAGCAACATTATCGAAGGCAAAGTTTCCAGTGCCACGGAAAGTAAGAAGTCGCTCAGCGGAAAGGCCGTTCTGGAGATATCAAACGGACTGTCCCAGGAGAAAGGCGTATCGGAATTCATCGACTCCCGCCCTCGCCTGAAAGCACCGGAAGCCTCCGCCCAAACTACCAGCGGCACGCAGGACAAGACCCAGGAAACCCAGGATGTCATGGTGGAAGCCTTAACCGCGATGCAGTCGCTTTCCCTGAAGATGAAGGACTACATCAGCGACATTGATACCTCGGTCCAGAAAACGGATTTGGACGTCTATGAAGAGGACATGGATGAAGAAGGCACAGAAGAAGACGACGCCTACGAAGAGTATGATGAAGCAAACCATAGCGAGTACAAAGCATGCGATTCCGTACTGAAAGTTGTCGCTGAAGTTGGAGAAGACCTCGCAAGTTGCCCCGTCATCGGTTCGACTTGCGCAACCATAGGCGCAGCCGCTGAGGGCGCCGATGAGGCACTCTACTATACAACCTACGCAAATCACTATACGTCGGCAGAAGAGGACAGCGACAAAGCGACCGAATATTCGGGGCAAGCGACATTGACCGACGCGTATCTTAAGCAGGTCGACGATCTGGCAAAAGAAGATATCCAGTCCCTCGAAGACTCCATTAGCACGATCATGTCCGCCAACAGCATCGTTGGAGACGTCGGTGAGGAGACCTTCAACACCGTCCACCAAAATGCCTGACCTCCTTTAAAACAGTTATAATTCGAACAAAAGACAGACCATGACAGATTCAATCCAGAGCTCCACATCCTCCGAGTCAGCCAGACTATCGGAGGAGGAATACAGCACGGAGTTAGCCGAAGAACTCAAGGAAACTTCGGCCGGTGTCGGCAACGGCAAGGTCCTCACCACGGAAAGCTCCGGCAGCAGTTTACTCGGCACCGGCTTGAAGGCAACCGCCCCAAAACTGGAAGCGGAGAACAAGGACCTTGTCTCTGAGGCGCGCCAGACATATGATTCCGGCACGTACACCTCCACCCTTCAAGACGTGACCGACCGGGCAAAGGAATTATATGGGCAAGGCTGCCTGCAAGATACCGGCTTTGACGTAGGGGAAGACGCAACGGATGACTCATCCACTTCGTCCACTAGCTTTATGGCGATGATGCTCTCGATGATTCAAGATGAGTTTTCCGGCGAAGAGACGGAAACCATGGACAGCATCGATCAGAACTTGTCCGCTTCTCAGGATGAAGCTACTGACATTGAAGACGAAGGCGAGGAGGACGCAGATAAAATCTCCAAGGAGGCCACACAGCAGATAGTCGAATCCGCTGCCGGTTTGGCAGGAGCGGCGGCGGGTGCTTATGCCGGTGGAGCTCAAGGCGCATCAACGGGTGAAGCGGTCGCCTCGGACGTCGCCAAAATCGTTACTGCCTCCACCCTCATGCAGGAAGAATCGGATGACACCGATGCGTCCTCGCAGTACGAAGCTGCTTCCAAGATAGCGGAGGCATTGGCCAGCACCTATTCCACAAACGAAACGGATCTCGGTAATGTAACCAACGATATCATGACGATTATCCAGGAATTGGGCCAACTCAAGAGCTCCGCGGGGTCCGCATTCGAGAATGCCTAGTGCCTCATCAGCGGAGTCATTTACCTGACAAGACATGGAGCGTCCTGAAGCCCAGACGGAAATAAAGCGCATCCTGTGCCTGGACATGGAACAGGCATGGGCCAACGGCCCTGTGGCCCTGGAAGACAATGCCGACAATGCCTTTCAGATTGTGCCACAGGGGCAGCGGGATCTGCTCCTATGGGCGCCCTTATGCCCGGCCGACACACCTGAGTCGGACGCCCTGCAACTGCAGGACGTGCTTACCCACGCCTTTTCGGTACGCACCCGCTTTCAGTCCAAACTGGTTTACCAGGAATCCGAACAAACCCTAGGCCTGATGCTCTTCCTGTCCCTGCCAAACCTCTCCCCCACTCTGCTGCGGGCAGCCGTCCTCGATTTCCACCAAGCCTTACGCCACTGGAAACAATACTTTAGTCAGACTCAAAGGCCGAAGTCCCACATGCCTTTGACTCATTTAATACCCTGACATACCAGCACGCAAAGTATCGAGCGACCAGCCGCGAACACATTGCGGCGAATCGTACGCTGACATTTCAAATCCTCTCATACTCACTCCCGAACAAACGACTCGGCAAATCACCTGGCACCTTGATTGCCACGCCATGAAACAATTATCCGACCTACTGTAATGCTGAGCCCATTTTTGCTATCGAGCCGAATGCCTAAAGTCGCGCTTTGCTTCCTTCTGCTTGTCATTGGCCTCTCGCTGCGTGCGCAACTGCCTTTTACCCAGCCCGTAGAGATTACAGCCCAGGACACGCCCGTGCGCACTTTCCTCCAGCAGTTCCTTCAAGAGCAGTCCATACTCGCTCTCGTCGATGAATCGGTTACCGGCAATATAAGCGGAAAATTCATCGATAAGGATGCCCGCGTGGTCTTTGAGCGGGTAATCAACGCGTACAACCTGGTTTGGACTTACGACGGCAACATGCTCTACGTAGACACCCCCGGTACGATAACGACAACATTCGTCGAAACAGTATATGTCAGCAGCGAAGAGCTGATCTCTACGCTGAAAACGATAGGCATCGAATCTTCGCACGGGGTGACGAAACCCGTATCAGACAAGCCACTCGTGATGGTCAGCGGCCCTGAACGCTACACGAAAATGGTCACCAGCTACATCACCAATTACAATTTGGCCGCATCCACACGCATGACCACCGAAATCGTCATTGATGTCTTTCCCCTGAAACATGCCTGGGCTTTCGACTTGAGTTTCACCTACCGCGACAGCTCGCTGAGTATTCCGGGCGTGGCTACGATCCTGAACAATCTAGTCGGCACCGATTCTGATACCCAAAACATGCCCGGTACTATCGGAGAGGAGCCCGTCCCCCTGAATTCCCTTACCAACACCGGAGCTTCCGCCTGGGCAACGTCCAGTGATGTCAGCCAGGCCGCCTCCCAGGTATCATCCGGTTCCCAGAAGAGTGGCAGCCAAGCACCAGCCCAATTTGGCCAAGGCGAAAACGAGATTACTGAAATCACATCGGATAACCGAACGAACTCAGTTATCATTCGCGATACGCTCGATCGCATGGACTCCTATCGGAGCGTGATCGAAAAACTGGACAAGCCGGTCAAGGTCATCGCCATTTCCGTGGCCGTCATCGACCTATCGGTTTCGAACAGCCTCAACCTTGGCATCCAAACCTTCTCGGCCGATATGAGTAACGGCAATAGTCTGGATATCAGTACGCTGGGCGATCTGGATACCGTAAGCACCACTGCCAACATCGCTGGCACCATCCTTAGCAACGGCAGCACATTCATGGCGGATGTCGAAGCGCTTCAAACGCGGGGCGAAGCCAATATCCTCTCACGTCCCTCGGTCATGACTTTTGACAACATGGAGGCCACCATTTCCCAGACACAGGACTTCTATGTCGAAGTATCAGGCACCTTTGCCAGCGAGCTTTATGAGGTCTCCACAGGATTGACCCTCGAATTCGTGCCGCACCTCATAGCGGACGAAACATCAGAGGGCACCAACACGAAAGATGGCCTCCAAGCCCGCCGCTTGATTTCCCTGCTGGTCGATGTCACCGATGGTGAGTTTGACGACACCTATTCTTCATCGAACGATATTCCCCTCGTCAGCGAAGTGACCCTCAGCACCCAGGCCGTCCTCTACGAAAACCAAAGCCTCCTCATCGGCGGCATCTACAAGCACGATCAATCCGACAGCGAATCCGGCATTCCCCTGCTGATGGACATTCCCCTGCTCGGCCCACTCTTTAAATACGATGAACGCTCACTGGAAAAAACCGAACGGCTTTTCTTGATCACTCCGACCATCATCGAACTCAATTCAACGGACTCCCGCCCCTACGTCGGCTATTTCCAAGTCTCGCCGCTCTCCTCCACCGTACCCGCCGAAAAGCTGGTCGACAAGCTTCCGGATTCCCAAGTGCTCAACGCCACGGGCCAGAACCCGCAGCTGCCGTCGGTCTTTGACGCCCTCACTTCTTTTGGTCCGATGGAGGACCGTGCTACCCGCGGAGTTACTGTTCCCTACGCGCGCACCCCCACGGGCTATTACCTTTTAGACCCCAACGCAAAGAAACCTGAGCCGGAAGAAAATCCTTCACGGGCTAATCATCATAGAACAATCAACCAACGCAGAGCACGAAAATGAACGATAACACAATCGATTCAGCCAGCAGCGCGTCTCAACTAAGCTCCAGTGAGAGCAGTCCCGCCAAACCGTCGGAGGCATCCGCGGATAAATTCTCTAAGCTCCTCGGAGATTCGGACGATGCCGACACCTCCAACACCGCTGAGACAACTGACGCCAGCCAGGCGGCTTCAGCCCAAAGTGCTCAAGGCAGTAACAGCGCCGCCTCGCCCTCCGATGCCCAGACCGCCTCAACGGTAGACGCCTCAGGCTCCGGCACTGCGACTACAAGCACGGCTGTCAGTTCGGCCTCGAACGATTCGGATACCGCGGATGACTCCACGAGTGGTGATGACGACTTTACGGAAACATCAGTAACCGATGACGCAGAGGACGAAATGCTGGATACCGAAATCGAAGAGGGCATTGAAAAGATGAGTGTGACCCAATACATGAGCATGCACGACGATCTCGAAGACAGCTTGGAAGACGACGAAGATAATTAACAATGACCTCCCAACCAGAACGGCCACTTATACTCATTTGGGGACCGGAATCCACCGGAACGCGCCTGATAAAAGAGATACTCATCCTGAACGGTTATCTCGGCAACGAGGGGCATAAGGAGACCTGGGGCAATAAACCGGAAGAATATCATCTACCGCCCGCCGGCTCGCTTCCCCAGATTCCCGTCTGGCGCTTCAGTTATCCCATGGGCAATTACAGCCCCAACCCCAAATCCGATGCGATTGTCGATTTCATTCTGGAGCATGGTTACAGCCCCAAGGTCATAGTAACCTTTCGTGACATGTTGCCGCAATCGATCAGTGCCCTGTACAAGCGCGGGTCCCGCCGCCATGTCGTCCCTGCCTGTTACTCTTCCATCTTTTCAACGATTAGCAGACACAAACTGGACTTCTGGGTCTTGAGTTACGAATCGCTGATCCAAAATAAGCTACCGGTACTTCAAGCCATACCCTTCATTGAGGTCAGTAAGCTTCCCGAGCTAAAGGATGGGAATGCCAAATACTATCCCAAAGGCCATAAAGCTCCTGAGTCGCTAGCGAAATGACACGAAAAACGCAGGCGTGTAGAGCAACGCCACGGGTTTATTGATTCTTGAAGAGTGTTTGGATGTCCTGTGTAACGACATTCGCAATCTTACTATAGAGCTCTACAGAGATGGATGCGAACATGATGTTTTTCTGCATCGCCAGCAAATACATGGGTCCGAACTCCTGACTCGTTCCCTGGCTGGTGAACAAGTTATGGTTGATGCTGCCGAGTGATTGCCTCATTTCGCTAAATGCGCTGTATGCCTCGGTTTGCATGGCACTTTCCCAGCTCGCCGGCTTCGCCGACCCGGACGGATCGGATGCCGCTTCGGGCTTAGCGGATTGCTCGGCGGCTTCGGGGCCCACCATCTTCTCAAAGGCATTGACACTTTGGGCGGAGGGAGAAGCAGAAACAGAGTCACCGCCAAGTGCCATGCTCACTTGCGTAACAGGCGCGCTCGTCAGAGCACCCACTGGCATAATCGGATTCATTACTCGCTCTTAGCTGAAGCAAGAATCTGCACCATGATTTTCGAGAAGTTAACGGCATTCTCATCCGCATCCTTCTGGTCCAGAACCTCCTGGAAGAGCTCCCGGGCACGGTCCTTTTTAGACATACTTCGGTAGGCCAGAGCCAGATAGACTTTGGCTATGGCGTTATCCGGCTGTTTGGGAAGCACGTCATTTTCGAGGATGGCACGTGCCTCTTCAGACTGATCCGCTTGCAATAGCGAAGTCGCCAGGCCCAGCTTAATCCAGGGATTATCCGGTTTGTAGGCTTCGAGCCCCATGAACACCGACCGCGAGGCTTTTACCATGCCATGGTTATTGCCGACAAATGCCAGGTTACCCAGCAGGAGAATTTGATCTTTAGTAAGTTCCATAAGATTTGTTGCTAAAATGCGTTTCTAAGACGATGCGAAAACAAGCTATTAATCAGCTTGGATACTGCTGCACGGTGGCCTTGCCCATCGAATACAGGGCGTTCATACTGGACGCGAGCGCTTCGACATCAATGGTCTCTTCTTCCAGAGCACCTTCCATATCGAGCATGTCCTCAATGTTCATCGTACTAAGATTTTCGTACGAAGCCACGTTAGCGGATGCCGTTTCGACGGAATCGCCCATACTACTTAACTGGCCGCCCATCCAGCCGCTTGAATCGACCTCGGATGAGTTATTTCCAATGTTTCCCATTATGTCTCCCATGATATTTCCTTTTTTGAGTTTGTGTGTGTGTTTATTTAAAAAGCGTACACGCGCATAGTCATCAGTCCGGATGATAGGACGACCAAACGCGATCAACGATGAGTACGGCGCTTTCGCAGGCGACCCGCAGCTTCTCCATCCGCTCGAACTCCTCTTGAGGCAAGCCACTATCCAGCTCTTTGCGAACAGCCTGCTCGATTTCTTTAATCTGATTGATAACCTCTTGACGGGAATCAACACTATCGCGGAGTTGCTTTTCTACTTCGAAAAGGTTCTCCTCTAGTTTACTAAACGCAGTACTCATAGGTTTTGATAATTTAAGTTACATGTTTGATGAGATTGAGATAAGGACTTTACAGTTCTTCCCAGGCTAGCAGTTTGCTCTCCTTGTCTGACGCAATGGTCACCCCTTGCGCTGAAATCTCCTGAATGCGCCAGCCGTTGCCTATAAGCCCTCCGGGAAAATATTTGTTTCCATCGCCAAAAGAAATCCATCCCTCGGGCCCGAAATGCGCGGCTTCGAAATCTCGACTGGAAAGACCGTCCTTGCCACCCGCAATTTCTTTTTCAAGCACGCCAGCTGCGGATAGCTGTGCCACGCTAGCGGACTTCTCTTTCAATGCGGCAAACTTATCGTCATCAATCTCTACCTGATCCTGGAAACGGAGCGGCGGGCAGTAATGCTTCTGGATCAATTCAGCACATTCTTTCCATGCTTGGCGGTCTGCCTCGGGAAGCACACCTGTCAGAATCATCTTGTTGCCATCTGCATCAAGCGAGTAAGTCAGCCATTTTTGGAACTTATACTGAGTCAGCATCTTTTCCACATCAGCGTCTATCCGCGTCTTCGGCACGTTATTAAACGTCCACTCTTTGACTCCACGCACATCCTGCTTGAGCTTCGCCACAAACGGTTGCCATCGTTGCTCAATGGTATCGGAAAGAATGTAGCCAGTGACCTCGATCTGACCGAGACTCTTAGTGGATACGCGCACCGGAACTTCATAAATTTGCGCAATCAGTTCGGAGGCCTGGACCATATCTTTTTGAATCCATATTGTAACATACACCCACTTCCGATTGTCGTGGTTGATTGCCAGCCAAAAGAGGTGAAGAGCATCCTCGTCCGGCAAATAGATCGTGAGCTCATGCTGCCCTGCTTTATCACTGAAAGTGGCTTCATAGGGAAAAGAGAATTTCTTAAAAATCTTCTCGAGATCTGCTTTCGTTAAGGCAGGGAGTGGCTTAGCCTCGTCGCTAAGGTCGGGGATCAAAAGGCTTGCAACCAACGAAAATAGAATAAGCAGTCCCAAGGCCGCCCCAGGGATCAAATAAGGGCGCCGTCGATCCAGGCTGCGTACATTCTGAAAGAAAGTGCCAGACACCGCTTGCGCTGAGGCGACTTTGGGCTCGACGTTCCGAGGGGCGGCCAGCTCATGCAATTCCGGCGTTTGCAGCGTGGGCCAGGGCTCCCCCGCCTCACCGATGGCAAAGCTGGTCGTCCCCAGGGTTAAGACACCGTACAAATGCAGCGACCCAACCGACTTAGTTTCTACAATCGGTTTCCCATCCAAATAAAGCGGGTCGGCCAAGCGGGTATACTGAGGACCATCCTCTTTGATATCGATGCGCACATGCTGCGGCGCCACCATGACATCGGAGATAACCAGATCGCATTCGGGATCACTACCAATGATATATGCGCCGTCCCGTAGAATGGCTTCGGCTCCCAAATTAGGGCCCGATAGAATCTTCAGCAAATAATCCTGGCTTTCCACTATCCTTTAGAAGATAGGTGCGATTAAGCCACAATATTCATATGGGATCAAGATAAAGGATTTAAATATAGCTTGTTTTTTTAATCCATTAATCAAACATTAACATTTAGTTAATATATGATTAACGGGACATAGAAGATATACCCTATATTTTTACCATAAATATTCACAATTTGCTATATTACATATATTTATGAAATACCGAAAGGATGGAATACGTCAAAAAAGAGACGTCTATTTTCTTTAAAATACTTCAAATATTAATCCTTCATTAATTTATATAATGTATAACTTACGAGTTGCGCTAATTCGAACGACTACTAGTCTCAATTATTGTGAGTTCGCAGGACTCTATTATCCAAGGAACCAACGGTCTCGCTAATGACTACGCGGGTGAGCAGGATGCACCGTCCAGCTCAAGCGGAAGTTATCGTGGCCGTAGCTTGTCGTTGCAAACGACATCGGAGCTGCGCGACGCCGAAATGCAGATCGCTGAAGACTATGGGTCCGACGAGTTGGACGATATCAACGATTTCGAATACCGCACAAAGGAGTTACGCTCATTCAAGAACCAACAAATGAAGGCCGCCGCGACCGGAACCGGCGACGAAGACCTGCAGCAACTTGCCGTTGAAGCGTCACAGGACCTGCCGGATTTCGATGAAGACGGCAGGGCCCAGAAGTTTTTCCAGGAATTGCTGGAAATCCTCCAGGGCGCGGCAGGGGCGAATGAGGAGGTGGATGACAAAACACTGTTCGACCTGACCAAGGAACACTTTGACGATCCATCTTATCGCTATGGGGCCCTGAAGTTTGCTGAAGAGGCCCTGAGGGGGCGGAACGCGGATCCCAGTCAAATCCGCCGCTTGGCAGAAGCGCGGGATAACTATATGGCTTCAGACCGGCAAAACATTCAGGCCGGCCTTAACACCATGCGGGTGACGCCGGAATTTACCCGGCAGGGCATGGGCTCACCTTCCACCATGGCCGATTTTTATCGCGAACGGATCCTCGGCAATGAAAAGCCGAGAGATACTTTCAATGCGGTCATGCGCCAATATGGGAAAGAGCGCTTCGAGCCAACGATTCAGTTTCTGATCAAAGCGCTGGGAGCCGACCTACAAGCTTCGGAATCGTCCATCTCTCCCGAGAAATTACGCTCTCTGATCGAGGACATCTACCAGTTGGAAGTGTTGGGAAACATTAAACGATTTCTGGACGTAGCGGTAACTTCGACGAATAAGAGCTATCAGGTCGAAATCCCCTACGATAGTTTTGATTTGCTGAACGAGGCCTTCAACCTAATCGATTCCGACTGGCCCGATGTTGGCACATTGACGAATCTGCTGGATCGTAGTGGCTTGTCGGAAACGGAAGCACGAATCTACCTGATGAACAATCTGGCGAAGTACCTTCGCCTCATACCCTTAAAGTTTTTCAAGGATCCCAGTAGCCGTGACGGCTTTATGGGGGTCATCCAACAAGCACTCGACATTGAGTCGGAACGCGAAGACGAGGAGGATTCCGTATAGCCATGCCACATCCGGTCATTGAGTTATTTGCACGCTCGGCTGGGCTTCAAGTACCCGCCACCGTGCCAGATGGTATAATCTCTCTGGCGATCGATAGCCAGGAAGAGCTCTTGTTTCAGGAAAAGGGTAACAAGCTGATCATCGACTACCATACCAACTGGCGTCTGCCAGAGGATAGCTTTCTCCTACGCGCACTCGCCGTCATACAGCGGACGCCCTACGTCTGCTACCCTATTTCCGTCGGGTTAAGTCCCATGCAGAAGATGACGCTCAGCCTGTGCCTACCGGAAAGCAGCCAAGCGAACCCATCCGAAGCACTGTCGCAAATAGATCTACTGTTCAACCTGCGGGAATCCCTCGCCTACGAAGATGCATGAGCCCACTCCCGGCTCGAATTGGATATCAACATCAATAGCACGGCCACTATCTAAATAACAACCTATGCCAAGCATCGTCTCTCGTCAGTTTCAATTCGATCACGGCCTGGATCAGATCGATAGCCAGCCCACACCCGGAACCCAGCTCCCTGCCCGAGTGCCCTGGGATCGGTCGCCCGATACCGTACCCTCGCAAACCGAGAAGCTATGGCCCCTGCCCATCAAGGAGGATTCGGTCCTTTCCTCGATTTGCGGGCAGGCACAGCGACAACTGGGCAATCCGAGTCCGGACTGGTTTCACAGCCAGTTGGGAACGGTCGCGGACGAGTTGGCCAAGATGCGCCGCGAGGTGGTCGCCCCGGAAGCCATGCGCGTGGTGGATGCCGCGCAAACGGTAATTCAAAGACAAGCCGACTTGGATAATGTGGCTTGGGACGCCCGCCAGGCCCTCTTAACCGGTTAGTCACTTCCCTCCACCACCGACCATGATGAGCTACTGAACGAACATGCGAGACGAGTCATTCACCTACCTGCACAATTTGGCAATCTTCTGCCTGCGTTACGGCCGGTTCGAGGACGCGCGTATACTATTTGAACTGCTGGATTTGATCCGACCGCAGGATACAAGCATTTTGCTGGGCCTGGCCAAGGCCCATAATGAACTGAACCAGCCCGAGGAATGCCTGGAAGTCCTCGGAAGATTGGGCCGCCTCGCCCCCGGCGACGAATCTTACGATGCCTGGCGCTGGTTACACCTGGTCGCCTCCTCAGCCCGACACCAAGAAAAACAATAAGCGTTTCCATGCCCGCCAACACCGCCATCATAGAGCGAGTTCGCAAGAACGTTCAAGGAACATCGCGATACAGCGACATTTACCTGGCGATCCTGGTCGTCTTCATTGTCTCCCTGATTATCATCCCGGTTCCGCTCTGGCTACTGGATTTCCTGATCGGGCTGAACCTGACCATCGCCATTACCCTCCTGATGCTGGCGATATACATTCCCCGCGCCCTAGCCTTCTCCAGCTTCCCCAGCATCCTGCTCTTCACCACACTTTATCGGCTGGCGCTGAATATTACCACCACCCGCATGATCCTGCTCAAGGCCGACGCCGGCCAGATCATCTATACTTTCGGAGAGTTCGTGGTGTCGGGGAACTTCGTGGTGGGCATGGTTCTCTTCCTCATTATTTTGGTGATGCAGTTCATCGTTATCACCAAAGGCGCTGAGCGTGTGGCCGAGGTCGCGGCGCGCTTTACGCTGGACGCCATGCCCGGCAAACAAATGAGTATCGACGCCGACTTGCGGGCAGGCTCCATTTCCATCGAGCAAGCCCGCTCACGTCGTAGCGAAATCGAGCAGGAAAACAAGCTATACGGAGCCATGGACGGCGCCATGAAGTTTGTCAAAGGCGACGCGATTGCGGCCTTGATAATCACCGCGGTCAATCTGCTTGCCGGCTTGGCTATCGGCATCCTACAGCGGGGCATGAGCCTGGACAACGCCGTATCGACATACTCGATATTGACCATCGGAGACGGCCTGGTTTCCCAAATACCGGCGCTCCTGATTTCCATGACCGCCGGCATTATCGTTACGCGGGTGGGCTCTGATGAAGGAAGTCCCTTGGGAACGGATATTTTCAATCAGGTCGTCAAGCAACCGAAGGCTTTGCTCATCGCTTCCGCACTGGTTTTCTTATTTGGCTTTATCCCGGGGTTCCCACCCTTGCAATTCATCGTGACAGCCTTCCTCATCGTGGTCGTCGGCATTAGTTATTACAAGGGCACGCAAACGGAAGACGACGTATCTGAGGGAGGAGCCCGTGCACCGGCAACTCAGAAGAAAGAAGCGTCCAAGCCTAAACCCGGCGACGAGTTTTCCATGGCCGTCCCGCTCATGATTGAGGTGCCGAACGCGGTTCAGGACTTTCTGGAAACCGCCGCTTTCAATGATCGCTTGATCAAACTCCGTCAAGCGCTTTACCAGGATCTCGGGGTCCCCTTCCCCGGCATTCGTCTGCGCTACAGTCCGAATCTGCCCGACGGACGCTACACCATCCTGCTAAACGAAGTTCCGGTCAGCAATGGTTTCTACCGGGCAGGTCATGTGTTGGTCAAAGAGGACAAGAAGAACCTGGAGTTGATGAATATCCCCTTCGTCGAGGACCGGAAATTCCTGCCCGATTTGGAGGCCACGTGGACGCCCGTAGCGGCCGTACCCTCACTGGAAAAAGCCCAGATAGGCTACCTGGAAATCCCCGATGTATTCTCCTACCATCTGGCCTTTATTTTGAGACGCTACGCATCGGAATTCATCGGGCTGCAGGAAACGCGCTTTCTTTTGGACCGCATGGAGGAAGAGTTCCCGGAAATCACACGCGAGGTCCAAAGGATATTGCCTATTCAAAAAATCACCGACGTTCTACGGCGCCTCGTTCAGGAGGACATATCGGTGCGCAATCTGCGCACCATTTCCCAGACCCTGGTGGACTGGGGCCAAAAAGAGAAGGAGCCGATTCTGCTTTGCGAGTATGTCCGGGGAGCGCTCAAGCGTTACATCAGCTATAAGTACAGCGGCGAAAACAACGTTCTGCCCGTGTTCCTGCTGCAACCCGAAGTGGAGGACATCATCCGCAAGGGGATCCGCCAGACCTCCTCCGGCAGCTACCTGGCCCTGGAACCGGAAACCGCCCGGCGCCTGGTAAATAACATCAAAGAGGAGGTAGCCCGCGTTTCAAAAGGCACGCGTAAACCGGTGCTGCTCGCCTCGTTGGATATCCGCCGTTACCTGCGAAAGCTGATTGATTTGGATTTGTACGAACTCCCGGTCCTTTCGCATCAGGAGCTCACTGAGGAAATCAATGTTCAACCCATCAGTCGTATCTCACTATAACGTCATGCCGCCGTTCCTTTATCTAAAATGAATACCGCATCCGAAGTTCCCACTCTTCATTCCGTGACCAGGCGGCGCGCAAAGCCTCAGGGCCTTGTCCGTTTTTCGGCAGCGCTACTCGGGCTTTGCCTGCTGTTGACCGGCTGCGGCAAGGAAGAAGTCTTTCAAGTCACGGACGAAGCCACGGCAAACGCCATGGTTTCGGTGCTCATCTCCAAAGGTATCCCGGCGGAGAAGAAGGTGGTCTCCGACGGCGTCTGGTCCATACGCGTCGACGAAGCGGAGTTTCCCACGGCTATCGACATACTCGACTGGTATGGCCTGCCTGAGAAAAAATTTCCTGGCATTGATGACTTTTATAAAAAGTCAGGGCTCGTCAGTACCCCGGGCGAAGAGCAGGCCCGCTACATGCATACCATCTCCCAGCAGCTGGCCGAGACCATTGTGCTGATCAACGGTGTCATCGATGCCCGGGTCCAGGTAGTCCTTCCAGAAAACAACCCCGTTTCCAACACGCAGGAGCCTGCCTCCGCATCCGTATTCATCAAGTACCGGCGTATGTCTTCCGTTGAAAACATGATCCCTGAGATCAAAGAGATGGTGGCCAACAGCGTGGAAGGGCTCACCTACCAGAAGGTCAGCGTCTCCACGTTTCCATCCGTCGAATGGGCCTCCCTAGAGGTGTCCGATTTCCAGAACCGCGTGTCGTTCATGGGTATCGAGGTTTACGCGGACTCGCTCACGGCACTGAAAACCCTCTTCTTTGTGCAGTTCTGCATCATCTTCCTATTTGCGCTACTATGCGTCTACCTGATATGGCGCCTGCAGCAGAAAAGCAGTTCACCGGAAACGCCGGAACCCGCCTCCACGGATGAGGAGGAGGCTGTTCCATCCGAAACCGCATCCTCATGAGTCACCTTTGGCTGGATTGTCTAAACCGCTGGGACAAAACCTTAAGTCACGAGGTTTGGCGCTTCAACTGTTTCCCCTTCTACGATGCCGATGCCAGCCACCTTCCCGCCAGCCTGGTGGGGCTGGACGAGGCATGGCGCCAACAGAACCAGGCATTGTACCGGAAAATTCAGCACTGGTGGTTCGAAGAACAGGACCTGCAACACGGTGCGGTCGACGAGTTCGATCAGGAACGCTTTCGCTTCGTGCTTTTGCCCCACAAAGCCCTTCAGCGCCTTTTCCTCTGGGGGGCCGCAGGCTACTACCATGAAACTTTCCTGAAGGTGATTACACACTCACAGCGTGAGGCGCTTTTCCGTGAAATCGACGAGGACATGTACCTCTTCGCGACCAAGCGTGTGAATACTTCAATCAACCGTCGCCCCGCCCCGGAACTCTTTATCGTCGAAGACGGCGAGAATATGCGGGAGCGCCTTGAGGCAACGGTCCGCCACCTGGCTGCGGCTTGTTTCTCTGGAGCCTCCCAGGGTTTTTGGCGAAGGCTGACACTCAAGATGCCCCGTCAATGCAAACCCGATGAAGGCTTCGAGCTGGATGCTCAGGAGCGCCTACATTTACAACGTTACCTCAAGGAGTTACTCTCTCGCGAAATCGAACCATCATGCACAGCATTGTTTACATAGGCGGCCAATTGGACAAACCGCTCCCGAAAGGCTCCATCATCCGGGCCGAGGACTATGCCACTCATCTGGAAGCCCAGCAGATACTGGAGAAGGCACGTGCTCAAGCCGCGGAACTGAAAGCTGCCGCCCAACAGGATATAGAGCAAATGCGGACGGAACGCCTGGCCGAAATCGAAGAGCGATCCCGGAGCGCCGAACGAGAAGCGCGGGAAAAAGGCATGGCCGAAGGTTTGGAGCGTGCTTACGAAATTCGTGTGCAAACGCTGGACTACCTTGCCGGCGTTGAAAAGCGCATGGTGGATCTGGTGACTCAGTCGGTGCAGCAGATCATTGGAGATTTCGACGGCAGCGAATTGGTCGCGCGCGTCATCCGGGAGAATTTGGACAAATTCCGCCATGAGACCCAACTGGTGATTCGAGTGTGCCCTGCCCTCGTGGAATCGGTGCAAAAGCAACTCGATACCACCAAAGATGCCATGCAACACGGAGTTCAAATACACGTCGTAGCGGACAAGGAACTGGGGGATGGCGATTGTATTCTCGAGTCCGAGCAAGGCGTACTGGATGCCAGCATCTCAAGCCATTTGAACGCCTTGAGAAAATCGCTGGAGCACATTGTTAAACGAGAAATCGCTTCCTGAGAATGATACACTCGAACTTGAACTACCTGTCGGAGCTTCTGGAAAGCTCGGTGCGTGAGACGGTTAAGCCAGAAGTCCACGGTCGTGTCTTGCAGGTCACAGGCACCACTATCCGCGCCGCCATACCCAGAGCAAAAGTAGGCGAGCTATGCCTTTTATCAAATCCCTGGGATGACTGGCGCCTCCCCGCCGAAGTCGTGGGCTTTAACCGCGACTGCGCATTCCTGGCACCCTTTGGAGAAATGGTCGGCATTTCCCCAAGCACAGAAGTGATTCCCACAGGGCGACTCCATGAAGTCCCGGTAGGCCATCAGTTGCTCGGGCGTGTGCTCGACGGCCTCGGGCGGCCCATCGATCGTGAAGACAAAGGGGAACTCTATTGCGAAGAGCATTACCCGGTCATGCAGGCGGCGCCGGATCCCTTGAAACGCCGCATGATTGAGCGGCCGCTCGCAACCGGTTTACGTAGCCTGGACGGCTTTTTGACGCTTGGAGAGGGGCAAAGAATGGGGATATTCGCTCCCGCGGGTGTCGGGAAAAGTACTCTGCTCGGGCAAATCGTTCGCTATTGCGAGGCGGATGTCATGGTGATCGCGCTCATTGGTGAACGCGGGCGTGAAGTACGGGAATTCCTGGAAAACAACCTTGATGAAGGCAAACGCGAAAAAACCGTAATGGTTGTATCAACGTCGGATCGACCAGCCCTGGAACGTTTGAAATCTGCCTTTATTGCCACTTCCATCGCGGAGTACTTCCGCGACCAGGGAAAGAAGGTACTGCTCATGATGGATTCGGTCACACGCTTTGCCCGTGCCCAGCGCGAGGTCGGGTTAGCCGTGGGCGAACCGCCAGCGCGTCGCGGATTCCCCCCCTCCGTCTTCGCGGAATTGCCCCGCCTGATGGAGCGGGCCGGCAACTCCAGCCGGGGCTCGATCACCGCCCTATACGCGGTGCTGGTGGAGGGCGATGACATGAATGAACCCGTTGCCGACGAAACACGGTCCATATTGGACGGGCACATTATCCTCAGCCGAAAGCTCGCCACGGCCGAACACTACCCCGCTATCGATATCTTGGCCAGCGTGAGCCGGGTCATGCCCATGATCGTTGAAGAAGAACATCGCAAACAGGCCGCCCGCGCACGCGAATTGCTGGCCAAATATGAAGAAATTGAGCTTCTCGTACGTCTCGGCGAATATAAAAAGGGCAACGACAAGGATGCGGATGAAGCCTTGGAGAAACGCGATGCCATCAATGAATTTTTGCGACAGGGGTTGGAAGAGGGCTCCGATTTCGGTGATACCGTGCAAGGGCTCTCTCAATTGGTCTGAAAACGTTCAAGCCGCTAAGGCCAGCCATGCACATGGATTAATGTTAATATTTTATTAATATTAAATTAACAAACCATGGTTCTGATTAGGGTCGTCTCTTTAGTTATAAATAGAAACGAACTCAACAGGAAATAATCCTGCTATTCCTATTCTCAAACGCATCAAATTTTAGCCATGATTTATTGAGTCGAATATATGTGGTTTCATTTATGCTATATAAACCCGAAAGTCTCTAACATTCGCCAAAAATCCTTATAAACATTGGCATTTGAGGAAAATCACACTCGACATACGCCTCTATTTTAGATTTACTAAAGATACCATCCATTAGCCTTTATAATGGCACTATCATGCCAAGCATTAATGTATTATTAATAAAACATGAGCTTCATAGAACAAATCACTCATCTGGTAAAAAAAGAGTTCGATATTGAGCTTAGTAGCGAAGGAATCGCGACCTTCACTTATGCCGACACACCGGTGCTCATTCAGGCAAATGAGCAATCCAGAAGCGTCAATTTCTACGCCAAGCTAGCTCAAGTCAGCGGAGAGCAAGCCTCGGAGTTGGCGCTGGAGTTGTTGAGCGAAAACCTCGCACTGATTCACAGCTATGGCGTCCAATACGCCTACGACCCGATAGAGAAGGAATTGCTTTTAGCCATGAACGTCCCGGAGCCCGTCCTTAATACGGAATTTTGGGTCGAGGTGTTCCAGGGGTTTGCCGTTGCCGCCAGGTTTTTTTCTGAGCGCCTGGCAACACGCCTGGCCCCACCCGACCATGAGGAGATGTTGGAATCCAGCGCTTTGCGTCCTTAAGCGACCTGAAGCGATTTCATAACGATTCAGCCCTTAATCACGACAAAATCATGTCAAAAGAAATATCCATCTCAGACGCCAAAAGTGCCTATGAGCAGGCAACCAGCCCACTCGATGAGAGTAAGGTCGATGTCGAGCGTATGGCGAACCAAGGTAAAACCACCGTTAGTTTTGCCAAGCTCAACGAAAAGCTGACCGTGATTCAAAAGAACTGGGAATCCGAGCAAGCAAAACAGATCGATCCAAAATTTTTCGAAAAATCAAAAATCGACAAATCAGGAAAAACCAAGCAAAGGAAGTCCGCTGAAATCCTCAGTTCCTGGCAAGGAGCGATGCGCAATGCCGCTAAATCCACCCGCCAGATCGGCGACGATCTGAGCAACTTCCGTACGCACTATAAGGATGAGCATTGGGCCAAGGATCTTTCGCGCGTTGGGATGGTCCAAAGGGATGACAACCTGGACGACGTTCGGGTCATTGCCACCGGCGAAATGACCGATATGTTTGGCAACACACACAAGGTGGACGAAGATGAAATAGACGCCGGGGCTCAACGTCACGCGAACGAACTGTTGACCGGGCACATGCGCGGCTATGAGTCCAGAGTAAAGGCTGGCTGGAGCCCCGACAATATCGACGGCAGCAAGATAGAAGGCGGCTTATGGAAGCGTTTCAGCGGCAATGTCAGTAATCTTTTCCGTTCCATTTTTGGCCTCGAGAAAAAAGAAGCATTACTGGACAACCTCTTAACGGGCTACAGCAATAAATTCAAAGAAGGGAATCCAGACAACTCATTGAGCCAACCCCGATTCTGGCAGGGGTTCCTCCGCTTGCTGGGCATTGGGAATCGCTACGTGGCGAAAAAAGACCTGAAAGACTATTCCGAGCTTTTGCGGAATGCGGCGAAAGATTTAACCACCGGGGCACCTGGATCCGACTTCCGTGTCATGGCCATGGAAGCCGGCGATAAGGTGCGAGAGAAAAAAGGTGTAGCTTTCGAGAGAGCGGACGAAGGAAGACAAAACGAATGGATATTCCGGGAACTGGTCGGGCAAGTGGATGCGAAGATCCAGAAAGATCGCGCGGAAAAAGGTGACAAATCCGTCTTCAACAATCCGCACCTAAAGTCATTAGAAGATTTAAGCGACCATGAGCATCCTCATTTTCTGGCTGAAGCCGTCACCACAGCCATGATAGCGGAAAGCTTCAAGGAGCATAATGAACAAAAAGCAAAGGTGATCACCTATGAGCTGGGGATGATTGAAAAGGATCTCAGACAGTTTGGCTCCACACCAATAAAGGATGGAGACGGAAACCTTAAAGGCTTTGAGGATGGTAAACGTTCGATTCCGGGCCTGGTTGCGAAGATTTCCAAAGAGCCCGAAACCAGCCGTTACATGCAGGGCAATGACAAGTATCCGCCGCGCCCAGGGATGCATGCCGCCGAGTTCTTTGGCAAACTGCACGAGGAGTTCGTTACGAACGACAAGGAAATCGGCTATGTCGAAGGTCGTGTCAACAAGCTCAAAGAGGATGGCATTTTTGATAAAGGCCTGGCCAACCACGTCATAGAACACGGAATCAACACCTACAGAGAGATCAATGCCGAGAACGCATATCAGGCCGACTATTATAAAAAATTCTTTGAAAAACGCATAGGCGTCATCACAGACAACCAGCCTGGAATCTCTCAAGCGAAAACACTGAGCGACCTGAGGAGACCGCTCCAGGCATACGCACAATCACTGTCGAAAGCGCAACAGGATCCAGCGCTAAATCTCCCAGCCAGGAAGATCGTAAAAAGGGATCTGTTTTTGCCAAAACAAGCGGATCCATACCTCTACGCAACCGCTGAGCAATTCAACAAACGCCTCGATAGTGAATTTAAATTCCATATAAAGGTACTCCCCAAGGTTCAGGAGCTGCTCGATCATGCCGAGGCGAACGATATCGAACACATAGACGACTTCCTGCATGATTATCGCAATGCCACACCCCAGCAGTTGGCCGATGCTCTCAAGTCTCAAGCCACGCGCACAAGAGCTTTGGCCGATGATGCGGCAAAGAGCATAAACAATCTCGCGGAGTACAATATGGGCGGCGGTTACAACGGGCCCATGCACGAAGCGCTTGGCCTGATAGCGACACATGCCGACCTCTCTGCCAAGGCCTGGGCGGACGTCGCCGAACTCCAGCAGAACAATGCGGACCGCATTGAGAGCATGAAGGAAGGCGCCATGTGGTCGAATGAAGTTGCCCCCGCAGACCTCTCCTTTGACAAGGCCATGAGCGATTTGAATGCTGACAGCCAGCGCTTGGCGACAGGCAAAGCGGAATTAGCCGCGCAACCATTCCTTGAACGCGCCACCATCGATCTGATCGACGCCGGGCTGGAACAGGGCGGTGTCAGCCGGGACGACGTCATCGATCTTTGTGTCGATAAGACCTTGCTCAAAAGCCTTCCCCTTAATGAGCGGGTTACAGAAAACGGGTTTCTCAAACCCATGGTCGATTATTTAACGAACAGCGACCGTGACGTAACGGACAAACGCATTCTAGCACTTAATGCGAATACGGAGAGCCAAACTTTTCATAATGCGGTGGACGATGCTTTTGTTAAGGCCAATCCACTCAATCGGGAAGCCAGTTCCTTCGCCCTGAAAATAAAGCTCAGTTCCGTCGGCGATAACAAGAAAGCCGAAGTGCTGCGCAAGCACTACGATACCGAAACCGAAGCCCTGCTGGATCAGGTGCGCGGTTCCGGGAATCTGGCCAATGGACTTAAGCAGCTCCAGGTCGAAGATGCCATTCCGCAGGAAAACGGCAAGATGCTGTCCTGGATAAGGGATTCGTTTTTCCCTAGAGAATCCGGCGAGCGCACGGCATTAGAGCAGGTCGCCGCCCGGCGGCTGGCGGTAAAAGCAGCCTCATCCGATGATCAAGATCCTACCGGCCAAAACTTCCCCGAAGAGCTGGCCAAACAGCTTCAGAATGACGGCTTCACCGGCATGACGAGAGAACGCGTGCAGGAACTCCTTAGCGATGCCATCGATGATGATGTCGAAGCGACTTTCGAAGACTGGTCACAAAAAAACCGGGATTTTGCTCTGCACTTGAATGATACCGACATTGGCGGCTCCACAAGCGCCCGGGCCAGCCGGCTGCTTGACCACATGGCCACACAGTTGGCCGACGACGGGAAAGTTCACAGCAACACTAAGGATTTAGAGAATGTACTATCTTCTAAATTATCCGACGCCGTGCCTGCCTTCTTCCGCGCCAACGATATGAATGGCAACGAAGTCTTACTGAAAAACCCTGCTCGCGAAGCCTATGACTTTCATCAGCATGAACTGGGGCGCGTCAGAAATAAAATTGATGTACAAGCCAAAGCGCAGCTGGAGCTCCAGTCCCGCATGGACAAGTATCACTTTGATGAAAAGTTCCTGAACCCGCCGGACAAGGATTACCAGCATGCACGAGATGGCGTCGACGCAATCCGGCGTTTCCTGGATTTTGGTGACAAGATTCAAAAAGGCAAAGAGATGACCATGGAGATAGACGGCATCTTTTCCACCTACGAGACGGACCTCAAAGGCGCCCAGAAAGCTGAAGTAAAGAAGATGCACTGGATTGACACCAAGTCACAGACCAGACAACAGGCCAAGAACGTAGGGGATTTGACCTTCACCGACCGGGAAGGAAAGCCGCTGGCCAAGCAACCCTCGGAAAAACCCACTTTCGCAGAAGTCCGTAGTGCCGGAAACGTCGAATTCATGAATATGATTCTGACCGAAACGGAGCAAGGTCGCGACGTCGTGGATTTCGTTAATCAGTACACCGAATTCGAGGCGATGAAGAACGTGGCGGAACATCTGGAAGAATCCGCCAGCATGGAGAATAACGGCCTCAACGCTCTCGAGCAGTATCACCAGGCATTGGTGAATATGTACCGCGGCGACAGCAGGACGGACATGATACGTAATGCCGTACGCACGGCAACGCTCGACGTCTTCATGCAGTCAAAAGAGGAAGCCAGCACTTTCAGACCCGCGGATCATAGGAACCAGATCGAGAAACGACTTGAATTCTACGGACTCAAACCGAGCGACGCCCAGGATCAGTTGAACGAAATTCCGGAAGTAATCGATAACGACCTCCTTGCCGCCTGGGGTAACGATCTTTCCATCGATCCGACGGACCGCCAGTCCGTCGAATTGATGGAAGAAATACGAGGCGCGGAAGATCGCATCCTGGCTAAAGGCGCCAAGATGCAAGACATGGTGCGTAAGTATCACAACAGTCAGCAGTCACCCGCTTTTCGCCAAATTCTCCAGAACGCCAACAACGAATTGATAACTCAATTGCTTCGGGTTGTCGACGAGCCCACGCAGAAGGACCTCATGAAAACCTTCGAGGAACACGAGAAATTATTCAATTCGGACGAACCGAATAGCAGCATCGTCAATCAACTGTCCAGCCGCTTCGCCCAGTATTCGGCCAGCACTGGGCAGGGCATTCGACTCTTGGAGTCTTTTTATGACACGGTTTCCGATCTGGATAACATCGAATTCATGCAAAATTCCATTTCCGATTTGTATAAGTCAAAACCGAATCTTCAGGGAAAAATCGGCAGGGCGCTCGATAAAGCCATGGCGCAGACGGTGAAGGAATTTGACCCCAATGATGACGCTTCGAATCTCATCAGCCAAGCTCACGAATTAAGTGGTGCAAAAGGCACAGAGCCGCAAGCGGCCTTTGATATGATGCGGCAGTATGCAAAGAAAAGACCACTTTCTGCCGTCATGAGCGCCTTTATGGACAACGTGGATACGTCGTTCGCCAATAGACCACCAAGGCCCCACAAGAACAAAGCCTCGATATTCCTGCAGGTTTCGGCTGCGCCGCAGACGTCCTCAAAAGCCTCTACCACCTCATCCCGCCGCAGCAGCAAACGACCACAACCCGGCATACGCTTATCGAATCGGCCAGGCAGGCCCACCATCGGCAGAGCTATCGGGTCTCCCCGACGCTCATCCCGTGCCCCTATGAATCCGTCCAAAACAACATCCGCCCAAGACAATGACAGGTTTGTTGAGTTGGGCAAAAAAATAGAGGAAATCGAAGATCTCAACAAACCTATGAGGTCGATTTCGGAAGATACAGATGAGGATATTTTGAACGCGGAAGCCGCCGATACAGACCAGGAAGCCAACCCCAACAATCTTGAAAATACGATTTCAGAGTTGGAACGATTGAGATTCCAGGAGCGAATAAATTCGAACCTCGAAGCCGCTCCGATGGATGATGCCACCAAGAAGAGCGAACCCAATGACAATTAGCGACGACGACGCACCACCGTGCCTAACACGACAATGGCCGCGAAGAGCAACGCATGGGTCGAAGGCTCAGGCACGACAGTCACCGCGTAGCTACTGAAGCTGTCGACCGCAAACGAGAAGTAATTGCCCTGGTATTCGGTTAGTTCGGAGTCATACAAGGTCCATACGCTTTCGCCGTCGCCGAGATACCATATGCTGATGGAGTTGGCGTCGTAGCCTTCACCGATGTCCATGGACAGAAACGTCAGGCTCGTAATCGTCGTATCAAAGCTGTAGGCGTCCAGCACTTCCTGCCCATTGATGAATTCCACGCTGAGCTGGGCCACTTCAAAGGTTTGCACCCCAACGTCATCCGCAAAGCTCACCACCAAGTCGTTAAAATAGCTAACGCGCTTGCCACTGAGGTCACCCGTTCCGTCAGTCGTGATGGCGCTGACTTCGAACTGATTCGTAGACGAATTCCAAGCACCACCAATAGCGTTGATCTCGCCGTTGTTGGTAAAGAAACGATCTACCCCAACGGTGATGGGCTCGTAGTTGCCGGCCGGCAGCAGGGAATTGGCGATGAGGTTGACCACACCGGAATTCACGAAATCGCCCCAGTCTTCTTCACCCGCCAGACCTGCATTGACCATACCGTCGTTGGTCACAGAGATATTCAAGGTGCTGTCGGAGCCGACGTTGATATCGCGGCCCATATTCACCTGGCCAGCATCGGAGACATTCAACACACCAACACCACCGTTGCCGATGGCCAGGCTTTGATCGCCATTCCACGATCCGGAGCCCCTGACCGTCACTACGCCGGAGCCGCCGGCGGCGTTGCCGATATAGCTTTCCGCCCCCGTATTAACGACGCCACCGTCTTCCACAGTCAAGTTGCCAGAGCCGTAATCGCCCACAATAAAATCGCTGGACGTAGTGATCGTCGATCCCACACCCGTAACCCGAAGGTTCCCTGTGATTCCATCGGCAGCCCCAATAACAACGATGCTACTGCTGACCGTTCCTCCGCTTGAGATCACCGCGTCTCCACGGTAGTTCACACCCACGCCAAAATACCCCCCGATCTGCACATCGCCGCTGTCGCTAACCGTGAGCGAGCCGTAGCCGTCTACGCCAGCGTTTAAATCGGATGAGGCCACCCATTGAGATCCGGCGCCGCTAACCGTCGCGTTACCAATGCCTGTTGAACTCGCACCGATATTGGCATCTCCGCCCGTCTCGACGTAACCGCCGTTTTCGATGATCAGTGTGCCGTTACCGCCGTCCCCCACGCTTAATCCCGAAGTAACCTTCCATTGAGATCCGGCACCAGTAACCGTGGCTTTACCGATAGCTGCTGGACCTACGCCAATGCCGACACTTCCGCCCGTCTCAACATAACCGCCATCTTCAATAACCAGTGTGCCGTTTCCGTAGTCCCCCACATTGAAGTCGTTGGTCGTGGAAAAGCTCGAGCCAACACCGGTCACCGTCAGCAAGCCGTAGCTGTCATCAATGGTGGCGACGTAGGCGTTCTTCGCGCTGACCGAACCACCGCTTTCCACCAGCATGGTGCCGCTACCCTCGAAACCGATGAACGTATCTTCGCTCAAAATGAAGCTCCCTCCGCTTTGGATGGTCGCGTAGCCATCACTGCTGGCGTAGGTACCAATCGAGCCACATTCAGCCATCGCCTGACCGCTGTCGCTGATCGTCAAATAACCGCTCCCCTCCGAACCGATTTCAAAGCAGGCAGTAACATCAAGCAGGGAGCCTAAACCGGTCACTGTTAGCGAACCGGTGGCGGACGCCTTTTCACCCGTGTAGACATTGCTGGCATCGACATTGCCACCGCTCTGGATGAGCAGCGAACCATTGCCGGCAAGGCCCACGTAAAGGTCGCTGGACAAAGACAACTCGCCATTTTCCTGTACGGTGGCAGTGCCCATGGAACCATTTTCGGCACCGATATCGACATAGTCAGCGGTCACAAGGCCATAGTCGGTGATCGTTAGATAGCCTGTGCCTAAATTTCCCAGTTCCAGGTTAGCGGAGAAATCAATTTGCGAACCGGAACCCGTGACGGTCGCCGTGCCCGAAACGCCATCGGTATCGCCGAAATAGCCGTTAAGCAAATTCAGCAAGGAGCCACTGCTCACCGTCAGCTCCGCGTTACTGGTACTGCCCAAGACACCGTCCGTACTGCTGTCGCCGCCATTGGTCCAGAAATCGGAGTTAACGGGATCGAAATCCCCGGTAATAACAATGTCGCCGCGTAGACCAGTGTTAAGGCTCAAAATCACCAAAACGCCAAACGCAAACGGACGCATCAGTAGTCTTATACGAGAAGTCTTCATTGTGCTTAATTTCTCCCAATCGCGGCCCATTTGAAGCTGGTGCTAAGAGGTGCAGACCGGGCAACTGGTCATCCATCTCATTCTAGCAGGTCGACTATTAACAGGCTGTTAAGCAATAATGAGGAGTTAATGAACAGATTCCTCATTTTTGGTAAAAATAACGCCCCAGTATAACGAGAGCGAAACACCCCGCCCTACTGGATGTCCACGGTATCTCAGCTTACAGATCACTCCATCTACGCGCACGCTAGCTGTTTTTCTTCTTCGTCTGTAAATAAGCCTGCCCACGGTCTATGCCCGTGCTTCGGCACTCATCCAGGTAGTTCTCCATGGACAGCCACAACGTCGGACCAAATAGCTGGTCATTGTATTCACGCAACCGTTCATCCGCCACTATTTCCTCAAGCTGCGCCAAGGGCAAGAGTGTCCAGCGTTTCAACGGATCGCCGATGTCGCCCGTAGTTCGATCACCGGCAATGAATGAGCTGCCACCACCATAGAGAGGCACTCTTTCCGGAAGTTTCGGGCTGGCTGGCAGACCCAATAACTTTGCTGAATCTTCACGGTAGCCAATATTCATAAGCCAGCAGCGGTAACTGATGACGGGCATATCATGACTCAGCGCCAATTCTGCATACTGAATCCAAGTCGCACGAGTCACCACTGATCGTGACCACGACCAGTACAGGAAACTCGCGACCAGACTCGGATAGTCCCGAATGACCAGGCAGTGCCGAAACCCGCCGACCGACTTGGCCTGAGAACGGAGACTTTCCTCGGCCCACCTCCGATTGCTGGGGGTTGGCGTGTCCTCCTCGTAGTTTAAGACCAAGCACTCAAACTCCTCAGGCCAATGAGCGTCCGGAGGCGTCTGGGCGGTCAAGTTACGTTTCTCCTGCGCTTTGCTAAGTCGCCTCCGCATGGGAAAAATACGATCATTATACTCAAACTTGGTGCATGTCGTAAACGG
>JAUIHT010000010.1 GCA_030432235.1 Verrucomicrobiia bacterium | reverse complement strand
TCGATGAGTGACGCCTGCTTCAATCATTTTGATATTCCAGTGCCAGTCTTCAAAAGCCCAGCCCCTGCTGACATCCCTTTTGCAATAAGGGGCCGATTCATAATGTGTGCGATGTGCCATCCCCAAAGCATCCCAATGGTTCACCACACGTAAAGCATCGAGAATAAATTCCTCCGAGGTCTGGTCTATATGTCTAAATATACTGGAGTAGTTCTCGAAAAAGTAGTTAAATTCTGGATGAGCCACCACTTTATGATAATCAGTTGATTGCAAAAAATGATAAGCATCCATAAGCCACGCCGACGTCCACAAATCATCACCATCCAGAAACGCAATAAACTCACCATTGGACAACTTTACTGCCTCATTGCGAACAAGTCCCTGATCGGCAAAACTTGTTTCAAAAAGGTATAGGTCATTCAAAAACTCAGCCTTAAATTGCTCGGCCAGGTTGCGTGTAAGCTCGTCCGCATTATCTAACATACAAATGGCCTCAACTGAAATATTCCCATTTTGAGCATACTTTACAGATCGCACAAAAGATTTCAGGGATGGCACAGCAAGTCGCCCCTCACGGTGCAAAGTCAATATTGATGTGATTTTCATAGGTTTCAAATAGCCATATTAGTTGAGAAGCAGTTCTTTGAGCTTATCGCTGTAAATATTTTCATTAAAAATGCTAGTTACTCGCTTCAGGAGTTTATCAGATTTCTCAATTGCTGCTCCCGCATCTCCCAAAACATCGCTTAAGGCCTCAGTATATTTTGAAACATCGTCATAAGGATTAATCAACCAGCCCGTATCCTTATCTATAAGCTCTCCAACACCTCCTACATTGGATGCAATGATGGGGATTTTTAATTGTGCGATATCTAAAAGAACCGTCGGAATACCATCCCATTGAGACGTGTATATATAGGCATCAAATCCTTCCTGAGCAATCTCGCTAACATCGTTGTATGCGCCTTTAAAAAATGCGTTATCCAATCCTTCAATCACAGAAATATACGGACATCGCTCAAGCACCTCCTTTCCATAAATCCAAAAATCTTTGTCGGGGTTCTGCTCGATAATTGTGACCAATATGTCTACCCGCTTTTGCTTATCCAAACGCGAAGACCATAAAATTTTGGGCCGACTGTGGCCGTGGACTTCGCTTTGAGTAGTTTTAACTTCAATTTTGTTTAAGATTGGAGTCAGTAAGGTCTCTACCCTGGGGCAGCTCTTATCATCCAGAAAGAAACGCTGCTTTAACGAATCAGCCAAATAGGCGCTATCGCATAAGACAAAATCTTGATAGTCAATCGTGTGCCGCATCCACTGGATTGGGTAGCCTACACGATGCACTAGCTCTGGGCTACCTGCATTTCTCACTTCATCCCAAGTAAACAAGTAAGAAATAATAGTGAACTCCTGCTTAAGTTGCCGTCCATATTCTTCAAGCGTATCCCAGAACAGTTTACTGTTGATATTGACGAGTCTCTTAGCGGCTACGCCATGAACTAAATCTAATAATACCTGAATCTTCTGATCTCTCATTTTAATGCATGCTATATGTTCATGCAGATCCAAAACCCTGACCCCATCACAAAACCACTCAGGGTGTTCCATGGTCGAGCCATCGGTTAAGACCACCATAATTTTTTGCGGATCAACAGATTTAGCCAAAACGCTTGTAAAGCATCCTGCTATTTTTGCAGCGCCCGACATTCGAACCTGATTAACAAATATCAAATAATCGTATTGATTTGACGCAAATTCCTTCCTTAAAGCGCCTACTGTTTGGACTAGCTCTTTACAGTAATTCAGTGGCGTGCGCACAAATGGCTTATGTTGCACTGGAAGCGCTACCATTGGGTCTAATTCGATTGCTTCCTGCAACGCATTCCACAATACACCTCCAAACTTAAACTTCTCGACTGTTTCTCGTGCCAACAAATCCGTTGTGGGCGGATTTAATCCCAAGTCTAGTAACTGTATATCATAATGTAAAAGCGGGCAAACGCCTTTACTGTCTCCATCCATGTTATTCTCTACATAATAGTTTGTATCGAATACTGCACTGGGATCTCGTCCCTCTTTCCAGCCATTCCGAGCATAGTGCTCGATTGGCACAATATATTTTGCGTTCTCGATATCGTGATATCTGGACAAATAATATTTATTATCAAAGTACTTTTCGCAAAGTTGATAGAGGTTTGTGTGGAATCCCTTGTCTACCCCATGATAAGCATAATCCACAAGCGGACAATACGCTTCCTCCAATGCATACATGTAGCGTTCTATATAGAATTTAGTATTGAAAATAGCACTTGGATCTCGGCCTTCTTTCCACCCATAGTTCACATAATGGGTGAGCGGGCTCATTCGCTTTGATTTAGATATATCGGAATACTTATTCAAGTAAAACGCTTCATCAAAATACTTTAAGAGTAATTCATTTGGATTGGTTGCGTATTCTTTATCAATTCCAATCATTAAATAATGAATCAGGGGACATTCATCACCACTGACATCATTAGGGTAGCGCTCTATGTAAAATTTGGTATTGAATGTGGCGCTTGGGTTTCGCCCCTCTTTCCAGCCGTACGAGAGATAATGTTTCAAGGGCGTAATATATTTCTGCTTCGCGATATCAGGATACGCGGTTAGGTAATAGGTTTCGTCAAAATTATCAGTGACCATCTGGTGCTTGCTGGTATAGTTTCCACGGCTAGCGCCTTCCCTGAAATAGTGAACCAAAGGGCATTCCACAGTGTCTTCGCCTGCCATGTAACGCTCTTTATAAAACCAGCCATCGAAGGCAGCGCTTGGATTTCGCCCCTCTTTCCAACCGTACAGGAGGTAATGCTCTAAGGCACCTATTTCATCCTGATTTGCGATGTCCGGGTAGGTAGCCAAATAATAAGATTCGTCAAAATATTGTGATATCAGACGGTTAATGAATTCCTTCGAGTCCATTAAAGGCTTTATAAGTCCTATTTGATTTTGCTAGTCAAGTGCCGAAAGGACAACCATTCGAACATTAAAGTGTGCTAAAAAAATAAAAAATCACTAAAGAGGGCTATACGTTAATTTATAATTTACTTATGCTGCAACCATCATGCCACATGACGTTCCGTTTCTGCTATTGGTGGACCTAAAAAAATAGCGCACAGGTAGCAAAACCCATACCATAAAAAAGGCGTGGTGGCCGCGCAAGGATGACATTTTGATGCTCATGAACGACTCCACTACGGTGTGGGTGCATCACACATTACGAGCACCAAGGGCAGATTCCATCAGGCTTTGAGGTTCCCTCTAGACGATCTGGCGACCAAGCTTGACCTGCTCGCTGATGCCGACGGAAAGCCCCATCGGCTTCAAACAGTTCTGACGGATCGCCACTCGGCACGAGATAAAAGGCACTATCTTCCTTACAGCAATCGCTGGCCGCCAATAAATGTTCTTGAGAGCATGCCTGGTATCGAGTGAAGTAGCAATGGTTGACGCGCCTTACACATACAGTGCAATCCACGGAGCAACTATTGATGCATGGGAAATAGTCGACTTGAATCAGAAATTGAGCCCCATGCTAAGCCGAAGCAAGCCCTCCGGATACAATCCAGAAAATCGGGCTCGCATGGCAGGGGATATATGTAGATAAAAAAGAGATGACTAGCAATGAATGGCCCCTCAGCCACTGCCCTGAATTTAAAGCAATCTGGGACCAAGTAAGCGACTATACTATGACATCTCCTGCGCGGGGCTATGCTCTGTGGCAAGCGGTCAATTACGTCGTAGACAACAATATACAGGGTGCATTCGTCGAAT
Organism: Verrucomicrobiia bacterium; assembly: GCA_030432235.1. GTDB lineage: Bacteria > Verrucomicrobiota > Verrucomicrobiia > Opitutales > Cerasicoccaceae > JAUIHT01. The sequence goes on along the minus strand of JAUIHT010000010.1, from coordinate 131,714 downwards.
GCGGCGTGTGGAGGGGCGGCTCGTCGATGCTAATGGCTCTCACATTGAAAGCTCGAGGGGCTGTAAATCGTCCCATTTTCATGTTCGACACCTTCAATGGCATGACCCCGCCCACTGGTGATGATACGGACATCCATGGGCGTACGGCAGATGAGCTCATGAAGGGCGCACTTGGTGATAGGATCAGTGAGCTCGTGATCGCCAAGGCCGGCATTGAGGAAGTACAGAAAAATATGGAGTCAGTTGGCTACAACCGCGGTTTGCTGCATTATGTTTGTGGTGACATCAAAGAAACAGCTCCCAAAACCCAAACACTGCACATTGCTCTATTGCGACTGGATACGGATTTTTACGATAGCACTCTCTGCGAGCTTCAACACCTCTATCCTCGTGTACGCAAAGGTGCCCCAATTATTATTGACGACTACGGGCATTGGCAGGGGGCCCGTAAAGCCTTTAATGATTATTTCTCCACTCAGGAAACGAAGCCTTTTCTTTGGGCTATTGACTACACGGGGCGCGGATTTACAAAACCAGAAAAGGAGAAGGAACCCGGCATTGAGCGGTATGACTATGTCCCCGAGGGCATGGAAGATGCAGATCTTCTGCACCTGTTTCCACACGCCACAGTTAAGAACCCATGGACTATCAAGTGGGAGTATCTTCGCCCCTATGTGCCGCACATATACCGTGTCGACAGCCGTATTAAACAACCTATCGGGTACGCCTCCTATGAGGAAGCCACTTGCCTTTACAATTTAGCTAGGCCATTTGCCGGCAAAATGGGCCTGGAAATCGGAACCCATTTTGGATGGACGGCTGCTCACTTGAGAAAGGCAAACCTAGAACTGGATTGCGTCGATCCGGCTTTCCAGGACCCCGAAAGGCTCCAGGCCGTCTCTGAGGTTTTTGACCAAATACCATCCGACCGCCCCTACCGTTTACATGCAATGCATTCTCCGGAGTGTCTGCAGGGACTAAACACCAAATGGTCCTTTATTTTTATTGATGGCTATCATGAAGGTCTCGCACCAGAAAACGATGCCAAAGGGGTTATTGGGCTGTGTGAAGAGGACGCTATGGTCGTTTTTCACGATATGTTTTCCCCTCATGTAGCACGCGGATTGGCCGTCTTCAAGGAAGCGGGCTGGAATGTAAGGTTATTCCATACCATGCAAATCATTGGCGTAGCCTGGCGTGGGAACGTCGAAGTCCCCGAGCATATCCAAGACCCGAACGTCAGGCCCCCATTCGTTGGCCACCTCAATGGGTTCTAGTTAATCGTTCTGTCATTCTATATCAATAAGCAAAAACTAATATGTCTAAATGATGGTGTTTTTAGGCAACCATTAGCCGCTTTGCGCCCTATGTGAAATCAACAGGCTTGCTAAAATCAGAATGGCTAAACATCTGTCGTGGATTCTACAATATTTTGGAAGCGGAGACTGGCACAAGCCAGTGAGAAAGGTTCGCCAACCCCCTCTATTGAGAGTGGTAATTCACTTTTAGCCCCTATCTAGGTCAGCTAGCTGTTCACTTGCCTTTTATCAGTCCGAACAAGATAGCCGTTTGGATTATAAGACAGATTACGACCGAAGAAATCGTTATGCCGCTCTGAAAGCTCATAAATATCGGGGAATTTCTGGAAAAACTCGCATACCGCACGATTAGGGCCTCCATCATAGCGCCAGTTGCCTCCCTGATCCTCAATGATACCATCTTCAATAATCAGCATTTCCCCGGGCAGCAAACGCTTCATGAAATATTCCATGACCGCATAGCTGACCGAGAAGGTGTGTGCGCTGTCTTCAATCACCAACCACGGTCTTGGAGCAGAGTCCAAGCGAGTGTGCAGTTGGCTTTTCTCTAACTCAAGTGCGTCAGCCAGGACAAATTCTATTTGGGAATCCTCTTCACCGCCACGGTACTGACTTTCACGAAAATCAACCGTGATGACTTGTGTATCCATACCATAGGCTTGCGTGATATCCTTGTAAAATTTGGCAGCGCCTCCCTGGAAGGAACCAATCTCAACAATCGTGGCCGGCTTCAACTCCCAGATGATGAGCATATAGATGGCTAAATCTATTGGGCTCTTTAAGCAGGGAAGTCCCCGATAGGTGTAATTCATGACACCAGCGTGATAGGCTTTGAGAATTTCCGGGGTAAATGATGACTTAAATGGCCGTGGTATAGGCGGTGTCGTCGCAAAGCTTCCTTTTTCGAGCTTTATGTTCTGCGCACTAGGGCGAACATCCGGATTTGCATTATGCTTTTCAAGATTGTTACTCATGAGAATCGCGGCAGATAATGCTTCAAGCTTCAGCATTTCTAGGCCGTTTCGAAAACACACTCTAACCGGATAGCATTCCTCAGTGTGCCCCGCCCGCGAGCTTGAGCGTGACCACGCCGGCTATGATGAGCGCAACCCCGATCCACTTCATGAAGCCCGCGGGGTCGTGGAAAAACACCACGCCCACAATAAAGGTGCCCGCAGCCCCGATACCTGTCCAGACGGCATAGGCCGTGCCTAGCGGAATGGCCTTTTGCGCCAACCAGAGGCAGAAGCCACTGGCGCCCATGAAGACAATGGCGATGGCAATACCTATGACGGCGCGATGCCCCTCCTGCGCAATCTTGATGCCGACAGGCCAGCCGATTTCCAGGATGCCTGCCAAAAGCAGGTAAATCCAGGCCATATGGAGAGGGATAGTTGCGTTCGCCATAGAGGGTAAAGCTTAATGGCCGGAGGGCTCGTCCAGGTAATGGCCTTCGATAAGCGCGTTGTAGGCGGCGTACTTGTAAAGCTCGTGCAGCGTGGGCGTGTTGTAAACGCGCCCGATGAGGTCGGCCAGCGTCTCGCGGTTTTCCACCAGGCTCATGCCGTAGTGAATCAGCTCTGTGGCGATCTTCCCGACGATATGCACGCCGATGATGATGCGCGTGTGCTTCTCCACCACCAGCTTGAGTACCCCCTCCTGCACGCCCATGATCTTGCCGCGCGGCATATCCTTATAGAGTGCCCGTCCGATGACGTGCGGGATTTCCTTCTGGATAGCCTCGTCCTCGGTCACGCCAAAGACGCTGACTTCAGGGATGGTGTAGATGCCGTAAGGGAAATGGTCGCTGATCTTCTCTTGGCCATGCAGGCCGAACATGTGGGTGACGGCCACGCGGCCCTGGTCCATGCCGGTGGAGGCCAGAGCGGGAAACCCGATGATGTCACCGACGGCGAAGATGGTGTTGACGGTGGTACGGTAGGTGCGGTCGACCTCGATGTTGCCGCGTTTGTTGGCTTCGATGCCGACGTTTTCCAGGCCCAGGCCCTTCACGTTGCCGCTACGCCCGGCGGCGTAGAGAAACATGTCCGCCTCGATAGGCGAACCGTTGGTCAGCACGGCATGAACATTGTTCTCATGCTCTTCGGGCAGGATTTTTACTTCGTTGACACGGCTGCCAAAGATGAACTCCACCCCGCTCGCTTCCATCTGGTCCTGCAGCTCACGACGGATTTCACGGTCGAGGAAGGTCAGTATCTCCTCACTACCATTGACGAGGCTGACCTTAGAGCCCATGACCCCGAAAATGGTCGCGTACTCGCAGCCAATGACGCCCGCCCCCACGATGACGATGCTCTTCGGGATGCGGTTAATGGTCAGAATGGTGTCCGAATCGTGGACGAATTTACCGTCGAAAGGGATGCCTTCCGGATGGTAGGGATAGGAGCCGGTGGCGATGAGGATGAACTTGGCCTTCAGCGTGCAGGAGTCCTTCCCGTCGACCTTGACCGTGCTGCCGTCCACGATGCAGCCGAAGCCGTTGAAGTGCTCGACACCGTGGAGCCGGAGATTCTTCTCGATGCCCTCCTCCTGGGAGTCAATGACATGGTTCTTGCGGAAAAAGAAGTCCTGCGCATTGGCCGCCCGCTCGAGCGACTTGTCGACCCCGAAGAGGCCCTTTTCATAAAAGCCCGAATAGTACAGGGCGGTTTCCTTGAGGGTCTTGGAGGGAAGCGTGCCGGTGTTGGTGCCGGCCCCGCCCATGCGGGACTCCTTTTCGACTACCGCCACGGACAGCCCGTGGTAGGCGGCCTTGACCGCAGCTTTTTCCCCGGCCGGGCCGGAACCGATGATAATCAGATCGTAGAGGTCTTTCATAAGCAGCACTTACGGGATTAATTCCCGAATCCGCCAACAGAAAAGAGACACTCACCCGGAGTGTCAACCACCACAATGAAGGAGCGACAAATGTTACTCGCTCGATACCAGCAGGCGCACGCGCGAGGGATGCGGCCGCTCGCGGCCGTTAAAGCACTCATCCAACGCGGCATTGATGTTGCCGTGAAGCTCCTCGAGGTCACCCCCGTGGGTCTGGATGCCCTCACTGGGGCAATGCGCCATAAACGTCCCGTCATGACGACGGATGACTTCAAAAATCAAGCCTAGCATGGACTGTCAGGTTTCAGGTTAAGGGTCTCTTATAGCAGACCGCCTGAAATTTCACAAGTTCCGATTTTTCCCCGCCACCAATTTTACCAAGATTTATCGATTCGGTGAAAACGATGCCATTGACCATGCTCGCCTCCTATTCAACAGCTTTGTACTACGTCTCTAATAAGATAGTTCAAATAAATATAATTTCGTATTGATGGTTTCATTGCTTCAACAATATTCATTTCATGGCCACCCAAAAACGACCTGAATTGCCGCCTTCAACATCGAGTTCCAAAGCAAAAACCGTCAATAGCCTGATCCTCACTCTGAGAGGACAGAGCGTCATCATCAGTAGTGACTTGGCAGACCTGTATGGAGTCACCGCAAAACGGTTGAACGAGCAGGTGAAACGTAACCGGGAGCGTTTTCCGGACGACTTTGTCTTTGAACTCACTCAAGAGGAAAAAGAACAGGTGGTCGCAAATTGCGACCACCTCGAAAAACTGAAGTTTTCCCCGAATCTGCCCTATGCTTTTACCGAACATGGAGCAATTATGGCGGCCAACGTACTCAACAGCGCTAAAGCGGTAGAAATGAGCGTCGCTGTCGTCAGGGCCTTTATTGAAATGAGGGAGCTTATTGCCACTCAAGCCCCTAAAGGGAAGCAGATACTGCCCTTACTCCGAGATATCCCGGTCAAGCGGAAAGAGCTCCAGTCCATTATGGACGTACTTATCAAGAATACGGGCGACATCGGTAAAATGGAAAAAGAAATCAAAAAGATGGGAGAACACATCGATGATCTTTGGAGGCTGTTAACCATAAACCTTTCGCTGACAAAGGAAGAAGCCGAAAAGCGGTTAAAGAAGTAAAAGTTCTCAGCCCTGTCTTTACGGAGTCCCCGATAAGGGGATACCACCATATTCAATCTCGACAGATTCCCAACCAGCAGACACGCTACCCTTTTCCCTGCTAACCGATTCCCAGGGAGCCGGTACCTCCGGTAAACACTGAATCCCATGAAATGCATTCTGATTTATTCGGGTGGGCTTGATTCCACCGTCCTCCTTTACCACCTCATCGACGCCCGGCATGAAGTCCTCGCGCTTTCGATCGACTACGGCCAGCGCCACCGTAAGGAGCTCAGGAGCGCGACGGCCATCTGCCGCCGCCTCGGCGTCAAGCACCGCATCGCCGACCTGACCACCCTGACGCCGTTGCTGGCCGGCAGTAGCCTGACTTCGCCCGAGGTCAAAGTCCCGGAGGGCCATTACGCCGAGGACAACATGAAGGCGACCGTCGTGCCCAACCGAAACATGATCCTCCTGTCCGTGGCCACGGGCTGGGCTATCTCGGTCAAGGCCGATGCCGTCGCCTATGCCGCCCACGCCGGCGATCACGCCATCTACCCGGATTGCCGCCAGGAGTTCACCGACGCCATGGAGAAGGCCATCGCCCTGGCCGACTGGCATTCGGTGCGCCTGGAGCGACCCTTCGTCACCTGGACCAAGGCCGACATCGCCCGCCGCGCCGCCGAGCTCAAGGTGCCCGTCGAGCAGACCTGGTCGTGCTATCAGGGCGACGAAGTTCACTGCGGCCGTTGCGGCACCTGCATCGAGCGCCGCGAAGCTTTTTACCTGGCCAATGTCAGTGACCCCACCCCGTACGCACCTAACGCACCCAGCGTTGAAGAGCTCGTCGCCAACGACTGGAAACTGACTGCGTGAGATCCCGGTCAGCCTTTCCGTTTTTCAGAATTTCAGCCTTTGAATCTTTCCTCCCATGCTTACCTGTAAAAAAGTCTACGCGGACATCCCTTTCGCCCATCGCCAACACCAGCATAAAGGCCATTGCAACCTCATCCACGGGCACAACTGGTCGTTCGTCATCACCTTTGGTTGCCGCGAAACCGACGAGTGCGGCTTCGTGGTCGACTTTGGTGGCTTGGGTTACCTGAAAGACTGGATCCAACTGCATCTGGACCACGCTTGTGTGATTGCCGAGAGCGATACAGAGGGCCTGGCCCTGGCCGAAGCCTACACAGATCTTTTCAAGCTCTACGTGCTGCCCAACGCCTCCAGCGAAGGCATCGCCCAGCACCTGTTCAAACTCTTCGACACGCTGGTGCGCGAGCACACGCATGGCCGCGCCTACCTGGTCGAAATGGAGGTCGTGGAGGACTCGAAGAACTCCGCCACCTATCGCCCATCGTGAAGCTGCCGGTTTACGAGACTTTCCACTCCTGGCAGGGCGAAGGCTGCCATCTGGGGCGCTCGGCGTTTTTCATCCGGCTCTTCGGTTGCCCGGTGCATTGTCCCTGGTGCGACTCCGCCGGGACCTGGCACCCCGATTTCGTCCCGGAGAAAATTGAGCGTATGGAAGTGGAAACCCTCGCCAAGCAAGCCGCCGAGGCGAGCCCGGAATTCGTCGTCATCACCGGTGGCGAACCCACCATCCACGACCTCGCGCCGTTGACCACCGCCCTGCGCGACCATGGTCTACCTGCTCATCTGGAAACCAGCGGTGCCTTCCCCTTGCGCGGTGACTTCGCCTGGGTCACTGTCAGCCCCAAGTGGCAAAAGGCTCCCCTGCCCGACTGCCTGGCGCGCGCCGACGAGTTCAAACTCATCGTCGAGGACCAGACCTCCATCCCGCGCTGGGTGGAAGCCATCGGCGAGCACTTCGGCGAAAAGCCCGTTTGGCTGAATCCCGAATGGTCCCAGCGCGAGACCCCTGCTGTCCTCGACGCCATCACCGGCTGGGTCAAGGCGCACGGTGCGCCCTTCCGCGCTGGCTGGCAGATGCACAAGCATTACCGCGCCGACGCCACCGATGCTCGTGCCCGGCCCGATGCTTCCTTGGCTGATTAGAGCAGTGCTTCCCAGGCCCCGGTGTTTGCGATGATGTTCTTGTAGACCACGGAGGCCGCCCGGTAGCTGTTTTCCAGAGCTATGGCGTGAGCCGGAAACTCACCCCCGTGGGAATCGCCTGTCAGGCTGGCAACGACATCACTGCCGTCGGCCGGCATGGTGAAATTGCTCACGGTCCGCAGAATAAGTGAGCGACGGGGATCGACCCGCTCCATTTCCCCGAGCCGGGCCAAGGCATGCAAAGTACCCGTGTCTTCCATCGCGCTGGTAAAAAAGTCTCCACAGCCACCAGTCCAATGCTGCACCCAACGCTCCGCCCAGGCGTTATGACGCGGGCCGTGCCAGAAGCGCGCTCCGGAGAGCGTGGCACCGCTTCGAAGCACAGGCGGCACGGAGGCACCGGGTATCTCCTCATAACCCCTGCGCAGCTCGGCCAGAGCCGGGCTATCGACCAGCTCTATTTCTGTGCAAAGACTATAGGCCCGCTGCCACAGGGCAGGAAAAAGCTGAAACATCTGATAAGGATGGCCGAAAAGCTCCATCGGCATCGACGAGGTGCCAAATGGCTCTTTAGCCCCCAGCGGCAGAATGCCCGTCGACCAATCGTCCGGAATTTCGCGGGAATCGATCTCGAAGGCCAAATCCGCGTCCACGCACCAATCCGCCCAGACCGGGCTGCCCAGCGAGCAACGGTTGGGATTCCCCCCCGCGATGCCGGCCACCAACCAGAACGTGTGGCTAAGGTCGAAAGCCGGGTTCAGCCCCAGGGAAGTAATCGAAATGGCTGTGTTTGCCGTCCCTACTCCCGCGAGCACACCGAGCATTTCTTTATCCGGAGTGGCCCAGACACCATCAAGCCCGGACATTTCGAGGGGCTGCATTTTTTCGCGATCGCGAAAAAGCCCGAATTCACCCGCCGGGCCCTTCTCCGGCTCGAACATGCAAACAAGGATAACCTTAGGTTTTATCAGCATTTCGGTATGAGAAACCAATCCGGTTCCAATCACAAGCCTGCTCGCAGGTGAAACGGCGCGTTTTTGGTCTTAAAGAAAAAATGATACACGCTTTTACTTGCTCCACCTACCGGAATTGCCCAAATTGCAGTGTTTTACCGATAACCGCCCCCCGAAACCATACCATGGCCAAAGTCATACTCGAAGATCTCGTCAAAGAATACCGCGGCGACAGCAAGGAGCCCTTCCGCGCTGTCAAGAGCATCAACCTGGAGATTCGCGACCGCGAATTCATGGTGCTGGTCGGCCCCTCGGGCTGCGGCAAGTCCACTTCGCTCCGCATGATTGCTGGCCTGGAAGACATCACCGACGGTAAAATCATCATCGGTGACCGGGTCGTCAACGCCGTCCAGCCGAAGGACCGCGACATCGCGATGGTCTTCCAGAACTACGCACTGTACCCGCACATGACGGTCTTCGACAACATGGCATTCGGACTCAAGCTGCTCAAGTACCCGCGCGACGAAATCAAGAAGCGTGTGGACGAGGCCGCCGACATCCTCGGGCTCGAAACCATGCTCGACCGCAAGCCCAAGGCGCTCTCCGGCGGTCAGCGTCAGCGCGTGGCCGTGGGCCGCGCCATCGTGCGCAAACCCAAGGTCTTCCTCTTCGACGAACCGCTCTCCAACCTCGACGCCAAGATGCGCGTGCAGATGCGTACGGAGATTTCCAAGCTCCACGCCCGCCTCAACGCCACCATGATTTACGTCACCCACGACCAGGTCGAGGCCATGACCATGGGCGACCGCATCTGCGTGATGAAGGATGGCAACATCATGCAGGTCGACGAGCCCATTGCTATTTACAACCACCCGGAGAACATGTTCGTGGCCGGCTTCATCGGCAGCCCGCCCATGAACTTCTTCCACGGCAAACTGGAGGCCGACGGCAACACGCTCAAGTTCATCGAAAACAACAGCAAGTCGCCCATCACCGTGAAGCTGAACGACGCACTGTCCCGTCGCGGCCAGGCCTACAAGGGCAAGGACATCGTCTTCGGCGTGCGTCCGGAAGACATCGCCGACGCCCTCACCCTTTCCTCGCCCGACCCCGGCGCCACCGTCGAGGCCAAGGTCGAAGTGGCCGAGCCCATGGGTTCGGAAACCTACATCTACCTAGATACCGGCGCGCACTCCTTCACCGCACGTGTCCATAGCGAGCACCGCTTCGAGATCAACGAAGCCGTCAAACTGACCTTCGACCTCGAAAAGGCCCACCTCTTCGACCCCGAAACCGAGCTGGTGATCAAATAACCGCGCGAAGCGCGGAGTCTAAAGTCGAAAGCTTAAAGCGAAAAGCCATTATGCAAATGGCAATCTAGGTAAGTATTTTACTTCGCTTTCGACTTTTAGCTTTAAGCTTTTGACTGCGCTCAGAAAGAGCGCCTTACGAGCCGGGTTTGGAGGCGGGGATAGCAGCCAACTCGGGTGGCAGTTTGTCAGCCTCGTAGGTGGGGAAGCTCAGCTCCATGAGCGAGGTGTGGGGCACCTCGAAACTCGCCTTGCCCTGGGAGCGGTCCACCAGCACCGCGACACCGGTGGTGGTGCCGCCGTGAGCCTTGATGATGTCCAGCGCCTCCACGACGCGTCCGCCGCGCGTGATGACGTCTTCCACCACCAGGATTTTCTCCCCGGGCTTGATCTGGAAGTTGCGGCGCAGGGCGAGCTTGTCGTCGACCTTCTCCACGAAAAGAAAACGCGCGCCCGCCTGCCGGGCGACCTCCTGCCCAATAACCAATCCGCCCATGGCCGGGGCCACGACAGTCTCGAAGCTGTCCGCGGGAATCTTCTCCAGGAGCAGCTCGGCCAGGCGCGTCACCTTGTCGAGATGCTCGCAAACACGCGCGCACTGGAAAAAGTGGCCACTGTGCAGCCCGGAGCGCAGCACGAAATGCCCTTCCAACAAGGCACCGGATTCACGGAACAAGCTCAGGATTTCCTCTTGGGTATCACTCGACATGTCCCGGAGTTTGCCTTTGCGCCCCTCTTCGACAACGGAAAAGCGCTTTGCCTATCCAAAAATTGGAGGCGCGGGGCGGAATCGAACCGCCGATTGAGGATTTGCAGTCCCCGGCCTTACCACTTGGCTACCGCGCCGCTAAAAGAAACGTTGAAAAAACCCTCGATTCGCAGGTATTTCAAGCGCAATCTTCGCCTTTCTTTGACGCAACCCGCGCCGAAACCTTTCAAGACCCCATGTCAGCCACCGTATTTACTATCGCCAATCAAAAGGGCGGCGTCGGCAAGACGACCACCGCCATCAACCTCGCAGTCGGCCTGGCCCGGCGCGGCGTGCCCACGCTACTGGTCGACCTAGATCCGCAGGCCAACGCCACCAGCGCCCTGGGCCATGAGAAGACCCCCGGCGGCAGCCTCTACGGTTGCCTGCACGGCGACGACGACGCCATGGAAAAGGTGATCGAGACCCGCGAAAAGAATCTCTGGCTCATCCCCTCGGAGGTCGATCTGGCCGCCATCGAGATCGAGCTGGGGCAAAAGCCGGACTACCTCGTGCAGCTCCGCCGCGTGCTCCAGCCCATCCGGGAAGACGAGCACCTGCGCGCCGTCATCCTGGACTGCCCTCCGGCGCTCGGCATGATTTCCATGAACGGCCTCGCCGCCGCCGACTACCTGCTCGTGGCGCTGCAATGCGAATACCTCGCCATGGAAGGCCTCGGGCAAATCCTCCGCGTCGTGGAGCAGCTCCGCGAGGCCGGCGTCAACCCCAACCTCAGCGTCGGCGGCATCCTCATGACCATGTTCGACATCCGCACGAATCTCTCGCGGCAGGTCGTGCAGGAGGTGCGCGAAAACTCCGGCCAGTTTGTCTTCAAGACCGTTATCCCGCGCAGCATTCGCCTCAGTGAGGCCCCCAGCTTTGGCCAGAGTATCTTCGAATACGATGCCGCCAGCGCTGGCGCCGCCGCCTACGAGCAGCTCGCCAAGGAGTGCGTCAAGCAGTTCAACCTGAAGGGGTAACCACGCGGTCATGGCGGAACTCAGCGAGCTCGAAGCAGTTCTCGGTTATACTTTCCAGGAGCCCAGCCTGCTCGTAAGGGCACTGACCCACCCCTCCTACCTGTCCGAGCATCCCGAAATCGGGCGCAGCTATCAGCGACTGGAGTTTCTCGGCGATGCCGTCCTGGGCCTGGCGCTTGCCGAGGCTTTCTTTGACCTCTTCCCCGATGAGCGTGAAGGCGTGCTGGCCCAGGCGCGCGCTTCCCTGGCCAAGGGCAGCTTCCTTGCGCGCGTGGCAAGGAAGCTCAACCTGCAAGACCACCTGCTCCTCGGTTCCTCCGAAGAGGAGTCCGGCGGACGCAACCGCGCTTCCAGTCTCGAAGACAGCCTTGAGGCCGTTTTCGGCGCGGTGTATCTGGATGGTGGCTTCGAAGCTGCCCGTGACTGCATCCTGCGCGCCTATGGTGACATCCAGGAGGCTACCGAACGCGCCCTCAGCCGCGACAACCCCAAGGGCAAGCTCCAGGAGTGGGTCCAGGCTCGCGACCCCAACCAGCCCCCGATCTACGAGCTCGTGGAGGAATCCGGCCCGCCCCACGACAAGCGCTTCACCGTGGAAGTTTCACTCTTCGGTAAAGTGTCAGGTGAAGGAAAGGGCCGCTCCAAAAAAGAAGCCGAGGAAAACGCTGCACGGGCTGCACTGGCAGGGCTGGAAAGTTGAAATGTCTCCTGCGATTGTTAATTTGAAATCTAGCGTATATTAGGGCATATGTCGCATAATGAGACGCTTGGTTATCATTACGCTCCTAGCTTCGGTACTTCATCACTGCCTGGGACAAGGTCAGACATCAGATTCCTCCCAGATTGAGATAGAAGTAAACCGCATGCTTGCCGCTATGCAGGGCAAGTTCAGTGTCTATCCCTACGCAGAGGGCTTCGCAAAATACGGGGATGCCGCTGTGCCTGTACTGATCAGTGCCTATCACGAAGCTCCAGTGGAAAAGCGCTGGGCGTTGGCTGCCTGCTTAAGTAAAATTCCTAACCAAGAGTCACTGGATTTTCTAAAATTAATAATCCAGACTCATATTGACCGCAAATCGACCCTTATCGCGATTCGACGGTATCCGGTTCAAGGCGAAGACCGCATAGCCCCGTTGCTGATAGAATTACAATCAAACGACGCCTATTATTATGAAGCTGCTGAACGTCTGCGGAAAATGATCTTCAGGAACCCCGCCTTTGCCGGGCAATTAGTCAATGCGCTGGTTGATGAAGAATCGTCCGTTCCTACTAATCGCAGAATTTACCACATTCTGGAGTTTCCCTCTGGCTATCAAAGAAACTGGCCAAACCGGACGCCAGATGGAAGACTCACACCCGCATCAGAAAATAGCTTCTGGAGAAGCTGGTGGGAAAGAAACCAGGATAAGGAAATTTACTATTGGCTGATGGAATCCCTCTACCTTAGTAGCGGCAAGAGAAGGTCCTCAGCACTGCAAACTCTGTCTGTACTGAACGATCCTAGGGCGATACCCCATTACCTGAGTGCACTAGATGACGAGAAGTTTGGCACGAGATACTGGGCAGTCATCTGCCTGAAGAAGATGGATGGTTCCTACCCGGAAGCAGGTTATCGGTCTGAAACATTTACCGAAGAGGAAGCTATAATTATACCGCAGCTACGCTCGAAATTCGCGAATGCAGCATTGGAGGCTAGCCCACCTGAAGCGAAGTAAATATGATCATATTACATATGCCTGAAACTTTACCAGACACTACCTCCTCCGAGTGAAAGCTGTCGGCCTGTCGACTGAAGCCAAAGTCGAAAACCTCATCGGTAGCCGAAACTGCGAGTCGCCCCCTACTCCACCGACTCGATCTGTAGAAACAGGCCGTTGTGGTCGTAGTAATAACGGGCCACATCGGTGCCTTCGGTGACGGCTTTGCGGGTGCCGGCGGTGCCTTCTGCAACCAAAGCCTGGATGGCCTCCTCGCTGTGCTCGGGACCGTACTCCACCCAGCTAAAGACGCCATCCTGGTAAAACATCTCCGCGGCAGCGTTATAGTGCCGGTGACCGTCCTCGGGATTTTGCATATCGGCGTCGGCCAGACGGCTCCAGTAGTAAACGTCTTCGCTCATATCGAAGCGGATTTTACCCTGCTCATGGCTGTAATCATCGATGAGCGGCACAAACTCGCCCTCATCATTCTGCAGGTAAAACGCCACTGTGACAACAGTCGGCCCACTCTCATCTGAGTAATACAACCAGCTATCGGAACTCTCGAAATACATCCAGGGATAAAGAGCAGGGTCAACATACGCCCACGTGTCTTCCTTCACGAGGTAGAACCAATAGGTCTCCGTGCCTGCCTCGTCTACCAGCGCCCATTCTAAGTCGATGCTGTAAATCCAGGGATAGGACTCCGCGTAAAAGACCCCAAGCCACTCCGATAGATACCAATCGGGCTCTAGCTCGGTTGATTCATCAAGAAGTCTGTTTTGCGAATAGCTGGCACCCGTCAGTGTCAGAAAGAAAGTAAGACCCAAGGCCGCACGGCGAAGTTTTGCTATGCTCATAGTACGTAGAGTTGTGAGTTAGTAGATGAAGAGTGACGAGAAGCGATGAGCAACAAAGCGAGGCAGCGGTTGTAGCTTATTAATAGGACTTCTCAGAGTCGAGTTTATTCCCCTCACCGAAACTCACGCAGGGAAGCTTTGGGCCACCTGTGCGCTTTCCCAAGCCGGTATAATTCACGTCTGGCACACGCCCCTCAAGGCAATCCAGGCGGGCGAAAGCACGCAGTTTTACCTCTGAAATATCACCAGCCATAAGTGGATATAGCCTGATGCACTTTGAGAATGGTAACGTTATAGAATATTTCATATAAACTATACTTTATTTGGCCCCATACATCATTAACTGTGCTTATGCTCATAAATAGGCCTATTACCCCATCTTCGAAGTGAGGCAAGCCCCCATATTTAGCTTGTTGATGAGTCTCAATTGCACATGGTTGCAAGCCGTTTGGGGTAACTGCTGTTCCCGTAAACAACTAATGTTAAGTAGAATACAAAAACTGAATAACAAATGATCCACATGAAACATACGTTTGTATCACGGCTCGCTGCATTTGCACTTTTCAATGCGGCCATTCTTACTACTCAAGCTGCTATCAACATCAGCTTTGTTGAAACCGACTTTGACGTTGTTGCCACCCTCAGCGGTAGCCTCGACAACCAGCCGACCGCCGGCTGGAGCGTCTATGGCACCGGTGCTGTTGGCAATAATGCGTTTGTCACCGCTGCTAATGCAGGCTTTGGTATCGAGGCTTCGTCTTCGAGTATGACCCAGAACCAAAATACAGTCACTACGGATGGTGTAGTCGTGGGATTGGTTCCCTGGAGCGGTTCTCCCTTCGGTACGTCTGCTGGTGTCACCAACGCCGGTGGCTTCCATCTTTTCCCCGATGGCACCATGACTTACTACAATCGCGGTGATGCCGGCTTCACGCCAAATCCAAACTTCACCGGCACCATGACCTTCTCTGGCGCCACCCTGTCCAGCCTCGGCTTTGATGCGGGTGAAATTCTGGCCGGCGCTGGAAGCTTCAGCGTTGGCGATGAGTTTCTTCCTATCGTCTATGAGACGATCAACTGGAGCGTTACCCCAGTCCCCGAGCCGGGCGAATACGCCGCCATCGCCGCGGTCGCCATGCTTGGTTTCGTAGCCTACCGTCGCCGCAAGGCAGCCAAGGCTTAAGTAAGCGCTCAACCACTTTCGAAGGCGGTCCCACGACGGGGCCGCCTTTTTTGTTCTACCCTATTGACTAATGGGCGCCGCCCATTGACTTTCTCCCTCTTGTGAAGCCCGTCACGTTAGCGGCGGACTCCGATGTCCAGTTGTTGCACGGGGTGGCCGAAAGTGCCACCGCGCCTATGACCGTGCTCGGATGCCGCGATCGGGCGGCCTCGGTAGTCGTCATGCTGGGGCGCAACCTCAAGGAGCTCGAGGGCTGGGCGCAAGACCTGCAGACCCTCTGGCCCACGCTGACAGACGGTGCCCCTGCCCCGGCGATTCACATCCTGCCCGACACCGCCGACCTCGAGGAGGACGACCCGCGCGCCTTCGAGCTGGAGTGCGACCGGCTTGCAGCGCTGACGGCGCTCAGCGAAATAAAAGCAGAAAGCAGAAAGCTGAAAGCTGAGAAAACAAATCAAACTTCATCTTTCATCTCTCGTCTTTCATCTTTCATTCTCTTGGCCACTCCCAAATCGCTCCTGCTCGCCGCGCCTTCTCCGGAGTCCTTATCGAAAAGTGAAATCCGCCTGGCTGTCGGTGAGGAGGTCCGCTTCAACGAGCTGCAGGATCGCCTCGGGCACGAGCTGGGCTACGACTGCGAAGCGGTCTGCGAGACGCCCGGTCAGTACGCCGTGCGTGGAGGCCTGCTGGACGTCTACCCGCTCAATGCCGCCGCCCCGGTGCGCATCGATTTCTTCGGGGACGAAATCGAATCCGTCCGCGAGTTCGACCCCACCACGCAGCGCTCCGGCCAGAGCTTGGAAACGGTCGTGATTGCCTCGGCGCACAGCCAGCGGCGTAGCGCCTCCACCGCCACCGCGCTGGACTACCTGCCCGACACCGTGCAGTGGGTGCTGCCCGAACCCAAGCGCCTCGAGGACGACTTCCACGGCATTTTTTACGTACCGGAAAACATCGCCGCGCCCTCAGCCACCTTTGCCAAGGTCGTTGAAAAAAGAAGCGCGAAAAACGATTCATGGCTGGCCCTCTCCGCGCTCGACGAAGCCAGCGCCTTCCTGGGACAGCGCACGCCGCGCGCGGTCGAGACCGAATCCCTGGAGGCCTACCGTACCTTTGCCGAGGAGGACAAGCTGGGCATCGTCCGGCAGGAGTCCGAGCGCGCCAGCCGCAGTCGTTTCCTCAAGCGTCTGCAAGGCTGGCAGCGCGAGGGCTACCGCGTGACCGTCTGCCTGCGCAATGCCGGCGAACGCACACGCCTCGACGAAATTTTCCACGAGGAGGCCGAGGGTTTCACACCGCACTTTACCGAGGGCGCACTGGCCGACGGCTTCCGCGTCAACGTCGAGGGCCTGAAGGCTGTCTGGGTCACGGGCGACGAGATCGTGGGCCGCCACCGCGTACGCGTGGGCCAACGCCGCCGCAAGCTCCCCGAGCATGCCGCCATCGACCAGGCGCTGGACTTCTCCGAGCTGGCCGACGGCGACCACCTCGTCCACCTGCAGAACGGCATCTGCATCTTCCGCGGCCTGCAAACCATGGACCTCGGCGGGCGCAAGGAGGAGGTCATCTCGCTGGAGTTCGCCGAGGGTGTCACCGTACACGTACGCCTGCACGAGAGCCACCTCCTCAGCCGCTACGTCGGCCTGTCGAAGGTTTCGCCCAAGCTCGGCAAAATCGGCGGCAACACCTGGGAGAAAACCCGCGCCGCCGCCGAGCGCGCCACGCTGGACTTCGCCGCCGAGCTGCTGCGCATGCAGGCCGAGCGCGACGTCTCCCCGGGCCACGCCTTCGGGCCCGACCAGCAGTGGCTGAAAAACTTCGAGGACGCCTTTCCCTTCCAGGAAACCCCCGACCAGCTACGCGCCATCAACGACGCCAAGCACGACATGGAGCAGCCCCACCCGATGGACCGGCTCATCTGCGGCGACGTCGGCTTCGGTAAGACCGAGGTCGCGCTACGGGCCGCCTTCAAATGCGTGCTCGACGGCAAGCAGGCCGCGATTCTCATCCCCACGACGGTCCTCTGCCAGCAGCACTACATGACCTTCAAAGAGCGCCTGGCGGAATACCCCGTCGTCGTCGAGATGCTCAGCCGCTTCCGCAACGCCAGGGAGCAAAAGGAAATCAAGCGGCAGCTCAAGGCCGGCGAAATCGACATCATCGTGGGCACGCACAGTCTGCTCGGGCGCGGCGTGGAGTTCGCCGATTTGGGCCTGCTGGTCATCGACGAGGAGCACCGCTTCGGCGTCCGTCAGAAGGAAGCCATCAAGCGCCTGCGGCAAAATGTCGACGTGCTGACCATGAGCGCCACGCCCATCCCGCGCACCCTGCACAGCGCGCTCGTCGGCGTGCGCCAGATGAGCGTCATCGAGACCGCGCCGCGCGACCGCCTGCCCATCGAGACCATCGTCAAGGCCTACGACCCCGCCCTGATCAAGGACGCCATCCGGTTTGAAATCAATCGCGGCGGCCAGGTCTTCTATCTGCACAACCGCGTGCAGACCATCGAGAGCGTGGCCGCGCGCCTGCGGGAGCTCCTGCCGGACATCCGGCTGGCCGTCGGCCACGGGCAGATGGCCGAAAACGATTTGGAGAAAATCATGACGGACTTCGTCGACGGCCGTTACGACCTCCTCCTCTGCACGACCATCATCGAGAGCGGCCTCGATATCCCCAACTGCAACACCATCATCATCGAGGGCGCGGACCGCTTCGGGCTCAGCCAGCTCTACCAGCTGCGCGGGCGCGTGGGACGCTTCAAAAAACAAGCCTACGCCTATCTGCTGCTGCACCGGCACGCGCGGCTGCTCGACCTCGCCCGTAAGCGTCTTGGGGCCATCCGCCAGTACAACCAGCTCGGGGCCGGCTTCCGCATCGCCATGCGGGATTTGGAGTTGCGCGGCGCGGGCAACCTCCTCGGCCCCCAGCAGAGCGGCCACATCGCCGGCGTCGGCTTCGACCTCTACTGCCAGCTCCTGCGGCAAAGCGTCTCCCGGCTCAAGGGTGACCCGCAGGCCGCTACCATCCGCGCCAACGTCCGCCTGGACTTCGTCGTGCTCGGGGAAAAAGGCAGCGGCGAGTCCGGCGACAGCGCATCCGTCGACCACGGCTACGAGGCGCTCAAGCAGGCCGAGCGCCAGGCCACCGGCACCAAGCGCATCGAGGCCGCCCTACCCCACGCCTACATCCACGAGCCCCGGCTGCGCATCGACTTCTACCGCCGCCTCGCCCTCGCCGACAACTTGGAAGCGGTTAACGAAATCGGCGAAGCCCTGCGCGACCGCTTCGGCAAGCACCCGCAACCCGTCCAGGCCCTGTTGCTCTTAACCGAGATCCGCGTCCTCGCCGAACGCCACGGCATCAGCGCCGTCGAAACCGAAGGCGACAAATTGAAGCTGCGCATCGCCTCCCAAAAGAACCAGTTCGTCCAACACGGCGGCCGCTTCCCCAGACTCAACAGCCGCAAGCCACTAGGACGCCTGAAGGAGATTGCACAAGCGGTGGAACGGATGTAAGAAAACATCCATGAATATCACCCAATGAGTGAAGCGCTGGCCATCGTCATCGCGATTACCGGAGTTATTATCTACTTTAAAGGTGCTCTAGGGATTTACCTTGCAGCTTATCGAAAGGGCATGGCTTGGTTTTTGTTCTGCATTTTAAGTTTCGGAATTGGATTCATCATTCTGACCATCAAGGAACCCCGAGATTTAGCCAGGCCATGGCTTGAAGTAATCGCCGGAATCATACTTAGCCTTATTTCGTTCAATATCGCCCCCGAAATGTACCAGTAACGGTAGCAACGACGGAACGCAGCAACGAGGGGGTCAGGTTAATAATTTAAATATTCACGCCTTATTGGCAGGTTCAAATATCTCGGGCCTACAGCCCTCAACTTGAGAGGAACGTTCAGGATACCCAGGGCGTTGCCCTAGGCTGTAATATTTCGGGCCCTTGGCCCTTTGGGATAAAAATATGATTCTGATACATGGGGCGCTCCTCATACTGTTTTAGCACGAGCCCTTGGCCCTTATCGAGAGGATATAACACGAATACATGGGGCCATGTCCCATGCTGCTATATGTCGGGCCGCTGGCCCTCAGTGCGGCATACGGAGGTGATAGAGCCCTCTTGAGCACCAAAGGTGCGCTCTATAACAGCCCAGGGCAACGCCCTGGGTATGCATATATTCCCGCCCCCTCTCCCGAGGGCTGAAGGCCCGGGACCAGGGGGAGTGTTCGTCGTGGCGGGTGCCCCAGCGGGTCTGGTAGTGGGCGCTGGTCGAAGATTCGGAGCAGATAATCGCTATTGATTATCAAACAAAGGTATCATTTCGTTATTACTTACCGTGGAACTGCCACCCATCCGACCTCCCCCGAAGTCTCCTCCGCCCTTGCCGCAAAGACCGAATTCAGCGGTCAAAAGGAAAACGAATGTTATTTTTAAGTATGCGGTTATTGCAGGCTGCATTCTTTTTGCTGCTTTTCTAGGCTATCGCGTTGTGTCTTTCGTTACTTACGTCAAACGCACCAAGCAGGCGTTCAGTGAAGGCTACCAAATACCACCTCCCGAGTACATGACACTGCTGGGTGAGGACTTCTCCGGTTCAGGTTTCCATTTTCACGTAAATGGGAGAGATTACATTGGGTGCAGCCTACACCAATTTGACGGAAACATGCCTGCGACAATGGCGCATATGAATTTTGATGATCCGATAAGCATCAAGGATCAGGTACGCACTCAAAATGACATCCAGATTTTGACCTACGAGAGTGATGAACTATCAAAGTTCCCCTCTTTTCCCTATGACCCGGAAGAAGTAATAGCTTCCGGGATGCCCGTGTATATTTATGATTTTGATACACCGTACACGGGACGGGTATATAGAGTTGGCAAGCGTCCCGATGCAAAAATCGCGATGGATGAGTCCTATCCCGCCGCTGGTAACAGTGGCTCTCCTGTCGTATCCGGGATGACCGGAAACGTCATCGGTGTCGTCCTGTCCGCAGATTCTCCCGAGGATGCGAAACTCGTCGGTTTTGAGATACTAAATTGGGACGGAAAAGAATGATCCATTACACAACGGCTTGCCTGTAGGCGCCCTCAGCACCTGCCCGGCGGGTGGTGCTATTATCATCATTTCCTGGCAAGCCTGGGCTTGTCGGCGGAGGCGTCTTACACATAGTCACTTCATATACCAGCCATGAAAGTCGGCATGCTCTTTTTCGGATTATTCATCAGCGTCTTTTTTCTCGTGGGCTTCGGGATGCTCGGTTGGGGAATCCGGAGCTACCTGAAGGGGCAGACGTCGAGGGCGTGGCCGACCTCTCCGGGGGTGCTGACGGACTGCGAGCTCGTTGAAGACTCCGATAGTGAGGGCACGACCTGGCAGGTGAAGGTAAAGTACCAGTACGAGGCCGCCGGCAGCCTCTACACCAGTGAGCGGCTGGCCTTTGGCTACGGCGGCAGCAGCACGAAGGAAGAACACCGGGCGATTTACGACAAGCTCATTAGCGGCGCGGGCATCGTAGTGCGCTACGATCCCAACGACCCGGCCGAGTCCGTCATCGCGGCGGGCTTTAACCGGTCGACCCTGATTGTCCTTATTTTCGCGGCAACCTGGCTGCTCTTCTGCACCGGATTTACGGCCTTGTTTGTCTCGATGTCCGGAAAGGACATGCAGATTCTGAATCAAATCACCATCATCCCCTAGGCTGCTGCGTCAAAGCCCATGCCCGACAACCGCCAGCAGTACGATGCCTATGCGGAGCGCTACCACGCCAAGCGCATGAGCGAGGCGGAGAGCATCTGGAACCGCTATCTGGACTTCCCCATGATCGAACAGCTGCTCGGAACACTGGAGCCGGGTACGAAGCTGCTCGACCTCGGCTGCGGCAGCGGCGTGTACACGCGTTGGTTGCGCGAGCGCGGGTGCGAGGTATGCGGCGCGGACTTCTCCGAGGGCATGATTGAAATCGCGCGACGCGAATGCCCGGAGATTGCCTTTACCGTGGCTGAGGTCACGGCCACCCCTTACCCCAATGATGCGTTCGACGGAGTGATCTCCGCTCTGGTGCTGCACTACCTGCAAGACCTCAGCCCCGCCTTCGCGGAGGTGGCGCGGGTGCTGCGTCCGGGAGGCAGTTATGTCTTCACCATCCACCATCCCATCATCGAGATGCTCGACATGCTGAGTGGCGAAGGCGAGCCGCGCGCCACGGCGCGGCCCTACTTTCACAATCAGCCCTACACCTGGCGCATGCTCGGGGACATGGAGCTGACCTCGTACCACCATACCTTCGAGGCCCTCTTCGCGGGGCTGACTCAGGCCGGCTTTGTGGTGGAGGCTCTGCTTGAGTCGCGCCTGCCGGAATCACTGCGCGAACGCTACCCGGAAGAGTATGCCAAGACAAACGCCTACCCGTATTTCTTAGGCATCCGGGCACGACTAAAGGACTAAACCGAGCAGGATAGCCCTCTTTTGAGGAAAAAGCGCCCGCAGGACCACCCGGGGATTGATTCGTAAACGATTCATACAGCATGCCTTAAAGCTTATACCCTCGTTTTTCCTTGTGGCATGATAACGTTGCTGTCATTCAATGTTATAATGTTAATTCGCACACTAGCATTCCTCTCTACCATTTGCCTGATGCCTGCGCTCGCACAGGCCGCTCTTTTCTATGAAGTCGATGCAGGCAATGACACCATCACGTTTACAGGCAGCGCCTCGGGCAATCCGCAGTTCATTGTGCCGGGAGTAAATCTTGCGGTATGGTATGAGTCGATGAGCTCCTCGGATAACGCTGGCGATCAGACTATGAGCTTCGTCAGCGGCTCGGTCGACGTAACCGGAAACACCATTAACTCGACCGAGATTAAGATGACTTCCAATGGCAGCGCCGTCGCCTTTAGCTTTATATATTTTTTTGACACCGATAATTCCACTAATCTGACCTTCAATAATCTCACCTACAGCTATAGCAATGCCAGCGCCGCGCAAAAGTCCTATCTGGAGGACACTCTGTTTGCAACAGACTCGCCCATAACCAATACGGATGGTGGCTTCGGTAATTTGCAGGCTATCCCCGAGCCAGGCACTTATGCATCGGTTTTTGGTCTGGCCGTTATCGGGCTCTTTTTATTGCGTCGTCGCAAATAAGCAAAGGGCACGCGGGATGGCCCCCTTTTGAGGAAAAAGCGCCCGGTGAGCAAAACGGGGACGTTATCGTGCAAACGAAGCGGATGCCCCGGCAGTTCGACTTCGCTCACCACAGGCAGCGCATCCCTACCCTGGGGCACTTTTTTTCAAAAAAATGCCCCAATGAATCAAACCGTTCCAAGCCAGCCAAAATCCCCAAGGCAACCCTTGGTGGGCCTGCTATACTGTGGGCATGAATGGACTCAGACATGCGAACAGCGACCGTGAAACTTGCCATGCCGGGCATCCGCCTTAGCGGCGGGTACGGCTTACCGAATGGTAGAGTCGGCGACTGCTTCGGCCCCGAATGACTCTCCCCCGCCTGCCGCGCCCAGGAGCGCGCGTCAGGGCAAGCCCGGCCACACCGCAGTGGCGCTTTGCTTAAACGGTTGGGAGCGAAACGACGGACTGGAAGAAGCCACGAACCTGCCGGACGGCTGTTCTTTGACATGCGGCGGCAAATGTGCAGCTTGACTGGAGTCCGCGCCCTCCCCTAATCCATGTGCATGGCCACAGAGAAAACCAGCGAGCGCATCGACCGTCACAAGGACGGCAGCGTGAAGGCCATGGGCACGGTGACGGACGACGGCGTGCTGCAGGGCTACTGGGAGTGGTTCCGCAAGGACGGCACGAAGCTGCGCTCCGGGCATTTTCACGCGGGTGAGCAGGTCGGCGAATGGATTACCTACGACGCTGCGGGCCAGCCCTACAAGACGACGCACTTCAAGAAGACCACCGGGGTGGAAAAATGAAAATCGCATTCGCTATCTTTTTCGGACTGCTTACCCTGGCCGCTTCCTTTCGCTTTTTTTTAGGACTTTCGACGATTTCGTCGACGCACTGCGTTACTGGATGACCCCCGATATTATTTCGGCTTTTAAAGGCGAGTGGACCGAGGACACATGGAACGAAATGAAGCTGGGCCTCTGGATCGGCCTGGGTTTTCTCGAGGCGCTGGGCGGCGTGCAGCTTTACAACGATATCGCGTCCTAGCCAGTTAGACCGGCGCCCGGCCCGGCAGCGCCATCCTTTGGAATGGGGATTGCCGCCGCGCTTACGGCCACTATTCTGCGGCTCATGGATGGCTTCATCGGATTCGTGCTGGGCAACTTCACACTGAGCTTTTTCGTGCTGGGCCTCGTCGCTTCGGCGATCTCCCTGGCGGTGAAGAAACCCGCCGCGGGGGTGGCGGACCGCTTTCTGGCCGGCTTTTTGTTTTTCGCCATCGGGCTGTGCTATTTCTACAACTTCGTCATGCACGTTTTCTTTGCCGAGATGGCGGCATCCTTCATCGGCTGGGCCAACAGCCCCTTCCAGTACGAGGTCGGGTACGCCAGCCTGGGCTTTGCCGTCGTGGCGCTGCTAGCGACCTTCGGCGGCTTTCAGCTGCGCCTGGGCGCGATTGTCGGGCCCGCGCTCTTCATGTGGGGCGCCGCCGGCGGGCATATTTACCAAATCATCGAGGCCCACAACGACGCCCCCGGAAACGCCGGCATCATGCTCTGGTCGGACATCCTGCTGCCGGTCATCGGCTTTGGCCTGCTCTTTTTCGCCTACCGGGGCCGAAAAAAGTCATAGCAAGGGCACGTTCGCTTCCCGACTTTCCCCGCTTGACCGCTCCGGGGGCGCTGCCTAGGGTTCGCGGATTAATCAGAGAACCTGGACAGACTTCCACGAACCTTGATGAGGAACCTTGTACTACTTTTTGCCCTGACCGGCCTGGCGGCCGCGCCTTTGGCCGCGCAAATGCAGGACGACCGCAATAGCTGGGACGTCAAATACACCAACGGCATCGCCGCGCAGGTCGAAGAACAGATTATCACGCTGGAGGAGCTGCGCCGTGAGGTGTCGCCGCTCATTCCGGAAATCCGCAACCGCGCCCGTACCCGCTACGAGTTTGACCGCTACGTCAGCCAGGTCACCCGCGAAATCCTGCAGAACCTGGTCGACCGCGCCCTCATCGTGCGTGACTTCAACGAAAGGGGTTACCAGATTCCCGAGACCTATCTGCAAAACGAGTACGACGACTACATCATCAAGGAGTTCAACGGCGACCGCTCCGAGTTTCTCGAGTTCCTCCGCATGCAGGGCAAGAGCGACCTGCAGTTCCGCCAGGAGCTGAAAGAGCGGCTCATCGTCGGTTTCATGCGCAGCGAAATGCAGAAGTCGCAAACGGAAGTCAGCCCGCAGAAGATTCGCGACTACTACGAGAAGAACCGCAGCCGTTTCTACGAGGAGGCAGCCGTCGAGGTGCGGATGATCACCCTGACGCCCCTGGCCTATGAAAGCCCCGACCTGATGCGCCAGCAGGCCGACGCCATCGTGGCCAAGCTCGCCGCGGGCGAGGACTTCGCCGAGCTGGCCAAGAAGTACAGCCAGGACGACAAGCGCAACGACGGTGGCGACTGGGGCTGGATCAAACGCGACGAGATGCTGACCGAGCTGGCCGATGTCGCCTTCAACATTGAGCCCGGCAACTACAGCGGCGTTATCGAGCAGGGGGACAATCTTTTCATCATCAAGGTCGAGGACAAGCGCCAGGAGGGCATTCAGGACATTGAGAAAGTTCGCAATGACATCGAGCTGGCCATCACTCAGCAGCTCGCCCGGCAAGCCGCCGAGAAGTGGCTGGAGCGCCTGCGCAAAAAGGCCTACATCAAATATTTCCTCGAAGAGGCCGGCGAACGCAGGAATGACACTTCGCCCGTCGAGATGAATATCGGCAGCGGCAAGCTCAAGCCGGAAGACGACACCGACGCACTCCCCGAGAAGCTCGGTCCGCGTCGTCCCGGCCAGCCCACCCCTGGCATGTAGAATGCGTAGCCCTTCGGGGTATGCCTCCGATTATTCGCCGGGCTGGCTGGACTCATGCCAGTGGCGCAGGGCCAGCCAGGCAATGAGCTGCACGCTGGCCACGAAGACGAATCCCAGCACCGCCGATAGCAACGCGATGGCGTAGATGGCCGCCGGGTAAAACTGCTGCCGAAACAGCAGTATCAAATACCCCAAGCCGGCCTCGAAGTTGCTCGTGCCCGCGAGGAGATCGCCCGTGATGGCCCCGATGGGCGCCAGGGTCGCGGCAATCTTTACCCCGGTCAGGAAGTGTGGCAACGCATACGGCAGGCGCAGATGAAAAATCTCCTGCCAACGGCTGGCGTGATAGGTTTCGAACAGTTCGCGCATGCCGTGGTCGGTGGAGACCAGCCCCAGCGTCGTGCTGGCCACAATAGGAAAGAAGCTGATCATAAAAGTGATGGCGACTATCGAGGGCAACCCCGCCCCGAACCAGATGACAAACACCGGGATGAGCACTACCACCGGCACCATCTGCAAGGCCAGCACCCAGGGATAGAAAGCGCGTTTTAGCAGACCCGAGCTGGCCAGCAGCACCGCGATGGCAAAACCGCAGGTGACCGCCAGGGCAAACCCCAGCACTGCAGCCCAGGCGGTGTGCCCCAGCGCGGAAAATAACAGACCCGCCTTATCCACGGTTGCCTTGGCTATCTCATGTGGCGGCGGAAACACATAAGGGGAAATATCAAAGGCCGCGATGACGGCGTACCACAAGGCCATCATCAGCACGCCCGCCAGCACCGGCGGCAACCAGAAGCGGGCCTTCATGCCACCACCTCCTCGGCTTGGTGGAGCAATCCGGTGACCTTGGCCACCTTCTCGTAGTACTCTGGTTGCTCGCGCAGAGCACTTTTGCGCGGATAGGGAAAGTCAATGGTCTCGACCACCGCGATGCGCCCGGGCTGCCCGGACATCACCACGATGCGATTGGACAGAAATACCGCCTCGCTGACCGAGTGCGTGACGAACAGCGCCGTGAACGGCTGACGCTCGCGCAGGTCCAGCAGCTCTTCGTTGAGGCGGTTGCGGGTCATGGCGTCAAGCGCGCCGAAAGGCTCGTCCAGCAGCATGAGCGATGGCTGCAGGGCCAGTCCACGCGCCAGCGAAACACGCATCTTCATGCCCCCCGACAGTTGCCTCGGATACTTTAATGTGGCGTCACTTAGTCCGACCAGCTTGAGCAATTCCTCCGCCCGCTGCCGTCGCTCATCCCTGGATACTCCCGCGAGCTGCAGCGGCAGCTCCACGTTGCGCAGGGCGGTTCGCCAGGGCAGCAGCGTGGCATCCTGGAAGATGTAGGCGCTACGCCCGGCCTGACCCTCCTGGGTAATCTCACCACCACTGGGCTCCGTCAAACCGGCCAGCAGACGCAACAAGGTCGTTTTGCCGCAACCGCTGGGCCCGATGATACTGACAAACTCCCCGCCGGCTACCTCGAGCGAAAAATCCTCAAGAATAGCCGTCTCCCCGAATCGTTTGGTAACGTCACGGAAGGCGGCGGCGATATGATGGGAGGATACCATGATTGAGCGAACAGACCCGGCCACGGGCATTCGCCCAAGATAGCTCAGTCATCAGGAGGCATGACACGAGTCGAGAGCGTTATTTCAATACTCGACTCTTCCTTCTTGCGATTAAAAATCAATCCGCCCCCATCGACGGATGCCGACTTGAACTTCAGTTCGACATCGACGGGCACCTTGTGGGCGGGCTGGTTGTCCTCTCCGGGCAACATGGCGATACTGATGTCCTCCACCATGTTGGCAAAAAGCTCACCGACGGATTGGCCGGGAAGCACGGTTGCCTCACTATCCACATGCTCGAGACTCTCCTGGACTTGCTGCGCGCGTTTTCTGCGGCGTTCTTGGGCGGCTTTCGCGGCGATTCGACGTTTGCTAATCATGGCTGGTCGCTAGATTTGGAATTGTAGTTCTAGTTATCATCCGATTCGTCGATATCCTCCGGCAGAACGCTGCGGATATCCGTCTGCACGGTACCATCCAAAGTCAGCTCGACCGGACCATCGTCCTTCAGCGTAAAAGTGCCGCCGTAATGGCTGGCCCGCAGCTTCAGGTTGAATTCCACGGGGCCTTGAATCAGGCTGACCGCCGCAGTGGGATCCTTGACTTTCTTGGCAGTCGCCCGGCTAAGGCGACTGAAAGTCTTCTGCAGAGCGATCAGGGCCGCGTCCAAGGAGTCAGGCGCAATTTCCTCATCTGGATTATTGGTCAATCCATCGGGTATCTCACCAGTAAGGTTCTTTGCATCCTCCATCAAGGTCTGCAGATCCTCAATAAGCTTATCGCGCTCCTCTTTGACAGATGCTGCCTTTTTGGCAGCGACCGCCTTCTTGGCTTTTTTCTGTGGCATGGCGACTTATGATTGAGCTGGTAGCGTCTTGATGAGTTTATCCGCCAAATCGCCAAGCTCCTTGCCTGTGGCCGGTGGCGTCAAACCCTTCGACTTCAGGTAATCGACCAGATTCGACCCCTGATTACTGATCACAAACTGGGTGCTGGCCTGGAAGACACTTTCCTCGGCACTGCGCTTCATCATGCTGTAGCTGCCGGAGGCAAAGATGGGGCCGACCTGCAGACCCGCGGACAGACCACCCTTGTGCTCGCTGACGGAGGCGATGCGCATGGTCAGTGCGGTTTCCACCTTGCCATCCAGGGTGACGACCGGGGCGGTATCCAACACCTTGAGCAGGACATCGCCCTTGGTGGCGTCGGTAATGCCAAGGAAGAGCATCTGGTCCTTGATCCATTTGCTCCAGATTTGACGATAGCGGGCTTCGGCATCAACAACCGCCTCAAGCGGTGCTGAGAAGAGTGCTGACATAACAGAGGTGAGAGATGCGCTAGACATATTTCGCGTAGTTAAGGTTGAACGTATGGCGTAGATATTTTCCACAGTGGAAATAACATCGATGCCATCACAAGTATTAGAATGAGTTAATCAATCATAAATACAAATAATAGGCGTGATTTAAAAAATCGGCTTGGACAACGCATCCTGAAAGCTATTCACTTGCCAAATGATAGTCAGCATCGAAGGCCGCCTGGCGGAAGCTACCCCGCTCGCAGCCATCATAGAAATCAACGGTCTCGGCTACGAGGTACACATCCCGGTCACCACTGCCGAGCGGCTGCCGGAGCCGGGAAAAACCGTCAAGCTCCACACGCTGGCCATTTACCGCGAGGACTCCGCCGCGTTGTATGGATTCGCCCTGACTGAGGAACGCGACTTCTTCCGGCTACTGGTGGAGAAAGTCTCCGGCGTGGGCCCGCGCATCGCCCTGAGCATCATGAGCCGTCTCTCGCTGACCGTCTTGCGCGGCGCCATCGCGAGCGGAGACGCAGCCCTGCTGGCCAAGTGCCCCGGCATCGGCAAAAAGACGGCCGAGCGTCTCATCATCGAACTGCGAGACAAAATCGGGGCCGTGACCGGCGGCACCGAATCCCTTTCCGGCGGTGCATCAACCGAAGCACCCGTCAGCAGTGCCCATCAGGACGCCGTCGACGCGCTCGTAGCTCTCGGTTACAAGCCTGCCGAAGCCGACAAGTCCATCCGCAAAGCAATGACCGCGCTCGGCTCCGAAGCCACCACCGAAGCGCTCATTCGCGCCGCCTTGAAGTAGATCTTTGTTTCCGGGAGATCCCGATCTCCAGAAACTATTAGCCGTCTCTCCTACCCCTAAGAGAGACGGCTTTAGTTTCTACCCCAAATCGTCCCTTGCGGGACATTTATCTTAGCAAAATTGTATACGACCGTTTAGATACTCGATATATCACATTTGTTCCCGGAATTTTCAAAAAACTTCATTTTTTCGCAAATATTGTCGTCCGGATAAAAAAAAACCCGGCCGCATCGGGCCGGGATTTTGATTTAAAGCGTTTTCTGAAAGCGACTTACGCGCCAAGCTGGGCGAAAGCGACTTTTTTCTCTTCCAGAAGCTCGTCGTTGGAATCACCAATCTTGCCCTTGGAGTAGTCGTTGAGCTGGATGCCCTTGACCACTTCCCAGTTCTTGCCGTCCGTGCGGATGGGCAGCGAAGTGATGATGCCTTCGGGCACGCCATATTCTCCCTTGGAGAAGACGCAGACGCTGTGGAAGTCGCCCGGAGCGGTCGGCGTGGTAAGCCCCACGACGGTGTCGACCACGGCGTTGGCGGCGGAAGCAGCCGAGGAAGCCCCGCGGGCCTCGATGATGGCGGCGCCACGCTTGCCCACGGTGGGCAGGAAGGTTTCCTGAAGCCAGGCTTCGTCACCGATGACCTCCGCGGCGCTCTTGCCGCGAATCTTGGCGTTGTAGAAGTCCGGGAACATGCTCGGAGAGTGGTTACCCCAAACGCAGAGGTTGGTCACATCGCTGACGGGCACACCGGCCTTTTGGGCGAGCTGGCTCTTGGCCCGGTTTTCGTCGAGACGGGTCATGGCAAACCAGCGGTCGGCGGGGATGTTGGGCGCATGCTCCTTGGCGATGAGGCAGTTGGTGTTGCAGGGATTGCCCACAACCAGCACTCGCACGTCGGAGGCGGCGTTATCGTTGATGGCCTTGCCCTGGCCGACAAAAATCTTGCCGTTGATGCCCAGCAGGTCGGCGCGTTCCATGCCCTTCTTGCGGGGCACACTGCCGACGAGCAGAGCCCAGTTGACGTCCTTGAAGCCGACGTTGAGGTCGGCCGTCTGGACCACGTCGGTCAGCAGGGGGAAGGCACAGTCGTCCAGCTCCATCACGACCCCCTTGAGGGCGTTGAGGGCAGGCTCGATCTCGATGAGGTTGAGCGCCACGGGCTGGTCTGGCCCGAACATCTGCCCGGAGGCGATGCGGAACAGGAGCGCGTAGCCGATCTGACCGGCCGCGCCCGTGACGGCGACACGAATTGGAGGTTTGCTCATGGTGGCGTTTCGGTAGGGATTCTGTTTATAGAGGACGTATGCCATGACGGGGTTTTGATAGATTTTGAAAGCTTTTGAAAACTTTTTGCCGTCTTGTCAATGATCCATTAGGAATACGAATGTAGAGAAGCAGTTCCGCAAAGGTCAGGCAATAATGAACCATACCCAATCTTTATTAGCCCGCCTTCAGGCGGCCATCAGAAGACGCATGCATTCCGCGAGAGCATTTTAAATGAAGCTGCAGCTACAAGGCAACAAGCCAGAGGTTTGTTGTCACGCGAACCAAGCGGCTAGAGCAGTTTACAAAAAGTCGTAGCTGCTATCTGGTTGGTTCCGTGTATAGTCATCAAGGCTGAAAGCCTTATCCATCGTAGCCAGGGGCAACGCCCCTGGTTGGCTGATGAACAATTATCGCAGGCTGAAGGTCTGCTCCAACTATACGGTACGTTTGTGGCAGGCCTTCAGCCTGCGAGTCTGTTACCTTCTCAATCCTAGGGCGTTGCCCTAGGCTACGTTGGATCAGGCCGTTGGCCTGCAAAATAAAGGCTACAACTTAAATTAAAGCGCGCTAATGGCTGGCAAACCTCCGGTTTGTTTTCACGCGAACCAAACGGCTACGACTTTTCACCGCGCTAGCTGCGGCGCTTTTTCTTGTACTTCGGATCGCCGATAAGGTGGCGATAAAAGCGGTAGAGGTGCTTATGCCAGGGCACGTGGCGCGGCGTGGGGTTTTCGATGCCTTCTTTGCCCAGTTTGCGCTCAAGCTCCAGATAGCGGTAGTAGAGCGGGATGGCGAAGTTGCTGATCAGCTCCCGGGTCAGCGGCGAGCTGTCCCCCAGGGCGCAGTTCATAACGCGCTGGTGGTTGGCGTAGTGGTGCGTGATGCGGGAAAAACTGGACTCCAGATGCCGGTACCAGAAAAGCTCCTGCGGGATAACGTCCGTGTCGTATCCGGCGTGGTAGAGCTTGAAAAGCAGCTCCCAGTCTTCGAAAGAGGCATCGCGCTGGGTGGTAAAACCGCCCACGGCCTCGAAGGCGCTGCGCCGGACGATGAAGTTGGCATCGCCGAAGGTGTTGTCGAGAATGCTAAAGGCCGTGCCCCCACCCAAAGGACGATACAGATACGAGAGGTCCTCCAGGCCGCGCGGCGGCTCGTCGGTCTCGAAAGCGAGGAAGTAGCAGGTCAGGCAGTCGGCGCCGGAGAGCCCGATGGCACGGACCATGATGTCGAGCATGTCCGGCTTGGCGAGGTTGTCGGCGTCCATGAAGACGATGAACTCTCCCTTGGCATGCGAGGCGGCGAAGTTGCGCGTGTGCCCCACCCCGCCGTTTTCCTTGCTCAGGAACTGCCAGCCGCGTTCACCGTATTGCTCACGCATCTGCTCGAAGACCGCCTTGGCCTCGGGCTGCGTGCTGCCGTCGTTGCAGACGATGACCTCGAAGTTCGCGTATTGCAGTGCGGCAATGGATGCCAGCAGCTGCGGCAGGTACACCGGGTGGTTGTAATACGGAATGCAGATGGAGACCTGTGGCGTCCCTTCGGGGGCCGGCTTTTCGGCGCTGCTCTGCGACCAGTCCTCATGCAGGGCCAGCCAGCGCTGATTGCAGTCGGCTGCGCTGTAGAGGTGATGCACAGAAGAAAAGTCCATCGAGCGCTTGCCCAAGGCTTCCGCCACGCCCTCACGAGTCGGCGCGAAGAGGCAGGTCGCGTCAGCCATCTCCGGAATGCCTCCCGAAGCCGCCGCGAAAAATGGCAGGCCACGCTCAATACACTCAATGACCGTGAACGGACAATTATCCAGCAACGACGGAATGAAAACGATACCCCCGCTTTCGGCGATAAACTTCAGAGCGGAGGCACTGTCGAGATCCGTCACCGAGTCGATTTGCAGGCCGGGCTGCTCCCTGGCCAGGGCGTCGATGTGGTCTTGTGACGGCTCGCCCTTGTGCTGACCGGCCTTACCGAGGAACGTCACCCGGGTGATGCCGCGATCGGGCCCACTCCGCAGGTACATGCGCAGGCCGTCGATAAATATCCCGAGGCCCTTGCGGGTTTCCAGCCGCCCGAAGAAGATCACGTGGCCGGGGTCGGTTGCACTCATGGTCACTTTGCCGGCGCTCGAGAAAAACGGATACGGCACGACCTGCCGGTGTTCGGGTAACCGCCAGCCCTGCTCCGCCGCCCAGTCGAACATATGCCGGCTCGGCGCGATGACTTCGTCGGCATGCTCGCAGCAATAGCGCTCGGCCATGCTGAGTTTCATGTCGACAAGCACATGCCGCGGCCATTCCCGCATGCCCTGACGGCTCCATTCGTTGGGGCTGTGCATGGTCACCACCAGACGCGTATTCGCCAAACCAATACCGGTACGTCGGGCGCGAATGGAAAAGAATCCGTTGGCGTGCCAGTCCTGGAAATGCACCAGATCGAAATCGCGCTCCTTGAGGAACTCGTAGATGCGACGCGAACGCTCGAAGAACCAGTCCTCCCACGGAGCCCACTTGGCGTACGGATCGCGGTTCTTCAACTCGTCCGCGCAGACTACTTGGACGCCCTGCTCACGATAGCGTTCCTTCCAGCCGGAATCCGCCCCGCGCTCCTCCTCGGAAGTGAAGAGCAGGGTCAACTCATGCTCCTTGAGCAACCGGCAGAGCATCGCGGCGTGCGTGCCGATGCCGCCATTACGAATCGGGCCAATGATATCCGGGGTGACGATGCAGATCTTCATGCGCACGGGCAAAAGAATCCACGAGACTCACGCAATGGACTGCAATTGCAACCTTTCTCTCGGGCTGGATTTGCCGCCGATTTCGCCCGCTATATCTCTATACCGCCTGATTGAGCAGACGAATAATCTCTTTGAAGTCGAAGGGTTTGGATAAAAAACCGTCCATACCCACCTCCTGACATGCCTTAGCCTGATCGTTCACGACATCGGCCGTCAGCGCGATAATCTGCGGCTGGCTGATACCCTCCAAATCACGAATAAGCCGGGTGGCTTCGATGCCTCCCATTTCAGGCATGTGGATATCCATAAAAACCACATCAAATTCATGCTCCCGGCAGGCCTGCACCGCAAGGCGCCCATTCTCCACCAAAGTCGCTTCGCAGCCCAGAAGCTTGAGGAAGCGTCTGATAATAAATTGATTCACCGTGTTGTCTTCCGCGACCAGGACTCTTACTGGAGACAAATCAGCGCCCTCCATCTCTTCCGTAAGCCCCGTTTTCGACTGCGGCCTACCCTCATCGACCGGCAGGCTCAGGGTGAACTCCGAGCCGAGCCCCTTGCGGCTGGAAACCTTGATGGAGCCGCCCATCAGCTCAATCAGGCTGCGGCAAATAGCCAGCCCCAGACCCGTGCCGCCGTACTTGCGGTTGATCGTGGCATCTTCCTGCTCGAAGAGATTCCAAATCGTGGAGGTATTGGAGATCCCGACACCGGTGTCCTGAATGCTGACGACTATTTCGTGGTCTTTCCGCGGATGCCGGTTCGCTTCCACCAAAATAAAAACAGAACCCTGCTCCGTGAACTTTACCGCGTTGGATACGAGGTTCATCAGCACCTGCTTAAAACGCTGGGCGTCCCCCACCACATACTCCGGCAACGTACCGTTGACTTTCAGTTTGTAGTCCAGGCCCTTCTCCAGAGCGGTTTCCTCATACAAGGAGTACACCAGTTCAATGGCCTCAAGCAGTTGAAAGGTCTGCGGATCGATGGATACCTTGCCCGACTCGGCCTTGGAAAAATCCAGGATATCGTTAATCACAGCCAGCAAGCCTTCGCCGGACTGCCGAATGATATTCAGGTACTCCGCCTGTTCGGTATCGAGTTTGCCCGCCTCCATCAATTGCACCAAACCCAGAATGCCGTTCAAGGGCGTGCGGATCTCATGAGACATATTGGCCAAAAACAGGCTCTTGGCCTGCGCCGCCTGGAGGGCCGCCAGCTCAGCGGTTTTTTGCTCCGTAATATCGGTATGAGTGCCGGTAAATCGAATGGGCCTGCCCGCTTCGTCGCGCTCGACGATTTGGCCGCGATCAAGAATATAGACCCAGCGGCCATCGCGGTGCTTCATCCGATGTATATTCTGATAGAAAGGAGTCTTCCCTTCCATGTGCGCCTGGATATCCCGGTAACAGCCGGCAAGGTCATCGGGATGGACGCGCCTTTCCCATTCTTCCAGTGACGGCGTGATCTCCTCCAGGCGGTAGCCCAGCATTTCGGCCCAGATATCGTTAAATATGACCTCGTTGGTCTGGGGATTCCAGTCCCACATCCCCAGGCGCGTCCCCTGGATAACCAACTCCATGCGCCTACGCTGCTGCTCAGGGCTGAGCTCTTCTACATTGACCAGGGTTTTCATCTCGGACGCCTTCAATAAGAAAATCTAAATTGAAAAAGCATAAAAGTCTACATTTTGCCAGCCCGGATGGATTTTCTCGCCTTGACTCGACGCGCTCAAAGGCTAATTTCCCAATCTTTTCCTACACGCCAGGGTAGCTCAGTGGTAGAGCAGAGGACTCATAAGCCTTTGGTCGGCAGTTCAAATCTGCCCCTTGGCACCAGATCAGGCGCTTAGCGCTGCAAAATCTGGGCATCTTCTTGATAGCAAGCAGGTTCGGTTGTACCCGAATTCTTATTGGTAATGGATTATCAATAAGAAAATTAGCTATTTTTTACTTCACATGCACTATATCATACTATTTTACAGTGATTCCAAGCAACCGTATCCGTTCTGTATGCCGTTCCACTCCCGAGAGACCAGACAACGCTCAGCCATTCGCAATGCCCTGAAGACGGCCGACAAGCCGCTACAACCCAAAGAAATTCAGGATATTGCCAGCCGAACCAGCCCCAAAATCGGACTTGCGACCATCTACCGCAATTTAAAAAAACTGGAGGAAGAAGGCCTCGTCGAGGCAGTGCACTTGCCGGGTTTGGCGCGGTGTTACGCCAGCCCCCGCAAGCCGGGCGCCATACTTCTTTATTGCGAAGACAGCGGCCGGGCCGAGTTCCTCCCGGCAGACTCCGGCAAGGTCTCGCTCCCGCCTCTTCCCAAGTATTTCAAGCTGCAACGCTACGATCTGGTTCTGCGCGGCACGTTCGGCAAACGGGGCAAGTAGCCTCAGGGGCTGCATTCCCTTTAACCTTGCCAGCTACAGGACGCCCTACAGCGTGGTAGGCAAATGAAGCTATCCCTGAAAGTGGAATACGCCTGCCGCGTCCTCGCCCAGCTCGGGCGCTATCATGGCACGGGTACGCTGGCCCACATTGAGGAGCTTGCCGCCGCCGAGGCCGTGCCGGCCAACTACTTGGTGCAAATCCTCAACGAGCTGCGCAACGGAGGTCTCATCAACAGCAAACGGGGCAAGCAAGGCGGCTACGCACTGGCCCGTGCGCCCGAAGCGATTTCGCTCAAGGACATCGTCGGGGTTATCGATGCGGACTTCCTCGATTCGCACCCGGGCGAGGCCGGGCAGTCAGGCCCCCAAGTGGCCAAAGCCTGGGGCGAAGTCTCGGGATGTCTCGAAGAGGCGCTGCAAAAGATATCCCTGCAGCAGATGATGCCCGCACCCGGCGACATGTACTACATCTAAGGGCGCGACCGCACTGGACAAAGAGGGGGCTTGTCCATCGCGCACATGCTTCGCCTGACAATTGTCCCCAGTCGGCTGACTATTCTTCCTCGGCTTCGACGTATTCTACGGCAGCGTGTTCGCCGGCAAGCTCGTCGATGAGGTTGGACGCAGTCTGCGCCGTGGCGATGATCATGCTGCCGAGGCGGTTTTTCATAATGAAATAGCACACCATGGCTGGGATACCGATGACCAGGCCGGTGGCCGTGGTAATGAGCGCCTCACCAATGTCGCCGGCGAGCAATTCCGGGCGGCCCATACCCCCTTGGGAAATGGTCTGGAAAGCGCTGATCATACCGCTGACGGTACCGAGCAGTCCGATCATCGGTGCCACGGCGGCGACCACGTTCAGGTAATTGACCCACTGCCCGAGCGTGTTCTCCTCGGCTTCGAGAGACTCGCCCACGACCAGTTCGATCTTGGCCTTGTTGGCGTCGGGCCAGTCCGGCCGGGCTTTTTGCAAACCGATGTTGAGGAGGCGGCTGAGCATACTGGGTTGCGTGGAGAGCGTCTGGGACGCCTCGGCGACCTGCCGGGCCTGCAGGTAAGCGCTTACCTGCGGCAAGATGGCGTCGGGGATGAATTTCTTACGGGCCGTCTCGCGGTAGCAATAGATGGTCAGAAAGATGACTGCGAGGCAGCAAAGACCGAGCGGCCACATGGCCCAGCCGCCCTGCATGATCAGCCCCCAGAGGCTCTGCCCGCCCGAGCCGACAGCCTCCTCGGCAGCTTCTTCCTGAGCCTGGAGCATCAGCGGTATGGCCAGCAGGAAAAGGGAGAGAAAGCGCAGGCGCAGGTTCGTTATCGTGTGCATAGTCGTGTTTGGTTTTGGATTGATGCTTTGAAATGGGTTAGCTGGTGGATTCCTCCTCCGGGACCGGAATGCCTTCGACGTAGTAGGTCTTGAAAGCTTCGAGCTTGGGCTCTTCCGGCCAGGCGAGGTTACGCTCCTTCATCTCCTGGAGCAGTTGTTCGGCTTGGGAAAAGTCCTCGACTTCGACGGCCGCGCCGATGGCCAGCGCATAGGCGTGCCCCAGAAAGTCGGTGTGGAATTGCGATGAAAAAACG
This sequence comes from Verrucomicrobiia bacterium, assembly GCA_030432235.1. Classification (GTDB taxonomy): domain Bacteria; phylum Verrucomicrobiota; class Verrucomicrobiia; order Opitutales; family Cerasicoccaceae; genus JAUIHT01. Next base: position 95,022 of record JAUIHT010000010.1, on the reverse strand, counting down.
ATGGGCCGCAGACACAGCCAGAGAGCCTCATCCGGCTCGTCACGGTCGTAAGCCAGTTGGCCAAGAACGTACCAGCCGAGGGCGGATTCTCCATAGGGCTCCCAGTTTTCGACCCACTCGTCGGCCAGAGCCTGAGTCTTATCCAGCAGTGGCAGGTGATAGTGTGCCAGCAGTTCGCGGTCGTATAGTTCCCTGCGTATGCGCGCATCGGTGACGTAGGGCCGGACATTCCGTGCCACGCCTACGGCCAGAAAGTAATCGCCTGCCGCATAGGCGCCATCGGCCAGCTTCTGGAACCAGATCACATCCGACTCCGGCATAAAGGCGAAGAAGCGTGCGCGCTGCTGGTATAGAGCCTCCATGATGGCAACGGCCTCCTTGTAGCGCCCCTGATCCAGCAGTGAGTTGGCTTGAATGATCAGTTCGTTGCCTGGGAAGTCCAGACGCTCCACCTCATCCTTCGAAAAGCTGTATTCGACGGAGCCCCCGGCGGCGTTGCCCTTGAAGACCAGCCGGTCGTCCACCACACCGACGGCCTGTCCGGTCATGCCGCGTCCATTTTTCTGGTACAGGCTCGACGGCTCATTCAGCACGGACAAGTCCGCCGCCTGCTGACCGTGAAGTCTTCCGCCCATCAGGCAGATGAAGAAAAGCATCAAGCCAATGTACCTTCCTCTCATCTTTCTGCTTTCCTCTTTCATCGTTTTCATATCGCGCCCTCCTCTTCCACGGGGTTGGCAGCGGTCTCTGGTTCCGGCTCGGGTGGCACAGACTCAGGCTCGGGCGGCAAGATGGCCTCGAGGCGGGCGGCTTCCTTCTGGGCCACGGCATAGGCCTCGAATTCCTTCAGCCGCTCATCCTTGAGCATTTCCTGGTAGGTATTGAAGGCGGCGCGTTGGTCACCGATTTCCTCGAAAAGTGTGGCGCTGCGCAAGTAGGCAGGCGCAAGCAGATCCGGGTAGGCCCGGTAGACCGTATAAATGCGCTGATAGTACGCGATGGCTTTGCGCGGCTCGCGTGAGGTCTCGTAGGCGCGCGCGATGCCGGCCAGGGCTTGGGCATGCGGACGCCCCCGGGCGGTCTTCAGCCGCAGCAAATCCTCCAGCGCTTCCACCGCCTGCTCGGTTTGCCCCGATTGGATCAGCACATCGGCGTAGAGCAAGGTGACCTCCGTGCTGAGCGGATGCAGGGGCGCCTCGGCCTTGAATTGCTGGAGCCAGGCCCGTGCTCCGACGAGATCGCCCTCGGCCAGGGCGATGCGGGCCATGCCGTAGTAAGCCGCCCCGGTGTGAAAGCGCCCCGGATATTCTTCCAGCAGACGGTCGAAGTAGTCGCGGGCCGATTCGAAACCGCCGTTCTGTAAAAGCAGCCCCAACTCGGCCAGCCCCTGTGCGTCGAGTTTGTCCTCGGGCACCTTCTCAATGGTCTCCCAACGGTAGGCCTCGGCGCGGTCGTGGTTTTTGCGCTTCTCTTCCAGCCCCGCCAGATAGAGACTCACGCGCGAGTACCAGGTCAGCTCCTTTTTCTTGAGGGCCTGCTCGCGCTGGGCGGCGAGAAAGTCCGTAAAGTCTTCTGCGGTAAGCAGCTCGCCGGCCAGTGCGCTGGAGGCTTCCAGAGGTGCTTCGCCGCGCCGGTACTGAGTATGCAGCTTTTGCAGGGCCTGCAGGATGCCGTCGGTCTCACCCGCCTCGGGGTCGTCACCATAACGCACGAGCGCATCCATAAAGATGGGGAAGGCCTGCGCGGTTTCACCCTTTTGCTGGTAGGCCCAGCCAATCCAGTAGAGGGCCTCGGCCAGACGGATTTTCTCCGGCACGTCCTCGTTGTCGAGATAGGCCTGAAAATGGGAGATCATCAGGTCGTACTCCTCCAGGGCGCGGAAAATCTTTGCCCGCTGGAAAATGGCGTAGGCATACAGAGGGCCCGCCTCGGGCGTCACCTGCGCGAAGGCCGTCGAGGCCGCCAGCAAATCACCCTGCCCCATCAGGATGTCGCCACGCAGGACGCGGGCCTCGGGCGCGCGCTGGTCCTTGGGGTACTTGGCCAGGAAGTCGTCGATGGCGACCAGAGCCGCGTCGTAGTCACGCATGGAGTACAGCGTGCTGGCGCGGCGATAAACCAGCTCGGGGTAAACGTAGTCGGACTTCGGCACCTGCGTGAGCGCGGCGTCGAAGGCGGCCATGGCCTCCTCGTAGTGCTTTTCAAAAAACCAGGTCAGGGCGAACCACAGGCGCGCGTCGTTGAGCTGCTGGCCGTCGGGGTAGCGCGCCAGGTAGGCTTCGAAGTCCTCCCGCGCGGCGGCGTTTTCCTGATTGAGCGCCTTGTTGAAGCCACGTGTGAAGAGCCAGCGCGAGGCCAGACGATGGTCCGGATAATTCGCCAGCAAATCGTCGAGCACCGGAATGGCGTCGGCATAACGCATCTGCTCGTGGTAGGCGTTGGCGATCAGGTAGAGCGCTTCCGGCGCGAGCGGATTGCCCGGATAACGCTCGAGAAAGCTTCGCGCGATACGCAGGGAGTCGTCCCACTGCTCCAGCGCGTTGGCGCTGAGAATCCAGCGGTAGTGCGCGGCGGAGCGAAAGTCTTTATCGAGGTCGGGATTTTCGGCCAGCGTTTCGTAGAGCACGTAGGCCTCGCGGTTGCGCCCGAGCAGGAGGAACGCCTGGCCGAGGCGCATCTGCATGCCCGGCGTGTAGTCCTCGGTTTGCTCCAGCGTATCCAGACCGCCCTGCACCTGAGTGATGAGGTTGCGAAAATAATCGCTCCAAATGGCGTCACCCTGAAGGCCTGCGCTGGCATCCCGTTGCTTATCGGCGTAGGCATTTTTCAAGGACTGCAATTTTTGCCGCTGCACGTTGACGAGCTGCCACTTGGGCGGGACGAGACGGTAGAGCCGCACGGCGTCGGCTTCGCGGTCCTCCAGCTTCATGAGGGCGTCGCCGGCCTTGAGCGCGGAGAAAGCCAGCACGGCCAGCTCCGGCATCGACTGGATATCCCACTGGCGCGTCAGCAGCAGCTCGGCGGACTGCTCCATCCGGCCCAGCTCCTGCGCCTTCTGGATGGCGCGCAGGCGGGCCTGGGCCTGCAAACTCGACGGCACCTTCTCCGAATTGGAAAAGCCCACCAGGCGCTTGATGCCCTCCTCGTTTTCGCCCATTTCGAAGTACAGGTCGCTCTGCCGCATGGCGCTGAGCACAGCCTCGGGGCTGTCGGGAGAAATCTCGATAAAACGCTGGTAGGCGTCGATGGCCTTGCGCGGATCGTCGGCGGCCTGATGCGCCTGGGCCAGTGAGTAGAGCACAAAAGCCTGCTGGGAGGTGGCATCGGGGTACTCCTTCAGAAAACGTTCAAAGAGCTCAATGGCCTTGTCGGGATTGTCCGAACGTGCCTCGGCATAGGCCCAGATGGGCAGCAGCGTACGCGGAAGGGGCTTGTACTGCGGTTCCTTGCCGAAGTCCGCCTCCAACCGGGTAAAGGACTCGGCCGCCTTTTTATAATCTCCCTGCTGAAAAGCCTGCACGCCCTCCTGAAGCAAAGCCTGCATGGTCACGGCAGCTTTGCCCACGCGCGTCCGCTCGCTGTAATTCTGGGCCTTCGCGGGAAGCGCGAGACAGGTCATGGCACACACCATCACCCCAAGCAACCATCGGTAGCTCCTCCGCATGGAGGCCCACCGTAGAGTCATTTGTCCCCTAGGCAATACGCCATATCGATAAAATTTGAAAGTCACGTAAGCGTAACAATACTGCAATTACCATGCCCGTCGGGACACGAAACTTCCTAACCGGCAAACGTTTCGGTAGAGACGTAGCCTTCCGGCAAACTCAACACCATGGAAGCCTCCCTGGCCCTGGGGGCTGCCGGGCTGGGCCATCTGAGTAGAAAACGTAAGGCCGCCTGATAAGCTACCGGGGGAACTCCGGTCAGCTGCGGTCTTTGGGCTGTGGCTTTTTTGCTTTAAGCGCCGTGTTATCCGCTATTAGCTCTCCCTCTTTTCAGAAATCCCCATGAGCCGACTGGACATCATCAATCAGAACGCCGAGAACGTCATCGGCGGCGAAGAGCTGCTCGAGCGCATCCGCGCGGGCAAGAAACTACGCGTCAAGCTGGGGGTCGACCCCACCCGGCCGGACCTGACCTTCGGCCACATGGTCGTCTTTAACAAGATGCGCCAGTTCCAGGACATGGGGCACGACTGCATCCTGCTCATCGGCGATTACACCGCCACCATCGGCGACCCCTCCGGCCGCAACGACACCCGCCCTGTCCTGACCTACGAGGAGGTCCAGGCCAACGCCGACACCTATCTCGACCAGGCTTTCAAAATCCTCGACGAAGAGCGCACCCTCGTTCGCTACAACAGCGAGTGGTTCAGCGAAATGAACTTCGGCGACTGCCTCAACCTGGCGCGCAAGATGACTGTCGCCCGCATGCTTGAGCGCGACGATTTCAGCAAGCGCTACAACTCCAACGCGCCCATTTCGCTCGTGGAGTTCCTCTACCCGCTGGTGCAAGGCTACGACTCCGTCATGCTCAAGGCCGACGTCGAGCTCGGCGGCTCCGACCAGCTTTTCAACATGCTGGTCGGTCGCGCCCTGCAGAAGGACGCCGGGCAGCCCGAGCAGGCGGTCATCACCATGCCACTGCTCATCGGCCTCGACGGCGTCAAGAAGATGTCCAAAAGCGCGGACAACTACATCGCCTTCAACGACCCGCCCAAGGAAATGTTCGGCAAGATCATGTCCATCGCCGACGATACCATGTGGGACTACTACCAGTACCTGCTGGAGTTCGACGAGGACACCATCGACGCCCACAAGAAGGAGCACCCCATGGTGGTCAAGAAGCGCCTGGCCTCTTCCCTCGTGGCCATGTTCTACTCCCTCGACGAAGCCCGGCATGAGCTGGAGCAGTTCGAGAAGGTCTTTTCCCAAAAGGACAAGCCCGACGACATGCCGCGCTTCCAGTGGGGCGACCTCGCCGACACCGACACCATGCAGATGCCGCTGACCGAACTCATGGTTCGCACCGAGCTCTTTGGCAGCAAAAAGGAAATCCGTCGCCTCATCGAGCAGGGCGGCGTCCGCATCGATGACGAAAAGGTGTCCGACCCCGGCCTGCGTCTGGATAAGCCCGTCGCCCCCGTCGTCATCCAGGCGGGCCGCCGCATCTTCTTCGAAGTGGCCTGACGCTTTTCACTTCCCAATACCCGAAACACCTTTTACATACAGCTATGGCAATACCCACCGTCATCATCGGCATTCTGCTCATCGCACTCGGCCTCTTCGGCTATTTCACCGGTACTCCGTTGCCCGGCGAGGAAGCCGTCAGCGTCACCGCGCTGATTCCAGCCTTTTTCGGTGCAGTTCTGGCCGTGCTCGGCCTCATCGCCGCTCAAGTCAAAGACAAGGCGCACATGCACGTCATGCACACCGCCGTGCTGGTGGGCCTCATCGGGCTGGTCGGCGCCGCCGTACGCATCCCGCCTTCCCTGGAAAAAGTAAACAACGGCGGCGAGTCGCTGGCTCTTTATTCCCAGGCCGGCATGGCCCTGCTCTGCCTCGCTTACGTGGCGCTCTGCGTGCGCTCCTTCATCATCGCCCGTCGCAATCGGGTTAAAGAAGAGACCGCAGCCTAGAAGCTGTTTTTTAGCCGCAGATTCGCGCGGATTTTCGCAGATTACCCCTTTGTCTGCGTTTCATCGGCGTGAATCTGCGGCTTTTTTGTGCCCGGTTCGAGCCGGGCACAGGTAAATACCCGTGCCAATGTGACACATTTATGGCCTGGCGCCCTCCCTGTCACAACAACGTGTCATTATGTCCCACATTGTTGATTCAGTATAAATGTTAAATATTTGCTTATTAGCTGTTTACAAAATATAAATGCCAGGCATGGCCCTTGCAATAGAGTAGTTGCAAAACCAATCCAACTTCAACCAGGAGATTCAATACCATGAAACGCAACTATTACTATCCAACCATTCCAAGCTTCAGCGATCTGGATCGCTTCTTCAGCATCGCCTCCCCGGTTTTCGGGCGCCTTGGTCAGGTTTTTGACAGCCAGGCCCAAAGCACCGCTCCGGCGGCGGACTTCTACGAGGACGAAAACAATTACTACGTGAAGGCCGAGCTGCCGGGTGTCCGCAAGGGCGACGTACAGGTGCAGTTCGAAGACGGCGTGCTGAGCGTCTCCGCCAAGCGCAAGCAGAAGAAAGGCGACACCGAACAAAGCTTCGAATACCGCCGCAGCGTCACCGTCCCCGAAGGCGTCAAGGCGGACGCCATCCAGGCCGACCACGTCGACGGCATCCTCACCCTCACTCTCCCGAAGGCAGAGCAGGTCAAGCCACGCCAAATCGAAGTCAACTAATTCATCAACAAACACTTAACCCAAAACAACTTATCAAAATGAGCACACAAGTAGCAGAACAAAACAAGCAATGCTGTGAACCGGCGGTCAGCCGCCAGGCCTACCGTCGCCCGGCCTACAACATCGACGAAAACGAGCACGGCTACACCGTGGAAATTTTCGTCCCGGGCGTGAACAAATCCGGAATTTCGGTGTTTATGGAAGATGACACGCTGACGGTTACCGCCACCCGCACCACCGGACAAACGCCCGAAGGCTGGAAGGCGCTCCGTCGCGAAATCACCACCGCGGATTATCGACTTCAGTTGGAAATCAATGTGCCGATTAACAGGAATGACATCAACGCCAAGGTAGAGGACGGGGTACTCACCCTCACCCTTCCCAAGGCCGAACAAGCCAAACCGCGGCAAATTGAAATCAAATAAAATTTTCGGAACATTTAGTCAAAGAGAGCAGACTAATATAGCAGAGTAGCAGTATAGCAGTAGTAGAGTAGCAGTGGCCGGGGCTCCCTTACGAGGGGGCCCCGGTTTTTTTGTGGGTTTGCTCATTCGCCCTACCGCATAAACCATTACTCAACCACGTCTTAAAATATCCTCTACAAACGGTACGTTTAGCAGGAAGATCGGAAAGTCCGGGAACGTCGCACTTCTGCCAAATTCCCGTTCTTTCCGATCTTTCTGTTAAAATAATCCGCGTTTCATCTGCGTCCATCAGTGGCTAATATCAAAACCAGCAATCTCCCTATCGAAACCCTGCGTGCCGACCTCGTCCGCGCCGCCAAGGAAACCCGCCGGGTCGTGTTGAGCGCACCGACGGGCTCGGGCAAGTCCACCCAGGTGCCACAGATGCTGCTCGACGGTGGCTGTGTGCCGGACGGACAGAAGATCATCGTGCTTCAGCCGCGCCGGTTGGCCGCCCGCATGCTGGCCGCCCGCGTGGCACAGGAGCGCGGCGCGGAACTGGGAACCGAGGTCGGCTATCACATCCGGCTGGAGCGCCGCTTCGGCCCGGACACGAAAATCCTCTTCGTCACCGAGGGCATCCTCCTGCGCATGATGCTGAGCGACCCTACCCTGCCCGACGTTGCGGCGGTGGTCTTCGACGAGTTCCACGAGCGCCACCTCTACAGCGACCTCGGCATCGCCATGACCTACCAGCTGCAGAAAACAGCGCGGCCCGAGCTGATCATTGCGGTGATGTCCGCCACGCTCGACAGCGAGTCGCTGGCCAACTACCTCGCGCCCGCCGAAACCCTGGTGGCCGAAGGGCGCACCTACCCGCTGACCGTCAGCTACTCCGCCGCGGCGCACAAGGTGGCCGACGCACCCGTCTGGGAAGCCGCCGCACATCACTTTGGCAAGCTCGCCGCTGCCCAGCCGGAGGGCGACATGCTCATCTTCATGCCCGGCGCCTACGAAATCCAGCGCACGGTGGAGAGCATCCGGGGCAGCTCTGCCTCGAAGGACTGGCTTGTGTTTCCGCTCTACGGCGAGCTGCCGCCACGTGAGCAGGACGCCGCCGTGGAACGCTACGACGCCCGCAAGGTGGTGGTGGCAACGAATGTCGCCGAGACGTCCATCACCATCGACGGCATCACGGCGGTCATCGACGCCGGGCTGGCCCGCATCGCACGCTACGATCCGCATCGTGGCATCAACACCTTGCTCATTGAGAAGATCAGTCAGGCCAGTGCCGAGCAGCGTGCCGGTCGCGCCGGTCGCACCGCACCGGGCCAGGTCCTGCGCCTGTGGAGCGAAAAGGAGCACGCCCACCGTCCGCCCCGCGAAGACCCCGAGGTCCGCCGCGTTGATTTGTCCGAAACTGTGCTGGCGCTCAAGCTCCACGGCGTCGAGAAAGTCGCGGACTTCCCCTGGTTCGAAAAGCCGGAAAAAAGTTCCCTCGAGCGCGCGCTGACCGTCCTGTACGATCTCGGCGCGCTCGACCGCGAAGAGCGACTGACCGATGTGGGCCGCCGCATGGCCGCCTTCCCCGTACATCCGCGCTACGCCCGCATGTTGCTGGCCGCCGAGGACTACGGTTGTGTCTGGCAAATCTGCATCCTCGCCGCCATCGCTCAAGGCCGCCGCCTGGTTCTGCCCCTCAATAACAAGCGCCGTGCCGACGAACGCGACGATCTGTTCGGCGAATCCACCTCGGACTTTTTCCACGCTCTGCGCGCCTGGGGCATGGCCCGTCGCAAGAATTTCGATATCGGCTTCTGCAAGCAATGGGGCATCCACGGCGGGGCGGCGCGTGAGGCCGAGCGGCTCGCCGGGCAGTTTGCCAACATCGCCCGCGGCCAGGGTCTGGACGCCTCCGAGGGCCGCATGGACGAGTCTGCCGTACGCAAGTGCCTCCTGCTCGGGTTTTCCGATCACCTCGCGCGCCGCGACAACCGCGCCACGCTGCGCTGCTCGCTGGTCCACGGTCGCCGGGGCGAGCTGCGGCGTGACTCCGCCGTGCGCGACGCCGAGCTCTTCGTCGCGGCGGAAATCGACGAGATAGAGACACGCGGGGACGTCACCACGCTCTTGTCGATGGCCACCGAAATCGAGGAAGACTGGCTCGAGGAAGTTTTCCCCGGCGACCTCGAAGAGGGAACCGAAACCTATTGGGACTCCATGCAGAAGCGCGCCATGGGCCGCCGCGTGCGGCGCTTCCGCGACCTCGTGCTGGAGGAAAAGGAGTCCGGCGAACCCAACCCCGACGAGGCTGCCGCGCTCCTGACCACCGCCGTGCTCGAAGGCCGCGCCGAGCTCAAGAACTGGAACGACTCGGTCGAGAAATGGATCGCGCGGGTGAACTTCGCCGCCCGCAACCTGCCCGCGCTCGGCATCGCGGAGATCGACGACGACGGCCGCCGCCTCCTCACCGAACAAATCTGCCACGGCTGCGTCTCCTCCCGCGACTTGCGCGAGGCCGATCCCTGGCCCGCGCTCAACACCTGGCTCTCCGACGAGCAGCGCATGGCCTTGAAAACCATGCTGCCAAAAACGTTCGACCTGCCGGGCCGCCGCAAGCCCGTCGATATCCGCTACGAAGGCGACCGCGCCATCATTTCCTCCAAGCTGCAGGACTTCTACGACGTCGACCCGAAGGGCCTGCGCATCGGCGGCGGCGAGCTCCCGCTGACCATCGAAATGCTCGCCCCCAACGGCCGCCCCTGCCAAATCACCAACGACCTCGCGCAGTTCTGGAAGACCAGCTACGAAGGCGTCAAAAAGGAACTCAAAGGCCGCTATCCCAAGCACGAATGGCGTTGAGGTGATATTTCCTAAGTGTGAGGCGCGAGCAAAAAGGTGTTTTTGGTGATTTAAAAAAGCCTTGGTTGATTCACTTGAAAGGCGCACTGTTTGTCCTGCTCGGACTGCTGTCTGCACTCTTAATACTCCTGCAACTACCCACCCTGCGTACAGCAGTGCTACTACTTATCTGTACTTGGGCCTTTTGTCGGTTTTATTATTACCTCTTCTATGTCTTGGAAAAATACTTAGGCCATAACAATAAGTTTGCGGGAGTCTTTGACGCAGTGCGCTATATATTTTCTCGTGATAGATAAAATCGGTACTCCTCATTGCCCCATTATTCACCCCTAAAAAACTAATATACTTTCGAGCACATAAGAACGACTACCTGTCTCGTAGTCACAAACACAATAATCCCCATAGGTTGAAAATGATTACAGCCATCCCATCTCATTTTCTCAGCCTTGTGGTCATTATCTTGGGTATTGAATCGATTTCTTCGGCCATGCCTACACTAGAAGGCACCTGGCAGATTAACCCTGATAAATCTGCCGAGAACATAATTGAGGCCCACAAACTGCCCGAAAATAGAAAAGGGGATATTCTCAGCGAGCTAAAGGATATGAATAAAAACAAAATATCCATCAGCAAAGATACCATTGTGATAGTAGACATCGTTTACCCCTGCGAAATCGTTTCCCAATCTGACTCGGAAACGATCTTTAAAACAATCATACACGATAAAGAGATCGCGATCACGGTAACTCCCTACGACAATGAGAGCGTGAACATGCGCTTTTCAGGATCCGAGGACACGGCTGTTCTTGTCTGGAAAAAAGTTTCTGACGAATTGATTTCCGGCAAGAGGACTGGTGAGATGCCCGACGTCGACAAGGACAAGAACGGCAAGACGCCTTTCGACTACGTGACTGACTTTTACGCCACCGTAAACGACAAAGACCTTGATGCCTTCAAGAACCTGTACACCCAGGGCTATTACGAGTATATTATCACCCGTGGTTCCGACACCGATCCAGTGCGTTTCAAAACCAATCAATTTGATGGCCAGTACGAAAGTAAATCAGTCGAAATCTATGCTGACAGATCTGGATTTCGTAATGCCAAGCAGCTTGGTATCTTTACAGTGTCCATCAAGATCCACTTGACCGATTCAGGTAGCAAGGCCTACGAGGCAAAATGGAAGCACCCACCACATGAAGGGGCGTACAATACGATGGTCCACTTCCGCCTTGAGAATGGTGTCTGGCGGGTAACCGACTCAAACAACGGCTATTAATGCTCCCCATCGACCCAACCAAAGCGCCCTGGATTGAAGGCAAGGGCTACCGGAAGCAGCCCCTATTGAAGGAGGAGGCTTTGCGGTGCAAAGGGGCGTTGGTGCAGATTGTGGAGATCGGCGTGGGCTCGTCGGTCGCCATGCACTACCACAAAACTTCACTGGAGGTTTTTCATATTCTGAGTGGCGTGGGCGAGATGACCATCGCCGGGGAGACCCTCACCCTCGGCCCCGGGGATATGGCCACGACGGAGCCCGGGGACCATCACGACGCCCGCAACACCGGCACGGAGCCTTGGCGCATCCTGGTCTTCAAGACCAACAGTCAGCCGGACGATTCCTACTGGGTTTAGGTGCATCCCTACCCTTGAAAACCAGCGCGACTAATACTTGTCCGACTGAAATTGACAGCCCCGTGACGGTGCGTTTTTCTGGCCGTGAAATGTCCAACGAAACCGAACCCCATCTACCCGCCGGCTACCACAGCGTCATGCCGGGCCTGACTTTTAAAAGCAGCGTCGAAGCCATCGACTTCTACGTCCGCGCCTTCAGCGCCGAGCAGACCGTGCTCATCCCCGGCCCCAACGACCGCATCATGCATGCGGAGGTCATGATCGGCGATTCCGTCCTCATGATGTCGGACGAGTTCCCCGAGCTGGATGCGCGCTGCCCGGAGCACTACAAGGGCACACCCATGATTCTGCGCATCAACGTGCCCGACGTCGACGCCGTCTTCGCCCAGGCCGTGGAGGCAGGCGCGGAGTCCATGCGCGAGCCGGAAAACATGTTCTGGGGCGAGCGCATCGGGTTCATCCGCGACCCCTTCGGCTACCGCTGGGGCATCGCCACCTATGTCGAGGAAGTCGAACCCGAGGAAGTCATGCGCCGCGCCCGCGAAGGTTTTTGATCGTTAGTTGAGATAACATGAAAGTAGTCCTGCCTCTATTCCTCCTGCTATTGCCTATTCGAGTAATGGCAGAATGGGCATATGTTCCACTCGAAGAATTGGTTAAGGAATCAGATGTTATCGTTATCGCAAAATTGAGCAGCGTTGAAAAATGGTCCGAACCTCGTGAATACATAAGGAATGGAGAAACACTGTCATATACCATGGATTACGGTCAGGGCACCTTGGTCATTTCCAAATGGCTCTATGGCTTCCCGAATAAGAAGAATGAGCTCCTTTTGAAATGGGAAGGCGTATCTTACATAATCTGCCCACGTATTGAATGGCACGAAACTCAGGAGGATGGCATTTGGTTACTGAAGATGGAAAGTGATGGCACTGTGCGCGCAAACTATCCAGACAGGCACGTCAGCCTCAGTGAACTGGACAATCTCAAGCCATTGATTCTAGCCAAGATGAAAAAGAATTTTGAGAAATCATCTCCTGTTGGCATTCACCAAGAGGCTCCCGGTATGCCATAGACGAAGTGTTCCGATGGCAAGCGATGGGGCAAAGCCCCATTAGTGTCCTGCGGCCACTGCCCTACTTGCGCTCCATGACGTCGGGGATGGCGCGCTCCCAGGTCTTGCGCAGCTCTTCGGCGTCCCAGACGAGGCAGTCGTCGAGACTTTCGGTGCGGATGGACAACCACGGCTCGTCCATGACCTTGCCCAGCGGCTCGGCGTCAATGTTGAACTTCTCGGCGTCGGAGAGTACCTTGCCCTCGTCTTTGGCCGGGACGGCCACGATGATGCGGCCCTGGCTTTCACCGTAGAGCGCGGCGTCGAGGCGGTCGGGCTCGATTTCGGAGATATCGATATCGGCCCCGAAGGTCTTCCCATCGGCGAAAAGCATTTCGGCAAGCGCCACGGTCAGACCGCCCTCGGAGATGTCGTGCGCGGCGCTGATGCGCCCCTTGCCGATTTGCAGGCGGACGAAATCGTGGACCTTGGCCTCGGCGTCGAGGTCGACCTCCGGCGCGTCCCCGGCGAGGAGGTCGTGCATGACCTTGAGGTAATAGCTCGCGCCCAGCTCGGTGGGAATGCCGCCGAGCAGGATGAACGCTTCGCCGCCCTTGACCGTCTGCTTGGTAATATCGGCCTCGCGGTCGATAACGCCGACGAGGGAGACGACCGGGGTCGGGTCGATGGCGACGGTGGGGCTCTCGTTGTAAAGCGAGACGTTGCCGCCGACCACGGGCAGGTCGAAAACGGTGCAGGCTTCGGCCAGGCCGCGCACGGACTCCTTCAGGAAGTAGAAGGACTCGGGCTTGGTCGGGTTGCCGAAGTTTAGGTTGTTGGTCATGGCGATGGGGCGCGCGCCGGAGCAAGCCAGGTTGCGCGCGCACTCGGCCATGGCGATGAGGCCGCCCTTGTAGGGGTTGACCGCACAGAAGCGGTTGTTGCAGTCGTTGGCGATGGCGATGTAGGCGTGCTTGCCCTCGCCCAGGCGGATGCGCGCCACACCGGCGTCGCTGCCGGGCTCGACCACGGTGCCGGTCATGACCATGTGGTCATACTGCCGCCAGACCCAGCGCTTTTGCGCGATGGTCGGATGGCCCAGGAGTTCAAACAGCGCCTCGCCGAGCGTCTCCATCCCGGCCACGGGCAGGCGGGAAAAGTCGTAGTTTTTCGCCTCGGCGATGCGGGCGGGCTCCTGGGACTCGCGATGGTAGATTGGAGCCTCGTCGGTCAGCTTGGCTGCGGGCATCTTGGCCACGGGCTGACCGTGCTGGTTGACCACCATGTCCGTGCCCTCGGTCACGGTGCCAACCTGGACGGCGTGGAGGTCCCACTTTTCAAAGACGGCCTCCAGCTCCTTCTCGCGACCCTTGGCCACGATAACAAGCATGCGCTCCTGGCTTTCTGAGAGCATGATCTCGTAGGAGTTCATGCCGGTTTCGCGCTGCGGCACCTTGTCCAGCTCGATTTCGATGCCGGCATCGCCGCGGGCGGCGGTTTCGCAGGTGGAGCAGGTCAGGCCAGCTGCTCCCATGTCCTGGATGCCGACCACGAGGCCCTCGCGGGCCATCATTTCGAGGCAGGCTTCCAGCAGGAGCTTTTCCATGAAGGGGTCGCCCTTCTGGACCGCCGGGCGGTCCGCCTGGCTTTCCTCGGAGAGCTCCTTACTGGCAAAGCTGGCCCCACCGAGGCCATCCCGGCCGGTGTCCGCCCCCACGTAATAGACAGGGTTGCCGACGCCGCTGGCCGCGCCGCGCTTGATGTCCTCATGACGCAGGACACCAAGGCAGAGCGCGTTGACCAGCGGATTGCCCTCGTAGCAGGCATCGAAATAGATGTCGCCGCCGATGTTGGGGATGCCGATACAGTTGCCATAGTGGGCGATGCCGTGCACCACCCCGCGAAAGAGTCGCTGTGTCTGCTTGCTGGACAGGTCGCCGAAGCGCAGGGAGTTCGTCAGCAGGACGGGCCGCGCGCCCATGGTAAAGATGTCGCGGATGATGCCACCGACGCCGGTGGCCGCGCCCTCGAAGGGCTCGACCGCGCTCGGGTGATTGTGGCTCTCAATCTTGAAGCACACGGCCCAGCCGTCGCCGATGTCCACCACGCCGGCGTTTTCTTCCCCGGCTTTGACGAGCACCTGGTTGGGCGCGTCCGGGTCGGCCTTCTGCGTGGGGAAGCCCTTCAGCAGCGGGCGGGAGTTCTTGTAGGAGCAATGCTCCGACCACATGACAGAGAAGATGCCCAGCTCGGTCAGGTTGGGCTCCCGGCCCAGGATTTCCTTGATATGCTCGTATTCTTCGGGCGTCAGGCCGTGCTTTTGCACCAGCTCGGGCGTGATGGCGACGTTCAGGACCGGATCGGGATTGGGCGGCAAACTCATTTTGGAGGAAAGCCAAAAGGGAAAAGCCTCTGGCGGGAAGCCAAAAGTCGAAAGCAGAAAGCGAAAAGCGTTCTCAGGTGCTCCGCTTGGGCCATTCTCGCTCGGATGACGCGGCCTTCAACTCTGGCGGAACAATTCCTGGCTCCTCTCCCACAGGAGGCAGCGGTGGCGGGGACGAGGCTGGCTCATCGTAATAAACTTCCACCTCGGGTTGCTGCATCACGGCGATAGCCACGAAAATCACCGCCAGGCCGATGAGGACCATTTCGAGGAACCAACTGAGGTCCGAAAGCGTTTGCAGCGGGCCCTCCCAACCGACGAACGGCAGCACATACTGGTTCATGAACCACCCGTTCAGCCCCGCAAGGAGCCCCAGGATACCGCAAACCAGGGCGGCGACGGCAAATCCTCGGCGCATCGGACTAGGCGGCGGCGAGCTTGCGGCTGCGCAGGAAGGCGCGCAGGACTTTTTCGCCATCGGTGCTGGGCATGAAGCCTTCCACCGCGCGCTCGGGGTGCGGCATCATGCCAAAGACGTTGCCGGCCTCGTTGCGAATGCCCGCGATATCCCCGATGGCGCCGTTGGGGTTGCTGGCGTAGCGGAAGAGGATTTGCTTGTTGGCCTCGAGCTGGGCCAGCCCGGCTTCGTCGATGCGATAGTTACCCTCGCCGTGCGCAATGGGCAGGCGGATGGTTTCGCCGAGGGAGGCTTTGCAAAAATGCTCCGTGCTGTTCTGCACAGCCAGCTCCTGGGTGTCGCAAATGAACTCCAGGCCGGTGTTCATGACCAGCGCGCCCGGCAACAGGCCGCTCTCGCAGAGGATCTGAAAGCCGTTGCAGATACCAATGACCGGTCCGCCGCTGCCAGCGAAGGCTTTCACCGCCGCCATGATGGGCGACACCTTGGCAATTGCCCCGCAGCGCAGGTAGTCCCCGTAGGAGAATCCGCCCGGCACGATAACGGCATCGGCGTTGCCCAGCGAAGTCTCCTTGTGCCAGAGCAGACGCGCCTCGACGCCGATGACGTCCTTGACGGCGTGAATGGCGTCCATGTCGCAATTGGACCCGGGAAATTGAATGACCGCTACTTCCATGGGTTTAGTGGAAAGAACGCATGCGGCGCTGTCGAGCCGTTTTACTCACGCCGCTTCGTCGGCGTGTTGCTTGAGGCGCTTGTCTACCAGGAAAGGCCCGAAGGGCACCAGGGCGGCGACAAAATAGAAGGCCCCGCGTTTGATATGCCACTGCGCCATGCTCATGGCGATGACCAGAAACAGGCAGAACAGGATGAACAACAGCCCGTGCGCCATGCCGACGATGCGGACGGCCAGCGGCATGTCCCAGATGTACTTCAGCGGCATGGCGATGCCGAGCAGCAGGAGGAAGGATATCCCCTCAATGAGCCCGACGATGCGCAGACGGTGGATGGCTTTGGAGGCCTGCATCAGCCTACTTCGTAGCGGAAGTCCTCGATGATGGGGTTGCTCAGCAGGTCGTCGCAAAGCTTGTCCAGCTTCGCGCGGAACTCCGGCGTGTCCTGCTCGCCCTCCACATCGAAAGCGATAGTCTTGCCCACGCGCACGTCGTGAGCGGACTCGAATCCGAGGTGGTGCATGGCATGGCCGACGGCGGCCCCCTGCGGATCGAGGACGTTTTTCTTGGGCGTTACGAATACGGTGACCTTCATCGCGGCGTTTTTCGCAAGGTGCGCTCAGCTTGGCAAGGACGAAGCGTAAAAAGGCTTGCATGCCTTTTTTTTATATCACATTTAAATTAAAAAAATACTCAATCTATTATTTAGATTTAGCATTAAATCTAATAAAAAGACTACTACTATACTGACATGAAAAATACTTTTAAAAAAATCGAGCATCTCAAAAACTTCGTCCGAAAGCCATACACTACCAACATAAGAATTGGAAACCGCGGGGACAAATTTGCCAATGTCTACACAGACTCATTTGGACACCATAACGATATCCACAATCACCGGGTAAGAAAGCTTCGGCAAATAGACGATGATCCTCAGCGTTTTTTTCAACAAGATAATATTACCTCTTATTTTATTAACGTAAAATATAAGATACCAAAAGTCCGACTTTACGACTCTGATGAAGATTTCAATTACAGCAAATTCCTTGATGAATTTAATAGCCATGCCGTGCATTACGAGAGCCACGTCAATAAACACATACTCGGGAGCAATCGAGTACGCTACATTATTGGCGACGTCGGCACAGGAAAGTCTACTTTCCTAAGACGATTAATGGCGGATCTGGAAGCCCTCAATGAGAAGTCCGATAGCCTTAAAAACATTGTCGTCCACATCAACTGTGAAAACATACTCAATACCCGGTCACAACCAACACCTATAACCGGGGCTTTCTATGTGGAGATTTTCAAAATTATGCTAGATTGCGCCATCGGCATCCTTCCAGAAATACAGACAACAGATATTTATCAAAACTTTAATCCGGCTTTTCCAGACAACAATATCAAAGAGCTGTGCGCGAAAGTTCTGGAGCGTAATTATCGCTTCACCTTGATCTTGGATAATCTGGATTTTTATCACTACTACTACTCCCGCTACGCTTTTTTTGTAGAGTACAGAGATCGTCAAGAAGAAAGTATCAAAGACAATCTTAACGATCTTATCATACACTTCACGCGTGGCACTTTCTTGGGCTTAAGTGGCTTGAACGTACTTATCCCGCTCCGTGAGGTCGTCTGGGAGGACTTATCGTCGGTTACACCTGGAATCGAAACTCATACTGAAGACAATCGTGCCATCAGGCTCATACCCCGCTCAGACGATGAAGTAATTGGTAGCCGCATCACATTGTTCAAAGACGCTTGTGAAATTTTGAAGAAAGACCGAAGTTTGGACTGTACTGAGCTAGACTGGTCCATCAGTGCGATAGAAACCTACTTCCGGAGGGGTCAAAAGAAAAAGAATTCTCCAATAGATTTTATTTTTAAGCTGGGCCAACAAGGCCACCGTTCGTTAGTGGAGTTTTTTAACAGCCTAGCATTATCACCGTACGAATTCGAACTCATCGAAAGACTGATCGTAGATCAATCTGAAATACTTATAAATCTGTATATAAATAAGATGCAGTGTAAGTATTCGCAAAAAGCAAACCATTTCCCAAATCTATTTCTCGTAGATTGCCGTGCTTTTTACGATCCCGAATTCTCCCTAGCGCATGAACCCCATATCCATACCTATTGGCTTAAATATATTATCCTATCATTAGTATATAAAAATCCTAAAATTCGCTATGGTGAAATCCATGAAATGCTAAGTGACGGCGAACATGGCTACGAAGCACATTTAATTAGGCACGCAACTGGATCCCTATGTACTACCAATGAATTTCGTTGTCTCGAAGCAGAAGAAATAAGCTATAACATCAATATTAACGACATTAAGCTACGGTCAACCAAGCGCGGAGATTGTCTCATGGAGATGAGCCATGGCGTTCCCTTCTGCTTCAGCTACCGATACCTCTCATCCATTACTAATGACTTTTGGCTATCTTTCCCTGAGCCCGTGGCGAAGCTTATCTACCAGCCGGATATCCATTTTCAGCACCTATACTTACCAGGAGAGAGCTACGCTGAAGAAGCAGCCACCTTTGTTTTGAAACGAGCACAATCCGTGGCGATATGCCTGCGCATCATACATGAAGCTTGGAAATACGAGCTGGGGACATACCGCAGGCAGATTCTGGAAAATATTTCAGATAACATCAACCCTCCAGATCTTGAGTCCTCACTCAATTCCTTAACCGCTTCAGTTCAAAGTATTCTCTCCGCTTTCAAAGGATATAGAAAGAAGCCTGAAAACGCACAGCAGGAGCAACGGTTTTACGAACTACTCCAAGATCAAAATGGCGAGGTTCAGTCTGCTGCCGAAAAAATTAAAATATATTTCGAGTCCCCCACACCCTTTAACGAATAAGTGATGACCATTATAAAGTTATTCGAGCTACTACTCGCTGCATTCCTGGGCTATCTCTTTTCTCTTGTTACGTTAGCATATGGAAAACTTAGCACTAGCTTGGAGAGCTACACAAAATTTAATAGCCATATCGTCCAGCTTTGCCGGGAGATTAAAATATATTTCGCAAATACAGGTAACGATAAAACATTAATAAAAACGCTCTATGTCTCAGCCACTGAACTTTTAATAAATATTCCCGATAAATCAGTTTATCGCTCTGCTTACAATATTATCGCAAAGGAGATCAGGATTTTGCTAAACGAATCCGAAACTAATGGCTGTAACCCTGAAGCTTCAAAAGCAAAAGCAGAGCATATTTATCACCTTTTAACCAATGAATATAAAATTTCTTTGAAAAGGTACGTCAATGAAGTCCATTTAAAAAATTTCCAAAAAGGCGACATTAATGATACCATTGATCGCTTCTTGGTCAGTTGCAATTCAGCGCCCTCCAATGGTTCCCAGAAAGTACGATAACCATGAGCCTAAAAGAACATGCAATAGGGACGCCACGCCGGCCGTCGTCACTTATGCCTCCTACTCGGGGGACACCATCCGGTCCGAGCGTAGGCCTATGCGGGCATCGCCGAGGAGCCGCTTGAAACTCAAATGCCGATGGCCTGAAACCACTGATGCTGCTCGCAGGCGGAGTGCCTTTGGGAGCTGTCCGAAATGGGAATGCGGCAAAGAGAGCATGTGCCTTTGGTATCGTTTAGGTATAGGCCTAAGCAAGTCATTGTAATTCTCTGAATATTGAGGAAAACGCTTGCAGGTGAACAAATGAACCGTATCCAAATAGGATATGCTTGCTGTTGTCACTTCCGCCGCCCTGCTCGGGGTGGACGCCCATCCGGTCCAGGTGGAGGTCAACACCGGAGAGGTGGGCGACGCTAAAACGTACATTGTCGGCCTGCCGGACGCCGCCGTGAAGGAGTCCGTCGACCGCGTGCAGGCTGCCCTGAGCAACAGCGGATTCCGCCCGCCCAAGACCCGCGCGACGGTCAACCTGGCGCCGGGCAACATCCGCAAGGAAGGCCCCATGTACGACCTGCCCATCGCCCTGGGCATGCTAGTCTCCACCCGGCAGCTCGGCGACGAGAGCATCCACGACACTTTGCGCAAGTACCTCATTGCGGGTGAACTGAGCCTCGGCGGAGCCACACGCCCGGTCCGGGGCGGCCTGGCCATGGCCATTCTGGCACGCAAGCTCGGGCTCGAAGGAGTGCTACTGCCGCCGGCCTCCGCCGAGGAAGCCGCACTGGTCGAGGGCGTCCATGTCTACCCGGTGCGTTCGCTGGACGAGGCCGTGCGCTTCCTCCACGGCGAGATTTCCCTGGAACCAATGGCCCCCAGCCACAGCCCGTTTCGTCAGCCGCCGCCCGAGGGCCTGCGGGTGGACTTCGCCGAGGTCAAGGGCCAGCACGCCGTGCGTCGCGCGGTGGAAATCGCCGTGGCCGGCGGTCACAACCTGCTCATGATTGGCCCACCCGGTTCTGGCAAAAGCATGATCGCCAAAAGAATACCCACGATCATGCCAGAGCCCGGCCTGGACGAGTTTCTGGAAATCCTGGCCGTGCATTCGGCCGCCGGAACCAGCCTCAACGGCGAAAACCGCTACTTCCAACGGCCCTTCCGGGCTCCACACCACACCATCAGTGACGTCGGGCTCATCGGCGGCGGGGCGCATCCGGGCCCCGGCGAGATTTCCCTGGCCCACCACGGAGTCCTCTTCCTGGATGAGCTGCCGGAGTTCCGCCGCTCCACCCTGGAGGTCATGCGCCAGCCGCTCGAAGACGGCAACGTGACCATATCGCGCTCCGCCGCCAAGGTCACCCTACCCGCCTCTATCATGCTGGTGGCGGCCATGAACCCCACCCCGAGCGGCTACACTGAAAAGGACGGTCGCCGCGCCGGGGCCAGCCAGGCACAGATCGAGCGTTACCGCTCCCGCATTTCCGGGCCGCTGCTGGACCGCATCGACATCCACATTGAGGCCCCCGCCCTCACCTTCGAGGAGCTCCGCTCCGCCACCCCCGGTGAATCCTCCGCCGCGATCCGGGAGCGTGTCGATGCCGCCCGGGAACGCCAGACTGCGCGCTTTTCGAGCCGCCACCACGGGCAAAGCCCCTGCAACGCCCGCATGAGCCACGCGCAGATCCGCAAGCACTGTGGCATCGCCAAGGAGCAGGGAGACCTCCTCCAGCAAGCCATGGAAGAGCTGAAGCTTTCTGCCCGAGCCTACGACCGTATCCTGAAAGTGGCCCGGACCATTGCCGACCTCGCCAGCAGCGACGCCATCGAAACGCCCCACTTGCTCGAAGCCATCCAGTACCGCAGCCTGGACCGGCAGCTTTTTTACTGAAGCTCAATTCTAGCCGCAGATTTACGCAGATGATTTGCGGCTAATTAGAATTTGCACTCGCTGGCAAAAGCCTAACACTCACTGCCTCTGATGCCTGACGAGAAAGTGATCACCGTGGTTTGCACGGCCAATATCTGCCGCAGCCCCATGGCAGCCGCCCTTTTGCAACACGCACTGAAGGCTGAGGATGAACCGTTGAAATCGCTGAAGGTTGTCTCGGCTGGGGTGTCGGCTTATTCCGGGGAGCCCGCCTCGGTCAACTCCGTGCGCGCCCTCAAGAGTGTCGGGCTGGACATCAGCGATCACCGCAGTCAGGGCCTGAGCCCGTCGCTGGCCGACCGCTCCTTCGCCATTTTCGGCATGACGCAGAGCCATCTGATGATGATCGACCTCCAGCACGAGGAGCACACCCCGCACGTATATCTGCTGCGTCAATTTATGCCCGACGGCAGCGGTTTTGAAATCCCCGACCCCTTTGGCCAGGACCTGGCCGCCTACGAATCCACCCGCGACAGCATGGTAGAGGCCATCCCCTCCGTTGTCGATTGGCTGAAAAAAAATTACCCTGGAACTAAAGACTCCGCCTGAGGGTCGATATAAGTGATACACTAGTATCCTAGAAGTTTTTCGCTGCTTAGACCATGACCTCCACCGGCCTGGCCGACCTCCTCTCAAACACCTGGGGCATCCTCCTGGTGATCGTCTTCTTTTGTGGCGCTATATTCTTCCACGAGCTGGGGCATTTCCTCGCGGCCAAGTGGCGCGGCCTCAAGATTGACCGGTTTTCCGTCGGCTTCGGCCCAAAACTGTTTGGCTGGAAAGGCAAGGATGGCGTCGATTACCGCGTCTCGCTCCTGCCACTGGGCGGTTACGTGGCCCTGCCGCAATTGGCCGATATGCGCGCCATCGAGGGCGAATCCGAAACGCCCAAGGATAAGTTGCCGTCCATCAGTTATGCCGACAAGATGATCGTGGCGGCGGCAGGCCCGCTTTTTAATGTCATCTTGGCCTTCGTGCTGGCCCTGGTTGTCTGGTGGGTCGGCTATCCCCAGCCGGTTGAATTTCGATCCACCACGGTCGGCTATGTATCCCCCACCATCCAACTGGATGCGGACACGACCGTAGCCAGCCCTGCGGCCAAAGCCGGGCTCCGCGCCGGGGATAAAATCCTGTCTGTCGACGGGCAGAAAGTGGATGACTGGGAGGATGTCCAGAAATTCATCGTTACCGGCAGTGGCCGCGACGAGCTGGACAATCCCGCGGTCAACCTGACCATTGAGCGCGACGGCAAGACGGAATCCCTGACCCTTCAGCCCGAGTTGCGTGAAATCAACGCCCGTTCCGGCAAGCGCATACGCTCCGTTGGGATCGAGCCAGCCTCCCCGTTAAACATCGCCGTTATCAGTGCGAACTCGCCCGCCGAGGCCGCCGGTCTGAAGCAGGGCGACCAAGTGCTTTCGGTAAACGGCCAACTCGTTTATACCGTATCCGGGCTCAATAGCCTGGTAGAAAAGAAAGCCGGCCAGAAGGTTACTCTCGGCATCCTGCGCGACGGCAAGCCGATGGAAATTCAGGTCGTTCCGGAAGCTGTTCCCATGACCAAGCCCATGCTTCGAATCATCCCCAATTCCGAGCCTGATACCGCCTGGGAATTCATTCCACAGACCGCCGGTGGAGAGGGTGTCATTCTTTTCAATTTGCCACCCTCCCAGGAAAGCATTGCCTCTATTGGCGGACTTGTCACGCAGGTTGACGACCAGCCCGTAGCCAGCCTTGAGGAAATGGGCAAGGTACTGTCCTCCGAAAAGTCCGATGGCTTTAGCCTGGAGTACTCCAAAGAATCCAGTGACGGAGGCCTCCAGTATGCCGGAGCGTATACTGTTGAGAGTGTACCGCCCAAAACACGCACCTTGATCGGTTTCGTCGTAGACCCCGGCACGGTCATCGCCCACCCCAACCCGCTGCAGCAGGTACGCGATCAAATTGAAATGACTTTCCTCATCCTCGGCAGCCTGATCAGCCCAAATTCCGACGTGGGCCTCAACCAGATGAGCGGCGCGGTCGGCATCGGCCGGGTCCTGCACACCTTCTCCATCCAGGATATACGCCTGGCCCTTTGGTTCTCAGTCCTGCTGAATATCAATCTCGCCATCCTCAATCTGCTGCCCATCCCGGTGCTGGACGGCGGACATATGGCCTTTGCCACAATATCGAAGCTGCTGCGCCGCCCGCTGCCGGTGAATTTCATCGCGGCGACTCAGGGCGCCTTCATGGTCCTGCTCCTCGGGCTCATGCTCTACGTGACTTTCAACGACTCCATGGACTGGCTGGGCGACCACGAGGCCGAGCAGCGTTTCCTCCGGGAGCAGTCCTACTACATCCCGTTAAAATTCGAGCCGGGCAAATAGCGTTGCTTGCACAAACGCCCTTTTTGGGGTAACTTGTTGAATCATGCAAGTGTCGACCCCGCACAGTATGGCTGAGGTGGAACGCGCCCTGGAGCGCACCGAGCGGGTTTTGCCCTTTCGGGGGCTCCTGTTCATTTTCTGGGGCGTACTGGTGTCAAAATGCCTTTTCCTGCAATGGGCCATTTTCACCTACGACGTACCCATCGACGGTTGGCTCTTCGTCTGGACCCCATCCTTCCTTTTCGGCATCCTCTGTATGGCCGTCTATGCGCGCTCCGCCTTGGGCGACTTCGCACGCGCACCATTGACCAACCGTCTGACCCGTGGCCTCTGGCTGGCCTGCGGCGGTGCCTTTATTGTCTTCACTCTGGAGAGTGTCCTGCTGGGCGGCATCAGCCCGTTTTTGCTTCCCGGTATCTTCGCCGTGCTCATCGGCGTCGGTTTCTTTATCGAAGGCATGGCCGAGGGGACGCGATTGTTCCAAGGCCTCGGTCTGGCCTGGTGGGTAGGCGCGTTCGCGCTCTTCCTCAGACCCGGTGTCAACGCCTTGGCGCTGCTGGGAGCCTTGATAATGCTGCTTCAGGTGCTACCCGCCACCCTGCTCTATTTCCGCCACCGACGTACGAGCCGCGCGCTGACCCAGGCACTGGAGATTTAACTGCCGCTCAACAGCTTCTCGATTTCGGCACGCTGCGGCATGGAGGGCGCGGTACCGGGCTTGGTCACGGAAAGCGCCGCGGTGGCGTTGCCGAACTTCGCCGCTTCGATGATGTTGCCGTCGCTTTTACAGTATCCCGCTGCGAAGCCGCCCACGAAGGCATCACCCGCTCCGGTGGTGTCAACCACGGTAATACCCGAATGCACGGGGATCTGCTTCGGCCCGTCTGCGCTTGAAATCAGGCAACCCCGGCTACCCAGCGTCACCACCACAGTGGGAACGTCAAACTTGCGGCAAAGCGCATGCATGTCGTTAATGTTCATCGCAGCCATGTCGTCCTCGGTCAGGCCGGAAGCAGCGCCAAGGATTTCCGCCAGGGCGATGAATTCAGTCTCATTGGGTACGAGAATGTCCGTGAGCTTGAGGATGGCCGGATCGAAATCCTCCCGCATTGGCGCGGGGTTGAGCAAGGTTGCCACTCCGGCGTCGCGCGCGCGGACAAAAACGTCGTGGTTGAGCGCCAGACTGGATTCATGCTGGCACAACACGATACGCGCATCCTCAATCAGTCCCTCGGGAACGTCACCGGATTCCAACACGAGATTGGCGCCTAGCGCGACGATGATTTCGTTCTCGCCTGAGCTTTCCACCCAGATGCCGGCGTTGCCGGTCGGCTCGTCCTTGACCGCCAGATGATGCCGGATGCCCTCGCTGTCGTAAAAAGCCGGCAACGCGTGGCCGAAAGGATCATCCCCGATAGCGCCCACAAAAGCCGTCGCTGCACCGGCGCGGGCGGCCGCCACTGCCTGGTTCGAACCCTTGCCGCCCGGGCCACTCTTAAAGCGTCCGGTGATGGTTTCGCCGGGCCGGGGAAACTTGAGAGTCGTCCAGGTCAAATCCTGGTTAAAACTGCCAACAACTACAACTTGAGGGGTACTCATGGCTTACGAAGCTGACGCCGACCCCATCAAGAAACAAGCCAAAGATGCCCGCCGGGGGACGCTTTTTCGCTCGCGCACCAGTTCCAGTTTGGGCATTCTTCGCCCTCATGTCCCAACTCACTGAGAAAACCCTGAACATCTACTTTGCCGGCGAACTTTTCACCCACAAGGACCTGGCAGGGAACGCCATGCTGGCCGAGGCCATTGCGGAGCTGAGCGACCACCGTTACTGCTCGGTCCTGCCCCAGAACTTCGAGCAGCGCGAGCAAGAGGCCAAGCGCATCCGCGACCAGGATTTGCTCAACCTGCTCGAAAGCGACCTGGCCTTGTTTTGCTTCGACGGGACCGAGCTGGACTCCGGCACCGTGGTCGAGTTCATGACCGCCAAGTTCGCCGATATCCCCAGCGTCGTCCTCCGCACGGACTACCGCAGCAAGAGCTCCGGCGACCAGGTCGATTTCCCCTGGAATCTGATGGCCAGCTTTTATCCACGCTGCGAGGTGGAGGTCATCGACGCCATGGGTATCTACCAGAATATTTTTAAGGAATTCCCCATCATCGACGCCACCGACGTGCTTATCGAAAAGCGCAGTTCCGACGTCGCCCACACCATGATACGTGTCGTGGGCCAGGCCATTGTGGACGCTTTCGACCGTGTGCTGGAGGACAAACCGGTGCTGCCGGCCGCTTCCGCCGAGGTCGTCTATGACTGGCTGGCGCGCTTCGCCGGGTTCTCCAAGGGCGATGATGCCGTGGCCGCGGAGCTCAAAAACGCCCTGCGGAGAAAACGGGAGCGCGGACTTCTCGCTTGACGCCAGGCCCCTCACCCGTGACCTTGTGCGGTTTTCTCAACTGATAACTTTGCATGAATCGTCCGCCCAGAAAGAAAAAGGCCGCTGAGCCTACCCCCGATCGTCAGGAGCAAGCCGCTGCCGCGCCGGAAAGCGCTGCAACCAGCCAGGACGACCGCAACATCGTCTCTATCGACCAGGCTTTCCAGGAAGCGGATGTCGAGGACAAGGTTTGGCTCTTCTGGGAGCGCAATAAAGGCACTCTCATCGGAGGCAGCCTCCTGGCCATCATCGCCGTCCTGGGAGTCGAGGGTTACCGCTATTCCCAGCGTCAGGCTGAAATCAACCTCCAAAAAGACTACCAGCAGGCAGTCACGGAAACGGAGCTGGCAAGTTTCGGTAACGCCCATGCGGCCAAGCCCCTCGGCGCCTTCGCCCTGCTCGAAGCTGCCGACGACAAATACGAGGTCGGTGATTTTTCAGAAGCCGCTTCCCTCTACGGCCAGTCCGCCGTAAACCTCATCGGTACGCCATTCTACGGACGTGCGCTACTCGGCGAAGCCATGGCGCTCATCAAGTCGGGCCAGGCCGATACCGGCGCCTCCAAACTCAGCCAGCTGGCTGACGACAGCGGAGCCCTTGATGCCACCCGCGCCGAAGCCGCCTTTAACCTCTCACTCCTGGCCCTCGCACAGGGCAACTATCCGGAGGCCAACCAATGGGTCGAGAAGGTCCACACCTTATCCGCGGACTCGCTGTGGGATCAGCGGGCCCAAAGCCTGGCCGATAACACCCCGGAGCTGGAGGCCTTGAGAGCGTCGCAGCCCAGCGGTGAATCCTCCATCAACGTGGAAGCCGCGCCCAAGGAAGACTTGCCACCCAGTGAGGTCACCAGCCCTGTCGATAGTACAGCCGCCGCCATGCCTGACACCGAGGCACAGCCCGACGCCGAACAGGCCATCACTTCCATCCCTGAAACCGGCGACGCGGAGGATGCGGAATGATTACCCATCTCGGCTTTTTCTGGACCGATAAGCAGGACGACGAGGCTACGCAGCGCGTCCTCGCCGCCGCACGGGAGTTGCTCACAAGCATTCCCGACATGGAGAACTTTCACGCCGGCACAGCCATGAGCAGCCCTCGTGGCTCGGTCGATGACAGCTTCAGCGTCGCCATCAGCATGCAATTTGCCACTGAGGAGGCCCTGCAGGCCTACCTGCAGCACCCCCGGCACGTCCAGTTCGTCAACGACTATGTCAAGAAGGACGTCCGCCGCCTGCTCATCTACGACATCGAAAGCTAAACGCTTTCGATCAGACTGACACAAGGGCACTAAGCAGCCTTCTGTAAGGAAGGACGCCGCAGATGCTCCGGCAGGAAGAGTACGAAGCTCTGCGCCACCAGCAGGGAGGTCAGAAAAAAGAAGCCCCATTCTTCAATGGGAACTCCTCCGGGACTGAAGCCTAGAATCAGGGCTGAATCAAAATCCCATACGCCGTAGTGAACGGCTATGATATCCGTCAGGCAAAGATACAGGCCAATAGCGGCCGAGGCTCCCAAAATCGGCTTGAGGTTCGGCCACAACACACGCCAGAACCCGAGCCATTGCAGAGCGATTATTGGCAGCATCCACAACAGCAGATGAACCAAATAGTAAAAGCGTTCAGGCAACCAGGAAGCATAGATATCCATTTGTCACCTGCCTTTGTTTTGTGAATTCCCGGATCCGTATAAATAGATGCCCGGACACCCAAAGGTGCCCGGGCATTTTCCAAATGGACTGCTTATTTACCTTTTTTGGAAGACTTGAACTGAACAGCAGGTTCAGCTGCTTCATACTCCAATGCAAGACGCTCAAGATGCGTCGCAATAAAGTTGGAGCGATTGCGGTTCTCTACGTCAGCCAGCTTGTCGATCTTGCCAACAAGATCCTGAGGCAAGCTGATTGATATTTGCGTCTTTCCAGGTGCGCGTCCGTGTGTCGTTTTTCTAGCCATATCTATTTTAGTGATTAATACTAAGTTATTGATAAAAGCTTACCACTAGTAGGATTGCAACAAAATTGTGAACATCCGTATGTCAAGTACTACAAATATAAGTTGGTTGCTTTTCTCCAATGAGCAAATCACTTAGAAAAATAAAATTAACGAACATGGAATATAACTTGCAGTGAATTGCATGCAATCGTTTCGTCATTCTTCAGTTAAATAAAGAAGAAAAATGGTTCACTTGGTATTTTCCGTGGTGTTTCAAACGTGAATGGTAAGGCACTTTGCTGTGCTGCCTAACTAAAGTATGGCCAGCAGCGTGTCTGCGATTTCAGAAGGCGTCTGCGCAACAGCGATTCCGGCATCTTTAAGAGCCGCTATCTTGGCCTCGGCACTTCCACTGGAACCAGAAACAATCGCGCCCGCATGACCCATGCGCCGACCTGGAGGCGCCGTTGTGCCTGCGATAAAGGCCGCACAGGGCTTTTTCACATGCTCCTTGATATAGGCAGCCGCTTCTTCTTCGGCACTGCCACCAATCTCGCCAATGAGTATGATTGCTTCCGTGTCCGGATCTTCATTGAAAAGCCGAACGGCATCGGTGTGACTCGTGCCGTTAATGGGGTCGCCACCAATACCGATGCAGGTGCTTTGACCGTGACCGCGCACGGTTAACTGGTACATCGCTTCATAGGTCAACGTGCCGGATCGCGATACGATACCGACGTTACCAGGCTTGGCAATGTAGCCCGGCATAATGCCTATATTGCACTCACCTGGGGTCATGATTCCTGGGCAATTCGGCCCGATAAGACGTGTCTTCTTACTCTTCCTCAGAGCATCTTTTACGATCGCCATATCGCGCACCGGAATGCCTTCCGTAATGCATATGATTAACTCTATACCTGCGTCGATAGACTCAAGAATAGAGTCGGCTGCAAAAGGAGGTGGCACGAATATAACGGAAGCATTAGCGCCTTCTTTTTCCACCGCTTCGTGAACGGTATTAAACACCGGGAGACTGTCCTCAAACTTTTGCCCTCCCTTCCCGGGGGTGACTGCGGCAACGTAATTGGTGCCGTAGGCGATGTTGTTCCGGGCGTGCAGGCTGCCGGCTTTGCCGGTAATGCCCTGTCCAATCACGCGTGTATCTTTGTTAACAAGGACTGACATGGTAAAATTCCTCCGGCTTAAGGTTAGGCGCTGATTTTTTTCAGTTCAGCGACGATTTTCTGAGCCGCATCGGCAAGCGAATCGCCGGGAATAAGAGGCAGGCCGCTTTCTTCAAGCGCCTGCTTGCCTTCCTTAACGTGATTACCCTCCAGACGCACGACCAGGGGCACGGTGATGTCTACATTGCGTGCGGCGGCGATGATGCCGTCGGCGATGGTCTTACAGCTCATGATGCCGCCGAAGAT
Organism: Verrucomicrobiia bacterium; assembly: GCA_030432235.1. Lineage (GTDB taxonomy): Bacteria > Verrucomicrobiota > Verrucomicrobiia > Opitutales > Cerasicoccaceae > JAUIHT01. Next base: position 65,746 of record JAUIHT010000010.1, on the reverse strand, counting down.
GTTAACGAGAATGCCCTTCACGTTCGGGTCGCTCAGGATAATCTTGAAAGCGGCCTCCACCTGATCGGCATTGGCGCCGCCACCGACATCAAGGAAGTTGGCCGGGCTGCCACCGTAGTGCTTGATAATGTCCATCGTGGCCATGGCCAGCCCCGCACCGTTGACCAGACAGGCGATGTTGCCGTCGAGCGCGATATAACTGAGGCCGAACTTGGAGGCCTCGATTTCCTTCGGGTCCTCCTCGCCGAGGTCGCGCATGGCCTGAACGTCGGGATGCCGGAACAACGCGTTGGCGTCGAAATTGACTTTGGCGTCGAGCGCCTGAATGTCGCCTTCGGGCGTGGTGATGAGCGGATTGATTTCCACCAGCGAACAATCCTTTTCCCAGAAAAGGTTGTAGAGGCCCGTCAGCAGCTTGTCCAACTGCTTGAGCTGCTCTTTGGTGTCGAGACCGAGCGCAAAGGCGATGCGACGCTTTTGGAAGGCCTGCAAACCCTGAGCCGGGTCGACATGGACCTTGGCGATTTTCTCCGGGGTTTCCTCGGCCACCTTTTCGATGTCCATGCCGCCCTCAGTGGAGGCAATAAACACCGGCGTGGAAGTGTCGCGGTCCAGCAGGATAGCCAGGTAGTACTCCTTGGCGATGGAGCTGGCCTCGGAAAAATAGACCGTCTTGACCTCGCGCCCGGCCGGACCAGTCTGGTTGGTCACGAGCGTGTTGCCGAGCATGGCCTTGGCGGCCGCCAGCCCCTCCTCGCGGGTCTTTACCACTTTGACGCCACCCTGGTAGCCGTCGGTAAAGGTGCCTTTACCCCGGCCGCCAGCGTGTATCTGCGACTTGACCACTACCGGGCCATCTGAAGAAACCGCGTCGAGCGCGGTTTCAAATTCATCTTCGGCTTGTGCCGCCTTACCCGCCGGGACGGGAATGCCGTAGGCAGCAAAAAGCTCTTTGGCCTGATATTCGTGGATGTTCATGTCGTCAGGATGCTTGGCAAAAGTCTCCAATAGGGCCATTTCCCATAATCTTGGCAACTTCTTTCTGACTACCGGACGACTTACTCTAATTAACTGGCCACAGCAGCCGCCTCTTTCTGCATCGCGACCAGGGTCTCAATACCTCCGCCGGCCAAGGCCAGAAGCGCGTCCAGCTCGTCACGGGAGAAGGTAGCCTCCTCGCCGGTCCCCTGCACTTCGACGTACTGTCCGGCGCCGGTCATGACGACGTTGAAGTCCACCGCGGCATCACGATCCTCGACATACTCTAGGTCGAGCCGGGCCTGGCCTTCCACCACTCCGACGCTGACCGCCGCAACGTGATCCAGGATGGGATCCTCCTCCAGCTTGCCCTCTGCCATGAGCTTGCTGACGGCCAGGCGCGCCGCCACCCAGGCTCCGGTGATGGAGGCGGTGCGGGTGCCACCATCGGCCTGAAGAACGTCGCAATCGAGCCACAAAGTTTTTCCTGGAAGCTTATTCAAATCGAGCGCGGCGCGCAGGGAGCGGCCAATGAGACGCTGGATTTCCACCGTACGACCGTCCAGCTTGCCCCGTGAGATGTCGCGAGCTTTGCGGTCGAGAGTCGAATAGGGCAGCATGGAATACTCGGCCGTTATCCAGCCGCCCTCGACGCCCTGCTCCTTCATCCAGCGCGGCACGCGACTCTCGATGGAGGCCGCACAGATGACCTGCGTGCGGCCAAAAGACACCAGCACGGAGCCGGTCGCATGCGGCGCGATGCCGGTTTGAAAAGTCACGGGCCTCAACGCGTCCAGCGCGCGCCCTTCAGGTCGGGAGATTTCTGACATAGGCGCCGAGCACAGCCCCCCGCCCGGCGACTGTCAACGACTAGCTGGCCGTACCCGCTTTACTTTTGCCGTTACGCCAGCGGCGCAATCCGGCGGCACCGAGAGCCAGTGCGCCAAGACCGACGGCGACTTGAGCGGGCTCAGGCACCTGTCCGGCCTCGATACTGCCGGTGTCCGACCAGTACGGAACATTGATGGAAATGGAAAAGATATCCCAGGTCACATTGGCCCAGCCGTAGTTGTCCTGTGAGCCGTCATTGTAGCGGAAGCCCAGAATGCCGCTGCCGGATGCGTTCCCGATGAAGTCAAACAGCGCATTTGAAGCCGCCTCGGAAGCAGCTGCCCCACCCTGTCCTGCAGTAGCTGTAAAGGCAGCCACCCGATGTGCATAAAAGTCCGTCCCGAAAACCAACCCGGCGCCGGAGGAAATATTATCGCCGCTGTTGAACAGCTTCAACTTGCCGCCGTCTTTGGCGAAACTGAGCGACCCAGCGATGTTGATCTTCGCATCCGCGCTGAATTGCACAAAGGAATAGTCCGTGGTGAAATTGCTCTCAAATGCCCGGTTCAAGCTGGCCGTCGTGCTGGCCGAATCGACGTCCCAGCCGTCCGATGCGTTGCCGGCGTTGGAGGGAACGGAGACGGACAGCGTATCCGTGCCGACATAGATAATCCCGTGGGCCGAGGCAGCTCCAAGAACGGCACCCAAGCCTCCCAGAGCCATTTTCTTGGGAGTGTTGGTAACTCTCTGTTTCTGAACCATAGCCCCCGAACCATTGGGCCCGATCCGGACATGTCAAACGTTAGCCCGAAGAACACGTCTGTTTAAAACGCCAGTGGCACTGTCAGCGCAAATATTCCGCCACGGTGGACAGTTTCGGGTCTTCATACTGGCTGGCCGGGGTAACCACCCGCCGCTGCCAGGGAATGCGCAAGAAATACCAAAGCCGCCAGAAGGTGCGCGGGTACGTTGGATTAGCTTCCAGTAAATTTTTGAGCGTTTCGATGCGTCCGACCTCCACCCCGAGGGCGTCGTGGTAGCACTGGTAGACGAATTTCGAACAATACTGACGGGGCGAATCGTAATCGAAACCAAGGTGGTACCACAGGCCCATGCGCCTATCCGCCTCCCGACGCAGGGCAGCGACCTCATCGTCGCTCAAATCCCGCAGGCGCTTGATGGAAAACTGGCCCGCGTCGGTACGCTTGAGGAACTTCTCCAGCGAACAGTGCTTGGAAAGCGGCACGGCGCTTTCGGCCACCTGCCAGTCACCATCCTTTTCGCTGTGGATCATACCCACATGGGAAGTCCAGCTCTTGGTGCCCTCAGCCACACGACGGTAGAGGAAGTTCGCAATGCGAATAAAAACGATGTCCCCCGGTCGCACGATGCGCCGTAGTTCGTCGAGGTCGTATCCTGGCGTGTTCATAGTTTAAAATAGCGTTCGAGTCGTTCCAGTGTACGGTCAGTCGCGCCCTGGTTGTCCTGGTGCCACTGCTTGGCGGCCTCCGTCATTTGCTTGCGTTGATGGGCATCGGTCAGGAGGCCGAGCAGGCGTGACTTGGTGTCGGCGGCGTCAACGGCTCGCTGCGCGGCCCCGGCATGCTCCAGGGATTGGCAGACCTGGCGAAAGTTGCTCATGTTCGGCCCGTAGACAATCGGCAGCCCGAGCGCCCCGGCCTCGATGGGGGTTTGACCGCCTACGTGGGGCGGCAGGCTCTTACCGATAAAGGCGACATCCGCCAACTGGCTGAGCAACGCAAGCTCCCCGGTGGTATCCCCGACGTAGATGCGGACCGGCTGCGGGGGGCGCGTGCCGTGGCTGCGCAGGTGCCAATGGCGGCTTTGCTTCTGCAGGAGCGCGGCGATTTCCCCGCGGCGCTCGGCATGACGCGGTACGAGGAGCAGGCGCAGGTTGACCCCGCGTTGCAGCGCCTCCTCCAGCACCTCAATGAGCATGGCCTCTTCGCCCGGCCAGGTCGAGGACCCCAGCAGGATGAGTGGCGGGCGCGCCGGAGAACGCGTTTCCTTCATGCCGCTTTCCAGTCCGATGTCCTGCCGGAAGACCTCCCGCTCGCGCTCGGTGAGGATGGGATCGATTTTCACATCGAACTTCAGATTGCCGGTCACGATGGTGGTTTCCCGGTCGACCCCCAGTTGACAGAAGCGCCCGGCGTCCATTTCCGAGGAAGCATAAACGGCGCTCAGTTGCCCGAGCAGACGCCGGGCGGTCCGTGGAAACTTCCCGTAGCGCCGGAAGGATCGGTCTGACAGCCGCGCATTGATCAAAACCACGGGCACGCCGCGCTTGTTTGCCTGCGTCAGGTGCTCCGGCCAGAGTTCGCCCTCCATCAGGATGGCCAAATCCGGGTCGATGCGCCGCCAGGCACTGCGGCTGAACGGGAAAAAATCCACCGGAAAAATACCGGTCTTGAGCACCAGCCGGCCGTAGGTTTCGCGCGCTATCTTATATCCGGTGCTGGTCGTGGTGGTCAGCACAACCTCGGCATCCTTTTGCCCGTCCAGATGATTCAGCAGCGGGCCGATGGCCTTGATTTCTCCCACGCTGACCGCCTGAATCCAGATGCGGGTAACCCCTGGCCGCTTGGGCGGGGGACGATCGATAAGGCCAAAGCGATGGTGGAAGTCGTGCCGGTACCCCCCGCGCCGAATCATACGCCAGCCGTAGTAGGGCAGCATAAAAAGCAACGCCGGAAGGAACAACAGCCGGTAGAAAAGCATCATAGATGACAGCAACCAATACCAACAATACGGCTCAAAGGAACTGAAAATTTTCCCATCGCCCAAATCCTATAAAGTCCCTTACCTGCCATCATGTTTCAAACCCGCCTCTTCTTTATTCTCTTTCTGATCCCCTTTTCGCTCTTCGCGGTTTTCCCGCAGGATAAAAGCGACCTGGCGCCGGAGGAAACCATCGTCTGGGGCACGCTCGACAACGGCGTCCGCTACGCCGTCATGCCCAATGCCGAGCCACCCGAACGCGTCAGCATGCGCCTGCTGGTCGAGGCCGGCTCACTCATGGAGACCGACGAGCAGGCCGGCCTGGCACACTTTCTGGAGCACATGGCCTTCAACGGCAGCGAACACTTTCCGCCCGGGGAGCTCATCGAGTACCTGCAACGCATCGGCATGAGCTTCGGGGCGGACACCAACGCGCACACCAGTTTCGATGAGACCGTCTACAAGCTCGAGCTGCCCGGCAACGACGAGCCCATGCTGCGCGAGGGCCTGCAAGTCCTGCGCGACTATGCCGCCGGGCTCCTCCTGCTAGAGGAGGAAGTCGACGACGAGCGCGGCGTCATCCTGTCGGAAAAGCGCGCACGGGATTCGGCGCAGTATCGCACCACCGAGGCCTGGTTCGACTTCGCCCTGCCCGAGTCGAAAATCTCCAAGCGCCTGCCCATCGGCGAAGATGAGGTCATCGAAAAGGCCCCACGGGAGCGCTTCGTGGAATTTTATGAGGGCTGGTACACAGCCGACCGCCTCGCCGTGGTCGTCGTCGGTGACATCCAACCGGAGGAAGCCATAACGCTCATCAAGGAGTACTTCGACAGCGTTCCGAAAAACGAAAATCCCCGCCTCGATCCCGACCTCGGCAAACTGACCTCGCCCACCCTCGCCACCAAGCTGCACAGCGAGCCGGAGCTGCCCGCCACCACGATTTCCATCATGAGCCAGCAGCCGGACTCCGGCGAGGACGACAGCCGCGCCGTACGCCAGAAGCACCTGACCATCTCCCTGGCCAATCGCATCGTCTCGCGCCGCCTCGACATCCTGGCCAAGGAGGAAGGCTCGCCCATCTCCGAGGGCTCGGCGAGTTGGTTCGACTTCATGGAATTCATCGAAGCCGCCGAGGTGGAGGTCACCTGCGAGCCCGACAAGTGGCAGCCCGCCCTCGCTCTGGCCGAGCAACAGCTTCGCCAGGCGCTGCAGTTTGGCTTCACCCAGGCGGAGGTCGACGAAGCCCGCGCCAACATGCTGCAGGGCTACCAACAGGCCGTGCGCGAAGCGCCTACGCGGCAGTCCCGCTCGCTCTCCGGCGGCATTGCAGGAAGCATCAGTGAGGACATGGTGTTTACCTCGCCCCAAACCGATTTGGAAATCGCCGAAGAAGCCCTCGCCGCCGCCACTCCGGAGAGCGCCCTAGCCGCCTTCCGTGAAATCTGGGGCGCGCCCAACCGCTTTCTTTTTGTTAGCGGCAACCTCGTGCTGGAAGACGGCGACGCCCAACTCGCCGCCGCCTTCGCCGAAAGCGCCAAAACCGAGGTCACACCGCCCGAGGAGCTGGAGACGCCCGACTTCGCCTACACCGCCTTCGGCGCGCCCGGCGAAATCATCGCGGAAACCTTCCACGAAGACCTCGGCATCCACCAGGCCACCTTCGCCAATCAGGTGCGTTTCAACTTCAAGCAAACTGACTACGAGGCGGGCCAAGTACTCGTCACCGTGCGCTTTGGCGGCGGCATGCTGTATGAGCCCGAGGCCTTGCAGGGCATCAGCCTGTTCTCCGAGGCCACCTTCATCCGCGGCGGACTGGAACAGCACAGCTACGACGAGCTGCAACGCATCCTCGCCGGCAAGACCGTCGGCCTCGACTTCTCCGTCGACGAAAGCGCCTTTGAACTCTCCGGCAGCACCAACGCCGACGACGCCCTGCTGCAACTGCAAATCCTGGCCGCCTACCTGACCGCGCCCGGCTACCGACCCGAGGCCGCCCGCCTGGCCAAACAAGAGCTAGATCAACTCTACATCAAGATCGCTCATACCGCCGAGGGTTTGCTCCGCTTGACCGCCACACGAATGCTCGCCGGCGGCAGTTACCGTTTCGGCTACCCACCCTACGATATCCTCATGAGCCGCACCCAGGCCGAATCCAAGGCGTGGCTGGCCAAACCGCTTGAGAGTGCCTACCTCGAGATTTCCATCATCGGCGACATCTCCTACGAAACCGCCCGGGACGCCGTCGCGCAGACCTTCGGCGCTCTTTCCGTCCGCGCCGAAACCCCGCAGGCTTTCACCGACGCCCGTGCCTCCGTGAAGTTCCCCAAGACCATCGGCGACATGGAGCTGACCTTCGAAAGCGAAATCCCTCGCGCTATCGCCGCCGTCTACTGGCCTACGGACGACTTTTGGGACATCACCCGCACCCGCACGCTTAACGTCCTCGGCGCCGTCTTCCGCGACCGCCTGCGCCTGGAGGTCCGCGAAAAGCTCGGCGAAGGTTACAGCCCTTACGCCTACAACAACTCAAGCGAAACCTACGACGGCTACGGCCTTCTAGTCGCGATTAACTTCTGCGCCCCCGAAAAAACGCAGCAGGTGGGCGACATTATCGCCGGCCTCGGTCGTGATCTCGGCCAGGGCAACATCACCGAGGACGAACGCGACCGAGCCCTCAAGCCCATCGTCAGCCAGATTCCTGTCATGCGGCGCGACAACAGCTACTGGCTCGGACGCGTGCTGGTCGGCTCCTCCATCCGCCCGGAGTGGCTGGACTTCGCCCGCAGCCTGCCCGATGCCTATCCACAGATTTCCCTCGAGGACCTCAACGCCTCCGCCAAAAAGTTCCTCGGCGGCGAAGACTCCGGCCTCGAGATACTCATCGCCCCGACCGGCAAAGAAAAGTAGCCACAATAAGACACAGAAGCTCTTTTTTGTGAATCTTGTGCCTTTTTGTGGCTAATTAAAGATGGACGCGGAGGATGCGCTTGCCAGAGTGGTGGCGTGACTCCCGCGATTGAAAGACTTCTTATCCTGCAGGAACGCGACGGCCGCCGCATCGGCCTCGAGCAAACGCTGGCACGGCTGCCTTTGGAGCTCAAACTGGCCGAGGAGAAAATCGCGAGCGAGAAGGAGGCCCTCGCCGCCATCGCCCAGCGCCTAAAGGAGATGGAGGTTCGCCGCGCAGCGCTCGACGTCGAAATCAAGGACCTCGAGGAGAAAGCCCGCAAATACAAGAACCAGCAGCTTTCGGTCAAAAAGAACGACGAATATCAGGCCATCACCCACGAAATCGAAACCGTGGAGAAGGCCGCCGGGGAGCTCGAGGAGCAGGAAATCGCCCTCATGCTCGAGATCGACGAGGCCAAGGAAAAAGCCGCCGCTGAGTCCGCCGCGCACGAGAAGACCATCCAACTCCACGAGCGCGAAGTCGCAGCCATTAAGGAGCGCGAAGGCAATTTAAAGTCCGAGCTGACGGAAGCGCAGGAGGACACCTCCAAGGCCGAAGCCACCGCCATAGAGCCCTTCCTCAGTCACTACAAACAGATCCGTGAGCGTGGCGTGCGCTTCCCCCTCGTCGTCCCCATGGACGTCAATATGTGCTCCGGCTGCCACCTGAAGGTCAGCGGCGAGGTCGAGACCATCGTCCGCCACCAGAAAGAGCCCGCCCACTGCAACAACTGCGGCCGCATGGTCTACTGGGAGTGAGGCTATTTACTAATGGCAAAGAAGAATGTTCTTGGCCGATGCCCTCTTTGCCTAGAAGAGAAAAGACTTGTTCGCTCCCACATCATTCCAAAATTCAACTGGAAGCCTCTCAAAAAATCGTCACCACATTACGTTATCCTATCAAACAAACCTGAAAACCCAGAGAGGAAATCCACAAACGAGCATACGGAACATCTTCTCTGCGAAAACTGTGACAATAGTGTCATACAACGTTATGAAGATTATCTAGCCAGAGCTTTATATGGAGGAATAAAACTCAATTTCGAGGACACACAGAGAACTACGCGAGTAAGCAACCTAGACTACAATCTAACAAAAAAGGCTTTACTATCAATTATTTGGAGAATGAGTGCATCAAAGCAGTCACTCTTTAAGGAAGTTGACCTTGGACCACTACACACTGAGAGAATAAGAAAACTATTATTTAATGACGAGGATGTCAGTGAAGAAGAATACCCAATCAATCTAACCGTTCCTTTTTTTGAAGGACACCATCAAGGAGATTGGACTCTTCCACCCGATTACGTTAGGACCAAGGGAAATAGAGTATATAGGTGTTTAATTTCGGGTCTTATTTTCACATTCCATGTTGGATCGGCTGCTTTGGACGATATTTTCAAAACCGTGAATATCAAAAAGGATGGCTCATGGCTAATTGTTAAGGCGGAAGTTGTTGATTTGCCATTTTTAAAACACTGGTGTTTCGAGATAGCTAAAAACGTAGCAAAAAAGAAGACGTAGTCGAAACTAGCATACCATATATCATCTCCCCTTCTCCAAACATCTGGGCACCTGCCTCAGCACGACGATAAGCATCCAGAGCAGGCCGGCGGCCATGACGATGCGACCGGCCAGGAGGACATCGCGGGCGATATAGATGTCCTGGTTGAGGAGGCCGAGCTGCCCGAGGATGAACTCCCAGTCGTGACCCTCGACTTCCTTGCCGGTGCCGCCGCCGAGGAGCATCAATTGCAGGGCGCGGGCGTCGTTGATGTACGGGGCGCAGTCGACCAGGTTTTGGCCGACCCACCACAGGCCCAGACCGGCGGCATAGCAGTCCTTGTTTTTAAAGAAGAAAGCCAGCCCGAGAATGGCGGGCATGAGAAGCTGCCCCAGCGTTCCGCCCAGAGACATCAGCAGGTGGTTGCCAAAGACACCAAAAATCCAGTGACCGGCCTCGTGGAAAATCAGGTTCACACCGTGGAGCAAGCTCCAGTCCTCGCCCAGCTCGCGGATATTCAGGGTGTAGAACTGGAGGCTGTAGTAGACGATGAAGCACCACAGGCCGAAGCGCGCCGCCGCTGCCAAACCGTTATCCATCGAAGGTGCGCCCAGAAAGCGGTCAACGAAGGCGTCCACTTCCGCCCGGCCCGAGCCCGCTTCGTGTTCCAGCGGAGCCGCCGGTGCGAGCATGCCGTTGCAAGCCGGGCACATCAGAGCCGCTCCCATAACCTTGACCGTCGAGTCCTCGAACTCCCAATCCCGCTGACAAGCCGCGCAACGAAAGTGCTGCATACACCCATCTTTTCCGGGACGCCCCCGACGTCAAATCCCGATTCCGGACGAGGCCCTATCGCAGCTTAAACGGCATAGGCGTGCGCACCGTGCAGGCCACAGGCTTTCCGTCCTTTTGCGCGGGTTTGTAGCGCCATTGGCGGATGGCCTCGATACTGGCCTGGCCAAAACTCTCGTGCGTGGCGGACTCGACCTCGATGTCCCCCACCCGGCCCTCGGCATCGACAATAAAGCGCATCACGGCCTCGCCCTCGACGCGACTGCGACGCAACTCCCACGGGTACACCGGCGGTTTCTGCACCAGCGGCACCGGGCGTACATCGACCTCGTTCAGGGCAAACACCTCCGGCATGGCGGACGGCGCGTTGGCCAGCGGGAACTCCGGCATGGCCAGGTCACCGGTGTTGGCCATCGGCATGGGCGGCCCGCTGCCCTCCACCGCCAGAGGCGACAACTCGACGGCCTCAGTCTCGGCGGACAGCTCCGGGCTCAGCGCGGACTCGGTCTCCGCAACCGCTTCCTCGGCGACAGTTTCTTCCTCCTCGGGCGGCTTAGGCAGTGCAATCAGGTCCACATCGCGCACGGTGGTGTCCGGCTTTTCCTGCTCAGTCACCCTACTCGCCAGTGGCAGCAGCAGGAACACCAGCAGAACCGCCAGCAGCGCCCCCACCGTCAGCAGCAACGGCGAGGGCCCGGCTACGGGCTTTTTGGTAAACGCAGACACGATCTTTGCAGCCTACGACAGCGCAAAGCCCGCAGGCAAGCCACCGCTTTAGCCGCCTAGCTGAAGCTGATTCCCAGGAACAGAAGGATGCCGACTATCATGATCAGCCACCAGTAGCTGCTGCCCTCGAACTTCTTCAAGAGCCAGAAATACAGGTAAGTGAGCCCCAAATTGATAAAGGCGGTCAGGATAACAGTCAGGATGGGGACCCCGAAGACAAGGCTGAGGATAAATGCCAGTGTTGTGTAAATGCCGCTGGCCACCCATGGGCTTTTGCATTGCAGATTCACCGCAACGAGTACCGCCAGAATAAGCGCGTTAATCATGGACTTGTCTCTCTGTTTGAAGTTTCGTCAGTCTGCGTGCAGCGGTACCGGTGCTTGTAATTAGTATATCACGCTATTTGGGGCTGCTGAAATTTTCACATAGTTTTATAAAATTCCGTTTGACAAGATGCTGCCTGATCGTTGTTTTCACGCCTTTTCACAGATGCCAATGAAGACAACTTTAGCAAAACCGGATGCCCCCAAGCAGTGGTACGTGGTCGACGCCGCGGGCCAGACTCTGGGCCGCCTCTCCGTCAAGATCGCCAACATCCTGCGGGGCCGACACAAGCCGATCTACACGCCCCATATCGACGCGGGAGACTTCGTGGTGGTCATCAACGCCGACCAGGTCAAGCTGACCGGCAAAAAGGAAACCGACAAGCAGTACATGTTCTACACCGGCTGGATGGGCAACGAGCGCTACACCAGCGTCGCCGCCATGCGCGAGAAGAAGCCGGAGTTCATCATCGAGCACGCCGTCAAGGGCATGATGCCCCGCAACAAGCTGGGCCGCGCCATGATGAAGAAGCTCAAAATCTACGCCGGTTCCGAGCATCCGCACGAAGCGCAGCAACCCGTCACCCTCGAAGCCTAAATTTATCTTAACATGAGCGATTCCAACACCATCACCGCCGTCGGGCGCCGCAAGGTTGCCAGCGCGCGTGTCCGCCTGACCCCCGGCAGCGGCAAGTTCACCGTGAACGGCCGCGACCTCGAAGAGTATTGCTACACCGAGCTTCTGGCCAAGAAGGCCGGTCTTCCCTTGGTTGTTGCCGAGAAGGAAGGTCAGTTCGATGTCGTCGTGCTCGTGCAGGGCGGCGGTCCCGTCGGCCAGGCCGGCGCGATCTCCCACGGTCTTGCCCGTGCTCTCCAGAAGCACGACCCCGAGCTGCGCCCGGCCCTCAAGAAGGCCGGCCTGCTGACCCGCGACCCGCGCATGAAGGAACGCAAGAAGTCCGGCCAGCCCGGTGCTCGCAAGCGATTCCAGTTCTCCAAGCGCTAAACAACCATCGAGGTACCACACCTTTTGGCCCCTCCGCGGTTGTACTCAACCCGAGGGGCTTTTTGTTTCCCGACACAAACTTGTAACGCTAACCAATTTCGCCACAAAGCGCACAAAGAAGACACGAAGTACACAAAGTAAACTTACGCTGCAACCCTTCGTGAGCTTCGTGCCTTCTTCGTGAACTTCGTGACATGAATTCCATGAAACCACAAGCAGCCATCGTTGGAGCCTCCGGTTATTCCGGGGAAGAACTCGTGCGCCTGCTGGCGGGACACCCGCTGGTACAGCTTGCCGCGGTCACCTCGCGCAGCCTCGCCGGAACGCCCGTGGTCGAACACATGCCGAAGTTCCGGGGCCTGGTTTCGCCGGAGTTGAAATTCACTGCGTCCGATCCCGCCGCACTGGCCGCGGACGACTCGCTGGACATCGTTTTCCTCGCTCTGCCTCATGGCGTGGCCGCCGAGTACGCCGAGGCCCTCGTGGCCGGTGGCAAAAAGGTCATCGACCTGAGCGCGGACTTCCGGCTGGGCTCGGCCAAGCTTTACGAGGAGTACTACGGCAAGGCGCACCCGAATACAGACCTGTTGGAAAAGGCCGCTTACGTCATTCCGGAGATCACGCCTGACGGCTGGCAGAGCGCACCGCTCATCGCCTCACCCGGCTGCTACCCGACCAGCATCATCACGCCGCTGGCACCTCTGCTCAAGGCCGGCATCCTTACCGGTAAGGGCATCGTAGCTAATGCCCTCAGCGGCGTCAGCGGTGCGGGCAAGAAGGTAGACGAAGCTTACCTCTTTGCCGAGCGGGCCGAGTCCGCCAAGGCCTACGGGCTTCCCAAGCACCGGCACCTCTCCGAAATCGAAGAACAGCTTTCCACCGCCCAAGGCGACACCGTCGTGATTAATTTCAACCCGCACCTCGCGCCCATGCGGCGGGGCATTGCCAGCACTATCGTCGCCCCGGCTGCCGAAGGCGCGACGATTGAGACGCTTTACCAGTGCTGGCAGGAAGCGCTCGGCAACAAGCCGTTCGTCGGCATCCTAAAAAGCGGTAAGACGCCCGACACCGCACACGTCACCGGCACCAACCGGATCGACATGTCGGCGGTCTACGACATACGGACGGGCAACTTCGTCATCACCTCGGCTGAGGACAACCTGCTCAAGGGCGCCAGCGGCCAGGCCGTCCAAATCATGAACCTCTGGCTCGGCCTCCCCGAGACTGCCGGCTTACTTTAGCGACCATGGAAAACGCCATCTCCATCACTCTCGATAGCCCAGGTCTCAGCGACGTACCAGGCTTCACCTGCGCAGGCGTCTCCGCCGATGTACGGGGCAAAGGCGACGACCGGCGGGATACCGTACTGGTCTACTCCGAGTCCTGCTGTACGGCGGCGGGCATGTTCACCACCAATGACGTCAAAGCAGCACCGGTGGTCTTTGACCAAAAGGTGCTGGCGAAAGGCGGCCCCTTCCACGGGTTCGTGGCCAATAGTGGCAATGCCAACGCCTGCACCGGAAAGCAAGGCATGGTTGATACGCAAGCCATGGCCGCCGCTGCGGAAAAAGCCTGCGGCGCACCCGAGGGCAGCTTCTTCGTTTGCTCCACCGGACGGATTGGCCGGGCTCTGCCCATGGATAAGCTCCTGCCCGCCATTGCGGAGGCCGGCAAAGCCCTCGGAAACTCTGCGGCGCAAAGCCAGGATGCCGCCTGGGCCATCCTCACTTCCGACACGCGGCCCAAGACTGTCACAGCGACATTCGAAGCCTGCGGCAAGACAGTCACCATCGCCGGCATGGCCAAAGGCGCGGGCATGATCGAGCCCAACATGGCCACCATGCTCGCCTTCATCGCTACCGACGCGAAGATTTCCGCGCTCAATTTACAGACCTCCCTGCGGCGGGCCAACGCCCCCACCTTCAACGCCATTACCGTCGACGGAGACATGAGCACCAACGACACCGTACTCGTCCTGGCCAACGGCCAAAGCGACTGTGACCTCGATGAATCTCCCGAATGCAAGGCGCTCTTTGAGAAGGCACTGCAGGCGGTCTGCCGGGTACTGGCACTGAAAATCGCCGGAGACGGCGAGCGCATCACCAAGCTCATCCAGCTCGTGGTGGAAGGCGCGCCTGACAACGACGCCGCGCTCAAGGTCGCACGGTCCATGGGCAATTCCCTCCTGGTCAAAACCTCCTGGTACGGCAGCGACCCCAACTGGGGACGGCTCCTCGACGCCGCCGGCTACGCACGCATCGGGCTGGTCGAGGAGAAGCTCGACCTCTCCTACTTCGCCGGCCACCCGGAGAAACTCGACGGCACGCAGGCCGTCCCCGTGCTGCGGAAAGGCGAGGCTTTGCACGACAAAGTTTCCGACTGGAAGGCCGTCGTTATACAAAAAGAATTCACCATCCACCTGAACCTCCACCTCGGCAAAGGCGCGGCCACGCTGTTCGCCACCGACTTGTCCGAGGGCTACGTCGACTTTAACAAATCCGAATAACGACCATGAGCGACACCGACCACATTGACGTCATCGCCAAAGCCAAGGTGCTCCTCGAGGCGCTGCCCTACATCCAGCGTTTCCGGGGTTCGACCTTCGTCATCAAATACGGCGGCAGCTTCATGGACGACGCCGATCCGGAGGTACGCATCCGCGTGGCCACCGACATCGTCTTCCTCGCCTCGGTCGGTATCAACGTCGTGGTGGTGCATGGCGGTGGCAAGGCCATCAGCCGGGCCATGGCCGAAGCCGGGCTCGAACCCGTCTGGCGCAACGGCCTGCGGGTCACGGACGAGGGCACCGTGCGGATCGTCGAAAAGACGCTCAACGGACAGGTCAACCTCGACATCTGCGAGCTTATCCAGGCCAAAGGTGGACGCCCACGCGGCCTGCACGGCAACACCGTTTTCCTTTGCGACCAAATGCAGAGCAAGGATGCTGATGGCAATCCGATCGACCTCGGCTACGTCGGGAACATCCGTTTCGTCAAAGCCAAGCTGATCAAGAAGGCCCTGACCGACGGCTACACACCCATCGTTTCGCCCATCGCGGTGGACGATGAGGGACACCCGTACAATACCAACGCCGACGTCGCCGCTGCCGCGGTGGCCTCCGCCCTGCGGGCACGGCGGCTGGTCTACCTGTGCGACGTGCCCGGCCTGATGAAGGACCCGAAGGATCCGTCCACGCTCATCTCCACCTTGCACATCAACGAAGTCGACGACCTGAAAGCCAGCGGCATCATCGGCTCGGGCATGCTGCCAAAGGTCGACAGTGCCGTCGAAGCGCTCAGCAACGGCGTGCATCGCGTCCACTTCGTCGACGGCAGCCAGCCCCACAGCATCCTGCTGGAAATGTTCACCGACAAGGGTATCGGCACCGAAATCGTCAATTCCTAATCCAACAACATCATGAAACCGAGCGAGCTCTACGCCTCCTACGTCCTGGGCAACTATGGCGCCGCTCCCGCCACGCTGGTGCGCGGCGAGGGCCTTTACGTGTGGGATGACGAAGGCCGCCGCTACCTGGACTTCGGCAGTGGCATCGCCGTGACCGCGCTCGGGCATAGCCACCCCAAGTGGGTGGCGGCCGTCAGCGAGCAGGCCGGCAAGCTCGCGCATTGCAGCAACCTCTTCGCCAACGAAACCCAGGGCCTACTGGCCCAAAAGCTGGTCGAACGGGCCGGAACGGGCCGGGCCTTCTTCTGCAACAGCGGCACGGAGGCCAACGAGGCCCTGCTCAAGCTGGCGCGGCTGCATGGACAGGCTTTGTCGGGAAAAGAAGGTCTGCGTTACAAAGTCATATGCGCCGAAAACGCCTTCCATGGGCGGACCTTTGGCGGGCTCAGTGCCACGCCGCAGGCCAAGGTCCAAAAGGGCTTCGCTCCGCTGCTGGACGGTTTTAAATTTGGCGAGCTGAATAATCTTTCGTCTTTTGAAAAGCTGATCGACGACCAGACCGCGGCCATTTTCATCGAAACCATCCAGGGCGAAGGCGGTATTTTCCCGGCGGAAAAAGCCTTCCTGCAAGGCCTGCGCAAGTTGTGTGATCAGCACAATATCCTCCTCATGCTGGACGAGGTGCAGTGCGGCGTGGGCCGGAGCGGCACCTTCTTTGCCTTTGAGCAGGCCGGCGTGAAGCCAGACGCCATCGGCATGGCCAAGGGACTGGGCGGGGGCTTTCCCATCGGCGCTCTCTGGATTTCCGATAAGTACACGGGCCTCTTCACGCCGGGTTCGCACGGCACCACTTTCGGTGGCAATCCCCTCGCCTGCGCCGCCGCCCTGGCCGTGCTGGACGTTATCGAGGCCGACGGCCTGCTGGAACGCGTGCAGAACAATGCACCCGACTGGCATGCTCGCCTAAAGAAACTGCCCGAAGCCTGGCCCGAGCTCGTCGAGACAGTTCGCGGCGCGGGTTATATGGTGGGCATCCAGATGAAGGTGCCGCACGCGCCGGTAGTCACCGCATTGCGGGAAGCTGGTCTGCTGACCGTGGCCGCCGGTGCGCAAACCATCCGGCTGCTGCCGCCGCTCATCGCCACCGCCGAAGACCTCGAACGCGCTACCGATTTGCTCGAGGAAGTCCTCAACGTTTACACCCCTTAGTTACCGAATAATGCCAAAGCACTTCCTCAAGGAAACCGATTTCACGCCCGCCGAAGTGGCGAAAATTTTCGCCAACGCACGCGAGATGAAGCAGGCGCGCACCCAGACCCCCAAGACACTCGTGGGGCAGTCCTGGGGCATGCTCTTTTACAAGAACAGCACGCGTACGCGCATCTCCTTCGAAGTCGGCCTGCACGAGCTCGGCGCGCACCCGCTTATCCTCAGCGCTAGCAACACCCAGATCAGCCGGGGCGAGTCCACCGCAGACACTGCCAAGGTCATGTCGCGCTACCTGCACGGGCTCATCATCCGCTGCTACGATCACCAGCTCCTCGAGGACTTCGCCGAGGAAGGCTCCGTGCCGGTGGTCAATGCACTGTCGGACTTCCTGCACCCGTGCCAGATTTACACCGATATGTTTTCGATCGCGGAAAAACTCGACCCGGACGCCAAAGATCTGACCGCCTGCCTGAAGGGCAAGAAGCTGGCCTTCCTCGGCGATAGCGCCTGCAACATGGCCAACTCCTGGATTCTCGGTGGAGCCCATCTGGGCATGGGCATCGCCCTGGCCGGGCCCGAGGAATTCGCTCCCGGCGGGGAAATCCGTGAGCAGCTTTCCTTCGAGGGTCTGGAAGAAAAGTTCACCTTCCACACCGATCCGCTGGAAGCCGTGGCGGATGCCGACGTGGTTTACACCGACGTGTGGGTCAGCATGGGCGACGAAGCCGAGGCCGAAGCGCGCCTCCAGCAGATGAAGCCCTATCAGGTCACCACTGAGATCATGACGGCGGCCAAGCCCGGCGCTCTCTTCATGCACTGCCTCCCCGCCCACGCAGGCGAAGAAGTCTCGCAAGAGGTACTGGACAGCAAAGCTTCCATTATCTTCGACCAGGCCGAAAACCGCCTCCACGTCCAGAAGGCCATCCTGGCAGAGTTGGTCAGCTAGTGTAGCTAGCCAGATAGAAAAAAGCCCCGTGAGACTGGGACACGGGGTTTCGGGAAAAACTTATCAGACGACTTGACCGGAGTCTGCACTCCTACCCCCTGGACGGCGCCAAGCGGCGGCGAGGCCGAGCGCTAGTAGGCCGCCAAGCGCGGCGTAGGTCGAGGGCTCAGGGACGATGGTAGCATTGTACGTCAAGGTGTCTGATACTACATTACCGCTAGCGTCGGTGACGACTACATTGCCTGAAACTGGACCGAGAGTATCATAATCAAGGTTTAATGGATCCGTGACTCGGCTTCCGGTTGTCAGAACAATCGGGTCCGAAGTGTTAAAACCTTCTATGCCAGTAAAACCCACGACTAGATCCACAAATGTGAAGCCTGACACGTTTGCACTACCCGTGGCGGTCATTCCAGTTGAGTTATTGAGTTGGATAGTATTCGAAGGACCATCAACAACCATTTCAGCAACAGTGTTATCCCAGATAGCGATGAACTTTAAAAATAAATTGGCGCCGGCGCTTAAAGAATCAATCGCCGTAAAGGTATCGCCACTTGTAATTGAAATTTCCAGAGGCGTAGACGACTTTCCGCCAGATACCGTAATATCGATAGCGGCACGGGCTGGCAGACTGATGAGGGCTGCCATGCAGATACCGATGAAAAGCTTTTTTGTATTCATAGTATGAAAAATTGAATTAACCTAGAATGCTGGAACAAATGACTAGATTGTCAATCATTCCACCTATATTCACTCAATCGTAACATTTATCCGGTTGCTTCATTTTTAGAGCGGGTTCAGTGTCGCCCCAGTGGTGCGTGCGTCTAAAGCGCCAACCTTCGACGGGCTCAGCTTGGTTTCGCGGGCGCTCGACGGTCATAGCGGCGGAGCCGCGTACCTTGTCGGGTATGAAAAAACACGCCCCGGTGCGGGAGCATGCTCGAGAGTATCTTTCCCCGCCGCCGAAAGCGGTGGCCTAGGGCTGCGGCTTTTTTTCGATCGGCTTTAGCTGGTGGTCCGCTGGTGTCGGCTTGACTGGAGTCTGCGCCCTACCCTTAATACACGCTTTTTATGAAAATTGTCCTCGCATACTCGGGCGGCCTCGACACCTCGGTGCTGGTCCGCTGGCTCAAGAACCACTACGATGCCGAAATCGTGACCTTCGCCGCCGACGTCGGCCAGGAGGAAGAGCTCGACGGACTGGCCGAGAAGGCCAAGGCCACCGGTGCGGTTGCACACTACACCGTCGACCTCGTGGAAGAATTTGCCAGTGACTTCATCTATCCGATGATGCGCGCCAACGCCATTTACGAAGGCCAGTACATGTTGGGCACCTCCATCGCGCGCCCGCTTATCGCCAAGGCGCAGCTCGACATCGTCAACAAGGAGAAGGCCGACGCCGTCGCCCATGGCGCCACCGGCAAGGGCAACGACCAGGTGCGCTTTGAGCTGACTTACGCCGCCCTCGCTCCGGACGTCCAGATCATCTCTCCCTGGCGCATGCAGGTTTTCCGGGACACCTTCCCGGGCCGCACAGAAATGATCAACTGGTGCCGCGAGAACGACGTCAACGTCGAGGCCAGCGCATCGAAGCCCTACTCGATGGACCGCAACCTCCTGCACATTTCCTACGAGGCCGGTATCCTGGAAGACCCGTGGTTCGACCCGACGACGCCCGAGAACAAAAAGATGTTCAAACTCTCCGTCGACCCCGAGGACGCCCCGGCCGAACCCGAGTATGTCACGCTGGACTTCGAGAAGGGCGACTGCGTGGCGGTCAACGGCGAGGCCCTGACTCCCGCCGGTGTGATGAAGAAACTCAACGCGCTGGGCGGCAAACACGGCGTAGGCCGCGTGGATTTGGTTGAAAACCGCTTCGTCGGCATGAAGAGCCGCGGCGTCTATGAAACACCCGGTGGCGCCATCCTTTTGCATGGCCGCAAGCAGGTCGAGTCCCTCACTCTCGACCGAGACCTGGAACATCTGCGCGACAGCCTCGTACCCAAGTACGCCGAACTGGTCTACTACGGCTTCTGGTACGCCCCCGAGCGCGAGGCCCTGCAGGCCTTCATGGACGACGCCCAGAAGAACGTCACCGGCACGGTCAAGCTGAAGCTCTACAAGGGCAACATCATCACCGTCGGGCGTAAGAGCCCTGTCTCCATGTACGACGAATCCGTCGCCTCCATGGAAGGGGTCAAGAGCACCTACAATCCCGACGACGCCAGCGGCTTTATCCGCCTGCAAGCCCTGCGCCTGCGCGCTCGCGCCCGCTTCCAGGGCGGACCGGAAGTTGGCAAGGCCAGCAAGATGCTCAAGGAATGATCGGCAGATCGAATGGGTGCCCAGGAAAAGTTCGTCTGGCCTGACGGCCAACGCTGTGCGGTTTCCCTCACCTACGACGACGCCCTGCCCGTACATTTCCAAACGGTAGCCCCCATGCTTAGTGAGCAGGGGCTGGCGGCGACTTTTTATGTGGTGGCAAAGGAGCGTTTCACCGAGCACATCGAACCGTGGAAACAAGTGGCACAGATGGGCCACGAGCTGGGCAACCACTCTCTCTTCCACCCCTGTCGACGTGAGCCTGAGGAGAACTATAGCTGGTTGGCAGAATGCTACGATCTCCGCGACTACACACCTGAGCGCTGGCTCGATGAGATGCGAGTGGCCAACTGCCTGCTGCGCTTGATCGATGATCGCACGGAGCGCAGCTTCGGCAACACCTGCTGCAATACGGTCCTCGGACGACCGCCCGCACAAGAGGAGCTCTCAACGCTGATCAGAAAACTATTCGTCGCAGGACGAGGCCCGAATAACGACCGTGCTATCCTGCCGGACAATCTTAACTACGGGGCATTGGGACATTTCAGTGGAGACGCAAAATCATTCGAACAACTACGCGCAACCATCATGGAGGCAATGGAGCATGGCGGCTGGGTGGTGTTTATGTTCCATGGTGTCGGCGCCAGTACCCATCGGCTGTTTATTGATCCTGACGAGCACAACCAGCTTACTCATTTTCTGAAACGTGAATCCGAGAGCATCTGGACCGCGCCTCTGGTCGAAGTTGCTTCTTACCTAAAACGGATGGGTAATCCGGACGCGCAGTAATCAAAAAAGCCGCCCGATATGGGCGGCTCTTCGCTAAAAGGAATTGCGAACGCTACCTAGGCGACGGCTTCGAGCTTGCTCTGCAGGTCGGCCTTGCTGGTCATGCCGACGACTTGGTCGACGACTTCACCGCCCTTGAAGATGAGCAGGGTCGGGATGGCGCGGATATTGAACTTGCCCGCGATCTCGGCGTTGTTGTCCACGTCGACCTTGCAGATGTCGACTTTTTCACCGAGTTCCTCAGCCAGCTCATCGAGGATGGGTGCGATGGCCTTACAGGGGCCGCACCAGGGCGCCCAGAAGTCGACCAGGACCGGCTTGGAGGAATCCGCGATAACGGACTCGAAGGTGTCAGTGTTCAGGTTTTGGATTTTTTCTGATGCCATGATTTTTAAACGATTGGATGGCTGTTAAGTCGTAAAAGGGAGCCTAACCTTTCATTCCCATTACAATCAGCACGCCGAAAGCGATGGCCACGATGGCGGCAATAGCGTCTACAGCCATGAGGGCCGGACTGAACTTGGCGTCCTCCTCTTCGGCCATTTCGGCGGCCTTGCGGGCGGAAACGGGCGCCATGGGCTTGGGCGAGCCGGCGGCGGGCTTCGGCGCGGGGGCCGCAGCAGTGCTGACAGCCTTGGCGACGGGATTGGGCGCGGGCGCACGGGGAGCCGTGGGCTTGGGAGCGCCACCATCCTTGGGCAGGGTCACAGGACCGGGCTTCGACGCGGCGCCGGGGACGCCACCCTCAATCTTGGGCGCGAAAGGTGAACGGGTAACCTTAAACTTGGGCTTCGCCACGGCGGGCTTGTCCCCCGCTGGAGCAGCCTGCGTTTTTTCCGCAGCGGGTGCGGGCTTTTCCGCCGGGGCGGGCGCGGGTGCGGCCTCCGGCTTCTTTTCGGGGGAAGGGGTGTCTTCTGGTGTACTCATGAGATATTCGTTAGGTTTTGTGGTACCCCGGAGGGCAAATGTCAAGCCGCGCCGCCAAATCAACGTGGCGTATTTTTGGCCAAAAGCTCGGCCACCTCTTTCGGGGCGGCTTCTTCCAGCTCGCGGCCCTTGCGCTTGAGGTCCTCAAAGGTTTTGACCACGGTCTCGGTCATACGGTCGTGGGTCTCCTCCGAGCCTCCGGCAATGACGAACTTTTCGCCCCGGGTCAGGCGCTTGTGGCCGTCCTCATTATCCAGGCCAAGACCGACAATGCCAGCGGTCTTCTTGGTTGGCGGCTGGGCGGTGTGCTTATTGAGTCTGTTTTCCATTTTTTACAATGCACAGCAAGGTGCCTGCCGAATCGCGGAAATGCAAACGCTTTCAGCTTTTTGCTTTCCTAATGTATATCACCTCAGCGCGGCGAGGCAACCCCGGCCAAAGGGCCCTACTCTTCCCGCAGGCGCATGGTAAAGGAGACCGGCAACGTCTGGCCATTGGGGGTCGGGCCGATGGATTGGGTATTGGCGATGGCCGCGTCAACCGAGCGGAGAAACTCCGCGCTGCAACTTTTGCTGTCGACGCGAAAACCCTTAATTTTGCCGTTGGGAAGCACCGTAACGATGATTTTGACCCACTCATCGCCATGGGTGGCCAGTTCGGGCTTGCGCCAGGCAAACTCTATCTGCCGGTGCAGGCGCTGGATGTAGGCGCGCAGGGCGTCCTTTTCGGCCTGACTGCTCGGTGCGGTTTGCGGCAATGAATCGAGCAATTTCTGCAGAGAATCGTCGATGTCGATCTGAGGCGCAGGCCTGGGCGTACTCGTCGACTTCCGCGTCACAGTCTTCTGCTCAGGGATTTTGAACTGCTCCCTGAATTTATCGATGCTCATGGGCTTCACGGGCTCCGGCTGGGGCTCGGGCTTCTTTTCGACCTTTGGCTTAGGAGGTGTGGGCGCCGGAGGCGGTGGGGTCGGTGCTGGAGGCGGAGGCGTGGGTTGCGGATCAGGAATCTCCGCAAAATCAGGCTGCTTGACCTCATCCATGGGCGGCGGCGCGATATCCGGGAGGTTTTGGGCAGGCTGCTCGTTGACCCGCTCGACGAGGTCAGGACTGGGAGGCGATTCCAGGGTCAGGATGATCGGCTCGGGCTCGCTGCGCAGGTTTTCCAAAAGAATGATGAGCAGCAGCACGCCGAAAAACGCCACGTGGACCACCGTGGAGAAAACCATGCCTTTGCGTGTGCTATCCATTTTTTACCCAGCCACAGATTAACGCGGATGTGAGCGGATTCTTAGAAAATATATCACGGTTTCTGCGAAAATCTGCGTCATCTGCGGATAAAAAAACTACCGAACCTGGGTGTCGAGGCTGATGCGGGTGAGTTTGTTGGCTTTAACCAGGTCGATGACCTCGATGACCTTCTGGTAAGGCAACGACTTATCCGCCCGGATGCTGATAACGGGCGGCGCGGACCGGGCCGCCGCTGAGGCGAGCAACTCGTCGAGCCGGGCCAGCGTCACGGTTTCCTTGCCCCAGTAGACCTTACCGTCGCGCTCCACGGAAATGGTCTGGAACTCGTCATCGCGGGTGCTCTGCGGTTTCTGCGTCTCCAGGGGCAGATCCAACGGGATGGACTGCTCCAGCAGCGGCGTGGTGATCATGAAAATGATGAGCAGCGCAAACGCGAGGTCGATCAAGGGCGTGACGTTGATCTCGGAGATCGCCGCCATACTCTGCTTGCGTTTGAATGTGCGTGCCATAGCTTACTCAGTTTCGACAGCTTCGGTTTCCATTTCCAACTCGATGCGGTCAGCCAGGGAGCTGGCGAAGTTTTCCAGCTCGGTGACGAGGAGCTTGGTCTGGGTGAGCAGAAAGTTGTAGCCGAAGACCGACGGGATGGCCACGAGCAGGCCCGCAACGGTGGTCAGCAATGCGCCGGAGACGCCCGGGGCGAGGTTTTGCAGCGTGGCGGAGCTCTGCAGAGCCATGGACCCGAAGGCGTCCATCACACCCCAGACCGTACCGAGCAGCCCGAGGAAGGGCGCGCCGGTCACGATGGAGCCGAGCACGACCATCTTGGACTCGTACTTGATGGTCTGCTGAGCGACGGAGCGTTGCAGGGCGTTTTCCACATGGCCCATGCGCAGGGCCACGGCACGCTCGGAGGTGTCCTCCCCGCCGATACGACGCGCACCCTGCAGCGCGGCATCTGTCAGGATAGCGTAGGGGCCGAGGCCCTTGGCCTGTTGCCCGAGATTCAGGTTGAGCACGCGACGGGCGTCGGACAGGCGGCGCTCAAAAGTCAGGTTCAGATTACGCAGGCGGGACAAGTCGAGGTACTTGCCAATCATGACCGTCCAGGCCAGCAGGCTGAAAATCACCAGCGCCGCGACGATGAATTTCCCCGCCAAGTTGGAATCGGCGAAATAGGTGAATACGTTCGGGTTCTCCGTCTGTGCCAGGAATACTGCGGGCAAAAAGCTGTTCATCGTGATGTCTGACACGCAAGCGAGCCCGGGCGTTCCTGGCAATGGGAAAGAAGCTAAAAGCTCTCCGGATGCTCATTTTCATTCCATTTTAGCTTTTCGCTTTTGGCTTTAAGCTGTCTTGCCTTTCACGGCGGGATACCCACCATGAGCTGTTTTCTACCATGGAATATCGCGAACAAACTCTCAACGAACTCAGCCGCAAGGCACCCGAAATCAACTCCAAACTCGCCCTGGTGGGCTTCGACGGTTTCGTCGACAAAATCGTCCACCCGGTGGATGTGCGCCATGGTAAGGGCGACGATTTCACCGCCATCACTACCATCGCGGAGTTCGGCAGCCGCATCTCGGCCGCCGCTGGCAAGAGCGCCAACATCGAGATGTACCAGAAGCTGGAAAAGCTCGGCGGCAACGGGCCCATCATGGCAAACGCCCTGCTCGGCACCGGGGCCAAGGTACGCTATCTCGGCGCACTGGGCAAGCCGGCCATCCATCCGGTCTTCGAGGAGTTCGCGCACAAGACGGAAGCGGTTTCCGTGACCAACCCCGGCATCACCACCGCAGCGGAGTTCCGTGACGGCAAAATCATGTTCGGGGACATGCAGGCTCTCGACGAAGTCACCTACCCCGCTCTGATCGAAGCCATGGGCGAAGGCGCTCTCTTCGACCTGCTTTCCCGCTCCGACCTCATCTCCATGGTCAACTGGACCATGCTGCCCAACATGAGCAGTCTCTTTATCGATTTGCTCGAAAAGGTATTCCCCAACCTCGGGCCGCGCGACCAGCGCCAATTCTTCTTCGACCTAGCCGACCCGGCCAAGCGCGCCGAAAGCGACATCGCCGCCGTGCTGCAAATCATCAAGCGCTACCAGAGCCACGGCAGCGTCACCCTGGGGCTCAATTTCAGCGAATCACAGCAAATCCTGAAAGTCCTCGGTCACAAGAAGACCGACACCGACCCGGAATTACTCAAGAAGACCGCGCGCACCATCCGCGAAGAGCTCGACATCTCCTGCGTCGTCGTCCACCCCACCCACTCCGCTGCCTGCGCCACGCGTGACGGTGCCTGGTGGGTCGAGGGACCCTTCTGCGAGCACCCGAAGATCACCACGGGTGCGGGCGACCACTTCAACGCCGGCTTCTCCACCGGCCAGCTCCTCGGGCTCAGCCCCGAGGCCTGCCTGACCGTCGCGGTCTGCACCTCCGGCTGCTACGTCCGCACCGCCAAGAGCCCGAGCCTGAGCGATATCTCCCAGTTCATGCAGGGCTGGTCCAGCCAGTAGATTTAGCGATGAAGGGCGGATTCCTCATCTCATTCGAAGGTTCCGAAGGCAGCGGCAAGACGACTCAAATTGCCCTCCTCGAAGACCGCCTGAGCGCCACAGGAAGGAAATGCCTGCTTACCCGCGAGCCCGGCGGTACGCCCATTGGTGAGAAAATCAGGCACCTGCTCAAGTTCGACGAGGATGCCACCGCCATGTGCCCGGAGACTGAGCTGCTGCTTTTCGCCGCCAGCCGCGCCCAGCTCGTGCGCGAGTTGATCGACCCGGCCATCAGCGAGGGCAAAATCGTCCTCTGCGACCGCTACCTGGACTCGACCACGGTCTACCAGGGGGTGGCCCGGCAGATTTCCGCGGACCCCGTGCAGATGATCAACCACTTTGCTGTGGGCAACCGGGTACCGGACCTTACTGTCATCATTGATGTCCCCGCAAACATCGGCCTGACCCGCGCCCGTCAGCGCAGCAACGGCGGCGATGCCGACCGTATGGAGCAGGAAAGCATCGACTTCTACGAACGCGTCCGCGAGGGCTACCTGCTCTTGGCCCGCAGTCTGCCCGAGCGCTTTTTCGTCGTCGACGGCGCACAGGAGCCCGACGTCATCAGCGAGCTTATCTGGGCCGAAATCAAACGCCGCTTCGGAGTATAACGTACGTGACCGCACAGGACATTGAAGGGACAAGTCCCCTGCGCTCATTGCATTCGCTATCCCTTTGAGGCGAACTATCGAGAATCCTCGATGCTCTGCATTGTGTTTTCCCCAGAAGGACAAGCCTACTTGGAAAATACTTCCATGATTTTCTTGGCCAGGAGCTTTCGGCCTTCGGCCATGGAGCGCTCCTTGGTGTAACCAGTGGGTGCGATGCTGTCGGCATGCACTTTTTCCGGCAAATCGAGGCCTTTTTCCACAATGCCGGCCATGATACGGGCGGGCTTGTGCTGGCGCTCGGCCTCGCGCAGGACGCTCCCGGGGCCCTTGCCCTGCAGAGAGCTCATATCGAAGCGGCCTTCACCGGAAATGACATAGTCGGCGTTCGCGATTTTGCCCTTTATGTCGAGCCAGGCCGCCACCAGGTCGAAGCCCGGCACCATTTTGGCGTCACAGCTCGCACAGAGGCCGAACCCGATGCCACCGGCCGCGCCGGTGCCAGGCTCTGCCATCAGCGTGCGCTCGCTGCCGGTGTGATCGCAAAGCTTCTTGGCCAGCCCCCCGAAGGAACGCTCGAAGTCCGGCATTTCGTCGGGCTTGAGTCCCTTTTGCCCACCGTAGACGCGTACCGCGCCGTTGGGGCCGAGCAGAGGGTTACGCACGTCACAGGCAATGTAAATGGGCGGAATGTGCGGCCAGGCTTCGCCACGCAGCCGCATGACGCGCGGCCAGGATTTCGGCGTAACGTGCCGCATGACCGTGCCGTCCTCGTCGACCAGCTCCAGCCCGATGGCCTCCAGAGCGCCGAGGCCGAGGTCAACCGTGGCGCTGCCACCCACCCCAAGGATGATGGCGGCGGCCCCGGAATCAGCCGCGTGGGCGATGAGCTGCCCGGTGCCGTAGCTGCTGGTGTTGGACGGGTGGCGCTTTTCCAGTGGCACGGACATGAGCCCGCTGGCCTCGGCCATCTCGATGACGGCGACCTGCCCCCAACCCGGCAATTTGATCAGCTTGCGGACCGCTTCGGGGATGTTACCGATGTCCACGAAGCCAATTTTCGCCGTCTGTGGCTCCAGGAGCGGTCCCAGTACAGGTACGCGCTCAATTTTGCCGTAAACCGCCTTGGTCAAAATCTCACAAAAGCCCTCGCCACCGTCGGTCAGGGGGGCGGAAGTGACGGTCCAGGTCGGCCGTGCCCGCAAAATGGCTTCCTGCGCGGTCAAACAAGCCTCCATCGCCGTCATGGAGTCCTTAAATTTATCGAAAGCGACCAGAATATGCATCGGAAAAACCGCCAATCTAAAAGTAAAATGATAAATTCTTAAAGAGAAAACCTAACCTTTATACCCTCATTAGCCAAAACTCTGCCGGATTTCGCATTATTTCGTAAAAAGATAAGCCCACCTTCAGGTGGGCTGTATCAAATCGTATATCTTCGGTCGTATCCCGATTTAGTCTTCCCCGGGCACTTGGGGAGTCTCCTCGCCTTTCACCCGGATGGCCTTTTCCACCAGATCCACGAAGTCGCCACGATGACCGCCGGGGTCGCTGCCCAGGGAGCCCTCGGCGATATTCCGGGCGGCGGTCAGCGTGGACGTGCCCTTGTAAGGCGAGCCGCGCAGAACCATGCCGAACTCCGCCACGGCTGCGGCGAAGCGGAAGTCCACCGGAGCAGTGTCAAAGGAGCCGCCGAAAGCCTTCTCTGCCCCCAGGGGGAACTCCAGCTTGGTCGAGGTGTTGCTGTCAGGCAGCTTGTAGCGTATTTTCACCGTGAGCATTTCATTAGGCAAAAGACTAAAGTCTAAAGACGAAAGTTCTTCGGAGGCCTCATCCTTGTCCATTTTCCTCCCACCAGTAGTCACTTTCGACTTTCGGCTTTCGACTTTTGACTCCCCCTGATACTTCAGCGGGTCAATGCCCGCCACCGATTCGGGACTGGCAGCAGGCACTTCCACGCCCACCGGCACGATTTCGTACAAGGCAGTCACGGAGTGCCCCGCACCGACCTCGCCGGCGTCCTTGGTGTCATCGTTGAAGTCGCGGGCGGCGAGCTTGCGGTTCTCGTAGCCGATGAGACGGTAAGCCTGAACGACGGCGGGATTGAACTCGACCTGGATTTTGACGTCCTTGGCCACGGTCAGGAGCGTGCCGGCGGCCTGCTCCACGAAGACCTTGCGGGCCTCGCGCTCGGAGTCGATGTAGCCGTAATTGCCGTTGCCGCGATTGGAGAGGGTTTCGAGCATGTCGTCCTTGAGGTTACCCATGCCGAAGCCGAGCACAGTCAGGTAAATGCCCTCCTTGGCGCGGACCTCGGCCAGCGTGGCGATCTGCCCCTTGTCGGTAGTCCCGACGTTGAAATCGCCGTCGGTGCAGAGGATGACGCGGTTGTTGCCGTCCTTGAGGAGGTTGTCCTTGGCCACCTTGTAAGCCAGGAGCAGCCCCTGACCGCCGTT
This sequence comes from Verrucomicrobiia bacterium, assembly GCA_030432235.1. Lineage (GTDB taxonomy): Bacteria > Verrucomicrobiota > Verrucomicrobiia > Opitutales > Cerasicoccaceae > JAUIHT01. Next base: position 37,432 of record JAUIHT010000010.1, on the reverse strand, counting down.
GGTCGAGCCGCCGGCCTTAAGGTTATCCAGGGCGAACTGGATAGTCTCGCTGTTGTTGGCGGTGGTACTGGGCAGGACCAGCCCGCTGGCGCCGGCGTAGACCACGATGGCCACGCGATCGCGCCCGTCCAGGCGGCGGATGAGCTTGGCCAGCGCGTCCTTGACCAGCGGCAGCTTGTTGGGGCGGTTCATCGAGCCGGAAACGTCGATGAGGAATACAAGATTCGACGACGGGCGCTCCTCCCAGGCGATTTCCTGGGCCTTCATGCCCACGCGGACGAGCCGGTGCTCGGGGGCCCAGGGCGCGGGAGCGGCGTCGACATAACACGCCAGCGGATGCTCCGCCTCGGGGCCGGGGGCCTTGTAGTCGTAAGGGAAGTAGTTAATCAGCTCCTCGATGCGGACGGCGTCCGGCGGAGGCAGTTGTCCCTGGTCGATAAAGCGGCGCACGTTGGCGTAGCTGGCCGTGTCCACGTCGATGCTGAAGGTGCTCAACGGCTCGACCAGCGGTGACTCGAAGGCATTGTCCGTCACCGGTAAGTAGCCCTCGGTATTGGAGCGCTCCCGCTGCTGGCGATAATACGGATGATCTGGTGGCAGCGAAGGATCGTCCGGACGCTGCCAGCCCCTAGCCGCTGGAACAAGCTCTCCTCTAGCTCCAAAGGCTGACCGAGCCCAGAAGTCTTTCACCTCAACCAGTATCTTCTTCTGGTTCTCGGGCGTCATCGCACTGGCGCTATCAGGCTTTTCTTCCGCCGGTGCTTCCTCGTTACTTTTTATCCCGAAAAAGCTCGTGGCGGATTTGCTTAAGTTCGGCTGCTCTAGCTTCGCTTCCTCACTTTGCATTCGGGTGCTGACGTTTGGCACGGTTGCAGGTGCCGGAGCGGTGGTAACGGCTGCGATTTCACCTCCTTCGGGCAGCTCGGGTTCACGGACTGCTGGTGCCATGTTGACATCATAGTAGTAATCCCTGGCGTCCTTTTTACCCGTATCGCCCAGGTTCTTGCCGACGGATATATCGGACATGGCATAGTGGTCACCACTTGCCGGTTGGGCGTAGTTGGAATTGAAGGTAGCCTCCACGGTGTCGTCGGTCTCCGCCGCGCCGGGACGAACAGACACCCCGGCCCCAGCCTGTACCATCGGGCCGGACAACTGCTTGCCGCGAAAGACGTGCTGCGACTCGTAGCCGACGTTACCGGAGACCGACAAGCCGTCTGTGGCGGGCTTCGTTACCAGTACCGATTCGGTGGACACCGGCTGGGCCTCGGCGATGACGATGGGACTGGGCGCACGCTGCACCTTGGGCCGGGGCGCAGGCACGGCCTCGTCGACGGCAAACGAATCCGCGTCGACTCCAAGGTCCGCCACACCGTCGACAAAGACTGACTTCTGCTCGGGCGCGGTTTCGATTTCCAACAGCGAGCGCTCCTCCACTAACGAAGGGGACTTCATTTGAAAGCCGTTTCCGGCAAGCGGACTTTCAGCATCAACTCGATCCCGAGGTGGATTCTCCAGCTCGGGGGGCACATAGTCGAAGGCCTGGGATGGCTCCAGGTATTGGGTTTGAGCCAGGCCTTCTGCTTCCGCCAGCGTGACGGTATCTACCTCACGCGGAGCCAACTGGCCGACCTCACGCACGCGCGGCTCTTCCTGCATGACGGTCACCACGCCGACGGTGGCTGCCACTGCCGCAGCGGCGGCCAGGCCCAGCCAGGCCGGGAAGCGGACGACCTTGCGCGACGAATAGTGCTCAGGCACGTCCGCTTCCGGCGTTTCGATGGCGGGAGGCTCCCCGAGGTGGGTATCCTCGGAAAAAGCGTTGCCCAGAAGCTCGGCGGTGGCACGGATGTCATCCACGGTAGCGGCAAGCTGCGGGTCGTTTGCGATGGCCTGCTCGACGGCTTTCTTTTCCGCTTCGTCGGTCAGTTCACCGAGCGCGTAGGCGGTCAGACGCGGGTCGTCAGGAGTGATGTTTTTAAAAGAGTTCATGGGATGTGTTTCCTTTGGGTGTTTCCGGCTATTCGGCCAGTTGGGCGCGCAGGCTTTTCAGGGCAGTGTGAAGAAGGAAGCCGACGTTGCTCACGCTCAGGGCGGTCACGTCGGCGATTTCCTTGTAGCTGAGGCCGCCCTGGAATTTCAGGCGGACCACCTCGCGTTGGTTTTCCGGGAGGGACCCCACCAACTTCAAAGCGCGGGCGGCGGCATCGGAGACCTCCGCGCGGACAGCGGGCCCGGGGGAGACATCCGGCGCGGCCGCGATCAGGGCATCGTCGGCTGGTTTCATGCGCGCCTCCTTCCGCAAAAGATCGAGGGCGCGGGTGCGGCAAACTCGAAACAGCCACGGGGCCAAATGGTCGGCGACTTTCTCCGGGTCGGTTTTGGCAAGGCGCAGCCAGGTTTCCTGGACGGCGTCGCGGGCGAGGTCTTCCCTGCGTGTGAGTGAGAGGGCGTATCGATGGAGAGCGGGTGCGTGTTGCTCGGCGGCCTGCCGCAGCAGTGGTCCGCCCCCGGTTGGGGAGTCGTCGTTTTCATGGCTCATGCGTGGTTCGGCTGAACGTGACTGTTCGTGGTCTTGCATGAGGTAAACGCGCCAGCGGACGCTTTCTTAGATTTTTTAATATTTTTCTTCGAGTCGACCCGGAAACGATAGGCCACCATGGGTTTCCATTGAGAAGCTAATAGCGATAAAGCGGTCTTTTCACGACTATCGCATAACAAAGTAACTGCAAACAGCGGGATCTTTGACTTGATCCGCGTCTTTCACAGGAGCACTTTGGATAACGTTAAACCTTACAAACCCCGGAAGAAATCGTGAAACGCTGTATTATGGTCATGTTCGATTCGCTGAATCGACATATGCTCCCTCCCTATAACGCGGATGCCTGGATCCAGGCCCCCAATTTCAAGCGCCTGGCCGAAAAGACCGCCACTTTCGACACCAGCTACGTGTGCTCGATGCCCTGCATGCCGGCACGGCGAGACTTCCATACGGGCCGCCCGAATTTCCTGCACTGCAACTGGGGGCCGGTCGAACCCTTCGACGATTCCGTGCCGGAGATGCTGAAAAACAACGGCGTCTACACCCATATGTGCACCGACCACTACCACTACTTTGAGGACGGCGGTTGCACCTATCACAACCGCTACAGCTCCTGGGATTTCGCCCGCGGTCAGGAGGGCGACCCGTGGGTCGGCATGGTCGGCGAGCCGGACATCCCCAAAAACATCAACGGCAAGGGCCGTAACTCAGACTGGGCCAACCGCTCCAAATTCAAAACTGACGCGGATTACCCGCAGTCACAGACCTTCCGCGACGGCCTGGAGTTCATCGAGCGCAACCACGCCGAGGACAACTGGTTCGTCCAAATCGAGTGCTTCGATCCCCACGAGCCCTTCACCACCGACCCGCGCTGGCAGCAGATGTATCCCTCGCCCGACATCGACGGCGCACTCTTCGACTGGCCAGCCTACGACGACGTCAAGGAAACGCCCGACCAAGTGCAGGTGGCCACAAACAACTACGCCGCCCTGGTCAGCAAGTGCGACGACAGCCTCGGCAAGGTGCTCGACACCATGGACGCCCACGACATGTGGAAAGATACCTTGCTGATCGTTTGGACCGACCACGGCTTTCTGCTCGGTGAACACGGCAAGTGGGCCAAAAACTGGCCTCTCCTCTGGGAGGAGGTCGCCCACACGCCGTTCTTCGTCTGGGACCCGCGTCAGCCTGATTGCGCAGGGCAACGCCGCAGCTCGCTCGTGCAGCCGTCCATTGACCTCGGCCCCACGCTGCTCGGTTACTTCGGCATGGAGCCCACTGCGGATATGACCGGCAAGGACCTCGCAGGCGTCATTGCCGACGATTCTCCAGTGCGCGACGCCGGCATCTTCGGCTACCACGGCGTACGGGTTAACATCACCGACGGCCGCTACGTCTATTTCAGTAGCCTGGAGCCCGAGGGTGACATCTACAACTACACCCTCATGCCCACTGCCATGCGCGGTTTCAAATCGGAAGGTGACGGCGCGAAGTTGGTCGAACCGTTTTCCTTCACCAAGGAGCGTCAACCCCTTCGCCTGGGCAAAGCGGGTGTGTCACAGGAAAACGAACACGGCCTGCAAGGTTACCTGTTCGATGTTCAGGTTGACCCGGCTCAGCAATCTCCGCTCGAGGACCCGGAAACGGAAAACCGCCTCCGCCAACGCATGACCGAGCTCATGCGTGAATGCGACGCCCCCGCCGAAGTCTTCGCCCGCATCGGCCTAAGCAAGGCATAGCCTTGCATCCTCGATGCTACGCATCGTGATGGGGCTTCGCCCCATCGCTCGCGCTGCTCGCTGCCCCATTCTAAACGACATATAAGAGGGTGTTTTTCGGTGAATGCGCACCGAGCAGTCGCTGGAAAGCTTTGAGATGAAATCACGGCTTGCGAGCCGAGGCGTATCAGAGATACGTCGAGGCGAGGAAACGGGGTTTCAGCCAAAGATCTCCAAGGATGCGACGGGAGCATTCCCGAAAACACCCTCATAAAAAGAATCAGTTCCCAGGGGCCGTAAGCCGGATTCTGTTCCCTGAGCCAAGGCTCAGAGCACCCTCATTTATCTGCGCGGCTCCGAAGAACCTGCTCCCGCCAAGGCGGGATGCGACTTACCCGGGACCGAATGGGCGGGCCGCCCGGTCCCCTACATTGTCTTGCACCGGATTGGGTTTACCCTGCCGTCGTTGTTACCAAAGACGCGGTGGGCTCTTACCCCACCTTTTCACCCTTACCCCGGGACGAGCCCGAGGTGGTATATTTTCTGTGGCACTATCCGTCACGGTGGCTCGCGCCAGCCGTGCCCCCGCTTTCACGGGGAATCCTGCCCTGCGATGTCCGGACTTTCCTCTACGCACCCCGAAAGACACGCAGCGAGAGCGGCACCCCTGGAAACTGAAAAGAACGAAAATCAATATTAACCACAGATTACACAGATAAACACAGATTTTTCCAGATTAATGTAAGGAGCTAACCGTAGGAGAACTTCCGTAAAAATCCTGCCAACCTGTAGTTAAATACATTTGCTCCAAAGTAGCTTGAGTTTCATGCTTCAACCATGATTGCCAGCGATCTCTTCGAACTGCCCGAATCCCTCAGCGCCTTTTCGGACTACTTTCTGGCAACCCATTCGCCATGGGCCTGGCTTCCGAAGATCAAGGAGGCGCTCGCCGCGCATGATTTCAGCCAGGCCGAAAAGGATCGCCCGGAGCACGGGCACGGGGTTCACATTCGAGGCGACGTTTACCTCCACCCGACAGTCAAGCTGCCGCCGACCTGTTTCATTGAAGGCCCCTGCTACATCGGGCCGGAAACCGAAATACGCCCCGGCGCCTTCATCCGCGGCAATGTGATCATCGGCAAAGGCTGTGTGGTTGGCAACGCCTGCGAATATAAGAACTGCCTGCTCATGGATAACGTGCAGACGCCCCATTACAATTACGTCGGGGATTCCATCCTGGGTAACGGCGCGCACCTCGGCGCCGGTGTCATCTGCGCCAACCTCCGGCTCGACCAAAAGCCCGTCAGCGTCATCACCCCGGACGGCCTCATCGACACCGAGCTGCGCAAGCTAGGAGCCATCCTCGGTGACGGCGCCGAGGCGGGCTGCAACGCCGTGCTCCAACCCGGCACGATTCTGGATAAGCGCGCGGCCGTCGGCCCCACCCTCGCCTTCGGAGGCTATCTGGAGCCCGGCACGATCGCTTTTTCCAAGCCGGATATCCGACGCCTGCCCCGTCGGGATTGATTTTCAGACCCTAGCTGCCGCCACCTCTACCTCAACCATCCAGTCAGCATGAATGAGAAAACCGATATCCTGATCGTCGGGGCCGGGCCTGTAGGCCTGATGGCCGCCTGCCAATTGCAACGATGCGGCATCGAGCACCGCATCATCGACCGCCGAGCCGAGCCCAATACCAAGAGCAAAGCCGCCGGCGTCTGGTGTCGCTCCATGGACATCTTCGACGAACTCGGCCTGGCCGAGCAATTCATGGAGCAGGGTAACCAGTGCGCTTCGCTTATCGTCCTTGCCAACGGCAAGGAGCTCGGCGGCATGGACCTGAGCGAAATCCGCAGCCGCTTTAATTTCCTGCTCATCCTGCCCCAGGACCAGACAGAGAAAATACTTCGCGCACACTACGCGTCACTTGGCGGAAGCATTGAGATGGCCACCGAGCTTGTCGGCCTCTCTCAGGACGACGCCGGGGTTACCGCGCAGCTCAAGACAGCCACCGGCGAAAGCACCGTCGCCTGCCAGTACCTGATCGCCAGCGACGGCATCAGCAGCACCACGCGGGAATTACTGGGAATGCCGTTCGACGGCAAAGCCATCCCCGCGGATTGGATCGTGGGCGACGTCACGGTGGACGGCTCCGTATCCGATGAGAAGGTCTCCGCCTTTCTCCATGAAAGCGGCCCGTGTGTCTTTTTCCCGTTTGGCAATCGCCGATTCCGCATCGTCGGCTATGTCCCCGAGCGCAAGGGCGAGAACCCGACCCTGGAGGAGTTCCAGGAGATGATCGACGAACGCACCCAGATGCCGATCACCTTCAGCGATATGCGCGACCTGGCTTACTTCCGCATCCAGGAACGTCAGGTAAAGCAGTACCGCGTAGGGCGTTGTTTCTTCGGCGGGGACGCCGCCCATGTCCACAGCCCGGCAGGTGGCCAGGGCATGAACACCGGCCTGCAGGACACGCACAACCTCGCCTGGAAGCTCGCATTGGCAGTGCAGGGGCACGTCAAGGACGACACCTTCCTCGACAGCTATCATCTGGAGCGCCACCCCATCGCGGAGGAAGTCCTGTCCAAAACCGGAGGCGCCACGGAACTGCTCATGCTCAAAAATCCGCTGCTGCAGAGCATGCGCAACCACGCCATGTCTTTCATGCTATCGCTCCCCGTCGTCCAGAACAAAGGGCGCGATACGATGTCCCAATCGCAGATCAACTACCGCGAGGGCCCGTTGGCCCAGGGCGAGAAGGAAGGCTGGTTTCACAAGAAATTCGCGCACGCCGACATCAAGCCCGGCGATTTCTTCCACGACGCCGTGTTAACCGTCAAGGAGTCCGAAGAGTCCGTACGCCTTACCGAAAAGCTGCGCCCCGCGCGCTTCCATTTGCTGCTGCTCAATGGTGAGGGCGAACAGGAGATGCCAAATCTGGCCGCCATCGCGAAGGAAACCGCGGACGCCTGGCCGGGTTTAGTCGAGACACACCTGATCGTGAACAGTGGTTCCTCCACCGGCACACTGGATTGGGACGGCGACGTACTCGTCGATAGCGCCAATGCCGCGCACGAGGCCTACCATGCCGAGGCGGCCACCGCCTGCCTCATCCGACCCGACGGCTACATCGCCTACATCGCCCACCAGCCCGAACCCGGCCAAGTCAAAGCCTACTTCGACAAGATAGGCATCAAATGAATTAGGGAGACTCAATGAACGATGTTAGAATAATTTCCTTATTCTTTACTCTATTCCTAATTCTTCCAGGGCTTATCATCCTCTATTTTTCCATTCAAAAGAAAGCCTTCTTTGAGAATGAAGAATGGAAAAAGTGGTCTGTTCCAGATGCAACGCTATTGGGTATCATTCTAGGCGTCATCAACAAAGCGACAGGACCATTTGGAGCAAGAGTAGTGCTCATGCTATTTTCAATCGCCGCCATTTGTGCTGGCGCATACGCAATTGTATCGATTGAGCGTTGAGGCACTTGGAGCAGGAGACTAAATAATCTCAGTACACGTCGCGCTGGTAGCGCTTGGACTTGGAGAGCTCCTTGACGTAGGCTTCAGCATCCTCGCGGGACTTTGCGCCGTGCTTTTCAATGACGCTGATGAGAGCCTCGTTGACGTCGTGGGCCATGCGTGAGGCATCACCGCAGACGTAGAAGTGCGCACCTTCCTCCAGCCAGGCGTAGAGTTCCTTGCCACGCTCGATGATGCGGTGCTGCACGTAAACCTTGTGCTTCTGGTCACGGGAGAACGCCGTGTCGAGGCGGGTCAGGATGCCATCGCTGAGATAGTCCTGCCACTCGGTCTGGTACAGGAAATCGTAGGTGAAACGCTGGTCGCCGAAGAAAAGCCAATTGCGGCCCGTGGCGCCGAGGGCCTTGCGCTCCTCAACGAAGGCGCGGAAGGGCGCGATACCGGTGCCGGGCCCGATCATAATGACGGGTGTCTCGCCGGCAGTGGGCAGTTTGAAATTCTTGTTGGTGTGGGTGTAGACCGGCATGGTTTCCCCGACCGCCACGCGATCAGCGGTAAAGGTGGAGCAAACGCCCTTGTGCTTGCGGCCGTTGGCCTCGTAACGCACCGCCGCAATAGTCAGGTGCACCTCGTCAGGGTGAGCCTTGAGACTGGAAGCGATGGAGTACAGGCGCGGCGGCATCTTTCGCAGCACACTGACAAAGTCCTTGGCCGGGAGCCCCTTGACCGGGAAGTCCCGAAGCATGTCGGCCTGATCGCGTCCCCACAGGTATTCCTTCAACTGGTCCTTGGCCTCATCCGTCAAAAGTGCATCGAGCTCGGCGGATTTGGCCAGGGCCGCGTACTTCTTCAGCACCGGCTTGGTCAGCGTGGTGATGTCGTAGTACTGGAAAAGGACTTCCTTGAGCGGGCCTTCCTCGCCATCGGGCATCGGCACGGCATCCTGCGAATCGAATCCGCCCGCAGCGATGAGCTCGTCCACCACCTCGGGGCAGTTGGTCGGGATAACCGCGAGGGCGTCGCCGGCCTCGTACGTCATTCCAGAGCCTTCCAGCGACAACTCCAGATGAATGGTTTCCTTGATGGAACCTCGGCCGTTGAGCAGGATGCGCTCCTTCAGCGTGGACGGGAACGGATTCTTTTTTCCGTACTCAATAGCAGGCGCGGCAGCGGACGCGTCGGACGAGGCATCTGCCGAAGAGACGGCCTCGACAGCCACCGGGGCGACCACACTGGAGAGGTCCGTCAGCGCGCCGTCGATCCACTTCTTGTAAGGCTCGTCGAAGTCCACATCGCAGTCCACTCGCGGGTGAAAGCGCTTGGCCCCGAGCGTTTCGAGGCGTGTGTCGACATCCTTGCCAATCTTGCAAAAGTGTTCGTAGGAGCTGTCGCCCAGAGAAAGCACGGAGAAACGCAGGCCGGTAAGCTTCGGCGCGCTGTCCCCCATCAACTCCTCGTAGAAAGTCACGGCGCGGTCCGGCGGGTCGCCCTCGCCCCAGGTACTGACGATGACGAGGAGATTCTGCAGCTGTCCGAGAGCATCGGCTTTGATGTCCCCCATGTCCTTGAGGGTGACCTGATAGCCCTTTCCGGATGCCTGCTTCTGGGCTTCGCGCGCCAAAGACTCGGCGTTGCCGGACTCCGTCCCGAAAAGGATGGTCAGCGGCGATTGCCCGTTGGTGGCCGGAGCGGCGGTTGCGGGGGCGGCACCACCGGCAATTTGCGCACCGGCTAAAAAGCCGCTCAACCACTGGCTTTGCTCGGAACTTAGGCTGCCGAGTGCCGCCGAAATGGCGCTGCGTTGCTGGTCGGAAAAAGGCGCTGTGGGTGGGAGTTTCATTCTACAAAAACCCATCAACATAGGACACCTGCACGGTTCGACAAGTCGCAAGTTCACACTTTGCTAATGTAACCTCAGGAAGTACCCCGTAACATTCCCCTGACAATTGTAACGCAAGTTTTTCTTTGCAAGCATCTTACAAGATTGACCACCCCCTGGCCCCGGGAGAAGAGTCAGTTTCCATTAGAAGAACTGCGTCATGAAACTTCGCCACACGCTACTCAGCATCGGACTTGTCGCAATGTTCAGCGGGCCTGCCACGCGTGGCGAGGAAAGCGATTCGGCCAAGAGCAAGCGTATGACGGAAATACGGCCGGATGTATCGAGTGAGAAGCTGGAGCCGATTTACTGGCAGGTAGCCCCCTACCCCATTTCAGACATGCGACTGGCCTCAGAGCCGGCTGCGACGCAGAAACACTTTACCGGCGGCTACACCGTCCCAGCTCAGGATACCATTCTGACCCGAAACTTTCCCGAGGTCGATAACCAGCTCAGCCAACTGGACCCCTTCTTTCGGGACACCAGTCTGGTAGTCAACTTTCGCTCCGCCTTCTACCGGACGGAAATCGGGCCCACCCAACTGCAGTCCGCCTGGGCACTAGGCGGCAGTATCGTGTACAAGAGCGGCTGGTTTAAGGACTTCTTCAACGTCGGTGTCGGCTACTACACCTCCAGTGGACTCTACAAACCCTACGGCCAGGAAGGCACCCGCCTGCTGAAAACCGAACCCGGCAGCGGCAGTCAGCACAGCCAGAATGTGCTGGGCCAGGCCTACGCGCAATTCCGCTACGACATTTACCGCGTCAAAGTCTACAGGCAAGCGCTCGATACGCCTTTTATCAACCAGCACTTCGACCGCATGCTGCCACAGCTTTTCGAAGCCTACATCTTTGGCACCAAGACCATCCAGTCCGACGAAAAAGGCGGCATCGACCTGAAGTTTAACTCCGATAATCCGGTTAGCTTCCTGACCGGCTATGTGACCGAGGAGCTGGATCGGGGCAGCACCACCTTCGTCCCCATGTCGTCTGTGGCCACCAAGAACACCACCTCCGCGAATCGTGGGGTAGCCTTCGGCGGCCTGCAACTGACCCCGCATGAATACTGGGGCATCGACCTGTGGGAATACTACGGCGTCGATATGTTCAACACCTTCTACGCCGAAACCGATTTTGAAAAGCCCCTCAACCGCGACGGCGATCTGGTTGCCAAGCTGGCCTTCCAATTCGCTGATCAACGCAGCGTGGGCGATGAACTTGTGGGCACCTGGTCCTCCCAAATGGCCGGGGCGCTGGCAGGCGTCAGTTACGGCGGCCTGAGCGCCAGCTTTCGCTTCAACCACGTCTTTGATGGCGTCGGCGGGGCGCGCTTTCTGGTGGGCATAACCAATTTCGGAATGCAGTCTCCCTGGGGGCGCTATCCCGGCTTCACCAAATCCACCGTACTGGACTACAACAACGCCGACTCGTCCATGTACGGTCTCTTTGCCTCTTACGACTTTGGCGCGCTCACCAGCGAGCTGAACGGACTGGAATTTGCCACCAGCTACGTCATCCAGGAGCGCCGTGATTCAGGTAAAGGCGCGGGCGCGGACCAAAACGAGTTCGACCTTATCCTCAAGTACCAGCCGCCCTTCGCCGAGGGGCTGACTTTTGATATCCGTGGCTCGTGGATTAGCACTTATAACAGCCCAGGGGCGTCTGCTGATGCGACCAACGACTACCGCTTCATCGTCAACTATACCCTACCCCTTTTGTAAACTCTCTCACCATACAGTCCCTGCCACAATGGAGCCCCCTCGCACCAGATTGCGAGGGGGCTTTTACTTTGTATATGAACCCCCAAAGCCCAATTTTTGGAACTGTCCAAATTTCGTTGACAGAATCTTTCCCGATGCCCATTCCTCTATAAAACAAGGTCCTCATTCGGTCCTATTATACGAGTCAATCTTGCGCTTCCGCCGGAAGTGCCTGTAAACGAAAATCCCCCCTGTTTATGAATCGTTTCATTGCCCTTTTTCTTTTGACCGCATCCATGGCTGCGAATGCAGCCACCGTAACACTCCAAAATGCCGACTTCGCCGATGGCCTCAACGGATGGTCAAGCCGTATGGACGGCACCGAGGTCAGCACGGTCACGTTGGACAACGGGCCCGCCCAAACTGCCCTACAGGTAAAGATCAAGGAAGCACCGGAAAAGCCCTGGTTCGTTCAACTTAGGCAGAAGATACCACAGAAGATCTATCCCGCGGAAAAGATTGAGATCACAGCCATGATGCGTAGCCCGGACAATGTCCGCGTCGCCCTAGCGCTGCAACTGGCCCGCCCGCCCTTCTCCCCGCTCATTTACAAGCGCGAAGATATCCCGTCCGAGTGGAGCAAGGTGACCGTCAGAGGAACCATCAATGAAATCCTCGATTCCGGTGACGGCCAGGTAGTCATTAGCCTGGGCTTTGGGACGGGCACTATAGAGATTACCGATGTCCAGGTGAGTTTTCCCGATCGCGATAGCCTCGACGATGTTCCAGAGGCCTTTACAGAACTTTCCTGGGTGGATGAGGACCTGCCGGTTATCAACCTGAAAAGCTATCCGCTCCCGGACAATGGCAGCCTGCCAGCCGGCCCTTATCACTCCATTATCGAGGGACTGAAAGGCTTTAAAGTGCAAGGCGCTGAATACGGGAAAATGGAAATGATTCCGGTAGAGGGTCAGGCCTTCAACGAAGCCGTCTGTATGACGACGGAAAAGGACTCACCCAAATTCTATTCCTTTCAAATCAAGCAACCGCTGGTTCAGTCCGTCGAAGCGGGTGATACGCTGCTGGCTGTCTTTTCCTACCGCGTGGCAAAGCCCAACGTGCAGACCGGCTACGGAACCACACAGTTCTCAATCGAAAAAATAGGTGGTAAGTACGAAAAGCTTATCAGTTGGGGTGTGAGTGCGGACGACACGGAGTGGCATCATTATGTGATCCCCTTCAAAGCCGATTTTGCCGTAGCCGCCGGGGGAGCACAGCTTCTCTTTCGCGGAGGCTACGGACCACAGTCTATCGATATCGGCGGCGTGGCGCTGATAAACTCCGGTCAGGCAGTCACCCCTGATTCGCTCCCTGCTTCTTTCATGGACTACCTGGGCTCAGCTCCGGAAGCCCCTTGGCGGAAGGAGGCCGCAGAACGCATCGAAAAGCACCGCAAAGGTGACTTTGTCCTCAAGCTGACCGACGCACAAGGCCGCCCCCTCAGTGGCGTTAAGGTTCGCGGTAAACTCATCCGCCATGCTTACGGTTTCGGCTCCACCCTGGGCACCCCCGTACTGCTACCCGGCACCTGGCGCTATGAGCCCAAGTACGGCGAAGTCGCCGCCGAAATGTTTAATGCCGGTTCGCTGGAGAACGCGATGAAATGGAAGCAAGCCAACATACCCGACATTGATACCAAGATCGAAGACGGTCTGTCCTGGATGGAAGGCAACCAGTGGCACGTTCGCGGTCATACGCTTGTCTGGCCCGGCTGGCGCTATAACAATCCTGATATTATCGCTTTGAAAGATGATCCTGAAGCCCTGCAGGCTGCTATTCTCGAGCGCATCCAGGACGTTGGGGCAAAGTATGACGGCCGCATTCAGGACTGGGATGTGATCAACGAGCCCTACACCAATCAGGACTTCATGCAAATCCTGGGTGACGACGCCATGAGTACCTGGATGCAGGCCGCACGCAACGCAGCACCACATGCGGATCTATACGTCAATGACTTCGATATTATGACACGCCCGGGCAGCGGCAATCCGAAGGTTGCCTACTATGAGGACCTGATTGATAAATTTCAAAAGGAGGGAACGCCCATCGACGGAATGGGCCTGCAATCGCACTTCCAGGGTTCGCTCACGCCCATCCCGCACGTCTATGAGATCATCGACACCTTTGCTCAAAAAGGCCTCAAGGTGCAACTGACGGAACTGACGGTGAATATACCGGACGAGCAAGCCCAGGCCGACTACGTGAGCGATTTTGTAACGATTGCCTTCAGCCACCCGGCCACGAATCTGGTGCAGACCTGGGGTTTCTGGGAAGGCTACATGTGGGAACCCAATGCAGCCATGTTCCGCAAGGACTGGTCTCCCAAGCCATTGGCGGAAAGCTTCCGCAAGCTCGTCCAGGAAACCTTTTCCACCAAGGTCGATACCACCACCAATGCCGAGGGCGAAATAGAATTTCGCGGTTTTTTCGGAGACTACGAGTTTACCGTCGATGGCACCAACAAGCAGGTTGAATTCGAGGCGGACTTTAGCGACGACGGCGAGAACAATACCGAGATTCTACCTTTATAGAGCCTCAGAGCCGGTCACTGAATCGACGCATGGCTATCTCACCGTCATCACGGTTGTAGACAAAAACAAAAGTGCGTGCCGTGCGACTCAGCATCCAACGGACATTCAGCACAGGGCTCCAACCGTCGGACTGATCTTCCGCCGCGCGTACGATAATGCTTTTACCGCCCGAGGTGGCATCTTCATCTACATCCTCCGGCCTTTCATCAGAGCTGGTTTCGAAATGATGGTTCTGGCCAGGGTTTAAATAGAAAGTCGTCTCCCCGACCTGAAAGGCGAGTTTTCGTTGGGTCATATTAACAAAACAAAAAGAGCCACCAGGCAATTGCTCTGCACCGATGTCCAGCGAGTAGAGCCGATATCCGCCACCGGGTTTATCAAAAAAGAGCAAACCAATCGTCTGAAAATTCGGGATCGGGTTTAACTCTGCCACCGGAAGGAAAAGCTCTTCTCCGGTTTCAGGGGCAACGGACTTACTGTAAAATCTTAGCGGGGGCTCACCTGGATAAATATAGGTATCGGAGAAACTGCGTTTTCCCGCATCGAGCTCCTGCATTTTCCCACCAGAGTCCTGAAAAAAAACATCGTTGAGGTCACCCGACCAGTAAAGCACACGAAAGGACGTCGCTGCATTTAATGTCAGGCACATTGACAGGGTGATGCCCAAGACGATCAGCTTTTGGGGAGAGCTTAAATACACCATAATTTCAAAACTCAGACAGGCTAGATTTCCCCTTCATTCAACCAGCGGAAGGACACGATGCGGTAGCGACGACCAAAATCGAAGTTAGTTTCACTCAATGCCCCGGAGCCGGAACCGGTGTTGCGTACGATCTCGTCGAGCCGTTCGCCGTTGCCATTGACGCTCAACAGCCAGGGGCGAACCGTCGGATCTGGATTGGCGAGTGAATCCACGTAATCAGGCATACGCTGAACCACCGCCTCGCACCAAGCCTGCGCGATCGGCTTACCGGTTATATCTGTCACATCGCCGTAGGAGCGGATAATAAAAGTATCAGAGCGCGCCTGCATTATGGATGCAAAAGAGCGCAGAATATCATTCTGAAGTATCCATTGCGGCAATCCCGCACCTTGCCGAGAAACCAACACCTCCGGGCGCAGCAACCGATTGCCCTGCTTGTCGTTCAGCCACAGATTGCTGTCATCGCCACTATTGCTCAACGTCACCGGACTTCCGAACCGGTCACTGTCGGCATTGACGGACTTGTCCAAAGCTGCCTGCAAAGCGCCTTTGTAGCCTAACTCAGTGTCCTCCAAACGACGGTTAACGAAATCCGCCATACTGAGGAAGGGGCCGCGGGTCTTCACTTCAGTAACAACGGCTTCCGCCAACTCACGAATCTCATCGTCACTGAGGGAAGCGAAACCCGTATAAAGATCCTCCGTGGAGTTATCATTGCCACCTAAAGGAGCACTCACACGTAGAAACGGATTGTCCGCGCTGCCACCAGCCGTGTTTTGTCCGCCGGAAGCAGAGGGTATCATCTGATTACGCAGGCTCGACAATACCGCCTCCCAGGCTTCCACCGAGGTTGAATTCACATTGAAAGCCCCGTCAACCATCAGCACCGACGCGGCAGAATCATAGTCACGCATATCTTCGAGCAAAACCGTATACCCCGTGTCGTCCTCCGGCAGAAGGTAACGCATGCGAGGGTTTGGCAGAGGCTTGCTCAGCTCCAAATCCTCAGTCGAAAAAGCCTCAAAAGGCGGCACCTCTTCGGGTTCGTAGGTGCTACTGTATCCCGGTGCCCCCGGATCGGTATTCTGGGGAGGCACGGTGGAAAAGAAAAAGTCATCGAAGAGGCGCTCGTTGGAGAGGTACGCCAAGTCAACCGCGATATTACCGGTTGTGCCAATGCCGTTCGTGCCGGCTTGTTGATTAAATTTATTTATCAACCCATTCGGTGCGATGAGAGGATGCGCATAGGAGCTACCCACCGCATAAAGCGGGTCCCAATCGTTAACCGACAAACCTGCGTGCATGAACTGGCCGATGGAAGACAGCGGCTGTCTTGGCAGCTCCTTCAGCACAACATGGTCGACGTCATTCCAAATCTGATCGTCGCCATTCCAGAATGGAATCTCGTCGCTCTCAATGGCA
Organism: Verrucomicrobiia bacterium; assembly: GCA_030432235.1. Classification (GTDB taxonomy): domain Bacteria; phylum Verrucomicrobiota; class Verrucomicrobiia; order Opitutales; family Cerasicoccaceae; genus JAUIHT01. Next base: position 21,390 of record JAUIHT010000010.1, on the reverse strand, counting down.
TCCTGAAACTCCGGGTCGGTGTAGAACTTTGCCTTCCAAAGCAGGCCGCTCATTTCTGTGTTGGAAGGATTGGGCCGGTCAGCTACACGGGTTACGTTGAACTGACTGAAGAGTGGCGCACCGCGTAGATTCTCATTGATGCGCTTGGTCTGCGCTCCAATAACTGCAAACCAGTGCACGTCGAAGTAGTCGTTCATATCGAGGGCTAAGTTGGTGTATGGCACTTGTATATCCTCGATATTCAAATCGACTTCAAACTCATGCTTTTCTAGCCAATCCTCCCCTTCAACAGCATCCGGTCCAAACTGGTCGAACTGAAATAAGTAGCCTTCTGTTTGCGTCCCCGGACTGAAGTCCTGATTCTGGTACTGGACACTCAAACTCATGGTGTTGAGTCGGCCATCCACCTGGTTTCTGTTTGGAACGTTACTCGGTTCGTAGAAGAGCTGAATGGAGTTTATGTGGGTGCCTTGAGGAAAGTCGTGCTTAATCGGAAACTCCCGTAATGCGACAGCATCCGTATTGGGCCCCTCTCCACGTGCCGCCTTGACCGGGATGCCGGTAGTCACTGCAAGCTTACGGTTCTTATCCGATGAAAAGACAAGTATCTCGCCCGGCTGCAATATCTCGTTGTTGATTTGTATCCCTGCTTTGTACTGGCCTCCGGCCATGAGGGCGTCATCAATGAGCAAAAAGCGATCATCGGCTTCGGAGGGGTTATTGGAAGCTCCGACCGCAGAGTGCGGATAGTCATCGAGTACACGAAACTTTGTCGACCCGGTGTACATATATTTGTGAAGTTTTACCGGCTTAACTCCAGAGCCGGTTCCGTCCTTGGGGTCAAAGTCAATGCTGACCCAAGGCTCGAACTTCGGCGTAATTTCGAGATCGTTGATTTTCAACGGAACGTTATACGGGTTCCACAACACAATAATGGGCTGAAGCACGAAATGCAGGCGGTAATATTCCTTGGGCGTACCCTGTACGGCATGCTCACCAGTGGAGGGCCGCCCTTGCCAGTCCCGGGGTAAGTCCAGCGGATGGCCCGTATAGCTACTGCCATTGAAGTCGTACTTGGGTTTGCCTGCCACTTCGTCATATTGGAGCAAATTGGCAAATGTCCCATCCGGGCTGTAACCATCGCGTGTGAACGCCTCGCTTTGACTGTAGGTCGTCAAATCTACCGACCCGATTCCAACACGCCAAAGGCAGGCCAGGACTACCGGGTTGAGTGCATTCCAGATTGGCCGCCCTTGCTTGGTGCCAGATTCACTCACATCCCAATGGTTCTCCTGATATTGGCTGATAACAGGAGCGATATAGTAAGAGTTCGCTCCCATGTTTTTTCCCTGCCGGTTGAAGGAGCCCTGGCTGGTCGATGACTCCGGCCCAAAGAAACGCATAGGTACCGAGGCGGAGGCATCTCGTGGGTCGCTCAAGCCTTGAGGGCCATTACGACCATGAGGATTGTAACTGTATGTGTAGCCGGAGTCATTGACACTACCGGAGAACTGCCAGGCCGGATAGTCTCGGTATAAATTGGCGTAATCGTAGACAACATCCCATAATTCTCCTTTGACGACATGGCTCGTTCCCGGCTCCGGCAACCACCACATCGGACGCCCGGCCAGGGTTTCAGGAAATTGGTCATCAAGGCCCCGACTAAGATCCTTTTTCAATCCTCCAAAACGCTGGTTGGAGAGTACGCCAAAGGATGAAAACGTAATATCGTGAAAAGATTCCTTTCGAAACGCATCGATACTTTCGCTCGTCACAGTCCCGTCTGCCAGGAAGCCGATGTCTTCATCGCTGTATACTTGTGCCCGCTCACCAGCGCTCAACGAAGCATAATCAAATAGATCGCTCAAGCCATCCATGGCGGCCATGCCGAAGCGCTCAGGGTTAAGCAAAGCGGACTGAGCCTGAAGCCACTCCTCCCCAGCGCCAGCGGCAGGGCTCTGGCCGCCCGCGGTGTTGAATTTCGCCTTGATGCCCTCATCGCCAACCCACCAGGCAAAATTGCCGCCTTGGGAACCGTTTAGAGGCAAAGGTATCTTGCCGGCCTGCACTTCGGCCTCTTCATCGGTTTCCGCATCGATATAATTTACCAATGAAACCACACCTGAGCTTGGATTTGAATCGGCCAGGCTCGCATTGGGATTCGGACTTTTTTCCGAGCTAATCAGCCACTCCACCTCATCCGGCTGTGTGCTCCAGGAGCGAACCGCTTCCAGCTCCTGACGTGGATTATCTGGGTCGATTGTCTTCCAAACGCCTGTCCAATATCTATTTTCTTCAGTAGTATCACCGAGGATGTCCGCGCGAGCCGTTGCCCGCTGGTCAGGCCCCGAACTGGCCTGCAAGCGCCCCAAAGCCACTTCAAGCCCCAGCAAGGCATTGCTACGTGCTTCGCTCATGCTCAGCCGACTACTGCTCAAGTGCAATTCCGTCTGCACTAAAGCGGATAGCGAAACCAGTATGAGCATGACAAAGCCCAGCAGCACAACTGCCACAACAAGGGCAAAGCCCTGAGGCTTTTGGGGACGGACTGTCATTGGGGTATCAGGAAAAAGATGTCACTTTAAATTGGAACTGTCCAATAATGTGCGCGATATTTGCATAAACTCAAGCGTGAAATAGAAATTGCGCCCAATATTTCGGCCAAACTGCATGAAGCACTAGCCAGTAATCTACTCAGCAGCAAAATAAGGTCAAGGTAACCAGCCAAACACCTTATTCTCGAATAATTGGACAGGTCCAATTTATGTTGACTTCCTTTCTTCATCACTGCCGAATGGATTCAGTTATCAGCGAAGAGCCCGCAAAGATAGCAAATTGAGCGGGACAACATTCACTTGATTCATGAAAGAGCACCCAACGGTTCGCCCCGAGCGAGAATCCATCTGCCTTGACGGAGAATGGCTCGGCACTGGGGTACTGGCATCAGACTTTGATGAATTAGCTCGCCAGACCGAGGCTACCGACGTGCGAACTGCCATCCAGGTCCCCTTCCTACAGGCCGCACCGGGGATGAACGCCTGGCGCTTGGAGCGCACATGTAGCCTTCCTCACCATAAGGGCAGCATCTGGCTGTGCCTGGATGCCGCCATGAGTGCCGTGCGAATCTCCGTTAACGGGAATTATGTTGGCGAGCATCAAGGTGGCTACACTCCGTTCGAGCTACGCATCGACGAGCACACCCGCGAGGGCGAAAACCATATCCGGATCGATCTTCTCGGCGAGCAGGTTGCTTTCGATAACGATGCACTGCGTCTGCCCGTTTCTGTCTGCAGTGCCACCCTGCACGGAACACCACTAGAAAAATGGCGTAAGCAAACCGGCCTGGACACCCCACCCTATCGCGTGGGTATCTGGCAAAGCTGCCGTATCGAGCTACGCCCCACTCGTTTCATCAAGCGCATGAAGATCACGCCAAAGCCGCTCGAAGGCGTGGTACAACTTCGGTGGTGGCTGAGCGAAATGGAGACAGCCAGTAAGGCACACTGGACCTGGACTCTGCGATCAGCGACCGATGACACGCCGGTTGCAAGCGGCATTCTCAACGCCGAAGACCTGAAACAGTGCGGGAGTTTTCTGGAGGCCTCCATTTCGGGCGAACCGCTGGCACGATGGACTCCGGATTCTCCGATCCTTTACAACCTGGAATTAGCACGGATGGAAAATGGCAACTGCGCCGATGCACTTACAGAGCGCTTCGGTTACCGCCAGTTCGCGGTGCATGGCAGCGATTTTTATCTGAACGGTGAGCGGATCATTCTTCGTGGTGAAAGCGATCTGTTGCAAAACCGCGGATTGCAGTTTGCCAATCCCTTCGCGCTGGAAACGCCACAGTTCTGGGAGGTGGAGCATTGCCGTTGCTATTTCCGTTTTCTCAAACAGCACCTGGATATCAATTGCCTGCGCATTCACGGCAGCATTGGCCATCCGGCGATCTTCCAGGCCGCGGACGAGGTGGGGTTACTACTGGAAAACCAATCCTCGGTCTGGTCGCGCGGCTATGGCCGTTACCTGACATGCTTGCCCACCTTTTTGGCCGCTTTTGAACGCGAAACGGAGGCATGGATAACCCGCGATTGGAATCATCCCAGCGTGGTCATCTGGGGCGTGGAAAACGAGATGGTCCGCATCGCCCCCGACCGGGAAAAAGCACATCTGTTTTCCGGCATGGCCGCCAGTATTCGGCGCTGGGATGACAGCCGCCCTTTAACCTTCGATGGTGGCGCCGGCGCCCTGGGGGATGACGCGGAAATCTACCATATACATCACGAAGAAAATTACAGCCCTCTGCTGGAGCATTGGCTGCGTGATAAGCCTCTCGTCTTCGGTGAATTCTGGATTGGCAGCCGCGGCGCCGAGCAACGCCTGACCAGTGGCGAGGAGTATTTCTCCAATGAGGACTATCTGGAAAAACAATGGTCGCTGTGGAAGGAGCGCATCGAGCCAATGCGCCTGGCCGGAGCATCGGGAGTGCTCCCCTACAACTTTTCAGCCCAGTGGATCCAGGACTGGAGCGGCTTTGAGTGCCACTACCACCCAGAGCACAAATTGGAGATCCGTGAAGGCCTGCGTGTCCACCCGCCCAGTCCTCAATCCGCCACCTCCCCCAAGGCCAACAAACGCCGGGCAAGGCAATGGCGTCATTTGTTGGGCCGCTATTGCGTCTGCCTGGATCAGCCTGGGCGAAATTTAATCTGCGATGGCTCCCAACCCGCAAGCCTTCGACTGGCCGCACGCAATGACAGCGATACGCTCGCACAAGGTAGAATCTTGCTGGAGAATCCTGATGGCCGCATCCAGGCAGAGACTCCTCTTACCGTACCGCCCGCCAGCACCGGCCGCGTCACCGTAGAGCTCGCTGCCGAACATCTAAAGGTGGCCACCCTCCCCCTCAGGTTACGCTGGGTGGACGATAGTGGCTCGGTCCTGGATGCTACCGAGGAAACGCTCTACAGTATCAACGCCCCCTCGTGCGCGCCCCCGCTCATGCAGGTGCATCTGCTCGCGAGCAGTAAAACACAGCCTTACGTGGAAGCTTTGCGCGGAGCTGGGGTTACCGTACGCACGCATCAGCCGGACCATTTTGAATGGGAAAACGCCAGCGGCTCGGTGTTGCTCACCGATGCCGAAAGTTTGAAAAAACTGCCTGCATGGGAAAGCCGTGCCGCCAAAGCTCAAGTGTCTGTTTTCATCGTGGAAATAAGCGATACGGGCAGTGCCAGCTTCGGTTTGCGTTCGCTCTGCTTTGACGAAGCCCTGCCCTATTCCTGGAAGTTCGCTCCCATCACGGGCCGGGATACAAAGCTCGCGGAGTTACTTTTACCCAATCTGGGGACCTGGGAAGCGGACGAACACAGTCTTCGGGAAGGCATCAACGATCCCTACTGGCGACCCATGGCCTCCGGACAATCTGTCTGCAACACGGTGCTTCTCCAGCCTGGCATGGAAGTGAGTCCATTGATGAAGCAGGTTCATGGGGTCGGCGCCGGCATGGACATGGATAGCACCATCGAAAATCGCGAAGCGGGCCAACGCCCACAAGCCACGCAGCGATTCCGTTCGTTGATGACCGGGTCCCGTCGCGAGTACTCCCTGTTGGCCGAAGTCCAAAACGGCACTCAACGCGCCCTGCTCTCAACCCTGTCTCTTGGAGATAGGCTGAACCATGACCCCGCGGCTCTCCGGATTCTGCTAAACGGAATACGGCACCTTAGCGCGCATCTGCCAACGAATGATTTCCCCAAGGCATCGGCCTTTGACCGTATCGAGGTATTCCACAACTGCGGCACGCTCAAGGACCCTGCCCTGCTGAGCGAAATCAGAGAGGGCTTGATCCTCACCGAAGAAACGACACCGGCCAATCATCTGGCTATTGATGGCCGCTCCGTATTTGGATCGACCAAGACCTCCACCCTCTGCGAAGGCCGGATGCATGGCCCCTGGCTTAAGCTTGATAGCACAGCTGACCTGCATGGCGGATGGCTGGGCCTTGAGGTCAACCACTGTTTCGAAGTAAACGGCCCTTTCTTTCCCTGGGAGTACCAAAGTCGGCACCCCCGTTTCATAGGCTTCCTGGGGCTTGCTCTCCTGCGCAAGGGAACCCTCGAGGTCTACCTGATAGAATCGCTGTCCGATAGTGAACCATTACCCCACCTGGACAGGCTGAAGTGGCGCCTTGAGGATTACCAAAATGGCGGTATCGAGGTCAGCCTTAATGACCTCGGCACGCTGGAAGCGGCTTCCTTGAGCAGCAGGACGCTATCTTACTGATTGACAACCCCATCCCAACATGGGTTAGAACTGTCCAACCTTGCTGCACTGGATTTGTAGCGGGCATACGGCATGAAGAGCAGTCAATCGAAAGTAACAAAGAGCACGCGAAAACCGGGCGGCCCCTCTATACGCGAAATCGCCCAGCGATTGAATGTTTCCAAATCCACGGTCGCCCTCGCTGTCAGCACGACCGAGGAAAACTGCCCATTGGCACCCGCGACACGGGAGCGCATCCTCAAGGCCTGCGCTGACATGGGTTACCGCGTCAATTCGATTGCCCGCACCATGCGCACCGGACGCTTTAATACGATCGCCATGATCGTGGGAAAAATCAGCCCCTACTTTCTGCCCGCCGAACTTGTCTATGGCGCTGAGGACGCCTTGGAAAAAAAAGGTTATCGCCTGAATCTTACCTGGCTCGATAACCGTCGGCTGACCTCCGCCAATTATGTCCCCAAAGTGCTCGAAGAATGGTCCTGCGACGGTCTGCTCATCCACTACGCGACCTTCCTGCCCAAAAAGATGCTGGAGCTGATTGAAAGGCATCAAATCCCCACGGTTTGGATGAACTCCAAGCTGGAGCACGACTGTGTGCACCCAGACGACTTTAATGCCGCATACGATGCCACGCAGAGAATTATCGCGCTAGGCCACAAGCACATTGGATACCTGCATTTTCATCATTTCGAGCATTACAGCGAAACGGATCGCTTTGGTGGCTATGAAAAGGCGATGCGGGAAGCCGGGCTGAAGCCGCAGCGTGTGCGCGTCCCGCCAATGGAGTCTCCTGCAGAGATTCGGGTCGACCATCGCCAGGAAATTGCACGGAAAATCATCCAGGCGCGCAACCGGCCCACCGCTTTGTTGTGTTATGAAATGGAGGTCGCCGCACCCATTCTCGTCGCAGCGCTCAGCAGTGGGTTACGCGTCCCCGAAGACCTGTCTTTGGTCACTTTTGGACGCTACAACCGCAACAACACAGGCATCTCCATCTCCACCATCCAACTCAATCTGGAGGAACTGGGAAGGCGATCGGCCGACATGTTGCTTAAGAAAATAGAAAAGCCGTCCAAGTTCCTCTCCCCCATCGCCGTCCCGCTGAAAATGGACAGCGATGTCACGCTTTCCCCGCCCCTCTGAATAGAAATCCCAAGAAATTGGTTGATTTTCTTTTGGAACTGTCCAATATGGGCTTGAACAATCCTCCAACACCCCTCACCTTCTCTAAATGAAAAACAAACTACCCTTCACTCTAGCTTCTTTTCGTGGACAAATCTTGTCCGTATCCCTGATTTTTAGCGCCCTGGCCCTACCCGCCTCCGGGCAAACCAGCTACTACTGGGAAGTCGGTACGCCGGGCAACGTCCAGAGTAACTGGGGCGTCAATACAGATGGCACCGGGGCCTCACCTGGAAATTTCTCCACCGTGGAAAATATCCGCCTGCGCGTCCAGGACGGCCAAAATCTCAATAACTTCACGGGCAACTGGGCGGTGACCGGCACGAACTCCCAAGTCGTCGTGGAAAGCGGCGGCACCATAACCGCCAGCGGTCGCAACCACAACATTGTCCTGAATATGGATAGCGGCGGCACCTATGAAGTCAGCAGCTTTTACAGCAATTTGCAGTTCAACTCCATTGACTCAAATAGTACGTTTGTCGTCGGAGGCAGTTTGACGACGATACGTTCCGACCTCACTTACGGCAGTCTTAATTATAACTCTTCCGCTGCCGGAACAGATGCCACCTCACTGACCTTGACGGGCGGCCTGATGGTCAGCCAAGGCAACCTCCGCGCCTCCGGTTTTTCCAGCTCAGGCACCCACGACATCGGTGGTAACGTCACCGTCCAGTCCGGCGCCGCCTATCAATTTGGAACCACCACCAACACGGGTTTTACCTCCGTTATCAACGTGGGGGGCGGCTTGAACAACAGCGGGGATTTTTCCAACCCCAGTTCTACGCTGACTGCGACCCTTAACTTTAACGGCACCGGCTCTTCGGAAGCCACCTGGGGCACCCATTCCGGTAATTTCTCCGTCAATATCGACTCCGGCAAGACCATCGTTTTCAATGACTCCCTAAATACGGGTACCGGCTCGTTGACGGTAGACGGAACCTTGTCCGGCACGGCTACTGCGGGTGGTGTGGTTACCCTGACTTCGGACGGCGGCGTCACCTTCTCGGATGGTTCAGTCATTTCCCTTGCTCTTGGTAGCGGCACCAGTGACACGCTGGCTCTCGCAGGCTTGGGCTCAGTCATTTTCGATGCGGATCAAGGCATCCTCTTTCTAGACGATGGCGCGACCACAGGCATCTATGAAAACATCATCACCGGTTTGGACTCCGACCCCGGCGTCGCCGGATGGACTCTCCTAAACGATGGCTGGAGCGGTACTTTTTCCTTCGATGGTGCCAACGTTGACTTCAACCTGGCCGCCATACCGGAACCCCGAACCACTGCCCTGGCGCTTGCCGGACTCGTGGGCACACTGGCGCTTTACCGTCGTCGGCGCCGCGCCTAAAGGTTCAATCAGAAGGCGGTTCACCTATGTCCGACCGCAACAAGCGTCCGAACGTCCTGGTGCTTATCAGCGACGACACGGACCCGGAGTACCTTGGCCCCTACGGCGGTCCCTATCCAACGCCCAATTTCGATTGGTTGGCACGGGAAGGGATGCGGTTTTCCAAGCATGAGGTGGTCGCCCCTATCTGTACTCCCAGCCGCTATGCCTACCTGACCGGGCGCCTGCCCAGTCGTGGTCGCAACCCGGCGGCAGAGCAACCTGAAGACGATGACGAATTCCCCTTGGTCGGCTTCAATGCGGAGATTCGTCCCGGAGACGAAAGCGCGGCTACCCTCTTTCGTCGCAACGGCTACGCCACCGGATACGTGGGCAAGTTTCATTGTGGCCGCCACGCGGATGAGCTTGGCATGCGGCATATCGAGCCGGACACACCCGAGGCTGAGGCCAATCGCATCCGCCAGGACAACTATCGAATAGCCATCGACGAGCTTCACCGCAATGGCTGGGACTACGCCGGAAGCCTTGCCTGGGGAAATATTGATTGGGAGCCCTGGGTCCGCCTCGACACGCATAATCTGGAGTGGAAAACAGAAGGTGCGTTGCGTTTCCTGCGCGACGAACGCGACACGGATAAGCCATTTTTCCTGACCGTCGCGACCAATGTGATTCACGGTCCCAAGCACGGTGAGAATATCGTGAGAGAAGACCCGTGTATTACGCCGGGGGGATTGTTGGATGAAGTCCCTGAGACGGGCCACCCTTCTCGACAATCGATTCTGGATCGTCTCCACAATGCCGGGATCGAGCCTACCCACCGTGCCGTCGGCACCGTCTGGCTGGACGACTGCCTGGGCATCTTGCGGCGCGAGCTCGAGCGCCAAGGCGAACTCGATAACACCCTTATCGTTTATCAGAGCGACCATTCGGTTTTCGGCAAGTCCTCCTGCCATGTCAGCGGCTCCCGCACGGGTTTTCTGGTGCGTTGGCCGGAGCACATCCCTGCGGGAAGCGTCTGCTCCCATACCGTTCAGAATATCGATTTCCTGCCAACTCTCGTTGAGTTGCTGGATCTGAATACCGAACCCGGCAATGCCTTCGATGGACGCAGCTATGCCGCCGCGCTATGTGGACAATCCTATCAAGCTCCCGCTTATTGGTACAATGAAGTCGGCGTCGCACGCTCCGTCCAAACCAAGGAATTCAAGTACATCGCATTTCGTTATCAGAGAAATCAGATCGAAGCGATGAAAGCGGACGCTGAAGGCCGCATCCTTAATCAGATAGAGCAATGGACGCCGTGGATGCCCGAGTTCTATCACCGCTACTATTGGGAACCGGATCAGCTCTACCGCATCGACCACGACGAATGGGAGCAAATCAACCTCGCTTCCTTTCCCCGCTATGCGAAGGTATTGGATGAAATGAAAAGCCTGCTGCGCAATCACCTTAAGCGTATCGGGCAACCCTTCCCCGAGGAGCCGCATCCGTTCCAGCTCTCCGAGGAATTCCGTAAGCGGGCAAACCAACGCACAGCAACCGCCATCGACGGCCTGGAGTATTTTCATAGCGGAGGCTGGTAGAGTCCTTAATCTCAGAGGTATCCATGAGTGTCGTTTCTCCAGTAGACAACCGGGCTTTTGCATCCCTTCACAAGCCTCTGGCCATTACCATGTGGGATTTCTCCTGGCTGGAAAGGCGCTGGCCCGGCGCCGGCTATGAAGACTGGGATGAGGCGCTCGACGGCTTGGCCGAACGTGGCTACAATGCCGTTCGAATCGACTGCTACCCTCACTTCGTTGCTGCTGATGCGAACCGTGCCTGGAATGTGCTGCCACCTTGGGATCAACAGGATTGGGGCAGTCCCGCGCCCATCACGATACGTGTCATGCCCGCCCTGCTGGAATTCCTGCAGAAGTGCCGTGAGCGTAAAATCCAGGTTGGCCTCTCTTCCTGGTTTCAAAATGACGAAACCGGCCAGCGACTGAAAATTGCCAGTCCGTCCGCCTTGGCAGACATCTGGGCTAAGACGCTTGGCCTCATACGCGAGGCAGGCCTCCTCGACAGCGTTTGCTATGTGGATCTCTGCAACGAGTGGCCGCTGCCAGTCTGGGCGCCCTTTTTTCCAACTCCCAAAGGTACACCCGAGGAAGACTGGCGCAGTGAAGAATCACTCACCTGGATGCAGGAGAGCATTCGCCTTTTGCGCGCCAGCTATGGGGAGATTCCCTTTACTTTTTCACTGACCTCCTTTCTCGACGCCACGGATGTCCAAGGCGTGGACGCCTCCTTTCTGGACTTTTACGAGGTTCACCGCTGGATGAGCCAAAACACGAACTTTTACGAACGGGTCGGTTACCACTTCGAGCGCTTCGACGACAGCGGTTACAAGAATGTCGTCGCTCATGCCGAGGGCCTGTATCGGAGCGATCCAGAGTACTGGTGGAGCGAGTTCACGCCGAAGCTCGACGCCGTCGCGCAGTGGAGCCGTGACACCCATCGCCTGCTCGGCACCACGGAAGGCTGGTCTATCGTCGATTACAAGGACTGGCCGGGGCTCGACTGGGGCTGGGTGCGTGAACTTAACGAGCGCGCCGTCGAATACGTCATCGAACAAGGTCGCTGGGCCATGATTTGCACGAGTAATTTTTGCGGACCTCAGTTCCATGGCATGTGGCGTGACGTCGCCTGGCATCAGCGACTGACCCAGAAAATCCGTAGCGCCCGTATCGAACCGATTTAAGAACAAGCATGATTCAAAACACAGAGATGCCGCAAGGGCTCGGACAGAGCCAAATCGAGGAACGGCCCCTTCAGCGACCTTTTGCACCGCAAAGTTTCTGGAACCAGCCGATTGCCGCCGATACGTCCGCCGACACCGAGAGTGATCGCCTGGTCAAACTGCTAGCCGAGTGGTCTGGCAACCAAGGCTTTCACATTAATCTCCACGAGTGGACCATTCCGGTTTTCGAAGCAGACGCCAACACCCTCAGGCAAATCGTCCGTAGAAAAATCGAACGCTGCAACCATGCACAGGGATTTGTCGAAGCCAGCCGCCCCTACCTGCACCCGGACCATCCACGCGGCCATCACCCATCCGTAAGCGCGGGTATTCCGGTACCACCCAAGGCGCAAACGGATGGGCAGGGAGATGCCCATCTCTGTGTCATCGATCGTGATGCCGGCATCGCGTACGACATGTGGCAGGCCGAGGTGGACAACGATGGAAACTGGGCAACGAACTCCGCCGTGGCCTACCGCATCGACGGCAATGGTGTATTCGACCCTAACGACTTTGCCGAAATGCACAATGACGAGAGCGTGCATCTCTACGGTCCTTGTCGCGCCTCCGGCGTGCCCATCCTGGCCGGGCTCATCACACACGCGGAAATCGAAGCGGGATGGATCCCCCACAAGCTGGCGTTCGCCTGTGAATGCCCCGCTCTGCAGGAGTTTGTTTTTCCGGCTATGTGGACGGATGGCTGGTTGCCTGGAGGCGTACCGGAAGGCTCTCTGCTGCAGCTCGATCCCGGGCTGGATCTCGATTCGTTTTCATTATCACCTGCAGCAAAGGCCATCGCCAAAGCGCTGCAAGTCTATGGGGCAGTCCTGGTCGACTACTCCGGAGGCGTGACTCTCTACGGTGAGTACTTGCCTAGCGACGATCCACGCCAGTGGAAGGGCCTGCTTGGCGAGGAAGATTTGCGCGCCGTAGGCTTCGAGCACTTCCGCGTCATCACATTACCGCCCAAACAATACAAGGGCAGCCACCCGCGTCATCATGAGCTGATGCAACATCAGTACAACGCCTGGCAGAGTCAGTAATCCCCCCTAATTATATAAAAATAGTCGATTCGGTTTGATTTTTTGGAACTGTCCAATTATTTATCTCCTAACCCCCTTACGCAGCCTATACCCCACGCTCCGCTGCCAAACTGGTACTGTCCGTTACCCGGACTAACCATCATCTCGTTGCGTGTGGTTTTAGCTGTTTTCCCAAGATTGTCTCAAAACCAACCCTACCCCCTAATATGAAATTAGTCCCATCGTCCTCCCTGCCCTCGCTCTTTAATCAATGTGCCTGGCTCGTTCCAGTGCTGGCCATTTTGAGCCTGACCTCTATCGCCCAAGCTGTTCCTAGCGTAGTCAATCCCAACTTCGATAGCTCCATCAGTAATACATACACCGTTAACAGCAGCCATGCGGGCAATGGCTGGTATGCCCCCGGTGACACCTCGTGGAGCCGCTATCTGATACAAGACGGTAACGCAGCCGTAAGAGACCCCAATATCACCGCGCAGGTTGCCAATAAAAAGTCCCTTTTACAGGTCATCAACGACGGGCAAAGCACAACAGGAGGCGCCGGTTTCATCTTCAGTGTCCTTTCCGACGACGCGGGTTCAGCCAATGAACTTGTGGTAGAAGTCTACGGCGTGAACAGTTTCAGCTCCGGCTTCACGACGGGAGGCAATGCAGTGGATGGCAATGCCGTCCTCCTGGGCATGCTCAATACCTACCTCGCAGGACAGGAGTTCACACGAACCCGCTATTACATGCCGGTCGATTTCGAGTCAGGCTACAACTACATCGTATTGAAGTTCACCGCAAAGCTGACCAATACCTCCTCGGTTCTGGCGGTGGACAGTGTTTCATTCGTAACGCCAACCAACGGCACCCTGCCTACGTTTCCTTTTCCCCAGGCTGTCGAATATCCCTATGGATTCAAACCAAGCAATTACAACCAGGTCTCCCAAAACAAACACGTGCAGGACACCTGGGAGAATTTTCAGGACACCTACTTTACTCAAACGGATACCGTCTACGACGGCGAATGGCGCGTAAGCCGTGTCAACCAGGGAGACGACACGGTCTCCGAAGGTATCGGCTATGGCATGCTGTTCTGCGTGCTGATGGACAACGCGGAAAACAACACCCGCCCGCTCTTCGATGGGTTATACAACTACTATCTGAGGCGGCTCAATAGTAACGGCCTGATGAACTGGCAGTATGCCCGTGATGAATATGATAATCTCCCCGCCCCCTATACCACGGATAAAGCGGATGCCGCTGACGCCGACGAGGATGTGGCCCTGGCTCTTGTTTTCGCCCATCTCCAATGGGGTTCGGATGATGGCATCCCCTATCTGGACCAGGCCAGGATACTCATTAACCGGCTTGAGGATAAGGTCTGCAAAGCCAACAGCTACAACCTATTTCAGTCTGGCTCAAAGGCCACCGGGGATTACTGGCAAAACATTTCCTACTACGCACCGGCCTGGTATCGAGTATTCGCCAGTGTCACGGGGTCCACATATTGGACCAGCACCGTCATACCCAGTTGCTACACGGAAATTGAATACTTTTACGACAACAACGACTACGATGCGCGTGGCCTGGTGCCTGACTGGCACGATCCTCGCGACTACGGCCCCGCAACGTCACATCCCAATTACTCCACCGGAAAAATCGCCTACGAACACAAATATGACGCCTGTCGCGTGGGATGGCGCATCGGCACGGATTACCTGTGGTATGGCACGACCAGCGATGCCCTGGCCTATGACAGTCCCTATGCCATCGCAGAATACCTGGAGGACATTACCAGCAATGACCCGACCGACATAACCACCTACTCCATACCCGCTGGCACCAAACTAACGAATTATAACGTCACCTCTTTGACCGCCCCGGTCGGTGTTGCAGCCATGGTATCCAGCAACTTTACTTCCTGGCGCAATCAAATCTACACCGCCCTGGTAACGGAGTATCAGCAACCAGACTATGACGCGTATTTTGCGCGCTGCCTGCAGTTACTCAGCATGCTAACCATGACAGGTAATTTCCCCAATCTCTGGGAGCGCGAACCGTCTCTTATTGACGATGGTGGCTTCGAAGAAGGTGGCACAGCCTGGAGCTTTCCCGCCAACGCCTATATCGCCTCATACAACATGAATTCCGGCAACTACAGTGCCCGCATGAACGGAAATGGCGCTTGGTCCACCATCGGTCAGAGCGTTGCGGTCAGTGCGAACACCGAATATGAGTGTACCGGCTACCTGCGCACGCTTGGCCTGGATGCCAGCGCTTCCGCCAAGATACGCATTCGTTGGTACAACAGCTCGTGGGGCCTTCTTGGCACCAGTCCGGTCGGCGAAATTGGGCCCAACGATTTCTATACCTACAAGAAAGCGCTGGTGACATCACCGACCAACGCCGCTATTGCTCGCGTGGAATTGGTGATTACTGCCAGCACAAGCGGCACCGCGTACTTTGACGATATCAGACTACGCCATCCCTAATCATGTTATGGAGTGGCGCTGATAAATGAGTGCCACTCCATATTTTTCTATTGAATCAGGAGAATGGTAAAAGCTCCCAATGTCAGGTAGCCCCTATAATAGCTTGGTGCGGGCGGAGGGAGTCGAACCGGATGTCGAAATCACGGAAGCCATTGAGCAACAAGTAATATCTATCATAAAAAATTCACCGGGCGCACACATACGCGAGGACTTCCCACTCGACTCGAAAAACACCCAACCTACTGTCCGTGGAGCTCATGGCTGAGTTAACCGTAATGTCATCACTCTCAGGAAACTGATCTTGAAGCCAGATATCAATTCAATCCTTGCTTGATTGTGTAATAGAACCCCCAAGCGCTACATATCGCTGGTCTTCACCTTTCTCGGCTCGTTGGAAGACAGGTCCTACGTCTTGGCCAACCTGACTAAACGAGTCAGTATCAATAAGGCATGGCAAGGCGCAAAAACAAAAGACTTTACCGACGGAACACATAGAATATAATGAACTTAACCAACGCAAAATAGACAATTTTTTTAAGAAATGAGCGAATAGAATATTACTTTAAACAATTGGAAAGACGTAAGCGTCAGCGCCAGATACTATTAAGACAACAGCAACAGCATGTATTTTATTACGGGGACTGTGGGCGATTGCGGAAAGTCCTGGGTGACTCTCCTTGGTATTTACAGAACCAATTGGAGAACTGGGACAGGTGACGAAAGCCGAGATCGGATGCCACACTTTTAATCGATGGCTCATAGCGCCTTAGTTGTTCACAGGCATAGGCAATCCGTTTGCGATTCCAATATTGTCGCGGCGTAATCCCCATTTCGCTACGCCAAAGCCTATCCAATTGTCCGGGTGTAAGGCCTACTGAACAAGCAATCTGCTCTCGTGAAAAACTTTCACGAACATCAAGGCCAGCTAGATATTTATGGCTACGCCGCACCCGTTCTTCATGGATGAAAGGAACTTCGAAACACATTCCGTGCTGACGTAGCTGGCAAAGTAACTGGCGAAAGAAGCCGAGGAGGTTCTCTTGAATTTCGATAGCATGGTCAAGTGTCATGACCACCCCAAATATACTCAGGGATTGCTCTTGTGTAATCTGCTCAAAAGCTCGTGATTCACGCAGGCGCGTGAGTGCATTCCGGCAAGCTTCGCTAGGCGTAAATTTGACAATGGGAATCCCACGCCACTCAGCACCATTGCCCGGGTTTCTGATGGCCAGATGCACAGAAATAATCCGGGAAGCGTCGCTGAACTCCTGGTAGCGCTCACCTGGAATACAAACGATCCACTCATTATTATCGCATCTACTTTCAAGACGAACGCCCTCTTTTTCCATGACGACCCACCCCTCGAGCAACTGGCAGATGGTCAATACCGTTCCTGTGAACGTTCCACACTTACCAGCAGGCGGACCCTCATAACAGCGGTCCAAGACGACATGAAGTGATTGCCAGTCCGCTTCTAGTTTTTTGGCATCCATGCACATAATTATTAACTTTTTGATTAAGTCTGTAAAGCGAGTAAGCGTGTCAATTAAAAGGTTTGAGAGCATACTTCTCAAACCGTTATGAAAATTACTTCAATTACGCCTTATATAGTAGACTGCTTCCGGACGAACTGGATTTTTGTGAAAGTGGAAACCGATGACGGGATCTACGGTTGGGGAGAAGCCTCCCTGGAACACCGCGAGTTAACCACCGCTGAGGCTGTTCGAGAGATTGCCGATTTAGCTGTCGGACGCCCTGCCAATGATATCCAGGCCCTGTGGGACGAAGTCAATCGAGACGTCTATTACAGAGGCGGACCGGTCTTTATGTCTGCGCTGGGAGGTGTCGAGATGGCCCTTTGGGATATCAAGGGCAAAGCCCTGGGAGTTCCGGTGTGCGATCTGCTCGGTGGCAAAGTGCGCGATGAGGTGCGCTGTTATGCCAACGCTTGGTTTACAGGAGCCCGCGAGCCAGAGCAATTTGCCGAGAAAGCCAGCGCTGCGGTAGAAGCCGGTTATAAGGGCCTCAAATGGGACCCCTTCGGCTCAGCCTACCTGGACCTCGAGCCGTCGGCATTAAAAAAGGCCGAAGCGATCCTGGCCGCAGTGGCTGAGGCCGTTGACGGCAATGCCGAGTTACTCATCGAAGGACATGGACGGTTTAACGTACCGACAGCAGTCCGTATCTCAAACATGCTTTCCAACTACCCCGTGACCTGGTTTGAGGAGCCGCTACCCCCTGGAAACCTGGAGGCTCTGGCCGATGTCAAGCGACGCTCCAGTGTACCTATTGCTGCCGGAGAAAGGCTCTACAGCCGCTGGGACTTTGTTCCGTTCTTCAACCTGCAAGCGGCTGACTTTGCACAGGCCGACATCATTCACGCCGGTGGCATCTTGGAGTTACGTCGAATCGCAGACATGGCGGAGGCACACTACATCGCTTGCTGCCCGCACAATCCCTGCGGCCCGGTGGCAAATGCCGCGACCCTGCATGTTGCCGCTCTCACCCACAACATCCCACGCCTTGAAACCATGGCTACTGATGTCCCCTGGCGCAAGGAAGTTTGCCGCGAGGACACTCAGTTCGTGGATGGCGCATTAACTATACCCAACACACCTGGGCTCGGTGTGGAAATCAACGAAGACGTGCTGAAAAAGTACCCTTACCAGCGGCATAACCTGAGACACTATGTCGGAACCTTGACCGACATTCGTCCCCCTGATGCCGAGCTGACTTATAACAAGAACAAGCAATAGCAGCTTAGCGCATTTACTCCGATGGACATAGAAACCAACTTCCAGGGGAAGACGGTACTCGTGACCGGCTCCACTCAAAATCTGGGCCATACGATTGCGCAGGCCTTCGCCCTCTCCGGTGCGCGAGTGCTTGTGCATGGCCCCCATGCCAATGAGGCCGATGCGGTTTCACTGGCCATGAGGGAATCGACAGGCTCAAAAGAAATACACTCTATCGCCTTCGATCTGAGCAGCCAGGATGCCATCGACGCGGGGTTTAATAATCTCGGCCGACAAGGCATGATGCCGGACATTCTGGTCAATAACGCAGCGCATCTGGGGATGGGTAATTCAGCGTTCCTTGAACAAAGTCCCGAATTTTTTAGAAAAGTTTTGGAAGTAAATGTCTTCGGGGTCTTTCGTTGCTCTCAACTGGCCGCAGCCGTCATGAAAGTGCGCGGCGCTGGTGCAATTATCAATATTTCTTCACTGGCAAGCGAGCGTAGTATTTGGTGTCGGAGTGCTTACAATACCAGTAAAGCTGCCTTGGACGGCATGACCCGTTCCATGGCCCTTGAGTTAGCCGAGCAGGGCATCCGAGTCAATGCCATCGCCCCCGGCTATATCTGGACGCCGCGCTGGAATGACATCCCTACTGAGACTGAAGACAAAAGGCGTAATAATTTGCCCGGCGGCGAACCTACTCAACAAGAGGAAATTGCCCGGCTGGTCCGGTTTTTAGCCTCGGATGCCGCACCGTCGATGATTGGCTCACGGCTCGTCATCGATGGTGGACTGAATGCCCAACAGACCCCACGCGATTTCGCAATGTAGTACCTTAACCAACAGAATGACCATGACACAGACAATCATCCATCAGAATACCCCGCTTTTTTCCGAATACGAAAACCTGAAATACCTTGGGAAATTAAAAACCCGAAAAAGCTCGCAAATGCAAACCTCGCGGCTCGGTGTAGGCTTCGAAACACTCGACCGGGACATGTGGGATCAGGAGCAGGCCTGGCCGGTTCTGGAAGACTTGGGGATCAAGTGGGCCCGAGTACAAACCGGATGGGCCAAGTGCGAAAAGGTCAAGGGTGTCTATGACTTTGAATGGCTGGACAAGATCGTAGATAAGATCATCGAGCGAGGTGTAACTCCCTGGCTGAGCTTCAGCTACGGAAATCCAGTCCATACAGTGGGGTCCTCCGATACCGGAGTCGGGTTTCCGCCCATTGGATCAGAAGAGGAGCGCAAGGGCTGGCAGAGCTACGTCGAGGCGCTGGTTGAACATTTCAAGGACCGCGTAGATCATTATGAAGTCTGGAATGAGCCGGATCTGGTTTCCTTCTGGAAACCAGGGCCTAAAGCTGCGGATTATGTAGATCTTGTACGCCTTACGGCTGAACCGCTTCGTAAGGTTCAACCTGGAGCAAAGCTCATCGGGGGCGCGATTGCCTGGGGCATGACTGCCTGGAGTATCAAGTTTCTCGAAGACTGCATGCGTGCAGGGATGCATGAGTTAATTGACATCGTTAGCTACCATGGCTATAAGTCCATCCCCGAGCGACATAGCACTCAAGAGATTGAAGCCTTCCGACACATCATCAATAAATACAATCCAAAGCTGGAGTATTGGCAAGGCGAAGCCGGAGTACAGTCAAAGGTTCCAGATGAAGGTAATGCAGGAGCGCTCTCTACCATGAAGCTAAGCGAGTCGATCCAAGCACGAATGCTCTTGCGCCGGACTCTGCTTGAACTCAGTCATGACTGTTCCATGAGCAGCTATTTCCACATGGCTGACTTTGCTCATTATGCCGCCGACAAGCGTACTTATCATTATGGACTTGTCCGCCTTGAGGACGGTTCACCTAAGCCTGCATACTATGCCCTTCAATCGTTGGCCACGCTCCTAGGGGACAACATAGAAGTGGCCGCTGGGCGTACCTCCTGCCATATGAGTATTCTGAGCGATACGCACGATCCCAGGGCAACAAAAGCAATGACCTGGCACGCCAATTTAGTCATCGGCAATACGCCTGTCCATGCCTGGTGGCTTCCAGGCTCCGTAGAAGAAGATTCCGATTGGCAACAAATGGAGATGACCTATTGGATGGACAGTGACCTGGAGCTAGAGAACCCGGTCATGATAGATCCGACGAATCAGGATGTCTATTCGGTCAAGATGGATTTTGACAAACGCACCTGCGCAGAGACCTGGATGGACCCAGACCCAAACGCCGAAGGCGTGCGTCTCTTCAAACCACTACCAGTAAGCAATTCGCCACTCCTTCTCATGGATCTCTCAGCCATCGAATTGCGCGACTGACTTCATATACAAATTTGAGAAAAGCGGAGTAATTTGACTTTAATCCCCTCTGCAAACATCTACATTAGATTCTCCAATGTTATATTAGGAGCAGCGCGTGGAATCGCATTCCGGTAAGACGCATGTATATTTAATTTAGCTCTTAAGCACAGACCCGAGAAATAATAATTTCAATAACTACTCCCGCAAACAGACTGTAGGCGCATAAGTTAGAATTAAAACGAGGAAAACGAAACTAGTATACCATTAAAAAAAATGTGACAGAATCGAAGTCCGCGAGCACACACTTTGCTGTCGCTGAAAAAAGAAGAACGATACGCCTAGAAGCTAGGATACATAGGATGAAAGCCAGCGAAAATCCTAACCCAATAATTACAGGCTCTGGCAGCTTCCTCAGCTTCGACCAAAGAGCCCAAAAAGGCGCCCATTTGACAGCCGCTTTTCTTGGTGGCAGCCTGACGTGGGGAGCACAAGCAACTGATCCACAAAAAACATCCTACAGAGCCCTTATCTCCCAATCATTGAGTAAGCACTATCCTCAAGCTCATTTTAACTTTATTGATGCGGCTATTGGGGGTACTGGTTCACAGTTGGCAGCCTACCGACTCCAACGGGATGTGCTAGTGTATAAGCCCGATTTGGTCTTCATGGATTTCACCGTCAACGACGATGCTTGGAATGCACCCAAGGATGATCGTTTGTTGGCATATGAGTCAATTGTTCGCAGATTAGTCCAAAAGGGTATCCCCCTGATCGTGGTTAACATGGCAACCAAAGCGGACATCGTGGATAAACCACCGAGTCGTCCACTTGAAGACTATCATAAGGCTATTAGCGAAGCATATCGGCTGCCTTGGGCCGATACAATTGCCCTGATGCGGCAAAAAATAAATGCTGGTATAACACACGCAGACACCCTTTGGGATCTGCCCAATGATAATATACATCCAGGAGATGAAGGCTACAGAATCTATGCAGAAACCGTCTGGAAATCATATCTGGATGCAGTAGAAAGAAACTCCATTAGCCGTCTTCCTCCGAAAATGATCCATGGAGAGCGCTATATGAATTTTGAACGGTTTCAACTTTCAACCATGAAAGCGCTCCCCCAGGGATGGCATTATGGTTATCCCCATCGCAGTGCCATAGCATTTGATTTTATCTGTTCTCGGTGGATGGACACTCTGATAATTGCCAAGAGAACGGAGAGTA
>JAUIHT010000005.1 GCA_030432235.1 Verrucomicrobiia bacterium | reverse complement strand
CTCCCTGGCACGTCGACCAGTTCTACTGGCCCCTGTCCAACAACAACACCGTGACCGCATGGATTCCGCTCCTGGAACTGCCGCTCGAAATGGGGCCGCTGGAGTTCTCTGTCGGTAGCCAGCAGATCAAGTTTGGTCGTGATCTGGAGATCAGCGACGAGAGCGAAGAGAAAATAGAGGAGCACCTGAAGCTCTCCAACCTGCCCATTGACCGCGGCCCCTTCGACCTTGGCGAAGTCAGTTTTCACTACGGGTTTACTTTCCACCGGGCCGGCCCCAACACCACAAAAAAGCCCCGCGAGGTGATGACCATCATCTACATGGATCAGGATATGAAGTTGGTGGAGCCGAAGAATCAGTACCAGCGCAATGACTGGAACAACTGGTTGCCCGGCGCCAAAATCGGAGAAGTCATTAACACACCCATGAACCCCGTTCTGTACTCCCATGCTTCCTAGCCCAAGCCAATCACAGTCTGAGAAGCGTGGGGCTTCACCTCATTCGTCATCTCCGGGGAGTCTTCAGTCCGTTACATGCAAATGCCTTCGTTCAACTCCGGGAGAAGGGCTGGCAGCGAGTGGAGTTCTTCCTCAGGGTCGCTGTTGCGGGCGGCGCTGTCACGGTGCCGGTTGTCAAAGAGCTGCTTGAGACGCAGGGCTTTTTCTTTGGTCCGCAAGTGGTCACCGAGGTTGGGCGTTTGCTAAGTCCGGCTTGCCAGACGGAACCATAGCCTCAATTTGGGGCCATGCAGGCGTACTTTCTCCATGGTAATCTCCAGACTCCGGCGGTGTGGGACTTTGCCCGGGAAACGTTTCCCGGGCAATCCATCGCGGTGGATCTGTGGAGTGGGGCGACGGATAGTCCTGCGGCTTGGGCCAAAGGGTTTTGTGAACAGATCGCCCATGATTCCGTTGCTGATAACCGGCGCGTATTGGTGGGGTACTCCTTGGGTGGGCGACTCGCTATGCAGGCTCTGGTACAAGACCCCGCACTGTGGGCAGCAGTAATCCTCGTGGGCGCACACCCGGGGAGTGACGATCCTGAGCTACGAGGTGCCTGGCTGAAGAACGATACCCGCTGGGCGAAGCGCTTTACCGAGGAGCCCTGGGGTGCTCTCATAGCCGAATGGGATGCGCAGACTGTCTTTGGTGGCGTGCCCAATCCGTGTCCGCCGTGCGAAGAGGACTTTGATCGTGTGCTGCTTGCCCGGACTTTTATCAGTTTTTCGAAGGGTAACCAGGAGTGCATGACTCCCGCCCTGGCAAAGTTGTCGGCTCCGCCGCTCCTCTACCTGAGTGGTGAGTATGACCGGATATATTCACGCCTGGGGGTGGAACTCGCTTCACGCGTTCCCGGTTTACGCCACCAAGTAGTCCCGGGTGCCGGCCACCGTGTTCCTTGGGAACAGCCCGAGACCTTCCTGCGCGCATGCAGAGAGTTTCTGGCCGACGTGGGAGTGTCTTAGCGGGACAACAAGCAGCACGCGTGATGGGTAAAGCCCCATCACAATGCACAGCCTTGGGTATCCAAAGCCGTACTTCGGCTAGACGTGCTCTTTGAACTCGTCGAGGGTGGGGAGGTCGTCGCCCAACGAGATGTCCCAGGGATCGCTGCTGGCGGGCTGAGCTTCGCCGGGTGCGGCTTGTCCCTGCTCGCTGTTTTCCAAAATGTGTTTGGTCAACTCGCGGTCCAGGAGGTTTTCCGCCCAATAGCCGTTCTGGATTTCGTAATCGTCCGGCTCGTAGCCGTACTTTTCCAGGACGCTCAGGATGAAGGAGGAATCGGGGGTGCCGCCGGAGTCGGTGATAAGCCCCTTCTCGCGGTGGACACGCAGGCACTCGTGGAAAATGAAAGTCGGTAGCTGCTGCTCGTAGGACGGGTGGATGGTGTGCTGCACTGCCCAGCGAGCCCACTTGTCCCGGTCGATGGAGCGCTCCGTCTTGGTCAGGGCCTCGTAGTAGTAGACGCGACGCTTGGAGAGCTTCGTTACCAGGGCGACCAGTGACATGCCATCCTGTGAAATTTCGATCCAGTCCCGGGGACGGGGCTTTTCGATGGGGTCGCGGGTACAGGAGATGTCTTCGGGCGCCTCGAGGAATTTGACACCGAGGGCGCGGCTGAGGCCGGTATCCGTTTTGGCATCGCGCTCGAGCGTTATCTGCCCGCGGCGTACACGTTCATCGTGAAACTTCTGAGCATCTTCCGGAGATTCAGCCCAGACGTAGGTAGTTAGTTGCGTTACGACTTTGTACTTTCTCATAGGGGTGTAGGAGTTGGCGAGTAGTGAGTGACGCTTCGTTTTCGTGTCTGGTTATGCAGTTTAGTGGCTATTTTTTCCCTCTATCAACAATAAATGGCATCCTTAGGAAAATTAATTTTCCCACCTGTGGGTAGGTTAAATTGCTAACACCTCCCACTGAGGGACGTTTGCTGGGCTCTCTGCCAGTATCTTTGCCCTCCTGGAATACAGCAATTTAAGGAGAGGCTTTAAGGGTTCGGCTTTATTGCCGAAGTTCTCCTGTACTGATAAGCTAATGGAATTGGCCAATGTTAATTATTCTATTAAAACCACGAAATTGCTGCTTTTCGTTACAAAGGCTTGCCCTGTTTGTAATTAAGCTTTGCATGCTCAAGGGATTACACCGATATCTGCCCTAATGCCTCGCAAGATTTGTTTCATCAACTACAAGGGAGGGGTCGGTAAGACCTCCCTCATTGTTAACACGGCCGCATGCCTCGTCCAAAAGGGTAAGCGCGTTCTATTGGTGGACTTGGATACTCAGTCCAACGCCAGCATCTGGCTGATGCGTCTGGACCGGTGGAATAAGCTCAATATCGAGGGCAAAGGCTCCGTATTCTCTATCTTCGAGCCTGGCGAGGACAAGCTCAAGGACATCATCGTCAAGGACGTGGTGCTGGATAAGGACGGCAAGTCCATCCTGCCAGGCCTGGATATCGCCCCGACCACCTTCAACCTGGTGGACTTGGAAAACGAGTTCAAGGGCGACCCGGCCATGCCGCCCTATCTGAAGTTCTACGAGCAGCTCCGCGAAATCGAGGATAACTACGACTACATCCTGTTCGACAACCCGCCCAACATCCTCAAGGCCTCCCAGCTCGGCGTCTTTAGCGCCAACGAGATGTATGTGCCGGCCAACCCGGATGCGCTCAGTCTGATCGGTTTTACCCTGTTGGTGGAGAAGCTGATGCTTTTCCACAAGCGCTCAGCCAGTTTCCGTCAGCCAGGCATGGGCCCGGCTGCGTCAGCCAAGGGCATCATTTTCAATTCGATCAAGGCCAACGTCGACATCGAGGTGCCGAAAATGCGCATGCAGCTTCGCTTGAATCAATTCCGCAACCAGAAGCGGGTTCACCCCAGCGCAAAGATTTTCGAAACCCAGATTCGCGACGCCACCGTGGTGCGTCGCGCCGTCACCCTGGGCCTGCCCGTCAACCTCGTCGGCCAGGTCGGCCAGGAGGAGGACAGCGTGGCTACCGATTACCGGAGATTGGCCACCGAGCTTGAACGTCACCAGGATCAATTGTAAATTACCCCAATAAACCCAATGAATACCATGTCCGAAGAAACCGCCGCCCGTAAGTATGACAAGAAAGCGTGGGATGAGACCCGGCTGGCTTTCTCTAATTCGCTCATGGTCGACACCCGTTTGCTGAGTTTGTCTCAGAACGTCGAATTACCGGACTGGCCCATTAAGGGCGAAAGCGAAACCCCGTCCAAGTACATCGACTTCACCTGGGAGGAAATCAACGAGATCCCGGGGCTGGCTGATCGCCCCGAGCGTATCGATCTGCTCATCAGTATCCTCAAGGAGACCATGGCCTTCGACGACCCCTTCGGCGACATGGTCGATACGGTCGAAAATGCTACCGAGAAGGACGATACTTTGGGCCGTACTTTGCAGGAGCTGGAGATTCCGCAGGATTGCCCACTGGCCTACAGCGCGCTCTCTCCCGACACGCTGGACTTTTGCCAGGCCGAGGGCATCAAGACCATTGGCGAGTTCGCCGGCTTTTCCCAGAACATGGCCCAAAACATCGTTGTCGGCGGGGACTTCAAGTCACTGCTCAACGCCCTCATGGGCCGCGACGAGGAAGGCATTGCGCGCTATCTGCCGTTCCGGCCCCACCACAAAGGGCTGCATCTGGTTGAGGCCATTGGTCTGCTCGTCGGGCAGCTCAGCGATGCCGAGCGCTATTCGTTGCTTAAGCGCTACGGAAAGAAGCTCAACGACGCGCAGACGGCCAAGGCCCGACTCAGCCGCGAGCAGATTGCCAAGCTGGAGGAAATCCTCGAGCGGCGCGTTAGCGATATGACTGATTTCTTTAAGGCCGATCTGGTCGATATTCGCAAGCGCATGAACTCCGGTACCACTTTGCAGCGCTGCTTCGTGGTGCTGGATAACGAGGAACGCGAACTCATCGGTGCGACCATCCTGGGACGCATCCTGAAAAGCTCGTCGGCCGTGAAATCGGAGGTAGAGCCAGCCAAGAGCAGCGGCGGCTTCTTCTCGCGACTCTTTGGCCGCCGTTAATATCATCAAGAATGTCCAAGGTTCCCGTACCACAGAAGCGTCGGCTTTCACTTCGCCCCGAGCACGTCCAAACCGCCCAGGTCTCCTTGGAATCCCGAGAGCGTATCAACGATTTTGTCAAAAAGACGCGGAATCCGTTCGGTGAGCCTCGGCAGTTGAAGAACGAGGACCTCGATGATCTCGAGAAGAGTTTGCGCGAACTGGAAAAGTCTTTGCTCGAACGCGAGCGTAACGTGCAGGACTACGAACTGCGTATTTCCGAGCGCGAGCGTGACCTGTGGGAGTCGGAAGCCTTGCTGAATGCCCGCGAGGACATCCTGCGCGCCCGGGAAAAGCAGCTCTCGGATAGCGGCACCGGTGAGTCCGGTGGCGGTGTGGCGGTTAACCCGGAAGAGCGGGAAGCCCTTGAGCGCCTGCGAGCCGAGCTCGACAAGCAACAGGCCTCACTGGAGGAGCAAAAGAAGCTACTGAAGGAGCGTGAGCAGTTTGTCGAAGACAGCGAAAATACGCTCTTCGAAAAGACGATGCAGCAGCAGGAGCAGGAGACTTTGCTCGAGCAGCGTGAGGAAGAATTGGCCGCCCGGGCCCGTCGCCTCGATGAGGCGGAAGGGAAGCCGCCCCCGCCCGAAGAGCCCAAGGAAATTCTTTGATCAAGACGCAGCAGCAGGTGCAGCGTTTGTCATAGAGTCTCTCTGGCACGAGGAAGCTTTTTTCGCAATGATGCCATCGGTGCGGTTGCTTTTTTCAGGAGCGCGCATACGGTCTTGGCATCATGAGCAATTCCATCAAGACCGCCAAGCCCGACCACGACATACTGCCAATCATCGCGGAGCGCTACAGCCCGTATGTTTTTGAGCCCAAGCCGGTGGAGCGGGAGAAACTGCTATCGATGTTCGAGGCTGCCCGCTGGGCCGCTTCCAGCTTCAACGAGCAGCCTTGGCGTTACGTTCTGGCTGAGCGCACAGATGAAAAGGCCTTCGCCACCGCGCTAGGCTGTCTGGTCGAAGCCAACCAGGAGTGGGCCAAGCATGCGGGAGCCATTGCCTTCGGTTTTGCCAAGAAGCAGTTTACCCGCAACGGCAGCCCCAACCGTGTGGCGCAGCACGACCTCGGTATGGCCGGGTCCAGCCTGACCCTGCAGGGAATGCACCTGGGCGTTTACGTTCACATGATGGGCGGCATCGAGCCGACGAAGATCCGCCAGGCTTACAAGGTGCCCGAGGAGTTTGAGCCGTTTACGGCCATCGCCTTTGGCTATCCGGGGAAGCCCGACGCAGATTATCTGGACGGCGACGTAGCCAAACGTGATGCTGCTGCCCGCGAGCGCCGTCCTCTGCCGGAGTTCGTTTTCGGCGATACCTGGGGTAACCCCGCCGCCGCCACGCTTGGCTAACGCACGACTTGGCGCACCCCAAGATTGTCCTGTGCGGTCACGCACCGCCCTTTTGGGCGGCGATTTTACCGGGGCCGGTGAACATCAAACCGGCGGAGACAGCCAGCATGACCAGCGGATAGCCGATGGACTTCAGGTCGAGGCCCTTCATGTCGAACATCACAGCGGTGGCCACGATCATGGTCATGAAAAGGAAGAAGGCCGCGCCGCGAAAGAGGAAGCCGATAATGAGGAGCAGGCCGCCGACGGTTTCCACCAGCGCTGCTAGGACACCCCAGAAGATGGGGGCGAATCCCAGACCAAAGAGAGCCATGGCGCTGCCGGTTTGCTCCAGCGCGCCTTCACCACCGAGGAATTTGTTGATGCCGGCGGCTACAAAGATGGCGCCTGCCACCACCCGCATGATGAGGAAACCGAGATCCGGCTTGTCGAGAAATTTACCAATAGCGTTCAGCATGGGATTCTTGCTTAAGGTTGCTCGGTGGGCTTGTCCAGATAATCCGGTGTCACTGCGGTAATCTGCGGCCCGAGTGCACCAAGGCGCTCAATGGCCAGGTCGACGGTTTCCGGTTCGTGGGCACCGAGCGAGATGACGTATTGTCCGGGTTCCTCGCCGCGCCGCATCAGGCGGTAGCCGTATTGCGCCAGGGCCTCGCGCAGGGACGCGGGTTTGACGCCCGACTTCAGTGAAATCACCGCGCGGTCCGCTGCCATCACACGCCATTGTTCTACCTTCATGGGGCCGTTTGGTTGCGCGCGCTGCAGCTCCTCGATGCGCAGAAGCTGGCCGGGTTGGCGGCCTTCGATGACGAGGACGCGCCGATAGGTGCCGACTTCCGGACCGGGTTGGGTAAACTCCCCGACGATGAAGGTGGACTGCATGGGCTCGCCGCGCTCCTCGTAGGTTTGGAGGATTTTCGGCACTGCTTCTACCTCCGCCTCGGCCAGGGTGGTGGGTGGACCTTCGCGCTCGGACAGTCCGCGGTTTTTGATGATGTAAAAGGCAAGCAGCGCGCCGAGGCCGACCCCGACACAGAACACCATCAGCCGCTGCGGAAAACTCATGATGCTTCCTCCGTGGCTTGTGCCTTGGCCGCCAGGTGTTCACGATGGCCACGCATCACGCAAAGCACGATGGACAGACCGATAGCCCATACGCCCGCGTAGAGTACGCCATCGTAAAAGCCCCGGCTGAGGCGGTCGAGTACGGGGGCTTCTGGATGCGTCAGTGCGCCGATAGTCAGGAACAGGAACGCGCCGACGAGTCCGCCGATCAGCAGAGTGGCTGACAGGTACAGGACGAAGCAGCCCAGGAAATGAAAGGAGCGTTCGACAATGTGGCCGAGGGACATGAAGGAGAGCTAAAAGCCGAAAGCTGAGTGCCGAAAGCTTAAAAAAAAGGCCGAATAGTGGATAGTTTCGATCCCATTGAGATAGATTAAGCTTTTAGCTTTAGACTTTTCGCTTTTCGCTACTCCACATGATCGAATCCACCAGCCAGGTGCGCGTACGCTACGCCGAGACGGACAAGATGGGCGTGGTTTACCACAGCAATTACTTTATCTGGTTCGAGGCCGGACGCGTCCTGCTGCTTGACGAGTGCGATTGTCCTTATCGCGAGCTGGAAGAGCAGGGCTACATGCTGCCTGTTCTGGAATGCTCCGCGAAGTTCTACCGGCCCGCGCGCTTCGACGACAACATCACCATTGTGACAACCATCGTCGAGCGGCCACTGCTGCGCATCCGCATCACATATAAGGTGCTGCGCGGCGAAGAGCTTCTCGCGGAGGGCGCGACTTTGCACGCCTTCGTTTCCACAGACGGTCAGCCCATTAAGCCTCCCGCCGACTTCGTCGATAAAATGCGCAAGCTGTTTTAATTTGGGACTACTCGGCCTCAAGCCCCGCAAACACGAAAGCTAAGTCTTGGGTTTGAAGCGCTTGGCCTCGCGACGGTAAAAGCGCTCCAGATGGGCGATGACCTCGGCCATGGGGCGGTAGTCGGTGAAGATGCAGGTGCCGGCCTTCAGGTAGACGGGCTCGCGCTCGGCCAGCAGGTTGGCAATGCGCTTCTCGGGGTCTTCGACATTTAGCAGGGGGCGGTTGCGGTTACCGCTGGTGCGCCGCAGGATGGTGCCCGGGCTGGCAAAGAGGCAGGCGACGAGCCCACGTGCTTTCAGGACATCAATCATACCCGGTTGCACGACCAGTCCGCCGCCGCAGGCCACCACACAGCCGGTCGACGAGTGACCGCTTTCGACGAACTCCTTCTCCAGCTTGCGGAAGTACGGTTCACCCTTGGTTGCAAAAATCTCCGGGATGGGCCGGCCCTCGCGTGCCTCGATGGCGTGGTCGGAGTCGATGAATTCCATCTCCAGGCGCGTAGCCAAGCCCCGGCCGACGGTGGATTTCCCCGTGCCCATGAAGCCCACCAGATAGAGGTTGGGCCGCGACTGTTTGTCCT
Source organism: Verrucomicrobiia bacterium (assembly GCA_030432235.1). GTDB lineage: Bacteria > Verrucomicrobiota > Verrucomicrobiia > Opitutales > Cerasicoccaceae > JAUIHT01. The sequence continues at coordinate 485,909 of JAUIHT010000005.1, read as the reverse complement.
TCGCCACGATACACATCAAGCCCCGGCGGTGGCCGGAGCGGAAGTTGGCTTCCCGGTCGAGCCGCTAGTAGCGGTCCTGCGACTGGAAGAAGTTCGAGTGTTCGTGGCTCTGGTAGTCGGTCTGGTTTTCGCTGGCGGCCTTGGTCTTGGCTGCGTTTTGCTTTTCGACCTTGTCTAGGTAGGCGTCGGCGTCCTTGGTGTCACCCGAGATGACGGAGCCCACCGGGGTGTCGGTCACATCCTGGCCGGCGCCTGCGCATCCGGCCCACAGGCAGGCCAGTGCACCCGCCAGCAATATCGCTAAGTATTTCATGAAGAAAACGATGGCACTCCAAACCTCAAAGTCAACGCGCTAGATGGCGTAAAAGAAAAGGCCGCGGCAGGAACGCCACGACCTTTTTATAAAACGAATAACATCTTCTCTCAGGCTCGACGCCTACGGAGTAAGACGACCAGCCCCAGGATAAACACGCCCGTCAGCGCGGCATAAGTGGACGGCTCGGGGATAGGCTCACTCAATACGCTCAGGGTGCCGGTTGCAGAGTCACCAAAGATGACGTTCGAGGACGTTATCGTGTACTCGCCCACGTTGAAGTAGTTACCGTAGGGAACGCCATTCATGTCTATGATGAGCGGTCTCCCCGGAAAAGCTGTAGGTGCCCCCTGAGAAGAGGAAGCTGTTTAGGCTGAAATCGAGGTCATTGGTGTCCATATCTATATTAGTCACGGACTCGCCCCCGTAGCTCAGGCCACTGGTAGAATAGCCGACGAAAAAGTTAAAGAAATCGGCATTAAAGCTAAGACTACCAAAGCTATTGCTGGTAGACGTTTCCGAGCCCGTGCCGGAGGCATCGAAACGGAAGTTGTCGGAGTCTCCCGCGATGGGCGAGATGGTAAGGGTTAGGGCCGCGTGGGCCACCGAGGCACAAAGAAGCACAGAGGCTAGAATGAATACTTTTATGCACATTATTTTAGTCATAGCTGCCAGTCAGTAGAATTTTTATTAGGACGGATAATGGTATCTAAACGTACCAAGTCCACAAGAAAAGGACTAAAGTCCCTGTTCGAAGATCACAAAACCTTGTCGCAATACGACAGGTCACCACGTGGGCATCGCTTTGTCGCCCTGCCTTCTCTATCGGAGAGATTGCCCGCGACTGGCTTGAATTAGGGGCAGTCTGGGATGGCTGACACGCTCTTTTTGCCTATTCAGCTACTTCCCGGCGCGGACGTGGGCGTCGGCTTCAAGGGCAGTTTTTAATTTTTCAACTTTCTCGTCTACTTCTGCCTTCACTTGATTCAGGGCTGCCTCGTCGGCTGCCTTGGCGGTGCCGAAGGTGTAGAACTTGATCTTGGGCTCGGTGCCGGAGCCGCGCACAGCGTATTGGAAGCCGTCTTCCAGTTCCACGAAGAAGAATTTCTCCTTTGGGATAGGCTTGCCGTCGGCGTCCTGGATGTCGTCCTTGCCGAAGTTGGTAATCTTGCTGACCTTGACGCCGTTGATTTCGGCGGGCGGGTTGTCGCCGTAGGACTCGATGATGTTGGCGATCTGCTGCTGGCCGGTGGGGCCCTCCATGTAGATGTTGAGGAGCGACTCCTTGTAATAGCCGTATTTCAAGTAAATGCTGTCGAGGTACTGGCCGAGGGTGAGGCCCTGCTTGGTCAGGTAGCACATCAGCTCGGCGAACATGATGATGGCCGCGGAGGCGTCCTTGTCGCGCACGCGGTCGCTGGCCAGGTAGCCGTAGCTTTCCTCGCCGCCGAACACATAAAACGTGCTGTAGTCGAGCAGCATGCTGATGCGGGTGCCCTGGTCGGTGTGATCGTAGTTGAGGGCGATGCCTTCCTCCTCGTGGATGTTCAGCTCCAGCTCTTCCTGGTAGTGGTTGAGCTTCTCGCCGATCCACTTGAAGCCGGTGAGTGTGTTGATGCACTTGAGGCCGTGGGCCTTGGCGATGGCTTCCTGCAGCGGTGTGGTGACAAAGGTTTTGATCAGCGCCGCCTTCTCGGTGCCTTCCGCCGGGATGATTTCCTGCTCCTTCATCTTGGTCACGCGGTACTCGGCCAGGCAGGAGCCGAGCTGGTTACCGGTGTAGAGCTGCATCGTGCCGTCCAGCGTGCGCGCGCCCACACCGAGGCGGTCGGCGTCGGGGTCGGTTGCGATGACGGCGTCAGCCTGGATTTCCTCGGCGAGCTTGAGGGCGTGTTCGAAGGCCTCGGCGTTCTCCGGATTGGGAGACTTGACCGTGCTGAAATTCGGGTCCTGCACCATCTGTTCCTCCACCGGGTGGAAGTCGACGTTGAAGGCCTCCAGCAGGGGTACGGCGGAGACCGCGCCGGTGCCGTGGTTGGGGGTCAAAACGAACTTCGGGCGGGCCTCCTCGAAGAGGTCCGGGTCGATGACGTTTTCCTCCAGCACTTCGTAGTAGGCTTCGTCCACGGAGGCGGGGAGGGTAACGACCTTCTCCAAATCGATTTCGAGGAAGTCAGGAACCTCGGTCAGCGCGACCTGGTTGACCTCGTCGATGATACCCTCGGCGTGCGGGCTGACGACCTGTGCGCCGTCGCTGAAGTAGGCCTTGAAGCCGTTATCGTGGGGTGGGTTGTGCGAGGCGGTGATGACCACGCCCGCCGTGGCTTTGAGGTGGCGCACGCTGAAGGAGAGGTGCGGCGTGGCGCGGGGACCGTCAAAGATCATGGCAAGGCCGCCGCACTTCGTCCAGGTGGAGGCGGCCAACTCGCAGAAATGACGCGAGTAGTGGCGCACGTCGTGCGCGATGACGAGCTTGGGCGTCTCGTAGGTCTCGCACTCCTCAAGATACTTGGCGCAGTGGCGGTACAGCCCGACGGTGGCCCGCACCACGAGGAAGTCGTTCAGGCGGTTGGTGCCGACGGCTGCGTGCTCGGGGGCGCCGTGCTCGGTCGGCGTGCCCATTTCACTGGCCGGACTGGTGAGGCCGATGGTGCGGCCGCGGATGCCACCGGTGCCGAACTTCATCTGCTTGTAAAAGCGGTCGTTGAGGTCGTCCCAGGCCTTGGCGTCGACCAGTTCCTCGATGGCCTTTTCAGCCCAGAAGGGGAGGAAATGGGCCTTGAGCCATGCCTCCAGATTGGTGACGGCATCGGCCATCAGTTTACCATCGTTACCAGCGTTTTTAATAGTATCGATTAAAGCCATGCCCCTACGTTAAACCGCTTGCCGCAAGGCTGGAAATCCTTAATTTGTTAAGACTTGGAAAACTTTCGCCGCGCTCTCTTTTGCCTCGTTTGTCTGCTGATTGTTGGATGGTCTCTGCCAGGTCTTCAGGCGCAGTCAGGCGACGACAGGGAGCTCCTCCACGAGGTGTTGCGGCGTCACACCCGGGCTCTCGGGCGAGTGGATGTTTATCGCAAGCTCAACAGCTACCAGGTCCGTGGCACCCTGACCGAAAGTGATGTGGAAGCGGATTTCGCCCTGTATAAGCGGGAGGGGCGCCTGCGCATGGAAGTCGACAGGGACGACACCGAGACGGTCATCGTTTACGACGGTGATGACGGCTGGCAGTGGCGCGTGCATCCGGAATCGGACAAGGTCACACACCTGAACAGCGATAAGACCAACTGGCTGGCGCGTGAAGCGCGCTTCGAGGATTTACTCCTGGCCTACGATGAGCTGGATTTTCGGGCTGAATTGCTCGGGCGCGTGGCCCTGGATGCCACCGGCGAGCTGGTTTACCAAATCAGGCTTACAAGTATTTTTACGCCGGAGCAGTACGCTATTTTCCTCAATGCGTACTCTTACGTAGAAGTGCAGCGCAATTACCGGCCCGATATCGGCCAGCCGGTTCTGGAAACGTCCTTTTACGACTATCGTGAGGTGGACGGCATCATGGTGCCCTTCCGGGTCGAAAACCGCATGGATGGGGAGTTGGTTTCCGTCGTCCGCGTCAAGGCAGTGGATTTGAACATCGGGATTCTCAGCTTTTACTTCAAACGCCCGGAGGGGCTGACCGTGGTGGAACAGCCCGAGGCGAAGAAGTGAAGCCCGTATTCGAAGCTTGTTTTCCCGGGTTGGCCTGACAGCATGAACGGTGGAATGTCTGAAGGGGAAACGCCGTCCCAGTTGATCTCGCTCTCGTCCCTGCTACCCAAGGGAAAAGCGTGGGGCTGGCTCAACGCCTTCGACGGTCCGCTGGAGCGTTTCCTGGGCTTGCGCTACCTGAACGAGTCCTACGACCGCGTGCGGGCCGATCCCTCCCCGACGAACTTCTACGCCAAGGCCCAGCGGTCCATGGACATCTCCTACGAGGTGGCTGACGAGGACCTGGAGCGCATCCCGCGCGAGGGACCGGTGCTGGTCGTCACCAACCACCCCTTCGGCGGCGTGGACGGCGTGGCTTTCGGCGCCATGCTCGGTACGGTGCGGGACGACTTCAAGGTCATGGCCAACTACCTGCTCGCGCACATGGTGGAGATCAAGCCGTGGCTCATCGGGGTCGACCCCTTCGAGACCAGGGAGTCCGCCCGGCGCAACCTGTCCGCGCTCAAGGACACCATCCGCTTCCTGCGTGCGGGCGGCTGCGTGGGGATGTTCCCCTCCGGCACCGTGTCTCACTTCCACCGCAAGGAGCGCCAGGTGACCGACCCGCAGTGGTCCGTCAACACCGGCCGGCTTGTACACAAGACCGAGGCCAGCGTCGTGCCGGTCTACTTCGAGGGGGGCAACGGCCCGCTCTTCCAGCTCGCCGGGATGATCAACCCGCGCCTGCGCACACTCCTGCTGCCGCGCGAGATGATGAAGGCCAACGGCATCACGCTCCGCATGCGCATCGGCCAGCCGCTCATTTACAAGAAACTCGCCCACCTGGAGGACCCGGCCGAGCTGACCGCTTTTCTGCGCCTGAAGACCTACCTGCTCAAGGAGCGGCAGGAGACCGCGCCGCGCAAGCACTTTCACCTGCCCAAGCTCCCCAAGAAAACGGGCGAGATGCAGCCCATCGTCGACCCTGTTTCGCCGGACCTGCTCGAGGAGGAGGTCAACTCCCTCCCGGAAGAACAGGTACTGGTCCAGCACGGTAATTTCCTCGTGGCCTACGCCTTCGCCGAGCAGATTCCCAACCTCCTCGACGAAATCGGCCGCCTGCGTGAAAAGACCTTCCGCGAGGTAGGCGAGGGCACCGGCGAGCCCACCGACCTCGACCGCTTCGACGTCTACTACCGCCACCTCTTCATGTGGGACCAGGCCGCGCGCAAAATCGTCGGCTCCTACCGCATCGGCGCGACGGACGAAATCCTGCTCACCCGCGGCAAGCGCGGCCTCTACACCACGACCCTGTTCAAATTCAAGCCCGGCTTCCTCGAGGCCATGGACCCGGCTCTGGAGATGGGCCGTTCCTTCATCGCCAGCGAGTACCAGAAAAAGCACGCCTCGCTCCTGCTTCTTTGGCGCGGCATCGGCCAGTTCCTCGTCCGCTACCCGCGTTACAAGTATCTCTTCGGCCCGGTCAGCATCAGCGCCGAATACAACGCCATTTCCAAGGACCTCATGGTCAAATTCCTGCAAAAGGAAAAGTTTGATCCGGCTCTGGCCCAACTGGTCAAGGCCCGCAAGCCCCCGCGTGACGGCCCGCGCTTGCGCGGCCAGCAGAAGCAGGCCCTGCTGCAGTCCGTCCATGACATCGACGACATTTCCGCGATTATCTCCGAAATCGAAACCGACCAGAAGGGTATCCCCACGCTCCTGCGCCACTACCTCAAGATGAACGGCCAGCTCCTTTCCTTCAACGTCGACGAGGAGTTCGGCAATTGCGTCGACGGGCTCATCGTGGTCGACATGACCAAGTCCGACCCGCGGCTGCTAAAAAGCTACCTCGGCCCGGAAGGCCACCTCGAGTTTTTAAAATACCACGGCGTGGAGCTCGAAGCGCCCGCCAAGGGGTAGGCGCCGCTTTCAAACCATAATGATAAGCGGATTTTGCCTGCGAAGTGTCGCCAAGTTATCTCGAGGTCAGTTGACAGGCGTTGTCTTCGCGTTGCGTCTTGGAAAGGTAGCGCGATAGGATTTGGCTACAGCCCATCACAATGAAATCTCAGGATAGGATTTCTCCGGCTTGGGCTTTTTTAATGATTTTCATGGCTAAGAGCTTGCCGTATTCAGGGTTGGCGTGATGAGGATCATGGGTCCCATTGGCGATAAACTTTTGGGCTAGTTCGTCTTTGAGAAAAGGCGTGTTTTCATGGTAGGCTTCTGAAGGCGGTGAAACATAGGGTATCCCGTTTTTTTTCAACCAATAGGTAAAGAGCTTTCTGCCGAGCGTATCTATATGTTCGACGACCTCTCTTCGTACGTAGGCAAGGCAGGTATGGTCCAGTCGGATAGGTGGGGCGGATACGACAAAGACCTTGTTACCCAAGGATGCCACATTTTTGATGAAGACTCTCACTTTATGCTGATCCTTATAGAAGATATCCCTCATGACTTTGTCCGTAATCGATTGCTTGCCCTTGAGAGCGATAGCACTCGGCTCGGCATTTTCCCAGAACTTGTGTGAGTATATTCTGGCGGTATGGGTGCCCATGCAGATACCAATCGAGAGCCCCTTTGTAATGCAGGCATCGCCCGTCATTTTTTTAAATCGATTCCTGGCCACTTCATCATTGAAATGCAGTTGCTTGTTTTTTAGGCGTGCAATGGGTTCCAGTTCAATCGGAGTCGGGCCTATGGGAAAGGCGCAGATTTCCACACTAGGTTGGTCTATCATCTCCAAGCCTCTTCGAATCGCGCTGGTATGGGAATTGCCAATAATGTAGATCATGCAGTTAGGAAATGGGAGTGATTCGCTATATAATGAGTTCTTACTTCTCTTTATTCCCCTTAGTATTAGCAAAAGCAGCAAGGATTTCTTCTTCGCAGACGATTTCATCCGCTGTTTTTTCAACTTTCTTGGGGCTGGGTATGTTCTTCTTGGCAATTACTTGGTTGCCGAATTTACGGACTAAATTACCGAAGAAGCTTTTCATGACAAACTCGACACCGTGCGGCGATACGCTTCTTAAGTTAGGTTCGAAGAACATGCCCTTGAAAGCCGGGCTGTTAATTATTTCATAGGAAGGGAAGTAATCTGCAAAGATATGGCTCTCGACAATTTTATCGGCCACGGCGCGGAGAATTGATTTGGATCCCATCGTCGCCACCAGTACATGCTTGGGGGAATAGGTCGCCGTCAGCGGGACCGGTGAAACGGTAAACAGAAACCTTAGCCTTGGGTTCTCCGTTTTCATCAGCGAAATCGTCTCTTGCAGGGCGTCCCGGATGTACTCGTAATCCTGATTTTTGAAGACATGCGCATCTTTATCAAACTCACCCGCTACTGTGCCTGGACACATCGGGTATTCATAGCCATGTTTTGAGTTCATCCAGCTTTCGGTTAGCCCAAGGGTGAAGACGAATATGGCCGTCTTTCTAATGCAGTCACCAAAGCAACGGATCGTATAGTCCCGGGATGCATGCAACTCTGCTACACTGGCAAATCCTTCTGGCTCGATGTTGGGCCTGAAAGGATCATAAAATCGCCCGTTTTTTTCCCAAACCTCGTTCGGGCTCTCGACCTTACCTAGAGCCCACTTAGTCCATTGTCTCAACAAAGAGGCTGTATATATGTTACCGGTGCGACTGGAAAAAACACCGTAATTATATTTGAGATTCAAAGCTGGAGAAAGGAATGGAGGTCCTAGCTCGCAGTTGTACCAGCTAAACTGGTTTTTAGCCAATGCTTTCCCAAAGTGTTGAGCAAAGCACGAACCGAAGGTGACGACTCTTTGCCTTTGGTATATTGGAAATTTAGGATCCCAAAGCTCCTCTATATCCAAGGCGTGCTTCATCGCAACGGCGGGTTTCCAGAAAGCACGGTCGGGCAATCCTTGGTATGGACTCATCGCATTAATAGTAGATTCGGCCATTTTCTTGTCAAGTACGGGAAGGACAGAGATCACCAGGAGAGGCTATAAGCAGTCTTCTTTATCTGTGGCTTGATTTGCACATAGGCCTGTAGCACAGTCAATAGATGGCACTAACACCCGAAGAGCTTTCGCGTTATTCGCGCCACCTGCGCCTGCAGGAGGTCGGCCAGGCGGGGCAGGAGCGTCTCAGGGCTGGCAGTGTACTGGTCATCGGTATGGGCGGCCTGGGCAGCCCGGCGGCGCTCTATCTGGCGGCGGCCGGGGTGGGGCGTATCGGCCTGGCGGACTTCGACAAGGTTGAGGCGCACAATCTCCAGCGGCAAATCATCCACACGGAGGCGGGCGTTGGTGGGCCGAAGCTGGACTCCGCCATGGAGCGCCTGCGGGCCCTCAACTCCGGCGTGGAGCTGGTCCCGCACCCCGAGGGAGTCACGGTGGACAACACCCGCGAGCTGTTCGGCCAGTACGACGTCATCCTCGACGGCACAGACAACTTCCCCACGCGCTACCTGAACAACGACGCGGCCTTCCTGGCGGGCAAACCGCTGGTCTACGGCAGCATTTTTCAGTTCGAGGGGCAGGTGTCGGTTTTCGATCCCGCCAGCGGCGGCCCCTGCTATCGCTGCCTCTTCCCCAGGATGCCCGCGCCCGGCGAGGTGCCCAACTGCGACGAGGCCGGGGTCTTCGGCGCGCTCTGCGGGACGGTTGGCAGCACCCAGGCCCTGGAGGCGCTCAAGCTCATCATGGGCATCGGCGAGCCCCTACGCGGCCGGCTGCTGGTGCTCGACACCCTTACGCAGCGCCAGACCACAATCCGCGTCAAGCCCGACCCGGCCTGTCCCCTTTGCGGCGCGCAGCCAGGCATCACCACACTGGACGCGGCCAACTACGAATTTACCTGTGAAACCGAACCTGACATGAGCGAATCCGAAATCGAAATAGACGTCCACGCGGCCAAAGCCGTGCTGGAAGCCAACAACGGGGCTGTCCTGCTGGACGTGCGCGAACCTTACGAGGCGGACATCTGCCAGGTGACAGGCTCCCGCCTCATCCCGCTGAAGGAACTGCCGCAACGCTTCTCCGACCTGCCCAAGGACAAGCCGCTGCTGGTCTACTGTCACCACGGCATGCGCAGTCTGCGTGCCACCGAGTTCCTGCGCCGGCAGGGTTACGAGCAGGCCCAGAGCGTCATCGGCGGCATCCACTCCTGGGCCGAGGAAATCGAGCCGAGCATGCAACGTTACTAGACGACACGGGGTTTAGGCCCTGGATGAAGAAATCTGTTAGAAGCATTCTCCTGATCATTGGGCTCTCAATTACCGCGCTCCTCTTCACGGCTGTCGTGGGATATATTGCATGGGCAAATACGGTGTTTGATTGCGGCCCCACGCCCGTTGCAGAGATAATGGTTAACGAAACATTGAATGCTCCATTGCTGGCCTATAAATTGAACAATGGCGACTATCCTACGACCCAAGAAGGGCTACATGCGCTTGTCGAGTGTCCACCCGGTAAGGAAGAGGCATGGAAGGGGCCGTATATCGAAAGAGAAGTCATCGACCCATGGGGACATCCCTACCAATACCGCTATCCCGGTATCCACAATAAGGATGGTTACGATATCTGGTCGCTTGGTGAGGATGGTGTGATTAGCGACGACGACGCCCGTAACTGGTAGGCTTTATTGGTCCAAGCAGATCTAGCCGAGCATGCAACGATACTTACAGAGAGGGGTTTAGGACTTTGATGAAGAAATTTCCCAAATGGGTTATTCCGATTGTCGTTTTGGCGTCTATCATAGTCGCGCTTGTTGGTGGCTGGAGGTATCTCTCGTCGCATACCTTTTATGGCGACGACAAAGATGAAATGATTGTGTATGGTTATCTCGCGGCGCTCAATACGGGCTTGGCGTCACATAAAATGAAAACGGGCGACTATCCCAGTACCGAGGAAGGGCTGTCCATTCTCTGGGTTTGTCCACTTGGTAAAGAAGCCACTTGGACTGGACCGTATCTCAGCAAAGTGCTGATTGACCCATGGGGAAATTCTTTTCAGTACCGCTACCCCGGAGTGGCCAATGAAGGGGGCTATGATCTCTTCTCACTGGGGCCCGACGGCGTAGTCAGTGACGATGATATCCGCAAGCGGGATGGTTTTCAGTAAACCCTACTTCGCCAAGTGGGATTGCAGGCTGTCCAGCGTAAGCGTGAGCTGGTTGGCCACCTTGTTCTCGGCGTCGCGGATTTGGAAGGTGACGGTGGCCGGCTCGGCGTCCCAGTCGATAGTCATGAGGCCGAAGCCGAGCTCGTCGTGGCCGGGGCCGTGGCGGTAGTAGTTGGGTTCGCCGGGGAAGTTGCGCCAGACGTGGGTCATGCCGCTGGAGGTGATGTCGACGAGGGCATAGGGCGTCTCGGAGTCACTCTTGACGGAGATTTCGTGGATATGGCGGTCACCGCTGAGGAAGACCACGCCGGGGATTTCCTTTTCGAGGATAAAGTAGAGTAGTGCCTGGCGTGTCTTCGCAAAGTTGGACCACTTCTCGTACTTGTGCTGCTCGGGTAGCACCTGGATGCCGGAGACGATGAGGTTTAGCTGCGCCTTGCTGGCAAGCAACTCCTCCTGGAGCCATTGCCATTGCGCCTCGCCGAGCAGGTTGGCGCGGGGGCCGGGCTTGTCGGCGTGATAGCGGTCGTCGATGAGCAGCACCTTGACCTGCTTGCCCTCGGGGCCGAAGGTGTAGCTGCCGTAAATGCCCTCGCGTGTGCGGCGAGGATCGTCCGGCGGCACATCCATGAAGTCGAGGGCGAGCTGCTGGCTCTCGGCCTTCTTCGCGTACCAGGAGCCGGCGTTGTTCTGGCCGTAGTCGTGGTCGTCCCAGGTGCCGACGATAGGCGTGTCCTCGGCGAAGTCGGCATAGCCCGGCTCGGCCTTCTGCTTGTCGTATTTGGCCTTCATGACGGCCATGTCGTCGGTGTCGGCGTAGATGTTGTCGCCCATCCAAATCCATAGGTCGGGGTCGGTCTCCGCAATGACCGGCCAGAGCGGCTGCGGCATTTTCTGGTCGTTACAGGACCCAAAGGCGATGGTGTGCAGCGGCTCGGAGAAGTCCTCCGGGAACTTGGCGTGGAGGGTGACGACGAGGCACAGAAGGCAAAGGGTGATGACGGTTTTCATGGCTCGGTGGATGGCGTTGCTTCGGACGGCTCGGGCGTGTTTTCAGGAGAAGGTTTTCCGGGGGTGTTTTCTTCGGCGAGCATGGCACGGAACATCTCGGCGGTGCCGAGGGCGACCTCCTGCATGATGCGGTTGGCCTCTTCGCCGTCGCAGTTGACGAGCACGACGAAGCCGGTGCGATAGGCGGGCAGGATGCCGATGGCGGCGCTCTGGCGGTCGTAGCTGCCCATGGAGGCGATGATTTCCACGCCCTGGTAGTACTGGCGCGACCAGCCCATGCCGTAGCTCTGGCTGTTCTGGGCGCGCGCGGGTTGCCAGCGCTGTCGGACGCTAATCGGCCTGGCCAGGCGTTTGCCCTCGGCGGTCTCGCCCGCGAGCAGCTCCGCGGTCAGCCAGCGGCCCATATCACGGAGGCTGGCCTTGAGGCCGATGGCGGGCGCGAGGGCGTTGACCTGCGGCTCCCAGCGCTTGGCCGGGTCGTAGCCGGATCCCTTGCGCACGTGCGGGCTGGCAATGTTGGCGCCGGCCTCGGCTTTTTCCCGCGAGAAGGTGGCGGTAGTCATGCCGAGCGGCTCGATCAGCCTCGTGCGCATAGCCTTGGTGTAGGCGGTGTAGAAGTCCTCGCCCTTGTGCTCGGCGATGCCGGTCAGGTAGCCGGCGGCGGCGGAACTGACCGTGCTGGGCTCGAAGAGACGGCCCGGCGGTGCGATGACCGGCGCCTGCGCGATGACCTCGAAGACGTCCTCGGGGCGGGCCCAGGCCGGGTCGAGGATGCGGTCGGTGTAAGAGGGGACGCCGGCGGTCATGGTGAAGAGCTGGTAGAGGTCCACCTGATCGGCGGAGCGTGAGTCACTCATGCGGAAGCGTGGCCAGATGCGCCGGGCCAGCTTTTGGTAGGAAAAGCCGTCCTCGCCATCCATGGTGGCGGCTAGCAGCGAGGAAAAAGCGGCCGTGGGCGGCCCGATGTTAAAGACGGTGTTCGGGTCGACGGGGGGTATCTCGGTCACGCGCCGGAGTCCGTAGCAATGCTCCAACCCGGTGTCTTTGCCTTGCAGGATGAGCAGGGCGTAGCCGGGCACGCGCAGGTCCTGCGCCAGGCCGTCAAGGTATTCGGAAAAGGCCCGCAGCTCCTCCGGGGGGAGGGCGGGGTAGTCCAGGCTTTCCGGCAGGGTGCGGACGCTGGCCAGGTCCTCCAGGAGGGTGGCGGCCACCGAGGGTTTCTTTTCCTTCTCCAAGGGCACCTGAACCCGGCCTTCGCTGAATACGGTCGGGTCAACCGCATGCAGCAGCGGAATGAACAGGCAAAGAAACAAGCACTGGCGAATGCTTCGAAACACGTTGCTATTGAGCCCGCCCGAGGGCAGAGCGACAAGGGAAATCGTGATGATTACTGCAACGTGAAAATCGTGCCCGCCAGAGTGATGCGCGTGGCGTTGGCATCGTCGTCGCCCGCGGGGGAATCCTGCCCGGTAAAGATGCTGATGAAGCGCTGATAGAAATTCTCCAGCTCTTCCTTTTGGGAGACGCGGAACTCGACTGTTTTGGCGTGGGTGGAGGTCGGGTAGTCCTTCACCACCATGTCGCCGGTGGCGAGCCGGTCCGTGCCCTTGCGTCCGCGGTCGATGAGCTTCTGCACGGCGTCGGGGACATCGGGCCGGATGGCGCCGGGGACCTCATCCGGGGTGCGTTCCGTGATGCGTTGGGTGGTCATCAACTCGGTGTGGTAGACGCGCAGGAGCACGTCGCTGTCGGCGATATCAATGACCATCTCGGTGACCAGATAGGGGCCGCTCTGGTAGCGTTGCATCGAAGCGGAGTTGATGCGGTCGTGGCGTGCGTAAAAGGACAGCCCGTTGGGGAACTCCACGGCGAAGAGCCGCTTGTTGGGAAGCGCTCCCTGCTGAATGTTGAGGCCCCACAGGCTGTTACAAGCCAGTGAGCCCAGGGCGAGAATACTTAGGATTGCCAATCGACGCATGAGCATCGACGCTACCCCTTCTTTCGCCGACGACAACTGTAATTAACACTCCGCCATGTTCGCCTGCCAGCACCTGACAGTTCGCACGCCTGACGGCCAGGTCATCCTCAACGAAGCCGAGGCGACGTTCCCGGCGGGCGTGCTTAACGCCGTTATCGGGCCGTCCGGCTGCGGCAAGACCACTCTGGTCAAGGCCCTGCTCGGCATCCTGCCCAGCGAGGGAGAGGTGACCTACGACGGCGCGCCGGTCCGTGATGCGCGTGAGCTGGCCGGCCGGGTGGGCTTCGCCCCGCAGTTCAGCATCGCCCAGCCCAAGCTGACCGTCGAGGAGACCCTTCGCTACACGTTGGAGCTTTTTCTCGACGACAAGACGGAGCGGCAGCGCCGCCTCGAGGCCATTCTCCAGACCATCGGGCTGGATCAGCGCCGGGATACCCGCGTCGAGTCGCTTTCCGGCGGGCAGCTTCGCCGTCTTGGCCTCGGACTGGAGCTAACCCTCGACCCGGCCTTTCTGGTCTGCGACGAGGTCACCAGCGGCCTCGACCCGAATTCCGAGGACCAGATTCTCACCCTTTTGGATAACCTGCGCCGCGAGCAGGGCAAAACCTTCCTCTGCATCATCCACAACCTGGCCAAGCTGGATTACTTCGACTGCATCACGGTGGTCAACGCCGGGTCGGTCGTTTTCCAGGGGACGCTGCCGGAGCTTTGCGAGTATTTCAACATCCCTGACGCTCTCCATCTCTACGATGTCCTCAACGGGCATCCCCCGGAGCACTGGACCGAAAAGTGGCGCGTGGCGAGGGACAAAGGGCAAGCGGCGGAGGAACCTGAAGCCACAAAATTGGATGCGCCCTCGTCCCATGCCTCTCATCCTTCGCCCTTTTCCCAATTCTTCACGCTGTTGCGTCGGCGTGGGCGGCTCTTCCTGAGGGACCGGGGCTATTTGATTTTGACCCTGGCCATCACGCTGGGCTTCCCCTGCATGGTGGTCATCTTCGCCCTCGACGGCCTGCCGCAGATCCAGGGCCTGGCCCTCGACCGGAACCTCGGCCTGATGGAGGAGTTGCAGCAGACGGTCGCCTTCCAAATCGAGCAGATGCAGACCGCGCAACTGGTCACGGGTCTGATCATGTTCCAGGTTATCCTGCTGACCCTGATGGGGGCGAACAACGGCGGGCGCGAAATCGCGGCCGAGCGCAACCTCTTCGAAAAGGAGCGCTTCTCCGGTTTGAATCCCGGAGCCTACGCGAGCTCCAAAATCGTCTTCACTTCGCTGGTCGCGGCAGTGCAGGGGGCCTGGATGACGATCTTCGTCAAGGTCATCTGCGAGTTTCCCGGTCCCTGGCTGTGGGAGATGGCGGCGTTGTGCATGGTTTGTGTGGCCATGACGGCGGTCAGTTTGGGCTTCTCCGCGGTCTTCCAATCGGCGGAAAAAGCTTCGCTGCTGTCGATTTACCTAGTGGGTTTTCAATTGCCGCTCTCAGGGGTGGTGCTGGCCTTGCCGGACGCGCTGGTCTGGGTTTGCAGGCCGTTCATCACCGCGTACTGGGGGTGGGCCGGATACTTGGGGGCCATGCGAGATACGCGGCTGTTCGATGCCTTCCGCCAGCAGAACACCGAGTGGGTTTCCGGGCCGGGGCTGTCGCTGCTGGTGCTCTTCCTGCAGGCCCTGGCGGGCGTGATCCTGGTCGTTTGGGGGTGTCATCGCCGTCAATGGCGGTAGAAACAGCCTGGTTTTTTCTCTTTCAGCCGTGCGGATTAGCCGTTTATCTCATACACCAATGCACATGCGTCGCCCCAGTTCCCCCGCTTTTGCCGGTTATCCCGGCAAGGTAAATCCCGTCTCGGGGGCGTTGGTGGCCCTGGCCTTGGCCGCGCTGGTAATCGCCTCGGTGCTTTTCCTCAAAAGTGGCGGCTTCAGCAGCCTGGAACCACTACCGGCGCTTCAGTACCAGAACAATCCCACCAACTTCCTGGGGAATCGCTATCGCCTGACCGGGCAGATACACTCCATGCTCCTGTGGCAGGAGGGCACCGGCAAGCTGGTCGCGGTGCAGCCGGAAGGCCTTGACAGTCGCGTGGCCGTCTTTGTGCCCGACTCGCTCGGGGTCAGCCTGCACACCGGCCAGCGCTACCACATGGATATCGTGGTCCGGGAGGGTGGCCTGATTTACGTGGAAGATCTGGTCAAATATTGATAATACCAAGGTAATCATGAAAGCGGCTTTTCTTTTTCTCTCCCTGTCGGTGTCCATCCTCATAGGGCAGGCGCCTCCTCCGGGCATGTTTGATTCGCCCTCCAGCTCCAAGTCTAGTCCGGCTCCGGCACCGGCTGCTTCGCAACCCTCGCAGATGATTGTCAGCCCGCCGCCGCTGATTGACGCCCAGGCGATGAACGATCTGGGTGACAAGGCATTCGACGTCGAGAGCGACTCCATCGACTTTGAGAATGGCAGCTTCAACTGGAAGGGCCGCAGCTTCGATATCGGTTCCTCGCGGGTGGCGCGAGCGCGCTTCGAGCGTTACCTGGCCTCGCCCCGCATCAGCGACGACGACGAAATCTACCTGGGCATCCTGCAGAAGATCGCCGAGATGCTGTCCCTCGCAGGTGAGGAGGACATGAAAGACTCCGAGCAGCTCAATGACGAGGTGTTCAAAGCCTGGAAGCTGCTCTTCGTCGCGGGCCGTTACGAGCTGGACGGCGGCGCTTCGCTGACAGTTGCGAATCAGGTCTACAACATCTGGCGCATCCGCGATGAGAACCAGAACATCGCGCGCGGCAAAACGCTCATGGCTGAGGAGCGCAAGCGCCTGGAGCGTGAGCTGGCGTCCAACTCCTGGATGGACGAACGTGAGTTCAACGAGGTGCAGAAGCTCAAGGCCGAGGGCCGCCACACCGGCGAAGTCTGGGAGGGCGTGACGGATGCGACCTTTACCGCCGAGCGGCTGGCCGAGCTCAAGGCGCGTCTGGCCTTGATGGAAACGCAGGGCACGGCCAACGGTTTACAGGCCAAGCTTCAATTCCAGTCGCAAATCGTCAATCTGCTGCTGACGCGTCGCTACGAGCACTGCCTGATTGCCGCGACCTTTTACCGGTACGCCTTCCGCGGCTCGCATCAGTCCCTGCAGGTCGGTCTGGAGCAGTTGCAGTCGTTCATCCCCGTCTCCGACTTTACGCCCACCGTCGAGACCGTCGAGCTGCTGGCCCGGGAGGCCATCGCGGATGTGCGCGTGGGCGTCAACACCGTGAACAGTCTTTACGAAAGCAACGAGCTCTTCGCCGCCCTTGAGCGCCTTCAGGAAACTTACTTCCTGGGCGAGTACCAACCCGAGGTCCTGCAGTATCCGCCGGATCGCAAAAAGAAGCTGCTGCAGATTTACCGTAACGTGACCGAGGTCAGAAACCTTCTCGACCTGAAGGACTATGCGGAGGTCGAGGCGGTGGTGGAACGCACCAAGGAAATGGCCTACGACTTTCCCGCCTCGCGCATTCTCTCCGGCGTGCGTTCCGCGCAGCGCCTGAGCAATCTCTCCCTCATGGCCGCCCAGCAGGCTATCGGCCTCGGGGACTTCGCCAAGGCTGAGGCAGCATTGGCCCGTGCCACGCAGATCTGGCCGCTCAATCCGGCGATCAAGAACTACACCGCCGATATGGCGAGTAAGGCCGACATCTCCAGCCAGGCCACCATGCTTTTCGACGAGGCCATGTCCCGCAGTGACTACCGCTCCATCTTCGACCGCCGCACGGAGTTCGGCGCCGCGCTCATGCGCGACCCGGATCGCTCGGCCCTGCTGAAGGAGGCGGTCGAGCGTGTCGGCAAGGTGGAGATTCTCATCTCGCAGGCCGAGGAAATGTCTTCCCAAAACAACGCCTACACTGCCTGGGAGATGCTCCTCCGCGCCGCCGAGATTGACCCCGATGATCCGGAGTTGGCCCGAGCCCAGGCCCGCCTGGCTCCGCGCGTGGCCGACTTTGTCAGCGCACTGGATTCCGCCCAGCGCGCTGAGGCTGAGCAAAACTTCGCCATCGCGCTGAACCGCTATCTGGCCGCCCAGGACATCTTCCCGGCTTCCAAGACCTGCGATGAGGGCATTTCCCGTAACGGCAAGAAGCTCATGGAGCAGATAACGCTCAGGCAGATGGCTGTGGGGCAGGGGTCGTGAAGTTACTCGCCATGTTGCGCCCGCTTACCTTTTTATTGCTTTCTATGTGTGCTTTTTCGCTGCAGGCCGGCCAGGCCGAGTTTTACCTGGGTACTTACACCGATAAACAGCCCGACCGCGGCATCTTTCGCGGTACGCTCGACACCGAAACCGGTGAGTTGGGCGAACTGACTCTCGCGGCCGAAGCGGATAATCCGAGCTATGTGGCGGTCTCGCCCGACGGGTGCTTTGCCTACGCGGCCATGGAGGCCGGACAAGCCAGTGTAGGGGCTTTTCAACGTAACGAAGACGGCAGCCTGACTATGCTCAATACGCAGCCCAGCGGTGGCGGCGGAGCCTGTCACGTCTCTACGGATCCCTCAGGTAAGGTCGTCTTCGTGGCCAACTACGGAAGCGGGGATATTGCCAGCTTTCCCGTCTTGGAAGATGGTTCTCTCGGCGAACAGGCGAGCTTCGTGGCGTTTGAGGGCAGTGGTCCTAACCAAGGGCGGCAAAAGTCACCCCACGCTCACGCCGTCGTCACTTCCCCCGACGGACGCCACCTTTATGCTTGTGACCTCGGCACGGATAAGGTCTGGATTTTTGAGGTGGATACCGAATCGGCTGAAATCACGCCTGCCGAAGTTCCCTTCGCCACTATCACGCCCGGAGGCGGCCCGCGGCACATCGTATTCTCCGCAGACGGCACCCGTGCCTGGGTGAACCACGAGATGGGCCTGGCCGCGACTGCTTTCAGCCGTGATGCTAAAACGGGCACCCTGACGGAAATCGCGACAGCCTCGACTCAATTGGAGCCCGAAGCGGACCATAAGGGCGTTACTACCGCCGCCATCCTGCTGCACCCCTCCGAAAAGTTTCTCTACGTGACCAGCCGTGGTGATGAAACCGTTGCTGTCTTTGCCCTCGCCGATGACGGCGGCCTTGAGCTCGTCCAGGTGGCCCCGGCAGAGGTCAACAAGCCGCGCGGCGCAGCCATCGATCCCACCGGACGCTGGTTCCTCGTTGCCGGACAGGATGACGAGACCCTCACGGTCCTGTCCATCGATTTAGACAGCGGCAAGCTCAGCCCTATCGGCCACAGTGTGGTGGTTCCCAAGGCCGTCTGCGTGACCTTCAGTCCCGCGCACTAGGGTATCGGGTTTAGGAATTCGTGTACCGGGTCTTGTATAGGCCACGTAGGGTTTTGCTTTTATTTGTTTATCAATGATTTGCAAATGTTTGACCTCGCTTGTGTCCAGTCTGTGGCGTAGACTGGGTACACTATGAAAAACCTGACTCGTACGCCTAACCACCGCTTCCTGCTCGGCCTGCTTACTGTTTGTATGTTGTCTCAACCTGCATGGGCGGGGGTAAAAATCATCTCCAGCGAAGAAGTATCCGTGCAAAAAGGTTTCACCAGCGAAGAGCTGGCGGAATTTCGCGGAGATTGGCACCTTGAGCGTTCCGAGGTGGTTTTCGTCATCAAGTCGGTAAATCCCGAGGGTAAGTCGGATGTCGGTGTCATTTCCGAAGATGCACTGACGGTCAAGCGAGTGGTCTTGAGCCGCTTCATCGGCTCCATGCCCTTGCTGACCATCGAAACGCAGTATGACGGCAAACCCCACGGCGTATTCTGTCTCATGTCAGAAAACGGTAAACTCGTCGGTACTTATGATGACATTGCCTCAGGCCGTTCCGTTGACGTTAGCCTGACGCGCAAAAAGCCGGTCAAGCTGAGCGCGAATTGAATCGGTGCTGAATACTTGCGCGATGGCGATTTCGCTTTAGCTTAAGGCTTTACGTTTTAAGCTAACCACTATGAAGCATCGTCGCGCGCACCCCTACATTCGTCAGGTCCTCGAGATCGTTAAAAAGAGAAATCACAGCGAGCCTATCTTCATCCAGGCGGTGCAGGAGGTCCTCGGCACCCTCGGCCCGCTGTTGGAGGAACATCCGGAAATTGAATCCCAAAATTTGCTGGAACGTCTCTGCGAGCCCGAGCGACAGCTTATCTTCCGGGTGCCCTGGAAGGATGACGTCGGCAACGTGCGCGTCAATCGCGGCTTCCGCACGGAATTCAGCAGTGTGCTGGGCCCGTACAAGGGCGGCCTGCGCTTCCATCCGGCCGTCAACATGGGCGTGATGAAGTTCCTCGGCTTCGAGCAGACTTTCAAGAACAGCCTCACCGGTCTCAGCATCGGCGGCGGCAAGGGTGGGGCGGACTTCGACCCGGAGGGCAAAAGCGACGACGAGGTCATGCGCTTTTGTCAGAGCTTCATGAGCGAGTTGTTCCGCCACCTGGGGCCCCGGCGGGACGTCCCCGCCGGCGACATGGGCGTGGGGGCGCGTGAGATCGGCTACCTCTTTGGCCAGTACAAGCGGCTGACCAACCAGTACGAGATGGGAGTCATGACCGGCAAAGGCATCGGCTGGGGCGGCTCCCTGGCGCGCAAGGAGGCCACCGGCTTCGGTGTGGTTTATTTTGCCAACAGCATGTTGGAAACGAATGGCCTCAGGCTGGATGGCGCGCGTTGCATTGTCTCCGGCGCGGGCAATGTCGCGCTTTACACCATTCGCAAGCTGCAGCAGCTCGGTGCGCAGGTCGTGGCCTGCTCCGACATCACGGGCACGGTCGTGCAGGAGTCGGGCATCGATTTCGACCGCTTGCGTGCCGTTAGCGAGGATGAGCGTAAGCATGTCGACACCTACGCCGGTCTGGTTCATGGGGTGGAGTTTCGCGAGGGGCGCAAGGTGTGGGAAGTGCCTTGCGACTACGCCTTCCCCTGCGCCACTCAGAACGAGCTCGACGAGGATGACGCCAAAAAACTGGTATCCAACGGTGTCAAGCTGGTCTGCGAAGGCGCCAATATGCCCTGCACGCCGGAGGCCCTCGCAGTCTTCCGCGAGGCAGATATCATCGTCGGTCCGGCCAAGGCTGCCAATGCCGGCGGGGTGGCGGTCAGCGCACTGGAAATGCAGCAGAATGCAGGGCTGGAGCGCTGGACCTTCCAAGAGGTCGATGAGCAGTTGCAGACCATCATGAAAAGCATCTTCAACACCTGCGTCCACTGCGCGGACAAGTACGCCACTCCCACGGACTACATCGCCGGGGCCAACATCGGCGGCTTTCTCCGCGTCGCCCAGGCTATGCTGAGTTTTGGCGTGGTGTGACACGTTAACAGGAAGAACGGAATGAGCGGAAAGCTTATTGAATAGAAAACCATGTCCTTAGATTTTCCTTCCCGTCCTTTCCCATCTTTCTGTTAATAATAATCTACTATGGCCAAGAAAAAGAAATCCCTCATCGTTCTTGTCGTTCTCGTTGTCGTCTTTGTCGGCATCCAGTTCATCCCGGTGGTGAAGCCCAATCCTCCCGTGACGAACCAGGTGGTATGGAATTCGCCCCAGACCCAGGAGATGTTCATGGGTGCCTGTGCAGACTGCCACAGTAACGAAACAGTCTGGCCCTGGTACGCCAAAGTCGCCCCGGTCTCCTGGTGGATCAACCACCACGTCGAGGAGGGCCGCGAGCATTTTAATATTTCAGAAGTGCCGATGGGCGATGCTGACGAGGCCTGGGAGGCCGTTCACGAGGGCTGGATGCCGCTGGACAGCTACACCTGGATGCACCCCAAGGCCCAACTGACCGAAGAGCAGCGCACGGTTTTCTCTGAGGGGCTCAAGAAGACCTTCAACACTGCGAAGCCCAGCAGTGATTCGAGCCACGAGGAGGAAGAGCACTAAGGCTGTGTATTCAAACCTCCCAAACTTCGGATTCTTGTGCCTTTTTCGCCCAAAATTCGTTTTCTCAGTTCTTGGAATCTGGATTCAACTCGCTTCGAAAGCCAAATTTTCGGCTGAAAAATTCAAGTCGACTCCTCGTTTCGAGGCTTGAATACACAGACTAAGGCCACTCCACGCGCAGGCGAAGAAACAGTGGGTTTGCCCCCAATGCTGCGCTGGCCTCCACACGTTTGTAGCCCGTCGGCAGGTTGGTCTGGTCAGACGCATCCGCCAAAGTAACCCCCGCGCTGGTCCAATTCGACAAGTTGCTCGATTGCTCGGCGATGAAGACCATGTCCGCGTCTTCGAGGCGGCACAGGGCTTGAAGGATGAGCGTGTCTCCCTGCGTCTGAAGCTCCCATAGGCCGGTATCGACGATAGTTACGGATCCGCCCAGGGCATACTCGAGGGCTGCCGGGATGCCGTCGCCGTCGTTGTCGGTTTCGCCGTCGCCCGTGCCGAGTCCTTGCTCGATCAACCAGGCAGCCAGGGTGGAATCGGCGTTGAGTATCTGGCCGGTGTTTAGCTGGCCTTTGGTATTCGAGCCATCGGAGATGGCCCAGGTGAGGTCAGTGGAAAGGCCGCCCGTGCCGGTCAGGTAAAGGCTGCTGTTCATCGGAGTGGTGAAGTCCTGCTCCACTCCGATATCGGTGGAATGTGCACCCGTCGCCAGGCTGTTTACGGCGGTAAAGCTGCCCTCGTAGGAGATGAAGGAGAGCAACGTGGTTCCGAGCGCGATGGCTATCCCGTCGGGGGGGCCGTTTTGGATACCGTTCACGGGGAAATCATAATAGAAAAACTGGAAGCCGTTGCTGATCGCTCCGGTGGTAAAGCTTGTCAGTGCAATGTTGTCGTAAGCCGAACCGTTGTTACCGTTGTATAGCACCACGGAGACGTCACTGAGGATGCCCGTAAATTGCGGTCCGACCACCATTTCGATGAACTCGTTGGTGTCTGTGCCTGCGTTGTCGTAATGAAATTCGTTGATCCATATGGCATAGCTGCCCTCCAGAATGTCCGCGTCGAGCACTTCCGTGGAAACAAAGTCACTGCTGAAGCCTTCCGCGATGGCGCTGATGATGACGTACTTGTTGCCATCCGTCACGCCGTCCGCCACCGGATCGGCAGTGAAGGAAACCTGAAGCTGGCCCGCCGGAATCGTTACGGTGGACGGCACATTGAGTGAATCCAAGTCGGAGGATACCAGAGTCACCACCAGATCCTCGCCCAGTGCTTCCGTAATCGCGACGGTCATCGTTACGCTGGCATCGCTTTCGGATAGCGAGCTGACTCCGCCAGACAGGATAAGCGGTGGCCCGGATTGAACCTCGCCAAAGATTTCCGAGACCCACTCGGGATGATCGATGAACGGATTTCGGTTGCCCTGATACTGGGTGTAGATCAGGTGATTGCGCAGGCGTTCGGAGTCGTCCACAGGGTCGGCGGAGTGCCAGGCTAGCAGCTTGGATAGGATGGCCATGGTGTTGCTGACCCCGAGTGTATCCGTCAACTCGAGGTCGACCGTGCCGGCGTCGGAGCCGTCATAGCGGACAGCCATATAGAAAAGCGACCGGGCGATGTCCCCTTTTTCCTCGGGTCGTGGCTCCCAGAGGCCGCCCTGGCCTTCGCCGTAATCGTACCATACCTCCGGTGCGTTGGGCGGGTGAATTGCAGGATCGGTGGCGTGAAAGGGATCGGGTTCGCCGAAATAGCGGTTGCCGCGGGAAGAATTGACCGAGCGCGAGCAGGCCCGGAGGTTAAACAGGTCACTGTAATCGGGAGCGTTTTCCTCGTTGCCTACGCCGCGAGAGCGTGCCCACAGGTGTTCTCTCTCCCACGAGTCGTCGGTAATGTCGGGGTTGTCATTGCCGTTGGTATCGCTCGCAGAGGCGGAAATCCCCGTATACACCAGCAGGACGTTTCCGGAGGTGTCTGGGTCGGCATCCAGCACCGCCAAGGCTTCCCAGGTATCGGTTGCGAGGGGGGCAGAATAGGGGATGACCTGATGGTCGTCGATAATGTGGTGCAGGGCAGCCTTCAGGGCGCTTCCGCTCAGGCCCTCAGTGGGGTCATAATAGTCGGAGGGCGGCTCGTAGTCAGCATGGCACAGGCTGGAGGCACAGGCCAGAATGGCGATATGGTGTAGCGCCTTGCTTCTTCGAAAGTGCGGTAGCATGCTCCTAGACGCGAACGGGTTATCAATTCCGCGAAACGGAGGAGCAGGCAATTTTTATGCCTAACCTGGCAGGACTTCGTCCTGTGCCTCCTGCGCTGGAGTCGCCGGCTGTCCCGGTTCGGTCATCGGGGCCGGCTGCTCGTTCTGGATGAACATCCAGGGACGGATCGGGATTGAGGCCGCGCAACCGGCCAGCAGCAGGGCAGCGGCTAGCAACGCCAATAGGGAGAATACCTTCATCAAGCCATGAGTATCACTTCGAGGTCGCTTTCGGCAAGGTAATAATCCCGATTAGCCGTTGTTACGGCCCACGCAGGCTCGTAACTTACGCCGTCGCACCTACATATTAAAATTCTGGCCCAGGTAGAATTCGCGGCTTTTGGGGTCGTTGACCAGAAACTCGCTGCTGCCCTCGGAGAGCACCTGGCCCTCGTGGATAAGGTAGGCACGGTCGACGATACTGAGGGTTTCGCGGACATTGTGGTCGGTAATGAGTACGCCGATGCCCTTGCTCTTGAGCCCGCGAATGATGTCCTGCACCTCGGCTACGCTGATGGGGTCGACCCCGCTAAAGGGCTCGTCCAGCAGCATGAAACGGGGGCGCGAGACCATGGCGCGGGTAATTTCCAGCCGGCGGCGTTCCCCGCCGCTGAGCGTGTAGGCCTTCTGCTTGGCCAAGTGGTCGAGGCCTAGCTCCTCCAGGTGGGCCATGACGTAATCGTGGCGCTCCTTGCGCGGGATGGGCAGCGTCTCGGTAATGGCCAGCACGTTGTCGTAGACCGAGAGCTTGCGGAACACGCTGGCTTCCTGCGGCAGGTAGCCGATGCCGAGACGGGCGCGCTTGTACATGGGCACGCCGGTGATTTCGTGCTCGTCCAGCCAGACCGTGCCCCGAGTGGCGGGGACCAGTCCGACGATCATATAAAAAGTGGTCGTCTTGCCCGCGCCGTTGGGGCCGAGCAGTCCGACGATTTCTCCGGCGTCCACATGCAGGTCCACTCCACGCACGACCTCACGCTTGCCATAGACTTTGACCAACCCCTGCGTGCAGATTTTGGCATCGGCCACAGCGGCGTTGGTGTCGGTTTCAGCGGCGGGGGAGGTCATTGTCCGCCTCCCTGGTTGACGAAGTCGCTGGTCGGGCTCGGTTCTTTATCCTTGTCCTCGAAGCCGAGGTCCTGGAAGCCGGGCAATTGGATGCGTGGGCGCTCGCTGGGCTTGCCGTCTTGACCGGGCTTGCCCTCAACAGTGGCCTTGCGCTCGCCCTTGTAGAGCGTGATGCGCCAGCCGGAAACGGTGCCTTCGCTGTCGATGACCTTCGGGCTTTCCGTCAGCACGACTTTGTCCTCACGCGGCATGATGTCCGCATGACCGGCTTCGGCGCGTCGTCCTGCCTGTTCGATGACGACGTTGCCGTCCATAGTGATGGTCTGGATCGTGCCGACCTTGCCGACGGCCTTTTCCATGGCGTCGCTTTGTTGGCGGTCGGCTACGACCTCCATTTCGTCACAGGTGGCCCGCAGGTTTGTACCGGTTACCACCACATTGCCTTTGAAATAGAAGTAGTTCTCGGTCTCGCCGCCCACCATTTCAAAAAGGTCGCTGGTGATGACGGTTTCCTGGGGGGTGACGTCCACCGTGGCCGGCTGGGCTGCCGGCTCCTCGGCAAAGAGGAATGCCCCAGCTGCGAAAAAGAGAAAAAATGAACAGAATATTTTCATTCGATAATGCTTCCCAGGGATTCTCGGAAAGTTACGCGTGCGTCGCGCCGGATGGTGATCGTGTCGGTGCGGCCGTTCCAGAGCCAGTCGCGCCCGAAGATGGAAAAGGTGCCGCCCCGCTCGGTGATGTAGATGGCCTGCTTACCGGTGGCTTCGCTGCGCTGCGGATAAAGGGTCGCATTGGGGCTTTCAATGACCGTTTGTGGAACGATGGGGTCACCGGTGGCGAATATGCGCAGGGTCATTTTCTCTACCTCGAGCTCTTCCGCGCTGATGTAGATGCCTTCCTCGCCCTGCAGGTCCCAAGCCTTGTAGCCGTCCTCACCGAACATGGGCAGCTTGAAGTTTCGCACCGGCGCGTCGGGCACCATCTTCTGGGCTAGGGTAGGCACGGCCAATGCCAGGCAAAGGGCCAGGCCACAAGCTACGGGTATCGTACGTTCGAAAAATCGCATCTTCTCAAAGCACGCACTATTTACAGGCATAGAGCCTGAGTAAAGCAAAACGACACGGGGTTCCCCGCCGCTTGTGTCGTTTGACGTCCGATGGCAGTGATCTTCTGACCACAGAACATTAAATGCTGGCCGTTTCGACTTCCGTGCACTTATACGATTACGACCTCATGAAAGCTCTGACTCTATCACAATCCGCAATTATATTCGCGCTGGGATGCCTACTTATGTCGGCTTCTCAGTTGCCGGGAAGTTCCGTCCCGGCCAATGCGTTTTCCGAAGAAGACCCTTACCTGCGCGAGTGGATTCTAATCGGCCCCTTTCCCAACGAAGAAACGGCGGAGCGTGCCGAGGATGGTTCGAATCGTCTCGGATTTCATACCGACTTCCTCGGTGGCGAGGCGGACTTCACCCCTGAGCGCCTTGATGCCGTTCTGGCGGGGAACGACGGAGTTTCGGTCCAGACCATCAACAGCGACCGCGAACGTGGAATCAACTTCGAGGAGGCTTTGGGCAAAATCGACATGCATGCGGGCTATGCCTACTGCCTCGTCGATTCACCCACGGAGCAGACCGCCATCATGGGGTTTGGCTCCGACGACAGCGCCAAGATATGGCTCAACGGCGAGCTGGTCTACGAATTTTGGACCAATGGGCGTAGTCTCATTGAGGACGGGGAATTCATCGAGGTTCATCTGCGCCAGGGGTTGAATGCCTTGCTGGTCAAAGTCGAGGACCGGCTCGGAGGTTGGGAATTCAAAATCAACCTCTATACCCCGGAGGCCCTCGCCGCCATGAAGGAGCGCCGGGAGCGCGCGCGTTACAGTCTCTTCGCCGTCGAGCCTGTCGATGAATACAGCTATCTCTTTTCGCCTGGGCAGTTCCCCGAGATCAACTGGCGCTATCCCGGCATGATTGAAAAGCTCTTTGGCCCCGTGCTCTTCACCGTGCAGTGGTACAACGCCGACCTGGAGCCGGTCAGCAAGGCAGAGAAGCCGGGCCGTTATCTGATGACCCTGACGGCTGAGCATCCCGACGGCGTTCCTATCCGTCGCGCCATGACCTTCTATTGCATCCCGCAAACCTGGGCGATATGGCAGGAGGAGCATCGCGTGGACGGTATGCCGCTGCCTTCAACCCGCGGCCCCTTCGACCGCGTTGCCTGGGAAGAGCGGCAGGAAGATATCAACGAGTGGTTTGGTGAAGCTGCCTGGGACTCTATCCCGCGCACTCACGAGGGCGCCATCCTTATCAGCTATCTGGCGGAGATGGAGCCGCTGGGTCGTGACCCCAAGCCTACCGACGACCCCTTCATTCGTCATAATGAAATACAGCTCGCCCTAAAGCTCAAGCAGCTCGGGATTGAGGATGAAGTGGTGCCGCTCGCGGAGCCCGGGCATACCACGGTACCCGCCACCACGCTTCGGCCCGGCACGATGGCGGAGGCTGGATTTAGCCCGGGACTGGCGGAAGAGTTGCGCGAGATCGGCCAGGAATGGGCGATGGAAGACGAAGGCCAGAGCGGTCCCTTCACCCTCCTCGTGGCGAGAAACGGCATCATCGTTTTTCACGAGCCTTTCCAGAGCCCCGGCTACGAAGAAGTGGATCTGGAAACCAAGTACTACGTCGCCTCCATCACCAAGAGTGTTACCGGCCTGTTGCTCGCCCAGTTCCTGGAACAGGACAGCCTGCAGCTCGACGATCCCGTCGGTCTGTATCTGCGGGACTTTCCCACTGAAGGCGACACGGCGCTGACACTGCGCCAGTGCATGACGCACCGCTCCGGCTTCGACGGGCATTGGGGCTTGGGACAAGGCGGACCATTCAATCCCCACCTCGACAACCTGCTTCTTATTCAAATCGCCAGCGGCGAGGCGGTGCCTGGCAAGAAGTTTCATTATAACGGCCTGGGCCATAGTCTTACTGGTCGCGTGATGGAAGCGCGTTCCGGCAAGAATATCCAGCGCCTCTTCCACGAAAATCTTTTCGAGCCCCTGGAAATCGAAGACGCGGGCATCATGTCGCTCGGTACCTCGGGGATGTTCAGCGCCAAAGACATAGCGAAGTTCGGGCAGCTCCTTTCGAACAAAGGCGCTTATGGCGACCGGTTTTTCTTCTCCGAAGACGTTTACGAGCAGATCCGCCCGCCCGAGCCGGAAGGGGACTGGTCTACTGTGGATAAAGAGGCCCACGGCATCGGCCTGACCTGGATGATTACACCGCCGGATGAATCAGAAGAGCCAGGGCTGTACGATGATGAGCCTGTCGTCGGGCATGGCTCCGCCACCGCTTCCATTCTCCGTGTGGGGGAGGATAGTGGCATCGTTGTGGCCGCCGGGCGCACGAAGCACGGCAAAAACGCTGCGTCCTACACTGACCGCATCATGCGTGCGGTCCACCGGCACGCCCTGCCTATCTCCGCTGACGAGACCTGATTGCATAGAGGCAGGTCACGCGGCAATTCGCTACCGACCCATCCAGCCGCCATCGACTGTCAGGATGGAGCCGTGGACGTAGGCGGCGGCCTCGGAGGCGAGAAAGACGGCGGCTCCCTTGAAGTCCTCGGGCTCGCCCCAGCGCCCGGCAGGGATGCGGGTCAGGATTTGCTCGCTGCGTACCGGGTCGTTGCGGAGGGCTTCGGTGTTGTCCGTGGCAATGTAACCCGGGGCGATGGCATTGACGTTAACGCCTTTGCCAGCCCACTCGTTAGACAGGGCCTTGGTTAGCTGGCCGATTCCTCCTTTGCTGGCGGCGTAGCCGGGCACGGTGATGCCGCCCTGGAAGGTCAGCAGTGAGGCGGTGAAGATGATCTTGCCGCTGCCACGCTCCACCATGCCTTTGCCGATCTCGCGGCTGAGCACGAACTGGGCGTTGAGGTTGGTTTCGATAATGGAGTCCCAGAATTCGTCGGGGTGCTCGGCGGCGGGCTTGCGCAGGATGCTCCCGGCGTTGTTGACCAGGATATCGATGCGCGGATGCTTCGCTTTAACTGTATTAATAAACTGATACAGTGACTCGCGCTTGGAAAAGTCAGCCGCGTAGGCGCTGAACCTGCGTCCGGTGGCAAGGACGGCCTTTCCCACTTCACTGCCGGAGGGTTCCAGGGTGGCGCTGACGCCGATGATATCCGCACCGGCCTCGGCCAAGCCTACGGCCATGGCCAGCCCGATGCCGCGCTTGCAGCCGGTGACCAGGGCTGTTTTTCCATCTAAACGAAAGAGATTATCCAGAGACATACTTCGAACGGGTTTGTGGTTTAAGCGCGGCAGTCGATGAGGACTTTCATCGCTTGCGTGTTGGAGGCGAGCTCCTGGAAGGCCAGCGGAAGTTGCTCCAGCGGTTTAATGTCGGTAATGAGTGCCTCTAAGGGCAGCGTTTTTCCAGCTACCAGTTGTACCGCTTGCTCGTAGTCCTCCGGCTCGTAAACACGCGTACCGATCATTTCGAGCTCCTTCCAGAAGAAGTGAAACAAGTTGATTTCAACGGGCTTCGGATAAATCGCCACCAGCACGATGCGGCCACGTAGAGCGAGCACGTCCGTCATGGATGACGCCGCGGCTTTGGAGCCCGATACCTCGAAGACGACATCCGCGCCGCTGCCACCTGACTTTGCCTGGCAAAGCTCAGCCAGGTTTGTCTCCATGGGGTTGATCGCCTCCAGTCCGAGCTTGCGCGCGAATTCCAGGCGGTAAGCGTTGACCTCTGACAGGATGACGTGCGCTCCGGCCTCCCGGGCCACAAGAGCGACCAGCATACCGATAGGGCCGCCGCCGATGACGACCGCCAGCTCTCCGGGTTTGACCCGTCCGCGCCGCACGTCGTGACACGCCACCGCCAGCGGTTCGCACAGGGCGGCCAGTTTGAGGTCCGTACCTGCGGGCGCTTTGTGCAGGGTGAAGGCGGGCACGGTCCAACTGTTCTGAAAAGCACCCGGTGAATCGATACCGATGAACTTCAGCTTGGCACAGATGTGACTGTAGCCGCGATCGGCTTCGGTTTCCTGACGGTTGTCCAGCGGACGCACCACGACGGGATCGCCGGGAGCAAAGCCGGCAACACCTTCACCGATTTCGGCGACGGTGGCGGAGGCTTCATGGCCGATGACCTGCGGCATCTGCACACGCTGGTCCATCGCGCCATGGTAAATGTGGGTGTCGGTCCCGCAGATACCGCAAAAGGCGACATCGAGGCGCACTTCACCCGGGCCGGGAGGCACAGGAGAGGCATCGCCCACGGACATGGTTTTGTTTCCTTCGTAATAGGCTGCTTTCATGATTCTGAGTAAAGTTTCCAAGTCCCTTGATCGGCCGATACGTGAGTCGTCACGCCGGTGTGGGATTCCAATATGCTGGCCCCAAGATTGTCTTCCGTTAAAGCCAGCTTCCAATGTCGTACGCCTTCGGGGCATTCGATGACCGCAGCAAAGCCTTCCTCCTTCTTCAGGTGCCAGCCGGCAATGCTTCCGGGGGTATCGAGGCAAATGGCGTGGACTGTCGCGGATTTCGTCGTGGCTGCTTTTTCTTCCCAACGCAGGAGCAGACCGCTGCCTGGCTTCCCCTCACCGAGTTGGTTGGGAAGGGGATGATAGGCATCGTGGATGTAGCCGTTCAGTGGTGTTTGCATGTCGCCTCCACCGAGATGAAAAAGCTTCATCCCGGCGTTGCCCCGGCGCGCCACCAGGCGGTCGGGTCGTACCAGTTTGAGGTGGAGCCCATCATCGCGATTGTTCAGCAGCCAGGACCAAGTGGTTTTGACCGGCTCGTAGGCCAGGATGAAGTCCACGACGAAAAGGACGTGCTCGTCGCAGAGCAGCCAGAGCCGGGTGAACCTCCCGATGGGTGGCCCGTAAAGCCGGGCGGCCTCCGAGGCTATGGCTGTCACATCGCCCTGGCGTTCGGCCAGCAGCAGCCGCGCTCCGTGATCAACAGGGGCGTCAGGTTGTCCTTCCGCATTGAGTTTACGACGACCGTCCTTGCCTTGCTGAATGCGCGGTGTGGTAACCTCTGACGGCTCCTCGACGGTAAAGGTGCAGGTATTGTGCGAAAGGGTTGAGGTCTCGAGCTCATGAATCAGATTACGGTAACAGGCGTGTCCGGGATCGGCCAGGAGGCGCTCTTCGTTGTGGACAAGGATAAAGCTGTTCAGGTCGCCGTGCAGATGAGCGACCGCGTGCAAGGGCTCGCCTCCGGTGCGGGCAGCAAGGACCGTGCGTCCGCCCCAGCGATGACGGGCCAGGACATTGCCACAGCTAAAAGTTTCCAGGTTCGACAGGCCTGCGTCCTCAGGCGTGACGGGAGGCGCGGCTTGGGGGAGCAGTGGCAAGGTGAGGAAGCCGAAGTGGTTTACGAAACCAAAGCTGGCCCGGTCATGCGGCGTGCGTTCAATGCACGGCAGGTAGTCACGGTCAAACAACCAACGGGCGAGCCCTGCTGCCTCCGGATGACGTTTCCGGTCGCGGACGGCGATGTGCAGCAGGTTGTCGGCTGATGGTTGGTATATGGCGGCGCTGTCCCCAAAGTTCGCGCAGCGGGGCCGGGGATGCGCTCCCCAGCCGCTCAGGGGTTTTGCATAAAAGAAGGAGGCTGCATCCCAGCGCGGCTTGAAGCAATAGGGGGCGAGTGGCAGGGAGTCGTCGAGCTCGGGCCGTCGTCTGACTAGCGCTTCACGGGTGTGGACGAGTCCGGTCATGGCGTAGTTGCCGTACTGCAGGGACTCGCCGTAGGAGCCGTCGGGCTGGAATAAATCGACGCATTGCGCGAATGCCTTGGCGGCGTAATCGAGTGCATCCACATCGTTCAGTACGGCGGCGGGAACCGAATAGCCCATCAGCAGGATACAACGCCAGTTGGTCAGGCTATTTTGGTTATCCAGCCAGCGGCGGCATAGGGCCATGCCTTTTTCTTCCAAGGCACTTGCTATCTCATCTCGCTCTTCCTGACTGAAAATGTCACCCGCCAGATCGAGGACTACGGCAAGGGCCAATGCGATATGGCCTGTCTCCAGGTTGCCTTGAGGTGGCTCAATGCTGTGATTGCGAAAGTCGGGGCCGACCCAGTCGTCCACGGGGCGGCGCGCCACTGACAGCGTCGTGTCCCGCAGCCAGACTTCCAAGTGCTTTCCGGGCTTGAGCGCCCAGGCCATGGCTGCATCGGTCAGGTATTCGGCGATCAGGTGCCACCAGTCAACGGTGGTATCTTTATCGATCAGACCCGGATTCGCTATGCGCCCGTCGACACGATTGAGCAGACTCCAGTAGAAGTCTCGAACGGGCGATGTCTTGCGGGCGCTTTCGATTCGTGCGCGTTCCTCTTCTGTGAGGAACAGACTCATCGCAGGGCGGTCAGGTCGATGTCCTTGATCAAGACGCCATCGGGTTGTGAGGCCACGAAGAAAATAGTGGAGGCCACTTCGTCTGCTTGGAGGAACTTACTGCGGTCCACCTGGCGCCCATCCCAATAAGCCGTATCGACGGCGGACGGAGAAACCAGCGAGATGCGTATTTTATCGGCGGCCACTTGTTGCTGAAGGCCGGAGGTGTAGCCGTTGAGAGCGAACTTGCTGGAGCAATACAGGGGCGCGTTGGGATTGGTGACCTTGCCGACGACGGAAGAGACGTTGATGATATGGCCGCTCTTGCGCTGCTTCATCGCGGGTAGCACGGCGCGGCTGCACAAGAAAACGCCGGTGACGTTGGTTTCCATGATGGCGCGAAAATCATCCGTAGAACAGGTCGAAAGATCCGTGGCGAAACCGACTCCGGCATTGTTGACGAGGATATCGACGGGGCCGAAGCGATCGGTGATTTTTTCAAAAGTTGAAGTCACCGCGGACTCGTCCGTGACGTCCAGAGGCAGAGCCAGCACTTCGGCACCGAGGGCCGAGATGGTTGTCTCAGCGGAAGCCAGGCGATCCTGGGTACGGGCCAACAGGGCGACTTTACACCCGGCGGTAGCAAAGAGTTTGGCCGCTTCGAGTCCGATACCGCTGGAAGCTCCGGTGATGGCGACAGTGAGGTTTTTCAGGTCTTTCATAAATTGAGTCGTGTGGGCTGAAGTTTCGATGGAAATATCCAATTAGAAATAGCCGCCGCGTTTAACTATTTCGGTGGTGGACAATCCTTCTTGTACCCACTTCTTGAGTTCGCCCTCGCTTTCGGCGATCTCCTCGGCGCGCAGTAATACTTCATAAGCAATGTCACGCGGGACAATTATGACGCCGTCGATGTCGCCGAAGACGATATCGCCCGGAAAGATATCGACCTCGCCGATGCGTATGGGCTCCTGCCAGCCGCTGATGCGAAAGCGCCCCAGCATGCCGTTCGAGCTGCGGAACTTGACGAAGACAGGGAAGTTTTGTGGTAGCACGCGGTCGGTATCGCGCACACCTCCGTCGATGATCGCGCCTCGGCAGCCCCGGCGCTTGGC
The DNA here is from genome assembly GCA_030432235.1 of Verrucomicrobiia bacterium. Classification (GTDB taxonomy): domain Bacteria; phylum Verrucomicrobiota; class Verrucomicrobiia; order Opitutales; family Cerasicoccaceae; genus JAUIHT01. The sequence continues at coordinate 453,117 of JAUIHT010000005.1, read as the reverse complement.
CGCCATGGTCATGACTTCACCCCATTGGGCTGACTCGTCGTCACCGCTGGTATCCCAGGCGACCACCGATTGGGGAGGGATGGACTCGAGCATCTCGGCCCGCTCTTTCATCTCGTCTTTGATCTGGAGGCTTTTTGCCCCCTTGATGGTAAAGGCCGGGCCCGCCACTTTCATGCCTTCGCGTAAGGGCATGATGTTGTTCGGCAAGGTTTGATGAGTCAGGTTGTGTTCGCGTAGCACGTCATTCACCGCTGCGGTGAACAGCGCTTCGTAGCGCTCGCAGAGTTCCTTTTCCGGGATGGGAAAAGCTTCGAGTTTACGTTTGCCACGAGTCGCTTTGAGCTTGCTGAGATCCATCAGCGGTTGTGAAGGGGTGGCTTGTATCATTTGTAGGCGATAGGTTAGAGATTCTTAATGCCCAGTAAGTGTGCTTGTCCCATGGCGAGGACAACCGGGCCGAAGGCGTGCATGTCATTGACTACTGGTGGATGTGCGCGGTACTCCAGCTTCGTGCCCTGGCCCGGGGACAGGCAGCCGCGACAGGTATGAAAGATATCGATATCCTCATTGATGTACGTGAGCAGTCCGCGGAGGCCTTTCTCGAAACGCGCGCGTTCAGAGTCCGGAACGAGACCGGCTTGCAGCCCGGCGCCGAGAGCGTATAGCATGAGAGCGGAACCCGAGGTTTCCACATAGGCCAGCTCCAGGTCCGTCATTTCCTGCCGCCACAGGCCTTGGTCATCCTGGTACTTGGCGCAGGCTTTTACGTGATCCAGGAAAAGCGCAACGGATTCAGCCTTGCGAGGATGATCCTCCGGCAGGTGGCAGGCCAGCTCACAGAGGGCGAGCGCCGCCCAGCCGTTGCCGCGGCTCCAGTGATCATCGGAACGGTGACCGGGACCGCGCATATTGATGGCTTGGTTTAGCAGTCCGGTTTCTTCGACATAAAAGGCGTGCACCATCTTGGCCGTTTGCTGATAGGCTTCCTCGACGTAGGCGTCGTTATCCAGAGCCAGTCCGGTAAAGAGCAGAAATGGGGTCACCGCAAATGCGACATCGATCCAGATGACATTCTGCCCCGGCAATTTCGGATGGGTCAGGATTCCCTGCGGATCGCGCGGAGCTTCGTTCATGATTTGCTCGGCGTATTTGCGTGCGTCCGCTTCCACTTCGGGAAGACGTCCGCGATAGAGCATCCAGGCAGCGGCGTTGCCCCCACAGAGGTAGTTGGGGAAGTTGACAAAGAACTCCTGCTCACCCCTGACGTAGGGAATGATTTCGCGTTGCATTTCCTCCAGTAGGGCAGGGTCCCCGGCTTCCGTAGCCAAGCGGGCCATGCCGTGCATGGTGACAATACCGGGGTACAGGTCGTAGGAGCCATGAACCGTCTTATGCTTGCGAAAGGCGTTTCGGGCCAGGATCAGGGTTTCGGCGTGCTTCATGTATCGGGTTATTATACTTGCAGACAGCGTCCGCTGTCCATGGCTGCACTTGATTCCATTTTCAGTATTTTGATTTCCAGAGCTTTTTACTGGTATTGAGAAGTTTCCAGTACGGCTTCAGGCTTTTGATAGTACTTGCGGATGCGTGGCTTTCGATTTTCGTCGAGATAGATGAAAACCCAGGCACGCCGTTGATTCAGGGAAGCCCAGCGGGAGCGGTAAATCAGTTGCCAGGCGTCTCCGTTTTCGCTGGCCGCCATTTGCACATCGACGTTTTGTGAGCCCTGTCCGGGAGAGGTGGCGATCAGGCTGCCGCGTGCATCAATCTCGAATGTTTTCTCGCCCAGCCGCACTCCGAGGCGGGAATCGGTGAGATTGACGAAGTTAAAGGTCCCGTTGGTGAACTTCGCATCCGGAACCGGGAAAGGTTGCACCTGATAGGCATTCGTATTTCGTGCTTTGAGGAAAATGAGCAGCCAATGTCTGGCACCTGATGGAAAAGTAACCGAGGCTTGGCGATGAAAAACCGGTTGGCCCTCGGAGCTTATTGCTTGGGTAAAGAAATCGAGGGTAGGGGGGCCTGAGTAGCGTTGTGGGGGGCTCAGGGTTCCATTGGGTACGATGATGGGGGTCACTTGACCGGCATCACGGTAGTAGAGATCGCTGATGGCCGCGTCCCAGGAAAGCGTACTGAAGTCCACGGTGATGGTTTCGGGTTCCGTGAACTGCGCCACGGTGTAACTGGCACTTGTGAGGAAGAGCACGCAGCAACCAATTTGCAGGATATTGAGAACCTTTGTCTTCACCTTAAATTTCTTCCGGGTTAAGCCAGCGGAAACTGAGCACGCGAAATTGCCGGCCGAACGTTTCATTGATTGACGACACATTGAGCGAATTGTCCTCGGCATAAATGGGCGTCTGTGGGAGATCGTTCGTATCGACAAAGTCCGGCAGCCTTTGGACGATGGCTTCACACCAGGCGCGGGCGATTACCTCATCGGTGACCGGGTTTAGGGTATCGCCGTAGGCACGAATGCGGAAAGTATCCGAGCGCGCTGTAAGCAAGGGGCCGAGGGTCTGCAAGACGTCTCCCTGTAGAATCCAGCCGGGCATGCCCATGCCGGGCCGGTCCTCGGTATTCAAGGTGTCGCCGGAGTAGTTGGGGATGGATAAGTCACTGCCGCTGGCACTGCCAACAAGTCCGGTAGATACATGGGCGTTAATGCTGGTGTCGAGGGCGGCCTGAAGAGCGCCGCGCCGGCGTTGCTCTGCCGTGCCACTGAGGCGGCGGTTGACGAAATCCGCGACGGAGGAGAAGGGGCCACGGGCCTTGACTTCACTCACCACAGCCTCGGCCAGAGAGGTCATTTCGTCATCGTCGAGTTTGCGGTACGCATTCCAGAAAGCGCTGTTGTTATCCGTTGTCTCGAAGCCGTTGTCATAGGATACCGGAGTGCGGAAAAACACGGTTTCACTCTCTTCGCTTTCGCTGGAGACCAAGCCCGTGGCGGGATCGTAAATGGGGATGGTCAGGTCTGTGTTACTCGCCAGAAAGGCCTTCCAGGCGGCCACCGAGGTCGAATTGACATTGAAAGGTCCTTCCACCGTTTGCATGGCCGCGACCGTGCGGGCTGTGTCGGTGGCGGCTTCGTCCGTCAGGATGTCCGTGGTTAATTCCAGGCCAGTCGGTTCATAAAAGGATAGGCGAGGGTTGGGCAGGCTTCGCTCGCGATGCGTGTATTCCGATAACTCGGTCGGTGTCAGATTCTGGGGGACGGTGGAGAAGTAATAATCGTCCCAAAGCTGTTCGTTGATGACATAAGACCAGTCGTAGGCGCTATGGGTGCGCCCGCCTTCGGTGTAAAAACCTTCCGCCGCGGTACTGTCCGTGGGAATACGTGCCACCGCGTAGCTGTTGCCGATTACATAGGCCGGGTGGCGTGCATAGCGCCCGATAGTGGCGTGCTCGAATTGCCCCAGTGAGACGAGAGGTTCGCGAGGCACATGAAAGAGAACGACCGAGCCGGTTCCACCGAGAACACGGGATTGGCCCCAGTAGCCGCTGTAACGATCCAGGTCGTTAATTTCCAGGTCGAATTCGTTGAGGGTATACTCGTAAACCGCCCAGCCGCTGAGCGCGTTATTGCCCCGTCCCCCTCGAAAGCCGTCATCCCAGTTGGATAGCAGGATGGCGCGCGGGTTGCCGTCAATGAGCTGGCGTTGGGCATCTTCGGTATCGGTGGTTGTGCGCAGTCCGAAGCCGATGCCGCTGACGTCGACGATGGATCCGGTTACGTCGTCAATTGAGACGTAGGTCGCCGAAGTGTCATCGGGGCACATGTCTTCTTCAAATTCCTGGAACAGGGCACCCCCATAGGTGCTGGTGTAGGTGGATTGACTGCCGCCGACCTTGAGCCAGAGGTCGCGTGAGGTGCCGGAAGAGTTGTCGGCATTATTGCGTGGGTCGTAACTCACATCTATAGTGATGCCGGGACGGAAGGCGTTGGTTTTCAAGGTGGTGAATTCCAATGCCGTTTTCTCATCACTTGTCAGGCCGAACGCCGGACTCTTGGTATTGGTAGCCGCGTCCTCGGAATCCGCGGACTGCAACAGCGACGTCGAACCATCACTGGAGGCGGCCACGACGTTGGAGTCGCGTGTGAGGTCGATGTAATAGGAGCCGCTCTCGTTCCAGTCCGCCTGCATGGTGCCGGTTGTGCTGCTGTCTCCTATGTACGTCGTGGCGTTGAGCGCGTAGTAGCGGGTTTCGCCGGGCTGCAAATCGGTGTCGGTATTGATGCGCCAGTTAAAGCGCGTATTGGAGTTCGCGTTGCTGGGGGGCGGGATTACCTCCTGAATGCGGAAAGAGACCGCCTCCTGGCCGGATATCTGGATGGTGACACGGGGATTAAAAGACCAGTCGACGTAGTAGCTGGTTGCCTGCAGGGGAATGTCGTAGGGGTTGTAGAGCGCCACGAGGGGCTTGAGGTGCAGGCGCGGGTAGTAGTCGATGCTTGTTTCATCGGAATTGTCCACTCGGTATTCTACCGCGACAACCAGCCGGATAAGGGAGAACAGCGCGTGAACCGGTTGATTTATCTGATAGCCTTCGTTCGTAGACTGATAGGTGCTGAAGGTCTTGGTTTTGCGCTCATCATCGTCCACCGCAATGGGTGCGATGCTGCCTCCGGTTATCGAATCGGGAAGCTGGTAGTAGGAGCGCAGGATGCCCCAGTTCGGGCTGCCGTAGTTGAAATCGATGGTGGCCTCCGGCGGAATGAAGATGAAGTCCTCCTGCCAGGCGCTGCCGAACTGGCGCTGGAAGGCCGTATCGTGCTCGAAGAGGTGCGTTAAATCCTGTTTCAGCCCTCCGCTCTGGAGATTGGATAGAACGCCTTGCCCGTAAGTCGACAGATCGTGAAAGTAGCGCTGTCCTACACCTTGATCGTTGCTGAACGAGGCGAGCTCCTCCATGCCGCTCAGGCGTTGCAGTCGCGGGTCATCGGCTTCCAGGCCGGAGAAAGCAGCGACGTCGATTTGCGGAAAACCGCTGTAGCGGGGGGACAGTAGGGAGCCCACATCGGTATCGTCCGCGAGATCATCGCTGTTTGGCACGGGGAGGTTGATACGCGCTTTGGTGTTTTCTTCACCCACCCAGAAGGCGTAGTTGCCACGTTGTCCGGAAGAGGCCTCCACAGGCAGGCTTTGAGCGGCTATATAGTTGTCCGGTTCGGAACCTGTTTCCACTGAGCCATCGCCCACCAGGACCACCCAGTCATCGTCGGCTTCCCATTGGCCATTGGCGGACTGCCAGGGGATATCATCGGCGGTGGCACTGTCCAGTTGAGCGGCATCCGTGTCCTTCAGGGAGACCAGCCAGCCGCGGAACTCGTCGGCTGTGCCCCCGGAGGATTTGGAGTTCCATACACCCGTCCATGCGAGCTTGCCATTGGCGGCTCCTGCGATGTCTGCCGGGGCAGTGATGCGTGTGTCCGGGCCGGCCAGGTTTTGCAGTTGGCCCAGGGCGACATTCAAGCCGAGTAGGGCATTCTGACGGGCAGTGGAACGGTGGCTTTCCTGAAGCGCGGCCGTGGCCTCGACCTGAAGCAGGGAAGCGAGGCTCAGAAACAGCAACAGCAGAAAGCTCATGAGCGCAATGCTCACGATCAGACTGAAGCCATTCTGGGGGCGTTGATTGAAGCCGGAGATCCGCAAAATAGTAAGGGTATTGAGGGGATATATGGAAAATCAGGGGCAGGCTGGATGCCGGGGGAGGTGCCTTCTTTTTCCAAGCAATATCGTTTGTGAAGATAGTATAAACGTTACAACATAGTATACCTTTTTTCGCTTTTTATGTCGTTAGCGGGAACTGATAATATTTGCAGTATATTGACTATTTTGTTCGCGTCAGCTTTTTTCTCTTCAATCGTAGGTAAACGGCTTCGTATTGCATAATTTAAGGGGTAATTAACCCCCTGGATGGTTAAAGGGGCATCGTTGAAGCAAGTCAAAATCGTGAAAATAATGTCAAGCCAGTCTATTGACGGTTTGCTGGCTGCAATGATATTATTTACCACGTCGTTTAGAGACGTTCTTCATCTAACATCAACCCCGAATCCTCATGATTGATACCATTATTTTACTCGCTCGAAACCTCACCACTTCTCGAAGAAAGGCGCTTTATTTTACTACGGTACTAGCCGCTTGCGGCGCTTTCTCCGGAAACACGCAAGCCGCCGAGGCTGATTTCTCCCTGGGGGAGGGCAGCACCAGTGCCTCACACCAGTTTGAGGGTACATCCGGTGAAGGCTGGCTGGGCCCTTGGGGGACTGCCACGGAGGACTTGACCCTTACTGCCAACGTGACCAACTCCGACCCTATGTTTGCCACCGATAACTACCTGTCACTGGGGTTGGCTCCTATCGCGCCGGACAGTAATAATCGTTACCGCAGTGCGGTGAATCGCGGGGCGGAATCTTCGATCGTTTCGTCGGAACACCAGGTTGTCTTTTCCATCCGCCCCGACGATCTGACTGGCTTCACGGATTCCCTGGATGTGTTCGGCATCTTCGCAACGCCGACCGCTATTACTTCCACGACCAGCACCTCGGCACAAACCTGGGGCATCTACATCAGTGGCAGTTCTGGAGAAATCAGCTTCCGCAACGGTGAGAGCACTCCGGGCGGCACCAGTGTTGATTCCGGGATTTCTTTCACGGAAGGCGTCACGTATACGTTTACCCTCACCATCGATCCGGAGAATACGGCCTGGGTGGGTAACATTACCACTAGCACGGCGGAAAGTTTCACTTCCGATACGATGGATTTCCGTAGCCAGACCAATCTGGGCAATTACGTTAACATCAACACCCTGATGGATGACGGCACCGAGGCATGGACCTATTCGCTGAGCGGCTTGAGCGTTACGGCCATACCCGAGTCTTCCAGCTCATCCCTGGGGATTCTGGTTGGAGCCGGCGCTTTGGCATTGCTGTTCAGCAAGCGCTGGCGGTCCCGCACTAAATAAGTTCCCCAGCCCGCCTCCTTTGACGAATATCACAAGGTTACTGGCCTTGTGCAGGGGTTGCTGTATCCTTTATCTCGAAACTAATCACCTAACTCCCAAGCGTAATTACCCATGGCCTCCGTGCATTGCTCCCGAATCTATTCCCTGTTGTGCCTGCTGGTCAGCGCAAGCGTAACACCGATGATCTCCATGGCTAAGAATACCGATTTTATCAATGTATCGAGCGCCACTGCGTCTGACTGGCTGGACGCGACCTCCCCACCTGCTGGATGGAACTACGAGGGGGCAGAGAAGCCTACTTTGAAGAAAGATGAAGACGGCGCTGCTGTCATTGTATTGCCGAATGAGCCCGGCGAACTTACAAAGCTATCTATCCCCTATGCCTTCCTGGGCGTCTGTGAAGAGGCGCAGATAGAAATTCGTATCGGAGCTACTTCCATAGAAGGCCGTGGCTTGAACTGGTTCCTGAAAAAGGGCCCCTGGGAACTGAGGGCCGACAACGGGAACATTTATCTGCACAATCCTGAAACGAAAGCCCGCAAGTCCATCGGATCTTTCGAACCGGATACTATTCAGACTATTCGCCTGAACTATAATGTGCCTGAACAGAGCATCGTGGCGATATGGGTTGATGACGTTGAGGCCGAGGGTGCAACGCCTTACTTTGCCCCCAGTCTTGCCACGGGCGGTTCACTGGACATTTACGCGACGACAAACTCGGGCACCGAAGTGCTGTTCGCCGGCTTAACCATCGATGCGGATGCTCAAAGCATGGATAAGCTCCCTCGGTGGAATAAGCCGGAGCGAGCCGAGGTGGATACCAAAGAGCCCGTCAAGTTGCTACGCTGGGAACCTTATCCCGAGGCTGACCAAATCATTTTTGAAATAAATCCCGACCGCTTGGCTGACCCTGCATTCGACCGTGGGATTCTGTTTTCGCGGGAGGACTTTGGTAACCTGCAGCGTATATTGGACGAGAATCCTGTCATGCAGAGCTACTGGGATGGCCTGATGGAGTCGGCTCGCAGCTACCTGAAGAAAGGTGACGTCGGCTTGCCGGCCGATGAATCCGGGAGGACTACCTACAAGGCGCGTTTTACTACGCCTTTGGCCTTGCTCTATGCCGCGACCGGTGAGCCTCACCTTGGTGAAATGATTCGCAGTGTTGTGCTGGAGCTGGTGGAGCGTCCGATGCCTTTTTGGATTCATTCTGAGCTACGCAGCTACAATCCGCAGTGGCCCATCGGTCAGCTCGAAACGGCTGAGTTGGCCCGTAGCTTGTCACTGACCACTCTCTGGTGCCGGGATTTGTTCACCGATGAGGAGTATGCCTATGTGATGGAGCAGATTCAGCTCAAGGGTCTGGACCCGGCCCTGCGCTGGATTGAGGAACGCGCGGATGTGCAGACCAACAACTACCTGGCTGTTATTGGTGGCGGGGCGCTCATCACGGCGGTTGTGCAGGAAGACAAGGAGGCGGAAAAGCTCGGCATCCATACCTTGGAGAACTGGCTCGATTTGGTAGAAACCGATGGCAGCTACGGTGAGCCTCAGGGCTATTTCGAATACGGTTGCTCACGCTTCTTCTTCGGGTGGTGGGCTCTGGGACACGAACGTGGCAAGGCTCTCCTGCAAGGTCGCAATCTCGCACGCTCCCTCGACTGGATGGTTTACTACTTCATCCTGGCTGAACACGAGGATGTGACCAGTGCCTGGCGCATTAACTTCGGTGATGATGATTTCCTGACTGGTCCCAAGGGGCGTACTACTTTTACGCCAATGGTGTGCCAGTCGCTTGCCTATGCTTACGATGACGGCCTCGGCACTTGGATTCGCGAGAACCTTATCCACCCGGATATGAAATTGAGCGTGTTTGAGTTTGCCTTCGGCATCAGCCAGGCCGCCACCGAGCTGCCTGCCCCGGTATCTCCTCAGGAAAAGAAGCTGCCACTGGCTCGCAACTTCGACAACGGCGTCGTCATGATCCGTTCGGACTGGGATTTCGCCAGGTCCACTGTTTTCGCCCTGCGCAGTGGCGGTGCGGCTCGCACCGGCTATTCTCATGATCGCCCCAACCGTAACGCCTTTGCCCTGATGTCTCACGGAGATTATCTGGTGGTCGCGCCTGGCCGTTCCAGTTATCGCAGTCCCTTGTACCGATCCTGGGACATCCCAACCACTACCCACAATACCGTGACCTTGGACGGCGAGACGCAAACCCGTGATCGGGTGGCGAAGGTGACGGAATTCGTGGATACTGCGGCTTACGTCAAGTTTAGCAGTGAAGCCGCGGGCGCTTATCCCAGTGAGCCGGAGTCCGTTTTGCGCACGGTTTGGTACGTCAAGGCGCTGGATGCATTCCTGATTCGCGACAGCATCCTTACCAATCGCCCGCAAACACCGTCCTGGCATCTGCTCTTGAGTAACTTTAGCGACTTGAGCTCCATAGAGCCTTTGGCATCCGGTGGGTGCAAGCTGCAGCGTCCCGGCGCCAATCTTTCCTTCTGGATAGGCGCCGACCAGCCTCTGAACCTCACGGAGCGTCCCGGCTACATGCATTCAGGCTATTCCTATTACCCGGGCGATCCGTTCGAAGGTCCTGAGGGTAGCGCAATTTCCATGACTTGGGCGACTTCCGAGCCGGTAGGGGAGGTGCACTACTATGCTTTGCTCTTTCCCAATGGCGGAACCCAGGCACCGGAGGTCACCCCGCTTCAAGGGCAGACTTCCTGGGATATCGCGTTTAATGGGCAGCACACGCGGCTGAGCTTGGCCGATGATCAGCTGTCCATTTCCACCGCACTCGCTCAAACCGCGCCAGAAGCCAGAGAGACACAGGCAATCGGAATCCACGATAAGTCCGAGTAGGAATATTTTCGAAGCGTTTTAAGTATTTTGACTCTTTAGCGCAGTCCGCTATCGTAGGGCTACTATGGGGCTGAAGTCGCATACTGTCGAGAAGCTGGGCGCGCCGTTCGTGTTCGCGGAGGAGATGGTTTTTTACCTTCCTCCCGGCGGGCAACTGACCATCGAGAAGGATCAGTTCAAGTTGTTGTTTATCCTCAAGGGTGAAGCCCTACATGAGCTGGAGCCGTTGGGGCCCCCGCGTCCGATACGGGCCGGGGATATCATCGTTTGCCCGAGCTTTCGTTTTCATCGCTACATCAACCCTGAGCCAGAAAAGACCGGACAACTCCACACCATGCGTCTGGTGCTGGATACCCGGGCTATTAACAACAGCGGCAAAAAACGGGTCAGACGCCCGGAATTTAATCTGGTTGATTTCGTCCATCACAATTTTAACCGGACCATCCAATGCGAGAGCGGCATAGACAGTCATATTACCGGTATACTCTCCGCCCTGCGCCGGGAAACGGAGGAGCGCAGTCGCGGCTATAGGCATTACGCCCATTCGCTGTGCACCGAGCTTGTCGTGGCGGTGGCCCGAAAGTTGGAGGCGGTTGAGCACAACCCTCAACTTAGCAATAAGCGCAGCGCCCATTACGTCGTAGCCTCGGCCAAGGAGTACATCATGAAAAATCTTCAGCAGCCTCTCACGCTGGGGCAAATCGCCTGGCATACCGGCAAGGGCGAAGAACACTTGGCCCGTCTTTTTAAGCGTGATACCGGACAAAGTGTTTTCGATTTTGTGCGTGAGGCTCGTATTAATCAGGCGAAGACATACTTGCTGGATTCCTCCCTTTCCCTGTCCAAGGTGGCGGGGCTCTGTGGCTTCAGCTCGCTGTCCTTTTTCAGCCGGACTTTCCGTAATATTGTTGGTATTCCGCCTTCCCAGTACCGCCAGCACATGGAGACCTCACTGTCTCAAGGGCCGTTGCCGGTCTCGAAAAGGAATAAATTGGTAGGTTCGCATCACCTCTGATGCTGTCCCGGTTATGAAATCCGTACCCTTAAGCCGACCACCAACTAGATCTCTAATTCATCAAGATCGGGTAGCTCCGGGAATAGAGCGGTCGGTAGTGTTTGGTACCAGAAAGCGACAGATGAGAGATCGTCCCTGCTTTGACGAAAGCGTCCGTGCCTTAACCAGCCCAGGGCTTGTATGGTAACTTTCAAATCCTGCTTGAAGCGGATGGGGTCCATGATGTGCCAGCGGTACATGGCAAAGCGCGTGCATGCTTGATAGAGCCCGTCCGGGCGAAGCACATGGGGCATGCCGGCGAATGGTCCGGTGTACTCTTGATACTGTTTCGTATCCAGGTTCTCGAAGTTGTAAGAGCCCAAAAAGTAATCTTCAGTGCCCGTGCCGCAGATCGTTGGGAAGCCGGTGGAGCCTGCAATTTTTTGACCGTCACTCAGAGCTGGGTCGGTATCGCCGTCCATATAGAATTTGATTTCGCCTTCCCCCCACCAATGGTCGTGGTTCGTTTGCCATCCCATGGCGGTGCCGACATAGTGTCCACGTCCTTTCACGCCATCCACAATGGTGTGGACATCGCCTTTAGGGACCGGGTTGGTGCGCCGGAATTGAGCGTGGAAATATGCGGCATCGTCAGGGATATCCGTCAGGGTATAGTTAATTTGATGATACACCTGGATGTCATCGGGACTGATGTTCTCCAGCGTTATGCGACAATGCTTGCGAAAGGGCATTTCCCAGAAGCAGCTGTAGGCGCTGCCAGGATTGACGCATACCGGCAGCGAAGTGAGCTGCCCGAAGCGAAAGGGTTCACGGCTGGCATAAGGGCTGGCAAAAAAGTCGCCTAAAGGGCACTCGACCGAGGGCTGCTCCTGTCCATCCCAATGAATGCGCAAAATGGCGTGCCGGTTGTATCCGGTGACCGTCATCCAAATGCTTTGGATGGCACCGGGGCCCTGGATGTCAGCCAGAGTAAATAGTTCTCCGGCGGTCACTCTGGTAGAGGGCTTCACTTTCCATCCCTGGCCAAGTTCACGTGCGGCACCCAGTGGCTTGCCATCACTATCCGTAGGGGGGATAGCCCGGGCGCCGCCACTTTTGGAGCCGTCGGGGTTTTCCATGCATATGGACCGTGATTCGGCGTTGGAGATACGGGAGAGGTTGCCCAGGTTCATGTTCAAGCCATTGAAGGTATATTGCGATGAATTCATTGTGAAATTATACCTCAATAATGGGCAAATTTGAAATAGACCGTTTTCTCGAATATTTGTATATTCTTCTGATATGTATGAAGTCCGCCGTTTTTTTGATCCCCCCGTTTCCGCAGGCTTGGATATGGGAATTCTAGGTGTTGGCGTTTTGGAAACGATGGATGCTGGCTGCTTCGTGGATCGTATGGGACGGGATGACTGCTTGTGCATGTTCTTTCATGATGAAGCCCAAGTCGGTGTGAAGGGATGCCTGAAGCCGGCCCGTCAGCAGCTAATGATTTGGGATGCAAACAACCATCAAGTCTATGGGAATGGAGAGTCTACCTGGACACACAGCTGGATTCATGTGACCGGAAAATACTATCCCAAGCGTTTGAAAACACTCGGGGTTGAGACGGGTCAATTGCTCGGGTTTCCGCAACTGGAAGTGGTATTGTTGCGTTGTTTACGGGCGCTCTATGAGGAGTGTTGTGAAGCGGATCCCATGCCTGAAATTCTGAGAAGCCATTTAGACGTTTTTCTACTGTCGCTTGGTCGAGGATGCGCTGCACAAACGGTGATAGTGCCCAAATGCGTTCGTCAGGCCAGGCAGCTTCTGGACGCCCAGTATCATCATTTATGGACCTTAAATGAGCTCTCGCGCACCGTTGGTGCATCGGTTTCTCACTTGAGCGCAGAATTTACCAAGCATGTTGGATGTCCTCCGATGTCTTACCTGCGGCGATTACGCCTTGAACAAGCCGCGCTTCTCCTTCGCAACCGCGGATTACGCGTGGGTGAAGTTGCGCAGAAGGTCGGCTACAAAGACATCTTTCATTTTTCGAAAGCCTTTAAACAGGCCTACGAAGTGAGTCCGACAGCGTATATGCAAAAAATTTGAAGAGCTTCTCCGACGTAAAATAGTAGTGCTACCAATCATCCGTTCGAAACGGACTGGCAGGCAGTCCCTCTCGGTTGTAGAGATTTGCTTCTTCCGGGTTCATGCTGTAAGCATAGCGCACGGCGACGGGGTAAGGAACCTCGGAACTGCTGACAACGACGGTGTCCCCGTCGATAGTGGCGTCGGCCCAATGCCATTGCTTGTCCTCACCCGCTATAGCGAAGCGCTTGAGATTGCCATGAGGCTCAGGCGTCGTTGAGCTCAAGCCGCTTTTCATCCCGACCATCAATCCACTGCCGATGTGGTCGAATTGAATGCGTATCGTTTCGCCTTCAATGCTGTATGATTTGTAAAGAGGGCCGGAATAGACCAAGTCGGCATGGCTGTAATCCTTTGCCAGTGCCCAGAGCGCCAGTCGCTCCCCGACATCGAATTTATTGTGCGGATGGATGGTCTTTTCTTCGCCGATATCGATGGTGACGACCATGCCGGTATTGGGTAGGCTGAGGCCTTTTCTCTGAGCTTCGCGTATTTTGGCCCATCCGTCGCCTCCGGCAGGGTCTTCTGTTGGTGCTTTGTAATTAGCCAATTGGACGTAGTAAAAAGGGAAGTCGCCTTGAGCCCAAGACTCATGCCAGCCTGACAGTAGGGCCTTCATTTTATCGCAGTAGATGTCATCGTCGCTGCCGTTGGCTTCACCTTGGTACCAGATGACGCCCTCGATAGCGTAGGGGATGAGGGGGGCAATCATCGCGTTATAAATACGGGAGGGGCGTTGATGAGCCCCTTGCATTTTGAGCAGTTCGTCTTCGCCTGGTACTTCCTCATCCTTGGAGTAGACGTGTCCGGTCACCGGGTGGAGTCGGTTGAGAAAGTGGAGAACACTATTCAGGGAAGGTGCCTTGCTGAAGCCCAGGGGCGATATCCATGCTTCGATTCGGGTGCCGCCCCAGTAACTTCCGATAAGGCCGATGGGAACATCAAGCTCCCGGTGCAAACGACGTGCGAAATAGATGCCGACGGCGCTAAAGTCTCGCACCGTATCGGGCGTGCATACTTTCCAATCGGTTACGAGATCGGTTTGTGGTGTGCCGCTGTGGCTGATGTGGATTTTAGCGAAGCGGATATCGGGTTGGTCGTGGTCGTATTGCCTCCGGTCTTCTTCAACCAGGCGCACGGGCCACTCCATGTTGGATTGGCCGGAGCAAAGCCATACCTCGCCCACGACCACATTTCGAAACGTGATCGTATTGGAGGCGTTAACTACGAAGTCCGTTCCCGTAGACATAGCTTCCATGGGCGCCAGGTCGGCGCGCCAATAGCCGCTGTCGTCGGCTGTAGCCTGTATCTGCTGTCCGAGAAAAGAAACGGTCACCTTTTCGCCGGTGTCGGCCCAACCCCAAATGGGCACAGGTTTTCCTCGTTGGAGCACCATGTTATCACCGAAGATCATTGGGAGCCTGACCGAGGCTAACAGCGCTTGCATGCTGAAGAGCAGGCAGAGCCAAACGAGGAGGCGTGATCGGGTCATGGCTTAGCGATTTTCCGTGAGTTACTCCGGTTTGCGCAACCGGGCTTTAGTTTTTGACGATTTCGTAGGCAAGCGTGCCGTCGAAATCATGCGTGTTCAAATCGAGTTCGATAGCACCATTGACGATCCGGAAAGAGCACTCGGCTTTCCTTTCCCCATTAAGTTTGAGCGCGTACACTTGGATGCCCTCGGCTTGATCGCTCTTAATTTTCAGCTTCACCTTTCCTGCTTCCACGAGGTGAGGCAGTTCACCCCATTGCTGGACGACGTGCCTCTGGGAGGTTTGGAAGCGGGTCTTGGTATTATAGACATTCGTGAGGTGCAGCACTAATATCCGGCGGGAACCGGGTAGTGGCTGTCCGTCCAGAGAGGCCAGTCCGATGGTGTTAAAGCGCCCATCCGTTTTTGCGTCGAAATAAGTTCCGTGAAAATCCTTTTGGCCATTGAGGACGGCGGCTTCGCTTTCGGGGCTGGTCACGTGAAGGTCGCCTTCCGGAACGTTCATCATGATTTGTCCGTCCAGGGCGATAACGATGTCATTGGCGGTTATGTTGTTTCTGGACAGCTCCTCGAAGTCTTTGTCTTCCCAGACCTTGGCGTCCGGAACTCCGGGGATGCTTTGCCAACTGAAGTAATCGTCTGCCCGTACTGTATCGATGTTATCGGTATGGAGGGTGCCTACACGCGCAAAAAGCCCGAGTCGTTTGAACTTCGTCGGAAATCCTTTACTCCCCAGATTCTTCGTGGCGGTGTCATCGAACAGGTAGGCGTAAACCTTTTTTGCCGCAGGGATATCTTTTCGCAAAAAGAAGAGGAGCCCCATGCGTTCGGACAGTGCCGAGATGGGATCGGCGACCAGGTCATAGCCTCGGGCGGACTGGACCGCATTCACATAGCTGTCCCGGTGAGAATAGGCGTAGCGGTAGATACCACTCCAATCCTGCAGGCTGGCGTAGGCTCCCATCAGCGGGCCGCCTTCGGCGCGGTATTCGTTGGGCAGGCAGAAGTTGAATTCCGTGACCATGAAGGGCTTGTCGAGCAGTCGGGAGGCCATGATTTCGGTGGGTGAACCGGCCCACGACATGACGGCGCTTTTGTTATGGTAAGCGCTGGGCGTTGCCCCGATTTTCTCGCCGATAAAGTTTGGATGATCCCAGTAAACGTGATTGTCGACGTAGTCTAGGTGGTTGCGAACCACCGACAGCGCAATCGGGCTTTTAAAGTTCACGTCCGTAATGAGGGCATTGCAGCCCAGTGACCGCACATAGGCTTTCATTTCCTCGACAGCGTCAATCTGCACTTTAACCAGGAATTCAGAGAGCCGTTCCTGGCGCTCAGCTTCATCGGCTATCGCTATGTCGTTGTCCTGAACCCACTGCTCAAAGCGCTGGAGGTATAGCTGCTTGATTTCGGGATAGACCTGCCAGACGTGGTAGATGGCGCTTTCATTGATCAATGATAACGAAAACAAAGCGGGATCTTCTCCCCAGGTCATGCCGGTGTAGGGGTTGACATGGGTAAGCAGGTTTTTCGTAAAAGCCTTCCAGTTATCCATGGCGGATTTGTATATCGGCGCCAGGGCTTTCATTACGTACTGGCGATCTCCGTCATACTCGGAGAATTCGCCTTCCTCTATGATACGGCTGACGTAGAGGTCTGTGGTGATGTAGATACCCTTCTCCTTGAAGCGGTAGAAAAGGTAATCCATCTTGTCCAAGGCCTCGGGGTTGAGCTCTGTGCCTTGTCCGTCTTTGACCAGTTTTAGGTCTTCGTCAAAATGGTGGAAGCGGACCGAGTTGTAGCCGATGCGGCAGAAGCGCTCAACCACTTCGTCGCACGCTTTCTTGTCCAGGAAGTTTGCGGAGAAGCTCAGGTTGGCTCCGTAGAAGCGAACTGCTTCGTCCGGCTTATTTTCGAAGGCAAAATGCGAGCCGTTGCGAATGACGGGGCCGTACTTGCCGGCCGGTGCATCCACCAGGAATGAAAAGTCGAGAGCGGAGCCTGCTTCGATGTCGATATGCTG
Organism: Verrucomicrobiia bacterium; assembly: GCA_030432235.1. Taxonomy (GTDB): domain Bacteria; phylum Verrucomicrobiota; class Verrucomicrobiia; order Opitutales; family Cerasicoccaceae; genus JAUIHT01. The sequence continues at coordinate 436,623 of JAUIHT010000005.1, read as the reverse complement.
CTCAATTGGTTTCCATTGAGCGTCGGCTACAATGTAGTGAGGAGTTGCCGTAGAGAAAATATCGATGGGTTCCTGGGATAGCGATGCCGCCGCGATTAACCAAAGCGCCTGCCCCTCGGAATGGAAAGAAATGGATTGGATGGGTTTGTTCTCAATGGGAAAACGGGAGAGAAATAACCCGACATAACTGTGGCGGTTTTCACCGGTCCAAGCGACCGCGCCATTGTCCAGAGGGTAGGGGGCCCACCAGTCCCCGACATCGCGGCCTGAGTTCACGGTGATGGTTTGCTGCTCCCCATCCGCATAGCGGACGAGAATTTGTCCGATATTCTTTGGTTCGGGTGGCGCCCAAGCCAGAGCCTGAAGCAAATACAGGTAGTTGCTGGCGGGGTAGGGTTGCTCCACCGTAACAGTGCTTGGGAGGTCAGTTTGTGTGGGTCCGGCCAAGGCGATGCAAGTGTTGGGCTGCGACTGCTCATCGAGGATGTTCATTTTAACGCCGGAGAATGCTTGAAGGCCGGGCTCGATCATTCGGAGGTCGTTTTCCGGCCCTTGATCTGTCCAACCGCCCATGCCATCCCCGGCAGTGCCGTCCGTGAATGCCCGCGTGGCTACGCCGGAAAGATCGATGGGGGTACTGGCGATTTCCCTGACGGCCATCTCGAGGCTAAGGCTCGCATCGGCGTATTGATTCGTCGTTTTGAACAAGACTCTCAAGTCGAACTCTTCATGCTGAAAAGAGCGGTTGTCTTGCAGGAATATCTCGAAATCTCCTTCCAGCAGGATGTATTTACCATTCAGGGGAATACGCAGGCTTTTGACCTTTTTTGCTGCGAGAGCTACTTTGGTGAACTCCTTGGGCAGGGTCAGGGTTTGGCCGTCCAAGGTAAGCTTCTTGCCGGCAAAATCATAGGCCGGCAGCGTAGCGGAGAGGAAAATGCCTTTCGAGGCCTCCTGATTATCACTGCCAAGCGAGTAGGATAAATTGAGGTAGCCGTTTGGCTGCGCCGTGACTTGCTCAATGAAGTGATAGGGCACTGGGGCATGGGTTTGAAACATAGCTTCCAGGAGGAAGCTGCTGTCCGTTATTACCTCGAGGTTGATCGTGTTGAGGTAGCTCGCGACTTGTGGCCGGATGTTCCAGCTCTCGTTGAAATGCTGAACCTTGAAGCTAACCGAATCTACTTTTAGCTGACCATCGTCCGCTATGGTAACGCCTTGCAGAGTCATCGAGGCACTAATCAAAGGGCAGACACAAAAAGAGCTAACCAGGGCAAGTAGAAGGGATTTGAAAGTATGCATAGAGTTTGGTTGCGGAAAAAGCTAACGGTTAAACGGGGTTATTGGTATTTGCCCACGATGAAGTCCGTACAAGGCAATCAGCAAATCTATTGGGCTTTCTCTATTTGATTTTTTATTATCAGATTTTGCCGCCCTGGCCTATGGGATTCGATGTGGAGGGGAGAGCGGCGATGAAATCAGATAGTAAAATCATGGATTGTAGAAATCGAACCTGATTGTATGAGGGCAGCGTTACGTACTAGAGATTATTGCCATATTCCCAGTCGGATTCATGAGAAACTCGAAGCGAATTTTACCTTCACTGAATTTGGCCATCGCTATGGTGGCTTCGTGCATGTATTTGCAGGGCGCATCGCAAAGCCAGCTTGTCCAGAATCTTGATTCCGGTAACAAACAGGTTGTCGTTGCCTATGGAACCAGCTTGACGGAGCGAGGGGCATGGGTCGGGCATCTGGAAAATACGTTGCGGGCGAGCTACCCCGGTCAGGTGGAGGTCATCAACAGTGGCGGCTCGGGCATGTGGTCCCAGTGGGGGGTGGAGAATCTGGATGGGCGCGTTATTCAGAAGGAGCCCGATACGGTCTTTATTGAATTCGCGATCAACGATTGTGTTGCGCGCTTTTACTGCTCCGTAGCGATGGCTCGGAAGAATCTGGAGACCATGATTGAGCGGATCCTCCAGGCGAATCCGGATTGCGAAATCATACTGATGACGATGACTCCGGGCAACCAATACCCGGAGGGCCATTCGTCGCACCGTCAAGATATAGAGCCGTATTACGAGATGTACCGCGAGGTTGCCCTAGAGCGTGATTTGATGCTTATCGATCTCTATCCGCTTTGGAAGGAGCTCCAGGATAAAGATGAAGCGCGGTTTCTCAGCTATGTGCCCGATACCATACACCCCACGGCGGAAGGGTGCTCGAAAGTGATGACCCCGGCGCTCTTGAGCGCACTCGGACTTTGATGGTTATGTTATCCAATGAGCCGCTTACTCGTTTGAAGCCGGTATTTGGCGGGGGTGATTCCCTTGCGCCGTTTAAACCAGGTGGCGAAGTGCGATGGTTGTTTAAACCCGAGGTAATAACATATTTCTTTAGACGGTTGCTTTGAACTCTCAAGCCTGCGGCAAGCTTCTCCTTCGCGTAAGCGCTCCCAGTATTCCTTGGATGAAATGCCGATGCTATTGCACAGAAGTCGGTCCAGATGAACCCGGCTAAGGCCCGTCCGCTGCAAGAGTCTCTGCAGGGGAAACGGCTCGCCGAGGGCTGCTTCGTTCAGGCATTGAAGGGCCCGCCCGATACGCGGGTCGGACGAGCTGGCATAGGTTAGGCCGAGGCCATGCTTTTTAAAGAGCCGTACGATTTCCAGAAGCAGAATAAAAAGAAGATTTTGGAGCTTGAGGAAGACTTCCAGGTCGGTGTCCTGCTCGAAGAGCACTACGCGAATTCCGGGAAAGCTTTCTTCAACGGTGGCCTGGAGTTCTTTCGTGCAGTTATTGAGAGTAGGGTGGCTCTTCGCGTCGAAGACAAAGCCATCCTTTTCAGAAAAGAGATTTTCTCCTGTGGGCCACTGGGCAAGAAAGTGTATGGAGAGGATTTCTGCGTCTTCAGTGAACTTCTGTTTGGTGGAGCCGACAGGGCAGAATATCCACTGCCCCTTTTGCGCGCTGAGAGTTTTTCCATGGGTCTCCAAGCGAACCTGCCCTTTCTCGATATACCAGAGCCAATAGCCGTAGCTGTGGTCGACCTGTAGGTCATGGTTCCCCACGTTGAGGACACCCCGGTAGGCCCACAGCAGTTCCGTGTGGAGAGTCGACCAGTCGTGTATGCTTAATTTTATGCCGTCAGGAGCAACGATCATGATGATAGATTTAGATAATAAAATAAGAAACAGCGGCAACCCAATTTTTTTGAACAGATTGCGGCTGAGGATAGGATTTTTAGTAGTTCAACTACCTATCAAATAACCCCAGAGATGTCAGCACCCTCGTATTTCGATCCCGCTCCTTTTTCACGACAGACCATGGATGTCGATCTGTGTGTCTATGGCGCCACATCTGGAGGCATTGTGGCAGCCATCGAGGGAGTGGAGCGGGGTCTGAGAGTGGCTCTGCTCCATCCCGGCAAGCATATTGGAGGGGTGACGACAGGCGGCCTGGGCATGACGGACATCGGGAACAAGTATGCCATTGGAGGCAAGTCGTTGGAGTTTTACCAGCGCGTAGGTCAGGCGTGCGGCATGGATATCGCGTGGCGTTTTGAGCCGCATGTTGCGATGTCGGTATTCCACGAGTGGCTTGCGCAGGTGGAGCTTGATACCATTACGGGCGCCTACATCGAAGCCGCCCAGGTAGTCGACGGGAGACTGGTTGCGTTGACGACGGTCAGTGGCCTCACGGTGAAGGCGTCCGTTTTCATTGATACTAGTTACGAGGGCGATCTGATGGCCCGCGCCGGAGTCTCCTACACGGTGGGCCGGGAGGATAATAGCCGGTATGACGAGACGCTGAATGGCGCTCAGATTCGTGAACATCACCAGTTCCTGGCGCCGGTTGACCCCTATGTTGTCCCTGGTGTGCCGAGCAGTGGTCTGCTTCCGGGAATCGAGGAAGCCGCCGACTATGTGCAGGGAGAAGGCGATCACCGCGTTCAAGCCTACAACTTCCGTATGTGTCTGACGCAACGCAAAGATATACGGCTGGCATTTCCCAAGCCGCGGGATTATCGCTCCGAGCAGTATATTTTGCTCAAGCGCTGGCTGGATACCGGTTGGAATGAAGCCTTTGAGAAATTTGATTTGCTGATAAACGGCAAGACTGACACCAACAACCACGGTGCGGTATCAACCGACTATATTGGAGCCAATCACCATTATACGGAGGCGAGCTACGCCGAGCGCGAAGACATTTTTCAAGCGCACGTGAGCTATCAGCAGGGGCTTATGTGGTGCCTGGCCAACGATAAGGATATCCCGGCGGCGATTCGTGAGCCAATGCGCACGTGGGGTTTGTGTGCTGATGAGTTTGGGTCGACGGGTGGCTGGCCGCACGCGCTTTATGTCCGTGAGTCCCGTCGCATGGTCTCCGATTTAGTGATGACTGAGCACCACTGCATGAAGAACGCGTTTGTCGATGACTCCATCGGCTTGGCTGCCTACAATATGGATTCCCATAACTGCCGCCGGCTTGTGCGCCAGGGGAGGGTGGTCAACGAAGGCGACGTGCAGGTCTGCGTTCCTGGGCCTTATGAAGTGTCGTATCGTTCTATTGTTCCCAAAGCCGGTGAATGCTCAAACCTGTTGGTTCCTTTTTGCCTGTCGGCTTCCCACATAGCTTTTGGTTCCATTCGCATGGAGCCGGTTTTCATGGGATTGAGCCAGGCAGCCACCATCGCGGCGGTTATTGCACTGGATGACGGGTGCCAGGTCCAGGAAGTTTCCTACGAATCGTTAGAGCTTGAGTTGCTTTCCGCCGGACTCATACCACACTTCAGAGAAATCAAACCCCAACCAGTTTAACCCCTTATATTAACCGGAACGTTTCTTGGCTTTTTGCCATCGGGCAGATGTATGTCCGCGATACATAAACGGTGAACCACTTTCTGGAAACGAATAAAAATTCCAGCCTCCAACAAACAACCCCAACTTGTGTCTATCATGAAAACAACCATCATTGCGCTTACCTCTATTGTTCTGTGCCTGGCCCCAAGTGCCATGGCGGATGCCAGCCTTCTGCTGGATTTTGGCCCAACGGCCAATGGCAATCCGGATGACAGCCCCTCCTATGTGATTGGTGGCCTTACCGATAACGATTGGAATATCCTAGGAACCGCAGATGTTTCCTCCGGCTTGCGATTCGCGGATACCTCGGCCGCGACCGGAGTCGCCCTGAACCTCGGAATCGGCAGTGACTTTAGCAGCGTCGATTTTAACACCAATCCAGCCAACTCCAACGCTCTCGGAGCCGCGGTCGGAGGCCTCATCTTCAAGTACGAGAATAATTCCAACAAGACGCCGGCGGCCAAAGACGCCATTTATGACGCAACGAATGTCGTGGCCGCTCAAATCACAGGATTGTCGGCAGGCACGTACGATATCTACGTGACGGCCCGCAACACAAACATACCTTCCGACGCATCTCAGTTCGCGGTGGATACGGGTATCGCAGCTTCGTCCTTCGATTTTAGCAGTGCGACTATCGCGGGCATGAGCAATGCGGATCCGGCGCCGAACTCATGGATCGCGGCGGAAAACTACAATGTCATCCGCACGACCCTGACCAGTGGGGATGCCTTGTTTGTGGCTATCAACGGGGCGGTTGGCAACGACACACGTGCCTTCATGAACTCGATCGCCGTTGTGTCTGTTCCCGAGTCCTCCGAAGTCTCCTTATGGATGGCTGCTTCAATGTTGCTCATCGTGTTTGGTTTGAATTTCCGAAGCCGTTTTCGACGCTAAATTATGCTTGTTTTCTCCCGGCTTGACCCGGATGAAAAGTTTGCCAATAGGCCTCCCATTGGCTTAACCTCCTGAGTTCGCGGAAATGGGCTCCATGCCGATACAGTCTCCTACACGAAGCAGGGATGATGACGGATTCGTCCTAATCATCGCCATCGTCCTGATGGCGTTTATTCTTATGCTTTTGCTGGGCTTGTCGGCCATGGTTCGTGTCGACTTTGCCGTCGTTCAGATTTCGGGCGAGCAATTGAAAGCCAGGCAAAATGCCATCATGGGGCTGAAGGTGGCCCTGGGGGAAATTCAGCGGAGTAGTGGTCAGGACCAGCGCATCACAGCGCGTGCGGATGTGATAGGCAGCAGTGTGAAAAATCCCTATTGGACGGGTGTTTGGCGTTCGGATGACAGCTCATCCCCACCGGTCTGGCTGGTGAGTGGCAATGAGGGTATGGAGCCGGGTGATCCTGATTACGTTTCGCCGACGGACGAACTTCCGGACCCCGCCTCGGGGAATGAAACGGTCTGGTTGCTCAAGGATGCGGTCGGTGATCCGGGGCAGCGAGTCAAGGTGCCGGTCAGCTCTATTGCAGGTGATGGTGGCGGCCAGACTGGTACGTATGGCTTCTGGGTCGCAGATGAGGGGGTGAAAGCAAAGTTCAATATTCCATCCCAATCGAATGCGAGCAGCTTACTGCCGGGCGAAGAGGATCCGCATACGACGATCGCGCATAATTTCGGGATTGAATTGGTGGCGGAGGAATTCGCGGGGGCCGGCTTGGAAGAGCAAGCCTCAACCGGGCGCGCTACCGGCCTTGGCGAGGTCTCGCTTGCCGTTGGCGAGGACGGGATCGGCGAGCACTATTTTCACGATATGACAGCCTGGAGCAGCGGGGTGCTTGCCGATGTTAAAAATGGAGGTCTCAAGAAGGATCTGACCTATGCTTTCGAAGACGATAGTACATTCACCCGGGAGTTTGGAAACGCTTCGGCCAGCACGCCCGACCAGACTTTGTTCTTCCTCGATGGTGTCGTGGACAATGGCAAGCTGACAGGGCCGAATTGGAGCACTTTGCGCTCATACTATAAACTTTATCAGCAGCTTGTGTCTGATGTTGAAGTAGGCTTGCAGGCGCCGTGGCCGTCATTGAATACCTCGTTGAGGACAACTTACTTTCCCTACAAGCATGGTGTTATCGACGGGTACTGGACGGATGCTTATCATAAGAACAGCCCCCTGAATCCGGTGCTCTCGAAAATACAGATAGACGTTAAAATACGGACGGTCCCCGCAGGCCCAGGGGAAGGAACTGGATTCCCCAACCCCTACAAGGTTCGTTTGGAGATCAAGCCGACGTTCGCCCTGTACAATCCGTACAACATCAGACTTTCGTCAGCCAGTTATCGTATTAATTGGGAAATAAACCCGGTCTTTCGGGTTACCCTTGGCAACCGGACCATTGAGTTCGATTTCGAGGAGCTGGGATTCCACCAAACCGGCCATGACTTTATCATCATGACGACCTCCGAGGCCGATTTTCAACCTGGCGAAACCCTTTTCTTTTCCACGGCCGTGGCGGAACTATGGGGGAAGGATAACTACTACAAGCTTTTGGAAAATACACTGGCGGAGGATGGTGTGCTCTTTCACACCTTGACGGAAGGCTTGGATGAGGACGCGGAAGGATCGGACGCGCCCATCATCGTTGATGGAAGCGAGTCCATCCAGGTTCTGGATGTAACGCTCAACAACGATGCGTATATCGCGCTCAAGCAGATCGTGCCTGGCGTGGGTGAAGTGAACTTGCAGCGTATGCCCCGACTGTGGCAGTCCGGGACAGGAAAAACGCCCGGTGTTGCTACGGGCTTTCCCGCTTATCCGGCTGCCAGCTACGATGAATCCATCTACTTTGCCAGCTGGGTCTTTCAGGCGCAAACCACCACGGAGCCAGATGGATTGCGCGTGGGCATCGACAGTAATTTGCGCGCGCTTGCAGGCGACACCGCGTGGGATGGGTTCGAGAATGGGTCGGGCAAGGTCGCCATCAGCCCGCTCTCTACCGCAGGTTCGGATAACGGACTCCTCAGCGGTGGCGTGCCTTATGAGCCGGAGACGGCGGGCGATGATGATGGGCGATACGAGGGCTTGTGGGGCAATAGCGTGAGTGCGGGAGGCCAGGAGCACAGCATTCTTTTCAATGTCCCCAGAACACCATTGCTGTCCTTGGGAGAACTGCAGCACGCCAACCTTTCCCGTTATAGTCACCAACCGGCGTTCGTCATCGGCAATTCCTATGCGAACCCCAGGATTGCTTTGAGCGAGACCATCGAGAAGAATTTTTCAGAACCCGGCTTGGATGTCTACGATCTGCCTTACCTGGTTAATGATCAGATCTGGGATAGCTATTTCTTCTCATCGATCGACCCGAATCTCAGCTCGGTACAGTTGGATGAACTGCTGCAGAATCAAACACTGCGCAATCGACGTTACGTATTCAATAGCGACTCGTCGCAGCCTCTGGACTCCACGTTATTCGAGGAGGCTCGCACTGGAGAAAGCGAGTACGATGCTCTGGCCTCCTGGTTGATGGTGAATGGTCCCTTCAATGTGAATTCTACTTCGGTCGAAGCCTGGGTTGCGGTTTTGGGAGCCATGCAGAATTTGGCTCTGCCGATTTATGATGCGGCTACCGGCGCCGTCAGTACGGTGGAGGCGGATACTTACTTTTCGCGTTTCGGAAGCCCTTACGGCGAAGGATATGACTCCAGTGAATCATCGACTTACGGGGAGTTTTGGAAGGGGTATCGCCATTTATCCTCCGATCAAATCCGTGCTTTAGCGGAGAAAATCGTGGACAAAATCAAGCTTCGAGGTCGGCCGTTTCTCAGCCTGGGCGAGTTTGTCAACAGAAGTCTGGAAGACAATCCGAGTGACCCTGAGGACACCCGTTTGCGAGGTATCCTGCAAGCGGCATTGGATTCGCCGGATGTAAAGATAAACAGTTCTTTGGACAGTAGTCTAGGCATGGACGCAGTTGATTTGAGTGGTGGAGCGTTCTACAATAACATGACGGCTTCTCAGGCGGCCGGGTTTCCGGGCTATCTGCTGCAGGGAGACCTTTTGCAGGCTTTAGGCCCCATTTTGACCGTGCGTTCCGATACTTTTCTGATTCGGGCCTACGGCTCTTACCGCAATCCGATTACGCAGGCTCTGGCGGAAGCGTATTGTGAAGCCGTCGTTCAACGACTGCCCGAGCCGGTCGAGGGCGACCCCACCGCTAGCGTGAACCGGGCCAATCCGGTGGGTGATTTCGGAAGACGCTACAGAGTGGTTTCTTTCAGGTGGCTGGATAAGGACGAAGTGTAGGGGATTTACAAGTGGCGCATTTACGCATGGCAGGAATTCACCGCAGGGCTACAGGTATATGCTTGGCGATATGGCTTGGCATGGCGGTCTTGCGGGCAGATGCGGCGGATACCGTTCCGCTATCTTTGGAGTTTACTACCTTGAGTTGGGAGAATAGCCCGATCAAGGGGTTGAAATACGTGAACGGAGACGCGGTTGAAATTCTGGACGTATACAACCGAGGCTTGTCTGCTCCCAAGCAATATCGTGGGGCAAACCCAATCGTGTTTTTCCGCGAGGTGGAGTCGGTTGACGGGGAGGGGAGCATTCGCATCCCGGTGGCTACGGCCGTCATTCCGTCCGGTGTGAAGCGGGCTCTGTTACTCTTTACAAAAGATAAAGGTAAGACGGAGGAATCCTACCAAGTGGCGGTTATTGAAAGGAACCTGGATACATTCCCCGCGGGAAGCTACCAGATTTGTAATTCCAGCCGCTACAATCTGGCGGGTAAAATCGGTGAGAAGCAATTTAGACTAGGCCCTGGCGACATTAAATGCGTCAAGATGCCGGTATCCGAAAAGCAAAATGTCGAAGTTAAGTTTGCCAACGAAATCGACGGAACCTGGACGCTCTTCTACAGCTCAGTATGGGGAAGCAAAGCAAACCGCCGGGTTAACATTTTCGTGGTCGAAAGTCCCAATCCGAATCATCCGATTGAGATGCGTCGATATGAGCAGTACGTGAGATAGGCACAAGAACTTCAGGCGACGTCCATACATATTTGGCAAAAAAATGGGCATGCGCGAAAAGCGCATGCCCATGGTAAGTGGTGACGGTTGGGGTAGTTCTTAGTAAACCTCGAACTCCCAGAGCGAGTAGCCCCATACTGTGGCCCGATCGATGCCGAGCATGCGCACGTAGCGGCCGCTTCCTGACACCGTCAGATCGTCTTCTCCGCCATCGCCGCTAGTGACCTCGATCAGGTCTGTCCAGCTGGAGGCGTCCGCGGAAACCTGGATCTTGTAGTGCGAACCGTAGGCCCCCTCCCAGTTCAGAACTACCTGGGAGATGGTCTGGGTCGAGCCCAAGTCCACGTATATCCATTCGTCGTCAGTGAAGGCGCTCGACCAGCGCGTGCCGCCGTCGCCGTCCACCGCGCTCGTGGCGTAGAAGATACCATCTTCTGAGGAGGCAACTACCGTCTGGCCTTCGGCAAGATTCACCGGAGGCGGAGGCGTGGTCTCTCCCTCGGCATAGATTTCGAACTCCCAGAGGGAATAGCCGTAGCCGGTTGCCCGGTCAATGCCCTGCATGCGCACGTAGCGACCGCTTGCGGCCACGGGCAGATCGTCTTCTCCGCCGTCGCCGTTGGTTACGCTAACCGCGCTCGTGAAGTTTACGCCGTCGTCGGACAGTTCGATGTTATATTCGAGACCGTAGGCTGCCTCCCAGCGCAGGATAACCGAGTCGATATAGGTCGATTCACCCAAATCAACGGTGATGCTTTCATCGTCATACTGTTCTGACGACCAGCGCGTGTTAAGGTCGCCGTCGATTGCCGCTCCGGCATCCATGGCAACGCTTTCCTCGGAGGTGGCCGTGGCTGTGGCGTTCGGCGCGACGTTCACGTAGGAGGCGCTGGCGACCACGGTGACGGATGCATCCTCATCGAGTGTGCCGCCCCCGGCGACCGTGCCGGTATAGGTGGCCGTGACGGTAAACGGACCGCCAGGCTCCGTCGCGGTGTACACGCCGCTGGAATCGATGGAGCCGGTGTCAGCCGACCAGTTGATGAGCGTCGTCAAGCCGCCGTTCCAGCCCGTGTCGAACACGTAGGCCTCGAAGGCGGTGGACATGCCATTGAGCATTTCAAGGGCGGGCGGATTGAGGAACAAATACGAGCCCTCAATGCTGTCCGGGCCTTCAAGCCCATAGACCTCGAACTCGTAGAACGAGTAGCCGTAGCCCGTGCCACGGGTGATGCCCAGGAAACGCACGTAGCGTCCCGTGGCTGACACGGTCAGGTCATCGTCGTCGAAGTTGGCCTTCTCGACGGTGAGGAACGTGGTCCAGTTGGTGGCATCGTCGGAGACTTGCAGTTCGTATTCGCTGGCGAAAGCACCCTCCCAGTCGATAAACACACGCTGGATATCGTAGCTTGCGCCCAGGTCCACGTAGAACCACTCGTCGTCGTTGCCGTGCTGGCTTTCCCAGCGAGTTGCGGCACTGGCGTCCACCGCCAAGGCAGATTCACCGGGTGCGCCGATAATGCTGGAGGCCGCGGTCGTTTTGCCTTCCGCCATGTTTTGCAGCGGCGGATGTACCACGAACAGGGCGGTTTCCGAGGCGTTGCCGTTGTCCGCAATCACGTAGTATGCGCCTGCGGTGCTATTGGAGGTGAACACGCCATTGGCGTCAATCGAGCCACCGGCGTCGACGCTCCAAGCCAGGGTGGCCAGTGTGTAGTCGTCGCCATACTGGTCGACCCCGCTTGCGGAGAAGGCCTGTTGGGCACCGGTTTCGATCCGAGCAAAAGCCGGCTCGATCTCGATTTCCGCGAGGTAAGGCGCGTCGCCCACACGGAACGTATAAGTTTCCTGAAGGCCGTCCGCGGTAACGGTCACAACAACCGGATCGGCATCGGTGGTAGCGTCGAACAAGCCGCCGCCCGCACTGATCGTTCCGCCCGCGTTGACGGTCCAACTGATCGTGGTCAGCGGATGCGTCGCGCCGTATTGGTCGTAGCCAGTTACGCTGAACTGTACGCTGGCTCCAGGCGTGATCGTCTTTGCCGGATTCGAAGCGGTAATCTGCAACGTATCGAGCACTTGGTCGAGCTTGTGCCGCACCACCTTTCTCGGCGGCACGGGGAAGGTCCCAATGACGCCGCCAGCAGTTGCGTACACCGTCGCGGTCTGCTCCACATCGCTCGGGTTGTAAACCGCGTAGCTGTAGGTGCTGGTGTCGGGGTTGTAGAAGACTTGGCTCGTCGGGATATCGACGTAGCGGTCGTATACCATGTGCCCGAGTGAGCGCAAAGCGTGGGCGTAATAATAGGTCAGGCCGGAAGTGTCGTTACTGATGCCAATCGCGTGATTGTCGTCGTAAAACTCATCCATCAGCTCGGCAACGAGATCTGCGTCATACCAGGCCATGTAGGTAAGGATGACGTTGCCCAGGCCGACGCCCCAGTCGCCGATGATTTTCTTGGCCTGCTCGGTATCGACGCCGCTCTGGTAGTTCAGCACTTCGAATTCCCATTTATCCTCCAGATAGGCTTCGTCGTAGTCGTAATTGACGTAGAGGTAATCATACAGAGGCCAGCCTTCCAGTGGTTGGCCGATAGCCGGAGGCACGAGGTCAGTGTAGTTGGCCAGCGTAGCTGCGCTCCAGATTGTGGGGTCGAGCGTGATCGCGCCGTCCTGCTCTACGGTGAAGCTGAGAACGCCGTTCACATAGAGCGGGTTGTTGGTTTGCGCGAGAGTGTAAGTCGGGTTGTGATCGTAGGCTATCTTGATCGCGCCGGCGAATTTTTCCAGCGCGCCCGCCGTTTCGCTAGTGTGCCATTCGGTTTGCGCAGGGGCTAGATTGTAGTCGCGGATGACGCCCCGGGCGGAGCCGCCCATGGTGGGCACACGATCCTGGATCATGGAGTTCATCTGCGCTTTGGCGAAGGCCGTGTCTTCACCCAGATAGGCCAGCCCAGGTTGAATGGGCAACCACTGGATGCCGTACATCCAGCCCGGGTCGCCGCTGAAGAACGTCGCGTAGGCCGGGCCGCTGTCGAAGACAATGCCTGCCAACTCGTGGCCATACTCCACCGGCAGCGTGCCGCCGTCGCCGAGCACAGGGTTGGTCGCCGCCGGATTGCCATGATAGTCGAGCCAGTACTCCTTGATTGCGAGACGCTCGATGGCATAACCCATGGCGCCTGCTGCGCTCATATCCGTGTTGCCCAGTGCCTGACCAAGCAGGAAGAGGCCACACCAGGACTGCATCGACTCGGAACTCGACTCCTGGTTGTTGCCATTGCCCGCACTCAAACCGCCGGCGTACGAATGCCCATGCCAGAGGTCAAATGTGCGCATGAAAGGGAAGTTCGTGTCGGTGCGATCCCAGTTGGCGTATTGCTTGGCAATAAGCGTGACCATGGCGCCGTAGTTGGTCAGGAACTGCGGGTCTTGCAGCCCCAGCAAAGCCGCGGCGCGGGTGAAGTAGCCGTAGTGAAAATGGTTGTCCGTAAATTGCGACGAACCATAGGACTCGTTAAACCCGACCAGGGCCTTGTAGCCATCGTAGCGAGCGAAGTAATACTCGGTTTCGAGGCCGTCGTAGGTGAACCAGTCCGCCAGTGCGACTGTCAGCGAGGCTTTCAGGGCGTCGAGATTGTCGGAGCCGAGGTCGGCCGCGATAGTCATATAATCGCCAAACTGGGTGAGGCTCTTGCCGCCCCAATAGGTGTCGCCGCCGTATTCCGTACGCAAGGCATACTGGTCGAGGTAAAAATCCATGCGCACGGGCGAGTAATCATGAGTGCCGCCTAACTGGCTTGGCGGTGGCAGGTTCGGCAGAATCCCGGTGAAGGGAAAGTCGATCTGTGCGGTGTTCGAGGCCGCCAGCTTCAGCTTGCCGCGCGGCGTCACATAGCTGTCACCGGTAAAGGTGAAGTCGTTCGTCGTCTCGCGGTAGTGATGTGGTATCCAGCCCTGCAAGACGGTGGTGCTTGTGCCCTTCAGGGCTTCGGCGGTTACCGTCCAGTTCGTGCGTACGTAGCCGTTGGCCGGAGCATAGGACCAAGTCATGACCGTATCGCGCGGGACAGCGTAAGCGTAGGCGTCAAAAGCACTCAAATCGGTTGTGTCCGGCAGAGCACTGACGACCAAATAATCGCCACTTCCCAACTCCACCAGGAGATCGCCGTTGAAGTCGTCAAAAATCGTGCCGTCGGGCGCGTGCAGGCCGTAGACCCTGCCTTGAACTTCTACAGAGAGGGTTGCTCCGGTATAGGGAAGCGTGATCGTGTTGCCTGCGGCATCGCGCAGCACCGCACTGGCATCGATCTCCAGAAGGGGACTCACGCCGGTAGCTTCAATCCAGACGAAGGGAAAGCCGTGCCCCATCGTCACGTCCATATAGGCGTTGGTATTCTGCTCCAGGCGCATTTGCACATGCCAGTCCGACCAATCAAGCGCCACCGCGCTGACTGGTGAAAAATCAGTACTGAACTTGGCCGCAGGGTCGTCGTCGTCGGTCATCACGATCTGGTCGGCCATAATGTGGCCCCAGCCGCCGGTGACATTGTCGACCACTTCCACATATGCAGTCTGTCCGTCGAACTCGGAGACATCCCAGGATATCCAGGACAGCTCTTCCGAATTCACGCCCGTAGCTGAGCGCTCCACAGTGCTGCCAACGACCAGGCGGATTTCTGCGTCACCGGGATGGTTGCCGCCACCCACGAGCGCATGAATGTACTGCGCATCGACGGTGAAGGTTGGCGAAGTCAGTGTGCCGGTGGAGGCATCGCCGCCATGGAAAGAATTCGCCAGGCCGGCTCCGTTGTAGTTGGTGACCACCGACTGGCCCGTCACCGTGCCTGCGGCAGGCGCACTACCAAAGGCCGTTCCCGTTGTCACCCATCCCGTCGGCCAGGTGCCACCCTCGAAATCGGCGAGAATGGTATCGCTCGGCTCAAGCACGATGGCCACTTGGCCACCAACCCCGATGGGGTATTCGGTCAGCATACTCGTACCCGAAGTGGAAAACTCGACGGGATAGAATACATCGACGCCATCCGCCGTAGCCTGAATGGTGAGAGGGTAGGCCCACATATTTCCCGAATACTGATTGAAAATCAGATCGGTCCACCAGTCGTTTGTCGGGACGGGTTCTCCATCCTTGGAACTGTGGATGTAGAGTTCCCGGTTCAGGAAGTTTGTCACCAGGCCGATATCTTCGCCCCCGACGATGTCTTCGTGTAGCGGAGGGTACTCGGCATAGCTGCCTGTGCCGACAGACACGGCCTGCTGGCCACAGAGTTGCTGTTGAGGAATCAACAGGGTAGCCGCTGTTGCCAAGGTCAGGCCAGCGAGACGGCTCCGTTTTAGATATGGGTAGATATTCATAGTTAGGCTGTGATTTAGTATTCGGGGTGAAGGGCTAAGACTTGCTTAAATCAATGCACTAATAGTGCAATTTAATGCAACAAATGGGCAATGAAAGGGCGTCCGTCAACTAAAATTGCATTAAATTGCATCATCGGGCATTCGTTCGTCGCATAGTTTTTTAGGGTTCAAACCTGAGAAAACCCAAACTGTTCCTTGATAGTAAATCTCTTACGAAATTACAGGTGAGCGTAACCTTGGGGATAAAAACCTACTTGAAAATTAATTTTGCGAGGGAACACGAAGCTCAAACAGCGACAAATCACTATTTTCATACTGCCATCGATAGTGGACGACCTAATGTGCACGCTGATGATACTTTCCAAGTAGCGTGATTCAATGTGGCTCATCTGAAATTCACGGGTGCCGATGAGACCGTGAATAAAGCCCTCCCAGTCCGGCCGAATAGCTGTTTGCAGCTTAAAAAGGCCACTTCAGAGTGGTGCCCCCGCCGAGACTCGAACTCGGATTAACGGTTTAGGAAACCGCGGTTCTATCCATTGAACTACAGGGACAGGGCGTTATTCGACTACAGGCATGAGAGTGATTTAGGCCAATCGCAAGCCAACACTTACACTTGCGCCATTGCTAGCGTTGACAGGATGGGCATCGCAGCCCGTTACACACGCATGGGAAATTGTTCATCGGCCATCACAGTTACAATGTGCCGGGCTTGGCGTCAGGATAGTGAAAGCAATATCAATAGGGGCTATAGACACTGCGGCAGCGTCTCATTATAGTGGATGAAGTCCAACCGGAACAACATGCGAGCGTGTTTCCGGTACAGCCCGAAGCCCGGTGCTTCCCCATCGTAACGCAATGTCCCTTTCCAGACTTCTCATAATGCCGCTCCTGCTGTTCGGCCTGATAGGTGTTTGCGGCCTGCTGCAGGCTCAGACCTCTCCGACACGCATCCTTCCTTATAAGGAAGTGAATGGCCGAGAGCTATTCCTGCATATCTTTGAACCCACCAACGACCAGCTCAGAGCCCCAAGCGCGTGCGTGCTGCTTATCCACGGCGGCGGTTGGGTCAAGGGCAGCCCCCAGGCATACTACTTTCTCGCGAGACCCCTGAGGGATATGGGCCTGACTGTAGCCTGCCTGGAGTACCGTCTCTATGATAAGGATGCCGTTCCCCCGGTTGGCGTCATCGATGCGGTCGCCGATGCACAGGACGGCATGCGCTATCTTCACGCCCACGCCCAGGAATTGAATATCGACCCTGCCCGCATCATCGCCTGCGGTGGATCTGCTGGCGCGCACCTGGCAGCAGGGCTTGCCCTCTTTGACGACCAGGGCGGAGCCAATGCTCCAGAGGACTACCGTCCGGCGGCGCTAGTGCTGTTCAATCCTGTCATCGACACCTCTCGTCAAGGTTTCGGCTATGGTAAACTTAGGGAGAACTGGGAAGCCTATTCCCCGCTACATCGCCTACAGCCTGGCCTGATGCCAACGATCATTTTTCATGGCACGGGTGACCGAACCGTTCCTTATGCCGGTCCGGTCGCCTTCACCGAAAAAGCGCAGGCCAACGGCGACACTTGCGTACTCGTCACCAGCGAAGGCGGTGACCACGGCTTTTACATGAAGCAGCCAATCCGAGATCAAACCATGGCCCGCACCGAGGAATTCCTTAAGGAGCAAGGGCTGCTATTGGAGCAAGGTGAGCAGAGGCCATAAGCTTATCGGTATATAAGAATCACCCGCTACCCCTTGACCGCACCGGCGGCGATGCCGCGGATAAACTGTTTTTGGAGGAGGACAAAGACGATGATCATGGGAATGACGGACATGGTGACGGCGGCCATGAGCAGGTGGGTGGATTGTCCGCGTGAGGAGTCGAAGAAGAGTAGGCCAATCGGCAGGGTGTACTTCGATTCACTCTTGAGCATGACCAGGGGCCAGAAGAAGGCGTTGTAGTTGCTCATGAAGGTGAAGATAGTCAGTGTGACGATGCCGGGGCGGCTGAGCGGCAGGATGACGTGCCAGAACAGTTGCCAGGAACTGGCCCCGTCGAGGTAGGCGGCCTCGTCGAGCGACTTGGGGATGCTGAGCATGAACTGCCGGATTAGAAAGGTGCCGAAGGCGCTGAAGGCCGCCGGCAAAATCAAGCCCGGGAAACTGTCGACGAGGTTGAGCTTGATCATGATTTGGTAATTGGGGATCATCATGACCAGCCCGGGCAGCATCATGGTGCCGAGGTAGAGCAGGAAGACGCGATCGCGCCCCGGCCAATCCAGTCGCGAGAAGCTGAAGGCCGCCAGCGAGCTGGTAAAGACCTGCAAAAAGGTCACCCAGCAGGCCACAAAGAGACTGTTGTGGTAAAAGGTGGCGAAGGGGATGACTTCGAAAACCTCCTTGTAGTTACTCCAATGCCATTGGGTGGGTAGCCATGACTCCAGGCCGACCTCGGCCAGAGGCTTGAGGCTAGTCAGCACCATCCAGACGAAGGGCAGGGTCAGCGTCATGGCCACGATGGCGAGGGCCAGGTGGAGCACACCCATGCGTCGCAGGCTGCGTGATTCGTGTGGGCTAATCATTGACATAGCGGCTGCCGAAACGGGTGTTGATAATGGTGACCACGAAGACCAGGGCGAAGAGCGCCCAGGACACCGCGGAGGCAAAGCCTAGCCGACCGGTTTCGAAGCCTTCGGTGTAGACAAAGTAGCTCAGGGTGGTGGTGGCCCCGGCGGGTCCGCCCCTCGTCATGGTGCGGGCCATCTCAAAGCCGCCTTGCAGGCCGTGGATGACGCTCATGACGACGATGAAGAAGGTGACCGGCGCCAACTGCGGCCAGGTGACATTCCAAAACTTGGCGAAGGGCCCGGCTCCGTCGATGGAGGCGGCTTCATAAAGCTCCTCGGGGATGCCGGACATGCCGGCGAGGTAGAGGATCATGTTGTTGGAGCCGACAGCGGCCCACAGCGCCATGATCATCAGCGCGGGCTTGGCCCAGTGATAGTCGGTCAACCACTCCGGTGGAGCAAGGCCCCCGTCGGTGGCGGCCATGACATAGAGGTTGTCCGTCACCAGAGCCAGGCCGATGCAAACAAAGCTGACTACCATGATGCCGGCCGCCAGCATGAAGTTACTGCCAAAGCCCTTGCCGGAGACCGGCCGCTCCAGACGCTCCGCGCTTTTAACCTGAAAGGCAAGCCAACCCAGACCGGCCAGAAGCACCAGGCCAGCCACGCTTTTTTCAGCAATGCCGGGCAGCCAGAACAACGCGCACACCAGGGGCAATGACGTTACCACGAAGCTGCTCCACAGCGTTGCCGCGCCGGCCTCGCCGTCCACCCAGACGCGCCTGAGCCGACGGATACTCCAGGTTAGCAACAGTGAGGCGATAACCAACAGGAGCCATTGAAGTACCTCACCGAGCCAAGAGGGAAGCAAGAGCACCGCCGAAGTCACGCCGTCGAGAACGGGGGTGAGTGCCTGATTGATGGGGCCGGTGTGTGGACTGTACAGCTTTTTCCACAGGATGAAAGTGGCAACGCCGGCGGTGAAGTGCGGCGTGTAGAAAAGGGTGCGATAAATGGTGTTTCCACCCAGAGATCCGCCCACCAGAATCAGCCCAAACAACCCGATAAGCACGAGGGTAAAGGCGGTTGCACCCATACCGAGCGCTGTCAGCAGCAGGCAGGCTGTCACCAGTACCGCACCTGCCAGGATAAACTTGCGCATGCGCCAGCTTTTACCTCCCAGGTCCTGGTTGAGCAGGATGGCGAAAATCAGGCTTCCGGCGATGGAGAAGGGAATACCCATCATGAAAAAGAGCGTGTTGCCCAAAAACCGCCAGAAGTTATCGTCCCGGAACAGCCGGATGAAGTTGTCCAGGCCCACCCAGCGGACGGTCTCATCCTTGAACATGTTGTGCAGCGTCAGATCCCAGTTGCTGAAAGCCATGTACAGGCTGAATAGCAACGGGAACAACACGAAAGCCAGGAACCCAAGAATGTTTGGCGCCAGGTAGGCCAGACCTCGCGCGAGCTTACGTGCCTCTACTTTATCAGACATCTTTCACCCCCTCCAACTGACCTGTTGCTTTGTAGTAGGCTTTGTAGAACGGATTGAATATCCACGCTTCCGGAATCGGCTGGCCGGCCGCTTTGCGTTCGTCGATCTGCTCTTGGAGTTTCACGCGCCGGTCATACTCGGCCTGTAGGGTTGGGTGCTCTTTCAATGTTCGGTCGATTTCTTCATTGATGCGTTCCGCAGTTTGCTGCGCCGCTTCCTGAGGGGTTAATAGGCCTGCCATGCAGGCCTCGTAGGCGTCTTTTTCAGTGCGCATTACCGTCTGCGGCAAGACAAAAGGGCTGATGCTTTGCGGAATTGCTATGCTCTCGGCGAAGCGTGGAAAAGGCTCGTGGAAATCATGCTCATTCCGGTACTTGGATGGTCGCAGAAAGGCTTCCGTTTGGGTTGAATGCGGGTTGGGGGGCAAGGCATCTCCATCGATCACAATCAATTCACTGTAGTCCTCAGACGCCAGAAACTTTAAGAAGTATGCCGCCAGCTCCGGATGTTTCGACCCCGAGTAAATGCCGGCTGCCCGCGTGGTGATCAGGCTATTGGGGAAACCGCCATTAGGGACTTCGCTGACATCCAGGTCCAGTTCTCCAAATTGCCTGAGCTGGATAATGGCATAACGGCCAATATAGGCCATGCCGTAGTTGCCGTTGTTTAGGAGCTGAAGGGATTGGCCGCCGTAACCGGAATCCGTTGAAGCCGAAGCCAAGTCTGCCTCGCTTGGTAGAAGGTGGTCCTCATAGGTCCACTTGTAGAGCAAACTAAGAACATCAGCGTAGGAGCTCTCATCCAGGGTGCAGCGCGTCAGGGTCTCGTTAAAGTAGCTATCGCCCATGCTGCGCAGCAAGGGTATGCGCGAAGGGGATTGAGAGAAGAAATTGACTTGGCGCTCCAAGCCGTCATTGGCACGTTTGACGTATTCTTTGCCGATAGCCTCGAACTCTTCAATAGTCCAGCGCTCCGGTGGCGGGGGCATGCCAATGCGCTCAAAGTTGGCACGGTTTACTACCAGGGAAGCAACAGACACATTACAGGGGTAAATATACTGCTTGTCATTAACAATGAGGCTCTCGCGCAGTGAGGCATAGGTCTTGTCTGTTCCGAAGTCCATTGCGCTGGCTTCCTCATCAAGACTGTGCAGAAGCCCCATTTTTACAAAAAAAGCTGCGGTATCGGGGTTGAGATCGATGATGTCCGAAGCCACTCCGGAAACTCCCTGGATGATTTTCTTGGAGAGGTCCGCATTGGAGGTATCGAGCCGCAGTTCAATGTCCGGATAGTTGTTTTCTCTCAGCCATTCGTGAAAACGCTCAATCTGCAGGACCCGGGCCGGGTTGTTGTCGGTTACCCAGTAGATAACCGGCTTCCCCGTCTGGTGCTCGGGCTGCAGCAAGTAGACCGAGAGGGACCAGGCGAGGAGGATGGCTAACAAGATGCAGAAAAGCTTTTTCATAAACCTGACGACATTAGGGACCTACACACAGCCTTGTCCACTACTCTCTGCGTGATTTGTCCATTATGTGTTTTCAAGCGCTCTACGACTCGTGGGTATTGAGCAGCCATGTGGGACCTTGGCATTCGCCTCGAAGCGTCCGGCACCTATTATGTGGGAGGCCGCTTGAGCGCCTCCATGGGTATTTGGGTAAGCTAATAACGCCATACAAACTACTAGGCAATTGCCGTCAGCGGGTGTTGGTCAAGCCTCGTTGAACTACCGTTGCGCTATGTTTCTCTATCTTATTTGAACTATAAGCATTTGATTGTCAGTGCCTATGGATGCCCCCATGCCAAAGGTTAGGGATAACGTTCATGTTTGCTCGTTTTTGGTTATAAGTGTATTATGTTCAGTATATTATGAATTTTAAAATGGGACAGGAAAAAGATTTAGTATATGACTGAAACATTCAATCTCTGTGTGAATTAAGAATACGTACTATACTTTTCCAACTCGAACATTACGAATGCCTTACTGAAAATGAGTTGTCAAAGCGGTGTCTGGCCTCGATAAATTTCACTAAGAGTATGAAAACCGCCATCCATTTTTTATTACTAGTAGGGATAGGGCATATTGCCCATGCGCAAGCATTGCCTGAATTGGAACCTTTTGTTGCGGAAACCGGCTCGTATATAGCTGAGCCTGAATTCACCGCTACCCAGATACAAACCTTCGACGAGAAGGACATTTTTCAGAGTGGACGCCAAAACTTGGCAGAGATCATCCGGTTGTCGCCGGCTATAACTGGTCCAGGTAATTTGCAGGGGCGGCAGAGCGGCCTGTCCAGTGCGGCCGAGCAATTTGTGGCTCTGCGTGGCTTGCCCGCGAATGCGACCCTGGTCCTGTTCAATGGGCAGCGTTTGGCCTACAGTGCAGGTGCGCAGACCGACAACGACGCGGTGAACATTGCGACCTTGCCGTTTTTAGCTGTTAACCAGATTGATATTCTAAATCAGGGTGCCGCAGCCACCTACGGCTCCGATGCCATCGCCGGCGTCATCAATATACTAAGCTTGCGGGACTACGAGGGCGCAAAACTCTACGGTTATTACGGCTATGCGGACAATCAGAATTCCTACACGATCGGAGGTATCGCGGGAGGTAAGGTGGACGAGACCAGTATTACGGTCATGGCCAGCTATGAGCATGAAGATAACGTGTTGTCGAAAGATCGTAATTTGACGGAAACGGCGAACTTTACCCGGTTTGGTTTTGCTGATTTTCGTTCCACCAGCGCGAATCCCCCCCTGATTTTGCCTGATAGTGGAGGATTCCTTCAACTAAACCCCGGCGGTGATCCTAACGTCATGGCTGACTATAGCGGTTTTGATCGGCCTTACGATTACTACCCGGAAATGTCAGCGCTTTCGGAAACCGATACGGCATCCTTTTACGCCAACGTTAACCATCCGCTGCAAAAGGTGAATGGCGTCACCACGGTGGAGGCTTATATGACGGGTTATTTTACGTGGATGGAGACGCAGCAGAACCAGGCTCCCGCCCCCGTTGCCGCAGATCGTGAAACGGTGGACCTGGGTGCCGGTCCCACGCTCTTGTTCATTCCCGCGACCAATCCACACAATCCCTTTGGGGAGAATGTTTTGTGGGAGAAGCGATTTTCGGAACTGGGAGATCGCGTCCTGACGACCACGGAACAGAATTTTACCTGGCAGGGTGGTTTGCAGGGAGAGCGGGATGCGCTGAACTGGAATTGGAATGTAGGAATTTCTCAGGATTACAGTAAGCTGACCGCGACTCATCTGGTCAATGCAAACGCCCTGCAGAGCCAGATTCTCAGCACCGATCCTGGGAGTATTAATCTCTTCGGGCCCAGCAGCCTGAATGTAGGAAACCCCAATCTGGCGAGCTTGGATTATACGACCATAGACAAGGGGACCTACCGCATACTCAGTACCAATGGGTCTATTAGTGACGAATTAATTCAGACTGACGCGGGTCCTATTATTGGCGCTGCCGGACTTGAACTTCGCAACGAGTATCTGGATTTCTCTCCGGATTCACTCAAGGCTCAGGGGCTGGCCTTGGGGGCTCCCGCCCAGGCAGGTACGAATGGTGACCGGACGGTGTTCGGCATGTTTGGTGAGGCACGCGTTCCGGTGCTCAACAATACCTCCACCGTAGAGTTTTTGAATCTGAATCTGGCCGGGCGTGGCGAGTACTACAGCGATTTTGGTTGGGTTGGAACTCCGGCCTTTCGCATCGCCGCCCGTCCGAAGGTCGTTCCCGTCACCTTCTCTGGGAATGTAGAGACTGGTTATCGCGCTCCCGGGCTGCAACAATTGTATCAGGGAAACCGGGTGAATTATCAGCCTATCAGCAATCCTTTGGACACGGGCCAGGGCGTAGTTGGTGTGAGGGAGAGCGGTTACAGCCAGCTCGACCCGGAAAAGAGTCTCAGTTGGGGTGTCGGCTTTGAAGCCGATCCCACGGACAGTTTTGTTTTCGGGGCCGGCTTCTGGCAAATTCTTCAAAATGATGTTATCGGCCTTCCCAGCCCCCAATTCCTGGTCGATCAGGCAATCGCAGGGAACGAGCTTCCGGCTGGCAGCCAGGTAACCTTCGGGCCGGGTGGCACCGTCACCTCTATTAGCTCCCGGTATGCTAATCTTGGCAAGCGAAGGGTGGAGGGTATCGACATGAACGGGGCTTGGCGGGCCTTGGAGTCGGATGCCGGCTCGATAACGCTTGGCGGTCGGGCGACCTACATCGCGTCGTTCAAGGAGCAGAGCACTCCAGCAGGTGCCTACAGTCAAAACGCGGGGCAGTTTGACGCTCTTAATGGGGTGAGTATTCCTCGCTGGAAAACCCGCCTGAGTGCTACCGGGGAGC
Source organism: Verrucomicrobiia bacterium (assembly GCA_030432235.1). Taxonomy (GTDB): domain Bacteria; phylum Verrucomicrobiota; class Verrucomicrobiia; order Opitutales; family Cerasicoccaceae; genus JAUIHT01. The sequence continues at coordinate 412,982 of JAUIHT010000005.1, read as the reverse complement.
ACAAGGGATGGGCTTTGACCTTGGCCTGGAATTTTATCAGTAGCACCAGGGAAACCAATTTATCTCCGGCCAGACAACCCATCGGGACTCGTTACGTAGGGTCCTGGAGTTCCTTTGATCTGCAACTCGCTTATGAGTACGAGGGTTGGACAGCAGCCATTGGCGTGAATAATCTTAACAATGAGCAGCCTCCGTACAGTGTTCAACAGGCTAATATTTTTAACATCTACGACCGCTCTCAGTACAGCATTCTCGGTCGTCAGTTCTATATCGAGGTTGCCAAGGAGTTCTAAAACCCCAGGTAACTAGGCGAACAGGTACATCTTCTCCGGATTCATGTGATCGGGATTCGGCGGTTCGTAACACACTCGCCATACCCGTGCATAGCGGCTCCAGGGGCCCTTGATTTCATCATCGAACACCTTCTTGGGGAGCATGTCTGGCCCCTCAAAGGTCACGGAGTGTTTTAGCTTCTCCCAAAATTCCGCCTGGCCGTCCAAGGCGTAGTGGAGGACTCGTTTGTCACGGAAAGAGGGTAGTGAAGACACTTGGCTGAAATCGAAGCCGGGGTGGCGCTCCAAAAAGCGCTGAACTTGACGTTGGTTGCGTACCATTTCCAGTCTGGCTCTAGCAAGCGCCAGCGTCCAGCTTCGGCCGCCTCCGGTGCCATAGGCGCGGAAATTGACCCCGCTGCGGGTCAGGATGGCTACATAGCCACCTCCGGGGGCCCTAAGCCTGACGGCGTGCTCGTTCCCGGTGCGGATCACCTCGGCACGGTAATGTCCCATCCACCAGGCCATGAGACAGAAGCGCTCCTTGGCCTCCGCCAGGGCAAAAGTTCTGCTTTGGCGCGCGAAAATGCCTGGAAACGCTGCCATGCCGTTCGATGTCGGGTCGACATCAAAGCCGTATTTGCTTTCCTTGCGGCATAGCCGGAAGGCCCAGCGCTCAAGGGATTCGGAAATTGCAATGTGGCTGGCAACCAGTTGGGTAGCGTGAGTGCCCGTACCGTCCGCGTCGGAGTAGACGGTACCCATGGGCTTTTTCCGCCGAAATTCCTCTCTTAGGAAGGCATTTACCTGATACTCGGGTTTGCCCTGCCAGTCGACCTTACAGGAAGTCAACCGATCTATTGGCCCCCCGTTCTGAGCCAGGATATTTCGATAACTGATGGGGGCAATCGACAGCATCTTGAAAAGTTAGCCCCGGCGGGTTGTTGACCGCCGGGACCAATTTTTGGCTAGTATTTTGACACACGGCTGCTGCGGAGGCAAGTTACCAGAAGTAGCAAGATGCTCCTGAGCTGCCAGAATTAACACAGTGGAGGTGGTAAACTTGTGGAATCCGAAAGAGTGGGAGGGGGGTTATTCTTCGCAGGGCCAGGTGCAGGTGTCTGCTGCATCTTCACAGGGCCAAGTGCAGGTATCTGCGCTGCTGTCTTCGCAGGGCCAGGTACACGTGTCAGAGGCATCAAGTGCTACGCCGCTGTCTATGCCGGGAGTCTTATTTAGCGTCATGTCCAGAGCCTGGGCTGCTCTTGCTGCCCCACAGGCCAACAACGCCGATGCAATGAGTCCGATTAGTGTTTTTTTCATTATAATCCTGGGTTATTGAGTTTATCTTCTCAGTTAATTTGCCTCAGATAGGGTACTATTTCTCGAATCTGAGCTAAAGTTAATCGTATGCTATAAATGAGACTTCCACCAACGGGTATTTTTACCCAAATTTAGGTAGGTAGCCTGTATGTCTCCGTCCACAAAAGTCTTCTACTTATTGCTGTTTCAGGTAATGGTGATTCACCTTTGCCGTGCGAAGCCGGGCCATATGGACTGGGGTTATCCCGTCATGGAGATATACAGTGCGGGTGAATACCCGAGTATGGCCCCGACATGGGTAACATTAGAGTTGGATAGTAGGTTGTTGGTCGGCAGTGATGATTTGCTGGTCTACAACGGCTACCACTGGGATAAAACCGGGTTGTCTGGTATGTTCTGGATACGTGGGTTGTGCCGGGATCCCCAGAACGAGTCTGTGGTTTGGGTAGGAGGACAAGGTGGGATTGGGACGTTAGAGCACGGTGTGTTCACCAAACGATCACCAGCAACGAAAAAAGCCGTTGATATCAATGGGATTTACCCATTGGAAACATCGGTCATCGCGACGTCAGATGAGCAGATAATACGAGCTTCCTTCACTGAAAACGGGGAATCAAACTTGGAAATCTGGGAGATTCCAAATGATTTTTACTTGCGGGGAATGTCTGACCCCCTGAACCAGCGAGTGCTTATCCATGAATCCAATAATGGGATTTATGAGGTCACCGAGAATTCACCTCCCCGCCTTCTCTGTACGGATGAGCCCATCAGGCCGTCCTACGCTGTTGGAGTCTTATATGAGGATGGAAAGACGCTTCTTGCTACATCCAAGAGCGGGCTTTGGGAACTGACTGAAGACGGACTTAAGCCGCACTCTAGCCCATTAACTGGAAAGCTAACAAGCGGAGTCGTAACCTCTGTCGGTCAGATCGGCGACTCTTGGTACATCGGAACATTTTACAATGGTTTGTACCTTCGTGAGGGAAATAAATGGAAAAACCTCAACAAGGATAATGGAGCTCCAAGCAACAGTGTTATTCACTTGGATTGCTCCAATAGTAGCGGCGTTTGGATTGGCTTCAACAATGCGCTCGCCTTGCTTGATATTGATTCGAGAGTGCGTAGCCTGACTTCCCAGAATGAATTCAAGGACACCATTCTGGATACGGATATTGAAGGGCCCAATGGAGCTGTACTAACCTTCGGCGGCATTTACGTATGGGACGAAAATAATGAGCTTAGGAAACTTCCCGCAGAGTTGCCCCCGGCCTATAATGTCCTATTTGCCAATAAGGAAGAATTGGCTGTTGGTGCGATCTTTAGTGTTCACTGTATCGACGCTAATTCTGGAGATACTATCCAGGTTATACCAACCCCCTCAGACCCTTTCTTGATTCAGCGTAGCAGTGAAAGTGGCAAGTTGCTACTGGCAGGTGACGAATTTTTGGCTGAACTGGACACCAGAGACGACGAGTGGGAGCTCAAAATCCTGGCCCAGGATTTCTCTGGAAGCATCCGGTCGCTCGTAGAATATGATAACCATATTTATGCAGCGAGACCTGCAGAAGGGATCTTGGTTGTTGACCGCGAAACCTCGAATTACTGGGAACTGGATCTGCCCCGTGGCATTAAAGATGAGCCGTGGATTCAAATAATGCGTTTAGGCAATAAGCTGCTCCTCAAAACGAAAAACAGTATATGGGAATGGAATAAAAAAGACTGGAAACAATTACTCCATGGTGACTGGGATGAGCGCGCCGTAACGGAAAGTCCCAATGGCACAATCCTCCTGGTTGAAAGCGAGCCCAGGAATATCATTTTTTACGATGAGGGAGATATGCAGGCCATTAGAGTGACCTCCATCGAATCAGTCGGACAAACCAATAAGGTGATTTTAAAAGATGACATACTTTGGGTTTGTGGAAACCAAGGGCTGATGAAGGTGAGTAAACCTCTGGAGGAAAGCGAAGAGACTTTGCGCAAGCCCTCTATTAATGCGATATTCACGAGTGCGTCCAGTGGCCCCATATCCAGTGATTTTCTGCATTTGGATAACGGAGAGTCTTTTCGCCTGGAGCTGTCGGGGCCCTTGCCGGAGCCTTTTCAGGAGATTTATCTCCAGTATCATATTCCGGGTTTGGATGATCACTGGAGCCGGAAAACTCAGGATTCGACCATTAGTATCAGCCCGTTGCCTCATGGGGAATATACCATCGAAATCCGAGCCATTGACGGTCAGGGCAATACAAGTCCTCCGGTCGGTTTTATGGTCAAGGTGAATCCCCCCTGGTACCTGACATCCTGGGCATTGCTGTTTTTTGCGCTCCTGATTTTCCTGGTCGCGGGTATTGGCTATCGAATCAAATTGCAGGTGCTGAAACAGCGGAACGTGGAGCTGCAGATCCGGGTCGATGAGAAAACAGAGGCCCTGCGCAAGGCGGTCCGTGCCAAGGACGAGTTCATGGCGAGTGTAAGCCATGAAATCCGTAATCCGCTGAACGGCATCGTCGGCCTGTGCGAGATTCTGCAAGAGCGCCTTGAGGGAAGCGAAAACAACAGAACACTGTCGTCGTTAAAAAATTGCACATCGGTCCTGACTAACTTGGTGGAGGATATCCTCGAAATTGGCGAGATACAGACCGGTAAAATGCGTATGCGCCGGGAGCCTGCCGATATCGAGGCTTTGGTTCACGAGACGATGGAATTGTACCGAAAACCTGCCCAAGATAAGGGGCTGACTCCGGAGGTAAGGATTACGAAGAACTTTGATAAGCCTTGCGTGGTGGAAATAGACCCGAACCGTCTGCGTCAGATTTTGGTCAATCTCGTCAGCAATGCTATTAAGTATACGCAAAGCGGTTCAGTCACCCTGGCTTTGCAGGCTGAAGCCAGGAATGGTGAGATCGATCTGGAAATCGACTGCATCGATAGCGGGCCAGGGATCACCGACAGTGACAAGGAGTTGATTTTCGAACTCTTTGGACGTCGCGAAATACACAAAGAAACTCCGGGTAGTGGCCTGGGCCTGGCTCTATGCCGTAAGATTGCGGACAATCTCGATAGCCAGCTGTTTCTCAAGCAGAGCAGTACCGACGAAAGCAATCACGGCAGCACCTTTACATTTAAAGGCACCTTTGCGAAGGCGGTCCTGAAAAAGGAAGATAAGGTCCAGAGGCCGGTTGCTCATTTGAAGATACTGATCGTGGAAGACGAATCTTATAATCGCGAGTACCTCCGCCTGATTTTGGAGAAGACCACCAGTACGATTACGGAGGCGGCAAGTACTAAGGAAGCGATAGACTTGCTGTCCAGGCAGCCCTTCGACGTCATCTTTTTGGATTGGCACTTAAAGGACGGTTCCGGTTCGGACGTCATACAGCACATGGATTCGCTCAATCGAGAAGCCATTATCATTGCTGCTACTGCCTACACGAGTGACGAGATGAAGAGGCAGTGCCTGAGTGAGGGCTGCAATTTCATTATCCAAAAGCCTTATGATGAGGCCGAGATATTCACGATTATCTCCAGTATCCCCAAGCGGGACACGTATTCTTTGGATGACATCCATGATGAAGAATTCCTGCAGCTTTCGCTCATATGCAGGCGCAACCCCGAGCGAGTGCACAGTCTCAAGAGGGAGGTCATCAAGTCTTTCGACGAAGCCTTGGATCAATTGATTGCCTCGCAGACAAAGGACAAGCGCACATCGGAAGATGCCGAAGCCGAGGCGGCACACCGGCTGTTAAACCTTGCCAGCATGACCAATCATCAGGATTTGCGCGATCTCGCGGATTACATCGAGCAGCGGGGCGCCACTGAGCAGTCGGTCCAGCAAGTGAAGCGGCTGGTGGAGGAGCTGAAGGAAAAACTCCGAAACTGGAAGCCGCATTGGCTTTAATGAGAGTCTCGTAAACCCAATCGGCTGGCTTCTACCAGCAACTCAGTCGAACTGTGAACGCCCAGCTTCCTCATGATATTGCGGCGATGGGTGGTCACCGTGGCTTCGGATAAGGACAGCAATTGGGCGGTCTCCCGGTCATCCTTGCCTTTGGCAATGATCGAAAAAATCTCAATCTCCCTCGGCGAAAGAATATTCTCGAAGACACTTTTTCTTAGTTCAGAGGCAAAAGTCCTTACGGACTTGCATAGGTAGACACCTCCGGCTCTTACCACGGAATAAGCCCGATCAAAGTCTTCGATGCCTGATTCCTCTTTGTTGAGAAATCCTTGCGGGCTTAGGGAAAGGGCTTTCCAGAGTACATATTCGCGCAAATCTCCTGATATGAACATTAAGCCGCCACGTGGGTTTTCGCTCCGATAGTGCTCACTGAGTTCCAGTCCGCTTCGACCGGTCAGGTGTATATCTACGATGAGAGTGCTGACACGTTTCCAGTCAACGGATGCATCGGCCTCCTCATAGCTGGAAAAAGCCATGACTTCTTCTTGCGAACTGGAGCCACACACCGCTTTTACTCTCGAAATCATGTGCTCGCGAAACATCGCCTGATCTTCAACAATAACAGTCATACAACCTTGAACTAACACATTATTGTAATATTGCAGCATCAGATATTATCTTACCAAAGCTGAAGCGTGGAGTTGATTTATCAATACTTTATATTATATTTGAGTATATAAATAATGTAAAAATACTTGATATGATTATTTGTAAAACTCAATAACAGAAAATTATGGCACGAAGAAAAACATCAACTCACTCACACGGTAAAACACAAATATCCATAAGCCTGCCTCAAAACCTGGTGAAAACCATCGACAAAATGGCAGGCTTCGAAAATCGAAATCGCTCAAATTTCATATCCACGCACTTGGAGCGACTCACGATGGAATATCAGGTGTCTGAGCCTGCTGTTGAGTTTAAGGCAAGCAAGCGCAACGTCTGAACACCACCGAGGCAACCGGGTGAAGCGCTGTATGGAGTGCCAATAAGGGCATACCGCAGCTATCATCCGTAGCGAGCCGCCAATATTAGGGCTCAAATGACTTTTGGCCCTATTTGCATGGTGGTCGCGTAGGCTTATTCCTTCGCGGCCAGGTCGGTCTCACTGCTCGGGGCGGAGATATTGCCTTCTTCGCTGACGTTTTCTACATCCTGATCGAAGACGATGGGCTTGTCCCATTCGGAGAATCCGAAGAACCGGTTTCCGCCAATGCGCGCTCCGTTGACACTATCGAGGAAGATAGCGGCGTAGCAGCCATGTCCGTCGTCGTTGAGTGCCTCATCCTTGGCTAAGGTGGCGCGCATTTTCGAATCGTCGACAGGAGAGTGGAACACATTGTCAGCGATAAGAACGTTGCGGGCATTGCGTACGGAGATACCCATGCCCCGCCAGTCTTCGAATTCATTGCCGATGATTTTCATGTGGCTGTTGGCGAACTGACCCCGGCTGATATTCGAACTCATGTCGTTGGGTTCGCTGTCGCCGCGCAGGCGGCGGGTATAGATGCTGATATCAGCCGGATCGACCACAAGGAACGCACGGTTCTGCGACTGGTAATCGTAATTGTTTTGCTTGAAGTGGTTGCCCTGTAACCAGAGGTGAGTGGTGGGTGGGCCTTCCGGCCAGTCGGGCTCGTTGGCGACAAAGATCGCAGGAGCGGGCAGCCCCTCAAAGTGGCTGTTGAAGACAACGCTGTGCGGCGCCTTGATAAAGATGCCGAAGCGCATGCTGTCCATAAAGGCCGAATCGCGCACATAGGCGCGTGCGGCCAGGGCCGTATTGTAGACGATGGTGGCGCGTTTGTCGTCGCCTGGTTCCCAGTTCTTGATGCCGGTTATCGGCTGGGAAAGGGTGTATCGCCCGTCGTCGATTTTTCGCACCACCGCCTGCCCGAGTACGAGGCCGGTGTTGGGATTGAAAAACTGTACCGTGTCTCCGACTCGCAGGGCGATGTTGTCAGGAGGATTGGCCGGGGAAAAGGAGCCGTCACGGGCGCGTTGGCCCATGCGTATGGAAACGACATTATCATCGGGGATGTCGTCCGCAACCACGAGCATGCTGTGGCCATAGGTGTTCATGATGTCTTCGCAGATGCCCCGCAGAGTGGTGTCTTCGACCCAGACGCCTTCGCGTCCGCGCCCGTGGATGCCGTCCGAGGTGGCACTGAGCCAATGATCACCCTGAGGCTCGAAGCGGCAATCCAGGACGTTCACGGAGGCGTCCCAATTGCGCACGGCGCCACCGCCGTGGGCTTTGCCATCGATGCCGGATAGAGTGATATTGTCGGATGCGAGAGCGACGAGGTAAACAACGCCTGCGCCTTTGTTTTTCACCGCCCACTTCTGCCCGACCTCGATAGAGTTGTTGGTGCGGGTGACGGCATGTGTGAACAGGCCCGGCTCACCGGCTGGCTTGATGCGAGGCCCTTCCGGGTATTTGCGTGCCTCCGGGTAGTGCGACCACGTGCCCTCGGCGAGGCGACCGGGAATGTCCGGATCGTAGGCATAGCCACCGGTCTTTCCGTTGCGGGCAATGTCCTCAATGGGGTGTGGCTGCCCGGGGGGCACCTTGAAATAGACGTCCTGATTGCCGCGACCGATGTCCTTGACCTGGACTACCTCGCCGACGCTGTAGGGCTGGGCTTGATCGAGGACGGTCAGGTCGGCAAAGGCGATGCGCTGGCAGTGCTCCGTGCGGAAGAGATCGATGTCCTGCCGTTGCAGCTCGGGTGAATTCATTTGCAGGCTGGCTCCGTTACCGTCGAAGATCAGGCGCTGGGCGTTTTTGATGACAAAGAGCCTGCCACCTGCTTGATCGCTGGCCACAGTATAGGTGGCTTCCGGGGCGAGGCGTACGCCGGCGTAGTCGTCGCCCTGTTGTAGTATTTGTGCCTGTGCCAGGGCCTGACGGATGGCTTCGGTGGCATCACCGTCCTGCGCGGGGACCTCCACCCAACGCTCCGACGGGATGTCTACGGCCTGGCGTTGGTTCTCCGGCTCGTAGACATTCAGGTAGCCGTCAGCGCCCCTCTGTACGCGTAGGGGTGGCTGCCGCGGGGCCCACTCCGCAATAGTAACCGCCAGATTCGCGGTGGCGGGGCCGCCTTCGCTGGATAGAGTGATGCCTATGACGCCATCCTTTTGCAGATAGCCAATTTCGGTATTCAGGCTGACGCGCTTATCTCCGGCCGGGATCGTGAAGGTACGCAACGGCTCTTTTGATTGGTCGGTAAACAACTTCGCTTCGACTACGGCGTCGCCGTCGGCTGCTGTTTGCTGAATCCAGGCATCGTGCAGTGCATAGTAACCGGTGTGCGCGGCCCGAAAGGCCAGTACGGAGCCTCCTTTGGCCCCTTCGACGAGAGAGACGCACACTTTGCCACCGTCGAGCTGGATGGCTGGGTCTCCCGCCCAGGGGCCACTTTTGAGTGCCCATTGGCCGCCGTGCAGTGGGGTGTCCGCTTTGCCGGCGTCTTGTGGCAACGCGCTGATCTCGAACAATGGCGCTTGCACCACGGTATAGTCGACTGCGCTGCTAGCGGCGGGTTGGCCGTCGATGCGCACCTGCACCCGATCTCCGTCGTTCAGGTAGCCGAGGAAGTTGTCGAACTCGAAGGTGTCGCCACCCTTGAGCTGGGTGGACACGACCGTGCGGGTTGCCTGCTCGGGATCGCTGCCTAACACCAGAACTTCGAAAGATGCCGGGGCGGTGGTATCCGCTGGTATTTGGAGGCTGCTTTCGTGGATGGCGTAAAAGCCCGCTTGTCCTGGGGCTACGGTGAAATCAGATGACTGTTGCAGGTCGGCGGCCAATGCCATGGTGCATGCAGTTAGGGTTAGGATTATGGAAACTATTTTCACCATGGAATGTGTCTGAAGGGAACCGTAAACGTGCCCCAATGGTCCTACTCGCTACCTCGGACCGCCAGCCAGCGATTGGGGGAGTCGTCAATTTCCCAAGGCACGATCGATTCAACGTGACCGTCGGCAAAGCAAAAATTCATGACTTCTCCGTGGTACGGTTTTTTACCCGGTAGACTGGGCCAGCCTCCACCTTGGTCCACATACCAGCCATTTAACCAGGCATAGGCCGGTTTGAATTGCCGTTGGCCGTCAAAAATGGTGCCGCTGCCATCGGAAAACCATTCGGCCAGGAAAACAGTATCCGCTGGATGCGTCAGTTCGCTAATTTGGCGCGAGAAGTCGCCACGAACCATTCCGCGATTATCCCGCACGACATTACCCTCGCTGTCAGTGCTCTGATGGGGGGCACTGACGCTGTAGGAGCGGGCGAAATTGTTGACGCCCGGCAGGATTAGATCACGTGGGTCGCTGGGGCATTTCAAAATCTTTGTGGGTGCATTTGCGCCTGGATGATCGAAGTAGGGTATCAGTCGCAGATCCCATGAGCCTTCGCTGTTACTGAGAGGATATTTGCCATCATGCTCCTGCACGTAGGCCATGGTAGCGATACCGAGTTGGCGCATGTTGCTGGCGCATTCGGTTTTGTCCACCATTTGGCGTGCCTGTCCGACGACCGTTATCAGGATGACTCCCAATATACCCATGATGGCAATCACGGTGAGGAGCTCAATCAGCGTAAATCCGGAGGCGGGGTAACGCTTCATGCGACTGTCGAATGGGCTGGGGAAAATCATATTGATTGGGGGGCTCAATGAATGCTCGGTGAAAGACTATCCAGAAACGCTAAATCGAGATAAGGAAATCCGCCGGGGGAGACGGTTGCTCATGTTTCTGATTGCTAAAATGGACGCATATCCAGGCATAGACAAATAACTCCTTATGCAGCAAGCTGCGCACGAATGTTGATAGTCCCCGGCATTCGAGAAATCGCCACGGCCTGCAGTTTCCATAACATCATCGTTTCGCGTGCCTTGAGCCATAGGCCAAACATCGCACAGGCGCATTCCCTCAAGCTATAAACAGATTAAGCCGCGCGCCGCTAGTAAGGGCAAGCGCGCGGCCTCCAAGGGCTCCAAGATTTCGTTCAAGGATGCCGAAGGACTGTACTCTTAATACCCAATTTTCATCTGCGGCGACGCTTCCAGGTCGCCACACCGGCCAAGCCGAGGCAGATGCCGCCCAGGACCCAGCCAGTAGCGGAAGACTCTGGGACTACAGTCACTTGTAGATTGTCAAAATAGCCTTTGGTGTTTCCGCGCAGGTAGATTCTGTCAAAGTTGGAGAAGTCCGTATCCGTGGTGGATATGCTTTCGACGCCACCGGCGTAGGCGGTGAGTGTCCCGGTAGCGCTCTCCCAAGTGAGAGTGACCTCCAGCATATCTTGCCAATTGCCGGTATCATAGCTGGCATTGTTTTGGTCCGCATCCGGGGCAGCTGTTACTGCATAACCCAGTACCGGGTGACCGCTCTCGATACCGACAACCAATTGGGTGCCAATTCCGAAACTTCCCCAATCCGTGTAGGTCGAGTTGTCAAATTTCATGATCTTAAGAAAACCCTCACCGCTATATGAGTTGACGGTTGATCCGTCAAAAATGACTCCATAGCCCTCGGAGCCAGTTGAATCCAACAGATAGACGCCTTGACCACGCTGATAGCTGCTCTGCAGCACCAGAAAGCTGAGTGTCCAGTCCTGAGTCACGGTTGAATCCAGGGAACGGTAGCGAATCCCGTTGTTCAGGCCCATGACGGTACCGCTGGCCGGCGTGGGTGTTAATGCACTAAGCGGCGTGGGGGCGAAGCTTAGCTGGGTGAACACTTCCGATGGAGCCCCAAGGCCGTTGGACCAGGCAGCCTGAATCTCGGTGTTGTCCGCATAGTTCATGTCATCACTGAATACCGTGGTGTCGGCGTTCAGGCGCGGGGTCGTCATCAGGGAGGCCAAGCCAGCGGCCAAGGCGATGGATAGCCAAGGGGTGGCTTGGGTGAATCGGGACACGAGTACAGTTGGAACGAGTTTTTTCATAATGAGGATTTGGGATTGGTTTTGGGTATTAATTGACAGCCCTGAGTGTGCGCGCATGAACGCTTTGGACAATGCCAATTCCATGCTGCAAGCTGCATGGCATGTCTCAACCAACTGACTGAAAACGAGTTGCGAATGAATCGTGTGCGTCGAGTAAAAGGGCTACGCCTATTGACTCCTCAAGTGAGGACAGCCAAAAACCGTGTGGCGTCGCCTGAACTAGAGGCTGAAATCGAGCTGCATCCAGAGCTTGGTCGTGTTGGCGGCCAGTCCGACATTGGGGGAGCCGTTGCCATCGTAATAAGCGAATTTCACCATGCCGGAAAGGTTCTCGGAAAACTTGCGTGAAAAACCGATATCGATCTCCTTGCCGTAGGTGTTGTCGGATTGCTCGGCGGTAAAGTAGTGCAGGGCCCCGGTGAGCTTGACCTCGTAGGGCAGCCCGATGTTGTAGCGCAGGTAGTAGTCGCGCAGTCCGGTGAGCGGCGTAACGAGAAAGCGGTCGGCCCAGCCGTTAAAACCGTGCAGGGTGCCCAGGGGCGTCTGGAAGGAGCGCGTACCGTTGCCACTGAGATTCTCAAAGCCGAGGTCGAGCTCGTAGTTCTGGTACTTGGCACCGAGAATAATGTGCCAGTAGTTCTCGAAGAAATTTCCTTGTACCGGGGCGCTGGCGCCGTTGTTGACCTGGAAGGCATATTCGGCGCGGAAGGGCAGGCTCCAGTTCTCGTCGATTTCATAGGAGCCGTCGTAGAACACACCCGCGCTGCTACCGGAGCCGTTACGGGCTGCCAGGCCGTCACCCAGGTCGAGGTAGTAGAAATAAGCGCCGGCCGTGCCGTAGGGAGCGTCGAGGTAGTTGACGTTGACGAAGTGGTTGCGCGAGATGAACCGCTCCTGCTCGGTGACGGGGGCATAGACGCCGAAGACGCGGTTGACCTGCCAGTTGTAGACGTAGGATATCCAGAAGTCCTTGACGATTTCCGTCTCGGCCCGGACGGCGTCGTAGGTCTGGTCGTTCTGACGCCAGGCGACCGCGCCGACGAAGCGCTGGTTGTTCAGGTTGACGATTTGCCGCCCGCCCTTGAATGCGCTGTTGTAGCCACTGTAACCGAGGAAAAGCTGGTTGAGCTGATTGTTGCGCGGGTCGGCAATGACCGCGCGGTTGTTGGGAGAACTGAGCGGGGGTGGGGTGGACTGGTAGTTGCTCAGGTTCATCGCCCACGTGTTCTCAAACTCGCCCACGCCGTAGATGCCGTAGTACTTGGGTGTTTCGTAGCCGATGCGCGTGCGCCATGTCCAGGCGAGGTCGGACTGTAAACCCTGCTGCGCGGCATGCTCGACACGCAGGCGGGAGTTAAAGAGAATGCGGCCCTGGTCGAGCGGGATAGGGCCGTCGGTCGTGTAGCTGAGGAGCTTCTGGCCCAGCGCGGTGTTCTTCGGGGCAGCGGTCCACTCGGCGGGCGCCTCGCCGAGGTCGATGATATCGACAGCGCAGAGTCGCGCTGCCAGCACGAGCAGGAGTGATAGCGTGAGGGGTATGCGTTTCATGGTTCGGGGGTTCAGCTATTTGGCCACGGGGATGCCTTGTTGTACGAAGCGCTCAATGGCGTCAGTCGCCCGGATGAGTTGCTCGTAGCTGTTGGAGAAGCTGGCGCGGACGAAGCCTTCGCCGGACGGCCCGAAGGCTGTGCCGGGCACGATGGCGACTTTCTCCGCTTCCAGTAGCGCCTTGCAGAAATCAATGGACTTCATGCCAGTCGAGGCAATCGACGGGAAGGAATAAAAGGTGCCGCGCGGGACGTGGCAGGTCAGGCCCATTTCGTTGAAGCGGCGGCAAATGAAGTCGCGGCGGCGGTGGTATTGCTCACGCATCTTCGCGACGCTCTCGGCGCCGTTGCGCAGAGCCTCGATGGCGGCCTCCTGGCTAAGGATGGGAGCGCACATCATGGCGTACTGGTGGACCTTCATCATGGCCTCGATGAGCTCCGGCGTGGAGCAAGCGAAGCCGACGCGGAAGCCCGTCATGGCAAAGGCCTTCGAAAAACCGTGCAGGAAAATAGTGCGCTCGCGCATGCCCGGCAACGAAGCAATGGAGACATGCTCGCCCTCGTAGGTCAGCTCGGCGTAAATTTCGTCCGAGAGCACCAGCAGATCCTTGTCGACGGCGAACTTGGCGATCTTTTCGAGCTTGGGCCGGTCGATGGTGCCGCCGGTGGGATTGGTCGGGAAGTTGAGGATGAGCGCTTTCACGCCAGGCTCCCAGGCGGCGATGAGCGCGTCCGGGTCCAGCGCGAAGGCGTCTTCGGCCTTGGTGGGCACGCCGATGGGCACGGCGTGGGCCAGGGCAACGCTGGGCGAATAGCTCACGTAGCAGGGTTCGTGGTAGAGCACCTTGTCGCCGGGGTTGAGCACCGCGCGCAGGGCGATGTCCAGCGCCTCCGACACGCCCACGCTGACCAGAACCTCCGTGTCGGGCTTATAGCTGACGGAAAAAAAGTCTTCCACGTAGGTGGCGATTTCCCGACGCAACTGGATGAGGCCCTTGTTGTCGGTGTAACTGGTTTTTCCCTGCTCCAGGGCGTAGATGGCGGCCTCCCGGATATGCCAGGGCGTGACGAAGTCCGGCTCCCCGATACCGAGGGAGATCGCGTCCTTCATCTGCGAAACAATGGCGAAGAAGTCACGAATGCCCGAGCGGGGCAATCCGGTGACGTGCCGGGCGATGAATCTTTGGGAGGACATGAGAGTAAACGCTGAACGCTGAATGCTGAGCGCTGAGTCTGGCAAACAGGTTTTCGCGAATTTTATGGTTTATGGGTTTGGTCGTGTTTTAGAAAGCAAAAAGCCGCCAGTGAATTTTGGCGGCCCGTGGGGAGTTCAGCGTTATGCATTATGCATTCAGCGTTCAATCCTCACGGGCTGACGGCGGGCTTGGCGGCTTCTGCGGCTGCGTGTTCGAGCAGGTGTCCCTGCTCCTTGTAGGCTTTGAGCATGAAATGGGTGGCGGTGGAGGTCACGCCTTCGATGGGCGCGAGCTTTTCAAAGACGAACGAGGCCACGCGCTTGAGGTTTTGCGCGCGCATGATGACCAGCAGGTCGTAGGCGCCCGACATCAGGTAGCAGGACTCTACCCGGTCGAACTTGCTGATGCGCTCGGCGATGCGGTCGAAGCCACCCTCGCGCTCCGGGCTGATCTTCACCTCGATGACGGCCCGCACGGCCTCTTCGTCGACGTGCTCGGGGTGCAGTACAGGAATCCAGCCCAGAAGGATGTCTTCATCCTTGAGACGCTTCAGCTCGGCCACGATTTGCTCGGTGGACATGCCAAGAACCTGCCCCATTTGCTCGGTGGAGAGGTATTCGCCTTCGATGAGAAGCTGGAGGACGCGGTCCATATCGGAAAAAGGCAGAAAATGGGCCGCTCGCCGTTCGGCGTCAATGCCGGAGTTGGGTCGTTGTGGCAGTTGCCCGTCAATCGGATACGTAGACCCAATCCTGCGTGCCATCTGCGAGGTAGAAGCTGCCTCCACCCGGGGAGCTGACGGCATAAATCCATTTGGACAGGCTATCCATGTAGAGGAAGTGGCCCGTGGCCATGCTTCCCCAGAGCCAGCTATTCAGGTTGTTCGACCAAAGCCAGGTGCCTGCCTCGGTACCGGCTGGATCCGGCCAGACCCAGCCCATGTTCAGTGTGTAAAGGAATGCATCGCTCTCGAACTTCACGAGCATACCCAGCCAGGGAGACAAGAAGTGCTTGTTGCCGAAGGGGATCGAGTTACGTAAGGCTTTGGGCAGAACGCCTGCCGAGGGGTTGATCGAAGGTGGTAGGCCGATGTTGTCGGGGGTGTAGCGTGTTCGCCGGCTTGCCAGATTGTAAGTGATGGCGTTGTTCAGGAAAAAACCGACGCCGAGGGTACTGTCACCCGATTCGCCGGTAGAAACGGTTGTGTGATCGGTGGTAAAAAAAGCGGTATTATAGGTCACCGTGTAGCGGTAGGAGGCTGCATTGGCTGTGGTGCCATGGACCGTGGCCTCGACCCCCGCCTTGATGGTCTCGGTGGTGTCGGCGGCGATGTAGTTGTTTTCCAGGTTTTGTTGGCCTGTCGCGTTTCCGCTGTAATGCAGCGTGTATTCGGGGGTACCGGTATCAATAGACACCGGCACGGACCAGCTTACCGGGTCGTTATTATCCTGTGATAGCATGATGGTAAACTCGCCGACTCCGTATTCTATGCCCGAGTTGGCTTGGCTGTTGGGGAATGCGTATGGGGTATTCCCGTTCATGACCCACTCGAGTACGGTATCGAATTGATCGAGAAAGACAGGTTCGTTTATGTCCAGGATCACATAGGCGGCAGTGGCATTTGCGTTGGCCACCACGGCATAACCGCTGGTCGTGGCCTGCCCCAGGACGCTGGAGTTGATGAAGTCGACGGTGGTGTCTGGGTTTGAGGTGTTATATCCGGTAAACATACCTGCCCCGAAAGTGCCGTAGAGCCCGTCGGTAAAGGGAGCGAGGCCTTGTTTAAGATTCTGCCTGAAGTCCTTTTTAAACACGAACTGATATTTGCCACGGTCGGTCCAGTCAGGCGTTTCGTTGTTCTGTACGGGCTCTAGTATTTGCCACAGCTGGTTGACGATGAAGCCTTCTGAGTCTGGGTTTACTTCGTTGGCCTTCAATATCACCGCTGGTGTGGAGAGGTCGTAGGGGTTGTAGATTTCAATTTGCTCCACATAACAGGGCTTGATCAGGTCGCCCACGCCGTCGGTGTAAAAGGTGCCGGCATAAGAATCTTTGGGTTCGAAGCCTTCATAATAGGAGGAGAACTTCCAGTCGAAGGGATTTTCTCCAGGGCCGGTATAGTTGCCATTAAAATAGGAGGCGTTGAAACCGGCAGAACCTGTGTCGAACAAGTAAGGGAAAGGCTGGCCTCCATTGATTCCGACGTAGATCACGAGCCGTTTGGCGTCCCCCTTGTTGGCGATTTCCAAGGGAATGACCCGCAGGGCCATGGCGGTATTGCCTAGGAGCAACCCGGCGAAGATAGATAGTACTACTGTAAGGTGCTTGATACGCAGCATGGTAAGTTTGGTTGAGGGAATATAAGATTGGCCGGTTATATCCGTGGATACGGTTACCGTATCTATTTGGGTAAAATGTTGTGAGTCTTCTGTCAATGGCAGGCGGTTAAAGCGGGGCGCAATTTTCTTTCTTTGTCGGGCGATTCTGGTTCACTACTTCTTATGTCCTCCAATAATTTCGCGCAGGTCGTCGAAGACATTCGCAAGGAAGACGCCCGTTTTGACAAGGGGGCGTATTTTTTCGTGCGTCAGGGCTTGGACCACACCATTAAGCAGCTTAAGGACTCTCCCGAGCGCGCCAGCAACCACGTGACCGGCCCGGAGCTGCTCAGCGGCATCCGTGAGTTCGCGCTCGATCAATACGGGCCCATGGCCTTCACCCTGCTGGACACCTGGGGAGTGAAGCGTTGCGAGGACATCGGCGACATCGTCTTCAACCTCGTCGAGGCGGGTGTGCTCGGCAAAACCGAGAGTGACAAGCGCGAGGACTTCTCCGGCGGCTACGATTTCGAAGAGGCTTTTAAAAAACCGTTCCAACCCCAAAAACGTGCTGGCGAACAGAACTGAGATACGAGCGGCTGACGCGGCATTAGCGAGTGATTCAATTCTTTCGTGTCAGAGGTGAGCGGCCTTCGCCCAACAGCAAGTAGGCGAGCAGGGTACTTTTTCGAATCAGCAGGACAGACGCCAGCGAAGCAATGAAGACGACGGCTGCCACGGCCAGAGTCAAAGGCACGGAATAAGGGGCGAGGTTCACCCCGGCTTTTGCGGCGGAGAATTCAAGGACCTCCAGCCAGCCGAAGTGGATGAGGTATATGCCGTAATAGGTGCTCAGCAGCTTTGTCATACGGCTGCCGGACTCCCAGCCTGGCAGGCCTCGTGCAAGGAGCGCCGCTGCAAAGCCGGCCAACAACATCAGGTGAGTCGGCGTGGTATAGGCGGTCTGTGTGCTTTCCCATGCCTGCGCCGTGACTAATAATAGAGCACCTGCCGGGAGGGCGAAGCGCAGCCAAGCCGGGCGTTGCGCCAGCGCGAACAGCAGCCAGGCCAGCAGACAGTAGACGAGCGACAGGCCAAAATTACTGCTGATGTCCCGATACCCCATTTGCCTCATCAGAAGGTGATAGGCGAGGCACCCGAATAGAATCGCCAACGGCTGCCAGCGGAGCTTGCCTTCGCGGAGGCCGGTTCCTGTACGGACCAGCGCCACCAGGATGAGCTGTAAGTAAAGTAGCCAGGGCAGGAAATACAGGTGGACCGCCGCCGAGCCGGCAAACAGCACCGAAATCCAATCCAGCGTCAAGGCTTCCCCGGTGAGGCGTGCCTTGACCAGGCGCATGAGCAGGTAAAGCGTGCTCCAAATCAGATAGGGCACCAGTATGCGATCCCATGCGATGGCATTACCTACCGGACGAGTGGTGTCCCTGGCCTTAGGGACGAGGAAATACAGGGAGATGAGTGCGAAAAAGGGAACGCAAAAAACCTGAAATCCAAGGCTGAAACGCTCTGCCGCAACCGTGGACGGCGACAGATGGATGACAATCACCCCAAAGGCCCCGATGAGCCGTACGACATCAATGCCGGGTAGCCGTTTTTGCCTGCTGGGAGAGGATGATCTCATGCGATTTTTAAACAGTACCTGCAATATCAAGCCTTGAAAAGGGCACCGGCATTTCACTCACTGATGGAATGCCAAATACCAAAAGCGAGCCTGTCAACGCCGTGAAGGACGATCTTGCCGGGACGAAAGCCAACCGCTTCGTCCTGCCCAACGGCCTGACGGTCGTCCATCAGCCGGATTTTTCGGCCAAGCTGGCCTCGGTGCAGGTTTGGGTGAAGACCGGCAGCATCCACGAGTGCCAATGGCTGGGCGCGGGGCTGTCGCACTTTCTCGAGCACATGCTTTTCAAAGGCACGGCGCGACGCGGCCCGCTGGACATCAGTCGGGAGGTCCATGCTGCCGGGGCCTACATCAACGCCTACACGACTTACGACCGCACGGTCTATTACATCGACACCCCGCAGGAGAGCCTCGAAGAGACCGCTGATATCCTCGCGGACATGTGCTTTCATGCCTCCCTGGTTGACGACGGTTTTGCCACCGAGCGCGACGTCATCCTGCGGGAAATCGCCATGGGCGAAGACGATCCCGACCGAAAGCTTTTCCATGCCTTTGCACGTACCTGCTTTCGGCGGCATCCCTACCAGCATCCGGTCATCGGTTGGCGCGAGCTTTTTGAAAAGGTTACCGCGGAGGATCTGCGCGCTTACTACCGCGAGCGCTACGTGCCCAACAACGCCACGCTCATCATCTGTGGCGCCCTTACGCTGGAGGAAGCCCGGGCCCTGGCGGAAAAGCATTTCAGCGGTGTTGCGCGCGGCTTTTGTCCTACGTCCCTGGTCCAGACTGAGCCGCGTCAGCTTGCCCCGCGCCAGGAGCGCGTTTTTGGGGACTTCCAAATCGAGCGTGGCATCCTCGGCTATCGTATTCCCGGGCTCGGACACCGTGACCTGCCCGCGCTGGAGGTGCTCGCGCACGTCCTCGGGCATGGGCAGAGCTCGCATCTGTGGCAAAGCCTGCGCGAGGAGCGCAAGCTCGTCCACCACATCGACGCCTCCTGCTGGACGCCCGGCGCGGAGGGGCTGTTGTGGGTCAGCTACGTTTGTGATACCGGCAAGAGAGCCGAGGTCGAGGCAGCCGTGCAGGAGATTTTCGACTTCGCCCGCACCGAGGCCTTCGACGGCGCAGTGGTGGCCAAGGCAGTCCGCCAGGCCATGGTCAGCGAGGTCAACAGCCGCAAATCCATGAGCGGCCAGGCAGCTCGTCTGGGCGCGGCGGAGGTCGTATTGGGAGACCTGGATTACCCCAAGCGTCACCTGGACCTGTTGGCGCGCATCGAGCCTGCCGCGCTCAACCGCGTGGCAGAGGCCTATCTGTTGCCCGAGCGCCAGACCGCCGTCTCTCTGGAAAAAGCCACTTCGCAGGAAGCCGCCTCTGCGGAAGCGGCCACTGAGACGACTGCGGCGGATTTCTCTGAGGAAACCTTCACCAACGGCGCACGCCTGCTCATGCAACCCGGCGGCAATCTCCCCAAAGCGCACCTGCGCTTCGTCTGCCTCGGCGGCCCCATTCGCGAGCCCGCTGAACAGCGCGGCGTGACGGGTGTCCTGGCCACGCTCTTGACCCGCGATACGGTCAAGCGTACGGCACGACAGGTGGCTGAGGCGGTGGAGTCCGCCGGCGCGACCTTCCACGAATTTGCGGGCAACAACACCTTCGGCTTCAGTATCGAGGTGCTGCCGGACGACCTTCCGCTGGCTTTGGATATTCTGGAGCAAGCTTTACTCCACCCACGCATCGATAAAAACTCCTTCGTCGTTGAGCGTGACGGCCAAATCGCATCCATCCGCGAAGATAACGACGAGGTGCTGGACTACGCCCGGCGTCGCCTGCGTAAGCATTTCTTTGGCGAGCATCCCTACGGCGTCGATTACCTGGGTGAGATTGAGCAACTGGAGAAGCTTACCCCGGCGGACATCGAGGCTACGCGTGCCGCGCAGTTGATCGGACCGTCGTGCGTGCTGGCGGTTAGCGGCCAATACGACGAGGCTCTGACTGCGGCCAAGTGCGCGGAGATTATGTCCAAGCTGCCGTCAGGGCAGGGGAGCGAGCCCGCGCCTTTCGCAGGCCCCGTCGCCAACGAGATTTCCGAAACACTCGACCGCGAGCAGGCAGTGGTGCTGCGCGCCTATCCGGACGTAGGCGTTCACCACGAGGACCACCTTTTAAGCGAGGTTTTGGACGAGCTGTTCAGCGGCATGTCGTCGGTGCTCTTCAACCGTGTGCGCGAAGAGCGCGGCTTGGCCTACTACGTCGCCTCCGGGCGCATGCCGGGGCTGGACTGTGGCATGTTTACCTTCTACGCCGGGACGCAGCCGTCTACGGCTTCGCAGGTGCGCGATGAAATCCTGAAGGAGATTGAGCGTGTCTGCGCGGGGCAGTTTGAAAAGGACGAAGTGGCGCACTGCCTGCGACGCCTGTCTGTGCGCAAACGCCAAAGCCTGCAGGCCCCCGGTTCACGCGCCATGCAAGCCGCGCTGAACGTCCTTTACGGCTACTCCGCCAACGCCTGGCAGGACTACGATGCACGCCTCGCCGACGTCACCCCGGAGCGCCTCGTTGCTCACGCCCGCAAACTCTTCGACCCCGCCCGCGCCGTCGGCTATATTGTCGGCCCGGAAGGAACCTGCTAAAACTCGTTGCTTATTAGAATTTGTTTGGTTTTCCTTCTTAAGAAGGTACTATTTCGAAGAACCCCATTATATAAGAGCCATGCATTACCGAACCCTTTCCTACCTCGTTATCACCTCATGCTTCGCCTTTGCGGCAGTGCCCGTATCGCAGGCCTGCTCGCGCGTCTTGTGGAACACCAATGGCGACATCGTTACCACCGCCCGTTCGATGGACTGGGAGTTCAGCTTCGAGGACTGGCTCTTTGTCAACCCGCGCGGCATCGAGATGAATGGTGGCAAGGTCGAGGACGCGGCCACCTGGACTTCCAAGTACGGCAGCCTCGACATCAGCATCATCGGCTTTGCACAAAAGCTGGGCTACGACTTTACCGCAGACGGCGCCAGTGACGGCATGAACGAAAAGGGCCTCACCGCACACATGCTTTACCTGGAGGCGACCCAGTATCCGGAGGCGGACGGCCGTCCGTCGGTCAGCTTCCTGCGCTGGGTACGTTACATCCTGGACAACTTCGCTACGGTGGAGGAGGCCGTAGAGGGCATGAAGGGCATCCGCATCGCTCCCGTCGACATCAAGGGCAAAATCCTCGGTACCCACATGGCAATCGAAGACCCCAGCGGTGATTCCGCCATCTTCGAGGTTTACGATGGCAAGGTGCATATTCACCACGGCCGGCAGTATTGCGTCATGACCAACGATCCGGTTTACCAGGACCAGATTAAGAATTTGAAAAACTACGAGGGCTTCGGTGGGGACAAACCGCTGCCCGGAACGGTGTCATCGGAAGACCGCTTTGTCCGCGCCAGCTACTACCTGAAGTACCTGCCCAAGACGGACAACAGCGAGACCGCCGCAGGCAATATTAACGGCATCATCGGCAACATCGAGGTGCCCTTTGGCGCTCCCTACGGCGGCGGGGTTTACCCGACCTGGTGGACCTCCATCGCGGACCTGACGGACAAGGTTTACTACTTCCACTGGGTGCTGCACCCGAACGTCATCTGGGTGGACCTGGACAAGCTCAACTTCGACGAAGGCCAGCCCGTGCTGGCGCTAAACCCGCGCGTGCCCACGCTCGCCGGTGACGTCAGCGACTTGTTCAAGCCGGCTGACGAGGTAAAGCATTAATCCTCCGGCAGGGCGGGCATCTCGGCGGACTTGGACAGGCTGAGGATGTTCCAGTTGCCCTCGCGCTTATATTCCAGACTGTCCATCATCTGCTTGCAGAAGTGGATGCCCAGGCCTCCGATTTCTCGGTCTTCAAGCTCGGCTTCGAGATCGGGTTCGGGGGCTTCTTCAAGGGGGTTGAAGGGTTTGCCCTGGTCACTGATGACGGCGGTCAGAGTGCCTTCGTCGAGGGACAGCTCCAAATGGGCGGCGTGCTCATCGGGACCCTCGTCGTAGCCGTAGGAGATGATATTGGTCAGGACCTCGTCGAGGCAGAGGTTAAAGCAGTGCATAATCCCCGGATGGATGTCGTGGGATTCGCCGAAGTTTTCGAGGTCTTCAGCCAGTTTGGACAGCTCCTTGAGATCGTGGTGGTATTTGAATTCCATGGGAGAGGGAGAGAAAAGTGGTATCGGCGGGGTTTTACGCTTACTTAAAGGCGATTTCCATGAGCGAGTAGTCGTCCTCAAAAGCATCCTTGCCCTGAGCCTTGCGGACAAATGCGACCATGGAGTCGACCTTGGTCTGGCCGGCGTCGGCGGGTTTTTCGAGCTGCACGGCGAACTCCTCTTCGGTCATCATGCCTTCGCGGTCGGCGTAATCAACTTCGTAGACGCCGTCGCTGAAGACGTAGAGCAGATCGTTGGGCTGTAGCGTGACCTCGTCGCTGGGGAAGGGTACACCGGGCATGCCGCCGATGACCATGCCGGGCGTCGCAAGGGTCTGGTGGCTGCCGTCGCGTACGAGCACGGCGGGTGGGTGGCCACCGGAGGCGAACTTGAGCTGGCGGGTGCTCTTGCTGTAGACCCCGTACCACATGGTGAAGTACATCTGGTTGTGCTTGTCCATGTCGAAGGCGTCGTTGAGTCCGGACAGCACTGCGCCGGGGTCCTTGAAGTCGACGCCCGGCAACGTGCGCGAACGCAGGACATTCAGTGCGGAAACGGAATGCAGGGCCGCGCCGACGCCGTGCCCGCAGACATCGAGCAGGTAAATGATAAACGTGTCGTCATCCAGCCAGTAGTAGCCGAAGGAGTCTCCGGCCAAATCGGTGGAGGAGATAAAAACCCAGTCGGTTTTGACCACAGCCTCGTCGATTTTTTCCGGGAACAGCGATTGAACGTAGCGGGCGGCCTCGTCCAGCTCGGCCTGGAGGGCGGCCTGGGCGGCGTTGCGTTGGAGCAAATTCGTGTAGCCCTTGCTGTGGTAGCGGATACGTGCGATGACCTCCATGGGGTCGGGCAGCTTGACCATGTAGTCGTTGGCGCCCAGCTCGAAGGCTTTTTTCTTCGTCTCGGCCTCTTCCTTGGAAGAGAGCACGATCATCGGCACCTCCTTTAGCTCCGGCTTGGCGCGGAAAAACTTCACCAGGGTTAGCCCGTCCACGTCCGGCATGACGAGGTCCTGCAGGATGACCGTCGGCTTGATCTCCATGGCGGTTTCGATGGCCTTGGTTGGATCGGTCAGGCTGTGGAACTCGATGCCCTCCTCCTCTGCCAGCATGCGGCGGACGGCCTCGCAGACCATGGCCTGGTCGTCGACCATGAGCACTTTAATGGCCGCCTGCTTGGCGACGTCGGAGGGTTTGGGCGCAGCGGCGGCGGGTTGGGCTTCCATGGACACGAGCAAAAGGGCAAAAGCCGCCCGCGAAAAGCAAAAAGCCAAGAGAGGAAATGAAAGCAGAAAGCAGAAAGATGAGAGATGAATTTTAAGTGCGATAATGAAGAAAGAGAATTTTCAGGCTAAAACAACCCAACCAGGATCGGCACTCCATTTCGTTATCACATAGCAGTTCGCCCCATTTCATCTTTCATCTTTCTGCTTTCATTTCTCTCCCCCGATTCTCCCTTTACTTTGACGCCGGGCGGCCTAGGGTGTCCCGTTTAACCCTAAGCATGAAGCAACGCAGCATCCTACGAGACGCCACCATCAAAGGCAAAGCTCTCCACACCGGCGAGGAAGTCACCCTTACGCTCAAACCCGCTGAGCCCGGCACCGGCATCGTTTTCCGGCGCGTAGACATCGTCGGCAAGCCCGAAGTCAAACCGACAGCGGATTTGGTCAGCGACGTCGTGCGCAATACCACCATTACGGATGGCCACACGAAGATTCACACCATCGAGCACGTCCTGAGCGCGCTGCACGGCTGTGGCGTCGACAACGTGGTGGTTGAGATGGACGCCTCCGAGCCCCCCATTCTGGACGGCTCCGCCAAGCGCTACGTGAACCTCATTCAGGAGGCCGAACCGGTAGAGCAGGACGCCGAGCGCGAGTATATCGTGGTCAAGGAGCCCATCTCGGTCACCTCCGGCAGCAGCTCGCTCATCGCGTTGCCCCACGACGGGCTTAAGATAACCTGCACCAGCGCGGACGACCGCGGCATCCACACCCAGCACATCTCGCTGGATATCGACCCGGAGACCTACATGGCCCAGGTCGCGCCCGCCCGCACTTTTACGATTTACGAGGACATCGAGGAGCTGCTCAAGCTGGGCAAAATCCAGGGCGGCAGCCTGGACTCCGCCATCGTCATCAAGGGTGACAAAATCATGTCCAAGGAGCCCCTGCGCTTCAAGGAGGAGTTCGCCCGCCACAAGGTGCTCGATATCATCGGGGACGTCATGCTGCTGGGCAAGCCGCTCAAGGCGCATATCATCGCCGTGCGCACCGGCCACCGCCTCAACGTGGAGCTCTGCAAGGCCATCCAGAAGTCCCTCGCGAAGCCCGAGAGCGCCAAGAAAAAGGAGGCCCGCGGCCCGGCCTTCGTCAAATCGGACGAGACCTCGTTGGACATCCGCCGTGTGCTCGACACCCTGCCGCACCGCTATCCCTTTATCCTCATCGACCGCGTGCTGGAGATTCCCGACCCGAAGGAGCTCACCGCGCTGAAGAATGTCACCATCAACGAGCCGTATTTCCAGGGGCACTATCCGGGGCAGCCCGTCATGCCCGGCGTGCTGCAAATCGAGGCCATGGCGCAGGCCGCCGGCATCCTCATGCTCCGGCAGGTTAGCAGTGAGGACAAGCTCGCCTTCTTCATGAGCTGCGACAAGGTGAAGTTTCGCCAGGCGGTCTTCCCCGGCGACCAGCTCATCATCAACGTCAAGCTGGTCAAATCGCGCGGCATGAAGATCGGCGTGGCCGAAGGCACCTGCTCCGTCGACGGCAAGGTGGTCTCCTCCGCCGAGCTGATGTTTACCATCTTCGACGCCCCCGGCGATACCTAGGGCTAGGGAGAAACGGAGAGAGTGAGAAGGGGAGAGAGGGAGATTCTGTAATCCGGCATGTCCGACCTTTCGCCCGATTGCACGGTGACGTGCCCGAGCTGCTTTGAAAGCTTCACCATCCCCGGGCCGGCTCCGTCGGAGGTGCCGACGGAGTGGGATTACGATTGCGAGGTTTGCTGCCGCCCCATGCTCATCCGCTTCGATTTGGTCGACGGTGAAGTCATGGCCGAGGCGGAGCCGATTTAGGCACGAAGACGTTGGCGCAATGCCAGGGCGCAGAGCGCTAACATGCCGGCACCGAGCGCGTAAGTGGATGGCTCGGGAACAACCGACCATTCACCGATGACTGCAGGCCCCAGGGAATAGCCGGGGTAAATGGAGCCGCTGGCTCCTGCGAGCGGCAGATTGGCCACGTAGCTGCTAAGGTCCATGACGGCCGTACCGGTAAACGCGGTCGAGCTGGTGCTGAAAACCTGGCTGTTGGATCCGGCGTTCCCATTGGCAGTGACATTCAAATCGTTTCCGGGACCGAATGTTTCCGTGCCACTCAGATAATCGAAGGTCCCAGCGATGGCATAGGTTTGTGTGGTCCCAGTGACTGGCGAAAGTGTTCCGGTTACATTGCCATCGATGTAGTCGACGGTGGGATTGCTCAGAAAGAAGCCTTCAATAGTGAATCCGTTTGAGGAAGCGTTCAGGCTGGAATCGGAGGAAGCATTATTGCTGGTCGCAGTGAAAGTGACTGCTGACGGGTCGGAAATATCTATTTCCAAAAGGATTGCGGCAAACGATGCAGTCGAACCAAGAGTGAGCAGAGAAAGAATAGTGAGAGCATTTCTGAACATAAAAATAGTTGCACTTATTTGTTGCATGATGTCAACTTATTAGTGACCCGTAGGTCATTCTAGGACATCCAGTCCGAAGAACTGCTTGGCGTTGCCGTAGCAGATGTTCTTCACCATGGGCGCGTAGAGGTCCCACTCCGGCGGGATGAGCCCGGCCTCGACGTCGTTGCCGACGAGGTTGCACAGGATGCGTCGGAAGTACTCGTGGCGCGGGTAGGAGAGGAAGCTGCGCGAGTCCGTCAGCATGCCAACGAAGCGGCTGAAAAGCCCGAGGTTGGACAGGGCGTTCATTTGCCACTCCATGGCCTCCTTTTGGTCGAGGAACCACCAGCCGCTGCCGAACTGTACCTTGCCGGCGACGGAGCCGTCCTGGAAGTTGCCAATCATGGTGGCGAAGAGGTAGTTGTCGGCGGGGTTGAGGTTGTAGAGGACGGTCTTCGGCAGCATGTTGTCCGAGTCGAGGCGGTCGAGGTAGCGGCTGAGCGCGCGGCCCTGGGAGAAATCCCCGATGCTGTCGAAGCCGGTGTCGGGCCCAAGCTTCTTGAAGAGACGTGTGTTGTTGCTGCGCATGGCGCCAAGGTGGAGCTGCTTGGTCCAGCTTTTCTCCGCGTCGAGGTGGCCGAAGTACACCATCATGTAGGTGGCGAACTGGCGTCGCTCGAGGTCGCTGATTTGCTTGCCTTCGCGGGCCTTTTCGAAAATGGCGGTGGCGGTGTCGTCGTTGCAGAAGTCATCGAAGCAGGTTTCCAGGCCATGGTCGGACAAACGCCCGCCGAGGCTGTGGAAGAAGTCGTGGCGCTTCTTGAGCGCGTCGAGGAAGTGCTGGAAGCTGTCACCAATTTCCAAATCGGCGACCTCGCCGAGCTTTTCGCAGTAGTCGTTAAAGGCCGCGACGTCGTCGAGCTTCATGGCCTTGTCCGGACGGAAGGTTGGGTAGATGCGCGTCTTGAGGTTCTTGTCCTTGGCGATGCGCTCGTGGAACTCCAGCGAGTCCGCCGGGTCGTCCGTCGTGCAGACCACGCGTACATCGAACTTCTTCAGAATGCCCTTGGCCGAGAAGTCGTCTTCTGCGAGCTTGGCGTTGGCCTGCTCCCAAATCTGCGGGGCGGTCTTTTCGCTGATCAGGTAGTCGATGTCGAAGTAGCGCATCAACTCCAGGTGGCTCCAGTGGTAGAGCGGGTTGCGCAGTGTGTGCGGCACGGTCTGGCACCAGGCTTCAAACTTGGCATACGGCTCCGCATCGCCCGTACAGAGCTCTTCGCTGACGCCATTCGTGCGCATGGCGCGCCACTTGTAGTGGTCGCCCTCGAGCCAAATCTCGAAGAGGTTAGCGAAGCGGCGGTCCTTGGCCACGTCCTGCGGGGGCAGGTGACAATGGTAGTCGAAGATCGGCTCGTCCTTCGCCACCTCGTGGTAGAGGCGCTTAGCCGTTTCACTTTGCAAGAGAAAGTCGTCGTGGATGAAGCTCATGGGGGGGAGGGTTGTTCGGTAAACGGTTTTTCGGTATTCAGTTAAAAAGAGAGCAACCGGTTAACCGAATACCGGTTAACCGACCAACCACCATCGTTAGATGGTCATGCAGGCGTAGCCGCCGTCGACCAGCATTTCGGTGCCGGTGATGAAGCTGCCCGCGTCGGAGGCGAGGAGCAGTGTAGCGCCGATGAGTTCCTGGGCTTCGCCGAAGCGCTTCATCGGGGTGTGGCCCATGATTTGCCCGACGCGCTCAGGGGTTAGCACCTTCTTGTTTTGCTCTGCGGGGAAGAAGCCGGGCACGAGGGTGTTGACGCGGATGTTCAGCGGGGCCCACTCGCGGGCAAGGTTCTTGGATAAATTGTGCACCGCCGCTTTGGTCGCCGAATAGGTGAAGACGCGCGAGAGCGGGATGACGCCGCTCATGGAGCCGACGTTGATGATGCTGCCGCCCTGGCCGCGCTCGACCAGATAACGTCCGAAGACCTGGCAGGCCGCGAAGACCGCCTTGAAGTTCACCGTGACGATTTTCTCCATTTCCTCCTCGCTGATTTCGAGGAAGGGCGTCGGGCTGTTGACCCCCGCGCCGTTGATGACGATGTCGATCTTTCCGGACTTCTCCACGACCTTCTGTACAAGTTCGTCCAGCGCGTCCTTGGAGGAGACGTCGCAGGATTCGAAGTAGCTCTTGCCGTGGTATTGATGGAGTTTCTCGAGGCGCGCGGCGGCCTTGTCGGGATTGCGCCCGACCAGCACGACTTCGGCGCCGGCCCCGGCCAGGCCCTCGGCCATGGCGCCGCAGAGTTCGCCCGTGCCGCCGATGACGACCGCGGTTTTGCCTTCAAGAGAGAAGAGTTCGTTAAGGTATTCTGACATGATTCTATAGGGTCACGAAGGGCACGAAGCAGACACGAAGAGCTCGAAGCCTATAAGACGATTCGCTTGAGTCCTTCTTTGAGCGTTTTGGTTCTGAAATTCATCAGCAAGCCTAGTCGGAGTTGCTGAAATTGTAAGTAGGTTAACACTTGGGCAGAATGGACGGGTTGTAATTCGTCCACCGCTTTGAGTTCAACGATGAGAGCGTTCTTAACCAGAAGGTCTATGCGATAGGCGTTTTCAACGAGCAGTCCCTTGTACCGAATGGATAGAGGGACTTGCCGTTGATGCTCGATATTTCGCAGGGTGAGTTCATGAGAAAGACACTCTTCGTAGGCACTTTCAAGCAAACCAGGACCGACTTCTTTATGCACTTCGATAGCGGCTCCGATAACCTTGGTTGCCAAGGTCTCTATGTCGGAGGCTATGCCTGCATCCAGCTTCATCTTTCGTGGTCTTCGTGCCTACTTCGTGTTCTTCGTGGCTAACTAGCGGACGACGCGGGCACCGCCGCCGCCCATGACTTTCTCGACTTCCTTTTTGGAGGCCATGGAGGTGTCGCCGGGAGTGGTCATGGCAAGCGCGCCGTGGGCGGCGCCGTAGTTGACCGCCTTGTCGGGATCGCCGGTGGAAAGGAAACCATAAATCAATCCGCTGGCGAAGCTGTCGCCGCCGCCGACGCGGTCCATGATTTCCAATGCGGGATATTCACGGGACTGGTAAAACTCGCCGTCGGCCCAGACGATGGCGGACCAGTCGTTGACCGTGGCGGTCTTGACCGCGCGCAGGGTGGTGGCGGTGGCCTTGAAGTTCGGGAAGGCTTTGACCGCAGAGGAAATCATGTTCTTGAAGGAATCGATTTCGATTTCGGAAATGTTTTCGTCCACGCCTTCAACCTCGAAGCCGAGGCAGGCGGTGAAGTCTTCCTCATTGCCGATCATGACGTCGACGTACTTGGCGATCTCGCGGTTGACCTCCTGGCACTTGGCATGGCCGCCGATGGACTCCCACAGGGACGGGCGGTAGTTGAGGTCGTAGGAGACGATGGTGCCGTGCTTCTTGGCGGCCTTGACGGCCTCGATGACGACCTCGGGTGTGTTTTGGCCGAGGGCGGCGAAGATGCCGCCGGTGTGGAACCAACGTGCGCCGAGCTTGCCGAAGATGTGCTCCCAGTCGAAGTCGCCGGGCTTGAGGTGGGCGCACGCGGTGTTACCACGGTCAGGCGTGCCGACAGCACCGCGGATGCCGAAGCCGCGCTCGGTGAAGTTCAAGCCGTTGCGCACGGTGCGGCCGATGCCGTCGTAGGGCACCCACTTGATGAGCTGTGTGTCGACGCCGCCCTGCAGGATGAAGTCCTCGACCAGGCGACCGACGGCGTTGTCCGCAAAGGCGGTCACGGTTGCCGTGCGCAGGCCGAAGCAGCGGCGCAGGCCACGCGTGACGTTATACTCGCCGCCGCCCTCCCAAGCGGTGAATTGGCGCGCGGTGTGGACGCGGCCCTCGCCGGGGTCCAGTCGCAGCATGATCTCGCCAAGCGAGATGCAGTCGTAAGCACATTCAGAAGCGGGTTTGATGTCTATGGGCATGGTGTGAAGGAGTTTTCGGTTAAACGGTTTTCAGTTGGTCGGTTAAAAAAGGAAGGGAATTGAACCACTGATAACACTGATGGACACTGATTATTTATTCTTGGATAAATTTGTGACTGTATACAGACCAATGCTGTTGCTAATACAGGTCATAATTACAATGAACCACATGGCAGGATTTGGCTTAAGATTGTCCCAGATCTCTTGTCGCTCTTCAGGGGTTATTTTCTCTAAAACACT
Source organism: Verrucomicrobiia bacterium (assembly GCA_030432235.1). Classification (GTDB taxonomy): domain Bacteria; phylum Verrucomicrobiota; class Verrucomicrobiia; order Opitutales; family Cerasicoccaceae; genus JAUIHT01. Next base: position 382,731 of record JAUIHT010000005.1, on the reverse strand, counting down.
TATAGGGATAACAGAATCTAAACCTGACATTAGGCTGTTCTGGAATATCAATGCTAACAGAGCTAACAGAGATAATGCTGTAGAGATACGGAGAGCATAAAGGGCAGTTTTCATTCATATCTATATCAGCTCATCAGTGTTCATCAGTGTTATCAGTGGTTCTGAAAAAATAAAAAGCTACTCAGCCTTCTTGAAGCTATCCAGACTCCACGAGTCAGCGCCGCATTCTTCGGCGATTTCATTGAAGGCCTTGATTTCGGCTTCGGAGAAGAGCAGGCCGCCGGCGGCGTCGGTTTGCTTCGCGGCGTTGGCTTCGATTTGGCCGGGCAGGATGCAGGACTCGTTGCCGTGGCCGAGGACGTCCTCAATGACCGCCTTGACGTTCTGCGCCTGGTTGCGGCCCATGGCAAAAGCGCCGCCGTTGATGGCGTCCGGGTGGATGACCTGAAAGTAGAAGGCCGGGGTGTGCTTTTCCTCGGGCACGCGATCCCAGCGTGAACGCAGGGTGGGGAGGCTGCCGCCGATGAAGCCACCGACGAGCTCGTTAATGAGCGAAAGTCCGTAGCCTTTGTGCGCGCCGAAGGTGGTCAGCGCGGCGACCTTGGCCGGGTCGGTGGTGACGTTGCCGTCCTTGTCCACGGCGGCGTTGGGCGGGAGCTGCTTGCCTTCGCGGGCGAGCTGCTGCACGCGGCCCATGGCGACGACGCTCGTGGCCCAGTCGATGACGATGGGGAAGCCGACGGCATCGGTGGTGGGGAAGCCCCAAGAATGCGGATTGGTGCCGAGGGTGGGGAACTTGCCCATAAAGGGCACGACCTCTGCCAGCGCGGCGGTGCAATTGGTGTAGGCGATGTAGCCCTTGGACGCGGCCTCCATCACGTAGCCGCCGCCCCACAGATAGTGAAAGGCATTGTCGACCGCCACCTGGCCGATGCCGTACTTGTCGGCAAGGGCGATGGCGGTGTCCATGGCCTCGTAGGCCGTGGCCTGGCCGAGCTTCTTGTTGGCGTTCCAAATCTCGGACGCGGCGAAGCGGCTTTCCTTTTTCTCAATCTTCGCACTGGGCACGCAACCGCCGGCGAAGGAGCCGAACAGGTGGTCCAGGTGCAGAGCCTTGAGCGCGTTGTGCGTACGGATGCCGTGACGCGAGGCGTGGGCGGAGAACTTGGCCGCGGCGGCAGCCTCGTCAGCGTCAAAGCCACGATGTTTGTAAGCGGCCTCGACGAGGGCGTTGTGCTGCTCGGCGGGAACGACGTAGAAGGTTTCGGACATTTTGAAAGAAGAGTCTAAAGCTTAAAGTCGAAAGCTAAAAGCGGGTTGGGGAATGGGAAATCGTGTTTTGTAAAAAGGATGGATTGCTTTGAGCTTTCGGCTTTTGGCTTTCAGCTCCAAGGCTCTCATATGAGAGCCTTGGGTATGGGGGCGTCGTTGACTTGTGCCAGCGGCTTTTCGCCACGAAGCATGTTGGCGAGGTTTTGCGTGGCCATCATGGCCTGGCGCTCGACCGACTCGTAGGTGCGGCTGCCGATGTGCGGCGTGATAAGGCAGCGTGGGGCGCTCAACAAAAGGTGATCCTCGGGCGGCGGCTCGAGATCGAGCACATCCGCGCCGTAGCCGCCGACCTTGCCAAGCTCCAGTGCTTCGGCCATGTCCTCGGTGTTGACCAGCTCACCGCGGGCGCAGTTCAGGATGATGACGTTATCCTGCATCGTCGCAATGGATTTGGCACACACCATATCACGCGTTTCCTCGGTCAGGTTGGTGTGCAGGCTGATGACGTTGGCAACCTTGAAGACTTCCTCAATGCTCTCGGCCTTTTCGACGCCGTATTCCTGGGCGAATTCCTCGGGCCAGTACAGGTCGAAGCCGACGAGCTTCATGCCGAAGGCTTTGGCTCGGATGGCAACCTCCTTGCCGATGCGGCCCAGACCCACGATGCCGATGGTTTTGCCCATGACCTCGTGGCCGGTCAGACGCTTCCACTTGCCGTCCTGGACGTAGTTGACCTCGTCTACCAAGTGACGGAAAAGCGCCAGCATGAGGGCGAAGGTGTGCTCGGCCACGGTGGTGTGATTCACCCCGGGACAGAAGCTGAGCGGGATGCCCATTTCGGTGGCGGCTTTGACGTCGATCTTGTCGACGCCGATGCCGTACTTGGCCAGGATTTTCAGCTTCGGGGCGGACTTTTCCAGCACGGCACGCGTGATGGCGTCGTCGCCGCAGAGAAAGGCGTCGAAGTCCCCGGCGATCTCCAGCATTTCGGCTTCGGAGAGCGGGCCGCGCTTGGTGACGACTTCGCAGCCGAGACTCGCGAGGAGCTCATGGTGGGGACCGGGCGTATCCTGATAGGAGGTGGTGGTGAGGAGGATTTTGGGCATGGGATTTAAGAAAAAACAGTCAAAACCCTACACGTGTAGGGTTGGTCGTCAAGTCATTTTGATTGAAGTGTAATTCAGGAGGCTTTGCCGGTCGATTCGCGCACGATCAGGCGTGGCTTGACCAGTTTGCTGGCTTGAGTTGAAGACCGGCCTTCGATGCGGGCCAGGAGGGCTTCGGCGGCCAGGCGCATGAGGTGCTCCGCGCGCTGGTCGACGGTGGTGAGGGGCGGGCGAAAGTGCGCGGTGACTTCGATATTGTCGTAACCGGCGACGGAGATGTCCTCGGGCACGCGCAGTCCGTTTTCGAGCAGGACATTGATCGCGCCGATGGCCACGCGGTCATTGAGCGCAATGATGGCGGTCGGTGTTACGGGGACTTCCTTGAGGAGGCGTTGCGCGAGCTCGCGCCCATAGTCGTAGGTGTGCTCGCGGCAGTCGGGCCTGAAGATGGAGTAAATGTTTTCCGGCGGAATGCTCAGGCGCTTGGCATGCTGTTGCAGCGCAGGCCAGCGAAAGGCGCCGTAGGGGTTGTGCGGGTCAATTCCGAGCACCCCGAAGGTCCGGTGTCCGAGCTCGTAGAGATAATCGAGCACGAGCTTCATGGAGTGTGCGCGATCCAGGCGGATGCTCTGTCCCTTGACGGCCTGCTCGGGGTCCACCCAGATAACGGGCATAGCGTCGGCGGTAGCGATTTTTTCGTCGGTCAGGCTGGAGCCGACCAGCACCGCGCCCTCCGCGCGCATGGCCAGGAAGTGGCGTAGTGCGGCGGCCTCGCGTTCGCTGTCGCCGTTGGACAGCTCGATCAGGGCCTGGTATCCTTTTTCGCGAAAAACCTCCTGCAGCAGCCCGGCCTTACGCGCGAGGATGGGGGACTCCAGCTCCTGGAAGCAGACGCCGACCATGCCGGTGCGCCCGCCCCGCAGTACGCGGGCAAAGGCATTGGGCTCGTAACCGAGCTCGCTCATGGCCTGCCGCACGCGCGCCACCGTCTCCGGCTTGACGCCTGGGTGACCGTTGATGACACGGGAGATAGTCCAGCGGGACAGACCCAGCTTGGCGGCCAGAGTAGCCGTGGTGCGGGCTTCGGGGGCTTGTTTTTTCTTTGACAACACGTCTGAATCCTACACGTGTAGGGTTTTCATCCAATTTGTCAACTATGCCCGTAACCAACCCCGTAACTTTAGGTCTGAAAAAATCATTCGGCTTCGGCGATCGCCTTGGCCTCGCCGGTCCCGGCCACATTGCTGCTTTGAAAAAAAGCAACTTCGCCGGCATCATAGCGCAGCAGTCCATCCGCGAGATGACGCGTACGCACCGCACGCCGGACGAGGTCATGCAGGCCGCGCAAAAGGCCATCGAAGCCGCACGCTATGATAAGCCCTGGGGCGCCGATGCCGACCACCTCAAGACCGAGGCGGACGTCAAGTACACGGCCGATGCAGGCTTCTGCTTTTTCACCATCGACCCAAGCGAGTTCGTCGTCAACGAGGCCGATACGATGGACGAGGCTGCGCTGGCAAGCGGTGTCGAGGCGCTGGTGCGCGACGATGTCGTAGCCTCGGATTGGGAATCGACCTATCTGGGCAAGGAACACGATCTAGACGGCCTCAGCCTGACCTTCGACAAGGAAAGTCTCTACCGGGCGGCCGTGAAGTACGCCCGTGCCATCGCCCACTGCGAGAAGATGGCGGGCTTTATCGCCAAGCACAGCGCGGGTAAGCCTTACGAGATCGAGGTTTCCGTCGACGAAACCGACTCGCCGACCTCCCTGCTGGAGCACCTGTTCTTCGCGTTGGAGCTGAAGCGTCGCGGCGTGGTGGTGGTCAGCCTGGCACCGCGCTTCATCGGCGAGTTCGAGAAGGGTATCGATTACAAAGGCGACCTGGCGAAATTTGAGGAAAGCCTCAAGGGCCACGTTGCTATCGCCAAGGTCATGGGCCCGTACAAGATCAGTGTGCACAGCGGCTCAGACAAGTTCTCCATTTATCCGGTCATCGGGCGCGTCTGCGGCGACCTGTTACACGTCAAGACCGCCGGCACCAGCTATCTGGAGGCCCTGCGCGTGGTCTGCCGTACCGACCTGCCACTTTTCAAGGAAATCGTCTGCTACTCCTGTGGACGTTTTTCCGACGACAAGGCCAGTTACCACATCTCTGTGACCGACGCGGATGTGGATGCCTTTGCCGCCAACCCACCGGCGGATTACGAAACAGTCTTCCTCAACGAGGACAATGGACGCCAGCTCCTGCATGTCACCTTCGGGTCCGTCCTGACCTTGGGCAAAGCGGAGTCCGGACGCAGCTTTAAGGAGGCTATCATGGAAAACTTGCAGGCCAACTCCGCGCTCCACGAGGAAGTCCTGACCAAGCACCTCGGCAAGCACCTGCGCCTGCTGGAACAAGGTTGATTTGTAGATGAAAAACGTCAGCCTTGCTCCTGCATGGACCAGGCTGCTCTGTGGGATAAAATCCAGACCTTTCGTGTTGGTAGCGGAACGGAGGAACTGACTTTCGTTCAACGGCTGGCCAGAGAAAATGGCTGGACGCTTCCTTATGCCGACAGGGTTTACGCAGAGTACTTGCGGTTTATATTCCTGGCTATGGTTTCGGAGCAGCCTGTCACGCCGTCGGACCAGATCGACCAGGCTTGGCACTTGCATCTGTGTTATTCGCGCTCGTACTGGAACGATCTGTGCAAAGATGTGTTACAGCGGCCCCTGCATCATGGCCCGACGGCGGGCGGCGAGGCAGAGTCCTCGCGCTACCGTGAGCAATACAGCCAAACCCTGGTACGTTACGCGGAAGCCTTCGGCCATCCGGCGCCACGCGATATCTGGCCACCGGTCCGGAAGCGATTTGCGCGGAGAGATCGCTTTGAAAGAGTCAACCGGGGAAAAGTATTTATCGTGCCCAAAAGAGTGGTCGTGCTGGGTGCGTGCACGACCGTTGCAGCTACGCTTCTGGCCGGTTGCGAAAAGTTCTGGGAGCAAGCGCTGACCGAGGAGAACATCCTCATCGCACTCGTTGTCATCCTTGTGCTGCTTTTTATATGGGGATTGTTCAAGAAATCCCGGAATCGCCGCAATGGGTCTTGTTGCAGTATTCTTGGCTGTGGTGGCTGCAGTAGCGATGGTTGCGGTGGTGACGGCGGCTGCGGCGGTGATTAACCCGCTTTATTCCGGCTCTTCATCCAGTGACGGAACTTGCCGCCACGCCACGGGGGGAGCTTGCGCACGGAGGTCCAGGCCTGAGCGGCGGGGACGATATTCATGAGTGCCTGTGGGGCGTAGTCGACGGTCTTGCCCATAACCATGGCGCCGCGCCAGGCATGGGGTTGACTGGCCAGCAGGGCGTACATGCCCATGGGCGGCGTACCGGCAGAGGCAGCTTTGGCGTGTTCGCGTTTGCCTTTATCGCGCAGGCGCAGGAGCAAATCCGGGATGGGGATGTTGACCGGGCAGACCTCGTTGCAGGCGCCGCAGAGGCTGGAGGCCTTGGGCAGGTCGGCCAGCTCGGGAAAGCGGCTGCCGGCCAAAAGGGGACTCAAAACCGCGCCGACGGGGCCGGGGTAGACGCTACGATAAGCGTGACCACCGGCTTGACGGTAGACCGGGCAGACGTTCAGGCACGCGCCGCAGCGGATGCAGCGTAAAATCTCGCGGCAGTCGCTGGCCAGCACGTCGGTGCGCCGGTTATCGAGGAAGATGACGTGCATCTGCTCGGGGCCGTCGGGCTGGTTCGGGGCCTTGGGGCCGTTGATAAACTGGGAGTAGACAGTCAGTTGCTGGCCGGTACCGGAGCGCGCGATGAGATTCAGGTAGAGGGCCAGGTCGCGGTCGCTCGGAACCAGTTTTTCGATGCCGATGACAGCGATATGGATTTTGGTCGCCGCCATGCAAAAGCGCGCGTTGCCTTCGTTGGTGATAAGGACGATGCGTCCGCTCTCGGCGCTGACGAAGTTACCGCCGGTGAGTCCGACATCAGCTTCCAAATACTTATGACGCAGGAATTGCCGGGCGCGCCGGGTGATGGTCTCCGGGTCGTCGTTGTAGTCGCCCAGGCCCTCGCGCTCGAAGCTCTTGGCCACATCGCGCCGATTCTTGTGGATGATGGGTTTGACGATATGCGATGGGTGGTCGTCGTCGATCTGGATGATGAACTCGCCCAGGTCGGTCTCGAGGCATTCCATGCCATTTTTCTCCAGATAGGGCCCGAGGTGGATTTCCTCACTGACCATGCTCTTGGATTTGACCATCTTCTTGCAGCCGTTCTGCTGCATGATTTTGAGGATGATCTCGTTGGCCTTGTCGCCATCGGAGGCGAAGTGCACCTGGGCGCCGTTGCCTTTTAAAGCAGCTTCCGCCTTGGGCAGGTATTCGTCCAGATGCTCGAGGGTGTGCTGCTTGATCTTGCCGGCGAGCTCGCGGAGCTTGTCCGGATCGGGGTAATCGTGCCAGAGCGTGGCGTAGCGCTTCTCGCTGGTGACCTTGGCGCCGTTGTGGATGGAGTCGTGCACGCCGCGCTCCATATCGCGTGCGGTCTTGTCGATTTGCTGAAATGTTTTTGGGGAGACCATGATTTATCCTTTCAATGCATCGCGAAGGATCTGCGCGAGGTGGAGGCGGGGCAGCCCTTTGTTTTCCTTGTCGATAATGCCACCGATGTGGAGCAGGCAGCCCATGTCGAGGGCCGCGAGGTATTCGGGTTGGACCTCAAGGATGTGCTCGACCTTCAGCTGCCCCATGGCCTTGGAGACGTTGGGGAAGCTAACGGAGAAGGCTCCGCCGAAGCCACAGCATTGTTCGGCCTCGCCGAAGGGCACGACTTCGATGCCTTCGATGGAGTTGAGCAGGGTCAGGGCGGCTTCACCGCTGGGGGTGCCGCGCAGGTGGCAGCTACGATGCAGTGCCACGCGATGCGGGAACTTCCCCGGCCACTCGGTCACGCCGAGGCCGTTGACGATGTAATCGGCCAGCTCCCAGGTGCGCCCGGCCATCTGCTGGACGGCGGGTAGGTCGGGCTCCTTTTCAAACTCCAGCAGGGCGCCATGGAAGTTCATGGCGGCGCAGGAGCCGGAGGGCACGATGACGGGCTTGTCGCCCTTGAAAACAGAAAGGCCGTGGCGCACGACTTTCCGCGAGGCATTCCAGTCGCCCGCGTTAAATGCCGGCTGGCCGCAGCAGGTCTGGTCCTCGGGAAACTCCACGGTGCAGCCGAGGTGTTCGAGCACCTCTACGGTGGCTTGTGCGACATCGTCGAAGAAGGCGTCGCAGAGGCAGGTTGCCATTAATTGGATGTCCCGTGAGGCTGGGGTAGCGCGTTCCAAGTGCATACAGAATTCAGTTTTTCATACTGAAAGGATTTGAAAGGAATCTGTCAAATTCTTCCTGAAGAGTGGGCTATTTCGTCGCTTCTTCGAGAGAATCTTCCACGGGAGCACGTTGTTTTTCCACGGTTCCCTGGCCTTGGGCAAAGGCATCGAGGAGCTTGTCGGTGGAATACATGGCGGCATAGCCGATGGACAGGGCGAAGACGCAGGCCAGCAGGGAGGCTCCCCGGCTTTCCGCCCAAAAGACGGGTCCCAGGAGCAGGCTGAGAAAAAAGCCGTCCAGGCCGGCGGCGAGTGAGGCCAGCAGTGTTACCACGAAGGGATCGTCCAGATGCGGTGCGGCGTAGGTGAGCACCGCCCAGGCGGCGGCCAGCATGGAAATGGCGATCAGAACATTGCCGATAAACACCGTGATGAGCGGCTTCTCGCTTTTGCCGATGCCGCGTGCGAATACCTTGCCGAAGAGCAACACGAGGGCCAGCCCTGCACCCCAGACGGTCCAGAATTGCCAGGAGCCGAAAGGTTGCCCGGCTATTTCGACGGTTAAGTCCTGGAAAGAAGTCAGCGCATCCACCGTCTCCATAACCAGCGATGCTGAGAGAGTTTTAACCGTTTGGCAAGACGCCTAATAGGTGAAGGACACGATCACCAGCACCAGGCCATAAGCGGCCACCGGCAGTCCCACCAGGCGCGCGCGTCCGTCCTTGGCGTAAAGCCATTCGTAGAAATCGCGCATGCGGAAAGGTGAGGCGCCGACCCAGAGGGCGAGCACGATGGCGATGTACACCGCCACCACCAAAACCAGGCGCTGCGGGTACTGGAACTGCATGTAGGCCGCATCCAGCAAGGGACGCGCGGCCAGCAGCATCAGCGCGGCCAAGCCACGTGGCGCGAGGAAGTCCCGCACGACGAAGAACGAACCGACCGCCACGACGCCAAAGCCGATCAAGAGCAGTTTTTTGTAGTCGCCGAAATCGGCCTTGCCCAAGTGGGCGACGTGCCAGAGGAACCATAGCGCTGCCGGACCGAAAAGCACGTAGGCCGCCGTCTTGGAACGCAACCAGCGGAAGGACCACGTCTTTAGCGCCGGACCACGCAGCGCGTAGGCGCCGCCTGCGGCCAGAAGCACCAGCCCGCTCAACAGGGTTGCCAAGAATAACGACATGAAGCGCAGGAGCTTGGCGAACTTACCCCCAAAGCGAAAGAAAAAACAGCATCCAGCGCCGTATCCATTGATCGGAAAATTTGATCGCGTTGAAAATTAAAGGCTTGCATCGCGATCTCAAGTTGATCTCATGCCTAAGATGCGACCTTTCCTCAAATGGGCGGGCGGTAAGTACCGTATTCTCGACCGAATCCTGCAACGCCTGCCCAAGGGTGATCGCCTGGTGGAGCCCTTCGTGGGATCTGGCGCCGTCTTTCTCAATGCTGCTTACGATCGCTACCTGCTGGCCGACGCCAACGCAGACCTGATCCAATGCTACACGGCGCTCAAAACGGACCCTGCCCGGTTGCTTGCGGAAACACAGCAGCTCTTCACGCCGCGTGGTAACACGCGTGCGGTCTTTGTGGAAAGGCGAGCTGCTTTTAACCGCCTGAAACAGGTTCCCATGGCAGGTGATGAACTCTTCCGTAAGGCGGCGCTGTTCATCTATTTGAACCGGCACTGCTTCAACGGTCTGTGCCGCTACAATCGCTCCGGTGCCTTCAACGTGCCCTTTGGCCGCTACACCAAGCCTTATTTTCCCGAGGAGGAGATGCGGGCCTTCGCGGACAAGCTTCAGCAAGCCGAATTACTGTGGGCTGGCTACGATGCCTGCTTCGCCTCCCTGTCGACAGGCGACGTGGTCTACTGCGATCCGCCTTACGTGCCCCTGAGCGCCACGGCCAACTTTACTGAGTACGCCGAGGGCGGCTTTTCTCTGACCGATCAGGAAACCCTTAACCGGCTCTCGCAAAAGGCTTCCGCAAATGGAATCCCTGTCGTAATCTCAAACCATGAAACCGCATTTACCCGGGCGCTTTATCGCCAGGCTAAGCGCCATCGTTTTGCTGTGCGCCGCTTCATCTCCTGCAAAGGAGACCAGCGCGAGCGCGCCTCCGAACTCCTCGCCGTCTACCGCTGAGGCGGGCGAACAGGGTGAGTGGGCCAGCCGGGCAGGCGCGACTTTGGAAAAGACCGTCGAGGTCGTCCTAGCCGGACGCGGTTTCGAGGTGGTGTCCTGGCGTGACTGGGAGGAGGCCCCGGAAAAGTATGGTGACGAGCTCCTGCTTACCAATGCGCCTTTCAAGACCATCTATGGGCATCCGGGCCGCTCGGAGTTTCTGCTGAAGTCAGCGCGCTACGATCTGGACATTCGCATTGAATGCAAGTGGCAGCAATCTTCGGGCAGCGTGGACGAGAAATTTCCCTACCTGCTATTGAACTGCATCGAGCAGATGCCGGAGCGGACCATTTTCATCATTGTCGACGGCGGTGGAGCCAAACCCGGCGCGGTGCGGTGGTTGCGTGAAGCGGCTGCCTCGGGCAAATTTCAGGAGGAGAATCGCGATAAGGAAATCGTGGTCATGAACCTAAGCGAGTTCCTCGTCTGGGTGAACAGCACCCTCAGGGGTTAAACTGTTCTGCTCTCTCTTCTGGAGCCATGGGCGAGTAAATCAGATCGTCGCCGGTGTAGAGTTGGCGGTCGGGGCCGGCGGATCGGATTTCTACTTGGTCGCTGGAGAGCGGGTGGAACTGGTAGGGACTGCCCCAGCGGTCAGTCAGCTCACCATCGGCGTTGATGGCCGGATGGTCTGCCGGGAGCAGGGCGAGTCCGTATTCGTTCCTCTCGATCAGGGCGGCGGTGAACTCGCGGTTGAGCCCGAGCGGACGACTGGCGTGATCGCGGTGGTTTGCGCGGTAAAGGACCAGCAGTTCGGCCAAGGCCTTGAGGTCGTCTTGGGCGGTCAGGTCCTCGCGCATAAGCTGACGCGCCGCTGGTGGGTAGGGGATGGCTGCTTGTAGCGGGGGTGCGGATGGCTGTAAGCCGGGTGCAGGCGGAGGTGCTAGAGGCGCGATATCCTCGGGCTTATTAAACAGGAGAAACAGCGCCAGGCAAAACGCACCAACCAGCGCCGCGAATATCGCCAAACGCTTGCCCATGATCAGGCCATGATGCCGAGGGGGCCGGTGATGCCGGGGGTGAAGAAATTGGTCACATTGGGTAGCACCAGGGGCAGGTCCTGTGGGCTGACCCCGAACCACAGCGCCAGCTCGGCGAAGTACTCGTCGACCGAGGTCGTGGGGATGAGCCGCCCGCGTCCGGTGTCGAGGGGGTTGTCCTCGTAGAGGTCGGGATAGGTTCCGAAGACGCGCGCACCGTTGACCGCGCCGCCGACGACGAAGTGGTTGCCGCCCCAGGCGTGGTCTGAGCCGGCGCCGTTGGAAGTCAGGGTGCGGCCAAAATCGGAGGCGGTGAAAAGCGTGACGTTGTTCTGCTCGTTGATTTCCACCATGGCGTCGTAGAAGGCGCTCACGCCCTGGCTGACGAGTGGCAGCATCCCGGTCATGTTATCCAGGACTTCGTCGTGGTGGTCCCAGCCGCCGACCTGCACGAAGAAGGTCTGGCGGTTCATACCCAGAGTGGCGTGCGCGGCGATGCTGCGCGCGACCATTTGCAGCTGCTGCCCTACATAATTGGCGGGGAAAACAGTGTTGAGCGTCACTCCTTCGAGGGCGGTGGAAAACTCCTGCTGGGCGTCAATGGCGTTGCGGCTGGTGTCGGCGAAGGTCTGCTGGAAGATATTCTTGTATTGCTGGGAAAGCTGGCTGTCGACAGCCGCGTTCATGGCCGGATTATAGCCCCAGGTGGCGTCGTAGTAGGTGCGCGCCACCGCGCCGTTGGCCGCACCGGGATTGATGACGTACTCGAAGACGGAGTTGCCGGATTGCCAGACGTTGCTACCGGCCACGGAGATGTTCATGGAGATGCGGTTGCTGTCGTTGAGGGCGGCGAGCAGGTCGGCGGAACGCCCGCCCCAGCCGATGGCGGTGGTGCTTTGCGGTACGGAGGTTTGCCACTGGCGAATCTGGTCGGCATGCGAGTACAGCCCCAGCGGCAGGATGACGGACTCGGCCTCCATCTGGGCGCGAGTGGTGGGCTCGACCAGGGTTCCGACGTTGGAGACAAAGGCGGCGTTGCCGGCGTTGAAGAGTGCCTGCATTTCCGGCATGGCCATGTGCACGCCGAGGTCTTTGCCGATGGGTTGGGCGAGGGTGAGGGGTAAAATCTCGCCGCCGCTTTTGTTCAGAGCCAGACCGCCCGCCTCTTGGTCGGCTCCCCGGATGGCGGCGTATTCGTTGTACTCGGTATCGCCGAAAGGCACCAGCATGTTATAGGAGTCCATGCCACCGGCAAAGAAGAGGCACACGAGCGCCTTGTAGTCGCCAGTGCCCGGGACGGTCTGCGCGGCAGCGGTGTTGGCCATGCGGAGATTCAACAGCGTCGAGAACAGCGCCGTTGAACTGACCGCGGCACAGCTGGCTTGGCCGAGGAATTTCCGGCGCGTGAGGAGTGTTTTGGGATTCATGACAAAATAGGTTTAGCGAATCACGGCGAAGTCCGGCGAGGTGACGATGAGGAAAATGGCCAACTGGGCGCGCTGCTGGTTGTCGATGTAGGCGGTGTCCGAGCGCGTGAGAGCGTAATAAACGGTCTGCCGGGTGCTCTCGCCAAGCGACCCGTAGGTCAGCAGGCTGTCGAGGTAATCGAGCATGGCGTCAATGTCTCCGGCCATGGCAGTGATGGGAGAGATGTCGATCTCGACATTCGGGCCGGGGTAACCCCAGAAAACGGAACTGAAGAAAAGGTTGGGCAGGGTGATGCCGGTAACGGCGTTGGTGATCTGGAATTCCGGTCCGGTCAGACCGAGGTCTTTAATCGTACCGGGCGGCTGGTAATAGGGTTGGTAGAAGTTGAAAACGCTGGGCGAGCTCATGGGCTGCATGCCGAGGTCGCCGCCGATCCATAAGACTTCATAGAGCGAACCATAGACGGAGCCCTCACCCGGCAGAGCGTTGAAGGCGCGCGAGAAAGCGATATAGCGCAGGTAGGGCACGCGCAGCTTGCCGAAGGTCGCGGTGTCCTGGCTGTCCAGACTGCGAGCCTCGGGGTCTAGAAAGATGGCCTTGATGACCGCTTTCATGTCACCGCGGATGCCTCCGGGGTTGTAGGGACCGCCGCCGTTGAAGGCCTCGGCCACACGTGCCACATAGGCGGGCGAGGGATTAGACGTGACCATGCGCTGGATGAGCGCGTGCGCGATGAAGGGGGCGGTGTTCTGGTGGTTGAACAGCACGTCGAGGGCGCGGTCGATGTCGTTGACGGCGTAGCCGGGCTCGGGGCTGAGCGGATCGTTGGCGGGCAGGTCGACGCCGAGTACAGTTTTGGCGTCCTGGTCGTGGTAGTAGACGGTCGTTTCTTCCCACACATCAGGTTCGGTCTCCACCCAGACGGAGTAGGGGCCGTTCCAGACTGCCATCGGGATAAGATAGTACTCGGTGTAATCGGCCGTAGTATCCGGCCAAAAGAACTCCCACCAGACGGAGGTGTTCCCATAGCCCCAGCTCATGCCGGTGAAGACGCGGGCGAGATTGGTAATGTCGTCGTTGTCGTAGGTGGCTATGGGATTGCCCAGGCCGTCGAGCTGCTGCGTGCCGTCATTGTTGAGCATCCACAGGCCGATGGAAAACAGCTGCATGATTTCACGCGCGTAGTTTTCATCCGGGAAGCGGTTCAGGGCCGGGTCGGGCGGCTGGTTGCCGCGATGGCTCAGATAGACGCCCATGACGGGGTGATAAGTGATGTCCTCAATGAGCTCGCGGTAGTTGCCGAACGCGTTGTTCAGGAGCATGTCGTAATAGTTAAGCACGCCTCGCGGAATCTCCACGGAGTTATCCGAAACGACAAAAATCTCGCTCATGGCAAACCCGACGCGTTGCCGCAGGGGGTCTGGGCCTCGCATGGCCTGTTCCCACCATGCCAGTAACTTGTGATGGTTGTAGGGGCCCGCAATCTGTCCTTCGCCTTCGCCCCAGTCGATCGCGTCGAGCACAGGCTGGAGCTCGCCCACGGGCTGCGTGAACTGGTCGTCGATCCAGGCCTCGATGCCCATGCTTTGCACTTCCGCGATCAACTCCGGCGTGGGTCCGAAGGTGGCCTGGCTGAGGAAGCGTGCGGCCTCCTTGGCGGTGGGGAGGTAGCTGGCATCCTGGATGGTCACGGTGTCCGTATCCGTGCCGATGCTGTAGTCGGCAGAACTTTGCAGGGTGAGGATGACCGTCTCGTCGCCCTCGACAGCGGCGTCTTCCAGGGGAGTAATGTAAACGTAGGCCTCGATTTGCCCCGGGGCAAAGGCTACGGGCAAGGTGACCGCCGCGTAGTCGCTTCCCTGGACGGCCGTACCGGTAAGGGCTACGCTGGCATTAAAGGCGTTCACACCACCGCTACGCCGCAGGACGAAGACTGCCGGGTCTGGCCAACTTTCCGAGGTGACCGGATCGATGGCTGCGACGGATACCTGGTTGGCCGTGCCGAGGGCGGTGGTGAGGCGTTGCAGGTCTGTCTGCGGGAGTCGCAGGCTGTAGGCGCTATTCGGGTCGTAGCCGACCTGCATTTCCTCCCAGTCGTTGACCCCGTCGGCGTCGGTATCGGTGTCCAGGGCCACGATGCGGTAAAACCAAGTACCTTCGGCCTGCTCGTCGATAAAGCTCTGTGTGTATCCCAGGCCGACGAAGGTGCCGACCGTTTCCCATGTAACTGCCGTGAGGTCCTGGCTGCGTTCCACGGAATACAGTTTGCCGGGTTGGGCCATCCAACTGACTTCGTCGCCGTTCATACCGACGCTAAAGCGGGAATGGGGATTCAGGGGGTGAGTACCGGCTTCCGCCTCCTGGGCATCGGTCGCCCCGTCGTGGTCGGAATCCAGGGCACCGCTCAGGCCGTCGGCGTCATTGACCATCTCCCAGACGTCACTCAGGCCATTGCCGTTGTCGTCGACCATAGCACGCGCGCTAATTGAGGAGATTAGGCAGACGGTCAGAAATATGGGTAGGCGATTCATTGATTCTAGGGCTAAATGCCTACAGTATCACGGCCTTATTTTCCAGCCGGATTCGTGGACCAAGTGGTCTTTTACGCTCTGCTTACGATTTCGTTACGCTTTTTATACGAGCGTCTTCTCGGGGATTTATTTCAGGGACCTTGCGCCCAGCTATTCGATTTCAATCAATAGCAGGGATAGATCGTCCTTGGGTTTGCCTCCGCCGCTGAAGGCACGCGCCTCCGTAATGAGCCGGTCGGCCGCCTCTTCCAGAGGTAGCTTGCTGCAATTAGCCAGAGCGGCTACCGTGCGATTGTGGCCGAATTCCCCGCCTTTGGAGTTGGGCATTTCGATAATGCCGTCGGTGAAAAAGAGCAACCGGTCTCCGGGCTCCAACTCGTAGGAAGTATCGGGCGAACCGGCCTCCAGGGGTAACCCGAGGACGTTACCCATGGGCAGCTTGACCAACTCGGCGCGGTCTGTGGCCTTTTGGTAGTGGATGAATTCCGGATGTCCGGCGTTGGAGGCCAGCAAGGTGGCTCCTCCGTTGGGGCGGGGCAGCAGATGCCCGCACAAGCCAGCCACGAAGCCGTCGGGGATGCGTCCGATCAGGCCACCGTTGATTTGTTTGAGGAAGTGTTGCGGGCTGCCATCGTAGCCCTCTCCCTGTCGGTCGGTCAGGTACTTGACCAGGAGGGTGAAGAGCGCGGCGGTCACCCCGTGGCCGGTAACGTCCCCAAGAAAGAAAAGCAGGCCGTGTCTTTGGCCGACAGGAAAGGTGATAATGTCGCCGCCGACCTCCTCCATGGGCAGCAGGCGCAGGGCAAGCTTGAGGCCCGGTACCTTGGGGATATCGCCGGGAATGAAAACCTGCTGGACGTGGCGGGCGCTGCGCAGGTCACGCCGGATATGCACGTCACGCTGCTTCAGTTTGCGCTCGTTGGCTTCGAGGGCCTGCTGTGCCTCATGCTCAGAGGTGACGTCGCGGGAGATGCCGATGAGGCCGACGATTTTTCCACTACCTAGGAAGAGAGGAGCTTTGGTCGAGGATACCCAGGTGACGTGGCCGTCCTCCCAGGTTTCCTTTTCCACCTTGTTCAGGATGGGCGTGCCGGTCCGCAGGATTTCCTGCTCGTCTTCGTAAGCCTGACGGGCGTGCTCCTCAGTGAAGATGTCAAAGTCGGTTTTGCCGATGGCATCCTTGGGAGAATCCAGACCGAAGTCCCGGGCCATGGCGCGGCTGATGGCAATAAAGCGACTGGCGGTATCCTTGATATAGATATGATCGGGCGATTGCTCCATGACCGCGGCAAACAGCTTGGAGGCGGAAGTGCCGAAACCTTCCAACCCGTAATCCGTCTCTGGTGATACTCCCATGGCTTGATAAATGTTTATCCAAGCATGCCCGCCTTAGGGAATCAAACACCATATCAATAGGAAAGCAGGCGATCTACTGAATTGACAGCCCGGCCCCATGCAGGCAACTCTGTGCGGTTTTTGCTGTCCCCGCAGCGGTTCACCCAATCAAAACCCATGATTTCCTGGCTCCAAAACCTCCTCCAAAAGCACTACAAGTGGCTCTTCAGCGGCTTGTTGGCCATCATCATCGTCGCCTTCGTCTTTACCATCGGCAACACCGGCGGCATCGGCTCCAGCAATCCGCAGGACATCAAGATGGAGTTCTTTGGTGTGAACCTGAACTCGCCCCGCGAGAAGCAGGCCATTGAGCAGGACGTCATCCTCAGCGCCGAGCTGAACGGGCAGCAGCTCAACCGCAATTCTTTCCAGGGAGCGTTTTTTCAGCGCATCACGGCGCTTTATTTGGCCAATCAACTCAATATGCCCGGTCCGAACGATGCGCAGATGGCCGAGTACATTCGCGGCCTGCCTGCCTTCCAGGATCGCAGGACCGGCAGCTTCAGCCCGGATCTGTACACCAAGATGCTGGATTCGATGCAGAATTCGCCGCAGCGGGGTGGCGAGCAGGCACTGTTGCAGGTCATCAGTGACGATTACCGCATCGGCAAGGTCATGGGCGCTCTCGGAGGCCCCGGCTACGTCTTGCCTTACATGGCCAAGCGGCAAATCGAAATGACTGATACCGTTTGGGATGTTTCCGTGGCCGAATTCGACCAGGGTGGCTTCAAGCCGGATTTGCAGCCGACGGATGAGAATCTGCAGAAATTTTATGAGGAAAACGAAATGCGCTTCGCCACCGGCCCGCGCATTGTCGTCTCCTATGTTGGTTTTCCCACGTCCGAGTTTGTCGGTGATGTTGACGAGCCGACAGAGGCCCAACAGCTCAATTACTATCGGGTACACCGCAACGAGTTCCCCAAGGGCGAAGACGGCAAGCCACAGCCCATCGATGCCGTGCGCGCCGATGTCATCGCCGGTTGGAAGAAAACACAGGCTCAGGAGCTGGCTATCAACGCAGCCAACGAGCTGGCCGTGGCCGCCTATGAGGCCGTCTACGCGGAAAAGCTCGAGCCCAATGCACAGTCCGTCGCTGCTTTTGCCAAGGAGCACGGCAAGAAACTGGTGACGCTGGCGCCGTTTTCACGCAGTAAGCCCGAGTCCTCCGTACCCGGGGTGCCGCAGTCCGCCCTGGCACAAGCTGCCGGATTGGACGATGCCCGCTTCTACACTGACGCTGTGGCTCTGGATGACGGCGCGGCCATCTTCTTCCTTGAGGAAGAGCTGCCCAGCTCGACACCCGCCCTGGCGGATATTCGCGAGCAGGTGCTGGAGGACTACAAAACGTCCGAGACGCGCCGTTTGTATAACCTGCGTGCGCTGGAAATCAAAAAGGAGCTGCAGGCCGCCGCCACCGCCGGCAAGTCCTTCAAGGAAACCGCCGAATCCCTTGGGCTGACGGTCCAAAGCTACAGCGACTTTACCTTTAACAGTCCGCCTCAGGGCCTGGACTACTTCGTCCTGCAGACGATACAGGGAATGAAGGTCGGCGAGGTGGAAGACCTGATGGCATTTGGCAGCCTGGGCACCTACATTTATGTGTCCGGAAAGGAAACTCCGGACGTTCCACTGGATTCACCGAAAATCGAGGAAAATGTCGGACAGATGACGACCTTTGCCGGGCGCGCCACCGCCCAGGGTATTCTGAACGAGTTGATCACGCAGGAGGAAGCCCGCGTCGTCCCGCAGGAGTTTTAAGTTCTCTCAGTTCAGGGCTTCTCGAAGTAGGAGTCGAATACGCCTTTGTTGGCCTTAATCGAATCCATCGTGATAGTCACCGTCTTGCCTTTGTCACTGGTGGTTTCCATGCGATAGGGCATGCGTACGCCGTTTACCAGGCGGTAGGCTGAATAATCCGTGATGATCGTGGTTTCATCGCCCGCGAAGACCGTACGGCGTGAAATCATCATCGTGTTTTGATCCAGATAAAAAAGCTCATGTCCCGGCATGCCCTCGATGGTCAACTTAACCACGTATTGAGACTTGCCGTTGATTTCCTCATCCTCGAGTTGTTCGAAGTGGTAGGCGGTGTCTTCAAATTCGGACGGAGGCGGCCAGAAAAAGGAATCGCGCTTGATGGCTGAGAGCTCCTCGTGCTTCTCCTCCGGGCTTTTGCGTTCGCCATGGAAGTCGTAATAGTACCAGACCTCCTTGCCGTCATAGCCCACGATGAGACGGATCTCGTCGGCGATGATGTTCAGACGTATCAGGTTCGGCCGCTTGCGCACCAGCAGCAGCTTCTTGTCTTTTTCGTCGGCTGAAATGATAAGCCCGCTCTCCCTGAGCGTTTTTATGCTCTGCATAGCCACACGGCCGCCCAGCGCCTCGATATGTCGCTCGAGCAGGGCCTCCAGCGCAGGATCATCGACGGTGGCTTGCAGGGAAACAAACAGTATGGGGAACAGGCACAGCACGATGAGGGCACGCATGGCGGGCAGGCTAGTGGCTCGGTTTCCGACTTTGCAAATGGATTCTCACGCTCTTATCGGCGCCAGGAAAATGTAACAGCTTCGCAACGTTGCGGAATTGCTTTGACTTATTCACAATCTCGGTTACGACACTGGTTCCGTCATGGCAGATGCGCTCTCACGTCGGATTTTGGTGCTAAACCGCCTGTGGCAGGCAGTTAACATCGTCGGGGTAAAGCGCGCCTTCAGCCTGTTGATGCAGGACCACGCTCAGGTTATTAACACCATCGACGGCGAGTTCCGCGTCATGACCGGGACCGAGTGGCTGGAATTCTCCCTGGAAAAACCGCCCCGCAAGGACAGCGATTGCCTGCACACGGTGCGTATGAAAGTACGTATCCCGTCGGTACTTCTGCTGCGCGGCTACGATCGCATCCCAGCCAAGGAAGTGAAGTTTAACCGCCGCGCTGTGTTCGAGCGGGATGGCTATGTCTGCCAGTACTGCGGCGGACACTTTCACGAGAAGGAATTGAATCTGGACCACGTTATTCCCAGAGATATGGGGGGTAAGACCTCCTGGGAGAACATCGTCACGTCCTGCATCCCCTGCAACACGCGCAAGGCAAACCGTCTGCCGCACAAGGCCGGCATGCACCTGAAAAAGCATCCCAAGCGCCCACGCTGGCGACCGTTTTCCAGTTCCGTGCCCGAGGCTGAAATCGACAGCAACTGGACCCACTTCATGAAGTAACAGGGCAGCGGCCCTGCACCCGAGATGCTGCGCATCTCAATGGGGCTACGCCCCATGAATGCCCTGTGCGGACACGTACTTATTGTCTTTCGACGACTCTGGTCTCTTCGGACTCGATGAAGGCGGTGGCTTGCTGGAGCCAGTCGGCGTTCTGCTGGTCGCTGGCGGTGAACTCATACCAGGTCAGCGCCCGCATGTAGTTGACCAGATCCTCCAGGAAACTGTAGATGGAGAGAGCGGCGTTTTGCTTCTGCACGAAGGCTTGGTTCTGGGCGTCGAGCAGGTCGACGATGCTGACCGATCCGGCCTGGTACTTCTCCGTCACGATGTCGAGATTGAGCTGGGCGCGGTCGGCAGCGATGGCACTGTAGCGGATGTCTGCGTAGCTGGACTCCATGGCGAAAAGGGCGTTGAGCGTGCGCTGCTGGACGAGTTGCCGGGTGAGGTCCTCCGTATAGCCGAGGCCGCGGACAACGGCCTTTTGCCGTATGACATCGAAGACGCGGCTGCCGCCCTCGAAGATGGGTAGCTCGGCCTGGAGCAGGAGCGCCCATGCATCGTCATCGGGGGTGACGGCGCCCGGAACGTACTGGATGTTCTGCTGGCCATCGCGGGCAAAGGCATAGTTGTACTGGAAGTTGGCGCTGGCCGTCGGGACGAAGAAGCTGCGTTTCTTTTGCGACAGGCTTATTTCCTGGCCGCGGGTGGTGGCCTGTACGGCGGCGACCTCCGGGCTGCGGGACATGGCGTACTGCAGCGAGAATAACTGAAAGCGGCGATAGCGCGCATCGCTCGAGACCAAGTCGACGACTTTGTTCGCGGTGGTGTCGAAGTAGTCCGACTCCAGGGTGAGGGATTCCGGCTGCCACTGTTTTTCCAGATCGATGCCCAGCACACGGTTGAGCGCCACGGCCTGGGTTTCCATCTGGGACTCGGCGCTGGCCACACTGGCCTGGTCGCTGGCCTGCTGTGCCTCGAAGCGGTAGACTTCCTCCGGTCCGGCCACGCCGACCTCCGCCCGGATGCGCGCCAGGTTAAGATTGGTACGGGTGACGCCCAGATTGTCGCGGGCGATATCGAGCAGGGTGCGCGAGGCCAGGTAGCGGATGTAGGCGGTGGCGGTGGACTGGATGGTGTCGAGGCGGGAAACCTCCTCCTGCAAAGTGGTGGCCTCATAGTTCTCCCCCTGGATGCGGTAGTTGGCCAGCCGCTCGTCACTGTAGATGATTTGACTGATTTCCACGCCAACGTTGTTGGTGCCTTCCGCGCCCTGGTTGACGCCTACCTGGGCCTGGGTGACATCGATACGCTCGTAGCTGTAAAGGGCGCTGACCTGAGGTAGCAGCGGGCTGAGGGCGAGGCGCTTACTCTCGTAGCCCTGGATGGTGGTCTGCTGCTGGCGCAGGAACTCGTAATTGGTTTTCAACGCCAGGTCGATGGCCTCCGTGAGGGTGAGGGGGGCGCCTTCGGATTCGGCTTCCTTGGCCCCGATGAGGATGGCGTCGTAGGTGTCGGCGTAATTGATGTCGTAGCCGATTTCCTTGGCGGTGAGGACATTGTAGTAGAGCCGCTGTTCGACAGGGAAAGTGGCGGGCAGATCGTTGGGGGAAACTCCGGCGATGATCTGCTGGAGGTTGAGCGCCGTGCGGCGGGCGAGTTGACGGTCCATGGCAGGCAGGCTACCGGCCAGCACGCCCTGGCGTACGGCTGGCTCGCCCCAAAAGGCATAGCTGGGTACACGCTTGGCGTTGATGCCTTTGATGAGGTCCGGGACTTCCTCGGGTTCCATCAACTGGGGTTGAAACAGATAGATGGCTTGCGCGCCTTCGGGCAATTGGTTGAGCGTGGTCTGTGGGTCGTCCGTCAAGGGCAGGAAGATGACATCGCAGCCGTGAGCGGAGGCGATTTCGGCGAAGAGGTTGGTCACGCAGGGCAGGCTCTGATTGTAGGCGGGGGTGGCGGCGATGTAGAGTGTCTGAAAGTCCACTAGGTCCGCAAAGCGTTCGATGTCCTTGCGGATGGAGTGATCCGTCATGACGAAGCTCAGGTTGGGGATGGCCGAGCGGTTGTTCTGCGTCAGTACGCCGACAAAATCCGGGTCCTGCAGGAAGGCGCCGGTGGCGGGCTTGGTTAACTCGACCTGGCCGTCCACCACGGCCTGGAGCACGAGCATGCCCTGCAGCATGAGGATGTCCACGTCGGGCGCGTCCAGGGCGGCACGCACGGCCTTGGCGGCCTGATCGGGCTTCCAGCCGGCGGAGAAGTCCGCATCGTCGCGAAAGACCAGATGGTACCGATCCTGAGTAAGTTTGCGTAGCTCGGCCTCGATGGCGTCGTTGAGGGGCTCGAGCAGGGGAGAGTAGCCGTCGCGCACGAGCGCTATTTGCACCTCGGGCAGCAGGCCATCGGCGTCCGGCCCTCCCATTTTGGCTACTTCACGCAGGGGGATTTGCGCGGAGGTGATAGCGCCGAACATGGCTATGCCCCCGGCCAGAATCAGCAGTAGTTTTTTTGTGGGGGCCATGAGGCGAGGGAGTACCATGATAGAGGCTTACTTTTTCCAGACGTACCGAGTGCTGGTTGTGGCGCAACCAAGAACGATGCTGGGAATGACTATGAGCAGAACGAAGGAACCGTCGCCGCTGAAATTCATCCTGAACACCCCAAAGGCGAGGATGATGGCAACCGAAATCCAGATACCGGTGGTGGCAATCGCTTTGCTGATATCATTCATGGCTCAAGTTTCTGATGGCGGTATCATTGATGCAGCACTTGCTGCCTACTGACAAGCCCGCATCGCAGGGATTCACCGTGCGCCTACGCCAGCCCACAGTTCGCGCACCCAGCCCTCGGGGATGTCTTCTACGGTGACGGCGCGGCCCAGTGCCTCCATGGCGACAAAGCGGAGCTTGCCGGAGCGCACCTTTTTATCGCGCAGCATGGCGTCCATGAGGGCGTTGATGGACAATGGCTTGGGCTGGACAGTCTTCGTGCCGCGGCGCAGGGGCGTCTGCAAATCGGCGGGCAGGATATAAGTGGCCAGCAGGTTTTTCACGCGGGCGATGTCGCTCTCGGCAAAGGCATAGCCGGTGCGCCCCTCGGTGGTCAGGCGCAGGGAAAGTTGGGCGGCCATATGCAGGCCTATTGCCACGGCTTCACCGTGCAGGTAGCTGCCGTAGCCAGCAACGTTTTCGATGGCGTGGGCGAAGGTGTGCCCGAGGTTGAGCAGGGCGCGCCCACCGCTGGCGGCGGTTTCCTTTTCGTCGGCTTTGACGATCTCGGCCTTGATTTCGCAGCAACGCCGGATGACGCCCGGCAAGTCGGGATGGTCCCACGACAGCGGCTGTTCCAGGTCCTCCAGTTGCTCGAAGAGCGCCGGGTCGTAAAGCATGCCGTACTTGATGACCTCCGCCATGCCCGCGGAGAACTCCTGCGGAGGTAGGGTTTTCAAGAATTCGGTGCAGATAAAGACCGCCTTGGGCTGCCAGAAGGCCCCGACGAGGTTTTTGCCTGCCTTCAAATTGATCCCCGTCTTACCGCCCACGGAGCTGTCCACCATAGCCAGCAGGGTGGTGGGTACCTGGATAAACGAAATACCACGCAGGTAGCTGGCCGCGACGAAGCCGGCGAGATCACCTATGACACCGCCGCCGATGGCGATCACCGTCCAGTCACGCGCGACCTTATGGGAAGCGAGAAACTCGCAAGCGTCATCGAAGTAGGCGATGGACTTGGTGTTTTCACCGGACGGCTCCTCCTTGAGAGGCCAGTCGGGTTGCAGGTTACCGGCCATTAGACGGCCCAGGGACTGGTCGATGATCACGGCTCGTTTATCGCCGGCCAGTTGATCTTTCAGTAGATGGAGTGAATCGGGGAAGGTGATCGGGTAGCTGCGCTCGCCCAGCTCGACTGTCAGTTTTTCGACCATAAGGGGTTATCTCTGTGGTTTCCGTGTCCGTGTGGCAAACCATAATCAGTTGCCCAGGCACTCGAGATAGAAGTGGCGCTCGTCGGGGCTGGAGCGTTTTAGTATCTCGCCGAGGCGCTCCAGCTTGTCTTGTGGGGCGTAGTTAGCCGTTTCCAGGAGAAAGAGCAGGAGTCCGTCGCGGTGGACATGATAGGTCTGCCGCTTCGGCTGGCTCCGGGCCGAGCAGGAATGCCCGAGGATACGGCGGCTGTCGAGGGCGTTTCGGACAAACTGGTCTGTCCGCCCGATGACGGCGGCGACCTCCTTCGGTGTAAACCATTGCTTGCCGGGAGGCAGCAGGTAGCCGAAGTGTTGGGATTGGATGGCGGTTTGGGCATTCATGGCATGGTGTGGAAAAATTTCAGACGGCCAGGGGCGGCTCTCCTGGCTGGCTGCTGGATAGGGACATACGGATAATCTGGGACTCGCGTTCCAGTCGGCGAAGCGTCAGGGCCTGTTCCCGCAAACGGCTGGCAAGAGCGTCGCTGGGCAGGAATTCAGCCAGATCCTCGCATAGATCGGCTCGTGTGGAGACGGGCTCTTCGTCCAGCTTTCTGAGTAGATATTGATAGATTCGGCATGATGCGTTTTTCATGGAAAGCAAAGGTGGCATAGAATTAGGCAAGCAAAGGTCTTTTTGCTTGTGGATTTTGTATATCACGTTTTAATAAAATATCTCCGAAAGGTTGTATTGAAAATGTAATTATTCCATATTAGTAGAATATTTCCATGTCTTACGTCAATAGTAAAAATGATGCAATTGTATCCGAATTTAGTTTAAGATTTCGATTATTAATGAGTTATCATAATCTTACACTGAAGGATATCGCATGTTACACCGACAGCGCCGTCTCAACAGTCGGCACTTGGAAG
This sequence comes from Verrucomicrobiia bacterium, assembly GCA_030432235.1. Taxonomy (GTDB): domain Bacteria; phylum Verrucomicrobiota; class Verrucomicrobiia; order Opitutales; family Cerasicoccaceae; genus JAUIHT01. Next base: position 358,467 of record JAUIHT010000005.1, on the reverse strand, counting down.
AACGGTCGTATGCCGTCCTCCCCACAAACGATTGCCCGTCTGGCGGAAATTTTCCACGTCAGTGAAACTTATTTGCTCAGTGGCCAAACCAACTCTGGGCGAAACCCTGAACCTAATGCTTCGGAGCGGGTGTTGCGCAATATCGACGACCTGCTGGCCGAGCTGGAATCTCACAATCCCACGTATGATGGAAGAGTGGAGGAAGAGTCTTCTCCCAGACACCGGGTGCCGTGCAGTCCGCAGGTGGGCCAGCGGCAGGAGCTGGAGGACTACTTTCGCGCTTTTCTGGTGGAAGCCGAGCGTTATCCAAACGGCCTGGCGCATGTCTGGTACCAACTGCGGCGGGAATTTCCACAGGATTTGTTCCGTAAACTCAGGGAGCCACGCTAACCGAAGCCATTAGCCCCGCTTCACACCGTACTATTAGCTACAACCGGGTATTGCGCTTTCATTAGAAATTCTGCTAACACCCCACACGCATGAGAAAAGAAAAAGACTCCATGGGCGAAATGGAAGTACCGGAAGAGGCTCTGTACGGGGCCTCGACCCAGCGAGCCGTCCTGAACTTCCCTATCAGTGGCCACCGTATGCCGGTGGGCTTTATCCGCGGCCTCGGTGAGGTCAAGTGGGCCTGCGCCACGGCTAACGAGAAGCTGGGCCGCCTGCCGAAGGAAAAAGCCGACCTTATCCGCCGCGCTTGCGAGGAAGTGGTCGAGGGCAAGCTCGACGAGCACTTTCCGGTGGACGTTTTCCAGACCGGCAGCGGCACTTCGTCCAACATGAACTTGAACGAGGTGGTATCCAACCGCGTCTGTCAGTATGCGGGTAACCCCATCGGCTCCAAGAAGCCGATCCACCCCAACGACGACGTCAACATGGGGCAGTCCTCCAACGACATCGTGCCTACCGTGTTGCACGTCAGTCTGGCGCTGGCCATCAAGAACAAGCTCGTGCCAGCCCTGCAGCACCTGCACGACGAGCTCGATGCCAAGGCCGAGGCTTTCAAGGACATCATCAAGATTGGTCGCACTCACCTGATGGACGCCACGCCGCTGTCTCTTGGGCAGGAGTTCTCCGGTTATGTCGCGCAGACCGCCAAGGCTGTAGTGCGTGCCCAGGAGTGCATCGACAAGCTGGAAGAGCTGGCCATCGGCGGTACCGCCGTGGGAACAGGCATCAACTGCCACCCGGAATTCCCCGGGCTGGTCTGCGAGCTCCTGCGTGAGCGCACCGGTATCGGCTTCCGCGAAGCGGACAACCATTTCGAGGCACAGGGTGGTCGCGACGATTGCGTCGAGGTCGCCGGTATCCTCACCACCATCGCCTGCAGCCTGACCAAGATCGCCAACGATATCCGACTGCTCGGCTCCGGCCCCCGCAGTGGTTTGGGCGAGTTGACCCTGCCTGCGACCCAGCCGGGTTCCTCCATCATGCCGGGTAAAGTCAACCCGGTCATGAGTGAGATGCTCGTGCAGGTCAGCATCTATGTGACCGCCCTGGGCAACATGGTGGCCATGTGCGGACGCGACGGCCATTTCGAGCTCAACGTCACCATCCCCGCTATCGCCCACGCTCTTCACGAAGCAGTGGTCGTCCTCAGCAACGGCGCGGTGACCTTTGCTGATCGCTGTGTGGCAGGTATCGAGCCCAACAAGGACGTCATCAAGCAGCACGTCGAGCGCAGCCTCATGCTGGTGACCGCGCTGAATCCTTACATTGGCTACGACAATGCCGCCAAGGTGGCCAAGAAGGCTTACAACGAGAACAAGACGCTTAAAGAGGTCCTGCTCGAAGATAAGCTGATGAAGGAAGAGGACATCGATAAGGCCCTCGACCCCAGCGACATGATTCACCCCAAGGCCTAAAGCATAGGCAGGGCGCTCACATTGTTTGCTGCCCTAAGGGAAATTTTACAAGCTGTCCTTCATACGAAGGGCAGCTTTTTTATGCTACGAGGCGGACGAGGGCGGGGAGATTCCAGCCGGTCATGGCATCGAAGTCGACCATGTCGTTATTGAAGAGGGCAAGCAGCGCGATCATGGTACCAGTCGCCAGGATCATGCCGGCGGTAAAAAGGTAGAGGCAGAGCAGCTTGTCGTAGATAAGGTGCATGAACCACAGGATGACAGCCACGAACTTGACCGCCGAGAGGATTACCAGCATCGACATGATAATCCAGAAGGGGAAGGGAATGAAAATAAGGACAATCTCAATGCCCGTTAACACGGCCAGAAAAAGGGCCAGGTTGATGAAAGCATGGTAGCGCTGATTCTCCTGATTCAGCAGCTCGGCGTAGGTTGCTGGGTGGGACATTCTTAGTAAAGTTCGAGGGTTCTGTGTTCGAGGGTTCTGTGTTCGGGAGTTCTACGCTTGTGAAAGTAACCACAAACCAATGAACACGGAACTGATGAACTGCTAGACGACATATTCGACCAGATAGACGGCGGTGAAGATGATGATCCAAACGATGTCGACGAAGTGCCAGTACAAGCCTGCGATTTCCACGTCGACGGCGTTCTCGGCTCTGAGGCGGCCGGAGTAGGAGTAAATCAGCATGGAAAACAGCCAGAGGATGCCGATGGCCACGTGGGTGCCGTGGGTACCGGTCAGTACGTAGAAGGTGGAGCCGAACAGGCTGTTCTGCAGGCTCAGGCCGGGTACGACCTTGGCTTGCTTGAACTCGGTTACTTCCCAGTTCGGGTGTTTTTCCTCAAAGGCATGCTTGGCCTCGGCGGTGTCAGCCACATCGTGGAAGTATTTGCCGTTGCCCAGAGTGCCTACGAGGAGCTCGCTCTCGGCCGGTGGCCCGGCAACCTCGGCAGTCGCTTCAGCGGCCTGTTCGCTTTCGGTCACCGCTTCTGCGCCTTCGGCAGCAGCGTTGTCCATGGCGGCTTCGGTGGTTTCATGGGCTGTCTCGGCCGTTTCACCCTCATGGGAGGCGGCCTCTTCAGTCATTGCGGCTGCGGTTTCTTCCGCACCGGCTCCTTCTGTATGGGCGGCAGTCTCGACCGCTTCCTCACCATGGGTTGCCGCTTCGCCGTGATGCGCAGCGGTGCCCTCGGCTCGTGGGATGGCTTTCCATTCGTACCAGCCCTGACCGTGGAAGAAGTGTTGAAATTCGTACACCTGACCTCCGAGGAAGATGAGCCCGAACAGGATAACGCCGATGACGTTGTTGCGGAAGCTCTTGACCTGGCCTTTGTGCATGGCGGAGACAGCCAGGGCCATGAGAAAGGAGCTCATCAGCAGGATGAAGGTCGAGAAGGAGGTCAGCTCGATGTCGAAGGTGCCCGTGACGTCGACCACGCCCTCCTCGAAGTGACCCGCCGGGTAGAGTTTGCGGTAGATGAGGTGCGTCGAGATGAGCGTGCCGAAGAACATGCAGTCCGAGGCCAGAAAGAGCCACATGATGAGCTTCTTGTTCTCGATGCCGGTGTTCGTCTGGGTCAACTCGTGATGCGCCGCGATGGGATCATCGGGGTTGTGACCGTGGGCTGCTTCTGCGGTAGACATTTTTGAAAAGCTGAAAGACTGAAATTTTGAAAGCTAAGAACCGTAAACCGATTAATGATGGCCGGCGGGTTCAGCCTCGGGGGCGGGAGCCGGAGTGGGCGAAGGCTTGGGGGCAGGCGTCTTAAGATGGTAGCCGCCGGGGCCTTCGAGCGCCCAGAGGTAAATGCCCAGCACGACTGTACCGAGACCGCCGATGGCGAAGTAACCCGCATGGGGCACGCCCGCGGCCATCATGGCCATACTGACGCCAAAAACGAGGAAGCCGCAGCCGCACATGAGCGGGAACCACGACTGCGAGGGCATGTGCACGCCCTCGGGACCGCCGTCGTTCATGTAGGTGATTTGCTTGTTGCCGTGCTTGTGCACCCACCAGGCGTCACGGGCGGAAATCACGGGTGTGGCGGCGAAGTTGTAAGCGGGCACCGGGGAAGGCAGGGACCACTCCAGCGTGCGGCCATCCCAGACATCATCTTCGACTTTCTTGCCGCGTATGACGGTCCAGACGAGATTGATGAAGCAAATCGCCACACCAATACCGAGGATGAAGGCTCCGATGGTCGAGACGTGATTCCAAAGCTCCCAGCCGTAGCCGGCGAGGTAGGTGTGAGTGCGGCGAGGCATGCCGGTCAGCCCCAGGTAGTGCATGGGGAAGAACGCGACGTTGAAGCCTACCACGACCATGCCGCAGACCCAGTAGCCGAGCTTCTGGTTCATCTGCTTGCCGAAAATCTTGGGCACCCAGAAGTACAAGCCGGCCATCAGGCCGAGCAGTACGCCGCCCAGCAGAACGTAGTGGAAGTGTGCCACGACGAAGTAACTGTCCTGCTGCTGGGCATCGGCGGGGGCGGACGAGTGCATGATGCCGGAAAAGCCGCCCATCATGAACATCCAGATAAAGCCCAGGGCGAAAACCATCGGCACGGAGAACTTGATGCGGCCGCCCCAGAGCGTGCCGATCCAGTTGAAAATCTTCACGCCCGTCGGCACGGCGATGGCCATGGTCAGCAGAGAGAAGGCGGCGGTGGCGACTTTGCCCAGGCCGGTGGTGAACATGTGGTGGCTCCACACCGCGAAGCCGAGAAAACCGATGACCGCGCCGGAGAAGACCACGATGGCGTAGCCGAAGAGCGGGCGGCGCGAGAAGGTGGGCAGGATTTCCGAAATGATGCCCATGGCCGGCAGCACGAGGATGTACACCTCCGGGTGACCGAAGACCCAGAACAGGTGCTGCCAGAGGATGGGTTGACCGCCCATACTGACGCGGAAGAAGTTCGTGCCGAAGAAGCGGTCGAACATCAGCTCAGCTAGGGCAATGGTGATGGCTGGGAAGGCGAAAATGATAAGGAAACTGGTAATCAGCGTCATCCAGGTGAAGACCGGCAGGCGCATCATGGTCATGCCCGGTGCGCGCATGTTGAGGATAGTGACGATGAAGTTGAACGAAGCCGCCAGGGAGGCGATACCGAGAATTTGCAACCCTAGCACCCAGAAGTCCGTCCCGATGCCGGTATAGCCGTCACTGGTCAGCGGGGCGTAGCCAAACCAGCCGCCCGCCGGGGCAATATCGGTCCGGACCAGGTCTTGCCCAAACCAGCCGACCATGTGCGCGAACTGAAAGAGCCAGGAGACGTTCAGCACCAGAGCGCCGGCCACGAATGTCCAGAGGGAGAAGGCGTTCAGGCGTGGGAAGGCCACGTCGCGCGCTCCGATCTGCAGGGGCACGAGAAAGTTGAAAAACGCGGCGGACAGTGGCATGACCCCGAGGAAGATCATGGTCGTGCCGTGCATGGTGAACAACTGGTTGTAAAGCTGCGCACTGATGGCGTCGTTCTCGGGAATGGCGAGCTGCCAGCGAATCGTCAGAGCCTCAATGCCGCCAATGAGGAAGAAGAGGCAGGCAGCGGCGCCGTACATGACACCGATTTTCTTGTGGTCGACCGTGGTCAGCCAGTCCCGCCAGCCGGTGTAGCGGTCGGGGCGAACCAGCCCAAGCGGGCTTTTCTCGGGGTGAAGCTCGGTTTTATCGGCAACTGCGGCGTGAGCGCTCATTTTCAATAAGTATTTTGGTGCTTAAGTGCTTCGTCTTGGGGTGGCACTATTTTAAAGTCTGTAGGAAAGCGGCGATCTTGCGGAACTCGGTCTCGGTGGGCCAGTCGCTGACTTCCGAGAACTGCTCGTTGGTCAGGCCGTCCATGACGCGCATGAGCTGCTGCTTGGTCATCATCTCGGAATCGACGTCCACGTTGAGGATGGGGGCGTTGGGGCTGGCGGAAATCTTCTGGGCCAGGGCACTGGAGACGCCCGCGGCGACGAGGCTTTGCTCGGTGATGCCGACAGTTTGCAGTTTGCCGAAGGTCACACCGGTGTACTTGAGGTTCCGCAGGCCGGCGTCGGCGCGGTAGTACATGAGGTTGCCGGGCTTGTGGTCCTCGGAGTGGGCGATCCACTGGTAAAGGTTGTCGAGCTGCTTTTCGGAGTCGATGATGCCGTCGGGCCCGGTGTTGTCCAGAATGCCGGCGGCGAGGGACTTGCGGTCGGCTAGGCGGGTCAGGTTGGGCGCGGTCTGGCCCATGGCAGGGGAGTTGTCAATGGCGTGACAGACAATGCACTGCGCCTTGCCCATGAATAGCTCCGCGCCTTCGTGGACGGGGTCGCCGGGGATGGCCTCGGGGTTCTTACGGACGGTTTCGCTCCAGGCCATCCAGTCGTCCTTGGCGGTGGGGTCGGGCTTGTCCTTGTCCGGCTGGGCCTGGAAACCACCGGGGGCGGCAGCGCCGGACTGGTAGGCTTCGACCCACTTCTGGAAATCCCCGTCGGTCATGACCTCGGAACGGAAAAGCATGTAGGCGTGGGCCTCGCCGCAGAATTCGGCGCACTGGCCGTAGTAATAGCCGGGCTCGTCGGCCAGGATCCACATCCAGTTCTTGCGGCCGGGCATGAGGTCGACCTTACCCGCAATTTTGGGGAGCCAAAAGCTGTGAATGACGTCCACCGAGCGCAGGTTGAGTTTGACCACTTTACCGGCGGGGATGGCGAACTCGTTGGCGCTGGTGATGCCGAACTGCGGGTATTCAAAGCTCCACCACCATTGCCAGCCGTAGACGTTGATTTCCAGGATGTCATCCTTGGCCTCGGAGTCGACGCGCCCGCCGTACCAGATGCCTAGCTTGGAAGGCTCATAGTACTCTTCGTCCACCGGGAGCTCGTGGGTATACCAGATGGCCTTGAGGGTGGGGATGGCGATGATGACCAGCAGGAAGACCGAGGCGGCGATAAGGCCGATTTCGATGAGAGGGTTGCCATGGCCTTGGGGTGGCATGGGCTTGCCTTCGTCGCCCGGGCGTTCGCGGTACTTCACCACCACGTAAAACAACGCGGCGGCCACCACCACGAAGATGCCGCAATTGACGTAGACCGTGACCCAAAACAGGTCGTCTTGAACCTGCGCCACCGGCCCCTTGGGGTCGAGCGCGGATTGCTTGCCGGTGAAGCTACAGCCGGCGAGCAGGGAAACGGCCAGGAGGCTGAGCCAGGGTAGGGTACGGCGCAGATATTGGAGCATGAGCGAAACAGACACCATTAGCAAAAGCTATGGAAATCAAAAGCATCCGGCATGGGTGTCAACACTCTAGCTTATGAAGACCTACTTTATAAGCGGTATTTAAGCGGCAAACCCTTCTTGCGGGGTGATTTGGGGCCCGCAAGGCCTCTTCTACAGGGAAACGCGCGGGTAGAAGCAACTATCCACCACGCTCAGGATGAATAGCGCGGCGGTGTCACACTTGAGCACCTGATGGCCCAGACGGACGGGTCGAAAGCCGATTTCGCGTAATCCGTGGTATTCCTCCGGGGTAAAATCGCCCTCCGGCCCCACGGCAAGGGTCACTTTTTCGGGGCGTTCCACGTCTTCCAGGAACCGTACCAGTGGCTGGGAGCCGTCTTCCAGGCTGGCCACGATGCCCAGGCCGAGGTTCAAGCCCGTCAGGGCGCCAGGAAAATCCACCGCTTGGGCCAGCTCGGGGAACCAGGGGTTGCCGGATTGCTTCGCGGCCTCGCGCAGGATGGCCTCCCAATGCTCCATTTTGCCACTTAGACGCTCGCCCGAGAGCCGGACCTCAGTGCGTTCGGTGACCATGGGCACGATACGGTCCACACCTATTTCCACGGCTTGGCGCAGGATGGTGTCGAAGGTTTTGCCCTTAGGGATGCCTTGCAGCAGCGTGATGGCCGGGCTGGGCTTGGGATGCCGAACGGTGGAGTCTACTCGTAGACGTGCGGTCTTACCCTGTTCGCCCAGAAAAGTCGCCTGGGTGACGGTTCCGCGGCCGTCGAGGACCTCAACGGCTTCTCCGGGGCGCGCCCGCAGGACACGCGCGAGATGCTTGCCTTCCTGCGGATCGAGCGCGATTTCGCTCCCCGCCGCCGGATGCTCTCCCGCGTAAAATGTGCGCAAGCCTGCCATGGGCTGAGCGTCAAGCGTACAGGGTCCGGAGTCAAGACGCCCGTATTGCTTCCTAACCCGAATCAAGACCGGTTTCTGGCCCATCATTGTCCTGAGCGGTCACTCGCACCTTGTAAAAAAAAGACGCCGCCCTCGTGAGGGCGGCGCTTACCTAAATGCAAACTACAAACTAGACTGAAACTAACTAACGCTACTAATAAACTAGACTGTATATAGATAGACGTAGGAAACGGCCCGCCGTTCAAAATTCCGGCACTTTTTTTGAAGTTTTTTCTGAATGGTTTGTAAGTCGTTGATATTCAGCGATGGTTCTGAAGAAAAAATTCTCCTGAGATTAGCCGTTTTTTTAGAACAAGGCGCTGGCCAGGATACCGACGGCGGTAATCGGACCGCTGTCGTCGAGGCGTCCGACGGCGCCGTTGACGCGGCTGAGAGTGTCCTGGGCCTGGACGAAGAGGGCGTCGTCCTGAAGGATGCGCCCGAGGGTGTTTTCGTCGTTGTCCAGCTTGGCGGTGAAGGAATTGACGTTGGAGATGGCGTCGGAGAGGTTGGCCATGGTCTCCTTGTCGAGCAGCATGGCCCCGAGAGCGCCGTCGCCGGAGCGCACATCGGCCACGAGCTCGTTGGCTTCGGTGGTGAAGCTCTTGATGCCGTTGGCGGCGTCGGAGACATCCTGGGCGGCGGCGAGGAGCTTGTCGTAGGCAGCCGGATCGTTGATGAGCTTGCCCAGAGTACCTTCGCCGCTGGCGATTTCCGTGCTGATTTTGTCGAAGTTGGCCAGGGTGTTGTTGATGCGCTCGCGGTTCTCGGTCACGATTTCGTTGAGATTGTCAAAGAGGCTGCCGGGACCGCCTTCGCCTTCTCCGCCGCCGGTCAAACCTTTGAGGCCGCCAAGGGCGTCCTTGACCTCCACCGCGATTTCGTCGAGGCGGTCGCCGAGTTTACCCACATCGGCCACGACATCGTTGAATCCGGGGGTCTTGAAAGTCGCGATGGCATCGCCGCCGGCCAGGTAGCTGGTGCCTTCACCGGGCGCAATGGCCACGTAGTTCGCGCCCAGCAGGCCTGCCGTGACGATGGTAGCCTCGCTATCGGCGGGGATTTGCACGTTGGGACTGATGGAGAGCACAGCCACGGCGCGGACGCCGTCCAGCTCGGTCTCGATGACGTTACCGATGCGCACGCCGGCCAGGCGGACCTCGTCGCTGGGCTTGAGCTGTTGCAGGTTGTCAAAGGTGGCGCGCAGGCGGTAGCCGTCGCTGTCGCCGATGCTGGACTCGCTCAGGGTCTCGTAGACAATCCAGCAGAGCGCAATGCCCAGCAGGAAGAACAGACCGACACGGATGGACTGACTGGCTTGATTCATTGGCCGCGCACGCTAGTGCCCTCGTACTCACCTGACAAGCACCGAAAGTGCGAGCTTTGAACGATGCGGGGCCAAGCTCTTCAATTATCCTGTGCGGTCACGCAGCGCGCTTCAGTTGCTGAAGATAGCCTCCCAGTCGATATCGTTGGGATTGGATTTGGCAGGAGCGGACTTGTTCTGGGCGTAAAGGTACTCGAGGAATTCACGGTCCTTGGCGATAAGCTCGACATGGCGCATCTGGAAGACACGGCCGTCGCTTTCGCGTTTGACCTTGGTGGCGTCGGCGCCGACCTCGATGATGCTTGCGACCAGCTCCCGGCCTTTGCGGTCCGTGAAGATCTGAGTTGTTTTTTCAGCGCGCAGGGCGAGCGGGGATACTTTCGCGTTTGAGGGCGCCGGGGCTGCTCCGGTGGGTGCGGCGGCGTACGTACGGCTGGCCTGCGACAGCTCAAGCTGGCGCACGGTGGACTTGAGCGCCTCAAGCTCCTTGGCCTGTTCTTCGATTTGCTCGAGTAATTCCGCTTCCTGATTAGGCTTTTTGGCCTGCTCGTAGCCCATATAATAGCCACCGCCGGCCACTGCAATCAGCAGGAGAATAATACTGTAGGCAATGACCTGGTTCATCGGTTTGTAGACGTTTTAAGTATCACATTGTCATCGAACCGGCTCTTTTGCGCAAACCGAAACCGTTCCGCGTCGCTTAAATTTCCTCATCCTCAGGCTCACCCGCCTCTTCCTCGGCCTTGCGAATGATGCCCCGTGCGATGTGACCGACGTAGGCCACGGCGGCGATGGCGAACACCACGCCGGCAAAGATACTCACGTCATGGAGGTTGAAATGATGGTGCGGGTTGTCGACCGTCCTGGTGGCGTGGGCTGCGGCGAAGCCGAAGTACATCGAGGCGAAGGCCACCGGCAGCAATCCGAGGGTGGCGACGAGGAACTGCCAGAACCGCATCGGCGTGGAGCCCATCAGATAACTGGTGGGCGAAGCCGGGATGGGCGCCATGCGCAGCATGAAGAGCAGCTTGATACCCTGGGTGCGCAGGGCGATATTGATACCGCGCAGCTTGGTTTTTTTTTTGAGCCAGCGTTCCACCCGTCGACGCAGTAGCGTGCGGCCCAGCCAGAAGTCGATGCTCTGGCCCAGGTAAATACCGATGGCCACATAGATAAAGCCCCAGCCCAGATTGAATATCAGTCCGCCGGCGATGAAGATGACGTCCAAGGGGAAGCAGACGATCGACAGCAGCGTCATCAACAGGATAAAGATGACCGGGGCCCAGACGCCTTGCTCGGCAATCCAGTTTTCAATGTGGGGTAGGTGGGGGCGTAGCTCTTCCCCGGCAAAAATGACCACAAGTACGACCGCTATGCCGATAAAAAGACGGAAAGCAGTTACCTTGGTCGGGCGTTCGCGCTTGTGTTTGGCAGTCGCGGTCATGGGCGCACTGTTGAAAAAAGCTCGTTGATAGTCAACAGGCCAGAAAATTGCTTTGCCCCTGTTGCTCTTGCCTGAAAGATAAATAACCAGTAATGCGATTACGCGTTCCATAAAAACTGCTAACCCGTAAATTGATTGGGCCGTGTGCCCCCGCACTCGCTTATGTCCGGACCTGTTGTTGGAAAAACCTATGCCGAGGGAGAAGGTCCTCCCGGGAATTGGCGTTCCTGGTTGATCTGGGGAACCGCCGCCGTCTTTTACCTTTATGAATTCCTCGTGCGCGTGGCTCCGTCGGTCATGGAGCGCGAGCTGCAACAGGTTTACGCGGTCAGCGCGGGCACCTTCGGTTTGGCGGTCGGCGTTTATTACTATGTGTATGCGCCCATGCAGATTGCCGTGGGTCTCCTGCTGGACAAGTGGGGCGTCAAGCGCGTACTCGTGCCCGCGGCGGTCTTTTGCTGCGTCGGTTGCCTGCTGACCATGGCGGTGCCCAACGTGTGGGTCTTTGCCTTGGGCAGGGCGTTGATGGGCTTCGGCTCGGCTTTCGCTTTTGTCGGTTGCATGCACCTGGCCACGGTTTGGTTTCCCTCCAATCGTATCGCTTTACTATCGGGTCTCACCACCACGTTAGGCATGGCCGGGGCCATCGCTGCCCAGCGGCCTCTGGTGGAGCTGTTGGATGTGGCCGGCTGGCGAGGCAGTTGGGTGGTTTGCGGTGCCTTCGGGCTGATCATCGCGGTGCTGATGTGGATCATTATTCCCAAGCCGCCTCCTTGGGAGGCAGCCGCCTCGGATGCCGAGGTGGACGAGGAGGCACGAACAGTCTGGCGCGGGCTCAAGGAGGTGGCCATGAATCCGCAGAGCTGGATTATCGGCTTCATAGGCACGGCGCTGTTTTTCAACCTTTCTGTTTTTGGCGCGCTTTGGGGGGACGACTACGTGATGAAGCTCACCGGGACCAACCGCAACGGCGCGTCCACAGCTATTTCCATGCTGTACCTGGGCTGGCTCGTGGGTGGGCCCATCGCCGGGCACCTTTCGGATCGGCTGGAACGTCGCAAGACTGTGCTCATCGTATCGCTCATACTGACGGCTGTCGTGAGCGGCTTCCTGCTGTTGTTTAACAGCATGATTCTGTGGCACTGCTCGGTGCTGCTGTTCATTCTCGGGGCAGTCTCGAGCGCGCAGGTTATCACCTTCGTGACCGGTCTGGAGCACAACCCCGAATGGGCTTCGGCCACCGCCATTGCCTTCAACAACATGGTTATCATGCTCATCGGCGGCATCTTTCAGCCGATTGTGGGCCTCATCCTCGACGATCTCGCCGGTGGCGGAAAGAACGCGGAGTTCACCGTGGCCGACTACCGCATCGCTCTGGCTATGATGCCGGCTTTTTGTGTGGTGGCACTCTTCGTCAGCTTCTTCCTCAAGGAATCCTACGGCATCAAGGAGGAAACCTACGAGGCTCTTGGCGAAGAATAGGTGCGTGGCCGCACTGGACAAAAATGGGGCTCCGCTCCTGTGCTTGCGTTCTCGCTGCCCTGTTACGACAACAAGGCTGAGACGGCCTGGGCGATGTTATCTTCTGCCAGGGCTTTTGTGAGAGAGTCGCCGGGCTCCAGAAGACGATAAGTGGCTTGTCCGTTTCCGGTTTGGCGTTCGACGGCGAGGGTAAGGGCACGGTTCAGAGCTTCGGGGCTGGCTTCCCATTTTCGCCAAGTGGCAAGTGTCTCGGGAAGACTGGCTCCGGCAGCAAAGACAGCGACCGGGATGCCTGCAGCGGCGATTTCCAGGGCGGCCCGCAACTCGCCCACGTCCTGCAGCTCCGAGAAGACACAGAGGCGTGCACCTAAGGCAAAGACGGTCTTGATGGCGTCGTCGAGGGGGGCGTCGTCTTCGCCATCGCCGTAATGCAGAGGGGTAAGAAAACCGTCGTGGTCTGCCGAGCCGCGCGTGAGCAGGATGCCGGTAGTCTGTTCCGGGCACAGGCGCTTGGCCAGGGCGAGTAAGTGGGCTTCCCCGGCGAGGTCGCGTGGGCTGACCAACAGGTAAAGTCCACTAGCCTTGGTAAGGGCCTGGTCGACCGTCTCGGCCTGGGCGCTGTCCAGTGACCAGATTTTGGCGAAGTCAGGATGGTCCTCCTCAAGGCGAACAAAATGGATGTGCTCGCCGCCGGAGGCTTTGGCTCGAGCCGCGCGGAACTCTGTTTTGCGCGTGTCGGCTTCGAAGTGAAACTGCGCGCGCGCAGCTGCCTTTTCCGTATCGAGCCCGGCCAATGCACAAAGCCCCTTGGCCAACTCGCGGGCGAGGGCGGATTCCAGTGCGGCGAATTCCGTCGTAGCCTGGTCCACCTCGTAAAGAATAGTCATGCGGTCACCGTTCGGAGTCAGGGTGAGGCTTTGCCAGGGTTGTGATGCGGCCAGCCGTAACAAATCGTTTGCCACCGCGTCTGCGGTTTGCTCGGGCTCTTCTTCAAGCTCCACGTTCGGGAGGCTCCGGAGCGCATCGAGTACTTTGCCGTGCAAAGTTTCCAGGGAGCCGGCGAAACTGCCCTTGTCCTGGGCAAGTTCTTCGAAGAAGGCCTCGACTGCTTCGCGTTCGAGTTGCACCGTCTGGCCTTTGACGGTAGGCTTGAGCTTGCCTGCGCCGATATGTTTATAGAGCGTGGCGATGCCCAGGCCCAGCCGTTCGGCAGCCTCCGCGGTGCTCATCATCGAGTCCGGGGTGGCGGGTGCGTCTTCGAGAGGGTTTTCGTGTTCCGGCACGGCTTATTCCTCCACCTTGAGTTTGACGCCCTTGGCGGGCAGTTTGACATCCAGACCGGCTTCCTCGAAGGCGGTGCGCAGGTCCTCGACCAGCTGTGTGAAAATCTGTACCGCTTCCACCTTGCACTGCGCCTTGAGCACGGCACGGATGCCGTCCGGGGTGACCTCCGCGACGTCCAGCAGGGGTGGCGGGTCTTGCATCACATGCTCGTTGGCGGTCAACACCTGCGCGGCGAGGTCGCGCACCCAGGCCAGCTCGAGACCCTTGGCGATGGTGAGGTCGAAGCGGATGATGCGCTCGGAGTTGCGCGAGTAGTTTTTGATGTAGCCGCGCCAGACCACGCCGTTGGGCACGACCAGCCGAACCTTGTCGAGGGTGTCGAAAACGGTGTTGGTCATGTTGACGTGCTTGACGATGCCGATCTGCAAGGGCGGGCCGAACTCGACCAGGTCGCCCTTCTGAAAGGGGCGCGCCGCCAGCATGGCCACACCGGCGAAATAGTTGTTGAGCTGCGCTCGCACCCCCAGGCCGATGATGACACCGCTGATGCCGAAGCTGGCTAGCATGGAGGTGACGGGAAACCCGAGCGCCTTCAGCGCCGAGATGGTGAAGACCACAATGATGCTGATGTAGATGACCAGGCCGAAGTAGTCGGAAATGGCCTCGTCCCATTCGCGCAGGCGTGAGAAGCGCAGAAAGAGTATGCGCAGCACTTTGGCCAGGAAGTAACCCGCGGTGAAAATGATCAGAGCCTGGATAAACTCCGGCACGAAACGGTGGACCCAGAGAATGAAGCGTAGCTTGTATTTCTCAATCAGGTCCTGAGGCTTCTCCTTGCCGGTAATGACGGCGGTGGCATCCTGCGCTGCGTTGTCAATGGCGTCGGGCTGATCCGGGTCAGCCTTTTTTTTGTTATCACTCTTTGCCGGAGTACTGGAGGCAGGTGCAGCTGTCGTGCCTGTGTCGGCGGATTTTTTATCGTCGGAAGCTTTGGTGGCATCTGCGACGACACTTTTGTCCGAGGGAGCTGCATTATCGCTGGCAGACTTGTCTGCGTCGGTGGTTTTATCCGTGGATGGCTGAGCGTCCTGAGCAGCGGGGGCAGGAGCCGGCGTTGTGGTATCCGCCGCGAAGGCTGGCACGAGCAACAGACTCGTCACCAACAGTACCCAAGAGGTAAAGCAGCGGCATCGCATTAACTACTTAAAGCAAGCAGGATGCCGGGAGAGTCAAGCACGGAGGATTATTTAGATAGGTGAATACTATTTTCGCCGTGCCATGACGGCTGTGCCATGCAATGCTGCGGCCATGACGAAAAAAGAGCGCGCGGCCTACGTCCTGAAGCGGTTGAACGAACTGTACCCGAACCCCGCCATTCCGCTGGATCACAAGGATGCCTACACGCTTTTGGTGGCTGTCCTGCTCTCGGCCCAATGCACGGACAAGCGTGTCAACCTCACCACGCCTGAGCTTTTCGCACGCGCCGACAACCCCCGCGATATGATGCGTGTGCCCGTGGAGGAAATCCAGGCCATCATCCGTCCTTGCGGCCTCTCTCCGGCCAAGGCCAAGGGCATCAGTGGGCTTTCGAAAATCATTGTGGAGGAGCACGGCGGGGTGGTCCCGGCTGACATGGAGGCGCTGGAGCGTCTGCCCTCGGTCGGTCACAAGACGGCCTCCGTGGTGATGGCCCAGGCCTTCGGCGTGCCGTCGTTTCCGGTCGACACGCACATTCACCGTCTGGCCAAGCGCTGGCGGCTATCCAGTGGCAAGAATGTCGTGCAGACCGAAAAGGATCTCAAGCGTGCCTTCCCTGAGGAGACTTGGAACAAGCTGCACCTGCAAATTATCTACTATGGCCGCGAACACTGCACTGCCCGCGGTTGCGACGGTAAAACCTGCGAAATCTGCACGACACTGAATAGCTAGCGATCTGGGCTGTGTTTGTGGGGACTGCGCGCCCCCAAACCCCGCGGTGCGTGACCGCACAGGACATTGTTTTGGCGCAAAGGGTGCTGGCTGAGACCAGCACTTCCTTTACGCCAAAAATGATCATGAGGTGACTCAACCACATGGATTGAGAACTACCTCAAAACACACCGCGCAATGCGGAGCATGTTCGGCATGGGCATAGCCCATCATTGTCCTGTGCGGTCACGCACCTAGTGGCAGAGCCATTCGCCGAACTTGCCCTCGCTGGCGATCATACGCCAGGCAATGATACCGGCGGCGGACAACGCGATGACGCGTTGCACCCACATCAGGACGGTGGGCGAGATTTTATGCCGGGCACGCAGGAAACCCGCCTGGGCCAACCAGAGCAGCGGGATGGTGCCGAGAGCAAACCCGATGGCCAGCTCTGCGCCGAGTACGGCCGATCCGGAGAACAGACAGAGCGTCAGGATGAGATAGAGGGGGCCGCAGGGCAGCAGCGGTGTTAAGAAACCCAGGCCCGCCCCAAGTAACGGCGCGGGGAGCTGGCGCAGGCGCAGTTGCCAGCGTGCGTAAAAGCGGTTCCAGGCTGCGGGCTTGGGCAGATAGCGATCCAGACGCAGACCAATGGCGACCAGCACCGCTACCAGTACCCAGGGCAGGAAGCGGGCGGGGGAGGATTGCATGAACTCCACCACCACGCCGCCCAGCGCGCCCATCAGCGCCCCGAGCAGCATATAGGCGATGGCTCGGCAGCAGTGATACAGCGCCAGGGCCGCACCGTAGTCCTCGCCCTTGCCCGCAGGGATGACCGCGCAGCCAATGGGGCCGCACATGCCGACGCAGTGCGGGCTGGTGGCCAGCCCGGCGACGAAGGCGGTCAGGGCTCCGCTGACGGTGTGGATGTCAAACATGGGTCAATCCGTCGGCTAAAGTTAAAGCGTTGTCGATGCACTGACCGAGGGCGATGCCGCCGCGGTAGTTGCCGAGCAGATGCAGGCCGGGATGTTTGGCTTCGGCCTTTTCCATGCATTCGCGGAAGCGACCGTAGCCCATAACATACTGCGGGATGGCCTTGGGCCAGAAGGTGGGCCGCATCACCACGGGATCCCCGTGGACGCCCAAAAGGTCCTGCAATTCCGTCCGTACTTTTTCGAAAACTTTATCGGCGGGCATACGGGCGAGGTCCGGCTGGCGTGTGCCGCCGACGAAGGCGGTCAGCGCGACGTGGTCCTTGGGCGCGCGCGCAGGGAAGAGGGTCGAGGAAAACAGCACGCCGAGGAGATTACGCTTTTCCACCGCAGGGACGAGCATGCCGAAGCCGTCCAGCGGATGCCGCACCTGCCCGCGTTTGTAGCCGAGGAAAAGCGACATCAAAGGCGGGTGAGGAATTTGTGTCAAAGGCGCGAGAGCTTGTCGCAGGGAGTCAGGCAAGGGCAGCTCGGCGAGAGTGTGCGCGGGCACGGCCAGGATAACGCGGTCGAAGTCGTCGCCGTGTTCGCCACCGGGACCTTCCCAGGAGGCGTGCCAGCGGGTGTTGCCACAGAGCCCCAGCAGTCGCGCGCCGTAGAAGACATCCCCGGGCAACTCCCGGTCGAGGGCGCGGGGCAGGGTTTGCAGGCCCTTGGCGAAGGAGGCCATGAAAGGCTTGAAGGGATCTTCCCCGGCTTTCTCGGCGGCGCGGCGAGCTTTCATCTTGGCGATGGCACCCCGGATGAGCGAGCCGTGATTCTTTTCCAGCGCGGCCAGCTTTGGGAAGCCCTCCTGCACGGATAGCTGTGCGGGATCGCCCGCGTAGATGCCACCGACGAAAGGGTTCATCGCGTAGTCGAGTACTTCCTGCCCGAGCCGGCGTTGCACGAAGGCAGCGAGACTTTCCTCGACCAAGTTGGCCGGACGCTTGGTCCAGGGCTCGCCCAAGATGCGTAACTTCGCCGGGAAGGAAAACAGTGGTGTGGTCAGCGCCGACCATGGGCCACTTGGGGCGGCCAGGACTTTGCCGTCGCGTACCAGGTAGCGCTTTTTCGCGTCCGGTCCGGGTGTTAACTGTTCGCCTTCCAGCCCCAGCTCCCCCAGTAGGTTTTTCTGGGTACGCGTCTGCACCATGAAGGAATTGGGCCCGGATTCGCTGAGAAAACCGTCTGCTGACTGCGACCGGATGGCCCCGCCGGGTTCGTTCGAGGACTCAAGTACCGTCACGGACCAACCCGCCTTTTTCAGGGCATAGGCGGAGGTCAGGCCGGAAATGCCGGCGCCGATGACGAGTACGGAGGGCATAAGCGGCAACCATGCAATGCTTTACGCCGCGATACAACTTAAAGCGTCGCCTCTACTGGCGTTATTTAGCGGGAGCCGAGGACGGGTTAATGGTCGAGAAGCGCTGCAGGCCCTGGAGCGTTTTCAAATCATTGCTGCCGGGTTGACCGCTAAGCATGGGATAAGCGCTGAGAAACTCATCCTCTTTCATTACGGTGTTGCGCGGCACATAGTTGAAGATCTTCTCATTCACCTCGTAGGCATAACCTGTTCCTGATTGCTGGCCGCTGACCAGAAAGATAAACTTCGGCTCTATCCATTTCGTTTTACGGTACCCCAACGCGTTGCGTTCGGCACTGGTTAGTAGATCACCAGGGATTAACAGCTTGTCCCGGACGACGTAGGCTGTGTCTGCTAAGGGTTCGGGCTTGGGTTTGAAGTAGTACCAACCGGCGATGCCTCCTCCGATAAGCACGATGAGGAGAATGAGCAGCTTGAGATAATGTAGCGCCAGGTTGGACTTGGGGCGTGTGGTGGCCGCCCGGTATTGCTGCTCCTTGTAATGCGCTGAACCCCGGTAGTCGGTTGTCGTTTGCGACTGGCCTTTCAGGGCTTCTTTGGAAACTCCCAGCGGGCCTTTGCGAAGTGGCGGCGGTTCCATCTTACAACTTAGGCAGGTTGCATTAGTTTATCGCAGGAAGGCTACCTGCAGATCAAGTGCCAAAATATCTGAGTGGCTGATTTTAGGGAATCATCAGGCCGGCTTCCCCATTCCATCAGAATTTTATTCCCAATTTGGGGCGCGGGCTTGATCACCGGGCTGCTTTGCTTTCGGATGGGGCGATGCCAGCCGACAAAGAGTTCGTCCACCTGCATGTTCATACAGACTACAGCCTACTGGACGGCTGCTCGCGCATCGACCGGCTGTGCTCGCGGGCAGCGGAGCTGGGTATGAAAGCGCTCTCTATCACGGACCACGGTGTGCTGTTCGGCCTGGCAAGCTTCTTCAAGACGGCGCAGAAAAACGGCATTAAGCCACTCTTGGGCTGCGAAATTTACCTGGTCTACGAGGACAAGCTGGCCGAAACCAACGAGCTACGGGCCAAGCAGAAGAGTTACCACATGGGCCTGCTGGCACGGAACTTCACCGGCTACCAGAACCTGACCAAGCTAGTTTCCCACGGGCACGTCCACGGTTTTTACCGCAACCCCCGCGTGGACCTCACCATACTGGCGGAGCACTCCGAGGGTCTTATCGGCTTCTCCGGCTGCCTGGCGGCGGTCATCCCGCAGAAGATCATGGATGGCGATCTGGAAGGGGCGCGCCAGGCCTGCGCACACTTCGTCGACATTTTCACCAAGGAGTTTTTCTACATCGAGCTGATGGACCACGGCATCGCCGAACAGCAGCACTGCAACGTCGAGCTGCTCAAGCTGGCCAAGGAGTTCGACCTCAAGGTGGTTTGCACCAACGACGTCCACTACGTCAATCAGGGCGATTGGCAGCCGCACGACAGCTTGTTGTGCATCCAGACCGGTTCGCGCCTGAGCGATGAAAAGCGCATGCGCTACGACTCGCGGCAGTTCTACCTGAAAAGCCGGGAGGAGATGGAACAGGCCTTCAAGGAGGTACCAGAATCGCTTATCAATACCTCGGCGGTTGCCGAGCAGTGCGAGGTAAAGCTGCCCTTCGGCGAAGACCACTATCCGGTCTACGAGAAGCCCATCGACCTGCGCTACAACCCGGACGAAGCCAACTTTGACCGGGTACTCGACATCTATATTGAAAAGAAGAACGCCGTCCTGACCCGCGACGGCAATGAGCCTATCACGCTGAGCGACGAGGAGCGCGCGAAGTTTAAGTCCAACGGCCTGTACCTCTTCGAGCTTTGCAAGGCTGGCCTCAAGGAGCGCTATGGTGTCGACTACGACGAGGTCCGTGCCGCCCCGGACAAACACACCGAAAAGGTGGGCCCGTACGAGCCGGTCCAACTCTGCGACCAACTGGACTACGAACTGGCCATCATCATCGGTACGGGCTTCACGGATTACTTCCTCATCGTCTGGGACTTCATCAAGTGGGCGCGCGACCGTGGTATACCCGTCGGGCCGGGGCGTGGTTCGGGCGCGGGCTGCGTGGTGGCCTATGTGCTTAAAATCACTGACATCGATCCCTTCCGCTTCGGGCTGCTCTTCGAGCGTATGCTCAACCTCGAGCGCGTGTCTCCGCCGGACTTCGACGTGGACTTCTGCATGCGCCGCCGCGACGAGGTGGTGGGCTACGTACGCGATAAGTACGGCAAGGATCGCGTGGCCAATATCATCACCTTCGGCACCTTCGGCGCCAAGATGATCGTGCGCGACTTAGCCCGCGTCAACGACCTGCCGTTCGCCGAGGGCGACAAGATTGCCAAGATGATTCCCGATGAGCTCAACATCTCCCTGAGCGACTCCGTGGAAAAATCCGCGGAGCTGCGCGACGAGATGAAGCGCAATCCCATCGCCAACACCATCGTCGAGCAGGGCAAGATTATCGAGGGCATGGTGCGCAACACCGGCAAGCATGCCTGCGGCATCATTATCGCCGACCAGCCCATCACCAATCTCATTCCCGTCACCCTGCAGGAAGGTGACCTTACGACGCAGTATCCCAAGGGTCCCAGTGAAGACCTTGGCCTGCTCAAGATGGACTTCCTCGGGCTGAAGAACTTGACCGTTATTTCCGACTGTCAGGAGTCCATCCGGGCTCTGCGCAACGAGCCTGACTTCGACGTCGAAAAGGTGCCGCTAGACGACCCGGCGACGTTCAAGCTCATCGGCGAGGCCAGGACCGTCGGGGTCTTCCAGCTGGAATCCGGCGGGATGCAGGGCCTCTGCCGCCAGCTTGGCGTCTCCAGCATCGACGAGGTCGTGGCGCTTATCGCGCTGTATCGCCCGGGTCCGATGCAGTTTATCCCGCAGTACATCAAGGGCAAGAAGGACCCCGCCACCGTGGAGGTGCCGCACCCGCTGCTCAAGGAACTGGTGGAGGAGACCTACGGTGTGCTCGTCTACCAGGAGCAGGTCATGCAGTCCGCGCAAATCATCGCCGGCTACACGCTTGGCGGCGCGGATATATTGCGGCGCGCCATGGGCAAAAAGATCAAGGAGGTCATGGATGCCCAGAAGGACATCTTTATCAAGGGCGCGAAAGAAACGAACGATATCGACCGCAAGACCGCGGAATACATTTTCGGCATCCTGGAGAAGTTCGCCCAGTACGGCTTCAACAAGTCGCACTCGGCTGCCTACGCCATGATCAGCTACCGCACGGCTTATTTGAAGGCCAACTACCCGGTGGAGTTTATGGCCGCCTTGCTCTCCAGCGAACTCGGCAACGCCGACAAGGTCAGCCACTTCATCGAGGAGGCTGCCAACATGAGCATCGTCGTGCTCGGGCCGGACATCAACGAGTCGCGCGAGCGGTTTACGCCGGTCGTGTCCGATGAGGGTGACAGCCGCATCCGCTTCGGCCTTGCTGCCATCAAGGGAGTGGGGGACTCCGCCGCGCAGGTTATTCTGGCTGAACGCGAGGCCGGCGGTCCCTTCAAAGACTTTCGCGACTTCGTCGAGCGCGTCGACGGCAAAGCCTGCAATCGTCGCGTGGTCGAGTGTTTGGTGAAAACGGGCGCCTTCGACTATTCCGGTACGGACCGGCAGGAGCTCTTGGATAACCTCGACTACATTCTCAACGAGGTGGCCGACCTGCAGAAGGACAAGGAGGCAGGCCAGGCCAATATGTTTGACATGCTCATTGAGGACACCCCCGAGGCCAAACCTGGCCGGGCATCGGAAGGGCAGCCCGCCAAGCCAGCCAGCGAGCAGGCCGTGATGCCGGAGCTGGTCAAGCTGGAGTTCGAGCGCGAGCTGCTGGGCTTTTATGTGTCCGGTCACCCCATGGACCAGTTTGCCGGGCTCGACACCTACGTGAATTCCTTCGGACCCAAGGAAGACCTCAAGCTTTGGGACCGAGAGGGCTTCCGGCTCGTCGGGGTGGTCAACAACGTCGTCAAAAGACTGACCAAGCGGGATAACCGCCCCTGGTGTTACTTTACGCTCTCCACCCGCGAGGCGGCCTACCAGATCAACGTCTTTCCCGACGCCTACGAGGCCAATCTCGGCCAATTTGAGGACGGCAGCCTTGCCTGCGTCACCGGTGAGATTCGTTATGATTCCGAGCGTCAGGAGGTGCGCCAGAACGCCAATCACATCGGTGCGGCAGATGCGGCCATCCGGGGTTATCTGGAGAGCCTGACTTTCTACGTGTCTCAGGAAGAGCCGCACTTTTCCGAGTTCATCGCGGAGTTGTCGGACTATTTGCAGGCGAACGAAGGCCCGACCGAGGTAAAACTCGGCATCCTCGTGGATGACACCCGAGCGCTGGTGGCGGAGTTGGCCCCCAGCCTGAAGTGTCGTATGACTGCCGATGCCTTTAAGCACTTCAAGCGTCACGCCGCCGTGCGCAAGGTCACCGGCTCCGGCAAGAATCCGCCTGCCCCCGAACGCCCTCGCTGGGAACGTGCTTCCGCCTGAGCAAGGCACGGCCTTGCCTTAGAGATGCTTCGCATCTCAATGTGGCTACGCTCGTTGCCCCGGATATCGGGATGCTTAAGCGGTGCCGGTGGAAGCGTTGCTGGGCGAGGTGTCGTCGCGACGTGATTTACGCCAGTCATCCCGATGTTTGCGAATCCAGTCGAGGAGTGCGCGCTCGAAGCCGACATCATAGCCGGCCTTCTCGCTCTCAATCCACTTATGGCGCAAAATCTCATCCCGCTCTGCCAGGAACTCCTGGTAGAGATTAGAACGGGTGGCAAAGTCTGATGGACTCGACGTTTTCTTGCGTCGCGGGGTTTTCATGTATCGCTCCGCTTCCCTGACTGAGAATGCCAGGTTCATTGCATTTAGGTAACTATTATTATCTTACCTATATTTGGGTATGTCCAGCCTTTCTAAGAGTGTTTTCGAAAACTTTTTGCTGAATCGTTCAATTATAGTCACTACGACTTAACTTTTCCAGCAGTCGCGTCGCAATTTTCCGGAAGACCTGGGAGCTGGCACGGTCAGAATGACTCACCACGACGGGGATGCCGCGGTCGGCACCTTCGCGCAGGACCGGGTCGAGGGGCATTTGGCCCAAAAACTCGCTTTCGAGCGTGGTGGCGGCAGCTTCCCCACCGCCCTGGCCGAAGAGGAACTGCTTCTCGCCATCGGGGCCTTCCAGATAGCTCATGTTCTCGACCACGCCGAGCAGCGGCACGTTGACCTTGCCGAACATCAGGGCGCCGCGCCGGGCCACGTCCACGGCTGCTTTCTGGGGGGTGGTGACGATGACGGCGCCGTCCAGCGGGAGTGTCTGCACGAGCGAAAGCTGCGCGTCGCCAGTGCCGGGGGGGAGATCGACCACCAGCACCTCGAGTTTGCCCCAGTCGACATTGGCGGCGAACTGCTGAATGGTTTTCATGACCATGGGGCCGCGCCAAACCACCGGTGTGTCCTCGTCGATGAGCAGACCCATGGACATCACCCGCACGCCGAAGCTTTCCACCGGCACGAGGCTTTCTCCGCGCACTTCCGGGCGGCTGGCTGCGCCGATCATCAGTGGCACGGAGGGGCCGTAAAGGTCGCAATCCATGATGCCGACGGACTCCGGCTTGCCCTGCTCGCTCAGTACTTGGTCCAGCGCACAAGCGAGGTTGACGGAAAAGGTGGACTTGCCCACGCCGCCCTTGCCGCTGGCCACGGCGATGATGCGTTTCACCCCGCCGATGGACTGCTGAGCGGGTCCGGTGACCTCGCGCTTCTGCCCGGGAGGGGGAGGCGTATGCTTGGGAGCGGTTACGGAAACGGTGACTTCCACCTCGGATACGCCCTCCAGGCCTTGCAGGACTTTTTCGGCCTCAGTCTTCAGTTGCGCGGGGATCTGCGCGTCGGCGGTGGTCAGGGCGAGGGCGACCGTGGCCTTGCCGTCGGCGAAATCTACTCCGCGTACCAACCCGAACGAAACGATGTCCCGGCTGAAACCGGGATATTTAATTACCTTGAGCGCTTCCTGAATCGTGGCTTTGTCCATAAAGCCCTCCAAGATGGAGTCTCATTTACACCGATGCAACGCCACAGCGCGGAATTTTAATGAATGACTGCGTTTTACATGCAGTCATGTCTCCGGGAGCAATTTTTGCGCTTGTGAGTAAAACACGGTTGCGCCGGGCGGGGGCGGCCCTAGCGTCGGTGGCATGTTGCGTATCAGCTTAGTGTTGACCCTTTTGCTTTTCCTTATCGGCGGCCCATTGGCAGGACAGACTTATGAGGGAGGGGAGATAACCATCGTCGAAAAAAGCCAGCAGAAGCCCATCTCCATCCGTAGCAGCAATCCCGATTGGGCTGCGCTGGCCGAGCTGGCTTTTTCCACCCACGGCGGCTATCGGATGGCCGGTAGCAGTCAGCCATCCTTCACCTTTACGATTGAGCCTGCCGGCACCAACCGGGCCACGCTTAGCATCGAGAGTGGCAAATCCTCCAAGCTGCTTTTCACCGGTAGCGTGACCGGCTCCAGCGGTCGCGACGTCCTGCTGCGCGCCTGTGACCTGGCGGTGCAAAAGACCCTTGGCATCCCCGGTTACTTCGCCGGACAGCTCGCCTTCGTGGCCGACCGCTCTGGCCAACGCGAAATCTGGACCAGTGATATTTTCTTCCAGTCCGCGCGGCAATTGACCAGCCATCGCTCGAAGTCGCTCAATCCTCACTGGTCGCCTGACGGCAGTCAGATTCTTTACACCAGTTACTACCGCACCGGTTTCCCGGATATTTTGTTGATAGATGTCGCTTCGAAGCGGAGCATGCCTTTTGCCGACTACAAGGGCACCAACACCGGTGGTGTCTTCAGCCCGGATGGTCGCAAGGTAGCCATGATTCTGTCGGCCACGGGTAATCCGGAGCTCTACGTGGCCCCTGCGAGCGGCAAAAAGCCCCAGCGGCTATCTACCACCAAGGGTGTCGAGTCCAGCCCGGCCTGGTCTCCCGACAGCCAGAAGATCGTCTATACCAGTGACGAGCGCGGCGGACCGCAGCTGTTCATCATCCCGGCTACGGGCGGCAAGCCGCGCTATCTCAATACGCGCCTGAGTCGCTACATCGACGAGCCGGATTGGAATCCCCTCGACTCGGACAAGATTCTCTTCACCGCTGCGGCGGGGGGCGGCTATCAGATTGGGGTCCTTGAACTCTCCACCGGCAAGTCCAACTGGCTTACCCGTGCCGGGGATAACGCCGAGGCCTGCTGGCTCAACGACGGGCGGCACATTGTCTACGTGCAAAAGCGCGGCAAATGGAGCGGCCTACGCATCCTCGACACCGTTACGGGACACGAGGCCTCGCTGCACTCGTCCAAGTTCGGCAACGCCTGGCAGCCGGACTTCGTCTACCCGCGTTAGTCCCTGTTTTCCGGGGCTTGGGTGCCGCGTTTGGTCCTACTGCGGTAGTCCGTAGGTATCGACGACGAAGTCGATGTCCTTGTCGCCACGTCCGCTGAGGTTGACCAGGATAGACTGGCGCGGCTTTTCCGCAGCGAGCTTGAAGGCGTAGGCGACGGCATGGGCGCTCTCCAGGGCAGGAATGATACCCTCCATGCGGCTTAGGCGATAGAAGGCGTCCACCGTGTCGGTGTCGTTGGCGTCGACGTAGTTTACACGCCCTTTTGCGCCTAGCAGACAGTGCTCGGGGCCGACACCGGGATAGTCCAGGCCGCTGGCCACGGAGTAGACCGGCGCGGGTTCGCCTTTGTCGTCCTGGAGCAGGTTGCACTTAAAGCCGTGGATGATACCAGGCTTGCCGAACTTCATGGTGCAGGCGTGATCACCCGTTTCGTAGGAGCGCCCCGCGGGCTCGACGCCGTAGATGGCGCAAGGGTCGTCGAGGAAAGCGGAGAAGATGCCCATGGCGTTGCTGCCGCCGCCCACGCAGGCCACGACATTGTCCGGCAGCTCCTCGGTCATTTCCAGGAACTGTTCGCGGGCCTCAATGCCGACAACCCGCTGGAAGTCGCGCACCAGCATGGGGAAGGGGTGGGGGCCGACCACCGAGCCGATGCAGTAGATGGTCGTGACCGGGTCTTTCAAATACGACTGGAAAGCGGAGTCGACGGCCTCCTTGAGCGTCTTCAGGCCGTGCGAGACGGGCACGACTTCCGCTCCGAGGATTTTCATTCGCACGACATTGGGGTGCTCCTTGGCGATATCCACTTCACCCATGTGAATCTCGCACTCCAGTCCGAAGTATGCCGCCGCCGTGGCCAGGGCGACGCCGTGCTGCCCCGCGCCGGTCTCGGCGATTAGGCGCTTCTTGCCCATATACTTGGCCAGCAGGGCCTCGGCCATGCAGTGGTTGAGCTTGTGTGCTCCGGTGTGATTGAGGTCCTCGCGCTTGAGGTAGAGCCGCGCCCCGAGCGCCTCCGAGAGCCGCCGACAGAAGTAGACCGGGGTGGGCCGCCCCTGGAAGTGCTTACGGATGCTGCGCAGCTCGTTGATGAAGTCGTGGGACTTGCATATGGTGTGGTAGGCATCGGTGATCTTGTCCATCTCCGCTTGTAACTCGGGCGGGATGAAGCTGCCTCCAAAGTCGCCGAACATGCCGTCGCGCGTCGGGTTTTCCTTCAAGTATTCGGACATTTCTTATCGGGGTTCGGGTTACCTCAACGTGCTCCGGCCTCCGATTGCATATGGTGGGGCTATCGTTGAATCCAACGAGTGTGTGCCGCCTCGAAACGGAAATCAATTCCTATTCGAAAAATTTATACAAAAACGCCAAAAGGAAAGCCAAGCTTATTTCCTGGGCAGCTACAACGCGCGGTGATGAGCGATAGGGTACAGTCCATTAGTGTCCTGTGCGATTCGCTACGGTAGGGCGTTACCGCATTGAGATGCGGAGCATTACGGTGCCCTTCGACAGGCTTCAGGCTTTATCACAGTGCCACTGCCCTGTTAGCGATTGGCGACCTTCTTGGCGCCGGCCATCTGAGTGGCGGAGTCCTCGAACTGCTGGACCTTCCAGGCGGATTGGTCCTGCACTAGAGTAACAATGTGGCGGTCCTTGCGAATTTCCGTGCCGAAGAAGCTGTCGGACCCCGGCGGGTCGACGCGCACGGTCTGCTTGACCACCATGGTGACGGTTTTGCCGTCGTTGGAAAATTGCTGGTTGAGGAAAGTATACCAGACGAAGCGTTCCTCGCCATCGAGCCTTTCCCGGCGCTCTGCCTGTGCGTTGAAGGCGGAAAGGGCAGCCTCGTTGACCGCCAGCGTCTTGGCGCGGGAGCGGTCGCCCTCGAGCAGAGCGTCGGCGTAGCGCTTGTAAACCAGTGCGGGCTGGTTGAACTGGGTCACGGCAAAGTTATAACTGTAATAGCCGCCGATGCCCAGGAGGATGAGGAATATGAGGGTTCTGAGTTTCATGGTGGTTTGGTAGCCAATTTCACCATCTATGATACGCCAGACTTCGAAAAAATGCTATCGGTAAGAATAATGAACATGCAAGGTCTTTTCCAGTAGATAACCCAGTAAAAGCCTGTAGTTTTATAGCAGTAAAAAGGTGTATTCGGTGCTGTCAGGGCAGCTCTTTCACGATAAAATCCGCAATTTCAGCGGACAAAACAAAGGTTTCCTTACCGCTTTGCAGGTCCTTTACCTTAGCACCACCACCGGCTTTTTCCTCCTGGCCGATGATGACCGCGAAGCGTGCGCCGCTGTGGTCTGCAGCCTTGAACTGTTTACCGAAACCGGCGTCCTTGAGTCCGTATTCCACGCGCAGGCCCTCGGAACGGAGCTGTGCGGCGATGCCCAGGGCGAAGGGACGCTCCTCCGCGCCACCGATGACGAGGTAGGCGTTGGGGCTTTCGGCACCCTCCGGAACCAGGTCTTTCAGCTCAAGCAGATCGCGCAGGGTAACATCCCCCATGCCGAAACCGACGGCGGGCAGCGGTTGTCCCCCCAGTTTTTCAACAAGATTGTCGTAACGGCCACCGCCGGCCAGGGCACGTCCCTTGCCTACAGTCTGGAAGGCCTCGAAAACGAAACCGGTGTAGTAGGCCAGCCCGCGCACGATGCCGAGGTCCACCTTGACGAACGACGCGATGCCCTGTGCCTCGATCTGGGTCATGAGCGCGTCCCATTGTTCTAGCCGCTCCAGAGCGACGCTGGAGTCACTGTTGCCAAAGAAGGTTTTCAGGTCGGCGAGATCGTTGATGGCTGCCAGCTCGGTGGCGGCGGCGTAGAGCTTGTCCGCGTTGGGGATGCCGGCCTGCGAGAGCTTTTCGATCAGCGCCGGGCCGTCTTCGCGCTCCAGCTTGTCGATGGCGGAGAGGGCTTCCGGGTAAAGTGCTTCCGGCACGGCGAGTGACTCCAGCAAGCAGAGCCATAGGTTGCGGTCGCTCAGGCGAATAATGAAATCGCTTTCACCCAGCCCGAAGCTCTGCAGGACATGTATCAGCAGTGTGATGATCTCCGCGTCGGCGGAGGGTCCGGCTTCGCCGAGGATGTCGGCATTGAGCTGGTAAAAGGAACGCAGGCGGCCCTTTTGCTGTTTCTCGTAGCGGAAGTTTTCGCCTATGGAAAACCAGCGAATAGGCCGCTTGAGGCTGCCGGCCCTGGCGCCGACCAAACGGGCCAGGGTAGGGGTCATTTCCGGGCGCAACGCGACCTCGCGTCCGCCTTTGTCGGTAAAATTGAAAAGCTGCGAGACGATTTCCGGGCCTGACTTGGCGGTGAACAGCTCCAGCGGTTCCAGTGCCGGGCCGTCGAACTCCTGGAAAGCAAAGCGCGCGCAGGCCTCCCGCCACGTCTGGAAGATACGGTTGCGCACGGCGCAGTCCTCGGGATAGAACTCGCGAAAGCCGGGTAGGGATTGGAACATCCCACCCATGCCAACCAGCGTCGCGCGTTTGGCAAACCTTTACTTGCGTCCGGTCAAGGCTACGCGCAGGGCGTAGATGAACAGGGCCAGCGGCCCGAATATCCAGCAGGCTAACAGCTCTGCCGGAACGGCCCATTTACGCTTGAGCGCGTCCTGGTAAATCCACGTGCCGAGGAAAAGCTGCAGGACCTGCAACTGGCACCAGCCCCCAAGAAACACCATGGGGTGCGCGGCCAGGTCGCGGCTTTCCTGGAAGCTCGTGCCGGTTGGCTCCGGCAGGCCCAGCGTCCACGCCTGCCAGGCCAGGTAAGCCCAAACCATCGTGTATGCCACGGGTGCGACCAGCGGTCTACACACTGCCTTCACCCAGTTGTTGCCCGGGAAGAAAATCATGGCGATCCACGCAGGTGACGTCATCAGCGTGACGAACCAGAAAGCGCGCGTTAGCAGCGCCGATGCGAAGGTCTCAATCAACCAGGCGGGCATGAGTAGAATGCGAAATTCAGAGTGATAAATAGAGAATGCTTACAGGTCGATTCATGCCAGGATTTTTACGTTGAGTATTTTTCATGAGCATCACTCACGATTAGCATTATTGATAATTGGAATTAGATAAATCATTTATATTTGTTGACGCAGCAGTGCTGGCAAGCAGCCTTGCTCCATGAGAAACAATACGCTCCTACCTACTGCTGCGATGGCCTTTGTTCTTAGCTTTATTAGTGCTGTGAACTGTTTTGGCCAAACTTTTACTGATAATTTCGATGACTCGAATGATGATGGCTGGGCGCATTATGACCCACTGGGTGGTGGTTCATTTACATTTCCAGGTGGGGCCTATCAGATTTCAACAACCCCGCCAGCGAACGCAGATTTTGGGGCGGCCAGGGTTGGCAGCATCCTCTCGGGCGTGACCACAGCGGATTTTCACGTCAGCGTCGATTTGGTGAATTGGGACGAAACTCTGCCAGAAACTTTTGGCATCATCGCCAGAGCCAATGATGTCGGACTCGGTACGACGACCGGCTACCTGTTTACTTATAGTCCCGGGGCATCCGCCGGACGCAGCCACACGGCACTGGCTATTGAACGACTGGACGGAGAGCAGGTCGCAGCGGGTGGTTCGTATTATTATTTGCCTGAAGGAGATCTGGTGCCCGACGCAGGCTATCGTATGGTTTTCCTCGGAATTGGTGATCAATTTTATGGTAGCATCTATGCTTTGAGTGACTTGGACACGCCGATCGGAACCGTGAATTATACGGATGACACTTACTCAAGTGGAGGGTTTGGTTTGCTGGTTGCGGACAGCAATGCGTTCGATTTGCAGGGGGCGACCGCGACCTTTGACAATTACTCTCTGACTGTCGTTCCGGAGCCGGCTAATGTGGCGTTATTCGTAGCTTTGGCCGGAGTCGTTTTTGCTATTTCCCGCGGCAGATACCGTCAGGATTGAAGGTTTATTTTCCGCGGGACATTACGTGAGCATTGCAGGATAACAGCTATCCGTGGTTTCATTTTAATGAGATTTCGGAAAGCCTATTCCAGGCGCGTTTTTCTCAGGCGTAGGGCGTTTCCAATCACGGAGACGGAGCTGAGGCTCATGGCCAGGGCGGCAAACATCGGGTGCAGGAGGATGCCGAAGAAGGGATAGAGAATCCCGGCGGCAATGGGCACCCCGGCGCCGTTGTAGATGAAGGCGAAAAAGAGATTCTGTCGGATGTTTTTCATGATGGCGCGGCTGAGCAGCACGGCGCGCGCGATGCCGCGCAGGTCGCCCTGCACCAAGGTGATGCCCGCGCTTTCCATGGCGACATCCGTGCCGGTGCCCATGGCGATGCCGACGTCCGCGGCGGCCAGGGCCGGGGCGTCGTTGATGCCGTCTCCGGCCATGGCGACCTTGCGGCCGTCCTTTTTTAACGACTCAACCTTGCCGATCTTGTCCTCGGGTTTGACCTCGGCCATGAAATCGTCGATGCCGAGCTTCTCCGCCACGGCCTTGGCCGCGCCCTGACCGTCACCGGTCAGCATGATAACGCGTATTCCCTGCTCATGGAGCTCCTTCAGGGCCAGTGGCGTGCTTTCTTTGATTGGGTCGGCCACGGCCAGCAGGCCCAGCAGCTTGCCGTCTGCAGCGGCCCAGAGCACGGTGTTGCCGTCGTCTGACAGCTTCTGCGCTTCACCCAGCAGGACTGAAGTGTCCACGCCTGCGTCGTCGAGGTGGTCGCGCTTGCCAACGAGGACGGTCTTGCCGTCGACCTGTCCCTGAACGCCTGCGCCGGTCTCCGAGTCGAAATCGCTGACCTTCGGCAGGGTCAATTCACGCTCTTGGGCGGTGGCGACGATGGCCCCGGCCAGGGGATGCTCGCTGGCTTGCTCGACGGCAGCAGCGAGGCGTAGAACCTCGTTTTTCTCCATGCCTTCGGCGGGACGGATACCGGTGAGCCTGGGCCGGCCCTCGGTCAGCGTACCGGTCTTGTCGACGCACAGGGTGTCAATTTTCTCCAGCCGCTCCAGGCTTTCCGCGTTCTTGATTAATAGACCGGCCTGCGCGCCGCGCCCAACGCCCACCATGATGGAAATCGGTGTAGCCAGGCCGAGCGCGCAGGGGCACGCAATGATGAGCACCGCCACGGCGTTGACCACGGCGTAGGAGAGAGCCTGGCCTTGCGGTCCCCAGATGAGCCAACAGACAAAAGAGGCCACGGAAGCCGCCATCACCGCCGGTACAAAAATCCCCGCCACACGATCGGCGACTTTCTGGATGGGCGCGCGGCTGCGCTGAGCCTGCGAAACCATGTTGACGATTTGCGACAGCACGGTGTCTTCGCCGACGTGTTCGGCGCGCATGAGGAAGCCACCCTTGCCGTTGAGCGTACCGCCGGTGACGGCGTCGCCGGTGCCTTTCTCGACCGGGACGGGCTCGCCGGTAATCATCGATTCGTCGAGGCTGCTTTTGCCTTCCAGAATGACGCCGTCGACCGGGACCTTCTCGCCGGGCTTGACCCGCAACGTGTCGCCGGCCTGGACCTCATCGAGGGAGACCTTGGTCTCAGAACCGTCCTCGGAGACTTTCCAGGCATCGGCGGGGGCCTGCTGCATGAGCGCCTCCAGCGCGGCGCCGGTCTTGCCACGGGCTCGCGCCTCCAGCATTTGTCCCATCAACACCAGAGCGACGATGACCGCCGCCGACTCGAAGTAAACCTTCACGCCGTCGCCATGACTGTACTCGTGTGGAAAAATGTCCGGGAAGATCAACGCGACGGTGCTGAACAGATAGGCCGCTCCGGTGCCTAGCGCGATGAGCGAAAACATATTCAGGTTCCAACTCGCGAAGGACTTGGCCCCGCGCACGAACAAGAAGCGGCCGGGCCCGGCCAGTGCGGTGGTGGTCAGCACGAACTGCAACCAGAGATTGTCGGTGTTGCGGATGAAATCGTCCAGGGGCACGCCCAGCATCGGCAGCATGTCCAGCAACACCACCGGTACCGCCAGGATGGTGGCGAACCAAAAGCGGGCCGTCATGATGGCGCTTTCACTGTCGTGGTCGTGGCCTTCGTGTTCTTTAACCGGCCCCTCCGGTTCCAGCGCCATGCCGCATAGCGGGCACTCGCCGGGGTGGTCCTGGCGAATCTCCGGATGCATGGGGCAGGTCCAGATGGTTTTGCCGGACTTTGGGACAGGCCGGTCCGGCTCCAGCGGCATGCCGCACATGGGGCAGTCGCCGGGCTTGTCCTCGCAGATGCTCGGACACATCGGACAGACATATTTAATCTTTCCGCCGCTCTGCTTTTTTACGGGTTTGTGGTGATGCTCGTGACCGCCTCCACAGCAGGAGTGCTCCGACTCATTGGCCTCCTTTTCGCCACCACAACAAGTGTGCTCTGCTGCGTGATGCTTCTCGCCGCCACAGCAAGACTTCTCCTCGTGCTCTTTCTTGTGGCCGCCGCAGCAGTCGTGATGCGCTTCCTGGCCGTGAGCGTGGTGCTCGTGATGGCCGTGCTCGGACTGTTCGCCCTCAGGCACCAGGTTCATGCCGCACTTCGGACACTTGCCGGGATGGTCCTGCCGCACCTCCGGGTGCATCGGGCAGGTATAGATGACTGCGCTTTGCATTTGTAAATGCAAAAGCGTGAATGGCTGAATGTCGAATGACGAATGACGAAAGGTAGCAGTATTCGGATTTGCGAGTCCTGCTTATTCGGCATTCGCCATTCTTACCGTGCCATGCCCATGAGGAACTCGGCGTTGGTCTTGGTCTTCTTCACGCGGGTGATGAGCATCTCCATGGCCTCGGTGGAAGGCACGCCCTTCATGGCGCGGCGCAGGGCGTAGACCTTGGCCATCTCGTCCGGGTGGTAGAGCAGCTCTTCCTTGCGGGTGCCGCTGCGCTCGAAGCTGAGGGCGGGGAAGATGCGCTTGTTGGACAGCTCGCGGTCGAGGTGGAGCTCCATGTTGCCGGTGCCCTTGAATTCCTCGAAGATAACTTCGTCCATCTTGCTGCCGGTCTCGACCAGCGCGGTGCCGAGGATGGTCAGGCTGCCGCCCTCCTCGATGTTGCGGGCCGAGCCGAAGAAGCGCTTGGGCTTTTGCAAGGCGCTGGCCTCCACACCGCCGGAGAGAATCTTGCCGCTGCTGGGCATGAGCGTGTTGTAGGCGCGCGCCAGACGCGTGATGGAGTCCAGCAGGATGATGACGTCCTCGTGGCACTCGACCATGCGCCGGGCCTTCTCGATGACCATTTCAGCGGCGTGGACGTGGCTTTCGGCGGACTCGTCGAAGGTGGAGCTGATGACCTCGGCGCCCTTGACCGTGCGCTTGAAGTCGGTCACTTCTTCCGGACGCTCGTCCACCAGCAGGACGATGAGCTTGACGTCGGGCTTGTTGACCCGGATGGCGTTGGCGATGCCCTGCAGGAGGACCGTCTTACCCGTGCGGGGCGGGGCCACGATGAGGCCGCGCTGGCCCAGACCGACCGGGCTGAGCAGGTCGACGACGCGCATGGAGATATTGTCCCACTTGCCCAGGGCGCCCTCGGCGGACTCCAGCACGATGCGCGTGGTGGGGTAGTAGGGGGTCAGCTCGGTGAAGGGCGTCAGGTGCTGGATGCTCTCCGGGTCCTTGCCCATGACGCTTTCGACGCGCAGGACGAAGGGGCAGGTCTCGTTTTCCTTGGGTCCGTTGAGCAGGGCCTCGACCTGATGCCCGCGCTGCAGGCCGTAGCGCTCGACCAGAGCCTCGGCGATGAAGGGGCTTTCGGTGCGAAGGCGGAAGCTGTCGCGCTCGAAGACGAGGAAGGCATAGCCGGTCTCGAGCACCTCCACGATGCCACGGATTTTGATCGGCTGCTTGTCCGCATGTGCCTTGTCGAGGAAGGCGCGGATGATTTTCACGCGGCTGGGAGCACCGTCCCAGGTGACGTCGGCCTCCTTGGCGGCTTCCTCCAGCTCGGGGAGGGTCTTTTCGTAAATGCTGTTGTAGTCGAGGGGCTCTTTGTCCTCTTCGACATTGATGCCGATAAAGTCCTTCAGAGAGGACTCGTTTTTGAACAGATCCCAATCGATCAGGCTCTCGAAGGAGGGCGGATCGAGGTCTTCGTCGGCTGCGGCGGCAAAGCCGGGCGCGCTTTGCCACTTGGGCTTTTTGCCTTTTTTGAATTTGTTTTTGCCTCCCTGCTGGAAATTCGGGTTCCCGCCGCCCTGGTTCTGCTTGAAGTCCTTCTTGCCCTTGTAGCGCTCGAACTTGTTTTTGCGGTCCTTGTAGTTGCCCTTGTTATAGTCGTTGCCCCCTTGTTTGTAGTGATTCGGCCTGTCGTTTTGCTGCTTGGCCTCCGGGGCGTCGCTGGATTTGTCGTCGTCTTTACCTTGAGACGAATCGTTGTCATCCGAGCTTTCACGGGACTCCTTGGCGGGAGCATCGTCCTTGCGGGCAGAGTCGTCCTTTTCGCGCGCTTGGCGGCTTTGCACGTCGCCATAGTCGTCCATATCGTCGGGACTGGCGGAAAAGGTTTCGGGCACGTCGTCGTCGTTACCTTTATCCGGAGAGGCTTTGTCCGGGGTGGGTTCTGACGTAGCCTTTTTCTTGGCGGGGCGACCGCGCTTGCGGGCAGCCTTTTTCTTGGGCTTGGGTTCGGCCTTTTCCTCGGTTTCGATTTCGAGTTGGGCCTGTGAATCTTCCGTATCGCTCATGATTAGCTGAACGTGGCGGACACGCCACGCGAGATGGGAGGGTTTTTTCGTTAAAATCGTCTGCTCAGGCAGGTGTTTTCAGGCGCTCGACCAACAGGCTGATCTGGCGCTCCAGAAAAGATAAACTTCCGTTGTTAAGTAGCACGATGTCGGATTTGCTGACCTTATCGATAAGGGGCATTTGGCGCTCCATGCGTGCCCTGGCTTGTTGCTCGTTAATTTGTTTCCTGGCCAGGCGCTGGAACTGCTCCGTTTCCGAACAAGTTACACAAACGGTCAAATCAAAGTGATTTTCAAGTTTTTTCTCAAATAAAAGTGGAATCTCGACCACCCAGTCGGCCTCCGGGGTCTCATCTACTGCGCTTTGCCAGACGTGGCCCACGCGGGGATGGAGGAGGGCTTCCAGCCAGGAAAGGTCCTCCGGACTGGCAAAAACGATCCGGGCCAGCGCGGCGCGGTCAATACCGCCATCTGACAGTCTCATGACCTCCCCAAAGCGCCCCACGGTAGCCATGATGACGGCCGGATCGCGGGCCAGAAGCTGGCGCACGATGACATCGGAGTCCAGGCGGCGGAAGCCCGCTTTCTCCAGGAGGGCGCCGACGGTGGATTTCCCGCAGCCGATGCCGCCTGTCAGACCGATGCGCATGAGGAGTTCAAGAGTTCAGTGTTCAGAAGTTCCGGATTCGAGGAAAAGTTATACGGGAACAGGCATTCGTAAAACAATCGAATGCGAACGCGACAAGGAAAAGCGACGTCTGTCGGGCGCAATCCAGCCTCAGGCCCCGGAGGAGGTGCGGATGAGCAGGATCTGGCCGGGTTTGATTTGCTCGGGGCGCTTTAAGCCGTTGAGCATGAGGGTTTCCTTGACCGAGGCTCCGTAGCTCTCGCAGATGACCTGCAGGGTCTCGCCGATGGCTACGCGGTGGTTCCGATAAAGCTTGAAGGCCATCTGGCGTGGCGCGGGTGGCTCCGGCTCGACGACAGGCTGGGGGGCGGGCAGGCCTACAAAAAGCTGAGGCTGGCGGGTCGGCTGGGTCGAGACAGGACGGCTGCCCCCGAGGCTGGGATGGCTCTGCAAAAACTCCTGACGCGCCCATTCGGGAATGTCCTCAGGCTTGGGCTGGGGAGCCACAGTGGCTACCGGTTCGGCCTCCGCGGGCAGGGTGTCGACCTCAATGCCCTCAAAGAGGTCCACCGATTCGGGTTTGCGGGTACTTTGGAGAGAGGGTGTTTCGGCGAATGCCACTTCGGTGACAATTTCCTCGGTGTAAACTTCGGTCTCGGGCATGGACTCGACCTTGGCGGCTTCGAGTGCGGCCATGCGTTTGGCTCGCTCAAGCGCGGCGGCTTTCTTGGCGGCCTGGACGTCGAGGATGCGGGCGGGGACGGGCTGCAGGCCGCGGCTGACTTTGACCGGAGCGCCTTCGATGGTGGGATAAACGACGGGCGCGCCACCGGCGGCGGCAATGCGCTCCTGCATGGCTCCGAGGGCGGCCTCCTGACGGGCGACCAGGCTTTCGAGCTGGCGCATGCGTTGCTCCATCTGCTCGCCGCGCTGGAGCTGGCGGGCGGTCCGGTCGGCCAGGGCCAGCAGACCCGCACGCTCCACCTCGAGAGCGTCGATGCGTTGCTGTGCCAGTGACAGGCGGGCTTTTTGGGCCTCGAAGCCCTGAGTGGACTGGCGCAGGGTGGCAACGGCGTTGCGGAGCTTGACCAGCTCGGCATCGCGCTGTTCGACCACGGCTACAAGCTTTTCGGCCTCCGCGGTCTGGTTGGCGATCTGGTTTTCCAGAGCGGCCCACTGTTGGCGCTCGCTCTTGAGGCCGGCCAATTCGCCGGCCAGCTTTTCGTTCACCGCCACCAGTTCCCCGTAGCGGCTTTGCTGTTCGGAAAGTTCCTGTCTGAGTTGGGGGAGGGCCTGCAGCGAGGCGAGGGCTTCGTCGCGCGCGGTGGTGAGCTGCTTATTGGTCGCCAGAAGCTGATCGATTTCGCTGTCACGCTCGGCCAGTTGGACACGAAGGCGCTCGAGGCCCGTGACCAGAAGCTCCGCCTTGGTCCCGACCTCGGACAGCCCGGCGACCTGTTGCCGCAGGCTGGCGGCTTCGGATTCCACCGCGGCGAGGCGGGCCAACTGGCTTTGGGCGGTTTCGAGTTCGGTGGAGGCGACGACAAGCTCGGCGTCCTTTTCTGCCATCTGCTGCCGGAGGGCGGCGATCTGCTGGTTGAGCGTGTCGTAATCAGCCTTCATGGCAATTTGAGTCTGATCGCGCTCATCCAGGGTGCCTGAAAGGGTTTCGACCATGGAGGCGAGGGACCCGGACTTCTCCCTTTCCTGGGCCAGAGTGGCTTCGCGGGCGGCCAGCGACTCCTCCACGGCGGCGAGTTGCGTGCGGGTCTTCTCCAGTTCGCCGGAGACTTCGGCGAGGTTGGCGTCGGTCTTGGAAAGGTTGGCCAGCTTGCCGCGCAGGGACTCGGCCTCGGTGCTGAGAGACTGCATGCTGGCGTCGCTATCAGCCAGGCGTTGCTGTAATTCGGCGATGTGCTGCTGGCGCTTGGCGAGCTGCTCCTGAGCTTGCGCGAGTTCGGTCGACCGGGCGTCGATCTTGCCTTCGAGACCGGCCAGGCGCTCTTCGTAATTGTTGCGCAAGGTCTGCATGGCTTCGTTGCCGGCCTGCTCGTTGGCTTGGCGCAGGGCAACAAGATTGGTTTCAGCCTCGGCCAGCTTTTCGGCGATGTCCTGCTTCTCCGCCTGGAGCGCGGTCACGGTCTCGACGCGCTGGCTCAATGCTTCCTCGGCGGCCTTGCGTCCGGCCTGGGCGTCGGCCAGTTGCATTTCCAGAGCAGCTACCTTCTCGGTCAAATCGCCGGCTTGCACGTTGAGGGTGTCCATGCCCTCAAGGGAGGCCTTGGCCTCGGCCAACTGCTTTTTGAGCGCGTCGATTTGCTTGGCCTGGGATTGGACGAAAATTTGTTGGTTGGCGACATTGGCGGTGGCGCCGTCGACATCGCGGGACAGAGTCGCGTAAGCTTCCTGGGACTTGGCCAACTGGTCGGACAGGTCTTGCGCGCGCTTTTGCTTGAGGGCGAGTTTGGACCGTACTTCCTGAAGCTGTGCGGTGGCGACGGAACTCTCGGTCTTGGCCAGGGCGGCCTGCTCCAGCGCATTCTGCAACTGGCTTTCCTTCTCCGTCAGATTGGCCTGCGCCAATTCCAGTTGGGACTTGATTTCGGCGCTCTGCTCAAGGGTGGCGTCGATTTGCGCCTGCAGGGACTTTGCCCGATCTTTTTCGGCGGTGAGTGCTACCTTGGCCTGCTGAAGGGCTTGTAGCTGCTCGGTGCTGCCGGTTTCGTGGCTGGCGATGGCCGCTTCCGCGGCGTCGAGGTCCTGGCTCTTCTTATCGAGCTTGGACTGCAATTCCTGGACCGTTGTATTCAGGGATGCAACCGCTTCCTGGGAACCTTTTAACTGGTCCTCCAGCCGAGTAATCGTGGTCTTGTAGGCGAGGGCGTCGGCTTTGAGCGCTTGCGTGTTCTCGGTGCGTTGGGAAGTCTGGGTGCGGAGGGAAGCCAACTCGCTGATGAGCGTTTCGCGGGTGGATTGCTGCTTGGCCAATTCCGTTTCGGTGACCGCAAGCGTCTGTTGGGCGCGGGTAGTTTCGGCCTGGGCGTCGGCCAGTCGGCTGGCGAGGGAATCGGACAAGGCACGGGCGGCGTCACGCTCGTCCTGGGCGGCCTGAACGTCGGCGAGGAGGCGTTGCTCAAGCTCCTGGCGGCTGGTTTCAGCCTGTGCGATGCGTTTGGCGTAATCGGCGTTCTGGCTTTCCAGGTCCTGCAGGCGCTGGGTTAAGGCGGAGTTCTGCTTTTGCAGTTCGGCCAGTTGCGCCTTGGCATCGCCGGCGTTGCCGAGGGCGTCCTGCAGGCGTGTGATATCCTGCTGGGCATCGGCCAGGCTGGTGCGAATTTTCTCGGTCTCGGCCTCGGCTTGCTGACGCGCCTCCTGGGCGCTGGCCAACTGTTGGCGGGACTCCTGCAGACTGGCCTGAAGCACTTCCATTTCGTCGAGCTTGGCCAGGGCGGTATCGAGTTTTTCCTGGAGCGTCTGGTTCTGCTGCTTGGCGGTATCCAGAGCGGCGCCGGCGCTTTCGAGCTGGGCGGAATCGGCGCTGAGGCTGTCCCTCTCGGTGCGGAGCTTGTCGAGGGAGGCCTGTGCTTTTTTCAGCTCCTCGTTGGAGGTGGTAAGGGATTGTTCGGCGGCGGCGAGACGCTGTTGGAGGCCGGAGGCGTTTTCGCGGGCGGCTTCCAGGCTGTTCTGCAGGTCGGTTACCTGAGAGGAGGTTGCCTCGTTGGATTGCATGGCAGCAGCCACCGCGGTGGTTTTTTCGGCCAGTTGGGTGGAAAGCTGGTTGTTTTCTTCCTGGAAGCTTTCGAGCTGGCTTTGCACCACTTTCAACTGCTCAGCCGCGTTCTGCTGAGCTTTGGCCGCCGTGGTGGCTTCATCCAGTTGGGAGCGCAGGTCGGCCACCAGTGCTTCCTGTTGAGTCAACTGGCCCTGGAGGGCAGCGACCTTTTCCGTTTCTGCGTCGGACGATGCCTGCTGGCTGGTCTTCAAGGTTTCGCGAGCCTGCGCGAGCTGGG
Source organism: Verrucomicrobiia bacterium (assembly GCA_030432235.1). Taxonomy (GTDB): domain Bacteria; phylum Verrucomicrobiota; class Verrucomicrobiia; order Opitutales; family Cerasicoccaceae; genus JAUIHT01. The sequence goes on along the minus strand of JAUIHT010000005.1, from coordinate 318,964 downwards.
CGCGTAGTTGGGAAATCTCGCTCTGGCTGTGCCGGAGCTGGTTGGTCAGCTCAGTCACGCGGGCGGCGTCGGGGTTGGGCGCGTTTTTGGGAGGCGCGGGAACAGCGTTGATGTCTTCCGTCGTGGCGGCGACCGCCGGGATGCCGGGCAGGGGCTCATTGAGCCAGTCGTCGATAGGATCGGTTCCGGGCGGGCCTTTGTAGAGAAAACGTCCGGTGGTGAAGACCGTCATCGACTCGCCCTGGGCGTCGCTGATGATGTTACGGCTCTGGGTGACCAGAGAACGTTCGTCATCGCGCTCCAGGAAGCGGTCGTGGTAAGTGGCGCTTTCGCTTTCGGGTTTGCCCAACTCGGTCCAGGAGATGCCGTTTTCCTCGAGCTTCCCGATGTAGCGCGTTTCTTCGCCGACCTGGGAGATGATATTGAGCAGGTGATCACCATCAATGGTGGTGCGGGAGAGGGAAACCCGGCGGCTGCCGTGGCTGCCAAACTCGAAACGTCCCAGGAGCACGGCTTCGTTGCCCTCGCGGATGAGGCGGTATTCCTTATCCACCAGCATGGAAGCCAGCACCTTGCCGTGAATCGAGTTCAGGTCGATGGAGCCGGCCCAATTGCCTTCATAGAGGTGCAGGGCATGCTCTAGGCTGGTGCGCGGCGCCGGAGAATACTCCTCCTGAGCGCTGGCGGAAAGCAAACAAAGGCAAAGCCCCGCAATGATGCCATGCAGTTTCCGATAGCCTAGCTTTGTGTGCCTGGTTGCCAAATGTAGCTTCAGTTCCTTTTTGTATCTCTAGGGTCGATGCCCGATGTCAAGCGTTTGCCGTACCAAGGGCCGAAATGAATGGCCGTAAGTTTTTTTTATCGCCACTTGTGCGGGCAATTAAGGATATTCTTCGGGCATGAAACCGCGAAACCTGAGGCATCGAATGGAAAAGGCCGCCAAGCTGCTGGTCATCGTGCAAAAATATCTGCCTGATGCGGCATGCCGATTCGCGGATGAACAGGGCGATGACGGCCATCTGATCGTGCACCTGCAGCGCGGTGGAGACGGCGCCAAGCTCGGCGTGGACCTTGAGGGCAAGGGCTTTGTCTTTACCCGTTCGCGCAATCCCTGGCTGGGCCTTATTACCTACAAGGGCGTCAAGACTGAGCAACCTACGGTTGTAATCGAAGTTGAGACCGCAGCCGACCGCCTCTATCACGGTAGCGAAACCGCGCCGGAGAAGTTCTCCTTCAAGGAAGAAACCGAGAAAGCGAAGGCCTGAGCCGGTACAGAGCCCCATTCTGTCGGGTGCAAGGCCGCTGCCCTGCCTACCGTACTCCCATGGAGTTGAGCTCGTAGTCGCGGTTGGCCAAGTGATAGTCGAGGGTGAATTTGAGCGCCGTCCGTAAATCCGTGGTGGGTTCCCAGCCGAGGTGCTTTTTGGCTTCCTCGACCTTGGGCACGCGGTGAACGACGTCCTGGTAGGCCGCGCCGTAGTAATCGGCACTGGTGACCTCCTCGACCTTTACCTTCTTTGCGTACTCGGCGTATTCAGGGTACTCCTTGACCAGTTCGATGATCATCTCGGCCAGCTCCTTGATGGAGTATTGCATGGCCGGATTACCGATATTGAAAATACGGCCGGAGGCGCAGCCGTCTTTGTTTTCGATAATGCGCATGATGCAGTCCACGCCGTCGTCGATGAAGGTAAAGGAGCGCTTCTGGCTGCCGCCGTCGACGAGCTTGATGGGCTTGCCCTTGATGATGTTGTGGATGAACTGCGTGACCACGCGCGAGGAGCCCTCCTTGGGGTCGTTGATATCGTCGAGCTTGGGGCCGACGAAATTGAATGGGCGGAAGAGGGAGAAATCCAGGCCGGCGGTTTCCCCGTAGCCCCAGATAACGCGGTCGAGGAGCTGCTTGATGGTGGCGTAAATCCAGCGCTGCTTGGGGATGGGGCCGTAGACCATATTGGTCTGGTACTCGTCAAACTCGGGGTCCTGCACCAGGCCGTAGACTTCGCTGGTGGAGGGGAAGACGAGGCGCTTCTTGTACTGCACAGCCTTCTTGATGACTTCCATGTTGGCCTCGAAGTCCAGTTCGTAGACCCGGATGGGGTCCTTCACGTACAGCGCGGGCGTGGCGATGGCGACCAGCGGCACGACGACGTCGCACTTCTTCACGTGGTATTCGATCCACTCCTTGTTGATGGTGATGTCACCCTCAAAGAACTTGAAGCGCGGCTGCCCCATGACGTGGCTGAGCTTGTTCGTGCCCATGTCCATGCCGTAGACCTCCCAATCCTTTTCCTGCAGGATTTTCCAGACGAGGCTGCTGCCGATAAAGCCGTTTACACCGAGAATCAGTACTTTCATGTGAGGGTAGCTAAATGCCTAAAGTCAAAAGCTGAAAGCAAAAAGCCGGGGACGCTGATCACAATTCCCGGACAAGGTATGCTACTTTTTTCTTTGTACGCGCCAAACCGCCAGGCCGAGCGCGCAGATTCCGGCCAACAGCGTCCACGCGCCTGGCTCGGGGACCTGGGTCAGACGCAGGGCACTGATGCCGCCGCCGACGCCCCCGGCTTTTGAGACGTCGATTGTAATAGCGCCGGCCACAGGGGTGACGTTGCTCCAGATGAGCCAGTTGTCCTCGCCGTCGGTATCGGCATTCCATGTGGCGGGCACGGGGTCGCCGTTGCCGGTGCTGTCCGCGCTGTCACCGAGGATGGAGATGAGCGAAATGATGGCGCTGGAGTTCCAGGCGCTGGCGATTTCGATTTTCCAGTCACTTGTGCCCATGCCGTCCAGCGTGACGGTTGCGCTGCTGGTGGTATAGAATAAGTCATTGCCCGCGTTGCCGTCCAGCCAGGAGCCGGGTGCGCCGAGCCAGGCGGTGGCGCTGCCGTTGTTGCTGCCGAAATTGGTCGAGATGGTGGCGCCGGTGTCGTTCCCCGTGCTCAGGTCGACGAGTGTTTCGTCGTTAAGTGATGAGGAATTAAAGACGTTCCACGTTCCCTCAAAGGCGGACGAGCCCTGCTCAGTGCTCAGGTCGATGCGAATTTCGAACATGCCCCAGGCTGTTGCGCAGGACATCGCCAGCGCGGAGAGGAGAGTGGTTGCCTTGGAGAAACGCATCATAAGTTTACAAGTATCCGGCTCTTATAACGCCCGGCCGTTGAAACTCAATGACATTTGATGCCTACGCAAGTACGCGGTCGTCGAAGGCAGTGCGCCATTTGTCACCGTAGAAGCGGTCCCAGAGGGTATGTGCATCGGCGGAGTCGCCCAGCTGGTTCAGCCCGTGGATGAGAGCCAACCGGAAAAGGTCGTCTTGGGCGTCACTGCCGCCGACCATCGGGATGAGTCCGGCCACGGGCATGAGTTGAGTAACGGCCTCGCGAAATTTGCCCGCGCCGAAGTCCGCACAGGCAGCGACGAAGTCAGCCCCGACGGGCGCCCAGACGTCGCGGGCCTCGACGTCGTCCGCCTCCGCGCGCAGGCGGGCCTTTTGCACGGCAGCCATAGCGGCATCGGTATTCCCCGCGCGGGCCAAGGCGTAGACGAGATGGCCGTCGATGAAGGGGATGAAGCATTGTCCGGCGTGGGCCTCGGCCTTGGCCGCGACCTCGGCCCAGAGGTTGTCCGGGGCGGGTTCTCCGGCGAGGTCGAGCCGCCAGAGCAGGGCGATGGTGTCGAGCTGCTCGAAGACGGCGTCCGGCATGATTCCCCAGAGGTCGCTTTTGAGCAGAGCGTGGATTTTCTCCAGCTTCATCTGGTCGAGGTACATGAGGGCGAGGTGCCAGGCGTTGTGGCTGTGGATGCCGCGGTTGGCCTGCCGCCAGAGGGGGAGGGCCTCCTCCATGTAGGCGATGCCATGCAGGCCCTTGCCGCGCCGCGAGGTGATGTGCGCGAGGGTGTGCTGAGCCCAGGGCTGGTTTTCGTCCAGGGACAGGCTGCGCTCGGCTTCGTCCTGCGCGGTGTGGTAGTCCCCGCACAACTCGGTGGCAAAGGAACACATCGACCAGTATCCGGCGCTCTCGGAGTTGCTCTTCTCCAGCCGCTCCATGTGGTCGCGGAAGCGCAGCCCGCAATGGTGCTGCCCGAGCGTGTAGTACAAAAATTCGCTGACCTTGGCCGCGAGCAGGTCACGTGGCCACTGGCCGGTGTGAAGCTCCAGCGTGGCGAGGGCCTCCTGGAAATGTTTGCCATGGAAGAGCCGCAGTGCGCTCACGTAGCTTTGCTCGCGCGGGGTTGCGCCCTTGGACAGGGATTCTGCTTTCTGCAAAAAGCCCTCGGCGGTGGTGAGGTTGGCCTCGTCCTGGGCGTAGATGAAGTACGTCGCGGCGCAGGCCTGCGTCATGAGGGTTTCAGGGAACTTCTCCGCGTTGGCCGGGGCGTCGTCGAGGCCCTTAGTGAGCCCGAGCAGGTTGGTTTCGAAATCCTGCACGGCCCCGGCGGCCTTCTCGGATTCAGCGGTGACCTCCAGTCCGCGCTCGGTCGTAAAGATGGGCATGCAGAGATGCTAGGTCAGATTTGTGTTGTTTCTCAACGGAAAAGGTGGGGCCTGTACCGTGGCTTGACGAGTGTCAGCGCCCTGCCAAAGAATACGATTTTTCATCATGCCACGCCTTCTCATAAAAATACTGATCGGATGTCTCGTCTTGGGCGTCGTGCTGGTGGTAATTGCATGGGCGGTACTGTCGTATTTCACGCAAAGCTACGCAAAGAAAACTGAGGAAGCCAAACAACGCCTCGTTGCACAAGGTGCCCCCATGACCTTGGAGGAAATCCTGCCGGAGCCAGTGTCGGATGACCGCAATGCCGTGGTACTTTTCGATAAGGCGGCTGTTTACTCGGATGAACATGAAGAGGCGTTAAGTAAACCTTTGGATCGCATGGATGAGCTGACGGATGATGATGACCGTCCTTGGATAGACTACAGCGAGGAGCAGATCGAGGAACTGAAGGCACTTTTTACGGAACCGGTCCTGGCTGAGTACTTGACGATCCTCGATGCGGCCACGGCTACCGACACCTATTATATTGAGCTTCGTGACAAGAAACCCATGGAGCGGATCGGTTTGTTAATACCGAGTATCGGAAGCATTATGATGGCGTCGGACTTCGATGCGGTTCGCGCCATGCTGGCCTATGAGGCGGACGACCCCGCGCTGGCTCAAACTTACATCAGGAAACAATTTCACTTGGCCGGTCTACTGCATAAGATGCCCATTCTGGTTATCGAACTGTCATCGGCCGCCGTCGCTAAAGATGGACTGAGGTCCATCGAACAATCCACAGTCTTGAATACACTCACCAATGCGGAAATCGAAGGGCTTCTTGATTCTGTTGTCCTGCCGAATTATCAAGCGGATTTCATTTGTACCATGGATGCGGAGCGACTGGGCTTCGGCGAAGCTATCCTGGATGTAATGGAGGAGGAACCTGCAGGTCTCGCCGATCTCGCCGAATCCGAAAATCTAGGCAGAGTGTTGCAGTCTCCGTTGGGCAAAGCCTTCATTCAACGCGAAAAGGCCCACTATTATAACGCGGTGGCAGAGATTCGTAGTTACTACTTGAAGAGCGATGAGAATGATTATGCGAAACTGAAGGAAATGGAAAATGCCGTTTTTCTGCAGGCTCGAACAGGCTACTATATAGTTACTGCCATCATCCTGCCTTCTTACAGTTCCATCTATGACAACCTCGTGGCAGTCGATGTGAAGACGAGCATCACTCGCACGGCACTCTCGCTCCTCCAGTATCACAACGACAACGGCGCATACCCGGAAAGTCTCGACGCTCTCATCCCTGAGTGCCTTGATGCAGTTCCCATTGATCCCTTCACAGGCGAGCCGCTGGTGTATCGGAAAGTAGATGACGGGTTTCAGCTCTACAGCTTTGGACCGAACCAGATCGACGATGGCGGCTACGAGGACCCGCTTGCCCGAACAGATTACGACATCGCTTGGCAGGGGCGGGGAGCGGTTCCGGTGGAAGCGCCATAAGTCCTGTCGCGTTCAGGAGCCTGAGTGCGGACAAATCTCGGGTCGTTGTGCTAAGGTGATTTTTTTGACTCGCGCCTGGCTCGTTTTTCGCTTTCTGGTTGGTGCAACACTGCACTGACTTATGGCTGAGCCACTAGAAGAGGAAATTCAGCAGCTCAACGAGCTGAAGACCGAGCTCATCACCTTTGTAACGGAGAAGGGCCTCTCCATCGTGATTGCGGCCATCCTGTTCTACATCGGCTATATCATCGCGAATAAGCTGAGTACGCTGGTACTGAAGTTATGTGAAAAGCGTGGCTTGGATTCCACGTTGTCGCGTTTCTTTGTCGGAACGACCAAGATCATCATCATCGCCTTTGCGGCTATGGTGGCCCTGGAAAAGGCAGGCATCGAGGTCACGCCCTTCATCGCTCTATTGGGTGCTTCTGCCTTCGGTTTGAGTCTGGCGGTGCAGGGGCCGATATCCAACTACGGTTCCGGCATCGTACTCATCGTCACACGACCCTTTAAAATCGGCGATACCCTGACGGTGCAGTCCTGCACCGGAGTGGTGGACGAGATAAAGCTGGGCTTCACCGAGCTGGTTAACGAGGACGAGGAGCGCATCACCATTCCGAACCGCAAGGTGCTCGGCGAGGTCATGACTAACTCCTACGAGTTTATCAAGTACGAGGGCGTCGTCGGCATTGAGTACGCCTCGGACCCGGAAAAGGCCATCGCGGCCATTATTGAGGCTATCAAGGATGTCGAGGGCGTGGCCGAAGGCCGCCCGCTGGAGGTCGGCATCGACGCCTTTGCGGATTCATCGATTAACATCGGCTACCGCGTTATGGTGGAGACGGCAAAGCTGCACGCTACCCGTTACCGTATCAATATGGCTGTGCACAAGGCGCTCAAGGCCGCGGGCATCGGCATACCGTTCCCGCAGCGGGACGTGCATTTGATAAACGCCGAAAAGTAGAAGCGCGGAAAAGCTGATAGCCCAAAGTGGAGATTTCGCATAGTGAAATGCGGATAATAAGTATCCCTTTTTTGCTTTATGCTTTTTGCTTTCCGCTTTTAGCTCTGCCCTATGTCTGACACCCCCGTTGCAGAAAATCGTCTCTTTGAACCGACCGCGGACTTCGCGTCCAAGGCCCACGTGCCCAGCCTCGAGGCCTACAAGGAGCTGCATGCGCGCAGTTTGGCCGACCCGGAAAAGTTCTGGGGCGAAATCGCCAGCGAGCTGACTTGGCTCAAGCCGTGGGACAAGGTCCTCGATGAGTCCGAAGCGCCGTTCTACAAATGGTTCACCGGTGGTCAGACCAACATCACCCTCAATTGCATCGACCGCCACATTCAGGCGGGTAACGGCGACCGCGTTGCGATTTACTGGGAGGGCGAGCCGGGCGATTCCAAGGTGCTGACTTATCAGGACGTACACGACGAGGTATGCCGCTTCGCCAACACCTTGAAGAAACTCGGCTTGGACAAAGGCGACTCGATTGCGATTTACCTGCCCATGATTCCCGAGCTGGCCATCGCCACCCTGGCCTGCGCCCGCATCGGGGCCGTGCACAGCGTCATCTTCGCCGGTTTCTCCGCCGAATCCATCAAGGACCGCGTGCTGGACGCTTCCTCGAAGGCGGTCATCACCGCCGATGGCACCTACCGTCGCGGCAAGGAACTTTTGCTGAAAAACATCGTCGACGAGGGCGTTGCCGACTGCCCCTGCATCGAAAAGGTGCTCGTTGTCCAGCGCCATCCAGAGAAGGAGCCTTTCGCCCACGACTGGAAGGAAGGCCGTGACTTCTGGTATCACGAGGCTGCCGAGGGCGTGGACAGCGTTTGCGAGGCCGAGCCGATGGATGCCGAGGACATGCTTTTCCTGCTCTACACCAGTGGCTCCACCGGCAAGCCCAAGGGCATCATGCACACCACCGGTGGCTACATGGTCTACACCTATCTGACCAGCAAGCTGACTTTTGACCTCAAGCCCGAGAGCGATGTCTACTGGTGCACGGCGGACGTCGGCTGGATTACCGGGCACAGCTACATCGTTTACGGCCCCATGCAGAATGGCGTTACGCAGGTCATGTACGAAGGCGCACCCAACTGGCCGGGCGAGGACCGCTTCTGGGAAATCGTTGAAAAGTACAAGGTCACCATTTTCTACACCGCGCCCACCGCCATTCGTGCCTTCATGAAGTGGGGCGATCAGCACGTGACCAAGCACGACCTTTCTAGCCTGCGCCTGCTTGGCACCGTGGGGGAACCCATCAACCCCGAGGCGTGGATGTGGTACCACAAGCTTATCGGCTCGGAAAAGTGCCCCATCGTAGACACCTGGTGGCAGACCGAAACCGGCGGCCACATGCTCACGCCGATTCCCGGCGCCATCGCGACCAAACCCGGCTCCGCCACCGTGCCGTTCCCCGGCATCGACGCGGCTGTGCTTGATGAGGAAGGCAACGAGTGCGAGCGCGGTATCCTCGCCATCCGCAAGCCCTGGCCCTCCATGCTGCGCGGCATTTACGGCGACCCTGAGCGCTACAAGAGCACCTACTGGTGCAAGTGGGGCGGCAAGTACTACTTCCCCGGTGACGGCGCCATCAAGGACGAGCATGATTACTTCTGGATCACCGGCCGCGTCGACGATGTCGTCAACGTTTCCGGGCACCGCATCGGCACGGCCGAGTTGGAAAGCGTCTTTGTCGAGCACCCTTCCGTGGCCGAGAGCGCCGTCATTGGCGTCCCGCACGAAATCAAGGGGCAGGGGCTGGTGGCCTTCGTTATCACCCGCACCGGGGCCGAAGGCGACGAAGATACATGGCGCAAGGAACTCACCGCCATGGTCGACAAAAAGATCGGCAAATTCGCCCGCCCCGAGAAGATTGTCTTCTCCAACGACCTGCCCAAGACCCGCTCCGGCAAGATCATGCGCCGCCTCCTGCGCGACATCGCCGAGGACCGCCCCTTGGGCAACGTCACGACCTTGGCGGATCCCTCCGTGGTCGACTCTCTGAAAGCGAAGTATAAGGGCTAAGTCATTTGCATGAGCCACTCTTTCTAAGAGCAGACTAAATAGTCTGCTCTTTTTTATTCTGAAGCCTTTTCAATGAAATTCTCCCAGCTCGCAGTGCGTTCTATAAATTCTGCGATGTCTTTGGCCCATCTCATTTGAATTTCTGTTTCTTTTGACCATCTTCTCCATCGATTTGGTGTGGCCTCTATTTTCAGATTGAATCCAATGAATTCAATGGATCTATCATCCTTGATTCCTAATTTTCGCTTTAAAATTTCTGCATCTTTTGCAGCTGAATAAGCTAACAGCACTTTGCCGACAGGAATTGGTTGGATTTTAATATTTACATGACTTGTGGTAATTGAAAATCCGTTCCAAGGTTCTTCATTAATTGGATGTATTTGAGCGTCAATGGGAACGGAAAATTCTATTTTATCTGAAATTTTCAATAACCATTCGTTGCCTGGAAATAACGTAGTCAAATCGGCTCCAGTTATATGTTTTTCTGGCTGCGACGAATCATTTCTTGGGGAGATTTGTGAAGAATATCCCATGAACCAGTTATCTTCTAGGATTTCGCTGTTCCAGTGGCTTGAGAAACGCCTATCCATAACTATAGCTAGGAATGCCGGTGTAATTTGCTTTATGAAATCTAAGTCATCAATGTCTCTATCAGTGGGGTTTCTCCATGCTTCAATTGCATCTAACATAATAAGCTTTTGATGTGGATCGGAATTGATTGAACTGATAGCACTAACCATTAGTTCTGGTTTGTTAGCTACACCAATATGGATGGTTTTAGTATAGACATTAAGTGGCTTGAGCAGTTCGACCAATACTACTACTACTGCAATAAGAGATGGCACCAATAAGGATTTGATAGAGATTTCCAATAGATGGTCACTGCCTCGATTTAAGAAGATGACCGCGATTACGCCAAGAATCGCAATGCCTGATAGTCCATATACTATCCAGTGCTGGATCATTAGTTTCTGCATCTAAGGTTAGAGTGGGCCAAGGTGATTTATTGGTTACTGTCAAATTTAGTGATTGTCTATACTTTACGGGATCAGATTTTTCACTGTCAGTAAAGTAGCAACTTTTCGCTGCAACTAAATCTTCCTGTTGTCATGATGGCTCTGTGTCCTTTGTGTCTTCTCTGTGAACTCTGCGCCCAGTAACTCCCAGCGTCGACCGATACGTGTCCTTGCCGACGACGTGATCAACAAGATCGCGGCAGGGGAGGTCATCGAGCGCCCGGCGGCGGTGGTTAAGGAGCTGCTGGAAAACAGTCTCGACGCCGGTGCGAGTCGTGTTGAGGTGGAGTTCCGTCATGGCGGCAAGAGCTACATGCGCATCGAGGACGACGGCTGTGGTATGGCGCCGGACGAGGCTCTGCTGGCACTGGAACGTCATGCCACCAGCAAGCTGCGTGCTCCCGGCGACCTGCTGAAAATTACCAGCATGGGTTTCCGCGGTGAGGCGCTGCCGAGCATCGCCAGTATCAGCCGCTTTACCTTGCGTACCCGTCCGGAAGATCGCTCCGAAGGCACCGAGATACTTATCAACGGCGGCAAGATGCTCCATCGGCGTGACTGCGGCATGGCGCCGGGCACCCGCATCGAGGTGGCCAATCTTTTCAACGCTGTGCCTGCCCGCCGTAAATTTCTCAAGACGGACAACACCGAGGCCGCGCATATCGTCCATCTGGTGCGTCTCTATGCCATGGCGAGGCCCGACGTGGACTTTACGCTGATTGAAAACGGCCGCCCGGTCTTCCGTTCGCCCAAGGGCGCCGATGGCATCACCCGTGCGGCGGAGATTTTCGGAAAGAGCCTGGCCGAACCCCTGGCGGAATTTCCCGGTGATGAACGCGATGGCCTGCGCGTCGGTGGCCTGTTGGGTAAACCCGGCATCGGGCGTACCAGCCGCCGCGACATGATAACCTTCGTCAATGGCCGCCCGGTGGACAGCCGCACGCTCAATTACGCGCTCATCGAGGGCTACCATACTTACATGCCCAAGGGACGCTACCCGCTGGCCTTTCTTTTTTTGGAAATCGATCCCGCCGCGGTCGACGTGAATGTCCATCCGGCCAAGCGCGAGGTGCGCTTCCGTGACGAGGGCGCCGTCCGCCGCTTTGTGTTGGAAAGCGTGCATGCGTGGCTGGGGGCGCAGAACGCGCAGTCAAAAGTCAGTAGTCAAGAGTCAAGAGAGCCAGAAATTTCAGATATTAGAAGTGAGATTTCAGATTTGAAGACGGGTGGGGCATCGTCGGTGGAGGATGCTATGGAGCCGGAAGAAAAGCCCGTCCCAACAAAGCCGATTACTGGTACGCCAAAGATGCCGGAGGCCATTGCGAAGCTCAACCGTACGCCAGCTTCTCAAGCTCCTGAGCGCGCTCCTGCTGCATCTCGCTCGCATCCCGCATTTCACATCCCACCCTCTCCTCCCAAATCTGAAATCAACAATCCGAAATCTGAAATCCCTTGGCGTCTCATTGGGCGCCTGCATGGCGAGAATGTGCTTTTCGAGACCGAGGCCGGGTTGGTAGTGCTCAACCTGCGGGCGGCCCACGAGCGGGTCTGGTTCGAGCAGTTGCAGGCGGAGTTTTCCCTTGGCGTGGTAGCCAGCCAGCGTTTGTTGTTTCCGGTCCCGATGGAGTTCGACCCGGTGGCGGCTGCGGCCTTGAAGGAGCACCAAGCGTTTTTGACCGAACATGGCTTCGCCCTGGAGGAATTTGGGCGCAACTTCTACCGGCTTGAAGCACACCCGGCCTGGTTGCCGGAGGGTGGGGCGGAAGACTTCGTCCGCGCCGTGGTCAGTGCCTTGCGCGAAGGCGCACTCGACCCCAAGCACGCCCAGCCTGCTCGCGAGGCCCTGGCCCGTATGGCTGCAACGCGGGCCGTCCGCCTGGGGGACAATCCCACGGACGACGAGATCCGCAATCTGCTCGAACGTCTGCTCAAGTGCCGTCAGCCGCTGAGCTGCCCGCGTGGTCGCGCCACTTACTTCGAGCTTTCCAAACGCGAAATCGACAAGCGCCTAGGGCGGGCATGAAAAAGCCACCGCGCGCGGGCACGGTGGCTTGAAAGTTTGTCGAACTGCGATGCCGCTTAAGAAGTGGCCTTGGTGTAGAGGGAGTCGACGTAGTCCCAGTTGACCACGTTCCAGAAGGCCGCGATGTAGTCGGGGCGCTTGTTCTGGTAGTTCAGGTAGTAAGCGTGCTCCCAGACGTCGAGGCCGAGGATGGGTTGGCCGCCGCAGCCTTCGCCCATCCAGGGGTTGTCCTGGTTGGCGGTGGAGCAGACCTTCAGCACACCGTCACAAACGCACAGCCAGGCCCAGCCGGAGCCAAAGCGGGTAGCGGCAGCGTTGGCAAACTCTTCCTTGAACTTGTCGAAGCTGCCGAAGGCCGCATCGATGGAGGAGGCGAGCTCACCGGTGGGTTCGCTGGCGCCGCCGGGGGCGATCATTTCCCAAAAGACGCTGTGGTTGGCGTGGCCACCGCCGTTGTTGCGGACGGCGGTGCGAATCTTTTCGGGCACCTTGTCGAGGCTGGCACAGAGCTCGGCGAGGCATTCGGGTGCGTCGAAGCCGGAGCCTTCCAGGGCGCCGTTGAGCTTGGTTACGTAAGTGTTGTGGTGCTTGGTGTGATGGATTTCCATCGTGCGCGCGTCGATGTGCGGCTCGAGCGCGTCGTAAGCATATCCTAATTCAGGTAATGTATAAGCCATGATGACGTTGTGTTCGGGTTAGGTTTATTTGATAAAGAGGTACTGTAGAGGCAGTGAGGGGCATCCGTCAACCCGCCACGACAAAAAGCCGTAAGGTTATTCCTCACTTTCGACCTCATCCACGGTCTTGCCCTTGTTGGGGTTGACGTAGATTTTGATGTCCGCCTCGGCTCCGCCGAGGATCTGTTGCGCACGCTTGAGCGCCTTGGCGGTGGACAGGGTGGGGTTCTGCGGGGTATCGGTAAAGACGTTCTCCTCGCCGATCATGTCGAAGATGCCGGAATTCCTCAGCACCCCGATAACGTCCGGTCGGCATTCGCTGAGGATGAGATGGCGGTCTTTCTCGTCCATGAAGCGTACCAGTTCCTCGATGGACATGACGCAGGTGGCGTCGAGATTACGGGCGTTGCGCATCTTGACCACGACGATCTTCAGCAGGGGGTCCTCGCAGACGCGTCGTAGCTGGTCGCGGAAGAGTTCCGCTGCGCCGAAGAACAGGTCACCCTCCACGTGGACGATGGAAATCTCCTGCAGGCGTCGCTGCTTCTGTGCCTCCAGCTCGGCCAGCTCGCCTTCGTCGGTGAAGCCGTACTCGACCAGTTCCGGGGTGGCGGCCTTGCGCAGGAAGAGCACGATACTCAGCCCGACTCCGAAGTAGATGGCTGTGTCGAGCGGGAAGAGCAGCCCGGCCAGGAAAGTGACAAAAAACGTGGCGGCGTCACTGCGGGTCGCCCTGGTAACGATCTTGATGGCGCGTTCGTTGACCAGCGAGATGCCGATGAGGATGACCAACACGGCCAGCACGGCTTGCGGAATGTAGCCGATGAGCGGTCCGACGATGAAGGCGCCCACCGCTACGATGAGCCCGCTGATCATGGCGGCCAGGGGAGTGCGGCTGCCGCTGTCCCAACTGAGCTTCGAGCGCGTCAGGGAGCCGCTGGCGGGCATGCCGGCGAAGAAGGCGCAACCGATGTTGGCCGCGCCGATGGAGAGCATTTCCTGGTTGGCGTCGAGGCGTTCGCCGGAGCGTGCGGCCAGGGATTTGCCGATCGAGGTGCCTTCCAGTACACACAGGAGCGCAATGGCCAGGGCGGCGTTGGACATCTGGCTGATGGCGTCGAAGTTCAGCGTGGGCAGGGTCAACGGCCAGTTCGAGGCATCCACCGAGCCGAGCCAGATGATGTCCCCGCGGTGCCAGAAGCGTGCGATATCCTGGGTTTGTGACAGGTAGTCGCTCAGTGCGCTCAAGCCGGCGGCAGCGGCGGAAACCAGTACTAGGGTGATGGCGACGTTGGGCCAACTGGGGCGAAAGCGCCTGAGCAGCCAGTACAGGCCCAGCGTTAGCAGGCTCAGAATCACGGCCTCGTGATGAAACTCCGGCAAGTGCTTTACGGTATAGTACACCTTGTCCACGAAGGTGATGGCCTGCTCGCCCGGGGCGAATCGCACTCCGATGACATTTTTGATCTGCCCGGCGATGATCAGCAGGGCCGCCGCCGTGATGTAGCCGGTGACAACGGTCGTCGAGATGTACTGGATGAGATTGGCCACCCGCAGGTAGGCCCCCACAATGAGAAACAGGCCCACCATGATGAGCAGCAACGGCATGTGGGACGCCTCACCGGTGGCGGAGAACACCCCCAGAGCGGCGAACGAGCTAGCCAGCATGACGGAGGTGGCGTTGGTCGGCCCCAGCACAATAAAGCGTGAACCGGCGAACATCGCACCGACGATGGCGGCCACGGCGGAGCCAAAAATGCCGTACTCGATGGGTAAGCCCGCGATCAGCGCGTAGGCCATGCCCTGAGGGAAGGCCAGGAGCGCGACATTAAACCCCGCCCGTGCGTCACCCTGAAAAGATTTACCGCCGTATCCCTGCAATTGCTTGCGCAGTGGCAGCAGGTCGAGCTGGTTGCGCGCAGCCAGCTCCTTTAAAAGCCATTTCAGTCGAGTCAGGTTCAAGATGGTCCCGTGGGGAAACCACCGGATTAGAAAGCTTTCCCGGTCGGGTTCAACCGTTTTTTAATTCAAGCAAATGATGTCGGGTCGTATTCGGGCACGGCGCCGTCCTGGCTGGCAATGTAGGCACCCAGTTTACAGGCACGGGAGAGGAACTTGTCCGCGCTTTCCCCCTCAATCAGGGCCAGGGTAATGGCGGCGGTGAAGGCGTCCCCGGCTCCGACGGTGTCCTTGACCTCGACTTCGGGAGATTCGGCCACGGTGGTGTTGCCATGGTCCCAAAAGACAGCCCCGGCTTTACCACGGGTCAGGCAAATGCGGCGGACACCCGTGATGGTGGAAAGCAATTGCAGCGGGCCTTCGGGTAGGTCGTCGGCGACATCCATACCGGTCAGTTCCTCCAGCTCCTCGTCGTTGACCTTGAGCACGTCGGCTTTCTGGGCCAGCACGGAGGCGTTGAGCCGATCGAAGTAGGGTGGGCGGATATTGACGTCGAAGATTTTCAGGGGCCCATCCACTTCAAGAAGTGCTTCCAGGGTTGCTTCGTTGGCATCCGAGCGCGCAGCAAGGGTACCGAAAACGATGGCGTCGACATCTTTCGCGATGGCCAGGGCGGGCGCGGCGGGAACGGCATCCCAGGCACAGGGCTCGGGAAAGCGGTAGCTGGCTACGCCGTCGGCGTCCAGGTCTACATGTGCGGTGCCGGTGGGCACGCCCTCGATGACTGCGATCTCGGTGATGGTCAGTCCGCGCTTGCGCACACGGGAAAGGGCTTCCTCGCCGAGGACGTCGCTACCGACAGCGGAGGCCATGATGGGGTCAGCCCCCAGGCGCTTGAGGTGGCTGGCGACGTTGAGCGGCGCACCGCCAAGAAAGAGACCGGCGGGCAGGCAGTCCCAAAGGACTTCTCCAAAGCAAAGGATTTTTCTGGCCATAGGTGGGCAAGAATGGCGCATTCAGGAGTAGGGCGCGAGCGTGTTTTTCGCCCGTCAGTTTTTCACAGTTTTTTAAATGGGAGCGCGATATGTCTATTAATCTCTACGAGACGGATGTTCTGCTGAGCCAGTACCTGCTGTTCCACTACGGGGCGGGCCATGAGATTTTGCCCTACGGCTTCGGGCCGCACGAGGCGCTGGACTTCCCTCGGCGCTGCGTTACGGAAAACGTCGACGTGCCCGCGCTGCCACCGCAAGCCCGCGCCTTAGATGTTGGGTGTTCGGTGGGGCGCAGCAGCTTCGAGCTGGCCCGGCACTGCACCGAGGTCGTGGGGATCGACTACTCGCAGAATTTCGTCGAGGCCGCACAGCAGCTGGCCAGTGCCGGGGCCCTGAAGTTTCACTACACGCTAGAAGGCCATGCGGTGGAGGAAAGCACCGCCACCATCGACCCGTCCATCGATCGCTCTCGGGTCTCCTTCGAAGTGGGGGATGCGCAGGACCTGCGGCCCGACTTGGGCCAGTTCGACGTCGTGTTGGCCTGCAACCTTATTTGTCGTCTGGCCGAGCCCATGCGTTTCCTGAAGAGGCTGCCCGAGTTGGTCAAGCCGGGTGCGCAACTCGTCATCACGACGCCGTTCAGTTGGCTGGAAGAGTACACCGCCCGTGAAAACTGGCTTGGCGGGCGCACGGGCGAGGATTCCTTCGAGGGGCTTAAAAAGGCTCTTGAGCCGGCCTTTACGCTCCGCCGTCATCACAACATGCCCATGCTCATCCGCGAGCACGGCCGTAAGTTCCAGTGGACCGTCTGCCAGGCCTCAGTCTGGCGGCGGGAGTAGGCGCTTCGCGCGCGATTTACGCTTGCCAAAGGGGCAAAAACGGTTCTTTCTCTCCCGTTTCACACTTTTCAAACCCAACCGGAGTACGACTTTGAGAGACGAATACCTGCAAAAGGCCCAGGAAGTCATTCCTGATCCGAACATCCTGATCAATGTGGTCTCCCGCCGCAGCAAGCAGCTCAAGTACGGGATGAAGCCGCTGGTGGAGTCCCTGGAGAAGCTTGAGCCGGAGGACATCGCCCTGCGCGAGGTCATCGAAGGAAAAATCTCCTACGAGCTTTACGACGCCGCGGCGGATGCCGAGGCGGGCTTTCCTGCCTAAGCGTGACGCGCCGGGTGATTTCGGGCTGTCCGCCGCATAGGTCGGGCTCAGCCATGCTTATTGAAAACCCATGAGCGCGCGCAAAAAAGAATCCAATGCCCCGCGGGAAATCCGCAACGCGAAGGTCCACCGTAATTATTTCATCGGGGACACCTTCGAGGCGGGGCTGAAGCTGACCGGTACAGAGGTGAAATCTGTCCGGAACGGCCGCGCGCAAATCAACGAGTCCTTTGCCCGCATCGAAAAGGGGGACAAACCGACGTTGTACAACGCTCATATCGACGAGTACAAGTTCGGCAACGAGAACAACCACAACCCCACGCGACCCAGACTGCTCCTTTTGCACAAGAAGGAGATTCTAAAAATCCGGCTGGCCCTGGAGGCCGGCGGCCAAGCGCTCATCCCGACGAAGCTTTACTTCAAGGGTGGCTTGATCAAGATCGAGCTGGCCCTCTGCACCGGCAAGAAGCTCTACGACAAGCGCGAAGACCTCAAAAAGAAGGAGGCCATGCGCGAAACCCAACGCGCCATGAGCGCCCGCTACCGCTAGGTTTGGCGTTTATGAGCCAACCGCAATTGCATATTGTGCTTTTCTGCCCGGAGATTCCGCAGAATACGGGCAACATCGGCAGGCTCTGCGCCTTGACCAAGTCTCGCCTGCACCTGATTCACCCGCTGGGTTTCACCATCACTGACCGTCATCTCAAGCGTAGCGGCATGGACTACTGGCGCAGCCTGGATGTCCATCATCACGCCGACTGGGCTGCCTTCAAGGCTTCCGATTTGGGCCCGAAGCGGCTCTGGCTCTTCACCACCAAGGCCGAGGGGACCTTCTGGGACGTGGAATTCGCCTCCGGCGACGGGCTGCTCTTCGGCAATGAGGGTCACGGAGCCCCACAATGGCTCCACGATGAGCTGGGCCCGGAACGTTCGCTAACCATTCCGCAGTTCGACCCCTCCCTGCGTTCGCTCAACCTCTCCAATGCCGCCGCCGTCGCGACCTACGAGGCGATGCGGCAGATGAGATAGTGGTTTTTGGGTACTTGGTGCTTGGTGCTTAGTTCAGGAATTGATGTATGCTGACCCTTGCGGGCAGGACATACTAAGCACTAAACACCAGGCACTAATACACTTTTCTCCTAAAATGGAGAGCGCGGCACGTTGATGGAGTCGCCGGGATACAGCTTGGGATCGTCCTGAGGCTGTTCCAGGGCATGGTCGGCATCAATCACATAGGTCTTGCCGTCACGGGAGAGTTGCACGCCGCCTTCCTTGGCGTAGAGGCTGAAGCCTCCTGCCGCTTGGATGGCCTTGAGGAAGCTCAGGTCTGGCGTCCAGATGACGCGCCCGGGTTGGGCCACCTCGCCTCCGACATAGACGAAGCGGTCCGTCACCGTCACGGAAACGTCCACGGTGCGGTAGATGCGGCGCTCGACGTAGGTCTGGCGGACATCGTTGGCGAATTCCGAGGGCGTCTGTCCGGCCGCCATGACGTTACCGATGTAGGGCAGGCTGACGTAGCCCTGGTCGTCCACCTGCACCTCGTTAGCGGAGGGGTCGGGGATGCCGCGCAGGGTGACCTCCAGCCCGTCACCGGGGCGCAGGACCGCGGCGGTCTTGGGTGCGGCTGGCATCTCGCGGATGCCGCCGCCGGTGGTCTCGCAACCTGCCAAAAGCAGCAGCAGGGCCAAACCCATGGCGACCAGTGCGCCGGGTTGCTTCCAATGCCGCCTCTGACTTTTCATGCGAGGGTTCTAAGGACTAACGCTTGCGGGCGCGAGGACGTTCTTCCTCTTCGTCGTCTTCGAGGTCGTCGAGGCTTTCTTCGCTTTCTTCGTCATCGGGGCCGCCTTCTTCGTCGTCGCCCTCTTCTTCGTCCTCGTCTTCGTCCCACTTCATGGTTTCGTCTTCCTCGATCTTCTCGTCCTCTTCTTCGTCGATATCGAGGAATTCGTCTTCGATTTCCTCTTCCTTGCTCTTTTCCTCGGCTTCTTCGCTGTCGAGCTCGTAGCCGGCGGGGACGTATTCAAGGATGGAATTGGATTCGGAAAAGACGTGCACGGCGCGGCCTTCGAGGAAGTCGTTGTTCTGCTCCTCGCGGATTTCCTCCTCAAGGTCCTCGATGGTCAGCTTTTGTTCAAACTCGAAGGAGTCGTTCAGCATACGCACGCGCAGACGCGTAATATGGTCGAGGAAGTCCGCGTAGGGGCCTTTTTCCTCGTCTATGACGTCGGGCAGGGCAAAGAGCATATCGTCGCCCTCCAGCAGCGAGGCGCTGCTGCGTACGAGGCGCAGGCGATGCTTGTCGAGCTGTTTGTCGATTTTGAACGCGTAAAAGGCGGCTTCGAGGATTTCGTCCTGGAAGTCGTAGTCGCGCAGAAGGTCGATCTGGTCCATGATATGGCTGAACTGACGGGGATCGACGATACTCAGCCCATCCACGTCCCAGTGGACTTCATCGCTGATCTCTTCGACCCACCAATTCATGTCCTCGCCCAGGCGGACGACACACCATTCAAGTTTAGGAGCTGCTTTTGCCATGATTATGTTATGAGGGGAGCTTAGTCTGTAATTTGAGGTGAAGGTTCCGGGCAAAAATTGCGCCGGTAAAATTAAAACGTCATGCAATTGAGGCACTTTGCGGGCTTTCCAAGAGCAAAATGACGCTTTTGGAAATTTTTTCTGGTGGAGACCCGTCCGAACCCTAGTATTCCCTACTTGCTACACTTTTTATGGGGGCAATTTACGAACACTTGGTCAGACCCGTTCTTTTTAAGGGCGACGCGGAGCATGCGCACGAGAGAGCCATTGCATGGCTGCGATTACTGGGCCGCGTGAAGCCCTTGGTCAAGGGGATGGAGTGGTATAACAGCCCCCGCCATGCCGAGCCTATAGAGCTTTTCGGGCTGACTTTTCCCAATGCGGTCGGCCTAGCCGCCGGATTCGATAAAAATGCCCTGTGCTGGCAGGTTATGGGCGCGTTGGGCTTCGGCCACGTCGAAATCGGCACCGTGACCTCGCAGGAGCAGCCCGGCAACCAGCGCCAGAGGCTTTTCCGCCTGCCTGAGCACGAGGCACTGATTAATCGCATGGGCTTCCCCAATGACGGCGCCGATGCCATCGCCAAGCGCCTGGGCAAGCACAAGCGTGGTCGCGGTATCCCCGTGGGCGTCAACATCGGCAAGAGCAAGGTCACTCCGTTGGATCAGGCCGCGCCGGAATACATCGATATTTTCAACAAACTGGCTGACGGGGCGGACTTTTTCACGATTAACGTCAGCAGCCCCAATACGCCGGAGCTACGGCGGCTTCAGGAAAAGGACTTTCTGCGGCAGCTTCTGGGCGAGTTGAACCGCAATAACGCCGAGCGAGCCCGCAAGCTTGGCAAGGAGCGCATCCCCCTGCTGGTCAAGATTGCTCCCGATCTCAGTTATCGGGACATCGACGACGTTCTCACCGTCGTGCAGGATGTCGGCCTAGACGGTATCGTGGCCACCAATACGATGTTGGAGCGCCCCATTGAGCTGGGTGACAAGGATGAAACCGGTGGCCTCAGTGGCCGTCCCATCCTGCCGAAAGCCCGCCAGATTGTCCATTACATCCACCTGGCTACCGGCGGCAAGCTGCCCATTATCGGGGTAGGGGGCATCGTGGATGAGCGTTCAGCCGGGGAAATGTTTGATGCCGGGGCGAGCCTCGTGCAGGTCTACACCGGTATGGTCTACCGCGGGCCCTTCTTCGCCCGGGAAGTCGCTCAGTCACTGGTCTGGCGCTACGCCGAGTGGGTGTAAAAACTGCGGGCATTCCTGCGCCCAGTCTGCGGGATTTATCCTGCAATGGGTCATGATTTCGGGACCAGTTTGCCGCCAGCGGTTGATTCGTACTCATTTTCCGGTATGGTCCTCATATGGAATTATCCCCGAATAGCGAAAATCCGTCCGGGGCACGGCTTTGGATGCTACTTTTCCGTGCTTTTCGTCAAGTTGAGAAAATTGACCGGGAAAGCGTGCGTCAGCTCGGGTTTCGCTGTGCGACGGACTTTGCCGTGTTGGAGATTTTGTTTCATCAAGGCTCACTCACCGTTAGTGCCATTGGCGAGCGCGTGCTGCTGACCAGCGGTTCCGTCACCACTGCGGTTGACCGAGCCGAGGCCGAGGGGTGGGTCCGGCGCGAATCCAACGAGAAAGACCGTCGCAGCGTGCGCGTTGTGCTGACCGAGGCCGGAAAAAAACGCATTGAGGAGGCCTATGCACGCCATGCGTTCACCCTGGAGGGTGGTTTTATGGGCCTCAGCTCCGATGAGCGCAAAGATCTGTCCAAATTGCTGGTCAAGGTCGCCCGGGGAGGAAAGGAAACACCAGCCCATTGAAGCTGTGCTTTGGCTATTCGTCTTCGTCCACGGCGGGGTTGTCTCCTGCGTTGGACGGTAGCTCATGGGGAAGGGCCCAGTAGTAACACATCAGCCACAAGCTCCAGGCCAGGCGGTAACAAAGAATCGGCACCAGCAGTCCGGCCAGGAAGCATCCGGCGACTACGACTTCCAGGCTCAACATGCCGAGAGCCCCTAACAACACCAGCGGCGCCAGAACCCCGAAGACGGTCAACCCGTAGTTCCATACCATGGCCCCGAGAAAAAAGCCGTCGCTACGGGAGAGTTTAAGGCCGCAGCCCGGACAGCGATAACGTATTCTCAATAAGCCGCGAAAGAGCCCGCCGGAGCCGCAATTGGGGCATTGGATGCGTAAGCCTCGCTTCATGATGGCGACGCGACTGACGGTATTTCGTTGCATGATAAAGATTTAAACGAACGCTTATTAATATTAAAGTTGTTTTAATGGAATTTCAGGGATAGAATTTTTTGTATTCGCTGGGAGAGTGATGAATACTCCTGAGACTTTTGATACCCCTACTGGACCACAGTCGAATGCGCCATTCGATAGTTTTAGCGATCCCGAAAATATCGACATCATCGAGGCTGCCAGTGGTATTGGATCTTGGGAATGGAACTTAAAATCCAATCTAATTCATTGGACCCCTGAGACTTACCGTATTTTTGGGCGTGATCCGGGAACACCACTTTCTGTTGCTCTGATCCGGGAGTGGGTTCACCCCGAGGATCGCGACTCATGGGAGGCATCTTATCAGAATTGCCTGGAGGGCAAGGGTGCCTTTCGCAAGTCCTTCAGGGTCCGCTTAAAGGATGGACCTTACCGCTGGGTGCGTGCCCAAGGAAATTTAATCCGGTCAGAGAGCGGAGAACCGAGCAGGCTTTGCGGGCACATCATTGACGAGACAGACCTGCGTGAGCGGGAACAAGCGCTGAGCGACATCGAAAAGCGCATGAGCCAGTACGAAGCGATAGCGAAGATTGGTCGTTGGGAGTGGGATGTGCTGAATGACAAGGTGACTTGGTCACGGGAAATCTTCCGCTTTTTTGAAGTTTCTCCAGATGGGGAAGCACCTCCTCTAGCCGAGCAGCATAAATTGTTTCTCCCGGATGAATTCGAGCGGCTCAATCAAGCTTTGGAGCAGGCGGTGAAGGTCAACAAACCCTACGCTATTAAGCTCAAGCGTATCGCCAGTGATGGTTCTCAGAGGGTTTGCCTGGCGCGCGGCAATATCATCCGGAACGAAGAGGGCAAGGTTGTCAAACTGTGGGGCTATCTGGAGGATATAACCGAACTGGAAGTCATCGACCAGGAGAGGGAAATGCTCCGGGTCGCCATTGAGCAATCCGACGAAATGGTCCTGATCACGGACGCTGATGAGAAAATTATTTACGCGAATCCAGCGCTGGAAAAAAAGACGGGCTACTCTCTTTCGGAATTACGAGGCCAAACGCCACGTGTGTTCAAAAGCGAGCAACATTCGGCCGAGTTCTATGAACAAATGTGGGCGATCCTCAAACGCGGGGAGACCTGGCACGGGCACCTGATTAATCGCCACAGGGACGACAAATTGTACACCGAAGAAGCGACCATCACGCCTGTGTCGGACAGCAGTGGCAAGATCACCCATTACATCGCCCTTAAGCAGGATATCACCGAAAAGCTTCAACAGCAGAAGAAAATTGACGAAACCCAGAAGCTTGAATCGGTTGGGCGTTTGGCCGGCGGGGTGGCGCATGACTTCAACAACATGCTGCAAATTATTATTGGCCATGTCGAACATGCCATGAAGTTGAGCGATCCGGATAACCCCTTGCTGTCGACGCTGGACTCAATCGGGGATGTTGCCCGGCGTTCCGGTAATCTTACGGCACAGCTCCTGGCTTTTGCACGCGAGCAGGCGGCCATGCCGGTGGATTTGTGCGCGAACGAAAAGCTGGATGCACTGCTCAAGATGCTGCGTCGTCTGCTGGGCGAGGATATTACCGTGTGTATGGACATGCCGGAGGAGCACTTATACATGCGCATAGACCCGGTCCAGTTTGACCAGATTATTACTAATCTCTGTGTCAATGCCCGTGATGCCATTGGCAAGAAGGGCTGCATCTGCCTCAGCCTGGAGGTGGTCCATGCGGACGATCTCTACTGTGCCACGCACCCGGAAATCGAGCAGGGTGAGTACGTCGGTATTTTCGTCGATGATAATGGCAGTGGCATTCCCGAGGATGTACTCGAGCATATCTTCGAGCCGTTTTTCACGACGAAGCCAAAAGACGAGGGTACTGGCCTGGGGCTTTCCACCGTGCATGGCATCGTTAAACAGAATAACGGCCATATCTTTGTGCACAGCGAGGTTGGCAAGGGAACGCAGTTCACCATGCTTTTCCCCCGTACCGGTCCGCCTGAACTGGAAGAGGCGGATGAGCGCGGCCCGATGATGGATGTGGAGATGACAGGCACCGTTATGGTGGTGGAGGACGAGCCCATGATCCTGGAGTTGAACGCGATTTGCCTGAGAGATTTGGGCTTGGATGTCGTATCCGCTGGTGATCCCGAGGAGGCAATTAATTTGGCAAAGCGTTCAGACAAGCTGTTTGACGTGCTCATGACCGATGTCGTCATGCCTAAGATGAACGGGCACGAGCTAGCCAAAGAAATCCAGAAAATCCATCCGCAAGTCAAGGTGCTCTATATGTCCGGCTATCCTGCTGATGTTGTTTCCAGAAAAGGTCTCCTACCGGACAGTACCAAGTTTCTGCGCAAGCCGTATTCCATGGAAGACCTGGTAGCGGCGATGAAAGCGCTACTCTAGGCTAGTCACGGCAGGGAAAATTCGGCAGCGTACCGCCATGGACGAATATGCGCCCAGGCCTGAAATTCAATGTCCCTTTGAAAAGCTCTTTCCGTCGCAACTGCAGCGCGACGACGAGTTTTACATGAAGCTGGCCTACAACCAGGCTATCGATGCTTGGCGGCAGGATGAGGTGCCCGTCGGAGCGGTCATCGAGTACCACGGAGAGGTGGTGGCTGCTGCCCACAATCGCGTCGATGCCACCCGCGACCCTACCGCTCACGCCGAGATACTGGCACTGACGCAGGCCTCAAATGCCCTTGGCGATTGGCGGCTGAACGAGTGCCGTCTTTACGTGACGAAGGAGCCCTGCCCGATGTGCTCCGGGGCGGCGGTCATGGCGCGCCTCGGGGAGGTCATCTACGCTACGCCGGACCCTAAAATGGGCTGCTTGGGCGGGGCGACCGCCCTGCATGACATCCCCACGCTCAACCACCGCGTGAATGTACGCGGTGGTGTCCTGGAGACCGAATGCACCGCGCTCATCCAAGCCTTCTTCCAGCGCAAGCGCCTGGAGGGCAATTAAGCGCGGTGGCCTTCCTCAGAACGGGCTGCTGCCGAAGGCGCCCTGATAGATACCGAGCAGTACGGTGAAGGCTGCCAGTGCACCTAACAGGAGGCGGTGAGCCAGGCTGAGGCTGCGCGGATGCGGATACGGGCGTGCGGTTTCGCCACTGGCTTCGTCGGGCGGGACTTCGAGAGTCTTGAAGTAGGCTTCACGTATCCAGCCGAAGTAATAGTAAATGGAAATGACCACTCCAATGATGGCTACGCCAAGCAGGCTGTACAGCCTGGCCTCGAAGGCGGCGATGAAGAGCAGGAGCTTCCCGATGAAGCCGGCCAACGGCGGGATGCCCGCCAGGGAGCCGAGTCCTATAGCCAGCACACCGGCGAGGAAAGGCTGGTTCTTCGCCAGATTCTGGTAGTGTTCCAGCTCCTGATTCTCGTCGTCGGGTCCGGCCAGATGCGCCATGACGCCGAAGATGGCGAAAGAACCGAACAGGTAGGTGAACAGGTAAAAGACGATGGCCCAGACGGCCCAGTCGACACCTTTGATGAGCGCCAGCACCCCGAGAAGCAGGTAGCCGGCGTGGGCAATACCGGACATGCCGATGACGCGCTTGACGTTGCGTTGACCCAGCGCAGTGAGATTACCAAAAAGAATCGTGACGGCGCAGATCGCTGCCAGAAGCGGGAAGGTAAATGCTTCCAGCGCCGCGAAGGGGCCGCGCAGGAGGTTAATCAAAACAACGAAGCCCGCCGCCTTGGAGCCGACTGCGAGGAAGGCCGTGACCGGTGTAGGAGCGCCCTGATAGACGTCGGGAATCCAAATCTGGAAGGGCACGGCACCGATCTTGAAGCAGATGGCGCAGAGCACGAGGGCTGCACCGACCAGCACCAGCAGATTGTCGGGATTGGCGACAATAAAATTGTTCAGGTTGGCGTAGCTGAGTCCGTCACCGGTGTAATGCGGGAGGCTGGGGTTGCCCGCTGCGCCGTACAGCAGCACGATGCCGAAGAGAAGCAGTGAGGTGCTCAGAGCGCCCATGATGAGGTACTTCAAGCCGCCTTCGAGCGAGTAGGGGCTGTGCCGTGCATAGGCCACCATGACGTAAAAGCCGATCGTGACCGTCTCCAGCGCGACGAAGAGCATGACGAAGTTCGAGGCGTTGCCCAGAATCATCATGCCGGCGGCAATCATGATGGTCAGCGCGAAGAACTCGGTGCGCGGCAGGTTCTGGCGTTGCAGGTAGACCCAGCCCACGTAGCAAACCAGCAGCGACGTCAGCACGAAAAATACGCGGAAGACCTGCCCCAGCGTGGTCAGGTTGACCATTTGCGAGAAGTAGTCGCCCACGGCGGCGCAGCCGAAGCTCAGCACTAGGATGACCAGAATCACGGCCTGACCGCCCAGCGCCAGTGCGGGGATGACGGACTTGCGCAGGGGCGCGGCGAACAGGTCGATGACCAGCAGGAGCACCGCCAGCAGGGCCATGCTCAACTCCGGCCAGAGGACGCCCCATTGATTGTCTGCGGCGAAGGCTTGGAAAGCTTCCAGATTCATGATGCGGTGTCCTCCGTGTTGGCGGCGGGTGCCTCGGCATCGGCCAGAGGTTCGGCGTGGTTCATCATGGACGGGCGACTGAAGGCCTCGATGCCCTCGACGGCGTCATTGATGTCGCGGGAAACGGACTGTGGCCACAAGCCGATGACGGCCAGTGCAATGATCAAAATACTGGCCGGAATACGTTCACCCATGGTGATGTCGCGGATGTTGCCGGCGGCGGCAGTCTTTTTGAACAGCTCGGTTTCGGGCCCGTAGAAGACACGTGCAATGGCGCGCATACCGTAGATGGCGGATATCACGACGCCGAGTACTGCCGGGGCAACGGCCCATGGATAGTTGTGCCAGAGGCTGACGAAAACGGTCAACTCGCCCCAGAAGTTGGCGAAGCCCGGCAGGCCGACCGAGGCCAGGCTGGCAGCCACGAAGAAGCCGGAGAGCAGCGGGGCGTGAGGCCCGAGTCCGCCCATCTCCGTCATGTCGTAGGTGCGGGTGCGGTTGAAAATCGCGGTGGCCAGCATGAACATCAGCGCCACGGAGAAGCCGTGTGCCACCATCAATAGGACGGCGCCCCCGGCCCCGACCACAGTCATGGTGGCGATGCCGAGGAAGATGTAGCCCATGTGCATGACGGAGCTGTAACCGATCATCTGTTTCAGGTCGCGCTGGGCGATGGTGACGAAGCCGATGATGAGGATGTTGCCCAATGCCAGCCAGACCAGCAGCTCGCTCCAGCCTAGGGCGCCTGCCTGCAACAGCGGAGCGGCGACTTGCACGAGACCGTAGAGGCCGAACTTCTTCAGCACTCCGGAGTGCAACATGGCTGCGCCGGTGGGCATGGCGGCGTACCCGCGTGGTGCCCAGGAGTGGAAGGGGAAGAGGGAAACGAGGATGCCGAAGCCGAAGAGCAACAGGCCGAAGATGTTTTTCTGCACCAGCTCACTGATGGGTTGGGAGGCGACAACCTTGCGCAGCTCGATCAGGCTGAAGCTCACGCTGTCCGTGCTGATGTAGAGATAAATCAGACCGAGCAGGGCGAGCATCGCGCCGAGCGTCAGGTAGATGGTCAGCTCCATGGCGGCGGAGCGGCGTCCCTGACCACCCCAGATGCCGATCATGATGAAGGTGGCGATGAGAGCGAACTCGTGGAAGAAGTAGAAGAAGAAGATGTCGACCGAGGCGAAGACGCCCATCAGGCCACCTTGCATGACCAGGAGCAATTGCAGGTACAGCGGCAGGCGCTCGGCCTTCGACTGAATGGCGTGAAGGCCCGCAGCCAGCCCAACCACACCCGCCAGGACGAAGAGCGGCATCGATATGCCGTTGAGCCCGAGCAGCAGGCTGATGCCGACGGAGCTTTGCAGGCCCAGGTCGGTATCGGTCAGGAAGGCATAGCCCTCGTCGCCCCGGGGCGCATCGCCGAATTGAAAGGCGAGGACCAGCGCGATGACAGCGGGCAGAATGAAGCCGACCAGCGCGATGGCCTTGACGGCGGTTTCACCCAGGCTCTTGCCCCAGCAGAGCACGATGGAGGCGGCCAGCGGAATGACTATCGCCAGCAAGGGAAGGTAATTGATGAAGGTGTTATCCATTACAGGATGCCGAAGGCAAAGGCCCAAAAGATGAGAACGCCGAGAAGGAACCAGTAAACATACGCGTGCAGGCTTCCCACATGCAGGGAGCGGCAGACCAGGCCGACCAAGCCCGCCACACTGGCGGTGCCGCGCACGGCCAGCCCGGATATCAGGAGCAGGTCCAGTACACCGAGGATGTTGGCAAAGCGCTGCTGCACGTGGGCCACGTACCAGTCGTAAAGATCGTCGAACCAGCCGTGGCGTTCGAGCACGTGATAGATGCCGGGTGCGGACTTTTGCAGACGGTCTTCCGGCGCGCCGCGACCGTAGAAGAACCAGCAGAAAGCGAAACCGCCGATGATGCAGGCGTAGCTGATGTACTCGACCCACGGTGCGTGCGCTTCTTCGTAGATTTCATGCGCGCCCTCCCAGCCGTTGTGCTCGCCGTGGAAACCGTCGACCATGAAGTGCGCGACATCCGTCGGAATAAGCGCGGTCATCTTGCCGTCGGCCCAGGTGCCGTCGAGACCGTTCTGGACGAACCAGCCCGCGCCGAGGGAGAGTATCCAGCCGAGGACGATGAGCGGAACGGTCATCCAGAAGCTGCTTTCCTTGGCGTGCTGTGCGCCGTGACCGTTGGACTTGCCGAGGAAGACGACGAAGAACATACGGCCCATGTACAGGGCGGTCAGCAGCGCGCCGAGCATGGTCAGGATGAAGGCCGCCAGGTAGATGCCTTCGTGGTTGGCCGCGTACAGCCCCCAGGAGGAGGCGATGATGGTATCCTTCGAGTAATAACCGGCGGTGAAAGGCACGGCGGAAATTGACAGGGTAGCAACAAAGAAGGCGATGGCGGTGATGGGCATCTTCTTGAACAGGCCACCCATCTTGAACATGTCCTGCTCGTGGTGGCAGGCGTGGATGACCGAGCCGGAGCAAAGGAAGAGCGTGGCCTTGAAGCAGGCGTGCATGGCCATGTGCATGATGGCCAGCCCGGGGAAGCCCAGCCCGATGGCCGAGGCCATGTAACCCAGGTGTGCCAGGGTGGAGTAGGCCAGCGATTTCTTGATGTCCGTCTGGCCCAGGGCGCAGAAGCCCGCGAAGGTCGTCATGATGGCGCCCGACCACAGGATCCAGTCCAGCGTAAAGTCGGTCAGTAGGGCGAAGATGCGCACCATGAAGTAAATACCGGCCGCCACCATGGTCGCGGCGTGGATGAGCGCGGAGACCGGCGTCGGGCCTGCCATGGCGTCCGTCAGCCAGACTTGGAGGGGGAACTGCGCGCTCTTGCCGACGAAGCCGCACATGAGCAGCAGGCCGATGCCGTCGATGGCCTTGGTCGGGTCGTTGTGAATGATCTCGGTAATGGCGCTGATGTCCGCCGTGCCGTAGAAGTGGTAGGCCCAGACAATCCCGACGAGGAAGCCGAAGTCCCCGATGCGATTGACGATGAAGGCCTTTTTGGAGGCGTCGGCGGCGAAATCCTTATCCCAGTAGTGGGCGATAAGCATGTAGGAACTGAAGCCGACCAGCTCCCAGAAGATGAAAATCATGAACAGATTGTCCGCCAGCACGATACCGAGCATGGAGAACATGAAGATGGACAACCCGCCGAAGAAGCGGCCCTTGTCCTTGTCGTCGTCCATGTAGCCGACGCTGAAGACGTGAATCCAGAAGCCGACGAAGGCCACGACCGCTAGCATGGTGGCCGCCTCGTAGTTGAAAAGGTAGCCGATGTTAACCTCGAATCCGCCGAACTGCAGGATGGTCAGCGCGCTGTCTCCGCAGGTGTACTCCATGCCGTCCCAGTTGAACAGCCAGTAGAACGACAGCACCAGGATGACGAAGGCGGCGATGACCGAGACCGCTGCGGCCACGTAGCCGCCCCGCCGCAAAAACAGGCAGATAATGGCGGCGGACACGAGCGGCGTCAGCAGGATGGCGGTAAGTATTTGGGACGGGTCCATGCGTAACAGGTCAGTCTTTCATGGCGGCCAGCTCCTGCACGAGGATGGTCTGGCGTTTGCGATAGAGGGCCACCGCGATGGCCAGGCCCACGGCGACCTCCGCCGCGGCCACGGTAATGCTGAAGAAGACGAAGATGGCGCCGTCGAGGCTGTCATGGTAGCGGGCAAAGGCCACCAGGGCGAGGTTGACGGCGTTGAGCATCAGCTCCAGGCACATGTAAATGACCAGCGTGTTGCGGCGTAAGAGCACGCCGAAGAAGCCGATGGCGAAAAGCAGTCCGGAGACTAAAAGAAAAGCGTTAAGTCCGACCGTCATGATGATTTACCCAAGGCCTCAGGCCTTTTTCGGGCCCTCCTTTTCCGCGTCGCCGGAGGCGGTGATTTTCTTGCTGACGACGATGACGCCGATCATGGCGATGAGCAGCAGGAAGCCGGTCACCTGGAAGGGCAACATGTACTTGGTGAAGAGTCCGTAGCCGTAGCCGCGAACGGAGGTGCCAAAGGGGATGCCTGCGGCGGAGGCGGCTTCGGGCAGCTTGGTTACCTCCGGCAGGGCGGAGGTGGCGCTGTCTGTAGTGAAGACCGCGATGATGCCGAGCAGAAGCAAGGCCAGGCCGACGATGCTGGCCGCGATAGTGAGGCCATCGGGCCGTGTCTTTGGTCCCTTCTCCACATCGATAAGCATGACGATAAAGAGGAAGAGCACCATGACGGCGCCGGCATAGACCAGTATCTGCAGGATGAAGAGGAAGTAAGCCTCCAGCAACAGGAAGAGCGCAGCCATGCCGATGAGGCTGATGATCATGAACATGGCTCCGTTGACGGCATTGCGGTTCACCACCAGAAGCAGGGCTCCCAGGATGGTCAGTACCGAAAACAGATAGAAGAGAAAGTTTTCCATCGCGTAGCGTCAGTCAACGGGTGTTCTTTGAAGTGGTGTTCGGTGGTTCAAGCAGAAAATCGGAAAGGTGTGTGCGGGACCGGGTTATCAGTGTGCTGCATGGTTTGGATTAGTGGTGGCCGTTGCCAGCCAGGGCCTCCTCCTCGGCAGCCTTTTTGACGTCCCATTTGTAGTGTTGGTCGGGGCGGGTGCCGCCGAGCTCGTAAAGTTTCTTTTTGTGGAAGACCAACTCCTCGCGGCTGGTACCGACGAGTGAGTAGACGTCCTGCAGGAAGATGGCTTCCTCCGGGCAAACCTCCTGGCACATGCCGCAGTAGATGCAGCGGAGCATGTTGATTTCGAAATCCTGGGGCGCCTTTTCCACGTGCTCGTGCTCGTCGCCTTCGGGAATGGAGCCCGGGGTGATGCGAATGGCCTTGGGAGGGCAGACGAATTCGCAGAGCTGGCAGGAAACGCACTTCTCACGTCCATTGGGGTCATGCACCAGAGTGGGCACCCCGCGGTAGTTGTCCGGGATGTTGGGCCGCTCCTCGGGATACTCCATGGTGACCTTTTTCCCGAGCATGTTCTTGAAGGTGATCTTGAGACCCCCAAGGACCTGCGGCAGGTAGGTCTTTTCGGCGAAGGTGAGCGGCTTGCGTTCGAGGACTTTGGCCATGGTGAAAGTGTGTGATAAAAGGTTACTGAGGTGCGGGGCCGAAGGTTTCGGGCTTGATGTGGTCGACGGTTACGGCGGTGTCCCACAGGGCAATGACGATCGCGTAAATGATGATGGAGGCGACAGCCAGCGGCACGAGGTACTTCCAGCCGAGGTTCATGACCTGGTCGTAGCGGAAGCGCGGAAGGGTCCAGCGCACCCAGATGAAGAGGAAGATGAAGGTCAGGGTCTTGCCGATAAAGAACAGTACGCTGACCACGCTGCCAAACCAGCCCCAGGTGGCCCAGGGATTGGCTACCCAGTCGGGCAGGAAGCCGAAGGTCGGCAGGAAGTTCCAGCCGCCCAGGAAGAGCACGACAAAGACCGCCGAGCCGATGGCCATGGCGGCGTACTCGCCGACGAAGAAGAGGCCGAACTTGAAGGAGCCGTACTCGGTATGGAAGCCGCCCACCAGCTCGGTCTCGGACTCGGGCATGTCGAAGGGCAGGCGGTTGGTCTCGGCGAAGAGCGACACGAGGAAAACAAAGGCCGGTAACGGCATCCAGATGCCCAGCCAGAGGTCCTTTTGTGCGGCCACGACGCCGAACAGGGTCAGGTCGCCGAAGCCTGTTGCCGGGCCGTTGGCCCACATGAAAACAGGGATAACGCTCATGCCCATGGCCAGCTCGTAGCTGATCATCTGAGCGCTGGAGCGGATACTGCCGAAGTACGGGTACTTACTGTTAGCCGCCCAGCCAGCCATGACGATGCCATAAACGGTCAGTGAGCTGATGGCCAAAATAAAGAGGATGCCTATATCGACGTTGGCGAGCACCAGCGGGTACTCTACGCCGTTGACCCAGTACGCGCCGAAGGGCAGGACCGCCACCGTGCTGAGTGAAGGCACCAGTGCTACGACCGGAGCCAGGCAGTAATACCATTTCTTTACGTGGCCGGGGAGCGGGTCTTCCTTGAAGAGGAACTTCACCCCGTCGGCCAGCGGCTGCCACATGCCCATACGGACGAGGAAGCGACCGAGGACAGGGATGGCGCTGAGGCCTGGCAGGGCGGTGCGGTTGGGGCCGACGCGCCCCTGAATCCAGCTCGCGACCTTGCGCTCGGCCAGCACGGAGTAGGCGGCAATCGTCATGATGACCACCACCACAAGTATGGCGAAAAGGATTTTCAGTAAAATCTCGACGATGTCCATGGGATGTCAGTGCGCGGTCGTCAGAAAGAGGAGCCCGAGGTTGTGGCGGGTTCGAGCTTGGGCTCGTAGTGCCAGCCGGGTTTTTCGTGGAAGGGAAGGTTGTCGTAGGCGCTGCCGTCGAGCTCGACCCCGCTGTCGCCGATTTTCGCGAACGACAGGTCTTTCAAAGCCGGGATGGCTTGGGCGATTTCGGCCCACAGCTCGGTCATGGAAGGGTCCGGAGTCTTGTCGCCTGAGATGTCGCCGAGGATGCGTGTCAGGACGACGACGTCGGGCAACAGGCCTGCCAGGCCGGGCACGGCCTGGAGGAAGCGCTGGAGGCGGAATTGGCGGTTGATGAAGCTGCCGGCCTTCTCGAAGACGGTCAGTGTAGGAATGAGTACGCGGGCGAGGTCGGTCGTGTCGTTGCGGTGAGTGCCGAGGTAAACCAGATCGGTCTTCTTCAGCAGCTCGGGACCGATGCCTGCGTTGATGAGATTTTCGCCGAAGGAGACCACGGTTTTGACTTCGCCGGCCTTGAGGGCGTCGGCCAGGGCATCAAGGCGCTCGCCGGGCAACTCGGAAATCAATCCGGTGACGAGCCCGCCGCGCAGGTTCGGGGTGGCGTCCTCGGAGATGAGGCGGCTGTCGCCTTCGCGGCTGTGGTCGACAAAATACACGCTGCCGGGCTTGACCTTGGCCAATTTGCCCAGAAGGAACTGTTCCTCGACGCTGAGTTTGCCAGAGGCGACGTAGGCGGTGGGCCCACTCTTGATCAGCTCGGCGGCACGCTCGATGGCCTCGGCCAGGCTGACCTGGTTGCCGCTGATGCGCGGCAGCTTCATGCGGCTCTCGGCCTCAACCTGTTTGTAGAGGGCGCGACCGGAGTCGGCCATCCAGGTGTCGTTGACGGCGTCGTTGCGACGCGGAGTGATGCGGTAAATCTTGCCTTCGCGGCTCCAGACCTCGGTGTTGACTCCCGCGCTGGACTCCGTGCAGATGCTGTTGACGGGCTTGAGGAACCACACGCGCATCTTGAAGCGGAAGTCCGTGCTGGTGAGAGCGCCGACCGGGCAGATGTCCACGGTGTTGAGCGAATAGTTGCTGTCGAGCTCCTGGCCGGGATAGCAGGTGAGGGTGCTGTGGCTGCCACGCTGGGTGAAGCCGAGCACGGGATTCTCGTCAATCTCCTCCGTGAAACGCACACAGCGGGAGCACAGGATGCAACGCTCGTCGTCCAAGATGACGCGCGGGCCGAGGACGGTGCGCTTGGGCTTGACGTTCTTTTCCTCGACGAAGCGGCTGTAGCCGCGTCCGTAGTCGGTGGCGAACTCCTGCAGGCGGCATTCGCCAGCTTGGTCGCAAATCGGGCAATCGAGCGGGTGGTTGACCAGAAGGAACTCCATCACGCCGGTGCGGCAGGCCTTGGTTAGGTCGGAATTGGTGCGGATGTGCAGGCCGGGGGTGGCGTTGGAGGCGCAGGCAATGGCGGGCTTGGGCATCCAGCCGATTTTTTGCACGCCGTTTTCGTCCAGCACCGGCTCGCCGGTAGAGCGGTCGCGCATGGGGGTGCCCATCTCGACCAGGCACATGCGGCAGTTGCCCGCCACGGTCAGCTTCGGGTGGTAGCAGTAATGCGGAATCTCCACCCCGCAGTAAGAGGCGGCATCGACCATGTTCATCCCCGCCGGGACTTTGTAGTCCTGGCCGTCGATGTTGATGTTGACGAGCTTGGAGGCGTCTTCGGGCATTGGGAAAAACTAGATGAGCGGATAGCCGGCTGGGTTGTAGCGTTGGCCGCTGGCTTGTTTGGAAATCTTGTCCAGATATTCGTCCTGGAACTTGGGCACGGCGGACTGGACAGGCCAGGCCACGGCCTCGCCGTGGGCGCAGATGGTGCGTCCGGCGACCTGGTCGGCGATGTCCTTGAGCAGAGGCACGTCCTCGGGACGGGCTTTGCCGGAGGTCATACGACCGGAAAGTTTCTCCAACCAGAGGGAGCCCTCGCGGCAGGGGGTGCACTGGCCGCAGCTTTCGTGGCCGTAAAAGGCATTGAGGTTGGCCAGGGCCTCAAGCATGTCGGTGGAGTCGTCCATGACGATGCTGCCGCCGGTGCCGAGGAAGGTTCCACATAATCCGATGCTGATGGCATCGAGCGGGATGTCCTCGACGCCCCATTCGTACTCCTGGCCGTCGTTGGGGTGCTTGACCTTGAACTTTTCGCCCCACTTGAGAACCTTGGTGGAGGAACCACCGGGGATGAGAGCCTTGAACTGCCGCCCGGGTAGCGGGCCGCCACAAAAGTCGTGCAGGAGGTCACCAAAGGTGCAGGCGCCGGCTTCGATTTCGTAGTAGCCGGGACGCTGGACGTGGCCGGAGACGCCCCAGATGTGCGTGCCGGAGTCGCCTTTGACGCCGATTTTGGCGAACTCGTCGCCGCCCATGTCGATGACGTGCTTGACCTGACAGAGGGTCTCGACGTTGTTGACGATGGTCGGGCACTGGTAAAGGCCGAGCACGGCAGGGAAGTAGGGCGGCTTGACGCGCGGATAGCCGCGCTTGCCCTCAAGGGACTCGATCAGGCCGGTTTCCTCACCGCAGATGTAGGCCCCGGCGCCGCGGCAGACGGTGATCTCGCAGGAATAGCCGGAGCCGAGAACGTCGTCGCCGAGGAAGTTTTTGGCGCGGGCTTCCTCGATGGCGTTTTCCAGAATGCGTGCGCCGTTGATAAACTCGCCGCGAATATAGATGAAAGCCTGGGCGCAGTTGTTGGCGAAGGCACTGATCATCATGCCCTCAATGAGCTGGTGCGGGTCCTGATAAATGAGCTGGCGGTCCTTAAAGGTGCCCGGCTCGGACTCGTCCGCATTGCAGATCAAGTAAATGGGTTTGCCGGACTTGTGGTCGACGAACTTCCACTTCATGCCGGTGGGGAAGCCCGCGCCGCCACGACCCTTGAGGCCGGAGTTGAGCACTTCCTGGCGTAGGTCCTCGGGCTGGGCCTGGTAGGCCTTCTTCATGACCTCGTAGCCGCCGTTCTTGAGGTAGCACTCGATGTCGTTGGTATAGCCTTCCTCGTCTACGTGCTTGTAGACGATGCGGCGTTCCTGGACTGGCAGTTTTTGAATCATCCCTTGAAGCCGGGGGTTCCGGGTTGAGCGGTGGCGACGGCTTCGGGGCCAGCCTCAGCCATGCGCTTGATTTCCTCGGCCAGCTCACCGGCCTTTTCGGGTTTGATAAGTTCGTACATCTTGTCGTCGACCTGCACGACGGGGCCCTTGCCGCAGTCGGCGATGCACTCGACGAACTCGATGGTATATTTGCCGTCGGCGGAGGTTTCCCCGCGCTTGCACTTGAGCTCTTCTTCGAGCTTCTCGCAGACCTTATAGGCTCCGACGAGAGCGCAGGAGAGGGTGCGGCAGACTTTGACGTGGACCTTGCCGATGGGCTTCTGGCGGTACATTGGGTAGAACGTCACGACCTCGCGCACCTGGATGGGGGTCACTTCCAGCTTGGCCGCGACCCATTCCTCGGCCTCCGGATCGAGGTAGCCCTTTTCCTCCTGAATCAGGTGCAGGATGGGCAGCATCGCACTGCGTTTCTTCGGAAACTTGGCGATGGTCTTCTCGATTTTTTCGAGCGTCTGTTCGGAAAGGTCCATGTG
Organism: Verrucomicrobiia bacterium; assembly: GCA_030432235.1. Taxonomy (GTDB): domain Bacteria; phylum Verrucomicrobiota; class Verrucomicrobiia; order Opitutales; family Cerasicoccaceae; genus JAUIHT01. The sequence goes on along the minus strand of JAUIHT010000005.1, from coordinate 282,939 downwards.
TCAGTAATCGAAATCAGAAAAAAATCAGCGGTCGCATTCTCCCATGACGAAGTCGAAGCTGCCGAGAACGACGGGCACGTCCGACATCATCAAGCCTTTGGCGATCTTTGGCAGGATGCTGAGCGAGCAGAAGGAGGGGGCGCGGATCTTGAGGCGGAAGGGCACACCGCCGCCTTTGCTGTGGATGAAGAAACCGAGGATGCCCTTCGGATTTTCCGCTTCAAAGTAAACTTCGCCGGCGGGCATTTGAGGGCCTTCGGTGACGATCATGAAGTTCTGGATAAGCTCCTCCATGCTGGTCAGCACCTTGGCCTTGGGCGGGACGTGGATTTTCTTGGCGTCCTCGGCAAAGTACGGTCCTTCCGGCATCTTGTCGATGGCCTGGCGGACGATGCGCACGCTTTGGCGGACTTCCTCCATGCGGACCAGATAGCGGTCGTAGGCGTCACCGACGGTGCCGATGGGCACCTCGAAATCGTAGTCTTCGTAACCGCAGTAGGGACGGTCGCGGCGCAGGTCGCTGTCGACCCCGGAAGCGCGCAGATTGGGCCCGGTAAAGGCGTAGGCAATCGCATCCTCGCGGGAAATAATGGCGATGTCCTTGGTGCGGTCGAGGAATATCTTATTGCGTGTCAGCAGGTTATCGAGCTCGTCAATCTTGGGCTCGAACTGGTTGAGGAAGTTGCTGACGCGGCCCAGCCAGCCCTCCGGAATGTCGCGCGCCACGCCACCGATACGGGTATAACTGGTGGTGAAGCGTGCACCGGTCAGCTCCTCGAAGAGCGAGTAAAGCTTTTCGCGCTCGGTAAAGGTGTAGAGGAAGGTGGTCATGGCCCCGGTGTCCATGCCGTAGACGCCCAAGCCCAGCAAGTGGGAGGAGATGCGGGCCAGCTCGCAGCAGATAATGCGGATGGTCTGGCAGCGGGGTGGCACCTCCAGATTGGCCAGCTTTTCCACCGCGATGGCGTAGCACACGTTGTTGGCCAGCGGCGCGAGATAGTCCAGGCGGTCCGTGTAGGGCACGAACTGGTTGTAGGTCATGTTCTCGGCGATTTTCTCATCGCCGCGGTGCAGGTAACCGATGACCGGGTCGCATTCGGTAATAAAGTCGCCGTCGAGCTTGAGGCGCAGCCGCAGCACACCGTGGGTGGCCGGGTGCGAGGGCCCCATGTTGAGCGTCATCTCTTCGCCATGCAGCTCTTCGCCGTAGTCGGCGCCGCGTGCGGCGACGTCCTGCATGTCAACTTCCTTGGTGGTGGCGGGCATGGTGAGAATCAGTCCTTGCTACAGGGTTTGGGTTTGGCTTCGTTCCAGCTCTGGTCGGCCCCACGGGGCTCGCGCTTGGACATATGGTCTTTTTGCGGCGCGTGGAACGGCCCACCCATCATCGGGGCGGGGATGACCTTGGCCTTGGTGGCCTCGGCGACGTCCGCGGCAGGCAGGTCGCCGTCGTGGCCGGCGAGCGGGAACTCCTTGCGCAGAGGGTGGTACGGGTAGTCGTCCCACATGAGGATGCGGCGCAGGTCCGGGTGGCCGGTAAAGCGGATGCCGAACATGTCGAAGGTTTCACGCTCCTGCCAGTTGGCAATGGGAAAGAGTTCCACCAAGCTGGGCAGGGCGGGGGCGGCATCGTCCGGGCAGTTGGCGGCGATGCGTACGTACCGGGCTCCGAGCCAGGAAAACAGGTGGTAAATACCGGTGAAGCGCGGGCTGGTCTCCTCGCCCCAGTCGATGGCGGTGGAATCGGTCAGCATGGTGAAGCCGAAGTCGTCCCGTAGGACGCGGCAGACCTCCACCAGCTTGTCGGCGGGTACGTCGTAGGCTTTATAGTCGAGCGACTCACGCGGCTTGGCCTCGGGAAATCGCTCCAGGAACTGTTTGGCGGTAGCGTCGTCCATGCAGGGAGTTTACTTGGCGGCTTCGGCCAGGGCCGGCGCCGGATGCATGTCTTTCTTTAGCAGATTGGTGACCGATTTTTCAGTGGAAATTTTATCCTGCAGGCGCATCATGCCGTCGAGCAGGGCCTCGGGGCGGGGCGGGCAGCCGCTGATGTAGACGTCCACCGGCACGACGCGGTCCACGCCCTGCAAAACGGCGTAGGATCGGTACATGCCGCCGGTGGAGGCGCAGGCGCCCATGGCCACGACCCATTTGGGCTCGGCCATTTGGTCGTAGATGCGGCGTACGACCTCGGCCATCTTGTAGGTGACGGTGCCGGCGACTATCATGCAGTCGGCCTGGCGGGGGGAAAAGCGCATCACCTCCATGCCGAAGCGGGAAATATCGAAGCGGGAGGCGGCCACGGCCATCATCTCAATGGCGCAGCAGGCAAGGCCCATGGGCATCGGCCAGACCGAGTGCTTGCGGATCCAGTTGATTACGGCGTCGGCCCGCGAGACGACTACCTCGCCCTCGACCTTGCTGTTGTAAGCGTATTCCGTCGTGTTACCCCTCATAAAAGTCCTGTGCAGTTTGTAGGAGGCTCTTTTGGAGAATCAACCCCTAATCGGAGCCTATTTGCTATTCATCAAAACATCCCTGCGGCTATAAGCAAGGCCGATGAGCCGAATTAGCTGGATTTGTGCCTGTAAAATGTTCGTTACAGCCGCTCAGTCCGCCAGACCCCAGCGATGCGTGAATGGATAGAAGATAAAGAAGGCCTCTCCGATGACTTCCTTTTCCGGCACGTAGTTGAGATTGGGCTTGTCCGCCAGGGCAGAGGGTAGACCCATGCCCCAGCCACGGCTGTCGTAACTGGCTGGTGAGTTGTCACCCATGGCGTAGACGTAGCCCTCGGGCACGGTGTCGGTCTGACCGGAGCTAAGCCGCCACATAGCTTTATATCCCGGGTAATCTTCAATTTGCTCGGAGTTTTTCTGGAAGGCATCGGCACCCTCAATTGGCTCGCCGTTGCGGTAGAGTACTGGTTCGCGTACTTCCAGCGTGTCGCCGGCTTGGCCCACAAGGCGTTTGATGTAATACTGCTCGGCGGGGGCACCGGTTTTTTTATCGACTAAGCCGGGTATTTCGTTGGTGCGAAAGACGATAGGGTCGCCAACCTTGGGCGGGATAAAATTATAGGTGAAGCGGTCGACAAAGAGCATGTCGCCAGTGTCGATGTCGAAATCCAGTACGCTTTGGCCAGCCTGCAGCTTATGGTTGGTAGGAATGGCTATTCCGCCGTGGCTTCCTTCAATGAGCGTTCCCTTCCGTTTTGCGTCCTCGAAGGCCGCCTGCAGAGTGGGGTAGTCCGGGAAATAGGTCTGACGGATGACTTCATCGAGGCGGAAGTCTGCGGGCACCTCGAAGGAGACCGGCTGACCACCCACAAAAAGTGAGTAGCGGAGTTTTTGCGTCGGTAAAATCAGCCATTTCCGGGCTTTAATGGGAACGTAACTGGCCAACGCTTGCCAGCCTTCGTCGGTTTTGATGCCAAAGGGTATGATGACCTCGCCGGCGACTGGAGCGGGTTCGTCGTAGTTGACCGCTCCGAGGGTAACGAAATGCCAGATTTTTTCCAAGGCGTTGGGTCCGGCTTCGTCGATGGAGTAGACCTTTTCCGTCATGCCCGCGTAAGTGGGCCACATGGAGTTTGTCGGTATCTTGAAGGGCTGAAGGAAAAAGGTGCGGATGCCGATGGCCAGAATGGCCGCCACCAGCAGCATTTCGACGTTTTCGCCGGCGAAGGTGACCGGATAGATGTCACCGCCGTGGGGCTTCATGATGGCGTCGAGGCGGCTCATGGCGCGCTGGATGGTCTCAGGGCGCGCGGATTGCTCCTTTTCGGTCAGCATACCATTGAGATGGTCGCGCTGAGCCTCGATTTCGGCGATGGCTTCCGCGGGCATGAGGTCACGGCGATAAGCCAGAACCTTGTCGGCCATGCGACAGAGATTATGCGCCTCCTTACGTAGCTTTTTAGCAGACTTGCTCATTCTATATGAAAGAGCCAAAGGGATAGCAGCGACTCGGCCTTGGCAACGCTTAATCTGAGGGACCTACCTGTGGGGCCGACTGGCTGTCACCAACATTTCACGCTGGCAACTGCACCGGGGAGCCTTTTCATGGCGGCAATGCTGAAAATCCAGACCTTTCCGTTGCCGCCGGTGGAGACCAACGCCTTTCTCGTGGCCGACACCGAGTCGCGCCGCGCCGTACTCATTGACGCGCCGTTGGGCGCCTGGTCGAAAATCGGGCCACTGCTCGAGCGCGAGGGATTGACTCTGGAGGCCTGCCTGTTGACCCATGCGCACTTCGATCATGTCCTGGACGGTGAAGTGCTCAATGAGGCGGGCATTCCTCTCAGCCTGCACGAAGACGGACGCGAGCTGCTCTCCGTATTGCCTCAACAGTTAAGTATGTTCGGTGTGCCCGGTGAGGCCAAGGTCCCGCAAATCGACTCCTGGCTGACTACTCCGGCGGAGCTGACGCTGCTGGGGCGTCCGGTTGAGATTCGTCATGTGCCGGGACACTCGCCGGACAATGTTGTCATCTATTTCCCTGGTGAGGAGCTTGCGTTCGTGGGCGACGCCATCTTCGCCGGGAGCATTGGTCGCACCGATCTGCCCGGTGGCAGTTTCGAGCTGTTGGAGAAATCCATCCGCGACCAGATTTACACACTGCCGGACACTACCACGCTGTATCCCGGCCATGGTCCGGCCACTACCGTGGCCCGCGAGAAAAAGAGCAACCCGTACGTGCGTCCTGAATAAACGCATATCTGGGGCTGCGCGGTGCGTGACCGCACAGGACAATGTGGAGATCAGTCCATGGCTGGCTGCCCGCTTATTCGCTGCTTTCCTTCACCTGCAAGCTGATGCGGGTAGCGCGGGAGTTGTCGTCGGGGCGAACATCTTCACTGCTACTGGTGACGCGCGATTGCACCAGTGTGCTGCCTCCGTTGGTTAACAAGGTGGGATTTAAGAGGATTTCCTGTGCCATGGTCTCGCCGGGGTTGAGGCCACCGATGAGATAGCTTTGCTGACGGCCTTCGTAGGCGATTTCCAGAGTGAGGTCTCCGGACCACTCCGTGCCGCGATTCTGCACGCTGACCAGCACACTGACGGCCTCGGAATCGCCACTGGCTAAATAGTGATCGGCGATGGCGACGTCGCTGACACCGGTTTGGCTGTATTCCAGCATGCGCTCGAGGTTGGCCGAGCCGGCACCGAGGTAGTCGTCTTCACCCGGTGCGCCGCTGTCGTTAGCAGTCGAGAGGAGAATCTCGACGGCCTGTTCATTGCTCATGCTCGGGTTTTCCGAAAGTAAGGCCGCCAGTGCACCGGAGACCAGCGGAGTTGAGGCCGAGGTGCCGGAGAAGCTGGTGTAAGCCTCCGCTCCAATACCAACGTTCGGGCCATAGGTGGTGGCAATATTTCGGAGGTCATCAGCAAAAGCTTCTGGCATTGGGATGGCTGCCTGTACCTCGACGCCCGGCGCGGCGATGTCCACGCCTTTGCCGTAGTTGGAAAAGGTGGCGGTTTGTCCGGCGGCATCCACCGATGCCACACCCACGACACCGTTATAAGCAGCGGGATAGGTCACCTGTCCGGCGGCATCATTGCCCACAGCGGCCACGACGATTGCCCCGTTGGCCTGGGCGTAGTCTACTGCGGCCTGCAAGACTGCTGCGTTGCCGTAGGTGCCTAGGCTGAGATTGATGATGCGCGCCCCAGCGTCCACCGCAGAGACAATGCCTTCGGCAACGGTAAAGGCGTCGCCCTGGCCGTTTTCACCGAGCGATGATATGCTTAATACTTCCGCGCCCGGTGCGATGCCGGTGGACAAACCCGATACGAGTGATGCCACGGATGCGCCATGGCCGGTGTCTCCAGTGTCCACCACCGCCACCTTGACCCCTTTGCCGACGGATGCCTCTCCCGTGCCGCCCATCCATTTTACTGCGTCCGCGCCGAAGGGCTGGCTGCCGCCCACAGCTTTAGTCCCGGTGGGCGGAGTGGGAGAGGCCACGGGAAAGTTGTAACCCGGTTTCGCATCCGGTCCGGCCAAGCGGGCCAGGGCCTGACGGTCATCCGCGCCCCGGACGCGCACGCGCAGGGTGTTCAGCGCGCGGTTGTAGCCGAGGATATCGAAACCTGCCGCGAGCAGGCGTTGCCTGGCGGCCTCGGCGGATTCGGCGTCGGGGTAGGTCAGGGTCATTTCGCCACGCAACGCGCCTTTGGGAAACGGAGGCAGCGCGGGTGCTGTTTCCAAAGCTTTTTCTTCCTCAATAAAAGTTTCCGTGAAATTCGCGCGCGGCTTCGGTGCACTGGACTCCCTGAGAGTCGGAGCGGCCTTTTCCGGCACGGAGACCGGCACGGCATCCCGCTCCGGCCGCAGCAGGAGCATGATGAGGCCGAAGAGGACCAATCCGGCGGCGGCGACTATGAACTTCTTCATCTGGTACAGCTAACCCCGTAAAGCTGACAGATGTTCCAGCGGCGTGCAAGTGTGCGCGCGGAAAAGCATTGCGCAGACGGCGTGTGTCTTCTTTGCTAAGGTAAACTCGCATCATGGCACTCCGTTTCTCCGAAGAAATCGTCCTGCTTGCTCTGGATGATAACTCAGGCAAATTGCGCCCGTTGCCGGATCGTGCGCTCGATCTTGCTGTGGCCGGCGCGCTTCTGATGGAGCTGGCTTTCGCCAATCGCATCGATACCGACGACAAACAATTGCACGTCTTTGACCGTAGCCCGACCGGGGATGCCCTGCTGGACACGGTGTTGTCACGCCTGCCCACGGACGAAAATTCTACGATTCGCCACGCCCTCTCGCGTGTCGCCACAGACGCACCGGAGTTGCGCGAGCGTCTTTTTAACGATCTTATCGAGAAGGGTATTCTGCGCCGTGAGGAGCATCGTCTGTTTTTTGTGCTCAAGGAGCGCTGCTATCCCGTGGTCGATGACACCGAGGAGAAGGAGGTCGTAGCCCGTATTCGCGACGTTATCATCCATAACAGTCTGCCGGACCCGAAGGATGTCGTCCTCATCTGCCTGATGGACGCCTGCGACTTGAGCAGCACCGTATTTTCCGAAGAGGAGCTGGACCACCATCGTGACCGCATTCGCGAGGTCGCGCGCATGGATTTCATCGGGCAGGCCCTGGCCCGCGCCATTCAGGAAATCCAGGAGGCCATTCTCGAGACCATCACCTACATGGGCATGTAGGCAAGGCGACGGCCCTGAGAGAAACGTGGCTCGTTGCTCTTCGCTTTTTTAGCGTGAGCCGGAGAGACGCGTGGGTTGGGGTTTATCGGTGACAACCCCGTATTCGTCCGGAGAGGGCCCACAGGCGGCCAAAAGAAAGGTGGCCAGCAATGCGGCCACCAGGAGGATGAAGCGTTTGCCAGGATTCATCCCGGCAGCATGTGCCAGGGCGATCCGGCTTGCCAATCGAAATCTTACTGACGCTTGCCGATAACCGTGGGCAGGGAGACGCTGCCACGGCCGTCCGTGCGCAGGATGCCGACGACAACACCGCGGTAGTTGGAGGAGTTAACCAGTTCGCTGTCTTCGCCGGAGTTGTTGATGCCCTTGACGCGCAGGCCGTCGGGTGTGACCGCGACGACGGTGTGGCCGACGAGGTCTCCTTCGTTATCCTTGTAGACCGCAATCATGCCCGGGCGGATGCTCTTGAGGTTGGAGTCGTCCACGATGACGATGTCACCGTTTCCGTAGTGGGGATTCATGGACGAACCAGAGCCGAGCATGACACTCCAGCCGGGGCGATGAGCTGCCAGGCGCTGGGCTTCGTCAGCCGCGCGATTGAGGCTGATGCCGGAGCTGCTGGCTTGAGCGAATCCGGCGGCGACGATGGAAAAGAAAATGGTCAGAAACAGGGTTTTTTGCTGTAGTGCTTTCATGCCTACAGTTTGCCATTTCTCGGGGAAAACCTGTATCCGACTGACACCGGAACTTTACGAGACTCTGAACTGAAATATCAGGGTGATGGCACCTGAGTCCGCTTACATGGCAACTTTGCCCGGGCATCAGGTCTGGACTGTATGGAAATATCCGTATAATAGGCTATATTACAGACATTATGCTGCCTCTATCCCTGAAAAATACTACGAATGCCGCCAATACAGCCCGTTTTTGTGTTCTGAATGGCCTGATCCTCGTTTTGGTCGCTTGTTTGGCCGGTTGCGAGAGCAGTAGCGCCAAAAATGCCGATGTTACCCCGCCAACTTCTCCGCTCGGCGGCAACGAAGCCCTCAAAGCGGCCATGGAACTGCAGGATGCCGGGGGCGGGCGTCAGGCGGGTCTGGGCCGGGGTGGCTCCATGGAACCGCTATATGATGAGAATTCGGTACTTGTTATCTCGCCGATTGACTTCATGGACCTGGAACGCGGCATGCACGTGGCCTACCGCAACAGTCAGGGCAAAATGGTGGTGCATGAGCTGATTCAGCGTGACGGCAACGGCTGGATCGCACGCGGCCTGGGCAACGATTCACAGGACCGGGATCGTGTGACCGTCTACAATCTGGTGGGCGTGGTCTACGGAGCCTTCTTCGCCACGAACTAGATCAGGCCTTTCAAGGCTTGCGAAAGGGGTTGTCATCTGGTCCTTTAGGAGTGATTTTATCTCTCAGTTATGCCCGAAGAAAAAACTGTCTTTACCGCCGATGTCCATTTTTCCGGTCGCGTACAAGGCGTAGGCTTTCGCTATGCGACGCTTCAGGCAGCCAAGGAATTTGCCGTCACCGGTGAGGTGGCAAATCTGGCCGATGGGCGCGTGCATCTGGCCGCACAGGGGGAACCCGGTGAGGTAAACGCTTTTCTCACCGAATTGAGCGATCGGATGTCGCCTTTTATTCGCGAAACCGAGAAAAAAACCTTTCAAGCTGCCCCGGCTTACAAGACTTTCAAGATTACCCATTAACATGAGCGACGCTATTGAAATCAACGGGCTCACCAAGGATTTCCGCATCGGCATGCGTGGCTACAAGCTCCGCGCGGTGGAAGACCTCTGGCTGAAAATCGCCGATAACGAAATCTTCGGCCTGCTCGGTCCTAACGGCTGCGGTAAAAGTACCACCATGAAGGTCATCCTTGGCCTGCTGGAGCCGACGGTCGGCAGTTGTCAAATCTACGGAGTGCCTTCCACTTCGGTGCGTTCCCGGCGGGACGTCGGATTCCTGCCGGAGGCGCCATACTTTTACCGCTACCTGAGCGGCCGTGAGCTGGTGCGCTTCTACGCCAAAATGTGTGGCGTGCCCAAGGACGAAATCGGTGACCGTACCGAGGACGTGCTCAAGCTCGTGGCTATGGACGAGGCCGCCCACCGTCGTGTCGGCACCTACTCCAAAGGCATGCTGCAGCGCATCGGGATTGCCCAGGCCGTCGTGCACGATCCACGTCTGGTCATCCTCGACGAGCCCACCGCCGGCGTTGACCCTATCGGCTCGGCCGCCATCGCGGATATGATTCGCTCGCTTAAGGAGCGCAAGAAGACGGTTCTGCTGTGTTCCCACCTGCTAGCACAGGTCGAAGGCATCTGCGACCGGGTCGGCATCATGAATCGCGGTAAGCTCGTGCTGGAAGGCAGCGTGGACGAGCTCCTTGAAAAGAAGGACATGCGTTCGCTGGTCGTGGAGCACTTTCCCGCATCTGCCGAGGCGGAAGTCAGGGCCGTGCTGGAGAAGCACGGGGCCAAGCTGGCCTCAGTGGAAGCGCCACGCATCAGTCTGGACCGGCTTTTCCTGCAGCAAACGCGTGACTCGGACCAGTTACACGAATCGGAAAAGGAGGAAGCATGAGCGGAGGCAGCCTGAATCGTATCACCACCATTGCCCGCAACACCTTTCTGGAGGCGTTGCGGCAGAAGTTCATCAACGTGCTGGTCATCCTGGCAGTGGCTCTCATCCTGAGCGCCAACTTTTTCCGCCAGTTTGACTTCGGCAGCTCCGAGCTGAAGTTCATCACGGACTTCGGCATGGGCTCGATCCTGTTTTTCGGCTCCATCCTGTCGATTGTGGCCACGGCGCAGTTGTTCTTCAGCGAAATTGAGAACCGCACCGCGCTGACTATTCTTGCCAAGCCGGTCTACCGCTGGGAGTTCATCGCCGGCAAGTATCTGGGTATCTTCGCACTGCTGACCGTCTTCACGATGTTGATGATCGGCCTGCTGGCTGGCATGCTGTCCTGGCGTGAGGGTGCCCTCATGGAACGCTACCCCGACGACTTCGCCGAGGGACGGCTGGTCAGCTATGGTGGGCTCTTTGCCTACGGCGTGCTGGAACTGTTGCGTTTCGGCATCATCGCGGCCATCACGATGTTCATCGCGAGCTTTTCCAACACCAACCTGTATACGGTCATCGTGTCGTTCTTCGTCTTTGTCATCTGTCAGCTCCAGTATGTGGCGCGTGACGGATGGAACGATATCGGCAATCCGCTCTTGCGCGGCATGGTATGGGTGATGGCTCTGCTATTCCCGAATTTCCAAATGTTCAATGTGGCCGAGCTGATGATCTTCCCCGGGGAGCAGACCCTGGCGGCCGCCTCGGCCTGGGGTATCTTCGGTTACGGTATTGTTTACATCATAGCCTTCAACGCACTGGCCGTGCTGGCCTTCCGCGGAAGGGAAATCTGAGCCATGCCCCTAATCAAAGCAAAGGACAACTGGTGGTGGCGGCGGGCACGCGTGTTTGGCCTGTCGGCGCTGTCTTTGTTTGTATTGGGCCTGGCATTGTCTCCGGTGGAGCGCCCCATCTGGGATGAGGTCAAGGCGACTCAGCCAGAACTCAACCTGCGCGAGGTGGAAGGCGCCTTGGGTCAGGGGCTTGTCATCGGCCTGATCGGGGGCTTTCGCGCCATCATCGCGGACTTCCTCTTTATCAAGACCAACACCTACTGGGAAAACAAGGATCGGCCTAACACCGAGGCGATGCTCAACCTGGTTACCGCAGTCGACCCGCGCCCGATGTTTTTCTGGCTGAACGGCGCTCGCATGATGGCCTACGATATGCCCGCCTGGGAGGCCCAGGAGATGGGCGGCTACGCCAATCTACCGCCTGCGGTGGAAAAGAACCTTAAGGCCCGCTACGCTGAGTTGGGCATGAACTTCATAGACAAAGCAGGCAGTTTTCATCCGAATGACTACCGCGTGCCTCTGGAGAAAGCTCAGATTTCCATCAACCGACTTGAGGACCCGGCCCAGGCGGCCAAGTACTACAAGGAAGTCGTGGCCATGCCTGATTCGCCTTATTACGCCGATCGCATCTACGCCGAAATGCTCAAGCGCTCAGGCCACCAACAGGAAGCCTACGATTACCTGCGCGCGCTTTATCCCACCTTGCCCAGGGATAATGCCATGGCGGCGACTAACGTGGTACTCGAGCGTATCCGCGAGCTGGAAGACGAGCTGGATCTGCCGCCCATCCAACGCCTGCCCACTCAGGACACCGAAGTCCGCCCGGCCTTTACCGCACCGTCTGAAAATAATGGTTTTAATCTCGGCGGGTCTCAGTCCAAAGAGAAAACAAATGTAGGCCCGTCTTACGGATTGCCTACCCAGGATTTTCCGCAGGAGTCCGATTCAGAACACGACCATCACGACCACGAACACGACGAGCATTCTCACTGAATTACATGGAAACCATCTCGATTGACGGACACACGATTCACAAATGGACGGTCGGAGCCTCGACCTTCCTGGCATGGCCTGAAAAGGGAGCCCGCCTGATGAACTGGCACATCGGCATGGCCGATGGTTCCGTCCGTGACGTTATCCACTGGCCGGAAGATGCTGACTACTCCAATCCGGCGCACGTGCGCGGTGGCAACCCCGTCCTGTTCCCTTTTTCCGCGCGTACTTTTTGCGATGGCGAAATCGGCTTTTGGAAAGCACCCGACGGCGTGCGCCGGCCCATGCAGATGCACGGCTATGCCCGTGATGGTGACTTTCGCATCGAGACTGTCAGTGACAAAGGCTTCCTCGCCGTCTTCGAGCCCAGTGAGGCCTGCCAGGAGGCTTATCCGTATCACTACACCTTCAACGTGCGTTATCGCTTCGAGGAGCTTGCCTTCGTCGTGGACTACGAACTGAAAAATGAAGACGAGGTGCCTATTCCCTGGAGTGCCGGACATCACTTCTACTTCACGCTGCCCTGGCACGAGGGAACGTCCCGCAAGGACTACCACGTCAACGTTCCAGCCAAAAAGGCCTTTCATCAGGATACCAATGGAGCGTTGGTGGCGGTGAAGGAGTTCCCGCAGGATGCTTACTTCGATGACCCGGCCATCGTCGATCTCATCCGGTCGAAGCTGAAACACAACGCGGTGATTTTCGGGCCACGCAGCGGCGAGGAGGCCGTCGAGATTCTCATCGGCGAGCACACCATACCGTCGCCCTGGACCACGGTGGTTACCTGGACCATGGACGACGACAGTCCGTTCTACTGCGTCGAGCCCTGGATGGGGCCGCCCAATAGCCCCGAGCACGGCCACGGCCTGCACTTCGTCGAGCCCGGCGGCAGCGAGATTTTTACCGTGCGTGTGGCACTGACCTGAGCAGGGTGCGCCTTTCCGGCGTACTACTGGTGCCTTATCGCCGGCTCGGCTTACGGTTGTTGCGCTGCTTCAGATACAGCGGCAGCAGAGTAGTTTCGATGTGGTTAAAGGCGGCTTGAAGGCCGTCGCTTTGATAGACCTTGCCAATGCCTGCCTCGATGGCAGTGGGTTCGCCCACGCAGGCCAGGAACTGGTTCCCCGTCATCTGGATGAAGGCCTCGGTGCGTTGACCGGGCTTGATGTCGTCCTGGCGGAGAATCCACTCACGGGCGAAAAGAGCCAGGACGGCATCACCCACCCAGGCCTGTTCACGCTTCAACTGTATTTCATCCGACACGAAGTCCACGAAGAATACACGAAAGGCACGAAGGCAAGAAGCTTTGTGTGCTTCGTGTCTTCTTTGTGCTCCTCGTGACCAGAACGATTTACCGGATCATGCCGGCGGCGACGGTTTCGTTGGTGAACTCGTCGATGAGCACGAAGCTGCCGGTCTGGCGGTTCTTGGTGTAGCTGTCGTAGAAGAGCGGCGAGGAGGTGCGCAGGCTGATGCGGCCTATGTCGTTGAGCTTCAGCTCCAGGTCGTCCTCGATCTTGTGCAGCGTGTTGATGTTAACCTTGTAGCGGACCTCGCTGACGATGGCCTTGCACTCCTTGGTGGTGTGACGGAGAATGAACTTGGCGCGTCCGGCCAGGGACTTTTTCTCTGAGAACCAGCAGACCATGGCCTCGATGTCCTGACCGACCTTGGGCTGATTGTTGGGCTTGGCAATCATGTCGCCGCGACTGATATCGATTTCGCGATCCAGCGTCATCGCAATCGACATCGGGTTGAAAGCCTCTTCGAGCTCACCCCCCATGTCATGGATGGCCTTGATCTTGGCCTCGAAACCGGAAGGCAGCACCACGACGTCATCGCCGGGCTTGAAGACACCGCCGGCCACGCGCCCGGCGTAACCGCGAAAGTCGTGCCACTCCGTGCTGTGCGGACGGATGACCCATTGCACGGGCAGGCGTGCGTCGACGTGGTTGGCGTCCGAGCCGATGTAGACGTTCTCGAGATGATAGAGCAGGGTGGGGCCCTGGTACCACGGCATGTTCGTCGAAGGATCGACGACGTTATCGCCCTTGAGTGCGCTGATGGGGATGAAGGTTACTTCGGTGACGCTTTGGAGTCGAGAAGCGAAGTCCTTGTAGTCATCGACGATGCTGTCGAAGGTTTCCTTCTTCCAGTCGACCAGGTCCATCTTGTTGACGCAGACGACGATGTGCTTGATCTGCAGCAGGCTGGCGATGAAGGAGTGGCGGCAGGTCTGCTCAATGACGCCTTTGCGCGCGTCCACCAGGATGATGGCGAGGTTGGCCGTCGAGGCGCCGGTGACCATATTGCGCGTGTACTGGATGTGCCCTGGCGTGTCCGCAATGATGAACTTGCGCTTGGGCGTGGCGAAGTAGCGATAGGCCACGTCGATGGTGATGCCCTGCTCGCGCTCGGCACGGAGGCCGTCGGTCAGCAGGGCGAGATTGACGTGCTCGTCGCCGCGTGACTTGGAGGTCTTTTCGACCGCTTCGAGCTGGTCCTCAAAGATGTTCTTGGAGTCGTAAAGGAGCCGCCCGATGAGGGTGCTCTTGCCGTCGTCGACGCTGCCCGCAGTGGTGAAGCGGAGCAAGTCCATGTCGAGATATCCACGTTCGCTCATGATAAATAAATGCTAAATGCTGAGTGCTTAATGCTAAATGATTTCAGGGATCGCCAAACTGAATGCGGTATGCTTGTCAGCGTTCAGCATTCAGCGTTCAGCGTTTATTAAAAATACCCCTGCTTCTTGCGGTCCTCCATGGCGGTTTCGGAGCGCTTGTCGTCGGCGCGCCCACCGCGTTCGGTCTGACGGGCGGCGGCGACTTCCTCGATGATGTCATCGATGGTTTTGGCCTCGGAAACAACGGCACCGGTGCAGGTGGCGTCACCGATGGTGCGGAAGCGTACGACCTGCTTGCGCAGGGTGGGCTCCTCCTCGGGTAGCAGGTTGATGAAATCGGTCTTGGCCAGGATGGTGCCGTCACGGTCGAAGACCTCGCGCTCGGCGGCGAAGTAAAGCGTGGGCAGGGGAATGTTTTCCTGCTTGATGTACTGCCAGATGTCCATCTCCGTCCAGTTGGAGAGAGGGAAGACACGGAAGTGTTCACCGGGCAGCTTGCGGCCGTTGAAGATGTTCCAGAGCTCGGGGCGCTGATTCTTCGGGTCCCACTGGCCGAAGTCGTCGCGGTGGGAGAAGAAGCGCTCCTTGGCGCGGGCCTTTTCCTCGTCACGGCGGCCACCACCCAGAGCGGCGTCAAACCCATGCTCCTCGATGCCGTCGAGCAGGGTGACGGTTTGCAGGCCGTTGCGGCTGGCCTTGGGGCCCTTTTCCTCAACCACGCGACCCTTGTCGATGGAGTCCTGCACGGAGGCCACGACGAGCTGTGCGCCGATCTCTTTGACGAAATCGTCGCGATAGGTCATGGTCTCCTCGAAGTTGTGCCCGGTGTCCACGTGCATGAGCGGGAAGGGCAGCTTCGCCGGCCAGAAGGCCTTGCGGGCCAGCCAGGCCATGACGATGGAGTCCTTGCCGCCGGAAAAGAGCAGCACGGGCTTTTCGAACTGCGCGGCGAATTCACGCAGGACGAAAATCGACTCGGACTCGAGTTGCTTGAGGTGGTTGATTTGGTAGGCGCGGTGCATGTAAAAGAGTGCCTTGGTGTTCTGATGCTTAGTGCTTGATTGCTAGAGGGCCGTTTTTTCCAGGGCGAGGGGCAGGAGCTGTTCCAGGGAAGCCTCCAGGGATAGGGTTTCGGTGTCGATGAGGACATCCGGCGAGGCAGGTTCCTCGAACCCCGAGTCCTTGCCGGTGAAGTACTTTACCTTGCCGGCGTTAACCTTCTGGTAAAGCCCTTTGGGGTCGCGGGCCTGACAGGTCTCGTAGCTGGCCTTGACGTAGACCTCGGTGAAGTCCTCCGGGCCGATGATTTCGCGGGCCATCTGGCGCAGCTCCTCCTTAGGGCAAATGAAGGCCGTCAGGGTGAGGACGCCGGCGTTGGCGAAGAGCTTGGCCACCTCGGCGATGCGGCGAATGTTTTCCAGGCGGTCGGCATCGGTAAAACCGAGGTCCTTATTGAGGCCGCTGCGGATATTGTCGCCGTCCAGAAGCTGACAGAAGCGCCCTTGCTCGAAGAGTTTTTGCTCCAAAGCAATGGCCAGAGTGCTTTTGCCGGAGCCGCTGAGACCGTAAAACCAGAAGACGTGACCACGCTGACGCAGATGGCCTTCGCGGGCGTCGCGAGGCAGCATGCGCTTGAACTCCGGATAAATATGCTGGCTGTTTGCCATTCGTGGAAAAAGAAGTGGCGTAACAAAACAGCCGAATTTGGCAAGGGCAAGTTTTAATTTAGTATCTTACCTAAAAAACCTAAGATACGAAAAAGGGGGCTCATGGGTTATAGTTTGGGTTGCCTGCGCGGGAGGCATTCCGACACCAAAGCTGCATATCGCGTAGCGTTTCCATCTCCAGTGGTTGAACACTGCCATCACTGAAGGCGCAGATGGCTTTTCCATTATGCCGGGGGGAAACATTCCCGTAGTTATCTACATTGGAATGCTTGCTCCATGTCTCTGAGGTCCAGGTGTGTGGCGCCTCAATGACGTTGAATCCGACGGTTTCATTAAACTGGGCTACTTCTGGCACCGGACCCATGCCGGATGAAGCAAAGACAAGCACGGGTTCTTCGATTTGCACCAAACGCGTGAGGACTTCGTTGTGGTTTTCCATATTTTCACCGGAAGCATTCACATGACCGCCGACAAAGGTGTGGTTAATGCCGAATAGCGGATTCAGGCTCAGCATGTAGTCGTGCAGAAACCCCCGCGTGCCGTACTTATTTTCAATGAATTCTTTATTGGAGAAGAGCAGGGTGGCTCCCTCGAGCTTATCGTTCAGATAAGGCGCTATCCGAAAAGGGTAGCGGTGCGCGATGGCCGGAAAGCTGATCATCCTGTTCTGGTAGCGCACACTATTAATTCGCTCGTCAAAGCCTGGCAGCAGTTCGCCGCTTCGGTCCTGCGCATATAAATGGTAGGCCGAGATCAGATTTCTGCCCGCCGCGACTTCTTCGGTCAGGTAAGCCTGTTCGCGCACATTGCCGAGTACGGAAAGCGTAATCAGCGTTAATAGTGCCGTGATTCCCATGGCGATGAGAATTTCGATCAGCGTTAACCCACGGTTTTCCAGGCGATTGATTCTTTTTTCAACTAATTGATACATAGCAAGTTGACCTTCTGTGATGATGCGTCGTGTGCCTTTTTTAGACTTAATTGAGATTCTTTTTCAATAATGAGATTGACACTCGGTATCAATAAATAAAGATATTGAGTGTCAATCTCAATAAACCATGAAAAAAGCACATCTAACAAAACTGATCTTGAGCCTGTGCGCGTCATCTCTGACGCCGCTTTGCTACGGCGACGCTGTGGGAGATTCCACACCGGTGGCGGTGGATTTCGGGGCAGGCTCCAAATATGACGGCTGGTATAACCTGTCCAACAACACAACCACGCCGATGACAAAGGTCATCCATGGCGAGGAGCATGACCTCTACGGTAGCTCAGGCTATGGTGGCTTCCCCGGCAGCGGTGCCTGGCCTAGCCCGATTGACTCCCAACTGCAGTCAAACGCGGGCGCCAAGGCGACTTTGGACAAGGTCGCCAACGGCTCTGGTGGTGGTCCGTATCCCGCAAGTAGTGGGATCTACTACGGCGGCTTCAACGGCGACCCGAATATCAATGGCGGAATTCTGGGTGTGAATGAGGCGTCGCCGCTTTCGGGCCTGGGGACCATTGTTTTCCAGGTGCAGATTGGCGAGGCCTTTACCTACGACTATTATGACGATGCAACGCTGGGCCTGCAGGTGCCTTCGTTGACCCTCAACTTCGACGGAGATTCTCCAGTGACCTTGTCCGCCGACTTTTCGGAGCTGATATACGCGGCGTATAACGGAACGATTGAAATGCCGACAGGCCCCGGGGGTACGATGCAGGACGAAGATTTGTTCATCAATCTCTACGGGTATCAGTGGGATGTGAGCGATTATTCGGACGTCGTCAGCTTTGATATCGAGTTCACGGCGGTTCAGCATGCCCAGCTCTATGCGCTTCAGTTGGACCAGAGCACGGTCGACTACGGAAACACATCCATGATTCCGGTGCCAGAGCCGGAAACGTGGGCGCTGGTTTTTGGTAGTGCCGCTTTCCTGATAGGTATTATCCGCCGAAAGCGCCGAGTATAACTTCTACCATACGAACGTAGGAATAACGATTCGTGGTATCCGGACAAATGCCAAAGGGCGGGCCTGTAGCGGGTCCGCCCTTTCTGTCTGGCAAGGCTGGAAATTAGACTTTCTCGGGCTCTTTTCCGTAGATGCACACGCTGTACGGCACTTCTGCAGTGGCGTAGTCCTGACGGGAGAGCTCATGGGGAAAGGTTTCGCGCCAATCCTCCGGGAAGTAGGTGTCGCCGTCGAATTCCCTCTGGATAAATGAGATATACAGTCGGCTGCTTATGTCGAAAGTCTCTTGGTAAATCTGCTCTCCGCCACAAATCCAGATGGGGCCCGGCTGTGGTGAAGCCTGTGCCATCTCCAGGGCTTCCTTCAGCGAGTGGCCGACGAGAAAGCCGGGCAGGCTGAAATCGGTGTCGTGCGTGATCGCCAGCATGTCCCGGTCGGTCATCCCCTGGCCGAACTCCTCCGCGCATACCCGTCCCATGACCATGACACCGCCGGAGGTCGTGCTTATGAAATAATCCCATTCTTCCGGGATGCGCCAGGGCAGTTTGCGATTGAGCCCGATGACGCCGTTGCGGGCCACTGCTACGATTTGATAGATGGGTTTCGGCATGCAGTTAGTCACTCTTCTTAAAGGGTGTCCCCGTGACTGCGCTCAGGGCGGAGTTGGGCACCACGGGATCGTTTTCGTCGGCGGCTGGTAAAGTAAACGCAAAAGTGCTACCTTTGCCCAATTCGCTGGTGACGGTCAAATCACTATTGTTACGCTTGAGCAATTCATGGCACAGTAGCAACCCCAGCCCGGTGCCTTTCTCATGGGCGGTGCCCTCGGTACGTTTCGCCTGGCCGGGGCGAAAAAGATTGGCGATCTGTTCCTCGCTCATACCCACGCCGGTGTCTTCAACGGCGACTTGGACGCCCTTGTCGACACGGCTGGCGCGTATGTTCACTCGGCCGCCCTGCGGGGTGAACTTCACGGCGTTGGAGACGAGATTGCGCACCACGGTGTTTATCATGTCCAGGTCGGCCACCACCTGCGTGTCCCCGGAATAGTCGGTGAGCAGCTCAATCTGCTTGGAGCGGGCGTTGACGCCCAGCAGGGAGACATTGGCCTCGATGACGTGGGTCATGGCGAAGGCCTGTGGGGTGAGGTCGATCCGGCCCATTTGCAGGCGGGACCAGTCGAGCAGGTCCTCGAGTAGGTTGAACAGATTCTGCCCGGCCTTGTGCATTTCCGCGCCCAGCACCTTGAGGTCTTCCTTGGAGAAGGATTCGGAATCCTGCGCCAGCATCTCCGCCAGTCCGAGGAAGCCCGCGAGCGGCCCCTTGAGGTCGTGCGCGATGATGCTGAAGAACTTGTCCTTGTCGCGGTTGATGTTCTCCAGCTCCTCCTCGTAGCGCTTCTGAGCGGTGATGTCTCGTACGGCACAGATGACACGCAAGCCCTCGCCGGTTTCGACCACGCCCAGGCGCAGCTCGACCGGGAACTCGGTGCCGTCCTTGCGGCGATGGCGTGTGCGAAGAACGGATATCATCCCGGGTTTGAGATTCCTGAGCCCTTCTTCGATGCGTGCGTGCCCAAGTTCGCAGTCGATATCGTAGACGGTCAGTTGGTGCAGTTCTTCCCGGGAGTAGCCGAGGGCACGTGTGGCCTCCTCGTTGAACTCGATGATCCTGCCTTGCTGGTCGTAGATGCCGATGGGGTCCACCGAAGCTTCACGGATGAGATAGGCGAACTGCCGCTCGCTTTCCTGCCGCGCCGCTTCCACGTCGCTGACAAGTCCGCGGGAGCGCAGTCTGCTAAGCAGGCTAAATGACCAGAGCGTAAAAAAGAGGATGGCCAGAGCGAGCACCAGCCGACGATGGGTATGGTGCTTGCGAATGATGGCCTGCCAACCGGGATCGATGCCGGCCAGCTCCCAATCTCCGCCCGGTAAGCCCAACTGCACAAAGACAGGATCCCTTTGGAGTACGCTGGGGTCTCCGAAGATGATTTTTTCCTGACCCTGATCGGGGGTAAAGGTAAGGGCCAGATCTATGGCCGCATTTTCACCGAGCATGCCGGTGGACTCGATAATCTCCTCCACATCGATGAGGTAAATAACGTAACCCCAAACATCCTCTGATTCCGAACCGTTGTCTTTGTTGAGGGTGATTTTGATCGGGACGCGATAGGCCAATATCCCCGGAGGGTCTCGCCTGGGCATGGGAGGGCTGATCGGGCTGAGTTCTCCCTGCTCGTCCTCCCGATAGAGATCGGAGAGCCGTTTGCCGGTGATGTCTTCGAATTCGCCCTCCGGATAGACGTGACTGATGTGGTCATCGCGCTCCAACTGTATGCCGGCCAGTCCCTGGGATAGCTTGGAGATGCTACCCGCCACCTGCGCGAACTCCTTTTGCGTCAGGTCGGGCTGGGATTGGATGTAGCTGGCCAGACCGGCCGTTAGCTCCACCCGGCGGCGCAGACGGTACTGCAAGGCACCCTCGATTTCGAGCAGCTCCTGGTGAAGCTCCTCGCGGGATTCCTCGCGCAGGACCTCATCGTCCCAGGAGTCGAGGACGTAGGCTAAGAGAATCGAGGCCAAAAAAGCCAGGACGGTCAACCAGTAGACCTTGGCCTGGGTAATGACGTAGCGTTTGGGCAGTGCTTTTTGCACCCTCATACTGCTATGGCCGGTAAAGGAAGGGTTCAAGCCTGAGCTTCGTCTGGGATGTCGATTTCCCCACGAGGTAGACGGATTAAGAGTTTGCGATGAAGCTCATTCGGCAAATGCTTCAGGGCAATCCGGTATGCTGAGCCCGTTGCAGTTGCGCTTATTGACCAGTTTCAAGGCGGCTCTGTCGGCGGTTATCGCCATCGGCCTGGCCATGGCCTTCGACTGGGATAATCCCTACTGGGCGGGCATTTCGACCATGGTGGTGACGCTGCCCTACATGGGCGCGGCCCTTGAGAAGGCCATGATGCGGGTAGTGGGCACCTTTCTTGCCGGGGCCACGCTGTACCTGATTTCGGGTGCCTTTCCGCAAAACCAGCTCGGGTACTGCGTGTTGTTGGCCGTGACGCTGACCATTAGCGGCTACTTTGGGGCGGGCTCGTGGTATCCGTATACTTTTATCCTCTACGGTCTGACTCTCAATATTCTTGTCGTCGATACGTTTCAGGATCCGGGCTACCTGTTTCCGTTTGTTTTCTTCCGGGTCAGTGAAATCTGCCTCGGAGTGGGGGTTGCCCTGACGGTCAACGCGGCCTTCTGGCCGCAGAACGCGGGCCGTGCCTTCCTCGCACTGGTCGCCAAGGACCTGGAGAAGTGCCGTCAGCTCTTTCGCGAGGTCAACGCGCTTAATCTCCACGACAAAACCACCGACACCGACTTCGAGGCGTTGGAGGACCAGATAACCGGGCAATTGGCCAAGCTCCATCCGCTTCTGCTCCAGGCGCTGCGGGACAGCAGCCAGGTCCACAAGCACCGCCGTGGCTACGAGGCCTTCCTGAGTCAGGTCGAGGACCTTTTTATTACTCTCGGTATGTTGCGGCGGGCCGCGCAGGCGCATTACCCGAAGGGCTATCGCGAAGAGCTTATGGCAGAACTCGATGCCTTTACCGACGCACTGGACCGCCTTTTCGGTGAAATCATCGACAAGCTCAAGAGTGGAGAAATCCCCGAGGCACTCAGCGCGGATACCGAGGGTGAGGCCGTCGATACGAAGATAGACGATCTCCGCAAGGCCGACGTGAACTTGAAATACTCCATCGAGGACACGACACACCTCTACACCGTGTTGGCCAATCTCTTCGACGTCAAAAAGGCTCTGGACAGCCTGCTTGTCATTGTGGCGGATATCAATGGAGGTGCGTTGCAGGCACAGTTGGAGGAGCTCGAAGCCTCGCCCAAGCAGGGCCTGGACAAGCGGCGCGTGCAACACGGCATCAAGGTAGCCATCGCCTGCATCAGCGCACTCTACGCCTGGCAGTGGCTACAGTGGCAGGGTGGGGCGCAGGCGGCCATCACCGCAGGTATCGTCATGCAGGTGACGATGGTGGCGAGCAGCCAAAAGGCATTGCTGCGTCTGGGGGGGTGCCTGCTGGGCGGCTCCTGCGGAGCGTTGTCGTTGGTCGTTCTCGAACCGTATTTTTCCAGCTACGCCACCTTCTGTTTTCCTCTGTTTTTCTTCTTCTTCATCTTCGCCTGGATCAATTTCGGTGATCCGGCTTATTCCTACGCGGGCTTCCAGAGCTTTTTAACCTTTCTGCTCATGACCTCGGTCAGCAACACGCAAAACATCTCGCTGCTGCCCGCAGTCGACCGTTTCCTGGGCATCCTTTTGGGGGTCTGTATCTGCCTGGTCGTTCTGCGCTTGTTCTGGCCCATTATCCCCGAGCGGGAACTACGGCGGGACCTCGGGCTTTTCTTTAAGCGCGGCAGTGACTTCCTGCGGGCCTACACCTCGGAGCGTCTGGCCGGGCAGCCTGCCACCGAGGCGCTGAGTATGCTCACCAAAAAGGTCAATCCAGTCGCGACCTCGGCGGAAACCTGGCTCAGCCAGATCGCCATGCATAACGAAAAGGACGCGCGCAACCACATCCGGCGTTTCGCCCTGGCAGCCCAGACCCTTGGCCTGCGTTTGCGGGCGCTGGAGCAGACCTTCAAGCGCGAGTCGCCTCCTGCCTTGCAGGAGAAGATCGCCCCCAGCATTCTGGCGATTAACGATGCCGTGGTCCAGGCCCTTGACGTACTGGCGGAATCTTTTCGGGAGTGTCGTCCGCCTACCCGGGATATTGACTTCGATACGCCGCTGCGCGCCCTTACGCACACGACCTACAAGCTCTTTCGCGAGGACAAGATCGGGCGGCCCTATCAGGGACACCAAGTGGCTTCCGTGCTCGGGCAGACCCGCCGTTATCGTGCCCTGGTCAACGAAGCTAGAAATGCCCTGCAGCTTGCCCAGGATCTCGATTACCGCGCCCTCGACCGCACCCCGTTTTTCTAGTGCGTTGAAAAATCTCATCGAAGTTTTAATTCTTATCGCTTAGCCCTTAACCTATGTTCAATTACGTGCTCAAGCGGCTTGCAGAAGCCATTGTCGTAATTTTTATTATTGTCGCCGTAAATTTCTTTCTAATTCGGCTCGTTCCAGGAGGGCCCTTCGATGCTGAAAAGGAAGTCCCGGAAACAGTCAAAGCGGCGCTCGATCAAGCTTATGGCCTCGATAAACCGGTTTATGTTCAGTTTTTCCGCTATTTGGGAGGGTTGTTGCAGGGAGATCTTGGACCTTCTTATAAGTACCCGGGATGGTCGGTAAATGAGCTTATCGCCGATAAACTGCCTATATCACTTGAGCTAGGATTCTACTCCTTGACTATAGCTATCGGTGTTGGGATTGTCATTGGAACCTTGGCAGCGGCCAAGCCGCATAGTGGCCGTGATTATAGCCTAATGACTCTCGCCATGATAGGCATCTGCCTGCCGACCTTTGTCATCGGACCGATTTTGCTGCTCATCTTCGCCATCGATTTACCCTGGGCCAACGTCTCCGGCTGGAATCTGCCCCGTGATCGCGTGTTGCCATCGTTGACCCTCGGCCTGTTCTACGCCGCCTACATCGCCCGATTGACACGTGGTTCGCTGCTGGAAGTGCGCAATCAGGACTACATGCGCACGGCTCGGGCCAAGGGGTTGCCTGCATGGCGTGTGCACTTTGTCCATGGCCTGCGAAATGGATTGTTGCCAGTAGCAGCCTACTTGGGGCCAGCGACGGCGGGTCTGATCAGTGGCTCTTTTGTCGTTGAAACTATTTTTCATATTCCAGGCCTAGGCCGCTATTTCGTATCCTCGGTCATTAACCGCGATCACCTATTGGTTATGGGAACGATTATCATTTACGCCACGCTCATCATCGTGCTCAATCTCGTCTCCGATCTGGTGCAGGCCCGTCTTGATCCGCGCCGTCGTCTGGAGTAGTGGCATTAGTATCTTTGAACGTGCTAATATTTAACGTGATAACGGCCATTTCGGCTTTTCAACACGTCATCTCCGGCCTAGTTTGTACTTATGAGTGAATATCCAAAACCCGAGGAAGAAGAAACCGATCTGCCTAAGGCAACGTCGAAGGACAAACTCATCATCGGTGCGCTCATCGCCGGTGGTATCCTGATTGTCATCGCCGTGCTCATCGGCATCGGTCTGTAAATTCGTCAAGCGCTATTGCTTGGCCATCAGGGCCTCGATTTCATCAGGCTCGATGGGGACGCTCGCGCTGAGGTCTTCGAGGCCGTCAGCAGTGACGAGTACGTTGTTTTCCAAGCGGATGCCCAGACCTTCGTCCGCAATGTAGATGCCGGGTTCGACGGTAAAGACATTGCCCGAGGCGATAGGTTCATGCGGCAGTGCGACATCGTGAACATCCAGCCCGAGATGATGCGAGGTGCCGTGCATGAAAAACTTGCGCACCGGGTCGTTTTTCTCCGAGCGATTGGCCACTTCTTCGGCGGTCAGCAGCCCGAGCTTTTCCAGCTCTTCGGCGGCGTAGTCCTTCACCGCGCGGTCATATTCCTTCACGGTTTTGCCGGGCCGCAAGATGCTCATGGCGTGACGCTGGATGCGCAGCACCGCCTCGTAGACGGCGCGTTGGCGCGGTGTGAATCGGCCATTGACCGGAAAGGTTCGGGTCAGGTCGGCGTTCCAGTAGCCCCATTCGGCGCCGACATCGATGAGGACGAGATCGCCGTCCTGGCAGACCTGATCGTTCTCGACGTAGTGCAGGCAGCAAGTGTTCGCGCCGCTGGCCGCAATGGGTGGAAAGGCGAATCCGCGTGAGCGGCTACGAAGAAACTCGTGGGCCAGCTCGGCCTCGACTTGCCACTCACCGAAGCCGGGGCGCAGCTTGTCCAGAACGCGCCGCAGGCCGGACTCGGTGATGGCAAGGGCCTGGCGGATCATGGCGATTTCCTCGGGTTCCTTGACCGAGCGTAGGCGGGCCATGAGTGGGGCCAGTCGCTCGTATTTATGCAGCGGAAAACGTTCCTGGCACTCGCGGATAAAACGGTCGTTGCGAGTGGGCACGGGGTTGTCCGCACGTGCATGCTCGTTGGTTTCCAGGTAAAGATGCTCGGCCTGTTTGGCCAGGCGGGCAAAGTCGTCCGCGAAGGCGCCGGTCCATTTTGTGCTCCCAATACCGGAGCGCTCCGAGGCCTGTTCCTGACTCAGCTTCTCGCCCTCCCAGACGCGGATGTGCTCGTTGGTTTCGCGGGTGTAGAGGATGGCGCTATCAGCCTCCTCACGGGCATCGGGAAAAAGCAGCAGAATGGTTTCCTCCTGGTCGATGCCGCTCAGGTAGTAGAGGTTGGCGTTCTGCTTGAAGGGCATGACACCGTCGGCGTTGGTTGGCAGAACGTCGTTGGCATGCACGACCACGAGACTGCCCGGCTTGAGGAGCCCGGCCAGCTTCTCACGGTTACGGACGAACAGATCGGCGGGTGCAGGATCGTAACGCATGGATTAATTTCAGATTTTAGATGTTAGATTTCAGATTTAGAGCGTGCTTAAAGGCAGTTTACGCAAGGTTTTGTGTCTAACCATTTCAATCTGAAATCACATATCTAAAATCTGAAATAGCCTCAGTAGCTTCTTCCCTGGCGATTTTCGTAGTAGCGCATGAAGGCGCGGTTGAGCACGGAGAAGCCGCCGGGGGTGGGGTAGTCGCCGGTGAAGTACCAGTCCCCGCGATGATGCGGCAGGGCCTTATGCAGGTTTTCGATGGTCTGGTAGATGATTTCGACTTCGCCTCCCCAATCTTCGCTCTTGGGAAAAACCAACTGGGCGATGCGGGCTGAAATGTCCACATCAGTAAACTCGTCGTAGATGCGCTTGACGTGGTTGACCTGCTCTTCGGGCGCCTTCTCCTGCTGTGCCACACAATCGGCGTAGACCTCCTTGATCAGATCGCCGCCGCCACTTTCCTTGAGCAGCGATACGGCGGCCTGGAAGGCGATGAATTTGCCCATTTCAGACATGTCGATGCCGTAGCAGTCGGGGTAGCGAATCTGCGGTGCGGTGGAGGCGATGACGATCTTGCGCGGGTTGGTGCGGCTGAGGATGCGCAGGATGGACTGCTTCAGGGTGGTGCCGCGCACGATGGAGTCGTCGACGCAGACCAGCGCATCCTTGGGCCCGACGACGTCGTAAGTGATGTCGTAAACATGGCTGGCCAGCTGCACGCGGCTGCTTTCCTGGCTGATGAAGGTGCGCAGCTTGATGTCCTTGTGGGCGATTTTTTCACGGCGAGGCCAGTTATTGTTGAGCAGGTCCTCGACGAGTTGCCTGGAAAGTGTGCCGGACTCGTGTGCCTCAATGATGGCTTTGCTGACGATATGTCGCTGGCTGCGGCCAATCTCCTCGCTTAGGCCGTAGTAGGCGGTCTCGGCGGTGTTGGGGATGTAGCTGAAGACGGCGTGGGCGAGGTCGTCGCCGATGGCCTGGCGGATTTGCGGAGCCAGCGCGGCGCCGAGAGCCTTGCGCTCCTGATAGATGTCCGGGTCGTTGCCGCGGGAGAAATAGATGCGCTCGAAGGAACAGTAGAGCGGCTGGCGTGGCTTGGTAACTTCCCGCAGGGAGTATGTGCCGTCGGCCTTGATGACAAGTGCGTGACCGGGCAGCACCTCCTGGATATCCTCGGCCTCACGGTCGAAAATGGTCATGAGGGCGACGCGTTCCGAGGCGCAGGCCACGACCTCATCGTCCACGTAATACCAGGCCGGGCGGATACCGTTGGGGTCGCGCAGGACGAAGGCGTCACCGCTGCCAATCATGCCGGCGAGGGTGTAGCCACCGTCCCAAAACTCGGCCGCCTCGCTGAGCACCTGCCCGACGTCGAGCCGCTGGCAGATGAGAGGCGAAATCTGATCGCTGGGCGTGCCGGCGTCTCGCAGCTCGTGGTAGACGTCGGTGTGGGCCTCGTCGAGGTGATAGCCGATTTCCTCGAGGACGGTCTGCGTGTCGGTGTCGAAGATGGGATGGGCTCCGCGCTGGATGAGGCGCTGGTTGAGGTCGTCGACGTTGGTGATGTTAAAATTGCCCGCGAGCATGAGGTTGCGGGTGGGCCAGGGGCTGCGGCGGAAGTAGGGCTGGCAGGCGCTCTTGGTGTAGCCGCCGCTGGTGCCGTAACGCAGGTGCCCCAGGAGCACCTCGGCCGCGAAGGGCCAGCTATCCTTGACCGTGGCGGGGAACTCCGGGTGGATGGTGCCGTTGCGCAATAGCTCGTTGTAGAGCTTCATCTGCTTGCGCACGACGGTACTGATGGGATTGCGGCCGTTGTCACGTTCGCGGAACATGAAAGCATCGCCCGGAGGCATGCCCAGTTTGACCGCTCCGATGCCCGCGCCGTCCTGACCGCGGTTGTGCTGCTTTTCCATCAGCAGGAAGAGCTTTTGGAAGCCCCAGAGCACATTGTCGTATTTCTCGAAGTAGTAGTCCAGCGGCTTGCGCAGCCGTACCAGGGCCACTCCACACTCGTGCTTGATCGGGTCGCTCATGCTCGAAGAAACCGCGAAACATGAACGTCACACTCGCCCCCCGCAACGCTTTTATGCCTTTTTACGTTTGTTTTCATTTCCGCTCGCGGATTTGCCGCCTGTCGGGAGTGTGGGTGAGGTCCGTCGTGTCGCCCAAACAAAAGCCCCCGGCGAAGATAGACTTCGCGCGGGGACTTAGTAGGTATAGCAGAGTTTAAAACGGACTAGGAATCACCCCGGTAGAGCACAGGCCTTCGGCGATATAATAGTCGAAGCTTGAGCTGTGGTGTAGAACCAGGTTTCCAGGTCGTCATTGTAAATGAAGCTAAAGGAGGTCCCGGGGGTTTAGTTGTTCTTGAGGGAGCGCCATTCGCCCGTATCGACATCGTAATAGTAGGCGCTGGGGTCGATGTAGAACCAGCCGTCGTCGTTGAGGCCGTAGACGAAGGGGTAGGCATTGCCCCAGAACCAGCCCAGGTTGGGAACGTAAATCCAAACGTTGCCATCGGCGTCGTCATAGAGGTAGGGGAAGTACCAACCCTCGAAGTCGAGCGAGTAAACCCAGGGCAGGGCGCCCACCCATACATAACCGTAGGTCTCACTGAAGTACCAGTAGTCCGACGGGGTGCTGCGCAGTGAGCCCTTGCCCTTCGGATGCTCATCACGCGGGGCATTACTAGGGAGGGATATCGGGCTGAAGCCGAACTGCAGCGAGACAAAGCCCAGGCCCTTGCCCTTGGGCGTGCCCTTCTGGACGTTGATGATGCGCCCGGGGGCGGTAGAGATGATCTTGTTCGGGTCGCTGGTGATGGTGTAGGTCAGGCCCTTGGTCGTGTCATTTTTGAGAGTGAGCTTGGCCTCGTAGGTATGGGCGGGCAGGCTCGCGCCGTAGGTCACCGTGCCGTCGCTCAGCTCCCAGGACTTCACCACGACATTCACGCTTTGGCCCACTGGCGGCGCGTAGATATTGGTCGTGTCCAGTACGGCGGAGTTGGCCGTCCAGTACAGGTCGCGGTTGTTTTCTTGATAGACCTCCACGCGGATGAGCGGGTTGGTGGATGTGATGGGGTCACCACTGGGGGACTGGGTTGACACTTGGTAGAAGTTGAGCGTGGGCGGCGTCTTCCAGTCCTTCCCGGCTTCGTTGAGGGTGAGGTCGTTGGCGCCGACATAGAGGGCGAGTACCTGCATGGAGCCCGCGCCGCTGAGGTTGGTCAGCGCGACGTTGTCCGGGCTGATATTGGGGTATTGCAGGCTCATGCCGGTCTGCGCGCCCAAATTGGTGAAGTTGTTGGTGTAGCCGAGGTTGAAGTATTTGCTCAGCATCGGCTTCCAGTAGTTGGGGGAGGTGCTGTCCTGCGACCAGGTGCTGGTGTCCGAGAAATCGACCCACATGTTGTCATTGCTGGTGGAGGGAGCTTCGATTTTGAAGTCGCTGGCCTTGGAACCATCACCGCTACCGGTCCACTCAAAGAAGCCCACGCTGCGCACATAGGCGGCGCTGTCAGCCATATCGCTGTCGGGCTGGCGTCCGGACCAGCCGGGTGTGGCCGGGCTGGTGATCAACGCGATGGTGCCGTCGCCCGCCGTAGTCACCGTGTTGGGGGGCAGGTCAAGGGTGATGACGGTGCCGTTGGTGGAAACACTCTTGATGGTCGTGCCGGCGGGGATGCCCGTGCCGCTGACATCTTGCCCTGCCTGCGGCAGCCAGGAGACTTTGTCGGTGGTTCCGGTGGGAGCCACGAGCTTGAAGAGGTAGGCGGCGGCCGTACCGGTGCCGGAGGGTGCCTGATTGAGGTCGACGACATCGCCCTTGGCGCTGACCGCGCTGACGGTCGTACCGCTGGAGAGCAGCCCGCTGGTCGCCGCGGTGATGCTCATGCCATCGGTAATGGTGTCGCCGGAGGGGACGCCGGTCACGATAATCGTGTAGGTACTGACGTTGAAGATGCCGGTGGCGTTAAAGGTGCTGGTTTCGTTGGAGAAGGTCACCGTGCTGGTGCCGGAGCCGGTGGTGGGGCTGCTCAGCGTGACCAGGTAGGCGTTTTTCCAAACCTCCTCGATGAAGGTTGCCGCCGGGACCAGGGTGGTGTTGTCCGAGGTCAGGTACATGTTCGCTTGCGGCGTGATGTGGAAGTCGGTCAGCAGGGCCAACTCGCTGGCCTTGGTAGCAGCCACCTGGCCGCTGTCGCTGTTCACGCCCGTGATCTGACTGCTGCCCGCCGTCAGCGGTGTGCTGTCGACGTTGACCTGTCCATTGAAGCCGCCACTGGCCTGGCTGTAGCCGACGTAGTTGGCCACATTGATGGAGACTTTGCCGATCTGCTCAGCCAACTGGGTGTAGGCGAAGGGCACCTGGCCGCCATCAACACTGGTGGAGCCGGGTGTGCCGTCCGGGCCAGTCTGCGCCAGAGAGCCGTAGTCGTCGAGCTTGTACTCGACTACGGGAGTTAGATCTGACAGGGAAATTTCCGGCAGACCACCGCTGTGGTCGAGCTTGGGCAGGATATATTGGGCCATGCGGGTGGGCGTCCAGGCGATGACGTAGGTGTACACATCGGTATAAGGATCGTAGTCGCCGTTATAGTCCCAGTAGAAGGCCTCGTTGTTGAGAGGCTCGGAGTTGAAGAAATCCGGGTTGGTGGCCCCGGCCAGCGCACCGCGGTAGATGCCGGTGCGGTTGAAAGTGCCGTAGCCTTCCGCCGTAAAGTCCAGCGTGACGGACTCGTCGCCCACGGGCATGCGCCAGAAGTTTACGCTACCCATCTTGGTCATATCCAGATCGGAGCCTTGATACGGGAAATTGCCCAAGGTCGTCTGCGGGTAAGTCCAGGTGGTGGCATCAGGGAAAATCTTATCTGCACCGGTATTGGCGGCGAGGAGCTCCAGCCAGGTTTGCGTGCCCGTGGGAGCAAGCCCGCTCTCGAAGACCTTCACGATGAACTGCGTCGTGCTGCTGGCCGGGCTGGGGGTGACGATGCCCAGGGCAGGGACGCCGGTGGTGCCAGAACTCAGCCCGGTGAGGTTAAGCGTGATATTCGGCATGTCGGCCGGCGTGATGGTGGTGCCGCTTGGCAGGTCGATGTTCCAAGTGCTGGCCGGCAGGAAGCCCAGTTGGGTGTCCCCATCCGCCACAGCTGCCTGGGAGAAGGTGATGGTGGCGCTCTGGCCGTTGGTAGCCACGTCGATGTTGGTGACGGTGGTGTTGTCGGGAAATATCTGTGCGGCGGGGAATTGTGTAACGGTGGAGTTCTTCGCGACGCTGTTGGCGTCCGCACCGACATTCACAGTCTTGGTGCCTTCGGTGACGCTCAAGCCGGGGATGTTGAGCACCGGATCCGAGCTTCCCTCGGGTGGGGTGAAATCCAGCCGGATGGTGCCTGTTTTGTCGAAGTTTTCGCTCAAGGTGACCACCTGGGTGGTCTTGTTGACATGGGTAACGGTTACGCCGCTGCCCAGGTATTTGGGTGTGGAAGAGGTGGGCTGCTGGAAAATGAGATCGCCGTTGGCCAGTTGGCCGAAGACCCCGGACTCGGTCAGGACGACGGTGGTATCGCCGGTATTAATTTGGTACTTGTTGGCGGTGCCGACTGTGCCGGGCGTGGTGACCTTAACCGTGCCGGTGGTGGTCGTTCCCAGAACGGCAGAGAGGAAACCGTTGCTGTTGAGCTCTGTCTGCATGTCGCTGGCGGAGACATTCGGCGCGAAAGGCCCGAAGGTCTGCGCACTTGTGCCGTCTCCGACTACGATAGTGAAGGTACCCGACAGGTCTACCCCGCCGGAGATGGCGTTGGCCGCGGCATAAGTGTTGAGCGTTTGCTCGGCCACTACCTCGTCCGTACGGATGAGGCTCTCCACCCACATCGAGTACTGCGACTTGTTAGTGTTGGGCGTGCGGATAAGTACGGAGCTCAACTCGCGCGAAGCGCCGTACTGGGTGATGTCCTGAATATCGCCGTTATTCCAGTCGAAGGTGATATACTCGGCCTGGGTGGACTCGGTGTAGGGCACGAACTCGAAGTCGATCTCGTTCCAGCGCCAGAGCTGGGCGACGTCCTGCATGTAGTTGGCCGAGGGGCTGTTGGCATACAGCCAGAAAGTCGAGACACTCCGGCTGGGCGACATCTGCATTTCGGCGATGTAGAGCCCGTAGCCGTGTGTGGTGGTGGAGCGTAGTTGGGCGCTCTTGAAGTCGCCGTAGCGCGAATATTCTTTGTAGGGGAGGGGCGATGATTCTTGGGCCAACAATGAGCTGCTGAGGCTGGCGAGGAGTGATAGGCAGGCAATAATGAGTACGATGGGAGAGTTCATAACGAATGACAGTTTTTTGCCCTGCCTTCGGTCAGGGACGATGTAGTGAGAGCCTGAAGTGCTTCATT
This sequence comes from Verrucomicrobiia bacterium, assembly GCA_030432235.1. GTDB lineage: Bacteria > Verrucomicrobiota > Verrucomicrobiia > Opitutales > Cerasicoccaceae > JAUIHT01. Next base: position 251,227 of record JAUIHT010000005.1, on the reverse strand, counting down.
TATTCCGGCAACCCCCGATTTTCACCGTCCTAATTCCTGATAGGCTGGGCATTCGCTGAAAACGGGCTTGCAGTAATGCCGCTGATTGGCAGTCTCGCCCTCTCTCAGAATCGCTTAAATGCGGCAACTACGTTCCTGTTAATCACATCCTGAAATGCGAATACTTGTTACCGGCGGCGCCGGCTTCCTCGGGAGCCATCTATGTGAACGGCTTCTTGGTGAAAACCATGAGGTTATCTGCATGGATAACCTGTTCACCGGACGGAAGCACAATATCAGCCCGCTGCTGGACAATGCCCGCTTTGAGTTTATCCGGCATGACGTAGTCGACTCCTTCAAGGTGGAGGTCGACCAGATTTATAATCTGGCCTGTCCGGCATCGCCCGTGCACTACCAGCACAACCCCATCAAGACGATCAAGACCTCCGTGATGGGTGCGATCAACTGCCTTGGGCTGGCCAAGCGCGTCGGCGCGCGCGTTCTGCAGGCTTCCACGTCCGAGATTTACGGTGACCCGGCACTGCATCCGCAGCCGGAGTCCTACTGGGGCAACGTCAACCCCATCGGCATCCGCTCCTGCTACGATGAGGGTAAGCGCTGCGCCGAAACGCTTTTCTTCGATTACCACCGCCAGAACCGTGTCGATATCCGCGTCATGCGTATTTTCAACACCTACGGGCCCCGCATGGACCCCATTGACGGCCGTGTGGTTTCCAACTTCATCTGTCAGGCCTTGCGCGGTGACGACATCACCATCTACGGTGACGGTAAACAGACGCGCTCCTTCTGCTACGTGGACGACCTCATTGAGGGCATGATGCGCCTGATGAACACCGAAGGGCTGACCGGCCCGGTGAATATCGGTAATCCCGGCGAATTCACCATGCTTGAGCTGGCCGAGAAGGTCATCGAAATTACCGGCAGTAAGAGCAAGCTGATCTTCCAGGACCTGCCGAGTGACGACCCGAAACAGCGCCGGCCGGACATTGCCCTGGCCAAGGAAAAGCTCGGCTGGGAACCGCAGATAAAGCTCGAAGAAGGTCTGAAGCGCACGATCTCGTTCTTCGAAAAGATCGTCTAGTAGGTCTGAACCTGAATTACCTGCGGGGTTGCAATCGTGGCAGCATCTCTCACAGTGCCGTTATGCGACACACTGTACTTTTTTTGTTCATGGCTCTGCTATCGCTGCCGGTCATCGGGCAGCAGATTGACACCACCGCGGCCAAGCCATCAGAGGCTGGAAAAAAACTAGTCGTCGGCACTAAGGAGGCGCCGCCCTTTGCCTTCAAAGACGAAGCCGGCAACTGGACAGGTATCACCATTGAGATGTGGCGGGGCATGGCCCACGAAATGGGCGTCGATTTTGAAATAAAGGAGTACGACCTGGCCGGTCTTCTGGACGCCGTAGGCAACGGTGAGGTGGATGTGGCCGCCAGCGCTTTGACTGTTACCGCCGAACGGGCCGAAACCATGGGTTTCAGCCCGACCTACTACGGCTCGGGCCTAGGCATCGCCACCACCTATGAGAAGCCCGACATCTGGACGACTCTGGCCAGGCGCTTGTTTACCTGGACCTTTCTGAAGGCTTTACTGGCCCTCGTAGCCGTGCTGTTTATCACCGGTGTACTCATCTGGCTCTTTGAGCGCAGTCACAATGCCGAGCAGTTTGGCGGCAAAACGCACCACGGCCTCGGCAACGGCTTCTGGTGGTCCGCCGTCACCATGACCACGGTGGGCTATGGTGACATCGCGCCACGCTCCGTCGGTGGGCGCGTCATCGGCCTTATTTGGATGTTTACCTCGGTTATCATCATTTCAGGCTTCACCGGCGCCATTGCCACGGCTTTGACCGTCGGCCAGCTCGAGCCGACTGTTCGCGGTCCTCAGGATTTACCGAACGTGACGGTGGGCGCGCTGAATGAATCTTCGGCTGAGGACTATTTGGAATCCAAGGGCATTCACCCAACGACCTTCAAGTCCGTTAATGATGGCCTGGATGCGGTCAAGCAGGGCAAAATCCAGGCGTTCGTCAATGACCATCCCATTCTGGTCTACCGAGCGGCCAAGAGTTTTCCGGGGAACATCGATGTTCTGGCGCACAGTTTCGACCCCGGTTATCTGGCGTTGGCCTATCCGTTGAACAGCTCCCATGGCCGGGATATCGACCTGGCCCTTTTGGAGTTCATTCAGTCGCCCGGCTGGGAGGCCATTCTGCAAAAATACGTGGGCCAGAACCGATAGTTTATTGTGCCGGTGTCGGCCTTGGCTTGGCTTGAGCCGGGGCACGGAAGGGATTGGGGATGGCCTGGGCCGGAATACCACGCCGCAGTCCCACGCGAGACGGAGTCGAATCAGCGGTGGCCAGCATAACGCCTAACTCGGTGCGAACATTTTCCGGAAGGTTGCCTTCCTGGAAGAGATAACCGCAATAGGCCCGGACCAGCGGATGCTGGCGGCAATTGTTCAACAGCGACCAGCGCACGGATTGCAGCAAGGCATCCCGGTAGGCGTTGAGGCGGTCCTGCTGGGTAGTTTCACTTTCTTCCGCCGCTCCCAGGTCGGACAAAGCGCCATCATACTGCGCGAGGGAGAGGCCTTCGATGATTTGGCGGATCGGCTTGAAGCGGCCACCGGCGTAAAATTCAGCCCAGAGCATGTCGAGTTGTTGGGGTGAGACCAGTTCCTCATAGGGCTCGGGGGGAAACATCAGCCGGACGTTCTCGAAGTAGGCTTTTTCCGGCTCCGGCAGCGTGGCGAGGTAGGGCGCGTCCCGGTAGTCGAGCAGCGCCATCATGAAGAGCACCTTGAGTCGCGTGTGCAGATCCGCTCCCGGATAGGAGTCGGCCAGTGCCTTCAGGAGGAAGGGGTGCTTGTTAAATAGATTCAGGAAAAAAGCTATCTGGGAAAAATCCAGTTGGCCCGTGACGGGATTTTCCAGATCGGCGTATTGCAGATAGGCGTGAAAGGCCCGTACCGGGTCCGGCTGGAGGTAGTAGGTCGGTAACCAGCGACGGTATTCCTCCATGGATTCAAATCCTGCGGTGGTGCCGAAAGGCACGAGCTGTACCCGTACCTGACGCTTGCGGATGGCACCGGTTACCTTATCCCGCGCGGTGACGTCGATGCGGTAGGTGCCAAAGAGGTCGGCTGGCTCGAACATAAGCTCCACCACTGAGCGGGCCAGCACCAGGGCATCCGGCTCGGCCACCACACCTGTGACGCCTTCCATGCCGTCATCCTGAAGCACCACGTCGTTGTTGGGGTCGGTAATGGTGAAGCTGTAGGTTACGTCAGCCTTGCCATCCTCGTTTATGCCGAACCCCTGGAAAATGAGAGCCAGCGAAAACGGCTGCCCCTTGTAGACGTGCGTTACCGCCGGGATGACCAGTGCCGTGCCGCGCAGGGTATAGCGCCACATGTCCAGCTCCGGGCCCGCTGCGGTGGCGACCAGAAGGTAGTCAAACTGGCGGGGTACTTCCACAGGTTGCGCCTCCACCGGCTGCTTCCAGACGCACAGGCTGGTCAGAAGTATTAACAGCCCGGAGACAGGCATGCGGATGAGGCGTTTCATCGAAAAAGAGACAGCGAATAGTATGCCGGATGGAGCCCATCATGTGGGACGGACGAGTACCGGCAAGTACCAAACAGAATCGAGTAAAGCCGCTTGTCAAATGCCCCGGTGTTTTGCGAGAATGCTTCCTTATGCCGCAATCCCCGTTTGACTCTATCGAAGACGCCCTGGCCGAAATCGCCGCCGGGCGCGCGGTCATCGTGACCGATGACGAAGGCCGCGAGAACGAGGGGGACCTGATATTTGCCGCCGGTAAGGTGACCCCGGAGCTGGTCAACATGATGGTGCGCTATGGCAGCGGGGTGGTCTGCGTGCCGATGCTGCCGCACCACCTCGATCGCCTAGGCATCGCGCCCATGGTCGCCCAAAATCGGGAGGCGCAGCGCACTGACTACGCCGTCAGCGTGGATGCCGCCTCAGGCATCACCACGGGCATTAGCGCCTACGACCGCGCGACCACCATCCGTGCCTTGGCCAACCCCGAGGCCACGGCCAAGGATCTGGTTCAGCCCGGCCATGTCTTTCCGCTGCGGGCCAAGGCCGGCGGCGTGCTCCAGCGTGCCGGGCATACTGAGGCTGCCGTGGATTTGGCCAGCATGGCGGGACTCTTCCCCGCGGGGGTTATCTGCGAACTGGTCAAGGAAGACGGCGATATGATGCGCCTGCCCGATCTAGTTCAGTTCAAGGAAAAGTTTGGGCTGAAGCTCATCTGTATCGCGGACCTCATCCATTACCGTCACAAGCGTGATAGGCTGGTCGAGAAGCTGGCCACGTTGCCCTTCGAAAGCGACTTCGGCACCTTCGACCTGCATGTTTTCCGTAACTTTCTCGATGACCGCCGCCACTACGCGCTTTCTCTGGGGCAACTCGATGAGCGGCCAACGCTGGTGCGGGTGCAAAGCGAAAACCTCCTCGGCGACGTGTTCCGCAGCCGGCGTTTTCACGGTCATGATTCACTGGAGCAGGCCATGAAGCTCATTTCCAAGGAGGGGCACGGCGTTGTCCTGTATATCGAGCAGCCCAACGGTGGCATCCGGCTGGAGAAGACCGAAGAAGGGCAAAAGGTTGTGGCCGGTCCCATGCACATGGATTTCCGTGACTACGGTATCGGCGCGCAAATCCTGGCTCAGCTTGGTTTGCGCAAGATTCGCCTGCTCATGTCCAAGCCGAGGAAGGTGATCGCCCTGGACGGCTATGACCTCGAAATAGTCGAGCAAATCCCACTGCTGCAGGAAGACGATGGAGAGTGAGTCGCTCAAAAAACAGGCTCCGCGCAACTTCGTGGCGGAGCCCTACGCCTATCACCAGGAGCTGGAGCTGCGCATCGAGTCGCTGACCAATCTCGGCGTGGGCATCGCGCGGCTTGATGGCTGGGTGGTGATGGTACCGTTCACGCTGCCGGGTGAACGCGTGCGCGCACGGATCTTTCGCAATCACAAGAATTACTCCGACGCCGATCTGTTGGAAATCCTGGAACCTGCGCCGGAGCGCGTGGAGCCGGGTTGCCGGCTCTACGGCGTGTGCGGTGGCTGCCAATACCAGCACGTCGATTACGCCACGCAGAAGGAATGGAAGCGCCAGCAAGTCAGCGAAGTGATGGAGCGTATTGGTGGTCTGGACATCGAGATATTGCCGACTCACGGCTCGCCCAAGCAGTACCATTACCGCTCCAAACTCACGCCGCACTGGACGCGTCGCGCGCCGGGCGACTTTCCCATCGGCTTTCACTATTTCAGTTCACGGAAGGCCGTGGTGGACGTGCCGCAATGCCCCATTGCCACCGAGGCGATCAACGAGGCCATGCCCGCCGCGCGCAAGGCCGCCCGGGACCCGAAAAAGAAGTCGAAGAAGGGAGGCACGCTTTTGCTGCGTCATACGCTGGAGGGCGTCACCGGCGACCACGGTAAGGTGGTCAGCGAGAAGGTAGGGGACCTCGTGTTGCAGTTTCACGCCGGTGATTTTTTCCAGAACAACCCCTTCATCTTGCCCGAGCTGGTCGAGACCGTCGTCGGGCATGCCACCGCCGGAGGGCAGAGCTTTCTGGTCGACGCCTATTGCGGCACCGGCCTCTTCGCCTTGTCCTGCGCGCGTCACTTTGAAGCGGTGGCCGGGGTGGAAATCAACGAGCGCTCCATCCAATGGGCCCGCGCCAATGCCTTGGCCAACGGCTTACGCAACGCGGAATTTCTCGCGGGCAAGGCCGAGGAAATCTTTGCCGGTATCCGCTTTCCCGGTGACGAGACTACGATGATTATCGATCCGCCCCGCAGTGGTTGCGATGAGGCCTTCCTGCGGCAACTGGTCGACTTCGCGCCGGCGCGCTTGGTTTATGTTTCCTGCGATCCCAGCACGCAGGCACGCGATTTGAAGTTTCTCACCGCATCAGGCTTTGCGTTGCAAAGCGTCCAGCCTTTCGATCTTTTTCCGCAGACCCGCCACATCGAGAGCGTGGCCGTGCTCTGCAAGGCATAGTTGTGCGTCTTTAACGCCCGGGCATGGACATCTTGGGGCGGACTAGGGGAGTGCCGTCCTCGTCCTCGACTTCCACGCGCTGTACGACGTTGTCGAGGAAGACCACATGGATGCGCTGGTTCTTTTCGTCGGAATCAAAGGGATTGCTCCAGCTCATGTCGTTAACGGTGACGAAGCGGTAGTTGCCGGGCTCGATTTCGTCCTGGCCGGGAGCCGGGCGGCCCAGGTAAATCCAGTGTTCGTAATAGAGGCCGAAGTCGTCGCGTATTTTCTGCCGGGACTGTGGCGGCCCCATGGCGATATAGACGGTTTCGGAAGTGTCGCCTTCTCGAATGAAACCGTTGGCAACGCGTTCGCGTGTTTCTTCGGGGAGAGCGTCGTACTCGGCACTGTATTGGCGGGCACGATGCGGTGCGGTTGCGCAGCCAGCCAGGCAGGCGAGTCCGCCGATGAGCACGAGCCTGTTAATCGCGGTCATCACGGCTGTCGGGCGTTTCCTCGGAGAAGCCGTGCATGTGCTCGGTCTCTTCCGGAGTCGTGAGCACCTTGGCCATACACCAGATGAAGAGCGACACGACGGTGCCGACTGATAGCGCCATGATAATCCAGCCGCCTGGGGTCATTTCTCTGCCTCCACTTCCTTGTAGCGTTTAACGGATGATACGATGATGGCAAAAAAGGCGAACAGCACCGCGATGAAGCCAACGCTCATCCAGGCCACCGGGTTCGGGTCGATGAAAAGGTCTTTGATGTAGGACGAATATTTGGGTTCGCTCCCATCGAAGCTGACACCAAACACGCTGAAGAGCAGCCAGCAGGCGAAGACCACCAGAAGGAAAAGCGGCGAGACGTATTTGATGATGGGTTTGTAGATGCCGGGGATGGGGAAGGCCGCACCCTTGGACGCCTCTTTGAAGCCACGGTCCACACCGAAGACCCAGCCGAACAGAATAATCTGCACGGTAGCCAGCACGTAAATGAGCAAGTTGCCCACCCAGAAGTCGAGACTGTCCAGCGCTTTGACGTCTTTGCTGAAATACACCACGAATCCGCAACCCAGCGCCGTGATGAGCCCCAGCAGCGCGACCGACTTGCGCCGCTTGATGGCCAGCGATTCCTCCAGAAAGGCGATGCCGGGCTGCAACATGGAGATGGAGCTGGTCACCGCCGCGAGGAAGAGGAGGAAGAACCAGAGGAAGCCGAAGATGTTCCCGAAATGCATCTCGGAAAAAACCATCGGCAACACATTAAACCCGAGAGCAAAGCTGCTGGAAAGCGAGCCCGCGATGCCTGCCACGCCCAGGAATGCCACACCGGCCGGAACGGTAATGAGCCCGCCCAGGGCCACCTCGCAGAATTCGTTCGCGCTGGTGGCGGCCAAGCCACTGAGCACGACATCGTCATGGGGCTTCATATAGCTGGAATACGTGATGATGACCCCGAAGCCAACGGAGAGGGAGAAGAAGATTTGCCCTGCGGCGGCCAGCCATAATTGCGGATTTTTCAACTGCTGCCAGATGGTGACCTTTTCCAGGGCGAAGCCCGGCATGGCGCCGCTGTCGATGGCGGTGGTGAGCTCGGCGATACGCGTTTTGTCCACCACTTCACGGACGGGCGTTTCCTGGTCGGTCGCCGGATCGACCTGCATCAGGATGTGCTTGCTGGGATTCCACATGAACCCGAGGCCGTTGTAGACGTTTTCATCCGGTTCGCTTGGCACCGGCGCGCCCAGAGTCAGTACGCGCACCAGGACGACCAGGGCCAGCACCACGAGGGTGGGCAGGGCCAGCTTGCAGAAAAACTCGATGCCCTTGGATACCCCGCGATAAATCAGGAAAAAATTGATGATGAAGGCGATTATCAGGTAGGGCATGACACTGCCGAAGCCCAGGGACTTGAGCCCTTCTCCGTCCGCGCTCATGCCGACAAAACTGCCGAAAAATTGTCCGGAGTCCGCAATGGAAGCGAATTCCAATTCCCCACGGAGGAAATTAACCGCGTAACCCAGGCACCACGCCTCAATATTAACGTAGTAAGTGTAGATAACCACTGGAACGATAACCCCGATAATACCCAGGTACTTCGAGGCCGGATGCTTCCAGACGACATTAAAAATGCCGGGTGACGAGTTCCTGCCATGCTGACCGCCGTAGCGCCCCATGGTCCACTCGGCCCAGCAGATGGGTAGCCCAAGCAACAGGAAGGCCAGAAAATAGGCCAACATGAAAGCCCCACCGCCATATTGCGCCGCCAGCCCGGGGAAGCGGAGGAAGTTGCCGAGGCCGACCGCGCTGCCGGCTACCGCCAGGATTACACCGAGGCGGCTGTTCCACGCCTCTTTGCCTATTTGGGCATCCATTGCGGGGTGATAGAAACGCTTATGAGCTAGCGAGCCAGCCTAAAATCATTTTTGACAGCGTGCGATGCGCCGTTCTGACTGCTGGGCACATGCGCTTGCTGGACAGATATCTCTTCGTGGAATGGCTCAAAACATTCCTGCTGGCACTGACGGCAACCCTCAGTGTGCTACTCCTCGAGGACATGCAGGACGATTTGCAGGATTTTATAGGCTGGGGGGCCACCTCTGGCGATATCCTGCGTTATTACCTCTATCTGCTCCCCAGCTTTTTGCCGGTTATTCTACCCCTGAGCGTGCTCATCTCGATGCTGTTCATGCTGGGCAACCTGCACCGCAATAACGAAATCGTGGCCATGCGGGCCAGTGGGCTGCACTTATTTACCATCACGCGCTCGCTCTGGCTGGCGGGGCTGCTGGTCAGCTGCGCCATGCTGTACCTGAACGCGCATCTGGTGCCGGTCTCGGTCGAACTCAGTCGCACCATCCGGGAGAACTTTCAAATGTCCGAGGAGGCAGAGCGCATCGAGGCCAAGTACGTCGGCCTTGTCCCGCTGCTGGGCTTCGACAACCGCGCGGGGGGGCGGCTGTGGTTCATGAACAGCTTCAGCGAGTACACCTACGACGGGTTCGGCATCAACGTCTATCAACGCGACGAGGAAGGCCGCGAGACTGCCCGCATCATGGCGCGCGAAGGCTACTACGACGATGTCGAGGGCCACTGGGTTTTTGTGGACGGACGCGAGATTACCTTCGACGTCGATAGCGGCGAAGCGATTCGCTCGGTGGCTTTCGAGGAAAAGCCGTATCTGGATTTCACCGAGGCGCCGGGCATCATGCAGACCTTGAACAAGGAGCCCGACGACTTGTCGCTCTTCGAACTGCAGGAGGTACTTTCAAAGATACCACCGGAGGACAACCCGCGCATGCACAGTTATGCCGTGCGCTACCATGGCATTCTGGCCAACCCCTTCAGTTGTCTGGTGGTGGTCGGCATCGCCATTCCGTTTGCCATTTCCGGAGTGCGAACAAATCCCCTCGTCGGCGTGAGCAAGGCGGGCGGGTTGTTCTTCAGCTACTATATCGTGGCGAGTCTCTTTCGCATGCTGGGCGAGCAGCTCGTCATTTCGGTAACGGTGGCGGCCTGGGCCCCCATCGTCCTTATGCTACTGGTAGCCCTGTGGCTCTTCCGGCGCGCCCAATAACCCTTTTTTATGGCCCGATCCGAAACCATCCTGCGGCTGCGCCGCAACGTCAAAGCCCGTGTGCTGCAAGGCCACCCCTGGGTCTACCAGAGCGAGCTCGAATTCCTCCCGGACGAAAGCTTTTTCGGTCAGGCGCTGCCCTTGGAGGATTCCCGCAGACGTTTCCTCGGCACCGGCATCTACAATGGCCAGTCCCAGATTTCCTGGCGGCGGCTCTCGCGTGACCGCTGCGCATTTGACCAGGGCTTTATCGACAAAGCCATTGCTGCCGCCATCGCCCGCCGTCAGCCGGAGCCCTGTCAGCGCCTGGTCTGGTCCGAGGCGGACCACTTGCCGGGCCTGGTCGTGGACCGTTTCGAGGACGTCCTTGTGGTCCAGGCGCTGACGCTGGCGATGGACCGAGCGTTGCCTATCATCCTGTCTGTGCTGCAAAAGCACCTGTCGCCGGCGGAGATTGTTTTGCGCAACGACGCGCCATCCCGTGCGCACGAAGGTCTCGAAAGTCACGCCGGCACCGCTTCGGGCAAGCCATTCGCACCGCGCGAGTTCACCATCGACGGCATCCGCTATGAGCTGGATTTGGTCGGCGGCCAGAAGACGGGCTTCTTCCTCGATCAGCGTGCGCAGCACCGTCGCGTGGCCGCACTGGCTCAGGGGCGCAAGGTACTCGACGGCTGCTGCCATCTCGGAGGCTTTGCCCTGCAAAGCGCTCAGGCAGGCGCGGCAACGGTGACGGCGGTGGATATCTCCGCCGATGCGATTGCCGCGGCCAAAGCCACTGCGCAACGCAACGGATTGAAGGTCGAGTTCGTCGAGGCGAATCTCTTCGACTGGCTGCGGGCTCACGAGACGGAGCGATACGGGCTCATCGTCATTGACCCACCATCTTTCGCCCGCAACAAGCGCGCACTGGGCGGGGCTCTGCGCGGCTACAAGGAGCTAAATCTACGCGCGCTACGCATGCTCGAGCCGGGCGGTATCCTCGCGACGTATTCGTGCTCGGGAGCCGTTGACGAAGCCGCTTTCCAAGAGGTCGTGGCGGATGCCGCCTCCGATGCCCGCCGCGAATGCGTCATCCGGGAGCAGACCGGCCAGCCACCCGATCATCCTGTGCTCTTGGGCATGCCCGAAAGCCGCTACCTGAAGGGCCTCATTCTCGAGGTGCTTTAGCGTACGTCCAGTATCACGGCCGAGCTGAGGTTTTTCTTCAGGTATTCGTAAGTGATCCAGCCGTGGCCGCGGATGCCCCAGTCCGGTCCCCAGGAATTCTTGAAAAGGAAGCGTGCGTTTTCGGGTTTACCGCTTTCGCATTTGTAACCGACCAGCGTGACGGCGTGGGCGGACTGCGGGGTCTGCTTGCTCAACAGCGGGGCGCTTCTAATCGTGGCTTCGTGCGGCCAATTAAGGCCGATGACCACTGGTAGGCCCTGGTTGAGGGCATGCACGATCTTGTCGATGCGCACGCGGTTGTTGCGTCCGGTCAGGTAGGTGGCGGTGACCTCACGGCGCTCGCGGGCGTTCTTGATCAACGCCTCATCGGGCTCGTTGATCTTCGCCATGGATTTGCCAAAGGTGTTGGGCATGTCATCGGCTTCCGGGATGCCGTAGCGTCGCAGGGCCTGCACGACCTCCAGCAGGGAAAAGCCCAGGTCGCCGTCACGGTTGGGGTCGTAATCGGGGTCGGCAACCCCGGGAATGCCGAGAGTCTTGCGGGTGGCCCAGATGAGGTACTCCTCGGAAAGCTTTTCCTTAGTCCCGGCGGCCTTGGCGTTCTCGAACTCCAGGGCGCTGACCACGGCGAAGACCGCGCAGCTCGGGCGGCGGCCCTGGTCCTTGATGTACAGGTCGAGGGCGTAAAACTCCGCGCGCAGGTCCACCTCTTCGCGCCACTCGGGAGCGGTCTCGAATTGATCGATAAGGTTGCCCGTACCGGTTTGTTGTGGGGTTGGGGCGGGGGAGGCCGCTTTGACCTCGGCCTCGCGACGTTCGCGTTCGGCCAGATAGGCCGCCTCGGCTTGGGCGTCGTAACCGTACTTGGCGCGCAGCTCAGCAGTCAGTTTCTCAAAGGGCACCTGGGAAATGCCGCGCGAATGAAAAATGATGAGCCCCTGCGGTGTGATTTGCCGCACCTCCACCTTTTGAAAAGTGCGTCCGCCGGCCTTGAGCGTATCGTAGCGATCACCCACAGCGCCGTCTCCGGCACGGCAAAGACCACAGGCCAGCAACAGGAGCAACGCGACTGCCCAGCGAGCCGTCATGGCTCAGGCTCCGGTGGATTCACGATAGGCCTGCAGGAAGTCCGTCAGGCTCTCAAAGGCCGCGAAGGCGATGGCTTGGGTTTCCTCCGTGGGCGGAAGCAAATCGGGCACATGTACCGCGATCATACCGGCGGCATGGGCGGCCTTGAGGCCCGTAGGAGAGTCTTCCAGCACCAGGCAGTTTTCGGGTGGCGTGCAGACACGTTGCCCGGCCTCCAGATAGATATCCGGCGCGGGTTTGCCGTGTTCGACCTCGTCGCCGCTGACCACCGCGGTGAAGCGATTGAGCAGATGGACCGAGCGTAGCTTGGCCAGGGCCAGCTCCCGGTGGGTGGAGGTGGCCAGCGCCATGGGCAGCTCCAGGCCGTCGAAGTAGTCCAGGGTCTCGGCTACGCCCGGGCGCAGGGGAATGCCGCCTTTTTCAATCAAGGTGTAGTAGTAGCGCCGGGCGGCATCGATGATTTCCTCGATGGGCGCGTCCTGGCTGAAGTTCTCGCGCAGGATGGCCTGGGAGGCGTCCGCCCGGTGGCCGATCATGCGGTGGTAAATCTCCTCCGGGAAATCCAGGCCGAACTCATTGGCGGCCATCATATAGGCGTTCTTGAAGAGGCGCTCGGTATCGAGCAGCAAGCCGTCCATGTCGAAGATGACAGCTTTGACCGGTGGGAAGTTGACGGCTTTCACAACGGGATTAGTCGGATTGAGTCGATAATTTCTTGGCAAGTCAGGCAGTGACAATGTTAATTAGTAGCATGGCAACCCTTACCGAACTTGTCGAGTATTGTGATCAACGTTTGCGCATTCGGGAGATTGTCGACTTTCCCGGCGCTCACAACGGGCTGCAGGTTACCAACACGGGCGAAGTGACCAAAATCGGCGCGGCGGTGGATGCCGGTCTGATGCCGTTTCAGCAGGCAATCGAGCAGGGGGTGGACTTTCTTATCGTGCACCACGGGCTCTTCTGGAAGCCACCCATCCCCGTGACCGGCACGACCTACGCCAAGCTTCGCGCGGCCTTCGACGGCAATCTGGCCGTCTACGGTGCGCATCTGCCGCTGGACTGCCATCCGGAGCTGGGAAACAACGCCCTGCTGGCCAAAATGCTCGGCCTGAAGGTCACGGGCTGGTTCCTGCCCTACGAAGGCACTGATATCGCCGCGAAGGCTTCACCGCCAAGCTCCAGAACAAGTATGCGGGAGAAGCTGGAGGGTCTTTTTCCATCCGTCACGGCCATCGAATACGGCCCGGATGAGCCCGCTGCGGTCGGCATTTTGACCGGCAGCGGCCAGTCGGCGGTCTCCCATTTGCGGCGCAACGGCATCGATACGCTCATCACCGGCGAGCTCAAGCAGGAGCACTTTAACGTAGCCCAAGAGGAGGGGCTGAACCTCTATTGCTGCGGCCACTATGCCACCGAAACCCTTGGCGTGACAGAACTGGCCAAGGAGCTTTCCGCCGAGTTCGATCTGCCCTGGGAGTTCATCGCCACCGATTGCCCTCTCTAGCAAGGCGGTGGCGGCCCATAAAATTTTCGTGTCTTTCGTCTTTTTCGTGGTTTAAATGTCTCCTTATGAAAACCATCGGCATCCTCAACGGTCCCAACCTCGACCGGCTCGGCAAGCGTGAGCCGGAGGTCTATGGCGCTGAGTCCCTGGCGGATCTGGAAAAACGCCTCACTAAAAAGGCGGAGGCACTCGGCGTCTCGGTATCCTTTTTCCAGTCCAACCACGAAGGCGCGCTCATCGACAAACTGGCGCAGTGGGCCGACGAAGGGGTGACCGGAGTGGTGCTCAACGGCGCGGGCTTCACGCACACCAGTGTGGCCCTGCGCGATGCAGTTGCGGCCAGTGGGCTACCCGTCATCGAGGTGCACATATCCCACATCCATGCTCGCGAGGATTTCCGCCATGTCTCGCTGACCGCGCCCATGTGCAAAGGCGTCATCTCCGGCCTCGGTTTTTACGGTTACGAGGCGGCACTGGAGTTTCTGGGTCAATAAACCACAGAACACACGGAAAAGCACGGAATTGAATATCTGCTTTTTTGTTTCCGTGTACTTCTGTGTTTTCCGTGGTTAATAAAATACTTTATCGAGCCAGAGGCCTTGGGCCGGGGCGGTTTCGATGCGGTGGGTGCGTTGTTTCGCTGCCAGCATGGCGCTTAAATCCTCCGCGGCTATTTTACCCAGGCCGACGCTGACCAGTGCGCCGGTGAGGCTGCGCACCATCTTGTAGAGGTAGCCGCTGGCCTCGGTGATGATCATGATCTTGGGCCCGCGCTTGCGTACCTCCAGGCGGCGCATGTCCTTGACCGGGTTGTCCTCGGAGCCGTCGCCACGGTTGGCCCCGAAGGCGGAGAAATCGTGCTCGCCCAAGAGAGGCTGGGCGGCGGCATTCATGGCATCGATATCCAGCCGACGGCGGCCCAGCGACCAGCAGTAGCGCGTTTCCCAGGGTGGGGCGTCGCCTTCGAAAAGACTGTAGAAGTAGCGCTTGCCCGTGGCTGAATAGCGTGCGTGGAAGTCCGGCTTGGCCTTGGCTATACGCGCGATCTGAATGCCCTGCGGCAGACCGGCCTTGAGCGCGCGATGCAGGTGCTCGGTGGGATGCTTCCAGGCTCCGTCGAAGTGGAAAACCTGCCCGCGCGCGTGCACGCCCGCGTCGGTGCGCCCGCTACCATGAATGCGTACGGGCGTTTCAAATATGACGGCCAGCCGCGCCTCGATGAAGTCCTGGATGGTGTTGCCGCCGGGCTGACTCTGCCAGCCGTTGAAGCCCGTCCCGTCGTAGGCGCAAACGGCCTTCCAGCGCTGTGTTCCCACTTTCATGAAACCACGATTTGAACAGAAGGTCGCTAAGAGCGCAAAGAATTAACCGTTAATATTGCTTCGCGCTCTTAGCGACCTTCTGTTCAAAAATCTTCAGCTTCGTCAGGCAGGAGGGCGGGGGATTGTTGCTCGACGAACTCGCGCAGGATGAGTGCGGCGGCGCGGGAGTCCAGCTCACCGGTGCGTCGCTCGGCCTGGCGGGCTTTGACGGACTTCGGTTTCTTTTTGCCCATGGCTGCGAGATCGCTTTCGGCCTGGTGGCTGCTGAGGCGTTCGTCGATGCGATGAATGGGCAGCGCGAATCGCTTTTCCAACTCGGCAATGAAGGCGTCGACCTCTTTGGCTTTGAAGCCCACGGAGCCGTCCATATTGTACGGATAGCCGACGACCAGCGCGCCGATTCTGCGCTTGGTAACCTCCTCGCCGATGTGGATCAAGCGCGCCTCTTGGGTGGGCTCGACGGCGGCGGGCAGCGGCACGGCCACGCCGATATCATCCGCGTAGGCCAGCCCGACGCGCTTCTCGCCGTAATCGATGCCGAGGTAATTCATTGTAGAGAGAAATCAGAATGGAATCTCCCGTTGCCCACGGGATTCCGATCCACTCCAGTTATCCTTGGGGTCGGCATACGGACCGCCAATGCCACCGGAGGAATGATAGTACTCCGCATCGCTTTCGTCCGTGGTGCATCCGCTCAGCAATGCGAGCAGCAGAACTAGAAGAATCGTGCGCATGTGAATGATTGGTGTTGATGGTTTTTACCGGTTAGCTTCCTGACTAAGCGCCTTCTCCCACTTTTCCATATTTCTGTCCACTCGATAGGGAGCAGCAAATGTGACAGTGAGTACTATCAGGGAAAGGATGAAAATACTGCCTTGGAAAAACGCGATGGTATACCGCTTCTTTGCCAGATCTTTTTTAAAGCCAATGGCGAAAATCAATCCCACGGCCAATATAAGCCCACAGAATGCCGCGTAGTATGTCCAGGGCATGGCCATGCGATCTCCGACATAAAAGTGTGCCGGATAAATGGCCATCGCCATGATCAATGAGGTGATACCTGTGGTTAATATTGTGCCCACAATGGCAACGCTACATTCCTTGGCGCCACCTTTTTCCAGACAATAAGCTTCCACACATATAGCAGCTAATATTAAGACAGCTATATGTGGGTATGGCGCATAACCCCATATGGCGAATAGATCGTAAAGAGTATACGAGCCGTCTAGGTTAACGTCTTCCACTGCTCATCGTCGCTGATGCGTTTGACGAGTTTCTTGATATCCTGGGCTTTGGACTTGGGGCAGACCAAGGTAGCGTCGGCGGTGCGCACCACGATGAGGTCGTCTGCGCCCACGATGGCGGTGAGGTGGCCGTCGGGGCTGATGACGATGTTGCCGGAGCCTCCCTCGACCATGGCCGCGCCGCGGGTGACGTTGCCGGCCTCGTCAGCGGGGAAGTGACGCGCCACGGCAGGCCAGGCGCCGACATCGTCCCAGTCGAAGGCCGACTCCATCGTGACGACGTTGCGGGCCTTTTCCATGACGGCGTAGTCGATGGAGATTTTCTCCAAAGATGAATACTGCGCCTCAAGCACGGCGTCGAGGTTCTCGCCGGCCTTGAGCGCGACGGCGATTTTCTCCAGAGCCGCATAGAGCTCCGGAACGAACTCGGTGAAGGCGGCGTCGATGGCGGCAACGCTCCAGATGAACATGCCGGCGTTCCAGTAATACTCGCCCGACTCCACGTAGCGTGCGGCGGTTTCGGCATCGGGCTTTTCCTTGAAAGCTTTGACCTGGTAGACGGAGCGCCCGTCGACGTTGGCCCACTCGTCGCCCCGATGGATATACCCGTAGCCGGTGGCGGCGAACTCCGGCTTGATGCCGATGGTGACCAGCACGGGCTCCTTCTCCGCGGCGGCAAAGGCGGTCCCGAGGATACCCTGGAAGCCCTCGGCATCGTGGATGACGTGGTCGGCGGGCAGCATGGCAAAGGTCGCCTGCGGGTCGCGCTGCGCCACCAGGACCATGGCCAGGCCGACAGCCGCAGCAGTGTCCCGGCCAACCGGCTCACCGATGATGTTTTCCTTCGGCAGCATGGGGCAGACCTCCTCGACGGCGGCCTGCTGCTCCTGATTGGTGATAATGAGAATATTTTCCGCCGGCACCAGACCCTCCAGGCGCGTCACCGTCTGGGTCAGCAGTGGCGCATCCCCCACGATGGGCAGGAGCTGCTTGGGGCGTTTGAGGCGGCTTTGGGGCCAGAAGCGTTCTCCTTTGCCTCCGGCCATGATGACTACGTATCGATTGGGCATGCAGACATCCTGTGAAGGGGAGGGACGGACTCAACCCTGAAACCCGAAGAAAGCAAAGCTTCTAGTCCGCAGGACGAATACGAACAATTTTCACTTCCTTGATGGCATGGTCTACGTAATGGAAGACAGCATAGCGTCCAACGACTTTGACGGCGAACTGGCTGCCATCCGGCTCCTTATCCGTATAGTCCGGTTCAAGACACGGATTCGTCTGGAAGGTTTCCATCCATGCCAGCAGCTTTCGCTTACTCGTGCCGCGAATCTGAGTTAGCGTTTCGTAAACCTCATAGCGGATTGAAAGCGCGTAGTCCGAGTCCATCCCGCTCTTTAACCGAGTTTGGCTTTTAATTCATCCAAGGTGAGCCAGCTTTCGGACGTCGTGTCGCTTTTCAATTCGCGCAACTCTTCCCGGAAATCCGGGTCCCGGCTCAGGCGGACAACAGTCAAATAGGCGGCCAACGCATCCTGATCTTTGGATGGCATGCCCTGTATCTCCTGTTTGATTTCCGCGATACTCATAAAGTCAATGGTAGTCTATTTCCGTGATTCTTCCAGTCTCTTTTTTTATCACCTTCTTACTGTAGACCACGTGTACAATATAACGCGGGTCACATTTACCGGATGTCTATCTTTACGGACATTAGGATTGCTAGCAGCAGGCACAGGCAGGCTTGATTCATGAGGACGGCCAACCAGTTCTTTTTCTTGGCTGTGAACATGTGAGTGACTGCGGCTAACAAGCCACATGCCGACATTAACATCAGGATAACGAAACCTATCTGAAACAGGGCGTCGAGGACCCAACTCGATTCGTTGGCGTTTCTGGAGAAGGCCTTGAAACTAAGGTTGAACGCGAGAAAGAGCAAAGCAAACCCGGTGTTGACCCAGGCCAGTACTTTGATGGTCAAGTTCTCGGACGTTTTCATGGTACGCCATCACTCGTCGTCGATGTGGATTTCCTTGTTGCGATGGCGGGGGCAGCCGGCGCGGAGCCAGCCGTTGACGAAGGCGTCGAGCTCGCCGTCCATAACCGCCTGGATATTGCCGGTTTCAACGCCGGTACGCAGGTCCTTGACCATCTGGTAGGGCTGAAAAACGTAGGAGCGAATCTGGTTACCCCAGCCGATGTCGCCTTTTTCGCCGTAGAACTTTTCCATTTCGGAACGCTTTTTGTCCTGCTCGTATTCGTAGAGCTTTGATTTCAACTGACGCATGGCGCTGGCGCGGTTCTTGATCTGGGAACGTTCGTTCTGGCACTGCACGACGATGTTGGTCGGCAGGTGGGTCATACGCACGGCTGAGTCGGTCTTGTTGACGTGTTGGCCGCCCTTGCCGCTGGCGCGGTAGGTGTCGATGCGCAGGTCTTCGTCCTTGACCTCGATGTCCACATCGTCGTCGACCTCCGCCACGACGTCGACGGAACTGAACGAGGTATGGCGGCGCTTATTGGAGTCGAACGGGCTGATGCGCACAAGGCGATGGACGCCGCGCTCGGCCTTGGCGTAGCCGTAGACGTTGTCACCCTTCAAGAGCAGACTGGCGCTGGAGATGCCGGCTTCCTCGCCCGGCTGGATGTCGAGGATTTCCACGCTAAAGTCCGAGCGCTCGGCCCAACGGGTATACATGCGCAAAAGCATGTCGGCCCAGTCGCAGGATTCGGTGCCGCCGGCCCCGGCCTGGATGGACAGGATAGCGTTTTTGCCGTCCATCGGTCCGGTCAGGAAAGATTGAATCTCCAGCTTTTCCAGCTCCTCGAAGAGCTTATCGGCGCTTTGCTCAAGCTCGGCCAGGTATTCGGCGCCCTCGTCTTCGCCGGCTTCTTCGACGAGTTCCACCAAGGTGGCCAAATCGTCGGCCTTGGGCTTGAAGGTGCAAATCGGCTCGATCGCGCGCTTGTTCAGGTTGCTTTCGTCGATGACGGCCTTGGCGGCCTTCTGGTCGTCCCAGAAGGCTGGGGCGGACATTTTCTCCTCCAGTTCGGCGATACGTTTTTGCTTGGCCGGGACGTCAAAGATACCTCCACAAGTGGCCGGCGCGGCGGGTGATTTCTTCGACGAGGGAACGGGTTTCGGGAGGAATGATCATGGGTGGAGTAATCTTAGGCGCATCATGCTTCGTCAATGCCTAAGCGTACGTATTCTAAGAACAGGCTACTAGGTTCCCTGGTTGGCGTAGATGGGGTCTTTCCCGGTGTATTTTCTTTTGCAACCTCATTATGGTTAAATATATATGACTATTTTAAACACATTACTGCCGTCATCCCCTTGCGAAAAGATACTTACGTCAGTTGCTTGATGGCCGATTATTTCTTAAAGTTAACCGTCTAATGAAGACGATTTCGACTGCCGCACCTGTTTCGGGGGAAACTCCCAGGAAAGTAAAAGGCGTAACGATATGTCCGCTTTCCTTGTTGTTTTCTGCGTTTGTGGGGGTGGTCGGTGTTGTGGTGATAGCCGGATGGGTGGCGCAGAATCACGCTATTGTACAAATCCTTCCGGGCTTGGCGCCGATGCAGGCGACGACCGCTTTGGGGTTTATCTTTTTTGCCGGGGCGGTCTTTTTTCTTGCTGCATCGTTTCCAGGAAAGCGTGGTGCTCTGAAATATGTGTTTTCGGGGGCGGTATTGCTCTGGGGGATACTTAATCTTTGTCAGCATGCCTTCGGTATCAACATCGGCATTGATGGGCTTATGGCGGAGCCGTTTGTCACGGATCGTTCGCCTGCGCCAGGCAGAATGTCCGTGCTGACCAGCGTCTGTTTCGTCATGGGCGGGGTGGCGACCCTGCTGGCCTGCTTTATCTGGAGGAAAGCCATGGTCGAGGTCGTGATCATATTTTTAGCCGGGATTCTAGCTGGAGCCTCCGGTTCGGTGCTGTTTTCCTACGCTGCGAGCATACCTCCGGTTGTTTGGTTGGGCGAACGCTTTTCCGAAATGGCCGTGCATACGGCCCTGGGCTTCTTCCTCTTGTCTTTGGGGATTATCACACAGCGTTTTCGCTGCGGGCGGGCGACTTATGTGGAGGCCCTGCGCTGGATGTGGATACCCGTATTTTGTGCCGTTTTCTTTGCTTCTGTTTCCATCTATTATGGTTTGGCAACCAACGCGGTGAATAACCGCAAGGAGCTGGCCCGCCTGCAGGCCGAGGCTATGGCGGAGCTTCTGAGTGCTCGCCTGTTCGAGCTTGAGGAGGCGCTTTCTCGGATGGGATCCCGGGTCGCCGGCCTTGGGCTCACGCAAAGGGAACTTTGGGAGGCCGATGCACGGCACTATATGCAGGACTTTCAGTCCCTCTCCTATGTCGAGGTCAGGGGAGGGCGGTCCAATGTCGACTGGAGTTATCCTCAGTCCGAAACCTCACGGTTTGCATCCTGGTCGAAGGAAGTTGAGGATAGTTCCGACCTTGATCATATAGATGTCGTTATATTTCCGGGGAAGAAGAAGGAGCAATATATCCTGTTACATATCCATGAGTCCCTCAACGGCAATAGCGATGAGCCTGAAGTGCTCCTGTTCGCCTTTGTCGACTGGCGGCAACTGATACGGCGTACCATCGTGGAATTTGAAAAAACCGGTCAAGATGCGCACTTCGACATCCATCTGGAGCCTGTAGGTAGCGACGTTGATCATCACCCTCAGCATCTGTATGCACAGCACGCACCCTACGACTCCACTTGGCAGTGGACGGTAGAGGTGAATCCCGAGCTGCTGCCACTAAACACAAAGCTGCAAAACTTCTTCCTCGCCGGTGGGGTGTTTATTTCTGTGCTCCTTGCCTATCTGGTACACAGCATACAACAGGGCAGGGAACGACTAAAGCAGCTGGAAGCGGCCCAGTGGACTCTGGCGCGTCAAAAGTCTCGCCTGGAAGCCTTCGTCAACCATGCCCCGGCATCCGTGGCCATGTTTGACCGAAACATATGCTATATCGCTGCCAGTGTGCACTGGATCAAGGATTACGAGCTGGAGGGCGTCCGGATCCTGGGGCGTAGCCATTATGACGTTTTTCCCAATATCAGTGACGACTGGAAGCAGATCCACCAGCGCTGCCTGGAAGGCCATGTCGAGCACCGGGACCGCGATTGCTGGCGCCCAGCGGGCTGGGAGCATGACCAATATCTGCGCTGGGAGGTCCGTCCCTGGCGGGAGCCCGACGGCTCCATCGGTGGCATCATGATGTTTACCACAGACATCACCGCGGACGTCCAGCGCGAATCCGAAATCATCGCGATGAGGAAGGCCGCGGACGAGGCCAACGAGCTCAAGAGTCAGTTCCTGGCCAACATGAGCCATGAAATCCGCACGCCTATGAACGGTGTTGTCGGTATGACTTCACTGTTGCACGAGTCCGACCTCAACAATGAGCAAAGCGAGTGCGTGAAAGTCATCCGGGAAAGTGCCGATGCGCTCCTGACTCTGATCGACGACATACTCGACTTTTCCAAGATCGAGGCTGGCAAGATCGAGCTGGAGAAGGAGCAGTTCAGCCTTACCGAGTTGGTGGCCACGACCGTTGAATTGCTGGCGCCCATGGCCGCGACCAAGCACAACGAGCTGATGGCATGGGTTGAAGTGGATGGGCTTGTGGAAATACTGGGTGATTCGGGCAGACTGCGTCAGATCATCACCAATCTGCTGGGGAACGCGATCAAGTTTACCGAAGGCGGTGATATTACGCTATTGGTGACTCCAGTGAACACTACGGCCCATAAGATCGGCTTGAGGTTTGAGGTCAAAGATACAGGCATTGGAATGACCGAAGAGCAATGCCAGCGCATCTTTCAGCCCTTTGTCCAGGCCGATGGCTCGACGGCTAGAAAGTACGGTGGCACGGGCTTGGGCTTATCGATCTCCGAGCGCCTGGTCGAGGCCATGGGAGGGGCCTTGGACGTGCAAAGCGAGCCCGGGGAAGGCACTGTCTTCAGTTTTTCACTGACTTTCGAACTGCCGGAAGATGCCAATAGCCTGGCTGCTCCAACCGCTCCGCTGGATTGCCTGGCGGGGAAGAACTGCTTGATGGTTTTTTACAGTGCCAATGCCGCCAAACTGGTGGAGGCGAGGCTTCGCAAATGGGGTTTGGATACACGCGTGGCGCTTTCCGTCGAATCGGCAAAGGAAAGAATCAAAGAGCAGGCCCAAGGCGAAAAGCCCTTCGACCTGATCCTGCTGGATTCGAGCTTGGGTTTCGATTTTCCATTGGATTTGCCGCGCATGCTGGAGTTGGAAGCGCTTCCCGCCGATTCACGACCTGCGGTGGTCTTGCTCAAGTCGGTGGGTATGTCACTCACCTTAGATCAGGCACGTGCGACCGGCATCAAGGAATTCATTCGCAAGCCGCTGACCGCTTCGCGCATTTTCGATTGTCTCTCAAACCTATATCAGTCCCGGCTCGTCGGAGGCGCCGCGGCACAAATGCGCGACCATATCCCCATCGCTCAATTCAAGGACTTGCGCCTTTTGGTAGCCGAGGACAATGCGGTGAACCGCAAGGTCATTTCCATGCTCCTGCATAAAATGGGGATCGAGGTGGACACGGTGTCAGACGGGCAGGAGGCCATTGAGGCTTGGGAAAAAATTCACTACCCCGTCATCCTGATGGACTGCCAGATGCCGGGCGTGGACGGCCTTACTGCCAGCCGTCAAATCCGGGAACGACACCAGGCCAGAACGGAGCATGGAGAAAACATTGAGCGCCCCTACATCATCGCCTTGACGGCCAATACTTTTAAGGATGATCGTGAGCGGTGCATTAGTGCTGGCATGGACGATTATTTATCCAAACCGGCCCGCTGGGAGAAGCTTCAGGAGACGCTCAAACGCTGGCAGCAGAACCGGAGCCCCACGACGACTTCCTAAACCTGTCGCAGTGTGCCCGTCATAAAGATGATATTGTCAGTATCGTGCCCGGCCCTACCATGATAGCTTAGATGAAAAAGGCTGCATGGCTACTCTTGGGACTTGGTTTGTTTGGTTTCTTTGAAATGAAAGCTGCTGACGAGCCGACGCTTACCTACCAGCTCCTGATGCGCGACATACTCATTAATGCCGATCTCTGGACGGACCAACCTGAGATACTGTCAGCGAACTACGCTTTTGAGAATATCATTGGTGTGCCGGGGAGCGAAGAAGAAGTCCGGGAAGCCGGGGGCACCTGGAACCACATCCTCACCTGCCTGGGCGGGACCACGCCGCCACGACGCGTGCTGACCTCATCCGCGCAGCCACAAAGTGTCGCCATTACATACGGATATCCGGTGTATTTTGCCGATGCGTTGCCGGTCGTGTTCAGTTGGCCGATCCTGCCCAGCACCCTCAATGCGACAGATTTTCAACTGACATTGAATACCGGGGAAATCGTCACTCCGGAAGTGGTTTCCATCAATCCGAACTTTGAATACAATGAACGCCACGTGGCGGTTATCTTCGGGGAGTTTGGCAACCGTCTGCTCCCCGGCGAGGACGGCGCCATTTACGTGGACACGGTCGAGATCGTGGACGACGGCACCCCGCTGATGCTGGTCGGGCCAGACGGGCCGGTATCCGCGGTGGGGCTTAGCGTCCCGAGTGCGAACCCCTATGTGCAAGGCAACGGCCCGTCTCTGGTCGCCGCCAAGCTCTCGCGTACCAGCACCGCAGGGGAGGGCGCGCCCCTGTTTCTCTCCGGCACCCTACCCAACGACGGCATTGCGCTTTTCGGAGAAGAGGCGGCTTACCGGCTTCGGGTCTACACCTCCGGCGGTTTTTCCCCGGATGGCGTCCTGGGGGTGAGGCCGGATCAGTTCGCGCTTTTTTTCAGGCTTCATGCCACGAATGAAGCCGACGATCCGGTCCTGTTGACCGAAACCAACGTGTCCTACGACCTGGGGGACGGAATCGTGACCGTGCTGGGCATCGCGGATGTCGGACTCAAGGAAGGCAGCGACGACGGTAACGGCGGCACGGTCTTTTACGGAGACTGCTACAATGAGGATCACGATAACTATTTCGACATTATGCTGGCTGGGGACGAGGTCGCCGTGCGACGCGTCACCCATGTGGAAATTCCGGCGGCGAACGGCTATTTGCCATTTTACAATCCCGGCGGGCCTGGACAAGAGCCCACGCCAGGCGTTACTTACACCGTCCCAGGCCCATCCGATTTACAGCCTGTCACACTTGCCTTGGACGACCCCCAAACCGTGACCTACTACGTGGATTCGACGGGCAGTGAATCGCTCGGACCGGACCAGGAGGCCGTTGGCGGCTTTACGCTTTCGGACTGGCTGGGGTTTTTCTATGACGGTAACGATCCGTGGCTTTGGTCCGTCGATTTGGGCTGGATTTACCCCGAAGGCAACGATGTCGTGTCGCTTTGGATCTGGTCGAGTACGCAAGGCTGGCTTTGGACCGTTCGCAGCACTTACCCCTGGCTATGGAGCAATGAGCTCGGAGCCTGGTTTCAGGTCCAGCGCGGCACCGGCAGTGCCATTAATGCAGACAACGATGTGACCGTCTCCTTTTACTAAGGTATATCCTAATCCTTTGACTGAAATGTTTCTCGTTGCCAGATGGTATTCCGCTTACAGACTGCTGCTATTCCTGCTCATGACTACCGTCCGATATATTGCCCGGGGAATCACTGGCGTTACCTTGCTTGTCTGGCTCATGGCGCTGATGGGTTGCGGAGAGCGTAACACGTTCCAGGAGCCGCCCCCGCCCGCAGTTACCGTGGCCGAGCCCTATCACGGGCCCGTCACCGTTTACACCATCATGACCGGCCAGACAGCCGCTGTGGACATGGTCGAGGTGCGCGCGCGCGTCAAAGGCTTCCTCGAAACCATGGACTTCGAGCCAGGCAGCCTGGTGGAGGAGGGGCAACTGCTCTTCACGCTCCAAAAGGAAGAATTTCAGGCCGACCTCGAGGCCGCCATGGGCGCGCTGGCCAGCGCCCAGGCCAAAGCCAAGCTTGAGGAGACCACTTACCAGCGCAACCAGCAGCTCTACGCCAACGAAGCCATTTCCGAGCTCGATTTGCTGGCCAGCAAGGCGGACCTTGACCTGGCCCTCGGCAATGTGGAGCAGGCCCAGGCGGCGGTCAGTACGGCAAAGCTCAACCTGGGCTACACTGAAATCGTAGCGCCCATCGCCGGGCGTATTTCACGTGAGCTGGTCGGTATCGGCAATCTCGTCGGTGCGGATGGTAACACCAAGCTGACCAGCATTGTCAGCATGGACCCGATGTACGTTTATTTCACCATCGACGAGCGCACGATGCTCCAGTTCACCAAGGGCGGGATACGCCCACGCCAGGAGGTCAAAGAGGCCCCGCGTGTTTCTCTGGTCCTGGCGGACGGCGAGGTTTACGCACAGGAGGGTTACGTGGACTTCGCCGACAATCGCATCAATTCCGAGACCGGCACCCTGGAATCACGCGCCGTCTTTCCCAATCCTGATTTCATTCTGCTGCCCGGCCTCTTCGCCAAGGTGCGCTACGCCCAGGTGAAGGAAAACTCCATCGTTGTGCCCGACGAAATTCTGCAGCGCGATTTAGCGGGCTCCTACGTCCTGGTTGTCGGCACCGATAATGTGGTGGCCCGCAGAGGCGTGACCAAGGGGCCGCTGGTGGAGCAGGGACGTGTGATTGAAAAAGGTCTCGAAGCGAATGATGTCATTATTGTTGCCGGCATGCAAAGAGCCCGACCGGGTGGTAAGGTGACGCCGCAGCGCGCCGGCGCCGAGCCGGCTCAGCCGACTCCGGCCAAGGGGGAAACTCAGCAGTAGCGCCGCGCGATGTTCAGCCACATCTTCATCCGGCGCCCGGTCCTGGCCATGGTGATTTCCATTGTCATCGTGATCATTGGCGTCTTTTCCATGGTCGCGCTCCCGGTCGACCGCTATCCGGACATCGCCCCGCCTACCATCACCGTCACGGCCAACTATCCCGGCGCGGATGCGCTTACGGTAGCTGACACGGTGGCATCGCCCATCGAGCAAAACGTCAACGGCGTCGAGGACATGATTTATATGTCCAGCATCTCCGCCAACGACGGATCCATGACGCTGACGGTGACTTTCGAAACCGGTACGGATGTGGATATGGCCAACGTGCTGACGCAGAACCGTGTCAGCAAAAGCACGTCATCTTTGCCTTCGGAAGTGCAACGCCTCGGTGTGACGGTGGATAAGAAAAGCACCACCGCGAACGTTTACGTCGCCTTTTACTCGCCGGACAGCAGCTACAACGACCTGTTTGTTTCCAATTATCTGGACCTGCGTATCAAAGACGAAATCGCCCGTGTGCCCGGTGTGGGCAATGTGCAGACGTTTGGTGCGGGCAAATACTCCATGCGTGTCTGGCTCGACCCGCAGGCGATGAAGGCCCGCGCCGTCACCGTCGACGAGGTCACCAGAGCAATCCAGGAGCAAAACGTGCAGGTGGCCGCCGGCATCATCGGCCAGCCGCCCGCGCCCAAGAATCAGGCCTTCCAGTACACCGTCAATGTCGAGGGTCGTTTGGTGGATCCCGAACAGTTTGCCAACATCATCATCCGCACCGACCAAAGCGGCGGTACCTTGACCATCGGTGACATCGGACGGGTCGAGCTCGGGGCGGAGTCCTACCTGCTCAGCTCGCGCTTCAACGGCGTGCCTTCCGCCGTCATGGCGGCCTACCAAGTGCCCGGCGCCAACGCGATCGCGGTCACCGACGGCATCAAGGAGCGGCTGGAAGAGTTGTCCAAGAGCTTTCCCGAGGGCCTGGCCTATGAGGTCGTTTACGACAACTCGCTCATCATCGTCAGCTCCATCGCGAATGTTAAAGAAACCCTCTTTGAGGCACTGGTGCTCGTCATCCTGACGGTCTTCATTTTCCTGCAGAGCTGGCGTGCCACCATCATTCCGTCGCTGACCATTCCGGTGTCGTTGCTGGGCACTTTTGCGGTGATGGCGGTCATCGGCTACTCCATCAACCAGCTCACGCTCTTCGGCTTCGTGCTGGTCATCGGTATCGTAGTGGACGATGCGATCATGGTGGTGGAGAACTGTTCGCGTCACATCGAGCAGGGTAAATCCGCCAAGGACGCGGCCTTTCTTACCATGACGGAGGTCAGTGGGCCAGTCATAGCCACAACCCTGGTGTTGCTGGCGGTCTTCGTGCCGGCGGCTTTCATCAGTGGCATCACCGGGCTGCTCTTCAAGCAGTTCGCGGTCACCATTTCCATCGCCACGGTGTTTAGTTCGATCAACGCGCTGACCCTCAGCCCCGCGCTGTGCAGCCTCCTGCTCAAGCCGCCGCCCGAGCGCGTGAACTGGTTCTTCCGTATGTTCAACAAGGGCATGGACAAGCTGATCGGCCGCTACGAGGGCGTGGTCAAACTGGCCATCCGCCGCTTCGTTATTGGTACGGCGCTCTTTATCGGCATGACCGTGCTGGCCCTGATGGGCTTCTCCAGTTTGCCTACCGGCTTTGTGCCACAAGAGGACGAGGGCTACTGCATCGTGGCTATTCAGCTTCCCGACGGCGCGGCGCTGGACCGCACGCGATCCGTCACCGACCAGGTCGGGCAAATTGTCTCCGAGGTTGATGGCGTGGCCAAGTACATCACCATCGCGGGTTATTCGCTCATCGACGGTGCGGCGGCGTCCAACACCGCCTTCGCCATCGCTGTGTTCGAGCCTTGGGATGAACGCGGACCGGAGGAACACCAGAGTGCCATCCTGCAACAACTCAACATGCGTTTCCGGCAGATTCAGCGCGCGCAGACCTTCGCCTTCCCGGTGCCTTCGCTGCCCGGCGTAGGTCTTAGCGGCGGCTTCACTCTCATGCTGCAGGACCGCGGGGGTGTCGGGTTGCAAAACCTGCAGGACACGGCCCAGCAGTTCATCTCCGACGGCAACTCGCAAAGCGCTTTGCAGGGCATGTACACGACCTTTCGCGCCAGCGTGCCTCAGCTCTTTCTCGACATCGACCGCGAGCAGGTCAAGAACCGCAACCTGAACCTGGCTTCCATCTGGGATGCCTTGCAGGTCTTCCTCGGGTCGAGCTACGTCAACGACTTCACGCTCTTCAACCGCGTCTTCAAGGTCTACGCACAGGCCGAGCAGGAATTTCGCGCGCAACCCGAGGACATACGGCAGCTCAACATCGAGGCGCCTAACGGTGAAATGGTGCCACTTGGCGGCTTGTTGGAAATCAAGGAGATCGTGGGACCGCAGAGCGTGACCCGCTACAATCTTTACCCCTCGGTGAAAATAATGGGAAGCGCCAGCCCCGGCTACAGCTCGGGCGATGCCATGTCGGTCCTTACCAACATGGCCGATCAGACTCTCCCGACGGCGGTAGGCTTCGACTGGACGGACCTTTCCTACCAGCAGGCCAAATCCACCGGCTCGACCACAATTATCTTCGTCCTCTCAGTGGTGCTGGTGTACCTGGTGCTGGCCGCTCAGTACGAAAGCTGGACGCTGCCGATCTCTGTCGTCCTGGCCGTGCCGACAGCGCTGGCCGGAGCGGTGGCGGCGCTGATGATTCGCGACTATGACAACAACGTCTACACGCAGATCGGGGTCGTGTTGTTGATAGGCCTGTCGACCAAGAGCGCGATCATGATCGTGGAATTCGCCAAGGTGCAGCGTGAATGCGGCATGTCGATCTTCGACGCTGCCGTGAGCGCGGCCAAGCTGCGCTTCCGTCCGGTCCTGATGACGGCCCTGTCCTTCATCCTCGGCGTGATTCCGCTGTTGGTGGCCAGCGGAGCGGGCGGCGAAAGCCAGCGCGCCATCGGGACGGCGGTCTTCGGTGGCATGCTGATTGCGACTATCGTCAGCGTGGTCGTGGTGCCGATGCTGTACTATATCGTCCAGAACGTGGTAGAGAAGTTCAGCAAGAAGCCTGAGGAACAGCCGGCAAATCCCTCAGAATAGTTTTCCGGGTTGCCAGCGAACGCGTCAGTGTCTTGTTACGCGGGTGTGACCAAGTGGATTTCGATATTTCTGTGCCTTGTTTTATTTGCCGGCTGCTCGCGTGAGTCGGAGAAGAGCGCTAACGGCCTTGAGCGGGTCGTGGTGCAGCTCGACTGGGTGCCGGAGCCCGAACATGGCGGGCTATATCAGGCGCAGGCCAAAGGCTATTTCACAGAAGAAGGCCTGGAGGTGGAAATCCGGCCCGGTGGCGCGAACATCGCCGTGATTGAGTCGGTGGCGGTTGGCAAGGCCGACGTGGGCCAGTCCGCCAGCACACAGGTGATTACGGCGGCGGCGCGTGGCTTGCCCGTGCGTCTTTTGGCTAGCGTCTTTCATCAACTGCCCACCGCCTTGATGCTCCACAAGGATAATCCGGTGAGCAGCTTCGAGGAGCTGGAGGGCAAGACGGTCATGGCGCGCCCCGAGGCGCTTTACCTGCCTTTTATCCGGCAGAAGTACGGCATCGACTTTAACGTCATTCCGCAGAGCTTCGGGCTGGGGCAGCTTATCAGCGATCCGGAATTCATCCAGGAGGGGTTTTATATCGCTGAGCCGTACTACGCGAAAAAGCAGGGTGTGGAGTTAAAGTTCCTGCGTTTGTGGCAGGCCGGCTACGAGGTCTATGCCGTGCTCTTCGCCAACGACGAATTCCTGCAGGAGCGCCCCGAGGTCGCCGCGAAATTTCTGCGTGCCTACACGCGTGGTTGGCAGGACTATCTGGAAAACGATCCCACACCCGCGCATGAGGCCATCAAGGCCGCACGCGGCGGCGAGGTCGAGGGCGCCTTTCTCGATTTTTCCCGGGGCATGATCATTTCGGAAAATCTGGGCAAGGGCGATCCCGCCAAAGGTGAGACCTACGGCTCGCTGAACCCCGAGCGTGTCACTCGCGAAGTCGAGATGCTTGAAAACCTTGACGCGATAAAGAAGGGTAGCGTGGGTGTGGCCAGGGTTTTGCCGCCGGATGCCATTTCGGTGAAACAAGAACAGCTTGCCGGACAAGAGTAGCGGCCCTTTCACGGTTGACTCAAAAAGTGGTATTGTGTGTTATTCTTGGTACCGCGAGCGGCTGAGTCTTGCCGCTATTCACTGTCAAACTCCGCTACTAAATCGCCATGTATACCGAAGTTAAAAACGACGCCGGAAAAGTCATTGCTATCCAAACCGACGAGCCCGGACAGCAAATTCTGGATAACCCCCTGGTCAATAAGGGCACCGCTTTCAGCCAGGAGGAGCGCGACACGCTCGGACTCAACGGCCGCCTGCCGGTGCAGGTGGAGACCATGCAGTCGCAAGTCCGGCGGGTCTACCGCCAGTTCAAGGAGAAGGGCAACGACATCGAGCGCAACGTCTTCCTCAACCTCCTGCACGATACCAACACGACGCTCTTTTTCCAGTTTGCCAGCCAGCACATCGACGAGGTGTTGCCCATCGTCTACACGCCTACCGTGGGTGACGCGGTGGAGAAATACTCCGCGGAGTTTCGCCGCCCTGCTGGAGTGTACCTATCCTATCAGGAGCGCGAGCACATGGATGGCATCCTGGCCGGATTCACGAACCGCCAAATCGACCTCATCATCGTTACAGACGGCGAGGCCGTGCTCGGCATCGGGGACTGGGGAATCGGCGGCATGGATATCTCCATCGGCAAGCTCATGGTCTACATCATTTGCGCGGGTATCAATCCTGCCCGGGTGTTGCCTATCCAGCTCGACGTAGGCACTAACAACCAGGCGTTGCTCGACGACCCGATGTACCTCGGCTCGCCCCACAAGCGTATCGCCGGTGAGGAGTACGATGCCTTCATCGCGCAGTTCGTCGCCAGCGTGGAGAAACACTTTCCCAATGTTTACCTGCACTGGGAGGACTTCGGTCGCGACCACGCCCGTTCCATCCTGGAAAAGTACCGCCCGCAGCTTTGCACTTTCAATGACGACATGCAGGGCACCGGTATCGTCGCCACCGCCAACGTCATCGCCTCCATCGAGGCGACCAAGACGGCCTACGGCGATCATCGCGTGGTCATGTTCGGCGCGGGCACGGCCGGCTGCGGCATCATGGACCAAATCCTCGACGCCTTTGTCGCCGGCGGCTTGAGCAAGGAGGACGCCCTCAGCCGCTTCTACATCATCGACCGGCAGGGGTTGGTCGTTGATGATATGGAGAACCTGCCTGACTTCCAGCAATGCTACGCCCGCAAGCGCAGCGAGGTGTCCGCGTGGGATGTGAAAGACTCCTCGAATATCACACTGGAAGAGGTGGTGAGAAACGGCAAGGCGACCATCCTAATCGGCTGTTCCACAGTGAAGGGTGCCTTTACCCCCGCCATTATCCGGCAGATGGCGGCAAACGCGGAGTACCCCGTCATTATGCCTTTGTCCAATCCCACATCGCGTTCCGAGGCGGAGCCCAAGGACATCATCGAACTGACGGACGGCAAGGGCATCATCGCGGCGGGCAGCCCCTTTGCACCGGTCGATTACAAAGGGAAGACCTACCAGATTTCGCAGGGCAACAACGCCTTCATTTTTCCCGGTCTTGGGCTCGGCGCCATCGCGGTCAAAGCCACCTGTGTCAGCGACGGCATGATTCGCGCCGCCTCGCGCACCTTGAGCAGCTTCTCACCGCTACACAAGGGCATCGGCAATCCCGTGCTGCCGCCCATCCACGACGCGCTCAAAGTCAGCGGCTCGGTGGCCGTGGCGGTGGGCAAGCAGGCCGTGGCCGAAGGCTTGTCCGCCATCAAGGCGAAGGAGGAGGATGTGGAGAAACTCGTCGCGCTCAACCAGTGGGAGCCGCTCTATATTCCGGTTAAACGCTAATCGACGAAGCGAAAGATTAAACATGGCGACACAGACGACAGCTCAACTCCTGGTCAAGTGCCTCGAAGCCCACGGCGTCGATACCATCTTTGGTATTCCCGGTGCGAAGATCGACAAGGTCTTCGACGCGCTGGTGGATTCGCCCATCAAGGTCGTTCTCTGTCGTCATGAGCAGAACGCCGCCTTCATGGCTGCCGCGCACGGGCGTCAAACCGGCAAGCCCGGCGTGGTGCTGGTCACCTCCGGGCCGGGTGTGGGTAATTTGACCACCGGCCTGCTGACCGCGACGACGGAAGGCGATCCTGTGGTGGCCCTCGGCGGTAACGTGCCGCAGAACATGAAGTTCAAGGAGTCGCACCAAAACACCGACAACGCCACCTTGCTCGAGAGCGTAACCAAGTCCAGTGTTGAGGTGACCGCGCCGGAGGTCGTGCCGGAATGTCTAGCCAACGCCTTCCGGCTGGCCGCGGCCCCGCGGGCGGGGGCGTGCTTCATCAGCCTGCCGCAGAACGTCATGCTGGCGGACGCCTCACACTTGTCCGTTTACACGGCCCCGTCGATTGTGCGTGGCCGTGCCCGGACCGCCACCATCGCGGACGCAGCCAAGCGTCTGGAAGAAGCCAAGGCTCCGGTGGTGCTTCTGGGAGAAGAGGCCAGCCGCCCGGTCAACTACGCGGCCATCCAGGCGTTTTTCCAAAAGCATCCACTGCCGGCCATCAACACCTATCAGGCCGCCGGAGTTATTTCCAAAGAGCACATGCACTGTTTTCACGGGCGGGTAGGGCTCTTCCGCAATCAGCCCGGCGACCGCGTGCTGGAGCAATCCGATCTGGTGCTGGCCATCGGTTTCAATCCCGTGGAGTACGACCCCGAGGTCTGGAACGCTGATCACTCCAAGGAGATTCTGCACATCGACTACACACCGGCCAACATCCACACACAGTACACGCCGGCCTGTGAGCTAATCGGCGACATCGCCGAAAACCTCGAGCTGCTGACCGATGCCACCAGCCAGGTGGTCGTGGCCGACTATCCCGCTCTGCGCGAGGAGTTGTTCGCTATCCTCGACGGCGCCGGGTCCAAGAAAGGCAAGGGCAAGACCGTCCATCCGCTGCGCTTCGTCCACGAGTTCAATAAAGTCATCGACGAGGACACCGTGGTCTGCTGCGACATCGGCTCGGTTTACATGTGGCTGGCGCGCTATCTGTTTTCGCATATTCCGCATCAGATTTTATTCAGCAACGGCCAGCAGACACTCGGCGTGGGCCTGCCCTGGGCCATGGCGACCAAGTTTGCCTTTCCCAAGAAGAAGGTCATCTCAATCTCTGGCGACGGCGGCTTCCTCTTTTCCGCCATGGAGCTGGAGACCGCCGTGCGTGAAGGCTTGCAGTTCACGCATATCGTTTGGCGTGACGGCTCCTACGACATGGTCAAGGAGCAGCAGATCATGAAGTACCATCGCGAGGCCTCGGTCGAGCTGGGCAAGATTGACATTCCCGCCTTCGCCGCCGCCTTCGGTGCGGTCGGCTTCCAAATCGACTCCCCTGGCGACATCGTTTCCACCATCCAGGAAGCGCAGGGCATCGCCGGACCGACCCTCATCGACGTGGAAATCGACTACTCCGACAACATGCAGCTCTTCGTCGACGCCCATCGGGATGACGTGGGCAATTAAGAGGATATGGAAGCACTCGCCTGGATCGTTCTTCGCCTTGTCTATGCCTGGATGTTTCTGTGGCCGTTGAAGGCGCTCTTCGCCGATTGGAAAGGTGCCGAGGGCCTGATCGCGCTTCTCTGCCCGAAGGCGCTCGTACCCTTGGGGGCGAAACTGATGATCGTGGTGATGATTGCGGGCGCGCTTTCGATTTTACTGGGTGTGCTGCCACGCGTGGGCGGCGCCATGCTCTGCGTGTACAGTCTGCTGGGGGCAAAGGTCCACTACAAGCTGGCTGCCACCGCTGCGGAGGCAAAGCTCGGTGACACTGCCACGGACGCCGATCGCGCGACCCTGACCGGCGTGAGCACACTGGCCACTGTCGGGCATGTCACCTCGGCGGAAAAGAACTTTGTCCTCGCCGCCGTCGGTTTCTTTTTCGCCATTATGGGATCCGGCCCGTACAGTTTGTTCCAACTCTAATCCTTACCAATCATGAGTGACCGTTACGAAAAAGGCATCGAAGTGATGCGTGAGCATCTGGGCCCGGAGGCCGACCAGTACATCGAAAGCATACGCGAAGTGGCTCCGCTCTTCGCCAAGGTAAACGTGGAGTTCGCCTTCGGGGACATCTACGGTAACAAGAGTCACGTCCTCGACCCCAAGACGCAGGAGCTCGTCACGCTCTCGGCCCTGACTGTGATGGGCAATGCGCTGCCTCAGCTCAAGCTGCACGTGGCCTGTGCGCTCAACGAAGGCGCGACCAAGGAGGAAATCGTCGAGACCATAACGCAGATGATTGCCTACTGCGGCTTCCCCTCGGCCACCAACGCCATCATGGAAGCCAAAAAAGTATTTAAGGAAAAGGGCCTCATTTAGATAGCACGATGCGCAGCATCGAGGATTCTCAAGGCCTTGCCTTGAGCGAAGGTCTGGGGCGAGCAGCCCCAGGTTGTTTGCCTAGCTTAGCACCTTGCGCCAGGCGGCGATTTGCTTTTTGACCTGCTTGGGGCCGGGCATGCCGGTGTTTTCGCGGCGGGCGAGAGCGCGCTTGATGTCAAAAACCTCCTGCCAGTTATCATCGGGAGCCAGACAGCAGCAGACCTCGTCCACATCCTCGTCCGGCAGCAGGTGGATGGGGACGTGATTTTTCTCTGCCAGCGCCACCAGTGCTCCTACGCAGTGATGTGCGTCGCGGAAGGGAACACCCTTTTCCACCAGATAGTCGGCCAAATCGGTGGCCAGCAGCAGCGGGTCGCTGACTGCCTTGGCGCAGGCTTCAGCATTGACCGCCGCGCCGGACAGCGTGCCGCCGAGCACGTCCAGACAGAGGAGTGTCTGGTCGAGAGAGTCGAAGACGGGCGGTTTGTCTTCCTGCAGGTCGCGATTGTAGGTCAACGGCAGGCCCTTGACCATGACGAGGAGCGACATGAGGTTGCCGGTAAGCCGGCCGGACTTGCCGCGGATAAGCTCGAGCGAGTCCGGGTTTTTCTTCTGCGGCATGAGGCTGGAGCCGGTGGTGAAAGTGTCCGGAAGCCGCACGAAGTTAAACTCCGCGCTGGACCACAGGATGACGTCTTCGGCCACGCGGGACAGGTGTGTGCCAATGAGCGAGCAGGCGCAGGCGAACTCGATAAAGAGGTCGCGGTCGGCCACGGCGTCCATGCTGTTGGCCGTGACGCGCGGCTTGCCCTTCTGGTCGACGAAGCCGAGGGCGGTGGCGGTGAACTCGCGATCGATGGGCAGGGTGGAGCCGGCGATGGCCCCGGAGCCCAGCGGGCACCAGTTGGCCCGGTCCAGAAAAGCGATGAAACGCTCGCGGTCGCGCCCAAACATTTCCACCCAGGCCAGGAAGTGATGCGCCATCAGAACTGGCTGTGCCCGCTGCAGGTGGGTGAAACCGGGAATGACCGTTTCGCTGTTGGCTTCGGCAAAGTCCAGCAGGGCGCCCAGGAGCGTTTCCAGCCCATGGATGATTTGCCCGGCGGCGTCCTTGAAAAACAGCCGCATGTCGGTGGCTACCTGGTCGTTGCGGCTACGCGCGGTGTGGAGCTTGGCTCCGGCAGGCGTGATTTTGGTCAAGGCCTGCTCGATGTTCATGTGGACGTCCTCGAGCTCTCCCTTCCACTTGAACTTGCCGGACTCAATGGTGGCCAGCACCTGGTCGAGCCCCTTGTGGATGGCGTCGCGCTCCTTGGCGGTGATGAGCTTTACATGGCAAAGCATTGCCGCGTGGGCCTTGCTGCCCTGCACGTCGTAGGGGGCCAGCCGGGCGTCGAAAGAAACCGACTCACCCAGCCGCTGCATGAGCGCAGCCGGTTTTTCGGAAAACCGCCCGCCCCAGGTTGCCTGACTCTGCTTTTTTGCCATGAACCGAAAACTCTATAAGAATCGCGGCTCGCGATCCGAGCCGAAAAAAGCCTCGGAAAGATTTTGTCTTTCTTTAGCGGCTTGTGGCTTAATAATCATGAAAATGAACAGGAAGTTGCAGATCGGCCTCATTACGCTGGCAGCGGCGGGGCTCTTCGTGGGCCTGCGAAGCCTGCCGCAGGATCAGTGTGCCTTCCTGCATTATCAGCCGGCCGAACGCGTGGTCGACGGGGTGGAGTTCTGCGGGGACGACACCCCGACGTTTCTCAACCTGAAGCAGCTGAGCTTTCCCGTCACCATGGAGCTGGCCTTGCCGGAAACGCTTCGAGCAGGCGAGCCGGTCTTTGCCGGGCTGACCCTGACCAACGTCTCCGGCAACACCATCGAGCCGCACGAGCTGGCCATCACACACACGGAGCTGCTTCACGTTATGATCGTGGACCAGAGCCTGGAGGATTACCATCACGTCCACCCGGAGCCTCTCGGGGCCACGGGTGAGTGGGGCTTTGAATTTACACCGCACAAAGCCGGTCGCTACCAGGTCTTCGCGGAGTTCGTGCCCTCGCGCACGCAG
The DNA here is from genome assembly GCA_030432235.1 of Verrucomicrobiia bacterium. Lineage (GTDB taxonomy): Bacteria > Verrucomicrobiota > Verrucomicrobiia > Opitutales > Cerasicoccaceae > JAUIHT01. Next base: position 214,866 of record JAUIHT010000005.1, on the reverse strand, counting down.
CAAAAGGTGACGGCTACAGCGGCATTCGAGGTGGAGCCGGGCAGGGGCGATGTCGACAAACAGGCCGCTCCAAACCCCGTGGCTACGCTGACCACCGAGCCCGCCGCGATGTCCAGCCAGGTGGAAAACGGGCTGACGCTGTCTTTCGGCGAGCCGCTGACGCTGGAGCCAGTCATGGGTGCGCTCGGTCACATGGTGGCCTTCGACGAGAGTCTCGACGGTTACGCGCACTTGCACCCGAAGTACACCGGGCGCGAGAAGGATGCCCAGCCGCAGTTGGCCTTTGCCTTCAATACGGACAAACCAGGTCGCTATCGTCTCTGGGCCCAGGTGAAGGTCGACGGGCAGGAGCGCTTTTTGCCCTTCGACGTCGTCGTGCAGTGACGCCACTACCTGGGGTGCGGCCATATTGGTCCTGCGGGGCACGCATAAATTCCTTTAAGCCCCACTTGACGGGAAGCTAATGGCAGTCGCATAATCCCCGCTTTGCCAGTTAGGCAAGGGGTAGGGGTATGAAAATCGATTTTACGTTTAGGCCTCGATTGATCGAGTGCCTGAAGGATTACGACAGGGGCCAATTTCGGGCCGATTTGATTGCCGGGCTGACCGTGGGCATCGTAGCGCTGCCGCTGGCCATGGCCTTTGGTATTGCCTCCGGTGTAACCCCGGAAGCGGGTATTTTCACCGCCGTAGTGGCGGGCTTCATCATTTCGGCACTGGGTGGTTCCCGTGTGCAAATCGGTGGGCCGACAGGCGCATTCATCGTCATCGTCTTCGGTATTCTGGCCGAGTACGGCCCGGTCAACCTAGCCATCTGCACTATCATGGCGGGCGTTATTCTATTCATCATGGGCTTTGCGCGGCTGGGGTCGGCTATCAAGTTCATCCCGTATCCGGTCACGATGGGGTTCACCTCGGGCATCGCGGTGCTCATCTTCAGCACGCAGATAAAAGACTTCCTTGGCCTGCATGTGGACAAGGTCCCGGCTGAGTTCGTCGAAAAGCTCATCACCCTCGGCAGCGCCCTTGGCACTTTGCACTGGCCAACCTTGGCGCTCGCGTTGGTTTCACTGCTCATCATGGTCTTCTGGCCGCATAAATGGGCCCGTGCGGTACCGGGGTCCATCGTGGCCCTGTTGGGCGGGACGCTTGCGGTGGCCTTGTTCGACCTGCCTGTGGATACCATCGGTACGCGTTTTGGCGGTATCCCCGAAGGCCTGCCGCCAATACAGATACCGGAGATTAGCCTGAGCATGCTCGGCTCACTCATTCAGCCGGCGACGACCATCGCACTGCTGGCGGCGATTGAGTCACTGCTCTCCGCTGTGGTGGCCGACGGCATGATTGACGATCGCCACGACTCCAATCAAGAGCTCATGGCGCAAGGCATCGCGAACATGGTCAGTCCGCTCTTCGGTGGGATTGCTGCCACCGGCGCCATCGCCCGTACCGCCACCAACGTTAAAAGCGGGGGCCGCACCCCTGTGGCCGGTATCGTCCACGCGGTGACGTTGTTGGCCATCCTGCTCGTTGCCGCACCTCTGGCGAAGTCCATTCCGCTGGCTGTGCTCAGCGCCGTGCTGGTCAAGGTGGCCTACAATATGGGCGAGTGGCACCACTTCACGCGCTTGTTGAAGTGGCCGCGCAGCGACGCGGCCGTTTTCCTGACGGCCTTTGCGCTCACCGTGCTTATCGACCTCACGGTGGCGGTGGAAGTCGGCATGGTGCTGGCCGCCATACTCTTCATCAAGCGCCTGGCTGATACCACGCAGGTTTCCGCTGTCGATCCCTCAAACGACACCGAAGGCGCCATGCACACACTCACTGGAAAGGAAATCCCCGAAGAAGTGCAGGTTTTCCGCATCTTTGGGCCTTTCTTTTTCGGGGTGGCTGATCGCCTGGAGACCGCTCTCAAGCGTGCCCAACGCGAGCCGAAGATCGTCATCCTGCGCATGCGAAAGGTCAATGTGATGGATGCGACCGGGCTGAACGCCCTCGAGGACCTTTTCGAAAAACTACGTGGCCACCAGCGCCACCTTATCCTAAGCACCATTCAACCGCAGCCACACGAAGTGATGGAGCGGTCCGGCTTTCTCGACCAGATCGGGCGTAACAATGTCTGCCCGGATACCGATGCGGCCCTTGCCCGCGCTAGAGAGATTTTAGCTGAGTTGAAGCAGGACGGCTGAGCGGGGGTGCAACTACCATTCACACCTGCATTTCACCGGCTTTGAGGAACAAGTGACGGTGGGTGCGCTCGGCGAAGGTTGGATTATGGGTGACGAGGACAAGCGCGGTCTGCTCCTCGTTGGTGAGGTTGAGCAACAAGTCCATGACCTCGTCGCCGGTATGCTCGTCGAGGTTGCCAGTGGGCTCGTCGGCGAGGATGAGGCGCGGGCGGTTGATAAGCGCACGGGCCAGGGCGACGCGCTGGCGCTCGCCACCGGAGAGTTGTTGCCCGGTGTGCCTGAGGCGCTCTTTGAGGCCGACGCGCTCGAGCAATTCCGTGGCGCGCTGGCGGTCTGCCGGAGTCACTTTGCCGACAAGCCTGCGGGCGATAAGGACGTTCTCCAGGGCGTTGAGCTCGGGAATCAGGTAGTAGGCCTGAAAAACAAAGCCCATGAAGTCGCCACGACGCCGGGCCCGCCAGGAGGCGGACTTTTTCATGACATTGACGCCATCCCAGTGCAGCTCGCCGCGGTCGGGTGTCTCCAGGGCGGAAATCAGGTAGAGCAGGGTGGTCTTGCCTGCGCCGGATTCGCCGCGGATGCTTACGCTCTCGCCCGGCGCCACGGTCAGGTCCACGCTTTCGAGCACGCGCACGACGCCGTCCGGGCCTTTGAACGCCTTGGCCAGGCCCAGCGAGGAAAGTATGGGAGTTGCCTCACTCATTGCGCAGGGCATCGGAAGGTTTTAATCTGGCGGCGCGCCAGGCGGGCAGCAATCCTGCCAGAGTCGAAATGACGATAGCACTCAGGCCGATGATGATGAGGTCCTTTGGCATGTAGCGCACCGGCAGGTTGACAAACTGGTAGAAGCGCACGAGGGCGGCCTCAGTCTCGGTCCATTTAGCCAGCGTGTGGACGAACTCGTTGCGGTAGGCCAGGGCAGTGAAGGCAAAAGCCATGCCCGCAGTGGTGCCCACCACACCGATGATGAATCCCTGCAGGGCAAAGATCCAGCCGATGTCACGCGGTAGCGCCCCCATGGCACCGAGCAGGCCGACTTCGCGTGTCTTACGCACGACAGAAGTCAGCAGGCTGTTAGCGATGGAGAAAGATGCCACCAGGATGATGAAAATAATAATGAAGAACATGACGTTCTTCTCCAGGCGCAGAACGAACAACAAATCCTGGTTGGCATCCAGCCAGGTCGTTGCACGCAGGGGACGTTCGTGGGTCTGGCTGTAAGCATGGGCGAACTCCTCAGCGGCGGTTTCGTCTTTAAGGTTAACCATGACGCCATGCACGCCATCGCCGAGCGCGTACAATTCTTGCATGAGGCGGAGCGTGACGACCACGGTGTTGCCGTCGATTTGCCCGTAACCGGTCTCGAAGATGCCTGCCACCTCCAGCTCGCGCGGTAGGAGCACCTCGTCGGCCTTCAGCTTCTCCAGCATGAGCGGTGAATAGACTTCGACGTGATCCCCGACGCCCAGCCCAAGCGACTTGGCTAAGCCGGAGCCGACGAAGATGCGCTCGTCGTCGAGGTCGTCGAGGGTGCCGCCCCAAACGAAGTCGTCGATGGGGATGACCTGGTCCTCGGTGTTGACGTCGATGCCGCGCACTACCGGAAACGACGGGCGGTTCTCGAACTGCAGCAGCACCATGCCCTCGGCAAACTGGTTGGCCACATCCACAGCGGGATCGGCCTCCAGCTCCTCGATCAATGCCTCCGGGTCGTAGATGATCTGTCCGGTCTCGATGCGCACATGGCCAAAGGTTTTGACGAGCTTGTCCCGTATCTCCGCCCCGAAGCCGTTCATCACGCTCTGCACAATGACCAGCACCGCCACACCCAGCATCACCCCCACGATGGACACGAACGCGAAGAACGAAAACCACCGCCCCGTCGGGAAGAGCTGCTTAAGTGCTAGGTAGAGGTACCAGGGCATGGGTTAATACTTTCTCTCACAAAGGCACTAAGGCACAAAGGTATTATTCAAATTGTATCGAAGCTCTTTGTGCCTCCGTGAGAGTAATCGTCTATTAAAGCCGTTCTACGATAGCAGCCGCCATTTCCTTGGTCCCGACCGACTCTTTGCCGAAGGCGATGTCGCCGGTGCGGATGCCGTCCTCGACGGCCTTGCGGACAGCCTGCTCGATGCCCGTGGCGATGTCGCCAAGGCCGAAGGAGTAGCGCAGCATCATGGCGGCGGAGAGAATTTGCGCGCAGGGGTTGGCGATGCCTTGACCTGCGATGTCCGGGGCGGTGCCGCCGGCGGGTTCGTAGAGGCCGAAGGGCTGGCCGTGACCGTTCTTGCCCGTGCCGAGCGAGGCGCTGCTCATCATACCGAGTGAGCCGCAGATGACGGCCATCTCGTCGCTGAGGATGTCCCCGAACATATTTTCGGTGAAGAGCACGTCGAACTGGTTCGGGTCACGGGCGAGCTGCATGGCGGCGTTGTCCACGTACATGTGGGACAGCGGGATGTCCGGATGGTTCTTCTTAAAGTACTCGATGACGGTCTTGCGCCAGAGGACAGAGGTCTCGAGCACGTTAGCCTTGTCGACGGAGCAGACCTTGCCGTTGGGGCGGGCGAGGGCGGTTTGCGCGGCGACCTCGGCGATGCGCTCGATTTCGCTGACCTTATAGACCATGGTGTCGCAGGCCTGGAGTTCACCGTCGACTTCCTTGGTTTCCTTGGGTTGGCCGAAATAGATGCCGCCGGTCAGCTCGCGGATGCAGACGATGTCGATGCCCTCGGGGATGCGCTCGGTCTTGAGCGGGGAGGCGTCGACGAGTTCTTTGAAAAGCAGGCCGGGGCGGACGTTGGCGTAGAGGCTGAACGCCTTGCGCAGCGGCAGGAGGGCGGCGCGCTCGGGCTGTTCCTTGGGCGGCAGGCTTTCCCACTTGGGGCCACCCACGGAGCCGAAGAGAATGGCGTCGGCGCTCTTGCAAACCTCCAGGGTGGAGTCGGGCAGGGCTTTGCCATGGTTGTCGATACCGGCGCCGCCGACGTCGGCGGTGGTGTATTCCAGCGTGATGCCGTGGGGCTCCGTAGCCGCCTTCAGCACCTCGAGGGCGACCTCCATGACTTCCGGGCCGATGTAGTCGCCCGGCAATACTGCAAACTTCAGGGTTTTGGACATTCGGAGGAGCAAAGAGCAAAAAGGGGAAAGCTCAAAGCATAAAGTGCGGGTGCTTATCAGGCCTGCTTTAGTAGCCTCCGCAGGCGTTGGGAGGCGGTGCGTCCGAGCTTCAGGGGTTGCGTACAGCCGTTTAAAAAGAGATCGGTCTCGTCGCGGGAATGCGACCTCGTTTCCTTGAGGTGCGTTACGTTGATCAGGAGAGAGCGGTCCAGGCGGACAAAGGGCGGCTCCGGGAGACGCTTTTGCCACTCTCCGATGCCACCCAGAACCAAAATGGACGGTTGCCCGTGAGCCAGGATGCGGACGTAGGCGCCATCCGCTTGAATCGCCGCGATGGCCTCCACGCGCGTCATCTGGAAGATCGACCGGTCCCGCAAAGGCACAATGTCCTGCAGACCCAGGATAACCTCGGTGGCCGCCGCCAAGGGCTTTGCGGGCACGAACAGCCGCCGGACAGTCTCCGCCAGACGTTCCGGATGAACGGGCTTGAGCAGGTAATCGAGCGCGTTGGCCTCGAAGGCCTTGACGGCGAAGTTATCGTGGGCCGTAACGAAGACCACGCGACAGTCCACTGGTAAGGCAGGCAGGACATCGAAGCCGCTGCCCGGAGGCATTTGCACATCCAGAAAGACGATATCCGGCCGTTCGGTGGCCGCCAGTTTCCGTGCGCTATTGACCCCGTCGGCCTCACCGGCAATGACGATTTCGGGGTGTTTGTGAAGTAATTGCCGCAGCCAGCGCCGGGCCGGTCGTTCGTCATCCACTATCAGGGCGCGGAGGGTACGGGTCATGGCTTGGCCTCCTTGTCTTGGATGGGAAGGCTCACGCAAACGGCCACCTCGTTTTCGCCCGGATGGGTTTTCAAAGTCGCTGCGCCCTGATAAAGCAGGGCGAGGCGTCGCCTCAAATTAGCCAGGCCTGTACCGGTACTGTCATGGGTTCCCGGCTCGATCCACGCGCCGGTGTTACACACGCGGATTTGCAGTTGGCCAGCCGACACCTTTGCTTCGATGGACAGGCGCAAGGGCCGGGTTTCCGAACGTTGCCCGTACTTGATGGCATTCTCCAGCAGCGGCTGCACCAGAGCGACAGGTGCCGGGGTGCTTCGCGCGTCCTTGTCGGCCTCGATGCAGTATTCGAGTTTTTCCTCGAAGCGGGCCTTCTCAACCTGCAGGTAGTTGTCGAGCGCCTCCAGTTCGACCCCCAACGGCTCGATGTCGGCGTTCTGCTGAAAAGAGAAACGCAGATACTTCGCCAGGGCCAGGACCACCGCCCGGACCCTGACTGGATTGTCGGCGTCGGCCAAGATGGAGTTGAGCGCGTTAAAAAGGAAATGGGGGTTCACCTGCTCGCGGAGCAGTCGCAATTCGCTTTCGCGGGCATACGCCTCGGCTTGGGTAGCTTGGAGAAGAGCTTTCTGGGTATCCAGCCAGTAGCTGATGCCAAAATAGAGTACACACCATAGACTGAAGACGACAAAGCGCAGGATGGGACTGGCAAAAAGAAACAGCTGGGCTGTCGGCGCCTCCAAGTCCGACCCGATGAGCTTCGCCAGGAATTGCGTACTTTTGGCATCCGCAAATCCCGCCACCGCGCAAAACACAAGCACCAGCCCTATTTTGACTGCCAGCTTGGGGTAGCTGCGCAGGCGATGAAACAGGGGGTGGACCAGGCTGGTCACGACCAAGGCGAATACCGTCCGGTAAACAGCCAGAAACGCCCCCGTTTGCCAGGGGGTAAAGCCCGAGGACATAAAAAATACCGTGATCAGCCCCATGCCGGTCCAACCCAGTGCCTGCAGGTACCAAAAGAGCCGCTTGCGGCTGGCCGGGTCATAGGCGGCGGCACTGAGGATATTGTTTGGCACAAGTGACACGATGGCACTTTTGCACACGGTGGCAAAGCGGCATTTTGGGGCAAAAGACCGGATCCGTACGATACTTTGCCCGATTCATAAAGTAGGGCGTGCAGTTGCCAAAAGTTTTAATATTAAACATTAGTAGAATATCTACGGTTGCGTTGCAGCCATAGCGCCAAGGAATCCCTCAAACAATCTACGAAATCGCTTATGAAACGTCGTGACTTCGTAAAGTCCACCGCGGCCTCTATCGGTGCCGCTACTCTGGCCGGCGGTGTCATGCCCCGTTCGGCTTCCGCACAGGCCACTACCCTTGATTCAACCAGTACCCCTGTCGGTCAACTGCCCAGCAAGCCGAACATCGTCCTGTTGATCACCGACCAGCAGCGGGCTGAGCAGCACTTCCCGGAAAACTGGTCCCAGGAGTACACCCCGGCCATGTTGCAGCTTCAGCTTAACGGTCTGACCTTCAACAAGGCTTACTGTCCTTCGGCCATGTGCTCGCCCAGTCGCAGCAGCCTTTTTACCGGGTTGTATCCGGCGCAGCACGGGGTGACGCAAACCTTGTCCGAAGGCTGCTCCCAGTCGGCTTCCGAAGTCGTGCTGGACCCGACACTACCCAACCTGGCGACGGTCCTCCAGGCGGCGGGCTACCGTTGTTTCTACAAGGGCAAGTGGCACATGAGTAAAGCCGCGGGCGTGGTCTCGCAGCCCTCGGATGTGGGGCAGTACGGTTTTGAAAACTGGGATCCGCCCGACGCTGGCGGCGATACCGCCCTGTACAACTTCGGCGGCGGCATCGCGGACAACGATGCGCGCTTCATCGACGACGCGTTGAACTTCATCAACACTTACGATGACGACAAACCCTTCTGTCTGGTCGTGTCATTGGTCAACCCGCACGACACACTGAGTTATCCAAACACTTACTTGGACGGCGGCTATACCGACGGCTGGCTGGAAGGGCCGGTGGGACTGCCGAGCACCGTGGGTGAAGACCTGCGAGCCAATTACAAGCCCGATGCCCAATGGCAGTACCTGATCACTCTTGCTGCGGGCCTGGGTACGCTTCCCACGGATACCGATAAGACGAAGTACCTCAACTTCTACGCTAATCTCCTCCAGCGCATCGATAATCAGATCGGCTCGGTCATCGATGCCTTGCGCAATCGCGGCTTCATCGACGACACGCTCATAGTCCGCACCTCCGATCACGGAGAAATGGGTATGGCCCACGGTGGCCTGCGTCAGAAGTCGTTCAATATGTACGATGAGGCCCTGCGCGTGCCGCTGGTTTTCTCCAATCCCAAGCTCTATAGTCAGGCCTTCGACACGGATCAGCTTATTTCGCTGGTGGATTTGTTGCCGACCCTCGCCACGCTGGCCGATGTGCCGAACCTGGAGAACTACACCTTCATAGGGCGCGACATGTCGAGTGTTCTGCTGAATCCCAGAAACGCCCCGACGGTGCAGGAGAACATTCTGTTCACCTACGACGACATCCGTTGCGGCCAATGTCTCGACCAGGTGGTGCCGCCGCCAAACCGCATGCACACGCTGATCGAGACCAACTACAAGTACAGCGTCTACTACGACGGCAACGGCCAAGCGGCCAGCCAGTACGAGATGTACGACCTCGTCAACGACCCGCCGGAGATGCAGAACGTAGCCAACACGGGCAATCCCTATTACGACGATTACACCACCCAGCGCGCGCGTCTCGAAGCAACGCTGGCGGCGGAGGTCAACCGGCGGTTGCAGCCCCTACCCAGCGGGCCGGTGCGCTACTTCGGCACGCTCTCCACACTGGACAATGGCTGGTACACCTCGCCCTGGTTCGGGGCCTTCTACGGCGTCAACTTCCCCTGGATTTATCAGGACGACCTCGGCTGGCTCTTCTGCGGCGGGACCGGTGCGGTGCAAAACGAGTTCTGGTTCTACGATCTGGCAATCGGCTGGTTCTACACCAACTCGACCTTGTATCCCACGATTTACAGCTACTACACCAACAGTTGGCTGTACTACGAGGTCGGCACCAGCGATCCGCGTGCTTTCTACGATTTCACAACCGCACAGTGGATAACGCTGCCCGGGCCGTCGCCGACCGTCAGCCTGCTGGGCCATCCCGGCTCACCGCCGGACTGGTTCCATGGCGAAAAGGCCATGCCCGACCGGCCAGTGGGGCGACCGCAGCCCTTGCAGCTTAATCGGGAAACCCGCCAGATGCTTGCTGCCGGTTCCCCCTGGAAGCAAAACCGAGCCCACCAGCCCGCTTAGGGCACAACCTCGTAAAGTCATGAAACCTCAACATTCTACCTTGGTTCGACTTCTCATCGTGTTCGTTGGCATCTGGGCGAGTTTGAGCCCGGCCATGGGCAAGGGTATTCAGACCCTCAATGTGCAGACCGGCAACATTGCCGTCACTTTCGATCCGGTCCTCTCAGGCGGTGAATTTGACGGCGTGCGGCTCGATGCCGTTCCCGTCGATGTCATCGTCAGTGTGCGTGAAGCCAGCGAAACGGATGGTGGCTCCGAGTTGGTCCTGTGGGGCTCCCAAACCGGCCTGAACGTCTATAATATTGGGGACGGTACGCTCGCCGCCGTCTACAACCCGACCCTCAGCGGAGGGCCCTTCGACGGCATGGCGATCACCGACCTGACCAATAACGTCAACCTGCTCAGCCTGCGCAAGCGTGAGGCCCGCGAACTGGCCCTGTTCAGTGCCGGCGGTATCTCGCTTTACAACATCGAAACCGGCGAGGACTCCAATTTCACCCGCGATGTGGCGCTTCAGGGTGGAGATTACGATGGAGTCAGAATCAGCCAGTTGCCGGTGGAGCAAATCATCGGTGTGCGCGACACGCTGGCCTCCGAGCTCGCGGTCCTAGGGCCGTCGGGAGTGAATTTCTACGACGTCGACATTGGCATCTCCGACCAGGGTCCGTACAACCCTACGATGGTTCTGGGGGACTATGCCGGACAGAGTTTCAGCAAACTGGAGAACAACACCCAAATCGTCGGGATACGTGGCACCGCCGGTGCGCAGTTGTCGACTTTCAGTATCTTGCCGCCACCGATTGGCTGGGTTTGGGTCAATGGCCAGGGTTGGTGGTATTTTACCGGCCCGGGACCACGCTGGATTGACGGAGAGCCACCGCAGAGCGGGGAGGCTGTGTATATCTACGATATTGCCTTCGCTTCCTGGGTGTGGGCGAGCCCGGATATCTACCCGTGGCTCTACGAAGTGGATGCCGGGGACTGGATTTACTGGTTGGGATCATTTGCCGGTACGCGCTGGTTTTACAGCAATACCGGCGTGGAAAACTTTACCATCGGCTTGAGCCAGTAGGTTGGTACTTCAAGCACCGCAAGCTACACACGGTGTTCGGAATCACATATAAGAGCGCGTCCGGGAATTCCCGGACGCGCCTTATGCTTGTTGACTGAAAGGGAGAGCCTCGAAGCTGATATTAATACTTGGTTAATTTTTACGGAAACGCAACCAGGGAAGCATTATTCCTCGGCTACGAGGAAGACGTCGTTCTGGAGCTCCCAGGCGATATCGGTGTTGCGCATGATGATTTGCGCGAGGGTCTGACGTTCGACCATGCGCACCCAGCGGGGCGGCAGGTAACGCTTGTACCAAAAACGGTCGCCGTCGCGCAGGCGCTCGAACTGGTCCGCCACGATGCGGGCGAAGGTCGGCCCGAGGAGGCCCTCAGGCACGTGGGGTTCCGAGAGGCCGCCGACCCACAGGTCCACATCTTCCACCGAGTCGTACACGCTGGCCAGGGAGCTGGCCACGACCGGGTCACTGTTGATGTCGACGAAGCTGTTGGCCGGGCGCATGCCGAGGGCGCGGCGGGTGTCGTTGTAGGAAGCCAGTCCGTGGTCGCGCCCCCGCTGAATGTTGAGCGAGGCCAGGTCGAGCCCGCCGGATCCGGGAGGCCCGAAGAGGAAGTTACGCAGGCTGTCGACCACGTGAGTATCGACCTCCTGAGCGGTTTGGGCAGCGAGACCACGCAGGATGGGCTCGATGCCGGTCTCGGCCAGCAGGGCGGGGTTGAAGAAGGCCTGCGCCAGGCTGAGGTTGCCCTCGGGGATCTCGTTGCCGTCGGCGTCCAGGCGCAGAACGACATCGTTGAGCGTGCTGTGGCCGAAGCGGTAGGCGGCGGTGGCGAATTCGTTGCTGATGCCGGCTTCAACCTCGGGCCGGTAGCCGCGGTAACGCTTGAGCCCCCGTGGGCCGAGGAGCTTGGGTAGGAACTCCCGGTAGGTGATAGCCTGCATCTCCGCCGCGACGACGCCGCGCGCCAACTCGTATATCTGGTCACCGGTGTAGTCCGGATGCTTCTCGCGGAAGTGGTCGGCCCAGTGGTTGTGCTCACGGGCGAAGAGCGTATGCATGGCGGTGAGACCTATTTGCTCGTTGGCGCGGAAGTCTCCCGCTATGTAATAGTGCGCTTCGTTGGTCGGGGCGTTGTCCAGACCGTTCTCGTTGTACGGCAGGTAAGCATCGTCGCTCATGCGCAGGCGTCCGGTGCCATCGTTGGCACGCAGATCGGCGGCACGTTCGTCGTCCGATCCGTAAACATTGGATGCGTCGATCCAGGCAGTGATTTCGTTGATCTGCTGACGCACTCCGGCGCTGTCATGCACATAGAAGCTACGCTCCATGGGTATGATCTGTGTGCCGGTATTGTACGGGTCGAACCACACGTCGCCCAAGGGCACGGCAATGGGGAAATCCTCCGCCGGGTCGATGGTCGGGGTCAGTGTGATGTCATGGTCGAGGAACTGTCCCCATTGCCAGATGAAGGCACTGGCGCCAAGGTAGTTCGGCTCATCGGCATCCTGCGCACAGAGCGCATTGCTGATGACACGTGCGCTGGCTCGGTCCGCACCGGTGGGTTCGTCGAGGCCGTCGGCATAATCCGCATCGGCCAAGCGAAGGAAGGCGCTGTCGACCGCGCCCCAATCCGCATTTCTCGGGTTATTCTCCGTACCGTTTACGGTTCGGAAGGCGTTGGGGAAGTTATCAACCGCCTCGAAGGTCTCCGGCTCTCGCCGGTCAGTGCGTCTCCGGTCGTTTTCGCGACTTTCCCGCAGTCGATTGTGACGGTCGTTTTTGTCTGGGGAAGAGGCAGAAGATTCTCTCCCGGCGACGATGGTACTGGCCATCACCGCGATAATAGCTACCGCTAAGATATGGGCTTTCATCGTATTTTATATGTGCTTTCATGTTACGAGCGCCTAGGGTTAGCGGGAGAGTGTGACCAGGTTTCCTTGGGGAGGTCCCCTGTGTCAATGGGCTCTAATATTTACTATAAGTAATATCGGAAAAACGCGCCATATGTTGCGACCATCACCGGGTTTTTACAATTTCTTTACAAGGCATTTACGCATGCCCTTTTTACCCTATTCAAGCACCTCGACGACGACCGCCGTGAGGTTGTCCCGGCCGGATTCCTCCATGGCTTCATGGAGGAGTGCTTCGGCGGGGTTTTTACCGGCAAAGCGCTCGGGGCGATCCCGGTAGACGTGCAGCAGCCCGTTGTCGGAAAGACCGTCCGTGATGCCATCGGAGCAGATGAGAAAGCTGTCACCAGGCTCGTAGCCGACGGCCCCGGGCTCTGGGTCGATAGTGTTGTTGCCGGCGCCGATGGCCTGGCTGAGCTGGTTGCGGGCGGGGTGAAAACGTGCCTGAGCGGTGGACAGTTGGCCGGTGCGCACCAGCCAGCCGACATGCGTGTGGTCGGTCGTCAGTTGCTTGATTCCGCCGGCCTTGGGAAAGTAGTAAACACGGCTGTCGCCGATGTGGCAGAAGTGCATCCAGCCGGGCCGGAACCAGCACAGGCTGAGCGTCGCACCCATTTTAGCGCACTCCTCGTAGGCTTGTCCCATGCGTCCGACTTCCTTGTGGATCCGTTCGAAGAGCTCCGTCAGGAGATCCGCCGCGCCGCGCCGCATGCGGTTGGCATCCATCTGGAACGCGCGTGGGAACAGCTCAGTGATCTTTTCCACCGCAATGCGGCTGGCAAACTCGCCCGCGTTGTGGCCGCCCATACCGTCACTGACGGCGAAAACGAAGTCCCCGCGCTCGAAGTTGGATTCGCCCGTCTTGCCCAGCCGCTGGACGTAGTTGGCATCGAAAGTAAGAGCCAGGAAGGCGTCCTCGTTGTTCTGACGGAAGCGCCCGGGGTGGGTGAGGGCCGACCAGCGAAGAACGGTTTTATCGCTGTGTTGATGGGGATCGTAGGGGGCTTGGGCTTCCATGAAGTGGAAAGTAGTGGAAAAGACTGAAAAGTTGAAAGGCTGAAAACAAAATTGAAATGAGTATCCCCTTGAATCTCAACAGTTCATACCGCGTTTTTGAGTTTTTCCATAGAATATGCATGCTTTCAGTCTTTCAGATTTTCAGCCTTTCCTTCAATTTGGTCAGACATGCAAGCCCCCCGGGACATCCAACTCATCGGCAAGGAACTCGCGGTCATCTGGAATGATGGCGTGGAGCACTATTTCGACCCCGAATACCTCCGGGCGCACTCGCCCAGCGCGGAAAACGTCGGCGAGCGGGACATTTTCGGCAACCAGTACGGTGGTGACGGCCCGCGGGAGTTTCCCGGGGTGACCATCGACGGCTGGGATTATCAGGGCAATTACGCGATTCGCTTCCAGTTCAGCGACGGCCACGCCACCGGCCTCTACGCATGGGATTACCTGCGCAGGCTGGGCGAGCAGATGGACTGACGAGGCGATTTGGACGAGTCACGGGAGACTACAGATCCCGTCCATTAATCCACCTGCGTTGTAGTGAGACCTCTAAATAATCTTACGCTTGTACACTTTCGGAAGTGTGAGGGATTCCGTATTAAAATTAACCATCAGGGTAAATCTTCCTTGCCGGAATAGGGACTTATGGCTCTATTTATGCTCATACTCTTGTTATATGAGCCCACAGGCTCACTGAACCATTCCATACTGTATTATGATAGCAACTAACACACTCTTCGTGGCTGGCATAGCCGCCTTCCTCAGCCTCAGCGCGGCCCGCGCCGCCATCGTCCTCTCCGGCGATGTCCTCACCACCGGTGGCACCTTCGAGATCACGCAGGACATCACTATCACCGTTACCACCACTGGAAATGGCAAGACGCTTGTCTTTAAGGACTGGGTCACCAGCGATGACTCGGCGCATGCTGTTGATTTCACGGAGGCTTCCTTGAACTACCAAATCAACGGAGGTTCCGTGCAGTCGACTACTTTAGATTTAGTGGCTGATAATTTTGCCTTTCCGGCTACCAACGATATCGGTCCCAATGATGGGTATATCTATTTCAACGACATTGCCGTCACGGCGGGCGATATCTTAACGGTCAAGTCCGGCTCCTGGGCAACTTCCGGGAAAGCCGGTTTCAACCCTGAGGCCATCCAGACTTACACCGGAGAGGTGTTTTTAATGACTGGCAACGGCGAGGCTCTTTCAGGGGGTGTGGTCGTGCCCGAGCCCTCCACTTGGGCGGCGCTCTGTGGCGCGGGCATGTTGGGCTTGGCTCTGTGGCGTCGCCACAAGGCCGCCTAATTTGCCCCCGAGGCCGTTTTTCGACCGCGTTTCCGTCAGGGACGCGGTTTTTTCTTTCCGTGAGGGGCGATCCGCTTTTTGCTCTTCGCCCAAAATCCTATGCCCAAGCGCACCGACATTGACAAAATCCTGATCATTGGCTCCGGCCCGATTGTCATCGGCCAGGCCTGCGAATTTGACTATTCCGGCACCCAGGCCTGTAAAGCGCTCCGCGAGGAGGGCTACCAGGTCGTCCTGGTCAACTCCAACCCGGCCACCATCATGACCGACCCGGAGTTCGCCGACGTGACCTACATCGAGCCCCTCATGCCCGATGTGCTGGAGAAGATCATCGAGCGGGAACGCCCCCAGGCGCTCCTGCCGACCTTGGGCGGGCAAACCGGCCTGAATCTTTCCCTCAAGCTGGCCGAACTGGGCATCCTGGAAAAGTACGGCGTCGAGCTGATCGGAGCCAAGCAGGAGGCCATCGAGAAGGGCGAGGACCGCGAGAAGTTCCGCCAGATCATGATCGATATCGGCCTGGACATTCCCATGTCCGAAACCGCACGCAGCATCGAAGCCGCCATGGGCGCGGCCGAGCGCATCGGCAGCTACCCGCTCATCATCCGCCCCAGCTACACCCTCGGAGGCAGCGGCGGCGGTATCGCCTACAATCGCGAGGAGTTTGAGAAGCTGGCCAAGCACGGCCTGGACATGTCCCCGGTCAACGAAATCCTCGTCGAGGAGTACCTCAACGGCTGGAAGGAGTACGAGATGGAGGTCATGCGCGACCACAAGGACCAGTGCGTGGTCATTTGCTCCATCGAGAATTTCGACCCTATGGGCGTCCACACCGGGGACTCCATCACCATCGCGCCGGCCATGACGCTGACGGACAAGGAGTACCAGCTCATGCGCGACGCCTCCTTCGCCGTCATCCGCGCCATCGGCGTCGAGACGGGCGGCTCGAACATCCAGTTCGCAGTCAATCCGGAGAACGGCCGCATGATCGTGATCGAGATGAACCCCCGCGTTTCGCGCTCATCCGCGCTGGCCTCCAAAGCGACCGGGTTCCCCATCGCCAAAATCGCGGCCAAGCTCGCCGTGGGCTACTCCCTGGACGAGCTCAAGAACGACATCACCCGCGAGACCCCGGCCTCCTTCGAGCCCACCATCGACTACGTGGTGACCAAGGTGCCGCGCTTCACTTTCGAAAAGTTTGTCGGGGCGGACGTCACGCTGACCTCCTCGATGAAGTCCGTCGGGGAAGCCATGGCCATTGGGCGCACGTTTAAAGAGTCGTTCCAAAAGGCCCTGCGCTCACTGGAAATCGGCGCGCGCGGACTGGGCGGCGGTGGCAAGTATGGCGATTGCGAAATGACCGATGTCGACGCCATCCGTGCCGGGCTGGCCAAGCCGACTTTCGAGCGCGTCTTTTACATCCGTTACGCCTTCCTCGTCGGCCTGAGCATCGAGGACGTGCAGCACTACACCCATATCGACCCATGGTTCCTGCATCAAATCAAGGAGATTGTCGACTTGGAGCAGGCCATGCACGCAGGCAAGCTGCCGGGCCTTACCCCCGAGCTGCTCCGCGAAGCCAAGAGCGCGGGCTTCTCCGACCTGCAGATTTCCGATATCACCGGTACGAAAATCCGCAACATCAAGAAGCTGCGCGAGGACAATAACATCCACACCACCTACCGGCTGGTTGACACCTGCGCGGCGGAGTTCGAGGCCTACACGCCGTATTACTACTCCAGCTTTGGCGATGAGAACGAGATAACCGTTTCCGACAAGGAGAAGATCATGATTCTCGGCGGTGGCCCCAATCGCATCGGGCAGGGCATCGAGTTCGATTACTGCTGCGTCCACGCTTCCTTCGCCCTGCGTGAGCAAGGCTACGAGACCGTTATGGTCAACAGCAACCCCGAGACCGTCTCGACCGACTACGATACCTCCGACCGCCTTTTCTTCGAGCCACTGACTCTGGAGGACGTGCTGGAAATCTACAACCAGCAGGACTGTTCCGGGGCCATCGTGCAGTTTGGCGGGCAGACCCCGCTCAACCTCGCCACCGAGCTCAAGAACAACGGCGTCAACATCATCGGGACCAGCCCGGAGATGATCGACACCGCGGAAGACCGCCAGCTCTTCAAGGAAATTCTCGACCGTGTGGGCCTCAAGCAACCCAACAACGCCACCGCGTTGAGCCCCGAGCAGGCTTACGAGCGGGCAGGGGAGCTCGGCTTTCCGATTCTGCTGCGCCCGAGCTTCGTCCTGGGTGGTCGCGGGATGTTCATCGTTTACGACATGGATGAACTCAAGCGCGTCGTCCGCGAGGCCTTCGACGTCGCCCCGGGCAAGCCCGTGCTGCTCGACAAGTTCCTTGAGGAAGCCTACGAGCTGGACGTCGATGCCATCAGTGACGGCAAGACCTGCGTCATCGGTGGCATGCTGGAGCACATCGAGCACGCCGGGGTGCACAGCGGTGACGCCGCCATGGTCCTGCCGCCGCACCAGATCAACAGCGCCATGCTCGACCGCGTGCGCCAGGCCACGCATGACCTCGCTCGCGAGCTCAACGTCGTCGGCCTGATGAACGTGCAGTACGCCATCAAGGACGACGACCTCTACGTGCTGGAGGTCAACCCACGCGCTTCGCGCACCATTCCGTTCGTCTCCAAAGCCATCGGGGTGCCGCTGGCCAAATACGCCGCACGCATCATGGCGGGCGAGACACTGGAGCAGCTCGGTTTCACCGAGGAAATCACGCCGCACTACTGGGCGGTAAAGGAAAGCGTTTTCCCCTTCGTTAAGTTCCCCGGCGCCGCCGTCACGCTCTCGCCGGAAATGCGCAGCACGGGCGAAGTCATGGGTCTCGACCACGACCTCGGCCTGGCCCTGGCCAAAGCTCAAATGGCCGCGCAGCCACCGCTCCCGCAAGGCGGCAAGGTCTTCCTCTCCGTCAAACGGGCGGACAAGCAACGCGCCGTTAACATCGCGCGGCAGCTCGTCTCTCTCGGCTTCGAGCTTTTCTCCACCGAAGGCACCGCCGAAACCCTGCGCGAGAACAACGTCGAGGTGAAGAGCCTCTTCAAGCTCTCCGAGGGCGCGCGCCCGAACGTTCTGGACATGCTCAAGAACAACGAAATTTCGTTGATCATCAACACGCCCAGCGGGCAAATCCCGCGCCGCGACGAGAACGTCATCCGTTCCGAGGCGGTCATGCGCCGCGTCTGCATCATGACCACCCTGACCGGCGCGGAGGCCGCCCTGGCCGGCATCAAGGCCATGAAGCGCAAGCCGCTTGAGGTACGTTCCCTGCAGGAGTACGGCAAGGAGCTGCAACTGTAGCCGCTACAGCTCCTGCACGTTCAGGTGTAGGAACACAGTGTCGAAAGCGCCGGTGTAGCTGGCGCTCCAGTGTTGGATGTCGCCTTCGGTGCTATCGAGAGTTTGGCTGAAGTCACTGTTGGACCATGACGCACTGACCAGGTCCGCGGACCATTCCGGGGTGATACTGACGCCGGTAGCGGCGGCATTGATCTGGTAGCGCAGAACAGGTGTGCCCCCGTCGTTTTCAACAATTGGAGTCGCCTCCGGGCTGGGGGCAGTAGGATCGCTGCCGAAGGCGAACTCCTCGAGATTGGTCAAACCGTCCAGATCCGGATCGGCATCATGCAGGGCATCGTTGTTGTAGAGGCCATAGTCGGTCAGCCAGCCGTCGAGTGTCGAGGTGTCGGGAATCGCCGCCTCGATGGCGTCGGCCACCTCCTTGATGCGCACGAAGTAGTTGCTGTCCGGAGACAGACCGCCGAAGGTGGAGCTGCCGGCGGTGGAAACCAGCGTGGCGATGCCGGCCAGTTTCCAGGTGCCGCCGTCGTTGATGAACATACCGCTGCCCGAGTCGTAGGTTACCAGACCGGCCTCGTTGTCACCCGCGTTGGAATCGAGGCGAGTAACCAGCGCGGTATAGGTGTAATTGTAGTCGGTATTCGCCTCGAAGCTCTGGGTGCCCGTGATGTTGTTACTGCCCCAGCGCTTGGTGAGGGTGGTGTTGTCTCCCCAGACCCAGGTGTTGTCACCGTCGGTATCGGAGGCGCTGCGACCACGTCCGTAGGCCACCAGAGTTGCGGTCACGTTTTGAATCGGATTGGACGGCGTATCTTTCGTTGAGGAGTCCGCCAGGGTGACGTCATCCACACCGGGATCCTCGATCAGTTTGAAGACCTTCAAGTCGGCCGTTCCTATTTTAACCGGGGTAAAGCCGGTATCACGCGCCCAGTAGGTCACACCGTCAAAGGTCACGGTGGCGCGATTTGCCACGTGATTGGCGGTGAGCATGTATTTGCCCGTCAGATGGACCGCACTGCCGGAGGGGCTGGCGCCGCCAGCGTTGCAGACGGAGGCCACGGCGCCGAAGGGTACTCCTGTGGCCGGATCGGTCTGATTGGCGGTGTTGTCGCCTGAGTAAAGGATAAGGCCCCACAGCGCGGACGGTGGGAATAGTAGAAGTGCAACCAAGAGGCGCAATCGGAGTCTTGTCATCGTGGGCTTCAGCAGACATGAACCCTGAGCCGCTACTTTTGTTCCGCCTAACCTATCAAATACGAAAGGTTTACAAAATATTTATAGATTTTCTGAGCAGCAAGGGTGTCTGTTTTAACGCTTGCCCTCCGGTCCTTCGGCTCTACGGTTTGCGGGTTTAGCATCCCGAAAAAGCATGGAAAAAACCCTGATTATCCTCAAGCCCGACTGCATGGAGAAGGGCCACTATGGCGAAGTGCTCAAGCGCTTCTCCGCCGAAGGTTTTGAAATCGTTGGCTGCAAGATGATGCAGCTCGATTCAGCGCTCCTGCGCGAGCACTACGCCCACGTGGCGGACAAGCCATTCTTTCCTGAGATTGAGGGCTTCATGAGTTCACGCCCGGTCATCGTCATTGCCCTGCAGGGCGAGGGCGTGATCGATAAGGTACGCGCGCTGCTTGGGCCGACCAACTCCAAGGAGGCTCCCAAGGGCACCATCCGCGGCGATATGGGCACGGACATGATGGTCAACGTCTGCCATGCCTCCGACGGTCCCGATACCGCCGCCGCCGAGATCAAGCGCTTCTTCAAGGACGACGAAGTCTTTGCCTGAGGCAAACACCGCTTTAGCGGCCCTGACTGATGATCTTCGATCACCTCGACAATGCCGGTCTGTACCCGCTCGGTCCGCGCTGGGAACAGGCCCTGGCCTTTTTGCGTACGCTCAACGCCGATTCCGCCGATGGGGACTACCCGCTGGACGGTGACAACTTGATCGTCAAGGTCATGGGGTATGAAACCAAGGCTCCCGAGGCCGGGGTGATCGAGAGTCATCGCAAATACGCGGATATCCAGATTTGCCTGGAAGGGGTCGAGGGCATCGACCTTTTTGACACCGAGCGCCTCGATATCCGCACGCCTTACGCGGCGGAGAACGATGTCACCTTTTACCAGTTGGAAACTGCGCAGTTGCTTAGCCGGGTGAATCTCTATCCTGGCTACTTCGCCTACCTGCTGCCGCGTGACGCCCACCGTCCGCAAATGTTAGTGGACGCACCGCGCACGATCAAGAAAGCCGTGGCCAAGGTCGCCCTGGATTGAGCATGCTTCGACGGGTTTTGGTTGGACGAAGCCGAAGCCCTTTGTGATAAAGTTCCCCATGCCGGATACGCTGAAAGGGGTGCTGGAACGCATCGTCTACCAGAACGAGGAGAACCACTACACCATCGGTGAGTTCCGGCCCGAGGGCGCCAAGGCGATCACCATCGTCGGGGCCATGCCCGGAGCACAGGTCGGTGAAACCCTCGCGCTGGACGGCGAATGGACGCAGCACCCGGTGCACGGCGCGCAGTTCAAGGTGGCGAAGTTCACCGCAGAGCTGCCGGCCAGCGTGCATGGTATCCGCAAGTACCTCGGCAGCGGGCTCATTCCGCATATCGGCCCGAAGTACGCCGAGCGCATCGTCAACAAATTCGGCGAGGATACCCTGCGGATTATCTCGGACGAGTCCGGCAAACTGCGCCAGGTCGAGGGCATCGGAGCCAAGCGGGCCAAGCTCATCAAGGAGGCCTGGGACGAGCAAACGGCCCTGCGGGAGGTCATGGTTTTTCTTCAGACTTATGGCGTGACCACCGCGCTGTGCCTGCGGCTGATTCGCAAGTATGGCACCCCGGCGAAAACCATCCTCCAAAATGACCCGTATCGTGTGGCGCGCGAGGTGCCGGGCATCGGTTTCAAGACCGCCGACCGTATCGCGCTCAATCTCGGTTACGCCAACGAAAGCGCTCAGCGGATTGACGCCGGGCTGCTCTTCGCGCTGAGCGAGCTCGAGTCCGAAGGCCACACCGCCTTCCCAACGAGTGACCTGATCGACTATGCCGCCAAGCTTCTCGAGGTGGAACGTCCGTTGGTCGAGACACGCGTGCCGGAGTTGGTCGCGAGCGAGGCCTTTATCGAGTTGGACGCCGGCGGCGGCAAGCTGTTGCAGCTACCGCTCCTGGAGCGGGCCGAAAAACGCATTGCCGAGCGCGTCCACGCCATCGCCGAGGCGCCTTCAGGTTTACCCTCCATCCAGGTGGACAAAGCCGTGGCCTGGGCCCAAGAGCAGGCGGGCTTCGAATTCGCGCCCGAGCAGGCCGCCGGAGTGGTCGCCGCGCTGCGCCACAAGGTGTCCGTCCTGACCGGAGGGCCGGGCACGGGCAAGACGACCATCCTGCGCGCTCTGGTGGAAATCGTGAAGGTCAAGAAGGCCCGCGTCCTGCTGGCCGCACCGACCGGCCGCGCCGCCCAGCGCATGAGCGAGTCTACTGGCGCCACAGCCAAGACCATTCACCGCCTGTTGGAGTGGGATCCGTCGCAGGGGGGCTTTGTTCGCAACGAGGACAAGCCGCTACGGGCCGACCTCGTGGTGGTCGACGAGACCTCCATGCTCGATACCCGCCTGGCCGCCGCTTTGTTGCAGGCCGTGCCCGAGCAGGCGCATCTGCTCTTCGTCGGCGACGTCGACCAGCTCCCGTCCGTGGGCGCGGGCAACGTCCTCAAGGACGTCATTCGCTTCATTTTGCAAAACAAACCCGGCGGTTGCGCCGTCACCCGGCTGGACAAAATCTTCCGCCAGGGCGCGCGTAGTGGCATCGTGGAGGTCTCCCACGCCATCCTGCACAACCGCGCGGACCCGCCAGCGCCCGCCACCGCGCCGGACCAGATCGACATTTCGACGGACCTGCACTTCGTCCATGCACCCGAGCCCGACCGCTGCCTAGCGGCCGTGACGCGGCTCTGTTCCAAGTTGCTGCCCAAGTGGTACGGTTGGGCCGACCCGGTCATGGACATCCAGGTGCTGGCTCCGTTGCACAAGGGCGTGGCCGGCATCGGCAACCTCAACGCCGAGCTCCAGCAGGCGCTCAACCCACACGGGCGCGGCGTCTCCATCGGCCCGCAACGCTTCGCCGTCGGGGACAAGGTCATCCAGACCCGCAACAACTACGACTTGGGCATCTTCAACGGCGACCTCGGGCGCGTCACCGCCATCGACGCGGAGTCCGGTACGCTCGCCGCACAGTTCGACAGCGGGGTGGTGGACTTCACCCGTGGCGACATGCTGGACCTCTCTCCGGCCTACGCTATCAGCATCCATAAGAGCCAGGGCAGCGAGTTTCCCATCGTGGTCATCCCTCTGCTCAAGCAGCACTTCATCATGCTGCAACGCAACCTGCTCTACACCGGCATCACGCGGGGGCGGAAAAAAGTATTCATCGTGGGAGACCCCGCTGCCTATGCCATGGCTGTGCGCAATTCCGAATCCGCCGAGCGCATTACCGGCCTGGGCTTGCGGCTAAAAGCCATGTGTTGATTTGTTTAACCACGAAAAAGACTAAATTCACGAAAAGCGAAACCAGCAGATCTGAAATTTCGTGTATTTTTGTAAATTTCGTGGTTCGACCTGTAGAGTAGGACGGGGTTCAATCCTTCACTTTCGTATCGAGAACGATGGTAACGGGACCGTCGTTGTGGGCCTCGATATCCATCATGGCCCCGAAGACGCCCGTGGGTACCGGTTTACCGAGGTGTTCGGAAACTTTTGCGACGAAGCTTTCGTAGAGGGGGACGGCCAGCTCAGGTGGAGCAGCTTTGTTAAAAGAAGGCCGCGAGCCTTTCCTCAGGCTGCCAAAGAGGGTGAACTGACTGATGACCAGCACGCCGCCGCCGGTATCCAGCACGGAGCGGTTCATCTTGCCGGCTTCATCCTCGAAAACACGTAGGACAGCTACCTTTTGCGCCAGCCATTCGACATCCTCAGGACCGTCATCCTGACCAACGCCCAAAAAAACGAGGAGACCGGGGCCGATCTCTCCGCGCACTACATTTTCCACGGTAACCGCAGCGCGGCTTACTCGCTGGATAACAGCCCGCATGGGCCGTTAAGAGATCTGGTCCAGATCAATCTCCTGCAAGTGCGCCTTGAGCTCCTTGCCGGCCTTGAACTTGATAACAGCCCGGGTAGGAATGACCACGTCGGTTTCCGGCTTGTTCGGATTCCGGCCGATGCGGCTTTTGCGTACTTGAACTTCGAAGACCCCAAAGTTGCGCAACTCTACATTTCGACCCTCAGCCAACGCTTTGGCTATGACATCCAGAGTCATTTGCACAGTTTCACGAACCTCCTTTTGTGGGAAGTTGGTCTTCTCGTAGATTTCGAGGACAATATCTCGCTTGGTAAGATTAGCGGCCATGATGCGAGCCCTGTGTGGCGGGTGACAAGGTGTGCGTCGTGAGGACAAGAGTCTACAGCAATTTATGCAAGTCAAACATAAATAATTCCCTCATTTTAGGGGACTTATATTAATCGAAGATTAATATCGCAGTTAAAGTCTTTTTAATTGCTTAGGAACAGGTACGAGTTGACGGTTTCTTAATTATGCCAGGCAAGTTTACAGGCCGACATTAACGCATACATTACATTCCCGTGAGTGAAAAAGACGACAACCCACAGATGGATGACCTGCAAAAGCAGCTCCAAAACCTTTTTAAGCAGGGCCCCGGAAACCCGCGTGTGACCTTTGCCATGCCCGGCCAGGGCATGCCCGAGCAGGAAGAACCTTCTGACGAGCAAAAGGCCAAGGACGAAGAGGTCCTGCGGCGCATCCGCGATTTTAACCTCAAGCCGAAGGACATCCGCGATCACCTGAACCGCTACGTCATTCGCCAGGACGAGGCCAAGAAGGTGCTCTCCGTGGCTATTTGCGATCACTACAACCACGTGCGGCGTTGCCTGGAGAAGCCCAAGCTGCTGGAGCGTGAATACAGCAAGCAGAACATCCTACTGCTGGGGCCCACCGGGGTAGGGAAGACCTACCTTATGCGCAATATCGCCAAGATGATCGGTGTGCCCTTCGTCAAGGCTGATGCCACCAAGTTTTCCGAGACCGGCTACGTCGGCAACGACGTCGAAGACCTCGTCCGCGACTTGGTCAAGGCCGCCAATGGCAACATCGAGCTGGCCCAGTACGGCATCGTCTATATCGACGAAATTGACAAAATTGCCGGCGGGGAAGGCGTCGGCAAGGACGTCTCCGGTCGCGGTGTACAGATCAATCTGCTCAAACTGATGGAGGACACCGAGGTCAGCCTTTTCGCCCCCAACGACATCATGGGGCAGATGCAGGCCATGATGCGCGGCGGCAAGAACAAGAAGGAAACGATCAATACCCGCCACGTCCTCTTTATCGTGAGCGGGGCCTTCGACAAGCTGGCCGAGTCGGTCAAAAAGCGCGTGGGCAATGCCGCCATCGGCTTCGCAAACGCCCCGTCCGGCGATGAAGACGAGGACAACAACCGCTACCTGGCCCAGGCCTCCACGGCGGACTTTATCAAGTACGGTTTCGAGCCTGAGTTCATCGGGCGCGTGCCCGTGCGCGTGGCCTGCGAATCACTCAGCGAGGGCGACTTGGCCAAGATTTTGACCTCCTCGGAGGGCTCGCTGCTGCGGCAGTACCGCTCGGACTTCCAGGGCTACGGTATCGAGTTCGACATCACCCCCGAGGCCATCACGGAAATCTCCCATCGTGCCCACGGCGAAAAGACCGGCGCGCGCGGCCTCATGACAGTTCTGGAACGCATCTTCCGCGATTTCAAATTCGAGCTGCCCTCGACCGCGATCAAGTCCTTCGAGGTCACGACCGAGACGGTGGCCAATCCCGAGGAGACGTTGACGCATCTGGTGGTCGAGAACAAGCACCTCATGGACAGTGTCTGGAAGGAGGATCTGGAGTCCTTCGCCAAGAGCTTCGAGAGCGAGCACGGCATCCGTTTAAAATTCACCGACGATGCCGCCGATGTGCTCATCGAGGTGGCGACCGAATCCGACAAAACCTTGCGCACCATCTGCGAAGATCGTTTCAAGGACTTTCAGCACGGCCTCAAGATCATCCAACGCAATATCGACAAGGACACGTTCGAAATCGATGCGGACGTTGCCAAGGAGCCCGATAAGCAGCTATCGGCCTGGGTCGTTGCCAGCTTCAAGGAAGCCGAGCAACGCCAGACCGAAGAGCCGCCGACCGAGTAAGCTTATGCTTTGCTGGAACGGTTGATGGCCGAGACCAGGGCACGCAGACCGGCTATCTCGATGGACGGGTCGATGCCGCACCCCCAGAAGAGCGCGCCGTCGCTTTCCCGTTGCACCTGAACAAAGGCCGCGGCATCCGCCGCCGAGCCCTTGCCGATAGCCTGGCTGCGGTAATCGGTCACCTTGAAGTCTTTTAAATCTTCAGCTTCCAAGGCGTGGGCGAAGGCGTTGATGGGGCCGTTGCCCTGGCCGCGGATGTCCTTTTCCTCACCGTTGATTTCGACGACAAACTCGTGCGTGTCCTCGGCATCGTCATCGCCGCTTTCAGTGTCTTCCGGCATGACGTAGCCCAGGTGCGTGACGAAAGCCAGCGGCTGGCCGACATTGACGAAGTGCTTTTCGAAGACCGTCCAGATTTCCTCAATGGTCAGCTCACGGCTCAGCTTGTCGGCCTCGTCGTTGACCAACTTGCCGACCTCGGGATGCATCGACTTGGGCAAGTCCAGGCCGTGTTCGCGATCCAGCACATAGGCCACGCCGCCCTTGCCGGACTGGCTGTTGATGCGGATGATGGCCTCGTAGGTGCGCCCGATGTCCTCCGGGTCGATGGTCAGGTACGGCACCTCCCAGGAGGGCAAATCCTCCGGGGAAGTGATGTCGGCCTGGGTCATCTTCTTGATGCGGTCCATGCCCTTCTTGATGGCGTCCTGGTGGCTGCCACTGAAGGCGGTGAAGACCAGCTCGCCGGCGTAGGGGTGGCGCTCATGCACCCCCATGCGGGTCACGCGCTCATAAATGCGCCGGATGGAGGGCAGGTCGGCGAAGTCCAACCCGGTTTCGATGCCGTGGCTGTTCATGTTCAAGGCCACGGTGACGATGTCCAGGTTGCCCGTGCGCTCGCCGTTGCCGAACAAGGTGCCCTCGACGCGATCGGCCCCGGCCAGCAAACCCAGCTCGGTGGCAGCCACGCCGGTCCCGCGGTCATTGTGCGTGTGCAGGCTGATCAACACCTTCTCGCGGCGACCATGTTCCTCCAACTGGCGGCAGAACCACTCGATCTGATCGGCATGGACATTAGGCGTGGTCCACTCGACGGTTGCGGGCAGATTCAGGATCATGGGCCTCTCCGCAGTCGGTTGCCACACGTCCATGACGGCCTCGCAGACCTCCAACGCGTAGTCCAGCTCGGTATCGGAGAAACTCTCGGGGGAGTACTCCAACACGATGTCCGTGTCCTTGGCGGTGGGCGCCAACTCCTTGACTAGCGCTACGCCGTCCACGGCGATTTGCTTGATTTTCTCGCGGGAGGCCTCTGAAAAGGTGACTTTGCGCTGCAAGGGCGAAGTGCTGTTATAGACGTGCACGACGGCCTGCTTGACGCCCTCCAGGGCCTCGAAGGTGCGCCGAATCAAGTGTTCGCGGGCTTGTACCAGCACTTGCACGCGGACGTCATCCGGGATGGCGTTTTCCTCCACCAGACGGCGCAGGAACCGGAATTCGGTCTCGGAGGCGGAGGGGAACCCAACCTCGATTTGCTTGAAGCCGACGGCGCAGAGCAGCTTAAAGAACTCCAGCTTCTCATCCACGTTCATGGGGATGGCGAGGGCCTGGTTACCGTCGCGCAGGTCCACGCTGCACCAAACGGGTGCGGTGGTGATTTGTCGGTCCGGCCATTGCCGATCGGGCAATACGATCGGGAACCTCTCATGGAAGTGCCGGTATTTACGGATTTGGGTCGGTTTCATTTGGAAAGATGGAAAAGTTGAAAATCAGAAAGCTGAAAAGTGAAGTGTCGAAAGCCAAAAGCTTAAAGCGAAAAGCGCAGCGCCAAGCCACGCGCAGAAAAAATGCGATGCGATGCATCAGCGGGTACGGTGCCGGGCAACACGCCCGAACGGCCCTTGATCCCGGGCCAGGGAATAGCGTGCCACTCCCCTAGGGGAGAAGCTTGGCGAGAAGCAGAAGGAGCTGGGCTCGCGCTATCATTGGCTCTAAAATCGTTTTTTTACTGGGGAAGTCAAGCGTGTGTTTGTTATTCAGGGCTTGGTCGCTGGTGCTGGCTTATCCGGTGCCGGTTTTTCGGTGGTGGCTTTGCTTTTCTTCTCTTTTTCGTTAGCCAGGTACATCGACACCTTTTCCTCCACTATTTTCTCAATCATGCGCGGATCATTCAATTCACGGGAATCGCCGCGATACATCATATTGCGCATTCTTGGATCGTAGGTCACGGGCGCCTTGGGAACCTCCGCCTTGCGCTTTTGATCGGCCAAAAGCTCCTCCGCCAAGGGACCGCGCAGGTTTTCAATCGCAGCACGGGCTTGTTCGTAGGGGCCAAATTCGCCGGTCTGTTGCAGCACTTCCTGGTAATTATCCAGAGAATCGGCTAGCTCTCCGGCCCGCTCCAGGCGCTGGGCGTAGATGAATTTCTCAATGGCTTTAATGTCATTGTTCATACCCGGAAAGACGGATTGCTGGCGATAATTGACGGTGTAGCTGTCGTTGGCGATTTCCAGAAACTCCCATAGCCTTAGCCAAGCCTGGGCGTGCACCATCTCCGATGCGGTTTCGCGAACAAGCGTGTCCAACCCCTCGGGCATGGGATCGGGCCGGTAGGCGTCCGGGATGGCGGCATAGATGGCGAGCGTGCTGATCTGTGTCTTAATCGGATCGTACCAATCGCTTTGATTATTAAAGTTGCGCATGTCATTGAGTATCCTGAGCCCGATCAACGGGCTGTCGCTCTCGATCATGTCGATTGTTGTAAGAAAGCTATCGATGATTTTGAGGTCACGCCGGGCATCATTCTGGCTATTCCGGTACTGTGTCAGCACCGATAGCTTCTCGCGGGCGGCGGGCAGGTCCGCTATCGTTTTAACTGATTCCACGACCGATTCGCAGGTGTAGGGCGGTTCGGCGGCTGAGTTGTTCGTGTCAAGGCCCTTGAGCGTCAGTTGCCGCTCCAGCACCAAGGAACGGGGGACGACAGGCGTGGTGCTGAGGGAGCCGATGATGGCATTGAGCTCGTTCGTGGCTTGCCGGGTGTCCCCGGCATTCAGGTAGGCCAGGTAGTCCTGCCAGTTGGCCACGATCTGGTTGAGGCTATTCAGCTTGGTGCGCAGGCTGTTGGCATTGCGCCCGTAATCGGAGCTGTTCGCGGTGAATTCTTGAATCCGTACAAAATAGGGGTCCAGGTCGCTGGCTTGTTTGGCTTCGGGCAAGGCCTGACCGAGCTCCTCGGTGAACTTTTCATAGCTGGCGGTTAACTCGGCCATGCGGGCCTCTTCCTCGCCTTTGAGAGCGGTTGTGTACTCAACCCAAAGCTCGCTGCAGGCGGTGGATATACTCGTGTTCGCCATCATCCTCGAGGTGTACTGCACCAATTCCTCGGAGGAACGATGGGTACTCTGGGTTTGGATGGACAAGAGCAGCTGCTTTTGCTCCTTCAGCGAGCGCAGCTTGGCCTGGGCCGTCATGTAGGCAGTACGTTGCTCTTGAGTAGCCTCTTCGGTGGAGGGAGGGGGGACTTCCTGCACCGTCTCCATTTCAGTATCAAGGCAAGCCATCATGTCCGAAAGAATCGCCCCGGATTCCCGATTCGCGCCCTCCTGGGCATGCAAGGGAAGCAGGACAATGGAGAGTAAACAAAGGAGGGGGGCTATTCGATGATTCATGGTTGGTGTATTTCTAGCGTTATATAGCGCCAAGTCACAATAAATAGCACCCGTCCTGGTGAATTATTAACAAACTAAATTCGGGTCATTCGCCGTCGCTAAGCGCGGCTGACTATTCCAGTTTTTCGGCCCAGAGGCGCTTCATCGCTTCCTGAGTTTCCTGGTAAGGACCGTACTTACCGGGGTGGGCCAGTACGTGGGAATACATTTGCAGAGCGGCTTGGACATTGCCGGCCTCTTCAAGCCGCTGGGCGTTGATGAACTTCTTGGTCGCGTCCATGTCCTGGCGCAGGCTCGGCATCGCGTTTGCACTGTAGAAGCGGTTGCCCTGCATGTTTTCCGTGACGGTAAGGAACTCCCACAGCGCCTGCCAGTCTTCATTCTCCTTCATGCCGCTGGCCGTCTGGGTGATGAGGACCTCGAGGCTCTCGGGTCGCGGATCGGGACGGTGCTCATCGGGTATGGAGAGGTAGAGGGCGTCGCTGAATAACTGCAGGCGCACGTCGTCCGACCACGAGGTGTCCTTGTTCAGGGCGTTGGGGAGTCTTTGCAAATTGCTCATGGCCAGGCTGGGGTTGCCGTCCTCGATCATGCCCTTGGTGCTCAGGAGCTGATTGATGATGTCGATATAGTAGCCGGCATCGTTGTTGGTGCCATTATTATGGCGAAAGGCGCGAAGGTCGTCCCGGGCCTGCGCGAGGTCGTCATAGCTTTTAACCGTAATGACGATGGTGTCGACCGAGGCGGTCTTATCCTCGGCCTCCGGGCTGTTCCTGACCTGGCGGACCCGCTCCCTGATTTGCAACAGGATGGAGCGTGGAACGATGGGGCTGCGCTTGAGCAGGTTGTCAAGTGAACTCAATTCTCTTTCCGCTTTGTCGTAGTCCTTGTACTGCATGCAGGCGAGGTAATCCTGCCAGGTGGTCGTGATGTTCAGCAGGCTGTTGCACATGTTCTGAAAGCGATGGCCATCTTTCGGTACCTTCGTACTTTCCGAGTTGAGTACCGCGATCCTCTCAATGTACTGGTCGAACTGATCGGCTTCTGTGGCGTTGGGGAGAAAGTTGCCCAGCTCTTTTTCGAAAGCTTCAAACTTGGCCTGGAAGGCCTTGATTTCGTTATCCTGCGCACCGGCGATGGCCTGCTGTAATTCGCTCCAGAGGTCGCCGCAGTCGCCGCTGAGCACGACGCGGTAGCCGTGGGTGGAAGCCTTCTGGGTCGCCTGACCATAATCACCTGCGATGAGCGCGGCCTGGACCTCGCGTATCTGCTTGAGGCTGCTACTGAGACTGTTCAACTGGGTCTGCGCCAGACTGTAAGCGGCGCGGGCCTCGGCGCTATCCTCCTCGCGATTGGGAGGCGGAACGGCTCGTTTTTCCTCTACCCGGCCCTCGAGGCAGGCGATGATTTCTTCACAGAGGAAATTGGGATCGGCAGGCTGGCTGGTGCTTTCTCCCTGGGCGGCGTAGCCGAGCGACAAGACGAACAGAAGAGTGACGACGTACTTCATGATGGCAAAATCAGTCCTGTTGCCAACGAATCATAAATTCACTTAATGGCTAGGCAATTAAGCCGGTACTGTCGTTAATTTGTGCTCCGGGGCACTGTGAGGAGTCAGTTCTTCGAGCCGTTCTTGCCATAGAACTTCTCGGCCCATTTCTTGTTGTTGTCGTCGGCCTCGCGAATGTACGGGGTAAAGACGGAGGCCTTGAGCACGGCCTTGTTGAGAATAGCGGCGGGGTACTTGATGGGCCGCTCGAAGTCGACGAAGAGCACCACGCGCTGGCCATCGGTGTTGTTCCAGACTTCGTGGTTAAAGCAGTCGTCGAAGATGACGCCTTCGCCCTCGCGCCAGACATGATACTGGTCGTCGACGCGGATTTTGCAATTTTCAGCGGGCTCGGGGACGATGAGCCCGAGGTGGTAGCGCAGCACGCCGTTGTAGGGACCACGATGGGCAGGTATGTGTTTGCCCGGCGCAAGGATGGAGAACATGGCGGTTTTCAGCCCCGGAATCTTTTCCACGATGCGGGTGGTCTCGGGGCACTGGGCGCAGTTTTGCTCCACCTTGATGCCGTAGCCCATAAGGAAAAAGGTCTTCCAGTTGTCATCCTGAGTGATGGTGGCGACCTCACTGCTGACCTCGTGGAAGCTAGGCAGCTCGTCGCGTCTTTGCATGATGACATCCAGCTCGGCGCGGATGGTTTTCCATTCCTTTTCGAGCTCCAAGGCCCAAGGAAACAAGGACTTGTCGTAAATGGGCGGATTACCGACGCGGGAGTGGCGGGCATTCTTTTCCTCCACCCAGGAAATGACGCGGGTAAATACCTTGTCGAAGCGCGTTTCGGGGGCTTTGAGTTGGTTTTCGTTCAGTTTCTGGTAATCAGCGGCCATCGAAATACATTTGTTACAGTCTTGAAACTTCCTATGGAACCGCCTCTGAGATGGATTTTCAATAGCAAAGGGACGCGTCGGCAGAATCTTGCCTTTTTCTTATCCGCTGTTGAGTATCCATAATTAGAATACTGCTATGAGTAGTGCTACCAAAGCCCCGACGATAGCCTGGCAGCCTGCGGTGAACCTGGCGCTTCTGGCTGCGTTCTGGGGCATGCTGGCTTGGCAACTGGCCTACGAATGGAGCCATAACGGGCAATACTCCTACGGGCTATTTGTGCCCTTTTTGGCGCTATATCTGTTGCACTTGCGCTGGGAGGACCGTCCTGCTCCGGTGGCGCCAGGCAAAGCCAACGGCCTCGTCCTGCTGGTGATACTGGCCGCAGCAGCGGTGGTGCACTATCCGATGAAGATCATCTTTGAGGCGAACGCGGATTGGCGCCTTATTATCTGGATGCAGGCACTCATCGTTTTCGGGGTGACCCTGTTGTTGCTTTGGCGCTGGGGAGGGCCCCGCTGGGTACTGCACTTCGGGTTTCCCTTCTTTTTTATTCTGACGGCAGTGCCCTGGCCAAGATGGCTGGAGGACCAACTGGTCATCCACCTCATGGAGTGGGTGGCCACGGCGACGGTGGAGACGGTGAACTTCCTTGGCATTTATGCCCGTCAGTCCGGCAATATCATCATCCTCAAGACCGGCATGGTTAGCGTGGAAGAGGCCTGTAGCGGTGTGCGGTCCTTCCAGTCGACCGTGATGGGGGCCATTTTCCTCGGCGAGCTGTTACGCTTCAGCATTCACACGCGCATCGCATTGATTGTCGCAGGTACGTGCTTTGCGCTGTTTTTCAATTTCTGCCGTACCCTGGCGCTGACACTAATCACCTCGAATCACGGAACCGAAGTGATGGAGCGCTGGCACGACCCAGCCGGCTATCTGGTCTTCGTGCTTTCGCTGGGCGCCCTTGGGATTCTGTGCTTCTGCCTGCGCAAATGGATAGTGTCCAAGCCCGTGCAGCGACTGGAGAACACCGGCGGGCCTTTCTACATCCATCCAGGTTGGCTGCCCATACAGCCGGTTGCGGTCATCCTGGCATTGCTTCTGGTGGCCGAGCCGGTGGCCCAGCTTTGGTACGCCATTCGCGGCCCGCTGTCCAACAAGCAGCACATCTGGGCGGTCGATTGGCATGCGGGCGCCCAGAACCTGCGCTTCGAGGAAATCGAGCCACGCATCAAGGATGTCCTTTTCTTCAACGAGGGTGAGCTGGTCAGTTGGACAACACCGAACCAATATCGCTGGATCGCGTATTTCTTCGAATGGAACTCCGGCAAGGCAGCCCAGCTCGGGGGCGTCCACAATCCTGAGCTGTGTATGCCTTCGGTGGGTTGGGGGATGATGGGCCCACCGGGCGAATTCACCTGGGAAGGCCCGGACGGCCTGGCGCTGGTTTTCAACTCCTACCAGTTCCGGGCCGGCGATCGCGACGTGTACGTGTTTTACTGCCAGTGGGATCCCCAGGGTTACCCCTATCACACAAAGGCGGGCCGCTTCCGGCTGGATCGCCTGCGGGATGCTTGGATAGGTGACCGCAAGGAGGACAAGCAACTGCTGGAGGTCATCATCGAAGGCCCCACCAGCATGGAGGAGGCTCAGGAGGCAATGCTGCGTTTCCTCGAACAGTCCATCGAAATCCCCAATATGCCCACGCAGGCTACCGGTTAATCGGGGAAAGCTTTCTTTGCATATGTCTTGATCATATTGTCATTGATTTGATCGCGATACTGCTTCAAAAATAGTCATTTGCTATGCCCCGTAAGCCCAAAGTAAACCTGCCACTTATCGAAGTCATCGGTGTCAGCCTCTTGGTCCATGTTGCCGGGCTGTTGCTGTTAGGAGGGATCACGCTGTTTGAAGCCCTTCGCCAGCCCGAGCCGGAGTTTGAGGCTCCGCCCATGCAGGAGCCCATCGACCAGCAGGAATTGAAGGTCAAAGTCAGCCTGCAGAAAAGTTCCAAGCAAAGCGCTCCACCGACACATAAGATCACGGTGCGCAATCTTTCCAACCTGAACATGCCCAGCCTGACGCCGGACATGCCCAGCATCAACACGCGTGTGGCCATCGGGGCCGGTCACGGTAGTGGCGCCGGTCTGGGACGCGGTTTTGGCTCCGGCGGGCTGGATCTGAGCAAATCGGCGGTCAACTTTTTCGGTATCAAATCCTCCGGCGAGCGTATCATGATTATCGTCGATGCCTCTCGCTACATGCTGGAGGACGAGAAGGGCGGCCTGCCCGCTTACCAGATCATCAAGAACGAGGTCAGCAATATCGTCCAAAACCTTTCTCCGGGAACGCTGTTCAACGTCATGTTCTACAACGGCAACAGTCTCGAGGCGTATTCCCAGAGCATGCTGCCTGCCACCCCCGGCAACAAGGACGGCCTGGTCAAATGGATTGGCAAGTTCAACGCCAACATGTCTTCCATCGCCAACGTCAGTAACAACCGCGATGTGCAGGACAAGTCGGTCGAGCCGATCAAGGGCTTGGTCAGCCATTGGCTGAAGGCTTTCCAAGTGGCTCAGGAGCTCAATAGCGACGCCATGTTTATTCTGGTTTCCGACTGGCAATGGCATAATCGATTTTTCACCGAGGAGGAACGCCTGGCTTATCTGGCGTCGGTTGACTGGAACGAGGAAGAGGAACTGGCCTGGAAGGAGGGTGTGAAAAACGCCCGTGCCTGGCTAAATGAGGAAAACTCCAAGCGCCGCGCCAAAGGCACGCCGGAGAAAATTGTTCATAGCGATCACGCCCTGATATCTGAGCTGAAGGGCATTGGCGTCATCGATCGCAAACTTCGCATGAAGCCCTCACAGGCCTTTTCCTTCGACGAAATCAAGGAGTACACCGAGGACATCGGGCGCAAGTACGCCAAGCAGTTTGAGCGCAATCCCACCGAAACCAATATCGTACTCTTCCTCGGAGAAGGTGAGGAAGATGAGGAAGAAGGGGATATCGAGCAATTCAAGCGCATCGCCCGTGAAAACCGCGGTAAATTCCGCGTGCTCGACGGCATGAAGGCGCTCAAAAACGTGAGCCAGGCCCCGTCGTCCAGCTAATCAGGCCTTACGCCGGTGTCGCCTTGCGCTGGCTCATGGCGGTTTTCACCAGGTTCGCGCCGAAGTCCCACAGGGGGCCGGGGAAACGCTGGCAGTCCGTTAGAATGTCATCGAAGGCCTCGATAAAGCGCCCGACCTCGCGGTCGCCAATCATCAGGGGCGGCAGGATTTTTACCACGTCCATGTTGTGGCCCGCCACGTGACTGAGAATCCGGTGCTTGGACAGCAACGAGCTGACCACCATCTGCGCGAAGAGGCCCTTGTCCACGGCGTGGATGGCCTTCCAGGCCATCTTGAGTTTGAGTGAGCTGGGCTGGTGAAACTCAATGGCGATCATGCAGCCGCGCCCGCGCACTTCCTTGATCAGCTCGTGCTTTTCCTGGAGCTTTTGCAGGCCGGTGAGCAACTCCCAACCGCGGCGGGCGCTGTTTTCGACCAGCTTTTCCTCTTCGAGAACATGCAGCGAAGCCAGACCGCAGGCCATGGCCAGATTGTTGCGGCCAAAAGTCGTGGAATGGACCACACAGCGGTCCAGCCGGGAAAAGAGGGCCTGGTGGATGCTTCGCCGGGTAACGATGGCGGCACAGGGCGCATAGCCACCGCTGAGCGCTTTGGCCAGCGTGATGATGTCCGGCTCCAGCCCCCAATGCTCGAAGGCGAAAAGCTTGCCCGTGCGCCCGAGCCCGGTCTGCACCTCATCCATGATGAAAAGCGCGCCGTGCTTGCGACAAAGTGCCTGGGCCTTTGGAAAGTAGTCCGGCTCCGGGATATGGACGCCTTTGCCCTGGATGGGCTCGGCCAGGAATGCCGCCACATCGCCAGCTTTGAGCCCAGCCTCAAGCGCATTCAAGTCTCCAAAGGGCACCGGCTCAACGCCGGGCAGGAGCTTTCCGAAGCCCTCCTGAAAGTGGCCGTTGTTGGTGGCGGAAAGGGCACCATAAGTCAGCCCGTGATAGCTGCCGGAAAGGGTCAGGATGCGGTTGCGGCCGGTGGCGGCGCGGGCGAACTTCAGCGCGCCTTCAATCGACTCCGTGCCGCTGTTGCAGAAAAAGACCGCGTCGAGGTGGGGTGGGGTGACCTCGCAGATCCGCTCGGCCAGAAGCCCGCTGAGTAACGCGCAGTCCATCTGCACCATGTTGGGCAGCTCCAGGTCCAACACGTCCTGCACGGCTTTCTTGATCGCGGGGTGGTTGCGCCCCATGTTGTACACGCCGTAGCCGCTGAGGAAGTCGAGGTAGTCGCGCCCGTCCATGTCGTACAGGTAGGCGCCCTCGGCCCGGGCATAGACCTTGTCGAAGCCAATGGTCCGCAGCACCTTGACCAGCGTGCGGTTCACGTGGGCCTCGTGCAGTTCGTAGTTCTCGCCCTGGCGAGTGGTAACGATGTCCTTCAAGTCGAACATGACAAATTCTGGGCAGAGCAAAACACAGACCCGGAAAAAGGCAAATCAACTCGGTGAACTTACCGCGAAAGATTAGATTTCCTGAAGTTTCTCGACCACTTCCTGGATGAGAAACTCCGGCGTCGAGGCACCGGCGGTCACGCCGACCTTGACGTAGCGGGACTTGAGGTGGTCGAAATCCAGCTCCGCGGCCGTTTCCACATGATAGGCCGGCAGGTGCTCTTTTTCCACCAAGGCGGCGAGCTTGCGGGTGTTGGCCGAATGGCGGCCGCCGACAACCACGATAGCCTCGGCACCGGCGTCCTTGAGCACATGGATGTCGCTCTGGCGCTCCTTGGTTGCTCCGCAGATGGTGTCGAAGACCAGGGCGTCCGGATAGCTTTCCATCAGGATTTCGGAGAGGCGCCAAAATTCGTCGGTGAACATGGTGGACTGGGAAACCATGCAAACCTTTTCACCCAGGTCCGGCAGCCCGCGGATGTCCTCTTCGTTCTTGATGACGTGGCCACGGTTTTCCGTGTAGCCCATCAGGCCCATGACCTCCGGGTGCTTGGGGTCGCCAAAAATAACGGTGCTGAAGCCCTTGCGGGAGTGCATCTTGATCTTACCGGCGATGATGCCGACGTCCGGGCAGGTGGCGTCCTTGAACTCCATCCCGAGGTCTTTCAGGTAGCCGCGACGTTCCGGGGAAATGCCGTGCGCACGCACCACGAGGACGCCGTTGGCGCGGTCTTCGTCGGTCACTTGGACCTCGGTCGTGCTTTGGTAGTCGCCCACTTCCTTGATGCCCGTGGCCTCGAGGCGCTCCATCATCTGCTTATTGTGGATGAGGGGGCCGTCCGTGTAGACGGGACGCTTGCCCTCGGAGGCGAACTTGGCCGCGATGTCAATCGCACGCTCCACACCCCAGCAGAAACCGGCACTTTTTGCTCTAATGACTTCCATAATCAACCCTTACCCAAACCGGGAACGAGTCTCAGGTCAAGAACAAGCACTGAGGGAGGCGGCGGTGGGTTCGGTGACACTAGTGTGCTGTTAGGTTAGCCCTTTTGGAAATATATTTTAGCCACAAAAAGGCACAAAACACACAGAACGGCCTCTGGGATAGCCGACGTTGCCAGCACCGCCTTGTGGCGGACATTCATCAAGCGCCAACGGCGCGTTCTATAACAGCCCAGGGCAACGCCCTGGGCAGGGATGCCTCAGTCGGTAAGGCCTGAAGGGCCAACATAAACATGGATTATTACGGCCCTTTAAGGCCGCCGAAGGCGGCCTTAACGTCGAGATCAGCGGATAAGAGCCGACTGATTTAGATTATCACTGGCGGCGTTACTCGCATTCGCTGCATCGACTTGTTCTGACTCCTTTTCAAGTCTTTCGACTAGCCCGACTAGTAGAATTCGATTTGGGTCTCCAATCCAATTGTTAATGGTGATTCCAATAATGAAACCAGTCATACCGCAGAAGAAATAAAACTGTGGCATCGCCGTCGAATATAACAGTGCCTGCAATTCGATTTTTCCTTCGAATTTTTCGGGTATGCTCACCAGTAGATTGCCAGTGTAAAGACCAAGGCCGACCATTAGGACACAAAGGGCCAAAAAGAAATAACGCATCTTGTGAAACTGCCGTTCATACTTCTGGAGCTTTCGAAGTGCTTTGATTTCTTTTTCAGTGAGTTTCATTTTTTCTCAGAATGCCGAGTTCCCCCTCGACCGTAGAGATTGCGAGAAATCCTGCAAGGTTTTCTACGGGCAATCTCAGGTCGTAGGGAGCAAGGTTTCGGTTGGCTAGCCGCTCTGCGGCGGCTAACGGGACAGGCTGAGAACGTCCCAAACGGCTTTACGAATAGGGCCAAACTTTTCCTTGAATTATTGGTTTTACGTGATACAATGCGTGAATGAATCCGACAAAAAAGAAACGGCCTGTGCCGCCTTAGCCAAGGTGAAGAATGCGAGCGCATGGAGTCATCTGCCTGCCTGCCCGTAGCACCCAGGAGCGTGTTACGGGGTTTGTGCCAAAACTTAAACGGGACAGGAAAAACCGTTTGCTTCTTTGCGCAGCCGACAGTCAATGACCGCGGCGGCACGCTGCTTTTAGCTTTCGACTTTAGTCTTTCGGCTTTTAGCTTATCGTGATGCTTCCCTGGTTCCAGAACGGCGCGTACCCGCTTTATCTCGCGCCCATGGCCCGCTTCACCGACCGGGCCTTTCGTCAACTCTGCAAAGAGCAGGGGGCAGATGTCATGGTGACGGAGTTCGTCATGGCCGACGGGTTGCTCTCGGGGGAACACGCTTGGCGCACGCTGGACTTTACCGAGGAGCAGCGTCCCATGGGGGTGCAGATTTTTGGTTCCAACCGGGAAAAAATGGCCGAGGCTGCCCGGCGGGTCGAGCAGCGCCTGCGCCCGGACTTCATCGATATCAACTGCGGGTGCCCCGCGGACAAGGTCACCGACCAACTGGCAGGCTCTTCCCTCCTGCGCGACCCTCAACGCCTGGCTGATATCACCGGAGCCGTGGTGCGGGCCGTCC
The DNA here is from genome assembly GCA_030432235.1 of Verrucomicrobiia bacterium. GTDB lineage: Bacteria > Verrucomicrobiota > Verrucomicrobiia > Opitutales > Cerasicoccaceae > JAUIHT01. The sequence goes on along the minus strand of JAUIHT010000005.1, from coordinate 176,426 downwards.
CTGAGACCCCGGTGACGGTCAAAATCCGCATCGGCTGGGATGCCGACAGCATTGTGGCCACGGATGTCGGCCAGGCCGTGCAGGCGGCAGGCGCACAGGCCCTGGCCATCCATGGCCGTACCAAGGAGCAGGGCTACTCCGGGCAAGCCGATTGGGCCGTCATAGATTCGGTGGCCGCACAATTGGACATCCCCGTCATCGGCAACGGCGATGTCTCCGGAGTGAGAGATGTCGTGCGCCTCAGGCGTGAATCACCCGTGCGGGGCCTGATGATCGGTCGCGCAGCCTTGGGCTATCCCTGGCTCTTTTCCGAAATCAAACACTATCTGGCCACCGGGGAAATCCCGACCAAGCCAACTCCGGAAGTGCGTTGGGCCACCATCCTGCGCTTTGCTGAACTCCTTTTGACCACCCAGTATGCCCACAAGACCCCGGACGACATCCGCTGGATGCGCGCCAAGCTCAAAGCCCTGACCAAGGATATGACCGGCAGCCGCAAGGTCCGCGCTGCCCTCGACACCATCGTTTCCATGGACGACTTAAAAGCGCTCGCCGTGGCACAAATAGAAAACCAGAAATCCGCAGCTTTTTAACAGGAAGATCGGGAAGAATGGAAAGGAGTTCGGGTTGATTTGCTTTTCTCCCCGTCCTTCCCGATCTTTCTGTTTTGATCACTCGTATTTATGGCCAGTGACCCCAAGTCGAAGCTGAAGGAAAAAGTGCGTCGCATCACGCACAAGCCCGGCGTGTACCTGATGAAGGACCGCTTCGGGGGCGTCCTGTACGTGGGTAAGGCCAAGGACCTCAAGAAGCGCGTCACGACTTACTTCCAGCCCTCGCGCAAGCTGCAGATCGCCCAGCCCAAGGTCGCCGCCATGCTGGACCTCATCCACGATGTCGAGACCATTGAGGTGCGTTCGGAGGCCGAAGCGCTTTTGCTGGAAGGCAAACTGATCAAGGAGTACCGGCCCCGCTACAACACCGATTTTACCGACAACAAACAGTTCCTGCTCGTGCGCGTGGATATGCAAAACACGTTGCCGCGTTTCCGACTGACCCGTAACCGCACCGAGGACAAGTCCCGTTACTTCGGTCCCTTCGCGCACTCCGGCCTGCTGCGGCGCACCCTGGCGGAGATGCGGCGGCAGTTCGGCATCCTGCTCGGCGACGCCAAGCCTGATGAAATTGCTCCCGGGCGCTGGCGGCTCTACGGTGATGCACGGGCCGAGATTTACGGCCAGACCGAAGAGGTTACCACCGAGGAGTACCGGCAACGCGTCGAGGAGGCCTGTGTTTTTCTCGAAGGCAAGTCCCGCGAATGGCTGGCCGACCTGAAAACCTCCATGGAGCAGGCCGCCGCGGACAAGCGTTACGAACGTGCCGCGGAGCTGCGCGACATCATCCGGGCCCTGGAGCAAACTATCAAGCCCGCCCGGCGCTACACGCGTGTGCCCAAGGTCATGACCGAGGCGGACACGCATGCGCTGCAATCTTTGGCCGAGTCCCTTGAACTGCCCGATCCACCACAGGCCATGGAGTGCTTCGACATCTCGCATATCTCTGGCAGCTTCAGCGTCGCCTCGATGGTGCGCTTTGTCGACGGCAGGCCGGAGCGAGCCGGTTACCGCCGCTTCAAGATTCGCAGCTTCGAGGGCAATGACGACTTTCGCGCCATGGAGGAAGTGGTGGGCCGCCGTTACCGTCGCCTGGCGGAAGAGGGCAGGGATTTTCCCGGCTTGATTGTCATCGACGGTGGGCTGGGGCAGGTTCACGCAGCCCAGAAGGCTTTTCTGGTCCTGGACCTGACCCCGCCGCCACTCATTGGCCTGGCCAAACGCGAGGAGACGGTGGTCTTCCCGGATGGGCGTGAGCTTGTTCTGCCGCGTCACGACCCCGGCCTGCGCTTGCTCCAGCGTCTGCGCGACGAGGCTCACCGGTTTGCCAACAGCTTCAATGCGGAACTGCGCAGCAAGAAAATCCGCGAGTCCGTACTCGACGACTTTTCGGGCCTGGGACCGGTCCGTCGCAAGGCGATCCTGGAGCACTTTGGCAGCCTGGAGCGACTCAAACAGGCCGGGGAGGGCGAACTGACCGCCGTCGAGGGCATCGGCTCCAAGCTCGCCCGGGAGTTACGCGCTTTCCTCGATAAACTGGGGCCTGACGCGGACCGGGGGTGACTTACTTCCCGGTTTCTACAGGTTTCCCCCGAGGGAATATCAGGCATCGCCCGACTGCTGCCTCTGGGGGCTTGCGGGGGGTGCCTCCGGGGTGCATGGCCCAGTTTTTTAAAAATCCCTAGTCACTTGCATACCATAGGGTTAGGTAATCTTTTTTGGCTCGAAAAGCTTGCTTGAGCAGGTGCCTTGACCCACTATGTAGGTAAATGACCAGCAAAGAACTCAAGCCGAACCTGAACGCCCTCAATTGCGTTTCCCTGTACAAGCACGAAGTCTGCGAAGCGCCCGGCAAGAAGGCGCCGGCTCGCCGGGCCCGGGTGCCACGTCAGACGCGTTCGCCAGGGAAACCCAACGGCTTGTTAGGGTTGCGCGAGAAGGTGGCCGGCCCCAAGACCAAGGTCAAAAAGGAGAATTTTGTGAAAAAGTTTCAGCGCAGTCGGGATGTCTCGCTGGTCGACCTGGGTGTGGCTTTCGGTTTCCTGATTCTTTTCAGTGCCGCAGCGACCCTGGCCATGGTTCTGGCCATGGATTAGCATGTCTTTCGAAATCGGCGAAAAATATATCGACCGCACTTGCCTGTCAGGCGTTTCTGGCTAGTCTGCGCACATGAACCTGAAAACGCTCTTTACTGTCGCTGCCGGTGTCGGCACAGCTCTGGTTAACTCTGTCAGTGGCGAGCCCATTGAGGTCGGTGTCGCCGCACCCACCGTTACGGTGCCGGATCAGGACGGCAATTCCGTCGACTTGGGCAAGGCCTACGAATCCGGCTTGGTGCTGATTTATTTTTACCCCAAGGCCGATACGCCGGGCTGCACCGCCCAGGCCTGCAGTCTGCGGGATTCTTATGAGGAGCTACAGGACCGTGGCGTCCTCATCTACGGCGTGAGTATGGATACGCCTGCCGAGCAAAAGGAGTTCAAAGAAAAGTACCACCTTCCTTTCACCTTGCTGGCTGATTCCGATGGCAAGCTGGTCGAGGCATTCGGGGTACCGCGTCGCGGTCGTTTTGCCAGTCGGCAGGCCTTCCTCATCGAAGACGGCAAAGTCATTTGGCGGGATACTTCGGCCTCTACCGCCAAGCAGGCAGCGGATGTCCTGACCGTGCTCGACGAGCGCAAGACAGACTAGGCTTCGAAAAAGCGCGCGACAATCATCCAGGCGCCCAGTGCGGAAAGGGTCAGGCATATGCCGCCCATAGCCCGGGAAATGGATATCACCACGGACTCACTGATGTCGTTGTCTTCTTCGTAGGAGCGATTGGTCAGATTAAAGTACAGTTGACCAAAGCGCTCCAGAACTGTGTCCCGGCTGGTTATCAGTAATCCCAGGCCCAGGGTCAGGAATACAAAAAAGAGGGTACAGCTAAACAGGAAGGGTAAGAATTGTAGAATTTCACTCATGGGGTAAGCTACTTAAATTTGGGTAGAGGATTAGAAATTCACACTTTAGCAATGCTGTAAAGTAAAAACTTCTTATCGCCTTGTTTAAGAGCAACTTACCCGATATATTTGAATAGCTTATAAGGGGATTGTGCCTAATCACAATAAGCCCGCGTCGCAAAAACTATAATAGCCACAACCGGCCGGATCGGCACTGGGGGATCCTAGAATTACGTGGTCGAGCAACTCAATGTCCACCACCCGTGATGCCTCTTTCAATTGCCGCGTGGCACGGATGTCGGCCTGGCTCGGTGTCGGGTCTCCGCTGGGGTGGTTGTGGGCGGCGATCACCGCGCTGGCGCCTGCCTGAATGGCCTCCCGGAACGCTTCTCGCGGATGCACCAGGCTGGCCGTGGCCGTCCCGGAGCTAACCTCCACCAAGCGCAGGAGACGGTTTTTACGATTCAGGCACAAGACCCAGAATTTCTCCACCGCCAATCCGGCCACGTGGGGTGCAAGGTGACGATAGACGGCCTCCGCCGAATCCAGAAGTACGTCCACCGGGAAGCTCTGGCTAATGATGCGACGGGCCATTTCCATGACGGCCAGCAGCTGAAGGGCTTTGACGTGCCCGATACCATGGATGGCACGGAAGTCCGCCTCATGCCAGGTCAACAGCTTGCCCAGGGAGCCCGCCCGTGAGAGCAGGGTGGAGGACAGGCCCAGCACGTCGAGCTCACGGTTGCCGCTGCGCAGAAGCATGGCCAGCAGCTCGGTGTCCGACAAAGCCTTCGCGCCAACGCGCTCCAGCCGTTCCTGTGGCCGCTCGCCCAGAGCCATTTCCTTTAGTCGGGGTGCTCGATATCGGTCCATACCTTGAAAATGCATTAGTAATATAAAATATCAAACATTATTATTAGACTTTTTTCCCGAGTGAACAAGTTGTTCTGTTGAACAGCTTCTCGGTCTTTTTTTCTTTTCCACCGCTACAACATGCACTACCTAGCAAAACCTTATGGCAAAAAAACTCCGCGTCTGTGTCTGGCACGAATTCGTGCACGAAAAAAAGAATGCTTCCGTGAAGGAAATCTACCCCGATGGCATGCATGTCGTCATCGCCGATGGCTTACGTGAAAAGCTGGGCGATTCCGCAGAGGTCGGCACCGCCACCTTGCAGGAGCCAGAGCACGGCCTGACCCAGGAGCGTCTTGACGCCACGGACGTGCTTCTGTGGTGGGGCCACTGTGCCCACGGCGAGGTCTCCGATGAAGTGGTGAATCGTGTGCAGGCGCGCGTCCTGCAAGGCATGGGCCTGATTGTCCTGCACTCCGGCCACTTCTCCAAGCCCTTCAAGCGCCTGCTTGGTACTTCCTGCGCCTTGAAGTGGCGTGAAGCCGGCGAGAAAGAGCGTCTCTGGGTTTGCAATCCCGGCCATCCCATCGCTGCCGGGCTGGGCGATTATTTCGAGCTGCCCCAGACCGAGATGTACGGCGAGCCCTTCGGTATCCCGTCACCCGACGAACAGGTCTTTATTTCCTGGTTCGAGGGTGGGGAAGTCTTCCGCTCCGGCTGCACCTGGATTCGTGGCAACGGCAAAATCTTCTACTTCCGGCCCGGACACGAGACCTATCCCATCTACTACGATGAGAACGTCCGCAAGGTCCTCGCCAATGCCGTGCAATGGGCCGCTCCGCAAGGTCACTGGGTCGGCGTCATGGCCGCTCCCAACGTACCGGTGGACAAGGCGCCCGAGCCCATCGTAGCGAAGGGACCCTCGGTTCACGAGGAAGGCGAAGCCGGATTCCGGTAGGCCGCACCCAGGCGTTGGAGTCAGTTCATGCCCGGCAGGCCGGGAGGGTGGTCGCCCAGGAAGACCAGGTGCTCAGCCAGCCGGTTGAGCGCACGGCGCACTTGCACGAAACGGTCGCCCAGCTCACCGTAGATGTTTTCCAGGCAGTACTCCTGGGCGATGTAATGCTCGCCCGCCTGGCGGTAGTTATTCTGCCCGATGCCTTCGTAGTAACTCATGCCGGGTGCTGCCCGCTGACGCTCACGCTGGGCCACGTGCGACGGAAACAGCCCGGTGAGAAACAGGGCGCGATCCGCCAGACGCACCAGCAGGGTGAAGCGCTGGCCGGGAGGCGCGTCTTCCGCGGCGGCCATGATGTCGACCGCGTAGAAGAACGCCTCGCGCTGGCCACGGTTTTCACCGAAGGCACGCTGCGCCTCGGAAAAGGCGGCCAGCAAGGTAGCTATGTAGTCGGCCACTTCGCGGTCGGATAACCCCGCCTCCTTGAAGACGCGGCGCACCAGCACGTAGAAGTACAGCCGGGACGAAACCCCGATAGCTCCGGGACGATTGACGATGGCGGCGAATAAGCCCTCGCCATCGAGGAGGTTGTCACGCTCTCCCGGGTCATCCAGGAGATTGAGGCAAGCCTCGTGGTCTGTGCGCGTGCGCGTGAGAGCTCCCGCCACAAACTCCTTGTCGGAGGAGTTCAGACCTTCGCGGCAGAAGGGAACAATTAGCTCCATAACTTACGTGTTGAGCATAGCTTATGCCAGCGGAGCTGACGAAGCAAGCAGATAAAAGATGAAAGCAGAAAGATGAAAGATGAAGTCTATGAGTGCAGAATAGTGAGCGTAGTAGAAAATTGATGAATAGAAGACACAGGGAGCACTTTTGATGAACGCGTTGATTCGTCAGCTTTTCACTTTTTCCATCCATTCATTTCATCTTTCTGCTTTCATCTTTTATCTGCTTGTCCCTTTGGCCAATGCGCTCCACATTTACTCCCATGTCCACCGCCACCGCTGAAGCCACCATTTTCGACGCCTTGCCCGGGCAAGTGATGCCCGTGTCCGAAATCAGTCCGACGCTCGCCGAGATGTGGTCGGTCCATATGGGCTCCGACCACAAGGTGCCGACGGAGTTTCACGCCTCGCAGATGAACCTGATTCTCCACCTCGGGCTCAAGACTCCGCTGGAGGAGGCCCGCGAACGCTTCGAGACCCTCGTGGCCTTTGCGCAGAAGTATCCCTGCCGCCTCATCGTGCTTTGCCCCATGGGGCGTGAGCGCAGTGACAAGCTGCTCGAGGGCAAACTATTCAGCCAGTGCTACATCGGTGCGGACATGCGCGAGCAGTGCTGCATCGAGGCCATTATTGTCGGCTATCCCACGCGCGAGGCCGGCTTCATTACCAACTCGGTGTCGGTCTGGGTTGAAAACGATTTGCCGACCTACCACTGGTTCAACCGCGTACCCGCTGAGCGCATCGAGGCGCACCACATGGAGTGGGTCAAGCGCACCACCCGGGTCCTGTACGACTCCTGTGTGGAAATCACCGATTTCAAAGAGATTCCCTGGCCCCGCCCCGAGGCCGTCGCGGATCTCGCGCTGGCACGTCTGTTGCCGGCCCGCCAGGGTATCGGGCAATTTCTCAGCGCCACCGCTCCCAAGGACCTCGTCGAAGGCCTCAAGACGGTTACCGTGCGTCACAACGAAAAACGCTGTGGCGAGGGCACGAATCTGCTCATGTGGTGCCGTCAGCGCCTTAACGCCTGCGCACAGGTCAGCGGCGTGACTTGCGACGCCGAGTTCAAGCTCGAGGAAGTCAAAGACGAGACCAACTGCCTGGCTCTGGAGTGGACCTTCGAAGGCGACAAGCACTTCCTCTGGACCCACAAGGCCGGCTGCGCGGAAGCCGCCGTCACGGCTGACTTCGGTCACGGCCGTGTTTCGGTGCCGATGCAGATCAAGTTCCTCGAGGGCGAAAAGGCGCTCTCAGAGGCCATCTTTTTCGCCTAGCTCTTAGAGTCGTCTTTCGACTGTTTACGGTAAGTCGTCACGGCATCCCGAATGCCGTTCATCTGCCAGTTTTGCACGTGAAGGACGTGCTCGCAAACGTCCTTGATGCTGCGCTCGTTGCTGGCCGTATATTTGGGATCGGGCGCAGCGGTGAACTCCGCATCCGTTAAGCCGATCAACTCGGCCACCAGCTCCGCCCGGTGCTGAAAGGCATCCAGTAGAAACCACTGACACCAGGTGTTGGCGTAGGGCTCTCCGGTGACGGGATTACTGTCGCGGGGATCGGTCGGCCAGGCCGCGCCAACTGAAGCACGGATGGCGGCAATCTCGCGTTGGTGTTGCTGATTGTGGCGAGCCATGCGCTCCAGGTAATCTGCCATTAGCATGTGCTCCATCGAAGCGTCGCGGGCTTCGTACATTTCCTCGGGGAAACGAGGGGCAAGCTGCTGGATTTCTTCGATGCATTCGACCATGCTGACCAGAAGCTGTTTGGCCGCCTCCAGTGCGGCATTCTTGGGCGTAGGTGTCTCATTCATGATAACGCTTTGGGGTTCGCCACATAGAATCAGAAATAGCCACGTCAAACAAGCGCCCTCATACATTAGCACCGCACCTGTTACGTCACATTACAATCCCTTCGCCAGCTCAGCGAGCTTCAGCACGGTGTTGCCGTTGCGCGCGGTCACGGGCACACCCAGCGCCTTCTCAACGGCGGCGGCGAGCTTGGAGCGACCAATGCCGTCGGGGGCGTACAGGTAAAAGACCAAACCCTTGAGGGCGAAATCCTCGGTGTAGCTCTTGAGCGAATCCAGACGGGCCATATCAGGGCGGCCTGGCGGTTCGTTGAGAAAGTAGAAATGGACGTCTTTTCCCGTATCGATGGAAAAGGGGTTCCCGGCAATCGCATCCGTCAGCTCCGCCGCGCTCAAAAGGAAAACTTCGGGGCGAAAGCCCTTGGCTTTTTCAATCGCATCTTCAATGGTGCCGGCCTCCTTGGCACCGGGGGCAGTCCGGCTGAGCATGACGACATTGCCGCTCTGGATATAAGTTTTTATATTCTCAAAGCCCAGCGATTCCAGCACCGCGACCAGCTCCTTCATTGGCAGCAGATTCTTGCCGCCGACATTGATGCCCCGGAACAATGCTATCGTGGTATGCATCTATTTAAAGAGGGCGACCAGCTCTTCCCATTCGGATTCGGGGTCTTCGGTGATGTGCTGAATCTTCGCCTCGAAGTCTGCCCACATCTCCGGGCTGATCATCTCATAGGAGTGACCCCAGAAGTAGAAGACGCCTCCCTCGGTCTTGGCGCGTTCGTAGAGTTGGAAAAACTCCGGGTCGTTGAACTTGCACGTCGGGTGGAAGGCGAAGGGGCTCTCCGGCGGCATGCACGGTAGCACGTGCTTTACGGTGCGGGCGTAGCAATGGCCCTCCTCCTCGATGAGGCGCATGGCTTGATCATCGTAATCGCCATACGCGTAAGCAAACCCCTCGATGGGTTGCTGAAAAATGTCCTGCAGGCGTTTGCGGTTCTCCCGGATTTCGTAACGGGCTTCGTCCTCGGAGAGCGCACTGAGGTGCTTGTGCTCCAGGCCGTGGTTGGCGATGGTGAAGCCCTCGTATACGGACGGCAGCTCGGCTAGAGCCAGCCGTTGCACAAGCTGCACATCCTTGTGCTTATGCTCACCGTGCCGTTGCTCCTTGTGCGTGGCGGCATTCAGGTTGAAGCTGGCTTTGGCGCCATGTTTACGGAGGATCTCGATGAGCGGGATGTCCCACTGGACCCCGTCATCCCAACATTGGACTACTTTGAGCATAGGGCCTATCAAGCACGCCCAACACACCAGAGCAAGTCAAGTCTGTGGCTATTACACGAGTCGCAATCAGCGCCGCCGCTTCATCAGCCAGGCCAGTCCCACAATCGCGACCACGAAGGCCCAGGTACGGGGCTCCGGCACGACTTGGATCGAAATGCTCGGGCTCGGGTCATCCGGGAAGGTCAGCTCCGGGTTCGGCATAAACGGGACCAGGGTTGTGCCGTTGATGTTCGAGCCATCTCCAAGATAAGTTGTAAATAGGTTGGACTCGGCGTAGCTATAACTGATGTTGCTCCCAGTCAGGTAGCCTTCGGTTATGCCACCGAGACTCGAAAAAGAAAACTGAACATCCATTACCATCCCGGTGCTCTTCATCTGGATAAAAGAGCCCAGGATGGTGTTGTCCAGACCACCGACATCAACCATGCCTTTTGCTGCACCGATATCGACGTAGCTCCCGGTCGTCGTGGTGTTCGTTCTGAATCTAACCTTGTAAGTATAAGTCTCATCCGCCACCAGGTCAGTGTAAGGACCCGTCCCAACAAACTTAACGGTCTTGGAGCCCGTATTGATTTGCAGTGTGAGGATGGCCGAGGCGGATGCCGCACCCGCCACCCATACGATAGAAAAAAGAATGATGCGGGTAAGCATTCCCCGCTGATGGCTGATTATTTTCCCATCCATGACTGCTATGATAGCAGAAGGAACGTTAATGGCTGATTAAGTTTTCCTAAAAAGCAGGATATTTTTACGCCTGCTGCTGAATCAACCGTCATGGCCTTCCAGCCTGCCTGAGTCCACAGCGGGCGCTCCCTTGCGGTAGACGAACGCATACAGTGCCGCCGCGCAAATCGCGCCGAGTCCGTCGGCCAGCATGTCCTTTTGCGCGTCCCAGATGTCGCCCTGCGAACCCAGCACGGCGATGCCCGCCTCGGGGTCCGCGCTCAGGGCGTACAGCCATTCGAAGATTTCGTAGACTGCCGCGACGGTGAAGATGGAAAACACGGCGAACATCAGCGCGAAGGCGCGCCGCCGGATAATGCCCTTGGCCTCGGTGAACTCCGCGATGGCGTAGGCGTAGAACCCGACGCTGAAGTGCGCGATGCGGTCATAGTGATTGCGTTCGAAGCCGAGCAGGTCCGTGACCCAGCCGAAGGGCACACGCTCGAAGGTGTAGTGCCCGCCAATGGTGTGCAACACGGGCAGCACGAGCATCAGGCACCAACTCAGCCCGGAGAACTTATGGTAGCGCGACACCCACCAGACGCCCGCCACCAGTAGCACGATGGGCACATTTTCCGCCCACCACACGCCCCGGTCGTAGGGGTTAATGGCGCAGACCACAAACACGACCGCGTAGATGCCTAACGCAATGCCCTTCATGATCAGCGCATGGTAGTGCGTGGGGTAGATAGGTCAATCAGGCAGAATCCTTTGTCACAAGCCATTTCCAAGACGAGTCGCTCGTTGCTATGGAACCGTAGAACCATCTGCGAATGTCCCTGATTTTACAGACGAGATTATCTCAGTTGTTTCAACATAATCGCTCGAAAGCAGGTTCGCTACAAAGCCTCCACTCATAGTATCTTTCTCAATGAGCCACAGCTTGGTCTCTTCTTTTCTCAAAGAGGTCAGTGTAGGTGCGCTAATGTAAACATCGCAGTAAAATGATTTATTATCATCGGAAACTTCCAGCAGCGATAACAGAAGATCCTTGTTGAGTGTCTTATTATGAGAAACTACAGGCTCATTTAGGCTCACTACGGCAACGGCATTGATTATGTGAATTTGAACAAATTCCCCCTCATCCGTTAATTCTCCATCTTTATAGATAATAGAGATGGATTTCCCTGTGAGCTTTTGAAAATCACCGACTATCAACGCATCGATACCTTCTATCGCTTCCTCAAAAGGTACTAGACTCAGCGCATGTGAAATTGAGGAAAAGATGGGTATTAGCGCGACTAGAAGGAAGGTAGTTTTCATAGAATACTCCTATTTTTGGTGTGGTAGGTTCTGTTGTATGCAAATCCTTGTGCCGACCGCTCCTACCGCTTTAGCCCCGCAGCCACAACAGCAAATCCTCGTCGCCTCTCAAGGTTTCCTCGGGGGTGAAGTCGACATCGAGGGCGTTGCGGTAGGCCTCGTCACGGAAGCGGCGGCAGTGCAGCACGACACGCGCTTGCTGGCCAGGGGCGCGGACGAGGCGTCCGAGGGCCTGGTTGATCTTCTGCATGGCCGGGACAATCCAGGCGCGACGGAAGGCTTCGTCGCGGCCGGCATGGGCGTGCGCGGTCTCTCGCGCTTTTTGCAGCGGTGAGACTTCCGGCAGGGCGGGGCCGACGACGAGCGCCGCCTCGATTTTGCCGCCGAGCTGGTCGATGCTTTCGCTGAAACTGCTGCCGAGGACGAAGAACAGCGCGTGGGCGGTCAGCAGGGCCTCGTCGATGAAGCGCATCTGGCCGTCGAGGTCGATGGCACGCGGCTGCATGGCGACGGTCAGCCCGGGCTGCTCAGCCCCGAGGTAGGCGCGGATGGTCTCGGCGTACTGGTAGCTGGGGAAGAAGACGGCCACGGGCGTCGCGGTGGCGTCCGCCAATGTCGCGACGGTTTGCGCGGTGACCGCGTAGTAGTCGGCCCGGCGGCGGAAGCGGGTATCGATGCGGGCGTCGATGGCCACGCGGTAGCCTTCCTCCCGCCAGGGCGCTCCGGCCCTTACCGTTTGTGTCTCTTTGGCGTCGAGACCCGCACTGTCCCGGAAGACATCCAGCGGGTCGAGGGTGGCGGACATCAGCAGCGCAGCACCGAACTCACGCAGGCGCGGACCGATGGCCGAGGCGGCGTCGAGACAGTCCACGCGCAGCTCGCCGGCGGCCCGCGTCCAGACCAGATGCGCCAGCCCCTCGGTGCGCAGGATTTCCAGCCACCAGTAGGGCGCGAACAGTCGCTCGGCGAACTCATCCGGGATGGTATCCCAATCGAGCTGGGCTTCGCCGGTGGCCTGTGTGAGCGCTTCGAGGGCATCGGCGGCCTCGTAACTGACGAGGCTCTCGTGGCGGTCCTTGGGTTTGAGCTTGTCGAGAAAGTCGGCCCAGGCCTCCCAGGCGGCGATGATTTTGCCCCAGGCCCCGAGCAGCCGGAGTTGGTTGACGATGTAAACCGCCTCGCCGGCACTGGCAGCAAAGGAAAAGACGTCCTCGACGCGGCTCGGGAGGTTGTGCGCCTCGTCGACGATGAGGCAGGTGCGCGCCGAACGAAAGTCGAGCTGGTTGTCGAAGGTGCCCCGGTGCGGCGGCGAAAAGATGTAATTGTAGTCGCAGACCCATACCTCGGCGCCGGGCAGAGCAGCGCGAGATATCTCGTAGGGGCACAGGCCGCACTCCGCCGAGAGGCTCAGCACGCCGTCCAGGCGCAGGGAGCCACCCTGCAAAAAACGGCTTGGGGAAAGCGTGAGGCCGGGTGGGGCGGCGCGCAGGCTTTCCTGGCAGCTCTTGCGCCCATCGCAGCGGGGCAGGGGACAGCGCTCGGCGTGCTCCCGCTTCGAACGCATTTGAAAGCAGTGCGGGCCGTTGGAGTTGTTTTTGGAAAAGGCCTCTAGCTGGCGCATGGCGGCCATCTGCCCGGTGGACTTGCCGGAGAGGAACAGCACGCGGTCATATTTGCCGTTGCGGACCTGTTCCAACGCAGCCTGCAGGGCCAAACCGGTTTTGCCGAAGCCCGTCGGGGCCTGAAAGAGGGCGATGCCGCCCGCTGCCAGGGATTGCTGCAGCTTGTGCAGCGGTGCGGCTTGTTCCGGGCGCAGCTCCGCGAAGGCCGGCGGAATGTCCAAGCGGCGCAGGCGCTTTTCGTGTTCTCGGCGTTCTTCCAGCCAGGCAGCCAGGCGTGCGGCCTGAGCCTCAAAGTCCGCCTTCCAGTTTTCCGGCGCGGGGACGTTCTGCAGGACGCCCGCCCGGTAGTCGACGAAGACCAACTCGCCGGACAGCTCGCCGAGGTCTTGCAGGTTCGGGTCGAAGGGCGCCAGCGCCAGGTAGCAGGCCAGTTGCAGAAAGTGCTCGGGGTAGTCGGCCCGCAGGCTGTCGACGGACTCGGGCAGGTTGCGGGTAACGGTTTTAATCTCGCGCAACAGCGAACCAACCGCCGTGGGCAAAAGCTGGTCGATGCGGCCGCCGATTTCGAAGGTCCAGCCATCCTGCGGATAGAGGACGTTGAAAGGCACCTCGAAGCGCGCGGTGGTATCTTCGGCGGCAGTTTGATTCCGCAGATCGTTGTGCCAGGCCGTGCCGACTGCCGCCCGCCAGGCCTGCGCGCGCATGGAGGTCATCGCCCCCGGTAGCCCAAAGGTAGCGAAGTCCTTCGCGCTCAGCTTGACGCGGCGTTCCTGTGTATCGATTTCCACGCAAGCATTGGGGCGGGGCCGGGCGGCAAGGTCAAGCGTGGGTAGCTGCGAGCAAGGAAAGCAGGTCCGCCGGTGGCCTGAGGATTTTTGTAAATCAATATATAGGCAATAAAGCCTATTTGATATTAGGGCCATTAGGTTGTTGTACAATTAGCAGTAATATGATTTGTTGGCCCTTATGAAACTCTGATTATGCTCTCTCGTATCGCTCATTGGCCTGCTCAGTATGCAGACTGCCTTGGGCCTTGGGTCGATTATACAAACCTTTGAGGTCGGTGAAGATACGTCGGATTGGGGCGACGACTGGGTGGCGCCTGTCGGGTATACGCAATCGGCCCCCACGTTCCTGGACGAAGCACTCGGCGGACAGCAGGCCGGCATGGGCACGACGGCCGTGGGCCAGGAGGCCTACCGTATTTTCAAGAACAACACCGCTGGGCTCGATCTGGTCAGTGCCTCCTACAGGATGTCCCTGTATGTGCAGATTGACTTCGGCGCGGATCCGCCTTCCAGCGGTAATTTTGCCATCGCTAATGGCGACTACGGAGCCTTTGCCGGTCAGCTCAGACTGAACGGGGACGGCAGTAATGGTGATATCCCCTGGATGGCCTCCGATGGGACTTCCTTCGTGGATACCGGGATCAACCTCACTTTCAGCACTCCCTATTTCACTGAGTTCATCTTCGACCCGGTGGCCCAGACCTATGATGTCACGGTGTCCCGGGTGAACGTGGCGGGAGTCGTGCAGGAAACCGGCTCGGCCAGCGGCTTGGGCTATTATCCCAACGCCCAGACCAACGGCCAGTACGGCAAGCTCCTCTTCCATGCCGCGGGTTCGGCAGGCGATGTCGACTTTTCCGTGGATAACATCAGCGTCACCAATTCCATCCCCGAACCGGCCACAACCGCATTGATTATTGTTTTGGCCTCCGGGCTATGGATTGCCTCCCGCCATCGAAAAAGATAAAAACGGACGCTTCGGATAAAGCATCCATCCTGCGGCTCTCCATTGACAACCGCCCAAGGCTGCGTCACCTTGGGCGGTTTAACAATGGTCGATATTAAGAAGAAGCCCGATTGGCTGCGCGCCAAGCTCCCGTCCGGTCCCGGCTACATGGAGACGCGCCGCAACGTGGACGAGCACAGCCTGCACACCGTCTGCGAGAGTGCCCGCTGCCCGAACATGGGCGAGTGCTGGAGCCGCGGCACCGCCACGGTCATGATCCTGGGCAACATCTGTACGCGCTCCTGCACCTTTTGCGCCATTAACACCGGGCGTCCCACCGAGCTCGACCTCGGCGAGCCCGCCCGCGTGGCCGACAGCGTAGCCCGCATGAACCTGACCCACGTGGTGGTCACTTCCGTGGCCCGCGACGACCTCAAGGACGGCGGAGCCTCCGTCTGGGCGGCGACCATTCGCGCCATTCGCCACCGCTGCCCGAACACCGCCATCGAAGTGCTCCCGGCGGACTTCAAGGGCCAGGCTGAGCACCTGGACACGCTTTTGGAGGCCAAGCCCGACATCCTTAACCACAACCTTGAAACCGTCGAACGCCTGCAGCGGACGGTCCGCAAGACCGCACGTTACGACCGCTCGCTCTGGGTGCTGGAGCACGCCAAAAGCCGTGGCTTCGTGACCAAGAGCGGCATTATGCTCGGCATCGGCGAAAAGGTCGAGGAGGTCGAGCAACTCCTACGCGACATGCGCAAGGTGGATGTCAACATCCTCACCATCGGCCAATATTTGCAGCCCACCTCGAAGCATGCGGCCATTGACCGCTGGGTCACGCCGGAGGAGTTTGCCCACTGGAAAGAGTTCGGGCTGAGCATCGGTTTCGACGTGGTGGAGTCTGGCCCGCTGGTGCGTTCCAGCTACCACGCTGACGAGCAAAGCTCGCATTTCAAACTCAGCGGTCACGCCGCCACCGCCTGAGCATCCGTGCCCCCTCTGTCTCTTTTTACTTGAAGCACTACCGAAATTGTGCACGTGTGTAATATTCATGAATCGCATACCCATCTCGCTTGTTCTTATCCTCATAATACCATCGTTGGCCCACGCCCTTAAGCTTGCACCGCCCTTTGGCGACCACATGGTGCTGCAGCGCGACATGCCGGTACCCATCTGGGGTAGGGCAGCGCCCTCATCGACCGTCACGGTGGACTTTGCGGGACAAAGCAAGACCGCCCAGGCCGATGCCGAGGGCAACTGGATGCTGGACCTGGACCCAATGGAAGCCAGCAGGGAAGGGCGCACACTGACGGTAAAAAGCGACAGAGAAGGCGTGTCCATCGAGGATGTTTTGATAGGCGAGGTCTGGGTATGCTCCGGCCAATCCAACATGAAGTTTGACGTGAAAAGGATGCTCGATGCCGAGAAGGAGATTGCCGCAGCCAACTATCCCGAGATTCGGCTGCTAGGTATCAATGGCCTGGGCAAGCCCTGGGACGTTTGCTCTCCGCAGACCGTCAGTGAGTTTTCCGCCGTGGCGTATGTCTTCGCCACCCGGCTTCAGGAAGCGCTGGGTGTGCCTATCGGCCTGCTTTCCTTTTCCATTGGCGGCAGCAGCGCCTTTCGCTGGACCTCCCGTGACGCGCTGAAAAGCAATCCTGAGCTGTGGGCCTATGGCAACGAGGTCTACACACGGGAGCGCTATGAACACGAACTGGCCTACCGCAAGAGAAAGCACGACCGAGCTGTCGCCCGGGGTGAGGAGTACAAGGGTGCGCTCGACCCAGGCTGGGAAGTTTTTAAATCGGCGCAAATCGGAGCCCTCTATGGGCGCTACATCGACAAAGTGGTTCCGTTCGCCATCCGCGGCTTCCTTTGGTATCAGGGCGAAAGCGACAAGCGGCATCCGCAAATGTACGCTATGCTCTTTCCCCTCATGATTCAATCCTGGCGTGAAGTTTGGGGCGAAGGGGATATCCCGTTTTATTTTGTGCAGCTTCCGGGATTTGAAACGTCTGCTCCCGCTGACATCGTAGGCTTGCGCGAAGCCCAGGCGGACACGCTGTCCCTGCCGAATACGGGCATGGTCGTGACGATCGATGTCGGCGAAGCCAAAGACAATCACCCAGCCAACAAACGGCCGGTCGGGGAGCGCGCGGCATTATTGGCGCTGGCCCGGACCTACGACAAACCGGTCGTCGATAGTGGGCCGGTATTCGCGTCCGTATCGCAGGAAGATGCGCGCCTGCGGGTGCATTTTGCGCCCGCGGAGAGTGCGCTTGTCCTCAAGGTCGACGAAGGAGGCTTCGAGGTCGCCGGGGAAGAACGGGTATTTCATCCCGCTGAAGCCAAAATCGAGGGTGATACGCTGCTGGTTTGGAGTACCGAGGTTTCCGAGCCGGTGGCAGTGCGCTATGCCTGGATCGATACACCGGAGGCCAGCTTGTTCAATACCGCCGGCTTGCCCGCGGCACCTTTTCGCAGCGATGACTGGCCATCCGAAGCTGCCGTGGGGAACAGGGACGCTATGTAGATGTCTGATTGACTAGCGTTTCATTCCGTACCTTAATCAATCGTATGCAAAAGGCATTGGCCTCCATCCTCGCTTCCGCGTGCATCCTCGTCGCAGGCTGCGAAACCACACACCGCGTCGAAACGGTCAGCGAGGTGAAGCCGATACACATCACCGTGGATGTGAACCTGAAGGTTGACCGCGAGCTGAACAACTTCTTCGGCGACCTCGACCAGCAATCCACCCTCATCGACTACGAGGAGCCGCCCGCCGAGCCCTCCCACAGCAGTACCCAGTAGTTAGCCAACTTCAAATTCGCCCAAGCCATGAACATTGCCCGCAGCTTTATTTTTCTTTTCGCCTTCCTGATTGCCGGTTCCGCCTTCGGGCAGGACTTGAATGCGATCAAGTCTGATATGCAGAAGCGCCAGCCGAAAATCGAAGCCCTCTGGAAGCAGGGGCTCATCGGCGAGAACAACGAAGGCTACCTGTCACCGCGCGGTTCCCTCAGCGCCGATCAGGAGAAACTCGTCAAGGCGGAGAATGATGATCGCAAGCAGGTCTATTCCGCTATCGCACAGAAGTCGAAGAGCACTCCGAAGGAAGTCGGCGTGCAACGCGCCCGCCAGATTTCGCAGCGCGCCGCCACCGGCCTGTGGCTCCAGAACGAAAAAGGCGACTGGTTTAAAAAATAAGTGCGTGACCGCACTGGACGATCATGGGGCTGTGCCCCATCGCTCGCATTGCTCGCTGCCCGCAAGGTGGCAGATTCATCAGCCCGGTTTGACGGCTGTAGCCAGCAGCGTCTCGAAGTAGGGTTCTTGTTCCTCTTTGGCTACGACGGTGACGTCCGGCTGGGTAAACCCGGCTTCTTTGAGCCAGCGGTAGAGTTGATTTTCGGCGAAGCCCAGCCAGACATCCGCGTAGAGCTCGCGGGCCTTCTCGAAGTTATGCTCGCGCAGATCGAGGATGACGAGCCGTCCGCCGGGCTTGAGGATGCGAAAAGCCTCGGCGATGGCACGGGCCGGTTTCTGTGCATGGTGTAGAGCCTGGCTAAGCAGTGCGAGGTCGACCGAGTTCTTCTTCAGCGGCACTTCCTCGATATCGCCGAGGGCGTAGTCGAGATTTTCGATGCCGTGCTTCTTGGCCAGCTCTCGGCCAAACTCGACCATCTTCGGAGAATTGTCGATGCAGTGGACACGCTCGGCCCGCTGCGCCAGGAGCTGGGAGAGCACGCCTTCACCGGCGCCGAGGTCGGCGATGACGATGCGGGGTGTCAACTGCAGCAGGGCGTGCCCAATGGCCTCCCAGGATCGGCCCGGACAGTAATTCTTCCCCAATCTACCGGCCACCTGATTGAAATACTGCTCGGAGGCGCGACGGCGTTTGTCCAGCACGCGGGCCAACGTCTCCGCGTCCTCACGCGTCTGACGATCACGGGCCACGGCCTTCAAGGCAGCGTCGATGAGCTGCTTGTCAGGCTCGCCCAGGTCTTCGTTGAGCCGATAAAACGCCTTCTTGCCCTGACGGCGGTCCAGCACCAACTCCGCGCCGCGCAGCAGCCCAAGATGGGTGGAAATGCGCGACTGGCCCATCTCCAGGATTTCCTGCAACTCGGCCACGGACAGTTCCTCCTGAGCCAACAGGTGAACCAGGCGCAACCGGGTGGGGTCGGCGAGCAGTTTAAGGATTTCCCAAGGCGCGGGCATGAATAAACGCTAAACGCTAAGTTCTAAATGCTGAATTAAAAATACGTCGTAATCTGCGTACGATATAAAAAATTCAGCGTTTAGCGCTTAGCATTCAGCACTTATTACAGCTTACGTCCGCTATCTGCCCAACGCTGGATGCTCTTGATGGTCCAGGTCTCGGTGTTGTTGTCGATCTCGGTGGTGACGGTTTCGCCGACACGATGAGTCAACAGGGCCTGGCCAAGCGGCGTTTGGTAGGAGAGGATCGCGTTGTCCGGATCGCTGTCCCAAGCACCGAGAATGGCGTAGGTATGGGCGGTGCCGCTGGGCTGGGTAAGCTCGACGATGGAGCCGACGCCCACCATTTCCTTGGAGGAATCGGAGAAATCGGTCACACGGGCACGGCCAAAGTCGGACTCGAGCTGAGCCTTGCGAGCCATGAGCGTTTCCTGGTCCTGACGGGCCATCTTGTACTCGGCGTTTTCGCGCAAGTCGCCGTGCTCGCGGGCAATCTGGATGGCCTCCTTGTTCTCGGGAATGCGGACGTTGATAAGGTCGTCGTACTCCTTCTTGCGCACGTCGAGGCTCTTCTGGGAGACGATAAGCTCGTCTGCCTTTTCTTCGGCATCGCCGGAGAGCAGGGACTGCACGCGGGGGAAACGCTTGATGAAGCGAGCCATGAGCGACTTCTTGGTCAGGTCCTCGAAGCCCTGGTTGAGCAGGAGGCTCTGAGCCAGGTCACGCGCTTCTTCCTCGCTGGCGTTTTCGAGGAGGTCGCCGATGAGCTCCTGGTCGTCCATGAGGGCGTCGGCGAGCTGGATGCGGCGGGAAGTGGTGTTCTGGAGCGCTTCGTAGTCGATGGCGTAGAACATGGCCGAGAGCAGGCGCGGGCCGACGAGGCCGTCGACGATCTTGGCGTACTTGCGGGAGTTGCGGTTCTTGACCACCCAGAAGAGGACCGGCCCCTTCATGCTTTGCTCGGCCAGCCACTTGCGGAAGCTTTCGGCGACGAGGTCCATGCATTCGCGCTCGACCATGAAGTTGATCGTTTCGCTGGTCATCTTGCCGGAGCTGTCCTTGAGCGTGCCGATGATGACGCTCTTCCAGTCTTCGGGGAAGACGCGGGTCAGCAGGTCGAGGAAACGCTTCTGGTAGGCGGCAGGGATTTCGTCGGCCAGCTCGCTGAGGTCCTCGGTTTCAAGGATGAGCGACTTCGAAGTCGGCTCGATGGCCTCCGGGTCCTCGTGGAGGGTGCGGGCAAGATTGTTGCGGACCCAGACACCGTGCAAACGCTCGGCCTGGGAAAGGCCCTTGGCGTCCTTGATCGCGGTAGTCAAGTGGTCGAAAATATTAGGCAGGTCTTCCTTGATTTCGTCGACGTTGTCGGAAATCTGGTAGAGCTTTTCAGCCAGCAGAATCTTCTTCTTGGGCTGCTTGTAGACGTAAAAGTCCTCAAGGATTTCCTGCTCGGGCATAAGCGGTTCCTCACGGAGAATGTACGGGTCGGTCTTCTTGGAAGGCGTGGCGATGCGTGAATCCTTGACCAGTATCTTCTTGGTGTTGGTCCACCACTTCTTGAACTTGGTCGGGCCGAGCAGGCGGCCGAGGAGGTTCTCCAGCTCGGTCGGGCTGGCTTCCTGGTCGGGCATGTGGGAAAGGATCTCGGCCACCAGGTCTCCCTGGCGCTTCTTGATCATCTCTTCGATGACTTCGGGCTCGGTACGACGGCGTACGAGGATATTGGTCGTGGGGAGGATCTCCAGCTTGTCCACGCAGAACGCCGGGTCCATCAGGTGGCCTTGTTTGCCTTCCTCAAAATCAATAATGAGCTTGTTCTCGGCGTCATCGTAGCCTTGGATGACTCCGAAGCCCCAGCTGCGGTGCATGCAATAGGCCCCCGGTTGCATCGCTTCCAATTTTTCGCGAGCGCCCTTGAGGTCGGGTTTCTGTTCTATGAGCAAATCGATTGCGTCAGCCTTCATAATCGGGATTTATCTAATGGGGAAGAGGGCCCAAACCTTGCCCGCGTAAGTAGCTATGTCGAAAAGTCGAAAAACCCCGCCTGCCAGTTGGGAGCTGGCAGCAAGGCTTTGCGAACGGCCGACGAGCGGCTTGGGCAAGGCCGAGAAAGCTCTCGACCAATATGTTACCTTACTAGGCAGTCGTGAACGGCGGCATTGTCAACGCTTGTTTTACGCCTATGTTCGCCATGCCCGGCTGGTCGATGCCACCCTGGAAAAGCTCGTGAGCCGCCCGCCGCGTCCGCGATTGGCTGGAATGCTCCGCGCAGCCCTGGCCGAACTGTGGAATGCCGTCGCCGCGGACCAGCCGAAAATCGTCGATTTCTGGGTCGGGAAAACCCGCAAAATCCTCTCCAAAGGCGAGGCCGGGCTGGTCAACGCCGTCCTGCGTCGCGCGATGGAATTCTGGGCCTCGGAGGAGGTCACCGGCAATCCCGCTTTGCGTTACAGCCATCCGGACTGGCTGGTCGAAAAATGGACCGCATCGCTGGGCCCGGAAAAAACCGCCGCCCTCATGGCCTGGAATCAGCAGCCCGCCGAGGTGTTTATCAGGATGCGTGGGCAGGGTAGGCCAGTGCCACCGGGCTGTGCCGAAACGGACTGGCCGGGATTCGTTCGTTGGACTGGCGAGGGTGACTGGGCCGAGATTGAGGCCCTCCTCGCCACGGGAGAACTTTACGCACAGGACCCCGGCACGCGCCTGGCCCCGGCACTACTGGACGCCCAGCCCGGCGAGCAAGTTCTCGATCTTTGCGCCGCGCCCGGCGGCAAGAGCCTCATGCTGGCCGATGCCCTCGGAGAAGACGAGTCCGGGCTGCTGGTCTGTGTGGACAGGCCCGGGCCGCGCATCGAGCAGCTCGACGAAAATCTACGCAAGCTCTCCGACGACAACGGGCCCGAGGTGCAACTCCTGGCGGTGGACGCCCTGACCCTCGACCCGGCCGAACTGGGGCAGTTCAACGCCATCCTGCTGGACGCCCCGTGCTCCAACACCGGCGTCATCCGCCGCCGCCCGGATGTCAAGTGGCGGCTGGAACCGACGTCCGTGGCAGAAATGGCAATGCTGCAAACCGAACTGCTGGCCAAGGCGGCGACGCTCGTTCTCCCCGGCGGACGCATCGTCTACAGCACGTGTAGTATTGAGCCTGAGGAAAATCAGGGCGTGGTCGAAGCCTTCCTCGTCGCGCATCCGGATTTTCAACTCGCTTCCGGCCAGGTCCATCTGCCAATCGACACCGGCCATGACGGCGCGGGGACATACTTATTGAGTAAAACATAAACCACGGAAGACACGGAAGGACACGGAATTTTTTTCGATACTTCTTATCTATTCCGTGTCCTTCCGTGTCTTCCGTGGTTAAAAATTACTCATGATACCTCAGGGTCACGGTCATGGCCGCCGATGAAGAATGCTTTCCAGGCGAATACCCACAGGGCAATGGTGCCCCAGGCGAGACCGAGCACGACGCCGAAATCGATGATGCCGCGCCAGGGTTGGCTCAATTGCCGCACGATGATAATCAGGATGATAATACCGGTGGTCAGGCACCAGGTGACGATCTTACGTTTTCTGGTGGCGCCAAAAAAGCCCATGCAGAACAGCGGCGCAAGAATCACACGAAGCGGGGTGGGGTGCTTACTCAGGTAGAGCGCACGTGCCGCAACTCGTGGTGAAAAGGCCTTTTGAAAGCCTTTGTAACCCTCTCCGTAGGCCATGAAAAACGTGAAGCCGACAAACAGCACCCAATGCCAGAGGTTCCACTGGTAGTCGAAGGATGCCACCATGTAGGGCGCGAGGCGAAACACCGCACTGCCGATAATATACGTGACGCCAAGCAGACCCCAGGCCGCTCCAAACATACCTACCGCCGACGCGGTTTCTTCAATTTGCGTCGTTTCCATGTCTTCGGGGTGACTCACTCTTGGGGAAATTTCGCCTCCAGGGCCTTCACCACGTTTTCGGGGATGAACTTCGCGATGCGCTCACGGCTGTAGCGCGAGACGGCCTTGATGAGGTTGGAGCTGGTGAAAAAGAAGTCCTCACTGGGCATGAGGAAGATGGTTTCGATATCGTCGGCCAGATGCCGGTTCATCTGCGCCATTTGAAATTCGTACTCGAAGTCGGAAACAGCCCGCAGGCCGCGCACGATAGCCTGCGCGTCATGGACTCGCGCAAAGTCCACCGTCAAACCCTCGAGTATCGTAGCGCGTGCGTTAGGGGTTGCCGCAAGGTTGCCCTCCAGCAGCGCAACCCGCTCCTCCGCCGTGAAAACCGGCGATTTCGATTCGTTCGTTGCCACCGCCACGATGACCTCGTCAAACAGCAGGCAGGCCCGGGCAAGAATATCCAGGTGCCCGTTGGTTACAGGATCAAAAGTTCCGGCGTAGACGGCTCGGCGCATTCTCACGGTATGGGGTAGCCGACCCGCCAATGCAAGGAGGAAGAAGGGCTTAAACGGGCTGGACCCGGCGGCGGAAAACGAACCGGAAAACTCTGCGTGAGATCAGGATGAAAATAACCAGGAGCACAATCACGCAGAAGATGGGCGCCAGGATGGCCAAAATCGATAGCACGAGCGCGCCGCCCAGCTCAACGGTGGAGACGAGCGGGTTGGCCAGCCCGGCGGTTGTCAGGGTGGAGCCGCCACGCGTGGCCACGGTGCCGGTCTGCACCATGGCCGCCGAGCCGCCTCCGGCCAACACAGCCAGACCCCACTTGAGCGCGGGCGACATCTCCGGTGCGAACCCGTAGGCAATCAAGGTGCCCGCCACGACCGCCGCCGGGGTCGCCACGGAGTCCAGGGCGTTGTCCAGCCAAGGGATATAATAGGCGGCAATCTCGACCACGCAGGCCGTCCCGAAGACGATTAGGGCAGGCGTGGACCCCAGCCACTGCATACCCTCGTCGAGGTATTCCGGAGGTATCACCCCCGAGCGAATTGCCAGCGAGGCGACAAACAGGGGTACAAAAACGCGAAAGCCGCTGGCTGCGGCCAGTCCGACACCCATGGCCACCATGATAATGATCACGGGCAGGTTGGGATCTCCCTGCATAAACAATAGCCTAGCAAAGGATTTGCCAATGTCGATACCGCAGGCAGCCTCTCTCCTTGACAGCCCGCGCTGCCCGGTGCGTGATATTCAGCGAAATCGAACAGCATTTTGTGAACTTGCCCAATCTACTTTCCCTTTCGCGCGTGGCGTTTCTTTTTGTCATCGCCTTGCTGCTGTATTGGGGGTTTCGCGGGGCGGCCACCGCGTCGCTCGTGTTGTATATCCTCGCGGCCATCACCGATTGGGCGGACGGCTGGGTAGCCCGCAAATACGGGATGATTACCGACTTCGGCAAACTCATGGACGCGCTGGCCGACAAGGTGCTCAACGTCGGCGTCTTTGTCGTGCTCTACACGGTTCCGGGGCTGATGCCCGGCTGGACCATCTTTCTGATCCTGATTATCCTTAGCCGCGAGTTTCTCATCACTGGTCTGAGGCAGGTGGCAGCAACGCGGGGTGTCGTCCTGGCCGCCGAAAAGAGCGGGAAAATAAAAACCGTCTTTCAAATCGTAGCCGCCTCGCTCTTCATCGCCAATGCCGCCGCGGTGCATGACTTCGCGATGGCCACCTGGTTCTGTGACTTGCTGGCCGGGGCGGCGATTATTCTACTGCTGATTGCGACCGCTATGACCGTGCAGTCCGGCTACGGCTATCTGTCCAAGTACTGGCACCTGCTTACGGGCGCGCCAACCGAACCCAAGCCGCCTCACCGATGACGCCGGGCTTTCGTTGGACGGCCTTGCTGCCGACGCCGTTGGTGAACGGCCTGGCGACGCTCGGTCCGCTGGGCGGGTGGGGCAAAGCGCCCGGCACCGTGGGGTCCGTCGCGGGCCTGCTCTGGTACACGCTGGCCTTTCATTATTTGCACCCCATCGCGTTCCTGGTGCTGTTGCTGGTCACGCTGTACCTCGGGGTCGCTATTTGCGGTGAGGCCGAAGAGCGCATGATGAAGCGCGACCCCGGTGAAATCATCCTCGACGAGTTCGTCAGCGTGCCGCTGTGCTTTTTTGGGTTGCAAGGCGCGATTGACAGCCTGGGCCCCTGGGCTTGGATAATCCTCCTGGCCGGATTCGGCCTTTTTCGCCTTTTCGATATCCTCAAGCCGTTCGGTATCAAAAAGCTTCAGGACTACCCGGGAGGCTGGGGCGTGGTGGCCGACGATGTCGCCGCCGCCATGGCTACCAGCATCTGCCTGCACATCGGCTGGTACATTTACGCGACCATCGCCTGGTAGGTAAACATATCCCGCTTGACACCGGCGGCAGTTTCACGTTTTTTCCTGCGTTTCCATCATTACGGGCCTGTGGTGTAATGGTAGCACAGCAGATTCTGGTTCTGCTTGTTGGGGTTCGAGTCCCTACGGGCCTGCCATTTGATTAGCAATGGCTGCTTTTCTAACTGTGTATCAGCGGCACAAAGCGTACGCCGAGTAGTTCGCGCTCCTCAGTGCCGTCACCGGTATTTTCAAAGCGGAGTAGGCGTTGATCGCCGGCCGGTGGCCCGACGGGGATGACCATCCGTCCGTCCGGAGCCAACTGTTCAAGCAAGGGCGCCGGAACCCTCTCCGCTGCGGCGCTGACCACAATCGCGTCGAAGGGCGCAGCCTCCGGCCAGCCGGCGTGACCATCCCCGATGCGGAAGCGGATGTTTTTATATCCCAGAGAGTCCAAGCGTTTTCGTGCGGACATGGCCAAAGCCGGTACGACCTCAATACTGTAGACCTCGTCGCAGAGCTCGGCCAGAATAGCTGTTTGGTAACCCGACCCGGTGCCCACATCCAGCACACGCGCCCCCTGCGAGAGGCCGAGCTCCTCCGTCATATAGGCAACCAGGCTAGGCTGGGAAATGGTTTGCCCATAACCGATAGGCAGGGGGTGATCGCAGGCGGCCTCGTCCTGATACTTTTGCGGAATAAAATGCCGCCGCTCGACGCGCTCAAGGGCACGATTGAGCTTGGGACTGAAAGGCCAGCGATCGGAAATCGACATTTCTAATACGTTACGCGCATTACGTCGGGCGGCAAACCATACAGGCGGTTAATCCAGCAGGCGTGCGCCGTCACCACTAAGCGTGTGGAACACACTCGGAGCGTGGTCGAACTTTTCCCCGTAGGCTTTTGAGACGGTCGCAGCATCATTCTCACCGAAGCTTGGGCCGGTGACCGCCATAACAGCGCCACCAAACCCACCGCCGGTCAGACGGCAGCCGTAGACGCCGGGTGCGGTCCGCAGTTGCTCGACGAGGAAGTCCAGCTCCGGCACGCTGTTTTCGAAGAGGTCGCGCGAGCTTTCATGTGAGGCGGTCAGAAGCGCACCGGCGGCCGTCAAATCACCGGACCCCAGCAGCTCCTGCATCTTCTGGACGCGGGCGATCTCTTCGGTCACATGAAGCGCGCGCTTGGTCAGAACCGGACCGAGCTTTTCGCTTTGAGCCCGGACGACATCCGGAGTGGTGTCCGCCAGACAGGTCAGCGAGGGCTCACTCTGTTGCAGAATCTTCAGGGCGTCCATGCACTCCTTATGGCGTGTCGCGTAGAGCGAATCCAGCAGGGCGTGTTTCACGCCGGTATTAAAGACCCAGAAATGCAAACCTTCAGGCAGACGCACGCGAGCGAAACTCTCTTCCTTGCAGTCGATGCGCACGAGGTGGTCTTTCAGCCCGAAAGCGGACACGCCCTGGTCGAGAATGCCGCAGGGCACGCCGACGAAATGGTTCTCCGCCCGGCGGCCAAGGCGCGCCCAGTCCGCTGTGCTTTGCTCAAAACCATACAGGGCCCCTAATGCCAGCCCGGAGGACAGCTCGAAAGCGGCGCTGCTGCTCATGCCTGCGCCGAAGGGCAGGGTGGTGCTGACGGCCATGTCGAAGCCCGTTTCGGCCTGCATGCCGGCCTTGAGAAGCTGGTCGAAGACCCCCAGTGCGTAGTTGGCCCAGGAAGCGTCCCCGGACAAGGGCACGATATCGCCGATTTTTGAGCGGGCTTCCACCGCCATCTCTCCGCTGTGGAAAACCAGTCGGTCGTCCTTGCGGCGTGCAACCGCACAGGTAACGCCACGGTCCACCGCCACTCCCATGACGAGGCCGCCGTTGTAGTCGGTGTGATTGCCGATAAACTCAAGGCGCCCGGGTGCGGCGGCTACCTTTTCCGGCGCGCGGCCAAAGGAATCTTCGAAGAGGGTTTCAGAAGCCATAGCGAAGCAGCTAAAAGGATGTTTTCGGGCGCGAAAAGACAAAAGCGGTAATACCGGCAAACGGGATGTCAATTTCCGCCGATTTTAGTCTTCCAGCTAGCGGCTTTCGACTGTTAGCTGGGACGCTATGGATTTAAGCGACGAACAAAAGCAGGCCGTCACCGGCTGGGTCGGCGAGGGCATGAGCCTGGCTGAAGTGCAACGCCGCCTGGAAAGTGATTTCGACCTCAAGCTGACTTTCATGGAAGTGCGTTTCCTCATCGACGATCTCGATGTCGAAGTCGTCGACAAGCCCGACCCCAAGCCTGAGGCCGATCTATCCAAGGCCGCCGAGCCTGAGCCCGCACCGGGTGGCGTACGCGTCGAGGTGGACAAAGTGCAGCGCCCCGGAGCCATGATGAGCGGCACTGTCGTTTTCTCCGATGGCAACAGCATGGGCTGGCAACTGGACCAGATGGGCCGCCTCGGTCTGCTACCCGGCCCGGACAAGGAATACCGCCCCAGCGAGGAAGACATCGCGGAATTCCAGGTGGCCCTCCAGCAGGAGCTGCAAAAGGCCGGCTTCTGAAATCATCCTATCATCCCTGCGCACTGAGCAGGGCTTGGAAGTAGCCGCCTGCGTCGGCCAGGTCTTCGAAGGATCCTTCTTCCATGATGTGGCCTTTCTCCAGCACGACAATGCGATCCGCTTTTTTAACCGTGCTGAGGCGGTGGGCTATCGTGATGACGGTGCGGCCGCGTGAGAGATTGTCCATCGCTTCCTGGATGAGCCTTTCGCTTTCGTAGTCCAAGGCGGAGGTGGCTTCGTCGAGGATGAGAATACGCGGGTCGCGCAAGATGGCGCGGGCGATGGATATGCGCTGTCGCTGGCCACCGGAAAGGGAAACTCCGCGCTCGCCGACCTTGGTGTCGTAGCCTTGTGGCAGATCGCGGATAAACTGGTCAGCGTTTGCCAGGCGGGCAGCTTCGTAGATTTCCTCTTCTTCGGCATGTGACTTTGCGAAGCGGAGATTATCCATGATGGAGCCCGACAGCAACAGGCTCTCCTGCATGACGATGGCGCAGCGGCGACGCAGCCAGCGCATGTCTAGCTGCTCCTGAGGGCAACCGTCGATGAGGATGCGGCCACTGGTGGGGTTGTAGAGACCGAGGATGAGGTTGGCCACGGTGCTCTTTCCCGAGCCGGAAGGGCCGACCAGAGCCACATGCTGCCCGTTCGGAATTTGCAGCGAAAACTCCTTCAGGGCCGGGTCCGGCTGGCTTTCATAGCCGAAGGTCACCCGGTCGAAGACGATCTGCCCCTGCAAGTGTGGCAAAATACGAGAGCCGGCCCAGGCCTCCACGTAGCGGCTGTCCAGTAGTTCACGGATGCTGTTGTAGCCTTCCTTGCCCTGGAAGTACTGCTGGCTGATCTGGGTGAAGGCCTGAATGGGCGAAATGATGACGGGCATGGCAGCGATGAAGGCGAAAAGCGTACCGACGGACATCCCGCCGTTCAGCACCATGATGCCACCACCGGCAATGACGAGTAGCTGCAACAGGTTGGTAGCCACATAAGCGAAGGTGCCGTAGGCGGCGTTGATGTTCATCTGCTCGGCCCGGCTGCGCGCATAGAACTCGCTGGATTCCTCCAGAGAACCCGTGGTCTGGACCTCCTCGCCGTAGCCACGGATGAGCCGGATGGCGGAAATGTATTCGTTGGCCCGGCCCGTCAGGCGCTCTTGGGCGATGCGCGCCTGATTGTTTTTCTTCATGATCCGGGTGAAAAAGGCGTGCTTGGAGACGGCGTAAAAAGGAATGAGCACCAACACCACCGAAAGCAGTCTCCAGTCCAGGAAGGCCAGCACTATACATACGACTACGGCGTGCGCGATGCTGGGAAACATGGTGTTGAGGATGGAGCTAAGCGACATCTCCACCTTCTGCGTGTCGAAGGCGTACTTCGACAAGAGCCTGCCGGCCTTCTGTTTGTCCAGGTAGCCGAAATGAAGGAACTGCAACTTCTGAAAAACCCGGCTACGCAGCTCCATGATCAGCTTGGACACCTCCAGGGCGATCAGGCGCATGCCCTCCAGTGAGAAGTAGTAATGGATGCACATCAGGCCAATAAACATCAGCGAAATGGCCCCGATGCCCGCCACGTTGCCCGTCTTGACGTACTCATCGACGATGATCTGGAAAAACAGCGGCACCGGCGCCAGCACCACCGTACGCATAACGGCCATGAACGTGGCCTTGGAGAGGTTTTTGCGGCGCGCCCAGATGAAGTTGATGAGGTCGGGCGACTCAACGATATCACGTGTTTCCTTCATGTGGTCTCCTCCGCATTGGCACGCAGGTTATTTGTCTGGCCTCGACGGTCCAGTAGCAGATCCCAGAGGGAGCGCTTGCCGAGAATCAAGTAAGTCTTGAGGCTGGAGCCCATGACCAGAGGCAGGGGAGTGCTGTCCACGCGAATATCCACTTCGAAGTAAGTCTCCTTGCCGGGTGCGTCGCTGCGGTTGGTCGAGTCAGGAGAGACACTCACGACGGTGCCGAGAATGAAGCCCTCGAACATCGAGTCGAAGACCTCGCTTTCCATGCGCGCATGGGTACCCGGCTGGATGAGGTCGATGTTACGCTCGGGCACGA
The DNA here is from genome assembly GCA_030432235.1 of Verrucomicrobiia bacterium. GTDB lineage: Bacteria > Verrucomicrobiota > Verrucomicrobiia > Opitutales > Cerasicoccaceae > JAUIHT01. The sequence continues at coordinate 146,802 of JAUIHT010000005.1, read as the reverse complement.
GCGCCTCGACAATATAGGGGCTGTCTGTGTCCGCTACAGTGAAGAGGAATTGTCCTTTCTCGGCCATAAGGCCGGGGTAGCGCATGTCCAGCCGGGTAAGCCGTCCATTCGTCGGCGCGCGCAGTTGCAGCCTGTCACGCTCCTTCCTGAGAACAGCGACTTCCTCGTTCGCCAGCTCCAGAGCGTGCTTTAACTGCCTTTGGTCCAGCTCCAGCTTGGCGTGGTCGATCTCCTGGGCGCCGGCTTCCATCCAATTGGCGCGGACTTTGACCTCCAGTTGCTCAAGCTCGAGCCGAAGCTGCTCAATACGCTCTTGCTGCAACTCGATGGTGCTGATGTCGCGGGTGCGCTCAAGCTCTTCCCAGCGGTTGACCAGGTTGGTCTGGATGTCAAAAATCTCACCAAGCAGGCGGCTTTTGTCCTTGGCTACCATGACCTCCACAGAGGCCGGCTTTACCGCGAATTCCTTCAGAGCCAGCTCGTTGGCCGCGAGGCGGAACTCCAGATCGGCCACTTCACGGCGTTTGGCCAGCAACCGCAGCTCGAGCTCGTTGCCATCAAGAACCAGTACGATATCTCCTTTGGCCACGGTGTCTCCTTCCCGAAAATAGACCGCATCCACCGCGCCAAACACTGGCGCATATACGGAGTACTCGTCTTCACGTGTAACCGTGCCTTTGGCCACGATCTCGAAGTCCGTCCTTAAGACCAACAGACCAACGATAAGAACCAGGACTCCGATGAGTCCAATGAACCGGTTCAGGCGTGAAGTCAGCTCAAGTTTAGTCTGACTGTTTTGAGACGCGTTACTGTGCAAGTTCATTAGCTCGGGACTGATTTCCTGAATCCGGCGCCGGCATGAGCCGGTAGAGCGTTAGTTTTGGCCCGTTTCCAGGAGAGAAATGTCCCTGAGTGAGTAGCATGGCACATGCCCGGGATATGTAAAGAGGTCATTGCGATTTTTCACTGTGCTTGGGAGTTGAACTTCTCGGAGAGGGCGTCAGTCTCGAACGTTTATGACTCAAGCCTTGATCTTACTCGCCGTCCTCCTGGCCCTGGCTATCGCCATGGGAGTGATCGCGGTGGCTTATAACCTGAGCTACGCCTCCAAGGTCATCGTGCAGTTCCGCGAGTTGGCCAACAAATTTGGCCTCGAGCTGACCATACCACCGCGCACGATGGCCGGGCTTTATCAGCGCAACCCCAATGTCTATGGGACTTACGAAGGGCGTGAGATGTCCATCTATCCGCGAGGCTACGGTCTGGATAACACCCGGCAGACCGATACCGCCGTGCGCATGATGACCCGCGCGCCGGCTTCGCTTCATCTCAGTCTGGCCCGTAAAAGCCTCTCCGGAAAACTGGGGCAGGTTGGGCGCCTCAAGGAAGTGCCGACAGGCGATCAAGACTTCGACAAGGAGTTCACACTGCGCAGCAACAACCCCGGTGCTTCCGCTATTATAGACGACGAACTACGCCAGCTCATCCTCACGGATTGGAAGACTACCACCGGCTTTCTTTCCCTGCATAAGCGCACCCTGACCTACGAGGAGATGGGCCTGCCGCGAACCGAGACCGAGCGACGTCACATCGAATTGATGGTGGGCGTGTGCCTGATTATCGCCTCCCGCATCGACGCCTGGACTCAATAAAACCCCGAATGCCTCTCCCAATGGCCACAGAACTCCCCGAGGTCATTTCCAAGCTTTACCCCTTCACGCCCAAGACGCTTGAGGTCGTCGGCGGGCGCATGAGCTATGTCGACGAAGGGCAGGGCGAAGCCGTCCTCATGCTGCACGGCAACCCGACCTGGTCTTTCTTTTACCGGAATCTCATCAACGGACTGAAGCACCGCTATCGCTGCATTGCCCCCGACCATATCGGCATGGGCCTTTCCGACAAGCCGGGCCAGGGCTTTGACTACCGCCTGGCCAGCCACATCGACAACGTTGCCCGTCTCGTTAAAGAAATCGGACTGGAACGCTTTCATCTGGTTGTGCACGACTGGGGCGGGGCCATCGGCATGGGCCTGGCCGAACGTTTTCCGGAGCGCGTGGGCAAGCTGGTCGTGATGAACACCGCCGCCTTTCGCGCCACACGCATCCCTGGGCGTATTGCCCTTTGCCGAACGCCTCTGCTGGGCGAACTCTATGTGCGCGGCCTGAACGGCTTTGCCGGTCCGGCCACCTGGATGGCAACGAATCGGCCCCTCGATCTGGCTGCCAAGGCGGGATATCTTTATCCGTATCGTGACTGGGCCAGTCGCATTGCCACGCACCGCTTCGTCAAGGACATCCCGATGAAGCCGTCTCATCCCAGCTATGACACGCTAAAGGGAATCGAGGAAGGCCTGGAAGCTTTGCAAAGCAAAGCGATGTTGCTGCTTTGGGGCATGAAGGACTTTTGCTTCGACGTCACTTTCCTTCGCGAATGGCAAAAGCGTTTTCCTGCTGCCAAAACGGTCGAACTGCACGACGCCGGGCACTACCTGCTCGAAGACCGGCGCGATACCTGCCTCATCAATATCGAGAACTTCCTGGACGATCCCGAGCAGGAAACCGTGCCGAAAAAGAAACCGGCCAAGCCCAAGCCGCCCAAGTAAGGAGAGATTATCTGTCGAAAAGCTCGCCCAGCTCCTTTAGGTAGGAGGCGCTTTCCTGCCAAAGCTTTTCCAGTTGTTCGGGGCGGTAACGCCACTGCCAGTTGCCGGCGGCTGCGCCAGGCATATTCATACGCGCCTCGGTGTCCAAATTGAAAAGGTCCTGCAGCGGAATGATCGCCAGACGCGCAGGGGACCGGTAGGCTGCTCGCACGAAATCCCATTGCGGTACGGAGCCATCCACGCCCAGGTAGCGGCGCATATGATCGCACGCTTTCTCACCAGCTTCGGCGTACCAGCCCAGCGTGGTGTCGTTGTCGTGTGTGCCGGGATAGACCGTCTGCACCGGCTCGTGGTTGTGTGGTAGGTGGATGCTCTTGGGGTCACCAAAGGCGAACTGCAGCACGACCATGCCCGGCAGCCCGGTAGCTTCCTTAAGCTCAATAACGTCTGGTGTGATGTCACCGAGGTCTTCTGCGATGATTTTCGCATCGGGGAATTCCTTGGCCAGGGATTCGAAGAACGGCAGGCCGGGGCCGTCGACCCATTTGCCCGGACGGGCGTCCGGAGATCCATAGGGAATGGACCAGTAGCTGGCAAAGCCGCGAAAGTGGTCGAGCCGGATGATGTCAAAGAGAGTGAAATTGGAACGCAGACGGGCCTTCCACCAAGCGTAGCCGTCCGCCGCCATCTTGTCCCAGTCGTAAAGGGGGTTGCCCCAGTATTGGCCGGTCTTGGCAAAATAGTCTGGCGGACAACCAGCCACGGCCACCGGAGTGCCGTCCTTTTTGAGCTGGAATAGCTCCGGCGAGGCCCAGACATCCGCACTGTCGTAAGCCACGAAAATGGGGGCATCGCCAATGATGCCGATGTCGTGCTCCGCCGCATAGGCCCTCAGTTGGGACCACTGCCCGTAAAAGAGATACTGCAGGAAGCGCACCGACTCCATCGCGGCGGCGAGCTTACCGGGTAGGGCGCTTTTTTGAAATCCAGCGTAACTGCGGAGCTCCTTGGGCCATTCGTTCCAGGGCTTGCCCTCGAAATGAGACTTGGCCGCGCTGAAGGCCGCGTAGGGCTCCAGCCAGTCCGCATGCTCCTTCTTGAAAGCTGCGTAGTCACCGTAGCCATCAAGGTGGTCGGCGCCGGATTGAGCAAAGCGTTCGCAGGCGGCATTGAGCACCGGCCAAAGCTTTTGATAGACCTCGCCGTAGTCGATTCGCTCGCGGGGCAGACGCTGCAGCGAAATGAGTTCGTCCTTGGTTACCAAACCCTCGGCTGCCAGCGGGTGCAGATCAATCAGGTAGGGGTTTCCGGCAAAGGCGGAAAAGCACTGATAGGGCGAGTCTCCATAGCCCGTCGGCCCCAACGGACAGACCTGCCAATGCTTCATGCCGGCTGCCGCCAGGAAGTCGACAAAGCGGTAGGCCTCGCGCCCGAACTTGCCGATGCCCAAATCTCCCGGCAACGAAGTGGGGTGCAACAGTACACCGGCAGACCGCTCGTCGGGTCCAAGCCAATCAAAAAGCACACGCTGAGTAGTATTCGCCATATACGTTAGTCAGACACGCTCCACGCTAAAGTCAAAGCAGTGCTTAGCTCAACGGTGAAATAGAGCAGGAGCCCAGCAATTATGCCGCATTTATAAATTAGACATAATATATAGTCTTTTCGTTGCCGCTTGAGTGGGGTAGTGGGCCAGGGGTCAACACTTTTCAGATATGGCCTGCTTTGAGTGATTAGCTGTTCTAATGCTGCGGAGTGTCGAATCCCTATCGTTAAAGGCATGCTAAAGGCTATAAGCTCCTAATAAAATATAGCATAATAGCTAAGACACATAAAAATGGAGGCAATAGATATTCCGTGAGAACTTTATCTTGAACAAAAAGACCAATGAATAAATTAGTATATTTACGAAAATAAAAGCGTATTACATTTACTCTAAATTCATGCCAATAACTTTCGTCTGTTAGAGCATTATTTACCAGAACAATATAATTGCCAACGCCCTTATGGTTTTTGTCTTTCTCGACTGTGCTTGCATTAAACCTAAATGCTTTATTATGACTACTCTTTATTGATTTTCTAGCTTCAAGCAAAAGAAATGCGGATAAGCTCCTACCTCGAATATTGTTCATTGATCCAATATAATCAACGTAATAATCGTCTTTAAAAAATATATAATACCTAATTGCGAAGTAGAGCATAACCATCATATAGAATGAGTATAATCCTTTTTGGCTTTCTATTTCAGCAACATTACCAAAAATATTTATTTCCCTAAACTCTAGATTTGATGATAGGATAAACAAAAGGACTAACGATAATGAAAGAAGCCATTTTCTTGACTTTCTGAACTCCGACTCAGTATAGGCGTTATCCATGTTTATTTTGTGTTCTTTGTATCCAGATATATATATTTCCTTCTCCTCTTCCCATACAAGCAAAAAGCTCTCTAGCCCTGCCTCGGGCCTCCGAACGCAACTGTGTACGATACACCGGTAAACCTGGCATTGTTGATTCTATTATGTACACCTCATCTCCTCGCAGCCTTCGAGACTGCTTATAGAAATGGATGATAAGAGGACGGCGGTTAAAGGAGAACTCAAGTTGCTCCATAGTAAGTATTTATCACATTAAAAAGGATTCTCATCCAGTTTACTGGCGAGAGCGCATTGTCGGTGAACCCAGAGCAGAACACGCTTGTGCTCTGCCTCTGGTAGGAACCAGGACAGACCTTGCCGCCCCATATCGTAAGGATGGTCTACGGATCCCCCAAAGGTACGGCACCCGGTGGACCGACGATAGAGACGCTTCAACCAAACGATCTCTTTAGCGGTCAGCCCGTCAGCTACATCATAGCAGACAATGTGCTCCTGGACCCTGGCCCGGTCGAAGTATCCCCACCAACGACCATCCTCGACGTCATCCGGGCGCTGATGCTCCTTAAGCGAGTGCATGGCCAAATACCAACCGGCCTTGCCTTCATCGCCTACACGAACGTCCACGGCATGCTCTGACTCGTTGCCGGTGATGCGCCTCCAATCTTCCGCGATATCGGAACAATCAGTATGCTCTGCATTCCAGATGAGACAATGAAAGTGGGGTGCTCCACGTCGCTGATAGTGCTTTATCCAGAAGCCATAGAACCCGGCTCGGACAAGGCACTTGCTGAAAGCGCGTAGGTGTTTCTTGATGGTTTCACCATCCGGCCAGTCTCGACCATAGGTAACCGTCACGTGATAAATATAATCCGGTGTTGACACACTAGCCAACAGCCTTGATAGTCGCATCCGAGAGTATCGACTCCAACCTTTAATCGCCCCTCGCGCTAGGTCTCCATCCTGCCGGGGGGCTTTTTCTTTGTCCGTTTTGGTTGTCTCGTCTGCGGGCTTATCGTCGCTGCATTTCACCGCCAAGAGCCGAGGGCTCGAGAGGGCTTTTCGGGACATGCGAACCTTTCATTTTAGGGAAGGGAAATTAAAAACGGCACAATATGCACTATAGACTAAAGAGCGATGCGGCCGAGGGGAGGCAGCAAGCTGCCTCTCCCTATGGCCGCTAATCGCTCAGGATGCCTTCTTGGAGGCACTGAGGCCGTTTTTCTGGCCGTCCAGGTCCGCTTGATGGTCCGGGTCACGGTAGACGCAATCCTGGCCATCCCAGAGCTCCAGAATCGTGCCCAGGTCGAGATTGCCCTGACGGAGGCCATTTGCACGGCAGACAATCTTCGATGCCTGAAACGGCTTGTCGCGATCTGTTATCGGCGCGTCCTGAGAGACACCTGCCCAGAGTTCGGCACCGGGTAAGATGACCGTGCACATGCGATTGCCTTTCTTGCTGTCGAAAATCGAAACGGAGGCATTCGTAATGACCGTCTCGATGGTGGTTGTCACGTTTTCGGTTTTATTTACCAGTTTTGATGTATTCATGTTTGTTTGTGGTTTGTGATGGAAAATACCTTATTGCCGCTGCCGCCTACGGCGGGCCGATGGCTGCTGCGCTCTGCTTGCCCAGCTACCTGCTTTTTGCATCTGGGGGAGGAAGGCCACCAAACGCACGGTAAGGCTTGAAACTGGATAGCGACCGCAACGGCTTGTCCTGGGGCTCTGGCGTGACCTCTGCGGGCTTTTCGGGCTCAACTGGCACCGTGACCGGAGGCTCAAACACCGAACGTGTCACCACGGGCCTTTCTGGGCTCCTATACTGTTTCATGGGAACCCACTCGCCCTCAACCAGGACACCGCGCCGGGAATTAACCTGCTGAATCTGGCCGGTGTGCTCGGTAATCATGCGCCCATCCGTAAGCCAGACCGTGACTTTATCGCCTCGAATGACATAGCCGCTCACCATTAAGGGCTCTGGTTTCTCTGGCTGCTTTGGCTGATAGTGGACTAATCGAGGACGTGGTGCCGCGATCTCGTCCACCGGAGCAACTTTGACGGGCTCCTGGGCTACCTGCTGAGGCTTTTCTGCCTCCGAGCTTCCACCGAGCCAGGACCAAAGCCCGAATCCAGCGAGACCCATGAAAGCGAAACGGCGAATAGGCCGAAGTAGGGAAGGGCGCTTTGACCGCTCAATAGTCTTTAGATCTATTTCGGGAGATTCTCCGATAGCGTGCGCGGCCTGAGACTGGACATCATGCGACTTATACAGCTTGTAGATGCGCTTGTCCTTGCGATGACAACCGGAGTCATACTTGAGCTTAGGATTGCGCGCATCGACTTCAACAGACACCCAAAACGGAAAGGGAAGATGGAAGCCGGCAAACTTCACTTTCTGCATGTCCCGATGCCACGTTACCGACTGCGCCTTATTGCGCATCTGCTTGTCGATTTCATAGAAATCATGCGCGATAAAAACGGTATCGATATGCAGCTTGCGAGCGTGCCGAATCATGTCTCGGCTCAACTCGTTTGCCTGCTTATGGTCTTTGGCATTCTGCGTAATGGCCGCTTCGTCCAGGACAAGCCGATTAGGCCGCTCCATAGTGCCTTTAGTTAGGCGCTCCGCAAAATTGGAACACTCCTCAAACGAGATATAAACGAGCTGCTTATCGTCTACGATGACATCATGCTCATCCTCCATGAAAAGCTTAACCCGCTCCCAAATAATCTCGATATTCGTAAACACGATGCCGCCCGTCTTCCAGGTCTCCAACATCTCCAGGACGCCATGATAGCTCTTGTAGCTGCCAAGCGTGCCCGCGAATATCCTGAAAATCGAATCCTTCATGAGATAGTCGGCACAAAGGATTTAATGATTCGAACGATGGCCATGAGGCCTTTTAAAGTGATTAGGAGCAAGCCGAGCTCGAAGATTAAATCCAACGGAATAAAGGTGTTTACATTGACCCAGAAATCCGTGCCCACACTGGACAAATCAACGGTCGGGAACTCCTGATTTAATAGCGCTACTGAATCGTCTATCTTCGTAAGCAACTCGGAGAGCATGACATGCCCAAAGCTCAATAGCGCATAGACTCCCAACAGAAACGGGAGCAACGGAACCAGCAATATGCTGAATTTGTTATCCGTATGAACAAACCAATCGAGGATCTTCTGTAGCAGGCCTATCATGTTGCGAAGCCTCCTTTCAGTGTGGCAATGACCGCGACAGCGAACATGACAACCACAAGCGCGGCCTCCAGTGTCCGCACGAGCTCGATAACCTCAGCGTAGGGATTGAGGTCTAAACTGAATGAAAAATCCGCCCCTTTGTAGGAGGGCAGATTGATTCCAAAATCGTAGTTGCGGCCCGTAATCGCAGGGAAGGCCGACACGTCTGGAATGAGCCCGAGAAGGTCAGCGACGGAAGTCTGTAAATGACCGTAATCGGGCACGCCTTCGTCTCCCGGCCCGGTATACTCTCCAGGACCTTCACCGCCTGCGTCATCACTCAATGCTGATGTATTTTCTGCAATGGCATCGAGAACTGCGGTATAGTCGGATTCATCGTTTTCAAGAGCTTCGAGGGCATCCAGCGTTTCTTTGTGTCGTTGGTAATCGGCATCCTGTCCAGACTGCCAACGCTCTTGCTCGTTGCGCTCTCCACGCTGCATTTCTTCCACCTGGGAACGGCCTGAATCATAGATGGCTTCACGGAATTTGTTCCGGGTCTTGGCGAACTCGCCCTTGATATCGGTATGCCTGGATTCCTGATGTTCGTTGAGCGTCTCAGCGTCCGTTTGCCAAAGTAAATTTGGGTCCGGTGTTTCCGGGTCCGGTACGTCTTCGGGGTCGGGCTCCGGCTCCGGGTCCGGCTCGGGTTCAGGGTCTGGAGGAGGAGAGGATACCAAGGACCAGTATCCCTTGAGGTACTTTTTAAAATAGCCCTCGTAGTATCGATACCGACTCGACGAGCCTTTTACATAAATGTCTTCCCACTCCTCATCAAAATTCTTCTTTTGTACAACAAACTTTACGTGTTCATCATACTGCGCAGAAGCCTTAGCAATAGCGCCTTCACCCGTTACTATTGCTTCATCATACTGTATAATTTCACCCTCTGAATTCTTAAATACAATACGATATGCCCCGGCTTCCGTTACTTCATACTTTGCGTTAGGAAACGTATATATGTAACTTGAATTTGACTGGTCATCTCCGCCGTCATCCTCTGGCGGCTCTCCATCCCTTACACCGAGATAATAACGAAAGTAATTACCTTCATGAGCATGGTAACCAGCCCGCCACATCCCGGAGCCGTCTTCATCAAAACTAAGTCGATTTGCTATCTGACCTATTGGGGGATCTTCCGGCCCAGCATTAGGAAACCATTTTGTCAGCGTGTCTTGCTCGAAAGACCATGTGCCAGATTGCGTGTCATAATAACCCCAAATCGTGCCGGTCGTGCGGTCAGAATTGCCCCAATAATTTGGGCCATATAATTCGTTAAGATCCCATTTCTTATCCCAGCCCGGCGTCTCACCATGTGCCACACCCAGGAGAAACAGAAGAACGAGAACCGCTAGCGCCTTTGACTCCAGAATATTGACCATATGATAACGATGGTTGCGGCTATCTGGGATTCCAGAAGTAGCCTGAGTAACGCCTCTATGTTCGTTGTATCCATGGCTTAAAGGGGGAGGGCGGAATGGAACCGCCCCCGCCCCTCATAGCTGTGTTTAGCCAGCAATGGCCGCCCACATGCGCTTGGCGAAGCGGACGCCCTTCGGAGCCGCCATGATGCCCACCGCAGCCACGGCGATAGCCAGGCCAAGAGTGAGAATCGGCGCGATCTCCGCAGTGATGCCAGTGGAAACAGTGGAGTAATCCACCGGCTCGGCATAGACACCCACCGAGAAGCCCAGGAACAGGCTCAGGAAGGTGAGGATTTGCAGGATGTACTTATTCATGGTTTTTTCTGTGTGTGTGGTTGGTGTTTGTGGTTTGGTGTTTTTCGTCATTCCCCCATGGAGACTGAGAACATCTCTCGGAGATACAGAATCCCGAATTGTGAGGCCCACACGGAGCCGTAAAGCGCGAGCCAGGGAACAACCCCGGTAAATAGATCTGTGGCGGTTTCCATTGTGCTATGAGTTCAAAGTGAAGCCCCGAGGCGACAAAGCACCCCGAGGCTGTGTGTCACTAGCCAACAATCGGGCTACGGCTGTAGGCAAAATATTCATTCGGTTTCCGTGTCCTTGAGGTCGGCAATGACTTCGGCGGCATTCTGGCACATCTCCAGGACCGTACCGGGCATGACCCGATAATGCTCGCAGATGCTCTGGAGATCCCGTACATGCAGAATGCCATTTAAATAACCGTCTATAGCGTCATTGTACGCTAGATTGAGACGTTGCAGGTAATCGATGTTAGCATCGATATAGGGAAGGGGGCTTGAGCTCATTTGACCTCCTTTCCAGTGGTCGAATCCACTATGCGCATGAAGCGATAATTAGCCTTCATCTCGCGAACGGTTTCACGCGCCAATTCCAGGGTAGAGCACTCCGTTTCGAGCTCCTCAGTCCATAGGACATCCCTTTGATACTTGTTCCGGTAGACGTGGTAACGACGGCCCGTGCTCATTGCTTGGCCCTTTCCTTTAGAATTCGGAGTAGGGCCTCGCGTTCTTCACGAAGACGGTAACGACGTAGGCCACGCATTACGCGCATCGCAAGGTACCATGCTAAACCTGCGGCATAGATCCCTTGTGCCATCGCGATTAAGCTATCCACATCCTTCTGAGTCATGCCCATAGAAACTTTATCCTCATGGCTCATTTGATGGCCTCCTTTTCCTCGCGAAGTCTTTGGAGTAGCGCATTCAAGCACTCCCGAATCGAATCCGCAGTTTCCATACTTTCGGCATAGGCAATCGTTTCTTCGCCCATGTTGCCCTTCAATGCCATGGTGACTTCCCAGCCCCTGACATGCTCCTCATCTACGTAATCGAAGTACGCTATCTCAGATAGGGGAACGCCCCCGAAATAATACTCGTCGGAGTTCATGCGGCCTCCTTCCATCCGCGACGATTGCCCTCCGCTATAGTAACCCTACGTCCACGACGATAAACGCGCCATGAGGGATATCGGTCTGCTAGATTGCTGCGTGCATCTTTAGCATCTTGAACCGTCTTGAAGACAAATTTGCCATGACGATAGTAAACCTTTTCAGGAGCATACGTACCAACATAGCTTTGTAGGGTCTCCCAATTTTCTACCTCATCATAGATGAAGGGCAGATAACTAAGCCCGATTTCACCAGTTGCCTTAACCAGCTTTTTGATTTCTTCCATTTTCATTCCGTAGCCTGGGTTGATTGTTGATTGTGATAGAAAATGAGTTATCTAAATCCCCATGATTTGGATTATCATTGGATTGTTTTTAGTGCTTCTGAGTGCGGCACTACTTGGCGTACTAGCCGGTGTAGCCACGAAAAAGGGTACTAACGCACGCTCAGGGCTATTTGCCTCTAGGAACTCAATCCTGACCCCATACGAAACCGCATTCCATGCGTTGCTGACAGGTGCGCTACCACCAGGATATACCATAAATCCCATGGTGCGGATCTCCGATATCGTCAAAGTCAGCAAGAAATTCGGTAACTCCGTATACCAAACGAATTTCAACAAGTGCTGCATGAAGCACGTTGACTTTCTGATTACGAAAGGGCCGTGCATTATCGCTTTTGCGATAGAGCTAGACGACAGCTCACATAACAGACCCGACAGAATCGACCGCGACCAGTACTTAGACCATGTATTCAAAGAAGCGGGCATCCCGCTGATACATGTGACTGGTAATGTGATGAGCATGAGCGCTGAAGAACTGAGGAGTAGGTTGCCGATATTGAGTAATCCTATGTAATCTACCTAAGCCCAAATATGTAGTCTACCTACGCCCGCACAAGATTATTGACTCCCTGGGTAGGTTTTATAAGGTTCCCTAAATCTATGCCGGGTAAGTTAGGTCAGAATTCTGACGTGATTTCCGTCGTGATCTCCAAAGACATGAAGGCCAAAATCAAAGATATCGCTTCCAGGGACCGACGCTCGATGTCCCAATGGATTGCTTTGGCCTTGGAGGACACGGTAAAGAGTCGCGTCGCTAAGGGTTAGGGGACAACGATTTACAGAATCGGAAAGTCCCCGTTTAAGAACCCTCATAAATTAGACATAATATATATTGTGCATTATTTGATACTATTTTAAAGTTGGCTAATGAGCTGTGCATGTGCTTCATCCATGGGCTGTTGTGAAGGAATCTGAGGATTATCGCTATTTTTTCATTCGGGGTTCGATGAAATCCGGGACGACGTGGCTGGAGCGCTTGATGGACAAGCATCCGCGCATCTCGGTCTCCGGTGAGTTCCACTGGGAGTTCATGGATCGTGGCCTGGAAAAAATGGCGAATACCCGTCACGGCCTGCTGACCTACTTCCAGCATCTGGACGATTTGCGCGACGGCTACGAGGCGCTGGTGCGCCGCCATATCCTGGCCGTGGAAAAAGTTCGCAAAGCCGAAACCAAGGACTTCGATCAAGTCGTCTGGTTGGGCGACCGCACGCCGGAACAAGTGCTGCCGTTCACCCTGCGCAAGGCGCATTACATCATCATTATGCGGGACGGCCGCGACACCTTGGTCAGCGCCGCCTATCATATGCTGAATCAACAAAGCAAGCGGCCCTTCCTGGACAATCCCGAGCTGCTGGCCCTGCACGCGAAATTCGTCGAAAATCCCCACTACTTTGATGAGAACCCCGAGGAGTTGCTGAGCTGCGAATCCTTTGTTCGCGGATTCTCCTGGAATTGGGCCCAAGCGGTTGAAAGCAACTTTGAGCAATTCCAGAAGGCGCAGCGTGACGAAATTCCGGAGAATATCCATTTGCTCAAGTACGAGTCACTTCTGGATGATTTCCAGGCCAGCAAAGACGTCCTCTTTCGCTTCCTTGACGTGGACCCCGCAGAATGCCTGCCCCTGGATGATTTAACTACGCCGGGATTTCCCAAAGCGCGGCCTACTGCCTTCGAGCGCCGTGGCGCGGCCGGCGAATGGCCGAAATACTTCAACGACGAGTCCGTCCGCTGGTTCGGTGAAGAGGCTTATCAGGCTCTGGTCAAGGTCGGCTACGAGTGGTAAAAGCACCTAACGCTTTTAGCTTGCAAATTCGCCGCAAGATGCCAACTTTCCACGCCTTACGCTAGAGGTCGGTTGCGTCGAGCAGCCTGCTTCCGCGGTTGGCCGGGGCTTCGGTTCCGGTCCAGCGGCATCCCTGGCTCCGCTGCGAGGGATGCGGCCCCGGTAGTCCGGGGTTATCAGCCGTGAAACCAAAAACGACCTATGCCAGAAGTAGTAAACAAAGAAGAAATCATCAAAGAACACGCAACCAAGGAGGGCGATACCGGCTCTCCCGAGGTTCAGATCGCGCTGCTGACCGCACGCATCACCCACCTGACGGATCACCTGCGCGAGCACCGCAAGGACTTCCACTCCCGCCGCGGCCTCATCCACATGACCAACCGCCGCCGGAAGCTCCTCAACTATCTCAAACGCAACGAGCTCGAGCGTTATAACGCTATCGTCCAGAAGCTCGGCCTGCGCCACTGAGCGCCGAAAGCTGAAAGCCAAAAGTCTAAAGCATACGGAATCCACCGGCTTTAGACTTTTTTGTTTTTGCCCATTCAATCCCGCTTTCAGCTTTGAGCTTATCGCTTTCGACTAAAACAAAACAAACGACCCTGCCCGTACCAGCGTCCTATCCGCCCCGGGCACAACCCAAAAGACATAAACCCACAAGATAATGGAACAAGAACACAGCATCACGATCGAGTCGCTCGGCATCACCGTGCAGACCGGCTCCATCGCCAAGCAGGCCAACGGCGCCGTCACCATCAGCAAAGGTGAAACGGAAGTCTTCGTGGCCGCAACCGCCGCCAACTCACTCCGCTCCCCCGACCAGGACTTTTTCCCGCTGACGGTCGAGTATCGTGAAAAATTCTCTGCCGCGGGCCGCTTCCCCGGTGGTTACTTCAAGCGCGAGGGCCGTCCTTCCGAGAAGGAAATCCTCACCTGCCGCCTCTGCGACCGCCCGCTGCGCCCGCTCTTCCCCAAGGGCTTCCTCAACGAAGTGCAGGTCATCGGCATGCTCATGTCGACCGACCTCGTCAACGAACCCGACGTCCTCATGGTCAACGGCGCGTCCTTCGCGCTGATGTGCTCGGACATCCCCTGGAACGGCCCCATCGGCTGCGTCCGCATCGCCGAAATCGACGGTCAGTTCGTCGTCAACCCGACCAACGCCGAGATGTTCGAGAGCGTTCTCGACCTCATCTATGTCGGCAATGAAAAGGAAATGATGATGATCGAAGGCTCCGCCGACCAGTTGTCGGACGAGCGCTTCATCGAGGCCCTGGAATTCGCCCACAGCGCCATCCAGCCCATCATCGCCGCCCAGAAGGAACTCGCTTCCAAGCTCGGCAAGACCAAGAAGGAATTCGAGCTGCACAAGGTCACCGATGAGGTGCTCGCCATGTGCCGCGAATTTGTCGGCGACAAGCTTGGCCCAGCGGTTTTCAAGGAAATCAAGCAGGAGCGCGAAGCAGCTGTTTCCGCCCTGAAGGACGAAGCCGCCGAATTCGTGAAGGAAAAGGTCGGCGAAGAGAACTTCGAAAAGCCGCAGATCAACATGGCCTTCGAAGTCCTGCAGGAAGAAGTCTACCGCCAGAACATCCTCGATAGCGGTAAGCGCGTCGACGGTCGTGGCCCGGCGGACCTCCGTCCCCTGCTTTGCAAGACCGACATGCTCAAGCGCGTCCACGGTTCCGCTCTCTTCCAGCGCGGCGAAACCCAGACCGTCGTCGTGGCCACCCTCGGCACCGGCAAGGACTCCCAGGAGCTCGACGGCCTGACCGGCGGCTCGAAGGAAAAGTCCTTCATCCTGCACTACAACTTCCCGCCCTACTCCGTTGGTGAAACCGGCCGCTTCGGCACCCCCGGTCGCCGCGAGATCGGCCACGGCGCGCTCGCCGAGCGTTCCCTGCTACCGATTCTGCCGAGCGAGGACGAGTTCCCCTACTCCATCCGCCTCGTGTCGGAAATCATGGAGTCCAACGGCTCGACCTCCATGGCCAGTGTCTGCGGCGGTACGCTCGCCCTCATGGACGCCGGAGTGCCCATCACCGCTCCGGTTGCCGGCATCTCCGTCGGCCTTGTTACCGAGACCGACGGCGGCGCCATCAGCAAGCACGTCATCCTGACCGACATCCTCGGCGCGGAAGACCACTTCGGCGACATGGACTTCAAGATCTGCGGCACCCGCGAAGGCATCACCGGCTTCCAGCTCGACCTGAAGATTCACGGCCTGCCCTTCGAAATCGCCAAGGAGGCCATCATGCGCAACCGCGACGCGCGCAACGCCATCCTTGACGTCATGACCGAGGCCAAGCCCTCTGCCAGCGAAGCGCTCAAGGAGCATGCCCCGCGTATCGAGCAGGTCCAGATCGACCCCGAAAAGATCGGTGCGCTCATCGGTCCCGGCGGCAAGAACATCCGCCGCATCCAGGAAATCACCGGCGCGCAAATCGACATCAACGAAGACAACTCCGGCAAGGTGCTCATCTTTGCCGCGGGTGGCGAGGCCATGCGCCGCGCCATCGAGGAAGTCGAGCTCGTCACGGCCGAGATTCAGGTCAACAAGACCTACAAGGGCATCGTCCGTTCCATCAAGGAATTCGGCGCCTTCGTCGAATGTCTGCCCGGCCAGGAAGGCCTCGTGCACGTTTCCGAACTGGCCGACTTCCGCGTCGAAAAGGTCGAGGACGTCTGCAAGCTCGGTGACGAAATTCTCGTCAAGTGCATCGGTGTCGATGATCGCGGCAAGGTCCGCCTCTCACGTCGTGCCGCTCTGGCTGAAGCCGAAGGCCGCCCCTACGAGCCCAAGCCGAAGCCTGAAGGCGGACGCGGTGGTGACCGTGGAGATCGTGGTGGCCGTGGACGCGGCGGAGATCGTGGTGGTCGTGGCCGTGGCCGTGATGATCGCGGTGGCCGTGGCCGTCGTGACGACCGTGGCGATCGCGGTGGCGAAGGTGGCGAACGCCAGCCCGAGCCCGCCAGCGCCGAGTAAGCCCAACGCTTAACCGCAAACTTTCAAACCCCGCATGGTCAGCCCGTGCGGGGTTTTTTAGTCTCCACCACTCCCGGATCGAGCGATTTGAAAAATTGCCTGTTATGAGCTTTATATAGGTGTGCGAATTCTGCTGACAGGTGCCACGGGCTATATCGGCGGGCGGCTTGCTCCGCGCCTTCTGGGTGATGGACATGAAGTTACTGTGCTGACCCGAGACCCGTCACGACTCGAGGGCCGCTCCTGGTTTGAGAACGTCCAGTGCATCCAGGGAGACCTACTGGATACCCAAGGCGAGTGGAGGCAAAAGCTGATCGGGTTTGATGCCGCCTATTATTTGGTGCATTCGATGGGCTCGTCTAAAGATTTTGAAAACGAAGACAAACTGGCCGCATCCAATTTCGCTGAAGCCGCCAATTCCATTCCACATACGATCTATTTGGGCGGGCTAATGCCAAGGCATTCAGCTGCATCGCGGCACCTCAGCAGTCGTGCCGAGACAGGCCGGGTGCTTGCCAGTTATTTGCCCGTTACAGAGTTTCGCGCAGGCCCGATCATCGGCTCTGGCTCCGCGAGTTTTGAGATGGTGCGCTACCTGACTGAGCGCCTGCCGGTGATGGTTGCGCCCAAGTGGATATCAAATAAAGTTCAGCCTATTGCCGTGCGTGATATTTTGGCCTACCTGATGGCAGCTCTGAAAAGCGGACCTTTGGGGATTGTCGATGTGGGAACTCCCGAATCGCTCACATTCAAAGAAATGATGCTCGGCTACGCCAAGGTCAACCAGCTGCGCCGCACCATCATAGCGCTACCAGTGCTGACCCCCGGTCTGGCGGCGCGCTGGGTCGGTTTAGTCACACCGATTCCTAACTCTTTGGCCGTTCCTTTGATTGAAGGCGTGGTTCAGCCGTTGGAAGCCGATACCGCCAAAGCCAGACGGATATTTCCGGAAATAAAACCGATCCATTACGAAGAAGCCGTCGAGTTTGCCATGGTGAAAATATCTCACCGGGATGTGGAGACGCGCTGGAGTGGCGCCTTGGGAACCGGGCCAACCTATCGCCTGATTGATTGGGAAGGCACGATACGCGAAGAGCGTACTTATCTCGTTAAGGCGAGCCAGGAGGCAACTTACCGTGCATTTTGTAGCCTTGGTGGGGAGCGTGGCTGGCTGGTGATGGACTGGGCCTGGCGTTTGCGCGGATGGTGCGACCGTATTTTTGGCGGGCCTGGGCTGCGCCGGGGCCGTCGCCATCCTTACGAGTTGCTCGCCGGGGAAACGGTTGACTTTTGGAGAGTCGAAGAGGTGCGCTCACCTCATCTTTTGCGCCTGCGCGCCGAAATGAAAGTCCCAGGCAAAGCCTGGCTGCAGTGGGAGGCATGGGAGGAACCGCAGGGAACGCGCTTGGTCCAATGCGCCATTTTTAGACCCAGAGGCTTCCCCGGAGTCATCTACTGGTACAGCCTATATATTATCCACAAGTATATATTCAGTGCCATGGTGAGAGGCGTCGCGCGACTGGCGGAGTCTGAAGGAGATAGCTAGCCAAAGGCAACGTCAGCCTGAGCCTATTTGAAGACGCAACCTGCCCAACATCAGTCAGGCCTTCACTAGTTCTCGGTATGCGGCCTCGAGCCTGGGAACGAACTGTTTCGGATCGCCCAGGGGTGCTGCCTGGATGCGTTGACGCAGCTCCATGCGCCAGGTTTTGCGTTTCGCTTCGTTGGCAGCGAGTTGCTGTGCCGCACTGATATAGGCCTGCTCATTGACCGCGATGCACTCGTGCAATCCAATCTGCGAAAGTAAACTGGAGCTGACGCGGGCGCTGTGGCGGTGGCCTTGCAGGGTAATCATGGGCACGCCCATCCAGAGGCCCTCGAGCGTGGTGGTGGTGCCGTTGACAGGAAAGGTGTCCAGTGCGATGTCGACACGGTTGTAAGCCTTAAAATGGGCATCCTTGTCCCTCAGTCCGGGCAGAATGTCGATTCGCTCGGAGGCAATGCCCTGCTGATTGAAGCGCGCAAGCCAGAGTTCACGCGTGCCGCGATTACCCAGCCCCACCGCCTTGATGAGCAGACGGCTGCCCGTGACGGCCAGCAGGACTTTGCACCACAAAGCAATGACCTCATCGTTGATTTTTGCCGTGTTGTTGAAGCTGCCAAAGGTAATGTGCCCTGTCAGCGTCGAAGGCGGAAGGCCGGGCTCGACATCCGCTTTCACCGGCATATAACAGTGAAAGCCCGGCTCCAGCCGCACGAGTTTTTCCGAGCTTTCCTTCTCTGTTCCCTCGGGCTCACAGATCGCATCGGTGAAGCGGTAATCAATAGAACTGAGCCCGGTCGTGCCATTGTGGCCAATCAAATGCGCCTGCACGGGGGCTGGCCGTTGGGCAAAAATCTCCGGGCGACAGGAGCCAAAAAGCCCTGCGCAGTCGATGAGCAGATCGAGTGAATCCTTCGCAATAGTTTCTACGGACTTTGCAACAGAAAGCTTGGTCAAGTCGCGCCAGTGGTCCGCTGCCTGCCGATAGTCTCTGGTATGCTCATCCGTGTGGTGCGTGTCGGAGTAGAGAAAAAGTTCGAAGGCCTCACGGTCATGCGACCTCATAATGGGCAATATAAAGTTCGTGATCGAGTGTCCGCGAAAGTCCGGCGAATAATAGCCGATGCGCAGCGGCCCGGCGCGACGGGCAGGCTTCGGCTTCCTGGCCACAGGGCGTGCATAGCGCAGCTCCCACTCCGCCGCGCACTCCATAATGTCGGTTGCGGTCACATCGGGCAGGTAGCAAAGGTTGATCAGGAATAGCATACCCGCACTCTGTTGCCACGGCCCGGGCTTGGACTCCGCCAATTCAAAAGCAGCCAAGGCATCCTCAATCTCTCCGCGCCAGATGCACGTTTTGCCCAAGTGCAGAAGTAGTTCGGGATCCTCCGGTTTGATGGCCAAGGCAGATTCCGCCAACTTGTAGGCGTCGTCGGTATAGCCGCCAATGAGGTAATGCTCGATCAGCGCAAGCTGAGCTTTGTAATGGTCCGGCTTCTCAGCCAATACCTTTTGCAGGGCGAATTCAGCCGCTTCCCACTGGTTGAGCTGTTGCAAGTCTGTGGCCAGGGCAACGAGGCGGTCCCAGTCCCTGGCATCCAGCGCCTCTCTGGCTTCCTTGAGTTTGGCCTCGCTACCTTCATCGATAGCTGACTGAGTATGGCTGCCCATGAATAATCCTGAAGCGCCATTAGAAGTGACCGGCTGGGGCGCCTTTAACAGCCAAGCCAAGCGCATCGAGGTGGTCGAGACAATCCTTGAAACACTGCCGATTCAATGCGCCGTCGAAACGGGTACCTTTATGGGGGATACGACGGAATGGCTGGCGAACAAAGGGCTGGTCGTCTTTACAGTCGAATTTGATGTCAAAAATCATCTCAAGGTCAAAAAGCGTTTCTCTGAGCAGCCCCTCGTGCATGCTTATCAGGGCGACAGCCGTACATTCCTGCGGGACTTGATCGTGGAGCCGCGTTGTCCGCTGCAGGGCGTGCTGTTCTACCTCGATGCCCACTGGTATGAGGACCTGCCCATCCGCGAGGAGGTCGCACTCATCGCGAAGCACTGGCGCAACTTCGTCATTGTCATCGACGACTTCAAAGTGCCATGGGATAGCGGCTACGGCTTCGACGCCTACCCGCCGCATGTGGGTGAACTGACACGAGAGTATTTACGAACAACGGACCGTCTGGGCCTGCACTGGTTTGGCCCCGCCTCACCTTCATCGGAAGAAACCGGAGCCAAGCGCGGCACCGCCTTTTTGACCGACAGCAAGGAATTCGCAAAGGCCCTCGCGGCAATGCCTTTGCTACGCCCCTGGCAATAGTGACGCGATGCGCCCTTTATAGCGTTTGTAGAGGACAAAGCCTGCCAGTATGACCGCACCGAAGCTGAGCGCATAGGTCGAAGGCTCAGGGACGATGCCGGCCTCAATCGGTGCGCCATCGGTAGTATTGATGGAGGTGGATACCAGGGTGAAGTTATTTCCGGTGGAGGAAACGTACTCAGCAAAGCCGAAATAGGTTTCGTCGTTGCCTGCGCCTTGATTGACCATCTTGAAGCCCGTGTAATAAGTGCCGAAAGGAGTCAAATCATAGGTATTGGGACTGGAAGCCGAAAAATCCAGCGTGCTGACATCCGTGCCGTAACTTATCTTGGGATTGTTGGCCCAATCTGCCAGACTCTGATCCAGACGAGAAAACATAGTAGAGAAAGAAGTGCCGTTCCCTAAGGGATAAGTCGCGTTGGTTGATTGCGAGCCCGCTTCCGAAGCACCCGTCAGCGGGTTAAAGCGAAGAAAAACACTGAAGCCCGGAGAGCCCGTTGCGGCAAGATTGTAGGTTTGAGTGACAATGGCCGCCTGAGCGGTCGAGCCAATCGCCCCGAGGGCGACGGCGGCCCCGGCGGCAGAGCTACCGCGGAGGCGAGATTTACGTGCAGCGATACGATCTTTGTAAGTAGCAGTCATAAATTAAATGCTATACCTTATTTTTAATGTGTCAAACATAGTATAAGCCTAATTTATGCGTCACATTATGCCTCAAGGCCGTAACGTCACTTCTACGGACATTTGCCTTGGTCATCTACTGACCAAGGCACTTTTAGGCGCCTGACAGCAGCGACGCGATACGCCCTTTGTACCGTTTGTAGCAAACAAATCCAGCAAGTACTAGCGCCCCGAAACCAAGTGCATAGGTCGATGGCTCGGGCACGACGGATTGCGTCGTCAGGGACTCACCATCGGTATCACTGATGGCATAACCGATCATCGTGTAGGTCGCCCCGGATTTCTCCAGTTCGACGTAGCCGTAGTAGGTCTCGTCGTTGCCGACACCCTGGTTCTGATAGCGAAACGCGACATAAAACTGCGAGGGTGCGCTTCCGAGTGATAAATAATTCCCCGTCACATATGAGAGATTACCATCCACCATGCTCCCTACCGGTAGTGCTGAGGCATGAATGCTGGATGAGTCATCCCCGTTGCTGAAGCCCGAGTCACTGAATCCACCGGAGGACCAGAAGGCAATCGGGTAAGTCGAGGAGACAAAGGGAGGATTAAAAGGAAGGACCGCCGCCTGCCCGGTCAATGGATTGACCCCAACGGCATCGGATGAGCTGACGCCGGGAGTCTCATGGTAGGTGATGGCAGCCTGCGCCGTGCTGGCAATGGCTCCTATCGCGACAGCGGCACCGGTCATAGAGCCACCGCGCAGGCGTGACTTGCGTGAAGCAATACGATCTCTGTAAGAAGTAGCAGTCATATTCGATACTAAAGAAAGTTACCTAATTGAGGTCAACTTCCAATAGCCTGATTAACTGAATTTAATTCACGTAACAAATTAGATATCATAATCTTATGAGACGGTCTTACGGCCTGAGGCATATTGCCTGTTTCCTTTTGAATATAAAGGCCCATAGGGACATTAATCCATGATACCGTGATTCTTTTTGCCGACCGCCTTTTGTTATCTCCTGTCAGGGAGCACAAAGCGTTCGCCATGTGCTGGCTGCCAACGCTATTGAGTGTCGGCAACTTAATCCCGTACTGATGAAAAGCCCCCTCACCTTCCTGTTCGCGATTGCCCTTGCTATTTTTATGATGAATTTCGCCAGTGCAGAGCCCAAGACTCTCGAGGAATCCCTCGCCATCATCGAGGCCGACCCCTACAACGGCAAAGAGCCTCCACTGGTCGTACTCAAGCTCGACGACCTCTGCGTTGCCTGGAACAAGCCGCAAGCCTGGCAAAAAGTAGCGGATTTCGCCCGCGAGCGCGGCATCAAGGTCACCTTCGGTATCATTACCACAGGGCTCGACAAGGATACGCCCGAGGCCGAGGCCTACCGCGAATGGATTCGCAAAGAGCACGACGAAGGCACGGTGGAGTTTTGGCACCACGGCCTGGATCACAAACGCTGGGAGGAAGACGGTGAGCCCGTCTTTGAGTTCAAGAACTCAGGTTACGAGCACCAGCAAGATCACATTACGCGGGGACAGCAACTGGCCAGGGAAAACCTGGGCTTTGTCTTCACCGCTTTTGGCGCCCCCTTTAACGCATTCGATGCGGACACGGCAAAGGCCTTGCAGGAAGACCCCGACATCAACATCTGGGTTTACGGTCCCGGGCACGAAGTGGAAGGCCTGACCGTCCTGTCTGACCCGCGTAAGCCCAACCTGGAAACGCCGGTCCTGAAGCCCAACTACGAAGCGTTCGTGAAAAACTATGCCACCAATCGTGGACGTCCCTATTATGTGCTGCAGGGCCATCCTCATAATTGGAACGACCATCAGTGGGAAGAGTTTGTGAAGGTCGTCGATTTCCTACAGGCGCAGAAGGCTGAGTTCATCACCATCACGGAGCTGACCGAACGCCTGCCAGCGAAAAGCGCCGTCAATTAATCCTCCTCCAGCCAGACGGCCCAGTAGGGATGCTCGTCCATGATGTTGGGATACCAGCCCTTGACCGCCGGATTGACGAGGTAGGCGCTCATGTAGAAGTAGATGGGGATGACCGGCTGCTCTTCAAGCATGAGGGCCTCTGCCTGTTGCAGGATGGCATAGCGCTCCTTCTGGTCCTGCGTTTTGGAAGCTTTGGCTAACAAAGCGTCGAACTTCTCCGAGCCCCAACGCGAATGGTTGTTGCCGGAGTCCGTCTGCATCAATTCGAGAAAAGTGACCGGGTCGTTGAAGTCACCAATCCAGGCGGCACGGGCGATGTCGAAAGTGCCCTCGCGACGTGACTGCAGGTAAACTTTCCAGTCCTGATTGATGAGTGCGACGTCGATGCCGAGATTTTTGCGCCACATCTGCTGGATGGCTTCGGCGATGAGCTTGTGGCTCTCGGAGGTGTTGTAGAGAATCTCCAGCGTGGGAAACCCTTTACCGTTCGGGTATCCCGCCTCGGCCAGGAGCTTGCGAGCCTCGGCCACGTTCTCGGTCAGCTTGAACTCCGTGGTATAGCCAGCGGTGTCAGGCGGCGTGAAGTGGAAGGCCGGAGACTGCCCACCACGCAGGATTTGATCGCAAATCATCTGGCGGTCCAGTGCCAGTGAAAGCGCTTTGCGCACCTTGGGTTTGTCCAACGGTGCGTGACTGGTGTTGAGCAGGTAGTAGTAGATACCGAGGTACGGATTGATTTTCAGTGCGGGATCGTTGCGGGCCTTGTAGCTGTCGATTTTCGAGAGCGGGATGGATTCGGTGATGTGGATTTGCCCCGCGCGAAAGGCACGTTCCTCGGTGTTGAGGTTGTCGATGGGCAGGAAGTTTACGCCATTGAGCTTCACGTTGTCGGCATCCCAGTAGAGTGGGTTTTTCCTGGTCACGAGGACGTCGTTCATGCTCCAGCGTTCAAGCGTGAAGGGTCCGTTGGAGACCATATTGCCGGGGCGCGTCCACTTGGAATCACGCGTGTCGATGTCCCCATGCGCAAGGATTGTCGGTGGATGCACCGGCCACCAGGTGTAGTGGATGAGTAGCGAGAGAAAGTACGGCGTGGGCGACTGCAGGTCGATTTGCAGCGTGCGGTCATCGAGGGCCTTCACTCCGACTTTCGAAAAGTCCGTGATCTCGCCTTTGTTGTAAGCCTCGGCATTTACCATGGGATACAACATGTAAGCGTACTCGCCGGCCAGCTTGGGTGAGAGGATACGCTGATACGCGAAGACGAAGTCGTGAGCGGTGACGGGGTCTCCGTTGGACCACCGGGCGTTTTCGCGCAGATAAAACGTGTAGCGGGTGCCGCCCTCGCTCATCTCGTAGCGTTCGGCCACGGCGGGCTCCACCGGAGCAACAGTCTTCGGGTTGGGCCGCATGAGCCCTTCGAAGAGCGCGGTCAGCACCTTGTACTCGGTCACGCCCGTGGCCAGGTGCATGTCGAGCGTGGCGACCTCCGCTCCATTGCCTTTGAGAAGGATTTGCTCCTCGTTGGCGATTTCCACCGGCGTCACACGCTCACCGCAGCCGGTCAAAATAAGCACAACACACCACGCAAGAATCCCTGAACGAACAATGAGTGTGCGCATAATGAAAAGTATCTCACGCCAAGACGCAAAAGCGCAAAGACTATTTATGAAATGCTTAGCGCCTTTGAGTGAGAATAAAAAATCAGAAATGGCGACGCAGGTCGAGGGTATCGAAATTCTCCTCGCTGTACGTGGGTTTCTTAAGGGTGCGCTTCTCCTCGCTCGGGGTGTAAGGCTTCCAGCGGGCTTTGCGTCGCTTGAGCGCTTCCTCCACATTGGCGGGCGCACCGTCGTAGACGGCTGCCTCGGGATTCCAGTAGTAATAATCGGCGCCGCCGACACATTTCCCGGTGGTCTTTTCCACGCATTCGAGGCGGATGGGTGACTGGTTCGGGATGTGCGGGTGCAGCGCGGGCCAGCCGTTGGCGCATTTGTAGCGAATGCCGGCGGCGAATGTATCGCCATGCTCACGGAAAGCCAGCGCGTAGCCGTTCACCGTCACAGCGAAGTCGTCGAGGAGTTTGGGATCGCTGACGGACAACTCGACGCGGTCGGTGGAGTTGTCCACCACGCGCGAGGTGAAGCCCGCGTCAGCGACCTCGGCCATGAGCGGCCAGGGCTCAAGGGCCTGCCGTAGCACGACCGTCCCACTAGGTAGCTCAATCGTGCCCAGCACCGGAAAACGGAACTCGAAGATGGGCCGCAGCCAGTCGAGTTGAAACGGAATGCCATGGGCGTTGAGATCGGCGCAGATGTTTTCCAGATCGTGCCAGAGGCCGTGCGGCAGCATGTAGGTGTCGTTCCGTTTCGCTCCAAAACGCACCAGCGGCTCGGTGAAAGATTCCTGCATCAGACGTGCAATGATGGCGCGGATGAAGAGCACAACCAAGGCCTGCTGACTTGCCTCGGGCACGGTTTCGAAGGCGCGCAGCTCGACCAGCCCCAGCTCGCCGTTGGGCGCGCCCAGGTTCTGGAACTTGTCGAGGCAGATTTCGGCACGGTGGGTATTGCCTGCGCTGTCCGTCATGAGGTTGCGGAAAAGACGATCCAGGTAAGCCTTGTCCGTCCAGCCCTCGACGGCCTCGACGCCGATGCAGGCCGTTTCCAGTTCGTAGAGCTTGGCGGTCAGGGTCTCGTCGGCGCGCGGAGCCTGCGAACCGGGACCGACATATTGTCCGGTGAAAAAGTACGCCAGCGCCGGATGATGCTGCCAGTAGCGAATCATGCGCGCGATGATGACCGGTCGTTTCAGGAACGGATTTTCCTCCAGGCTGGGGCCGCCAAAAATCATGTGACTGCCACCACCGCTGCCGTGCACGGCGCCGTTGAGGTGCAGCTTGAGCGTCTGCAACCCCTCGGCACCCGCCGCGGCGGAAACCTGCTCGATGAGTTTCTTGTAGTCGTCCCAATTGGCTGTGGGCGGCAAATTGATCTCCAGCACGCCGGGGTCGGCAGCACAACCGATGTCGGCCATTTGCCCGCCGGTCTCGTAGGGCCGATAACCGCAGAAAACGATGTCGCGCAGGCGCAAACGCTTGGCCACATTCCGACACACCGCGATCAGTAGATTAAAACCCTCCCAGGTGAGCGGTGGGATAAATATCTTGAGCACTCCCTTGGTCACCTCGACCGTCAAGGCGCGGCGCATGGCTTTTTCCGGCAGGTCGCCAAGAGGCAGTCGCAGGCCTACCGGGCTGTCCCCGGCGAAGAGCGGTACGGCCTTGCGCGCAGTCCACGGCCAGGCCTCGCTAATCCATTCGCCGTCCTCGAAGTCCAACGGCAACACATAGCCGCGCGCGCCTTTGAATCCCTTTTCGCGGCAGGGCAACACGTGTTCGGGAAAACCCAGCTCCTCGGCAATCGCGGCCATGACGGCTTTCGCCCGGGCAGGCTTGTTGCGGCCCTCGGCGTCGTCGAGCAGCAGACGTTTAGGCTCGGACCAAAGGACTTCGCCGTCCTTGCGAGCGAGGCTAAGCATGACCCAGCGCGGCAGAGGCTCGTTGGGATACTGCTTGCCAAATATCTGCATGACCAGTCCGCCGGGATACAGCATCTGCAGGAAACGTCCGGCCAGGCGGCGCGCGTAGCCGAGCTTTTGCGGGCCCATGGCGGCGTTATTCCACTCCGCTCCCTGAGGACGCTCCGGGATGAAGGTAGGCTCGCCACCCATGGTCAGGCACATGCCCTCTTTGTTGATGATGGCCTCGACGGCCTCGGCGGCTTTGGCTACTTCGGGTATCACGCGTTTATCTCTTTGATGTTAAGGTCTACCTGCAAGTGTGATGCCACGCGGCTCTTTTGAAAGTATTTTCCCTGAATGGGATTGACCCACTCCGGCTGGTTGGCCACCGCCGTGGGAAGATACAGGTGGTTGGCCAGCACACCGTTGGTCGGATCAAACCCCTTCCAGCCGGCGCCGGGCAGGTAAATCTCGGCCCAGGCATGCATGGAGCCTGCCGCACGGTTGTCGATTGCCTCCGAGCCGTCGGCCTCGGGTGGCACGTAGAGGTAACCGCTGACAAAGCGCGCAGCCAGGCCGAGCTGGCGGCAGACCGAGATGAAAAGCTGCGCCATGTCACGACATGAGCCCTTTTTGAGCTCCAGGGTTTCGTCAGGCGTCTGCGTACCCTCGTCGTCGCGTCGCTCATAGTTGATGTCCCGACACACGGCGGAGTTGATATCGAGGAGGAAGCCGATGCAATCCGGCGAGCCGTTGGGGTTCTCTACAGCGTGGAAAAACCAGTCCAGCGCCTTACCGGCTCCGGGTGAAACGACGGACTCCAGGTAGGGCTGCAGGGCGCTGCGCTCGCGTTCGTTGTAGGCAAATGGGAAAGCCGTGGCCCGGGAATCGAGGATGAAATCGAAAGGATTTTCCTCGTCCACCTCGATGGTCATGCAGCAATGGAAGTCCAGCTCCGCGCTTTCGACCAAGCCGAAGTTCGCCACCGCCACCACGTTGTTAAAGCAGTCACGCACCCAGCGAACCTTGGAGGCAAGCGAGGTTTCGAGGGAGAAGCTTTCCACCCGCAGCCCCAGGCCCTCACGCGGACGTAGGTAGAGCGCGTGGTCGCCATAGCTGACTGGTGCGTCGTAGCGGTAGTGTGTTTTGTGATCGATGGAGAGCTTCATGGCGGTGAAAGCCTGTCTTATGACAACCCTTTATGTCTCTGTCTATTGTGCAAATTCCAAGCCAAAACTCCCCCAATAGGCACCGAGACTGCTCTACTCGGCTTGACCCGGCATGGAAAGCAGCCTAGCCCAGTCTGCTCGCCTCAGTCATCGCATGAATCCGCAACCCATAACCGTATCCTTCCGAAACTGTCGCCTCCGCTGGGCGCTTTGCCTTGCCCTGCTGTTGCCCGTCCATGCATTTGGCTGGGGAGCGACCGGCCATCGCGTCATCGCGCTCATTGCGGAGGAAAACCTGACTCCGCAAGCCGAAGCGGCCGTGCAGGCCATCATCGGCCCCGAGACACTGGTGGACGTTGCCAACTGGCCCGATTGGATCCGCTCCGACCCGGCCTGGGGTTTTTCTGCGCCCTGGCACTACGTCAATGTTCCCGACGGCATGGCCTACGACGAGAGTACGGCAAACCCCGCCGGCGATGTCTATGCGAAGATCAACGACTTCATCGCGGTGCTGCGCGATCCGGGTACTTCAATCGAGGATAAAGCAGTCGCCCTGAAGTGGATTGTCCATCTGGTGGGCGATATTCACCAGCCACTACATGCAGGCCGGGCGGAGGACCGCGGGGGCAACTCCATCAAGTGTACTTGGTTCGGTGAAGAAACCAACCTGCACCGCATCTGGGACAGTGAAATCATCGATGCCACCAAGCTTTCCTACACCGAGCTGTCAGACGCCATCCAGCGCATGGTCACGGTGGAAATCGAATCAGGGCCAGAACCCGAGCCCATGCTCTGGCTGGAGGAATCACGGGCTTGCGCCGTGCAAGCCTACACACCGCCCGGGGACGGCGCTTCGGGCACCTACCGTTACATTTTTGACAACACCTCTCTGGTCGAGCAACGGCTCTTGCAGGCCGGCCTGCGTCTCGCCTTGACACTCAACTACGCGCTGGGCGACACAGAAGTCTGGTCCAATATGCCCAACGGCCTGCACTGGGTACGCAATTCAGCCGAGTATACGGCCCTCTGCCACCAGGTCTACGCCGATGCCACGCGCAGACTCGACGACATGAAGGCCGCAGGCGAGCTGAGCGGGAACTGGACCGTGGCTATCGATGCCGATGAAACCCTGCTGGACAATTCCCTGGAAGCCAAGGAGCGAGCGGGCAAAAAATTCAACGTTGAGGATTGGCACGCCTGGTGCCGTCGCGCGGAAGCCCCTGCCGTCCCCGGTGCCACGGAGTTCGTCCAGCGCGTCAAAGCCCTCGGTGGCGTGGTCGCGGTGGTATCCAACCGCAGCGTAAAGGTCCAGGCAGCAACGGAGGCCAATCTAAGGAGCCTTGGCATGTATGTGGACGTCGTGCTGCTCAAAAGTGACACCAGCGACAAAACACCGCGCTGGGACATCCTGGAAAAGGGAGAAACCGGTCTGCCGCCGCTACGCCTGGTCATGTTTGTCGGCGATAATATCTACGACTTCCCCGGCATGAGCCAGGACCCGCCTGCCGCCGAAGACGCATCATTCTTTAGCGAGTTCGGCCGAAAATACTTTCTCCTGCCCAACCCGGTCTACGGTTCGTGGCTGGGAACGCCACGACGCTGAGTCAGGCGGTCACTTTGGGCTGCTTCGTCGTTTGCTTGCGGCGCTTGAGGCTGACCAGAACCTGCAGGCGCTGGTCCTGTGCGCCCTTGTAGGTGCCGCGCATCGGCGCAACGTCGTCGTAGTCACGACCGGCGGCCACCTTCACGTGGCGCTCGCCTACGACCTGGTTGTTGGTCGGGTCGAGCCCCCACCAGTAGCCTCCGGGCAGAAGCGCCTCCACCCAGGCGTGGCTGGCCGCCGCGCCGACGAGCTTGTCGTCGGACTTCTCCGGGTCATAGGCCTCGATATAGCCGCTCACGTAACGGGCAGGCAGGCCGCTATAGCGCAGGATAGCCAGCATCAGGTGAGCGAAGTCCTGGCAGACGCCCTTCTTCATTTGCAATACCTGGGGCAGAGGCGTGGAGATGTCCGTCGCGCCGGGGACATACTTGTAGGTCTTGTAAATCCAGCCATTCAGCCGCAGCAGGCACTCGCCAATGCCGTCGGCCTCGCGGAAGAAGCGCTTGCCGTCAGGCAGTTCCAGGTCGCGCAGCGGTACCTTTTCCGTGGCCTGCAGGAAATCGAATATCTTGTAGACATGGCTGTTGAAAATCTGGCGTGCCTCGCCCAAGGGGGTGGCCAACACCGCACTGAGGTCCGGCCCCGGAAAGGTTTTTACCTCCGCCGTGGCGTGGATGGACAGCGCGTTGTGACGGAAGGGCACGGAGAAAAACTCGACCAGATTACCGAAGTAATCCGTGTAGCTGTCCACCGGCACCTCGGGCTCAACCTCGAGCTGGCGGCTCAGCACCTTCTGCGTCGGGGTGTCCTGCGGCCACACGCGCAGCTCCGCAAACGACTCGGAGGCCGGCTGCCGGTAGCGGTAATGAGTGGTATGCGTGACCTTGAAGCGCATGATTCGGTGCGTAACAAGATCGGCACACGCGAGCCAGAGTCAAGTCTGCGACGGGCATACATGCGTCCCGATGGGAAAATATCATTCGCCCAGGAAGCTGAGCACGATTTGGCGGGTGTGCGGGGCGTCGCGATGCTCCCAGAGGAAGAGGCCCTGCCAAGTGCCGAGTAGCAGCCGCCCCTGGGCGAACGGCACGACCTCGCTGGTACGGGTTAGCGCCATCTTGATGTGGCTGGTCATGTCGTCGGGGCCTTCGAGCGTGTGCGTGTAGTTGGGGTCGTCGTCGGGCACTAGTTTATCCATGAAATAGTGCAAATCATCCCGCGCGGAGGGATCGGCGTTCTCCATAATGACCAGACTGCAACTGGTGTGACGGCAGAAGGCGGTCACGGTGCCCTCTCCCAGCCCGCTTTCGTTCAGGGCTTGCGCGACGTGATCTGTGAACTCGTAGGTGCCCTGCCCCCGTGTGTGGATGCTGATGGTTTTGGTAAAGACGGCCATGGTTTCATTGAAACCACGGAAGACACGGAAAGACACGGAATTTTTAACAAAAATATTGTCCTGTGCGGTCACGCACCGCGGGTCTGGGGCGCGTAGCCCCAGGTCATGCGTCAGCCAACCGGCGTACTGCCTCGGCGGTGTCGTCGGCCAGAAGGATGTCGGAAACGGCAACGAGGCCCTGCGCTCCGGCGGCGATAACCTCGGTGGCATTCTCACGTTTGACGCCACCGATGCAAAACCACGGCAGCGGCGGATTTAGGCCCGCAACGTATTTGACCAGCTCGAGGCCGACCGGCGTGTAGTCAGGCTTGGTTGGCGTGGCGAAGACCGGTCCAACGGCGAAATAATCCAGCAGGTCCGCCTGCGCGATAGCGCCCTGCGCCTGAGCGGGTGAGTGCGTGGAGAGGCCGAGGATGCGCTCAGGTCCGAGAGCCGCACGGGCTTGGGCCACCGGGAGGTCATCCTGGCCGACATGCAATCCGACGCGCGGAAAGGCAAGCGCGGTTTCCAAATCGTCGTTGAGAATGAGCGGTACGGAACTGTCCTCAAAGAGCGGAAAAATCTGCGAGAGAATATCGCGACGCTGAGCGGGCGATTCCTTTTTGGCGCGTAGCTGCACGATGCCCGCACCACCGGCCAATAAAGCGCGGCACTTCTCTTTTAGGCGTTCAGGCGGTACGTAACCGGTATCGAGAATGCCGTAGACGCGACACTGGGCAAACATGGCGCCTACTTTTTGTCGCTATCGAAGAAACCCTCTTCACCGGGCTTGCCTTCGTCATCCTCTTCTTCGAGAAACTCGTCGTCGGGCGGTTCTCCCGGCTCGTTTTTCTTTTTGCCCCAGGAGAAAAAGGATTTCTTCGTGGGCTCCTCCTCGGGAGCCGGAGCAAGCTCGTCTTCCTCAACCGGTGCCACTGCCGGAGCGTTGGTGGGGGAAAGATTATCCGTGCCTATGCCGCCACCGAGGGCTGCCACTGTGGTAATGTCGGGCTTATCCGACTCGCGGTCCGGCTTGGGCTCATCCTCCTCAGCGTCTTTAAAAATAGGCTTTGAGTCCTCCACGGGCTCGTTATCGCTCCCGCCTTTTTTGAAACCGATGACCATGACGTTAATGTCGCCGAGGCGGATGCCATGATTTTCCTCAAAGGTCTTGATCACACTGCGCCGCAGCTTGTCACGCAGCTCGTTGAGGCGCTGGCCTTCGTAGAGCTTTATCTTGATGGTCATGTCGAGACGGCCCCGGTTGGGCTTAATCTCGATTTTCGGCTTGGATGCCGTGTCGATTTTCGCGCAGGCCAGATGCACGAGGTCGTTCAGGGCCTTGCGCGTGACGGAGGCGTTGCCGCTTTCGTCACGGTAGACACGCAGGCTCTTGGGCTTGCGCAGGCGCGCGATAAAAAAAACGGCCAGAAGAATACCGACTGCGATAAGCAGAGGATAAAACCACGACTGGTTCACTACTTCCGTGGTGAACTGATCGTAGAAGGACTGCAGGCTAGCGAGAACCATTAATCAGTGTGGGGATGTTCCCAAGCGGGTGCACTTTCATCGTCGGGCTTTTTTTCAGCCTCCAGACGGACGCCATCGATGATGACTTCCACCTTGGCTACGCCCTTCATGGTCATACGGGAAACCTGGTCGCGCACGTTCTGCTGAACCTGCATGGCGGTCTTGGCCAACTCCACGCCAAAGCGCATCTCCAGGTGAACTTCGATGACGTAGTTTTCCGCTTCGTCGAGCTCGACCACGACGCCACGGCCGGGCTTTTTGCCGGTCATGTTTTCCCAAAAGCCGTCGCCGGAACCGCCAACGGAGTAGACGCCATCCACTTCGAGGCAGGCCATCTTGACAATGCTGGCCACGACGGAATCGGCAATACGGATGCTGTCCACGGAATCACCGTCCTCGGTGGGCGTGGGAATGGTGTGCGCGTCAGGAGTGTCGTCGCTGGTGGATTTTTTGGAAGGCATGGTACGTGATGAAGAAGTTACGGATTAGTTCGAAAACAGAGTGTACCGTCATGGCACTCAATGAAAAGAGGAAAATGGCCGTGTTAATCCTTGTCGATAAAGAGGTCGCGCGGCGTGCGGTTCATGAAGTCATTGATGTACCCGGTGGTCGCCTGGCCGGAGCGGAAGGTCGGGTCCTGCATGATGGCGGCGCAGAAAGGAATCGAAGTCTTGATGCCGCGAATCAGGTATTCCCGGAGCGCACGATACATGCGGTCGATGGCCTTGTCGCGGGTGTAGGCGTAGGTGATGAGCTTGGCCACCATGCTATCGTAGTGCGGGGGCACGGTGTAGCCGCCGTAGATGTGGGAGTCCACACGCACGCCGTGGCCGCCGGGCGGATAGTACAAGGTGATCTCGCCCGGGCAGGGAATGAAGTTGCGGCCCGGGTCTTCGGCGTTGATACGGCACTCGATGGCGTGGCGGATGAATTTCACATCCTTCTGGTCGATGTCGGTGTGCTCGCCGTTGGCGATTTGAATCTGCCGCTTGACCAGATCGAGGCCGGTGACCTCCTCGGTCACACCGTGCTCCACCTGGATGCGGGTATTCATCTCGATGAAGTAAAAGTCGCCATGCTTATCGACGAGGAACTCGATGGTGCCAGCGCCCTGATAGCCACAGGCCTCGGCGATTTTCACCGCTGCCTTGCCCATTTTGGTACGGAGGGCCTCGGTCAGGAAAGGCGACGGGGCCTCCTCAATGAGCTTCTGATAGCGGCGCTGCACGGAGCAGTCACGCTCGCCCAGGTGGATAATCTTGCCGTGCTCGTCGGCCAGGAGCTGGAACTCGATGTGGCGGGGGTTCTCAATGAACTTTTCCACGTAGACCGCTCCGTTGCCGAAGGCCTTCTCGGCCTCGATGCGGGCGGTCTCGAACTCGCGGGCGAAAGCCATGGCATTGTGGGCCAGGCGCATGCCCTTGCCGCCGCCGCCGGCCACTGCCTTGATAATGACGGGGAAGCCGATGCTCTTGGCGATTTTCATCGCCTCCTTCTCGTTCGTGATGGGGCCTTCGCTGCCGGGGATGACCGGTGCCTTGGCCTTGCGGGCCACTTCCTTGGCCATGGCCTTGTCCCCCATCAGGCGGATGGCCTCGGACTTCGGGCCGATGAACTTGATGTTGCACGACTCGCACTGCTCGGCGAATTCGGCGTTCTCCGAAAGGAAGCCGTAGCCGGGGTGGATGGCATCGACATCGGCGATTTCCGCCGCGCTGATGATGCGATCCGCCTTCAGGTAGCTCTGGTTGGACGGCGCCGGGCCGATGCAAATGGCTTCGTCGGCCAACTGCACGTGCAGGCTCTGTTCGTCCGCTTCGGAGTAAACGGCCAGCGTCTTGATGCCCAGTTCGCGGCAGGCCCGTACGATACGCAGGGCGATTTCGCCGCGGTTGGCGATGAGGATTTTCTGAATCATGTCAAGGTATGGCCACAGGTTGCCCGTGGCAAAAGATGCTCTGGATTAAAGCTCAGGCCTTCAGGCGGAAGAGCGGTTGACCATATTCCACGGCCTCGCCGTTTTCGACGAGGATTTCCACTACGGTACCACCGATCTCGGACTGGATTTCGTTCATCACCTTCATGGCTTCGATGATGCACACCACCATGTCGGGCTGCACCTTGGTTCCGACATCCGCGAACGGCTTGCTGTCCGGAGACGGTGCGCGATAGAAGGTGCCGACCATGGGCGATTTAATAACCGGGCCGGTGGCCTCGGGCGCTTTCTTCTCCGCCGCCGGAGCGGCCGAGGGGGCAGCCGCGGGAGCCGGAGCCATCGGCAGAGGCGCCGGGGTCATGTGCACCGCCGGGGCGGCAGCTTTATCCGCCTCGCGGCAGAGGCGCAGTTTTAAATCTTTTTCTTCAATAGAAAACTCCGTCAGGCCGGAGCGCTTCATCAAATCGACAATCTGCTTGATTTCCTTGAGGTCCATAAACGTGCAGTTTCGGTTAGGGGCCGGGCCAGGGTGGCCACACGCCATGCAATTAAACGAAAACTTTAGGACGGTTGTCCTCTCCAGTGCAATGACTTATTCACTATCAAAGCACGGATTAATTTTCCTGCTGAAGTCTTGCAGGAATCCTGCATTGGTCCAGTTTGCATCTTTATGGCCTCCCCGCGCTACAAGCATATTATCTGGGATTGGAACGGCACGCTGCTGGACGACGCCTGGCTGTGTGTGGACATCATGAACGGCATCCTGCGGCATCGCCGCATGGAGGAAATCTCCGTCGAGACCTACCGTGAGCACTTCGATTTCCCCGTCCGGCGCTATTATGAGTTCCTCGGATTCGGAGCGGACGACACCTTTGAAAGCGTCAGCCACGAGTTCATTGCAGGCATCACCGAGCGTGCCATGGAAGGCAAACTGCACAACGGCGTGCCGGAGCTTTTACACGATCTCCACGCCGCCAAGGTCGAGCAGGTGATCCTCTCGGCTCATCACCAGCAGTCCTTGGAGGCCGTCGTGGACGCCTACGGCCTGCGCGCCTACTTCGACAAACTCATCGGCCTGGATAACATCTACGCCGCCAGCAAGGTGGTCAACGGCGTCAACCATGCCACCACCCTGCCCCATCAGCCGCACGAGGTCCTGCTCATCGGCGACACCCTGCACGATGCCGAGGTCGCCGAGGCCATCGGGGCGGATTGCCTACTCGTCAGCGGCGGCCATCAGTCCACGGAGCGTTTACAGGGAGCCGGCTGCCCC
Source organism: Verrucomicrobiia bacterium (assembly GCA_030432235.1). Classification (GTDB taxonomy): domain Bacteria; phylum Verrucomicrobiota; class Verrucomicrobiia; order Opitutales; family Cerasicoccaceae; genus JAUIHT01. Next base: position 111,797 of record JAUIHT010000005.1, on the reverse strand, counting down.
CTCGTGGCCAATCTGGCTGAAGTACGGGAGTTTCTCGGCTAAAACCGCGCCTCGAAGGCGCCGCTGGCGTGCTTGGCCACGCGTTTTTTCAGCTCCAGCATGAGCAGTGTCGCAGCCACGGCGGAAACAGGCAGGCCGCTGACCTCGGCAATCTTGTCCGGCATCAGCCGGTCCCCCTCTATGAGCGACGCCAAAATAGCGCGTTCCTCCGGCGAAAGGCCCTCGTCCCAGTTGGCAGGCGGTTCCCTGCCGGCGGAGCCTTCTCCCAAATCCAAATCGGCCTGACGCCCTCCGTAGGTCAGCTCCTGCAACAGGTCGTCGACGGAGCTGAGTAACGTCGCACCGTCCCGGATGAGTTGGTGACAGCCACGCGCGGTCTCCTGGTCGATGCGCCCGGGGACGGCCAGCAGGTGGCGCCCGTGCTCCCCGGCGAAACGCGCGGTAATCATGCTGCCGCCGCTCTCGGCCGACTCCACCACGACCACTGCTTGGGAGATGCCGGAGATGAGTCGATTGCGCATGGGAAAGGTGTTACGTGTCGGCGGCGTGCCAAAGGGCAGCTCGCTGATGAGTGCGCCTCGCTCGGAAACCTCACGGTAAAGCTCCAGATTGTCGGGAGGATAAACGATATCGAGGCCGCAGCCGAGTACCGCCGCGGTTTCGCCGTCGGCTTCGAGGGCTCCTTTGTGCGCGGCGGTATCGATGCCACGAGCCAGCCCACTGACCACGCAAAAGCCAAGCCGCGCCAGGTCCGCCCCTAGGCGCTTGGCCACACCCTGTCCGTAAAGGGTGGCATGGCGCGTGCCGACGATCGCAACAGTCTTCAGTTTGGGCCGCACAGGCCCCTTCATATAGAGACCGACAGGCGGATCGTAGATTTCCTTCAACAACGGCGGGTAGCCGTCGTCCTTCGTCCCGATAAAGACCGCGCCGTGCTTGGCCAAGCGTTGCTCTTCGCGTTCCAGATTGACCGCCTTGGGCCATTCCACAACTGCCTGCGAGACCTTCGCGCCGATGCCCTGCACGCGCTCCAGGTCCCTGCGTGATGCGGATAAAACCTGAATAGCATCCTGATTAAAAGCCTCCAGCAGGCGTCGCCGCGAAACCGGCCCGAGCCCGGGGTGCGCGTTGAGCACCAGTAGGGCTTGCGCAGGCGTCAGCGACTCGGCAGCGGTCTTACTCATCGCGCAGGACCGGGCCAAGGTGATCGAACAGGTCGGTCGTCGTGACCGCCTGCGGGCCGCATTGGCGGGCCAGGCGTGTGGCCGCCAGCCCATGCCAGGCCGCTGCCATGCAGCCCACCGTGTAGCCGTCGTCAGGCCGCTGAGCCAGCAGACCGCCACAGAGCCCCGCAAGGATGTCTCCGCTGCCGCCACGCGACAGCACCGGACCGCCAAAGGTAGCGTTGGCGGTTAGCTCGCCGTCACTGATGCGGTTGATGGCACTTTTGAAAAGCGTCGTCACCCCGTGCGCCCGGCAGAAAGCCTTCAGCGCGGCGCCGTCGTAATCTGCCGTGTCCCGTTCGCTCAGGCGCTTGAATTCGCCCGCGTGCGGTGTCAAGATGACCGGTCCGGCCTCCGGCGTGCGTTGTGACAGGACTGGTAGTACGTCCGGCATGAGCGCATCGGCGTCGACCACGGTGGGCAGATTCAGCCCGCCGAGGCATTCCTTGACCAGCTGCAGGGTCTCCGGCTCGCGACCCAGCCCGGAACCGGTCAGCAGTGCGGTGGCCTTGCCTGCATGCTTTTGCAAGAGGTGCCGCCCCTCCAGGGCCAGGCCGCCCGAGGGCGTTTCCGGGAAAGGCACCCACATGGCCTCGGGCACGGCGGCGGCGAAGTGAGGCGCAATGGACTCCGGCACGAATACGGTGATGAGCCCCACGCCGGATATCAGTGCAGCCTTCACGCTCATGAGGAGAGCGCCGGGCATGTCGCGCGAGCCGCTCAGGACGAACAGATGCCCGAAGGTGCGCTTGTCCGCGTTCGCCGGGCGCAACCCCCGCAGTGGGTCGAGCACCGCCGGCAGCAGGACACTCTCGCCCACCGAGTCCGGCCCAGCATAGCCGCTATCGAAGAACCCGATGTCCAGATAACGCACGCGCCCCACCTCGGCGGCGTGGGCGAAGTCAAAAATAGGCGCTTTGGCAATACCGGTCGCGTAGGTGAAGTCCGCGCAAAAACCGCCGTCGCCGATGCCACTGGGCAGGTCGACGGCCGCGCGCAGGACGATGTATTCATGCCCGTTGATCGATTTGATAAACTGCCCGTAGGGCTCCCTCATGGGCGGCTTGAAATTCATCCCCAGCACTCCATCCAGGCAGACCGTGAAAGGGTTATTCAGTGCTTTGATCATGGTAACGATCTGAGCGCGTCCGGTTCTTTGCAGCTCGTCCAGGGCCCTGCGAGTCAGTGTGCGACACTCCTCCACCGGCTGCGCGGGCAGGATGGACACCTCGGTCTTGGGGTAATGCTTGAGTATCTCCCCGGCAGCGATGAGCGCGTCCCCGCCATTGTGACCCTTGCCCAGCAGCACGAGGATGCTCGCCTGCGACGGGAATCGGCCAATTTCGGCGTAATCGGCCAGTACGGCCCGACCCAGAGAGCGCCCGGCCCGGCTCATGGCCGTCCATGCCGCACTATCACCACGCAGGAGTTCCTTTTCGAAAGCCTGCGCCTCGTCACAGGTCAGGATGGGATGGCTGAAGGTCATAAGAAAACGCTTAACGCTAAGTGCTAAACGCTGAAAGATAAAACAGTTTATATTACAAATTACTATTATTCTTATTGTTGGACCCTCGTAAACAAAAAAAGCTTTTGGCTTTGAGTACTCAGCGTTCAGCGTTCAGCGTTCAGCGCTCAAAATATGCACGTGCTGCTGACCAGTCATGGCTCGACCGGGGACATCGTTCCGATGATTGCTCTGGGCCGTGCCTTGCGCGATGCCGGGCACGAGCTTACTTTTGCCACCACGCCTTTTTTCAAGGAAGACATCGAGGCCGCCGGGATAAACTTCTTGCCGCTGCCACCCTACGACTGGGGCGCGGAAGAGTTTGCCAACGCCATGCGGACGCTTCATCGCGCCGGGACGCCGTTGCGGCAACTGCACTTTATCTACGGTAACGCCCGCCCGCACATCGATGACAACCTGCGCATCCTCGATGAGTATCTGGCTAATGCCGATCTCCTCGTCGGCTCCTACCTGTTCCCCAGCTTTCGCGGTCTGGCAGACAAGCACGGGGCGAAGTTCGCCGTGGTCAGCTTCTGTCATAATATGGTCGCCTCGCAGGACTATCCGCCCGACCCCTTTCCGGCGCTGAATTTCCTCCCCACCGGCCTCCGCCGGGCTTGGAACCGGCTCTGGTGGAACGTCAGCCAGGGTGTTCTCGACGGTGTGATGGAGAAAGAGCTTGGCGACGGCCTGCGCCGGGCCGGACTGCCCATGCAGAAGGGGTTTTGCTGGAATCCCGCGCCCCTCGCATTGGTGGCGGTCTCCCCCGCCCTCATGAAGCCCGCCAATGCCGAGTTGCCGTCCGTGTTCAAGTTCACCGGCTATTTACGCCACCAGGCACCCGACGATGCGGAATTCGAAAAGACGCTGCAACACTTCACCGGCGGCGAACGCGTGCCTGTCGTCACCTTTGGCAGCGTTACCTGGGACAAGGCGCAGGAGGCAATGGATTCCTTCCTGGAAAACTGGCCTCGCGACAGGAAAATCATCCTGCAGGCTGGCTGGGCAAATTTCAAAGTGGCTGATGAGTCGGATTGGGTGCTGATCGTTAAAAAATGCAGCCACGACCAGCTCTTCCGCCATGCCTCGGTCGTGATGCATCACGGCGGCGCCGGGACCACCGCCAGCGCGCTCCACGCCGGAGTGCCGCAACTGGTCGCGCCCCAGATTGCCGACCAGAACTTCTGGGCCTCGCAGGTCCAGCGGCTCGGCGTGGGCCTGCGCGCCAGCCCCAAGGGATGGCCAAAGCAGGCGCCGCGACTCATCCACAGGCTCACCACCGAGCCCGTCTTTGCACAGCGCGCCCGCGAGTGCGCCGCTATCCTCGCCCAGGAGAACGGCCCCGCCGAGGCGGTCGCCGCGCTGGAAGCCCTGGTTCATGCTTAACCGTCGATGGCGAACTTTTTGAAGCTGCCAATCTACAGATGGCTCGGCGCGGTCGGGCTGATGGGCTCCGTCACGCTCGTGTCCGGTGGCGCCACCGCCATCTTTCCACCTCAGCCAATCCTGGGGACCGATAAGCTGATTCACTTCCTCGTCTTCGGGCTTATCGCCACGAGTATCCTGCGCGCGCTGCCGGAGCGTATGCCGGATTTCTACCGGATGCTTATCGCCCTGGTGGTGACCTCCCTCTTCGGCATGAGCGACGAGATCCACCAGAGCTTTACCCCCGGACGCACCCTCGATCTCTACGACTGGACGGCCGACACCCTGGGCGCACTGGTCGCCACCATCGTGTACAACCACTGGCCGCGCTACCGCAAAGTGCTGGAGTGGAAAATCCGGCCGACAAACTCCAAAGCCTCGGCGGGATAAATTTCCCTGACTGCATTTTGAGATTCAGCATTTAGCGTTTAGCGTTTAGCGCTTATCCCCATGAGTGACCAGAAGCGCATCGCGGAGCTGCGGAAGCAGATAGCCCGGCATGACGAGCTGTACTACCGGCAGACCGAGCCCGAGATTTCCGACCAGGAGTACGATGCGCTCAAGCGCGAGCTGGCCGACCTCGAGGCCGCCAACCCCGAGCTGGACTTCGGTCCGTCGCCAACCCAAGCCGTGGGCGACGACCGCGTCGAGGGCTTCGCCAAGGTCAAGCACGGCGTGCCCATGCTCTCGCTCGACAACACGTACAACGAGGGCGAGCTGCGTGATTTCGACACCCGGCTGCGCAAGATTTTCCCCAACGAAAGTGCCCTGCCCTATCTGGTGGAGCCCAAAATCGATGGCGTCGCGCTCAGCCTGACCTATGAGAAAGGGAAATTCGTGCGCGCCGTCACGCGGGGCAACGGCACGGAGGGCGATGACGTCACGGCGAACCTCAAGCATCTGCCCGGCATCCCGGCCGAGCTGAAAGGCTCCGGGCATCCTGACATGGTGGAAATCCGCGCGGAAATCTACATGCGCAACGAGGAGTTTGCGCGCATCAACGCGGAACGCGAGGAGGCCGGTCTGCCGGTCTTCGCCAACCCGCGCAACCTCACCGCCGGGACCATCAAGCAGCTCGCGGGCATCGGCGACCGGCAGTTGCAGCTCGTCTGCTACGGCATCGGAGACTGCCGACCACTTATCTTCGAAACACAAAGCGACATCCACGCCGCCATCCGTGACTGGGGACTCGACGGCCAGGAAAAGCTCTGGCGGGTGGAGGGCATTGATGCCGCCTGGAAAGCCATCGAAGAACTCGACGAAATCCGCCACCAGTTCGCCTACTGGACCGATGGCGCCGTCATCAAACTCGACAACCTGGCCTGGCAGCAGGAGGCGGGCTTCACCAGCAAGGCCCCGCGCTGGGCCATCGCCTACAAGTTTGCCGCCGAGCAGGCCGAAACACTGCTAAAGGCCATCAGCGTGCAGATTGGCCGCACGGGAGTGGTCACGCCCGTGGCCGAGCTCGAGCCCGTACAGCTCGCCGGAACAACTGTCAGCCGCGCCACCCTCCACAACGAGGACGAAATCAAGCGCAAGGACATCCGGCCCGGCGATACCGTCCTGGTGCAGAAGGCCGGCGAAATCATCCCCCAGGTGTTGAAGGTGAACCTCGATAAGCGCTCAGCAGGCAGCCAGCCCTTCGACTACGCTGCGTTTTTGAAGGAACAGGGCATCGAAGCCGAGCGTATCGAGGGACAGGCCGCCTGGCGCATCGTCGGCAAGGACGACCCCACGCAGCTCCGACGCAAGCTTACCCACTTCGCCAGCAAGGCTGCCATGGACATCGAAAACCTCGGCGAAGCTGTGGTCGACCAGTTGGTCAGCCGGGAGCTCGTCCGCGACGCCGCGGATTTATACAACCTGACTACGGATCAGGTACTGGGCCTGGACAAATTCAAAGAGAAATCCACCGGCAACCTCATTCGCGCCATCGAAGCCAGCAAGCAACAGGAGCTGTGGCGGCTCATTCACGGCCTGGGTATCCCGCATGTCGGGGCACAGGCCTCGAAAGACCTGGCCCGCCACTTTCACAGTCTGCCAAAGCTGGCCGAAGCCTCCCCCGAAGACCTGGAGGCCATTGACGGTGTCGGCGGTATCATGGCCAAGGCGATCCGCGACTGGTTCGGCAGCCCGGAGCACCAGGCCCTCATCTCGCGGCTTCAGGAACACGGGCTGAAGATGGAAGAGGCTGTCGATGAGGCGGTTAGCGATGGCCCACTGGCAGGGAAAACGGTTGTCCTGACTGGCACCTTGCCCAGCCTGACCCGCGACGAGGCCACCGCCATGATCGAAAAAGCCGGCGGCAAGACCAGCAGCTCCGTTAGTAAAAAGACCGATTACGTGCTGGCCGGGGAATCCGCCGGCAGCAAACTGGACAAGGCCCACAAGCTCGGTGTTGAGGTCATTGATGAGCAGGCCTTTAGAGAGCTGGTTGGATAAGTGGACCCGAAATCCCCGCCCCGGAGTTAATGGGCAATATTAGCACGGCTCTTTAGCGCTTAAGATTTTTGTAATTATTACGATTTCTGTTGCATGAATGTTACGGCTCTGTTACATTCGTAACATAATTGAATTAGAAAGAAGACATAAATGGCAGCAGAAATCATCATCATCCTATACGTCGCAATCCTCGCTTTGCTGGGATCCGTCTTCCTGCTCGACTTCATGTGGAGCCGCAAGAGCGAAAAGATCCGCGAAGAATATCACAAGATGCAGGCGCACAAGCCCACGCGCTAGAGTGGTTGATTTGACGTAAGGCAGTGTAACGCGCCACCCTCCTCAATGAGGAGACGGCAATCGAACAACTCACCTTTCATTACCCCACTTGATTCACGGACGAGGCCCAATGCGGCCTCGTCCTTTTTTGTTTCTCCGTAAGCCGGGACAATAACGTAGTCGTTCAACACCAAGAAGTTGGCGTAACTTGCGGGCGTGCGCTCTTCTTTGTGAAAGTACGCCGGACGCGGGATCGTTAGGACCTCCTTGAAGCGCCGCCGCAGGATCGCCAGGTTCTCCTCCAGCACCGGCACCCCATCGGGCTCAACCGCGAGGACGGCCCCGGTTTTGGTAAAGCGCACGATGTTGTCAATGTGACCGTCGGTGTCGTCGTTGGGCAGACCGTCCGGCAACCAGACGACCTCCTCGATGGCGAGCGCTTCGCGCAGTCGCTTCTCCCAGGTGGTACGATCCAGACCATCGCGGTTATTGTTACAAAGAACGGCCTCGGTCGTGAGTATTGTAACATCCCCGTCACATTCGACCGCCCCACCCTCCAGGATTTCGTCCTGCGCGAATCGGCGCAGGCCCAGTGAATCCGCAATGCGCTTAGGGGTGGCATCGTCCTGATCGAAAGGCTCGAACTTGCCGCCCCAGGCGTTGAAGCGCCAGTCCGTCAGAGCGACCTCACCGGTAGCGTCGTTTTTGAGCCAGATGGGCCCGTGGTCGCGGCACCAGACGTCATCCGTGGCATGATCGTAGAGCGTGGTGACGGTCAGGTCGCACTTGGCGCGATTGAGGAGCGAGGTGATCTCCGCATGGGCCGCTCCGGCAGCGTTGATTGCAACCGGCTGATGATAACTACAGCGGGCAGCCAGCCGGGCAAAGGTTTCCCAGGTGTCGTTTTTCCGCCCCGGCCAGATATGGGTGGATACCGGCCAGGACAGCCAGACGGCAGCCTGCGGTTTCCATTCGGCGGGCATACGAAAGCCTTTGGGGGCGGGTTCGCTCATCATGTGCTTGCCTCCGTCTTCTCGGCGATGGTGTAGAGGGATTTGAAGTTGCGGGCCAGACGCCCGAGCTTCCAGGAAAGTGCCACGGCGCGCTCCTCGCCGAAAAGCTGCGCCAGCTTGCCGAGCCCGAGTGAATCGTACACGTAGCACTGCTGCCGCGGCTGCCAACCACTGGCCAGCAGGAGGTTGGTGATGGTCTGAAAGGTCCAGGCCTGCATATGGCGGTCGTTGTCGTAGGCAGTCGCGGGCGCGAGGTTGATTTCCACCGGGAGCACCAGGACGAGGCGTCCGCCAGGGCGAGCCCAGCGCGCGAACTGCTTCAAGTCCTCATGTGGCGTCAGCGAGTGCTCCAGGCAATGCGACGACAGGATAACGTCGAAGCGGCCATCGGGAATCTCCGCCGGGTCATCGTAGACGGTACGGCCGAGCTTGCGCACGAAGTTCCGCGCATAGGCGGAGAAGTCGTAAGCCTCGACCTCATCCAAAGCCGCACTGACCGGCCCCAGGCCGCAGCCGAAGTCCAGCACTGGCCCCTTGGGCTGCAATCCGGCCTGGTCGAACAAAGCGTGCTTCCAGTAGAGCCCGCGCAGACGGTGGTAGGCCGGATCGTCGTGCACGCGCCCGTAGTGCGAACGGTAGTAAGCCTCGTCGTAAAAGCCTTCCTGCGAGGTCTCGGCCATGGCAAATCAGTCGCGGATGCGCTTTTTGAGATCGTCGAAGGCGTCGATGCGACGGTCGCGGAAGAAGGGCCAGATGCGGCGGAAGTCCTCCAGCGCTTTGAGGTCGCAGGTGTAAGTGACTATTTCACCGGCAGCCTCACCGGCCTCGGCAACGACTTGCCCGTAGAAATCACTGACAAAGCTCCGGCCCCAGAACTCCGTCTCGCCCTCGGTGCCGCCGCGGTTGACCGCCACGACGTAGCAGCCGTTGGCCACGGCATGCCCGCGTTGGACAGTCTGCCACGCATTGTGCTGAGCCGCGCCGAGTTCGGCCTTTTCCTCGGGGAGCCAGCCGATGGCCGTCGGATAGATGAGAATCTCCGCCCCGCCAAGCGCCATGAGCCGGGCGGCTTCGGGGTACCACTGATCCCAGCAGATGAGCACACCGAGTTTGCCGAACTTCGTTTCGAAAACCGGAAAACCCAGATCGCCGGGCGTGAAATAGAACTTCTCTTCAAAGCCCGGGTCCTGCGGGATATGCATCTTGCGGTACTTCCCCAGGTAGCTCCCGTCGGCGTCGATGACCGCCGCGGTATTGAAGTATACGCCCGGCGCGGCCCGCTCGAAGACCGGCGCGATGATGACCACCCCCAGCTCCTTGGCCAACGGGCAGAGTGCCTCCGTGACGGGGCCGGGGATTTTTTCCGCGAGGTCGAACTGCGCCGTGTCCTGCGTCAGGCAAAAGTATAGCGTGCGGAACAGCTCCGGCAGGACGATAACCTGCGCGCCCTTCCCCGCCGCCTCGACGATAGCAGCCCCGGCGGCCTCAAGGTTCTTGGCCGGGTCGGCCACCATGCTCATCTGCACGAGGCCCAGGGTGACTGTACGTGGGGCGGCCATAGGCGGTCATCAGTCCGGGACGACTTTGTTCAGCGGGTACTCAATGATGCCCTCGGCGCCATGGGCCTTGAGCGAAGGGATGATTTCACGCACGACCTTCTCGTCGAGGATGACCTCCAGCGCGACGAACTTGTCGCAGCTCAGCGGTGAAATGGTCGGGTTGCGCAGGGCCGGGAGGCTTGCGATGATGCTGTCCACCTTGTCACGCTCGATGTTGAGCTTGAGGCCGACCATCTTGTCTGCCATCAGGGCCGAGCGCAGCAGCAAGGCGATGTTTTCGATCTTCTTGCGCTTTTCCGGATTGGCCCAGCTTTCCTTATTGGCGATGAGCTTGGTGTTGGTTTCCAGGAGCGTGTCGACGATACGGAGCTTGTTCGCGCGGATGGAATTACCGGTCTCGGTCAGGTCCACGATGGCGTCCACCAGGTCGGGCACCTTGACCTCGGTCGCGCCCCAGGAGAATTCCACCGAGGCACTGACGTTGTTCTTCTTCAGGTACTGCCCAACGATGTTGACGACCTCCGTGGCGATGCGCTTGCCCTCGAGGTCCTTGACCGACTGCACCGGCGAGTCCTGCGGGACGACCAACACCCAGCGGCTCTTGACGTTGGAGGCGCGGCTATAGATGAGATCACAGACCTCGACGACATCGGCGTTGTTTTCCACCACCCAGTCATGGCCGGTCAGGCCGCAGTCGAAGTATCCATGCTCGACGTAGCGGCTGATTTCCTGGGCGCGTACGAAGCGCCCGTCCAGCTCCGGGTCGTCAATGGAAGGACGATAGGAGCGGGAGCTCTGACTGATTTTGAAGCCCGCCTTGGCGAAGAGCTTCAAGGTTGCCTCTTCCAGGCTGCCCTTGGGCAGGCCCAGCATGAGAAGCGGTGTGGAATCTTTGGACATAAGCCCACCAGCCAAAGCAAGCCTGGCGCTTCCGACAAGCCCGAATGCAAGGTCTAGGCGCTAATTGTAAAAAATCCGGTTTGCATAATTGTAAAAATAATCTATTCATCAGTTTAAATAAGGCACTGACAGCCGCTCTCCTGACTCATGAGCCAGCCCGATCCTCTGCAGCCCGGCGCCGACGCGCCCACATTCACCTTCCACGACGCCGACGGCACTGAACACAGCACGGCCGATTTGAAGGGCTGCCCCTATCTGGTCTATTTTTACCCGAAGGACGACACTCCAGGCTGCACCAAGGAGGCCTGTGCCTTCCGTGACGGCTTTGCCGATTTCCAGAAGGCCGGCATTGCCGTCATCGGTATCAGTGCCGACAGCGAAGCCTCCCACGCGAAGTTCCGCGAAAAGTACCAGCTGCCTTTCGCCCTGGCTTCGGACCCGGACCGAAAAGTCATCGATGGCTTCGGTGTCTGGGGCCAAAAGAAATTCATGGGCAAGGTCTACGACGGTATCCACCGGATGTCGTTCCTCATCGGCCCCGACGGCAAGGTCGCCAAGACATACCCGAAGGTAAAACCGGAAGAGCACGCCGCCGAGGTCCTGGCCGATGCCCAAGAGCTAACTTAAAGAACATGTCCGCACCCAAGCCTTTATTATTCTGCCAGCCGAGCTTACGCGTGAATGCTGTTTTACTCTCCTCCATTTAGTCTGTTATGTCTGCACCCAAGCCATTTATACTTTTAGTCGAAGACGACAAGGGCCTCGCCGAACTGGTCACCGACGCGCTGGAAACCAACGATATCCAAGTGCAGGTCTATAACAAAGGCGCCAACGTCGTACACTTCCTTGAGCGCAATTTCGTCAATCTCGTGTTGCTTGATTTCGGCCTACCGGACACCACGGGCATGGCCCTGCTTGAGGAAATCCGCAAAGGCGGCATCACCGCGCCGGTCATCTTTCTCACCGCCAACGATTCCGAGGTCGACAAGGTCAAGGCGCTCGAACGCGGAGCTGACGACTATGTGACCAAGCCCTTCAGCACCTCCGAGCTTGTCGCTCGCATTCACGCGGTTCTGCGTCGTACCGAAACCGCCAGTGACACCCGCGTCACTCACAATGCCAGCCTGACCGAGGAGCCTTTCGACTTCTGCGGGGCAACGGTCAACCCGACGCGCATGGAGGTAGATTTTCCCTCGGGCAAGTCCGAGAAGCTGGGCCGCAAGGAGCTCGGCATCCTGGCATACTTGGCGGCCAACCCGCATAATATCCAGAGCCGCAAGTCGCTCATTCATGCCGTCTGGGGCGTCCATGCGGATATCCGCAGCCGCTCACTGGACCAGTACATCGTGAAAATTCGCAACACCTTTGCCAAGGAAGGCTGCAATCTCGATCACTTCCGCACCATTCACGGCGTCGGCTACCTCTACGATCCGCCCAAAGCGTAACCTTGGAACCGAGATGTTTCGCATCTCATGAGGCGTGTAGCTCCAATAAAACGGCTAACTGCCCAGATGCTTGCTCATGGCGTGGATGTGACGCTGATGGTGCGCCTTATGGTCCAACTGGCGATAGAGAACGACCTTGGCGATGTCCAGACCGACCATCCAAATGAGGTTGTAGACCCAGACCCAGCCGATCCATTTCCAGGGCAGTTGCGGCACCAGCCAACCAAAGCCACACAGGCAGACGGCGAAGATTTGTGTAACGACGATGGCCCCGAGCAATTGCCACGAGGGCCACGGCGGCAGGAAGAAAAACTTCGGCGTGCGGGTGAGAAAGAGCAGCAGGTGGCCCGCGACGACGAGCTGCAGGAACAGCATCGACTGCAGATGCTGCGGGTCACTGGCTAGCCCAAGCGTGTTGATGCCCAGCCAAAGCACACCAAAGGTCTGCACGACGGAGAGCACACCGAGGGTCGTCGCCACCGTAATAACCCGCCCCATGTTCCAACGCACGGGCTTGGGATCGGTCCGCGTGTGGTCGTAGGCGATGCACATGATCGGGATGTCGTCCAGCAGCGCCAGCAGGATAATCATGATGGGCGTGAGCGGGTAAAAGTGCTGCCCGCCGACCACGGGATAGAGCAACATGGCCAGCACTACGAAGATCATGATGTCCACCGTCATGGCGATACGGTAGATGGTATAGCTGAGCATGCGCTCGAAAATCTGCCGCGCCAGCTCTACCGCCTTGACGATGACGGAGAGCCCCGGCTGCGTCAGGATGAGCGCGGCTGCGCCCCGGGCCGCATCGGTGGCGCCGGAGACCGCGATGCCCACATCGGCCTGCTTGAGCGCGGGGGCGTCGTTGACCCCGTCACCGGTCATGCCGACGATGTGCCCTTGCCCCTGCAGGGCCTTGACGATGCCGTACTTGTGTTCCGGGAAAACCTCCGCGAAGCCGTCCGCCGCCTCGATGGCGTGAGCTTTGCCTTCAGGCAGGTGGGCCGGATCGTCCTCCTTGGTGAAGAATTGACCGGCAGGCTGGATGTGGCGTCCCAGGCCGAGCTGGCCGGATATCTCCGCCGCGATGGCAGTGTTGTCCCCGGTGACCATCTTGACGGCGATGCCATGCTCGATGGCCTGTTCGATGGTCGCCTTGGAGTCGTCCCGGGGCGGATCGAAGAGCGAGAGAATGCCGAGACACTCCCAGCCCTGTGCGTTTTTGCGGGCTACCCCGAGAGTGCGCAGTCCCTTGGCGGCGAATTGATTCACGGTCGCGTCGGCCTGCGTACGTGCATCACCCTGCAAGCCGCAAAGGTTAAAGATGACCTGCGGCGCGCCCTTGCTGGTGCACACGGTCTGACCCTGGGCATCGGTCCAGGCGCCCTCGGTACGCTTGGAGACGGGATCGAAGGGCGTAAACTTGCTCAGGGTGTAGCCCTGGAGCGCGTTTTTGTCTTTCAAACCCGCCAGGACGGCGCCGTCGATGGCGTCGGGATTGTCTCCTTGCGATGCCAGGGCGGCAGCCTGGATAAGGGCGGCTTCATCCGATGCACCCAGCAGCACACTCTCACCCAAGGTGATTTGGTTTTTGGTCAGCGTGCCGGTCTTGTCCGAGCAAAGGATGTCGATGCCGGCCAGCTCCTCGATGGACTGCAAGCGCGAGACGATGGCCTTCTGCTTCGACAAGGCCAGCGCACCCAAGGCCATGGTGACGGACAGCACCGCGGGCATGGCCACAGGAATGGAAGCCACCGCCAGGATAAGTACGAACTGCAGGATTTCCCAAAAGTTGTCACCACGACCCAGCAGCACGATGGTCAGCAGGACGCAGAGCACCAGCGCCACGATGATGAGGAAATTGCCGATGTGCAGGACGGCCTTCTGGAAATGGCTACCGGCCCCGGCGGTCTCGACCAGCTTGGCCGTGCGCGCGAAAAAGGTGTTCCCCGCCGTACCGGTGACCAGCGCCGTCATGTCGCCCTGCTTGACCACCGACCCGGAATAGGCGATGTCGCCGGTCTTCATCGTCACGGGGAGGGATTCGCCGGTCAACGCCGCCTGATCAATGGAAACGTAGTCGCCGTCGACCAGTTTGAGGTCCGCCGGAACGATTTCCCCCAGGCGGATGCGGATGAGATCACCGGGAACCAGTTCGCGGGCCTCGACCTCGGCCCAGGCGCCGTCTCGGCGTGCGTGCGCCTTGAGCGCCAGTTGGGCCTTCAGGGCGTCGAGGGCGTTGGCTGCCCGGTGCTCCTGGAAGAAGCCGATGCAGGCGTTGATGACCAGCAGCACCGCGATGATGACGAAATCACCAAAGTCCTTGTTGACCAGTGAGAGCACGGCGGCGATTTCGATCATCCAGGGGATCGGGCCCCAGAAGTAGCGCAGAAACTGCAGCAGGGCGCTTTCCCGTTTGGTGGTCAACTCGTTGGGCCCGACGGCCTCGAGGCGCTTTTTCGCCTCGGTCTGGGAAAGGCCCTCGGGGCCGGATTCTAGTGCGGCGAAAAGCGCGTCCTTCGACATGGCTTTTGCTTCATCAGCGGGGATAAAGTCTTTCATGCGCGGGGTCTTGGGTTTTCCACATCATGAACACTGCGCGCCGTGTTGTCACGTAGGGAAAATAAATAAATGATTCAGGAAAATTGCTTCATAAGCACATTAGCCCAGTTGATAGTCTATTGATAAGAAATTTTAATCTTCATATATCGCAACATAAACTTAGCTTCACGCGGTGCATTCAACACTGACACCGGTCAAGCGTGTGCTGGCGATGATACTGTTTATCGCCTCTATAGCGTTGGCGATGAAAGCCAGAGCGGCGGAGAGCGACTTGCGGGAAGAAATGGAGGCCTTGCGGCAGATGATGCTGGAGCAACAGCAGACCATCCGAAGCCTGAGCGAAGAGGTGGCCTCCCTGAAACAACAGCTCTCGCAGGAACAGGCCCATACGGCCGCCGGGCCCACACTGCGCATCACCCCGCCGCAGGAGGGAGAACCTTCTCTGGCCGCAAACGAGTCTCCCCTCGACGAGCATCTGCCACTAGAGGAAGCGCCCTTGAAACCCGAGCAGGAGTCCTGGCTGAGTTTCAAGCACAACGACTGGTCCTTCGAGGTTTATGGCTACGTCATGCTCGACGCCGCTTACGACACCCAGCAGACCTTCAATGGCGATTTCGCGCGCTACGTCCTGCCGCAAAGCAGCAGCCCCGACGATCAGCTTAGCTTTACCGCGCGCCAGACGCGGCTGGGCTTCAACGTGCGCGGACCGGCCTTCGACGACTGGAAGCCGGGCGCACGCATCGAGACCGACTTCTACGGCGATTACAGCAGCAACACCCCCACCCTGCGTCTGCGGCTGGCCTACGCCGATCTGCAAAACGACAACTGGCACCTGACCGTCGGCCAGGATTGGGACGCCCTCGTCGTCGCACTGCCCAAGACCGTCAACTTTGCCGTCTATTATAATCAGGGCGCGCTCTGGTCGCGGCGTCCGCAGATCAAAGCCGAATGGACTCATCCCGTGGGCGATGGCACGCTGAAGCTTCGTGGCGCGGTGGCCGGCGCCGAGAGCGGCGACATCGACGGCGGCGGCCAGCCGGACGGGGATGACTCCGGCGTGCCGAATTTCGAGGGCACGGTTGCCTACGAATTCCCCGTGCAGGACGATTTGAAGGCGACGGTCGCGCTGGGCGGCGCCTGGGGCCGGGAGGCCTTCCACATCGGCGGAGGCGCGGAGAAAAACTACGACACCGCCGTGGGCATGTTTACCGGTATTCTCGACTGGAAGAACAAGGCCAAGCTGCTGGGCTCCGTCTGGGCGGGCAAAAACGTCGCCGGATTCGGTGGCGGCATCGGGCAGTCGGTCAATCTCGCCCTCATGACGCCCATCGCTTCCCGTGGCGGCTGGGTGCAACTCCAGACCTTTCCCGCCGACAAGTGGAACTGGAACGTCGCGTTCGGCCTCGACGACCCGGTGGACTCCGACCTGAGCCCCGGCATGCGCAGCTTCAATATGGACGCTTCCACCTCTCTCTTTTATCAGGTGACGTCTTACCTGACGCTCGCCCTGGAGTACAGTTTCCTCAAGACGGACTATTACCGGACCCAGAACGTCGACAGCCACCGCATCCAGACATCCGTGGCGCTCGAATTCTAACCGAAACCTTAAGACCGGGTTCGCTTGACGCGGTGGCGGGATTGCGTGAATGTCGTCCGTTTATGACATGCTTACGCATCAGCGTTGCCGTTCTCGGCCTGATTCTCCTGGCGGGTTGCCAGAAGGAGGAAGTGCGCACCTATGAAATCCCGAAGGAGTCGCCACCGCAGGACGCGGTGGCTCCTGTCCGCATGACGGTCAACGCGGGCACGGAGGCTCCTGCTGGCGATGCCTTGGCGGGTACGGCCCCTCAGTCCAGCGCTCCCATGGCCGGGCCGATGATGCAAGCCTCCGGCAACGCCCCGATGCAGGCGCTACCCGGCATGGCCGAGCAGAGCGCGCAGTTTGACTCACCCACCTGGACGGCTCCCGAGGGTTGGCAAGCCCAGCCGCTGGGCTCCATGCGCAAGGGCTCCTGGCTCATCGAAAAAGACGGCCAGCGTGCCGAGGTCTCCGTACTGGTCTTCCCCGGCGATGTCGGCGGGGACCTGGCGAACGTAAACCGCTGGGCCGATCAGGTCGATATGGCCCCGCTGACACCGCAGGAGCTAATCTCCATGCAGGAAGGAAATGCCATTGAGGTCGACAAGCACCCCGGCTTCCTGGTTGAGCTGACGGGCCCGTCCGGGCAGAGCATTGCGGGGGTGATTCTCCCCTATCACGGAGCGACCTGGTTTTTCAAAATGCAGGGCGACACGGAACTGGTTAACGCGGAGGCGGTCAACTTTGGCCGGTTCATGAGTACCGTGCGCTTCCCTGAACATTGATTAGATGAATCCCGTTTTTCGCATTTTCAGCTCCCTGGGGCTGACCGTCGTGCTGCTGGCTTTTTCCATGGTGCTGGTGTTTTTCGGCACGCTGGACCAGTCGCGCTGGGGCATCCACGAGACGCAGCGGCTCTACTTCGAGAGCTTTTACGTGCTTACGCCGGCCCTGTCGCTGCTCAAGATGGTGGCCGGAGGCAGCTTCGACCTCAATCTGGCCTGGTTCAAAATACCGCTGCCCGGTGGCTTCCTTCTGGGCGGGCTGCTATTGGTCAACCTCGTTTGCGCGCACTTCCGCTATTTCAAGGCCAGTTGGAAAAAGACAGGTATCGCCCTGACCCACGCAGGGGTCGTCCTGTTGCTGGTCAGCGGCTTCCTCATCGCCTTCCTGCAGGAGGAGAGCCAGATGTACGTCGACGAGGGCGGCGTTCCGGTTAACTTCTCCACCGACTTTCGCGACGCCGAGCTGGTCCTCATCGATACCTCGGGCGAGGATGTCGATCGCGTCACCAGTATTCCTCGGAGTCTGTTGAAGCCGGGCAGCGTGATTGAGCTTCCGGAGTTACCCGTAAAAGTGCGCGTGGAGGCCTACACACCCAACGCCGGCGCCGCCATCGGGGCCAACCTACTGCGCCACTACGAACAGATGCTGCAAAATCCGCAGGTGCCGCCCGCCCAGAAGCGCGAACTCACCGAAGCCGTAGATGGCTTGAAATCCGGCGAGGCTCTGGTGCTCGGCACGGAAGGTCGCACTTTGCTGAGCAAAGGTACTTTGCCGCTTAAAGGATTTGCCGAGCGCATGGGCGGCGTCATCCAGGAGCAGCCCGAAAGTTTCCAGGACAACGAATCGAACATCCCCGCCGTCGTCGTCAGCATCCTGGATGAAAACGGCGAGACCATCGGCGCCTGGATGGTCAGCGCGGGGTTCGGCGGCAACATCCCGCCCCAGACTTTTGATTATGGCGGCCAAACCTACCAGATAGCACTGCGCTTCAAGCGCGACTACTACCCCTTCTGGATTCAGCTCAAGGACTTCAGTCACGACAAATACCCTGGCACGGAAATCCCGCGGAACTACTCCAGCGACATTATTCTGAACGATCCCGGCAAGGGCGTTGAACGTCCCGTCAAAATTTACATGAACCACCCGCTGCGCTATGCCGGGCTGACCTTCTTCCAGCAGTCTTTTGCGAACAACGACACGACATCCATCCTCATGGTCGTGCGCAACCCGGTCTGGACCTGGCCCTACATCGCCGTGTTGCTGGTTGGCCTCGGCATGTGCATTCAGTTCTGCATCAGCCTGAGTCGCTTCATTCGCCGCGAACAGAAAGGCCGCCCCGCATGAAACGGTTCATCCCCATCGTGATTTTTATCTTCGGGCTCCTGGTCGTAATCAAGGGCCTGATGCCTCCGCGCTACTCGGGCGATTTCGACGTGGCCAGCTTTGCCGAGCTGCCCGTGCAAACCGGTGGGCGCGTCCTGCCACTGGACTCCGTGGCGATGAACTCCCTGCGCGTCATCTCGCAGCGTTCCGCCGTACGCACGGATGACGGCAAGCTGCCGGCCATTGAGTGGCTCATGCGACTTGCCTTCGAGCCGGAAGAGGCCGCGGGACTGCCTGTCTTCCGGATCGACAACGCCGAGGTGCTGGGACTGCTCGGGCTCAAGCAGGAGGATCGGAAATACTTTAGCTACGACGATTTGTTACCCCACCGTCAGGCCATCGGCGAACAGGCCAACCAGGCGACCAACACCGAATCTGCTCTGCGCAGTGTCTACGAGCGTCAGATCATCAAGCTCGCCACCGCCATGAACCAGTACGAGCGCCTGACCTGGAGCCTGCATCCTGGCGGCGATGTTGCGCAGCTTCCCCTGCTCTACCAGCGCTGGGAGGAAGTGGTGGGCCCCGGCCGTCAGGCTTTCGCGCAGCACGAACGCGACGAACCTTTCGACGAAGCGGCCTTCCAGATGTTCGCGGCTTTCACCAACGAGTTCCTGCATTTGTCTCAAGTGGCCGACCTCGGCATCGTCCCGCCCACAACGCCGGAGGCCAAGGCGGAGAACGACTGGTCCAACGTCGGCGAAGCGCTTCTCGACACCATCACCACGGGCGAAATCAACCCCGTCGTCGCCGGCTACGCCCAGCTCGCCGAAGCATATCGCGCAAACGACGCGGCTGCCTTCAACAAGGAGCTGGCCCACATGCATGTGGAGCTGGACGCCGGTGCGCCCATGGGCCGCGTTGCCTTCGAGGAATTCTTTAACAACTTTGCCCCCTTCTACCAGGCTAGCATCCTGTATGTGATCATCTTTCTCGTCGTGGCCGTTAGCTGGCTCAAATGGCCGGATGAGCTTCAGCGTTCTGCATTCTGGCTGCTCTTGCTGGCCTTCGTCATCCACACTTTCGCTTTGCTTGCGCGCATGTGGATTCAAGGCCGTCCCCCCATAACCAACCTGTATTCCTCGGCCATCTTTGTCGGTTGGGGGGCGGTGCTGCTGGCAATCGTACTCGAGTATATCTTCAAGGGAGGCGTCGGGTCATTCGTCGCCAGCATCATCGGTTTCATCACGCTGGTCATTGCCCACAACCTGGCCAAGACCGGCGATACGCTTGAAATGATGCGTGCCGTGCTGGACTCGAATTTCTGGCTGGCCACGCATGTGGTCATCATCACCTTCGGCTATTCGGCCGTATTCCTTGGCGGCACACTGGCGGCCTACTACCTGCTACGCGGTACGCTAACGAACGGCCTCAGCAAAGAGGCAGGCGCCGCGCTTTACCGTATGGTTTACGGCATCACCTGCTTTTCGCTGCTGTTTTCCTTTGTCGGAACCATGCTCGGCGGTGTCTGGGCCGACCAAAGCTGGGGCCGTTTCTGGGGCTGGGACCCGAAGGAGAATGGCGCGTTGCTCATCGTGTTGTGGTGCGCGCTTATGCTGCACGCACGTTGGGGCGGCGTGGTCCGCGAACGCGGATTCATGGTGCTGGCCATCGGCGGTAACATCATCACGGCGTGGTCGTGGTTCGGCACCAACCTGCTCGGCGTCGGCCTTCACGCCTATGGGTTTACAGACTCGGGCTTCTACTGGTTGCTTTTTTTCTGGTTCACGCAGGCGTTTCTTATCATATTGGGGCTGATTCCGCAAAAGCACTGGCGCAGCCAGCTAATCTCTACCGCTAATTCATGAAAACGACAGGTCTGTTGATTCTTGTATCAACACTGCTTCTAGCCGGATGCGGCTCCACCCAGGAACCGGGGGACGATTCCACGGTCAATATACTGAAACAAGAAGAGGTGCGCGAGCAGGACGCTCCGCAGGCTCCCGGAAATTAGAATGAAGACGCCAATCACTGTACTCTTGGCCGCAGCTTTGCTATTTAGTCTGAGCGGATGCGATAAAACCACCAGTGCGCTAGGCGGTGGTGCCTTGGGCGCGGGCGCCGGGGCGGGCATAGGCTACGCAGCCGGCGGTGGCGGTGGTGCTGCCATTGGCGCTCTGGTCGGCGGCCTGGGTGGCGCGGCCATCGGTCATGCCACTGGCAGCGACCGGCGCGACGACATGAGCGACTACTACGCCGAGAAACGTCGCCAACGCGAACTCGAGACGCAGCAGAACCAACTTGAAATGCAGAGACTGCAACTGGAACAACAAAAGTTGCAGTTGGAGCAGCAGAAGTTATTATTGGAACAACAAAAGAACAGCCAGGGAACCTAAATATGAAAATCACCTTGTACACCATTTGCCTTTTTGCGCCCTTGGCGCTGGCACTGACGGGCTGTCAAAGCTCCGCCACGGAGAAGGAAAAAGCCGAATTCAACAGAACGGTTCTCAACAACGAGAACATGAATGAGCAGCAGGAGGTGGACGACTCCATCGACGAGGGCTATCAGGCTGGAGGCGCAGGTGCTCCGCCAGCCTGGGAAATGCCAGCGGACTAATTCCAGGCACTGCCTAGTGTTTATCCCAGGGCATCACCGTGGCGTAGTCGCGTGGGTGCTTCCACATGGCGAAGGGCGTGAACATCTTGCCGGGATTCAGGATGTCCTTCGGATCGAGCGCCCGCTTGATCGCCAGCATGGCCTCGATTTCGGCCTTGTTATGCTGTAGCTTCAGGAATGGGCTCTTGGCCAGGCCGATGCCGTGCTCGCCGGTGATGGCTCCACCTAGGTCAACGACCTTCTCCATCAGCAGCTTTACACCGCGCTCAGCCGCCCGACACTGGGCGGGATCGCCATGATTGTACATCAGGTGGACGTGGAAGTTGCCGTCGGCGGCATGGCCAAATGTCGGCGTGGCCAGGCCGGTCTCCTTTTTCAATTCCAGCGTGTAGCGTAAAAGTTCCAGGTAGCTGCTGATGGGCACGACGATGTCCTCGTTGAGCTTGGTGTCGCCCATCTGAAACATCGCCTGTGAGCAGGTGCGGCGGATTTCCCAAAGGGACTCCGCTTCGGCTTCGTCCCTGGCGCTGACGCCATGGAACTTGGCGAACAGCTCCAGCAGGTGCTTCCTGTCCTCGCGCACAACGGCGGCGCGGCCGTCCAGCTCGATGAGCAGCAGTGCGGGCGCTTTTTTGAACGCGCCCGTGACCTTTTTGAGAAGGCGGTTGGTCTCGGGGCCCTTTTCGCGGCGGCGGCGCAGGGCGCAATCGACCGTCTGGCGATCCATGAACTCCATGATAGCCGGCACGAGACGGGCCTTCATCACGGAGATGGCGGCGCGGAGGGCCTGCGCATCGCTGGTAAAGCCGAAGAGGAAGGTTTGCCGCGCTTCGGGCTTGGGCAAGAGCTTCAGTGTGGCCGAGGTAATGACGCCCAAGGCCCCTTCCGAGCCAATCCAGAGGTCGCGCACATTGAAGCCGGAGGCGAACTTACGCAAGGGCGCCCCCCAGCGCACGCGTTCGCCGGTGGGCAGGAAGCCCTCCAGCGCAAAGACGTAGTCACGGGTGACACCGTACTTGGCGCCGCGCAATCCCCCGGCGTTGGTGGCTAGGTTACCGCCGATGGTCGAGTGCTTCTTCGAAGACGGGTCCGGCGGGTAGAACCAGCCCTCTTTTTCCGCCGCGATGTTGATGTTTTCCGTGGTGGCCCCGGCACCGACATGCGCCATGCCGGCAGTGGCGTCGATACGGATGGAATCCAGCGCGGTCAGGTCGAGCACCCAACCGTTTTCACTGGGGGAAGCCGACCCGGTGGTGGCGCTCCCGGCTCCGCGCAGGGTGAGCGGCACGCCATGCTTGTTCGCCAGCAGCAGCACCTTGGCTACCTGCTCTTCGTTTTCCACCCGAATGTAGGCGGACGGATGAAACACCAGCCGGGCGTTATCGATGCCCGCGCGTGGCGGCAGGGAGTCGCCTGTCAGGACCGCTTTGCCCAGGGCACGTTTGAGGGCGGCAATGGCTGCACCACGTTTCTTTTCACTCATCCCTGCCACTCTTGCCGATTGCATTCCCTTGGCAAGCGCAACCGCTGTATCAGGGGTAGCGAACAACGTGAGCTAAGGGGCTTGCCCTCATTGTCCTGTGCGGACACGCACCTAGGGAGACTTGGGCAGGTCGGCCTGCTCCTTGAGCTTATCGAGCTCGGGCTTGATGACCTTTTGATAGTGATCGGGGTCGATGCCGTGAGAAAGCCGGATGCCCAGGTGGCGCTCCATAAACTCTTCGATGGTCTGCCAACCCTCGTCGGGGAAATTAATGCGCTTGGTGTAGGCGCAGATGGTCAGCACGTTCTCCAAGGACTGAATGCGGGACGTGCTTTTGAGGATGCGCTCGGCCACGTGCAGGCGGATTTGTAGCTGGGTGCGGTCAAGCGGCTTGCTCAGGAAGTCGTCCACGCCGGCATCCATGGCCTTGTAGTAGTTGTCTTCCTGGCCGACATTGGCCGTGAGCATGATGAAATAGGTGTAATCGGTGTTGGGCTGGCTGCGGACCCGCTGACAGAGCTCCAGTCCGTCCATGTTCGGCATCAGCCAGTCACTGACGACAATGCGGTGCGGTTGGGCTTCCTGGATCCGCCAGGCCTCCTCGCCGTCGTTGGCCACGGTCACGGCATAGCCCATTTGCTCTAAGTTTGTCTGCAACAAACGTTGGGAGATAAAATCGTCCTCTGCGATAAGCACATTCATATATCGATGGCCTTAGGTAGGAAAGCTGACGTAAGGTTCTTATTCCCAACGGATTTTCGTCAGAAATATTAATCTAACATAGGCAAATAATGTTTTTGAGCAATGCCCAATACACGCCACAAGGACTAGGCCTCTGTCCGAAAGTCCTTTTATCGACTGTTTTACAAAATAGTTAACCGTCGAACGGATTCCGCTTACAAATTTACGGACCCTCTACTTTTAGCAATAAACCGACGCTATTTTGCCTAATTGGCCGAGGCGCCGGCCTGCTCCTGGAGGCAGGATTCGGCAAAGCTACGGATTTTCTTCCAGACGTTGGATAAGCCATTGCGGCGGTTGGGCGTCAGGTGCTGGGTAATGCCCACGGTGGCGAGGAAATCGGGCTCGTTTTCCAAAATTTCGCCGGGCTTGGAGCCGCTGTACAGCCGCGTGAGCAAACCAGCCACGCCTTTGGTGATGACCGCATCGGAGTCGGTCTCGAAATAGCACAGACCGTTCTCGAAGCGTGGCACGAGCCAGAGCTGGGACTGGCATCCCTCGATGCGAAAGGAGTCGATACGGAGGTCTTCCGGCAGGCTCGGCTGCCCGCGCGCCTCGTCAATAATGTAGGCAAAACGCTCTTGCGGGTCTTCAATAAAAGACAACTCCTCGACCAGTTCGGCCTTCTTTTCTGCTAAAGTCATAAA
Source organism: Verrucomicrobiia bacterium (assembly GCA_030432235.1). GTDB lineage: Bacteria > Verrucomicrobiota > Verrucomicrobiia > Opitutales > Cerasicoccaceae > JAUIHT01. The sequence goes on along the minus strand of JAUIHT010000005.1, from coordinate 88,275 downwards.
ACACCTCAAACTAGCAACAATCGAGCCGAATGCAAAGGAGATATGTGAAGTGGGATGTGAGAAGGGAGATATGGGATGATAATTGGTCAACAGTTACCCATAAGGATTTCGAACTGCTAGGCACCGTAAGATGCAACGATGCGTCTCTGTGAGCATATGGTTTGAGGACTGCAAATTGCAGCACCACCTCATACCTCCTATCTCACATCACATATCACTCATCCCACATCTCTCCCTACTGCCATTCGGGCGGGTTCTGTAGCTCGGGCCGCAGGACACCGATGTGCGGCAGATTGCGGTAGCGCTCCGCGAAATCCAACCCATACCCGACGACGAACTCGTTTGGAATGTGGAACCCGGTGTAGTCCGCTTGGTAGTTCGTCTGAATGCGACCTTTCTTTTGCAGCAAAACACAGGTGTGCAGGCTCAACGGGTTGAATTCGCCGAGGATGTTGACGATCTTCTGGAGGGTTTTGCCCGTGTCCAGGATGTCGTCGATCAGCAGCACGTGGCGGCTTTCGATGTCGAGCCGTATCTGGTCGATGATCTGCGGTTCGGTCACCGGGTGGTCTTCCTTCTGGTAGGAGGAAACGCGCACGCAGTCCAGACGGACGTACATGTCGATGGCGCGCAGGATATCCGCTCCGAAGACGATGGCGCCGTTGGTAATACAAATCAGCGTCACCTCTTCCGCGCCCAGCCCGCGGTAGTGCTCGGTGATGTCTTCACCGAGTTGCGCAATGCGCTTTTGAATTTCTTCCTGGGTTACCAGGATATGGTCGAGGTCGCTGTCTAAGGAGGTGATCATTATTCTGTATTTGGGCTAAAAGATTCCGGAAATTCCTTCTCGGCCTGAGTCAGGGCTTTGGCAATGCGGTGATCGAGTGACTTCGCGCCAGCAGTGGCTTGGGCCTTGCGTAGCAAATCCACGGCCGATTCGTCATCATTTTCCAAAGCATATTCGCCAGCGTAAAAATAAACCGAGCGACGGAAAGCATCTTCGTATTTTTCCGGAGAACGCGCCATTTCGGCCAGGAGCCAGGCGAAGTCCTCCCGGGCCTCGTCACCGCGCCCGAGGAATCCAGGCACCTTGGAGGAATTGGCAGCACGAATAAGGCGCAGATGGGCGTTATCCGGCTCTGCTTCAACCGTTTCGTCGAGGATGGCAAAGCCCTTCTTGGCCCAGTGTATCTTGGTGATAACAAAGGCAAAGCGGGCCTTGAGTACGGTTGTACTGCCAACCATGGCGCGGGCGTCAATCCGACGGGGATCCCGCTCATATATATATTCGAAAGTGTCCAGCGCCTTTTCCATGGCCGCTTCGTTTTCATCCTCTTCGTCCAGCATGGCCAAGGAATTATAGGCCTGGCCAAGATTGTAACGCAAATCGAGGTCGTCGGGGTTCTGCGCCACCTCCGCCTCCAGCCGCGCGATTCTGGCAGCTTCGGGGGAGTCCGCTCGGGCATAAATCGGAGCCACGAATAACAAGAGAATGATGCCAAGGTTTAGCCGCAGATGAAACGCCGATTTCCGCAGATAATTCATTAAAAATCTGCGTTTCATCTGCGTTAGTCTGTGACTGAAAATCATTTTAATATTACTAAAATCGGGGCAGGCCTCCGCCGCCCATGCCGGGAAGTCCTCCACAGCCGCCACCCATGCCGGGCATACCGCCCATGGACTGCATTTTCTTCATCATCTTTTTGCCCTTCGAGCCGCGCATCATCTTCATCATCTTCTGCATCTGCTGGAATTGCTTGATTAGCTGGTTGACGTCCTTGACCTCCACGCCGGAGCCATCGGCGATGCGCTTGCGGCGGCTGGCATTAAGTAGGCGCGGCGTCTGGCGCTCGGTGGGAGTCATGGAGAGAATAATAGCTTCCGTACGCCTCATTTGAGTCTCCTCGCGGTCGCCGATTTCGATGCCGTTCATGCCGGGCATCATTTTCATGAGGCCGCCGAGGTTGCCCATCTTTTTGACCTGGCGCATCTGCGCGAGCATGTCCTCAAGGTTGAACTCGTTGCTCTGCATCTTCTTGGCCAGGCGCTCGGCTTCCTCCTCGTCGATGGTCTCCTGTGCCTTTTCGACCAGAGAGACGACGTCACCCATGCCCAGGATGCGCTGAGCCATGCGGTCGGGGTGGAAGATGTCGAAATCGTCCGTCTTCTCGCCCGTACCCATGAACTTGATGGGCACGCCGGTGATAGCCTTCATGGACAGCGCGGCGCCCCCGCGTGCATCCCCGTCGAGCTTCGTCAGGACGATACCGGTGAGGTTGACGGCCTCGTGGAAGTGCTTGGCCACGTTAACCGCCTCCTGGCCCAGGGCGGAGTCCGCCACGAGCAGGACTTCGTCCGGGACGATCTTGTCCTTCAGCTTCTTGATTTCCCCGATGAGGTCCTCGTCGATCTGGAGGCGTCCTGCGGTGTCGAAAATGATGAGATTGCGCTCCTGCTCCTTGGCCCAGTCCCACCCGGTGCGCCCGATCTTGGGCACGTCCTGCGAGGTGCGGTCGGTATAACAAGGCACCTCGATTTGCTTTGCCAGCGTCTCGAGCTGGTCGATGGCGGCGGGGCGGTAGACGTCGCAGGCGATGAGGGCGGGCTTGTAGCCGTCCTTCATCAGGCGCTTGGCCAGCTTGGCGGAGGTAGTGGTCTTACCGGAGCCGTGCAGACCGACCATCATGATACGCAGCGGCTTCTTGTCAGCCAGGCCGGTGGTGCCCTCCCCGAGCAGCTTGGCCAGCTCGTCGTTGATGATCTTGATGATCTGCTGGCCGGGCGTGACGGACTTCAGCACCTCCTGGCCCATGGCGGCCTGGCGCACGTCCTCCACGAACTGCCGTGCGACCTTGAAGTGCACATCCGCCGAAAGCAGCGCCGTGCGCACTTCCTTGAGCGCCTCGGCCATATTGTCCTCGGTCAGCTTCCCCACGCCGCGTAAATTGCGGAGGGCCTGCCCCATGCGATCGGTCAAAGATTCTAACATGCCTAAAAGATAAACACAGAGGAAAGCCGCCATGGCGTCAACGGCAAGCTTTGGCAATTCAATCTGGCCGCAATCATGGAACAATTTCGGCACAGTATGACGAAAACGACATTAAACTCCGGCCGCTTTACGTTTGTATCGAGACCGTCATAACGGCCTCTGAAATGCCACTAAATGGCGGTGCGGTGAATGATTTTTACAGCGAGGTTAACCTCTTTGACAGACAGCTCAGGTAGGATTCTGAAAGACGCTTCAATCCGTTTAGCAACGGACTGCTATCAACCCGAAGCCTCAACTTATGCCATCGAATCCTCATTCACCCTTCGAGGTCTGGCTGCGCTCTTTCAAGAGTGTGGCCAAGCCTTTTTTCGCGGCCTCTCTGGCGGCCCCGTGCTTACTAAACGCACAACTATCGGACCTCGCCGAAAGCGAAATCACCCTTACGCCTTCCCTCATCGGCTCCTACCAGACGGGCATCTTCGACGAAGGAGCCTCTGAAATCGTCTCCTACGACGCCGGCACCCAGCGCGCCTTCGTCATCAATTCCGACGCCGGCATGATCGACGTCCTCGACATGAGCGACCCGACCACCCCCACCCGCATCCAGCAGATCGATGTCGGCGGGAACGTCAACAGCGTCGCCGTCCACAACGGCATCGGCGCCGCCGCGGTCGAAGGAGCCACCGCCCAGGACGACGGCCAAATCGTGGTCTTTGCCTGCGACGATTACACCATCCTCGCCAACATCCCGGCCGGCGCCCTACCCGACTGCGTCGTCTTCGGCCCCGGTGGACAGGTCATCATGAGCGCCAACGAAGGCGAGCCCAGCGGCGACTACACGGTCGACCCCGAGGGTACCATCACGCTGGTCAAGCTCACCAATCCGGTGGGCATGCTGACCGCTGCCGAGTTCGAACTGGAATTCACCTCGGAAAACTTCACCGTGAGCCAGCTCGACTTCAACGCCTGGGACGGCCGCGAGGCTGAGCTCCGCAACGCCGGCGTGCGCATCTTTGGTGACGGTGACCCGACCGCCTCGCAGGACATCGAGCCCGAGTTCGTCGCCATCGCGCCCAACGGTGAAAAGGCCTACGTCACCTTACAGGAAAACAACGCCCTGGCCATCGTCGACCTTGAGGCTGAGGAAATCGTCGACATCGTGCCGCTCGGCTTCAAGGACCACAGCCGTGGCCTGCCGGAACTGACCCAGTACGAGTTCACCCCGGATGCCCGCCCGGTCCTGGGTACCTCCACCGAGGACGGCGTCACGGAAATCCTCACCGGCGGCTTCTCCGGCCTGTGCTACGACGCGGACAACTCCGTCGAGGACGTCACCTGGTCCTTCTACACCGTGGGTGACCGCGGCCCGAACGGTGACCCGGTCGACGGCGAGCGCCCCTTTCTGCTGCCCGACTATCAGGCGAAGATTTATCGCTACGAGCTCGATCTGGCCAGCGGTGTGTTGAGCCTTGAGGAAACCATTCCTCTCACTCGCACCGACGGCACGACACCCATCACCGGTCTGCCGAACATCCCCGGCTACGACGAAGTACCCGTCGACGGTGTCGGTGGCGCGCTCAGCTACGACGAGTTTGGCGCCGACCTCGAAGGCATTATTCAAGACAGCGACGGCACCTTCTGGATGTGCGACGAGTACCGCCCGGCCATCTACCACTTCGACACCGACGGCACCCTCATCAACCGCTTCGTGCCCGAAGGCGCTCACCTGCTCGGTGACACCCCGGTTGCCGACGGTACCTACGGCGATGAGACCCTGCCGGAAGTCTACAACCTCCGCCGCGCCAATCGTGGCTTCGAGGCCATCGCTCTGGATACCGACAACGACATTGTCTACGCCTTCATCCAGACGCCGCTCGACAATCCAGACACGTCCATCCGCCACTCCGACACCATCCGTATCCTCGCCATCGACGGTTCGGACGGCACGCCCGTGGCCGAGTATGTTTACCTCTTCGAGCGTAATGCCAATCCCGGTATCGCCGAGAGCCGCATCGACAAGATCGGTGACGCCGTTTACGTCGGCGACGGCCAGCTCTACGTCATCGAGCGCGACTCCTCCGTCGGCCCGACCGGCAAGAAGTTCATCTTCAAAATCGATCTGAACTTCGCCACCGACATCCTCGACTTCGACTTCGGCGCCGAAACCCTCGAACAGCAGACCGCCGACAGCCTCGAAGGCCTCGACATCGCTCCGGTCGTCAAGATCAAGGTGGCCAATCTGCCTTCCCTCGGCTACCTCGCCGGAGACAAGCCTGAAGGCCTCACCATGCTGCCCGACGGCACCCTCGCGGTCGTCAACGACAACGACTTCGGCATCGCCGGTGACGTCAATCCCGTCCTCGGCATCATTACCTTCCCCGAAGGCGAGAACGGCCTCGACGCCAGCGACAGGGATGACGAAATCAACATCGCCAACTGGCCCGTCTACGGCATGTTCATGCCCGACACCATCGATGCTTTCGAGCTGGGTGGCCGCACCTTCCTCATCACCGCCAATGAAGGTGATGCCCGCGAGTACGACACCCTCGTGGAAGAGGAGCGCATCAAGGACCTCGACCTCAACCCGGCCTACTTCGCGGACGCCGGCGACCTTCAGGAAAACGAGGAAATTGGCCGTCTCAACGCCACCAGCACGATGGGTGACTGGGACAACGACGGCGAATATGAAGCCCTCTTCGTCTTCGGTGGCCGCTCCTTCTCCATCTGGGACGAGCAGGGCAACCTGGTCTACGACAGTGGCTCCCTCATTGAAGAAATCACCGCCGAACTCTTCCCGGACGACTTCAACGCCAACAACGACGAGAACGACTCCCTGGAAAGCCGCTCCGACAACAAGGGCCCCGAGCCCGAAGCCGTGGAAGTCGCCAGCATCGGTGGCCGTACCTTCGCCTTCGTCGGTCTCGAGCGCATGGGCGGATTCCTCACCTTCGACATCTCTGTGCCGTGGACGCCGCTCTTCCTCGACTACACCAACAACCGCGACTTCTCCATCGAGAACGTCGAGGACGAGCCCGGCATCCTGGATGTCGGCGACCTCGGCCCGGAATGCATTCGCTTCATCCCGGCCAGTGACAGCCCCAACGGCGTTCCGCTGATCCTCGTCGGCAATGAAATTACCGGCAGCACCTCGGTCTACACACTCGCAGGCAGCACCCTGCTGCAGATTCTTCACGCCTCCGACCTCGAAGGTGGTGTGGACGCCATCGGGCGTGCGGCCAATTTCGCCGCCATCGTGGAAGCTCTGGAAGACGACGCCGCCGAAGCTGGTGTGCCGAGCCTCCTGCTCTCCGCCGGTGACAACTACATCCCCGGACCGTTCTTCAGCGCCGCTTCCGACAGTGCCATTCGCCCGGCCCTGCAGGAAGTGCTCAGTGAGTTCTACGGCGTGGACCTGACGAACCTTCGCGAAACCAGCGGCCGCATCGACATCGCCATCATGAACGTCATGGGTTTTGACGCTTCCGCGCTGGGCAACCACGAGTTTGACGCTGGCCTCTCCGGCCTCGAAGGCATCCTCTTGACGGACATCCGCGGAGACACCCTCGGTGACGTCCGCTGGCTCGGCACACAGTTCCCTTACCTGAGCTCCAACCTGGACTTCAGCGCTTCGGACCTGGCCGGTGTCTTCACCGATGAAATCCTGCCCAATACCGACTTCATGTCGCTCCCGGGCGACCTCGAAGCAGCCGCAGCCGCACCCAAGATCGCTCCGGCCACGCTCGTCAATATCGGCGGCGAATACGTCGGTGTGGTGGGCGCCACCACGCAGCTCATCGAGTCCATCTCGTCCCCGGGCGACGTCAGCGAAACGACCGGCAATGCCAACAACATGGCCGCCCTCGCCGCTGTCATCCAGCCGCAGATCGACGAGCTCCTCACCATGTCGAACAAGATCGTCCTGGTTTCCCACCTCCAGCAAATTGCCCTGGAGAAGCAACTGGCCGGTTTGCTCAACGGCGTGGACGTCATCATCGCCGGTGGTTCGGACACCCTGCAGGCCAACGAAATCAATCGCCTCCACTCCGGAGACGTTGCCGCCGAGGCCTATCCCTACGAAACGGTCAACGCCGACGACGAGCCGGTCCTGATTGTCAGCACCGACGGTGAGTACAGCTACGTGGGCCGCCTGGTGGTCGGTTTCGACCTCGCCGGCGTCATCCTCCCCGACACGCTCGACGAGGAAATCATCGGACCCATCCCGACCGACAACGATGCTGTGGAACTGCTCTGGGGTGACCTCGACGCCGCCTTTGCCGACGGTACCAACGGTGCCTTCGTCATGGCCCTGACCGATGCCGTGGGCGACCTCGTCACCGAAAAGGACGGCAACATCGTGGGTTACACCGACGTCTTCATCGAAGGCCGCCGCGAAAAAGTCCGCACGCAGGAAACCACTCTCGGTAATCTCACTGCCGACGCCAACCTCTGGCAGGCTCGCGTTTACGACGACACCGTCTGGGTCTCGATCAAGAACGGTGGCGGCATTCGTGCACCTATCGGCGAAGTCAGCGGCAACCGCGGCCTCCTGCTGCCGCCGCAGGCCAACCCGGTCTCCGGCAAGGAATCCGGCGACATCTCCCAGCTCGACCTGGAGAACTCCCTGCGCTTCAACAACCAGCTCAGCCTGCTGACCGTCACGGCCCAGGAGCTGTACTGGATTATGGAGTACGCCGTGTCTGCCTCCGAAGAAGGCGCCACCCCCGGCCAGTTCCCGCAGGTCGGCGGCATCGCCTTCGCCTTCGACCCGGACGGCGACGCCATCGAGTTCGACGAGACCGGCGCGGTCACCACGCCCGGCACCCGCATCCTCGACCTCGTCATTATGGACGCGGAAGGTGAGCCGCTCATGCAAATCGTGCAGAACGGTGAATTCGTCGCCGAAGCCGACACGGAAATCCGCCTGGTCACGCTCAACTTCATGGCCGATGGCGGTGACGGTTATCCGTTCGACCTCTACGGTGAAGACCGCGTGGACCTCGTGGACGTGCTGACCGACGACGGCCTATTCACCTTCGCCGACCCTGGCACCGAGCAGGACGCCCTTGCCGAGTTCCTTGGACTGCGTTTCCTCGACGAAGCTTACAACGTGGTGGAAACCCGCGCCTCGCTCGACATGCGCATCCAGAACCTCAACGAGCGCTCCAGCAGCCTCGCGCCCGGCTTCGATGTGGACACCAATACCATCATCGCCACCGCTGTCGGAGGCACCTTCGAGGTCACTGTCGACACGTTGGACTTCGCCCAGTGGGACGCCTCCGAGGAACTGCCCTGGCTGAGCTTCGGCGACTTCACTGCCGGTGAAGGCGACGGCGTGCTCGAGGTCATCATCGACCTCAACAACAACGTCTCTGCCCGCGGCGGATTCATCGAAGTGGCCGGACGCATCATCACCGTCTCCCAGGCCGGGGCCGATGCCTCCGAGGAGCTCTTCTCCATCGATCCGAATACGGCGGAAGTCCGCGGTCTTGGCAGTCAGCTCGTCATCCGCGTCAGCGCTACCGAAGGGGCGGACTGGAGCGTCGCTTCGAACGTCACCTGGGTGACCGCCATCGCCGGCGGAAGCGGTGTTGGCGACGGTATCGTCATCCTCAGTGTGGGCCGTAACACAGGCGGCGCCCGTACCGGCACCGTGACCATCGCCGGAGAGACGCTGACCATCAACCAGGCCGCTGCGGAGCCGAACCTGCCTCAGCCCGACCGCCTCCCCTCGGGTGTCGTGACTGAGAATGAAGATGGCTCCTTCGAAGTGCCTTACTTCGGACGCTTCTTCGTCATCGGCAATCAGGGTTGGACCGTACACGACGACTGGGGCTTCGCCTGGCTGCCCGAAACGCAGCCCGATCCGGACTCCATCTGGTTCTTCGCCGAAGACCTCGGCTGGCTCTACACCAGCGATGATGTCGACCCGTTCGTCTACAGTAACGACATCGCCAACTGGCTCTACCTGCTCCGCCTCAATGGTGAGTCCTACCTCTTCAGCAACGAAGACGACTCCTGGACTCTCCTCCCCTAACGAAAACCCTGGAAGGATACTTGAACGAAGCCGGTCCCATCGCGGGGCCGGCTTTTTCTTTGGAATGGAGTTATCCCTCCATACCATAATTTAAGTACTCATAGGGGTGACTGCCGCCTAAGTAATTATTGAGTAATGTTTTATAAATCATATCAATCTTATATCATTATTTTATTGCATTTAGAATTAACAAATATATATCATGATCATAAATGATGATGAATATCACTTGACTCCTGTAATAGTAACCGAAATCACCTAACCTAATGAATCGTAACATCTTAGCCACATTCATTGCTTTTTTTGCCTATATTGGCAGTATGCAGGCCCTCGTTGTCTTAAGCGTTGCAGGCCCAGATACAATCATTCCGGGGGAGACCTTTGATCTCACGTACACTATTAGCTATGATGCTGAAACAGTAAATGGCTTTCTGGCTACAAATCTGGCCATTGGGGATGGTGTCCATTTTAGCATTACTGGATATACCAATGAGCTTAATGAAACATTTTTTACATCCGCGCTATCTGAAACAGGCACCCTGGATGCAGATCGCCTTGTTTCTGATGTCGGGTTAAGCGATTTGACACCTTTTCCTGCATCTCCGACATTAGCACTGACTCAGACTATAGTCGCTGACGCCGGTACTCCATTGGGTGCGTACACTTTTGATATCAGTACGGTCCTTCTGGCCACACACTGGCTTGCAACAGGCAGTTCCAGTCCACTGGCTTTCGATGAAATCAATGAACATTCGCTTACTGTAGTGCCCGAGCCCTCAGCGGCCGCTGTATACTTTGGGATATTTACATGCATCGCCATTTTAGTCGGCAAGCAGTACCGTCGATATGTTTGAGGCGGATGCCCCAAAGAAAATCTCTGGAAGAGTCGCTAGTTGATTTAGCGAAACCTGTCTCGTGGATTGAGTAAAGGACTCCTTTGGGAGCAGATTAAATTCAGCCGCAGCCTCGTAGGGCCGCCGCTTGCGGCGTGCCGTAGTGATTAGAGGTGCCCTGCTACGGTTCCATCTCGATGGCAGGGAGGCCGGCGGCTTCGAGGGCGGCGTTGGCCTTGGCCAGCTTGCCGTAGAAGAAGCCGGCGCGGGCGGTCTCGGTCTTGATCATCTTGATGTAATTCTCGATGTGAACCTGCAGGCTGACCATCTCCTCGGTGCGTGCCAGGGAAGCGGTTTGCTGGGCGCGGAGGATGGCGTTCTCGGCACGCAGGGCGGCAAGCTCGTCCTGCGGACCCCATTTGGACGGAGCGGGCGCGGCGTGGGTTTTGCGGATGCTCCAGAACCCACCCTCCTGCACGACCTCCAGGCCGCGGTCGGTGGCGAACTTGTTCACCGCGATGATGACTCCGGGCCAGTAGGCATCGTAGTCGTCGCCAAAGATGATGCCGCCGTCCTCGAGCAGCTCCCAGTAATGGGCCAGGTCGGCGGCGACATCCTCCTCCTCGTGGCTGCCGTCAATGTAAATCAGACCCGCCTTGACCTTACGCTTGGCCAGCCAGACGGAGGCATTGTTGGCCGTCTGTGGAAAAGGTACGATGGTATCCTGCAAACCAGCGTGGATGACGTTGGCGAGAAACTGGTAAAAGACCGTCGGGTAGCCGTTCTTGAGCGCGAGAGCCTGGTAGCGCTGCTCGTCCTGCTTGGAATCCCAGAACTCCGCCGCGCCCAGCCAGGTGTCGATGCACAGCACGCGCCCGCCCTGCCCTTGCGCTTGCAGGAGCTTGCCCATGTGGATGGCCGAGCCACCGAGCCACGACCCCACCTCGATGATGAGGCCCGGCTTGGTCTCGCCCACGATGCGGTCGATGACGGTGTTGTCGCTGTGCCAGCCGCCGCTGCGCTCGGGATGCTGCTCAAGCGGAAAGCCCTCGTAGGGCGATTCGGCGTAAAGGACTTTGAGGAGTTGGTCGGGAGCGGCCATGTTAGCTATTTGATTAGTGATTTCAGATTTGCGGACTCGCCCTTCGGGCAACGGCAGAACGACTGGTAAGATTTAAACATCCGAAATTCAGGCTCATCAATCTTCAATCTTATCGAGTCGCACATCCATCATGGGCAGCCCGAGGAGGCCGAGGCAGATGCGGTTAGGGTTGGCGGAAAAGCGCAAGGCCTCGTGGACCCAGTGCTGCTGCACGTGATCGTCATGCACGCCGGTGGCGACGGCGGCGAAGACGAAGTACTGCCCGTGAGGAAAGTACGGCATCCGGAAGACAAACGTGGCCACGAATTTCCTGCCCGCCGGAACAGTCAGCGGCGCGGCGTCGGTACGATGACTCGTGATAAATGTGTTGTCGTGAAAAAGTTCGCGGCCCATGCGGTCCTTCACGCCAAAGCCCACGATGGGCGAAACGATGTCTGTCTCCGCCTTGACGAAGACCAGCAATCGCACGACCTCGCCGCCGGCGGTCAGGTGGATGGGGTTGCCAAGCTCATCCTGCATCTCCACATGTGCGATGCTGGCCTGACGTTGACCGAAGGCCTGCGCACCAGGGTCGAAGGCGGTAAAGGCCAGCTCGTTGCGTTGCGGCTCCGCCTGCAGGACCTCCGAACGGACGTCCTTGTGCCCGGCGGGGTCGGCATCGGCGGTCTCGGTCTTGCGGGAGGTTTGCTCGTCGCTGAGTTTGCCCTGGTCCTCGTAAATGGATTCCAGGTAGAGCTCGGTGGTGCGCTTGGGATGACCCTGGTAAGCGATTTGCCCGTCGCGCAGCCAGACCGCGCGCGAACACAGGTCGGTGATGGCGCTCATGCTGTGCGAGACGAAGAGCACCGTATGCTCCTCGATGAAGCCGCGCAGCCACCGCATGCATTTCTGCACGAAGGCGGCGTCCCCCACGGCCAGGGCCTCGTCGATGATGAGGATGTCCGGCTTGAGGTGGGTCAGGACGGAAAAAGCCAGGCGCACCTTCATCCCGCTCGAGTAAGTGCGCAGGGGCTGGTCGATGAAATCCGCCAGACCGGAGAACTCCACTACACTGTCAAAGATAGCGTCGGTCTGCTCTCTGGAGAGGCCGTTGATGGCGGCATAGAGAAAGACGTTTTCGCGGCCGGTGAACTCAGGGTTGAAGCCCGTGCCGAGCTCCAGCAAGGCCGCAATCTGGCCGCGGCGAACGACCTCCCCGTTGGTGGGCTGGAGCGTCCCGGCGAGGATTTGCAACAGGGTACTCTTGCCGGAGCCGTTCTTGCCGATGATGCCGAGGCACTCGCCCGGCCTGATCTCCAGGTCCAGCGGCGCGAGGGCCTGGAAGTCACGGTAATAACGGCCCGGCTCGGGCTCCCGTCCAACCAGCCGTCCCCAGGCCAGACTGGCGGGCGCATACAGGCGGGCGGCGGGTGTCTTCCAGAGCCGGTAGCGCTTCGACACTCCCCAGGCGGCGAGCACGGCGTCGGTTGCTACGGGTTGGCTCATGGAAAATGGTTCAGGAATCGCCTTTGCCCTGCTTGCGCTTGGCCAGCCATTTGAGAATGCCGAAGAGCAGCGGATTGGCCTTACGCAGCGCTTCACGGTCGGTCCGGCGAGCCCTGTGGGCTTGTTCGATATCCGCCTGAAGCGATTTGATATGCGCGCGATGCGTCATGATTTCCTCTTGCGAATACTTGTCCACGATACCGCAGCGGCGCAACGCCTCCTGGCGCTCGTGCGTGCCGACGGCATTGTAAAGGAGTCGCCGCTGCCAGGATTCACCCAGGCGTTCAAAGTACGGCTGGAGGGTGCGCATACGCGTGTCGAAGAACGGCGTTTGGCGCATGTTGGACTCACCGTGCTCGCGGTAGGCAAAGAGCGGCAGCGGCACGACCTCGAGCTTGTAGCCGCGCAGGCAAAGCTCGGCGAGGAACTCCCAGTCCTCCGAAGCAGTCTGCGGCACATGACGGAAGCCACCCAGATCTTCGAAAACCGCTTTACGGATGATGAAGTTGGCATCGCCGAAGGGGTCGCAGTATGGGCCGGCCTCGAGACAGGGCCCCAGCGGCGTGTAAACGTCGAGCTTCTTGCGGCGGCCGCTCTCCGGGTCGTCGCGGAACTTGCTCATGTGGCAGGTCACACAATCGGCCCCGGAGACCACGATGGCACGCGCCAGTGCACTGAGCATGCCGGGCTCGGAGATATTGTCGGCATCGCAGAAGACGATGTAGTCGGCTTTGGCCTCCTTGGCTAAACGGTTACGGGCGGCGCACAGCCCGGCGTTGTCCTGCTTTATAAAACGGAAACGCTCGTCCGCAGCGTACTCCTTTTCGAGTTGGGCAAAAATCTCCTGTGACTCCGTTTCGGTCGAGCCGTCGTCGAGTACGACCACATCGAAGGAAGCATAGGTCTGCGCGGCCAGGCTGGAAAGCTGCTCGCGCAGGTAGGGGCCGTAGTTGAAATGCGGGATGCAAACGCTGATCCGGGGTTCGCCCGGCAGAGACTCCATGGCGACGATTTTCTCCTGGATGACTGCTTGGCAAGTCTCGTCGACCTGCTGCCAGGCCGCGAGTGACTTCTCCGGAGCGTAGGCCTTACGTGGCGCTGGCAGTTCGCCGTCGAGAGCCTTCCCCATGAGCGTGGCCAGGGAGGCCGCATCGGGTTCGCACAGGCGGGCGGCGTCCTCGAACAGTTCCGGAATGGCTCCACCCTTGGTCGCGATGATATTGAGGTTCAGCTCCAGCGACTCAATGACCGTGTAGCCCAGGGTCTCGGTCAGCGATGGTGTGACGACGAGCGCCTCGTGATGCTTGCGCAGGAAGTCGAGGCAGGCGTGGTGGTCCAGATAAGCCTCGACCGTAAAGGGCAGACCCGGCGTTTCCTTGGTCAGGAACTCGTAGATAATCTCGCGCGAGTCGAACTCCAGATGGAAGGCGTTGCCGCCGATCAGCCACAGTCGCTCGATATCGTTTAGCTTGCCCTCGCTATGGAGCCGCTTGATGGCCTTAAGGAAAATCAGCAGACCCTTACGGGTTTCCAAGCGGCCGAAAAAGACGATTTCGCGCGGCTTCGCATAGGGCTGGCCGGGTTGATTGACAGGCTCAAGCTTCTCAATCAGGTATGGGGCCACCTGCTGGCGCTCGGCCAGAGGCCAGCCCTGGTCGCGGCACCATTGCAGTGCAAACTCACTTGGAGCCAACACCATGTCGGCCTTGGCCAAACAGTAGCTTTCGCAGAAGTTGATCAAGGCATCGTCCACCGGCGAATCAGCGAATTGCTTCATGCCCTGCCGCGCCCATAGGTTGGGCCCGTTGACGGTGACGGTCATGGCGCACTTTTGGAATCCAACACCGGTCTCGCGAGCCTGCAGGGTGAAGAACCCGTCGGCGTTGAGGTCCTGGAAGTGGACGATGTCGAAATTCTTGTTGCGCAACCAGGCGTAGACCTGCTGGGAGCGCAGGGAAAACCACTGGTTGAACCAGCCTACCTGATCGTAGAGCGGTGGCTCGTTCTGCAGGCGCACCAGGCGGATGTTGTGCTCTTCCCTGAAATGCTTCTCCCAGCCCACGCCCTCCTCCGGGTACGGCACCGTCTGCTCCGCGGTCAACAGGACGGTTACCTCGTGGCCGGGCTGGCGGGCGAGATGGCGCGAATAATAGAAGGCGTGCGTACCGATGCCGCTGTTGCGGCGCGGCCCGACAAGCTCCGGGGTGACGAGGCAGACTTTCACGGTGGCGTAATCCTGATACTCCTTCAAATCGGCGAATTGAATCCTTTTCTGGCGGATACCGTCCGCGCCGGCGGTGCAGTTGGCATGGTACAGACGCATGGGCGTTTCCGGCGGCCAGTTATGGCTGCGGGCGACGTACCACAGCGGCAGGTAGTCCCAGGTCACCAGGTCCTCGTCGCCGAAGAGAAGCTCGTTGACCACGGGCTGCTCATTCTTCTCCGGGTTGGCCAGCATGGTCTCCTTGACGCGCTCGAAGAAGCGGCGGGCGCGGGGACCGCAACGCATGGCGAAGAAGCCGCTGTTGACGTCCGAAGTATGTTTGCCCTCGCGCTGCAGAACCATGTCTAGGTCCGGGCGCTTGTCGAAAAGCTTGCGCACCTCCGGCTCGAAGTCGCCGAAGAGCACGATATCGATATCGCTCCAGACGATGATGTCGCCCGCGTGGCGGTCGACGCTGTCGATGATGAGGTCAATCTTGCGCCGGATGCAGTCGAGGAATTCGTTGCTGAGAAAGTCACCGGGCCCTGCGATATCGAGGCGCAGGGCATGGACGAGCACGTTGTTGCTCAACGACGGCACGAAGTACTCGCGAAAGAGTACGGCGTGGGCCTCGGTGTAGCAGCAGTAAAGATGGATCATGGCGGATTAAGCCTCGGCTCGTTTGCGCAGCAAAAAGACATCCTGGAAGTCACTGCCGCGCGGCAGGAAGTCTACCACCTCGAAGTAACGCCCCCAGACGCGGCGACAGTACTCGATGCTCTGGAAGGTGCAGGTGTTGTAGACGACGTTGTTGCTGAAAGTGAAGACCACCTTGTCCTTGGGCATCGGAGCGGCAAACATCTCCGCGTTCACCGTGCCCTCCTTCAGGATGTGGCGATTGTTGTAGAGGTGCTGAAAAAGGAAATGGTCGGGATTGAGCGTGGCCCAGGTCTGCTCGGTCTGGACGGTCAGCCAGGCATACCCGCCGGGTTTGAGGATGCGGCGCAGCTCGGCCAGCCAGGTGGTTTCCCACTCGTCCATGTGGGTGAAGACAGAAAAGGCGCTGACCAGGTCGAAGCGATTGTCCTCGTAGGGAAGGCTCGGGATGCTGTGGCATTGCGTGGCCTCGATTTGCGGCAGGTGCTGCGCCACCCACGCGACATGGTTCTCGTTGACGTCCGCGCAGGCCAGTTCGAGCGGTTCGGGGTGCTGAGCCAGAAAGTGTCGCAGGACGCGCCCGCTGGCCGCGCCAAAATCAAAGATGCGGTCGCCCTTTTTCAGCGGGCTGCCCACTTTTTCAAGCTCCTGGCACATGCGCTTGTAGTCACGCAGGCCGCTGAGCCAGTAGTCCAAATCCTGCCCGGGAAAGTAATGCTCACGGTCCTCCAGGGCGGGCACCGGCCAGGTGTCCTTTTGCATGGCCGCACGCCAGTCGACGGGCTCCTCAATGCCTGCGAAGTGGTCGATGGTAGTGTCCTGCTGCTCCAGCGCGGTCACCTGCCCGATGGGCTCGACCAGAGGCCTGCCGGGGCGAATGCTGCAGACCGCCGCGATGTTGATGGCCGAGGCACGCGGGAGCGCGGCCTCCAGCGCCTCCAGGCGTGTGCGCAGGGCGGCGTTTTCGGTTCGCAGCGCCTCCAGTCCGGCATCGTCGTTCTTGCGTTTGGTTCCAAGCATGTAAAGGGCGGGTTTGTAGGCCAGCACCTGCCTGATGCCAAGGCGAAAAGGGAACGGGTTTTTGCTACGGAGCCATGGAAGGCGCAGAGCTTTTTAGGAATGGATGGGAACCTGGTGCCCTGATTCGGTTTCCACTAAAAAAACTGTTCGCTCTGATTAGGGTGATAAATATGCTAGTAATTTCTTCAATGGCCTTCGATACCCCTATTCCGCTCTGGCTCCTCGCCGTCGCCGCGCTGGCGCTGGTGGCACTGGCGGTATGGCTGGCCTGGCGAGCACGGGGCGCCCTGCCCCGCCGCTATCTGGCGCTTCTGCTCGGTCTGCGCCTGGTGGCCGTCGCACTGGCCATCCTCTTGGCGGCCAACCCTTACCATATCGTGAGGACACCCGATCCGGATGGGGTTCGCGTGGCCGTCCTGGCAGACGTCTCCGGGAGCATGGCCACGGCCGACACCGGGGATCGCCCGCGCCTGGAGGTCCTGAAAAGCCTGCTCTCCACGGAAGACCAAGGTCAAAATTCGCTGCTGAGCCCCCTGGAGGAGAGTTTTTCCGTCGAAGTGTACCCCTTTGTGGACTCCCTGCTGCCCCGCAACACCCAGTTGGACTTGCAGCCGGGCACCACTGACATCGGGCAGGCCCTCGATGAAATCCTTGCCACCGAAGCCCAGGGAAACCGGCCCCTGGCCGCGGTCGTACTGCTGAGCGACGGCATTTCTCTGGACGGCGAAAGCCCCCTGGAGGCGGGCAAACGCTTCCGCGCCGCGGGCGTGCCGTTGTCCACCGTGGGCATCGGCAATACGCGCCCTCCGGCCAACCTCGGCCTGCATTTCAAGGAACCTCCCCGCAAAGCTCCGGCCGGAGAGGCCCTGCCGCTCAATGTCGTCGCGGCGAACGAAAGCAACCGCCTCCTTGAGACCGAGGTGGAATTTTACGCCGGTGAGCAGCTTCTGGAAAGTCGAGCAGTCACTCTCGAACCCGGCGCTAAAAACACCCTCGCTTTTGAGGCCCTGCCGGAAATTCACGGCTTCAATGTTTACCGGGCGCGCTTCCGGGATGTCCCGCCGGAGGACCTCAACCCCGCCGACAACAGCGCCTACGCCGCCGTGGAAATCACGCCGCCGGACAAGCTTGAGGTGCTTTATTTGAGCAATCGACTCGGGAACAACTACCGCTTCCTCCAGCAGATGCTCAAGCCGGACGAGCAGTTTGCCATGCGCTCGCTCATCCGCCTGGGCGAGGACAAGTTTTACCAGCAGGGCTTTGACGAGCAGGAGGAATTCGAGCCCGGCAAATTCCCGGAGGAAACGGAGGCCTACCTGCAAAACCGAGTCCTCCTGGTCGAAACCAGCGTCCTGCCGGAGCTGAGCGAGCCGGTGAGGGAAACCTTGCGCTCCTTCCTGGAAGACCGTGCCGGCGGCATCCTTTTCCTCGGGCCACCGGAGCTGGCCCCTGAGTCCATGCAGGCCCTGCTGCCGGTTCGCCGCGCGGAACTGGTCGAGGCAACACGCCGCGAAACACTCGAGCTAACCCTCGATCCGGTTTTCCGCGAAGCCACCGGAGGCGTGCTTTTCATGCCGCCCGGCCCCTATCTGCCCGTCGATACCCCCGCCGCGACCGCCGTCGAGCTGTCTCGCGGCGCCCGTGTGGCCGCTCGCACGGAACACGGTAACCTGCCCGTGCTGGCCCTGCAGGCCTATGGCGCCGGGCGCGTCGCCTTTCTGGGCACGGATGCCTCCTGGCGCTGGCAGATGGATAGCGAGCGCGGCGGCGAGCAGTACCGCATTTTCTGGCATTACCTGCTCAGTTGGCTGGCTGCGGGCGGCAAACCACGCCTCGAAATCCCCGGCCACGAAAACGTCCGCCCCGTCGGCGAGCCGCTTGCCCTGGAGCTGCGCGTGCTAGGCCGCGATTTCCTTCCGGCCTCCGAGGCCCGCGTCCAGGCACGCATAACCGGCCCCGGCGGGGAGCCCCTGCCCGAAGTCACCCTCACCCCCAGCCCCTATGAGCCCGGACTTTTCACCGGGTTGTCCGTCGCCAAGGAGCCCGGCGAGTACCGCGTTTCCTATCACGTCACTCTGCCCGACGGGGAATCCCTCAACCGCCAGGAGTACTTCGCCGCCGCCCGCCAAGGCCGGGAAAACGAGGACATTGCTTTCCGAGAACAACCCCTGCGCGACCTCGCACGGGTGACCAGTGGTCGATACGCACCCTACACCGATGCCGCATCGCTGCTGCCCCTAAAACTCGCCGCAGGCTTGCCCACCATCGAAGAACGTATTTACTGGACCCATAACGCCCTTTTTCTCGCCCTCTTACTCATTGCCGCCGGTCTGGAATGGTTCCTGCGCCGTCGCGTGGGACTTCGTTGATGTTTTTACCGCTCACCAGTACAAGCCGATGCCGTAACGGAGTGGGTTTCGCACAGCCCGCGGTGCTTTTTCGTACCCTTATCGCCTCACTGGCTCTACTGGCTGCCGCCGTGTCGCCTGCTCTGCGCGCGGACGATGAAGAGCCACCAACCCATTTCAAATTCCAGAGTGGGAATATTCCACGCGACCTTTTTCCTCCTGAGGTCCTGCCACCGGTTCGCCTGACCGAGGAGGAGCGCCTGACCATTGAGCGCGCCCGTCAGGACCTGAAGTCCGATTTGCCTGAACGCCGCGCCGGGGCAGTCATGCTGCTGGGCAAGTACGAGCATCCCAGCGCGCGTGAGCCCGTTGTCGAGGCTCTCGGGGACCCGTCCGCGCGTGTGCGCCGTGCCGCCTTGGTGTCGGTGACGGAGTGGAACCGCGGAGCGCCCGGCGAGGCCGTCATCCCCGTGCTCAACCTCATAGGGGACGAGGACGCCGACATCCGCCGGAACGCCAGCGCCGCCGTGCCGACGATGATGACCATCCGTCGCACCTACGAGCTTATCCGGCCCAACAGCAGTACCACTCAACCCCTGCCCGCGCAAACCCGCGCCATCCTTATCCGCGCCTTTTCCGATGAGGATGCCGTCGTGCGCCGGAACATGGTCAACAACGCCTACGCATTGGGGGTCGATTTACCGCCTCAGCTCTGGCTGGCATTGCTGGACGACCCCGATCGGCAAGTGCGCCTGTCCGCCCTGCCCTATGCCGCCAGGCATGCGCCCAACCAGGCCTTCCTGCAAAAAGCCGCTGAAATCGCCCAACGCGAAGACCGCGCCGAACGCCTCCAACTCGCCCGCGAATTGAGCCTGCGCGGCGCGAACCCGGAAAACCAGGAGCTCCTGCGTCTGCTCACCGACGATGCCGACGAGGAAGTCGCGGCCGAGGCCCTGCTGGGCCGCCTGCGTTATCAGCCCAACCGGGCTCTGATGAAGGAAGCCGTGGCCCGCATCCTGCAAAAACAAATGGGCCAGGAGCAGGCCGTGCGTTTCTTCCGCCTCATCCGTATCGCTCCCGACGAGGCCGCCCCCTTCCTGCCCAGCCTGATAACCTTGAACGATGCCGTGTTGCGCCGCGAGGCCGTGGCCGCCTATCTGGATTTCGGCTTGGCAGCCAACAAGCCCGAAGCCGTTAAGGGCTTTCTCGAGGATCCCTCACCCGAAGTGCGCCAGCAGGCCGTCAATTACCTGTCCTCCGCCACCGGCCTGGCCAATGACGCCCTGATTGAGGATATGCTTTTCAGCGAGCATCTGGACGTCCGCCGCGGCCTCATCCGTCTCAGTGCGCAGATGCCTCCCCAGCAGGCCAGCGATCTCCTGCTGGACCTCCTCCTCGATGAGAACCTGCAAATCCGCGGGCATGCCCTGCGTGAAGCCGTCGAGCGGCAGTTGCCCGGCTGGCCCAAGGCCCTCGGAGCCACGCTACGCGATCCGGATTTCGAGCTGCAAAAGCTGGCCCTCATGCTCATGTTCAAGTATCCCTACGAAGGCAATCGTGAGGACATGATCTCCTTCCTGAAGGACTACCCGAACAGCCCATTGTCCAAGCTTATCCGCGCCCAACTCGGGAAAATGGAGGAATCCAACAAGGACACATGAAAGCTGCACGGTTCATAGTATCGGTCCTGTGCGTCGCCTCCCTGCTGCGCGCGGATGTCGTCCAGCCCAAAGCCTCAGCCACCGCCGAGGCCTGGGAAGAAGCCAACGCCGTCCACGTGGTGCAACTGGTGCAGGGCAATCGCCTCCAGCGCAATTACCCCGACGCCCTGACCAGCCTCCTCGAAGAGATCAACGAGGCCACTACACTGCGTGTCGCGCCCGACCCGATTTACATCGAGACCTTCGACGACCCGGTGCTTTTCCAGCATCCCTTTGTCTACGTGAATTTCGCGGATCGTGAGGACTGGACGCTCTCCGAAGCCGAAATCGACGCCCTGCGCGACTACTTCGACCGCGGCGGGTTCATGTTCTTCGACGCCGGCATCAACGCCGCCTTCCTGCGCGAGGAAAACGGCAGCTACGGTCAGTTCCACAGCTTCGCCGAGTGGCAGGTCAGCCCGGTGCTGGCCGATATGTTCAAGCAGGTTTACCCGGACAAGGAGTTCCAGCCCCTGCCGCGCAACCACCCGCTCTTCACCGCCTTTTATCGTGGCTTACCCGACGCCACCATCCTGCCCGACGCCGTGCGGGACTACGTGGTCAACGAAAAATGGCCGCAGGGCACCTACGCCGCCATGGGCGTAACGGTCAAGGGCCGCCTGGCCGCGCTGGCCATGCCCATCCTCGCCATGGGTTGGGGCAAAAACGATCTCGACCAGTGGACCACCTTTATCGGCTTCCGCATCCGCGAAGGCGCCGAAGGGCTCTCCGAACGTCTGGCCGAGGCCGCCTACACCGGCGTGCGCTTCGAGACGACCCGCGAGGACGGCCGGCAGGACGTCATCTACACCCAGCAGAAGGCCATGCCCGCCTGGGTTCAGGAGCCCGACGACTCCTGGCGCGTCTTCCGCTACTACTACACGCAGGAAATCTCCGACTACGCCCACACATTTTATACACGCCTCGGCATCAACGTCTTCATCTACGCGTTTACCCAATAGGCAGAGCCATGTCCTGCACCCTCAATCTACGCATTGTGTTTTGAAGATTCACCGCGACATATGCGTTCGATAGTTTTTCCAATCTGAAATCTACCCTCTACAATCTTCAATCCCAAGTGGCAGGCTCGCAGGGATTCGAACCCCGACAAGCAGAACCAAAATCTGCTGTGCTACCATTACACCACGAGCCTATGCGTAAGAGGGAGAACATAGACCTCCCCCGAGTGCGGTCAAGCGAAGAACTATTCGAGACTCGCTAAAAGCTTCTGCGTCTCGGCCTGCTTTTCGAGGTTCGTCGCCAGAGTTTGGCGGACGCCTTCGACGACGTTGGCCGGGGCCTTGCCGGTAAAGCTCTCGTTGCCGAGTTTGGCCTGCGCACCCTTGATCGCCTTTTCAAGCTGCTCCAGCTCCTTGGTCAGACGCGCCTTCTCCGCCTCGGTGTCCACGGACCCGGCGAGGTCCAGGTAAAGCGTGCCCAGCGGCGTGACGACCGCCGGGGCATTCTCCAAGGCACCATCGGGCTGGATAGCCTCCGCGCCAACGAGCTTGAGAAGCTTATCAAGATTACCCTCAAGGAGCGCTTTCTGCTCGGCATCCGCCTCCAGATTAAAGGTCACGTCGCGTTTGGCCGCGAGGTTGTACTGGGCCTTGAGGGCACGTGCCTGGGTGACGAAGTCCCGCAGGGCGTTGGTGGCGGCCACTGCTTTGTCATCCAAAGTAACGCCCGCCCCGGCGAGCTTCTCGCGCAACTCAACACCCGTCCCAGGATTATGATTCTGAATCGAATCCAAACCTGCTTTAGACTTTAGACTTTCGTCTTTCGGCTCCTCAGCAAAGCCGAGGCTATGCCAGAGCTCTTCCGTGATGAACGGCATGATCGGGTGCAGCATCAACAGAAGCTGACGCAGGCAGATATCCTGAATCGCGAGGCAGTTCGCACGGGTCTTTTCGGAATCCAGCTTGGCCTTGGAGACCTCCACGTACCAGTCGCAGAAGTCCGACCAGAAGAAGGAGTAAAGCGCCTGTACGGCAGCGTGCAGCTCGTAGGTTTCGAGTCCCTTGTGAACCGTATCGAGCGTCTGACACAACTTGCCCAGAATGGCATGATCATCGACGTCGAACTGACCAGCATCCAGGCTCTCAATAAGACCCTCTTGACTTTTGACTTTTGACTTTTGACTTCCAGGTTCCGACATCTGTCGGAATCTGGATGCGTTCCACAGCTTGTTGCAGAAATTCCTACCCTCTTTTATGCGATCTTCGCTGAAGAGGATGTCCTGACCCTTGGGGGCGATGAGGAGCAGGCCCAGGCGGAGTCCGTCGGCGCCGAACTTCGCGATCAACTCCAGCGGATCGGGCGAGTTGCCGAGGGACTTCGACATCTTGCGGCCCTGCGAGTCGCGGATGAGTCCGTTGAAGTAAACGGCCTTGAAGGGCACGTCCCCCATGAACTCCAGCCCCGCCATAATCATACGGGCCACCCAGAAGAAGATGATGTCAAAACCGGTCGCGAGCAGCGATGTAGGATACCAGAATGCCAGTTCATGTGCTTGGGTTTCTGCCACTAAGTCATGATGGATCCTGCTAAGATTTTTTAGTTCTCTTGGAAGAACACGATACCAACCTTGCTTACCAGCTTCTACGATCACATGCGGTGCAGCGTGGCCAACAACAATGCCTTCGTCGCCCTTCTTAATATCCGTTTCATGATTTGTAGGTTCTTCAAGGAAAACTACGCGATCATTTAGCTTAAAATCGTCCAGCTTCAAATAGCCAGGCCAACCAAATACGCCGAACGGCCACAGCCAGGAACTCGCCCATGTATCAAGAACGTCTTCTTCCTGTTCCCAATTTTCTGGATCAGGTGGACCATCAACAGATACGTGAATTTTCGCATCTGCGGAAAGCTGTATATTTTCTGGATTTAAATCTTCTTCGGTCAGGCTGGCACGGTCGATGCCCTTTTTGTACCAGACGGGGATGCGGTGGCCCCACCAGAGCTGGCGGCTGATGCACCAGTCCTGGATATTTTCCAGCCAGTGCAGGTAAGTCTTGGACCAACGTTCCGGGTAAAATTTAATGGTGCCGTTGCGGACAACCTCCTTGGCCTCCTCGACCTTCGGGTAGCGTAGCCACCACTGGTCGGACAGGCGCGGCTCGATAGGCACATCGGCGCGTTCGGAGAAGCCGACATTGTTCTCGTAGGGCTCCTCCTTGACCAGCAGGCCCAGCTCGTCGAGCATCTTGGCGGCAATCTTACGAGCCACGAAGCGATCCTTGCCGTGGAGCTCGGGGCACTCGGGGCAGTTGATTTTTCCGTCGGGCGTGAGGACGTCGATGACCTCGAGGTTGTGACGGTTGCCGATGTCGAAGTCCGCCATGTCGTGCGCCGGGGTAACCTTGAGGACACCCGTGCCGAACTCGCGGTCGACGTGCTCGTCGGGAACGAAAGGAATTTCAGCCCGCGGGAAGGGGCGAACGGCATGCAGGCCATGCAGGTGCTTGTAGCGATCATCCTCGGGGTGGATGGCTACGCCGGTGTCACCCATCAGGGTCTCGGGGCGCGTGGTGGAAATCTCGACGAACTCGCCCGGGCGCTCCGCGATTTCGTAGCGCATCTTGTAGAGCTTGCCCGACTGCGGCTTCATGATGACCTCCTCGTTGCTGAGGGCGGTCAGGCTGACCGGGCACCAGTTGACCATACGCTTGCCCCGATAGATATTACCCTTGTGGAACAGCTCGACGAAGGCGGTCAGGACGCCGCGGCTGTACTGCGGATCGAGGGTGTGGACGGTGCGGTCCCAGTCGCAGGAGGCTCCGAGCTTTTTTAATTGGTCGAGGATGATGTTGCGGTGCTCGTCACGCCATTCACTGGCGACTTCGACGAACTTCTCGCGGCCCAGGTCATGACGGGTCTGGCCCTGCTCGCGGAGCTTGCGCTCGACGCGGCTCTGGGTAGCGATGCCGGCGTGGTCGGTGCCGGGCACCCAGACGGCGGCCTTGCCCTGCTGGCGCGCGCGGCGGGTGTAGAGGTCCTGAATGGTGTTGTTCAGGAGGTGCCCCATGTGCAGCACGCCCGTCACATTGGGCGGCGGAATGGTGATGCAGAACGGCTCCTTGGATGGGTCGGCCTCGCCACGGAAGCAACCGGCCTCCAGCCAGCGCTGGTACCACTGGTTCTCGACCTCGGCGGGCTCGTAGGACTTTGAAATTTCGGACATGGGAAAAACGAGAGAGCCAAAAGCAAAAAGCGGAAAGCGAAAAGCAAAAAGCGTCCAAAGACCTCCCCCTCTTTCTCTTACTCTTACTCTTACTCCGCTACTGATCGATTGTAGAGGAAGATAAAGGGGAAGTGGCTAGAGCAGTTTACATAAAGTCGTAGCCGTTATCTGGCTGGTTCAGTGTACCATCATCAAGGCTGAAAGCCTTATCCACCGTAGCCAGGGGCAACGCCCCTGGTGGGCTGATGAACAATTATAGCAGGCTGAAGGCCTGCTCCAACTATGCGGTACGTTTGTGGCAGACCTTCAGCCTGCGAGTCTGTTACCTCTCTCAATCCTAGGGCGTTGCCCCAGGCTACGTTGGATCAGGCCGTTGGCCTGCAAAATACTTTTATAAAAGCGCGCGAATACCGTGTTTCGGTTTTCGGCTCGCCTCACCCTCCGGAACCGGAGTCCTCAATTTCCAGGCTCAGGATCGCAGCCTCGAGAGCTGGCTGAATACTTCGCATTTCCGGCGCGGGCCCCTCAATGCTGACGGTGAGGAAGCCGCCTCTGACCTTGACCACGAGGCCAAGCAGACGCCGCATGCCGCCCTGGTCGCCGTGCTCGCCCCGCAGGACGCCCTCGTAGCCGTAGTACGCTACCGGTTGCCCCTGAATCATTCGCGTCTGCTGAAACTCAAGTTTGAAGGGTTCGTAGGCTTTCTGGCTGGAAACCATCGCAAGTTTGACCAGATCGTGGGCGCTAAGGTCTGCGTTGTTCCCATGATCGATAGATGCGGCGGTGAGCATGAGCTTGTCGTCAAAGCCCCTGGACATGTACTGAATGGGAAAATCGCGCCCACCCATCGTCTTCTTAAAAGGCCCAAAATTATTCGGGGCCTCAAGCTCTATGGTGTAGCCGCCACCCAGATAAGCCGAGTGCAGGGTTGGCAGGCCAACATTTAGAGGCGCGACCGGGCGGCTTTTAGCTTTGGCCGAAGGTGCATCAGACCGGACGCTGGCGGTCTTGTCTGACGCAGGCGAGTCAGGTTTTTGCCCCGAAGGTTTAATAGCTTCGACCTTGATGACCACGCCGTTTTTCAGGGTGATTTTCGTCGTCTCGTAGAAGAGGATTTTCTTCACGCCGGCATCCAGCACGGACTCCGGCTTGCCCAGGGCCTGCTCTACTTGCGCCTCAGTGTCTCCTCGATTGACCCCGGCAGTGAAGGCCAGTGCAGGCCAAAGCAGGACTATGAAAACGAGACAACGCATGCACCTAACCTAGGTTGTGCCCATGCGGATTTCAATCTGTAAGCGCCCAACACACCCAACCAACTCAAACGATCCAACCGAGCCAGCGTAACTATTGACAACCTCGTATTCCGTGATATAATCAGCGCATGATCAGCCATTTTTCACGACCGCCCTAGCGGAAAACAGCCATTGTCCGGACACCATCAGGTCCCGGCGAAATTCCTGCGGAACCGGCCCGGCCCATGAGCGCCCGGCCGGGGTCTTTTGACCTTAAACGAGTACGGCTTATCGCAAGGTTCCCTGGGTATCCGGCAATAGTTCTTTGACAAAGCAGTATTTAACCGTCTTTAGAGGAGGGTTTGGCCCCTATTCCGGTTGCAAATTGCAGCACGGCTTAACACCTTACCTATCTTGACCTTAACCCAAGCAGATCCGCTCTTCCGACGTATCCGGCAACATGCCGAGAAGCGGCTGCATTTCCCCTTCGACGCCACCGCGGCGGACCGCCTGAAGGCGCTCAAGGACTACATGCGCCTCGAGCGCGAAATGCTCATGCGCTACCATCGCAAGGGCGACGGCGGCATCCGCGTGGCCAAGGCGCGGTCCGTCATGCTGGATGTGCTTCTGGACAAATTGTTCCAGTTCGCGCTGCAGACATACTTCCGCCAGCACGGTCCACTGCCCTGCGAGGTCGCGCTGGTCGCCCTGGGCGGGTACGGCCGCGAGGAAGTCTGCCCCTTCAGTGATGTCGACCTGATGTTCCTGTTCCCCAAGCGGGCCAAGAAGATCAAGATGGTCAAGGAGTTGCAGGAATGCCTGGTCAACGAGATCCTCTACCCGATGTGGGACCTGAGCCTGAAGGTCGGCTACTCCACCCGTACGGTCGAGGAAGCCGTCGAGGAGGCCAAAGTCGAAGACCAGTCGAAAAACGCGATGATGGAGTCGCGGCTCATCACCGGCTCGGAAGCGGTTTTCCAGACCTTCTGCAAGGCCTTCCAGCGCTTCCTCAAGCGCGAAAACCCCGGCCCCTACATCAAGGGACGCCTGACCGACCAAACGAGCCGACGGCAGAAGTACGGCGGTACCGTCTTCGTGCAGGAGCCGGACATCAAGAACGGCGTCGGCGGCCTGCGGGACTACCAGAACATCCTCTGGATGGCTCAGGTAAAGCTCGGCGTGGCCAGCCTGGAGCAGCTCTGCCGCCGCGGATACTTGAGCGAGGCCGACCGCAAAGCGCTGGAGCGCGCCTACGACTTCCTGCTCTCCGTGCGGATCGAGCTGCACTTCCAGAGCAGCCGCCCCAGTGACCTCCTGGACATCGAAAAGCAGCCCAAGATCGCCTGGGCCCTCGGCTACCGTCAGCGGGATATCTTCCAGCGCGTCGAGGTCTTCATGCGTGACTATTACCGGCACGCGCAGGCTATTTTCATCGCCTCCAAGCACCTGGAGCAGCGCCTGGCCCTGGCCAGCCTCACCGGCAGCACCCGCATCCCCTTCAAGGCCGTCATTGCCTCCCGTCGGCGGGACCTGCAGCGCCACCACGACGGCTTTATTATTTCCGACGGCAAAATCGGTTACGAGGAGCGGGGCGTCTTCAAACGTGAGCCCATCCGGCTTATCCGCGTCTTCCGCTATGTCCAGCAGTTCAGTGTGGAACTGGAGCTGGAGCTGCGCATCCTCATCATGGAGTCCGCCAAGCTCCTGACCCCGAAAATCGCCTACAGCGATGCCGGGCGGCGCAGTTTTCTGGCTATCCTGCAGGACCGCGGACACGTCTACCAGGCCCTCCAGCCCATGCACGAGCTCGGTATCCTGACGCGCGTCCTGCCTGAGTTTGGCGGCTTGAACTGCCTCGTGCAGCATGAGTTTTACCACCGCTACACCGCCGATATTCACACCCTGCTGACCATCAGGGTGCTGGACCGCATCATTACCGGATCCGCTCCCAGTGATCAAACCTACCGACAGGCGCTACGCGCGACCGCCGACCCGCCCCGGCTCTACCTGATGCTCCTGCTTCATGACATCGGCAAGGCTCACGGTATCAAAGGCCACGCGAAGGAAGGCGCCGACATGAGCGAGCCTATTTTGCGCCGTTGGGGCATCGACAGTCACCAGCGCAAAGAAATTCTATGGATTATTGAAAATCATTTAGAAATGGCACGATTCTGGCAACGCTATGATGTGGACGACCCGAGGACGGTCGCCGCTCTAGCCAAGCGCGTGGGGGATGCGGAGATGCTACGCTACCTCTACGTGTTCACCTATTGCGACACACGCGGCACATCCGAAGGTCTCTGGAACAGTTATAAAGATGCCCTACATCAACGTCTATTTGCCAATACCCTCGAAGTGCTCGATGAGGACCGTGAGGCCCTTGACCGTAAGCACCAGGATCGCATTGCCATGATTTACCGAGACATCATCGAGAAGAAGCTGACGGATATCCCGGCCGATCAAATTGAGGCCCATTTCAATCTGCTGCCCGAGCGCTACTTTATCCACAACAGCACCGAGGAAATCATCCTGCACCTGCGGATGATCAACGAATTGCTGGTGACCATTTCCGAGTCTGACTCCGTCGGCTCGCTCGTGCCGGTGGTGGATTGGAGGGACGACCCTGACGAGGACCTCACCGTCGTCAACGTCGTCACCTGGGACCGAGCCGGGCTTTTCTACAAGCTGGCCGGAGCGCTGACCGTCGCGGGGGTCAACATCCTCAGCACCAAGGCGATTTCGCGTAACGACCACATCACCATCGACACCTTCTACATCGTCAAGCCCGGTGGTGGCGTAGTGGACGACAAAAAGGCCGAGGGTATCTTCAAGGCCCTGCTCGACGAGGCCCTGCTCAAGAACAAGGACCTCATGCCCGACATCAAGGCGCAGGCACGCAAGCACGAGAAGTCACTCCTGCTCACGCGTGACACCCGCCTGCAGGCACCCATCCCACCCTCGGTCGAGGTCTATCACGAGCTGTCCCTGCGCCGGACGATCGTCGAAGTGCAAACAAACGACCACATCGGTCTGCTCTACCAGTTGGCCAAGTCCATTTTTGACCACGGCTATGACATCTCCTTCGCGCGCATCGCCACCGAGCGCGGTGTCGCTCTCGACACCTTTTACATCGAGAAGATCGACGATCACAGCCAGGACACCGAGGACCTGTTAACCCTTCGCGAGTCCCTTTCCGGCATCATCGCTGACGAGAAGATGCTCGCCGCCGGGTAATCGGGACGACGACGTAATCCAGGCTGGAAGCGAAGAGCCCCTTCAGGGGAACGATTAAAAATCGCTTTGCGCTTTTGGCGCGTTTCCCGCTTATTGCAGGCATGGAAGCTGTCCAAGAGGAAAGCGGGATCATCGATTCGCTGTACCGCATTAGCAGTATCGTCGGCCAGACGGAAGACCCGCACGAGGCTCTGGGCCTCATCCTGGAGGAAATCGTCCACGTGCTGCGCGCCACCAGCGCCTCCGTCGCACTCATCAACCCGGACACCAACCGGCTCGAGATCGAGGTCTACGAGGGCCTGCCTGTGCGCATCGAAGGGCTGGAGCTCGCCCTCGGCCAGGGCGTGACCGGCCGCGCCGCGCTGTTGGGCAAGCCCATCCGCATCGAGGATGTCCGCGAGGACCCGCACTACATCACGGTCAAGGACAGCGTTCGCTCGGAAATGGCCGTGCCGATGATGCTCGAGGGCATGGCCATCGGGGTGGTCAACGTCGACAGCGAGCAGACCGCGGCCTTTAGCGAAAGCGACCTCAAGCTCCTCACGCTGTTGACGGCTGAGGCGACGCGTGTGGTCAGTCGCCTATGGCTTTTCAACCAACTCAAGGAAAAGGCCGGGCAGCTCCAGACGCTGGTCACCATCGGCCAGCAGTTGGTATCCCGGCGAGACCTGCAAGGGGTGCTCGACGCCATCACGGAGCGCGCACGCACACTGATGAACTGCCGCATCTGCGCCATCTTCCTGCTCAATCCCGACGGCAAATCGCTCAAGCTGCGCTCGCTGGCCGGCGTCAAGAATCGCGGGGAATACGACGAGGATTTGAAGGTTGAGGAAAGCTCGGTCGGGGTGGCCATCAGCCGCAAGAAGCAGGTGTCCGTGCTCAACCTGCCGCGTACTGAGGAACACCACTTTATCGACCTGACCCAGAGCGAGGGCCTGGCATCCCTGCTCTCCACTCCCATCGTTTTCGAGGACGAAGTCATCGGCGTGCTGAACGCCTACACCGACACCGTGCACCGCTTCAACAACGACGAGAAGCGCGTCTTCGCCACCCTCGCCTCGCTCGGCGCCGTGGCGATTGAGAACAGCCGCCTGTACGCGCGCGTCTTCTCCAGCGAGGAGAGCCTGCGCAAGAACGAACGCCTCACCACGCTTGGTCTGCTGGCGGCAGAGATTGCCCACGAGATCCGCAATCCGCTCACCGTAATCAAGCTCCTCTTCGACTCCCTCGACCTGGAGTACCCCCAAGGCGATCCGCGCGCGCAGGACGCCGAGGTCATCGGGGAAAAGCTCAACCACCTCGAGGAAATCGTCGGTCGCGTGCTCAACTTCGGAAAGAGCCGCACCGAGATGCACGCCCGCTACAGCCTGAACCGCCTCGTCGAGGAAACGCTTCTGCTGGTGCGCCTGAAGCTCGAGCAAAGCGAAGTCCACCTCGTCTACACCCCGCCCAATGGCGACCTCGTCATCGATGCGCACAAGGGACAAATTCAGCAGGTGGTGCTCAACCTGGTGCTCAACTCCCTGCACGCCATGCCCGACGGCGGTGTCATCCGCATCAACCTCCAAGGCGTGGAAAAGGACGGGCAACGCCGCGCCGAGTTCACCATCAGCGACACCGGCTGCGGCATCCCCAAGGAAATGCAGGAGCGCATCTTCGAGTCCTTCCTTACCGGCGCGAAGGGCGGTTCCGGCCTCGGCCTGTCCATCAGCAAGCAGATCGTCAAAAGCCACCACGGTAAAATCAAGCTCGTCAAGTCAGACGCCAGCGGCACGACCTTCCGCGTCAGCCTGCCCCAGGCGTAATTCCGTCACGAAGAGACAATTTCGTTGCCTAGTTGCCTTCGTGAACTTCGTGCTCTTCGTGGTTTAAAACTTCCTATTATAGATGCCGTACACCGGAAATATTCTCGACGTTGGTCCAACCCAGGCACTGCTGAAGCAGCACGCCATCGCGCAAGGTTTTCAGGTCGACGAGCTGCCACTGCCCGGCGACTGGCCGCTATTGGCTTTGCGGCGCAAAGCTTCCCTTGAAGGTGCACCGCGCATCCTGGTCGGCGCGGGCATGCACGGGGACGAGCCCGCCGGCCCGCTGGCCATCCAAAAACTACTGCGCGAAGGCGCCTTTCCGCCAGCCTTCGAATGGGCGCTCTTCCCTATGATAAGCCCGGACAACCTTGCGGCCAATCGCCGTGAGAATCCCGATGGCCGCGACCCCAACCGCGACTACCACGACCCGCAAACTCCGCAGGTGCGTGCCCAACTCGACTGGCTCGCGGCCCACGGCGGCAATGCCTTCGACGCCGTTTTTCTGCTGCACGAGGACTGGGAAGCGCCGGGCTACTATCTCTACGAACAGTGCCCGCTGGACGTAAAATCCCTCGCCGACGTCATCCTGAAAACCGCCGCCGGACATTTCCCGCTCCACCCCGACCCCATTATCGAGGGACTGCCCGCACGGGGCGGCTTAATATCCTTTCGGGGCCATGCCCCCGAGCTGCCGGAGTGGCCGGAGTCCATCTACCTGATGAAGCAGGGCTCCCGCCGTGCCTATACCATGGAAACCCCCAGCAGCCAGCCCCTGGAGCAACGCGTGGCCTGCCATGCCGCCACCTTGCAAGCCGCCTGGGAGGCCATCGTTTAGAAGCAGAAAAAGGTTTAGCCACACAAGCGTCGCTTTTCTGCTTGCCACCATGGGGGGCATGGTATTCTTTTCTTCGCTTTCCACGATGCTCAGGTGGTGAAATTGGCAGACACGCTGTCTTCAGGTGGCAGTGCCGCGAGGCGTGAGGGTTCGAGTCCCTCCCTGAGCACCAGTACGATTTGTATAAAATTGAAAATCAAGCACCTGTGCTTTGGGGCAAAGTACACATACAAATCTCATACACTAAATTGGTATATGAAGCTAGATACCATATCTGAGAAGGGCTTTTTCAGAATACTGCATGCTTAGTAAATTTTAAGTGAGTAGAGCAGTGCTGTTCACAGCACCGACACCGATTTCAGATAGCGCGGCGGACATAATTTTACGAAGGGCATCTAATCCGACAGGACGCACACCATCGCTCCAAAAATCGTCAGAGTAGGTAAAGCCATCTGACTTCTCTTTGATAGTCACCTTGATCGAACCCGGCGTTTGTTCGTAATTTTTATCGAACTCCCAATCTGCGTTCTTTTCTACTGTGATTGAGTCAGGAAGATGCTTAACAACTGCTTCAGGCAACCCCTGGATAATGTGAGGACAGAATCTATATTGATGTAAATTCGTCCTCACTTCATGCATGATTCGAGCCTTATCAAAGACCCATACCACTTTTCCCCCTAGCATACCGGCTTTTTGCCAACTCCCATATGAGAACCAGTCTGCCCACTGGGTCCAGTCCAAGCGGGCTTGCTTGCATCCCCACGGGTTTATTCGATTCTCATCTTTCCCAAAACAGTACTCTATCGGGTTATAGGCGCTACTTCGACGTGAAGCACACCATGCGAAGCCAAAGATTTCATCCCATGGAACTTCTACACCGTTTTGATGTACTGCACGATTTCGAATACCGCTAAGCGCTTCAGCCAAAGGCAAGGCTTCAGATATACTACCAGAATCATAATGGGCCAGATGCCACGTTTTCTTACTCTTCTGGCATGTCTCATACGAATCTGCTGCTTTAGCGATTTGTAACGCTTTATGGAATGAAGTAGCAGTTGAATCTGCAAACTCAATGGAGATACCCGACAAAGGAATTTCGAATTCTAGCTTTACAGCCTCCTCTTCTGCGGAAAGAGGAGCGCCACACTTAGAGCAGAATTTGGCATTCGCTTCAGATGATGCACCACATGCAGGGCAAAGCTGATCTTGGGATTTCAGAGTGTTGATAACCTCGTCGCAAACTCGATCTAGTTGTTCCTGTGTGATGCCTATCTTCTCACAAAATGAAGTAACGAGTTCTGTTTCAGAATCGTCCAAATCATCATCGGCATATGCCACACGTAGCATAAGCTCTAGGTTTTTCACTTGGTCTGCAAACGTACCTACATTTGTGAGCTTATGCTGCTCCTTTTCAACAAGTGAAATTGCTTTATTAAAATCACCTTTCTTAAACTTGAAATCCGCTCTTATAGCTTCGAGTTGACCAAGTTCAGACGGAGAAAGCTTTCCATCTGCATGTGCAATCAAGGCAATGTTTGCCATAAAAGGGATTGGATCAGTAATCATGGCGAGGTAACAGGTTGCGTGACTACTTAAAGGTTGACCGCTTGCTTTTCGGACATCAACACGAAAAATAGCCAAAAATAATTGGCGTACATCTGCTAATATGAAATCGGAAAAGCCCAATGGCAAGCTGTCGACCTTCGAGTGGATATTGCTACTCCTCTCAGTCTACATACTCGGGCAGATGGCCGTGGAGGTGGTGTTCTCGTTTTCGCAATCGACCATACAAGTTTTGAGATGGATCGATTTCTTCGTCTGCCTCGTTTTCCTAGCCGATGTCTTTTGGCGGTTTTACAAGGCCGAGAATAAGTTGCGTTTCTGGAAATGGGGTTGGGTTGATTTGATTGCGTCTATTCCAATGCTGCCATGGCTTCGTTGGGCACGCGTATTTCGGGTCTTTCGACTGCTACGGGCATTTAGAAGCTTCAGGATTCTATCTGGCATCCTTTTCAAGAAGCGCTCGACTGGCTCTTTGACCGTTGTTGGGATTTTCTCCGTACTAACGCTTATATTCGCTTCTATCGCTATTACCTCAGCAGAAAAGCGAGTTGAAGGGGCAAACATCGTCTCGTTGGAAGACGGTTTTTGGTGGGCTCTAACCACCATGACAACGGTTGGCTACGGAGACCGCTATCCCGTCACTTCTGAGGGGCGTATAATCGCAGCAGTCTTGATGGGGGTAGGAGTCGGCCTATTTGGAACATTTACGGCTGCTATCGCGGCCTATATGGTCGAAGACGATGCAGAGAAGGAGGAGCAGAAGCTTGAAGAACGCTTGAACCGCCTTGAGAAGAAACTGGATCAATTGCTGAAAGCAAAAGACCAAGCCTGATTTCATATGAGTCTAAAGCCTCACGGTTTAGGCACTTGCTTGGGCAGGACTTCCTCGACGAAGGAGACCTGGCCGTCATTGACCGCGAGGATGGCCACGGGCTTGAGCGGGATGTGGCTACCGCCGACATAGGTAATCGTGCCGGTTACCCCGGGATAATCCTTGGTTTGGCCGAGGGCTTCACGCACGGCCACCGAGTCGGTGCTGCCGGCCCGCTTGACCGCGTCGACCAGCATACCGGTGGCATCATAACCGAGAGCGGAGAAACTGTCGGGTTTGAGGCCGTTGAACTCCAGGACGTAAGCCTGGTAAAACGCCTTCACCACGGGGTTCGGGTTGTCGGGTGCGATATAAGCGTGGGTGGTGTAATAAATGTCACCGCCGGTGTCGGCGTTCTTGGCCCAGACCGAAGGCGTGTCATAGCCGTCGCCGCCAAGGATCGGTTGCGTGAAACCTGCTTCGCGGAGAGTTCGTACCGCCTTGACCGTGCCGTTCGTGGCCTCACTAGCGAGGAAGATGAGATCGGCCTCCGCAATGCTGTCGGTATCGATGCCGTAGGTCTCCGCCACGATGGGCGTTACGGACACGATTTCACCGCCATGCTTTTTAAAGGCTTCCTGGAAATATTGGTGCAGCAGTCGTGTGTAGGTATGATCGGGATTGTAGACCACTGCCACCTTGCGCGCGCCCTGATTCTCGTAGGCCCACTGAGCCGCAGCGGCCGCCTGCACGTTATCGCCGAAGCAGGCCAGGTAAAGGTACACCGGCACATCGTCGGGCAGCTTGGGTGAAGTCGCACCCGAGGTCAGGTAGGTGCGCTCCTGCCCGGCAGCAGCCTGCCCTGCCGCCCGCGCCAGGTCCGACCCGGAGATACCCAGGATGGCCGGCGAGTCCGGGTGCTCCTCGAAAAACGCCGTCACCTTTTCCTTGATGAGCCCGGCGTCGGACTCACCGTTGATCAGGACCAGCTCGACGGGCTGTCCCATGGCGCTGGCGTGCTTGGCCGCCAACTGCGCACCCTGCAACGAGGTCTGGTCCAATACCGCCAATTCCCCGGTGAGGTTAAACACGGCCCCGAGCCGGACGGGGGTCGCCTCCTCCTCCGCGCGGACCAGCACGACAGAGAGCAGAGACAGAACGATAAATAGAGAATGACGATACCAATTCATGTGCATGGTAAGGCTACACCGCAGATTTTCTTTGGCAAGGCTGTAACAAAGCCAAAGGTCCATGGTTAATCCCCATTGACTACTATTGGATTAGTCACATTTTTACCTAATGAAAAAACATCTCGCTCTCTCCCTCCTCCTTCTTCCTTTGCTGGCAACAGCGGAGACGCAATACGAAACACTGAATTTCTCCGATGAAGGGGGCTCGACCTTTCTAACCGGCATCCGAGGCAATAACGAAGGCGGCATCATCATGACCGGTGTCTACACGCCGCCCGGCTTATCGAACACCCTGGGTACTCTCTATCGGGAGTTTGATAATGGCTTCTCCTGGACCACACTGGATTTTCCCAGCTCCAGCGGCGTCACGGTTACCAGCACGGCTTTTTACGGACCTAATGTCCTCGATGGGGGAATCATGCGTCTGGTCGGCAGCTACAAGACGGAAGAGAATGGCGAGTACGACCTCGGCCTCTTCTACGAAGGGCCCGCCAACGCCACCGGCACCTGGGCCACCCTCCTGCCCCCGGTGGAGGAAGGCGAAACCGTACTCGATACCATCGCGCACAGTACCCACGGTGAATTGATCGTAGGTAACTTCGACACCGACCTGGCGACCGGTCGCGCCTTCATCTACGACATCGAGGAAGATACTTACACGGAGCTGACCCGCGAGGGCGCCGTCAGCATCACCGCCTACGGCATCTGGCATAACGGCGGCTCGGACTACACCATTGCGGGCGGTGTCAGCATGGTGGGCAACGAAGGCCTCAGTGAGGCCTACCTGGTCGACTGGAACTCAGAGACTCAAACGGCCTCCAACTGGCGCACTTATATCTACGCCGACAACCCCGCCTGGGTTGCGGTGACGCACTTCAATGGCATTACCACCGACGGCAACGGCGGCTATAACCTCACCGGCGACTGGATCGGTGTCGGCAGTGAGCAAAACAACGCCTTTTTCGCCACCGTGCCCCGCGTGACCGAGGGCGGCTTCGGGGATGCAGCCTGGACGCTTATCGCCTACCCCTACACGGACGAGGAGGAAGCCGAAGTGACCTCCGGCAACTCCGTTTACGAGTGGAGCGTCATCGGCATCTATATCCTGCCTGACAGTTCCGTGACCAACGGCTACATGGCCACCCTCACCCGCCCCTACCTCGTCGAAGGCGCCACGCCGCTTGGTCAGGACTGGTATGCTTCCTGGCTGGGAGTGGTTTTTGTACGCTCTTGGCCCTGGGCCTTTCAAGGGGACCTCGGTTGGTTCTACGGGGGATTCGCAGGCAACGCCAATACCGGCAGTTGGTTTTTCTTCGAACACCCCGTTCTGGACTGCTGGCTGTGGAGCTCCCTCGACAATGAAAATTGGTACTACGGGCAGCCCACAGGCCAAGCCGAACCCGGCTGGTGGTACTACGAATACAACCTCGATCCGGAAAGCGGCGCTTTTTACTTCTTCAGTGAAGACGGCCAGACTGTGATAGTCGGTCAGGATGCTTAGACCACCTATTCCCGAGCAGAAGCGGGAAAAGGTGTGAGTGTAGTGCGTTTTTGCCCATTGACAAAAAGGCGCAACGATCTTTGCTATCCCGCTTTGCCCCGATGACTCGCCGTTGCCGGGGTGACCTTAAGAAACCCAAAAATCCAACAACTCAGGATGGCAACAAAAGCGAAGAAGACCGTCAAAAAGAAGACGGCCAAAACTAAGAACGTGTACGAGTTCGGCAAGAAGACCGACGGCAACTCCAAGATGAAGGAGCTGCTCGGCGGCAAAGGCGCCAACCTCGCGGAAATGGCCCGCATCGGCCTGCCGGTGCCTCCGGGCTTCACCATCACCACCGAAGTCTGCACGCACTACTACAAGAACAAGCGCAGCTACCCGAAGACCCTCGTCAAGGAGGTCAAGGCAGCCGTCGCCACAGTCGAAAAGCAGACTGGCAAGAAGTTCGGCGACAACAAGAACCCGCTGCTGTTCTCCGTCCGTTCCGGCGCCCGCGAGTCCATGCCGGGTATGATGGATACCATTTTGAACCTGGGTCTGAACGACAAGACCGTCGAGGCCCTCGCCAGCAAGTCCGGCAACCCCCGCTTCGCTTACGACTGCTACCGCCGCTTCATTCAGATGTACGGTGACGTCGTGATGGGTGTGCAGCCGCGCCACGAGCATGAGCATGAGCCCTTCGACGCTGTCCTTGAGAAGGTCAAAAAGGAAGCCAAGGTCGAGCTGGACAACGAGCTGACCGTTGAGCAACTGCAGGAGCTGATCAAGCGCTACAAGAAGCTGATCAAGGAGCGCACCAAGGGCGCCTTCCCGCAGGATCCGTACGAGCAGCTCTGGGGTGCCGTCGGTGCCGTCTTCAACTCCTGGATGAACGACCGTGCGAACGTTTACCGCCAGAAGTACAACATTCCCGCCGAATGGGGCACTGCCGTCAACGTCCAGACCATGGTCTTCGGCAACATGGGTGATACCTCCGCCACCGGCGTGGCCTTCACCCGCGACCCCGCCAACGGCGAAAAGATCTTCTACGGCGAGTACCTTATCAACGCCCAGGGCGAAGACGTCGTCGCCGGTGTGCGCACGCCCAAGCCCATCGCCGAGCTGGTCGCGGATATGCCCAAGTCCCACGCCGAGCTTGAAAAGGTTCGCGCCAAGCTGGAGTCCCACTTCAAGGACATGCAGGACTTCGAGTTCACCATCGAGGACACCGTCCTGTACATGCTGCAGACCCGTAACGGCAAGCGCACCGGCCTCGCCGCCGTCCGCATCGCCACGGAAATGGTGAAGGAAAAGCTCATCGGCGAAAAGACCGCCGTGGCGCGTATCCCCGCCGATTCCATCAGCAGCCTGCTCGTCCCGGTCTTCGACACCGCCGAGATGAAGAAGGGCAAGCTCCTGACCGCCGGCCTGCCCGCCGGACCCGGCGCCGCTACCGGCCACATCGTCTTCTCCGCCGCCGCTGCTGAGCGTCATGCCAAGGACGGCAAGAAGTGCGTGCTCTGCCGCGTCGAAACCTCTCCGGAAGACCTTCGTGGCATGATCGCCTCCGAAGGCATCCTGACCAGCCGTGGCGGGGTTTCCTCCCACGCCGCCCTGGTTGCCCGCCAGATGGGTAAGGTTTGCGTCTGCGGTGCTTCCGACGTGGTTATCAACTACGGCAAGAAGACCCTGACCGTCGGCAGCACCGTCCTGAAGGAAGACGATTACATCTCCATCGACGGCACCACCGGTGAAATCTACGACGGCCAAATCCCGACCGCACCGTCCGAAGTCGACCAGGTGCTCAGCGGCAAGCTCAAGCCTGCCAAGAGCTACACCTACCAGATGTTCGACATGGTGATGAAGTGGGCCGACAAGTACCGCAAGCTCGGCATCCGCACCAACGCCGACACGCCCTCGCAGGCCTCCACGGCTGTGGCTCTGGGCGCCGAAGGTATCGGCCTGTGCCGCACCGAGCACATGTTCTTCGAAGGTGACCGCATCACCTTCATGCGCGAGATGATTCTCTCCGGCGACGAGCCCGAGCGCCGCAAGGCCCTCAAGAAGCTCCTGCCCTTCCAGCGCAAGGACTTCACCGGGCTCTTCAAGGCCATGGGCGGACGCCCCGTCACCGTGCGCCTGCTCGACCCGCCATTGCACGAGTTCCTCCCGCAGGACGACGCTTCCCGCCGCGCCGTGGCGCAGGCTCTGGGTGTCAGCCCTGAGATCGTGACCGAGCGTATCCACGCCCTGCACGAGCAGAACCCGATGCTCGGCCACCGTGGCTGCCGCCTCGGCATCACCTATCCGGAAATCACCGAGATGCAGGCCCGCGCCATCTTCGAGGCGGCCGCAGCCTGCCTGTCGGCCAAGAAGAAGGTCGACGTCAACGTCGAGGTCATGGTCCCGCTGGTGGGCTTCACCAAGGAGCTTGAGCTCCAGGCTGAGGTCATCAAGCGCGTGGCCGACGAAGTCATGGCTGCCAAGAAGGTGAAGATCAAGTACCTCATCGGCACCATGGTGGAAGTTCCCCGCGCCGCCATCCGTTCTTCCGAGATCGCGACCGTGGCCGAGTTCTTCAGCTTCGGCACCAACGACCTCACGCAGACCACCCTGGGCATGAGCCGTGACGACGCCGGCAGCTTCCTTGGCGAGTACAAGGAGCTGGACATCCTCCCGCAGAACCCCTTCGCCAGCATCGATCAACTCGGCGTCGGCAAGCTCGTCGAGCTGGGTGTCGAAGGCGGTCGCAGCACCAACAAGAGCATCAAGCTCGGCGTCTGCGGCGAACACGGTGGCGACCCGGCCTCGATCAAGTTCTTCCACAATGTGGGCCTGAACTACGTGTCCTGCTCGCCTCCGCGCGTGCCGGTGGCCCGTCTGGCCGCTGCCCAGGCTGCCCTCGCCTAGGGTTCAGCTCAGCCAATCAAGCATTTCAAAGCTCCCGTTGCCCTCCGGCACGGGAGCTTTTTTGTGGGCGTGATGGGAACTCCCCGGGAGTAAAATCGGAAACCAAATCCCAAAAAATATTTTCAAAAAAAATTGTTACGGAGGATGAAACAATTCCGATTTTGGTATAGTCTATATATACGACGTCGCTAGGACGTCTGGCCTGAAAAGGCCAACCCATCGTAGCAGTAGCAGTAGTTAGTAGCAGTATAGCAGTGGGGCCCTCGCCGATGTGGCGAGGGCCTTTGCTATTTCCCCTCGTAACAGTTGGCAGTCAGTAGCTGCACAGTCTAAGTGAGGCCCGTGTTATCGTGGCCCATCGCAAACAGTGTTGATCTGGACGGCCAAAGAGCGTATTTTATGCCTAATGACAAAATTTGTAGAAAAGGTCTGAATGCAGGATACGGCTGATCTCAATCCCATGATCAACCGCGCCTTGCTTATTGGCGTGGAGACACAGGAGACACCCAGCGCGGAGGCCGAGGCCCTGCTGGTCGAACTGGAGGAACTGGTGGCAAACCTGGGCGTGGGCGTAGTCGGCAAACGCCAGGTCAAGCTGCGCAAGCGCGAGGCCGCCATGCTCTTCGGTAAGGGCAAGGCCTACGAAATCATCGACGAGGCCAAACGACTCGGGGCCGATTCGATCATCTTCGACGAGCCTCTCTCGCCCGCCCAGCAGCGCAACTGGGATCGCGCTGCCGACAGCAAGCTGCTCATTATTGACCGGCAGGAGGTCATTCTCGACATCTTCAACAGCCGGGCTGCCACCCGGGAGGCCTCGCTGCAGGTTGAGCTGGCCCGCCTGGAGTACGAGCTGCCCCGCATGAAGCGGGCCTGGACTCACCTTGACCGCCAACGCGGCGGTGGCGCGCTGCAGCGTGACGCCGGGGAAACACAGCTCGAGCTCGACCAGCGCATGATCCGCACGCGCATCTCCAAGCTCAAGCGCGAGCTCGTGCAGGTCGTCAAACACCGCGAGGTCCAGCGCAAGCGCCGCATGAAAGTGCCCCTGCCCAGCGCGGCCATCGTCGGCTACACCAACGCGGGCAAGTCCTCCCTGTTGAATCGCCTCTGCGGCAGCGAAGTGCTGGCCGAGGACAAGCTGTTCGCCACCCTCGACCCGAGCACCCGGCGCGCCACCCTGCCCTCCGGACAGACGCTCCTGCTGACCGATACCGTGGGCTTCATCCGCCGCCTGCCCCACCGCCTGGTCGAAGCTTTTAAAGCGACGCTTGAGGAGGCTCTGGTCTCCACCTTCCTCATCCATCTGGTCGATGCCTCGAGCCCCGATGCCCAGGCCCACCACGCCACGACCATGCAGGTGCTGGCCGAGCTCGGCGCGGATAAGAAGGACATCCTGACGGTTTACAACAAGGTCGACCAAATCGACGACCCCAACCGCCTGGCCATGCTGCGGGCCGACCACCCCGACGCGCTATTCATCAGTGCCAAGACCGGCAAGGGGCTGGAAACTCTGTTCGACAAGTGCGAGGAAATGCTCGAAGCCCAGGGGCGTCACCTGGCCCTGCTCATTCCGCACGAGCGTTACGATTTGATCAACAAGCTCCACGAGGCCGGGGCCATCTCCAGCCGGGAAGTCCGCGACGACGGCGTTCTGGTGCGCGGGGCCATCCCGGCGCGTCTGCTCGATGCCGTCACGCCCTTCGCCATCGCCGGCCTGCAAAACCCGGACAGCTCCGAGACCTTCCCGGGTAGCCAGTCTCTCGTCGCCTCCTGAGGAAAAACAGGGATATCTCGCGGAGACGCAGAGTGGAACCGAGTCAGGCTGCGGATTGCTTATCACGCATCAATGCGCGAACGAGCCAGACAAAGCCTATCGTATTTAGTACAATAAAAGTATATTCCAAAAATCCGTCAGTAATAAAGACTATCGGAGCGAAATCTCTTGAAATCAGGTTCAATTCCAATTCGCGATTCAATTTCAATCCAAACCGCAGCATTGCAACAAGTAAGGTTGCGATGCACGACACCAAAACGAGTGTAAACTGTTTTTTGTAAACGCCTTCCCTAATTGCTCTAAGGGAGTAGACGATGAACACCAAATTAACCACGGGATAGATAAATTGCAAAATCCAGTAATGTGCATCCAAGACGGTTTCCATAGCGTGAACTCTCCGCGTCTCTGCGCCTCCGAGCGAGATAAAATCGTGGTACCTATGGTCTGCGAGAAGCAAAAACCAAGCGCTTGCCAAGGGCGTGCGGGCTCTGCCTAATAAGCCGCTTTAACGGTGGCACTTTTCCTCATCAAACTGCTTGGGCGCGGCATCGCGGCTTTGCCTGAATCCGGGCTGGCGGGGCTGAGCCGGCTCTTTGGCGACATTCTGTTCTACTTGCCGGGCAAGCGCCGCCGCACCCTCCTGGCCAATTTTCACCACTGCTTTCCTGACCGCACCCGTGACTGGCGCGAAGCCACCGCACGGGAGAGCTGCCGTCGCTTGGCTGAGATGGCCCTGTTCGTCCTGGCCTCGCCGTTCCTGAAGAAGGACTTCCTGCAAAAGCGCTTCACCATCGACCCGGAGCTGCTGGGCAAGATTTCCGAGAATAACGAGACGCGCCAACCCGCCGTCGTGCTCGTGCCGCACGTCGCACTGATGGAGGCGCTCACGCTGCTGCCCATGCTCATCGGCCAGGACTCCCCGCACACCGCCGCGATTTATCGGCCCCTCAAACAGAAGGCGATCGACCAGTGGGTGCTCGACACCCGCCAGCGCTGGGGCATGGAGCTGCTCTCGCGCAAAGCCGGTTTCCACCGTGCCCAGGACATCCTGCGGCAAAAAGGCGTCGTCGCCGTGCTTTTCGACCAAAACGCCGGCGACCGCGGCATCCTCACCACCTTCTTCGGCCGCGTGGTCTCGGCCACCGAGTTGCCCGGCCTACTGGTGGAGAAATTTCAGGGCCGCGTGGGCGTCATCTACACCCAGCGCACGGGCTTCTGGCGCGGTGTCGTCAAGGTCGACGAGTTCGAGCGGCCACCTTCGTCGAAGGACGTCGTCTTCGCCGCCAACCAATGGCTCGAGAACAAACTCCGCGACGACGAAGCCGTCTGCGCCACCTGGCTATGGCTGCACAACCGCTGGCGTCATCAGGACCACCCCGATCGTCGCCTGCGCCTGCAATCCCGCCGTAATGCGCTCCCTGAGACCATGCGGTACTTCGGCTGGAGCGAGCTGCCACGTAAAACCCGTTTCTGGCTGCGCATGCCCAACTGGCTTGGGGACGTCGTCATGGCCGTGCCGCTCATCCGGGCGTTGCGCAAAGGGCGTCCCGACGCGGAAATCACCTTGTTGGCCCGCAAGCACTTCGTGCCGCTGTTGAACAAGCTCGGGCTGGCGGAGCGTGTCATCGCGCTACCGGACAAAGGCGAGACGGGCTATTTCAACTTCTTCAAGGATCTCGCCTACGACTACCCCGACACGCAAATCCTTTTCACCAACTCCACCCGCGCCGACCTGGAGGCCAAGGCCATCGCAGCCCCGCAACGCTTTGGCATCGAGCGCCCCGGCAAGCCGCGCAAGCTGCTCACCCACGTCTGGCAAATGCCGCTGGCCCTGAAGGAGTCCAAAATCCACCAGACTCACTTGTGGGAAAAGTTCTTTCAGCGCTTCGGCCTCGAAGAAGGGATTTCAGATTTTAAATTTGTGATTTCAGATTTCAATGGAGACGCCACTGGTGACAATAGCTCCCAAAACACTTTATCCACATCTGAAATAGGTTTGATTTGCGCCACGGAGAACGCCCCGGAAAAGCGCTGGCCCACCCAGCGCTGGCGGGAGCTGATTGAGGCGCTGCCGGACAAGCGCTTTGTGCTTTTCGGCACTCCCCGCGATGTGGACATCTGCAATCAAGTCGCGGACGGTTTCCCGGCGGAGCGTGTTGTCAACCGCACCGGCAAGACCGGCCTGCTGGAGTTTGCCGGCGAGCTGACGCAGTGCGCGGCTATCGTCTGCAACGACACCGGTGGCATGCACCTGGCCAATATGCTCGGCGTACCCCTGGTGGCTGTCTTTGGGCCGACCAACCCCGTACGCACCGGGCCCATCTTCGATGCCCCCCACGCCATCGTCCAGCCACCCGGCTGCCCCAAAACCGGCGGCGCGGACATCACCGGCGTCACCGTGCCGATGGTCACTGAAGCTATAAATACGATTTTAGCCGCAGATTAACGCCGATTTCCGCAGATTATTCTAAAAGGAAAACTTCAAAATCTGCGTTTCATCTGCGTAAATCGGCGGCCAACCAATAATAATGAGTTCACCAGACAGTCATCGCATGTGTGCGGTTTGCGGCCGGGACAACGCCGCCGAGTCACCCCTGCCCTACTCGCAGGCGCCTTGGGTGTTGAAGCAATGCGCCGGCTGCGGTTTCGTCTATCTGGAAAACCCGCCCGCCTACGAGGCGCTGGAGGAGGATTTCGCCTGGGAAAAGACCTCCGCCAAGGAAGAAGAACGCCGCAAGGAGAAGCGCCCGGCGGCCAAAGCCATCAGTACGGCCTGGAAACGCTTCCGCCAAAAAGTGCTCAAGCGCGACAAGCTCATGGATCTGGTCAAGGTCCACATCCCCGGTGGCAAGGTGCTGGACATCGGTTGTGGCGGCGGAGGCACACTGGATCGTCTGCCGGGGAGTGACCACATCCCGCACGGCATCGAGATTTCCAAAGCCCTGGCGGCGGAAGCCAACGAACGCGCTCAAAAGCGCGGTGGGCATGTCGTGCAGGCCAGCGCACTGGACGGCGCGGGGATGTTTGAGGAAAACTCCTTCGACGGCGTCCTCATGAGCGCCTTCCTCGAACACGAATCCCAACCG
Source organism: Verrucomicrobiia bacterium (assembly GCA_030432235.1). Taxonomy (GTDB): domain Bacteria; phylum Verrucomicrobiota; class Verrucomicrobiia; order Opitutales; family Cerasicoccaceae; genus JAUIHT01. The sequence goes on along the minus strand of JAUIHT010000005.1, from coordinate 43,795 downwards.
GATAAGCTCCTGCAAGCGCTCCACCGGATACTCAAGCCCGGTGGCTGCGTCATCGTCAAGGTGCCGAACTACGGCAGCCTGAACCGCCAGGTGCGTGGCGCTGAATGGTGCGGCTTTCGTTTCCCCGACCACGTCAACTACTTCACGCCCGAGTCAGTCACGCGCCTGTCCAAACAATGCGGCTACGACGTGGCCCGCTTCCGCTTTCAGGACCGCCTGCCCACCAGCGACAACCTCTGGATTGTGCTAAGGAAACAATGAGCAGCAAAATCCAGGAGGTAATATTGAACCCTTTATCATGGGTAATCCTGCTACTACCCGTTTCCCTTTTAGCCGACATCACTCTTATCGTACATACGCAATCTAACATCGCCCCAACCTATTTTGCCTATACCATCTGTTTATATTATGCGGCTGCCTGTTGGGTATCCCGTGATGCCGTCAAACAGAACGTATATTTCCCCGAGGATCAGACTTTTGTGTTTTTTTGGATCAGTTTTCCCTCCTACCTCTACGAAAGTAGAAAATGGAAAGGTATTGCGATGTTCGTTGGCCTTATCGCAGGCTATATATTGCTGACTATCAGTTACTTCCTCTTTACGGATTACATTTATAACTATTACTTTTCATAATGCGGCGTGAACGCACATTCCTGCTGTTCGGTCTGCGCCCGGACCAATACTCCTGGCGCGGCGTGAGCTGGCTGGCGGTTTTTTACGTGGGAGCGATTATCTTCGGGGCCATCGTCGGACCGGCACTTTTCCTGGCTCAGCAGGGCTGGCACGAGGCATCGCCGAATGGATTCACCACCTACTTACAGGAAAAGGACTTCGAGCAATTTTTTGATCGGGCACGGGAACTCTTTGCCCTGCTCTGCCTGCCGGTCTTTTTCGCCGTCTGTGGCTTTTTGCCCTACAGCAAAGCCCGGCGCCTTATCCCTTCGGCAGGTAAACTAAAGGCTGCACTTGTCGCCATCGTAGCGGGGTTCCATCGGATCGGCCTGGGTTGTGCAAAGAGGGACTGGGCCACGTTTGGACGCAACTTCGCTTTCGGGGCCGTGCTGGCCGGCATCATCGTAATCGGGCAGCTCTGCTTCTCACCGACGAACCTGAAACCCGAACTGAGCGCCGGTTCGGTCATCGGGGCTCTTCTGGGGGCACTGGCGGGTGGCGTGGCGGTCAGCTTCCTGGAAGAGACGCTATTCCGTGGTGTGATATTTCGTTGCTTTTATAGCGTCACGCGACCAGTGCTGGCCATCGTACTGACGAGTGCCTTCTTCGCCTATGCACACTTCAAGCACCCCGACGCACTTTTCGCCGATGCCAATACTGCCGCGGATATGCAGGCGGGCTGGAGCATGGCCTTCTGGACGCTTTTCGGCATCTTCAAAAGCTTCCAGTGGCTGCCCTTCCTGAACCTCTTCATGTTTGGCAACCTACTCTGCCTCGTGTTCGTCCGCAGCCGCTCGCTGATGAGCCCGGCGGGTCTACACGCCGGCGCGGTTTTTATAATGCTGGCTTATAGCAAGAATTTCCAAATCCACGGCGGCAGCCAGGCCCGCGAAATCTGGGGCGGCGCCGGCATCGTAGACGGCATGGTGCCGTTGGCGATTTTGACCGTGCTGGTGATCTTTCTGGCTATTCGGAAACGAGCCTAGACCAGCCCCAGCGTTTTTTTGCCCTCTTCGGAGATCATCTGGGGGTTCCAGACAGGGTCCCAGACGATTTGCACGTTGGCGAACTCCACCTCCGGCAGGGTCTCGATCTTGTCCTTGGCGTCGGCGGCAATGGTCGGCCCCATACCGCATCCCTGCGCCGTGAGGGTCATCTTGACGTCTACCTGGTACTTGCCGGAATCGGCCTTGGTGGAGGCCAGGTCGTAAATCAGGCCCAAATCGACGATGTTGAGCGGGATTTCGGGGTCAAAACACGAGCGCAACACATGCCAGACCTGATCCTCGCTGAATGGCTGCTGCAGGATGGTGTCGTCGTTGGCCTGGCCAGCCAGTTTTTCCTCCAAAGCGGCCTGAATCTGCTCGCCGAGGGCGTCAAAATGCTCCCGGGCGATGCGAAACATCCCCGTGGGGGTCGTTACGGTAACTGAGCTGCCCAGCGCCTGGTTGATAACCACAGGGCATCCCTTTTCCAGAGTGGCCTCATAGCCGGCAGGAATCAGGGTTGCAGGACAGTCGCGATTCAGGTAAACGGTGTCTTCAAACATTGACACGATTGAATCGACGAAGAATAGATTTGTCAATCAGCTCTCAAAATCACAGGTAAAGTGATATACAAGGTAGAGTAAATTGCCTAACGCAAAAGACTTGGCTTGCCGGTCTTTATCGGATTAACGTTTTTTGAATACACATGCGTTATTTCACGAAGTGCCCCATCATCGTATTATTAGTCTGTATCTTTCTTCTGCCAGCGGAGGGAGCCCCCAGCAAGGCCGCGGAAAGTGAGCTTCCTGCGCTCAGTGATCGCCAGGTGTTAAGATATCTGAGCACTGCCGAGACGCTGGAATGGGAACGCGCGCAGGAACAGCTGAAGGCTGGGCAGTCGCAGGTGGAAACCGGCACCCGGCTGATGAATCGCCCGCCCTCCATGCTCAGTAGCAGTGAGCAGGTGGCTCAGGACAAAAAAGCGGGCGCTGAGCAGGTTGCCTTGGGGGAAGCCACTATAGCACAGGCCAACAAGGTCCTCGATGGCCTCCGTGCCAAGGCGGCAGAGGAAAAAGCGGGCACCAAAGTGGTCAAGCACGAGCCGGTCACCATCCCCATGGAGTACTCGGCCACGACTCTTGATGACGGCTTGATGCCCACCACCGAGAAGCTGCTCTTCCAACTTTGGAATCAGGGCTACTCGCGAATTTACCTGGACCAGGCCTACGTTATCGACACGGCCGATAAGAATCCAATTTACCTCAGCGATCCGCTCCTGACCAAGGAGCTGCGGGGCATCATCGCCCGCCTGGACGGCAATCGCTTCACTTTCGTCAACGACGAGGCGATTCAATTCAAACTCGTCCAGGAAGGAGGCCATAGCTACATCGACTTCCCTGACCGGGAGCCCATCCTGCGCAACTTCAAGAGCGTTCTCGTCCTGGCCGAAATCGTCTACGACTCTCGCATGGAAAGCGCGTTGCTGTCCCTCCGCGGCATCGATTTGAAATCCGACATAGTCGTGGCTTCGGAGCTGATCTCCCTGGTCGTGGACGACTCCGTCCGCACCATGGTACCCAAGGCCGAACCGGCTGAAACCGCTCAAAACAAGGCCGCCCCTGCCAGTAAGGACACCACTCATCCCACAGAGGTGGCAGAAGGTGAAACACCCGCTCCTGCCCCCGTGAAAGAGGAAGCACCAGTCGAAAGCACCGCGCCCGAGAGCGTCGCCGAGCAGCCCGTGTCGCCCGCCTCGATAACCAAGCGTTTGGCTGTGCAACTCAAGGATAACAATAACTTCCTCGCACGCGTTTCCGCCAGCGGCACACCCTATGTTTTCACCTTCGAATACGTCGGTGATGCCAAGGGTTTCAACAGCCGCGCGGCCTCGATGATTTCCAAGGTCATTCTGCTCAGTCAGAACCTGAACGTCTCCGACGACGACTTCCTCGTGCTGGCTCTCGGCCAGGGCGATGTCGAGCCGGACAGCACCACGGGCCACACCAATGCCCTGTGGAAGGTGACGCCGCTGGGCAGTGCCGGGCAGGGTCGCAGCGCCTACGACATCCAGGCGGTCAGCTTAATCAGCTCACAGCCCTCGAGTGTGCCTGTCGGGCTGATGCAAACCGCCCTGATCCAGGAAAACGCCCCCGTCGGCGGCAGTTGATTCCGTAGGACTGGCGCAAGGAGGGTATTGGGTAAGATAGTGCGGAATCTGGATGAAAATGCAGTTACATTGTGCACTAAACGTATTTCGATATTTGGCATGCCTCTTTGACACTCGTTCTGTCTGAAGCCCGAGTTTGAACGCAGGTCTAATACTTTGCTGGCACTTATCGTGTTCTAAAGTGTAGCTGCTTTTCTTGTGAGAAACAACGTGGCGTTGACCAAAGCATGGATAAATACTTACATTTAGTAAGCTTTTCCAGTAACCATGCTTTTTCGTTCTATGGCTGCCGCACGAGTCTTTCTTTATCAAAGACATGGCTGCAGTATTTCTTTTTGCTTCCTCCTATCGGTCATTGCAGAATGCCAACCGCCTGACACGAAAAAAAGCGAAATTACCCCAAATATGCCACCCTCCGTCATCCAAGTTCTGGAATATACTGATAATGGAAATACCACGCCCATCTCCGGACCCGTCTTCTGCTCCTTGCCCTGTCCGGAACTGTCTATCCTGTCTTTCGGCATCACCAATGTAAGAAGGAAAACGGCGGACAGCTATGTGCACCTTTGTGATATAGAGCTAAAAGGGAGTCTTGTATCTGCTTCACCAAGTCTAAGCCAACATCCATTAGAGAACATCAGCCTTTCTTGGGCTGAAGACGGTCAACCTCCAGCGATCATTCCTGTTGTTCCAGTCTCGAAGAATAACCTTGAGCAGCTTCTACCGCTTGTTGAAGGGACGTTTGACCATGTGCTTACCGGTATACCGGTAACAGAAGGCAATAACACCTTTAGAATTCTGGCCAAAGACGACGCGTACGGTATTCATGGATTCTCTTTCTGGTGCGCATCATTCGCATTTCCATACAGCGAAGAAGAGCTAGAATTATATGGCGAAAAGAACACAGTCGAGACACCCACAGTCACCGAAGGTCCGGAATTTTTGTACGGCGGCAAAGGTGGAGAAGCTACCTATTATTGCCTGTCATCCCCAATACTAAAGGGAAATCACGTGTCTCTCGTGACAGATGGAGGTAAACAATTCGAATTGGCTTTCGACCTTGAGATCGAGAACAAACCCGTAGCTGCACTTCCAGGCTCGCAGTCGCCGGCATGGTTCACCATCCGGCCTACCACATCCATCAGCAGCCGACCTCCGTCCTTTAAAAGTCTTGGCATGCACATCCTACGGGTTGCCAACTCAGGCAATCTGACTGATCGGGAAAAATTCCTCTACGGGTTTTCTCTGGGTATGTATTATGAAGGTGCGGATATCGTTTTTGATCAAAACTGTGTCATTCCCGGTGTACGCCTTTCAGATGATTTTTGCGGATTGGATATTCCCATAACAATTTCCGGGAAAAAAAGTTCGGCATTACTTCCTATCTCAATCGGTCACACGCCCGAGGCCATCAGCCTAATGCCCAATCTGGTCTGGTACTGTACGGATTTGTTCCGTCGTAACGACCCCATGGCTAAAGAAGTAGTGCTGGCCTTGCTGATGGAGGATCTCAAGGACATAGGGCTCGAAGGTGTTTCTATGTACGACTTCAGCAGTACATTCATGTGTCAGTTCGCTGAGATTTTTGAGGCGATCATTGAGGAAACGCTCAATTACCCGCCAGAAGTACAGGGATTCCACCTTGGTCGTGCCTTTGGTGACGCCTTAAGGTTCAATTTGACCGCCAACCGGCCCAATCTGATAGATGGCGGACTCAAATCGGAGTTCCTTAAAAGTATAAAGCAAATGCCATACTTCAATCCTCGTGGCCGCAGAAATATCGCAATCAAGGAAGCCGATGGTGGCCTGATGGAGAACTTGAAGCGACTATTTGGTAAGTAACAAGATGGCGGGCTGATGCAAACCGCCCTGATCCAGGAGAACGCCCCCGTCGGCGGCAGTTGAGACGTTGTTATTGTTGAGGCTGCTCTAAAAGCGCCTGAACGCCTTCAAGGGTGTCGGCTTCACGAGGCTGCTTGTCCGTGCGCCAACGGGCGATGCGCGGAAAGCGTACGGCCAGACCGGAACGATGGCGTGTGCTTCTGGCCAGCCCTTCAAAATGGAGCTCGAAGACCTGCTGCGGCTCGACAATGCGCACCGGACCGTGGCGTTCGCGCGTGTGTTGCTTGATCCAGTTATCCAGACGGCGGATTTCTTCGTCGGTCAGGCCACTGTAGGCCTTGGCAATGGGCACCAAATCCTCTCCATCCCAGACCGCAAAGGTGTAGTCGGTATGCAGCCCCGCGCGGCGACCGTGGCCTGCCTGGGCGTAAATCATGACCGCGTCGATGAAGAAAGGGTCGATTTTCCACTTCCACCAATCTCCTTTGACACGCCCGGCCTGGTACGGCGAGGCGAGGCGCTTGAGCATGAGTCCTTCCACGCCACGCGAACGTGACTGTGCGCGCAGCTCGGCCAACGCCGACCAGCTTTCCGCTTGCAGCCGCTCACCGAGCAGGATGGCACGGTCGGCATCGACTGCGTAACCTTCCGGCAGGAGCAGCTCCAGTAGCTCACGGCGGCGTGAGAGCGGCAAATCCCGGATATCCTGTCCCTCTACCTCCAGGCAGTCGTAAGCGAGAAACACCGCCGGAGCCTCTTCGAGTATCTTCGGCGTAAGCTTTTTGCGCCCTATCCGGGTCTGCAGGACGTTGAAAGGCAGCGGCGCATCATCACGCCAGCAGAGGATTTCGCCATCCAGCACCGCGCCTTCCGGCAGCCGGGCAGCCTCCCGGGTTATCTCCGGGAAACGTTCACTGACGATGTCCTCGCCACGCGACCAAAGGATGACCAGACCGGAGCGCCGGATAAGCTGGGCGCGTATGCCGTCCCACTTCCACTCAGCTTGCCAATCGGCTATATCGCCAAGCGCCTCCGCCCCACCCTCCAGCGGAGAAGCCAGATAAAACGGGTATGGCCGCGCGGGGTTGGCTTCGCCTTCATCTTCGGATAAAAGCCGGGCAAAGGCCTCCGGGGACGGCTGCCAGTTGCCCATCAATCGATGCTCCATCACAGCCGGTTCCACGGAGGCCAGCTCCGCCAGGGCGCGCACGACCAGCCGTCGGCTTACCCCCACGCGAAAGGCACCGGTGATGAGCTTGTTGTAAACGAAGCGTCCGCGCTGATCGAGCCCTGCCCAGGCCTCCCGCACAAACGGGAACTGCATCGGCGTATCCCAGTCGCGCAACGGCAGCAGATGGTTTCGAATGAACTCATCCAGGGGCAATGCGACCAGGGGAGCGTCCTCCGGCTCAGGCAGAATGAGCGCCACGGTCTCGGCCAGGTCGCCCACCTGCGCATAGGATTCGTCCACCAGCCAGTCCGGCAAACCGGAAAGCTGGGCCGCCCAACCACGCAGGGCCTTGCTCTTGACCAGTGCAGGCAGACGCTTGCCGGTGAGAAAAAACAGGGCCCACGATGCCGCCCCCGCCGGGGTGCTTTCAAAATAGTCCCGCATGGCCGCGATTTTGTCGTTGGTGCGGTTCGACTCGTCGAGGACGCTGAACAGGCGGCAAAAAGCTTTCATGACTCGCCCTCCTCCACCTCGTCCTTCGCCGTCGCCGCTTCACCGGAAAAGCGTGTCGGCACGACGAAGGCGTCCAGGGCACGCTCCTCGCGTAGGTAACGCACAAAGGTGTCGGAATAGCCATGCGTGACGCCGATGCGCCCGGCCCCGGTGGCTTCGATGGCGTCGAGCAGCCCCGCCCAGTCCGCATGGTCGGACAGAACGAAGCCGCGGTCCAGCGCCTGCCTGCGCCGCGCGCCACGGACCGCCATCCAGCCCGAGGCAAAAGCCAACGAGGAAGGCCCCAGCTTTTGCAGCCAGGTGGTGTTTTGCACCGAGCCGGGAGTCACCACCAATCCCCTGCCTTTGAGGTCAGGCAGCGACTCCGGGGTCACCTTGACCGCGTCCGGTAGTCGGATGCCCTCGGCACGATAGAGCGGCAAAAAGGGCTCTACAGAGCCATGCACCCCGATCGGGCCGATGGAGGCGTCCACCCCGGCCAGTACACGCTGCGCCTTGCCCAGCGAATAGGCAAACAGCACGCTGGTGCGGCCCTGGCGCTGATTGGCGCGCCACCAGGCGTCGATTTCACCAAACACCTCTTCCGGTGGCCGCCAACGGTAGTGCGGCAGCGCGAAGGTGCTCTCGGTGATAAAGGTGTGGCACGGCACCGGTTCGAAGGTTTCGCAAGCCGCATCCGGCGTGGTTTTGTAATCCCCGGACACCACCAAGACCTCGCCCGCATGTTCGACCCGTACCTGCGCCGAACCAAGAATGTGCCCTGCGGGATGCAGCGAGACATTGACTCCGTTCATGGAGAACGACTCACCAAAAGGCAGCCCCCGGATATTGGCCCCGGCCCCGATGCGGTGCCGCAAAACACCGACTCCGGACTGCGCGCAGAGGTACGCCTCGCTGCCCCGGCGCGCGTGATCGCTGTGCGCGTGAGTGATGACCGCCCGCTCCACCCCGCGCCATGGGTCGATGTAAAACCCGCCCGCCTCACAGTAGAGGCCGCTTTGGGTCAGGCGAATAAGGGGTGCGCGGGCCAAGGTAGTCAGATCTGCTTCATGTTAGTGAAGACGCTACGGCGTCGACCCAGACACTAAAGAACTCACTACCTGTCGTGGCAAACTGACTTCGCGGAATTTGTCATCGCTAGGCCCGCTGATCCAAGGGCGAAGGGACCGCAGCCGCCAGTGGTGGTGGTTGTGCCGCCTGCCTAGCCATATTGGCCGCCTCCAGCAGGGCCATCGCACCCATTTCCATGCGAATCATGTCCATGAGCTCTCGTGAAGGCTTACCATGAACCGGCGATTTTGCCATGCTGACGAAATTCCGCACAAGCTGGGCCGGTGTCAGCAAAAGGCCGAAGGGAAATCCCCACCAGCCCAAGGTACCGCTAAAGAGCACCCCGCTCCACTTCTTCTTTATGCCACAGCCTCGACAGCAGATGTCGGGCTGATCTTTGTGTGAGGTGACGAAGATGGCTGACCAGACCGTGTAGTGCCACTGCACGTCGTTGGGCCCCTCCTTGCCGCACATTGGGCAAGGCCCATGGTGAATGTCCATGACACGCTCCATGATGATGTCATGGGAAAGGTAGCGCTCCGAAGCCTCCAGCAAACCGGCCTTACGGCATTTCTCATTGCAGTATAGTTGGTCGACAAAAGCTTCGCCGCCAAGGGCGATGCGTTTTCCGCATGCGGAACACTTTTTCATAGGATGGCAGGGTTTACACCTTTATTGAAGTATTTCGATTATGCCCAGGCAAGGCCATCCTGCCGTGTACACGTGAAATTCGCACAACGAATAACTAGTATCATGTTAGCTAAATTGAATAGCCACGAAAAGGCACAAAAAGCGCAAGAACCAGAGTCACGTTATCCCTGAGGCCGTTTTGTGTGTTTTGTGCCTTTTTGTGGCTAAAATAATTTTCCAAAGTAACTAACCTAACAGCACACTAGTATATCCCCGTTTAAACCCGTGTGGCCTTTAGCATTGCTTGTCTCAAGCGCATGATGAGAAATTAGGCGAATATGCCTGAAGAAGCCCCCTTTGTCCCACCACTGGATGTCAAAGCGCAGCTAGAGCCGCATCGCGAGGCCGTCAAAGAAGCCATCGCAAATGTGCTGGAGAGCGGCGTGTACGTGCTCGGACCGGAGGTCGAAGCCTTCGAGACCGAGTTCGCCGCCTTTTGTGGAGCCGAGCACTGCGTGGCGGTCAACAGCGGTACCAGCGCGCTGCACCTGACCATGCGCCTGTACGATATCGGGCCCGGCGACGAGGTCATCATCCCGCCGTATACCTTTGCCGCCACAGCCTGGGCGCCCTCCTACGTGGGGGCCACGCCGGTCTTTGCGGAGATCGACGAAGCCACCTTCTGCCTCGACCCCAAGGCGGTCGAGAAAGCCATCACGCCTAAGACCAAGGCGGTCATCGCGGTGCACCTCTACGGGCATCCTGCCGACACGGAAGCCCTCGGCGCCCTTTGCAAAAAGCACGGCATCGCCCTCATCGAAGATGCCGCCCAGGCCCACGGGGCGCGTCTCGGGGGTCAAAGTGCAGGCACCTTGGGCGATGCGGCCTGCTTCAGCTTTTACCCGACCAAAAACCTGCCTGCCTGCGGTGAAGGCGGCGCGGTGGTGACCAATGATGCCGCCCTGGCCGACCGTTGCCGCGCGCTGCGCAACCACGGCTCGCACCGGCGCTACTTCCACGACGAAGTCGGCTACAACTACCGCATGGAGGCCGTCCAGGGCGCCGTCCTGCGCATCCACCTGAAAAGCCTGGCGCAGTGGAATGCCGCCCGCCAACGCCTGGCCCGGCGCTACCTGGAAACGCTCAAGGAAACACCGCTGCTTCTACCCTGGGAAGCCGACGGCGCGGAGAGCGTCTACCATCTTTTCACCGTGCGTCACCCGGAGGCCGAGACCCTCTGCGAGCAACTGAAGAAGGAAAACATCGGTTTTTCCCGGCACTACCCGCGCCCGATGCACCTGCAGCCATGCTACGCGGAGCTTGGTCACAAGGAAGGCGATTTCCCCATATCCGAAGCCGCCTCACAGCAGTGCATCAATTTGCCCATTTTCCCCACCATGACCGACGAACAGCAGAACCGTGTCGTCGAGGCCATCCGCACGTTTTTTGCTCGCTGACACACTGCGTGTCTGCGGCGCGTAGCCCCCAGAAAAATCAGCGGGCGATTTCGCGATGGTCGAGCACCTTGATGCTCTTTTGCCGCAGGACGTCGGCGGCCAGATCGTTATCCTCCAGTCGAATGACCAGGCCGCAGAGCGAGCGCGGGCGCGTCAGCATCGGATAGACATAGTGGATGTTGATCTCGGCCTGCACCAGCGCACAGGTGACCTCGCGAATCTGGCGCTCGGTGGCAATTTCGGCGACGATAACCTCGTTGAGCGAATAGGCAAAGCCGTGTTCCTCGAAGAGTTCCTTGGCCTGCTCCCAGTAGTCCACGATCAGACGAATCATCGAACTGTCCGTGGTATCGACCGTGCAGATGGCCATGATGTGGATGTCCTTCGCGGCCAGCATCATGATAATATCGTTAAGACGACCGACCTTGTTATCGGCAAAAATGGAAAACTGGCGCACGGGCTCGTGCTCGGGACTCTGTAATGTCTCAACCGGCATTAGGAATACTTTAGGCCATTTCAGCCTGAAATACAGGAAAATTTTCACGCTTGGAAGCGGGCCAAAGGAAATGCAATCTCTCCCCCATGGCTTATCAACCCGCCCCGAATCGCTACAAAGAAATGAGCTACGCCCGTTGCGGGCGTTCCGGCCTGAAGTTGCCGCGCCTGTCGCTGGGCCTCTGGCATAATTTCGGGGGTGTGGACGACTACGCCACCGCACGTGAAATCCTGCTGCACGCCTTTGATCGCGGCATTACGCACTTCGATCTGGCCAACAACTACGGGCCGCCTCCCGGCTCGGCGGAGGAAAACTTCGGCAAAGTCCTGAGCGGGGACTTCAAGAGCTATCGCGATGAGCTGGTCATCTCGACCAAGGCCGGCTATCACATGTGGGACGGTCCGTACGGCGAATGGGGTTCACGCAAATATCTCATCAGCAGCCTCGACCAGAGCCTGCATCGCATGGGCCTGGAATACGTCGACATCTTTTACTCGCACCGATTCGACCCGGATACGCCCCTGGAAGAAACCATGGGCGCCCTCTCCCACGCCGTACGTTCCGGCAAAGCGCTCTACGCCGGCATCTCCAATTACAGCCCGGAGCAAACCCTGGAAGCCGCGCGCCTGCTGCGCGAGATGGGCACCCCTTTGCTGATCCACCAGCCAGTCTACAACATGTTCAATCGCTGGATTGAGGACGGCCTGACTGAAGTGCTGGCTGCCGAGGGCATCGGCTGCATCCCCTTCTCGCCGCTGGCGCAAGGCATGCTGACCGGACGTTACCTGGCCGGCATTCCCAAAGACTCCCGCGCGGCCAAGGACCACGGCTTTCTCAAGGAGCCCGCGGTGCAACAACGGCTCCCGCAAATCAAGGCCCTGCATGAGCTGGCGGAAAAGCGCGGCCAAAGCCTCGCCATGATGGCGTTGAGCTGGATACTGCGCCTGCCCGAGATCACTACCCTGCTCATCGGCGCCAGCAGCACCAAGCAACTGGACGAAAATCTCAAGGCCCTCGAGCAACCTGAATTTAGCGACGAAGAATTGGCGCAAATCGATGCCATTCTAAAAGCATGAGCTCTCCCATCCTCCAGGGACGCGAAATCCTCGTCGTGGATGACGAGTTGATCCTGCGTAAACGCCTGACGGCTTACCTGGAAAAGGCCGGGGCGGAGGTCACCGGTGTCGGCAATCTGGCCGAGGCCCGTCGCGCCCTGGCCGAGCTGAGCTTCGATTTTGCACTGCTGGACATCAATCTCCCCGATGGCCTCGGCCTCGAGTTGCTGCGCGAAGGCGCTTTTTCGGCCAACACCAGCGTGGTCGTGATGACTGCCGAGGGCGGCGTCGAGACTGCGGTGGAGGCGATGAAGCTTGGGGCCGGCGATTATCTGGCCAAGCCTTTCGACCCGGGAGAACTGCCGATCATTTTCGCCCGCTGCCGTCGCTCCAGCCAGAGCAACCGTCGCGAAGAGCATCAGCGCGAGTCCGCGCAGGGTGACGACGAGCTTCTTTTTGGAGGCAGCCTGAGTGTGATTCGTGATCAGATGGACCGGATTCTCGAGGCCGACCGTCGCCTCAGCGAACGTTTACCGCCTGTTCTCATCGAGGGTGAAACCGGCACGGGCAAAACCACCCTGGCCCGCTGGCTGCATCGGCACGGTCCACGCGCCGAGGCACCCCTGGTGGAATTGAACTGCTCCACCCTCCCCGAAAGCCTGGCCGAGTCGGAGCTCTTTGGCCATGAGCGTGGCGCTTTCACGGATGCCCGCAAGGACCGCATCGGGCTCTTCGAGGCAGCTGACGGCGGCACCCTTTTCCTCGACGAAATCCCCAGCCTGGCTCCTGCCCTGCAGGCCAAGGTGCTGACCGCCATCGAGGACGGCGTTATCCGGCGCGTAGGCAGTAACAAGGGCATCCCGGTCAACGTGCGGCTCATCACCGCAACGAATCTCGACCTGCGCGAGTTGGTCAACGACGGCAGCTTCCGCGAGGATCTTTATCACCGTCTCGACTTGCTGACATTACGCCTGCCGCCTCTGCGCGAACGCGGCGAGGACGTCGTCGCTCTGGCCGAACACCTGTTGGCCGGTCTGAAGCGGCGCTACAAGCTGCCCGATGTGGAAATCTCCACCGAAGGCAAAGAACGCCTGCTGGCAGCCAGTTGGCCCGGCAACGTCCGCGAGCTTGCTCACGTTCTGGAACGCGCGTTGGTTCTCGGCGGCGGGGGTGCCTTGGATTTCGCCGAACTGTCCGGCAACACTCCGACGACGCCCGACACCTCCACCGGGGCCGCCGGTGACTGGCTCAACCCGAACTGGAAATTCCCCTCCGAGGGTGAATTCTCACTCGATGCGGCCACCAGCCGTCTCATCCTGCTCGCGCTCAAGCAGACCGGCAACAACGTCTCCGCCGCCGCCCGCCTGCTGGGCATTTCCCGGGACGCGGTCCGCTACCGCCTGGAGGGCCGTCGGTGAGCGATCAAGCTATAATCTCAAGGCCTTTGCGTTCAACCAAAGACAGCAATTTCAATGAAGGACCAGCCGGTTTCTTTTGTCCTCTCTCCCACTGGCTAATAGAATCTTTTGACACATTTAAATGATAGGCCAACACAGCCTGACTGACTTTCTCTCTTTCACGTAGCTGACGTATTTCTCGAGGGGTGAAAGCTTTTACTTCTGTCAGACACGATTCGTCAAAACGACGCATCGTTTGCTTTTCGATGACACCAGCCTGTGCCATGTCGGAAGCTGTCTGATGGATTGCCGCGAGTGCATCACTACGATATGTTTTCACCTTTTTCATGTCAGCCAATTTTGATTAATACTTTTTCCTCAATAAGTTTCGCCATTGCCGCCGAGTCCAAAGCCAAGGTTATCTCAGCAAGCGCTTTAAATTCCCTTACTTCCAGCTTGGTTATGTTGGATTGTTTGTTTTTGGGAAAGCCATAGACAAAAAACGCCTTGTCGGTTTTGCGGTAAAGAATGATAGTGCGGTATCCACCTGATTTGCCTTCTCCTACCCTTGCGATTCTCTGTTTTATAACGCCACCTCCATAGTCCGCATCTATCAAACCGTGTTCAGCGTTTTCAATCGCTTCAATCAACATTTCATCCGTAATCCCTTCCTTGCCCGCGAACTTGGCGAACCATTTATTCTTAAAGATATCCATTATGGAACGTCATCAATAGTATAGAACTAAGTACTATATTACAATCATTTTTTCATGAGTCAACTGGGCATCAAGATCGACGTCGACACCGACCGGGGCACCCACGAGGGCGTGCCGCGCCTGGTCGAAATCCTGCAGCGGCAAGGCGTTCCGGCCACGTTTCTTTTCTCGCTTGGGCCGGACAACACCGGCAAGGCCATCCGGCGGATATTTCGCCCCGGCTTCCTGAAAAAAGTCACCCGCACCAATGTGGCGGGCAACTACGGGCTGCGCACCCTGCTCAACGGCACCCTCCTGCCCGCGCCGCAGATCGGCAAACGCCAGTCGGAGGCCATGCGCGCTGTGCGGGACGCCGGATTCGCCTGCGGCATCCACTGCTGGGACCACTTCCAGTGGCAGGACTACCTCCACCGCATGGACCTTCAAGCCATCCGGAGCGAGATGAAGAAAGCGCGCGGAGAGTTTTGCCGAATCTTCGGCGATGACGCCCGTTGCGCCGGCGCCCCCGGCTGGCAGTGCAATGGTCGCAGCCTGCGCATCTATGACGAATCCGGCTTGCTCTGGGCCAGCGACACCCGCGGCGACGGCAGTACCCCGGTGGCTTTTTTCCCGGCCTGGGAGGGTGAGACGTTTCGTACACTGCACCTTTCCACCACCCTGCCCACTCTGGACGAGCTTATGGGCCGCCCCGAGTTCCCGGAGGACCGCATTAACGACCATTACCTGGCGCTGCTGCAATCCGGCGAGACGCACATCCATACGATTCATGCCGAAATCGAGGGCCTGCGCTACGCGGACATGTTCGAGGACCTCCTGCGGCGCGCCAAGGAATCCGGCACGGGCTTTTTCGACCTGTCCGCATTCGCCGAGGCTCGACTAAAGAAGCCCGAGGCTATCCCCACGGCGGAAATTTCCCTAGGCGAAATCGATGGCCGCAGCGGCCTAGTCGCGGTCGCGTGAGTGCGTGACCGCAAAGGATAATGAGGGGCCCGCTTTGTTGCGCCCTACCAGGGATGAGCCTCGCCATATAAAAAGCCCCGCCGGGCACGATGGCCGGGCGGGGCTGAAAAGGTTAACCGATCAGGTTACTCGGCGTCAGGATTGACCTCGAGCAGCTCGACGTCGAAGATCAGCACGGAGTTCGGCGGGATGCGGCTGCCGGGAGGAGGACGCTCACCATAACCGAGCTGAGGCGGGATGTAGAGCTTCACCTTGCCGCCCGCGCCAACGAGCTGCACGCCTTCACCGAAGCCGGGCACGACGCCCGCAACCGGGAAGGTAGCCGGCTGGCCACGCTGGAAGGAGCTGTCGAAGACGGTGCCGTCCGGCAGGGAGCCTTCGTAGTTGAGCTTAACGGTATCTTCGGGGCCGGCAGTGGTTTCTTCGCCTTCCTCAATGATTTCATAGTAAAGCCCGCTGTCGGACTTTTTGATATTGGGGTTGGCTTCCAGCTCGGCATAAAATTCATCGGACTTTTTCGCCTGAATTTCCATCATGCGGCCCTGCAGATACTGCTGAACCTTCATCATGGCTGCCTGCTCATTTTCCGGACCGGGCTCGCCGTCGAGACCGGCCTGGATGCCAGAAACGAAAGCTGCCTTTTCGTCGTCGGACAGGTCAAGCTGGCCGATTTGCTGGCTCATGAACCAGCCGAAATCCTTCAGCAATGTGGTGCTGTCGGGTGCGGCTGCTTCATCCTGCGCGTTAAGGGCCCCAAAAGAGACCAGGGTGGCGGCGCCGAGGGCGACCGCGAATTTACGGAGTGACGGGTAATTCATCGGTACGAGTCTTTCCATGATTTATAGCGTGCGGTCAACACATTATCCTGATGTCGCACGGGTGGTTGATTGGGTGGTTTATGTCCCGTAAAACTATTTTTTGTTCCTTTTGGAATAACTTTGCGCCCCTGGGCTCTTACCTGTGCAAGCAAGCAGAGCTAGCAATAGCAAACAGGTTCAGTAGTTAGGTTCAGGGAGGCGGCCCGGCAACGGGTCGCCTCTTCTGATCTCAGGACTCCTCACCAGCGGACAACTCGTCCACCAGAGCCACGACCAACTGCTCGATTTGCGGCAAGGCTTCTTCCGCCGTGGCGGCGTCGAGATCGTGTACCTTCCAGTAGGTAACCTTGTCCTCCCATTCCGGAAAGTCACGGCGCATCAAGGGCCTATGCTCGGCCTCTTTCAGCGCAATGACGCGTTCGGCACCCCGCAGGTCCTCTTCGGTCAGGTCCCGGGGCATATCCCCGGCAAGCTCCAGCGGGAGACCTCGCCGCTCCAGCTCCTGCTGGGTGTAAACGGAAAGCGTACCGTGATTGATCCACGGCTGAAGCCACAAGCCGCGTGAAAAAGCGCGCCAGGGCAAAGCGCGCTTTGCCGCCAAGTCGTTGAAAATAGCCTGGGCAAAACGGCTGCGATAGTAATTACCGGTGCAAAGAAACAGAATGCGCGGGTCGGCGTCACGGGTCATGGCGTCCACGCTGGCTGCTTTGCCGGGCAGGTCGAGACTGAAAGGCTGTTTTCCCCTGACAGATCGTCACCGCCTCGTGTAAAAACCGAATCATGCAACCAGTAAGCTTTTTTGAGGCCCGTGAGTTAATCCGCCATTGGGCCGCCCTCTTCGATGCCCACGCTTCGCCGCGCCTGGTCTACGATTTCGTTGCGGGGGAGGATTTCACCATCCGCTTCGGAGATACCGTCCTGCGGGGCCTCGCCGGTCTGGAGGAGCACCACCCGATGAAGGAGATGTTTTTCGACGAACAACACCTGTACTACAACTTCCAGGTCGAGGACGAAGGTCCGCCGCTGGTCCTGACCTCACAGATGGTCTGGGACACCAAACGTCGCAAGGGCGATGGCGGTCACGAGCACCTCATTTCCGACCTTCGCCATCGCTGGACCTTTACCCGCAATGCCCTTGGGCGCCCGGTTTTCCTGACCCATGAGCTGATTTCGCTGAATTACCGCCCCGGTTACGCACCCAGCGAATCCGCTGCGGATAATCTCCATATTGACCCGGATCGGGTCGGTTTTGGCGGCAAAGACTCCTAAATATAGGGTTTCGCGCATTGCGCTTGACTATTTGTAGGGCTTGGTGCAAGATTTTAGCAAAATTTTCACCGTGCTCCTCGTCATCGATAACTTCGATTCGTTCACCTACAACCTGGTGCAGTACTTCGGTCAGCTCGGGGTGGAGCAGCGCGTCTTCCGCAACGATGCCATCACGCCGGAGCAGGCATTGGAACTGAAGCCGGAGCGCGTCATCATCTCACCCGGTCCCTGCTCCCCCAACGAGGCCGGAGTCAGCCTGAAGATAATCGAAACCTTCGCCGGCAAGGTGCCGCTGCTAGGCGTTTGCCTCGGGCACCAGTGCATCGGGCAGTATTTCGGCGGCAAGGTCATCCGGGCCGACCGCCTTATGCACGGCAAGACCTCCCCGGTCCGCCATCGCGACACGGATATCTTCGCCGGGCTACCCCAGGGCTTCGAGGCGACGCGCTACCACTCGCTGGTGGTCGAGCGCGATAGTCTGCCGGATTCGCTGGCAATAACCGCGGAGACGGACGCCGGCGAAATCATGGGCCTCCGCCACCGCGAGCTGCCGGTCTACGGCGTGCAGTTCCATCCCGAGTCTTACGCCACCGACAGCGGCATGAAGATTCTCGAAAACTTTTTATCTCTTAATTAGCCCACATCCGGGCACGCCCCCACCTAATCCAATACCAACATGCAGTGCCCTAAATGCGGCCACCCCGATACCAAGGTGCTCGACACGCGCACCGGTAAGGCCAGTCATTCCATTCGCCGCCGACGCCAGTGCCTGGCTTGCGAATACCGGTTTACCACCATCGAGGAAATCCTCCGCGAAGGCCTGGTCGTCATCAAGCGCGACGGCCGCCGTGAGGAATTCGACCGCCTCAAGCTGCTCTCCGGCATCCGCAAGGCCACGGAGAAGCGCCCCATTCAGGCCGAGCAGATTGAGATGCTCATCGCCGAGGTGACCGATGCTCTCGAGCGGGAGTTCGATACCGAAATTCCCAGCAAGGCCATCGGCGAATACATCATGAACGGCCTCAAGCGCATCGACAAAATCGCCTACGTGCGTTTCGCCAGTGTTTACAAAGACTTTCGCGACTTCGACGAGCTGGCCCGCGAGGTCAGCCAACTCAAGCGCACCCGGTAAGTTTCATAACCACTGATGCCCAACACCGTCGACCAGGTCTACACCCTCAACAACTTGCTGGCCATGCTGGCGGGCAGTGAGCGCGGCTTCACTCAGGAGCTGCGCCGGTCGATTCGTTTTGCCGCTCAAAACCTCTCCGGCGGTTCCCGTCTGGCATCCCTGACCCAATGTGCGCGGGAGCTGCTGAAGCTACACTGGCAAGGCCGTCGCCCCGCCAGCCTGCTTCACTGCGATCTCGCCGGTGAGACCCACGAGCCGCTCTGGCTGCGTTCGCGTGTGCTGGAAACCTTGAAGTCCGCCCAGCCCCGGCAGGATGTCGTGCTGCTGGTCAGCGGCCTGCGCGATTCCGTCGCTGCTCAGGGCCGTCGCTGGACGCGTCGCCGCGAAAGCGAATACGCCGCCGCACGCGATTACCTGGAAGACCTTTGTGCCCGCGAGCGCCCTTTCGGCGTCCGGCTGAACGTGATTTTTATTTAGCGGACCTTGGCTGAGAATTCCGGTCATAGACCCTATCGCGGTCGCATCGCGCCAACGCCCACGGGCTATCTGCATCTCGGTCACGCGGCGACTTTTAGCCTCGCAGCCGTCCGCTGCAAGGAACGTCAAGGGACACTCATCTACCGCGAAGAGGACCTCGACCCGCAGCGCTGCAAGCCGGAGTTCGCCGAGGCCGCCATGGAAGACCTGCGCTGGCTCGAACTGGACTGGCAGGAGGGCCCGGATGTCGGCGGCCCGCATGCACCCTACCGTCAAAGCGAGCGTATGGACATCTACCTGGCTGCCTGGAGAAAGCTCCGCGACGCCGGTCTCATCTACCCCAGCCCGCAATCCCGCAAAGAGCTTCGCGAAGCTGCCGAGCGTTTCGACTTATGGGAACGTATCGACGCCCCTCACGCCGAGGACGAAGCCGTCGAGCCGCTTTTTCCTCTCAAGTGGCGTCCCGAGCCCGGAGCCGGGCGTGACGCCGATTCCCCCGGTGGCGTCAACTGGCGCTTTCGCGTGCCGGACGGCGAAATGATTCGCTTCACCGATGGTCGCCTTGGCGAGCAGACGTACACCGCCGGTCATGACTTCGGCGATTTCCTGGTCTGGCGACGCGATGGCGTTCCGGCCTACGAGCTGGCGGTAGTGGCCGACGACATCGCCATGGGCATCACCGAGGTCGTGCGCGGTGAAGACCTGCTGAAGTCCACCGCCCGGCAGTTGCTTATCTATCGTGGCCTGGATGCGACCCCTCCCGCATTTTACCACTGTCCCTTGCTTCGTGACGAGGAGGGCCGTCGTCTGGCCAAGCGGCATGATACCCTGAGCCTGCGCCAATTGCGCGAAGATGGAAAAACGCCGGTGGAAATATTAGGACAAAACCCCAATCACACTTGAGTTCACCCCATTCTCGCCGATAGTGACGACGGAATTACGTTAACCTCGGATGGCTGGAAAGTTACGGACTATTTTTGCGGGATTGTGGCTAGGCATATTGGGAATGCATACCTATGGCGCGCCTGTCTTCACCGAGGAAGAGCAGCAATGGATCAAGGCCCATCCTGTAGTCACCGTGGGCGTAGACGGCGACTTCCGCCCCTTCGAATTCATCGCCAGCGACGGCAAGTACGGCGGCCTTGCAGCGGCCTATCTACAGCTCATTAACAAGCAAACCGGCATCCGCTTCGAGTTTGAGGACGACAAACCCTGGGCCGAGCTTCTGGCAGAGGCAAAGAGCGGGGAAATTGACCTGATTTCCGCCATTGTCAGGACACCGCAGCGCCAGGAATCGCTCCACTTCAGCACGCCTTATTCATCCTTTGCCAACGTCATCGTCACGCGTAGCGACGACACCGTCATTACCGGGATTCGTAGCCTGATCCATAAAACCATCGCCGTAGAAGCCGGCTCCTATGCCGACGAGCTCATGCATGAGCAGTATCCTGATATTAAGTTGAAAGCCTACCCCACCCGGCGCGATGCCCTGGCGGCGGTGGCAACGGGAGAAGCGGACGCGCACATCGGCAACCTCGCGCAAGCCACCTATTTGATACGTCGCGAGAATTTTTCGAACCTCGAAATTGCCGGCCCGGGACCGTTCTCCCATCTGGAGTTGCGCATGGCCTCCGCTGACCCGGTACTCATCACCATCATCGACAAGGTGCTGGCCGACATCGGTCCCGAAGAACAGGCGAAAATCGAGGAAGACTGGATTGCGGTACGCTACGAGCACGTCAACTTCATGCTGCTTGGCCGCTGGGGCATCGCCGTCCTGGTGGTCGTTGCGCTGGCGGGCCTGTGGATTGTCACCCTTCAACGGCAAATACAGCGGCGAAAACGCTACGAAAGAGAGCTGGTCAAGGCCCGACACGAGGAAATCGAGGCACGTCGCGTCGCCGAAAACGCCCAGGCCCTGCAAGCCAAAGCCCTGGCATTGGCCGAGGAAGCCACCGCGCGCAAAAGCGAGTTCCTGAGTATCGCTGCGCACGACCTCAAGAATCCCATTGGAAGCATCCGCGGCCTGGCCGATCTGCTCGTGGATGAGATGAAAGAAGCGCCCGAGGAAACCAACCCGGTCCACCTGGATATCATCAAGACCATCGAAGAAGCCGCCGACAACATGCTGGAGCTGGTCAACGAGCTACTGAACGTCGAGGCCATCGAGTCCGGCGTCATTACCGTCAACGACGCCTGCATTCGGATGCCGCTGTTGCTCAAGGATGTCATCGAATTGAATCAGCACCCGGCCAAGAAAAAGAACATCGAGCTGGATTATCGCGACGAAATGCCCGGGGCGATTGTCTGCGCCGATGCGGGCCGGATGCTCGAAGTGCTGGACAATCTGGTCAACAACGCGGTCAAGTACACGCCTCCCGGCACCCGGGTAACGGTCTGTCTGCGCCCCTCTCCCGAAAAGCGCAATTCCGTGCGCTGCAGCGTGCTGGACCAAGGCCCCGGCCTAACCACCAAAGACCAGGAAAAGTTGTTCCAGCGTTTTTCCAAAGGCAGCGCCCGCCCCACTGGCGAAGAGACCTCCACCGGGCTCGGACTGGCCATTGTCAAAAAGCTGGTCAGCCAGATGCACGGGCACGTCTGGGCCGAGAACCGGGAGGACTGTAAGGGTGCGGCCTTCCATTGCGAATTCCCCCTCTACGATACCGGCGAGGAGAATTAGCGCAGGTTATCACTGACGCTTTTTACGCTACTGGCACAGAGGCGGGCATATGACGTGCTTTTTTTGTTTGTCAGAGAGGGGTCATCGCGAATGATCGCCACTTGCTATGGCAACCGTAAAAACCATCGACGATGTTTCGCTTTCCGGTCAACGCGTGCTTGTACGCTGCGACTTTAACGTGCCCTTCGACGCCGAAGGCAAGATTTCGGACGACACCCGCATCATGGGTGCGCTGCCGACCATCAAAAAGCTGGTCGCGGACGGCGCCAAGGTCATCCTTTGCAGCCACCTGGGCCGTCCCAAGGGTGAAAAGAACCCGAAGTACACGCTCGCGCCCGTCGCCGTTGCCTTGGCCGACCGCCTCGGCCAGCCGGTGAAGTTCGTCGAAGATTGCATCGGGGAGCCTGTTAAGGAAGCCGTCGCCGCCATGAGCGATGGAGACGTCATCCTGCTGGAGAACGTTCGCTACTACAAGGGCGAGGAAAAGAACGATCCGGAATTCGCCAAGGAGCTCGCCTCCGTGGCCGACGCCTACGTCAACGACGCCTTTGGCACCGCTCACCGCGCCCATGCCTCCACTGAGGGCGTCGCGCACCTGGTCGGCACCAAGGTCGCCGGTTATCTTATCGAGAAGGAGCTGGAGTACCTCGGCAGCAAGACTGCCACCCCCGAGCGTCCGTTCGTCGTCATCCTCGGCGGCGCCAAGGTCTCCGACAAGATTACCGTCATCGACGCGCTGCTGGACAAGGCCGACGCCATGCTCATCGGCGGCGCCATGGCCTACACCTTTGCCCTCGCTCTCGGCAAGAAAGTGGGCAACAGCCTCTCCGAGCCCGAGCACGTCGAGACAGCCAAGAAGGCTCTCGATAAGGCCAAGGAAAAAGGCGTCAAATTCCTCCTGCCCATTGACAATCTTATCACCGACAAGCTCGACTTCGGCGCGGGCGCCGTGGGCGAGACCAAGATCGTCGAGGGTGACATCCCCGACGGCTGGGAAGGCGTCGACATCGGCCCGAAGACCATCGAGCTTTACAAGGCCGAGGTCGCCGGTTCCAAGACCATCCTCTGGAACGGCCCCATGGGCGTGTTCGAAATCAAGGCCTGCGCCGGCGGCACCTTTGCCATTGCCGATGCCGCCGCCCAGTCCGACGCCATCTCCATCATCGGCGGCGGGGACTCCGTCAAGGCCGTGAAGAAGAGCGGCAACGGGGACAAAGTCAGCTTCATCAGCACCGGCGGCGGAGCCAGCCTGGAATTCCTCGAAGGGAAGACCCTGCCCGGCGTCGCCGCACTCGAAACCAAATAATCCACCTACACCTTTTTGTTATGGCACAAGTACGTAAATACCTAATCGCGGGTAACTGGAAAATGAACAAGACCGCCTCGGATGGCGCCGACCTTATCAAGGGCATCATCCAGGAGGTCGGTGAGCAGACCGAAGTCGGTGTGGCCGTTTGCCCACCCTTCACCGGTCTGGAAACCGCCGCGGAAATCCTCGAAGGCGTCAACAACATCAGCCTCGGCGCGCAAAACATGCACCCGGAGCCCGAAGGCGCCTACACCGGCGAAATCTCCGCCGCCATGCTGCGTACGCTTTACGTGAGCTTTGTTATTCTCGGCCACAGTGAACGCCGCGAGTACTTCGGCGAAAGCGACGCCTTCATCAACCAGAAGGTGCTGGCCGCATTGGAAAGCAACCTCAAGCCTATCCTCTGCGTCGGCGAAACGCTCGAACAGCGCGAAGACGGCCACACCCTCAGCGTGGTCTCCCGCCAGGTCAACGAAGGCCTCAAGGACGTGCCCAAGGACAAGGCCGACCAGGTGGTCATCGCCTACGAGCCCATCTGGGCCATCGGTACGGGCAAGACCGCTACGCCGGAGATGGCGCAGGAGGTCCATGGCGAAATTCGCTCCATCCTAGTGCAGCTTTTCGGCGAAGCCACGGCCAAGAAGATCCGCATCCTCTACGGCGGCTCCATGAAACCGGCCAACGCGGACGAGCTTCTCGCCATGAAGGACATCGACGGCGGCCTCATCGGCGGCGCTTCGCTCGATGCGAAATCCTTCGGTAAGCTCGTTTCCTCCGCGCTCGCGGCCAGCCGCGCCACCGCCTGAGCAGGATTCATAAAGCCCCAAGGGGTTGAATGAATTTCCTAGCCAGATAAAACGTTTTAGTCTACACGGCAGGGCATGATCTCTCATGCCCTGCTTTGTTTTACCCTCCTGACGGCTACGCCGGAAAGCGCCGACGCTCTCTCCACTGAGCATACGCTCGAGCTGACGAATGCCCCCTGGCCTGCCATCAGTTATCTGGTTTATCTGCCGGAAGGCTATGACGACCGTAATCAGGACTGGCCGTTGCTCATCTTCCTGCATGGCGCCGGGGAGCGCGGCGACGATCTCAATCAGGTCAAGAAGTGGGGCCCGCCCAAACGTATCGAAAAAGGCGATCCGTTGCCCATGATCGTGGTAGCGCCGCAATGCCCGAAAGAACAGTGGTGGAATCCGGGCATCCTCGATCAGTTGCTCGACAAGATTGAAAGCGACTACCGGGTGGACGACAAACGCATTTACCTGACGGGCTTAAGCATGGGTGGGTTCGGCACGTGGGCCTGGGGCACGGCGCGCCCACAGAAATTTGCCGCCCTCGCCCCCATCTGCGGCGGTGGCCCGGTCGACCAAGCAGCCAAGCTCAAGGACGTGCCCGTATGGGCTTTTCATGGCGACGCCGACAAGACTGTTACTCTGGAAAAGACCACCAACATGGTAGACGCCATCCAGGAAGCCGGCGGAGAGAAGGTCAAGCTGACCGTCTACGAAGGCGTCGGACACAACTCCTGGTCCCGTGCCTACAACGATCCGCAACTCTGGATCTGGCTGGGCATGCAGAAACGAGACTGATTAATAGCCGCGACGGATTTCCGACCCGGAAAAGCGTACGTGCACCCGGAATACTTTCTTATTCCGTGTATAGATCTTAAAAGTCTTCGGATCTATTTTCTCGGGGATTTCCTCGCGCTGCACGTCCACCGTGGCGTGATAGCCGCGTTCGGAAAAGATATCCAGGAGCATGGCCGAGGCCAGCGGATGGTCGAAGACCGGGTCCTCGGTGTTGACCAAGGCATAGCCACTGATGGCATGCCGCTGGACGATGGGCATGAATTTCTCCATCACGATCGTGACCACGCGGTCGAAGAGGTCGGTCTCCTGAGCCTGATAGTCATCGAGGCGGCGGACCAGCTCCTGCCGTGCGTGCTGGATGATGCGGCTGGCCACGGGGATGCGGCTCAGGCAGTCGAAAGTGGCCTGCTCCAGCTCCAGCGAGCTCTGATACTTGAGCTCGTTGATAATGCGGCGGCGCACGTCGTCGATGGAGCCGTAGGCGTTGACGTAATGGTAGTGGAAAACCTCCTGCAGGTCCTTCAGGGATTCGTAGGTGACGTCCTTGAAGGTGCGGTAACGGTTGCGCGCGGCCTCTTCCTCGAGGTCGGTCTTGCGGATTTCCATCAGCTCGCCGACACCGGAGAGGCGCACTTCCTCGTTGTGCTCCATGGCGCGCTGGCCACGGATCATCTGACGCTTGACGCTCTCGGCCTCGTCGATGAAGAGGACGATAATCTGAAAATAAGGTTTGGGGAAACGCGCGGCCAGGAGCGTGCTCAGGTACTCGGCGCGCAGTTCCTTGAGCTTGGCGTAGAGCAGCTTCAAACACTCCACCTGGACTTTGGTGCGCGGATAACCATCCACCACCACGCCGCTCTCATACTTCGGATCGAGCAGGGAGGAAAAGACCAGGTGCGTCACCTCACGGTCTCCCACCAGCATACCGGCATCAATGCGCTTGCGCGCCTCGGGGCTCTTCAGCAGCTCGCTGACCACGATGGGGCCGGCGGTAAAGTCCCGGTACTCCATGGCCGTGCGGGTGTGGGTGCCTTTACCGGAACCCGGCGCGCCGTTGAGCCATAGAATCTCCCTCGGGAAAGTCAGGTTCTCCCTCCCGAACTCGTTTTCGAGATCCGCCCAGACGGCGTTGAAGATGATCTGGGCGTCCTTAATCTCAAGGTCCCGGATCGGGCTTTTTTCCGACTCGCCTGGGGGTGCGGCGGGTGCTGGGGCGGCAGGCTCACTCAGAGCCTCGGTATCGGTATCACTGCTGGCCATCAATAATTGAGCCCCCTGTTTGAAGGCTTTATGTGCATCAGGCCAGCCCAAAATGCCCAACTCCCGCCCAGTCATTGAGATTTGTGTTGCTTGGCGGACAGGAATAGTAAATTTTAATACTGTTTTTCTGATGCCTAATTCAGAGAGCCAGCCGTCGGTTCATGCGCCATGGGCCCGTCTGTACGTTTCTACCATGGCGCCTGTTTCAATAAAAAGACTAATGGACATCTATGTAGGTAACCTGCCTTACGAAGCGGACGAAAGTACCGTTTCCGAGGTATTCGGCGAATATGGACAAGTCGCCAAAGTAAAGATAATCGTGGATCACGAGACCGGCCGTTCCAAGGGCTTTGCCTTCGTGACCATGGATGACGACACTGCAGGACAAGCTGCCATCGACGCGCTCAACGGCGCGGACTTCGGTGGTCGTCCCCTCAAAGTGAATGAAGCGCGTCCCCGTGAGGAGCGCCCCAAGCGCGATTTCAATCGTGGCGGCGGTGGCGGTTTCAATCGCGGCGGTGGCGGCGGTTTCAATCGCGGCGGCGGTGGCGGTTTCAATCGTGGAGGAGGCGGCGGTTTCCGTGATCGCGAAGGCGGTGGCGGCCAGGATCGTCGTCGCAGCTTCCGTGACGATCGTCGCACCCGCTTCGAAGACTGAGTGGCTCTCTGGCTTAACTCTTTATCCTAAAAAAGACCCCGCACGGTTCGCCGTCGCGGGGTTTTTTCTTTGAGAAATTGGGGCAGCCGCAGCTCAACCCCCGGCGGGCGAGATGTTGATATCGGAAATAATCTCTTCGTCAGGCGTCTCGCCTTCATCTTGAGGATCATCAACTGGGAGAGGTGGTGTAGGAGACTTGTACGTCCACTCTTGAGCTACGCTATCGTGAACCCAAGGGTAGACAGTAATGTTCGTGTACATCCAGCGACCATCCACCGTCGTAATAACATACATCCACAAGTTAGAACTGGTCCCCTCGTTATAGTACCAGTAGGACGCATCCAAATTGTACACCCAGGGCCAATTTCCCACATAAAGAAAGCCGTAGGCGGGCGCCCATATCCAGCCTCCTCCAGTCGACACTCCATTCGGGTAGGCCTGCAGGGCACTCTGAGCCGCCAAAGTGACGTAGTACGGCGTGGGCTTATTCGGAGCCGGCAGAACCTGTGTTTTTTCCTCTGCTTGAGCCTCTTGTATTTCGTTAACTGCATCAGCGTGAGCGCTGGATGGGATTGGCGCGGAGATCAAGAGGCACAAGGCGTAGGTCACACCCGCCAGAGCCAAGGTTAATAGGTTGTAGAGATGACGTTGGAAAAATAGCTTCATGTGGCTGTAAGCCAATAAAATCGGACACAGTGTATCCGCGTCAACTTTCCGTTTCCGGCTGGGGCTCTTTATTAGCTGTCTTTTTAACCGCCTTCTTGGCCGCTTTTTTGACTGCCTTTTTTGCGGCCTTCTTCACGGCTTTTTTGGCCGCTTTCCTGGCGACCTTTTTCTTGGGCTTAGACTCGGTATCGGGTGCCGATTGCTCTTTGGGCTTGGGCTCCGGCTTTGGCTCAGGTGACGTTTCCCGCGGCCTGGAATGCTCGGCTTCTGCCGAAGAGGACTCCCTTGCAGGTCGCTCCCCATGCTCATGCCTGGGCTGATTGGAGTCAGCGGATTTCTGCTCAGGAGAGCCACCCTCCCCGCTTGCGTTGCCTGGTTCGCGATCACGGTTACGATTGCGTCCCCGACGACGTCCACGGCGGCGTTTCTTTTTGTTGCGACCTTCACCATCGCCGGACTCTCCCCCCGACTGCTGGCCCTGTTGACGCTCTCTAGGCTGGTTCTGCTGACGTCCACGATCAGACTGTCGCTGGCGATCAACCTGGTTTCGCAGCCGCTGACGGGACTCTTCGAGCAGCCGGTCCAGCTCGTCGTCTTCGTCTTCAAATTCGTCGTCGTCCTCTTCCGGCGGCGGGGCGTCCGCCGGGCGACGGCGTTCCGGTGTATAAATAGGCTCAGGTTCCTCCGGAAAGTTTTCCGGCTCAGGCAGACGAACCTCATCCGGCCCCCAACGGAGCAAGGGCGTCGAGGCGGCGGCAAATGGCTCCTCACGGGTGGCCTGCGGACGCAGGATAAGCCGGGTGACGCTGTTGTGCGCGGGCAGGCGGAGGACGGACTCCACCGCCTCGGCCACCGCATCCGGGTCGATCCGGGTGTGGCGGCCTTCGTCGTCACCGGCCTCGGTATTCGCCTCAATGGCAATTTGGCTGACCTTTACTCCCGTGTCCCGAACCTCCGCGTAGAGGCCGTCGGTGAGGGACGCGATACCGCCTTCGATCATTGCCGAGACTGCGTTGCCACCGCGGCGATTGACGAAAAAGACGCTGCCGCGAATACGAATCAGGCGTGGCAGCGCGTAACGGGTCAGCAGGGCCGGACCCATCAGACGTGCCTCCAGCGCACGGCGGATGTCATCCGGGTGGGCGGCTTCGAGCGCGCCTTCCAGCTTGGCCATGGCCGCGTGGACCAGGATGGAGACTCCAGGGTCGCGCCCCACGATTTCCTTCCAGGCCAGTGCGACCTTTTCCTGCCGGAAGAGGTCGCATTCGACCCGCTGGAACTCGGGATGCTCCCAGGAGCAATTAGTGAAATCCGCATCCAGGCCATAAACGCGCAAGCCCATGGCGACGAGCTTGCGTGCAACGGACAGGCCCGCGCTGGAGGACGCACCGGTAACGACGGCTACGTCCATAAAAACCTCCGTGCTTCGTGGCTCATAGCATGCATCATGGATGGTACCATGTATCGCGAAAAATCCCTGGCCGCACCGTGCACCGGTCGCGAAATCGATAAGAAAGTGTAACTAGACAAGGTGATTAGGTGTTAGCTAAATACATGACACTGAGGCGGTGACCGGGAGGCCGTCAATCAAACGTAGCTCACTTTTCTGCTCTTTTCCACTTGATTGACCCGAAGCGGCGTCATAACATCAGTGTGACAGTTCAAAACAAGGCCGTTTAACACCCCTTTTTCGCTATGGCCGTCTCAACCGAAGAAACCCGCTTGCCTCCCTCCGCCGACGAAGCCCTGATTTCCCGGCTCTACGGTGCGTTTTGGGGCTATTTCCTGGGGGACGCGCTCGGGGTGCCCGGCCACGGTTATTCCACCAACCGTCAGCTTTTCAAGGACTACGGCTGGATCGGCGAGCTGGTCGCGCCCAAGTTCCCCCACCCTGAAAGCAGCCTCTTTCGTACCCGCTACGAGGTCATCAATGAGAAAAACAATATTCTCCATGGCCGCGAGGCGGACTGGCAGCGGCCCGGCACCCACTTCCACCAGCATCTGAAGGCCGGCGACAACGCGCTCGAGGCCCAGCTTGCCACCCTGCTCATCAGGCGTATCACCGAGGACGGCCAATTCAACGACGAGCACTGCCGCGACGATTTTCTCGATTTCATGCTGACGCCCGGCAGGCACAGCGACACCTACATCCCCACGGCCTACCGCGAGTTTTTCTCCAACTACGCCCGCGGCAAGGCCCTGGAGTCCTGCGCCGAGTCATCGACCCGCACCGGAGCACTGGCGCTCTCTTTGCCGCTGGCCTGGCTGAACTGGCACAATCCCGTCGCCGCCGCCAAGTCCATGAAGCAACGCTTCAGCCTGACGCATGCCGGTGCCTCTCTTGGCCGCACGGCGGAGCTGATTTGCAGCATCCACTGGGCGCTTTTTGACGGCTATTCGCTGGAGGAAACTATCCTCGACCGCGAGCGCCGCAACCACCCCCACCCTTACGTCAACTATCCTTTCCGCCGCTGGATCACGAACCAGTCCGACGAAGAAGTCGCCTTCCGGCACCTGCGCAACGGCTCCGACACCGACGACGCCGTGCCGCTGGCCTTCTTCCTCGCACTCAAGTATCAAGGCGATACCGAGGCCGCGTTGCTGGCCAACGCCAACCTAGGTGGCGAGACCTGCAACCGCGGCGCCTTGATCGGTTCGTTGCTCGGCGCGGCTAATGGCGTCGAGGACATCCCGGGCGAGCTGGTGCAAAGCCTGACCGCCTACGAGGAGCTGGACCAGCTTAGCGAGAGCTTCGTCCCCCTTTGCCTGCGAACGCTAGGCAACTGATAGCCAGCAGCGCAAACATCAAGGCCAGCAGGCGAAACAGTCCGTTAACACGGGGCTCGGTAAACGTGATCACTTCGGCGATCAGCGTATTGAAGCCGGCCAGGATAAAAAACACGGCGGCCCAGACCCACCGCGAACCCAGCCAGCCTCTTTTCACCACTCTCGCAGGCGCGGCTCCAGCCCTACCAACCAGCCCGTGGACGAACTCGCAGCCCTTGCAGCAAAAATGCTCCTCCTCCCGGCGTGGCCGGAAAGGCGTGCCGCACAGCTCGCAATCGCGTGGTTTATATTTAAACTCACTCACTAAATTTTAGCCGCAGATTCACGCAGATTTCCGCAGATAATAAAAACAGAAATCTGCGTTTCATCTGCGTGAATCTGCGGCTCAAGATTATCCAAAGTACACCTTGGCCGCGTCGCGATCCTGGGCGATCTGCGCCTTGAGCGCGTCGAGGCCGTCGAATTTCTGCTCGGGCCGCAGGAAGCTTTCCCAGAGCACCTCCATGGCATCGCCGGGCTTGGCCTCGTAGTGCGACAGGAAATGCACCTCCAGCAAGGGCTCCTTGGCGGCGTTTTCCACCGTCGGGCGCAGACCGTAGTTGGCCACGCCCGGCACCCAGGTCGGGCCGCCCACATGACGCGCCCGCACCGCGTAGACCCCGAAGCGCGGCGGCAGCTCCGGCGACCACGGCAGGTTGACCGTGGGGAAGCCAATCGTCCGCCCGAGCTTGCGCCCCGCGGCGACCGCTCCCGTGCTGCGGTAGGTTTGCCCTAGAAGAGCGTTGGCCTGCTCGATGCGCCCGGCGGTAAGCTCCTCGCGGATGCGCGTGCTGCTGATGGGGTCGCCGTTCTCCTTGATGCGGTCGACGCTAAACACACTCAGCCCCAGCGGCTTGGCCGTAGCGATGAGCGCGGGCACGTCACCCTGGCGCCCCTTGCCGAAGCGGAAGTTTTCCCCCACGTAAATGGCCCGTAGCGTCGGCAGCTTGCTCTTGAGCACCGACAAAAAATCCTCCGCCGGGATGGCGGCGAAGGCGCGGTCGAAGGGGTGGACGATGGTCAGGCCGACCCCCATCCAGCGCAGCATGGACTCCTTGGCCGCGCGTGGCATGAGCAGCCGCGTGGGGTTATCGGGGCGGAAAAGGTGGCTCGGGTGCGGGTCGAAGGTCAGCACGCCGGAAATCCCGCGCATGCGACGCGCCGCATGGATGGCCGCTTCGATCACGGCCTGGTGCCCCAGGTGCACGCCGTCGAACATCCCGATGGCCAGATGCAACGGGCGCTTCGGCAACTCCAGCCCATCCAGGCTCTCAACAGTCGCAGGGAAATTCATCTTGGAAAACACGCCACCCTACAGCCCCATCCGCCTCAAAAACAACGCCAAAGATAAGCGCTCCGGGATGACCATGTTCTATTTGTGATAAATAGAAACATGAGGCTTTTGCCAGAGGAGATGAAGTGGTCGACACTGATACTGGTGCCTCTGGTAGAACTTGTGGTCATCGCGGTTTTGGTGCCAAGCGGGTGCGGCATGGCAAGCAATGGCTGGCTGGTGGAATCCAGTGGTGTTGTCATCCTGATGCTCTTCTTTCTGGCCATCTACGAAAAGCTGAGACACGAGGACGAGAGGGCCGCATTCCTGACCATCCTGAACGGCACCGCCATCTTCTGGTGGGTTCCCGTCGCGATAGGCATCTGGAACTACATGGTTTAAGCCGTCCGCAGACACCTCCATGAGGCATCCTTATTCCAGAGGCATGCGTGCGCTTCTACATCGCAAACGCTATCCTTTATAGGCAACCTTTCTCCAACAGACATCATATCAGACATTAAGGATTGGCAGGGCGCAGTATGAATGGCTATCTGCTCTAAAGCCATTCCAAACCCTCCAAGAAAATTGATCATGCCCTTCAAAACGCCACTCCCGGTCCTGCTGACACTCATCTCCCTCAACCTGCTGCTACTCGGTTGCAGCGAGGAAAAAAAGCCTGTGGTCAACTTCCAGGAAGACACCCCCGAGCAGACACAGGCGCTCACCCGGGAGGTTTTTTCTCAGGCAGGGCCGGACAGGCTTGCCGGCGTCTCCGAGGAGGAGTTGAGCGAGCTCAACTCTTATTTCAAGCATATGGGCGAGCTTTCCCGCTCAGACGAGAAGATGGACATCTATGAGTTGATCTCGTCAGAGGCCATTCTGAGCTCATTGGAATCAGCAGGATATCTGGATGGCTTGAATGATATGCAGCGCCAGGGCTTCAAGCTGGGAATGGCGAAGGGGCTACAACGCTTTGACCAGTCAATAAAGATGATGGCCTTCGACGACCATCGCATCATGCGCGTCGATACCATCGACGGGAACCAACGTATCGTCTACGTGCGGCACTACGACAACGATCTGGGCGTGACCTCGCAAAGGCGTTGGTGGCTCTTTCGGACCGACGACGGGTGGCGTTTTTACGACTTCGAAGAACTGAGCGCCGGCTTACGCATGATGACTCTCATGGGCCTTGTATTGAAAAACGGCCTTGGCCAGGAATCGGATCCTTGGGTGCCCGATGTCGTCCGGGTATCCACCCTCTTGTATACGGTGGATATGACCGACCCGGCGAGTATCGTAAAACTCAAGCGGCCCCTGCTCAAACTACGCAAGAACCAGCTCCCACCCGACATCCAGCGATTCGCCAGTATGCTTTATGCCTCCTGCCTACAGTGCGAGGGGGATTTCGACGGCAGCATCGAGGAGTTAAAAGCGGCCAAGGCTGGAGGCTATGACAGCCCAATGCATTTCTATCAAATGGGGCTGAACCTCTACGCGTTGGAGAACTACGAGGAGGCCCTCGCGGCTTTTAAGAAGCACGGTGAGGTTCTCGGGCGGGACTCCGACGCTCTAGAGATGGAGTCCGATTGTCTCCTTGAGTTGGGACGCCTGGATGAAGCACGTGCCGTCGCGCTGGAGGGACTGGCCGACAACCCCAACGCCCTCGGTTGCCTGGCCTCCCTGGTCGTCGCCTCCACTCCAGAGCAAATCAAGGAGTCTGCCACCGTCGATCTGTTTGCCCACAGCAACGAGCCTGCCTACGCTTACGAGGCAGCCCTCGACTATGCCATAGAGATGGGCTATCTGCCGCAGGCACGCGCTCTTTTCGAAATCTTTAAAAAAGGTTATCCTGACAACGAATATATCTTTTACTACGAGCAAACCCTCGCCCAGCCCGAGTGACCGCAAACTGGCAATCGGTGCCCGCAAAGTGACCCAGGCCCGGCTCTACCAGCTCCTCAAACAGTACCGCCAGACCGTCCCCACGCACTTCCCCCGCACCAGCGAGTACGTGACCAGCCTCCCCCGCCTCGTCCCCATCCAGCACCGAAAGGAAAAGGAACCCATAGCGGCGTAGAAGCTGGTCACAGAGTACACCGAGAAGGCACAGAGAGCACGGAGGCGAAACATCAAGAGGAGATATGCTATGCTGTATTTTGCGTTGCTCTAAATAATTCTCCTGCAAACGCTTCAACAATGAAAAAGCTCAGAGCCATCTGCATCATAGTCTCAGGAGTGTTTTCTTTTTCTGTAGCGTCCTATTGGTATTATGGAGCAATAATTGGTGAACGCTCTTCTTATGGTCAGTCATTAGCGGTGTTTGGTGCCGCCTATTTATTAGGCGCGGCTACATTATTGTTTTCGTCACTTTGGCAAAAATCGTCAAGGGTCGGAATGGCTGTCTACATGCTTCCATGTCTTTGGTTCTGGGTAATGGGAATTAATAAAATTCTTATCATGCCTCGGATGTTTCTATCCATCACTATATTACTGATAGGATTATCTTGCGCTCTCTTTCAGCAGAAGTGGGAAAATGAAAAATTTGTGCGATTACTTTTCCACATGATCCCCCCCGCTGTTTTAATTGTAATTGGTTTTCTCAGGGCTGTCGATCCTGGTCCCTAACCCCTGTGCCCTTTTACTTGCCCTTGCCCGCCGGGTTGTTTTGCAATGGTCGTTTAGCCGGACGGGACTTCGTCTGCCCGGCTGGATCAAATGCTGACGCGTTCGGCACCCAATCTTCCTTCTTCAATCTGAAATCTTACATCTAAAATCTGAAATAAACGCCCATGTCCACGCAAGCCCCCGAAAAGCATGCCTTCCAGGCCGAGGTCAAGCAGGTCCTCGATATCGTCGTCAACTCGCTCTACACGGACAAGGAGATCTTCGTCCGCGAGCTCATCAGCAACGCCTCCGACGCGCTGGAGAAGCTGCGCCATACGCAGTTGACCGAGAAGGAAATCGCCGATGACAACCTGCCGCTGGAAATCAACGTCACCACGGACGACACCGCGGGCACCTTGACCATTCAGGACTTCGGCATCGGCATGACCCGCGACGAGCTGGTCGAGAACCTCGGCACCATCGCCCACTCTGGCTCGAAGGCCTTCCTGAGCGCCATCAAGGAGCAAGGCGGCATGAACGACAACCTCATCGGGCAGTTCGGCGTGGGCTTCTACTCGGTCTTCATGGTGGCTGACAGCGTGGAAGTCTTCACCCACACCTGGCACCCCGGCGGCGAAGGCTTCAAGTGGGCCTGCGACGGCTCCGGCGAGTACGTCATCGAGCCCAGCGAGGGCCAGCGCCGCGGCACGAAGATTGTCATCAAGCTCAAGGAGGAGCACAAGGAGTTCGCGCAGGAGAGCCGCATCAAGGGCATCATCGAGCGCTACTCCAGCTTCGTGGAGTTCCCGGTCAACCTCAACGGCACGCGCGTCAACACCACGCAGGCCATCTGGCTGAAACCCAAGAACGAGGTCACCGAGGAGGAGTACAAGGACTTTTACAAGTTCGTGGCCAAAAGCGCCGACGAGCCGCTGGACTGGCTGCATTTCTCCGCCGACGCCCCGCTGGCCATCAACGCCCTGCTCTACCTGCCCGGCCACAACCCCGAGATCCCCGGCTTCGGCCGCATCGAATGCGGCGTGGCATTACATTGTCGTAAAGTCCTCATCGACCCGGAACCGAAAAAGCTTTTCCCTGAGTGGTTGCGCTTCCTCAAGGGCGTGGTCGACAGCGCGGATTTGCCATTAAATATCTCCCGCGAGTCCATGCAGGACAGCGCCCTCGTCGCCAAGATCAGCCAGGTGCTGACCAAGCGCCTCATCAAGCACCTCGCCGACATCGCCAAGAAGGACGAGGAAAAGTACGGCAAGATTTGGAAGACACTCGGCGGTTTCCTCAAGGAAGGTGTCGCGTCGGACTTCGCTCATCGCGAGGGCTTGGCGAACCTGCTCCGCTATGAGTCGTCCATGACCGAGGCGGGCAAGACCACCGGCCTGCAGGGCTACATCGACCGCATGAAGGACGGCCAGAAGGACATCTACTTCATCAGCGGCCCCAACCGCAAGGCCATCGAGAGCGGCCCCTACCTGGAGGCCTTCAAGGCCCGCGGCCTCGAGGTGATTTTCTGCTGCGAGCCCATCGACGACTTTGTCCTCAACAACCTCGGCCAGTATCATGAGAAGCAGCTCGTCAGTGCCGACCAGGACGACCTCGAGCTACCCGAGCCCGACACCCAGGCCGAAGGCGAGCCCCTCGACGAGGAAACGACCAAGGGCCTCTGCGAGTTTTTGAAAACGACTTTGGGTGACAAAGTGAAGGAAGTCTCTGCGGGCAAGCGCCTCGTGGGCAGCCCCGTCGTCGCGCTCAACGCCGACAAGATGATGACGCCCCACATGCGCCGCATGATGGCCGCGATGTCCGCCCAGAGTGGTCAAGAGCCGCAGGAGATGCCCGCCGTGGTCAACCTGCAGATCAACCCGCGCCACGGGCTGATCAAGAACCTCGCCGCGATGAAGGACGTCAACGCGGACGTCGCCGGTCTCGTCGCCGAGCAGCTCCTCGACAACGCCCTCCTCGCCGCCGGCCTGCTCGACGAGCCCCGCGGCATGGTCAACCGCCTCAACGATCTGCTGGAGAAGGTGACGAAGGCGTAAGGCCTTGAACCCGCGGTACGTGGCCGCACTGGACAAAGCTCGCAGACATAAGTTCTGCGAGCGCTGTTGATTACATGTCTTAATATGATCCGCTGACGCTTTCCCAGTGGGGTAAAATCACTTGCGGTATTCTGGAGTCGTTGTTATTATACCACGTAATATATTAATTGCCCCATGAACTCCAAAGAACGTGTCCTCTGCGCCATCGCCCGTGAAACCCCGGACCGGATTCCGGTGGACTTTTCCGCCAACGCTTTCGTGCTGGAGCGGCTGAAGCAGGAGTTAGGGGTCCGCGAGCACAAGGAGTTGCTGGAGTATTTCCACTCCGACATGGTCGACCTTCGCGGAGTCGTGGACCCGGTTTACTGCGGGCCCATCCCGAAAAGCACGGAGCGCGCGGATGGCGTCCGGGAAAACTTTTGGGGTATGCGCACCAAGCTTATGGAGACCGCGACCGGCCCGGAAGACAGCTACTGCGAGTTTGTCCTCGCCGATTGCACGACGGTGGATGAGCTGGAGCAGCATCGTTGGCCCTCGGTGGACTGGTTTGACTTCAGTGACTTCAGTGCGCGCCTCGATGCGTGGTCGGACTATGCCGTCATGGCCAGCGGCGCGAGCATCTGGCAACATCCGTCCTTCCTGCGCAGTTTGGATAACCTGCTCATGGACCTTCTCGACGACGAGGAGATGGCGGACTACCTGCTGGACCGCTTCACGGATTTCTACGTCGCCTACTACGACCGCATGCTGACCTGTGCGGAGGGAAAGATCGACATCCTGCGTATCGCCGATGACCTGGCTATGCAGGACCGTTTGATGATCAATCCGGTGCAGTTCGACCGCTATTTCGCACTGCGCCTGAAGAAGATCATCGATATGGCGCACTCGCATGACGTCAAAATCATGTTCCACTCCTGCGGTGCGGTGGCGCCGTTGATTGAGCGGCTCATCGCCCTGGGTATCGACCTGCTCGACCCCTTACAGGTAACCGCTACCGGCATGGACCCCCGGAATCTCAAAGCGCAGTTCGGTGACCGGCTCTGCCTGCACGGCGGCATCGACACGCAGTTCCTCCTGCCTACAGGAACCCCCGATCAGGTGGCCCAAAACGTGGAGGAGATGATACAGATCATGGGGCCTGAGGGCTACATCGTCTGCCCCAGCCACGTGCTGCAGACGGATGTCCCGACGGCGAACATTCTCGCCCTGTACGAAACCGCGCACAAAGCCGGGTGCCTCGTCTGAGCCCGCCCAAGATGCGGACCAGCCGTTAATCGACTGTAACAAAAAGCGCGCCGGGAAAACCTCGGCGCGCTTTGTTCTGGAAAGGATTGGTCAGCTTAAAACTCGTCCTCGATGCCGATGACGGCCCCACCGGGGCCGAATAGATAGGTGAAGCCCTCGACGCTGTCACTGTCAACAAACCACCAGCCCAAAGGCTGACCAGTCGGCTGGCAGTAAACCCACTGTGCGCTGTTTTCGGAGGCCCAGACCCAGCAGTTCAGCTGGGCATTGGTAAAGAAGAACCAGCTGCTGGCATTGCTGTTGCCTGCATTACCCGCGTAGAACCAGCCAACGCCCGCGTAAACCCAGGGCCAACTGTTGATGTTCAGGTCACCCAACCAGGTGTCATACCAGCCGTTGCCGAGGTCGATGGCGCCGTCAACGAGATAAGGCGTGCTGCCGCCACCGCCAGAGAGACTGTCGGTATAGGCCGCATAACCTTCACCCACGATAACCCAGAGGCCGTTTGCGTATACGATGGCATTGGGAGAAGATGTCAGGTCGGTGTTGACCTGTGCAAAGCCCACCCCATCGGTTGAAGTAAACAGCGTGGTGGATTCTTGGTATATACCGCCGGCAGCAACCACTTCACCTCCTGGGCCTTCGGCAATATCCATCAGGGGGCCGGACAATTCTCCCTCGGAAAGGTTTATATAGGAGAATACAGAGGCGCCATCAGACGAAGCCAGAGCCGGAGACGTATCCGTGCCCTGAATGATACCGCCCGTGGCATAAACCATGCCCCCTGCGAAGCGTGCGTTCGTAATATAAGAAAAAGCCCAAAGGCTCGAGCCAAAGGAGGACCACTCACTGCCATCCGCTGAGCTGTAGGCAGTGCTACCGCTTTGGGGAATGGCGATAAAGGCGCTACCGGTGTATGCGATACCGGCAAGAAACACCGCATCTTCGGTGACCGTTTCCGCAGTCCAGCTGGCCCCTGTGTTTGATCTGAAAGCCTCGTTGCCATAGGTAACCGCTACGAAAACGGTGCCGTTGTATGCTATCGATTGATAGCCGGGCAGGCTCAGCTCGGGCTGCTGGATAATGGTCCAGTCCACGCCGTTGGCCGAACGAGCAATCAGGCCATTGTCTCCTACGGCGACAACGAAATCGTCACTGGCGACAATGCCGCGGAATCCAGGCACAAAGCCGTCCACCTCGTTTACCGGGAGAGATTGAGCCGTCCAGACCGCCCCATCGGGGGAGGTAAATATTTCGCCATCATAACCAGCGGCGATATAGAGATCATTATAATACGTTACGTCTTGGGGCCGGTTCGTCTCGCCATTCAGGGCGACTTGAGTCCAGGCGGCGGAGGCGTTCAGGGCCAGCCCAAGCATGGCGATTATAATCAGTGAGCTAATTTTCATACGGTGGATCATTGTTAACATAAATACTTAAGCTTTAGGAAATGGATGAAAGAGTTCGGGAAAAAATATGCTAATGTCTTAGCCTCCTCTTTCACTTGCTGAAAAAAGCGCGCGCCCGGGAATCCCCGGGCGCGCCTTGTTCCAGAAAGGATTGGTCGACTTAGAATTCGTCCTGGATGCCGATGACGGCGCCATCGGGGCCGAACAGATAGGTGAAGCCCTCGACGCTGTCTCCGTCAACAAACCACCAGCCCAAAGGCTGACCAGTCGGCTGGCAGTAAACCCACTGTGCGCTGTTTTCGGAGGCCCAAACCCAGCAGTTCAGTTGGGCATTGGTAAAGAAGAACCAGCTGCTGGCATTGCTGTTGCCCGCATTACCCGCGTAGAACCAGCCCACGCCCGCGTAGACCCAGGGCCAACTGTTGATGTTCAGATCGCCCAGCCAGGTGTCATACCAGCCGCCGCCGAGGTCGGTAGCGCCGTCCACCAGATAAGGCGTGCTGCCGCCACCAGAGAGACTGTCGGTGTAGGCCGCAAAGCCCTCGCCGATAATAACCCAAAGGCCGTTCGCGTAGATGATGCCGTTGGAGCTACTGCTAAAGTCCGGCTCCTGCAGACCAAAGTTGGTTCCGTCACTGGATACATAGAGGTAGGTGGCCACACTATACTGACCACCAACGGCGGCCACTACGCTTCCGTCCGAAGCAAAACCGGAGATGAAGGCATCCGAGGCCGGGAGATTGTCCAGGTTGGCGCTGGTAAACCCGCTCTCATCGGTAGCGTAGGAAATCGCCGGACCGCTGGGATCGCGACCACCGGCGTAAAGAGCGTCAAAGGTAAACGCGAAAGCTTCGATGAAATAAAAGCCCGACAGGTTTGAGGTGATGCCATTCCAGCTGGTGCCGTTCTCGGAAAGATAAGCGGTATCGCCTGAGCTGGGAATCGCGACGAATTCTTCCTCCAGGAAAGCTATATTGCGCACGGTCCCGTCATTGGTAACCGAGTGCTCGACCCACTCCACGCCATCCGTGGAAACCAGAACCGAAGAGGTGAAATTGGTGACGACAAAGACGCCATTGCCGTAGGCGATATCCGCGTAGCCATTGGCGCCTTCGACGGGCTCCTGGGTCACTGTCCAGGTCGTGCCA
This sequence comes from Verrucomicrobiia bacterium, assembly GCA_030432235.1. Classification (GTDB taxonomy): domain Bacteria; phylum Verrucomicrobiota; class Verrucomicrobiia; order Opitutales; family Cerasicoccaceae; genus JAUIHT01. The sequence continues at coordinate 4,261 of JAUIHT010000005.1, read as the reverse complement.
TCGGTTGAACTGGCGACGAGGCCGTTGTCACCTACCGCAACGAGCTTGCTGCCATCGGAAGCCACGGCACGGAAGGCGGCCAGGTACTCGGGGTTTTCCGGGTCGACCGGGTTCACCAGGAGCGACCGCAAAGTCCAGTTGGCGCCATCGGGCGACGTGATGATCTCGGCATCGTAGCCAACGGCCACAAAGAGACTGTTAAAGTAGATGATATCCTGTGGGCGCTGGGTTTCGCCGGGGATTGAGACCTCGGTCCAGGCCGCGTAGGTGGACACAGGCAGGGCCATTGACATTACGATAGCGCCGAGAAGCGCGAGCTTGGGTAATGAACGTATACTCATAGTTTGGTTGGGTTCCACGTGCCTACATAAGCACGTCTTAATGAAGATTTAAGAAATGAACATAAAGCCCCTCTTGGTCAACTCTTTACGTTAGAGCAAAAAGGCCCGGGCTCGCGCATCCGTTTAAAACGCATGGTCAAAAAGCCCCGCGAACCGGCCAGAATTCTACGGATGAGACGGCCCCGGATAAGAAGGTAAAACCACGAGACGACGCAAAACGAGGTTGATCGCAGGCCCGACCTCGCTTCTGTTTAGAGCATGAGCAACACCCCCGGAATCGGAACCCTTTCTCTTCACGCCGGCCAGGAGCCTGATGCGAGCTTTGGCTCCCGCGCCTTCCCCATACACCAGACGACCAGCTACGTCTTTCGCGACACCGAGCACGCGGCCAATCTCTTTGCCCTGAAAGAGCTCGGCATGATCTACACCCGGATCATGAACCCCACCAACGATGTGCTGGAAAAGCGCGTCGCTGCGCTTGAGGGCGGCACGGCAGGATTGGCCTTCTCCAGTGGTTCAGCGGCCATCAGCAATTCCATTCTCAACATCTGCGGCGCGGGGGACCACTTCGTCTCCGTCTCGCAGCTCTATGGCGGCACTTACAACCTCTTCCACCACACCCTGCCCAAGCTCGGCATCGAAATCACCTTCATCGACGGCACCGACCCGGAAAACTTCCGCAAGGCCGTCAAGCCGAACACCAAGGCGTTCTTTGGTGAGACCCTCGGTAACCCCAGCATGACCATCTTCCCCATCGCGGAGGTCGCCGCCATCGGCAAGGAGCTGGGCATCCCGCTCATCCTTGACAACACTGCGCTCTCCCCTGCCCTGTGCCGTCCCATCGAGCACGGCTGTAACATCGTCGTCCACAGCACCACGAAGTTCCTCGGCGGCCACGGTGTGGCCATCGGCGGTATGGTGGTCGACGGCGGCAACTTCGACTGGGTCGCCAGCGGACGCTTCCCCGGCTTCACCGAGCCGGACCCGAGCTACCACGGCCTCGAGCACGGCCCAGTCTTTCAGAACTTCGAGCCCTTCGGCGGCGTGAACATCGCATTCGCCATGAAGCTGCGCCTGCAGCTTCTCCGCGACATGGGTGCCTGCCAGAGCCCCCAGAACGCATTCTACACCATGCTCGGCATTGAGACGCTGGAGCTCCGCATGCAGCGCCACAGTGAGAACGCCCTCAAGGTCGCCGAGTACCTCAAGGGCCACGAGAAGGTTGAATGGGTCAACTACGTCGGCCTGCCCGATCACCCGCATCACGCGGCAGCGGAAAAGTACCTGACGGGCGGCTTCGGCGCGCTCATGGGCTTCGGCATCAAGGGCGGGAAAGCGGCCGGGGCGAAGTTCATCGACTCCCTCAAGCTCTTCAGCCATTTGGCCAACATCGGCGACGCCAAGAGCCTGGCCATCCATCCGGCCACCACGACGCACTCCCAGCTCACCCCCGAGGAACAAGCCACCTCTGGCGTCAGCGACGACTACGTCCGCCTCTCCATCGGCATCGAGAACTTCGAAGACTTGAAGGCCGATCTCGACCAGGCGCTCGCGGCGGTGTAAGGGAGAATTCTAAAGCAATATGTAAATTCCTAGCTTGCCACCGAATGAAAATATAAAATTATATAATCAATATAATAGTGAGATAATGTCAGTTGAAGCTTTCAGTACCACAATCGCTAGCCTATCCACACTATCAGGGATGATTAGCACCGCCATTCAGTACAAACAACACCGAATGCAGCGACAAGAGCAGCAACAACAAGGGCGACAGCAACAACAGCAGCAGCAGCAACAGCAACAGCCGCAAACAGATATCTCTGCGCTTGCGCTAATTGATCATCATATTCTTGTCGTTATACTAGCCAACGTTGATAAAATTAAAGCAAGATTAATATCCGCTCTCTCTGACCCTAGCAATACGGCACAGGCGAAGGATGCAGAGCTTGAAATTGCGAGTCATGCCATTTGCGCAGAACTTTCTCGAATCCGTACACTAAATGACCAAAAGTTACCTTCAGGCGACTTAGAGAAAATGTGGATATCCTATGGTTGTCAAAATTAACCAATGGAAAACTTCATACAAAACATGTACGAATCCGCTGCAGGGAGCACACTCAGTGTGCCCCGCCTGCTAGCTTGAGCGTGATCCCGATACCGGAACCTCTCATCTTTTAAAGACCAGGAAATATTGCCTACTTCAACTGACCCAGGCTTGGAGAGCCGGCAATGGCTCTCAAAGAATAGACCAAGACCGAATGACTGTAGTTACCGCCAAAGGGACACACATGGTATCTTCTCCCGATCACAGCGATCTGAATATTTTTGGGCAATTTCCTTAACCTCATTCAAAAGCCCCTCATTTAGCGTAATCGGGCTCAAACCAAGACCAAGGAAACGATCATTTGCGACGTGAAGATCATTTTCATCAGCCTCATGTCTTGGGTTCTTTAAATTGGTAACTTGAGCACCGGTCATCTCGGCTAACATTGCAGCTAGCTCTCTTACGCGGTGCGTTTCAGTCATCTGATTCAAGATGTTGACTCGCTCACCCTTTTTCGGCGGGTTATTGAGAGCAAGCTCGATACAGCGGCAGGTATCCTGAATATGAATGAATGCGCGAGTTTGCCCTCCTGTTCCATGAACGGTGAGAGGATAACCAATCGCGGCTTGCATGACGAATCGATTCAAAACGGTCCCATAGTCGCCATCATAGTCGAATCGGTTTATCAGTCGCTCATCCAATTGTGTTTCTTCGGTTTGGGTACCCCACACAATACCTTGGTGCAAATCGGTAATGCGCGTACCGTCATTCTTATTATAGTAGAAGAAGAACAACTGATCCTGCGTCTTGGTCATGTGATAAATCGAACCAGGGTTTGCGGGGTACAAAATCTCTTGGTTGCTCTCTCCGTTTGATGTATCGACCTTAATCTTGAGGTAGCCCTCTGGGATTTTCATGCCGGCAGTTCCATAGCCATACACCCCCATCGTTCCTAAGTGAATGAGGTGTGTATCAAGCCCGGATTCCACGATCGCCGCTAAAACATCGTTGGTAGCATTCAAATTATTATTCACCGTGTAGCGCTTGTGGCTAGACGACTTCATGGAATAGGGAGCAGCTCTCTGTTCAGCAAAGTGTATGATAGCATCTGGCTTCTCTTCCTGGATAAGAGTAAGAAGGCGATGGTAATGCTGACCTACCGTAAAGTTGTGGAATTGTATTTTCTTACCAGTTAGCTCCTCCCATGCTTTTAATCGCTGCCCAATCGGACGAATCGGGGTCAAGCTTTCTACTTCGAGTTCAACGTCAATCTTCCTGCGGGACAGATTATCAACGATAATGACATCATGGCCTTTTTGAGACAGATGCAATGAAGTAGGCCAGCCGCAAAAGCCGTCACCGCCAAGTACAATTACTTTCATGGTATATATAAAAAAAACTTATTGAGAGGAGGATTGTAACTTATTGTTGTTGATTCAGATATTACACTGAACTAAGCTGTGGTTATCTGGTTTCGTTGATTTAGGGTCAACCCTAAATAGCACTAGGAGTCGCTATCAGTGAGACTGGTCGACTTGCGAATGAGTCTGCTCGTATTGTTAGTCCGGTGTTCCAGAATGCAGTTGTGCATGAAAGTCACGAGATGCGTTGGTCAGCGGACATTCTGCTAATGCTTCAGGCTGATGTTAAGCCACGGCGATGACGGCTGCTTGTTCCAACAGGAGGCACGCGTTATCATCGCAGGCCGCCCCCGGGGCTACAACCACCATCTCCAAGCGCTGCTCTTTTGACTTCACCCCAAAGGGAAATTAACGAACCTCGACCCATCTAGCCCAAGCTTGATTGCCTCAATCACCCGCGCTGTCCCTTCACCAACCTGCCAACCCAACGAACTACAAGCAGCAGCTTAATATAA
>JAUIHT010000016.1 GCA_030432235.1 Verrucomicrobiia bacterium | reverse complement strand
TGCTCTCCCAATTCCGAATCATTGATGAATATCGTCGGCTCCGGGAACGCCGAACGCATCCATTCGATTACCGCATGGTGTCCGCTTCGTTTCGAACCCCAAACAATGTAGGCGGTTTTGACCTTACCAAACCTTATCATATGCGATGACTATGGAAATTTTTTAAATCAATACTCGCTTAGAAACACGGCCTAAAGCATGTGGCGTATTGCCTGGCTCACTCACCATCACGCACTCGATCTGCGTCCTTCTTTACTTTTCGAACCCACTTAATTACTTCCGCAACAGGCTCCAGCATGTCGTCGGGGATGTAGTGATTCAGCTCCACCCGGCTGTAGAGTTCACGGGCCAGAGTGACGTTGCGCATGACGGGAATGCCTTCTTCACGGGCTACCTCTATCATACGCTGGGCAATATAGCCCTCCCCTTTGGCCGTAACCTGTGGCAACGTTTTTTTGCCACTTTGATAGTTCAAAGCCACCGCGTAGTGGGTCGGGTTGGTGATCAGAACGGTAGCCTTGCGCGTATTCTCCGTCGCGTCGGATAAGGCAATTTCGCGCGCCATTTGTTTGCGTTTTCCCTTAATCTCGGGATTCCCTTCAGATTCCTTGAACTCCCTCTTCACCTCGTCCTTCGTCATTTTCATCTCCCGGAGAAAGTTATACTTCTGGAAAAAGTAATCAGCCATGGCAAAGGCTATATAAACGATTATGATAGGCCACATAAATCGCTTCATCATGGGTCCGATCAGTGCAAATATATTCTGCAGCCCTCCTGATGGAGCCACTAATGTGGGCTCAATCATGCTGCGTGCCACCAGAAAAACCATTACCCCCAAGACCACCATTTTGAGTACGTTTTTAACGAACTCGATGAGGTTCTTGAGCGAGACCAGCTTTTTGGCGCCTTCAAAGGGATTTAGTTTCTCAAACTTGGGGATCATGGGGTCCACGGAAAACACCGGCCCAATTTGCAGGAAATTGGCAAATATGCCCACGGCGATCGCCACCACAAGAAACGGTAAAACCGTCACGAGAAAAAAAACCAGGTATATTGCTGTCAACTGTGACAAAGCGTCGGAAAAGCTTTCCTGAAAATGCTCGGACGGGAGCACCGCCATCTGTGCCAGTTCCCCAAAGTCACGCATCCCAAAGCCGAGAAACAAAAGGAACATACCCAGCAACAGAGCCGTTGACACCACGTCTGCGCTCTTGGAGACCTGCCCCTTTTTGCGCGCATCACGCAATTTCTTGCTCGTCGGCTTCTCCGTTTTCTCCGAGGACGATTTATCGGGCATCGCTGCCTCCCATGATCAAAGTAAACTCGAGCACTTGTTGAAGCACCTTATCCAGGTGCTCCAACACCAGCCCCGTCAGACGGGGTATAAACAAAATCAATACAAACAGCCCGACGCCGGTCATTACCGGCATGGAAACCGTGAACACATTCAATTGCGGACTGAACCGATTCATCAGGCCCAAGCCTATCTGCACGAGAAACATCATGAGAATCATCGGTGAAGCGAACACGACAACCAGGCGCATAAAGGTGTCGATCCACTCCCCAAAATAAATCCAGAACACCGGCTTGATATCAGGGAAAAAGGAGACGATGGGCCACAGGCTGTATGAGCGGTAAATCAGCTCCAAAGTAAGCGTAAACCCGCCCGTAACGAAATACAGGACCGTCAGCCAGCGCAGCAGGAAGACGCCGGTGGGCGAAGTCTGCTCACCGAGCATAGGGTCGAAAATAGTGCCGATCGAGGTGCCCCGCTGCGTGTCAAAAAAGGAGCCGACCCCGCTGACGACCCAAAACATCATACCGATGAGTAAACCGATCACAATGCCCAGAAATGCCTCCTTCAAAACAATAGCCAGAACAGTCCAACCGGCCAACGGCCAATTTCCCTGAACCTGCGGATAAACCAAGGGCAGCAATATAAGAGAGAATCCGACCGCCAACGCTCCTCGTGCCAGGCCCGTTATCGAGTTCTTATCAAACACGGGCATCACGATCAGAAAGGCGCCAAAGCGAATCAACGCAATCGTCAACGCCACCACGTAATTCAATAGAAACTCGATACCGCTCATCGAATCAGCCGGGGGAAATCAGCGAAAACATTCTGTGAAAAAGTGAGCAGCTCGGCGGTTAACCACCCGCCGAAAAAGACCAGCGTGGCAATGACCGCGATCAACTTCACAGCGAAGCTCAACGTCTGCTCCTGAATCTGGGTAAGCGCCTGAAAAAGACTGATAGCCAAGCCGACCACCGTCGCCACAATGATAGGCGGGAGGGAAACCAGCAAAACAAGAGTTAAGGTAGCCTCCGCTAAACTGATGACTGTTGCCTTATCCACGCGCGATAATATTTAGTTTAAAATGTTTTATTAGCCCACTACTGGTAGGTAAGAATTAAGCCTTTGATCATTTCACTCCAACCGTCGACAAACACGAAGAGGAGCAGTTTAAAAGGCAGCGAAATCGTGGTCGGGGACACCATCATCATCCCCATGGCCAGCAAGATATTGGAAACGACCAAATCGATGACGACAAAGGGTAGATAGAGCAGAAAACCTATCTGGAAGGCCTCCGTCAATTCACGCAGCAGGAATGCCGGAGCCAGAATGATGAAAGAATCGGGATCCACCGCAAGAGCCTGTTCGCGTGGCCATATATGGTGCGCCATTGTCACAAAAAACTGCACGTCACCGGCCTGGGAGTTGTCTTTGAGGAAGGCCCGAATGGGCTTTGATGCTTCATGAAAAACAGTCCCCACCTCTTCCCCCTTCAGTTCCATTAAATCCTTTCCCCGAACCGCCTCATAGGTGGCGTTGACAACCGGGTACATGATGTAAAGCGAAAGTATCATGGCCAGGCCGTTAACCACCATATTGGGAGGGGTTGATTGCAGCCCCAACGCATTGCGAATAATGGTAAAGACGATCACCAGCTTGGCATACGAGGTAACCATAACAATCGCAAACGGCAGCAAGCCGAGCAGCAGCGCGATTACGATCAACGTAATCGGATTGATGGGCATTATTTCATTCATGCGCCAATAGCCGCTTGATACGTACGCCCACGCGACCTTCCAGATCGATTAACTCGCCGTATCCGGCCTTGCGGCCATTGACACGGATGATGACATTTCGGTGATCGATACCGGAGCCCTCGAATACGTAGCCTTCGCGCAGGGACTGGATTTCCTCCAGGGACATATCCAGGCGCCCTAACTCGAATTCTACTGTCAGTTCCAGGTGATCGATGTTGGTGATGATAGGCTCATCCGAAGAAGAGTCCGCGTTTTCAGAATCGGTGTTTTCGTCGCTCATTTTGCCAATTATTCGGATATTATTAACAGTTTCATTATCCAATAGCTCCACACTGAGCATGCATCCCGCGATATGCAGTTTTATCGGCTTGAGAGGATATCGAGAATCCAAATCAAGGACGATAACATCGGACTCTCGAAGGCTCCGTACTTGAGCCACGCTCAATGGTATTTCGTCGATTATTAATTCGCCACTAATGGAAACGGGAAGGGGTGTATCCGCCCGAGCGAAGGGCTCACGCGCGATACGCTCAGCCACGTGCTCCAGTTGTGCATCCGACAACACAAGGATGACATTCAGCACAACTTCAGTGGCATCCAGAATCTGCATGGACACCCAGTGCCGCTCAGTCGGTATTTCCGGAGAAGACACCACCCGCTGGAATTGGCAGTCGCTCCCGCTCCAAGCTTCGAATACGCCCAGTATTTTCTCCAGGACCAGTCCGGCTAAAGCACTTGCCAAACCTTCGGGAATCAGGTCATCAGCAGCTCCCGTTGACTCGGCAAGAAAGGGTGCATGCGGCGCCCAGTCCCAACTGGTTGAACCTATCCATAAAGTCTCGCCCCGCCAGGCTACCTCCCCCCAACGCTCACACCCCTCGCCTTCCGTACAGGGCACAAATCTTAATTGCCGAGGCTTTTCTCTCCAGTTAACCTCAACAGAATGCGACTGATACAAGAGCCGGTTTAGGGAAATAACCGTATTCTTATCGACCTTAGGCAAATCACTCCAGTTTGTGCTGGTGACATCAACGTCTAGTAAGCCTTTGGCGGGTGCCTGCATCTTATGTATGTCTAAAGTTAAATGGTTGATTAGCGCGATAAGTCATTCTCACTCTGGCCTTTACCAGAGTCGCCAACTGTTCGGGAAGGTGATTGTGGTTCCACGTCACTTTCTTCGTCTTCCCGATCATCAACAATGGACACCTTTATCTTTCGTCCACGACTTTCCATGGAGTTGAGTCGTCGTGCCAAATCCCCTGCCCGACCCACTAATAAATCTGCTGATTCTGCCGCTGCGACATGGATGTTCACGTCGAGGGAATCCGCCCCCATGGACATCTCGATCCGCGTGGCATCCATCACTCCCGATTTTAAATCAAGGATGATAGTATCCCGATACGGGTCCAACCGCCCGGTAGCCGGATCTTCGATATACATATTTTCAACGGCACTCAGGATTTGCTCGCACACCTCCTGATACCCCGACGTATCCGTAGCCGGCGCCTGGGATTCCAACACACGATCTCCCGGTGTTTTGGTGATATTCTCTTGATGTTCAATAGAGTGCAATTGCCCATGAACATGCATACTTTCAGGAGCTTCGTCGATTTCCTCAGGTTTATTCCTTTCTTTCCGGCCCTTACGACTACTCTCCGTAATATTCTTCTGCTTGTCTTCAGTCTTCTGAAGATGGGTGGCCCCACGCTCAGGTTTCGAATCCGTATCGGCTGCATCCGTATGCGACTCACCCGCACTGGCACTTGGATATCCCGCAATCTTTCCAGAAGCATGTTCAAGCCCTGGTTGCGGTTGATGACCCCCCGCTTTCTCGTGGGTTGGATCGGGGGTCCTGTTCGAGTCATCTGTCGTCGACTTAACATCAACGTGCTCGGTTAACGGCTCCTCAGTGCTCTTAGCCACACGCTCGGGATTACTCCCAGAATTCGCCTGAACAGGCTCTGAGGCAAATGGCTCCGCCGCTTGGTCTTTCTCCTCCCCGGCATTTTTCCTCGGCACAGTAGAAGACTCTGCCGATTCCGTTAAAGACGGTTCAGGCTTGTCAGGCTCAGACGACGGTTCGGGCGTTTGATCCCTAGGTGCGGAGTCATCCTCAAGGTTCGCCTGCGAATCCACCGGTGTCCCCAACTCTGCTCTTGTGTCTTTCCTTTCCTCAGTATCTTCCGGAGGCTCGGTCGAAGGCTTTGTTGAACCAACCGATTCAGACTCGGCCCCCACCGGGCCCGGTGGCTCAGCCTGTCGGTCAAGTGAACGAGAAGTAGACTCAACCGTCACCGGTTTATGCTCTGGAATGCCAAAATCCGTGACTTGGTCTTCTTCATCTTCAGGTGTTGCCTGGGATGTATCTGAAGGCCTTGCCGGCTTTCCAAAATTCTGTTGTCGAACTGGCGGCTCAGTACCCCGGGTTACACGGTCGGAGTTCCCTCCGAAGCTCTTCTGCGTGTTCGCCGAAGTACCCGACTCAGCGACATCGCTTTGTTGCCCTTCGTCATCTCCCAGGGATTCGTCCACGCTTCCCTCGGGTTCCGACGCTTCGGTTTCCGGTTCGGCATGCTCAGGGCCCGCTTCCACATGATCACTACCCTCCTCCGGATCGGCACGCAAATCCACCGGGGTGCCCGACTCCTCCGTCTCATCTTCTGCTTCTTCAGCATCTTCCAAAGACTCGTCCACACTTCCCTCCTGCTCCGACGCTTCGGGCTCCGGTTCGGAAGGTTCGGAAGGTTCGGACGACGGCTCGGGCCTTACTTCCACCTGCTCACTGTCCTCCTCCGAATCCGTACTCAAATCCACTGGCATACCTGACTCCTCCGTCTCATCTTCCGCCTCCTCGGCATCTTCCAAGGACTCATCCACGCTGTCCTCAGGTTCCGACGCTTCAGGCTCTGGTTCGGCAGATTCCACCGTAGACCCTTCCTTCTCGAAATCTTCATCCTGAGCCAGTAGCTTGGGATCTATTCTCGGCGGTGACGGCTCGTCCTTATCAAGGAAATTGGAAAACGCGTCCGCAGCCCCCGAATCAGCCTCCCTTTGAGACTCTTCAAGGCTCCCGGAGAATGTCTCCATTTCGCCGCTTCCGCTGATATTATCTACCATTCTTAAAATCCTGTTATGGCCCAGCAGGCCGAAGTCTCATGATAAATGCTACACCTCGATTTCAACCGCCTCCATGATCCATGGCCGGTCTTCGGCTTCCTTTTCCATTGCTTCCATCTCCTCTTGGAAAACTTTCTCACTCCACTCCTCCCGATGAATTTCAATTTTTCGAACCTTGATGACGGCATCCCGATAAACCTTACGACAATTTTCTAAGCTCTCCTGTGCTTCCAACACGGACTGCTTCGCATCCTCTACTTCCTTCTCCAAACTCATTTCCTGTTCCCGCCATACCTTTCCCTGTTCTTTGAGCTCATTCAGTTTCTGTTGGGATATTGTTTTCTCAAGGATTGAGGCGTAGGCCATTTCTTCCTGCTTAGGCCACCACTCTTTGAATTGCTGCCAACTTTCCTGGGTTTTCGCCAAAGCTCTTTGCGCTGAAATGAGTCGTTGTTGTGCCTTTGCCATAGCCCGCTCAGCCGACTCCTCGCGTCGACGATAAATTTTTAGCAGAGCTTCTAAAGGGTAAACGCGCGCCATTACTCAACTCACTATTCTTAAATTTAGATTGGATGTTAACACACAATGAGCGCGACTCAAATTTATTAAGATTAATATAACGTTAATAATATATTAATATTTCCTTAATGTCTCTTTCCGAATCCTTTCAAGGCCAATATAATAGAGGCATCAGGGGTCAACCACCCAGAATCACTATCTTATAAAATAGCCATTGACCATAGGTTGAATAAAATCTATTTAAAAAGCTTATTGAGCCTATGGACAAATCAGCAAATTTAGATGTGCTATTCGTCGAGGTAGCCGAGCTGGCCGGGCTCGAGGAAGTGGTAAAAGTTCAGGAAGATCGCAGTGCGTGGATACTGGGCATGAGCGAGACGGATACAGTCTTGGCTGAATGGCAGGAAGGAGTCCGACGGATGCTTTTTATGCTGGAAATTGCCCCATTGCCACAAGACAGCTTCGCTCACTGGATGAGCGAAGCCCTGCAGTTCAATTTACTGACGATGGAAACGGGCGGAGTCCGCTTTGCCTTGCTCCCTCCCGAAAACCGCTTGCAGCTTCTCATGGATTTGCCGGAAGAGCTCATGAGCCCCAGCCAGGTCGCTATCGTACTGGAGAACATGCAACGAATCGCTGATGAATGGAGAGGTCTGATTAGCACAGACTCCGAGTATGCCACCAGCGCTGAGGATAACAACGGCACGAGAGCTATCACCGGTGAAATAGACATTCCGGAATCGCCCGATGTCAGCCCCAACTCCATTCGCGTTTAGGGGACATAGCGTGGCCCCCGCAACCATCAGATCAGACGTGAAAAACCAGGAGAACTAGCCATGCCTGAAGCCAGAATAGACATTCATAGCAATGACGCTTATGAGCAGCTTCAAAGGTTCTCCGAAAGCATCGATGAGAAGGATCAGATTCGGGGTGAAGTCGTAGGGCAAAAGAGAGATGAGGATGGCAAGCGCACATCCCTGACCGTTCGTCTTTATACCCGTAAAAACAATCTCAGTAACAAACTGATGACACGGGGTCGCATTCTGAAGTTTCAGAAGGCACGGGACGGCATCAACCACATCCTGAAAAATAAAGCCGGAAAGCCCGGCTTTGAACATTTGAACATCCTTGAGTCCAGCGGTGAGAAACTCGTCGGCGAGCGCCTAAAAACCGCTATGGACGAGAAGAAAGTGTTGGTTAACAGTCAGACGAACTTACAAAACCTGAATGCCTTTGGACAAGCTGTCGGGGAAGATTTCAAGAAGCCCAAACCGGATGGACAAACCCAGGAAAGGCCGCAAATGCGCGGCGTGAAGCATGGCGACGGCTCCATCACACTCTATTCAGAGCGTTCACGAAACAATAGAACACGGGCATTTGCCCGTTTTGATGAGGGCGTCGCCCGGGTCTATCAGAACGCCGGCAAGAAATATCCCCGGCTAAGCGACTTCCTAAAGCAACCGAAGTCGGAAGTAGACAGAGCTGCGTCAAAAGCAAAACGAGGCGACTTTGCCGATAAAGCACAAGAGGCGAATTACAATGCCGCCTGTGCCGGTATGGTAAATCGCATCGATGACATTGAGGATGCCGTTATCGATAAGCTAAAAACTCAGCAGTTGACCCGTGATCCCTTTCGGGAAGCGAAGGGGAATATCGACCTTATGCCCACCATGGAAAAGATCAAGTCGGGGAATATCGCCGACTGCAATCCAGACCATTTAATCCTTATTTTAAAAGACCTCTATCGACAGGCGCCCACTGCTCGCCTCTCCAGCCTAGGCTACCTGGCGCGAACAAAGGCCGCCTTCAAGGCCGTTGGCCCCTACACGGCCCGAAACAACAAACTGAACATCATCACCGGCTTCAAATCCGAAGGGGCGAAAAAAGAGAAAATGGACGAAGGGGTCCAGGCATTAAAAGATCAATTAAGACGACTTAATCCCGATGAGATAAAAGCCCTTAAGAAGCGGGTGCAGTTTATCAACAACCTGGCGGATGCTTACACAAGCCAGATTGCGATAACCTCGAAATTTAACGGCGTCCCGGGTGACCTCAGAACGAATATCGTAAAAAGCTTATGTGTGAACGTGCAATCCCTCATGGGGCACCCCTCAGAGGACTTGTATAATCAGGTGGCTGGAGACATCTATCAGGACCTGAAAAAAGCAGTGGAGGGTAAGCCGTCAGCGAAAGAGCTCCAGAAGCTCTTTGGGCAAATACGAACCTATGAACACAACATGGCTCCCTCACGCTTTAGCTTCGAGCCGAACTCCTCTATGGCCAACTTCCGGGACTATCTACGTGCCAATGTGCATATCCTCACGGATAAAAAATATAACCCGGAATTTGTGAAACAAATGAACTGGTTCTTCAGAACCGACATTGGCCAGATAGGAAGAGATCTAAATACCGTACTCGGAAAGGTAAGACAGGAAAGCGGCTCCTCCTTACAGGATTTACTAACGGCTTCCGCCATGCATCAGGACGTACTCTTCCCTCCAGATGAAGCCGATGGTCAAGCCGAGGCCGAAGCCAAGCGCATGGAAAGCAAAATAGAGGATAATAAAAACGAGCACTCCAGCCGGTTGGCGGGCAATGAGAACATCCTTATCGAAGAAGAAACCGACGTCAAAGAGGTGAAGCCCCAATCCAATGAAGCAAACGATGACGATGACTTGGAGAGCACTGACCAAGATGATCCCAGGCTCTACCCTCCAGTCGAAGATAATTCCTACAAAGGGCATAACTCCTTGCTCGGTCCAGACAACGGAATCGACATTAGCTCAAACAAAAAAGAGATATAGCTTCCCCTCAATGACACAGTAAGGGCCATCAACACATAATAACTTAATCGTATCGTGAAATTCGCTAACATAGTTTCCGCACATATTTCCCTCTTGTTTACGACCGCTTTTGCCTCTGCCGTCATCACTGTTGACATCACTGACTATGATGACACGTCGATAACCTTTACGATCTCCGGCACAATCGATGGCACCGTTGGCTCCTCCTACAACGACCGTTTGTACTTCGGCCAACAAGGCCTCCATGGCTGGATACCTCTAGGCACTCAGCCCGGCACCGCCACGATAACCAACGGCTCGGAGACCGGCATTCAGCAGGCGACCGACGCGGGCGCCTACCCATTATTGGTATACGGTGACTATATCGACGTCCACTTCGATGATGTGGACGCGCTTGCCGAGGGTGACTCGGTCAATGCGACTGTAGAAATCGAGCTGGAGAACAACGATTCATTCGACTGGTCGGAAGTCGATTTCAGTGACTTTGTCGTGGTCTGCGGCTACGACAGCCTCAGTGACTTTCTTTCCTCCGACGACGCTGTCGGCGTGGTCGAAGATGATAGGGTAAGCACCACCACCTTGGATGACTGGGCTTATCTGGGCGCCGACCCATGGCATTATCTGGCCTATGAGAAAACCTGGGCCTACAATTTCATCATAAACGGCGACGAGTATTACTACCTACTCAATAGCGACAGCTACGTACTCATCAGCGTGGAAGAAGACTACGCCCCCAATTCCATTGAAGATGTGGAGTTCACCTTTGATCTTACAAATGCCCAAGACGATTTATTTAGCGACTCCACGACGGTTTCCGTAAGCATTGCTGACTCAGAAATGACAGTTACGGCTGACGACTCGAACTTATCGCTGTCCAATGAAAGCTATCGCTACGCAAAGTTGGAGGACAGCACTGGCATCCTGATCCTTGCCTATAAAAATAACATCAGCAACGAAACGGTTCGCGTCGGCTTCCTCCTACTTTTCGAGAGCGAAGACACCGGTGATGCCTACGGCCTGTATTGCATCAAAGACGGTTCTCTCACAGAGGACGGTTCGACCTTCAAAAGCGACTTTTTCAGTTGCATTGAAGAAAATATCTCAGGCTTTGAAGAAAGAGAAGAAACCATGATCGATATCATATACTGTTTTCGCGAAGCAGTTGCAGAGGCTGAAGAAAGTAACAACAACCTCAATTATGGAATCTTCAGCAGTAGCTTTAGCTATGAAGACGCCAGCGATTGATGCATCCCAAGAAGCGCAGTTAGGCTAAGCAGCCCATTCCTGCCACGTATCGTCATCAAAGTGTCGACAATACCTGGAGCTGATAAAGCCGGTCACTAGATAAAAAACAGCGTCTATCCAGCACGGCCGGGATTGGCTTTGGAGGATGGAGCGCTCCTCAGTATAGGTGGCAACTAAAGAATTCTATGCTATGAGAACTCATTAGTTTGGCAGTATTAGCGGATGCCAAGCAGCGATGTCGTGGAAATTAACTTTGGAAAAGTCCGGTGTGGCGGAGAGGACAGGCTTATCACGGCCAGGCGTGGTATCGTAGCGGGCAAAGGCCACTTTGGGCAACTCTGGGATCTCCCTCAATGAGCCAATACTAAGATGCTCATAAGGGACGTTTAAATAAACGGCCCAATAGCCATGTTCCTCGTCAATGACAGTCCGGCTGCGCGCGAACTTCGGGTCATCTATCAGCGCGCTGTTGAAGGATGATTTCTTGTTCCTCACCGCCTCAAAAAGCGCCGGACTCCATCTTAGGAAAAGGTTCCGGTTTTCCGGAGTGACATGGATCTCGTAATAGCGATCTGCCGCGGTTTGAATGAAAAACTCAAAAACATCGCCAGTTGTCCAAGTATGCTGGTTGAAGCCCTCGGCACTATTGCTAATATGATTGTCCCGCAACACGGCGAGGACAACAAAGCCAGCCTTGCCCGCGTAAATTTGCGCTAGGCCGGGCTGAAGGTCAGCCTCCGGCTCATCGCGCCAAGCCTGTTGCAACGGATATTTCAGAAGAGGCTCACCTTGGAGGCTGCTGCTACGTGCAAGGTCATCCATGATGTTTTCCAGCGGAACAATCTCCACGCCACCAGCGCAGGATGAAGCAATTGTAGATAGAGCTACCATAGCCATGATCAATTTTGGACACCTCATTTAATCGCTCTCCTGAAGGTGCTCGTCACCGCGCACGGAACCGTCATCGGAAGCATCACGCTGGATGTTCTTCAGGTGGCGTACAAAATCTACGAGATCACGGATGCCGCCGATAAGAAACCACACCGTTGCAATAAGCGATATAATTATCGTGATGAGCACCTTGAAGCCCCACCATTTTATCCAGCCTTCGTCAGAGATACCGACGGTGACCGCTGCCACCGAGCCAACAATGAAGGTAACGAACCAAAAGAGAGTAAAGCAGGTGGCGAAAAAATAGATGAAGCGATCACCCTTGGTGAAGTCCTGATTAATGCCAAGTCGACGCCAGAGGCGAACACGCCAGTTATCAGGCTCTGACTGCTCAAGCTGCGCTGGGTTTCCAGATGAACCAGCGGGATGATGGCCGGCTTTCTCTACGGCGAATTCGCCCCGGTGCAAGAGTTTGTCCATATTGACTGGTGGTCTCTTGGATAAAAGTGAAAAAACAACGTAGGACAGACCGGCTGACGATGCTGCAATAAGGGCCATCTGTGTGCCATTTAGCGGGAAAGTCTCGGGCAACGCCTGCAACCATGCCACATTGGTATACTCCAGCTTCCAGTCAGGCAGCAGATACGGCCATATGATGTTGCGCAGGACGATTCCTGTCACCGCCAGGATTGAGCCAATAATCATAGCTGCCCAAGCACCTTCGACCGCCCCCCTTTTCCAATAGAGGCCACCGAGTATAACCGCCCCTGCCCCACCCAGATAGATGGCACCCGTAATCTGGAAATACATGAAAATATATTCATTTAGCGGGAAAATCAGACTGAAACAAAATGCGAAAGCTGCCACTCCAATAATAGCGACTCGAAGCAACCACATGTGTGCCTTAGGACTGAGCGGCTTGTTACGCAATGGCATGACTACATCCTGGATAAAAATAGACCCCCACGAATGCAGATAAGTATCGTCGGTAGAAACCGCCGCAGAGATAATCATCACAACAAAGAGTCCGGTCACCCCCATTGGAAGCAACTGCGACAAGCCTGTCGGCACGCGCATCTGGCTTTGGATTTGCGGATTGTCAATCGTTGCCAACGTGGCCTGAACAACATCAGCCTGCTGCGCATATTCCGGCAGGTGCAGCATGGCGAAAACAAACAACGGGCATAACATGGTCAGCAGGAACAAAACCTGCCCACGGAACATCCCCAGGATATTAGCCATTCTGGCCTCATGCGGGCTCTTTGCCGCAGCATTGTAACCCTGTGTCCCCTGCCAGGCTTTAAACGTATAAACGCTGACCACAGCCGTAATTACGAAAAAGGCCGGATTGAAGCCCTTGGTGTCCTCCTGCTTGAAGGGGTTAATCCGTGAAGCCTGTTCTGGAGCCATTTGCAATCCACTGATTAACTCCGACCAACTGATCTGCGAAAGTAATACGAAGAAGCAAATGAGGATGGTAATCTGCACCAACTGCCCCTGAAAGAAGTCGGTGATGATAACTGCAATCTGGCCACCGGATAAAGTCAGCATCAGGGCGATTGACAATAAAAGGAGCATGACGGGGGCAATCGTCGGCACAACAAAACCCAGCAATTCGAAGCTTTGTGGAAGACCACAAAAGTAGACCAAAAACCGTGCGGTAACCGCAGGGAAGATGCCGTAATTCAGTACACCAGACAAGAATGCCAACACCCCCGCAAAAACACGAAAACGGCGGCTGTAGCGCATTTCAAAGAATTGCGCCATCGTCATGGCCCGCGTTTCGCGATAGCGGTAAATCACGAAACCGGACAAAGCCAGGATAAGCCCCAACGGAGCCAAAATCTGCCCCCACCATACGCCGGAAAAACCCGATTCATAAAACTTCTCAAAGTTGGCTGCAATGGTGATAGCACCCAGACCCGCCATACCGTCCGCCATCGTCAACAAATAGCGCCCTGCACAACGGTTTCCCGCCAGGAAATCCGCGACGCTCTGGGTCAGCGACCGCGCACGCACTGCAATCCATATCAGGAAGCAAAATAGCGCGATGATGATCGACCAATCAAGCCAATGCAGGTTCATGTCAGGGGTTGAGAGTCTGCTTCAGTAATGCAGCATGCCATTACCGTTAGCGGTTAAAGTTAAAGCGAAATGTCGTTCTCTAAGTTTATGTAGTGATTTCAGAGCCAATGGCCCGAATCTCAAAAAGATGGGCGGCGGCCTTGCCCCAGGTCGCAGTGATTTCAACTCGCACATCTGTAATGGCTTTTTGCGGTACGGCATGAATCACTTTACGACTCCGATTATCGGACGCTTCAATACGCTCAAGTACCTCGCTGCCATTCAGACATGTAATAGTATAATCACGCACCAGCGAAGGGGATTGCCCCTGCTTCGACCATTGGGCCAAAGTACGGTCCAGCCAATTGTCAAACGTCAGATGTACTGCCTCCAGCTTTACCGGGTTTGGCCAGGAAAGTTGTATCCATTGCGGCAGACCCTCTTCACTAATCCATTCGTTTGAGGCCGCTTCAGGTCGAGTAATTCCAGAAACAACCTGCTCCGCGGAATAGCAGCGGCTCGCAGGCATCAAATGGAATGCATTTGTGCCACGCTCACGATGCATCAGCGTCTCCGTGCCAGGCTCGGTAAAATACTGGTTTTTACGGCTGGCAGCTTGTGTGGCCGGTTCTTCCTGGCGGGAGTACCCCCATAGTAAGCCTTGAGTGACCGGCAACTGTATCCAGTAGGGCCGGTTTCCTTCCGGCAATTCACACTCAAAGAGAAACTCTACCTTGTGCTTCCCGGGGGGAATAATACCGGTCGCCTCGGCCAATTCTTTACCGGTAGTAAAATCATCCAGGCGCTTGGCGGTATGTAAAACCGCTCGAACGCTAATGTTCTCGTCCGTGGTGTTTTCCATGTCCAAATGGACACTTTTCAGGAGCTTTTCCGAGCAGATAAACATCTGCCCACGATCCACCTCCAATGACCGGTAAGTCTCGATGGCGGGAGCAGTCAGAACCCTATCGGAGGACGCCGTTATTTTTGCCTGTGGGGCTATGTTTTCTCCATACTCATCCGAGACTCCGGGCAAATAGCAGTCCTGCTCAACCAAGCGCTGTTGCAATGTCTTTATATGCTGCTGGGAAACCTCACGAGGCGTACAGGCATTTTCCAGGCATAGCGCAGCCGCATTACCAACGGCTTGCCCAATGACCGCACAGGTAAGCATGACACGCGCACTGGCAAAAGCGACATGCGACGCACTGATATTTCGCCCGGCAAACAGCAGGTTGTCGATATTCCGGGAATAGAGTGAACGATAGGGAATGGTATAAATGCCATTAAGCAAACGGCCTTTCCAATAGACATCTCCTGCAATTCCGTCGGGCTGGTGGACATCGATATGCCAGCCCCCGTAGGCTACCGCATCCTCAAAGATTCGGCCGCTTTCAACGTCTTGCTGGACCATCACATAATCACCGTAGAAACGCCGTGAGTCCCGCTTTCCCGGCATTGTGGTAATCGACTCCAGAACGTAGTTTTCCGCGCCATGCTCACCACGATTCTTGAGGTGATCCCAGACTCCCATGGCGTAGCGATAAAGTTCGTCACGAATCTTTTCTGCATCTTTAATCGTGTCGAATCTACCTCCAGTTTCCAGCCACCACCAGCCCCCTCGGGGCTTCGTCAAGTGTTCCACTGGGTGCGGACAAGTATGCCCTTCATCAGGCAAGGCCTTATCGTCTGGTATAATATGGGCCCAATCCGGTGTTTCAAAAGGCACCGAGCTTCCAACGTCTCGTGCCCGCATGTAAACCGTGTTACCCATACGGTAGTCATCCGTCTTTTCCTGCCCCATGGGTTCGTTATAGACATCCCTGCCCTCGCGGCCCGTCATGTAGTCTGCTCCAGCGCGGTAGCCCAGAACGCCATCACCGGAGCAATCAATAAAGATCCGACCACTGAAACGAAATCGCTTTTCGGTGGTAAGCTGCTCTGCCGAGACCGCAACGATGCGATTCTCCTCCATCTCCACCTCGCCGGCATGAGTGTTGAGGTGAACGGTCAGATTCGGCTCCTCGCGGCAGAAATTCCACAGGACAAGACTCCAGATCGAGGGAGAGTCCAGATAGTTGGGAAAGCAAGCGTTTGCAGTCGCAATTTCGTCGATGATTCCTGTTTCGCGCACATGCCGGTAAGAACCGGCCTGGTCGGCGCCATGAGGCGGCACTCCGATTTCAGCGCTGGAATTCCCTCCCAGCACAGGGCGATTCTGAACGAGAACGGTGCTCTGCCCCTGGCGCGCAGCAGCAATGGCAGCGCAAATCCCAGCTAAGCCACCGCCAATAACGACAACGGCGTAACTTTCCTCAATGGTCTCAATATCTCTTTGCATAAAATTCAGATGGATTGGTCTTTAATTACTTCAAGCATCAGTTCACTTCACGTTCCCTGGCTTCCCACCAAAGGCATGGGTCATTAGACTTCGTGCGCGGTTTCTGGATTACTTCGGGGGGCCAATCCCGCCAACGGCGCGGGCCATACTCGAGCACGTGATTTTGCTCAGTGGACTCCAGATAATCGAAAAGTGCATCGCGCAATTCCTGTATTTTCTCCTGGTGCTGAGGGTCTCTAAAAAGATTGATATCTTCCAGTGGATCCTCGCGCATATCGTAGAGTTCTTCAGAGGCATCCGGTGCACTGTGGATGTATTTGAAACGACCGTCGGTACTCATGTAAATCCCCCTATCCGGGTTAAAAACCTGCGAGAAAACGATACGCCGCTCAAAGCGCTCAGGATGTCCAATGGTCTCCGCTAAATCAATTCCATCAAACTCGGCAGGCAGCCCCAGCCCTGCCGCACATAGAATAGTAGAGCCAATATCGACCAGCGTCACTGGCGTTTCGATTTGGCTCCCCGCGTGACGTCCATCTCCCCAACGCATTATCAGAGGCACACGGGAAGAAGCATTGTACATGTTGCCTTTCCCAATCAGACCGAGGTCGCCAAGCATTTCCCCATGATCCGAGCTAAAGATAATGAGCGTGTTCTGCAATTGGCCACTGTCCCTCAATGCATTCACTATTCGACCGACCTGATAATCGACAAAAGATACACACGCATAGTAGCGCGCCTTGACCATCCGCCACAGAGTATTGCTGGTCGGCGGGTCGAAATAATACTCGTGCAACCCTGCTCTTTGGAACGCAGGCTGACGGGCCTGAAAATCATCTGGTAGATGAGGGTCCTCCATATCGTCCGGGGAGTACATCATATCCCAGGGCACTGGAGGCGCATAAGGCGGATGCGGGTGGATGAAGCTGCAAAATGCCATCCATGGTTTGTCCTCTTCCGCTTGTTCATTAATAAAATCAATCGTGCGGTCCCCAACCCACTGCGTTGGATGGTGAGCCTCATCCAATGGTGAAGTCTGCGGCATATAGATCATCTCACGCCAGGTTCCATGCACGTCACGGACGTTCCGGTAGGGGCTTTTTTGGATGAACTGCAGGTAATCATCATCCTCAATTTTCTTGGGCGCTTCCTCCTGAGTTAGCCTTCTCTTAAAGCCACGCAATGCCTGGCGATCCGGAAGAAAATGACACTTGCCGATGCCGATAGTCTCATAACCGTTTCGAGAAAGCACATCGGCATACGAGTCTTGTTCACCCCGAGTAGTCGGGTGAATGTTATCCAAACAGCCGGTCTTCCCCGGATACTGACTATATTGCAGGCAGGCCCTAGCCGGGACGCATACGGGCGATGGCGAATAGGCTTGAGTAAAAGCCACACCTTCGCGGACAAGGGAGTCAAGATTCGGAGTCCGTATGCGATTGTTACCCAAAGCGGCAACCGTGTCCGCTCTTTGCTGGTCCGTCAGGATCAAGAGGATATTCGGTCTATCGGGGTAATCTGACATTGGATTTTACACGTTGCCCAAACTCGCGGTCTGGCGTGTGGATGCGGATTGGTATGCCGCTTCGGCTATTTGCATCGCGCGGACACCATCTTCGCAGCTCGCAATGGAATCATCCGGTTCACTTTGACCATTCAAGAAGCGCGCAAATGCAAGAGAGCCACTGGGGATAGGGCGCCAGGCAAAAGGAGCTTCATAGTTAAGAACCTCCTCGCCATCACGCTGTATAGTGATGAACTTATCCCGCTTTACAGAAATCACGCAATCATCCGTGATAATGTCGAAACTCATGCCCCACTCGCCTCCGGGCACACTACCGTTGGCCAGTACAGTCACTCCCCCATTCTCATGCTCCAAAGTAGCAACACCCAGGTTTTCAATATCGGGTTTTCCGCTTTCAAGGCTTTCGGCATAATGCTTTAACGGCAACGTTGCCGTGATTCCGGTTACATTTTTCACCGAGCCCATGAGTTCACAAATCAGGTCAAAGGCATGACCAGCATTTTCACCCAAATGTCCGCCGCTGTTCTTCTTATTCCAAAACCAGCCCGGCGGGTTAAATATCTTGGGGTTTACGACCAGGAAGTACTTGAACCAGATCCAACGGGGCGTGCCGTATTCTCCAGACTGCACCAACTCCCGAAGCTTTTTGTACGTCGGCAAATTGCGTGTGCCAAAATTGACCATGGCACGTATCCCATGTCGTTTAGCAGCGTCCGCCATATCGCGTGCCTCCTGAAGCGAGATGCCAAAAGGCTTTTCGGCCAGGATATCCTTGCCTGCCTCTGCCGCCGCGAGAAACATCTCACGCCTCATGAAAGGCGGCGTGGCCAGGATGATGGCATCAATCTCCTTGTCAGCGACAAGGTCATGCCAGTCAGTATAGCGCCGCTCAATGCAGAATTCATCTGCTACTTTTTGCAGCAAGGACGAATCCGAGTCGGACACCGCCACTACATTGACGAGGCCGGCATCTACTTGTGATTTTAAGTGGTTTGCTCCGGCATTGCCGAGGCCGATGATTCCTAAATTTTTCATTCTTATTTCTCCAATAGGTTTTTCATAAAAGTTACTGACTTTGGTAGTACCTCTTCCGGGTTCCCCCGGGCAAAGCACTCCAGCGAGAGGCTGCCCTCATAACCGACCTCCTTCAGAGCCGTAATCCCCGGTGCAAAATCAGTATGCCCCTGCCCGGGTAAATAGCGGTTGGAATCGACGATATGGACATGCCCGATGAGGTGACCATACTGACGAATGCTCGCACCAATATCCGCCTCCTCCAGGTTCATATGGAAAAAGTCAGCAGTAATCCTGAGGGCATCGGAGCCCACTGTATCGATTACCCTAGCGGCATCTTCCAAAGTGTTGAATAAGTGCGTCTCGTATCGGTTAACGGGCTCCAGCAGCAGCTTCACGCCGAGTGCCTCCGCCCTCTGGGTGAGCTTGCCCATCATATCAACGAAAATTCCCATTTCGACCTCATAAGGGTCCATCCATGGGCTCATGTCTGGCATTTGAGGCCGCCTGGCAAACAACGGGACAAAGACCAAGCCGGCCGATTCCACACGTGCGGCAAGCTCCAGCAAATCGTGGAAGTCCTGAAAGCAAGTCATGCGCTCTTCAGAATCCGCGGCGAGAAGATTTCCCCGGAACCCGGAGCATATATTACCAGCCGGTACTTTTTCAGCCTTGAGGGCGGCCACGACAGAATCGATGTCTTCCTTGAGCCACTTGCCCCAGATCTCGACACAGTCGAAATTCAAACGCTTCAGTGAAGCCAAACGCTCCCGGAAGGTATCGCCAGATAGCATATCCGGGAAGTAAAAACCTCCCCGCAACGAGGATACTATGGATAGTTTCATGTTTATCTTATTACTTAATAAATAGCTTTTCAGGACTACTAGGATGTGGACTTACCCATCCAATACTCCCCTGGTATTTCATCCGGAGCATATGGGCCCAAGCCTTCCAGTATCTTCTGGATTCCTTTTGGATGTTGCACTAACACGCTCGCTTCAGACTGTGCTGGTATTTTAGTCTTCCCAAAACGGCGCCAATTCCCGTCATCAAGAACAGAATCGTAGCCATCTCTCTGGTAATGCTCTATGAGTGAACGCCTCAGTGTTACTAAATTTTCGGTGTAAGAGTCGATTCGTGAGAAATCTCTGCTTTCATATGGATCCGCTTCCAAATCAAAAAACCATTCGCGCTCATCCGCAGCCGAATACACATACTTGCTATTTTGATTCACTGCCATGTGTAGACCGAGACCATCGGTTTGCAACTGACTGAAAACCACTCTATCGGTCTCCATATTCCCTGTGCTTACCGAGGTGAGATCCTGGCTTCCGGAATACACAGGTGAACCTTGATCGCCGGCACAGCTCAGAAAAGTTGGATGCAAATCCAATAGACTGGTAACGCCCTCATAGCATGTGCAGGCGTTTTCACCTCGCGGCCAGCGAATGAGCAATGGCACACGAGATGACACATCCATCATAGAGCGCTTGCCCAGGCAACCGTAGTCGCCCAACAGCTCGCCATGGTCACTCGTAAAGACAATGAGGGTATTCTCCAAATCATCGCCCAACGCATCAAGAATGCGCCCAATATGGTAATCTACAAATGAAATGGAGGCATAGTAGATTGCCTTGATAGTTCGCATGAGCCATTCGTCATTTCCTTTATCACGATACTTCGCCCGGTTCTGACTGTGGTTCCAGTAGTTCAGCAAATCCTCATAGCCTTCAGGTAAAAAAGGCGCAGGCATATGACCAGCCCAATACAGGAAATTCCAAGGCGTGGGCGCATTAAAAGGTGGATGCGGGCTAAAGAAACTGGACCACAGAAAGAACGGACGGCTACGATCACGCTGGTCGAGAAAGCTAATGGAACGGTCAGCCACCCACGCAGTTTCATGCAAACTTGCCGGCATCTGTGATATCTGGGGTATCGTATACATTTCGCTAAGCGCACCATGTACCTCCAGCACGTGACCGTAGCCGTGCTGGTCAAGGAACTGACGATAATCATCATTGCCTCGCTCACTTACGTCACGGGTTTCAAAGCCCCAGAGCCGCTCACGGCGAGGCGTGAAGTGCATCTTCCCCACCCCATGCGTACGGTAGCCAAGCTCTGTCAGGCGACCCATAAAGCTTGGCACCTCAGGATCAATGTTTGTCCCATTATCCCAGCAGCCCGTGCAATGAGGTGGAAGCCCACTAACGAGGGCAGCCCTCGCCGGCACGCAAACCGGCGAAGGCGTGTAACAGCGTGTAAAAGTCACACCCTCACGACAGAGACGATCCAAATTAGGAGTGCGCACGATCGAATTTCCCAATGCTTGAATTGCATCGAATCGTAATTGATCCGCAAAAAGCAGCAGGATATTCGGGCGATCACTCATTAGCTGATGATTCCCTTGGGATCGATTCCGTTTAGCGGGGCGGTAGCCAGGCCGATGCGCTCAACACCCACTTCCCAGCCTTCACGAGCATTATAATAGAGGTGCCATTTATCCCCCGACACCGCCAGGCATAGCTGATAAACCAGAGCTGATTTCCAGCCAGGCTCAGGGGCCAAAATCGGGTTATTGAGCGTGTCGTACCAATCCAGACCATCCTCGGAAAGGAGGATGTTGATGCATGAGCGACTGTGCCCGTCTGCGTCACGGTAAACGCCATTATTGAAGCCCAGGTATAATTCGTAGGCCTCGAGATAGTAGACCTTCATGGCTCCTGCCCCAATATTACGGTAGGGATCTTCCTTGTCTGGAATAAACAAAGGCTCCGGCCGTTTGGTGTAGGGCCCCCCAATGGAATCCGCATAGGCGACTCCGATGTTTGCGGGTTCTTCAAAACCCAAATCGGGAATAAGCCTGACACCGCCACTGTAATAAAGGCGGAAGCCGCCTTCCGGATCCTTGACAACGCATGCGTTGCGGCAGGTCGGGCGATATTCCTCGTCTTCCCAGGGCAAGTCCGGTTCCAGAATAACTTTCGCCTCCGACCAGGTTTTCAAATCCTCAGTCTCACGCATTACCAGCCAGCAGCGCTCAGGATTGCCGTTGATTTGATAGAACAGGTAGAACTTACCGTTCAAAGGATAAATATAGGGAGAGAATCCGTTCCACACATGCTCTGCATAGTGCGTCCAGGATATACCATCAGGGGATGACCACTGATGAACCTTGTGTCCGCCACCACAAGTAATCATGTGCCATTGACCGTCCGGCGACAGAGAGGGTGTGACAACCGTGGGGTCCGCAATCAGGCCCTTTTGCAGGGGCTCAACTACTGGATTGTTGGGGTAGTCAGTCCAAGCCGCATCAACAAGACCTTGTAGTCGGCGCGTTAATTCGGGGTTATAGCGTCCCGTAATGGTTTTGCTCTTCATTGTGTTCATGATTAAATTCTATCTAAACGGTTTCCTGAAATCATGCGGAGTGCCGCCTGGGCGGATTGACTCCTGTCATCAGCCCTTTCGGATTGCCTTCTTCGCAGAAGCAGACCTCGTTTTTGCCCCGCCCTGCGTCAATGGAGCGACCGTAACGCCCTTTCGCATCTGGTGAGGCAGTGACCAAACTATCGCCTCTTGCCCGGAGGATTCCAATTGTTGCTCAAGCAGCTGTATGGATTTGCGTGCAATCTCTTCGTAGGGAAAAACAACGGATGTAATTACCATCTCCGCGAGATGTTCTGCCACCTGGGTATTGTCAAAGGCGACAACGCTCATGTCCTTGGGAACACGGATTTTTTCGCTCTTTGCCCACACTATCAGTTTGGCCGCGAGCCAGTCCGTTGAGCAAACCCAGGCCGTCGGCCAATCTGCACGGTTCGAGGGCAATTTACTGGAAATGAGCCGACCGACCTCTGCATTAGGAAGCATTTCACGGTCATTGAGCCATATCTCATGGCTCAGCGTGCACCCCACTTTACGCAAAGCAGTGTGCACACCGCCCAAACGCTCCGAGGCGTTATTCTCACTGCCCAGCGAGCCAATCCAGCCGATATTGCGGTGACCTATATTTGTTAGCGTCTGTGCGGCTTGGATGCCTGCATTATAATCCATCATGGTCACGCCGCTTAGTCCATTGGCGACATCATGATTACAAAGCATGACAATATTCCCCAGGAAGCTTTCAGCCAAAAAATGATGGAATCGCGGCAACAACGGTGACGGCAAACGCCCAAGCATCAGGCATCCATCCACCCGCACTCCATTAACCCCGCCATTCTCGATAAAATCCGCCAGAATGCGCTCCCCGTCCTCGCCAGTACCCGGAATCCGAACCGGAAAGGAACGCCAACCCCGTTTGGCCAGCTCCTCGTTAATCACAAGCACGTGACGACGAGCCAACTCGAACAGATCCCCGTCCAACTGGGTCGTCACAATCAATCCAATCGATTTTCCCACAGAGCTCGCCTGGGGCTTGGAGTAACCCATCTCCTCCGCGGCCTCCTGTATCTTTCTGGCCGTTTCCTTTCCGACTCCCCTGCCCCCACGCAATCCTATGCTAACAGCCGCAGGGCTCACATTCAGGCGTTCGGCAATCTCTTTAATGGTGGCCATGGATAGGATTAGAATCAGCAAAGCGCGCCCAGTCAAATCATTTATCTAAATATTTAGATTATATTTAGTGAATATTTATATAAAAGTTTTAGCTAGCTTTGCGAGCGATACAGAAAGCGCACCTCATCCGGGGAAAGCTCATTCCTGTATATAGCAACGTCATCAATCACACCGGAGAAATACTCGTGCAGCGAATCCGGACCTTCGCTCCCAGCCGCTCCAATATATCGGACACCATACTCCGAGGGCGTTTTGAGCGAAGGATCCAGGCCAACCAAAACACCATTGATGTAAATAGCCATGCCATTGGTCTTACTGAAAGTCGCTACCACGTGGTACCAGGAGTTCGGCTTTAGTTCCGCCGCTTTGGCACGCAATTGCGTACGTGTATTTCTCCAGCTATTACCGGCGTGACGGTGCGTTAACATCAAAGTACCACGCTCAAGCACAAGTGCGTGGCGATTCCAGGCCTCGGCGCCAAGCAACTGCTGAACCCTGGCAAAAGTCACATCCTCGGGCTTGAGCCATAAGGAGATGCTATAATCTGTGTCGCTGAGAGGAATCGGGGAAAGGTCGACATAACTATCCTGGCCATTGAAGTACAAAGCGCTTCCCTTCCTGCCCTGAGTCCATTGGGCGTTATGCACCCAACCCGCCTCGCCCCCGGCCTTGTTCCTGGCCCGGGTGCCCCTGCCCTCATCAAAGTCGTACCGGGCGATAGGTTTTGCAGGAGCCTGACCCCATGTCGATGAACGGCTTTTACTCCTAATAGCTCTAATGGCATCGAAGCTTTGGTCGATGTAGTCGACGTGTGATTGGTAGGGGGTAGTGCTGGCGAGTGTCTGTGCTTGTTGTAGGTAGCCTTCGAGTTCGTCGATGGTGTCGAG
>JAUIHT010000024.1 GCA_030432235.1 Verrucomicrobiia bacterium | reverse complement strand
TCTCTTTCATCAACGTCAACGACGACCATATTTTCCAACCGAACACCATACATTAGTGTGTCTTTTACGGACATGAGTTTGGTTACCATCCGAAATGAAATAGACTTGTTTTTGTATGGGCAACTTGGCCCCTTGCCTTGATTTCCCTGGCCCAAGGGTAGCAATTGGAAGCCAGTATCCTTCAAACCCTCAGTTAAACTGAGAATCGTGCTGAAGTCTGAACGCAGTGCCTGCATCATCATTCCTCACCCCCATTGTTTTGATTACACTTCAACTGGTTGCATCTTTCGGGAAGTGCGGCCAATTCTGGGGGGATACCGTCAAATAGCGGCTCTGACAGTCGCACCAGGGCCGATTTGGTAGTGCAGTAGCTCAATGCGTCCCAGGCGGATTGTCCGGGTCGCACAGTTCCTCTGCGGCGTTGGATGATCCACTGGATCGCGTCACGGCATAAGATGACGCGGTGTACGCCGTCAGTAACGACTACATCTCTATACTGATCGTGGGTTTCCCAGCGGGAATAATCAGGAACTTTATTTGTTTTGGGTTCCGTAGCACTCATACTGCTTCACCTTGCTGGTGAATATAGGCTTCAATTTCGGCATCATCCCAATATGAGCGGCGACCAATCTTAAGGGGTTCAGGAAGCCGTTTGGCTGCGATGTCCCGATAGATTGATGTGCGTGATCGCCCACCAAGTTTTTCTGATAGCTGTTGGAAGTTGAGATAGCGTTTTGGCATTTCTGCACCCGTGTTTTTTTGAATTGGGGTGCACTATGCGTCGGCGTGGTGAGGCAAGTATAAGGGCAGGAACTACATTTTTTTTCGAGGGGTATTTGCCCTTATTAGGGGTTTAG
This sequence comes from Verrucomicrobiia bacterium, assembly GCA_030432235.1. Classification (GTDB taxonomy): domain Bacteria; phylum Verrucomicrobiota; class Verrucomicrobiia; order Opitutales; family Cerasicoccaceae; genus JAUIHT01. The sequence continues at coordinate 3,425 of JAUIHT010000024.1, read as the reverse complement.
ATTTTTTCGTTCTTTCTGCGGTAGACCCAGTCTGAAAAACTGGTATTCGATTCCAGTGTGTTATCGCGCAATCGCAAGTCAAGCCTTGGTTCGATTTGTCCAAGCTCTGCCACAAAATCAACAAAGGGGGACGGATTGTGGCTGCCGCTGCCGTTGTATCGTGTCACTGCAGTTGAAAGAGAGTTTCCGTCAAAGTCGCAAACCAGCCATTGGATCAATTCTGAATGTTTGTCAGGTGTTGAGTGTTCAGTGAAGAAGTCTTTACCCTCGCTGGATGCGGTTGCCAATTTGCAGATGACATCCAATTCGTCTTGCGAGATTTTTAGAGGGTGCATGAACATATCTATGATCACCCCATCAATTTTATCAATTTCTTGAAGTTCATAGTAGAGAGTCCTGGCAGCTTTTTCGATTCGTGAAAGCCTCCTCTCAACCTCTTTTCGATCTACGGCATCTATATATTCAAAGACATGAAGCCAGTTGGCGACACGGACATGGACGGCGTCTCGCACCACGTCCGGAATTGCTTTCCCATAGGCTTTTTCAAGTTGGACCCATTGCTGGTCACTGAAGCCAGCATGAGGGTCACCTGGCTTATTATACTTGGCCTTTTGCTTTTTGCTCATTGCTGCACCATCTTAACAATTCGGCCAGTTTTGTCGGTTAGGAAATCAGCCCAACGCTGCATCAATTTTCGGCGCTGTTCGAGAAAGTCATGACGCGCATAGGTGCGTTCGACAATCCCACCGACTTTGTGGCCCAAAGCTGTCTCGGCAACCGCGTATAGGCTTGGATCTATCTCAGATGCCCATGTTCGAAACGTCGAACGGATACCGTGTGGCCGATAGGGGGCCTTCCATTCCCATTCGGTTTCCCGGCTGCGCATGATGTTCTCAATGGCCTGGTCGCTAATTACCCTAGGCCGCCCTTCACGTGCCAATGGCGACGGGAATAACAGGCCGTCCACGCTTTGGGCGCTTGAGATGTCGATTAAGCGTTGCATTTCATCTGTTATCGGCACGCGAAAATCAGAGGTTTGGCCCCGTCGCCCTTTCAGGGCTTCACCCTCAATGGTCCAAATATCGTCTTCAATTTGATCCATGCGAGCGTAGCGCAATGGGCGCAGCCTGGGTCCACCACCAGTCAAGATGTAAAACATCAAGGCCCGCTGTGCTGAATTGTCCGGATCGAGCGAACGATACAAAGTGGGAATATCCTGCCAAGGAAGGGCGGGGTGGTTGCGTATTGTGTGGGCTTGGTCGCCAAGCAATTGCTTGGCGTTGGATACGGCGTTTGCGTTGACGTCCAGCCCCAGAGCGGCAGCATGGTTCATAACTACGCCAAGACGGTTTAGCGCCTTCAGCGCTGTAGGTGCCTTTGATGTCCAAATCGGACGCAGTGCTTTTTCGATATCACGCTGATGTATGTCTTCGATCTTTGCTGATCCCAAAGCAGGCAATACATAAAGACGTAGCGGCGAATACCAGCGCCCAGCTTTTCCGTCGTCTTTCAAACGCCCCTTGATGGCTTCGAAAGCCATTGGTGCAACATCCGTCAAAGTCGGTGCCGTTCGCCCGTGTTCAGCACGGGCTTCCAAACGGCGTTTCTCTTCTATTGGATTGATGGGATTGCGCTTGTCCGTCATCAAATCACGCCAGCGGTCACGTTCAGATCGCGCCTGCGCCAAAGAAAGGTTCTGCACAGAGCCAAGGCCCAATTCATATCTCTGTTTCCGGAAAGTGTAACGAAAGATCCAACTGCCTTTTGCTCGGCTACTTGCATCTTTGCCAGTCACAAGCAGATACAGACCGCCACCATCCGTGTATTTGCCAGGTTTTGCTGTGCTTAGAATATTCGACGCCAATTTAGCCATTCAATCCGTTCCCCACATATTCCCCAATTATGGCGATATATTGGGGAGCAAAGTGGTGCATCTTGATGCAAACTTCAATAGCTGTATTGAAAGAGTTATTAACAAAATAAGGGAAAATGAAGCATAACGTTACATTGTGAAACATATACTTCGAGTCCTATCCTGGGCACCAAAATCACATTAAAAACATAAGTCTAGAAATCCGGTTCGAGGTTTATTCGTTTTTGCGAATTAAATTGTTGTCTTGCCGACACCGGGAAGCCCCGACAGAGAAACCAATATCGCCATGCGATCAGGATAAGACGCACCCCACATGACTGGCAACAATATCCGTCATCCGGACATCAATCCCCTGCCGGAACCTACGCGCCAAAAACGGCCGTTTTTGTCATAGTCATTGCTGACGTCGGAACCATTGGAAAACCTTGTGCCACAAACCCTTGGCAAAACTGTCTTTGCTTTTGTCACGTTTCTGGCCGCCGACAAAAAGCGGTCGTTGGTGCAAGCCGCAGCATCCGGTCATTTGGGCTCATACTAGTCGCTCGCTGCAATCTACCTGTACGGCTGCAGCGCGGGACAAAGCACCCGTCCGCTGCGCACGGGCCGCAGACAAAAAACGACCCTAATCGTAGTCTTGCGAATTACTGCTATTTGACACGAAGGCAACGCAAAATGGATAACTTTGACCAGAAAGCTTCTATTCAGCTTAAGAACGCACCTGCGGAGTCTCTTTGAAAAACGAATTTCATCTTGGAACACTACTTTTTAGGGGTACACCCGTCTCTTTGTGTCCTTTGCTGGCAGAAATCTGCGCGCAGGCTGGCGATTGATTGCTACGAAATTGGAATAGGTTGCCATAATATCAGCGCGGGTCCACATGTTTTTGTGTAGCCTCCATATCGACCCGAGGGGAGTCGGGTAAACATAATGGGCGAACTGCCCTGTCTGGGAGGACTGTCAATGTTTAAAACTGTCACGCGTAGGTCTTTTGGCCTGCTTGGAACCGCTGCTATTGTCTCTATGGGCCTTAGCACGCACGTGGCCGCACAAGAGCAACTTTCGATCGCAACCGGTGGTACCGGCGGTGTTTACTACCCAATGGGTGGTGGCCTTGCCGAAGTCATCAACAATCACGTCGAGGGCTATTCCGCGACTGCAGAAGTCACCGGTGCATCCGTAGAAAACATGGGACTGATCGCCACAGGCGACGCTGATCTGGCAATCGGCCTCGCCGATACGGTTGCGCAGGCCTATTCTGGGACTGGCCGCTTTGAAGGACAGCAGTTGCCGATGGTGCGCGGTCTGGCGTCGCTGTATGCGAACATGATCCATATTGTGGCGCTTGAAGGCTCAGGTATCACCTCGCTTGAGGATCTGCGCGGCAAGCGGGTATCCATCGGCGCGCCCGGGTCGGGCACCGAAGTCAACACAGGTGCAATTCTTGAAGCGAACGGCATCACCTATGACGATATCGAAGAGCAGCGTTTGAACTTCAACGAGACTGCTGACGCACTGGCCAACGGCGATATCGACGCGGGCTTCTGGTCTGTGG
>JAUIHT010000009.1 GCA_030432235.1 Verrucomicrobiia bacterium | reverse complement strand
CCATGGAAGCCGCGGTCCCGGGGACTGCCGGCACAGAAATCGCCTCGATGATTGCAGGCTTTTCGACTGCCCCCGAGGACAACTACGTGCCGCTCAATTTGGGCCAGCTTAAATTTATCGCGGAGCCTTTCTATAAGCAGATGCATTTAGCAGGTGTGGATGTTACTTTGTCTGGGAACACGACCATTAACAGTGGTGAATATCCCTGGAATCCGGCGACTCCTAAAGCAGACAACTATGTTCCTGCTAACCTTGGTCAACTGAAGTACGTTTTTTCCTTTGTTTTAGCGAACTGGCCGGGTGAGGGTGACACTGATGGGGATGGCATGGCTGACGCCTGGGAGTTGGCTATCATTGAGGCCAGCGAGCTGGATGAGATAGAAAGCATTGTCGATGTGCTCCCTGGAGATGATTATGATACAGATGGACATGACAACCTGTACGAGTTCACCTGGGGGACGAATGCTGTTGAGCCATCTGTAAGTACGTCGCCTTTTGTGGATGATTTCGAGGGATATGCGGACGATATTTTTGACCCGGCTTTCAAGCTGTGGCTGGTAGATGGCCAGACAACCCCAACGGCGAGTATTGTTTCAGGGGGTGCTAACTCCACCGATCATGCCCTGTCGATAAGTGGTGCCAGCGATGTGGTTCTTTACAATGAACTTGACGATAGTCTGTCGACCTCGGTTTGGGTGGAATTTTACGTTAAATACACCAGCGGAAGCTCCGTGCCTGAGATCAGTCTCAGTGATGCGGCCAAGCTCCGATTTACAGATACGGAACTTCAAGTCTGGAATGGTTACAAGGCAACCTCATCGACAATCAGTGGAGGTCGCTGGCTCAACTTTTCGGATGCGGCTTTGGCGGCAGGGAATTGGTCTCCTAGAGTATCGGTGCATTTGGATTTTTCCAATTTAACCTGGTCCATTTATCTCGACGGAGAGTTTGTGGCGACAAATTTGGGCTTCGCCAATACTGTCCCGGAGTTCTTCAAAATCTCTTTCAATCGGGCAGGCACGGAAGCGTTCTTTGTGGATGAGGTCCGTGTTCAGGGCAATATGACCGGTATCACCATCGACGATTTGGATGGGGACACTCTCACCGCAAGTTCAGAAGCGAACTCTGACCCTACTACAGATTCCGATGAGTACGATACCGATCTGGATGGCTTGGGTGACCATCTGGAAACGGACAGTGAAGAAGCCAATAACTTTTTGGCGACGGGTGACTATCGTCGAATCCCCTACACGACTGGTTTTGAGGCTAATGAAGGTGAGGATGAAAGTGAGAACATGTTTTATGACACGAGTAGCCCTCCTCTGGAACTGGATGGTGTCGATAACTGGAATGTTTATCCATCGGGCCAATCCGCTCGTATAACCGTTGATAATGCGAGTGGTTATTACTCCAGCAATGCGCTGAAAATTTTTGATGACGACCAGTCTCCGTCATTGTCCGGCGTCGATATGCTTACCATTGAGCGTAAGGTCGCCAGTTTTGGCAAAGACAAGGTCTGGATTAGTTTCTGGGGCAAGCTTCAGGGGCATACAACGCCAACTTCATTGGAACCAGAGCAGGAACTCCGAGAATACCTGTTTATGCTGGATGAGAACGGTTACCTCAGTGCCTTCGATCCGTCCGAGGGGGCTTCCGGTGACTGGGTCCAGCCCGCATCTTTAGAAGATTTGAGTGATTCCTGGTGTCGCTATGACATTGCGCTCAACTACCAGACGCGCCTTTGGTCGGTCTCGGTCTATAGAGTCACGATGGGGGAGCCTGAGGTCGTTGCGGAAATAGCGGACATACCCTTTATTGACCCAACCCGACGCTCGCTGGAGGCGTTCGTTTACGACCAGTATGTGGAGGCGAGTAGTACGGCGCGCACTACCCTAATCGATCACCTTCAGGTGCTCCGCTTCAAGCCGCTTTCGCCTGATGCGGATAACGACGGCATGATGGACCTTTGGGAAAGACAATACTTTGGCAGCACCACCCAGAAAGCTGATGACGACTACGATCACGACGGTCTCACTAATCTGGTTGAGTTTTCAAACACCTCCAATCCTACGGATGCGGATGAGAATGATGATAGCATACCCGATGGGGTAACACTCGCCGGCAGTGCGACTGTGGCGGCTTTTTCGGATCCATTTACCGAAGATGTCGAGAGTATGAGCTCATTTACCGAAGGGGATAATGGATGGTATTTAAAAAACGGTGATACAGAGGTGGCTATCGAGTCTACGACTGTCCATGGAGGCTCGAAGTCGTTCAGGTTAAACGCCGCGGTGGATGAATCCGGTGCTCTGGTACATTACTTCGATACCTACGATTCGCAGTCCGGTGAATTCATTAAGGATATATGGTTAGATTTTTATCTGCAGCCGGAGCTGGCCAGTGCGCCTCCTGAAGGTTCTCCCATGCTCGGTAACCCCACGTCATTCTATTTTGATACCAGCGGCATTCTGCACTACTACGACGGGGACTCGAGTAAGTGGTTTCCGGCGAACAACAGCCCGATCTCGGCCAGCACTTGGTACCGCATCACCATCCATGCGGATTTCAATACGCAGGAATGGTCGCTGTACCTGAACGGTGTCCGCGTTCTCTTCGATGTGGATTTCTCCAGTCCGGCTCCCTGGTTCTACAGCTTTGTTTACGAGTTGTATAGTAATCCATATGTTTACCTGGACGACATTACGATAGCCACCGACCTCGGTAGTACTATACTGGATACCTTCGACGCCGATGGCGACGGCCTCACGCTTGCGCAGGAAACCACTGCCGGTACCGACCCGGACAACTGGGATACGGACGGGGACTTCATCAGCGACGGTATTGAGGTGACTATCGAAAGTTCGGACCCGTTGGACCCGGATAGTACGGGTTCCTACGCCCGGGTGCCCATCCGCTATACCTTTGATGCGCCCGATTACTCCACGGCCGCGCTTAACGGACAGGACTCCTGGATTGCTTCCGATGCCGAGGTCATCACCGGTGAGGGGCCGACTGGCTCACAGCTTGTGGAGCTGACTTATGAAACGGCTTCTCCGGCGGAAATTGCTTCGATGATTCGGAAAATAGCACCGAGCCAGCTGAGCTCGCATCTTTACATTACTTTCGACGCGGCGCTCCAGCCCGGCCAGCTATACGACCCGGCAGGGCTGACGGCAACACAGGCCAACACGCTCTTCACGCTCGATTTGAACGGTGATTTGTCCGTCTACACTTACGATAACCTTACGGAAAGCTGGGGGTGGGAAACCTTGCAGGATAGCCTGGACTACGTGGGCGAATGGCACACGTACGAAGTGCATATCAGCTCATGGCGGAAGACCTGGAGCCTGTCTGTTGACGGCATGGCCCGTTTTGAGAATATACCCTTGCGTGATACCAGTACGCCGTTGCCTGCCTACTGGGGGTTTTATTTCCAAGGTGACAGTGGCGGCGCCTCGACCCAGACAGTTGAGCTGGATAATGTGACCATCACTCACGATTCGGGATGGAGCGACGTCACCTACGCCGGGCTGCCGTTTGAGGATAGTTTTGAAAGTGCCAGCGTCGGTTCGTTGGCGTCTTACGATTCGGACTGGCAGTTCTCCGGCGCCGGGGCGACCGCAGCGATTGTTGATAGTAGTAGTGACCCTTCGTCTGCCGGTGACACGCGTGCTCTCAGCCTGCAGGCTGGTACCGGGGACATCGTGTTGAGTTTGCCTCTGGAATCTCCGGTGGATGATTACGTGACGGTAGAGTTTTACGTGATGCCGGTATGGTTGGCTTCAGGGGCTGCTCCCGAGGTATCCGGTACATCTCTGATCGATTTCTACTTCGACTCCGCGGGCGCCCTTTACGTTTCGAATGGTCTGTTTTGGGAAACCGTACCGGGAGGCCCCTTTGAGGAGGATGAGTGGTATCGGCTGCGCTTTTCTTTGGACCTCAGTGACGATGAGAAGACGTTGCGCCTGGATCTGGGCCGTAGGCTCATATGGGAAGGGGCTTATTTTGCCACAAGCGATGCCACATTCTTGAGCTTTGAGATAACACACCGCTCCACAGGGGCTCTGTTGATTGATGCGATTACTGCCCAGGAAGGTTATCCGGGAGAAATTGTTTTTGATGGAGTGGCGCCTGACGGTCAGTCCGTTTCCGGGCAAACTTATTTTCTGGCGGGGGAAAACCTCGATGGCTACGCGACGGTTGAGGATATAGACGACCAATCCTTGTCGGGGGAGGCTGGTCTGTACGATGCATCTGGCAATCTGTTAGCTAATGATGAATCAGATACATCAGGAGTATATCAGGTCGATTTTAGCGCGACAACAGGTACTCTGAATGTCCACTTTGTTTATACGGATAACGATGGCCTTGAGACGGAATCTAATGTCATCACTCTTACCTATTCGGGCAATGGTGGAGGTGGCGAATCTACACCGGATGAACTTCCTGACGAGTGGGAAAATACATATTTTCACGATACAACTTCATATGATGGTAGCCTGGACGCAGACGGTGACGGGCTCACCAATTTGGAGGAGCTTGAGGCTGGGAGTGACCCGACCGACTATTATAACACCGGGCATCCGGAGCTTGAGCGCGTTCCCGTTATCACGATTGTTAGCGGCAATCTTCAGAGTGAACTTTCGGACGGTGACCTGGCCGAGCCTCTGGTTTTGGAAGTCCGGGATAAAAACAACGGTGACGCCCTGCTGGAGGGCGCGCCACTCTACCTCGACGCTCAATTCATGAGTGCGTTGCTTGGGTGGAGCACCGTAGGCCCCGCAAACGAGATTGCCGTAGTTACCGATAGCAACGGTCAGGCATCGATAACCGTCACCCCCTAATCATTCCCCTCGAATTCTTTTCTCTCAAGCCACCTCACTCTCATGAAACGCTTCTCTTTACGTTTGCTTGCCAGCATTGGACTCTTTTCGGCAATCAGCATGGATTTATTGGCGGTGCCAACTGAGCCCACATTGACACAACCCAGTGCCCCGACGGGATTGGATGTCTCCGTGCAGCTGCCCGATATCGACCCCAAAACTGCGGAGTGCTCGGTGCCGAATTTAGAGGATGAAGGGGCCTTTCGAAAGATAGAGTTTGATGAAGAGAGCCGCTCGGTTGTACTAGCATGGGGCTTCCCCGGATTTGGTTCCGTACAGGCCGATCATTTTGAACTGCAATATAGTGACAACGATTATTTTGCGGAGGATAAGGATTGGGTGAAACTTGCGAATGTTTCCCTCGCCGGTGGCTTCTATACAGATAGTACTTATATTGTAAATAATCATAGATATTATCGAATCGTCGGGATTAACGGTGGTGACCCTGGAGGAGTAGTATTTAAAGCCGACAATCAAGCGTACGAAGATGAAGATGGTAACGCAATTCGTGGAATTGCTAGTATCTGGAAATTGCAGCGTTATACTATAAATTCAATATATAAATATACTTGGTGGTGGCCCCAGGATCATACAATATATGACTTTAATAGCTATAAGATAGAATTTATAGATGGAAATACGTATGGTTACTCCTTTGGAGATAGGGACGGTGGCAATTTTAGTCCGGGGGCATCAGCTTATTCGCCTTTTACTTTGGAGCCACCTGATTCTAATGAGCGACATTGGGTGGCGCGAGCTTGGAGAGCGGACTATGAGTGCGAATATCAGGACGAAGTTTCTGTGATTACTACCCGACAAGTGTCTTTTTATAAAGAGGACAGAATGTATGAGGGGCAGCCTATCAATGGATGGGGTGATAGGCTCAATATACAAAAAAGTGAAAAAACCGAGTTGAATGGAGCCTATTTTAGTCTCTTTGAGTATCCATTGTTAGTGGGCGATACTGAAAATTATTGGGAACACGAAGAAGATATTAACACTTACCTGCTGCGTTTTCAGGCTCGCTTTTATGATAAGCGTGGATGGCTTGATTCTTTAGCCCTAAAAGGGCGAGAAAACCCTTACATAGCTGTACTCGATGATGATGCATATATTAATTTGAGTATAGAATTTACACCAGAAGTTGTTCTGGAAAGTGTGTCGACATATTTAGACCTCGATGAAGATGGATTTTTTGTATCGGGTGAATTTGGGAGAATGGAAATTAGTTGGAATGATAACCATTTACATGTTTACGGATACGATCCAAATCAAGATGATGTGGTAATGCTCTCGAGCCCTTTTGTCCTGGGAGGGGTGGATTTGGAAGGGGTTTCTATGTATGATGATTATTTTGATCTATTGTTTAGTAATTCTTATGATTCAACATGGAAGATTACTCCGGTTTCTGTGCCTAGTTATAATTCTGAGGATGGACAGAGCGTTAGCGATACCGAAATCAATTTTAAGGTATATCTGCCTGATGAGACCTTACCCTTTATCGATGATACCCGTACGATCGAATTTCGCAGCGATGACGGAAATACGATTTCCATTCTCCCAGACTACTACACCGTTCCGTTGAGCGACGCGACGGGGCCGCGGTACCGAAAGATTGCGCTGAATGGCCGGCCGATGCCGGATGAGCCGCCACCGGCGGCGCCGGAGACGGATGAGGCCAGGGAGGAGACTTACGTCGATGCCTTTAACTTGAATCTTCAGCACAGCGTAACGGACATCTATGTGCCGGTGCCCGGGAGCGATTTGGTGCTGTCTGTCCGCCGCAATCTCAAGCCGGAAATCTGGTCCGACAACACCGGCTTGAATCCGACCGAAGACCCCGCGCTGCCATTTGGCGCCTGCTGGTCGTCCAACATCACCCCGCACGTGCGCATCGTCGAGCCGGAGGGACCGAACCACGAGGGCTATGAAGAGCCCAATCGTGCCTACGTGACGGATGAGAACGGCCAGGTCTTTGAGTTTGTCGAGTACGAGGATGCCTGGCTGCCGATGCCCTCGGGTGGCGCCGAAACACAGTCGTTCACGAATCAGCTGACAGGCTCGTATGAAGATGGCTCTATTACTTTCACCAAAAAGCACGGGACTGTGCTTTCATTTTTGAATGTAGGTGGTTCTGTCGAGCTGGCCCGGGAGAGGGTGGAAGGGAGTGAGAACTCGGATATCTATCATTATGCCCGTGTGGATACCGTTACCGACCGTTTGGGATATGTCTTACAGTACGAGTATCCCGCAGGAAGCACAGGGTTGGTGCCTAAGCGTATTTATGCGTTAACCCCCAACCAGGCGGCTATTCCCGGATTGCAGATTTACCTGTTGCAGAACAGTGGCGGGCAGGTAACCAGCGCTTGGGACCCCAACGGCAATGCGATTGCTTACTCCTACGAAACTTTTAACGTGCCAGATTCGCTGGCCGACCCCAGCAGTCTGACCGAAGTGAATTTCCCGGACGGTTCAACCAGTGCCTACGCTTACGATTATGCTTTTGAGAGGGACCTGACGCCGCGGAATGACGAGGATACCGATAGTAACGGTACGCCTTTGTCTCCTCCTTACGAGGACCCGGATGACTCGGCCTGTGACCTGGATGTTCAGCACATTGATTTTCACCATATCAACCTGGCATCCATCACCGACGGCAACGAGCACACCTATGGTTTTGGTTATGAGTTTGACCATACCCGGGAGTACTACGTCCAGAACATCGTAGCGAATGATTACTATCCGCAAAACGGTTCTCCACGGATGATAAGCAAGGTCGTCTTACCCACGGGAGATGACGTCAAGTTTGTTACCCAGAACAACCAGGAGGGCAGCCGCATTCGTGCCACGAATGAGGGCGAGATTACCGGCACACGGGTTAACCGGGTGACGGATGCCGAAGGTTTTACGACGACGTATACGTTTGGAGGCATGGACTTGGAGATACTGACCCAGTTCCGCGATATTTTAGTTGAGAATGGGGAGCTGCTGGAGAGCGAGGCCTATAAGAACCCTCGCATTCTCTACTATACGACCATGACGATCCAGCATGGCCGTTACGGAACAGAGAGTTTTGTGTTTAGAAAGGATGCGGGTCTGGCTCTCCAGTCCGCCACGGATCTCAGTGGCAACACGACCAGCTACACTTACACGGATGATATCGAGATACCTTCCGGCTTGGCCGAGGTTTGGCCGGGCTCGATATATGGCCATTATGGGGATCCCAATACGGAAAGCCGGCCTGAGGGTGCGTCGAGCAGCTTTACCTACAATCAGGTTTATCGCCTGATGACCAGTGTTGTCGACCCGCGCGATAAGCTCACGGAGTACATCCTGGGCGAGCAAGGGCAAGTCACGGATGTGAATGTCTACGATGGCCCGACGGATGGCGACACACTCGTTCAGCATACGAGTTATCTCTATGATGGCACCTTCACGGGTTTTGTTACAAAGGAAACCAAGCATAATGTCGGGGCCGACCCTTCCTGGGCTTTGATGGTGACCGATTACACACGCGATGTCCGGGGGCGGGTGACGACGACCACGGTTAATGACGCGCAAAGCCCCAGCGGTACCGGGACCGTGGATTTGGTGACCGAAACACTGTACGACTTCAACGGAAACCTCGTATGGCAGGAAGACCCGCTGGACCATTATACGCTCTTTGAGTACGACGAGCGCAACCGGCTGGTGCAAACCACCTTCCACGACGACACAACCAAATACAACGTCTATGACCCGCGCGGCAACCGTGTCGGGACCAAGGATGAAAACGGCCATTATTCGGTCTACAAGTACGACTCATTGAATCGCCTGACGGACGAAATCCGTGTCATGGGAAGCACCAGTCTCAATGTCGGGAATTACAATAGTTTCAAAGGTTACAGCCCAAGTGCGAGCGACCTTCACACGCAGCACACTTACAACGCCGTAAATGCCCGCACATCGACCACCGAAAACAATGGCAGTGAGACGCGAGTCACGGAATTCAAGTATGACGATCTGCAGCGGTTGCGCGTTAGTGCAAACTCGGCCTCCGCCAACGGCGGCCTCGCCCAGGATGTTGTTACCCAGTACGTCTACGGTATCAACTCAGGCGGTTCCGTATTTGATACCGAAACGTTCAAGCCGAGTGCAGTCGTCGACCCGCGCGGCTATGTTACCCAATACACCTATGATGACCTTTACCGCCCCACGCGGGTGAGTATTCGTTACGGCAAGAGTGGCGGCGTCTCGACTACGGTTAATGAATACGACAAAAACGGCAACCTGACCTCCACCACGGATCCTCTGGGGAAGGAGACGCAAACGACTTACGATGCGCTCAACCGTCCCATCCGGGTCGACTTTGCGGACGAGACTTTCGTCACGACCATCTATTCCTCGACCGGTTTCCCCTATGCTGTGGTAGACGAGGAGGGTAATACTACCACGACTGAGTACGACAAGGCCGGGCGGCCGATTAAGGTCACGCAGCCACAGGTTGCCGTTTATGGGGTCGGCAATGCATATCCCATAACCGAAACCCATTACGATCTGGCCGGGAATGTGAAAAGTACCATCAACCCGAACGATGAGGAGTGGAGCTTCGCCTATGATGATCGTAACCGCCGCACGGATGAGTGGCAGCCCTTGGTTTACGACTATGATGCCGCTGGAGACGACTTTCCCTACATCGCGACGGCCTACGATAACGTTGGAAACGTCCTGTCAGTCACGGATCCTCGGGGTAAGGTAACTTACACGGGCTACGATCGGGCCAACCGCCCCATCGTGACCATTACGCCGCAGGTAGGCGTCTACGACAGCGGAAGCACGAGCCAGGCTTATATCGGCTACGGCACGGTTTACGACCGGCTTGGCAACGTGGTGGAGACCTACACGGCCAAGCTCACGTCCCTGCCGGATGTCAGTACGGCGTCGGGGGCCCTCAGTGCGCTTGATGCCATCGATGAAGGGCGCAGGACGGCGGAAAACACCTACGATGCCCTGGGGCGCCTGTTGGCTACGACCGATGCCGAGGACATCACGGTGGAGTACGCGTATGACGCTTCGGGCAATCGCACCCAAGTGACCGATGGGAAGAATCAAGCGACGACCTTCGAGTACGATGGGCTGGGGCGCAACACTTCCACTACTTACAGCGGTACTGACACCACCACGCTCATTTATAATGCGGTCAACCAGACCGCCCGCATCGACGCCAACGGCCAGCGTACGGAGTATAAGTATGATGACCGCCATCGCTTGAAAGAAGTCCTCTACACAGGGGCGGGTGAGCAGAACCGCACTTATTCCTATGACGATGTGGGCAACATCACAGCGGTCGACGAACCTGGCACCCTGAAGGACGTGACTTATGTCTACGACGCGCTCTACCGCGTTACGGAGGAGACCTCGGCAGGGGTCGAGCACCACTACGCTTACGATCTTGCCGGCAACCATCGCCAGGCTGTTTATGACGATGGCGGCAGCAACGAGCGTACCCTTGTATCCACCTATGACGCCCTCAATCGCCTCGACACCGTGACTGAAGGGATGCGTGTGACCGGATACGAGTACGACCTCTCCGGGAACATCCGTAACAAAACCCTGGCTAACGGGCAGGAAATCGAAACGGAGTACGATGCCCTGGGCCGCAAGGTGACTATCACCGGCCCGGAGATTTCCAGCAACCCGATTTACGTCAACACCCTGGCTTACGACCTCTACGGCAATCTGGCCGAGCTGGATGAGACCTACCCGGAGGGTAACTTGACCGCCCGGACCGTTGGCAACGAGTACGACGGCGCCAACCGCCTGACGAAGGAAACGGTTACCACCGGTTCGGATACCGTCATCACCTCCTACACCTACGATGACGCCAACAACCGCACGGCACGCCTGCTCGACAGCAATGGGGACACGGATTACCTCGACGCCGGGGATGTCATTACACGTTACCACAGCAACAGCCTCAACCAGCTGGGATATAGCTACGAGGACGACAATAACAACAGCACTTGGGACAGTGGTTCCGAGGCGCGCATCGACTACACCTATGATGCCAACGGTAACCGCACCCTGCGGCATGATGGCTCGGTGGAGACGCGCTATTACTACGACCGCGAAAATCGCCTCACCACACTCAACACCGCCACCGAACACCTGATCAATATCCATAAGGGCTCGGACGCCTCCGGGGATCTGCTGGCAACCGCCGTATACTTTACGAGCCTGACGGACCGCTACACCTATGCCTACGACTACCGCACCCGGCGTGTGCTGCGGGACGAGTCCGGGGCCGGTGGAGACAAAACATATGTCGTCTTTTCCGGCGGCACCTCGGTTCAGGAGTACACCGAGGATGGCACCGCCGACGGGCTGGACAGCAGCGATACGCTCGACGTCGAGTACATCCGTGGGTCGGATTACGGCGGGGGCGTCGGTGGCATCCTTTATTCTTTACGGACGGGCGGGCCCAGCTACTACCACTACAACGGCCGGGGAGACGTCACCGCCAAGACGGCTACCGATGGTTCTTTGACTTATCAGGCCGCCTATGAGGCCTTCGGCAAGCACGACTCCAGTGCTCCAGGCGCTCAGGAGTATATCGCCACCGGTGCTGTTCTCGACCGCCAGCGGGCTAACACCAAGGACGAAGACCCGACCGGGCTCCTCAACGAAGGCTTCCGCTACCGCGACCTCGAAACCGGTGCCTTCCTCACCCGCGACCCCCTCGGCTTCGTCGACGGCCCCAATCTCTACGCCTATGTCGTTCAGAATCCGTGGACCATGTTTGATCCATTGGGGCTGAATCACGAACAAGCCGAGCAAGTCAGAGGATTCAATGAGGTATTTAATCAAATTACGTCAGGTTTCGGACTCTATGATACGTCGTTTGGCCGTTTTGCCAGCAAGGTAAACGGCTATTTCCCGGTTGGTGCTGGAATAAAAAAAATGCGCAGTGCCATAGATCAAAATCTCAGTTTGACTGCAAACAGGTTGGATACCGGTTCGGATTCAATTGCGGGCTCGTTTGTTAAGGGGCGAATTGATCAATTGATGATGAATGCTCCAGTTGGTGGAAATCTTAATACAGCAATTCAAGGTGAAATTATTGACAATAATGGTGATGTTCAATCGGTAGGGACGGTTGATCGAGTCATTACAGGATTCCATGCGGTTGCAGAAGCAACTTTAATTGCTTTTTCGGTAAATAAAACAACCTCTACGACTGCCCCACGCACAGCACCTGAAGGCATAGTTACACTTGAACATGGAACAACCATGGCTAGAGCTAGGAGCATGGAGAAAGGCGGTCCAAACCCAGCTTTTGTTGAACCAGGTGGCAGTCACACAGCACCGGCAGGCGGGTTGTCGACAGCTAAGCCTGAGGGACCTTTTCCTCTCGGCTCCCCAGCTACTTATGCCATAGAAAAATCAAAGCTGTTTCCAAGTGAGGGAGCACCAGCGATTCTTCGAATGGATGTTCCGAAGAGTATTGCCGATCAGGCGATAAGGACTTCCGGTGAATATAGGTTTGAGAGTGGTTTTGGGCTTGGACCATTAATGCAAAATTGGAATAAAATTTCCAAGAAAGTAAGAGAGGTTAAACCAAGCGAGGTAGAGTCTGGACAATGAGCGAAGAAACAAAAATATCCCAAAGAATATTTGCGACTATAGATAATTCTCAGCCCGATATCGATGCTACCGTTGGATTATTGGCATTGGCTGCAAAGCAATTTGGGAAGGTTACAATCAAATCGGTTGGAAATGAGCATTTGCAAATGAACATTGGCGAGCAAAAGTTTCTTTATGAAAACTTTTCACTGGTTTCCACTTTTAGGATGGTTTTAGCTAGGTTTGCCGTTTTGGTCAGTGAATCCCAGATACTGAGTCAGCCCGAGGTTAAACCATACGGATGTGAAGGACTGATTACTGTGGCGCTCAATGGGCGTGATGTAGTCTTTGAGGTGATCACTAAGAATACAAATGCTGAGCTATCTTTGTCTATTGGTGCTGTTACATAGGAAGGGCAAAAAGGATCATTTCAATAATTTATACATTATTGGCGCCGTGTTAACCGTTTGACGGTAGGGGATGGCGCGGGCAGGCTACAGTTTGGGAAGCGCTTTACCATGTGCTGAACTGCGGGAATTACCGCAAGGACTTGTTTACCCATCGGGTATACCGGCAGTGATTTCTCCGGGTCCTCCTGGAGGCCAGCGGGCAGTGAGGCTGGCGCATCCATGCCTATGTGGTCATGAGCAATCATTATCATCTGGTGCTGCCCCACCCGAAGCCGAATCTGGAATTTAAGATAAAAGGGCATGTCAGTAATCTAAATATTGTCGGTGCTGTATACATCGCTTGGAGGGAAATGCTTGACTTGTGAACAGATGAACATTAAACAAGTGTGCATTATGAAGGAATTGACCACGCGCCAGCACGAGATTCTCGGGTACATTCAGTTGCATTTTCAGTCGGAGAGCTTCTGGCCCAGCATTCGGGAAATTCAGTCGCACTTCGGCTTCGCCAGCACCAATGCCGTCATGGGGCACCTGCGAGCGCTGGAGCGCAAGGGCTACATCAGCCGGGTGGCCGGGCAGGCCCGCGCCTACCGCGTAACCTTCGACCACCAGGAGCAGGCGCCCGACGGCGCGACCGAGGTGGTGGAAATTCCTATCTACGGCAGCATCGCCGCCGGCTACCCCGACGGGGTGGAGACTGGCGGGGCCATCGGCAGCTTGCAGATTGACGTCGATACCGCGGGCATCCGCCGTTCGCGCCGGGCCTTCGCGCTCAAGGTGCGTGGCGAAAGCATGATCGACGCCGGCATTTTCGAGGGTGACATCGTCATCGTTGAGCCTGGACTGCCGAAGTCCGGTGACATCGTGGCGGCGCTTATCGACAACGAGACCACGCTCAAGCGCTTCATTCAGCAAGGCTCCGGCGCGCCCTTCCTCAAGGCCGAAAACGCCGCCTACCCGTCGCTGCACCCGGTCTCCGAGCTCGTCATCCAGGGCGTGGTGAAAGCTGTGGTACGGAGTTTGTAGAGATGTGAGAAGCGAGATATGGGATGTGGGGTGGATAAGCTTTTCGGTTTATGAACCACAAAGATCTCTAGGTATGGCAGATGGCGAGGGAGTTAGTTGTAGAAGTTCATAAGATGATCCTGGATGAGCTACCCAAATTCGAGATGTATGAATTGGGCAGCCAAATTCGACGTTCCTGCAGATCCATCAAAGCCAATATCGTAGAAGGTTTTGGTCGTCGTTACAAGCAAGAGTATATACGCTTCCTTGTGTTTGCCCATTCTTCCTGTAATGAAACTATTGATCACCTCGATACCTTGTTTGAGACGGATTCGCTCAAGAACGCGGCACTCTATCACGGCCTGCTTCACCGCTTAAATAATCTCGGAGGGAAGCTGAACCGCTTTATAAAGTCGGTCGAAAAGATGCATCAGGTGTAAGCTCCCCAGCGCACAATTCTTATCTCCTATCTCCCATCTCAAATCCCACACCTCAGCCTTTTGGCTGCTTCTTCGGCAGTGTGATGGTAAAGGTGGTGCCGGCATTGTCGGCGGTTTGAAAATCGATGGTGCCGTGGTGGGAGTCGATGATGGATTTGACGATGGCTGTGCCGAGGCCGGTGCCCTTGCTCTTGCCGTAGGTGACGAAGGGCGTGAAGAGGTTGTGGCGGATTTGCTCGGGGATGCCCTTGCCGTTGTCCGACACAATGATTTCGGCGTGGTCGTCTTTGTCGTGGATGTAGACCTGGACCTGGCCGGTGGCGTCCTCGTCGAAGGCGTCGATGGCATTGCCGACGAGGTTTTGCAGCACGCGCAGGAGCTTGTTTTCCTCGGCTTCGATTTCCACCGGGGAGGCCTGCAACTCGATGCTGACGTTTTCGCGCTGGAAGAACGGATCGTTCAGTTCGCGGAAGCGGTCCAGCAGCAGCGAGAGATTGACCGGAGCGATGATGAGTGCCTGGTCGCCGCCTTTGGAGAATTCACTGATTTCATTGGCCATATCGACCATGCGCTGCACCTGAGCCTCGATGTTGTCGCAGAGCTTCAGGGTCTTGGCATCGTCGTGTTTGGCGCGGATGAGCTGCGCGCCGAGACTGATGAGGGTGAACGGATTTTTGAAATCGTGGATGATGGTATTCACCATCGTGCCGACCAGGCCCATCTTTTCCTGCTGGAGCATGTCCTCGATGTAGTGCTTGGTCGTGCCGTGCAGGTGGTTGACGATGCTGCCGAGGATTTGCTCGATGGGACCGGGGGTGTTCTTGATGAAGTCCACCAGGTCGTCGCGCTCGATTTTGGCGATGCTGGCCTTGGTCACGGCCACGGCGCTGAGTGCCCGCGGGGCGCCGGTAAAGATGCCGACCTCGCCGAAAAAGCTGCCTGCTTCGGCCCGGCTGATGGTGCGTGCCTTGCCGTCCGGCGTCTCCTTGACGAATGCGATGGCGCCGTCCAGGACGAGGCAGAGCGTGTCGGAGGGGTTACCCTCGTCGAAGATTTTCTCCGCCGCCTCGAAATGGGCGATGTGGGTATGCGCAGCCAGTTTGGCGACGTCCTCATTGCGGGTGTCCCGGAAAAATGGATGCTCCTCAAGCTTCATCGAGCGCGTGTCAGGCCAGGTAAGTTCGGGTTGATGGTGGCAAGGGCAGGCGCATCAAAACAGCCGTTTCCGGCTTCTGAACCGGGGTGGTCCAAAATCTTGATCCTCCTGCATATTATTTTCTTATGCCGGATTTTGCTTTACTGTCAATTCTCCACACGAAAGGTCTCTAGGGCGTATTTGAACCATGCAGCTGACCGGCGTACTTATCCCCACCGGCTTCGAGGCCGGGGCTTTCCTTAAACGTTTGGAGGGAAAGCAGCGCTTGCCTGTGCCGGGAGTCAAGGCCTGGCGCGGTACCGTGGGTGGGCAGCACGTCGCAGTCGCGCTCTGCGGTATGGGCCCGAAGCACTCGGCCGAACGCGCCCGGCACTTCCTGCAAGTGGCGAAGCCCAGCCGTCTCATCCTGGCGGGGTTCGCCGGCGGGCTCGACCCGGAGCTGAAGCTCGGCGATGTCGTCCGTGCCGAGGGTGAGGGCATCGCGGAGGTCGTGCATACCACCGCCGAAGTCGTCCCGACGGCCAAGGGCAAGCGTCGCTTGTGGCAGGAGACCGGCCGCCGCGTGGTCGAGATGGAAGCCGCCGCCGTCGCGGAGGTCGCGAGTGAATTCCATGTGCCGCTGGCGGTTATCCGTGTTATCAGCGATGACCGTGACGAGGCCTTGCCGGGCTGCCTGCAATACGGCTACGATATGGAGCTGGGCCGCGAGTCTCCTCTGCGCATGGCACTTTACCTGGCCACCCACCCACGCGAAATTCCGACTCTAAAACTCTTTCTCAAACGCACCAGCCCCTGCGCCGATATTGTGGCTGAGGCGTTGGTGAAGGAACTGGGGTAGGGAGGTGCCTCTTAATGATGGGCTAAGTCGGACGGCCATTCCCATCCATCCATTCTGCCGATATAGTCTCCATGGAGACCCATGCCACTTAATTGAACCGGGATGGGAGTCCCTTTACTGGTTAATGCAAGGTCCTGACAGTCAATCCACCAAGTCAGCATAGCTAGGACATCATGAATCGCTGAGATTCTTTCTTGAGTACAAATCTCACTCAAAAGAGTTCTTTCATCAGTGTGTAATTTCTGCACGAAATCATTCAGAGGGCTTAGTTCTATTGCGTTTGAGTAAATGCCTTCTTCAGCTATGAGACGAGCGCCCAATGAAGGTGAGAGCTCAACCAATTGATCGATTATCTGTTTATAGGTCTCTACTGGACTGATTTTAGAGTGTTCGTTTTCCATAGCATCACTTCCCTTGAAGGTTAGCAATCTTTAGACAACCCATCGGCTTTATCACTCCTTCTTCTCTTCCTCTTCCGGCTTTTCGTCCAAGATGGAGGGGCCGACGGGTTGGCCGGTGTTGGCGATGACCTGCACACCGCGGTCGTCCCACAGTTCGAGCATGTGCAGGTCCTTGGCGTCGGTGACTGGTAGGTCGGGCAGGTTGTGCTGCTTGAGCCAGGCCTGAATCGGCGGGATGCCTTCGGGGATGCAGGCGCGGGCGGTCAGGATTTTGACCTGGTAGCCGTGCGCGATCCAGTCTTTTACCCGGGCAACCATCTCGGGGATAGGTGCGCCGATGGTGTTGATGTCCACCTCTTCGGACATCTCGCTCAAGGTGCCGTCGAGGTCGACGCCGATCCAGGACTGCGGGTCGGCCTCGTCATTGCCAAAGACGCGCTCATACTCACCGGGCATGTCGTGGGCCAGGCGGGAGCGTTGCTCCTCCTCGCTTTCTTCGCCGCTTGATTCGGAACGGCTGCGACTGCGGCTGCGGCGTCGCCGGGGCTCAGGCTCGGCCTCTTCCTGCGGTTGCGGCGCAGGGGGCGTGGGCATGCCGGGCGGCGGCCCGCCGAATATGAGTGCCTTTAAGCGTTCGAGCATTCGCAGTAGAGTAGAACAGAAATTCTCGCTGGTGGAAAGACGCTTTCTTGTGGCGATTACAGCGTGGTGGCAAACTTCTCCATCCGCGCGACGACACGCTCCTGGCCGAGGACTTCCAGCGTCCCAAGCAGGTCGGGGCCGCCGCCTTGACCGGAGACGGCCAACCGGGTGACCGGGAAGTAGTCGAACTTCTTCACGCTCTGGGCCTCGGCCAGCGAGTCGATGGCAGACTCGATGGCCGGCGCGGTCCACTCGCTCAGACCTTGGAGCACAGGCAGCAGCTCGCGCAGGCGCGCGGCGGGGTCGCCTTTTTTGAAGACGCGTTCGCGGGCGTTGGCGTCGATAGCAAAGTCTTCGGTGAAGAAAAAGCCGACCAGCTCGGGCAGGCCTTCGAGGTCGCGGGCTTTTTCCTGGGAGACGCCCAGCACGGCCTGCAAGTAGTCTTCGTCGACGGACTCGTCGATGAGCCCGGCCTCGGTCAGGATGGGTGCGGCCATCCAGGCGAAGGTTTCCAGATTGAGAGCGCGCAGGTACTCGGTGTTGATGTGGGCGAGCTTCTTTTCGTCGAAGCGCGCGCCGTCCTTCTGAATGCCGTCGAAGCCGAACCGCTCGATGATTTCCTCGATGGGCATGACCTCGCTGTTGTCCTTCGGGTTCCAGCCCATCAGACAGAGGAAGTTGCGCAGGGCCTCCGGCAGGACGTGCTTGGTGCGGTAGTCCTCAATGTAGGCGCCGGTTTCGCGCTTGCTCATCTTGCCCTTGCCGTCGCTCTTGAGGATGAGCGGGATGTGGGCAAAGACCGGCGGTTTTTGCCCGAAGGCGTTGTAGAGCTCCACGTGGCGCGCGGTATTGGAGAGGTGGTCCTCGCCACGGATGACGTGTGTGATGGCCATCGCGATGTCATCGACGACATTGGTGAAGTGGAAGCCGAAGTCGCCGCTGGAGCGCCGCAGCACGAAGTCCTGCTCGACCGTCTTTTCCACCCGGCCGCGAATGGCGTCCTCGATGACGACGGGCTCGCCGAACACTTTTTCGATGTCGGCATTCTTGTATTTGTCGAAGACTACCTTACGCTCGCCGAGGAGTTTGAAAAAGACCGCGCCGTCCTGCTCGTAGGTGCGACCGGCGTCGGTTAGCTTTTGCAGGTATTCCTCGTAGATGGGGTTGCGCTCGCTCTGGAGGTAGGGGCCGACATCGCCGCCTTTTTCCGGGCCTTCATCCCAGTCCAGCCCGAGCCAGCGCATGCCGTCGAGCAGGCTGGCCAGCGCCTCGGGGGTGTTGCGGGCCGTGTCGGTGTCCTCGATGCGCAGGACGAACGTGCCGCCGGTATGACGGGCGTACAGCCAGTTGAACAGCGCGGTGCGGGCGCTGCCAATGTGGAAAAGCCCTGTCGGGCTGGGGGCGAATCGGACGCGGACTTGGCTCATGGTTGAATCCGCCATCAAGCCACATCCCGCCCTCCGTGTAAAGCCCAAGCCAAAGATGTGGCAGGGCAAAGTCCCGTGCGGTCACGCACCGCGGGTCTGGGGCGCGTAGCCCCAGGTTGTGCGTTAGCTTCGCGATTTGGCGCTACTGGGTGGGAAGCCGAACTGCTTTTTGAAGGCTCGCGAGAAGTAGTGCACGGAGTGATAGCCGAGAGCCTCCGCCACGGCGCCGACCGATTGCTGGCCGGTATGGAGCAGGCTGTGGGCACGGTTCAGCTTGAGCATGTTCTCGTACTCGCGGGGCGCATAGCCGGTGTGTGCCCGAAAGCGCTTGCGGAAACGCGTGTAGGACACGCCGAGCTCCGCGGCCAGCTCGCCGAAGTCTGTGCGCCCGGAAAGATGGGCGAGGATGGCGGCCTTGGCCTGGATGACCAGCTCGCCGCCATGCCTCTGCGGCGTGCTTTCGGTCAGGCGGTTCATGCGCAGGAGCGCGAGCTGCTGGGGAATCAGGCTGGCAGCCACCTGCTCGCTACCAGGCCGGGGGTGGCGCAGCCAGTCCAGCTGACGGCCAAATAGGTCAACTAGCTCCGTCGACATGGTTTTGCGGAAGAGAGGCTTTTTCGCCTCGAAAAACTCCCGCATGAGCCGGCCCGCGTCCCGCCCGTCAAAGCCCACCCAATACTCGTCCCAGCCGGTTTCTCGATCCGGGCCGTAGCGGTGCCAGACGCCCGGGAAGACGATGAAGGCATCGCCGGCGTGTACTTCCGTCATGGCCTGAAGCTCAGACTCGAAATACCCTTTCCCGGAGATGATGTGCACGATTTGATATTCGGTCAGCGTGCGCTTACCCTCCTGGTCGAAGAGATAGGCGAGGGGATGCCCGGTCAGCGGATAAGCGCTGCCCGGAGGGGTTCGCTGGTGCCCGGCGTCGATCAGTCGCCAGCCCCATTGCCGCGCGGCATCGTCGGCAGGCAGATAACGACTGAATGCGGCGGCCTGATCGGTCATGCGGCTATCGTTTTCAAGTGGCCAAAAAGTGCAAATAAAATCCCCTCTTGTGTATTCCCCTTTGAGCGGAAAACAGCTAAACTCCTCGTTTTCACCATTTGCTTGAAAGGATACCCCGATGATTGATTTCGCCAAGGAACGCTACGCCGAGCTCGGCGTTGATGTGGAAGCCGCGTTGGAGGCCATGGCCTCGACGCCCATATCCCTGCATTGCTGGCAGGGCGATGATGTCGGGGGCTTCGAGGGGGGCGATGGCGAGCTGGGCGGTGGCCTGGCTGTAACCGGCAACTATCCTGGCAAGGCCCGCACCATCGACGAGCTTCGCCTGGACCTGGAAAAGGTGCTTTCTCTCCTGCCTGGCAACCATCGGCTTAACCTGCACGCCAGCTACGGCGACTTCGGCGGGGAAAAGGTCGACCGCGATGCCATTGAGTTGAAGCACTTCCAGAGCTGGATCGACTGGTGCAAGGCCCAGGGCCTTGGCCTGGACTTCAATCCCACCTGCTTCGGACACGAAAAGGCGGACGACGGCTTTACTCTCAGCAGCCCGGACAAAGGCATCCGCGATTTCTGGATAGAGCACTGCAAGCTGTGCCGTAATATCGGCGCGGCCATGGGCGAGCAGCTCGGCAGCGCGTGTGTGACCAACGTGTGGATCCCCGACGGCATGAAGGACACTCCGGCAGACCGCCTTGGGTATCGTCAGCGCCTTGAGGCCAGTCTTGATACCGTGTTCGCTGAAAAACTCGATACGGCCAAGAACATCGACGCAGTGGAATCGAAGCTCTTCGGCATCGGCTCGGAAAGCTTCGTCGTCGGCAGCCACGAGTTTTACTTGGGCTACGCCATCAAGAACCAGACCGCACTATGCCTCGATGCCGGGCACTTTCATCCCACTGAGGGCATCGCGGAAAAGATTTCCTCCGTGCTGCTCTATGTGCCTGAGCTGCTTCTGCACGTCTCCCGCGGCGTGCGCTGGGACAGCGACCACGTCGTGCTCTTCGACGACGCCACGCAGGCCATCATGGCGGAGCTGGTGCGTTGCGACGCCCTCCCGCGTACCCACATCGGCCTGGACTTCTTCGACGCCTCCATCAACCGCATCGCTGCCTGGGCCATCGGCACGCGCGCGGCGCAGAAGAGCCTGCTCCTGGCCTTACTCGAGCCCCGCGAAAAACTCCGCGCTGCCGAGCTGGCCGGAGACTACACTCAGCGCCTGGCTTTGCTCGAACAGGCCAAAGCCATGCCCTGGGGCATCGTCTGGGAGGAGTTCTGCAAGCGCAACGACGTTCCCGCCGATCAAGGTCTCATCACCTCCGTTCAGGATTACGAAAAGAGCGTGCTCTCCAAGCGTAGCTGACGCACAACCTGCGCCTGCGAAGCGAAGCTAACGCACAACCTGGGGCTACGCGCCTCAGACCCGCGGTGCGTGACCGCACGGGACTTTGTTTGTGGCAAAGGGAATGGCGTTCCGCCATCGCTCCTTTGCCGCAAAAATATCTGTGAGGAAACGAAACCTAAGGAACTGGGAATCTGCCCACGCAACGCGATGCGTGCACGGCATGAACGAAGTTCATCATTGTCCTGTGCGGTCGCACCTAGAAGTCGCGACCCTTGACGAGGCGTGTAGGGATTACCTCGTCGGCGGGCACGCCGCGGATGCTGGCGTACCAGGCGCGGCAGAGCTTGGGCACGGACATGGTTTCGAGTTGCTCGTCGAAGGTGGGTGGCGTGGTGCGCACTTTGCTGCGCAAAGGTTGCAGTTCCAGACGCAGGTCGCGGGCGCGGCGTTCGTCCGGGTCGCTTTGGGCTTCCTCGATGAGGTCCTCGGGCAGGCCGAAGTGCCGTGCGATGCGCGTGCCCATCTCGTAGCGGCTGAGCACATCGGCTCCGGCCCAGTGGAAGAGACCGTGCAGGTTGGGGCGCAGGCAAAGCTCCACCACCAGTTCCGCGATGCTGGTGGCCGAGACGGGTTGCCGCAGTTCGTCGTTGTACAGGCGCGCCTTTTTGCCCTCGGCCCAGGCGCTGAACAAGCGCTCGTGGACGCTGCGTCCGCCCGACGGGCTGTCTCCGGTGACGATAGGGATGCGCAGCACGGTCGCGTAGTCGCCTCCGGCTTTCAACACCTCACGCTCGGCCAGGAGTTTCAACTGGCCGTAGAGATCGAGCGGCGCGGGCATATCGCTGCTGCGATAGGGCGCGCTTGTGCCGTCGAATACCATATCGGTCGAAAAATGGATGAGCCGCGCGTTAAGGTGATTGGCCAGTTGTGCCAGGCGCCGGGGCAGGGCGACGTTGAGCCGCTCCGCCGCTTCCGGGTCCTTGTTTACCGTGGTGGCGCTGGAGGCGGCCGCGCAGTTGACGATGACATCCGGAAAAACCTCCAGCAGCAGGCGGTCCGCCGCGCCCTCCGGGGTGAGGTCGGTCTGCAGGGACTGCACGTCTTCCGGGTAGGAGACATCCCGGCGATGGCTCAAGGCGACGACTTCAAATCCGCGCCGTGCCGCGGCTTCCACCACGGCATGACCCACAAGTCCCGATGCTCCCGTAACAACTAGCTTCATCAGGCCTGGGCGGCTTTGGCTTCGGTCGATGTTTCCGGACGTGGCACTTCCTCGTCCGTCACCGGGTCGATATAGGCGATGCGGCCGTTTTTCCACATGACTAACGGCACGCCATGGCGTGCTGCTCGCTCACGGGCGATTTGACGCGCTCGCTTCATCGCCGTCATTCCATTTCTCATCTCGGTGTCGTAATTCTTTTTCACGGAAATTTAGCCAATAAACGTAATTCCTTGCTACTAGCATCGTATAAATACCACGAATCCGCAAGTTTCTTATAGTGATGTTCAAAGTTGTGATGGCAGCGATCAAAGCGGCGAATAATGTCTGCTTCCGGTACCGAATGTCCACCCTCGATGATTCGTTGCTCTACCCGATGAATCGAAACCTCCGCATGTGCAAGTTTCAGAAAGTAGATGACGATTTCGTAGCCTAGGGTTTTCCAGTGCTGGATGCGCTTGACATAGCCGAGCCCGCTCATGGTGGTTTCGAAGGCGAACGTCTCACCGGCTTCGGCCAGCGCTTCCAGGCGTCGCAGAGCGAGCTTGGCCGCCTCCACGCCGGCGGCTTCCGGACGGAAGGGAGACAGCCCGGCGGCGATGAGGTCCACATTGACGAAGTGCGGGCAGTTCGCCTCGTGCGGCAGGTAGGCCTGGGCGAAGGTGCTTTTCCCCGCGCCATTAGGCCCTGCGATGACGATGCAGCGCTTCACATCTTCTCCAGTATCCACCAACTGATGGCGGCGAGGACCAGGACGATGGCGAAAAACGTAAGGAAGAAATTGCGACGCCGGCGTCGGGCGTCCCGGGTGATGTAGGCGCGGTCGAGCACGATTGCCCCACGCGGGATGCGGCCTATGTGGGTCAGTTCCTTGGCGAGGCCCAGATTGATGCGCATGCGGCCATTGATGGCCCAGCCGCAGGCCTCGAGCACCATGCCGATGTCGCGCCGGCGCAGCTTGAAGAAGCCGATGATCAACGAGGGCGTGATAAGCAGCAGCAGCACGATGGCGATGGTGTACAGGATGAAGAGGTCGTTGATGTTCTGCAGGGTCCGCGCGACATAGGCCATGGAGGAGGAGAGGGCGGCTATGGCCACCCCGCCCCCGGCCAGCATGGCGCCCATGTTGGTAGGGGCCGCAGGCTGGGTGGCAGTGGTTGGCGCTGTGCGCTTATCCACGTTGGAGAGGGAGTCGCTGATGCCCTTTTCCATCGCCTGCTGGCGGGCCGCGCTTATCTTCTCCATCTGCGCGGAAATGAGCTCGCCGATTTTCTTAAAGGGAGCCCAGATGGCCTCCCGCAGGCTGATGGGATTGGTCGCGACCTGGACGACCTTGGCGTCCCAGTCCTTGCCGAAGCGGTCGTAGAAGACGGCGTTCTTGCCCACGGTGATGCGCCCGGCGTCGCGGCTGGTGACGGCCGCGCAGATGGTCAGCGTGCGCGTTTCGCCGACCCGTTTGGCCGTGCAGTAAACCAGATAGATGCCGGACTGCGCCGCGATGGTGGAGTGCGCCTTGAGGTCGTCGACTTCCACGCAGAGGTTGAGCATGCAGCCGTCGATGAGCAGCGAGCCCATCTGGAAAATGGCCTGTGAGTCTGGATCGTAAAACTCCGGCAGGGAGACGTAGTTACGCAGCAGCCGGAAGAGGTCGCGGTGATAGCGCAGCAGCTTCTCGACCTTGCTGACGGCGGCGATTTCGGCGGCCAGGGCGGCGTCCACGGCGATGAGCGCCTCAAGGGCTTCGCGGTGCTCCGGCTGGTTGAGCAGCTCGCCGATGCGGGCAATACCGAGCGACTCCACGGCTTCCCCGGTCTTGGCCGCGAGCCAGGCTTCGTAGGGGGCGATTTTCGCCAGCAGCTCGCGCCACTGAGCTTGTGTGATGCTCTCCAGCTCTTTGCCGAAGACCGGCGCGACGGCATCGCGGTTGAGCGTAGCCAGGGCTCCGGCGAAGACGGGGTTAACCTCCCCGCGCAGCGGCAGTGGGGCGTCGGGCGCGACGCGGGCCAGCGGCACCTTGGCCATCATGGCGGTGACCTCCTCGCGGCTGCGATTTTGCAGGCTTTGCAGGTCGGCGTCGTTGAAGTTGAGAAAGCCCACCGCGCGGGCGTCGAAAGCGGCGACCTCGACCTGCTCGAAGAAGTCCTCCACCTGTGTACGAATGGCGTTGATGGCGGCGAGGGCGCTGGAGCTTTGCTCGCCCAAGGTGAATACCGCCGGGGATAGCTCCGGCTCGGGCGGGACTTCGACAGGCTTTGCCTCGGCTTGGGGGACCTTTTCGCGGGCCTCGGCCTCTTTGCGCATGGCCTCTTCGAGCTGGCCGGGTTCCGCCTCGGTGATTTCCGGCTCGGGCTCGGTTTCGACAGGGTCGGGCGGGAGCAGTCGCGCATCGCCGGGGTGGCCCTGCACCCACCACTGCAGGTAATTCAAGGCGGCGGTGAAAAAGTCCGCGACGCCGCTGGCGGTTACACCGGCTTCGCCGCTCTGGTCGGTCTCGCCTCCCTGAGTGTTCAGAATGTCCTGGACGAGCTGGGCGACCTCGGGGGAGTCCGCCGCCGAGGCCGGGATGATGCCGTCGCCGTTACTCTTGACCGCCGCGAAGATGCCGGAGCGGTCCATGGCCTGCGCCAGGGTGATGGAGTCGGCGTCCGGTTGGCCGAGGTTCTGGAGGATCCGTTGGATGGTTTGCAGTATCTGCGCGCCGTCGGCAGAGTCCGGATTGATCTGTTCGATGCGCACCACGTCGAGGCCCTTGGGCAGATCGGACGGGTCGCGAAGTACGTCGAGAATCCAGTCGATGGACTCGAGGATCTCGGGCGGCCGGATGCGCTGGTCGTGGTCATCGTCGATGAAGTCCAGCGTGGCCTCCTCCAGGTCGAGCCCGCGGGTGGGGCAGCTGGAGGCGACCCAGAGGGTCTGGTCGAGCGTGCGCAGGTGCCGCAGGTCGGCGGGATTGCGCAGGATGATTTGGTTGAAACCGCCCGCGCGGAAGAAGCGAATGGGCGGCAACTCCTCCGTCGCAGGAGTGGCAGCGCTGGCGTTGTCCTCGGGCATTCTCTTTGACGCTAAAGTCCCTCCGATCTCTGACAAGAAATTATTCTTCGCTCATCCGTTCCGTTGACAGCGCGCCGTCGCGCCCCACAATCCCGACTCGTGAAGCGAAACCGCGCGCAGACCGAGCAACGCATTGTGGAGGCCGCCATGGGCCTGATTGCGGACGCGGGCTTCACCGACTTCGGGGTCAACCACATCGCTGCCCGCGCGGGCGTGGACAAGGTGCTCATTTACCGCTACTTTGGCGGAGTCGACGGCCTGCTGGAGCACATCGGCCATACAGTGGCTCTTTTTCCGGAGGCCCACAAGCTGGTCGATGCCGGTCTGCCGGAGTTCATCGAGGAGTATCGCATCGCCATGGCCGGGAACCCCCTAGCCCGCGCCTTGCTCGACTGGGTGCGGCTGACCGAGAACCCCCTCACGCTGGCCTTCCAGCGTCAGCGGCGGCACTTTTGGGACGAGGTGCGCGACCGTATGCGGCCAGAGCCGGCGACCAACGTCCTGCTGGACATGCTGGCCGAGCTGCCGGTCAACGCCTTTTCCGCCGATACTCTCGGCCCTCTCCTGGAGCGTTTGGGTGGCGTACCGAAAAGTGCTCCGGCGAAGGTACCGGCCTCCTCAGTGGGCTCACCCGTCGCAGGCGCCAAGCCACCCGAGGACGATTTGCCGACGAATTTGCTTTAGCCCAGTACCTTCCTTAAAAAAAGCTTCCGATGTTCGGGGCAGGGGCCGAGGCGGGCGAGCGCGTCGCGGTGTTCGGTAGTGCCGTAGCCTTTGTGACGGGAAAACCCGTAGCCGGTATGCTGCGTGCACAGCTTTTTCATCAGACGGTCGCGCTCGACCTTCGCGAGGATGGATGCCGCCGCAATGCACAGGCTCGTACCGTCACCTTTGACGAGACCCTGATGCGGGTAGGGGAAAGGTTTGAGCGGGCGGCCATCGACAATGATTTTAGATTTTAGATTTCGGATTTCAGATTGGTTTGCACTATCCGACTGAAAAAGAGGCATGTCGCCTTCGGGGGTTGGCAAGGGCATGCCCAATCCTTCGAGTGAGCGCTGCATGGCCAAACGGGTAGCCCCGAGGATGTTTAATGTTTCGATCTCCGTGACAGAGCCCTCAGCCCAGGCGCAGCGGATGAGCCCGCGTTCGCGCCAGCCGAGGATGAGTGTGTGCTGGGCTTCGCGGTCTTCGGCCTTGAGTTGCTTGGAGTCGTTGATGGCCACGGCCTCGGACTGCGCTTCCCGGCTTTCGAAAAAAGTAGCCTCCACAAAGACCGCCGCCGCCATGACCGGCCCGGCCAGCGCTCCCCGCCCGGCCTCGTCGACCCCGATGAGGGAGGGTACGCCCTTATGGCAAAGGGTCGCGTCGTGGGCCCAGAGGGAGCTTCTGCGAGCGGAGTCAGACATTGCCGCTAGTTAAAAGCTGAAAGCAAAAAGCTCAAAGCTAAAGACGCGTACGGAGAGGAAAGCTTTCAGCTTTTTGCTTTGAGCTTCAGTCGCCATCGGCGGCTTCTCCGACATACTTCTTCACGGTGCGGCGGTCGATGCCAAGCTTGCGTCCGAGCTCCTCGTAGTTGGGTGTCTTGTCGTAGAGTGGTGTGATGTAGGCGCGCAGCAGTTCGTCCACGGTGTAGCCACCTTCGGCGAAACGCTGCTGCCACTCCGGCTGGCCCTTGGGCTGTCGCCTCAAATCCTGTGGTTGATAATCGCCGTGCAGCAGGACGTTGCGCACGCACTGCTCAAGCTCGCGGAAATTGCCCGGCCAGTCGTAGTCGTAGGGCAGTTGGTTGCGGATGAAGTCGCAGGTCTCAGCGGTGAGGGCGGGCCCTTCCGAGCCGGCCAGGCGCTCGGAGATGAAGGCCACGAGGCGCTCCAGCTCGCCGGGTTCCTCCGCCAGGATGTCCCCGAGGGCAGGGGTTTCGACACGGTCGGCGTTGAGGCGGAAATAAAAATCCTCACGGAAGCGCCCGGCGCGAATCTCGGCGGGCAGGTCGCGGTTGGTCGCGGCCATGAGCTTGCCGCGGAAGGGATGCGGCTCGGTGTCGCCAATGGGGGTGAACTGCCGCGTCTGCAAAACCCGCAGGAGCTTGACCTGGATGGTCGGCTCGGTCTCGCCCACCTCGTCGAGGAAGACGGTGCCGTACGGCCCGCAGGTTTCGAGGTAGCCCTTGCGGTCGTGCAGCGCGCCGGTGAAGGCGCCCTTGCGGTGGCCGAAGAGCTCGGACTCGATGAGGTTGCCCGAGAGCGCCGAGAGGTTGACCGGGTAGAAGGCGCGGATGAAGTCCTCGGAAAACTCCCGCGTAGTCGAGTCGAAGGGGATGAAGCGGGACAGGCCGATGCCGCGCGCCACGAGCTCCTTGCCGGAGCCACTGGGCCCGGTGATGAGCGTGATGACGTCGCCGAGGCGCTCGGTCAGGGCGCGCTGGTAGCGCTCCATGTCGCGGGTGAAGATGCTCTGCCAGATGCGCGCGCGCAGCCGCCGGTGCGCGGTGGAGCTGCCCACGATGTAATGAATGATGTGGTAGTAGGCGCGCCGAATCTGGAAAAAGACGGCAAAGAGCCGTGCGGTGGGAAAGCCCGAATACTCTCCGCCGAAGCCGCCGGGCATCCAGTGGTTTACCTCGCGCTCGAACTGGTCGTAGAAGCGTACGCGCCCGGTGGCGGCGCCGCGGTCGTGCGCCTCGACGATGAGCTTGTCATAGTCGGCCACGAAGGCGTGGAAGAGCTCGAAGAAAACGACCTCCTGATAGATGGCGAAGTCCTCCGCGTTCTTGCCACCGGGCTGCATGAGCTGCGTTCGCGCCGGCTGGAGCAACTCGCGGGGCATGGCCAGCAGCTTTTTGAAATCCTTAATCGGCAGCGGGCCCTCACCGGGCACGCCGACCAGCTTGCGCTCGATGGGATGCCGCTCCCCGGTGAAGGGATTCAGCCAGACCAGCTTCGCGATGGCGTTGGCCTTCTTGGCGTCGGCTGGGGTGAAGAGGCGCATGGGAAAACGGAAGCTTTAAACCACGGAAGACACGGAAATACACGGAAAACCAATACTTTCCTTCCGTGTATTTCCGTGTCTTCCGTGGTTCATGAAATCAGTGGTTGTGGTTTATGCCAAACCGGTTCGCAACGTCGTGACTTTGTCGTGCAAAGCGGCGAGGGTGGCGTCGGTGTCGCCGAGATTGTTCGCTATGCAGTTGACGATGCTGCTGCCGACCACGACGCCGTCGGCCACCGCTGCGATGTCGCGCACGTGTTCGGGGCGAGAGACGCCGAAGCCAACAACCAGCGGGAGCTTGGTGGACTCGCGAATGAGCGCGACTTTGTCCTGCAAATCTACCGAGAGGCTGTCGCGCTCACCGGTGACGCCGGTGCGTGACACGTAGTAAAGGAACCCGGTGGCGGAGGCGGCGATTTTCCCGATGCGCTCCGGCGGGGTGGTGGGAGCGACGATGTAGACCGTTTTTAAGTTTTCGGCCGCGCAGGCCCGGTCCCAGTTATCCGCCTCCTCCGGGGGCAGGTCGAGAGTGAGGATGCCGTCGACGCCGGCCTCGCGGGCTATCTTGGCGTAGTCCGCTTCCCCGTGGGCCAGGATGAGATTGTAGTAGGTGTAAAAGACGATGGGTACATCGCTGAACTCCCGCACGGCGCGGACCAGCTTCATGACTTTCTCGTGGCTCATGCCGGACTCCAGGGCGCGCTGGGCGGCGAGCTGATTGGTCAGGCCGTCGGCCAGAGGGTCGGAAAAGGGCACGCCCAGCTCGAGCAGGTCCGTGCCGGCCTCGATAACCGCGCGGCAGGCCGCCAGCGAGGTGTCGAAGTCCGGATCGCCCGCGCACAGGTAGGTCACGAAGAGGGCGCTGTCGGCGTCGC
Source organism: Verrucomicrobiia bacterium (assembly GCA_030432235.1). Taxonomy (GTDB): domain Bacteria; phylum Verrucomicrobiota; class Verrucomicrobiia; order Opitutales; family Cerasicoccaceae; genus JAUIHT01. The sequence goes on along the minus strand of JAUIHT010000009.1, from coordinate 118,211 downwards.
GGGCTTGGTCGAAGGCTTGCTGGATACGGTTGGGGCCGCTCATGGTTGGGTAGCTAAAAGCCGAAAGCCCAACGCGGAAAGCTTAATCATGCAAATTGTGCGAGAGGGCCGACAGAATTTGCCGGTTCGCACCCCGTCGCTCAGTTTGCTCAGGCCAGGGCGCCCGAATGGACCAGCCCGTGCTTGATGGCGTAGCGGGTCAGCCCCACCGCGTCATGGACATCCAGCTTGCGCATGATGTTGGTGCGGTGCGTTTCGGTGGTCTTGATGCTGATGTTGAGCAGCTCGGAGATCTCCTTGTTGCTCTTGCCTTCGGCGATGAGTTGCACGACCTGGCGTTCGCGGGAACTCAACTGGTCCGGCGAAACAATACGCTCCGGGTGAAGCATCATATCCCTGAGCATGTTGACGACGTCCGGGCTGAAAAAAGTCTGCCCGGCGGCCACCTGTTCCAGGGCCTGCTCCAGGATGTTCAGGCTCTCGGTCTTGCGAACAAGGCCGTCCGCTCCGGCTTCCACCATCTGTTTGACGTTTCCTGGGCTGGGGAAGGCGGAAAAGCCCAACACCTTCACCCCCGGGATGTCCTTTTTCAACTGTCGCAGGAAGTCCACGCCATTGAGGCCGGGCAGATAAACATCCAGCACAATGATATCGGGTTGAAGTTTCAGGCATTCGCGAAGCGCGTCCTGCCCGTCACCGGAATGTCCTATCAGCTCAAGCATAGCCTGCCCCTCTATCAGACGGCTGATAAAATCGCGCATGATCTGCTGGTCTTCTACTACGTATACAGTCTTCATCTCTCCTACTTTACGAAGTGTGTTCCTCAATAATGGAGACTTCAACCCCGCTTTGCGTAAAGGAATTGTAAAATTATACTGTATCATGTATACAAAAAAACCCGATGTCAAACGGCACCGGGTCTTTCGTAAGTATTTAAATACGGTATTTAACCGAGCTTTTGGTCGATCAGGCCCTCAAGCTTGACGATGTCCGCGGCAAAGCGGCGGATGCCGTCGGCCAGCTTGTCGTTGGCCATGGCGTCTTCGTTGAGCATCCAGCGGAAGGTCTTCTCGTCCACGTCGATGGCCTCGATGTCGGAAGCCTTGGCGGCCTTGGGGTCGAGCTTGCGTTCGACCGGCTCGTCGCTGGCGGCCAACTCCTTGAGCAGCTTGGGGCTGATGGTGAGGAGGTCGCAACCGGCCAGGTTGACGATTTCGCCGGTGTTGCGGAAGCTCGCGCCCATGACTTCGGTATCGTGGCCGAACTTCTTATAATAATGGTAAATCTGGGTGACGGATTGCACGCCGGGGTCTTCGGCGCCCACGTAGTCCTTGCCGGTTTCCTTCTTATAATAGTCAAGGATGCGGCCGACGAAGGGCGAGATGAGCTGTGCGCCGACCTGGGCGCAGGCTACGGCCTGGCCGAGGCCGAACATGAGCGTCATGTTGCAGTGGATGCCGTCCTTCTTGAGCGCTTCGGCGGCCTTGACGCCCTCCCAGGTGGAGGCGAGCTTAATCAGGATGCGATCGCGGGAGATGCCGCGGCTTTCGTAAAGTTTGATGATTTCGTGCGCCATGGCCACGCTGGCCTCGGTGTCGTAGGAGAGGCGGGCGTCCACCTCGGTGGAGACGCGCCCGGGCACGATCTTGAGGATTTCGCCGCCGAAGAGGGTCAGCAGGTCGATGGTGATGGCGCGCTTGCCCGCGTCCTTGTTATCGGCCACGGCCTTGTCGAGCAGGTGGCCGTATTCGGGCTTTTCGACAGCGGCGAGGATAAGGGAAGGGTTGGTGGTGGCGTCCTGAGGCTCGTACTCCTTGATCGATTCAAAGTCTCCGGAGTCGGCCACGACTTTGGTGTATTGCTTCAGTTGTTCCAGGCTGCTGGCGGTTTTAGTGTCCATAGTGAAGTGGATTGATTGGTTGTGGTGAACGATTGAATGGCGAGTGACAAGGATTCCCCTTCAACGGCTCTTTTTCAATCCCATAATCGCCAAAAGCAGCCATCCGGCCAAAAAGCACAGCCCGCCCAGAGGGGTCACCGGTCCGAGCCAGCGGGGGCCTCCCAGGCTGATGGCATAGAGCGACCCGCTGAACAAAAGCACCCCTGCGACCCAGAGCCAGGCCGCCGCCCGTAAAAGGCGCCCGCCGGGGCTGATATGAGCCCAAATTGCGAGAAAAAGCAGCCCCACGGCGTGGAGCATTTGATAAAAAACGGCCGTTTTCCAGGTTTCCATATAGCCGGTTTCCGTCAGGGTGGCCTTAAGGGCATGCGCTCCAAAGGCTCCCAGGGCCACGCCGCTAAATCCTATTAACCCGCTGATTAACAATAGGTTGTGTGGAAAAGTGGATGGCTCGGCTCCGGTTTTGGCGCCCGTATCGGTAGTTTCCTTGACTGGGGAGGGTGGGTTCTTACCCGGCATGGCGTAAAAAATTGCTTGATTTTTTGAACAAAAACAACGAAAACCCGTCGTCGAGTCATCACAGACTCAAAAACTAACAAATAACTACAAACTAGATACAAATGAAGAAGTTCATCGCTTCCCTCGCGATCGCAGGTGTCGCCGCTGGTCTGTCCGCTCAGGACACCGGTAGCAGCATTAGCGACCTCTCCATCACGGGCACGTTCGACTTCGAAACCGAGTACGTCTTCCGCGCTAAAGAACTGCAGCAGCAGTCCTTCCAGCCTTCGGTTGAGTTCGGTTTCCCTGTCCTCGGCGGCGACCTGTACACTGGTGTTTGGACGGCTCAGCCGATCAAAGCCGGTGAAGCCAACGAAATCGACTTCTATGCCGGTTATGCCTATCCTGTTACGGATATGTTCACCCTGGACGTAGGTTTCACGTACTACTGGTATCCCGATAGTGCTGGTGCCAACACCAACACCACGTACCTGTATGCTCCGAATCCGACCGTCGGTTCCGGCTATGCTAGCCAGACCCGTGAAATCTACTTCGGCGTTTCCGCTGACGTGATTCTGAGCCCTGCCGTTTACTTCTACTACGACTTTGACCTCGAGCAGGTCGTGGTTGAAGGTTCGATTGGTTATTCCTTCGACCTCGGCGAATACGTCGGTACCGAAGGCATCTCCTTCGACATCGGTGGTTACCTCGGTTACCTCTCCGCCAACTCCTATGGCGCAGGTTCCCAGCGTAATCAGCTCAACAAGTGGAACAATGGCTACGTCTACGGTGGTATCACCGGTGACCTCGTTTACGCCTTCAGCGAAAACGTCAGCAGCTCCATTGGTGTCCGTTGGGCCGCCAACAACGACGGCGAGCAGACCTCCTTCAATGCTCCTCCCGGCGTGACGACCTCCCTCGGTCCTGACCAGAACCTCTGGTTCGGTGCTACCGTCGGTTTCGCTTACTAAGCGATTTCGCGAGGTTTAATCCTTTCAAAGCCCGCGCCCTTACCGGCGCGGGTTTTTTATTTTTGCGGGGAGTGCTTTTGTGATGACTCATGTCGCATCCTTGGCCTTTTCGGCTCAAAGCGCGTTTCCTCGCCTCGACGCATCTCGGATACGCCTCGGCTCGAAAGCCTCACTTTGCCCTCAAAAATGCCAAGCGGCTGCTCTTTCCGTCATCTCAAAAACACTCCCCATACAGGGTGCTAGGTACAGCAATACAGAGTATCGGTGCGGGTTACGCCTCTACGTAGCGTTCGCAAAGAGTGCCGAGGGTGCGGCGGCCGAAGCGGTTGGCTAGGCGCAGGAGCTTGAGGAAGACCTGGGCCGTGATAAAGGCGTCACCGGCGGCGGTATGACGGTCATGTGGTTTGATGCCGAAGCGGGCGCAAAGCCCGTCGAGGGAAAAATCCCGACCACGCTCGTCCACATCCTCGTCGTCATCGGGCGGGGTGCCGAAGGCGCCGGAGTCCTCAAGGTGGAGGGTCAACTCCATCGTGTCGAGCCAGCGGTTTTCCAGGTCCTGGCCGAATCTTCGCATGATGTGTTCACGCAGGATTTCCACGTCGAAACCGATGTGGTGGCCCACGATGACGCCATCGCGCAGGTAGCCTAGGAAATCACGCAGGGCCTCGACTTCGTCCACCCCTTCCTCCTCGGCGGCTTCGCGTGTGATGCCATGGACGACGACGGCGGAGGTGTTGTAGCGGAAGCGCAGCAGCGCCTCGAACTGGTCCTCGAGCAGGATTTCGTTGTTCTGCACGGTGACGGCGCCGATGGTCACGATGGCATCCTTTTTGGGGTCCAGGCCGGTGGTCTCGGTGTCCAGCACTACGAAGCGGACACGCTCGGCGGGGGTACCATCGGCCCAGGTATCGTCGAAGGACTCGCGATAGACCGAGATGGCGTCGTCTGGACCGAAGAGGCTCATGGGAAAGGCTGAAAAACTGAAAGGCTGAAAGGGTGAAAACGCTGACTCTGAAAGTGGGAAGGCAAGTGCAGGAATAGCTTAACCGTACCCAGTCGCTCAGGCGGGCTGAACAGCACTCTTCAAGCCAAAGTGCTGGCTGGTGTAGTCCAGCATCTGGGCCACGGTACGGAAGGCGGTTTTGATGCGCTCGCGTTCGATCAGGCCGAGGTCGCCGGGGCGGATGAACTGCCCGTCATCACCGCGGCGGAGCCCGAAGGTGGTCTGCAGATGAAGCCCGAAATATACGGCGTCGATGGCCTCGCCGAGCTGGGCGGCATGCTCGGGCAGTAGCTCGGTGAGCAGGCGCAGGCGGGCGACGGTGGAGGCTGTCTCGGCCAGGCCGTGCTCCAAGGCAAGGACGCGGGTCATATCGACGAGCGGGTAGAGGATATGCACCTTGGTGTCGATACAGGTCCAGAGGATGCCGCTTTTGTCCATGACGGAATCCCGGAAGATGGTCACGGGCGGCAGATTGGCCATGGCGTCGTTGGCCAGGAGGGGAACGAAGTTGGGCTGGGCCTTGAGCTCGCTTCGGATGTGCTCCTGCAAATCGGCTTCTAGCTGAAAATCGCCACTGATGGCACGCATGTCGAAAAACGGAGTCTGCCGCAGGATGTCGTTTTCGATGGGATTAGCGATCAGGTTGGAGTAGTGCTCTTTCCACTCGGACAGCGGGCGGCACCAGCGGGGGTTGTCTGCCCGCAAATCTCGCGCTTCCTTGGGAAAGCCGCAAATCTCGAGCGTGTTTGAAACCTCCCGAGCCAGCTCCACGAAATAGTAGGAGGCGGCCTCGCCGTTGCCCTCCTCGGGGTCGGCGAAGACGATGCCGCTGCGTTGCGGAGAGCGCAGCAGGCGCTCGCGGCGGCCTTCGCTGTGAAAGGACATCCAGCAGAAGGGCATGCCGGGGCCACGGCGTCCCTGAGCGGCCAGCTTCTGTCGGGCCAGCTCGATGGCTCGCTCGGTCAGGGTGTTGTCGATTTCGGCTATGTAATCGGCGATCCAGGAGATGGGTGCCTCGGTATCCAGGTAGTGCAGAAGGAGCTCGTCGGCGCGATTGCGGGCGGCGGCCAGGGATTCCGGCCCGCGTGCGACTTTGATCTCGTTGGTCAGCATGGTGGGCAGGCGGCCGTGGAGCAGGGCCAGATCTCGCTCGGCCACGACGCCGAGGACAGGCGAGTTGGCGCTTCCGTCCGCGGTAATGACCAGGTGATGGACGCGGCGGTTGAGCATGCGCAGGATAAGCTGGCCCACGTTCAGGCCCGGCGGAACGGTTTCCACCGGGCTGCTCATCAGTTCGGAAGCCGGGGCGTCGACCGGGATTTCTCCGGAGGCCACGCGGCCGCTCAAATCGCTCTCGGTCACGACGCCCAAGGGGCAGCGCATATCGTCGACGACGATGACCGCCTCCTGGTTGCCGGGGGCCATTTGACGCGCCACCTTGCGTACCGGATCGTTGGGGTGGGCGGTGAGGAGGTTGCGGTTGGAGCGCTCGCGCACGGCCTCGGTGCGCTGGAGCCAGTCGCTGGGGGCTTCCGCGATACCCTCGGAGACGTCCGCCGCGCTCGGATTGGGCGAATAATAGGCGCTGAGGAAGGCTTTGACCGGCGGTGTTTTGTGCGCGATTTCGACCAGTTGGTCGATGGGCAAAGCGTAGAGGATGGTCTCGGAGGCGGTGCGGGCAGTGGCCTGGTAGTGCTCATCCAGGCTGCCCCAGAAAATGCCCAGAAGGTTGCCTTCCACGCGTACGTCGGTCAGCTCCTCGCTGCCACCGATCTTGCGGTACATGTTTACCGTGCCCTGCTGAATGACGTAAAAGACCTTATCCCGCTTTTTACCCTCCTCGAAGACCAGCTCGCCGTCCTCGTGGAACTTCACCTTGCCCGAGCCGGCCAGGCGCAGCAAATACTCCTCCTCGATGAAGTTGAAGGGAGGATAGCCTTTGAGGAAGTCGGCTACGCGCAGCGAAATGCTGGAGGTCTTCATCGATACAGGGTCGTGGGGTGTACTGAGTTTAAGCTAATGCTTTCTGACAGCGCCGCAAACCGAAAGTTGCTTTCTGCCAAATGCTTACTCCATCGGTAGTTTGCCCAGGACCTGTAGGGCGATAACGACCTCCACCGCGCGCTGCAGGATGGGATCGATGGGGGTTTCCTCGGCCTCTTCGCTATCCTCGCTCGCCTCGAGTGGGTCGAGGGCGGGCAGGCGGGTGCGCAGGATGGCCTCGGCGCTGTAGCCTGTCTCCAGGAGCTGATAGCCTGTAAAGTCCTCCGCCGCAGTGACATCCACCGGCACCTCCGGCTCCAGGCCGACGCCCAGCAGGCTTGGGCCGCTCATGGCGCGGACCTCCCCGTCGATGACGTAATAGCCCTCGACTCCCGGGATGGCGCCGTAGCTGCCGGTATCCCCGGCCGTGCGGGTGCCCACGGTTACGATTTTGCCTGTGCGCTGGAGGGCATCCACTGCAGCCTCGATGGCGCCGCTGGTCTTTTGGTTGATCAGCACGATGTCCTTTCGGTCATTCGGCCTCACGGTATAGTCGCTGATTAAATCCTGGAGCGAACCCTTGGAATGCGCCGCTGTCTCCTCTGGCGTTGAGATATTTTCGATGGCATCAGAGGATAGGCTGAAATAAGCTATGAACCGCTTGGCAGCCTCCATGGAGCTGGAGACATAGCGTAGGTCAATAAGCAGGATAGGGTCTGAAATATGGGCATCGATGAAGCTTATCGAATCGCTTAAATCGTAAAGGCGCACGTAGGTGATGCCGCGTGGCAACGTCTCTATCATGGGCTCGCGGGAGGTGGCAGGCCCTTCGGATTGCGGTGCCTTGTCCAGCACACGCCCGGGGTAGAGCGCCATGAGACCCTCCAGGTAAATTTTTTCCGGTGACTGCTTGTTCAGCCCCGGGAAGAACTCCGGCGGGAAGTCGGCGAGGTCGATGGGTGGCTGCGCCGCCGAAATGAAAGATGAAAGCAGAAAGATGAAAGATGAAATGAAAAGACACTTCACCCAGCACGTGCCCCCTATCGTCCTCTTGACTTCATCTTTCATCGTTTATTTTTCTGCTTTTTACTTTCCCAGTGCTCTCCAGCCGATGTCGCGGCGCAGGTATGCACCGGGCCACTTGACCTGATCGGCCAGGGCGTAGGCGTCGTCCGCGGCGGCTTGTAGGGTGGGGCCGGTGGCCACGATGCCCAGCACGCGTCCGCCCGCGGTGATGATGTTGCCCGCGTCGTCCTGCTTGGTGCCGGCGTGGACGATGGAGCAATTGTCCGGGACGCTGGCGGGAAACTCGATGACGTCGCCCTTGCGGTAGGCGCCGGGGTAGCCTTCGGCGGACATCACCACGATCATGGCGTGCTCGTCCTTTACCTTCACCTCGGCGGGCTTGAGCGTGCCCTGGGCGCAGTCGAGCATGAGCTTGATCGGGTCGTCTGCCAGCAGAGGCAGGAGAATCTGGCACTCCGGATCGCCGAAGCGGACGTTGTACTCGACCACGTAGGGCTCGCCGTCGACCACCATGATGCCGACGTAGAGTGTGCCACGGTAGTCGATGCCTTCCTTGGCCAGACCGGCCAGGCTGGGTTCGATGATTTTCGTGCGGACCTTCTCGGCGATTTTCTGCGTGACCACAGGCGCGGGGGCGTAGGCGCCCATGCCGCCGGTGTTGGGGCCGCTGTCACCCTCGCCAATGCGTTTGTGGTCCTGGCTGGGCGGGAGTTGGACGTATTTTTCGCCTGAAACCAGCAGCATGATGCTGGCTTCCTCGCCCTTCATAAAGTCTTCGATGAGAACGGTTTGCCCGCTTTTTCCGAACTGGTAGCCCACCAGCATGTCGTGAACGACGGACTCGGCGTGCTCGAAGCTGTCGGCGATGATGACCCCTTTACCCGCAGCCAGCCCGCTGGCCTTGATGACGATGGGGTACTCGCGCCCGCGCAGGTAGTCGAGGGCTGCGCTGAAATCCTTGAAGATGCCGGCCGCGGCGGTCGGGATGTTGTGACGGAGCATGAACTCCTTGGAAAAAGCCTTACTGGACTCCAGCTCCGCGCCGGCCTTGCCCGGCCCGTAGACCGGCATCCCGGCCTCGCGCAGGGAGTCGGCGGCTCCGGTGGCCAGCGGTGCTTCCGGACCCACGATGACGAAGTCCGCCGCCACTTCCTTGGCCAGGGCGACGACCGCGCCGGCGTCTTCCACATCCAGGGGCAGGCAGGTGGCTTCCGCGGCCATGCCGCCGTTGCCGGGCGCGACCACGGTTTCGGTGACGAGGGGGCTCTTGAGGCAGGCTTTGAGCAGAGCGTGCTCACGGCCGCCGCTTCCAACGATCAGTACTTTCATCTACTCGCAGTGAAGCCTGCCCACGCCACAGCGCAAGCGATTAAAAAACCTTCAGGCTGGCGACCATCTGATCCATGCTTTTCTTGAGGTCCTGCGCGTACGCATCCGGTGAAACTCCGATGATGATAAACACCTCGTTCAGCTTGCCGAGGGTCAGGTACGTGTAATTGGTAATACCCAGTTCAGGGAGGACATCCATAACCACGCCGATCGGACGCCCCCCGATCTCGACGACTTCCCGGGTGACGTTTGTTTGTATATCCGGGTTGATGCGCTCTATCGCATGGGCGAGAAATTGGATTTGGTCCTCTTTGGTCATGAGCCCATAGCGGCTGCGGGCGGTGGTAAAAGCCCCGGACTGATGGTCGATATAAGTGGCGTGCGACCCCAGAAGCATGTCACCGACAATAAAGGCGACCGCCTTCTGATGCCCCTGCAGCACTACCGTGTCGGTTTGGTCGCCACCCCGGACGATAAAGCCCTCGCTGACCTTTTTCATGAAGTTTACATAATTGCTGGGCTTCATGTTTTCGGCCGGATGCAGCCCGGGCGGAATGGTTAATTCGTAGCCCTCAAAGCCCACGGTGGTGTTGGTGATTTTGCCATTGCCGACAACGGCTGGCTGGTAGGTCTCACAACCGGTAAGGAACAGGCAGAGGACGACGGCGGAATACAGTAGATGCTTCATTCCGAATGAGGACCTATCGCACGCGGTATCATGTCAAGTTTTCTTCACCTTTTAGCACGTTGAATTAGCCATCGTAATGGACCATGACAATTTTCTGACAAAATCCTGACGCGCTCATGACGACATTTGCGCGCTTTTCTGACATCATGGCGGCGACACGCGGGCACAGTGCCCGTTCCCAATCCAATATCGCACAACGCCATGAAAACGTCCTGTCTCACCCTCATCGCGGCCTTTCTCGCCGCCGGCCTGGCCTGCGCCAAGTCCGCCGTTACGCCGCTCGACGTTCGCGCCGAGCTGGACCGCCCCGTTCTGCCCGCCGGGCAGACCGAGCGCGCCGTTATCAAAATCCGGCTGCTGCCGGCTGAAATCGAAACGTCCAAGGATCGCCCGCCAGTCAATCTGGCCATCGCGCTGGATCGCTCGGGTTCCATGAACGGCGAGAAAATCGCCCAGGCCCGCGAGGCCGCCCTGGAGGCGCTCAGTCTGGTGGGCCTGCGTGACCGCTTTGCGCTGGTGGCCTACGCCGACGGGGCCGAAACCCTGATCGAATCCCAGCGACCCATGGAACGCGAACGTCTGGCCCGCATCATTCGGGGCATTCAGTCCAAAGGTTCCACCGCGCTTTACGCCGGGGTCAGCCAGGCCGCCGCGGAAATCCGCCGGGGCGCCACGGACGGCTCCTTTGATCGGCTCATTCTGCTCTCGGACGGCATCGCCAATGTCGGCCCGTCCAGCACGGATGACCTGAGCGGTCTGGGGGGCTCGTTGGCCGGGGAGGACATCTCCGTCAGTACGGTTGGTCTGGGCAGCGGTTTCAACGAAGACCTGATGACCGCGCTGGCCGATACCGGGCAGGGCAACGCTTACTTCGCCGAAAACGCCCGCGACCTCACCCGCATCTTCGCCGCCGAGCTGGACGACGTGCTTAACGTCACCGCCACCGATGTGGAGGTCATCGTGGAGTGCGCCCCGGGCGTGCGTCCACTGCGCACCATTGGCCGCGACGGCACACTGGAAGACGGCCGTGTGAGCTTTGACATCCGCCAGCTCTTTGGGGGCCAGGAAAAGTTCGCCCTGGTGGAGGTCGAGGTGCCCGCCGGTCAGGCCGGTGAGCTGCGCGACCTCGTGACCGTCCGCACCCGTTACCGTGACGCGGTCTCCGGCGACAGCGGCGCGGCCAACACCGTGGCGCAGGTCAGCTACACCGAGAGCGTCGAGGAGGTCCGTGACAACGCCAACGTGGAGGTCGCCCGCGCCGTGGTGGACAACCGTCTGGCCGAGGCCAAGCAGCAAGCCATCGTCCTCAGCGACGCCGGGCAGAACGCGCAGGCCGCCACTGTCATGCGCGAACTCCGCTCGGACATCGACTCCATGAACAACCTGTATCAGGACGACACCATAGCTCAGCAGAGTTCCTTGATGGAGCAGGAGGCGCAATACCTCGATCAGGCTCCGCTGTCCAACATGAAGCGCAAGGGCTACTCCAACAGCAGCTACATGACCGTCAACCAGCAGAAGGAAATCAACTGAGCCTCCCGCCATGAGAAATATCATCCTATTCTTCCTTCTCATCCTGCCGTTCGGCCTGAGCGCGCAGTACGCATTCCAGACCTATCCCGCCCAGGGTAACATCTCCGTTACCGGCGAGGCCACGGTCTATGTCGTGCCCGACCTCATCAAGGTACGCTTTGGCATCGAAACCAGCGATATGGACCTGGCCGCATCCCAGGCCATGAACCGTGAAATCCTCGCCAAGGCCACGGCATCCTTCCGCGAACTGGGACTCGATGACAGCGATATCACGACCGACTTCCTGAACGTCGAACCTCGCTATAAGGAGCGCGATTATGAGTCCATCTTCCTCGGCTTCTTTAGTCGTAACGGCTTTGTCGTCACGGTGAAGGACAAGGCCATGCTGGAGAAGGTTATCGATGTCGCCCTGGCTGCGGGAGTCAATTACCTGCACGGCGTGGATTTCTACACCTCGGAGTTGCGCAAGTACCGCGATCAGGCGCGTCAGATGGCCGTGACCGCCGCGCGTGAAAAAGCGGAGGCCATGACCAGCGCCTTTGGCTCACGCCTGGGTCCGCCGAGTAGCATCAGCGAAAATCAGGGTTACAATCGCTGGTGGTACTACTCCAGTGGCTCTTCGTGGAATCGCGACTACCGGAACAACAGCTACATGACGCAGAACGTCATGCAGTATGAGGCCTCCGGCCCGGACGGTTCTCCCGGGGAAATCCAAGTTGGAAAAATCGCCGTCCAGGCCTCGGTGAGCGTCAACTTCACTCTCCTCACTTCGCAGGACCCGGTGAGTTACCGCTGAGAAAGGATTGCCTGTCCTCCCGCCTAATCCGAAGCTGTCCGAGTGAAAGCGCGCCGATATCTCCTGGCCTGGCTGGGGTTGGTTCTCCCGACCCTGGCCGTCGGCGCGCTAGCACTCGGGCTCCTGGTCCGCGAGCAGGAGCGCCTTGATGATCTCGCGCGCGAATCCGCCCGGGCCCAGGCACAGACCGTCGCGGACAACCTCGACCTCATCATGGCCGAGATTAAGGATGGCGTCATGCAGGCTCTCGCCGCCGCCTCCGGTCCGGGAGACGAGCAGGCGCGCTTGAAGCAGTTGGTGGAGGAAAACCCGTTTGCCACGGAGTATGTCGTCTGGAGTCCGCGCAAGACGGGAGACTTTGAAGTTATCTCCGATGGTCCCTCCAATGGAGTCATGTCGACGTATCTGAATCCCGCAGAGCCCCCATGGGAAAGGCGCCTGCCGACATCGGATTTCAGCTCCCTGCAGTCTTCGCTCACCAACGAAATCGGCGACGATAACATCTCCCAGATGGACATACCCCAGCAGATTCAAAGTTCCTATGATAACTACGGCCAGTCGAAGATGAACCGGCAGGCCATTCGCGATATTTCCAACTCCAACGTGCAATCGATCAACGCGCTCAAGCAGCAGGAGGTTGTACAGGAAGTGGAGCAACAGCAATCGCTGCTGGACCTGCCGCAGCAGGTAGCTACTCAGGCCCGAGCCAGCGCCGACATCTACGGTATCTTTGACGACGCTTCGGAAGCCCATTCCGGCTGGCTCGCCCGTAATGATGGTCAGCCTGGCTGGCTCGCATGGTATCAGCGTACTCCCGGTGGGCGCGTTACCGGTGTGTTGCTGGATATAGATGCGGTACTGGCTCAGCTCAGTGGCGCCTTTCCTCTGCAAATTGCCAACGAGGTGCAATACGGTTTGACGAACAATACCGGAGGCTTCGTTTATTCCAAACTCGAAGTCCATAGCAGCTATAGTGAAGGGCAGCTCAAGCTCGGCCCGGAGCTGCCGGGCTGGACATTGATCTACCGGGATAGCCGGGGTTTAAACGGAAGCGGCTTCCTCATACTTGGCGGCCTGTTGGTGGCGGTGCTGTGCGCGGTCACGCTGACCGCCGGCACGTTGCTGTTCAGGCAGGCGCGGCGGGATGCCTTGGAGGCCGCGCGTAAAACCACCTTCGTCTCGAACGTCTCGCACGAGCTGCGCACGCCGCTGACGACCATCCGCATGTACTCCGAGATGCTGGAGGAGGGGCGTGTGGCTGACGACGAAAAGCGCCACCGCTACCTCGGCGCCATCACCGCCGAGAGCCAGCGCCTGACGCGACTGGTCGACAACGTGCTCGACTTCAGCCGTCTGGAGCAGGGCCGGAAGAAGTACCGCCGCGAGCCTGTGGATGTTGCCGTGGTAGTAGACTCCGTGCTGGAGTCGCAGGGGCCGCGTTTGCGCGAGGCTGAGATGGAAGTCACCTGGCAGCCGCCCGCCGAGCCGGTGGTGGTCGATACCGACCGCGATGCCCTCGGGCAGGTGTTGCTCAACCTCGTCGACAACGCGCTCAAGTATGCCGCCTCCGGTAAGCAATTGTCCCTCGCGGTGGATCGCAAGCCGGGGGCCGTCCAGATAAGCGTCGCCGACGCCGGGCCCGGCATTCCGAGCAAGGATTCGGAAAAAGTCTTCAAAGCCTTCCAGCGCCTGGACGAAAGCCTGACCACTACCCAGCCGGGCTCAGGCCTGGGTCTGTCCATCTGCCGTGGGCTCACCCGCGACCTCGGCGGGGACGTTTACCTGGAGCCCGCGAATCCGGGCTGCCGCTTTGTCATTAACCTACTCACCAATTTTAAACAGGAAGAACGGAAAGGGGTTTGAGCAGTTAGCTTCCCGAACTTCCCGCTCTTCCTGTTAAAGAAAACATTTTATGAAACGCCGCCGCATTCTGGTCGCCGAAGACGACGCGAACATCCGCGCCGGGCTCGTCGACGCGCTTGAGAGCGAGGGCTACGAGGCCCTGACCGCCACTGATGGCGAGGCCGCACTGGTCCTGGCGCGTCAGGGCGGTTTCGACCTCATCCTGCTCGACATCATGATGCCCAAGCTCAGTGGCTACGACGTTTGCCGTGAGATCCGTCGCACCGATCGCCGCGTACCGGTCATCATGCTTACGGCCAAGGGCGAAGAGGTCGACAAGGTCGTCGGGCTCGAGCTGGGCGCGGACGACTACGTGACCAAGCCCTTCGGTGTGCGTGAGCTGCTCGCGCGCGTCGCTGCGGTCCTGCGCCGCAGCGCCGGGGTGGAGGAGAGCGTCGTCCCGGTCGAGCCCTTTGACTTCGGACCGGCGCGTGTCGACCCCAAGCGACTGGAGGCGGTCGTGGCCGGGCAGGCGGTCGCCCTGACCCCGCGCGAGTTGAAGCTTATTTTGTTTTTCCACCAGCACCCAGGGGAGGCGCTTAGCCGCGACGCACTACTCAACGCCGCCTGGGGTGTCGACTATCTGGGCACCACTCGCACACTGGATCAGCACGTGGCCCAGCTCCGCAAGAAACTCGAAGCCGATCCGGCTCACCCGCGGCATCTACTCACCGTCCACGGTCACGGCTATCGCTACGAAGCGTGATGGGGCTGACGCACGACCTGGGGCCACGCACCGTCACCAGAGCTTCAGCCCAAACTTCGCGCCGAGGAGGGCGGTGAGGGCGAAGCAGGCCATGGTGAGCGCGGCGCACCAGCCCAGGGAGGGCCAGAAGCCGATGTCGAGCTTGCCGTACAGCCAGGGGAAGAGCAGGAACATCGGCAGGGTCGGCAGCACGTACCAGAAGGTATAGAAGGCGTGCGCGGTGATCTTCTCCTTGGGGGCGTGTTCCAGGTACAGCCAGATCATGACCATGATGGTGACGAAGGGCAGCGCGGCGATGAGCGCCCCGAGGCGTTCGGCCCGTCGTGCGATTTCCGAGACGACCACGATGACGAAGGCCGTCACGGCGTACTTGACGATGAGTTGCAGCATGGGCTCAGGCTAGACCGTTTCCGGCCCGCCTGGCTATGCCAAAGCGTCTACCGCGGCGGCGCGCTTGCTCTTCCAGCGACGCCACAGGTGCAACAGGGCACCCAGGCCGATGAGGCCGCCTACACCGACCGTGGCCGGCTCAGGCACCGGGCTGATCCCGCAATGCGGCACGTTGTTGATGCCGTCGAGGGAGCCGTAGCGGACGAAGCTGCCGGGTGTGATGTAGTAAAAGTCACCGCTGGAGGCGAGGGTCTTGACCGCGCCGTAGTAGCCTTCGCCCTGTGCGCCGTAGTTGCCGTAGAACTGAATCTGCGAAAGCTGGGTGGCGTTGATGGTCTTCATCTCGAACTCGTCCACGCCGTACTGATAACCGAGCACGGTGAGGAAGGAGCTGCTGTCCCAATTGTTGGGCGTGACGTCGTTGAACTTGATTTCGTTGAAGCCACTGGCCGTACCGAAGTCGAGGGACGAGTTGGCGCTGAGGGTCAGCGACTCCAGGCGCTGCGAGGTGTTGTTCAGCAGGAGCTGGCCACCGTTCATGTTGAGCTTGTTTTCGCCCACGATGTGGTTCTTTTCCAGCAGCAGGGTGCCGCCGCGCAGCTCGATGCCCTGGTTGAAGTTCTTCTGGTTGTTGCCGGTGAAGACCGCCGTGCCGCCGTTTTTGACCAGCAGCTTGTCGGAGTTGAACGTGTCCTTGAAGATACCGGTGGTGAAGCAGTTTTCGATGATGGTCGTGGTGTTGTTGACCGTGACGGACTGCTCGAAGGTGGTGGTGCCGCCGCCGCTGAGGTGCAACTCACGCAGGGAGTTGAAGTGCTTCTTAACCGTGTTCGTACCGCTGTTGGCGAAGTGAAACTTCGTCGAGTTGATGTTGACGTTGGCGTTGCTGTCAAAGGTGATGCCGCCGGTGCCCGTCACCGTCAGCTGTTGCTGCGAGGTACGGAAGTTGACGTGCTTCTGGAAGGTGATCTGCGCGTTGGTGTCGATGGTCAGATCGTTATAGAGGTTGACCTCGTTGTTGTTGAAGGTCTGGTCCAGCCCGGAGTCGTTGCGCAGCATATAGCGCGTGCCGCCCTCGGTGAAGCCGTAGAAGTTGAGCGGGTTGTTCCCCTTGACCGTGTAGCTGCCGGAGTTCGCGCCAAACTTCATGCCGGCCAGGCGGATGTTCGGCTGGTTGACGTTCGGATCGGTACCGGTGACGTCGAAATTCCAGATGTCGTTCTCAGCCTGAGAATTGTACAAATCAGGCACGCTCCCCGTCCAGCTGTTCTGGGAGGTCACGCTGGAGCTGTTACCGCTCCAATAGAAATCCTCCCCGTTGGCCAGGCTGCCGGCCAAAAGGATGCAAAGGAGGAAACTGTAAGGTTTAAGGTTCATTTACGAAAAGAGCCCCGACGGTTGAATCGGGACTTCCAGGGAACATAGGGGCGGATGGCCCTAAGAAGCGTTTATGTCTGTTGACTGTGTATTATCGACGGGAAAGAACAAAAGTTTAGTGTTTTTCTGGGGAAAATCACTGGAGAATTTCCGAATTCATTGGATATGAGACATCAAACGACCGTTTTGTTCCAGAAAAATTAGGTAATTATACCCAGTTTGAAAGCGGGCTGCGTTCCAACGGCGATTTTCATTGTCAATTATGGGCCAAGCTCTGTCATTAAGCGTATGGATTTGGCCGCTGTGCGTGAAAAAATCGACGCCATCGACCGCGACATCATCGCGCGGTTGAACGAACGGGTGCGCCTGGCTTCGGAGGTGGCCCACGCCAAGGCCAAGCAAGGGCTGCCGATTTACATGCCCGAGCGCGAGGAGCAGGTCATGCAAAAGCTGGCCGCGCTCAACGAAGGGCCGCTGACCGAGGCCGCCATCCGGCACATCTACCGCGAGATTATCTCCGCCATGATCGCCTTGGAGCGCCCCCTACAGGTGGCTTACCTCGGGCCTGAGGGCACTTACACCGAGCAGGCCGCGCGCAAGAACTTCGGGTCCAGCCTGGGCTATAGCGCCGTGCCCAGCATCGCGGATGTCTTCGCCGCGGTCGAGCGGGGTGAGGCCGACTACGGGGTCATCCCCATCGAGAATTCCACCGGGGGCGCCGTCATCCACTCGCTGGACATGCTGGCGGAGACCGAGCTGAAAATCGTCGCCCAGGTCTACCTGCCGGTGGAGCATTGCCTGCTGTCGAGGTCGGCTCTGGCGGAAATCACCGAGGTGCATTCCAAGGACCAGGCTCTCATCCAGTGCCGGGACTGGCTCCTGCGCAACCTGCCCAACGCCAAACAGGTCGAGTGCGACAGCACCACCGCCGCGGTCAAGAAAGCCGCCGCCCAGCCCGGTGTGGCCGCCATCGCCGGGGCTATCGCGGGGGAACGCTACGATGTGCCCCTCCTGGCCGAGGGCATCCAGGACCGCACCGACAACGAGACGCGCTTCCTGGTCATCGGGCCGAAGGCTAACGAAAAGGCCACCGGACCCGGTATGGACCGCACCAGCATCGCCTTTTCCATCCGCGACGAGGTAGGCGCACTTGAGCGCGTCCTGCACGCCTTCAGTGGGCGCGCCATCAATTTGTCCAAGATCGAAAGCCGTCCCAGTCGCAAGAAGGCCTGGGACTATCTGTTCTTCGTCGACTTCTCCGGGCACTGGAACGACGCCGTCATCCAGGAGGCCGTCGAGGAGCTACGCGCCCTCTGCCCGCTGGTCAAGTGGCTCGGCAGCTACCCGAACGTGAGGTAGGGTACAACCTGGGGCTGCGCGCCCCAGACCCGCGGTGCGTGGCCGCACGGGACAATGAGAGGTGCCCTGTACCCTCTCAATGCTTGCGCATGGTGTACTGCACCCGCAATCTGCCAGCATGAGTAAAGACCAACCCCTGCGTGTGGGCATCATCGGCGCCGGC
Source organism: Verrucomicrobiia bacterium (assembly GCA_030432235.1). Lineage (GTDB taxonomy): Bacteria > Verrucomicrobiota > Verrucomicrobiia > Opitutales > Cerasicoccaceae > JAUIHT01. Next base: position 100,587 of record JAUIHT010000009.1, on the reverse strand, counting down.
GCCAACACCCGGCTGCAGCACCTGCCCGGGTTTCAGAAAATCCCCGGCGTCGAGGTCACCGTCCTGTGCAACCGTACCGAGGCCTCCGGGCGCAAGGTCGCCGATGAGTTTGGTGTGTCGCGGGTGGAAACCGACTGGCGCGCGGTGGTGGACGACCCCGAGGTCGACGCCATCTGCATCGGTACCTGGCCGTATATGCACGCGGAAGTGACCATCGCCGCCCTCGAAGCCGGCAAGCACGTCCTGACCGAGGCCCGCATGGCGCGTGATCTAGCCGAGGCCGAGGCCATGCTGCAGGCCGCCGAGGAGCACTCCGGCCTCGTCGCACAGATCGTGCCCGCGCCCTTCAGCCTCAACCACGACGCCACCATCGTCCGCCTGCTGACAGAGCTGGGGCCGTTGCGCGAGGTCAGCGTCGTGCATCGTTGCGGTATGTGGACCCAGCCGGAGACGCCCACCAACTGGAGGCAGGACTTCGAGTTCAGCGGCAAGAACACCCAGACACTCGGCATCCTCTACGAAACAGTCCAGCGCTGGCTCGGCCCCACCGAAGACCCCGCCTGGCTCCTGGCCGACGCCGAGCTTTTTTGCTCTCAACGTCCCAACTCACAGGGGGAGATGACGCCTGTCGGTATCCCCGACGCCATCACGGTGCTCGGTCGCTATGCCGGGGGCGCGAAGTTCTCCTTCGCCATCAGCAGTGTCGACAGCGCCGCACCCAGATTGGAAGTGCGTCTCAACGCCGAGAAGGGTTCGCTGCGCTACGATCTGGCAGCCCAAAAGCTGTACCGCGCCGATCACGGCGGCCCGGGTGTCTTTGGCCAGGCGGATGCCTCGGGTGAAGTTCTGGTCGAGCCCGACCCCGGCACCACGCCCGGTTGGCAGGTCGAGGCGGATTTCGTCAAAAGCATCCGCGACGGCATGCCCGTCACCCTGACCTCCTTTGAGGACGGCCTACGCTACATGCGCTTCACCGAGCTGGTTTGGGAGTCCTGGAACAACGGCTCGAAAGTGATGGCGTGGGGCGAGGCTTAGTATGAGGAACATTGTCCTGTGCGGCCACGCACCGCGGGTCTGGGGCGCGTAGCCCCAGGTTGTTACTCACCCCAAAAACGCTGTCAGGGGGCTGGTGGCATCGGCTTTGAGGCCGCGGGTGGCCAGGCCGGTTTCGTAGGCGGCGCGTCCGGCGATGGTGGCGGCGGCGAAGGCCTGGGCCATGCGGCAGGGGTCGGCGGCCACAGCGATGGCGGTGTTGACCAGCACGGCGTCGGCGCCCAGCTCCATGGCTTCGGCGGCCTGCGAGGGCGCGCCGAGTCCGGCGTCGACCACCACGGGGACGCGGGCCTGCTCCAAAATGATTTCGATCTGCGCGCGGGTCTCGATACCGCGGTTGGAGCCGATGGGCGAACCCAGCGGCATGACCGTGGCGCAGCCGACGTCCTGCAGGCGGGCGGCCAGGACAGGGTCGGCGTTGATGTAGGGGAGCACGGCCCAGCCTTCCTTGACTAGCGTGGTAGCTGCCTCGAGCGTTTCGATGGGGTCGGGGAGAAGGTAGTTGGGGTCCGGGTGGATCTCCAGCTTGACCCACTTCGGCAGCCCGGCGGCCTTGGCCAGGCGCGCGATGCGGACGGCCTCGGCGGCGTTCATGGCCCCGGCGGTGTTGGGCAGGACGAGGTAGCGGTCCGGCTCCAGATAGTCCAAAATATCCGCGAAGGGATCACCCTTGCCGGTCAGGTCAGCCCGCTTGAGCGCCACGGTGACGAGCCCCGGCTCGGCAGCCCGGAGGGCGTCCCGCATGGCTTCGTTGGAGGAAAACTTGCCCGTGCCGACCAGCAGTCGGCTGTTGAAGGTGCGCCCGGCGATAACGAGCGGCTCATTGCCTAAATCCAGAGACATATCTGACGGGATTCTCGCGCAAAGACCCGCCGACGCGAAGACTTTTTTCCACTCAATTTGCTTTGCGCCGGGACCTCTTTGGGTAAACTCCTTCGTTCCCCATGAGTGAAAAATCCCGAGGTGTGGCGGTAACGTGGTTGAGCCTGTGGCTCAACATCGCCCTTGGCGTGGTCAAGTGCGGCATCGGCCTGTGGGTGAACTCCCAGGCGTTGCTGGCCGACGGTCTGCACTCGCTGGTGGACCTTTCCACGGATGTCGCAGCGCTGCTGGGGCTCAAGATGGCGGCCAAGCCCCGCGACGAAAACCATCCCTACGGCCACCACAAGTTCGCCAGCCTCAGCACGCTGTTTATCGCAGGGGTGCTGGTGCTGTTCTGTCTCGGGCTCATCTACGCCTCCATCGAGGGCCTCATCGACGACGCCCCGGTCTCCCCGGAGTGGCCCGCGCTGGCAGCTGCGGGGCTCTCCCTGGCGGTGAAGGAATGGCTCTTCTGGAAGACCCGTGCGGTGGCCAAGGCGGAAAAGTCCCGGCTGGTCATGGCCAATGCCTGGCATCATCGCACGGACTCGGTGTCGTCACTGGTGGTCTTCGCCGCCCTGCTGGCGGTGACTCTGGGTGGCCAGGACTGGTCCTTCCTCGACAAGGCCGTCGGGCTCATCCTCGGCGTCTGGATGGGTGCGGAAGGACTGAAAATGCTCATCGCTGCCTGCAATGACCTCCTCGACGCTGCCCCCAACCGAGCGATTATCAATGACTTGCGCGAACACGTCCTGCCGGTGAAGGGCGTCCTAGCCTACCATCAGTTTCGCGTGCGTCGGGTGGGGGACCGCCTCGAGGCCGACGTACACATCCAGGTGGAGCCCACGCTGACCGTGGAAGTCGGGCATGAAATCGCCGGACAGGTGCGCGATCACATCCTCGAGCAGCACCCCGAGGTCGTCGATGTCCTCGTCCATGTGGAGCCGGCCGAGGGGCGTCATCTGCGCGAGGAAGGCGTCTCCGATACCGTACTCTAGGCCAGTGGCATGTTTGACAGTTGAATCGGCGCTGATCGGGTATCATGCCCCATAAGTAGGTAGGCTCATGACCGGTATGCGCGCAGGACTATTCCCCAGAGGGAGAATTTTCTGTTTAAGTGATATCAAAGCAACCGATGGGAGGCGCAACCCGACACGAACCATGACAACTCTGATACCCGAACAATTCGACGAAAAGTACGCCGGCATCTCCGCCGCCATGCGTGAGGATCACATCTATTGCGTGTACAATGACAAAGGGCGTCTCGTATTTCTGAGCCCCACGGTGAGTGACGTGCTTGGCTATTCCGTGGACGAGTTCAAGCAAACCCACTGGGCGCACATGGTGGAAGATACCATGAGTGACGAAGCGGAAAAGCATTTGGAGCGTTCACTCAGTGGAGAAACCGCTCCCGCCCATCCGGTTTGCTTCGAACACAAAAACGGCGGGCACGTGCTGATGGAAGCCTGGCACTGGCCCGTCTTTGACGACAGCGGTAAAGTTTCCCGCATTGAGGGATTTCTGCGTGACGTGACCGCCGCCTGGTGATTGCCTAGGGGATTAGGAGGATGGAGTTAAATTTTCGCATAACCGGCGAGGCCGGACGGCCTGCTTTGGTCATTTTGCATGGCCTCTTGGGCTCCTCGCGCAACTGGATTTCGGTCGCGCGCCGCTTGGGGGACGAGGACTTCCAGGTGTATTCGGCGGACCTGCGCAACCATGGGATGTCTCCGCACGACGACGTTATGGATTTTTCTGCCCTCGTTGCGGATCTGGCGGAGTTTCTCGATTTGCACGGCCTTGAGCAGGCGCATCTGCTCGGCCACTCCCTCGGCGGCAAGGTCGCCATGCGCTTTGCCATGGAGCATCCTGCGCGCGTCCTCAGCCTCGTCGTGGCGGACATCGCCCCGCGCGACTACGGCCTGCATTTCAAGGACGACTTCGAGGCCATGCTGGCCCTGGACCTCGGCTCCATCGAAAACCGCAAGCAGGCCGACGAAGCCCTGGCCGAGGCCGTGCCCGACTGGGCTCACCGCCAGTTTCTCCTGACCAATCTGCAGCGCGATCAGGAGGGCCGTTACTACTGGGCCGTCAACTTGCGGGCTCTTGCGGACAGCCTGCCGGAGATTCGGAAAAATCCGCTGCTGCCCGGCCAGACTTTCGACGGGCCGGTGCTCTTCGCCTGCGGGGCCAAATCGGATTTCGTGCGCCCCGAGGACCGGGCTGCCATCCAGACGTATTTTCCACGGGCCCGGGTACAAAGCATCCACGGAGCAGGGCACAACCTGCATGTGGATAATTCCGAGGACTTCAACGACGCTCTCAGGCGTTTCTACGTGGGCCTTTGACGGCATTTTCTGCGGCATCGGGGCTTGTGATTTTTCGATAGGTCGCTAGCTTGCCTAATCATGCCCCAGCCTGACCGACTCGAACTTTTGCGACAAGCGGACCTGTTTGCCGGGATTCCGGACCCCGGGCTGTGCAAGTTTCTCGAATATCTTGACGAGGAAATTTACGACCCGGGCGATCCCATCATTCGCGAGGGAGAAACCGGCGACCGCCTCTACCTGATTGTCGAGGGCACCGCCTTGGTGGAAAAGAAAGTCCTGGCCAAGGACGGCATCACCTACGAGTGCATTGCCAACCTCAAGCCCGGCGAAACCTTTGGAGAGATGGAGCTGGTGGATAAGCAGCCGCGTTCGGCCACCGTCCGCGCCCGTGAGCGTGTTGTCGTGCTTAGCCTGCCCAGCGTGGCCATTCATCACGCCACCGGGGAGGATCTGCGGGCCTTTTCCATCATCCTGCTCAACCTCGCCCGCGAGATCAGTCTGCGTCTGCGCAGTACGGACAGTTGGCTGGCGGGGTCCCTCTTTTCCATTCGTAAGCATCGTTAAGGCTGTGGTAAACGCGCCGGTGGAAAATTTACCCGTTGAATGGAAATAATTTCTCGGGTTTGCTCCTCTGAAAAAATGAAACCTTGAACGATCGTTTGGGTCTCTTTTAGGCAGATACGATTCAAACTTTTATCTCCCGATAACCAAGTACAACCTCATGTCATCAACGCTAACCGAATCCAATGAACGCGTGAAGGAGGCGGCCGCTTGGGTGCCCCGGCTGCGCGAGGAAATCGCCAAGGTCATCGTCGGTCAAAGTTACCTGGTGGACCGCCTTATCGTCGGCTTGCTGGCCAATGGCCACGTGCTGCTGGAGGGCGTGCCGGGTTTGGCCAAGACCCTGAGCGTGCGCACTCTGGCCAGCGCCATCCAGGCCCACTTCTCCCGCATCCAGTTCACGCCCGACCTGCTCCCGGCGGACATCGTCGGCACCCTGATTTATAATCCCCGCGATGCGGTCTTCACCACCAAGAAAGGGCCGGTCTTCGCCAATCTTGTTCTGGCCGACGAAATCAACCGCGCCCCTGCCAAGGTGCAGAGCGCCTTGCTCGAGGCCATGCAGGAGCGGCAGGTGACTCTCGGCGACGAGACCTACCCGCTACCCAAGCCCTTCCTCGTGCTGGCCACGGAAAACCCTATCGACCAGGAGGGCACCTATCCGCTGCCCGAGGCGCAGGTCGACCGCTTCATGCTCAAGCTCAACGTGGGCTACCCGAGCAAGCAGGAGGAGCGCCGCATCCTCGACAGCATGGCCTCCACCGCGCCGCAGACCGAGGTCAGCGCCGTCATCACGCCGGAGACCATCCTCGAGGCCCGCACCGTGGTCGACAGCATCTACGTCGACGACAAGATCAAGGATTACATCGTCGACATCGTTTTCGCCACCCGCGAGCCCAGCAAGTTCGGCTTGCAGATGGACAGCTTTATCCAGTTTGGCGGCAGCCCTCGCGCCACCATCGCCCTGACGCTCGCGGCCAAGGCCTGGGCCTTCCTCCAAGGGCGTGGCTACGTCACCCCGCAGGACGTCAAGACCATCGGCCTCGACGTGCTGCGCCACCGCGTCATCCCCAGCTACGAAGCCGAGGCCGAGGACATGACCAGCGAGGACATCGTCCAGAAAGTCTTCGACACCGTACCGGTTCCGTAAGTAACGCTTAACGCTAAGCGCTAAACGCTGATTCTGTAAGAGAAGCTGTAATCATGTCTAGCGATCTGAAACAGAGAACGAAACAATTTGCACTTCGCATTATTAAGTTGGCGGTCTCTTTAGAAAAAGAGGGAAGCGCGGCGAGGGTATTGGGAAAACAACTTTTGCGCTCTGGAACTTCCGTGGGCGCCCACTACCGGGAGTCTCAAAGAGCGCGATCAACCAAGGAAATGATTAGCAAACTGGAAGGCGGACAACAGGAACTTGATGAAACCCAGTACTGGATGGAGCTACTCATGGAAGCCGACATAGTAAAACCAGAAAAGCTGATGTCTTTGTATGATGAATCCGGTGAAATTATGGCGATGTTCATTGCCAGTATTCGAACCCTCAAAAAGGGTGAATCGTGAAGTGATTGAAATGTTTGTTTAACCTTTCTCAGCGTTAAGCATTTAGCGTTAAGCGTTAATGAATAATACAGATAAAACGCGCGAGATTCTTCGCAAGGTGCGGCAGATCGAAATCCGCACCAATCGCCTCGTCACCGATGCGCTGACGGGGGCCTACCACAGCGTGTTCAAAGGGCAGGGGATGGACTTCGAGGAGGTCCGTGAATACGCCCCCGGCGATGACGTGCGTGCCATCGACTGGAACGTCACCGCCAAGATGGACCGGCCCTTCATCAAAAAATTCCGCGAGGAACGCGAGCTGACCATCATGCTCCTGGTGGACCTCTCGGCCTCGGGTGGCTTCGGTTCCACGCACGAGTCCAAGCGTGAGCTGGCCGCGGAAATCGCCAGCGTGCTGGCCTTTTCCGCCACGCGCAACAACGACAAGGTGGGGCTGCTGCTCTTCACCGACGAGGTGGAGACCTTTATCCCGCCCAAGAAAGGCCGCCAGCACATCCTGCGCGTCATCCGCGAGATACTTTTCTTCGAGCCCAAGGGCAAGGGAACCAACATCGTCGAGGCGCTCGAGACGGCCAATCGTATGCTCAAGCGCAAGGCCATCATGTTCCTGCTGACGGACTTCCTGCAGGGGCCCGATGGACGTCTGCCCGATCCCGGTGATCGCCGCGGTGATGCCGTCTTTCGCACATTGCGGTTGACCAACAAGCGCCACGACTTGACCTGCATCACGTTGACCGATCCCCGCGAGGTCGAGCTGCCCGACGTCGGCGTGCTCACCCTGGAGGACTCCGAGACGGGGCAGCTTGTCGAGCTGAACACCGGCAGTCGCGCCCTGCGCCAGTCCTATGCCAAGGAGAACCGCCGCCGCATCGACAACCTCCGCCGGGGGCTGCGCCAGAGCGGCGTGGGCGTCATGCCGGTCTCCACGGACGAGCCTTACATCAACCCGTTGCGCATGTATTTCGAGAAAAGGGGGTCGAGGCGATGAGACGTGAGGGCTTAAAGCTTAAAGCTCAAAGCATAAAGCCAAGCTGGTTAATTACCACTTTCAGCTTTCAGCTTTTTGCTTTCAGCTTGTTCGCGCAAAGCGGGGATGACGACATCCTCGATATTCGCCCCATGCGTGGGGCGGGTTTCTGGGAGGCCAACTGGCAGTGGGCCGTGCCCGTGATCGTGGGTGTGCTTGTCGTTGCGGGCATCGCGGCTTTCTTCGCCCTGCGCCGCAAACCTGAGAAGCCGTTGACGGCCTATCAGCGCGCCATGAAGGAAATCGCCGAAGCTTCCCGCCTCAAGGACGGTGGCGACGACAAGGCCTTTTCCATCGCGGTTTCCAACGCCCTGCGCAACTACATCGAAGCCGTCTTCCGCATTCGTGCGCCGGAGCAGACCACCGAGGAGTTTTTATCCAACGCCCGCAGCCACCCACGCATTTCGGAGGAAGCATTAATAACGCTTGGCGCGTTTCTGGAGCTGTGCGACCTGGCCAAGTTCGCGCGTCATGCCTTTGGGCCGGAAGAACGCGATCAACTGCTCGTAACCGCGAAGGAGTTTGTCGAGCAGGCGCAGCGCCGCTTGCGTGAGCAACGCCAGATGGAAGGAGGCGGCTCGTGATCGAGGGCTTCTCATTTCACAATCCCGAGTTGCTGTGGCTGCTGTTGCTTTTGCCCATCCTGGCGCTATTGAAAGGGCGGGCGGGCAAGAGCGCGGCGCTGGTTTTTTCCAGTGTGGCCATCGCCAAGCAGGTGGCCGGGCAGGCGCGCAGCTCGGCTGGGGCTTTCCTCTTTTTCCTGCGCTTGCTGGCCTTGGCGGCGCTCATCATTGCCCTGGCACGACCGCAGATAGGCGAAGGTCACTCGGAGGTCGACGCCAGCGGCATCGATATCGTGTTGGCGGTGGATGTCTCCGGCTCCATGCGCGCGATGGACTTCGCCACGCCCGAGGAAATCGCCACCCGCCTAGACATCGTCAAGAAGACCATCGCGGAGTTTATCGAAAAGCGGCCCGCTGATCGCATCGGGTTGGTTGCCTTCGCCAAGGAGCCGTACCTGGTCAGTCCCCTGACCCTGAATCACGACTGGCTCCAAAAGAATCTGGATCGTCTGCACATCGGCCTCATCAACGCCGACGCCACCGCCATCGGCGCGGCCATCGGCATGAGCGCCAATCGCCTGCGCGACCTGCCGGCCAAGAGCCGCATCGTCATTCTACTCACTGACGGTGAAGACACCGTGGGCAAGATACCACCCGTGGCCGCGGCGGAGGCTGCCAAAGCATTCGACGTGAAGGTCTACACTATCGCCGCAGGCAAAAGTGGCCGCGTGCCCATGCCCCGCCTGGACGAGCACGGGCAGGTCAAGTTCGACAGAGGTCGCGTGGTTATCGACGGGTACATGCAGAGCAACATAGACGACAAGACCCTGCAGGAAATCGCCGATATCACCGACGGCCGTTTTTACCGCGCGACCGATCCGGAGCAGCTGGAGAAAATCTACGACGAAATCGACCAATTGGAAAAGACCGAGGTCAAGCTGCGCCATTACGCCACCTACACCGAGCTATTCCTCTGGCCCGCCCTCATCGGCCTGTGCCTGCTGGGCTTCGAGCAGTTACTCGGAAACTCAATCTACAGGAGGGTGCCCTGATGAACGCAGAACGCAGAAAGATGAAAGATGAGATGAAGTCGCCTGATATTCAGGAGCGTTTGATGATGTTCTCGTTGCGCATCGTCAAACTCTACGCATCGTTGCCAAAAAACACCGTTGCGCAGACTCTTGGAAAGCAACTTCTGCGTTCTGGTACATCCGTTGGAGCTCAACAGCGGGAGGCTCACCGCGCGCGTTCAGATGCGGAATTTATTAGTAAACTCAATAGCGCGCTACAAGAGTTGGATGAAACTTCGTATTGGCTCGAATTGCTTGTCCGAGGTGAGGTATTTCAGGAGAAGCGGTTATTACCTTTATTGGAGGAGGCCAGTCAGTTAACTGCTATATTCGTAGCTTCCATCAGGACAGTTCATAAGCGTAAATCCAAGTAACTTCATCTTTCATCTTTTATCGTTTATCTTTCATTTTCTCATGGAGTTTGAAGCAAAGATTTGGCTGATGCTGATCCCCGTCATTTTGGCGGCGATGCTCCTGCTCTATGTGGCCAACACGAAGGGGCGCAAGGCGTTGATACGTCGCTTTGCCTCGGAGAAGCTCGTGCGGGAGCTGCTGACCTCATACTCGCCGGCGCGTCACAAGCTCAAGCGTGTGCTGGTTTTGTTGGGTCTCGGTACGCTGCTAGTGGCGTTGGCGCGGCCCATCGTCGGCTACGACTGGCGCGAGACCCAAAGCAAGGGCATCGACATTCTTTTCGTGCTGGACTCCTCACGCAGTATGCTGGCGCGGGACATCAAGCCCAACCGTCTTGAGCGCGCCAAGCTCGCCATCCTCGACTTCGTGGATCGCCTCGAGGGTGACCGTGTCGGCCTGGTGGCCTTCGCCGGGGAGGCCTTTTTGCAGTGTCCGCTGACGCTCGATTACAACGCCTTCGAGCAAAGCCTGCAGGCCGTTGATACCTCTGTCATTTCCACCGGCGGCACGGATATCGCCCGCGCCATCACCGAGGCCGAGAGCGCCTTCAAGGAGGACAAGAACTACAAGATTCTCGTTCTCATCACCGATGGTGAAGACCTGGAAAAGGATGGCGTTGAGCGCGCACGCCAAGCTGCTGCCAAGGGCGTGACCATCTACACGGTCGGTGTCGGTACGCCCGAGGGTGAAGTCATCCCGCTGATGAATCGCTGGGGCCAGCTAGAGTACCTTGAGGACGCCGACGGCAAAGTCGTCACCACCAAACTCGACGAGGATACCTTGACCGAGATCGCGGACGTCACCGGCGGCTTTTACGTGCCGCTGGGTGCAACCGGCTATGGCCTCGAGCAGGTCTACGAGGCCGGCCTGGAAAGCATTCCGGAGGAGGAGCTGTCCGCGCAGATGGAGCGTATCGGCATCGAGCGCTTCCAGTGGCCATTGGGCGTGGCCATCGTTCTGTTGGCCTGGGAGCCGCTCATTGGCACGCGCCGCCGTTTCTTCCGCAAACGCGCCGCCGCGCCGTCCCTGGCTGCTGTGGGGATGCTCGGGCTGTCCTTACTGGCACTTTCCGATGCAAAGCTTGAGGCGCAGGAGCCTCCTGCGCACGAGATGGAGCAGCCAGTGCCCGGGGCGATTCCTCCGGAAGATGTCGAGGCTGCCACAAAGGAAACCGCCGCCGAGGAGGCTGCCGCTCCTGCGCAGCTGCCTCAGGACCCGCGCGAGATTTACAACCGTGGCAACCGTCTCTATGCCGAGGGTGATTTCTCCGGTGCCACGAAGGCTTGGCAGCAGGCTCTGGAGATGACGCCGGACCTGACCCTGCAGGCGGATGCTTTTTATAATATAGGCAATGCCCGTTACCGTCAGGGCAATGCCGCGCTTACGGATACGCCGGAGGTGGCCGAGCTGAGGGCGGCGGATGTCAAGGCCAGCAGCGGTGCAGTGGAGGCCATACGCAATGGCACACAGGTGCTCGACGCCGCCAAGGCGAATAAGATCCCCACTGCCCTGCGCAACGAGCAAGCGCAGCAGGAGGTAGTGCCGCAGGAGCAGATTCAGCAGGCCATCCAGATGGCCGAGCAGGCCAAGACCGCATCCGAAGAGGCGAAGCAGGCGGACACCTTCGCCAAGGGTGCTTATAGCGAAGCACAGCAGTTATGGCAGCAGGCGCTCAAGGACTACCAAAGTGCGAGAGAGCTCACACCCGAATCCGGCGACGCCGCGCACAACGCCGCTATCGTCGACCGCAAACTCGAAACCGTGGACAAAGGCGTCGAGTTTAGCGACACCGGCATCAAGCGTCACGAGAGCAACATTGAGAGCCTGGAAAAGCTGATTGAGGAGTTGAAGAAGCTGCTGGAAGAGCAGCAGAACGACGAGAACCAGGACCAAAACCAGGATCAGCAGGACCAACAAAACCAGGACCAGCAGAATCAGGATCAGCAAAACGAAAACCAGCAGGGCGATAGTGGTCAGCAGGATCAGCAACAGCAAGGCGATCAGAACCAGCAACAGCAGGGAGACCAACAGCAACAAGGCGACCAGCAGCAGAACCAGGATCAATCCCAGCAGGGTGAGCAATCCGAGCAGGGGCAGGATCAACAGCAGAACCAGCAGGAGGGCCAACAGGGCGAACAGCCTCAGGATCAGGAAGGTGAGGATCGTCAGGAAGGCCAGGAGCAACAGCCGGGCGAAGAACAGGGTGAGCAATCACAGCCGCAACCCGGTGAAGAGCAGGGCGAGGAGGAATCCCCCGGCGAAACCGATCAGCAGCGCGAGGAAGGCGAGGGCGAGTCTCAGCCCATGAAGCTCAGCGAGGAAGATGCCCAGAAGGCCGCCGAGATGGCCGCCGCCCAGGAGGGCAAAGAAGGCGAACAGGGCGAGGAGAAGGGCGTCGCCGCCGGACAGCCGACCGAGCAGGTACAGCTTGGCGTGATGTCACGCGAGCAGGCCCGCCGTTTTCTGGATTCGATGAAAGATGAAGAGAAAAAGTTGCCTGTCTCCGGGTATGGGCCTTTGAAATACCGGGTGGATGAAGAAGGCAAACGCAAGGACTGGTAACCATGAGGGATATTTTTAAGCGTTGGAAGCATCTCGGTGGCTTGCTGGCAGTGACCGCGCTGCTGGCCGCGCCTGCCTGGGCTCAGACAGTAGATGCGAGCTTTTCGCCTTCGCGCATCTATCAGGACCAAATTGCGAATTACAACCTGAGGATCCAGGCAAGAAACATTTCAATAAACGGGGCTATCCCTATTCCGGAAGTCGATGGGTTGATTATTGAGCGTCAAATGATGCCGAATATGCGCATGCCCTTCGGCGGGTTTGGCGCGTTCACTCTCAGTTGTCCCGTTCAGGCCGAGAGGGCGGGCACTTTTACCATCCCCTCTTACAAACTGGGCGACGTCACGGTTCCGCCAGCCACGTTGGAGGTGCTCCCCATCTCGCCGGAGCGCAAACGGCAGCTGGCCGAGGCCGAAGCGGAGCGCCAGCGTCAACAGGCCGAAGCCGAACGCCAACGCCAGGAGGCCCTCGAAAGGGCCTTCCAGGTTAACCTGAGCATCACGGACCGTAGCGTCTATGTCGGCCAGGCGATACCCTTCGAGCTCGACGTGCTGGTGAATGCACGCGTCTATGCCCAGCTTGCGGGTAAGCCGCGCGCCGACGCCACGGAGTTCTCCTTTTCCAGTTTTGACGACCCTGCCCGGGATGTCACCACGCGTGATTCCCAGATTTACCAGAGACTGTTTTGGGATGGCATCCTGACACCGCTGAAGGCCGGGGCTTTTCCTTTACAGTTCGTACAGGCTTTTGAGGTGAGGACGGGCTTTATGTCGTCCGAGACTATTGAGCGTCAGTCCAAGGAGGTCACGCTGACCGTCCTGCCCCTACCCACTGAGGGGCGCCCGGCGGACTTCACCGGGGCCATCGGGGAGTTCAATCTGGAGCGCCCGGTACTGGATGCCACACGGGTGCAGGCCGGCGAACCGCTGACGATGACCGTGGTCGTAGATGGCACGGGCAACTTCGACCGCATGGGAGCGCCTGTCTTGCGCAAGACCGAGGGCTGGCGGGTCTACCCACCCGAGGAAACCTTCCGGGCCGACAGTGCCTATGGTAACGAAGGTGTCAAAACCTACGAGTACCTGCTCATCGCCAGGGACGAGACGGTCACACAGACGCCGGAGGTGGTCTTCAACTTCTTCAATCCCGAAACGGCCCAATATGTGGAATATCCCATGGAGCCACAGACGGTGGAGGTACTGCCCGCGCCGCCGGGGAGCCGTCCGGCCTTCACGCCCAGGCGTGATGCCTCCCAGCCGCGTGGTCCCAGCCTGCTGCCCAACATGACGGAGCTTGGCGCGACCACCGCGAGCCTGCGCCCGATGTTTTTCAACCCACTGTTCCTTGCCGGGCAGTCCGTTCCGCTGGCGGCTATCCTCGGGCTCTTTTTCTGGCGGCGGCAGCGCTTGCGCCTCGACACCGACAGCGACTACGCACGCCGCGTGCGTGCCCGCCGTGAGGTGGCCCGCCGCCTTCAGGCCGCCGAGAAGGCCGCCGGAGTGGGTGATGCGTCCGCCTTTTTCGAGGAGGCCATGCGCGCCATTCAGGAAGCCGTCGCCCCCCGCCTGGCTCGGGAGCCGGAGTCGCTGACCTTGCACGAGGTCGAGGCCTATCTGGCCGGGGCGGGTGCCGGAGAGGATTCCATTCAGGCCGTGCGCACCTGTTACGAGGCCGGCGATGCCTTGCGCTTCGGTGGTTTGGGCGCGTCCAACCTGGACCTGCGCGGTGAGCTCGCTCGCGTCAAACACCTCATCGCCACGGTGGAAGGAGGTCGGAAATGAGATTGGTCAAAGGTCAAGGGTCAAGGGTCAAGGGATGGTTAATTATCCTGGGCTTGGTGATGGCCGTCGTCTGCCGAGCCGAGGTCAGCGATCCGGCGGGTGTGTTTGCCGAGGGCAACGCCGCTTTCGAGTCGGGCGAATACGAAAAGTCGGTCGAGGTGTACACTCAGCTCGTGCCTGATTATCGTTCCGCCGCTTTGCTATACAACCTCGGCAATGCCGAATACGAGCTGGGCGATTATCCCATGGCGATTCTGCACTACGAGCGCGCCCGTGTGCTGGCCCCGGCCAATCCGGACATCCGCGCCAATCTGAAGTTGGCGCGTGATGCCGCGCAGGTCACCTCGCCGGAGTTGAACTGGGCGGAGCGCCTGGCGTTGGCCTGGCCGGTCAACTGCTGGGCCTGGCTGGGAGCGGTGAGTTTCTGGGCCTGCCTGGCCCTGGTGCTGCTGCCGGGTATGTGGGGCTGGCGTGGCCCTCTGCGCAAGGCCGCGGTGGCCTTGACGGGGGTGTTGTTCGTCGTCTGTGCGGTGGCACTGTCGGGCTATCATCGCCTTGGTAGGCTCGGCGTGTCCGTGGCCGAGGAGGCTGCCCTGAAGCTTTCACCCACCAGCAGCGCACCGGCCAAGGATTACCTGAAGCCCGGCGAGTCCGCCTTCGTCGAGCGTCACCACGGTGATTTCTACTTTGTCGAAACCGACGGCAAGAGCGGGTGGGTATCCGCCGAGGATTTTAAGCCGGTCTGGGACTGAGCGGTCAGTACTTGTACTCGACGACCTCGCCGTTGAGGGCAGTGACACTCATGGCCCCACCGTCCTCGCTCACGGTCAGCTTGGTGTAGTCCTCGCCGCAGACGGGATTGATGGGTTGAAAGTAAATCGGCACCAGGTCCTTGTACTGGGCACTGGCGGTGCCGTTCTCCAGAATGTACTGCAGGCCGCCGCTGGCCACCTGTCGCAGGTTATTGGTCATCGCCTTCTTGCATTGTTCCGTTAGCTTGCCGTTGGCATCGATGAGGCCGCGCGCCTGGGCGTCCTTTATCAGGGATTCGTTATAGGCATTGGGGTTGGATTCCTTTTCGGTCACCCAGAAAGTCTTGCCGTCCGGTCCGCGCAGCTCGGCCAGCACGGGCTTTTTCTCCCACTTCAGGGAAACCAGGGTGAATGGTTCGTCCTCGCGGCCTTCCCGAAGCTTGTAGGCCTTTTTGCCATCGGCGCTCTGGATACGCACCTGGCCGGGCTTGTCGAGCATCTTGAAGACCGAGACGATGACGTAGTCGCCGGATATCTTCGGCGGTGGCGGCTCTTCGGCCCGGCAGGCCACCGTAATGAGAAGTACAATGATGAAGGAACGAACGATACAGGGCATGTACCTTTGCTAAGATCCGGCAAGCGGGGCGTCAAATGGTAAGTTATGAGCGGACTTGAGATTTGTGTAAGGTCGCGTAGGTTTGTTCGTCCAAAGAAATATGAAAATTACCCTTTCACACGTTTTGGCCGCGTTGGCCGCTGTTTGTCTCGGGCTCGTTTGGGCCTGGGCTGGTAACAGTGCCACGCCCGCCGAGCAGAAGACCGAACCCGAAACTTCCCAAACCACCGCATCCGCCACTATGTCCAAAGCAGAACTCAAAGATAAACTGACGCCCATCCAGTACGCCGTGGCCTGTGAAGGCAGCACCGAGCCCGCCTTCCGCAACGCCTACTGGAACAATAAGGAGCCCGGCATCTATGTGGACGTTATTTCGGGCAAGCCGTTGTTCTCCTCCACGGACAAGTTTGACTCCGGCACGGGCTGGCCCAGCTTTACCAAGCCTATCGAGGGCGAGGAAATCGTCGAGGAGCGCGATACCTCCTACGGGATGGTTCGCACCGAGGTGCGTTCCAAGACCGGTGACGCCCATCTCGGGCACGTCTTTCCCGATGGCCCCGGGCCGTCCGGCATGCGCTATTGCATCAACTCCGCCGCTCTGAAGTTCATCCCCGTGGACAAGTTGGAGGAGGAAGGCTACGGCGAGTATCTGGTGCTCTTCGAGAAGCCCGCTAAGAAAGACGCCGAGTAGGTGTTTCAGGCCGCAGTGGCGGAATTCCCCACGATGTGGTTCTTGGGGAAGCGCAGGCTGAAGCAGGCGCCGCCCAGCTTGGAGGCTTTGCAATCCACCTCGCCGCGATGCAGCTTCATGATGGCGCGGATGGAGGCCAGGCCGATTCCCGCACCTTCGGGATGACTGGTATAGTAAGGCTCGAACACCTTTTCCTTTTCGTCTTCCGGGATGCCTGGTCCGTTGTCGTGCACTTCCACATGGACGGTGTCTCCCTCCTCACGGAATTCCACTTCGGTATGCGCGTTCTCCCCGGCATGTCGGGCCACGTTGGACAGCAGATTGAGGATGACCTGCGCGAACAGGTGACGGTTGACCTCGGCGGAGACATTTTTGGCGCCCGTGTACTCGATTTTCAGCTTTCGCACCGGGTGTGCCTGATCCAGAAAGCTCAGCGCGCGTTCCACTTCCTTGTGGAGGCAGTAATTGATCAACTCACCGGGCTGCTCGGATTCACCCCCGCGCACCAGGCGGTGGTTCAGGTTGACCAGTTCCTCCAGGACGCCGTTGACCTTGGCCAGCATCTCCGCCCTCTGGGCTTCGTCCTTGATCCGGCTCATCATGTCCAGGGTCAGCTTTACGGTGGCCAGCATGTTGTTGGCGTCGTGCCCAATGGCGCTGGCAAGCAGTCCGGCGGATACGCGTTGATCCAGAATGAGGATGGAGGCGCGTTGCCGCTCGATTTCGATGTTTTGGCGCGCGATCCGCCGAAGCAGGTAGACGCTGCCGAAGTAGAGCGCAATGCCGGTAGTGCCGACAAATATTAACCCTTTGAGCACCTCGATGGCGGCCAGTTCCTGTGGGCCCGGCGAGAGACGCCCAAAAGTCAGTGACGACGTGATAATATATAGGCCTGCCAGGATAATATATATTCCAGCCAGCAGCAAGGCGGGTCGTCTGGGGTCTTGCTCAAGTAAAGGAGAGTTCGAGTGAATATCGATGCGGCAATATCGGTACCTGATATATCTATTTCAACTGCTAATCGCAGTTTAATGCAAAATTAAGGAATTGAGCTCAGTCGCTTTCTACAGGTACTGCCTTAGGTACTTTCAAAGTAGGCTCGCCTTCGATGTACCCAAGCTCGGCCAGAAACTTGTCTGCCTCGATCAAAGTGAGGGCAAAGTGCTCCGGACTTTTGTTGTAGACGAAGAATCCGTGCCCTTGGCCTTCGTAGACGCGCAGCTCACAGCGGGCGCCCGCGTCGTTCATGTGTTGCACGTATTCCTGTGCCATTTTCATGGGGAGCAGGCGGTCCTGATCGCCAAAGAAGATGATGGTCGGCGGGGTGTCGGCGTCGATGTTCTGCATGGGGGAAGCCTCCTGCCAGGCATCCCCGAAGAGTTTGCTGGCGAAGCCCTTTGGGCTGACGTCGAGCACGGGGTTGAACAACAGTAGGGCGCTCGGGCGGCTGCTTACGCTGGTGTCTTCACCGGGCTCGTTGAGGACGTCTTCGTTGGGCGTGTTGGCGGCGATGTGCCCGCCGGCCGAGCCGCCACCCGCGACGATGCGGTCCGGGTCAATACCCAGCTCCGCGGCGTGGGAACGCACCCAGCGCATGGCGGATTTGGCGTCGTAGACGCTTTCGATGGGTGTGGTGCCATGCTTGTTCTTGATGCGGTACTCGGCGGAGATGGCGACCATACCCCGCATAGCTAGGTACTCGGATGCCTGGTAGAAGGCCTTGGGGCCACCCTTGACCCAGCCGCCGCCGAAGAAGAAGACCACTGCCGGACTTCGATCCGTGCTGGTGTGTCCGGGCGGGTTGAAGATGTGCAGTTGTAGCTCGCCCTGCGGCGTTTTCTTATAAGTGACAATTTCGCTGGATGTGATGTCCCCTCGATCAGCGGTGGCGACGACACCGGCATTTGAATGAACGGCGGTTATGCAAGCGAGGACGAGAAAGACAAGGGGACTCTTCATATCGGGGTTTCGGTGAACTGTATTCAAACAGAAAACCTCGCGCCGCACGCTAGTAAATTTCCGCTATCTACGGCTTTTGCAGCGTGGGCTCACCCTCGATGTAGCCCAGCGAGGCGAGAAACTTGTCCATCTCAATGACGGTCTCGTAGTAGTACTTGGGCTTGTTGTAGTTGAAGAAGCCGTGCGGCTGGCCCTTGTAGAGACGCACTTCACAGCGCCCACCGGCGTCCTCGACGCTGCGCTGGTATCCCTCGACCATGCTTACGGGGATGAGCTTGTCCTTCGTGCCGAGAAAGACGATGACCGGTGGCGTGTTCTCGTCGACGTGGTGCAGCGGCGAAACTTCCTTCCAGTCCGGGCCCATACGGTCGTTGCCGTAACCTTGCGGGCTGCTGTCGATGACGGGGTTGAAAAGCACCAGCGCGGACGGACGGCTGCTCACGGTAGTGTCCTCACCGGGCTCGTTGCAGAAGTCTTCGATGGGTGTGTTGGCAGCGAGGTGTCCCCCAGCGGAGCCCCCGCCCGCGGCGATACGCTCCGGGTCGATGCCGTACTCCGACGCATGGGAGCGCAGCCAGCGCATGGCGGACTTGGCGTCCCGCACGGCGTCCTGCGGGGTGGTGTCGTGCTTGTTTTTGATGCGGTACTGGGCGGAGATGGCAACCATCCCGCGCGAGGCCAAGTAGTCGCAGTGTGGAAAAAATTGCTGCGGGCTGCCGCTTGTCCAGCCGCCGCCGAAGAAGAACACGATGGCCGGAGTCTTGTCCTCCTTGGAGTGTCCCTCCGGATAAAAGAAATTGAGCTTCAACTCTCCCTGTGGCGTCTCCTTGTAGACCACGGAGGCATCCGGTGTGAAGCTGGCCTTATCTCCGGCGTCGTTATCGGGGTCGGTATTCTGCGCGGGGAGGGGAGCTTGATTCATGAGTAAAAAAACGATTAGCGAAAGAAGGATGCGATTCATTGTGGAACAGCTTGCATGGACCGTACGGAGTCTGCAAGCAGGTTTGAGACATACAGCCCTGCTCATATCCAATCATCAGCAATGGACATGCTAGAGATAAACCAGCACCAGAACGTGTACCATAACTGTAGCGCACACAGGCAAATCGCGGTCATCCAAATTCGGCGATTCAGCACAATGGCTATGATCGAGCAGACCACGCCGGCCAGAAAAATAACTCCAGGAACCTGGGTGAATGCAGACTGCTTCTGTAGAATGGCACCTGTGAGAAGTATCAGCAAGTTACAGAGAGAAGGCAAGAGTAGCAGAAGGACACGCTTTCTCGGTGGCTCGAACTTGCCCCAATAGTTTTCCAACACGATGGTTAGCGGAGGTAAGGCAAACAGTATGAGCGTGACGGGCCACAGATACAACAGGCAGCTCGATGCCTCATTAGCCAACCAACGAAATTGAGATATCGTTTCCACTCCGCTATTTTTAAGATGTCATCCAGCAATACAAGCCTCACCGAGACCGTAAAAACACGCTTTCTTAGAAGCGATTCTTCGCCTACATTAGCGGGTTTCCATGGATATCGCGGACGACAGATGGCTGTTGTGGACGGGCTCGGTGCTCTACGGCATTGCCTTTCTGCTGACCCTGGCCTCGCTCAAGGGCCGGGCGGGCTGGCGCGCGGCCGGACGCGTAGCACTGGGCGCGGGCTTCATCTTTCAAAGCCTGGGGTTGTTTCTGCGCGGGCTGCTGGACCACGCGCTGCCGCTGACCAACGTCTTCGAGATTCTGCAAGCCATGGCCTGGAGCGCCATCGCATTGGACCTGGTCGTCCGCCCTCTTTTTAAGCTCAAACTCTTAAACCTGTTTGCCGCCGGGCTGGCGGCGGTGCTGTCGGTGGGCTCGCTCTTTCTGGCCGGCTTCGACCGACTCGCACCTGCGACGGAACCCGGCAGCCCCTGGGTCGGCTTTCACGCGGCCCTGGCGGTGTTCAGCTACGGGGTCTTCGGCCTGCTGGCCCTGACCTCGCTGATGTACATCATCCAGCACCACGGGCTGGAGGCGCGGCGCTCGGGTGGCATATTCGACCGCCTTCCGGCCATTCGACAGCTTGAGGATATCAACGGCCGCCTCATCTCCTTCGGGGTCAGCGTGCTGACCGTCTCGGTGGCCGTGGGCGTGCTGGACCTTATTGCGCAGCCGGGCTCGGTGGGGTGGCTCAAGGTGGGGGTGGCGCTCGCCGTGTGGTTTGGCTATGCGGTGGTACTGCTCCTGCGGCGGTTCAATCGCCTCGTCGGCGCGCCTTTCGCCATCGCCTGCGTGGCCATGTTCACCGGGGCTTTGATTTCCCTCTGGCCGCTCACCCGTCACGTTGAAAAACCTCCGGCCCCGGAGGCCGTTGCCCTGCACAGTGATGTCTGACAACGGGACACAGCCGCCTAAGCTGCTCCTCCTGGGCAGCAGCCACCGCACCGCTCCACTGGAGGTGCGCGAGCGCTTCGCGATATCACCGGCACAGCTCGCGGCCCTTTATGAAAACCTCCGCGAGAGAGCTGCGCTGCGTGAGTGCCTGGTGCTGAATACCTGCAACCGCGTGGAAATCTACGCCGTGGCCGACCGTGACGACCCGGACGGCATCTACGAGGTGCTTGAGCGTCAACACGGCATCCCGCGTGACCAGCTCGCCCGGTACGGTTTTTTCGAGAGCGGCGAGGCCGTCGTGCGGCACGCCTTCGCCGTGGCTGCCGGGCTGGATTCCCAGATGGTCGGCGAGACGGAAATCCTTGGCCAGGTGAAGGCTTCCTACACCACCGCTACGGAGCGCTCCGCCGCCGGGCCCGTCCTGCACCGCCTTTTCCAGAAAAGCTTCCAGGCGGCGAAGTGGGCCCGCACGCATACCCAGCTCGGCTCCGGGCAGGTCAGTCTCGGCAATGTCGCTGTCGATCTCGCCACCCGTGTCTGCGGCGACCTCAAGGACGCCGTGCTGCTGCTGGCCGGGACAGGCGAGGCCGGGCAAAAGACTGCGCAGGCACTCGTCAGCCGCGGCGCGGAGCAAATCACCGTGCTCAGTCGCGAGTCTGCCCGTGCGCAGGAGTTGGCCGCCACCTTCAACGCCGCTTCCGGCGCGCTCGGGGACCTCGCGCACTTCCTGCCGCATGCCGACATCGTCATCGGCGCCACCGGCGCGCCCGGTCCGCTCCTGACCGCTGACGCCTTGAAGCCGATTTTAAAAACACGCCCGGCCCGGCCCTTCTTCCTCATCGACCTGGCGGTGCCGCGCAACTTTGACCCCGGCGTGGCCAAACTCCGCAACGTCTACCTGTACAACCTCGACGACCTCGCGGAAATCGCCAACGAAAACCTCCGCGCCCGCCTCGCCGAGGTCGACAAAACCAAAGCTGCCCTCGACCAACGCGCCGCCGAGCTGTGGGCGCGCATTACGGGGTGAGGGAATAGTTGGTTGACGGCGGGCCTCAGCATATGAGAAGTGTTATCATGTCATGTGCCATCTTGCTTCGATAAGACTAATTGTCCGCTTATCATGCTTATTATGTTGGCTGTTTGCAGTGCAACTGCAGGCGGATTACGAAGGTTCCAAGCTGGCTTTTGGCGAAGATGGGAGTGTCTACTGCATTTATTATCAATATTCTTCCCCTGATCGAGGGTGGCATTTTCAGAAAACTTCTTCAGATGGAGAAGTGTTTTGGGATATTAATGATCTGTATTCCAACCATATCGCGGTGCGTGGAAACCGTATCTATAATAATTACGAAGGTTTGGAGGTGCGTTCTATTGTGGATGGTTCACTCGTGGATGAGATTGTAGAGGATGACCCGCCGCTCTATGGTTCACTGTGCTTACCAAACAATGCTCAGGCCTTGTTGGTTCGGGATAAGAAATTCGTTATTTTCGACGAGAATTTGGAAGATATCGGGCACTTGAGCGAGCGCTCTAGCAGCAACCATGGGCAATTGTCAGAGATCGCGATAGGGCCCAACGATAATATTCTTATCTCCGAATTGTATCGATTAAAATGTCTTTCTCCTTCCGCCGAATACCTTTGGTCGCATCAATGGGAGCATCCTCGGCTATACGAAGTCACCAATATTATAGGTATGTCCGATCAGGGCTATTTTGTGTCTACTGACAATTTTTTGATTCTATTTTCATTTAATGGCGAAATCTTATTCAATTCAGTTTACGGGAGCAGAGAGTATTATTCAGCATTCCAGTTAGCGGATGGGCGTGTCCTGGCCGCAGGAGATACAATTGAGATTTTTCTTCCGGACGGAGAAAGCGACCCTGATTTTACGCCTCCTGTCAATACAAGTTGCTCATTGGTTATCGGCGGTGATGGAACCTTTTACGCGGGTCTGAAAACAGATCCCCGTATTGTGGCATTTGATATCGAGGGTACTATTCTGGGGGAGGTAGCAGTGCAAAGAACTCACACCGTGTACGCGATCAGTCCGTTAAAATTGAGCCCAGATGGTGTGCCGACAATGCTTTTGAGTGATGGATCGTTGCTTCAATATCCCACTGAAGCAGGCTACCCAGACGAGCATCCCTGGCCTCAGTACGGTCAGGATCCTCAAAACAGTTTTTGTGCCAGTGACAGCACGTCTGAAATTCAAGCGAGCCCTCTGATTCATAAGATTTTTGAGAGTGATAATGACTTTCATTATTATGGTATTTTCTTCTTACCCATGGCGACTGACACTGCGCTCTATCTATGCGAGAGTGGAGGTCCGCTGGTTACATCCCTTGATTTTAATGGTAACCTGAATTGGGAAAAGGAGGTCGAGCACCCCGATCTCGGATATGAATTACGCGCCCTGATGTGGATGCCTGATGGTCAGTTGGTTGGTTTATTTCAGAATGGAATCGGGCTGATTTCCGAAAGCGACGGGACTGTTACTCCTCTTTATGTACACGACGATCAGGGCAGTCCGGGCTTTGCCTTTGAGTTTGATTATATGGCTCTCGGTTACGGTAACTCCCTTATTTTGAGCGGGTACGGCGGTTGCGCTGCAGTTAATCTGGAGGGTGAGGTGATTTGGTATACTGAATTGGGTGGCTCATCTGACGATAACGATTTCATCGATGGGTTTGGATTCATGTATAGAAGAACTTC
Organism: Verrucomicrobiia bacterium; assembly: GCA_030432235.1. Taxonomy (GTDB): domain Bacteria; phylum Verrucomicrobiota; class Verrucomicrobiia; order Opitutales; family Cerasicoccaceae; genus JAUIHT01. Next base: position 77,700 of record JAUIHT010000009.1, on the reverse strand, counting down.
TTACAATGTTGATGCAGTGAGAAATACACGGGACGGTTCGCTGCTTTCCAACAGCGCTATTCCAGAATCTGAGAAATTGATCTCCGTCAGTCCAGAGGGAGGAGTGTGGTTACCCGAGCATAGTGGCACTGGTTTGCAGCGCATGGGGCCGGAAAATGCCCTATACGAATTTCAGGAATATGCTCTGGAGGATGGGGAGTTGTTCGCCCAAGGCATAGAGGATTCCTGGATCCAGGTATCACTGGAAGGAGGACTTTACCGCTTATCGGGAGAGGAAAAGATCCTTTTGGGGAACTTGACCGATTATGATTACGTGTATCCTGAAAATCTATATATGCAATGGCTGGAAGTCCAATCTCTGATGGCGCTTATTTACACCTTTGAGAATGGTAACATTCTTCTTTTCTGGTCCTCATATTCAACGGAGGTTACTCATGGTACACTCTTTTCGGAGGAGGGGACAAAGCTGGATGAGATAGACCTTCCGGGCGCATTGGCAATTATGCCTGTGGTGTCTCCGGACGGTTCGCTGTTTCTGATCATTAATGACTCATTTTCCAGCCCATCTTCGATGGCGATTTACAAGCTACAGCTAGATAGCCCCCCGGTGGACCTCGACAGCATGATTTACCCGCGGGGCAGTGTGGGCAATCGCAACTCCGCTTGGAAGGCCGGGAGCTGGGCATCGTGGCAGGCGGAGCATTTCCCGGTGGAGGCGCTGGCGGATACGGAAACGACCGGGGCGGGCGCACGCCTGGGGGCTGTGCCCAACCGATTGGCATACCTCTTCGGGCGAGGTCCCCGTCAGAACAATCGCGATCTGTTGCCTACGGCTGGTTGGGAAAGTGGCATGGCCAAGCTGACGGCGCCGGAAAAGCCTGAGGGCACAGACCTCCTGTTGGAATATTCCTACGATCTTTCCCAGTGGTTTCCTCTCGACTGGGAAAGCGCCCCGGTGGACGGCTCCCGGGCAACCTTCGATATGACGCCACCCGTAGGCAAGACCGGCGTTTTCATACGCTACGGGGAGTGATCCATGCCGCCGAGCTGTGGGCGCGGATTACGGGCTAAACCTTATTGAGGTGCAGCTGCGTCGGTGGGGGTTTTCTCCAGAATCGTTTGTAGCGTTGCGCGCTGTTCTGGTGTCCAGGCATCCGTTTCCAGGCTGGCCTCGACGTTTTCCCGCGCGCCCGGCAGGCCATGCACAATTTGCTTTATTTGCCTGTTCCGGGAGTCTTCCTCGTTGTAGGGGGCGCGCAGCATCCAGCGCACGGCGGCCTCGGCGCCGTCGTTGATGGCATAGGCAATCGCGATCTGCATGGTAGCCTCCCGAATATAATTTGCCGCATCGTTGTGTTTGTTTTCGGCCGGAAATTCGCCACCGAATTCCTGCTCGACGATGTACAGCAGCATGCCGCTGGCGAACTCGCGATTTTTCAGGGCCAGGTCTTGCGATGCCTTGAGCAGCGCGGTTGTGCTGGTTTCGCTCCGGGTGGTGAGCAGCTCGTCCACGTTGGCCTGCCATTCGGTGGGCGGCAGTGAGGAGAGCACGGGTCCCAGCGCTACGGTAAAGTCTTCGTCCGGTAGGTTGTTTAGCCAAGTCACGGCTTGGTCGGGATTCTGCGCGGCCACTTCCCCGGCTATACGCTCAACGGCCTGGGTCCGGACTCTGCCGGACAGGGAATCGAGCATGGTTGAGGCCGTATAGGGGTCACTGGCGGCCAGGCCGAGTACGAGTTGCTCCTTGTACTCGCTGCTATCCTCGAGGGCTTCCAGTCTGGGTAGCCAAGCGAGGGCGCTCTGCGGGTCTTTCTCGGCCAGTTGCCGAATGAGCGATGTCACCACTAGCTGGCGATCATCACCCGTCAGCGACATGCCCCATTGCACACCGTTTTCCAACTGCTCGCTGGGCCAGTCATTCAGGTGCTCGTGAAGCTTTCTTTGCCGGCCGTCCTTGGTGTTTTCCATCATTTCGATGGCGACGGATATCGGAGACTGCAATTCGCGGACGTTCTCTTTGATCTTCTCGATAATGTCCGGGTTATCCTTAAAGTACTCCTCGGCGAAGGCCAAGGCTGCCTCCGGGTCGGTATGCAGCCACGGGTTGAAAAACTGATGGATGTTGGACTCGCCCGGTGTTTTATCCATCTCGGAAAACATACGCCAGGCGAAGTCGATGGCATATTCCGGATCGGCCTCCACCCAAACTTTGATCAGCGACTCGAAGTAGGCGTCGATGTCCTGCCCGATCATGCGCTCGTGGATTTCGCGAATATCGGCAATGGAGAGAAAGACGCCCGCCTCCGCTAGCAGCCTCTGCTCCTCCTCCAGCGACCCGGCGGAAAAAGCGGCAACGGATTGCTTCATGAAAAACATGACGTCCGGCTCGACCTCGGGCCGCTCCGGCAATTGCGCTTCGACGTCAGCCACTTCCTCGATGGAGCTTATTTCGGCGTTCGTTTCCAGGTCCGCGGGTTCTGGTTCACGGGTCACCCGGTCTTCATCGGTCTCAGGATCGGGGGCATCCGACCATTGGGCCTTCTCCGATAGGAGCCAGCTGGCCACGACTAGCACGATGGTAGCCAGGATTACTAGTGTGGCGATGCGATTCCTTTTCGTGGCGGGCATGACTGGGGCAGTAGATTGCTTGCCTGATGCTGAAGGCAGCATGTATTCCGAACGAGCCTTTGGAAAGGCACAAAATCCGTCTGCCGACTCAAATAGACAGGCTCCCTAGGCTTTTTTGCTTTCCGCAGTCGGCTTTGGGCTCTTTACTCCTTCGCCTCATGTCAGACGAATCCTATATCCAGCAGTTGTTCGCCGAGCGCATCGGCGGGGTGAACTACGGCAAGTCCACCGCTATTTACAAGTTCGAGAAGATCAAGCGCGCCAAGGCTGCGGCCAAGGCCGAAAAGCCCGACGTGGCCCTCATCGACATGGGCGTGGGCGAGCCTGACGAGATGGCCTTCCCCGAGGTCGTCGCCGCGCTGACCGAGGCTGCTAACGACCCGGCTAACCGTGGTTACGCTGACAACGGCGGCGCGGATTTCAAGACTGCCGTGGCTGCCTACATGGACAAGGTGTTTGGCGTGAAGCTCGACCCGTCAAAGGAGGTCCTGCACTCCATCGGCAGCAAGGCCGCGCTCTCGATTTTGCCCGCCTGCTTCGTCAATCCCGGCGAGTATGTGCTCATGACCACACCGGGCTACCCGGTCTTCGGTACCCACGCCAAGTACTTCGGCGGCGAGGTTTTTAACTATCAGCTTACTGCTGCGAATAACTTCCTACCCGACCTCGATTCCTGCCCGGCTGACATCCTGGCCAAGGCCAAGGTGCTGGTCATCAATTACCCGAACAACCCCACCGGCGCCTCCGCCACGCGGGAGTTCTTCGAGAAGGTCGTCGCTTTCGCCAAGAAGCACAGCCTCGTCGTCCTGCAGGACGCCGCCTACTCGGCGCTCATCTTCGAAGGCCAGCCCATTTCCATCCTCCAGGTCGAGGGCGGCAAGGACGTGGCGGTCGAACTGCACTCCCTCTCCAAGGGCTTCAATATGACCGGCTGGCGCCTCGGTTGGGTCTGCGGCAACGAGCTTATCGTCAAGGCCTACGGCGACGTGAAGGACAACAGCGACTCCGGGCAGTTCCTGGCTATTCAGAAGGCCGGTGTCGCCGCGCTGGCCAACCCCGGCATCACGGAGGAAATCGCCGCCAAGTATTCGCGCCGCATGGACCTGCTGGTGGAGGTGCTCAAGGCCGCCGGCTTCGACGCCAAGAAGCCCAAGGGCAGCTTCTTCCTCTACACCGCTGCCCCCAAGGCCGCCGTCAAGCCCGACGGCACCAAGGTGGAATTCGCCGACGGCGAGGCTTTTTCGCAGTTCCTCATCCGCGAGCTGCTCATCAGCACCGTTCCCTGGGACGACGCCGGGCACTTCGTGCGCTTCAGCGTCACCTTCGCCGCCAAGGGCGAGGCCGCCGAAAAGGAAGTCATCGCCGAAATCGGCAAGCGCCTGGCAGATTACCAGTTCGGGTTCTAGGCTTCGTGCTCCTGCACCGTTGGTGACAGGCTGCGTACACGATAGAGTTCGAGAGCTGCATAAAGCAGTACCGCCGGCAGGGCCGCGAAGAGCAGCAGGCCACCATACTGGACGCTGACCAGTTGGATTTCCATCGGGCTCAGGGTGCGGTCAAAGCTGGTCAGGAGCTGGACGATGGAGTGAAGCGGGAAAGCTTGTTCCACTTCGAGTGGCTCCATGCGATTGGCAAAGATACATCCACCGACGTAAGCGAAGAAGCTGACAATGCCGTACGCCAAAGCCGGTTTTTGATACCGGCCGAAGGGGGTCCCGCGATAGATGGAGGCTATGAGGAACACACCGAGCGCCATCGTGGCGCTGAATACCCAAAAGAACGCGAACATTCTTTTAAATATCACCTCTGGCGACGGAGCGCTCTCAAAGTCCTGCGAAGAACTCCGTCATTTGCCGGAAACGTTCCTGCTCGTCTTCTGCGAGGGCGGGATACTCGAAATGGCCGGCCTGGGCGACGTGCAGTGACTTCTCGCCGGGGAGCGCGTTGTAGACGGCAAACTGCCCTGGGGGCGGCACGGCGGGGTCGAAGAGTGCGTTGGACACATGCATCGGTATGGTGATGTGCCGCGCCGCGCTGGCCGCGTCGAAATAGGCGAGGGTAGGGGGAATCTTGCCGGTCTTGCGGAAGTACTGCGTGACGGCGTTGCCGCTGCCGTTGCAGGGGAGCAGCAGGCGCAGGGGCTGGTTGCCGAAGGTCGGCACCTGTAGGTGAGCGCGTGCGATGCGCTCGTCCCAGGGCAGCATGAGCGAGCCGATGCCTCCGCCGAAGCTTCCGCCGATAAGCCCGACATGGCCCTCGACCTGCGGGAACAGCTCCAGCAGGGCGGAGACGGACAGCCAGGCGTCCTCCACGCAGCCACCGAGGATGTACTGATCGCGGTCCTCGATATTGAACACGACGTGCTCGCCGGCGTTGTCCGGGTAGCCCGCGCGGGTGCTGGGGGGCAGACCGCGCAGGCACGGGTAGAGTGTAGCTGCGCGCTCCTGGGCGTCGAGGCCGTTAGGCTCACCCTGGCCACCGTAACCGTGCAGGCGTACAAAGCCGCGCTCGATGGGCCCCTCCTTGGGTGTTATCAGCCAGCCCTTCAGCTCCCAGCCGCCGGTGGAGTTAAACGTCACCGTCTGGCGGTTCCAGCCGTTGGCGGTCGTGGTGACCGGCCCCAACTGCGGACAGGTTTTGAACCCGCGAACACCCTCGCGGCGCTTGAGCCAGAACTCCCTGAAGTCGTTGGGCTCCAAGGGCGCGGGCACCCGCAGGAGGTCGTCGAGGCGGTAGCCGTAGGTGGGGTCGAAAGGGAGGTCGTGTGCGAACATAAAAGAGGGGAGCTTGGCCTTCGGTTTCAAAATCGGCAAGTCCTCACCATATTTTTCTTAGAAACGCATCCCTTACGTCGTTATATAGGAATATGCGCCTGTATTTTTGCCCGTTGCTTTTGTTGCTGGTTTGGTTACCTGGCTGGGCGGAAGCAGGCAATGAGCCGTCGCAGTTTCGTTACCGCATTCCTCTCATGCCGGGGATGGAGGCGGACAGCCTCGGTGTGCGTGATTTTTCAGATATGGAAACCCGCTCGGAGTCCCAGCAAATGGTAGTGCTTCGGGCAAAGGAAGGGCTACATATACCGGCCCGGGACATCGTTCGTTATTACCAGGACTATTTTACGGAGCATGGCTTCGACTCGCGGCGCTCCGACGACGAACTACGCCTGACCGCCAGCCTGAGCGGTCCGTGGCTGCAGTACACCGGAGACGCCAATTTGCGTTCCCGTGCGACCTTGCGGTACTGGGTGCCGGAGGCTGGGGACTTTGTCACCTTGAGTCTGTACCAGAACCGGTCCTACGATCTCAAGAAAACCCAGCCGCTCCTGGACGAGATTGATGCTGCCTTGAAACAGCTATCGCGCCTCTTCGATTATTCCTATGTGCCGCTCACCAGTGGATCGCCACTCGACTGGCCATGGTATTACAGCGACGAAGCACTGGTGACGATGCGGCGCTACATGGTGATTTACGACAAGGACAGTCATCCTGACGGCTGTATAGGCCCGCCGTCCGGTCACTATGGCTTTCAGGCATTGGTATTCCCGACGCCGGACTATGCAAGGCAATGGCGCGACGAAACTGTGCGGGAAGCGGCGGGCATACCCTCTCAGGCCCATTCCTGGCTGCCTTTTTCACCGCCGACGTTAAAACCGGATACTCAGGCCATGCCCCTCCTGGTCATTCGTAATGTGGTCTTTTTCCCCTTCCGCAGCATGAATCTGGCCGAAAATACGGCTTTCCGCGATGTCCTGGTGGATCGGCTTGAGGCCTTGCAAAAGACTTCTCCGTAGGCTTCTTGCTGGCTTTTTCTACTCGCATCGATGTGGCGGGCGTGCTCAACTGACAGTTTATCCCGTATGAAGAAAGCGCTCATCACCGGCATCACCGGGCAGGACGGCTCCTATCTGGCCGAACTGCTCCTCGACAAAGGCTACGAGGTCCACGGCATCATCCGCCGCGGGTCGACTTTTAACACCAGCCGCATCGACCACCTTTACAACGACCCGCATGTGCACGGGACCAAGCTCTTCCTGCACTACGGTGACCTGGCCGACTCCACCCGCCTCGTGAAGCTGCTTTACGAGCTGGAGCCGGACGAGATTTACAACCTCGCCGCGCAGAGCCATGTGCGCGTGTCCTTCGATATCCCCGAGTATACCGGGGACGTCACCGCGCTTGGCGCCGTGCGCATCCTCGACGCCGTCCGTGAGGCCGGTCTGGCGGGCAAGGTGCGCTACTACCAGGCGTCTTCCTCGGAGATGTTCGGCAAGGTTCAGGCCATCCCGCAGACGGAGACCACGCCGTTCTACCCGCGCTCGCCCTACGGCTGCGCCAAGCTCTACGCGCACTGGATTACGGTGAACTACCGCGAGTCCTACAACATGCACGCCAGCAGCGGCATCCTTTTCAATCATGAGAGTCCTCGCCGCGGGGAGACGTTTGTGACCCGCAAGATCACCCGTGCGGCTGCCCGCATCAAGATGGGGCTGCAGGACAAGCTCTATCTCGGCAACCTCGACGCCAAGCGCGACTGGGGGTACGCCAAGGAGTATGTCGAGGTCATGTGGCTCATGCTCCAGCAGGACAACCCCGACGACTACGTCTGCGGCACCAACGCCACCCATTCGGTCAAGGAGTTCGTCCAGGAAACCTTTGCCCTGCTCGACCTGGACTGGGAAAAGTACGTCGACTACGACAAGCGCTACGAGCGCCCCGCCGAGGTCGACCTGCTCATCGGCGACCCGGCCAAGCTCAAGAAGCAAATCGGCTGGGAACCCAAGGTACACTTCAAGGAGCTGGTCAAAATCATGACCGAGGCCGACCTCGCCCTGGCCAAGTACGAACTGGCCATCCAGGACTCCGCCAAAGCGCTCAAACCCGACGGAGAACGACCGGCGTAAAGAAGTGAGTTAGTGCCTGGTGCTTGGTTCCTATTTGACTCGCAGCCTGACTAAGCACTAAGCACCAAGCACTAAAACACCCTTTTCATGGAAAAGAACTCTCGCATCTACGTTGCCGGCCATAAAGGCATGGTGGGCGCTGCGGTGGTTCGCGCTTTGGAGGCCCGTGGCTTCGAAAACATCATCACGCGCAGCCGTGAGGAGCTCGACCTGTGCGACCAGGCTGCGACGCTGAAGTTCTTCGCAGAGGAGAAGCCCGAGGTGGTCATCATCGCGGCGGCGAAGGTGGGCGGCATTCATGCCAATAACACCTACCCGGCGGATTTTTTGCACGTCAATCTGGCCAGCGCGCACAACAGCATCGACGCCGCCTACAAGGCCGGCGTGCAGCGTCTGCTCTTTCTTGGTAGCTCCTGCATCTACCCGCGCCTGGCCGAGCAGCCCATGCGTGAGGACGCCCTCCTGACCGGCCCGCTGGAGCCCACCAACGAGCCCTACGCCATCGCCAAGATCGCGGGGCTCAAGCTCTGCCAGTACTACCGCAAGCAGTACGGCGTGCTCTTCCACTCGGCCATGCCGACCAACCTCTACGGACCCGGCGACAACTACCATCCGGAGAACTCGCACGTCATGCCCGCGCTTATCCGTCGCTTCCACGAAGCCAAGGAAGCCGGCGCGCCCAAGGTCGTGTGCTGGGGCACCGGTTCGCCCTACCGTGAGTTCCTTCACGTGGACGACCTCGCCGCCGGCCTGCTGCACTTGCTCACGTTGGAAAATCCGCCGGAGTGGGTCAACGTCGGCAGTGGCTCCGAAGTGAGCATTAAGGAACTGGCCGAGACCGTCGCCAAAGTGATCGGCTACCAGGGTGAGCTGGAGTGGGACACCTCCAAGCCCGACGGCACCCCGCGCAAGCTCATGGACAGCTCCGTGCTGATGAACACCGGCTGGCAGCCCAAGTTTACTTTGGAGGAAGGCATCCGCGATGCCTACGCGCACTTCCTGCAGGAGCAGGAAAGCGGCACCATGCGCGCGAACTAGGGCTTCCTCGCCAGTTCGGGACAGGCTTTCAGCACACGTTTGTCGTAGGTATAGAGAGGGACGCTCAGGTCTTCAGCCAGGGCGACATAGGTGGCGTCGTAGCCGCTCAGTTGTGTGCGTGCGGCGCAGTCGAGTATGGTTTCTATGCGAATCTCATATTCTCGTTCCTCGATTAGACTAATCGCATTATCGAATGCCGTGAGGGACATGTTTCTTTTCAGACCCGCCACTCGCTCATAAGTAGTAAGAATATTGGTAAATTCGCTTCGCCAGAGGCTGGGGACTGCCCAGTGCGCATCTGAATCGATAAGCTTTCTACAGTCAGCCTCGTATTCACCTTTTAGAAGGACGTAGGTAAGGACGTTCGTGTCGACTACGATCATCTACGGCCTTCCTGAATGATTTTCTCCAGATCTTTTTGTTTTACAAATACGTTGGTTCGTTTGCGGTCTGCATCCAGCTTATCCAAGAATGCCTGGTTCCGATAAGCAGGTGGCGCAATCTGCTTATCCAATGCATTGATCGCCTCTTTGTTTAGGCTGCGACCGTTCGCCTTAGCACTCTCTTTGAGCCGCCGGTGAAGCTCAGGGGGCACATCTCTCAATGTTATATTCATGATGCTAAAATGACATCATAATGATGTCATGTCAAGTTAGCTGGCATACTCCGCCACGCGCTTGACCGTTTCCGCGTGGATGCGGCCGGTAAGCCCGCCCTTGTGATAGCCGCCGCCGTAGACGACTGCCGTGGGAATCTCCCAACGGGTGACCATATCGAGCACGAAGCGGTCGCGTTCGTCGAAGTGCTCCTCGGTTAATTTCATCTGGCCAAAGCGGTCTTCGCTATGGAGGTCGGCTCCGGCAATCCAGAAGACCAACTCAGGCGTGGCCCGGTGGAACTGTTCGGGGAGGGTGGAGGTCAAGGCGTGCAGGTACGTGTCGCCTTCCACATAGCGGGGCAGGGGCACGTCGCAGTCACCTGGCTCTTTGGCTGCGGGATAGTTTTTACCCACGTGGATGGAGTAGGTGAAGGCGTGCGGGTCGTTGCGTAAAAGTGCGTGAGTGCCGTTGCCCTGATGCGCATCCGTGTCGATAACCATCACGGGCAGGTTCGGCTGAGTCAGGCGCAGCTCCGCCAAGGCCACGGCGACGTCATTGAGCACGCAAAACCCCAAGCCACGGTCGGCAAAGGCGTGATGGGTACCTCCAGCGAGATTGCAGGCCAGGCCGTCTTCCAGCGCGGCATACATCGCGTGGATGGTGCCGTTGGTCTCCCGCGCAGAGCGCTCCAGCAGGTCGGGGAAGTGAGGCAGGCCGAGTCGGTTGCGCTCATAGGTGATTAGGCCGTCCGTGCGAATCTTTTCCAGGTACTCCGCTGTGTGTACGCGCAGGAGTTGCTCCATCGTAGCCGGCTCGACATGGATGATTTCCGCCGCCGGGCATTCTCTTTCCACGATGGACGCCGCCTCGGGAAACTTCTCCATCGGGAACGGATGCCCCGCCGGCAGCAGCAGGAAATAGTCGGGATGGTAGAAGCACTTCACTAGCGGGAGGAAAGTTTCATAGACATTTGAACAAGGTGTTTATGCCTGATTTGTATATAGGGAGCGGGGACACGCCCGCCTCTGAAGAACTGAAACGTGTGAGGCAGCTGTTCCGGCTGTTTGTGCTTAGGAACGAAAGGTTGCTTTGACTCTCTTGGACACACCGAAATACGTCGCCCAGAGCATGGCCGGGATGAAGCTGATGAGGGTTGAAGCGGTTGCTGCGCTCATGGTGTCCGTTTCTATATTCAACGAGGAGGACCATGCTAGATCAATGCCCTGGAAGACTATTTGAAATACATAGTAGCCTATCATCAGGTAAGGGAAAAACCAACGCCTTTTCAGCATAAAGAAAATCAGGAATGCTGGCGTTAGCATAAGAAAGCCGTTGTAGGTCGATTCCACGCCGACCAGGCAAATTAAGCTGGTGCTGTGGGTTTCCATGGCTGCTTGCCACTGGGATTGAGAAAATATCCATACCAGGGATTCGCCAAAGATTTCAGCCAGGATGCTTATGGGTGTAATGATCAAGCCAATCAAGGGGAGTATTAGCCATCCGCCAATGCCCTCTAGATACTCGCTTCCTTCAGGGATGACTTTGGGCGGCTTGAGTCGCTGCTTAAATATGAAAGGGACGAAGAGTAGTAGCGCGATAAAGCAGCCGCCGCCATAGAGCGCATACGCAATAGGGTTGTCTAGTTTTTTGGCGGTCTCAGTAGTCGGAGCGACTTTTTTGACGAAGTGAGGATCCCAACTCAGCTCCCATCCACTATCGTCGTAGATGTCTTGCATGGCCGACTCAAATTCGAGTACGTCCTTCGCTTCAATTTCTGTCAGTTTACGTTCAAATTCATAGTCGGCATTGACTACTTGTCCCCATGTTGATCGGGCAGTATAGAGAATCCCAGGACCGGTGATTTCCATGGTAGATTTGTCAGGGTCCCATGGCTCGAAAAGGTGAACTTCGAATCTCTCAGTGATTTTTACGGTATCACCGACGGCAAAGGGGTGCTGACGCACGATGCGCTTTGGGTATACTAAATAATCACGTATGGCGCGGGCTGAAAACTCGAAATACAATTTTTGGTCGCTCTCATCCGATGCCGGAACCCAGGCGTCGGGAATTCGATATTTTTCCCGGACTTCAACTTCGCCGGTATCAGGGAATTCTTCATATTTGATGGCTTCCTCAAGCTCCGGGTGCGGGTAAGTCGAGGCCCAGTATTTGGTATAATTTTGGCCAATTTCGTTGAGTGAGGTCGTCTCAAAGTAGCGGCGTATATCAGCGGCCTCCTCTCCGCTGTAGCGCGATATGATTTCTATGTGACTCGCTTCTCCGGGACGGGCGATGGTCAGCTTCGTCTTGATGGAAATGGAGTTTTGATATTCGGGATGGTCACGGACAGGCGTCAGGTTTTTTTCTCCCTGTCTCACGAGCAAGGCGTAGCCATAACGATCGACCGGTAAACGATCCAATGACCCGATTTGCCGATTGTAGGTGGGATCCATCCAGTAATGCACCCCCTCTATTTCCGCGCAAACTATGACATGGTTGAAGGCGGTCGGCGAAGGCAGGAAGTCGGTAATACCGTTTTCCCAGCCGGTATTCACCAAGGCTGGGTAGGCATCGATACCCAAATCCCTGAGCATTTGTACCAACAGGAAGGCCTTGTCTTTGCAGTCTCCGAAGCGCCGTTGCCAGACCAACTCGGGGGGACGGGGGCGATAGGCGCCATAGCCCATCTCCAGACCGAGATAGCGAACATTGCTCTGCACGAAATTGAGCGCGGCTTTGGCGCGTTCCTTGGTTAGATCTGTGCCTTCCTTGATTCGATTGAGTTCAGCCTGTACCTCTTCCGGAAGTGGTGCCTCCGCCGGGTATAGTTGCACAGCCCAGTCAGCGACGGCAGCCCAACCGTCAAAGCTGCTCACGTGTAATGCGTCCCATACCCGGATCCTCGCAGGGACGGAACCTTCCGAGCGTGTGGCTTCGCTGTTTTCGAGTTCCAGCTTCAATTCCCGCAGACCTGTCTCATTGGAGAAGGACTCTTGGGGAGCTTCCGCGAAAAAAGTTTTTAGATTAAGCTGCTGTTCTGGGTCTGCCAGAATCCGTGTCAGTTGACGTCTGACCGGCACCGACCAACTCAGGCTGCGTTGCAGCACAGCCTCGTTCCCAAAAGCTGGATTTTCGCCTGCGATGGATGAGGCCACATCGACGATATCCCCCGGACGCAGATCTTCCAAAATTACCAGAGCGGTCAGGCTCCCGTTAAGCAAGCGGCTGGCCTTATCAGACTCCGTATTGTAGAGACGGAGCGATCCGAGATCAAAATCGTAGATGACTTTTCCATCCCTTATAATGCGAACCCAGTGAATATATTGCGTCTCATATTCCGGGTCGAAGTTGAAGCTCCACTCGCCATTCTCCTCAAGGCCTGCTTCTCCTACGATTTGGACAACCGTTCGGAAGAACTTTGTTTGTGTCGGGAGGTGCCATTGCAATTCGAGGTCGAGGAAATATTCTCCATCTGAAAGGTCGGCATGAGGAACCGCTTCCGGTGGCGTGACTTCCAGGATGTCTACCCAGTCAGGGATGGGGGCAGCCTCAAGCAAGCTCTCTGGTATCGGCTGTGCCCCAATTGCCAGCGAATGGGCGAGGCAATACATGCAGAGAAACTGGAGCTTAAGAAACGTCTTCATCGTATTCGAATAAGTGGATTTTACCATCCCTCTACGGTCAAGACAGCGTTTCTGGGAGATTGGGCAATAGCAGAACGTGCGATGAACTAACTTCAAGCAACAGGACAGGAAACTTCTCCATCGGGAAGGGATGCCCCGCTGGTAACGGCAGGAAATAGTCGGGATGGTAGAAGCAGCGCATAGTCTGGTTATCGGGTGTCGTTTTTCGGCTATGAGTTATCGGTGTGGCTTTTCCTCAAAACTGCAAATGCCTCGGATTTAATTCACCGATATCCGAAAACTGATAACCGCGAGCCGATAATCAGATCAAATCCACTTCTGCTTCTTGAACCAGAATAGGAAGCCGAAGAAGATGGTGGCCATGACGCCGAGGCAGGCCGGGTAGCCGTAGTACCAGTACAGCTCGGGCATGTTCCAGGGGCTGTCGTGGCTGAAGTTCATCCCGTAGACGCCGGCGATAAAGGTCAGCGGCAGGAAGAGGGTGGCGATGACCGTGAGCACCTTCATGACGCGGTTGATCTTGTGCTCCTGCTCGGCGTGGTGGAACTCCTGCATGTTCTGCATGATGAGCCGCGCGTGCTCCACGCGGTCGGCGGCGCGGCGCGAGTAGTCGGCCAGGTCGCGGAAGAAGTAGCGGTTCTCGTCGGGGATGAGCGGGTGGTCGATCAGCTCGAGGCGGTTGGCGTTGTCGCGCATGGGCAGCACGATGCGCATGAGCATGAGGAGGGCCCGCTTCTTTTGGTAAAGGGTCTCGATGTCGACCTCCTCTTCGTCGTTATCCTCGCTAAGCATGGCCTCCTCGATTTCCACGATGTCGGAATCCATGGCGTCGAGGATGTTCATCAGGTAGTCGTTTTTGACGTCCAGCAGCGCAAAGAGCAGGTAGCTGACGTCGCTGTTGCGCACGCGTGAGGTGCTGTGCTGCAGACGCTGGATGACGGGATTGTAAAGCGGTTCGTCGCCCTCCTGGATGCTGAGCAGAAAGCCCTCCCCGAGGAAGATGCTGATTTGCTCGATAGTCATGCTGTCGCGCTCCTTGTTCATCATGGCAGCCTTGGAGACGACAAAGAGGTTGGGCCCGAACTCCTCAAACTTCGAGCGGCTGTCGGACGAGAGCACATCCTCGACGGCGAGCCGGTGCATGCCGAGGCCTTCGCAAAGGCTGCGGATGCGGTGCTCGTCCTGGATGCCGCGCACCTGTATCCAGGTCACCGGCGTCTTGCCGACCAGGGCCAGGGCCTCCTCCACACTACAGGTTTCCTTCGTTTCGAAAGTCTTGGGACCGTAGCAGTACACGCTGATGGCGCATTCGCCCTCGTGTCCCTTGGCGACGCGTACCAGCTCGCCCGGTGTCAGGCCCTTGCCGCGATCGTAAAACTTTTGGCGCGTGATTACCTTCATGCTCCGTCAGAGAAGCCAATTCGGCGCTTCTTTTCAAAGCAAATTCTCCATCGTCGTCCATTTGTAACAAGCCTCTGGGAGCCCTTGGACGAAGAAATTTTCACTTTTTTTGCCCAATCTATCAAACGCTTCCACATCTACAAAAGAACCAACCGTAACTATTTTTCCTATATGTTACTATGCATGCAAAACTATCACCGAGGCCAGCCGGCCGACACCAAAACACACCTTCATTCCCGCCATGTTTTCCATCCCGACCGAACTTGCCACCTTGCTGGGCTCCTCCCTGCTCGGCGGCGTCATGAAGCTCATCGCTCTGGGCCAGGAGGCCAAGCGCCGCGAACGCCTCTACACGCTCGAAGCCTTGAGCAAGCAGGCCTCCATCATCGAGCAGGCGCGCCGCTATGAAAACTGGGGCTTCCAGTGGACCCGTCGCGCCATCGCGTTGCTGGCGGTGCTGGCCATCGTCGTCCTGCCCAAAGTCGTGGCGGTGTGGATGCCGGACCTGCCGGTCTTCGTCGGCTACCCGGAGCTGGATGAGGGCTTTCTCTTCTTTACCAGTGATGTGGAGAAAATCCGTTGGGTCGAACTGCGCGGCCTCACCCTGACCCCCCTCGATACACACCTGCTCAGCGCTATCATCGGCCTGTACTTCGGCGGCTCCCTCGCCGGGCACAACCGCGTCTAAACGATGAAAGATAAAAGCAGAAAGATGAAATAAACATCCAGCCGACCAAGTTCCCTCTGCGAGTCTTTATCCAATCTGAAATCTACCATCTTAAATCTTCAATCCGAAATGTCCCTCGACCACGCCACCACCATCGGAAGCGCATTCATCATCGGCCTGGCCCTGCTGAGCGGCCTGCTCATGCTCCTGCGCCTGCGCGAAGTCTTCCAGGAGAAGCCCGACCCGAAGACGACCTACGCGACCCTGGTCGAGCTCGACAAGCTCCGCGCCCAGGTCTTCCAGCACCAGCGGGACACCAAGGCCGACTTCGCCGCCGTCCACGCACTGATTTATAAAAACGCGGAGCACCTGGCGCGGCTCATCGCCACGACCGAATCCGCCAACCAGCGCCTGCACGAACTGGCCATCAAGACGGACAAGCTGCTGGCCAAGCACGGCCACATCCACGAGCCAGTTTGATTACACGGCATCATTTCTCCGCCATCTTCAATCCTATCAATATTCAAAACGATTCATAACCATGAGAAAGCAACGACGGCAACTCTTCCGCCACGCCATCCTCCTGCAGTTGGAGGCGGCCTCTCCGGCCAGCCTTCCCCTGGACACCATCCGCGAAGGCCTGCGCCTGGCCGGTCACGATGCCGACGAGGCAAACTTAATCAAAGAGCTTGGCTATCTGGAAGACAAGGGGCTCGCCGCCTCGCGCCGCCCGGAGCTTAGCCACGACCTGCCACGTTACCGCCTGACCGCCACCGGGCGCGACTACCTGGAAGGGCAGGGGCTGGCGTGAGTAAACGCAGAAAGATGAACGATGAAAGATGAAATGACATCCGGGGAACTTTACTTGTCTGCAATCCAGACTGCCGCAGGTGGTCTCTTACTTCATCTTTTATCTTTCTGCTTTCTTCTTTTCCAAACCTTTCCCGCAGGCGTGCGGGTATGCGAGTGAGAGCGATGAAACCACAGACAGATAACACGGCTGAGAACGGACAGCCACAAGGCGCGCCGAGTCGGCCCACGCATGGGCAGACGGGCGCCATCCGGCCCGAGCCTTCCCCGGTCCAACCCGGGGCGGGCTCACCGGCCGCGCTCGCGGAGCTGACCGAGGCCGCGCAGGCACACGTTGAGCGCATCCGTGCCGCCCGTCGCCGTACCGAGCAACTCCTGGAGGCAGCCTTTCCCGGCTACACCGCGGTCGACGCCTCCGTCAGCGTGGCCTGGGAGAAGGTCTTCGATTACCTCTGCGACAATCCCAACCTCGACGAACCCGAGCTGACCAAAATCTCCGGCGTCATCCAGAAGCTCAGCGGCGCCTTCAACCAGATCAAGGGCCTCGAACTCAAGCTACGCGAGGAAGAGCGCCGCCAAGCCGAACGCGATGCCCACTCACGCCCGCCCGAGGACCGCGCCCTGGCCCCGGAAACCCTCGCCCGCATCGAACGCGAACTGAATTTGCTATGAGAAGCCTAAAGCAAAAAGTCAAAAGCCCAAAGTCCCAAAGACAAAAGGCGAAATCTGTAAGTCGAAAGTCGTATGGGTTTATTATGGGTCGGCGCGTCGGCCTGTTTCCAAGCGCAGCCTATGCACTTGCCTGCCACTTTTGTCTTTTGACTTTGGGCACCAGCGCTTCAGCGCTAGTTAAAAACCACGTCGTCGATCAGCTTGATGTGGGCGTCGTTCTCATACTGGCCGGCGGGCTTGACCGTGGGCAGCTCCACCTGCACCCAGGCCGGAATCGTGGTGTCGAGGATGGCGTAGTCGCCCGTGGCGGAGTCGAAGCGGATAAGGGTTTCGCGTTGGCCTTCGGTCAGGCGGATCTTTTTGATGCGAAAGCGCCCGGCGCCCATGATCATATTGTCCGGCGTGATATCGATTTCTTCCCGTTTATCCAGTTTGGAGGAGGCGGTGGTCGTGCTCTTGCTGCTTTGCGCATCGAGCTGGTTGACACAGAGCGCGGCAAAGCCGAGGGCCAGCGCGCCGATGAGGATGCGTTCGATGTTTTTCATAGGGCGTGTTTAGTTGGTGTTGAAGTCGGTCTTGTCGAGGAACTGCACGTACTTTTCGTAAAAGGCGTTGCCCGGGCCGATGCTGCGCTCCGGGATGGCGAGCGTGTCCCAGCTTGCGCCGGAAACGATGTTGAACATCGCCACCTTGCCCTCCTGCGTGTCCAGCCGCAGCAGCTCGCCCTCGGAGACGAGGAAGACGTAGCGGCCCCCGCGGCTTTGCAGGAGCTGGTTCAGCTTGGCATCGATGGAGCCCAGGTAGGGCGTGGAGGTCGTTTGGTTCGTGATGACCACGGGGCGGTTGGCCGAATCGACCCGGTTGCTCACCGGAACGGCCATCAGGACGCCGGCCCCGAGCAGGCCGGCCAGGATGAGAACGCGCGCGTTTTTCATGCGCCGGATTGTCACGTCAATCGCCGCTTGGGTCAAGCGACGATGCCCCCGCGTTTGTTAACAGCACGTAAAATGCTGTTACCTCTCAAGCGAAGACAATTGTTCTCTCGCAGTATGTAAGCCTTCTAGGCACATTGCGTCTATTAGGTCTAATGCACGAATCTGCGAAGTTTCGCCCTCCAATTGCTCATAAGCGGTAAAGACTAGCTTGCCAATATAGGTTTCGTCGGCTGCTCTCGAGGTTCTAATGTCTCTGGCCTCATCGCTACAGCGATTCACAAATTCTTCGCAGATATCCAAAGTGAGTGTTGGCAAACGCTGGCGGCTGTCGGTGAGAGCGTGGACTAACATACTAGAATCAGTTATGAAGGCTGGGCTTTTCAAGAACACTCCTATCAAATTCTCAAAGTCAGTTAATGGGGTTTCGGGAGACTGCCATAAATGCCAGAAGCAATGTGCCGCTTTCTGACGAACTTCATTGCTTTCGTCGTTAAACAATCTTGGCAACGTTTGTTCACACCATTCTCGACATTCAGGATGTAGGATATTTGCTTGCGCAACTTCAGCTGCTCCCAAACGTGTTTTTTCGTCACCCGCTAGTGCTGTTTCAGCTAAATCATTGGCTGATTCATGATACAGTCGTGCTAAACAAGCCAAGACTCCTCCTTCGTCTCTAGTTTTCTCGTTTGTCGATGCTAACATACGTTGAATCAATGGACGCATGAATGCTATTTGTGCTCGAAGGAGAACACGAAGGAATCTGACCAAGTAATTGCTAGTAAGTAGCCTATCATCGGCAGTGATTAACTTATCTAGTAATTGCAGGGCATACTCTTGGTTGTGTATATAAATGACATGAATGGTAGAGGCAGCTACAGATCGTACTGCGAGACTACTATCTGACGCCAATCTTTCGAGTTCCTCACGGAACACATCAATATATATCTCATTCTCTGAAATGAGATTTCTTATCGCCTCAGCCGCATCACCCCTGACGGTATTTATTCCATGGTCCAGCATGTTGCCGCCATAGTAGGGGGTCTCCTGATCCCAGATCTCTACTTCTGGATCAGAATTTTGAACAGCCCTCTTAATGAATGCGATTGCATTTTCAGGGAGCATTACATCATTGATTGAACCCAAGACATCTAGAGCAGGTCGCAGACAAGCTTCTTCCTCAATGCCGAAAACGAGGCGAACTACATCGAGTTTAAGATCTGAAGAAATATCCGCTTCTCGAAGCCCATACAGGACATTCATATAGTAGCAGGTTGCTGTGTCATCTGGGAACTGAAGTGCTAATCGTGCAAACCTTTCAGGTTCATTCTTTACGAATCCTTGTAATTGTTGGGCTAGTTGTGCACCTCCGCCACGTAAAGGGTCATCCCACGAGCGAATGCGTTCAGCTGAGTTGTATTTTTCAATAGCCCTTAGCCATTGCTCGTCGGTCATTTTTTCTGCTGAATTCTGCTCAATTGGCGAACCTATGAAACCTCCGCGTATTCCTCTAGGGCTAGGCTTTGGTGCTCTATACTTCTCTTTCCATTCGCCCAGTCTTCCTACGGCATTAATGCTAAGCTTTTCTTTTGGTATAGCTGACAGAAGCGTAAAAGCGACATGCCCACGTGATTTAAACCCATCTTTGCCCTCTTCGCCTGGACAGCGATATGTCATAACTGTTTCTTCGAGTTTCTCTATTACTTCTTTAGAGCAATGCGGACTACAGGTTTCAATGAGTTTTCTTGTTGTCCAATAAGCACTATCTGAATAGCCGCAGATCAATCTATTTGAGTCATTAGCCAGTTGTGTGAGAGCTTCATCAGCAAAGAGCTTGGGGGCTGCTGTATATGCGCTGATGAGTAAAAAATTTGCGATGTAAAGTCTGTGTGGGAGCACTTGCTCAATGAAAGGGCGGAGTGCTTCAGGTTCTTCTTCTCCTAATACCTCCATCGCTTTTTCGCAGCCAATAAGGTAGGCATCTTCTATGTCAGTGTGCTCAGATAATATCCTCTTATGCCATATCCTATCGCAAGCATACACGCCTTCTTCTACTGCATAGGATGCCCGTTCTGCGGCCTGTAAGATAATTGGCAGATTAAATTGCAGGAATTCTAAGGGTGCTTTTTCGGCGCACTTAATTATTTCGTCTACGCCTGATTGGTCTCTCAGTTTGCGCCATCTGATTTCCTCATTCTCTGATGAGTTTGAAATGATTTCTACTTGTCGACTTAACCAGTGCGCCGCGATTTCGGCACACCATACCGGTTTTTCTTCCGCAAAGCCATGCAGATGTGACCAGATTCGATTATAAGAGTCTGATTGTTCTAGATCTTCATCGAGTACACCGTCGTCTAGCAGGCGTAAAAATAAGTCGAAGAAGCGACGGCTTTTCTCGTGATTACGCCATTGCATCATTGCACGTAATCGTCGGTTCCATGCGTCACTGACTCCAACGTACGGCTCCAATAACTCGGCAACACGTTCGCTGTGTTTCTCAGTCTTCCAGCGTAAGTATACGGTAACTCTGTCTTCCAACCATTCTTTGCCTGATTGCAGCCACCGCTCAACCAATCCCATTCGATCCGCTACAGGGAACAGAGATCGAGATGCAAAGAAGCTTTCCCATATACGTAATGCCAATTTGTCTGGGTTGGTGGTGCCAGCTTGGATATGAGTCAATTCTGACTCTATCCAAGGCATCAATACTGCCAACTCTTCATCCTTTGGCTCAGGATGTAGGCATATAAGCTCGACGACATGTAGCTTTAGAAATACGCGAATGGAATCGTTCTCGAGCAACCAACGTACTTGCTCAAGGTATTGATGGAAATCGCCATCACGCATGAACTCCAAGACTTGGCGAAGCTGAGCACGTCTAAACAGATATTGATTTTCAGCTTCCAGGGATTGAATAAAATCTAGCCCTCCATTGGCCTGCGTTCTAGCAAAACAGTAGTCGAAAAATGATTCATGGACAAACCCATAACGACGTCGTTCAAAAGTCAAAACTCCTTCTGAGGTCATCTTGCTGAGTAATGCCTGTGGAAAATTATCCATAGTGACTTCAGGTACAGTAAGCTTCTGACCTGCACTCATTATATTGACTAAGTGTCTCAGCACTTGGGGCCAAAGAGTGTCGAAATCAGGTCTGTCTAGCGATACTGCGCTACGTTTTAACCTCCAGAATTCATTAAACAGTTCATTCTTTGTTGTAAATGAATAGGCCTTTGTTGCTAGGCCCGCCTGGATGAAAAGGGAGAGGTTTTGAGGAAGGAGAAGAAGCTCTAGTTGTTGCTTAGTCAGTAGTGAGGAGTCGCCGCCTGCAGACGTAATTGCTTCTTTGACTTCACTCTCCGAGAACTTCCCAAGCTTCTTTGGCTTCTGCTTTGCTGGTAGTAACTGCTTGAGGCGAAAGTCGCTTTCAAAGTCAACTTCTCTGCATGCTAAAATGAGATGAATAGATGTCCGCCCGAGAATCCCTGCTATTTCATCTTTGATTGCAGCTAGAATCTCGAAGAATTCGGGATGTCTCCCAGAATAAGTGCTTACGCAGTCTACTTGGTCAACGACTAGCGTGACCATCCCACCACTCCATGCTTGATCAAGGGCTATAACAGGTGATTCCTGGAGTCCAATTTTCTCACCTAGAGCTATGGTAGACTTTACAGGTTCTACGCTATCCAAACGAAAAGCCAATACTGGCATGCCTGAATTTCTTAATTCTTCTACGATTTGGTAAAGACAAGCACTTTTCCCGCCTCCGGATTCACTTGAGATTAGAATGTTCTGTGCCGTGGTGCTGTCTCTAAGCTCATCAACAATCTCAGATGCAAGTTTCCGTTTTATTAGTGTACGACCGATGAATTTCGATTGCTGACCCGAGACATAGCCCTGCGTTATTGCGGATATTCGCTCTCTAATATCAGGAGCGCCATCGCGTCTACGAACTATGCCTCTTTCCTTTAAATATTGTTCAACGCTTTCAATCGTAAGAGATTCGTGAGAGCTGTGCATGTAGAGGTCGCGTAGTAGACTCATCGTGGTTTGTCCTGGCCCTTGGAAAAGCACACTCAAGCGATTTGTGAACTCGGGCTCTAACGTGATTTCACGTCCCCCGTGCAATGTCATTCTAAGCAAGAACTGATAAGCATCTTCATCTGAATCTGTGCCAATGGCTTCTTTGAGCTCGTTGAAACTGGTAAGCCTCTCCTTATTTGTGAAATGTTCTTTGAAGCTTGCTACATCTTTAGATGCCTTTGCGTTTTCTATAAGTTGTCCAAGTTGCGGTGCTTCAGATATTGAGGCAAATACGCATAAATTACCTTGCTGTGTTTTATCATAAAAATAAGAGAGTATACCTGCTCTGCTCAGGGTTTTTATAGTCCAAGTGTCTTGTCCCGTTATCTGTCGCTTAGTTTGCCAATATTCTAGGGTATCTCCTTTTTGCAGGTGAAATTCTGCTTTATCTTCTCCGGGTGTCTCAACATGCATTGAAGAGGCGTTGCCATCAAAAAGCTCACACATGGCGCGCACGGCCCATAGAGACTCATAGTTATTGCCTCCTTTGTCTGCGGAACCTCCGGGGTGTGTGCTAATGGCCATGCCGGAGAATTAGCCAACAATATTAGCAAAAAGCAATATATCTGATCCTTACTCGCTAGCGGAGGCATCAGCCACCTCCTCCCAGGCGCGGATGGCGAGGACGTCGATGGGGAGGTTGTAATGCAGGATGATGGACTGGACGCGGATGAGGTGTTTTTCCTCTTTGGGGTTTTCAAGGATGAGTAGTATTCCGGCCTTTTTGTTGGTCTGGAAGGCATAGTTGAGGGATTGGCCGATGGCCTCGGCCCATTTGTCAGCAAAGTCGACCTCGATGGCGTGCTTGTCCGTGACGAGGTCGCAGCGGGTGCCGTCCGGCATGACGACTTCGGCCTCGGCGTTATACTTTTTTGCGGCGCGCTCCTGATACCAGGCTTCCGGGTGCAAGCGTGCGCCCGCACAGACCAAGTTTGCGCCCAAGAGAGCTAAAAAGAGGATATATCGCATTTACGGAAGCATCACGCATCCTAAAACGATACACAATTCTCATTAAAGCGGCCTATTTTACGATTCATGTCCTCTAGCGAGTGCTTACGGTGCTCTATCTGGCTATTATTCTGCCTCATATTCTTATTCTTGTCACCGTAATCACGAGATAGAGCACCGTAATAGCTATTCTGGGCACCGTAAGAGGCGTTCAGGGCAGATTAATGACGAGTCAGGGCACCGTAAAGGGTCTCTAGGGCACCGTAATTAGCGTATAGAGCAGATTAATAGCAGGATAGGGCACATTAATAGCCGTTCAGGGCAGAGTAAGGCCAGAAAAGTGAATCGGGAGGGTAGCCCAAGGTGGTTTGTTACTCGATACAGGTGTTTCGCTGGCGGGTGCCAGCCCTGTGGTTACGCCAAAAATAGGATAAGGGGATGATTACGGTTAAAATATGGTTGTAATGGGATAAATACTAAAAATATTACAGTAGATCACGGATACACGCGACATCGTTAAACCTGTTCTGAATTCACTTCATGGCGCATGTGCCCGCTTCTCTCATCCATCGATTAACCACAACCCATCATCATCATGCCAATATCAGGACCCAGCTCATACATTCCCACGATTAACCTCTTCCTCGCCCACTGGGAGGATGCCAACACCGCCAACGGGTCGAGCATCGATCTGCCCGAAGGCATTGACCGCGATGGCCTGGAGGCGGATCGGGATGATTTGGCCAACCAGCAGGCAGCGGTGGAGGACCGGCTCAACGATGTGGAAATCGGCAACGCCACCTTGTTTCAGCAG
The DNA here is from genome assembly GCA_030432235.1 of Verrucomicrobiia bacterium. Classification (GTDB taxonomy): domain Bacteria; phylum Verrucomicrobiota; class Verrucomicrobiia; order Opitutales; family Cerasicoccaceae; genus JAUIHT01. Next base: position 54,567 of record JAUIHT010000009.1, on the reverse strand, counting down.
AAGGATGCCCTGCGCGAGCGCCTGCTGGAGTTTAACCGCCGCGTGCGCGGGCTGCTGCCGGGCAGCGCCTTCGAGCGCGCCCTGCCGGATGCGCCCAACATCGGTAGCGCACAAGGGGCTTTTACCAAGCCCTTGCAGGATATGGACTCGCTGTGGCAGAAGATTAACACGGCTCAGGACCCCGACCCCTTCCTGCTCAGTGGAGATTACGCTGTCGCGGACTTCCAGACCGACCTGAACGCGCTCACTGACGCCTATATCACCGATGCCGATAACGAGCAGGAGCTAAAGCTGGCGCGGGACGCGCGCAATGTCCTGCAGGAGAAAATCGTACCCATCCTCGTCAGCTACCGTCGCGTCATCGAGGCGCTCTTCGCGCCCGGCTCGGCCATTATCGAGAGCCTGCCCGCGCTTTACCCGGCCCCCGGCCACACCCCGGACGCCGTCACGGCGGAGGGCATCTGGGATGCAGGCACGAGTATGGCGCTCATTACCTACTCGGAGTCCGCGGACAACGACCTCGAGGAATACCAACTGCGTCGCAGCCCGGTGAGCCCCTACAATACCGCCGAGGAACACGTCGTGGCTACCAACCCCGCCGAGGCCACGCGCGAGTTCTCCACCGCCGACGGTTTGACCAGCCCCGGCGACACCGCCCTCTACCGCGTGTACGTCATCCTCAACACCGGTAACGAAAAGGGCAGCGAAACCGTGGTCGTTACGAGACCGGCGGAGTAGCTGGCCAGAATGCGGTTAGCTCGGTAAGAGCTTTCGGAAGCACGTCTCAGCTTTGAGACGTGCTTTTTTATAGGTTCATATCCTTGAGGATGTCCGAGGGCTTGATGCCTAGGGCACGTGCGATCTGGAATAGCTTGAACACCGTGATGTTCTGGCCCCCGCGCTCGATGGTCCCCATGTAGGCGCGGTGGACCTCGGCACGCCAAGCCAGCTCATCCTGGCTGAGATCAACGCTTTCGCGACGGGCACGGATAGCTTGGCCAAGCCGAATGGCCATCTTTTTGGCTGTCTTATCGTCCGCCGCACCCATAAGGCGGGGATAATACCAGTTTGCTGGAGATACCGCGACTAGGTATACCTAGCATTTTTTGAAAAATCTTCTCGACTTCCCGATTAGGTGATATTGATATTAATCCGTACCTGTGATAAATCATGAAGCCCATTAGTTGCTGTATCTATTTAATAGTAATTTACTTATGTGCGCTATCGGCATGGGGATCGGATACTGGGCGTTTTACCCCTTCGAATCCAGATGAAACTATCCTTGAGCCACTTACGGACAGCGAAGCGGATGCGTACGTCAAGCAGGCCAGGGAAGAGGCCCAAACGGTAGATGAGCAAGAGGCGGCCCGGAAGAGGGCGGCCTTTTTTGTACTCGATGAGAATGAGGTGGAAGCTTCGCACGGGCATGTAGTCTACCGCCGCGTGGTTCCGCCGAATCTGGCGGAGTTGGAATCTGCCATGCAAAAACCGAGCCCTACGGTAGCGAGTACGGTTGATCTGGCGGAGCAGGAGCGGCTTGCCCGGTTGGCGCAGACTCAGTTCCACTACTCCGCGACGGTCTACGACCGGGCCGTCACCCGGCTGCGGTGGCAGCACGACGGCCAGACCTACGTTGCCTGGAGCAATGTGGATTTCAACTACCTGCGAGGCATCACGCAATTGGAGCATGGGGACACGCTCTACCACATGCTCATGGGCATCGGGAATGAGCGGACGCCGGAGCGGGCTTTTCAGGAGTCCGCCCTGCCTATGTCGCGCGTCAGCCACTCGCCGGTGCCGTTGCTCCCGACCTTCACGCCCGGCCGCGCCGAGTACGCGGTGTTTGTAGAGGAGGGCCAGCCGCCACCGCTCGAGGAGGCCTTCACGCCCATCGACCTGCTGCACTTGTACTATGAGCAAAACGCCCAAGCGCTCCAAACGGAGTATCAGCAGCGGGAAGCGCTCAACGAAGCGCAGAGGCGCTACGACGACACGCACCCGAAGCCCAAGGAGGACACGGTGATTCATTTCTGGCCGGAAAAGAATAGCGCTTATGAGACCACCGATCCGGGGCAGAATGCGAAAGGAGCCACCCCATGAACTGCTGGAAGACACTTTTTCTCACCCTTATCTCAACGCTCGCGGGCGCACTCGCCGCTCCGGCCCTGACGCCCTCGGGCATCACCGAGAATAGCCGCATCCTCTACAATCCCTCCACCGATACCTATACCTTCACGTGGGACGGGCGTGTGGGCTGGACCTACTTCATCCAGCAATCCAGTGACCTGATGGAATGGGGCTACGTGCCCATCATCGAGCCGGGGCAGGGCGAAGAAATCGCCTGGGGCTTTTCGGTAAGCTCGCCTGAGCCTTTCTTCATGCGCCTGATGATGAGCGACGTGCCCACCGCCGACGCCTGGCAGGACGACTTCGACGATGACGGCTTCGGCAACCAACTCGAGCTGGACCTCGGCACCGACCCGCTCGACAAAACCGATAGCGATTTCGACGGCATCCCCGACGATATCGAAGCCATCTGGGATAACGACGTCTCCACCGCCTGGAAGCAGGCCGTGGTCGATGATACGAACTGGGCCTACTACGACCCGGACAACACCATCACCACCGAGGCCGACCTGCTCCCCAACGGCGACTACGACGGCGATGGTATCTCCAATCTCGAAGAGTGGTTCGATGAAACAGGCGCAGCCGACTTCTTTAACGGGCAGCCCGCCTCGCTTTATGCGCACAGGGGAGATGGGCAGACGGGCATTCCGTCCTCGGTGCTCAGTGAAACCCTTCTGGTGTCCGTGCGTAATGAGGACGGGGCCGAAATTGAGAACGCTCCGCTCAGGCTTGTGGTTAACGGTGGGTACGCAGGCCTAAGCAAGTCGCTGTCCGACCAGGACCGATATGCGTCTCTCACGCTGAGAAATACTCAAGCCGGTAGCATCGCTGCTTTTAAAACGCCACCCAGCATAGGAACAACGACTGTGGAGGTCAGCCTGCCCAATGGAGACAGCTTGACCTTCACCCTGTATTCCGTGGATGCGGCCGCCTACGCCCGCCCACCCGTCACGAATTTTAAGAAGAAATCGAACGGAGACGGAACGAATACCTACACGTGGAATGCGGGCGCTGCCGAAGGTGACTGGTTCCAGATCGAGCGAAGGCAGTCTAATGGCACCTGGCTCGTGATTTTTTCAACTACCTACGGCAGCGCGGAGCTACCTTTCGTCCAAGGGCAAGATACCTACTCGCTTACGATACCGAACTGATCCTATCACGCTGTCTTCTTATCATGAAACCCCTCTCGCTCATCTTGTTCGGCCTTCTCTTTGCTGCCAAGGTAAATGCACAGTCAGACCGCTCGAATAGCCCACCCGGCACCACATCTTCAGTGACGGAGCAAACAATCCCTGGCTTTGCCATCATAGACCTGGGCTATGTCGGAGCTGATTATGAGCGTTGGCCGATTGCAGTGAGTAATAAGCTGCACGTTTTGTTTAGAAACGATGATATGGTTCCTGCCAAAGTATGGCATCCCAGCGGTGAAATTACTTTGGAGGCAGACGTTCCGGGCAATTGGGTTTTAGCTACAGATATAAATAATGATGGGATCGTCGTAGGAGGTGTGGAGAACGAATTATATGACCCTTTTTTTTCAACGTCAGAAACCTATGCGGCTTACTGGCCTGCTGGTTCTGCAACACCAGTACTATTTGATTCCAAGGCATTACCTGATGCCGAGACCCATAGCTCCAGAATATCTCTTGTTAATGATGATGGTTATTTTCTTGGACGTAGGATAACGCCAGACGGTCGCTACTGGTTGCATGAGGGCAATATTAGTAGCGGATGGGGAAACAAATTTGAGCCTGTGGATGTAATCACATGCTACATTAAATACCCTGAATCTCCCAACCCTGATACTCTTTATGAATGGGATGAGGTCTATAATGGTCGGGAATATTACCCTGCTGCCATGAATAATTCTGGCGAATGGGTTGGCGCCCTCCGCCATTACATCCCTGCATATATCATATCGGCTTATGAGGACTCACCAACCCGTGTGGAATATATAGATGGTGTTACCGCTGATTTTGAAGGGGTTTATGCGCGCAGTTTCTACTATTCAGCCGAGAACGGAAATTCGGTTACCTACGAGCCAATTGATATAAACGATAGTGGCCAGGTACTTGCCAATACGGAGGACTACAGCCTTTCGTTGAAGGATAGCTCCGAAAATCATGTTCTAGGAACAGGCTCTGGCGGCATCGCGCTGAGCGATCCCGGCACGGATGTGCCTTTGAGGATATTGACAGAAACCGACTACATGGAGCAAAAACGAGACCCCGCTACGGGTGCCTTGTTGACGCTCAATAGTGCCAACACTGCGACCTATAGCTTGGGCGCTATCATAGAACGATCTTCGCCACGCTTAACGGGCACTCCAGACCCACAATGGGCCGATTTCTTCCCCACTGCCATGTCCGACAATGGCGTTTTCATTGTCGGCATGGCCACGAACCAAGCAACCGGTCAGGATCATGCCGTGGTATTGATGCAGGTGGAACTGGAAATTATTGCACCAGAGCCAGCGTACGAAGGAGGGAGTGTCGTATTTGTAGGGAACAATTTTGATACACTTGTTCCACAAATTATCGATGATGAGAATTCCGTCACACTTAGTTTGCGCATGGATTCAGAATTGAAGCAGTCTATTTTGAATAGTTTATCTTTTGAGGTCTGGATGGCTGAAGAGTCTGATCCAGATGTCCTCGAAAAGGGGAGTATTAGTACGGTAGATTTTCTTGCTAGTAATGGCGAGGAGCCTATTCGTTATCTAGCGCCGGATGAGGTCAGGGATGACAAATGTGAAGATCTTGATATTCTGAAAGAAAGACGATTTAAAGTTGTGGCAAAGTGGGGTGGACAAGAGATCGTTGCGAGTAATCTAATAACAGTATCTTCTCGATTCAGATATATATGGGAGTATAGTGATCCGGAAAATCAACGTGCGTCTCGAGCCATTGCTCACGTCGGATACAAGTATCAACTTAGTGGAACTATTCCTTCTTACGATGAGACCCGTCCTGAATATGGTATTACATGGCCGCTGACAGGAACGATTAATGTTGGGCCACTGGCTCTGCAAGGAGGAGAGAATGTTTTAGCATCTACATGGATACATGAAAACGTTCATGCCAGCGAGACAGTAGCCTATCGCACATCAATGTCTTGGGGGCGCGAAGCCTACGATAGTGCCATTGCGAATGGTACGCCGCTTTCTGGTCTGTCGTCATGGGATAAGGGCAATATTGAAATTTGGGCATTAGGGGAATTGGATGCGTATTATGCGGAGGTTGATAACTTTAGCCATACGTGTCTAAGCAGTAGCGAGCAAAACGTGGTCGCTAGCGCTATATCAGATTTTCAGTATATTCTTAGCCAAGTTCAATAGTTGCGCCATATGAGAACACCAATAACAGTCATATTTATTTTAGCTTTTTCTTTTGGGACTTCATTTTGTGCTTTTACACAAGCTGAAACACCATCGGACTATCCTGAAGAATGGACTGAGGAGCAGATACAAGCAGTCAAACAGAGGAGCGAAGAGTTAATGGAAGCCCATCAAGAAAGGCTCAAAAACTCAGCGTATCCCAAGCTTTCCCCCGAAAACCAGGTTATTTCAGATGCAAAGCTATCATATAACCAGAATAGGGACGCCGAGTCTTTCGAGATTGTGAAAGAGGCAATGTCGCCCGAATCAGAATCTGAAATGAAAATGGTATTGGTTCGGGGACTTCGGGTCGATGAACAAACGCTACCACTCTTTACCAATGTTATTAGGGATGATGAAGATGATGATTTAAAGGGCATTGCCATCCTAAGGTTACGTGAAATTACCCCAAAAAAAGCTGCTGAAGTGAATGTGGCACCAGAGGTGGTTGACCTCCTCGAGACCATGAAGGCATATAAAGGTGGGAAGTTCCAGAATGTGCTGCAAATCACTTTGGATGATTTAAGGCAGCAAGGCTTCGCAAGCGAAGGGAATGAGCCGCAGGTAGCGGACCTCGATGATTTGGCTGAATTACCATCTCCTCCCGAGTCGAAGGAGTCCACTTGGTGGCCTTGGGCCTTGGGTGGGGTGATTGTACTCGCTTTGCTAGGCTTCTTATTATTACGGCGATCTGAAAAGGACTAAGCGAAAGCTCAATCTGCCTCCACGCCCTCGGCGGCTTTTTCGTCGACGAATTTCAGGCAGAAGGCAGCGAGGAGCATGGAGGCGCCGCCGAGGACAATGGCGTTCATGGTGTGGCCGCGGAGCATGTGTTCCATGATGAGCCCGAGGCCGAGCGAGGCGGCAATCTGCGGCAGCACGATGAAGAAGTTGAACACACCCATGTAGAAGCCCATCCGGTCCGGCGGCAGGACGTTGGAGAGCATGGCGTAGGGCATGGAGACGATGCTGGCCCAGGCGATGCCAACGCCGACCATCGACAGGATGAGCACATACTGGTTGCCGATAATGGCTACGCTGCCCAGGCCCACGCCGCCGCAGATGAGGCAGCCGGCATGAATGGCGCGCGCGGTGAACTTCTTGGCCAGCGCGATGAGCGCGAAGGAGAAGACGAAGCACACACCGTTGTAGATGCCGAAGAGGAATCCGGCCCAGTTCGCGCCTTTCTCAAACTCCGGGCTGGCTGGCACGCCGTGGCTTGCGGGTGTGCCGTGGAAGATGTGCTCAGCTACGGCAGGCGCGAAGTAAATCCACATGCAGAAGAGCCCGAACCAGGTGAAGAACTGCACCACCGCGAGCTGCTTCATCACCTTGGGCATCGAGCCGATGCCCTGAAAGATTTCCGCGAAGGCGTGACCGAGCCCGGCCTTTTCCTGCTTCTCTTTTTCAAAGGCGGCCATGTCCTCGGGTGGGTATTCCTTCGTCGTGACAATCGTATAAAGCACGGCGGTGAAGAAGACCGCTGCGCCGACGTAAAAGGCGATATGCACAGCGGGCGGGATGGCGTTGCCCTCGGCGGTTTCGAACTTCATGCCGAAGACTTCAGTCAGCAGCCATGGCAGCATGGAGGACAAGACGGCTCCCAATCCGATGAACACGCTTTGCATGGCAAAGCCCGCCTTGCGCTGCTGGTGCGGAAGCAGGTCGCCGACGAAGGCCCGGAAGGGCTCCATGGAGATATTGACCGAGGCGTCGAGTACCCACAGTAGCCCGGCGGCCATCCAGACCGTGCTGGAGTTGGGCATGGCGATGAGGGCGATGCTGGCGCAGATGGCGCCGGTGAGGAAGTAGGGGCGTCGGCGACCCAGGCGGCCCCAGGTGCGGTCACTATAGTACCCGACGATGGGCTGCACGATGAGACCGGTGACGGGCGCGGCCAGCCAGAGGAAGGCAATCTTGTCGGCCTCCGCACCGAGGTACTGGTAGATGGCGCTCATGTTGGCCATCTGCAGGCCCCAGCCGAACTGGATGCCGAAAAAACCGAAGCTCATATTCCAGAGCTGCCAGAAGGAGAGACGGGGCTTTTCCATTTCAGATTGTAGAAGGTAGATTTCAGATTGAAGGAAGGCTCAATCCGACGGGGTTGTAAAACGGGGGTAGTTTTGAAAACGAATAGACGGTGTTGATGCCTATGTGAACTATTAGCTAATGACTTTTAACCACATTGCTGCAGCGGCGGGCGGATTCGGTCAGGTCGCGCAAGCGGTGGCGGACGAGCTCGTCCATCTGGTCTTCGAGCATGCGCCAGCGCCAGTTGCCGGAGGGCACGCCGGGGGTATTCATGCGGGCCTCGGAGCCGAGCCCGAGCACATCCTGCGCGGGAAAGATGACGGCGCCGGCCTTGGAGTTGAGCAGGGTCTCGATAAAGGTCCAGTGGATCTGCACGCCGTCGCTGCCGAGGATTTCCAGGCAGGCCTTGCGCTCGGCCTCGCATTCCTGCGGGGTGCGGCTGCTGGCCTTGCCCTCGTCGTAGAACCAGCCCGCGACGGTGTCGTTGTCGTGGGTGCCGGAGTAGGCGACGCAGTTCTCCTCGAAGGCCTCGGGCACGAAGGTGTGCGCCATGGGATCGGTGCCGAAGGCGAATTGCAATATCCTCATGCCGGGCAGGCCAAAGCCATCGCGCAGCGCGATGACGTCCTCGGTGATGTTGCCGAGGTCCTCGGCGATGATGGGCAGGCCGCGCGGGTAGTCCTGCTTCAAGGCATCGAAGAAAGCCCTGCCGGGGCTCGGAGCCCAGCGGCCCTTGATCGCGGTGGGCTCGCTGGCGGGGATTTCCCAATAGGCCGCGAAGCCACGGAAGTGGTCCACGCGCACGAGGTCGACGCGCTCCAGGGTCTTGCGCATGCGGGTGCGCCACCAGCCGAAATTGTCGGCGGCATGGACCTCCCAGCGGTAGAGGGGGTTGCCCCAGCGCTGTCCGGTGGACGAGAAGTAGTCCGGCGGCACACCCGCAATGACGGTTGGCTGGCCCTTGTCGTCCAGCTCGAAGAGGTCGCGATGAGCCCAGACGTCGGCGCTGTCGTGCGCGACGAAGATAGGCACGTCACCGACGATGCGGATGCCGCGGTCATTGGCGGCCTTGCGGACCCTTTGCCATTGCGTCTCGAAGAAGTATTGCAGGGCCTTGTGCTCCTCGATGGCGTCGTGGTAGCGCTCGAAGGCGTCCTTCAGGATGGCGGGGTCGCGCCGGGCCAGGCCCTCGGGCCAGTCACTCCAGGGCCGCAGTTTATTGCGCTCCTTGAGGGCTTTGTAAAAGGCAAACTCGTCGAGCCACCAGCGCTCGCGGTGGCGGTAGCGTTCGTAGGCGCTGAGCCCTTCGACGGGGGCTTCATAGAGGAAGCGTTGCGCAGCCTTTTGCAGCAGGGCCTGACGCGGCTGGATGATCTTTTCGTAAACGACCTCGCCGGGCGGCATCTTCGGGATGATGTCCAGTTCGTCCTTTTCCAGCAGGCCGTCCTCGACCAGGAGGTCGAGGCTGATGAGCAGCGGGTTGCCGGCGAAGCTGGACAGGCTTTGGTAGGGCGAGTCGCCGTAGCCGGTGGGGCCGAGCGGGAGCACCTGCCAGAGGTTTTGCTTTGCCTCGCAAAGCTGGTCGAGCCAGTCGATGGCGGCAGGGCCGAGCTCGCCCATGCCGTGGGGCCCCGGGAGCGACGTCGGGTGCAGCAGGATGCCACTGTCGCGTTTGAACAACATAAAGTGCTTTGGTGCTTAGTGCCTGGTGCTTGGTTTGAAAGGGGTAAGCAAGATGCGTTTCAGGTTTTCAGGCTTTCAGTTTTTCACCATATTGCGGACGGCGTCGTCGGCGGGGGGCAGGGGGCTGGCGACCTGCAGGCCGCTGAAGTAAACATCGTGCGTCTCGGTGTTGAGGGCGAAGAGGGCGAAGCCGTGAATCTTCTTGCGGGGCTCGCCGCCGAGCTTGCGGTTGGTGAAGCGGTGCACGACGCCTTTGCCGAGCGTTTTGATCTCGAGGTTATAGCTGTAGTAGCCGCGGGGGGTCACCGTGATGAGCGCGCCCTTGGGGTCGACTTTTACCCCGGTGTCCCACTCGCGTTCGTCGTCGCTGACGATGTAGTTGGGCGAGGCCGCCGTGGTCTCCACGAGGACGCGCGCGCCGTCGCGGTAGCCGTCGAGGGTGTCGGGGGCACCCTCAATGCGCAGGGCGATGCCGGCGCGGCCGGGCCGCAGGCTATCCGCGCCCCATTTGGATTCGAAGCCGTCGAACTCGAAGAAGACGGAGAAGGTATCGCCGGATTCCAGTGGCCGGCTGAGTGTGCGGAAGGCGACCGCCTCCTCGAAGCGCTGGCCGTTGGCGTAGAGGCCCCAGGCCTTGCCGTGGCGTGCGATGCCGTCGAGCTCGGGCTTGTCGTGCGCGATAAAAAAGCCGGCCCAGGTTTTGAAGCCGTCGTTGGTCTCGCTGGCCTTGAGCACCCAGGGGCCAAAGCCGCCGCCGCTATTCATGCCGTCACGCCAGCCGTGGTCGTAGTTGCCGAAGAAGGGGTCGTCCTCGGCAGTGTTGACCTTGGCTTCGCCAAAAAGCAGGCCGGGCAGGAGACACAAAAAGAGAAGGGGGCAGGGGGGGACTTTCATCACAACTCGTTACAACTAATACAGTATCGTCCCGTCCCGCGCGAGGCTCAAATGACATGCTGGTTGACGGTTGAACGGGCGGGTTTACGCAGTATCGAGAAAGCGTGCTTTTACGTTTTCCGGAGGCAGCTCACAGGTGGTCTTTCCGGCCAATCGATGCCGGTTGTGGGCAACCCAGTCATACACACGGTCGCGCAATCGCAGTGGCAGAAATTGAAATAGGACGGCAATTATGTGCCAGTATGGTAACTGTCTGCCTACCCTAAGCGCCGCCTCGCTTCGCTCATAAAGCTTCTCGTTTTCAATGAGATAAAAGGTATCGAGTTTGGGCTTGGGCTCCCCTGCTTTTTCTAACAACGCACGGCCTTGCTCAGACTGTATCTTGCAAAAGTAAAAAATGCCTTCCGAATCTCGTTTCCAAATGAAGGTGACGGACCTGTTGCAGAAGCCACAGTCACCATCATAGAGGACGATTTGCATGTCACCGCCTAGCCTAACCCTTACCCGACCGCGTTCTGAGGTTTGCCGTCGAGGAAGCCACGGATGTTGGCTACGGTGGCGTCAAGGAGGCGCTGACGGGCGGGGCCGCTGCTCCAGGCCACGTGCGGGGTAATAATGCAGTTGGGCGCACCGAGGAGAGGGCAGTCCGCCCGCATGGGTTCGGTGCCGACGACATCCAGGGCGGCCCCGGCGATGACATTGTTTTCCAAAGCTTCGCGCAGGTCCGTCTCGTTGATGAGGCCGCCGCGCGCCGTGTTGATAAGAAAAGCCGAGGGCTTCATCTTTTTCAGCAGGGCGGCGTTGATGAAGCCGGTGTTCTCCGGTGTCTGCGGGCAGTGCAGCGTGACGATGTCGGCGGTTTCAAAAATCTCCTCGGTGTCGGCCCAGGCGAAGCCCGGCCAGTCCGGCGCGTTCTTACGCGAACGTGAGCCGCCCAGCACTTTGCAGCCCATGGCGGTGACGATTTCCCCGACGCGGCGCCCGATGGTGCCCAGGCCGACGATGCCGACGGTCAGCCCGTCGAGCTCAACGAGGTCGCGGTCCCACCAGGTAAAAGTCTGCGAGCGCGTCCAGCCGCCGTCGCGTACCCAGGCGTCGAGCGGGGCGGCGCGGTTGCACAGCGCGAGCATGAGCGCCACGGCGTGCTGCGCCACGAAGTTCGTCGAGTATCCGGGCACGTTGCAGACGGTCACCCCGCGTTCCTTGGCTGCGGTGACGTCGACGATGTTGTAGCCCGTGGCTAGTACTGAGATGAGTTTGAGGTCGGGGAGCTTTGCCAGCGTCGCCCCCGAAAGCGGCACCTTGTTGGTCAGGACGACCTCTGCCCCGGCGCAGCGCTCGGCAATGAGCGCCTCGTCCTTCTGATCGGTCACGCCGTGTAGCACGAACTCGCCGAATTCTTTTAACGGCGCCCAGGGCGCTTCGTCGGGATAAAGAAAAGTGTCCGCGTCCAGAACCACGATTTTCATAAGCCATCCATTCAGCCCACGCCCAAGCGACGGCGCAAGGCTTTATCGGGGTAAGAAGATTATGAGAGAGAGGAACAGGACTCAAACCAATTGCTATGAATCGGGTGCAAGTTCCCATTGATAATTCGTAAAATAATAAGGTGTTTTGGGGAGATAGGGATAAAGCTCAGAGGCTTTATTCTTTTGCGGAAGGTCGTTTTGCGGTGATTGCGCGACATTCAAAAAGCCACTCAATAGAATTTTCTTATTTTTGTATTCTTTTGGCCAGTTCCTGAGTTCTGCAATGCGAACCAGGCAGCAGGTTTCAGATTCGGTTACTTTTCCGATTTCTAGTCCACCATCGTTATCAATCCCGATATCTCGGAAGGATATCTTATCTACGATGATATAGGAATTGGCTTTGTAGTCTATAGCAAGACCTTCGACTTGAATCGATCCGCCTCTTGTCTCTATGGTGTATGGGTCTAGCGGTCTACTTGTTAAGGTATATTTTTCTATTACGGGTAGATCTCGATACACGTTTGAAGTGGTTGGAGCGGCAGGTGCCATTTCGCCTGCAAGTGATTCAAGGCATGTCGCCACGAGTGCAAACACTACCCACATTGATGTACGTTTCATGCCGCTAGCTTTTAAGTGAAGTTAGGCCGGTATATGATTATGCTAGTTTGATGATCGCTCCCACCTTGGCCAAGGTCTCCTGTAAGGCGCTATCCACTGCCTTTTCAACAAACTTTGCACGTCGGGCTCGCCAGTCCAGGCTCTTCATTTGGTCGGCTAGGACCGCACCATGGATATTTTGCCCGTCGATGAGCACTTCGAACGGGTAGCCCTTGACCTTTGAGGTAATTGGGCAACAAAGCGCCAGTCCGGTCTTTTTATTGTACGACCGTTGGGAGAGAACCAAGCCCGGGCGATGTCCCGCTTGCTCATGCCCGGCCTGCGGACTGAATTCCAGCCAAACTATATCTCCCTGCGCTGGAACGTAGGCTCTCACCAAGCTTCTTTTCCTTGTGGTGCGTCATCCCAATGTGAGCTGTGGTGATTTCTGGGAGTCACCTTTTCTAACAGCTCGTCGAGGTCGTACTGTTGCTTTTTTTGGGGGCGCAGGCGTAGCTCTTCGGCATCCTCCAGGATTTCCACATCGGCACCCTCCGTCAGGTTGCGGCTTTCAGCTAGGTGTTTGGGGATGCGTAGTGCGAGGCTGTTTCCCCAGCGTGCAATCTTGGTTTTCATGGGGACCATTGTATCTACCATGTATATCCTGTCAAGGGTCGATATCTTTTCGCCCAAACCCGGTCTTTACGTGGTCGCTTTACTGACCTAGGCTGTGGTCATGAAAGCATCTCTGGTATTCCCATTCATCGTTTCCATGCTCCTGCTGACCGGTTGCCCAAAGCAGCAGTCCGCGCCCGGGACGGACGCGGGGTACAGTGGTTATGCACTGCTCTACAGCGTCACGAGCCAGGAGCAGAACGTCGACAAGCTGCTGTGGGTCAAGGACCCCGGCGCGGAGATCGAGGCCTGGGTGCGCAAAATCGCCGATTTCAACAAGGTGGTCACCGCGCAGCTTGATGCCTGGAAGAAGGACGGCACCGTGACCAATCTGAAGCAGGTGGACCTGCCCGCTGCGGAGGAAACCGCCCGCAAGCGTGCCGCCAGCCGTACCACTGGCGAGCTACTGTTCTCCAAGGATGTCGATCTGCGCGTGGCCCTGGTCGTGGCGCAGTTGAAGGCAATGGGGTACTGCTCGGATCTGTGCTACGCCATAGGCGAGGCAACCAGCAACGCGGACGTGAAAAAGACGGTGGGCGATTGGCAGAAGCAGTTCGCCGCGCTCAACAGCGAGGGGATGAACATTCTCGAGGTCGCCATGACCTCCACGCAGCCCGGCACCGAGTCCGAAGCCGACAAGACCCGCCCCCCGGCCTTCCACAAGCAGTAGCAAGGCTGGGAGTTTTTTAACCACGGATTACACGGATAACGCAGATACGAGGTAAACGCATCCGTGCCCATTCGTGTAATCCGTGGTCAATATTCTTACTTCTTTAGAGAACTGGTATAATAGAAAATCTGCGCTAATCTGTGGCTAAGAAAGTGTTGCCGCTCGGTACGCAGAATCCGGTTGCGATGCGGGGCCGAAGTGATACTATAGAAAAATGCGTTTCTTAATAGCCCCGTGTGTTGTTGCCCTGCTCGGCCTTTCCGTGGCCGTGGCGGCGCCGCGTCGCGTGGATATGGGAAAGCGCAGTGACCTGCTCGAAAAGAGCACCGATTTCGACACCCGTAACCCCCGTCCGGAAATCAATAAGCAGTTCGAGGGCAAGACCATGGAGCTGCAGGAGTGGCACGGCAACTTTACCTCCCTGGGCGAAAAGAAGTCCACCTTACAGGATGACCGCTCGCGCTTCAACCGCGAGACCGTCGAGATGGACCGCTTCGACAAGGAGAAGGTATCATTTGACAAATCTCCCGACAATCGACGCATGGCCACAGTGTCCAACTGGAACAACCTCAAGGAGCAGGTCATGTCCAGCAAGTTCACCAACACCGAGCTGCGCACGCCCGAGGGCCGCCGCTTTCAGCAGATGGTCGACGAGGTTTCCCTGCGTGACATCAATCGCTTCCAGACCATGAAAAACAAGACCGACGAAGGCATCCCGCAGGTCAAGGCCGGCTCCGGCGAGAAGTTGCAGGTCAAGGAGTAGGAGGGGTGTCAGGCTGGTTGAATTCAGCCATTTGCCAAGCGGGGCCTTTTAAAGCATAGGCTTCCGTGGAATCCTTGATGGTGTAGGGGCTGTACTTGTCCCGGTCCACTGAGCTGAAGAAGTAATTCTCCCCGGTAAATTTTCCAACAGTACTGTATTGCTCATCTGGCTCTTGCGAGTAGCCGACATAGAGCATCTTGATTTCATCACCTTCCCAGGCATTGAGGTCTTCGAGGGGAATTACGAAGCTGTCGATCCGGACGGTTTTCCCCTCAATGGTATTTACGTGGTCAATGCCGCCAGTGCCCTTCGAGTCGCCTTTCAGTGTCGTCGAGCTATTGGAGGTAACATGGATTTGATACCACAAGCCTTTCCTGTTGGACCATGGATTCAAGCTGTACTTTCTCTTAATGATCGGGGTGACGTGCCCATCTCCATCCAATTCGAAGTAGAGCGTCGAGTGGTCGCCGAGGAGCTTATACTGGTCGATACGTTTTTCGGCTGTGCTACTGTCCCTGACGTACACTGGTTTTTCTGTCTCCTTGTTTTCGGCATCATCCCAAAGGATTGCCTGGACATACAGATTTGTGACGTCATTTGCGACGGAGAGCTTCAAAATCCGGTTGTCACAAAGTACTTCTGCATCATCCTGAGGGAAACCAAAGGCACCATAGTTGGCTGGTTGCTGGGTTAGGGCAAAGATGACATCCTCCTGGCTCAGCATATCCATTGGCGACTGAATGATGCGCCCGTCTTTCGCCCTTAGGGTGATGTTTTCCCTGTCAAATCTTACGATTTCCGCTTCAAGTTGATTTCCATTAATCGATGTCCAAAGTCTGGCCTCCGCCCGCGCGGCTGTGGTCAGCGCGATTGTCGTTGCCAGCAGGTAAATGAAGCAATTCATGGATGATGAGGTGCGGTTATTATCCCGCAAACCGCGGCGTGACGACGCGCTTCTGGCCGGGCTCGAGGGTGATGGGGTCTCCCTCGGCGGGCACCTGGTCGTTCTTATAAATGGTAATTGTGACGGGCTCGGAGGCGTCGGGGGCGACCCACTGCCACTTGCCAATTTCCAAAAATTCCATGGGGACGCCCTCGTCCTCCGAAAGGCCAGGCCCGGTGCCGCGCACGTAGGGTTTGTTGCCGATACCGATGAGCACCTGCGCGACCAGCGAGGTCTCCTTACGACCGGCCCTTTTGGCCTTGGCCGAGCCCTCCGGGATGTCGTCGAGCAAGTCGGGCTGGTCATGGGAAGCGTCCTCTTCCTCGGGCTCTTCTTCGGCAACGGGCTCCGGCTCTGCTTCCTCTGGCTCGGGTTCGGGCTCTGCCGTTTCCTCGGATTCGTCTTCTTGCTCTTTTTCGGGTTCCTCTTCGGCAGGTTCCTCCGCGACGGGTTCTTCTTCGGATGAGGCATCCTCCGGTTCGGAGGTTTCGTCCTCCTCTTCGTCGTCCTCGTCTTCGAGCTCGGCCTCGTCCTCAGGGGACAGGAAGCTGACGTCGTCGCTTTCGTCTTCCTCGTCCTCGGTGTCTTCGTCTTCCAGTTCATCCTCGACGATGGCATCCTCCGAGTCCTCTGCCGTATCCTCTGGCTCGGTTTCCTCCGGAGCTTCCTCCGCTTCAGGTTCTTCCTCCTCGGCATTGTCGCCAACCGGGAACTCTTCCGCGACGGCCTCGTTGTATTCCGCATCCTCCAGCTCGGCATCCTCTTCCTCCATGGCCTCCGGCTCGGGTTCGGCCTCATCGACAGGCTCAGTCTCTTCTTCCGTTTCGGGGGCCTCTTCGGCAGCTTCTTCCTCCGGTTCTTCGGTGGAATCTTCGGAGAGGTCGACGATTTCGACGTTGCCGGGATGCTCCGCGGGCGGCTGGGAAAGGGTTTCGACGATGCTGTCTAGGCGGCTGCCGAGGGCGGAGAGCTCCGCCGTTATATCGGTGGCGACCTGGTTTTCGGCGAAGGCTGCGACCTTGTCGATGGACTCGCGCAGCTCCACGTTGGACTTGGCCAGAAGCTCGCGCAGCTCGGACTGGCCGACGCTCTGGGCGGCCTTCAGCTCCCGCACGAGCGAGGCGACGGAGCCGTTGATTTGCGAGGAGAGGTTTTCCACCATGGCGGGCACGGGGTCTTCCTTCTCCTTTTCGGCGGCTTCCTTGTCCTCAATGCTGGCCAGACGGGAGTCGAGACGGCTGACCAGCCCCTCGATAGCGCTGGCGGCGCGGTGACCGCGCTCGGTCTGCTCCGCGATGACCTCGGATATCTGCCGCATGCCGGCGAGGGCATCCTCCATGCGTTCGGCGTTTTCGAGGTTGGCCTGGTGCTGGTCGTACTCGGCCAGGCGCACCTTGTTCTTGTACTCCACGTAGAAGGGCAGGCAGCCAAAGACTCCACCGAGGGCGACGCAGAAAATGACCCAGAAAAACAGCATCGGGTTGAGCGGGCCCTCTCCGCTGTTGGCGATGACAATCGCGAAGATGACCATGATGCCATCTGCCGCCAGGAACGGGATTTTGGGTAGCTGGGGAATGCGCTCGTCGTCCATCTTGCTTGTATGGGGCATAGAGTAAGGCAGTTCCGGGGGAAGATTCAACACTCTTAGTTTTTAGTTTTTGGTTCTCAGTTATCGGTTTTCGGTTGTTGGGTTGTGACGTTCCCCACTGAGAACTGGCATTTGAGAACCGATAAACGAGAACCAGAATCTCCTTGGCAAGGGCCGCCGGGCGGTCTTTCCTGCGCCTTTTTATGCCTTGGAAATTTGACACCCTCATCGTCGGGGCCGGCTTCTCCGGTCTGGTCATGGCCGAGCGGCTGACCAACGAGCTCGGCAAGACCTGCCTGGTCGTGGAAAAGCGTGACCATATCGGCGGCAACGCCCACGACGAGTACTCCGAGGCCGGCGTGCTCATCCACCCCTACGGGCCGCACTACTTCCGCACCAACTCGGACAAAATCAAGGACTACCTTTCGCGGTTCACCGAGTGGCACGAGGTCAAATACCAGGTCAGCAGCTTCACCGAGGGCCGCTACTGGAGCTTTCCCGTCAACCTGAAGACTTTTGAACAACTCATTGATCGCGATGCCACCGAGGAGGAGTTCATCGCCTGGCTGGAGGAGAACAAGGTCGACATCCCCGAGCCGAAAAACTCCGAGGAGGTCATTATCTCCCAAACCGGCTGGGATTTGTACAAAAAGTTCTTCGAAGGCTACACTCTCAAGCAGTGGAAGCGCCACCCGAAGGACCTCGACGCCTCTGTCTGCGGCCGCATCCCCATCCGCACCAACCGAGACGACCGCTACCTGCGCGAGGAGTTCCAGGCCCTGCCCAAACACGGCTACCGGGTGCTGTTCCGCAACCTCGTCAAGGCCTGCGGCGATAAGCTCAAAATACTGCTCAACACGGACTACCGCGAGGTCATGAACGAGGTCGAGTACGACCACATGGTCTTCACCGGGTCCATCGACGAGTTTTACGACTACAAGCACGGCCGCCTGCCGTACCGCTCGCTCAAGTTCCAGTTCGAGGACTACATGCCGGACACGTTAAAGGAGCGCGAGGCCGTCTCGGGCAAGCCGGGCTTCTGGCAGCCCACGCTGCAGGTCAACTACCCCAACGACTACGATTTCACCCGCACGGTGGAGCTGAAGCACGCCACCGGGCAGGCCACGGAGAACTCCACCGTCGTGCGCGAGTTTCCCGACGACTACGCTCCGGGCAAGGAACCGTACTATCCGATTCCCGCCGAGGACTCCGCCGCCATCTACAAGCAGTACGAAGAGCTGGCCAAGCAGGAGAAGAACGTCACCTTCTGCGGCCGCCTCGCCACCTATCGCTATTACAATATGGACCAGTGCGTCGGCATGGCGCTCAAGCGTTTTGAAGATTTGGCTGCCCGCCAGAATGCCACTGCCGGTATTTGACCACGAAGCGCATTATTTTTTCGAAAAGAAGTCTTTTCGCGACATGGGATTCACTGGTTGAGTGGTGACAGCCCCATTGTCCCTATGAGCAAGCCCAACATCCTCTTCATCCTGATGGACGACCTCGGCTGGCGCGACCTCGGTTGCTACGGCAGCAGCTTTTACGAGACGCCCCGCCTGGATAAACTCGCCACCGAGGGCATGCTTTTTACCGACGCCTACGCGTCCTGTCCGGTTTGCTCGCCCACGCGTGCAAGCATGTTGACCGGCAAGTACCCCGCGCGCGTCGGTGTGACACAGTACATCGGCGGCCACAGCGTTGGGCGGCTCTGCGATGTGCCCTACGTCTCCAACCTGCCCATGCACGAGCGCAGCCTCGCCACCACCTTGAAAGGGCACGGCTACCGCACCTGGCATGTGGGCAAATGGCACCTCGGCGGGCGCATGACCTGGCCGGAGACGCACGGGTTCGAGTGCAACCTCGGCGGCTGCGACTGGGGCCTGCCCCAGGGTGGCTACTTCAGCCCCTACGGCTTGCCTACGCTGAAGGACGGCCCCGAGGGCGAATACCTGACCGACCGCCTGACGGATGAGGCGATCAAGCTCCTTGACGGCCACGCCACTTCCGGCGACGAGAAGCCCTTTTTCCTCAATCTCTGGCACTACGCCGTGCACACGCCGACCCAGTCGCCGCCCGATCTGGTGGCCAAATACGAGGAGAAGGCCCGCCAACTGGGCCTCGACAAGATAGACCCCATCGAGGTGTGCGAGAATTTCCCCTGCCAGCACAAGCGTCACCTTCACATTGAGCGTCGTCGCATCCAGTCCAGTCCGGAATACGCCGCCATGGTCGAGAACATGGACACCAACATTGGTCGCCTGCTCGACGCCCTCGAGCGCAACGGTCAGGCGGACAACACCATCGTGGTCTTCACCTCCGACAACGGCGGGCTGTCCACCGCCGAGACCTCACCCACCTGCAACGCACCCCTGGCCGAGGGCAAGGGCTGGATGTACGAGGGCGGCACCCGCGAGCCCCTGCTCGTCCGCTGGCCCGGGCAAATCGCACCCGGCTCACGCACGGAGGAGCCCGTCACTACGCCGGACTTCTATCCGACCTTCCTCGCCGCCGCCGGACTCCCGGCCGAGCCGGAGCAGGCCGCCGACGGCGTGAGCTTCCTGCCGCTGCTGTGCGGGGAGGACTTCGAGCGCGGGCCGATCTTCTGGCACTACCCGCACTATAGCAACCAAGGCGGCAGGCCGGGCTGCTCCGTGCGCTCCGGCGATTACAAACTCATCGAGTTCTTCGAGGACGGCCGCCGCGAGCTTTACAACCTCCGCGAGGATATCTCCGAGGAGCACAACCTCGCCGACGCCCTGCCGGACATCACCGAGAACCTCGCCGCCCAGCTCGCCACCTGGCGGGACGAAGTCGAGGCCCTTATCCCCAAACCCAACCCGAACTGGGGCAAGGCGTAGCCCTAACAATCATCGTCCGCTGGCATCCCTTTTGGTTATACTTTCGAGATTTGCCTTGGCATAAGGATGATCGGGTTGCTCTTCAAGTATCGCACGATAGCATGCTATTGCTCGTGCGGTCTCTCCAATGCCATCGTAAGCATTTCCAAGAGCCAAGAGGATATCCGAATTTAGCTCTGCTCTTTCTAAAAATCCGATTGCGCGTTGGTGCTTTCTCTCTTCATGCAGAGCCAGCCCGAATTGGTAGTAAATCTCATTTCTGTCATCTTTACTGAAAAAGTGGGGTAGGTCTTTTTCTACGCACTCTTCGCAGATATTGAGTTCACCGAGGGAAGTGTTAACGACAGCGTACAGTGTACTCGAATCCGGAAGCATAATCTTCTCACCGTCTTGACTTTCCCAGACTTCAGACCGGTCCATCGGAAAAGCTTTTCTGCATAGAGAACATTGCTCTTCTTCTTGCATAACTGGTTGCCTGGATTTCGTAAAGCAGGGGCGCGTAGCTCCCATATCACCCCTCCTCGTTCAGTTCGGCGGAGGTGGGTTTGTTCAAATTGGTGTTGGCTGGTTCGAGGCGGTCGATGTCCTTGTCGGCGGTCACGCGCATGGAGCCCAGCTTGCGGGCGGTGACGAGGACGCGGCTCTCCAGGGAGCTGACGGCGCTGTTGTACGAGCTGGTTGCGGAGTCGAGGCCCTTGCGGATGCCGCCGAGGTGGCGGGCGAAGACCTCCATGCGCTCGTAGATTTCGTTGCCGAGCTGGCAAATCTCCTCGGCCTCGCGGGCGATGGCCTCCTGCCGCCAGCCGTAGGCGATGGCTTTTAGCAAGGCGATCAAGGTGGTAGGGGTGGCCAAAATGACCTTCTGGTCCACGCCGTAGTCGATGAGATGCACGTCCTGCTCCAGCGCGGCACTGAAGAAGGACTCGCCCGGGAGGAAGAGCACGACGAACTCCGGCGACGACGCGAACTGCTTCCAGTAGGCCTTGCCGCCGAGTTTCTTCAGGTGGTCCTTCACCTGGCGGGCGTGTTCGGCCAGGAGACGTTTTTGCTCCTCCGGGGTCTGTGCCTCGAGCGCGTCGATGTAGGCGGCCAGCGGGGCCTTGGCGTCGACCACCACGTTGCGTCCGCCGGGCAGATGGATGAGCAGGTCGGGCCGCAGGAGCGCGCCTTCGTCGGTGGTGGTCGAAGTCTGTTCCTCGAAGTCGCAGTGGTCCAGCATGCCGGCGGCTTCGACAGCGCGGCGCAACTGCATTTCGCCCCAGCGGCCGCGGACCTGCGGTGCGCGGAGGGCCTTGACCAGGTTGGCGGTCTCGGATTGCAGGCCCTGGCCCATCTTCATGAGGTGGTTGACCTGCTGGAGCATGCCCTCATAGGCGCCGACGCGCGCTTTTTCCAGACTGTGGATTTTCTCGTCGACCTTTTCGAGGCTCTGCTTGATGGGTTCCATCAGCTTGTCGATGGCCTGCTGGCGCTTTTCCAGATCGCCCTTGGCGCCCTCCTGGAACTTCTCCAGTTGGGTCCGGGCCAGCTCCAGAAACTGTGTGTTGTTGGCCTTCAGCGCCTCTCCGGAAAGCGCCTTAAAGGTGTCGCCGAAAGTCACTTTGAGCTCTTCCAGACGCTTGATTTGCTCGGCGTCGGCCTCGCGGCGGGTCTCGGTCTCGCGTAGCTTGAGCGCGAGCTCGTTGGCCTCCTGCATCTTGTCGGTCAGTTGCCGGGCGAGGGCATCCTTTTCTGTTTGCAGGGAGTCGCTGAGTTGCTTCTGGGCCTGGATGCTGCCGGTCAGGGAGGACTTCAAATAGAAGTAGGCTGCCACCGCGCCGAGGAGGATGCCAATGAGCAGAAAAACTATATCGACCAGGGAAACCATGAGCCTGATTCCCAATCTGAGGCAGTCGCTTCGCGCTGTCTAGGCCCTTCTTTAGAAACGGATTGGTACGGCGAGACTGGTCAACCAAATCGCGAGGAAGAGCAGGGCGAAGGTGCCGACGATGACGCCCAGCATGTGGGGCAGGGGCAGAGAAGCGCTGTGGTGGGCATGCTCGCCCGCGCCGGAGTCCATTTTCATGTCGCTCATGTCGCCGTGGTATTCGTGCTTCATCTCAGGCTCGCTGTGTTCCATGGGCATCGCGTGCTCGTGGGAACCGTGGCCGGAGTGTTCGGTCATCCCGGGCATATCGTGACCCATTTTTGACATGTCGTGGCCCTCGTGGCCGTGCTCATGAGAGCCGTGGTCGTGGGCCATGGGCATGTCTTGGTGCGAGTCGTGCCCGGCGGGTGGGGGTTGCATCGGCATCGCGCTGTGCCCGGCGTGGGCGTCTGCAGATTTCGGCTTGGCCGACATCATGCCGTGCTTGAGGCCCCTCTTGACCATCCAGGAGTTGATGGGATAAGCGGTAATCATCCCCGCGATGGTGGCCAGGGACATGACGAACCAGAACTCGATTTGGTAAGGGCTGTCGGAGTCCGGGAAGACTTTTTTGAGCAACAGCATGGCGGGGAACATCCCCAGCATGACGCAATTCATGGAGACGGTTTCGGCGAAAAAGGTTTTGCGGACGGCCAGCCAGTAGTTGCCGTTGTACATCTTTATCATGAAGAGCGCCTGGAAGATAAGCAGGCCAAAGACGAAGGCGGTGAGGTACTCGATGATGAGGTCGAGGCCGTTGCTCAGCCCGAAGTGGAACACCACCGCAGCCGAGAGGATGATGCCGGTGGCGTCGCCGGCCACGCAATGCAGCAGGGAGCCGGTGGCCTGCTTCCAGTGGTCCTTAATGAAGTCGTCGTGGCTGACGCCTTTGGGTTTGCGGCAGGAAAACCAGTACACGGCCAGCCCGACCGGGCCGGTGTAGGCCACCACCAGGAACCACGCCAGCTTCATGACCGTGCCGGTGGGCGTGTTCGTGGTCAGATCCCACACCAGGTAAACCAACGACAGGGCCGTCAACGCGTACCAGGCGATGATCAGAGCTAGCATAGGCTTGAAATTCTTTAGGCGTATGTGAAACACCGCAATCCCAAAGCTGTCTAGAGCGTGGGCGGCCAATCTGCTTGCCTCGACGGGCACACGCCTTTCACATCGATACTTCCCGTTTTTGACACAAGTAACTAATCGTATGCGCTTTGTTGCCCTCAGCCTCTTGATGCTCAGCATGATGCTGCCCCTCCACGCCCTCGAGCGTGAAATCTGGGGCAGCTTTCGCCTGGGCTTGCTTGGGGGCGACAGTGACAGCGCGGTCTTCGCCGTCGTCAAGGCCGGGGCCCGTGACGCCGCCAAGGCCTTGGAAAAAGAGCACAAGCTGTCCATCGAGTTGATTTTTAAGGCACCTGTTGAAGGCGATGCACACACTCAGGACGGTGCCCTGGGCGAGTTCTTCATCGAGGGGGTGGACGGCATCGCGCTCGATCCTCATCCCGGGCAGGAGTTGGTCGACGAGATATCCTTCCTGGCTACGCAGAATATCGCCGTGGTGTGCTTCCACCGGGATTTGCCCGAGCATATGCGCCTGGCCTACATCGGTTCCGACCAGCAGGCTCTGGGGCGGATGGCCATGAAAGCCCTGGCCAAGGCCATGGGCCCGCGTGGCGGTTCGGTGGCCGTACTGGCCGGACCGTCCGGCTCCGACCTGGCACGGCAGCGCCTGGATGGCGCGGAGGCGGTGGCGAAGGAGGCCGGCAACTTCCGCCCCTACGGTATTTTTACCTGCGAGGAGGCGCTTACACCCGCGCTCAACACCGTGCGGCGCGTGACTGCGGAGGACCGTGACGACCGGCTGAACGGCTGGCTGTTTCTCGGCCCCTGGCCGCTCAGTGGGGCGGCTGGCCTGCCTTGGGAGGCGGATGAAATGCCATGCGTGGCTATCGGGGCGGAGCCACCGGAGCTGCCTTACTTGAAGCAAGGCACGGTGAATGCCCTCGTGGCGCAGAAGTACTATGACTGGGGCTACCAGTCGGTGGTCATGCTCATCGAAAAGCTGTACCTGAAAAAGGACCCCGAGCCCGCCGTCATCCTGACCGATGGCGAGCTCATCACCCCCGGGAACCAGGCCGCGTACCGCGCCAAGTGGGTGGAGTGGTTGCGTTGAGCCCTTACCAGTCTTCGGTGGCGTGCCGGAGCCGCTCGTAGAGCGCGGGGGCATCTGCTTCGGAGAATTCGCCGGAAAGCGCGATGGCCCAGGGCTTGTTCTCCCCCACGGTGATGCCGAGCGTCATGACGTCGGGGTTGTGCGGTGGCCGGAAGAGTGCGTAGCCCTGGCGGCGGTACGTCGCGAGGTCCTTCAGCAGCCCGGGCAGGCCGTCTTTTTCGTAGCCGAAGATAGGTTCGTCGCCGTAGTAGCTGCGCACAGCCTCGTCCGGCTGTTGCGCCAGCAGGCTCATGCCGATGCTCGATTGTGTCGCGGGCACGAACGATATCCTTCCGAGCGCCTGCGAATCCGGCATCCCCGGGGCGTAGTGGTAAATATAGCTGACCTGGTTCCGCCACAGCGTGCCCATGGCCACCACCAGCTCCAGCTCCTTCAGTTCCTGCAGGGTTGCCAGCGCGTGTTTGAGGAAGCCCGAGACAAAAAGGTTTTGCGCCGAAAGCACGTACAGGCCGGGGCCCGGTGAGTATTTGCCGCGCGCATTGCGCACCGCCACGCCCATATGCGCCATGGTCATGAGCAGGCGGTTGACGCGGGTGGGGTTGAGGTCCATGCGTCGCGCCATCTCCCGCACGCCCACCGGCTCCGAGCTCGCCGCCAGCTCCTGCAGGCAGTGTATGCTGTCGATAACACTTTGGTTGGGCTGGTGAGGCAGCATGCGTTTTTCTGAGTCTTTTTCCTCGTGGCGTCAAATCACTCTTGACGGCAGGTAAAATATGTAACTATTATAGCAACAATAATCCCTGCCCTATCATGCGTCATGTTTCCCCTGAGCAGAAAATAGACATCGCCCGCTCCCCGGACTTTTACCAGTCGGTGGCCAGCGTGGCCCAGGTCAACGGCGTGCTGGTTTGCAGCTTCCGCCGCTCTGACCAGCACCTGTGCACCAACACCGACGTCATGGTGACACGTTCTCTGGACGGCGGCCTGACCTGGGACGAGCCGCGTTCGCTGGCCCATGCGGACGTCCATAACGAAGGGGCGGTTTACATCGCGCCGCAGTTGTCGGCCTTGAAAGACGGCCGCCTGGTCATCATCGTGGACCGCGGTGTGCGGCGTCCGGACGAGAGGCACGTCTCGCTTTTCCACTGGCAGAAGCCCGACCGCGGTATGTCCAACTGGCTCTTCTGGTCGGACGACGCGGGGGAGGCCTGGACCGGCCCGGTGAAGATCGATGATGTCGGCGGCGAGCCGTCCTACATCGCTGACTGTGGCGACGAGCTGCTTTTCACGCGTATCCTGGCCAAGCCGCGCACGCAACGCGTCTCGAAGTACGAATACGAGGGCGCCAACCCGCCCTACGCTTACTACGCCTGTGACCTGGCAGCCTCACGCGATGGTGGCAGGACCTGGGAGCGCAAGTGCTTCCTCTCCGACGACTATCTGTACTCCGATGCCGAGGTGGGGCTCATGCCGATGGGCGGCGGCATCATCCAGGCGCACGCGCGCTGCTGCGATCACGCCACGTTTTTCGGGCAGAGTTCGCGCCGCTGGATCAGCCGTGACAACGGCGTGACCTGGGGCAAGCCCGCTCTGTTGCCCTACCACGGGCACCGTATTTGCGTCGGGCGGCTGCAATCGGGCAAGGCGCTGGCCACCTTCCGCAACGCCTACGGAACCACCGGCAGCTACGCCTTTCTTTTCGACCCGGACGAGCCTTTCGGCTACGAGCCCAACTCCTTCATCTGGCGCGGGGAGCGCTGCCGCATCGAGGACCGCGCTCTGGTACTCGACACCGGCGAGGGTTGGAAAGATGCGGCGGAATTTGTTCTCTATCCGGCGGAGGACACCGTCGCAGAGGTCGAGGCTGAGTTCGAGCTGCGTGTGGAGGAAGCCGACGCCCAGGCTTGCACGGTTTCGGCGGGCTGCTATATCCACTTTGTTCCGGGCAAGGTCTTTCTGGGCGACCGGCCCGACGCTTTTGTCGCACTGGATACGGGGGTCTGGCACACCTACCGTGCCCTTCGCTCCGGGGGGCGCATCCGGCTCTGGGTCGACGGCGAGTTGAAGCTCGACGAGCCCCTTGACGGTATCGGCACGCGCATGGTGCGTTTCGGTAATCGTTTGGAAAAACCCGATTTCCCGAACTTCGTCCAGAACACGGGTCGCAGCTTCTGGCGTAACTTCAAGGTACGGGTGGCCAATCGTGACGACCATGCCATCGACTGGAAATGGGATGTCTCGAGTGGCTTCCCCGATCAGTTCCGGCGCGACCGCCTCGTCTGTCTCGACCGCTGCGAGCGCAACCATTGGGGCGACAACGGCTACTCCGGCTGGACGCAGTTGCCCGACGGCACCATCGTCATCACGGACTACACCGACGGCAACCCCGGCGCGGAGCGGCCCTTCATCCGCGCCTACCGCGTGCGCGAGGAGGACCTGCTGTGAGGACGGTCACCGAACCTGCTCGTGAGCTGGAAGTCGCCGCCGAGGTGGACGTCGCGGTGGTCGGCGGCGGCCCTTCGGGCTTCATTGCCGCGATGGCCGCTGCCCGCACCGGCGCGCGCACGCTTCTGCTGGAGCATCACAGCTTTCTCGGTGGCATGGCCACGGCGGCGCTCGTGGGACCCATCAGCAAATTCAACAGCGCGGGGCGACGCGTCGTCCTCGGCATCCCCAACGAGTTCATCGAGCGCCTGCACGCGCGCGGCGGTGCTATTATTGATCTGCCCAGCGGCAACGTCCCCTTCGACGCCGAGCTGTACCAGCAGACTGCCTTCGAGATGACCCGGGAGGCCGAGGCGGAGGTCTGGCTACGCGCCACCTATGCCAATGTTTTGACCGCCAAAGAGGGCCGTTGCATCACCCATGTTGTGCTGGAGACGAAGTCTGGTCGCATGGCCGTGGCGGCGCGGCAGGTGGTCGATTGCAGCGGCAGCGCGGAGGTCGTGGCCGACACACAACTGCCCTGGTGCTACCGTGGCGGTCCGGCGGGTGAACTGCAACCGCTTTCGCTCATGTTCCGCCTCGGCGGGGTCGACACGGATGCCTTGCAGGAGCCGCTCATGGCCCACGATGCCACGCGTTACTTCAACCGTTGTGCCCGCGAAATCCTTCAGCGCGCGGTGGACGCGGGCAGCCTCGGTGGTTTCGGCGGCCCCTGGCTCATCTACGGCAGTACCTTTCGCCCCGGCGAGGTGACGGTTAACGCCACCCGCCATGCCGCCAACGCCGTGGCCCCGGGGGAGTTCTCCCGCGCTGAAGCCGACCTGCGCCGGGACATGCATGCCATCGTCGACCTGCTGCGTGCGGAGATGCCGGAGCTGCGCGACGCCTACCTGTTGCAATCCGCCACCCAGGCGGGCATCCGCGAGACGCGCTCCATCGTCGGCCTGACCACCGTGACGGTGGACGACCTGTTGCGCCCCGGCGACTGCCCCGATACGGTGGCCTTTGGGGCACACCCGGTAGACCTCCATCGCGCGCGTGGGCCGGGGCAGGACGTGCAGTTTGTCGACCGTGCCTATTCGATTCCCTTCCGCGCGCTCGTGCCGCAGGGCTCGGAAAACGTGCTCGTGGCCGGTGGCAGCATCTCCGCCACACGCGAAGCCTTTGCCTCCATCCGCGTGCAGGCCCAGTGCATGGCCCTTGGTGAAGCCGCCGGAACCGCCGCCGCGCTCTGTGCCCAACGCGACATCCCCGTTACCCAACTCGACGGCACCGAGCTCCGCGAGCTGCTGGCGAAAAACGGCGCATGCGTGCGGCTGGACTAGACTACTGCGCGCCGGATGCACCTTCCTCTCCGATGACTTCGAGGTAGACTTCGGCATAGCGGCGACCGAACTCGCGCTGGGACTCGGCGTCGAAGTGGACGTTGTCGGAATTCGGCGTGAGGCCGTCGCTGGAGACAAACCCGGTGTTCGGGGTATCCGCCGCTATTTTCTGTTGGGCGGCATCTACGGTTTTGCGGTGCTGGTTCCAGGGCTTGGCGGGAAACTGACCAAGCTGGCCGATGATGAAGGGCAGTTCCGGCTGACCCAGGCCGGCGCGAAAACGTTCAATGAGCGCGCGGAGGTTTTCCTCGTAAGCGGCGGAGCGGTCGGGCTTGCCGTCGGCCTCGCCTTGGTGCCAGAGGATGCCTTTCACCGTGCCGTCCTGCATGGCGCGCTGGGCGCGCTTCATGGCGTCGTCGTAGGGGTGGCTCTTAGTCTGCTCATGATAGCCGCCGGGCACCCAGCTTGTGATGGACGAGCCACCGCAGGCGGTGGGAACGAGTCCGATGGTGGCATCGGGATACTGCTCCGCCATGGCCATGGCGAAAGTACGGCCCGGACCGACACCCGCGACGGACTTGTCGTAGTGGACGGGGTCCACAGCGGGCACCCATTTGCCTTGCTTGCTTAGCATGAGCACGCGCGGCTGCGGCACTTTGTCCTGAGCCTCGACTTTTCCGCGGCCGGCCATGTTGGACTGTCCGGCGAGTATGAAGATATAAAAATCCTCTTTGGCTGGCAGCGGTGCGGCATCCTGGGCGCGTGCGGGCGCGAGGAGGCCGAGGATAACAATAAAGATGGCGAGGGGCGTTTTCATTACGGGAAAAGGCGTAGGTTATGTGAGTGAAAGGTTAACTATCACTTAGGCGGAGCATTGGGGCAATCGGGAATATCCACAGTCCTGTTCGAACGGATCGCCTATGGCGCCGGGTTTCGATTGCATCCGCGGCAGCAGCGGCCATTTATTTGTCGTTCGTGCGGGCAAACAACGCCCGCTTCCAAACTTCGCTCGTTATCCGTCATGAAGAAATTGCTCAAATCCCCGTTGCCTGTGGTGGCCGGTCTGCTGCTCGTTTGGGCCGTCGGGCTCCGCGCCGAATCCGGCTTTACCGTCTCCAGTGATCACCCGGACGGCATCTATGCCGCCGGTGAGAAGGCCGTGTTCACGGTCGGCCACAGTGACGATGGTCCGGCCCTGCCCGCGGGTGATATCAGCATCCGCCGCGACTACTGGAGCGTGCTCGAGACGGCGACCCTGGGGGCGGATACGGCCCAGACGACCATCGACTACACGCCGCCGGAGAACGGCTGGTATGTGTGTGCGGTCACACCCGCCGGGGAAGCGAAGCCCATCACCGCCAGCGGAGTGGTTTTCGACCCCGACGCCTTTGCCCCCTATCAGCCGGAGCCGGCTGACTTTGATGCCTTCTGGGCTGCGCAAAAGGCCCGGCTGGCGGCGCAGCAGGCGGAGCCGGTGTTCACACCCCTGACGCCGGAGCAGCTTGAAATCGAGACCAAGGGCAACGACAAGGTGGTCGTTGCTTTTCAGGAGGCCGGGGGGACCTTTAATAACGTGGAAATCCCCTGCCTGGACTATCGGCCGGTGCGCGGGTATTACGTCGTGCCGCCGCACGCCGAGGGCGCGAAACTGCCGGTTATCGTCACCTACCACGCCGCGGGGGTCTCCGGAGCATGGTGCCGGGCCAACCTGATAGCGTCCATTCAGCGGGCCAAGCAGTTCAATGCCATCGTGCTGGACATGAACGCGCATGGCATGCTCAACGGCCAGCCCCAGGCGTATTACGACGACCTGGCCAAGGGCGAGCTGGCCGACTACTCCCACCAAGGCAACGAAAGCCGCGAGAGTTACTACATGCTTGGCATGGTTCTGCGCCTGGTGCGCGGTCTCGACTTCGTTTGCGCCCAGCCGGAGTGGGATGGCCGCCGCTTGCTCTGCATGGGCACCAGCCAGGGTGGGGCGCAGGCTCTCATCGCCGCCGGTATCGATTCGCGTGTGTCGGCCGCGGTGGGCCAGGTGCCCGCTATGTGCGGCATCGGTGGGAGCCCGGCGGGCTGGCCCAAGTTGGGCAAATACAAGCTCGGAGCCCCCGAGGCCGCCCCGGTGGTCGAGGCCATGAGCTACTACGACGCCATCTACTTCAGCGCCCGCTCCCAGGCCGAGACCTTTATCGGCGTCGGGCTTATCGACACCACTTGCCCGCCACCAGGTGTGTATGCCGCCTACAATCAAATCAAGCAGGCCAAGCAAATCGTTCCCGCCCCGGATGGGACCCATCACAGCGCGCCGAACACTCCGGATGTGAAGAAGGAAAGCGCCGCCTTCATCAAGGCTCACCTTGCCAACTGAGCCGGGTGAGTGGCCAGGAGGAAGCGCTCAATCCTTGTCGCCGCAGCAGGTGTCGCAGGATTCGCTCCAGCGTTTTTCCATTTCCTCGGGGGAGAGTCCGCGAAGCTCTTCCGGGAGATTGCTTTGCGGGGCAAAGTTTGCCTCGATCCATGAGATGACATGGGCGGCGATGTAGGCGTGGCCGTCATCGTTGAAGTGCACGCCGTCGTCGGCCCAGAAGGGAGCGGCCTCGGCGCGGGTTTCGCGGAAGAGGTCCCAGGTTTCGTAACCGTGAAGGCGGGCGGCGGCGAGGGCGGCGTCCATGTGAGCCTCGAAGAGCGCGGGGTCAATGCCCACCTTGGGCGCGACCGCAAAGGAGGTGACGAAGAGCTTTTTCGGCGCGTCAAGCTTGCCGAGTAGTTCTCCGACGCGCTTGGTATAGACTGGCAGGGTGGTGCGCTTTTCCGGGGAGCCGTCAGGCTGGCGCGGCAGGTCGTTGCAGCCGAGCAACACGATGAGGGCGTCCGGCGGGGGCGTCATGGCGGCGGCCACGCGCGGAAGCATGTCGGCCAGGCAGTTGCCACCGATGCCATGGTTGTCGAAGACCAGCTCCGTATCGGTGAAGTGTCGGGCTACCCGGGCGAAAGAGCCTCCGGCGGAGTCGCCCACGCCCTGCATGCTGGAAGCTCCGAATCCGACGATGCGCTGCATGACACTAGTTGGTAGATAAATTCGTTGGCGCCGCAAGTGTCATTGCTAGGGTACCGTCACGTAGGGCGCGAGCTTTGAGCGCAGCTTATCAATGAGGGCGGGCTGCATGTAGACGTAAATATCCTCGATGAACAGGCAGATGATTTTCTTGCCCGCGATGGCCTCGCCGAACTTTTTGACGATGCGGTTCTTGTGTTCCTTCTCCATCACAAAGACGACATCCGCCCAGCCGAGATCGCGCTCATTGAGCCGGATGCGTGCCTCGCGTGCCACGCCACGCGAGCGCACCTGATACTTTTGTGAATTCGCAAACAGTCGCTCTGCTGTCAGGCTGCGAATCTTGTTCTGCGCGCAGACGAAAAGAAGTTTTTGAGACTCGTGGACTTCCATACATTCTATTCGTCAGTTTAGGGTACGCTGTGAAGCATCCATCCGGGAGGCGAGACCCTTTTTTAATCAGCTCTCCGCTTGCTATATATTCGTCGCCAGTAGGACAGGCTCAAAACGATCGCTCCGAAAATCGCCGTATAGGTGGCGGGCTCGGGCACTGCGCTGACGGTGCTGATGCTATTACCGCTTGAACCGTTCACAATATAGGCATTGCCGCTGAAGGTTTCCGTTATGTCACCAATTATCTGGGCTTGGTTTAGGTCTAGAGTCCAGCTCTGTGCGACAATCGTGAAGTGATCTCCGACGGTTAGCATAATGGGTTGCGTAAATATGCCCCCATCGCCAGGGGCCACCCCATTCTGGGCGCTGCCGTAGTCATACAGTACCGCCTGGCCTGAATTTTGGGTTACCCCGTCGTTGATTTTATAATACATACGGTTGGGATTCAAAGTACGGGTGTTCGCCAGGCTGTCCACGGGTAGCCACTCCTTGAAAACAATTGTGGGAGTGAAGGTCGAACCTGTCATCTCAAAGCTAACGTCTTCGGTTAACGTGAAGGTGACCAGTTCTTCTACAGCGTCTGTGACAGTAACGAGGAGGGCATGGGCCTGAATAGCGCCAAGGAGTGGGATGTATGCAAGCAATTTTAAATAGTTCATAGTATAAAATAATAGTTAAATGGGTAAGTGATACGCAGGTCGCCACAACAGGCGAAAACGCATGTTTTACACGATGGTGTGATCCGGCTTGCCTTCTTTGCGCAGCAAAGAAATGACGCCGGGCTTATAGCCGCTGATGGGAGAGAGAATCAGGGCAAATACGCGACAGATATTACCCTGAACAGTATTTATCTAATGGATGCACTTTATCTTCCTGTCAGTGACAGGGGCGTGCATCCATGATGTGAGATGATACGAATATTTCTTGTGTGGCTAGGTTTTTAACAGGCGGAATCTGGGTGCTAGTGGATAGCTCAGGGTCGAGTTCTGATGTAAGTTCAAGGCCTCGACGCGCTGATGAACAGGTTCTAACGATATCACGTGCAAACGCTCTTGAGCACTGATGGAAACCTTGCAGATGGCTGTCAGTGTGTTGGCGTTGGGGTGCATATAGGTTCTATGACTAGTTAGTGGTTATTTCAGTAGTTATATCAATCGATAAGCTAATGCTTAACTGCGCTAAATCTTATTCCCAGTATAGTGAAAAACAAATAAAAATGCTTTTTTAGCCCTGAAATTAAGTGGCTTATACATTTTTTTTACAATCCCCTATTGTCCCTTAATTATATGTTAATCATTGGTTAACATATCTTGGATTGCTGCTTTCATTTAGGCGGTTCTGGCTTTGAATTAATATTTAATTATTTATAAGTTTATATATATTTGATATGATTCCCCATTTGGGGTGCGCCTGTTGGTATCGCGATTTCGCGAACATCCGCACCGCCTTGAGGCAGCGGATCATGTGCTGGCCACAGATGAAAAGGAGCTTCGGCTTGTATCAACCTTGCTCGGCTTCCAGCTCCTCGCCGGTCTTGGCCCCGTGGGCGCGCAGGATTTTTGCGCAAGCGGCGCGCTCCTCAAGGGTTGTGCCGGTGCCGCCGAGATTTTGCGTGAGGGCCTTGTCAAGGGCGGTGACCCCGTCGCCGGGTACTTTCTTGCCGCCGGCAGTCTGGTTGACGTCCGCCCCGTTGGCAATGAGGAGCTCCACGGTGGAGACTTGCCCGTGGTAGGCGGCCTGCTGGAGCGGCGCCCCCCAGTCACCGACTGCGTTGGCAGCCTTGGGGTCGGCGTCGATGACTTTCTGCAGTCGCTCGTCGAGGCCCCAGGCGGCCATCTGCTGCGGGGTGACTTCGTAGGGAGTGACCTCTAAAAGGATTTCCAGGCACTCGTCGTTGTGGGCGTGGCCGGCCCAGTTCAGCGGCGTGCCGTCGTAGTTCTTGTCGCGCAGGACGGCGCTGCCGCCGTTGGCGAGGAGGAGTTTTAATATCTCGACCTGGTCGAACCACGCGGCCTGGTGGACGGCGGTCGTACCGGGATGAAAGGGCGAGGGCATGAAGGCAGAGGGGTTGGCCCCGGCGTCGAGTGCTACTTGTGTGGCCTCGAGGTTGCCTTTGACCACGGCGGTGAAGAGCGCCTTCTGCTTGGTATCCTGATCAGCCTCGGCGAGGGCTTTTTTGAGGGCGGGGGCGTCGTTTTGATAGGCCAGCACAACGGGCGTCTTCTCCGCACCGAGCGCGATAAGTTGGTCGGCAGATTCCCAGTCCTGATAAATGACTGCGCCCTCGAAGCCATTGGTCGTATTCGCGCCGTTCTCAACCAGGATTTCGATCAGGCGTGGCTCGACGCCGGCCTCGTTGGTTTTGCCGCCGCTGGTGACGAGCCCGAGGGTCGTCCACTCGTTGTCACTCTCGCCACAGATGGCGTCGACTTCCGCCCCGGCCTCGATCAGCACCTCGACGACCTCCGGGGTGGTGGGCGGAACCTTCGTGTCCTCGTTCCACCAGGGATTGAAAGCGGTGAAGTGCAGCAGGGTGGGGTGCTTGAAGTAACCGCGCTCATACTCCTCGTGGCCCTTGGCGCGCTGGGTGATAAGCTCCGGGTGGACTTCCAGCATGGCGCGCAGGGCCTCGGCATTGCCCTGGTTGATGTACACCACCGCGAGGTCGAAAAAGGCGTCACCGGTTGGCGGGTGCGTGTTCGGCTCCATGTGCAGATGTTCGCCGTCGTGGGCGTGCAGGGTGAGAATATGTAGGGCGAGGAGCAGGCTAAAGCACGTTTTCATGGCGACCGAAAACAAAACCCTTGGCGTGGATATGTCGAAAGCAAAGTGCCTTCGGTTAGCCGGCCAGCATCCGTGCCAAGGCCTCCGGGGCGGTCAGCATGGCGTCGTGCCCGGTGTCGACGGTTTCCATGGGTACTCCGAGCCGCTCGGCGAAAAGCTGCGAACGCTCCGCCGGGATGACGAGGTCCTGCACGCCTGCGAGGTAGCGCCGGTGGCAGGGGATGGACTCGACGCCGACCTCCACCGCGTCCGTGAAGACGGCGAAGGGCTGCGGGGTGAGCCGGGCAAAGGCGCGCCGGGCCTCGTCCTCTGAAAGCGTAGCAAAGTAAAGCCGGCGGCAGGCCTCGTAGTCGAGCGGCAGGCTATTGTCCTCGGAGTTTGCCGCGAGTTCGTAAAAAAGCTTTCGGCGTTCGGGCAGGGTGTAGTTGATAGAGGCTTCGCCTTTTTTCAGCGCAAAAGCCGCCAGATAAATGACCGTCTCGACCTTCTCCGGGAAGGTCACCGCCACCTCCGGCAGGACGGTTCCTGCCAGCGAATGCCCGACGAGCGTCCACAGGCCGGAGTCGTCGCCGCGCAGGAACTCTGTGATGCGCCCGACGTACGCGCGCAGGTTGACCGACGCGCGCGGCGTGGGGTCGTCCCCGTGCCCCGGTAAATCGAACGCCACCGCGCGATGCCCCCGCTTCTCCAGCTCCGCGATGACCGGCTCCCAGCACCACGCCCCATGCGCCCCTCCGTGAATGAGTAAAAATTGCGGCATGAGTCGGAAGACATCATTCAGGTCTACCAAATATTAAATAGCTAACGAAATCATACTGAGTCATCTGAAGCTCTTGCTCTAGACATAGCGCTGACCTTTTTTCATTTGGCCTGAATACTTTGGCCTTTACCAAACCGCTATATCTGTCTCCTTCCTCCGCTCCTCCTGCTGGTTTTGCTTCGGAAATTTGTACGCATCTCTTAATTGATTTTAAGGCTTCTGACCAAACCTTATAGCCATCAGGAGTATCATAAATGATGTCACCTGCAGCGAAGGAAAAATCAGCTCCTTGAGTCCAAACCCAATAGGGCTTTTTATTCTTTTTGCGCTCCGAGTAGCGAATATCCAGCGCGGCATTAAAGCAGGATGGAACACACATATGCCATTGATTCGGGCTATCAGCATCAGGAGCCTTCAACAGGTCGGTTGTTCGACGAAGAATACCCTCACCTTGTGTGAGACTTTCAAGTAACCTTCGCTCGTGTTCCATATTCATTCGTATTTATTGCTTTTGAAGTGTCTTCGCTAACTCCTTTTTGGCTTTGATAACCGATTTTTTTGCGATTTCCAATTCTAGCTCAAGCCTTCTCAACTCTTTTAGTGCAGCTTCTACATCTGAATCAGGTAGCCAGGATGCAACTTCATTAACTTGCTCCGCGTTTTGGCTAATAATCCCTTCTAGTTTTCCATCTAGGATATTTAGTCGATGCTTGCAGTATTGACCGTTTATTCCTGCGGCGCATGTGCAGAATGCAGAGAAGTTACTACCATCTCGTTGCACAAATGTAATTTTATAAGGATCTGGAGACGAACCTTGAACCATAAAATATATGGTTTTTTGAGGATGCATACCTTTCAGATACTCATAATTACCATTTTCCGTCAATATGTCTGTAACACGAATTATATTTTACTCTGTGCTCTCTGTGTCCTCTGTGGTGAACTCACTTTCCTGTTGAGCTTCCCACGAGTTCGCGTACGTTCGTTGAGTTTCGCCCATGAAGACTTTCTACATTACAACCGCGATTGACTACGCGAACGGCTCGCCGCACCTGGGGCACGCCTATGAGAAGGTGTTGTCCGACATTATCGCGCGGCATCGCCGGCTGAGCGGCGACGACGTGTTTTTCCTGACCGGCCTGGACGAGCACGGGCAGAAGGTGCAGCAGTCCGCCGCCAGGCAGGGCGTCGAGCCGCAGGCCTTCTGCGACGGCGTCGCGGTGCAGTTCCAGCAGCTCTGCGCGGACCTGGGCATCTCCAACGACGACTTCATCCGCACCACCCAGCCGCGCCACAAGGCCGTCGTCAGCGACATCCTGCAGAAGATTTTCGACCAGGGCGAAATCTACAAGGCCGACTATCAGGGTTTCTACAGCACGCGTCAGGAGCAGTTCCTGCGCGAGACGGACAAGGTCAACGGCAAGTGGCCGGAGCTCTTCGGCGAGGTCGTCGAAATCACCGAGTCGAACTACTTTTTCAAACTGTCGGCCTACCAGGACTGGCTCATAGACCACATCAAGACCCACGAGGATTTTATCTTCCCGCGCTTCCGCGCCAAGCAGGTGCTGGAGTTCCTCAAGGAGCCGCTCAACGACCTGTGCATCTCCCGCCCCAAGGAGCGCCTGGCCTGGGGCATCGAGCTGCCCTTCGACAAGGACTTTGTGACGTACGTGTGGTTCGACGCCCTCGTCAACTACGTCACCGGCGCGGGCTATGGCACGGACGGCTTCTTGCAAAAATGGCCGGCGGATTTCCACGTCATCGGGAAAGATATCCTGGTGCCGCCGCATGCCGTTTACTGGCCGATTATGCTAAAGGCCGCCGGAATCGAAATCCCCAAGAGCCTGCTCGTGCACGGCTGGTGGAATATTTCCGGCGAGAAAATGTCCAAGACGTTGGGTAACATCGTCGATCCCTTCGAGCTCATCGGGCGCTTCGGGCCGGACCCGCTGCGCTACTTCTTCGCGCGCGAAATGACCGTCGGGCAAGACAGTGACTTCTCACCGGACCAGTTCCTCACCCGCTACACCGACGACCTCGGCAACGACCTGGGCAACCTCGTCAGCCGCCTGCTCAACATGGGCGGGCGTTACACCGAACAAAAGGTGCCGGAGGCGAGTGTCGAGGAAGACCCGGAAAAGTCCCTCAAGGCAGCCTGGGAAGGCACCGCCGACAAGGTGCTCGCGCATTATGAGGACTTCGCCTTTCACCGCGGGCTGGAGGAGGTTTTTGCGTTTATTCGCAAGATCAACGCCTACGCCGAGCAGCGCGCTCCCTGGAAGCTGGCCAAGTCCGACGACCCGGCCGACCGCGCTGCACTGGAGACCTCCCTCGCCACCATGGCGGAATCTCTCCGCCTGGCTACGGTGCTGCTCGTGCCTGTCATACCACAGGTCGCCGCCAGGATTTTTGACCTTCTCGGCGCGGAAGCAGTCGATGCCTACGAGGGCAAGCTGGCTTGGGGCAATTCCCTCGCGGGGCAGCCCCTCGGCGACAAGACCATCCTTTTCCCGCGGCCCCAGCCGCAGGAGTAGGGGTGGTTCATTCTGCCTTTTCCCCGGCTGCTGTTGAAGAAGGCACGAAATAGAGGTTAAAGCTCAGGGTAGGGAAAACCTCTTTGTCTTTGATCTCGGGAATAGACATCTCAATGAGGCCCGCCAGGTTGGGTTCAGGCTTTTCTGCCTTCAGGGTGCCAAATACCTGACCTTTGGAGAGACTCTTGGTCTCGAAGACAATTTTTCGGGTGCTTTCTGCGAAAATCACGATTCCGTCCTCGGGGGCAACCCATTGGATGATTAATCCGCTGGCTACTTTCTTGGCGCCGGGAATCGGCACCCAGGCAGGTGCTGTCTCCGTAAAGGTGTAAATGCCGTCCTCTTCGGTTACCTCATAGCCGGAGACTTTGGCAATGGCGTTAAAAATAGCTTCCGGACTCTTCTTATTAATCTCCAGCGATATCTTTTTGGTCAGTGCCGATTCCGGCAGTGCGACACTCAGGCCGTAAACATCGGCCACGTTTCTGGCAACCACGGCCACCTTTTCGTCGAGGATGTCGAGGGATAGGGGTTCCTGAACACTTATTGCCTCCGCGTAAGCGGCATGTGCGGCGAGGGTAATGAGAAGAGAGAGGGCGAACTTATTCATCTGTGTTAGAGTCTAATGAAAGCCGAGGAGCTAATTCAACGTAATTGTCTATCGCTGAGACGACTCTGGCCACATTGTGTATCCGCCTTTCCGGGCTTGCGTTGAGGCTGTGCGAAGCTAGACACAGGGGGATGATCAAACTCCTCCGACTCTCCTGCTTGTGCGCGTTTTCACTCGGCCTGCTGGCTTTCAGCGGTTGTAACACCGTTTCCACCGTTACCAGTGGCTCGGCCAAGGGTTACACCACCGCCAGCTTCGTGACGGAGGCTCGCCCGGGCTTTACTCCGGAGGAAACCCAGGCGGACCTCATGATTCGCGAGGCCATCAAGAATGACTTCGAAAGCCACGGCATTAAAGGTGTGCCGCCGGGCGAGGGCCAGTTGATCGTTAATTACCTCATCATCGTGCAAGACAAGGCCAGCACCACCGCCATCGCCGACTACTACGGCTCCAGCACGGCGGACATCATTTCCGCCGCTCATGGCAAGCGCGGCAGTGTGGGCGAGCTGCCCCGTGGCGCGGTCGTCATCGACGTCATCGACGCGGCCACCAGCAAGGTCATCTACCGCAACTATACGGCCAAGACCCTCACGCCCAACGCAACGGAGGCCACCCGCCGCTCACGGATCAACGAAGCCGTCAAGGCAGCCCTGGCTGACTTCTTCAACTAGAGCATTTCTTTGCGGCTAAAAAGCTCCGCACCTGCGCTGCGACCCAGGCCGGATTTTCCAGAACCATGAAATGGCTGCCGCCTTCGGAGGCGGGCAGTATGGCCAGGTGGGCGCCGGGGATTTGCTTCGCCATCCAGGGCATGGCTTTGGCGAGGTGGCTGGCCTCCCCAGTGAGGCATAGCGTGGGCCGGGTGAGGCGCGGCAGGACGTCGCGGTTGTCGGAAAAGCTCACGCTGACCAGGTAGTTCGCCGCCGCCTGGCGTGGCATCTTCAAAGTCTGGGCGATGAAGGCATCCCGGGCCGCGGCAGGGTAGTGCGCGGTGAACATCGTCTTGAGAAAACCGCTCGCGATGGCCTCGCCGTCCGGACCTCCGATAGCCAGGGCCTGCTCGTAGACCTCGGCGGGCAGGGCCTCCGCACCGTGGTGGGCGGTTTCCTCGTCGGACCACTCCGGGCGGCGCACGCGGCAGGTCATTTGATCGCAAAACACCCAACTCCGGACGTTGGCCTCGCCGAAGAGGTCAAAGTAGCGCCACAGCACGGTACAGCCCGCCGAATGCCCGAAGAACGCCACGCGCTCCAGGTCGAGGTGCGCCATTAGTTCGCGCACATCCATGGCCATGCGCCCGATGCGGTAGCCGTGAGTGGGCTTGCCCGACTCGCCATGCCCGCGCGGATCGAACGCGATGCAGTGAAAAGCGTCGGAAAGGATTTCCATGATGGGCGCAAAGCCCGCCGCCGGCGCCGTCCAGGCCGGGAGCATCACCAGGGCGGGGCCTTGGCCGGCCTCCAGGTAATGCAGCCGCACATCGTCGCCGGTGGTGAAGGTGCCCTCACGAATGGCCATGGTGCCAGTGCGGCCTTTTTCCACCTAAAGCGCAACGCAATTGATACGGAAGCCTTCGGAGGCCAACGAAGACTCTCCCGAATAAAACCTTGAAGGACAGCGGTCTTTCGCAGACTTTAGGCCCAATGCGCGTGATGCCGCGAACGAAGGCTGCTTGGCAATGGATGCTGGCGATGGTGCTGGCGGCCGGCCTCGTCATGACCGGCGGCTGCGACGGCGGCTCGCCCGCGCCGAACAAGACCGTCAAGGTCGGCGTGCTGCATTCGCAGACCGGCACCATGGCCGAGTCAGAAAAGCCCGTACTGGATGCCACCCTCATGGCGATTCAGGAGGTCAACGACCAGGGGCTCATTCCCGGTGTCACGGTCGAGGCCGTGGTGGCCGACGGCGCGTCCGATCCGCAGACCTTTGCCCGCCGCGCCGAGGAGCTCATCCGGGACGAAGGCGTGGTCGCCATCTTCGGCTGCTGGACCTCCGCCAGCCGCAAGGCGGTCAAGCCCGTGGTGGAGAAGTACAACAACCTGCTCTTCTACCCGGTGCAGTACGAGGGCATCGAAAGCTCGCCCAACATCGTTTACCTGGGGGCCGCGCCCAACCAGCAAATCATTCCTGCCATCTACTGGGCCAAGCATGAGCTCGGGGCCAAACGCTTCTTTCTGGTCGGCTCCGACTACGTCTTTCCCCGCGCCGCCAACGAAATCATCAAGGACCAGATGAAGGCCTTGGGGCTGGAGGTCGTGGGCGAGTCCTACATCCCGCTCGGCAGTAACGATACCGAGGCCGTCGTGGAGGAAATCGCCGCCGCCCAGCCGGACATGGTTATCAACACGCTCAACGGCAGCACCAACAAGGCCTTTTTCAACAACCTGCGCAACGCCGGTATCAAGCCCGAGGAAATCCCGACGCTCTCCTTCAGCATCGGCGAGAATGAGCTGCAGGCCATCGGCTGGCGCAATCTGGTCGGCGACTACGCTGCCTGGAATTACTTCCAGAGCGTTCCCAGCAACGAAAACACCGCCTGGACGCAGGCTTTCAAGGATCGCTATGGCAAGGACCGCACCACCTCGGACCCGATGGAGGCCGCCTGGGCGGGCGTCCACCTCTGGGCGCAGGCCGCGCGCGATGCCGCCCCGGAAAAACCCGGCGGGCTCTTCAGCCCCAGTTGCGAGCCCGGCGAGGTGGGTGATCATATCGCCAATCAGAGCTTCAAAGGGCCCGGCGGGCTGGTCTTCATCCACCCGGACAACCAGCACCTGTACAAGATCGCGCGCGTCGGCCAGGTCGTTCCCGGCGGGCAGTTCCGCATCGTCTGGAGCAGCGACGTCGCCGTGCGCCCCCAGCCTTATCCGCTTTTCCGCCGCGAGGACGACTGGCTCGCTTACCTGAACGGACTCAACCGTAGCTGGGGCGGCTCCTGGACCGCTCCGTCCGACTAGCATCCCATGGCACAGCAAGAGACCAACATCCCCATCGCCAGTGCCCGTCGCAAGGCCCTGCAGACCCCGGCGCGCGCCAAGGGCCGGCAGACCGCCACGGATGCTCCGAAGAAACGCCTCTCCCGGTTGGTGCTGCTTTGTTTTCTGCTCATGGCCTTGGTCCCGCTGTTCATCATCAGCGTGATCAATTATCTGGCTGCCCGCAGCACCCTGCTGCACTTGGAGTCCGGCTACCTCTCCGCCATCGCGCAACGGCAGGTCAAGGAAGTGCGCAGCTACCTGCAGGAGACCGACGACTTTATCAGCCTGCTGTCTCAAAGCCCCGGCGTGGTTTTCACGCTCCAGAGTCTCGGAGGGATTACGGCGGCCGATCTGCCCAAGCTGCAATCCAGCCCGGCCTACAAGGAAGTGCAGAAAAACGTCGGCCCGCTGATGGAGCAGATGACGACGCGCTTCGGTTTCAGTCAGCTGTACCTGGTCAATCAGGAGGGCGTGGTGGTGTACTCCGCGCCTTTCCTCGACTTGGCCCACCGTGACCTCATGGCCGAGCCTGAGGGGCAGACGGAGCTGGGCCGCGTCTTCCAGCGCACGACCGCACTGATGAGCAATCAGGCCAGCGACTTCCGTATCTATCCGCCGATTGGCCGCCCCGCGCTCTTCATCAGCGCCCCTGTGCTCTTTCAGGGCAAATACCTCGGCGCCATCGTCCTGGCCCTGGATAACAGCCATCTGGATGACAAGCTGAGCAACCTCACCGGGCTGGGCAAGAGCGCCGAAGTCATCTTCGCCTCCCGCGAGGGCGATCACATCATTACCCTGAACGACCTGCAGGGCATGGCCAACTCGGCCTTCACCTACAGCGAGATTCCCTACGACGCGCCTCCTGGCCAGGAGCTTACGCCCATCCAGCGTTCCGTGCGCGGTATGAACGGCGGCGGCGAAACACTCGACTACAGCGGGGTCGAGGTGCTGGCCCTGTGGGATTACCTGCCCAACCTGCGCATAGGTCTGGTGGTCAAAATCGACAAGGAGGAGATATTCGCCCCGGTCAATCACTTGGCGCGCATCAACATAGCCGTCGGCGCGCTCACGGCCATCGTGGTCATCATCCTGGCCCTGCTGCTTTCTCGCGGCATCACACAGCCCATTAATATCCTGACCGAGGCGGCTAACCGCCTGGCCAACGGCGACCTCACCGGCGAGATTCCCTGCCGCGGCAACAACGAAGTCGGTCAGCTCGCCAACGCCACCCGCACCATGTCGCGCAACCTCAAGTCCCTCGTGGGCAAGGTCAAGGTCACTGGGTCGGAGATCAGCAAGACCGCGCAGTTTATCACCAGCAGCGCCCAGCAGCAGGTCACCACGGCGCAGGCCACCGGCACCAGCGCGGTGGAGGTTAACACCACGGCCAAGCAGATCGCCACTACCGCC
The DNA here is from genome assembly GCA_030432235.1 of Verrucomicrobiia bacterium. Lineage (GTDB taxonomy): Bacteria > Verrucomicrobiota > Verrucomicrobiia > Opitutales > Cerasicoccaceae > JAUIHT01. Next base: position 12,520 of record JAUIHT010000009.1, on the reverse strand, counting down.
AAGGAGTTGGCCCAGACCATGCAGGACGTCAACACGGTCACCCAGGAAACCGCCCTCAAGGCGGAGTCCGGGCTGGACGTGCTCAGCACCATTGAGGAGTCCATGACGAAGCTGGCCAGCGCCAATACCTCCGTGTCCGATCAACTCGCGCTCATCCAGACGCGTGCCGACGCCATCACCGGCATCATCGCCACCATGACCCAGGTGGCCGATCAGACCAACCTTTTGTCGCTCAATGCCGCCATCGAGGCCAAGAAGGCCGGCCAGTACGGGCGTGGCTTCTCCGTCGTGGCCAACGAAATTCGCCGCTTGGCTGACCAGGCCGCCGCCTCCACCCTCGACATCGAGGGCAGCGTCAAGGAGATGGTCGGGGCCGTCCGCACCGGTGTTAAAGGCATGACGGAGTTCTCAGAGCAGGTTGCCACCAGCGTAGAGGAAATCACCGAAATCAGCTCGCGCCTGACCGAGGTCATCCAGCAGGTGCAGGGGCTGCCTCCGCGCTTCGACCAGATTCTGGAGGGCATGACGAGCCAGGCCGAGGGCGCCGGGCAAATCAACGAGGCTATGGCTCAACTCTCCAAGTCGGCCCAGGAAACCGCCAGCGCGGTCAAGGAAACCCACCGTATGCTCGGCAGCCTCCGCCGCAGCGCCGAAATCCTCGAAGGCGAGATTTCCCGCTTCAAGACGTAGGGTGCGTACGCTGCTTGTCAACTTGACAGCACCACTGAAATAAAATACAGTGTGATTTAGGTGGAAAAGGAGCGCCTCAAAGATTTATACCATGCCCAGCCATTCAAGCCGTTTGACCTGTGCATGAATGACGGCAGGCGATTGCGCGTGGAACATCCCGAATGGATAGCCATTCCTCCCAAGGGTAGAACCACCGTCGTGTTTGCCCGCGACGGCGGTATGGCTTTCGTGGATCTACCTTTGGTAGAAAGTGTGGAGATCGGGGCGTAAAAGCCCCTCGATCATTCGCTTGCGGGTTGGCGCGGGAATTGCATTATCCGGGCTACCGGAAATGGGAAGTTTGCTTGTTGAAATCGTCCGCGGCCTGTTTGGTATCGCGGTTTTACTACTGTTTTGCTGGAGTTTGAGCGGGAAGCGCTCGGCCATCAACTGGCGTCTCGTCGGCAGCGGGGTCGCCCTGCAGTTCATCATCGCGGCGCTCATCCTGAAGGTGCCCTTTGTCGGGGCTATCATTCAGGGGGTGGCGGACTTTTTCGTCAACATCATCGCTTTTTCCGAGGAAGGAGCACAGTTCGTCTTCGGCCCGAACCTGATCGACAACAAGTTTGGGGCCATCTTCGCCTTCAAGGTACTGCCCTCCATCATCTTTTTCTCCGCCTTGTCGTCGATTCTGTACTACCTGGGGGTGCTGCAGGCCATCGTCTACGCTTTCGCCTGGGTGATGAAACGTACCATGCACCTCTCCGGTGCGGAAAGCCTGGCTGCGGCGGCGAATGTATTCGTCGGCCAGACCGAAGCGCCGCTGGTGGTGCGGCCCTATCTGGAGAAGATGACCCGCAGCGAGGTGCTCTGCCTCATGACCGGCGGCATGGCGACTATCGCCGGCGGTGTGCTGGTGGCCTACATGTCCATGCTGGGCGGCGAGAACAAGGAGCTGCAGGCTATGTTCGGCGCCAACCTGCTGACCGCATCGCTGCTGTCGGCTCCGGCTGCCGTGCTGGTGGCCAAGATAATTTTGCCGGAGTCCGGGGAGGTCGACGAGAACATGAAGCTTCCCAAGGACAAGTTCGGGGAAAACGTCTTCGACGCTGCGGTGGAGGGCACCACGCAGGGTCTCATGCTGGCCCTGAATGTCGGGGCCGTGCTGATCGTTTTCACCGCGCTCATCGCTCTGTGCAACTGGGCGCTGACGGCGGGACCGGGTAGCTGGTTCGGCCTCAACGACTGGGTGGCCAATTGGACGCAGGGCCAGTACGACGGCTTCAGCATGCAGTTCATTCTCGGCATGCTCTTCGCGCCGGTGGCCTGGCTCATCGGCATCGACACCGGCAACCTGCTGCTGGTCGGCCAGCTCCTGGGCGAAAAGACCGTGCTGAACGAGTTCGTGGCCTACTACAACATGGGAACGATGATTCAGGATGGCCGCCTGGATAACCAGAACAGCATCATGATCACCACTTATGCGCTGTGCGGCTTCGCCAACTTCGCCAGCATGGGCATCCAAATCGGCGGCATCGGGGTGCTTTGCCCACCGCAACGCGCGACCCTGGCCGCGCTCGCCTTCAAGGCACTCATTGGTGGTACCGTGGCCTGCCTCATGACCGGTTGCATCGCCGGAATCTTTTTGGGCTGATTCGTGTCTCTCCCCGCCCCCAACTTTAATCGGGAGGACAGGGGGTAGCAGGAAAGTCCAGCGGCCAAATACCTACTTAATAGCATAAAAGGCCATGCGAATAGCCGAATATTCCATTCTCAATGAACGAGGCTTATCGTAAAATGGAAGAATGAGCACCGCCCCTAATGGCCTCTCTTCTCCCATTGCCCCCTTCGCTAAGCCTCGCGGTTCCATGACGGACCGTGAGCGCTTCCTGGCCACCATGCGCTACGAGGCGCGTGATCGGATGCCCCTCTGGGATTTCGGTCTTTGGCAGGAAACCTTCGAACTCTGGCGCGAGACCGGTTGGACCGTCACTCCGACGGGGAATTATCATCAGGATATGGCCCGCTTTTTCGGTATGGACGAGTTTGGTTACGGCGGCCTGGAGAACGGCCTCTGCCCGCGCTTTCCGGAAGTGGTGCTGGAGGATCGCGGCGATACCGAGGTCATACAGGACGGTCAAGGCGTCCGGCTCCTGAGGCCGAAGACCACGGCGTCGATACCGCAGCACATGGGCCATACGCTGGTCGATCGTGAATCCTGGGAGACGCATTTTCGCTGGCGGCTGAATCCGGACGAACCGAAGCGCATCCCGGAAGATTACGAGACCAAACTCGCCGAGTGGCAGGATACCTCGCGCAATGCCACCGTAGCGCTCATAGGCGGCTCCAGCTACGGTTGGGTACGCAACTGGATGGGCGTCGAGGAGGTCTCCTACTTGGTCTACGACGAACCGGCCCTGTTCGAGGAAATCATCGAAACCATCGGCGACTGCATCTGCGCGTGCATGGAAAAAGTCTTAGCCGATGGCGGCCGCTTTGAGGCGGTTTCCTTCTGGGAGGACATGTGCTACAACGCTGGGCCTCTGCTTTCGCCGGAGCACTTCAAACGCTATCTGAGCCCCTTCTACAAGCGGGTCATGGGAGTCGCCCACCGTTATGGCATCGAATTTGCCTGGGTGGATTGCGACGGCAAAATCGACGAGCTGATTCCGCTCTGGCTCGAGGCGGGCGTCAATATCATGTTCCCGATTGAAGTCGGTACCTGGGGGCAGGATCCGGTGGAGATGCGGCGCCGCTGGGGCAAGGATCTGCGGTTGATGGGCGGCTTCAACAAACGCATCCTCGCGCGTGGCCGGGACGAAATCGAGGCTGAGGTGCACCGGCTCGCCCCTCTCGTGGAGGAAGGGGGCTACATCCCTTTCTGCGACCACCGGGTGCCGCCGGATGTCTCGCTGGAGAACTACGCTTTTTACATCGAGTGCGCCCGTAAAATCTGGGCCAGCCTCGATTGAACGATGCGGTGCCGCGGCTCAAGCGCCGTTTAACAGCGCCTGTCGGAGCTTGGTGTCGGCCTTGCGGTCGGTTTTGAGTTCGATGATGCGCAGGCCGCGTTCGGGCAGTTGGCTGACCAGGTCGACCACTTCCTCCCAGCTTTCGGGCGCATGATAAGGCACGTCGTGGGCAGCGGCCAGCGCAGCGAAATCCACCGACTGCGGGGTGGCGAAATACTTTTCAAAAGGCGGATCGAACTTCGCGATAGGCAGATGCTCAAAAATGCCGCCGCCATCGTTGTTGATGACGATGACCGTCAGGCTGCCGGGATAATCCTTGGCCAGGAGCAGGCCGTTGCTGTCATGCAGGAAGGCCAACTCGCCGGTGACGAGCACGCCCGCCTGATCACAGCCCTCGGCATAGCCCAGGGCCGCCGAGAGTGTGCCGTCAATGCCGTTGGCCCCGCGATTCGCCGCCACGCGGAAATGGCGGTGACTGACGGGCCAGAAAAACTCCGTGTCGCGCACCGGCATGGAGCTGGCCACGAAGACCGGCGTCCTCGCCGGCAGGTTTTGCGCCAGCACCCAGGGCAGCTTGCCCTCGAAGAGCGTTTCGCAGCCGGTCAGGGAATCCTCCAGGCGCTCGGCCACGGCCTCCTGGGCGCGGGCCCAGGCCACGGCGAGATCGGAGGTTTCGTCGATCAGGGCGCCGAGGCGAGTCAGCTCCTCGAAGCGTGCCAGCCAGATGGCATTGCGGCGGTGCAGCGGGTCGAGGTTGACCGGGCGGTCCGAGGCGATCCACGTCGGCACGTCGAGCCCGGCCAGCCATTTCCGTAGGACCTTGCTAGTGGGCAGCGGCCCGAGCTGCAGGACGGCCTGTGGGGCGAGCTTTTCCGCCAGTTCCTGGTCGCGCAGGATGGCGTCGTAATGGGCGATGGGCGTGAGGGTGCCCACGCTGGTGTGCCGCAGGGGCGAGAGCGCGTCGGCCAGCACCGGCCAGCCCAGGCAACGCGCCAGCTCTTCGACGCCGCGTGCGTAGGCCTCCGGATCGGGGCTGTGATGCGGTCCGGCGATGATGATGCCGTCGCCGGCCTCCTGCAGGGCTTTGAGAATGCCCTCGTGCTCGGTCAGGGGTTTGCGCAGGGGCTCGGGTTTGTCCCAAAAAGTCTCCGGTACCTGCCAGTCGCCATCATCGGGCAGCGGAGCCAGGGGCTCGCGGAAGGGCACATTGAGGTGCACCGGCCCATGCTGATGCCAGCAGGTGCGCCAAGCGTGCAGCACGGTGTTGCGCAGGTAAGGCAGGAGTGCGGCGTCCGGCAGGGCCAGCTCGTGCTGCCAGGCCGCGTAGTCTCCGAACAGCTTCTGCTGATCGATGGCCTGCCCGGCGGCGCAGTCGCGCAGCTCCGGGGGGCGGTCAGCGGTCAGGACAAAGAGCGGCAGCCCGGCGTAGTGAGCCTCCACCACGGCTGGCAGGTAATTGGCCGCCGCCGTGCCGGAGGTGCAAACCAGCGCCACCGGACGCCCCGTCGCCTTGACCAGGCCCAGCGCGTAAAAAGCCGCCGAACGCTCGTCCAGCACCGGGGTGGTTTCGATGCCCTCGGTCAGGGCGAAGGCCGCCGTCAGGGGCGCCGAACGCGAGCCGGGCGAGATGACCGCCCGCCGCAGACCGCGCCGTTTGAGCGTCTCGGCCACCAGGCCGCCCCAGAAGAAATTCAGGTTACTGCGCAACAACTCGTGCATGGAAAGGGAATATTTAACAGGAAGATTGGAAGTGAAATTTGAACAGAAGGTCGCAAAGAACGCGAAGCCATTTGTTTCGTATTCTTTGCGCTCTTAGCGACCTTCTGTTCAAAAAACTTACTGTATAGCCTCCTGGAGGGCGCGGAGTTTCATGTCCGTTTCCAGTTTTTCGCGGGCGGGATCGCTACCGGCCACGATGCCTGCTCCGGCAAAGAGCCGCGCGGTTTCCTCCTGGAAAAAGCCGCTGCGGATGCCCACCACGAGCTCGCCTTCGCCACGGTGATCGAAGCCCCCGAGAGCCCCGGCAAAGAGCCCGCGGGAAAAGCCCTCCAACGCCGGAATGTCCGGCACGGCCTGTTCGCGTGGACGCCCTCCGACGGCGGGTGTGGGATGCAGCGCGGCGGCGACGTCCAGCAGGTGGGGGCCTTCGCCGTTGAGCGCCGCCCGGATGGGGGTGCGCAGATGCTGGACGTTGGCGAGCTTCAACAGGCCCGGCTGCGCGGGCAGTTCCAGCGATAGCCCGAGCGCCTCCAGGCGCTGGCGAATGGAAGCCACGACGTGCCCGTGTTCGCGCAGGTCCTTCTCGCTGGAGAGCAGGGCGGCGGCCAGATGGGCATCCTCACGGGCACCCTGACCGCGGGCAGCGGACCCGGCCAGGGCCTCGGTTTCCAGCACGCCATCGCGCACGCGCGCCAGGCGCTCCGGGGTGGCCCCGATGAAGCTGCCGCCCAGGGCGTTGGCGAAGGAAAAACAATAGCAGGACGGGAAACGCTCCCGCAGGCGGTTGACCGTCTCCAGGGGCTGGAAGGGACGGTCCGCGCGCACATCGACGGCGCGGGCCAGGACGATCTTCTCGTAATTGCCTGCCTCAATGCGCCCGAGGGCCTCGGTCACGCCGGCCTCGAAGGCCTGCGGGTCCGCCTCAGTGGTATCGACCACCTTCGGCGCGGGGCCGGGGTCGGGGATGCCCGCGTAGTCGAAGACGGAGAACTTGCCGTGGGCCGCCAGCACGCGCTTGGCCAGGAGCTCGACCGGGGCGTCGGGCGTCACCAGAACGTTCGCCACCGCCAGGCATTCACCCCCGCGACGGGCCACCTGCCAGAGCGGCACGAAGACCCGCGCCGCCGGGAAGGCTTCATCCGCCGAATCTTTGTCGAAGGCGAAAGCGCAAAAGAAGAAAGGTCCGGCCATGGGCGCGTCGAGGTCGCCAATGGCGATGGTGTTGTTCAACACCTCCCCGGCGAACTCACGCAGGGCCGCGAAACGCCCCGGTCCGGAGGCCGTTTTTTCCAGAACGGCTTCGGCCCCGGCGATGGCCTCCTCCGTCTGTGGACGCTCCAGATAGCCGTGAAGCTGCCCCGGCTCGTAAATCGACTGCAAGACCGCCAGCGGGTCGATGTGTCGCACACGCAAACTCACGTTGGCCAGTTGCGGGCGCCCCTTCTGCCGCGCCACGTCCCGGCAGTGGCCCAGGAAGGCCGCGAAGGCCGCCGCATCGCGCTGGGGGAATTTCTTAGTCGGAACGATTTCCATGAAGCGGGCTATCAAAAGTGCTCCCCCGCCCACAGGCAAGCCGTCAAAGTGAAGCTTGTTTTTCGGTAGGAGTCCCTATACCTCGCGCTCCGGCCGGGCCTTGGTCAGAAAGAGGGCGCCGATGATGAACAGTAGCGAGACCGAGCCCATGCCGAGGCGGGTGGAGAAGTCGGGGCGTGCCGGGTCGTTGAAGAGCAGGGCGACCAGGCCCATCAGCAGGGGACCGAGCACGGCGGCGCTTTTCCCGATCATGCTATAGAAGCCGAAGTACGCGACGTTCTTTCCGGGCGGGATGATGCTGGTAAAGTACGAGCGGCTCAGGGCCTGGACGCCGCCCTGTACCAGCCCAATCAGTGCAGCCAGCAGGTACATTTCGTAAATTTCCATGCCGAACAGCTTTCCTATGGGTTGGGCGCTGATGGTGGCCCCGTAGGCGGTCACACCGAGATAGATGACGATGGCGCAGAAGATGAGCCGGCGCGGGCCGAAACGCTGCCCGAGCAACCCGAAAACGACCGCACAGGGTACGCCGAAGACCTGCACCACGAAGAACGCGGTGATGATTTGCGCCTGTGTGAACCCGATGGTCGTGCCGTAGTTGGAAGCGGTGGTGATGATGGTGTTTACCCCGTCGATGTAGAACAGGTAGGCCAGCAGGAACCACAGGATGTGTTTTTGCCCGAAGATCTCCTTGAGCGTAGCCCAGGTTTCCCTCAGCCCCTGCATGGCCATGGTTTTGAACTGGGGGCGCTCGGGCTTGGGCGGCTCTTTGATGCGCAGGGCCAGCGGCAGGGCAAAAAGCGCCCACCAGGCAGCGGCAAAGACAAAGAGGAAGCGGCTCACCTCGATGTCTTTACTCATCCCGAGCCAGCCCGGGTTTTTCAGCAGCAAGGCGCTGACCAGCAAGATGCAGAAGCCCGCAGTGTAGCCGAAGGAAAAGCCCAGGCCGCTGATGAAGTGTCGGTTATTTGCCTCGGAGACCTTTTCCAGCATTGAGTCGTAGAAGATGTTGCCGCAGTAAAAACTGACTGTGCCCACGATATAGACCAGGCTGGCCAGCGGATAGTACCCTTTGCCGATGAACGCCACGCAGGCGCAGGCGCAGACCCCGAGCACGCAGAAGCGTAGCAGCAGGCGTTTGCGCAGCCCGCCCAGCTCCGCCACGCTGCCGAGGATGGGCGCCAGCACCGCCACCAGCAGGCTGGCCACCGAGACGGTTATATTGAAGAAAAAGGTCTGCCGGTCCGCGGGGAGGTTTGCGCCCCAGAAGCCCTTGTACAGTTGCGGGAAAATGAGCGCCAGCCCGACCATGGCATAGCCGGTGTTTGCCCAGTCATAAAGCGCCCAGGCAATGGCTCCGCGCGGAAGCTTCTTCATGCGTCCGTTTCCATGGGTTTGCGCAGCGAGACGATGCGCCCGACAAAGACGGCCATGTAAACCACGCCGATCATGGCCTCAAGAGCCGCCATGGAGCGGGCAATGCCGCTGACCGGCGTGATGTCGCCGTAACCCAGTGTGCTCAGTGTGATAAAGCTGAAATAGAGCAGGTCGGCGCGGTCCAGGTTTGCGCCCGCGGCATCTGGATTGCCGACGTAGAAGCTTTCAGGGGAGAAGGTGTAGATGCCGAGGTAAATGCCGGACCACAGGATGCCCAGCAACATGTAGATGGCGATGGCTCCGGCGACTATGTCGGGTGTCACCACAGGAGCGGTCAGCACGCTTTTGATCACATGGTAGGTGATGAAAAAATAAAAGGCGAGGTTGGCCAGGGCGCCGAGGATGTGGAGGGTTTCGTTTTGCCAGAAGGGTAGCCAGCCCAGAGCCAGCATGGGGATACCGAGTATCAGCACCAGGGCCAGCGTGCGCTTCTGTTTATGTGCCAGTACACTGTAGGCGCAGATCAAGATCAGGGTGCTGAAGACAAACGCGACCCACTCCGAATGCGTGCTTTGGTCGATAGCTGGATATAAGACCATGAGCCCGGTCAGCGCCAGGAGCAGGGCTGTGTTTGGGCCGTACTTTGCATGCTTGGGCGGTTGCGCCTTGCCTGTCATACCCGGCAGCATGACGCCCGACCGGCCTACGGCAAGCCCGTTGCTTCAGGGAAGCTCCGTCTCGTAGAGGGTGTACTGGCGGATGTCCTGGACGGGCTCGACGCCGGGGGGCTCCGTTTGGTCAGCGTAGAGTACAAAGCGTACGCGGTGGACCTGTTCGTCGGCCGTGGCGTGGGCGTTCCATGCGTCGGCGTAGTGGCGCATCAGCACGGGCAGGTGCGCCCGGTTGCGCTTTTGCAGGAGGAAGAGGATGCTGTGCCGCCAGCGTTCGTTGGGAAAGTAATGCCGGATCGAGGGCGGCAGCTCGCCGTCGGCGGGTTGGCCGGTAATCAGATTGAGCCACTGTCCGTCGTCGGTCTGTCCGTCGATACCAACCCAGTACTGTTGGCTGAGAGTCGCCTCGGTGGAAAAGGCCCGCCAGGTCTGGTTCAGCATGAAGGCGGTGGCCACGCTGCGGAAGGGCTGCGGCATCTCGTGGAAGCGTTTGCCCTGCACACTGACGGCGTTGCCAAGAAGCGCCAGCAGGAACAGGCCCACGGCCACCCCTTGCGTTGCCAGCAGCGCGCGGCTTGGTTTTTGAACGGCGGCGCTTGATGGCGCTGTGCGAGTCTCATGGTTAAAACGATCCCAGAGCTTGCCGGGCACGAAGACCACCCATCCGGTCATACAGGCGAAGGAAAACACCTCCAGGCCGAAGCTCAGGAAAATCATGAAATGGAACAGCCAGAACACGCCGATGCCCGCCAGGCGGAGGCGCGGCTTGGAGGCCATCACGAGCACCCAGAGCGGCCCGAGCACTTCCCACCAGTAGACCAGAAAGGTGACTACCTTCAGCAGCGCAGGATATCCGGCCAGGAATAGCGCCGGGGCTTTCGCATAGAGCGGCGTGTGAAAAGCGTAGTAGAGCAGGTCGTAGCTTTGCGTCCACATTGGGTCCGTTTTGAAGAAAACGGAGAACCAGTAAACGGCGGCCACCTGGAGCATCAGGCAGGCTGCGGCGGGCAGGAAAACCGGTGGCAGTGTCGTGAGGGCGGGGCTCTGGCGTCGACGGGCATCGAGGGACCAGCGTGCCCCCAACGGCAGGAAGCAGCCGAAGAGCAGCATGAGGCGCAGGAGGGCGTCGCCGCCGTCGAGCACGAAGAAGTTGGCCGCCTGCAGCGAGCACAGCAGCAACCAGTTCAGCGGGGCGATGACCCAGGTCCGCCAGCCGGCGATGAGCGCTACGGCGAGTAGGGCTTGCACCGCGAACAGCGTGTGCAACGCGGTGGGGTCCGGGAAAAGCTGGTGCAGCGAAAGGAACCAGCCCAGCATGCGGGACTCGTCCGCAAGCAGTGCCGGGTCCATCACGCCTCCGCTGTAATGCGCGTGCAGGCAGGGCCAGCGCTGCCACAGCAGGTCCCACAGGATGAGCAGCCCCAGGGCCATGCGAAAGACGGCCAGCGAACGCAGGTCCATCGCGAAGGTTTTCGTCAGTAGCTTGCCCGGATTGTCCATCGTTCAGCCAAGGACATGACAGGTTTCGAGGCGGAAAATCAAGACGGGAAGCTGGTCCGGGGAGGGCAGGGCGAAGGAGGCTTGCCAAGTCCCTCGTAGTGTTTCTTGATATAGATTGATCATGTGCCGTCTCGTCTTGTTAACGACGATATTGCTGTTGGGTAGTGTGCCCGCCAGGGCCGAACCGGTTACCCTGATGGGCGCCAATGGCCGCGAGGTTGCCTTCGCCGGAGTTCTGGAGGCGACGCCGTACGGTCTGGTCCTGTTGATGAAGGAGGGGGCCGAACCCATGACGGTCGGCTGGGACAAGTTCGACATGCCCGACCTTGAGGAGCGTCACCGCAACATCTACGAGGCTGGCGTGGACGCCCGCTCCTACAGCAAAACCGTCCCCCTGCACCTGGGTATCTACGCCGAGTACAATACCTACCAGCAATGCCTGGCCAAGCTGGCCAAGGCCTTCGACAAACCCTACGAGATGTCCGTACCCAGCTACGACGATTACGTCACCTACCGCAGGACGTATTTCTACACGATGAGCTCTTACGAAAATTACGCGCAGGACCGGCGCGAGGCTTTCAACGATTACCGGGCCTTCCTCGGGGCGTTCTTCAAGGGTAAGAATATCGAGCTGGACGTCAGCCAAAGTACCTACTCGGCCAACGTCTATTCGGCTGAGCCGCGGCAATCCACCGTCAAAATGACCGCCAGCGATGTCATCGAGTACTTTGCCGAGGAAAACAATCGCACGCGCAAGGAGGGCATGATCTACATCCAGAACAACCGTGATGTGCTGGCGCGTCCGATATCCCTTTTGCGTGATATGCAGCAGCAGGCGCCCAATCCGCTCTTCGACAAGACCGACCCGGACGAAATCTATTTCTCCACGCTGTTGGAAAACAGCATCCGCGACCTTGAGCACCTGAATACTGAAAAGTCTTTTCCCCACAGTGCCCTGCGGAACTTTGAGAAGCTCCTGAATGCCCTCAACAAAGGGCGTGCCTCAGCGACGGGCAGTTGAGGCCCCGCAGGTCGCCGCTCTAATGGAAGCCAGTACGCGGCTTAATAAAACGCCCCTCCCACTGGAATAGAACGCGCAAATAGTGTATCCTATCGGCGTTATTGTGAAGTAGTGCCCGGCTACTTTTTATGCTTAAGGTGTGCCGGGCGGCTCCGAATAACCATGCTTCCATCGCCCGCCAGGGCTGATGAATAAACGTTCTTTCTCTCTACTGAAAAAAATACCAAAAAAGGGCTTGCGCGATCGGCGCGGAAGTCTACTTTGAGTCGCTTTTCCTCTTATTGGTTTCGGCCAAGGGAGAGGAGGGCTCAAAAGGCCTTCCAGAAGTTCTTTTTAAACCTCGAAAGTTTTTTGAAAAAAAGAGTTGCGCGGCGTGAAATAAACGTCACTGTCCGCCACCTTTCGCTGATATCCGTAACCGGAAAGACGCGACGGTCGAAAGACCGATGTTCTTTTTTTTCTGAAATTTTTTTCAAAAAGTTGTTGACCGACGGATTGCAACCTGTCTTTATCTGCAGTCTTTCGCTCAATGGCGAAACCGGCCGCTTCACGGCGGCACTTTTTGCTCTTTGAAAGTTACTTTGTGCGATTGTAGGGACTCCTACAATTCTTTAACCCAAAGCCTCCCGCTGTCACGGGTGGGAGGCGTAGTCTAAATACTGAATCCACGGATTCACAGACTCACGAACCAAAGGGTTGCGGCGCTTCGGCACCGTACTTCTTTAATACATTCGGAGAGTTTGATCCTGGCTCAGAGTGAACGCTGGCGGCATGGCTCAGACATGCAAGTCGAACGGGAAGTATCCTTCGGGATACGGAGAGTGGCGAACGGGTGCGTAACACGTGAGCAACCTGCCTTTAAGTCGGGGATAGCTCGGGGAAACTCGAATTAATACCGGATGTGGTCTTACTTCTCATGAAGTAATCACTAAAGCTTGTAATGGCGCTTAGAGAGGGGCTCGCGGCCTATCAGCTTGTTGGTGAGGTAACGGCTCACCAAGGCTAAGACGGGTAGCTGGTCTGAGAGGATGATCAGCCACACTGGAACTGAGACACGG
>JAUIHT010000004.1 GCA_030432235.1 Verrucomicrobiia bacterium | reverse complement strand
GCGATCACGCCAACCGATTTTAGTAACCAGGGAGTTCCAGACGAAGAGATCCTTTTTGGAAAGCGCGTGGCCGGTGTCGTAGCACCATTGCAGATGCTCCTCGTCCGTGCCGCCTGCCAGCACGCGGGCCTTGAGCGTCTCGTAATCGACATGCAGAAAGTCACAGCAGATGCCGTCGAGTCCGATGGATAAATGCTCGTGGAAATCCTCGCGGAGCTCTCCGGCAGCAAACTTGCGCATCTTGTCCAGCATGCGCGCGAAGTACATCATGCCGTGGATTTCCTGATAAACACTGATTGGGACCTGTTTCATGGTGCTGGTAGGGTTGGTTTTTTGCTGACTCTAGCGGAACGTTTTTTCAGGCTATTGCAAGGTAACCCTGAAGTTATTAATCATTCAACAAGACATGAGCAACGCATCCGTCCCTTCGCCCCTGACCGGCATCGTTTACTACAGCAAGGCTTCGCGGCCGTTCGACGATGAGGCATTGCAGGCACTGGCCGGGCAAGCTTCGCAGGACAACGTCGAGTTGAACGTCACCGGGCTGTTGCTCTACGTCGAGGGCTACTTCATGCAGTACATTGAGGGTGAATCGAAGGCCACTCATGCATTGATGGAAAAGGTCCGCCAGGACGAACGCCATACCGTGCTCAAGGAGCTGACAACGGAGACTTTGGCCGCACGTCTTTTTCCGGCCTGGAATATGCGTTGGCTGCGGGACAGCGAGCTGCGAGAAACCCGCCTGCATGAACAGCTTGCCCGGCGCTTTGCCCAAGGCGAGGGTAACGATGATGCTGCCCAGGCTCAGGAAATCTGGCGCTTGGTAGACGGCCTCGCGGACGTCTGCGCGAAGCTGACATAAAAAAGAGCGCGTGTTGCCACGCGCCCTTCTGAATTTTCAAGAATCTCCCAGATGCAAATCCGTCTGATTTCTCGTCATTCGGATTTCTGCATTCGTCATTAAATTAGTACCGATAATGGTCGCTCTTGTAGGGGCCACCGACTGGCACGCCGATGTAATCGGCCTGCTCCTGAGAAAGCTTGGTCAGCTTGCAGCCGATCTTGGCCAGGTGCAGGCGGGCGACTTCTTCGTCGAGGTGCTTCGGGAGGATGTAAACGCCGGGCGTGTACTTCTCGACGTTTTTCCACAGTTCGACCTGGGCCAGGACTTGGTTGGTGAAGCTGTTGGACATCACGAAGCTCGGGTGGCCGGTGGCACAGCCAAGGTTGACCAGGCGGCCCTTGGCCAGCAGGTAAACGCTGTGACCGTCGGGGAAGGTGTACTTGTCGACGGCGCCCTGGGCTTCGTCCTTGATGACTTCGATCTCGACACCGGGAAACTCGTCCAAATCGGCGACCTGGATTTCGTTGTCGAAGTGGCCGATGTTACAGACGATGGCCTGGTCCTTCATCTTGGAGATGTGGTCGGCCGTGATGATGTTGTAATTGCCGGTGGTGGTGACGTAGATGTCGCCCCAGCCGAGGGTGTCCTCGACGGTCAGCACGCGGAAGCCTTCCATGGCGGCCTGCAGGGCGCAGATGGGGTCGACCTCGGTAACGACGACCTGGGCACCTTGAGCACGGAGGGCCTGGGCGCAGCCTTTGCCGACGTCGCCGTAGCCACAGACCACGCCGACCTTACCGGAGATCATGACGTCGGTGGCGCGCTTGATGCCGTCCACGAGGGACTCGCGGCAGCCGTAAAGATTGTCAAACTTACTCTTGGTCACGGAGTCGTTGACGTTGATGGCGGGGACCAGTAGCGTGCCCTTCTTGTGCATTTCGTACAAGCGGTGAACGCCGGTGGTGGTTTCCTCGGAAACGCCCTTCCAGTCCTTGACGACATTGTTCCAGTGAATGGGGTCTTCGCCTTTGACCTTCTTGAGGAGGTCCTTGATGACCTGTTCTTCCTTGCTGGAAGACTTGCTGTTGACCCAGTCGCTGCCGTCTTCGAGTTCCTTGCCCTTGTGGATGAGCAGGGTGGCGTCGCCGCCATCGTCGACGATGAGCTGCGGGCCTTTGCCGTCCGGCCAGGTGAGGGCCTGATAAGTGCACCACCAGTATTCCTCGAGGGTCTCGCCCTTCCAGGCGAAGACCGGCACGTTGAGGTTCCTGGCCACGTAGGCGGCCGCGTGGTCCTGGGTGGAGAAGATGTTGCAGGAGCACCAGCGGACGTCCGCGCCGAGGGCCTTGAGCGTCTCGATGAGGACGGCGGTCTGGATGGTCATGTGCAGCGAGCCCATGATGCGTACGCCTGCCAGTGGCTGCTGCTTGGCGTACTTTTCGCGCGTGGCCATGAGGCCGGGCATTTCGAACTGCGCGATCTCGACCTCCTTGCGGCCGAAGTCGGCCAGGCCGATGTCGCGGACTTTATAGTCTTCTTTGGTGACGGTGTCTGTTGCCATTTTTAAAAGTGCTTTAGTGCTTGGTTCTTTGTGCTTAGTTAAGGGCTCCGTGTCTTCTGTGCCTCTGTGGCAAATTACAGTGCGGCCTGGAGTTCTTTGGCCTTGGCGGTGGATTCCCAGGGGAGGCCTTCCTTGGCGAAATGGCCGTAGTGGGTGGACTCGCGGTAAATCGGGCGCAGCAGGTCTAGCTGGCTGACGATGTCGGCGGGCTTGAAGCTGAAGACCTTTTGGGCGGCTTCGGCGATGGCCTCGTCGGTCAGGCCTTCCTTGGCGGTGCCAAAGGTTTCGACCTTGATACTGGTCGGGTAGGGATAGCCGATGGCGTAGGCGACCTGCAGCTCGCACTCGGTGGCCAGGCCTGCGGCGACGATGTTCTTGGCTACCCAGCGGGTGAAGTAAGCTGCGGAGCGGTCGACCTTCGACGGGTCCTTGCCGGAGAAGGCGCCACCACCGTGACGGCCCCAGCCGCCGTAGGTGTCGACGATGATCTTGCGGCCAGTCAGCCCGGCGTCGCCCTGCGGGCCACCGATGACGAACTTGCCGGTCGGGTTGATGAGAAATTCCGTCTTATCCGTCATGAGTTCGGTCGGGAGTACCTTCTTGATGACTTCCTCGACGCAGAACTCCTTGATCTGGCTGTGCTTCACCGACTCGGTGTGCTGGGTGGAGATGACTACGTTCTTGATCTCCTTGATCTGGCCGTCGACGTACTCCACGGCGACCTGGCTCTTGACGTCCGGGCGCAGCCAGTTGACGCCGACCACCTTGCGCTGGTGGGCCAGCTCGCGCAGCAGGCGGTGCGCGTACATGATTGGCGCGGGCATCAGCTCCGGCGTCTGCGTGCAGGCGTAGCCGAACATGATGCCCTGGTCGCCCGCGCCCTGCTCGGCGGTGTCCTTGCCCTCGGCCGCAGCGGCGTCAACGCCCTGCGCGATGTCGGGGGACTGGGTGGTCAGGTAATTGGTGATCTGGACGTCGTCGGCGTGGAAGACCTCGTCATCCTCCTTGTCGATGTAGCCGATTTCGCGGATGGCGTCGCGGACGATCTTGTCGTAGTCCAGATTGGCCTTCGTGGTGATTTCGCCGGCTAGGACGACCTGGTCGCTCTTGACCAGCGTTTCGCAGGCTACGCGGCTCTTGGGGTCCTGCGCCAGGCAGGCATCCAGCACGCTGTCGGATATGGAGTCGGACACCTTGTCGGGGTGGCCTTCGCCCACGGATTCTGAAGAGAAGATGAAGGATTTGCTCATGAGAAAGACGATTAAAATGCAGGTTTCCGCCTGTCGATCAAGATTAAACATCAACAAATCAGGATATGTTGATGGGTTGGCGGGCGTGTTCAAAATGTGTATAAGCTATTTACAAATTATATTCTTTACGCTGTATGAAGTGAATCCACTAAACTTAGTTATGGCAGTTTCACTTCAAGAGCTTGGAGATCAAGTACAGGCCGCTAGAGTCGATAAGAACATTACGCAGTCGCAATTGGCCGAGGAATTGGGGGCGGGGGTAAATCGTTCTAATATTGCCCATCTTGAGCAAGGCTTACGTATCCCTAGTGAAGGAGAGGTATTATCTAAAATTTGTAGGTTCCTTGGCGTACCCCAAAAATATTGGCAGCCATTTACAGACCCTCGATACCGAAAGAGGTTGGAATTTGAAGAAGCATTGGCCGAATTAGTTGGGAGACCAGTGACTTTAAGATATGTGGATGAGCAAGCTGATTCAGTCGCTGATAAAGAAATCGAGAGATACTTTAGTAACACAAGAACAGAAAAGCAGGCATTGGATGCATTGAATTCGATTCTCGTTTATTATGGCGTAAAGCCCATGACGCAGGAATTTTTTACCAAATATTTGGGGGTCGACTCAGCAAAGTCTACAAGTGCTTTTATGGATCGAGTTAGGCATTTTCAAATGGATGCCATTCGCCTTTTTAGCACTTTTAGGGAAGCATATCGTGAAATGAATGTTCAGGGACAGCTTGAACTCTTATGCGCTCCATTAGTTCCAAGGAATGTGGATAACTACCACGGCAGAGAACCATGGAATGACATTGAGGTCGTCCCAGAAGATAGACTTCCAGATTTGGGTTATATTTCTGCAAAAGTTGCGAGAACAGAAAAAACAGAGAGAGAGTTGCTTGCTAGTTTTTTGCGAGAACTTGCAGATAAAGTTGTTGAACGAGGTGGACTTGCGGTGGACGAGTATAGTGAGAAAAAAAGAAGAAAGATGGGTTCGCTTTTGAGGAAGTTCGAATCTCGGCTTGAGCATGATTTTACATCTCCTTTGTTTGCTCCAGATGCCAACGCTCTTAGAAGAGAAGCCGACTCTATTGCGCCAAAGGCCGATAAAGACTTAAACAGGATTGCTGAAACACAGGAACAAGCCCTTCGAAACCTTTCTCGTTATCTATCGGCTGACCATTTAGATGTTTATGTCGCGACATCAATGAGAGTGGATGCTGATTTCGTTTCTGTAAATAGGTTTACGGATCAGCTTTTCTCGCATCCAGATATAAAGCCGTTACATTTGCGATATTTTAACCCGACTCAGAGTTGGATTGATGATCGCGTGGCTAAGGGTCTCGTTGAAGCCTTGATGTTAAGGCGATCCTCTCTTACCGTTTACATGGCACAAAAGAGCGATACTTTTGGGAAGGATTCTGAAGCTTCAGTTGCTTTAGGCCAAGGGAAAGCCGTTATCGTATTTGTTCCTAAACTAGAATTTACTGAGATTGATTCCGAACGAATTGGTTCATTTGCGCGTCCCGATCTTGAAAGAGCTATATCAGATGAGGGAACTGAAGATGATAAAGAGCCAGACCCAACGATGGACCAGGATGCCCTAGTTGCTAGATTATTAAATTTACGGTTATCAAAATTGAAACCAGATGATTTTTGCGAACTTATCAGAAGGCATTGGGCGGATTTTGACTTATATGGTGAAGACGTTCGAATCGCTGACCTAGATCAGCGCGAGATTTATCGAAAATGGCTAGATACAATAATCAAATCCGGTAAAGATAAAGGTCTCCCAGCAAGCCTTAGGCATCATGTGATTGGGATTCTAGTTGCAGTTGCTGTACGATTTGAGGCGAGAGCTAAGCTATTTAAAGATGTGCATCCGCTTGCTCTTCAGGTAATCGTTAGCACCGGTGTGCTTAATGGGATGCTAGTCGCTCGCTCAATAGATGCTTGTGCGAAGCTCATTGAATCTTTGATAAAAAATAAACTAGAATTTAGTCTGCTTCCTGAAGTAAATAATTATAGGCTTATTGAAAAGTCTACGCACTCAACCGCTCGGGTTATTTCAAGACACACACTAATAACAAACGGATTCGCAGCTTTTTATTCGCACGGACGAATGCATAGTGAGTAAAAGTTACCCCTTGGCGATGCCGAGGAGTTCCTTCAGGTTGACGCGATTTTCGTAGATGGCCTTGCCGACGATGACGCCGTCGAGGTTGTCGAAGCGGGCGGAAAGATTCTTGTAGTGCACGATGTCGTGGGTGTCGCTGACGCCGCCGCTGGCGATGACTTTGCAGGGGACGGCGGCCCACATTTGCTTTTGCCCTTCGAAGTTCGGGCCGCGCAGCAGGCCGTCGGTGGCGATGTCGGTGTAGATGATGGTCTTGATGCCGACCTCAGCCACGCTCTGGGCGAGGTTCACGGCGGGGGTGTCGGTGGTTTCGACCCAGCCTTTGACGGCGACCTTGCCCTCGCGTGCGTCAATGCCCACGGCGACGCTTTCGCCGAACTTTTGGGCCATCTCCACCACGAACGCCTTGTCCTGGCAGGCACGCGTACCGACGACTACACGGGTGACGCCGGCCTTGAGCGCGGTCTCGATATCTTCGAGGCTGCGGATGCCGCCGCCGAGCTGGATTTTCAAGCCGGTTGCGGCGATGCGCTGGACCGCCTCGAGGTTTTTCATTTCACCGGTAAAGGCCCCGTCGAGGTCGACGACGTGAATCCATTCGGCTCCGGCGGCTTTGAATTCTTCGGCAGGCTCTATGGGGTCTTCGTGGTAGAGCGTTTCCATTTCGGCAACGCCCTGAACGAGGCGCACGCAGGCCCCGTGTTTGATATCGATGGCTGGATAAATGATCATCGCGGTAGGGGGTATTTTTCCACGAAGTGTAGTGGTCCGGCGACCAATGCCCAACATAAAAGTGGGGAAATGTGGCCTAGGACAAGGGACGAGTGGCGAAGGATGCTTCGCTGTCTCATCACCACCTATCACGCGCCCCACTCAATACAGCTGGCTGACGCGCACCTGGACGGTCATGGGTGCGTAAGTGCCGGCGGGGCCGGTAAAGCTGCCGGAGACCGGTGGCACCATCTCGGGGTTGCGGGCAATGGCGGTCGCGATGTGGTCGGGGCCGGTCAGGCGACCACTGGTATTGTCAAAGCCACGCCAGCCCAGGCCGGGCAGGTAGACCTCGCTCCAGGCGTGAGTGGAGCCCTGCGCGGCAGCCAGGTCCGGGGCGTGCAGGTAGCCGCTGACGAAGCGCGCGGCCAGCCCAAGGTAGCGGCAAGCCTCGATGAAGAGTGTGGCGTAATCCCGGCAGGAGCCGCCCCGGCGATTAAGGGTCTCGGTGGGGGCCTGTACGCCTTCCTCTTCGCGCATGGCGTACTGGAAGTTGGTGGCGGTGTCGAACGCCAGGCGCAGGAGCAGGTCGGCAGTGCGCCATTCGGAATTTTCCGCCATGATGCCGTCGACCCACTGGCCGACTGCTGCTTGATCCCGGAAAAAGGATGGCGTCTGGAAAGGCATCAAATCCAGGCGCTCGCGGGCGTCGTAATGGAAGGGCCACCACTCCGCTTGTTCGGTGATTTGCAGGTGGTAGTCCTCGATATCGAACTGCTGCACGGTGACCTCGCTGGTGATTTGCAGGTAGGCGGCGTGAGCATCAGCGAAGTCCACCACGGCCAGGGAGTTACCGTACAGGTCGCGGCGCCAGTGGATGTGGGCGGGCAGGGGATCGAGAACCAGAGTGGAGGCCTCGATGCGGACGTCGTGCCCGGAGCGCGGGCGGATCAGCAAGGTATGCGGCCCCAGCACGACCGGCTGGGCATAATCGTATCGGGTGGTATGGTAAATCGCGAGGCGCTTCATGAAGGGGAAAAGATACTAGCAAATAGCCAAAATCTCAAAGCGGAAAGCCCAAAGCTTGGCGTTGGGTTTTCGCAGCCAGGAGTCGTGTATTTATCGACGTTCTATTCGTCGGCTTTAAGCGATTGCCCAAGTCATGTCGCTTTTAGCACGACGCCGACCGGGCAGTGGTCGCTGCCCATGACGTCGGGCAGGATAAAAGCCGCGTCCAGGCGCGGTTCGAGCTCTTCCGAAACGAGGAAGTAGTCGATGCGCCATCCGACGTTTCGGGCCCGGGCGCCGCCACGCATGGTCCACCAAGTGTAGGCGTCTCGCTTGTCCGGATAAAAGTGGCGGAAAGTGTCGAGGAAGCCTGCGCCGAGGTGCTCGGTGAACTCCGCGCGCTCCTCGTCGGTGAAGCCTGCGTTGCGGCGGTTATCCTTGGGGCGGGCCAGATCGATCTCCTGGTGGGCGACGTTGAAATCTCCGCAGACCACGACGGGCTTTTTCTTCGCGAGCTTTTTCAAAAAGGCGCGGAACTCGGGGTCGAAACTGCCGGTGCGGTAGTCCAGGCGGCGCAATTCGTTCTGGGAGTTGGGCACATAGACATTGACCAGAAAAAAGGTGTCGAACTCCGCAGCCTGCACGCGACCTTCCTGCGGGTGGGTTTTGACCGGCGGGAAGTCCGTCGTGACCGCGATGGGCTTGATTTTGGAGAGAATGGCGGTGCTGGAATAGCCCGGCTTTTCGGCACTGTGGTAGTACTGGTGCGGGAAAGGAATCTCCAGCTTGGGCACCTGATGCTCCTGGATTTTCGTCTCCTGCAGGCAGACGATGTCCGCATCCTGCGCGGCAAAGAAATCCAGCACGCCTTTGCGCAGCACAGCGCGCAGGCCGTTTACGTTCCAGGAGATGATTTCGAGTGCGCCGGGGCGCTTTAAGCTGGGAAGCGTTTCTGCGGTCGATTGAGCCATGGGTGACCAAACAGCCTGCGGCGGGCGGCCTCGAAGGCAAGCAGCAAGGCACCGAGGATCCACACGGCGGGCTCGGGGGTTTCCATTAGCTCCAGCTCGGAATTGGCCTCCAGCTTTTCCTTTTCCGTGCGCTCAAGCATGCGCCATTGGGCGGAGTTTTCCACCACGATGTAGCTGGTCTGTGGGATGAGCACGCCGGTCTCCTTACTGGCGGCTACGAGCGAAGGCAGCGCCTCGGTTTCGCGGGCGGGGTCGCGCTCGACCGCCAGCGAAGCGGCTTGCAGGGCGAGGCCTTGGCCGTAATCGTTGGTAGCGGTGAGGGCGGTGACGTCCCCCAGCGGCACGAAGGTACGGCCTTCGCTCTCAAGGAAGCGCAGCTCGCCGCCATCGGTAAAATCCAGCTTGGCGGTCCAGGGACCGTAAAGGACGGGTTGCACGCTTTCGCCAAGGGCGAGCACACCCACCGGAGGCACCAGGTCGGCGGGAGGCAGCTCCATGGGCTTGCCCTGCCAGTCCAACGCGGTGACGCCGTCCGGGGTGGCCACGAGTACGCCAGGGGCCTCAGGAGTCCATACCGTGAAGGGTCGCAGGTCGTCCGGCCAGGGCTTGACCTTCTTGTTGGTCAAGAGGACGAAGATGGGGTAGCGGTCATACTCGGCGTCTGCTTGTAAGTACTCCTGCTCGTAGCTAACTAGCGACTGCATGATGGCTCGTGCGGGTAGGAAGCCTCCTTCGCGTTGTAGAAATTTTCTTAATAGTATTGGGTCAAGTCTCTGTGGAGCGGAATCTAATAAAAATCTCTGATGGAGAACTATGCTGTCAAAGTTCGCGAGAGTCGTTGTAAAATCATATTCGAGGCCGCTGATTTGTGTCAGCTGCTGAATGCTGGCTATCATTTCTTCATGGCTTTGGCTCCCCTCTGACCAATCCACAATAAAATGCCAGTATGGCTTGCGCTGAATCAGCGGGAGCTCGTCGAGGGCGGGCTTGTTGAGTACAACCACAGGGCCGGCATCGGTGGCAGTGACCATCGCGACGCGCTGGATGTCGCCAAGGGGCGCCTTTTGGCCGTCAATTTCGATGGAGCGGGCCAGGCCTTCGGGATAGGTGAGTTCGAACTCCACCGTGCGGGTCTCGTCTTTGGCCAGCGGGAAGACCTGGAGCTGCAGCTCGTTGGGCCCGGTGTAAAAAAGCAGGCCGGGATCGCGCCGGGTGACGTCGCGAATCATGCGGTAGACCCAGAGCGCGGCCTTCTTTTCGAAGAGGCGGCCCGGTACGCGCTCGCCCCCGATATGGAGCCAAAATCCACTCACAACCGCGCCCTCGGGCAGCGTGAAGCGGGTCAGGTACTCGCTTTGCCAGGCGTCGGTTTCGGGACGGATGTCCAACCGGATGACGGTTTTGGCGATGCCGTCCGCGACTTTGGTTTCGGCGGTGAGCTGCTCCAGGGCGACTTGGCGGTTGGGGGGGCGGGCCCTGATCGGGCGGCGTACATCGCGGTTAGTGCCGCGGAAGTTGAAGAGGTCGAAGCCATGCGTCTTGAAAGAGGCGCCTTCGTCGAAGTCTTTTCCGCTGAAGGCTTCATAGATGCGTTCAAGCTTGTCGTCAGGCAGGACGAGGCCGTCGAACATCAGCCAGGCACGATAGGACGTGAGGTAGGGCAGGTAACGGCCGTTCTTGTAATCGCGCAGCCAGTCGCAGGCTTTGACAACGGACTCGGGGCTGCCGTTGAAGGGCGCTTGCGAGGCGGTGTTGGGCGCGTAGACCCAGTCGAGGCCGCGTTCGAGCTGGCGGCCCAGTTGCCAGGCCTGCACTGTGATGAAGCCGGGGATGATCGCAAAGGCCACCAGGCCCAGTCCGGCGGCGGGCCAGCGCCCGACGGGGAGTCTGGCCACCCAGACCTCCCGCAGGCGCATGAGGTGGACGATAAAGAGCACGGTGGGCGTCAGGATAAGGAACCCTGAGCCCACCGCTAGGATGGCGGGAATGGACAGCGGAAGATAAGGCAGGAAGACGAGGAAGAAATACAGCGTGAAGGGAAAGAGGAGGCAGCGTCCCAGCAGCAGTGCGAGGTTGCCCCAACGGTTTTTCCCCGCCGGGACAAGCAGCAGCAGGGCGTTGACCACGGTCATGATGTAGACCCAGGCTCCCTGGTAGTCGGCGGGGAAGTGGATTTGCTTGTTGAGGGTCAGCCCGGCGAGAGGCATGACCAGAGCGAAGAGCAGCACCAGCCCGGCGTGGGCCCACTTACCGCCTTTCAACCAGGTGGAGAACAGGATCAAGAGCAGGCGAATGAGCCCCAGACCCAGCAGCAGGGTTGCTCCGATGAACAGTACGACGAAGATTTGTCCCGCGATGACGCTGCCGCTGCTCGGGCGAAACCAGGAACTGGCCAGACCTATAAAATAAATCACCACGGGTCCGAGCACGATGGCCAACGCCGACAGGCCCGCCTCGCTCGAGCGCTTTTTGCGCAGCGGGAAACCGGCCAGCACTAGGCAGGCGTAGAAAGCCGGCGGCATCGCCCAGGTCCATTGCTGGAAAAGCAGACGGTCTGTGGGGAATATCCAAACCCTGACCTCCGCCGGGGTCACCGCTCCGGCTTTGATGGTGCAAAACCAGATGTAGGCGCATTGCAGGGCCAACAGAACTGTGCCAACGGGCCAATTCACAGGAATTTTTTTCCATTTCAGCCAGCCCGTGCAGAGAAGGGCGGCAAGGAGATTGCCCAGATTGAATAGTCCCCAGAGCAGGGCCAGTTCGTGCTGCTCGGGGGTCATCTCCCCCTCGGCCAGCCACCAGGCGCGGTAGTTGAGCACAAGGAGGATGGCGATGGGCAGGGCCCAGGTCCACAGGAGCCAGTGCGGGCGTCGCAGGGGGTCAGGCAGCAGGGAGGGTAGAGCTGAGTCGTTGTCTTGATTCATGGCGGGAGGCGAGTTGTAGGATGACGGCAAGGGCTACCAGCGCGCTGAGAAATACCAGCGTGCCCGTGGCCTGATGGAGGATGTTCTGGTAATGGTCCGGCAGCACGGGCGTGCTTAGTTGCCGGACACGGATGCAGGTGGCAATGCGTAGCGCGTTCACCGTCACCGCCAGGAGCCAGCTACCCGCCAGCAGGGCGGGGATGCGTGCCAGGCTCAGGTTGGGCAGACGGAAAATCAGGTAGGTGGCGAGGATGCTGAAAAAGTCGTAACCGCTGCACGCGGCGGTCACGTGTACGTCCAGCCCGGTAATGGCCAGGGCGACTTCCCCGCCATGCGTCCACGTTGCCGGTGTCCCCAGCAGCCAGGCTGCCAGTATCCCTCCGGGCAGAACGAAACCGCGCTCAATCAATACCGGGGCGAGCGAGCCGACGCCCTGCAGCACGGCGAAACAACCGGTGGCACATAAAACGAGAGATGTGAATGGGCTTTTCATTGAAAAGTAACTTTGCAATGCAAAGTAAATAGGGCGGGCGCAAGCAAAAAATTACATGCAAACCATACGGCCGACCACCCGTGTGGGGATGGCGGAGTAGAAATCACAGGTCACCGGTGTCCTGTATTTTTATAATATCAGTTAAGCTGCTGAAATGCCTTCCGATTCCCTAATAAGACTAACGCTACAAGAATTTAACCTTGAGAATCGGGTATCAATATGACTTTATTTAGGTAATTAGGCCCTTGAAAAAAGAGGGAATATTACCCTAGTTGATGGCTCGTATTCCTAAAGCCATGAAGCAAACTTACATACGAAACATCCTGACGGCCATGACAATTCTGGTGGCACCGTATGGCTGGGCCCAAGAGGCCGAGCCCGCGCGTGCGCAGGAAAGCGGCGTCGAGGAGGTCGCTCCGGTTACGGCGGCGGAAAGCGCCACGGCTGAGGCAGACAAGGCCGCGGCAAAAGATGGTGAGCAGCAGCCCCAAAAGTATGATTTGACCGCATTGCCAGCCGATTTGCGCCAGAAGGTGGAAGCTTACCTGAAGGAACAGGCCGAGCTCGAAAAGGAAATCGAGCGGCTGGATTCCATGATGAAAGCTTCCTCCAACGCCTGGGCTCAGCAGCGCGCCACCGGTATGGCCACCAAGCTCAACTACGAGCTGAAGAATATGCGTCTGAAGCGTCGCGAAATCATCAGGGATTACCGTGATCTTTTGCGTAGCGGCTGGGAGCCGCCGGCTTCGATGGACGATTTTGAGAGCCTCTTCTTTGCCCCTCGTGGCGAGTCGAACTCCTAGACTAATAGTCCAGGCACAAAAAAGCGCACCCGTACTGGATGCGCTTTTGTTTTTAAGTGATTCGCGGGCTTCTTGAGTAGCCAAGCCTGTGCCTGGCTTATTCTCCGCTGTTGAGCAGGGAATAGAGCTTCTCGGTGGAAGCGGGCGCCTCAACCTTGCCGGAGAGGATTTCGGCGGTGGTGATGCTTTCCCCGTAGGCGGCCTGGTTGACCTTGGGTTCGACCTCAACGAAGGAACCGCCCACGGTTGCGCCGGCGAAGGCCCCGTCGGTGGTGGAGTACACGTAGATGGACTTGCCCGGCAGGTCTTTCTTGTTGGCCGCGGCGTGGTCGGGCCCGGCCGTGGCGCTGGCGCCGGCGTCGAACTTGACCTGGTCGAGGCTAGTGAACATCTCCAGGGCCAGATCGTTGTTGAGCACGAATACGTAGTCGACCACATCGCCGCCGATTTGCGCGCCGAACGATCCGCCGCCCATCTCGAAGGCGGCCGGGGCCGACCAGTTGCCGTCGCCGAGGTTTTTCAGGACGACGCCGTTGCCGTGGGAGCCGCCAATGACGAAGCCGCCGCGCGCGATCTTGACGATGGCCACTCCGCTGGCGTCGTTGAGAATCGATTGCGGAACGGATTTGCCCTCGGCGTTCAGCGTCTGGACGATTTCGATAGCGGTCTGGATACGCTCGCCCAGGCTGTCTTCGGCGCGGGCGAGGGAAGCGCACAGGGCGCTGGCAAGAATACAGGTGATTAGACGGATGAGTTTCATAGTTTGAATTCGGGTTTGGTGGTACCTTGACTTATCATTTAGTTAGAATCCGGCAACACGCAAATCGCCACATTCTTTTGATGAAAAGGTTTTTTGGGGAATCCGGCTCCGCTGACCGGCAGGAAAATGACGGCAGTGCAACTTTTGCCTGGGTATCGGGGTTACTCCCGGTTGTGAATGCACCGATCCAAGCAGCGCTTCCGGCTTGGCTTGCGGCGGATGCCCAGGCTAGTGTAGTCAAAATGCAGCCGGCCGACAGCCAACCCGTGGACGAAGACGCCGCCCTGCTCCTGCGGGTCGCGGCCGGGGAGGACGCGGCCATGCGGCCCCTGGTGGAGAAGTGGCAGGGACCGTTGATCAACTTCTTTTACCGCTCTCTGCGCTCGGTCGAGGCGTCCGAGGATCTGGCCCAGGTCGTTTTCGTGCGTATCTATCGCGCCGCGCCTAATTACGAGCCCCGGGCGAAATTCTCCACTTTCCTCTTTCACATTGCCCGCCGGATACTGATCAATGAATTCCGTCGGCAAAGCCGTAAGCCCCTTGAGCCCATGGACCCGGCAGATTTACAGGGGGCCACCACTCCCGGGCGCGAGAAGCTCGACCTGATGGAAATCGAAGAAGCCTTTGCCCAGGCCCTTAAAACACTCCCGGAAAACCACCGTACCGCCATCCTCCTCTTCAAGCAGCAGGAAATGAGCTACGAACAAATCGCCGAGGCCATGGATGCCTCCGTTATGGCGGTGAAAAGCTGGATTCACCGCGCCCGCCAAAAGCTCAAGGAAGAATTGGCCGACTTTTATCCAGCCGGCCAGGCATGATTTTTTAACCACACTCTCCCATGAACGACGAATTTGACAACAATGACCCGCTCGATGCGCTCCTGGCCGCCCGGCCGGTGGAGCCCTCCCGGGACTTCGCGGACCGTGTCCTGGCCCGCATGCGGGACGACGATGTGATGGACACGGCCCTGGACGAGCATCTGTCCGCCCAGCCGCTGGTGGCTTCGCCTGAATTTACCGATCAGGTGATGAGTGCCATTGAGGCGGAGTCCTCGCACAAGGTGCTGGGCTTCCCCTCCTGGGTCGTGGCATTGGGCAGCATTGCGGCCCTCCTGGTCGCCGGTATGCTGGCCTTCGTGATGCTCTTTCAAAAGGGAGCGAGTGATGCCCAGCAGCGTATTTCCCAGGGTATCACGGCGGTGGAGCCGGCACCCGTCGAAGTGGCAGCCATCGAGATCGTCCCCGAGCCCGCGACATCCGCCATCGCCGAGGTACCCGCTACCGCGACACTCGCGGGGATGTCCGAGTGGGAAGAATTACTGGTCATGCAGGATGCCCTGGCGGATATCGCCGACCTGAGCGACCAAAGCGATTGGCAGACAGTCGCTCTGTTGGCCAACTAAGGCCGTATTTAACATGAAAAAGATTTTCATCATCGTGACCCCGGTTCTGGCCGCCCTGGCCCTGGCCGGCTTGCGTGCGGAAGACACCGGCGAGTCGCCTGACTTTATGCCGCCAGGTCCGCCCCCGTCCTTCACTCCGCCCCCGCCACCATCGCAACGGCCTGCGCCGCCGGACGCCGGGGACGCGCTGTTCCCCAACGATCAGCGCCAGCAGCGCAAATGGGGCAAACCCATGGAAGGTGAGCAGGGAGACGATTCCCTCAAGGTCGTGGAGCGCTTCCTGGAAATGCCACCCGAGCGCCTGGCCATGATTCGCACTCTGCTGGAACGGATCGAGCAGATGACCCCCGAAGAGCGCGAGGCCATGCGCGAACGCCTGGCTAGTTACCGGGCTCTGACGGACGAACGTCGTGCGCGCATGATGGAGGAATTCCGACAGGTGCCGGTGCAGGATCGTCTGCTCCTGCGCAAGTACTGGTGTACCCTGCCCAAGGATCAAGCCCGGGCCGAGAAGGAAAAACTTCACAACATGCCGCCCCATGAACGCCCGGCCTACAGGGATAGTTTGCTGGAAAAAGCCCGGGCTGCCGGTGTCACCTTGGCTCCGCCCACGCCTCCGCCGGACATCCAGGTGCCGCCTCCGCCGGAGCTTTTACCGCCTCCGTTCCCCGATGGCCTCAAGCCTCCGCCTCCACCACCGGCCGCTTCCTTCGAGGCCGAGCCGATGGAATGAGCGCGTTAGCTTTGTTCCTCAACCACGGTTTCGGTCACTGAAGATCCAGTGCGGGGATTGATGATGGATTCCAGCTCGATCAGCAGGTCCTTGCGTCCGCGTGTGAAGATAAAGTGGTCGCTGCCGAGCTTGCGGTAGGCTTCCGTCAGGATGGAGGCCGAAGGACGGCGCATTTGCAGTAGATCTTCGAGGTAGGGGCCCAGCTCGGCGGAGTTACCCAGCTCGATCTCCAGCGCGATGAGGCGGGAGAGGGCGGCCTGATTGCGGGGGTTTTGGCTGTAGGCCTGCATCAGGATTTTCCGGGATTCTTCCTTGCCGTCGAGTTTCTCAAAGCGATTGGAGACAGCCAGCAGGGATTCCACACGCACATCGCTGGCTTGCAGGAACTGATTCAGATAAAGCTCCGTCAGGTCGGCATTGCCGAGGCCGTAATAGGCGACGGCGCGCAGGCTGTTGAAAATAGCCCAGTTTTTTTCCAGCCAACTGGGCCGCTCCTTGACCAACTCCGAGGTGAAGTCGATGGCCCCTTTGAAGTCGCCCGCGGTAATGTGGCTTTCGATCAGCAACATGGCGAAGGGCGCGATATTGAAGTCGTTCTCCAGGGCGCGCTCGTAGATGCGGCGTGACAGTTCGACATTGCCGGTGTCCGTGGCGTAATTGGCTAGGTACTGCAGACTGCGCTCATCGTTGGCGAATTGCTGCAGGATGGACTCGGCCTCGCGCCGGGCGCGCTCCTCCTGGCCGGTGGCGTTCAAAATAAACAGAAGGTCGATGCGGGGGCCTACGCTCAACGGGGCGTTGATGTTGCGCAGGACGGCGTACTGGCGAGCCTTGGCGTTGTCTCCCTCCTCGCGATGGAAACGGGTCAGCAGCTCGTAGATGGGCTCGTCGTTGGGGAATTTGTCCAGATCGGCTTCCAACTTGGCGATGGCGGCGGCTTTCTGCCCACGGTCCCAGCTGATACGTGCCGATAAAAGCGCGCCCTCCAGCTCATCCTCCAGGTCGTAGCGGCGCAGGTAATCCTCGGCCTGGTCGAAATTGCCCCGGTAATAGGTGGCCGTTGCGGCTGCCAGGGCGAGAATGCGGGTGACTTCCGGTGAAGGGTTCTTCGCCAGGATGCGGTCAGCGACCTCCACCACTTCCGCGTCATCCTGATGCAGGAGCAGCACCTGGATGTACTTTTTCAAATAATCCGGGTCGTTGTAGGCAAAAGGGACACCGTCGCGCAGGATGTTGATAGCCCGGTCATAGTCCGGCGGCCGAAAGCCGAACATAAGGAAGTCGGCCATGAGGGTGCGTCCGTCCAGGTTTTCAGGTGAACGAATAATGCCGGTGCGCAGATATTGAAGCGCCTGGCGGAAATTACCCTCTTCCAGCGCGGCCTTGGCTTGCTCAATCTGATAATCGCCCACCTTGGCCCGGTGCTCAGTTTGATTGAACAACAAGGTGTACATGTCCAGATAGCGGACTTCATCGAAATTCTGCACGCGCTTGAAATAGAAGTAGAGCCCGGTAGCCATCACGCAGTAGCCCAGAATCACGAATATGGCCATCATTCCGAGCAGCAGCCCCCAGCGGAAGCGAATGCGCCAGCGACCACTAGGCCCCCGTTCACGCACGGCGAGGCCGAGCAGTACGGTGTTGCGGTTCTTACGCACGGGAGTAACGGGAGCTTGGGCCATAGATTGCAAAGAGTGGTAGGGACTTTGGCATGAATCAATCGAGAAATCGCACGACTTTAGGGGGCTCGGGCTCTTTTGTATTGACGCATTGGCTAATATCTGAATTTTTTACAAATAATTGCACTTACAAGACTTAACCAAATTTATTTTATGCAATTCAGGCTGATAGAGGCTTGATCTTTACAACATTTTTGCTAATTCATACCCTACCTAATACCATAATCTAGTCTGTCACTTACTAACCCGATAACTTTCTGAGCCATGAAAAAGTTAGCCACGTCCATCGCTGCCGCCGCACTTGCGCTTGCAGCTCAATCTTCCAGCCTGAACGCCGCACCCTTGGTTTCCATCGGTGATACCGTAGATATATTCTTTAAAGGTGGGATTTCCGGTCAGTATCGTTCCAACGTATTTAACAATCCCCGGAAGGAGGACGACTACATCGGCATCATCTCCCCGGGTCTGGAGGTTAACATCGGCCGCAACAGCAACGCCAACGTGCGTATCATCTTCCGCGAAGACCTTTACTACTACAACGAGTACGCCAGCCAGAACGTGCAGAACGCGAATGTCTTTGTTGACGGCGTCTACAATTCCGGCCCGCTGACTTCCAGCGCCGGCTTCTCCTTTGTTCAGCGGCAGCAAAACACCGCTTCCACGGCTGGCGCCGCAGCCGCCCTTGCCACCAATCAGGTACGTACCGACAACTACCGCGCATATTTGAAGGGTGAATACGACATCTCTCCAAAGACGTTTGCTACCGGCGCCTTCGAGTTCAGCCACATCGACTACACCAACAACCAGGACTTCGGTAACGCGTACAGTAACAACACCCAGTACTCCACTCCGTGGAATGTTTACTACCGCTACAGCCCCAAGCTGGGCATTGGTCTTGGTTATCGCTTCCGTTACACCGACGTGGATAACAACAGCAACGCCACGGTGCCGACCTCCCGCAATCCCGGTGACTTCCTCGATAACTTTGTCAGCTTGGCCATTCGCGGTGAGCTTTACCCGAAGTTGACCACCCGCCTGAATCTTGGTTGGCAGAACCGCAGCTTCAACTCTCAGGGCCTGAGCAGCGACAACACCCTTTCCGTCCTGTCCGCCTTCGATTACACCTATTCTCCCAAGCTGGTGTTCTCCGCAGGCTTCAATCGTGACTTCGGCACGGGCGCCATTGGTCAGTCCACCATCAACACCGGTGGCTACATTTCCGCGAGCTACGATTTCTCCGACTATATTGCTGCCACCGCCCGCTTTGGGATGATCAATACGGATTATACCGGTGTCACCACGGGCGGCATCAAGCGTAGTGACGACACGATTCGTTCTTCATTCGCTGTCACCTATACCCCGAATGTGTATCTGCAGTTCACTGCCGCGTATTCCTACATCGACAATGATTCCAACATCAACTCCTCCAGCTTCATGGGTCACACCGTGGACCTGTCGGCGTCCCTGCGCTACTAGATTACACAAATCTTGAACATTTCCGGGAAAGGGTGGTCTATACCAAGGCTGCCCTTCCTTTTTGCCAGAAATCTGGTAGTGTATTAATATTTTCCGGCATGAATCGTCTCCTTTCCTTCACTGTCGCCCTTTCTTTTCTTCTTACAGCACTGGCGCATGGCCAGTCTGAGTCCGCTGGCGGAAACTCCTTTAGTTCCACCGGGTTGGCCTCCAATTATGTTATCCAGCCTCTGGATATCTTTCGTGTCAGTGTCTTTCAGGAGCCCGATTTGCAGACAGAAGTACGCGTCGCCAAGGATGGCTCTGTCGTTCTCCCTCTCATCGGGAAAATCACCGTAGGGGGCATGACGGCCATAGATGCGCAGAAGATGATTCGTGATCTTTATAACAAGGATTATCTGGTCGAGCCGCACGTCACCCTGATGATGTTGCAGTATACCGAACGGCGCATCCAAGTGCATGGACAGGTCAACAAGCCAGGCCCCGTTGTTATCCCGCCCGAAGAGGAAATGACGCTTAGCCAGGCCATTAGCGCCGCCGGAGGGATGTCCCGGTTGGCAGCGACCTCCAGCGTATTGGTGAAACGCGTGGATGAAAGTGGCAAATCCAAGGTGATTCGCATCGATTTTGACGAAATTCTCGAAGATCCGGAGGCGAAAGACATCAAAGTCATCGATGGAGATAATATCTACGTTCGCGAACGGATTTTCTAGATAGTTGCTATTCAGAATTTAATATTATGAGCGACGAAAAAAAGCCTTCAGGAGGCGGCTACGGCGGCTACGGCGGTTATCCCGGCTACGGTAATTACGGTGGTGGCTACTATTACGGCTATGGTTACAACTACGGCGGTGGTTATGGAAGCAGCGGGCCCGAAAGCCAGCCTCAGCGTTCGCTGAAAGACTACTTGGTCATTCTGCGGGAGCGCATTTGGTACTTTGTTGTTACGTTCTTCATTATTTTCACGGGTACCCTTCTCTACACTTTCAATACTACCCCGCAGTACCGCTCTGCCGCCACCATTGAGGTATTGCGGCGCCCTCCGCAGGTTCTGGATACGCCTAATATTGAAGAAATGAATATCCGGGGCCCGGAGGACTTCAATACAGAGGTGAAGCTTCTTGAAAGTGCCAAGATCATTGATGCTGTTGCAGAGCGCATCAAGGACGACGAGAAAAAGCGCTTCATGGGTGGTTCCCAGTCCATTCTGACCGGTCCGCTTACCATTCAGGAAGTTCTGGCGCTCAACCGCGAGATCATTCCCATCCGTTCCACCATGGTTATCGCGGTTCAGTACAGCCATCCGGATCCGGAAATTGCCCGCAATGTGGCTAATTATTTCGCGGAGGAATACATCAACTACAATGTCCGCAAGAACATCGATTCCACCATGCGTGCGGTCGAGGACCTGAAGGTTCGCGTGCAGCAGCAAAAAGAAAAGGTGGAGGAAATTCGTTCCCGCCTGGTCGAGTACCGCATCAAGACCGGTCTTAGTTCGCTCGAAAAAGGTGAAGATACGGACTCTGCGGAACTGTACCGCGTCAGCCAGATTGTTACTGAGGACAAGCGAATCCTGGATGCCACCGAAACCCAATGGAACCTTGTTCAGGAATTTGAAAGCGAGGGGAAGCCACTCTGGGACTTGACCTTCATCGCCGATATGCCACGGGTTTCCAGCCTGCTTACTCAGCGTTCCAGCCAGACCATTACCCTAGCGTCTCTGGCCAAGCGTTATCGGGACAAGCACCCGAACATGATCGAGGCCAACAACTCCTATCAGGAAATCGAGAGCGAGCTGACCAAGGCGGTCGAGTCTGCCGTGGAGAAGATTCGCGGGCAGTATGAGCAGGCGAAAAAGAATTTTGAATCTTCAAGCCGTCGTTTGGCTGAAAAGAAGGATGAGATGACGAACCTGAACAGTCTTGCCGTCGAATACCGCTCGCTGGAAGACGATCTGGAGGTCAATAACAGCCTCTATCAGGCCATGGTGCAAAAGCTGGAAACAGAAATTCAGAAAATTGCCCTTCAGGCTCCCAATGCCCGTATTTTGGATAGTGCCGGAGTGGCGAACAAGCCCTACAAGCCCGACGTCTTTGTCAATCTGGCCATGGGGACTGTCGGCGGGGTTTTTGCAGGTATCGCTCTCGTGTTCATTGTCGCCTTCCTGGATGACCGCATCAAGAGCGCCTACGATATCGAACATTCCGTGGGATTGCCGCTTATTGGCATCGTGCCGCGCATCAAACGCCTGAACTCCCCGGAAAAAGCACAAGCCGTTGCGTCCAATAGTGATCGACGTGTGACTGAGGCATTCCGGGCTATTCACTCTGCGCTCAAAATCAACGAGGCGAGCAAGAAGGCCAAGATTATCGTAACTTCCTCGACTTCACCTAGTGAAGGTAAGTCTTTTGTGACCACCAATTTGGCGCTGACATTCGCTATTCACGGAGAAAAGACACTCGTGATCGACGCGGACTTACGCATGCCGAACGTCGGCAAGTCACTCGGCCTGGAAACGCAAGATGGCGTGGTGCAAGTCTTTGACGACAAGAAGAATGTAGAGGACTTAATCCACCGGGACTACTACCCGAATCTCGACGTATTGACGGCCGGTGGCAAAGCCAAGAATCCGACGCAGATTCTCAACAGTCCGGAGTTTGAGCAGATGCTCATGCGCCTGAGCGAGCATTATGACCGCATCATGATTGACTCGCCGCCGATCGCAGCGGTCAGTGACGTGCTGACGATTCTGCCGAATGCCGACGGCCTTATTTACGTCATCAAGTTCAATGCCGTGAAAAAGAAGACGGCCAAGGCCAACCTGCGTCGCATTATCGAGTCCAACACACCCGTGTTTGGCGCTGTCCTGAATCAGATCAGCACGGCGGTGGCTAGTTACTACTACGCCAATTACTACGATAAGGCCTATCAGGATTACTACACCTCCGAGGAGGACGGCCCGCTCGCACATCCGGTTAACAAGCCCGCTGCGGCTGCCGCGACTGAGGAGTCTTAGTCACCGAAGGCCAACGACAACTTTCCAAGCGCTTTGCTTCCTGGCAAAGCGCTTTTTTTTATGCCTTTGACGAGGCTTGCCAGGCCTGGATGCGGGATACCAGCACGCGGACCCAGGCGGGATGGGTATTCATGCAGGGGATTTGTTCAAACCACTCCCCGCCTGCTTCCAGAAAGTCTTTTTTTCCGGTCATGGCGATTTCCTCAAGCGTCTCCAGGCAATCCGAGACGAAAGCCGGACAGATAACGAGCAAGCGCTTGATGCCACGCTCGGGGAGCTCCTTGAGAACGAAATCGGTGTAGGGCTTCAGCCAGGGGTCGCGTCCCAGCCGCGACTGAAAGGAGACACCGTACCGGCCTTCCTCCAGGCCGGCTTTGGCGGTGAAAGCCTTGACGGTCTCCAGGCACTGGTGCCGGTAGCAGGTTGCCTGGCAGGGGTGGGCGATATCGCAGCAATCGGGCCGGCTCAGGCAGTGGGCGTGGCTGGGGTCACTTTTGCGCAGGTGGCGCTCCGGGATGCCGTGAAAGGAGAACAGCACATGGTCGTGAGGCTTATCCAGCCAGGGCTGCGCGTTCTCCACCATAGCTTCGATATAGTCGTCATCGCGATAAAACGGCTGCATCATGGCGTAGCGCAACTTGACGCCCTGCTGCGCCAACTCGTCGGTGACTTTCACGACGACGGTCTCATAGCTGCTCATGGCGTAGTGCGGGTAGAGGGGTACGATGAACAGCTCTTCGATACCCTTCTGCTTAATCTCGGCCACGGCAGTGGCGATGGATGGCTCCCCGTAGCGCATGGCCAGCAGCACCGGGATGTCACTGGCGGCCTGCACGCCCTCCTGCAGCTGTTGACTGGTGACAATCAGCGGCGAGCCTTCGGGGGTCCAGACCTTGGCGTACGCCTCGGCGGATTGCGCCGGCCGCCGGGGCAAAATCAGCCCGCGGACCACGAAGTTTCGGACTGGAGCGGGGGAGTCGATGACGCGCTCGTCCAGCAGAAACTCCTTCAGGTAATCGCGCACATCCGCAGTTTCCGTCGAGGCGGGGGAACCGAGGTTGAGCAACAAGACCGCTTTTTTACCCATAAGGCATGACTAAAAGCCTAATTCCCGCGAGGTAAAGCACATCAGTGCGATTACCTTGGCTGGTGATCCATGGAAAACCACAGGA
Source organism: Verrucomicrobiia bacterium (assembly GCA_030432235.1). Taxonomy (GTDB): domain Bacteria; phylum Verrucomicrobiota; class Verrucomicrobiia; order Opitutales; family Cerasicoccaceae; genus JAUIHT01. The sequence goes on along the minus strand of JAUIHT010000004.1, from coordinate 499,799 downwards.
CCTCAGCGGATTTGACGCCTTCCAGTGTCAGATCGCTCTCGTTTTCCACCCCGGCTGCGTCACCGGCATCCAGTGGATGCTCATTGAGGCGCACCTGCCCGCTGAGCACCTGCAGCCAGCCGTACTCACCGCGGGGCAGGCTCACCTTCTCACCCGCTCCCAGCCGACCCGCATAAATACGGACATCCTGGTCGATATCCATGGCGTCCGAATTACTGCCAGGGGCAGCCAGCAGCTTCAGGCGGCCGTCCAGCTCGTCCGGGCTAAAGTCGAGCTCTTGGTAGCGCGGTGGCTGATTTCGCTTCGCGGGCAGAATCCATACCTGAAAAAGGTGGGTCGGGTCTTCCTCGGAAGGATTGTATTCAGAGTGCGTGATGCCTGTGCCTGCCCGCATCAACTGAGCGCGTCCCGGATGCACCCGTGCGGTGTTGCCCAAGCTGTCCTTGTGCTCCAGTGCGCCCTCGGTGACGTAGGAGAATATCTCCATGTTGTCATGGGGATGAGTGGGAAAGCCCGCGCCTGCCGCGATGCGGTCTTCGTTCAGGACGCGCAGGTAGCGCCAGTTCATATGCTCCGGGTCGTAGTAATGACCGAAGGAAAAGCTGTGGTAGGAGTCCAGCCAGCCATGGTTGGCATGGCCACGCTCGTCGGATTTGCGAATTTGAATCATACACCAACCTAGCGGAAAATGCCTTGATGTCAAATTAAAATGCGGATTTGCCCTTTTTCGAGCAAGGGGCAGCATCGCAACCCGTGGAAAGCACCCCAGCCCAGGCAGACGGTTCGGCGCCCAGGATTCTGGTAGTGGGGCAGACGCCGCCGCCGGTCCACGGGCAGTCCGTCATGATAGCCAGCCTGATGGCTGGGGGCTATGAGCACGCGCGGGTGGTGCCGTTGCGCATGGCGTATTCCGCCACCACCTCGGAGGTTGGGCTGTTTCGTTGGCATAAGCTGCTCCACCTTGCGGGGTTGGTGGTGCGTACCTACGCGCTGGCTCTGCGCTATCGGCCTGTTGGCTTGTACTATCATCCCGGGGGGAGTGCGCGTATCGGTTTGCTGCGTGACCTGATCTACTTGTGGGCGGTACGCTGGCTCTTTTCCCGGACCGTCCTGCATTTTCACGCTGCGGGCTTTGAGGAAGGCTTGTCTCGCTTACCGAGGCCGTTGCGAAGCCTGCTCAGGCTCGCTTGTGCTCGGCCCGACTATGTTATCCGCGTGGCCGAGGCGTCTCCAGACCCCGGGCCTTTGCTACAGGCAAGACGTACGCGTGTGGTGACTAACGGCATTCCGGACTCCTTTTCCGCCGCTCCGCCCAAGCGGAAAAACTCCGCCGAGCCCCGGATTCTGTTTCTGGGCCGACTATGTGAGGGCAAAGGCGTGGATAGGCTCGTCGAGGCCACCGCGCGCTTACAGAAGGCAGGCCGGCACTATCGCCTGGTGTTGGCAGGCCCGGCGGAATCAGCCGGTTATGAGAATGCTCTCCGCGAGAAGATCGCTGGCTTGGGACTGGAACCGCACGTTGAATTGGCGGGGGAGCTGGGTGGAGAGGACAAGCTGAAGCATTTGCGAGAAGCGGATATCTTTTGCCTGCCCAGTCACTACGCCGAGGAGCTATTGCCGGTTTCCATCATCGAAGCCATGGCGGCAGGATTGCCGGTGGTGGCGACGCGCTGGCGGGGCATCCCCGAGCTGGTTGCGGATAATGAGACGGGCCTGCTGGTAGAACCGCACGATGCCGAGGCACTGGCGACGGCTTTGGCGGCGCTGCTGGACGATTCGGCCCGGTGTGAACAGTACGGACAAGCGGGGCGGGAGCGTTTTCTCGCCAAATTCACGGAAAAGGCCTATCACCAAGCCATTGATTTGATTTTCGCGGAGCTATGAACCTGCTTTACATGCGTGGAGCCCTGATACTGCTGGGCTGCGTGGCGGCGGTCTTTCTGGGGCGCATTGCTGGAGAGGGAGGCGTTCTGCTGCCCGTGGCTTTGCTGCTGCTGACTGGCTTCCTGCTCTTTTGCGTCTGGCGAGGTGTGCAGGTGGAGTCGGCCTGTGTTTCTCTGTTGGTGGTCGGGTACTTCGCGGCCAATCGCGGTTTTGCCCAGTTGAGTCCTCTGGGCGGTCTGCCGTTGTTCTTCGCGGAGATTGGCCTGGGCCTGAGCCTCGGGATGGTGACGTTGCGCACTGCCCTGAAGCAACGCCTGCCTTTTCCTCTGACACCGTTGGCTATCGCCCTGTTGGTGTGGATCGGCGCGGCGGGAGTGCACCTGCTGCTGGACTTGCCGCAGTGGGGCCTGATGGCTTTGCGGGACTATGCGGCGGTGTTCTACGCGCTGTTTTTCTTTATCGCCTTTAGTCTGGGGCGGCATGCGCCTTCGCGGAGCCTGTTGCTGGGGGGCTTCGGTCTGGGGCTCGGCTTGATGGTCGTGGTGTACCCGCTATTTCTGACCTTCGAGCACTTCTTCACCTACACGCTGACTTTTCGCGGGATGCCGTTGATTTATTTCAAGGACGACCTCGCGGGCATTTACGGTGGGGCCGGAGCGGTCTTCTTTTACGGCTTTTACCGAAGGCGTGGCGGGATGTGGCGGCTCCTGCTGGCGCTGGCTTGCCTGGCCATGATTTTCCTGACGCTCTCCCGCGCGGCCATGCTGGGTCTCGGCGTCGGGGTGGTCCTCCTGCTGCTGGCGCGGGATCGCGGCTTCGTGGCCATGCTGATCGGCGCGGGCACGGCTGCCGTGGTGGCTCTTTTGCTTTATTACAGTATTGCCGGGACGCCTCTGCGGGAGACGCGCCTGTACGGCTTTTACGAGCACGTCGCTTCCCTGGTGGACGTCTCAGGAACGCGTGAATACCGTGGACAAAGCAGCCATGACACCGGTGCGAACAATCGCTTCCGGCTGGTCTGGTGGCAGACACTAGCGGGGAAAACCCTGGACGAAGCGCCGCTCTTCGGGTTGGGCTTCGGGTACGACCTGGCGGCGCCTTTCGTGCAGGAGTACTATCCGGGGAGCGACCGGGAGGCTTTCACTGCGCGCAGTCCCCACAATTACCTGCTGACTCTCTTTGCGCGCACCGGGGTACTCGGCCTGGTGCTGTTTCTCGTCGTTCTGGTACTCATGGCCGGGCAGACTTGCCACTGGTTAGGACGTGCACGGGCTGGGCCGTCTTTGCCGGAGCCTCTGCTGCTGCAAATCATGTGCTGGACCGTGCTGGCCAGCGCGCTGTTCCAAGTCGTTCTGGAGGGGCCGATGGGCGCGGTGCCCTTCTGGCTGCTCTTGGGGCTGTCCCAAGTTGACTTGGATGAGCCCGCCGAAGAAACCGAGGCTTCTACTACTGGTGCAGCGGCGGCTTCTTGACCGTGATGGGCAGACGGTTGCCGCGGATGTCCACCGTCAAATTCTCCGAAGGCGTGTTGCTTTTGACCAGGGCGCTGCCGATGGGCTTTTCCAGAATGGGTGACTGCGCCCCGGATACGACCGTGCCAGCCTCGAAATCGCCATCGAGGACGGGGGTGCCCGGGCGGGCGATGCGGCGGTCTTCCACGATGAAATGAATCAGGCGGCGTGGTGGCCCGTCCTGTTTTTGGGCTTTCAGCATGGCCTTGCCTATGAAGTCGGTGGGCGTTTGCAGTTTGACGGTCCAGCCCAGCCCCGCCTCAAGCGGGCTGATGTCGTCTTCGATTTCATGCCCGTAGAGAGGATAACCGGCCTCCAGGCGCAGGCTGTCGCGCGCACCCAGCCCGGCGGGGACCAGCCCGTCGCCTGCCCCAATTTCCAGCAGGCGGGTCGCGATGTGCTCGGCATCGCCGGGACGGCAGAAGATTTCCACGCCGTCCTCGCCCGTGTAGCCGGTGCGGCTGATGATAAGCTCGCCCTTGCCGAAATCCACGGTGCGGGCATTGAGACTGATGAGGGAGAAGCGGCGCAGGTGCTCGATGTCACCACGGAAGCCCGCCTCTTCCAGCACGGCGAAGGCCTTCGGCCCCTGCAGGGCGAGCAGAGCCCAGTCGTCGGACTCGTCGGCCACTTCGCAGTCGAAATCCCGCGCATAGTGCTTTAGCCAAGCTAGGTCCTTGGCGGCGTTGGAGGCATTGAGCACGACCAGAAAGTTGTCCTTGTCCACGCAATAGATGATGACGTCGTCGACCACGCCGCCGGCTTCGTTGCACAGAGGCGAATAGACCGCGCGCCCGGGTACGAGTTGAGATACGTCGTTACATGCGAGGTAGTCCAAAAACGCGCCTGCCTGCGGGCCCGTCACGCGGGCTTCGCCCATGTGGCTGACATCAAACAGTCCGGCGGCCCCACGGACGGAGCGGTGCTCTTGCAGGATGCCGGCGTACTGGACCGGCATCTCGTATCCGGCGAAGGGCACGAGGCGCGCACCGTGTTTTTGGTGGAAATCGTAGAGCGGGGTTTTCAGCAATTCTGCCATACAATATACTTTGCACTGCATGGGCTACCTCGCAATGCGATTCTGCGAAAAGCAGCCTCGCTAATGGCCGGTAATTTAGGCCGTTTCTTCAAAACCCCCTGACTTCGCACACTGTATCCTTTTGGCTAAAAATGCGTTTCCTCACCTCGACAATTCTGGAATTTACTCGGTTCGAAAGCCTCATTTTTAGCTCAAAATATCACGACGTGTGCTCGCACTTGATTTTGAAGAAACGGCCTAGCTGGCCGCGCTGGTGTCGCCCGGCTCTTGCCGGTTAATGTCGGCCTCCATGGCCTCCAGCGAGCGAAAGATATCCTTGATAAAATACACCATGGAGATGCATAGCGACAGTAACGAGGCGGCAAAGAGGATGGAGGCGAGAAACCCGAAGTGATGGTTGATCAAGGCCCCTACGAAAAGCACCAGTACCTGAATGGCCACCAGCAGGATGCATAGGGCGGCAAAGAGAATAGCCGAGCGAATGATGCGCACCCGCTGCTTCAGGATCATCAACTGCACCTGGATGCTTTTGGCGAAAATAGCGTCCGCCTTGTCGCGTTCGCGCACCAGCAGCCGGGCGCGGTCGATGGCGCGGCCGTAGCGATTGGTCATGCTCAGCATGAGCAGGCCGCAGGCGGAGATGATGATGGCCGGGCTGACCGACGCTTGCAGGATGGCACTGAATTCAACCAGCTTCATAGACGTGCTTTAGCTGAAGCTCTTCCCGCAGCCGCAGGTGCTGGTGGCGTTCGGGTTGTTGATGGAAAAGCCTTTGCCCTGCAGGCCGTCGTCGAAATCGACCTGTGAGCCCTTCAGGTAATCCAGGCTGGAAGGGTCTATCAGAAAGGGCACGCCCTTGTCTTCGAGCTCGGTATCGCCCTCCTTGGCCTCGTCGAAGGACATGCCGTACTCGAAGCCGGAGCAGCCGCCCGGCTCGATAAAGATGCGCAGGCGCTTGGCCGGATCGGCAATTTCTTCCTGCAGAGCGCGGATTTTCGCGGCGGCGGAATCGGTCAAAGTAATCATATGTAGGCAATTTCCGGGCGGTCGTGCCGCTTGTCAAACCTGCATCCCAAATACCTCGTAGCAAGAATCGTGCTAACTGCAGAAAATGCCCTTGCCAGCAGGCTCCGTTTCGGGGAATATGGCGCGACTGTGGAACGTTTGAAACACCTCTTCAACGAGATTCATTACGAACTGTCCCGGCTTATCGCCGAGGGTGGCATGGGCGTGGTTTACGAGGGCCGCCAGCACGGCACGGACGAGTTTTGCAAGGTGGTTGCGATCAAGCTCATCAAAGAGGAATTCTCCGCCATCGAGGAGTTTCGCAATAATTTCATCGGGGAGGCGCGTTTGGTGGCCGACCTGATCCATACCAATATCGTGCAGACGTACCACCTCGGTTCTCTCGGGGACCAGTACTTCATGGTCATGGAGTACGTCAATGGCATCAACACCGAGGAGTTTATTACGCGTCATATCGAGACGAACCAGTACGTCCCCGTCGACTTGGCGGTGTTCCTCGTCTCACGCATCTGCCGCGGTCTGGCCTACGCGCATGCCAAGCGTGACACCTATGGCCGCCCCCTCGGCATCGTGCACCGTGACGTAGGCCCCAAGAACGTCATGCTCGCCTACGAGGGTGACGTGAAGATTACCGACTTCGGCATCGCCAAGGCGCTCGACCTGATGTACAACGAGGAGGGTGAGGTTATCGCGGGCAAGGACGAGTATCTGTCCCCCGAGCAAGCCCGTAAGGAAGTCACCGACCACCGCGCGGACATCTTTCCCTGCGGCATCTTCCTGGCCGAGCTGCTGCTGGGCTATAATATATTCGAAGGCGAAGATCCCGAGGATACCCGAGACAAGATCCTCAACCTCGAGCTGCCCGATTTTCGCCGCATGCGCGACGGTGTCGACGACCGCCTCAACGATATTCTCTACAAAGCCCTCAACCGGGACAAAAACCAGCGCTACCAGACCGCTTACGAGATGCTCACCGCTCTCGAAATGTATATCTATGGCGACGGTTACGGCCCCACCAATGAAAAGCTCGCTGTTTACCTCAAGGACCTGTTCGGGTCGGATGGCTCCGTTGCCGCCGAGCGTTACGAAGAATCCAAGACACAACCTCCTATCGTTTAGGCGGTATAAACAGCAAGCATGGCAAGCCAGGGACTCCAGCAGGTACAGAAACAGGCGCAGACACTCGTCCTCGCGCCGCAGTTGCGTCAGTCCCTGAAAATCCTGCAAGCGCCCACGCTGGAGTTGCGCAATGCCATCCTGGAGGAGCTGCAAAGCAATCCGACGCTGGAGGAGTTGTCCGGGGAGGGTGTCAGCCTGGAGCAGGAGGCGCAGGATCAAAACGGCGCCGAGAGCAGCAGCGACGAGTCGGACGGCGAGATGAGCCTGAGCGACGAGGACTTTTCCATCCTCAGCAAAATGAACGAGGACTTCCGGGAGTACTACGCCCAGGAAAGCGCCAACAGTCATTACACCAGTGAGGATGCTGAGCGCCGCCAGCACTTTTTCGATTCCCTGGTCAGCGAGACTTCGCTGCAGGAGCATCTACTGTGTCAGGCCGATTTGGTGGATCTGACCAAGTTCGAGCGGGAGGCCATGGACTACCTAGTGGGCAGCCTGGATGATCGCGGTTTTCTTACGTCGTCCCTTTCCGATTTGGCCCTGCTGGCCAACCTCCCTTTGCGTGACATGCAGCACGCCGCCGAGCTGCTGAAGGGCTTTGACCCGCCCGGTATCGGCTCGGCCGATCTGAAGGACTGCCTGCTCACGCAACTGCGTCTGCTCGGTCGTGGCGGCAGCCTGGCCTCGCGCATCGTACGCGATCACTACGATTTGCTCCTGCGCCGACGTATCCCTGAGATTGCTCGCAAGGCCGCCGCCAGCGTGCCTGACGTCCAGGGCGCTCTGGAGGAAATCGCCGCGCTCGACCCCGCGCCGGGCCGCCGTTTCAGCGAGGACAACAACCGTGTTATCGTGCCCGATGTGCGCGTGGAAAAAGACGGCGATGTCTGGAATGTCGTCCTCAACAACGACTATATTCCGCGTCTGCGCATCAGCAGCACCTACAAGGACATCATCGCGCGCGGCATGGCCAGCGCCAAGGACCGCGAGTATCTGCGCGAAAAAATCCGCTCCGGCAAATTCCTCATCAACTCCATCGAGCAGCGTCAGCAGACCATTGAGCGCATCACCCGCGAAATCCTCAAGTACCAGGGTGAGTTCTTCGATCACGGCGTGTCTAAGCTGCGGCCACTCACCATGAACCAGATCGCGCAGGAGGTCGGCGTCCACGAGACCACCGTCAGCCGCGCCATCGCCAACAAGTTCATCGAAACCCCGCACGGCGTTTTCGAGTTCAAGTTCTTCTTCACTCCCGGCTACACCTCGTCCAACGGCCAATCGCTCTCCAACAAGAGCGTGAAGGACCGCATTGCCCAGATTATCGAGTCGGAAAACCCGGCCAAGCCACTCAGTGACCAGGACATCGTCAAGATACTGGCCGAGGAAGACGTCAAAATCGCCCGCCGCACCGTGGCCAAGTACCGCGAGGAGTTGGGCATCCTGCCTACCAACCTGCGCCGCCGCTACGATTAAGCCGCCATGCAATTTCAGCCCCAGAGCGGGAACGAGTCGGTCAAGGAGCTCAAGCAGGAGCTGGAACGTCTGTCGCTCATCTGTGAGGCTCTCTGGGAGATTGTTAAAGAGAAACAGGGCTTGGAGGATATCGATCTCATCGAGCACATGACCCGCCTCGACCTGATGGATGGCAAGTACGACGGGAAAAAGGACACCGTGCAGCCGCCTGTGCCCTGCCGTCGGTGCGGCCGCATCCTGGCCGGCCATCACATGACTTGCCTCTATTGCGGTGAGACGCGTATGCATAAGCCCTTCTGAGACGCTTGCAGCCCGTGTCTCTTTCTGCACTCTGCTTTTTTGAATTCCGCATTCCCTTGTGTCCTACTTCACCACAGACCGCGATGGCGTTACCGAGCTCAATCCTCCGGAGAAGACCCTGCGCGAAATCCTGCGCAGCCTGGATGAGGATCGCGACGACCACGCCGAGGTCTGGTTGACCCATGGAGAGACGCACTGGACCTTGACCGTATTCACCTCCGGTGCCGTGCAGCTGCATAACGATATGCTGGACGAGCCCACCCGCGAGATGTTGGGCGTGAATTTCAAAAAAGCCCTTGAGCTTTGGCTGGCCCTGGCTCGGGGCGATATCGCTGCGGTCAAACGTCAACCTTGGAGCCTGCTCGATGAGTAAGCCTCTACCCAGCGGTGGTCCGATCCTCGTTCTGGACGCTGCCTGCCCCGGCGTTTTTGCCGGGCTTTGGCAGGATAGCGCCTGGCTTGTCAGCCGCTCAGTGAAAACACCTGCCTTGGACAGTCTTTTCGGTTTGGTGGAGGAATGCCTCGACGCGACGGACACGCACCTTGAGGAGCTCGCTGGCTTTGCCTATGATGAAGGCCCGGGCTCCGTCTTAGGCATTCGCGTGACGGCCATGGCCCTGCGTATTTGGCGTGCTATGCCTGCGTTGAAGAGCAAGCCCGTCTTTGCTTATCGCAGCTTGGAGCTACTGGCGGCACAGCTTGCCGACGATAGAGCAGGGGAGAATTTCGTTATTCTCGCGGATTACCGCAAGGACGCCTGGATAACATTGCGAAGCGGTGGAGATATCGCCGTTGTAGCGGATGCGGATATCTCGCCGGAATTGCCGTTGTACTATCTGCGTCAGCGCAAGGCCTGGCGTTCGCCGCCGGAGCGTGCCGTTGAGGTCACACTCGATCTCTCCGCGGACGCTCAGTTACTTTGTGATGAAAAGCAGCTTCGCGCTGTAGAGCAACCCGGCGTCTACACCGTCAAGCCCGTCGAGTACAAACGCTGGCAACCGGGCTGACGCACGACCCGGGGCTGCGCGTCCCAGACCCGCGGTGCCTGACCGCACAGGACACTATTGGGCAAGCCCTCTTTCCTCTTTCCTCTTTTTGCTTTCATCGTTTATCTACTCTCATGTCCTCCCCGCAAAACCGAGTTTGGGCCAGCATCGACCTGGCGGCGCTGGAGCGCAACCTCGGGCGCATTCGCACGGCGTTGCCGCCCGGCGTTCAGTACGTGGCGGTGGTCAAGGCCGATGCCTACGGGCATGGCCTCTACCAGACGGTTGCGCGCCTCATGCAGTGTGGGGCGGATGCCTTCGCCGTGGCCAATGTCTTCGAGGGTGCGGAAGTACGCGAAATTGGCGCGGGCTGGCCGATTCTGGTTCTCGGCCCCATCCTCCCCGGCGAGGAAGATAGACTGCTGGAAAACGACCTCGTAGCCACCATCTCCAGCCCGGAGGAGGTCAAGCGATTCGAGAAGGCCGCGCGCAAGGCGGGCCGTCCCCTGCGTGTGCACCTGAAGGTCGATACCGGCATGGGCCGCCTCGGTGTGTGGCACTCCGAGGCCGAAGCGCTGTTCGCCCAACTGGAGCAGAGCCGACAGCTTGCCCTGGAGGGTATTTACACACACTTTTCCAGCGCGGACACGGACGCCGAATACACCAAAACCCAGCGCGAGCGCCTGATTCGCGTCATCCAGAAGATGCCTGAAGGTACGGTGAATCGCCTGCTGATTCATGCGGACAACAGCGCAGGCATCGACAGCTTTGCGGCGCAAAGTCCGTTCACTGCCGTGCGCGTCGGGCTACTGCAGTTTGGGCATTTGCCGTACAAGGATTCCCTGCTGGCGCGCCTGGCTATCGAGCCGGTGTTGAGCTTCCATACGCGCGTGGGTCTGCTCAAAGAGCTGCCCCGGGGCACGCCTATCAGCTACGGGCGCACGTACACCTTGAAGCGGCGTTCCCGACTGGCTGTCCTGACCGCCGGCTACGGCGACGGCATTCCCACGCCCGCCAGCAACCGCGCCCAGGTGCTCATCGGTGGGCAGCGTTGCCCGGTCCTGGGCCGGGTGACCATGGACCAGACCATCGTCGATGTCACCGATTTGAAAGACGCGGTATCGGTGGGCGACGAGGCCGTGCTCATCGGTGCTCAAGGTGATGAACGCATTACCGTGGCGGAGTTCAGCGAGTGGGGTGCGTGCATCCCCTGGGAAACGTTTTGCTCGCTGACCAAGCGCGTGCCGCGCGTCTATAGGACCGCCCGCGTGGCGGTTTAAACAAGCTCGCGTTTGCGGGCTTCTTCCCAAAGCAGGCGGAAGCTGGGCGCAAAGTCGCGACGTTGGCTTTTCATCCAGGGCTCCATGTCGGCGGGTGCGATCCACTGGCCTTCGCTGATTTCCACCGGGTCGAAGGTGACTTCACCGTCCCAGGTCAGCCGGTAAACGTGGACGAACTCCCAGCCGGTGCGTTTGCAGGCCTCGTGCTTGAAGAGGAAGTCCATCGTCTCTGCGCCGTCGATGTGGACGCCCAGCTCTTCGCCGAGCTCGCGCACGGCGGCGGTATCGTAATCCTCTCCGGAGTCGACATGACCGGAGCAGGAGCTGGTCCAGCAATTGGGCAACTGGTCCTTGAGCGGTGAACGCTTCTGCAGATAGAGCCGGCCTTCGCTATTGAAAACAAAGATATGAACGGCCCGGTGCAGGCGCTTGTCGCGGTGGACGACGGCGCGCGGAAGCTGCTCAATGACTTCGTCGCGTTCGTTGACGACGTCGAAAATTTCTTCAGTAGACATGGGGGGATACAGCGAGGATTAAAATCCAAATGGCGGATTGCCTGGGCTGCAATGCTATATCACGGATAAACCGCTATTTTCACGGATTATTAGCAAACCAAATCCTGGAACTGATCGTAGTCCGCGGTGAAGCCGCCGCGTATGCCCTTGTTGATCACGGCCACGGCATCGTGCGAATGCAGGGACTCAAGGTGTGAACAGGCGACCTGGAAATCGTAAATGCGTTCGTCACCGTTGAGCTGCTCGTAGAGCAGGCGGGCGGCGTCCTCGACAAACTTGACGTGGGCCCCGTTGAGCTCGGCGAAGGCTTGCTCGTCTTCGCGGCGGACCATGACCTGGGTCTCGGTCCGAAGTGCGTTGAGACAGTGGCGCTGGATGTCCTCCAGGCTAACGTGGTCACCGGGACGCACTTCCACGATGACGCGGGCCTTGCTGCGCTGGGAGTGTGGCACGCCGTAGATCTGACGGGCATCGCGTGCGTGCTCGGTCAGCTCGGCGGAGCAGGGGCAGGCCGAGGAGTAGATAAAGTCGAACTGGACGACCTTACGGAAGCGGTTGAGGTCGTCGATGAAGCCTTCGTAGGCGCACTGATAATACTGCCAGCCCTCCAAGCCGCTGCGCAGGCTCTTTTTCAACATCGGGTAGTCGAAGGACAGCTTCAGGCGCGCGCGGCTGCTGCCCAGGCTTTGCTTGTAAGCGATGAGGATTTCCTCGAGCAGCTCGGGCGCAAAGACGCGGTCCTTGAACTCGTAGAAGACGCGCATGATGCGGCTCATGTTGATGCCCTTGCTGTCCGCACCCAGGGAGACAGTACCGGTGACGGAGGTCTCCAGCGTTTGGTTGTCGCGGGCCTCGGTCAGGTAGCGTAAAGGAAGCCGAAAGTTGTGGATACCTACCTGCATGATGGGCACATTGGCGCCCTGAATCTCCGAGCTTTCGCTGTTCTGCATGTCGGGCAGGGACGCGCGATAAGCGTCCGTCACCGCGAATTTCTCGTCGTAGTGGCGCTTGAGCGGCGTTTGGGAGGCCGATGCCCCCGTGGCATTCTCCGGATGTGTCTTCATTGGAAAAACGCTTCAGCGTAGCCGAATGTCACGTAACTGCAAGGTCTTAGGTGAAAAATTCAGCCTTCGCCACAGAGGCGTTCCAGGATGGCGCGTGGGCTGCCGGGGGGCAGGGCGGCCCGCATGCGCTGACGGGCGGCCTCTTGAGCAGAAGGATTTTCCAGCCAGGGGCGGATAATTTCCGGGAGTTGGCAGGTGCGATTAATTTGCTCCGTGATGCCTTGGCTGCGCAGATATTTTAAGGTGATCATCTCCTGGGGCATGGGTGCGCCGAGGGCGTTGATGATGATCGGGCAGCCAGCCAGGATGGCTTCGCTGGTGGTGCCGGTGCCGCCTCGTGCCACGATGGCGCTGACTGAGCCGAGGAGCTTGGGCATGTCCTCGCAGTAAGGGATGGCCTGCACGCTCAGGTGGGCACTGCGAGGCTTCCAGGCGGCGACGCGCTGTAGCGTCTCCGGGCGTTTGCCGCAGAGCGCGATGACCTGCAAATCCAGTCCGGAGGCGTCGAGGGCTTCGAAGAGGCGCAGGTGGTTGTTGGCGCCCACCGCTCCCGTGGCCAGCAACAGCGTGAAGCGCTCCGGGTCAAAGCCGAATTGCTTCCGCAGATACTCCGCGCGTTCTTTCGGGCTGGGCGAGGGCGTATAACTGGCAGGCCGCAGCATGAAGCCGCCAAGCATGTTTCTCGCCTCCGGCATGCCAATGTGTCTTGCGGCGGTGCAGCAGGCTTCCGTGGCGCCGATAAAGAGATCCGCTGTCGGATTGACCCAGTGCCGGCTGAAGCCGTAGCCGCCCCACATTTCCCCGCAATAGGTGCCGACTTTGACCTTGTCGGGCCCGAGCACTTGCCGTGCCAGTGCCATGTAGCCGTGATTGAGGTGGGCATGCACGCTGATGACCCAGTCCGGGCGATAGCTTTCCAACTTTTCGATAAATGGCTGTGTGCCGCCGAGCATCCCGGGTTTTCGGTGGAGACCGGCCACCTCCAGAAAGCTCCAGTAGACGTGATGCGCGACGGGCAGGTTACGCTGGATGTCGTTGTACAGACGCACGCCGAATCGGTTCAGCGCGGTGGAGCCCTCCAGAGGTCGGAAGATATCCGTCTCGATACCCAGGTCAGTCTCCTTCTCCGTCCAGGCACACAAGGCATTGGCGCGCAGGTCGTGGCCGCCGCCGGTGCTGGAGGTAAGGACAAGAAGCTTCACGAAAGAGAGTGCTTTGGTTGGTTGGTGCCTGTGCTTGGCGTAGGTAAAAGAAATGAACTAAGCACTAAGCACCAAGAACTAAAGCACTAACCTAGGCTATGCTTCAATGCTTCGGTGATGTCCGTATGCGCAAACGAGAATCCTGCTTCCTCTAGTCGTTTGGGCAGAACGGTTTGGTCGGCCAGGACGGTTTCGTCGACCATTTCCCCCATGGCGAGCTTGAGCGCGAAGGCTGGCGCGGGCAGGGCGCAGGGTTTGTCGAGGGTTTTGGCCAAGGCTTTGGCGAAGTCCGCGTTGCTGACCGGGCCAGGCGCGGTAAGGTTGACCGGACCGGAGAGCGAATCGTGTTCGATGAGAAAGCGCAGAGCGCGCACAAGGTCGTCGAGGGAAATCCAACTGACCATCTGCTTGCCGTTGCCGATGGGACCGCCGAGCCCTGCACGGAAGGGCGTGAGCATCTTGGCCAGCGCGCCTCCATCGGGTGAAAGCACGACGCCGATACGCGGGTGAACCACGCGGATTCCGGCTGCCTCCGCCGGAGCGGTGGCGGCTTCCCACTGCACGCAGACATCCGCGAGGAAGCCCTTGCCGGCGGAGGTCGATTCATCCACGGGCTGACCGGGGTTCGCGCCGTAAATACCGATAGCGGAGGCGGAGACGAGCACAGTAGGCCTGGGGTCAAGCTTGGCAGCGGCTTCGGCGATGAGCTGCGTGCCTTTCACACGGCTGTCGACGATCTCCTGCTTCACTTCCCGGGTCCAGCGTTGGGCGATACTTGAGCCGGCCAGGTTGACGATCGCCTTGCAGCCGGCGAGCTTGTCCACCTCAAGGGTGCCCTTTTCGAGGTTCCACTGCGCAACGCCTTCGCCGGCATGACGGGAGATGGCGATAACCTCGTGGCCGTCCGCTTGCAGCGATTTGCTCAGGGCGCTGCCGATCATGCCCGTGGCTCCGGTGATAGCGACTTTCATGATTTGGTACTTTCCTTGGCAAAGTGTTTGAGCTTTTCGTAGGCCATCAGGGCACGGTTGCGGCCTTGTTTGTGGTCGATGACGGGCATCGGATAGGTGTCGCCCAGGTCGACACCTGCCTCTTTTAATACGTCTGCGGAAGCCTCCCAGGGATGATGGATGAAGGCGTCGGGCAGTTTGGCCAGCTCGGGTACCCATTCGCGGACATAGTCGCCGTGCGGGTCAAAGCGCTGCCCCTGCGTCATAGGGTTGAAGACGCGAAAGTAGGGCGCGCCATCGGCACCGCACCCGGCGCTCCATTGCCAGCCTTGGGTGTTGCTGGCCAGGTCGGCGTCGACGAGGGTGTCCCAGAACCAGCGCGCGCCGTCCTGCCAGGGCTGCTGCAGATGCTTAACGAGCAGCGAGGCAACGTTCATGCGGACGCGATTGTGCATCCAGCCGGTGGCCCAGAGCTGGCGCATGCCGGCATCGACCAGCGGGTAGCCGGTGCGGCCCCGTTGCCAGGCACGCAGGAGTTTTTCGTCAGGCTCCCAGGGGAAGTGCGCGAATTTCGGGTCGAGCGGTTCGGTGGGAGTCTCCGGGAAGTGGTAGAGGATATGATAGGAGAACTCTCTCCAGCCCAGCTCGGCTACGTATTTGCATGCGCCGCCGCGGTCCGGGTCGATTTTGCTTTTGAGAGTGTCGTAAATCTCCCGCGGGCCGAGCTGGCCGAAGTGCAGGTAGGGTGACAGGCGCGAGGTACCGTCTTCGCCGGGTACATCGCGCCCCCGGCCGTAGTCGTGTGCGGCGCCGTCGAGAAACGCATGCAGGCGTGCCCAGCCACCGCGCCGGGTGGGTGTCCAGGCATCATAGAAGTTTTTATCCCAATCCAGACGAGGCAGCAGCGTCCAGTCCTCGAGGTTTTCGGAGCGTGGCCAGGACATTGGTGGAGTGGCCCGGGCGGGGTCGCTTTTTTCCGGTTTTGGAACAGAATTGCTTAAGCAAGTCCTCCAATACGGGGTAAAAACCTTATAAGGCCCGCCATTTTTACTCTTTATCGTCCATGGTTCAAAAAGCAGCGCGGCATTGAAACTCTTTGCCTCCAACCCCTCGGCTTGAAGCGATTCCTTAATCTCTTTGTCGCGGGTGATGATGGCAGATTCGTAGCGGCGGTTCCAGTAGACGGCCTCCGCACCGGTTTCCTTGACGAGGCTATGCAGTGCTTGCATGGACTCCCCGTGACGCAAGATTAGTCGCAGCCCATGAACGGCCAGTTGTTCCGTCAAATCGTGGAGCGCATGGTGCAACCACCACCGTGATGCACCGCCCGGCGGCCAGTCGCCCTCTCCGGCTTCGTCCGAGATATAGACTGGGATTACGGGGCGCCCGTGCTCGATGGCGGCGTTCAGGGCAGGGTTGTCGTGCAGCCGCAAGTCTTGGCGAAACCAGAGCAGGGAGGGGCGTGCTTTTGACGACATGTCGACAGTATGAATGCGGTCGGTCGAAAGCTCAAACCGGATGCGCAGAAAAGAGAAGACCGCCGCCCCGAGGGACGACGGTCTTCAAGCTACCACTACTGCTACTACTGTTACTGCTGTTCGGATTCCGTTTGTGTTTCCACAAACGCCTGATTTCTCAGGACACCCGAACTATAACATAATTAACAAATTGATGGAATAGGTATGGTGCCTCAGTTAGCGAGAAAAAAGGAGGTATCGGGCACTGGATTTCACTGTATTTAATGCAGGATATTAAAGCCTCGCGTATGCCCCAGGGGGCTATGTCGAGATCAGATATTGAAGCCCTGTGCAACCTCCTGGCGTGCCTTTTCGGCCAGCGGAGTGGACAGGTAGCGCTCGGTCGAGCTGCATGCCACCGTGACGATCTTCTTGCCGGCCATTTCAGGGCGGGATGCGATTTGGAGCGCACTCCAGACATTGCCGCCGGTCGATATGCCACCTGGGATGCCTTCTTCGGTGTTCAGGCGACGGGCGGTATCGAAAGCGTTCTCGTTGGAGACCTGGAGAACTTCGTCGACGATATCCACGTTAAGGTTCTTGGGGATGAAGCCGGCACCGATGCCCTGAATCTTGTGCGGGCCGGGTTGGCCGCCGGAGATGACCGGGCTGGCCTCGGGCTCGACCGCTACCGTGTACAGCTCTTTGCGCTCCTTGATGACCTCGGATACGCCGGTAATGGTGCCGCCGGTACCGACACCCGAGACAAAGACGTCGATGGCGCCCTCGGTGTCCTTCCAGATTTCCTCGGCGGTGGTGCGGCGGTGGATTTCCGGATTGGCCGGATTCTCAAATTGTTGCGGCATGAAGGCCTTGCCCTGGTGCTCTTCCACCAGCTCAGCAGCGCGGGCGATGGCGCCGCTCATGCCCTTCGGGCCGGGCGTCAGGACGATTTCCGCGCCGAGCATGCGCAGGAGCACACGGCGCTCCATCGACATCGTCTCGGGCATGGTCAGCAGGCAGCGATAGCCGCGCGCGGCGCAGACGAAGGCCAGGGCGATGCCCGTGTTGCCGGAGGTCGGCTCGATGACGAGGCCACCGGGCTTGAGCTTGCCGTCGCGCTCGGCCGCGTCGATCATGGCCATGCCGATGCGGTCTTTGACGCTGGAGAGAGGGTTGAAAAATTCACACTTCACATAGACCTCGCCGGGGAGGTCCTTGGTCAGGTTGTTCAACTTGACGAGGGGGGTGTTGCCTACGGTGGCGATGATATTGTTGGCGAGCATGGTCGGGTCGAATAGGTTAGGGTTGGCGGAGAAACTTACCTGCGGCGCGGGCCATAGCTGCGCCGTGGTGCGTTGCGATTCGCATTGGCGTTGCGCAGGCGGTAGGTGATGCGGGCCTTGTTCAGGTCATAACGGGACATTTCCATCTTTACCGTGTCACCCACGGTGATCTTGATGAAGTGCTTACGGAGCTTGCCCGATATGGTGGCGAGCACGACGTGCTGATTGGGCAACTCGACCCGGAACATTGTCCCGGGCAGGACTGCCTTGATAGTGCCTTCTACTTGGATTACGTCGTCTGCCATTCAGTTCTTTAGGGTGTTACCAACGGCTCTGGGCCGTAGAGAAGGGGCAAAAGTGGCGATCTGGAGCCCGACAGTCAAGGTTTTAGAAGGGGGGGGGGCGAGATGTGAGATGTGGGATATGAGATTATTTATCCCACGTTCTTGAAAGCTGTCTTCGAGAAAATTTTCCACCGCTTCTAACATTAATGCCTTTATCCCACATCTCGTAACTCATATCTCACACCTCAGCACATGCACCGTCAGCTCCGGCGGGCAGTTGAACCGCAAGGGCGAGGAGCCCGAACCCGTGCCGGGAGAGGTGTACCCTTTGAGCTGCCCATATTGCCATGGGCCGCGCCACATGGGGCGCGGGGTGGGGCAGTGGCCGCTAATGATATGCCCGCCGGGCAGGCAAATCTGGCCGCCGTGGGTGTGGCCGCTGAGCATGAAGCGGTAGCCCGCTGCCTCGACCTCGCGGTAGGTTTGCGGAGTGTGGGAGAGCATGATGGCGAAGGCGCTGTCCGGCACTTGGCTGCGTGCCCGGGCAATGTCGTGGCTTTCGTAGAAGTGCGCGTCGTCGATGCCGCTGAGCCAGAGCTGCTGCCCGTCCTTCTCAATTGGGACGGATTCGTTCAGGAGCAGGCGGATGCCCATCGCCTCCAGGTCGGGCACCTTTTCGAGGAAGTCGTGATTGCCAAAGATGCCGTACTTGGGACCGTGGATGTGCTCGTAAATAACCCGCGTGGCGGCCATGGAGGCATGCAGGCTGTCTCGGGTGCGGTTGCGAAAGTCGCCGGTGTTGATGCACAAGTCGTAGTCCAGGCCCTGTAAGCGAGCGATGACGGCGTCCGGCAGGGCGTCGTCGAGGTCCGTGTGCAGGTCGGCGATTTGCAGCACGCGCAGGCCGTCGAAGGTGGGCGGCAGACCGGGTAGCGCAACGACGTTTTCGACCACGCGGATGTCGAGGTAGTTGCGGTAGCCGCGTCCATACAGGCCCATGCATTTGAAAAAGAGGGAGACCAGTCGGGGGAAATCGACGCGATGCTCGAAGCGAAAGAGCCCCTTGCCATGCCATGCCTGCCCGGCGATGTGAAGCTGTTGTCGCTCGAGGCGCTTATGCAGGTTGGCCTTGCCCATGCGTGCTGCCAGTGCGTCTTTGTCGATGGCGTTTGGCGATTCCACAGAATCACGTTAGGCTTGCATATCAAAGGCGCAAGCCCTGTCAGACGGCACAGTAAATTTCAAAATTGCAATACGACAGGCCAGCCAGTCGGTCGTTTAGGCTGCCTGCTTGGTCTTGCGCCAGCGGCGCAGCCCGGCCGCACCGAGGGCCAGCCCCGCGAGCCCAAGTGCGGCAGTTTCCGACTCGGGCACGGCGCTGGGTGTGAATATAGTCGCACCAGTGTCCTCGTAAGCCCACCGCACAACATCTAAGGAAGGATTTACGAATGATTCGGTCAGAATGACTTCTGCCCAGCCGTAAAGATAAGTATCAATTAGACCACCACTGGGAATGAATCGAAAGCCTATGTAGCCAGGTTCTCCACTGGTAAAATAAAGGGCATTTCCAAAGTACCCACTCCGAAAAAAACTGCTCAGGGTTAGGTAAAGAAAACGCCCGGCTTGTACATTTGCACTGTAACCAATGTTCTCTAGGTCTGCTGCGTTTCGAAAACTCGATGTAGCTAGTATGCCGAAAAAGCTCCTCGGGTTTATGAAACTCATGGAATTATTATTTCCATAAACGGTGATTTCGGCCCCGTTTTCGCCATCAATGTCCCAGCCGTAGCTGTTTTCAGTGACACTACCAATTACAAAACCAGTCAGCCCCAGATCGGTATTGGTGACTATGGCAGCATGAGCAGTGGTCATACCTGCGAGTGCGGACAGAGAAAGTGCCGAGGCTGACGTCATTGTCTTCTCAGTAGGGGTAGGTAAACGTTTCATAAACGAAGTATAGGACTTCAACCATGCAATTGTCAAAGGATGAAGTAGGACAAATTATGCGGCCTGCTTGGACTTGCAATTTGGGTTTTTTACAGAAGTGTATGCATATGTCAGTGATAGATACGCCCAAGCTCGATCGTCACGCGCTGCCCGATGCCGGCGGGCACTTCGGCCCCTACGGCGGCATGTATGTGCCCGAGACGCTCATGACCGCGCTCTTCGATCTGACGGCGGAGTATGAAAAGGCCAAGGCTGACCCCGCCTTTCAAGAGGAGTTGCGCTTCATGCTCAAGCAGTACGCAGGACGCCCGACCGAGCTGTACTTCGCCGAGCGGCTGACCGAGCACTGCGGCGGCGCCAAGATTTACCTCAAGCGCGAGGACGGCCTCCACACCGGCGCGCACAAGGTCAACCACTGCATCGGCCAGGCTCTGCTCACAAAACGCATGGGCAAGAAGCGCGTCATCGCCGAGACCGGCGCGGGCCAGCACGGCGTCGCCACGGCGGCGGTCTGCGCGAAGTTCGGCTTCGAGTGCTGCATCTACATGGGCGCGGTCGACATGGAGCGGCAGGCACTGAACGTCTTTCGCATGCGTCTGATGGGCGCGGAGGTCCGTTCGGTTGAGGCCGGGCAAAAGACCCTCAAGGATGCCGTCAACGAGGCCATGCGCGACTGGGTGACCAATGTCGGCGACACGCACTACATTCTCGGCTCCGCTCTCGGTAGCCACCCGTACCCGATGATGGTCCGCGATTTCCAAAAGGTTATCGGCGAGGAGGCCAAACGCCAAATTTTGGAAATGGAAGGGCGCCTGCCGGACGAATGCGTCGCCTGCGTGGGCGGCGGCAGTAACTGCATCGGCCTCTTCTACGAGTTCCTCGACGAACCCAACGTCCGCCTCGTCGGTGTGGAAGCCGGCGGCCATGGCATCAGCCAGGGCCAGCACGCCGCGCGCTTCGAAGGCGGCCGCGTGGGTGTGCTGCAAGGGGCCAAGACTTACATCCTGCAAAACCCCGACGGGCAAATCGAGCTGACGCACTCCGTCTCCGCTGGCTTGGACTACGCCGCCATCGGTCCCGAGCATGCTTACTATCACGACCAGGGTCGCATCCACTACGGTTATGCCACCGACGACGAAGTCATGAAGGCTTTTGAGGTTCTCAGTCGCAAGGAAGGCATCATCCCGGCTTTGGAATCGACCCATGCCATCGCCTATGCCCTCAAGCGCGCCCCGCAGATGTCCAAGGACGAGATCCTAGTGGTTAACCTCTCCGGCCGCGGCGACAAGGACGTCCAGCAGGCGATGAAGCTGCTGGGGGGTATGAAGGGACTCACTGATGGGGACCGAAAGAACAATTTAAAGCCATTTCGAGAGGAATGGCTTACGTTGAGACCGGAGTGATATGAAAGTGTTGTGCTGCGTTAGTCGTTGTTACCATCGCCTTGTTCTGCTTATATTTTTATCGGAATAATGGTGTGCCATCACTCTTCACGATTACAGGTTCTGAAACTGTGTATCGCTGCCCATTTTTCCATGCCTGTGTAACAAACTTAATTCGAATCAAATCGTCCTCTCGGACGATCCATTCTACAGGACGAGTTATATACTTCTGATAGTATGAGCGATCATATCCTAATTTTCCGAAGTTTCCACTCTCTACAGCACTCACATCAACAGATATCAGATCCTTATGCTCATTTTGGAACACGATAAGGCACAATGTTTCATGTGCTTTCGCGAAGGTCACCGCCAATACCGAATTGTCTAGGTTCAAGAGGGTATTCTTAATCCCATTTTCAATTTCAGATACTGATACACCTGCCTTCTTGGCTTCACTTCGAGCTAGAGCGATGCTTAGATTCTCTTCTCCGTGTAAGTTAATCGAAAGGACGAATGCCGTAAGGATGTATAAGAGTGCTCTTATCACTTTTTTGCAGTCAGGTTATTTAGTAGGTTTCAGATAACCTTAGAAAAACACGACATTAATCAGCAATATAGGACTATGCTCTCCGGGACTCGCGTAGCGTAGGGTCCGGGAGTCAAACTCAGTGCATGCGCGAAAACCGATCTCAGGCAGGGCTGCGGTGGCGAGCCGTGGCTTAGGCACGAAATTGATGCACTTGCGCTTGATCTTTGGGGCTTTTGAGACTTAATTTCCGGCCAGTGAAGCAGGTCGTCTCCATGTTAGTTTCCGTTGCTCTGTTTTTAGGGTTTACCCCCTTTACTTGCGGAGCCATGGCAGCCGTGCCGAGTGCAACCAGCGATTGCTGCTGCGGTGACACTTCTGAAGAAGCTCCCGCGCAACACACGGGTTGTGAATGCTTCGTGGAATCCTGTGATAGCCTGCCGATTGAGCGCAGTTTGGCGATATCGCCATTGGCTCCGGTGGGGTTGGCGATTCCCTTTTTGTCTCGCCTGCCTGCCGCAGAGTACCTGGGGGATGCTATGTTTTTCATCCCGCCCGTGCTTGATACGGGGCCGGGCATCATTGAGCAGATTCAGTGTGTACGGTTGTTGTTGTGACGGCAGCGATGGGGCGATGCATGCGTCCCTTAAGTCCAACACAAACAACAATTCTAGAACGTACACATTATGAAAAAAGTTATCCTGAGCACGATCGCTCTTATCGCTCTCTCCGGTGTTGCCTTCGCAGCCACCGCTCAAGCCGCAGCCTGTTGCTGCAAGGAATGCCCGAAGGACGGCTCCTGCGTCTGCTGCTGCGAGTGCGCCAAGTAAGCGAATCGCGTAATCTAACTTTCAAAGGCGCACCTTTCGGGGTGCGCCTTTTTTATAAGGGGCTCAGGCGATGATGCCCGAACTTATCTGTATCCAAACTGAGCCGTGCGCCGAAGGCTTTGCTGAGGTTCTCACTGCTCAATACCTCGCTGGTAGGGCCTTGGGCGAGGACAGCGCCTTTGCGCAAAATGAGTGTGTGGGTAAACTCCGGGCGGATTTCCTCGACGTGATGAGTGACGAGGATGAGCGTCGGGGCGTGCTTGCCACGGGCGAGCTTGCCAATCGATTCTAGAAATTTCTCGCGCGCCACGGGGTCGAGCCCAGCACAGGGCTCATCCAAAATCAAAAGCGCCGGGTCGGCCATGAGTGCGCGCGCGATAAAAACCTTTTGGCGCTCACCCTGGCTGAGGATTTGCCAGGGTTTTTCCGCAAGGGCTTTGCCGCCCATGCGGGTGAGGCACTTGAGGGCCTTGGCTTCCTTTTCGGCGCGCTGCTTTTTCGTGTCGCGTGTCCAGTAGCCGAGCTGTGCGGTGGCCCCGCTCATGACAGTAGCGAGGGCAAGCTCATCCATGGGCACGCGCTGGGCGATGGTCGAGCTGACAAAGCCAACACGCTCGCGCAGCTCCGGCCAGTTGGCCTCGCCGTAGGTTTCTCCGAGCAGGTGAATCTCGCCCGCGGTGGGCGTCAGATAAGCGGTGAGGGCGGCGAGCAGGGAGGTCTTCCCGCTGCCATTGGCCCCGAGGATGGCCCAGTGCTGCCCGGGCTCCACGTGCCAGTCCACCTTGCGCAGGATGACGGCTTTGCCGCGCTCCACACGCAGACCGGAGACGTCAAGAATGGCATCCATGAGAGAACGGTGGCGCTTTGTCGCGAAGGAACTCAATCCCGTGTTTTTTCCAAGTCAGAATCATCGCGGAGTTTTCTGCCAGGCCTTTTACCGCACGAATACATCAGGACGGCTCCGATAACAAAAAACACGACAAACAAAACACAGGCGATCAGCAGCTTGGGCAGCCCAAACCAATCTGTTTCCGTGGTCTTGGATAACTCCAGAATACCCCATGCCCCGGCCAGACCTATAATCCAGGAGACTATCCAGCTTCCCAGTTTCATACATGTCCTGTTACCAGCCGACAGAGGCGCGCTGGCCCTGCTTGGTGATCTGGACCTCGTCTTCCCAGACGGCCAGGCCGGTGGGGATTTCGGTCATGGAGAGCTGGAAGATGTAGGTGACCTGCTTGGTCTTGCCGGCCTGGGCGCGGTTTTCCAGGAGCTTACCGGAGAGGCTGAAGTACGGCAGCGGCATGTTGGCGGTGTCGCCACGCTGGAACTTCTCCAACTCCGCGGTTTCGCGGGCGAGGGGATCCTCGGCGCGTCCGCCGGGGCCATAGGTGGTGGTGGTGACGACCTTGCCGCTCTGGTTGAGCGCGACGCGGATTTTCTTGGTCAGCAAATCGGTGTCCACCTGCTGGGTGGTATTGTTGACGATGCGGCTGACCACCATGATGGCGGGCTTCTCCGGGGAACGGTTGAGGATGCCGGACTCCAGCAGGCTCTGCACCATCTGGTCGGCGGCGTTGGACCAGTCCTGGATGTTTATCTGGTCCAAACTGACGATGGTATGCGTGCCGTCGGAGTCGACATAGGCCGCGTCGCGGGTGCCGCCGCTGCTGGCACAGCCGCCAAGGATGAGCGCCAACGGCGCGAGAGAGAGCAGGGAGATTTTCTGGAGCTGGTTCATGATTCTTCAATGGGTTTGGCTGATGGGCGAACTTCGTGGCTAAAAACTTTTAATGTAAGGCCAATGCCAATGGTACTTGCCCCGATAATTATGACGAGAGTCGGAGATACGTCCTTGAGATAGATACCGCCAAGCATAATACCCAACCCCAGGCCGAGAAACAGAATAAGAAGTGCTTTCATGATCTACAGGAGGGTGGAGGATTAGCGCTTGCCGGCGGGGCCGCTACGACCGGCGCCGACGGTTTCGTCGTAAGTGATGCGAGAGAGGAGCTTCATCTGGAAGTCGACCACGCTGGGCTTGGGCGCGACAGCGGTCAGGTACTGCGTTTCGCGGCCTTCGATTTGGCCGGGCCTCCAGAGGGGCGCGGGCGAGGTGACATGGAAGCCGTTCTTGTCGATCCAGACGACCTGATAGTTGAAGAGCTGATAGGCATAAGTCAGGTTTTCCACCTGCACCTGAATCTTGAGCAGGTCGCCCGAAACGGTGCCCTGGATGACGTTCACCACGCTAACCTTGTCCGCCAAGGCCGGGTCGGTGGTGACCTTTTTGATGGCGATAGGGTCTGGCGTGGCCAGTGGCTCGGCGCGCTCGACGGTGTTGACGGAGCTGCAGGCAGCCAAGAGCAAAAAGCTTAAAGCGGAAAGGGAGAGGAGAGTTTTTTTCATGACGAATTTATCTGCGCAAGTCTGCGTTAATCTGTGGCTTAAAAAAATACCTACTGGATGAGATTCGTGGCGGAGGTGTTTGGTTCCGGCAAAAGAGTGAACTGGGTGACGTCGATGGGATCGAAGGCGCTGTTGCTTTTAACGTAAACCACGTTAAGGCGTCCCGGTTGCAGGTCAACCTCTACGGTGCCGGGGCTGCCCTGCGGGATGATGCGCAGGTGGCGGTCCTCCGGAGTGGGCAGGCGCACGAGCTGGAACTGCTTGGGCAGCGTGACCCAGGTGCGCAGGTCGGCTTGGTTCATGGCGGCCTGGTAAACGACGCCCGCGATCTGGATGATAGCCCCGATGGTGCCGGAGTCCTTGGTGGCCTCATAGATGCCGTACTGCGCCAGGGCCTTGGTCCCGGCGGAGATGAGCGTGCGGGTGATGACCACGGGTAGCTCGTTTTCGAACTCCTGCGCTACGACGGAGTCCATGCTGCACAGCAGGGTGGTTTCGTAGGCGCCGTTGCTGGTGCGGACGGAGAGCCCGGGGACGTAAGAGTTGTTGAAAACCAGCTTGGGGAAGGCCACACCGACGTAAGGCACCTGCTGGGTGACAATGAAGAGTGGGATGTCGATGCGGGTTTCCTCGCGCAGGGGGGCCATGCCGGTCTCGAAGAGTACCCAGGTGGTGGGCGGGGGCGTTCCCCCGGCGTAGGCCTGGTTGACCGCCGCAATGTCCTTTTGCAGGTATTCGTCCTGTGGAATCATGCCGCGCACGCGCTCAAAGGACTTGCGGGCCCGCTCCAGATCACTCGGGCCGGTGGCTTGCGCGTAAAAGTAGAGCCCGTCCAGATAAACCGTGAAGGGATTCACGTAGTCGGTGTAGGCCTGGTACTTGGCCAGATAGCGGTAGGTGTCGTCGACCGCGCTGGAGAATTTTTTATCTTTGAGCGCCTTTTCGGCATTGTAGGCTTTGTCGTCCTTGGCGGCTTTGTCGGCGGACTCCTCCGCGGCCTGCTGGGCCTCGGCGATGGCCTCGGCGTTGGCGCGCACGGCCTCACGCTGAGCCTCCAGGGCGCGGTTCAGCGAAACCCGCGCGGATTCGAAGTCCTCCACCGCGAGGTAGTTGAGCGCCACGTAGGTGTGCAGCATGACCTTGTCATAGGCGTAACCGGTATAGGTCAGATAGCTGAGGTTGGTGAAGTTCGCCTTGACCGTTTCGCCGAGGCGCAGTTCGGCTTGCGACGACCAGTAGGCCATTTTTTCGTTGGCCACGCCGAAGGTGGCGTTGCTCTCGCCGTACTGTTCCGCTGCGCGCCAAGCCGTGCCCTCCTCCAAGAGGAAGACGATGGCGTCAGCGGAGTCGTCCTTGCTGTCGGCGGCACTGGCGGCAAGTTCCGCGGTCGCTTCGTCATTGCCCGCCGCCCAGCTAGCACGAATGGCCTCGGTGTCGTCCTTGTAGGTGGCGCAACCGGAGAGAAGACAGACAAGGAGAAAAGGGGATAGGGGGATGGGGAGAGATTTAATTTTGGCAAGCGAACTCATGGTTCTCTCCGGTTCTCCCTATCTCCAGTTCCCCGCCTCTCCCTTACTGCGGTCGGATGATGTGACCCTTTTGGACGCCGTTGTCTTCCTTGAGCATGGCTTGGGAGGTGCGGGTGCCGACGCGGACAATCTCCGCTTCGCCGAGGAGGACTTCCTCCTGGCCGAGGTTTTCTCCGGTGTCGGGGTCGATCATGTCTTCGCCGACGGCAAAAATCACCCAGGTCTGGCCGGGCTCAACGCCGTTGCCCTCGCCACGGTTGAAGGTAATCTGACTGCCGGTCTTGGCCAGGATACGCGGCGGGTAAAGCGAGTCGGCCAGGCCGTTGGCGATTTCGCCGGCCAGAGCCACGGCGACTTGACGGTAAAGGGCCTCGGTGGAGTCGCCCTTGCGTTGCCCTTCGTCGAAGTACTGCGCGGTTTCGACCTCGTCCACCTCGCAGGAGACGGAGTCCTTGAGCGAGCCGGTGGTGGTGTCGTAGAGGCGGGCCACGGCGGTGACGCGGACGTTGCGTCGCTCGACCTGGCGGCTGATGTTGGCGAAGTTGGCCTGGTCGGTGAAGTTCTGGAAGTCGTCGATGCCAACTACCAGCAGGTAGTCCGCGCCCTGGAGCCGGAAGGCGGAGGCGGCGGTCTCGGGGTTGACGTTGCCGCTATCGCCGATGCTTTGCTCCTCAATGATGGGCTGCAGGTTCTGGCGCTCGACGATGGTAAACTTGTTCGTGTCCTGAAGTGATTGCAGGAGTTGCACATCGAGCGAGTCCATAACGCGCCCGAGGGCCAGGTTGTTGCCCGCGTCGCTGACAGCTTTGAGCAGGGCTGGCGAGGCCACTACAGGCGAGACGGCCAAGGTTTCGCGTTCCGCGTGAAGCGCGGAGTAACCAAGTAACAAAGTTGAAAGTAACAAAGTTGAAAATCGGATGTGTTTCATGGCGTTTGTTTAGAGTTATTATCTTTGCGCCTCTGCGTCTTTGCGTGAGCCAGATTACTCCACGACCGGCACACCGTCGAGGAAGGGCGGGCCCCAGAGCGAATTAAACATATTCATGACGGGGGCCTCGGTGGTGTTAACCTTGTAGCCGCTCTGCTGGAGCATCTGCGCCTTGCCTTCGAGCACTTTCACCTGGGCAGCCGTCAGTTGGGCTTCGAGCTGCAGATCTTGTACGAACTGCGTGAGGTCCTTCCACTGGGCCAGGCCCTCGGGGGTCAGGTCCATGGCGGCTGTAAGGGCGAAGCCTTCGTAGAGGTTGACGTTGCGCTCCCAGGGCTGGAAGCCGTCGCGGGTCAGCCGCAGGCGATGCAGGCCCGGCATGGCGCCAAACTCACCCGGCGCGCTACCTTGCACGACGCCGTCCAACTCCACATCGACGCCGATGGCCTCTACAGGGAAGCGATTCTCGGTTGTCCGCACGACATTGTCCGGGCCGACAAGCACGTTGGGGATCTTGATGCCCTGCAGGACGGCGGTGATGGTAAAGGTGACCGGCGATGCCTGCTCGGCGGGTGCGGGGAGTGACTCGACCACGCCCGGCGCGGTGAGTTGAGCGGCGATACCGTTGGCAGCCTGCTCAAGAAGGCCGTTGATGAGGTCGGCGTCGTTGACTTTCAAATTGCCGTCGTCACGCAGGGTTTTGTTGACGGAAAAGGAGTCGCCCTTGAGGCCCCCGGCCTCGGCGGCATCAAGCAGGCCGTAGGAGACGCGCAGGGTGTAAATGCGGTTGGTGGTCTCAATGCCGTTGCCCTGGAAGACCTTGGTTTCCCCCCCGAGCGAAACGAGATTGGCCACGAGGATGTAGTCGGCGCCGAGGAGTTGGGCCAGTCGCAGGGCACTGGTCTGTGTGGCCAGCATGGTGGCGGGGTCCTGCTCGGTCGGTGGGGCTTTTTGCAGGGAGTCCGCCACAGCCTGACGGCTCAACACAGAGTACCCCTGGCCGTTGAGCTTGCCTGCCAGCATGGCCTCGAAGGCCTCCGCTTTGCCGCTCAGGTCGCTTCCGGCGAGGTTGTTGACGAAAAGAGCGGTCTTGGCCCCCTGCCCGAAGGCTGTGGCCGCGCCCAGCGCGAGAAATAGGAGGAACAGGCGGACTTTCATGGCTAAGGTATCGGACAGCCTAATATTCCGGGCGTTCCCCGCAATGCTTTTCCGGCGGTTGCCGTGCGGGCAGAAAAACTACTCGCCGCTGGCGGCACTTTCGATTGCCGCAAGGTCGATTTTGACCATGGTCATCATGGCTTCCATGGCGCGTTTGGCACGTTGGCGGTCCGGGTCTGTGAGCAACTCGGTGAGGCGTCTGGGGAAAATCTGCCAGGAAAGGCCGTAGCGGTCTTTGACCCATCCGCAGGCAATTTCCTCCCCTCCGTCAGTCAACTTAGCCCACAGTTGGTCCACTTCTACTTGGTCGGCGCAGGGAATTTGGAAGGAGACGGCTTCGGTAAACTTGAATTCAGGGCCACCATTGAGCGCTACATATTGAGTGCCGCCCAAGGTGAAGTCGACCGTAAGGACATCGCCGGCCTTACCGTTCGGGTAGTCTGCCGGAGAAAGGTTGACCGAGTCTATGCGAGAATCAGGGAGGAGAGAAACGTAAAAATGGGCGGCTTCTTCGGCCTGACCGTCAAACCAGAGGCAGGGAATGATCTTTTGCATGCTTTTTTCTAAACCAAGCGCTGAGCAAGCCAGGCAACACAATTCGCTCAGTCAAAGTGTACCGCCAGCCAGACGGTGGGCGAGGCCGTCCGGGCTACACGGTGCTTCTCGTGGGCGGGGATGAGCACGTGGTCGCCGGGTTGGAGGTCGACTTTTCGCCCGTCGGCGTACTCAAGCGTGGCCTCGCCACTGAGCACGGCGACCCACTCGGCGCGGTCCTGGTCGTACCATTGCCCTGGTGGAGTGGCTTGCCCGTGGGAGACAATGCGCTCAATGCGGGCGTGGGCGGACTCGGCCAGGCTCTCGAAATGTTCGCGGGAAAGGTCTCCAGGGAGGCCTTGCAGGATATTTGACGGTGTACTCATGGGGTGCCTAAAAGCGGGCTTGTCCCTGCCGATAGAAGGTCTATTCTGGGTTTTTGGCTTCAGGTTATTGAACATTGACCCGCGAAGCGATACCTATCCATAGTTACTTCCCTTTTCTTTATCATCATGGCCGAAACCGAAACTCTCTCCGAAGTTGCATTGAAAGACCTCGACCCGCGCCTGCGCAAGCAGGTGGAGAACGCGGAAAGGACGATGGACAAGAATCCCACGTACACGGTTGACGTCTGCATGGGCATTCTCCAGCGCAACCCCGGCTGCCTCGACGTGCGCAAGCTCATGCGCCGGGCTCAGCGCCGGGCCAAGGGCACCAAGACCAGCGGCCTGACCAAGTTTATCGGCAGCGTGACCAGCGCGCCCTTTGCCCTCAAGGCCGGCAAGGAGCTTAAAAAGGACCCGCAGGCCGTGCTGGAGTCCGCCGAGCGCATGCTTACCGCCAACCCGGCCAATGTGACCGCCTACAAGATGCTGGGGCAGGCTGCCGGATCTCTGGGCCTGTGGGAAACCGCCGTTTTTGCCTATCAGGACATCAAAACCATCGAGCCCGACAACATGGATAACCGCGTCGCCCTGATGGATGCGTTTATCCAGGCTGGTCACCCCAAGGAGGCGATTGCCGAGGGTGAAAGAATCCTTTCCGAGAATCCTGCTCACGAGGACGCCCAGGACCTCCTGCGCAAGGCCTCCGTGGCCGAGTCCATCGACCGAGGCAAGTGGGAGCAGGAGGGCGACTTCCGCGAAAAGCTGGCCGACGAGGAGAAATCCGTCGAACTCGAGCAGGCCTCACGCGTGGCCAACGACGAAGAAGTCCTCGAAAAGCTCATCACCAAGAACCTCAAGCGCATTGAAGAAGAGCCTGAGGCCCTCAATCTTTACCGCGAGGTCATCAATGCCTACCGCCAGCTTGAGCGTTACGACGAAGCGCTCGATATGGTGGCCAAGGCACGGGCCACCTCCATGGGCGCGAATGACCCGACTCTGGAGCGCCAGGCCTCCGACCTCAAGACGGCCGGCATGCGTGCCCGCATCGCCGAGCTCGAGGAAGGCGGCGCTGCCGAGGACGATCCGCAGCTAAAGCAGATCAAGCACGAGCTGCATGAATTCCGGCTCAAGAACGCCCGCGAAATCGTGGAGAAGTATCCCAACGACTACGTGGCGAAGTTCGAGCTGGGCGTCCTCGAAATGGAGGAAGGCGACTACGACTCTGCCATTCAGGAATTCCAGTTGGCCCAGCGCAACCCCAACGTGCGCACCAAGGCCCTGCTTTTCCTGGGCCGCGCCTATCTGGCCAAGGACTTCAGCGACATGGCCGTCGAGCAACTCGCCCTGGCCAAGAAGGAAATTCCGCTCATGAACGAGCTGAAGAAGGAAGCGATTTACGACTTGGCCCAGGCTTACGAGCAAATGGGCGAGGAGGAGGCCGCCATCAACGAGTACAAGATCATCTATCAGGCCGACATCGGCTACCGCGATGTGGCCGACAAGATCAACTCCTTCTACGCCAAACGCCGCAAGAGCTGAGCCTGAATTTTCCCCGAATGAAAGTCAAAACCCTTGTTCTGTTCGTTCTGGCCCTGGGCTTCCTCACGCCTGCCTTTGCCGCCAAGAACCTTGTCCAGCGCCGCCAGGAGCGTATTGAGTATGCTGAAAAGCAGTGGACCGCACCCGAGAAAGTCACGCTGAACGTGCACTATCGCGTGCCGGTCATTGAGGTGCTCGGCTACTTGGCTGCCAATTACGACGATAACCAGAAGCTCGACACCATCGTGACGAAGCTGCGCCCCATTGCCACCCGCGTCAAGCAACTGGCCGGGGACTCCTATGAGGGGCGTACCTTCCCCGTCGAGTTGAAGACCGAGACTCAGAAGCTCCGTACCCAAATGTTCAACGACGTCACGGCCGTTTACGGCTCACAGGTGACGCAGGCGGTGGAGAGCTACCTCGAGCGCAAGTACGACTCCCTCAACAACGGCATCTTCTCGCCGCTGTATTAGGCAGTACGCTCGAAACGGCGGCGGACGCCAGCCAGTCCAAGGGCAGCAACACCCGTGAACAAAGCCCAGAAGCCGGGCTCGGGCACGGTATTTTGCGTGACGGTATTATTATCGTTAATATCCGCGGTGGGATTGCCATCAAAGAATCTGCGTATATTTACGAAATAGTCCGTGGTTTCGAAAGCGTAGATGTTGTAGGTCGTGCCGGTCGCAGTTCCTCCGCCTTGGACGGTGCTCGCGTCATTGTCGAACGCACCGATCAAGTTGGTTCCAAAATCGAAGTTGAAGTCGACGCTGCGGCCAGCAACTCCTCCGATGGATTGCACGACGCTGTTGATCATGGCAACGTCCTCGTAGACCGTCGTGCTGCCGTCCATGAGTCGGAAAGTCAGATCGGTCAGGTTTACTTCCGAGATGATACCGGAGGTAGTATTGGAAGTCCAATCGACCTCCACGGCGGTGACTTGTGGGCTGCCCACTGGAGTATCCAGGGTCAAGGTGGTCGTGAAATCCGCTCCGTGCGAGATGGCGATTCCGCAGAAGAGTGCAGTAACGATTTGAATACGCATGGAAAGGCTTGTTAATGATGCACTTGAATCGTGCAAGGGAAAATGGCCGTATGCTAAAAAAGTTCCGTTTGTTCGGCTTGTGGGTCGCCCTCGAGGAAGGCATCGTAGCGCTTGCGCCAATCGTCGAGTTTCTTCAGGTAAGCCTCGACATTGTAGGGAGCCTTACTCGCGTCAAATTCCGCCAGGGGCCGGGCCACCTGCCAGTCGGGTGCGCGCTTTTTATCGCCTAGGCCGAGGTAATAGCTGACCTGCTCACCCATGCCGGGCTGCGGCTCCAGGCGCAGGGCTACCTCCAGCGAGGCGCGCCGGGGCTTTTTGCCACCTTCGACGGCGCGTTTGTAGGCCTCGGGACTCTGGGAAAGGTACTCGCTCTTGGCCAGGCGCTCGACAGGGAAAGCGCCTTTGGCGATTTCTTCGCGCATGGTCTTTTCCAACTCCAGTGGGTTCGTCTCCGAGGCGCCGAGCAGGTAGTGGATGAGGGCGTCGGTCAGCTCCTTTAAAAAGGGTTCGATGCCGCGGGAACGCAGGGCCGATCCGGCAATGTTGATGTGTCCGTCGCCGTAGAGCGCGTAGTTCTTGGCCTTGTAGCAGAACATGGCCTCGTAGCGGCCGTCGAACTCCAGGTCGATGCCCGGTGGCAGCACCTTTTTTACTTTGTCCAGCAGGCCCTCGGGGGCTTCCCAATCCTTCTCGGAGCTGACGTAGATGCCGTCGGTGTCGGCTTCCAGGACGGTGCAGCCGAGCCGCTCAAACTCCGAGATGAGCTTTTGCAGTAGTTCGCGGCCCTTGGCGGTGACCTCCGCGGCGAGCTCCCCGTCGGCGAAGCGCGCCCCGCCGAAGCCGAGGTAGCCGTAAAAGGAGTTGATGACGATTTTGTAGGCGGCCTGGCGGGCGGAGAATTCGCGGCGCAGGGTATCGCTTTCGGCTTCACGGGCTCGCTGCTTGTAGCGTAGGCGTTCCTCGCGCAGCTCAGTCAGCATGGGGATGAAGACGCCTAGGGAATCTCCGGCGGGGTTGCGCCCGATGTGCAGGAGCAGGCTTGGGTAGAGCGAAGCGACGTCGTAGTGCAGCACGTGCCGGAAGACGCCCTCCTGGAAACTCTTGGTAAAGCCGCCGGCGTAGCCGCTAACCTCCGGTGGGGCAGGCAGAGCGGCCCGGGCGTGGAAATACTTTTCCAAAAAGAGCGAGTCGACCTTGGCGGCGGTACCGCGCAGGCAAATCTCCTGCAAGGTCATGGGAAAGTTGGTTGCCTGCGCCACGTAGGTAGGCAGCAGCAGGGCAGCGATGCCGGCGGTCTCGCGCAGGTCGTCACCGAGATAGGCGAGGAAACGGGGGCGGTCCTCAAAGTAGGTCCGCTGGATGTCCGCCGGGGCCAGATAGGTGCGGTTATCGGCCTCCGTAGTGACGCCCAGATGCACCGCGACGTCTTTCAGCGTATAGCTGGGAAGCTCGCGGGTGGTGATGTCGTAGAGCTGGATGGCGAGGTAGGTGTCGAAGACCGTGCGGCCCGGCAAATCGCAGCGCGGGTAGTCGATCCAGCGTTCGGCGATGCGCAGGCGGCTGTTGCGGAACTTTGCCTCCTGGCCGAAACGTCCCCAGGCGCAGGGCACCTTGAAGCGGCGACAGCGGCGCTTGAGGTAGTCCAGGTCGAACTTGAAAAGGTTGTGTCCCTCGATGACGTCCGGATCGAGATCTGCCAGGGCAGCGTTGAGGCTTTTTAATAAGGTGCGTTCAGCCTCGTCGGTCATGGCCTCCAGGACAAGGGTGTGATCTTCGCCGTTCAGGCGCAGGCCAATGGCGAGTACGCGATCCTCCTTGCGGCCGGGGTCCGGGAAGCCGCCTTCGACGGAGCAGTGGGTCTCGATGTCGAGCTGGAGCCGCCGTAGCTGGTCGAAGTGTAGCCCGTCAAAGAGGCGCGCGCGGTTTTCCAGCAGCCACTGATGTTCGAGCGGCTTGAGAATTTCCCAGCCCTCGCTACGGGCGCTTTCCTTGGCAGCGGCGTCGAAGTCCGCCGGGTTTTCAAAGCGACGCAGACGCGTCAGCACGCCGTCGCCTTGGAGCGGTTCGCCCTCGCCGTCGCGTGTCCATGCATAGGGTTTAAAGGGCTTTGCCGCTGTGGCTTCACGCGCACCCTCCGGCGTGGCATGGCTGAGGTGCACCGCGCCGTCGGCATCGACGAAGACGCCGGTAAGGACAGGCTGCGATGGCTCACTCATGCGCCGACTATCGGCCATGAACAAATCCATGGCAACTTCTACTGCCTGAGAATCGCAGATACTTTGTTCGGGGCAGCGAGCAACGCAAGCGATGGGGCAGAGCCCCATCGCTTGCGCAGCATCGAGGATTCCTAAGCTGTGCTTAGGCTTAAGCTTTGACTTTAACTTCGCGGCCGGTTTGGGCGCTCTTGTAAAGGCCGTCGAGGATCTGCTGAATGGCGATGCCGTCTTCGGCGGTGGCGAGGAAGGGCTTCTTGTTGACGATGCAGTGCACCATCTCGGCGTAGGGATTGCGGAAGTCCGCGTCTGCTTTGAAGACCTCGCCGCGCACGTACTGGCCGGCCTCGCGTTTGACGTATTCAGCCTTGAAGTCGTAACCGTCGACAGGGTTGCTGTGAATGAGCGCGCCTTCGGTGCCGACGACCTGCGTGAACATGTCCTCGGTCTTGCGTTGTAGGTTGCCCCAGGAGATTTCAAAGACAAGCGAGACGCCGTTCTCCAGACGGACAAAGCCTGCGGCCAGGTCTTCGACGTCGAACTTCTGTTTGGTGGCCTTGCCGCGCGTCACGCCGATGTGGTGGTGAGTCGCGCCGCTGACCGTAAGCGGCTTGGGGTTGCCCATGAGCCAGAGGGCCAGGTCGATACGATGCACGCCTAGGTCGATGAGCGGGCCGCCGCCGGAAAGTTTCTTCTGGCCGAACCAGCCGCCGAAGCGCGGAAAGCCGTCGAGGCGGGTCCACTGGGTGCGGGCGTGGTAAGGTTTGCCGAGGAAGCCTTCTTCCGCCATGCCTTTGAGGGCGCGGGCCTGCGGGGTGAAGCGGTAGCTCAGGTTGAGCCCGAACAGGCGCTTAAGCTTGGCGGCTTCGTCGCGGATCTTGATGGCCTCGCGGGTGGTCATGGCCATAGGCTTTTCCCCGAGGACGCTTGCGCCGGCGCGCATGGCGTCAATGGCCACGGTGGCGTGGAGGAAATTGGGCAGCGCGATGGTGACCAGGTCTGGCTTCACCTTCTTGAGCATTTCCTTGTAGTCGGTGAAGAAGGCCTCGGCGGGAATCCAGTCCTTGACCTTCTCGTAGATGGCCGGGTTCATGTCCACGCAGGCGACCAACTCGGCCTCGGGGCACTCTTTGAATGCTTTGGCGTGGTTCCAGCCCATTCCCAGGCCGATAACCGCGCAGCGAACTTTGGATGATGATTTCGCCATAATTTCTTTGAGGTATAAGCCGCCCATACAGAGACGACATTCGTGGCTCTGCAAGGATTTTGGTTGTTAATATTCAGTCGTTACTTGAACTGGAGACCTCCAACTATGAAATTCACCAAATACCACGCCCTCGGAAACGACTACCTCGTCCTCGATCCGGCTGATGCACCCGAAATGTATACCCCGGAGCAGACGGAGCGCATCTGCCACCGCAACTTCGGGCTTGGCTCGGACGGCATCCTCTACGGTCCGATGAAGACCGATAAGGCGGACTTCGGACTGCAAATCTGGAACCCGGATGGTTCCGAGGCGGAGAAGAGCGGCAACGGCCTGCGTATATTTTCGCGCTACTTGCATGACACCGGCCGTGTCACGGACCAGCCTTTTACCGTCGAAACCCTCGGCGGCATAGTGACCTGTCAGGTCGAAGATCCCCTCGGTGCCATTGAGGTCGAGATGGGTAACGTCAGTTTTCACAGTGAGAAAATCCCGGTCGTGGGCGAGCCCCGCGAGGTCATCAACGAGACAGTCTATATCAACGGAACGGATTACACCTACTGTTCGGCCACCATTGGTAACCCCCATGTCGTGCTGCCCATGGAAAAAGTCACGAAAACGTTGGCCTGTGATGTGGGCCCGGTGCTGGAGAACATGACTTCGCTTTTTCCCAATCGGACCAACGTCCAACTGCTCCAGGTGCTGGACCGCAATAACATTTATATCGAAATCTGGGAGCGTGGCGCGGGCTACACCCTGGCCTCTGGCAGCAGCAGCAGCGCCGCAGCGGCTGTCGCGCACAAGCTCGGTCTCTGCGATGCGGACATCACGGTGCATTGTCCCGGTGGAGATATCGGTATCCGCATCGGAGAGGGGTATGCTATCACCATGCGGGGCCCGGCCACCCGCGTTGGCGAGTTCCAAATGGACGAAGAGCTGCTGGGCTAGCGTGCAGATTGCACGATTGCGCCGACAGCGGCCCCTTGCATTTTGCAGGACTGCTCCACTGGGCATTAGGGGCTTTGTGCCCTATGCTTTAATTTCCAACTTTTTTACAACTCGTTTTGAGGGCCGTAGCAAAGCGCATCGGGCTCATTAGGGGCTCAGGGCTAAAAGTCCTCACGGCGCGCGAGACCTCAAAATTAGCCCCAAACATGCGTCAGGTTAGGGGTATGAACAAAAAATCTATATTCACACTCTCATCTCTCCTTTTACTTCCGATGGCCGCTGTGTTCGGCCAATCGCCCGGTAATCTCGTTCGTGGCTACACCTTCGAATTTACCTTCACCGAGTCCGACGGCGTCGCGCCCGCCGTGGATGAGGTCGACGAGTACCTTATTGTGGAGCGCACTAATAACCGCAGCGAACGCATCGGGCAGGCCGATGGGGAGGATTACCTCTGGAACTTCACCTACGCGAAGGTTCCGCCTCGTGGCGCCACCCTGGACCTGGAAATCGATAATCCGCCGGACCAGAGTGATGTCCCCGAAGAAGAACGGGAACCTTACTACGTAACTCAGGGCTTCACGATGGAGTTCTCCAATCCCTTCGAGGGCACCTTCACCTACACCGTGACGGATAGCGAAGACCAGACCGGCACCGCCAGCGGCACCTTCGTGCTGGTACGCGGTCCCTGGCAGGACCTTCAGCAGGATCCCGGTAGCGGTTGGGCCAACTCCCAATGGTACGGCAACGTGTACGTCATTGGCTATCCCTGGTGCTTCCAGGAAGAGGAAGGCTGGGTCTACGTGAATGCCGAAGAGCAGAATGACATGTGGCAGTACCGCGAAGGCGTGGCCTGGCACTGGACCGCCGAAGGCACCTTCCCCTGGTGCTATGAGCCCGATGGTGAGAACCCCGGCGAAGGCCGCTGGCTCTTCCTCTACACCGGGGACCCGGATTCCGAATTCACCGTCTTCTTCATCGGTGGCACGGATCAGACCATCGTCTTGCCCAAGTAATTTCCAAAGCGACATGCTTCTTCGAGCGCGGCCCGCCAACGGGTCGCGCTTTTCTGTTTCCAAACAGCCACACTCCGCTAGCGTGGACTCATGGCGAAACAAGCCCCATTGAAATGCGGCGTGGCCGGAGTCGGCTACCTCGGGCAGCATCACGCCCGGCTTTACGCGGCGCTGAAGCAGACCGAACTCGTCGGCATCTATGACGCAAACATCAAGCGCGCCCGCGAAATCTCCGGCGAGTACGGCGGAAAAGTTTTCAAGACCCTGGCGGAGCTGGCGGAGTCCTGCGAAGCCGTCAGCGTGGCCGTGCCGACGGACAAGCATCACGAGGTGGCCATGCCCCTGCTGGACCGAGGCTGCCACCTGCTGATCGAAAAGCCGATCACTCCTTCACTGGAGGAGGCCGAGTCGATCATGGAAAAGGCCCGCGCCCAGGACTGCGTCGTGCAGGTCGGTCACATCGAGCACTTCAACCCCGTCATGGGCTTCCTGGAAAAGAACGTGACTGACCCGCGCTTCATCACCTGTGACCGCCTCGCGCCCTTCAAGAAGCGCGGCATCGAGGTTGGTGTCGTGCTCGACCTGATGATCCACGACATCGGCGTCATCCTGCAGCTCGTCAAAAGCCCCATCGAGCGCATTGACGCCGTCGGGGTCAACGTCCTGACCAAGACCGAGGACATCGCCAATGCGCGCCTGACTTTTGAAAACGGATGCGTGGCGAACATCAACACCAGCCGCGTCAGCCTCAAGCCCGTGCGGGAGATTCGTATATTCCAACCCGCCGCTTATCTATCGCTTAACTTCGCCGAGCAAAAAGGCCACTTCATTCGCAAGGGGAAGCTCGGCCTGAGCAAGAAGGACATCCCCATCGAAAAGGGTGAGCCCCTTGCGCTGGAGCTGGCGTCTTTCGCCGAGGCCGTCCGCACCCGTTCCAATCCCAAGGTCGACGCCAAGCTCGGCTCCACTGCCCTGGAAATCGCCATCCGCGTTACCGAGCAAATCCGGGAAAAGATGTAATGAGCGAGGCTAACTCACGCGGCGAGGGCATAAGAATAATAGCGCTCGTAGTGATCGCGAAAGCTCAGGAGCTATCTCCAGTACGGCAGAAGCTTGTTACCTGAGGTATTTATCTAGGTCAGGATTGCTTGGGACAGGCTCTTTTGCATTCAACTCTATATGGCGCCTGTCATTATATGAAATCCACTTTTCGAGTTTCTCGAGGTTTTCCGGTGTATTTTTAACCTCAATGTAGCCGTAATATAATGAATCTATGTTTACCTCCGAGGCTTTGGGTTTGTCGTAGTATTTGAGGCTGGATCCTTCCACTTCGAAAAAGGGAATACCTTGCGCCTCAAGCCAGACGATCATGTTAACATCCTCCTCCGAAAGCTCTTTCCACCGCTCCCTGGCTTCTTCTTTTTGAAGAGCCTCCCTTTTTTCAGCGCCGGGATCCCATATCGGATTAAAGCCGATCATGTAGTAGACTTTCATCTCGTATCTTTTTTCTACGAGTCCGTCAGAATTCTGGCATGATACAAAGAACGGTACGGGGAACAAGAGGGCAAATACGCAGGTAAGCTTTACCTGTAGATTTCGTTGCATGGTATATAGTATCACGTATTTGATACTTGGGCTCCGCAAAACAGGCGCTAAGCCGCTAAATCGAGCCTTTTCTCCCCTCCTAACTGTGTCAATCTGTGATCCGTGGCTGAAATCACTTTACCCGCGCCCTCCGGCCGCCCGGATCTCCTCGTCATTGCCGGGGAGCACTCCGGTGATGCGCATGCCGCGCGGATGGTCGCAGCCGCTAAGGCGAAGCAGCCGGATTTAAACGTATGTGCGCTGGGCGGAGTGGAGTTGGAACGCGCCGGAGCGCAGTTGTTGTTCGACCTGACAGAACACTCCGTTGTCGGGCTTTTTGAGGTGCTGAAGAACTACGGCTTCTTCAAGGACCTCTTTGAAAAAACAGTGGCGTGGATTCGCGAACACCAGCCGAAGGCAGTGTGCTTCGTCGACTACCCCGGGTTCAACCTCCGTCTGGCCAAGCGCCTCTGCGACGAGGGCCTGGCGGTGAAGGGCGGCGGCGACATAAAGCTGCTGTATTACATCAGCCCGCAAATCTGGGCCTGGAAAACGGGGCGGCGTTTCAAGATGGCGCAGTACCTCGATGACCTCGCGGTGATTTTTCCCTTCGAGGTTGAGTGCTACCAGGACACCGATTTGCCCGTGACCTTTGTCGGGCACCCGTTTGTGGAGGAGGACGCCACACTGCCACTACGCTTTGACCCCGATGGCCCCGTGCTGCTGTTACCCGGCAGCCGGCAAACGCCCGTGCGGCGCATCCTGCCGCTCATGCTGAACGGCCTGCGCGCGTTGCGTCAAAGCGGCGACGTACGCCCCGCTGCCGTGGTTTATCCCGACGAGCGCATCCATGCGTTGGAAAAGGATATCCTCGCGCCGGTGCGTGGTGGTCTTGGAGAGCTGTCCCTCGTCGGGCAGCAGGAACCCTTGACGGCTTCGGCGGTGCTGACCAGCTCCGGGACGATGTCGTTGCAGGTGGCTTTGGCGGGTGTGCCGGGCGCGATTGTCTACCGGGCCAATCCGCTGACGTACCTGATTGGTCGCCGTGTGGTGAAAATCGAATACCTGGGCATCGCCAACATCCTGCTGGAGCGCCCGGCCTGGCCGGAGTTTCTACAGGGCGCGGCCACGCCTCAGGCCTTGGCCGGACAAGTGAGTGACTGCCTGAACAATGGTCAGCGCGCGCAGCAAGCGCAGGCCGATGCGCAGGCGCTGCGTGACATGCTCGGAGAGCAGGCAGAGCAAAGCCCGGAAGACTGGTTGTTGGGTAATCTTACAGTTTAGCGCATGCCCAATGATCCGATGATCGTTGCTATCGCGCGTACTTATGTTTTCCTAAGCGATTCTTCTATGCGTCTTTTGCGGATATTCTTTCTCCTTGGCCTGACGACGGCACTAGTCGCCAAAGAATCGCCTGTGGAGACGCCTACCATGCCCCTGGCGGAGATTGAGCCGGGCATGAAGGGGGAGTGGGAAACTGTCATCGACGGCACGCGGACGCAGCGTTTCGGCTTCGAGGTGGTCGGGGTGGTTCCGAACTTCATCGGGCCCAAGCGCCCGGCCATCCTGGCGCTGGCCACCGACGCCAGCCAGATTTTGAGCGGCCCGGTGGCGGGTATGAGCGGGAGCCCCTGCTATATCGACGGTAAGCTCATCGGGGCCTACGCCTACGGCTTTACTTGGCCCAAGGAGCAGGCCCTTATCGGCATCACGCCCATCGGGGACATGTTCGAGACTTTGGATAAGGAAGCCCAGCGCGGGGACGCTCCCATAACGGCGCAGGCGCATCGTGTACTTCCGGGGGCCGGTTTTCAGGCCCGACTGGAAGCTTGGTGTGACTTGGAAAAAGCCCGTGCGTTGCTCACCGGCATGAAGGCGCCGGAAAGGTCCGCCGAAGGTGAGGCTGCGTTGTCCGCTCTGCCCACGCCGCTGTTTGCCTCGGGGGTTTCGGGGCGTGCCCTGGAGCCCTTCGCACCCGCCCTGAGCGCGCTTGGAGTGGAGCCCATGGCGGCGCCTGTTGGTTCTGCCTCGGGCCTGGATGCGTCTTCCGTGGCAGCCGGCACGGCCCTGGCGGGTGTCCTTATGGACGGCGACTTCCGCATGGCCGGCGTGGGGACGGTTACCTGGCGCGAGGGTGACACTTTTTTGGCCTTCGGGCATCCTTTCTTTGGCACCGGTGACGTGGAAATCCCCGCCGCTCCGGCGGAGGTCATCACGGTGGTGCAGTCCGTGCAGCGCTCCTTCAAGCTCAGTAACGTGGGTGAGGTCGTCGGCAGTATCCGGCAGGACCGCCTCACGGCGATTTCCGGCGAGCTGGGCCGCATGGCGCCGACCACGCCGGTGAGTTACCGGGTAGCCGGCAGTGACGGGCAGACGCGCGACTATTCCGGCCGCGTCTTCCGGGATCGTTCATTTTCGCCTCTCATTACTGCGATTGGGCTTTTTGAATCCCTCCTGAGTACGATGGAGTTTGCCGAGG
Organism: Verrucomicrobiia bacterium; assembly: GCA_030432235.1. Classification (GTDB taxonomy): domain Bacteria; phylum Verrucomicrobiota; class Verrucomicrobiia; order Opitutales; family Cerasicoccaceae; genus JAUIHT01. The sequence goes on along the minus strand of JAUIHT010000004.1, from coordinate 458,772 downwards.
AACAGACCCTGACCTTGCACGTCCGTTACGCCATTGATGGGCACGAGCCGCTGGTCATGGAGCGTACTGCCACCGGCCCCTCCGCCGCGGCCAGCCTGGCCATTGAACAATGGTTGCTACTTTCGCTGTTGATGGACAACCCGTTCACCGAGCCGGTCATCAGCGACATCTCTTTTGAAATCGAGCAAAACCTGGGCTGGGAGGAAACCACGCTCGAAGCCGTGCGGAGCCTCAGCGGCACAGCGCAGCCCGGCCAGTCGTGGAATCTCGGCCTGACCCTCGGCCGCTACCTCAAGGAGCCCCTGCGCGAGTCGATTGCCATTCCCATCCCCGAAGGCACCGATGCGGAAAACCTGACCGTGTTCATCGGCGACGCTGACAGTGCCGACCGGCTGGAGCGTGGCTGGTCCAGCGGGCATATCAGCAGCTTCGACGGTATGCTCGACTTCCTGCGCGATTCCCGCAGCAACGAAAAGGCTTACGTGCTCCTGCTGCGTCCCGCCTCCGGGCTGCACATCGACGGGCAGGACCTGCCCGCGCTGCCACCATCCGCCCGTATGCTGATGGACAACGAGCGTGTGGTCACTTCCAATACGACCAGCCGTTGGCAGACCTTGTGGGAGCAAGCCGTCGAGGTGCCGGGGGTCTTTTCCGGCAGCTATTTCATGAAACTTAATGTCCGCTGAATAATGCGTCTCTCTTTCGCCCTTTTCCTTTACTGCCTGATCACCACCGCGCTACCCGGCGTCCAGACCGAGGCCTTGCGCCAGGACAGTTATGACGACTTCTCGCCGGGCGAGTTGGCGGGCTTGAGCCTCTCCGACCTCGGCGAAATTTCCCCCGGCCCCGGCCTGACCCAACTGGCCGAAATCGATGCTGACAGCATCCTCGCAGCGGTCCGCGCCGAGGATGGTACGCTCTACCTCGGCACGGGCACGCTGGGCAAAATTTATAAACTCGCTCCCGACGGCGAGCCCGAGCTCATCCTGGAGCCACGGGAGGTCATGACACGTGCCCTGGCTATTGGGCCCGATGGTGCGCTCTACGCGGCAACGTCACCCGGCGGACGCGTTTACCGCATCGTCGACGGCAAGCGGCCCGAGGTCTACTTTGACCCCGAGGAGATGTACGTCTGGGACCTGCTTTTCGACAAGGACGGCGCGCTTTTCGTCGCCACCGGTAATGACGCCAAAATCTACCGCCTGCCGCCGGACTTCATGCCGGGCAATGAGGCCGAGGAGTGGTTTACCACTGACCGTACGCACGTCAACACGCTAGCCTTCGACCACGAGGGCCGCCTGCTGGCCGGAGCCGGGCCCAAGGCCTACCTCTATCGCATTCCCGAAAAGGGCAAGGCCGAGGTGCTCTTCAACGCCGGCACCGACGAAATAGCCGCCATCGAGGCGGATGCGGATGGCACCATCACCTTTGCCACCATCCACAACAACGGCGCGCCTCCCACCTTCGCCTCCGCAAGTCCGCTGGATTTGCCCACGCTTCTGGAAAAGGTGCAGCGCGCAGCCAAGGCCAACAACGGCAACGGCGGCTCCGGCAACGGCAAGTCCGACGATGGGGATGGCTCCTCGCCGACGTCGGGCCCGAGCTTCCTCTATCGCGTCACCCCGGAGGGCTTCGGCGAGGCGGTATGGTCGCCCGGCGGTCCTAATATCCTTTGCTTCGTTCGTACTTCGGACGGCGGCTTTCTTGTGGGGACAGATAACGAGGCCAAACTTTTCAGCGTTCACTCCCTCACCGATTGGGCTTACCTGGCCCGGGCTGAGACCGGCGGCGTGGTCAGCGCTCTCATCCCCGAGGATAATGGCGACGTCCTGGTCATGACCAGCAACCCCGCTGCGGTTTACCGGATGGCGTCCGCTGCCCCCGAGGAGCGCCTCTACACCTCCGAGCCCCTCGACGCCGGTGCGATCGCCCGCTGGGGGCGGCTCCTGCCGGTCGGGGACGGCGTGGCCGACGCCGAGTCGGTTGCCTGGCGTACGCGCGGTGGTAACTCACCCGAGCCTGACGACACCTGGGGCGAGTGGGCAGACGCCACCGATCTCGCGGTGGCCAGTGCGCCTTCGCGCTATCTTCAGTACGAGACGACATTCAAGGGCGAGAAGGCCGCGCTACGCGAGTTGCGCATTTTCTACACGCACCACAACGCCGCGCCGGTGGTCAATCGCATCAACGTTATCCCGGTCGGTATCCAGGTGATTAACTTGGCCGCGCCGCCCAAGCCCCCGGTCAACCTCAACCAACTGACGGGCTCGAAAGAGATTGCGATTGAGGCATCGGAGGGTCCCCAAGTGCGCACTCAGGTGCGTTTCTCGGGAGACGCGGGCTCGTTTTCTTTCGGCTGGAATGCTTTTGACCCCAACGACGACTCCCTGACTTACTCCCTGGCCGTTGCGCCGGAGGGCACGGAAGACTTTGCGGTACTGGTCGACGAGCTGACCGAGTCGGTTTACTCAACGTCCATGCGGGGCTTCGCCGATGGTTACTACCGCGCCAAGGTGACCGCCTCCGACGCCGACTCCAACCCGCCAGGCGAGGGACTCAGCGGCAGCCTCGTCAGCAGCCTCTTCCTCATCGATAACGGCAGCCCGTCGGTCACGGTGGAGTCGCAGCAGGTGGACGGTACCACGGCCACGGTGGTCTTCCGGGCCGAAGATGCCTTTAGCATCATCACCGCCGCCGACTACCGTCTGGACGGCAAGCCCGCGCGCGAAGCCTTTCCGGACAGTGGCTTTTTCGATGCGCGCACCGAGCACTTCACGCTCAAGCTGGATGGGCTCAAGTCCGGAGCGCACAGCCTCTTGCTGGAAGTTACGGACGAGGCCGGCAACAAGGCCTCCGCCCAAGTGACGTTGACGGTGGAATAAGCTTACTCGTCGTTGGCAATTTCGGGCGGCTCCGCTTCTTCGCGTTCGTTGAACTCGCGAACAAAGTCCTCCAGGGCACGCACGCTCAACTCACGGCCGTTTTCCTCGTGCAGGATGGCGGCAAGCTCCTCGGCGCGCTTGCGATACTTGGGCCGACTCTCGACCTTGCGCACGCGGAAGGGGAGCTTCTCCGGCCAGCGGCGCTTCTTGATGCGACGACCAACCTTGAGGCGTTTGACCTCGCTCGCGAACCACTCCTGGTCGGCGATGTGCGGGATGATAATCTGCGGCTTGCCTGCGTGCAGGACGGATGCCGTGGTGCCTGCCCCGCCATGGTGGATAACGACCGAGGCGTGCCGGAAAAGCTGGTCGTGCGACATGGCCGGGACGACCTTGATTTCGGGTCGTTCGATTTCCACAGAAAGGCCGGCCCAGCCGCTCTGGATGATAATCTTTTTCCCGTGTGGCCAGGAGCGCAGGAAGCGGCTCATGATCGTATGAGTGTCGTCGAAGGTTACGCTGCCGAAGGTCAGCACGGGCACTTCCTTGCCCTCGCAGAAAGCCTCCAGTTCGCGTTCCACTTCTTCGCTTTCCTCAGCTTGCCAGCGCAGGTAGCCGACAAACTTGAAATGGTCTTCGTGCGGAAAGGTGTCCATCAGCGCGGGTGAAACGGCCACCAGGCATAGGTCCGCAGGAGCGGTCAGGAAGCCTTTGCAGGGCGGCAGGCCATGTTCCTTGAAGAGCTCGCCGCAGACAGAGTTGAGCACACTGTCGACCAGCCAACTGCCTACTCGCCACCACATCAGGTTCCATTTGGCTTGGAGCGGGGCAGGCAGGCCACGCAGTTCCGGAATCATCTCCGGCGTGCGCTCGGGCGTGGGAATCAGGTTCTGGCAGAAGGCAAAGGTGGCGAAGGGCTTGCCGTGCAGCGAGGCCAGCGTGCGGTAATGCGGGAAGAAGTACGAGCTGACGATGGCGTCGCACCAGTCCAGTTCCGGCCCCATGCGCTCCAGGATTTCACCCATGAAGGGAAGGGCGCCTTTGTAGATATGGCGAAGCTGCAGCAGCGGCAGGGGCGCGCGGTTGAGTTCGCGCATGAACTCGGCGAAGATTTCCTTACCCCAGTCGGGTGGCATGTGGACGAAGCCCAGCCCGGCCTTCTCGATGTCCTTCTGGTAGAGCGGGGCGGTGGCGTAGCGCACCTCGTGCCCGGCCTCGAGCAGGGCTTTGCCGTAGCCGATGAGCGGAAAGATGTCGCCGGTGGAGCCGTGGGATGTCAACAGGACGCGCATGTGCGGAAGTATCCTAAACCGCCCGCATTCAAACGCTAAGCGCTTCGCTGGACAGCCCCGAATGCGCCGTCACACAAAAGTTACATTGCCCTCACTCCGGCACACCGTCGAAGAAATCGACCTCGCCGGTTTCCAGTGAGTATTCCGCGCCGACGACCAGCAGGCCGTCTTCGAGGATGAGGCGCTCCAGTATTGGGGAGCTAGCCCGCAGCGTTTGCGCGGCCATGCGGACATTCGCCCGGACGGCGTGATGGTGCAGCGACTCGTCATCGGGATCGTTCTGCACCAGCTCCTCAACAGCGGGCCGGATACGGTTGACGATGGAAAGTAGCCCTCGCGAGCCAGCGTTGCCCGGGCTCTTCAGGGCATCCAAGGTCGCACTGATGGCGCCGCAGCAACTGTGCCCCATGACGACAACGAGGCGTGTGCCGAAGGTTTCGGCGGCGAACTCCACGCTACCGATCTGGGTATTCGAAACTACGTTGCCGGCCACGCGGATGACAAACAGGTCGCCCAGGCCTTGATCGAAGACGATTTCGACCGGTACGCGGGAGTCCGAACAGCCGATGATGACCGCAAAGGGCGCCTGTCCATCGGCAAGCTCGGCCCGGTGGGCCTGCTTCATCATGGCGTCCAGACTGCGCATGCCGGAGGTAAAACGGGCGTTGCCGTCCTTGAGTTGTTGCAAGGCTTCGGGAGCAGAAAGCATGGCCGTCTAAAGTGCGAGAAGAGCCGCTTATGGCAAGGTTAAGTGTCCGCCCGCTTCTGTGGGGCATTTACTTCTTTCGCAGGGTCCGCTCCGGGGCCATAAAGTGCGTAGAGCGTCAGCCCAATGACAGGGACGAACACAAGGACGATCACCCAAATGAGAATTTCGACATCCCTGCCTTTTCCGGTCTCCTTCACCAGTGCTGCCAGCGACCAGACCCAAAAAATCATGTAGAGGAAGAAGAGGGACCAAACGAAAACCGATTTCAAAAACCACTCAGGTACGTTCATGCCGTGAGTCTAAATAAGGGTTTCCGTATGTCAATTTATGATTCCGCCATGCCTGTTCCTGCGAGGTGGCCGGTGGTCCAGCAGGCCTGGAGGTTGGCGCCGCCGGGCAGGCCGTCGAGGTCGAGGATTTCTCCGGCGAAAAACAGTCCCGGCACGAGGTGACTCTGCATGGTGCGGAAGTCGACCTCGCTCAGGGCCACGCCGCCGCAGGTGACGGCCTCCTGCTGGTGGGCGCCGCGCTTGACGATTTTCACGCTGTCGTGGCGAAGCTGGCGTTGCAGGGCTCGTAGCTCGGGCTTGGCCAGGCGCGCCCAGTGGGTGGTCGGGTCGACGTTTGCCGTCGCCAGCATTTGCGACCACAGCCGTGCGGGGACGGGTGCGTGGGCCTCGTCGCCGACGGGCCGCCGGGGGTTTGCCTTTGCGATGGCGGGGACGTCGTGCGCGGCGGGTTTGTTACGACCCCCGAGCCAGTCGATGCGGAGGGAGAACTTGTAGTGGCGGTCGCGCATGGACTCCGCCGCGCGGCTGGTGAGTTCTCCCACTGCGGGCCCACCCAGTCCCCATGGCTCGATAGCAACCGTGCCACGCGCTTCCGCGCCGGAGTCATCTTGTAAATGCACGCCTGTCACGACGGAGCCGTTGGCCTTGAGGAGGCGCTGGTCCCGCGTGTGGAGGTCGAAAATAGACGGCGCGAGCGTAACAACGGTGTGCCCGAAGCTCTCGCAAATGCCGCGCGCCTTGGAGGCCAGCAAGCCCCCGCAGGCCAGTACCAGGCGGTCGCACTGAAGCGTCTGGCCGTCGTCGAGAGTCAGCCAAAAGCCGCCGGTGGTCTTGGCGTCAGCAGCGCGGATGCCCATGCCGCCGTGGAAGGCCACGCCCGCTTTGTCCAATTCCGCCAATAAGCGCTCGCGTACGGCTTCGATGTCCTTGGCGGGGTAGACGCCACCGCTGTCGTCGATGGACAGCTCCAGGCCGCGCTCTTCCAGCCAGGTCATCGTCTCCGCCGGTCCAAAGTGGTGCAGCGGCCCGAGCAGCTCGCGCTGACCGCGCGGGTAAAGCGCGGCGAACTCCGCCGGATCGTAGAGCTCGCGCGTGAGCAACCAGGGGCGGCGATTTGGTTTCAGAAAGACACCCAGCGGGGCGGGCTCGCGGTCGAGCAGGGAGACCGCTATCTCCGGCTGCGCCTGCTTGCAGGCCAGGGCGGCGAAGACACCCGCCGGCCCGGCCCCGACGATGATGACTTGTTCAGGCATGCGGGATATCGGTCATGCCTTTTGAGCCAGGAGGGTAACGCGCTGCCACCACCAGACGATTTTGCCGTCTTCGTTGCCGAGTTGAATGAGTGCCTTGTCTTCCGGTGTGGCGGCGTCGAGGGAGGCGAGGACTTTCTGGCGGTTTTCGGGGGAAGTGTTGGCGGCGGTGAAGTACCACTCCAGGTCCGGCTGCTTGAAGGCGTCGAGGCGGGACTGCAGCACAGTCAGCCCGGCGGCGGTGGCCAGCGTTTCCCACTCGGTGCGGCTGAGCAGGCGGGCGTGGCTGGGGTCGCGCCATTTTTCGATTTGGTTGATCCAGGCGGCCTGCTCGGGCGTGGCCTCATCGGGCACGCTGCCGTCGATGACCATCAGGTAGCCGCCGGGCTTGAGCACGCGGGCGGCCTCGCGGACGAACTTCTCCGGCGAACTGAAGTGGTGCGGGGCCACGCGACTGGAGACCAGTGCGAAGCTTTCGGCCTCGAAGGGGAAATCCTCCGCCGGGAAGAGGGCGGTTTGGCAGGAAAAGCCCTCTTCGGCGAGGAGCTTGGCGGCGTTCTCGATCATGGGCGCAGCGATGTCGCCAAGGGTCACGTCCCAGCCGCGCTTGGCGTGATAGAGCGCGGTGTGCCCGCCGCCCGTGGCGACGTCCAGCACGGGGGAACCCGCAGGCAGGTCGAGGTCTCCAATGGCGGCCTCGATGTCGGCGGTTTTGGCCAGGATGTGCGTCCGTCCATAATTCGCGCTCTGCTTGCCGAACTGCTCGGCGGCGGCGCGCTGCGTGGCATCGAGTTCTTTCATGGCCTAAGATTAGTTTGCAGTCGCCCCTGACAGCAACTCAAAGCTCAAGTTAGCGAACTTCTTAAATCCCGCGTCGAAGGAGATGAGTGTGTCGCCTCGAGCGATGGCGAACGCAGCCAGATAGACGTCGGTTTCCGCGCATTGTCCTTTGGGAAAGGAGGTGCTGAGTGCGCGCCATGTTTGGCTCAAGCTCGGGGGCTCATCAACCAAGGCAAAGCGATCGTCCACCATAAGCTTGTCCCACCCTCGCCAGAATGTTTTGGCCGAGAGCACGTCCTGCTTCATGATGGATGGGCGGGTCAGGATGCGTAGTACGCCGAGCTGCACCACCCGGCAAATGGCAATCGAAGCGTGCGCATCCTGGGTGTTTAGCCAATCGATGGCGCGTTCGCTGAACTGATGGCGCTCATGGAACAGCGCGACGAGAACGTTGACATCAACGAAGCAGGCCATCGTGCCGTGAGTCTTCTCCGGCATCCAGGCCAGCGTGGGTTAGTTCATTCTCGGTGAGGGCTCCAGGGGCTTTTGAACGGAAAAGCGGGCGCGTCAGCCGCTTTGCTTTTTTCGCGACTCCGGGCGTCGATAGCTCCTTTTCCAACGCACTTTGAATCAACTCGCGCAGGGTCCCGCCACGCTCAATCGCAGTGACTTTGGCCTGCTTCAGCAGCTGATCGGGAAGATCGATGGTTGTCCTCATGTAGGCATAAAAGCATAAATGCACATAAATGTAAAGCCGACGCCCTTTGTGGCTAAATCCATCAAAATCAAGACTCGCTCTTGGCCAGCGTCCTGCCAAACACTGACTTTGTGGTATTGACGCTACGTAAGATTGGCCTCGCCTTCGGTGGGGCGCCCTTGCTGGAGAACGCCGATCTCGTCCTCGAGAAGGGCGAGCGGGCCTGCGTGGTCGGGCGCAACGGCGCGGGGAAGTCCACCCTCATCAAGGTGGTGGCGGGCACGCTTGAGGCGGACTCCGGCGAGGTGCAGATGCCGGCCGGGACGCAGGTGGGCTTTTTGCCGCAGGAGATCCCTGACGACCTCCACGGCGCCATCCGCACTATCGTGACCGAGCCGCTGCTGGCCATGCACTTGGCCGAGTGGGATGTGGACCATCGCGTGGAAAAAGTATTGGAGCAAATGCTGCTCTCGCCAGAAGACCTATTTCAAAACCTGTCCGCTGGGGTGAAGCGCCGCGTGCTGCTGGCGCGGGAGCTGGTCCGCGAGCCCGAGCTGCTTCTGCTGGACGAGCCGACGAACCACCTGGACATCGAGGCCATCGCGTGGATGGAGGGCTTTTTGAAGGGCTTCAAGGGCGCGCTGCTCTTCGTCACGCACGACCGCGCCTTCCTGCAGAGCGTCGCCACGCGCATCCTCGACCTCGACCGCGGCGTCCTGACGAACTGGGACTGCGACTACGCGACCTACCTCCAGCGCAAGGAGGAATGGCTCGCCGCCGAGGAGCAGAACTGGGCCGTCTTTGACAAAAAACTCGCGCAGGAGGAGGCGTGGATCCGCCAGGGCATCCAGGCCCGCCGCACCCGCAACGAGGGCCGCGTGCGTGCGCTGAAAAAGATGCGCGAGGAGCGCAAAGCCCGCCGCGAGCGCTCCGGCAAGGTGCGCCTGAACGTCGAGCAGGCCGGCAGCACCGGCGCGAAGGTCATAGAGGCCATCGACCTCAGCTACGACTACGGCGGCCAGCCCGTCATCAGCGATTTCACGGACGTCATCGAGCGCGGGGAAAAAATCGGCATCGTCGGCCCCAACGGCGCGGGCAAGTCCACCCTGCTCAAGCTCCTGCTCGGGCAGCTCGCGCCCGTCAGCGGCACGGTCAAGCTCGGCACCGGGCTGCAAGTGGCGTACTTCGACCAGACCCGCGAGGCCCTCGTGGAGACCGAGACCCTGCAAGAGGCCATCGGGCAGGGCAGCGAAGTCATCGAAATCAACGGCAAGAACCGCAACGTCCTCGGCTACCTGCAGGACTTCCTCTTCCCGCCGGACCGCGCCCGCAGCCCCATCTCCATGCTCTCCGGCGGCGAGCGCAACCGCCTGCTGCTGGCCCGCCTCTTCACCCGCCCCTTCAACCTGCTCGTGATGGACGAGCCGACCAACGACCTCGACCTGGAAACGCTGGAATTGCTGGAGGACCTCCTCGTCGAGTTCCGCGGGACGCTGCTCCTCGTCAGCCACGACCGCGCCTTCCTCGACAACGTCGTCACCGACCTCTTCGTGCTCGAGGGCGACGGCAACGTGCAGACCTACGTCGGCGGCTATCAGGACTACCAACGCGAGAAAAAAGCTGAGGCCAAGCAAGCCACGGCAAAACCCACTTCAGTGCAAAGCGCATCGACCGCGGAGCTGCCGAAGTCAGCGAAGGGCAAACCGCAAAAGGCCCGCAAGTTCCTCAACCGCGAACGCTGGGAGCTGGAAGCCCTCCCGGGCGAAATCGAAAAGCTCGAAGCCGAAGCCGCGCAGCTCTCCGAACGCCTGGCCGACCCGCAGCTCTACGTCGACTCCCCCGACGAGGTCCCCAAGCTCAAAACCCGCCTCGAGGAAATTGAAACCGAGACCCTGGAAAAATTCACCCGCTGGGAAGCACTGGAGGCCCTCCGCCTCGAGCTGGAGGGTGATTGAGTCGAAAGCAAGCAAGCGGTGGGTGAAACAAGGGTTTTTGCGTCTTCTTTTTTGAATCTATTTTGCTTTTTGGATCTTATTAATTAACTCAATTACAGGGTTAGGGTTATCATCTTCTTTGATGATACCAGTTGTAGATGGCCTAAATAAGGAATGATAGACGATGTCTTGTTGGCCAGGTTCAGGCCCTTTACCTTCTCCCAATAGCGAAAGATAAGTCTTAGCTAGCACGACTCGCTCTCTAGAGTCGGTTTCGAGATGTTTATGGCTTAGATACAGCTTTACAATAATTCTCACTACCCAAAGCATAACTCCTGATAGAAACAAAAACAGGGTCGTTCTCCCCCAGTGATGAGTTTCGTAATCCGACAATGTAATCCAACCTATGCTCATAAGCGCTCCAACAATCACTGGAACTAATATGCATAAACCCCAAAAGAATTTTTTGGCTGATTTTCTATGCTCTCTCATGTTTTCTTCCCAAAATGACACTGGGGCCTCTAAAGCTATAGAACTCTTATAGTAATCTCTTAATCTTTCTAGCTCAGATTTGATTGTATCAACTTCCGAAGCCCACTCCTGTTTGGCTTGTTCGAGAGATTCAATTGTTTTCTTTTTTGTAATATTAAGGTGCCCTTCTAGTTTAGCTTCTGATGTTTTTAGACTTTCAGCGATTTTGCTTTCTAGCAAACGAGCATCTTCCAATGATTTTCTCTTAGAAGTTTGAATGTCTTGAGTGGTTTTGACAGACTCCTTTCGTAATGCCCTTAATTCTCGGACATCATCCATAAAGTTTTTGGTTACTCCTTTAGAGTATAATTTAGCGCTGAGAACTCCTTCAACCGCATGGATTGAATTTACTTCAAATCTTAAATCTAAAAAGAACGATAGGGCAAAAGCTGCTTCTGAGGAATCTTCCTGTGATATGCTTGAAATAAACTGTGTCCGACGCTTACCAATACAGTCTTGTATTGATGGAACGCACTTTTGGCGAATATCCTCTTTGAGGCTTTCAGGGATAGATGAAGATAGAATTTCGCCCAATATATCTCTTTCATCAGGAGCAGTATTCGGGTCTTTGCTATTCATATATAAGTTAGAATTAATGCTATTTTATGTGTCTGCAATAAAGTAGTGTTAAGTTTTGTATTTTTCATTACGTTATCAATGACTATATTACGCAACCACATCCCGGCCCGCAAGCACCAAGGGCACGTCCGATAACAGCCTGGGCGGCAGAAATAGGGGTAAGATGGACCCAAGGCGGCATTTTCTGACCTCGGAATGGCGTTTCCCTGACTCGGAAAGCCACGTTTTCTCTTAAGAAAGCTGCAATCTTGGGCTGGAAAGCGACAAAATAGCCCGACAAAGCCATTTTCTCGACCGAGTTTGCCGCTTCTTCAGTGCCAAGGGCGCGCCCTATAACAGCCTGGGCTGCAGGCCCAGGAATGGATGCCGCCTCGCGCCCCGAGGGCTGAAAGCCCGGTATAATGTTGGATGGACGCGACCGGGGCGCGTTTGAACCTACTGTTGGACGGGATGTATCGGACCTTCAGCCCTCCGTGTTTTCCATCAGGGGCCCGTTACCCAGGGCGTTGCCCTGGGCTGTTATAAGGCTGGGCCCTTGGCCCTCGCTGTGCCAGCGGGGTTTTGCCTCTTAAGGTAGGGCGCAGCGTACAGGCAAGCCACACGTTCGATTGGAAACAGTTGTTTCATGTGCTTGTAGCGATTGACGATTTCGAGCTGGCGTGTATACATTTATGCAATGAGCAAGCGTGAGGCTTGGTATAGACGCAGGCGAATCGCGGAGTTCGTTTTTACCGCGATGATGATTATCGGAATCATTCTGTGGATATTTTCTTAAAAGCGCGCCTCTGTGGGGCAAGGGGCGAAGACTCTGTCGAGCCGCGCGTCTTGTATGGCGTCCCAAAGGGACGGTCCTTGGTAGCGATGGGCAACGCCCATCGAGGAGAGTCGCCCGCGGAGGATTGCCCTGTCAGGGCAACCTTATCCTAAGTTACGGTGACGATGGGTTGCACCCATCGCTACCAAAGCACGCCCCGTTGGGGCAGAAATGATGAGTCATCCGCGAATGACTCACTGAGCTTATGGAATGAGTCGCCTAGCCCACCGAATGCCAAAACGAGCGCTCCGAGAGGGAAACTTTGCTCGCTGAATCACCGGATAAGTCCGCCGAACGATTTACCTAGTGACTCAGCGAGGCATTCGGCTCACTTAGCAAGTAATTCGGTGGGCTCTATAACACTCTCGGTGCACTCAGCGACCCATTCGGTACGCTCATCTAGCCATTCGGCGAGCTATGTAACACTTTCGGTGGACTGTGCGACCCTTTCGGTCAGCTTATCTTGTTATTCGGTGCACTTCGTATGCCTTTCGGTGGACCTAGCGACCCATTCGGTGTGCCTGGCGTGGCGTTCTTCGCGCTCTTTGTGGCCCTATATACCATCTCTCAATTGATTTGAGACGTTTATTTTAACCGCGGATAACACAGATAACACGGATACAAGGTAAAAAATATCCGTGCCCATCCGCGTAATCCGTGGTCAATAGTCTTATTTCTTTTGAGAATAGGTATTATTTCCCGCCCAGTTGCTTGTAGCGGAAGCAGTCGACGGTGTGGTCGTTGACCATGCCGGTGGCCTGCATGTGGGCGTAGACGATGGTGCTGCCGACGAAGGTGAAGCCGCGCTTCTTGAGGTCTTTGCTCAGGGCGTCGGAGACGGGGCTGGTGGCGGGGACCTGCTTCATGGTCTTCCACTTGTTTTGAACCGGGGAACCGTCGACGAAGCCCCAGATATACTTATCGAACGTGCCGAACTCCTCGACGACCTTGAGGAAGGCCTGCGCGTTCTTGCGCACGCCGTAGACTTTCAATCGGTTGCGGACGATGCCGGGGTCCAGCAGGGCCTTTTCCAGCTTGGCGTCGGTCCAGCGGGCGAGCTTGGCGGGGTCGAAGTTTTGGAAGACGCGGCGGTAGCCCTCGCGCTTCTTTAATATCGTGCTCCAGCTCAGGCCCGCCTGCGCGCCTTCGAGAATGAGGAACTCGAACTGCTGCTGGTCGTCGTGCACCGGCACGCCCCACTCGGTATCGTGGTAGTGCAGGTAGTAGTCATCCGCGGCAGAGGTAAAAGTGCCGGCCCAGCCGCAGCGGGTTTTCTCTTTTGATGCAGATTTGGCAGCCATAAATAGCTAATCTCACTTATCTAAAAGTAGATTATTAACCGCGGATTTCACGGATGGGCACGGATAAAATTTCACCTATCCGTGCAATCCGTGGTTAAGATGTTAATCCGCGCCTTTGAACATCGCGGCGTCGATGACCGACCAGATGCTGATGATCCAGCCGAGAAGGAAGACCCAAAGTACGGCAGCCAGCACGAACATGATGGCGGCTTTCAAGAGGCGGCCCTGAATGAGCTGCCCGAGGCCAGGGATGAAGAAGCTGCAGAGGGCTGCGATGACGTTACCGGTGGATCCTTGTCCGCTCATAATTCGAAGGGGTTGGTGGTTGTGTGGCTAATTGGAAAGAAAGATGTTTTTGAAGTCGGTCTTCATGCTGACGACGACCCAGCCGTGTTCGGCGGCCTGCTCCAGCAGCTTTTCGTTGGGATAGTCGTACTCGCGGCGGGCGTCGTCGTGGTGGAGGACGAGGGCGAGGCCCTTGCGTTTGCCTATGGTGGCGTACTCGAGCATCTCGGTGTCCCCGGTGCTGTTGCCGGCGGCGAAGACGGGGGGCCGCCCAATCTGCTCCCAGATGTTGATGGGCTTGCCGGTCTCGAGGTTGATGGGGTCGAGGTACTTGTCCCCGCGAATGAAGGTGGGGTGCCCGTGGTCGAGCTTGAACTCAAAGGCCACGCGGGTGCCGACGGTGTTGGAGGGCGGCACGTGCACGCGCCCGCTCATGGCCGCGCGGATGAAGCCCGTCTGCGAGCCGGAGACGACGTAGACGTCGAACCCTTTTTCCACCAGCATGGACATCAGCTCGATCATCGGCTGGTAAAACAGATCGATGTAGGGCCGGTCGAAACGTGGGTGATTGGTGGTTTCGAGAAAGTGCTCGGCGTAGCGGATGTAGTCGCGTTCGCTCACGCCGATGAAGGGCGTCAGGGTGACCTCCTCGTACTTGACGTTCTTGAAAACGTAGTCGTGGTCTTCCTCGATGGCGGACTTCCAGGGCTGCTTGTCCGCCAGGGTGGGGTCGGCCGCGGCCTGCTCGCGGAGCTTGGCCTGGGAGACGACAATCTGGAAGTACTGCGGCTTTTCGCAGAGCAGGGTGCCGTCGAGGTCGAAGACCGCCACGCGCTCCTCCGTCGGGACGAAGCCGGGGTCGGCGGGATTGGTGGCGCGGCCGAGGTAGTCGAGCAGGTAGGTGCGCGTCGGCGAGTCCGTCCAGGAGGGCAGGGGATGGATGAGCGACTGCGGCAGGCGAAAGGCCAGAGCTTGAGCCGCCCCCAGAACGGCGACCACAAAGAGAACGGTGAAGCGTGAGGAGCGTAGCATTTTCATGATTCCGGGTATTGGACTAGCGCATGGCCTGCCAAATGGAAAGACAGGATTCAATCAAAGCGGGCAATTCAGCCAGTGGAATCTGGCTGGGGCCGTCGGAGAGGGCCTTGGCGGGGTCGGGATGCGTCTCGATGAAAAGGCCGTTTGCACCGGCGGCGAGGGCCGCGCGGGCCAGGGCAGGGACGAACTCCCGCTGGCCACCGCTTTGTCCGTCGGCGGCGCCGGGGAGCTGTACGCTGTGGGTGGCGTCGAAAACCGTGGGATGGCCGAAGGCGCCCATGAGGCTGAACGAGCGCATGTCCACGACGAGGTTTTGATAGCCGAAGGTGGTGCCGCGTTCGGTCTGCCAAATCTCCGCCGCGCCAGCGCCTTCGAGCTTCTTGACCACGAACTCCATCTCGTAGGGCGAGAGGAACTGGCCTTTCTTCACGTTGACGACCTTGCCGGTCTCCGCTGCGGCCACGAGGAGGTCCGTCTGCCGGCAGAGGAAGGCCGGGATTTGCAGTGCGTCGCAGACCTCGCCGACGGGCGCGCATTGCTCAGGCAGGTGGATGTCCGTCAGACAGGGGAAGCCGTAGTCCTTCTTGATCAAGGCGTGGAGGGCCATGCCTTCCTCGATGCCGGGTCCGCGCTTGCTGCCGAGGCTGGTGCGGTTGGCCTTGTCGAAGGAACCCTTGAAAACAATGTTCAGCTCCGGGAATTGCTCACCGAGCTTCGTCAGGGCTTCGGCCACAGGGCGGCAGGTCGCTTCGCCTTCCAGCGAGCAGGGGCCAGCAATCAACAGCAGCCTGGATGGATCGTAAAGCATCCCTGGATAGGAACCACGAAATAGGCGAAAAGGCACGATATTTTTTCGGTATAGGAACTTGGTTTGCCGATTCGTATGGGGTATAAGCAGCGCGCTACCATCATGAGTGAAACCCCGAAAGACGTGAAGACCAAGGAGCGCCCGAGCCATTTGCGCTTTCCCCAAAGCTGGGAGCATCTGGGCTCGGATGGCGCCGGGAAGTACGTCACACGCGTGATTCACCGCCTGCCCGATGGTGGGCTGCATATCTGGACGTCACGGCGTCACCGCAAACGTCGCATGGGCCATGTCATTCACCCGGAGATGCTCAACAAGCATCTGGGCGAGCACGCCGAGGCTCCCGGGCAGGAGCGCGACCAGCACTGTCTGGAGTGCGGGCGGCATCTATGTAAATGCTGCAACCACCACCGCTTTCGTCCTTGGGGTTGGAAGCTCAACCGGCTGACCTGGTGGATCGGGGTCATCTTCATCCTAGGCTCCATTTGCTTCGTCGCCGGCACTGTACCGATGGCCTTCGAGACGGTGGCCAACCGTCTGGGCTGGGGCAACGAACTGCTCAACGCCATCTGCTTCACCGGGTCCGTCTTTTTCACTGTAGGCAGCTACCTGTTGGTCTTCGAGGCGATCAACATCAATCTGGATCTGCGCCTGGAGATGCGCGCGCGCCGTCTCGAGCACCTCATCGCGGGCGAGCCGGACGACTACGTGAAAAAGCCGTTGCGCTTCTGGGGTTGGGAGTGGGGACGCATCGACTACCAGATCGCCGTGGTGCAGCTCACGGGTGCGATTATCTTCAACATCAACTGCGGCATGGCCCTGGTCTCGGGGCTGAGCTGGATCGAGGCCGACGCGTGGGTCTGGACGCCCAGCACGCTAGCCTCGTGTTGCTTCGTGACGGCGGGCTATCTCGGCATCGTGGAGGTGGTTCACCGCTGGTGGGCCTGGCAGCCGCGCGATATGACCTGGTGGATTAATCTCTTTGGGCTGCTCGGCGCCATTGGCTTTTTGACCTCCAGCGTCGTGGGGTACTTCGGCCAGGGGCCCATTCAAATCCCGCAATGGTGGGGTAATCTCTTCGCCCTCATGATGGGCTCGTGGTTTTTCCTTTTCGGGACCTACCTGCTCATCCCCGAGATGTATCTGGAGGATGAATGAGGAGTACTCTGGTTCTTGGTGCTTAGTGCTTGGTGACCGGAGAAACGGTATGCTGGTATGTAGAAGCTTTATGAGCCAACAACCACATAACTAAGTACCAGGCACTAAGCACTAAAGCACTACTTCCCTTCCTTCTTCACTGCGGAGGACAGTGAGAGGAGAGTGATGCCGAAGAAGAGCATGTCGATGCCCACGAGCAGGCCGATAAACCAGGCCGAGGAACTGGGCCACTGTGCCCATACGATGCCCCCGATGATGATGCCAAAAATGCCGTTGATGAGGCCGAGTGTAGCGCCGGGAGCACCGGAAGCGCCCATGCAGTAGAAGATGCGGAAGAGGCCGTTGACGAAAAACATGGCGGCCAGGAACATGGTTAGGAACTCGACGCCCTTGAGCGGATTGGCGATGAAGAGACCACCGACGATGAGCGCCAGCACGCCCGCGAGCACTTGCAGCCACCAGCCCTTCGCGCCCATGTGGGAAAAGCCGCCAATGACCTGCATGATGCCGCTGATGAGCAGCAGCCAGCCCAGGAACAGCTCGATGCCGAGGGAGAAGACGCCGGGTAGCAACACCGCCAGTACGCCCAGGATGATGAAGGCGATGCCCACACCTTGCGCGACTTTGGCGTGCTTTTTCAGTTTTTCGGGGCTCAGACCGAGCAGTTCGGCGATTTTGGGGTGCTGTAGTTCATCTGCCATAATATATCTTGAAACGGGTCACTGCATCATCGTCACGCTTATTCGTCCTTCACCACACTTAGCCGGCCAGGAACATCAGGCGCGAGATGTAGAAAATAACCACCAGCGCGATCATGATGAGCAAGGTGCCGAGGGCGACGACCAGATGTGGCCGGAAGGGTTCCTCCCCCTCGGTTTTGAGCAGCCGGTAAGTGCGCAGGAATCGCCACGTGGCCAGTGTCATGATGACGAGTCCGATGGCCACCAGGGTCAGGCCCAGGTCGCGCCCGGAGTTACTGATGTGCTCCGGGTCCAGTTTGCCGATGACCTTGTTCAGGTTGTGCAGCAGCAGATCAAAGCGCTCGATGATAAAGCCGAAGGCGATGATAGCCAGCGCCGTCCGCAGCCAGGCCAGGTAGGTGCGTTCGTTCGCGGCGTGGTCACTGTAGCGCTTGATCATGGGTTTGGCATAGATGCTCAGTCGTCTTCCGTCCAGCGCTTTGAGCGTTCGACGGCGCGGTTCCACTGTCGGCGACGAGCCTTGGCTTCGGCGGCGGAGATTTTCGGCTCAAAAGTCTTGTCGACCTGCCATTGGGCAGCGATTTCGTCGAGGTCTTTCCAGAAACCGGTGGCCAGCCCGGCTAGATAGGCCGCGCCGAGAGCGGTGGTCTCGACGCACTTGGGTCGCACCACGGGCACCTGGATAAGGTCGGCCTGCATCTGCATCAGCAAATCGTTGGCGGAAGCTCCGCCATCCACGCGCAGTTCGGAAAGTGGGACCTCGGCGTCGGCATCCATGGCCGTGAGGAGGTCGGCCACCTGATAGCAGATGCCTTCCATGGCGGCACGGGCGATATGCGCGGCGGTGGTGCCGCGCTCGATGCCGACGATGATGCCGCGCGCCTCGGGGTCCCAATGCGGCGCGCCTAAACCGGAAAAGGCAGGTACGAAAAAGACGCCGCCGCTATCCGGCACGCTGGTGGCGAGTTTTTCAATCTCGGGCGCGCTTTGGATGATGCCGAGTCCGTCGCGGAGCCACTGCACCACGGCCCCGCCGATAAAGACGCTGCCCTCCAGCGCGTAGCGCACTTCGTCGCCGGGCTGACAGGCGGCGGTGGTCAGCAGGTTGTTTTCGGACTTTTGCGCATGGTCGCCTGTTTGCATGAGCAGGAAGCAGCCGGTGCCGTAGGTGTTCTTGGCCATGCCGGGCTGGAAGCAGGCCTGCCCGAAGAGTGCGGCCTGCTGGTCTCCGCCGATGCCCGCGATGGGCACGCCTTCGCAGACGCTGCCCTTGGCGCCTTCGCCGAAGATGCCGCTGCTCGGTTTGACCTCCGGCAGGAGGCTCTCCGGGATGTCCAGCAGCTTGAGCAGCTCGGGGTCCCAGGCATGCTCGTGGATATTATATAGAAGCGTGCGGCTGGCATTGGAGGGATCGGTGGCGTGGACTTCGCCACCGGTCAGTTGCCAAAGCAGCCAGGTGTCGACGGTACCGAAGGCCAGCTCGCCTTTCTCCGCCCTGACCCGTGCGCCGTCGACGTGATCGAGCATCCAGCGGATTTTCGTGCCGGAAAAGTACGGGTCGATGCGCAGGCCGGTCTTGCGCTCGATGGGCACGCCGCCGCCGTCGCGCTCAAGCTCGTCACAGAAGGAGGCCGTACGGCGGTCCTGCCAGACGATAGCGGGGCCAATGGGTTTGCCTGTGGCGCGCTCCCAGATGAGGGTGGTCTCACGCTGATTGGTGATGCCGACGGCGGTGAGGTCCTTCGCGGCCAGCCCGGCCTTTTTGAGGGCGGCACGGGCGGTTTTTTCCTGGCTGTTCCAGATGTCCATCGGGTCGTGCTCGACCCAGCCGGAGCGGGGGAAGTGCTGCGGGAACTCCTCCTGGGCCATGGCCACGATCTGGCCGGCGTGATCGAAAATAAGGGCGCGGGAACTGGTCGTTCCCTGGTCGAGGGCAAGAATATGGCTCATGGGGTTGTCATTGAAACTACGGGTCCGTGCGTATTGAACAAGCCCGGAGTACGCGAGTCGAAGTATAAGTAATGTGTATGAAACGACTTTTGACTTTCAATGACCGCGCTCAGGCCGTAAGAACACCGGGCATGATGCAGCGTAGCACTCTGGCGCTTCTTTTCCTCGGTCTAGCCGCGGCGTGGTCGCCCCTGTCCGGGCAGAGTGCCACGGCCTTTGCCCGCATGAACCAGGACGTGCAGCTCCTCAACGAGCGCGTGCAAAAGCTCAGCCTCGCCGTGGACGTCATGCAGCGCGAGAACGAGGAGCTGCGCCGTACTCTCGAGGCTCAGGTCAAGACGCAGAACGCCCTCCTGGCCCGTTTCGAGGCCTACAGCGCCTCCATTGACGCGCGCCTGGAAAGCCAGACTGCCCGCGATAATGCCTTGAAAAAGGAAATCCTCACCGAGGTTTCCGCGCAGATCAAGAAGCTCGCCAGCGAGATGCAGGATGCCCTGAATGCGTTGTCAAAGGCCCAGTCCATCGCACCTCAGATCGAAACGCCGGTGAATTTTCCCCAGGATTACCCCACGGAAGGTGTCGCCTACGAGGTGCAGCCCGGCGATACCCTTTCCGGCATCGCCAAGAAATTTAACTCCAACGTGCGGGATATTCAGAACGCCAACCACATTGCCAATCCCAGCCAGCTCCAGGCCGGCAGAACTATCTTCGTGCCCCAACGTTAAGAAAAGCAGAAAGATGAAAGCAGTAAGATGAAATGACTTACGGTTTGGAAATCGCCGTTGCTCCAATCATTTAGAACTTCATCTTTCATCTCTCATCTTTCATCGTTTATCTACATGGCCTCTAAAACCAACCGACTCGGCCGCGGCCTCGGCAGCTTGATTGCCGGCGGCGGCAGTTCTTCCGCCCCGCAACCAGCCGCCAAGAAAGCGGCGACCAAGAAGACCTTCGGGGCTGCTGCCAAGAAGGCGGCCAAGAAAGCCCCCGCGAAAAAAGCTGCCACGAAGGCGTCGGCGCCTAAACCCGCGCCCAAGCCCGCGCCTGTGCCGGAAGGCCCTTACCGGGAAATTTCGGTGGCCAGGATCGAGCCCAATCCCTACCAGCCCCGTCGCGAGATGGACCCCGAGCGGGTCAAGGACTTGGCCGAGAGCATCCGCAGTGAGGGCTTATTGCAGCCGATCGTCGTGCGTGAGGCCGGTGAGGTTTTCCAGCTCATCGCGGGTGAACGCCGTTGGCGCGCGCACCAGCAGCTCGGGCTCAAGACCATCGCGGCGCGCGTGATGTCGGCTAGCGACACCTCTTCGGCGGTCATCTCGCTGATCGAGAATTTACAGCGCGAGGGACTCAATCCCATTGAGGAGGCCCTTGGTTATGCCAGCCTGATGAAGGACTTCGACCTCACCCAGGAGGCCGTTTCCGAGCGTATCGGCAAGCCCCGCGCGTCCATTGCCAACTCCCTGCGCCTTCTGGCGCTGGACCGGGAGATTCAGGGATACATTGCCAAGGGCATGCTTTCGGTCGGTCACGCCAAGGTGCTGCTTGGTCTGGAAGACCCCGCTCAGCGCTCACTGCTGGCACGGCGTATTCTGGAGTCCGGTATGAGCGTGCGCGAGGCCGAGCGTCATATCCGCAAAATCAAGGGTGAAGGTGTGGCGGCTAGCAGCGGCTCGCGCCCGGTCGGCGAAGCCGAGTCGACGGTCATACGTGATCTGGAAAAGCAGCTTTCGACGCGCCTGAATACCAAGGTGCTGTTGAAGCACACGCCCAAGCGCGGAAAAATTATCATCGAGTACTACGGCAACGACGACCTTCAGCGCATCCTCGAAAAGACGGGCCTGGAGGGGTGATGCACGCGCCCGTTAAAAACGTTGCCAAGGCCGGGCGTGGCCAATCATGATTCGGGTCCTATGAAATTCATCCCCGCCCTGTGCCTTTCTCTCGTCGTATCCTCGTCATCGCTTTTCGCCGACGGTGCTGCCGCTAATGACAAAGCTGCGCCCGCGACTTATTTTGCAGCCGCGAAGGTCATGACGCTTCAGGGCACCCTGGAGGCCGCCGACAGGTTTGGGCAGGCGGACTTCAATAGCTTCAATGCGGGGGACGGTTTCGTCATGACGCAGGAGGACAACAATTTCACCCAGGGCGCCAACGTAACACTCAAGGGCATCGCTGCTTTCGACCTCAATGCGGACGGCATGCGCGCGGCCTTGACCAATCCCGGCGAGCAGCACTTGATTCTCAGCTTCGCCCTCATGCAGATTGAGGGCAAACCCCGCCCGCTGCGCGTAGAATATGTCGGTACCTTCGACGACGTCGCGCAGACCAGTGCCTTCTCAAGTGTTTTCCAGGCAGCGCAGATCATTCAGCGCAATAACGTCCTGCGCCGTGGGGACTCCAACGGACTTAAGCTGGTCGACCTGACCCCATTGACTCAACAAAGCCTGCCTAAGCGTTGGCTCGTTATCCGCTTTGAGCAGGAAGGGCTGCGTATTGAAAATTCCGGCCAGGATGACCTCTACCAACTCAACCCTTCCGCTGACACCGTGCGCTTGACCCTCTCGGACAAGGACGCCCACGGCAAGACCGTGGCCCAGCACTACCAGAGCTCCGGTTATTACAACCTGACCAAGGACATGTCCAGCAACCTGCTTGGTGACATGCAGTCTAATCTGGAGCCGGACGAATCCACCAATCTGACGCCGGATATGTCTTCCGACCTTACCCCGGACATGTCGTCGAATCTGACTCCGGACCTGCCGAACAACCTGATTCAGGACGGCAACAACTAATTTTATGCCTTCGGGCTTGTAAGGATTCGCTGGGGCTATCGTCTGAATTAGCCACAGAAATGGAACAATGCAGGGCGTTCTTAGCGCTTGCGTAACGTCAACCGCCGCCCTGTAATCACGCTCCTATACGGTCTAACATGGACTCGCTCCTCAACGATTGTCATGCCATCCTGCTGCAAGGGGTGAAGCTCCTTCGAACGCTCGATGGTCCCGCCTACATGCGTCGCCACTCCAATTGCTTTGACAGCAGCATTGGCGGCCACGTCCGCCACAATCTGGACCACTACTGGAGCCTCTTGCGCGGTCTCGACAGCGGTGAAATTGACTACGATGCACGTGCCCGTGACGCGGCGATTGAGAAGGATCCCCTGGCAGCGGCCAATGCCAGCGAGGAAATCGCAACCGAGCTGCTTAAGCTGCAAGGGAGTGACATCGACCGCGAACTGCGCGTCAAGATGGATACCGGCAGCTATGCCCTGCCGGAAGAGGAGTGGAGCCGTTCGACGCTCCGGCGCGAGCTGCAGTTTTTACTCAGCCACACGGTTCATCATTACGCCCTGATCACTGTCATGTGCCGAAACCTCGGCGTGACTCCCGAGCCCGGCTTCGGCGTCGCCCCCTCGACGCTGAAGTACCAGCAGGCCCGTGTGTAATCGCTTATGTGCACGGCAACCTGGTGGAGCGACGCCGGACGCTATGAGCTTTTTTTCAGCCGTGACGAGCGGCGTGATCGCAGCCCCGGCCTGCCGCCCAGTGAGCACAGCCTGGACGGCGTGCACTACCTCTGCCCGCGCGATCCGGATGGCGGCGGTACCTGGCTGTTGGTCAACGACTACGCGCTGACCCTGTGCCTGCTCAACCAGTACCCGGCCAATCCCGCGCCGCTGTTGCCACCGCGTATCAGCCGGGGGAAGCTGGTCGAGTCCCTCGCCGCTTGTGATTCACCCGGAGAAGTCGGGCGACAGTTGGAGGCCATGGATCTGCGCCACTACGACGGCTTTCTCTTGCTGGCTGTCGGGCTGGCCAGCGCCCGGCGTTTCACCTGGGATACGCACACGCTCGAAATCGGCGAGCGTGAGTCCATTCGGCAGCCAGTGACGTCCTCGTCCTTTATGCCGGAAGAGGTTATGCTGACACGACAGCATTTGTTTGCAGAGATGGTGGCGGGGCAGGCCGATCCCTCGCCGGAAAAGCTTGAGGCCTTCCATCAGCACTTCATGCCCGAGGCGTCCACGCATTCGGTCTTCATGCAGCGCGATGACTCCGAGACGGTTAGCCTGTGCCAGGTGGAGGCTTCCGCGGAGGAGATCAAACTAGCCTATGCGCCCAAGCATCCGACGGAGCCGCGTTTCCTCGAGCCAGTCACCGTCTCGCTGAATCCGCGCGCCTGAGCCATGAGCAAGCCCGAGGCAACCGCGACCGCGCAACGGCGCTCCCGCAAGCGGCGCCTGCTGATCGCTTTCGTTGTGCTGCTAGTGTTGTCGAGCATCGCGCGGCTCTTTGTGCCGACGGAAGGTGAACTGCTTCCCGGTCAGCAGCGTGTGGAAGTGCGCGAATACGACCGCGACGCGCCCACTGGCAAGACGGTGCAGATAGCCTATCGTGATTTGCCCGCGCTCAACGGCGAACCGGACGCGCCCGTTGTGGTCCTCATCCATGGTAGCCCGGTGGCCTCAATGGCACTGGATAGGTTTATCCCGGAGCTCAACCAAACCTGCCGTCTGATCGTGCCGGACCTTCCGGGCTTTGGCGGCTCCACCATAGGCATCGCCGATTACTCCGTGCGTGCCGGTGCCCGCTACACGCTGGAGTTGATGGACGCCCTTGGCATTGAGCAGGCCTACCTTGCCGGCTACAGTATGGGCGGCGGCGTTATCCTGAACGTCGCGGACATCGCCCCGCAGCGTGTGGAGGGGCTGATTATGTGTTCGGCCATCGGCGTGCAAGAGCGCGAGCTGCTGGGCAATTACGCGCTCAACCACGGTCTGCACGGCTTGCAGCTCGGCGGGCTTTGGCTCCTGCAAAATTTCACGCCGCACTTTGGTTACATGGATCACGGTATCTTCAACGTGGCTTACGCGCGCAATTTCTACGACACCGACCAGAGGAACCTGCGCGGAGTCATCGAACGTTTCGACGGCCCCATGCTCATCATTCATGGTAAGGACGACGCGTTCGTTCCGCCGATGGCCGCGGCCGAGCATGCGCGTATTGCGCAACAGTCCGAGCGGGTCTGGACCGATGGCGGACATCTGCAGATGTTGATGAAGCCGGAAACCTTTGCTGCACCCGTGCAAGAGTTTGTCCGACGCGTGGAGGCGGGAAACTTTGCGCCGCAGAGCGTTGACCCGGAGTCTTTCTCTTCCTCGGTGCATGAGCCAGGCTACGGTTTCCTGATGGCACTGCTGGCCTTGGGAACGCTGGTCTCGGAGGACCTGAGCTGCATCATCGGAGGTCTGTTGGCATCGCGGGGAACGCTTCCCTTGTGGGCTGCGATAGTCGCTTGTGCGGTAGGGATATTCATCGGCGACCTCATGCTCTATGCGCTCGGTTATTTGGGTAAGCCTGCCCTGAGCCGTGCCCCACTCAAGTGGTTTGTCTCCGCGAAAACCGTCGAGCGCATGGAGCGCTGGTATCATCGACGCGGAGCGGTCATCATCCTGACCTCGCGCTTCGTGCCGGGCACACGCCTTCCGGCTTACGTTGCAGCGGGTGTTTTGCGGATGCCTCTGGGCAAGTTTCTGCCGTACTTCGCTGTGGCCGTGCTGGCGTGGACGCCCATCCTTGTCGGCTTGTCCTGGCTGGCCGGAGACGTCGTGTTGCGCTGGGTGGAGCAGTACGACCGCTACGCCATCTGGATTCTTCTCGGCGGCATATTTGCTCTCTGGCTGTTGATTCACGGGCTCGTGCCGCTGTTGACCTGGCGTGGCCGTCGACTGTTGCTTTCACGTTGGCGACGGCTGACGCGATGGGAGTACTGGCCGCTTTGGGCGGTGTATGTTCCGGTCGGTCTCTACATTACCTGGCATGGGTTTATCAAATATCGCTGCCCGCCGCTCTTTACCGCCGTCAATCCCGGCATTCCCAATGGCGGCGGCTTGGCCATCGAGAGCAAGCAGGTCATCCTGCGCGGTCTCGCAGGCGCCGGAGATGCCGTCGCGGCCTGGACGGTTTTGGAAAAGGACAAACCGGCGGATGAGAACTTTACCGCCCTGGATGCCTTCATGGCGGAGGGCGGCCTGGACTTCCCCGTGGTGCTGAAGCCCGATGTGGGCGAGCGCGGCGAAGGTGTGGCCATCGTGCGCTCGCGCGAAGAGGCTCGCGGTTATCTGGAGCGCGCCATCGACGACACCATCGCTCAGGCCTTCGCACCGGGTGAAGAATACGGCGTGTTTTACTACCGCTATCCGGGCGATGAGCGCGGACACATCCTCGGTATCACCGACAAGCGCTTTCCCCAACTCACCGGGGACGGCAAACACACGCTTGAGTGGCTCATCCTCCACGATGATCGCGCCGTGGGCATGGCGAAGTTTTTCCTTAACAAGTTCGAGGACCGCCTTGAGGAAATCCCCAACGACGGCGAGACGATAGCGTTGGCTGAGTTGGGCACGCATTGCCGCGGCTCTCTCTTCCTCGACGGGTCCCATCTGGTCACGCCGGAATTGATTGCCGCCTTAGACGTAGTTAGCGGCCACTTCGAAGGCTTCGACTTTGGCCGCTACGATATTCGTGTGCCGAGCGCGGAGGATTTGTCGGCAGGGCGGAATTTAAAAGTCATCGAGGTGAACGGTCTCAGCTCGGAAGCGACGTACATCTACGACCCGAAGCACAGCTACTGCTACGGTCTGCGCACGCTCTGCCATCAGTGGCGTATCGCTTTTGAAATAGCCGCGCTGAATGTCAAAAACGGCCACCCGCACCTGTCCGCCTGCGAAGTTTTCCGTATCTTCTTCGCCAGCAGAGCTCGTGACAAGTTGGAGGTTTAGTTTGCCGCCGAGCCACGAAGGGCACGAAGCAAAGCACGGGTTTAGGCTACTATTTCTCCCGCTGAAAACAGGTATTCAGCATAAGGGAAATGCTCACGATCCTGGATGAAGGTATCCACATCGTGCTCATTGCGAAAAAGGATTATTTGAAGTTGTTAAGATTTTCGGAGCTCAAGCCGGTGAATGCGATTTGCGCGCCCACCAAATCGAAATTCTCTGCCGGGAGATTCGTTTTCCGCATTAAGTAGTCACCGACTTCGGGTGATGAAAAACCAATGAACGCACCGGATTCAGGTGTTTTCATCCCGATTAGCTTTGAGCAACCCACGTAGTCTTCTTTTTTCCCGTAGGTGAGTAGCAAGGTTGTCATAGCTGCTCTGTGTCTCTGTGCATTCCCATCTTCACCAACTTAGCGGTATGCTGGGGACGTGACTGAGGAGGTGTTCGATGTGGGCGAAGGTGACCTCGCCCATGGTCTTGCAGTCGGCGAAGGACGGCTCGCTGTGGTACTCCGCCAGCTCGCGGGCCAGTTGTTTGGTCTTCTCGGGCAAGGCGATTTCGTCGTCGCACATGGAGACCTTCAGATTGTTCAGGCGGTACGGAGCGGTGTTGGCGCGGCGGGCGATGAGGGCGCGCTCTTCATCCTGATACTGCAGCATGGTTTCGTAGTTGAGCAGGCCGGTGCACAGCTCGACCACGGGATAGTTGTCCTTGAAGAACTGCGGCAGGTAGATGGTGCGGCGGCCTTCGTAGGACTGCTGGTCGAAGTCGATGGCGCGCACGCGGTACTGCTCGTCCTCGAAGTCCGGCGTCACACGGACCACGTAGTTGTAGGAGCGCATGTCCCCGAGCAGGCGCACGAAGCAGCGCTCGTTGAACTTGATGAACTCCTTGGCCACGCGCACGCGGTTGAGGTTTTTCCTCTGGAACTGCCGCGCGATGAAAACGTCTCCGGGGATACCGATGATGTGCTGCTCAATGAGCGTGTTTTCATGGGTCAGGTAGTTGATGCTGTTGGGCGAGAGAAGCTCCTCCAGCTCCAGACCGTAGACGCGGGAGGCGTCGGCCTGCTTGACGTAAAAGTAGTCGGCGTTGTCGTTGTATTCGTTGATGATGCGGATGCGGAAGGGCTGGGTGTTGCCGAAGACGCAGAAGTCCACCCGGTCCACGCGCAGGTGCGCGGCGGAGGCATCTTTGCCCGCCATCTTGAGCAGCATGTAAGTACGTGTGAGCCCTCGGTTGATCTCCATGAAATGGATGGGATCGTAAATGGGGGTGAGCCAGAGGGTGTCATTGCCATCCTTGTCGAGCAGGGGAAAAGTTTCCCGGAAGCCAAGCAATTGCTGGTAGGACACTGGCAGGTCCGTCTCACGTCCGTACTGCCGCAAATAAGCACGAAGCTCCGACTGAATCGGGAAAATTTGCTTCTTACGGGAAATGACTCTCATCGGCAGTGGAGCGGCACACTACGCAGAGGCGCCAGCGAAAGCAAGCGCGGGATCATTTTCCAATCATCCCTTGACCCTGTGGGTGTAAGCGAGCAAACTCCTTCGCCATGCGAAAAGTTACCACTACTTTTGTCGCTGGCCCATGCCTTGTCGTGGCGGGGCTCTTTGGGTTAATGTCATCTCCTAGGGCGGATGCGGTAATCTCCGTGGATCTGGCTTCTGCAACCATTATCCAGGAGTTTCAGTTCAACGATGCCGATGGCACGACTATTCCTGATGCGGCCAATAGCGCGGACCCCGGCAATTTGTTCGATACGGATGCGGATACATCCGCAGTCACGACTAACGGCTTCGGACAGCTCAATGCCTCGCTCAAAAGCAACAACAGCTATGGCTCGAATTACGTGGACCTCGCCGGTATCAGTTCGGGGCGCGTCCTTGCTGTCATGGAGCTGACCTGGAACTTCCAGAGCACGCTCAATCCCTCGGAGAATGAGCAGGTAGCCCTTTCCCTGATGTCAGCCGATCCGCGCACCACGCTTGCCACGGCGGAATGGGTAATCACCCGCGAGGACGACGACACCTTGACCCTATTGGGCAACGGTGTCGGCACGGGTGCCACGGACTTGAGTCCGGTGGTTCTCAATGGCGGTAGCCTGGTGCAGGTGGATACATTCATCGCCATTCTCGACCTCGATTTAGACAGCGATACCTACCAGGTACACTATTCCAGTGACGGTGGTGATAACTACACCAGTCTCGGCACCGCAAACACTGATCCTTCTCGTGATGTGGAATCGTTGCGTATGATCCTGAACAACGACCTTTCCAACGACAACGTGCTCATCGACCGCATTTATGTGGCGGCGGTGCCGGAGCCGGGCACGACAGCTTTGCTAGCGGGTGTGTTCATGGTGTTGCTGGCTTGCCTGCGTCGTCGCTAGGCTGCTCATTTTCCCGCTTCCATACGGCATCGTATTTGTTTAAGCTGCCCTCATGTATCTGGTGGTCGGCAGTGGGATGTTAGGAGTAATCGCGGCGCGGCGTCTGGCCGAAGCCGACCAGGATGTCCTGGTGCTGGAGGCAGGTGAGGCGCGTACGGCGCCGCCGGGATCGCACTTACGTAACCGGCCGGAGCTGAACGCCGACCCGCTCAAGTTTTTCAACACCGTCTTGGCGCAGGCGGATCTGCTCGATCCCCACGTACCAGATGAGGAGTTGCCCGGGGTAAACGTCACCCGTGCGCGCGGAGGGCAGGGGATCGTCTGGACGAACAACTGTCCCGAGCTGGCCCCGCATGAGCGCTGGCCGGGTCGCTCGGACGAGGAGTGGGAAGCGCTTTATGCCGTGGCCGGGGAGTATCTGGGCGTGACCGACGATCTTTTTCCGGGCTCGCTGCGGCGTCAGTTTGTCCGCCCCGTGGTCGACGCCTTCTACGCCAAGTGCGGCGGGGATCGCGTGTCGCGTCCGTTGCCTATCGCTGCCCATGTAGAAGCAGGATTGCCCGCGTACCACGGCGCCTTTGACGTGATGGAAGGTTGCGATGCGATGGAGCGCATTACCTTTCGTGAAAACTGTCCGGTACGGCGTATCCTCTGGAGCGATGGCCGCGTCGAGGGTGTTGAGCTGGAGTCCGGCGAAACTCTGCGTGCCGAAGGTGTGGTAGTGGCGGCGGGCGCGGTGGATACGCCCTGGCTGTTGCATCGCTCCGGTATCCAGCCCGAGGGGCTGGGACGGGGGATTCATTACCATCCGCTGGTTATGCTTCAGGTGGTGTTGGACAATAATCTCTGTGGCGATGCAGACGACCCCCTGCCGCGCCTGTGGGGTCCACCCACGCCGGAACATCCATGGCACAGTATGATTCTGCGCGACATCGACATTTGGCAGTCGCCGGAGGCCGTACCCGCGCACCGCCTGCTGGAGTTCCAGTTTTTCGTCCCGGTCGACATCAACCCGGAGAATCGCATACTGTTCGATGCAGAGCAGCCACGTTTTCGGTTCACCTTTTCGGCTGCTGATCGTGAGCGCATGCGTCGCGCCGAGGAGGAGGCCGTTGCACTGGCCGGGCGTCTGGGCCGGATCCGCAAGGAGAGTGGGCCGACTTGGAACATGCCGGGGTTCTCTCACCTCATGGGCACCTGCGCGTTGCAAGTAGATGATGAACCAGCGCTCTCCGTGACCGATGGCGACGGGCTGGTCCACGGTTTCGACAACCTTTGCCTAGCCACGGTGGGGCTCATTCCGCGCAGCACGGCGGTCAACCCCACCTTCACCGGCGCGGCGCTGGCCGTGGCCGGAGCGGACGCCCTCCTGCGCGCCTGATCAGAAGCTGAAGCGTCCGCCGCCCCAGAAAGTACGACCATCCAGCGGCTCGATGCCATTGGAGCGGATGCGCGAATAATAATTCGTGTTGAAGAGGTTGTTGACGCCGGCGAGTACGGCCACGTTCTCGGTCAGGTCGAGCTCCACGCTGAAGTCCCACACCAAATAAGCTGGGATTTGCGAGGGCACGCTGCCGTTGCTGGTGTTGGAGTCCTGCCAGTATTGCTTGGAGACGTACTGGCCGGTTAACGACGTCTTGAGGGTGTCTTTCCAGTCCCAGACAGCGCCCCACTTCCACATCATGGTCGGTGCGTAGCGCGGGATATTACCGTCGAACTGACCGCTGGTGAACTTCGCGCTGAGAAGGGAGGTGTTGGCGAAGAAGTTCAGGTGGCCCATCTGGTCGACGTTGGAAGTGCCGTTGCGGTGGTCGAGGAAGCCGATCAGGTCAAAGCTGCCGGCGGCTTCCGCGCCGAAGTAGTTGGCGTCGCCGGCGTTGGCCTGGATGACATTGCCGGCGAGGGTGGTCTGGGATTCGACGATGCCGGTCAGCCGGTTGAAGAAGATACTGGCGTCGTAAGCCAGATAGGGTAGGGGAGTGCCGCGGCTGCCCAGTTCGACCTGGTAGTTGTAGGCCACGTCGTTGTTGGTCACGCGCGGTCCGTTGCTGGTTGGGTTGCCGAGGTCCCCATAACTTTTTGGCGTGTAGGAGGTGGACAGGTTGAGGTAGGCCTGGTTGTTGTCCACATAGTCCCAGGTAAAGCCAAGACCGCCCAGTGGCACGACGGAGGTGACATTGTTGTCGTAGAGTGCTCGGGTGATGGTGGGGTTGTTATTGTACTCCTCGTCCGAGGTGATGCTGGGCACGTCGAGGCGAAAGCTCGGGATGACTGCGAAGTCACCGAAGCGGAAGATATTTTCGGCAAAGACCGCGCCGTAGAGTGTTTCGTTGGCCACCTTGAAGACGGGCGTACCGGTGGTGCCGGTGGAGAAGCCGGTCTCGCGAGTCCGTGGGGCGTCGGCGTAGTAGAACGTGAACCCGGCGGTGAGGGTGTTGTCGTCGCTGCCGGCGCCGGACCAGTTGCGCAGGTAGCGGGTATCCAAACCGTAGGAGTAGAACTCACGGCGGTCCAGGTTGGTAGTGGTGACGCCGCCCCCGGTTGCGCGACGGCTGAAGCGGTCCTGATAGCCACCCCAGGTCTTGACCTCCAGCAGGCTGTCCTCGGTGAAGGCATGACTGTATGTGAGGACGGGGAAGTATTTGTCGACCCAAATGCGGTTGTAAGCGCGTGTGGTCAGGTAGCGGTCACTGTCGTACTGGGCTTGAGTGAGTGTGCCGGCCTCACCGCTCTGGCTGGAATAACCGGTGAAGTCGAAACGTAGATTGCCCTTTTCGTTGATCTGGTGCGTCAGGGTAAGGTCGCCGGTGAGCACCAGATAGTCGCTGTTTTCACGGGCGCCGTTGGCACTCTGCACACCGAAGTCAGCGAGGTAGCCGAGGCCATCCACCGTGCCGGAGAAAGCCGTGTAGTTGGAAATCAACCCGTGGGAGCCGCCTATGACCTGCGTGCGACCGCCGAACTGCGTATCCGTGCGCGGCAGGTAGGTGACGTAGTTGATGACCGGGCCGGGCTGAGGACCGTAAAGCAGCGCGCCACCGCCCCGGATGAACTCGATCTTCTCCACCGATTCGATGGGCGGCGTGTAGTAGATGGTTGGATAGCCGAACCAGTCGCTGTCCAGCGGTATCCCGTTTTTCAGCGTGAGGATGGCTCCGGACTCGTGCGGGTCACCCAAACCACGATAGGTAATATTGGTGATGGAGGGGATCGCCATTTCCGCTACATTGACGCCCGGTATGGTGATATAGGCCTCGCGGATATCCTGATCGACGATTTCCGGCATCTCCTCCATGACGGCCACGCTGGTCTTTTTGCCGGCGTAGATTTTAGCCCCCTGGGTCTCGGGCAGGTAAAAAGTTTCGGTGATAGGCGCCGCCTCTTCGGCCTGGAATCCTGCCAGCTCGGGTAAAGCATCGGCGGAGGCTTCGGTCTGGGCCAGGCTCAGGGGCGTGGTTGCCAACAGGCTGGCCAGGCAGAAGTGCAGATGGGTTTCGTTTGTCAGTTTCATCAGTCAGTCTAATCAGATTTTGAAAATGAGTCGCAGACGCAAATCACGCGTTTTAAACGCGTCAAGCCCTTTAGGGGCCGAAAAGTGATTTCAGGGTATTCTGTCCCCAGTGCTTTGAGGCATAATATTCACACAAAGATTTCGAAAACCATTTGCCAGCGCCGGGGGAATGCGTCTGATTGGCTGTCTTATGCCGGAAATGTCCTATCAGCGCTTGAATGACGCCCTCAAGGCGCAACCGCTTTTCGAGGACAAGACCTGGCGGCTCTCACCCGAGCCCTGGCCGCTGACGGCCCAGCAAGCTGCTGAAATAGAGCGTATCGGGCAGGCCTGCCTGGAGTTTTACCGCGCTATCGACACGCTTTACCGTCGCTCTGCCGAGGGGCGCAATCTCCTGCGCAACCGCGAGCTGGTCACGCCCTGGGTGGCGAGTTATCTGGACCGCGGCAAACCTCGCCGGCTGATCGAGCATGGGCGCTTGAACGACCTCCGCGGGGCCGTGCCCTGCGTTATCCGACCGGACCTCCTGCTGACCGACGATGGCTTTGCCCTGACAGAGATCGACGCAGTGCCGGGTGGCCTTGGGCTGACCGCTTTCCTCAACGAGCTCTACGGCGGCTCCGGGGACATCGTCGGCGGCTCCGGTGCCCACATGGCCCAGCGCTTTTATGAGACCCTTGCGGCGCAGGCCAAGGACGTTGAGGACCCGGTTATCGTCATCATTGTCAGCGACGAGGCGGCGACCTACCGGCCCGAGTTCGAGTACCTCGCGGAAGTCCTGCGCGCCAGCGGCAAGCGCGTGCATGTCAACCACCCGGACGACATCATGCCGATTGAGCGCGGGCTCTTCGTGCCAGCGGATGGCAACCCCCTGCGCATCGACGTTATCTATCGCTTCTGGGAGCTTTTTGACGTCGGCAACGTCTCCACTGCCGAGCACATCCTGACTGCCGCGGAGGAGGGCGAGGTCGTCGTGACGCCGCCGATGAAGACCTACCACGAGGAAAAGCTCAACCTGGCCCTGCTGCACCATCATGCTTTGGAGGACTTCTGGAAAGAAAGCCTCTCCCGGGGCGCCTTGAAGCTCTTGAAAAAGATCGTGCCGCGCTCCTGGGTCATGGACCCGGTCGAGCTGCCGCCCAATGCCATTCTGGACGCTCCACCGGTGCAGGGCCGCCCCATCCAGCGCTGGGAACAGCTCGGTGAGGCATCGCAGCGCGAGCGCAACTTAATCATCAAAGCGAGCGGCTTCCATGAGACCGCCTGGGGCGCACGTAGCGTTACCCTAGGCAGTGACGCCTCCCGCGAGGAGTGGCAGGCTGCCATCGACGAGGCCGTCGAGATGGCCGACGAGACCCTTCACGTCCTGCAGGAGTACCGCAAGCCCCGTCGCCTGCGCCACTCCGTCTACGCGGATCCGGAGACTATTCACCCGATGGATGGTCGCCTGCGGCTGTGCCCGTACTACTTCGTGCAGGGTGAAACCGCGGAGCTCTCTGGCGTCCTCGCCACCTTCTGCCCTGCTGATAAGAAAATCATCCACGGCATGAAGGACGCCGCCATGTTGCCTTGTTGCATTCAGGAAACTCCCGAAGAAAAATCTACTTGACGAGCTTGGAAGATTTTGGAAGATTTCTTTCAAAACCTATTAAAACCCCTAAAATTAAATGTCCGCTGCCTCCTCTGAGAATGTGACGCGTGCCGCTGTCGAACAGTTGGTGCGTGAAAGCGTATACCGGCATTTGGGTCTGTCGAAAGGGCAGCCTGCGCAAGGGCCCAATCCACTGTTAGTCAACATCTCCGCTCGCCACTGCCACTTGACTCCCGAGGCCGTGGAGACGCTTTTCGGCAAGGGCCACGAGCTGACACCGATGAAGTGGCTTTATCAGGAAGGCCAGTATGCCGCCGAAGAAACGGTGACGCTGGTCGGGCCGCGCAGCCGTGTGATTTCCAACCTGCGTATCCTCGGGCCTTGCCGTGACCTCAATCAGGTCGAGCTGGCCAATACCGACGCCATCGCGCTGGGTTACAAGGCGCCGGTGCGCCAGAGCGGGAACATCGCGGGTACTCCCGGCTGTATGTTGATGGGCCCGAAGGGCTTTTTCGAGATGGACCAGGGGGTTATCCGCGCCGCCCCGCACGTCCACATGGCCCCGGAAGACGCGGCCTTCTACGGCGTGGAGAACAAGAGCTACATGAAGCTCCGCATCGGCGGCGATTTAGGCATCACTTTCGACCGCATCTTCGTGCGTGTCTCGCCGGACTTCAAACTGGAGGTCCACATCGACACCGACGAGGGCAACGCCTGCGGCCTCGGGCCGGACACGCCCGTCGAACTTTTGAAGTAACCAATCACCACCCTAAACACTCTTAACACCCAACTCTTAACTCCACAAAACAATGAGCGAATCACTCGGAATGGTAGAAACCAGAGGCTATGCCGGCAGCATTGAAGCCAGCGACGCCATGGTCAAAGCGGCCAGCGTTGGCCTCATCAAGCAAATCCAGATCGGCGGCGGTATGATGACCGTGCTGGTCAAGGGTGACGTCGGTAGCGTCAAGGCAGCCGTCGACGCCGGGGCCGAAGCGGCCGCGCGCGTAGGCGAACTGATCAGCGCTCACGTCATCGCCCGTCCTCACGCCGATCTCCTGAAGAACTTCGGCGTTTAATCCAAGAACACTTTAACACCTCAAGAAAATGGCTAAGCAAGCAATTGGAATGTTGGAAACGAAGGGCCTCAACGCCCTGCTCGAAGGCAGTGATGCCGCGCTGAAAGCAGCCGATGTCGTCATGACCGGTTGGGAAAAAATTGGCAGCGGCGTAGTCACCGCCTTCTTCGCCGGCGATGTCGCCGCGGTCAAGGCCGCGGTCGATGCAGGAGCGGAAGCGGCCTCCCAGGTCGGCACCGTTCAGGGCGTTCAGGTCATCCCCCGTCCGCACGACGATCTCTCCAAGCTCGGCGACTGGATCAGTTAGAAATGTCGAATGAGAAAAGGACGAATGTCGAAGCCGTTGCAGTCAGGCACCGTAGTTTCATTCGTCATTCTGTAATTCTTCATTCTTAATTACCATGAAGCTCCTCGTCGCCAACCTCGGCTCCACGTCGTTCAAGTACCGTCTCTTCTCGATGGAAGAGTCGGGCGCGACGCAGTTGGCCAAGGGCGGCTATGAGCGCGTGGAGGACTTCGGCGAGGTAATAGCCGACTGCCTGGCCAAGCTGAAGCAGGAAGGCCATCTCGAGGCCAGTGGCGCGGGGCTTGATGCCGTCGGCTTCAAGTGCGTGCAGGGTGGCGATGTCTCCGGTTGCCTGGAGGCGGACGACACCGTGCTGGACGCCCTGGAGCGTTTCCGTGAAGTGGCTCCGGCCCACAATCCGGCCTACGCTAACGGCATCCGGCAATTCGCCAGGATTTTGCCGAATGTCACGCGGGTGGCGCTCTTCGAAACCGCCTTCTACCAGTGGACGCCGGAGGCGTCTCGCTACTACGCCACACCGAAAAGCTGGCGTGATGCGGGCATACGCCGCTACGGCTTCCACGGAGCCAGCCACAAGTTCATCGCCGAGCGTACCGCTCAACTGCTGGGCCGCGAAGATGTGGCGGAGAAGGTGCAGAAACTGTATCAGCAAGGTAATACAGATGTGCCGGGCCGTCCGTTGCGTGTCATCTCCTGTCACCTCGGCGGAAGCAGTTCCATCACGGGCATTTACAACGGCGTGGCTATTGGCACTAGCATGGGCTTCTCGCCGCAGGGCGGTGTGCCGCAAAACAACCGCGTGGGCGACCTCGATACCATGGCCATCCCCTTCATGATGAAGACGCAGGGTCTGAGCCTCGAGGAATGCGAGCGTCAATTGACCAAGGAGGGCGGTCTGCTCGGCCTTTCCGGCGCGGGCAACGACATTCGCGACGTGAAGGAAGCCGCGGGCAAAGGCAATGCGGAGGCGCGCCTGGCCCTCGATATCTTCATCCACGAAGTACGCCGCTGGGTTGGCTCCTTCTTTTTCCAAATGGGCGGCGCCGACGCCATCGCTTTCACCGGAGGTATCGGCGAGTACAATCCCGACATACGCGCGGCAATTTGCTCCGGTCTGACCGAGCTGGGCCTCGCCATCGACGGGGAGGTCAACGACGCCCTCAAGGGCAGCGAGGGCTTTGTCTCGGCCGAGGGCTCGCGTACCCGCGTGCTTGTTATTCCCGCCAACGAAGAGGTGGTCATTGCTCGCGAAGTTGAGCGCTTCATGCGCGCTCGCGTCGTATCCGCATAACTTTTTAACTCAACAACACAGAACAACTTAACACAAAACCCATAAAAATTATGGCCTCACAAGCAATCGGAATCCTAGAAACCAAGGGCCTCATCGCCCTCGTGCAGGGCGCGGACGCCATGCTCAAAGCCGCCAATGTCGAATTGGCCGGCCCTATGAAGAGCGTCGGCAACATGCTCGTCAGCGCGACCATCACCGGTGATGTCGCCGCGGTCAAAGCCGCCATCGACGCCGGCGCGGAAGCCGCCTCCTCCTTCGGTGAGGTGGTCAGCGCCCACGCCATTCCCCGCCCGCATGAAGACGTCGCCAAGGTGCTGCCCAAGCTCCCGGCGAAGAAAGGCTAACGTGGCACAGGGCAAATGGCAAAGGGCGAGGGTATAATCCAACTCGTCACTTGTCCTTCGCCACACGCCACCTTTTAACCATGTTCCTCGCCAAAGTCATCGGCCAGGTCGTCGCGACCAAGAAAGACGGTGCCATGAAGGGCTACCGACTCCTGCTGCTGCGTCCGCAGTTGGTGGACCCGGCGGACCCGGGCAAGTTCCGTGACGGCAGCAACACCCTCGTTGCTGTCGATACGCTCGGGGCCGGCACCGGAGAGCTCGTCATGTTCTGCCAGGGCAGCTCCGCCCGTCAGGCCGAGGGGCTCAAGATGTTGCCCGTCGACGCTGCTGTTATCGGCATCGTGGACAGCGTCGATGTCCTCGGCAAAACCCTTTACAAGACCTCATAAGGCAGCCCCATGAGTTTGCAGATCAACGAGACGATGCTCAAAAGCGTGGTGGAGGATGTCCTCCGCAAGCTGGGTGAGAGCCCGGCGCCCGCTTTCGCCAAGCCTCAAACCGCACCCAAGCCTGCATCCGCGCCGAAGAAGGTGTCGAAGTCCGGCCATGGTGTTTTTGAAAAGGCTGATGATGCCGCTGCAGCGGCCGCCGAAGGCCAAAAGCAGCTCCGCAAGCTCGGCATCGCCGGGCGCAAGGCCGTCATCGACATCGTCAAACGCACCTGTGCTGAGAAGGCCAAGGAATGGGGCCAGCTCGAGCTCGACGAAACCAAGATCGGCCGCATCGAGCACAAGATTGCAAAGCTCGTCGGTATCCCCGGCCTGCCCGGCGTCGAGTGGCTCGAGCCGCGCGGCATGAGCGGCGATCACGGCATCACGATGGAGGAGAACACGCCCTTTGGCGTCGTCGCGGCCATCACTCCCGTGACGCACTCCATCCCGACGGCCTCCTGCAACATCATCAGCATGGTAGCAGCGGGCAACGGTGTGGTCTTCAACGCTCACCCCGGTGGTGCGAACTGCGCCGCGGAAGCGATTCGCCACTTCAACCAGCTTTTCGAGAAGGAGCTCGGGCTGCACAACTTGGTCACGATCGTCGAGCATCCCAGCATCGATTCCTTCAACGCCCTGTGCGCCAGTGAGCATGTCAATTTGCTCTGCGTCACCGGTGGCCCCGGCGTGGTCAATGCCGCGATGAAGAGTGGCAAGCGCGCCATCTGCGCCGGGCCGGGCAACCCGCCTGTGGTCATCGACACCACCGCCGATTTGAACAAGGCCGCCAAGGACATCATCTTCGGCGCGGCCTTCGACAACAACCTACTCTGCATCGGCGAGAAGCAAATTTTCGTGCTCGATGCCGTCTACGACCAGTTTATCCAGGCCTTCAAGGCCGCCGGTGCATTCAAACTCAACGACAAGCAGCTCGAAACACTGACCAAGCAGGTTTTCACCTTTAAGCCCGATGGGGGTGGTTGCTCGCACCCGGTGTTGAGCCGCGAGCTCGTCGGCGCGCATGCCACGACCTTGGCCGAGCGTGCCGGGACGAAGTGCCCTGCCGGTACGGAGCTTTTGTTTGCCGAGACGGATGCCAGCCACCTCTTCGTGCAGGAGGAGCAGATGATGCCGATGATTCCCGTGGTGCGCGTGCGCAACATCGAGGAGGCCATCGAGCAGGCCGCCATCTCCGAGCACGGCTACAAGCATTCCTCCATGATTCATTCGCTCAATGTGGTCAACATGGGTGCGATGGCGCGTGCGCTGGACTCCACGCTCTTCGTCAAGAACGGCTCCTGCATGGCCGGGCTCGGCGTGGGCGGCGAAGGCTACTCCAGCTTCTCCATCGCCACCACCACCGGCGAAGGCATCACCACCCCCGACACCTTTACCCGCCGCCGCCGCTGCGTGCTGGTGGACAGTTTGCAGATGTATTAACCCAAGTGCCTTAGTACTTAGTGCCTGGTGCTTAGTTCAAAAAAACAAAGAAACGAGCACTCCTCTAACCAAGCACTAAGCACCAAGCACCAAAACACTTTATAATGATTCTCGCCCGCATCGATGGCAACGCAGTCGCGACGGTGGCTCACCCGAGCCTCAAGGGGTTGCGTTTGCTCATCTGCCAGCCCATCGACTCCGAGGGCAACGAGGTAGGTGAGCCCTCCATCGCTTTCGATGAGCAGGGTGCGGGGTTGCATTCCAAAGTCTTTTTCACCACCGACGGCTCCGCCGCGCGGGATGCCTGTGGAGACGAGCATAGCCCGCTGCGTAATATGGTCGCCGGTGTGGTTGACGATGTGAAAGGGGGCCCGGCATGAGATTCGGGCGCGTCATTGGCCGCACGGTCTTCAGCCGTCAGGATGCCGGCTACAAGGGTGGCCGCTTTTTGGTTGTCAGCCCCATGGGCGGCAAGGAACTCGCCCGCGGTATCGAGGACGAGTCCCAGCCTGTCTCGGACATCCCCAGCGTCGTGGTCTACGACAACCTCGGGGCCGGGGTGGGGGACGTCATCGGCTTTGTCGAAGGCGCCGAGGCCACTGCTCCTTTCGCACACCCCATCCCTATCGACGCCTTCAATGCCGCGATTTTTAACCGGGTAAGCTACCAGCCACCGGCAACCCACTAGATTTTTACCATGAAAAAAGTTTACACCGCCAAGGATATCGAAGCGCTGGCCGCCAAGGGCCAGGGTGCCTGCGCGATTCCCGAGGGGGCCGTTTTGACGCCTTCTGCCCGCGACGCCCTGCGCGCGCTCAAGCTCAAGAAGCCAACGGCCTCCGCGAAGAGCGGGCCTGTTGTGCCGGACTACGAGTTCAAGTGGACGCCCGGCGGCGACCCGAAGACACCCGAGGCCATCGAGGCCTATTTCAACTCACCCGAGCTGCGCGTTCTCAAGGAACGCATGTGCGACATCGGTCGCCGCATCTGGACGAAGAACTACTGTGACGGTAACGGCGGCAATATTACCATCAAAGTGGGTGACAACCTCGTGCTTTGCACGCCGACGCTCATCTCCAAGGGCTTCATCGAGCCGGAAGACATTTGCATGGTGGACCTCAACGGCAACCAGGTGGCCGGCTGGCGTAAGCGTACCAGCGAGGTGAACACGCACCTGGCCATCATGAAGGCTACCCCGGATGCCAAGTCGTGCGTCCACGCACACCCCATCCACGCGACGGCCTTTGCCATCGCCGGCGTGCGCCCGCCGACCTGCCTCATTCCCGAGCCCGAGGTTTTTCTGGGCGAAATCGCTCTGGCCCACTACGAGACCCCCGGCACTCCGGAAAACGCCAAGGCCGTCGGAGCCCTCGCGCCCGAGCACCAGAGCATCATCATGCAGAACCACGGCGTTATTTGCTGGGGGAAGGACGTTGAGGATGCCTACTGGAAGATGGAAAACACCGAGGCCTATTGCAACACGGTCTACATCGCCTCTCAGCTTGGGCACGGACTCAATCCCTATGGCGGGGACAAGCTCAAGGAGCTCATCTCCATCCGCCGCAGCCTCGGCATGCCCGACCGCCGCGAAGGCTGGAAGGAATGCGAACTGTGCGACAACTCCGAGTTCCGGCCGGGTGTCGTCTGTGTGGCTCCTGGTGGGGCTTGCGATTGCGAGAAGGAAGCAAGCGATGGTGCGGGCAGTTCCGTTTCCACCGTCGATGCAGAGGCGCTGGTGCAAAAAGTTACCGACCTGCTGATGCGGCAACTTGGGGCGTAGAGCGGTCTTGCTTCCAACAGGCTTCAAGTAAAGCCTAAGAAAGTGGTTGAAATACGGGCGTGGTAAAGCTTTCCTCCTTGGATATATATGCGCTTACCCCTGCTCACCATTTTTGGACTCCTGGCCGGGCTTCACTGTACCACCGCCCAGGACGCTACGCTGCGGCTAGCTGGTTCCGATCTACTGGGCGACAGTCTCGAGCCTGCCTTGGGGCGCTATGAGGAGGCCTCGGGAGAGACCGTCGAGTTCGATTTTATCGGCACCCTGCCCGCTTTGACGGCCTTGAGTGAAGATCGCGCGGACCTCGCCATACTGGCCATTCCAACCGATGAGCAGCTTCCGGAGGACAAATATAAGCTTATCCCCATCGCCTATCAGGTGGCTTTTGTTTATGTCAACGCAGGCAATCCCGTCATTGAGCTGAGCCTGCCGCAGCTTTCCGCCATGTTTTCCGCCGGGCCTCAGGAGCGCATTGAGCGCTGGGGGCAGCTCGGTCAGGCCGGGCCGATTTCCACACGTTCGGTCCAGCTTATGGTCGAAGACGCACCGGACAGCGTTGTCGTGGAGATGTTCAAATACATCGCCCTCGACAGCCGCTCCATCAAGTCCACTGCCACCGTCGTGACGACCGCGCGCGAGCTGACCGATCTGGTAGCGGCCGACCTGGGCGCCATTGGAGTGGGCAACGCACCGCCGACGGGCGGGACGGTCAAGACCCTGTCTATTTCCAGCGGAGACTCGGGCAGCTTCGCCTTCGGGCCCACCCCTGAGAACGTCTACTACGGGGACTATCTGCTGCGGTTACCCTTTTATATCGCCGTGCCAAAGTCCAAAGGCGATGCCCCGAAGGATTTCATCAAGGCCCTACTTTCGGAAGAAACCGCCAAGGAATTCCGGGCGGCGGGCTTCATGCCCCTGCCGGAAAATGTGCGAAAAAGGACGATTCAAGATCTTGACA
Source organism: Verrucomicrobiia bacterium (assembly GCA_030432235.1). Lineage (GTDB taxonomy): Bacteria > Verrucomicrobiota > Verrucomicrobiia > Opitutales > Cerasicoccaceae > JAUIHT01. Next base: position 417,871 of record JAUIHT010000004.1, on the reverse strand, counting down.
GGTAGTCCGCAACGCGCCTAAATGTGCGTTTCTTTTTAACGCGAGCGTAGCTCAGTTGGTAGAGCACTACCTTGCCAAGGTAGATGTCGAGAGTTCGAACCTCTTCGCTCGCTCCATTTTCCAAACCTCCCGTGGATATTCCCGGGAGGTTTATTTTTTAGCTGCTGAAGAGGGGGAACGGTGGGAGCTCGACGAGGCCGGTTTAGCGCACAGGCCAGTCGATCTACCGGGTGTAGACTCCTTCCATGTAGTCGCGAACCTTGCCCTCGAAGGCCTCCATTCGTTCCAGTTCATCACGGTAGTATTGAATGGTGATTCTGTCGTTGGCCCGGTCCCGCGCGGCCTCAACCAAAGTGAACAGGCGGCGGCGAAGATCATCCAGGGCGCGTTGATTGCCAAGGGAGCCGGACTCGCGCTTGTTGTTGCGGAAGACCGCGTGGAAATCGTCCAACAGATGGGATACGCGCCGGTTGCCCTCAGATGCCTGGAGCACGCGGTGGTTTTGATTGATGCCCACGGCGATTTCGACCACTCCGTTGAGCGTTTCCAGGTATTCGTTGTACAGGTCGCGCTCATCACGCATTTGCCGAAAGCTGGTGTGCTCCCACTGAGTCGGGTTGTCCACACGCTCGGCGAAGCGCCGGCGAACGCGATCCGAGGATGGCTCGTCAGCTTCTTCGCTGGGTCGTCGACTGCTCCCACGGTTGTCATTGCGCCGGTCTGCTTTGGGCAGCTCGTACTCAATGTAGTAAGCGGCGATGCCGATGACATTGCCGGTCTTGTGGTGGATGGCGGGACTGCCGCTGTTGCCTTCGACGAACTTGGCGTCCACCTCGATGCGGTTCGGGCCGATGCCTTTGACCTTGCCGGTGAGTTGGGTGACTACGGAAGCCCCCGCTTCATTGCCGAACACGGTGACGTCGTCCCCGATAGCGACTTCATCCGTCAGGTTGTCGAGTGTTTCCAGGTATTTGCCGTCAAAGTTGATGGGAATCAGGGCCAGGTCGCGGTCCTTGGCGATGAAGAACTGTTCCGGCAACTGGATGACCTTTCCGTCCACGGTCTTGCAAGTGACGCTTGAGGCACCCGCGATCACATGGATGTTCGTGAGCAGGAATTGTTTCCCCTTCATCTCCATGAGAAAGCCTGTGCCCGTGCCGTCGTCGACGTCGATGATGACGATGGACTCGTAGGGAATCGGAGGGAGGGGGACGCTGGGGCCAGCAGAGGTTTCCACTTCGCTGGGTGTCTCAAAGGGAGACTCATAAGGGTCCATTTCAGTGGTTTGCGTCCCGGCCGGACTGCTCGGGCTGCTGCTGCGTGAGCCCCGGGATGCGGACGGCTTACGCCATCCATCTTTGATCATGGCCTCGGCCTCGGGCAGGTTGACATAACGGAACAGCTCCTGGTCCTTGTAGTAGATACGCACCTCGAGAACGTATTTTCTCAACGGACGCATCGTGGAGGCAGGGTCGTCGGGATCAGGGATGATGGTCTTCGACAGGATTTCCTCAAAAGACATATCCTGGTCGTTGCTACCCGGTCTCGAGGAATGCTGGATGATGGGGGTCGTATCGAACGAGTAGGATTGTCCGCTGGGAATCACTTTTGCGGGGGCATAGCCCGCACTTGCCGGGAAGTCATGCTCGAAGGCGTATTGATACTCCTTGGCATCGGTTCCCTCGACGGGCCTGGGCCGGAAAAAGAGCATGTGAATGTTGTAGGCAATTTGCAGATCGGCCGGCAGATCCATCGGGGATTGATTGCTGGCCGTGCACTGGTAGGCCATCCGGCCGATGGGTGGACCGGAGCCCCCGTCGGTGGTCGAGCTGAAACGGAAAAAGCGTTGATTGTTAAGGACGTAGGGAAGGCTCCAGGCGAGTACCCGTTCACGTGATTCATCGCTCAACTGGTCCAACTCGCAGGTGACAACCTCCAGTCCGTTTTTCGTCAGGAAGAGTGTGCTGCCGACAATGTTGCGAACTTCTCCCTCAATCGCTACCCCTTGTTTATCAGTCAGATTGGTCGGGGGAGTGGTGGCCGCCTCGGCGCTCGCGGTCATGCTCAGGGCAACGACAGTAATGCAAAAGAACCCTATAATTTGAGGAATCCGGTAATGGCGGACCCCGCCTTGAATATTTAAACAGAGCTTTCTTCGCTTTTGGAATGCTATCATAGGACGCATCAGTTCCTGACATGCCTTTTGTGTAAACAATTGTCAAATCACTATGTTGCCAGCGGCTTGAGAATTATTTGTTCTTATCCGTATGCCCGCACCGCTTCCGGCATCGTTAAAAGCCGACATTGAAGACTTCCTGGCCTTCCTGCGCCTGGAGCGTGGCCTCTCCGGCAACACCGAGGAATCCTACGAAAACGACCTTGGGCAGTTCGCTGCTTTCTTGATTGAGCAGGGCGTGACGGGCTGGGAGGTGGTCGATGGCTCGGCGGTCTCCCAATGGCTCATGGAGCTGACCGACGGCGGCTATGCCGAGCGTTCGCTGGCCCGAAAGCTCTCCGCGCTAAGGGTTTTCGCCCGCTATCTGGTCAAGGAAGGGCGGCGCAAGGACGACTTCACCGAGCTGGCCACCGGCCCCAAGGCGCGCCGCAAACTGCCCAACGTCCTCGACATCGACGAGGTATCGCGCTTGCTGGAGGCTCCGTCGGAAGACACTCCGCAGGGGCTGCGCGATCGTGCCATGCTGGAGCTGATGTACTCCAGCGGCCTGCGCGTTTCCGAGCTGTGTGGGCTGCTCCTGCAGAGCGTCGATCTGGACAACGGCTTCGTGCGTGTCTTCGGCAAGGGCTCCAAGGAGCGCGTTGTGCCCATCGGCTCGGCTGCGATTGCCGCGTTGCAGCGCTATCTGGAGTTGGGCCGTCCACGTCTGGTCAAGTCCCGTACGGGCAGCGACCTTTTCCTCAGCCAGTGGGGCAAGGCGCTCTCGCGCAAGACCTTTTGGGTCAATCTGCGGCAGCACGCCGCCTACGCCAAGATTACCAAGCCTGTCAAACCGCACACCCTGCGACATTCCTTCGCCACGCATCTCTTGCAGGGCGGGGCCGACTTGCGCGCCATCCAGGAAATGCTGGGCCACGCCGATATCGCCACCACGCAAATCTACACCGCCGTCAAGGGCCAGACTCTCCTCGAGGAACACGCTCGCTTCCACCCACGCAACGAGTAGCTAGCTTAGCTCTTGCCGGCGTATAAGCAGTTCCGTGACGGTCTCCCCGCCGATGAGGTGTTCCTGGATGATGCGCTCGAGGTTTTCCGGGGTGCAGGAGTGGTACCAGACGCCTTCGGGGTAGACCACCGCGACGGGCCCGTGCAGGCACACGCGCAGGCAGTTGGCCTTGGTGCGGAAGACGCCGCCCTGTTCGCTCAGGCCGAGCTCCTTCAGGCGGCTTTTGAGAAACTCCCAAGCGGCGAGTCCGAGTTCTTTGTCGCAGCACTTGGGCTTGGTCTGATCGGCGCAGAGGAAGATGTGTCGCCGTGTCTTGTCCAACCCGACCTGACGGATGATTGTATCGAACTCAGAATCGAAAACCGCCATAAGAATATCTGCGTTTCATCTGCGTGGACATGCGGATGGAAAACTAACCGCGTTTGCCCTTGTGGGCGTGCTCGGTGACTTCCACGAGCTTCATGTAGAGCTCCCGGCTGATCCAGGCGTCGGTGGCGGCGTAGTTGATTTGCCCCTGGCTGAGTGTACGCCGTGCCCAGTTGGAGACCTGCGCGCCTTTGGAGATACGCCGTCCCAAAAAGAGCGCGACGAGACTGCGCAGCCCGGTGTTTTCGATACCGAGGGGCTTGGATAAGTCCGCGATCTCGGTGATGCCGCCGGGCTTGAAGTCGTCCACCTCTTTGAGGCGCTTGACGTCGTCGTGGAGGGCGACGCCTACCTTCAGGATGTCCTTGTTTTCGAGCAGGGGGCGGATGCCGTCGATGCCGCCGAGGCGACCAATTTGAAAGATGTAGGCGTCGTCGGCGTCGGCGAACTGCACCACGGTGGGCGGAAAGTTGTCACCTTTGCGGAAGGAGGGGCGAGACTCCGTGTCGAAGCCGAGGACTTCGCTTTTGGCCAGACGTTTGACGGCCACAGTGACGGCCGCCTGGGTAGTCACCAGATGGATGCGACCGGGGAAGCGGGCCAGGGGCAGCTCGTTGATCTCGTCCTTGCTGATGCGCTCGGGGATGCCCAGCCGCGCGGCTGGGGTCGCTTGTTTGTCTTTGCTGTCTTTCTTTTTTTCCACTCTGGTCTGCCGCATCTTTTTGCTATACCTCAATGTCGAGTCCGTCGTAGGCGAGTATAATCTTTTTGGGGTATAGTTCCGGACCGAGCTTCTTGCCGGCCTCCTGGTGGTAGATGTTGCAGTACATGCGCGTGTTGAAAAGGAATTCGTCCAGGGCCTGATCGCTACTGGTGGGCTCGTGATGGAAGATGGCGAGGGTTTTTACGCCGGCGCGGGCGGCCAGCTCGACCCCCATGACGTTGCTGGAGTGGCCCCAGTTAGCCTTGGTGAAGGTGGCGTCTGCCATCGTGTACTGGGCGTCGAAGATGAGCAGATCGGCGTCGCGGAAGAAATCGAGGAAAGGGTAGTTCTCCTCGTAGGCGTCGTGCTTGTGCTCGGAGTCGGTGGAGTAGACCGCAACCTTGCCACCCTTGGAGAAGCGATAGCCGTAGGAGATACCGGGATGGTTTTGCTCGATGCTGGTAATTTCGAAGCCTTCGATATTATACGGGGTGCCGGGCTCCTGAACGTCAAACTCGATGTCTGCCCCGAGCGCGTCGAAGGGCACGGGGAAGACCGGTGGCCTCATCTGCTCGCGAAAGCAGGCCTCAGTTTGCTCGTGGTAGGTGTGGATGATGATCTTGTTCCCCTTGACGAAGGCCGGGACGAAGAAAGGAAAGCCCTGCAGGTGGTCCCAGTGCAGATGGGACATAAAGATGTGAAAAGTCGCCGGGGTTTTGGCCAGACCGGCACGAACGAGGCTCAGGCCGAAATCGCGCAGACCCGAGCCGCAATCGCAGAGCATGTAGGCGCCGCCGGGGTTGTCCACTTGGATACAGGCGGTATTGCTGCCATAGGTGCCCCCGACCGAGAAGGGCAGCTCCTCGTCGATGAATTGATTGATCGCATCGGCGCTATCAAGCTGCTTGCCCTGAGCGGCTTCCAAGGCACGGAAAACCTTCTCCCGGATAATGGAAGCGGTAAACGGCGCGGGCAGCGAGCCTTGTGTTCCCCAGAAATGTACCTTCATCGTTGGCAGACAGCAGGTAAGGATTGTGTGGCAGGCTAGGCGGGCGGCCCCAACTTGGCCAGTCAAAATATCTTCCAGGGGTAGGAATACCCAACCCGGTTTGTCTTTTTAATTCGCTTGTGGATCACCTGACACAGGCTATCATTATAGTTTATGAAGCGTCTCGTTCGTCCCCAGGTTGTTTTTCTCTTAATCCTCTCCTGGTGGTTTTCGCCGGTTTGGGCGGAGACTTTGACACTGGCCGGGCTGGTTCATGACGGTTGCGGCCGCTTGCAGCCACTGGGGGCCTTTCAGGTGGGCCAGAGCATCATTGTGCCGACTCTCGATTACGGTCATTATGAACCACTGGCCTCCGAGGGTGGCCAGGCTTGCCCGCAGATTGTCACCATGGTCGCCGCCGAAGTTCCTATCAACGGTCCGGTGCTCGTTGCGCGTCCTCTGATGGATGGCCCGATTGCCTCCGGAGCGGGAGTGGAAGTACTGACCGTTCTCGATGATGTCGTCGCGGACTATGATTATGGCGCGGAGGGCCTGAAGGCCCAGAGCGTTATCGGGCCGGTGGACGCGAGCCACTATCCTTGGGTGGACAGCTATTACTATGGCTGGCTGTATGTGGTCGTCGGTGAATCTTTGAGTACCTCGTATGTCTCCACGCAGTATTTTGGCGTGGAGGAGCGGCATGGCCGCGAGGAGTCCTTGCCGGATGTGATTTCGACGAATACCTTCTGGTTTTACACACAGGAAGGCGAATGGCTCTACACGCATGCGTTGCTGACGCCGTACGTGTGGAATGCCACCCGCGAGGAGTGGCTGCAGCTTAACTGATGCACGGTCTTCGGTCGGGTATTCTCGGAGCTTGCCCGGTCCCTACGCATCTGCCTTAGTGGTGCCTTTATGAAGCGACAAGCGGTCAAGCGCGAGGCGGACTTGCAGATCATCAGCAATTGGATCGGCGAGGGCGCGCGTGTACTCGACCTCGGCTGCGGTCGCGGAGTTTTCCTTGAGCACCTACGCCAGTCCAAGGGCTGTTATGCGGTGGGGGTGGATAGTAGCTTCGAGAAAATCCTCGGCTGCGTGAAGCGCGGCGTCAGCGCCTATCACGGTGATATCGAGTCGATGCTCAAAGTATTTCCGGACGGCTTTTTCGACTGGGTGGTCTGCTCACGCACGCTGCAGGAGCTGGAAAGCCCCAAGGAGGTCATCATGGAAGCCCTGCGCGCTGGGAAGCACTTTGCGGTGGGATTCGTCAACAACGGGTTCTGGGCAAATCGCTATTCGCATTTGCGCAGTGGGCGTCGCGTGCGCAACGAGGTTTTCCCGCATCGCTGGGAGACCAGTCGCCCCAGCAACCCGCTATCCGTGGCCGACTTCGAGGAATTTTGCGAGCATAGCCACCTCAAGGTGACCCGTCGCCATTATCTTGCCGGTGACTGGAAAAGCCCCTGCAACTTCCTGCCCAACCTCCGCGCCGGCTACGTCCTCTACGAGGTGACCAAGTAGGGCAGCAAAAACCCGGCGACTGTTGCCAGCCGCCGGGTCGATATGGCTTCCGATGGACGCAAGCTCTGCCGGTTGCGGGCTACGCAGTGCGCACGCTGACGGCGAGCAGCATTCCAAGAGTCAGGATGGCGAGAGTGACGATGAGGAAGGTGTTCATTTCAGGTCCCTTGCGGGTATTGGTTTACTGCCAGGCCTGCCAATGGCGACGCAGGCGCAGGGCGCGTTGCCGCAGGCCGATGCCGTGGCGTTCCAGGTAGGACGAGGCGAGAATGACGCTCGCGCCGGCCACGGCCAGGGACAGCCAGAGGTTTTCCTGCACCAGGCTGAGCGCATAGTGGATGTGGTAGCCGATGGACACCAGTAGCAGGGCCGAACCGGACACCAACACGACTTTTTCTTCCAGTAGGAATGCGGCCAGGAGCAGGGCGATGGCGGCCAGCAGGGCTATCACACTGGCGGTATAGCCGAGAGAGCCGAAGTACTCGAGATTGGCCCAACAGACCGCGAAGGCTACCACCGAGGCCAGACCGCGAGCGACCACACCTTTGCCCTTACCGATGAAGGACAGGCCGAAGACGGCCATGCACCAGGGCAGGAAGACCAACGGCAGGCTGGCGTTTTTCCAGAAGGGCCAGTCCGGGAATATTTCCAGAAGCGCGCAGAGCCAGGCGCCCCAGGCGCAGGCGTAACCGACCAACTGACTCGCGACACGGCCTTTCTCCCAGGGCAGGCAACGCGGCACACCCGAGAAGAACAGCAAGGCCGTCATGCCGGCGCAGACCGAGAACATCCCGTAGGTCATCTCGTGCATGATGAGGTTGCGCGCCAATAGCAACCCCACTGGCGTGAAGAGCAGCGTGCGCATGGCCACGCCGTCCCAGGTGCGCAAGGCGGACTCTTTGGCGAACCACTTGCGGTCCGCGAAGACCAGCACCGCGACCATACCCGCACCGAGCAGCGCGACCACGTTGGCATCGCGCCAGGGCAGCAGGAGCAGGGCATTGGCGCCCAGGAAAAGCGCAGTCATCTTTTTCGCGCCAGTCCGGGCCAGCGCACTGAAGCCCGTGTACGCCACGGGGACTAGCACGACCAGGCTGATCAGTCCGGCTACGATTAGTGGGAGCTCGCCCACCTGGGTAAAGGTGAATATCTTGCGCATACCCACATTGTAGCCGGTGCTGCCGTGGACCTCTGCGTAGATCAACGCCCCGAGCTGGGCGAAGTTTGCGGGCAGGAAGGCACAGGCCAGGGCCAGGAAGGTGCGCGCGCCCTTATCCTCGCGCCAGCGGTAGGCGCAGAAGATGCCTGCGCCGGTCAGCAGGGCGGTGAAGCCGAGGAAGCTGCCCGTGCGCACGAGCGGTGAACCCTGGACCCAGCCGCTGACCATGAAGCAGAGCGCCGCCACACCCAGGATGCCGGCCCCGACCCAGCGCAGGATGCGCGGATAGAGTTCAGCTTTATTGGTGGAGGGTTCATCTTCGGCTTCCTCCATATGCGCGGAGACCGAGGCGAGGGTGGGATGGGAGGGCGCTTGGCTTGTGGGCAGCACAGGCGGGTTCGGAGACTGCCCGGCGGGCTTCTCTTCGGTAGAGGCGGCTGTACCGGCCTCGTAAGGAGTGATGGTTGAAGTGTCTTGGTTCATCGGAAGCTTGGGTTAATGGTGGGAGTGACGGTCAGGCTTTGCTGCCGACCAACTCGTCCAGTTCGGCTTCGAGAGAGGATTTCTCCTCTTCGGCCATGAAACTGTCTTCGAAGCAGTCGGTGGCATCTGCCCCGGCGATGATTTCGGTTTCGGCGAGCTTGAGTTCCCAGCGCTCGAAGATATCGTCGACGCCGCTGAGCAGCTCGCCTTCTTCGGGGTCGGCGGCTGCCAGAGCGCGGGCGCGGAAGTCACGCGCAGCCAGGGTGTTCTTGCGACGGCGCAGACCGGCCACATGGTCCTCGAGCTGGCCGATGTCGGCCGAAAGGCTGCGCTCCGTCTGCTCATGCTTGGCCGCTTCGCTGCGCAAATGTTCCAGCTCACGCCTGGCATTGTTGCGACGCCGCAGGCACTCCAAAGCGCGTTCGCGTTTGGTTTCGGCCTGAGCCTGGGCGCGCCGTTCCCAGTCGGTCTCGGCGGTTTCGAGCTTGGCGATGCGCTCGCGCAGGCGTTCGCCGTCCCGGCGCACATGAGCGAGTTTGACCTTGGCTTTGGCCGAGGCGGCTTGGGCCTCACGGATGGCTTCGGCCACGAGGGCCTCGTGGTTTTCCACCCGGGTGATGAGCGACTCGAAGCCGCTCCCGATGCTGACTTTCCAGCGTTTCCAGAATGTTCTCATGGTCATGATTTGAGTTAAGGCTCTTTTTCGGAAGCCCGCGTTATGCGGACTTTTAACCTTTAACTCGCTTCATGCCATATGTGAGATTCTTGCGTTTTATTGGTATATAACTTGTTGCTAGTAAGGGAATTGAAGGAACTGAAATTTTTTCGCCGCCAGAATTGTGCTTGGGCGAATATGGCAATATATGTATTGCTTTATGCAATAAATGGACAGTCGCATGATGCCGCTAATCGTTGACGACAGCATATTTCACCACAAAATGTGAGTAGCGTCATGAAGCTACAGTTTTCGAGAGCCTCTCTGTTGGTTGGCATAGGCAATCTTGTGGTTGCCGCTGTTATTTTTGCCGGGCTTTACATTACTCACATGAAATCCATTGGGAAAGGCAGTCAGCCGATGTTTGCAATCCCCGGTGCTATAATGGTCGTGGCGATGTTCGAGTGCAGCTACCTGATCCTGACTGATGACCGATCATTCCTAACGAAGTGGATTTGCCTCGGTGTGTTTGGCGCAGTTGGGTTGAGTTGTTTTCTGTACGCTTATTATTACTAGCCGCGCTTTATGTCCACCCAGGTGGCGCCCCAGGAGCCGCTGGTTTCATCCCCGAGGCGGAAGCCCGAGACATCCGGCATCTTGCGCAACTGGGCGTGAACGGTCTCCCGCAGGGTGCCGGTGCCCTTGCCGTGGACCACGCGTACGCGGTAGATGCCGCGTTCTCGACAGGCCTCGAAGTAGTCGACGAGTAGCGGCTTGATGTCGCGCGGGTGAAAGGTGTGCAAATCGAGCGTGCCGTCGATGGGCATCTCGACCGGCTCTTCGTCAAATGGATCGTCAGTTTCAGGCATCGTCATTGTTGGATACTACCAGCTGCTATTCCGATCCCGCGCGCTTCTGGCTGAGGAGCCATTCGTATAGTTCGGGTTCGTTGTAGGCCTGGGTCCAGGAGTCGTGTCCGGTGTCCGGGTAAAGTGTCAGTTTGGCATTTCCCCCGGCGGCATTGACGGCTTCGACCATTTCGATGCTGGCCTCGGGAACAACAACGGAGTCGGCAGTGCCATGGAAGGCCCAGACGGGCAGATCGACATAGCGCGCGGCTGCTTCGGGGTGCCCGCCGCCGCAGATGGGTGCAATGGCGGCGAAGTGCTCGGGGTAGCATTGCCCGAGCTGCCAACTGCCGAAACCACCCATGCTCAAGCCCGTTATGGTGATGCGCTCGGGGTCTATCCGGTAATCGGCCTCGACCTCGTCCAGTATCAGCATGAGCGAATCCGGGTCCCACCATTCGTTTGTCGGACACTGCGGCGTAACGACGATGTAGGGCGCGTTTTCTTTTTTCATGCGGGTGACCAGGCCCCGCTGGACCATGGCGTTGACGTCGTCACCGCGCTCGCCGGCGCCATGGAGGAAGAAGATAAGCGGCCACTGTTTGTCGGGATCGGCATCGTAGCCCTCTGGCAGAAAGACCAGGTAGAGATAGAGCGGCTCATCGCCGATCCCCCGCTTGAGCTTTTTCCACCACTGCATGTTTTTCTCCCAGGGACCGCTGTAGGGACCGTCCGGCGTAAATTCAGCCAAGCCTGCAACTAGGACAGCGGCGTCGTCATTTCTCGTCATGCTGTCGTCCATGGAGTATTTGAACCAGTCACCCAAGATGGTTTGTTGTTGCTCCGTGACGGCGGGGTCAAGGCCGAACGAGGGAGGGAAGTCGACGCTCGCCCGGAAGCGCTCACGTACCCAATTGTCATCGTCGCTCATGCGGTAGAGTGTGTTGTAGCGCTTGAGTTGGCTGCCGTCGGCGGCGGTAATGGTGGACACCGCGCCGTAGCGTCCCGTGGTCTCCGGGCTCTTCACCGGCTCCATGGCGGCATTGAAAAACTGCGTTTCGACGGTGTATTCGCCCAGCACGTGAGCGGCCAGCACGGGGTCGGCAAACGCACCTCGAGGGAATGCGTTGGAGGAAAGCAGACAAGGGTCGAAGACGAAGTTATTCCGGGAAAGGGTGGTTTCGGCTTTGCCGGGAGTCGGGATGGCGCATTGCCCCACGACTTTGCCGTCCATGGTGATAGCCACTGGCCCAGGAGGAGTCTCTGGATCGTAAGCAATGCGGGCGACCGCACGCCCGCTGACGGTTTGCACGATACCCGAGCCGAGGTCCTGGCCGTCGCGTTGCAGAGTCAATGTCTGCCCCAGCGAATCGGGGGTGCTTACGACTTCCATCTCGGTCAGGATGACCTCGCGCTCGCGTGGAGTGGCCGCAAAGCGGACCGAGCTTCCGCCGGATTCCTCGCTGAGTATCAGCGCCTGCATGTCACTTTTGTTTTGCGAGGTTTCTCCGGACGGGAACCACGTCAGACGCACGCGTGCGTTGCCCTCGTCGGCGTCATTGACGATGAGCTGAAAGGCCAGAGGCATATCCGCTTCCGGTTGGATGCCGAGGTTGCTCCAGGGGAAGTAGGCCTCCATGATGTAGCCGCCTTCGATGGGAAGCCGGGCGAACTCAGCACTCAGAGGCTGACCCTGGTCCGTCACGCGCTTGTCGTATGGGTAAAAGCGCAGCTCGGGTTGGTCCTCGGACAGGCCGGGCGCGACCACGAACTGGTAGCGTTCCGATGAACCTAGTCCGGTGGAGAGGAAAAACTCGACAGAGTCACGTGTCCACAATGACTGGATTTGGTTGTCCTCACTGTTAATATCGTCGTGTACAGTGACTAGCGCGAAGACACCGGTGTCGTCCCAGCCCAGGCGCAGGGTGGCATCGAAGTCGTCCGGCGCAATCAGGCTATGCCTGGGGGGCGTCAGGATATCCACGGCCAGCCCTTGCTCGGGCCAGTCGGCTGCGTCGCCGTCGATGGTGATTTCGCTGACACGGGGCAGGGGCATAGGCGCTGCCGTCGGCGCCAACAAGGGGGCGGCCATCAGAATGAGAGGTGCTAACATGGTTGAGGCAGGTTAAGGAATTCACAGAATTACGGATTCTGTATTAGAAAAGCGAGCCTGGGTTGATATTACGGTACGCTAATTTCCCCGCTTACTTCTTTAGATAAGCGTAGATAAACCCCGTGAGTGTGTCCTGCCCTCGACTACCGTTATGAGGCTTAACGCAGCAGGGGCTCGAGGGCGTTGAGGAAGTAGCCGGTGGCGATGATGGCAAGCGTGGTTATGCCGAAGAAAACGGCGATGAGAGGCAGCTTGATGACACGGCGTAGCATAATGGCCTCGGGTAGGCTGAGTGCGGCCATTGCCATCATAAAGGCCAGCGCTGTGCCGATGGGGATGCCTTTTTCAAAGAGCACCACGGCGATCGGGACAATGGCGGCGCAGCTGCCGTACATGGGCACGCCCAGGACCGTGGCAATGGGTACGGAAAGGATGCCAGTGGCCCGCATGATGTCGTGGATGGTCTCCCGCGGAATGTAGTTGTGGATGAATGCGCCGACGGCCACGCCCACCAGCACCCAGACCCAGATTTGCCGAATGACACCGACGGCTTCACTCCAGCCGAATCGCAGACGCCCGGCGAGGGTGTAGCGGGTTGAGGATTCTACCGTCCGGCTGTCGCCCAGGATATCTGTTTCAAGGTAGCGCTCCAGGTGCAGCCGGCCAATCAATGCCCCGGAAAGCACCCCGATGACCAAGCCGCTGCCGACATAGGCAATGGTGATAGGGATGCCAAACTCGCCCGCCATCAGCACAACCAGGTATTCGTTGATGATCGGTGACGTTATCAGAAACGAAAAGGTCACTCCGAGCGGGACCTCGGCCTTGAGCAGACTGATGAAAATGGGAATCGAAGAACAGGAGCAGAATGGCGTGACTGCGCCAAAGAGCGCCGCGACGACATTTCCCCAGAGGCCACCGCGGCTCATCCATTGCTTGAGCCGCTCCTGCGGCAACCAGGTGCGTACGACACCGATGATGCAAATCATGCCGGCCAGCAGCAGGAAGATCTTCAGGGAGTCGTAGACAAAAAAGTGGAGGGCTCCCCCGAAGCGAGACTCCGGGGAAAAGCCCGCCCACTCGTAGATTAGCAGGTCTGTGAACTTTAGCAGCACTTCCCGCCTTTGCCGTCTTTACCGCCACAGCAACTGTTTTCCTGGGCTTTGGCTTCGGCCTTTTGCTTCATCGCAGCATCGACCTTGGAGACGATGCGCTTGAACAGACCCGGTTTTTCAGCAGTACGGTCTTTCTGGATGGTTGCGGTTTCTTTCATGATACGTGTAGTTGGGGTAAAGTTATTCGCAGCAGCCTGCCCCGCAGGCAACGGACTCGGGGAGCCCTCCTTCGCTGTGTTGGGCTGCTTTTAGAAGTTTGGCGCGTTCCTTCAAGTCGTTGGCGAAGTGCAGGTCTTCCGCGGCGCAGTCCTGCAGGCATTGCAGGTTTTCAATCAACAGCGGATTGGTAGGCTGAGGGAGGCTGTAAATCATCCAGTTGGCCTCGCGCCTGGCCTCGACCATGCCGAGCTCCTTCATGTAGCGGAGCTGCTTGGAAATCTTGACCTGCCCTTCCCCTAATAGCTCCTGAAGGTGGCAGACGCAGAGCGGTCCTTCCTTGAGCAGATTTAAGATGCGCAGACGCTGCTCGTCGCAAAGGCATTTGTAGACCTGAATGATACTCATTGGTTTGAATATTCTTTTAAATGAATATTCTGTCAATGGAATATTTAAATCCCTACGCCGGAGGCTGATTAATCGCCTTGCAGGCGCCAGACATAGTAGCGGCCGAATGATTTGACGTGGACGGAAGAGTCCTGTTTGGGGTACTGCGGATCGAGGTTGGGCACGGATTTGTCGACCAGAACCTCGCCACCGGGACAGGCGTTGCAGAGGCGCGCCGCGACGTTGATGGGGCGCCCGATGTAGTCGGTGGTGTGGGGCAGGGCGCTGCCCAGGCCGAAAGAGATGCCGATGCCGATCGATTCGGGTGCGCCGTGGCTGAACTGCGGTAGGTTTCGCACTTCCTGCCATTGGCCGTCCAGGGGAACGACGCCGTTGAGACAGCTCTGGATGGCCATGTCGCGGTCTTCGTGGGTGGTTTCCCAGACGGCGACGAGGCCGTCCCCGGTAAACTTGACCATCTCGGCGGGGTAGCGGTTAAAACCGCGCACGGCCATTTTGTAGAAGGAGAACATCAGGCCGCAGATGTAGGGCGACTCGATGTTGGGCTGCTCGCAGAAAGAGGAAAAGCCGCGCATGTCGAGCACCGCGGCTAGAATCTCACAGGGCCGGCCGAACTCGATAACGTCCGGTTCGTCTTGCTGTAGGCCGTACTGCTCGATCAGGACCTCCTCGAACTGATGCAGGCGTAGCTTGTTCATGCCAGGGCTTTCCAGGTGCAGTCCGACTTGTGCTCCCTCCATGGGGCGCGGACGGTAGGTGAGGACGGCTCGCTGCCAGGCGCCGGCCACGACGTCGGTCAGCTCTGCCTGGTAGTAGAGGATGCCGTCGGGCTCGGCCTGGAGCCGCCGAAGGATTTCCCCCGTGTCGGTTTCCTTCTCCGCGATGGTGTCATGGATGCCTTCGACACTGTAGCGGACGTCGGGTAGCTTGGGGTGGGCGTGGTGGAAGTGCCCACAGATGTCCCAGAAGTCCCGGAAGTCGAGACTACGCACTTCGTAGTGGCGTTCGATCTGCATATCCGCCATAGATAAGGGAGCGTGTAGTGGATTCGTGTGCCCAAAGCAATGCTGGCTTTGAACAAAGATGCCTTTGGCAAGGAACGCTCTGGCGTGGTATGTGTCCATGGAAAGGTTGGAAATGGTCAAGAACAGTGAAGCGTCCGAAAGAGGCGACTGGGTACAGGCTACCATTACGTACGTGGCCGCGACGGTGGTGTTTGCGCCGGTGCTGTTGTGGCTCTTTCGCCAGACGCGCCACCACGAGCAGTTGTCGCAGGCGTTGGTCATTCTGTTGGGTTTGGGAGCGTTTTTGGCCTGGGAAAACCGGGAGAAGCTGCGCCTCCGGCTGACTCATGACCGGACCAGCCTGTGTTTTTTACTGGGGGCATTTGTACTGGCCTCCCTGCAGTTTCTGACGCCGGAGCTGCCATTGATCCTGATTGCCTTCCTGCTGGCGGTGGCGGGCCTGCTGCGTTTTACCTTTGGGGCCCGGGCTGCCGTAGCCACGGGGCCGCTCTTGCTGGCTCTGGGATTTTTTACGTTGCTGGTCATCTTTCTGCCTGCTTTTGACTGGCCTCTGCGTATCTTGGCGGGCAAGTGGTCGGCTTACCTGCTGGGCTTGCTGGGGGGAGACACCGGGCTTTACTATGTGGCTGGTCCGGTGCCGCACCTGACCCTGGAGTCGGCGGGGAAGCCTTTTATCGTCGCGGCTGAATGCAACGGCTTCGGCCTGCTAAGCTCGTCCCTGCTGATCACGCTCGGGCTGGGATACTACCGTCGTCTGGCCTGGCTGGACTTCGCGCTGCTGCTGGCGGGTTCCGTCTTTCTGGCGCTGGGCGCCAATATACTTCGTATCATCTGCATCGTGTTGCTGGCGCCGAAAGTCAGCAACTACCACGTGATGCACGAAGCGGTTGGCATCGCCATCTATTACGCTTCGCTGGGTCTGATCTGCTGGTTGGTGTGGACGTGCCCGAGGCGGCGTGCCTTTTGACTGGCCAGAGGCCGCCTTGTTTGGTTTCATGTAGGTTTTTCCTTATCTCATGTGCGCCCGTAACAGTGGTTTTTTCTATCGCTACCGTGTACCGTTCAAGGTCATCGGGGTGCTCCTCCTGATCGTACTGGGGCTCAGCTTTGCCTATTTCCTGAGCATGCTCGGGCCGCAGAGGGTCGATGAGGATGACCTTGCCTCCATGAATCTGAATCAGGAGGAGATTTATGCCATGGTCGACGAGTCGGAAAAGCTGCGTGCCCAGTATGACGAAATGGTTCTTCTGCGCGAGCCCACCAAGGAGGACATCGACCTGCTGCGCCAGTCTGTCGAAATACTGCAGCAGGCATTGCAGGCCGCCGACGGTTCGGACCGGCGTGTACGCGAGTCCTTGGAAGTAGCGCGTGAAGTTTATCACAATGAGGCGGCCAAGGGCCTGAAGGAGGAAAGTATCGCCTTCGAGCGCAAGATCAATGATTTGCCGGAGGATGACGATGATGGCCGTATAGAGCTTTATAATCAGGCCATTGTTCTGCAGGAGCAAATCAACGACCTGTATCCCTTGAGTAAAAGCAGGGATCCGCGTCGCTTGGGCCGTCTGGAGCGCGAACGTGATGGCATTAAAGCCATGCCTTTGTACAAGGAGACGCTCCAGTCGGAAAAGGAGGCCAACAATGCCATGGAGAACGGCGATTGGGCCGAGGCGGACAAAGCTCTGCGCAAGGCGATTGCTGTCCAGAAGCTACTCAACGCGAAGTATCGGAGCCTGCAGTATGCTGATTTGGGCCGCCTCTCCCGCTTGGAGAGGGACTTGGTTTCGCTGGAGTCGGCCCGCCTCTATGATCGCGTGGTTGAGAACGAAGAAATCGGCAAGAAAGCCCTGGAAGAAGGCAAGTACCGCGAGTCTGCCGCCGCTTACGTCAAGGCCCGTCGCGCTCAGGAGGAGTTGAACCGGGAGTATCCCGGTAGCCGTTTTGCCTCCCTGCCGCGCGTGGAGGAATTTCATGGGATGCAGGAGACCGCGTTGGGGACCGAGCTTTCCTCCCAAATCCTGACCAGGATGAAGGAACTCGATGCCTCCCTGAAAGCCCGCAAGGTTTGGGATGCCGCCGGGCAAATCCAATCGCTCTCTCAACAGATCGAGCAATTCAGTGCCACCTATCCGCGCAACACCATGGTGGGGGAGCAGGAAAAGCGCAAAATCGCCTTCCTTTTCCATGTTCAGAACGACCTGGCCCTTCTTCAGGATCGCATTTACGGGCAGCTGCTGCCCATACCCGGAGGCGAAACCGGCTGGCACCTGGCCCGTACGGAGGTGCCGCAGGCGCTTTTTTCCAGCATTATGCTGAACAACCCCAGCCGCAATCGCGGTGAGCTTTATCCGGTGGATTCCATCACCTGGGATGAGGCCAAGGAATTTTGCCAGAAAGTGTCTTGGTTGCTGGGGCGCCCCGTGCGTCTGCCGACCCAAAACGAGTTTCTGGAATCTATCGGCAAGCTCCGCTACGTGGATTTGAACACCATATCCTGGAATCAGCAGAACAGCGATGGCATCACCCATGAGGTTGCCACCAAGGAGGCCAATAGCGCCGGTTACCACGATTTGCTGGGCAATGTGGCCGAGTGGCTGGAGTCAACCGGGCTACCGGGCGATTCGGAGGCCTATCTGGCCGGAGGCAGCGCGGATACTTCCATCGACAGCCTGGCTGACAAACCGGTCGAAATCGTTAACCGGCGCACCCGTAACCGTATGAACGGCTTTCGCATTGCCGTACAAATGACCGAATGAGCGAAGATCCCCAGCGTCCGCCGACTCCCGAAGAGGAGGCCAAGGCCCGGCGGGCCATCTACATTCTCTACACGGTGATGTTCGTTTTCATTACCGCGCCTTTCGTCGTGTGGTGGTTCATAAAATAGGCGTGCGCTTTCGAGCGGCCCACTATACACATCCATTAATCTTCAATACGGTAACATGAGGCATACCTTCTTCATCATCCGGGGATTTTTCTTTCTACTGTGCATTCTCGGTGCCTGGCTCCTTTGGTATGCCGCCGATTACACTGAGGAGGAGCAGGCCAGTGAGCTCCTGCTGCACTTGTTTATGGGAACCCTGCTGGGTGCGCTGACCATCCTGGTGGATATTTTCCTGAAGGGCTTCTCCCTGCGCGGACTGACCGCAGTCACCTTCGGCTTGGCCATGGGGGCGTTGATCGCCTATCTCATTTCCTCGTCACCACTCTTTGAAAAAGGCGACGCGCATATTGTTTTTCTCGTACGGCTCTCACTCTTTATTGTGGCTATGTATCTGGGGGCGGTGGTGGCCTTGCGTGGGCGCGATGAGTTCAACCTCGTCATTCCCTACGTCAAATTCGTCCCGCAGAAGGTGACGCCGACCTCGGTGGTGCTTGATACCAGTGCCCTGATCGATGGCCGTCTTCTCGGCCTCTGCAAGACCGGCTTCCTGACCTCGGAGCTAGTTGTCCCCCGCTTTGTCATCGACGAGCTGCAGCACGTTGCCGACTCCAGCGATCCGGCCAAACAGGCGCGTGGACGCAAGGGCCTGCAGGTTCTCAACGAACTCCGCAAGCTGCCCGACATCCACCTGAGCATCCATGAGAGCGAACTGGGCAAGCGCGAACAGGTGGATGCCAAGCTGGTCTTCGTGGCACAGTCCCTCAAAGCCAAGCTCATGACCACGGACTTCAACCTGGCCAAGCTGGCGGAATTTCAGGGGGTGCCGTGGCTCAACATTTTCGAGCTGGCCAAGGCGCTCAACCCGGAGGTCGTCATCGGCGAGAAATTCGACATCGAGCTGGTCAAGCGTGGCAAAGAGCCCGGCCAGGCCATCGGTTACTTGGGCGACGGTTCCATGGTGGTGGTCAATGACGGCGAGGATATGCTCGGGCAGACCGCCCATGTGGAGGTCATCAGCGTGTTGCCTTCAGCCGGCGGCCTGATGGCATTTTGCCGCCTTATCAGTTGATATTTCAACTTAGGGCCGAACAGCAGTGTAAAAAACGAGTAAAAACAGGCAATTTAGGGTCAAAACCCGCCATACAGGGCATTGCCCGGCAAAATTTGCTTGGATTTTCTTCCCGTTTCTAGTTGTATTTCCTTAGTCAGCGGTACTGTCCGCCTGATTCATATAATATCACATATATAACAACCAACACTGAATATCATGAATAATAAGTCCAAAAAGGGTTTTACCCTCGTCGAAATCATGATCGTTGTGGTCATCATCGGTCTCCTCGCCGCCATGGCCATCCCCGCCTTCAACAAGGTGCGTGAGCAGTCCCGCCAGAAGGCGATCATCAACAATCTCCGTCAGATTTCTTCTGCCGGTCAGCAGTACATCCTGGAAAATGGTACCCCCACGGTCGGCTATGCCACCTTGGTTCCCACCTACTTCCAGACGATCTCTGCTGTCGCTGGTGAGGCCTACACTGGCCTGACCGTGAGCGAAGACGGTGGTTCCCTCTCCGTTGTCACCAGCGGTGGCGACACCATCACCTATACCTACTAAGGTTAGCGTTCAGCATTTGCACGAATCGCCCGTCATTTCGACGGGCGATTTTTTTTCTGGAATTGGCAAGCGCCATGAGCATCTTCGGATAGCAAGCGCGCCACAATGCCCTCGACAATATTACCGGCAGGATGAAAAGCGATGTCCCTCTTATCTCTATGATGAAGATCCCTGCCGTGCGTTTGCTGGCGTTGTTGGTTATCGCTTCGATTAGTATCTATCTGGGCAGGTACGTCTTCGATCTGCAGCATTCGGCGATCATCTTTAAGGATATCGCTTACTGGACCCTGACGCTGACCTTCGGTCTGTTTCTTATCTTTCTGTTTCGTTCCCTGGCAAAGGACTGGCGTGCTGGCAGCCTGGAAAAGCCGCCTCGCCGTGCGGTGGTTGCCGGGGTGATTACGGTGGCGCTGGCCATGCTTTTCAGCACGCGAGAAGAGGAGCCGGGCTTTCATATGGTGATGGACGACCTGCTCATCGCCGGAGTCGCTCAGAATCTGCACAATCACCGTACGGCGGACTTTCCCTCGCGGTCCGTGCAAGTGGGGAAAATCCCCATCAACCTGATCTCATCCGTCGACAAGCGACCAGTATTCTTTCCCTACCTAGGGTCGGTTTTTAGTGACATAACGGGTTTTCGTCCACGCAACACCATCTATCTGAATCTTTGCCTGGGCGCGCTGCTTTACGGGCTTATCTACGTTGCCGGTTACCGTTTCGCGGGTATCCGTGGCGGGGTTTTCAGTGTGATCCTGATGGCCTCCGTTCCCTGGCTGCTTCTCCTCATGAACAGCGGTGGTTTGGAGGTGCTCAATCTCGTTATGATAATGACGTGCATGCTGCTGACAGCACGTTATCTGCGAACGCCCGACAATGACCATCTGGGCGCCCTCTGCCTGGGGGGGATTCTCCTGTCCCAGACACGCTACGAGTCGGTGTTGTTTTTATTGGCCATCGGGCTGGTGTTGCTCTGGCGCTGGTGGCTGGACCGGAAAATCAGCGTTCCCTGGGTGCTGTTCCTATGCCCGCCTTTGCTCATTCCCTATCTGTTGCAGAATCGCATTTTCGAGAACGCCGAGAACTGGCAGATGTTCAGCGTCGATCACCGTACGGATCCCTTCGGCGTGCAGTACCTGCCTGACAACCTAGTGAAGGCTCTGCATTTCTTTTTCTCCTGGGAGCCGGAAATGGGCAACTCCATGCTGGTTGCCTGGGTGGGTTTGATTTCGTTGATCATCCTTGCCGTTTACGGCCTCAAACGGGTGCGGAAATTCCCGCAAACATCGTACATGGTGCAAACGTTTGTTCTGTGGCTGCCTGCTTTCCTCGCGGTGTTTTTACTCCTTTTGCTTTACGGCTGGGAGTTTGACGCGCCTATCATCCGGCGGCTGGCTCTGCCCCTTTTCCTGCCACTGACCTTCGCGGCCGTCATCTTCTGCCTGGAGGTCATCCGGCGACGGGTGTTCCACAACATCCTGTTTGCGGTGGCGGCCCTGTATTATCTGGCTATTGCGTTTCCCTACACCAGCCAGGGCGGATATCGCTACCTTCACCTGGGGCCGCGAGAGGTGGCCGTGTCTGAGCGCTTTGTGCAGACTTTGGGGAATGACCGCGCCTATTTCGTCACGGAAATGCCTTTCCTATTCGTGCTCTATGGCAAAGAAGCGGTCTCGGTCGACTTCGCCAACACCCGGCCGGAGGCAATTAAGTGGTACCTGGCTCAGCCCGGCAGTTCTCCTTTGTATTATGTGGGGCGCTTCGTGCTCGACCCTGCTACAGGCGAATATAAGAGCAGCGCCGCCGTCACCTTGGATAGCCGCTTCGAGGTCACGCCCGTGATGGAGGATATCTACAGTTCCACGCGCAAGGTGGTCATTTACCGAATCGTAGGAGTCAAAGACACGGAGATGCCAGAGCCGGCAAAGCCTTTTGAGTCCTTGGACGAATACCTTGGGTTCTGGATGGCCAACCTCCCTTAAGGAAGCAGGGCTTCATATCCTCGCTACCCTATTTCCGAGTTATGCGGTAGTTTTGCCCGCGCGTAGCTTTTTCGCCACCAGCTTGATCGCGAGGGTGACGACCACCAGCCAGGAGGCCGCCAGCAGGATGATTCCCAGGTTGCCTTCGTAAAAGCCCTGTCCGGCCAGCACCAAGCCAATGCCACCGATGCATGCGATGGGCCAAGAAATGAGCAGGTAGGGGATGAAAGGCACACGGAGCAATCCCAGCAGGTAGCTTTGGAACACCAACGGTATCGCGGGAATAAACCGCACCAATAATATTAGCTCGATGCCACCCTCGGCTTTTTTGTCCGGTAAGCTCAGGTTCTTTTTCGCCACCAGGTATTCAATGGGGCGTCGCATCAGGCGAGCTGCGAGGAGGTAGCTGATCGCGATATTGCCCAACAGTCCTGCGCAGGCCGCTAGGATGGCAGTGGCTGGCGGGTAGGCCAGACCGGCAGCAATGAGGAAGGGGCTCGATGGCACGGGAAAGGAGCAGGCCACAGCCAGGAGGATGACGAATGCCCAGGGCGGGATGGCTTTCACGAGTGCGGCCGTCTGGTCCAGCATTTCACGGAGGAAGGCCAGGGCATCGCCGGGACCGAGCCCCAGTTGACCGGCCGCCAGCAAGGCTCCGCCGCCGAGCAGTACGAGCAGGACTGTGATGAGCCACCACGGTAGTGTCGGTCCGCCGGACGCGGTGGATTCTGTTGGCTCGGGGTCGCTCATTGGCCGCGCAGTTTACGGTACAAGTATTCTTCTGCCGGGAGAAAGTACGGGCGTAGTCCCTTCAGTGGTGAGTGGATCCAGCGCAGGCGTACCAGGGACAGTGCCATGGACAGGCTGGTGCGGACCAGATGGACCGTCGAGCCGGCCTGATCGGTCCACTCCGTCGGGACTTCCCGGATGCGTCCGCCGTGTTTCTTGATCAGGAAAAGCAGGTTTACATCGAAGGCCATGTCGGTGAGGACGAGGCCATCCAGGCAGTCCTCGATGGCTTTACGGTGGAAGGCCTTGGCGCCGCATTGGGTGTCCTTCATGCCGAGCAGGAAGAAGCCGTTGACCAGTACGTTGAAGCAGCGCGAAAAGAGTTTCCTGCGGGTGGATTGTGCCTTGTGCACCACCGAGTCCTTCAGCCAGCGCGAGCCGACTGCGATGTCGCAGGTGTCGCAGGCATCGAGGAGGGTGTAAAAGGAAACCGGGGGCGTGGCGCCGTCGGCGTCGGTGAAGGCAATCAGGTCGGCGTCCTCGATGCGTTTGAGCCCCTCGATGATGGCTCCTCCCTTGCCGATGGCTCCGGGGAAATCGACCATGTTGACCTGTGGGTAATCCCTGGCAATCGCCGCGACTTCGTCCGCGGTACTATCCCGGCAGCCATTGAGTACGACCAGGATGCGCCAATCGTATTTGCCCTGCTTGGAGAAAAAGCCGGCGTAGGCCTCCAGCGTGCCGCGGATGCGTTTTTCCTCATTGTAAGCGGGGATAATGAGCATCAGCTTGGGCATGGCTATTCCGGCGGATTATCTGTGGGGGTGGCACCTTTATACGAAGGGTCGCCAAGCGGGTCGGGGCCCGGGCTCCAGCGTTGCACGATGAAATTCAGGGGAACGCCCTCGCGCTCGACGTAGTCGATAATGTCTCCCGGCGGCGTGGTTACGTTCTTGCGAGTGTAAGTCAGGAAATAATCCGAGGGCTCGGTGTAGAGCACGTATTTGTAATCAGGAGTAAAGTAGGGCTCGATGTGCCACTGCGCGCCGTTGTTGCTGACGCGGGTAGGGCGGTCCCAGGGAACACGGTGATCGCCCGCCACCAGTTTCTCGGTCATCTCCCGGTAGGAGAGCCCGTAGTACTCGGTTTCGAACCGCTGGTAGGCGCCGGGCAGGCCGCCAATGAGCTCGTTGAAGTAAATATACTCGTAGGGGTGCAGGCTGATGTAGCTGAAAAGGCTGCTCCCGGCGGTGATTACCAATGAGCCTGTCAGTATCAGCTTGCGCACCTGCTCTTTCTTGATGTGAGAGAGCAGCCACTCCAGGGACAGCGCAGCGAGGACGGCGGCTGACGGCAGGATGAAGAGGAACTGCCGCAGGCCGTCGTAGATGCGTGGTCTGGTCGCGAGTACATAAACCATGGGAAAAGCGAAGCCCAGAATCATCAGGCCGATGATGAGTTTGCGGTGGTCGACGCCCTGCAGGCGTGCCTTGATTTGGCCCCAGCAGACCTTGATCAAGCCGATGCAACCCAGGCCTAGCAGCAGCAGGATCACCACAGGTGTGGTAATGCCGAACCACACCGACAGATAGGTACGGGGCAAAGCGCTGGCGCGCAGGTATTCGCCGTTGTACAGCACGATGCCGTCCCAGAAAAAAGTCTGTAAACCTGCCGTGATTTCAAAGAGGCGTACGATGGGGTTGGCGTGCAGGTAGGGCCACCAGGGCAGTACGGAGATCAGAGCGACGATTCCGCAAACCACCAGTACCCCGATATATCGGGCGGCCAGGCGCAGGAGCTGGCGGTTGTCCACGCCGCTGTTGTTGGTGCGCAACCAGTCGCCAGCCAGGACTATAAACAGGTAACCACCCAGCAGCATGCCCGCCGAGCGCACCCCCATGGCGAAGCCGGTGATAATCCCCGCCGGGATCAGCCATCGCCAGGAAATCCTGGGCAGGCATTCGGTGAAGCGAATCAGGCAGTACAAGCTCCAGGTGTAGGTCGCGGCAAAGGGGATGTCTTTCACATTAAACCACATGTGCCCGAAGTAGCGTGGCATGAAAGCCAGGAAGAGCGCGCAGATGAAGGCCGTTCGCGGCCCTCCGATCCGGTAGCCGATGGCCCAGACCGCCACAATGCCCAACAGCCCGAACAGGGCGCACAGGAGATGGCTCGTGCTCTGTACGCTCAGTGGGCTGAGCTTGTTGATCAGGGCCAGGTTTATATCGTAAAAACCCGGATAGTTGTCCGCCCGCGCCTCTTGAATGACAGCCCAGGGGTCGTCGGCGGAAAAGAGTTCCTGATAATAGGCCAGCTTGTCGTCACCGTAGCCATAGTGGAAAATCTCGTCCCAGGTCGTCCCGTAGTCGTCGAAGTTCAAAACGATGGCTACCACCAGGCCCACGAGCAGGGCTGCGCTCAAACTGTTCCAGAGCTTCATGCCTTGCCTGCCGCTACTTGTATCCATTCGGGGTGTTTTTCCGCAAAGTCGCCAATTTCCGCGACAATCGCGGGGATGTCGATTTCCGGTTTCCAGTTCCAGTGTTTTTCAGCCAGGGTGCTGTCCAGCACGCACCAGGGGATGTCAAAAGGCCGCTCGTTTTTCTCGGAGGCTACCTCGTGTGGTCCGAAGCGGTTCGCACATAACTCCGAGAGCTGCCGCAGCGAAACAGCGTTGGCCGCTCCGCCGGCGGCATTGACCAAAGGTGGGCGTGCGCGGTCCAAACCGGCGCGGATTTGCTTCTCGACCAGCCGGGCCAGGTCTTGCGGGTGCAGGCAGTCGCGCACCTGATAGCCTTGGCCACCGAATCCGATATATTTCAGGGGGCGCTTTTCAAACCACGAGTGAACCCAGAAGGCAAAAATGCCCTGGTCGGCCTTTCCGAACTGCCCTGCGCCGCCAATGACGCCGCAGCGGTTAATCCAGACAGGGAAGCCGAAGGCCTCGCGATACTCCAGCGCGAGCAGCTCCGAGGCGCGTTTACTGACACCGTAGAGCGACAAGGGTGGATCGGTGGAAAAGTCTTCCGCGATCCCGCTCTCAGAAACACCCGCTGGCAATGGCTGGGAGGAGGACAGATGGAACGCGCCGTTCTCTTCGCGCAAGGGCAGGTCTGCCATCTGGCGGATGCTGTAGACCCGGCTCGTGCTCAGCAGGATGAGCCCGCTGCCGTGCCCCTTGCAGAACTCAAGCAGGTTGAGCGTGCCGACGAGGTTGTTGTCCATCAGGTGCCGGCTGCCGCTATGCAGGCCGGAGAGCACGCTGGGATCGGCGGCGGCGTCGATGACCCAGTCCGGCCGGGGGAGCGTATCCAGGTCCGCGGTCATACGGATGTCACCGCTGAAAATAGTAAACCCCTCGGAGCGGAGGGCGTCGCGGTTCAGCTCGCTGCCGGGGCGGGAGAGGTTGTCAATGCCGTAGACATCCGCCTCGAAGGCCTCACGCAAATAGCGCGCCAAGGAGGCTCCAACGAAGCCACAGATGCCGGTAATGAGGATTTTCATGAAGCGGGCCGCGTCCGGAAGGGCGGGTCACCTTGGGAGCATGTCAGGGAAGGGGTCTCTGTCAGGGAAAAAAGGTGCTTGTCTTTGAGGTCGATTGATTAAGGCAATCGTGCCATAGATTCGAGGGAAAGCTTCGTCAATCGATGGTAAAAAACGCGGACGCATCTGAGAGCCCCATCCTGTTCTGGCAGCATTGCCCGGTGGGCAAGGGCACTTACCTGCGCGCTTATGAGATCGGGCGGCGTCTGGCCACGGCGGAGCACCCCGTCTGGATCGCGGCCGTCGACCCGGCCCGCACCAGCGGCGGAGTGGTCGTGCAGGACGATCCCGAAGCGCCCCACGTCAAGCTGGTGCTTTTTCCCGGACCCCCGAATGGTAAGGACGGCCTCGTGCAGATGATGCGACGCGTCATCCTGGCGCGTTGGTGGGGCCTTTTCCACGCGCCGAAGTTCGCCCTCGGGCACTTTTTCGCCCTCGGCCACCCCTTCAACGGCTTGTCCTGCGAGGTCTTGGCCTGGTTCAAGTGCACGCGCCGCCTGATTGACTGGGACGACCTCTGGGGCCACGGCTTTGGCGTCCATGCGGGACTGGTGACCAACACCGTGCTACGTGTGCTGGAGCGCTGGGTGCCGCGCATCATCAAGGCAGACCGTGCCACCACGGTTTCGCATTATCTGGCCGGTCAGTGCCAGGAAATCGGTTTTGCTCAAGGCCACATCCATTTGATTGGCAATGGCTTCAACGCGGAGCCTGTCATCGATGCTTCCAGCCCCGGCTTGCGGGAGCGTTTTGAAATTAGTAGCGACCACCCGCTGGCCGTTTCCGTGGGCAACACCTACTCGCCGCAGAGCCTGGAGGCCATGCTGGCTGCCTTCAAGCTGGCCATGGAGCAACGTCCGGAGTTGCGCTTGGTCCTGCTGGGAGACTTCCACAAGCCCGGCAGGCTGGGGGAGTCGATCAAAGATATTCTGGCCCGGTACGCGGATCTGATGGGCAGGAGCGTCATCGAGGCCGGCAGCGTGCCTGAGTCCGTCATGCATGCCCACCTGCGTGAGGCCGATTTTGTCATCCTGCCCATGGACGAGGGCCTGGCCGATCGCGCGCGCTTTCCCATTCGCCTGGGCCCCTACTTGGCTCACCGGAAGCTTATCGTGTCGAACGCGAGTGGGGAGGTTGAGCGCATCCTCAGCGGGGCGAGCCTGGGGCTTCTGTGCCCGCCCAAAGACATTCCCGCTTTCACCGCCAACATCGTTTTAGCCTGCACACAGCACGTCGATTACGCCTCGCGAAACGCCGCTTTTTTTGACAGTCTTTTGACAAGCTACTCCTGGGATACTCTTGCAAATAAATGGCAGGGGGTATATTCCTCAGGGGGTATATTATAAATTATAATTATCATGAAAGTCCTGATTGCTAATCCTCCTGCGCTGTTTCCGCTGGCCGACGGCATGGAGAAATATTTCATCCGCGCCGGCAGTCGATGGCCCGCGGCCACGGTGAAAAAGCGCGAAACCCCCATCCGGGATTTCCTCCCGTTCCCCTTCTACCTCGCCTATTCCGCCGCCATGCTGCGCGATGACGGCTTCGATGTTACTGCGGTTGATGCGGTCGCGCTCAACTGGACCGAGGACGAGTTCGTCGCCCATGTGCACAAGGAAAAGCCGGACGTGCTCCTGCTGGAGTCCACCACGCCGACCATCAAGCTGGACGTGGAGGTGCTCCGCCGCATCAAAGGCGAAATGCCCGAGCTCATCACCTGCATCGCAGGTTCTCATGTCTCCACTTTCCCGAAGGACACGCTGGAGATGTTTCCGGAGATTAATTTCATCTTCATGGGCGAGTACGAGCAGCCCTTCCTCAACTTCGCCCGTCACATTCGGGAGCATGGCCGTGACTACGAAGGTCTGCGTCAGAAGGAAGGCATCGCGTTTATCGAGGACGGCCAGCTTTACTGCGGCCCCAAGGGGCTCAACCGCAAGCTCGACGAGCTGCCCTTCCCGGCCTGGGACCTGTTTCCCATGGTAGGCGAAAACGCTTGGGAGTATTATTGGGATAATATCTGCACCAAAAAACCCGCCGTGCAGATGCACGCCAGCCGTGGCTGCAACATGCGCTGCGACTTCTGCGTATGGATTCAGGTGATGTACTCCAACTCCACCTTCCGCGGCTTCGGGGCCGACCGCATCATCGACGAGATGGAAGAGCTCATCAAGCGCTACGGCGCCGAGGAGGTCTACTTCGACGACGATATGTTCACCGGCAACAAGAAGCACGTCATGAACTTCTGCCAGCGCATCAAAGAGCGCGGGGTGAAGGTCAAATGGTCCGTCATGGGCGACGCCATGATCTGCGACGAGGCCATGCTCGAAGCTATGGCCGACGCCGGTTGCATCGCGATTAAGTTCGGCGTGGAGTCCGGCGACGAGCGCGTACTCAAGGAGATCAACAAGCCGGTCAAGCACGACAAGGTCCTCAAGTTCTGCAAGAAGGCCAATCAGCTCGGCATCAAGACCCACGCCACCTTCTCTTTCGGCCTTTCCGGGGAGACCCGCGAGTCCATGCAGAAGACCTACGAGTTCATGAAGAAGCTCGACGTGGACACCATCCAGGTTTCCATCACCACGCCCTTCCCCGGCACGAAGTTTTACCAGAAGGCGAAGGAACGCGGTCACCTCACTTCCGAGGAATGGGAGCTCTTCGACGGCAACCACACCTCCGTCATCCGCTACGACAACCTCTCCAACGAGGAAATCCAGGCCTTCGCCACTAGCGCCCGCACCCGCTGGCTGCGCTCGCGCCTGTACAACCTGCCGTGGCTCTATCGCCAGAGCAAGATCGTCGCCCGCATCGCCCGCAGCCAGGGCCTCGGCGGGATCAAGAAGCTCTTCGGTGCTGGCTATGACATCCTCCGCGGCGAAAAGAGCGAGTCGCTCAAGCTCATCCAAAAGACCAGCCCGGCGTGATTAAACGCTAAACGCTGAACGCTTAATGCTACCTCAGTCAATAGAGGTGACATCTTGGCATTGCCACACCTGTATTTGGCACTCAGCGTTTAGCGTTAAGCATTCAGCGTTAAACCAATGGACGCCAAAGCAGTTCTGAAGGCCAATTTCGAGGTCGCGCGTCGATTCGGCATGCGGCAGGTTTCGCGTTTCGACCGCGTCGACGCCGCCGAGCGGGGCAAGGTCAACGCCGTCTGCCGAGGCTACTCGACCGCCTTCCACTGGCGCTTCTTCCGCTGGGTTATGCAGGAGCACAAGCCCGCTAGCATGGCCATCGCGGGGGTGTTTTTCGGGCGCGATGTCTCCTACCTGTGTACCTTGTCCAAAATGGTCGGCGACCCGGGCATGACCGTGACCGGGGTCGACCTCTTTGCCGACCACGAACTGCCCGACTGGTCGCCGGACCAGAAGGGTTCCTGGGAGGCCAATGGCTACGGCCAGGCACCCTCCATCGAGAACACGCAGAAGAATATCGACGCACTCGGCTTTAGTGATCGCGTGACGCTGAACCGTGGCGACGCCATCGAGTTTTTCGAAAGTGCGACCGAAAGCTGGGACTTCATCTACATCGATACCTCCCACGATTACCTGACGACGCTTCAGACCATTGAGGCTGCCCTGCCGCGCCTCAACCCCGGCGGCATAATGGGCGGGGATGACTACCTCGACTTCGGCATGTGGGGGGTTCGTAGCGCCGTGACCAAGGCCTTGCCCGATCATCAGACCTTTGCCAGTGACTTCATCTGGTGGTGGCAAAAGCCCGCCAAGGCATAACGGTCATGAGCGACACGACTCTGGACCTGACACTCGGCATCTTTATTCTCGTCTATGTAGCCATGGGGTTCGGTACCTTGCCGGGCTTTAAGGTGGACCGCACCGGTGCGGCCATCGTGGGCGCCCTCGCCATGCTGGCTGTCGGCAGCATTACGTCCAAAGCGGGCTGGGAAGCCATTGACTACCGCACGATTGGTCTGCTTTTCGGGCTCATGGTGGTGTCCGGTGCCTTTGCCGTATCGGGCTTTTACGCGTGGACGGCGGAGCGGGTGGCGGGGCTGCCGGTGAGTCCGCCTCTGCTGCTGGCCGTGCTGATTGGAGTGGGCGGTCTGCTCTCGGCTCTGCTTACCAACGATGTCGTGGTCGTAGCCATGACGCCTCTGCTGGTCTCGCTGACACTGGCGCGCGGCTTGAATCCCGTGCCTTTCCTGCTGGCTTTCTGTTTTGCGGCCAACACCGGTTCTGCCGGGACCCTTATCGGCAGCCCGCAGAACATGATCGTGGCCCAGGGCCTGGGGTTGTCGTTTAACGGCTTCCTCAAGGTGGCCCTGCTGCCGGCGTTGATTTCGCTGCCGATTGTGTGGGGCGTGCTTGTGCTCATGTATCGCGGGCGCTGGCAACTGGCGGCTGCACCTACGCACGATGGACCACCCGAGGCAACCGTCGAGGAGGTGCGTTTCGACACGCATGAGACCATTAAGGCCACGGTCATCGCCGTGGGGGTCATTGTCGCTTTTGTTTTTAGTCATTGGCCGCGGGAACTGATCGCCCTGTCCGCCGCCGGGCTTCTGCTGTTGAGCCGCAAAACTCCTTCCAGCGAAACGCTTAAACACGTCGACGGCACGCTGCTCCTGCTCATCATGGGGCTGTTCGTGGTCAACGCCGGTTTTGCCGCTACCGGTCTACCACAGAAAATTCTGGAAGGATTAAGCGACGCGGGGATTAACCTCAACGACCCGTTTTCCCTGTTTCTGGTCAGTAGCGTGTTGAGCGATATCGTTGGTAACAATCCTACTGTTATGCTGCTGGTGCCTTACCTGCATCCCGGGGACGGTGCGAACGCCCTCGGCGCTGCCCTGGCGCTGGGAACAGGGTTTTCCGGAAACCTCATCATCTTCGGCAGCTTGGCGGGCATCATCGTGGTCGAGCAGGCTGCCTCCTGTGGCATCAAAATTACGTTCGGAGAGTTTGCCCGAGCAGGGGTGCCGGTCGTCCTTGCCACCATGGCGCTGGCGGCGGTCTGGATTTTTTTCATGACCTGAGCGGTGCTGAGTAAGCCTTTCATTAATTTTGAAAATTTCCACTTGCAAAATCTAAACTTTCGGTAATTATTGAAACTATAAAATGAAAGAAGCCAAGCCAACACCTTTGACCGAAGCGCGGGAAAACTTCCTGCGTCAGTGGGGCGCGATGGGCAGCCAGTGGGGCATCAACCGCACCATGGCACAGGTTCATGCGTTGCTCATGATCAGCGCGGAGCCCCTCGACACCAACACCATCATGGAGGAGCTCCAGATCAGCCGGGGCAACGCCAACACCAACTTGCGCGAGCTTGTTGGATGGGGGCTCATCCGCAGCTATTTTCTTCCCGGTGACCGCAAAGAGTACTTCGAGGCGGAGAAGGATGTCTGGAAGATGTTTTGCGCCATCAGCCGCGAGCGTAAGCGTCGTGAAATCGAACCGGCCTTGACCGTCCTGCGCGATTGCGCCGCTGCCACCAAGTCCGAAAAGGGTAAGGAGGCCGTCGCCTTCCACGGCATGATGGAGCAGCTCGCCGAGTTCATCTCCCTGACCGACTCTGTAATGGACCGCGTGGCTCGCTCCGAGCGCAGCAAGGTCGTCCCGATGGTTTTAAAGGCCCTTGGGGCGAAAATGAAATGAACAACCCGCAACCGATTTTCCAATGAACACTTATTTACCCAATCACAAAGCAGTACCGGCCACACGCTGGCCGGCTCGCCGTGGTCTAGCGCGGCTCGGCGGACACCGCCATCGCCTCACCCGGATGGTCGGGCTCTTTCAGAGGTTGACTCTCTGGAAGCTTTTCTTCGGCGACTAATTTTCACAAATTATCGAAACTTTAATATTTAAGAAAAATGAAAGACACACTCATCATCATGCTTTACCTTGCCGGGGCGGGGCAGATTTTCATCGCGCTTATCTACGATCAGGTGCGCTACATCCTCGGCTGGGATGCCGACATTGCGCGCATGGCGATGCCGTGGAACCGGCAGATCGCCCATACCTACAGCCGGTACATTCAGGCGCTAAACCTCGCCTTCGGACTCATCACGGTGCTGCTGGCGCCGGCCTTTTTCGAGGGCAATGCCATTGCCACGGCGTTCGCGGCTCTGCTTACGCTCTATTGGGGCGGGCGCATGGTTGTGGCGCTGTTTTACTACGACACGCAGGCGATCACCAAGCGCCGCGCGCTTTACCGCTTTGGGGCCTGGGGCTTCCATGTGCTCTTCACCTTGATGATCGTAACCTACGCCGCCGTCGTGGCAGTCAATCTCTGACTTGGAAAGGACATCGCCATGCAAACTCTACTGCCGAAACAAAACGAACCGCGTCATAAACCGAATGAGCCGGAACCGCCTCCTGATGAAAAACCGTTTCTGCGAGGCGACTGGGACACGTTACTAATGGCGCACTTCGCGGTCACGCCAGAAGCCATCCAGGGCGAGGTGCCATTGCCGTTGGATACTCGTGACGGTGAGGCCTTCGTCACTTTGGTGGCTTTCCGGCAGACGCACTTACGCTTTGCTCGTGAAGGTTGGTGGGCGCGCCCTTTGGCCAAGCCTGTCGATGACCACGCCTTCCTTAACCTGCGCACGTATGTGCGGGGACCGGAGGGTCCGGGTATCTGGTTCATGCAGGAGTTCATCAACCACCCGCTGGCCCGGCTCGTCGGCCCGCCGTTGTACGGGCTGCCCTACCGGCTGGCCCACATGCCGCTACGTTATCGCCCGACCACGCGGCGTTTCACTGCCACGGTGCGCGGGTGGGACAACTACGCGCGTTTGGAGGCCGAGTACGCCCTGGCGCCTTTGCCCGCTGCCGAGCCGGGTACGCTGGAGCATTTTTTGCACGAGCGCTATGTTGCCTATACGCAGCGTGGCAAAACGATGCTGCGCTTTCGCGTCTGGCACGCGCCCTGGCGTATGCACGTAGCCAAGGTCATGGTAAAAGCCCTCGGCCCGGCCTTCGCCTGGATGGACGAAGCGCGCTTCCTGGGCGCTTTTTTTACGCCGGGCCTGAAAGCTGTCGGCCTGGGAGCTCCGCGACGGTGACAGGCAACAAACGCGGTTCTCAATAGTACGACGTATTGATGCTGTTGCGGAGGTCATCGTCGTAGACGTTACCCGCCCTGAGCCCTTTGATCTTGTCGTAGCCGCCTTCCCAGCTCGAGCGGGTGCCTTTGGTGTAGACAAGGTCTCCGTTACGGTTTTTCAAGGCGATGACGGTGCCTTTGTAGCGATAGCCTGAGGAGTCGTCGGAACCGTCGCCATCGTCGTCATACCAGGAGGTTTCGCCTTTCTTGCCCTGCCACTCGGCGGTACTGCCATGGGCAATATGCTCGAAGTTGAACTCCTCCACCGTGACGACCATGAACATGTTGTTACTGCGGACGTTTCGCGCAATGACGGCGACGACGCCCTCGACGCCTTTGAAATCTTCCGTCCATTCCTTGTTGGTAATGCGCACGACCGGCTGGATGATTTCGTACTGCATTTGACCGCCGACGGAGGAGCCCTCGCCCTTCTTGCTCTTCTGAGCGCCCACGTAAACCTCGAAGTCCGAGTCGGGCGTCAGCAGGTTGGCAGTGGTCTTGTGCCACTCGCGGATATATTCCTGGTCCTCCTTGGAAAAGCGCTCCAGGGGAACATCGAAGGGCCGCCCGTTATCGAGAATAATGGATACACCCTTGCTCTCGGAAAATTTAATCAGGCGTGCGCGAATCTCGACTCCGTCGTTGCTTTTGAAGGTTCGGAATTCGTTGGCCAGGAGCGTTTGCCCGGCCAGTAGGGTAAATAATACAAGTAGGATAACGTTAGACTTATACATGGCGGTTGCCATGATAGAATGTCTTAGGAGGCCGTACAAGGAAAAGTGTATGGTAAAATGCCGACTGCCTTATGGGGCTTGCCGACTACGCAGTGCCCATCGTGCAAAGATAGCCAGCACAATGAGCGTGACGGCATAGTACAGCGGAGTCCAGGCCAGGATGCGTCCGAAGACATTCGGCGTTTCGCCGATAGCGGAGGAGTCGGTGGCGGGCTGCTCCCGCAGGGCGGCGGTAAAGCTCATATAGAGCAGCCCGGCGACGCCGTAGGCGAGGTTCGTGGCCAGACTGCGGAAGCTCAGCACGGTGGCGCGGCGTTTGGAGTCGGTCACGCTTTGGTTCAGGTAGTGGCTGACAAAAAAGCCCAGCAGCATCATGGTCGCGCCGATGCCCAGGGCGGGGATGACGCCCCAGTAACGCCACTGGAAGGCCATGCCCGCGAGCGCCACTCCGATGAGCACCGCCAGCATCCCAAAGTTGAACAGCGCGCTCTTCTTTTCCACCAGCTTGCGTGCATAGATCGGGATGACCATTCCCATCAGGCCCAGACTTGCGCCCATGACGCCCAGCAGAGCCTCGGGCAGGCCGATGAGTCGGTAGTATTCGCTACTGAGCGTGATGATGACGCGGGTGATGCTGTCAAAGGTCAGCGCGGCGGCGATCAGCACCAGCACCACGGGCGTTTTCAAAATCCACGCGCCGGTTTTTGCGACCAACTTAAAAGCTTCGCCAGTGCTTTTGACCGGTTCCTCGCCCTCGTCGTGGACGCTTACCTCCTTCATGCCTAGCGTGATGAACAACACCGCCACCGATGTCAGCAGCGTCAGGTAGATTGGAAAGCGCAGGGTGGTTTCCGGCGCGAGTGAGAGCCCGGTGAAGCCGAACAGTGCCGCCGCCGCATTGAGCAGCTCGGCATCATAGACCGCCGCCCCGCCCAGCATGGCTACGAAAAAAGCGGCGGACTGGCAGCGCATGCCGATGTCCAGCACCTTGGGCCAGTCCTTCTCAATACCTGCTTGCTTGAGCGTATCGAAGGCCAGGGCCTCATCCGCCCCGCTGGCAAAAGCCTCCGCCGCGCCGCTGATGACGCGGTTCAGCAGCAAGGCCCAGAAGACCCACGACCCCAGCGACACGAAGGCGATCAACGCCATCTCGACCACCATGCAGCACGCCGCCAGCACGACGAGGTTGCGCCGCCCGAAGGTGTCAGCAAAGGCCCCCGAGGGCACCTCCAGCGTCACGATGGACACGGCCCAGACGGCGTTGAGCAGGAAGAACTGCTCCAGCGTCAGCCCCATGTCGAGGAACAGCACGGTGAATACCGGGTAGTAGAATCGCGCGTTGAACAGCACGCGGAAGGCGATGAAGAGCCGGATGTTCGGCAGGCTGAGCGGTGAGGCCATGGATGGTGCAGAGGCAGCCTGTTTATCCGTCTGACCGCAAGTTTCGATTTAATTCGGGCTCCATTGGCATAGAAAATGGTTAATATTCAAAAATATTATTTTAGACTATAAGATTTTATTTGAAGTTATGGTATATGTCATGCTAGATAATAATGTACTTTAATCATTTTTACTGCTATTTTTATGGGACCGATACCTTTTGAATTAATAACTTTTCTCGGCTCCACGGTTTTAGGTGGGGTCATGAAAATTTGGGCGCAGTCCAGGCAGGATCGTGAAATGGAGCAAAGCTACATTATCCGGTCCAGCCTTGCGCAGGATAAGATATACCGTTCCGCCCGCGAATATCAGGGAGGGTGGGGGTTTAGTTGGACCCGCCGCTTTATCGCCATTGTTGCTGTGTTATTCATCATCGTCTGGCCCAAGGTGGCGCCGGTTCTATCGCCTGAGACTCCAGTCATCGTCAGCACGCCAATCTATTACAAAGGCGGATGGCTCTGGAGCGAAACGATGAGCTATTACGATTTTACCTGGAAGGAGGGTGCTATCTTTCTGACGCCATTGGATACGAATCTGATGGTCGCCATTATCGGGCTCTTTTTCGGCTCAGAAATCACCAAACGCCGCTAACGGCATGAGCACGTTGTCAAAAAGTACGCTTTTCTGCTGGTTGATATTTGCGATGGCTGGGTCCGTCTTCAACGCCGGATGCAGCCGGAGCAACACCATCCACTATGTGGGCATGGACGATTCGAGCACGTGCCGACGCCCGATCGGACCCAGCAAATACAAGACTACGGCAACCCACTACTCCACGGGAGATGTCCGCCAGCCCAATGAAAATGAATCGGTCATTCAGTCCGATTACGCCCGCCTGGAAAAGCTTAAGACAGAACATTTGGAGGCTCAGGTCCAGTTGGAAGCTTTGGATAAAACCATTGAGACGCTTACTTCTCAAAAGGAAGACCTGGATTTGGATTGGCAGGAACTTAAGGATCAGGAGAAGGAGTACGCGGATGAACTCGCTTTATTGCTGAAGGCAAGAGACCATCTTGAGGCGCAAATTGCTTCCCTGCGTATACTATTGGGGGGGCAGTCCGAAGATAACGCCAAAATGGAAGAGTTGAAAAATGAGCAGTATGCTGCGGGGCAGGAATTGAAGTTGAAGCAGAAGAGAATCGACGAGATTCGCCTGCTTCAGGAGGCTCTCAAGCCCCAGTTGGATGCCGCTCGGGCCGATTTTCATGTGGCCGAACTTTCTCTGGGCAGGACTGAGGATAAGCGGGAAGACCTTCGGTATGATATTGATAAGCGCAATGAAGAAATCGATGAACTGGAAGGCGATTTGCCCACCTACCTAGCCCGTTTTGATTTGCGAATGGTCAATCAGAGCATGCCCATACTCCAGTTCACCGTCTATATTTTGATATTCTTATATGCCTTTCTTGGGATTGGGTTTTTGGTCATGTACTACATGGACCGCTCCTTCCCGCTGCGCTTGAGTTTTATATTCTTCGTTATTGGCCTGCTCGCATGGTTGTTGGTTGGGGCATTCCCTAATTACGGCCCTGTTATGGCGATACCGGTGCTGATGATCGCCTGGCCTACGATGAGCTGGTGGCAGTATACACGGGAGGCGGCAAAACTGATGCTCGACAAGATTCGTACGAATCTGCGAGAGGCCTACGATGAGCTGATTCTTATAGCTCAGGAAAAAGCCTCCAGCTCCAAAACCGAGGATAAGCTCAAATTTCAGAAGCGCTTCCAGCCTTGGTACAACAGGTATTTCGACCTTTTCGATGAGACCGTATATCATCAGGACCTGCTGGTTGCCCGTGATACGTTATTTGGCCTATATCGCGATTTTTGCCGCAAGAGCGCTAAATCCATCAATCTGGATGATTATGTCGAACAGGAAAGAATCTTCTTCGATGCTCTGGCGAATTCTCGAGGCAAACCGACAAGGTTTCACCAGTGGTTATACGCTCCTGCTGACAAAAAGGAAAGCAAACAGAATCCCAAAGGCTCGCGGGATGGGCGTTCAAGCCGATCTAATGCACGAAAAAAAACCACGAAGCAGCCCAGTTTGGCGAACTGAAATGCTTTTTTAACATTGCCGGAATCGCTCTGCTGGTTCTGCCTTGGCGGACAATTTGCTGTTCGTTCGCATGGCCAAGAAACTCTGGAAGCTCAAAAAGTCTAAAATCCACGGCAGCGGTCTCTACGCCACCGAGGATATCCCCAAGGGTACCCGTATCATCGAGTACATCGGCGAGAAGATCCGTAAGAAGGAGTCGCTGCGCCGCTGCCTGGAGTGGGAGGAGAAAGCCCGCAAGAGTGGCGAGGGGTTGGTCTACATCTTCGACCTCGACAAGAAGTGGGATCTCGACGGCAACGTGCCGGACAACCCTGCCAAGTACATCAATCACTCCTGCGAGGAAAACTGCGAAGCCGTCAACGAGGAGGGCCGCATTTTCATCTACGCCAAGAAGAGCATCTCCAAGGGGCAGGAGCTGTACTTCGACTACGGGTATTCGCTCGAGCACTTCCTCGATCATCCCTGTCGTTGCGGCGCGGAGAAGTGCGTCGGCTACATCGTGGCCAAAAGCAGCCGCAAGAAGCTCAAGACCATCCTCCGCAAGAAGGCCCAAAAGAAGGCGGAAAAGCCTAAAGCCAAAAAGAAGAGCGCCAAAAAGGCCAAGGCCTAGCGGAATATAGGCGATACGCTGGGCGTGGCTTGCTCGATTGATGTTCTTCAGCAATCGAGGGGATACCCGAATATCACATGAAAATGGCTTGCCAAGGTGATAGCATAATTACTGTATCCAAAAAAAGCCATCTCCATGAAAATGCCCTACTTATGCCTGTTATTAGGGGCTGCTGTATTTGCCGGTATTCTCGCCGCAGACCCGACCTATCCTGAGTGGTGGATTGACCAGGATGTCGTTGAGGGCGATGCCCAACCGCCCGCACCGACGGACCCGGGCTACGACACCTGGATGCAGGCAAACTACGCCCCGGCCAACCTTGGCCAGGCCAAAAATCTGGCCAAAGCCGCTTACCTGACCATGGAAGCCGCCGAAACCGACTCCGCTGGGACGGAACTCGCGACCTTGGTTTCCGGCTTCTCCACCGACCCCGCCGACAACTACGTGCCGCTCAATTTGGGCCAGTTGAAGTATATGGTGAAATTCTTCATCGACCGGTTCCACGAGGAGGACTTCCCGATCGTCCTGGCCGACGGGACCATCCTCCTTGATGACCTCGACGACGGCAACGAGCTCTCCGACAACGCCTACCCCTGGAACCCCGCCACTCCCGTCGGCGACAACTACGCCCCGGCTAACCTCGGTCAGCTCAAGCATGTGTTTTCCTTCAGTCTGGAAGGCTGGCCGGATGAGCCCCCCTTCACCGATACGGATGACGACCTCCTGCCGGATGACTGGGAACTGGCTATTGTTAATTCCACCAATGACTACATCTATGACCCCAATGGGCTAATCACCAATATCGCCGATATTCTGCCCTCGGAGCCCGCCGATCCCACCGGCTACGATTCCGTCCAGTGGGACTACGATGGCGATGGAATAGACAACCGGACCGAGTGGCAGAACGGCACGGATGCTGACGACTATTATAACGCCCAAGCCCCTCAGCTTTTCAAAATCAGTGGCGACTATCAACTAGCCGTATCCGGGACTTACTGCATATCGCCCTACATCGTGCTGGTGCTGGATGCCAGCGGTGCACCGCTCAAGAACGCGCCGGTCGTCCACTCGGTGACTGCTGGTAGCGGTTCGCTGGACTCCTCCTCATCATCGGCCACACAAAAAATCGTGCGTTCCGATGCCTATGGCAGAACGCCCGACGTATTTTTCTACCAAACGGAGACAGTAGGTAACACTTCCACGATTACCAGTCAGGCAGGAGCATCTAGTGTCAGCTATGAAGCGGGCGTGCTCACCCAACGCTCGGGTACTCGGCCTGTTCCCACTACTAATGTCACGCGGGAAATTAATCCTGATGGCAGCCTGACCGTTTCATGGACTGATAATTCCGACAACGAGCACAACACCAAGGTATTGCATCGTGATAGCCATGGCCGTACTTGGCAAGTAGGGGTAGCCCCCGCAGACGCGGAAACGGTCACCATACCGGCTGCCGTCATCCAAGCTCTCGAATATTAAGAACCATCTCTGTTACCCGTGAAATTATTCTCATATCGCTACCTGTCATGCCGGGTTCTGTCTTGCATACTTATGGTATATTGGCTCTTTAGCAGGGCTTTAGGTCAGCCTGCCCCTCAAGAAAACGACGAAGGTGCAATATTGGGAGGAGGCCCCCAATATGCGGTTATCGTAGTCGACGATTTCAACGGGGAAGATCATTATCTGGTTGATATAAATATTAATGGGGCTCTGCTTTGGCGAGTGGGTGATGATGATGTCGCTTATCCTACGCCCATCGCGTATAAGAGATGGAAGTGGAACACGGTCACGACTTTTAATTTTATTGGAGGAACGCCTTATATAGCTTCCACAACTTCTCCGCCACTAAATATTGATCCGGTAAATGGTTATCCATATGGACCACCGCCATATGTATTGGGGCTAGATAATGAGGCGAACGTGATTACTCAGATATTAGACCCAAATTGGGTCAACAACGGCATTGGGAACTCTGGAGCTCTGACAAGTACGTTAATATCCTTGTATGATGGTCAATCGTGGAGCACTAATGCCTATCCGGGGCAGTATGGATATGGCGGATACGGTGGCTTTTGGTTTGTAAATTGGTGGCCGAGGCATGATGAAATGGGAAATATATACAACGATGCATATTGGTATTATAATCAATATGGAGTTAAGTGTATATACAAGACCAGTGGCGTGAGCGTCCTTGGAACAGGAAGCGATTTAGATGATTTTGACATGTTCAGTCCCGATGGGAGTCATGTCTACTCGGATGGAGACTTGCCGTCGAATATCCGCCGAGTAAATAATCAAAATGCCCTTCTTTCTTCCAGGAACGTATATCTTAATGGCAGCACAGAGACCTCGATTTCTGCTCCAGGGGCAATGTATCTTCAATATCTTTCTTCTGAACCAAGCGGGGACTGGATGCTTTGGGGCTTTTTGCCTAATAGTGCGGATGCTATCTGGACGCGTACGCCCGACCTTGAAAATCCCGGTGAGTTCCTCGATACCTTTGACGGCCCTTGGCAGCTACAGGACCTTATTAACGACGATACTATCACCGCGCTTAATCCCCTCCGAATGAACTCCAAAGGCATGATCGCCGCAACAGGAATGAAGGGTGGGGTGGAGAAGCTGCTGCTGCTCGTGCCGATGGGGTTAGAATCACATCGATTTGGCCGTGTCCAACACCGCGAGCCCTTTGCATCCGACGTATTTCCTGTAAAGATTCCACTTGCCGAGCAACATGACCCCGAACGCTGCCCTTTGATCATCAACGACGATAATGACGATCATGACTCCATTCCCGCAACACCCTACCCGGAGGACAAGGATGATGCGGTTTTAGGATCCACCGATGATGATGTCGTGTTGGTTACGTTGCAAAAATTCGATGTGCTTGAGCAAGGTACTCTTGAGTTTACGACTTCCAGCAACGCCGATATACGATTGTACAAATATATTCAGGATCAGGACGTATTGACCGCCATTCCCAGTCTGCCGCTGACTTTGGATTTGGCCAACCCCAACCCGCAAAGTCCCTTGGCCGATATACTAA
Source organism: Verrucomicrobiia bacterium (assembly GCA_030432235.1). Taxonomy (GTDB): domain Bacteria; phylum Verrucomicrobiota; class Verrucomicrobiia; order Opitutales; family Cerasicoccaceae; genus JAUIHT01. The sequence continues at coordinate 377,448 of JAUIHT010000004.1, read as the reverse complement.
CGGACGAGGTTTCCTTTTACGTTGAGGGGTTGAACGCAAATTCGAACCTGGAACTGCGTCTGATACTTAAGAATGCATCCGGAGTGGAAATGACGCGTAAAACGGCTAATATTGAAATCATGGACACACGTGTTATCTGGCTGTCGGCACAGTCCCATGGACAACTTTCAGAAACGGTAGTGAAGAACAAACTGAAAACATGGTTCTCAGGCGCGAACATCGTGAGACGTGACCGCGATTGGCTTGACGAAGATGCCGATGTGATGGTCCCGGTGACTTTTAGATTAAGTGAGCTTTTTCCGAAAGATGACAACTCGGCCCACAGCAGTTGGCGGAATGCTTCAAGTGCTGACATAAGTGATATTTTTTCATATCTAAGCATTCAAGGAGATAAGCAAATATATGTTGTGGAAGATTTATATGATAATGCTGGCGGTATTGCTGGTAGAGGAGAAGGGATCATGATTATTCCACTAGAAAATTCTCCTAAAGACGTAATCGCACACGAATGGTTACATGCTTTTGGCGATATCGGCCACATTTGCATAGAGGAGCATCTGATGGTGGGCAATGGACAAGGGGAACCCTCCTGCGATAAAGAGCGAGGAAGCGATGTCCGTGAAGCTGAGAAAATTCTTTTCCTTAATAATTAAGTATGAAAGTGATGCTATACATTTTGATTTTTATCTTCGGGGTGCCAGCACCTGAAAGCGATAAGCAACTCGCTTTGGACTATCTTGAGCGCAAAGTTGACATCCCCTATGAGGATTATTCTTTCTCGCAATATTATATCTTAGCCGCGAATGAAGATATTATAGACGGTCTTTTTTATATTTCACGCGATCCCAAATACAGGACAAAATGGAAGGATAGTATTAGAATCCTAGGGACCATTGGTCGATTAGAGCCAACATCGTTTAGTTTCGATAGACTTTCAGATTTAGTTTCTTTTTATGAAACAGAGCCTGAAAATGATCAGGCGCTATCTTGTCTTACGCAAGGGTATGCTGCGGTAGCTCGCTATGGAACTGAAGAATCTCTTGAGTTTTTGATTAAGCGAACTCAAGCATCATTTTGGCAGAACAAGAATAATCCCGAGGGATTAATTATATACGATCATGTTCTTGCTCCAGAGCAAGTAACTGCTCAGAGCCAAGCGTTCCTCGCCTTGGCCTTGCACCCATCGGAGGAAGCGGAGCGCTATCTGCGGGAACAACAAAACAATCCTGATTTGGATGAAGCTAGCTTGCGTAAGATTAAATCGGGCCTCATTTCACGCAATGCTTGGCTTAATTCTTACAAGAGCGCGGATGAAGCTCAACGCATGAAAGAGGAAAGGCGGCGTGAGCTTCAGGCGCAAACAGATGGCGATAAGAGCCCGGAACTAGAATCACCGCCTGTGTCTGACGTACCCACCCCCGAGCCTAAGGAGTCCCCTTTGTGGCCTTGGGCGCTAGGTGGAGTAGTGGTCCTTGTACTGCTTGGTTTCGTATTATTGCGGCGATCTGATAAAGACTAAGCGAAAGCTCAATCCGCCTCCACGCCTTCGGCGGCTTTTTCGTCGACGAACTTTAAACAAAAGGCGGCCAGAAGCATGGAGGCGCCGCCGAGGACGATGGCATTCATGACCAGTCCAACCGTGGGATTTACGTTCCGGGGTGCCATTTTCCGCTTTTCAGTCTTTGCCTCTTGGCGTATTCCTGAGCCTTTATGACTCCCGCCGCGATCGAGCACCTGCGTTGCCGCCTGTTTTTGTTTGCCGTGTTGCCGGCCATGGACGACCTGCTGAAGGCTTCCGAGGAAGCCCGGGCGTTGCTCGGTGACGAGTCCTTCTCGGTGGCTTTCAAAACCCGTTCGGGCCTGCGCGGTGCTTACTTTCTGGAGGGCGAGACCTGCCGTTTCGACTGGGGCAATGCCGCCGAAAAGGCCGACGTGGAGCTGTTCTTCCACTCCGATGCCCAGGCCAACTCCACCTTCGAGGGTCGCAAAGCCATTCCGCCCATGCCTACCCGCGGCATTAGCAAGATCGGGCGCGTCAAACAGTTCCAGGACATCGCGGCGGTGCTCGAGGACTTCCTTCAGCCCAACGGCGATGCCCTGCGGGATACGGACTTCCGCGAGGCGTTCGTCAAAACCTACTTCGGCATCATGCTGCGGTCGCTGTGCCAGCTCTGTGAGCACGAGCGGGTTTCGCGCGAGATCTTCCGCAGCGGCCCGCATGGGTTGGCGCAGTTTCAGCTCGGCCGCGACGGTGTGCCCACCTGGCTCAATCTCGTGCCGCGCAGGCTGGATTGGGGGCGCGGCGAGCCTCCGCGCACGGCGGACGTCACCGTTTGTTTTAACGACCCGGCCGTGGCCCTGCACGCCCTGCACGACGAGATGGATGCCCAGGCCGAGCTCGGGCTCGGAACGCTGGAAATCAATGGCTTCCCGCCTCTGGCCGAGCAGGTCAACCTACTCATGGAGCGCATCGAGCTGTACCTGCCTCGGGGCAAGACCCCCGCCGGGATTTGATTTGCCCGGGTGCCATTTTGCTCGCTTGCGGTTAAGTTTTCCGCTTTGTTACACAATGGTATGGAGTTAAGCTCAGGGACGGTTTCCCCCCAAGAACGCATTGGAGCGTCAAACGCTCAACCCTACGCCGAGTCCATGGCGTTATTTCGCCGGGCGGCCCAGGTCATACCCTGTGGCATCTACGGGCACCAGAGTCCGGCGGCGACCCTCCCCGGGGCCAGCCCATACTATGCCGCGCGCGCCGAAGGCTGCCGCTACTGGGACGTGGATGGGCGCGAGTACCTCGATTTCATATGTGGCTACGGTCCTATTGTCTTGGGGTACCGGCATCCCGAGGTGGAGGAGGTTGCCGAGCGTCAACGCCGCGACGGCGACACTTTCAATCACCCCACTGCGCGCATGGTCGAGCTGGCCGAGCGCCTCGTATCGCTGGTGGATTTTGCCTCTTGGGCTGTTTTTGGCAAAAACGGCAGCGATGTGACCTCCTGGGCCGTGCGCGTGGCGCGCGAGTCCACCCGTCGCAAAAAGATACTACGCCTGTCGGGCGGCTATCACGGTATCGATCCGTGGTGCAACCACAGCCCGGCGGGGATTATCGAAGAGGATCGCGCGCACGTCCACACCTTCCATTGGAACGACCTGGAGGGCTTCGCCCAGCTCATGCGACGTCACGCGGGCAAGGTAGCCTGTGTGATCGTGACCCCCTATCACCATCCCGCCTTTGGGGACAGCATCCTGCCCGCGCGTGGCTTCCTCAAGGCCATCGAACAGAAGTGCCGGGACGAGGGCGTGGTGCTCATTCTCGATGACATCCGCGCGGGTTTCCGTCTCCACTTGGGGGGCAGTCACCGTGTCTTTGGCTTTAGCCCGGATATCATCTGCTTCTCCAAGGCACTGGGTAATGGCCATCCGATTTCGGCCGCATTAGGGCGCAAGGAGCTCCGCGTGCCCGCCAGCCGGGTGTTTCTTACTGGCAGCTTCTGGAACAGCGCTGTGCCCATGGCGGCCAGCCTCAAGGTACTCGACATCCTCGAGCGCGATGATGTCCCGGCGAAGCTACAGCGTTCCGGCCAGCGGCTCCGTGAGGGCCTGGAACGGCTTGGAACAGAGTTTGGGAAGGACATACTCGGCTCGGGGCCGGCGGCAGTGCCTTTTTACAGGTTCAATGACGAGTCGAACTTCCGCCAGTGGCAGCGCTTCTGTGCCTACGCCATGGAAGGCGAGGGTGGCGTTGGCGCGTTCTTTCATCCGCACCACAACTGGTTCCTCAGTGCCGCCCACACGGATGCCGATATTGACCAGGCCCTAGAGATCGCCCGCGTCGCGATGCAGCGCACGCTCGAGGAAACCATCTAAAGAGATTTGGGGGGGATTCGTCGCGAGCTAAGGCTTACTTCGCTCCGGGGCGCGATTTTCGGCGTGCGACCAGGGCGGCGATTCCCAGAACACTTACCCAGAGGATGGTCTGCGGCTCGGGAATAGCCCGGAAACCGATGTAGGGGTCGGATGTGCCGTCCCCCAGAACGAAAAAGATTTCCTTATCCAGAAATGGATTCAGACCTGCATTCAAATGGAAGGGATCGTTCGAAGCGGTGGAGGCGGAAACTGTGGTCAGCAACAAGGACGCGAGTTCATTCAAGCTCGTCTCGCTGCTTGAAGTAAAATCATAATGAAAGGTTTCTGATTCATTCAATATTTGCATGAGCAATTCGATATCGGTACCTCCGGGCACGGTCTGAGGGCCGGGTTGTGTGGCGTATTCGAAGCTCGTACCCGGGCCTCCCGTATCGAATACGACCGGGAGATGATCTTCACCGTTCGGGCCTAACACTTTGGTGTCTCCAATGTAGCCTTCCCCTTTGACTTGATATTGGGCTCTGGGACCGACGTCGTTGGTGTTGGGGATGTTGGGCAGAGAATCTCCCGATTGCGCCTGGAACGCAGTTTTATACTCGATGGTGCTCAGGTGCGCTTCCGTCAACCCGAGCGTCAAGGTTCCGGTCTTACTGGACTTATCCACACGGATGGAGAAGCCGGGAGTGTCCGCGGAAAGATCGGCCTGGGCCAAGAGGCTAAACAAGCTAAAGGCTACCGGGGAGCCTGGTAAGGCATTTGTTGGGATCTCCTTGTAATTGTAGCCGGCCCCAAGGACTCCCGCATACTGTCCTTCAAACGCGGCGGAGGCTCCGCCACTGAGATCCCAGCGGGCGTCCGTGCTATGGTATGCCCTTGCGAAGTTGGCGTTGTTTACGGTGAGGACTGATAGCGCTTTGCCGCTGTCGTAGAGAGAAACGGTACCGGTGCCTTGATAAACTTTTACAGCGTCCGAGCCGCCTCCGTACGAGATTTCCCCGGCTTTATCGGTATCGAATGTGGAGCTTCCCAAGTGCATATTCTGGCCTGCAACGAGGGCGACACTGCCGGTGTCCAGCATGTACCGCTGAGGAGTGGAGCTTCCCGCGAAAAGCAGATCGACACCCAGGCGGTAGGGATTACTGGAACTGTTTCCCTGTAGAAGATATAGCGGGACGGATACGGTCGCTTGTAGTTGGGTTAGCCCGATACAACTGATGGCGAAGGCTAAGTAGTAGTGTAGTGTATTTTTCATAGGTAGCGATATTTCTAAGGTGTTATTAAGCCGGGACCGTGCCGATAAGAAGATTTAATTCGTAACATTTTCATGACGTTGACATGCTACGTTTTTCCGGTGAATGCCTCTCCGGCTTATGATTTCACTGGCTGCGTTCGCCAGCGAAGAGCACCTGCTGGGCATAGCCAGCATACTGGCCGAAGTGGATGCGTCCGAAGGCGGCGATTTGCTCCGGCTTCCAGCCATGGAGCCCGTACCGGCTTTGCATGGCCTTAATCATCCAGGTGTCGACGGGAAAGGCCTCGAAGCGGCCTGCGCCAAAGAGCAGCACGCAGTCGGCAATCTTTTCGCCCACGCCGGGGAGTTCCAGCAGGCGGGCTTTGGCCACCGGGTAGGGCAGGGCCTCGACTTCTTCCAGCCAGCCGGGATGCTCATGCAGAAACGCCGCCGTGCCTGCCACGAAGCGTGCGCGGTAACCGAGCCCGCAGCCACGCAGGGTTGTCTCACCTGCCGCATGAAGCGTCGGCCAGTCGGGTAGGGCGTGCCGGTTAGTAGCTACCTTTTCGCCGAGGCGCGTAGCCATGGTTTCCATCAAGATGGCGATTTGCGGGATACGCTTGGTCGAACTGCAAAGGAAAGCCAACAAGGCCTCCCCGAAAGGTTGTCTCAAGAGGCGCAAGCCCTGCCAATGCTCCAGGGCTCCGGCCAGTACCGCATCCGAGCGCCAGGGCAGGTTGTCAGTCAACGCAACGAAATCCATCCCGGCGGACAGATAACGCAGCAATGCGGATTCGGCGTCGGGCTCGTTGGTCAGGCTGCGCCACTGTAACGCCCCGCCGGTGCTCTGTCGTAGTTGACACACCTGTCGCGCCCACTGGCCGGTCCAGATGCCATCGTTGAGTTGCCAGCGGAAGGCTTGACCACCGGAAAGTGTTTCAGCCAACGCGCGTTCGGAGGGCTGCCAGTCCAGCGGCAGTTTGCGCCAAGGGACCGGCGAGTTCATGGCGCGGCAAGGTTAAGAGGCCGGCTCCTCGACGCTCCAGAGGTAGCTGTGGCGAGTTGCCAGCACGTTGCCATCAGGGCCTTTTACCTGAATGCGCCAGGCAACGGGCTCCTCCTTGAACTGCGGGATGTCTTTGCCGGTCACTCCCAGCCAAATCTCCTCGTAGTCGGGGGCGGGCTCAGGCAGCGGATAGTCGTAGACCTTTTCCCGGGGCGAGTCCGGCGTGACCAGATCGAGCACGAAGGTAGACCCGGCGGGGAAGGCGCTCACGTCGCCGTCATCGAGGCGGCAGACAAAGTACAGCCCAGTGCGTTGCTCGGGGTCGGTACGCAGAATGACCTTGCGGGCCGTGCGCTCACCGCCGCCGAAGAACTCGGCAATGCGCTTGAAGGTGTTGGCGTCCTTGTAATACCAGGCTACGTAGCCAATCGTCGGCATTTCCGCCTTCAACAGCGGGCAGGCCAAAAACACGAGCGCCAATAGCGCGTGTCGAAGGGCGCGCATGAGGCTACTTGCTGATGGTGGCCTGGACGGCTGCCTTCTTGCGATTCTTGTAGGCTTTGCGACGAGCGCGTTTGATGACTTTATTGTATTGCTTTCCCATAAGGGCGTGAACCGTCTCCCATATCGTCCCGGCTGGCAAGCGAAATGCATTTGGCTTTTCCCAAGTGTGTTCTTGGTTTGCCATTTCAGGGCGATTCCCGTTGTCTGCGTTTTTTCATGAGACGAATACTCATTAGCTTGTTTCTAGGCCTGCCCCTGGCCGGGGCGCAACCGGCGCCGGTGGACGAAACCCGCTCGACGCTCGAGGAGTGGGTGCTGACGGAAAAGACCATTTCGGAAGAGCGCGAAGCATGGCAGGCGGAAAAGGCAACGATGGGCGACCTCATCCGCCTGTTACGCGATGAAAAGGCTCTGCTGGCCGAGCGGCAAGCGGAGGCCGAGTCGGTGACGACCCAGGCGGAGGTTCGCCGTGGCGAACTGCTCGAGCAAAAGAAGCGCCTGCAGGCCGCCACCGTTGCCCTCGAAGAGCACTTTGTTCGCAGTGAGGCTGCGTTGCGTGAGCTTGAGCCCCGCCTGCCCGCACCTTTGCTCAAGAAGGTGAAGCCTCTGTTGAGTCGTCTGCCTGGCGAAGGCCAGCCCACATCGTTGTCCGCGGGGCAGCGAGCCCAGAACATCGTCGGCATTCTCGGCGAGATAGATAAATTCAACCGCGAGGTCACCCTCGATACGCAGATACAGCAATTGCCCGACGGACGTTCCGTGGAGGTGCGCGTGCTTTATCTGGGGCTGGGAGCAGGCTACTACGCCGATGTGGCCGGACGGCATGCGGGTATCCTGGAGCTTGGGCCCGAGGGCTGGACTGCTGTCAGCCAACCGGAGTTGGCTGATACCATCAACCAGGCCATTGCCCAGTACGAACGCAGCCGCCCCGCCGGTTTCGTCAACCTGCCCCTGGAGGTGAAATGAACGCCAGTCTGCGCTTCCTACTACCGCTGGTATTGTTGGCCCTTCTTGTGCCGACTATTTCCGCGCAAACCTTCAACGATGCTTCGGCGTCTGCTCAGGCCGACCTCGACGACGCCCTTGAGCGTCTGGCCTCCCTGCGTCGGCAAATTCGCGAGGAGCGTATCCCGCTGGCGCGCGAGCTCAATTCACTCGAGTCGGAGGTGTCCACCCAGCGCCGCGAGGTGGAGCGTGCCCAGCGCATCCGTGACTCGCAGTCGCTCGACCTCAACTCGCTCGAGGCCGAGGTACGGAAACGCCAGGATGAGCTCGACTATCTGGAATCCCTTTTGGGTGAGTATGCGCGCGTTTTTGAATCCCGCGTGGCCGTTTCCGAGCTGCCGCTTTACGCGGAGGTCCTGCAGGAGGCGCACCGAACTCTGGACGATCCCTCCCTGCTGGAAAGCGAGCGTCTGGCCGGGCTTGGGGTCGTCATCGAGGCCGGACTCGAGCGCACGGATGTGCAACTGGGCGGCGCGAGTTATAGCGGTAGCGCCGTGCTGCCAGACGGCCTCCTGGTCGAAGGCCGCTTTGTCCAGGCCGGTCCGCTCGTTTATTTCAAGGCGGATGCCGGGCATGCCGGTCTGGTGGAAACCAGCGCCTCGCTCCAACCCGCACTCGCCGCCTTGCAGGGGGCGGAAGCGCAACGGGTTTCTGACTTGGTGGAAAATGGTCGTGGCAGTGCCACCGTGGATGTCACCTTGGGAGACGCCCTGGCGGTGGCCGCCACACGTGACACCCTGGCCGAGCACATCCGCAAAGGCGGCGTCTGGATTTACCCCATCTTGCTTTTTGCCCTCATCGCCACCGTGGTGGCCATCTTTAAGGCCATCGAGATTTTCGGCTTCCGCGAACCCAAGGCGGACATCATTCACGAGTTGCTGGAGCTGATTATCGACGGCCATGCGGCCAAAGCCCTGGAAAAGGCCGAGGCCATCCCCGGTCCTTTTGGCGCCATGCTGGCGGATGCCGTGCGCTATCATGCGGACGACAAGGAGCTTCTCGAGGAGGTTCTCTTCGAACACATGTTGCGCCTCCAGCCCAAGTTGGAGCGTATGCTGCCGTTGATCGCGGTGACGGCGGCGACCTCCCCGTTGCTCGGCCTGCTCGGTACCGTCACCGGCATGATCAACACGTTTAATCTCATTACGGTGTTTGGGACCGGCGATGCCCGTTCACTTTCCAGCGGTATCTCCGAGGCGCTGATCACGACGGAGTTTGGGCTCATTGTGGCGATTCCCGCGCTGGTCATCCACGCACTCCTGCAGCGCCGTGCCACGGGGATCCTGGCCAGCATGGAAAAGATGGCCGTCGCCTTCCAGAACGGGTTGCCGCGACGCAATAATACCTCTGTATGACTTCGCTTTTTCATGACGCTTACAGCCTTTGGGAACAGGGGGGCTTCCTCATGTGGCCGTTGGCGGGCTTGGCGTTTTTTATCTACTACTCGGCGTTGGAGTTGTTGCTGTATTTCCGCAAATGCGGCTTTCATGAGCCGAGCGAAGAGCAGTGGCTGCCATGGATCGATCATCCGGCCGAGGCCAGCGGAGAGGTCGGGCGCATCATTCGTTACAGCCAGCAGAATGTTTTTTCACTGAAGGACATCCGCGACCGCTTCACCGAGGTGCGCACGGCCCAACTCGCGCGTATCGACCGCCGTGTGCGCTTCCTCATCGTGCTGGTTAGCGCCGCGCCGCTGACGGGCTTGCTGGGTACTGTGGTTGGTATGCTGGCGACCTTTGCCGGACTGGCGGCTTCGGCCGGTGGGCGCACCGTGGACTTGGTTGCAGCAGGCATTTCGCAGGCGCTCATCACCACGCAGACCGGGCTCATCATTGCCATCCCCGGCTACATACTGATTTACGCCATCAACCGCCGTCGCAACGAGCTGTCCCTCTTCCTGCAGCGGCTTGAGAGCGTGACGATGACACAATTCAAGCAACGGAGGGCCGCCGCATGAAACGCCGCCTTTTCCAGCAACCCGCCATGATTGAGCAGATCAACATCTCGCCGCTCATCGACATGGTTTTTATCCTGCTTATCTTCTTCATCGTGACGACAGTCTTTGTCGAGGAGACGGGCGTGGAGGTGAACAAGCCGCAGGCGGCCAGCGCACGGGACCTGGAGAAAAACAGTATCCTCGTGGCCGTGACTGAGAGTGGGCAGGTCGTTTTCGGTGGGCGTGATGTGGGTGTGGCCGGGCTCGGAGCCATCGTACGTCGCCTCAACCAGAAAGAGCCCATGCCGGTTATTGTGCAGGCGGATGCCAACGTGCCGACACGGCTGCTCGTACGCGTCATCGATGAGTCCAAGCTGGCCGGCGCCCCCGCCGTCAGCATCGCCACGAAGGAGTGAGAACGATGGGTGGGGATCGTGAAGTTTACGATGTACCGAAGCTCAACCGCGGGATGTTGATCGCGGTGTTGGGCGGCGTCGGTGTCACGGTGGCCATCTTGTTGGTGCTACCGTTGACGCAGTGGATCAGCGATTCGGTCAACCGCCCCGAACTCGACCGCCAGGTGGACATCGTGCGTGAGCCCCCGCAGCCTCCGCCACCCGATCCTCCCGCCGAGGAAAAGCAGGACAAGACCGAGGAGCCCGAGCTCGATCAGCAGTCCGAGCAGCTCGACCTCACCCAACTCCAGATCGCGATCACCCCGGGGATGGGTGATGTGGCGGCGGGTAACTTCACCGTAACGGGTTTCGCCATCGGCCCGGATGCCCTCGGGGAAATGGAAATCTTCGACATCTCCGACCTCGATCGTATTCCGCAGGCCGTCAGTTACCCGAAGTTCGTCATCCCCCGCGAACTGGAGCGTGATGGCATCCGCGGGGACATCCGGCTCATCGTGCTCATTACGCCCGACGGTAAAGTCCATCTGGCCGGCGTCGAGTCCACCGATCACCCGCGTCTGGTCAGGCACGCCAAGGAATTCGCCGAAAAGATCCGCTATGAGTCTCCCATGCGCAACGGGCAGAAGGTCGCGACCAAATTCATCCTACCCTTGAAATACTGAGTGTTTTAGCACGAAATACGCGAAATGAAGTTTTGGCTGACAGTTCTTGGCGTCATTGCCCCCATGCTCCTCATGGCCCAACAGGGACCGCTTTGGGAGGCGTCCTGGCGCAATCCCGCGTTCGTCAAGCGCTTCACCGCCAGCTATGGCTTTGACGGGCCGCGCGAGCCAACCATCTCCCGGCAGGAGCAGGCCCTCTTTGAGGAGATCGCGGTCATGCTCAAGCAGAACAATGTGTCGGGAGCAGCCGCTCGCCTGCAGGCTGCCGTTGCGCCGGATTCCAGCGCGGCGCTCGACTATACCCTGGGCAACCTCCATTACCAGAGCGGGCAGATGGGCGCTGCTGTACGCGCTTACCAGTCCGCCTTACAGAAACATCCGGGGTTTGTGCGGGCCAAGAAAAACCTCGGCCTGGCGCTGATGCAGGAGGGTAGCTTTGTCGAGGCCCGGCCATTGCTGGTCGAGGTGATCGAGCAGGATGGCGCCGATGCCACCGTATACGGGCTTCTGGCCTACAGTTATTTTTCCGATGGTCGCTACGCCTCCGCTCTGGAGGCTTATGAAAATGCCCTGCTGCTGAATCCCGACAGCGAGGAGTCGCGCATCGGTCGGGCGCAGGCCCTCTACGCGGTGGAGCGCTACGAGGAGGCTGCGGCAGCCTTCGAGGAGATATTGCTGGATCACCCGGCGCGGCAGGATGTCTGGTTGATGCAGGCCAACGCCTATCTGGCCCTCGACCAGCCCGCACGTGCGGCGGCCAACATCGAGGTAGTCCGACGCTTGGGCAAGGCCGGGCCTGAGGCGCTTATGCTTCTCGGTGATATCTATGTGAGTGACGGACTGCCCGTGCTGGCGGAAAAGGTTTACGCCGAGGCCATGCGTTTGCCGCGTGCACCGTCGGCATCCGAGGCCTTGCGCGCGGCGACGCTACTGGCTGATCGTGGGGCCTGGACGGAGGCCGACGCGCTTCTGAAGCTTATCGAGGAACGCTACCAGGCTGGGCTCGACAGTACGCAGGCCTCCGAGCTACTCAGCCTCAAGGCGCAGATAGCCCTGGCACAGGGGGAATCCGAAACCGCGGCGAGGACCTTGCGAGCCTTGCTGGAACGTGATCCGATGAACGGCAAGGCGCTACTCCTGCTGGCTGGCTACGAGTGGCGGAATGAGCAGTTCGAGGAAGCGGAGTTGCTCTACGAGCGCGCCGCCAAGGTGCCGGAGCTGGAGGCCGAAGCCTGTGTGCAGCAAGCGCGTATGCTGGTGGCCCGTCAAAAATACGCCGAGGCGGCCAAGCTGCTTCGCAAGGCGCAGACGCTACGCCCGCGCGAGAACGTTGCCCGCTACCTGGAGAGTGTCGAACGTGCCGGGCGTAGTAGCCTTTAAGATCGGCTATTCCGCGGCGGGCTCTTCCTCAGCCTTATCTTTTTGCGCCCGCTCTGCCATGTACTGCTGAATGCTTTCGCCCATCTTCTGCGAAGCCTGCATGATGGACGGCATCATTACTTGCATGGACTTTTGCTGCAGCTCCGGGTTTTTCGCGATGGTAGCTTGCCCGGCTGGTGTGCTGTAAAATTCGGTGATGCCCTTGAGCTCGGCTTCGGTGAAGACTTCCGCGTAGATATTCTCCATTCCCGTTTGGACGGTATCCCAGTCGATGCTTTCCATCATCTGGCGCATGGCTTTGTCCATAAAGGTGAGGTACTCCTCGTCCTCGGCCAGGGGTGAGCCGCTCTGGGCCAGTTGCTGGCGCTGCATGTCCATGATGGCTTTCATCTGCGCGTCGATGGCCTCGCCGACGGTTTCCTTGAATTTGATGGCCTGGAATATCTTTTTAGCCTCTTCCAGGCGGGCCGCGGGATCGTCCGTTTGGGCTGGGCCTGCGCTGGAACCGGCCAGGCCGATGACGAAGACGTCTTCTCCCTGCGTGAGGGTCAACTTCTGTGTTTCGGGATCGTACTCGCCGACAGTGTAGCCGAGGAATTCGTTGCCGGACTCGACCCAGTCACGCTTGGCCGCACCGGGAGAGCTAAGAGAATAGAGCTTCTTGGAGCCCATGTCGAAGACCCCGCGCAACACGACCTCGTCGGTGGTTTGGGCCTCCTGGGCAAAGGCAAATAGCGGACACAATAGGGCAAGGATGGTGATGGCTACTTTCATAATCTAGAGGCGGCTAGCGTTTATTCGTTACAGGTTTGATTTCCCGGGTTTGCCCCGCTACGCTAAAATGAAGTTATTCTTCAATGCACCGCTGCTTGCGGCGGGGTATAAACGCCCTATTCAGCGTTTTCGTTGTATGGCTTCTTCTCGGGTTGGGCGATAGTCTCACGCATGCGCGTATCAGACTCTATGTTCTGCAAGCGGTAGTAATCCATCACGCCGAGTTTGCCATTGCGCAGAGCCTCAGCCATGGCCAGCGGTACCTGGGCTTCGGCCTCGACGACCTTGGCCTGCATCTCCTGCACCTTGGCCTTCATCTCCTGCTCAAGTGCCACGGCGGCAGCACGACGGATTTCCGCCTGGGCCTGAGCCATGTTCTTGTTGGCAACGGCTTGGTGCTCTTGCAGTTTGGCCCCGATGTTATCGCCTACGTCGACGTCGGCGATGTCGATGGAAATGATTTCGAAAGCCGTTCCGGTGTCGAGGCCACGGTTGAGTACGTTTTTACTGATGGAGTCCGGATTTTCCAGCACCCACTTGTAGGTGTCCGCAGAGCCGATAGTGGTGACGATGCCTTCACCGACACGTGCGATAATGGTCTCCTCCTGGGCACTGCCGACGTAATGTGCGAGATTGGAACGGACGGTCACACGGGCGCGGGCCTTGACCTGAATACCGTCCTTGGCCACGCCGTCGATGGTGCTGCGGCCGCTCTCGCGGTTGGGGCAGTCGATGACCTTGGGGTTGATGGAGGTACGCACGGCCTCGAGCACGCTCTTGTTGGTGCCTTTCGTTGCCAAATCGATGGCGCAGGCTTTGTCCCACGGCAGCTCAATGCCTGCCTTTTGCGCGTTGATGATGGCCTGTACTGTCTGGATAATGTCGCCCCCGGCCATGTAGTGCGTCTCCAGTTCGTTCACGCTGAGGTTAATGCCGGCCTTCACCGCCATGATGCGCGCATCCACGATGAGGGAGTAGGGCAACTTGCGCAGGTAGCGCATGTAAATGAGGTTGCTCATGCTCACCGGCGCGCCGGAAGACAGGGCTTTCAACCATACGCTGAGGAAGGAGAAAACCAGAATGACGATCGCCAGCAGGATGATGCCGACAATGATGTAGAGGATGTAGATTGGATTCATGGCTCAGGATTTTTTAACGATGATGCGTAAATCTTCCACGCGCACAACCACTATCTCGGCGCCTTTGTGCAGCAGGCCGCTCAGCGAGGAGGCTTCGTAGTCTTTACCCTCAATGCGGACTTTTCCGCCAGGTGCCAGGTTTGACAGAGCCACCCCGTGCTTACCGGCCAGAGTGTCCTCGGGACGCTCAACGGAACGTCCGGTGATGGAGCTTTCGACACTCAGGTGGCGGCCACTGGCTTTGAGGAGTTTGATTTCAATGAAAAACATGACCACCCCCAAGGCGGCTGAGAGTAGCGTGATGCTCAACGCCGCCGCGGTCCCGTAGTGAACGTAGCCTGTGTATCCCGCCCCGAGGATGCAGCATACCGCCAGGAAGCCGAGCAACCCGCCCGGCACAAAAATTTCCATGAAGAGCAGGATAAACGCGAGGATGATGAGGCAGACGATAATGACCATGGTGAGACCTCTCGTTTAGGCTTCCTCCACCTTCAAGCCAAAGCTGCTGTAGCCGGTGACCACAATACTGCGCCCGGCGTTGATTTGTCCGTTCACCACAGTGGCTTCGTAGCGGTGTCCGTCGATTTCCACCGTACCGGTGGGGCGAAGCGTATTGATGGCTACGCCTTGTGCGCCGACTTCAGGCCGAGACAGAGTCGCGCCGCTGGTGTAGTCGAGTTTGCCAATGGCGCCCTGCGACACCACATGGCGATAGAGGCCGCTGCCCTTCAGGTAACGCCACAGCAGGACGCTACCGAGGATAGCGATGACCACGGCGATGAGCAGGTTGCGAATGGCTATCTCGACCGAAGGCCAGTTGACCGTATAGCCGCCCTCTGGGGTCGGCCAGATGTCGGCCATAGCCCACAGCAGTGAGCCGGCCATGAGAATAGCGCCGAGCGCGCCCGCCACCAAAGTGCCGGGAAAAAGGAACACTTCAGCCACCACCAGCAGCACACCGACAATAAAAACGATGACCTCGATGTGCCCGGCCATGCCCGCGAAGTAGTTGCTGACGAAGACCAGCAAGACCAGCGCGATGCCCGCCCCGCCGATGAGACCAAAATGCGGCGTCTTTACTTCAATGATAATGAGGAGTACACCGATCCCCATGATCACCGGGGCAATGGTCTTGAACCATTTGGCGAACTCCTCGGACCACGTGACCTCGAAGGTGCGCATGTTGTAATTGCCCTCGCCATATTTCTGCGTGAGCAGGTCGTCGATATCCTTCGCAATGCCGGAAGCGAGCAGGGGTTCCGGCGGGTCGCCATAGTACGTAGCCGCTTCGTCCGCGGTCAGGCTGAGTAGCTCGCCCTCGGGCTTGATGACCACGCCGTCGATTTCCAGAACATAAGAGGGGTCCATCATGGCGCGCTGCACATCGGCACGGTAACGGTACTCGCGGCCCAACACGCGTACCTTGGCTCGCAGGTAGCTGTTGATTTTACGCTGCATGGACTCGTCGATGTCCTCCCCGGAGCCGGTCACGGCCTCTGCTGCGCCCATGATGCCCTCGGGGGCAAACCAGATGTCGTCCGTTGCGACCGCAATGTAGCTGCCTGCCGAGACGGCCTCGGCATCCACGAAGGTGATGGTTTCGCCGTCGAATCTGCTCAGGGCCTCCATCATGTCGAGGGTGACGCCCAGCGCACCGCCGGGGGTGTCCATCTGCAGGACGACGGCCTCGATGTCGTTCTCGATGGCTTCCTTGAGCGCGCGCCGCAGGATGTAAAGCTGCGGGCTGGTAATGGGGCCCTCGATGGGAACCACGTAGACGTCCCAGCCGCCCTCAGGGGGCTCCGGAATGACACGCGGCAGCGGCTCGACGGGGGCCTTTTCGACCGGTTCTTCGGTGGCTTCCGAGTCCGAAACCTCCGCGTCGGGGCGTGACACCGGTTCACCAGATTGCTCGGCCTCCTCGAAGTACTCGGCGCGTTCTGCCGCCGCGGCCTCTTGCTTGGCCGCATTGTTCTTTTCGGCCTTCTTCTTTTGAGACAGAGCAGTGGATTGCGGCGTGGACTGCGCCGACGCGACATTGGCCGGAGGCAAAAGCCCGCCGAGGCAGAGGATTGTCAGTAAGCCGAAGCGGAAAAGACCTTTCATGATGGCGAAGAATAAGGATGAGTCGCCTGCCCCGCCTCGTCAACCCATCAGGTGTTCCAGGGCTTCGAGGTATTTTTGGCGGGTATTGTAAACCACCTTGCCCGGCAAGTCGGGGCCGGGGTAGGTCTTGTCCCAGTCGAGTGTTTCCAGATAATCGCGCACGTACTGCTTGTCAAAGGCCGGCTGAGTCTTACCTGGAGCGTAGCCCTCGCGTGGCCAGTAGCGGGAGGAGTCGGGCGTCAGCACTTCGTCGATGAGGAATAGCTCGCCATCCGCCGACCCTCCGAACTCAAATTTCGTATCCGCCAAGATGAGGCCTGCCTCGGCCGCCTTGCGCGTGCCAAAGTCGTAAAGGGAGAGCGCGGTTTTCTTGACTGCCTCGAAGCGCTCCGCACCGACGATCTTTTTGGCCTCTTCGTCGTCCACGGGCAAATCGTGTCCGGCCTCGGCCTTGGTCGTGGGAGTGAAGAGCGGCTCGGGTAGGGCCTCGCTTTCCTGCATGCCGGTGGGCAGCTCGTGTTGCCAGAGCTTGCCGGTGTTTTTGTATTCCTTCCAGCCGGCGCCCGCGAGGTACCCGCGCACCACCGCCTCCAGTTTGAGGGGCTCAAGCTTGCGCACCAGCATGGAGCGTGGGATGTACTCCGGGTGATTCGTGAGCACTTCGGCGAGGGCCTCATCGTGGTGATCCACGAGGTGATTTTGCATGATGGAGCCGGTCTGGGCGAACCACCACAGGCTCAACTGCGTCAGCAGGATACCTTTGCCCGGTACGCCGCCCGGCAGGATGACATCGAAAGCCGACAGGCGGTCGCTGGCTACAATGAGCAGCCGCGGCCCGAGGTCGTAAATCTCGCGTACTTTGCCCGAGGCAACCTTCTCGAAAGGCAGCTCCGGAGTGCGTAGAGGCTCGTCCGGCAGCAGCGAGCGAATTTGTTCCAGGCTCAACATGGGCTCAGGCTGGCATGCCCGCGCGTGCTTGGCACGCAGATTTTTCTGAAAAAAGAACTTGCGCCGCGACCACGAAAGGCTACTTTCCAGCGTTTTCCTGAATACTAGTCCCCATCGTCTAGTCAGGTCTAGGACACTGGATTTTCATTCCAGCGACCGGGGTTCGAATCCCCGTGGGGACGCCATTTCTCATTGGCGACAGCGCCTGCCAATTCGAGACTATCCGACTCATCCTCAACGGGTTTCGTGGATACATCGCAATGATTGACTGTGCCATGCCGTGACTGGAGAGGACCCCAAAAGTCTGGAGAAAGTGGGGCTATGAGTGGGGGATTTGAAATCTCGTTGTCACACTTTCCATCTACCCAGGAAAGCGATTTGACCGCATCAAAAGTCGGCAGTTGGCTTGCGTCGGTATAGATCTGGGCCGTCAACTTGGGGTCGCTGTGACGCATAAGCTCCTGAGCGGTGCGTTGCGCTGTGCCCTCGCGGGCCAGTCGAGTAGCGAAAGTGTAGCGTAAGGCGTGGAAATCCAGCTTCCGCCCCATAGCGTCAATGCGTTCAATCCCCGCTCGCTCAATATCCCGCCGGATGGCGTGGCTAATGTCTTTCATTGCCGGAAAGACAGGATCGTTGGCTTTGGCATCCTGTGGCCGCACAGTAAGTAGCTCCGCTGCCAAGCGCGGATGCAAAGGAATAGTTGCATCCTTAGCGTTCTTGGTCGTGACCGCACGTGCGGCTAGGTAAGGTCGCTCCTCCTCCATGTAGCAGTCGCCCCAGACAAGACCGATCAACTCCCCTTTACGCATACCTGTGTAGGCGGCTGTCAGGTAGATGAGGCTGCGATTTTGATTGGAGACTGAAAGTAGTTTTTTGAATTCCTCATCGGTGAATGCCCTTCTCTTGGCCTGTCGCCCGCGCAAATCGACCTTTTGGACCTTTTTCAAGGGGTTAGCTATCAAGCGCCCCTTTTCTACCATCCAGTTCAGTAAGCTGCTAATGGCGTTAAGGTGGTCATTGAGTGTTTTAGGAGCAAAATCGGACTGCTCAGTGCGCCAGTGCGTAAAGCGGTCGGCTGTAATATCCATGGCCAGACGCCAATCACATTGGGTAATCAAACGGCGTATACGGGTTTCGAGTCGGTCAATATACTCCTTATCGCGTCCGAGGGTATTAAGATCTTTAAGATATTCCACCATGTGCTCAAGGAGTGGCCTCTCAGCAGATACACGCTGGAGCTTTGGAGCTATCAGTCCCTCTCGTTCGCGTTCTTTCTCCAACACGATTTCTTCAAGGCGCTTTTGCGCTACTTGTTTATCGGTAGTGTTAAGTGCAATCTCGGTTACGGCGTAGTCGCCAGCGAGCCGAAAGCGCCCTCGGTAATGCTTGGCAGGAACGGATTTCCCGTCTCGGTCACGACGGCGCGGTTTGAAAACGTAGGAGGTCATTGCTGTAATATTTATGTATGTTTAGGTTCTCCTATTCTATTACGCGGCTTCTGGTAATACTTTACGAAAAAAGTGTTTTTAGTTGGCAGCGTCATTATGATCATCACGAAAATAATATGTTACCAAGCTTTGCCTTGAATCCAATTCCTAAGTGTGAAGACTATCCATCGCCGACGCCAACCTATTTCTCCTGCTTTGCCTTGAATCCAATTCCTAAGTGTGAAGACTACGTGACGTGATGGCCGCGAGCATCCAGCTGCTTTGCCTTGAATCCAATTCCTAAGTGTGAAGACTCGAAAACTACTCATGCAAGCCGGACGAAAAGCTTTGCCTTGAATCCAATTCCTAAGTGTGAAGACTCCAGCAACAGGCGACTACAATCAAACGACAGCTTTGCCTTGAATCCAATTCCTAAGTGTGAAGACTTCACTCCACAGACAGCATGCACAAAAACTAGCTTTGCCTTGAATCCAATTCCTAAGTGTGAAGACTGGTTGGGCTGGCGTGGTTCTCTCCGGATTGGCTTTGCCTTGAATCCAATTCCTAAGTGTGAAGACTTCCCAGCCAGGACAATGATTACTCCTTTCGCTTTGCCTTGAATCCAATTCCTAAGTGTGAAGACTGGCCATGCACCGCATGAACCATCCGCAGACGCTTTGCCTTGAATCCAATTCCTAAGTGTGAAGACTCCAGAGTAGCGGGATTGGCCGAGGCTGTCTGCTTTGCCTTGAATCCAATTCCTAAGTGTGAAGACTGGCGGACGCGGTTGCAGAGCACAGTTTCTTGCTTTGCCTTGAATCCAATTCCTAAGTGTGAAGACTGCGAAACCGCGACGGTCGAGAAGGTCCTCGGCTTTGCCTTGAATCCAATTCCTAAGTGTGAAGACTGATAAGCGACGATTCCGCGATGAGCAGCGGGCTTTGCCTTGAATCCAATTCCTAAGTGTGAAGACTACGGTTCCGACGGGTTCCTCCTGATGACTGGCTTTGCCTTGAATCCAATTCCTAAGTGTGAAGACTGCGGAGGCGTGCGGGTGGACAGAGGCTCGCGCTTTGCCTTGAATCCAATTCCTAAGTGTGAAGACTCAAAATCTGCGAGGAGGTCTGCCCGTCATGGCTTTGCCTTGAATCCAATTCCTAAGTGTGAAGACTGCCCGAGCTGGGCATCTAACCAATCAACTCGCTTTGCCTTGAATCCAATTCCTAAGTGTGAAGACTGGTGGTGTTTTCATGGCCGCGCCCGATTTGGCTTTGCCTTGAATCCAATTCCTAAGTGTGAAGACTGGTATTGGTGGCGGCGTCGTTGGTGATGCCGCTTTGCCTTGAATCCAATTCCTAAGTGTGAAGACTGCCAATCCTGAAGTGGCTGACAGTCAAATGCTTACCAGAAAATAAGCTGATCCGGAAGTGATTCCGGGTCAGCTTTTTCTGCTGGTTTGCCGTGGATGACGAGGCTTCGTTGCCATTGTGCCTGTGTAACGTACCAAGCTCGGATGCTGCCTTCAGGCGGGATTTCCTGCTCAAGGCGTCGTATATGCGTCTGCATTCTTGAGTAGGTGACAAGTGAACGAGCATACACGCTGAACTGTATCATCTGGTAGCCGTCATTCAATAAGAATTTGCGAAAGTCCGAGTAGGCCTTACGGGCTTCCTTTTCGGTGACCGGCAGGTCGAAGGCGACGATTAGCCAACCCATTTTGAATTTGAGGGGGTCCATGGTTGGTAGTTGCGTGTTTGCTTGGTGAGCACGGCTTTGCGGAAACTGCGCACGACTTCCTCGAGGCAGTTGCGAAGGGGCATTTCCAACTCCAGATAGCCGACACGTTCGACGACAAATTCCGTTACGTAACGACGGAAGCGTCCGTCGATGCGCGTTTGGCCAACCGGTGCTTCTTCGCGTAGCCAGCGAGCGACGCGCCAGTCTACGCACGGACGAAATGGTTCCATCAGGTCGTAAGCCAAGGGAGTGGCGCGTTCGCGGGTTTCGTGAGAGATGCCGAGGGTGGGATCGAGTCCGAGAGCGAACAGCTTTTGCAGGATGAGGGAGAGCAGCACGGCGTAACCGAAGTTGAGCAAGTCGTTGGCTCCGCCACCGTCCCGGCTGCGTCGGAAGTCAGTTGCCCCGATTGCGTCGGCGAAAATCTGCCAGTAGTAGCGGGCGCAGGGTGACTCTTTGAGCAGGCTCTTACGCCGTGCGGTTTTCTCCAGTGGCTCCAGCTTTGGGTGTTCGGGTACAAGGTGACGTGCAAGCAGGGCCTGATTGAGGCACTTGGCATCGAGGGTCTTTCTCCAGAGTGTTTCCGTGGTGCGTTTAGGAAGGGAGAGGGCCGCTTTGGTTAAAAGGGTATCACTGCTGCGATTGGCGGGAAGCAGCAGGCTGACGGGCTGGAAGCGTTCGCATATGACAAGGGAAACACCGTGCCGGGCGCTTTCCAGGAGCAGATGGCTGTGCAGATGCGCGGAAAAGCTGGTGATGACGATGGCCGCGACGTCTTCCAAGGGCAATTGGCGGACTTGTCCATCGGCCTCACGGCAGGTCAACTGTCCCTTGGAGCAGCTAACACTGCACTCCGGGCTGTCGATGTTGACCACGTGGTAGGACATTTTTCCTACGATTCAGATTGGGCGACAGTCCCGGTATAATCAGTTCCGAGGATACAAAGGCCATCTTTCAGTAGTGTTCTCAGTCTGACATCGCGTCTGATACCATAGCCTTTGCTTTCTACCTTCACCAAGTCAGGGAAGGTCATATCGACAAGTATGCCTTTTGAGCTATCCTCCTTGACTGAGCGAATTCTCCAACGAGGGCTCAGTTCATGAAATTTACCTTTGGAAAGCTGTATGACATCGCCATTGCGCAAAATGCGCGGTGTATCGCCTCCGTTGGCATTTCTGATTTCCTGCAGCTTCTGCCAGACCTGGAAATGGGGAATGACCTCTGGCTGCGGGTCGAGACACACGCCATAGTTCGTTTCGATGATAAGCGCCCCCTTAAGGTGGGATAGCTTGCCGCTGCCGTTCACAGGATGTGTTCCGTGAAGCTTACGCACTTTTTCACTGCCGAACTTTCTTTTGCGCTTACGTGTTGATGAATCTCGCATCGCTTGGGTAATCGTATATTTTTCAGGATCATTCTCGTCTGGGCCCAGCACACGCCACGTATTCTGCTGCACTTTCAGTCCACGCATGGTGCGGGGCTGGTGCATGACTACGCGTTTCTCGGCCAGCCGGGCCACGAGCTGAGCCTTGAGGGGTGCGAGAAGGTCTTGCAGATCAAATTTCCCATCCGAGCCGAAGGTCATTGGGAGTCGAGACAGGGATTGCAGCTCGGCTTTTTCGGTTTCGTTGAGGCGGCGTCGGCTCATGAGTGTCCAGAGCCGTCCATCCTTGGGGAAGTACCAGGCGGACAGTGCCAGGGTGGCGGCATCCAGAGCGTGGTGCAGGTGGGTGACATCGCGGATTTCTCCTTTGGGCCTTGGCTGACCGCTTTCATCCAGAATCTGGGGATTGGCCTGTGCAAGTGTGCCCCCGATACGCCAGGCGCGTTTCACGGCGCTAGTCACACTACCGGCCATGTGGACAATCTGGTGCGGTTTGAGGGGGAGCTCATCTGCATTGGGGCGCAGTGACGCAAAGTAGCTCAACGCCTCGCGCGCGGCGAGCTTGTTGAGGTGGCTGGTCTGGGTCAGGTCGCGCCCAGTGAAGTCGCCTTCGCGCTTGTTATAGTCACGCATGAGTAGGAACTGCTTGCGCAGGCGGCGGCGTTTCTGGTCGTCGTCCGAGCCACCTTTGCTTGGCAAGCTGTCGACAAACTTTTGATACTTGTCTGGGGAAAGTGTTCGTGTGTCATCCGTAGTCTCTTCGATAAAGCGCAAGGCCGTTCGTTTACCTTTCCATTGATTGATGTGCTTGAAGGTCAGGACGAGGGACTCGAGGGAATCTGAAGGGCGCAGAGAACGGGGAATGATGTGCTCGCGGTCCACGCGATCCTCGAGGATGTCCTGCAGGCTATATTTTTTACCGATAAAAGGGCAGGTCCACCCCATGTCTCTAGCGATGCGGACTTTCTTGATCAGGCCCGCAGTGATAGCAAAGTTTAGACCGAGCTCTTTACGTTGTGTCTCCAGCCAAGCGCTGGCGGCACGATGGTCGGACAGCTTAATGCCGAGGAGTTGGGCCTTTTCCTTGGCGGTTTTTCCGGAGAACTCCTGCAGGTCACGCACGACCTCGATAGCGATTTGGGAAATCGCCTCGGGGTTGCCGCCGGCATAGCGGGCTGTCATGTCAGCCAGCAGTTTGCGGAAGATATGCAGTCTGTGGCGGACAAGGTGGTTGTTGGTCTGCTGGTCGATATCGACTTCCAGTTGGCGGGCGACGACTTCCGGGGTCTCGGCCAGGCAACCGTAGCTGCCGTCCTCGAAGCGCGCCTTGGGGTCGAGTCCGTCCGTGATTTGCTCCCAGGCTTTCTCCATGAGGTCGCGCGCGTAAGGTGAGCGGCCGCTGGCCTGATGGTGCAGGCGCAATTCCATGTTGAGAAGTGTGGTGAGGGTCGGCGGGGCTTTCTTTTTGCTGCGGTGTGCCTTGATTGCTTTATTCAGGGCTTCATCCAGAGCGGTATCGAAGCCGCTCAGTTCGACACCGTCGGCGGCCAAGCGCTCGCGCCAATCGCGCAGGGCAGGGGAGCGTCCGTTGATTTTGCGTCCCTTGTAGAGCTGGCCCGCGAAGACCTTCTGCCATTTTTCAGGGATGTGCGGCCAGACTTCTTTCAAAGGCGAGCTGTTCAACTCTCGCTTGAGCGGATCGAAAATGAGTGCCTTTTCCATTTCCGATGTCAGAAACAACGTATCGAGATTGGTGGGCTCGACCCCAACGACATCGCGCAGGGCTTTGCCGAGGGATGACTTGGTCATGTAGCCTTCTTGCTCCATTACGATATGGAGCTTTTGTCGATCTTCCGCGCTGAGCGGGACAGGACGCTCCGTCAGCGGGTCGAGCTTGCGCATGTTGACCATGAGCATACCCCAGCGGTAGCGGTAAAAGGCCGAGCAATGGCGGTCGGGCGTCTTTTTTCCGCTGATGCGGCAATGCGGGATGATGCGGTTGTCAAAGCGTGGCACCATCTGCCCGAAGAGAAGGCCGCCGCGATAGCGTCCGGGCAGGCGGATGGTGACTCCGAGCGAATCCCTTGCGACTTTCCAGTCGCATATGAGGGCGTCGATGAAAGCCTCGTCGAGACCGGGCAATTTGCCTTTATGCGCCTCCAGAATGCGCCGGACCTCATCCACGGTAATTTGCCGGGGGAAGGCGGCGTTGTTGCCCTTGAAATAGAGGGTGGGGGCGCGATTTTTATGGATGCGTGGATCGAGCCCGAGGAAGGCGCAGACCGTTTCCGCCATGGTTTCTGTGCCGTATTCCTCCATCAGCTTTCGGGCGTTTTCCACTTTTTGGGCATCCTCGTCGGTGTCGTCACCCTGGGTTTGCCCGGACCAGAGAGCGTTGCCGTCGTAGCCACGGTTGTGGGCATACCAGCGGAGCACGTCCCACAGCTCCTCCCAGTTCAGCGTCTTGTCTGAAACCAGAACGCGGGCGGCTAGAAGCCAGGGGAAACTGTGCCCGCCGCCCTGCGTGTGCCGGGCTGACAACTGCTCCGGAGTGAGAGCGCCGATGTGGGCGAGGAGCTTGCTCAGGCGTTTGATGCGGTTGCGGGTGGAGGCGATGTGACGTCGTTGTCGCCGGAAGGCCGCTCGTTGCTGGTTCTGGCAGTCGTCCGGAGGGAAGACCACACTGCCGCAGCCAAGCAACTGCGGGGCTCCACCGGGAGAGGACGGCTCTTGGAGTGCCGCCCAGCCTATGCTGGAGTGGCCGATATCAAAGGTGAAAGAGGTAGCATCAGGCAAGGTAGTCATCTTAGGAGGTTATTTGGAGTGGATTCCTCTTGACGGGTGCTGGATTTATGAGCTTATATCACAGCGGATTCAAGACAAAGTTAGTAACGCAGGCGTATGGCCTTTGGCGGTTATGCCGTCACGCCAGCCCAAGAAAGCGTTTTTTAAAAGCCACCGGTCGCTCCGGTGGCTTTTGTTTACAGGCTTATTTTACATCCGAGTACTTTTAATTTAAACCTACTGCCTAAGTACGTTTTTTGCAGCGTTTTTTATATGGTCATTAGCTTTTCGGTAGTCCCGAATTAGCTGAATTTCATCTTTTGAAAGTCCGCCCTTTAGGGATTTCTCAATTTCGTCGGATAGCAAGGCCATTGGGCTGACTTTTAGGAAGTCGGATATTTTGATTAGAGTAGATGCGCTGATTCTATTTTCTGCACGTTCGTACTTCTGTATTTGTTGAAAGGTAACTCCAATGCCCTTGGCTAGTTCCATTTGAGTTAGCCCGTTAAGAAGCCTTAACATCTTTAGTCTCCGTCCGATATCTCTATCCAGGGAGGTTGGGCCTCCCTTCGTTTTTCTAGGCACAATATTGCTCCTTGGCGAACCACGCCTCTAGTTTGCATTTTATCCTATTATTAAACAAAATTACGGAATTTTGTTTAATATATAAGTAGCTTATGCGACTCAGTCGTTCAAGCACTTTTACGCTTCATGATTGTATTTTAGATTTCGAGTGATTTGCGGCCAAGTTCGTTGCATGAGTGCCAAATCCTCATCACCGGAAATATCCAGATAGATGAGGCTGGTTCTAATATCGCCGTGTCCCATCCACTTGGCAATTCGGCTGATCGACACGTTCTTGATGACACAGGCCACTCCAAAGCCATGTCGTAACCCCTTCGGTGAGGCCTGAATTCCAACGATGTTGGCCTGTTCCATAACTTTTTTAACAGTCAGATAAGCGGTAGTTCGGCAGAAAGAAAACGGTCCAGCCCGTAGCTGTTTTAAAGCTAAGCAGTATTCTTTGGGGACCTTAATATACCGTTGTTCAAATCTGCGCCGCTTCAATGTCTTGAAGACAATTATACTTTCGTCAGGATCGATGCAGGACTGGGTTATTTGCAGGGCCTCAGAAATTCGACATCCTGTAAAGCATAACGTTTCGCAAAAGAGTCGTTTAGTAAGTGGCAGCGACTGGGAGGCCTCCAAGAAGCGCTCACGTTCCTGTGCATTGAGGTATTTTCGGCGCCCTTGACGGTCGCGCAGTGATAATTGCTGCCGCATGTCGAGTCTCCTGTTGAACAAAATTCCGTAATTTTGTTCACCTTCCGCAACAATCTAACCAACAAAAACTTAGCATACAATGAGACTCACCCGACTGATCCTCACACAAGCCGTGGCTGTGGCACTGATGCCCATCGCTTCGGCTATTATCTCCACAGGAAACTTCTCTATTGCCGGAAACACGATGAGTTTCGACCTAACCGGGTCGATTGACGCCGGGGCGAACGTAGGCCCATCTTCGCAAGGGAACCTCTACATTGGCGTACCGAACGTCAGCGGTTGGGTGCTAAGTTCCGGAGATGTCTTAGGTGGTGAAATCAACATCGTTAACAACGGGGGTGGCGATTTGAAAACGACTTCGGGTGGATATAGCCCTACAGGTTCCCAAAACCTCGGTGATTTCATTTACCTATCCAAAAACAGCGGTCTGTGGGCTCCAGGTGATTCAGTCAATGCCTCCATTACCATCACCGGTACTGGTTCTCAACTGAACTTGGGCAATTTGAATGAATATCAAATGATTGTCAGCGCTGGAAAGTCCTCCGGACTGGGCAGCGCCAATGGCCCGAATGTCACTTACCAGGTTGGTCAAGCGATTCCCGAACCATCTACATATGCGCTTGTTCTGGCTCTGCTGAGTTTGGGGTTACTTTTCACTCGAAAATTGAAATGGCTATAAAGATACAGAAAATTATCGGCGAGCATGGGCTACAGGCGGTCCAATGCATCAATGGTGGTTGCCCGGCAGCAATCCTCACGGACAACGGAGACATCATCGTGCAGGGCTATATACTCACGGTTGAAGAGAGGGCTTCTCTTGGTCAACCGGCGGGTGAAGACTACGTGAGGATGCCGCGACACACTTTTGAGAAAATCGCGGCCCAGTTGTAAGCCTCTCTTTCTTTACGAGCCTCCCCGTGCTATCAAGCTGGGGAGGCTTTTCGTGCCCGACACTGGAGGTGTTTGAGTTGACCATATCAGACTGGCTTGCCGCCATGGAAACCACCGTTGAATTTACGGCCCTGCTGGCGCTGATTTGGCAATTGCGTGTGCTATCGCGGCAATTACGGTACGAAGCGGTCATCCGCATATATGAGATAAATCGTGCACTGATCGCGGCAGGGCTAAAAGATCCGGATTTGTTGAAGGTACTCGATGGCCGCGCCATACGAGATAAAACTAAGCAGCGCCGATTCCTGCAGCAATGTTTCAATCAAATTGACCTGACCTATCTGGGATGGAAAAACCGATTTCTGACACAAGAGTCCTGGGAGGGGCTGGAACGAGACATTCAAGACTTTTCGTCTCTTGAGACATCACGCCAATACTGGAGGCAGAATTCAGGCTATTACTCCCGTGAGTTTCAGGCCTTCCTGAACCGGTGCATCGAGCCATAAAAAAACGCCGGACGGAACACCCGGCGCTGTTTAAACTCAGATTCAATTTACAGGATGCCCGTTTCACAGAAACTGTAGTATCCTTTATCTCCAGGGTCATCTTCCGGTTCACCTATGATGATATGATCCAGCAGATCTAGCTGCATGAGCTCTCCTGCCTCCCTCAAGCGGCGTGTCAAATTAATATCGGCAGTGCTGGGGGAAGGATTCCCGCTTGGATGATTGTGGCTGAGGATAAAGGCGGTTGCCCCACTTAGTATCACAGGGCGGAATATATCTCGCGGCTGAGCGATGGCGGCGTTGGCTGTGCCGATGCTGACAGTAAATCGTCCGTAAGGAACGTTTTTTGAGTTAACCGGAATAACAATGAGTTGCTCCTGAAGCCGGTAAGCGTCGTAGGCTCCTTTCAGATATTCCACTACTGCAATAGGAGCGCTCAAATCCGAGTTAATGCTGTGTGAAACCAACTCATAAACAATGCGTCCTTCGTGGATTTTCATCGTGCGGCCCTCCCCAGTTGCTTGAGCACATGGCGGGCGCAGACGCCCCACTTGAGACAGGCATAGTACACCCGTTTGGCGGTTATCGGCTCGGCGGAAATTTCAGCCAGGGCATCGCGGATGCGCTGCTGGTGAAACTCCGCTTCTGCGGTTAGTTGGTTGGGTAGGGCGTGGGCGAAGTGTCCGTGACTGTTGACGGTGCCGACAAGGAAGTCCGGGCGGCGGTAATAGGTATTCGGTTTCATGCTTAGTTGGGTTACCGGCTTCCGTGATTGAAAGCCTGGTTTCCCCTGCCTGAGCGGCGAGCGGAAGCTCCCCAACCGGACTCATGGTTCGGTCAAGACTGGGCGCGAGGACAGCGGGTGGAATAGCGGTCGGAAATCGAAAAGGTTCCACCCGTTCCCGCAGCGTACATGCATCTTGGCCTTGACCGGTTCTGATGCCCGGCAGGCACAATATCTTCCCCGACACGGCGGGGAAATCAGGCGCAGCAACTCAATAGGATATTTGAAATTCTATTTCTCAATCCCGATTCGGCGAATAGCCTAGATCGGTGACAATGTCCCCGGTTTATACAATGGCAACTTACCCCGGTCATTAGCTCCCGTCTCCAGTATGTTTCCCAAAGGAGAGACGTCTGCTGACAAATCTGTAGGGTATTTATGGTGCGCCGGGGACAAGGCTAGGTAAGATTGGTGGAGACGGTGACGGTTGCCGGGGACAGTGATGGTAACAATCGGATGAATGAAGCGGGGACAGTCAAGAAGTAGTGGGGCTGGGGGAGAACCTGACGGAAAATTTGCTCTGAAATGACTTCCAGAAATCGAAAGATAAATATTAAAAAAGCGGCTTGAATTCTTTAAGAATTCCGCCGCTTTTCGGGCGCGTCACAGGTGCTTAAATAAGTGACTGTATACTTATTACCAACTTGCTTGATAATACACGGTGCGCCATTCGCCGGAGGGTTCCTCTTCTAGCCACTGGATCGCCTTATGGAAAATCTCGATAGCATGATTCTTTTCTTCGGCGTCGTTTACGCTTTCGCCAAAAAAGAAGCCGGTGGTTTTTGATAAAAGATCGCTATGGATAGCCTTAATAATTTGGCGCATTTGCTCTTTCGAGAGATCAATTTCACGGCAGTCATCGACGCCGCCAGCGAAGTTTTCGACGATATATCCATGTAAGTCTGGATGCTTTCGCCAATAGCCCAAATCAAGTCGTCTGCTTTTTAACCGGAAGCCGTCTTCTATCAATATTTTCTGCGGATCATCCCAGTGGGCAATGAGGTATTTGTCTCCAGTTAAATACATATCCAGTCCCATAAAATCTCCTTTTGTTGATGGGTTGGTTCAGCAGCCAAGGCTGCGCTTACCAACCCTTGGTTGGCCTCCGCCACGGTACGCGGGCCGCGTCACAGGGGTGAGCGTCAGCGAACGCTTGCGACTGCTTTAGCAGGCCCCTTGACGCGCACCTTCAGGGGGCCAAGGGCCGTGGCAAAAAAACGGGGACATCTGTAGCGCTGGAATGGGGAATCCTGTATGACGGCTTCCCCTGCGCTTGAAGCTGTGAAGCAGAAATTACTTCGGATAAATAGCCCCATTGCGCCGTAATTGAGCATGAAAGGAGTTTCAAATGCTCAGGATAACCGTTAGCGAAACCGTGGAGTCTGCCATTAAGTATTTCCAGGAATGCCTGACCCGAGGTGACTATTACCTGGAGGGACAGGAAGTGGCGGGTAACTGGGGCGGCAAGGGTGCGGTCATGCTGGGATTGGAAGGGCTCGTAACTAAGGACGCTTTCATCAAGCTTTTGAAGAATCGCCGTCCTGACGGTTCGCGCCTCACTCCGCGTGATGCGGACAAACGTCGGCCGGGCTATGATTTTACTTTTGATGTGCCCAAGTCAGTTTCACTTCTTCAAGCCTGCTTCAATGACGAGCCCATTCGAGTCGCGTTGGATAGGGCAGTACAGGAAACGATGATGGAAATTGAACGGGACATGAACACACGTGTTCGACGCCATGGCGCCTTTGAGGACCGCAAAACAGGTAATATGATCTGGGCCAGTTTTACGCATTTCACCTCTCGTCCGGCACCGGCCATGAATGGGCTACCTGAAGGTTTACCCGACCCACAACTGCACATGCATGTTTACTGCGCCAACGCAACTTATGATTCGGTGGAGGAACGGTTTAAGGCAGGGGAGTTTATGCGAATCAAGCGCGATGCCTATTACTATCAGGCAGCCTTCCATACGCGTCTGGCGGGCGAGCTGCAAAAGCTCGGTTATGACATCCGGCCCACCCGGAATGCCTTTGAAATTGACGGGGTACCATCCAGGCTCCTGCAATTATTTTCCCGGCGCACAAAGCAAATCGAAGACTACGCGCAAAAGGAAGGTATTTTTGACGCCAAACGGCGTAGCGCCTTGGGGGCCAAGCTGCGGGCGGCCAAGGAGAAGGATTTAACCATGACCGAGCTTCGGGATGCTTGGGAGGCAGTCTTGACGGAACAAGAACGTGAACAGTTGGATTCGATGATCATGGAAGCCTTCGCTTACAGCGAAAATCGCATCCTGGCTGATCCAGAAATGGCGTGGAAGTCCATTGAATATGCGCTTCAGCACGAGTTGGAACGTGTCTCGGAGACTTCCGAAAAACGCCTGTTGGGTTCCGCACTCAAGCACGGCATTGGCCGGACCGATATCGCCACAGTGGTTGCCGCCTATGAGGCTAACTCGGATATCATTCATGGAACCCATAGCGGCGAAAAACGTGTCAGTACATTGACCGTATTAGAGGAAGAGCAGGAACTGATCGGAATGGTCAGTGAAGGGCGGGCCTCCACGCCCGCATTGGTAGCCGGGCCGTACCAGTTCAAAGAGCCTATGCTGCGCAGTGAATCCAAAGATGTTTCCGAGCAACGTTGCGCCGCCTTGCACATTCTCAAAAGTCCCGACTGGGTGACGGGGGTGATCGGAAAAGCGGGATCAGGTAAAACGACCTTATTGAAGGAAATCCGAGCCGGGGCACGCGACGCGGGCTACGACATGACCGTGGTTGCGCCAACGGCGGAAGCCTCCCGGGAAGTGCTGCGTAGCGAGGGCTTTGCTCGTGCTGAAACCATCAAGCGTCTGCTGACCGATGAGGCTATGCAGGAAGGGCTGCGCGGGCAAGTGCTGCTCATCGATGAGGTGGGCATGGTCGGCACACAGGACATGCTTGCGCTGCTCAAGGTGGCACGTGACAAGAGCGCAGCCAAGGTCGTGCTCTCGGGTGATCCAAAGCAAATTCGCTCGGTGCCGCGCGGGGATGCCCTGCGTACCATGCAGCGCTTTGGTGGACTGGAGCTGGCGCACTTGGGCAAGGTCAAGCGCCAGCGTGATCCCGAGCTGAAGAAAGCGGTGGAGCACATCTCGGAGGGGCGCGTCCTACAGGGCTTTGACCAATTGGACCGCCATGGCGGTATCATCGAAAAACCTCAGGAAGAGCGTATGGAAGACCTGGCCAAGTCCTACGCCGAGGCGGTCGGTGAACGTAAGGGCGGACGTAACACCACCGCGCTGGTGGTAGCCCCGACCCACTACGAGGGTGAAACCGTCACCCGCCATATCCGTCAGGCACTGCGGGAAAGGGGACACCTGGATAATGAAGAAAAGCGCTTCATCAGGCTCAAGCCCTTGCCGCTAACCGTAGCGGAACGGGCCGATACAACCAGCTACGAGTCGGGCATGGTGCTGCGCTTTGGCAGGCGCGGACACGGCTTTGAAAAAGGGGAGTGCTTGACCGTACTGCGCGGCGAGGACGAACGTTTGTTGGCTCGTCGTGCGGATGGGCGTTGCCAGTCCTTGCCGCTGGAGCACGCGGATCGCCTGGAGCTTTTTCGGCCCGAAGCCGTCGGGCTATCGAAGGGCGATACCATTCGCCTGACGGCGGCGGTGGAAATCCCACGCGGGCCGGAGCAACGTCCTACGGTGCTGGCGAGGGGCAGTTTTTACCAGGTCACCGGCTTTGCCAAGGACGGAGGTATCGAACTGCACACAGGCAAGACCCTGCCCCGAGACTGTCCACACTTCACTCATGGCTACGCCATCACGGCGGATTCCGCGCAGGCAAAGACCGTGGACAAGCTTTTTGCCTCCATGGGCGAGAATGCGCTTAGTGCCACTGATTTACGGCGTTTTTATGTGGCTATCAGCCGGGCTCGAGAGGAGGTCCGTGTCTACACTCACTGTCGGGAAGAACTGATGGAAGCGGTGCGTAGGGACAATCCGCGCCGCAGCGCAAGTGAACTGGTGAAGGGCCGCTCGCGCGAGTCCTTCACGCGCAATAGCAACCGCCTGAGAGCCCATGAACAAGCGATAAACCTAAGCCGTAAATCACAGGAACGCGGCAAAGATTGGAACCGTGGCCCAGAAAGGACGATTGATGAATAGCCGCCGTCACTCACTGGGCGATGAAGAAGCGCGCTTTGCCGGGCTGCGCCTGCGCAAGCCGGAACTCTCCAAGGGCGGGAGAACCTACCGAGAAATCGAAGGGGAGGGCAACGTGGCCCTGCGCTTGGTGCTGGGTTTGCCGAATGGTGCGGAGGCCTCTTATCCCTACAGCCAAATTGGACTTATCGAACTACCCAATGCGCAGAAGTTGGTCCTACACGGGTCCTGTCCGCTGATTGCCTCAATAGAAATTCACGGCACCAATCTCGTGGTCCTGGCGCGGCTGCTTTCGGTTCAGCGATTGGCCAGTGTCTCGGTCAACAGTGGTGGAACTTTTTCCACTGAAAGCGTCAGCGTAACAGACATACGTGTGTTAAAGGCCTGAATTTACTTACCTTTCCACAGTGAGGGAAAGTAAGTCGGAGACAACTATAGCGAAGGACTTCTCTCTTGCTTACAACCTCATCCTATGAATCTTGCACAGTATTTGATGAGGGAACAACTCTCACCGGCTGCCTTCGCTAGAGTTATCGGCGCGGCCAGCCGCAATACCATTCACCGCTACTTAAAAGGCCAGCGTCTGCCTAGCGCAGAGATGATGCGCCGCATCCAGGCCGGTACCAATGGAGCGGTTACACCGGAAAGCTGCCGCCAATACTATGAACTGCAACGGGCACGGCGGCGTAACCACCGCCTTCGAAGAGAAGTGCCGATGCGCTTTCCCTGGACGCGGAAGGAATATGAAGAGGAGCGCATGGCCGAGGCCGCCCTGCGAGCTATGATGGAGGAAGCGCGCGAGTCTGATCAGTGCAGTCCGCCCCTACAGGCCGCTGTCGACGAGCTGGGCGAGTCGGTTACTGTGGACTTGAAAGCGAGGCATTTTAGGCTGCATGGCCGACCCAGCGAGGCCCGAAAAATCGTGCAGGAGGCCAATGTTAATCGTCTCTTGCGCGGGAAGGAACCCATAAAATATCCAGGGGTCTGCCCGATCCATGATCGGAAGCCCGCTTGGGACAAAAAGGTCGCCAGACCGGAGCCTGACGACAGTGATAAGTAGACAGAAAACCGATTATACGGGCATGGGCTCCTCGGTCGAGTCAGCCTTGGGCTTGGGCTCCAGCAGGACCAGGCGGTCGCCCATGGGCTGAGCATCCAGGAGGACGGTGTAGCCCCGGCCTTCTTTGTTGGCGAAAGCCACCCCAATCTTGAACCAGTGTGTCTGGCCGCGTTTTTCGGTGACGGCGTGCACCTCGAAGTCCGGTGCGGTTTTAGGTGTTGTTTGCGTAGTCATAAAGTCTCCTTTTGTGTTGTTAGTCCGCGACCATCGCGGGCCTTCCATGCTGCCTCATGGGGCGCGTGCCCTTGAGGGCGTGAGGGTCAACCGAAACGGGGAAGGTTCATGTTTCCATGAAAGCCGTGTTGGCAGGTTGCGCTCAGGCCCGGTATGCGCCAGGCAGGTTATTAAAGGAAGGCCAAGCGGTCGCGGTTGCAGCCTGAACCAAGGAGCATATGATATGCTTACAACATGTATCAGTGCGAGGGTACAAAGATGCGAGTCTATTGACGTCAAGCCAGCGCACTGCTATACTACATTGGCATTCGAACATACAAAGCATAGTATACAAGGATTGTCTTCAGTATGGATATCACAGACATTATTGCCATTGACTTGAAGCGGGACATCCAAGTGATACAGGGTGCGATCAATTCGGAGCTGGATTGCATGATTCAGACCGCGCGCTTGTGGAATTTGTCCTTAGACAGTCCAAAAATCGACAAGTTTGGCAGCTTCCAAAATTGCGAGACTTTGTTGAAAGTTGAAGCGGGGGGCGCTTTGGCCGTCGTCTTGGGAGCTGAGGCGAATTTTCAAAAGTGGGCCATGAGCGCGGCTTTCTCTTTTGAGCCGGGCTTTTTTACACCGATGTGCCCCTCAATCTTTAACCACGCTCGTTATACATCCAGGGCCAACGCCAAATACGCCGGGCTGGGAAGCATTACAGAGAAACTTTGCTTGGAGTATACTCATAACCCCAAGGCGGATCCGGTTCTGAAGGAAAAAGCTGCAGTCCTGCTGGAGGCATTGGGCGGGCACGATTTGGCCAGCCACATCCGTGCACGCTATGCGGAAAACCTGAGCGAGATGCAGACCGACTCCCGCTATGCTGTTTCTGAAACTGACGAAGCCAGGCCTGCCGCCTAAATCTCCATCTCCGGTTCGTCGCGCTCGTGTTCGTGTTGCCTCTCACGTTTTCTGCCTGCATGTCGTTCTGATTCACTGGGCTCGCGCAGCAAGTGCTGGAAACGGGCGGGTGCATCCAGGTGACTGAAATCGCGCCCTTTCGAGGGCTCCAATTCCTTATCCTGATAAAACTCGACTGTTTTAGGGTATTTTTCCGCGTAGGCTTGTAGCCTGGGGTGTTCCTTTGCTCTGTCATCGGCCACCATTACTTTATCCAGACGGTAATTCGGTAACTGCTCCGGTGTAATAGCGTAGCCATAGGTGTAATGCGGATTGGAGTTGGAAATCTCCTTAGCGCCCAACTTGAGATCACGCTCTCCGCAATTATCGATGCGGTACTGTTCATTCTCTTTGAAGGCGAAAGTATCTTTATCTTTGTCGGGATGGATGCCGCGTGTATACCGGAGGTGTTCGGTGTCCTTTGTGACACGGACTTGCTCGCCTTTTGTGAGCGCAATTTCCTGTCGCGAACAGATTTCGAAAGAGTCAGGATTTTTTATGGGCAGTTCGCCGATTTGAGCCTGTCCCTTGTCAACAAGCACATCCCAGCCTAATCCGTCTGCTTTAGGTGCTGGCCCGGTGATGGGATAGACATCTCCTTTCTTAAAATCGCCCACGTCTTCAAGAAACCGCGCCCGGAGTATATTGCCTTTGCCCGCATAGTTATCTTGCCTGGATTTTTGCGCGTTGGACCAATCAAGCCTTTGCAGCCGCTCCACCGTCCTTTCTTCGCTCGACAGGACACCTTTCGCCCTCATCTCCTCGCGAACCGCTTTATTCATCTCATCGGCTTTTTTCTGGTCAGCTACGACGATTACGCCCGTTTTATCCTGACGACCCCTGTCATTCTTCTCTCCCAGGTGTCGGGAAAGCTCCTGTACCATGTGTTTTTCAATACGGTCCTGACCGCCGGGCGCACTTTCGAAATACCGGGCATAGCGGTCCGCCCAGCGAGAGTTTGCTTCCTCGTCCCAGTCGCGGTCTATGGGTCTTTTCGGCATGATGGAAAAGGTTGTATTAGTAGATACGGCTCTTCGTATAAAAAAGCCGGGGAAATTCCCCGGCAAGTGTAAAGAATCAAGAAATACTATTTACTACCCGCGTCCGTTCCGTTCTCGGAAGGGAAAGGCTACCAGGCTACCGTCCCAGCCACGGATAGGGGTGGAGTCCAACTTGAGGTTAAAACCATTACCGTTTTGGTGCATCCAAGCTGCCCCCAATTGAATCAGCCGGGTCTTGTCCCCGCCTAGCGGCTCACTCTGGTAGATGAGGTAATCCGGGCTGTTGCCATTGGCGGCTTTGCCTTCGGATGGGGTGGTGTCATTGGATTGGTTTGCGGCCTTGGTAGTTTTCTTGGCTGGCATGAAGGGAGCTCCTTTCGTTCGTGAATTCATCCTCCCTTATAATCATGCATGCCGGGGACAGAAACCCCGAGCATACCCTTGTACTCAATGCCCTCGTTCTTTGAGGTGCCCGAAGAGAAGACCCTGGGCAATCTCCGGTTCATCCTTACGGCGACGTTTCTTGATGGGCTCGAAGCGGTATTGCTGGTCGGTATCGTGCTCGGTGTTGTTCAGATACTCTTGGGACTGGGGCGTATTGGCCTGAGTAGTCATGGCATCGGACATCGTGGCACTACTTTGCCGTGAGTCTTCAAAGAGTGGCCTGACCAGCCATGGAGCAAAGCAATAGCCATTGACCAGGGCGACACGGATGACAGTCGAATCTATATCTTGCCCATAGAGACGGTAAGAATAGTTACTGGCATGCAAAAGCAACCGCCCGGTGCCTAGGCAAGGGTCACAGACTGTTTTCATACGGCAGTCCTCGCCGTCCATCAGCATTCGCGCCATCATTTCAGAGACGGAATGGGGTGTTGGATAGAAACCCCGCGCTCTGCCGTGTGCGTTGTCGGCCAACAGGTCGCCAAGGATGTCGGCGGGCCAGGCGAGCATGGCTTCCAGACAGAAGGTCTGGTAGAGCCGAGCAAAAGCTCCTGACTCGGGTTCGCTCGGGGCTTCTTTTTGGCCTTGATGGCCAAAAGCATAAAGAAGCCAGTCCAGGTAATAATTGAAGTTTTCCCAACTCCCCCATCCGCGCCAGCCGGCTCCACTGATGGAATCCAGCGCGTTTTCATGCATCCTGCGGGCGGGGTTGTTCCTGTCGGGGTCGAATTCGATGCGTGGAATTATTTCCTCTCCAGCATTTTTACCGCCCGCTAGGCCTGCCCAGTGATCCCAGCGGCCCCAACAGGCAGATTCGCACTCGATGAGTGTAGGCAGCAGCCAGCCAGGAGGCGGCAGCTCATTCATACGAAAATTGCGGTCCGGCTTTCGAGGCCAGTCCTTCTCTTTTAAGATGCGCTCTCGCAAGACCGCCATGAATTGACGGCGCTCCTCATCTTTTCTTGATAAATTACTTTCGTTCGGTAGCACATGGTTCTCCTTCGCTAATGTTAAAAGCTGGCTGCATAGCATGGCTCGCTGGCAGGATAAACCTGCTCACACTCGCGTATGCGAAAAGCGCCCGGCCGGTTAGCCGGGCGCTCAGTTTTTTACGTATCAAGCCGCCGCTTGTTGCGTTGCCTCGCTGGCCAGTGCTTCTCTACCAAGGATTATTCCGGCAGCTTTGTTGGCTTGAGCCGAAGCGGTTACCAGCAAGCGTGCATCCGAGCGAATGGTGTGAATCCAGCCATCTAAATAGGCCGTCTGGTTTTCAATGACCGAGTTGTCGATGCCGCATTCCGCGCATAGAAAGGCGGAAGTCATCTCAGCAACTAGTTCCTCTTTGCCGTAGGCTGTGGAGCCATACCCGCCGCTCATACTGCGGTTCAAGCGCCTCTGGTGTCCTGTCGCATGCCCCTGCTCGTGGAAAAGGGTGGAGTAATATTCCTCCTCGGAGCTGAAACGCTCCCTCCCGGGCATACGGATGGTGTCGGTCAAGGTGCAATAGCACGCCAGATCGCCTCCATGTTCAATGCAGGGTCCATCTTTCCAGCCGTTTACGATTTGCTCGGCCTTTTCAATCGGCTGAAAATCCAAAGGATCGGGCTGTTCAGGCTTGGGGAATTCGATGCCGTCAATCTGGCTCGCATTAAAGACGGTAAAGCTTTTGAGGAAAGCGATCTGGCGCTTCTCCTCGTATGTATTGGCTTCGTCTTCGATTTCCAGTTTGCCCCAGTAAACCACGGGCAGGCCCTTCTCGCCCTTGCGGATGGCTCCGCCCATCTCCTTGGCTTGCTTGAAGGTCAAAAAACAAGGCTGCTCATAGGCCATCGCACTAAGCAAAAATAGATTGATACCTCGGTAATGATGCCCGGTGGCAAAGTTGTGCGGACGCAGTCCGGATACGTTCCATGGCCTGCGCCAAGGGCAAACGCCCTGCTCCATGAGCGCCAAAATGCGCTCGGTGACTTTTTCATACGCTGATTGTTTCATTGTGTCCTCGCTTTCGGTTGTGAGTTCTTAGTCCGGCTTTCCTTCCTTCAGTCAGGAAGGGGGTCGCCGCTGCGAACCCTGCTCTTCGGCGAGAACGGGGGAGGCAAAGCGCAAGGGAGGGGAATCACCCGGTCTGCACAAGCCTGCGCGGAAGACAGGGGAAACCCTTGCACTGCGCCAGGGGAGGGCCCCCCTTAGTGAAGACTACTGGTGCCACTGTGTTATCTTTATCGAATAGCCAATTTTTTGAACTTCCTCATTCAGTACCTTGAGGCTGAATCCCAAGCCGTAGCGTGAGCTGACGGCGGAGTCAGCGTGGCCCGTGAGGGCGTCGTGGATGTCACGAGCAATTCCAGCATCGCGACAGGCGTCCTTGAAGGTATGACGGAAGCTGTGGAAGACCTTTCGTGAGTCGGTGATGCCGCAGACTCGCCGAAAATAGCCATTTACCCATTTTGAGTACATACGTGTGCACTTCTCTTTGTCATGTTGGAGTCTTGGAAAGAGATGCGTATGCTTCATGCGCAAGATATGATCTCGATATTTGAGAAATCCCGTCTCAATCAGTTTTTGATGTAGTGGGATGCGGCGAGGACTGCTAGCAGTTTTGAGGGTTTTATTTGCGCCATCTGTATTCAAATCCAGATACCAAATATTCTCTTCACAGCGCACATCGCCAATCAGAAGTTGTCCGAGTTCTTCCAGTCTTGCCCCCGTGTATAAGGCGAATAAAGGAATCCAGTAACTTGCTTCCCCCGCACCTGCGGTAGGCCGTTCGTTTTTGGTATAGATTGGAGATTGTTCAAATATCAACTGGAGGTCTTCGTTAGAGTAGGGGATACGTGCCTGGCTTGGAACTTTGGGCATTGGCACTGAGATGCCGTCGGCTGGATTTTTATCAAGATAACCATTCTTGATACCCCAGTTTAAGACTGAGCGGAGAGCAGCAATCTGGGTATTGATTGTTTTCGGGTGGAGTCTAGCAACTTCCTTGTTGCTGAATTTATCCACAAGCTTCGGAAGGGGAAGTCTTCTATCCGACCCGTGAATTCTTCGCGGCAACTTCATCAATGCGCTTTTGTAATCCCGGACATCGGCTTTAATTATTTGGTCTACATGCAAGTCACCTTTAAGCTCAATGAAACGGCGGATAGCAGTTCGCCAGTCCATCAGGGTAGCCTGTGGGCGTCGTCCGTCTTTTTCCCATCCCGACAGCATATCCGATAAGCGGGGTTTGTTTAATTCTACTGGTTTGCTTGCGCAATCGTGACTTGCAATAGGCTCGACGGGATAAAATTGCATGGGTGCTTGCGGTTGCCGGGATCGTTCTTCCAACTCTCGCAGATATTCGATTTTTGATTGCAGAAGATAGTATCCTGCTCTTCGCCATGGCTGGCTGTCTGGTTTAAGGAAGGGGGCGCTTCTTTGAGCGGCATCTGTAATCCACTTACGCTTCGAGGTAAAATCCATCCTGACGAGTGTAGCTTTAAGGTCATCTATCGAGTCATCGACAGGAGTCGGTGTTCCCGCTAGGCGGTTTTCAAAATCCTGATTCAGGGCCTGCTTTTTCCAGTTTTCTGCGAGTGCTTTTGCCTCTTCGTGGCTGAATTGCTCCATAACCCAATATACATTTTCGACTAGCTGGTTTACCGACGCCATCACCTTGAATGCTCGTCTATTTGCGGCCTGTGCGCTCTGGGTTCTAAGTGAAACCACGAACTCGCCTTGGCCGAGCACCGCTTTTATTGAGGCTGGCACGCGTTGTCTATAGATGTACCCGCTTTTTCTTTTCGAGACGTAGGTATTGAGCCGCATGACGATTCTCCCTGTGTAGCAAAATTAACCCTTTTGTGTAGCAGGTTCGAGCTTACCCAACCAAAGGAATTGCTAAGTCATTGTATTTTAGGGATTTTATCTGCGAATGGTGCCCGGAGGCGGATTCTGTGCATTTTACGCAGTCGCAAAAAAATCAATGACTTAGCTCCCTAATCGGAGCCGAACAACAGGTTTTAGTGTAGCAAGCGGTGGGGTCGGTGTGTAGCAGAAAAATATCATATGTGGATAAAAAATTATTGCCTCGTTGATGACCATGCTATCCATATCACTGTCTAATTCGACTGCTAACTGTGAAAAAGCCATCTCTACGCAGTATGCAAGGTCTCGTGCTGGGGTTTATCTGGCTCGCTTTTGCTGTATATGCGGTATTGGGCTTCCCTTGGGAGTATTTTTTCCTCCCTTCAGCGCAAAAGGTTATCAGTGGGACCGTGCCAGAATATATCGAATTTACCGGTGAGGTAGGCGTTATTAGAAAAAGACCTGAAAACGGTATAGCAACAGTGGGCTATCAGTTGAGGGGCGTGGTAACACCAAAGGTTGATTTGTATTCAAGGCTGCCATTGAGGAGTTATTTGATGCAAGTATACGATACGGATTCTAAAGTATATGATCGTGCTACGAATGTGGCGAAGACATTAACGCGATCTTTCGATGTGGAATTATCCGTGCCGGATGAAATGCTGACCGGAGTAACATTGCTTCAACAAACAGCTCAGGCGGGAGCTGTCTACCCCTTGGAAACAGAACTTCGAAGCGCACCATACAGAGACGGCTGGCAGTTTCAAACTCTCCGTTTTCCAGATGAGCTTGATGCTGGGCCTTTTGTTCAAGATTTGATTCGACAGCATGTTTTACTCTCCCCTCCGAAAGAAGAGCCTTTTCGCGAATCTGGTCCGACGGGGCGTCCTCTGGAAAGTTTCGAGGGTGATGTAGTGATACTGAATGAGGATCTGCGGACTGAACAATTATTACAGCGAAAAGCCTTCAGTGATGCGCTACTGAACGAAGTTCGTACTGCAATGGCCACACTGAGAGAAAAATATACGCAAGAAATTAAGCAGATTGAAGAAGGGGCTGAGCGGCGAAAAGAAGAGCTGGTTTCATTTGTTGGGGACGGCCTATTACTGGAAGGGAAACTGAGAGCACATTTTCAGGATAAGCCTCCGGTGCGTGAGGTTTTCATCATGGAGCCCATGGGCGGAGATGCAGGTATGACCATTAAGCCGCTCTTTTCAGGGGGTGAAGCCTATATTGAGACGACTTCACTACGCGGCAAAAAGGTAAAGAATGTACGCATTCAAGAGCTTAAGGAAAAATTGGCACAATTAGCCATATTAGAAAAGGAGTTGGAGCTTCCCCTGAGGGCTGAGCACTCCTTCATTGTCGAGGTCGACTCAGCTGCAGAACGTTTTCCGTTAATTTATAATCGTCAGGGCCAGGACGACGATCCTCTTTTTCTTGTGATGAAAGAAAATCGCCTGCTCGGCTTGTCTAATCGCTACAGCTACGAGCTTGAGCCTCTAGGGGGCGAGGCGGTACGCCAGCTATACGAGGAGAAAATTCAAATTGCGCAAAACTACTCTGAAATGCTTGAGGGACTATACGGGAAGATCAAAACCGTCTTGGATGAAAAGCTGTCAGCTGCCAAAACGCGTAATCAAGAATTTTTGGATAAACTCGCAGAAACAGAGCACTACGGCGTACTCACACCGAAAGGCAAAATCGCCTTCCCAATAATTGTAATTACAGGCAACCGGCAGGGGCATAGCTTGGAGCTGTCCTTCAGCAGTTTATTGGAACCTGAAAAAACAGAGACAGCTTATTTGCTACTTACTCTAAAGTATACACAGGACTTGCCTCACTCAATGCGGCATTTGATAGATTTGGGCAATATGATTGAGGCTAAACGCCTGGAACTTTATAGATACATAAGAGAGCTTGAGCAGGCGGAAACTCCCGAGGCGGGTATTCGAGTGACGTTTGATTATGAGGCTAACTCCCCGCACCAGGGATGGGAGCTGGCGGTTCAGGAACTGCTTATGGACGTAAAAGGGGTAGTGGTAAGTGATGCGATGATGAGTAATCATTTCGAGTTACTTATTTCTGAACAAAAGGAGGCTTTTCTATTTCCTGCCTATGGCCGAATGGATATGAGCCTGGATGACGACAGGTTGACTGCGAATAATAGCAAGTTAGACATCCATCTATATTTAGAAGATCTAAGCAAGCTGGATAAGTTATCAAGCGCCCTAGAGGATTTGAAAAATCAGATTATGGGTGGCAATCCTTGGACTTTCGGCAAGGAGTACGCAGTGACTTTTACAAGCGTGGATTTGCAGCCGGGGTATCTAGCTGTCACTGCAAAACTGGAATCCTTCCGGGGAGGTCAGTCGCGTGAGCTTCATGGCTGTGCGGCAGTGGCTTTGCTAAAAAATGAAGAACAGGCTAGAGTGAATCTCCCCGGTTTGGCGGAATTCAAATTGGAAGACAAAGCTATGGTTCCTCTCGGTAATAGTCAGGGTAAGTTGGTGCCGGGAGATGCGCGCACCTTGAACCTGACCCGATTACCCAAAAACCAGTTTTTCTATGAACGAGCTGGACAATTTAGGAATGTCGAGCTCTGCGGACCACCAGAAAACATCATGGATTTAGAAAAGGCCTTGGAGAATACCCTAGGAGCCATTTTTAGTCAGAAAGACAAAAACGCATCGAAAGGCTATCGTTGGCCCTTTTCGTTCAATTCCTTAGCGCTGGGCCCAATTGAAATCTATATGCCGGGGCAAACCTTTGACAAATTTCAACTCTCAAAACTGGAGGTCAAGGGGGATGGGAATGAGCGTATGGCAGAAATTGTGCAAGTTCACATACCAGTCGAAGCAGACATAGATTCTGCAGCCCCTGGCGTAAACCGCTTTTTTACTAAACTGTCTCTCCCTCCAGGTCATTACCTTCTCTATCTGACCGCGAACGATGGCCGCAAGGCTTACATGCAGATCCAACTTCAATAATGCTCATGATCTTTAATATGAAGTTTTCAGAATGAAGACGCCCGTTACAGAGTCTGATCCGTTGGATGACATCCTGCTCTCTTGGAGTGAGGAGGATGTCTTCAGTATCCGTGATGCATGCGAAGGCGTCCAGATATTTGGTGGGATTGGTTCGGGAAAGACGACTGGAAGTGGAGCTACGCTCGCCAGGGCGTACTTGTCCCATGGCTTCGGCGGGCTGGTTCTCACTGCCAAGCCCGACGAATGCGAAACCTGGAAACGCTATGCTCGCAACTGTGGTCGTGAGCATGACTTGATTATTTTGAGCCCGGAAAGCGGCCAAGCTTTCGATTTCATGGATTACGAGTTCAAGCGTCAGGGGCGAGGCACCGGGCTAACCGGTAATCTGGTGGAATTATTCATGGTAGTGGCCAACACCAGCAATCTTGGTGGCGGTGGGACTAACGAGGCGTTTTGGAATAATGAGCTTCGCAAGCTTATGCGTAATGCCTTTGACTTGCAGGCAATAGTGGAAGGCTCGGTTGATTTACGGGCGGTTTATGAGCTCATCATCAGCGCGCCACTTTCCACAAAGCAGTTAGAGAGCACCGCATGGAAGGATAAAAGCTACTGCTATAAGTTACTCTTCAACCTGCAGATGCTTTTTAAGGAAGAAAACTTTCCGGTAAATAAACGTCGTGATGCCAGTGCTACCTTGAGCTTTTGGTTGGTTGAGTTTCCCAATATGTCTGATAAGACACGAGCGACTGTTATCAGCTCGTTTACGAGTATGGCGGACGGGTTGCTGCGCACTCCACTATACGAGTTGTTTTGTCGCGAAACCACTTTTACACCGGACGATTCAGCTAAAGGCAAAATCATCGTGCTGGATCTGCCGGTAAAGGAATTTCATGAGACTGGACGTAACGCGCAGATTATTGTGAAATACATTTGGCAGCGTGCAATGGAACGCAGAAGAGTCGGCAGGCTGACACGTCCGGTTTTTCTTTGGGCGGATGAATGCCAGCATTTTGTCAACGAGCATGATGTTACTTTTCAGGCGACCTCGCGAAGCTCCCGTGCCTGCACGGTTTTCCTGACTCAAAACCTGCCCAATTACCATGCTGCCGTGGGGGGCTCGCCTAAACAGGAAGCGATGGTTGAATCACTTCTGGGTAATCTCTCAACCAAGATATTTCATAACAATACTGATACAAAGACCAACACCTGGGCCTCTCAAGTCTATGCTGAAGATTATGTCAGCAAGACCTCTAGTTCATTTCAGGTTGGCGATCAAAGCAGTCCTAATATTAGCCATAGCTACGATCAGGAAAAACGCTTTACAGTTATGCCGCGTGAATTCTTTGGCCTTCTCAAAGGTGGGCCCAACAATGACTATCAAGTCGAAGCGCTTATCCATCAAGCGGGCAAGGTCTTTAGCGGTAGCCAAATCAACGCACTGAAAACGACTTTTACTCAACAAGCCTAAGTTATGCAAAGACCAGAAGAGCAGCCTTCGCCTTATCGTGGTATATTTTCGGATTTATCCGAAAACGTAATTCAGGGTGGGGATTCGATGGAGGGGGCCTTTAAGGCAAATTCTACCATAAAAGACGAACTTCAAAGCTTCGGTGCGTTTCTCAACATCGTAATCCAACTTGCATCGATCTTGTTTATTTCTGCTATTAATGGAGCAAAAGCTCCATTTGAATCCATCATGAGGCGAAGGGTTGGAGAGCGTCATTATAATGGTACTACACTGATTGCAGCGACCATCTTCTATGGTGCCATCTATTATATCTTTAGGATTGGGTTAAACTCATTCATGAGCATAGATGCGCGGGGTGTTATCCTTGATAAGTTCAATCAGCAAATTGTGTGGATTATTCTGCTGATGTTTTATGTTCGCGTGTTGACCATCCATATTATGGCGTTCTTCCAAGCCCAGAAAGGTGAGTATACACACAGCCAGTACCCAGGAGACTATTTACCCATATTCAAGCCCTTGGGCTGGTTGCAGGAACGCCTTAACATTGTCTACGATTTGCCACGCGATCTGGGAGAACCAATTTTCTTACTACTATTGGCTTGGTTAAGTGCTCCTACGATTCCCATTCTATCGACTCTATTGAATTTTGCATCTACCATGGGGCTGGTGCTTGGGGTCTTACGTTACTTTGCGGCAAAGCGAGAATTCTATGACACGCATGACAAGGAATTGGAAGCCCAAGAGGAGCAAGAAAAACGGGCATCGCCTCAAGTTCCTGGGATTCATGGCTATCGCGGTACTTGTTCGGTGACCTCTCCGGGCGGGCGTGCATGGAAAGCGCA
This sequence comes from Verrucomicrobiia bacterium, assembly GCA_030432235.1. Classification (GTDB taxonomy): domain Bacteria; phylum Verrucomicrobiota; class Verrucomicrobiia; order Opitutales; family Cerasicoccaceae; genus JAUIHT01. Next base: position 332,694 of record JAUIHT010000004.1, on the reverse strand, counting down.
TAGCACAGAGATCATTTCTCAACAAACTCCTATTTGCCCGCCTAATGTTTCAAAACCAGATAGATGGGAGTAGCGAAGAATTCACAACCTATCCATTTCTGGTCCATCTCGCTCCTGCTCTTTGTCCAAAGCCTGTTCACGCTCCTGTTGCTGCTCCTTGGATTGCTGAACAGCCCTCATCACTTTATCTTTGACGTGTACTGGTAGCGGGCGCTCGTAGTGCTGGGCCATTTTTCCAATGTCGTCGGGGCTTATATGACTTTTATTATTCATGGCTGACCCTCCTTTAAATACGTGGCGCATTTAACTTTTACCAGTTTTATCCACTCTTGTGCCGTGGACCGAGGCACATTTAACTGTTCGCTGATTTCCTCCAAGGTATAACCCTGCCGGCACTTGAGCCAGAAGCATTGCATTTGCACATCCGTCAAATCTACTCCGGGAAAGTTTTCCCAGAAGCGCCCTTGCAAAGCCTTTTCCTCCTCCTCAGTAGATGCTTCCTGATGAAAGGCATTCGCTTCCGCATCTGGAATTTCATCGGTAAAGCTAACAAAGTCTCGCACGCCTTTTTTTCGTGCCCAGTCCACGTAGATTTGCCAAGCCTTGCGCTTTAGCATTCCCGCGTGACAGATGTAATCCAGTGGGAATTTTTCATAAACGTGAACCCAAAGCTCTTGTAGCCGGTTTTCCGCCTCATGCTCATCGCCGCACAAGGATTTGAAATACCACAGTAGATAGGAGCCGAAGCGTTCAATCGCTTTTTCCAGTGCTTCTTCACGCTTGGACTTGCCTACGACAGCCATTGAGAACATTGAGTCAATAAAAGATTTGTTAAGCAATCGTGATTTTAGGGTTTCGCCCCAATCGCATAATTTTTAACCGGCTCCCGGTAATTTGACATAAGTATGCGTAGTTAAACCTGAAACGACCTCCACAGGCCAAAATCGAAGTTCTCAGAATAACAATCATGAAAACATTCAATGAATCTACCGAGCAAAGTGATTTGATCTCCCTAGGCGCCGCAGCCCGGCGGTTGGATATTTCTCTGCGTGGCCTTTACCGCCTCATTGCGCGAGGAGACTTGCCGCACCCTGTCAAAGTGGGTGGTTCATCGAAGTTTTTTCATTCGGATATTAATCAATATCTTGAGACGATTCATGCCGCTCGGCGCTAAATTACGACTGAAAGGAATCTCGCTATGACCATCCTCGAAATTACTTCAAAAGGCAGCATTGTCCTTCCCGAAGCGGTTCAGAAGAAGCTGGGACATGTTCAGTGCCTTCAACTGACTGAGACTCGGAAAGGACTTGCTGCTTATTCCGATGCATATTCAGCCAGCTAAAAGGTAGTTAGTGATGGTGGTTGTGTTGGGCCCCCTTAAGTTAATAGGACACCATAATGGTGTTGGCGGTTTTGCGGAGAGCCACCACCCAATCCTTCCGGGCTTTTTCCTTTGGTCCCAAGAGGCAGGAGCTCGTTAGTGCGATGGGTGGGAAATTGGAGCCGCAATCCAGGAAGCATGCGATATCGTATACGCCCGGGAGGTGATCGTTGGCGCCTTCGAGATCGTGCGTTCCCTCTTCTGGAAGGCAGATACGCACCTTCTTTGAAGACCCGCCGGTTTCTTGGAAGTGCTCAGAGGCGCGTAGAATTTGCCATTTTCTTTCCGACAAAGGGAGGTTGGCCAACAACAGTCTGCCGGAGGTGGTCCTGCGCGGGTCATGAATGGAGCCGTTTCGCACTCTAAGTCCTACGGGTGCGGTGCCGCTTTCCTGGGCAATTACCAGCTGTTGGCCGTCCTCCAGCAGGCTGAGGTGGCATTCCTGCCCTTGGGAACGTGCATAGTCCCGCATGGGACTGCGCGCCCTATCGACCAGCAACTTCACCGGATTCGTTGCCGAGGTGATGCGAAGGAGTTTCAAGGTCAAGTGGTAGGCATTGCCGGCATCGCGGGCGATATAGCCTTCGCGCTCCAAAACCTGAAGCAGCCGGAACAGTTCACCAGGTGTACGCTTCAGCGAGCGGGCGATCTCTATGTGCGGAATCGGACCGGGGACGGACGCGAGGAACTCCAGTATTTCCAAGCCTCGGGATAGTGCAGGCGCTTGATAGGAAGGGGTTGACATGACCAGTCTTTATGCTCTTATTTGAAATAAAATTTTATGAATGAAATTTACTACTTCTGATACAAAACCACTGTTGCCTCGGAATGCACGCCCAATCTGCATTATCGGAGCCGGTAGCATTGTGCGTGATGCACACCTTCCGGCTTACCGCTTGGCGGGTTTTCCGGTTCATTCGATTGCGAATCAGGATCGCCGGATGACGGAAGCGCTGGCGGCTGAATACGCTATTGGCTTCACCTATGGCAGCGTTGAGCAGCAGGTGGCGGAAGCTCCGGCCGGCGCGGTTTTCGACATTGCTTTACCGCCTAGCTGCTTTTCTGAATGCCTGCAAAAACTACCGGTCGGCTCCGCCGTACTGATTCAAAAGCCCATGGGGGAAACGCTTGAAGAGGCACGTGCTATTTTGGAAGTCTGCCGAGAGCGTAAACTGGTAGCGGCGGTTAACTTCCAATTGCGTTTTGCGCCCTTTGTCATTGCGGCCAAGGACTTGATTGACCAAGGCGCGACTGGAGAGCTGCGCGACATGGAAATACGGGTGACAGTGGAGACGCCCTGGGAACACTTTGCCTTTTTGAAAAACGCGCCACGTCTGGAAATCGTTTATCACAGCGTGCATCACATCGATTGCATCCGTTATTTTCTGGGGAATCCCGCAGGCATTTACGCCAAGACGCTGAGGCACCCGGACTTGGATATGCCGGAAAGCCGTTCTTCCATTATTATGGATTACGGCGACCGCGTTCGCGCCAATATCCAGACGAACCACTTTCACCATTTTGGTCAAAGGCATCAGGAAAGTTATATCAAGTGGGAGGGGACGAGGGGTGCGATTAAGGCGACCATGGGATTGTTGATGAATTATCCCGAGGGCGTCCGGGATCGTTTTGAGGTTTGCCGTCTGAGTGAGGACGGAGCCCCGGCGGCTTGGGAGGCCATCGATATCGAGGGGACCTGGTTCCCACACGGTTTTATTGGGGCCATGGCGCAGGTCATGCGAGCCGCAGATGGGGAGCCGGATGCCTTGGTCACGCCAGTGTCGGATTCAATTCAAACCATGGCCTGCGTAGAAGCCGCCTACGCCTCTAGCCGCATGGGTGGCGTGATACCCGAGTATTGTTAAGGACCGGCTTGGGTTATCTCTTTGGACACAACTACAACGATGAAAGCGCAGTATTTTGAAGACTATCAACTCGGCAACGCGAGGGATACGACAGGGCGGACTATTACAGAGGCAGATGTGGTCCTGCACGCCGGTCAGACGGGGGATTTTTACCCGCATCACATGGACAAGGAGTGGTGCTCGACGCAGCCGTTCAAGGAACGTATTGCCCATGGGACGTTGATATTCTCGGTGGCGGTCGGCATGACGGCGGCAGAAATTAATCCACGTGCCATGTCCTACGGGTACGACAAGCTGCGCTTTATCAAGCCCGTGTTCATCGGCGATACCATACGCTCGGTGATTACAATCAGTGAGAAGCGCGATCACAAACGTCCCTCGCACGGCATCGTATCCGAAAAGCTCGAAGTCACGAACCAGCGCCAGGAAACAGTTCTGGTTTGCGAGCATTTGCTCTTGGTCGAACGTCGTCAGCCGGCCGCCTGAGATGACCACATTGAAAGGCATCGCCTGGAATCATATGCGTGGCTACGTATCGGTCGTAGCCACAGCGCAGCGCTATGAAGAGTTGCATCCCGATATCCGCATATTCTGGGAGAAACGTTCATTGCAGGCCTTTGCCGACGCGCCGCTTGAGCAACTGGCGCGATCCTATGACTTGATTGTCATGGACCATCCACACACCGCGCTGGCGGCGCGTCAACGGGTGTTGCTGCCACTCGACGAATGCCTGCCGGAGGCCTTTCTGGCCGAACAGGCGGCCAACTCCGTCGGCGCCTCGCACTGGAGCTATCATATGGACGGGCATCAGTGGACCTTGGCCAGTGATGCCGCCGCGCCGATTGCGACCTGGCGCCCCGACCTTTTGGAACGCTACGGCTTGGCGCTGCCGGATTCCTGGGAGGGCGTTCTGGAATTGGCGAGGGCGGGTTATGTTACGGTTTCCCTGTTTCCTGTCGATGTGCTCATGCACCTCTATATGTTCTGCGAGGTACTGGGGCAACCGGTTTTCCAAGGCGAGCAGGAATTAGCCCCGAAGGAGATCCTGCATGAGGCTTTGGCAATGCTTCGCGAGTTGGCCGGGCACTGTGCTGCGTCCTGCCTGGAGCGCAATCCCATTCTTACCGCGGAGTACATGAGCCGGACGGACAACAAGGACGCGGCCTACTGTCCCTTTGCCTACGGCTATTCCAACTACTCCCGTTCGGGATATGCCAGGTATGTCCTTAAGGCCGGGGGCCTGGTCACCTTGCATGGCAAGCCGCTTCGTTCCACCCTGGGAGGTGCGGGGATCGCCGTTTCGGCCCTGACACAAGATAAAGAAGCCGCGGTCGATTACGCGCGCTTTACGGCCTCTGCCGAAGTGCAGAAAGGCCTCTACTTCGAAGCCGGTGGCCAGCCGGGGCACCGCTCTGCCTGGACCGATTTGACGATCAACCGTGCCTGCAACGACTTTTTTCAAGACACGCTCACGACTCTGGATGAGGCTATTCTTCGCCCGAGATATCCGGGCTACATGGCTTTTCAGGATGAAGCCTCGCCTGTGGCGCATGCCGCCGTTGCAGGAAGGCTCTCTCTTTCTACCGCCGTGAAGCAAATCAATGACCTGTATCTGGATTCCTTGCGCTAATGAGTGACTCTCCGCAGCAACACCCCTTGGACGGACTGCTTGTTTTGGATTTTAGCCAATTCCTTGCGGGGCCTTCCGCCGCGATGCGGCTGGCGGACCTGGGGGCTTCTGTCATCAAGATTGAGCGTCCTGGAAAAGGCGACCTCTGCCGCCAATTGTATATCTCCAACATGAAACTGGACGGAGACAGTACGCTGTTCCACTCCATCAATCGCAACAAACAAAGCTATGCCGCCGATTTGAAGAACCCTCAGGATTTGGAGCGGGTAAAGCGATTGATTGAACGCGCGGATGTCATGATTCAGAATTTTCGGCCGGGCGTCATCGAGCGCATCGGATTGGACTATGAATCGGTCAAAGGCCTGAACCCGCGTATCGTATACGGCTCGGTAACCGGCTATGGCACACAGGGGCCTTGGGCTGGGAAACCGGGGCAGGACCTGCTCGCCCAGTCAATGAGCGGCTTGGCTTTTCTGAGTGGGGACGCCGACCAGCCGCCTGTGCCCATGGGGCTCGCGGTGGCGGACCTGATCGCGGGGCATCAGCTAGTGCAGGGCATCCTGGCCTGTCTCGTGCGGCGGGGCATCCCGGGCCAGGGGGGCACGGTTGAGGTCAGCTTGCTGGAATCCATTTTAGATCTCCAGTTCGAAGTCTTTACCACCCACCTCAACGACGGGGGCAAAGAGCCCAACCGTTCTTCGGTGAATAATGCTCACGCCTACGTCGGGGCACCCTATGGCATCTACCGGACGGCCGACGGTTATCTTGCCTTGGCGATGGGATCGGTTCCCCGGCTGGGGGAGCTGCTGGGCTGCGAGGCGTTGGCCAGGTATGTGAACCCGGATTCCTGGTTTTCGGAACGCGACACGATTAAAAGTCACTTGAAGGAACATCTTACGATGCAGACAACGCGCCACTGGCTCGCTATTCTGGAACCGGCCGACATCTGGTGCAGCGACGTGTTTACCTGGGAAAAGCTGAGGCAACACGAGGGATACCGGGTATTGGATTTCGAACAGGAAGTCGTCAACGGCAGGGGTACCGTCATGAAAACCTCTCGTTGCCCCATCCGCATTGACGGCCGGATTTACAAGTCGCCCAAAGCAGCGCCGTTTGTCGGCGAAGATACGGAAACCATTAACAGGAGATATGGATTATGAAGCGTTATGGCATGGTCACCCGCCTCAAGCCCGGGGGTTATGAAAACTACAAGAAACTCCACGCAGATATCTGGCCTGATGTGCTCTGGATGATTGAGCACTGCAATATCCGGAACTATTCGATTTATTATCGTGAGGGTTTGCTTTTCTCCTACTTCGAATACGTCGGTGACGATTTCGAAAAAGACATGGCGGTCATGGCCGCGGATGAAACCACGCAGCGGTGGTGGAAAGCCTGCACGCCAGACTTCGACCCCTACGTGCCTGGAGAGTATTGGGCGCCGATGGAGGAGCTGTTTCACTTGGACTAAAGAGGGTTGCCGATGAAGAAGATCGATACTCACATGCACCTCCTATACCCGGAAGAGCTGAGTTATCCCTGGGTGCAGGGGATTCCGGCCCTGCAATCGTCCTTTAAACTGGATGAGTATCGTCGGGCATCCAGCGCCTGTGAGGTCGTCTCAGGGGTCTTCATGGAAGTCGACGTACCCGAAGAACAAGCCGGTTTAGAGGCGCGCTTTTTCTGCCAACAATGCGAGAATCCAACCAGTGGTATTTCGGGTGTGGTTGCCAGCGGGCGTCCGGAGCAGGACCACTTTCCGGAGTATCTTGATTCTATTGCCCATCCGAGCCTCAAGGGCATCCGCCGTGTCTTGCATGTCGTACCGGACGCGGTTTCTCAAAGCATGACGTTCAGGCGACATATCGCCGCGTTGGCCGAACGTGACTTGACTTTCGACATCTGTGTTCGCGCCGACCAGCTTCCCTTGGTGTTGGAGCTGGTGGACGCCTGTGCGCAGACACAATTTATCCTGGATCACTGTGGCTGTCCGGATATTGCAGCCGGCAATTTCGAGCCTTGGAAAGCGCTGCTCGAGGAGCTGGCGAAGCGTGAACATGTGGCCGTGAAGATTTCCGGGCTGCCCACCTATTGCCCCCCGGGTAGAGCCGACGCGGAAATGCTTCGACCGTGGGTGGAGACCGCCTTGGAGGCTTTTGATTGGGATCGTAGCCTCTGGGGCGGCGATTGGCCAGTCTGTACTCTCAACAGTACGCTTCTGGATTGGTGCAAAACCTTGGACACCATCCTGGCAAACGAATCAGCAGCGAATCTCCAGAAACTCTACCGTAAAAATGCACAAAAGGTATACCGGTTATGAATCGAACAATTGCCAGCTTACAAGGGATCTATGTTCCCAATATCGCACCCTACGATGCGCAAGGGCGACTCGATGCGGACCTGCTCCGTCGTATGGTCGAGTGGCTCATCGATAAGGGCGTATCGGGTCTTTATTCGAATGGGAGTCTGGGTGAATTTATTCGCCTGAGCTATGACGAGCGCAAGCGTGTGACACAGATCATTGCCGAGCAGGCGGCGGGACGTGTTCCCATTCTGGCCGGCGCGGCAGAGTCCAATATGGAGATGACCCTGTCAATGTGCCGGCATTGCGCGGACTTTGGCTGTCGGGCGGTCTCCCTGACCGGGCCCTATTATTACAAGCTCTCTCAGGAAAGCATTGAGGAATATTTTCGCCAGATCGCCGTAGCCAGCCCCATTGATATCGTCATTTACAACATACCTATGTTCGCCAGCGAGATCAGTGTGCCGGTGCTTACCCGCATGGCTCTGGATTGTCCGCGCATTATCGGTACGAAGGATAGCAGTAAGGACTTGTGTCGGTTTATGCACGTCAACCACGCAATCAAGGACCAGCGGCCGGATTTCGCGAATCTAGTGGGCTGGGAAGAATTGTTGGTGCCCTCCCTTCTGATGGGAGGAGACGGTGGTACCTTGTCCACCGCGGGGGTCGCTCCGGAGGTCATCATGCAACTCTACCATACCGCGCGCTCAGGCGACTGGGAGCGGGCTATTCAAATGCAATACCGCATCTTGGATGTTTTTCAGGCCATGTTAAGCGCGCCTAACTTCCCCGAAGGTTTCCGATCCGGGTATTCGATTCGAGGTTTTAATGTCGGACCCGCCCGCTTCCCCAACTCGCGCAAAGAAAAGGAGTGCTTGGCTGAAGTTCAGGGTAAGATTGCATGTCTGTTGGCCGAGTTCGGATTTCCAGAGGCTGCCCAAGCTTGCCAACGTGCAAATGATGGAACGTTTCCCAGCCAGGAACTGGAGCGTATTGTGGACGAAGTGGCTGCCCAGTTTTTCAACCGCCACTAATTAGCCCGTGGCGCTCTCATCCATCGCTGGCAGTTATGGTGAGGGATTCCAAGGAGGCCTCCATCGGATAGGCGGCGCTGGTGAAAAGCAGTTCCAGTTCTTCCCGGGCGGGGCCGTCACCCAAGGGTAGCTCCAGGGTGGGGGTGATGCTCGGCGAGGGATGCGTACTGAACCATTGTCCGTCCGAAAGGCGGGCCAGCAGGCAAACCGGTTTGTCCAATTTTGCGCGAATCATGAGTTTGCTTTGTGTTTGATTCTTGAGGCCCAGTGTCAAGTGAATGGCGTCGTAGTCCATGCCTCCCTCCCGTCGAATAACAACAGGCTTTCCTTCGCGGAGAGACTGGAGGATGTCCGTTTTTCCGAACGGTATCGACGCGGAAAGCTTTGGGTTGCTGTCAATACGGTCAAGCTCATGCTGGACGACAGCAAAAGCGGGCTTGTGGCTGCCGTCCGCACCGGTGACACCGTAGAACTGATTGTGGCTTTGGTTGTTTGCCTTGAGTTGTTTGGTTTGGTCCGTGTAGGACCAGATAAGGTAGCCTCGCAGTTGTGACAGGTAAGGGGCATTGTGCAGATGAGCATTGATGAGCGCATTGAACATATCCTCAAAAAAATCTGCCTGTTGCGCCTCGGTGCCATGAATATGGTAGCCGTGGTGGGTAATGCCTGATTCCTCAATCGTGCTGAAGCCGCTTTCGGTGACATAGATCGGTTTGTCTCCGGCATAGTACTGGATCCAGAAACGGATGACCTCAAGCTGGGGGTCGGGAGTCACCGTATTTGTCCTGCCACCCGCATAGGTGTCTATGCCCACAAAGTCAGAGACTGCGATGCAGTCGGTTAGCCAGGCTTGAGGCTTATGGTTGAGCACCGGGGAGCCCAGCCAACGCTCGGCCATGTCAAAGGGGTCGCCGTTCACAATGATTCCGATTTTTAGACGGTCAGACAAACTCATCTCAGCAGCCACCTCACGGCAGAGGGCGGCCGATTCCAGGAACCAGTCCCGGTAGTTTTGACGAATCTCCTGCGTGGTTGGGAGGGCAAACCACATCAGTTCGTAGTCCAGTACCAGCCAGGCCGTACCGGTTTCCTCCAGCAACTCACGGGTGAATGCTTGCAGGAATTTCCGGGCGGCTTCGCGCGTTACCGGGTTGGTGATGTCCTGCTCGTAATGAGCCGGGATGCTGTCCATGCCCTTCGGGTTAAGCCGGGGCGTGAAGAAGGTGTTGATGTTGGTGATAACAGTGGAGCCGGCGAGGTGCGCCCACTGCTCCCACTGGAAGACTTCCAGGTCGAACTCACCGGTGGCTTTTTCGTGCTGGCGCCACTTGTGGAAATTGACGCGTTCCAGTGGGCGGGGGCCAAAACTACTTACGACTTCGCCGCTATACCGGTAATTGGTCCAGAAGCCCGTGGCCAGCCCGTCGGGATTTTCCACATAATGGATAAGTTGTGCGGAGTGTAGTTCTACGGGTTCTTCGGCCTGTAGCACGATTGGGAACGTTCCGCAAATGAGCGCGCCCAGAGCCTTCGTGAACTTTATGAAATCCATGTGTTTAGATTCATTGGGGTCATGCGTCTAAGGCTTTTTCTCATTCTATGGATTCTTGCGGGGAGCTTTGACCGTATGATTACTCGAATGAAAAGAGAGCGCATCACCTTCTTCTTTTGTCGGTGCCGGATACCGGGTGAGCAGTCCGAGCAGGCGTTCCCGGGCCTCATTTGCTTCCGGCGTATCCGAATTCGTCATGTCGACGTATCCAGAGTCGTCCGTAGCCTCGCCACAGTAATACAGGTGATCGTATCCATCCAGAAGCCATTCGCTTGTGCGGATTTGCCGGAAGTCGGAACAGTAAGAAAGGAGATGATCCCGCAGGCCCTTGGGATTGCCTCTCAGGACGCTTGCAAAGCTGATTCCGTCAATGGTGTAGTCTTTCGGAAGCGGTATCTCAGCGATGTCCATGAGCGTTGGATAGATATCAGCCAGGCTTACGAGTGCGGATGAGTGGCCCGTGGCTGTTACTTGGCCTGGACCCCAGACGATTAGTGGTACACGCGGACCGATGTCGCTGTTAACACGGCCCTTCCCGTGGCTGCCATTGTCTCCGGCAAAGATAAATACCGTGTCTTCCTCCAAATCCAGTTTCTTGAGGCCTGCGATAATACGCCCGACAAGTGCATCGATGTAGCGTGCGTTGTCTCCCAGTGTGCGTTTCTCCGATCTTCCTGGTATGCGGTTGCCCTCCTCGTCAAAGAGAGGAGTGGGAAGATAGCCCGATACACCCCTTTCAAAATCCCACGATGCATGCGGGAGCAGCATGGGGTAGTAGATAAGAAACGGTTGGTCTTGATGCCGCTTTGCAAAATCCAAAACGAAGTCGGCAAAAATGTCCGGGCCGTAGTCATCTTCACTGGTGGGAACAGGTTTTCCGTTTTGAACGATGGAGGGATGCCAGTAGCGGGCGACCCGCCCGACTACGGAGCCCGGTTTCCCGCGTACTTCGGCTCCTTCAACCTGGCCATCAAAGCCCTTGTACGGCTTCCATAAGCAGTACTCGTCGAAGCCATAGCCCTTGGGCGTCCCGGGCAGCTGCCATTTGCCGCAAACGGCGGTGGCGTAGCCATTTTCCTGCAGAACTTCGGCAAAAATGCGATTCTTGTCAGAGAGTGGTTCACGTGGGCGCATCATATTGTGCCACCAGCCAGTGCGTGTCGCATACCTGCCGGTCATGGTCATTGCGCGGGTGGGAGAGCAGAGCGGTGTCGCCCAAGCCGTATCAAACTGAACACCCTCCTCGGCTAGTTGATCCAAGTGCGGTGTGCTTACACTGACATTGCCATAGCAGCTCAGCTCGCTGGGGGATATGTCATCCGCCAGCAAGACGATGAAGTTGGTCTTTGCGGGCAACAGGTGGCTGCCGAGCATGCCTATTAGAAGCAGGATGCAGACTGGTAGCCCAGACAATCGAATCGATGTGGTTTTCATTCGTGAGGTAATCGTTATAGGGATATGACTTTCTTTAGCCCGGGAGGGCTCCATGGATGGCGAACCTTTGCTCTCCGGGCGTTTGGTCTGGGCGTCAGCGTTCGAGCACAAAATCCAGTACCTCGTTCAGCGGTACTTCGGCATAGCCCATGCAGGTGTCCGCCGCGCCATAGTATATTTTGATGAGACCGTCTTCGCATAAGACGCCGCAGTTGAAGATGACATTGCCGAAGAAGCCGATCTTCTCGTATTCGGTTTCGGGCTCCATCAATGGGGCCTTGCCCTTGGCGATTACCTTGGTTGGGTCGTCCAGATCCAGCAGGACAACGCCCAGGCAGTAGCGGTTGTCTGAGTCCGCGGCGTGATAGATTTCCACCCAGCCTTCTTCGGTCTCAAACGGCACGGCACTGCAGCCAATGCGCCCACCATCCCAGTCGCTGGTGTTAACCTCCATGAGCTGTTGGTGGTTGCCCCAACTGATGAGATCGGGGGACTCCGAAATCCATATCTCCCGGCGCCGGTATTCCGCGGAAGCAGGTCGGCAGAGCGCGAAATACTTCCCGTTGATTTTACGGGGGAAAATGCAGACGTCCTTGTTGTCGGGAGTGAAGATGCAACCCAGGCGTTCGTAGTGTTTCCAGTCCTTCGTGCGGGCCAGGTTGGTGGTCACGCCAAGGCTGGCGCAAGCACTGTAGTTGAAATAGTAATAGCCGTCCTCCTCAATGTAGGTGATGCGGGGATCTTCGATGCCGAATTCTTCGTATTTGTTGGCCGGGTAGAGGGCCGGCTTGGCTTCTACCTCAAAGTGAATGCCGTCTTTGCTGCGAGCCAGGCGAAGGTGCGATATGGAAGTCAGCACCCGCAAGACCTCCTTTCCGGTTTCGTCGTAGCGCAGTACGAACCGGCTGTCGCTGAAATCATTCAAAGGATCGTCCTTTTCCAGGCGCCGAAACAGGATTTTGCCCGCCTGCTCTGAAAAGTAGGGAGCGAGGAAAATATTGGGATCGGGGTCGGGGATGGGGGTTTCGGCTACACGGAGCAACAGGAGGACTTCATCTCCCACGCGATGGCAACCCGCGTTCATGACGTATTCGACGTTCCAGCCCTCGTGGGATGGTTGCACGTCTTTGATGGTAATGATGGGATTCTCCGTATGGCGAATCAGATTCAGTGATTTTATGGTTTGCATTTATTCTAGGTGTGAAATCTGTCTTGCTAGCATGTTGCTTGTTCGAGCTCTTTGGATGCTCCGGCGGTTTTGGGACGCTTTCCGTTTCGGGATTGCGCGTTTGGGGCAGGCGTATCTGACGTTTCCCTGGCCCGGTTGTTCAGGTCCTTAAAGAAACGCTGGCGTTCACGGTATTCGTAGGCGGAGCAGTTGTAGTGCTTCTGGAATTGACGGTAAAAGTAGCTGCTTTCTTTGAAACCGCACTTACCGGCAATCTCGCCAATGCTGTCGTTGTCCATGGCGAGCAGCTCGGCGGCGTATTCAATACGGGCTTTGTTTAGCAACTCGGACGGCGTCATGTGGAAGTACCGCTTCGTTGTCTTGGCGATATACTCATAGGACTTTCCGGTAATTTCTTTGAAAACAGATACACCCGCGCTAAAGAATTCGGGATTCTTGATTTGCTGCTCCAGGTTAAGGACCCAGGCGGGGATCTCCGGCCCTTTTTCCGGCTCCAGGTGGTTGTGCAGCCGGCAAACCGTGGACAGGAGAAACTGTTCGATGAATGCGATGTCTTTGGGGTAGCGCCCGAGCTCCATGGCCCGGCTTTCCAGCCACTGGTGAAACGGCTGGGTGAGGGCAATGGAGTAGGGATCGTTACCTTCCTTCCATGGCCAGCTGGAGAAGTTCGAACTGTAACGTTCCTTGAGGAATTCCAGGCACGAACTCCGGAAGACAAGGTTGTAGATCGTCATGCCGCGGCGGGAGGCGCGGAAGCCGTGCCGGTTTGAAGGGTACACGAACCACAAGTGCATGGGCGTCAGTTTTACCGTTCTCCCGCCTTCAAGCAATTGGGTGCCTTCCCCTTCTTTAACCCAGAAGATTTCCGCAAAATCGACGTGCGTGTGTACGGGGTAACTGCGACGGGGGCCAATCTTGTCGAGGGCGACATGGAAATATTCGCGTGTGCTCAACTCCATGTCTTCCCAGCGAATACGAACATGGGATTGGGTGGTGTCGGGGCTGCTTTGCTTGTTGTCGCTCATGAAATGCCGAATAGGGCCATAATAGGCAATAATTGTCAAATGTAATTGGCATATTGATTATTTTGAGCAATATTTTGTTGACTTTGGGGAGCGCCGGGGCATTTTGGTGGGATATGAACTACCTAAAATCTATCCCTCTTATTGCTCTCCTCATCCCGGCTGCCTATGCGCAGAGCATTTACCAGGACTTCGACAGTTACTCAAATGGCGTGGAGCCCGATGGCATGTGGACCGTGCAGCCCGCCAACCTGGGCAACCAGACGGTGCTGACGAGCAATACGCACCAGTCGCCGTTCACCGCCGGCGTCAATGGGGTGAACTTCATTGACAATGAATCAATCATTAGCCCTGCCCGCCTCGAGGGCGACATCAGCGGCACTTTTGACAGTGGTATGGGGGCCCAGATCTCATTTGATATGTACACCGGGAGCGCTACGCAGCCCTCATTTCAATTAAGGAATTCGACCGACATCGGGATTCAGGTTTTGAGTACTTCTACTGGGTGGAAGTATAATAACGGTAGTGGGCTGGTTGCAATCGGCAGCAGCACGTCGGTATCCGCCAGTACTTGGTATCATATCGAAATCACATCTTCGGCTCTCGATACGGAATCGGATACCTTTGATATCACTATCTATGATTATAACGGCGGCAGCCCCGTCATTGTTGCAGTTGGTACGGATTTGGCTTTTCGCAATAACATCGACGCCTATGCGGCCGCTTGGTTTACAAACGCAGTCGGGCCTCCGGCAACGGGTCAAGACTTTGCCATCGACAACTTCAGCATGTCACAGGTGCCAGAGTCCTCTTCTTATTCGCTTATTGCCGGTTTGCTTGGCCTTGGCTTATTCTTGGTCCGCCGTCGAAAAGGCCAATAAAGCTCCTCAAGGCAGGCGACACATTGGAGAACCATGGTGTTCGATAGATTGGGGAACATGAAGCCACATCGTACAGGCAGGCACGGATTCTCGCTCGTAGAACTGCTTACCGCGATAGCGGCCATTGCCATTTTGGCGGCTATTCTCATACCGACCATTAGCAAAGTCAGGATGGCTTCGATGAAGGCGGAAGCGGCTTCAAACATGAAGCAGGTCCATTCGTCTATAATGTTGTATGCTCAGGATAACGACACCTTCCTGCCGCCCTACTGGAATTCGGACGGAATCGTCAGATGGTGGGAATATTTGAAGTTCGGGGGTTACCTGGGGAATGTTTATGATGAGGAAGAGTCTGGCAACGCGAATGACATGTCTATTTTAGGGTCTCCCGCGCTTCGCTCCTTACATCCGGAAATTGACGGTCTCGCGACATTTATGATCAATGGGTCGATTGGCCTGACCAACCCTTCCCAGACCAATACGAATCCGGGCGACCCCAATCGTGTTAAGCGCTATCTGGACTTTAAGGATCCAGCAGTGACCGCGCTCTTCTTTGAGGGCAAGACGAACGCTGCCGGGACACAGTATCAGTTTGTTACCTGGCCCAATAGCGCTACGCAGTTTCCGCCAGATGCCGTTTACGGTGACAGCTGCCTAATCATCTATGCGGATGGTCATGTCGATACCATCCGGATCGAAGATATACCGAAAACATCCAATATCTCGGATACACGAGGCCGGTTGTTCTGGCGTGGTTATTGAATTCGGATCCGGGGGAAGCGTTTAGAGGCCTGATAGCTGGTTATAATAAAATATAATATATAAGAGCATGCATGTCCTTCGATTTCCGTTTCTGACACTTGTCATATGTCTCTGTGCCATTGGGCTTTCGCCAGCTTTTGGCGAGAGGCTTGCCTTTGCCTCTGTCTTTCAGGACGGAATGGTGCTCCAAAGGGATCTGCCCTTACGGGTATGGGGAACCGGCAAGCCCGGCGAGACGGTACGGGTGGAGTGCGGTGTCCAGTCGGCAAGCGGTACCATCGAAAAAGACGGGGCCTGGCTGGTCGAGCTACCCGGTCAAAGCGACAAAAGCCCCATTGTGCTCACGGCGACATCTGCGGGGCAGAAGGTGTCTGTTAAGGACGCTCGCCTCGGTGAAGTTTGGCTATGTTCCGGTCAGTCGAACATGCAATGGCCCATGAATCGGACAGACGGATGGGAGGCGGAACAGAAAGTGGCCGACAATCCCAACCTGATGCTGTTTAGCGTGCCCACCACGATAGCCCCTTTCCCGATCAAGATAACCGAAGGGAAATGGAAGGCATCCAATGCCTTATCGGCTTCCTGGTTCAGTGGTGTGGCCTATTATTTCGGCAAGCAGTTGCAGCAGGAGTTGGATGTTCCGGTCGGCCTTGTCCGATCTGCCGTGGGGGGCACGAACGCGATCGCGTGGGTCAATGGCGACCTGACTCGTAACGATCCACAGTGTCAGCATTATTGGCAAACCTATGTGGAAAGTATCGCCCAGCAAGCGCAGTTAAAGCTGAACTATCTTGAGAAATTAGAGACTTGGATAAAGTCCGGGAAAAAGCCACCCATGCCACAGCCGCCGATGGGGCTGGGAAATTTCAATACACCCGCCGCATTGTACAATGGTATGATCGTGCCCTTGGTACCGA
Organism: Verrucomicrobiia bacterium; assembly: GCA_030432235.1. Classification (GTDB taxonomy): domain Bacteria; phylum Verrucomicrobiota; class Verrucomicrobiia; order Opitutales; family Cerasicoccaceae; genus JAUIHT01. The sequence continues at coordinate 316,725 of JAUIHT010000004.1, read as the reverse complement.
TGTCGTTTCGAGGCGTCATCTGGTATCAGGGAGAGTCCAATAGCGCATTCCCCAATGAATACCAGCAATTGTTCACTACATTGATAGAAAGTTGGCGGGAAGACTTTCGCCAGCCGGATATGCCCTTTTTCTTCGCCCAGCTTGCTGCCTACGAAAAGAATGGTCCCAATGATCGCAGCTTCGCCGACTTGCGCCAGGCACAGTTGGAGACGCTGAAGAGTGTGCCGGGGACGGGTATGGTCGTTCTTATCGATACCGGTTTGCGCAAGAATGTTCATCCGACCGACAAGCGGACTGTGGGTGAGCGCTTTGCCCGGCAAATCATGGCGGAAGTCTACAAGAATCAAGGGGCGCTCTCAGGCCCGATATTCCGCTCTGCGAAAGTCACGACAGAAGGCATCAAGGTGTCATTTGAGCATGCTGAAGACTTGGCAGTTTTTGATGGGGGTGCATTACAAGGATTTTCGGTCGCTTACCAGCCTGGCGTATTCGTGCCGGCCCTTGCCGAAATAGATGGTGAAAACGTGCGCATTCATGTAGAAAAAGAGCGTAAACCTTTAGCTCTTGGCTATGCCTATACTAACTGGCCTGAGCTCAAACCCAATTTGACGAATGCGACGGGCCTTCCGGCTTCGCCATTCAAAGTCAGTTTGGTCCAATAACGTAAATAGGTTATATAGATGAAATGTTGTCAGATAGCTCTAGGGATATTGGGACTCGGCATTACCATTCTTTCAGCGGAACAGATTCTCCATGTATATCCGACGGGTTCTGCTTTAGTTGGTGAGAAGGGATTTAGGGATCTCTCCGCGGCCGTGCGGAGCGCCACACCGGGCGATCAAATCTGGCTGCATGGTGGCGTCTACCGCGAGTCCTGGACGGTCGACAGTTCGGGCACGACGAATGGCCCGTTGAAAATCCGCAATGCCCCGGGCGAGCTAGTGATTATCGATGGCCGTGATCCGATCAGTGGGGTTTCAGAAGAGATCTCGCCAGGCTTGTGGAGGATTCCTTTCGCCGGAGAGGTCAAGCAGCTATTCTGGAACGACACCCCTATGCTGCTAGCCCGTTGGCCGAATACGACCTTTGATCGTTTACTTACCCGGGACGGCTGGTCGGCGGTCGATGAGTTTTCGAGCTATGGTAAAATCAAGGACCGAAAGCTACCTGCCACCGGTGTCGATTACACGGGCATGGAGATAGTGCTGAATGTCTGCCATCAGTTTTTTACCTGGAGCAGGAAAGTCACTAAGCACAACGCGGAATACCAGGTACTTCTCTACCCGCAAGACCTCGGCAAAGCCATGGAAACAATGAAGGATTGGCCGCGGTGGCATGACGATTACTATTACCTTCAGGGCCGTCTTGATCTACTGGATGCTCCAGGTGAGTACGTACAGGAAGAGGGATACTTGTACTTTCGCTTGCCTTCGGGGGCGTCTCCATCGGGAGGACGGCTGTATGTGAAAACCAGGGATTATGCCCTGAGTTTTGAAAGTGCCTCTGGCGTGGCCATGAAAGGCATTCGCTTTTTCGCTACGGCCATATGTGCCGATAAGGTTAGGAATCTGTGGATTAGCGATTGCCACTTCGATTATCCTTCATTTGCAAGCGTGCCTCCAGAGTGGAATCCGGAAAAGGAAAAGGTGGTGAATGCCGTGGCGGGCATTAAGCTATCCGGAGATCACATTCGCTTTAGCTGGTCGAGTATACGCAATTCCTACACCAGCGGATTGATCCTCAGTGGTGGGGATAATTGGGTGCAAAATGTACTCGTCGAGAACGTCAATTGGCACGGCGACTTGCTGGACTCGGGCATTAAGGTCAGCGGTACGAACAAAGAGATGCCGAATAAGGTCGAGTTCTCGACCGTTCACGAATTCGGCGCTGTCGGGATCCAGGTAAACGGCGCCCCGGCGGTGATTCGCCAGAATCACGTCTATAACGGTGGTGCATTGTCGCATGATGTCTCGTTGATCTATGGACGCACTCCGGCTATCGACGGCACCATCATTGAGCAGAACTGGGTGCATGACTGTTTGGGTGAACGATTCGGAATAGGTATCCGGGGAGACGATCAGACGCGTGGTATGCACCTGCGTAACAACATCGTTTGGGGCTGCAATGACGTCGGTATCGAAATCAAGGGCGACCTCAACTCGGTGACCGGCAATCTGATATTCGGCACAGGGCTGGCTGGCATACTCTATGATTGCACCCCGGAGCCAGAAAAAGCCTGGGTGAAGATGTATCCGGTGATTGATAAGCAGAATGCCAATAGCGTGCTTAAAGACAACGTAACCGACGGCATTATTGGTCTTCGGGGACGTCCTTATTACGGAGATCTATCCGGCGAGGTAGATAATAATTTCATATTCGATGACGCGTGGCTGGCAAATCAAGCTGGGGGTGGCGTTCATGAAGCCATCGAACGCCTTTCACTCCAGATGGTTGAAGAACAGAGGACTTTATTGCCCCGAGATCCAGGCTATCGAAATGGTGTCATTATCATGAAAAATGAAGATGGCTATTTGCAGGTGCGCCTGCGGATGCCTGTCTCGGAGGCGCACTCCCTGTTCGTCGAGCTGCGTAATGCCAGCGGTAATATCTATGCGCAAGAGCTCTCCTTCTCTCCGGACAATTGGCAGAGCTACCAAACGGTGCCGATTGTTTATGACGCCCAAGCTGCGCGTATTTACACGCCGGCCTGGGGGGAGGTCATTGCCACTGAAATAGAGGGTGAAACAACGCTGTCCTTCACCCGTTCCCAGTGATCCATACATTCATCCACTGATGATTTTTACCAGAGCTATTCAGGTGTTTCGATACAGGTTCTTCGGGCATAACTGCAAGGGGCGCTTCGGATTCTGCATGCTGAGCTTCCTGCTTCTGAATACGCTCTTGGCTGGTGAGGTCACGCCGCGCGCGTTTTATGTGGATGGTCGTGCCAAGGAGTCACCGGGTAAAGGTAGGCTTTCCGCACCTTTCGCATCGCTGGAAGAAGCGCGGGACGCCATCCGCAGCTTGAAGGAAAATCAAGGCCTTCCCGAAGGCGGAGTGGTCGTCAATATTCGCGGTGGGGTATACCCGCTAAGCTCCACGTTTGCTTTGTCGGAGGAGGATTCAGGAATGCCCGATAAGCCGATAGTTTACCGTGCCTATCAGGATGAGGCAGTAGTGCTGACCGGTGGTCTGCCTATCCCGTTTCAGCATTTTTCCAAGCTGACGGACCCGGCGATACTTGAACGAATTCCGCCGGAGGCTAGAGAGCATGTCAGGGTCGTGAACCTCTACGAGGTGGGCGTGAAGAACCTCGGGTCCATCAAGCAGCAGGGGTTTTCCACACCGATTGAGAATGCCCATTTGCAGGTATATGGAGGCGGTCGACTTTATGAGCTAGCGCAGTGGCCTAACAAGGGCGGGCACCGCCTCAAAATTGGTCCTGTGCATGATTCAGGATCAGACCCGTTTACCGAGTTGAACGGCGGCCTCTTTCAGGAGCCTGAGTTGATCCTCCCCGATTATCAACCGCGTGGCGGCACCTTTGAAATTGATTATGATCGCGCGAAACGGTGGTCGCAGGCGGATTCCATCTGGTTGCGGGGGATCTTCGCTCGTGGCTTCGCCCACGATAATTTGAAGGTCAAAGAGCTGAATTTGGAAAGCGGTACCATCACGACCGTTCAGCCGCATATGTTCGGCATCCATCAGACCACAGACGAAAATCCTCTTACCAAGAGCCGGAGCTATGTCGTGTATAATCTGTTGGAAGAGATAGATCGGCCTGGAGAATACTACGTCGACCAGAATACCGGGAAGCTTTATCTGTATCCTTTTGATTCCACGGAGAAAAGTGAAATCACGGTGACTGTGTTTGAGGGGCCTTTTGTTGCGGTTGAAAACGTGCATGATCTGACCCTCTCCGGGGTGACATTGGAGTACGGACGGGGAATGGGCGTTTACATGGAAAACACCGAAAGGATACTCCTGGACAAGCTGACGGTCCGTTACTTTGGAAGTATCGGCATCATGATGGGGCAGGGGATTACGGGTGGTGTCGAGGGACCGGTGCATGAATTTACCGGGACGCCTGCCAGCCGCTACGTCGGCAACCTTAAAGCTCAACACTATCAGAATACTACCTGGGATCGCAAAGCGGGCCGCAACAATACGATTCAAGCATGTTTGGTTCATGACACGGGGGCCGGAGGAATTATTCTGGATGGTGGTTCGCGCGAGACGCTTGAGCCGGGCAATAATCAAGTGATCAATTGCATCTTGTACCGGAACTCGAATCATCGGCCATCCTTTACGGCGGCGGTGACGGTTTATGGCGTGGCGAACCCCGTGCGGCATTGCCTGATCAAGGACCAACCCTTCAATGCCCTGGCCCTGTTTGGCAACGATCACGTCATCGAGTATAACGAGATTAGCGACATTCTGAACAACGAATTTGATGACATGGGGGCGATTTACATATCGCGGGACCCGTCGCAGATGGGAAATGTGATTCGCTACAATTACTTCCACGACATTGGAGCGGGGGAAGCCGGGCACCAGCGCCTGACCGGTATTTATCTGGATGATGGAACGGGCGGGACGCGTTTGGAATCCAATGTCTTTTACCGTGTCGGCTCCGAGATGCTGGGAGCCGTGCTGATGCATTTCGGGCATCGCAACGTCATCGAGAACAACCTGTTCATCGAGTGCCCGGGTGCCGTCCGGTACTTGTTGGCGACAAAGCGCTGGGAAAGGCGCCGTACCAGCGTTCTCTGGCAAAAGCGGCTCTTTGAGGATGTGGATATCACCTGCCCGCCTTATTCCGACCGCTACCCGGCTTTGGACGGCTACGTGGATGTTGACACGCGCATCAACTACGTGCGTGACAATCTTTTTATCAATATCGGTTGGAATGTGCTTACCAGTCACGGTGAAGTGGGCTTCGATAAGGACGGGGATGTCCTCCAGGAGGGCAATCAAACCGAGACCCTTGAGCTGCCTGCCGAGGTTTTCAGCTTGGCCATGCTGCAGGAGCCGCCTTTAGCCGAAGTGATTACACGGGCAAAAAACTTCAAACCGATTCCCTTTGAACAAATGGGCCTTCAACACGGAAAGGGTGTGAGTGAGCATGCCGACAGCTAATATGGGTAGGAACCATACGCACAGCACATGAAGAACATCGTTTGGATAGTTGTCGATGAACTGGTGGCTTCCGGACTGGGCTGCACGGGAAACTCGGTGGTCAAGACGCCGCACATCGATGCGTTGTCGCAGCGAGGCATGCAGTTTGACGAAGCGTATTGTGTCACTCCGCTCTGTACGCCTTCACGTGTTTCCATGTTTACCGGGCAGTGCCCGCACACGCACCAGCGCTTCTTCGTCGATGAGGCTTCGCATGTCGGCCCGGAAGTGCCGACCCTGGTGCAGTTGCTCAAAGAACAGGGGTACCTGACTGCGTTGATTGGCAAAAACCACTGCTTCAATGGGGACTTTCTGAAGCGATGGTTCGACCGGGTGGAGGAGTATCACCACTGGGGCAAGCAACGCGGTGAGATGCGCCTGGCGGATCAGGCAGTTTATGACTGGCGGCACAGTGACACCCGCCCGGGCTTTGCCAAATTCGCCCAGCAAGGCGGCAATACGGTGTTGGGCGAGGGGTTGATCGAAACACCGGAACCGTTTCCCCCCGAGCAGTGCATGACCGCGCGCATCGCCGAGGACGCGGAAGACTTTTTGAAAAACACCGGTGGCCGTCCTTTCTTCATGAAGTATTCCTTTCCGGATCCGCATTGGCCGGTCACCGTTTGCGAGCCCTACTATTCGATGTACTCGCCGGACGATATCGAGGCACTGCCGGGCTTTCATGAAATCGACTGGGCCACACATCCCTTCCGGCACTTCGTCCAGTCGCAAGCCTGTGGTCTGAATGAGCTCTCCGAGGCTGACCGCAAACGTATTCTGGCCATCTACTACGGCATGATCACTTTCATCGACGATGCGGTCGGCCGCCTGATGGCAGCGCTGGAGGAGCAGGGAATACTCGACAATACCCTTGTTTTGTTCACGGCCGATCATGGGTGCTTTGCCGGCCACTTTGGACTGCCAGGCAAGACAGGTGCCTTCTATGATTCCTTGGTGCGTATTCCCTTGCTCCTGGCCGGTCCAGATGTTCCCGCCGGTACACATTCGCGGGCGCTTGTCAGTAACATCGACTTTATGCCGACGATGTTGGAATACTTGGGATTGCCTGTTCCGCAAACCGTTGGGGGGCGCTCGTTCATGCCGGTCATCAACAATCCCGACTTATCTCATCGCGAGGAGGTCTTTGCCGAATGTGGCATCCCGGAAAGACCGCCCGAGCCTTTTCCGCACAGGGAGTATGCCGCCGAGAATGCTGTGCGGTCCGAGGAGGCGGGCTGGTTTTGGTTTGTCGACTACACCACCAAAGGCCGTTGTGCCATGATCAAGCGCGGAGACTGGAAATACTGCCGCTATGCCTTTGACACGGAAGAACTTTATAACCTCAAGGACGACCCGTACGAAATTCACAATCTGGCCGGAGCCCGGGAACACCAAGCGGTGCGGGACGAGCTGAAGAGCCGCCTGTTGGATTATCTTTTGCACGAACCGAATGTGTCCGCCTGGCGAACCCGCGAATCTAATACTTAACCTGCGAGCCGTCCGGCTTGTGCTTTTTTCATGACTGAAAATCCGCCCCTACAGGAACCCATTCAATCACGAAAGGCTTTCTGGCAGAAAACAGCCTTCGGCGCAGGTTCGATACCTGAAGGCATCCTGAACCAGGGGATGCAGCAATTCGGCAATAATGTTTATGCTATTACTTTTGGGCTGAATCCCGCTCTGGTCGGTTTGGCTCTGGCCATACCACGAATATGGGACGCGATTGTGGATCCCATCGTTGGCAACTGGAGCGATAAGCTGAATACGCGCTGGGGACGTCGCAAGCCGCTGATGCTATCCGGCATCCTCTTGTCGGCGTTCGCTTTCTCTCTGGCCTTTTTTGCCAGCCCCGACTGGCCGGACATGGTCTTGTTTGGTTTCCTCATCACCTCGGCGATCATCTTTTTCACCACCGCCACGATGTACTGCATTCCCTACATCGCGATGGGCTATGAATACACCGATAGTTACGATGAGCGTAGCCGTTTGATGGCTTTTCGGACTTTCCTGATGCCGATTGGGGCCTTTCTCATGATGTGGCTTTTCCCCCTTTCGCAATCCGGCCTGTTCTCCAATTCGGTGGCCGGGGCGCGTTGGGTGGCCGTCGGCGCCGGGGTCGTATTTGTGGGCTTTGCGTTGTTGCCCATCCTCTTCGTGCCGAATCACAACGCCTCCCATACGAAGGGGGCGCCGCGGATGAAGTTCCTCAAGTCCATCATCTCGACCTTGAAGAACCGAGCCTTCATCTTCGCGCTGGTCCCTTGTGTGATCGTGGCCATGAGCCTTAATTACCGCAGCCAGTTTTTTCTCTACGTCAATGTCTACTGCGTCTTCGAGGGAGATTTAGCCAAGGGCTCGGCCTATGCCGCGACGTTCTACACCATCAGCCATATCTTTGCCATGTTCATGGCCCCGGTGTTCGCCTACGTTGCCACGCACACGAGCAAGAAGAAGGCGATGTACCTCGCGCTCGGCCTGATGATGTTCGGTTCGCTTTCGACCATCTTTTTCATGAGGCCGGATATGCCCTACCTGGCGCTTTTGCCGCAGCTCATCGTCGACCCGGCCATCGCCGGTATATTCATGCTCTATCACTCGATGGTCGCCGATGTTTGCGACCTCGATGAACTCAAGACAGGGCTGCGCCGTGAGGCCAGCTACGGCGCGGTTGCGGGCTGGGTTTACAAGACGGGTTCCTCGCTGGCCATCCTGCTCTCCGGCATGGGGCTCTGGCTTGCCGGGTTCGACGCGGAGCTGGGCGAGGCGCAAACCTCCGAGTTCATCTATAGCTCGCGGATGCAGTTTGCGTTCATTCCGGCGGCAGCCTGTTTCTTTGGTATTCTGCTCTTCCGCTTCTACCCGATTACGCGTCAAAAGGCGGAGGAGATCCGCCAGCAACTTGAAGACAGGAAGGCTACGGCCCTAAATGAGAACGAGAATAATGATGAATAAACGATTCTTCATGGACTTTAAATGCCACCGGTTTTGCTTCGGCTATCGGGCACGACTCTGGAGCCTTGGGGCGCTCCTGTTGGGCATGGTCGCAGCCCCGGCGCAGTTGGTATTCCGGCAGCCTAACATCGTGTTTATTTTAACGGACGACCAAGGCTGGGCGGATATTTCCCAACCGCTCGATCCGGAGCATCCGGAAGCCTGCACGCCGGTATTTGAGACACCGAACATGAACCGTCTGGCGGAAGATTCCACGATCTTTGTCGATGCCTACTCGCCCGCACCCATTTGCACGCCAACCCGCCGTAGCATTCAGTACGGCATGACCCCGGCGCGGCAACATGGCACCGAGTTTCTCAGTGAGTTTACCGGGGAGGGACTTTTTTCCATCGCGGAGTATATCAAGGAGGCGGACCCCGCCTATGCCTGTGCGGTCTTCGGCAAATGGGGCGAGGCGATGTCCGGGCGCACCTGGCAGGAACAGAACCTGACTGTTTATCCTGAAGCGCTTGGTTACGACGAAAACGACGGGCGCGGTGGTAATGCCAAGGGCACCTTTTACCATCCAAAGGACAAGGAAGCGTTTAAGATGAACTTTATTGTTGAGGCCGATGAAGATCCCAAGCGCACGTTCTCGCTGACTAACCGCTCGATTGATTTCATGCAGAGGCAGGTGGCGGCAGGGCGTCCTTTTTACCTGCAAATCAATTACTACGCCATACACACGGCTTATCAGGCGCGTGCGGAAACCATCGAGAAGTACAAGGACAAGCCTTTGCCTGAGCGCAAGACACTCCCCGACATCGGCCCCATGCTGGAGGATCTGGATGTCGCGGTTGGGCAGCTTTACCAAGCGGTGGAGGATTTGGGAATAGCAGAGAACACGGTCATCGTTTTGGCCTCCGACAATGGTGGAGAGCGTTCCTATGTGCCTTTACCGCAGGGCAGCGTCAATCTGCCGGACCGCAATGCGCCGCTTAGGCAATACAAAGGGTCGCTATACGAGGGCGGAATCCGCGTGCCTTTCATGATTTCAGGCCCGGGCATTCCCCGCGATGCGATCTGCACCGTCCCGGTCGCGCTCTACGATCTGCTGCCGACGTTTTACGCTATGGCCGGGGGGAAGGCGTCGCTGCCTGACACGATGGACGGAGTCAGCTTGCTGCCTTTGCTGGAGGACCCACAGTCTGGTGACGTGGACCGCTCCACACCGGGCCTGGTCTTCCATCGACCCAAATGGAAACAACAGTCGCACTCGGCTTTGCGTCAGGGCGATTATAAACTGGTGGTTACCTGGGCAGGCCCGTGGGAGGTCAAAAAGCTGGAGTTGTTCAACCTCGATACGGACATCGGTGAGACCAACAACTTGGCAAAGAAAGACCCCGAAAAAGCTAAGGAGATGCTCAGCGCATTGCTCGCTTACCTCCATGAAGTCGATGCCGAAGCGGCGCCTGCCCGTGACGCCAAACCATGAACGGTAAAAACCTGAGCTGAAGCAAACCAACGATGGAAAACGAAGATTTCCTCCTGCGCCAGATACACCTCGACTTCCATATGTCGGAGCATCTTGGAGATATCGGGGCGCGTTTCGACAAGCGGCGTTGGCAGGAGACCCTCCGGCGGGCCGAGGTGAATTCCATCACCTGCTTTTCCAAATGCGTCCACGGCTGGAGTTATCACCCGACCAAGGTGGGGAAGATGCACCCGCATCTGGACTTCGACCTCCTGCGTGCTCAGGTGGATGCCTCCCGCGAAATCGGCGTCCGCGTACAGGTTTATCTGTCCGCCGGCTTCGATAGTCTGGCGGCGCGGGAGCATCCCGAGTGGCTGGAACTCGACACGCAGGGAGCTCCGGTGCAGCGCCAGCCGCTCAAGCCCGGCTTCGACAAGTTGTGTTTCCTGTCGCCGTATCTGGATTATCTTTGCGCCCAGATTGAAGAGGCCGCAGAACTCTTTGACGACTGTGACGGCATCTTCCTGGACATCGTCAATCAAGCCGCAGGCTGCTCGCCCTGGGCCATGGCTTACATGGTCGAGCATGGGCTGGATGCGCGCCTGCCGGAGTCCCGCAAAGAAGCCGCCTCCGAGGCCTTGCGGCGTTACTTCGACCGCACCAACGCCGCCTGCCGGAGCCGTCGCGCGGACATGCCGGTTTTTCATAACTCCGGCCATGTTTACCGTGGGCGCGACGACTTTAACGACTGCCAGAGCCACTTCGAGCTGGAGTCTTTGCCCACCGGCGGCTGGGGCTACGATCACTTTCCGGAGAGCGCCGCCTATGTCTCGCAGTTGGGTAAGGCCTACCTGGGCATGACCGGCAAGTTCCACTCCACCTGGGGCGAAATCGGGGGTTACAAGCACACGAATGCCTTGCGCTACGAATGCGCCGCCATGCTGGCCTACGGGGCCGCTTGCAGTGTGGGGGACCAGCTATCGCCCAGTGGGGAACTCGATTCGAGTACCTACGAGCTGATCGGCGCAGCCTATCGGGAGGTAAAAGCCAAAGAGCCCTGGTGCGTGGGCGCGGTCTATACGCCCGGCATCGCGGTTCTCTCAAGTGCGGCCGAGACGGGTAGGAAGCTTCGCGGGGCTGCTCCTGTCCCTGGTCGTTTGGGTCGCGAGAACGCTCCTGACACCGGCGCGGTGCGCTTGTTGCTGGAGGAGCATTTGCCTTTCGCTCTTTTGGACCGCTCGATGGATTTTTCGCCATATGCGGCGGTGGTCTTGCCGGATGACATTCGCTTTGACGACGAGCTGACGATCAAGGTGCAGGCCTATCTGGATGCCGGCGGCAAGGTTTTCATCAGCGGCGAAAGTGGCCTGCGTACGGACAGCGACACCTTTGCCCTGGACGTCGGCGCGGATTGGGAAGGGACCAGCCCCTTTGAGCCAGATTACGTTCGGCCACGCGAGGGCCTGCGCCCGGAAGGTGTGGACGCGCCCTTTGTTCACTATCGGCGCTCGCAACGGATCCGCGCGCGTGCGGGGGAGAGCCTCGGCGAGGTTTACGACCCTTGGTTCAATCGTAGCTATGCGCAGTTTAGCGGTCACCAGCACACACCCATGAAAGACGAACCCTCGGGGTACGACTGCGGAGTCGAGCACGGCAGTATCGTCTATCTGGCTCATCCAGTGTTCACCGCCTACCGTGCGATGGGGCACATTACTTGTCGCCGTTACGTGGCACAGGCTTTGCGCCTTTTGCTGGGAGACGATGTTCCGGTTACGACGAACCTGCCTTCCCTCGGCCGCATTACCGTGACCCGCCAGGCAAAGCAGCGCCGCTGGATTGTCCACCTGCTTTTCGCTCCGATCGTTAATCGCGGCGGCAAGGTCGAGATCGATGCGGGGACCATGATTAGCTCTGGGCAGGATACCCAGGTCATCGAGGACTTTATTCCGCTGCGAGACGTGGAGGTTTCGTTGAAGCTGCCTGCTCCGGTTCAGCGCGCCACGCTTGAGCCTCAGGGCGAAGCATTGCCGCTGTCATTGGAAAGCGGGTGCCTCTCCTTTACCGTGCCGGAGTTCACTGCGCACCAGATGGTCGTCTTGCACGAGGGAGTCGATTGACTCCGCCTCCACATGGTCTCAAAATAGTTTCATAGTAGCATCATGACGCAGCCCAATATTTTGCTTATTCACTCGGACCAGTTTCGCGCCGACTGTCTCAGTATTGCCGGGCACCCGGACTTGGCGACACCGAATCTCGACGCACTCGCCCGTTCGGGCGTTCGCTTTACCAATGCCTACTCGCCCACGCCTATCTGCAGCCCGGCCCGGCGCTCGCTCTTGACAGGGCATAGTCCCGCCACGGACGGCGCTCTGGATAACACCCCGATACGTATTCCCATACCGGAGGACACCCTTCCAAATCTCCTGCGCCGCGCGGGTTATCAGACGGCTTGCATCGGACGTGACATGCATCAGTACCCCCGGCATGCCCGCTACGGATTCGAAATCAACGAGCCTTCACCTTTCCTGAGTCACGATTCGCACGTGCACTGGACCATTCGCCAGACCTCCAGCACGGGCAATTTTGACAACTGGCCCCACCTGCTAAATCACAGCCTACCCCTCTGCGGCTACGGAGCCCGTCCCTGGCCTTATGACGAGGCCTTTCACGAGACCACCTGGAGCACCAATAAGGCCATCGAGCTTATGGACCGCCGCGATGAAGAGGACCCGTTTTTCGCCTCTGTCGGTTTTGTCGCGCCGCATCCGCCACTGGTGCCGCCGCAATGCTATTATGATCGCTACGATCGCAAGGAATTGGTTCCACCGGTGGTCGGTGACTGGGTCGACACCTGGGTTGAAAGGCCGGACAAACTGATTGGGCTGGGCCCGAGCGGCTACTGGATTCCCCACGATGCTAACGTCCTGCATGAGTCCATGGCGGGCTATTACGGCATGATCAACCACCTTGACGACATGCTGCACAACCTGCTGCACCGCGTCTCCTATATCAATGATCGCCCCACCTATGTCCTGTTTTGTTCGGACCACGGGGAGATGCTAGGCGACCACCTCATGTTCCGTAAGAGCCGCCCCTACCAGGGCTCCATCCATGTGCCGATGATGCTGGCCGGGCCGGACATCCCCAGCGAGCTTATCGTCGACGCGCCCGTCACCCTGGAGGATATCTTGCCGACACTTTGCGAAATCGCCGGGCTGGAAGCGCCGTCACATGTGGAGGGCCGTAGCGTTTTGCCGTTGTTACAAGGGAAGCGTGAGGATTGGCGCACCTGTACCCACAGTGAGCATGCCGAAAAAAACGAAAACATGCAGGGCTGGCACTGCCTGACCGACGGTCGTCGGAAATACATCTGGCATAGCAGAACCGGCCACGAACAGTTCTTTGACCTGGATGAGGACCCGCGCGAATGCCGTGAGTTATCTGGTGACGCTTCCCGGAGCGCCGAGTTGAATGAGTGGCGCACTCGTCTTGTCCGCCACCTTGAAGAACGTCCCGAAGGCTTTGTTAAAAACGGCAAACTCGTCCCGGGACAAGCGCACGGCGGCAGATTGCCACACGCTGTGCCAGTATAACGCGACAGGAGCCGCGACTGAATTTCCAACGTTAGATATCCTGTGGTTCCAGCGCTTTGTGGTGTATGATTGCTTGCCCCATTTCTTTGAGCAGGAGTTGGAGTTCGGGGATCTCCCGGGCGCCTCGGTACACTTTTTGGCCTTGCTTGCCGTCGGTAAACGAACGCCACAGAAAGGGTGTAATCATGATCGTTTTTTCCCGGGAGGCGGCGAGCCTGTAAGCGTACAGCAACTTCTCCCGGGTTTTCATCGGGGCGATTGTGTTCTTGTCCAGCCTCTGGAAGCATGGGGGGATTAAATAGATTCGCTGACTGTCATCAGTCAGTTTGTTTTCAACCGCTTCATACATCTTGGCAAAGCGGTTGCTTTTATTCTGCTTGGATGGGTTCGGTGCATTTACTGCCTGGCAGTTGTCGAAATCATCGTAAAAGTAATACCCGGCCCAATCGTAATTGGGTGGGACTTTGCTTCGGGGATCCATGGCGTTTACCGGATCGAAGGTGAGTGCCAGCTTCACTGTTGGTGCTACGGATTTAATGGCATGGCCGACTTGTATGAGATGATTGTAAACTGCTTCCTGTTCCTTGGCTCTGGACCAAGGGAAAAAGGCATTCACGAAATGGTGGTAAGGTTCATCCATCGGGTAAATGACTTTCACGACATCGTCATATTTGCCCATTATTTCGCTTTCCCAGAAATCCCTGAATCGCTGCTTGGCGCCAGCATAGTCCCGATAAAGTATCGGTCCTACCTGGGGCTTGCCTGGATCGTAAAAAAAGAAGCGTGCGACATCCAGAATGACTACCTGACCCCGTTGCCGGGCTTGTTCCAGTTGTTGCTTGTAATCGTGCTGAGCCACAATCCAGACGATATTGGTGTGGTCCGCCATTTCGTCGCTGTAGTTCACCGCGTCTTTTGTCTGTGCGAGTTTACCCTCAGCGCCATCGACGGTGACTGTTTCCGGGAGCGTGATATTACTCCAGTAATAACCGAAGTAGCGTAGATGAGTAACATCATCGTTTTCAGTCCGCTTCCCTGTCTCGGCACCGAGGATACAGGGAAGAATCAAAAACAATAAAGAGCCGAGTAGTTGCCAACGGCCTTTCATACAAGAAGTGATATGGCTATGGGATGTTCGGCAGTGTTTGATTTTGCGAAGTTATTGGAACTGGGCAAGCCCAGAGAGTGATTTTGTGGGATGGGATTGAAGTGTAGTCGAGTCCGTCGGTGAAGTCAAAATGGTGGTCAATTTACGCAACGTGAGCAATTTCGTACCTGAGTCAGGAGCCGATAAATATCAACCTACAGGCCATTGCGCCATGCAAGCCCAGTCTAATGGGACATGACGTAGCAAAGAAAATCGTTCATTGAAAATCAGAGCAGATGCCCAGCGGGTGAGAGTCCCGTCTGATAGCGTTAGGCAAACAGTCAGAACCGAGTCTTGCATAGCCGGAGGCAACGAAGGCATGAAGCGTAGACAGGTGATGCTGAGGCTGTGTAATTGAGCTTCGAAATAGGTATGTTTGGATGGAGTCCTCTTGCTTGGCTCTTTTGAGGGGACGGCGCTCGGCTACTACAATAAGACCGTAGTCAGATACGGCAGGCCACGGTGGTCAAGAGTCCGCCCGGAGTCTAAGAGCACGGCATAGGCATAAAGCAGGGGCATTCCGGGAACATGGGAGATCCCACCGGTGTCTTGCGTAAGCAAGGAGCGTCATACCGAAGCAAAACCGAGGCGGACGTATCGCCGATGGGAAGTCGTAGCCTTTTCATAGTACCGTTAGTAGGCGGCGAACCGGACTCACCGGGAGCCGCTGTAGGGAAGGGAAAGGTCTGAGAATGAGAATCGTAAACGGGAAACACGATGGTTACACCGAGAACCTCAAACGTGCACGTCCGGGTCTGTGGGGGGAGTCGCCCAGCAATGGGCGGCTCTACCTAGCACCATGGCATGAATGATGCCACTATTTTTACGCATTGAAAAGCTTCTCAGCTACCAACCCTCCATGTTATGTATTCAGGAGCTAATCTCGCCTATATCTTACTGAACAACGAAACACCTAGCCCGCCTCGTGGTGCTGTCCCGGTTAACCGTTCATGCTCGTTGGCATCTTTCAACCCCAGCACAAAGGCAAATTCGGTAATCGTGCGACTCTCCAAGCTATGTAGATATACACCGTGAATCATATCTAGCGGGATTCCAAGCTTCGAAATATTATACTCACCGACACCTGCGGGCATATTACTCCCTGGAGAACTGGCTCGAAAATCTATTCCATTAGCCCGATCAGGGTCAATCTTTGGGGCCTCAAGAGTTGGAAGCCAGTAGGTCATCACCCCATAAATGACTCCTCGCTATCGGCCTGGGGCTGGCCTATGTTCCTTACATGCGGAAGCAAAGAACTGCCTGCAACAAGGGCATGGGACTCTCGCTCTCAAGCTTCCCCTACAGTGACGTAGCCATGGCTCACGATGCTAAAGCTTCATTTTTGCAACGCTATCAAAATTCTCTGAAAGAGCATATGATGTGGCGGACCGGCAGGCGTTCAACTTCACAGTTGGCACGTTCATTGGGAGGCGAAGGTGTTGCCCTTGGGATGAATATTTTCGAGCTTGTCCGTGCGCATACCCAGGCAGTAGCTACTCTATCAGAGCCACCTTCGACCAACGCCGGTCAGACTGAAGAGAAAACCGCTCCACCAGTAGAGAATTTTTTACTTGAGGCGATGAGACCCTTCGAAGAGGAGCGCCAACGCCAAATACAGTCCGCGAATGCAACGAAGCAGCTTAGTGTTGAGCAGCTTGCGCTTGAAGTCCAGCGAAACAAGCAGCTTTTGGCCGATTCTCAGAGACTCCAGGCTGAATTGCAGCGTCTCACGCATGAGCTACTGATGGCACAGGAAGAAGAGCGCAAGGAAATCAGCCGTGAGCTGCATGACGAGGTGGGGCAAATCCTGGTCGGCATAAATGTGCGACTGGCCGCACTCAAAGAAACCGGGGTAACAAACAAGCGTGAGCTGCAACGCAACATCACCCGAACCCAGCGCTTGGTTGAGAAATCAGTCAAAGTCGTGCATCGCTATGCACGCAAACTGCGCCCCACAATGCTCGATGATCTGGGGCTCATTCCAACTCTACGCTCCTTCATCAAGGATCTGCCCGGCAGTAAAGGGTTGCGGATTCACTTTACAGCGTTTCCCGGCATCGAGGCTCTGGACAATAATCAGCGCACCATGCTTTACCGTGTAGCGCAGGAGGCGCTCACAAATGTGGCCCGTCATGCCCATGCGCAAATCGCTATCGTACGTATTCAAAAAACCCCTGAAGGTATTCGTCTTGAGGTCAAAGACGATGGTAAGTCTTTCCCGGTAGAACGTATTCTGACGTCCCGAACTCATAAGCGGCTCGGTTTACTGGGCATGCGTGAGCGAATCGAGATGGCTGGAGGCAAATTCACCGTTACTTCTGTTCCCGGAAAGGGCACCACCGTGCGAGCCGAGATCCCATTTAAATCCACCGCTAGCGTAAAACCATGAAGCGAATCACTGTGTTATTGGCCGAGGATCACGCTATCGTCCGCGAGGGACTGCGGACCTTGCTGGACTTGAAAGACGTCTTTGATGTCATAGGTGAAGCCTCAACCGGACGGGAGGCGGTGGATATCGCCCGCAAAATGCGTCCAGATGTGGTCGTGATGGACATCGCCATGCCTGAACTCAACGGCTTCGAAGCGACCAAACAGATACTGGCTGTTTCACCCAACTCCAAAGTGCTGGTACTCTCCGCTTACTGTGATGACGAATATGTCTCACATATGGCGTCAGTTGGCGCCTCTGGTTACATTTTGAAACAGAACTCCGGGGAGGTGCTAGCCCACGCCATTCAGGAAATCGCCGATGGACGCCCTTATTTCAGCAAAGCCATCACCAAACGCATCAGGAACGCGGAACGCAAAGCTCGCGAGTCGGGCACCTGCCCCGCGAAAGCCAGGCGCTCCTTGACTACGCGTGAGGCGGAGGTCCTGCAACTCGTAGCCGAAGGCTCTGCTAACAAACAAATCGCCGTTCTCCTCGGTATCAGCATCAAGACAGTCGAAAAGCACCGGCAGCAACTCATGGATAAGCTCGACATCCATGATACCGCAGGCCTGACCCGCCATGCAATTGCCACGGGCGTTATCGAAAGCAATATTCAAGTAACAACCACTTGATGCCTCTTCCATTTTTCACGGTTCGCCACCCGTCAGGGCCAGAACCGCCTGCCTCACACGTACATCCACGCTCAACTGCGCGACGGCAGGGGCGGCGCTAACAAACGCCCCTTGGATGGGATTGACGCTCTCGGCCACGACTGCCTGGGCGACGGGCACATAAGCGTTTGTGCAGAAAATGCCGTGCGTCGGATCCATTCCCCGCCAGCCCGCGCCGGGCAGGAATATTTCGACCCAGGCGTGCATGTCTCCGGGCGAAGAGCCGTTAATCGCAGAGTCAAAGAGATAGCCGCTAACGAAACGTGCCGCCAAGCCGAGGGTGCGGGCGCACTCCACCAACAGCACGGCATAATCCCGACAGGAGCCTGAACCGAGGCGCATCGTGGTCATCGAATCCTGAATGCCTTGATCCTCGCGGCGCTGGTAGCGAAGACTTTGATGAAGGACTTGGTTGAGCGCAAAGAGCCAGGCAACTGTTTCCCGGGGGCGAACAGTAAAGCGTTGTTCGAGCCAACCTCGCAATGCCTCTTGGATATCAGCCGTCGGCGGCATGAGATAAATGGAGAGATTGAACCGGTGCAATGGCTCGTAATCAAAGGGAAACAAGAGCGCAGTGTCCCTGACCAGAAAGTCGAATGGTTCAGTATCGGCAGTAGTGATACCGCACCGGGAATGAATTTCAAGGGTCGCAGAATCGCTGGAAAAGCGAACACTGGCCGGCAGGTTGTCAAAGTCGTCCCGCATCCAGGATACTTGAGCTTGAGGCGAAAAGGTGAACTCAAAACGGTTCACTTTCAAAAGCGGGGTTTCACGTGGGCGCAAGTAAATCAGGTGAGGCATGAGCCGCACAGACCGATCATAGCTGTATCGTGTGAGGTGAGAAATTTCAAACTGCATAACGGAAATGTCAGATCAGCATCATTTTTTCAGCCAGGTGTGAATCCTCTGAGACGTTAACCTGCGTTACGCCACGAATGACTTCCTTGATGGCCGGTATCAATGGCGATGCCAAACTGAGTGCACGAATCCCAGATCCCAGGAGAGCGGCAATATGTTCCTTGCCTCCGGCCAACTCCCCGCAAACAGAAAGTGGCATGTCCGGGACATCCTCATGCACGATTCGCAACAGCCGGAGGATGACCTCGCTAGAATTCACTGTATACTGCTCGACGGCCGCATTGTCCCGGTCGGAGGCAAAAGTATACTGAATCAGATCGTTGGTGCCGAAACTAAAAAAATCCGCATAGAGCGCCAAACGCCGGGCTGAAAGTGCCGCCGCCGGGGTTTCGATCATGGCCCCGAGCGGGGGAAGGACGGCGAGGCCCAATTCCGCGCCCAGGCGCTTCAACGCTTCCTTTACCATCGCCATATCACTGGGGAGAGTGACCATGGGAACAAGAAGACTTATATCAAACTCACTGGTAAGTTTCAGCACGGCCCGCAATTGCGTTTCCAGAAGATTGGGGTATTCGCGTAGAAAGCGGATTCCACGGCGTCCCAGTGCGGGATTTGATTCCGCCAGGAAACCGGTAAAGGGAAGCAGTTTGTCTGCTCCAATGTCTAGAATCCGCACACAGATGGGTTTGCCTATGGCCGGAGCCAGTGTGTCTCGCATTTCGTCAAAAAGCTCATCCGCGCTGGGTGGCGTTATGCGGCCCATATAGGCGTGTTCCGTACGATACAACCCGATGCCCTCTGCGCCATTTTCCATCGCTTTTTCGGTATCAGCGCGGCAACCCACATTTGCGAGGACACTAATGGCTACTCCATCTTGGGTTACAGCTTGTTCATGAGCTTTCTGCCTGGCCTCGGCAAAAAGCTTTTGCTGTTTATGAACCTTAGAATGAAATTCCTCTGCGTCCTCCGCTTCGGGATGGATGATCGCTTCGCCTTTATGCGCATCCACCAGAGTTAAGGCACCCGTTGGAATTTTTTTAATAATATCTGCAATGCCCGCGATACAGGGCAGGCCCATTTCTCTCGCAAACAATGCCGCGTGCGAACCGGCTCCGCCGTATTCCAGAAGGACCGCTGAGGCGGAATGCTGCGACAGGTGAACCGTGTCGGAAGGCAGCAAACGAGTAGCCACCAGAATACATCCGGCTGGGATATTCTCCAACGGATGAATCTTTATCCCGGAAAGTTCATTTGACAAGCGATTGGAAAGGTCACGCATATCATCACCCTTATGTTGCGCGATCTGGGATTCCATCATCTGAAAGCGCTTTTCCCAGCGGAGGAAGACGGCCTTCACCGCGCTGCTTGCACTGACCAGATTCTCCCGTATTTCAGCCTGTAATTCCAGCTTGAGCAGGGGATCGTTGAGCATGAGCTGATGCGCCTCAAATACCGATGCAAGTCGTGAATTCATCTCCTTCTCCACTTTTGTGGCAAGAAAAAGGAGCCCTTGGGAAATCGATGCTGTCGCGTCATCGAGATATTCGAGTTCCTGCTCAATATCTTTGAATTCAATCAACCCCGGTGCATCCAACTGACTGAGTCTGTTTCTAAGAACGAAGGTTTTTCCCTCCGCCAAGCCGGGGGAGATTACTTTGCCTTGCAATATGGCTTTTGAATTTTCTTCGGACATACCAATAAGCTTAGTGTGCTCAAATATGCCCCAGCACCAGAAGCGCGATCACGATAACCAGAAGCAGGCCTAGCACGCTAGCTGGACGTGTTCCCCATTTCAGACTGTAGGGCCAAATCGGAACCGCCCCAACCAAGAGGAGTAATAGCAAAATAATGAGTAAAGTCCCTAACATGATGTGCTTTCTATTTAAATGATGAGAGAGTTTGTCTCTGCCTGGACTTCCTCCGGCGCATATCATACTCTATTTTGCGTTGGGTTGGTACGGGGTCTTTCCCTACCTGAATGGTAGTCAACAATAGACCCAGTGATGTCTCGGTTATACGGGTAACACCCCATTGCTGGGGCCGATTAATAAGCGTATTCTGATTGGCAAAAATGAAAAATAACGCTCCCAGCAGATTTTTGCAGTCAGGAAATAAGTCCTGTTACGGGCGTGTCACCCGCGCCATAGTCAATCTACGCACACGTGAACTCGCTTTACGCGCTGGTCGAACGCCGTCTCAAGTCGAGCAGAGTGACTATGAACAAGCAAAGCGAGAGGTAACGGGCGAGTCAGATCCCGAGCGGCAGGCAGAGGCACTCGATAGTCCCGCTAAAGTAGCCCCAGCGCGAAAAGGGCACGGAGCGAAATGATCGAAAGACACGTCTGCAATGGCCAGCGATCAGAAGCCCGCACTTGCGAGCCAATTCTACTGCCCACGGAGGCAATGAAAGTCGCTTTTGTGGGGACCTACCTGCCCCGCAAATGCGGGATAGCGACGTTTACCCACGATTTGCGTCATGCGGTGGCAGCTCAATATGGAGAAAACTGCTCACAAGTCGTCGCCCTCTGCCAGAGCGGCGATAACGATGATTATCCGCCAGAAGTGGTCTTCAAAATTCGCGCTCAGGATATCGACAGTTACGAACGGGCAGCGGAATTCTTGAATCGCAGCAACGCGGACGTTGTTTGTCTTCAGCATGAGTATGGCATTTTTGGAGGGAGCGCCGGTGGCCATATCCTGGCCTTGGTACGTGCGCTGAAAATGCCAGTCGTGACAACGCTTCATACCATCCTCCATGACCCAAGCCCGGAGCAACGCAAAGTAATGGAGATTCTAATTGAGGAATCCAGTCGGCTTGTGGTGATGACTGAGCGCGGCAGATTGATGCTGCGCGAAACCTATCGCGCGCCCAGCGACAAGATCGATGTCATAGCACATGGCATTCATGACGTACCCTTTGAGGAGCCCGGGGTCTATAAGGGCCTCTTCGCCATGGAGGATAGGCTTGTCTTACTCACCTTTGGACTGCTTTCAGCCAATAAGGGTATCGAACATGTGATCAATGCCTTACCCGCGATTGTCGCGGAGTTTCCGCAAGTTGTCTACATGGTGTTAGGGGCCACTCACCCGAATCTGCTTCGCGATGAGGGCGAAGCCTATCGCATCGGCTTGGAAAGCCTCGCCAAGAGAAAAGGGGTGGATAAGCATGTCATCTTCTATAATCGGTTCGCCGATTTAGCCGAGTTGACCGACTTCATAGGCGCGTCCGATATTTACCTGACGCCTTACTTGAATGAGCGGCAGATTGTCTCCGGCACTCTGGCCTATGCTTTCGGAGCCGGCAAGGCCGTGATCTCTACGCCCTATTGGCACGCGTCCGAGCTTCTGACCGATGGCCGTGGTGCGATTGTTCCCTTTGCTGATAGCGAGGCCATTACCCGGGAAGTATGCGCTTTGCTTCGCGATAGTCAAAGGAGGCAAACCATGCGCCAGCGTGCCTATCAACTCGGTCGAGAAATGATCTGGAGTCGGGCAGCTGAGCACTATCAAGAAAGTTTTGCTCAAGCCCGTGTGCATCATGAAGCCTCACAGCCTCAGGCGCTTCTGGTCAGGACACTGGCTGAAGAACCCATCGGCCTGCCCCCCATCAACGTCGATCACGTGCTTCGCATGAGTGACTCCACGGGCATGATGCAACACGCCCTTTACTCACTTCCGAATTACTCACACGGCTATTGTACCGACGACAATGCCCGCGCCCTCATCCTAACCTTTAGCTGGGACCAACTGGGTGAGACGACACCCGCTTTGGATACGCTTGCCACGAGTTATATGGCCTTCCTCGCCTATGCGCTCCACCCCGACACCAAACGATTCCGTAACTTCATGGGCTACAATCGTAATTGGCTTGAGGAAATGGGATCCGAGGATTCCCACGGTCGTGCCCTTTGGGCTCTCGGCCTCTGTGTCGAACAGACGCGCAACCGAGGCGTCTCACTTCTAGCGGAGGAGCTCTTCACACAGGCGCTGCCACCGGTTGCCGAATTGGTCCATCCACGTACTTGGGCCTTTGCCTTGCTGGGCATTGACGCCTATCTGCGTAAGCATCCCGACGACCAACCAGCCAAGCGGATGCGAGCTTTACTGGTTGAAAAACTGCTGAATCGCTTTTCCGAACACTCCCGGGGGGATTGGCACTGGTTGGCCGATGACGCCACCTATGACAATGCCCGCCTAACGCAGGCTTTGATCCAGTGTGGCCATAGTATGGAACGACCCGATGTCATCGGGATTGGTCTGCGGGCGTTGCGCTGGCTCGTCACCATCCAGACTTCTGAAACCGGACATTTTCAACCCATTGGCTCCGATGGGTTCTGTCACCGCAATGGCACGCGGGCCTATTTCGACCAGCAGCCGATTGAGGTTCAGGGTACCGTGGCAGCATGCTTGGAGGCTTTCCGAACGACAGAGGATGCCGTTTGGCTCGACCACGCCCGCATTGCCTTCGAGTGGTTTCTGGGCCGCAACGATCTTGGCCAGATGCTCTATGACACAAAAACGGGAGGCTGCCGTGATGCACTGCACGCGGATCGCGTGAATGAAAACCAGGGCGCCGAATCGACTCTAGCTTTTCACCTGGCACTGGCTCAGATGCGTATGGTCAACAACGACCTTGCGGCCTTTCAGGAGCCCATAGCATTCATAACATGACAATAAATTCTACCACCTCAACTTCAACGCCTGTCGTCAAGCGCAGTGATGTTTGCATCAATCCCGATCATGAGCGGGTTTTGATTCGACCATTCACTCCAGCCAGCGAGCACCGTATCGTAAAAATCATTGCCCGTTTGCTAGCGCTTACAGAAACCGAGATCGAGACTTTGCTTGGACAAGTGCTGAAGGAATTCTCAGGTCGGCACCAGAAGACAAAGGATATCTTTCTCGCACGCTTCGAGGCCATACGTCATCATCTCGTCAGTGATCTCGAGCTTTCGGAGGCGCGTAAGATTGTTATTGGTTCCTACTTCACACACGAGTATTCGCTGGAGGCAGCAGCGCTCTTTAATCCCTCCATGGTTCCCCATCCGGATCAAAGTGGTGTTTTACCCGGGTCCTTGCGTTTCGTGCTTAGCCTGCGGGCTACCGGCGAAGGCCACTTGTCGTCTATTACCTTTCGCACCGGCGAAATTGACGCGAACAACACGATTACGATATCAACACCGACACGCTTTGTGACCGAACCGCGATCTGTGACAGACTTGACCTATGACAAGCATCGGTTTACCAGGCAACTCGCCGAGTTGGGCTACAAGGATGAATTTACCCAACGTATTCTGGCCAATCTGGGTGAATCATTTACCCTTGTCGAATTGCGGTCCACGATCACCTTGGTGCAATATCACTTGGGCACGATAAAGGCCTCAGACATGGCACCCGTCACCAAGGCTATTCTAGATCTGGCTCTTTCGAGCTGTCAGCTCCGCTTCCCCACCGATCAAAAGCTCTCGGAACGTGTCATATTCCCCCATTCCCCAAGTCAGAGTAATGGCATTGAAGACGCACGTTTCGTTTGCTTTCGCCTGGGCGGGAGCAAAAGCACTTATATGGCCACTTATACCGCCTATGACGGGCGTGTTACACGCCCACAGTTGCTTGAAACCTCGGATTTTAAGCATTTTACATTCAGCGTGCTCTCCGGCGCGGTTGTGGAGAACAAAGGCATGGCTCTCTTTCCCCGTAAAATCAATGGCCGCTACGCTATGCTGTCCCGTCAGGATAACGAGAACATCTACATCATGTTCTCCGATGAACTGTACTTCTGGAATACCGCAGAACTGATCCTGAAGCCAACCTTTGCCTGGGAGTTCGTGCAACTCGGCAATTGTGGTTCTCCCATCGAAACCGATCAAGGCTGGCTGGTATTGAGTCATGGGGTCGGCGCTATGCGTAAATACTCCATCGGAGCCTTTCTCTTAGACCGTCACGATCCCACAAAAGTGCTTGGTCGACTACACGAGCCCCTTATCACCCCGGCTGAAGATGAACGAGAAGGTTACGTGCCCAACGTTGTCTATTCCTGCGGTGCCCTCGTCCATAATAAGCACCTCGTCATTCCCTATGCGGTCTCCGACACGTCCACACGCTTCGCGACGGTCCCTATTGCCGACGTATTAGCGGCAATGGTTTGATGGATCTTGACGATAGAAATGCGCCACTTTTGAAGCGCCCGCTTCGGTGGACATTTTCTTTCCACTCAGATGTTGCATGAGCGAGAGCGACATCGTCTCGTTGGATTTCACTAACCATTGATGAAAGCCTTTTGACGAAGGGTGGATCCTTTCCCCTGCCGTTTACCTCGGTAGGGGAATCAGGCGTTGGGCATGGACGTCCCAGACGCATAGGCGCAGGCAAGTCCACATGTCGCGTGGGCTCAGAGAGATGCTACGGGGGTTTTGCAACTCGGGCAAGGCGCGCATGGCTTCAGGGAGGCGGTAGAAGGGAATCCTGGCGTTGAGGTGGTGGATGTGGTGGTAGCCGATGTTTGCGGTAAACCAGTGCATCATCGTGGACATTTGACAATAGCTGGAGGAGTCCATGGCTGCGCCCTCGTAGGTCCAGCCTTGGGAGTCGCGGAAGGTGACATCGGGAAAGTTGTGCTGGATGTAAAAGAGGTAGGTGCCGAGCGCCATGGCCAGGGTGAAGGGTAGCAGGAGTGTGAAGAACAGCGCGGTAAAGCCACCGTAGATTACAAGCGTGGCGGCGAAGGCGAGGTGCAACACCACGGCCAGGAGGCCGTCGAAGTGCTTCTTTGGATGTTGGAAAAAAGAAATGAGGGCCATGTCCATGAAGAACACGGTGAAATAGCCGCAGAGCATGGTCAGCGGATGCCGCATGAAGCGGTAAACGAAACGCGCTCCGAACCCCGCCTGCGCATAGTGTTCGCGCGTCATGATGGGGAAAGAGCCAATGCGGGCACTACGGAGCTTGGAGTTGTGGTTGTGGTGGTAGTTGTGCGAACTTTTCCAGACACTGCTCGGGGTCAACGCTAGGATGCCGATAAAGCGCATGAGAAAGTCCGCAGAAAATGAGCGGTCAAGGATGGCATGGTGCTGGTGATCGTGGTAAATGACGAATACGCGCACCATGACGAGCCCGCAAAGGATACTGCAAATGAGCTTCGCGGCCCAGGCCCAGGGCAGTAGCGTGCCTGTCATAGCTAGGACGAAGTAAAACAGGGTCGAGAGCACCACCCACCAGCTCTTGGCACGATTTTCCTGCGCGAACGGCTTCGTTGCCAGTATAAGCGCCTTACTGGTGCGGGGTTGAGCCCGCCGCAGGTAGGGAGCCCTTGGGCCGCGCCCGGGCTTATCCGGGCACGGCGTCAAAGGCGTTGGGCTGGTCGGGCTAGTAGCGATCACGACCGCTGCGATGCCCCCCGCCACCGCCAGAACGATAGCCGCCTCCACCTCCGCCGGAGCGGGGAGCACTGGCTTCGCGTTCGCGGGCCTGGTTGACCTTCATGGGGCGGCCAGCTAGTTCCTGGCCGTCCGTGGCCTTGATGGCGGCCTGGGCTTCCTTGAGATCGTCCATCGTGACGAAGGCGATGCCGCGGGAGCGGCCGGTTTCACGGTCGAGCAGCAGCTTGACTTTGCTTACAGAGCCATGGGCGGCAAATGCCGCTTCGATAGCGCTTTCTTCAACTTCATAAGGCAGATTGCCTACGAATATATCCATTATCTTACTTTCTTCGTCATTGGTTGCTTTTACGGCAGCGCCGGGCAAAATGACGAAAGGCCCAGGTTTGCGTGCCTGCGGGAAATTGACCCGCAAGCTTAAAGAGATGGCCGTAGCCGAAGCCTCCGTTTGCGGAGGCGCCGACGTGGCGAGGTTAATTCGGTTTGGGATGCGTGTGCCGTTGTCGACGAGTTATATATCCCAGGCAAACCTCTCATCGATTTCAGGCCGGTCGGGCTTGGTTACCGCGCAAATTTCGTTGACCGGCTTCCTGCAGCTAAGCTGCGATTGAGGCACCACACTTTCAGCTTTCCGCTAAAACACAAGAACAATCGCATGCGAGCTATCTGCCCGGGCTGGGATCGAACCAGCGACCAAGTGAGTCGCACCTAATCCACTAAACGAAACAATTTCTATTTTGAAAGTGATTGAGGGTACGATTCGAGTTCTGGCATGCTTTTCGTTCCTCAGCGAGCATCTATGATTGCGATTATCGCCAGCTTGAATGCCTCAGGCAAGGATTTCCAACTCTCGACTACCCGTGCCAGTCGAGGGCAGAGTGCGTCATTTTTGAGTGGGGCTATGTGTGGGGAAATCACCTTTTCAGAATCAGAATCCCCTTGAATAGAGGGCTGCGGAGCGGTCTTAGAGGGGTTCGAATCCCCGTGGGGACGCCATTTAGCGTCGGCGACAGTGCCTGCCAATTCGAGACTATCCGACTCATCCAAAACGGGTTTCGTGGATACATTGCAATGATTGACTGTGCCATGCCGTGACTGGAAAGGACCCGAAAAGTCTGGCAAAAGTGGGGCTATGTGTGGGGAAACCCCATCCGCGCTATCGCCCTTCCCGTCTACCCAGGAAAGCGATTTGACCGCATCGAAAGTCGGCAGTTGGCTGGCGTCTGTGTAAATCTGAGCCGTCAACTTGGGGTCACTGTGGCGCATAAGCTCCTGAGCGGTGCGTTGCGCTGTGCCCTCGCGGGCCAGTCGAGTAGCGAAAGTGTAGCGTAAGGCGTGGAAATCCAGCTTCCGACCCATAGCGTCAATGCGTTCAATCCCCGCCCGCTCAATATCCCGCCGGATGGCGTGGCTAATGTCTTTCATTGCCGGAAATACAGGATCGTTGGCTTTGGCATCCTGTGGCCGCACAGTAAGGAGTTCCGCCGCCAAGCGCGGATGCAGGGGGATGGTTGCGTCCTTGGTCGTGACGCCTACGATGCAAATGGTCACTGCAAGTGCTATCCGATGTCGCTTCGCGTGATGCTTACGCATGTCAAGGTTGGCGCGTAGGTTGATTCCCAATTTTAATAATCCTGTGGTGCAAACCATCCCCTCAAGATAGGCTTTCCACGGGTGCTTTGCTTTGTCGTAATCAACGTATTCAGATTGCTCAAAAAAATCTCCCTCTTCTAGAAAACATGGATCTCCGGTAAAATTCAGATAGGCCTCAAGTTCTAGTCTAAGATCGTTTCTGACTTGATCTCACACTGGATATTCAGCGAGGTTTTTCATGCAGTGTGGATCGTCTGAAATATTATAGAGTTCGATATGTGGACGCTTGCCAAATGCCAAGTCATAGAATTTAATGACGCCGGAGTCAGTAAGCATAAAGGATGCGCGATGAAGCAGACATTAGGGAACTCATTGGGCAATGCATATCTTTGCCTATTCGTGCTTAAGGCTATTGCTTGGCCGCCCAAACATCTTTGAAAATACGAACGGGTCGAAAATCGGCGCAAAGTGTTTAGCACATCGTTTTGCTTGCGGCTTGGTTATCTCCGGAATTAACGCTGGAGTCATATCAACTTTTCCCGCGATTGCTCAAGTGATTGCTTATATGCTTCAAAGAATTCTGGCGTATATCGTTCATCAGAGATCTTTTGAAAAAGCTGCTCCAGATTCAGTTCTTCCAATAGGGGCGAGCCGGATGCAAATGTATCCCGGGCTTCTTCAAGAGCTAAGTGGAGTCGTCTACGGTAGTCTTGCTGTAGGTCATGTTTTTCGGGCTCTTCAAGCAGGTTTTGCATTTGGTATGGATCCGTATGGTTATCGAAAAGAAGCCAAGCTTGTCCCGGAACTGTTTCTACGTAAGTGTATCGTTCATTGTGGATGCCGCGCCATTCCGGCATGCCCTGAACCTGTGCCTCATCAGAAGAAACATAGTTGGCAATGAGCAGGTCGCGTTGCCTGGTGGACCCTGAGATAATCTCGGTCGAAAGGTCCTCGCCGTAGAATGTATGGGGTGCCTGCCAATCCATCAAGCCACACAAGGTGGGCAAAATATCCGGCGTGCCGAAGGTCATACTGCATGTCGTTTGAGATGCGATTATGCCGGGTGCGCGAATGATAAAGGGAATGGACAACGATTCTGCATAGGGGGACTGCTTTTTCATCCAGCCATGCGACCAAAGCATGTCTCCGTGATCGGAGGTAAATACGATACATGTTTCATCGGCGAGCCCCAGCTCGTTCAGAGCGCGAATCAAGCGACCGAACTGAACGTCCAGAGCTTGAATTGCGGCGCGGTAGCTGGCATGAGCCTGCCGACAGTCAGCATTTTTCATTAAGGGGTTATTCGGATTGTCCCTTACATTTGGCCTTAGGGTAATCGCATTCGCGTCAATACCGTCTTTAAAGTGTTCAGGGACCATCCAGTAGGGGTCGTGCGGAGGTCCCCAAGACAGGGTCAGGCAAAACGGTTTATCGGGGTCGCGCTTTTGCAGGAAGTCGATGGCAAGCTCGGTTTGAAACTCCGGTTCGTAGCCTTCACCGATTTGTAGCTCCGGAGCGTCCCGGTAAAAACAAGGTCTGAAGTAATCGTGGCTGCAGTTGAAGGCCGCCCAGTGTTCGAAGCCAAAACGACGTGGACCTGGCGGGGTGAACTTATCCCGTGGCACGCCATCGAGGTGCCACTTGCCGATGTAGGCGGTCTGACAGTTATTGGCCTGCGCAATGGTGCCAAGGGTAGGGGTTCCTTCCAACAATGGCAGGTCGTTGGCTGGCACGCCTATGCTTGTTGGTAATTGACCTGTCAGCATACAGGCACGGCTTGGCCCGCAGACGGGAAAGTTCGCGATGGCGTTGGTCAGGCGGAGTCCGTCGGCGGCCAGGGCATCGAAATTCGGCGTTCTGATTTCCTTATTGCCTGCGCAGCCCAGGTCCATACCGCGAAGCTGGTCGGCGAAAACAAAGAGCAGGTTTTTAGGTTTAACACTCATCTTCCTGGCGGGAGTACCATTCTTTGCGGTTGGCTGTGCTGGCGAGCATTTCAGTGTTTGCGGGCAGGAGAGGATGGATTGTTACCACATCCGGATGCTCCAGTGAGATATGAACGCCCTCTGCGGTTTTAGTCCACCGGACTTCGATTTTTCCGTGTGGCGTCGGGACTGTTACTGCGCAGTTACTCACTAAAAAGTTGGGGCTAAAATCGACTTCGGACCATCCGGGGGCTGACTGGCGGACGCCACCTAGAATGCGCATGAGCAGATAGAGCGGATGGGCGGACCAGGCGTGGGAACGACTACTGGAGCCAATTTCTCCGTGGAAACGCTCAAAGGTGGTGCCGAACGCGGACATTTCGGCCCATTCTCGCCGGATGCAGGCCAGTGCTTCAGTGCTATGGCCATGGCGTATGGCTTCATCCAGCACATAGGCAGCCCAGTAGCAGGAAGGAATGATCGCTTCGGTGCTTTCACCGCGTAGCCAAGGCAGAATGCGTTCGGAAAACATGGCACTGCGGTGTTCCGGGGCGAGGTCGAGCAACGAGGCCAGAGTCTGTGCGTGGATTGAGGCACTGGCGTAGGGCAGGCCGTCGGGCGCGATGCCGTCGTCGAGCAGCCCATCGGGGTTCAGCCTGGCGCGCAGAGCATTACGGAGATCCCCAGCCCAGGCCGAGGCGTCGTTGTCTCCCATGGGGATACCGGCGAGGCTATTCATCTCGGTAAATCGCTCAAGGGCATAGAGCAACCAGAGCGAAAGGAGGGTTGGGCAGCCGCTGGTCGGCAGCTGCGCCCAGTCGAGGAAAAGCCAATGCCGCTGGTCGGCTTTCACTAAGTTGTGTGCGGGATCGAGATTGTCTTTGAAATACTTGAAAATGCCGAGCGCGGTTTCGCGGTGTTGCTCGAAGCATCGCAGGGAGCCGGTTTGCCAATAGTGGTCCCAGAGGGTGAGTATCCAGGTCAGGCTGAAATCCGGCAACACACAGTGGTGGGAGGCCGTGGGGGCGTGGCCGTAAGTTAGTCCTTTGGGGGTGCGTTGCGTGGCGAGTTGGCGTATGCCCCGTTCAAAGAGACGTGTGTCACCATCCAGGTGGAAGGTATTCCATGCCTGAATGCGGGCATCGCCCCACCATTGCGCCTGCTCCCGCCAGGGGGTGTCCACGTAGGCGTCGAGACTGCACACTCGCTGTGTTCTTTCACAGGCTTCCCAGAGTCCATTCAGCAACGGGTCAGACGATTCAAATGCGCCATTTTTCCTAAGAGGATAGCCGATGGTGTGGAGGCGGAGTTTTGCGCTTACAGGCGCCGTGCTATTGCGCACGGTCAGCAGCAGGTAGCGGAATCCGTAATAGTGGTAAAAGCGATGGTGGTTTTCACCTCGGTCGCAGACCAGGCGGCTTCCGAAGGCCATCCGGCACCAGTCCGGGATTTTTAATTCCAGGGCAAGGGTTTCCTGATTCACGCCTTCGACATGCAGCGTATCGAAAATCTCACCGCCCTTAGCACCATTGATGGTAATTTCGAGGTTTCCCACGCAGATATGTCCTAGATCAAAAAGGTAGCTGCGCAGTCGGTGTGCACCGGTCGGCGGGATTTCGATTTGATTGCTCGTTACCGCATCCACGCGTTGTAGATCGATGCTTTCGCCGTGCCGCAGGCCGACGACATCCCGGGTGTGCTGGTAGCCTGATGCACAGGCTGTCTCGCCGGTGCCAATAAGCGTAAAGGCATCGTGGGGCACCTCGGAGAGCATGGGGATGCCACGTGGCTCCATGCTTGGCCAGGGTAGGGAATAGGCCATGCGCTTGAAGGGCGTATCCCAGGCTGCGTCGTCGAACCCCGATTCGGTCCAGTCCTGCGGCTCAATGCGTAGATCGATGTGCTCCTGGGGAAACAACTGGATGCTGACCGGTACGGTGCCGCGCTCGATGCCCTGCTGTCGCCGTACCCGCCAAGTGTCGTCTGAAACGACGCGTTGCCCGCCTGCGTTTCCCTCCAGAATGAAGCCCGCGCAGTGTCTGCTAACGTATTGAAAACTACTCACCCCGGGGTGATACGCGCGCACCGCAATGACGTTTTCCCCCGCGCACAGGTAAGGGGCCAGGTTGACTGTGTCGTACGGCCAGCTTTCCTGGAATCCGCGTGCCGGCCCTCGGCAGACGAACTCGCCGTTGACGTACAATTGATAGGCCTGGTCGGCACTGACATGGAAGATAGCCTCGGCAGGCGTCGCCTCCAGGGTGAAGCCTTTTCTCATCAGTGCATAGCAATTATACAGGTCCCAGCCGAAGTTTTGGGGCCATATCCAGAAGGCATCAGGGAATGGATCGGAGCACGAAAGGGAGTTCATGGGGGTAGCAAGTGTGCAATTGACAAGCTTTTAGCTGTTTTGATTATTAAATCCAAGAATTGGTGCGTAAATCACATATGACATGCGTGGGACCGACCCCAATGAAGAAAAAAAAGACCAAGCTCGATGACATAACCGTTTCCTTGCGACAGCGCATCATCAATGGCGATTTGCAGGTAGACGACCATTTGCCTACCGAAACGGAGCTGGCCGCCCAGTTTGGTTGTAGCCGTGGAACGGTGGGCAAAGCGCTCGACCGGCTGGTGCAGCAGGGCCTGGTTATCCGTAAAACCCGTGTGGGCACCCGTGTGATCAGCCAGACACCCAAGGCGCCGGTGCCCTCGCTTAACGCCTACGGCTTTATTCACCCTTCCGAGCAGCACGAGCAGATATGGGAGGCCATCCGCGGGTTCAGTGAAGCCGCGGAGGCGGCAGGACGCCGCACCGTGGCTATCAGCTATCACAATGACCAGGAGCGCGAGCTGGATATTCTCGGGCACTTGGGCGACTTCATGCTGGAAGGCGCGGCGGTTTACCCGGTGGTCCATTCCACGTCGATGGCGGTCAAGCTTATCGAAGCGAGTGAACGTAGTACCATTCCGTTGGTTTTTGTCTGTCTGGCAGCCGGTGGCATTGAGCGCCCCATGGTGGTCATCGATGGTTTTGATGCCGGGCTTTCCGTTACGGCGGCCCTGATTGCCAAGGGAGCCAAACGCATTGGTTACATCGGTAATAACGGCTGGACACTGGTGGCGCGCGATCGGCTTCAAGGGTTTCGGCGTGCCTTGCAGGAAGCCAAGCTTCCCTGGCGCGAGGATTGTGTGAGGCAGGACTACCCGACGCGGGCAAATTTCACTGAGCCCACTCAGGAGGGCTATGAAACGGGCAAGGCCTTTTTGGCGGAGCATCCTGAGCTTGACGCCATTGTCTGTACGGATGCGTTCCTCGGCTATGGCTGTCTTCGGGCGGTTCGTGAAGCGGGGCGGGAAGTCCCCGGGGATTTTCAAATCGGCGTGCTCGATCACAACTCTCTTTGCGAACGGCCCGATGCCAATATGACTGCCTATCGTATCGATCACCGTGAAATTGGCCGAAGCGCTTTCAGGGTTCTTGATGGGCTCCTTCGTGCCGAGACATCTTCCCAGTGCATGCGCGAGGTTTTTCAAGGTGGCGAGCTATTGGAGTGTGGTCTGGTGGAAGCGCTTGCTCAAAAGTAGCGAGGAGTGTCCCGGGCTCAATTGATATCCCAGAGTTCGGCGTTGCCAAGGTAGTCTTCCGTTTCAGTGGTGATATGGCCGTCGAACCAGAGCACGACTGCTTCGTTACCGGGCCCGCTATAATCGACGATATAATCATCGTAGCCGCCCGGCGGACGGACGTAGCCGCGCCAGCCACGATCGAAGGTTTCATTACCGTTCCCGGAACATGAAGTCACGAAAAAGACGGTTTGAGCGGGGTTCTCCACGGTGTCCGACTGGACCAGCGTTTCGTTGTAGATGGCACTGTTGCTATCGCGCTTGATGAAGTGAAATGCGTTGACGTTGTGCCCGTAACCCCAGCGGCTGGGATGGAAGGGATTGATGTAGACGGGCATGGCGTTGGGGGTGCTAAAAAAGCTTTTGAAAGGGATACGATCGTTTTGCCAACCCATGTAGGGGGCGAGCAGGCCCGTCCAGTGATTGAGGGAATCGCCCAAGGCATCGCCGGGATCATAGCTGGGCACAACGCCTCCCTGGTTTTCCACTGACCACAGGCCGGCTGCCTGGTTTATTTGACGCAGGTTCGAGACGTTTGTGGAAACCATGCTACGCTCTCTGACCGAGCTGATGACAGGAATCAGGATGGCGGCGAGAACGGCGATGACGGCGATCACCGTTAGCAACTCCACGAGGGAAAAGCCACCGCGACCGATTAGTGCATCTGGAGAACGTAAGCGGTTCTTCATTGGGGGGCAGAGGAGATTGTCAAGATTGTGGGTAAAAATCAATGTTTTCGCGCCAAAGCGTCGGGTATCCATAAGTGGCTTTTGGCGTCGGCTACTGCCACAACGGCGTCAACCGGCTCGCCGTTATGCTTACGCCGGTAAGCGACGGTGAGGCGGCGGGAGGTCGCGTGGCTGGCAGGCAGCTCGGTTCTATAGGCTCCGGCCCGGTGCGGTGAGGCGGAAAAATAGGGATTCCGGGTGGCCTCTTCGGTTGTGAAGTGGTTGAGTCGCTGACCGTCCACCCAGACCGAGGTTTCGGTGTCGGCATAGGTCATGACTTCCAATGGGCGCTCCCCTTCATACTTCAACTCGAAAGAGAGGGCCAGGTAATCACCGCCATCGAACTCGCCGTTAAGGTGAAACCAGTGGCCAGGCAATGGGTGATCCTTGCTCTGGGTCATGGCCGGACTGGTATTGGCTGCAAAAGCCTCGGCGCTGATGGGACTGAAGCGGCAGGGAATGGCAAAAGCGGTGTTTTCCAGCAAGGGGCGGCAGGCTGCCACCAGTCCCAATTGAGGTTGAGCGTCAGTCAGTTGCTCTTTCAGGGCCAGCGTTTGCGATACCAGATCGTCGATGTCCAGAGGGGGTTTAATCCCAACTATTTCCGGCGAGACGACAATGGCTTCTCCGATGGGGACGAGCCATGCGTCCGGGATACAATTGGGGTCGTGAATGCCCATAAGAGCTCCCAGGGTGGCCCCGGTGCAGTCAGTATCCATACCGCAGTTAACCGCAATACAGATGGAGTGGGCAAAGTCGCCCTTGCCTGCGAGCCAGCCTAGTATGGTAAAAGCGATGTTGATAACCACATGGGTGAAGTTGCCGTTGTAGTAGCGCTCCACCAGGGCATTGCGTAAGCTGAGCCAGTCGCTGCCTTCCTGCCAGGAGTTCAAGCAGTGCAGTACCGCTTGCCTGATCAAGGAATCTTCCGGGACATAGTTAAGGGCCTGCAGGATCAGTGCTTCCTTCTCTCCGCCCCCGAAGGCTATGGCCTGCAGGGCGGCGAGAAATACCTCCGCCCAGACGCCTTCACCACAGTGGTCGTTGACGGCGTCGGCCCAGGCAAAGCCGGCCGCCCGTGCGGGGTCGCCTGCGCAGATGCAGGCCCAGAGCTCACTGCGGATGGCCGCGCCCATGCCTTCGCCGAACCAGTTGTCCATTGCGCCACGGGCTGACCCGGTAATACCCAGGGCGGCATTGCGGAGACCGTAGCCGTACTCATCGTATGGAAAGCGAACGTGCTTTTCCCAGGCCTGTGCGAGCAACTCCGGGGTAACTGTACGTGCTCCCGTGTGACGCAAATGGTGCAGCCAGACCAGTTGAAGGTCCAAATCGTCGTTGGGCAGCACTCCGTCCGGTACTGGGTCATAAAAAGTCAGCTCCAGCGGTCCGGATTTGCCTTCGTGAGGGCCACCAAGGGTGCCGCCAATGTTTTTACCTAACCAACAGGCGCGGATTTGAGATTCTGTCTGGGTAACAGTTATCATCTGAGACATGAGGCGCATAATTGACCAACAAATAAAAATTAGCAAGCAAAATGTCTGATTATTCTTTACAAGTCTCAATTTGTTCACTTATCTGGAGTGCATTAACCCCTCACCCTCGCTTCACCTCACCTCTGTTAGTATTATGAAAATCCCCGTCCAATCCTTAGTTGCGGCCTTGTTTGGCCTCTCGATTTGCACACAACCCCTTGGAGCGACTACGCTTGTTTCTGCAGACTTCGATGCAGGCTACTCGCTTGGCACTATTAACAGCCAGTCTGGCACGAATGATGTCGGTTTGTCTGGTACATGGTCTGTTCCGACACAATCACCGGATGTCAGCGATGACATACAGATTGTTTCAGGCGGACTGAATTACCAGGTCTCCGGTGGTGGGTTGATCGATGGTGGCACGCAGGCTCTCCGCTATCAGCAGCAGTCGGGAGACGCCTCGGTTAACACCTTGCTGATACGTAGCCTGACCGGCAGTGCTTCTGATACCGAAGTGTATTTCCGCATGGTCATCCAGTTAGACACCGCGAGCGCGGCCGATGACTACGTATTCTGGTGGTTGTCCACCGCAGGCGACACGTCGAATCACCTTGGAGACTCTCTGGCGTCGGGGATTTTGGGTAATAATGACAGTGCTCAGGTAACCTCCACGGGGCGGGCCTCCGATGGTGCTCCCTCCAGCACGGCGCAACTGCTGGTGGCCAGATTTACCAAGGATGGGGTCAGCGGTCAGTATGAATCAGTGGCCCTGTGGGTAAATCCGGCTTACGGTGATTCAGGTACTCCAATTGCCACTTCCAGCGATGCGGCGCAGACACTCAGCGCGATAGGAGGGCTCGGTATTCAGGTTTTGAACATGACCGGTGGATCGGGCTATACCATGGATTCCATTGCCTTGGGTACGGCCTGGGGTGACGTCGTGCCCGTACCTGAGCCAGGAGCTTATGCGCTGATCGTATCGGCATTGGTGGGCGTATTGGTTTTCTTCCGCAGAAAGCGCTAGCAGCTTCAATTCCTCCAGCGTCAATACCCGTCTCTTGGGGCGGGTATTTTTTGTCTTTAAGTCGGATATTTAATTTGTTTGACAAATAAGGGGCAGGCTAGTGCTCTGCCATCACCTCTTCCACAAGGCTCCATTCTGGCAGGGTGACAATCCCTTGAAAATCGGCTAACGTGTAAATGGATTCCGCTGCGAGCGAATCTGATATGGTACTCCCTGTTGAGAAATAAGATGACCTTCCCCGCATGTCCTATTGTGCTATTGGCGGCACTCCTGGCCGCGACTTCGGTTCGTGCGGCCTCACCAGACTTTCGCGCTGATTTCGACGGGTCGTTGGAAGGACGGCTTAGGGATGGAGGCGCCGTGTTTCCGGTGGAAAACCAAAACCTCCACTTTGTAGAGGGTATTCGCGGACAGGCGGTATATATTCCAGCAGGTGTGTCGGGGCCTCGTGGGTTGTTGGGATACGATGCGGGTAAGGCCTTTCGCGGACGCGGTGGCACGGTGATGTTCTGGTTTCGCCCTGATTGGAAAGGGGAGAGTTATGGCGACAACCGCATGCCACCGTACAATCTGTTCGTTGCCGAGGAAACCGGAGCCGACCCGTCGGAGCGTTTACGCATATTTTTGTGGAACCAGCTCCGTGCGGATGTTTTCCGTGGTAAGGCCGAGACGCCGGTCAGTTTGCATCAAGGTAATCCCTATGCCTTTTCGATGGGGCAAGACGACTGGTTTCATGTCGCCTTGGTGTGGAATAACGACGGCTACCTGAAGTTTTATCTCAACGGCCTGCCTTACAACCATGCTGACGGCGCACGTAGCTGGAATCTGTATCCGGTGCCGGCATTGGCGAACTTCTACGGGGTTGATAAATTCTTCGTCGGCAGCAGGCCCGGAAGTGGTTCCGCCAATCTCGGGGCGGATGCCGCGTTCGACGAACTCAAGGTTTATCGTGAGGCGCTCGATGAGGCGGCCATTGCCGAGGCTTACCGTGCCGATTGCCCACTTGCCTTGCGGATGGACCAGCGCTACTTCGTGGCAAACAAACCGGTGACTCTGACCCTTGACGCCTATCCGGCGGGCATGGCGGAAAAACCGTCCCCGGCGCCGTCCGGACAACCGATTGAGGCGGCCATCGATTGCCGGCTTTACCGCTACCCGACGGACGAAACAGTGATGCAGTGGCAATGGTCGTCACGCATTACACAACCCGAAGCGTTCACGCTGGAACTGCCTCCTTTGGAAGAGGGCGTGTTCTTCCTCCAATGCCGAACCACGGCCCATGGCGCGACACATCAGCGCAGCTTCATTGTTAGCGCCTACACGCCGCAACCGCCCGCACCTGTCAGTGACGTTGATATCCAGGTTGGCCGGCCCTTGTTGACGCTGGATGCGACTACGATGGGGAATGCCTTCGAGGATGTGCATCCATCCCGGGTTGTTCCCACGGGTAAGCTTCCGGCCTACCGCGAGACGGCTGAAGAAAACCACAGCAGTGTTTTCTTTGAATTCGACGTGCCGAAAGCCTATCGTGACGGTGGACCGCTGGTCATCGATTTCTATTGGCCGGATGACAAACCGCGGGCTTTCGGTCTGTACCTCTATCCTGAGAACCGTGGCCGCCCACATCATCGCGATCGCCTCATGGGCGGCATCCAGAGCGGCCTGGAGTATCCGGTCAGCGGTGAGCTGCAACGGACGCGTTATCTGTTTTTCCCTTGGGCGGGCAGATATCTGTTTGAAATGCGAAGCCTCATTGCAGATATGCCGGGAGCATTGTCCCGAATGGAGGTCAGCCCGTTGGCTGGCCGTCTGCCGCGTCTCGCGCTAAATCCCCCTGAAGGGTTTCCCGCGCGGAGTTTTGGTGTCTTTGACGAGGACCAGACCTTCGAGATTGTCTTCAATTTCGATCAGGACCGCTTCGAGCCGCTCTACCTGCCACGCCTACTTGACCAGATTGTGGATTACCTCGATTACGTTGGTCAGGATGTGCTCAGTTATCAATTGGTGCGCTACGACTATGTGCGCTACGATATCCCCGGTGCCATTCAGAGCATTCACAACCTTCGCAGTGCGCCCGGATTTTTTCCGCTCATGCTCGATATGTTCGCGGCGCGCAACAAAGCCATTCTGGCAGGTATCGACCTCTATGCGTTGCCCGAGACCTCGCTCCAGCCCGAGCAGAATGGACGTCGTAAGCGCGTAGGCTATTTTCAGACGGATGCGAAGGGCGAGGTCATCGC
Source organism: Verrucomicrobiia bacterium (assembly GCA_030432235.1). Lineage (GTDB taxonomy): Bacteria > Verrucomicrobiota > Verrucomicrobiia > Opitutales > Cerasicoccaceae > JAUIHT01. The sequence continues at coordinate 278,451 of JAUIHT010000004.1, read as the reverse complement.
CCCACGTGTGGGCTATGGTCGTGCGAATCTTTTGCATCATGAGGCACGGGCATCCTTCATGGGTCATGTGGATGAAATTCTGAGCCGCTATGGTCGGCATCCTGGCTTTGCCGGCTTTAACCTTTGGGCGAGAGATGTTTTCTGGGATGCCGAGGGTGGCTTTTCAGACTTTACTATTCAGCAATTCGAGGCCGACACCGGTATCGCTGTCCCGGGAGGTGACGGCAAAGATCGCTTTGCCAAACGCCGCGACTTCCTCCTGGGTGAGCAGCGCGAAGTCTGGCTTGACTGGCGCTGTGAAAAAACGGCGGAAATTATCGCGGAGTTTTCCGCCAGGATGCTTGCGGTGAATCCGGACCTGCATTTGTACCTGAGTTTTTCGGGCATCGAACAGATTTTCCCCCAAGGATGGGAACGTACGTTGAATGAGGGGCAATACGAGGAGACCTTGCGCCTGCTTGGATTTGATCTCTTGATGTTGAGGAGCATCCCTGCGCTGGTCCTGATGCCGGTCAGTAACCCCAGCATGAATCGTTGGCAGATGCATCGTACCGGAATCCCGACCAACCTCGACGCATTGTTCGGATCAAGAGCAAACTACGCGTTCTTCCGCAAAGTTGGCGTGCCGCTGGCTGCCGCCAGCTTTTTCAGGTTTTTCGAATCCTACCAGAAGCCTATTCGCGCCGAGAGGTTTGGCAGCTATTTTCAAAGCGCCGATGCCAAGCCGCATGGGAGGTATTTCCTTAAGGCAATAGCAGAAGCGGTGGTCAATCTCGACCCCCGGGACGTGTTGATTGGCGGGCAGCCGTTCGCCACACTGGGGCGGGAGGCAGAGTCGAGGGAGTTTGCCCAAGCGTTCAATGCCTTGCCTGCCTTGCCGTTCAATGATTTTCCCGGTCAAGGCGACCCCGTGCTCGCACGCTGGGTTACATCTGGTGATGACACCTGGGTCTATCTGATAAATCGCACCTGGGCACCACTAACCGTACACTGGCCCGCTACGGTGAAACCGCAATTGACGGACCTTTCAACAGGGGGTACTTTGCATTCCAAAGCAAACGCGTATTCTGTGACGCTCAAGCCCTACGAACTACGCAGCTTCCATACGGATGGCAATTTTCAGCCGGCTGAGTTGACGGTTGACGGCAGTCTTCAACTGGCGGCCTACTATCGTGGGCAGCTCGCAGAGCTGGAGTCGGTGATGCAAGCAGCGGCTGCGCAAGGTGGCGATATGGAGGTCGAGCGGGCTATTCTTTCCGGTTTGAGAGAGGCTGTGGAGGAGGGACGCTATGCCGAGGCTCACCGCTTACTCTTTTGCTTGCCCGTGCGACAACTGGAGGCCTCCCGCGCCGCGTTGGAGAAGGGATACATGGGCCGCCGCCAATCACTGCTAGGGCAAGGGCGTGTCGCCATCGATCTCGGGTCGGGCGAATTTTACGAAGCTTCGGATGGCACACTTTTTTTTCCCGACCAACCTTATCATGAAGGTGGGTACGGTTTCGTTGGACCGGACAAGACGGTGGTGCGTCTGACAGGCAACATGCAGGCCACGAATGATCCGGTACTTTTTGAGACTGAACGTTGGATGATGCAGGGCTATCGCATAGATCTGCCGCCCGGCAGTTATCACCTGCGCACCTATCAGAAGATTGGCTACGAGCCCAATCGTGCGTCCGGAAAAGTCGTCTTCGGCATACGTGCTGAAGACGGGGAGCTGGCCCCGATTGAAGATATTTTTGAAACTCTGGGACGCGATGGCAATAAGGTGCTTATTCGCGACTACCCGCCGATTCAGGTCGAGGACGGGACGCTGGACCTCGAGTTTGTTCGTGCACCTACGACCGATCCTTCCGTGCCCTTTCTTAACGCAATTGAAATTATCCCCGAACCCTCGCAATCATGAAAACTTCTCTCGCACTTATAACCTCTCTCGGAATTGCTCTATCGAGTAGTCTGGCGCAAGCCGACGAGGCGGAGCTTCTACCCGGGCCAACCTCGGCGCTGAAAGCATGGCCGGCCGCTGCAGTCGTTCGCGGGGACGCGAGCGTAACGGATGATGGTATCATGCTTGAGCTGGCTACGGGTTCCTCACCCTGGCGGGCGGTTTTGCGATCACCGGAAGCGAGCTTCGGCCTGGATAGAGGGCCGTTGGTGATTGAAGTTTCCGGTATTCTCTATGGCGGGTTGCCCGGGGAGCAGGGGTCAAACGACCTGTTTATTCTTGTTGGCAACAATAGCAAGTCCACCAATGCGCAGGATTTTTATCCGCTCGCTCTTACGGATGGCGCGTCGTTTAATATCATACGTAAGCGGCAGGGCTATGAACTCTTCGTCTACCCCGGGCGCGCGGACAAGGTCGGCGAGCAGCGTTATTACCTGAGTGCCGTTCCCACCGCTTTCACCCTTACGCTCGATCGGGCCAAAGGCACATGGACGATGAAGGTCGTAGACGCTCTTTTTATCGACGAGGATTCAGATGAGGTCTCTGGAGACCTGCCGCGTTCCGTCATGCAATTGGCTGATGGCAATACTTACCTCGCGCTGGGAGTGCTCAATTGGGGCGCGGTCGACGAGGGTACGACGGCCACGTTGGGCAAAGTCAAGGTGACGCGCAAGTCGGACTGATTGTATATGCTCAGGGCTGATCTGTCGTTTCCTGATACTGCATGAATAGGGCATCCGCATAGGCGGCGTGTCCGGCATCATTTGGATGCCAGCGTACCCCGCCACTCTCGCCCCAACCGCTGTTGGCCGGGTTTTCGGCCGCTTTGCGAATGGATACGTAGACCACGCCCTTGGCTTCGCATACGCTTTTCATGGTGGCCTCCACTTCTCCCGCCCAACCGTTGTACATGGAGCGTGCCCCGAAGTCATTCGTTGGCGACCAGGGCCCGACGCAGATGACCTGCGGAGTGCCAGGAAAGGCTTGGGCTTTATCAATCAGCGCGGCGAAGTCTTTGCTCAACTGTGCTGTGCCGTTTTCGCGCTTTTCATGCTCGCCGAGCTGGATGACGACGAGATTGGGATCGACATCCTCCACGGCTTCAAAGGCATCCAGTCGTTGTTTAACCGAGCCGCCCCCTCCGGCGGTATGAAAGTAGATGCCCACTTCCGTGTCGCGTGCCTCGGCGATTTTATTAGCCAACACATGAGCGAAGTCGTTCGCCTCCGTGCTGGCTGCCATCCCCGCGATGTGCCCCCAGCCGAGTTTTTCCCGTACGTTGGCGTTAGTGCCGTGACGAGTGATGCTGTCGCCGATGAACAGAATACGATATTCACTTTCACTTTTCTCTGTCGGCATGGCATCCATGGGAGTGTCGAGTTGTGATTTCAGCGCGTCGTCGTTGGCAATGGTCGTACTATAGGCGCAAATGCACATCGCGAGGAGGGGAAGGGCGGCTTTCATGTTATTCCGTTCAAGTCTGAGTGAAGTGTTGTTCGTATTGTTGGGTGACAAAATCCCTCGGGGTCTGTCCGGTGTGGTAACAGGCGGCTGCGATGTTTCCTGCGCCTTCGCCGAGAGCTACGGCATTGCCGGTGACACGATAGCTGGCATGTGCAAAAAAATCGCCGCTGATACAGCGTCCGGCAAAGAGCAGTCCGTCGACATCGCGCGCTACCAGTGCCCGTGCGGGAATATCGTAAGGGCGTGTCTTGCCGGGAGCCTTTTCGAGGCCGCGTGTTTTTCCGGTGCCGAAGGCATGGATATCGATCATGAAGCGTCCACGGCATACAGCATCCGGGTGGCGTGCTCCCTCAAGTATGTCGGACAGCCCTACTTGATAAAGACCGTGCAATCTCCGTCCTTCCCGCACACCCAGCTGCGAGCCGGTGGCTACCAGGCGAAGGCCTTTCCAAACGCCTCCGGCTCCAGCCAAGGTACGTACCAGGCGGTGGACTTCCGCGCGGGCATGCACGGTGGCCTGCGTAATGCCTGCCGCGTCGTCGGCACGCACTCCATATTCGTGGTTTGCCATGAAGGCAAAAAGGTCGTCGCGGATCCAGAAGAGCGTCGGCTTGTCATAGGAAGGCGGGGTACCCAGGCTGGTAAGCAAGTCGTTGAGACGCTCCTTGGGTTCGAAGGTTCCGCCCGAAGCGGCGTCGTAGTTGAAGAATTGCCGGATGGACTTGGCTTCCAGCCCTGTGACCAGCGCCATAAGTGTCATGGGCTGTGTCAGACCCGTCTCGGGATGCCCAACCTCAAAGCCGCATCCGGCCAGAGCCCCAAGATCGCCGTCGCCAGTGGCATCGATAAATACTTTGGCGGCGATGGCCTGGCGGCCGGACTTGGATTCGACAATGGCGTGAGTTAGACGGCCTGATGCATCCTTCTTGGTCGAGCAAAGCCTGGTCATCAGGTGCAGGTGGACGCCGGTTGCGCTGACCATTTCCTCAAGCGTCCATTTCATTATTTCGGCGTCATAGGCGGAGGTGGGGCGTCCATCCGCTCCACTGGATCGCCCTCCACGCTTTTGCACCTCAGAGAGAATCTCTGGCATGATGCCTTGCTTGTTCTCATGATCAATAATCCACGAGAGCAGCCCGGCGGTCCAGACTCCTCCGAGGCACCCGTGTAGCTCCAGCAGGCCGGTGCGGGCTCCGCCACGGGCTGCGGCGAGGGCTGCCGCAATGCCGGCCGGGCCTCCACCGCAGACCAGTACGTCATATTCGGCGGCGATGGGTAACTCACGCGCGGGTTCGTGGGTGGTATTGGGTAAAGACATCTCAGCTGTTTCCGTTGGCGGACACTCGCAGGAATATTGGGATGCCAGTGCCTAGAGATTGTTTCTGGCTGACCGTCAATGTCCAGCCTTCGCCGGTGGGCGAGCCGACGACCTGCAACGGCGAGTCGGGCGGGTCAAGATTCCAGATGCCGTCTGCGTAAATGAGATCGAGTGCGTTCCATTGGCTCAGGTCTTCGCTCCACTCGATGATGTAGTTGAGCTCCGCATCGTTTTCCCGGGCTCCAAAGGATAGGGTCAAACGATCCGTGGAATGAGTGATGACAGGTTGCGAGCGTGACTCTTTGGAGGTAGGATCTGAGTAGAATACATATTCCGCAAAATTGCTTTTGCCGTCACCGTCGAAGTCATCGTCCGGTCCGATGCGCCAGAGGTCGTCGATGGGCGAGAATATGCTGTCCCAGTTGAAATACCCGCTCGTCGAATCGGAGGGCACGTACTTTTCCTCTAATAGTTGCTGGAGGGCTTCGTTCCAGATTTTATCGGCGATGGCTTGCATGCCTGCATCGCTTGGGTGATTAAGCACAGAGGCGTCGACAGGCTCGGGTCCCAGGTAATAGTCAGCTTCCCATGCCTGGTTTTCGGGAATGTCGCTGAGCATATCGCAACGTACATAAGGGTAGCCTTCCTCGGCGGCGACCTCAGAGAGCGCCAGGTCGGTGTTGTTGTTGATGCTCCAGAAGCTGCCGCGCACGATGACATCGGCCTGTCCCTCGCCGTCGTCACCTGCGGCCATTATATGGATCATGTCGCGGTATTTTTCTTTGTAGGGGGAGACATTGGCGTCGGTCAGGCCTGTGTTTTCGGAAATGCAGGAGATGATTATGTGCGGGTTGAAGTCACGTGCATAGGTGACGATGGGAATGTCATGCCGGATGCTCGACCAAGTGTTTTCCCAGAAGGCGATGTTGTGCAGCTTGAAAATCACCGGTCGTTTAATGGTGGTCTCAATGCGCTCCATGAGCAAGTGGGCAAAGTCTTTGCTTTCCTCACTGGCGGCCATTCCCCAGTTGCCTGCCCAGCCGATGTCAGGCAACGGGCTGTTGTGCAGGATGCTGTTGCCAAGAATGAGCACGCGGACAGCCGCTGGATCGGGAGGCGACGGGTCCTCGGGATTGTTCGCTCGCGGAGTTTGCTCGATGATAAGCTGGGCGGCCTCTGCGGGATCGCGGTTGGAGCTGCCGATTAGGAAGGCATTGCGTTGGCCATCGGAGTTGGGCAGGGCATTTTCATCCTCCAGCCGAATGAGAAAACCGAAGCCGATGCCTGCGGTATTGGGACGCGCTGCTTCTTCCTGGACGAAGGCAGTTACGTCGTAAGTAAGGATACCGGTAGCGGTCTTTTCATTGAGGGCGTATGGGATCAGCTCTTTCGTCAGCGTGGCATAATCGCTTTGGTTTACACGATAGGCGCTCCGGTATCCGGCTCCATGGATGGAGGCAGTCAGCCCGTGTACGGCGCTCTTGCCCGATAAAAATATTTGCAATGTGATGGATGTTCCGGGCTCAAGCGCTGCTTCGCGCTCGGTCTCGCTAAGCACAAAAGGCAGCCAGACACGGGCTTCATTCGTATCGTTTCCGGTTTCTCCTACGGGCAGGTCGTTGACCTTCGAGCCGAGGATTTTTACATCTCCGCCCTCATCTCCGTTCTGATCTATAGGATAGCCGTCGTAGCCGGTCACGACCGGCACGGTGACAGCCCCGAGAGGAGGATTTGCTAAGACCAGACAGGCCAGGCAGGTGATTTTGACTAGACAGAACAGTGGCTGAGGCTTCTTGGACATGGGGAGGGTAACATACATGCAATGCTAAAATGAATAGGCGAATCTATTTGTCGAACAAATAATCATTGAAATCTGTCGACATGGTTTCAATGCTTTGTGTGGTTGCTTTGAAAAAAATACCGTATCGTCTTGCCCTGATAGCGGTACTTGCCCGCTCATCTGCGGCAAGGCTGGGGCTCTTTATGGTGGTTGTGTTGGCCTTTGCCAAATATGCCGATGGGGAAGGCGGCGAGGGTTCTGTTATATATCTGCGCGATAATACCGTTGAGGTGGGGGTTTTGCCGGAAGTTGGTGGTCGGATTGTATCCCTAAGACTACCGGACGGCAATAATCTACTCAAGTCAGACGAGTCGCTTTGGGGTGAGTTGCCTTCGGAGCGTCCCAGGCTGTCGGAATCGCCCGTATGGAAGGAGTATGGTGGTCATATCGTCTGGCTCGCTCCTCAATCGGCCTGGTGGGCCACGCAAGAGATATATCCGAACATGCGAAACCGCAACTGGCCGCCAGATCCTCACCTGATTTATGGGAACTATCAGATTCTCAAGCGTAGCCGGGATGCCATTGTGCTGCAGGGCCCGGTCAGCCCCGTTTCGGGCGTTTGTCTTACGAAAGAGATCCGGCTTTTGGGTGAGGGTCGAGTCCTGGTTGCGGCCATGTTGGAGAATTGTTCTGCCGCCGAACGTTCTTGGGGAATATGGATGAATACTCGCTTTGCGGCCCGTACTCCCAGCTATTTCGCTCTGTCGGGTGGGGCAAAGCCGCCTTACGAATTTATCAGTCCTGATTCGCTCTCCGGGGAAGCGGTGTTGCCCTTCGAGGTGGCTAATGGCTTTTTTACATTCCGGGTGGATTTGCCGGTGCCAGAGGGACTGGCAAGCTGGAGTAATAAAGTCAGCGCGCTCCCAGAAGGTGGTTGTCTTGCGGCATTTCCGAAGGGCGCGGTTTTTATCAAGCAGGCGAACAGCTCGCAAGCCTCCAAAGTGCATCCGGAACATCGGTTTGCGGAAATATACAACAAGGTGCCTGCCGATTCATCCGGATGGGGCATTCTTGAGCTGGAGTTTATCGGTCCCGAGGTAGTGCTTGAGCCTGGGCAGATCACGCGTTTCGAGGAGGTTTGGACGGTGCTTCCCTACAGTGGACCCAACCAGAGGGATGCTCATGTTAGGTGCCTGAGGGCGCTCCTTCGCTGAATATCCTGACTAACGAAAATATTTGCTAGTCAATAAGGTGGTCGAGGTAGGAATTGCCATCCAACATGTGAATTCACTGACTTTTTGCTTAGGCGAGTTTATATTGATTTGCCTAAAATGCTGAAAATGAAGGTCAAAATTAAATTGATTGACAAATATGCGCATGATGGCTACTAAACAGCGATTAGTTTACCCCTTACCCATGCTACTCCTCAAATTGGTCCATCGGCGGCAAAGTGAAGCGGCTTTTGTTTCCTTCATTTTGGCGGAGTGGTTATCATCAAAAAAACTACCCCATCATGTATACAAAACTCATACTAAAATCTGTGCTATGCTTCATCCTCCTGACCCCTTGCTTCGGGGACTTAGTCGAAAGTCGAATCGATGGAAAACTAGGCTATAACAGTTATTCCACCAAGGGAGATCAGATACCCGACTATTCCCGCGTCGGATATTTGAATGGAATCGATGTATCTAATCTAACGAGCCAATGGAGCGTCGTGGTTACGTTGACTCCATCAGGGGGCGATGATACGGCCGCACTGAATAATGCCATCGCCACTGTCGCATCCTATTCGATTAACGGTAATGGCTTTCGCGGCTCGGTGAAACTCTCAAACGGCCAGTTCAATATTTATGATACGATTACTATCAGTGATAGCGGCATCGTCATTGAAGGTTCAGGGTCGACGGTTGTTAAGTTTCATTCAAGCAGCCAGATAGATGGATTTTACATAAACGGTGGTAATAAAAACAGTCTCTACACTTATCGCACAATAACATCCGAGTATGTCCCTGCGGGTTCCAGACTGCTCGAAGTCAACAATGCTGCGAACTATGTGGTGGGAGATAAGATCGTGGTGTTGATAAAGCGAAACCAAAGTTGGGTGGACCGGCTTGGCGTTACACATGCTGACTGGAAGCCGGGAACGTTTGAATACCGCTATGAACGTCGCGTGGTCGACAAAAGCGGCAATTATATTTACTTGGATATCCCGATCCCCGAGCCGATCGAGGCTCAATATGGCTTCGGCTTGGTCGCGAGAATGGCCGATTCCAGGATAAGCCATGTCGCCATTCTCAACTTGGAGTTGCAGACCAATGCGGTCTTGGATACGAAGGCTGATCCGGTATATTCGGGCGAATACTATTACTATCGCGAAGACCATCCCTGGAAGGCCATCCATTTTAACAATGCGCGCGATTGTTTCGTTTACAACACAGTAGGCCGCTATTGGGGGTACTCCCTGGTCCATATGGGTAACTATGCCAGTCATATAACCGTGGACAGCTGCATGAACTATGACCCCGTTTCTGAGTGTAACCAAGGGACGCGTCGGTACACCTACTGTATTGACGGCCAGCTGTGCCTGGTGCGCAATTCCTACAGTCATTCAGGGCGCCACGACTTTGTTCAGCAGGATCGGACTCCGGGGCCTAATGTGTTCGTGGATTCCGTTGCCGAGCACGGTTATGACTTCAACGAAGCCCATCAAAAATGGGGTGTCGGCGCCCTCTATGACAACATTGATATCTCGGGGCGTGCGTCCCTTCAAGCTACGAATCGCAGCCATATAGGGGCAGGGGAGCATGGCTGGGCTGCTGCCAACCAGGTGTTTTGGAATTGCAGCGCCCCAATCATATGGGCCCAGTCCGTACCGGATTATCCCGGTGTCGATAACTTTATTCTTGGGGTCAAAAACTGGTACAGCTCAAATCCAAACTATAGTGGTATTTATAATTACTTGTGGAATAACTTCCCCGTGTTTCAGGTGGATTATCAATCGGGTCAGGCTGCCATGGGGGGTGGCATTATTGAAAATCCGACAAGTGCCAAGGGTGTGGATTCTCTATACCATCAACAGTATATTAATCGGCTTGCGGATGCCGGCTACGATGCCATTCCGGCAATCTATGTCATCGAGGCGGAAAGCTGTTCAAGCAACAACAGCTACTGTGATATCATCGGTTCGTGGTCTTCGGCCTCTTCCGGCGGGGCGATTCGGTTTAATAGCACTGCGAACTGGGGAACGGCGGATTACGGCCTCTCTTCTATTGCCGACGGCTATTATGATATCCGAGTCATATACTATGATGAAAGTGACGGTGAAGCCTCTCTTGAACTCCGGAAGAACGGAGGCGCGATCGGTGCTCTTACTTCTAATGAGTTTTTGGCAACTTCGCCGGACAATACTTCCACAAACACCACGGCCAATAAAACCATGTGGGTCGTTGAAGATGTCAAGTTGACCCCCAGTGACACGCTGACTCTTGCCGGCCTGAAAGAGAGCTATGATTGGGGATGGGTCGACTATATCGAATTGGTTGAGGCCGATGCTGAAGTGCTAAATTATGGATTCTATTACGATGAAGCGCTTGATTTGTGGTCCGCGACTTCAGCAGTGACTGCAACCCTTACGGTTGATGGGGTCCGATTGGAAGCCAATAACTACGACGCGAAGCTATTCAAAGTAGTCGGTGATGAGTTGGCAGCCGGCGATTATACTTTGGAGTATAAATGCATTGTCGATGCTGGCCTGGGAACCATACGCCTGCGTGAAGGCTCGTTTGGCAGTTTGATAATTAGTAGCAGCACCAGTATGGGCGGTGTGCTTTCTCAAGACTTTACCGTCTCGACTTCTCAGTCATCCTTCACCATTGAACTACGCGCTGCGAATCCTACTTCTGATGTTACCTATGAGTATGTCAAAATAAGGAAAAAGTAACAGGGCTCGCAATGGTAGTGTGACCCTGAAACCGTACCATTGCTAGGAGGCTCTGGCGGGTAGAGTCGGACGGCTTCTTACGGAAATAATCGAAGACCTTGTGCCGTTGCACGACATCACCATCGGGCTGAAGACCGAAAGAGCAGGTAAAAGCGGTCCGCCTTGAGCCTGGGTTTTTTCATGAATAACGGAATTCCATGCTTCACGTTGTCTGAGGTGTGTCATCACCAAATGATTGCACTCTATTCGGGGAATTGCAGCTCGAACACAATTCGAATTGGGTATAAGGCGTGACATTGGTGGATGATGCGGCTATAGAGCTGGAATTCAAATGGCATCAGAGTCTTCCCAGTCTATACAATCCACCGCAGACCTCGCTAGGTACCTGAATGTTTCCCAATGGACTGTTTCCAGGGCCATCAACGGGCATAAGGATGTCAGTGAAGAGACACGAAAGCGGGTCTTCGAGGCGATGGAAGAATGTGGTTTTGAGCCGAATCTTCATGCGCGAAAATTGAGGGGGCAGACCTCCAAACTCATTGGTGTCTGCTTTCGTAATTTCAGCATTCCCATTATTAACGTTAAGCTGGCCGAATTGCAGCGTGTGTTGCGCACGTACGGTTTTCATTACTTGTTTGAGACGACGATGGGCGAGGCTGACCGCGAAGTAAGTGTTATCAAGGATTTCCAGCGTTTCGGCGTGGACGGCATTATTAACATCAATTCCGTTCTAAAGGAAAAAAAGCTGGAAGAGCACCTCGGGACCACACCTTGCGTATTACTTGAATCGGCCGAGGAGAATACCGGAAAAATTGTTCATGTCACGTTGGACCGCAGCCAGGCGATGCGTGATATCATTCAGCACCTCTTCCGACTGGGGCATCGGCGGTTCGCCATGATCGGGATAGGCAAGGGTAATCGGTGGCGCTGGGCCCCCGTGGAATCGATGGTCAAGGAATTGGGGCTGGATCCTGCCAAGGCCCTATGGGCTACACCGGAATTCAAGGAGATGGATAACTACCTGCGTGGAGGACGTATGCTTGTTGACCAGTTTCTTGGGCTTCCCGAGTCAGAACGCCCTCGCGCCCTTGTATGCCTGGACGATCTGATTGCCGTTGGTGCGATTCAGGCCTTGTTGCGAAAAGGGTTCCGTATTCCAGAGGACTTTTCGGTAACTGGATTTAATAACGAGGAGATTTCGCGTGAGCTTTATCCTACCATCACAACGATTGATCAAAGCCCGCATATCCTGATGAAACGGTCGTGTGAGCTGCTGATGGATTTGATTTCAGGTCAGCCATCGTCGGGACTGCCTGAAATGATAAAGCCGGAGTTGCTGGTAAGAGAATCCACGGGCCAAGTCATTAATCAAAAAAATTAGCTTGCATGAATTTTATTAATCAGCAAACCTTCACCTAATTCGAATTGGGAAACCCGGCTCGATTAATCCCCATCGCTTAAACCCTCAGCAATGAAATACTCCATGAATACCATTAAAACGATTTCCTTATCTACTGTTGTTAGCCTGTTTTTACCCTTTGCCCACGGTGTTACCGTCACCGAATTAGGCACTACGCCTCCTACGGAGAACGTCATGGCCAGCCAAACCACAGGTAACGCCGGCTATCAGTGGCGTGATAACGAGGCCTCGCGCCGCGACTTGGGTCAGTCCTTTCTGGCGACTTCGGACTTCGTCCTGGATTCTTTTAGCTTTTTGGCAAACGGCAATGTCCAGGTGGGCGCCGACGATGCGGCCTTCACCGCGACGGTTTATGAGAGCAGTGTGATTACCTCGGTTGGTTCTTCGATTTCTAGTCAGACAGGCAATTACCTGACTCAGGCAAGTAATCCAATCGACGGCAATTGGTTGTTATTCGACTTAGAAGAGAACGTCAGTCTGACATCGGGTAATTACTACACCATCATGCTCTCTTGGAATATTGCGAGTGTGACAGACCAGGATCAGGTGTTTAACGTTGATACGTTAAATAACTATACTGACGGCCGCCTGTGGCAATACGATGGGGGTTCATTCTCCGCACCAGGCTACGATATGGCATTTACTGTCCAGGCTGTGCCCGAGCCGGCCACGATGGCCATGGGAATCGGTCTTGGTGTTCTTGGGCTGGCTTTGTATTTCCGTCGCCGTAAATAAATCTTACAACCCTCTGGTTGCGAAGTAGTAGCAACGGAGATCAATGTTCAGTGAAAGTACTAAATTACATTCTGATGGCGGCGCTGGTGACCCAATTCGAATTAGGTAGCGCCGAGGCCGCGACGCTTACCGATCCTGTAGCCGCTTTGCCCGCTCTGAGGGAGGGGGTTTCCGAGGTGACCATTGCTCCAGGCGTATACCCATTGCCGCCTCAGGGCTTGGTGCTTAAAAATAAGAGCGGCTTTAAAATCGTCGCCGACGGTGTTACCTTCCTGGCTACGAATCCAAGTGGTCCAGCGCTTACCTTCAAACACTGTTCCGACATAGCCGTGCAGGGCTTGACCATTGACTATGACCCCTTGCCCTTCACGCAGGGCAGAATAGTCAAGGTCGATGAAGCATCAGGTACTGCCGAGGTGGAGATAGACGTCGGTTATCCGGCATTGAGTGAACTGTACCTGGTCAACCGTATGCATTTGTTTGAGCCAGATGAGCACTGCTTAAAGCCAGGGGCGCCAGACTACTACTTGAAGCGTTTCGAAAAGATTAATGACAGGCGTGGCCTGATTACTTTCCGCGAAGGGGAAGTGGGATTCGATATGGTTGAAGTTGGCGACCGGGTAGCTTTCAACCACCGCTCGGAATCCGCGTTAAAAATCATGGAAGCCTGTAAGGGCTTACGGTTTAAGGATCTGACGATAAATGCGTCTCCTGGCCTGGGGGTTATTGTCCGTTTTGCCGAAGAAGCCGGCGAATTCGATAGGTTGAAAATCCTACCCGGGCCACCACCTGAAGGCGCGACCGCAGAGCGTCTCCTGTCAACGTGCGCGGATGGCTTTAACGCCGCTTACACGAGAAAAGGGCCACTCCTGAAAAACTGTGAGTTCGCATTCATGGGCGATGACTCGATGAATCTTCACGGGGTGGTGCTGCCTGTTTTGGAATGGATTGATGAAAATACTTTTCTATCCATGCGACCACAGGCTGATGAGCTCTTCGACCTCGTCATTCACCCTGGCGATGACGTTCGTTTTCTTACGGATACGAATTACGCCACCTTGGCCACAGGAAAGGTGCAGGAATTCAAGATTGTCGATAGGCCTTACGAAGCGTGGAGGCCACTTGCACTGCAATTCTGGCCCACTTTCAAACATTCTAAAAAAGCCACCTTCTTTCAGGTTCGTCTGGAGGAACCGGTTGAAAATGTGCCCGTAGGCAGCGTTAGCGAATATCCCGCCACGGCCACGCCAGACTTTGTCGTTCGCGATTCCTATTTTCACGATCACCGCGCTCGCGGGCTGCGTATTTTGGCGGGCCACGGGCTGATTGAGAACAACCGCTTTGAGCGGATCAAGGACGTGGGAATCAGCATGGGGCCAGAGTTTGATTTCTGGCGAGAAGCCGGCTGGGTTAAGGACGTCACCGTCAAAGGTAATCACTTTACCGATGTAGGAAACGGTATGCCGGCATTTCCGAATGACTTATATACGTTTGGGGTGATTTGCGTATTTGCACGTATTAGCCCCACCGACGGTGATCCCGTTTATTTTCCAGGGAACAGTCATTTGATTATCGAGGATAATACCATATGCGGTAGCGCGCGCGATGGCATCAATGTTTCCGCTGCGCGCGATGTGGTCATTCGCAATAATCACATCGAGTCGGTCAATCAGGTGGATATGAGTTCCATGGGAAAAACCTTTGGTCTCAGTGGTGGTCAGCCGATTATGATCAATCAGGCTGACGTATTGATTGAAAACAATACCATCAAAGTGAACAGCCTACGTTAATTCTTTGCTTAAACCCAACCCCATTAATGATGAATAAGAATCCAATATTTTACGCGCTTAGCTTAGCCATACTGGCTCCCTGTCTATTATGCGGAGCTGGCGTGGAAAAGGGTTCTTTTAAATGCGAACTCGTTGATGGTGAGGTGCGTTTAGCGCAGGACGTATCATTTGTGCCCACAGGTAAAGCCGCGGGGATGCGCGTATTCTGGATCGAAGGGCAAGGGAGACGTGACCTTGGTCAGCAATTTACAGTGGAGAAGGCTTTTAGCGCTACGCAACTGGCTCTAAAAATCAATTCCGGTACAGATGGCTTTGATGCTTATGCGCCCTTTAAGCTAGTCTTTGCAAAATCAGAGAGCGGCAAAGCTCAGCCCGGTGATGTCATTGCTGAGTTCGATGGCACAATGACCGATGGGCTGAAACCGGCAAGCGGCAAATGGCTTGTGCTTAGTTTTCCAGCGGTTGAATTTGCCCCTGGCGACTACGTCTTCATTCTCCAGTACACGGAGCCGGGTACAGCAGGGCGTTCTCTAGTGTTTGAGGTTAACTCTGATCCGGGTGCCTACTCCGGTGGACGTGGAATCATGTCGGATTCCAGCAATCCGGATAAAATGAACTATGGCGTGCCGCTTTATTTTATCCTCTCGTCCTCTTCAAAAGCATCCGGTGACTCCGCGGCGATTGGCCCGCGTATCCTGGAGGTGAATCAGCGTGGTGGTGCCGCCTATGCCAGCCTGAAGGAGGCCGCGGCGGCTTGTCGGTCCGGTGATATTATTCGCATTGCCAAAGGGAGCGGCCCTTATCGCGAAGCCTTGGAGATTACCACTTCGGGTAAGGCAGGAGCACCTATCATTGTTGAGGGTAATGGCGAGCTGGTGACGGGCTTCGAGCCATTGACGGGATTTCGTAAGGAGGGCGATACCTATGTTTGCAAAATTCCTGTCGAGTATCCCTACGTCCTGACTTACCAGGGGAAGCGGTTGCGTCAAGATGCGCAGACAGAGCAGTTTACCCAGTACGCGATGCTATCCGAAGACAAGCAAAGCATTACTTTGCTTCCGGGGGTGAGTCCAGAGGGTTGGGAGGTTTCCACGCGTACCTATGTCGTTAAAGTGTGGAATGTTTCCCATCATATTTATCGTAACCTGCGTGCGTCGGGTGCGCAGAATGATGCCTTCAATTTGCATGGCGCAGGAGACAGCTTAGTCTTTGAGGATATTGAAGGTTTTCATTCTTTGGATGAAGGCTTTTCCGCACATGACGACATCCATTGCGAAATTTCGGGAGGCTCTTTCTATGGTAATGATAACGGTCTCGTTAACATCGGCCACAGTGCAATGACGGCGTCCAATCTCGAAATCTACGATAATCTCGGTTGGGGGCTGTTCCTCTTGGAGTGTTCGGCCGTATTGGATCAGGTATCCGTCCGCGGTAACGGTCTAGCCCAGATTATTTTGACGGATGCGGATGTTACGTGGACCAACGTGACTGCCGAACAGCCCAAATGGAGTTCGCGGCCCTGGGTTACTTACAAGGAATCCGCGGGCAAGGCCCCGAGCAGTATTCCCTTGGTGGTCGATTCAAAGACAAAAATGAGCGGAAGCCTCCCTGCATTAATCACCGCTCTATAATCTAGCATATTATTTTACGCGCATGAGAGAGAATCGAAGTCGTGGTTTTACGCTGGTGGAGTTACTTTCCGTCATTGCAGTATTAGCCATTCTGGGTTCGTTGCTCATCGCTTCGATTTCGAGTGTTCGTAGCATGGCGGAGAGCGCTGAGTGCACGTCTAACTTACGCAATATCGGTATGGGACTTCGGTTATACTCTCAGGAGAATGACAGTAAACTGCCCACGTCCGGAAACTATAATACGGTTCCGGGAGTAGGGACCGGCTTAAGTTGGATGATGGCGCTTTATGAGTTTATGGAGCAGCGCTTTCCAGACATGAATGAGAATAACATCCTGTTATGTCCTGCGGCGTTGGACACCTATCCCAATGGCAATGCGCGTCGTACTTACGGTATGAATGCGGCAGGCACTGGTGGAAATATCGCGATCAACCCAGACACCTTTCTCAACCCCGCCTCGACCGTACTGATTATGGACACGGCTCACATGAGTGGTGGCGATGGCTATTATGCTTTTGGTGCCGGCAGCTTTGATGCGTATGCTGACTGGCGACATGATGAGGCGCTGAATGTACTTTTTGTCGATGGACATGTCGAAAGCATAAACAAGGCCGACGAGGCGACGCTTAAGGAATACGTCTTAAACTACCAGAATCGCTAACATGCGAATGCAATTATGATTGGACAATTGGAATCGATAGGAGAGGCCGAGTTCGCTGGGCCAAAGGACAAGTGCATTCCATCGCACAGAACGCATCCCAAGATTACTTTTATCGGTGGTGGTAGTTATCAATGGGTGCCTGTGCTCTTCAGGGATATCGCGGTCAATGAGCATCTGCAAAATGCCACTTTTGTGCTGCATGACATTGACCGGGAGCGCAATAGCACCATGGCGGAGGTCTGTGAGACGATTAGCCGCAAGGTGAATGCCCAGATCGGACTTGATACTGAGGCCTCGCTGGAGCTCGCCTTGGCTGATGCCGACATTGTGGTATTATGCATTTCCACCGGTGGGCTAGATGCGATGGAGCATGATATCGAGATTCCCAAAAAATATGGAATTTATCAACCGGTAGGGGATTCAACGGGTCCGGGAGGGATATCGCGTACCTTGAGGAATGTACCCGTGGTCGTGGATATCGCCAAGGCCATGGAAAGGCATTGCCCAAAGGCCTGGCTGCTTAATCTAAGCAACCCGATGAGTCAGATTGTTCAGGCCATCAGCCGAACAACCTCTATTCGCGTGGTAGGGCTCTGCCATGAGTACATGGGCTTCATGGGTAAGTTGGAGGAATGGCTCGGGTTCGAAAACTTTCAGGAGAACTGTTCTGCAACCATTGCCGGGATAAATCACTTCGCCTGGATCACGCAGTTGGACATCATGGGTGACGATGGTCTGGCCCTGCTGAAGCGCTTTGATGTCAAGGGTGGGGTACGCAATCTGAGTAAGTCCGAGAGCAAACTGGTAAACTTAAGCGCAAAAAGAAGCCCCGAGTCAGTCAAGTTCCAGCTGTTTAAGGATTACGGTGTGATGCCGTATCCGGGTGATCGTCACCTGGTTGAATTCTTTCCCTTTTTTCTCTCGGAGAAAACACACTACGGCGCAGATTTTGGCGTGGATTTGACCTCCATTGAGGACCGCAAGACCTTGTGGATGGATTACTTCAATGACCGCATAGAGACATGGACGAATGACGATCCCGAATCCGTCCCGACTAAGCCGTCCGAAGAATCTTTGGCCCCTATTATCGCAGCTTTAACAGGCGGCCCTTCCACGGTGCAACCCGTTGCGGTACCGAACCGCGGGCAAATTGCGAATTTACCCATGGGGGCAGTAGTGGAGACTCTGGGTACGTTTCAGAGGAATCTTTTGGCGCCACATGTTTCTGGACCCATTCCTGATGCCATTTTATCACTCACGCATAAGCACTGTGTTAATCAAAACCTCACCGTCGAAGCAGCCCTCACTGGATGCCGTGAACTGGCCCTGCAGGCCATGCTTGCCGATCCCTTGAATAACTCAAACGACTACAGGAATATCGCCAGTATGCTCGATGAGCTACTGGCAGCCGGCCGTGAGCTGCTGCCTCAATTTCACGGCTAAACGACCGCGAAGCTGCCGAAATTTTCACCATTGAAATAAGACATTATGGAAGCAACCGCTTTGATCACCGATGAGAATCGCCAATTCTCTTTGCGGCCTGTTCGCTTACCCGAGCCGAAGGGAAACCAGGTACTGGTAAAAACAAGCTTCTCGGGAGTCAGCATCGGCACTGAGTTTGCCCTGATACGCAATAAGATCAGCTGGGGCCCTTATCCCTTGTGCACGGGCTATATGTCCACGGGTGTCGTTGAACAAACCGGTTCCGATATCAAAGGCATCAAGGTGGGCGATCGTGTATTTGTTCGTAGCTCTGTAGTCAGCCCGGTTCTTGAGGATGGTACCGTTGTCAGCGCCGTCTCGGGAACGCATTGTTCACATGTCATATCGGAGGTGGGTGGGACGCCTGGACTTGGGCTGCTTCCGGAGGATTGCGACCCAGAGACGAGTAGTATGTTCGTAATGCCGGCAGTGGGCTATATCTCGGTTGACACATCGGCACCTCAGATGGGTGAGTCTGTTGTTGTGGTGGGGTGTGGCCTGATTGGTCTAGGTGTCATCGCTGCCTGCGTCATGCGGGGGTGTCGTGTGATTGCGGTTGATTTGGAGCCACATCAGCTGGAGTTGGCGCGTGCGTTTGGAGCAGATGAGCTTATCAATGTGAACGAGCAGCCGATGGGTGAAGCGGTAAAGCGCCTTTGCCCCAACGGTGCCGATGTGGTTTATGAGTCGACCGGCATCCCCGCAATGATTCAGCCCGCCATCGAGCTATGTCGCCTCGAAGGCAAATTCATCTGGCAGGGTAACTATGGGAAAGAGCCATTTAACTTTTCGTTTCTACCTTCTCACGAACGTCGCCTGAAAATGTTCTTCCCTTGCGATGATGGCTATATGCCCTGCCGTATGACCGTGCTCAAGCACATGTCCATGGGGTTGTTGCCTTGGGAGAAAACGATCACGCATCGTGTCGATGCTACTGACGCACCTGCGGCCTACGAAAAGATACTTCAAGGGGATAAATCCTACATGGGCGTTGTCGTTCGCTGGCCTTAAGGCTCTGACGTATTCTCACAGTTAAAAGCAATTAGCTATGTTCACGATTTTAATGACTGGTGCCAACGGATTTCTTGGCAGTGCTTTGCTCAATGAGCTGTCGCAGCGTCATCACGTCGTCACGCTAACACGCAACGGGCTGCCTGACGGTGAGAATCAGACACACTACCAAGGCAGCTTTGCCGATTCGAATGATTTAAGCGTCCTCGACTCACACAAGGTCGACGCGGTCGTGCATTTGGCTGCCGTGACAGGCGGCTGCTCAGAGGCAGACGGATTGCGGGTCAACGTCGAGGGAACTCACGCGCTGATGCGCTACCTCATCGACCGGGGGTGCCGGAAGTTCGTCAATGCCAGTTCGATAGCAGTTGTCGGATTGCAGTCGGTGGCATTTCGGCCTTTGCAATTACCCATCCCGGATGGACACCCCTGCCTGGATCGTGATGGCTACGGTCTTTCCAAGTACCTCATGGAAGAAGTGACACGTTATTTGCACCGGCAGAATCCGGAGATCGATGTGGTTAATCTTCGCTTGGCAGCAGTCTATCCTGATGAAACTCCTCCCCCCAAGATTCGCCCCGGCAAAATATCTGAGTGGGCACTTGCGCAACTTACGCAGCTATCTCGTTCCCAGGCGTTGGAGGCCTTCACGCGTGCGGTCGAGGCGCCTCGCCGGCCTGGAGTACGCATCTTGAATGCAGTTAGTCGCCAATCCTGGTGCGAAGGCCCATTGGCAGCCATTCTGGAGTCCTGGTGGGGTAAGGACTATAGCATGGGAGACTTTTCATCAGAAGCTGAGATTGGACAACCTGCCATTTTTGAATCCGAGGCTATCGAGCGCGAGATCGATTTTATAGCTAGAGGCTAAACGCGTAGCATAGCGCGGGTATGGGCCTAGCTGGTAGATGTTTGCTAGTATAAAATAATAAAATTCATTTCTTAATCAGTATGAGAATATTAGACATGAACCCCTAGTATGGCTATAACATGAAACCTACCCCAGCCCCAACTATTCAAAAAATCATAAATCTATTGTTTATAATAAGCATATTGCTCTTCAGCGATATCCCAAAGGCATCAGGTGTGATTTCCTATTATGTCGATCCAACATACGGTCATGATGCAAATGCTGGAACTACTGTTGGCACGGCAGTGCGTACGATTGAAAAAGCACGGCAGTTGGTTTCTCTGGTGAATGATAATATGACTGATGATATAAAGGTATATCTCAGAGGTGGTGTGTATTATATTGATGAGCCGATTATTTTTACCCCAAGCGATTCTGGCACTAATGGTTACAAGATTTATTATACGGCCTATTCTGGCGAGCAGCCAATTCTATCCGGAGGAGTAAAGCTTGCGGGCCTTAATTGGGTAGCTGATACGGGTTTCTTTAACCGCTACTCAGCAGCCATAACGGACCCCGGCGTGCCAAACTTTGTAGAGCTATACGTGGGAATAAGTGATGAAAAATTATCTCGCGCAATTCGGGCCAGGCATCCGAATAAAGTGGATGAAGAAACCTTAGGGAACTGTTTCGTAACTAGAGGCGCCTATATCGGCCCTGGTCATGAGGAATTCACAAGCGCCGATGCCCATATATCCGACGCAAGCGATAGCCTGGCAATCAAGTATACTGATTTTCAGGATATAAGTAATCGGGTAGGCTCAGGAAGTATCGAAGATGCAGAGTTGGTTCTATTGCAGCATTACTACCATGACAGGTTGCGCATTTCATCTACTTCAACGGAAAATGACCTTACCTATCTGACATTTCGGAATCCGGAAGGTAGCTACTTTACCTCCTATGCAAAAAGTACATTGTTTTTCTATGACTGTCCGTATTATTTTGAGAATGCTCTCGGTTTCATTGATACAAGCGATGAGTGGTTTTTAGATATGCCTGTTAGTGGAGATCGCACGCTCTACTATCGAATACGAGCCGGAGAGATGAGTGGGAGTCAAATTTCAGAGTACTCATTTGTTGTGCCCAAAGTTAAGACGCTGATTCAGTTGGCGGGCACATCTGATAATAGCATGGTTGAGGATTTGGTATTCAGTGGATTGGTGTTTCGGCATACTGCGTGGCGAATAGATGGTCGTGACCCTAGCGGGGCAGGATTGGTCGCAACACAGGCCATGCAAATCCGTGGTGCGCCTTCTGTTGGAGAAAAAGTTAGCGCTGCCTTTCAGGCAAAATACTCACGGAGAATCGCAATTACAAATAATGAGTTCACCCAGCTGGGCGGATCCGCAATAGATTTTTCAACCTGTGTTAGGAACACTAAAATTACGTACAACAATATCACTGATATTGCTGCTTCTGGCATATGCCTTGATACGGATATTACTGCTTCACTGCAGGGCACGGTGATTCCTGGTGAAGAATCATATGGGCTTACCATTGCAAATAACTATATTAAAGGCGTTGGTAGGCTTTACACAAATGCGGTTGGCATTTGGTCAAATTTCGTTTCGGACAGCTATATAGAATATAATGAAATATTATCGAGTCGCTATATGGGCATACAGATGGGGAATTTTATAAGCGGCCACCAGGATGTGCCTCAGGGAAATAACCGGATACAATACAACTACATCAGTGGTGTGATGACGACCCATGATGATGGTGCTGCCATATATACGTTAGCACGTCAGAAAACTATGATGAGTCCTCCGGGGCGGAGTTCTTATATTTTCGAGAATACCATAGCCAATATGACCCGGAATCCATTTTCCGCATATGACACTCCTCCGGCTTATCCATTCCCGATGGTTCCGATTTACTTGGATAATAATACTGAGTATGCCGTGGTCAATAATAACTACTATACGAATATTAACCACGACTCAGGAGGCTTAAATGTATATGAGCATTTCCAGCTTGGGGCTCAGAATAATATTTATTCAAATGCCAATACTAGTGACTCTCATGTAGTAGAGCGGGCGGGATTGACTGATTATTATTTTGAACCTTTGGCGGATCAGATTTTCGATTTGGATCCCGAAGATACGCCTCTTGACTGGGGATATTCTACATCGAGTAATGGTGTGGTTCAAGTGGCGGGTGCGTCGAGCCTGGTTTATCCCGGATCCGCAGTACCTCAACGCTGCATGGAAATGAGCCAAACAGGCGGAGGCTACGCGTATGCATGGCTGAGCTTTGATAAAATTAAAGATTATGGCTCAATAATCTTGGATTTTAATTCGAGCAATTTGCTTAACTACAAAAAGCTAATCTACTTATACTCATCCGCGGGAAATCAATTGGCTTTGAGTGTCGCTATGAGTGGTGGCTCCCTTGTTGTCTACGATGGTGCTGTTACCCAAGAGCTTTTGACGAATTTACAAAGCAACGAATGGTATCGGTTGCGGGTCGATTTTGACGTGAAAGGCCAATCTTTCGACTTATATTTCTTAGATTTAGGCATGCAAGAAGGCTCTGGATTTATGCAGCTACTGTTACAGAATGAGCCATTCAGGAATGCGGTTAATGACGTAGGCTACTTTGTGATTTCTGCTGCGGAAGGTAGCTACAACAATACTTTGTCGGTAGACAATGTAAGGGTCGGTCGACTTGTCGGAAAGCATATATACGAGCACGATTTTGAAATGGTGCCCGCTGGTTCACAATTGCCGACTGGTTGGACTAATGCCAATGGCATTACTGTGGAATCATCCGGAGGCTTGCATGGGCAAGCATTGAGGCTTGAGAAGGCCGATGCCGCAGGTGACCTCATGGGTGCCTATACTTTTGAGCCACTACATGGGCGAGTCTATGTTGAGGCATTCCTGAAAACTGATATTGCTTCAAGCTATTATCATCAACGTGCCGTCTACTTACGTGACAGTATCGGAAAGGAAGTGGTCCGTGTTGCATTCCATAATGGATATATTCAGGTGCAAGATGACAGTGGGGCCTGGCATTCTACTGACATAATAGTTGAGCCGAATACGTATTATAAGATTGGAATTCTAGCCGACACCGTACGGCAAGTTTCCACTGTTTATGTTAATGGCAGGGCTAGTCTTTCCAATATAGATTTTTGCTATAAGACTTGCGCCCTGAATCGTTATTTGAAAACGTTTAACTTCGGCATGGGTAATTACTATACGGGAACTATGCACTGCGATAACCTTCGTATAGTTGCACGAGAGTAGGTCTTTATCATGCTCGCTGGCAACGAAGCTCTCCGCGCCCATTCGGGCAGGGATTCTTGGGGTGCGACCAGCTCGGCGGCGATTTTCTTACATATTATTCTGGAGTGTATTTACGGGTGTCATGCAGCTTGCAGCATGACTCATGGGTGGATGCCTTGAAGCTTTCGAGCTAAGTTCTTGGTAGTTCTTTCACTACCCCGTTATAAAGCTCAATGATACCCCTGCCCCATGAATACCCCAAATATACCCCTGTCCGAAATTGAATATGCCCAAGAGAGCAAAAACATCACACGGATTTTCTTCTACAGGCTAACTCTATATATATCTTGTCTGCTTTTTGCATGTACAGCCCTGCACGGACACGTCTTTGAAAGCGACATGAGCAGCCTGTCGGAATGGACCACGGTAGATGGTGCCAATCCCGCCTTGAGCTCTTCCAATAGCTCTCTTTCAGGTATTCCTTATATGGCGCTGAATAATGGTGTTATCTATGCTCAGTTGCCCTCCACCCTTACTGGCGACTGGACACTGCGCTTTAGGGCTGGCCATGCCTCTTGGCAACGTGGCCTCTATGCCGGTGTGTTTAATGCCAGTGGCACTGAAGGCTATGGCGTTTTCTGGGATTCTGCTCTCAGTTCCCAAGCCGGCGGCACAGGCTATATCAGCATCAGGAAATTTGATCTCGGCAGCGAGGTTAACTGGGGCGATGCGGGCACGAGCCTGAGCAGCGCCGTGGACAGCGGCCACTGGGCGCTCAGCTCACCCATGGCGGAAATCGAACTGAAATGGGAAGCTGCCAGCAGTAAGCTCTCAGTGAGGGTGGATGGCGTTCTTGTTGCTCAGGCAACCGATAGCAGCTTTAGCAGTTTCCGCCGCATTTATCTGCGGGGGAACACGACCTCCTACTTTGATGATGTTCGACTCCAAACTGTGTTTGAGGATTCCATGGAAACGCTCGCGAGCTGGACGTCTGTCGGTGGCGCTAGTCCGGCCCTGTCCAGCGCTAATAGTTCATTGACCTCTGCGCCCTACCTGGCGCTCAACAATGGCGTTGCACGGGCAGAAATCGGAACCACGGTGACGGGCAACTGGACTCTGCGCTTCAAGGCCAGCCATAGCACATGGCAACGAGCGCTTTGCGCAAGCGTGCTCAATGCGGAGGGCACTACAGGCTATGGCGTCCTCTGGGATTCATCTACAAGCTCTCAGGCAAATGGTGAAGGTTATGTCAGCATTCGGAAATTTTCACTAAGCGGTGAGCCCGGCTGGGGTGACACGGGAACCCAGTTGACTACGCCTACAGATAGCGGTCATGGCGCGTTGAGTGCGCCCATGGCAGTAATAGAGCTAAGCCGGGATGCGGCCAGTAGTACTTTATACCTCAGGGTGAATGGAATGCCAATAGCACAGGCAACGGATACCAGTTTTAGCAACTTCAGCCGGGTTTACCTGCGCGGAAATACGACCTCCTATTTCGACGATGTTACCCTTCTTTGCGATACTCCGCCAACTGCGGCGGAGATAAATGCCGCGATAAACATTACCTCCCATGGTGCTGTCGGGGATGGGGTAACGGATAATCAGGCGGCGCTCACCAGCGCTATTGCCGCCGCTGTCAGCCAAAACAAGCCACTGTATGTTCCGCCTGGCGTCTTCAGGCACTCCTCCGTTTTGCCGCTCAATGGGGCAAGCTTGTTTGGCCACGGCTACATCAGCGTTTTGGCCGCATCCGACCCGATGAACGCCGCTGTCAGACTGAACGGAGATAATACCTATGTGCGCAAATGCCGCTTTGTCGTGCTTGGCGCCACTCAGCGCGAGTTCAATCCGGCGCAGACCTCTCTCCATTTGATCGGCGCGACCAATTTCGAGGTCAGTGGATGTTACTTCGAGGGAGCTGCTTGCAACGCGATTATCGCCTCTGACATCACCTCAGCTTACGGCGACATCTATGATAATTGGGTCTGGAATACATTTTCGGACGGTATCCACCTGACAAGAGGCGCCCACCACATCGACATTTGGAACAACCACGTGCGTGACACAGGAGATGATATGATCGCCGTAGTATCATATGCGAATCAACCCTCCCAGTGTAACAACATCTGGGTGATTGGGAACGATGTGCGTCGACAAACCCACGGACGAGGCATTTCCTGCGTGGGCAGTAAGGACATGGTCATCGAGGGCAACTATATTGAAAAGAGTGATGGCTCCGGCGTTCACGTCGTTTCGGAAGTATCCTATGATATCTATCCTGTCTCGAATGTGTCCGTGCTGGACAACTATATCACCGATACGGCCAACGAAAGTTCTCATGGCGGCATTACCGTGCAGGGTCGCCCGGGTTACTCGGTAGATAATGTTCTCGTCGATGGGAACGTCATTCTCAACAGCAAGAGCTATGGAATGCGCATTCTGGACAATGCCCATAA
Source organism: Verrucomicrobiia bacterium (assembly GCA_030432235.1). Taxonomy (GTDB): domain Bacteria; phylum Verrucomicrobiota; class Verrucomicrobiia; order Opitutales; family Cerasicoccaceae; genus JAUIHT01. The sequence continues at coordinate 252,681 of JAUIHT010000004.1, read as the reverse complement.
TGTTACCGTCCAGAATAACTACATATGGAGCACGGTCGACTCCGGTATCGATTGCCAAAATGATATTGAGAACATCACTATCGCGTCCAACACGATAGAGGAAACGGGTCACTATGGCATCTTCAGCTACGCCCCTAATGCCACGGGCTCCTTCGTCATCGATGACAACCAGTTCACGAATATTAATAATATTCCCGAGGTTAACGAAAACTATGTTGACGTTATTATCATATCCCAAGGCTCAACTTGGTCGAGCGTTAGCATTAGCAACAATAACTATGACAATCCTGGGAATTGCGTCCTTTCACGCTACATGGAAATTAGTTATCCTCAGGTAACGCAGTGGAACAATACCACATCCACCAATCGTCCGATATGGATTACCGGAGCCGGCAATTAAGAGATACTGAATGCTCTCGCAGCACGCAGTATGCTTTCGGCCTCGTGTGTTGTGGGATTGGTAGCTTCAAGGCGTTGCCGCTAATAACCTCGAAAGTTGTGCATTCGAGCCCTTCGGTTTTTAATGCGCAAGCTTTCTCTTTTTCGAGTGCGCAGGCTGCTTTTCCCTCTGAATCAGGTGTGGCACGCTCTTGGCATCGAACCACTCTCCCTCGTTGAGGAGCAATTTCGGTATCTTCGGAATGCCTCGCTCATTGTGAAGTAATTGTGTGGCTACGAGGTCGACAGCATTCGACGCGATGACCTCTGGTTGCTGGTTTACACCGCCGATGTCTGGCCAGGCTTCGGAGCAATACGGTGAGACAAAGGCCACGTCTTCTGGAATGCGCCACCCCATTTCTTGAAGGGCTTCCCATACGTTTACCTGCCCCAAAATAACCTCTGGTTTGTTGCGTAGTATCCAAGCCTTGATTCGCTTTCTTTCGGACCCGTCTGAGAGCGCGGCATTAAACTTGTAGGAGCGCATCCAGACCTTTGGAGGGCTGTGTTTTTCCATGTAGAAGAAAGTCTGATAAAAAGAGTTCTCCGCCCATTTATTGGTTTCCTCCGATAGCATCATGGCAATGCGCGTATAGCCTATCTCAAGCAGCTTGTGAAGTATTGTGCTGATGCCCTGGGCATGATGGTAAGATGCATGGTGTAGGGGTGGCTCTGAAAATCTAACTGACCAGGTCGCTATAGAAAACGAGTCCCAGTCAAAGTTCTTCAATGTTGATACGGCTTCGCCCCGGTTTTCAAATATCATGCCGGGAATCCCCCGGGCCTTCAGCATCTGTGTCAGTCGCTTGCCGTTGAAGCCAGCATCGCCCAACCATATCTTTTCCAAAGAGTAACCTAAGGTGGAGGCTCGCTCCTTGGCTCCTTCATAGCCGAATAAATGGAATAGGCTAGCGTCTGACTCAACCCTGTAGGGATTGATCCAGGCAATGGTTGCGCGAAAGGATGGCTCGCGAGTCGCATACCGATGAGCCAGATAGGCGGAGGCCATCGGATTCGGCCGCCAGCCTAATTCGTTGGCCACCTCCAGAATACGCTTACGTGTCTTCTCTGGGATATTGGGCTTGTTGCTAAGGGCACGGGATACGGTTGTATTATGGTAGCCACAGGCCTCGGCGATTTTCCGAATGGTAGGAATTTTCGACACTTTAGGCAGCTTGCTGCACGCTTGTATATGCGTCAAATCAAAACACATTCCACAAGTTAGCTATCCCCAAATACTAGGCTTTGGATTGATAATAACCTATGTAGGCGGAGAACTCTTCGGAGCAAATGAAATGAAGATTTGATTCCTGAGGCTGGGCTTTAATGCCGGTGCTATTGCTTTTAACAAGCTGCCAAGATGTGCCTGATAGGGAGATGCTAAACTCTGCTCCTGCGGATTTAGCAAAAGTATGGGCGACAACAAGCCAGTGTCCCGGATTTTGCCTGGACTCGCGGAGAATCACTTGCCAGCCTTCTGGTGATCGGTATGACTTATTTATATCCCTATATATATATGTTTCCCCGTCTTTAATGATATAGGAGATTTCTTCATAAAGGTTTAGTATATCGCCTATCAGATGCATCTGTTGCGAGCTCATGGATATCATGTCGCCAGAGAGACATGCTCTCCCCAGAAAGCAGGCGGCCAGGGAATAGAGGAGGCGCCTATCTGAATCCTGCTTTCTCAGGACTGCCCAAATTTGAGATTGCCGCGGCAAAATAAGGCGGTGGAGGTTTGCCGCTATAATGGGAATGTCCGGAGTTTCATGGGCGTCACTGAAAGATGCCATTGAAGCTAGCCCCATCATTGATGGCTCTAGACGATGCCCGCCTGAAGCGCAGTTTTCGATAATCAGGCCCGGGATTTCCTCGCGTAATTTTGCAAAAAAACGCTGAACTCCCTGAATGTGATGGCGAAGTCCCTCTCCAAGAGAATCGGGGTGATCACAACCCAATCCGATATTATCATTATAATCGATTTTGATGTACCCAAAGCCGTCATCCCTGAGGCGGTTAATCACTTTGTTCGTCAGATACTCAAATGTCCAAGGATCATTGAAATCCCAGAAGTGTCGCGTGCCTACCTGTAAAATGCGGCCATCACGCCTTAATTTATGATCGTTGATTTTGAAGGCTTCAGTGCCCTCGGTGCAAATTTCAAACTCAAACCAAAGTCCGGCTACCATTCCGTTATCTTTAAGGAATTGTGAAACCGGTTTGAGGCCTTCCGGAAAGGCATATGTGGCGATTTCCCAGTCTCCATTAAACTGGAAGGCGTTATCAGGGCGAGCGGTCCAACCATCGTCTATAACAAAAACACGAATAGGCAGGCCCTTCAAACACTCTACAGTCTTACGGATATGCTCTGGATTTGGCTTATTCCAGGTGGAGCAGTATTCGTTAAATAAGATGGGCAGATTTTCCTCGATAGAGGGTAGGTTATCAAGTGCGTGCGACTGCATCCGCGTGAGTCTCTGACAGAAAGAATCCAGGCCGGAGGCAGCAGTAGATAGCCATGCATGTGGCGTAACAAAGGTTTCGCCGGGCACAACCCGCTTTATCCAATGCCCAAACTCACGGTCGGCTAAACCTCCAGAGAGGCTTACCTTGTCATCCTTCCGGTAAACTTCCATCTGCCAGGAAGATGCACAGGCTAGTTGAGCTCCCCAAAAGACCCCTTCGGATGTGTCTTCAATGGCTACAAAGGGAAAAAATCCCCTCACGGGCATTGAGCCGACTTGTCCGAAGCGCTCGTTGACCACGCTAGCGCAACTCCAGGAGCGCTCCAAGTGCATGTCTTCCAGCAGAACTGCGTCATGACGGCCTTCGGCGGACCAGTTGCTGCGGAAGCGGTGAACATTGAGGCGTTCTTTTGATTCTTCACCGTCGAAAGGAGAGAGGTGCCCCAAGGCGAAGCTTGAGAGCATTTCCAGGGATAAAATATCTTCCCCGGTATTGGTAAACTCAGTGTATACGGTAACGGCGTCATCCCCTGATTGGTAGCTGAGGACATGCATACAAACAAAGTTGCGAGAGCCGCGGAGCTTGGTTTGTATCCGAAAGCCGCCTTTTGGTAGCATGTGAACCTCCTGGCAGTCTAGGCGAAGCGCATTTACCGTTTCATTAAAACGCATTGTACGTCCGGCAGAGAAGCCACCGCAGGTGTTGTCCTCCATGAGTTTTATTTGTATCAGAGAGGTTTCACCATGAGATGCCAGAAAAGGCTGAAGGTGATCGGGCTGTGCCAGTATTTCGGGTGTCAACAAATGCTTACGGGCTTTCACGACGCTTCCTGCCTTCGAAGTAGGCAGCAGCCTTAACCCCACCGCGGAGGTCTCGGGATCCAGAATGTAGGTAACCGTGAAATCCCCACAGCGATATTCTACGATAGGGTTTTGGGTTGATAGTGGTTCGGGGCTTAATGCGCTGTTAGAAGAAGTACTAGCCTCGCTTGATTGAGGGGTATGTTCATTTGATGCCATGACTGATTCGTTTAATATTCAGATTGTTTATTATGAAAAAGAGAGCGGGTTATTGGCTGCATTTCGATAATGCGAGAACATCGCTTAATGACTGGTGGTGGCTTTTCTTAAGCCGATGATAGAACGAAGCGCTGGCTCGGGCTAGTTCGCTATCATGCTTGTGGCCCGTGAGAGTCTCAATGGTATGCTCCGTCACAGGGTCATTCAAGAGTGCCTTGGCTGAGGGTTCGTGTTCCTCTGCATACAGCAATACCGAAGCGATTACCAAGGCTAAGGAAGTGACGGAGTCCCCTTGCTCACTGATCAATCTTGCGGGACCGGCCAACCGGTCATTGGGAGAGAGCTTTCCTATGGCATTGCGAGCATTACGGGCGATGCTATCCCGAATGTTGTAATCCCTGAATTTTTTCAAGGCTGCTTGGGAGAAGAGCCGTTGCTTATCAATATCGACGTTATAGGTTTTCGAAATCGCTTTGTTCAGCGGCTCTGCGATTTGGTCGAGTATTTCACTGATTTCGGGATCGTTGGCTGCGTCGGCATACCACTGATAGTTCTTGTACGCTCCCAGGTACGCGATACATGCGCTAAGGCAATTGTAGGTATAGATTTTACGAATGAGTAAGATGGGGAATTCGGCCTCTGGCCGCAGGCCAGGGAAGTGCCTTAACGTATTCAGCTTTTGAGAATCGAATGGGAGTTCATGATAGTATTCTGACTGTATGTCGAGGCGTGTGCCAGGTAGCTCAATGGTTGAGCAGAAGATGGCTGCTTCTCCAAGCTCAATAACATCATCGTAGCCGGTGAGTAATTGTTCAAGTGGCGCAGCGGGTGTGACTCCATTTTCGCACACCAGCATATGCATCTTTGGGGTTTTGTGTGATCGGCGATATTCCAAGGCTTTGATGAGAAGGCTGCCAAGCTCTGGGATATTACTTTCGCCAATCGCAGTCATGACTAAGGATGCCTGACAAAGCCAATCATGCGCCTCCTGGCTGTTGCTATGGGCGGCTATTACATGCTCTATGCCATTGGGCGAATGCTCGCCGCCGAAATAATGAATTACGTACCGGCCATCTTCATTGAGACGCTTAACCAGAGGCTCTGATTTATCAATAAACGCAACTGCGTAAGAGGAGTTCTGGAGTAGACGAGCCAGAAAGCCGCGACCGGTTTTTCCGGCTCCTATGATAACCGCCAATTCTTTAGCTGCGTTGGGTTTGCTGTAAGTTATTACTTCACCTGGAAGAAATGCTTTTAGCGCGGGACGTTTCTCCTGTGGCACCAGTTCCCAGGCTGAAACAAAATCAGCCAACTTCGCGCCATTATTAGGATATAGATCGTAGTGAGTTGGAATGACTAAGCCGATATTGGTGCTGGCGGCCAGATTGACAGCTTCTTCAGGTGTCAGGTTGCCGACGATGCCAAGCTTTCTACGCGATTCGCTTCGACCGTTGATGGGAAGAAATGCAACATCTATAGATCTATGAGAAAAGATATCCTCAAGTTCAGGGGTGCGAAGCGTGTCCCCCGCGTGATAGATGGTCATGCCTTTCCAGGTCAGCAAATAGCTTAAGAAGCGGTGAAAGCCGGCATCGTCGGTTTCGTAGGACTCATGGGCGGCGGCTACTGGTTCTATGGTGATATCCCCGAAGCTCAGGTTTTGGCCGGCGTTGATCACGTCAATTCTTTCGGTAGCCAGTCCGTTCGCTCGCATGATTTCTGCACTTTGCTTCGGCATCAAAAAGCGACATTGCGGCGAGGCGGTACTTATCCCCAGTAGCGTTTCAGGATCGAGGTGGTCGAGGTGATCGTGGGTGCATAAAACCAGATCGACATAGTGCAACTCCTCGTAGCAGACCGGTGGATCGTAATTGCGAACCCAGAAGTCTTTGGGGAATTCCTTTAGGCGATCAACCGAGTCAGTGAGATAGGGGTCTATGGCAATGGTAAAGCCCCGGTGCTGCAGTACAAAACCGACTTGTCCGATATAGCGGATGGCAATTCCCTTTGATTCAAGAGGAAATGGCAGCGGTCTGAGTGTCGTTGGCAAAGTTGTCATGCGGGTAAGATACTTTCTTGCTGTAATGACTTGATCGCCTCCATCACCAGTATGCCTAGCGGTTCGTTTGGGCTAATTTTGCATACCTTTGTAAGCACTCCTTCCACACCTTCACTTTCCCGAAGCTGGCGGAGCTCCACCGCGCTCGGATCACCGGGCTCGAAATAGTGCAGCGCAGCTGCGATTGAGACGGCCAAGTTCTCTGGCTTTATACCAAAGCTTTCAGCCAGTCGGGCGGAACCCACTAATCGATCGTTCGGACCAAGCTTACGTATCGGATCGCGGGCATTGCGCTCCACGTAGTCGATGATGTGGCAATCCTGCAGCTTCTTCAGCGACGACTTGGCGAATTCTTCTTGGGCAGAATAGAGGATGTTGTGTTTTAATGAAAGCGCTTTGCCCGTTTCTTCATACACGCCTTGGAGTATCTTTATAATCCATGGATCGGTTGCGGCATCATATAGATACCGATGCCCTCGCGCGTGTCCCAGAAAAGACACCGTGCCATTTGCGGCATTATAGGTGTAAAATTTGCGTTCGAGGTATCCGAAAAATCCCTCGATGTAACGAATCCCTTCTATGGGGGTGGGCTCTCCGCGAATGCGACTTTTATCAACGGGCAATTCCCAGTAGTCTTGGGCATTTACCCAAAGAGGGTCGTGCTTCAGTTGCTCGGGTGTCGGCTCAATCGCTGAGCGCATAACCACTGCCTCACTAAAGCTATACGCAGCCTGAAACCGCCTCATATGAGACTGCGGGAGCCTGTTTGCTATAGCATTCCTGAGTAAAGTGGCCGGCTCCTTCCAGTTTTCACAGGTGATAACGTTGTTCACGCCGTCACTGTCTTTGCTCTTCATCCGAATTTCTATGATCTGGGCCAGGTGTTGCCCAAGCGCTTCGAGGTTTTTGCCACCGACACTGGTAAACGTGATTTGTGACTCTGACCAAGCCGTGGCTATCTTCTCGTGCTGCTCGAGTGTGTAGGCTGTGTAATTCTGTATCTCGGCACTGCGTGACGAATTCCCCATAACTTCCACATGGTATTTGCCGCGCACATTGAGCGAGGCGACGAGGTCGGGGTTAGCGTCAACGAGAACAATCTCAATGTCGTTATTGTGCAGTAGATGAGCAATGAAGCTGCGCGCTATCTTCCCTGCTCCAAATATTATCGCTTTCATGGTAAGTTGGGTCGGAGTCGTTAGGTTTATTCTGCAGGATGAAGCACGTGGTATAGGGCCTCGAATCGCGCGCATTGCTCCTGATAGAAATCGGCCATCGATGCATTTGGCTCGTAAACATCCTTCGTCCGAATCATCGCCTTGCCGGCCTCGGTTATTGAGCCATGCCAGCCGAGGGCATGCGAGGCGAGGATTGCGGCGCCGAGGCATCCCGCTTCGCGGCACTCCGGGACCATGAGACGGACTTGAAACACATCGGCTTTTAACTGATTCCAAGCTTTGGAAGTAGTACTGCCTCCGATCGCATGTATCTCGTTAATATTCTCAGCACCAAGCCTGTGGTAAATTGCCTGTAGGTTGTATGTGATGCCCTCGACTACTGCGCGGGTGAAATGACGATTCGTATGCCTTGAGTGAATGCCAGCGAAGGCTCCGCTTGCTTTGGGGTTAAACCAAGGCGCACGTTCGCCATACAGATAGGGCAGGAACAATAAACCATCAGAACCTGGAGGGACTGTTTCGAGAGCCTCCCGGAATACCTGGTGCCAGTCCCCGGATGTTTTTGCATAGCTGAATTGATTTTGATACCAATTCAGGACGCTTCCGCTGGAGGAGGTGACTCCGTAGCGCAAGGTATGATTATCGAGTAAGGGAATCTGGCTGAATGCGCTTGTGCTAAATGAAACATCTGGTTGCGGCAGGTAGACGCCCAGTTGTTCCGATGTGCCGGTAATATCGAAAGCGGTCGTATGGTTCGTAAGCCCGGTTACTCCGATAACGGCTGCTGCGAGATCGTTGAGTCCTACGATGACGGGAATGTCTGCGGATAGCTTCCATGCTTTAGCCCATTCCGGACGAAGCGTTCCCGCGATATCATGGGGTTTCGCATAAGGAAGGACAATATCTGGATGGACACCGCACCAGTCCATCAGCATCTGGCTGCACGAACCGTTTTTTTGATGCCGAATGCCTCGCAAGCTGGACAAGTCCGATATCCATCGTCCGGTGAGCTTCCAGATGATCCAATCTTTGGGCTGCACCAGATAATGCGCGCGCTCAATCAAGTCTGGCTCATGGCGCATCCACCATTTTAATTTTGGCAGAGGCCACGAGGGAGCAGGGGGCAACTTCGCGCCCAATTCCTGAATAAGTAGCTCTGGGCTGAAGTTGGAGGCAAACTCTACAGACTCCCGTTCTGCCCGGCTGTCTGCCCATGTCAGAAAGTGACTCAGGGGGGCATTTTGGCGATCAACGAGCATGTGGGTGCTCATCTGAGCGCTTAAAGATATGGCAGCAATCCGCGAGGCCGACTCATGATGAGAAGCAAGTTCTTGTATCGTTGTTTCGATGGCGCTCCAGATTGCTTCTGGGTCTTGCTCTACCTTCGAGGCATCCTTTGAGGGCAGGAAAGGATAGCTAACCCGGGCGGTTTTTACGGCATTACCTGCGCGGTCAAACAGGCCTCCTTTGCAGGCCGATGTACCTATATCCAGGCACAGTATGCGCGGGTCGTTTTTCATGAAAACTAGCTTGTGGCTTGTCCTTGAATCAAAGGGAAGAATAAGGGTAATGGCATGACAGCTGAATTAGAAAATAGAGTGGCCGTGATTGCGGGAGCGAGCCAGGGAATCGGTGAAGAAATAGCAAAGGTGTTTGCACAGCAGGGCGCCAAAGTGATCCTTCTGGCTCGTAAGGAAGAACAGCTTGAGGCGGTGGCCCAGGCAATTCGTGCTGAAGGAGGTAAAGCCCATGCCTTTTGCATGGATGTTGGCCTTCCTGAAAAGTGGAGCGAACTTGCGAGTTGGATAACCGAAAAAGGGTGGACTTGGGATATCCTCGTTAACAATGCCTACTGGCGAACCTACACTAAAATTGGTGATGTATCCGATCAAGATTGGGATCAGACGATGGCGGTTTCCCTTAAGGCTTATTTCATGGGAGCGCGTGCGGCCATCCCCTTCATGCTGAAGGCAGGAGCCGGCAGTATTGTGAATGTCTCTTCGCTGCAATCCATCATACCTGAACCGAGTTTTGGCGCCTATGCTGTGGCAAAGGGTGGTGTTAACGCCTTGAGCCGGGTGCTTTCTCGTGATTACGGACCCGTTATTAGAGCCAATACACTGGTTTCGGGAGCTGTTGACACCCCTGGATTTGCCGAAGGAGACGAAGTCAAGATAGCTCTGGGTCAACAGCTTCCAGCTGGGCGCATAGGAACGACGAATGAAATCGCGCAGACAGCTCTGTTCCTGGTCAGCGACAAATCTGCCTTTATTACTGGCGCTGAGATAGTCGCTGACGGGGGCCGCTCGATTACCTGATAGTGTCATGTCGCTGTAGCTTTTGCTGCGATTAAAATATTTTTTGTTTCTTCAGCATCTTTTGGTCAGGGTAGGTTCGCAACCGCAGGGCTGTTTTTACTGAAAACTGACTGGTAATTCTTGGTTGTTCGGTGCAGAATAACTCAAGTATGCATGCCCCCTTGTGTTCCGTTCACTTAGTTCCCATAGGGTAGGAGGTTGTGCGGCAAATTCTGTCCGGATCGCTTAGGCCATGAATAGAGACTCATACCGCCCAACGCAGCGCGACATTGCCAAGGCTTGCGGCGTCAGCCAAATGACCGTTTCCCTGGCTCTGAGAAATAGTCCCAGGATTACGGAGGATGTTCGTCAGGCGATTCTTCGTGTGGCTAATGAGCTTGGTTGGAGGCCGGACCCAATGCTGAAGGCGCTGATGGCCTATCGACACCGTGATTGTAATCGTTTGAACCGGGCTACTGTTGCCTGGCTGACTAACTGGTCTAAGCCCAAGGAATGGCAACATGAGCACCCCGTGTATGCGGAGTATTTCCAAGGTGCGTTGTCCCGGTCAAAAGAACTTGGCTATACCATTGAGGAGTTTTGGCTCAATGAGCGTGGGATGACCCCGAAACGCATGGGTGATATTTTAAGGACAAGAAATATCTATGGGATTCTGTTACCTCCTCAACCGAAGACGAATACTTCGTTGGATCTGGCATGGGAGCATTTTGCCGCCGTGACTTTTGGGTTTACCTTGGCAGAGCCAGTGCTGCATGTGGCCACGAATAATCACTTTCGCTCGGCCTCTCTCGCAGTCAGGGAATTGTATAAACTTGGCTATAGGCGTGTTGGTATTATCCTGAATCAGCGCTACGACGCCCGCGTGGGCTATGCGTGGATGGCCGGTTGCATGATGGAGCAGAAATGTTTCGCGACCCATGATACCATACCGGTAAACAGTGTTAGCAGTTTCAGTCGTGAAGAGTTAGAGCACTACATTGAGAACCAAAAGCCGGACGTTATCCTGACCAATTTTTGGGACACTCCTAAATGGTTAAAGGATCTCGGAATGGCGGTTCCTGAAGATATTGGACTGGCTTTTCTCTCTGTTACTGAGAGGGGTTCCGGCTATGCCGGCGTAAATGAGAACTCTTTCGAGATCGGTAAGGCGGCCATGGATTTGCTCCACACGACGATTCAGTGCAATGACTTCGGTATTCCACGCTCACCGAGAAGTATTATGATCGATGGTACGTGGGTAGAGGGGCAGACTGTCAGAGCGCAGTCTGCACAATGAAGCTTGGGCTAATCTAGCGATCATACAAGAGCGGTCTTTTGCTTGATTTCCTCGACCATGTGCATGAGGCGGCGGCCGTATTGCAAGTAGGTCTGGTAGCAGTTGTCCTCGTGCGTGAGACTGGCATCGTCCAGCCCGGCGTACATATGGGGCTCAATGGAAAGGCCACCGGAGTAGCCGCGCTCGAATAAATCGGTCACAATACGGCGAACCTGTCCATGGCCCTCGCCTGGGAAACAGTGCAGTTTCTTGTCTCGGGCTACGCCCTGATGGGCATCTTTGATATGCACATACACGACGTGATCGCGGACATTTTCATAGAATTCCCAAGCATCCTGGCAAGGGTGGGGCGCAGGCTGGTTGTAGTCCAGATCAGCCACGCAATTGCCCATGTCGAAGACCAGTTTCAGCCCGGGAACGTTTTCCAGCAAACGCAGGGCGTAAGGCCAGCCCATACCGCCGAAATTATTGCAGTTTTCATGTACTACCGTAATCCCGGCATCCGCGAATATGGTGACGAACTCGCGTAAGCGGCGGTAGCGTTCTTCCTCGTGCAGGTTCGTCGGATCGCCTATCGGGTAGCTCATGACGCGAACAAACTCGGCCCCAAGGCGTTGGCTGCGTTCGGCCGTGCGACGAGCCGTAGTCGCCTCTTCGGCGAAAGGCTTGCTGATGTCCTTGCCGTGGTTGGCCAAGGCGGAGCCCAGGGAATTGACGCGAACCCCGGCGAGGGCCAGACCTTCGGCTACCTTCTCAAAAGCTTCATCGGGAATGTCGTGCAGATTGGCCGCATCGTATCCGGGGACCCGCACGCCGCGCATTTCGATGGCATTCCACCCCAGTTCAAGCGTGGCTCGTATTTGCGTGTCCAGGTCAGGGCCAGCTTCATCGGCAAATCCAGAATAATAAGCAGGGAACATGGTAATAATCTAGGGGTTCAGGAAACAGTGATATTTAAGGTTCAGTTGAAGGACGCGTTCATATTGGGAGCAGGGGTTGCTACCGGAGACGCATCCCCAGGGGAGAAACGCGACGTTGCGCAAAGTCTTTCCAAGCAGGCGGAAAAGGCTTCGGCATCGAGTGGTAAATCCACCGTGCGATCTTCTTCCGATGAGAGCAGGATGGCGTTGGCGAGCTCTGCTGAGGCGAGGCCTTCCTCCGCCCGCGCCACCAGTGGCTTGCCTTCCCGGATGGCTTCGACGAAGCGGCAGATCACTTCGGTATGGCGGCCGGCTTGGCCCTCAATCGGTATCACTATTTCTTCGGTCTCTGGTGAGACGAAGCCCTCCTTGGTCGTGCGACAATGCTCATCTGTAGGGACCAGATTACGGGTCCAATGCAGATGGTCCGTATGAATCACAAGTCTCCCGAGATCACCCACGATTTCACGGCGGTCTGTTCCGGGGGCCTCACCGGTCGAGCCTACAAGCACTGCCGTGGTGCCATCTTCAAACTCAAGGAGGGCATTGACTTCATCTTCGACTTCGATCGGATGATACTTGCCCAGCGGGCAAAAGGCCCGTACGCGACGGGGCAGTCCAAAAATCCACTGAAAGAGATCGAGGTCGTGCGGCAGTTGGTTGACGAGGATGCCGCCTCCTTCACCTGCCCATGTGGCGCGCCAACTACTGGATGCATAGTAGGCATTGGAGCGGAACCAGTTGGTGAGAATCCAGTTGATTCGCCGGATGCGGCCAAGCTCACCACCCAAGATCATTTCACGCACCTTCTGGTAGCGTGGCTCGGTGCGGGTGTCGAACATGATCCCGAAAACAAGCTCCGGGTTGGTATGGGCGGCAAGCAGGCGCTGGCAGTCTGCCTTATGAACGGCCAGTGGCTTTTCGCATAACACGTGAAGTCCGTTTTCCAACGCGTCGATTCCTATTGGCACATGCAAATTATGAGGGGTGGCGATCAGGACGGCGTCGACCTCACCGGAACGTATGAGGGCAGCGCTGTCAGTCCATCCTCTGATGTCGGCATAGCGCTCCAAGGCAGCCGGATTGTTATCACAAACAGCGACTAATTTTGCTCCGGGAATTTTGCCTTCCAGAAAGCGGTTAACGTGGCTGTTACCTATGTTGCCAAGACCAATGATTCCAAAACGAACGAGTTCCATGGCACCATATTAACAGAAAACCAGGCGGATGGCGTTCATTCTTCATCGCCGTAGTTTTTTGACCATGCCAGCCTCTTTGAAGGCTCATCGCGTGGTGTCTCGATAATGGCTGGGGCTAGTGCCCTCCAGCCGACGGAACGTCGCGGCAAAGTGTTGGCTTGAACTGAACCCTAACTCGTGGGCCAGACGCACAATGGAACATTTGCTGGCGCGGAGCCGTTTCTTGGCCAACTCAATGCGCCGCCACCGACGGTAGTCCGCCGGAGTGCGCCCGGTTTCCGAGAAAAAACGCGCGTTGAATTGACTGGACCGAAGCCCCACCCACGCAGCTAGCTCCGGTATATTCCAATCTTCAGAGGGATCTGAATCGATACGCTCAATGGCTCTTCTGATGGCATAGGAATACTGGCTTGCAGATTGTGTTGCTTCGGATGCGGCTTTCAATTCTTCGGCCAGGAGTGCCAGCAGCAGATGAAGTTGCGCGCGAACTAGAAATGTGAACGGGCTCTTCTTGCGTAAATGCAGCGCAAACATACTGGAGAATGCAGTACGCAACTCATGCGAACCGGCAAACCGCCGGACACCCGAGGCCACTAATCGTGTACAGAGTGCGTTTGCGTGCTCCGCAGGCATACCAGGCAGGCAATAAGGCCCAATGTCTACTTGCAGCCAGGTATAGGCGCATGGACGCAACACACTGCCCACGGCGCCGTGGAGTTCACCCGGTCGGTTCAGATAGATGTCCCCCGCCATCAATCGATGGTTCTCCTGTTCCACCCACCATTCCGCTTCACCGCGCTCCAGGCAAAAGACCTCGAGAACCTTGGGGTGCGTGTGCGCAGTGAGGGCACCTGTACGGGCCGCTTTTACCCGAGCCCAACCTACTAGTTCCAGCTCCGGCAACAAGGTATTGCCTCCTTCGAAAACAATCCTGTCGGACGTCGTTTTCATAGTCATATACTCAGCCTGGCGGTTTGTAGGACGATGGTCACCAGCACGCTAACCGCCTTGCATTGAATGCTGCCTGAATTGGTAGGCATGTGAAAGCACTATTCGCGTCGTGCACCTTGTTGCGTAATTCAGGATTTGCTGTAGTGCCTTGCTTATTGCTTCGATCAAAGTGTCGGGGTTATATTAATATAATCGAGAATGGTGTCCATTGCCTTAAGTCTTATCAACTATTGGGCCAAGGCGGCTGAGCGTTACTGGACGATTCCAGTCGGGCGTGAGCATCTTGGAATTTATGGCACTGGTTACAATGGCTGGGGAGTGCAGACCCAGCAAAAATTTGCCGCCGTATTGGCTACACTCTGTGCCAAGAGCAAGGAATTATCGGATATAGATACGAACTGGGCTCTTGAGCGGTCTCTGGCCGCCTTGCGCTATAATTTGGAGAGCCACAAGACAGGCCGCTTTCATTGCGCGGACGGTTCACGCTGGGGTAACACCTGGATCAGCGCATTGGGTGTGGAGCGCATGATGTTCGGGGTGCATCATTTGGGGCCATATCTTTCGGCATCCGACCAAGACGCGCTTCGTAACATGCTTTGTAACGAAGCCGATTGGCTTCTCCATGACTACCCATCGAGGGCAAAACCAAGGCATCAAAGCGTCACGCTGGGCACATGAAGGCGCTAATGATCCGGAGTCCAATATCTGGAATGGCGCTTTGCTCTGGCGTGCTGCGATGCATTATCCAGAGCATCCTCACGCCGCACTGTGGCAGGAACGCGCTCACGAGTTCCTGATAAACGGCGTCAGCATTGAGGCCGACGCTTTGGATGAACGAATCATAGCCGGCAAGCCCCTCCGAGAGCGGCACATCGGTGCTAATTTCTTTTCCCATTATGCATTGGATCACCACGGATATCTGAACGTCGGGTATATGGTCATCTGCGTCAGCAATGTGGCCATGCTTCACTTTGACATGAAGGCTGCCGGTCTTCCTTGCCCGGAGAGCCTCTACCTGCACCAGGTGGAGCTTTGGAATGTCCTTAGGCGCTTTATTTTCAGTGATGGTCGTCTGGCTCGTATCGGAGGAGACGGTCGGATACGCTATGCCTACTGCCAGGAATACTTGCTGCCAGCACTTCTTTTCGCCGCAGATTACCTAAAGGATCCTCATGCGCTGCCGTTAATTGAGCGCCAGCTGGGGTTGATTCAGGGAGAGACTTCACAGAATAACGACGGGAGTTTCTATTCGTCTCGCCTGGATGCCTTGCGGCGTAGAAACCCTCTCTATTATACCCGGTTGGAATCCGATCGCGCCTGTGCGCTGGCTATGCTGGTCAGCTACCGGGAGTTGGTTACAACGGAAGGACATGGAGCGGAAGAGGACTTCGAGACTACGGTCGCTGATAGCTGGTGCGAGCCAGAGCATGGAGCCGTTTTTCATCGCTGTCCGACCCGCCTGGCTTCTTTTTGTTGGCGCGCGATGAACTTAGCCCAGGGGATGTGCCAACCTCCCGGTGACGGCCATCTGGCCGAGTGGGAATACAATCTCGGTGGGCGCGTGGAGTTCTGCCATCATTCGCTGCGCGACTCTGCCCAGCCTCAACGACGGCTCAATAGCTGCAACATCAGCTCATTCGAGGGCGGTTTTATCACTTGTGGTTCGCTAATCGAAGGTGCGGACCTCGTATTAGCCGAAAGCTGGTCCGGTAGTGACTCCGCCCTCCTTCAAACTGCCTTTGCGGCACTGCCCGATGGGCACACCGTGATCGGTATGCATTTCTGCCAGATGGGTGCTCGCCGGGGCTATGTTGCCAGCATCAAGGGCCTCCACCTGAATATTCCAAATGATGTCTACCAGCAGTATCGGCGCAGGCTGGAATGCGGTGATGGAGAAATCGTTCTTGAGTCTCCTCCAGCACACGAGCAGGCCCTTTCCCTGCATGGGCACTGGGCAAACATTGAGGGTAAGCTTGGCGTTGTGGGCCTTTACGGTGACAGGGAGCTGACGATACACCGGACACCCGAACGCCGCGCAGGGAACCTGCGGTCGCTTTACGTCGAAGAAATCTGCTACCCGCTGGTGCTCGGGCCTGCGTGTTTCGAAGCAGGAGAAGTCATCCTTGATTGCGGGTGGGCCGTTCTCTCATCCGTCAGCACGCAGCAAACACGAGCTTTCCACGACGCAAATCTCCAGGCGCAACTGGACACTGGCACGGCACAAGTACGCGCTGTGGAAGTCTCCGGCTTGGACGGACTTCGCTATTGGCTGGTGGCGAACTTCAGCCGGAGCGAGTTATCCTTGCGGTCCTTCGACCTACGCTTGCCAGGTGACGCTGTTGATTTGCAGAACGGGCAGCCTGCAACCGCATCCATGATTGAAGCCGGCCACGCGCGCCTCTTCCGTGCAACGTGAGGCCTGTAAGAACAGCCAAGCGCCTAGGGCGGTGTCAGTTTTCGGTCATGGGCAGCGACACGTTGTCACTTTCCAGAACCTGCTTGACGTTGAGCCCGGTGACAATCGGTCTATCTCCTGATGGCAGACCGATGAAGCGGTTTCCACTCAAGCGCGCACCGATGACATCCTTGAGCAAGATGGCCGTATAGTACCCGCGTCCATCTTCAGCCAGCAGGGGATCCCTGCCTAGTGTGGAACGCACTTGGGCGTCGTCGATCGGAGGCATGAAAACATTGTCCGCAATCAGAACGTTGCGCGAGTTGCGTACGGCTATGCCCATACCGCGCCAGTCCTGAAAGGTATTCCCGATGAACTTCATATGGCTGTTGGCGTATTGGCCGGATGCCAGGTACTGCTCAAAGGTGTCCTGCGACGGTTCGGTGGGGCGCAACTTACGTGTATAGACGCTGATTTGGGCCGGATCTGCGGTAAGGAAATCGCGGTTTTTTGACTGAAAGTCGAAGCCGTTATGGCTAAAAGCATTGCCTTGTAGCCAAAGATAGCTGGCGGGTGGGCCCTCGGGCCAACCCGGCTCGTTCACCGCAAATATTGCGGTGGCGGCCAGCCCTTCAAAGCGGGAATTGAAAATGACGCCCTGCTCGGCCTTGATGTAAACGCCGAAACGCATCGAATCCTGAAAACTTGAGTCACGTATGTAAAAGCGTCCGACCGAAGTGTTGCTGTAGACCATGGTGATGCGGTTGCCTCTCCCTGGAGACCAGGTTTCGACACCAGATACGGGATGGGACAGGGTGAAGCGCCCGTCCGCAATTTGCGTGACCTGTGCACGACCGATGACAACACCCTCCTCCGGATTGAAAAAAACGAGCGCATCGCCCACGGCCACCTCATTCCCGTCGGGGATGCGAGTGGGCTCTTTGGTTTTGGCGTTGCGATCATAGTAGCGGAGGGAGAAGACAGTATCTTTCGCATCCTCATCTGAAAGCACTACCATGCTGGCGCCGTAAATATTCATGGTGTCTTCACACACGCCCCTCAGGACCGTGTCTTCGATCCAGGGGCCGACGCGGCCTCGCCCGTGAATACCATCGGAGGTGGCGCTGATCCAGTGGTCGCCGGTCGGCTCCATTTTGCAGTCGATCAGATTGATGGCGGACGCTTGCCAGAAGCGAAGTAAACCGCCTCCAGGTGCTCGTGCCGTGACATTTGCAAGTGTGATATCGTGCGAGTAGCGGTCAGCTACCAAGTAGGTCGTGCCAGCTTTCTTGTTTTTAACCAGCCATAGATCCCCCGGGGAGATTGCCTGATTCGTACGCGTTACCACATGTTCAAAAGCACCCTCAGTACTCGTCTGCCTAAGATGTGGGGCTCCGCCCGCGCCGGGGTAGTGTGACCAGCCGCCTTCCACAATCCGGCCTGGCGTTTTGGAATCATACGCGTATCCAGAGGCCATGCCGTCGCGGCGGATATCTTTCACCGGGTCCGGTCTGTCCGGAGGCACTTCAAAGGTTACCGTTTGTCTGCCGCTCGCCATCGGCCCTACCTTCGTGACCTTGCCAAAGGTAAAGGGTGGAGGAAGCTGCTGGTCCACGATGAAATCCGCGAATGCCAGATAGCTGCAGCCCAATGTAACGAATAGGTCGATCCCATCGCGCTGCAGCTCGGCCGAATTCATCAACAAGGTTGCCCCATTACCGTCAAAAATCAGACGAGACTCGTTCTTCAACTCAAACAGTCGGCCGCAGGCCAGCCCAGTGCCCACCAGGTATTCTTGGCCTGCTACCAAGCGAATGCCCACATACTCGTCGGAATTGGTTCGCAGGGCGCTGGCTTGATCAAATGCCTGTAGGATAGCCCCGCTGGCATCGCCGTCCTGCGCCAGTACGTTCACCCATCGCGCCTGGGGGATATCAATATAGGAGCCTGGATGCTCTGGGTCCAATACATCCAGAAACCCGTCCTGCCCTCGCTTCACTCGTAATGGAGCCCTCCGTGGCGCCCATTCGACGACATTCATCGCACATTCAATTTGCGCTGCTGAATCCTTACAAGTGAAGGCCAGGTAAATCACATCCTCTTTCGCCAGGTAACCTATATCCGTATTCAAATCGATCCGCCCGTCCCCGGAAGAAAATGAGATACGGCGAATGGCTGATTCTTGCGAACTCTTGAAGATATTGCCAATTATCTCATCGCCACTTCTGGCCTCCACCCAGGCATCATCCAGAGCATAATAGCCGCTATGAGGAGCTTCAAAAGCCAGTATTGTGCCTTTGCTATCACCTTCGATTACTTCCAACACAACAGTACCTTCGTGGTTGGCTTGCTGCGACATGTTTGAAGTATCATTGGATGAGAGTTTATGGGGTTCTTCTGATGCATCGGGGGTCGCAAATGCTATCACAGCCCAGCTATCGGGAGAAACCAGACCGGTTACCGTTTGCCAGTCGCGCGGAAAGCTACTTACCGGAATTGAGGGTACTTGCATGATCTCCCAATCCAGTTGAACATCCACAGCTTCATTTTCTGCCACAGGCTTTAAGCTGGCCTGAACAAGGTCGCCAGGGTTGAGGTAGCCGAGAAAATTATCAAAGGTGAGGTTGTCGCCGGCCTGTAGTTGTGTCATGACGACTACTTCCCGCTTCTTTTCGATATCGCCTGCTCGTAAAACGGCTAGTTCGAACTCAAGTTGTGATTCCTGAGTCGCGGAGACCTCCAAGGCACTGGCCTGAATCGTGTGAAAGCCTGCATTATTGATACGTATCTCTTGTACGACGGGGGACGCAGCCATTGGCGATCTGGAAATAACAAAGCCTGTAATTGTCAGGATCACTACGATGATCGATGCCCTGGTGAAGCAAACCGGAAGTTTCATGTATATAGATTGATGCGCGGATCTGTTGCTGTTATAAGGAAGCGCCGACTTGCCATTCGAGCGACAAACCGAGCACACATACACCCATGGAATGGATGTTTGTATTAACAGAATATGTTTGCCGTATATATGGCTTTTCAGTTCAGGAAACTGAAGGCCATCGGCTTTTGAGGTCCCATTAATGCCGGCGGCGTAAAACCATTAAGCTCAGAACCAGCGCGACACCACCCAGTAGGAAAGCGGCTGAACCGGACTCGGGTACCGTGGAAATGACCACTTCGTCGAAAAAACTTGTGGTGTTACCCCGCAAGTAGACGCGACTGAAGCTGGAGAAGTCCGTATCCGTGGCACTGCCAACCTCAACCCCATCGGCATAAGCGGTCAGTGTACCAGTTCCACTGTCCCAAGTGAGGGTCAATTCCATGAAGTCTTCCCAGGCAGCCGTGTTGTAAGTTGCATTGTTCTGATCACTGTCGGGTGCGCTGGTTACTTCATAGCCAGTCACGGGATGATTGCTCAAGGCTTGCGCGGTAAGTGATGTGCCTGTGCCGAAACTGCTCCAGTCGGTATAAGTCGAATTATCAAACTTGGTAATGCGAACATAACCGTCGCCATTGTATTGGTCCACCAAGGCGGTACCAAAACGAATACCATAGCCTTCCGTTCCTGTAGAATCGAGCAAGTAGGCCACAATGCTACGTGAATAGGAGGAAGACTGGATAAGAACATTGAATGTCCAACTGTCCGTCAGCGTAGCGCCCAGCTCTCGATAGCGCACACCGTTATTCAGAGTCATGAAGGAACCACTCGCGGGTGTGGGATTGAGACCTGACAACGGAGTGGGAGTATAGCTGGTCTGCGTGGCGACGCCTGGGTTGGATCCAGTCACTGCGGCTGTCCAGGCAGCCTGGATTGCCGCGTCATCCACATAGTCCATGCTGTCGGAGAAGACGACTGTGCTGGCACTGGCGCTCAAGCTCAGTGTCAGTATCAATGTGAGGAGGGCCGGTAATTTGGGTGTAGTTGGGTGGGTCATTGCTTTCAGGGATATTGAGTTTGTTGGGTTATTCATTTTCGAGAGTGTTGGTTGTGGGGGAGGGGCTATTTGAAATAAGATTCCTATGCTTTTCATTCAACAAAGACAAAGGGCCCGGCGTGCACCGAGGTGCATAGGCTATCGAGGTCCAATACCCCAACGTCCGGAGCGCCAATTGCTGGTATTGAAGTAAGGATGAATCACTTGCTCGGCTTTGAGTAGTTCCACGTGCCCATCACAGAAAAGGTAATTGGTGCCCTCACCATGATAGTAGGCCCCGTCCTCCAGTCTTGGGGCACTATTCACCCCCATCCAGCCATCGGTGCCCGAGTAAGCCCGGCCAAACTGCTTGTTGTTTGCCCAATACTTCTCGGCCACCATAATAGTCCTGTCCGGAAAGGGTATTTCAGATAAAAAGCGAGAATCCTGCTCGGACTTGTTGCCTTCCGCGTCCGTAAGTGTTCTTGCACCAAACACTCCTTTCGGATCGTTCCTGTCTTCCGTCATTCGGGAAACGGTATACGAGCGTTGCGCATCTCCCAAGGGAGCCGGATCCAGCGGACACTGCAAAATAGAAGTGTAGGAGAGAGGTTTGCCCGCGTCGTCTATTGACACGGCGAGATATTCGGCGATTGCCTCATCCCAGTCATAACCCGGTGGCAATTGGCCTTGGTGATCGCTGGTGTATGAGAATATGGCAATGCCGATCTGGCGTAGATTACTGGTACATTGAACCGTCGCCGCTTTCTGCCGAACACTCGATAACACAACTATTAGTAACGCACCCAGGACAGCTATTAGGGCAATGCTCACCAACAATTCCACCAGGGTGAAACCGAACGGGCGACGATAATCAGGGGAAGAGGGCATGTGAAATAACGGGGTAATTGAACAAATGTTATGCTGCGAAAACAGATGTCACTTTAGATAAGCAGTTCTAGATTTGACAATATTGTGGCCATGCACCAAGGTGCACGGGTGCCTGACGCCCCTCCAACGATACGCTCCATAGCCAAAGCCTGCGGCTATAGTCACTCGACTGTCTCAAGGGCTCTGACCAATAAGTCATCGATTCCCACCGCAACACGGGAAAAAATCCTTAAAACGGCCAAATCACTGGGTTGGAAACCTAACCCGTTGGTTGCTGCGTATGTTGCGCATCGCCGTGCTAGTGGCACGATGAGTTATCAGGCTACACTCGCTTACCTTCTCACCAACGAGGATCTGACCGACTTTCCACGCAACGGTTATATATATACTCACCTCCAAGGTGCAAAAGCCCGGGGGAAAGAACTCGGTTATGTTATAGAGCCACTATGGTTTCGAGATGTTGATTACAACGTGGATAGGATGTCGCGCATGATAAGAAGCCGAGGGATACCCGGGGTCATCATTCCGCACATACAGTACCTAAAAGAGGACGATCTGACTGACTTTGACTGGTCCTCTTTCGCGGTTGCAACTTCCGGTTTCACAATCACCAAGCCTGGCCTTGCGCGATCAGGTTTCTATTGGTCCCATGGCGTACGCTTGGCACTCAAGCGTATTGAGGAATATGGCTATCGGCATGTGGGTTTAGTTATGTCAGAATACCACGAGCCTCTTTCGGACTATTCGCTCAGCTCGGAGTTCTACCATCGTGAAAAGAATACAAGGCCAGGTGAACTCTACCAATCCTACATCGTTCCCGAAAGCACCAAGGATGTTATTCAGAGTATTCAAGAATGGCTTATTGAGCACCATCCCCAAGTGGTGATTGGCTTTCACGACACATGGCTTGCAATCAGTCGCTTGAATTGGCGTATCCCGGATGATATCGCTTTTGTCTCACCGCACTGGTCATCGCCGTGGCCTCAGATCGCCGGAATCAACCAATGCTGGGAGGCCATCGGTGCGAACGCCGTTGAATTGGTGGTTACGCAGTTGAACGCCAACGAACGTGGAATACCAACCGTTCCACGGCACCTGCTTAATGAAGGCTATTGGGTGGATGGCGAATCTTTTCCAAGGCTGAGCTAATCCGCTTGAAGCGGGTATATTAATAGCTGGCTGGCCAGTTCAAGATTGTGAAATGGCGTGAGATTTTTGAAGGGGCTGACGAAGCCCATAGCCTAACCAATTACTTTCATCCAGGCGTATGTCGGGAAAAGCTGGTAGCAGGCTTTCTCGACCCTCTGCCGTGCATGCAAGACCAAAGAACGGACACTGCGCACGCGTTTGGACATCCTTTTGTAGGGTCCCTCCCGTACCAGATTGTCCAGCGAATTTACCGTCGTTGATAAGGCTTAACGCTTTCGGATGCCTCATAGACATGGAATCCTTCTACGAACCCTTGGGAAAATATGATCGTGCTAGTATATGATTTCAATATATATAGGACGCGTAAGTAGCCCAATCAACGTTCTATCCTGAAGAATGCGATGAGTAACCCTGTGAACTATGGAGTCTGTGGTCTTGGGCGTATTGGTGTTAAGCATTGCCACCACTTTTCTGCGTTCAATGATAGATTCAAACCGGTTGCTTTTTGCGATACTGATTCTGCCCGGGCAGAGGAAGCAGCGAACCACTACGGTGGTAGTGCTTATACCGACTATAGCACATTTCTGAGTAACGCCGAGATGGAGTTGGTTATCATCGCCACCCGCTCACTAGACCATGCACGCCATGCTCGGCAGGCGCTTCTTGCAGGGAAGAAAGTGCTGTTGGAAAAACCCATCGGGGTTACGGCGGAAGACTACCAATTACTCATGTGTTTGGCCCAGGAATATCCGGACCGGCTCTATTGTGGACATAATCATCGATTCGAGCCTGCATTTGCGAATGCCCGTGCAATTGTTGCCGATGGTCTTTTGGGGAATATCCAAGTGGTGAAGCTCAGTAAGCATCATGCGTTCATGCGCCGTAATGACTGGCAGATGCGTTTGGATTGTGGTGGGGGTCAATTAAGTGTTTGGGCGCCACATTTGCTGGACCAGAGCTTGCAGATGATTGGTGCGCCGGTGCAAGAGGTCACCAGTTGTCTCCGGAATATCCTGCAGGCTGGTGACGCCGATGATCATGTTCGTATTAATCTTTCTGGTTCGAATGGTATTGTGGCTGAAATCGAAATTAGCAATGCGGTGGCGATACACGGGCACTATTGTACCATAATCGGAGACAGGGGAACCTTGGTCTACGGACAGCGCCAGAAAGAGATAACCCTCAGATACCTCGATCCGGAATTTTGCTGGCCAAAGGGAAGTGCCAGCAGCAACACGCCCGAACTGGGAGCAGGCTCTTACGGTAATCAGGACCTTCCCTGGATTGAGGAAACGCGTCCGGTCGAGCCGGCTGTTAACATGTGGGAGTATGTCGAAGATGAGCTCGCCCGCCATCTTTATAATGCCATCCGCAATAGTATTCCATTTCCGGTGACAAACCAGGATGCTCTGGAGGTCGTCCGAATCACCGAAATCGTGAAAAAGCAGAACCCGCAGTTCCAGTGGATCGGATGAATAAAAAGATAAAGATCGGCCAAATTGGCACCGGGCACATGCACGCTTACAAGTACGCGTCGCTGAAACTGCACCCGGATGTTTTTGATATTATCGGGGTGGCCGAAGACGACCCGAAGCGCAGGGAAGCCGCGCAGAACTCGATTCGGTACAAGGACGCAAACTGGATGAGCAGCGACGAGCTCCTGGCCCGTTCCGATGTCGATGCGATTCTGGTCGAGGTCGAGGAGCTTGCCACTGTGGAAGTAGCTATGAAGTGTCTCCTCGCTGGTAAGCATCTTCACGTGGACAAGCCAGGTGGGGAGGACTTAAAAGCGTTTGAGCAGCTGCTTGAAGAGGCAGAGCGCCGTCACCTTACCGTGCAGATGGGCTACATGTATCGCAACAGCCCGGCGATTGAGTTTTGTATCAAGGCAGTTCACGAGGGCTTGCTCGGTAGAATAGCCACTATCGATGCCGCCATGAGTCGTTTTGACGGTGAGGACACTCGCAGCAGATTTATTCCGTTTCAAAAAGGCGCAGCCTACATATTTCTTTGTCATCTCATCGACATTGCCGTCAAACTTATGGGTGAGCCCGAGCGAGTCATTCCTTTATCGTCGTGTACCCGCGACGACGGTTTGGTCGATAACGGTTTTACGGTTTTAACCTTCCCCGGTGGTTGCTCGGCCTCACTCCGCACGACTATTGTTGAGGTCGAAGGCAACTTGCGGCGTAACTTGGTAATCTGTGGAGATAAAGGCACGCTCACTGTGCAGCCACTGGAACTGGAGACAAACAAAGCGGGGGGGCGTGTATTTCTTAATTTGCGTGAATCCTATGGGGAGTTCGAAAAGGGGCTGCATGAGATACCTCAACCGCCACTACGTGACCGCTACGAGGATCATCTGCTGGAGTTTGCCCGTATCGTTCGTGGCGAAATTTCTAATCCCTACTCTTACGAGCATGAGCGGCTCGTGCAGACATGTCATCTAAAAGCCTGTGGGTATAAAGGATAGGTGAACTATGAGATTTAAAGATAAAGTTGCTGTTGTTACCGGCGCTGCCTCGGGAATGGGGCGCCTTGCTGCCGAATTATACGCCGCTGAAGGTGCCAAGGTCGTACTCGTTGACGTGAATGCGGATGCTGCTCAGGCGGCTGCGGATGCTATCTGTGCGGCTGGTAGCGTAGCGCATGGGCTAGGGGTTGATGTTCGTTCATACGAGGAAGTACAGCGGGCGTCGATTTGTACCCTCGAGCGATATGGTCGAATCGATATCCTCGTTAACTGTGCCGGTGGTAATCCGCATCGCGTCTGTAATTGCCCGGAGGGATTTGATGAAATGCCACTTGATGCTATCGACTGGGGCATCGAAGTAAATTTTTCCGGGCCAATATATTTTTGCCGCGCGGTTTTGCCGGTAATGAAGAAACAAAACAGCGGAGTGATTATAAACCTGGGTTCCGTAGACGGTGTTACGGGGGCGGCAAGCTCCGTTGTTTATGGTGCGGCCAAGAGCGGTATGATAGGCCTGACCAAGTCTCTGGCGCTCTTCGGCGCACCGCATGGCATCCGTGCCTGCTGTGTTTCGCCCGGGCCAGTGATGACGCGCGCGGCAATGGCCAAGATGAAAACACCCTTAGGCCGTGCTGCCGAACCAGAGGAAGTGGTGAAACTGATCCTCTATCTCAGTTCTGATGACGCCTCGTTCATCAGTGGAAGTAATTACCTGATTGATGGTGCCCGTAGTTGCGGGGGTAATAGATAAATTTGTCATTTATATTTTTGAAGATGAAACGAAAGACAATTACTTTTACGGCGGCGGGTAAGGCAGAACTGTTGGAGTCTGAATTGCGTCCACTGTCAGGCGATCGTGTGCTGGTGGAGAACGAATTTTCCGCCGTCAGTGCGGGCACGGAACGTGCGTGCCTGCTCGACCTCCCGAACCTCACAGATAATCCGCCAGGCAGTTTTCCAAAAACTCTTGGTTACAGTGGTGTGGGCTGCGTGGTGGAAGTTGGAAGCAATGTCAGGAGCGTCCAAAACGGCGACCGAGTGCTGACGCACTGGGGCAGTCAACATTCCAATTATAACAACATCACCGAAAGTAATCTGTTGAAGATTGAGGACGATTCGCTCCCTTCGGAGCATGCAGTTTTCGCTATAATTGCAGGTTTCTCACTCAATGGGCTCAGGAAGACGCGTTTGGAAGTTGGTGAAAGCGCGGCCGTGGTGGGCTTGGGCATCCTGGGCATTTTCTCGGTGGCGCTATGCCGGATTGCAGGTGGCTCGCCCGTTATCGCGTCGGACCTGAGCGCTATTCGGCGCAAAACTGCGCTCTCCCTCGGCGCGCATCATGCTTTTGACCCGGCGACGGACGACTACATTGAGCAGGTCAAGTCAGCAACTCGTGGTGGGGTTAACGCAACGATTGAAGTTACAGGTCAATCCATTGCTTTGCAACAGGTGCTGGGTTTCGCAGCGCCGTTTGGTCGGGTTGCCTTGCTGGGTTGCACGCGCGTGTCGGACACCGCCATCGACTACTACCAGCAGGTTCACCGGCCCGGCGTCGAGATAATAGGGGCACACACCAACGCCCGCCCGAAGCTTGAGTCGCGTCCGCACTCGTGGACATGGAAGGATGATGCCCGGGCGCTCTTGCGCTTCATGGCGGACGGCCGACTCGATATGAGCAAGATATTGACGGCTGTATATGCCCCTCAAGATGGGCCCGGGGTTTATCAGAATCTTGCCGGGAATCATCATGATTTCCCTGTCGGCGCAGTCTTTGACTGGAAGCAACTGGCATGAGCAGGCATTGGAAAGTTGCTATTGTAAAGGACAGCTCGAAGCCGATGCTAGGGCTACATGGCTTGCATACCGCATTCCGCGGACTGCCGAATGTGGAGGTCGTTGCACTTGTCGATGCCAACCTGGACCAATTGGTGCGTAAAATGGAGCAGACGCAGGCGAAACGTCATTACAAATCTATAGAGTCGTTGCTGGAGGTGGAGTCGCCGGATATTGTTGTGCTATCTTCACGACATCCGGAAGACCACTTGGAGCAGATACGTAAAGTAGTGCAGAAGGGTTGCCATATCTACTGTGAAAAGCCTGTCAGTGTTCTGCTAGAGGAAGCAGACGAGATCGTTCGCCTGGTAGAGGCTACGAGCGTCAAGCTCGCTATGGCGCATCCGGCGCGTCATGACTTGGCCTTCCGTAACATGAAGCAATTGCTTGAGGCTGGCGAGATTGGGACACCATTATCAGCGATTGGACGCGGCAAATGCGATCATCGTGGTGGTGGTGAAGATCTAATTGTGCTCGGCACTCACATTCTCGACCTGATGGTATTTTTATTCGGCTCGCCCGAGTCCGTCATGGCGCGGGTAAGTGTAGGTGGTCGGAGAGCTGCCTTGTCAGACAAGGAGGAAACGGTCGAGCCCGTCGGGCCGGCTTTGGGCGACGAGGTGTTTGCGTCCTTCATGTTCCCTTGCGGAGTAAGCGGGCTTTTTGAGAGCCGCCGTGGCTTGCTTAAGCCAAATCAATCCGCGCCTCACATGGGCCTGTGCGTGATGGGAACCAAGGGCACGCTCTCGTTGCGTTTTGACGACGGCGGGACCCAGCCATTGCTCATAAGCCGACAAACTGGTTTTCCCGAGACGATCACAGACTTTGAACAAGTGCCTGTAACGGAGGGGCGTACCGTCCCCGGTGCCGAGCCGCTGGATTATAGGCTTTGCAGCCAGTCCGATGTGCCGCGTGCCAGGTGGTTTATGGAGTCCAATCGCTTCGCCGCCTGGGACCTGATGCAGGCTATCGAGGAGGACCGGCCACCACTGTCGAATATCGGGAATGCCAGAACTGTGGTGGAAATGATTCAAGGCATCTACGCGGCTCACTTGTCACGGCGTACCGTCGATTTTCCATTAGCCTGTCGCCGGCACCCACTGGTCCAGGAACCTGATTTATAATGAAAGCAGTCATCATTGATAACGAGAAACACTTGCTCTGGTCGGAGGTTCCCGACCCAGTGACCAGGGAAAACGAAATTCTGGTCGAGGTACACGCCACCGCGCTCAATCGCGCGGACCTCATGCAGCGGGAGGGCAACTACCCACCGCCACCTGGCTGGCCTGAATGGCCGGGCCTGGAGGTAGCCGGGATTGTGCTGGAAGCACCGGCGCATAGCCGTTGGAAGGTGGGTGACAAAGTCTGCGCGCTGCTCGGCGGAGGAGGCTATGCCGAGAAAGTTGTCGTACCTGCGGATATGGCTCTGCCGATTCCCGAGGGCTTGTCCATGGCCGAGGCAGCAGCGATTCCCGAAGCTTTTGCTACCTCTTATCTGAATCTTTGCCTCGAAGGCGGCATGGACAAGGGCGATACGGTGTTCATTCAGGCCGGCGCCAGCGGATTAGGCATGGCTGCTATCCAGCTCGCTAAGGCATTGGGTGCGAAGGTCGTCACCACAGTGGGTTCCGAGGACAAAGAACGTTTCGTCCAGGAACTCGGTGCCGATGTGATTATCAATCGGAAAAATGAAGTCATCGCCGAAGTGCTGGCCAAGCACCCGGTCGATGTGGCCATGGACTGCGTGGCTGGTCCGAATCTGGGGCCGTGCCTGGAAACGATGGCTCGCGGCGGGCGCTGGATCGTCATCGCAACGTTGGGCTCGCCCATGAGCGAGCTGAATATGTTGGATTTTTTCAAGCGGGGCGTGAAGCTCATCGGCAGCACCCTGCGCAGTCGCAGCACTGAGATGAAAGCGGAGATTCTCAAGGGGCTTGAAGAGCGGTTCTGGCCGGCTCTTGCCTCCGGCGAGATCAAAGTGCTTATCCACGCCACGCTTCCCATGACCGAAGCCGAAGCCGCGCACGCCATATTGGAGCGCCAGGAGAACCTTGGGAAAGTCGTCCTTACTCGCTTACAGTGAAACTATATTTGCTCCAGGGCGGCACCATACGCACAATGAGGCACCTGATTGAGGGCGGCCCGGCAGACGATGAGCCCTTCGAGGTGCCAGTCCCTTTCTTTCTCATCGAACATAGAGGGAATCGGGTCCTTTTTGATACCGGTTATGCGCGCTCAGCTATTCACGCATCGGCCAGAGGTGACTATATCCCTGTCATGACTGAGGGAGATTACGTCGTCGAGCAACTGGCGTCACTGGGCCTGAAGCCGACGGATGTAACTCATGTCGTGTTGTCTCATCTTCATTCTGATCATGCCGGTGGCTTTGAGGCTCTCAGCGATGTTCCCTGCTATCTGCAGCGCGAGGAGTTGCGCCAGCCGGGAGTTGAGGTGTTTGTTGAGCGGCATTCCGTCCGCTGGCAGTTTCTCGACGGTGATTGCGATCTATTCGGTGACGGGCGTTTGCGTGCTCTTTCCACGCCGGGTCATAGCCCTGGCCATCAGTCCCTGCTGCTGAGTGTTGTTTCCGGGGAGGAAATGCTGTTGGCTGCCGACGCCGCCTATACCCGTGTTGCCTTGGAGCAACGCTCTCTCCCTGCCTCTGCTTTCGACCGTACCTCTGCCTTGGAAACCTTCGAAAATATTATCGCGATGCAGCAGCGCGGAGTCCGCGTCATCTACGGGCACGCCCCGGAAGTATGCAGCAACGGACATGCTCAATATTCCCAAGAAACCTTTCGTCCGGAAGGCAACGACTGTCTCGTAACTCACCTCAAAAAAAGTACTTGTGAATAAATACCCTAAACCAGTTTTTACGGCTGAAGCATTTCCTTTTAACGCGGACAAGTATCGTCCCTGCGTTTTCAATCCCGGCGTGGTCAAAAGCCAGGGGGAGTATCTCATGGTTTTTCGTAACGACTACGGTCACCAGGAGGGAACGGCCCGATTTGACGGCACCAACATTGGCTTGGCCCGAAGCAAAGATGGAATCCATTGGACGGCTGAACCTGAGCCTATATTGGATCCCGAAATGATACGCGAGCAATGGGCTCATCTTTTTCCGGCGCGCTTCATGCCCCAGGAAATTAAGCGAATTTACGATCCTCGCATGATGCTTACTGACGAAGGAGACTATATTTTTTGTTTCGCCATGGACACACAACATGGGGTCTGCGGGGCAATTGCGCGCAGCACAGATTTGAAGGACTTTGAAGCGCTGTCTATTTCCACACCCGACAACCGGAATATGGTTCTGTTTCCAGAGAAAATCGAAGGGGAATACATACGGCTGGAAAGACCTTTTCCTATTTATGGGCGGGGTAAAAGCGAGGCATTCGAAATATGGGTCTCCCGCTCAAAAGATTTACGCTACTGGGGTAATACGCGATTACTTCTCGGAAGTGAAGAAGTACCGTACAGTAACTGTAAAATCGGCCCGGCGGCTCCGCCCATTCGTACTGATAAAGGCTG
This sequence comes from Verrucomicrobiia bacterium, assembly GCA_030432235.1. Classification (GTDB taxonomy): domain Bacteria; phylum Verrucomicrobiota; class Verrucomicrobiia; order Opitutales; family Cerasicoccaceae; genus JAUIHT01. Next base: position 222,671 of record JAUIHT010000004.1, on the reverse strand, counting down.
GCTTTGCACAATCCATGCAGTGGAAAAAACAGAGCATGAGCTAAGCGCCTGGCATCCGGGCTGGAATAAAATCTACTACGCAGGGCTTATCCTGCTTGATCTGGACGACCCGACCGAGGTTATCGGAATCGCCCCAGAGCCTCTTATTCGTCCGGAATTAGAGCACGAAGTTCACGGCTTTCGTGGTAGCGTAATTTTCCCCTGCGGTATGATTCTGGAGGAGGATTCGTCGGTGAAAATCTACTATGGCGCCGCGGATACTTGTGTTGGTTTGCTTACCGCGGAGCTCGATGAATTATTGGCAACGATCAAGCCATTGTGATCCGGGAGTCGTTTGGAGGAGTTTGACTATCCAAGAAGTTCCAAACGGATTTGATAGCCAATCTCTTGCTGGGGTTCTATGGGCACAAGCACCAGCCGCTTGATGCGTTTGTCTAGGTTGATAGAATCCAGCTCCTGACCAGGGCGTTTGCGGTAGGGCCAGCTTTCGACGCGGTCCCATTCTACTTCCGGCCCACAGGTGAGCTTCATGCGTAAGCCTTGCTTCTCAATGATAGCTTGCTGCTGAGATTGGATACTAATCTTGGCGTCGTCTGTTGCAAAGGCGGATTCGAATGTTCCGTGGCCATGGAACGCAAAGCTGTCTTCGAGCACCAGGAAACCGTGGTGCTTTTCCAACGTGATTCGACGTTTCAGGCTTCGGCAGGCGGCGGATTCTGGATAGGCTCCAGCGAAGTCGAGGGCAAAGGTGATCTCGTCCTGATTGATGCGGCTTTCGAGTACCGAGCCTGAGTATTCTCTGCCGTGTGCCTGCTCTTGGCGGTTTACGATTGGTAGGGAATGGCTCAAGGTTCGCGGCGCAAAGTGCTGGTAGCGGGTATCGAGAGGGAAGTAGGAGCGGGTGTACTCCTGCGCGCCAATATCGATGAGCATGGGCACGCCGTTGATGTTCAGCAGAAAGCTTCCTACGTCGTTGTGGTTATGATGTTCTTCGTTGTGCCCGCATTTGGCTGCAAGCTCCCAAACGTTCCCAGCTTGGTCACGGCCTCTTACGATCCATACCTGCATGTCCGGATAGTAATGGTCGGGCTTCAACTCGGATTTGACCTCGGCTCCCAGGTCGTTGGGTGCGTAATAAAATTGAAGCAGGAGGTTTGGCAGATCGGCGTGATTGCCCTCCAAATCTATGCCATTTTCGGCCAGGTAGCGGTAACTCTCAAGGGCTTGTCGTCGACACGTAAGTTCATTCAGACGTCGTTCCAGATAGCTGAAAAGATGTGGCCTGACAAGGGCCTGCATGGACGAATCCGAGAAGCTCACCAAATAATGGTTTTTCAGGCAAGCCGCCGGGCCGTATTCGGCAATACGCCACGTTTTTTGATCGTTGCTGAAGAGTGATAACTGACCTCGAGTGCGGGCTTCGATTTGCTCATTGAGCATGGCAAACCAGCCAAAGCCGTACTCCCAGTAGCTCGGCCCCTCCTGACAGCCGCCATCTTCGCCATAGCCTTTGAGAAAATAGGGCAGGTAGTGCGATGCGGCTTTCAGTAAACATGCCAGTAGCTCGGTGTCATCAAGAACAGCCAGAGCCGCACCCAGAATTCCCTGATGGCAGACTGCATTCCAGTTGCTTGTGAGGCGCGGCCAATTCATGCTCTCGGCGTTCTCCAAGTAGTTATTGAATATCTGGGCCTGTAAGCGCTGCCGGATCTGCTCTTGCAAAGCGGTCGGTATGATTTCGTCAAAAAGATTCAGACAGAACCCCATCATGTTGGCTGTTTCCGCCGAAAACAAATCGAGTCGCATCGGGTCTCGCCCCGTCGGATTGTTCACCGTCGAAGGAAGCGCCCATGACTCCTCCGTGGCAATGCCCTCTAATTTTGCCAAAAAAGAACGGCGAAAGCCCGTGTTTCCCGGTTCGTAGACGAGGCCGAATCCGGCGTGTCCAAGCATCTGGCGACGCTTGAAATACAGGGCCTCGAAGGGCCGTCTCTGGCCTGTTCGGGCGAAGTCACAATAGAGCTCGTCTGTCAGTTCGGGGAGTGGTTGGCTGACACCGCCCTGTGCACGCTCCAGTAACGTGGTGAGCGAAAGCCGCATGACAGGATTGTTCAGGAGCTTTTTCCAGCGCAAGTCCCCCAGCGCGGGCAGGAGAGGGATAGATGGGCATCCTTCTAGTATTCGACGTAGTTCGTCCGTTGAAGGGGAGTCATTGAGCAGATTTACCATGGGTAACTCAAGGTTTTGGGAATTTTATCTAACTGAGGTGCTCAAGGCGGGATATCTCAAGCTGACATCACTCATCTCATCCTTTAAGTTCAACCGGCTACATCAACCCCATTCGCTTAAGGTTAGCGCTCCTTGGATTGTCTGATATGGTAGGTGGGTCTTTTCAGATGACTGTGCTAAACCCACATTGCATACCGGATTCTTTAATGAATTTACCGCTATTGGTAAGGCTTTGCGCTTCATGATTTGTTTCAGATCTGGAATAGTGTATCTCTAAAGGACTCGACTCTTAAAGTAACCCCAGAAACAAAATTAAGCTATGAAACTTGTTACCAAATCCACTCTATGCGCATTGGTGCTTGCCGTTGGCGCATCGATAGCCACCGCCCAAATCGCCATTGAAACCGATGGTTCAAATGCGGCCAATTTGACGAAGATCACGGTCGATGGCACGGAGTATACGTCCTTCATTGGCGTAGACATGACTGACTTCAACATGTATAACGCAAGTAATACTAAAGCTTACCAGATTGTTGCTGCTGGCACCGGGCCGTTCTATGGTACCGCTGCGTCTGGGCTTATGGAAGATTTGAGCCTCACTACTGGTTACAGCGGAATGTACAATCTGAGTTTTGATTTTGACACTCCCGTAGTGAACCGAACGGGGGCCGATATCTTCCTGTTTGAAATAATTGGCACTGAAACATCCAATGTACTGAATGTCACCCTGAATGGAATGACGATTAATGAAGCCGTCGGCGGCAACCCTTTCGTTGCATCTGGTACCATCGTCGACGCCACTTCTCGCACCGGCAAACCAAGTGGCACCGGCTTTCCTCCATATACCGTCGCCTTGCTCGAGGCAGTTAGTGCTTGGGAATCGCCAGCATCCATTGTTGATGCTGACATTGTATACTTGGCTCTTGATTTGAGTGATTATGGCGTGGCCAATGGCGGTAGCGTTTCGAACATCGTTCTCGCTGGTGATGGCCAATATGACATCACCGGGGTCGTCGGCCTGGCCAATATCCCTGAGTCTTCGACCTACGCAATGATTTTCGGCGCCTGTGCCGCTGGCCTTGTTCTCATTCGCCGCAAGCGCAAGCAGGGCTGATTTAGAACGGTTTAAGTTAAGTATAGCTATGTAGGGCCGCCCGCTTGTGGCGGCCCTACGCATGTGCAAGCATCCCACTTATTGATTTTGGCGATACCCTAATATTGCGTTATCCGACTTCAGAAAAACAGGGTGGGTTGGCGTCTTCTGTGATGATGGCAACACACTGCAGTGCACGGCGTCCGCCATTCCAGAGCCCGGTGCCTATGCTCTGCTTTTCGGGCTCTTTACTCTGGCTTGCATCAAGGTCAGGCGCGTGCCTGATTACGGTATTCCTGTGGAGAAACCCCAGTCACCTGCTTGAAGCGACGTGAGAAATAAAAGAGACTGCCGAAGCCGATATTGTAGCCTATCTCTTTGATTGATGTGTTGGTTGAAATGAGCAAGTAGCAGGCTTCTTCAATCTGACGCCGGGCATGGAATACTGATGGGCTGACGCCGCACAAGCGCTTGAACTTCTTACGATAAGCTTGCTCTCCCAGCCCGAATGAGACGGCCAGTGACTTTAGATCGAGTTTCTTCTCCAAGGGCCATTGCATGAGTTTTTGGCGTGCTTCGTTGGCCCATTCGACCTCGGACTCGGCGACGTCTTTCTGCCAGGTGCCGCACATTTGCGCGATGAGATTCAACATTCGCCCGACGTCGTCGAGGGTGGGCTCGGAGTGTTCACGGTGGGCCATTGGAAGTACGACTTGGTGAAATCGCTCCAGCCAGCTTTCAATTTCCTTTGTGTCTTTTGGGCGTGCCAGATGTCTTACGGGTTCATGCGCGTCGAGCATGCCCAGGCCTGACCATGCATCGAAAACGGGGCCGGAAAATTCAATGTTTATTTCATCCCAGGTGGTTCCTGCGCACGGCACATATACATGGGCAATTCCTGGAAACAAGCACAGTAGGTCTCCCTGGCATACCGGTCGTTCCGTTTTGGTCAACGCGTCCCAAAATGAGCCTTCACCGCGAGTGATGAAGACTAGTGAATAGACATGCAATGTGCGGTTCGTGTCCGATTCCCACTGAGGCAGCATGGCCCAGCTACGATGAATCTGCGCAGAGCGGTTGACCCAGCCCATCGCTAAGGGGTGAAATGATTCGAAGATGAGCCAATAGTCGCGCGTCTGTCTCGGCCGCGTACCAGATTGTACAGCGAATTTACCGCCGTTGATAAGGCTTAACGCTTTCGGAGATTTCATTGTCATGGGATTCTTCAACGAACACCTGAGCGAAATACGAGAACGCGCTAATATACAATTCTAAATACCAAGACGCGAGAGCTTTATGCCTACAGAAACCGATCAGAAGTCACCGGCAGCTTCCGTCAGTGTACCTCCGGGAACGGTGATTCATCACGTGCCTGCCAAGCGCCAGATGTACATCGGGTCGCCCAGTTTAGCCATTCTGGATGACGGTGCCTACATCGCTTCGCATGATTACTTTGGCCCTGCTACTGAAGAATTTGAAAAGGGTACGACGCTTATCTTCCGCAGTGAAGATCGTGGCCAGTCCTGGACGCAAATAGCCACCGTGAAGCCTGCCTTCTGGTCGAATCTTTTTGCTCATGACGGGGCTCTTTACCTGATGGGCCCGACACATCATCACGGTTTGGTTGTCATCCGCCGCAGTGACGACGGGGGACACAGTTGGACCATCCCCGAGGACGTTGAAACGGGCCTGTTGACGCCTTATGGGCAGTTTCACACCGCACCGATGCCGATGCTTGTGCATCGTGGCCGGATATGGCGCACCATCGAGGACGCTACCTCGAGTACGCGCTGGGGGAATCGTTACAACCCGATGCTCATGTCCGCACCGCTTGGGGCGGACTTGCTCCGTCAGGACAGTTGGCAGGTCAGCTCGATACTCCGTCAAAACCCCGCATGGCTTAAGCATGGTTTTGGCGGTTGGCTGGAGGGCAATGTCCTTGCCCTGCCGGATGGCAGTATAGGAAACATACTGCGTGTCGATTATGATCCGGGTGGAGTTGCTGCCATTGTCAGGCTGGATAAGGATGGACGCAGTCTGCATTTTGAGCCAGCGCGTGACTTTATCAGCTTTCCAGGTGCAGCGACCAAGTTCTCCATCAGACAGGACCCCAAAACCGGTGAGTATTGGTCGCTCTCCAATGCGGTCCCTGAATGTCATCAGGCAGACTTGAAGCGACATACTTTTATCAGAAACACGCTGGCCTTGCTTCACTCCACCGATGCACGTGAGTGGTCGATTCAGAGTGTCGTGCTCTATCATCCGGATTCAGCCTGTCACGGCTTTCAGTACACCGATTGGCTCTTTGATGGAGACGACATCGTAGTCGTCAGCCGGACCTCATGGGATGATGAGCATGGTGGCGCTCATAACCAACACGATGCCAACTTTCTCACCTTTCATCGTATTGGGGACTATAAAAATGCCGCACTCTCCGGTATTGGTTTGAGCCTTTTTCCATGACGATTCCCTGGCTGATTTATAGCCATATTACGCTTAGTCTTGGACAGAAGATTTGAGGCTTTCTATATTACCATTTATGATAAACTTAAATAAAGCCCTTTGTTGGCTAAGTCGCGTGTACGGTAACTTTTTGTTAATGGTTTTGCCCTGAAAGTCATTTCCGGTACCATTCTTTGCGCTGTACCGTTTTGGATAAATATTAGCATCAATACTGCAAGCCTTTCACGTTGATGAGTGGAACTGAATAGTGTCAAATTACTATCGTGATCACCCCTAAATCTGAATGCCCCGAAATGTTGTGCGAAGAATAGATATTGTTGAATCAACGGGTTCAGCCGCTTTTTCGCATCACTACATCGCTTCGTGGACGGTCAAGTGGAATAATCCATCCCTTTAGATTAGCTAGCCGCTGCCATTCGGGCAGCCGATTGGAACCCTCATATCCGAAATTCCCTATATGCCTTTTTTGAAAATAAACGCTTCGATTCTAATTGTCGCACTATCGGTTTTATCTCATTTCAGCGCCCACGCGCTGGAAGACACTTGGCAGCCGAAGTCGACTTCCTCAGGGAAAGAAAATACTTCGGTCTCCCAAGCCATGTCATATGGTGGTGCATCTGAGCCTACCGCAGCGGAGACAGACAATAGTAGCTCGGCCAAGCCACGAAAGAATGAGCACATTGGGGTTGCCACTCATTTTGTGCGCAAGCACAACATGCTGCACTGGGATCCGCAGAAGTTTGTCCCTATGATTGCCGACCTCGACGTCGGCTGGGTTCGGGATGAAATCATGTGGAATAAAATCGAGCGGGAGCCCGGCAAGTTTGTCATGCCGGAAGGCTATATGGAGTGGATAGACCTGGCCCATGAAGCGGGTCTGAATATCGTTGTCATCCTTAGCGGTGATAACAAAATGCATGGCAGAGAGGATACTTACCAACCAGATAAATTCGCCGCTGCTGCGGTGTTTCTGGCAACGGAGCTGAAGGGGAAGATTCAGGCAATTGAGGTACTCAATGAACCCTTCAACTGGTATGCGCGCGCTTATGAGGAGGGCACCAGCCGGGGAGGAGATCTTTACGGGCGGGACGAGAACGGAGCGGTGGAGTCTTGGTTGGGGCGTTATGTGAATCTGCTCAACGTCACGGCGAAGGCGGTAAAGGCGGTGAACCCCGACATGAAGGTGGTCGGGCTGGGGGCTTTCCCCGCCATGAACATGCGTATGATCGAGTTGGGGATTGCGCCTGAAGTTGACGGTGTTGTTCTGCATCCTTACAGTTATCGCATCACGCCGGAAGTGGTTCCCTATGCAGCCTCGGAGGAGAATTTCATCCGTAACGGGGGCCGCCAGACCGCGGACGAGTACGGCTCTTTTGCTTCGCTCATCGAGTATGCCCGTGATTTTTCCGCCCAGCACGATGGCCCGGAGGAAATCTGGCTGACCGAGTGGGGTTACACGACAAAACGGCCTAGTGCAGGTTCACGATCAAGCTACAACGGATTCACCGAGCAGGCTCAGGCGGCCTACATTCAGCGTCGCTTCATGGAGGGGCTCGGCCTTGGTGTCGACGTTAGCACTGTTTACGCTCTCGTGAATGAGCAGTTCAGTGCTCCGGAAAAGACAGAGTTCAGTAGCGAAGACAACTTCGGGCTCGTCCATGCCGATGGTACGCCGAAACCAGCTTACTACGCGGTACAACGCCTTGCCCGCGCCACCGCAGGGCTAACCGTTAGTGACGATGTCGCTGTCCATATCGTCAACAAAACCTCCCGTACAGACGACCAAGAGTTTCACACCCGCGATGGGATGGTGCTCAAGGCACTGGATCGCATCGCCTGTTACCAGTTCAAAGATTATGACGGGCGTACGGTTCTGGCGATATGGTCCACGGAGCGGCTGGGGGATCGCAGCCCCCGCCCAGCAGATATATTCCTCGACGTACCCGTGGACGCCAAAATCGAAGTCACGGATTTGATGACTGGCGATGAATACGTTGCTCGGGAAGGCGAAGCCGAGGGCAAGCGCTACTTGAAAAATTTCCGTGTGCCGCCTCATCCGGTACTGCTCAAGATCTACGAATAAACGAAAGCCCAATTTAACAAATGATACAAAAGACAACTTTGTTTCAAAAGATACTCGCTGTTGGATTCCTTGCGGCATCAGGGACTTTCCTATCTGGAGCCTCCGCAGCCACCTCTGAAGAGGCTGACAACTCCCCACCGCAGGCACTTAACCAGCACCTGGGTGCGAGTACACACTTCGTCCGCAAGATGCGCGCGTTCTGGCACTGGGATCCAGAAAAGTACATGCCTATTGTTGCCGATATGGGCTTGGGATGGGTACGTGACGAAATCATCTGGAGCTGGATGGAGAAAGAGAAGGGCGTTTACAAGCTACCTGCTAAGGACATTCAGTGGCTCGATTTGGCCAAGAAGCATGGCATCAAAGTGATCGTTACTTTGAGTGCCAGTAATCCTCTCTATGAAGATCGTTACGATGCGGATGGCTATGCTCAGGCATCGGCTTATCTGGCCAAGGAGTACGGTGATCGCATTCAGGCTATCGAGGTACTGAACGAGCCTTTTCACTGGTATGCCAAGACCTATGGTGAAGGCACGACGCAGGGAGGGGACCTGTACGGACTGAATGAGGATGGTGAGCCGGAGTCTTGGCTGCGCCGCTACGTGAAGCTTTTGAACACCACCGCCGAAGCGGTCAAAGCCGTCAATCCGGATATGAAGATCATCGGTCTGGGCTCCTTTCCCGCCATGAACATGCGTATGATCGAGATGGGTATTTCCTCCGATGTGGATGGCGTTGTACTGCACCCGTACAGCTACCGCATCGTTCCCGAGGTGGTGCCTTATGTGGCTTCCAAGGAAAATTACATTCGCAACGGAGGCCGGCAGACAGCTGACGAGGATGGTACTTTTGCTTCGCTCATTCGCTATTCGGAAGCCTTTTCCGCAAAGCATCACGGGCCGCCCGAAACCTGGCTGACCGAGTGGGGCTTCACGACAAAGCGTGATGGGGCTGGCGCCCGCAGTAACTTTACCGGCATGACGGAGGAGGCACAGGCCTCCTACATTCAGCGCCGTATGTTGGAGTGCTTGGGACTCGGTGTGGAGGTCAGTACGGTGTACACCTTGGTCGACAGCCAGATGAGCTGGCGCAAGCCGGATTCGCAGGAGTTTGTAGGCGAGGATAACTGGGGCCTGATAAAGGCAGACGGGACCTTTAAACCTTCCTATTACGCTGTCAAACGCCTCGCCCGGGCAACTGCGGGTTTCGTCATCAGTGATGCGGTCGAGTTCACTATGGAAAAAACGACGGAGCGTGCCAGGGGATGGCCTTTCGAGGCGCGCGATGGTACCGTTCTGTATGCGCCTGATCGCATTGCCACTTACCAGTTCAAAAACGCCGAAGGCGAGCCCGTGATTGCATTCTGGTCCATGGAGCGAATCAGTGACCAGCCACCACGTCCGGCGGACCTGGAAATCAATGTCGACCCGGAGCGTGTCGGCTTTGAGGCAACTGATCTTTTGACGGGCCGCGTTTATGAACCGGCAGCGACCGAGAAAGATGGAAAGCTGTTCTTCAAGAACATTGCTGTACCGACACATCCAGTGCTCTTGAGACTCTACCAGAAATAAGCAATATGGCTATCGCTCAATTCCCCGGCCGCCTTTGCCTGCATGTCATTCGCATCGCGCTAGTTTTTGTTCTACTGATTTTCGGCGTAGGTGGCTGTTTCGCGAGTAACCCGGCCGTAGCACCCGAGCCTCGGGACGGCATGGCCAAGAACTACAACCGTCTCAATGAGCGGGTGAAGGACGCGAAATCTGACTTGGTCTTTGTTGGAGACTCCATCACGCATCGCTGGGGTAGCATCGGCAAGGAGGTTTGGAGAGAATACTATGGAGAAATTCACCCGGTTAACCTCGGTATCAGTGGGGATCGGACAGAGAGTATTCTTTGGCGTATGCAAAATGGCAATCTGGATGGGAAGGACCCGAAGATGGTTGTGGTTTTGGCCGGGACGAATAATATCCATCGTGATAGTGCCAAGGAGATTGCTGAAGGCGTAGAGGCTATCGTGGAGGAGATACTGACGCGCTGTCCATCCAGCCAAGTATTGCTCATGGGCGTGTTTCCGCGTAGCGCCAATCCCAAAGCCACAGAGCGGGAAAAGATTGAGAAGATAAATCGTCTCCTGGCTTTAATGGACAACGATCCGCGTGTTGTTTTTCTCGATATCAGCGATCAGTTGGCGGAGCCAGATGGTTCCCTGAGCAAAGAACGTTTTCCTGACGCCTTGCATCCGAGTGAAGAAGGTTACCGCATATGGGCGCAGGCAATGGACCCTTATATTTCCGGTCGGATCAACCAATAGCAGCGAGCTGCGTCAGTAGATAGAATACAGCGCTTTCGTCTCATCCTCATGGATATCAAAGGCATCATTCCGCCCCTGGTTACACCTCTCATGGCCGATGGCACTCTGGATCGGGAAGGCGTGGATCGGTTGCTGGAGCATGTAATTGAAGGTGGTGTGCATGGCGTCTTCATTCTGGGGACGACCGGAGAAGGGCCACACTTGAGTTACGATCTCCGTCGACAGTTTATCGCTCGGGTCACAGAATCCATCGGAGGGCGTATTCCGGTAATCGTAAGTATCAGCGATACCTCGATGGTTGAGTCCCACAATCTTGCCAAGTACGCCAAAGAGGCCGGTGCTTCAGCGGTGGCCTTTACGCCACCTTACTATTTTATTCCTGGAGGGCCGGAGCTTCAGGACTTTGTGCAGGATATGGTGGAGCTCTTATGCCTGCCGTTTTTCCTCTACAACATGCCTTCCCTGACTAAGGTCACCATACCGCTGGATGTGATCGAGACAGCTTTTCAGTGCGAGAATTGCCTCGGCCTGAAGGATAGCTCAGGAGATTTATTCTATTTCAAGCAAGTCCGTCGTCTTATCGGCAAGCGGGATAAGAAGCTTCTCATTGGTCCGGAAGAATTGCTGGCGGAGTCTCTCCTGGCTGGAGGCCATGGTGGTGTCAGCGGTGGCGCGAATTTATTTCCGCGGCTGTACGTCTCTATTTACGAGCACATGCAGGCGGGAGATTTCGCCCAAGCTGCTGCTTTACAGCGTGAAGTCATGGAACTGTCCTGCGGGCTCTATAACATTGGCCGACACGGTTCCCGCATCATCCAGGGAATCAAGGGGGCACTTGAGCTTAGCGGGATTTGCCAGCGCCATCTAGCGGCCCCGTTCCGAGGGCTTAGTGCTGATGAGCTTAAGCGTGCCTCGGAGGTGATTTCGGGCATGGAACATTGGCTTTCCCGTCCGACTACTGCTTGAACTCCCAGGTGCATGTTTAGTCGCATAACACGGGCTAGCATTCGAGCTACTTTTTAGGTGGTAGTGATTTGGGTACAAGTGTGAATCCGGGACTCAATGTTGTCTGTGGCTCATGCATTCATAGTTTGTGAATAGCTATTTTCTGCTGCTCAAATACCAAAAAGGTTAAAGGAATCTCCTTTAGGCTTACGCATTTGTTCAATAAGATGCCCTTTGTCTTTCATTACCCCTTTCCGTGAATACCATTTTCTTCAAACGTTCCCGGCCTCAAGCTGCGGGTTTTGCCTTAGTGGTAGCACTTTCGTTGATGGTTTTTGTGCTTTTGCTCATCGTCACCTTAAGTGTCTTGATTCAGGTTGAAACCTCAATGGCCGGCAACCAACTTTCGTCGGAAAAGGCCGAGCAAAATGCCCTGCTTGCCCTGCGCACAGCGATTGGAGAGCTGCAGAAACATGCGGGCGTCGATCAGCGAGTGACTGCGCGTTCGGATATAATGGACGACATTCCGGAAACTCTCGCGTTGGATGGCCATGCTCATGGCAGGTGGACTGGGGTCTGGGATAGTACAAGTGGAGATGTGGTAACGTGGCTTGTGAGTGGGAATGAGGCCCTTTCAGCAACCGATCCGGATTTTGTCGATATCGATTTCACGGGTGAACTGGTGACGCTAAAGGTGCCAACCGAGGTCGAGGTGCCCCTGAGTTCTTTAGGTGATAGCGATGCCTATGCCTACCTGGTGAGTGATGAGGGGGTGAAAGCGAAGATCACTTTGCCCAAAGACGAAAGTTTAGCGCAGCCTCTGATTTCGGCACAGCAGATTGATGTGACGCAGATGACGGACTTGGAATGGCTGTCATCCGTTGAGCCGGAAGCCCGACGGAATGTGTTGAACAGCGAGCAGTTGAAAGGGGCTGCTGACAGTCCAGGCGAAGAGGCAGCTATAGAGGGCCACTATGAGGATTTGACCACCTACAGCTATGGGCTGTTGACGAATGTGGCCGACGGTGGGCTCAAGAAGGACCTCACGCTCGCTTTGTATGAAAATTCTCAAATGCCTACTGGGCAGATTTTCGGTCCGTTGAGTGGAACCGCCAGCGATGCGGATAAGGGGGGGCCTCTCTGGTCCCAGTTGCAGAGCTGGGTGAGCACGCCAATCAATGCCTCAGGCGAGCTCCCTGTACGTCCTCAGACGGATACCGAGACAGGTTTCTACCCGGTGGTGACGCTGTTTCAAATTTATTTCCTACCGCGCTATGCCAGCGATGGTAGCGTACATATGGAATTTCTGCCTGCCGTGGTCCTTTGGAATCCTTATGACCGGGTTTTGGAGACTACCGACTACCGGCTGGATTACGGGCTAGCCAACAACAATAATAGTAATCCTTCGCAGTCTAATTATTTTCGACGCCATTTCGGCCATTGGGATATTGGCCTGACAGGACAGGGTTATCAGGACCTTGAGGCCTCCCAAAGTGCGGAGATAGGATTTACGCTTCCCGGAGTTCGGCTCGAGCCCGGTGAGGCAATGTGTTTTAGTCCACCTGCGGGTAATGTGCCTTTGGATGTCCCGGATAGTAACTTTAGCTTGAGTGCCGGGCAGAATCAATTGCTTCCCGGATTCAGACCAACTGCGAGCTATTCAATTGATACGGGTCATAGTATTACTCCGCCTACTTCTACTACTACGGAACCTCAAAAGTTTGCCCTCAGGCCGCATTGGGACTTTGAGCGGGCTTTCCGATTGGTTCGCTTGTCAGACAGTGCGACTCTATGCGCCTCATTCTATGGCATGGGCAATATACCTTCAACTGCCCCTACTGTTACTATGCAAGCGATGGGAGGGCCGGTTACCGATCTTTCGGGTAGCGTTGGGGTGAGATTTATCCGTAATTTCGTTGAGTATAATACCGATCAATCGGTGAAATGGCTGGCCCACTACAATCCACGTGCCGCCGCCCAAGGGCTGAATCCGATGCTCATTCATGACAAAGCATATAATGAGGCCAAATTTTCCAGGATCCACAATCCTTCAATCGAATCCTACCTGACTACAAACGGTGATGAGCATCAGGTCGGATTTCCTGTGGCAGGGGACAGTGGTGGTGCCGGATTCAGTATCAATCCTGTCTACACGGACAAGTGTATCCTGTTCGAGTCACCTCCGGAGAGAACTGACTTGCATAGTATCGGGCAGCTCATGCACGCGCCGCTTTATTCCCCCCGCTTAGTCGGCAACACTGGTAAGCAGCGTACGCATTATGGGCTGAGATGGGGGCGTTTTGATAGTTTTCTCCCCGCATACCCTATCGGTAGCAGTGTTGCGGACCCGATGATTCCTGTGGATCAATTGTTTGTCGACTGGGAAGAAGACTATCCCTCACAAGGATCGGTCAAAACTTACTGCGAAACCAGGGGGCAACATTATGATTTTAGCTATTTGCTCAATGAGGCGCTCTGGGATGACTATTTCTTTTCAACCATTCCAAGTGACAGCAGTCGTCAAGCGGCTAACCAGAGATTTGTGGCTCTCGATGCTACGGATACCAGTACGATGAGCAGTAGCCAAGTGGCTGCTAATTTCATGGTCGATGGCGCCTTTAACATCAACTCGACCTCCGAGGAAGCCTGGCGCTCGATTTTGTCAGCATTTTATGGCGAACAAGTAGCGGGCAATCAAGAGACGGGATCACCCTTTCTACGGATTCACGACAATCCCGGCCTGGCTTTTGATTCCGGCTCTTCGGATGAATACTCGTCTGAGACTTATGCGGGGTACCGTACATTGACTGCGGACCAGATAGTCAATTTGGCGCACCAGATAGTAAAAGAGGTGAAACGACGGGGGCCGTTTGTTTCAATGGCTGGCTTTGTAAATCGTGATCCATACACAGACGCGCCGTCCGGCCTGGGGGTAGATGCCTTTCGTTTAAAGGGGGCGTTGACTGCTGTAATTGAAGCTGCCGACAACATCACGGCTGAAGAAGCGGACGCATTGGGAATCACGGTTGAGAGTGCGCGGATCAACGCCGCTCTGGCAAATGCTAACGTGGCCACCGTTCCCCGAACGGAGCCTGGCTACATTGATGAGACCCAGGATGGCTGGCGGACGGAAATGCTGCCTGGTTGGTTTTCGCAAGCAGACCTGCTTGCCCGCCTGGGGGCCGTACTGACGAACCGTTCAGACACCTTTACCATATACGTATATGGGGAACACACGAATCCTTTTAACGGTGAGGTGAGCAAAGCGTATGGCGAGGCGGTCGTTCAGAGAATGCCCGAATTTGTGGATTCGTCTGAAGTTCCAGAGACGGCGATTGTGGATTTAAACAGCACACTCAACCAAGATTTTGGTCGCCGTTATGTTGTCGTGTCGTTTCGCTGGCTAAATCAGGGCTAATTACAACTATTGAGTTCATGCGATCGTTTTACAGATTTGCTGCGTTACTGCTCCTTTCTCTGGTTTGCTTGAATACTTCTTTGGCGCAGGAGAAGACTCCCGTTTATTTCCAGGTTTGCCTGTGGCCGGGAGGATCCCCTCCGGGGGTTTTGACCCGTAAAGAGGATGGTTCGATTGGCGGCTCTGAAGTGCAGGGGAATGTGATGCAGAGTTATCGACCGCCCATCATACAGTATTGCCCTGACGGGGTTGGCGAGTCCAGTGATGTCAACGCGGTTGAGAGACAGATTTCGCCAACCTACAAGTATGACGGTTTGAACCCTCTCCGGTTCTTTCAGGAAACACTCGCTCCAGATGGATCCATTACACGCAAAGTCATTGCTGAAGTTAACATTCCACAAAATATCAAGCGAGCCTTGCTTGTTTTTTACCCACGTAAATCAGAAGCGTGGTATGATGTTATACTCATAGATAATTCCATTGAACATATCCGACCCGGCGAGGCGCTAGTCCTCAATTTGACTGCTTCGGCCGTCGCGTGCATGTTCAATAAACAACAACTTATCCTGCAGCCCATGGGATCGGATATCGCCGAGTTAGGGCCGGTTGCCAATTTTACGGCCATTGTCCGGATTGGTTCAGCCGATGGGAATGGTGAGTGGAGGGAGCGGCATGCCGAGCGCTTGTTTGTCGAGTCCACTGACCGCGTACTCGCATTGATACACACGAAACCGGGTCGCGAAAGCCAATACCGAATCCTGGTACTGAAGAATCCTCTGGATAGTGACACAAGCATGGACGATTCATCCGTGAATTGATTGCATGTACAGGTAATCGTGGTTGCATTTGTGTGGTGCATCGCCTGAATGTACTGAAAAATGACTACACTTATCACCAGTGTTAAGGTGACTGTTTTTTGTAATAATGAAAAATGCTGTAAACAGTAAGCTTGGCTTTCGTCGTGTTGTTCGCGTCACCCTAAAAAGCCTGGCGGCGATTTTCGTCGTGTTGGCGCTCGTTGCAGGCAGCTTGTGGCTATACTATCACCCTTCATACGATGAGACCGCAGACGTCGTCTACGGTCAGCGCAAAAGCCATGATCTGACCATGGATATCTTTGTCCCGGATGACCCTAACGGAGCCGGTATTCTGTTTTTGATTAGTGGCCGCTGGAAGTCTCGCAGCGAGCCCATTGAGCCCTGGCCGGCTGCGCCGCTGCTGCGCGATGGCTACACGCTTTTCCTCGTGCGTCATGTTTCGCAGCCCGAGGCCACCGTCATGGAGACCGTCGAAGACGTCAAACGCGCCGTGCGCTTTATCCGCTACCATGCGGCCGACTACGGCGTCGACCCGGAGCGGCTCGGTGTCAGCGGAGGCAGCTCCGGTGGGCACCTAGCGCTCATGCTTGCCACCACCGGAGGCCCCGGCGACCCCAATGCCGCCGATCCGATTGACCGCGAAAGCAGTGCCATTGAGGCCGCCGCTGTCTTTTTCCCCGTGACCGACCTCATCAACCTCGGAGACTCGACGCAAAATCTCCACGATGGTGGCCCGCCCAAGAGTTTCGTCGCGGCCTTTGGCATGACATCGCGTGCCGTCGAGCCCTGGCTGCCCGTCGGCCACGCTATGTCACCCATCGACCACATCACGCCGAGCCTTCCACCCATCCTCATCTACCACGGCACCGCAGATACCCTCGTGCCTTACGACCAGTCCACCCGCTTCGACGAAAAAGCCGAGGCCCTCGGCCTAGATGTCGAAGTCATCGCACGTCCCGGCAAGAAGCACGGCTGGCCGACCATGCTCCTCGATGTCTTCGAGTTCGTTGACTTTTACAACCAGCACCTGCTGAACTGAGGGCAACTGCTCAAAAACCACGTCTGGGCCTGCGACTCCTTAGACGAACATACGAACAAGGGCGGTCACCACCTGCGATCGCATCTGTCTGGTTTGGATTCAATAGGCTTGGCAATAGAGAGCGATAATTTAGCCTATTTCATTATGAAAGGGGGCAATCCAAGCTTAATAGGCCAACTTAAATTAAGTGACTGGGCCTACTTGAAATCAGAATTCATTTGGATATACGAGCACGGTGTCGAGCAGCGCTATCGGGATAAGAAAAGACATTATCCTGGATACTCCGCATTGCTGATCCTGCAAGGCGACATGCGGATTCAGACAGGTGCGCAGACCGTCGAAGCCCGGTCCGGACAATGGGTTTTCCCTCCCCCCGGACCGCGATGGCAACGGTTTTCAGACGCCGCCCGCATCCTTTCAATTCATTTTGATCTCTATTGGCCCGGTGGGCATCCCCTGTTCGATTGGGAAGATGCACTGGTGGTCGAGGCAGCTACGGTCCCTCAACTTGAAAAGCAAAGCAGGATTCTTTACCGCACCGTACAGCGTCTAATTCCGGTGGCGGAGGATTATCTGTATTTACCGCAGATGCGGGCGAGCCTCACGACACACATTGCACTCCAGCGGGCTTTTGATTCCTGGCTTTTTGTACTGACTAGTACCTTGCTGAGCCTTGGAGTTGTGCCATCACGCTTGGCCCAGACCGACCAGCGGATATTGGCCGCAGTCCAGAAGCTTGATGGAATTCCGGTTGGCCTGATGTTTGATGAAGCACGGTTAGCCGCTGAGGTGGGGCTTAGTGCCGGTCAATTGGATCGCCTGTTTAACCGGCATTTTGATATGACTCCACGTCAGTATTTCGACCGGCGGAAATTAGTGCGCACCAAGGAATTACTCGGCAGTGCGTTGCTCTCCATTAAGGAGGTAGCTTTCGAACTGGGTTTTTGTTCCCTGCCTAGCTTTTCCCGCTGGTTTAAGAAGCAAACGGGAACCTCACCTCGAGAGTATAGAAACCATGTAAAAAAAAATCCTCGGGGTTTCTAATACCATCTCTCAATTAATTTGAGACGTTTATTTTAACCGCAGATTACACTGATAACACGGATACAAGGTAAAAAATATCCGTGCCCATCAGCGTAATCCGTGGTCAATAGTCTTATTTCTTTTGAGAACAGGTATAATAAGCCTCTCCAAGCCGTGGGTCTGCTACAGGGACCTCGAATCATCCACTACGAACTTAAAAAACACGGTATCCATGCCGGTTGCGTCAAGACGCTGACGCATGTCGCGGTCACCGGAGGCAGGGGACCAATATGTCGTTTCCACCGGCGTTTGGAGCGGCTGCCAGGAATGAGTCAGTTGGCCCTCTGAATAGTAAACCTGGAAATCCAAATCGTGCGCAATGCCGGCGCGGCGCCAGGCCAGGCCCAGCCATAACCGCCCGCCGACCAGCTCCCACACGACGTACGGTTCGTGGCGGGGAGGGACGACCCCGGACTGCGGTTCCGTTTGGAAGAAGCGCTCCTGGCAATTGGTGCGCTTATCCATGTCGACATCGGCGCCGGGCTCGCTGACGGCTGAAGTCTCCTCACCGGTAGGCGAAAATTTTTCGTAACGCCATTGGTCCGCGGGTTTGTCGAGAATGGTGATCGTCGCCTGCGGGCTGACCCCGGCTTGATAGCCGGTGGCTGGAGTAAAACCGACCGTTAATGTGCGAGTGCCTTGGGCAACATCATTCACCATTGGCTCCACCCATAGGTCGACGCTCAATTGATTCGCAGGGATGGTGACCGAAGCGGGCAGGGCGACATAGTCGACATCCGCAGTGGCATCGCCGCCATAGGTGAGATTCACCGTGACAGCGGCGCTGTCCAAAACGTTGTCACGGACGATCTGGACGCGGGCTGGTGTGGCGTCCGCTTCACGTGCGACGGGATTCGGGGCGACGACATTGATGAGCGGTTGCGGGGTGTCTGCGACCTGGACGAAGCGCACCGCATCAGCGATTACGTAACCGTCTGCACCCGTATTGTGAAGCGTCACGGCTCCCGATGTCCCGGCATCGAAAGTGAATTCGCCCAGATAGAACCAGTCACCACGGTTGATCGTCTGGTCCACGCTTAAGGAAGTTGTCCCCTCGGCGTGCGTGACGTCCACAGAGGCGTTCGTGGCGCGGTTGGCGTGCGAGGTCCAGCTCAGGAAAACCTGATAAGCGCCAGTCATGGGAATGTCAGGGCGGAACGTCACACTCTTGCCACCCCCGGTGTTTTCGTCGTGCAGATAATCACTGCCATAGTAACCGCTCGCGCCTGTGCTTGCCAGCCACTCGCCCACGCGCTCCACACTGGCGGAGTCCGCATTGTCGATGATGATCATATCGGAAACCGAGGGGCGGTCACCAAGGATTTGTCCCGCCGTGAGCAGGAGCGGCCGCAGCTCTTCATATGCAATTGCTTGCACACTGTTGTCTTGCTCAATGGCCAACCCTGCGGCAATCGCCGCCGACTGGGACAGTGCCATGAAGCATGGTTCCATGCGCATTGAGCAGAAGGCCACGTGTGAAGACGAGATTGCCCACGGCACGAGTAGATTCGTCGCATGCTCCTCGGGTGGGATCAGCGCACGATAAGGGATTTGCCACGGCGTCGTGTTGCTCCCGCCGGTGTCGCCTTCGACCCGCACCTGGCCGCTATTCGATACAAAGCGACGACTGTGGTGGGCATCGGCGCGGTAATTCGCCAGACCAACGCTGTCCTCGACGGGCAATTCGCGATCGTAGTGATGTTGTGTCACGACGAAGTCCGAAACCATGCGTCGCGCTTCGCGGACGTACAACTCGTGCGTCCAGCCGCCTGTCTCGGTATACTCGCCTGGCGGGAAGCCGAGCTGCTGCATCTTAGCAATCAGTGCGGTGATGTTGTCCCGGCGCGCTTGCGGCAGCGACGTATCGTCGACCAGTGCGGCGTAGCGCGGATCGTTCTGCAAGTACCACAGCATGCCAAGCTGCCACGACACATGACTTTGATACATCAGCTCACGTGTCTCGTAATCGGCTTCGGCCCAAGGTATCCAGGTCGCGCCGCCATCATAGCTCCAGCGGTTGCCGCCGATGTGGTCCGTTGCCACGCCGCGGTCAAACAGCTCGTGGTTGTTAATGTCGTTGCCCACCTGCATCGACGTCGTGCCACCGCTCTTATGGTAGCGATATAGTATCTCGAAGTCGCTGGCGTTGTATCCCGGTGGTTGGAAGAGCGGTTGGCGCCTGGCCGGGTCGCTAGTCTGCACGGTATACATCCGGAAATTGTATGCCTGGATATGGTCGTCACCCACTCCTACGGGGCCCTCGCCCTCGTCGGGCATGAGATTATAAATCAACCCACTGGCAGGATCCCCCACGACGACATACGGGTCGACGCCTGGCAGCAAAACCGACGGATGCCGACCGGCCAAGGACTCGCCATAAACGCTTTGTGCCTCGCGACCATAGGTATAGGGGACGTCGGCCAGCGCCATCAAGTCGCCCTCGTAAGTGCAGTCGAGAAACATCCGCCCCCGGAAAACGCTGCCGTTTTCCATGTGCAGCGCGAGGATGCGCGCGCCGTCCTTTTCTACGGATTCCAGCCGCTGCTCGTAATAGGTCGGGATGGCGGTGTCCCACGTTTCGCCCGGAACGGGGTCCGCCAACAAGGACTCAAACGCCGCCTCTGCTGTCGACGGCTCAAACCCCGCGTTGCCGGTGATATCGAAATACTCCCGCGTGATGCCGCCCTGGACCTGTGCTTTGACGCCGTCGGTCGCCGTCAGCCCCCCCGCCGTCAGGCCGCCCACGTGCCGCCCAAAAACGACCAGAGCGACGGAGTTCCCCTGGCGCGCGGCTTGTACGGCGGCCGTTACCCCGCCTGAAGTCCCGCCATAGACAATGATGTCTGCTTCGACATCCACTACCGGCGCCTTCGGTGCGTCGTAATAATACGTAAGGCCTGGGTTCGGGGTTGTCGCCGCGCCAAAGGCCAGCGTGGCAAGGGTCAAAGGTATGGATGAGACGAGCTGACGAAACATGAAAGAATACATAGTTAGCAGTGCAGTGCTGCACCGCACGGTAATGATAGTGGCCGAGCCTCAGCTAGTACGCCGGGCTTCAGGATTGCCGCCGAAAACGCAGAAGTGCCAGCAAGCCCACGATCGCCCCGAGTAAGGTAGCGGTGGTGGTGGGTTCGGGAACGGCGTTTATTTGCATGGCATTCAGAATTGCGACATTTGTCGTACCCGCCCCGGTCCACTCGATATCGATCACACCACCAGTAGAGGCGATACTGCTGAATGTGAGCGGTGTTGTATTATTGAAGGCGTCCACCTGCTGAGTATTGCCGTCGATCGTGAACTCCGTAAGCCGGCCACTCGATGCGGTAGTGATCGACGAGAAGAAACTGAAGTCGTAAAGGAGGGAGTCATCCAAGCCGGAAAGTGTGAAGGTTACTGTCGTTGAGCCGGCCCCGATGTAGGCCAAGTCGCGAGTGGAGCTGAGGACGAATGGGGACACGACTGGTTGCCCGGCATTATTGTAGGTTGGGATACCAGAGTCATTTCCGCTCGATTCGAGCGAGAAGCTCACTCCTGTGCCGTTGCCGCTGTTGAATTCAGTCAAGTTGGCTACTGGATTGTAGGGGGTATTTATGAGCCAATTTTGGGTGCTTGAGGCGGCATTCAAATGGACGTTGTTCCAGTTCCCCGGGCTTTGCTCGGTAGTCAGGCCGAAATCAATCAGGACCTCGTCTCCGGCAACAATCGCTTCGGCAGCAGGACCGGCAAAAATTCCAAATAGAGAAACGCCAAGAAGGCAATGGAGGCGGCTGAGCGATGATTTCATGTAGATATATTTTGGGGGTTTGTTGAGGGGGTGGGAGAAAGCAGTCGATATACAGATATCGAAATCAATATCACCCATTTGTAGTCCCAATAAGGGTGCTCGGACAGGTTTAACACTTACCCATTTCGGCTAAATAGTTTACCGATTCGAGCATCCCCGATGTCGTCGGCTCCCCAGTGGGCAGAAAAGAAGTGGGGGAGTCCCCTGGCACTGCCTTGTGATGATATTACGAGTAAAGGTGACTTCTCGTTGCTTTTACCTCAGGTGCAGAGACAATTCCGGTGTGCAAAAATCAGGCGTTACCCCATATCTTGATTGCGCGGTTCGAATCGAATACCGGCCTGGCGCTGCGATTGAAGACCGGGACCGGCTATCCCGGATGCTCGATACCTTTGTGGAATGCAAAGTCGATAGCTTCTGGTATAGCGCTCAGGGTAAAGGCCGGTACCCGCTTTATCCCTCCAAAATCATGCCGTACAGGGATGACCCGAATGCGGAAAACCTGCCTTGGCTCATCGAACAGGCTCATGAACGCGGCATCACGGTCATGGCGTGGGACTACCTGACAACGGCTCCACTCCTTGCCGAGGAGCATCCTGACTGGCGGGTCGAATTCCTTGGGGAAGAGTCGACATATTATGAGCGCAATGGGCACTTTGTCTGCCTGGCTTCGCCGTATGGTGATCTGCTGGTGGATTATTGTGTGGAGCAGATTCGGGATATCGGCTTTGATGGCATCTGGTTTGACGGTTGCTACCAGCGCTCGGATGCGGATTTTCGCTGGGCTTCGCGCTCAGCACACATGCGAAAAGCATTTCGTGAGGCCACCGGAGAGGACATTCCGGAAACATTGGATTTTGCCAACCCTGTCTTTCGTCGCTGGGTGCGCTGGCGGGGAGAGTGGTGGTCTGCCTATTTCCAAAGCTTGAGTGAGCGGGTCCTTGCACAGCAACCGCAGGCTGTTTTGTGCTTCAATCACTTTACCCGTTTGACTACCGGAACGGAGGTTGGTTGCGCCCTGCTTCGTACTCCGATGCAAAGCATGATGGTCGGAGAGGATGAACTGCGTCGACAGCAGATTTGCCTTCAGGCCCGATTGTTGCGGGCAATGAATCCGAGTGTATGCCCTGAGATCTGGACTCGTTTTGAAGATACTGCGCATGTGCCCGGGCCTGGGCGATCAGAGCCGGATACCGATGCGCTGACACATTTCGCGGCCGCCTGCTTTACGGCCGGTGCGCATCCCTCTTTTGGTCTGGCCAAGCACCCATCAACCTCTCCGAGAGCATTGAAGGTAATTGCGGACATGGCTATTGAGCGGGCTCGGTGGATTCAGGGTAAGCCAGTCATTGCTGCACGGCTGCTCATCTCGCAGGCATCGCTCGACTTTGAATATCCTTACGACAAGCTGCCACGCTGGCAGGCGTGCTTCGGCTATGCTTACCTGCTGGAGGACTTACATTGCCTTTACGGGGCCCTACTCGAAGATGAGCTGGAAGATATTGCCAGCGAGAGCCCAATCGGCCCCCCGGTTATCATTCCCGCTAGCCCATATTTGCCCGGCAGGGTGCTGGACAACCTGGAGCGTTTTATGGAGCGCGGTGGCGTGGTCATTGCCTTTGGGGATTCTGCGCAGTTCGATGAGTTCGGAAACACGACCGGCGAGAGCCTGCTCTCTCGCTTCATTCGTCCTACCGAGACGCATCAGAGTTATCCCCATTGTATGGTCGAGTCCAGTGGGCTGCAGGAAAGACCGGACGGCGAAGAGTTTTTGGTCTCCGGGCAGGGCTTCACTTTTGAGGCCAAGGATGTCAAATGTCTGCTGAAGGGCCGCACTCAGGGCATGCTCACTAAAAAAGAGCGGATGAAAAGAGCTTCCAAGGATATTGCCAATATCGATCAGGAGGGAGCTATCGGAATGTTTGCGGTGGAGAAAAGCATAGGCGAGGGCCGGCTGGTATTTATCTCCTTTCAGCCCGGAGCGGCCTACGCAAAGCAGCCGCATCGAAGCACGGCTGCGCTCATTGAACAGCTTTTGCGCCCGTACTTGAAGCAACCTCTAACAGTGGAGGGGCCATTGCAGGTCATTTTTTCGGCTTTCGAAATGAAAGATGGCTCATCGGCCATTCATCTATTCAACCGGAATCCCCGCATGCGTACTATCAACGGATTGGATTTCTGCAATGCTGGCGCCCCCGCACCTACAGGTCCACTGATAATCCGGACTAATAAACCATTTATGGAGGCTAAGGTAGTGGCAGGCGCCGATCAGCTCGTTTTAGGCTTAGTAGAACCGGGTGAGGGTAGGATTGAGATTACTTCCATTAAGGAGCACGCCGTAATCAACATTCACTACTAGCAGAGGATACATAAATTGAAATCAGTCAGTTGCATCCTTCGCTCTTGCACGCTGCTTTGGCTATTGGCGGGTGCCGATCTGCTCGCGCAAATGACGCTGAATGTCACTGCGGATTTTAGTGGAAGCGTAAACTCGATACAGACTCCGGGAAACTCTTCAGGGAATCCTGGGTTTAAGCAGTCTCCCCGCATTCGCTGGGGAAACTCAGGCGATGGAAGTGGCGAATGGCAAGGGTGGCTGCAGTATACCATACCTGTCGTTGCCGGATACACCATAGAGGGGGTGACATTGGAATTCTCCGGTATTTTGAATGAAGCGTCTTCGCCGGGGCTGGTTGTGGGGCTGGTGGATAATCAATGGGATGATGCCAATGTCTATTATAACCGATATGCGGTGCAAGATTCATTGGTGGTGTTGCCCATCGGTACGCACCAGGAGAATACTTCTGCTGATATTACATCTTGGTTCGATGGAGCTACAGCGAGTATTCAGCCGGGCGATGTGCTCTCCGTAAAAGTGTTTCGCAGCATCAGCGGCAATCGTCGCGCCAGGACTGATTTGTCGGTAACGGCAAAGGTTTCTTTTCGGAAAACGGCATCAACTTCAATTATTGTTCCTGATGCAGCCATTGCCGGGCAATTGGAAGCTGCGAATTGGTTGCAGGCGTTGCTCACGCAAGGAATGGACGCAAAACCCATGATTTACAGTGCATCTGCGGCACCAACATCGGGATACCGGATATACGTTGGTTATGGAGCACATGTTCCGGTGTCGGTGTCACCCCCGACTGCTCCGGAAGGGCTGGTAATACAGGAAGAGGGCGGAAGTCTGTATCTCTTGGGAGAAATTGCGGCCGCCGGCATTAACAATAGCCCTGTCGCCCGGGACCGCGGCGTACTGCATGCCGTGACGACTTTTGCAGAGACATTGCTGGGCTATCGCTTCTTGTTTTCCGTTAGTCGCGATGTTGATCCTGAATTGTTCGAGTTGGGTACCTACATACCTGATATCGTGGATTTTGATTCTCAGCCGGCCTCGTACATTTCTTCAGGTTTGTTCATTCAGGATGCGCCTTTTTATCAGCACAGGCTGTATCATGGGATGCCAACCGGAATGAGGGGGTTGAAATCCGGCAGTTCAGTCGATTATACGGCGAACCATGCGCACGATGTACAGGAGTGGTATGCGATGTACGGAAGCACACATCCTGAGCTGTTTGTTTTAAAGGCAGATGGCACCCGGGACTGGAATCATCTGGACTACGCAGAGCCAATGGTTCTGGAAAAAGAACTGGAGCACTTAGAGACATTCTTTTCCAGCGGTGGCACCCAAACGCCTGGTATGTTCATGCCGCCAACGGATAAATACATTATTGAAGTTCCAACGGATAATTACCCGATAAGCTATAGTAGCGCAGCTCAGGCTCTGGTTCGAAGCGGATCGGTATGGGGGCGCCAATCTGACATCTGGTTTGAGTATATACGTCAATTGGCGGAGGAAGTGGAGATTCGCTGGCCGGATAAGCGCGTGGCGACAATTGCCTATCAATGGTATTCTGAGCTCCCCAGTACAAGCATTGTCATTCCCGATAATGTGGATATCATGCTGTCTTTGATGCGTTCATCAACGCAGAATAAACAGACAGATGTATACAACTATAATTTAAGCCTTCTTCAACAATGGTACACGCGTTTAGGTGGTGACCGGGACCGCTTGTTCTTGTGGGAATATTGGGTGTGGCCGAGCATCTTTATTACGCCACCGACCATCTCACCATACTCAATGCAGGATTGGTTGCAGGACGTAGAGACTTACGCCTCGGGAGTCTTTATCAACGGAGGTGGAGAGCCTCTGCAGTACCAGTATTTGATGTATCGATTATGGTTAGACTTGCTTTGGGACCCAGATATCGATGTGCAGGCGGAAATCCAGGATTTGTGTAATAAGTTCTATGGTAGTGCTGGAAGTAGTATGCGGGATTTTTATTCGCGGCTTATTAGCAGGTATGAAATTGAATGGAGTTCTCCGCTTTTAAGCCAGGGGCAATACTATGCAGACCCGGAACTCTACTACGAGCAGAGCTATTCCACCACCGACATTGAGTACTTATCGACCCAATTGGAGGATGCGCGAGAAACCCTTGGTCTAAATTCCGACATTGAAACGATAGCTCAAAGCGGAACGGCAATCTATCTTTTGAATGTTCACGACACTGAAGTGCCGGTTCGCATCACGCTCTCCGCGGTCGATTCTCCAATCATCAACCCCTCGGTAGGCTGGCAAGGTGGTCGCTTGACTTGGGCTGGTACGCTTCAGCCCGGTGAAGAACTGTCCATTGATGAGGCAGGAGCAGAGTTAAGACAAACAAGCGGCACTACCGTAGGTGTCAGTGGGCTGTTGGCAGGATTGCATCCCAGCCTCATGCCGGGAAGGGCGGACGTGGTATATCTATGGCACAAGAATACTAATCCGGAGACAGAGTTCGAAGTAAGACTAGACTATGGAGAGAGCGCTAGTTTGCCGATGCTTGAAAGCGAGATTGATATTTTGGGGAAACGTTTGAATTGGCTAAGAGACGCATATGCGGTGCTTCATCCGACGAATTCAGTTTATGACGAGAAGCAAGGATTCTTTGCTGAGGCGTTCGTGGCACAGCATCATTTAGGCAGGCGTACTGCCTATGATGTCATGCAAGTCGCTCAATTGCCCGGCTCGGTTGATAGTGATGCATGGGATGGGGTGTCGGCCTTCAAGCTGGTCGAAGGCAACGTCGAGGGCAGCACACCTTATGACATCTTTGGGTTCAAGTCACCAGTGGATACGTGCTTTAAGATAGTCTATAAGCCAGGGGTTGGCATGGCTATTCGCATTGAGGCAGAAGAAGCGTTAAGTACGAACGACCTCCTCACTTTTCAATTCGGTACGTTGGAAGTAGAGCTGGACAACAATGACTTTATTTCTGAGTCGGCGCCTGTAGAAGAATTCCTAGCCAGCACCGATCATTGGACTGCACTTATCAAGATTGATTGGGCGGATATATCTACTTCGATCAGCTCCTCACTTGAGCCTGGGGTGGATTATGAGCTGGATACCCAGGTTTCCATGGAAGGTAGTGTGGGCAAAATATGGGCGCCGACATTGAGCACGCCATGGGGGGAGAATCCTAAAAGCATTGGATTGCTACGCTTCTTAGCACCTACAAATTTCTCTGCTGAAGCATTGGAGGCGGTTAATTTGGATGAGATTGCCTACGGTGCTAGTAGTTCGGGTCGTGGTATTTTTCTGGATACCGAATTCTACCTGCCAAATGACGGTATCGACGAGGACGTATCGCCAGGAGAAGCGTTCGCGATTAAGCTTTATCGCTATGTGAGTGGCCATCGACGGGCAAGGACCGATGACGACGTATGGGTTGAGCTGACTTATGAGTCTGGGCTGCCTCCTGTTACCGTAGCGGCTGACTTGAGTGGGAGCGTGAACTCAGCCCAGTCTCCTGGTAGTGGCGCTGGCAGCCCTGGCTATATTCAATCTCCTCGCCTGCGGTGGGGTAATTCCGGAGATGGGAGCGGCGAATGGCAGGGCTGGCTGAAGTTTTCAATACCTGAGGTTCCCGGTCATGTAATAGGAAATGTATATTTGGAGCTTTCCGATATCGTTGACGAGACCGCGTCACCTGGTCTGGTCATCGGGTTGGCGAATAATGGCTGGGATGCCTCATCTATCTACTATGATCGCTATACCGCCCAAACAAGTCTTACGGCGGTGAGCGTTGGTAGTCATCAAGCGAGTACCCTCATAGATATCAGCTCATGGTTTGACGGAACCGAGGCCAGTATTCAGCCGGGGAGCGAACTTACTGTTCGGGTTTACCGAGCCATAAGTGGGAATCGCAGAGCGCGCACGGACAGTCCGGCAAGCCTTGAGATACAGTACATCCCAGATTCTGAGCCACTTGTCGTAGCTACTGTCAGCCGAGGAAGCCATAACTCCTTCCAGGCACCTGGGCGGGATGCCGCAAATCCAGGCTATTTGTTATCCCCTCGCCTGCGATGGGGTAACTCTGGTGATGGTAGTGGTGAGTGGCAGTCATGGATGAAGTTCGTCATGCCGGCGGAGCCCGATATCCCGGTGGCGTCTGCGGTGTTGAAGTTCTCCAATGTCTACAATGAGCTAGGGTATCCAGGCATGGTCGCGGACCTCGTGGAGAGTTCATGGAATGGGGCAACTATTTACTATGACCAATATGCTTCCGATGAAACGAAGGCTATACTTCCGATCGGGGGGAATGATGTGTCCCCTGAGCTTGATATAACCGACTGGATGTTCGGAGAAAGGGGCTCAATGTCATTGGGTGAATTGTCTCCTGGTGCATACTCCTCGCTGAGTTTTAATATCGATTTAGGTGCCTCTCAGGATCTTGGATTTTATAGATTCGCTGAAGGTGATGATATTATACCTCGTATCTTTGTCGATGGCACGGAATTGGATATCAACTGGGATCCGTCCCGTTCTCTGGACGGTTGGGAGTGGTTCAGCTCATCTATTCCGGCTGGCCTCCATGCGGTCACGCTTCTTTTTGAGAACAACAATTCAACCGAGGCGACATTGGTTTGGCTCGATGGTTTTTCTATCGAATCCAATAGTGGGCCATCAGGCCTGGCAGTATCAGAGATGAGCAGGGAGCAGATTTTTGCTTATGTGATGGGTGTGGAGCAACCGGCTTATACGATTCCAGCAACCGTTACAAAAGTTAGCGACTCTGTGGTTGAGTACGTTTACAGACAATCAGCATCCGCTTACGAAATGGATGTCATTTTGCAAGTATCCACTGATTTGGTTCACTGGAGTAACGCTGAAACTCTAGAGCAAAGTATTATTGAGACAGGTGACTCGTGGAATATGGTGAAGCATACCGTATCTGTAGATCCTTCATTTCAAAGCCAGTTTTTCAGGCTGAATATACAGTATTCCGGAGATGAATAAGCTTGGATGGCATCGATTCTCCAGCGGGCCGGTTTTTATTTGTATTTTACGGGTAAGATAGCTCATTGATTGCCCGGAACCTGTATTCGGATGAATACTTTTTTAAGAACCCAAATCTCGAACAATCCTATAAAAACAAGTAGTCGATTATGAAAAAGCAATACCACAGTCTATTATCAGCGGGAAGTAAGGTTAAGCTTGTAGGGCTCATTGCATTCCTCTCAACCATTATCAGTGCCTACGGGGATTCTTCTGTGGTGGTATCGCCGACTTACCAAGGCAGCACTCAATTCGGTCAAAGCACCTCCGGTAGTCCAGGCTTCACGCAGACGCCTCGGATCCGCTTTGGCAACAGTGGAAGTGGTGAATGGCAAGGGTGGTTGCAGTATCAGATACCTGAGGCCCCTATCGGTGAAGAGCTAAGCTCTGTAACTATCGACTTCATAAACCTGCAGAATGAAGTGGGCGGTCCCGGCCTGGTTGTCGGCTTAATCTCTGAAAACAGTTGGGATGGTGACACCATTTATTATGATGAATATAGTCCTGTTTCAGGTTCCAATATCGTTCTTGCTACGGTGGGTTCTCTGCCAACCAGCGTTTCGGGCGATATCACGAGTTACTTCGATGGCAACATTGCATCCGTAGGCCCTGGGGACACGATTTCCATTCAGGTATTCCGCTTTGTCAGCGGTAACCGCTTGGGGCGCACTGACAGCCCGGTAACCTTGGATGTCTCGTTTACTTCTGTGCCTGAGCCTGGAGCTTTCGCTCTGGCTGCAGGCTGTGTGGCTTTCGTTGCCCTTGCTTTCAAGCGTCGTAAGCAAAGCTAGGGTTATTGCTGCTAAACTATGGCAAGTACCTATTTCGATAGTGCTTGCCATTTTTTTCGCCCTAATTGGGCCAAATCCATACCTTCAGACCATTCGCGCGCAGTAGATAAGTATGAAATATCCATTTAAGTTTTGCCTGTTTGCCATCGGTTTTCTCCTGCTGTCATTGCCTGTCTTCGCAGTCGAGGAGAGCGAGGCCGCAATGTTTATAGTCATTCCTGATAAAGTACTGCAGATGCAGGATTCCAATGGGCGTATTCGCATGACCCAGATGGACGCAGCCAAGCGAATGCAGTTTTTGATCGAAAAGGCGACAGGGGAACTCTTGCCGATATACCATGCAAGTGAAGCGCCAAAGGAAGGCTCGGTCATTTACGTAGGCTATGGCGACCATCTCGTGGATCGGGTTGACTTGCCGGTGGAGCCAGAAGGATACACGGTTATAAGCTCAGAGGACGATTTGATATTGGTAGGAACTATCGCTCCTGCGGGCACGAACAACAGGGCGGCGCCTGCGGACCTCGGTTTGATGCACGCAGTGGAGGCATATGCTCAGGAAGTCATGGGTTACCGTTTTTTGCTATCAAGCATTGAGATGGACCCGGACATGTTTGAGCTGGGCACAGTCATACCGCGTATGGACCTTTTTTCCATCCCCTCGGATGTGCATCTTCAGGGGCATCCGGTATTTGCGCACCGCGTCCCGCATGGTTTGCCGAGGGGCTTTATGGGGCTAAAGACTGGCAGCTCCCGCGACTTTAATATTAACCATGTGCACGATGTTCCCAAATGGAAGCGTTTGTATGCGAAAGAACATCCAGAGCTTTTTGTCTTAAATGAGGACGGGACAAGGAACCTGGAGTTTTTGGATTATGCCGAGCCGTTGGTTCTGGAAAAGGAACTTGAGCATCTGGAGAAGTATTTTCAAAGCAATGGTGAGATAAACATCGGCATGTTGCGACCGCCGAACACACAGTATATTTTTGCTGAGCCTTCAGACCACTATAAAGATAGCTACAGTGAAGCGGCATTGGCGTTGCGCGAGCCAGATGAAGGGTGGGGCAAGCAGTCAAATCTTTGGTTTGACTACATTCGTCGATTGTCGACCGAGGTAAAGAGGCGGTGGCCCTCCATGCGTATCGCTACGCTTGCTTACCAATGGCACTATTATCCGCCGGACATGGATATACCTGACAATGTTGATATCATGCTGTGTCTGATGCGTTCCAGCACGCAAAACAAGCAGCCTGAGGTATTTGAGTATAATTTAGAGCAGGTGAAGGAATGGTATAAGCTGGTCGGTAACGATAAAGACCGCCTGTTCCTCTGGGAGTACTGGTGTTGGCCGGGATTGTTTGTAACGCCCTCGACCATCGCACCTCATTCAATGCAGAAGTGGTTAAAGGAAGTGGAGCCCTATGTGTCGGGTGTGTTTATTAATGGAGAGGGCTACATTCAGCAGGACCAGTACTTGGCGTATTATCTATGGCTGCGACTATTGTGGAACCCGGAGATGGATGTCGATGCGGAGATCGCTGATGCCACGGAAAAGTTCTTTGGCCCGGCGGGGGAGAGCATGAATCAATTCTATACTGAGCTAATCGATGGCTATGAACTGGAATGGCAGAATGCTAATTTGATTTGGGGACAGTACTATGCTCATCCCGATTTATATTATGCGCAGAGTTATCCGGAGAAAAGGATTAAGAAAATGGCATCCTTACTTGAGTATGCCAGGCAAGAGGTTGGATTGCCTCCTGAAATCGAATCCGAAGTACGAACAGGATCGGCTTTCTACGTGCCAAACATCGGGGAAGAATCGGCTCCCCTGGAACTGAGCCTCAAGGCCACCGAGAGTCCAATCGTAAACCCTGCTGTGATATGGTCTGAGGGCGAGGTGACTTGGGAAGGGGTCGTGCAACCCGGTCAAAGGCTTGTATTCGCAAACGATGGAGGTGCGACGTTGATTTCCGAGAACGGTCTTCGGTCCTCTGTCGAAGCACAAGGACAGTTGCCGGCGATACCTGCTGGAGCGGCGCAAGTCTTCCACTTTAGAAGTAAGCCGGATGGGAAAGATGCGACTTTTGACGCGAAGCTTACTTATGGCAAAGAACCAGAGGCCGCTAATGAAAATAGCCCTAAATCCGTTTTCGCTCGCAGGCTTGAGTGGCTGAGGACTCCTTATTTCGTGTTTCAGCCTACCGTGTCCAATTACGCTTTGAAGCAAGGCCTTTTTGTTGAAGCGACCGTGGCGCAAGAGAATCTTGGGAAAGTGCCATCTTATGAGGTCTCTGAAGTCGAGATTTTGCCTGAGGTGATTGATGACCCCATATGGCAAAAAGCGTCAGGGGTGAGTTCACTCGTACAGGGCAGAGCCAGTGGCGGTACACCTTACCTCAACTACGGTTTTCCAGCAGACCGTGAGACTACCTTCGAGGCCGTGTTCAACAAGGAGGGTATTGCATTACTGCTTCATGGAGAGGGAGAGCCTCTCGAAGATGAAGTTGTTACTGTTCGTGTTTTTGATAGCGATTTCGTTCTCTATCCAGGCAATCCGGAAGGCAATGCGCCCTATGTGAGGCACATCCAAAGCGCCGGCGATTTATGGTCTGCCCTATTGGTTTTCGAATGGAGTGCGTTGCGAGAGGATGAAAAGGCCGTCTTTTACAAAGACATTGTCAAAGAAACCGGAGCGCAACAGCGGACCATTCCCGTTCAGATTGAGCGCACCCGAAGCAAGCATTCTGTCTACGTATGGTCACCGCCATTGAGTTCTCCATGGGGAGACGAGCCTCAAGGTCCAGGCGAGTTTATTGTTCGGCCCTCAGGTAAGTCTGAAGAGTAGAAAAGGAGGGGCCCTAGGTCGTGACCATATGCTCTGAGGTGGTTACAGCGCCTAGAGCATCGGTGACGCTAAAATAGGCCACGCATGACTCTGTACCTGGGCGGGGAGCTGCTACATGGGTTGCGTACAGTTGGGCGGGAGTCTGTTGCCAGACTCTTTCCTTCCAGGGGCCAGTGTCTAATGTATAGTGCAGCGCTGCTGACTTGAGGTTGGCTCCCGGATTGAGAAGTTGGGCGCTAAGCGTGTTATTCTCTAAGGTGGTTTCGCCGAGTTTTGTTAATGGCTGGCCGCCGCGCAGATAGTGGTCCATGAATCGTGCTACCTCGACTGGTGCGGCCCCGATTTCCTGCCCATGGCCCAGACCGGCCTGGACGGAAAGCGTTCTTTCGCAGGGGGGCAGACGATAGCTCTTTTGGTAGCTATCCAAAGGGTAGGCGAAATCGTTTGTTCCATTGAGCCACAGCATGGGTTGCTTGCGCAGGTGCAGATAGTTGGAGGGGTCGTAGTTGGCAATCCATGCCTCGCGTACAGCTTGGGGCAGCTCTGCCAGGTTTTTTAACCATACACTATTATGATGCAGATAGCCGCAGCCATAGACTGGAGCGGCTGCCCGCAATCGCTCGTCAATGGAGCTAACGATGCAGGTTAGATAGCCGCCCCATGAAATGCCGGTTATGCCCAGGCGTTGGAAGTCCACCTCTGGCAGATTAGCTAGGAGATTCGTAGCCCGGATGACATTGGAGACGGCATGATAGGGCCACGCGTCAGTGAGACCGCTGAGAATGGCCTCGAACTTGTCCTCATCTCTATGGTCCGGTCCGCCGTCTGCCAAAGCGCTTCTGTTCGGACCTTTTCCCGATAGGTCCATGGCAATGCAGACATAGCCGCGCCCGGCCCATAGTTCGGCCCATTCGGAAAAGGCTGTGCCCCCACCGCCGTGAACCAGCACTATCCCAGGAAACCGTTTCCGGCTGGCTCTCGGCTTGTCTGGAATGCCCAGCCAGGCAAATATTCGAGTAGATCGGCCCTTGTAAGGCTCTCCCGTGTAGTACAAACCACGGACTCGTTGGGATACCTGTAAGGCTTCGCCCCAAGAAAAGGAGCATTCACTGTTCAAGAGCGCATCAAGGTCCCAGGGGCCTGCTTGTCGTTTGGTACTATTCATATTGGCACGGCTAATCGTGTCGCTGCTTTTTTACAGTGGAGCCCATGACCCATTCACCCGCGACCAATACGCGCTTCGCCTCGGGTGGAATACCATATTCGTTGCGATGCACTTGTTCGATCACTAGGTCGATGCCCAGTCGTCCGACACGTTGCGGATGCGGATTGATTCCCGAGAAATGAGGGTAGTCCCTGGACCAATCGACAGTCGCGTAGCCTACATCTTCAGGTATGGCGTAGCCCGCTTCCTCCAGCCAAGTGGGTACAATGGGGTCATAACTGATAACTACTTGCGGACGTTTGCTCTTAAACCATTTAAGGAACGAAGCCTTGTCCCATTTTGTCGGCACGAACAGCTCGAGTTTCGCCTTTTTAGCATAGTTCCATTGGCAGTAGAGAAAAGCACCTGCCCAGCGGTGATCGACTCTGTCATTCATGGAGTCGGGCAAGGCCAGGCCCATATGGCGGTAGCCCAAAGAAAACAGTTCATTTGTCAAAAGCTGTACTGACTGAAAGTGGTCGGTGGTGACGGAATGAACATCCGGCCGGTCTACCGTAAAACCGAATTTTGCCGCGGCATACCTTTCCCAATGTAAATCTATATGTGTATGGCGGTGGTCGGCTGGAGTGAGCAACAGTGCATGGAGATTGCGCGTATAAAAGATTTTCTCAAGCCGCTCTAAAGTCATTCCTTTTGCAAACGGGCTAAATTCCTCCAAGCGAAATCCCAGGCTCTCCGCGCGTGCTTTTGCACCCATGTAGTAGTTTTTGCCAGCGTTGTTTGCGTGCAGATCTTCCGGTGGATTTTTTAGATTCAAAAAGGCTATGACCGGGCTCGCTTTGCGTTTGCTGCTGGTGCGCAGCTGGGCCATCAAGACGGAGACATAGGGGTTGGATTTATAGCCCAGCTCCGCCGCCTTTTGCAGTACCAGCTTTTTGGTTTCTTTTTTGACCCTGACGTCGTTCTTCAATGCCAGAGAGACCGTCATTTTTGAAAGATGACAGGCGTTGGCCACATCCTGCATGGTGACCGTATGCTTAGGCATTGTCTGTAAGTTTCATGGATTTCTAAGGGGCCAGATCCTTTCTGCAATAGATAGCATTGAGTTATATCTTACACGTAATATATGGAGGATGCACTGTAAAGTCTCATCGAACCGATACGAACTGGCCTCTCAGCTGGCTCTGGTGGAAGTGTGTAGCACGGTGCGGGTTGCGGCCTAAGAGATGCAATTCGTAACCTCAGCGGTCCAGCAAATCATCCAGAATTTGTAGAAAGGAGTTGTAGTCGTTGCTGACCCCACCCGAAATAGAATGATAAGCTTCTGCGGACTCAATGCGCTTGGCAGAGCCATCTGCCATAACGATGCACCAGGCCGGCGGGGTTTTCTGGCCTTGAACCGTCTGGTCGACAAGCAAGTCCATGACCATAACTGTTGTAGAGGGATCATCAATGTCATGTACGGTGCGGAATTGGTCTGCTATTTGGCCCGTTTGTGGATCCCTCAGCCTGTCGGGATTGTACATGTAACCGCAACGGACTGCTAAATTGCCCGGGTCCTGATTGGTACGGAATTGTGCAAAGTCATTCGCGAATGCTTCATAGGTATGACGCTCGCTCTCCACGAATGGTGAGTAAAAAACTTTAGGATCATCGATCTGACCCTGGATAAGCAAATTCCCTAAACCAGGAGAGCCGATGCTGGGCCAGAAGACGGCATAGGAGCGCCAAGGAAATAACTTATCGAACTGGTGGTCCGGCATTTGGCCATCGTTCTCGCTGACATACATCTGCCCTGCGGTATAGATTTGCCTGATATTGCTGGTGTTTTCCACTACCATTGCCTGATTTCTGGCGCTGCCGACAAGGGCGATCAGGATGGTGGCCAGCACTGCTACAATCGCAATAACGGTCAACAGCTCGACTAACGTAAAACCATGTCTGAGTCTTGGTGGGGACGTTCGCATTGTTTTGTGCTCCCGCGGTAATAGATTCATTACGTAACTAATATAGGATTCCTGATTTTGTTCCGCGAATAGCAATCCTTTTTACACGTAATATTCTGTCGACCTTGTTGATGCTTTTGGCGAGCTTGGATAGTGATGGAACAAATCGAAAAAAACAATACTGAGTCATCATCAGCCCTGGCAGAAAAAGCCCGTTCAAACTTGACCGCTAATGATGATGTGCTCGAAGCATTTTGCCTTCCTTTGGATGATTCTACCATGGACATCTGGTTGTGTGGGGAGCAGCAAAGGCCGCATTTTTTCAAGGAGCGTCTCCCGGCTTGTTTTGAGCGTACTCTGGAATTTGACGAATGGCAACCCGGAGAGGCCCAATTGAAATGGATACTGACCGGGCCCGAGAGCAAGATCACGCTTACGATGGATTCCACGGAGTTGGTTTTTCAGCAATGTTTTCACGACTCCTTCTGGCTGCATTCTCCCGACCTGTTGTTCGATCAGGATTTTGATGTGGATAGCAATCGCTGGTTTAAGGCCCACATGTCCAGTTTCAATGGCGAAACGGGTATTAACATCCACCCGGAGCAGAAATGGCCTAGTCGCACGGTCGCTTTTTCTGAACCTGTAAGATCCATTTCGCTTGTGCTATCGCATAACACCGAATTGGCGGTTTGGGTTAACGGTAAGCGCAAAATCGCTCAAAGCTGCCTTCAGGATTTACACCACCACCAACTGCAGCTGTCTGATGCTTCCGGTCTTTTTAAGGGAGGGCTAAAGGGCACCGCACCAGTTCCGGCCGAAGTTCTCATCAAAGAGAAAGAAGTGCGTCAGACTATGATAGGGTTTGGCGGCACAACCATTCCCACCGCTTACGCGGAATTAAGTGATTCCGGAAAAGCCAAGTTTTGGGAGTTCATCGAAGATTATAATTTGCTAATCCAACGAGAAAACCCGATTGCAGGTGAGTTGAACGAAGCGGCTGATAATTGGGACGATCTCGGTGCTGCGGTGCCGCACTACTACGGTGATAATTTCCCCAATGGCAACATCAGCGACTTTGCGTTAAACAAGGAATTCCTTAAGCGCAACGGACAGGTTTGGTTTGAGTACTGGCATTTCCCTAAATGGATGGTGACCCCGGGCGTGGCTTTTATCGATGAAAAGGGCGTGGAAAGAAGCGACCCGGTCAAGGTCGACAAGTATGTCCAATCTATCGTTAAGTATTGTCAGATAGCTAAAGAAAAGGCGGGCAAGCCGCCGGCGGTGGTGGGGATACAAAATGAGAACTCTCACCCGAAGGCGACTTATCACGAGATGGTTTCGGCATTGAGGTCCGGCCTGGATGAAGTCGGCTTTCAGGAGGTGCGCATCCATATGAGTGACGCCAATATGCTGACGAACGATACGCATTGGGGTAAGCTTTACGCCGACGCAATTACTCGTGCGAAAACTTTCACGGAGAAAGCAGAGACTTGGAGTAAGATCGATTATGCAGCCGCGCATATGTATGATTACCAAGAGAAGTTCAAAGACCCGGACGCTTTTGATGAACCCATGCAGGAGCTTCATCGCCTTATTGACGGCAAACCGTTTTTATCCACGGAGCTCTGCGTGAATAGTCCGCGCTACCAAATGCGTAGCTTCAGGCTTGCGCTTCTCATGGGACAGTTGAGCCACAAAAATCTGGTTCACTTGGATGCCGCAGCCATTTTGTATTGCTGGACGCTGTTGAATGTCGAGCAGCCCAGCTATGCCTGGACACGGGCTTTATTCACCGTTGACCGCGAGAACGGCTCTATGCCCGTACCCACGAGCCACCAATTGCGAGTGCTCGGCGCTTGGAGCCGGAGGGTGAAAAAGGATATGAAGCGGCTTGAAACAAGCTGCGACAATCCGGATCTCTTCGTTACCGCTTTTATGGGTGATTCAGGTGAGAAAACCTGGGTCGCTCTTAACCGGGGTAGCGCTGCCGCACACGTCAGCATCCTGCCATGGGAACTAAGCGAATTTAAATGGGCTGAAAGAGTGTCGGCCTATGACCCGAATACTTGCGCGGGTATAGATGCGGTTCGCGTGCCAGACCAGCCTGACTGTGTTAAAGTGGCGCCTGGCTCAATCCTGACTTTAACCAATGTGCCTTTGGGTATTGGCCAGAGTTAGAGACATCGATTCAAGATCGGCCCAGGCCCAGTTGTTTGAACAGACTACATGAACCTCCACTTTATAGACTGGCTGATCATTGCCGGGCTATTGTGTGTTTTGATAGGTATCGCGGTACGTACGCGCCTGCTTACACGCAGCGTGGCCGATTTCCTGGCGGGTAACCGTTGTGCGGGGCGTTATCTGCTGACGATGGCGGACGGGATGGCGGGCCTGGGGGCGATCACGATAGCGGCCAACTTTGAAAAGTTTTACGAGTCGGGATTTGCAGGAGCCTGGTGGGGACAAATTCTGGCGCCACTTGGCTTGATACTCGCACTGTCCGGATTTGTGATTTACCGGTACCGTGAGACGCGTGCGATGACGATGGCGCAGTTTTTTGAAATGCGTTATGGCCGCCGTTTTCGTGTGTTCTCCGGGATGTTGGCCTTCTTTTCAGGCGTGCTTAACTACGGTATTTTTCCGGCGGTGACGGCGCGTTTCCTGGTATACTTCTGCGGGCTTCCACCCAGTTTTGAGATGCTGGGTTTTTCCATTCCGACGATTGCGCCGGTGATGCTCTTGCTGTTGTCGATGGCCTTGGCACTGACCCTTTCGGGCGGACAGATCGCGGTCATCATCACGGATTTTTTCCAAGGGCAGTTTGTGCAGATCACGATACTGATATGCTTCTTTGTTTTGCTGTCGCAGATCAGTTGGTCGGAGCTGATCAGCGGATTGCAAATGGCGCCGGAGCAGGCATCGAGGATCAACCCGTTCAAACAGGGCGACACGAAGGGGTTTAATCCGGCGTTCTTTGTGATGGTTGCGATCATCAACATATACAGCTTCAAAGCCTGGCAGGGGTCGCAGGGCTACAACGCCGCGCCGAAGAGCCCGCACGAGGCGCGCATGGCAAACATACTCGGGATGTTTCGGGGCCAGGTGCTGTTTTTGCTCACCATGCTGTGCCCGCTGTTTGTCTTTGCGATGTTGCACCTGCCTGAACTGGCATCTCAGGCCGACGCGGTACAGGCTACGCTGGCGACGATTGACAACCCGCAGATCCAGAGCCAGATGCGGGTGCCGGCTGGCTTGTCCCAGCTGCTGCCCGTGGGCGTGATGGGGTTGTTCGTGGCGATGATCATCTCGGCAGCGGTATCGACGGACGATACTTACCTGCACTCCTGGGGCTCGATTTTTATTCAGGACGTGGTCATGCCGCTGCGCAAAAAACCGCTCAGCCCCAGGGCGCACATGTGGCTTTTGCGCGGAGCCATCTTCGGTGTGGCGGCGTTCGCCTTCACCTTCAGTCTGCTCTTCCCGCTTAACGAATACATTTACATGTACTTCCAGATAACCGGAGCGATTTACCTCGGAGGGGCTGGCGCGGTGATTCTAGGCGGGCTGTACTGGAAACGCGGTTCGGTCGAAGGGGCTTGGGCGGCAATGATTATCGGCTCGATCCTGGCGGTAACGGGCATCGTGCTGCGCAACATTGTCTGGCCGTACCTGCTGCCGGACTGGAAGCTAAGCAGCCCAGGCGTGGCCTGGCTGCAGGCTTTGCCAGAAGCGTTTCCGCTCAACGGCACTCAGATGTCGCTCATCGCCGCAGGGGTGTCTGCCGCTGCGTATGTCGGGTTTTCGCTTTTGTCAAAACGGCCGCCGGTAAACATGGACAAGCTCCTTCACCGTGGCAAATACACTGTGGAGCAGGCGGGGCATCATCCGGCCGGGTCGGCGGAGCAGCCCGGGCAGTTTGAGCAACCCGCGCCTGCGGGCTGGCGCGAGCGCCTTTATCGTCGCCTGGGCATTAATGAGGATTTCACCAGAGGCGACCGCTTCATATATCTCTTTGCTACCTGCTTCACCTTGTTCTGGTTCGCTATTTTTATCATCGGCTCAATCGCCGCCGTGACAATCGGGATCTCCGACGAGGTTTGGATTCATTGGTGGGGTTTCAAAGTCGTCATCACGATTCTGCTCTCACTCATCGCTACGGTGTGGTTCCTGATTGGAGGCGTCCGCGATTTGATTGATTTTATTCGCCACCTCAAAAGCATGCAACGCAACGCGGCCGACGATGGTTCCGTCCGGGGAGATGAGCACCTGCAGGAGAACGACTAAAGGCGTTGCTAACGCTTTGTGATCCGGTCGGTCGCTTTGACTGAAATGAGTTCATCCTGCGCCAGTGCCGTGGAGGCTGCTCGCCTGGCAGATAGTATGGATGATCGTTTTTGAATATCGATTGCCCCTAGAACCCGATGCTCGCGCCACCGTCCACTGGCAGGCAGACGCCGGTAACAAACTTTGCCGCTGGGCTGGCAAGATAAACCGCGGCCCAGCCAATATCCTGGGGTTCTCCAAAGCGAGCCATGGGAGTGCGCGACAGTATTTTTTGCGTCCGGGCCTCATCACCTTCCAGGGCTTTGCGCAGCATGGGGCTTTCTATCCAGCCGGGTGCGATGGCGTTAACGCGAATCCCTGAGGGTGAAAGCTCGGCCGCCATGGAGCGTGTTATCCCGAGGTAGGCACTCTTTGCCGCGCTATAGGCCACCACAAGCGGAATGCCCATCAAGGAGGCCATCGAAGCGGTCATTAGAATCGAGCCATGTCCGCGTTGCTTCATGGAGGGAACGACGGCGCGATTCAGTGCATGCGCGGCGCAAAGATGGGTTGTGATTACCGATTGGAATGCTTCCGGTGTCGTTTCCTCGATGGTCTTCTTCAGATGTATCCCCGCATTATTGACCAACACACTGATTTCTCCTCCAGCTTGTGCGCTGGCTTTTGCAATCAAGTCCTCAGCGCGATCCAGCTCATTCACATCATGCACGACAAAAGAGGCGGCCTGACCGATTGCCTTAGCCGCATCCGCCAGTTGATCTTCACGGCGTCCGACAAGAACGACCTTGGCCCCGGCTTGTGCCATGCAGTGGGCAATGGCATATCCGAGTCCACTGCCGCCTCCGGTAATGAGTGCGCATTCTCCGGCCAAGGAGAAGGGTGTTTGTTTCAGGTTTTCTTTGCTCATGAGAAGTCTTGTTTTTGCTGGTTGGCTATCAGGCACGACAACCCTCCTTGAGGCCTGGCGTGTCCTGATGTTTGTACATGATGAAGTATTCGCGATGCCCTAGCTTTTCAGGCTTCGAAGCCATACCCGAAGCCACGCTGACGATTTCTTGCATCAACGCATCCGCCCGTTGTTCGATAGTGGCTTCACCGTGCAGGACAGGGCTGGCATCGAAGTCCATGTCTTCGATCATGCGTTGGTAGGTTTGCGCATTGCCTGTGATTTTTATCAAAGGTGCAACGGGGCTGCCGATCACGCTGCCACGCCCAGTGACGAAGAGGATGACATGTGAGCCGGCGGCAATGAGGTCCATCAGCCCCTCAGTGTCGTTCGGGTTGGTATAGCCGAACTGCATGAAGTGCGGGTCCGGTACGCTGTCGAGGAGCCACAGACCAGGCTCCGGGGGCTGCTCAGCCACCTTGATAACACCCTGTATGGGACGATGGCCACTTTTGGCAAAAGCACCCATGCTCTTTTCCTCGATCGTCGTTAGCCCTCCCGCGAAGTTACCTGGAGAGGTCGAGTACTGGCGGACGGATTGGCAATAGCTTAGGGCTTTTTCGTAGGCGGCATCGAGAGCGGCAGCGGCCTCTGGTGATGCGGCGCGGTCATGCATAACCTGTTTGAGCCCGATCATTTCGACGATCTCTTCGAAGATGGCGGTTCCGCCGGCGTCGACCAGCTTGTCAAAGAATGCGCCGACGACTGGATTTCCGGCCAGGCCACTGGTGCCGTCCGAGCCGCCACATTCACAGCCGACCACCAGGTCCCCCGGCGTCATGCTTACACGGCGGAAGCGCAGTCGGATGTCATCGCGCAGCTTGG
Organism: Verrucomicrobiia bacterium; assembly: GCA_030432235.1. GTDB lineage: Bacteria > Verrucomicrobiota > Verrucomicrobiia > Opitutales > Cerasicoccaceae > JAUIHT01. Next base: position 181,222 of record JAUIHT010000004.1, on the reverse strand, counting down.
CAACGAGCTCTTTACCTTGCTGGATGCTTTTTCTGGTGCCTCCGAGGTCCTGAATGAAAAAGTGCTCCGCGGGGCGACCGGAGTCCCTGACGACTTCCGCGATTTTTCCCGGTTGCGTGTATTCACAGCCGAGGCCGACTGAGAGCACGGCTCCGACATTGGGATGCCGCGCCAGGGCAAGCATCAGCCGAATCGCATAGGCATTGTCGTAGCAGCCGGAAAACCCGATGACCTGTGTGTCCTGCTCATTTCGCGCAATCTCATGGGCGACGAACCGGGCGCACTCTACGGTATAAATAACGAGTACCAGGTTTCGAATACCCTTGCGGCCGTCCGGGCGCAGCCAGGCCGTCCATTCGGTGAGCGCGGTTGGAGTCTGTGTCGGCATGTTTGTGCTATCTTCGCCCATGGAAAACAGTCATCGGTAAGCGCTGTCCGTGGGGACGCCGGTATTCAAATCCAGCGTGCCGGAGCGTTCATCGTGGCTACTGATAAGGTTGTGAAGATGGACCCATTGGCCTGGCTCGATGGTTCGGGTGGCTCGCCCGATCGGGATGCCGAATTTCATAACCGGCTGGCCTTCGGCAATACGCATGAGGGCGACTTTATGGCCGGCCTGGATAGAAACCGTACCGATAACATCTCTAGCGCCAACGCCGCCCAGGATGGAAACAGCACCGGGCGAGGGGAGGTCGTCGATCAGCGTCGCAACGTTGTCGTCGCAATGTATTTGAATGGCTTTGGTTTTCTTTTCCATTTGGAGGATTCCCATAGGCTAAAGCTGACTGCAGGGATGGGAAATGCCACTTGAAAAAGCTAGCAAATTCCTTAATTGATGAATTATGCTTGTTTCGGGTGATGTGACATTTCTCAACCCGCCTCGTGGGCGTCGACCATGGCGGATTCCGGAAAATCCGGAAAACTGTGGCTTGCATTACCTGGCCTGGGGCAGCCGTCGCTATGGCGAAGATCCGATTCCGGTCGCTCGTCAGCCCGGCTACGTCTACCTTCTTATGCTGAAGGGTGAGGCGCATCTTTGCTTTAAGGGCAGCAAGTTTGTCTGCACCCCTTCGACTTTTTGTATCCTTCATCCGGACCGGATGATGGGCTGGCGCGCTGCCCCGGGTTCTGAGCAAAAAATCCTGTGTTGGATTTGGCGTGCCCCACCCGGAATTGATTCTCTGCGTCCCGGGCGTGGTCAGTGGTTGCACTGGCAACTTCCGGCGGAGACGATTGCGGCGCTCCAGCGCATGCATCGGGCAACACGTAACGAGCTCGCACGAGCGGATAAATATTCCCCGATTGCCATTGGCAAGATACAGACGGATGTGGATGTCGCACTGGCTCGCTCCAAAAAACGCAGAGCGACTGAGCCTGGCCTGGGCTTACCGGAGAATTTGCGCCTGGCTCTGGGTTGGATACAGAACAACTATGCCTCCACGCGTCCAGTAGCGGACCTATGCGACCGGCTGGAACTTTCCCCTGCCAATCTGGCCAGATTGTTTCGCAGGCATTTGGGGCGCACGCCTCAGGACTTCATTAATGAGCGAAAGATACACGAGGCGACGAAGCGCCTGCAGTCAGGTGATGCGGTGAAAATGGTCGCCCATGACATGGGCTACAGGCACTCGCATGATTTTTCACGCTTCTATCACCAGAAAACGGGTATCAATCCATCGACCCTGAAAAATGAAACAGCAGCGCCTGGGTGAGCGTGCCAAGAATTTCTCCTTCTGTATGGACGGCTCTGTGACAACGCCCGCTTCGGAATACCTGAACCCACCAGCACCCTCTTTTGGAGCTTTAGCCAGAGATCGCGAACGATCTCCATCGCGATAAGATCGCCAGTCGTGTTGGCATCTCAGTGCTATTATGCCGCGAAAAAAACTGTACAGAAGAGTACCACATAAGCGTCCAGTCGCTCGCTTTTCTTAAGTCCTTGGCTAATGCGGAGCCGTCCAAAGCGATGGCCGGTAGGTTAGGATATGGTTTTTGGACAGAACTGGCCAGCAAGGTTACAAAATTGTGCTACGTCCTCATAGGCGAAGAGCACTCAGCGCAATCTTTGTCGCTTGGGCCAGGGTAAAAATCTAAAAATCATTACCTAAATTTAGGTATTAAAAAACTGAAAATCGCATAAAGAGACGAGTTTGAAGGCTTTTGCTGTCTTTGACTGATGTCAATCAATGCTAACTGGCACTCATGATGCTGGTCTATTTTAAGTTTATGTAACGCATTTGTGATAATTATTCACTTGTGAATTGTTCTTTGTAGCGTTTTCATCGCCGCTGTTTTGATCGCCATCGAATTATGAAGTCATTTCCGCCAGTTAAGTTCTCTGTCCGTGTGCTTGTCACGCTGCTTGTAGCGATGACTGTCGCCCTCGTTCGGGGAGAGTTGCAGTTTGAGAAAACCGCTATTGAGGAGACGGTTAGCCCCGGCACGGAAAATGTCGATTTTGCCTTTCCCTTTAAGAATGCCGGAGAGCAGCCGGTGGAAATCACATCGGTGAAGACCAGTTGTGGCTGTACTACGGCTAAGCTGGATAAAAAGGTCTATCTGCCGGGTGAAGAAGGCGAAATTACAGGTACTTTCAATCTGGGTAGTCGCCAAGGATTTCAAAAGAAGACGGTGACAGTCCATACAAGTGATTTAGGGCAGTCGGAAATCAAGCTGGGCATTAGAGTAGATATTCCGCAACTACTCTCGCTAAAACCGGGTCTTTTGCTTTGGCGTCAGGGCAGCGAGCCGGAGCCTAAATCCATTTTCGTCGATACTAATGAAACCTTAGGAATTCAAATTACTTCTGTTGAATCAGCCTCGGAAGGATTTTCTGTCGAACTCGTTTCTGATGAGGCCGGAGTGTTAGATAAGACACAGAAACATACTCGGGAAATCCTCGTGTCTCCCAAAGACACGGCTACCCCAGAGCGGGCACTTATAAAAATCGCGGCGTCTGATGGTAACGGCTTCGAGCGTACCTACTTCGCCCACGCTCTTGTTAAATGACCTTTGCCGAACGGAATTCACCCTTTCTGACCTAACAAGCAACCAACGATGAAGCTAACCAGCCAGATTGACAACCCACGGCATGCACATAGCATGCATTCGGTTGGGTTTGTTTTGGTGACTTGTCTAGCAGTGCTGACCTGTTTTGCCACCTCTACAGTTGCAGCAGAGGACATTTTTGACGTTTCTATTCGCCCTCAGTTGGGCGAAGTGGACGGTGTTTTAGTGCTTTGTCCGGGCATGAACAGTGATGGCTCGCACTTCCTTGGGGAGGAGCCATGGATGGAGTTTGCCGACAAGCACAATCTCGGGGTCATTGCCCTGAATTTCAGCTCCGACCCTGAGTTGATGTACGGGGAGGAAAAGGAAGGCTATTACTGGCCTGATCAGGGTTCGGGCAAAGCCCTCCTTGATGCGGTCAACGCCTTTTTTGGCGAGAATCAACCCATTCTCATCTATGGATTCTCCGGCGGAGCGCAGTTTGCCAGCCGATTTGTTGAATGGAAGCCGGAGCGTATCAAGGTCTGGGCGGCCTATTCCGCCCAATTCTGGGATGCGCCCAGGCCTTCCGATATTACGCCTCCGGGAATTGTCGCTTGCGGTGAATACGACGGGGCTCGATGGTTTCCTTCTTATGCATATTTTTATCAAGGACGTGAGCTTGGGAAGCCTTGGACTTGGGTGAGCATCAAGGAAACCGGGCATTTTCGCAAAGGTGCTTTTGAGCGATTTGTAAGAGATTATTTCGACGCTGTCTTATCTCAAGGTGAATTACCCGCTTCGATTTTTGTCGATATTAGTACGGAAGAGCTCATTGAATTGCAGGATACTATTTTCCAGCCAGAATTACTTTCATGGCTACCAAACCAATCGTTAGCTGAAAGCTGGCGTAAACTCCATAATCCATAAAGTAAACTAGAACCTAGTACAATCATGAAAATGAAAAAACTAATATTGATGCTTATTATCGCGGGCTTTGTATCATTGTCTGCATATGCAGATGAAGAGTCTTGCCCGCCGCCTTGCGATGAAAATGACCCAAACAATCCTTGTGATTGTGACTCTATGCCCAGTGATATTATCGAGTAGGGAGATCTGCCTCGAACTAAACAAATGAACATTGTAAAACAGAGGTTTATATTCCTCATCAGTTTCCTGTTGGTGCTGATGGGGATGACCTCTGCTGTTGCTCAGGACTTTCGCTTTGGGACTCGCAATAACAAGCTTGGTAATGCGGACCAGTTTGGCTACGTTCGTATAGTTAGGGAGCTAGGGCAGTTGCCTGTGGGGAATCAGGTTTTATCTTTGGCCTTGGTTTTCTCTAGTGATCCTAAAATCGAACCGAGTATGTTTGGGCCGGGCTGGCATTTTCCTCTATTCTCTTCGACAGTGTATCCTTCGCGGCAAGGTGTGCTAGTGTGGGAGGCCCCGGACGAATACCGTCGTTTCTTTGTGCGTGATGCTGACGTCGACCTACGCAGTGGTGAGAAAGCTTATAAGCACCAGGCTGCTGAATGGCGGGCCATTACCAATGAGCGTCGCGGAACGGTACGAATAGAGGGCCTTGATGGCCCCCATGCTTACTTTGAATATCGGAATGGGCGTCTTGTTAGTTTTCAGTTGGGAGGGGGTTCCGAGGTAGTGAGTGTTAACTACACCGCCCGTGGCTATCCGCGTAGCCTAACCGTCGGTGCCAGGGATATTTTGCTCAAGATCGATTACAGTGGTGCGACTCCAGAAAGAATAGAAATAATGGGTAAGAGCATTGAAATAGAATTGGGAGATGGCGATTGGACGGCCCCGGATGGCAAATCGGATTATCAGGACTACCGAGTGAAGTATTTGACATCCCTATCGTTTCCGGGCGAGAAGGCCGAGAGCTATGTCTACAGCAAGGGAAAGCGGAAAGAACGTACTATGCAAATTCCCAGTAAGGATGATCCAGAAACGTTTTTAACTCAAAATACCACCGTACCAGTTAACCAATTAACCTTGATGGATACTAATGGTACGGAAAGCTGGGTGAACTATGAAGCTCAAAGCGGCTTTATAGCTGCTGATTCCGGGGGCGAATACCAGATTCGGAATGACGCCTATGACCCGCACATTGCTGATAAAAGTAGCAAAGGAAAGATATCTCCAGATGCTGTAAACATACAGCGCTTACCTATGGATGGGACACCTAAACAGTTCTGGTCGCGTGATTGGTCAAAGGGCATCGAAACCTTTACTGACTCTTTTGGGAACGTTTACAGGCGAACATGGATTATTGCGGAAGGGCCAGCATATGGCAACTTGAGAAGAGTAGAAGAAATGCCTTTGGACGCTAAAAGTTGGATGCTTCTCTCGCATTATTCATATAACGAGAAGGGACGGCTGGTTAGGGAGATTGATGGCAAGACAAAAGAAGTTGTGAGATTTTATTATGCAGCAGATGGTATTAGTGAAAAAGCTCTGATTGGAAATAGTTTATATTATTCAAAAGAGAGGGATTCGAAAAATTTCATAGTCGAGACATTTCACTATGGCTCCGGTTCGGTGGAGCAAAGAGTTTACGATCCCTTAAGGCATACTTTAGTTGAAGAAATTCGAACGGACAATGACAATATACGAAGAACTGTATATGATGGCCATGGGAAAAAGCTTTTTGTTGAGCATAATGGTAATGTGGTTGAAAAATATGCCTATGATAATGGCTATGTATATAAGAAATATCCCGAATCAAAAACATTTATAAAAATAAAAGAAGGAGATTTCAATCCTAATGATATTGAAAGTATAGAAAAAGTGTTAGAGACCTCAATATATAAATCAAATGAATAAATCTACCCAAAGACTTTTAGCATTTATTGCCTTATTTATCACTTTCTCAATGAGTACTGTTAATGGGCAAAATGCGATTCAAAATAATACCAAAGATACTGCTTTGGACGAATATGACATAATGGATTCAATTCAATCGAAGCTAGAAAATGCGACAATAATAGCTCCGTTTTTGGAAGTTACATCCAAGACTAGTATGAGTTTTAAAAATTATTGGGGTAAAGGTAGTAAGTATGCGGCCAATAATGTTAACGCCGAAGGGGTATTTGAGTCCATAAGAGGTGGTAGGTTTAAGGTGGCATTAGATCCTGATTTAACTATATGGTTTTCGGGTGCGGAAGAGCTTTTCGCGGCAAAAAAAGACATATTATATGATGGAGAGAAATTAATATTATATGAGATTTTAGGTGGTCCATATGGCTTGCCTTTAAGAGTTGTTAATGAAGCGGAGATTCTAGATGTTAATGAAATAACATCAACTTCTCAATGGGGATCGGTTCTGAATCATTTCCCTGTTCTGAGCTTTCTCCCTGGAGCATTTTCATTCAAGCACTTGCCCAATGGCAATTGGAATAATTTATTGGGGAAGCACATGAGTGTTAAGACTATTGCTAAAGATAAAATTAGGATAAGTGTGTATTATAATATGGCTGATGTCGGCAGGGGAAAAATGCCGGACGAGGTTGTAGAAATTGAGTTAGTCCCGTTTCCATTAATAAGCTATTATAAATCTAATGAGTTTAATGGGTCGGATAGCGAAATTGTGGCAACATTAGAGTACATCGTCGAGGATGTTGTAAATATAAATGAGACAGTAACCCTGCCTAGTAAAGTAACCGTCAAAACGTGGAAAGCTAGTGGTCCTATGAATACTAAAGATGTTGAGCAGGAGGTAAATGCCGAATTAACTTATAAATTGATTAACAATATACCAAATTTTAAAATGAGTATTCCCGAGGGGGTTAAGGTGTTTGATAGACGTTTGGGGTTAGAATATAAAACATCTGCCAATACAAGTGATTTTATTGAGTCTCTGAAGCGTACTAAAAATTAAATATTTACCTTTAATGAGGGGATTTATAATATATTTTATTATTGGAGTGGTATCAGTCTTATGTGTTTCGATTCTACTGAAATCGAATCCATTTAGTTTAATAGATGAAGACTGCTACGTAGAAGAACATACAACACGGGGAAGCATTGCTTCTGATTCTAATAGTTGCGGGGTAAGGGCAATTGCGCGTGTTAGTGATTATTTCGACGCTAATTTACAGTTGGCTTCTCTGAAGGCGATTTCGGCAGAAAGTGGAGGGTTTCTTTCGTTCAGCCAATTGCAGGAGTATCTTCAGCGTGCGGACTTAATAACAGAGAAAATTAATCTCATGCACTTCCCAAAATATGCGGAAGTATTTGAAAATGAATCCTATGCTATGATAGTGCATACTTCACAGAATGTAGGCCATTTTTTCCCTTTAATTTATGAGCCTAAAAATGGATTTTCTCTTGAAATTGACGTGGGGCGGCATTCCGCTTATAGGAATGTTTCTGAAGTTGCTGAAGCGCTTGCTGAAATGCGTGTCAGTGAGCGGGCTATTTTTATAAGCGATAGTCAGTCATTGCAGCTAATTAATAGTGCAAAAGGCCTTTTAGATGAGCCCAAGTGGCAGTGGGAAAATGAATTAGGAATTCCTTCGAAAATTACAACTTCAGGTATACCTGGAGAAATTATTGAAATCGGAATTCCCGTTCAAAATAATAGTAGAAGCAAAAAGCTATTTATAGAAAAAGTTCGTGGTAGTTGCGACTGCTTCATTGGAATGGAGGTTGAATTACCATTAGTAATTAGTCCTGATGCGGGTTCTTTGCTTTCATGCTATTTTAGACATGAACCGGAAGACGTAAAAGTAGCTAACGTTAAAAATAGTTTGTTGGAAATCTATGGGAAATTTGAGGATGCGGAGGTAAATAGTATACAAGTCTTAGTTCAGATTGAATACCCGAAAAATGGCTATGATTCGCTTATGCTAGGGGCTGAACGCAATTTGGGAATAGTACAAAAATTACCCGTAAGGGAAGATTTTGTTTTTTTATTTGAGAGAAATCATGCGTTAATTTCAGATCAAAATCATGGCGAAATAGAGATTGTTCAGCGGGCGCGGAACGGATATGAAGAAAAACGTCTGTATGATTATTCTTATTCTGACATAGGTATGATTGAAATTGGAAATCGTTTTTTTAGGGTATTGGTATTAACAGTCTCTATTGATTTTTTGGATAGAGGTTATTTTAATACAAATATTGATTTTTCTTTTAATGGTTCCGGAGATGAATTTCGTTCAAGTTTAAGGGGGTTTTTGATTAACCAATAATAAAATGAAAAGTAAAAAAATATACAAAATATATGGATTGGCTGCAGGCGTTATAGCGTCTGTATTTATCGTTGAGGGTTCTGCTAATAAAGCTGATGTGGATACATATTCGTTTATGTATGGGCAGGCGGACTATGAATGCACGGACACATGTTGGAAGGCCGGTGATGGGGCAAATTGTGATCCGCGTGATAGCTATAATAACCCTCCGCCATCTGCAAGTTCTTGCTCGGGCCATACGACAACAGTGCCTCATGGCAATCCGAAACCGACTGTTGGATGTTCTGGAATGTACGTGAAGCAATTAGTAGCGCAGTCCCCTGATGACGTGATTGATAGTAAGGACGGTGCCGATGCAATTCTCAATCCGTGGTTCTGTTACAAGTGGGAGCAGGCTCAATGTGTTTGGACTTTACAATCGGCAGACCCTGAAGGAGATGATAGCTATAGGTGCCTCAAGGCTACACCGGAAGAATTTTCAAATGGGACTCGCCAAAGAGGGGCCGGAGATTCTTGTTAGCTAGCTCTGTTTTTCAGCTTGCAGGCTTAGTGGTTCTAATCCTTTGGCCTGCTTAAGAGTATTTACGTATGTATAATATGAATGCGTATTGATGCTTATTATATGCGGACTATGGGTTTATTCCAACTAATTTTAATCAATAGGGAAAATGGGAATAAACATTTAATTGTTTGGATGCATGCTAATAGTGTATGACAAGTTTTTCATGTCGCTTCAAATAAGCATAGCGTGAGGTATGTGGTGCGTATTCAAAGTCTGAAGATACGATGAGGAATCTATTTTACATATGGAATTTTATTTCATTATTTTTTTGGGGTTTTAGCAGCTTGTCTCTGGGGCAAATCACAGGCGAGAACTTGCTGGCATTGAATTCAGGATATGTAAATGAAGTTCAACGCACCTTCAGGATTGTAGAACCCACTAAACTTTCGGAATATTCGGACATCACCTTTTACCTGCGCATGCCGAAGTTGTGGAACGGCCAGGAGGCGCAACCGAAAGACTTTTTTGGTAAGCCTAACCCAGCGGTGCGTGGGGTGCTGGCAATAGGAACATGGTCGTCTGAAGCGGAGGAGGTACTAAAAAACGTAAAAGATAAAGGCGGTCGTTTTCCGCATTTAGTCAAGTTCGCTGATGAGAACAATCTGGCCATGCTAACTTGGACTAACTTCAAGGGTTACAAGACAGGTATCAGTGGTGATGAAATGGATGAAGAACGCTACGAGAGCTACGATCGACAGTTCGATGACCGTGCTCGTGAGTGGGAGAACGGCTATAAACGTATCTGCAATAAATTTTCACTTCCGGAAGGCAATCTACTCTACTACGGCCTAAGCGGTGGAGGGCAGATGGGCCACCGTCTTGCTCTGCGCAAGCCGCAGTATTTCGCCGGGGTACATATTCATGTAAATAGTAGCTACGATGTTCCCAAGCCGGGAGCAGAGAAAATCCTTTGGTTGGTTTCTACGGGAACACGGGAATATGGTTATCCTGCAGGGCAGCGCTTTTATCGGCAGGCCCTGGAATTGGGTTTTCATATGATTTTTAAGGCACAGGAGAACTTAGGCCATTCTTCCAGCCCGGAGATAAACAAACTAGGCGTCGAGTTCTTCGAATACTGCCTCAAATTTATCCCAGATCCGACAGATGATAACTGGCAACAACCTCCGATCGATAAATTCTATCTGATGCGTCATCCCATATATGTTGGGGATTACTTTAATCAGGAGGCTTTTCACGTAGATTGGGCGGAGAAATATATTGAACCACAATTCATGGTGGCCTTGCCGACCAAGGATATCGCACAAGCTTGGGGAACCGTCTGGGAATGATGCAAGGCCTCGAACAGTTATTGTTTCCCGAATATCGCCTGGACTGGTTTGGCCTCGGGCCGGGCTCGGTCAATAAGACTGGAGCCCTGCTTGCCACTTTGATTGTTGTCTCCTGGTGGTTCGCGCTTCGCTTTCGCAGATGGGGCTTCTGGCTCAGCCTACTGATTTCATTTCTTTTCGGAGGCTTGCTTTTACAGTCAGCTTCTCGCGGAGGCATCTTAGCCGCGATGATTGGCCTTTGTATCATTGCCGCCTTTGGCCTTCACAAAGCTTACAATAGTTTCCGGGGCAACAAGTCCAACGGAAATTATACGTGGCGTCTTTGGCCTCAACTCTTGGCGTTGGTGCTCACGAGTGGCTTGTTATTTTATTATGGCAAGCATCTTAGCGTGGGTGAGCGTGTGGCCAGCGGTATCGCGGGCCAAGATTCCTCGGCCAATGTGCGTTTGGAAATCTACACCTCCGGTCTACAAATGATGAAGGATGCTCCGTTGGGATGGGGCGGGGGCCGAGCGGGTTACGCGTTCAACAATTGGTATCAGCCCCTTGGGAAGACCGGTGACTACCTCTCTCTGCTGAATTCCCACCTGACTTGGATGGTGGATTATGGTCTGCCTTTTCAAATTGTTTACGTTGGTGCTTGGGCCTTTGTTTTGTGCATCTGTTTTCCGCGACCTTATACACCACTGAAGGTAACCGCATTTGCGGTCTGGGTGACGCTGAGCATGGCTGCCGTCTTTAGCTCTGTATTGACTCTCTGGTGGTTGTGTCTCCTGCCTGCTTTGCTACTTATGGCTGTCTTCGCGCAGAACTATCGTTTCAAGCGGTGGCCGAAGAAGCGGGCCGTGGTTGGCTGGTTAGGCTTGGGCTATGCTGGGTTGCTCATGCTCTATGCCGCGGCCTTCCTGCTGCCATCGAGCAATCGGCTTGCGGCATCACCCGACCAAGTGGTTCTCAATACAGGTGCCACTCCAAAGATGGTCATTGTACAGCCGAGCCTTGGCTCTTTAGGTGGTAAATATGGACATTCCCTTCGTGAATACGCCGCTGAATTGGGCGAAGTCATTATTTTCCATGAAGGAGCGAGTGCCTACACAACTGAGAGTTTGGTGCTATCCGGAGAGGGTGGTCTGGAGAACTTGCAGACTGTAACGTCAACCCGCGTCCTGTTGTTCAACCCTGGTATCGAGAACGTAGATCCGATGATTGAAGCTCTTGGAGAAAGGGATGCCACTATTATTCTCGGTGATTTGGGGGATTGGAGGCAGGAGCGAATCTGGTCTGCTGTCGCGGAGGAACATGGCAATATCCATTTGGTAACTGTTCCCGGAGCAGCGGAATTCATCCCGAATTGGCCTAAATATTTAATTGAGCGAGCCGGAGACATATCAGACCGGACAAGCGGTGAGGTCGCCGTGGTTGTTCATCAGGATAAAGCCTTTTGACGATGATACATTCCGCTTTCTCAAAAATCATCCTTATGCTGGCCATACCGCTTTTGCCTGCGGCATTGAATGCATGGCTAAACCCGACGATGCCGCCATGGGAGTCTACGGTTTTGGCTAACGGCGAGGTGAACTTATCCATTGTTTCTGGATGGCCGGAATCTGTACTTTGGGTGGATGCCCGTACACCTGATACTTTTGAGAAGAAGCATATTTCGCGTGCGGTTAATCTGAGCATGGAAGGCTTTGACGGGCAGATGTTGGACTTCCTCGATGTCTGGCAGCCAGGGCAAAAAGTGGTGGTCTACTGTGACAGCCGTCAGTGCGGGGCCAGCAAGGAAGTGGCCAGCCGTCTGCGTGAGGAGATGGGCATCGAGAACGTGTATGTATTGAAAGGAGGCTGGCAGGAATGGCTCGATTCAAGACAGTAATTTCCTGGAGTCTGCGGGTTATCATGGCTGGGCTGTTTCTCTATGCAGGGTTCGTCAAGGCAATGCAACCGGACATTTTCTTGCGGGATATCGAAAGCTACCGTCTTCTGCCGTACCAGGCTTCCCTACTCGTCGCGCTTTATTTGCCTTGGCTGGAAATCACCGCGGGGCTGGCGTTATTGCTTCCCTCCTGGAGCCGCGCTTCGGCTGGTTTGCTGGCGGGACTCATGACGGTATTCCTCGTAGCAATCATATCTGCTTGGGCGCGCGGACTGGATATTTCCTGTGGCTGTTTTGGTGCAACAGAAGCTAAGACGAACTACCCGTGGCTGATGCTTCGGGATTGCCTTATGCTGGCGGCATTGCTGATAATAGTGAAACTGTCAGCTTCTCGAAAACGGGTTGCTACGCCCCAAATTGATGAGCACGCCCATTCTCAATCACTTTCATTCAAACCGGAGGCATCATGAAACATACCTATCGTAGCGGCAAAGCAAACGTCATCCTCCTCGGCACCATGGCAGGCATTGTTCTTCTAGGCCTGCTTGCTTTTTTTCTTATCCGGCTTTCCGGTGGGGAACAATACCAAGCCCTTCCGGTGAGTGAATTCGCAGCGCAGCCAAAATCCTTCGCAGGCAACACCTATCAATTGGAAAGCCGTATAGACTCGCAGCTTGGCTATGACGAAGCGGTTGGCAAAGTGTTGCTGACCCGCACGCTGGAGAGCGGTCAACCCGTTCCGGTATTTGTGCCCGTGAGTATCGGGGACATGAGCGCCTATTCGGGCCAAGTGTACCGCTTCACGCTGACCATTGATGGCGATGGGGTCCTGGTGGTGGAAAAGATGCAAAAGATTTAATCTCTGCCCTCTCTTGTTATGAAAAATAGACTTTATTCTCTTCTGTGCTTTCTGGCCGCTTTCTTCCTTCACCCGCTTCACGGCCAGATGCCTGGTGGAAGCCATTCGCCGGATGGCTCTCAAACGCAGCCTGATACAACGTCAATGCCCACCGACAGCGCGGCACCGAGCTCCAACGCGCAGCCGACCCGCTCATCGACTCCAAGAGCGCCCAATTTTGGGAACGCAAAGCCACCCGCGGGCAACGGCGAGCCGAGCAATACGGCCGGAGTGCGCGAGGTCTTGGAAGGTTTTGACCTGCGTAACAGCGCCTTCAACTGGAGAGGAAAGTCTTTCGATCTGGGTGATACGGAAATGGCTCGAGCGCGTTTTGAAAAATACCTGAACGCTCCGCCGGCGACCTCGACCGAGGACCTTGAATACGACAAGATTCTGGATGACATCAATCAGCGCTTAATCGGAAGAGGTGGTGGCAGCGAATCGATCCGCGTGGCCGAAGCTTGGCGCATGCTTTACCAGGCTGCTGAGTTTCCGATGGACAGCGGCTTGAGTGAAACCTTGGCCGACCGCGTGATCAGCTTTTGGCAGACCAGTAAAAAGATCCAAATGCTTCTGTTGGAGAATGAGCGGCTTGAAAAAGACAGACAAGCTACGGAAGCCAATATGCGTATCATCAACAACCGTGACCGGCGCGAGTTTATCGATATGACACGCGGAACCACGGGGCGTGACAACCCGGCCCCTCCTTCGATGGATTACTTGTTGGAACCCGAGCGAAAGCGCTTGGAGGAGACTGAGCAGAAGCTGGAGGAAAACAAGACCTACGAGGTAACTTCCCGGATAAATCAAAAGCTGGAGTTCCAGAGCATGATATTGCAGTTTTTTATCCAGCGCCGGTTTCAGCACACGCTTATCGCCAACGATTTTTACCGGTATGTTTTCAGTGCCGAGGATAATACACTGGAAGGCGCGGATGCTCTCAAGGGACAGGTCTTTGGGGACTTGGATGTGAAAATTACCACATCTACCGTGGATGCCCTCGCCAAGGAAGCTATCGCGGATGTCAATGAGAGCATCCAGACCGTGGATTTTCTTTTAGAGCGCGGTGAAATCCATATGGCGGCCCAGCGACTGATGGAGGCATTTTACTTGGGTGAGTATCTGCCTCCAGTGAAGACATTTCCCTTGGAGAAAAAGCGCATCGTCCTCCAATACATGCGTAACTTAAGCAGTTTGGCCAACGCGCTGGAAGTGAAGAACTTTGACCGCGCTGAAGAGTACCTGGGGCGTGTCACCGGGTCCGTGCATGATTTCGATCCGGGCAAAGCCGACGCATTTATTCAGACATCCAAGCAGTTGAGCAACCTAGCTGTCCAGAAGGCATTGACCGCGGCCTATGACCAGGACCGGAAAGGCATTGAGACAGCCCTTCAGGAAGCTGTGGAGTACTGGCCGACCAATCCTGAAATATCCAAATTCTCCGAAAAGCTGCTGGAAAAGACCGACGTCAAGGATATGGCTGCGTTGGACTTTGACCGCTTTCAGCGGCAAAGGGATTATCGGGCCATCTTCAACGACCGTTTCCGCTTTGCTGCCGCCTTGTCCATGGACGAGGAGCGCAACGAACAGTTTCTCGATATCATGAAACGCATGGAGAAGATTGAGACGGCCATGGCACAGGCCAAAGAACTTTCTCGAATTAAAAACGAGTACGGCGCTTGGGAGGTTCTGGAGCGTGTATACCGCGAGTATCCCGAAGACCAGGACCTCAATCGTATGCGTGGCGATTTTGCGGTCAAGGCTTCACAATTCGCCGCCGCCGTATCCCAGGCCGAGGGAGCCCGCCGAGATGGTGACTACTCCAAAGCGCTTATGGGCTATTTGCAGGCCAAGGAACTCTATCCGGCTAGCTTCTTTGCTCAGGAGGGGATTGATCTGTCCGTTACGGAATTGCTGAGGGAGAAGGCGAGCCCGGGAAAAACTGAGACAGAGGTTGCACTACAATAGTGACGAGCGGTGAAGTTGGCCATCGCTATTTCCTTACTGTTGAGTTGTCACTCCTTGCTGCACGCCGAGGATTATCGGGTCTATACAGATGTAGAAGGGCGGGCAATCCGTGCCAAGGCGCTGGGCCTTGATGGCGACGAAGTAACCATTTTGCGCGACGATGGACGGCAGTTTACCTTTAGTTTAACGCGTCTTATAGAGCCGGACCGAGACTATTTGCTGCAGCAGTTTTCTCAGGATTCGCCAGACATTCTTAGTCCCGATACTCCACGCTTGAAGCCGGGGGAAGTCATCACCTTGGATTTCCCGGATCTGCCGGCAATGGCGGGTAACCAGTCAAGCAAGTGCGAGGTACGGATTCCCGACAGCTATAATCCGCAAAATACCTATCCTTTGTTCGTATGGTTTGCCGGTGGCAAAGGCTCTTACAAAGTCGGCGGGGCGAATGAGCTGGTGGACTTTGAGCGCTTTATAGTCGTTGCGCTTCCTTATCCGGGTGGACGCTTGCCTCGGCTTGCGGTTAACGACGGTACCATAGATGCGCATTGGGAATACCTCGCTCCCATGCTGGAAGAGGTGAAAAAGCGCGTGCCGAATATCAGCGAAACCGTTCGAATTGCCGGAGGTACCAGTAGTGGTGCTCATCTGGTCGGCTCCGGTATTTGTCAAGAGTGGGACGATTTTTCCGATTACTTTACGGCCTATGTTTTGCACGAAGGGGGTTACGCGCCTAAGAAGGATTATGATGCGGCCAAGCGTAAGCCCGTTTTAGTCATCTACGGTGAAAAATCCCCGGCATACGGTTGGCAGAAAGGATTCAATGAGGCCATTAAAGGCTCCCGGGCTGATTTGACTTTTATCGCCATGCCTACTGACGGCCATGGTCTTAGTGGAGAGGGCAGAAAACGCATCCGGGAATGGACCGATGCGCTTGTCCTCAAAGAAATGCCCTCTTCATAGATTCGCCTGTCATAGCCATGCCTTGTGGCTTTTGTGTAGAATGCGTGCGAACGAAAGTGCCACCTGGCCAACGTTTTATTAGTGGCCTCATTTCTCTGACTATGAGCAGTGAGTATTCCGCAGCTCGTTGGTTGAAAATGCTGGCGAGACCCAGGATCGAGATGAGGACACCAAACGAATCGGAGATTGGTCCTGGAATCGCCAAGCTTTCCTGCCTTAAGCTTCTGGTTAACGAGAACTGGCTTTGCCGAAGAAAATGGCCCAATCAGGGTTTCGTAGCTATATCATTTTCTTTTTACGGAAGGGTTGAGCGGATAATCGGAGGATTTTCTCAACTTCAAGGTCGGTTGGAAAGTGACGGACTGCCCCTTGTTGACGGAGTCGGGGGTGTCTATCCAGCCGAGTATTTGTTCGGCCGCGACCTTCCCCATTTCCTCGGCGGGGATCGCGACTGCGGTCAGGGGCGGTACCAGGTGATCGATGGGATAAATATCGTTAAAGGTGGCAATGGCGATTTGCTGGGGAATCCGCACCCCGCGGCGGGCTAATTCACCAACCAGGTTGATGGCCAGAACGTGGGAATGTATCATCAGCGCTGTGGGCACGGATTTGCCGCCCTGCTCAATGACTTCGGCCAGGTGATTATATGTGTCAGTGATGATCTGGATATTCCTACTCAATCCTGCCTGCTTCATGGCCTCTTCATAGCCGAGTTGTCGACGCTTCACACTGTAGTGAAGCTTTTCGGAGTAGACCGGTCCGATATAGTAGGCGATTTTCCGATGACGGTTTTCGATGAAATGTTCGGTCAGGATTTTGGCGCCATACTCATCATCGTTCTCTATTTTGATGCTGGTAGTAGGCACGGTGCCGTTGAGGACAACCATCGGGAACTCGCGCTCCTCGATTTCCTGCAAGACTTCCTTTTCGCATTTTCCATTTAGCAGGACAAAGCCGTCTACTCGCTCGAAGACGGCACTGCTATCCTCCAGCAGTAGCCGGCTGGGCAAGAACAGGAGGTAGTATTGAGCTCGTTGGAGCTCCGCGCTGAGGGCGGAGACCATTTCGTGGAAATTGCCTTCCTGGAGCGGAAAGTCGCCACTGTAAATCAAGCCGATAATATGTTTTCGCCGCTTGATCATGGCGCGAGCCATCCAATTGGGGCGATAGCCGGCTTTCTCCGCTTCGCGCAGGATGCGCTTGCGCAGCTTATCCCGCACACCACTACGGAATTGTGGGTTCAGCGCCTTACTGACGGTAGAGACGGATACCCCGCAACGTGCGGCGATATCCTTGATAGTAGGAACGGGTTTGTTCACGTTTTTGGAGGAATGATTGATTTGGCTATGGCCGGTGGCTGTACTGTCGTGTTGGAGCAATTTTCGAGCTCAAACCACGGACCTGTGTCAAGGTTGGCGGGATATTCATGGCTGGATATTGCCGTGTTGTTGATGAAGCTCAACCCATCCGTGCATCGTGCATAAAGCAAATCCCGGTGGAAGGTGGTGAAGTGGTTGCCCTCGATGCGGATGTTCCGGTGGTATTTCTCCGAACGGAAGGATTGGCGTTCAATTTCCGGGTCGATGGCGATGATACCGCGCCCCCAGGGGCCATATCCGCAGCTCTCAAATTGGTTGTTCCGGATGAGCACGTCACGTACGGCACCGGACTCGAACCAGGAGCGTGCATCGCCGGAGATTTTTATGGCGGAGCCCGCATGGTGGAAGCGATTGTTTTCGATGAGGACAGACCCGGCGGTGGAAATCAGCAGCCCGCGTGCGCGGTTACGGCCCATGTCACAGCCCGTGACATAGAGATCGGGGCGCCAGTGCAGGGCCTCCAGGCAGTCTCCAGGCTGAATGGGGCAGGGGGGCGATGAGGCCAGACGGATGCGCCACCGGTTGCTATTAATCGCTTCGACTGATTCGATGTCCACTTGTGCTTTGCTCAATAGTGTTTGCGGGTCGATGACTGTTGCCGGGCCGGGTACAAGCGGACAAACACCGGCTTGTTGATAGTGGCCGGTTTGCACGTCGAGGTGGTGGGTATCGACGACGCACGCGACCGGTGTATAGATACCGTGGACATTGAGCGGATCGTCCATCATGCCTTCGAAGCAACAGTGCTTCAACTCGATGCGCCCGGCGCAACAGACTAAATGGGCGGCGTCCGCGTAGGTGGAAAAGACGCGGTCTTGCGCGGCGTCCGGAATAACCCGGACGCGGTCCAGGCGAACATTGGTGGAATGCTGGGCGATGATGCCCATGGCCCCGGCATGATGAAGCGTAGTGTTTTCCAACGTTACATCCGCTGAACGATCCAGGCAGAAGCCGAACATCTCGCGGCGGTCATGCATCAGCACCAGCCAATTGCCCGGTTTAGCCCGGGGCTCGGGATAGGCGGTATGGAAGCGTAGAGTACGAGGTGCGGTTTCTTCGACATGGGCGGTTGATAGCCAGGAATGATCCTGTGCCATGAAGGCGGGCTCGCGTCGTTTAGCGTCAAATTCGAGGGCGCGCACGTAGCTTCCGCGCTTGGCACGTGGCCCGTCACTACAGCCCCTGCTTTCGTACTCGTCGCCAGTGAACCAGAGCTGTCCGGCGGCTAATTCATAGGGGTATCTCTCATCCAGACGGACCGTGATCGCGCTGGCGTCGGCTTCAAGTATCTCTGCCTGACTAAGGCTTGGACGGACAAAATCGATCCGCAGATTGCGGATGACGACACGCTTGCACTGACGTAGAAGAAAGGGGCAGATGCGGCCGTGAAAGAGAAAGGTGGCGCCGTGGCCATCAAGGAGCACGTCCCGGAGCTCCGTTAAGGCAAAGGCGATGCGCCGGAGGCCGGAGTCGTTATTCGCTACGAAGCAGAAGAGCTCTTCCGCATCATCGGGGTAAAAGTGGTAAGTCTTGGGTTGGAAATGAATCTCCAGCGGCTGTGACTTGGGGTGGGAGCGCAGTAACTCCCGTAGCCGTGCGCTCAGGTTCCCCGCATCATCCATGAAAGTATGGACGCCGGGGGCATTGTTGGCCTGTTCATCCGATGGCTCGGCTAGAGGGGAATCGGATGCTTTCGGAGCGATGCGGGTAACCGCGTGCATGTTTATGCTTATCCCGCCGTTTTCAGCCGAGATCAAGAAAACGTTTTCCGAAATCAAATTTCCGGTTGACATATGTCAAAAAATGGAAAACGTTTTCCATATTGATATGCTGATTAAGCAGCCCCTTTTGATCCACCCCGTATTCGTAAATAATTGATGTTTGTCTCCCGTGCAGCCATGGCCGTTTTCTGCGGCGCTATGTTAGCTTTTCGCCTGGCAGCGACGGGCGCTCCAGTCGATCCAGTATTGTGGCTGGATATGGAAGGTGGGAGTTCTGTGATTCTGGAGTCGGTCAATGGAACAGTCATTCAGTTTGCGGAAGAGCAATTCGGCCAGGGGCGTGAAGACGGACGAGCGCTTCGGTTTGGCGGAGACAATGAGGCAGTCGGGGTGCCGTGGAAGGACGGTTTTTCTGAGCAAGGTTCGGTGCTTTTGTGGCTAAAGCCAACAGGGCAGAGCGGTAACGTGCTGGCTCTGTCAGCGGGAGGTATTCATTTCGCCAATAATCATCTGTCGGTCTCTTACGACGCGGCGACTGAATCCCTAGTCGTTGAAAATCGCTGGAAAGGTGAACCTTTCCCCTACCATTGGCGGGGGAGTACGTTGCCGGGCAGTGTGCCTGTAGGAAAATGGACTCAGGTGGCGCTGGTGCAGGACGGCAAGCAGCCCGTGATTTACCTGAACGGAAAACAGGCAGCGGAAATCACCGAGGGCAACAATCTCGGCTCCTGGACGGACTTGGAGGGCGTCAGTGCTTACCAGCGCTCGCGTTGGCTGCTGGGGGGAGACCGTACCCCTTCGAAGCAAGGCTTCTCGGGGCTCATCGACGATTTGTTGATCACCAACGAAGTGCTCGACGAAAACACGATCCAGCGCGCGTTCGCGGGTGATAATATTACGACTCTGGAAGCAACCGGCCTTGGAGAGCTTTCTAGACTCGATGGTGGGGAGCGTGCCCAAGTTTCTTTGCTGGGACGATGGGACTTTGCCTTTGTGCCTCCAGGTGTCGATGAGGTTCATCCACCCACGGATTGGAGCCCCATCTATCTGGATGGAGAGCGACTCTATGCGAAGCCCTGGTGGCGCTACGGTGTAGAACTCGGCGATCTGAAAGCCCGCGATATCGACACGGTGTGGTATCGTAAAGAGCTGGCCATCCCCGAAGATTTACCACCGGATCGCCGTTTATTCCTGCACTTCGACGCCGTGGCTTTTGTCAGTGACGTCTATCTGAATGGGGAGCATCTGGGGCGCAATATTGACGGATTCCTGCCCTTCGAGTTCGACATTACGGATAAGGTGAAGCCGGGGCAGGACAACGAACTGCTGTTGCGTGTGGGGTCTTATCGTAAAGCACAGGAGCTAGGGGCGCCCATCGGCGCGATGTTCGACCAGCACGGTGGTATTTGGCAGCCCGCTTACCTGGAGACTCGTGGCACGGCCTATGTCGATTCGGTTTTCGTTCAACCCTCCGTGCGGGAAAAGCAACTCACGGTGGACGTCGAAGTGGCCGGCACAGCGAAAGATGTCGCTGGCATTCGCCTGTCAATACTCGACGAAGGCCAGGTGCTCGACAGTGCGGATTTCCCTGCGGTGGATGAGGCCGCGATTCGTCTGACCATCCCCTGGGAAAATCCTGAACTGTGGTGGCCAGAGCATCCTAAGCTGTATCAAGTAAGGGTCGAGCTGCTTGACGAGAACGGTCGGACACTGGACCGTACCGATACGACCTTTGGTTTTCGAGAAGTCTGGATCGACGGCAACAGCTTCTACCTCAACGGCAAAAAAATTCATTTGTACGGACGTTGGGGCCATACCGGGCAGTATTATGCGGCCCGTCATTATGAGGGAGGCTATCTTGCCCCCGAGGAGTTGTGGACGGCGCATAAGGAAGCCGGTATCGAGACGGTGCGTCTGCATTGCCAACCTCTGCCGGAAGTATTTCTGGACGAGGCGGACCGCCAGGGCTTTCTGCTGATTCCGGAGACCGCACTCAACCATCGGCCGATATCCCCGGCGGCCGTTGAGCACGCCGTTCGCTTGATCGAGCGAGACCGTAATCACCCGAGCGTCGTGATGTGGTCGGGGTCGAACGAGTTCGAACACTGGAAGGTGCCGCGTAGCGAGGTGACCAGCCGCTTTCTGGCCCTGGTGCGTGATACCATGCGCGAAGCCGACCCGACCCGTCCGGTATCGCACAGTGCCTATGGTCCCACCGATGGCCGTGACGATGTCATCAACTACCACTACCCCGAGCGCATGCGGCCTTATGTCAACAATTGGCCCAACGAGCTTTTTTGGCCGCTTGATGCATCGGTTTGTGTGAAGCGTGAAACCACGGGCAACTATCTGACGGATAAAGACCGGAACAAGCCAATCATGATTGGCGAGATGTTGCCGCCTTGGCGGTTGGATTATGCTGAAGGCTACGGGCAGGACTATTTCACTCTCACCCCGGACGAACGCGAGGAGCTCGACCTGGAGCAAAAGCCTTTCTGGTTTTCGCGCGCGCTCATCCTTTATCGCATGCTGAACATTCTCCATGTCGGCCAGTCCATCGGTGGTAGTGGCTATGTGGATAATCCGATGAAGAAGGAGATGGCACGCCTCGCCTATGCTCCTCTAGTTGGTATGTTTTACCCATGGACACAAAACGTCTGGTCGGATGCTCCCATCGAGACTGAACTGTGGTTGAGCAACGATGATCTGGAAGATTTTAACGGTACGCTAAGCTGGCAACTGGTTGAAGCGGATGGCAGCGTCCTGGCGCGAGGCGAGCAGCCGTTGGCCATTGAGCAGGGCGGTACGGAGAAGCTGCCGCTCAGTGCTCGCGTCGAGATGAAACCATCGTCACCGGGCTGGCAAACAGCACGCTGGGAGGCCCGATTATCCGGCACGCTTGGTGACGAAGAGGCGACGTTGAACGTGGAGCAGCCCTTGCTGATTTTTGACCGGGAAGTCCCGTTACTGAACCTAGGGCGTCGCGTTCTTGTCTGGCGTGGAGAAGATCAGGAGGAGTCCTCGGACGCGCTTTTGAATCACTTGCCGTATGCTGTCCCGGTTGCGGATGTTGCCGTCTTGGCTGAGCTTGATGCTGAGCAAACCATCCTGATTCTGCCTGGTGGAATAGACACGGCCACGCAGCAGGATCTGGCAAAGCCTTTGGCCGGTTTTGTCCAGCGCGGGGGCCGGGTGTTGGTACTCGACCAGGAGGGTTGGGCCGACGGCTGGCTCCCCGTCGATATCCGCCTGACCGAAAACCCCAGCAACACGCTTTATCCGGGCACACCAGGCAACAAGGTTTTCTCCGGTCTGCCGGAGGCGGGCCTGCATTACTGGCAGGACGATCATCGCGTGGTGCGTCGTCCGCTGGTTGCCACAGGAGCGGCACGCAGTCGTCCGCTGGTCGACTTCCCGGTTACCGGTATGGTTGAAACTTTCTACGGCAATGGCGTTTACCTCTTTTGCCAGGTGCTCGTGCAGGAGAAGCTGGATGTCGATCCGATGGCTGCACGGCTGTTGAATGCGTTGCTGGTCTATCTCGACACGATGACTGTGCCCGCCCAACGTGCGACCTACCTGCTCTGTGGCTCGGGCAGTCGTTTTGCCGCGGAGCTGTCTGCCGCCGGCATCGAGCTGGCGGGGAAGGGGATTGATTTGCCGGACACCGCAGGGCGCGGGGCTGTTGAGCAAATCCTGGTGGACGGCTCCACGGTGGACATCGCCACTCTCCGACCTTTGAAGGAATGGGTGCGGCGTGGTGGTCGTTTGATTCTGCACAACCTGAGCCCCGGGCAGATTACGGAAGCTGGAAAAATTTACGGCTTCGATCTGCAGGCAGGCAAATCCGCGGAGCGTATCACGTTGCTCCCGGATGCGCTGAACGCAGGGCTGAGTCCTTACTCGGTGGCTTTTGGTCAGGACAACTGGCCGCGGGCCAATGTGCCGATCATCGAGGAAAGCGGCGCGGTCACACCCGCCACCGAGCCGATGCTCTGGGGCACGGCGCGCTACGGTGAAGGTGACATTGTCTTTGATCAAACGCAGTGGGAATTTGAAAATAAGGATTTCGAGCAGGCACGGCAGTTCGGCAAGGTTTTCATGACAAACCTGGGCGTGCTGGCTGGTTCATTGCCGGTTACCGGTGGTTCGGAGCAGCATTGGAAGCCCGTTTCCCTCGAAAAGGTTTACAACGCGCCGCTGACCACGGAGTTCAACAAGCGCAATCCCGACGGGAAAAATATCGATGCCGGTAAGCTGCTGCGCGGGGACTGGCCTCGCGGTCGACAGACTTTAGACGGCGTCGAGTTTCTCATGCCCGATCCAGTAACGGAGTCGGCCCCCGCCATTATCCGTGTCAACGCGAGGCGGCAAGATGCTGACGGTACCTGGGTAGAGACTTTTCCCGGTGGGCCATCCACCGTCACCGTTCCTGTGCCGCGCGTCAACGCGGATGAGCTGGCCTTCGTGCAGGGCTATTTGCGACTGTGGGGAGAGCCCTACCGTCCGCCGCAGCCTGGCCCGCTGGTGATGACTTACCATGTCATCTACGAGAGTGGCCGCCAAATCGATATCCCGGTCTACTCCGGGCAGCAGGTTCGGCCCATTCGGGCCAGCGTGCAACCCCTGCCCATGGCGGAGCTGGCTTTCCAATCGCAGGAGACGGACGGCGAGGATGTCGGCGAAACCAGTGCTTACTACCTGATGCGTTGGCGTAATCCGCATCCCGAAGAAAAGATCAAGGCCGTCGAAATCGAGGCCTCGGAGCAGTCCGCCCATATGCCGGTAGTGCTCGCCATCAGTTATGCCGAGTCCGAGTCCGGCTTCGATTAAACCCATTATTTAAACCATCCACACACATCACCTATGAACGTCACCGAAAAGAAAACCATCTGGGGCCGTTATAACCCGGCCTTGAACGAGCGCCTGAAGGCCCTGATCGATACGAAGTGGAGCGACCATCCACAGAGTCCGGTTATCGAACCCTTCCTCAAGAATGTCATCGCCGATCCGACGGTCATCACACCGTCGCTCTCTCCGGATGGGCAGTGGCACCTTATCACCTGTGGCACTTATGGTACCTTGGCGCAGTGGACCTCGCCGGACGGTCTGGCCTGGGAGCGCTATGCATTCCACGAGTGGGATGGCTTCTCGCCCTTCGTTTATCCCATGGATGGGCGCTACTACCTGTTCTACCAGATGAACAACTTTCCCGAGCGTTGCTGGATCGTTATGCGTCACAGCGACGATCTGAAAAACTGGTCTGAGCCGAAGACATTGCTGGAGCCCGACCTGCCTTGGGAGGATATGGAGTTCCGCCCTACTTGCCGCAACGCCTGCCTTACGCCCATGCCGGACGGTCGCTTCGCGCTTTATTACAGCGGTGGCGTGAAGCGTATTCCGGACCTGGGCTTCGAGGAGCCGGCTAATATCGGCGTGGCCTATGCGGACAAAATCGACGGGCCTTACGTCAAACATACCGAGCCGTTGATCGCACCGGACGAAGACGACCCATACCGTAACATCGGTGCGGGCGCGATGAAGGTATATTACCTTGAGGCCTACGGGTTGTATGTCGGCTTCAACAACGGTGTCTACTGGGACAAGGAGGTTGAGCACAGCCGCTCCGCCATTCATGTGCTCCTCTCCGAGGACGGCCTCGATTGGTTTGACACGCCCAACAACCCCATCATCGCGCCGGAGCCGGACAGTTGGAAGTCCTCGCTCGTCTACCAACTTTGCCTGGCCGCGCATGGTGACGAATGGCGGCTCTATTACAACTCCCGCGAAGGATGGGAAGTTGGCATTGAGCGCATCGGCCTGGCCGTTGCGCCGCGCAACGGCGTAGATCCCCAAGGAGTGGTAAGCTGATGTCCTCGGGTGCGTCCAAGCCGAATATTCTGCTGCTCTTTACCGACCAGCAGCGCTTCGACGCGCTCGGAGCATCGGGTAATCCCATTCTGCGCACGCCCAACCTTGACCGTCTCTGCGCCGAAGGAACGGTGTTCTCGCGTTGCTATACGCCTTCGCCGGTCTGTGTGCCGGCGAGGGCGGCATTATGCAGCGGACTGCCGCCACACCAAACGGGCTGCTGGGACAATGGCACGAACATCGGGGAGGATGTCCCGAGTTTCATGGCCCGGCTGACGGAGTTGGGCTACCGTACCCACGGCATTGGCAAGATGCACTTCACGCCACAGCGTGAACGCCTTTGGGGCTTTGAGACGCGTGAGGTGAGCGAGCGCGGACAGGACGACTATCGTGCGTTTCTCGACGCGCACGGTTACGATCACGTGCTGGATGTCCACGGTGCGTTACGCGAGATGTATTGTGTTCCGCAGGTTTCGCAAATGCCGGCTCACCTGCACGAGACGGCTTGGGTGGCGGACCGTTCCATCGCCTTCCTGGAGGAGCGCGACCGCGAGCAGCCGTTTTTCCTCTGGTCGAGTTTCTTCAGTCCGCATCCGCCCTTCAATGCGCCCACGCCCTGGAATCTCATCTATTGGGCTGGGCAAATGCCGCCGCCGTTTCGTCCCGAGGGTTATGAGGATTTGCTGACGTATTGGAACCATCGCCAGATGCGTGCCAAGTACCGCGATCAAGGTTACGACGTCTGGCTCATGCGTACCATCAAGGCGATTTACTATGCCTCGATTTCTTTCGTCGATTATCATATCGGGCGTATCCTCGAATCGCTGGGAGACGACATCGAAAATACCTTTGTCGTCTTTGCCAGCGACCATGGCGAGCTACTGGGCGACTACGGCTGTATCGGTAAGCGCTCCATGCTCGATGCCTCAGCGCGGGTGCCGCTGGTCGTACGTTGGCCCGGTGGCGAGCGAGCGGGTACACGCCATGAAGGCGTGACCAGCCTGCTCGATCTGCATCCCACATTCCTCGCCGCTGCGGGTGATACGTGGGAGCCAGTCTGTGAGGAGGGGAAGGATTTGTCCGAAGTCGCGGATGGCAAAATCGGCCCGCGAACGGTTTTCAGCCAGCTCCAAACCGATGGCGTTGGTTTGCATATGGCGGTTACTGAGCGCCGCAAATATGTTTTCTCCGCCGCCGATGAGAGGGAGTGGCTCTTCGATCTGGAGTCCGACCCTCACGAGTCGTATGACTTCGCCGGCAATTGTGCTTACGAGGAAGACCGGGTCGGGTTGCGTGATTTGCTCATCGAACGTTATCGTCGCGACGGCTACACCTCGTCACTCAATGGCTCCGGCTGGCGTCACTTCGGCAAACAAGCCTTACCGGACCATCCCGATGCGGGAGTACTGGTCCAGCACCCCAAAGGCATTGAGACACTGTTGGCCGAGCTTGGCCCTTACGCACCGGAAACGCTGCCATCCACTTGGTGGATGGGCAAGCCCACGACCGCTCAATCCTCATGAGTTCATCACCGTCAGTCCTCCTGCTTATCGCCGACGACTGGTCGCCGCTGGCGCGCTGCTATGGCAATGCCGTCGTGCGTACGCCGCATATCGATGCCGTAGCGGGGCAGGGGATGGTTTTTCGCCGTGCCTATTGCACCACGCCATCCTGCGCTGCATCGCGGGCCAATATCCTTACTGGCCTCTACAGTCACCAGCATGGGCAATATGGACATCCGCACGGCGTGCATCATTTTGCCACGCATGAGCACGTTCGTTCGCTGCCGGCTTTGTTGAACGACGCCGGTGTGCGTACAGGTATGATAGGCAAGGACCATATCGCGCCGCCGTCGGTTTATCCATTTCAACATTATGATCGCTCCCTGCCGTGGCGGACTGATGATTTGGCCGCTTCGGCACGTCGATTCTTTAAAGACGCCGATAGGCAAAGCTTTTACCTGCAAGTCGCGTCCATGTACCCGCACCGTACGGGCGGTGACTTTGATTCCGCCGTGGGCGACGGGCACGAGCCGGATGTGTCATATCGACCAGAGGATATTGTCGTGCCGGACTTCCTGCCGGATTGCCCGGGGGTGCGACGTGATTTGGCGGACTACTACCGCTTCGTGACTCGCTTCGATCGTTTTGTCGGAGACATGTTGCGTGAACTCGAGCGCGCTGGTCGTGCCGAGGATACACTCGTCCTGATTCTGTCCGACCACGGCATGCCGTTCCCGGGGGCCAAGGCATCGTCATACAATACAGGCCATCATTGTCCGCTGATTATCCGGCATCCGTCGAATTATTGCGGCGAGACGGATGCTCTGGTCAACTGGACCGACCTGGCCCCGACGGTGGCGGACTTCCTGGGAGTCGCGCCCGAGGCATATCCAGCCGAGTGGACAGGGCGCTCACTGTTACCGTTGCTGGAAGACCCAGATGCACCGGGTTTTGACCAAACTTTTTTCTCCCACAGCTTCCACGAGGTCACCAACTACTATCCCTACCGTGCCGTGCTGAATCGGCGCTATAAATACGTGCGGCACCTGGTCCATCGTGAGCCGATGCCTCTGGGGACGGACCTCTATGACTCGGCCACCTGGCAAGTTATTCGCCGGGATGCCCTGGAGTACATGGGGAAGCGTTGCACCCACGATGTGCTTTTTCGGCCGGAGGAAGCGCTTTACGATCTCGAAAACGACCCCATGGAGACGGTTAACCTGATTGGGCAGCCGGAACTATTCGAAACGGTGGAGCAGTTCCGCCACACCATGACAGAATGGCGCCTGCGTACACGCGATCCCTGGCTGGAGCTGGACTACCAGCAGGACCGTTTGCCGAAAAATTTCCGCGACTCCTTGCCGGGGCGTTCCTGGAACGTGCCTCGAGGCCTATGCAGCGCTGAAAGTACATGCGCGACCATCAACCACTAGATTTATGCCAATGAAATTATCCATCGTATCCACATTGCGGGGAGGCTTCTTCTTCCCGGATATACTGCCGGGCGCGACTTTTCGTGAGCGTCTGGTTTCGCTCAAGCGCTTTGGTTTCGACGCCGTCGAAATCTGGGGCAAGTGGCTCAAGGAGGACCTCGACTCGGTGCAAGCCGCGCTCAAGGCCGAGAGCGTGCCCTGCGGTAACATCTGCTCCGGCTTCCGCGGAAACCTCCTGGCGGGCGATCGCGAAGAACGCATGATCTGCTTTCAGGATTTTCACGACCTGCTGGAGCTGGCCGCCAAGCTTGAGACCACGGGCATGGTCTTCGTACCGCTCTTTGATAAGCGTCCGCAGATGCCGGACCTTAGCCCGCTCTGGGATCCTTACGAGGTGCAGAAGGAGGTCTTCATCGATATGCTGGGCAAGCTCACACAGCGCGCCGAATCACTTGGGGTAAAACTTTTCCTCGAGCCGGTTAACCGCTACGAAACACATGTGGTGAAGACCCTGCAGGACGCTGCCGAATACATCGAGGTGGTCGGTTCGGATGCCCTGCGCATCACGGCAGACTTTTTCCACATGAATCTCGAAGAGGCCGATATGGCGGAGAGTATCCGGCAGTATGGACACCTTATCGGACACGTCCACATGGTGGATTCGAACCGCTTCCTGCCGGGACAGGGGCATACGGATTTTGGCCCGTCTATGAAAGCGCTCAAGGAAGTAGGCTACAGCGGGAATCTGTCTCTGGAATGCTTTGCCAAAGGCGACTCGGAAACCGTGCTGCCGCAAACGGTGGCCTTCATGAAAAACCTCATCGCATAACGGTTATGATCAATATAGGAGTTATCGGTCTCGGTAATGGCGGGGCCAACCACGTACGCACGCAGGCGAAAAACCCCATGGCCAATGCCGTGGCCGTTTCGGATATCGATACCAAGCTGCTTAAAAAAGTGGCGCGGGAGAGCAAGGTCTCACGTGCCTATGAAAATTGGCGCGACCTTATCGCGGATCCGGATGTCGATGCCGTCATCCTGGCCACTCCGCCTTTCATGCGACGGGAGATGTTCCTGGCCGCGGCGGAGGCCGGCAAGGATATCCTCGCGGAGAAACCGTTCGGGGTTTCGCTGCAGGAAGCCCGTGACATGGCTGCCGCGGCGAAGAAGCACAAGGTGCGCGCGATGGTGAACTTCGGCACCCGCAATTTGCCGACCTATAAAAAGCTGCGTGCCCTGGTGGCTTCCGGGAAATACGGCAAGCCCCAGTTCATTTGGTATAAGTACTTTCTGGTCTGCAACCCCAAGCGCTTCATGCCGCCGGGATGGTTCTGGAAAAAGGAACTCAGTGGCGGCCACCTTTGCGAAAATGCCGGGCACGCCTTCGACCTCATCTGCGAGTTGATGGGGCCGGTCAAGTCCGTCACCGGTACAATCGCAACACTGCCCATCAAGCACTACGCCGAGCGTTTGAAGAACGATACGCCGAATTCGGAAAACCTCGGTGTGGCCACGCTGCAACATGCCGACGGCGGCATCACCGTATTGGCCAACGGCAGCAATCCGGGCGGGCAGTGGGGCATGCACTTCGACATTATCACCGATACCTGCGTCATTTCCGTATCCGGGGACAAGCTCATCGAGGTACGTCAATACGGCGAGCGCATTTACCGCTACCACTCGCCGGTCGGCTGGGACCCCATCCCGCGCGGTTCCCAGGCCTTCGTGCGCTACCTGACCAACGGCGGCGCTCCGGACGACTCCATCGCCTCGGTGGAAGACGGTGTGCGCGCCATGCAGATCGCGGAAGCCGCGTACCGTTCCTCTGACCAAGGCAAGACGCTGCCTTTGAGCAAAGTTTGACCCCGTCATGTCCGATTCCTCCAACCGTCCGAATATCCTGCTGATCCTGACCGATCAGCAGCGGGCTGACACGATTGCCGCTCTCGGTAACGATCATATTCGTACACCGCACTTGGATCGCCTGGCAAGTGAGGGGACAGCCTTTACGAGCGCCTATTCGCCGTCGCCAGTCTGCGTGCCGGCCCGCTCCTGTCTGCACTACGGGCAGTATCCAGGCAAGACCGGTTGCCTGGGTAACATCCACCCGACGACCACGGATGACCGCGATTCCTTTGTGGATATTCTCTCGCGTGGCGGATACGAGACCATGGGTATCGGCAAGTGTCATTTTGTGCCGGATCGCCAGGCCCGTCGCGGTTTTAAGCGGCGGTTGACTCAGGAGGAATCGCCGCGCCGCATTGAGGACGATGACTATCTGCAGTTCCTGCAAGACAGTCCCTACAAGGAAGTACGCGATGTGCACGGGACTTGGCGCGAGATGATCTACATGCCGCAGACATCGCCGCTGGACGAGGCTCATCATCCGACGCAGTGGGTCGGTGACCGCTGCATCGACTTTATCCAGGAGCAGGCCGGGGGAGGGAAACCGTGGTTCGCTTTCTGCAGTTTCATCCATCCGCATCCGCCCTACGCACCGCCGGCCCCCTGGGATATGCTTTACCGGCCCGATGATTTACCGGGTCCCTATTTGCCAGAGGATTTGGTCCAGCGCCAGCCGGCCTTCCTTCGCGCGGGGCTGCACGAGTATTACTTCGACCCACCCGTCAGCGATACGCTCTGGCGCATGGTCAAGGCGCGCTACTACGCCTGCGTGTCCTTTGTCGATCATCAGGTCGGGCGCATCCGCGCTGCGCTGGAAGAGAACGGACAGTTGGAAAACACGCTCATCCTGTTCAGTTCGGACCACGGCGAGATGCTCGGTGACCTGGGTCTTATCGGGAAGGGTAACATGTATGAAGCTGCTGCCCGCGTGCCACTGCTGATGCGTTGGGGGGATGGCCGCCATTCCGGGCAGCGTGTCGATACTCCGGTCACGCTGGTGGACATCGGTCCGACCATCCTGCGCGCTGCCGGCCTGGAGCCGCCCGTAGACTTCGACGGTGTGAACCTGGCTGAGGTCGCGGTGATGCCTGAGCGTTTTGATGGGCGCATTGTTTTTTCGCAGGTTTTCAACCCCGATCGGGCGCTTTACCTGAGTACCGACGGACGGTTCAAATACATCCATAGCGCCGCTGACGGCACCGAGCAGCTTTTCGACCTGAAGGAGGACCCGCGCGAGGACCTCAACCTGGCCACCAATCCAGCGCATGAGGGCAACCTACAGCGTCTGCGGGATGCTCTGTTTGATTATTTGGAATCCACCGGCCAGCATGCGGTACTGGAGAGCGGGCCACGCCGTTGGCGCGTGTGGCCCAAGGAGGACATCCGCAAGCCACGCACTAAGTCGAACGACCCTTGCCAGTGGTGGGTCGCGCGCGGCAACGCAAAATCCAACTAATATTATTATGCTTAGAGAGATTGAAGTCATTGAGGAAAACTATGCCGTGGTTGTCATCGGCGGCGGCTTGGCGGGCATCTGCGCGGCGGTGGCTGCGGCCCGACAGGGGCAGACCACCGTGCTAGTGCAAAACCGCCCGGTGCTGGGTGGCAACTCCAGCGCGGAAATCGGTGTGCCGCCACACGGAGCCGACCAGGCCGGCTCCTATCGCCATGTTCGCGAAACCGGTATCATCGATGAAATAGCAGCCGCCAACGCCGCCTTCCCCAACCACTTGGATTCGCCATCGGTGTGGAGCCTCGTCCTGTGGGCCTTCTGCCGCGAGCAGGAGAATCTCACCGTGCATTTGAATGCCCACGCGGCTGAGGTCGAGATGGACGGCACGCGCATTGTATCCGTCATGGCCGAGCAGCAGACCACGGAAAAGCGCTTTCGCTTTACCGGCCAGGTTTTCATTGATTGCTCCGGAGACGGTGTGCTGGGTTACCGGGCGGGGGCAGACTTTATGACGGGCCGAGAGGGCAAGGATGCCTACGGGGAGCCTATGGCCCAGGAAAAGGCCGATGAGTATCGCATGGGCAACAGCGTTTACATGCGCGCGAAAAAGGTGGAGCAACCCGTGCCTTTCGAGACTCCGGACTGGGTACACGTTATCCCTGGCGATGACAGTCTGCCGCAAGGGGGGCGTAGTTGTCCGCATCCGGTTGAAGCGCTGACGAAGCCGCGCGGTGGCTGGTGGTGGATCGAAACCGGCGGGCGGCTCGATACCATCGCTGACGCCGAGACCATCCGCGATGAGCTTTTTCGCTACGCTATCGGGGTGTGGGATCACCTTAAGAACCGTGGCGAGCACGGTGCGGAAAACTACGTTCTGGAGTCGATCGTGGCCTTGCCGGGCAAGCGCGACTCGCGTCGCTTTTATGGGGATTACGTCATGACCCAGCACGATGTCGAAGGCGGGCGTATTTTTGAGGATGCGGTGGCTTACGGAGGTTGGCACATTGATGTACACCAGCCGGATGGCATGGCCGGCAAGATTTACTGGAAGGGTCGCCTCCTCAATGGCATCTATACCATCCCGTACCGCGCCCTCTACTCGCGCAACATCGACAATCTGCTCTTTGCCGGACGTAACATCAGCGCCACGCATGTGGCCTTTGCCAGTGCGCGTGTCATGCTGACTTGTGCGGTGATGGGGCAGGCCGTGGGCAACGCCGCCACGCTTTGCCTGGAGCAGAATTGCTCGCCACGCGAGGTCGGGGCCCAGCATATTCGTGAGTTGCAGCAACGCCTGCTTGAGCAGGATTGCTTCCTGCCGGGTGTGGCCGGGAAATGCGAAGCGGACCTAGCGCCGCAGGCGTCCATTCGCGCTTCCTCGGAACGTATATTATCCGCGCCACCGGTGGAAGACTACTTGCCGCTGACGGTTGATCGCGCACAGATGTTTGTCTTGTCGGAGAAACACTTGGAGAGTGTCACCTTGCCACTCGAAAACACCGGTGACAAGCAATGCGAAGTACGCGCCGTCTTGCGTGCGGGTAAACGGCTCGACGATTTCTCGTCCGAAGAGGATCTGGCCGTGGCCGTAGCTCAGGTTGAGCCGGGCCGACATGAAGTAAACTTCGTCTTTGATTGTGAACTGCCTGAGGGAAACCGTCCTTACTGGGTGCTCTTGTCCGCCACGAAAAATCTGGCATGGGGGGCTTCTAAAAAAGAAGAACCGGCTACCCAGGCAGCCGCGCGCAAGGACCAGTATTTCACAGAACCGGGAACGGAGTGCCTGATGCACCGCGAGCGCGGCACACTCGGCTTTACCTTGAGGCCTGCCAGCCATTGTTATGGGGTGGGGCAGATCGTGTCGGGCATTACGCGACCGGAAGTGGCCGCGAATGAATGGATTAGCGGCGAGGGCTTGCCTCAGTGGATCGAGCTGTCCTGGGTTGAGCCGGTCGAGTTGAGCGCCGTGCAATTGACTTTTGACAACGGACTCGACCGCACCATCGCCAAGTGGTGTCAACAAGGGCAGCCGCCTTGTCTCGTGCGCGATTATACCGTACTGTGCTTGAGAGGCAGCGACGAGGTTGAGCGCATGGATGTGGCGGATAACCGGCAGCGTCGGCGTGTTCATGAGCTCTCGGGGAAGCCGATTACGGCTCTGCGTGTGGAAGTCACCAATACATGGGGGCTGCCTCAGGCACGCATTTTTGAGATACGCACCAAGCCGTTTGAGGTCCCCAAATAATCGTCCGAAGGAGACAAAGAATTTTCTTGTAATCCCATAGTCACCAGCTAAACTGGAAAACGTTTTCCATAATTACACCCATAACCCGAAACCTATGAAAACCATACCCACATCCTCCTTACTCTTCTCCTCGTTGCTCTTCATTTCCTCGCTTCATGCGCAGGTGCCACCGGACACCGAATACAATGCGCCTGCGAGCGGCACTTTGGTCTTCGAAGAATTTTACGGTAACGGATCCGGTCGCGACGGAAGTGGTAGCCTGGATGTTGACCAGCTGCTTTCCACCCAGAGTGAATACATCAGCTTTCAGTTGGATGCACCGACCAATACAACGCTGGATTTGACCAGTATACTCGACATCAATACCCAAAGCTACGTCATCGATGTAGGTATCAATGGCTGGTCGACTCCGAATACGGGGAGCGAATTTTCGCTGCAATTTCTTGTCGGTTCTAATCCCGGAGCAACCTACAACTATATCGCATGGCACAATCCTACCGATGAACTGTACGGCAAGGACAATGCCTCCAGTAGCCTGGCCTTCCCTCAGGATACACAGACGGTGTTGCGTATGACGGGAACAGCGGTCAACAGCGGCAGCCCGACGAACGCTGCGCTTCTGGGCCTTAGTACAGATAGCACGACTTCATCCATTGGTGGTGCTGCCAGTGCCGGTGAGATTCTGGTCTTTACCTCGGGCTCCGGCGGTGCCCAGTCCACCTTGGAGCTCAGTTGGTTGCGTATATACACCGGCGTCACGGATACCTCCGCGCCGCTGACGGCCATCCCTGAGCCCGCCACCATCGGCTATGCCGGCGGCGCGTTGCTATTGTTTCTAGGCATTTTCGTTAAGCGTTTGCGCCGGAAATAACTTTTGATTATTTATGCATGAAGTGCAGCCCTCCACCTGGTAGGGTGCAGGTGGGGTATGCCCCGATGCAGAAGTACAATCGATGAACTACCTCTCTAATAAAGCCGATTCCGACGCCTTCGGGTTTGAGCGTCGGTTTAGGGGCGGGGCGTACTTGAAAAGGGCGGTTTCTCGTGGGTTTTCCCTGACCGAACTGCTGGTATCAATAGCCATAGTGGCCGTACTGGCAGCGATTCTGATTCCGGTTATTCGGAGCACCCGGGAATCCGCCCATGCTTCTCAATGTGCCAGTAACCTGCGCCAGATTGGGGTCTATTTTGGCCTCTATACGACCGAGTACGATGGGAAGTTGCCTCCCTGTATGTGGGACAGGGATGGTGATGGCCCCAACAAGGACTTCAACCCCTGGCCGCGTTACCTGGCACGCCTGATGCCTGAGTTTTCAGGAGGACACGAAAATTGGTGGTGGAAGTCCGATTTATTCGTCTGCCCCACGGTGGATAATAAGCGCAGCTATGCGATGAATTGGTGGGCTGGAGGAATCAGTATCTCTGAGCTTCTGGAACCGTCTAAAAAAGTTTTAGCAGCAGATTCGGTTGTGGGTAATGAAGACTGGGCTCTGGCTTTGTATCCGGTATGGGGAGGTAAGAGTGATATTGATTTTCGCCACAATGGACACGCCAACATCCTTTTCTTCGACGGGCATGTGGAGTCTCGTGACAATGACGAGAAGTATGAATGGAATAAGAAAGACACTTGGATAGTGAGCGAGGCGGATAAGAAGGACTAGATAGGAAGTGGCGGCAAAATGGCAGGAATTTTCTGGCGTGGAGCGCGGTAAATAATAGTTGAATGCGACAGGCGACGATAGGGTGGATAACAGGTGTCTTGTGCCTGTTGTGTGTTAATGTTGGATGGGCGATCGAGCGTGATCGTATGTCCCTGTTGGGGGAGTGGGCGATTACGCCGGTTCTGCCTGGGCAAACGCCGTCAGATCATCCGCCTGAGGGGCCATGGAAAACTATCGATATTCCCGAAGATCAGACGTACCTGACACAGGGAAAGGACTACAAAGGGCCGTTGCACGGTTTGAAGTTCGATGTGGACGCGAGTAAGGTCCGCTATGTCTGGTACCGAAAACGCTTTGTTCTGCCGACGGCCATGCAACGTGAGGTGGAGGCAGGCAGGCGCGTCTTTATTCACTTTGATGCGGTGGCATTCGTTACTGACGCCTACCTGAATGGCCATCATCTCGGACAGAGCATCGACGGTTTTCTGCCATTCGAGTATGATGTCACGCAACTGGTGAACGTAACGGGGGAGAATACCCTCGAGCTACGGGTCGGGACTTATCAGGTCGCCCAGGAGCTGGGAGCTCCAGTCGGCAACACCTTCAAGCAGCATGGTGGCATCTGGCAGCCGGCCTACCTTGAAACGCGTGGTCCGGCGTACGTAGAGGACATTTTCGTGCAACCCTCTGTCCGTGAAAAACAACTCAAGGTCGACCTGACTGTTGGCGGGGACAAGGGTAAGGTACGGGCCGTTCGTTACATTCTCCTGGATGACGGACAGCCAGTCACGGAGGAGACATTGCCACTTGCTGATGCACTCTCGAGTAGTTTTGGCTTTGAAAATCCAACGCTCTGGTGGCCCGACTCACCTTACTTGTATGTTCTGCGTACGGAACTGCTGACCGCCGATGGCTCGGTCTTGGATTCGTTCGACCAGCCCTTTGGTTTCCGTGAGGTGTGGATCGAGGGTACGGGGTTTTATCTCAATGGAAAGAAGCTCCACCTTTACGGGCGTTGGACACATGCGCCTTCGTTCTACCGCGCTCGATTGTATCCGCCGGATGCGGAGCCCTATTTCGATGGTCGTTTTACCATGCCCCAGGGCGGGGAGTACCTGACTCCCGAAACCATCTGGCCGGCCACTCAGGAGCGTGGCGGCATCAATGTCGTACGCCTGCATTGCCAGCCGGTACCGAAAGCATATCTGGATGCAGCTGACAGGCAGGGCATTCTCCTGATTGCCGAGACGGCCATTGACCATCGCCCCCGTACGCCGGAGGCTCTTGAGCACGCCGTCAACTACGTGAAGCGTGATCGCAATCACCCCAGCGTCGTCATGTGGTCGGGGTCCAATGAATTCTACTTATGGATGGCGCCCCAGTCTCCGCCCTATCGTCAGTTTATGGCTAAGGTTCGGGATGCCATGCACGAAGTCGACCCAACCCGTCCGGTTTCGCATTCAGGCTTTGGAGTGGCCGACGAGAACGATGACGTAATGAATTACCATTATCCGACGCTCATGAGCCCGCAGTACATGCCTAACGAACTTTTCTGGCCGTTGGACAAGGATGAGTGCCGTCGCGACAAGATAAAAACATATCTCGAGGACTGGAATCAGGATAAGCCGCTCATGCTGGGAGAGGTTCTGCCTCCCTGGAAAATAAAATATGCAACTGGCTATGGGCAGGACTATTTTACGCTAACAGAGCAAGAGCAGCTGGCCTTGGATCTGGAGCAAAAGCCTGCTTTGTACGCCAAGGTCGCGCTTATTTACCGGATGCTGGACGTCATGCATTTGGGGCAGTCTATTGGTGGCTCGGGTTATGTGGATAATCCCATGAAGCAGCGTATTGCGGAAGAAGCCTACGCGACTGTTGCAGGATTGTTTTATCCGTGGACTCGCCATTGGTACGAGGGCAAGCCCATTCGCTATGAGTTGTGGCTTTCCAACATCGGCCTGGAGGACTTTGAGGGCGAGGTTACTTTTTACCTGAAACAAGGAGGGCACGTTCTTTACGAGGAGCGCCGACCTCTTGTGATTGACCAGGGTGGGACGGCAAAGCTGCCTGTGGAGACCACAGTTCTTTCCGGGACTTACAAGTCTGGTGTGGAAGCGCTGCTCTCGGCCCAGGTCTCTGGCGTCGTCGGCAGTGAGACCGTCGATACCTACATCGAGCAGCCTTTGCGCATACTGCCCAAAGAGAAGCCTATTGAGTCTTTGCGGCGCAAAGTGTATGTTTGGAACGACGGCCAGGATAGTGAGGCCGCCGCGGCTTTGCTGGCACTCATCGAGGGGGCAAGCTTTCTGCAATCGGTGCGCTCCATCGGGACGCTTGACCCCGCGGTCAGCATCGTGGTGTTGCCGGGCGGATTGTTCGCCAAAGCGCAGACGGCATTGGCGAAACCTCTGGCCGGTTTCGTCAAGCGTGGCGGTCGCGTCCTCGTTCTGGAGCAGGATACGATGCCGGAAACTTGGCTGCCCGTAGGAGTGACGCTTCTTGAGGATGCGCAAAACACACTTTTCGCCGGGACATCAGGAGGAGCCTTTAGCTCGCTTCCCAGTGATGCCCTGACCTACTGGCAGCAGGACCATCGTGTGGTACGGAAACCTTTCGCGGAACCGCTTTCGGGGCCTGTCACAGTCCTGGCGGATTTTCCCAGTACCTCGGTAATCCAGCTTCGTTACGGAGAGGGTCTCTATGTGCTTTCGCAGACTTTGGTGCAGGAAAAACTGGGACTTGAGCCGATGGCGCGCGAGGTTTTGAAAAGTCTGCTCCATTACTTGGACACGGTTGAATTGGCTCCCGTGAGGACAACTCATTTGTGGGCTGGCCCTGGGAGCCGTTACGCTGAAGCACTGGATGAAATCGGGGTGGAGCTGAAGGGGCGTTCAACCCAGGTGCCGGGTCCGGCTTTGGGTGAAATCGATCAGGTTCTCATCGATGCTGCTACGGTAAACCTGGCGGAGCTTGTTGCCTTACGGAAGTGGGTGCGAGACGGTGGCCGGATTGTATTGCATGATCTCACTGACGTGCAAATTGCCCAGGTCGCAGAGCTTCTTTCACTTCCTGTTGAGGCGGGAGTACCTCAAGAACGCGTACGTTTGCTGGATAGTCCTTTGGATCGGGGCATGAGCCCCTACCTGCTATCCTTCGGCAAAAAGACATGGCCGCTCTCCGCCAGTCCGATTGAAGTCCGTTCCGCTGCGTCCGAGAATATTCAGCCCGCGACAACACCGATGTTGCTGGGGACGGCACAGTATGGCCAGGGTGAGGTGGTCTTTGATCAGGTGCAATGGGATCGGGAGGCCGGGGAGGTGACAAAGGCCCGGCGTTTTGGAGTTGCCTTGATGAACAACCTGGGCGTTCCAATGGTGTCGCTCGGAGTGGCGGGTGAAAAAGGAGCGCCGTGGATACCGCTCGATCTTACGTTGTTTTTCAATGCGGGGGCTACCATGACATTGCCGAAGACCAGTCCGGATGGAAAAAGCGTCGTGTCGATTTTGTCGGGACAGTGGCCACGGGGTCGGCAGCGTATTGATGGAGTGGATGTTATCCTGCCGGACCCGGTGGATGGGGAAAAATGCCTGATTCGTTTGAACACGCGACGTGCGCTTCCGGGTGCTGAGCGGCTGGAGACGTTTCCCGGAGGTCCGGCCAAGTTGCGAATCCCCATGCGGCGGATCAATGCTGCTGAGTTGGCTTTCGTTCATGGTTACCTGCGTCTGTGGGATGAGCCCTATGAGCCGCCGTCACCACCGTCCACGGTGATGACTTACCGTGTCTTTTACGATACCGGCCGGGTCGTCGATATTCCGGTGCGCGACGGTGAACAAATCAGGCATCTGACGGATGGTCGGATCGGACCCATGCCGGAGGGTAAACCGGCATTTACTACTGAGGAATCCGGTGGTTCTGGAAGCACCTACTATCTGCAGCGCTGGAAAAATCCGCATCCGGAAGAAAAAATCGAAGCTCTCGAGGTGGTGGCTGAGCAACATCCTGCCTACGCCCCAGCGCTGCTCTCTATCAGTTACCGTGAGTCGGAGCTGGCTTATGACTGATTCATATCCTCAGCCTGTGTGACCATGAAGCATATCTTTGCAGCTATCCTCTTCAGCCCGTTACTTCTCCTGCCACGTTGGGCCGGGGCGGAGGTACGCCTGCCTGCAATCTTTGGCGACCATATGGTCTTGCAACGAGACATGGAATTGCCGGTGTGGGGCTGGGCGGAGCCCGGCGAAGAAATCCAGGTTTCAATCGGGGACGATGAGGCAAGCACAGCGGCCAACGAAAATGGTCAGTGGCGTGTCACGCTACCCGCACTTAAAGCCTCATCAGAGCCGATGGAAATGACAGTGACGGGCAAAAACCGCATTGTGCTTCGTGACGTGCTGGTGGGTGATGTCTGGCTCTGTGCCGGTCAATCAAATATGGAGCGAACCGTGCTACAGGCGCACAATGCCAAAGAGGCCTTGGCGGGGGCGGATTTCCCGCAGATACGGTTTTTCCAGGTGAAACGGAAAATCTCTTTCGACCCGCAAGACGATTGCGAGGGTCGTTGGGTGGTTTGCGCACCGGGCTCTCCTGAATTAAAGGAGTTTTCCGCGGTAGCCTACTTTTTCGGAAAGGAGATTCATGAAACTCAGGGGCTGCCGGTGGGTTTGATTGGTGCTTATCGCGGTGGCTCGCCCGCCGAAGCCTGGACCAGCCTATCTGGGCTGCAGTCGGCCTCCGTGTTTCAGCATTACGCAGATGACTTCGAGCACACGCACGGGCATTTGTCTGAGCTGCTCGACACCTATCAAAATGAGACCCTGCCGGATTGGACCCGCGCGATGAAGGAATGGAATGCAAAGCCGGAGCCGAAGGGCCCCAAGCCTCGTTGGCCACTGAGTCCCGTCGCGAATCCGCGTCAGCCGGTGGTACTCTTCAACGGCATGATCCATCCTTTGATCCCTTTCGGAATTAAGGGAGTCATCTGGTATCAGGGCGAAAACAACGGGCAGAGTACAGAGCGGGCGCAGGAGTATGCGGTTTTGTTTCCTGCCATGATTGCGGATTGGCGAAGCCGGTGGGGACAGGGAGATTTTCCCTTCCTCTATGTTCAATTGACCAGCTATCAAACCAAGAAGTCGGAAAATGATTGGCCTACGTTGCGTGATTCCCAATTGCGGTCGCTATCAGTCCCCAATACGGCGATGGCGGTCACTATCGATATTGGAGAACAATACGATGCTCATCCTAAAAACAAGGTGGATGTTGGTCAGCGTCTGGCCCTGGCCGCGCGTCACCTAGCTTACGGCGAGGACATCGTCTATTCCGGCCCTATTTTTCAATCGATGCAGATCGAAGACTCCAAAGTATTTTTGACCTTTGATGATGTGGGTGGTGGCTTGGTCATTGGAGCGCCGCCACCGATTCGGGTTGGTCAGAAGTCACTGGAACCTGCCGATTCCTTGCAGGGCTTTGAAGTTGCGGGGGCAGACGGTAAGTTCGTTTCGGCCCAGGCTTCGATCGAAGGAGACACGGTCGTGGTTGAGGCGCCCTCGATACCGGAGCCGGTCGCCGTGCGTTACGCTTGGGCTGCCTGGCCTGACCCCTTGCCCAACCTATACAATGCGGAGGGGCTGCCTGCGTCTCCATTCAACACCCTGACTCGCTAATTCAGAAGCGATTCCTCGGGTCAGGTGGAAGGTTCAAACTTGGAAAAGTTCGATTAAAAGAGTGCTTCAAGCAGGAGTGGTTCCTCTCAGTTACCGAAGCACGTGTCATCATCGAAAACTGGCGGCGTAAACGCAACCGCCATCACCCGCACAGGCGCTGTCGGGCATATGTGTGCGTTCGGTGGGGCTATTTGGGAAGACACTTTTTTGGTGGTCAACGGGTTACGGGATGTCAGCTTTGGGTTCGATTCCCCGAGCTCGCAATGGGCCTTCTAGGTTAGCCGGGACATCGCCACGAGGAGGGCAGGACGTTTCGTTGTTCAGTCAGATGTAAGCGAGATTTGCTCCTGAATACATGATATTGAGAGCGATTTTACTGCGCAACTTAGTAGGCTGGCGTCCGATATGGCATGTTAGGTTCTTATTTTGATTACTTTCATGAGATCGCAAAGATGTTTACATTATTGGCATAAAAATATAATAAGTAGACAAAAATAGTTTCATTTGTGTTCAGTTTAGGTTAGCTATACATCCACCATACCCCAATTTATGTCAGGATTAAGCCTCCAGTCGTCCCCAGTCGGTAACTATTTTAGGGGCACCCGTTGCCGTCTTGGTTGTAGCTCCAATCCGAGAGGTTTTGCCATGATTGTAGCGCTTGGGCTGATGGCGTTTATCCTCCTTATGATCCTCTCTTTGGCCGCGTTGGTTGGCCTTGAGAGTGCCTCCGTACAGCAGACCCGAATGCTGAAGCAGGCTCGCCAGAATGCATTGTTAGGCATGCAAATAGCCATCGGCGAGGTCCAACAAAGCCTCGGCCCGGATAACCGCATCAGCGCTGTGGCCACAATCAAGGACACAAATCCTTATGACACCGATGACTTGAATACGGATTCTGGCGCATTGCTTACGGATGGGCTGAGTGGAAAGCGCCAGCTTTGGACCGGTGTGTGGGATTCAGAGCGTGATGCTGATGGCAAAACCTCGGTTGCCTTTCGGAAGTGGCTGGTGTCCGGATTCTCAGACACCCATACTTTCACGGAGAGTGACGTGGCATCCGGGGCGACTGCTTTCAGTGATCCGGTGGACTTGATTAGCGACACGACGACCGTCGAGGCGGGTAAGGTTTCACTATATACTGATGGCCAGCTTAGCGGTAAGTACGCCTATTGGGTTGGTGACGAAGGGGTGAAGGCCAAGGCCAATCTGGCTTCCCCGGAAACCGACGACGGCCAGTCCGCGGGAAGGTTTGGTATTGAAGCGATGACGGATATCAGCTGGTTGGCTGGTAACCCAGATATGGCGGAAAACACGTTGGGTTTTTCGAGCTTTCAGACCTTTGCCGAGCGTCAGGGCGGTACGATTGCCAGTGATAAGAGCGAGAGCCGATTTCATGATCTGACATTTTACAGCGCGGGAGTTCTCTCCAACTCCGTCGATGGGGGCCTGCGCAATGATTTAACGAAAGCACTCTACGATTCGTCCACGCAACCGGACGGACTCATGTTCGAGCCGGTGGGCGGTACCGTTACCGCTCTCGATCCCGGTGGTCCGTACTGGGACCAGTTGCGCTCCTGGGTGGCGCTTCAGGCCGATGCCGCCACGGGAGAGCTGCCTGTGCAAGCAGCTACCACAACGAAAGCAGGCCTGTATCCAGTACTGGCCGGGGCTCAGATTTACATTATTCCTACTTACACCGTAGAAGGTGCGGAAGCTCAGATTTATTATAATCTATTCCCGG
Organism: Verrucomicrobiia bacterium; assembly: GCA_030432235.1. GTDB lineage: Bacteria > Verrucomicrobiota > Verrucomicrobiia > Opitutales > Cerasicoccaceae > JAUIHT01. The sequence goes on along the minus strand of JAUIHT010000004.1, from coordinate 138,891 downwards.
CAGTGATTCTTTGGAATCCCTACAACGAGCCAATCGAGAGCGAGGATTACATCGTCTCGATGGCGCGTACTGAGACTAAGAGCAATCCTAACAGCTTTACTAACATGTGGAAATTCTGGCAGTACATTCTTTACCGGTTAGAGGTAAAAGTATCAGGAGTGAAGCTGCCTCCATTTCTGTTGCAAGGCTATCAAAACAGGGCGGATTTCTATCTTACGAGTGGTAGGCTGGAGCCTGGAGAAGCTATCGTATACAGTCCTGAGGAGGGGTTTGTGGATTACGATATCGCGAACCCCTCACCTGCGATTTCACGCCTGGAGCGAGGGTTTCGCCCCGGTTTCGGCGGCTTTCGTTTTGAGACTCCATTTAGGGTCGCGCTACCTCCGGACTTCTCGGGAGATATACAGTTCTTTTTTCGGGATGTTAATATTAGCCGGATTCATTCGATGCAGCTATTGCTGGGCACCGATTACAATTCTTCCGAAGTTTTGCAACGAGCCGTTTACATGAATGATACTCCATTTTCCAATTACACGGTTGGCCTAGTGGACATGGAGGAAACCAGTGATGATTTGGATTTAGAATACACGATCGGTTTAAAGTCGATCATGCTGTTCTCCGAAAATGATGAATTCTGGCCGGTTGATGCTGAGGTGCCACCAGAGTCCTGGAAATGGGTGGGGGCTCATAATCCAAGGGCGCGACTGTTTGGCCCGAACCCATTCATTTTTGAAGATTTCGTGAGAGACACGGTTAGTCAAAACCCCAGTTATGCGACGAATTTTTCCCGTTCAGGCAGTTCCTATACCATAGGGTTTTCGGATAATGCGTCCAATCAGGTGGAGAATGGCATTGTCGGAAATTACCAGACGGTATTGTTTGAAGCGGCACCGGAACGTGAGCAACTCCGTTCCATCGGGCAGCTCAGCCAGGCTCCCTTGTTTAATAACGGTGGTAGTTTTGAGGCGACAGTGCGCTACTCGCGCTTTGATAATTTGATTCCCACTTATGTCATTGGCAATGGACGCGCCGATCCGAGTATTGAGTTAGACGAGCTGTACCGGGACTGGGATGGAGCTTATACAACAAGTCAGCCCGAAAATTTCACCTTCAAAGGCATGCATTATGATTATGTGTACAAGATGAACGAGGCGCTCTGGGATGACTGGTTTTTCTCGACCCTGCCAGCCAATGCCACCTTGCCAGACCCGGCAAACTCACGCTTGCTACCGTACCAGTCTGCATCTCAAACGCTCAATGCAACCACCTCGGCGGCAAATCTCCTTTTGGACGGAGCGTTTAACATCAATAGTACTTCGGTCGAGGCATGGAAGGCGATGCTGGCTTCATTCTACGCATCGGACATTGAGCGCCAGGACGGAAGCATGGATGCTCATGACAGCGAGAATCCTCAATCGCCCTATTTACGTCATGATACCCCGTTCGGAGGGCCGGTTACCGAAACTACACACTGGACGGATGAGGTAAATTATCAGGGTTATCGACGGCTAAGTGCTGCCCAGATTCAGGAATTGGCTCAGCATATCGTGGAGGAAATCAAGTTGCGGGGGCCTTTCGGCAGTCTGGCCGAATTTGTAAACCGTATGCCTTACCGTGACGGCACTTTTTCTGAATCCGAGAATGCATTCAGGCTCAAGGGCGCGTTGACTGCGGCCATTGATAAATCATCGGTCAACGACCACCTCAAAGCGTCATTGCTCGAGTCGCAGCATAATGTCAGCAAGCTCAATGAAGAAGCCCATGCAGGCTGGCGCACCGAGGACCTGCCCGGGTGGCTTAGCCAGGTCGATATTCTATCGCGCATAGGCGGTTCAATCAGTGCTCGGTCCGATACCTTCCGCATACGTGCCTACGGTGAGGGGATTGCGCCGATTACCGGCGAGGTGGTGGCTGCCCGTTGCGAAGCCATCATTCAACGCGTTCCCGAATACACGGATGCCTCCATGAATGCGCCGGAAGACGGTGATGCGGACCTCACCGATGAAAACCGGATTTTTGGCCGCCGTTTTGAGCTGGTTGATTTTCGCTGGCTGGAGGATGACGAGATATGATTTTCCCGAAGGCATACATCACATTCTTCTGCGTCTGGCTCTGTGCTGTAGTTGCTGGGGCAAAAGAGGATGAGGAAATCATTAGCGTCCGCTTTCGTGTGTTTAGCTGGCCGCAACAATTTTCGCCTTATTACCAAGGGCCTTCCAGAACGGGTCCCGATCACGGTGAGGAAATGGGGTCCGTTGACAAGGAAGAGGGGACTTTTTCTCTTTACTACCTGAACAGCGGAATGACACCAGCCACTGTTGAGCTGCAGGAAGGCATGTTTTCGGATTGGTATAAGTATTCCGGTGTGCCCGAGTTCATGCTTTATGCGGGCGAGAGGATAGGGGGTGAGGAGGCAGCAAGCCCCGTAGCCGCAACGCTAACTTTACCAAGAGGAGTGAAGGAATTTCTTTTTGTCCTCTTTCCATTGGATGGCGTTCGCTATAAGGTTGCGGCGGTTCCCTATCCCTTTGACGGTATATCAAATGACGATGCCTTGGTGATGAATCTCTCGTCGTCGGTGGTGAGATGTTCACTCGGGGGAGATGTGTTTGAATTGCAACCCGGCGCCTCGGCGGTCCGCACACCCAAGATTATAGACAATCATCTGGAGGCTATTGTCATCGCAAAGCAGACCGATGAGAGTCGCTGGCGAAGGGAGCTGTTTCGTAAGTATAAGCGCTTCAAAAACAAGAATACTCTATTTTTCATCTATCCCAGGACTTTGGAGGGGCCGGGCTTGGACCTCTTACGATTGGGTTTGGATTAAATGCGGGAAGAAAGTTGGGCCCTACGTCTCATCCTTTAGCGCAAAATCGGCGAAAACTTGGTTTAGACAGAACAAAAAAACATTGACCTTTGATAAATAAATCGACAAAAAATACCAAAATTGTAAACCTCAGCCCTATGATTCTACCATGAGCATACATAATCTACCCTCATCACGTTCACTCCACCCGTTGCGGTTCCTCAAGCTTTCCGTGTCCCTGTTGGCGCTGGTCTCTTTTTCAAGTTTTGTCACGGCGGCTCCGATTGTCACCTGGGACTTCGCCACTGACACCAGTCCCACAGTGTCCACGGCCAATCTTGCCGCCAGCGACATGACGAAAGGCGCGGGTATCTCGATGACGAACGGTGCAGGGCGCAGTTCCACAGGCGAAGATCTATTCGTGCGCACTAATACTGGGTTCAACGGCCCGGTGGTGACGGCAGGTGACTATACCGATGCCGACAATGAAGCCAGTGTACTGGCGGTGGACGATTACTTCCAGTTTACCGTCACGGTTGACGATGGGTTCCAGTTGGACATCACTTCCGTCAGCTATGACTACACCGCGGTGGACGTCGAGGTTAACAAAGGCCCGGTAGCCTTCTTTAAGTCGTTTCTGCGTTCCGATGTTGACTCTTACACGGAGACACTGACGTCCTACACTTTTACGGACGTCGCTGGTACGATAGCTGCCGATACCGGTTCTTCCGGTCCCAACAATGTCGTGGCAACGCTCGATAGTAATTACGATGCTCTAACGGGGACGACCATCTTCCGTTTGTATATGAATGACGGTGTGAATGCGGGCAGCGAAAAACTGCTCCACCGCTTCGACAATATCGTCATTGATGGCACCGTTACGCCTGTTCCTGAACCGGCTTCCTATGCTGTTGCCTTTGGCTTGGTGGCCGTACTCCTGCTCGTGCTACAGCGCCGCAAACGGAGTTGAGCCGCCTCAACGGTACTGTCACAGAAGTGTATAAAAGCTTCAGCCGCCACGGGATCGTGGCGGCTTTTTTTATCTGTCTGGGCACGTTTAAGTTGCCGTGATGAATGACGCGATTGTTGCTGAGGCAGAGGCTTTCTAGCCCCGGCTGTTATTTACTTTGTAGGAGAGAGTCCAGCGATTCTTTGCGCATACTTCTTGCGTAGCGCATCAGCGCCCTCTTTGCGTTCGGTGGCATTGAGGTGCTTCATGTATTTTTCGAAGCCGGAGATGCGGGGATAGCCCGGGCTGCTATCGGGGGCGAGGCGGGCGTAGTAAGGCCCTCCTTCGCGGATGACTGTCCAGAGCGGATCGACGGTGTCGTTGCTTTCGACGGCCATCTTCTGCATTTGAGCATCGTGCCAACGTGAGAGGCGCCACAGGCCCTCGCGGCAGATCTCCGGGTGGGACTCCGCGAGATTGTTTTGCTCGTGTGGATCCGTTTCGAGATCGTAGAGCATCTCTTGGGGAAAGAGGCGAAAACCATCGTGGTAGGTACGCATGTAGAGCCACTTGCCCCAGCGTACGGAACGTTGGCAGATGTGAGCACATTGGCTGAAGACGACCTCGTCGCGTCCGATGTCCTTACCCCGGGCGATGGCATCGGCGTAGGATTCACCGTCCCAAAGCGGCTGCTTTTCACCACCGAGGAGTTCCATGAGGGTGGGGGCGAGGTCGAGATTATAGTGGAACTGTGTATTGCGCACACCCTCGGCTCCACCGGGATATTTGATGATCATAGGGACGCGGCAAGTGGTGTCGTCGGCGGTGCCATGGTCTCCGTAGATACCCAGCTCGCCCAGGTTCTCGCCATGATCGGCTGAGATGATAATGGCGGTGTCGTCGTACACTCCGGCTTTCTTGAGGGCGTCGACGATTTTGGCGATCTGGTCGTCGACATAACGCACAGCCATGTCGTAGCCATCTATCATGCGGCGCATGGAGGCTCTGTCTGTGACCTTGCCTGGATGGCGCGGGTATTCCGGGCTTACCTTGTCATTGTACATACCGATCTCAAGTGAGGTGTGCGGACCGACGATCTTATTGTGGCGGGTGATGAGCTCGTCGTTGTCCAGCCATGCAGGCAGTGGCTCTTTCTCGAAGGGATTAGCAATGTCTACAGGTACGCGGTAGGGCGTGTGTGGATCCCAATAATTGAGATGAAGGTACCAGTTATCCTTGGCTGCGTTGTCGGCCATCCACTTATCCACGATGGGCTGGACCGTCTCGGCTGATTCCATGCCGCCCTCGCCGGTGTTATGAATTTCATTGAAGCCGGCATAGAAATGCCAGGCGGCATGACGTTGGCCGAAGGGGCTGATCATCGCAGTATGAAGCCCTAGTTTCTGGAGTTGGCGAGCCAGCCCTTGGTTATCGAAAACGTCGCGAAAGTCACGGAGAGGTCCTTCGATTTTTGGCTGGGCTGCAGTGCCGCCATGGCCAACCACGCCGGTATGGATACCAAAGCGACCCGAGTAAAACGCCGTGCGGGAAGGAAGGCATGGGGCGTCCGGAGTATAGCAGCGCTCAAAGACCACGCCTTCCGAGGCGATCTGATCTAGTGTAGGGCTGGTGTTGCGATGGTAGCCGTAGCAGCCGAGGTGGTCGGGACGCAGGCTATCGATATCAATATAGAGAATACGCATGGGACTATGGCGAAGCGAGGGTTGCCTGGAGTTTAATACGGTTGTTTACTGCTCCGATGAAGTAGGCAGGGGGCCGGTTTGTTCCAGCAATACGATTGCCGGTTCCGATATGGTTGCCATCAGTGGTATCGTGAGTTTACCGGTTTTGGCCGAAGCAGTAATCGCGGTCTCAAGAGAAGGCGAAGATGCCGAGTAACGCGTCAATGAGCCGCTCCATGCTGCGCCAGCTTTAAACGTATCCCAGTGGAGTTCCAACATGCCAGTCTCGAAGACCTCTTCCTTGTCAGGTACAATAGCGATCATCAGGCGCTTGGGCTCTTCCCGGGTGGCAAGTACCGTGACGATGGTGCCATCCAATTGCGTACGGTAAAAATCGAGTGCTGATTTACCGAAAAAACTGCCAATGAGATCGATGGCCAGCATGGCCGGACCTCCTTGCTTGGGCCGGTCAATGCCCCACCAGCACATGCGTGCCTGATCCGAGGATAAATGGTTGGTCGCTACCCAGTATAGAAAGCGCAATCCGCGATCTACGACCGTCACCGGCCCCAGTCCTTTCAGGCCATGGTCTTCGGTCATCCAGATGCCTTGAGCATGGCCGGAGGTGACATATTGCTCGTAGAGACTCTGTATGACTTCGATCTGTCCATCGTGAGCCCAGCCGTAGTGGACGCATATAATGTCTACAAATTCTGCTACCTTTTTGCCTTTGAGGGTGGGGGCGGCATCACCGCTGACTTTATGATTCATGACCCTTTCGAGCCATGCCCGGGAGGCTGGGTTGTAGATATTGCCGATGCTGCCGATGACCACCTTGATACGCTCCGGATCGCCATAGACGTCCTGGCTGACGCGCTGGACTACCTCCGCGCCGGGGGCAAGTACGCGCTCGGCGTAGAGGTCTGCCTTCTCGGGGCGATTCACAAAGCCCCAGGGAGAGACTTTCTTTTCCTTGATGACTTTGCGGTAGCCTTCGAGGTCGAGGTGGAGGCCGTTGACCTCGTTGCCCCATTGCCAATAGAGATGTTCGGCCGACGCCTCGGGATCGGTTTCGTGGGCAAGCCGCATGGCCCAGTAGGCGAGATTTTTGTTCATCTTCAGCTCGGGATAGGGAGAGAGGATGAAGGGAGCCTGATAGATGGCATCGATATCGTAACTGTAGAGCAGAGGGAGAACCTCATCCAGGCCACCACCTGTATTTTGTTTGGCCTTGTGTCGACGAAAGTCTTCTAGATCGAAGTGAACCGTTTCGTCATCAAAAGGCCCGTGGCGTTCGGTGGCATCGGGGCGCTCTTCTTCGGGTGCGGGCGGCCTGATCGCGGGCGCGCCAAAGCCGCGGACGGTCCCCCAACGGTCTTCGGGGTCTTCCTTGCTGTAGTGAATGCCAAAATATCCGGACCACGGAGAAGCCAGAGGCAACCAACCAGCAGCGTTCAGGTTTATTGTTTGGTCGGGAAGATCGTACTCTTGCTTTAGTGATGAATCCTGCCCCCAGTGAAGATCCGAAAGGGCAATTCCAGCGCTCTTCCACGCGGTAAAGGTGAGATCGGCTTGTGGCGATGAGTAACGTAGTGGAATGGTGGCCAAGCGGTCGCCGGCCATGAATATACGCACCTCATCCGGGGCTCGTGAGAAATCAAAAGAGAAGCGTTGTGCGTCTCCGGCGTCCTCGAAAACCGATTTCCAATCTGCACTCAGGCTGTCGCTTCGGAGGACATGTTTATCCATGTCGAGCGTTAGCACCAACGGTGAGCCATTAGCGGTTGACCAGCCATTGAAGCGCATCTCCAGCTTGCCTTGCTGGGTCATGTCGTCCGGTGTTAGAGCAAACGCCAGGCTGCAAGGAGCCTCAATAGAGGGGGTGAGGGTGATGGACTGGTTATCCGCTGTCCCCAGGACGATCGTCTCGGCGTTCGCGGTAGCGCTTACCGCGGATACAAAGGGTAGGGCCAGCAGACTGGCGATAGCGGGAAGATGGTATGCATTCATGGGATTGAGATTCGCCCAGGTCATTCCGGTAATACGGCGCACAGCAGGTTATGGCATCGGAGTTGCCGCCGGAGAGAGCGTAACAAAAACCAGTAAGGATTCGCCCAGTGGCATTACCGGGGCTGTTTCCGCATCCCAGGTGATGACGAGGCCTTCGTCTTCGACTTTTGCGGTAGCATCGACTTCGACGGTTTCTTTACCCGTGGCAATGGAGAAAGCTTCAACAGAAACCGCATCCAAGTCCAAGTCCAAGCCTCCGTCTACGGACTCCGGCTTGATCCTGAGTTTTATCAAGGCGGGGGCTGAAACTTTATAGGGTGTCGCGTAGAATGTATAGATGCGTGCTCCATCGGGAGCGTCGGCACGGAAGGCATACCACTCCAGATCGGCGCGCATATCAGGTACCACTTCTGCCTGTGCATTGGATAGTGGGTAGTCCTTGAGACGTTCACCGATGATTTTCAAGGCAGCTGCTCCCACGGTTTTCTCTCCCGGGTGCCCGGTTTTTGCGTCTCCCCAGAAGACGAAGCGCCCGGGTTGGCCATCGGTCCATGGATTGTCCAAGATGAAGTCGAGCCAGCGATAGGACACGAGCGCGACATTATAATCGCCACGGCCGCGAACTCCTAGCTCCTCCGTGGTCCACAGAGTAGGAACCTTACCCGTGGCGACCCACTTGTCATAGATATTTTGAAGAATGCGCCGCTCCCCGTTGCTGTAGTGAACGACGGCCGCGTCCACGACATCCGACACTTTCTTGCCGGCCAGCGTGGGTGCATGGGTTCCCTCGATGGTCGATTCCAGGATGATATCCAGGAATTCCTGGTTCTCTTCTTTAAGGATGCCGGATACGGAACCCATAAGAATCTTTACGCGTTCGGGATCCCCGTAAACCTCCTGCGCTGCGGTGCGAAGGGCTTCAACCGAGGGGGCTAGGTAGAATTCAACGTAGTCTTTGGCATGTTCGGGGTGCCCCGAAACATGTTCGCCATCAGTCAGGTCACGTAGGGAGAAGCGATGGCTGCTGTTCACTTCATTGCCGATCTCCCAATAGATGGTATTCTTCCGGTTTGCGGCTTCGCCTGTGTTCACCGCGACATAGGTAGCGTAGAGAGTGTCCTTGAGGTAGGCGCCTTTTTTGGCCATTACGTAGTCCACTTTGTCGGGAATCAGTCCCTGGTAGGGGGAAATCTGCCCCGCGACCCAGACCAGGTCGATGCCCAGTGCATCCGCCTCCAAAGCGTCGGCAATGTAATCCTTGCTGAAAGTCCAGGTTTCTCCGGGGTTCGGTAGATTCTGTTTCTTCTTTTTTGGATTTTTCCCCCCTGATTTCTGGGCCTCGCGTGCATCACGTGCATCCGGGTCCAGGCGCTCCATGATTTCGCCTTCGCTTTCCTGGCCAGGCTCGTCTTTGACGTAGTCAACGTCACCGACAATCACGGGACCGGCACGGAAACAGAAGTAGCGTGGCTCTCCACTGAAGCGACCCGTGACGGGCTCTATATTCTGGGGCTTTAGAAAGCTTACGTCGGGCTTGAAGGCGACGTCTCCCCATCGTGGATAGCCGCGTGTGGTGCCGATCCAGCTATCAGTGGCTAGACGGTAGTGAGTGCCAGCGGATGATTGCCAGGATATGTTTCGCTGGTTGGCCGCATCCTCGGGCTGGCTTTCGGCGGTTAGAGAGCCGAGATTCAGCAGAAAGGCGCTTGCCAGGAGGGGTCTTATGAGTGCGGGCATATGGTATTCTTACTTGGGTGTGAGGATAACAACAGTCAATATTAATGTTCCAAAATGGTATAGAAATAAAAATTTAATCTATTAATTGTATAAAATTGACAAGAGGAGGATGCTCAGTCAAGATCATTGGCTTATGGTGACTACCTCGCGTACCAAGCCGAACATTTTGCTGCTATTTACCGATCAGCAGCGCCTGGATACGATTCATGCCTTAGGAAACTCGATTATTCGGACCCCGAACATGGATCGTTTGTGTGCTGAGGGGACGGTTTTTACTCGCTGTTATACTCCGTCTCCGGTCTGCGTGCCGGCGAGAGCTTCTATGGTCAGCGGATTGCCACCGCATCGGACGCGTTGCTGGGATAACGGCACCAATGTCACCGAAGAGCTTCCCAGCTTCATGCAACGCCTGGGCGAACGCGGCTACCAGACTCACGGGGTGGGGAAGATGCATTTTACGCCCCGGCGTGAGCGTCTATGGGGCTTCGAATCCAGAGATGTCAGCGAGCGCGGGAACGATGATTACCGAGCCTTTTTGGATGCGAACGGCTATAGCCATGTCATGGACGTGCACGGGGCTTTGAGCGAGATGTACCATGTTCCGCAGATCTCGCAGATGCCCGCTCATTTACACGAGAGTGCCTGGGTGGCGGACTGCTCCATCGACTTCCTGAACCGACGTGACACGGATCGCCCCTTCTTTCTGTGGTCGAGTTTTTTCAGCCCGCATCCACCATTCAATGCGCCGACTCCCTGGAATCTTATTTATTGGGCAGGGCGGATGCCACCGCCGTTTCGTCCGGACGGTTATGAGGACATGCTCACCTACTGGAATCATCTCCAGAACCGGTCTAAATATCACGGGCAAGGTTTTGATGTCATGCTGGCACGGACCATCAAGGCTATTTACTATGCGTCCATCTCCTTCGTAGATTACCAGATTGGGCGTATTCTGGATGCGTTGGGAGATGAGCTGGACAATACCTTGATCCTCTTCGCAAGCGATCACGGAGAGCTGCTCGGTGACTACGGATGTTATGGAAAGCGCAGTATGCTGGACGCCTCCGCCCGGGTCCCTCTGATCGTACGCTGGCCGGATGCACGGAATGCCGGAGGGCGTTGCGATGAGGTCGCAAGTTTGCTGGATGTGTACCCGACTTTGTTGGCAGCAAGCGGTGAGGAGCAACCACAAGTATGTGATGAGGGCCACGACCTGGCTACGGTTGCCCGCGGGGAGACCGGGCGTACCTGTGTTTACAGCCAACTCCAGACGGATGCCGTCGGCTTGCACATGGCGGTTACCAAGACGCGTAAGTACGTTTTTTCTGCGGCGGACCAGCGTGAATGGCTATTTGACCTCGAAGCAGACCCGACTGAAGCGCATGACTTTGCCTACAACAGCTACTACCAGAAAGATCTCGTCGACTTGTCTTCTGCCTTGCAGGAACGCTATCGGCGTGACGGGTACACCAGCCCTCTGGATGAGCAGGGGTGGCGTGATTTTGGCAGACGAGAGCTTCCCGCCAACCCGGATGCAGGCTTGCTAGTGCAGTATCCGAAAAACATCCGTGAGATTCTGGACCAGTTGGGCGAATACGCTCCCAAGGACTTGCCGTCTACGCATTGGTTGGGAAAAGCCAAGCATCGCTGAACAATAAGCAGCAACCCAGGCGAGGGCATATCACTTATCGTGAATGGGTCTACAAACAGCCGGTTTAATATTCCAAATTGGTATAAAACTTAAAAATAAAATCTTTTTCTGTATAGGTATTGACAAGGCGGTCAAGGTGAACAAGTTCTGATCCTATGCTGTGAATCCAGGTTTTAGATGACCCAGCGCTAACTCAATTTAGCAGAAACATCCTTACTCAACATCCCCTCGTTACCTTTCACCAAGGGCATTCGGGATGAAAATTCTGGCCTCGACCAGAACCTCATTTCAAAATGCGTGTGAGCCCAACGAGGCCTTTTATTTACCAATGACCCCCCAAAGCACCAGCCCCGTATTGTCGCCCGAAGCTGACAGCGCCGAATCAACGCCTGAGTCCAGTGCCAAGAGAACTTTCGTCTCTTACACGAATAAGCGCGGACTTTCACTCACGTTGAATCAAGATGCTCGAGGATACGGCATTGAGCAGATTACCTTGAACGAACGATCCGTCGGACGGCCGAAGCGAGGAGACATATTCAATCTCTCCTTTACTGGCCTGCGTCCGTTTGTCCTGGGCGTTCGGTTGCCTCATCTGGAAGAGAGACGTACGGACAACGGCATTGAACTGGATCTGTCCGGAGTGGTTGAAACCGACTTCGCCCGAATTGAGTGCGGACTTGGCATCCGCATCCGGGATTCGCTCAACGCAGTCGAATTCCTGGTGCGTTTTGAGACTGACCATGACATCGCCGGGCGCATTGAGTTTACCTTTGATGCACCCGATCCGGATGGTGGCTGGGAGGCGAATATCTATCCGTGGGCCGAGAACTCACGTTCGTTGCCTCAGGACGGAATCGACGATAAAATGAATCGTCATCCGATGGTGCCGAGTACACGTTACCAGAATAAATTGTTCTGCTATGCGGGCATCCCGGCTGCGCTGCTGCGTCGCACGGATCGCTCTATTGCCTGCCTCTATGGTGTGGCCAAGGACTTCGATTACGGGCATCCCGTGGATTGGCGCGGCGGCGTCAATATCGGTCTGAAGCCAGGTGGCGCGCCACAGATTGTATCGGGCATTCCGAGCGGGTACATCCATGCCGGAGCCCTGTGCGAGATGCCCGTTCAGCTCGTAGTTTCCGGTAACGAAAACCACTATCGGCAGCCATACGATCTGCTGGAAGACTGGTGCCAACTGAATCATTACACTGCCGAACCGACGCCCTGCGAAAACTTTAAGACGGAGGATGCGGTTGCCTCGTTCCTGGTGGAAAAGCGCAAGGGCACGCCGTTCTTTTTCGAAAATGCAACTTATGCCACGGACGAGCATCGTATCGATCGTTTTGGTACTTATCCGGCCAATACCGGCTTCAACGTATTCCTCGACCTCTATCTCGGCCTCAAGTTCGGTGACGCGATTTGGTTTGAGCGCGCGGCCACACAGATACGATGGCTGGAGCGCATGCAGATTACCGAACCGGATCATGTCGCCAGCGGATTGTACTGCCCGGTAATCCGCAAGGGCAGCGAGCCCGGGTTCTACCAGAATAAGGAATATGAAATCGAGGTGAACGCGTTGGGCGCCTACTGGCTGTTGCGCGCCTTGGAACTCATGCGCGGAGCCGAGAAGGATTCACGGCTTTCTGCCTTGCCCGCGGCCGCCGAGCTGGAGGCCCTTGTCTTCCGTACGCTCAAGGGTATCCTAAAGCATCAGCAGCCGGATGGCTCCATTCCCCAGCGGCTTACGACCGGAGGTCAGTATTCGGAGGCAGTGACGCCCGCGCACACACTGAACGCTTTCTATCTGGCGGCCAAGTTAACGGGTGAAAAAACCTGGCAGGACGCCGTGGCCAAAGCGGAGGCCTGGACGATGCAGAACTGCGTGGAGCCGCTTCACTTCATCGGGGCGCATCCGGACCTCCAGCCCAAGCAATACGAGGAGGGCAGCATTCACAACGTGGCTCGCTACTTTCTGGAAAAATACGCCGACACTCAGGACGAACACTATCTGGAGCTTGCGGTGTATCTACAGTCGACGGCGTTTTTCTGGCGTTGCCCGAAGCAGATATCATGGGTCTCGAACCCGACTCAAGGCTGCACGAGCGAGCAGACGCACTTCCCGCAATTTTCCCTCTACAGCTATTGGTGCTTTAAATCCATTTATCAGCACAGAACGGCGCAAGCTGCGGGTTTGCCGTTCTTTGATAAGGAAGCGCGCTTCCTGCTCCGGCAGGCTTTTCACGCTGTAGTCACGGAGGGCGATTGGGCTGGCGCCTATATGGAACGTCTGGGGGATCCTTGGGCAGCCCGTTCGGGCGACCCGAAGGCCTACTCCAACAAATATTTGAGCGAACTGGCGCCCGAATTCCTTTACCAACTTATGGAGTTGGGCGCGAAGGTGGAGTGATCTGTTTTTAGGTCGTCCAGAGATTTTCCAGACGAACAGTCCCCTTGAATCCTCTTAAACATTTTTAAGCGCTTAGCTATGCCTCAACCCCGTAAACGAAAAATCGAAGAAGAATCCTATGACGTCGTTGTGATTGGCGGAGGCCTTGCGGGCGTCTGTGCCGCTCTATCCGCTGCCCGAGAAGGCGCCAATACGGTGTTGATTCAGGATCGTTCCGTCTTGGGTGGAAATGCCAGTGCGGAAATTGGCGTGCCGGTCCATGGTGCGGACGAAGCAGGCCGCTACCGCTTTTCTCGTGAGACTGGTATCCTTGATGAACTGTGGGCCGAGAATGTCAGGTTTCCCAATCCTGCTCAATCGCCCTCGGTCTTTAGCCTCGTTCTGTGGCAGGCTTGCCGCGAGCAGGCTGGGTTGACCTTATACCTGAATGCATTTGCACGGGACCCTCAGGTTAAGGGTAGCCGCATCGTTTCAGTCCTTGTGGAGCAGCCGACCACGGAGCGCGATATCCAGATTTCCGGCAAGGTCTTCATCGACTGTTCCGGGGATGGTAGAATTCCCTATGAAGCAGGAGCGGAAACGTTCTATGGACGTGAAGCCAACAGTGCTTTCGGCGAAACGCTTGCCCCCGAGAGCCCGGACGATCTGACTATGGGCAATACGGTATATTTCCGTGCCCGGGATATGGGCAGGCCGGTGCCTTTTGATCCCCCGAGCTGGGCCCATCGTTTCGAAACTGACGAGGACCTGCCCGGGAAGGGGAAGCATGCTCCGCATGGCGTCAAGTCCCTGACCACGCCTACGGGAGGGTATTGGTGGATCGAATACGGAGGCACCGTTGGCACCATCCATAAGGGCGAGGCAATACGCGATGAGCTGTTTCGTTTCGCTCTGGGCGTTTGGGACCACATCAAGAATCGTGGCGAGCATGGGGCCGATAACTACGCACTCGAATGGGTCGGTACGGTTCCCGGCAAGCGCGAGTCGCGGCGGTTTATGGGTGACTACATGATGGTTCAGGATGATGTGGAATCCCTGAAATCCTTCCCGGACGCGGTCGCCTACGGCGGCTGGCACGTGGATGTCCATAATCCCTTGGGGGTGTCGTCTAACGACGATTATTGGGTGGGCATTTTGCTTCCCGGTCGTTACGGAATTCCTTATCGCAGCCTCTATAGCAGGGACTTTGATAACCTGCTGCTAGCCGGGCGAAATATCAGTGCGAGCCATGTGGCGATGGGCACGACCCGGGTCATGGCCACCTGCGCAGTGATGGGGCAGGCGGTAGGAAACGCCGCGGCTCTTTGCCTGAAACATCATTGTGATGTGCGTGGAGTGGGGGAGACACACATGGCTGAGTTACAGCAGAACCTGCTGCGCCAGGGATGCTACATCCCCGGAGTCAGTTGCAGCGATTCGGAGAACTTAGCTTCGAGTGCCATCGCAACGGCAAGCTCTGAGGCAACGTTGCAATGGCCGGAGCCGGATGAGTATCCTCGTTTGAACGACCCGCAGGCTCAATCGTTCTTCCTTTCGGAGAATTCTCCGGGGGTGGTTTCCGTGGCTCTGGAGAATTTTTCAGACAAGGATAAGCAGGTTCAGCTCGCCCTGCGAAGCGGGGAGTTCATCGACGATTTTCGGAGCCGGAAGGATCTGGCGGTCAAGACGGCCAGTATTCAGCCTGGGCGCGCCTGGGTGGATTTTGACTTTTCGGATGTGGAAGTCGAGCCGGGCAAGCCCTACTGGGTGACACTGAATGCCGATGAAGACCTCGGCTGGGGCTTCACTAAGAATGAAGCACCTTGTACTTGCGGCGCCTGGATGGTCGATCAGATCTACGGCGATCCCGCGCCGTACCGGATTTTTAAACGAGAGCGGGGGACGAATTGCATCAAGCTGAAGAACCCCGTACGCTGCTTTTCGGCTACCGAGGTACTGACCGGTGTGACTCGCCCGGAAGGCAGCAGCAATCTTTGGATGAGCGAACCGGGATTACCGCAATGGCTCGACCTGAAATGGGATCACAACGTCTCGCTTTCCCGTGTTCAACTGACGTTTGACAACAACCTCGACCGTACGCGCGCCCAGTGGTGTGAGCTTGGGCACGCACCCGAGCTGGTTAAGAAATACAGGCTCCTGGCATTGACCCTAAAGGGTGATTGGGAGGTAGTTCACACGGAAGAGGACAACTACCAAAGAAGTCGTGTGCACAAGCTACCGTCGGTTGAAACCAGTCAGCTCAGGCTGGAAATCCTCGAAACCTGGGGAGCCAAGGAAGCCCGTGTGATCGAGATTCAGGTTTTCTCATGAATCCCGCACCCCTTGCCTATCTGAAGTATTAGTAATGACCAGGGAGGGGCAGGTTTAATAGAAACTAGAAAAAACAAAAGGAACGCGTAAAGGCATTGACACTGTAGGACCAAAGGCATTTTTATACCATATTGGTATCTTAAATGGCAAAATTTAGTCAAGCAGTAGAAATTTTGAAAACTCGGATTCACCGAGGAGATTATCTCGTAGCACAAATTCCTCCGGAGCGCGTGCTGGCTGAAGACATTGGTGTCAGCCGTGTCACCGCCCGCAAGGCGGTTCAGCAATTGATAACGGAAGGCCTGCTTCTGCGCAGGGAAAACGGTCGACTTGTTACTAACTCGCAACCCAGTAAGAACGGACTCAAGCAAGTTGCCTTTCTTGCTCCTGCCTACAAGAGCGGGAATTTTGAATGGTGGCGAACTTCGATTGAAAAGTGTGCCGAGCAATACGATTTGTCTGTTCGTCCGGTAGATTACGTTCACTGGAACGATCCCAATGTGTTGTCCACGTTGGATCGCCCCACCGGCGTTTTCCTCATCCCCTTGGCCGAAGAGATTCCCGAGCTCGTTTTTGAACGTATTCGTACGGCCAAGGCACCTGTTGTGGCTTTGGACCGGGACACGAAATCCTGGGGTATCCCTTCCATTCAGATGTTTCCTGCAGATTGCACCCAGAAGATTCTTGATTATCTGTTTTCTCTGGGGCACCGCAATATCGCCTGTCTCAGTACGCAACCGACCAATCCAGATACAGAAGCCCGCATACAGCAGTGGGCGCTTTGGAAAGCCGCACGACAGCTGCCAGGGGAACTGTATAATTTCCCGGTTAAGCCCTATAAATGCCCGATGGTCGCAGGTCATGCGGCCATGTTGAATGCTTTTAAGAAGAAGGATTTTGCAGCGACGGCTATCATGTGCACGACAGAGCCTGCGGCGACCGGTGCCATGCGGGCCATGCGTGACAATAACCTGGTTCCAGGCAAGGATTTATCGATATGTGCAGTCAACGATGGCCTTCTTGCGCACTATTTATACTACTCCCTGACTTGCTTGGAAATATCCGACCCGACCCCGTATATCAATTTATGCTTGGAGTGGATTCTGCGACAGGGGAAAGGCTGGGTAGGGCCGCTAAACCTTTTCCCCACACAGTTTGAGCTTTTCGAGGGTGAATCCACCGCAGCTATTAAGCCTGCCAAGGTTTAGCCATGCATAGCGTCATGTGTTTTTCCTTATTGGTGGGTCTATATCGATTTATCCCGGCCTCAAGCGATTAGATAGCGTCAGGTTTCCGTTTGTATATAACCGGGGCGTCGCCTCGAAAGTACCCTGTTTCAATGCCTAAAAGACCCAACATTCTCTTCATTACTTGCGACCAACTAAGAAAAGATGCTCTTGGTTGCTATGGGAATCCGGTTATTCGGACGCCCCATATTGACTCTATTGCAGAGTCTGGTTGCCGCTTTGAGAGTATGTTCGTGGTTAGCCCGGCCTGCGCTCCCAGCCGGGCCAGTATCGCAACGGGTCGCTATCCTTCGGTGCATGGCCTAAAGCTTAACGGTGTCTGTTTGCCCGAGTCTGAAATTACCATGATGGAGACCTTTCGAAAAGCTGGCTACCGAACTTACGGCACGGGAAAGATGCACTTCCATCCTCAGTGGGGCTATCAGTTTGACGAGCTGGACTCGATGGTAAATGACGTCGATACATCGAAGGCGATCAACCCTCAACCACTGCCTTGGGATTTACCCTTTTATGGAATAGAGTCTTGTGCGCTGACAGAAGACCACAATGCCGGACCTTACGGTGACTACCTGTGCAAGCATGGGCTGGACCCCTGGAAGGACGCTCACAGCTTTACTTATCCCCAGCACCTTTGCACGCGTTCTTCGGTCCCCGCGGAACACAGTAAAACGACTTGGATTACTGACCGTTCCATTGAGTTCCTGGACAAGCATCCGGAAGAGGATCCGTTTTTCATGTGGGTGTCCTATGTGCATCCGCATCATCCCTTTGTCGTGCCTGCGCCTTACGACACCATGTACCCTCCCGAGGATATGCCGCTGCCCCGACAGAAGCCTGGGGAAGAGGCTGATTGGCCGGAATCCTACCGTGCGAAATTTGAACGAACATCGGGGTCTCACGAGGCCATCGGGATGAACAAACTGGAGGAAGACGATTGGCGCCGAATTAAGAGTCACTATTACGGCATGATATCCCACATCGATGACCAGATCGGAAGAATCCTGGCCGACCTCGAATTAAAAGGCCTTCGTGAGAACACCATTATCGTGTTCAGTGCCGACCATGGTGAGTTGCTGGGTGATCATCGCATGCTGTTTAAGATCGCTTACTTTGATGAGGTCATGAACGTCCCCTTCATCCTCCAGCATCCAGATGGTGGAAGTGGCACTGCCTGCCAGTCCTTGCTCTCTTCGCTGGAAATTGCGCCTACTTTGCTCTTACTGTGTGGGATTGATATTCCTGCGGGAATGCAGGCTTCCGGTTTCGGCGAAGACCTCATGGCGCACCGCTCGATCGAGTCGCGGCCCAGTGTCTTTATGGAGACCCCTGACGGCGACAAGTCGATCCGAACGGAGCGGGCGCGGCTCACCTGGCATGGCTCCGGTAAGCGCGGCGAACTCTATGACCTGACTCGGGATCCTCATTGTTTTGAGAATCTATGGGAAGCGGCCGAAGCCTCGAACCTGAAAGCCGACATGATGGAGCTCCTGGTCAATGCAATGGCGGAATCGGTAGATCCGCTTCCGCTAAGAGTAACGATTTGTTGAGTGACGCATGACTCCTATGGGCCAGTATATAATAAAAACTAATAAATTGTAACTAATTATGTCCTCCGCCAAGCGACTCAATATCCTTTTCATTCTTACGGACCAACAGCGGTTCGACACGATTGGGGCCTGTGGTAACCCCGACATTGAAACTCCGAATCTGGATCGCCTGGTCGGGGAGGGCATTCACTTTACCCAGGCGTTCTCACCCTCTCCGGTTTGCGTGCCTGCTCGTGCCTGCATTCAGTATGGTCAATATCCTGGAAAAACCAAATGCTGGGGAAACGCCTTTCCCATGCCGGAGGACGGTCGCCCCTCATATGTCGAGCTCCTTACACAAGCTGGTTATGACACCGTGGGCATTGGCAAATGTCATTTTACTCCAGACCGTGGAGCCCTCAGAGGATTTCAAGAACGCTGGAGCCAGGAGGAATCACCCGCCGCTATTGCCGGAGACAGTTACTTACAGTTTCTACAGGCTTCTCCGTTTCATCAAGTAAGGGACATTCACGGGGCTTGGCGTGAGCAGCTCTATCTGCCCCAGACATCGCCCCTGCCCGAGAGCCACCACCCATCACAGTGGGTAGCCGATCGGACTATCGATTTCATCCAGCAAAAATCGCATGAAGCGGAGCGACCATGGTTCGCGTACTGCAGCTTTATTCAACCGCACCCACCATTTTCCCCGCCCTATTCCTGGAGCCGGCACTACGACCCGGACGACCTTCCCGATCCATATCTGCCGGAGGGCTACGAAACGCGTCAGCCCGTGTTCAAGCAACGTCAGCTGTATGGCTACTACATGGATCCGCCCACGAGTCCTACGCTTTGGCGAGCGATGAAGGCAAGTTACTATGCCTGCATATCATTCGTGGACGCGCAGGTAGGCCGTCTTCTTGAGACTTTGGAAGCGTCTCGGCAGCTGGAGAATACCTTGATTGTTTTTAGCTCCGATCATGGTGAGCTCCTCGGGGACTGGGGGATGATTGGCAAGGAGTTGATGTATGACCCGTCGGCTAAAGTCCCGCTCATCATCCGTCCTCCTGGAGCGAAACACACAGCAGGTCTCTCCTGTTCCACTGCGGTGTCGCTGGTCGATATCCCGGCTACGATTTTGAACGCGGCCCAGGTTGATAAGCCGGAGGGCTTCGATGGCGAAGACCTCCTGGCAATCGCGAGACAACCCGACCCTGAGCGCATTGTCTTTTCTCAGGTTTTTCCGGCAGCAACCGGACTCTACATGAGCGTCAGCGGTCGGTATAAATACACCTACAACGCCCCTGATAATCTTGAGGAGCTCTTCGATTTGGAGGAGGATCCCCGGGAGGCACACAATCTCGTTGATGATGCCTCACAAGCGGAGACATTGGAGACACTTAGAAGTGCACTTTTCGATTATCTCATTGATACCGGGCAGAGTGATGTACTCGACTTTGCGACCCGCACCTGGATTCGACAGCCAGAACGCGTGCCCACGGCTCAACGTTCACAGTCCAACCATCCTGTTCGCTGGGCCAGCGAGCTGGAACGTGAATCCTGACTACTTACATCTATGGTCGATAATGTACGAACCTCAGTAACTTCAAACAACTTGTGAAGAAGCCACTCAATATAGTTTATATACATTCTCATGATACCGGGCGTTTTGTGCAGCCTTACGGTTACGCGGTGGAGACCCCCTGCATTCAGGGGTTTGCGGAGGAAGCCGTGCTTTTCAGGCAAGCCTTTTGCCTTTCTCCGAAGTGCTCGCCCAGCCGTGCAGCACTATTGACTGGAACTTATCCTCATACTTGCGAGATGCACGGCCTTGTCAACGGAGGCTATGCCTTGGAGAATCCCTCTCATCACCTGGCTAGCTATTTGTCCAGTTATGGGTATGAAACAGCTTTGGCAGGCATTCAGCACGAGGCCAAGCCGCCCTGGTCCAAGCCCGAGGAGCTCGGCTATCAGCATTGGCTAAACCATAACGAAGATGGCACGCCTGTTGATCACTCCTTAACGCCGGAGGCCGCCGTTTCGTATCTTGAGCGCTCTCACGACAAGCCTTTCTTTCTGTCTGTGGGATTTGTGGAGACGCATCGTAAATCCGCAGTCCCAGAGGGGGAACTCCGGGACCTTTTGTATACTTATGACAAGGATGCTTGTGATTGTGAGAATCAGGCAAATTACTGTCGCCCGCCCGCTTGGATGCCTGACACGCCTCGGACTCGTCGAGACTGGGCCAATTTCCTGGATGGAGCCCGCAGATTGGACGCTAAAGCTGGCACCGTTCTGGATGCGATCGAGCGACTCGGGTACAAGTCGAATACGTTAATTATTCTAACCACCGATCACGGTATTGCCTGGCCGGGGGCTAAAGCCAACCTGACAGATGCCGGGATTGGGGTCATGCTCATGATTGCCGGTCCGGAGGGTAGCGGATTCGAGGCAGCTAAAGTCATCGATGGTATGGTCACACATCTGGACTTGTATCCTACTATTTGCGAATCCGCGGGCATCCCTCTGCCAGAATGGATTCAGGGGCGCTCGCTTACCCCCTTGGCCCTGGGCGAGGTCGAAACCTTGCATTCGGCGATCTTTGCTGAGCACGGGTATGAAGGCCATAACCCGCAACGAGCTGTGCGAACAGAAAGGTACAAATATATCCGACGAGTGGGCCCCCCTTACTACCGCATTGCAGACAATGGCCCAGCCAATGAATGGTTTCGCGAATTGGGCTTCTCGAACCAACCGGATGGAAACGAACTGCTTTACGACTTGTACTTCGACCCTATGGAGCAAAACAATATCGCATCGAATCCGGATTATGCTGAAGCCCTTAAGGAAATGAGCCTGTATCTTGACCAGTGGATACAGAATACAGCCGATCCTTTCCCGAACGTACCCCCACCACCCAAAAACTCGCGCTAGGCCGAATGGCCGATATGATACCACGTGCCAAGTCAACATGGCCGCCCAAGCACTGGTGAAAAGTCGAACTGATTGAAATTACGCTTACCAACGGGCGTTCGCGGTCTTCAAAAAGAGAGAAATATATTGCACGATTTCAATCATTTCAGTCATGAGGATCACTTGCAGTAGTCCTTTTGTCTGAAGGATGCCTGTACTTTCAGGTTAACTGTGACAGCACTGAAAGCAGGGGGAGGGCGCTTCGTTGTTCAGTCGTAAGCGGGCGAGGAAGCATACTATGGTGGGTTGGTGAACATGAGCACCAGCAAGCAAAGTAAACGCTAGACCCTAATAGCACAGAACCTGATTTTCGGAAATGGCGCTTTCCGCATCAAGGCAAAGCCCAATGAAGGTCTCCTCGTGCAGGTTTAACTGGCGATCCGAGTGAAAAATAGACCACTTGCGTGACAGCGGCTCCGCACCCAGGGGAAGGATGACCAACGACCCCTCTGCCGCGTCTGTGCGTGCGGTCCAGGAGGGCAGAAAGGCAAGGCCCTGCCCCAGCTTCACCATCTCTTTGATGACCTCCACGCTGCCGGCATAAAGAAACTCCAAAGCCCGTATACCGTTTTCGGTAAAATAGCTTTTTACCAGAGAGTCGGTACTGTGGTCATTACCCAGTAGATGAATGGACTCGCCCTGGAAGTCATTGGGCAGGAGGCGGCCCTTCTGGGCCAGCGGGTGAAACGGAGGCATGATAACCGCCAGCTCATCGGTGAACCAGTCCAGGCTCTGACAGGTCGGCGTGTTTTCCGTGGGAGTCAGCGCCAGGACCACATCCAGCTCCCCATGTCCCAGTGCCTCCAGATTGGCCTCCTGGCTATCCGGCTTTATCGTGATGGAACAACGCGGGAAGCTCTGCTTGAACTCGCGCAGTACCTGCGGAAGCAGGATGTAGGCGCAGGAAGGCTCCGCCCCGACCCGTATGCGTCCACCGCTCCAGGTATCCTGCTGAGCCAGTCTCTCCCGTATGTTCTGCATGCGATGAAGAATCTCCATGGCCTCACGAAGAAAATACTCTCCATTATGCGTGGGACGTACCTGCCGCCCATTGCGCTCGAAAATCGACTGACCGAGCTGGGTCTCCAGCGATTTCAGCGAGTGGCTGACGGCGGATTGCGTAAGGCCCAACTCCTTCGCCGCCTCGGTAAAGCTGCGCGTGCGAGCCAAAGTCACCGCGGTGAGTAGCTGCCGACTGTCCAGAGGGTCGAAACGGTTGCTCGCTGGCATGATAAAGGCTAATGTTTGCTGGGCATTGGCATTGGTGCCGGTACTGATTGAATGAATAGCAGACGGCATTCCACATCTTCCAAGCAGGCTGGTAGCGAGATACCCATGAGGATTGGGTTGGTGCGTTTGGCGGATGCGGCCCCATACATCCTGGCCGGTGAGCTGGGATACTACGCGGAGGCTGGCCTGAAGGTTCATCTGTCCTGGGAGCTGGGCTGGGCCTCCATCAAACACAAAATCGCCTACGGCCAGCTGGATGCGGCCCATGCACTCGCGCCCATGTCCTTAAGCCTCAGCATGGGGCTGAATATCGCCACCACTCCGGCCGTGGCACTGCTGGTGACGAGTCGACTGGGCAATGCCATCACCCTGTCGACCTCCTTCAGGGAGCGCGGCGTCAGCACGACCGATGAATTCCGCCAGGAAGTGCGCTCCTCGCGCGGGAAGAGTCGCTACACGTTCGGGGTTGTCAGCCTCGACTCGACTCATCATTTCCTGCTGCGCTCCTGGCTGCGTCAGGTCGGGGTCGATCCGGACCGCGACGTGCGCATCGTCGTGGTGCCTCCGGGTCAGGCGACGAGAAATCTACGTGCGCGTACCCTGGACGGCTATTGTGTGGGCGAGCCCTGGAACAGCCTGGCCGTCCGCGAACAACTGGGCTGGTGCCCCGCTCTCAGCAATGAAATCCAGCCTGGACATCCGGAAAAGGTGCTTTTGGCCCGGCGTGACCGGGTGGAGGAGGATCCTCAGAGCTACAAGGCCCTAACCACCGCGCTTCACAAAGCCTGCGCATACTGCGCCAATCCTAAGAATATCGCGGCCGTTGCCCGGAAAATGCGTAAGACTTCCGTGCTGGGGGCCGCCGCTCAGGGGCTCGAACGCACCTTGCGTGGGGAGTTCGACCGCGGCAACGGCGAGAGCGTCTCAAGCGTGCCGGTTATTCAATTCTGTGGCGGGAAGGATGGTACAGCCAGCCCATCTGACATGAAATGGATTTCAGAGGGCATGCAGGATTGCGGCCTGATTTCTTCATTGGAAAAAGATGAGCAAAAGCGCCTGGAGGCGGCGTATGTGGCTAAATTTTAGCACTGAAGCGCTGAAAATGAACTCCGACAGACGTGCCAACGGGTAAAATCTGGCATGACCCGCGCTCATAAGAGGGATGAATTAAGACAAAGCGCCCCGCTAATCGTAAGTCTGTGAAGGCGTCGCGCTATTTATGAAATATTTTCATCATAATCATGAAAATTATGAACGCCCTAAATCGGCGGATGTGAAGTGGTTGGCATGTGCGGTGCAATAAGTTGGCACGCAATTTAACCATTCACTCAAATCATGAACACATTCTGCAAAATAACCAGCATCGCCGCCATCGCCGGCACCACATGCCTGCTCCACGCCGATCTTGAAAAAGACGAACTGAAGTTCGGCTTCATCAAACTGACCGACTGTGCTCCGTTGGTCATCGCCAAAGAAAAGGGATTCTTCGAAGACGAAGGCATCCAGGCCGAGGTCATCGCCCAGCCGAACTGGAAGACGCTGCTCGACAATGTCATCAGCGGCAATCTGGACGGTGCCCACATGCTCTCAGGACAGCCCATTGCCGCCACGATTGGCATCGGCACCCAGGCGCACGTCATAACCGCCTTCACCATGGACCTGAACGGCAACGGCATCACCGTCTCCAACACCATTTGGGAGGAGATGCAGTACAACGACCCCGAGCTGGACACGCCTCAGCCCAAGCACCCGATATCTGCCGACGCGCTCAAGCCCATCGTGCAGGAAAAACTCGATGCCGGTGAAAAGCTTCAGATGGGCATGGTCTTCCCGGTCTCCACGCACAACTACGAGCTGCGTTACTGGTTGGCCGCATCCGGCATCCATCCGGGCATGTACACCGAGACCGACACTGGCGGCCGCACCGACGCCGAGGTCGAGCTGTCCGTCACGCCTCCTCCGATGATGCCGACCGTTCTCGAGGCCGGCAATATCCAGGGCTATTGCGTGGGCGAACCATGGAACCAGCAGGCCGTGGCCAAGGGTATCGGCGTACCCGTCACTACCAACTACGACGTCTGGAAGAACAATCCGGAAAAGGTCTTCGGCGTGACCAAGGAATGGTCCGATACCAACCCGAATACCCACGTCGCCGTGGTCAAGGCCCTCATCCGCGCCGGCAAGTGGCTCGATGAAAAGGACGCCGAGGGGAAGTTCGTCAACCGCGAGGAGGCTGTGCGCATCCTCAGCCAGCCCAACTACGTCGGGGCCGACTATGACGTGATCAAGAACTCCATGACCGGCTCCTTCACCTTCCAGAAGAGCGACGTACGCGAGATGCCCGAGTTCAACGTCTTCTTTGATCACTACTGCACCTACCCCTGGTACAGCGACGGCGTCTGGTTCCTCACGCAAATGCGTCGCTGGGGCCAAATCACCGAAGCCAAGCCCGCCAGTTGGTACTTCGAGACCGTCGAAAAGGTTTACCAGCCCGACATTTATCTGCAGGCCGCCACCGCCCTCCTCGAAGAAGGCTACATCGAAAACGACGACGTGCCCTGGAACACCAACGGCTACAAGCCGGCCACCACCGAGTTTATCGACGGCGTCGAGTACGACGGCCGCGATCCCATCGGTTACCTGAATGCACACACTATTGGAAACAAGGACGCCACCGAACTGGCGGCCAAGTAGTTATTGTTAGGACATCGCGCCCCGGTGGGGGCTAATCTTCCACCGGGGCTTCCCAAAAATTTCAACGCTGACACGACATGAAATTCAAAATTCTCAAAGCACTCGACGTCGCCGGGCTACAGGTCTTCGACCCCGTCGTGCGTCTCATCTGTGGTGAAAATCCGCCGGCGCAGCTCAAGAAGATTCTACTCTTCATCGGCATTCCCATTGTTGCCATCATCGCGTCTATCTTCGCCTGGAACTACATCGCGCCACGTCACACCACTAAGGCTGGTGAAGTCCCCACGCCCGGCGTGGTCAAGGACGCCGCCTCCGGCATCTGGACCTTCCACGTGCGGGAAAACCAGAAGGCCCACGACTTTCTCCTCACCGGGGAGCAGCGCGAACAGGCACTCGCCGACGTAGAGGCCCGCATGGCTGAGATCGAGCCGCTGGCCGCCGCCGCCAAGGAACGGGTCGATACACTGGAAGCTCAATCCAAAGATGCCATCGACACCGAGGCCGGCCCTCTGCAGGAAGAATACAAAGCCCTTCGTACCGCCACTCGTGATGCCGCCAAGGAACGTGAAGCCGCTCTTATTGCCGAGGCCGAAGCCCTGCCGACTGGCAACGCTGCTGCCCGCGAGGCATTTCTCAAAAAAGTCGCCGAGCACGAAAAACTAACCGAAACCGAGAAGGACGAACTGCGCGCCTTCAAGGAGCACATTGATGCCGCTTATGCCGCCAAGTTCCCAGAGTTGGAAGCGGCCCGCGCTGAATACAACGGCCTGGAAGAAGAACGCCAGTACCTGAGCAAGCGTTTGGAGTATCTGACTGACGGCAACCAGTCGATCAAGATCACCGCCGAAGAGCAGAAGCTCGACGAACTGCAGGCCGGCTTCCTCATGGCGGAAGGTGGCAAAGACACACTCAAAGCTGCGGAAAAGGTCCTTAGCCAGCAGGCGTCCATTGAGCGCATTGCCACCAGCGAGTATTCACGCCCCTGGACCTTTCCCGACCAGATACTCCGTAGCGTCTGGTGCGTGTTTGTCGGCTTCCTTATCGGTTCGGCCATCGCGATTCCGCTGGGAGTGCTCTGTGGACTAAGCCGCATCTTCATGGCTGCCATCACGCCCTTCATTGCGCTGTTCAAGCCGGTGTCTCCCATCGTCTGGCTGCCCATCGTCTTCATCATTGTCGGTGGCTTTATTGCCGACCCGACCACAGCGCCCGTACACCCGGCCTTCCTATCCTCTGCCATTACGGTGGCGCTGTGCTCGCTCTGGCCGACTCTGGTCAACACCGCACTGGGCGTGGCCTCGGTGGAGAAGGATCACATCAATGTCGCCCGTGTGCTGCGCCTCGGGGTCTTTAGCCGCCTATTCAAGATTGTGCTGCCCTCCGCCCTGCCGCTCATCTTTGCCGGGCTACGCATCTCGCTCGGTGTGGGCTGGATGGTGCTCATCGCCGCCGAGCTGCTCTCGTCCAGCGAGGGCATCGGCAAGTTTGTCTGGGACATGTTCAACAACGGTTCCTCTCAGACCTTCGCGCAAATGTTCGTCGTGGTCTTCGTAGTCGGTGCTATCGGCCTGCTGCTGGACCGCATCATGATTGTGTTGCAGCGCTCCGTCTCCTTCGACGGCGCTCCCACCGCACTTTAACCTTTATCGCACACTTATCATGGCTTTCCTGGAAATGGAAAACGTCAGCGTGGGCTTCGGTCCGGAGGGATTCCGGACCGAGGTCTTGCGGGACGCCTCGCTCAAAGTCGAAAAGAACGAATTCATCTCCGTCATCGGGTTTTCCGGTAGTGGCAAGAGCACGCTCATCTCGCTGCTCGCCGGACTACTCACACCTGACAGCGGCGAAATCCGCCTGCACGGAAAGAAGATCACCAAACCGGGTCCGCACCTGGGCATCGTTTTCCAAAACTATTCGCTGCTGCCGTGGCTGACGGTTTACGGCAACGTCGAGCTGGCCGTGAAGCAGGCCTTCCCCGAGCACTCCCGCGCCGAACGACGCGAGCACGTCGAGCGCTACATCGAAATGGTGAAGCTCACGCCCGCCCGCGAAAAGAAGCCCCGCGAGCTCTCCGGCGGCATGCGCCAGCGCGTCTCCCTGGCCCGCACGCTTTCCATGCAGCCCGAAGTACTACTGATGGATGAACCGCTTAGCGCTCTCGACGCCCTTACCCGCGCCGACCTGCAGGATGAGTTGATTCGCATCTGGGAGGAGGACAAACGCACCGTTGTCCTCATCACCAACGATGTCGACGAAGCCGTCCTGCTGGCC
The DNA here is from genome assembly GCA_030432235.1 of Verrucomicrobiia bacterium. Taxonomy (GTDB): domain Bacteria; phylum Verrucomicrobiota; class Verrucomicrobiia; order Opitutales; family Cerasicoccaceae; genus JAUIHT01. The sequence goes on along the minus strand of JAUIHT010000004.1, from coordinate 111,401 downwards.
GACCGTATCGTGCCGTTGACCATGGGGCCCGGCGCCACCCTCGGCGAAGAGTTTGCCGTCTCCCTGCCGCGACCGCGCGACCGTACCACACTCAACACCAATTCGGACTTCAAACACCTGCGCAACGAGATCATCCACACCATGACCGCGATGAACAAGGAGGCCAAGAAACTCCGCATCAATCAGGGGCTGTCCATGCCGGACATTCAGCCCATTGATTACACCGCCGCCTGATCGGTTATCAAATATCAGTTCTCGGTTCTTAGTTTTCAGTTCACAAACCATTCGAAGGCAAGCAATCGAGCGACGGTATCAACAACCGAAAACCGACATCAGAGAATCGAAAACCGAAAACCAAATTTTCCATGAACGAAGAAAAATACGTCGAAATCTTCAACCTGGTAAAGGCCTACCCGAATCCCTTCGGCGAAGCCGTCAAGGTTGTCGACGGCTTCAACCTGAACATCCGCAAGGGCGAGGTCATCTCCATCATCGGGCATTCCGGCTGCGGAAAATCGACTGTCCTGACCATGCTGGCCGGCCTGAATGAGATCTCCGACGGCGGCATTGTCGTGGCCGGTCGCGAAATCACCGGCCCCGGGCCAGACCGCGCCGTCGTCTTCCAGGCACCCTGCCTGCTGCCTTGGATGACCGCCTACCAGAACGTCATGCTGGGCGTGAAACAGTGCTACCCACACGCCGAAAAAGCACAACGTCGCATCATCGTCGAGTATTCGCTCAGCGTCGTCGGCCTGGCGGACAGCATGCACAAGTACCCGCGTGAGCTTTCCGGCGGCATGCAGCAGCGCGTTGGCATCGCCCGCGCCATCGCGCTGAAGCCCAAGGTCCTGCTCCTCGACGAGCCCTTTGGTCGCCTCGACTCCCTCACGCGCATGGAGCTGCAGGACGTCATCCTCGGCATCCTCGACCGTGAAAAGATCACTACGATGATGATCACGCACGACCCCGACGAAGCCGTCTATATGTCCGACCGCATTTGTATGATGACCAACGGACCGCACGCGCACGTCGGCGAGATCATGGAGATCGACTTCGAGCGCCCCCGCGACCGCGAAGCCATCATGGAGACCGACGCTTTCTACGCCTACCGTCGGCGCCTCCTGCAGTTCCTCGACGACTGCGAAGCTGAGAAGCACGCGCGCAAGCAAAAGGCAGCCATCAGCGCTTAACCGAACTCACGAACATTCGACACATGCTCGCCCTCCTACAGGAACTGGACAACGAAGAGTCTCCCATCGACCGGCTTTTGCGTGAGCAAGCCCGTCTGGAGACTGCTGTTGCCAGTTTTTCGCGGCTCCATGAGCAGGGCGAGGTAGAGGAGCGCTATCGTTCGCTCATCCCGCTGGAGAACCCACGGCCCGGCGAGCAGTTCGCCTTCGAAGTAAATCTGGACAAGTGCACCGGTTGCAAAGCTTGTGTCACTGCCTGCCACAGTCTCAACGGCCTGGACGAGCACGAAACCTGGCGCGATGTCGGCCTCATCCACGGCCAGCGTCAGCAGTCCTACTACCAGCAGACGGTTACCACGGCCTGTCATCACTGCGTCGAGCCGGGCTGCCTGGAGGGATGCCCGGTCAACGCCTACGAGAAAGACCCTGCCACCGGCATCGTCCTGCACCTGGACGACCAGTGCATTGGCTGCCAGTACTGCGTGCTGAAGTGTCCCTACGACGTGCCCAAGTACAACGCACGTCTCGGCATCGTGCGCAAGTGCGACATGTGCCATGGCCGCCTGGCTGAAGGGGAACCGCCCGCCTGCGTACAGGCCTGCCCGACCGAAGCGATCAGCATCAAAGTCGTCGCCCGGGACGTTGTGACGGCCAAGGCGCGCTCCACCGGGACCGCCCCCTTCCTGCCCGACGCCCCGCATCAGGACTACACGGTGCCGACTACGGCTTATGTCTCCAAGAGGCTCATCCCGGGTAACGCCATAGCGGCGGATGCCGAAGTGCTTCGCCCGCAACATGCGCATTGGCCGCTGGTCTGGATGCTCTCGCTGACGCAGATGTCGGTCGGCTTGTCCGTCGCCGTGAGCTTTGCTACGCAAAGCCAGCTTGCCCTTGGCATCGGCGCTGCCGTGACAGGCTTTGCCGGACTGGCTGCGAGCGTCCTGCATCTGGGCAGACCTCTCGGAGCCTGGCGCGCTTTCCTCGGCCTCACGCACTCCTGGCTCAGCCGAGAAATCTTCGCCTTTGGCGGTTATGCACCGTTGTTAGCGTTTTCCTTAGTCAGTACTGTCCTGACTGTGTCACAAGCGCACTGGGCCTGGGCCGCCACGGCTGCTTTGGGCCTGGGCGCCATCTTTACCTCCGTCATGATTTACCATGACACCCGCCGCAAATTCTGGGCGTTGCAGCGCACCGCGATTCGTTTCTTCGGCGTGACGGCGAGCTTCGCCGGGGGCGGTCTGTTGCTGGGTGGAAATTTCAACGTCGGCGGTACGCTTCTGCTGGTCTCCGCCCTCGTGCAGGCACTGGCCGAAGGCCGCATCCTTATGCGCGCTGGCAACGGTCTGCACGATGCCGACACGCACTCGGCGCGGATTCAATTCGAGCACGATTTCCCCGCGCTGGTGCTGCGTTGGCTGGGCCTGACCTTTGGTGTCTTGCTTCTGCTGGGCGATCCGCAGGGCGCCTTGGGTATGGTTGGCATCACTTTGCTGGGCCTCTCGGCTATAGCCGAGAGGTATCTGTTTTTCACCGCTGTGGTTGCACCCAAAATGCCAGGAGGGGTAAAAGCATGAGCACGCAGTTCGCAAAACGTCCCGATGAAGCCACGCTCACCCGTGCCTGGAACGGCCCGTTGACCCGCGAGCTCGTCCAGCGTCCGTCGGAATTCGGCCTCGGCAAATTACCTGAGAAACTGTACCCCGACGCCACCGCCACCTCCGTCTGCGGCTACTGCGCCACCGGCTGCTCGTTGCGTGTGCATTTGAAAGACGGCGAGGCCATCAACCTCTCCGCCGACCGCGACTATCCGGTCAACCTTGGCATGGCCTGTCCTAAGGGCTGGGAAGCGCTCGCGCCACTGGAAGCCGAAGACCGCGCGACCATGCCGCTGCTGCGCAATAACAACGGCGAGCTGGCCGAGGTGTCCTGGGACGTCGCCATGAAGGCCTTCGTCGGACGCTTCAAATGCATCGCGGAGAAGCACGGCCCGCAGGCCCTGGCCTGGCTCGGCACCGGCCAGCTCCCCAACGAGGAACTGGCTTTCATCGGGGCCTTGTGCAAGTTCGGGATGGGCATGGTACACGGCGACGGCAATACGCGCCAATGCATGGCCACCGCCGTCACCGCCTACAAGGAATCCTTTGGATTCGACGCGCCTCCTTATTCCTACGCGGACTTCGAGTATTCCGATGTCATCGTACTGGTCGGCTCCAATCTGTGCATCACGCACCCGATCATGTGGCAGCGCGTCATGCGCAATCGCCGCAAGCCCGAGATCGTTGTCATCGATCCGCGTCGCACCGAGACCGCCATGGCGGCCACGCGCCACCTGCCCCTGGCGCCCAAATCAGATCTAGCACTTTTCTACGGGCTGGCCCGTCAGCTGATTGAGAACGACTGGATCGACCACGGCTTTGTCTCCTGTCACGTCGAGGGTTATGAGGCGCTGAAGCAGTTCCTGCTCGACGGGCCTTACGATCTGCCAACGGTCGCGGCCATGAGCGGCCTGGAGGAAGACGGCATCCATGAGCTCGCGCGCCTCATCGGTAGCGGCAAACGTGTCTCACTCTGGTGGACCATGGGCGTCAACCAAAGCTACGAAGGCACGCGTGTAGCACAGAGCCTGATTAACCTCGCACTCCTGACCGGCAACATCGGCAAGCCAGGCACCGGTGCGAACTCCATCACCGGTCAGTGCAACGCCATGGGCTCGCGCCTCTTCAGCAACAGCACGAACCTGATTGGCGGGCACAAGTTCAGCAGTGCAGAAGACCGCGCCAAGGTCGCCGGCATCCTCGACATTCCGGAAGAAAACATCCCAGAGCAGGACAGCTACGCCTACGATCAAATCCTGGATGCCATCGAACGCGGCGAGATCAAGGGCCTCTGGGTCATTTGCACCAATCCTGCTCACTCCTGGATTCACCAGGGACGTTTCCAGGAAATTCGTGAGAAGCTGGACTGCCTCGTTGTTCAGGATATGTACCATAGTACGGAGACGGTGCGCATCGCGGACATCGTGTTGCCTGCCGCAGGCTGGGGAGAAAAGGACGGCACCTTTATCAACAGTGAGCGGCGTATCGGTCGCATCCGAAAGGTGCGTCGCGCACCCGGCCAGGCATTGTCGGACTTTCACATCTGCCAGCTCCTGGCCCACTACTGGGGCTGCGGCGATATGTTTGAGACGTGGACGAGCCCGGAGGCCGTTTTCAAACTACTCTGTGAGCTCTCACAAGGGCAGCCTTGTGACATCTCCGCCATTGAGGACTACGCCATGGTAGAGGCTTGCGGCGGCATTCAGTGGCCTCTCCGTGATGCGGCTGACTTCGGCACGGAGCGCCGCCTCTTCGAGGATGGCCGCTTTTTCCATCCCGACGGCCGGGCGCGCCTGGTTTTTGAAAAGCCCCGTGCCCTGCCCGAGGTACCCGACGAGGTTTATCCCTTCATGCTGCTGACCGGGCGCGGCACCTCATCCCAGTGGCATACGCAGACGCGCACTGGCAAGTCCACCGTCCTGCGTAAACTTTACCCGCAAGGCTGCTACGTGGAAATCCATCCCGCCGACGCCGAGATGCTTGGCATCGCGCCGCAGCAAAGCGTGCGGGTCGAGTCCCGCCGTGGCAGTGTCGTCGCCACGGCGCACGTCGCCGCCACCGTGACTCCGGGCCAGGTCTTTTTGCCGATGCACTATGCGGCAGTGAACCAACTTACCCATAACAGCGTGGACCCCTATTCGCGGCAGCCCAGCTACAAAGCCTGCGCCGTCCGGGTGGTTCCCGCCAACGCACGCACGTAACCATGAGCCAGAACTTCACCGAGTCACAGAAGGAGTACCTCAAAGGCTTCTTCACCGGAGTGAGCCAGAGAGGATTCACTCCCTTCGTTGGCCAGACCGCCGACGGCCAGTTTACTCACGACCAGGGTCAGGCCGCCACCGGCAACGATGCCGAGGAGCGCGTCCATGGCGTACTCATCGAGGACCTGTGTAAGGAAGAGAAGATCAAGCACGAGCAGCACGGCCTCGACATCTGGGACACCATGCTGGACAACGCCGCCAAGGATAAATTTCCCGAGGGTGGGGACGTCTTCCGCTACAAGTTTCACGGGCTGTTTTATGTATCGCCCGCGCAGGAGTCTTTCATGCTGCGCTGCCGCATCCCGGGCTGCATTTTGCGCGCCCATCAGCTCGACGGCCTCGCCGACATCGCCGAGGACTGGGGCGGGGGCTACGCCCACGTCACCACCCGCGGCAACATCCAGATACGGGAGATCATGCCCAAGGATACCGTAGACGTTCTGGTCAAAATGCGTGACATGGGGCTGACCTCCCAGGGCAGTGGCGCGGATAATGTGCGCAATGTCACCGCCTCGCCTACCAGCGGCTTCGACCCGGAAGAGGTTTACGACGTACTGCCGTTGGCCAAGGCCATGCATCACTATATCCTGAATAACCGCGACCTTTACGACCTGCCGCGCAAGTTCAACATCTCCTTCGACAACGGCGGCGCCATCAGTGTGTGCGCCGACACCAACGACATCGCCTTTTATGCCGTGCGCGTGGGCGAAGGGCAGGGGGTCGAGCCAGGCGTGTACTTCCGTGTGCAACTCTGCGGCATCACAGGGCACAAGCAGTTTGCTCAAGACTGCGGATTGCTCCTCAAGCCGGAAGAGTGCGTGGCCGTCGCCGCCGCCATGCTACGCGTCTTTTTGAAAAACGGGGACCGCACCAACCGAAAGAAGGCGCGCTTAAAATACCTCGTGGATACCTGGGGTGTGGAAAAGTACCTCGACGAAACAGAAAAGCACCTTGCCTTCCCGCTGCGCCGCTTCCCCCTGGACGCTTGCGAGCCGCGTATTCCCATTCGGCGTCACGGTTACATCGGCGTTCATCCGCAAACCGAAGACGGCCTCAACTACGTCGGTGTCGTTGTGCCGGTGGGACATCTTACCGTGGAGCAGATGCGCGGTATCGCGCAACTTTCCAATATTTTTGGCAAGGGCGAAGTCCGTCTGACTGTCTGGCAAAACTTGCTCATTCCACATGTGGCCGACAAGAATATCTCAGGGCTGAAAGCTGGCCTGGCTGAGCTTGGCCTGGAAACCGAGCATCATAATATCACCAACGGCCTCGTCGCCTGTACGGGTAACGCCGGATGCAAGTACGCCGCCAGTGGGACCAAGGCGCACGCCATCCAGCTCGGGGCCTACCTGCGCGATCATATCGAGCTCGACCAGCCCATCAACATCCACCTGACCGGTTGTCCGAACTCCTGCGCCCAGCACTACGTCGGCGACATCGGCATGCAGGGTGTCAAGGTGAAGGCCGACGGTGAATCCGTGGAAGGTTACAACATCGTGCTCGGCGGTGGGGTCGACCACCAGCAAGGCATCGCAGCCGAGGTCTTTAACAGCGTCCCCTTCGAGCAAGTCCCCGCTTTGATCGAAAGCGTGCTACGTATTTACCTGACCGAGCGCCAGCTCGACGAAAGCTTCATTAACTATGTGCGTCGCCACGACGCCGCCGAACTGAAGGAGAAATTCAGCCATGTCGCAGCCTAATTTCCAACCCGGCCTCGTGCCGTTCATTCCTGACAACGCGCCCTTCACCGAGGAGCAACGCTCCTGGCTCAACGGCTACCTTGCGGGCATGTTCTCGAGCGCCATGGCGCAGCCTGGCGCCTTGCCGGAGGCAAAGCCTGCCGTGCCCCTGACCATTCTCTGGGGTTCGCAAACCGGTAATGCCGAGAGCCTGGCCAGGAAAACCGCCAAAGCCGCCACGACCAAAGGATTCACCGTCGAGACTTTTGATATGGGTGAATACGACAAGGCCCGGCTCAAAGATGAGAAGAGCCTGCTCCTCATCACCTCAACCTATGGGGACGGCGAGCCGCCGGACAATGCTGCCGAACTGCATGCCTTCATCGGAAACGGTGATGCACCCAAGCTGGACGGCCTGCGCTATAGTGTCCTGGGGCTGGGAGATACCAATTATCCGGAGTTCAACCAATGCGCCAAAGACTTCGATGCTCGCCTGGAAAAACTCGGAGCGCAACGGGCTGCTCCCGGAGTGTGGTGCGACGTGGAATTTGACGAAGACTACAGCACATGGCTTGATGGCGCCCTGAGCGCTCTGTATCAGGAGAGTGATACAGTTGACGAACCCGCCTCAGCATCCGTCCTCACAACAGAAGCAAGCAAAACCACCGGCCCCAAATACACCCGCGATAAGCCGTATCTGGCAAAGCTTCTGAACAATACCACCCTGAACAAGGACGGCTCTGCCAAGGATGTGCGTCACGTGGAAATCTGCCTCAACGGCTCCGATCTTACCTACGAAGCCGGCGACGCGCTCGGCATAAAGCCCACCAACCATCCGGAATTGGCTGAGGAGGTCTTGAGATTATTGGGCTTTAGCGGCGAAGAAAGCGTACCCGGCTCCACCGGTGATATGGTCACCTTGCGCGAGGCGCTCATGAGTCATTATGACATCTGCGGCCTGAATAAGATTTTGCTCGAAAGCTATGCGCCCTTTGCCAAGAGCGAGAAACTCGATGCCTTGCTGAGCGGCGACAAAGAAACTCTGGTGGCTTATCTGGACGGACGTCACTTGATTGACTCACTGCTGGACTTCCCCGCGAAATTCGAATCCCCCGGCGATTTCGTCGGCCTCCTCAAGAAATTGGCCCCGCGCCTGTACTCGATTTCCTCCAGCCCGAAGGCCCACGACGGGCAAATCCACCTGACCGTGGGTGTCGTTCGCTACAAGACGCATGGGCGCGACCGCAAGGGGGTTTGCTCCAACTTCCTGGCGGACGCCACGCCAGGCCATGATCTGCCTATATTCATCCAGCCCAACAAGCACTTCAAGCCACCGGCAGATATCGACAAGCCGATGATCATGGTCGGCCCCGGCACCGGCATCGCTCCCTTCCGCGCCTTTCTGCACGAGCGCAAGGCCACAAGCGCCACAGGCAAAAACTGGCTCTTCTTCGGCGACCAAAAGCGGGCCCTCGATTTCCTTTACGAGGAGGAGTTGGAGGCCCTGCAAAAGGACAGCGTGCTCCACCGCCTCGATACCGCTTTCTCCCGCGACACTGACAAGAAGGTCTACGTGCAGGATCGTATGCGGGAAAATGGGGCAGAGCTTTTCCAATGGCTCGAGCAGGGCGCCTACTTCTATGTCTGCGGGGACGGCTCTCGAATGGCTAAGGACGTCGATGCCGCTCTGCATGAAATCATTTCTGAACATGCCAATCTGGATGCAGAAGCCGCCACCGCCTATGTGGACGACCTGAAGAAGCAAAAGCGCTACCTGCGCGACGTCTATTAATTCCTTTTACGCTGACCGCAAAACATAAACCTAAATCGCCAACAATTATAAACTAATGAAAACTAAGTTAGCAAAGGCTATCTTCGTGCTCGCTCTCGCGGCACGACTCAACGCGGTCGACCTTATCGACCTGGGAGAGGCACCCGCAGAGTGGACTGCCGCTTCAAAGAATACGGCTCTCGGACAAAAAGCCCTGAGCTACACCGAAGGTGCGCCTATTCCGCTCGATCAGGGGCACCTTATCTTCAACACGCGCTTCCGCTTCGAGCATGTCGCCCAGCAGGGGCTCCAGTCGGACTCCGCCTGGACCCTGCGCACGCGTATCGGCTACGAGACGCCCAAGTTCCACGGCTTTTACGGCCTGGGCGAATTCGAGAACACCTGGGCACTGAACCTGAGCCAGTACCAGGCAACGCCCCCGCCTGGTGGCCGAGCCGTCATCGCCGACCCGCGCAATAACCAACTGAACCAACTCTTCGCCGGTTACAGTGGTTACAACAGTGACGTCAAAGGTGGACGACAAATCATCAACCTGGACAACCAGCGTTTCGTAGGCGCCGTCGCCTGGCGTCAGAACGACCAGACCTTTGATGCTGCCCGTTTCGAAACGGAAATCATCAAGGACACGTGGCTCTCCTACGCCTATAGTTGGCAGACCAATCGCATCTTCGGCGTCTATGCCGATCCGATTTACACAGCGGGCGGCACCTTGGTTCAGCCACTGAATCGCTTCCAGACGAATAACCACTTCGTGAATCTTCACTACGAGGGTGTTCCCTACGGCACGCTCGGAGCCTACTTCTATTATCTGGACTTGGGAACGAGCGCCTTTTCCTCTGCGAGTTCCGGCAGCACAGCAGGTTTGTTCTATGATGGTGCCTACAAAATTGACGACGACTGGAGCATCCCCTTCCGCGCCGAATACGCCTTTCAGGTTAGCAACGGCGCCAGCGCAGGCAGCTTCTTCGAGAACTACTGGCACTTCAAAGCGGGAGCCAAATACCAGAAGTATACGCTCGGTATCGGGTTTGAAAATCTCAGCGGCAACGGCACACGCGCTTTCCAGACGCCGCTGGCAACTCTGCACAAGTTCAACGGCTGGGCCGACCAGTTTCTCGTGACTCCAGCCACCGGCCTGCAGGACTACTACATCTACTACGGCGCGGGCCTACCTTACGAGTTCAAGCTCAACGGCGCTCTGCACTACTTCACCGCGCAGCAGTCCAGCAACACCTACGGCAAGGAGTTCGACATCGGCCTCTCCCGTAAAATTACCGAAAACCTTTCGGGCCTGGTGAAGTTCGCCTATTACAATGGCAATGGTTCGCCCAACGTTGGCCTGGCCGCCAATGTTACCAAGGTCTGGGTACAATTCGACTTCAGCCTGTAATTCAAAAAATCTAGTTTGTAGTTTTACTATATGCGCTGGGCGGGTGGTGGTGCGGAGAGCTGTGAAATCAGCTTCCCATCACCCGCCCTTAGCGTGTACAAGCTGACCTTTGGCATACTCCGTCGACATGGTTAAGAGATGGCTGTCCCCCGGCCACGACTTCAAGGGACGCTACGGGCAGGGCCGACTCGAAAACGACGTCCTGTCACTGCCGGAAGTGGAGTGTCAGGACGGACGCGGGCCGGCCAGAGATCGCGAACGATCCCCATCGCGATAATATTCCCGCCGTGTTGGTATCTCAGTGCTTTATGCCCAGGATAAGCTGCGCAAAAAAGGACTACCGGTAGTAAGCGTCGAGTCGCCCGCTTTTCCTAAGTCGTTGGCTGAAAGTGGTGGCGAGACCCAGAATCGAACTGGGGACACAAGGATTTTCAGTCCTCTGCTCTACCAACTGAGCTATCTCGCCTTGTCACAGGGAAAGCGGAAGAACAAACCGGGTTCATGCGCACTCGTCAAGGGCTATTTTCGTCCGTTAAGATTCAGTTTCTGGCGCGGATTTTCCCTTTCATTCTGGTGCGCTTTGCTTCTTGCTTGGAGGAATGCGTATTTTGTTCATTGGAGATATCGTCGGTAAGCCCGGGCGCGAATGCGTCAGCGCTCTGCTGTCGGCGGTTCGGGAGGAATTGAAGGCGGATATCATCATCGCCAACGCCGAAAACGCCGCCGGGGGTGCGGGTTTGACCACAGTCATCGCCCATGAGCTGACCGGTTACGGCATCGACGGGCTGACTCTGGGGGACCACCTCTGGGACCAGCGCGGCTTCTCGGAGGAAATCGGTAACCTGGAAAAGGTCTGCCGTCCGGCCAATCTACCGGCCGATAACCCTGGCCGCACTCATCTCATTATCGAGAAGGACGGTTTCAAGCTCGGCGTGGTCACCGTCCTCGGGCGCACTTTTATGAAGACTCAGGGAGATTGCCCTTTTCGTTGTGCTGACGCCAAGCTGGCCGAGCTGCGCAAAGAATGCGACGCGGTGTTCGTCGAAGTTCACGGAGAGGCGACCTCGGAAAAAATCGCCCTCGGCTGGTACCTGGACGGTCGCGCCGTCGCTGTAGTCGGCACCCACACGCACGTGCCGACCGCCGACGCCCGCGTGTTGCCACGTGGCACGGCCTACCTCAGCGATGCGGGCATGACCGGCCCCTACGAGAGCGTGTTGGGGCGCGAAATCCAACCCATCGTGGCGAAGTTCCTCGACGGCCTGCCGCGCAAGTGGCCCGTGGCCACGGGAGACGTTCGCCTCTGCGGTGTCGTGCTCGAAATCGATCGCGAGAGCGGCTGCGCCGTCTCCTGCGACCGGGTGGAGCGCGGCCTGACCCTTTAACTTTTCACCCCATGGAAACCTTGGAGGCCATAGCCCGGCTGGCCTGGATACCCCTCGTCACCGCCCTCATCGGCTGGGGTACCAACTGGCTGGCCATCCGTATGCTCTTTCGTCCGCACGCGCCGCAAAAGGTCCTCGGGCTGACCATCCAGGGGCTGCTGCCGCGCCGCCGTATGGAACTGGCCGACAAGGTGGCCGAGGTCGTCGAGCGCGAATTGCTCAGCCAGCACGTCATCCGCGAGGAGCTGGACAAAATCGATGTCCACAAATACGTCGACGGCTTCATTCATCGGGTGGTGCGCGAAAAACTCGGGCAAAAGCTGCGTCGCATCCCTCTGCTCGGCGGCATGGTCAACGACACCACTCTGGGCATGCTCGAACGCGCGGCCAAGGACTCCGTGGATGAGGAAATCGAACCCATGCGCGAACGCCTGGCCGACGATCTGGAGAGTCACCTGCAGGTGCGGGAGATCGTGCGCAAGCGCATCGAGACCTACGAGATTGAGCACCTGGAAAGCGTCGTGCTGGAGGTTGCCCGCCGCGAGCTGCGCGCCATCGAGTGGCTCGGCGCCATCCTGGGCTTTTTCGTCGGTGTCGCCCAGGTGGCGATTCTGGTGGCGCTGGGCTAAGCCTATATTTCAAAGAACAGCCGTCCGGCATCCCCCGCCTTCCATCCGTATCCCAGGTTCGATTCATCCATTTAAGCACACATCCATTGGTCGCTTTCCATGCCCTGCCATACGCTGAATCGGTAAAGCAGGCGGATGAACGCCAGGGGCCCGTCTGAAAAAACAGGTTCCGCGTTTCGGTGAATGGGCTCCTCGTCAGGGCGGCCGTGTCGGTCGTTTTGTAGTCATGCCCATGATACTATCACAGGCCACCAATAGTTACCTTGGGTCTTTTGGCTGCGTTGGGAAATTTCGTTTTATTGGGCTATTTTTCTGAGAAAAAAGTGAGCCTCGGGCCATTTGCTAGATTTTTGCGAAAAGAGAGAATGTCTGATCCTCTTGCCGTCTCTTGACTCACCCTATATTCTTACATAAAGCCATCGCTTGACGATGCTGTAGATTTATTGATGATTCGAAAAATGGAAATAGGTAAGCAGCCTTTAGCGGAAGTGTTTGGTCACGTACCTGCTGATATGAGTAGCAATGCAAAGCGGTTTCGGAAAAACAGACTCTGTCCGTATAATAACAAGGTGCCAAACTGCACCAAAGATAAGGCTAAAGATCCGCTGGGTGTGTGTAGCATTAACACAAATTCGGGGCCTGTTATTACCTGTCCTATTCGATTTCGAGAAAATTGGTTAATCGCCGAAGACGCGGCATCGTTTTTCTTTCCTGAAAATGCATCTTGGACCTCGTTAACCGAAGTCAGATTGAACGACGCAGATGGCAAATCTGCGGGTAATATTGACGTAGTTCTTGTTGCATACGATGATAAAGGCCAAGTTTACGATTTTGGTTCCTTGGAGGTTCAAGCAGTTTATATTTCAGGAAATGTTCGAGATCCGTATGCTTACTACATGGAAAAACCAACTGATCGAGCCACTATGGATTGGTCTTCGCAGCCAAATTATCCACGGCCTGATTTCCTGTCCTCATCCAGAAAGCGTTTGGCACCACAAATGATCTTTAAAGGAGGCATATTGAATGCATGGGGCAAAAAAATGGCAGTCGCACTAGATAGTGCCTTTTTTGCAACATTACCTGCATTGGAAGAGGTGCCGGAAAAAGATGCAGAAGTTGCCTGGTTAGTATATGACCTACTGCCAAACGATGAAAAAGCAGGGTTTTCGCTCCAACGGATAAAAACGGTCTACACGCGTTTCAATGATTCCTTGAACGTGATAACTACACCAAAAGTTGGGCGACTTGAAATATTCATGAATAAACTTCAATCCAAAGTGGATGAAAAGCTGGAATCTGAGCCGACAAATAATACAGTGGAAAACCCATTGGAGAGCTAAGTGAAACAAAGCCTGTTATTTGAAGAGCAACATGAGGCTGAAAAGGCAATCAATGTTGCATCGGTGCCACAGCGTAGCCCTTTTCGCTATCCTGGAGGAAAAACCTGGTTTATACCTAGGTTACGGGAATGGTTGAGGAGCTTGCCTTACACGCCTAATCTATTGATTGAGCCTTTTGCTGGTGGAGGAATTGTATCCCTAACAGCCGCTTGTGAAAATTTGGCTGATGAGGTTCTGATGGTAGAGCTAGATGAGGAAATAGCTGCGGTTTGGCAATGTGTTATTAAAGGTCATGGGGAATGGCTAGCCAGGCGAATTCTTGATTTTGAAATGACAAAAGAAAATGCCATTGAAACTCTACATAAAAAACAAACAGATGTCAGGGAGATAGCATTTCAAACCATAATAAAAAACCGTACATTTCATGGAGGAATTTTGGCTTCAGGTTCTGGGTTCCTGAAGAACGGAGAAGCTGGCAAAGGTATACGTTCGAGGTGGTATCCCAGTACCCTAGCTAAGCGCTTTAGGGCGCTGGACTTGGTGAGAGAAAGACTACGTTTTGAGCAAGGCGACGCATTTGATGTGCTAGATCGACTTAAGGAACAAGCTAACGCTGTATACTTTATTGATCCACCTTACACCGCTGGTGGTAAAAAGGCAGGTAATCGCCTTTATACGCATTTCAACCTAGATCATGAGGCATTGTTTCATGCATGCAGTCAATTGAAGGGTGATTTTATCATGACGTATGATAATGCTGAAGAAGTTAAGGCATTAGCGAATCGATTTCATTTTCAATCAAAACCGATACCAATGAAGAATACTCATCATGCACAAATGACTGAGCTTGTGATTGGTAGGAATCTAAATTGGATGGAGTAAGGTCATCTCATAGCTTATTATTCCTTCTCCTCCATCGCTTGCAGTCGCTCTAAAAAATCCTGGGTGCTCCAGCGGGAGCCGTCTTTGCGGTAGGTGATGTTGCCGTGTTCGTTGACGATGAGCGTGGCCATGGTGTGGTTGATGGTGTCGTCGCTTTCCATGGTCAGGATGGCGAACTGCTTCATGAGGTCTTTGATGGCGTCGGGGTCGCCGGTGAGGAGGGTGTAGTTGTCCAGGTTGAGGCCGCGTGTCTGACCGTAGAGGCGCAGTACGCCGGGCGTGTCGAACTCCGGGTCGAAGGTGAAGGTGACGAACTCCACGTTCGCGACGCCGGCCTCGGCGGCCTCGCGCTGGAGGCGGCTCATGCGGGCGATGGAGGCCGGGCACATGGTGGGCACGGCGCAGCGGGTGAAGATGAAGTTCATGACGAGGTTCTTGCCGCGCAGGCTCTTGGCCGTGACGAGCTCGCCGTTCTCGTTGTAGAGGGCGAAGTCAGGGATGGGGTCGCCGACTCCGCGGTAGGCACTGCGTCCACGCGTGACGGTGTCGTTGTGCAGGAGCTGATTGATGCCGGCGGCGACTTTTTCCTCCTGCGGGTCGGCGGGCCAGATGAAGTCCAGCTTGGGAGGTTTGGAGCCGGTGTTCAACTGGCCGCGGATTTGTTTGCCCTCATAGCCGATGGCGGCATCACCCGGAGCGACCTGGACGGTTTGGCCGTTGTCGAGGGTGAGCGTGCGGGCCTCGGTGTCGACGCTTTCGACGGTGGCGGTGATTTCCTTGGCCTGCGCCAGGACGGTGAAAGTAGCCGCGGTAATGACCGCCAACGGGATTTGCAATTTTCCGAGCATCCCTAAATAGTCATCACTTTTCCCGGAAAGTTCAATAGAGATGCCCCTGCTCAATCGACAGACTGGCTACCAGCGTGGCTATTTCATCTTCGCGGTCTTCGCGGCGGTGTGGGCCATCCTGCTGTTGTACGCCGGGGCCTACACCACGAGCATTCAGGCGGGGATGGCCTTCCTGGACTGGCCGCTGTCGAACTCCTCCATCAACCCCGACGGCTGGCTGACCAACGAGGCCATGCGCGCCGAGCACAGCCACCGCCTGCTCGGGGCCAAGCTCGGCCTGCTGGCCATCGGCATGGTGGTGTGGACGCAGCTCCGCGCGGCGGAGCGGTGGCGTCGGGGCCTGGCCTGGGGCGTCCTGGGCATGGTGGTTTTTCAAGGGGTCCTCGGCGGGTTGCGCGTCCTGCTGGACAGGCTCAATACCGGATGGGATAGCAATGTGGTCGCGCAAACCTTTGCCGTGCTGCACGCCTGCGGGGCTCAGGTGACCGTCTGCCTGCTCGTGGCCAACGCCACAACGAACTCACGCGCCTGGCTGGAGCGCGCCTGCGGGCTGGTGGCACCGGTCTCGGCTAAAATTCGGCGCTTGGGCGTGCTGGCGGTGGCGGCCATTTTTATCCAGATTCTGCTGGGGGCAGTGATGCGGCACGCCCATGCCGGGCTGGCCATCCCGACCTTTCCCCTGACTCCTGAAGGGGGGCTTTTCCCCGCCCACTGGTCGTTTCCGGTGACGATTAACTGGCTGCACCGGGCCTGGGCCGTGGTCGTGACCGTCCATGTCGTTTTGTTCGTGGGCAGAATCCTCGGTACGGAAACCACCCGCAAGCCCCTTGGCTGGCTGGCCTGGACGGTCTGCGGGCTGCTCTTCGTGCAGATATTTCTCGGCGCGGCCACCATCTGGACGCACAAGAATCCGGTCATGGCCTCCAACCACATGGTTTTCGGCGCTTTCCTCCTGGCGGCCACATGGATGTTGACATTAGCCACTCTGCGCTTACCCCAAAAGATGTCTAATGTGGATCGGAGCCCCTCCGACACCGCCAAGGCCGCGCCCGCTCAACGGGCAACCGCCCAGACATGAGTTCGACTTCTGACAGCCACCCCCGCGTTTCGGCGGGCACCCCATCGTTTGCTCCCGCCCGGAGCGAGCGCCGCAGTGTGGTAGGCGAATACTGGGAGCTGACCAAGCCCCGCCTCAGCCTGCTATCCGTTATTACCGCGGTGGTTGGCTATCTGGCCGCCGACCCCGCGCGCGACTTCCTCGCGCTCTTCGCCGTGCTGCTGGGCACCAGCCTGGCTGCCGGGGCCGCCGGGGCGCTCAATCAATTTCTCGAACGCGAAGCCGACGCCAAAATGGCGCGCACGCGGGGACGCCCGCTCCCCAGCGGCGCGGTGTCGCCGCAAGGCACGCTGGCCTTCGGGCTGCTGCTGGCCGTGTCGGGCACGGGCCTGCTCTGGGCCGGTGCGAACTTCCTCGCCGCCATGCTGGTGCTGGCCACACTCGTCAGCTACCTGCTGGTCTATACTCCGCTCAAGCAGATGACGGCCTGGAACACCCTCGTGGGCGCGGTTCCCGGCGCCTTGCCACCGCTGGTCGGCTGGGCCGCCGCGCAGGGCAGCCTCGGCACCCTCGGCTGGCTCTTGTTCGGTATTCTTTTCTGCTGGCAGATTCCGCACTTCATGGCCATCGCCTGGAAGTTCCGCCACGACTACTCACAGGGCGGTTTTGTCATGGCCACCCTGACCGACCAGAGCGGGCGCTCTGCCGGGATGCAATCGACGCTTTTCGCCGGTATGCTGCTGGGGCTGTCCCTGGCCACGGTCTTCCTCGATTACAACACCTGGGTCTACGGTGTCGTCGCCGCGCTGGCCGGCCTCTGGTATTTTAAACTGTCAGCTTCCTTTTGGAGGGCGGAGTCGAAGGACGTTCCCGCGAAGAAGCTCTTCATCGCCTCCATCGTGTACCTACCGCTCGTGCTGGCGGTTTTCGTGCTGGATCGCCTGCTTATTGTTTAACAGGAAGAGCGGGAAGAACGGGAAGCTCTACCGCATTTAAGGCTCTCTTTTTCTATTTATTTCTTTCCGCACTTCCCGATCTTTCTGTTAAATCATTGTTATGGACGCTGAAACCCTAGTGCGCTGGCTGCCGGGAATCAACGCCAGCCTGAACGGACTCGCCACGGTCTTATTGACGATTGGCTTCGCGCTCATCTGGAAGGACCGCGTGAAGTACAAGAACGCGCATCGGGCGGTCATGCTGACGGCCTTCGGGGTCTCGGTCGTGTTTCTCTGCTTTTATTTGACGCACAAGGGGCTGAAGGCGTCCGTGGGCGCGGCGGTCAACACGACGTTTGCCGGGGAGGGCGTGTGGCGCTGGGTCTATTATCCGATGCTGATCAGCCACGTGCTGCTGGCCATGGTCATCGTGCCGCTGATTTTCGTGACGCTCTTCCACGCCTTCAAGGGACGCTTCGACAAACACCGCGCCTGGGCCAAGTGGACCTTTCCGCTCTGGTACTATGTCAGCGTGACCGGCGTGCTGGTGTATTTCTTCCTCTACCAGTGGTTCCCGCCTCAGGCTTGAGCCTGCCGTGCCCTGCCCATGCGGCGGCCGAAGGCGTTGGCCCAGGGTTCGGCGCTGATGCCGTGCAGGATGATGCTGAGCAGCACCGTGTAAACGACGATCATGGTTAGTAGCTCCGCGCCGGGTAGTTCGGCGTCGAGCACGATGACGGCGAAGACGATACTGGCCAGGCCGCGCGGGCCGAACCAGCCGATGAAGAGCTTGGCCTCGGTGGGGGCCTGGAGCTTCGACAGCGAGAGCCAGACCGGCAGCATGCGGATAATGGTCAGGCTGAGGACGGCGTAGAGCAGGGCTTGCCAGGAAAACGCGTTGAATATCGGGCTGACCGCAATCGCGCCAAAGACGACCCAGGTCAGCAGCGCAAAGGTATCGCCGATGCCCTCGGCGGCTTCGAGCAGGCGCTCGTGATGAGGCTTGCTCAGGTGACCGAAGATAAGGCCGCCGACGAAGCTGGCAATGAACCCGCTGCCGTCCAGCGCTTGTGACAGCCCGAAGCAGCAGAAGGCTGCCGCCAGGACGGACACCTTCGTCCAGCTCTCGCTGAACCAGTCGTGCCGGAGGGACAGGCGCAGCAGGAAGACGGCCAGCAGCGAGACCACTACTCCGCAGACGATCCCGATGCCGACGGCTTTAGCGAAGAGCAGCAGGCCGGTGCCGAGGGCGGAGTGCCCTTCCTCCAGGCCTTGCGCAAGGGTGAGGAAAAGGAACAGCACTGGTACGCAAATGCCGTCGTTGAGCCCGCTTTCCACGTTCAGCCCCTGCCGTACGGAGCTCGGCACCGCCTCGTTGGTCACCACGGCCTTGCCCAGCGCGGCATCGGTCGGGGCCAGCATGGTGGCTAGCAGCGCGACGGACATCACCGGCATCCCCGGGAAGACAATCACGCCCGCCAGGAAGCCCAGCAGGATGGTCAGCGGCAGCCCGATGCCGAGCAGGTGGATGGGCAGGGTCCGGGTGCGCTTGAGCACGGTAAGGTCGACCCCGGAGGCGTCGGTAAAGAGCACGAGGGCCAGGGTCAGCTCGGCCAGGACGCTCAGCAGCTCGGCGTCGGCATGGACGCTCAGCACGTCCAAAGCGTTCGGCCCCAGCAGCAGCCCGACGAGTACGAACAGGATGGGGCCGCTGATAGTCCAGTGCTCGATGCGCTTGGCCAGCAGGCTGTAGATGAGGACAAAGGCGCCGAGGACTGCGAGTGTTGCGTACACGTCAGGTATCCTTTCCGGTTCAGTCTTTGGGTGAAATGCGCACCGAGGCGGTGGTGCCGGCAATCAGTTCGACCCCCTCGGGCACCTTGGTCAGTTTGATGCGGACAGGCACCCGCTGTGCGAGGCGAATCCAGTCGAAGGTCGGCTGCACGGTCGGCACGATGGCGCCGTCACCGGATGCGCCGGTCTGCGCGATGTTGGGCGGGTTGATGGCGCGTCCGATGGCCTCGACCTCGCCTCGCAGGGGCTCGTCCGGGAAGCTCATGAGGACGATTTTGGCGGTGTCGCCGACTCGGATATGCGCCAGTTGTGTTTCGCGGAAGTAGCCCTGGACGTAAAAGGAGTCCAGATCGACGAAAGCCAGCATGGGCTTACCCGCCTGGGCGAAGTCGCCGGGCTTGACCACCAGATTGGTCACGTAGCCTTCCGCGGGGGCGACGACGCGTGACCACTCAAGGTTCAATTGGGCCTGCTCGAGCCGGGCCTTGGCGGCCAGGATTTTGACATTGTTCTCGCCGGGCTCGCCGAGGTTGGCTTTGGCCTGGGTCAGGTTGGCCTCGGCCTGGGCCAGGCCGGAGTAGGCCTTTTCCAGGGTGGCCTGGGCGGACTGTTGATGGGCCTTACTGGCCTTCAGGTTGGCCTGACCAGCTTCGGCGCGGGCGGTCTTGCTCTCGGCCGACTGTATGGAGCCGGCCCCGGTTTTCTGCAGCTCGACGGCGCGGTCCCGCTCCGAGATGTATTCCTGCAGGCTGGATTGGGCCTTGGAAACATCGGCCTCGGCCACCGTTACGCCGGACTCCGCACTGGTGATGTTGCTTTGCGCGGCCTTGACGTTCGCCTCGGCCACCAGCACGGAGGCCTCGAGCATGGCGACGTCCTGGCGGGCTTGCAGCAGGGCCACTTCGGCTTCCTCGACGGCAATTTGGAAAGGCCTCGGGTCGATTTCGAAGAGCAGGTCGCCAGCTTTTACCTCCATACCGTCGATGACGGCTACCCTGACCACCTGCCCGGAAACCTGCGGCGTGAGCATGACGATATTGCTGCTGACCTGGCCGCCGCGCGTCCAGGGGTGGCGCACGCTGCGGATGTACAGAGCCAGGGCCGCGAGGGCCGCCAGCAGCACGACGACGCCGGTGACTTGGATGCGCTTGGAAAGCTTCGGTTTGCTCATGCGAATTTGTGTTTAAGTCGGGAGGATAAAGAGACCGATGACGGAGCTGAAAAAGACCCAGAGGGCGAGGAAGGCGAGGGGAGGGTACCAGAAGTGCCGGCTCAGGCGCTTTTTGTTCAGATACCTGGTGACCACCAGCGTCAGGATAAGCCCCAGCACCACCACCGGCAGCATCGGCACGAAGAGGATGCCTTGAAAGGAGAGCTCTGAGGGAATGAAATGCATGGCCTATTAACTTTGTCCGAGGGCGCCGACGGCCTGCTCGAGGACGGATTCCGAGCCGTCACTGGATTCTTCGATTTGCTGTGGGCTTTCGTCGAGCATGTCGCCCCAGTTGGTGCGCTCCTGCATCTGCTCACGCAGCTCATCGGGCAGGATGGGCTGGCCCTGGCGGATTTCCCAGCCGCCGCCGAGGGCCTTGTAGGTGGCGATCATACTGGTGACTATTTGCCCGCGGCTGATGGCGTAGGTCTCCTGGGCCTGGCGGAGGTTGGCCTGGGAATTGAGCACACGGGTGAAGGTCGAGCTGCCCTCGCGGTATTGGATGCGGGCCAGCTCCAGGGCGCGGGCGGCGGCCTGGGCACTGATGGCAAGGTGGCCGGATTGCTCGCGCGCGCCGCGGAAGGCGGACAGTGAGCTTTCCACCTCCGCCGCGGCCGAGAGCACGGTCTGCTGGTACTGCAGGATGGTGGCCTGGAAGGCGGCGTCCTGCACGCGCACGTTGTTGGTCAGCCGTCCGTAATTGAGGAAGGGCCAGGAGATGCCCGGCGAGACAAACCCGGTCCAACTGGCCGCGTCGAAGAGGTTCGTGGCCTGGCTCGACTCAACCCCGATGGAGCCGCTGATGTAAAAGGCGGGGTAAAGCTCAGCCTTGGCCACGCCGATCTGGGCCGACTGCGCCGCAGCCACACTCTCGGCCTGGCGGATGTCGGGCCGCCGTCTCAAGAGGTCGGCGGGAATACCGACGGCGAGGACCGGCGGAGCTTCGGGGATTCTGCCGACCAGGCCAAGGCGCTGCATCAGGTCTTCCGGAGGCGTGCCGAGCAGGACGTTCAGCCGCCGCAGCTCCTGTTCCAGTAGGGCGTTGAGAGCAGGCGCGGAAGCGCGCGTGATTTCGTAGGCGGCGATGGCCTGCTGGACATCCAGCTCGGAGGTGGCGCCGGCGTCGAAGCGTGCCTGCGCCAGTTGGACGTTCTGCTCCTGGATGTCGATGTTTTCCCAGGCGATTTGCAGGCGCTCCTGCAGCGTGCGGATGTTGACGTAGCTGACGGCCACCTCGGATACGAGGGAGACCATAACGCTGTCGTAGCTTGCCAGAGAGGCGATGACGGCGGCGTCGGCGGACTCGATGAGGCGACGGTACTTGCCCCACAGGTCGACTTCCCAAGTGGCGTCGAAGCTGACGCCCCAGTCGCTGGCATACTCGATGGGCGTCGGGATATTCTGGCTGACGCGCTGACGTGCATAATTGGCGTTGATCGTTTGCGCCTGGGGGAAAAGTTGACCGATGGCGATACCGCGCTGGGCCACCGCCTGCATGAGCCGGACAGCCGCGATGCGCAGCGTGAGGTTTTGCGCGTAGGCTTCTTCGACCAACTCATCCAGCACCGGATCGTTCAGGGTCTGCCACCAGCGGATTTCCACTTCGTGGGTCGTGGTGATGGAGTCCTGGTCAATCTCCAGCCACATGGCGTTGACCTCACTCGCAGGCGTTTCGTAGTTGGGCCCGACCTTGCAGCCGCCCGCCAGGAATGCGAATACGCCAGCGGCCCAGAGCCCGATAATACGGGCCTGGGTGAGCAGTCGATTGGGGGTGGCACTCATGGGCGGGAATATCGTCAGTTCAGAAATTCGGTTAAAAGCGGGCCTCTGTCCATCTTTCCCAGTCGAGCCGACTGGCGGCCTCGCGGGTTTGGCCCATGGCGTCGACGAGCCCGCGTGTGCAGCCGAGCAGCGCGTAGGTTTCAGCCAAGGCTACTTCCTGCGTGTTGTCGGCCTGGACATCGGTCAACGCGCCCAATTGGCCGGTGATGCGGTCGAGCTCGCGGTGGAGGGCCTCGATACCGTCCGCGGCGAAATCCCTCAGCGACCATTGGTGAAAGACAGTCTGCAGGCTGCGGATGAGACTTTGGCCGGAGGCGGCCACCGCATCCGGCAGGGCACCGGCGCGGCCTTCCCAGCGCTCAAGCTCCAGGGCCAGGGCGGCGACCCGGTAGCCGGTCAACTCCACCGCGCTGAGCAAGGGCTCGATGGCCGTTTCGCCGCTTTCAGGCAGCAGCTTGCGGTCTAATTGTCGACTCAATGCGGGCAGGCGATTCAGGGCGGGTATGAGCTTCGACTTGATGCGGCGCAGTCCGGCGAGGTTGCCAACGGGGGATCCGACGGCTTGGGCTCCGCTATGGATGGTGGCGGCACACTCCCGAAAGACCTTCCGCAGAGAGGCCATCAGTTGCACATCGGGCCGGCCACTGGTCCAGAGCAGGTAGCCGATGGAGAGGAAACCGAGGGTGAGCGCGAACACGACGGAAAAGATGGCGAAGGTCTGAAAGGAGTACTGCTGGTTCTGGTTTTCGATGCCGGTCATCATGAAGAACACCATGATGCCCAGCAGCTTGATCATCGGTGCTTTGCCGCCGAGGCAGCCGAAGGCGAAGCAGTAGACGAATACCAGGCTGAGCAGTTGGGGGCCGGTCTCAAGCGCTGGCATGACCAGGAAATAAATCGGACCGACGACGACCCACATCATGATCAGCAGGGGCAGCAGCAGTTTTGCCGGATTGAAAGGGGTGGTCAGCAGGAGCATCCCAAAGATCGTTACCATGACGACAAACAACGGGCCGGTGGGTGGCTCTATCCACAGCCATAGAAATACTGCGCCGATCATGTTGGCGCCGACGAACAGGGCTTTCTTGAACCGCTCCGGCTCCCAGAATGGCCTCTGGAAAAGTGCGGTTTGCCAGCCGGAGGGCTCGGGGCGGGGTGGGGCATCCTCGGCCACGATGGCTTCCAATTGCCGCTGGAAATCGTCACACAGGTGGGCCAATTGTCGTGTCTGCGCGGCAAAGTTCAGGAGGGCGGCGCGCTCGGCTTCGTTTAGCTTGAGCAGCGTTTCGCGGGGGATAGCCACCTCGACAGGCGCCGGCGCAGAGCGCTCCGGCGAACCGTCGACGAAGGTATCCTCGAGGCTAAGTGATGCCCATAGGGATTCCATGTGCCGCAGGCGATCCTCCAGGCCACAGACCGCCTGCTCCAGACCGGGAAAGGCATCCCTGGCCAGCAGAGCCTGACAGTCGCGCCCGGCCTGGCGCCACATTTCGAGTGAGGCCTGAAAGGCGCGCAGGTCCGCGAAGAGCAGTTGCCAATGCGCCTTGCGCTCGTTGATGGCCTGCGTGTCGACCACGGAGGCTTGCAGCAGGGCCTGCATCTGCTTCAGGGAGGCCCGCAGGCGTTGCGTCATTTCAGCGGCATTCGTGCCTTGCCCGGAGGCGCCCTGCATCTCCTGGTAGCGTTCCCGCAACAGTGCGCTTAATTGCGGCCAAAGTGTCTGCCCCTGCTTCAGCAGGAGGCCGCCGGCGCGCCGCGGCCAGAGAAGGGCGTCGACCACCGTGTAGATCAGCACCCCGGCGGTGGTCTCCAGATAGCGGATGTTGGCCAGATAAAAGGCGTGATACTCATGGCCATAGGAGGAGGCCCAGATAAGGGGGGCCATGAAGCCCCCCACCATCCAGGCATAGGCGCTGGGGCTGCCCTGCATGCCGTAGGCGGCGATGGTCACGTAAAGGCAGAGAAATCCGAGCAGTGGCCACGGTTGCTGGCTGAATGCGCTGATGGCAAACATCCCGGCCACCAGCCCTACGGTCGTGCCGACCATCCGGTGCCAGCCTTTTTGCAGGGAAGCCCCGAAGTTGCCCAGGCTGATGGCAGCGATGGCGAGGGCTCCGTACTTCGGCATGCCCCAATTCATAGCCAGCGCCAGCCACATCAATAGGGTGATGCTCAGGGCCAGCTTGAAGGCTTGTTGGATGTCCGTTTTGGTTACCAAGTCACCGGCCAGGCATTAGGAGTTAATCTTAGGCCCCGGCCATTCAGGGTTTTTCCGGGGTGGGCTCGGTGGCATCTTCCGCCTTGGGAGCGTGCCCGAGCACGTCGGTAAACCAGCTCACGGCGAATTCGGCCAGCATCATGACCACGATCACGACGATCAACGGCACGATGCCGTGCATCTTCCCCTCGAAGTGGACTTCCTCGCCGACGAACGTGCTCAGGGCCCAGAGGATGAGGAACTTCGAGCCGAAGAGGACGAACCAGAGCGAGATCATCTTAACCGCCTTGGCCCCGCTGAAGGTTTTGCCTTCGAAGGACTCGGCCACCTTGTGCTCGAAGGCCATGGTCGCTTTCACCAGAAGCTGGAGAAGGAAGGCGGCCAGGATGGAGTCGATAAAAGAGGAGACGTGAACCCGGTGCCAGAATTCCGCAAAGAGGTTGAGGACCACGATATCGGTCATCACCAGGCAGAAGTAGCGGATAAAAAAACATTGCCGCGCGTTGATATAGCGGCCTTCGACAGGAATCAGATGTTTTGCCATGATAGCTTTTGGTTTAGTAGCGTAACCGAATCCTGTATGTGCCGGGGGACGCGCCTTGGCAAGGCTAGAGGCGGGGGTGAACTTTGGGGTTGTCAACCTGCCGTGTGAAAACTCCACTGTGGGCAGGCTGTCGACTACCAATACGCGACCGGCCCGGAGGGGGGAGTGCTAATACCATGTCTGCTATCGATGTAATTTCGCTAAGTCTGATTTTCTTTGCGGTGCTGGTCATCGTGCTGGGGATCGTCAAGATTCACTGTTATCCCGGCAAAGTGGCGCTGGCGCGTAAGCACCCTCAGGCCAAGGCCATCGAGGTGACCTCGCTGCTCGGGCTCATTGCCTTTCCTTTGTGGATGTTCGCGCTGATGTGGGCTTACTCCAATGCGGTCATCGGCAAAATCTACCGCGAGGAGGAACCGGAAGTGGAAAAGCCGCCGAAGCCTTTGCCCAGGTTTCTGGAAAAACATCGCAAGCATCCTCACCTGCCAGACGAAGACAAGCCAGCCAGTGGCAAAGGAAATGCCCAAGATCAAGCGCCCAAGGGCGACAAGTAAAGAGGTGCTATGGAACTGCTGCTCACGATTGCCTACTACTTTTTTGTCCGCCTGATCTTCATCGATTACAAGCTGCTGCCGTTCAACTTGTTTTGGAAGTTCGTGGTGTGTGGCTTGTACTGTGGGGCGGCGCTGACGG
Source organism: Verrucomicrobiia bacterium (assembly GCA_030432235.1). Classification (GTDB taxonomy): domain Bacteria; phylum Verrucomicrobiota; class Verrucomicrobiia; order Opitutales; family Cerasicoccaceae; genus JAUIHT01. The sequence continues at coordinate 86,171 of JAUIHT010000004.1, read as the reverse complement.
AAATCCTGCTCCTCGGCCAGTTCACGCCCTACAGTAAATTCGCCTTCGCGCAGGCCTACGTGGTGCAGATGGCGCCGGAGTACGGCGGCATGGTGGACAAGGTGTACGTCCAAGCCAACGAGCATGTCAAGAAGGGCGACCCGCTCTTCCGCATGGACGGTCAGGAGTGGCGGGACCGCGTCAAGGAGTACGAAGCGCAGCTCGTCCTGGCCAAGGCCCAAGTGGCGACGATGGAGTCACAGGTGGTAGAGGGGAAGGCGCGGGTCACGCAGTCCGAGGCGCAATTGGCCGTCAACAAGGCAAGGCTGGGTGAGTTCTCACAGGCCAAGGAGAAGAACGCGGTGTCCGTCATCCGCATCCAGCAGGAAGAGCAGAGTGTGAAGGATGCCGAGGCCCAGTTGGCAGTCGATAAAGCTACCCTGCGCTCGGCCGAAGCAGCCTACAACGCCATGATCGACGGCGAGCATGCGCAGGTGGCCGAAATCGAGGCCAAGCTCGCCACGGCGAAGTACAACCTCGAGCACACCATCATCCGCGCACCCTCCAACGGCTACGTGCCGAACATGCAGCTTTACCCGGGCGCCTTCATCCGGCTCAAGCAACCCGTCATGCCTTTCGTCAATACGGAAGAGTATTGGGTGCTGGGCAGCTTTGACCAGCGGGGCATGCAGCACGTGGAGGTCGGAGACAAGGCCGCAATCGCTTTCGAGATGTATCCCGGCGAGGTTTTTCCCGCGGAGGTCGTCAGCATCGGTTGGGCCACCTCCGGCGCGCAGGGCATCCCCAGTGGCGTGCTGCCCAACGAAGGCGTCAACCACCCGAGCATGGAGTTCGCCATCCGCCTCAAGATTACCGAGCCGAATCCGGACTATCCGATGCACTTCGGCGCCAGTGCGCTTATCGCGGTCTTCACCAAGGACGCCATGGATGCCCTGGTTGTGCTCCGGCAGATTGAAATCCACTCCGAGAGCTACCTGAACTACCTGTTCAATCCCTTCTGAGCGAAGCCATGCGAGCGAAAGCCAGGCCACGCCTCATTCCTTTGCTGATTGCCTCCCTGTTGGGGGGCTGCGCGGTGGGGCCGGACTACACCAAGCCCGATATTCAAACGCCGGACGCCTGGCACACGGCGGTTATGGGTGAGTCCGCCAGCGAGCCTACCGCGCCGATTCAAACGTGGTGGGAAATTTTCAACGACCCGGTGCTGAACGACCTCATCGAGGATGCACGCGAGTCGAACCTGAACCTGCAAATGGCCCTGACCAACGTCCGCGAAGCCCGCGCGCGTCTTGCCTATATGGGAGGCCAGAATCTGCCGGAGATCGGTGCGTTCGGCCGGATGTCCACCACGAAGCTCAGCGACCACGGCGCCCTGAGCCAGGTGGCGCCACCGGGTGGATTTCAGAGCCAGGGCATGGTGGTGTTTGGCCTCGATGCAGCCTGGGAAATCGACGTCTTCGGGCGTATCAAGCGTGAGGTGGAGGCCGAGAGCGCGCGCTTCGAAGCCTCGATTGAATCCTACCGCGACGTGCTGGTTTCGCTCTACGCAGAGGTGGCGGTCACCTACATCGAGATACGTTCCTATCAGGAGCATATCTCGTATGCGCAGCAGAATATCAAGCTGCAGACGCAGTCCCTGGACCTGACCGAGGAGCGTTTTCGCGACGGATTGACTTCGCAACTGGACATCGAGCAGGCCAAGCTGAACCTGTACTCGACCCAGTCCACCGTCCCGCAGTTCCGCATCCGCCTCAATCAGGCTTACAACCGTCTGGCGGTGCTCTGCGGCAAGGATGCCGGCACTTTGCAGAGTCTCATCGGTGGCACGCACACGATACCCGTGCCGGACATGAACGTAGCTTCCGGTGTCCCTGCCGATCTGCTCCGCCAGCGTCCGGACATCCGCCGATCCGAGCGTGAGGTAGCCGCAGCCACCGCCATGATCGGCGCGGCCACCGCCAACCTTTACCCCCGCTTTGCCCTCAAGGGCTCCATTGGCCTGGAGTCACGCTCGGTCAGTGATCTGTTCGACTCGTCCAGTGTCGTCTGGACTGCCGCCGCGCCTGTCCACTGGAATATCTTTACGGGTGGCCGTGTGCGCGACGATATCGACGTCAAGAAGGAGCAGCAGCAGAAGGCCGTGTTGGATTACCGGCAGGTCGTGCTGGAAGCCCTGGAGGAAACGGAAAACGCCCTGGTCTCCTACAACGAAAGCCGCCTGCGCAAGAACCACCTGACTCAGGCGGTGGCCGCGACCGAGTCGGCCGTGGACCTCGTCACCGTCCAGTATGAAAGCGGCCTGACGGACTTCGACAACGTGCTGAATATGCAGCGCGCCCTCTCCGAGCAGCAGAACCGGCTCGTGAGCTGTAATTCGGAGACGTTGCGGAGCATCGTAGCGCTCTACAAGGCACTCGGCGGCGGCTGGGATCCAGATTATCAGGGCGATAGCGCAGACTCAATACCTGCGGATACGGCATCCACGAGTGGGTAGGGCTTTGCGTCAATTGGGTGACAAATGGTGGTAGCATTTGCTGTTACATTTGGATGGTATTATCTGTCGGTATTCATACGATAATACCTGCATGTTTATCAAACGAGGTCGTTAAAATATTCTGAATAAGTCCGCCTTTATCAGGATTATTCGACATCCTTACTACTCCAATCCCCCTCTCTTGGCATGAAAAGAAACCCGATCAATCTTCTTGCGTTTGCACTTCTACTCGGGCTTTGCGGTCCGGCTATCGCCCAGGAAAATCCTGAAAAGCCCAACATCCTGGTCATCTGGGGCGACGATATCGGCCTCTGGAACATCAGCCACAACAGCAAGGGCATGATGGGCTATGAGACACCCAACATCGACCGTATCGCCGACGAGGGCATCACCTTTTCCGACTACTACGGGCAGCAGTCCTGCACCGCCGGGCGCGCGGCCTTCATTGGCGGCAACGTCCCGGTCCGCACCGGCATGACCAAGGTGGGCCTGCCTGGAGCCAAGGAAGGTTGGCAGAAGACCGATGTCACCATGGCCACTGTGCTCAAGAGCGAAGGCTACGCCACGGGCCAGTTCGGTAAGAATCACCAGGGCGACCTCGACGAACACCTGCCCACCATGCACGGCTTCGATGTCTTCTTTGGCAACCTCTACCACCTCAATGCCGAGGAGGAGCCCGAGCACGAAGACTACCCCGCCGATATGGTGATGAAGAACGGCAAGACCTTCATCGAAATGTACGGCCCCCGTGGCGTCATCAAGGCCGAGGCCGACCAGATGGGCGGCCAGATTATCGACGATACCGGTCCGCTGACCAAGAAGCGCATGGAAACCATCGACCAGGAAACCCTGGAAGCGGCCGAGGATTTCATCATCAAAAACACCGAGGCGGGTAAGCCTTGGTTCTGCTGGTGGAACGCCACCCGCATGCACTTCCGCACTCACGTGAAAGAGGAAAATCGCGGCATCTCCGGGCAGGACGAATACAGCGACGGCATGGTCGAGCACGACATGATGGTCGGTGAGCTTCTCGACCTCCTCGACGAGCTCGGCATCGCCGACAACACCATCGTAATGTACTCCACGGACAACGGCCCGCACTACAATACCTGGCCGGATGCCGCCACGACACCCTTCCGCAGCGAAAAGAATTCCAACTGGGAAGGCGCCTACCGCGTGCCTGCTTTCGTGCGTTGGCCCGGGCACTTTCCCGCCGGCACGGAGCTTAACGGCATCGTTTCCCACGAGGACTGGCTGCCGACCTTTGCCGCCGTCGCAGGCAACCCCGACATCAAGGAGCAGCTTCAGGAAGGCGTCGACCTTAACGGCCGCCATTACCATAACTACATCGACGGTTACAACCAGCTGCCGTACCTGACGGGCGAGGTCGAGGAATCGCCGCGCCACGAGTTCATCTACGTCAACGACGACGGCAACATCGTTGCCATGCGTTATGACGACTGGAAGGCGGTCTTCCTGGAAAACCGTGGCCAAGCCTTCGGCGTCTGGATGGAGCCCTTCGTCGAGCTGCGTGTACCGTTGCTCTTCAACCTTCGCCGTGATCCCTTCGAAAAGGCTCAGCATAACTCCAACACCTACTACGATTGGATGCTGGACCGCGTTTATGTTATCGTGCCGATGCAGCAGCTCGCGGGCAAGTTCCTCAAGACCATGCAGGACTACCCGCCCAGTCAGAGCCCCGGCTCTTTCAATCTTGAAAAGATTAAAAAGCAAATCGAGTCCGCCGCGGGCGGAAGATAATCCTTTAACTCCAAGCGGGTCATTGTCCATGAGGGCGGTGGCCCGCTTCTTCATATGAAAAAGACGCATCTTCTTGCCCTGACATTTGTCATCGCGGCGTCAGCCCTGGCCGACCCGCTGCCTTCCTGGAACGATACCGATGCCAAAGAGGAAATCATCGCCTTTGTCGACAAGGTGACCACGCCGGGTTCGCCGGACTTCGTGCCCGAGGCCGAGCGCGTTGCGGTCTTCGACAACGATGGCACGCTGTGGTCCGAGCAGCCGGTTTACTTCCAGTTGCTTTTCATCTTTGACCGCATCCAGCAGATGGCGCCGGAGCATCCCGAGTGGGCGGAAAAGGAGCCCTTTGCCTCTGTCATAAAAGGCGATTACAAGCAGGCTCTAGCCGGTGGTCACAAGGCTATCTTGTCTTTGGCCATGGCCGCCCAGGGGAACATCACCGCGAAGGAGATGAAGCAGGCCACGCGTGATTGGATAGGGCGTGCCAGGCATCCCGCGACCGGTCGCAAGTATACCGAAATGGTGTATCAGCCCATGCTGGAGCTGCTGGACTATCTACAGGCCAATGGCTTTACCACCTACATTGTCTCCGGGGGCGGCATCGACTTCATGCGGGTATTCAGCGAGCAGGTCTACGGCATCCCGCCGGAGCAGGTCGTGGGCACGAGCATGAAGGCCCGGTACGAGGTCCGTGACGGCGAACCGGTTATCGTCAAGGAGCCCGCGTTGGACTTCATCGATGACAAGGCCGGCAAGCCCGTTGGCATTTACCAGCACATTGGCCGCCGCCCCATCTTTGCGGCGGGTAACTCCGACGGCGACTTCGAGATGTTAGAGTGGACGACGGCCGGTGACGGCCCGCGCTTCGGGATGCTTGTCCATCATACGGATGCGGAACGTGAGTGGGCTTATGATCGCGATTCGCATGTCGGCAGCCTCAATCGCGGCCTCAGTGAGGCAGAGCAGCGCGGCTGGCTACTGGTAGACATGAAAGGTGACTGGACCACGGTTTATCCCGAGCAGACGGACTAGGCTGTGGTGTCGTTACTTAACTGACACCTTATTTTCATCATACTTTTGCCCGGGGGGAGTCCTTTGCAACGTTGACTAATTTGTCCTCAGGGTCAAAAGTACCTAGTATGAAAACTATCCTCTGCCGCCTATTAATCGCCGTTTCACTGATTGCTGTAAATCCACTGAGCGCAGGGCTTTGGTCCGGAGCAGGTGGCGACCCGAACGGCTGGAAATACGTTCCCTGGCTGGGCTGGTTCTACAGCAGCAGTGAAGACGAAGGCTGGATGTACCAGCAGTATATCGGCTGGATGTACGCGGCGGGCACGACTCAGGCAAACGTGGCTCTCTACATGGGCTCGGCTGGTATCAACGGCGAAGGCGGTGCGGACGACTGGTTCCTGACCGGCAGCGGACTTTTTCCCGGCTGCTATTCACACACACTTCAGCGCTGGTACATCTACGATACGGAAAGCATCGAGTCCTATCCCTTCCGTTGGTGGGACGACAACTCCGAGCTGTACGTACCCTTGGAGCGCATCGGCTTTGAAATTCAAACTATGCAGCCGCTACCCTCCGGCGTCAGTGTCGAAAAGATTATCGTTTTTATGCGGCACGGCGAACGCTATCCGGATGACAACCTGCCAGGCGGGCGTACTGATTTACCCACCTCCGGTTCGCTGACCGCGGTCGGCCAGCAGGAAGCAAGATTCCTGGGTACGCTATTTAGAAACCGATTGGTGACGCAGACATCGCTGCTGCCGGCGACGTACAACTCTTCCACCGTTGACTCTTTAATTTTCCCTATCGCCGATGAGAATGCCGGTGGCTCGCCCAACCGCTGCCGCCAGACTGCCGGGCTATTCCTGAACGGGGTGTATTCCGAGCTCAATCTCACTGCGGTTACGCTCAATTCCAGCTTTTTTGCCGAACCCCCCTCGGAATACGGTGACCAGGCAAATGCGGTCCATGACTTCATCCAGACCGGTGACAGCAACGGCAACGACTTTTCATCGATACAGGATTTGCGGGATGACTATGCCGCGCTCGCGACAGCCTTTACCACTCAGCCCGGCAGCGCCAACTCCTACGCTTCCACCTGGGCGGCAAACTCGGGCTATGATTTTACCGGCACTTACTCGAATTCACCGGATCCCGGCTCCGGCAATCTCTATGATCTGGCTTTCATCCTCCAGTACATCTGGCTTTACCCGAGCAACGACTACCCAAGCGGGTTTACTCAGGCTGATGTCGATTTGACCTACGGGTTCTTCAATCGCAGCAATACCTTTCTCTTCAATGCAGAGGAATACTCGCGCTCGGCGGCTGTCGTCAAAACCATGGGCTTCGGCGATTTCCTGCAAGGCTTTGAGCCGAATTCCTTAACGCCCACCGACGCGAATTTCCTGCTGATCGGAGGCCACGATGGTGACCTCTGGCCTTTGGCGGGTGTTTTTGACGCGCTGACGCCGGCCCCGGCCGTTGCGGATGCCACGACGTTTTCTTCCAGTCAGAATCCGTATTTCACGACGTTCCTCGAGATAACCTTGTACCAACTACAAGGAGTGAGCGGCGTCACGGACGGCGAGTACGCCGGAGTGAGTTACAACGGCAACGTACTCGATCTCTCCTCTATTGGCGGGGTGGGGCCGGGCAACCAGTACGTGGCTATCTCGACATTTCTTGACTACCTGAATTACTCGATCGACTAACTGCCTGCGAGCAACGTTAGCGTGTGGTGGCGCGTGTGCGTTCCTCCTCCAGCAGGCGCGCCTGGTTCGCGACGCGCTTGGGGACGATGACCTGGCGTGGCGCTGTTGGCTTGAAATCCAGCCGCTCCACTCTCAGCCCGCGCAGGACGGCTTGTTCCACCGGAGAAAAGTCTGCCGCCCTTTCGCGGTTGAACTGCATCGGCTCCTTCAGATAGGCGGGCGGGTTGGTGATGATGCGCTCGACTCGCAGCAGGTTCTGTGAGGAGGCATGCAGCATGTAGGGATGTAGCAGAAAAACATCACCCGCACGCGCAGTGGCTTCCGCAAAGCGCTTGCATTGGTCGATGAGGCGCAGCTCGCCAAAGGTGTTCGGGTGGACGCCTTCGGGGTGTTCGGCCAGGTAGCGCGCCACGACGCCTACCGAGTCGGTCGCGATGTAGGTGGAGCCGCCTTTGGATACCACGTCGGTCCAGGCGACAATCGATAAGAGTCCCTGTTCGGGGGAATCCAGGAAGTGCAGGAACGAATCGCCATCTTTGTGCCAGCCCGGGCAATCCGGTCCGGGCGGCAGATACGGTTCATCCGCCCGCCAGCCCAGATTCATGATGTAGCTATTGCCAAACTCGTAAGGCGTCTTAATGCGTTCTTTCCCGCCGAGAAGCTGGCAGGTTGCGGCCCAAACCTTGGGCGCGAACTCCGTCACATTCCACCAATGAGAGCACCCCAAGTGAATGGGCTTTTGGGGCCAGGTCTTGGGTGCCTGCCGGTCGAGCCCCGCGCGGCTAAACGCTTCTGCGACTCCCTGCTCCGTGGCCTCGCGTGGAAGGGCCTCCCGAATGACGACGTAGCCGTTTTCCAAAAAGTGTTCGATATCAGAACTGCTGAGTGGTGCGGAGTCATCCATGGGGCAAATGGATAAATAATTATCGTAAATGAATCTGCTTTCGAGCGGATATGCAAGTATGCCGAAACGAAATTCGGTTTACAGTAAGCTTCTTTGATAACGGTATTCTGTAACTAATAATTCGAGTCGAGAAACATGTAATAGGTCAGGTCGTAGTGGCCGGCCTCGGGGGCGCGGTTGGCGTAGTTCCACTGCGTGAACCAGTCGTAGGCGTCCCAGAATGACAGGTTGTTGCGCAGGGTGGCGTAGGTGTCCTTCCAGGCGTTCCAGGAGTCTTCGTCTTTGACGAGGGTGAGTCCCTTGAGCATGGGCAGGGCTTTATCGAGATCGACCTCGACGAAGAGATTGGGGAAGTCGCCAACGAGGCCACGGTAGACGCTCATGGTGTCGAGCTTGGGTTGAGCGGCTCCGTTCTCGTCGAAGACGACGTTGTTGAAGGCGTAGGAGCGGTTGGCCACGATGGTGTAGACCCAGTCCTCCTCGCCGGCTTTGATGCGCAGATAGGTCAGGCTGGGCAGGTAGGGGGTGAAGCTCTGATGCGTACGCATGGTCAGCCCGGCCACGGCTTTCTCCCACTGCTCCTTGTTGGTGATTTCCTTGGGCAGCTCGACCGTGTCGCTGGTTTGGGCGGGGTTGAGCGGATCGGCGGGGCCGCTTACCTTGGGGCCGAGCCGTTCCTGGATTTTTGCCAGGAGGTGGCTCATCGGGTTGTCATCGTCGAGCTCGACCGCGCTGGGGCTGTCCTCGTCGGGAAAGGGCATGGTGAAGAGCAATTTTTGGCCGATGCCTTGCGTCCACTTGTCGCGATACTGTTTGCGCTCTTCCGGTGGGAGCAGGCGGAGGAAGTTGTCTTCGAATTCCTCGCGCAGGTAGCCCATGAAGGTCCAGGTGCGCAGCTTTTCGCGGGTGCCGCCCCAGTAGGTGTAATCCGCCACGAGCGAATAGTACAGGCGCTCCAGACCGCTGAAATCGACCAGCCAGAACGTCGGCGGGACGCCGCCCTTGCGCCCAAAGAGCACGGTGGCGTTGGTTTCGTTGCGCAGGATGGTCAGCCAGGCGTTGGGGTTGGTTTTGCCGCCGTCCCAGATGTCGCTGACGCTGTAGCCGTCCGGTTTGTATTGGTACAGGGTGTCGGCGTAGGCCTTGGAGTAGTCGGCGTTGGCTTTGACGCCGAAGCCCATGAAGTCCTTCCAGGACTTCAGCCCCAGCTCGGGATCGAGCACGGAGGGGTCACTCTCAGGCTTGACCAGGAAGGCCCAGAAGTAGTCCTTGATCGCGTAGGTGGCGAGGTTGCCGACGCACACAGGGCCTTGTATCATGCCGCTGACAATGAGCTTGGAATTCTCGTAGAGGAACTGCGCGCGCCGCCGTGTAGGGATACCTTGAAAAACTTCGAAGGGATTGTGCGAGGCATAGCCGGGGTCGAGCTCGGCATCGGCGGGCCAGTCACCATCAAAGAAGATTTCGCGGAGCCGAACCATGGTCTCCAGATTGACCTCCCAGAGGTAGAACGACTTTTGCACGGCCACGTCGGTCTTGCGCACGAAGCGGTAGTAGACCTTCTGCACGCTGTCGTCGACGAAGGGGTCGTCGAAGGGGCGCGAGGTGACGATTTCCCGGACGGGCTCGCCGGGCGGGGTGGCTGAGCGCACCATCCGGTAGAACTCGCCCGGCAGCCGCGCGAAGTGATAGTGCGCCAGGAAGGTGTGTTCGTAGATGTACCGGGCCACGATGGGCGCGCGGGGATCGTCCTGATTGAGAAAGCCTTCCCAGGCGAGAATGACCTTCGGGTCACTGGGCTGGGCACGGGCGGCCTCGACGGCGGCGCTGGGGCCGGGCGCGCCGCTTTTAATCCAGTCGGTGATGGTCTGGATTTCGGTGACGTTGAGGGCAGGCAGGGCAAAAGGCATGCCCGCAGCCGGGTTTTCGTTGAGCCACTTGGCCAGCTCATCTGAACCGGCGCAAAAGTGCTTGTTCTCCTTTTTATAAATGGGCTGCACCGGCTGGAGATCAAAGTCGCGCTGATTGTGGGCGAAGCCCGCCATGATCATGCGGTAGAGGTTGCTGTCCGCCAGGCGCTTATCGTCGGAGGCGTCCGGGTCGATAACGGGGAAGAAGCCACGTCTGCGCCAGGCCGCTACGTCGGGTTCGTCGATGAGCCGTACAGGGGCTTCGGGGAAGAGGTGGGTGCCGTCGGGGTTGACGTCCCGTGCGCCTCGTTGCAGGTGCGCGAAGCTGGTCAGTTTCAGGAGGCAAGGAGAGTTGAGACAGCCGTGGCAGGCCACGCACCGGCTGTCAAAGATGGGCTGGATTTCGTTGAGGTAAACGTTGCCCTTTACTTCCGATTCCGGCGCGGGTTGGGGTGGGGCGGCGCGCACGTAGGCATTCCATTCCGGGGCGAAGTCCGACGAGAAGTGGTAGAGCAGGTAAACCACCGCCACGAGCACGAGGAGTAACACGAACATCCCGCCCAGGATTTTTTCAGCAGCATGTTTCATGGCCATGAGCCTAGACTCATTCTGCCATGCATGTGAACTTAAAAGGTATCGGTATCTCTATTAGATGGGTTCTTAAGCCTTGGGCGTCGATTTGCTTTTTGGCTTTGCAGGCGGGTGAAGGGTGGGGATATCCAGATCGCTCGACAGGCCTTTGTACAGACTGTAGGCCATGAAAAGCAGCACGATGGCGAAGGGCAGCCCCGTGGTGATGGATGCGGTCTGCAACGCCTTCAAGCCGCCGCCTAACAACAAGACGGCGGCAACCACGCCCTCCAGCACGGCCCAGAAAATGCGTTGTGGCACCGGCGGGTCCGTATTGCCACCCGCCGTGATAATATCAATGACCAGCGAGCCGGAGTCCGATGAGGTGACGAAGAAGGTAATCACCACCAGAACACTCAGGAAGGATGCAATCTTGGACAGCGGGTAGGCCTCCAGCATTTCAAAGAGTGCGACGGACACGCTTTCCTGCACCTCGCCGGCCAGTTCACCCGCGCCGAATAGTTGTTCGTAAAGCGCGGCATTACCGAAGATGGACAGCCAGATGAAAGTCATCAGGGTCGGCACCAGCAATACCCCCAGCAGGAATTCGCGGATGGTGCGCCCACGTGAAATGCGTGCGATGAACATACCCACGAAGGGCGACCAGGCGATCCACCAGGCCCAGTAAAACACCGTCCAGCTTTCCTGCCAGTGGGTGCGTTGGTAGGTCTCGGTCCAAGTGCTGAGCCGGAGGAAATCCTGCGCATAGGCGCCCAGGTTTTGCACGAAGCCGTTGAGCAGGAAAAGCGTGGGGCCGGCGAAGAGCACAAAGACCAACAGTACGGCGGCAACGGACAGATTGATTTCGCTCAAACGGCGAATGCCGCCGTCGAGACCCAGCACGACCGAGACGGTTGCCAGCGCGGTGATGCCGGTGATGAGCAGCACCTGTGTGGTGGCGCTTTCGCTCACGCCAAACAGGTAGCCGAGGCCGGCATTGACCTGCTGTACACCCAACCCGAGGGAGGTCGCCACGCCGAAGAGGGTCGCCACCACTGCCAGGATGTCGATGAGGTTGCCGAGGGGGCCGTCCACTTTGGAGCCGAGCAGCGGACGGAAGGCCGAGCGAATAGTCAGCGGCTGCCCGCGGTTGAAGGCGAAGTAAGCCAGGGCCAGCCCGACCAGCGCATAGATGCCCCAGGCATGCAGACCCCAGTGGAAGTAGGTCAGCTTCATCGCGTCCTTGACGGCCTGTTCGCTGAACGCCTCGACACCGTGAAAGGGTGGCGCGGACGCATGCATGATAGGCTCGGCTACACTGTAAAAGAGCAGGCCGATGCCCATGCCCGCGCTGAAGAGCATGGAGAACCACGACCAGTAGCTATAGTCAGGCTTGGCGTCCCGTCCACCCAGGCGAATGTGTGCGAAGCGGGAAAAGAGCACGCACACGATGAAGATCAGAAAGAGATCCACCACCAGGATAAAGAACCAGCGCGAGCGGCTGGCGATCCAGGCTTGTATCTCATCGAAGACACGCCCCGTCGTCTCCAGCGAAACGAGGCTCAGAATGACGAAGAAGACAATCAGCGCCGCTGAGGTAATGAATACCGGCGGGTGGATGTCCAGGCCCAGCCGGTCGGTGAAGGTTTGCCTTTGGGGCGGGTCCTCGTCTGGCGATTTGCTCATGCGGGCTTGTGGAACTGAATGATGCCCCAGAAGAGTGCTTCATTTTCCCCGGCTTTGATCCAGTGGCGCAGCCCCTTTTTCATGCGCTCCATGTAGTCCGGGCTGCAATGTTCGAGCAGCTCGTCCTGGCGACTTTCCAGCTCACGCAGCACGCTGCTGTAGTGCGCGACCAGATCGCTGGTGCGTTCCTCGATTTCGGCGGGCTTCCAACCGAGCTGCTCGGCGTAACCATTGTAGGTTTCGACGGTGCCCATGGAGTCCAGGTGAATGCGTTCGAAGACGGGCTTGAGGACATCTTGCGGAGCGCCCTCGCGCATCATCGGATCGGTCAGGATGAACGTGCCGCCGGGCTTCAAGACGCGGTCCACCTCCTCGAAGACGCGCTGGCGATTGGCACTGTGCAGGAGCGCATCCTGAGTCCAGGCGACGTCAAAGCTTTGCTCGGTAAAGGGCAGCTCCTCGAAGTTGCCGTCGACTACATCGATGTGGTCGAGCAGCCCCTGCTCCCAGTTCATCCTGCGGTTGCGCTTGTTCTGGACGCTGCTGAGGTTGAGGCAGGTGACGTGATAGGCGCCTTCGCGCGCCAGGTAGCGGGCGGAGCCGCCGTAGCCCGCGCCCAGGTCGAGGATGTGTGAGCCCGCCGGATAACCCGAGAGCGCGCTTGCCATGCGCTTCACCGTGCGGCGGCTGGCATCGAAGATGGATTCCTCCGGATGCTCGTAGAGGCCCACGTGAATGTCCTCACCGCCCCAGACTTGATAGTAGAAGTTGTCGGCGTCGTCGCTGTCGTAATAGCTCTGCGCCTTGGCTACGGTATCGGAAGCGGTGCTCATCGGCGAATCTCCTTGTTGGGCTTGTTCATGTCGTCAGGGTAGCGCTTTTCGGCCACGTGGATGTAGAAATCCGGGTCCTCCTGGCGATAGGTTTCCTGGAAGTCGGCGAAGGTGTTAATCTTTTGGAAACCGACCTCGGTCATCAACTGCTGGACATAGCGAACGCGCAGCGGGAACATGTTGAGGTGATATTGTGAGCCGTCGGGAAAGGAATACTGGAACCGGGCCAGCCCCTCGTCGACATGCTCGGGCTCTGCGCGGACGTTATCGCCGCAATAGTAAAAGGTGTGCTTGCTCTTGAATCCCTCATCCAGGATCATGTCGTAGTTGCGCTGATCGAGGATGAGAATGCCGTCATGCCGCAGGGCAGCGTAGAACTCGGCCAGGGCCTTGCGACGATCACGCTCGTCGAAAAGGTGCGTGAAGGAATTGCCCAGGCAGATGACGGCATCGTACTTGCCATGGACGTCGCGGTTGAGCCAACGCCAGTCCGCCTGCACGGTGCGCAGGATTTTGTCGTGCTTGCGACCATTGGAAAATGCTTTGGCCAGCATTTCCGGGGCGCCGTCAGCGCTGATGACCTCGAAGCCTTCCTTGATCAAACGGAGAGAGTGGAAGCCGGTGCCGGTGGCGACATCGAGTACTTTTTTGCAGCCGTGCTCTTTCAAGGTTTTGATAAAAAAGTCGCCTTCGCTTTCGGCGCGGGCCTCCCAGTCGATGAGCTCGTCCCATTTATCGACGAATGACTGTACGTATTCGCCTTTGTATTTGTCTGTGTCGCGAACGGAGAGAGGATTCTCCCCGTAGTCTTGTTCCAAGGGTTTGGTGTCAGTTGGCATGGTCAGGATTTTCTGGTTAGCGTGCAGGCTCAAGCCGCCTGCGTTCGGCAGTGATTTTATGGTTAAGGATTTAACGGCTCACACGTGGAGCATCGCCTGGGCAGCGTATGCCGGGCGCGTCGAAGGGACCCGCCCTGAGCGCGTCGAAGGATTCTTCTCACCTCACCCGTCTCGACGCACAATGGCGCCTTGAGTCCTACGGGGCTGAATTTCGCGTATATAAAAAAGCGGCGAGTCTGTGTTTTAAAAAAACAGATAATGCTGGACTGGCAGAAATGGCGGTTTCTTCAGTTCAAAAAATGACTACACCACACCTCTTTCTACGTGGCAACCCCTTATTCCGGTGAGCACAGTAGACCGGTGAATCCTAAGCCGCGACGTAGCTGTGCTGACGCAGGCCGAGCAACTCGTTGGACTGCTGCCGCACGTGTTTGAGCAACGCGAGGTCGTCATTGAGTGATTGGCGGTGCGAGGGCACCATTTCGCGGAGACGGCTTTGCCAGCCTTTGGCCAAGCGTTGATCAAAGCATTGCTCGACCAGTTCGATCATGATCGACACGGCGGTGGATGCGCCCGGTGAGGCGCCCAACATGGCTGCGATGGAGCCATCCTCTGCGGTGACCAGCTCGGTGCCGAACTGCAGAATGCCGCCGCGCCTGGGACATTTCTTGATGACTTGTACGCGTTGCCCGGCCTGTTGGATGCGCCAATCGTCGTCGCGGGCCAGAGGCATGTACTCGCGCAGGGCCTCCATACGGTCATGCTTGGATTGCATGACCTGCCCGATGAGATATTGCGTCAAAGGCACGTTTTGCGCACCCGCGGAAATCATCGGCATGAGGTTGTTGGGTCGCAGAGATGCCGGGAAGTCCAGCAGGGAACCGCTTTTCAAATAGCGTGTGGAAAAGCCGGCGAAGGGACCGAAGAGTAGCGAGGTTTGTCCGTCGATGACGCGCGTGTCCAAATGCGGGACGGACATCGGCGGCGCGCTCGGGCCAGCTTTGCCGTAGACCTTGGCACGGTGCCGCACGGCCAGCTCGGGCTTGTCGCAGCGCAGCCACATGCCGCTGACGGGAAAGCCGCCGAAGCCGTGCCCTTCCGGGATGCCGGATTTCTGCAGGAGCGGCAGGGCGTAACCGCCCGCACCGAGAAAGACAAACTGCGTGCGCACCTCCTTATCCTCCTTCGTGACGAGGTCCTTGATGCGCACGAGCCAGCCTCCCTGGATACGCTCAAGATGCTCGACTTGATGTTGCAGGCAGACCCGGAAGCCCTCCTGCTTGGACATGTTTTCCAGCAGGCCGCGAGTCAGTGAGCCGAAGTCCACATCGCTGCCGAACTTGGAGTGCGTTGCGGCGACGGGTTCGGGGGATTCGCGGCCCTCCATGGTCAACGGCGCCCACTCCGTGAGCCGTCCGCGGTCCTCGGAGTAGTGCATATTGCTGAAAAGCGGGCTCGTGCAGAGCGCCAGGTGGCGTTTTTTCAAATAGGCCACATCGGCCGCGCCGCGCACGAAGCTCATGTGCGACATCGGGTGGATGAAGGCGCCGGGGTCGGGCAGCACGCCCTCGCGTACGAGGTAAGACCAGAACTGCTTCGACTGCTCGAAGTGCTCGTTGATCTTGATGGCCTTCCAGATGTCGATGCTGCCGTCGGGCTTGGCGGGCGTGTAGTTGAGCTCGCACAGGGCGGTGTGGCCGGTGCCAGCGTTGTTCCAGGCGTTGGAGCTCTCCTGCGCCATGTCGCCCAGCCGCTCATAGACGTTGATCGTCAGGCTCGGATCGAGCGCTTTCACCAGCGTGGCCAGCGTGGCGCTCATGATGCCCGCCCCGACGAAGACCAGGTCGACTTTTTCCGTACTACTCATACCCCGCATGAAACGGAGCATAGGCGGTGCCAGTCGGCGTGTGCCTGGGCACTTTTATCCGCTTTGTTGCCTTAATCCATCATTCAGTCAGCTGGAAAAAGCGATGTTTCTAGGGCGTTGTGTTGTAAAAGATATCCTGCTCGGCGGCTTCAGTGTCGTGATAGAGCCATTGTTCGGTGGCTTGGTGATAGACAAAGGGAAATGCATCCGGCGAGGAGAACAGCCAGCCCTGCTCGACATCGTAGGCCCACGCGCTGATGCCGCTCGAAGGGACAAGGTAGATCCAGCCCAGGCTCGGATGATAGACCCACGGATAGCTCTCGCCGTAAATAGTACCAAACCAGGAGTCGTACCAGCCGCTGTCGTCAATTTCGGTGGCGTCAATGCGCGCCGGACTGTCCGAGCCGGGGTAGGCGGCCAGTCCCCATTGTTCGCAGATGAACTTCATCGAGTAGAGCCCGAAGCGGTCCGGCAGGGGAATCGGTTGCTCGGAGGCATCTTTGTAAACGGCGCGTCCGGCGCTGGGTGACTCTTGGTCGGCCAGAAGCTGCTGGCGGAAAGCCTGAAAGGCATCCAGCCCCCACGGCGCCATGAAGGCCGGCTCGGCGCTGCCGATGAACCAGATGCCGTCGACCATGTCCGTGGTGACGGGTGGAAAGTTCCACTTCATGATGATTTCGCCCTCGATCCAGGGTGAGGCCGGGAAGCTCTCAGTCAGGGCTCCGGTGGCGTAAACGACGTTTTCGGTGGCGGGCAGCTTATCGGTTACCTTCCAGGCCAGGCCCTGCTCGGGGTCGGGATAGATGCCGTTCCCGGTAGTGATAGCCAAGGCGAAGCCGACCTCGTACTGGTCCAGTGGCGGTGTACCCTGGCCGGTGAGCTTGACCGGCTCGCCGGTCGCCTGGGAGGGTGTCAAGGTGCCCGTGCCGGGCTTGTAGGGCAGATTGATAAGCGCCTTGCTGAGGTAGTCCGCGGCGGTGGCCGGTGGCTGCGGCTTGGTGCCGTCGAGCATCCAGTAGGTAAAGCCGCCTTCGTAGGCCTCCAGATAAACACTGTCGGCGATTGGCCGCGCATCCTCGGGTCGCCATTCCGGATAGCCCTCAGCCGTGAGCGCGTTTTTCAGCGAAGTTGGGGGAGCATACGTGGCGGGCAGGGGGAAGGTGCTGCGGTTTACCTTGGTCAGCATCTGCGCGTCGACGCCGAAGGCGATGCCCAGGCGCAGCCGGTTGGCGTCATCACTCCACTGTTGGTCGACGTAGTTGAGAATCTGCTGATAGCTGTCGGCGGCGTTGCCTCCGTCGCCCAGCTCGGGGTCGATGGTCAGTCCCGCGACGGGAAACCCGGAAGCGAAAGCAGTATTCTCACGCAGAGTGTTCAGCCAGGTGAGCGCATCGGGGAGCCCTTTCCAGACAGACGGCAGCTCGGCAACCACATAGACATCTGTCGGCGATGGAAATGAATCGCGGTCAATCAGGGCTTCCAACTCAGTGCCGGGGCACTGCTGGGCGAAGTCCTGCAGGAAGCGCACGTAGTTACCCGCCTCGGTGGTGGCGGGGGCCGCGGTGGGATCATAGAACTCGGCGAACTTGGCCAGCTCCGGTGAGCTGACGTACAAAATTAATCGCTCCGGGGTGTGCTCGGCACAAAAGCCCAGGACGAACTGGTGATAGTCCGGCAGCGAAACATCCTTGGCTTGACGGTAATCCCAGAGCACCAGACCATCAAGGTCTCCGGCGCGAAGGCCGAGCGGCGAGACGAGTGCCAGAGCAGCGAGAATCAGAAGAGATAGAAAGGTACGGCAGCGGAATCGATAATGCATAAGGGGAGGAGAGAGTTAAGCCCATGTTACGGTGTGAGTGGCCTTGGGCACAAGCTATTCCCGGGCACTTGTTTCCCGCCCTCTTGATAGATGCATAACATTCGTTATTTTGTCGGTAACCGTATTGGTGCTGTGGTTGCTTAGGCCTTGCTCTATGTTTCCGGGCTTGGTATCAACTGGGCATGTCTCGCAGTGCTTTCTTTCAAAGTGTTAACCACTATTTCAACCGTGCGGCCCGCCATTCCAAGTATCCCAAGGGCCTGCTCGAGCAGGTGCGCGCCTGCAATGCCGTTTACCGTATGCGTTTCCCTGTGCGGGCGGACGACGGTACCATCAAAGTGCTTGAGGCCTTCCGGGCCGAGCACAGTTTTCACCGCTTGCCGACCAAGGGCGGCATCCGCTACAGTGAAAAGGTTACGCTGGACGAAACCATCGCGCTGGCCTCGCTGATGACTTACAAGTGCGCGCTGGTCGAGGTGCCCTTCGGCGGGGCCAAGGGTGGCGTGCAGGTCAACCCCTTCGCGGCCTCACCTGGCTTCCTTGAGCGCGTGACCCGTCGCTACACCGCCGAGTTGATTCGAAAGAACTTCATCGGGCCGGACATCGATGTACCCGCGCCTGATTACGGTACCGGTGAGCGTGAGATGGGCTGGATTGCCGATACCTATAAGAGCCTGCGTCTGAACGAGCCGCATCCCTTCGCCTGCGTCACGGGCAAACCTCTGGCCATGCAGGGCTTGCCCGGGAGGAAGGAAGCCACCGGACGCGGCGTCTTCTACGGCATCCGCACCGCGCTGGAGGACAGCGAGCTGCTTAAGCCTACAGGCCTCTCCACGGGTGTGGCGGGCAAACGCGTCATCGTGCAGGGCCTGGGCAACGTCGGCTATCACGCGGCGTACTTTTTGCAAAAGGAGGGCGGAGCCATTATCGTCGGCATCGCCGAGTACGAGGGCGGTCTCTGGAACCCGGACGGGCTCGACGTCGAGGCCGTTTTCAAGCACCGCCGTGAGACCAAAAGCCTGACCGAGTTCCCCGGCGCGGAGTTTCATCACGATTCGAAGGAGTTGCTTGAGCGCGAGTGCGATCTGCTCGTGCCTGCCGCCCTGGAGGATGTTATCACGGCGGAGAACGCCCCGCGCATCCAAGCCAAGGTCATTGCGGAGGCGGCCAACGGCCCCATCGACAAAGGCGGCGAGGAAATTCTCCTCAAGCGCGGCGTGCTCATGTTGCCGGATTTGTATTTAAATGCCGGGGGTGTGACCGTGTCGTACTTCGAGTGGCTCAAGAACAAGGCCGGAGTCAGCTTCGACCGCATGATTTCCCGCCGCGAAGAGTTGATGAAGCGCGAGCTGGTGCAGGAAATCGAGCGGCTCACCGGCAAGACCTTCGACGACGAACAGCGCGAGCACCTCATCCTCGCGCCCGGGGAGGAGTCCATCGTCAATGCCGCGCTGGACCAAACCATGACGCGGGCCTACCACAAGCTTGGGCACGTCCTGAAGTCCCGCGACATCCCGGACCTGCGCACCGCCGCCTTCCTTTCCGCCATCGAGCATGTCGCCGCCAGCTACGAGCATCACGGGATTTTCCCGTAGGCTTGGTGGCAGTTAGGGGAAGCGCGGCTTAGGGCTTTTCCGGTTCCTCGTCGTCATCGGCCAGTCCGAGCTTTTCGCCGACCGTTCTCGCCTTTTTCGTCACCTCCTCGGCAGTTTTGTGAACGCCCGTGCTGACGACCCGCGCCATGGTGCGGGTGGGCTTGACCGCGACGTTGTTGACCATCTCCAGCGGGAAGTAGGCCATGCGGCGTCCGGCGCCGCCGATGCCGAACACGCTCTCGCGGGCAGAGGCGTAGGCCTGGTTGATGATTTCCTTTTCCTCAATGGTACCCTCCTCCTGGATGCGGGCGAGGAAGATGAGCGCCAGGCCGCCGATGAGGACGCCTGCGAAGATGAACACGAAGTCCAGTCCGCCGAGAATCATCGGGGAAACCTCCACCGGTGTCTCGCCCTGCTCCACGTAGGAAAAGATGACGCGGAACTCGCGGGCCTGGAAGAAGTCCGCCATCCAGCCACCGAGGATGGGGCCGATGGTGCCGGCCAGTCCGGCCAGCGTGGCATTCGTTGCGAGGTAGGCGGTGGCCTGCCCCTTGGGCGCGAACTCCAGCGCGATATTGGCCGTGCACAGCATGAAGCCCGCCGTCGCGATGCCTCCGACAATATGGATGACCAGCAGTATCGGGATGCTGCCCCACCAGTACCCCGGCATGGTGGTAAAGGGGTACATCAGGATGGTGGAGATGAACACCGGGCAGACCACGCGGAGGATGGCCTTGTTGCTCGTCTTGTCCGCGATGATGCCCCAAAGTTTGAAAAACCAGGCGTTGATGAGCTGGTTGACGACCGCCAGCGCCACCACTGTGCCGATGCTGATTTTCACGTTCTCCAACATGTACACCGCCGCGAAGGCCCCGGCCATGAGGATGCAGAAGTTCCACGTGGCAGTGAAGCAAAGCAGCCGCACGAAGCGCGGGTCGGCCAGCGGCTCCCTCATGATTTTCAGGAACGACATCTTCGGTCGCTTTTCCTGCGCTGGCTCCGGCACGGGCTTTAAGGCGAGGGCTCCCACTATCCCAAAAATGCCGCCAATAATAAAAACGCTGCTGTAGGCCTTGGCGTTGTCCCCGGTGGCCTCCTGCAGGGCGGTGACTCCCCAACCAGCCCCGAGCATGACGAAGGCCCCGATGGCGGTGGCAATGGCCAGCCGCTTGCCGAAGAAGCTGCCGAACTGGTCCTGCGGAATCAGGTCGCGCATCCACGAGTTCATGGAGCAGCCCGCCACGTTGCTGAGCAGGAAAAACAGCCCGAGGAAGGTCAGGAACAGCGGCACTTTTAAGTCGTCCGGCATGAACGGGATGCCCGCGATGGCCAAAAGAAACACTCGCGCCAGCGCCGCCGTCGAGATGACCAGCCCCTTGCGTGACGGCGTGCGGTTGACCAGCAGGATGGCCGGGATTTGCGCCGCCTGCCCCAGCGGCATGATCGCCGCCAGGATACCGATGACCAGATTCGACGCCCCCAGCGCCAGGCCCATCCCCACGAGGAAGGCCCCGCCCGTCACCACGGTCATCACCCGTGAACAAATCGCGTCCACCACCAGTCGACGCATCCCCAGCGCCAGCGCCTCCGGCGTCGGCTCACTTGCCTGTGTCTCCGAACTCATTGGGGCCTAACGGTGCAAGTATCCTGCCAATGTCAAACGGGGCCAAAAGGTAAGCCCGGAGCGTACTCCGGGCTTACCCCACTGAACTCGATGATCTTTTCTTTTCGTACTGTCACTGGATGCCTGCCACCGGCATCCAAATATCTACAAGCTATTGAAATCGTTCGTTTCCTCGTGCCATCGTCTCTTCAGGAAGCGGGCGTTCGGGTAGCCCAAGACGCCGCCAGAAGGAGGGCGCTATAAAGTATAGCTGTTTGTTCATAATCCCGGTAAATGATTGAGGGTAGCGAGTGAGTGGCTGGCGTCATTATAGCAGTGGAGGATTAACAGCGGATTAATCGGGGGAAATTTTCGAAAAAAAGCCTTGGTTTAGGCAGTTATCACGCGCTTTAATCCCGAACAACCGGAGAAAAACTGCCGCGCTGGGCGCTAAGTTAATCATGAGCGAGCCGCAATTCATCAGATCCGTCATGGGGGTTCCTTACACGGACCTGACCGAGCCGAAGCGTTTTTTCACCGAGCAGATCGGGATGAGCATCGAGCACGAGGAGGCGGGGAAGCTGGTGGTGGTTGCCCGGGGCAACGTGAAGCTGCATCTGTTCAAGTGGGACGAAATCGCCGTCGACACGGAGGCCTTCAAAATGACCGCGCCGGTTATCCGCATCGAGACCGACGACATCCAGGCCATGTGGCGGGAGATGTGCGAGCGCGATCCGGAGGGCAAACACATTCACCCGCGAACCAAATCCAAGGGCGGGCCCGAGCTGCGCCCATGGCGTGCCTGGGAGTTCGGCGTGTCTGACGAAAACAATGTCCTGGTGCTCTTCCAGCAGTGGGAGTCATGAAGCTTATCGGCATCGTTTACATATGTCTGACGCTTAGCTGTCAGGCGGCAATGTTTGATGCCATCGAGGCGTATCTGGATGATGACGGCCGGGAGGCGATGCTGACGGATGTTGCCGCCGGTTCAGGTCAGTCACTGTGGATAAGCTGCCCCAAGCCGGTCTACCGCGAGCTATTTCATGGTGAGGATACACTCGCCTACCTTGTGCAAAAGCGCAAGGAACCAGATTGTAAGGGGCAACGGATCGAGCGACTCATGATGCTGTCTCTGGTCGGGAAGCCGGCCCCGGATGCCGTGCGGGAGGGTAAGGACTCCTGCACGTGGTCTGTTAAGCGCGCCCTTGCGGACGCCATTTACGCGGGGTTCCCCAAAACTTCCGAGGCCGTCGATTGGGATGCCTGGTGGGCACAGATTTATCAGTGGGCCAAAATGATTCGGGATAGGCATGTAGGAGAACAAGGTTCAACCCCAGTGGAGTCGACTCACCTTCCAGCGCATTCCGATTGATTTCTCTGGATGAGATACGACGCTAGCGTTTTCGTCGCAGGAAGCACCAGCCCAACGCGATAACACCTAATATCGCTGCGTAGGTGGAAGGCTCGGGCACTTCGCCGAAGAGGAAGAAGTTGGGCGTTTGCAGGTTGCCTCCGCTGGTGAAGGTGTTGGTCGCTGTGGAGGTGGGGTTGTACTCGACGATCTGGCTGCCGGAAGCGATGTAGATGAGACCGTTGTGTTCCTCCACGCCGATGCCGTTGTAGCCCAGCGAAGTCGCGCCCGCGATATTGTCCAGCGGGATGCGCCGGACTCCGTCGAAGCTGCCCATGTAGAGCGTGTTGTCGTCGGTTAGGGCGAGCCCGAAGGCGTCGCTGCCAACGGTGAGAATCGGCACCGGGGTGGCGGGCACGGCCGAGTTGACGTCGAAGGCGTACAAGGCGTGGTCGAAGCGCCCGGTCACGTACACCGTCTGCCCGTCGTCGGAGAAGGCCAGGCCGCTGGGGCCGTCAATCTCACCGTTGATGAAGGGCGTCTGCTCGATACCGGTCGCCAGGTCGTAGCGATTGACCCGGTCGTTGACCTGACTGGTGACCCACAGGTAGCCGTCCGGCCCCACCACCATATAGACCGGATCGCTGAGGTTGCTGTTGGTGAAGGTGCGGATAAAGGCGCCGGTGGTGGCATCCCAAACCTCGATGGCGTTGGTGCCCCAGTTGGCGATGAACAACTCGTTGCCGAACTGCCGGAACCCGTGGGGGTTGGCGAAATTATTGGTGGGGTGGCTGCTGGCGTCGATAAAAGCGTCCTCGATGAGGGCGCCGGTAGTGGGGTTAAAGGTCGATACCTTGGCCCCGCTGAAGCTGCTGACGTAGAGAAAATCAGCCTGCGCGATTACTGCACACGCTACGCAGAAAAGTCCGATGGCCCATCTTTTCATAAGGGATGGTTACATATTCATTGAGACGGTCTCAGGCAAGATTAAAGCGGCTTATGGGCCGCCCGGCAGGAGCTTATTCTGGACACGCCACCGCGACTGTGGCAGGCTCCGTGGCACTATGGGGATTTCACACCGTTTGACCAAGGGCCTGTGTGCCTGCCTGTGCGCCTTTGCTTATTCCGCGGCCAGCGGGGCGCTATTCACGGATAACTTCGACTCCGGGGCCAGCCCGCTATGGGGTAACGAGTCCGGGGCCTGGTCGGCTGCTGGTGGCGTTTATAGTGCGACGGCGCCGGATAATATTCCCAATGCCTACTCCGCGCTGCCTTTCCTGATGACCGACCTGACGCTCGATGTGGACATCAACAGTATTGCCGACGGGGGAGTCTGGCTGCACAGCGCGGTGGCGGAAGCGACCTCGATTGGGCGCAAGGGCGTCCTGCTGGTGACCGGGCCGGGCGGTGCGCTTTACTGGCATGTTGTGGCCGACGGCTCGTCTTACGGTTCCAGCCTGAACAGCTCCGGGAATATTCTTACGCCCGGCAACGACTACACGATAACCGTGGATGTGGACGGCAATACTTTCTCGGCCTACGTGGACGGTTCGCCTACGGCGGCCACGACCCTGAACACGGCGGCCTTTTCTTCCGGGGAAGTGGCGCTATACGATAACTCCGCGCAGACCTTCGATAATTTCTCGGTCACGTTCGTACCGGAGCCCGGCGCCTACGCCCTGTTGGCAGGTCTGGCGATACTCGGTGCGGTGACCTTGCGCCGCCGCCGCTGAGCATGGTCAGGTTTTTTGCCGTCCCCACACAGCCATGATGACGAGGCCGCACTCCAGGCCGAAGGGTAGGTAGCCGGTATAGCCGGCCAAGGGCATTTCGAAAATATAGAGCGTCTCAAACCAGGGGATTTGATAGGTCCACTTGGCCAGGCTGTAGAAGTTCCACAGCTCCCAACAGAAGCCGCAGGCCAGCCCGGCGAAGGCCCAGGTCAGCGCCCAGCGCCAGTTGCCTCGCGAAACGCCGCCCATGTCCAGCGGCGTGCTGAGGAGGGTGTTGAGGCAAATCCAGGTCAGTACCGGACCTCCCCAGAGCAGGGGGAAGAACACCTCCGGTAATTTTCCGATGAGAAAAAAGCCCGTGCAGGTCAGCGCCAGGATGAACGCGGCGGCGGGCTTGCCGGTCAGCCAGCGGGGCAGAGTGGGGCCGCGTGTGAAGAAACTTTGCAGGCGCGGGAAGGTCCTCAGCAGGCGCTCCATCGCGCAGGCTGCGGGCAGTACGGTGGAGAAGGCCAGGGTGGCGTGCAGGGCGTAGGCGCCGGGCGACCAATCCTCCACGCCGTGGTAGAGCCAGTTGTGTACGAAGCGGTTGTAGTATTCGAAGACCCACCAGAAGACCGCGCTAAGCGGAAACAGCGCCAGGAAGCGAATGGGGTATTCGCGCAGGGGGCAGGTGCCGGAGCGCGCCTGCACGAGGGCGTTGAGCAGCACGATGAAGCTGACCCAAATGGGCGTGAAGGTGTGGGCCTGAAATTTTTCAAACCACGGGAAGCGCGTCCACGCCAGCAGCCAGAAAGCGAGCAGGGAAACTCCGGCCAGCCAACCCCACCACGGAAAGCGCACGCGCGCGGGCGTGGGTTCGGCGGCGGCCGGGGCTGCCTTGCGATGTCCGCGCCACCACCAGGTAACCAGCGCGACGAAGACCAGCCAGAAGACGATGTTGAGCGGCAGCGAGAAGGTGTCGTACCCCATGTCCTTGGGGATCAAGGGCAAGCTCCAGAAATCCTGCCACGACATGCCCAGCAGCCAGCCGCCGAGAGGCGGCAAGCCGAGACAGAGCAACCCGAGCAGGAGCACCGGAAAAAGGGCATGCCGGCTGCTCTCCGGGAGCGAGTTTTCGTTATCTTCACTCGATTGTGACTTCGTTGTCATCGTGGTATCCTTGACCCGGTGGCACAGGTGATATTGAATGCTAGTATGCTGATCATTGCCCATCGTGGAGCCTCTGCGCAAGCCCCGGAAAACACCCTGGCGGCCATTCGCCGCGCGTGGGAGCTCGGCGCGGACGGCGTCGAGGTGGACGTCCATGTGACCAAGGACGGCGTGCCGGTGGTCATTCATGATGCTGATACCGCCCGTGTTGCGGGCAAGAAGCTGGTGGTTGGCCGCAGCACTTTGAAGGAGCTTAAGCAGCTCGATGTGGGGGTGCGCTTCGACGAGGAGTTTACCGGGGAGACCATCCCGACGCTGGAGGAGGTCCTGGCCGAGATGCCCGCGCGGAAGTATCTTTTCATCGAGGCCAAGGAAGCCCCGGCGGCGCAACTGGCCAAGGCGCTCATGCCGATTTTCGAACAGCATCCCAAGTGGATAGCCAACCGGCAAATCCTCTTCATGAGCTTCTTCCCCGACCTCCTTTGGTCCGCCGCCACCAAGTTCCCGGACTTGACCCTCCTGCTCCTGCTCGATGACAAGCGCCGCCTGCCTCGCCGCATTCCCAAGCGCCTGCCGAGTGACTCCCTGCCGGTGCATGGCCTGGGTATTTCCCACAAGCTCATGCTGCGCGACGAGGAGCGCGAGGCCCTGCTCAGCGCGGGCGCCCTGATGAATGTCTGGACGGAGAACGACCCGGCCATGCGCGACCAGTGGGAAGAAGCCGGCTTCGACTTCCTCACCACCGATGTGCCGGAGCTTTTTATCGCGCCTACGCCCTTACTAAGTAAGTGATCCTCGGAAAAGCTGAAGCTGCCTTCGGGATTTACCGTTAGGCCCTGGGCGGGTTGCTTGTTATACTGGGCGGCATGAAAGCAACCGCCTTGAAGAAATTGCCGGCGTCTCCTTCGGGCTTTCTGGAGAAGCTTCGGCATTATTATGAGTGCTTTGGTCGCACTTTTCCCGGCATCCGCATGGATGTTCCGATGGCTCTGCGCGAACGGCCGTCAGCGGGGACGCGCAGGCTTGTGATCGGCGGCAAAGTCCTCATCATTCATCCGCAACGGAAAGGCTAGGCGGTGGAGCTTTATCAACTCAAGTCACTCGTTATGGTCGCCGAAGAGGGCAACCTCCGGCGTGCCGCGGAACGGCTGTTTGCCAGCCAGCCGGCGGTGAGTGGCCACATCAAAGCGCTTGAGGAAGAGCTGGGCCTGGTGCTCTTTGAGCGGACCCGTCACGGCATGCTGCTGACCCCGGACGGGGAGCGCATCCATGAGATTGCGCGGCAGATGCTGGAGAATGCGCAGGAGTTGGAGGGCACGGCCAGGAGCATCCGGGAGGGGGTCGCGGGCGTGCTTCGCGTCGGCGTCATCAATGAAGGCTGGCAGCTTCGCCTGGATGAGATCGTGGCGGCCTTGGACGGCTCCTGCTCCGGGTTGCAGTTGGATTTCGTCTGCGGGACCTCCGGGCCCATCCTGGAGGGGATTCGCAATGAAAGCCTGGACATCGGGTACATCGAGCTGCAACCCGCCGAAAGCGACGTCACGCTGATGCACCTGATGTACAGCGAACCGGTTATCGCCTATCCGGCGCACTGGGCGCCCGAATTGCAGGAGGATGACTGGTCCGTCCTGATAGAAAAGCCCTGGGCTTTCGTTTCCGAGGGGTGTTCCTATTATCAGACCATTCAAAAGGCGGTGGCCGAGCGCGGGCTCAAGCTGGACTGGCGTTATCGGGCCGACAGCGAGCGAGTCGGCGCGAATATGGTTACCAGCGGGATGGCGGTTTCACTGGTGTCACGGGCTCTGATCGAGCCGTACGTAGCGGAGGGAAAGGTCTGCCTCTGGCCCCATTTCACGCCGCGGCTTTCGCGTTCACTGGCATTCCTGACGCGCCGTGGCTCGGAGCGAGCTATCCAGGCGTACGTCCAGGCGGTCGTGGATATCATGCTCAAGGAAACGGAAGCGGTGCCGTAGGAAGAAGCGAAAAAAGGTTGGCGCGACGGGTGTCTTTGCTTTGTGGTAGGGCTTCTTCTGCAAATTCAAACACCCCTACGGCATGCCACCTTCCCCCCTCAAACCAGATCAGATCTTCCGCAACTTTTCCCAGGAAATGTCGCCGGAGCCCACTGGCGTGAAGCCCAAGCTGAAGAAGCTCAAGGGCATCCGCGCCGTGCTCTTCGACGTTTACGGCACTCTTTTTCAAAGTGCGGCTGGCGAAATCTCCATTGCGGTCGAAGACAAAAAGACCGACCGCGAGGGCCTCGTGCGCGAGTCTCTGGAGGCTGCCGGGTTCCATCTGCAGGACGATGTCACGCCCATCGCCGAGCTTTTTCACGACACCATCCGGGCGGAGCAGGACATCCGCCGTGAGCAAGGTACGGACTACCCCGAGGTCGACATCGTCGGCGTCTGGGAGGACCTTATCGGTCAGCTCGAGGCATATGAAGTCATTCGTGGCAAGGCCACGCGCTCCCGCCTGGAGCTGCTCGCCATCCACTACGAGGCACGCGTCAATCCCGTTTATCCCATGCCTGGCGTGCTCGACGCCATCGAGTCGGTTTTGGATAAGGGCGCCTCGCTGGGGATCGTTTCCAACGCGCAGAAGTTTACCCCGCAGCTTTTTGAGACTTTCTTCGACGACAGTGTGCACGACCTTGGCTTCGAGGAAATCCTCTGCATCTGGTCCTACGAGCACGGCCAGGCCAAGCCCGGCACCGGCCTGTACGAAATCGCCGCCGAACGCCTGCAGGCCCTCGACGGCATCACGCCCAAGGAGGTGCTCTATATTGGCAACGACCGTCGCAACGATGTCTGGCCCGCGGCCAAGCTGGGCTATAAGACCGGCCTTTTCGCCGGAGATAAACGCTCCCTGCGCCTGCGCGAGAAGGATAAAGACCTCGAGGGAGTTGAGCCCGACGTCATTTTGACGGAACTTGAGCAGGTCGCCGAGTGTTTATGATCTTTCTATGAAAGCATTTGTCGTCATCAGCCTGTTATTCGCGTTAGCGAGTGGCCTTTGGGCCTCTCCAGAGGAAGACGTTGCCAAGGCCCTGGAAGGGCCGTTGAAGGGCTATCGCTACAACAAGCGCCTGGCCGCGCCTAGCCTGGACGACCACTTGCTGCTTTTTAGCAAGCCCGGTACCCAGGATGTGCGCTTGGTGGCCTGGACCGAGGCCCAGAATCCGGTGGATCGCTTTGCCGCCGCCCCTGTCAGCCCGATGGTGTTCACGGTTTATGACGCCAGCGGGAAAGTGGTGGAAACTATCGAGCAGACCACCTACGTGCTGGTGGTCAAACTCACGCCGGAGCCGCGTATCTTTGTGCCGGAAGGTCCCAACGACTACCTGCGGGTCGCGGCTGCCGCGGAGAGCGTCCAGTCACCCATGACCATACTGGGGCCGCAGACAGTGGAGCTGACCTGCACCTTTGCCAACCCGCTCAACACGGATCTGTTTTTCACCTCGGAAGACCCGCCCAAGAAAGCGGTCATTAAGCCCGGTGGTCGTTACACGATGAAAAAGCTCGTCGAGGTGGGTCGCCCGTCAGAGCCCATGATCGTGCCTATCGACGGCCTGGGTGTTATCCAGCAGGTCGTTATCGAGTCCGCCAATCCGCTTTCGCTGGAAGTCTGGCCGCAGATGGCCCGCTCCATCACTCTCGACCTGGCCAACCCGACGGGTAGCCCCTTCCGTGGCGAGGGCGCCATCCACTTGGTTACGGGGGATGGCCTCGAGCCACAGCCGTTCCGTTTTCCCATCGTCATGGCGCCCAAGGAGCACTTCAAGGCCCTCCAGGTTCCGCTCAACTACGACGGCATGCTGCCCTTTCCCATTCAGGTGAAAGTCACACAGCGCTCCAGCACGGAGCTCGGCAAGGAGTTTGTCCTGGCGGAGACGCCGCCGCTGCAGTTCATCCAGTTGCCGCCCATCGAAGCGAGTGAAACCGAAGGCTTGCCCACCGCCTATGAAGGGCGTACCCAGGGCAACTCGCACTGGTCCATGACGGCTGAGCTGCCGCCGGAAGGCGCACCTGTCGAGGGGCGCGGCGTGCTGGTCCTCGTCTACAGCTTCAAGCCCGGTGGAATCAGCATCAAAATACGCCAAAAGGATGCCGCCAACCGCGCCGTGGTAGGAAAGCCCACCGGCTACGGCTTGTGGGTTTTCGGAGACAACTCCAATAACTTCGTCACCTGCGGATTGCGGGATGCCTCCGGGCGCATCTACCAGCCGGATCCCGTCAAGCTGGACTGGAAGGGCTGGCGCTACCTGAGCTTCCGCTGGCCCAAGGACATGCGCGAGCCGTTGCATTGGGACGGTGTTTTCGAACTCGTCAACGGCGGGGGTGAGGTCAATGGGGCCGTCTTTTTCAATAATCCGTCATTGCTTTACGAACTGCCGGAATTGACCGAGGAGCCGGAGGCGCCCGCTGTTCAACCGGAGCAGGAGGAGGAAATCGTCGACCGTCGTAACGAGGTGCCGTCGGCCATCCCGATTTACAATCTGCCCTCAGGTCAGCAGTGATGCCGTCCGCGCCGGAAAGCTTTTACCAACAGATTCAGGGAGCGCGCAATGTGCTGGTTCTCGATCTCGGATTTCTCGGCGACACCATTCATCTGATTCCGGCGCTGCATTGCATCAGGGAGGCTTTGCCCCAGGCACGCCTGACGGTGATGGCGGGCGAGCATATCAAAAGCATCCTGCGGGTGTGCCCCTGGCTCGACGCCGTTGTAGGCTATCCGCGTTTTCCCACTTCGCCCGGCCTGGGCTGGCACCTGGGCTTTCTTAAAAAGATGCGGGCGGCTCGCTACGATGCCGTGATTAACCTGAACGGCTCCGACCGTTCCGCCATCCTGACCAGACTTTCCGGCGCTACGTTGCGCCTGGGGCGTGTTCCGCCCAAGGTGGCGTGGTTTTGGCCGAAGTGCTTTAGTTACACGGTCCAGGTTCCCTTCAAGGGCCCGCTTTACCGCCAGCGTTGGGAGTGCCTGAAGCAATGCGGCTTTCCCGGTGACGCACCGGTGTTTGCCGTCGAGGTGCCTGCTCAAGCAGTGAGTCATGTTAACGATCTCTGTGATGGCAGAAAAGACTTTGTCCACCTTAGCCCCTTCGCCACTCAGGACAACAAGGAGCTTCTTGAAGAAAGCCTGGTCTCCCTCATCGATTTACTGCACGAAAAGGGGATGCGGATCGCGCTCTCTTGTGCGCCGAATGAGCGCGAGCTGAACAAACTCGAAGCTTTACTTGGCAAAGTGGAGAAACGCCCCTGGAAAGTGTTCGACGGGACGCTCAATCTGCTGGAGCTCGCCGCCCTGATACAGCGCTCGGACATACATCTGGGCGGAGACTCCGGTGCGCTCCATGTCGCCCTGATGGTAGGCGCGCGGACCGTCTCCTGGTGGAGAGACTACAAGGGCCGCGACGAGTGGATGCCGGTAGGCGACAAACACGTCCCTTTTATTGGGCGCGAAACGGATCGCGGTCTGGACTGTATCGTGCCTGGGCATGTCTTGAATGAGATCGACCTCCTCTTGTCGCGATGAAACTGTCCATCGTCACGCCCTGCTACAACGCCATCCGCTATCTTCCGGACTGCGTGGCGTCGGTGCGGGCGGCGCTGCAGGGGTTTGACTACGAGCATGTCGTTGCCGATGGCGGCAGCACGGACGGTACGGTCGATTTTCTCAAAGCGCAGCCGGACCTGAAGTGGGAGTCCGCGCCCGATGAGGGTATGTACGATGCGCTCAACAAGGCCATTGCGCGTGCGGAGGGTGATGTCATCGGGCACCTGAACAGCGATGAGCAGTACAACCCGGCGGGTCTGCATGCCGCCCTGAAAGCCTTGGCAGAAAGCGGTGCGGATGCAGTCATGGGGCCCACCGTGATGCTCGACGGTGACGGCAACTTCCTTCAGCTCTTCAAGCAGGTCGTCGTGCCGCGCGTGGTTGACACCCACTGGCACATGCCGGTGCAGAGCTGCTCGCTGTTATTCAAAAAGGCGGTATGGGAGCGCGAGCCCTACGACACCAGCTTCCGCCTGGCTGCCGACCATGTGTGGTTTCGCCATCAGATGGAGCGTGGACTGAAACTCGTGACTGTGCGCGAGCCTATCGGCATCTTCATGTGGCATGGAGAAAACCTCAGCAGCACTGCCGAGCCCGAGGACGCCCTCGCGGATGTCGATAAAAGCACGCTCGCCTACAAGTCGGCCAAGCACCTTTACCGCCTGCGCAAGCTTTTCGCCGGTGGTTACCGCGCCGCTCCCATCAAGTACTCTGTCATGCAAAGCGGGCAATCCGTCGAGGTCCACATTCCGCGACCCACGCTCAAGATTCGTGGCGACCTGCGGAAGGTCGGGCGTGGCTGAGCCACGACAGGACTTGCTAGTGAAGCGGCTCCGGGGAGCAGAAACACGCCAGCCAGGGGCAGGTGTCGAACTTGGCGTAACTCTCCGTGATTTCTTCTCCCGCCCGTATGTCCCGCAGAGCTATGGAGGTAAGTGGACTGCCTTCGACGGGCGGTCCGCTGTTTGGCTGGTCGCTGTGGTTTACGTAGCGGGCATTGTCCAGGCAGACAATGATACGGTCCAGAGATGACAGGTAGTAACCGTAGACCTCGGCTATTTTTAACAGCTCCTGCATCGTGGGATTGCAGGAGGATTTTGCCAATATCTCCATCTGGGGCTGGCTCAACAGAAGCACGTTGTCCTGCGCGGCCTGCCACCATACGGTATCGGCCGGGATATCCTGTCGTGCGAATAAGCCCCAGCCGTGTATCGGGCTCGAGCGGACTTCCGTCAAGGTAGAGAGTGCGCCCGTTTCCGTGGCGCGTGCGAGTGTCTGCATGGAGGTGTGGCAAACCCATGCGACGCGCATGAGAATATGCTACATTTGCCAATCGCAGGAATTTTCAGGAAATCAAGCCGGATCTTTTTCAGTGGCTCTTCTCCGTCCAAATCGTCCTGGAGGAAAGCGAATGTATACCTGCCGCAACCAACTGCTAGCTAGCAGTCTGCTGAATGAATATCCATGATTTTGACATGCTTATCGGCGTGGTCGATCCAGAAGGTGATGGCGTAATCGCCCACAATTTTAATGCTCAACGGACGGCCGCTGCTGTCGCTGTCTTCAGCCTCCGTTTGAGCACCTGGGTTTGCTTGAATCTCTCGTATGGCAGTTCTGATTTCCTGGCGCAATCGAGGCGGCAATCGCTCAACAAACTCGAGCACCTCAATGTCGATGAGGAGACGAAACGCCATCGCCTAATCTTCGAGGTGCTTTTCGAACTCTTCGAGCGTGACCCAGTTGTCGGGATTATTATCGTCAATTTTGGCCGCCATTTTCTCGCGGTAGCCCTCGATGTCACGATGCCGCAAGGCAACAAGCTGCGCCGCGAGCTTCTTGCGTTCTTCGGGCGACAGATTCGCCACCGCCGTCTGTATCTCGTGAAATCCCATGACTGAAATATTTAAGCGCAGACTAAATAATTAGGCAAGAAATCGTTTCCCGGAGGATTTAGATGTGCCTTTAGCTATACACCTTGGCGCCGGACTCAGTGAACTCCTTCGACTTCTCCTTCATGCCTTCCTCGAGGGCGGCTTCTTCGGTGAGTCCCTTCTTGGCGGCGTAGTCGCGAACGTCCTGCGTGATCTTCATCGAGCAGAAGTTCGGGCCGCACATGGAGCAGAAGTGCGCGGTCTTGGCACCCTCCTGCGGCAGGGTTTCGTCGTGGAAGCTGCGGGCCTTCTCCGGGTCGAGGGCGAGGTTGAACTGGTCTTCCCAGCGAAACTCGAAACGGGCCTTGGAGAGCGCGTTGTCACGGTATTGCGCGGCGGGGTGGCCCTTGGCGAGGTCGGCGGCGTGGGCGGCGATCTTGTAGGTAATGACGCCTTCGCGCACGTCGTTGCGGTCGGGCAGACCGAGGTGCTCCTTGGGCGTGACGTAGCAGAGCATGGCGGTGCCGTACCAGCCGATCATAGCGGCACCGATGCCGCTGGTGATGTGGTCGTAGCCCGGCGCGATGTCCGTGGTGAGCGGCCCAAGGGTGTAGAAGGGGGCTTCGTGGCACCACTCAAGCTGCTTTTCCATGTTCTCCTGGATCATGTGCATCGGCACATGGCCGGGGCCTTCGTTCATGACCTGTACGCCGTGCTCCCAGGCACGTTCGGTCAACTCGCCCTGCACCTTAAGCTCGCCGAACTGCGCGGCGTCGTTGGCGTCGGCGATGGAGCCGGGGCGCAGGCCGTCGCCGATGGAGAAGGCGACATCGTAGGCGGCACAGATTTCGCAAATCTCATCCCAATGCGTGTAGAGGAAGTTTTCCTTGTGGTGGGCCAGGCACCACTTGGCCAAGATGGAACCGCCGCGGCTGACGATGCCGGTCATGCGGCGGGCGGTCAGCGGGATGTAGCGCAGGAGCACGCCCGCGTGGATGGTGAAGTAGTCCACGCCTTGCTCGGCCTGCTCGATGAGCGTGTCGCGGTAGATGTCCCAGGTCAGCTCCTCGGCCTTGCCGTTGACTTTCTCCAGCGCCTGGTAAATCGGCACGGTACCGACGGGCACGGGGCAGTTGCGCAGGATCCACTCGCGGGTCTGGTGGATGTTCTTGCCGGTGGAGAGGTCCATCAGGGTGTCGCCGCCCCACTTGACCGACCAGCGCATCTTTTCGACTTCCTCCTCAATGGACGAGGCCACAGCACTGTTGCCTATGTTGGTATTGATTTTAACCAGGAAGTTGCGGCCGATGATCATCGGCTCCAGCTCGGGATGGTTGATGTTGGAGGGAATGATGGCGCGGCCCCGGGCGACTTCATCGCGGACGAACTCCGGCGTGATCTCCGCCGGGATGGCTGCGCCCCAGGACTGACCGGGATGCTGGTGGCGCAGATCGTTCGAGGGGATTTTATCTGCGTTTTGCGCACGGTACTCTGCGTTCCGCATGTTTTCGCGAATCGCGATGTACTCCATCTCGGGCGTGATGATGCCCTGGCGCGCATAGTGCAGCTGGCTGACGGACTTTACGCCCGGCTTGGCGCGCAGAATCGGACGCCCGTCGCGTTGGAAATACTCAATCCGGTTGCGCGCGCCTTCCTGCTCGGCCTTGGAGCGGTGCTTTTCGGACAGGTAGCCGTCGTCGAGTGGGTTGACCGCGCGACCCTCGATTTCCTCGACATCGGCGCGTTCGCGTATCCACTCGGCACGCAGGGCTGGTAGCCCTTTTGTCACCTCTCGGTGAAAAGCAGGATCGCCCCAGGGGCCGGAGGTGTCGTAAACGCGTACGGGGGCGTTTAGTTCCAGGGAGCCGTCGGGCAGGCGGGTGGGGTTGAGCGCGATTTCGCGCATCGGCACCCGGATGTCGGGTCGCGAGCCTTCCACGTAGACGCGGGTGGAAGCGGGAAAGAGAGAGGCGGGTTCAGTGGTTCCGTTCGTTTCGCTCATGATAAAATTAGTCGGTTACGAAGCCCATGCGCTTGTTGCCGGCTTCTGGTTCGTCGGGTTGTAGGAGTGGGAGCAGCTTCTGGTAGATGTCCCACAGGGCATTGTCTTGTTCGAGGAGCTTCTTGTCCACCTCGGCCAAGCGTTTGAAAATAGCGGCATTGGTCATGAGGTGCTCGCGCATCTCGACAAAGGCCCGGATCACGTAAATGCTCATGGCCACGGCGCGTTCGCTTTTCAGGATGGTTGAAGCCATCAGAGCCCCATGCTCGGTGAAAACGCGGGGATTGTAGCGTCTTCCGCCACGTCCCTTGTTTGAGGTCACAATTTGTGACCTCAAACGGGTGTTTGATGTCGCATTTTGCGATCTCAAGTTCGTAATCTCTTCTTCTGTAAGGATAAAGGAAAACTCGTCAGGGAAACGTTCGAGGTTACGCTTAACGGCTTGATTGAAGACTTTGGTTTCCACCCCGTAGATTTCCGCCAGGTCGGAATCGATGATAACCGATTTGCACCGCACCTCGAAGATGCGTATTTCCGGGATAAATTCGGCGATGGATTTGCTCATTGAATCGTTCCCTTCGGCGGCATGACCCGCATCAGGTTCCAAGGGTCCGGCGGGCGAGCGCCCCGTCATCTCAGTCCCACGCGCGGGACACCCCGATTATCTGCTCTAGGCACAAAAAAGCGCGCGAATAGCTCGCGCGCAAGGGAAAAGGGGCGTCTCGCTCAGCTTAGGGCATGAAGATAATCAGGAGCACCGTCAGCAACAGGATACCTACGGCCTGAACGATCTGCGGGGTGAAACGATGCTGAGTGTTTGCTTTCATAGTTGATATATCGGTAGAGGTGTTCATGGCTTAACCTGCATTTACAAAAATATGAGGGAAATAGCTCACGCTCTATTCCCCATTTATATGACCCAGCATTTCCAGTATACACACCGGCGACGGGTGGAATTCGCGGAGACCGACATGGCCGGGCTCGTCCATTTTTCGAATTTCTTTCGTTGGATGGAGGCGGCGGAGGCCGAATTTTTCCGCGCCTTGGGCGAGCCCTTGGTCGATGTCGGCGGTGATGTCGTTGCTGGTTGGCCCCGGGTCCGGGCTTCGTGCGCCTATCATGCCCCGCTGTACTTCGGCGATGAGGTGGAGGTATGCCTGACGGTTAAGGAACTCAAGGTGCGCGCGATTGCTTAC
This sequence comes from Verrucomicrobiia bacterium, assembly GCA_030432235.1. GTDB lineage: Bacteria > Verrucomicrobiota > Verrucomicrobiia > Opitutales > Cerasicoccaceae > JAUIHT01. The sequence continues at coordinate 50,706 of JAUIHT010000004.1, read as the reverse complement.
TCTTTTCGATTTAACAAAGTGCTGGCCGATGGCGCCGAGCACGTTGCCACCGGGGAGATGACCACGGTCTTTGCCCGGCGTGCCGCTTCCGGTGGCCCTATGCAGTCGGCGGCGATACCGGAAACCCTCCTGTCCAAAATAGCCGAAGCGCCACCTGAGGCGTTAAAGGGCGATTGATGCCACTTGTGCTTGCACAGACACCGACTCATTCTAACCTGAACGTCCCTTACTCAACGACAAACCAAACAATCAACCACCAGCCATGGCTCTCAGCACCGGAACAAAAGCACCCGAATTCACACTCAAACAGAAAACCGCCGACGGCCTGAAGGACGTTTCCCTGGCCGATACCCTGGGCGAAAAAAGCACCGTCCTGCTCTTTTTCCCTTTCGCTTTTACCAGTGTCTGCCAGGAGGAGCTCTGCTCCGTCAGCGGCGGTTTTGAAGAATACGACAAGCTCAACGCCGCCGTTTACGGCATCAGCTGCGACAGTCCTTTTGCCCAGGAAGCCTTCGCCAAGGCTGTCGGCATCACCATCCCGCTTCTGGCCGACTACAATCACGAGGTCTGCGCCGCCTACGACGTCAAGTACGGCGACCTGCTCGGGTTCCAGGGCGTTTCGAAGCGCTCCGCATTCGTCATCAACCCGGCGGGAGACATCACCTACGCCTGGAGCAGCGACGACCCGCACGACCTGCCCCCCTTTGACGAAATCAAGGCGGCACTGGCCTGATGGGATTGCCCACTAACCGGTTTTCTGTTGTTCCGTTAACCGGTTGGCTTGAAAAATGCCGTACTTTTGGCTCGGCCCGGCAAATATAGACGAACTGAACAGCTGACCAACCGATCAACTTTTTACTGACATGAGCGAACTCAACAATCCATTCAATGCCCTGCGCGAGCTGACCAGCGGGGGCAAGACCGGCAAATACTACTCGCTTCAAGCACTCTCGGAAGCGGGTTTAGGCGACATTTCAAAACTGCCGGTGTCCATCCGCATCGTGCTGGAGAGCGTGCTGCGTAACTGCGGCAGTGCCGGTGTGACCGAGGAGGACGTTGGCCGCCTGGCTGCCTGGAATGCGACCAAGCCCGCGCCGGAGGAAATCCCCTTCGTGGTGTCCCGCATTGTCTTGCAGGACTTCACCGGGGTGCCGCTCCTCGTCGACCTCGCTGCCATGCGTGACGCCGTCGCGGAAGTCGGCAGTGACCCGGGGCTGATTGAGCCGCTTGTGCCGGTGGATCTGGTCGTCGACCACTCCGTGCAGGTGGACCGCGCCGGGACCGCTACCGCCTTCGAGAAGAATCTCAAGATCGAGTTTGAGCGCAATCGCGAGCGCTACGAGTTCCTCAAGTGGGGTCAGCAAGCCTTCGAGACCTTCAGCGTCGTGCCGCCCGCTATCGGCATCGTGCACCAGGTCAACCTCGAGTACTTGGCCCGCGTGGTCTTCGAAAAGCAAATCGACGGCGAAGCCGTCTTCTATCCGGACAGTCTCGTGGGCACCGACTCGCATACGACCATGATCAACGGCCTCGGCATCGTGGGCTGGGGCGTGGGCGGCATCGAGGCCGAAGCCGGCATGCTTGGTCAGCCCATCGCCTTCCAGACGCCCGAGGTCATCGGCGTCTACCTCTCCGGTGAGCTGAACGACGGTGTGACCGCGACCGACCTGACCCTGCGCATCACCGAAATGCTGCGGCAGGAGAAGGTCGTGGGCAAGTTCGTCGAATTCTACGGGCCCGGCGCCGCTGCGCTGACCCTGGCCGACCGTGCGACGATCGCCAACATGGCCCCCGAGTACGGTGCCACCATGGGCTTCTTCCCCATCGACGAGAAGTCGCTCGACTACATGCGCGCCACCGGCCGCCCGGAGGAAAAGATTCAACTGGTGAAGGATTACTTCACCGCCCAGGGCCTCTTCGGCATGCCGGAGAAGGGTCAGATCGAATACACAAAGTCTCTTGATCTCGACCTCTCCACCATCGTGCCGTCCGTGGCCGGTCCCAAGCGCCCGCAGGACCGCATCGACATGCCGAAGCTGAAGAACACTTTCCAAAAGCTGCTCGAAACCCCCACCGCTGACGGTGGTTACGGCATCGAGCCCGAGCACATGGAGCGCTGCGCAACCGTTGATTCCTCCAAGGATGTCGACCGCTGGCGGGACGAGGGCGGTGCCCTCACCGCTACCGAGACCCTGCCCAGCATCACGCACGGTTCGGTGCTGATCGCGGCCATCACCAGTTGCACCAACACCAGCAACCCGTCCGTCATGCTGGCGGCCGGTCTGGTGGCCAAAAAGGCCGTTGAAAAGGGCCTCACCGTCAACGCCACGGTCAAGTGCAGCCTCGCTCCGGGTTCCCGCGTAGTCACCGACTACCTGGAAGAAACCGGCCTGAACACCTATCTGGACAAGCTCGGCTTCAACCTGGTGGGCTACGGTTGCACCACCTGTATCGGCAACAGCGGTCCGTTGGACGCCTCCGTGGAGGAAGCCATCGCCTTCGGTGAGTTGGTCACTGCCAGCGTGCTTTCGGGGAATCGCAACTTCGAGGCCCGCGTCCATGGTTCCATCAAGGCAAACTTCCTGATGTCGCCGCCGCTGGTTGTCGCCTACGCCCTGGCCGGTACGGTCAATATCAACCTCGACGAAGAGCCTTTGGGGCAGGACAGCGAGGGCAACGACGTCTTCCTGGCCGACATTTGGCCCACTCATGAGGAAATCCAGGAAAATATTCTCAAGGGTCTCAAGCCGGAGATGTTCCAGCAAAAGTATGCTGAAATCGCCACCGCCAACCCGGAATGGACCGCCGTCGAGTCCTCCACCGGCACGGTTTACAAGTGGGACGAGGATTCCACCTACATCCAGCTTCCGCCTTTCTTTGAAGGCTTTGACATGGAAGCCGGAAAAATCAGCAGCTTCTCGGACATGCGTCCGCTGGCCATCCTCGGTGATTCCGTCACTACGGACCACATTTCGCCCGCCGGCGCCTTCAAGCCCGAGACGCCTGCCGGCAAGTACCTGACCGAGCGCGGTGTCGAGCCCAAGGACTTCAACTCCTACGGCTCCCGTCGCGGTAACGACCGCATCATGACCCGCGGCACCTTTGCCAATGTGCGCATCAAGAACCTGATGGCCGACGGCAAGGAAGGCGGCTTCACCAAGCTCCAGCCTGACGGCGAGGTCATGCCGATCTTTGATGCCTGCAAGGAGTACGCTTCGCGCAAGACGCCGCTGATCGTCTTCGGTGGTGTGGATTACGGCATGGGCAGCTCCCGTGACTGGGCCGCGAAAGGAACCGCTCTTTTAGGAGTGAAAGCTGTCGTGGCCAAGTCCTTCGAGCGTATCCACCGCAGCAACCTCATCGGCATGGGGGTCATGCCTCTGTGCTTCAAGGAAGGCACGGATGCCAAGGCTCTCGGCCTCGACGGTTCGGAAACCTTTGCCCTGCTGGACTTTGACGATAATCTCCAGCCCGGACAGGAAATTACCCTGCAAATCACACGAGCGGACGGTTCCACCGAGAAAGTGCCGCTCGACCTGCGTATAGATACCTCCATCGAGATTGAATATTATCGGCATGGGGGGATATTGCCCTATGTTTTGCGCAGTTTGCTTAAAAAGTAGGTGATTTGAACGATGTAGACTTATAGGATAAATAAGACGCCCTAACTCGAATTCCGGGCATAACTTCCCCGTTTGAAACTCTTACCTTCACCAACATTCCCCACGCGCATGAATAACGGCGACAACAGTCAACCCGTCTTTCTGGTCGATGCTTATTCCGACCCGGCGATTCTGCGTATTGATGGGCGAGCCAGTTATCTGAATTGTGGACCGATCGGGGAGTTCTTCCGGCACATGGCCAAAGAGGGAAAGAGCGACGTGGTGGTCGATTTCGCCCAATGCAGCGGGATGGACAGCACCTTCCTCGGCATTCTCGCCGGGGCCGCGCTGGAATTCCGAAAAGCGGACCCGCCCTCGCAGCTCCACCTCGTGCGCATGGGCACGCGCAACCTCGAGCTGGTGCGCAACCTGGGTCTCCATCGTATCCTGGATGTCGACAGTGGCGACTTCGACATGGGCTTTGCCGAAAAGAAGCTGGAGGCAGCCGAGGAAGGCGCGGCCGACGCCAAGGCCATCCTGCACGCGCACGAGTCCCTCGTGGCCGCCGACCAAGGCAACCGACAGAAGTTCCAGGATGTGCTCAGCTACCTGAAAATCCAGGCCGGCGAGGAAGACCTCATCGAATAGTTAGGGCGAGACCTTGGTTTCGGGATACCCTGCGTCTCAGTGATGGGACTTCTCCCCTGATTGACAGCAGCTTAGCAGCTTTAATGCAAACGGCTTCTGGATTTCCTGTGGGCCTGTGTTATGGTCTGGGTCATGAATCTAAGCCAACTTCTCGAACTGCCATCCTTTGTCCTTGCCCAAACGGATGCGGCTTCGGTCGTCGATAAAATCGACACCAGCCGTTTCGATGACTGGAGCTTCTGGGTGGTGAATGCCGTCATCCTCGTCGGTGGGTTTATTGTCCTAAGCATAGTCATGCGACTGTTGCGGATGCTCTGCTCCCGGGCGGATACGACTGTACCACTAAAGCCGATCTTCAGTGTGCTGAAGTGGATAGGCATGCTGGTGATTGTGGGGCTCGTGCTGGAGCGCTTTCAGTTGGAAATCATGACTATCATCACCACTACGCTGGCCATGGTGGCCATTGGCGTGGTGGCGGTTTGGAGTCTTCTCAGCCATGTGCTCGCCACTTTCCTGCTCATGACGACCAAGCCCTTTCGCGTCAACGACACCGTCGGTTTCGTCGGGGAGGAGGTCAAAGGCCGCGTGGTCGATCTGAATCTGTTTTACACCACGCTGCGTATCTCGGAGGATGAGCACATCCAGGTGCCCAACAACATGTTTTTCCAGAAAGCGCTCAAAATATCTCGCGGCAAGGACGAGACGGAGCTCAGCACGCAGTTTGGGCGTGACCAGCCCGCCGAGGATGAGGGTCAGTCGGAGAAGAAGAATGAGCAATAAATGTACGGATGCCTGCCTTTTTATGTATAAATAGTTTTGGGCTAGATGTGGGAAAAGGATTTTTTAAAAATGTATCTCTTTCTTATATAGTAGGTTAAGAATTCTTCATAAATATATGGCATCGTGGATGCGCTTGGGAGTGCGAACCCAAGCAATCATTCATGAAAACCAATCAATCCGATAAACTGAACCACACGGTCGCGTGCTGGAGCCTGGTGCTCCTGTTGGCGGCGGTGTTTTTTATTTTCGTGCCGCAGGGCCGGGGCGCCGGACTTCTCACCCCGGTTAACAGCACGGACCAGCCCCTGGAGATCCGCGATCACCAGGTCAAGGTCACCATCATCAACGGCTTTGCTCAGACGGAAGTCACGCAGTCGTTTTACAATCCCAATCCGCAACCGCTGGAGGCCATCTATGCGCTTCCCCTGCCGCAGGAGGCCAGCCTCTCGGAGATGACCATCTGGGCCGGGGAGCAGGTCCTACAAGGCGAGGTGGTGGACAAGGATGTTGCCGACCAGATCTACCAGAAGGAAAAGGACCAAGGGAACAGCGCGGGCAAGGCGGACAAGTCCGGCTACCAGCGTTTTGAGTTCTACGTCTATCCGGTTCCGGCTCAGGGAGAGGCACGCATCCGCACCGTTTATTATCAGCCGCTGGAGATCGACACCGGCATTGCCCGCTATGTCTATCCGGTGGAAGAGGGTGGCACGGACGAGGCCGCGCAGTCCTTCTGGCTGCTCAACGACCAGGTCACGAATAACTTCAGTATCCAGGCCGAGGTGCGTAGCGCTTGGCCTGTTACGCAGTTGCGCACACCGGATTATCCCGGACAAACGCAGCAGCTTGGCGAGGGCCACTACACTTACGAGTGGGTGTCCCAGGGCGGTAGCCTCAACCGTGACTTCGTCCTGTACTACCGGTTGGCCGACAACCTGCCGGGCCGACTGGAAGTCATTCCGTACAAGCCTGCGGCGGACAAGCCCGGCACCTTCATGGCCGTCCTCACACCCGGGCTGGACCTGCAACCGCTTACCCAGGGCAGCGACTACATTTTCGTCATCGACACCTCGGGGAGCATGAGCGGCAAGCTTCATACGCTGGTCAGCGGCATGCGCCAAGCCATAGGCCAGTTGCGACCTGAGGACCGCTACCGCATCGTGGCGTTCAACACCACCGCCTGGGACCTCTCCAACGGCATGCGAACGGCCACTGAGGCCAACGTCCAGGCAACCCTCGCTCAACTCGACACCCTCCGGGCCGACGGTAGCACAAACCTCTATGCCGGTCTTACGATGGCCCTGACATCGTTGGACAACGATCGCGCCACCAGCCTGATCATCGTTACCGATGGCGTAACGAACACAGGTGTGGTGGACCCGAAGCAATTCCACCAGCTCATGGCCAACTACGACGTGCGCCTTTTCGGCTTCCTGCTCGGCAACAGCGCGAACTGGCCGTTGATGCAGGTCATTTGTGAGTCCTCCGGAGGCTTCTACACCGGTGTCTCCAACACGGACGACATCCTCGGCAAAATCATGCAGGCCAAGGAAAAGGTCGTTTACGAGTCACTGACCAACGCTGATTTGAAGCTCAAGGGCGTCAAGACCTGGGACGTCACCGGCACTGTGCCCAAGAAAATCTTCCGGGGTGAACAGCTCGTGCTCTTTGGCCGCTACGAGCAGGGCGGGCGTCTGAGCCTGAGCCTCGACGCCACCCTCACGGGTGAAGACAAGACCTACGTGGCCGAGTTTGACCTGCCGGATGTTGCCACGGAAACCCCCGAGCTGGAGCGTCTGTGGGCCACGGCCCGCATCGAGGAGCTGGATTGTCAGAAGAACATCGGCAAGCTGCCCTGCGGCGAAGCCAAAACGGCCGTGCGCGACCTCGGCATCGCCTATCAGCTCGTGACCGATGAGACCTCGATGATCGTTCTGACCGACGAGGCCTTTACCCGCTACGGCATTCAGCGGCAAAACCAGCAGCGTGTGGCCGTTGAGCAGGCCGCGCAAACGGCTCGTGCCCAGGCCGAAGTGAAGAACTACCGCGTGGACCAGGCACAGCCGATGTTCCAGCACAACGCGCCCTCCTTCGGTGGTGGCGGAGGTGGCGGTGGCGGCGCGCTCGGGCCGTGGGACTTGCTCCTGCTGATATTTCCCGTCACGGGCTGGTTCATCCATCGGAGAAAGCGCCATGGCGCATGAGGCGGAATCTTCCCTCGGGAAGTGGATGCCCGGGACCACCGTCACCCTCGCGGCGGCGGTGGTCCTTCTCCACTTCCTGCCCGGGGCGGCGGCATTTGCGCAGGCGGTAACCTGCCCTGAAACGCCGGCGGCTCTGGCCACCTGGTGGAGCGGACACCTGGTCCACTGGACGGGCGCGCAGCTTTTCTGGGACCTGTTGATGTTTCTCGGCCTGGGCCTGTGGCTGGAGCTTCGGGAAAAGCGCAACCCGTTACCGGCGCTGCTTCTGGGCGCGCCCGTCATCGTGGGGGTGACGGCTGTTGTCTGTCCGGATATAGCCGTTTATCGCGGTCTGTCCGGCCTGGATTGCCTCCTGGGCGGCTTGCTGTGTGCCTGCTGGCTGCGGCGGCCTGCCATGCGCTGGCTGGGCTGGGGATTTGGCGGCCTGCTCGTGGGCAAAGCGCTGCTTGAAATGGGAGCCCCCGGCGCGATGTTCGCGGGTAATATGGGGCCGGGCGTGCGTCCGCTGGCGATTGCGCATTTGGCAGGATTTGCCTTTGGGTTGTTCTGGGAATGGCAAAAAGGCCTGAGATTTTCGGGTTGTTTCTCACGTCGACGAGAGGCATAATTATCCGTATGCAAAAACGTTTCCCCCTAATTATCGTTTCATTCCTGGTCCTGGCTGCTGCGGCCTATGGCCAGAGCCAGTATGCCGGTACCTATTATGGTGAGCTCGATGAGGAAATCCAGGTCTTCGGGCATACGGTACAGCCCCGTGAAAAGACCAACGATGTTACCGCCACCGTGACGGATGCGGGTGACCTGACCATCACCGGCATTTCCGTGGTGCGTGGCACCGTGGATGACCAGGGGCACATCTTCATCACCGATGACGGCGGCTTCGGCTTTCAGACGGGCACCATCACCAACCGCACCATCAACATGGAGGGCCAGCACTCGCAGGATGGCGGTACCCGCGTGAACTATTACTGGATTGTCGCCACCATGAACACCCCAGTGGACAGCGCGTTCCCGGATGCCCAGCCTGAGCAGAACAACTGGAACTACGTGCCCTGGTTCGGTTATTTCAACGGGCAGGATTTCCCCTGGATTTACCACCAGACCCTCCACTCGCTCTATATTACCGGTACGGATGACACCGCCCTGTGGATTTATTATCCGCCCCTGCAGTGGATGTTTACGAACAAGGACACCTATCCGTGGTTCTACAGCACTTTCATCAACGGCTGGCTCTTCTACGACGTCACCAACGCCAACGCCCAGTGGTTCTTTAACGAGAATACGGGTACCTGGTTCAGCGAGCACAACAATTAGCGAGCCGTAACAGGGAGCATTTGGATGCGGGTTTCAGGAAAAACTGCCTCTGGCATCCCCTGAGATTAAAACTTCCCACGGCGGCCATCATCTCCACAATGCCCGCAAAACCGGAATAGATCCGGCTATAAAGGTACGAGGATATGGAACTTAGCGTCGCCGCCAGTCTGTTATTGATATTTGCCATTGGGGCTCTAGCCCAGTGGGTCGGCTGGCGTTTGCGCATACCGGCTATCCTGTTGCTGCTGGCCGCGGGGTTTCTGGCCGGGCCAGTCACCGGGGTGATAAAGCCCGATGGGGTCTTCGGTGATCTGCTTTTCCCCATCATCTCCGGGGCGGTGGCTATCATCCTTTTCGAAGGGGGCCTTAGCCTGCGCTTCCATGAGCTGAAGGGCGCTGGGCCCGTCATTTTCAGACTTATCTCGGTGGGCGTGCTGGTCAGTTGGGCGGTTATTTCCTGGCTGGCCTGGTATCTTTTGGGCTTTTCGCCTCTGTTGGCCGCTCTTCTCGGTGCGCTGCTGACGGTGACCGGGCCGACCGTCATCGGGCCGATGCTCCGCACCATTCGCCCCAAGGGCAAGGTACGCAGTGTAGCCAAGTGGGAGGGCATCATGATCGACCCCATCGGCGTGCTTGTGGCCGTTCTCGTATACGAGGTGATTATCGCCGGTGGCAAGGAGGAAGCGACCTCGGTACTGCTCTTCGGTATCCTGGAAACGATTCTGGTCAGTGTCGGTTTCACTGCGATTGCGGCCGGGCTGGTACTGCTGATGGTTAAGCGTCGCCAGTTGCCCGACTTCCTGCAAAACACCCTCGTGCTGACGCTTCTGCTGGTGGCCTTCGGCGCCTCGAATTACCTGCGGGAGGAGTCCGGCCTGCTCACGGCCACGCTTTTCGGCATCGTGCTGGCCAACCAGAGTATCTTCGAAGTCCGGCATATCACGGAGTTTAAGGAGAACCTGCAAATCCTACTCATCTCCTTTCTCTTCGTCGTGCTGGCCGCCCGGGTGGACCCCGAGGCTTTCCGCTCGTTGGGCTGGACCAGCGGAGTCTTTCTGCTGGGCGTCATCGTGTTGGCAAGGCCGCTGGCGGTGTTGGCTTCGACCGGTTTTTCCAAGTTCCAATGGCCCGAGCGCCTTCTGCTCATGATGCTGGCCCCGCGAGGAATCGTGGCGGTGGCCCTGACCTCGGTCTTTGTCATCAAGCTGGACAAGCTGGGCATTCCGGAGGCACAGCAGTTTCTCGCCCTGACCCTGCTCGTGGTGGTGGGCACGGTGTTGTTCTATGGCCTGTTCGCCGGTTTTGTGGCCTCCCGGCTCGGCCTCTCCAATCTCGACCCACAGGGCGTCATCGTGGTGGGGGCGCACGACTGGGCCGTCCGCCTGGCCAAGTCCCTCAAGGAGGCCAACGTGCCCGTGTTGCTGATCGACTCCAACCGCGGCAACATTGAGCGCGCCCGTCGCGCCGGGCTGCGTGGTGAGAGTGGCAACATCTTCTCCGACGAGTTCCTGCATGAGCTGGACGTCTCCGACATGGGACACTCGGTGGCCCTCACGGCCAACGACGAGGTCAACGCCTTCGCCCGTAATGCCCTGCAGCACGAGCTGGAGCGCGCGGATACTTACCACCTCGTTCCGACCAAGCAGGATAATCCCCAGGGCGGCAAATCCCGCCGCATGAACCCGCTCTTTGCCGAGGGGGCGACGTACCGCTTCTTCCATGATGCCTTTATGGCCGGGGCAAAGATCAGCCTCGCCATCGTGACGGAAACCTACGGTCTCGACGAGATGCGTCAGACTGCCACCGGGCTGGCCATCCCGATGTTCTGCATCGAGCCGGAGGGCCGCGTGCGCATCTTCAGCGCCAAGACCCAGATCAAGCCCATCCCCGGCGCCACTATTATTTATTTGGACATCCCGCCCGAGGGCCCGGAGCTGCCCGCCGCCAAAGCCAAGGCGGATGATGCTCCCGAGGTGGTCCCCGCCTAAAACGTCAAAAGGCTTTCCACGTTGCGCTCCCAGGAGAGTGCTCGCGCGCGTTCCTTGCCCGCCTCGCCCATCTGCTGTCGCAGGGCAGGGTCGTTGACCAATTTGGCCAGTGATTCGGCCAGGGAGGCGCGCTTGCCCGGCCCGGCGAGCAGACCGGTTTTGCCGTGCCAGACGGCCTCCGGGATGCCTCCGCTGCGATGAGCCAGCACCGGTAGTCCGGCGGCTCCGGCCTCGATGACAACCAGGCCGAAGCCCTCGACGCTGGGCCCCTGGCGTTGGCTGGTCAGCGCAAAGACGTCTGCCTCGGCGTACAGTTTGGGCAGCTCCTCGTCGGAAAGCTCCCCGGTAAACTCGACCGCGCCGCCGCTTTGCTCTGCCAAGGTGCGGAGCTGGGCCATGTAGGGCTCCTTTCCGGCGGGCCCGGCCAGGCGCACGAGTAGTTTTTGCTTCAAGGCGTCCGGGAGCAGGGCGGCGGCCTCCAGCAGGCAGTGTTGTCCTTTACGCGGATGCAGACGGCCTACCGACAGCACCACGCAACGGCCCGCGTCGCGGGGCTCGGTTTCTATAGAAACAAAGTCGTGCCGCAGTCCCCCGGGCACCAGGCGCACCTTATCCTCGGCAAAGGGATAACTGCGCAGGAGCAGCCGTCGGGTGTAGCGCGACACGACGCCCACCGTATCCGCGCGTTTGAGCAGGTTGCCGAAGAGAGAACGCCGGTGCGGCAGCCGGGCGCAGCGGATGATCTCCGAGCCGTGCAGGACCAGGCTCAGCCGTTCGGCGCTGAGCTTCCCCATGGCCTCCAGATACATCGCTGCGAGGATGGGGCCCGGCTCCGGCAGCATCAGGATGCCATCATCCAGCAGGTGCTTTTCACGCAGGAGCGTTTTCATGCAGCGGCGGCGGTCCGGCCAGCCGAGGGTGCCGCGTACCGGCAGTGGATGGATATCGAAAGGGAAGGACCGCTCGGTCAGCTTCGGGTTGACCGGCGCCCAGACCTGTACCGGCCAGCCGAGCCCGGCGGCGGCGCGGGCGGTTTCCTCCACGTACACAGCGATGCCGCCCCGCTTGGGGTAGAACTCGTGCGTGGCGATGACCAGCGGCTTTTTCATGCGTTGACGCAAAACGTAACATCGCGAGAATCCACCTCCGATGCAACCTCTCTCGCGCACCCATCAACGCGCCCTGGTCACGGGTGCGAGCAGCGGCCTCGGGCTGGCTTTTGCCCGGATGCTCCGCGCCGAGGGTGTGGAGGTCTGGGGCACCAGCCGCGACCCCGCTCGCATCGATCCGGCCGAGGGCATTCACGCACTGGAGCTCGATCTGGCCGACCCGCAGTCGATGGGAACCTTCATGGGGGAACAGGCGGAGCTACTCGACAGTATCGACTTGCTGGTCAACAACGCCGGCACGGGGGTGTTTTCCAGCTTCTTCGAACTCTCGCCGCAGGATCTGGGCGAGCAGTTAAAAGTGTTCCTCCACGGCCCCATGGCGCTCTGTCACCGCGTGCTGCCGGGTATGCTGACCCGCGACGGCGGCGGCGCCATCGTCAACGTTTCGTCGCTGGCGGCGCAGTACCCGCTGCCGTGGTTCGGAGTGTACTCGGCGGCCAAGGCGGGCCTCTCGCAGTTCAGCCGCGCGCTCGCGCTGGAGCTGGCCGGCTCCAACGTGGTCGTCATCGATTTCCAGCCCGGCGACTACCGGACGAAGTTCAACGAGGCTGCCTCCAAGCCTCCGAGCATGGACGACGACGAGGCCGCGCTCTGGGCCGTGATTGAGAAGAACCTGCAAAACGGTCCGCCGCCGGAAAAGGCCGCGCAAGACCTCCGCCGCGCCCTGGCCCGCCGCCGCAACGCCGTGGTGCACAGCGGCACGTTTTTCCAGGCGCGCCTGGCCACGCTCTTCCGGCGCGTCGTGCCGTGGTCGGTCTGCGAGTGGGCCCTGGGCAAGTACTACCGCCTGAAATAATGTGTAGCCACAAAGAGGCACAGAAAACACATGGCTGTTTGAGGTTACCCTTTATTCATTATCGTGCTTTCTTGTGCCTTTTCGTGGCTGAAAATTAACATGCGTATTCTGATTTTACAGGACTGGTTGCGGGGCGGTGGAACGGAGAAGCACACCGTGCTGCTGGCCAACGGATTTGCCGCGCAGGGGCACGAGGTCACGGTGCTGACCTACCGTCCGGGCGGGGCGCTGGCCGGGCACCTCACAGTGGCGCATGAGGTTCTGCAACCTTTCGACACGCGTATGAATTTCCTCTCGCCCGGGCTGGTCCCGCGCGTGCGCTCGCTCGGGCCGGACATCGTACTGGCTATGGGCTACGAGGCCAACCGCAAGCTGCCTCTCCTGCGCCGCAAGCTGCCCGGCCTGCGCCTGGTGGCGACCCTGCGAGGCGGGCGCAAGCTGAGCTCCGGCTATCGGCGTGCTTTTGCGGTGGCCGATGCCGTCATCGCCAACTCCGCCTGGGCTCGTGGCCGTGCTATCGAAGCAGGGGCGGATGCGGCCAAGGCCTTTGTGGTCAACAATCTCCTCGGTGGCCGTCCGCCGGAGTCGGATGCCGCGCAGCGGTTGTCCCTGCGCGAGGCCTTCGCCACCGACCCTGAGGACATTGTGCTGGTTTGTCTGGCGGGCTTCCGCCGAGGTAAGGGCCAGGCGGAGCTCGTCGGGATGCTCGCCACGTTGCTGCGTCGTTCGGGAGTGCGCCTGTGGCTGGTGGGGGACGGCCCCCAGCGCTCGCGCTGCGAAAAACTCGCCGAGGTGTTGGGAATTGCGGATAAGGTCGTTTTTCCGGGCCGGCGCGTGGACGCCCTCGCGGTGCTGCAGTCCGCCGATATCTGCGTGCACGCCTCGCGAACGGAGTCCCAGCCCAACGCGCTCATCGAGGCGCAGGCTTGCGGCCTGCCGGTGGTGGCCTGGGATACCGCCGGGGTGGGGGAGACTTTTATCAATGGAGAAAGCGGTTTGCTGGTGCCTTACGGTGAGGTGCGCGGCTTTGCCGAGGCGGTGGCAACCCTAGTAGGGGATGCTTCCCGCCGCGAATCTTTCGGGACGCGGGGGCGCGCTTTCGCCTTGGAAAAATTCGACGACGCGAAGAACCTGCAGGCAACCCTCGCTATTCTGGGAGCCAGCCAATAACCAACCATCCATGCCCAGCACGTCACCATTAAATCCCGTTGCCTTGCCCGCCGAGCTGTGGGCGCGCCGTGACCTGGTGCGGCAACTGACCGCGCGGCACATCGCGCAGGAGGTCAAGGGCAGCTACCTCGGGGTGCTGTGGACGCTGTTCAATCCGCTGCTGATGCTGGCGGTGTACGCGGTGGTCTTCGGGATGATTTTCGGCGCACGCTTCAACGAGAGCCCCACACCGGGCCCGGTGGATTACGTGCTGGGTTTGTTTTTGGGCCTCAACGTCTTCGGGCTGGTGTCCGACCTACTAGGGCGGTCCCCGCGGCTCATTCTAAGCAACCCCAACTATGTGAAGAAAGTGGTATTTCCGCTGTCGGTTCTGCCGGCGGCGGCGACCGGGGCCGCGCTTTACCGCTTCGCCGTGACGCTCGTGCTGCTGTTTATTGGCGTGCTGGTCTTTGGCAACGGCCTGACCTGGTACGCGTTGCTCTTCCCGCTGACCGTGCTGCCGGTGCTCTTCATTGCGCTGGGGCTGACCTATCTGTTCGGCGCACTGGGGGTCTTCTTTCGCGACCTTACACAGATTACGCAGGTGCTGTCCATGATCCTGCTTTACGCCAGCGGGGTATTCTATGCGGCGGCAAAGGTGGAGGCCTACGCGCCCGGTATCTGGGCGTGGCTGCGCTGGAATCCGCTTCTGCAGGCCATCGAGGCCTCACGCCGTGTGCTCCTGTGGGGGCTGTCGCCGGACTGGCTGGGCCTGGGCTACTCGCTGGTCTTCGGCGTGCTTTTTTGTCTGCTCGGCTACGCTGTTTTTGAAAAGCTGCGCCCGGCCTTCGCGGACGTTTTGTAAGCATGGCGTGTGGCAAAGGGTGCTGTAAGTTGGATGAGGTTTGCCGCTTAATTCCATTTCCTTCGCCATATGTCACTCGTCCCGCGCCCCTTTATAAAAGGCGCGAGCCCCCGGCTTATGCGCGGAGGCTCGCTCGGAGCCATGAGCAATTGGAGGGGGAATATACGGCGTAACGCTGGCCGTAAGCCCAGGCTCTGGTGACGCGTGGTAGGGCGCCACATTGATAAGAGCCGGAGCGTGGCCTTTTATTCCATGGCGAAAACGCGATGCGCAGCATCGAGGATTCTCAAGGCTTTGCCTTGAGCGAGGGTCTGGGGCGAGTAGCCCCAGGTAGAGGGGGAGTCACCCGGCGCGGACGACGATGTCGCGGACGTTCTCGCACTGGGGCAACGCGCGGACCTTGCGCAGGATGTCCTTTTTGCGGAAATCCAGCTCCTGCCGCAGGGTGGCATTAGCCGTGATGATGACGAGGCGCTTGCCGTCGACGATTTTGTGCGGGCGGCAGCGGTGCGCGGTTTGCTCGCCGACGATGTCGCGCCATTGCGACATGATGGTGTCCTCGACCGAAGCCCGCCCGATTTTGTAACGCTCGAAGATGACCTCCACGGCGTTATCCAGCGGGATGATGTCACGGATGAGCGCGGTCGTCCGCTCGTCGGGGACGTTGCGGAGGTCGGCAATCAGCGTTTCGGCCTGAGAGGAAAACTTCATCGGTGCGCTAACAGGAGATCGCATAATTCTGGCAGACTGGCAATGGCGAACGCGCCTTCAGGCAGGCTTTCTGCACCGCCCAGCAGCGCGGCATGCCAGCCGGCGGCCAGGGCTCCGGCGGCGTCTTCGTCGGGACGGTCGCCCACATGCAGCAGGGCGGAGGGCGGCAGGGCGAGGGCGTGCTCCACCGCGCGAAAGGCGGCGCGGTCAGGCTTCTCCGCGCCGATATCCACGGAGACGAAGACCTTGTCAAAGTAGCGTGCGAGGCCCAGCTCGGCCAGGACACGGTGCAGGCGCGCGTCGTTGTTGGAGAGCACCACGAGGCGCAGCCGGGCGGCGGTGAGCTTTTGCAAAGTCTCCAGCACTCCGGGCAACACACGCCAGCGGCGGCCCTGGGCAAAGGTTTCCCAGAGCGTGGCGAAGACCACGTCGAACTTCTCCGGCGGGCAGTGGTCGTGGAGGGTGCGTTGGACGATGTCCCGCCAGGCTTGCTGGTCCAAAAGTGTGCCGGGGGAGTCAGCTTTCCAGCCCTTGAAGGCCTTTTTGAACGCTGCTTCCAGGGCCTCGGGCGCGGCCTTGATGCCGAAGCCTGCCAAGACCTCCGCGTAGACCGCCCCGACAGATGGGTACGGCGCGATGAGCGTCCCGGCGGCATCAAAACTGACGGCGCGAATGGTCGCGAGAGCAGGCTTTACGGATTGCATGATGTCAAGGTGGTCCGTTTGCTTTTCGACATGAGAATCGTTCGGGTTCAAACGGAAGACAAGGGTGCATGTTATGGTGCGCTGCAAAACGATGGCACCATCCTGGAGTTGCCCGGCGGGCCTTTTGGGAATCTCGCCACGGGCGGTCCCATCAAGGGCGACTTGCTCGCGCCCATCGTGCCGGCGGCCATCCTCTGCATTGGCCTGAACTACCGCAAGCACGCCGAGGAGACCGGCAGCCAGCTCCCCGAGCACCCCATCCTGTTCATGAAAACGCCTAGCTCGGTGCAAAATCCCGGCGGCCCCATCGTGCTGCCGCGCCATTTGAAAAGCGACAAGGTCGACTACGAGGCGGAGCTGGCCGTGGTCATCGGCAAGCCCTGCAAGAATGTTTCCCCGGAGGACGCCCTTGACTACGTACTGGGCTACACTTGCGCCAACGACGTCAGCGCGCGTGACTGGCAGAAGCACGGCGGCGGCGGTCAGTGGTGCCGCGGCAAAACCTTCGATACCTTTTGCCCGCTCGGCCCCTGTATCGTCACCCCGGATGAGCTGCCGGACCCGCACGGGCTCCGCATCAGCACGGTTATCGGTGGCGAGGTTTTGCAGGACTCCAACACGTCCGATCTGATTTTTAAGGTGCCTGAAATCATCGCCTTCCTTAGTGGCAGTACGACCCTCCTGCCCGGCACAGTCATCCTCACGGGCACGCCTGAGGGCGTCGGCATGGCGCGCCAGCCCTACCGCTGGCTGCAACCGGGAGAGACGGTGGAGGTCACCATCGAGCACATCGGCACGCTCTCCAATCCGGTGCATGAG
Source organism: Verrucomicrobiia bacterium (assembly GCA_030432235.1). Lineage (GTDB taxonomy): Bacteria > Verrucomicrobiota > Verrucomicrobiia > Opitutales > Cerasicoccaceae > JAUIHT01. The sequence continues at coordinate 33,960 of JAUIHT010000004.1, read as the reverse complement.
GAGAAGATTTAACAGGAAGATCGGAAAGAGCGGAAAGTGGGTATTAGCGTAATAGAATATTCTCTTTCCGGCCTTTCCGATCTTCCTGTTAAATAATCCTTACATGGACCACTCGAAGGAGGTGTGCTTTTCGATTTCCTCCGGGGTGGTGAAGCCGAGGAGCACCTTCTTGAGGCCGTCGTAGCGCAGAGGTTTGTAGCCGGCCTTGCGAGCGGCGGCGGTGAGGTCGGCCAGGCCGGCGTTGCGGGCGATAAGGTTACGCATTTCCTCGGTGATGAGCGCCATCTCGTGAAAGGCCACCCGGCCATGATAACCGGAGCCCCGGCAGGCGTTGCAGCCCTTGCCCAGGTAGAAAGGTACGTCGGTGACGCCATCGGCGTCGTGAAAGTAGCGGCTGAGTACTTCCTCGGTGGGATAATAGGCCTCCTTGCAGCGCTCGCAGATACGGGCGGCGAGGCGCTGGGCCAGCACGGCCAGGATGGCGGGCGCGACCATATAGGGCTCGATGCCGATCTCAATCAGGCGGGTGACTGCCTGGATGGAATTGTTGGTGTGCAGGGTGGCGAAGACAAGGTGGCCGGTCAGCGCGGCCTCGCAGGCGATTTTGGCTGTTTCGAGGTCGCGGATTTCACCAACGAGAAGGACGTCGGGGTCCTGACGCAGCATCGAACGCAGCAGGGTGGAGAACTTCAGGTCGATGTGGTTGTTGACCTGCGCCTGCGTGACGCCGGCGAGGCGGATTTCCACCGGATCCTCAATGGTGGAGATGTTGATGTCCGGCTTGTTGATTTCGTTGAGGGCGGCGTAAAGGGTGGTGGTCTTGCCGGAGCCCGTTGGTCCGGTGACGAAGATGATGCCGTTGGGATTCTGGATGACGCGCCGCAGGGGCTTCTGGATGGCCTGCGAAATCATCATGCGGTCGAGCGTCATCATCTCGCGCTTGCTGGTGCTGGCCAGCACGCGGATGACGCACTTCTCGCCCTCGACGGTGGGGATGACCGACACGCGGAAGTCCGCCTTGCGGGCACCCAGGGGGATGGTCATGCGGCCATCGTGAGGGAAGCGCGACTCCGCGATGTTCATATCGCAGAGAATCTTGATGCGCACGAGGAGGGCGCGGTGGATGGCCTTGGAGAAGCGCAACATCTCCCGCAGGCGGCCGTCGATGCGGAAGCGGATGACGGTTTCCTCCTGGTGCGGCTCGATGTGGATGTCCGACGCGCGTTCGCGCAGGGCGAAGTAAATGATGGCGTCGACGATCTGGATGAGGCCCTTGGACTCGCTCAGGGCCTGTACGTCGTTGGCTGAAAATTCGGTCAGGAGTGCCTCGCCGGTCTGGGCCAGTTCCTGCAGAATGCTCTGAATGTCCTCCTCGGTGGAGTAGTAGACCTCGACGGCGTCGCGGACCTCCGAGCCGAGGCTGAAGACCGGGCTGACTTTCATCCCGGTGATGCCCTCCAGGCGGCGGATCATGGCCTCGTCGAGGGGGTCCGCCATGCTGATGGTGATGGTGTCCTCGATGTGGTAGAGGGGCAGGGCCTGAGCCTTGCGGGCAATGTTGGCCGGTATCTTCTCCAGTGCCTCGTTGGTTACGACGCTGGAGAAGGGGTCCACGTAGGCCTTGCCTACGGCGGTGCTGAGCATCCGGCAGACCTCGCGGTGCTTGAGCAGGTTTTCCGTGATAAGGGCCTCTGCGAATTCGGGCGGGTTCTCGCCGAACTTCTTGTTCAGGCGATCAAGGTCACGCTCGCCGACGAAGGGCTTTTCGCGGCGTATGATATCCAGGAACTTTTTCTGGACGGCCTTGTTCACGCCTTGCGCTTTCGTTTCTTGTTTTTGAAGAGCGTCTGGATTTCGCTCTGCTCGACGATTTCGCGGCCCATCTTGGACTCCTTGCGCTCGCGGGCAACCTCACGGAGCATCTCCTTGAGCGAGTAGCGCACCTCCGTCATTTCGAAGGTGGCCGGTTCACTGGCTTTGTTGGGCTCGCTCATGGCTTACTCAAAGCATTCGTCGAAAGTTTCCTGAAGGACCTTGGCCATGGCGGCGCGAGGCACGTCTTTGCGAATGAACTGCACGGCGCCCTTGGCCGCGCTGGTTTCCACCGTCTCACGGGTGGCCAGGGAGGTGAGCATGATGACGATGGCTTCGGGGTCCATCTTGCTGATGTGCTCGAGCGCTTCGATGCCGTCCAGCACGGGCATATTGACGTCCATCAGGACGACATCCGGGCGGTGGTCGGCGTAAGCGGTCAGTGCCTGCTGGCCATTTGTGGCTTCATAGATGGTGTCCACGCCGAGCTGCTGAAGCATCAGTTTAACGTAGAGGCGCACATGATCCTCGTCGTCGACGATAAGAGCGGTTTGAGGCAGTCCCATTTTTAGAATCGGATTGGTCCGGTGTCAGAAATTCGCTCCGCTATCATCGGATAAATCGTTTTCCGGTAAAGACAAATCGCGTGAGCGCTTGCTACGGGTGGTGTCCGGTGTCGCCCTCCCGCAGGAACATCAAGGCCTTCTGATAGCTGCGTCGCTCCAGGAAATGCGTCAGGCGCTCGGGGATATCCGCGCGGTGCTTGGCCAGGAGAGCGTCGAGGTTGGCCAAGGCACGGGGGATGTTCTCCCGGCGTTCGACGATGGCGCTAAGGTGGGCCTCCAGCTCGCTTGCAAGGGATTCCATGGCCGGTAAGTTAGCGGCGCTTTCGATTCTAGCAAGTGAAAGCTCGCGGGGCTTGACAGGCGGCCCGGCGTCGGCATGCTGTGTGCCACGTAACCCGAAACACCTATGCCCATGTCCAAGTGCATTAACGTAATTGTAGTAAACGCGCGGCCAGCGCGACGGCATGGGTAGTCTCTAGTTTCAACCCGACCTCGTAAAGGCCCGCCGAACTCATCCGCGGGCCTTTCTGTTGCCTGGAAAAGCCCGCGACCCCGACTAACGCTTTTCCAACATGACCATGCTCCGACAGATCCGCGAGGAAGCCAAGCCGACCCTGGCCTTGGCCTGCCCGCTCGTGGCCGGACAGGTCAGCCACATGCTGACAGGCCTGGCGGATACAGTCATGATCGGACGCCTTGGGGCGACGCCATTGGCCGCGTCCGCCCTGGCGAACTCGTTGATTCACCTGCCGCTGGTCTTCGGCGTCGGCATGGCCACGGCAGTATCGATTCAGGTGTCGCAGGCACGCGGAGCGGAGGACCCCGCTTGGGCGCGGACTTCTCTGCGCCATGGGTTGTATCTGGCCGGGGCGATGGGGGTGGCCAGCCTAATCTTCGGCGGGGCTTTGATCCCCTCACTGCCCTGGCTCAAGCAGGTCCCGGAGGTTATCGAGGCCGCCCCGGTCTACCTGATGCTGATCTCCTTCTCCATGCTGCCGGCCTTCGGCTCCATGATGATCAAGAGCCACGCCGACTCCATGAACCGGCCCTGGACGCCTTTCTGGATTCTAATGGGCGGGGTGCTCCTGAATGTGTTTTTTAACTGGCTCCTGATTTTCGGGGCGCTGGGCTTCCCTGCCTGGGGTCTGGAGGGCGCGGGCGTGGCTACCGTACTCGCACGTACCTGTACCCTGATTGGGCTTACTCTCTGGTGCCGCTCGGATGTCCGGCTGCGCGAGTGGGTGCCACGCCGCTGGTTTACCAAGCCCGACTGGGTAGAGCTGCATGCGCTCTGGAAGTTGGGTCTGCCCACCAGCCTGCAGATTGTCGCCGAAATGACCGCCATGATCGCGGCCACGCTGATTATCGGTTCACTGGGCGCCCTGGCCTTGGCGGCGCACCAGGTCGCCATGACGTGTGCGGCCACGGTCTTCATGGTGCCGCTGGGCTTGTCCCAGGCACTCACCGTACGCATCGGCGAAGCCCGTGGTGCAAAACGCCCGGAGCGGATGCGCCCCATCCTCATCGGAGGCTGGCTCATCGGCATCGTCTTCACTGTTTTCAGCGCCAGCACCTTCCTGGGTTTCAACGAGACCATGGCGGGCTGGTTTCTGGCGGACTCCCCGGCGGCGGCGGTCGCGGCGGGCTTGTTGAGCGTGGCGGCGGTGTTCCAGTTGGCCGACGCCTTGCAGATCACCTCCGTCGGAGCGCTCCGGGGCCTAAGCGATGTTCGCTACCCGGCCTGGTTGTCGTTTCTCATCTGCTGGTTCGTTTCCCTGCCGATCGGGTGGACTTTGGCCTATCCTCTCGGGCAGGGGGTAACGGGTATCTGGTGGGGCTTCACCATCGGCTTGACCACCATGGCTATCGCTTTCGGTATCCGCGCCTGGGGCAAGACGCGCCCGGATAAGGTGGATGTGGTAAAAGTCTCCACTACCATGGTAGATGAGCCTATTTTGGGTAAATAATGTATGCGTAATATGTACTTAGATGTACATAATATGCCCATATTTATATAAAAGTCTGTCCCTAATAGGCTTGTAAGACAGGTGAGGGGGTGTATCGTGGTTCGTTAAATTTAAGCTCGAAGCATGAAAAACCTCAGTATGGCGAACCGCTGGAACGCGGATTTGATCGACGAACATTACCGGGACTGGCTGGAAGATCCCGATTCGCAGGAACCCGAATGGAAGGCTTTCTTTGAGGGCTTCGAACTGGCACAAACCACCACCGTCGGGTCGTTGCCCACCACGGGCGAGCTCGAAGGCGGCGTGTCCGACCCCATTGCGCAGTCGCGGGTCATCGGAGCGATTTACGCGTACCGTTCCATCGGGCACACGCAGGCGGCTTTTAATCCCCTGCAGCCCAAGCCCGTGCCGAATCCCCGCCTGACCCTGGAGCGCCTGGGCCTGGGTGAGGTCGACCTGAGCCAGAGCTACCACACCGGCAACTACATGGGCGGCACCTTCATGCCGGTCAAAGAGCTGCTGGAGCGCATGGAGCGCACCTACTGCGGTTCCATCGGCTGTGAGTACATCCACATTCAGGAGACCTCCAAGCGCCGCTGGTTGCAGGCCAAGATGGAGCCGCATGACAATCAGCCGCAGTTCAGCCGCGAGCAGAAGATCCGGACCCTGCGCAAAATCATGGAGGCGGAGATTTTCGAGCGTTTTCTCCACACCCGCTACGTGGGCCAGAAGCGCTTCTCCATGGAGGGGGCCGAGACCGTCATCGCCGCCCTGGACGCCCTTATCGAGTCCTGCCCCGGCCATGGCATCGAGGAGGTCGTCATGGGCATGGCCCACCGTGGCCGCCTGAACGTCCTGGCCAACATCGTGGGCAAGTCTTACGAGTTTATCTTCCGCGAGTTTAGTGAGAACTACATCCCGGACACCATCCACGGCGACGGTGACGTGAAGTACCACCTCGGCTACGAAACCGTTCGCAAGACTGACTCCGGCGCGGATATCGAGTTGCGTCTGGCCGCCAATCCCAGCCACCTGGAGGCAGTCGACCCGGTCGTACAGGGCAAGGCGCGCGCCCGCCAGCGCATCCGCGACGATATGGCCCGCAAGCGCGTACTGCCCCTGCTCATCCATGGTGATGCGGCTTTCGCCGGCCAGGGTGTGGTGGCGGAGACCCTGAACCTTTCCCGTCTCAAGGGCTATACGACCGGCGGCACCGTCCACCTGGTCATCAACAACCAGATCGGCTTCACCACGGACCCGCGCGAGTCCCGTTCCAGTCGCTACTGCACCGACATCGCCAAGATGATCGAGGTGCCAGTCTTCCACGTCAACGGGGAGGATCCATTGGCCGTGGTCATGATCATGCAGCTCGCCCTGGAGTACCGCCAGGAGTACGGCGACGATGTCGTCATCGACATGTACTGCTACCGCAAGCACGGACACAACGAGTCCGACGAGCCCGCCTTTACCCAGCCGGAGCTTTACCGTCGCCTTTCCCAGCGCCAGAACATCAGCGGCAGCCTGCGCAAGAAGCTTATCGAGGAAGGTACCCTGACCGAGGCCGAGGCCGATCGCCTGCAAGATGAATATCAGAACACACTCAACGAAGCCTTCATGCGCGTCAAGGAGAGCGAGGACGCCAAGAAAAACGGCAACGGAGACAAGGGCCCGAAGAAGAAAAAGGACACCAAGTTCGCCGGTTCCTCGGCGGTGTTTCAGCCGTCTTATAATTTTGATCCCATTAGCACCGGGGTGGCCAAGAACCGCCTCTCGCAGGTGGCCCGCGCGCTGACGAGTGTCCCGCCGAATTTTAAGCTCAACCCGAAGATCAAGCGCCAGCTCGATACCAAGTGGAAGAATTTCCAGGCGGGCAAAGACATCGACTGGCCCTTCGCCGAGCAGATGGCCTTTGGCACGCTTATGCTGGAGGGCACCCCGGTGCGTCTCTCGGGGCAGGACAGCGAGCGCGGCACCTTTAGCCAGCGTCATTGTGCCTTTTACGATACCGAGACCCGCGCACGCTACGTGCCTCTGCTCAACCTCGACGAGAAACAGGCGCGCTTCTGCGTGCACAATTCCAGCCTCTCCGAGGCTGCCGTGCTGGGCTTCGACTTCGGCTACTCGCTCGATTACCCGGACATGCTGGGCATCTGGGAGGCGCAGTTTGGCGACTTCGTCAACGGCGCCCAGGTGCACATCGACCAGTTCATTACCAGCAGCGAGTCCAAGTGGCAGCGCGTCAGCGGGCTGGTTATCCTTTTGCCGCACGGCTACGAAGGGCAGGGGCCGGAGCACTCCTCGGGCCGCGTCGAGCGCTGGCTGCAGGCTTGCGCTGAGGACAACATCCAGGTCTGCAACCTGACCACGCCCGCGCAGTATTTCCACGTTTTGCGTCGTCAGATGAAGCAGCCTTACCGCAAGCCGCTGGTCATCATGGCGCCGAAGAGCCTTCTGCGTGCCAAGGAATGCGTCTCCAGCGTCGACGAGCTCGTCAAGGGTCACTTCGATGAAATCCTCGACGACCCCACGCCGCCGAAGAAGGCCGAGCGCGTCATCCTCTGCACCGGCAAGGTCTACTACGATCTGCTCAAGTACCGCGAGGAGGAGAAAATCACCAACGCGGCCATCCTGCGCGTCGAGCAGCTTTACCCGATGAACAAGAAGCGCCTCAAGGAGCTGACCGGTAAGTTCAAGAGCGCGGATAAAATCCTGTGGTGTCAGGAAGAGCCGCAGAACATGGGTGGCTGGAACCACATGTTCCACTACCTGCTGGAAGCCACGGATAAGATTCCGCTCTACGCCGGCCGCCACGCTGCCGCCAGCCCCGCGCCGGGCTCGCTCGCCGTTCACAAAATCGAACAGGAAGCCCTCGTCGAAGAAGCTTTTTGGAAATGAGAAAATGACGAATGACTGCTAAGGTTTTATAGCCTGTCGGTCTTCTTTCTCGTCATTCGTCATTCAGAAATTCGTCATTATTTAAAACCCAATGCCTACCCAAGTAAAAGTCCCTTCCATGGGAGAGTCTATCTCTTCCGGAATTCTGGCCGCCTGGCACGTTGCCGACGGTGACTTCGTCAAGAAGGACCAGGTCCTCTACGAGTTGGAGACGGATAAAATTACCTCCGAGGCCAACGCGGAAGTTGCCGGCGTCATTACCATTAAAGCCGCCGAAGGCGATGAGGTCGAGATCGGCCAGATCGTCGCCGAGATCGACGAGTCCGCCGAAGCCCCGGACGGTGGCGAGGCCGGTGAGGCAGCCCCTGAACCGAAGGAGGAGCCTGCGGCCAAGGAGGAAAAAGCTGCGGAAAAGTCGCCTGAAAAATCTGAAATCAAAAATCAGACATCTGAAATGGCTGTGTCCCCCGCTGTGCGCCGCATCGCTTCCGAGTCCGGAATCGACCCGGCGGACGTCGCGCCCGGTTCCGGCAAGGGCGGTCGCGTGACCAAGGGCGACATGCTCGAGGCCGTGGAAAAAGGACAGGATAGTGCGGCCAAAGGTTCGGTTTCTCCCACGCCTTCACCGGCGAAACTGGTAGATGACCAGCCGGGTACCGGTGAACGCACCACGCGCCGTAAGATGACGCCGCTGCGCAAGAAGATCGCCCAGCGCCTTGTCGCCGCGACCAACGAAGCTGCGCTGCTGACGACCTTCAACGAGGTCGACATGTCCGCCGTCATGGGTGCGCGCAAGAAGTTCCAGGACGACTTCGTCAAGGCCCACGGGGTCAAGCTCGGCTTCATGTCGTTCTTCGTCAAGGCCGTGGTCGACGCGCTCAAGGCCGTGCCCGCGATCAACGCCCAGATCGACGGCGACCATATCATCGAGAACCATTACTACGACGTCGGCGTCGCGGTCGGCACGGACAAGGGCCTCATGGTCCCCGTGGTGCGCGACTGTGACACGAAGAGCTTTGCGCAAATCGAGCAGGACATCATCGGCTACGCCAAGAAGGCCCGTGACGGCAAAATCGGCCTGGACGATCTCAACGGCGGTGTCTTCACCATTTCGAACGGCGGCATCTATGGCTCCATGCTCTCGACGCCACTGCTGAACATGCCGCAGAGTGGCATCCTCGGTCTGCACAACATCACCCAGCGCGCCGTGGTGGTGGACGGGCAGATCGTGGCCCGCCCCATGATGTACCTCGCTCTCAGTTACGACCACCGCGTGGTCGACGGCAAAGAGGCCGTCACCTTCCTCGTCAAGGTCAAGCAGGCCATCGAAGACCCTGAGCGCATGCTCTTCGGCGTATAATTTCCCATGCCAGAAACTACCTACGACCTCATCGTGATTGGCGCCGGGCCCGGCGGCTACGTCGCGGCCATTCGCGCCTCGCAGCTCGGCCTCAAGACCGCGCTTATTGACAAGGAGCCCAAGCTTGGCGGCACCTGCCTGCGCGTCGGCTGCATTCCCTCCAAGGCGCTGCTGCACAGCACGGAGCAGTTCCACTTCATCAAGGAGTCGGCCAAGGTGCACGGCATCGAAACGAGCGCGCCCAAGATGGATGTCGCCGCGCTGCTCAAGCGCAAGGACGAGGTCGTCAACAAACTCACCGGCGGCGTCGGCATGCTCGTGGAAAAGCGCGGCATCGACATCATCCAGGGTGTTGGTCGTCTCGGTGGTAAAGGCGAAGTCGTCGTCAAAGGCGAGAAGGGCGAACAGACTTTAAAGACGAAAAACATTTTAATCGCTACCGGTTCGAGTGTCATTGAGCTGCCTTTCCTCAAAATCGACGGCGAGACGGTCGTCTCCAGTGACCACGCTATCGCTTTCGACAAGGTGCCGAAGAAGCTCGTGGTCGTCGGCGCGGGCGCTATCGGCCTGGAGTTGGGCTCGGTCTGGGCCCGCCTTGGCAGCGAGGTCACGGTGGTAGAGCTGTTGCCGCAGGTCGCGCCTACTTTCGATAAGGATGTGTCCAAGCTCGCCGAGCGCTTGCTGAAAAAGCAGGGCATGACCTTCGAGCTTGGTGCAAAGGTCACCGGCGTGAAAAAGGAAAAGGGCAAGACGTTCCTGACCGCCGACAAGAACGGCAAGGAGCTGACCTTCGAGGCCGACAAGATTCTCTGCGCTATTGGCCGCAAGCCGAATACCGACGGCCTCGGGGCCAAGGAAGCCGGGCTCAAACTCGACGATCGTGGCCGCGTCGATGTCGACGATCATTTCAAGACCAACCTTGAGGGCGTCTATGCCATCGGTGACGTCATCAAAGGCCCGATGCTGGCTCACAAGGCCGAGGAGGAAGGCGTGGCCTGCGTCGAACTCATCGCGGGCAAGGCCGGACATGTCAACTACGACGTCATCCCCGGCGTGGTTTACACCGAGCCCGAAATCGCTTCCTGTGGTATCGGCGAGGATGCCGCCAAAGAGAAGGGCCTGGACGTCAAGGTCGGCAAGTTCAACATCGCCGCCAACGGTCGCGCTATCGCGGTCGATGCGACGGACGGCTTCGTCAAGGTCATCGCCGATGCCAAGACCGACCGCCTGCTGGGCGTGCAGATCATCGGCCACGGCGCCTCGGAGCTCATTGCTGCCTGCGTTGCGCACATGGAGTACGGCGGCAGCGCGGAGGATTTCGGTCGCACCGTTCACGCCCACCCGACCATCGCGGAGTCACTCAAGGAAGCTGCCCTGGCAGTGGACAAGATGAGCATCCACGCTCTGTAATTTTCCCGCCATGAAAAACGTTCTCTTCGTCTGCATCCACAATAGCGCCCGGAGTCAGATGGCGGAGGCGTTTCTCAATGCCGCCTGTCCCGAGCACTTTCGTGCCTACAGTGCCGGCCTGGAGCCCGGTAAGCTCAACCCCGTCGTGGTGGAGGCTATGGAAGAGGTCGGCATCGACATTTCCGGCAATCGCACCAAGAGCGTTGACGAAATGCTGCAGGGCGGCATCGCCTTTGACCTCGTGGTAACCGTCTGCGACGAAGCCAGTGCCGAGCGTTGCCCGATGTTTCCCGGTGGCGGCGAGCGTCAGCACTGGGGCTTTCCCGATCCCTCTGCGCTCCGTGGTAGTCCCGAGGAAAAGCTCCAGGGCACGCGTGAAATCCGCGACGCCATCGCGCGCCGAGTGACGGCCTTTTGCGAAGAAAAGTGCGTGCTTCCGGCCTGAGCCTCTGCCAGCATCGCCGCTCATGCTGGATCGCCTGATTAGCTGGATACCGACGCCGAAGAAGAGTCCGGGCGAACTGCCGGATATCCACCTGGACATCAATCGGGTTGCCAGCAGTCCTCTCTTTGACGAGGCGTTCTATCTACGGCAGCTCAACGCTCAAGAGCCCATCCGCGGTTATCCGCCGGAGCACTACGTACGCGGTGGCTATCGTAAGTTCGACCCGCATCCGCAATTTCAATCGAACTTCTTCCGCGCCGAGGTCGGTGGACTTCCCGATGAGGTTTGTCCGCTCCTGCGTTACCTGGATGGCGGTTCCGAATGTCGCTATCGTCCCAACCCGGATTTTGACCCGGACGCTTTCTTGAGCGCCCACCCTGAGGCGGTGGAGTCCGGGCTGACTCCGCTCGAATACCAGCTTCGTCATGGCGAGGCGCCGCCGTCCGTGCTGTTGGTTCCGGTGCGCGGACAGTTTTCCTTCGACCAGGGCCGCTTCCTCTACCTGCTGGCCAAGGACTTCCACGAGGCCGGCTGCCGGGTCTTTGTGCAAGTGCCTTCTGATGTTGTGGGGAATAGCAAACTCTGCCCCTGCTACGACACGCTGCTGGGTTCGCCTTGGGCGATTCAGTCGCCGTATGTTCGTGAAGCGCCGCCGGACGCCGTTGTCCTGACCGACTGCCCGCAACGCGCCGCCAAGGCCGAGCGAAGCATCCTGTGGAGTCGCGGCCCCATCGAGCCCGGCGGCTACCTTTACCGCATTCCCATGCACGTGCGTCAGCAGGAGTTTGGCAAGCATCGGCATCTGCGCTGGCTGCGCGGGCAAAAGCGTACGACGAGCGTCTTTTACTCCGGTGCGGGCATGGCGCGCTATTATTTCCCGTACTTTCAACTCAAGTACCGGCAGCCGGGCCGCCTGGAGTCCATCAAGCTCGTGCAGCGGCATTTCGCCGACAAATTGGATACCTCTCTGCAAACCAACTACCGTCTCAACAAACGGCCCGAGGGAGCGCCCCCCATCGTGTTGGCTGACCAGCGCGAGGTGCGCAGCCCGGCGGTGCGCTGGCTGGAGCAACTGGCCTGTGCGGACTTCTTCCTCGCGCTGCCCGGCGGGTATTATCCTCCCACCCACACTATGGTCGAGGGGATGTCTGTGGGCGCGATTCCGATCTTGTCCTACCCGGATTACTACCATCCCGCACTGGAGGATGGCGTGCATTGCCTGACCTATCGTGACAAGCGCTCGCTCGTCGCAGCCGTGGAGCGCGCCCTGGCCATGCCGGAGGAGGAAAAAGCGCGCCTGCGCCGGAACGTCACCGACTATTACGACCGCTTCTTTGCCCCCGGTGTCGCAGCACGCGCTCTACTCGACGGTCCTGAGCCGCACAAGCGACTGTATTTTCCCTATGAACGCCGTCTCAAACCGGGTTGGGCAGTGGGCTTGAAAGGCTAGTGCACTTTGCCAGGAAAAGTATTTCCGAGGTAAGTAACGCCTTCAGCGCTGTTAATTTGCGCTAATAGTAGCCCGAACTTTCCTATTTTCTGGTCAAGGCGCACTTTTTGCTTTCGACTTCGGCCTTTTCACATTCACCTACACTTACCATGACCACCATCGTAGATATTACAGCACGTGAAATCATCGACTCCCGTGGCAACCCCACGGTCGAGGTTGATGTCGAACTGAGCGGCGGCGTCCTCGGGCGCGCGGCCGTCCCCTCCGGGGCCAGCACCGGCGAGCACGAAGCGTTGGAAATGCGCGACGGCGCCCTCACCGCCAAGGCCTTCCCGAAAGGCTTTGACTATAAGGGCCGTTACGGCGGCAAGGGCGTCCTCAAGGCCGTCGAAAACGTCAACAAGCTCATCGCGCCCTCGCTTATCGGCATGGACGCTTGCGACCAGCTCGGCGTGGACGGCGCGATGTTCGCCCTCGACGGCACCAAGAACAAGAAGAAGCTCGGCGCCAACGCCGTGCTCGGCGTCTCCCTGGCTACGGCCAAGGCCGCTGCGGAAGCTCTCGGTCTGCCGCTCTACAAGTACCTCGGCGGCCCCAACGCCAAGGTCCTGCCCGTGCCCATGATGAACATCATGAACGGCGGCGCCCACTCCGACGCGCCGATTGACTTCCAGGAATTCATGATCATGCCCATCGGCGCGCCGACCTTCCGCGAAGCGCTCCGCTACGGCGCCGAGGTCTTCCACGCCCTCAAAAAGGTGCTCAAGTCCAAGGGTCTCTCCACCGCCGTCGGTGACGAAGGTGGCTACGCTCCGAACCTCGCCGGCACCACCGACGCGCTCGACACCATCGCCAAGGCCGTCAAGGACGCCGGCTTCAAGCTCGGCAAGGACATCGTCTTCGCCCTCGACGTCGCCTCCAGTGAATTCTACGACGCCAAGAAGAAGAAGTACGTCTTTAAGAAGTCCACCGGGGACGCCCTCAGCGCCGACGAGATGGTCGCCTTCTATCAGGACCTCCAGAAGAAGTATCCCATCCGCTCCATTGAGGACGGCTGCGACGAGAACGACTGGGACGGCTGGAAGAAGCTCACCGACGCCATTGGCTCCACCACCCAGCTCGTGGGCGACGACCTCTTCGTCACCAACACCGAGTTCCTCAAGAAGGGCATCGATACCGGCACGGCCAACTCCATCCTGGTCAAGGTCAACCAAATCGGCTCCCTCACCGAGACTCTCGACGCCATCGAAATGGCCAAGGAAGCCGGCTACACCAGCGTCATCTCTCACCGCTCCGGTGAAACCGAGGATGCCACCATCGCCGACATCGCTGTCGCGACGAATGCCGGCCAGATCAAGACCGGTTCGCTCAGCCGTTCCGACCGTATCGCCAAGTACAACCAGCTCCTCCGCATCGAGGAAGAGCTTGGCGAGCACGCCATCTACGGCGGCAAGCTCTAAGAGCCGTTCAAATCGTATTTCCGAAGCCCGGTGGGTCCGCCCCGCCGGGCTTTTTTGTCCAATAAAAAGCCGGCTCCCCTTGAGAGAAGCCGGCTTTTCGAAGGACTACCTTTATCTATTGGCCAATAATATCTACCTCATAGATATTGTTCCATGAGTTAGCATTGCTGCCAAAGCCCACGTAGCGGATGTAGCGTGCATTGACGGGGGCACTGAAGGGGAAGGCTTCCAGATTCTCGTCCACACCGGCACTGACCTCATCATCCAGCACGGTGGTCCAGCTCGAACCATCGGTCGAGGCCTCGATATCGAAGTAGTAAGTGCGGGTATTGTAGAACGCGATTTGGATTTCTTCCACGGAGTGCGTGGCGCCCAAGTCCCAGGTGATGGATTGTGTGCCACTGGAGGCCCAGCGGGTGCTGAAGTTTCCGTCGAAGGAATTCACCGCCTCATTACCGGTTTGCTCAGCTGTGGCGGATACACTGCTGATGGTAAGAGAACCGCTGCTGCCTCCTCCGCTCTCGCCGAATATTTTGAATTCGCGCAGGCTTACCCAGCTGCCGCCGTAGTTACCGGCGCCGTCGACCGTCAGGCGCACATAGCGGGCGGTCACGGGGGTGAAGGTATCCGCGATATTTTGCGTTATGGTGTTCGCAGTGCGGTCAACCACGGTTTGGTAGCTGCCGGCGGCAGAACGCGCCTCCACGGTAAAGCGGTACGAGCGGTTGGCATAGGTGGCCACTTCAGTGCCGGATATTTGCATATCCGAACCGAGGTCAATGATGACCCATTGTGGCATTCCCGGGGCAGACCAGCGGTTGGTGTCCGTGTCATCAATGCCATCAATGAGGTTTTCCGGAGGATTACCCGTTTCCGCGCCGGATACGCTATCGATAGAGCCGTTGAGGGCCACATTGGTCGTGCCGCCGCCGGGGGGCGTGGTCTGCGTGCCGTCCCAGTTGTTGATGCTGACGTCCTCGAAGGTCGCGGTGGTCAGGGCGGAGGTGGTGTTGGAGCTGACCGCCAACCCGACATAGAGGGTTTCGTTGAGGTCATCAAGGGTGACCGACGGACCTTCCACCCAGGTATCGCCATCTTCGGAGAAGTAGCCGGTGAAGGTGCTGCCCTCGCGAACGAGTTTTACCCATTCGTAGTCCCAATTGCTGGTATTATCCTGCTGTGCGGCAGCTCCTGTGGACGTCCGGTATTGCAGGGGGCAATGGCTGAATGGCGTCATGCTGAGGGAGACGAAGCGGGAATTCGGCACCAGGTGCTCGCGGAACATCACACCGGCTCGCGCCCAATACTGGTCGCCGCCCGTGATGGAAGTCACGTGGGCGATCACAACGGCGTCCCCGGAGATTTGCTGGAAGGCCATGTGGCCCCGGCTCTCATCGGTGCCCCAGCCGTTGCCGCTGCCCTGGACGGTGTAGACGCCGTTGCTGTACGAGGCGCTACCGGCCACTCCCGGTGTCAGCCAGGGATTGTTGACGATGTCTATGCTTTCCAGCGAAACAGAAGGCGAGAAGGAGTCGAAGACAGCCGTCGTCAGCGTGCCATTGTCATGGGAGGAGGTCGCCAGGCCCGCGACGAGTCGCTCCGGTGTGCCGGAGAGGCTGGTGGAGCCGACCGTGGTCCAGGAGGTGCCGTTGGAAGACATCTCCCCGGTGAAGGTGTTGCCGGAGCGGGTGAGGCGTATCCAACCTGGCAGAGAGCCCGAAACCGTGGCGATATTGCTGCTGCTGCCATCGGTGGTGGAGCGTGCTTGCATGCTCACGCTGCCTGAAGGGGTCTTACCAATAAAGACGTGCCGCGACCCGGCGGCATCCGCGTTTTCGCGGAACATCAGGCCGGCCTTGGCCCACTCGTGAGTGTTGGAAAGGCTCTCGACCTTTACCGTAATCGAGCCGTCACCGGCGAACTCCTGCCCGACCAGGTGGAAGGAATCGGCGGCGTTCCAGATGTCCGCACCGCTGGCCTGCACGGTAGTCGTGGAGCCGTTGAAGCTATGGCTGCCTGCCACACCGATCGTGCCGATATCGCCGGAGTAATTGCCGGCACCTGCATCACCGGACCATACACGAACGTAGTCGATTTCCATGTAACCGGGCAGGTCCGGATCAATTTCCGTCAGACGATCCAGGTTGCCAAAAGGCGTCCAGTCGCCCACGGTCATCGCCATGTTGAGCATGAGGTAGTGGGGGCATTCACCGACGTTGCCGACGTCCGCATTGGTATAGACGACTTCGCCGTCAATGTAGTAACGGAGCTCATCCGGGCCCCAATACAAGCCATAGGTGTGAAACTCCGTGTCGGGATTTGCCAGGTCGTTGTAAAGGGTGAACGCGCCCCTGGAGCCACCACTACTATAACTCCAGAAGTAGCCGGAGTGGGAACTGGCTAGATTGGTGTTCGGGTCTTTCCAACTCCCCATATATTCGAAGATGTCGATTTCGTTACCCATGGGGACGGTGCCGGTGTCGCCGGGCGAGGTCCAGGTGGTGCCAACGGCGGTGCGGGCGTAAACATTGTTTGGAGCGCCGCGATCAGGCATGAGCCAGAAGGCTGGCCAGGTGCCGCGGGCGCTGGACATCTTCACCCGGGCCTCGTAGTAGCCGTAAGTTTGCGTCCACTTGTCATAGGTCTGAATCAGGCCTGAGCGGTAGGGGAAGCTTCCCCATTCGTAGCCCGTCATGTTTTGGATTTTATAGGTCAGGTAAACCGGGGCGTTGTCCGCTACGGCAGCCTGTAGACCGGGCCCGTTCGTGGTTGGTGTTGGATAACCGTAGGGCTGTGCTTCGATGGTAATCTGGGTGGGATTGCTGCCGCCTACCGTCGATACCACCAGATAGGACGGGCCCAAGTGAATGGTGTCCGACTTGTTCAGATCCGCATTGTCGACGTGGATGACGGAGCCGTTGGGTATGGCGCCAGGGAAGCCGTCCACGTTGATCGTGGTGGTGCCTTGTGCGTAGCCACCGGCGTTATTTATTTGTCCCGAGAACTTCGAGGCGGTGATGGTGCAAACGCCATTGGCGACGGAGACTGCCTCGGGGCGGTAGGCTTGTGGTTCACCATTGATAGTGCCGGAATGCCGGTGGCCGGTATTCCAGACGCTCGTGTTCAGGCTGGTTCCGTTGAAATGATCCTCGAAGGTCAAGGTCCAGTTGCCGGAGGCGGGAGGCGGATCTGCCTGCAACGGGAAAGTAGTGGCGCAGGCCAGGGCGCTAAGGGTTAGTAGTTGTTTTATGGTTCGTATCGGGTGGGGGTAGGGATGTTTTCTCTTCATAGGGGTATCTGTTTGAGGGGTTGAGGTTCACCTCCAATAATCCCAGCAGACAACCCTACCAGCAACGGACGTCATGCGTTCCAGTAATCCGTGCGCCCCTCATTTCCTAGTCCGCCGGGCTTTTTGTTTAGCGAGCGTCAATTATTAGTAATGGGAATGTAAAAATAAGTAGTGATACTATTCCAGGCTTCACTAGGGCACATCGCCCTATAATAAGTAGAGGTTTGTTTTAATTGCGAATGAACCCGAAACCCTTGCTTCTCTCTCTGACATCGCTGGCTTTTGCCGTGGCCGGACTCTGCGCCCAGACGCCGCAAAACCCCATCCTGTTTGTCACTCAAGTCCCTCAGCCGAGTGACTTCACCACGGTGTTGTCCACCTTTGGCAACCACCTCAGTTCGGTCAATTCCGCGCCGCGTGGCGGCGATTTGTATATTCGCTACCCGGACGGTACACTAAAAAACCTCACCGCTACGGCGGGCTACGGTAGCACCGATTCGGAAGGCTTCCAGGGCGCTACGTCGATCGCAGTACGCGACCCGCATGTCCACTGGGACGGTACCAAGGCCATCTTTTCGATGGTCATCGGCGCACCGTCGAAGCGTTACGAGCAGAACACTTACTATTGGCAAATGTACGAGATCACGGGCTTGGGTCTGGAGGAGACGCCGGTGATCGCCAAGGTGCCCAATCAACCCGAGGATTACAATAACGTCTCTCCGATTTACGGCACCGACGGGCGCATTATCTTTACGACCGATCGACCCAGGGACGGGCTTCGCCACACCTATCCGCAACTGGACGAGTATGAGGAAGCGCCCACCAATACGGGTCTGTGGAGCCTTGACCCAGCCACCGGCGATCTGTTCCTCATGGACCATGCGCCTTCTGGTGACTTTACGCCCATTATCGACAGCTTTGGGCGTGTGATTTTTACCCGTTGGGACCACATGCAGCGGGACCAGCAGGCGGACGGGGATGCGCTGGAGGAGCTTGACCCTGAGTTCGACGGCTACTCGACCCACGGTACCTTTGACTACACTGACGAATCGCCCGAGGCCCTGATTCAGTTTGGCATCCGTGAGGAGTACTATCCGGAGCCCCGGCCTGTCCGTACCGATCTGCTGGCAGGCACCAACCTGACGGGCCACCGCTTCAACCTCTTTTTCCCATGGATGATCGAAGAGGACGGGACCGAGATGGAAACCCTGAACCACATCGGCCGCCATGAACTCCATACTTACTTCGAACGCAGCCTGACGGACGACCCGAACCTCGACAACTTTACGCCGGGCGGACGCACGAATCAGAATCCGCTGCGAAACATTTTCCAGATGCGCGAAGACCCGACCGATCCCGGGCTCTACATCGGCACCGACGCGCCGGAGTTTGCCACTCACGCCTCCGGGCAGATCATCGCCATCGAGGGCGCGCCGGATGACAATCCGGACGACATGCTGGTCCACTACTTGACTCATCCGGATACGCGAAACTTTACCGCTTCGCCTTCGGCAGAGCATAGCGGGCTCTACCGCGACCCGCTGCCGACCAGTGACGGACTGCTGATTGCCAGTCATACCGCGGAAACCAACCAGGATGCCAATATCGGCACGGGCGGGGAGCTCGTTTCGCGCTATGATTTTCGCATCAAGACACTCGTGCTCGAGGAGGGCGAAGACTACCGCGAGCCAGGCGTCAATCTGACCAATGGTATTTCGAAAACAGTCAGCTTCTGGAGCCCGGACAATTTAATTACCTACGATGGTGAGCTCTGGGAAGTCCAACCGGTGGAGGTCAAGGCGACGCCGATTCCCAACCGCGACCCGATTGTACTCGGTGCGCCCGAGACCGGTATATTCAACACCGAAGGCGTCAACATCGAAGCCTTCCAGCGTTTCATGAGCGACTACAATCTTGCACTGATCGTCATGCGCGACGTCACCACGCGTGATGCCAATGACGAGCAGCAACCCTACAACCTGCAAGTCGCCGGGGGCGGGGCCAGCACGATTGGCAGCCCGGGAACGATCTACGATGTGAAGTATTTGCAGCTCTTCCAGGCAGACCTTCTGCGGGGTATTAACATGCACACGGCGGCCTCAACCCCCGCTGCCGGACGCCGTATTCTGGCCCGTCCCATGCACGACGACCACGGGATCAATCCCGAGCTGCCTCTCGCGCCCGAGGGTGGGGTAGAGATTGCCTCGGACGGCTCCGTCGTGGCCTTCGTTCCCGCCCGTCGCGCCCTGAGCTGGCAGTTGACCGACTCGGCCGGCGAGGGCGTGGTGCGTGAGCGCTTCTGGCTGACTTTTCAGCCCGGCGAGATTCGCAGTTGTACCTCCTGCCACGGCTTGAACAAGACCGACCAGGTCGGAAATACAACGCCGCAAAACCCGCCCGAAGCCCTCGCGGCCATCCTCGAAGCCTGGAAGGACCTCGTGACCGTCGATGCACGCATTATCAATCTGGTGATGGATGGCTCCGGGGTTTACCACTTCGACATCGAGGGCGCGGCGGGCCTGGAGCTGACCCTCGAGCGCTCCAGCAACCTCGTCGACTGGGAGGACGTGGGCGATTATCAGATACCCGCGCTTCCCCCGCACACGCTCAACATCCAGGACGCCCTCGGCAACACCGACCGCTGCTTCTATCGCCTCCGCAAGAATATCTAGTGCGGCAGGCGAGGCTAATACTTCTTTTCTGTAAAAAGTTTGATACGATGCAATCACCACGAAGGACACGAAGAGCACGAAGTAAGGTTCTCTGTGGTCTTCGTGGTTAAATTATCTTTTTTAGAACTGGTGTAAGAAGGGTCGGGCACAGACTCGTCCTGCCTGAGCTTGTTGACGGCCAATTTCCGAAGCCCGGTGGGTTTGCCCTGCCGGGCTTTTTCGTGTTTCAGGTGAGCCCATGCCCATTAACGGCAGGCTGGCGATATCTTCCGGCGGACAATTGCTATCTGACAGTGAACTTGAACAGGTTTTCAGCAAACTTAGCCGAATTTGCATCAGGCTTGGTCAATCTATCAATGGACTAATACATATTTATGCAAAGCCTAGATAAACTGACAGCAGACTTTTGCATTCTTACAGTGAACTTACGCATATTTACAGTGAGCTATTTTCAATAGGACAGTGGCCTGCTGAATACTTACGTTGGGCTGGGGTAATCTCGCTGTGGGCTTTGATGGATTCACGGTAAAAAATGAGTTTATAACCTTAAAATAATTAAAGATTACGCTATACTCGTATTTCTTTGTTTACGCCTGCCGTGATATTTAAAAACTGAACGTCACTATGAATGATCGACAGGAAAACAAATTCGAAATGTTCCTCGTGGTGCGCAACGTTCTGACCGGGCACACCACTGCCTGGCAGGGTCTGCCTGCCTTTGTCACCGCGGAGGCGGAGTTCCGCGACCTCGTCACCCAGCTGGAAACCTACACGCAGCAGCAGGACGAGGCTATCGCGGGCAACGTCCAGGCCAAGGCCGAGGCGCGGCAAGCCCTGGCCGACACCGCCTTTCAGGTAGCCGCTGCCACCCGCGCCTACGGGCTGGTCAATGGTGACCCGCAACTGGCCGCGCGTGTGGACTTCTCCCGCACCTCCTTCCTTTACGGGCGCGATAGTGACGCCCTGCTGCACGCCCGTACCGTGCGGGATGCCGCCGATGAAAATCTGGCGAACCTGGCCGACTACGGCGTCACCGCCGAGCTGTATGGACAGTTGGAGGATCACATTGACGCCTACGCGGCCGTGCTGGAGGCCCCGCGCGGCGGCATCGTGGAGCGCGCCGTCGCCACCCGGCAGATTGCCGATACCATCGCGGCCATCGACGCCGTCCTCAAGGAGCGCCTGGACAACCTCGTGCCCATCCTCGCCCCGGCCAACCCCGCCTTCGCCGAGGCCTACCGCTCCGCCCGCGTCATCATCGACCGCTCGGGCCCCTCAGAGGAGCTGGAGGAAGCGACGGATGAGCCGGCACCTGAGGAGCCGTAGGCTTGAGAGCCTTTACCTTACGAGCAGGTAGACTTTGTATGATATCTGTTCGCCGTCGGGGAGCTCCACGGCGATGGGGAACTGGGCTTTGGTGCGGGCGGTGGTGTTGGCAGGGCGGAGGCGAAGGGTATAAGCGCCGGGGGTGTCGTCGCTGGGGATGAGCTCGTGGTCGGGCAGGGCCTCATCGGCGGTGTTTTCCGGGATGGCTATCCGGTTCGCCGGGTCGGTGGTGAGGGCGACTTCCTGCCATTCGGGCTCATCGCCTCGACGCCAGTGTACCATCTTGGGTTTGATCGAGACGACTTCGGGGATGCTGGTCTCGAAGATTAAGCGGGTGACGGGATGGGCATGGTTATCCGTCGTGACCGTGAGGATTTTGCGCTGATGGCCGGTGCGGTCACCCACGGTGAAGATGGCCTTCAGCTCGCCGGACTCGCCCGGGGCGTAGGTTTCTTTTTCAAGTTTCGGGACGGTGCAGCCACAGCTCGATTGCGTGCGCAGGATGGTCACGGGCTCATCGCCGGTATTGGTGAACTGATAGATGCCCACCACCTCCTCCTGCCCCACCTCAGCCGGCACACTCAAGCGCGTGCGCTCCCACTTCAACCCGGCAACACAAACGAGCGGGAAGAAGAACAGCAGGAAGGCCAGACGGGGAATCATGGTGGTAGGGGTGGATTTTGGTGTGTCTTTTGTCCACATGTAAGCCTCACGCCTTTGCCCATCCTCGCAGTATAATGCGCCGACAACTAGGAGACGAGCAGATGCTTTGTCGTTACTACGCTCACATTCGCCATAATCTGCTTGCGGATTTTTTATCTTTCACGTCGTAGCATATTTAAATTATTAACATGCCCCCCCCCCCCCTACTGAACGATTCAGAATGTTTCATCATTCGTGGCTGGCCAATGAGGGTTTATTAAAACTATTTTTTGTTCTGTATCTTCCGTCATCTGGCTTACCGTCATTTGAGCGATTAGGTTTTGATGTATTGGGGATGTAATAGAATATGCATCTGCAATTTCAATCTGACTACCAATCCACCAATCAGGAGCAAGCCGATGCTCTGAACTTCCCTTGCCCCAAGGAAACTTCTCATTTCTAGTGCGAACTGGTGGTTTCTCAAAAGTTTCAATGAAAGCATCTATAGTTTCCCTATCAGAAGAAAACTGAATGTACACTGTATCAAATCCACGCTCTGTCACTTTTAATGCTTTTAAATCCCTTAATCCCCCTGGAACCTTGCATACGAATTTATCTTCAAAGGAAGAAATAATCTGGCTGGTATCAGTACTTTGAGTATTTTTGCTGCATCCTAATATAGAAACAAACAGGGCAACTAAAAAAACCGTTTTGATATAGTTAATGGTCATGCTAAAAAATCAATTCTCATTAGAAGACCAAGGCCAAGCTGGATAATTAAGCAGCTCATAGTCATTTGAACCGTGGCGTAAAAAATCTAAATCTGGTCCCGTCCACGTTATCGAGATATCAAAGAAATCGAAGCTAGTATCCCAAGCACCTGTTCCAAAACCGTCGTCCCCCTGACCCATAAAGTAGAAAAAAGCAATAATATCATCTGCCGTAGTATTTTGACCTGGATGATCCCAATCCGCTCTATCTTGAATTTCATAAGATAGGTTTGTGAAATTTATCTCACATTTATTTCTATCAATCTTATAATCACCAGTCACATAACCCCTTACTCCATTTAATGTAGAGACTAGATAACCTGAACGATTCATCACAATAGAAACCACATCTGGTTCAAAAGAGCCTGAGTCCCGAGATGAACTCCACAACTTTTCTAACTCGTCTCGGAACCTCACTCTAAATTGCACTTGAACCGCTGGGTAATCTTTAAAGAACTCAGCCCACTCGCCTCCAGAACGAATAAATGACGCTTGACCGTTTGGTGCCGCCCAATGACTCAATATAGCTAACCAAACATCGAAATCACTCAATAGTCCTAGGTAATCCCACCGATTCACTCCATCATTGCTAACGAACACATACAGATTCAGGCCACCTCGTTCTTCAATCGGGTCTCTTGATAACCAGCGGCCTAGCTCGGGATCGCAGTAGCGATACCCATAATACAGGAGGCCGGTTTCGGGGTCGGTATATTTGGTGGAGAAGCGGAGGGGGAGCTCGGCGGCGGCTTTTCCGGTGGCGCGGAGGGTCTGGCCGAAGGGGCCGTATTCGAACTCGGCGGCGGTGGCGCCGGTGACGCTGTCGAGGTAGGCCAGGATGTTGCCGTTGCCGTCGTAGGCGGGGTAGTAGGCGCCTTCGTCCGTCGTCGTGGCCAAGAGGCCACCGACCCCACCCGCGCCTTGCAGCGTACCGGACAGGTCCGTGCCCCAGGTGTAGTATTTACTGCTCAGAAGCGTCAGCGTGGCATCGTAGTTTTCCTCGGACAGCAGGTTCCAGCCGTCGTAGAGGTAGACGGTGGTGTCGCTGAGGATGAACTGGGAGCTGCCGGAGTCCCACGTGTAAAACTCCTTCTTGAAGCGCCGTCCCTGGCTGTCGTAGGCGAAGACCAACTTGACCTTGTCGATACCCGCGGTAATGGCCGTTGTGGTCGTCTCCATGGCGACGAGGCGGTTTTCGCCGTTCCAAGTGTAGGTCCAGCGGGAGTCGCTGGTGAGGTTGCCGTCGTCGTCGTAGGTAAAGTTTTCCGGGTTGGGGGGCAGGTAGGCCTCGGTGGAGACCTCCGCGATGGCGTCGGCGCCGCCCGCGCCCTGCCCGGCGTAGGTGCCGGTGAGGAGGATGCTCTCAATCCACTTGCTCATGTTGCCGTTCGTAAAACTTCACCATGAATGATATTTAAATTATTAATCTGACCCCTTATGCTTTCTGCCTTCATGCTTTCTGCACATGGCACCAAGCGTGTCAGGGTTCTGCCGTTTCATTTTGGCTTATTATACCTTTCCCTACCAAGTACTCGAACTCTGAATAAGTCATTACACCACGTAACCAAATTTTCTCCTGGTTTTCTGGTCTAACCAAGAAGAATATGTACTCATCACCAACAATTAGATTTGGAAAATGTGGCTGCCCGGCCAAACTCAAATCAACTGACATCGATTGATAAAAAACTTCAATTTGAGAATCATCTGGGTCTATCCCTAAACTATTTCTCAATAGTCTAATCGGTTTGATTGTTATTTCTGGTCCAACTAAGCTTTCTAGCTTTCCTTGGATGACTAGAGGGTACTCGTAAGCTGTTCCCCAAGAAATGATCGGTTCAGCGTTTTGCTTCTTTTGACAACCGAGGCAAAGAGCAATCATTAAACATAAAACAGTGACTTTTAGCATAACTAGTACGTTCGTTTTTGTGTTAAAATAGAACTTCCGTGATTATAAGAGGTATATGTGAAATCTACAGTCCATTCTATCTCTGCAAGTATAGTATCTGTCTGCTTTTCGACAACTCTTACCCAAAAAGTGGCATCTTGCGTAATTGGGAAATCAGACAGTCCTCCGATAACTTTTTTAGCAAACATCCCAGGACTATCATAAAATATTGCTAAGTTAATCTCTTCGCCATCTTCGCTAACTTTGGACCAATCTGGTTCATGCCCCCTAACACTATATCCAGCATCCCATGGTTCACTGCCATTCCAATATCCATTTCCATCTCTCACATTTGAGTCACTTTTATAGAGACTACCGCCTAGATAGTACGCATAGGTGATATATTGATCAATATTAATATCTTTAGGTTCAATGCACCTTAGCTTTAGAGTGAATCGCACAGTATGACCAAAGAAATAGTCGGCATAACGCTTCCCACTCGGCAAATAGCCCATATTCAAAATCATTTGATCGGCACCTAAATCAGTGGCGCTAAACTCTTTGATGACATAATCTGGGTTTAGTAACATCCCCAGGTAATCCCACTGATTCACCCCGTCATTACCAACGAAAGCATAGAGGTTGAGTCCGCCGTCTTCCCCGATGAGGTCGCGTGATGGCCAACGGCCCAGCTCTGGGGAATAAGGCCTTAATTCGTAGAGAACCATGCCAGTGATGGGATCGACGGGCTTGGTGGAGAAGCGATAAAGCAATTTATCAGCTTGAGGTCCAGTTGAGCGGAGTGTTTGGCCGAAGGGACCGTATTCATACTGAGCGGCTAGAGTACCAGTCAGACTGTCGATATAGCTGATTACGTTGCCATTACCGTCGTAGGCGGGGTAATAAGTGTCAGTGGTCGATCCTAAGTCGTCGGTGATGGCCAGCAGGCCGCCGACTCCGCCTGCGCCTTGGAAGGTGCCGGACAAATCCAGCCCCCATGTGTAGGCTTGGAGGAGGTTGCCGGAGCCGTCGAGTTTGGCGAGCTGGTTATAGCCATCCCAGAGGGTGATTTCCGTGCTTTGTAGCACTTCGTTCAAGTAGACCTTGCGCTCGAACATGCGGCCTTGGCTGTCATACCTGTAGGTCACTCGGTAGTCGGGGACTTCCGCATTCGTTACAGCACTGACTAGAGTGTCTTGCTCGACGAGTCTATTTTCGCCGTTCCAGGTGTAGGACCAGCGGGAGTCGCTGGTGAGGTTGCCGTCGTCGTCGTAGGTAAAGTCTTCCGGGTTGGGTGGCAGGTAGGCCTCGGTGGTGAGCTCCTGGGTTGAAAGCTGACCCTTGTGCAATATCATATGAAACCGCGCGTGCTAGGGTTCTGTCGTTTTACTTTTTTGTGAGTAAAAAGTGAGCGTTTAATAATATGAACATTACTATTGCAAATAAAGAAAACATAAGAATTGCCTTAGGAATGTCAGGTGTAATGTCCAAGGCTATGTCAATAGCAACCCCTGATAGAGAAAACAAGAGCGCGGTCAAAACTGAAACCGTCAAGTGTCGAAAAATAGTATTGTTTATTTTATTGGCCATAATTCCAGTATAGTTTTGCCCCATTCGTTATACTATCCAAAGGGCCCCATGATTGTTTAATTTTATAAATATTGCCAGTTGAGTCTTCTGTGTTGCATTCGCACTGGAGCCTAAGGTCATAAACAATCCTCAGCCACTCAGGGCTTCGCCGAAGTCTACCGCTCCGTCTTGGCTTGAGTTGCCGAAGGGTCATTTCCTCTTATGCTGGCGGAGTGCGAAGCACGTATATGGAGTAGCCCCAAGGGGGAGAGGAAAGCGAGTGCCTTGGGGCAGCTTGATGAAGAAAGGCTGACCCTTACGCAAAATCTATGCTACCAAGTGTGCTAGGATTCTGTCGTTTCATTTGTTTCCAATAGGATAAGTGGTAATTTTAGAAAGTATGACAGCAAGCCCAAAACGATTACCAAAAGAGGTATTTTTAGAGCGTAAAAAAATACACTAATTTTTACAGCTGCTTCATCACTTGAGCATGACATTTGATTTAATAATCCAATAGTCAATATCAGCGAAAATACTAATGAGAAGGCTAATCCTAATCTCGCACAAAAGACAAGTGTAGCCGGTAGTTTATTATAGCTTTCTTTTGATGGTTTCTTATTGCGCACTAGGACCATAACTAAAAGCACAATGCATGAAGCCAATAAAACCAACTGAAATATTAGCGCAGCGCTATTGGCGTGAAGGTACTCATTGAATAGATTTTTCATTTTAATAGGTTTTCTTATTCCTTAAGTAATTTTTCAAAATCACTATCACTCATAAACCCTAAAGTTTCTTTGGTGTCCTTTATGGGACAACGGACATAATTCTTGTCGGGTTGCCCTCCCCTTTGGTGTATAAAACGAGCAACCTCCAGGCTGATATACTCGTACTCTTCATCTAGCGTGTCCCAGCCTTTCGTGATCGTGAATTTTTGCTCCCAAGAGGCATCACTGCTTGTCGGATGCGCACCTCTACCAGGTAAAATATGAGCTAACACCTCATGAACGACCGCTCTGGCTAAATTTTGCATGTCTGAATGATTACTCAGTGGAGCAATGGCATTAGATAGGTCGCTGGATGTTTGCGTATATGTTCCAACTGCCGAATCAGGTAATAATATTAAAGTATTTGGCATACTAAGCTCGTTGATAGCAAAATCCAATGCATCATTCCAAGAATACGAGTATGGCATGTTTTTGTAATGAATTTCACTAGTGTGAATCTTCATGCCAAAAATATTGTACCTGTCTATGTGATAAATGTCATCAACAACGCTTGTTTGTAGGGTTGAGTCTATGCCAAACCGACCAAAGAGGTTTTTCGTATATTCTTTTATTGCTACAATGGTACCCGTATCCGCCGCTTTGCCGGTAGCGGGAATAATGAAATTCAACGTAATTCGATAGGTCATCCCCAAATAATCCCACTGATTCACTCCATCATTGCCGACGAAGGCGTAGAGGTTGAGTCCTCCTTGCTCCCCAATGGGGTCTCTGGATGGCCAGCGGCCCAGCTCGGGGTCATAGTAGCGGAAGCCGTAGTAGGCGAGGCCGGTTTCGGGGTCGGTATATTTGGTGGAGAAGCGGAGGGTGAGCTCGTCGGCTGCTTTGCCGGTGGCGCGGAGGGTCTGTCCGAAGGGGCCGTATTCGAACTGGGCGGCGGTGGCGCCGGTGAGGCTGTCGAGGTAGGCCAGGATGTTGCCGTTGCCGTCGTAGGCGGGGTAATAGGTGCCTTCGCCCGTCGTCACGGCCAGCAATCCTCCGACTCCACCCGCGCCTTGCAGCGTACCGGACAGGTCCGTGCCCCAGGTGTAGTATTTGCTACTCAGAAGCGTCAGTGTGGCATCGTAATTTTCCTCGGACAGCAGGTTCCAGCCGTCGTAGAGGTAGACGGTGGTTCTAACGGGAGTCGTTTCCCAGTCCCCGAGCCCGCCATTTGCACTTGGATCCCAGTCATAAGTTTCCTTTTTGAAGCGTCTTCCCTGGCTGTCGTAAGCAAAGACGAGCTTCTGGTTGGGCAGGCCCAGAGCAATCGCGTCAATGGGCTCCATGGCGACGAGGCGATTTTCGCCGTTCCAAGTATAGGTCCAGCGGGAGTCGTCTTCCAGGTTGCCGTCGTCATCGTAGTTAAAGTCTTCCGGGTTGGGCGGCAGGTAGGCCTCGGTGGAGACCTCCGCGATGGCGTCGGCGCCGCCCGCGCCCTGCCCGGCGTAGGTGCCGGTGAGGAGGATGCTCTCGTTGCGGGCGTCGTTCGGGCTGGTTTCGCCGGAGTAGTCCAGCAGTATCTGGAAGTAATCGTCGGCCCGGGTGGCGGATTCACCATTGGCGGTGACGGTGGCGGCGGCATTGGCCTGGCCCATCACCCCGAGCACGCGGGGCACGGAGCGGCTGCCGTACTGGTTGAGCTCGTTGGCCCCACTGGTCCCGGTGGCGTTCGCGCTGGAGTAATATAATTGTTCGCGGGCGGAGTCGCCATCGCGCTCGGTGGAGGTGCGGTTGCCGATTTGGTCGTAGGCGTAGTCAAACTGGTAGCCGGGAATAACGGTATGATCCGGGAGGCGCTTGACCGCCGATTCTACCTGCCCCACGGTATCGTAGGTGTATTTCCAGTACTCTCCGTTACCCGTGGTGGCGAACTCGCGCTGACTGGCTGCGTTGTAGGAATAATTCATACCCAACTGTTGGTGTGGCTGCCCGTAAGCGAGCCCCGTCAATCGATGCAGGTTATCATAGCTTTTCTGCACGGCAAGGATTTCCGCCGCGCCGCGGTTTTGCACGACCGACTCGACGAGGTTCGTCTCGGGCTTGTAGCCGTAGGTGGTCGAGTGTTGTATGCTATCCACTTCAAAATCTACCGTTTCAAGCCGGCCAGTATTGGCATGGTAGTAATATTCCACCTCATGAAGTATATTGATACCAGCCGTTAGGCTGACCCCGCCCACCCGGCCATAGGCGTCAATCGTCTTGTCGATAGCCATGTCATCCCAAAGTTCTCCTGGATCCGCATAAGTTTCAGATGCCAATTGCCCTTTATCATAGGTGAGTGTGCGGGTGCCGGAGGCGTCCTCGATTTGCGTGATGCGCCCGGCGCGGTCGTAGGTCCAGTCGATACTGTGTGTGCCATCGGAGTAATCGGTATCCGTGAGTTGGCCCAGGCTATCGTAGGCGTAGGTCGTGTAAATGTCCCCCGGCGTATTGGTGTAACGAGCCCAGGTCCGCTTTTCCAATAGGCCGCTGTCGTAATACTCGTAATCGGTGCCCTTGGCGTCCGCATATTCTTTCCTGATGAGCAAGCCGGTGGAAGCTTGGTACTGCCACTCGGTTTCATCGCCACCTTGGTCCCGGAAAGTGGTCAGTGAAATCCGGTCGCCATAAGTGGAGTCGTACCCGTAAGTGTAGTCGTAATCGCCCGAACCCTGTTGCCCGACAAAACGGCCGTGATCGTCATAGCCGTAGCCTAGATAACTAATTAAAGTGCCATCGCTGCTCTTATTACGCTGTTCATCGATTTGCCCCGCGCCCAGCTCTGCCTGATCGCGATAGGTGTATTCCGTGATGGGCCCGCCGGCTGCCTGAACGGTTTTCAACTGCATCGTGTTCGGGTAGTAAGTCTGCGTGGTGACCAGACCTGTCGGGTCCGTGATGGTCTCCAGCCGGCCAAGGTCGTCATAGGTATATGTGGTTTCGTTGTCCTCACCCGAGGGGATGCGCGGGTCGGTCTCGCTGACTAAGCGCCCCTCGACCATGGTGCGGATGACGTGCAGAGTCGTATCCGGCAGATCGGTCTTCTCCGTCACGGTGGCCGTTGCGGTGTTGACGGTGGTCGTCACTACGGTTTCCCCGGTGTAGGCGTTATCAATGGAAACGACGCTTATTTCCAATGGACTAGACTCTAGGCCGGTGAGCTGCCGCAGGGTGGTGGTGAGATCCGTGGAAGTCGCGCTGCCGTCCGTCAGCCAACGGCGGACAATGTTGCGCTGATACCACTCGCCGTTATCCTCAACGTAGTCGTTTACATACTCGGTGATGGGCTCGTCGGAGGCTTCCTGGAGGCCGTCTTCTGGGCTGTCTAAATCGTAGCCTTCACGGGAGCGTTGCCCCAGGTCATTGTATTCAAAAACCTTCGGAGCCATGCCTGTGCGGGTTTGCTTGATGAGCTGACCCGTGCCCGGAGTGCCAACAGCGTACACATAACCGGTGATATGGTCCGCCCCGGAATAGGCGGGTTTACGCACCTCCACCGTGCGGCCCGCCCAGTCTGTGATGCGCTTGGTCCAACGGGAATCGGTATGGCCTACTGGCTCACCGATACTCTCTTCGGTCGTGCGGAATCCTGTATTGGTATCCACTGTGTAGTCATAATAACGATACACCACGCCGGTGCCCGTAATGCTCTTGGTCTGGCCGTCCGCATAGGAGTCGGTAACTTCCGTGTAGCCGTCGGGCCGGGTAACGGTGACTGTACGCCCGCCGTTGGTGTAGGCGTAGCTGGTGGTCAGGCCGTTGACATCGGTCTGGCTGGCCACTTCGCCGGTTGGATGGTAGGTGGTGGATGTGGTGAGGGTTTCCGTGCCACCCGTAATCGTGGTGCCCTCCACGCGACCATAAGGGTCGTACTGGTAGGTGGTTGTAACTCCAGCGCTGGTCTGCGTCAGGATGTCGCCGTCCTCGTCATAGGTGTAGGTGGTGACCAGACCGGTCTCGTCCGTGTAGGTGCGCAGGTTGTCATCCTCGTCGTACTCTTCCACCGAAACATCACGGCCGTTCGTGGTCGTCGTCTCCGTGCGCCAGCCCGTAGACGGCGAGTCTTCAGTCGTCGCGTAGGTCGTCGTTTCGATGACAGTAGCGGTAGGACTGCCACCCGTATATACCAGCTTCTCGGAGAGAACGACTTCGCTATCGACCGTCACCGTGCGCCGCCAAGTGCTTTGATTGGGCACGTCAGCGTACACTTCGTTCACAGAATCATACATGCCCTGTTTTACCGTTTTCTGAAATGCATCCACGGTGCCCGACGGTTGCGGATCTGTCGTTGAGGGATAATACGTTTCATTCGTCGCATCCCAATAACCATGGTCTCTTTCGTAGAGAGTCATTGTGCCGTCGGGCCGGGTAATGGAGTCTGGCATGTAGCTGGGGCCGACAGTTGTTGTGTCGAGGTAATGAGGGGTCGAGTCCACATAAGTACGGGAAACCTTCTCACTGCTGGTTGCGCCCTCACGCCGCTCTGTCACCGATACAATTGTACCTTGTCCTTGGTCATCAATGATTTCTTCGGTGCGACGGTAAAGCAGATCAGGGTCATTGGCATCGCTATACGCTTCGTAGACAAGTTTACAATTTTTCCAGGTACCGTTATCATCGGCATCGTCAAGCGATGTGTCCAGCCAGGATAAATAACGAACAAGCGGACTTCCGCTAGAATCGTACATGAAGATGTACTCCCAAGAGCCATCCGGGTATTCGACGCTACGCAACAAGCCCAAATCATCCGGGTCCGATGTCCCATCGTCATAGGTCCAGACAGTTTGCCGGTTCGCACCGCTCGGGTCTTCCCATTGCTTGGTATCCAGCCAGCCCTTGCCGCCAAACTTCTCTTTCTTGGTTTTTGTCTCAGAGATAAGCACGGGATTTTGACTGTCGCTCGTATCGTAGTAAGCGATGAACTCGTAGAGGTCTCCGTCAGGCTCAAGCTCTTCGTATTCTTTCCAGTACAAATTCTTTGTTAAGTCACCGCTTTGACTGACCCATTTCCAGCCTGTCTGAACGGGGGTGGTCAAAGCAGAGCCGTCACCGGAGTCCGTTTCCAAGGTAGTGACAGTAATGCGCTCAAAGATATCCCATTCTGCCAAGTCCCAAATTCTTGATGGATTCGGTACTCCCGGGTCGACGTATTTGTAAACCTTCATCTGCAAGTCCCCATTGGCCGAACTGCCCACCTTCTGGAAACGCCATACCACATCAGCTTCATCATACTCGTCGTTGCTCAGACCGTCCAGATTCGGATACGAAATCACTTCAAAGATTCCCGATGGCAGAGTACTACCATCGTAGCCGTCCTCCCCAAGCCAACCGTCTTTAACGACATAGCTCTTGTCATCAAGGTAACCGGGTACGATAACCTCTTGAATTGAACCCTCCAAATCCCCACTGCTGCGTCGGGTGGCCAATGCCTCAGAATAACTGGGAATTTCAAGAATACGCGAGTTGAAAGTTGAAAAACTTGCAGTCGTGGAATCGTCCAAATAATCCAGGTTAAAGTAAAGTGCTCCGGCTGATTCATCCTCCGATAGCATCCCCAGTGGAATCGTGTAACTAGAATTCGTGAGAGGAAGTGAATTCGGAATACCAGAAATCAAACGCCCACCCTCTTGTTGTTGGTCATCTGTGATGATTGTTATATCAACATCAATTTCCGTTGATGGTTCTATTGGAAAAGGAGAGGTGGGATTACCCACATCTACTAATTCATAATGACCGATAAGAACTCTAATTGAACCATCATCGATTATGTATTTTTCTATACTAATATCATTAATATGAGCGCTGTAATTATTTTCCTCAGTGAGCTCGACATATGAATTACCGATATAGAATTTAGTATAACATGGACCTAGCAAAATAGAATATATACGAGTATAGTCATCAACTTTCCTTAATTCACCAGACACAGAAAACCTAAAACTCTCGTTGATGGGAACCTCAATATTGGAGTAGCCCCAATTTAATTCCGATTCTAAGCCTAAGGCTTCCTCACCAATTGGAATACCATCCAATATGTTATTATCTAGATATAATTTATAATTAAAAAAATCCGAATACCCCGCTAATCCATACATGTATCCGTACACATCAACCTTTATCATGTCATCTTCACAGCCGCAACCTGCTGAATATAAGCTATTTCCAATGAACGATCCACTGAATATTATTATTAGAGTTAGAATTTTATTAATTGAATGCATTATCAGTTAAATGTTTTAAATGCTGACTCCGTAGAGCTGTAACTTCACCAAGGGATGGTCTTTCACATTTGGGTCATAACCACCGCCATACTCATCGGAGGCGAGGAGGCCGTCGCCGTCGGATTCGTCGGTGGGGCTGGTGATACCGGTCGAAGTCTCCCAGGCGTCGCCGAGACCGTCGGTGTCGCTGTCGGCTTCGACCATCACCACGACGCTACCCGAGGTCACGGTGGCCGCCCCAGTGGCGGTGGCTACCGCGTTGAGGGTGTAAGTCCCGGCGCTGCCAGGCGTCCAGGAGTCCTCATAAGGAGAGGAAGTATCCCCGGTCCCCAGCGAGCCGGCATCGACGAAGAACTCCACATTATCGACCGTATCGCCGACGAAAGCGGCGAGCGCCTCCAGGTCCACCGTTGCCCCCACGACCGTATAAGAGACCGCAGGCTCGGTCAGGTAGACATATGAGCGCTCCAATGGCACTGGAGCCGTTGGCGGTGGCCAGCCCTCGGGCGGCCAGTCAGTGAGGTCGAAGGAAAACACATACTTCAGCTGGCCAAGGTTGGCCGGGGCGTAGTTGTCGCCGACGGGGGTGGCGGGGTTCCAAGGGTATTGGCCGTTGGCGATGACGGTGCCGTCGGCCAGGACGACGGGGAAATTGGCGGCGTGGAAGATATTATAGAAGGGCTCCGCGATAAATTTAAGCTGGCCCAAATTGAGCGGCACGTAGTTGTCCTCGGGGGCAGTCGAAAAGCCTGCAATCATCGAGGCGATTTCTGTGCCGGCAGTCCCCGGGACCGCGGCTTCCATGGTGAGGTAAGCGGCTTCGGCCATATGCTTGGCCTGACCTACGAGCGCCGGGGCGTAGTTGGCCTGCATCCAGGTGTCGTAGCCCGGATCGGTGGTGGCAGGAGGTTGGGCGTCGCTCTCGACGACATCCTGGTCAATCCACCAGTCCGGATAAACCGGGTCAGCAGCGGAGGCGAACAGGGGCGTTGCCAGAACGAGAATGAGTAGAGAATGGCGCATGGCGGGGCTTGGTTGTTTTCGGTTTCATCAGGGACGTCGGACGATCGCTCTTAATAGCCGTAGTCGCCCATGAGGATGTCGCCCTGGCGCTGGGTGATGACGACGGCTCCGTCAAAGAGAACACTGCCATCCTTGTAGACGGTGACGGCGTTGGCTTTGTTGCTTGAGTCGGCTCCGATGCCGATTTCGAAGACAGGATCGTAGCCCTGCCAGGTTGTGCCGCTGGGAGCGGCTCCGGTGGCGTCCAGGCCGACGTTGTACCGACCAATCGCCACGGAAGAATAGGCTTCGGCAGTGGTGCTATTCCCGGCTGCCAGAGAGCTTACTCCGTTGGCGATGGTGCCATCATTCAGCGCGACGGAATTATCCCCCATGGCTTGAGTGTTATTATTGAAAGCCGCGGATGCATCTCCTTTGGCGAAAGCCACGGAGCCTATGGCAACTGCCTGGTC
>JAUIHT010000023.1 GCA_030432235.1 Verrucomicrobiia bacterium | reverse complement strand
GGATGAAACCGCGCTGATCTTATACACCTCGGGCACGACCGGCCTGCCCAAGGGCGTGATGCTGTCGAACGAGGGCATGTCCTATACAACTGACCTTGCCAAGGCCTGGGGCATGTCCGAGGCCAGCGTCAACTTGGTCGCGATGCCGCTGTTCCATATTGGTGGCTGCGGGTATGGCAGCTCGACGATGCTGGCGGGCGGGCACACCGTATTGATGGCGGATGTTGACATCCCGACGATCATCGATCTGATCCCGCGCTACAAAGTCACCCACACGTTCATGGTCCCCGCCGTCGTGCAGGCGCTTTTGAACGCACCCGAAGTGGCCCAGGCCGACATGTCGAGCCTTGAGTTGCTGATGTATGGCGCCTCGCCCATGGGCGACGTGATGTTGCGCCGGGCCATCGACACCATCGGCTGCAACTTCATGCATGCCTATGGGATGACCGAAAGTTCTGGCACCGTCGTATGCCTTGGCCCGGAATGGCACGACCCGGGCGGGCCAAACAGCCACCTTCTGAAATCCTGCGGCAGCGCATTGCCCTGGGTCGAACTGCGAGTCGTCGATCCGGCGACCGGCGCAGACCAACCTGCCGGAGACGTCGGAGAGCTGTGGCTGCGCACCCGT
Organism: Verrucomicrobiia bacterium; assembly: GCA_030432235.1. Lineage (GTDB taxonomy): Bacteria > Verrucomicrobiota > Verrucomicrobiia > Opitutales > Cerasicoccaceae > JAUIHT01. The sequence continues at coordinate 3,996 of JAUIHT010000023.1, read as the reverse complement.
ATGCTGATGAAGGGTTATTGGCAGAACCCCAAGGCCACCGCCGAGGCAATTGTCGAGGGCGGCTGGTTCCGCACGGGCGACGCAGCCTATCTGGACGACGAAGGCCATGTCTTCCTGTTCGACCGCTACAAGGACTTGATCATTTCCGGTGGTGAGAACATCTACCCCGCCGAGATCGAAAACGTCCTGAACGGGCATCCCGCCATTGCACAGGTCGGCGTGATCGGCGTCCCCCATGAACGCTGGGGCGAAACGCCCCTGGCCGTAGTAGTTTTGAAAGCCGGACAGTCCGTAACCGAGGCCGAGTTGATCGCCTACACCCGCGCCGACCTTGCCCATTACAAGTGTCCGACCCAGGTGGCTTTTGTCGACGAACTGCCACGCAACGCATCGGGCAAGCTGTTGAAGCCGGAATTGCGGCGCATGTTTGGTGCGGGCACATGACCACGGCACTCGCTCTTTTACGTCGCTGGGTGGTTGAGTATTTCAACGGCCACAACGCGGACGCCGCGCGGACCTTCATCGCGCAGGATTATGCGCTGTCGATCGGCGATAAATTTAACTTTTGTGTTCGTAAAAATCGGAAATGAAGAACCCGATAGATTTTTCTTGCTCTCTGAATTTGATTTGTCGACAATTATTGAAGAAAATTATTCAAGCTTTTTAAATAAGCATAATGGAATTCGTCCCCGCAACTCTCAAACCACTCACTGCTCTGTTACTGAAGATAATTTGTTACCGCATTTAGACAACTGGGCTTTGGTGGAAAGCGCATTGAACGAGAAGAACTCATCATAGATATCTTATGGAAAAATGCCCTTAGCTGCACTCGCTATAGCAGTATTAGCCAGCTTCTTTTTTCGACTTACTGTAGTAGACAATAAATAGATTTCATACTCAGCCAAGCCGTCTTGTTCAGCTCGTGTTGCCCTACTTATTTCTACCTTTAAGCCAACTTTGTCTGCCAGCTGCACGTTAGATAACTTCTTGCCAATAGCCAGTGCTTCACGTTCAGCCTCTATAATAGAAAATGCTGATTTTAGACTATGAGCTTTGGCTGGTTTGCTAAGGCTGTAGCGAGCATTTGAACGAGTAGGGTTCCTTGTCTGCCTGCCTTTTTCAAACGACAATTCTTTACAAAATATGTTGTCCAAAGCTTTGTCTATTTGCTTGCGAGTGAGATTTTTGGGGATATTGATTAGTAGACTGCTCGCATCATTTGCAGATTGTTTTGCAGCCTCAGCATCGTCTACCAGCATTACTTTTGTTGCTGCTACTGGCTCAGCGAATAGATATTCGCCCATAGTTTCGGTATCGTTGGCTTTTCTGCGCCACCAGTTGGCGAATGCTTTGTGTTTGTCACCTTCGTAACGAACGTCTCCGAAGTCGGCGAATACCTTGTGTATTGGACTATCTTTGACTTTGATGCCTTTTGAAGCCGCAGCGCATAATTCCAAGTACTCCTCGTTGAGTGTCAAAGCCAGCCACCAGAAGTAATATGGAGATTGCTCAATTTTGTAAGCAACTGGGTTTTTATAGCTTCCAAAAGTTGGATGCTGTGAGATGAAAAAACGCTTCATTAAAGCAGCCTTTTTAACACTGAAACCAATATGCACTATGGCACATTTTATTCTATCAGCAATCAAACTCTCTATTGGCTGATAGATGAGAGGCAACTTCTTCTGTGAGACACTGAATATGTCGCTGATGACATTTATTTGGAGGAGAAAACTATGAACACACCAGAGCAATTGAACAGTCAAAAAGTAGTAGGCTTGGCAATCGCGTCTTCATTTCTGGTCAATGATTGGATTTATGATACCCATCAACGAGAAGTGGAGGATCAAAACGGTTGGGCCAGTATCATCAAAACCGCATCAGAATTTTGTGAATGGGTAGGGATGTCTGATGTGAACATCACAATCAATGATGTTTGTCAGGCTATTTGGGGAGATGATTATGAACCTGAAGACTAATGCTAAGCAATCTCTAATTCGCATTTAACAGTAGCAGAGCTATGCCACTCAACCACCCTGTCAAAAAGATATGATATGCTATCAAAGCGCACGATTTTCACGTTTTTTGTGTTGGAAGATATTAAGAATGCGTTGGATTTAAAACGTTCCAACCGTGTCGTTTGGGTTGTTGGATAAGCTTGGTGTGTTGAGTGATTTTGGCACAGATGGCTTATGGAGCTTGGTGGGTGGCTTGCGTTTTGCACGTGAGCTCAAACTGACTCTCGCTGCATTCTTTATGCCTGTGATGTGTGATTGAAGTGCTTGCGTCATAAGTTCCAACGCTTGAACTTTCAAATCTAAAGCTTCTTTATCCGTAATACTTCGTATTATGTTTAACGACTTTTGAATGTCTTGTAGTGTTCCGTTGTTCATACAAGTATTTAGCAAAGAGCGCAGTTGGGGTTTTTAAAGCAACTGCTAACTTTTGTAAGTACTCCAGCATAAGAAACCGTAACTGAGATTTTTCAGCGTAGATACCCTTTGATAGCCATGTGTTGATTTCATTTTTTACATCAACTCCATCCACTTGGATTTGCTGTTTGAGAATATCATCGCGTCTAGCTTGTGAGAGTAGGTGATAAACTCATCAGCTAATACAGAGCGTTGGTTCTGTTTGAGAAGAATGCTGTAGTGCTTGAGTTTGCTACTACAAATAGCCAGTGCATCTGAAGATGGCTTTTTGTCTTTGAGTGAGCTACTCCCCATCCGTTGGACAGGATCTGGCGTAAATTAAGCTACTCGTCGCTCCTGCTGATCGGGTTGGGGTTTGTCATTTCTCAGCCAATAGACCACGGCTGGTGGCCTGCCGCCAAGGGCTGAGTGTGGGCGTTGGTGATTGTAGAAGGTCATCCATTTTCGGATGCCGGCCTTCGCTTCTGATCCGGTCTCCCAGGCATGCAGGTAGACGCACTCGTATTTCAGGGTTCGCCACAGCCGCTCGATAAAGATGTTGTCGAGGAAGCGGCCCTTGCCATCCATCGAGATGCGGACGCCCGTTCGGCGCAATCGATCCGTCCAGGCAAAAGATGTGAACTGCGATCCTTGGTCAGTATTCATGATCTCCGGCGGACCAAACTTGTGGATGGCCTCGTTCAGTGCCTCAACGCAGAAGTTCGCCTCCAGCGTATTCGAGATGCGCCAGGCCAGCACCTTGCGGGTGTACCAATCCATAATAGCGACTAGGTAAAGGAACCCGCGCCGCATCGGCAGGTAGGTGATGTCCGAGCACCAAACCTGGTTCGCACGCTCCACCCGCAGACCTCTCAGCAGATAGGGGTAGGTCTTGTGCCCGCGTCCTGGCCTGCTGGTGTTGGGCTTCTGGTAGATCGGCATGAGCCCCATCAGGCGCATCAACCGGCGTATCCGCTTCTCGTTCACCAAGTGGCCGTCGTTACGCAGGTGCCACGTCATCTGCCGGACGCCGAAGAATGGCGTTTCCAGAAACTGCTCGTCGATCTTCCGCATCAGGTCGAGGTTCTGCTCGGTCTCCCCCTTCGGCTCATAGTAATAAGACGAACGCGCGATCGACAGCAGCTTGCACTGCTGGCCGATGGATAGATCCGGATGGTTCGGTTCAATCATGCCGCGCCTCACTTCCCGCCCCAAGGCTTCAGCTTTCGCTCCAAAAAAGAGTTGGCCACAGCCAGCTCCCCAATCTTGGCGTGGAGTTCCTTCACCTGCTCCTCGTCAATCGCGGGGGCTTTCTTGCCACCACGCTCGAACACACCGGAAGCACCTTCGAGCAGGGCACGCTTCCATTGATGGATCATTGTCGGATGCACCCCGAACCGGCTCGCCAGCTCGGCGGCGGTCTCTTCGCCCTTCAGGGCCTCCAGCGCTACCTTCGCCTTGAACTCGGGCGCGTGTTGTTTCCGTTTCGACATCTCTGATCTCCTTCTCGTCGAAGATCAGCAGACAACAAATCGTAGCTTACGTCAGTGTCCGAATTTCGGGGGGTAGCTCACCTTTCCAAGTCCGT
>JAUIHT010000022.1 GCA_030432235.1 Verrucomicrobiia bacterium | reverse complement strand
GCGGGTGTCGTGGCGAAGATTTTCGAGTAAAGGAAAACCGGGTAGGCGGCAAGCGGTAGGCGGCAGGCGTCCGCGCGCGAAGCGCGCTCTCCTTCCTCCTCCCGTCTTCCTCCTTCCCGATTCGACACGAAGCTGGCGGCCCCCGGGGGCTGCCGGCTTTGTGCGCTGAACAGAATGGAATAGGCCAGTAGCTCAATTGGCAGAGCAGCGGTCTCCAAAACCGCAGGTTGGGGGTTCGAGTCCCTCCTGGCCTGCCAGCCCGAGGGCTGGCCCACAAAACAGGAACGTGTTCGACGGATGAACGGCAAGGTGGAAACAAACCGGTCACCGGTGGTCGACAGCATGCTGCTGCTGGTCTCGGTGGTGATGTTGCTGGCGGGTATTGGTGCGTATTACTACTACCAGGACCTGGCCATCACGCCGGTGCGTGTCGCCGGGTTGATCGTCGTCACGCTGGCGGCCGCCTGGGTGGCGGGCCAGTCGCGCAAGGGCGCGAGCTTCTTCCGTTTCCTCAAGGAGGCGGACATCGAACGGCGCAAGGTGGTGTGGCCCACGCACCAGGAGACGTTGCAGACGTCCCTGATGGTCATCGTGGTCACCATCATCATCTCGCTGTTCCTGGCGGGTGTCGACTGGTTGCTGGGCGCGCTGGTCCGCAGCCTTCTGAGTGGAGGTTGATATGGCCAAGCGCTGGTACGTCGTGCACGCCTACTCGGGCTACGAGAACACGGTCAAGAAGTCGCTGGAAGAGCGCGTCAAGCGCGCCGGCATGGAAGAGCACTTCGGCGAAGTGCTGGTCCCCACCGAGGAAGTGGTGGAGATGAAAGGCGGCCAGAAGCGTCGCTCCGATCGCAAGTTCTTCCCCGGCTACGTGCTGGTGGAGATGGAAATGACCGACGAGACCTGGCACCTCGTCAAGGACGTGCCCAAGGTCATGGGATTCATCGGCGGCACGGCGGATCGCCCGGCGCCGATCACCCAGAGGGAGGCCGACGCCATCCTCAACCGGGTGCAGGAAGGCGTGGACAAGCCGCGCCCGAAGGTGCTGTTCGAGCCGGGCGAAATGGTCCGCGTCATCGACGGTCCTTTCAACGACTTCAACGGCGTGGTCGAGGAAGTCAATTACGACAAGAGTCGCCTGCGCGTGGCGGTACTGATTTTTGGGCGTTCGACGCCGGTGGAGCTCGAATTCCACCAGGTGGAGAAGTCCTGAGAAGGGTAGGCGGAAGGAGGTAGGCGGAAGGCGGTGCGTGCTGCGCACGCAGTCGACGAAGCCGGCCTTCTCGCCAACCGGTAAACGGAAAGGCCCAGGTGGGCCGCGAGAGTTCAGAAGCCCCCGGGGCCCAACTCCCGCCTACCGCCTGCCGCTTTCCCAGACAAACTGACGGGGAGTCCAGGTTCTGAGTAACCAGACGATCGAACCCGAGGAGTAGAAAATGGCTAAGAAAATTCTGGCTTATATCAAGCTGCAGGTGCCTGCAGGCCAGGCCAACCCGAGTCCGCCCGTGGGCCCGGCGCTGGGCCAGCACGGCGTGAATATCATGGAGTTCTGCAAGGCGTTCAACGCCAAGGTCGCGGACGTCGAACCCGGGCTGCCGATTCCGGTGGTCATCACGGTGTACGCCGACCGCAGCTTCACCTTCATCACCAAGACCCCGCCGGCTGCCGTGCTGCTGCGCAAGGCCGCCGGTATCGCCAAGGGCAGCGGTGAACCGAACACCAACAAGGTGGGCAAGGTGACCCGCGCACAGCTCGAGGAAATCGCCAAGGCGAAAGAACCGGACCTGACGGCTGCCGACATGGACGCCGCGGTTCGCACCATCGCCGGTTCGGCCCGCAGCATGGGCCTCGACGTGGAGGGTGTGGAGTAATGGCCAGGATCAGCAAACGCATGCGCGCCATTGCAGAGCGCGTGGACCGTGACAAGATTTACGACGTGGACGAAGCCCTCGGCCTGCTGAAGGACCTGAGCAAGCTCAACTTCCGCGAATCCGTCGACGTGGCCGTGCGCCTGGGTGTCGACCCGCGCAAATCGGACCAGAACGTGCGCGGTTCCACCGTGTTGCCCAATGGCACCGGCAAGGATGTGCGCGTGGCGGTCTTCGCCCAGGGCGAGAACGCCGAAAAGGCGAAGGCGGCAGGCGCCGATGCCGTAGGCATGGACGATCTGCACGACCAGATCAAGGACGGCGACCTGGATTTCGGCGTGGTCATCGCCACCCCGGACGCCATGCGCGTGGTCGGCAAGCTGGGCCAGGTGCTGGGTCCGCGCGGCCTGATGCCCAACCCCAAGGTGGGCACCGTGACCGCGGACGTCGAGCAGGCGGTACAGAACGCCAAGGCCGGGCAGGTGCGTTTCCGCACCGACAAGGCGGGCATCATCCACGGCACCATCGGCAAGGCCGATTTCGAGGTCGACGCCCTGAAGGCGAACCTCGCGGCGCTGCTGGCCGACCTGGTGAAGCTCAAGCCCGCATCGTCGAAGGGCCAATACCTGAAGAAGGTGGCGGTTTCCACGACCATGGGCCCCGGCATCACCGTGGACCACACGACGCTGGGGCTGTAACGCCCCGGCAATGAATTTCGGGCGCGCGGCTTGCCGCGCACCCGGGATGGGCGGGCTGCCCCCGGAACCTTTTCACCACGGTGAAAGGGGGTCGGGCCAAGGCCGTCAAAGACCGCAGGTATCGGAAGGCCCTCGTGGCTGGACGGTTTAAGGGTAGGGCGGGCAATCGCCCACAGCCTGCGCAGATGGTGGAGCCCCCGCTACCGGATCGGGTTCCCGCGGGACACGCGTCCCGCCGAGCACGATGCGGTAGCGGGGTACCCACTGAACGAGTACTGGACAGTACTGTGTGGACCGGGCAACCGGTCCCTGGACTCCAGGAGGTAACCAATGGCGCTCAATTTTGAGCAAAAACAGGCAGTCGTGGCGGAAGTGTCCGAAGTGGCAAAGAACGCCCTGTCTGCTGTTGCGGCGGAGTATCGCGGCCTGACCGTTGAGGAACTCACCGACCTGCGCGTAAAAGCGCGGCAGGGCGGCGTGTACGTCAAGGTGGCCAAGAATACGCTCGTCCGCAGGGCCGTGGAAGGTACCGACTTCGAATGCATGAGCGAATCACTGACGGGACCTCTCCTGTTGGCGTTCAGCATGGAAGACCCCGGTGCCGCTGCACGCCTGGTCAAGGACTACGCCAAGGAGCATGACCTGCTCGTGGCGAAGACCGTGGCGATGGGTGGTCAGCTGTTCGACGCTTCCGAGCTCGAACGCCTGTCCAAACTGCCGACTTATGACCAGGCGATCGCCATGTTGATGGGTGTGATGAAAGCACCGGTCGAGAAATTCGTCCGGACGCTGGCAGAACCCCATACCAAGATGGTGCGCACTTTCGCAGCCGTGCGGGACGCCAAGCAGCCTGCCTGAGCAACGTTTTGATTTGTGGGCGATCAGCCCCGTTAACTTTTAGATTGGAGAGACGACAATGGCCGTTTCAAAAGAAGACATCCTCGAAACCATCGCCAACATGAGCGTGATGGACGTGGTCGAACTCATCGACGCCATGGAAGAGAAGTTTGGCGTTTCCGCTGCTGCCCCGGTGGCAGCCGTGGCTGCTCCCGCTGCTGGTGGTGACGCCGCCGCCGCGGAAGAGAAGTCCGAGTTCGACGTGGTGCTGACCTCCTTCGGTGGCAACAAGGTTCCGGTGATCAAGGCAGTTCGCGAGATCACGGGCCTGGGCCTGAAGGAAGCCAAGGACCTCGTCGAAGGCGCACCTTCCCCGATCAAGGAAGGCGTCGAGAAGGCCGAGGCCGAGGACATCCAGAAGAAACTCGAAGAAGCCGGCGCTTCTGTCGAGGTCAAGTAAATCTCCTTCCCCTCGCGGGAGGAGATTGGAACCGGCTGGGGATCCAGGTCCCCGGCCTGTTCCTGTTTGTGGTTTGTGCACGGCATGACGCCGCGGCGCGTGGCCACGAACCCAGGACCGGTCGACGGCGCAGGCCGTCGGCAGGTCACTACGGCATTTGTGAGCCGGCCCGATGTTCCTTTTCTTCTGCAGACCCAGATCCGGTCGTACGAGGAATTTCTGCAAACCGACGTGGCCGAGGGCGACCGGCGTGAGCGGGGCCTGCACGGCGCCCTTCAGTCCGTGTTCCCGATCACGTCCTACTCCGGCAACGCGGCACTGGAGTACGTCAGCTACGAGTTGGGTACGCCCCCGTTCGACGTGAAGGAATGCAAGCTGCGCGGCATGACCTATGCCGCGCCGCTGCGCGTGAAGGTGCGCCTGGTCATTTTCGACAAGGAAAGTTCCGCCAAGCAGAAGCCGGTCAAGAGCGTCAAAGAGCAGGAGGTCTACATGGGCGACCTGCCGCTGATGACCGAGACGGGCACCTTCATCATCAATGGCACCGAGCGCGTCATCGTGTCCCAGCTGCACCGCAGCCCGGGCGTGTTCTTCGACCACGACAAGGGAAAGACCCACTCCAGCGGCAAGCTGCTGTTTTCCGCCCGGGTCATTCCCTACCGCGGCTCCTGGCTGGACTTCGAGTTCGACCCCAAGGACGCCATTTTCACGCGTATCGACCGTCGCCGGAAGCTGCCGGTGACCATCCTGCTGCGCGCCCTGGGCA